>NZ_MUHU01000009.1 GCF_002105195.1 Derxia lacustris | reverse complement strand
CCCCCGCCTCCCATGAACCGCATCCACACCTCCGCTTCCGTCCTTTCGCGTCGCCGCGCGCTTCACCTGCTGGGCGCCGCCGTCGCGCTGCCGCTGCTCGCGGCGCGCCCGGTGCGCGCCGCCACCGGCTTCGACCATGCCCACGCAGCCTGGACCGCGCTGCTGCGCAAGCATGTCGTGCCGATCGACGGCGGCAACGCCACCCAGCTCGGCTACGCCGGCATGCAGGCCGACCGCGCCGAGTTCAAGCGCTATCTCGCCGCGCTCTCGGCCGTGGGTCGGGCCGAGTTCGACGGCTGGAGCAAGCCGCAGCGCCAGGCCTTCCTGATGAACGCCTACAACGCCTTCACCGTCGAGCTGATCCTCACGCGCTACCCCGACCTGGTCTCGATCAAGGACATCGGCACGCTGCTCACCAACCCCTGGAAGCAGAAGTTCGTGCCGCTGCTCGGCAGCACCGTCACGCTCGACAACATCGAGCAGGACATGCTGCGCAAGCGCGGCGCCTACGACGATCCGCGCCTGCACTTCGCGGTGAACTGCGCCTCGATCGGCTGTCCCGCGCTGCGCGCCGAAGCCTATGTGGCCGAACGGCTCGACGCCCAGCTCGACGAGCAGGCGCTGCGCTTTCTTTCGGACCGCTCGCGCAATCGCTACGACCCCGAGACCCGCAAGCTCCAGGTCTCGAAGATCTTCGACTGGTATGGCGAGGACTTCACCCTCGGCCATCGCGGCATCACCTCGGTGGCGGCCTTCCTCGGCCGCCATGCCGACCAGCTCGCCGACGCCCCGGCCGACCGCGCCGCGGTCCGCGCCGGCCGCGTCCCGATCGGCTTCCTCGACTACGACTGGAAGCTCAACGATGTTCCGCGCCACGCCTGACCGCCGGTTCGCCGAAGGAAACGCCATGCCCGTTGCCGCCATGCCCGTCCCGACCCTCGCGCTGCCCGGCGCCCATCACGGCCTGCCGCCGCGCTTCGACCCGGAGATGCTCGCCGCGCTGCGCGCCGACATGCTGCGCTTCGCGCGGCTCCAGGTGCGCGACAGCGCCGCCGCCGAAGACCTGGTGCAGGACGCGATCGAATCGGCGCTGCGCGGCGCCGCCGGCTTTGCCGGCCGCTCCAGCCTCAAGACCTGGGTGTTCTCGATCCTGCGCTACGGAATCATCGATCACCTGCGCGTGGTCGACCGCTGCATCCCCATGAGCGATCTGGTGGCCGAGGACGAGCACTGGGAAGAAAAGCTCGAAGCCATGTTCGACGCGCGCGGCGCCTGGCGCACCTCGGCCCGGCCCAGTGCCTGGCCCGGCCCCGACGAGGCGCTGGAATCGAGCGAGTTCTGGACCGTGTTCGAGACCTGCCTCGACCATCTGCCGGCGCGCAGCGGGCGCGTCTTCATGATGCGCGAGTTCCTCGGCCTCGACTTCGACGAGATCTGCGCCCAGCTCGACCTGAGCCACAACAACTGCCACGTCATCCTGCACCGGGCCCGGCTCAAGCTGCGCGAATGCCTCGAACGCGGTTGGGTGCGCGAACGCGGGACGCAGTCGTGAATTGCCGCGATGCCACGCAGCTGGCCTCGCGCGGCATGGATACGCAACTCGGCCTCGCCGAGCAGCTGCTGCTGTGGGGCCACCTCGGCACCTGCCGCCATTGCGCGCGCTTCCGGCGCCAGATGACCACGCTGCGCGCGCTCGGCGCGGCCTATGCCAAGGCCGGCCCGCGCCCGCCGGCCGATCCCGCCGATGCCGCATCGAGCGGCCCCCGGCGCTGACCTGCCACCGCGCCGTAAGAAACGCGCCCGGCGCGCGACCAAGCGACATCCCCTTCACCGAGGCCCGCCATGCACGCAACCCTGCCCCTGCTCGTCGATACCGATTTCCCGCCGCTGCGCCGGCGCGCGCTCGACACGCTGCAAGTCAATCTCGGCTACCGCTGCAACCAGAGCTGCCTGCACTGCCATGTGGATGCCGGTCCGCACCGCAGCGAGGAAATGTCGCGCGCCACGGTCGACGAGGTGCTCGCCTTCCTCGCCGCCAATCCGGGCGTGACCACGCTCGACCTGACCGGCGGCGCGCCCGAGCTGAACCCGCATTTCCGCTACCTGGTCACCGCCGCGCGCGGACTGGGGCGGCGCGTGATCGACCGCTGCAACCTCACCATCCTCGAAGTGCCGGGCCATGAGGACCTGGCCGGCTTCCTGGCCTGCAACGGCGTCGAGATCGTCGCCTCGCTGCCCTGCCACGAGGAAGGCAATGTCGACCGCCAGCGCGGCAGCGGCACCTTCGACGCCAGCCTCCGGGGCCTGCGCGCGCTCAACGCGCTCGGCTACGGCAAGCCCGGCAGCCGCCTGCGGCTCGACCTCGTCTACAACCCGCAGGGGCCAACGCTGCCGCCGCCGCAGGACCGGCTCGAAGCCGACTACAAGCGCCAGCTCGGCGAGCGCCACGGCATCGAGTTCAACCGGCTCCTCACGCTGGCCAACATGCCGATCCGGCGCTTCGGCTCGACCCTGGTCTCGAAGGGCGGCTTCGGCACCTACCAGACGCTGCTGCGCGCCGCCCACCGCCCGGCCAACCTCGACCAGGTGATGTGCCGCAGCCTCGTCAGCGTCGACTGGCAGGGCTGGCTGCACGACTGCGACTTCAACCAGCAGCTCGGCCTGCCGCTGCGCGACGCCGGCCGCCAGCGCCTGCATCTGCGCGACATCGCCGCGCCGGCACTGACCGGCCGGCCGATCCAGGTTGCCGACCATTGCTACGGCTGCACCGCCGGCCAGGGTTCGAGCTGCGGCGGCGCGCTGGCCGATGCCGCCGACATGCCGCCGGCCCGCGTGGCCGCCTGACCCCTCACACCGCACCGACACCGCCATGCACGATCTCGTCCGCGACTATTACGGCCGCCAGCTCCAGGGCAGCGCCGATCTCAAGACCTCCGCCTGCTGCGACGTCAGCGCCGTGCCCGACTGGCTCAAGCCGCTGCTGGCGCGCATCCATCCCGAAGTGGCCGGGCGCTACTACGGCTGCGGGCTGGTCTGCCCGCCCCGGCTCGACGGCTGCCGCGTGCTCGACCTGGGCTGCGGCTCGGGCCGCGACGTGTACGCACTGGCGCAACTGGTCGGCGCGCGGGGCGAAGTGGTCGGCGTGGACATGACTGACGAACAGCTCGCCGTGGCCGAACGCCATCGCGCCCACCATGCCGCGCTGTTCGGCTTCGACAACGTGCGCTTCCTGCACGGCTACATCGAACGCCTCGACGAACTGGAACTGGCCGACGCCAGCTTCGACGTGATCGTCTCGAACTGCGTCATCAACCTGTCGCCCGACAAGGACGCCGTGCTGCGCGGCGTGCAGCGGCTGCTCAAGCCCGGCGGCGAGTTCTACTTCTCGGACGTGTACGCCGACCGGCGCGTGCCCGACGCGGTGCGCAACGACCCGGTGCTCTACGGCGAATGCCTGGGCGGCGCGCTCTACTGGGGCGACTTCCAGACCCTGGCGCGACGCCAGGGCTTTGCCGATCCGCGGCTGGTGGAAGACCGTCCGCTTGCCGTCACCGATGCGGCGCTGGCGGCGCGCACCGGCAACCTGCGCTTCTTCTCGGCCACCTGGCGGCTGTTCAAGCTCGACGGGCTGGAGCCGGCCTGCGAGGACTACGGCCAGGCCGTGGTCTATCGCGGCGGCATCGCCGGCATGGAGCACGCGTTCGTGCTCGACAAGCATCACCGGATCGAGGCCGGCCGCGTGTTCCCGGTCTGCGGCAATACCTGGCGGATGCTGGCCGACACGCGCTTCGCGCCGGCCTTCGATTTCATCGGCGGCTTCGGGCGCCATCACGGCATCTTTGCCGGCTGCGGCGGCCGCCTGCCCTTCGATGCGCCGGCCGCCGACGGCCAGGCCGGCGCCTGCTGCTGAGGAGACCCGTCATGAGCGACCGTTCGCCCAGCCTCCCCTCGATTGCCGCCCTGCCGGCGCGCCGGCGCGCGCTGGCCGGCGGGCTTGCGCTCGGTGTCGCCACGCTGCTGCCGCGCCGCGCGCGGGCGGCCGGCGGCGGCCGCCTGGTGCTCACCGGCTCCAGCACCATCGCGCCGCTGGCGCTCGAAATCGCGCACCGCTTCGAGCTGGTGAATCCGGGCACGCGCGTCGATGTGCAGTCGGGCGGCTCGTCGCGCGGCGTGGCCGATGCGCGTTCCGGCGCCGCCGCCATCGGGCTGGTGTCGCGCGCGCTCGGCCCGACCGAGACCGACCTGACGGCGCACACCATCGCGCTCGACGGCGTCGGCCTCATCGTCCATCGCAGCAATCCGGTCGCCGCGCTCGGCGCCGACCAGGTCCGCGCCATCTACACCGGCGCGCTGCGCAACTGGCGCGAGCTGGGCGGCCCCGACAGGCCGATCACCGTGGTCAACAAGGCCGAGGGCCGTTCCACGCTCGAACTGTTCCTGCACTTCTACGGGCTGAAGAACGGCGACATCCGCGCCCAGGCCGTCATCGGCGAGAACGAGCAGGGCATCAAGACGGTGGCCGGCAATCCGGGCGCCATCGGCTATGTGTCGATCGGCTCGGCCGAGTACGACGCGCACGACGGCGTGCCGATCCGGCTGCTGCCGATCGACGGCATTGCCGCCACCACCGCCCATGTGCGCGACCGCAGCTTTCCGCTGTCGCGGCCGCTCAATCTGGTCACGCGCGGCACTCCGGACGCGCTGGCCGCGCGCTTCATCGCCTATGCCCGCTCGGCCGACGTGGACGATCTGGTGCAGGCGCTGTACTTCGTGCCGCTGGCGCGCTGAAGCATGTCCGCCGCGCCGCCGCGTTCGCACGGCCCGGGTGCCGACCGCCTCGTCGCGCCGGTCTTCGGCGCGCTGGCCGCGACCGGCGCCGTGCTGCTGGCGCTGGTGTTCGGCTTCGTGCTGCGCGAGGCCGCGCCGGTACTGGCCGATGGCGGTGTCGCGCGCTTCGTCGCCGACGACGGCTGGTCGCCGCTCGAAGGCCGCTTCGGCCTGCTGCCGATGGTCTGGGCCACGCTCGCGGCCTCGGCCGGCGCGCTGGCGATCGCGGCGCCGCTCGGCATCGGCGCCGCGATCCATGAACGCTTCTGCGCCGGTCCGCGCCTGGCGGCGGCGCAGCGGATGACGCTGGCGCTGCTGGCCGGCGTGCCGTCGGTGGTGGTCGGCCTGTGGGGGCTGGAAGTGCTGGTGCCACTGATTGCGCGCTGGCAGCCGCCCGGCGCCAGCCTGCTTGCGGCCATGCTGGTGCTGGCGCTGATGATTCTGCCGACCGTCGCGCTCACCGCGTCCAGCGCGCTCGGCGCCGTGCCCGAGTCATGGCTGGCCGGCGGCGCCGCGCTCGGCCTGGGCCGGCGTGCCGTGGTGCTGGGCATTGCCCTGCCTGGCGCGCGCGGCGGCATCGTCGGCGGGCTGGTGCTGGCGGCGGCGCGCGCGCTGGGCGAAACCATGGCGGTGCTGATGGTGGCAGGCAACGTGGTGCGCACGCCCACCGGCCTGTTCGATCCGGTCCGCGTGCTGACCGCCAACATCGCGCTCGAAATGCCCTATGCCGCCGGCAGCCATCGCGCGGCGCTGTTCGCCAGCGGACTGGCGCTGCTGCTGCTGGTGCTGGCGCTGACCTGGGCCGGCGCCCGGCTGGCCGGAGGGTCGGCGCATGCGCACTGAAATCGTCGACCGCGCCTTCGGGCTGGCGGTGCGCGGCGCGGCGCTGGCACTGCCGCTGGCGCTGGGCTGGCTGCTGGCCGACATCGTGGCGCGCGGGCTGCCGCACTGGTCGCTCGACTATTTCCTGGGCGCGCCGCGCAATGCCGGCCGGGCCGGCGGCATCGCGCCCATCGTCGTCGCCACGCTGGCCATCCTCGGCATCGCGCTGGCCGTCGCGCTGCCGCTCGGCATCGGCGGCGCGATCTGGCTGGCCGAGTACGCCGGCATGCACGGGCGGCGCGCGGCCCGGCTGCGGCTCGCGCTCGATGCGCTGGCCGGCGTGCCGTCGATCGTGTTCGGGCTGTTCGGCGCGGCCTGCTTCGGCCGGTTTCTGGGGCTGGGTTCGTCGATCGCCTCGGGCGGACTGACGCTGGCCTGCATGATCCTGCCCATCGTCGCGCGCAGCAGCGAGGCCGCGCTCGCCGGCCTGCCGGCCGACTGGCGCCAAGCCGGCGCGGCGCTCGGCATCACGCGCGCGCGGCTGCTGGGCGAGGTGCTGCTGCCCGCCGCCGCGCCCGCCATCGCGGCCGGCGCCATGCTCGGCATCGGCCGCGCCGCCGCCGAGACCGCCGCGCTGGTCTTCACCAGCGGCTATGTCGACCGCATGCCGGGCTCGCTGCTCGATTCGGGGCGCGCGCTGTCGGTCCACATCCAGGATCTGTCGATGAACGTGGCCGGCGGCGACCGCGCCGCCAGCGCCGCCGCCTGCACGCTGCTGCTGCTGGTGCTGGTCATCGACGCACTCGCCGCCATGCTCGGCAACCGCCTCGCCATGCGCCACCGCCATCTCCCGCCAGGCCCGCCATGAACCTGCCCCAGCCCTACACCGTCGGCGAGTTGCGCGCCGGCCCGCCCTGCTGCGATCCGCAGCCGCATCTGAGCGTGCGCGGCCTCGGCGTCAGCCACGGCGGCCGCAGCGTGCTCGACGATGTGTCGCTCGACATCCATCGCGGCTGCGTCACCGCGCTGATCGGGCCGTCGGGCTGCGGCAAGACCTCCTTCCTGTCGGCGCTTAACCGCATGACCGATCTGATCCCCGGCGCGCGGGTGCGCGGACAGGTGCTGCTCGGCGGGCAGGATGTGTATGCGCCCGGCACCGACACCCGGCTGCTGCGCCAGCGCGTGGGCAGCATCTTCCAGCGCCCCAATCCGTTTCCGCTGTCGATCCGGCGCAACCTCGAACTGCCGCTGCGCGAGCACGGACTGCGCAACCGCGCCGAGCTGGCCGACCGCGTCGAGCGCGCGCTGCGCGACGCGGGCCTGTGGGACGAGGTCGGCGACCGGCTCGACGCGCCGGCGCTGGCGCTGTCGGGCGGCCAGCAGCAGCGGCTGTGCATCGCGCGCGCCATCGCGCTCGGGCCCGAGGTGCTGCTGATGGACGAGCCCTGCTCGGCGCTCGACCCGATCGCCTCGGCCGCGGTGGAGGATCTGATCGCGCGGCTGCGCGGCCAGTACACGGTGGTGATCGTCACGCACAACCTGGCCCAGGCGCGGCGCATCGCCAACTACGCGGCCTTCTTCTGGCTGCGCGAGCGGGTCGGCAAGCTCATCGAATTCGGCCGCGCGCAACGGCTGTTCGAGCAGCCGGCCGATGCGCTGACGGCGGCCTATGTCGGCGGCCTGCGCGGCTGATGCCCGCGCTGCCGGTCAGGTGCCGGCGGCGGCGTTGGCGCGCCGCACGAAGCGGCGGTCGATGCGCGCCTTGAGCCGCGCCGCCCAGCGCCCTTCCGACCACAAAGCGCCCCAGCTCGCCAGCGCGCTGCCGTCGTCCAGGCCCAGCAGGTAGAGCGCCTGGCGTTGCGGCTGCCAGGCTTGCAGCGGCTGGCCGGCGCAGGCAGCGCGCAGGTTGCGCGCCAGCGCCGGCCCGGCGCGCACCGCAAACACGCCCGAGCGGGGCCGGGGCACGGCCAGCGCCGCCACGTCGCCGGCCGCGAACACGCCGGGATGCGACAGGCTTTGCAGCGCCGCATCGACGCGCACGAAGCCGGCGGCGTCGGTCGCCAGGCCGCTCGCGGCCAGCCACGGCGCGGCGACGGCGCCGGTGGCGCAGATGCAGGCATCGACCGGCCGCGACGCCATGCCGGCGCAGACCAGGCGGTCCGGCAGCACCGCCGTCACGCGCGCATTGCCGATCCAGTCGATGCCGGCCCGGGCCAGCCGCAGCGCCGCGCGCCGACGCAATCCGTCCGGCATGCCCGGCAACGGCAGCGCCTGGCTGCCCACCAGCAGCAGCGTCAGCGGCGGCCAGCCGTCGCGCCGCGCGCGGGCCCGCAGCGCAAAGACCAGCTCGACGCCGGCCGCGCCAGCCCCGACGACCGCCAGCGCCACCGGCCGGCCGCACACCACGATGCGCGCCACCAGGGCCGCCAGCCGCTCGACGAAGTCCTCGATCGGCCGCAGCGCCAGCGCCTGCCCGCCACCGCCGGTCAAGGCGAACGCGCCGGACACCGAGCCGATGTCGAGCGACAGCAGGTCATAGCCGAGCTGGCGGCCGTCGGCGAGCCGCACCGTGCGCGCAGCGGGATCGAGCCCGCTCGCGCTGCCGATGACCCGCCGCGCGCCGGCCCGCGCGGCCAGCGCCGCAAGATCGATCGCGCAATCGTCGAGCGCATGGCGGCCGGCGATCCAGCCCGGCAGCATCCCCGAATAGATCTGGCGCGCCGACGGACTGAGCAGCGTCAGCTCCCAGCCGGCGACCGGGCGCCGCGCAAAGTCGCGCAGCACGCCCACATGCGCATGCCCGCCGCCGAGCAGCAGCAGCCGCTTGCGGCCCGCCTCCGGCGCCGCGCCGGTGGCCGGCGCCATCAGCCGCGCCGCCAGGCATGCCAGCGCGCCACCCAGGCCAGCGCGCGCGTCGGCACATGGGCGCGCTTCCAGTTGCCGGCCGCGTACTTGTTGGCCTCGGCCAGCGTCGGATAGATGTGGATGGTGCCGAGCAGCTTGTTCAGCCCGATGCCGTGCTTCATGGCCAGCACGAATTCGGCGATGAGGTCGCCCGCATGCTCGCCGACGATGGTGGCGCCGAGGATGCGGTCCTTGCCCGGCACGGTCAGCAGCTTGACGAAGCCATGCGCCTCGCCGTCGGCGATCGCGCGGTCGAGGTCGTCGATGCCGTAGGTCGTCACCTCGCAGGCAATGCCGCGCTCGGCGGCTTCCTGCTCGTTGAGGCCCACGCGCGCCACCTCGGGCTCGGTGAAGGTAGCCCACGGAATCACGCGGTAGTCGGCACGGAATTTCCGGATCGGATCGAACAGCGCGTTGACCGCCGCATACCAGGCCTGATGCGCCGCCGCGTGCGTGAACTGGAACGGTCCGGCCACGTCGCCGGCGGCATAGATGTTGGGGAAGTTGGTCTGGAGATAGCCGTTCACCTCCACCGTGCGTCCGGTGGTCACGCCCAGCTCCTTGAGCCCGTAGCCGTCCAGGTTGGCGCTGCGCCCCACCGCCACCAGCAGCGCGTCGAAGTCGATCTCCACCTCGCGGCCGGCATGCGCCGCCACCAGCAGCTTGCGTTCGCCAAGCACGTCGACGCGCAGCGCGGCATGGCCGGTGCGCACGTCGATGCCCTCGGCACGGAACTTCGCCTCGACCAGCGCCGACACCTCGGCGTCCTCGCGCAGCAGCAGGCGCGGCGCCATTTCAACCTGGGTCACCTTCGAGCCGAGCCGTGCAAAGGCTTGCGCCAGCTCGCAGCCGATCGGCCCGCCGCCCAGCACCAGCAGCCGCGCCGGGCGCTCGCGCAGCTTCCACACCGTGTCGGACGTGAGCACCTCGATCCGGTCGATGCCGGGCAGCGGCGGCACGAACGGCCGCGCTCCGGCCGCGATGACGATGGCGCGCGTGGTCAGCGTGCGACGGCTGCCGTCGGGCGCGGCGATCTCGACTTCCCACGGCGACACGATGCGCGCGCTGCCGAGCGCCACGTCGACGCCGAGCCCGGTGTAGCGCTCGACCGAATCGTGCGGCGCGATGGTCTGCACCACGCGCTGCACGCGCTCCATCACGGCCGCGAAATCCACCTGCGGCGGGCCGACCGCGATGCCGAATTCATCGCCGCGCGCCAGCTGGGCCGCGAACTTTGCCGAGCGGATTAGCGCCTTCGACGGCACGCAGCCGGTGTTGAGGCAATCGCCGCCGAGCGCATGGCGCTCGACCAGCGTCACCTCGGCCTTGACCGCCGCCGCGATGTAGGCCGTGACCAGCCCGGCGGAGCCGCCGCCGATCACCACCAGATTGCGGTCGAACCGGGCCGGCTTGCGAAACGGCGCATACACCTTGCGCGCCTGCACCGCGTCGACCAGCTTGCGCGCCAGCAGCGGAAACACGCCCAGCAGCACCAGCGAGCCCAGCAGGCCCGGCGAAACGATGCCCTTGAGCGAATCGATGCGCGCGAGCTGGGTGCCGGCGTTCACGTACACCAGCGTGCCGGCCAGCATGCCGATCTGGCTCACGCCGTAGAACACCAGCGGCCGGATCGGCGTCAGCCCCATCGCCAGATTGATGACGAAGAACGGCAGCACCGGCACCAGCCGCAGCGTGAACAGGTAGAAGCCGCCATCGCGCCGGATGCCGTCGTTGAGCGCCGCGAGCCGGGCGCCGAAGCGCGCCTGCACCCAGTTGCCGAGCAGCCAGCGCGCGGCCAGAAAGGCGAGCGTCGCGCCGAGCGACGACGCGAACGACACGATGAGCGTGCCCCAGCCCAGGCCGAAGATGGCACCGGCCGCCAGCGTCATCACCGCGGCGCCGGGCAGCGACAGCGCCGTCACCGCCACATAGGTGGCAAAGAAGATCAGCGCCGCCACCAGCGGCCGCTCGGCGCGCCAGGCGTCGAGACCGGCCTGACTGTCCTTGATGGCCGCGAGACTGAGAAAGCGCCCGAGATCGAATGCGAAGAACAACGCAAACACCAATCCGAGCAGCACGACGAACCACCAGCGTTTATCCAGGCGCATGACCGACTTTCGAATGAAGGAAGGCGGCCCGCGAGCGAGGGCGGGCCGCATGGTCGATGGTCGGAACGGCGCCGCGCTTCTTACAGCCGCCGGCGCGGTGTAAGAAAACCGCCGCGTGCGCCGACCAAGCCGTTTTCACCCCAAGGGAAGACGCAATGGACAAGCTGCGCATCGGCATCCTCGGCGGCAGCGGGCTCTACCGCATGGATGGCCTGACCGACACCCGCGAAGTGTTCGTCGACACGCCCTACGGCCGCCCGTCGGATGCCTTTCTCATCGGCCGGCTCGGCGGCGTGGAGGTGGCATTCCTGGCCCGTCACGGTCGCGGTCACGGACTCATTCCGGGCGAAATTCCGTTCCGCGCCAATCTGCATGCGTTTGCACAGCTGGGCGTCGACTACCTGATCTCGGTCTCGGCGGTCGGCTCGCTGCGCGAGGAAATCGCGCCGCTCGACCTGGTGCTGCCGACCCAGTTCATCGACCTGACGCGCGGGCGCGCCGGCAGCTTCTTTGGCGCCGGCGCGGTGGCGCATGTGTCGATGGCCGACCCGGTCTGCGGCGCGCTGCACGCCATCCTGGCCGAGTCCTTCGCGGCGGCGGGCCTCGCCGGCGAAGCCCGGCTGCATGCCGACGGCTGCTATGTCTGCATCGAGGGACCGGCGTTCTCGACCCGCGCCGAATCCCACGGCTTTCGCGCGATGGGCGCCAGCGTGATCGGCATGACCAACATGCCCGAGGCCCGGCTCGCCCGCGAAGCCGGCATTGCCTACGCGACGCTGGCGCTGGTCACCGACTGGGATTGCTGGCATCCGCATCAGGCCTGCGTGACGGCCGAGCTGGCGATCGCCAATCTCCAGGCCAATGCGCTGCGCGCGCAACGGCTGGTGGCGGCGGCGGTGCAGGGCATCGCGGCGCGCTGGCCGGTCTCGGCCGCGCACACTGCGCTCGACAGCGCGCTCGTGACGCCGGTCGCCGCCATGACCGACGAGGTGCGCGCCCGGCTTGCGCCGCTGCTCGCGCGCCGCCGCTGATTCTTCACCCTCCGGCCAGACCCGCATGGACCGACTCGCCGCAATGCAGACCTTCATCGCCGTGGTCGAGGCCGGCTCGCTGTCGGCCGGCGCGCAGCGGCTCGGCGTGGGCCAGCCGGCGGTGTCGAAGACCGTGGCCCAGCTCGAAGCGCGGCTCGGCGTGGCGCTGCTGCTGCGCTCGCCGCGCGGCATCGCGCTCACCGAGGCCGGCCGGCAGTTCCACGAGCACGCCCGGCGCGCCGTCGAGGAGGCCGAGGCCGCCGAGCTGGCCGCGCGCGGCGCCGGCGCGGCGCTCACCGGCCGGCTGCGCGTCTGCGCGCCGGTCACGCTGGCGCGGCTGCATGTGCTGCCGCGGCTTCAGCCCTTCCTGCTCGAACACCCGCAGCTCGCGCTCGACCTGGTGCTCGACGACCGCGACATCGATCTGCGCGAGGAAGGCATCGACGTGGCGATCCGCATGGGCCAGCTTGCCGACTCGACCATGACCGCGCGGCGGCTGGCGCGCGGCCGGCGCATGGTGGTCGGCACGCCGGGCTATTTCGCGCGCGCCGGCCTGCCCCAGCATCCGGCCGAGCTGGCCGCGCATCAGGCCATCGTGTTCAACCGGCGCGGCGGCGGCACCGCCTGGAGCTTCGAGCGCGCCGGCACCGAGGTGTCGGTGGTGGTGGCGGGCCGGGTGCAGACCGGCGCGGCCGAGGGCGTGCGCGCCGCCGTGCTCTGCGACCTGGGCCTGGCCATAGCGTCGGAATGGATGTTCGCGCCCGAGCTGGCCAGCGGCGCGGCGCGCCAGGTGCTGGCCGACTGGGCGCTGCCGCCGGTCGACCTGTGGGCGGTCTATCCGTCGGGCCGGCGCGCGAGCGCCAAGGCGCGCGCCTTCGCGGCCTATGTCGAGCGGCTGATGGCCGACACGACCGCCGCGAACTGAACGCGCCGCACGCTCAGTCGCGCAGGCCGGCCAGCGCGCGCAATGCCGGCAGCAGCTCGGCCGGATCGGGCCGCTGCGTGTAGTCGGGATTGACCTCGGCATAGACCACCGTGCCGTCGGGCGCGATCACGTAGCGCGCCGGCATCGGCAGCGTCCAGCTGTCGTCGCCGTTGAACGCGGGCAGCTCGTTGTTGAGGCTCTTGTAGAGCGCCACCAGATAGTCGGGCATGGCGAAGCGCAGGCCGAAGCGGGCGGCAAGCTCGTTGCCCGGATCGCTCAGGATCGAAAAGCCGAGCCCGTTGTCGCGCAACGAGCGGCGGCTGTTGACCGGCGTCTGCGGCGACACCGCCACCACCTGCGCGCCGAGCAGCGCGATGGCCGGCAAGGCCTCCTGCAAGGCTTGCAGGTCGAGGTTGCAGTAGGGGCACCAGACGCCGCGATAGAAGGTGAGCACCAGCGGGCCGCGCGCCAGCAGCCCGGCCGACGTCACGGTCCGGCCCTCGGCATCGGTCAGCGTGAAGGCCGGCGCGGTCTGCCCGGCCTTGATCGCCTGCGCCGCCAGCCCGGAGGCGATCAGCTCGGCAGTCGCGCGTTCCATGACCGCATGAACTTCCGGCGGCACGTTCTGATAGGGCGGCCGACCGGCCTTGAAATCGGCCTTGAAGGCATCGAGTCTCTGTTGAAGCGACATGAGGCAGTCCTTGCGATGACGTGTCGGGCAGCGGCCGGCGCCGGAATGGCGCGGCCGGCCCGAGGCAAGCCATGCTCGGGCGCGCCATGCCGCGCCGGAACGCCGGCGCGCGGCATGGCAAGCATTCCGCCCCGGAATGCCCCGCCTTCAGCCGCGCAGCCGGAACACGCCCACCACGTCGGCGAGCCGGTCGGCCTGCTCCTTCAGGCTGGCCGCCGCCGCCGCGCTCTGCTCGACCAGCGCGGCGTTCTGCTGCGTCATGCGATCGAGCTGGCCGACCGCGCCGTTCACCTGGCCGATGCCCTGGCTCTGCTCGCCGGCCGCCGCCGTGATCTCGCCGATGATGTCGCTCACGCGCTGCACGCTCGCCACGATCTCGCCCATGGTGCGGCCCGCGTCGCCGACCAGCGCGCTGCCCGAATCGACATTGGCCACGCTGGTGCCGACCAGCAGCTTGATCTCCTTCGCCGCCTCGGCGCTGCGCTGCGCGAGGCTGCGCACCTCGCTCGCCACCACCGCAAAACCGCGTCCCTGCTCGCCGGCGCGCGCCGCCTCGACCGCCGCGTTGAGCGCGAGGATGTTGGTCTGGAAGGCAATGCCGTCGATGGTGCCGATGATGTCGCCGATCCTGCGGCTGCTGGCGTTGATGTCCTGCATCGTCTGCACCACCTGCCCCACCACCCGGCCGCCGCGCTCGGCGATCTCCGAGGCCGACGATGCGAGCTGGTTGGCCTGCGCCGCCGCCTCGACGCTCTGGCGCACGATGCCCGTCAGCTCCTCCATCGAGCTGGCGGTCTGCTCCAGATTGGCCGCCGCCTGCTCGGTGCGACCCGACAGATCCTGGTTGCCGGTGGCGATCTCGCCGCTCGCATCGCGGATGTTGACCGCCGAGGCGCGGATGTCGCCGACCATCGATTGCAGGCGCTGCTGCATGGTTGCAAGCGCATGCAGCAGATCGCCCACTTCGTCCTTGCGATCGGTCGCGGCGTCGCGCGTGAGGTCGCCATCGGCCACCGCGCTGGCCACGGCGCGCGCCCGGATCAGGTCGGCGACGATGCTGCGCTGGGTGGCCACCGATGCGCCCACCGTCGTGGCCGCCACCGCCAGCGCGCCCAGCGCCAGCAGCAGCAGATTGCGCCGCGACGCGGCGGATGCCTGCTCGGCCGCCGCCTGCGACAGCGCATCGATGCGCGCGATGACCACGCTCACCGACTGTGCCAGCTGCGCAAAGCTCGCATCGGCGTTCTGCATCGCGGCGATGCCGGTATTGGCGTCGACCGAGGCCATGTCGATGGCGTCGTCGGCCTGCTTCACATAGCGGTCGATGGCGCCGGCCGCGTCGCCGATGGCGCTGCGCAGCGCGGCGTCGGTGCGGGCCTGCTCGCCCAGCGCGCCGAAGCGCCGCTTCACCTCGGTCATCTGCGTGACCAGCGCGGCACGCGCGGCCTTCACCTGCGCTTCGTCGAGCGAGCCGACCAGCGCGACCGTGCGGTAGTTGTAGGCATGCAGGCTGCCGAGGCGCGCCTGCTGCTCGCTGAGCTGGCGGAACACCTCGATGTCGGCGCGAAAGCTGGCTTGCGCCTCCTCGGCCCGGCGATCCATCAGCAGCGCATTCACGCCGCCCGTGGCCAGCAGCACGCCTGCCGTCAGCAGCGGCGCCAACAGCAGTCTGGTTCCCAGCTTCATGAGTCTTTCCTCGACCGGCGCGGTGCCGGCACGACCTTATTTGTAGATGCCGCCGCAGACGACGCTCTCGTCGAGCCGCTCGCAGTACATGGCCTTGGGCTCGATCTTCCGGGTCTCGGGATTGGTGAACTTGTAGTCCTGCCAGAAGCTCGGCTTGGCATGCGCCAGCTCCACGCGCTCGCGCACGAAGGCCTTGCCGTCCACGTCCTTCAGGTCGATGAGATTGCGGCCGACCATCTTTTCGTTGGCGCCGTGCGCGCGCACCGTGCCGTCGAGGCCGTAGACCACGAGGTACAGGTCTTCGAGCCGGAACTGGCCGGTCTTGCTGGTGATTTCGGCATAGCCCTTGTCGGCGCCGCTGGCCTTGATGAAGGCCACGCCCTTCTTGACCATGGCCACGGCCTGTTCGGCGGTGGCGCCGCCATCGGCGGCCTGGGCGAGCGACGAGAAAGCGACCAGCCCGGCAAGGGCGGCGCGGCAGAAGGGAAGCTTCATGGGGGATGACTCCGGAACGGGGCAGAGCCCGTCGCGCGGCAAGGCGCGGACAGGCGGATGTTCCGGGTTACGGCGCCGCGCCCTCGATGTTGAGCCGACCGAGGGTTCATGCTGAAGGACGCGGCCTTCCGCCAGCCATGAATGGCGGGCACCGGCCGTCAGCTCGCCGGATAGGCCTCGGGCTGGCGCTCGCGCGGCGTGCGGCCGTCTTCGCCGAGCGGCACCTGGCCGAGCCGGATCGCTTCGGCAAGCTCGGCCCGCACCTGCTCGCGCGTCTTGGCGGCGGCTGCGCCGCGGGCCGGATAGGCGGCCGGATTGGCCTCGCGCGGCGTGAGGCCGTTCTCGGCGATCGGCGCATCGCCGCGCCGGATCGCCTCGGCAAGCTCGGCCCGCACCTGTTCGCGCGTGAGCGCCGGACCGCCGACCGCGTTCTCGAACACGCTCGACCGGAACGGCTCGGCAATCCGCGCCGCAAGCTCGGCCGGCGTGAGGCTGGCGGCCTGCGCGGCGCCGCCGAGAAGGGAAAGGGCAAGGGCCGAACCGGCCAGGAGCATCGTCTTCATGAGGTGGTTTCCAGGTTGTGCGTCGGGACATCCCCGACCCTCATGAAGACCGCCGAGGCCGGCGAATCTGTCGTTGACCGGGCGTGACAGGCGTAACCGCAGGTTGCCGCGGCATGTCGCGTCATGCGTCGGCGGGCGCGCAGCCCTCGGCCAGCCGGTCGAGCTCGCCGAGTTCGGCCGCATGCCGCCGGCCCCAGTCGCACAGCGCGCGCAGCACCGGCGCCAGGCTCAGGCCGAGCGGCGTGGCGGCGTATTCCACGCGCGGCGGCAGCTCGGCGAACACGGTGCGGCTGACGATGCCGTGGGCTTCCAGCTCGCGCAGCTGGGCGATCAGCACCTTCTGGCTGATGTCGGGCAGCGCGCGTTCCAGCGTCGACAGCCGCATCGGCCCGTCGAACAGCAGATGGACGATCACCGCCTTGCCGCGCCCGGCAATCACCTTGAGCGCGCGTTCGGCGGGCAGCGGCGGCAGCCGCTTGACGGGTCGGTTCATGCACACCTCCTGGTGGGTAGCGCGGCAAAGCGTGGGTAGCGCGGGCAGGCGTGGCGTCGCCAAGCTGGCCGCTTCAACAGCAGCCGGAAACCGCAACGATGAAAGCCATCCAGATGAACCGCTTCGGCGGCCCCGAGGTGCTCGACCTGGTCGAGCTGGCGCTGCCCGCGCCCGGCCCGGGCCAGCTGCGGCTGCGCGTGCGCGCCGCCGGCGTCAATTTCGCCGAGACGCTGATGCGCGAGAACCGCTATGCGATGACGCCGCCGCTGCCGTCGGTGCCCGGCTGCGAGGTGGCCGGCACGGTCGATGCGCTCGGCGAGGGCGTGGACGGCTTTGCGCCCGGCATGCGCGTGGCGGCGGCGCTGTTCGCGGCCGGCGTCTACTTCGGCGGCTATGCCGAATACGTGGTGGTCGATGCCGCCGCGGTCGTGCCGCTGCCCGATGCGCTGGCGTTTGAAGATGCCGCCGCGCTGCCGGTTCAGGGCCTGACCGCGCTGGCGCTTGCGCGTCATGTGCCAGTGCAGGGCCGCAGCGTGCTGGTGACGGCGGCGGCCGGCGGCGTCGGCTCGCTGCTGCTGCAATTGCTGCGCGCGGCCGGCGCGGCGCGCGTGATCGCGCTGGCCGGCGGCGCCGCCAAATGCGAAATCGCGCGCGGGCTGGGCGCCGATGTCGCCATCGACTATCGCGCGCCCGACTGGCAGGCGGCGGTGCGCGCGGCCACCGACGGCGCCGGCCCCGATGTGGTGTTCGACTCGGTCGGTGGCGACATCACGCCAGCCTGCCTGCAATTGCTTGCGGCGCGCGGCACGCTGGTGATCTACGGCGCGCTCAACATCCAGTCGTTCGCGCTCGGCGTGCCCGAATTGCTCGGACTGATCTTCCGCAACCAGTCGGTCGCCGGCTTTGCGCTGGCGCCGCTGCTCACGCCGCAACTCCTGCGCGACGATCTCGCGCGGCTGTTCGCGCAAGTGCTGGCCGGCGAGCTGAAGCTCGGCGTGACCGCGCTGCCGCTTGCCGAGGCGGCCGAGGCGCATCGGCGGCTCGAAGGCCGCACCAGTACCGGCAAGCTGGTGCTGCTGCCCTGACGCGGGCGGCCGGCGCCGCGCATCACGTCGCATCACGCCGCATCACGCCGCGCCATCGCCACGCGCCCGCGCCCGGTGCGCCGCTGCCTTGCTGCGATTGCCGCAGGCCGCCATCGAGCACCAGCGCCGGCGCGGGCCGCGCTTGCCGTCGGCAAACCACAGCGTGCAGGCCGGGTTCTCGCACTTGCGCACCTGGTCGGGCCGCAACTCGGAAAGCAGCTCCACGCAGGCCGCCGCCAGCTCGGCGACCACGGCGCTCGCGCCCGGCGCGCGCTCGGTGAGCAGCGCGAGGCTGCCGTCGGCCGCGCGCGTCGCCGACTGGCGCAGCGGCCCGCCCGCAAGCCAGCCATTCAGCCGCGCGAGGTCGGCGTCGCTGGGCACGCTCACGCCCTGCGCGGTCCAGCGCGCGAGCAGATCGCGCAGCCAGTCGCGCAGGCCGCGCAACTCGCCGGCGAGCGCATCGCGCTGGCGCGGCTTGAGCGCCAGCACCGCCTGCGACAGCGGCGACGGCAGCAGCTGGGTCGCGTCGACCCAGGCCAGCAGCGTCGCGCCATCGCGCAGGAAATCGACCGGCTCTGCCTGCGGCGTGAACACGCTGTTGAGGAAATCGAGCGCGCGATGACCGCCGATGAGCATCGGCGCGAACGGCAGGACTTGATCGGCGGACTGGGGCATGGCGGCAGGCGCGGCGCGCAGGGAGACGGAGGCCGAAGCGTAACCGCAAAAAAAACACTTTGCCGGTTACGCAGTTTTGGATAACCTGTATTTGCAGTTTTATTAGGTTACTCAAGGCAGGCGTCGCCCGCCGCCCCCAACCCCGAGGAGCACTCCCATGTTCAACAACCCCGCCTCGCTCTGGCACTGGCTCGGCCTGCGTCCGCTGGCCCGTCATGTGGTCGCGCCCGGCAACGGCAGCGCAACAGCGGCGCCGCTTGCGCCGGTCGTGCATTGCCGCCGCGCCAGCGTCGACGGCCTCAGCATCTTCTATCGCGAGGCCGGCGCCGCCGATGCGCCGGTCATCGTGCTGCTGCACGGCTTTCCGTCGTCGTCGCACATGTTCCGCGACCTCATCCCGCTGCTCGCCGACCGCTTCCGCGTGATCGCGCCCGACTATCCCGGCTTCGGCCATTCCGATGCGCCGCCGGCCAGCGAGTTCGAGTACAGCTTCGACCGGCTCGCCGGCGTGGTCGATTCGCTGCTCGACCAGCTCGGCGTCGAATCGGCGGTGTTCTACATGCAGGACTACGGCGGCCCGATCGGCATGCGCCTGGCCGTCGAATGGCCGCAGCGCGTCGCCGGCCTGGTGGTGCAGAACGCCAACGCCTACATGGAGGGCGTGAGTCAGGCCGCCATCGACGTGTTCATGCCGCTGTGGCAGCACGGCGACGAGACCAACGCGCGCAAGCTGCTGCTGCCGGCCACCACCCGCTTCCAGTACGAGGCCGGCGCGCGCGATCCGGCCGCGCTCAATCCCGACGCCTGGACTCACGATCAGGCCACGCTCGACCGGCCCGGCGCCGCCGAGCGCCAGCTCGCGCTGTTCCGCGACTACCAGAGCAACGTGGCGCGCTACGACGCCTGGCACGACTGGCTGCGCAGCCATCAGCCCAGGACGCTCATCGTCTGGGGCAAGGGCGATCCGTTCTTCACCGTGGCCGGCGCCGAGGCCTTCACGCGCGACCTGACCGATGTGGAACTGCACTTCTTCAGCACCGGCCATTTCGCGCTGGAGGAAGACGCGCTGCCGATCGCGGCGCTGATCCGCAAGCGCTTCGCGCCCGACTGAGCCGGTAGATGAATCTGCAACGCATCTTTCCGGCGCTGCTGCTGGCCGTCGCCGCCCTGCCCGCCCAGGCCCAGGTGCTGACCAGCGGCCGCGCGCTGCCGCTGACGCTGGCCCAGGCGGCGGCGCAGGCCGCCATCGCCGCCTGCGAGGCCGACGGCTACCGCGTGTCGGCCTCGGTGGTGGACGCCGCCGGCGTCGAGCGTGCCTTTCTGCGCGGCGACCACAGCACGGTGCACACCCGCGAGACGGCCTTCCGCAAGGCCTATACCGCCGTCACGCTCGGGCCGATCTTCGGCACCACCACCACCGGCGCACTCGCCGACAAGGTCGGCAAGACGCCGACCGGCCCGGCGCTCGCCAGCGTCGGCAACGTGATCCTGCTGGCCGGCGGCGTCGCCATCCGCCACGGCGACGAGACGCTGGCCGCGCTCGGCATCGGCGGCGCACCGGGCGGCGCGCTCGACGAGCGCTGCGCCCAGGCCGGCGTCGCCGCGATCCAGACCCGCGTCGATGCGCTGACCGCGCCCTGAGCGGCCAGTCTTCATCCCCCCAATTTCCATCGAGAGAAATCCATGTCACTTCGTCTTCGCATCGCCGCAAGCGCCGTCGCCGCGCTCCTGCTCGCCGGTCCGGCTCTTGCCGCCGACAGCTCCGTCAGCACGCCGGTCACCGCGCTCAAGTTCTTCGATACCGGCGTCGGCCCGCTCAAGGCCGCCGTCGGCCACGGCGACCTGACTGCCGGCGCGCACAGCACCTACGTCAAGCTGCCGGCCGGCTTCAGCAGCCCGCTGCACACGCATACCGAGGACTACTACGCCGTCGTCATCACCGGCGTGGTCGCCAACGAGGTCGACAATGCCGCACCCGACCGGCCGCTGCCGCCCGGCTCCTACTGGTTCCAGAAGGGCAAGGCGCCGCATGTCACCAAGTGCCTGTCGACCACCGAATGCGTGGTCTTCATCACCCAGCCCGGCAAGTTCGATTACGTCAACGTGAACTGAGGCGAAGGCGTCTCAGCAGCCCAGCGCGGCCAGCGCCGAACGCGCCATGCCTTCGAGCAGCGCGCGCTGCGGCTTGGCGCGCGCCAGCACCCGCATGCCGAGCACCACGCCGAGCAGCAGCCGCGCGAGGTCGTCGACGCTGGCATCGGCGGCCAGCTCGCCGGCCGCCTGCGCGGCTTCGAGCCGGCCACGGAAGAAGCCTTCGATGTCGGCCAGCTCGCGCGCCACCAGCCGGCGCAGCACCGCGTCGTGCGGCGCCAGTTCGAGCGCGGTATTCACCAGCATGCAGCCGCGCCGCTGACGGTCATTGACCGAGGCATTCACCAGTTCGTCGAGGAAGGCGGCAACCGCCGCGCGCGGCGATTCCAGCGCCTCCAGCCGGGCGATGCGCGCCCGCACCGAGCCGTCGAGGTAGTGCTCGAGCGCGCGCCGGAACAACCCGAGCTTGTCGCCGAAGGCGTTGTAGAGGCTGGCGCCGGTCATGCCCATGCTCTTGGCCAGATCGCGCACCGAGGTGGCCTCATAGCCGTAGCGCCAGAAGCAGGCGACTGCCGCATCGAGCACGGCGGCTTCGTCGAATTCGCGGGGACGGGCCATGACTGCGCTTGCTCCTGTGCTGGCATCGGTGCGCGCCGGATGGCCGCGCACGCGCCGATTGTAGAGCGTTCGCTTCATAACTCCGTGCGGCGTTGAACCTTCCGTGAGGATTTGCCGGCCCTTTCGCTTCAACACTCGGCTGTCTGCAATGTCGCAGCCACCCGACGGAGAGTCGAATGAAGAGAATGCTTTTGCTGGCCGGCTGGTGCGCGGCCTTGCCCGCGCTGGCCCAGAGCCTGCCGGTCCAGACCCCCATCACCGAAATCCAGCCGGCGCCCGCGTCCATCGGCGCCGACGTGCCGGTGACCTATTTCGGCACCGCGCCGTCCACGGTGCAGAAGGAACTCATCGGTCCCTACCAGCTGCTCAAGGCCGGCACCATCGACCAGGAAGCCGGCACCATCACGCTGCCGCTCTACAAGGGCCAGCTCGCGAGCGGCGAGACGGTCTGGTACATCCTCACCGACACCAACGACGAGAAGAACGCCGATGCGCTCGGCCTCAACTTCTCGGCCAAGCTGGTGTATGCCGACGTCGGCCGGGGCGTGCGCAAGGCGTCGCAGCAGCTGGTCAACGGTCGCACCACGGTCGTGTTCGAAAGCGGCAAGGTCGATTTCTCGCCGGTGCATTCGGTCACACCGGGCGCCGCGCCCGACTACTTCCCGCCCACGGCGGTACAGCCCGGCGCGGTCGGCGATGCCAACTACAGCCCGCTCGCCAAGATCGGCGGCTACATCTACAACGCGCCCATCGTCGCGTTCAACGTCGACGAGAAGACGCTCGACGCCTTCTGCTCGGGCAATGCCGACCATTCGGTGGTGCACGACAAGGTGGTGTCGATCTGCCCGCGCAACAACGTGGTGACGCTCGCGCTGACCACCGGCTTCAGCTTCGGCCGGCCGGTGCTCTACCTGAGCACCGAAGCCAACAACGCCCTGCCCGCCGCGCTCGAAGGCGCGACGCTCGCGCCCGGCCTGACCGATGTGCAGGTGGGCGGCGACGATGGCGCGTTCAGCGCGGTCGAACGGCTGTTCGCGGTCATCAACGGCCCGACCAATGTCGAGCCCAATGTGGTGAATCCGGGCCGCCAGGGCTTCAACAGCGCGCTCAAGGGCGAGGGCGGCCCCCTCAATGTGCTCGGCGGCATTCCGACCGTGGCGACCGACTACAGCCCGCTCTGGGACCTGAACGTGGGCCAGTGGACCCAGCACGCCATCGACAGCCATTACCGCGCCCGGCTGCGCGACGAGTTCCAGACGCTCGGCTATGTGCGCTCGGGCTGGCTGACCGGGCCGGGCGGCAAGGCCTTCGGTTCCAGCGGCCTCATCGTCAATTGCCCGATCGTCTTCCGCTTCCTCTGAAGCGCCACGCCCAATGCCTCTTCAGGAGAAGTCCGTGAATCGCCAACATCTCGCCACCTTGCTGTTCAGCCTGTCGCTCGCCGCCTGCGGCGGCGGCAGCAACGACCCCACCACGCCCGCGCCGGCGCCTGCCCCGGCACCCGCGCCCGCCGTGAGCCCCGGCGCCGTCAGCGGCGATGCCACCAGCGGCATCGTCGCGATCCAGAACCCGACGCCCATCACCGAGATCCAGCCCTCGCCCGCGTCCATCGGCGCCGACGTGCCGGCGACCTATTTCGGCACTGCGCCGTCCACGGTGCAAAAGGAACTCATCGGCCCCTACCAGCTGCTCAAGGCCGGCACCGTAGATGAGGAGCGCGGCACGATCACGCTGCCGCTCTACAAGGGCCGGCTCGCGAGCGGCGAGGCGGTCTGGTACATCCTGACCGACACCGACGACCAGAAGAACGCCGAGGCGCTCGGCCTCAACTTCTCGTCCAAGCTCAGCTATGCGGCGGTCGGCAAGGGCGCGCGGCGCGGCCGCCAGCAGCTCATCGACGGCGAGACCGTGGTGGTGTTCAACGCCGGCCGGGTCGATTTCTCGCCGGTGCATTCGGTCACGCCGGGCGCCGCGCCCAACCCCTTCCCGCCGACGGCGGTGCAGCCGGGCGCGGTCGGCGATGCCGACTACAGCCCGATCGTGAAGATCGGCGCCCACCTGTACAACGCGCCGATCGTGGCCTTCAACGTCGACGGCGCCACGCTCGACGCCTTCTGCGCCGGCAATGCCGACCACCGGCTGGTGCACGACAAGGTGGTGTCGATCTGCGCCCGCGACAACGTGGTGACGCTGGCGCTGACCACCGGCTTCAGCTTCGGCCGGCCGGTGCTCTACCTGAGCACCGAGGCCAGCGACGCCCTGCCCGCCGCGCTCGAAGGCGCCACGCTTGCGCCCGGGCTGAAGGACATCAAGGTCGGCAGCGACGACAGCGCCTTCAGCGCGGTCGAGCGGCTGTTCGCGGTCGTCAACGGCGCCACCAACGACGTGGCCGGCGAGATCCATCCGCAGCGCCAGGGCTTCAACAGCGCGCTGCGCGGCGAGGGTGGGCCGATCAATGTGCTCGGCGGCATCCCGACCGTGGCCACCGACTACAGCCCGCTCTGGGATCTGAACGTCGGCGAATGGACCGCCTCGGCGATCGCCCACGACTACCGCACGCGCCTGACCGGCGAGTTCGAGTACCTGGGCATGGTGCAGCGCGGCCATCTCACCGGCCCCGGCGGCGGCCCCTTCGGCTCGACCGGCTTCATCGTCAACTGCCCGATCGTCTCGCGCTTCCTGTAAGCAGCGCGCGCCAGCAGGCCCGGCGTTCTCGCGGACGCCGGGCCACCGCGCCTGTCGGCCATGCGTCGGCCACATTTCGCCGCTATTCTTGAACGTCCGTTTTAAAACTCGACGAAAGGGCAGCACGCCATGATCCGCTTCTACTTCCATCCCACGCCCAATCCGCTCAAGGTCGCGCTGTTCCTGGCCGAGACCGGCCTGCCCTTCGAGCTGCTGCCGGTCGACACGCGCAAGGGCGAGCAGCATCTGCCGGCCTTCCGCGCGATCAATCCCAACGGCAAGCTGCCGGCCATCGTCGATACCGACGGCCCCGGCGGCGCCGAGGCGCGCGTGTTCGATTCCACCGCCATCCTGCTGTACCTGGCCGAGAAGACCGGCCAGCTGCTCGGCACGCCGGCCGACCGGCCCGAGCTGCTGTCCTGGCTGATGTTCATCGCGACCGGCATCGGCCCCTATTCGGGCCAGGCAGTGCATTTCCAGCGCGCGGCGCCCGAGCCGCTGCCCTATGCGATCAACCGCTACCGGCGCGAGGCCGAGCGGCATTACGCGGTGCTCGACGCGCATCTGGCCGGACGCGAGTTCATCGTGGGCGCCGACTACACGATTGCCGACATCTCGGCCTGGGGCTGGATCGATCGCGCGAATTTCGTGCTCGGCGGCGACGCTCCGCTCGCGCCCTTCCCCGAGCTGCAACGCTGGTTCCGCGCCATCGACGCACGGCCGGCGGTGACGCGCGCGCGCGCCATCGGCGCCGACCATGCGTTCAAGACCGAGATCGACGAGGACGCGCGCCGCGCGCTCTATCCGTCGAACTATCCGGCCCAAGCCTGATGCCGGTGCGCGCCGCGACCGGCCGCGTCTGGCTGCCGACCTCTGCCGCCATGCTCGCGTTTGCGGGCAACTCGCTGCTGTGTCGCGCCGCGCTGCTGCGCACCGCCATCGACCCGGCCAGCTTCACCGCGCTGCGGCTGCTGTCGGGCGCGGCCATGCTGATGCTGCTCGCGGCATGGCGGCAGCGCCGGGCTGGCCAGCCTGCCGGCGCCGCGCACGACTGCGGTCCGGCGCTGGCGCGCTGGTGGTCGCCGCTGGCGCTGTTTGCCTATGCCGCCGGCTTCTCGTTTGCCTATGCGCAGCTCGGCGCCGCGACCGGCGCGCTGCTGCTGTTCGGCGCGGTGCAGGCCACGATGATCGGCGCCAGCCTGTGGCGCGGCGAGCGGCTGTGCGCGCGCCAGCGCAGCGGCCTCGGGCTTGCGCTCGCCGGCCTCGCCGTCCTGCTGCTGCCGGGCTGGGCCGCGCCGCCGCCCGGGCCGGCGCTGCTGATGCTGGGCGCCGGCGTGGCCTGGGCGGTGTATTCGCTGCGTGGCCGCGCGGCACGCGATCCGCTCGCCGCCAGCGCGATGAACTTTGCGCGCGCCGCGCTGGCCGGGCTCGCGCTTGTCGCAGCCTTCGGCGCGCGGCTTTCCATCGATGGAACCGGACTGGCGCTGGCGCTGGCCTCGGGCGCGCTGGCCTCGGGTCTCGGCTATGTGTTCTGGTACGCGGCGCTGCCGCATCTGACCGGATCGGCCGCCGCCACGGTGCAGCTGAGCGTGCCGGTGCTGACCGCGCTCGGCGGCGTGGCGCTGCTCGGTGAACTGCCCGGTCCGCAGTTGCTGGCGGCGGGCGTCGCCATCCTCGGCGGCATTGCGCTGGTGCTGGTGCGCCCAGCGTCGGCGCACTGATGCGGGCGGCGGATCGGGCAGCGCGCGCCGCCGCGATCCGCCGCCCTTCGTCAACGCCTGGGCTTGGGCGAGAACGCGATGCAATGCCCCTTCGGGCTGATCGCGCCGGCGACGATGCGGCAACTGCCGGCCGCGCCGCCCGTGCCTTCCACGAACTGGCTGCAGTCGTCGCACTCCTTGCCTTCGACCGCCGACGCGTCCATGTACTTGACCGCCGCCTTGTCCAGCTTGGGCGCCTGCGCACCGGCCCGCGTCGCGAGCAGCGCCAGACCCAGGCCCGCCGCTGCCGTCACGCCGGCGCGCAATGCCTTGCGCCGGCCTTCGTCATGAGAACTGTCCATGCTCGGCGCCTTCATTCGCTGACGATGAGCGTGCCGCTCATGTCCTCATGGCCGCTGCCGCAGAACACGTCGCACAGGAAGGGAAAGCTGCCGGCCTTGTCGGTCACAAAGCTCAGCAGCGTCGGCTTGCCCGGCACGATGTCGGCGCGCACGCCGAAGTCGGCAATGTTGATGCCCATCGGCACCTCGGGCGCGGTGAGCTTGAGCGTGATCGCCTCGCCCTTCTTCACGCGGATCTCCGACGGCACGAAGTCGAACTTCTTCGCCACCACGTTGATGACGCGCGGCTTGGCCGCGGCAAACGCCGCACCGGTCGCGCCGCCGAGCGCGAGCAGCCCGGCCAGTTGCAGCAGGCGCCGGCGCGCCGCGAGCGTGTTGATGTCGTCCATCGCCTCAGCCCTTAGCCACGACCGGGAACTCGGCCAGCGCATAGGCCGGCGCCGCCGGCTTGGCCGTCACCTCGCGGAAGCCCAGGCCGCGATAGGGCTCGGCCGCATCCCAGGGCAGCGGCGCGCGCTTGGGCTGCGAGCCCGCGACCGGCAGCGGAAAGATCAGCGACTTGGCCGAGTGATGCGCGATGTGGCCGGTCATCTGGTGATGCTCCTGATGGATGTGGCCATAGAACACGGTGACGTTGGCATGCGTCGACAGCAGCTCGATGGCGCGCGCGCCGTCGCGCGTGGCCCAGTCCCATTGCGGATACAGGTCGAACAGCGGCCGGTGCGCGAACACCACGATGCGCGCGTCGGCGGGCTGGGCCTTCAGCTCGTCGGCCAGCCAGCCGAGTTGCGCCTCGCCGAGCTGGGCGCCCGGATCGCTCACGTTGTCGAGCACGATGAAATGCACGCCCTTGTGATCGAAGCTGTATTGCGTCGGCCCGAAGAACTCCTTGAACGCCTTGCCGTTGTCGAGCGAGGCGTCGTGCTCGCCGGGGATGAAGCGCACCGTCTTCACGTCGAGCTTGGCGGCCAGCTCCTTGAACTCGGCCATGCGCTTGCGGCGCTCGCGCGGGTCGTCGGTGGTGTGGGTCAGGTCGCCGGTGAAGATGATGAAGTCGGGCCTGGCGGCCAGCGCATTGACCGCGTCGATGGCCTTGGGCAGCGTGCCGCGCGCATCGGGATTGGGCGCGCCCTCGAAACCCCAGTGGGTGTCGGAAAGCTGTACGAAAAAGAAATCTTCGCTGCCGGCCATCGCCTGCATCGCGCTCGCCGTGCGGCCGAGGCCCGAGGCGAACACTGCGCCGCCGATGCCCGCGAGTTGAAGAAACTGTCGTCTGTCGATCGTGCTCATCGCATGCTCCTGGTCGAAGGGACCGGGTCGCGTGCGGGCGGCCCGGCGGGTTCCCCATGCAGTACCGGCCGGGCCCGCCGGCTATTCCCGCCAAAACGCCATCCACAAAAAGAAATGCCGCGCGGGAATAAACCGCGCCGGCCGGAGGTTGTGCATGGATGACCGGGACCTCAACGTGATCGATCCGACCGACCTGCGCCGCTTCGAGCTGCTGGCCATGCCGCATCTCGACGCCGCCTACAACCTGGCGCGCTGGCTCACGCGCAACGACAGCGATGCCGAGGATGTGGTGCAGGAAGCCACGCTGCGCGCGCTGCGCTACTTCGCGGGCTTTCGTGGCGACAACGCGCGTGCCTGGCTGTTGCAGATCGTGCGCAACACCTGCTTCTCGTGGCTGAGCGAAAACCGGCCGGCCGAGACCGTGGCGCTCGACGACTCGGCCGATGCCGACTGGCGCGAGCTGCCGGCGCCGGCCGCCGACGAGCCGCAGGCCATCGCGCTGCGCAGCGCCGACCGCGCGCGCATCAACCGCGCGCTGGCCGAGCTGCCCATTGCCTATCGCGAGGTGCTGGTGCTGCGCGAACTCGAGGACCTGTCGTACAAGGAAATCGCCACCATCGCCGACCTGCCGATCGGCACCGTGATGTCGCGGCTGTCGCGGGCGCGCCTGCTGATGCGCGCCGCGCTCGAACCCGATGCCCGGCCGCGCCTGCATGCGGTCGGCACTGCCAGCAAGGGAAAGCAATCGTGAGCCGTCATCCGACCGCCGGAGAACTCAACGCCTTCGTCGACGGCGAACTCGACCTCGCGCGCCGGCTGGAGATCGAGGCGCTGCTCGCCGCCGATGCCGGCCTGCGCGCCGAGGCCGAGGCGCTGCGCGCGCTGCGCGACGGGCTGCGCGCGCGTGCCGACTATCACGTAGCGCCCGCTGCGCTGCGCGGGCGGCTCGGCGCGATGCTGGCGGCGCAGACGGCGGCGGCAAGCGCCGAGCACGCCGCCGCGCCGCAGCGCATCCCGCAACCCGTCCCGCAAGCGCAGCCGGCCAGCGCCCGCCCCGCGTCCGCCGCGCTGCGCGGCTGGCTCGCGCGCTGGTTTGCCTGGCGCCCCTTCGTCTCGGCCTGCGGCGTGCTCGCCACGCTCACGCTGGCGGTCAATCTCGCGCTGGTCGGCGGGCGCGCCGACGACCGCCTCGGCGACGAGATCGTCGCGAGCCATGTGCGCGCCACGCTGTCCGACCGCGCGGTCGACGTGGCCTCGTCCGACCATCACACCGTCAAGCCCTGGCTGTCGGCGCGCCTCGACTACTCGCCGCCGGTGCCCGACCGGCTGCTGCCCGACACCGTCTTCCTCGGCGGGCGGCTCGATTACGTGAATGGCCGACAGGTGGCGGCACTCGCCTATCGCCAGGGCCGGCATGCGGTCGACGCCTATCTGTGGCCCGAGCGCGGCGCCGACAGCGCGCCCGCGTTCAGCGAGGAGCGCGGCTTCCGCCTCGCGCGCTGGACTCGCGGCGGCATGGCGCACTGGGTCGTGTCCGACCTCAATCGCGAGGAGTTCGGGCGGCTGGTGGCGCGGCTAGCTGACGACTGACAGCAGCGCAACCTGCTCAGTGCAGATCGGCCCAGGGATCGCGCGGATCGATCAGCGATTCGGGCGGATGTTGGCAAGTCACCTCGGCTTGCTCGTAGGCGCGCCGTTCCCATTGGTCTGCCAGCTTGCTGTCACGCTTGCCGCCCACGCCATGGCGTGTCCAGAGCGCCAGCTTGCAATGCGTGTATTCAGTCAATTTGCCCTGGTCGTGATGCGCCTCGGCCCAGCGCTCCAGGATGCTGCGCGCCATCGAAAAATCCTGTTTGACATAGCAGCCCTGCGCATAGGCCTCGACCACCCATTTGACTTCGTAGGAACTGTTGTTGAGCGATTTATTGGCCCGGGTCCTTACCCGAGTCCAGTCGCCCTGACTGGCCCTGAGCGATTCATCGTCAAGTCCCATGGCGTAGCAGAGCCCGGTCTTGTAGGGATCGGCAAGCATTTGCACGCGTTTGCCGAGCATCGCTATTTCCGACTTGGCTTTTTCAACATCGATTCGGGTACGCATGACGTCAATCCATTGGCGCCGAACGCCACTCGATACGTCGTAAAACCAATTGTCCCAGAGCTGAAGAATGTATCTGTATTTGTTCCTTGCACCAAAGGCCTGACCACGATCCCGCAGTTGTTGCTCCTGTTGACGCAGTTGATTGCCGTTTGCTATCAATTCCACAGCCCGACCGGAAAGCACCGAATGTATTTCGAGCCTGTTTGGCTGGGTGAAGTCCAGCGCCAAGGGGCCGTATAGTTCGTTCGTCGTATTGCGCGGCACAAAGGGATAGAGGCCTATCGTATCCGGGAAGGGATAGGGGCCTATCGTATCCGGGGCCAGCTTTGCCAGGAGTTCGCGATAAATCGGCAGCAGGGCTGCCGAAATCAGGAATGACCGATTGTCGACGGCCAATTGATTGTGCTCGCTGCCGGGCCGGTAAAAATCGGCCCACTCTGCCTCGATATCACCCTTGAATTTGTCGACCACCAGCCGGAGCGCCTCCGGCTGATCGGGATCGACTGCACTGGCGTAGGTGGCCGAAATGCGGTCTATCTCCTGAATGATTCTTTTCAGATCACGATCGGTGAATGTGGCGGGTTCGGCAGTCTTCGCTCCCAGCCAGGAAAATCCATTGTAGGCAAGCACAGTATTGGCAGCGCTGAATGCAATTTCCGCCCGCATGTTTGCATGTATCAATCTCGGCGACAGAAACAGATCGATGAACTGTTCTCGCTCCGTCGCCATTGCCGATGCAGTCATCATTACGCCTGCCAAGCCCGCCAGAATCCATTTGCGCATGCCGCCCGATCCAGTCATTTTCAACAATCCAATGCGATCTTCAAATTGATGTCGAGGCCACGTCACGAATGACTGCCATCACGCAACTGTGTAATGAATCGCCGCGCCAGTCCAGCAATTCCCCATTGAAGGACACTTTCGACCAAGTGAAAACCTGTCGGAAAACGCATCCGGCATGAATGTCCGCGCCCCAATGATCGAATCGATGAAAGTCAAACGGCAATAAAATGAATAGCTGCGCAAAATTGGCAATCGATTTCAAGGCAATTTGTCAATCCGGCAACCACGCAATCGGCGTTTCCAGCCCTCCACATCGCCGGCGGAAAGTCTTGCGCAGGCGCTTGGGCTTGAATGCGTCTCGCTGCTCGGCTTGCAACCGGCACCCGAAGACCTGATCGGCATTCCGCGGATCGACTGCAACGTGAGCCGCTTCTACCCGCCGGCCGTGATCGTGCGCGAGCGCGAATTCATCCTGTCCATCGACGAACTCAACATCGATCGGCGTCGGCAATCGCGCGCAGGACACGGCACTCGCGCGCCAGATGCCGAGCGCGCTGGTCGGCCGCATGGCCATGTCCATCTCAAGGCGTCGCCGCGCGAATTACTCGACTGGGCCGAGGCCAGCGGGATCCATCCCTGGGTAATCGACCATGCGCGCGCGCCCGGCCCAGCTGGCGACCGACATTCCGCCCACGGGCGAGGAGCCGTTTTCCGCGCCGCGCAGCTGGCATTGCGTGAGCGATGCGCTGCACGCCTTCGCGCCCGATCACCTCGATGCGCTGCTGAGCGGAAATCGCGCGCGGACGCCCCGGTGCGCGGCCGCGAAGGCGTGAGCGGAGCGTTCGGGGTCGATGCGGCACGCTGCCGCGCATGCGATTCGCACCGGCCGGACCGCGACTTCAGCGCGCTTGCGCGGCGGCCGCCTTGACCGCCTCGATGTCGCGATAGCGCGCCGCGGGATGCTCGGCGCCAAGCCGGGCGCCGGCGCCGAACAGCTTTTCGCGCAGCGTGCCGGGCGCGTAGGCATCCGGATAGACGCCGCGCTTCTGCAGCTCCGGCACCAGCAGGCCCACCACGTTCTCGAAGGTCTCGGGCGTGACCGCGTAGGCCAGGTTGAAGCCGTCGACATCGGTCTCCTCGACCCACTGCTGCAGCAGGTCGGCCACGGTGGACGGCGAGCCGACGAACACCGGGCCCAGTCCGCCGATCCCGCCGAAACCGGCCAGCTCCTCGATGGTCCAGCGCTTGTCGGGATCGCCTTCGGACAGCGTCTCGACGGCCGACACGATGGCGTTGGTGTCCACCTTGCGCACCAGATCGGTCGGCGCATAGGTGCCGAAGTCGATGCCGGTCCAGCCCGACATGAGCACCAGCGCGCCGTCGTAGCTCACGTAGCGCTGATAGTCCTGGAAGCGCGCCTGCGCCTTCGCGTCGGTCTCGTCCACGATGATCGTGAGCAGCGTGTAGATCAGCAGCTTCTTGGGATCGCGCCCGGCCAGTGCCGCCAGACGGCGGATGTCGGCGACATAGTTCCTCAGCACCGGCCTGGTCGGCGCGGCCACGAACACGCACTCGGCATGCTCGGCCGCAAAGCGCTGGCCGCGCGACGACGCGCCGGCCTGATAGAGCACCGGCGTGCGCTGCGGCGACGGTTCGCACAGATGAAAGCCCGGCACCTCGTAATGCCGACCCTTGTGCCCGATCTCGTGGACCCGGGCCGGATCGGCGAACACGCGCCGCTCGCGGTCGCGCAGCACTGCGCCGTCCTCCCAGCTGCCTTCCCACAGCTTGTAGAGCACCTCCAGATATTCGTCGGCCACGTCGTAGCGGTCGTCATGGCGGGCCTGGGTCGAGCCCAGATTGCGCGAGCCGCTCTCCAGATAGGACGTGACCACGTTCCAGCCCACGCGGCCGCCGGTGAGGTGGTCGGCGGTCGAAAGTCGGCGCGCGAACGGATAGGGATGCTCGAAGAAGATCGACGAGGTGATGCCGAAGCCGAGATGCTCGGTCACCAGCGCCATCGGCGCGGCGAGCTGGAGCGGATCGTTCACCGGAATCTGCACGCCCTGCTCGATCGCCTTGCGCGCGCTGCCCTGATAGACGTCGTAGACGCCGAGCACGTCGGCGATGAACACGCCGTCGAAGATGCCGCGTTCCAGCGTGCGCGCCAGTCCGGTCCAGTACTCCAGATCCTTGTACTGCCAGGCCCGGTCGCGCGGATGCGCCCACAGACCGGGCGATTGATGCCCGACGCAATTCATTTCGAAGGCATTGAAACGGAGGGTCTTGCTCATGATGGCTTTTCTGGAAAAGGCGAGAGGAATAAGGGCCCGCCCGATTCAGCAGCATTCGTGCCGTTGCAATTCAATTCCCCGGCTACCGCATTGGAAATAAATAACCGCGGGAATGAACGGGCAAAAAACGGCTGCTGCGGCAGCAAGCTTGCTGCTGAAGCAGCAACATGCCGTTCAAGACCGGTGAAACTCCGTCCGTCATCGCCAGATTGCGGAATGGCATGCATGGCGCAGACGCAGGACGGCAGAACTGATGCATTCCCAGCAGTTTCAGGGCTCGCGATTTGCTTTTCCAGCAGCAGGCCTGTCCGGCAGGCAGCAAATCCTGCTTGCCGGGCCGCAATTCGCTGGCACGCCCCCTGCTGACATGGCAGGGGTCGCCTTGCCATCCCATTCCAATTCGAAAAAGCCGGAGTTCCAATGCCGCCCCCGATCGCCAGCGCCCTTGCCACCATTGCTGGCCAGCCCGAAGCGCCTCTGCACAACGCTGCGCCGGCCAGCCGCGCCTATGGCCTTGCCAATGTCGACGGCGTGGTCGACGAGCTCGTCGCCCGCTTTGCCGAAACCGCGCCGTCGCGCGACCTGCTCGGCGGCACGCCGAAGCTCCAGCGCGACCAGTTGCGCCGCAGCGGGCTGCTCGCGCTGAGCATCCCCACCGCGTTCGGCGGACTCGGCGGCGACTGGAAGCTGGTGCTCGACGTCGTGCGCCGCTTTGCGCGCGTCGACAGCTCGGTCGCGCATGTGTTTGCGTTTCATCACCTGATGCTGGCCACGACCCAGCTGTTTGCCCGGCCCGAGCAATGGGAACAGTGGTTCCGCCACACCGCGCGGCACGACTGGTTCTGGGGCAATGCGCTCAACCCGCTCGACCGCCGCACCGTCTGCCGGCGGCTCGACGGCTGGAGCGAGTTCTCGGGCCGCAAGAGCTTCTGCTCGGGCGCGCTCGACTCCGAGATGCTCATCGTCTCGGGTCATCGCGAGACCGATGGTTCGCTCGTCGTGGCCGCCGTGCCCACCGGACGCAGCGGCATTGCCGTGATCCAGGACTGGGACAACATCGGCCAGCGCCAGACCGACAGCGGCAGCGTCGATTTCGAGCGCGTGCGCGTCGACGACGCCGAACTGCTGCTCGATCCGGGGCCGCTGACCACGCCGCGCTCCTGTCTGCGCCCGCTCATCGCCCAGCTCATCCTCACCAACATCTACGTCGGCATTGCCGAGGGCGCCTTCAACGAGGCGCGCGAGTACACCCTGCGCGAAGCGCGGCCCTGGCATGTCACCGGGCTGGAGCGCGCCGACGACGATCCCTATGTGCTGGCGCATTTCGGCGAGTTCTTCGTCGGGCTCGAATCGCTGCGGCTGCTGGCCGACCGCGCCGGCGCGCAGCTCGACCTCGCGCTCGCGCGCGGCACGGCGCTGACGGCCGACGAACGCGGCACGCTCGCCGTCTCGATCGCCACCGCCAAGGTGGCTGCCACCCGCACCGGCCTCGACATCTGCAACCGCCTGTTCGAGGTGACCGGCGCCCGCTCGACCCATGCCGGCCTCGGCCTCGATCGCCACTGGCGAAACCTGCGTACCCACACGCTGCACGACCCGGTGCAATACAAGATTCGTGAACTCGGTGAATGGGCGCTCAAGTCCCATCTGCCGGCACCGAGTTTCTATTCCTGATCCGCTCCGCCTCCAGGTGCCTCCGATGGAAAATCTCGCCTTGCCACCGTTCACGATTCCGCACTGGCATGCCGAATCGCGGCCGGTGCTCACCCTGCCCGAGGTCGTTGCCACTGCGCGCCCGATCAAGGCCAGCGCCCAGATATTCGAGGATGCCAAGTCGCTGGCGCTGCTCGAACGCATCCGCATGATTGCGCCGAGCAATGCCAATGCCCTGATCATCGGCGAGACCGGTACCGGCAAGGAATTGATCGCACGCCATATCCATGCCCTCAGCGCGCGCAATCAGGGGCCGTTTCTGGCAGTGAATTGCGGCGCGCTGTCGGAAACGCTGGTCGAAAGCGAATTGTTCGGCCATGAGAAAGGCGCATTCACGGGCGCATTTGCCGCCAAGGCCGGCTGGTTCGAAGCCGCGAATGGCGGCACGCTGTTTCTGGATGAAGTCGGCGATCTGCCGCTGCATCTGCAAGTGAAACTGCTGCGCGTATTGCAGGAGCGCGAAGTGGTGCGTCTTGGCGCGCGCCGGCCGGTGCCGATCGATGTGCGGCTGATTGCGGCCACCAATACCGACCTGGAACGCGCCGTCTGCGCGGGCCAGTTCCGCGAGGACCTGTACTACCGGCTGCGGGTCGCGCATCTGGCGCTGCCGGCATTGCGCGAACGGCGCGGCGACATCCTGCCGCTGGCGCGCTATTTCATCGACGAATACGGCCGGCGCATGAATTACGGCGAAACCCGGCTGGCCGCCGAGGCCGAATCGGTACTGCTCGCCCACGATTGGCCCGGCAATATCCGCGAGCTGGAAAACGTGATTCATCACGCGCTGCTGATCTGCCACGACAATGTGATCGGCCGCGACGACATTTCATTGTCGAGCCTGCAACGCCCGCAATCGCAAGCCGAGGGCGTAGATAAACCCGCCGCCGCCCTCGACCGGCTCGAAGAAGCCCTGCGTGCCCTCTACGAGGAAATGCCGGCCGACCTGTACAAGCTGATCGAGAAATCGGTGATTCGCAGCGCCTACGAGTTCTGTCACCACAATCAGGTGCAATCGGCCAAATTGCTGGGCGTGAGCCGCAATATCGTGCGCGCCCGGCTGATCGAATTCGGCGAGATCGATGCGCTGAAATAGTCGGCACCGGCGATTCGGCCAGGTCGGCGCCAAATCGGTCGCGTCAAGGCCTGCGCCAGTTTCGGCATTGGCGCTGATCGACTGCTGTCCGGCCAGCAATCGCGCCGGCTGAAGACGGCAGAAATCGCCGAATCGCCGCATTCCGCAGCGGTATGGAGATTGCGAAATGGAAAGGGTTTTCAACCCGTTCCAATTCAACAATCTTCAACTCAGGAATGCAGCCATGTCTCACTCCCTTTCGCTCAGGATTGCGCTTGCCGCCAGCCTCGGACTGGCCGTCGCCACGCCCGCCTGCGCGCAATCGGCCGGCAACGTCACGATCTACGGCCGCGTGGTCGCCGGCGTCGACTTCATCAATCGCGCCGATGAGCGCGCCGACGGCAGCAAGGCGACCAAGTCGGTCCTGCGCGGCGCATCGAACCAGTGGAACCCGAGCCTGCTCGGCTTCAAGGGCCAGGAAGAGCTGGGCGACGGGCTCAGGAGCGTGTTCCTGCTCGAGAACGGCTTCCAGGCGACCAAGGGCATCGGCAACGGCGACGGTCTGTTCAACCGCCGCGCCTATGTCGGGCTTGCCAGCCGCGACTACGGCACGCTGACGCTGGGCAAGAACCTGTCGATCAGCAACGACGTCTGGTATCTCGACCCGACGGGCCAGCAGTTCATCGGCACCGCAACGCTGGTGCGCGGACGCAACTGGCAGATTCCGAACAACCTGGTCGAGTACCAGAGCCCGACCGTCGCCGGCCTGCAAGTGGGCGTGCAGACCAGCCTGGGCGAGCAGACCAGCTATCCGGCGCTGCATCGCGATGCGGTGTCGGCCGTCTACAAGGTGGGCGGCGCCGAGCTGCGTGCCATCTGGGACACCATCCGCGATGCCGACGGCCGCTACACCGACCTGTTCAACACCTCGCGCGAACTGACGCTCGGCGGCACCGTCACCGTGGCCGACTGGAAGCTGCTGGGCGGCTGGGAGCAGCTGAGCGCGCCCGATGCGGTCGCCGGCGCGCCGTCGCGCGGCAAGCATTTCTGGCTGGGCGCGAACTGGCAGGCGACCCGGCGCGTGACGCTGATCGGCGCCGGTTACCGCGTGCTGCTCGATCGCGACAACGGCAGCGCCAACCTGTTTGCGGTCGGCGCGAACTATGCGTTCTCGGTCCGCACGCTGGCCTATTTCACCGTCGGCACGGTGCGCAACAGCGAGCAGGCGAACTTCTCGGTCGAGACCACCGACAACCGGCCGGGCCTGGGCGCGCACCAGATCGGCAGCTACGTCGGCCTGGTGCATTCGTTCTGACACGCAGGCCGCGGCTGACGCGGGCGCCGCGCGCAATGCGGCGCCCGCCGGCTCAGGAATAGAACGACGGCTTGGGGTAGTGGTCGTTCAGCGCCCAGTCGCCGAGCTCGCGCAGCTTCATGTCGAGCGGGTCGTGCAGGGTCTGCACGCGCACGTTGCGCCAGAAGCGGTCGAGCCGCAGCGCGGCGGTGGTGGCGCGGGCGCCGGCCACCTCGAAGATGCGGCTGGTCAGCTCAAGGCCGGTGCGGGTGGTGGTGACCTTGGCCGTGGCCACGGCCAGCGCCACTTCGCCGCGCTCGGCCTCGGTGAGCGCGTCGCCACGGGCCCAGGCGGCATCGAGGCGGTCGGCGGCGCGGTCGGTGAGCACGCGCGCGGCTTCGAGCGCGGCCCAGTACTCGCCGTAATGGCGAAGGATGTAGGGATCGTCGGTCACGCTGCTGCCCGGCGAGCCGGGCCAGAGCCGCGTCTGCTCGCGGGTATAACCGCGCGCCGCCGCCACCGCGCCCTCGGCCTGACCGAGGAAGACGTTGCAGAACACCAGCTGGGCGATCAGCGGGCGCAGACAGGCAAACGGCGTGCTGAGCGGCCCGGGCTGGAGCAGCAGCTCGTCCTCGGCCACCTGCAGGCGGTCGAACACGGCCGAACCGCTGTCGGTCTGGCGCTGGCCCATGTTGTCCCAGTCGTCGAGCAGCTCGATGCCGGCACGCTGCCCCGGCACCACGCCGATGACGAGGCGCCGGTCGTCGGCCTGGAGCGCCGACACGACCAGCATGTCGGCATCCGTCGCGCCCGAGCAGAAGCTCTTGCGGCCGGTGAATTCGCGCCCGCCCTCGACCCGCGTGGCGACGGTGCGCGTGTCGAGCGGGTTGAGCGCATTGCCCCAGAACCAGCGCCGGGCGGCGGTCTGCTCGAACCACGGCTGCCACTGATCGGGCCGGCCAAACAGCCGCACCGTGGCGAGCAGCAGATGCTGGAAGCCGTAGACATGGGCGAGCGAACTGTCGGCACGCGCGATCTCGCGCACGGTGTCGAGCGCGGTGCGCCAGTCGGCCCCGGCGCCGCCGAACTCGGTCGGGATGACGAGGGCCAGCAGGCCGCTCGCGCGCAGGGCATCGCGCTCGGCCTTGGGGTTGCCGCCGGCCTCGTCGCGCCGCGCGGCGGTGGCCGCGAAACCGGCCGCAAGTTCGCGGGCGATGGCGCGCGGATCGCCGACCGGGGCGGCGTCGAGCGGCGTCGTGGCCCGGATGTCGGGTGCATTCATGACAACTTCGCTCCTTCAGGCAACAGGGCGCTCATGCCCTGGCCGCCGGCAGCAGTTCGCCGAACGGGCCGGTGAGATTCGACACGCCTTCGTTGAAGCGCGGTCGGGTGTTGACGGGCAGCAGCGGGAACAGCAGCTCGGCCACGCGGTAAGCCTCCTCCAGATGCGGATAGCCCGACAAGACGAAATGATCGACGCCGAGGTCGGCGTATTCGCGGATGCGCGCCGCCACCTCCTCGGCGCTGCCCACCAGCGCCGTGCCGGCGCCGCCGCGCACCAGGCCCACGCCGGCCCACAGATTGGGCGCCACCAGCAACCGGTCGCGCCGGCCGCCGTGCAGCGCCGACATGCGCCGCTGGCCTTCCGACTGGAAGGTGGCGAAGGCCTGCTGGGCCGCCGCGATGGTGTCGTCGGACAGCTCGGCGATCAGCGCGTCGGCGGCATCCCAGGCCGCCTGCGCGGTCTCGCGCACGATGACATGCAGCCGCACGCCGAAGCGCAGCTGGCGGCCATGCCTGGCGGCGGCGGCGCGCGCGTTGGCGATCTTTGCGGCGACCGCGGCCGGCGGCTCGCCCCAGCTCAGGTACACGTCGATGAACTCGCCCGCCACGTCCAGCGCGGCCTCGGACGAGCCGCCGAAGAACAGCGGCGGATGCGGCCGCTGCACCGGGCGGAACGCGCTGTGGGCGTTCTCGACCTTCACGTAGTCGCCGTCGAAGCTGACGGTCTCGCCGCTGGCGACGGCGCGCCACACGGTCAGGAATTCGCGCGTGGCGGCATAGCGCTCGGCATGGTCGAGGAAGTCGCCGTCGCCGCGCTGCTCGACCGGATCGCCGCCGGTCACCACGTTGATGAGCAGCCGGCCTTCGGACAGCCGGTCGAGCGTGGCGGCCATGCGCGCCGACACCGTCGGCGACGTGACCGAGGGCCGCACCGCCACCAGGAACTTGAGATTGCGCGTGAGCGGCGCGAGCGACGCCGCCACCAGCCACGAGTCCTCGCAGGCGCGGCCGGTCGGCACCAGCACGCCGCCGAAGCCGAGGTCATCCGCCGCCTGCGCGACCTGGCGCAGATAGGCGTGATTCGAGGCCCGCGCGCCGCGCGCCGTGCCGAGTTGGCGCGCGTCGCCATGGGTGGGCAGAAACCAGAATATTTCCATCGGACTTTCCAATCTGACTCAATGACATTCCGGTTTCGCAGTTCCTGTGCCAATAACGAAAATGCCGTGAATTGGGCAAATGAAACCGGAAATGACAATTCGCCCGACCGGAATCGCCGCGACGGCTGCCTGACAGTCAGCAAGGCGCTGTTGCAGTGCTGCCCAGGCAGCAGCTGGCAATCGGCTTCGCGCCCGTTCGATGCCCGCATCCGTGAATCGCGGCCATATGCACATCACCAGCTGTTTGTGCAGCAGCAGACAAGGCGATGAATCGGTCAGAGGCTGTTCATTTTTCCGACAACTCGCCGTGTCGGGCCGCTGGATTTGCCACTTTTGCGATGACTGCCGCCGCATGGCATGCGCGCTGCTAAATGAATTGCGTCCCGGGCCCGCCCGGAAAGCCGGAATCGATCCGGCGCCATTCATTCAGCGAGGAGAGATTCATGAGCGGTCAGACCGAACAGCGCGACGACGCCGTCAAATTTGCCTATTGGGTGCCGAACGTGAGCGGCGGTCTCGTGGTGAGCAAGATCGAGCAGCGCACCCACTGGGGCATCGACTACAACCGCACGCTCGCGCAGACCGCCGAGAAGGCCGGCTTCGACTACGCGCTGACCCAGATCCGCTTCACCGCCGGCTACGGTGCCGAGTACCAGCACGAGTCGGTGTCGTTCAGCCAGGCGCTGCTGCATGCGACGACGCGGCTCAAGGTGCTCGCGGCCATCCTGCCCGGCCCCTGGAATCCGGCGGTGGTGGCCAAGCAGCTCGCCACCATCGACAACCTGACCGGCGGGCGCATCGCCATCAACGTGGTGAGCGGCTGGTTCCGGGGCGAGTTCACCGCCATCGGCGAACCCTGGCTCGATCACGACGAGCGCTATCGCCGGTCGGAGGAGTTCATCCGCGCGCTGCGCGGCATCTGGACCACCGACAACTTCACCTTCCTCGGCGACTTCTACCGCTTCCACGACTACACGCTGCGCCCCAAGCCGCTGCAGCAGCCGCATCCGGAAATCTTCCAGGGCGGCAGCTCGCGTGCCGCGCGCGACATGGCGGCGCGCGTGTCGGACTGGTACTTCACCAACGGCAACACGCCCGAGAAGCTCAAGCTCCAGATCGACGACATCCAGACCAAGGCCGCGCCCGAAGGCCGCCGCGTGAAGATCGGCGTGAACGCCTTCGTCATCGCGCGCGACACCGAGGCCGAAGCGCAGGCGGTGCTGGCCGAGATCATCGCCAAGGCCGATCACGAGGCCGTGCATGCCTTCGGCGACGCGGTCAAGCAGGCCGGCCAGGCCTCGCCCGAGCGCGAAGGCAACTGGGCCACGTCGACCTTCGAGGATCTGGTCCAGTACAACGACGGCTTCCGCACCAACCTCATCGGCACGCCGGCCCAGATTGCCGAGCGCATCGTGGCGCTGAAGGCGGTGGGCGTCGATCTGGTGCTGTGCGGCTTCCTGCACTTCATCGAGGAGGTCGAGTACTTCGGCCAGAAGGTGCTGCCGCTGGTGCGCGAACTCGAAGCGCGCAACGCGCTGGCCGTCGCCTGATCGCGCCGGAGCCGCCCGTGTCCCTCGCCCATTCCCGCACCGTGCTGCTGGCGCGCCGGCTCGGCCGCTGGCAGTCCTTCGACGACCGCGACTGGCGCGAGCTGCTCGCACGGGTGGCGCAGCGCTGGTCGCCCGAACTGCCCGCGCACGGCGCCAGCGTCGCGCTGCTCGGCCCGCTCGAACCGCGCCTGCTCGCGGCGCTGACCGTGGCGCGGCTGTCGGATGCGCGTCTCGACGACCGGGCGGCGCCGATCGACATCGTCTTTGCCAGCGGCATCGACGAGGCCGGCGCGGCGCTGCTGCTGCCGCTCGCCGCCGGCGCCCGCGTGGTCGTGGCCAACGCGGTCGGCAGCGCGGCCTGGGGCGATGCGCGCGTGCAGGCCTTCGACGACTGGCTCGATGCCGCGCCGGCGCCCGGCGCGCGCCCGAGCGCCGCCGCACCCGCCAACGCAGCCCGCTTTGCCAACCCGACCGACGCGCGCCGGGCCGACCTGCCGCCGCTCGGCGCCGACCAGCTGCTGCTCGCCACGCCCGGCCTCGCCGCCGGCAGCGCGCGCGCCCTGGCCGCGCACTGGGAAGACGGCGGCCACCGGCTGGCGCTGGCCGAACCCGACGGCGACCTGGCGCGCGACCTCGCCGACCTCGCGCCCGATGTGCTCGTCGGCGCGCGCGGCGAACTCGACCGGCTGGCCGATGCGCTCGACGCGCGCCTGCCGACGCCGGCCAGCCTGCCCGGGCGGCTGCTCGACGACCTCGGCTCGCGCGCCGGTCGCGCGCTGCGGGCCCGCACCCGGCGCCTGCTCGGCCTGCATCGGCTCCAAGCCATCTGGGGCCCCGAGGGGCTCGGCGCGACCACGCTCGCGCTCGCGCGCCGGCTCGACATCGCCGCGCTCGACCTGTCGGCCGGCGTGCCGACGCGCCAGGTGTCGGCATGAGCGCCCTGCTCGCGGTGCGCAACGTGTCGGTCGCCTTCGGTGGCGTGAAGGCCGTCACCGACATCAGCTTCGAGGTGCAGCGCGGCGAGGTGCTGTCGGTCATCGGCCCCAACGGCGCCGGCAAGAGCTCGCTGCTGAACGTGGTGAGCGGCTTCTACCGGCCGAGCGCCGGCCACATCGAGATCGACGGCGTCGCGCAGCGCCGCATCGACCCGGCGCGCGCGGCGCGGCTCGGCATCGCGCGCACCTTCCAGAATCTGGCGCTGTTCGAGCGCATGTCGGTCGTCGACAACGTGCTCGCCGGCGCGGCGCAGCGCCTGCGCGCGGGCTTCGTCGCGCAGGCGCTGCGGCTGCCGTCGGCGCGCCGCGAGGACGCACGCGAACGCGCCGCCGCCGAGGAAGTGCTGGCCTTCCTCGGCCTGCAACGCTGGCGTCATGCGCTGGCCGGCGGCCTGTCCTACGGGCTGCGCAAGCGCGTCGAGTTCGCGCGCGCGCTGATGGCCCGGCCGCGCCTGCTGCTGCTCGACGAACCGATGGCCGGCATGACCGCTGACGAGAAGCGCGACATGGCCTGCCACCTGGTCGAGGTGAACCGCGCCTTCGGCACCACCGTCGTCCTGATCGAGCACGACATGGGCGTGGTGATGGAAGTGTCGGACCGCGTGGTGGTGCTCGACTACGGCCACAAGATCGCCGACGGCGAGCCGGCCCGGGTGAGCAACGACCCCGCCGTCATCGACGCCTATCTCGGCGTCGCCCACTGAAAGGCGCATTCGATGGACTTCTTTCTCGAAGTGCTGCTCGGCGGCATGCTGGCCGGCGTCATGTACTCGATGGTCGCGCTCGGCTTCGTGCTCATCCACAAGGCCTCGGGCGTCTTCAACTTCGCCCAGGGCTCGATGGTGCTGTTCGCGGCGCTGACCTATGTGAGCCTGGTCGAGCGCGGCCTGCCGGCCTGGCTGGCGTTTGCCGTCACGCTGGCGCTGCTGGTGCTGCTGGCGCTGGCGGTCGAGCGCGGCGTGCTGCGGCCGCTGGTCAACCGTCCGCCCATCGTGCTGTTCATGGCCACGCTGGGCCTGAGCTTCATCGTCGAGGGCGCGGCGCAGAGCCTGTGGGGCACGCAGGTGCACGAGCTCGACCTCGGCATCGAGGACCAGCCGTTCGAGATCGCCGGACTGATGCTGAGCGAGTTCGACCTCGCCGCCGCGGCCATCGCGGCCGGCCTGGTGGCCACGCTCGCGCTGGTGTTCGACAAGACCCGCATCGGCCTGCGCCTGCGCGCGGTCGCCGACGACCCGCTCGCGGCGCTTGCCGTCGGCGTCGATCTGCGGCGCGTCTGGGCCGTGGTGTGGTCGGTGGCGGGCTTTGTCGCGCTGATCGCCGGACTGCTCTGGGGCGCGCGCTCGGGCGTGCAGTTCTCGCTCGCCTTCGTCGCGCTGAAGGCGCTGCCGGTGCTGATCATCGGCGGCTTCTCGTCGGTGCCGGGCGCCATCGTCGGCGGCGTGCTGGTCGGCGCGGCCGAGAAGCTCGCCGAGGTCTATGTGGGCCCGCTGATCGGCAGCGGCATCGAGAACTGGTTCCCCTATGCGCTCGCGCTCGGCTTCCTGCTGGTCCGGCCGCACGGCCTGTTCGGCGAGCCCGCGATCCAGCGCGTATGACGCACGACGGAGACAAGACCATGACGCCTCCCCATTCCGCCGAAGCGGCCGCCGACCGCGCTGGCCTGGCCGCCGGCCCCGGCCGCGCCGATGCGCCGCCGGCCCGCGTCGCCCACCGGCACCCGCCCGCGCGGCGCGGCCTCGGGCATGCGGCCCGGCCGGCGCAGCTGGCGCTCGCCGGGCTGCTGGTACTGGCCTGGGGCGTCGTGCCCTGGATCGCCAACGACTACTGGTTCTCGGCCGTGCTCGTGCCCTTCCTGGTGCTGGCGCTGGCCGGGCTCGGCCTCAATCTGCTGACCGGCTACACCGGCCAGCTGTCGGTCGGCTCGGCGGCGTTCATGGCCGTCGGCGCGTTTGCCACCTACAACTTCAGCCTGCGGCTGCCGGGCTTGCCGCTGCTCGCCAGCATCGCGCTCGGCGGCGGCATGGCGGCGCTGCTCGGCCTGCTGGTCGGGCTGCCGAGCCTGCGCATCAAGGGCTTCTATCTCATCGTCTCGACGCTCGCGGCGCAGTTCTTCGTGCAGTGGGTCTTCGTCAAGTTCGGCTGGTTCTCCAACGACAGCGCCTCGGGCGTCATCACCGCGCCGCGACTGGCGCTGGGCAGCATCGACCTGTCGTCGCCCGCCGGCCATTACCTGCTGGTGCTCGGCATCGTCTGCCTGCTCACGCTGCTGGCGCGCAACCTGATCGCGAGCAGCATCGGCCGGCACTGGATGGCGGTGCGCGACATGGATGCCGCCGCCGCGTCGCTCGGCATCGCCGTGCCGCGCGCCAAGCTGCTGGCCTTCGCGGTGAGCTCGTTCTATCTCGGCGTGGCCGGCGCGCTCTGGGCCTTCGCCTATCTCGGCACGGTCGAGCCCGACGGCTTCAATCTCAACCGCTCGTTCCAGATCCTGTTCATCGCGATCATCGGCGGGCTCGGCAGCATTGCCGGCAGCTTCTACGGCGCGGCCTTCATCGTGCTGTTCCCGATCGCGCTGAGCCAGGCCGCCGACGCGCTGCTGGCGGGCAGCGTCGATCCGGGCCAGCTCGAGAACCTGCAACGCATCGTGTTCGGGCTGCTGATCATCGTCTTCCTCGTCAAGGAACCCGACGGCCTGGCTCGGCTCGCGGCCCGTGCCGGCGCGGCGCTGCGCCGCTGGCCCCTGCGCGCCTGACGCGTCCGGCGCCCTCACCCAACCGCTTCAAGTTCGCCCGTCCGCCCGGCCTCGCGCCGGTGGCGGCAGGCCCCGTTCGCCCGAAAAAAGGAGATGCCCATGTCCCGCCTCACCCGCCTCGCCGCCGCGCTCGCACTGGCCGGCAGCGCCCTCGCCGTCACCCTGCCCGCCCACGCCCAGGCGAAGGAGCAGTACTTCCCGTTGCAGAGCTATCGCGTCGGCCCGTATGCGGCCGGCGGCAGCGGCTTCTTCGGCGGTTTCATCGACTACCTGCAACTCGTCAACGCGCGCGACGGCGGCGTGAACGGCGTGAAGCTGACCTGGAGCGAGTGCGAGACCGAGTACGTGGTGGAAAAGGGCGTCGAGTGCTACGAGCGCCTGAAGAAGGGCCTGAACGGCGCGCCCGCCGCCGCGACCAATCCGCTGAGCGTGGGCATTGCCTACGCCACGCTCGACCGCTCGACGCGCGACAAGCTGCCGCTCATCACAATCAACCACGGCCGCACCGACTCGACCGACGGCCGCGTCTTTCCCTACGTGTTCCCGCTCCAGCTCAATCCCTACAGCGAGGTGTCGGCGATCGTGAACTACATCGGCCAGCGCGCCGGCGGGCTCGACAAGCTCAAGGGCAGCAAGATCGCCGTGCTCTATCACGGCTCGCCCTACGGCAAGGAAACCATCCCGGTGCTGGAACTGCTGGCGAAGAAGTACGGCTTCGAGCTGACCCAGATCGAGGTGCCGCATCCGGGCAACGAGCAGCAGTCGCAATGGCTGACGCTGCGCCGCGTGAAGCCCGACTGGGTGATCCTGCGCGGCTGGGGCGTGATGAACCCGGTGGCGCTCAAGACGGCCAAGAAGACCGGCTTCCCGGTCGATCACATCATCGGGAACATCTGGAGCAATTCGGAGGACGACGCGGCGCCGGCCGGCGATGCCGCCAAGGGCTTCATCTCGATCACCACGCATCCGTCGGGCAGCAATTTCCCGGTGCTCAAGGACATCGACAAGTTCGTGGTGCAGCCGGGCCACGGCAACCTCGCCGACCCCAAGCGCTTCGGCAACGTCTACTACAACCTCGGCGTGGTGAACGGCATCCTCAATGTCGAGGCGCTGCGCGTGGCGCAGGCGCGCTTCGGCAAGCGGCCCCTCACGGGCGAGGAAGTGCGCTGGGGCTTCGAGAACCTCAATCTCGACGACAAGCGTCTGGCCGAGCTCGGCGCGACCGGCCTGGTGCAGCGGCTCAAGCTCAGCTGCGCCGACCATGAGGGCGGTGGCGCGGTGCGCTTCCAGCAATGGGACGGCAAGCAGTGGAACGTCATCAGCGACTGGGTCCAGGCCGACCGCGCGCTGCTGCGGCCGATCATCGAGCAGTCGGCGCTCAAGTACGCGCAGGAAACCGGCACGCCGGTGCGCGACTGCGCGAAGGAAGCCGCCGGCACGGTAGCGGCGAAGTGATGGGCGCGCCGCTCGCAAGCCCGGACGGCGCCGCGCCGCTGCTGCGGGTGCAGGGGCTGGAGGCGGCCTATGGCGGCGCCATCCTGGCGCTGCGCGGCGTGTCCTTCGACGTGGCGGCCGGCAGCATCGTGGCGCTGCTCGGCGCCAACGGCGCGGGCAAGAGCAGCACGCTCAAGGCGGTGTCGCGGCTGCTCGACGCGAGCCGGGGCGCGGTGACCGGCGGGCGCATCGAGCTGCGCGGCGCCGACATCGCCGGCCTGGCGCCCGATGCGCTGGTGGCGCGCGGCGTGTCGCAGGTGCTGGAGGGCCGGCGCTGCTTCGCCCACCTGAGCGTGGAGGAGAACCTGCTGGTCGGCGGCTTCGTGCGCCATGCCTCGCGCGCCGGCCTGCGCGCGGCGCTCGACCGCGTCTACGAGCTGTTTCCGCGCCTGAAGGAAAGGCGCCGTTCGCTCGCCGGCGTCACCTCGGGCGGCGAGCAGCAGATGGTGGCGATCGGTCGCGCGCTGATGGCCGAACCGTCGCTGGTGCTGCTCGACGAACCGTCGATGGGACTGGCGCCGCTCGTCGTCCACGAGATCTTCGAGGCGGTCGGCCGGCTCAACCGCGAGGCCGGCACGACCTTCGTGCTGGCCGAGCAGAACGCCACCGTCGCGCTGCAATACGCGCATGCCGGCCATGTGCTGGAGACCGGCCGCGTCGTGGCCTCGGGCAGCGCGGCCGAGCTGGCGGCGCGCGACGACGTGCGCGAGTTCTACCTGGGCCGCAGCGGCGCTGCCGCAAGCCTGCTGCCCGAACGCCTGCGCCGCCGGCCGCCCGCGCCCACGGTCGCCGCCAGCCCGGCCCAGTCCTGATCCCGCCGCGCGAGCGGCCTCACCTCAGCGAACCCGCAAACAAGATGCCTCTTCTCCGCTCCCTGCCGGCGCGTCCGCGCGCCCTCGTCGCCGCGCTTGCGCTCGGCCTTGCCACCGCCCTGCCCGCGCATGCGGCCGGCGAACAGTTCGTGCCCATTCCGATCTACCGCGTCGGCCCGTATGCGGCCGGCGGCATCGGCCAGGGCGGCGGGCTGATGGACTATTTCGAGCTCGTCAACCGCCGCGATGGCGGCGTCAACGGCGTCAAGATCACCTTCGAGGAATGCGAGACGCAGTACGAGGTGGAACGCGGCGTCGAGTGCTACGAACGGCTCAAGAACAAGGGCCCGACCGGCGCCACCACCTTCAACCCGTTCAGCGTCGGCATCGCCTACGCGGTGATCGAGCGCGCGACCAAGGACCGGATTCCGGTCATCACGCCCAACCACGGCCGCACCGACTCCACCGACGGCCGCGTCTTCCCCTACGTGTTCCCGGTCATCCTCAATCCGTGGAGCGAGACCTCGGCCATCGTCAACTACCTGGCCGAGCGCTCGGGCGGCGAGGCCGGGCTGAAGGGCCGCAAGCTGGTCGTGCTCTATCACGGCTCGCCCTACGGCAAGGAGACCATCCCGATCTACGAGCTGCTGGCGAAGAAGTACGGCTTCGAGCTGACCCAGATCGAGGTGCCGCATCCGGGCAACGAGCAGCAGTCGCAGTGGTTGCAGATCCGCCGCATCAAGCCCGACTGGGTGGTGCTGCGCGGCTGGGGCGTCATGAACCCGGTGGCGCTCAAGACGGCCAAGAAGACCGGCTTCCCGGCCGACCACATCATCGGCAATGTGTGGAGCAATTCGGAGGACGACGCCCAGCCGGCCGGCGACGCGGCCATCGGCTACATCGCCGCCACCACCCATCCGTCGGGCCAGCAGTTCCCGGTGATCCAGGCCATCCGCAAGACGGTGTACGGCGCCGGCGCCGGTCACATGGACGATCCGGCGCGGGTCGGCAGCACCTACTACAACATGGGTCTGCTCGACGGCATCCTGCATGTCGAGGCGATCCGCGTGGCGCAGGCGCGCTTCGGCAAGCGCCCGCTGACCGGCGAGGAAGTGCGCTGGGGTTTCGAGAACATCAACCTCGACGACAAGCGCCTGGCCGAGCTTGGCGCGACCGGCCTGATGCAGCCGATCAAGCTCAGCTGCGCGGACCACGAGGGCGGCGGCTCGGTCAAGTTCACGCAATGGGACGGCAAGCAGTGGAAGGTGATCAGCGACTGGGTCGCGGCCGACCGCAAGCTGCTGCGCCCGCTGATCGAGGCCTCGTCGACCGAGTACGCGAAGAGCAAGGGCATCGCGATCCGCGATTGCGCGAAGGAGGCGGGAGCGGTGGCGGCGGCGAAGTAGCCAATGCGAGGCGGCGGGCCGATCGTCCGCCACCCCGCCGCCCGCGATCAGGCCAGGCCGAGCACCCGCTCGGCATTGCCATGCAGCACCGCGTCGAGCACCTCGTCGCGCCAGCCCAGCGCGAGGAAGTCGTCCACCGTCTGCTTCATGGCGCGGAACGGGAACGACGTGGCGAACAGGAACTGCTCGCGCAGGAAGCCGTTGGCCGCTTCCACGTAGAGCCCGCTGCCGGGCAGGAACAGGTACATGTCGGGCACGACGTTGACGTTGGCATAGCGGAAGGCGATGCCGACGATCTCGTTGACGTAGGGCCAGCTGCCGTGGCTGACGACCAGTTGCAGGTCGGGATGGCGGCGCGCGACGCGGCCGATCGGCGCCGGATCGTTGAAGCGGAAATCGGGCGTGGTCGGCCCGGTCATCAGGAAGACTGGCAGGCCGAGCCGCGCGCAGGTTTCGTACACCGGCTCCAGCAGCGCGTCGTCGAAGTGCAGCGGCAGCGCGCCGAAGCCCGGTTCGAGGTTGATGCCGCGCAGGCCGAGCGCTGCGGCGCGCTCGATCTCGGCGACCAGCTCGGCCTCGCCGAGCCGCTGCGGATCGACCGAGCCGATGCCGATCAGCTCGGGCTGGCCGGCAATCAGCGCGGCGACGGCGTCGTTGCTGGTGGCCACGGTCGGCGTGTCGCGGCCGATGACGGTGGCCGCCGCGATGCCGGCCGCGCGGATCTCGGCGACAAAGCCGTCGAGCGTCCAGCCGCGCTCGAAATGGCGGTCGTCGTGGCTGCCCACGCGCCGGTTGAGCCAGCGCGCGGTGTCGTAGCCGGCCGTGCCCGGCGTCGAGCCGTAGAACTCGTGCAGGAAGGACGGGCGGCTGCGCAGGTCGATGATCTTGCGGGCGGCGCTCACGGCGTCAGTTCCACGGATGGCGCGGCGGGTTGATGCCGCCGAGCGCGTGGTTGCCGATGTGGAAGTACTTCCAGCGCACCGGGTCGTGCAGCGTGTGGGTGCGCGCATTGCGCCAGTAGCGGTCGAGGTTGTTCGAGATCAGCGTGGCGCGCGTGCCGGCCAGTTCGAACAGCCGGTTGGTGGTCTCGATCGCGGCGTTGGTGGTGAGCACCTTCGACTCGGCCACGCCGATCGTGGCGGCGGCCACGCTGTCCTCGGTGGGCGCGGCGAGCGCCGCGTCGATGAGCCGGCCGCCGCGTTCGAGCAGCGCCTCGGCGGCATGGAGCTGGATCGTCAGCTCGCCGACGATGGCGATGGTGAACGGGTCTTCGCTCGCGCGCTCCTTGCCGCTGTCGATCCACGGCCGGCTCTTGTCGCGCACGAAGGCAATGGTCTCGGCCAGCGCCGCGCGCGCGATGCCGAGGTCGATCGCCGACTGGATGATCTGCGAGATCGGGCCGGCGGCGGTCGGCCGGTCGAAGGCCGCGATCGGCACCACGCGCGCCCGGGGCACGCGCACGTTCACGATCTTGACCGTGCCCGAGGCCGTGGTGCGCTGGCCGAAGCTCGACCAGTCGTTGATGACCGTGAGGCCCGACGCATCGCGCTCGGCGAACACCAGCGCGCCCTGCCCCTCGGCCGTCACCGCGACGATGGGCACGTAGTGCGCGAGCAGCGCGCCCGTGGTGTAGAACTTCTCGCCGTTGACGACCACGTCGTCGCCGTCCTCGACGTACTGCGTCTCGAAGCTGGCGACATTGCGGCTGTGCAGCTCGCTGAAGGCATTGCCGAAGCGGTGGCCGGCCAGCGCCAGGCCGAACAGGTCGCGCTTCTGTTCCTCGGTCGCGTCGAGGTCGATGTGGGCGAGCAGCGTCAGGTGGTTCTGCGTGATCTGCGCAATGCTCGAATCGGCCGCCGCGACGATGGCGATGACCTGCGCCACGGTGGCGTACGAGACGCCGGCGCCGCCGTAGGCCGCGGGCACGTTGATGGCCCACAGGCCGCTCTGCGAATAGCGCTCGATTTCCTCGATCGGCAGAAAGCCCTCGCGGTCGCGCTCGGCGGCGCCGGCGGCGAAGTCGGCGGCCAGCCGCGTCGCCACCTCGATGGCCTCGGCATCGCTGGCGATCACATGGGCCGGCCGGGCCGGACGGGGCAAGGCGGGAAAGGGCGCGCGGGTGTTGACGCGCGGACGGTCGATGGCCTGATCTGGCATGCGGTTCTCCTGGATGCGGGGGGCGGGGCGGCGCGTCAGTTGGCGCCCTTGCCGGCGCCGATCTGCCACACATAGGGCGGCTCGGTGCCGTTGATGGCGTGGTCGCCGACGATGCGGGCCTTGTAGATGAGCGGGTTGTGGCTGGCGACGGTGCGGGCATTGCGCCAGTGACGGTCGAGCGCGCGGGCGCTGCTGGCGCTCGATGCGCCGAGCGCGTTGAACAGTTGCGAGGCGGCACGCAGCACCAGCTCGGCGATCACGATCTGGCCCTTGGCCGATTCGAGTTCGGCGTCGATGTTGGCCTGCTTCTCGGCCGCCGCGTCGCCGCCGAAGCGGGCCTCGTAGGCGCGTTGCGCCGGCTCGGTGGCACGCAGCGCGATCGCCTCGGCCGCATAGGCCGCCGCCGCGATCTCGCCCACCACCTGCTGGATCTGCACGTCCTGCGCCACCGCCCCGGCATTGCCGGTGCTGAACACGCGCTTGCGCTCGCGCACCTCGCGCGCGATGTCGCGCTCGACCGCGCGCGCGATGCCGGCCAGCGTGGCCAGCAGCACCAGCTGATAGAACGCGGTCTGGTACTTGAAGCGCTGGCCGAAGTCGGTGACATGGCCGGGCAGCACCTCGGCGTTGTCGTACACCGTGCTGCCGCTGCCGGTGGTGCGCTGGCCGAAGCCGTCCCAGTCGTCGGATTGCTGCACGCCGGGCTGATGGGTGCTGACGGCGGCGATCACGTCGGCGCCGGTGTCGCTGCGCTGGGCATAGGTGTCGATCCAGTCGGCAAAGATGCTGCCGGTGCTGTAGTACTTGCGCCCGCTCACGACCCAGCCGTCGCCCTTCGGCGTGACCTTGGTGATGACCTCGCCGATCTTGACGGCGCCGACTTCGGTCCAGCCGTTGCCCACCAGCTGGCCGGCCACGAAGCGCCCGAACCACAGCTCGCGGTCGGCCGCGTCATGCGAATTGAGCTTGTCTTCGACAAACGCGAAATGGCCGCGCAGCGCCTGCGGCAGGTTCGAGTCGGCCTCGCCCAGCTCGACCAGCAGCCGGAACAGCTGCGGCAGCGAGGCGCCGTCGCCGCCGTGCTCGCGCGGCACGCGCACCGCGCCGAAGCCCGCCTGCTTGAGCCAGCCGATGGCCTCGTGCGGCAGCGTGCGCGTCTTCTCGCGGTCGAGCGCGCCGTCGGCGATGCGCGCGAAGATCGGCCGGAACCGGGCCGCCAGCGTTTCGTAATCGGTGCCGGTGGAAAGCGGAAGGGACTGGGTCATGGATGCCTGCCAGAGGGATGCGGAAACACCCGTCAGCGGCAGCATTCATGCCACCGGGCGCAGCCCGCATTCATGCCGGAACCGATGCCGTCGGCGGCAAGGCGCTGCTGCCCTGACGCCATCGTGCTGACAGGCTGCTTGGCTGCCAGCAGCGCGCGCCGGCCGGCGCGGCCCGGCGATTGTCGAGGCCCGGGCCTGCCCGCCCGCCGGTCCAGCGGTCTGGATGGTCCGGATCGGCCTGGCCAGCGGGCCGGCCGCCAAAGTGCCCGGCCGGCATGAAGACATCGCCGTGCGAGACAGCGGCATTTCGGCGTCGATGCGCACTGGCACCCAGCCCAGGCCGATCCGCGTTGCAAACCACATCGCGCATATTTGCTTATTCACATCATGCGCTTTATAAATGTTGGCTTCCTCTTTAGGGTGCGGGCTCGGCCGTACTCACAAAGATCAGGAACCCAACAAGATGAAGCCCCAAACGCCCCTCCGGCCCCGCCGTGCCGCGCGCTGGATTCCCGTCGCCGCGCTCGCGCTCACCCCGATGGCGGCCGCGCTGGCACAAGCCACCGGCGGCCAGTCCTACGGCAATGTGCAGGACGTGGTCGTGACCACCGGCGTGCGCGGCGAGCAGCGCACCGTGGCCGACAGCCCGGCGCCCATCGACGTGATCGGCGGCGACCAGCTGGTACGCACCGGCCGCGCCGAGCTGAGCGAAGCCATCTCCAAGCTGCTGCCGTCGGTCAACTTCGGCACCAACCAGGCCGGCGTCAATTCCATCGTGCGGCCGATCAGCAATCGCGGCCTGGGCCCGGCCTACACGCTGGTGCTGGTCAACGGCAAGCGGCGCCACAACAGCTCGCTGCTGACCAACGGCGGCGGCGACACCAGCGGCGTGAATGCGGTCGACCTGGACCAGATTCCGCTCAGCGCGGTCGATCACATCGAGGTGCTCAAGGACAGCGCCGCCGCGCAATACGGCTCGGATGCGGTGGCCGGCGTCATCAACGTGGTGCTCAAGAACGGCGCCGCCGGCGGCCATGTGGCGGCCAGCTACGGCCAGCTCTACGGCGGCAGCGGCGACCTCGACGCGACCCGCGCCGAAGCCGACTACGGCCTCGCGCTCGGCGAGGATGGCGGCTTCCTGCATCTGAGCGCCGATGCGCGCCAGCGCGGCATGGCCTGGTGGAACTTCCCGGCCAGCAACCGCATCGCCTACGCGCCCGCCAGCGATCCGCGCAACGCGGCCTGGAACGGCGACGCCGCCCACAACGGCGATCCCGAGATCCGCGCCGGCAATGTCGCCTTCAATGCCGAGCTGCCGCTCGATGCCACGCTCAAGCTGTATTCGTTCGGCACGCTGGGCAAGCGCTACACCGAGATGGGCAACAACTACCGCCGGCCCAACGGCACGGCCTCGTTCTCGTCGGTGTTTCCCAACGGCTACTTCCCGCTCAACAACTCGGGCGAGACCGACTGGCAGCTGGTGGCCGGCGCCAAGGGTCTGAGCGCCGGCTGGAGCTGGGATGCGAGCACGTCCTACGGCCGCAACCGCGTGCGCCAGTACAGCGACCTCACCATCAACCCGTCGCTCGGGCCCACGTCGCCGACGCGCTTCGGCAATCTGGCCACCTACCAGTTCGACCAGTTCACCAACAACCTCGACTTCACGCGCGCCTTCGATCTGGGCCTGAAAAAGCCGGTGCAGATCTCGGCCGGCGCCGAATTCCGCGTCGACCGTTTCAGCACCTTTGCCGGCGATCCGCTCGGCTCGGTCAACGGCGGCTATGTCATCAAGGCCGGCGACCAGGACGGCAATCCCAATGTCGGCAAGCTGGCCTCGCTCGGCGCCCAGGGCGCGGTGGTGCTCACCGCCGCCGACGAGGCGCGGCTGCGGCGCGGCGTGTTCGCGGCCTATGGCGACGTGGGCTTCAACCCGACCGAGCGCTGGTTCGTCGACGTGGCGGTGCGCGGCGAGCATTACGACGACAGCGCCGGCAACACCATCAGCGGCAAGCTCAATTCGCGCTTTGAACTCACGCCCGAACTGGCGGTGCGCGGCACCGTGGGCACCGGCTTTCGCGCGCCGTCGCTGACGCAGATCGGCTATGCGCAGACCGACAACCGCACCAACATCGATGCCGCCGGCAATGTGGTGCCGAGCCTGTCGAAGGTGCTGCGCAACGACTCGGCCCTGGCCCGTGCGCTCGGCGCGCAGGACCTCAAGCCCGAGAAGTCGCGCAACGCCGGCCTGGGCCTGGCCTGGACGCCGGAGCGCGGCACAAACATCACGCTCGACGGCTATCGCATCGACATCAAGGACCGCATCGTGCGCACCGGCTACCTGTACGGCCCGGCCTTTGCGCCGGTGTTGCAGGCCGCCGGCCTGACCGGTACCGAGTGGGTGCAGTACTTCGCCAACGGCGTCGACACGCGCAGCACCGGCCTCGATCTGGTGGCCGACACCACGCAGGACTACGGCCGCTTCGGCACCGTGCGCTGGAATGTCGGCTTCAACTACAACGAGACCGAGATCACCAAGATCCGCGCCACGCCGTCGCAGATTTCCTCGCTCGGCGCCAATGCCGGCGGCAACAACGTCTGGTACGGCCGCTCGGCCCAGGGCGACCTGACGGTGGCCAATCCGCACAACAAGCTGATCCTCGGCGGGCGCTGGTTCATCGACGCCTTCGACGTGAATCTGCAAGGCACGCGCTACGGCAGCTACACCTGGCAGCGCACCGAGAACAAGGCGCAGGACCTCGACTTCGGCGCGCGCTGGATCACCGATCTGGACATCACCTATGCCTTCCGTGGCGGGGTCAAGGTCAGCGTCGGCGCGACCAATCTGTTCGACGTGCGGCCGACCAAGACCGGCATCCTCGATGCGAACACCGGCGTGGCGGCCTTCCTGTACGGCCCGTCGCCGTTCTCGCCGGCCGGGGGCTTCTGGTACACGAAGCTCGCCTACGACTTCTGAACGACGGCAGCGCGCCGGTCCCCATCTGCTCGCGCATCCCCTGCGCGTGTTTGCCCGCTCCGGACCAGGTCGGCCGGAGCGGGCCTTTTTTCGTTCGAGGCGTCATGCCGCACTACACCGCCGCCCACTGGGGCATTCAGCAAGTCGCCTGCGCACGCGACGGCACGCCGCAGCTGCACGCCTGGCGCGACGATCCCGACCCTTCGCCCATCGGCGCGCATGCGCTGGCCGCCAGCCAGGGGCCGCTGCGCGTCGCGCGGCCGGCGGTGCGGCGCGGCTGGCTGGAGCACGGCCCCGGCCCGGCCCGGGGCGCGCGCGGCCAGGAGCCGTTTGTGGAAGTGGACTGGGATACCGCGCTCGATCTGGTGGCGGCCGAGATCGCGCGGGTGCGGCGCGAGCACGGCAACGAGGCCATCTACGGCGGCAGCTATGGCTGGGCCAGCGCCGGGCGCTTTCATCATGCGCAGAGCCAGCTGCACCGCTTTTTGAACCTGGCCGGCGGCTATGTGCGCAGCACCGACAGCTACAGCCTGGGCGCGGCGCGCGTGCTGATGCCGCACATCCTGGCCGACATGGACACGCTGCAAGCCAACCATGACGACTGGGCCACGCTGGAGGCGCACACCCGGCTGTTCGTCAGCTTTGGCGGCATTCCGGCGCGCAATGCCCAGATCGATCCGGGCGGCGCCGGCCGGCATGAACTGCGCGGCGCGCTCGGCCGCATGGCGGCGCGCGGCTGCCGCTTCATCAACATCAGCCCCACGCGCGACGACTTCGGCGACGGCAGCGTGCAGCCGGCCTTCGCCGAATGGATTGCGCTGCGGCCCAACAGCGACACCGCGCTGATGCTGGCGCTGGCGCATGAACTGATCGTGCAGGGCCGCCACGACCGGGCATTTCTTGCAAGCCATTGCATCGGCTTCGAGCGGTTTGCCGATCATGTGCTCGGCCTCGACGACGGCCAGCCGAAGGATCCGCGCTGGGCCGCCGACATCACTGGCGTGCCGGCCGGGCGCATCGAGCGGCTGGCGCGCGAGATCGGCGCCGAGCGCACGCTCATCAACGTGGCCTGGTCGCTGCAACGCGCCGAGCATGGCGAGCAGCCCTACTGGGCCGCGACAGCGCTGGCGGCGCTGCTGGGCCAGATCGGCCTGCCCGGCGGCGGACTGGCGCTGGCCTATGGCGCGGTCAACGGCATCGGCTATCGCGGGCCCAAGTTTCACGGGCCGACGCTGCTGCAGGGGCGCAATGCGGTCAGCGCCTTCATCCCGGTGGCGCGGCTGGCCGACATGCTGTTCGACCCCGGCGCGCCGTTCGAGTACAACGGCGGCCGCCATCGCTATCCGCACATCCGCTATGTGCACTGGGCCGGCGGCAATCCCTTTCATCATCACCAGGATCTGAACCGGCTGGTGCGCGCCTGGCAGCTGCCCGACAGCATCGTGGCGCATGAGCAGTTCTGGACCCCGGCCGCGCGCCATGCCGACGTGGTGCTGCCGGCCACCACCACGCTGGAGCGCGCCGACATCGGCTTCTCGTCGCGCGAGGGTCACATGGTGGCGATGCGCCCGGTGATCCCGCCCCAGGGCGAGGCGCGCGACGACCACGCCATCCTGGCCGGGCTGGCGCGGCGGCTCGGCTTCGAGGCCGCCTTCACCGAAGGCCGCAGCACCGAAGGCTGGCTGCGCTGGATGTACGAGGAATGCCGCCCGCGCGCCGCCGAAGCCGGCGTACGCCTGCCCGGCTACGACATGTTCGTGGAGCGCGGGCTGATCGACTTTGCCCAGGCCGCGCCACCGCGCGCCACGCTGCTGACGCGCTTTCGCGCCGATCCGTTCAAGCATCCGCTGCCGAGCGACAGCGGGCTGATCGAGCTCTGCTCGCCGACGCTGGCGGCGTTTGCGCACACCGGCTTCGCGCCGCATCCGCGCTGGCGCGCGCCGGGCGAATGGCTGGGCGCGGCGCTGGCCAGGCGCTTTCCGCTGCATCTCATCAGCGACCAGCCGGCCAACAAGCTGCACAGCCAGCTCGACCATTCGGCGCTGAGCCAGGCCGACCGCATCGACGGCCGCGAGCCGATCACGCTGCATCCGGCCGATGCGGCGGCGCGCGGCATTGCCGACGGGCAGCTGGTGCGGGTGTTCAACGACCGTGGTGCCTGCGTGGCGGCGGCGCGGCTGAGCGATGGGGTGATGCGCGGCGTGGCGCGGCTGTCGACCGGGGCGTGGTTCGATCCGGCCGGGGCGGAGTTTGGCGGGGTCGAGGCGCATGGCAACCCCAATGTGCTGACGCAGGACGTGGCGTGCTCGGCGTTCTCGCAGGGGTGTTCGGCGCAGAGCTGTCTGGTGGAGGTGGAGGCTTGGCGCGGGGAGGTGCCGGGGGTGCGGGTGTTTGGGCCGCCGGAGTTGTTAATCGGGCAACTTGCCGGCATTCGTTAATCAGACGCAAGGAATTGACCCTAATTTCGCGATCCCAACGGTCGCCAAGATCGACAAACAGGACTGCTGCGGGCACGCTGTACAACTCAAATTGCAAGGGCTTTGCCAGGAGTCAATCTTGCCCAATACCAACTTCGGTCAATTGATAGTCGCCGCAAGACGCGCAGCCATGTATTTGCTGACTGTTTTGGACTGTGTCGCAGCTTTCTATATTGTCAAATCACTTCGTCAGCCTTCCTCCGAGACGGAAACGATTTGGCTGGTGATTCTCCTGCTTTTTGGCTTCGTCAGCGCGCTGAAGTTGATCGCAAGTCTGGCCGCCTTGGCTTGGCAAGCGCTGTGGCTATTCACGATGCCCCACTCCAGTCGCAAGCGCCAAATTGAATTATTCGGGCCGCAATTTTCACGCTCGGATTTTGGCTTGTGCTTCTTGCTGAGTGCATCAAAGGCCTTTTGACCGGCCGTGTCCTGTGCCCGCTATCCCGGCATATCGGCCATGTTTCGGTCTCCGATGCCAACCATTTATTGGCTAAGCGAGTTCGTTCTTCTTGCCCTCGGTGGGCTAATCGTGGCGATGGTTGCATGGGTCGCTTTCCGGTTGTCACGTGGCTTGTCCCCAAACCCTGCGGTTGAGCGAGCGAAATCTGACAAGGCCTCACAGCATCGCGCACCTTGAACACAGAATTTCTGGCAGGCCTTAAAATTCCCGATCAGGATTTTAATTGACATCTTCAACCGATCAAGGAACGGCATGAAACTCATCACATCCAAAAAGCAAATCGCTGAAAATTTGATCACCTTCAACAGTTATCGAGATAGTCATAATACATACCGTCGTGAGTTTTTCTACGAACGGCTACGTCTTGGAAAAATTTTTGTTTATGGAATCGTAAAAGATAAATTTCTCTTCTCCCCAAGTCGTTTTGCTGACTACATAAATTGCTCAGCAGAGAAGCATGATGCATTCTCAGGAAAAGACGGAAAGCAAACCACCCCAACAATCACAAAGCACCTTGGCAAACCAGCAGACAGCGAAGACGTCGAGAATGCGTACTTGAGTTTATGCGCAGAACTGGAAATTTCACCTTCAAACAAAAGAAGAACGTACTGGTTAATAGAATTGGACTCGATGTCCATTTCCACTAGGGTATTTGGCGGAAACAATGAATACCCAGATGAAGTTGAGAAATATGTTGAGGGAGCTACGAAGCGCGTGATCGTAAATGCATATGAACGAAGTTCCGAAGCTAGAGCGGCATGCTTAAACCACCATGGATACGACTGTGTCGTTTGTGGTTTTAACTTCGAATCAAAATTTGGCGCTAAAATTGGCGCCAAGTTTATTCACGTCCATCATCTAACGCCAATTTCTAGGAACAGCCAGCAGCACAAGATTGATCCGATTAACGAACTCCGACCCGTTTGCCCAAACTGCCATGCGATGTTACACAGGAGCGATCCGCCCTTTTCAATTGAAGAACTAAGAGAAATATTAGATAGTTCAAACACCACCAACAAACCCTGAAACAGCAATCAGACTCAAGTGCATCTACAACCATGCTCGATATACAGCCCTACTTCTCAGTGAAACACGGTAAAGAATTTGCCAAATCCCTCCCGAATCTTCGCAAGGAATTAGGTTGCATTCCGTTTGCAGAACACGATAGCGGCTATGGCGTAGGAGGAGACACGTTTAGAGCACTCAGAAAATTGCAAGTCCCTCCAAGTAAAGTTTATCAAGATTGGGCAGCAATCACCTGTAAGAATATAAACCCGAGACTCCTCAGCAAGAGCCTCGCCACCGGGGGCTTTCAGGATTGGCACACAATGCTAGCCGAATCACTCCAGCAGCGCTGGATCTCAAGGCAAAACGAACCTTTATCTTTTGCACACCAACATAAACTCATTGATCTATTCGTGAAATGGCTCAGCCGCCACGACTTTGAAAACAAAAAACTGACTAAACTTTTAGAACTTCACAGCAATAGTGCGCTCGATAGCAGAGTGCTCTCAAATTTAAATGCATGTCTTTCACATGCCCTCCCATTGACAAAGCCATCAATGGGAGATATTCATTGCAGAGAAACCTATGACTTTTGCCAAAAACTCATTGAGAGTTTTGCAAGTTATTATGGCGGAACCAAATTGCTATTCGACTATTTTTCCTGGAAAAAAATTGGTAATGATTAATCGATTGATAGCAAAAAATTTCCGCCACCTCAATAAAATGACAACACCACAAGGATTCTGTCAATCAACCTATCTCAGCAAATCAACCCCCGGTCAATTACATATACCCATCCGTTTTAACCGCGCTGCCCCCGTGAGGCGGTATCTATCGCCGGCCATCGACCGGCGGCAGCACGCCGCCCGATCGCCCCGGCAATCCCCGCCCATCTCACGGAGCTGACCTCATGGCACTGCGCATCAACGATCTCGTTCCCGACTTCTCGGCAGAAACCGACCAGGGCCCCATCACCTTCCACGACTGGATCGGCTCGGGCTGGGCCATCCTGTTCTCGCATCCCAAGGACTTCACCCCGGTCTGCACGACCGAGTTCGGCGCCGTCGCGCAGCTGGCCGAGGAATGGGCCAAGCGCGGCACCAAGGTCATCGGCGTGTCGGTCGATGGCGTGGAAGCGCACAAGAAGTGGAAGGGCGACATCGAGAGCTTCGCCGGCACGCCGGCCGGCTTCCCGATCATTGCCGACGAGGGTCTGGCGGTGTCCAAGGCCTTCGACATGCTGCCGGCCGAGGCCTATCTGCCCGATGGCCGCACCGCCGCCGATACCGCTACCGTGCGCTCGGTGTTCATCATCGGTCCGGACAAGAAGCTCAAGCTCTCGCTGACCTATCCGATGTCGGTCGGCCGCAATTTCGCCGAGGTGCTGCGTGCGCTCGACGCGCTCCAGCTGACCTACAACGTGCCGCTGGCCACGCCGGCCAACTGGGCCACCGGCCAGGACGTGATCGTGGCGTTGTCGCTCAACGACGATCAGGCGCGCGAGAAGTACGGCAGCCTCGACATCAAGCTGCCCTATCTGCGCACGACCAAGGCGCCGGCGTAAGCACTGCCGGCCCCCGCGCGGCGGCCGCAACGGCTGCCGTGCAACCTCGCGAACGACCCATATCGTTATCGCGACGCGGCACGGACAATTCAGTTTGTGCATAGTATTTCTTGGCTTTCATTAACAAGACGCAAGTCAGCAACAGGCTGACCTCGCTCCCATGAAGCCAAGAAATCCCCCCGCGAATCTTCCCCGCCCTCTTCTTGTCGCCTCGGCCGTCGCGCTGGCCTTTGTCGGCGGCCGCGCGCTCGCTGCCGATGCGCCCGCGCCCTACGCCAGCGTGCGCGACGTGGTGGTGACCACCGGCGTGCGCGGCGAGGAACGCACCGTGGCCGACAGCCCGGTGCCCATCGACGTGATCCAGGCCGAGGACCTGGTACGCACCGGCAAGGCCACGCTCAAGGAGACGCTGGCCACGCTGCTGCCGTCGTTCAACTTCACGCCGGTGGCGGGCGTCACGGTCAACAACGTGGTGCGGCCGCTGTCGCTGCGCGGCCTGAGCGGCGCCTACACGCTGGTGCTGGTCAACGGCAAGCGGCGCCACAACAGCGCCGCGATCAGCAATTCGGGCGTCGGCACGACCGGCGCCAATCCGGTCGACCTGGACCAGATTCCGGTCGCCTCGGTCGACCATGTGGAAGTGCTGCGCGACGGCGCGGCGGCGCAGTACGGCTCGGATGCGATCGCCGGCGTGGTCAACATCATCCTCAAGAACACCGACCACGGCGGCGAGTCGATCACCACGCTGGGCGGCTATTACCAGGGCGACGGCATCACCGTGCGCCAGAACCTGGGCTGGGGCACGACGCTCGGCGACGACGGCTTTCTGCGCCTGTCGCTCGACGCGGTGAACCAGGAGCGCAGCGAGCGCAACGATGCGGCGACCGGCGCCTTCTACTTCAAGTCCAACGGCCAGCCCGATCCGCGCGAAGCCACGCTGGACAAGCGCGGCGACCGCAACGGCAATCCCGAGCTGAAGGCGGTGACCACCGCCGTCAATGCCGAGCTCGGCGTCGGCGGCGGCACCCGGCTGTACGGCTTTGCCACCGCCGGCGGGCGCAATGCCGAGGCCTGGTACACCACGCGCCGGCCCAATTCCACCGGCGATCTGGTGCAGATCCATCCCGACGGCTTCATCCCCAAGTACTACCTGCACGAGTTCGATACCCAGCTGGTCGGCGGCCTGCGCGGCGAGGCCGCCGGCTGGAACTGGGATGCGAGCGCCTCGGCCTCGCGCAACCAGATCAACAGCCATGCCGGCACGCTCAATCCGTCGCTCGGCCCGTCGGGCCCGACGCAGTTCAAGCTCTACGGCATCACCGCCGACCAGGCCAGCGCCAATGCCGATGTGCGACGCGGCATCGACCTGGGGCTGGCGCGGCCGGTCGACCTGGCCTTCGGCGCCGAATACCGCAAGGAGCGCTACCGCCTGACCGCCGGCGACACCGCCGCCACCGCCAACGGCGGCTATGTGTATGACGCCAGCTACGGCGACGGCTCGCTCGCCGGCAAGCCGGCCAATGTGGGCGTGCAGGGCGTCAATGCCATCGGCCCGTCGAATGCCGGCTCGCTGACGCGCGGCGTGGGCGCGCTGTATGCCGACTTCGGCTTCAAGCCGATCGACAAGCTCTATCTGGGCGTGGCCGGCCGGGGCGAGCATTACGACGACAGCGCCGGCAACACCTTCAGCGGCAAGCTCACCGCGCGCTACGACGTCGACAAGACGTTTGCGCTGCGCGGCACCTTCAACACCGGCTTCCGCGCGCCGTCGCTGAGCCAGCAGGTCTGGTCGCAGACGTTTTCGAGCTGGCAGGTGGTCAACGGCGTGTCGATCCTGCGCAACTCGACGCTGGCCAGCCCGGGCTCGGCGCTGGCGCGCGCGCTCGGCGCCAGCGATCTCAAGCCCGAGCATTCGCGCAACCTGAGCCTCGGCTTCAGCCTCACGCCGACGCGCGACCTGACGCTGACCGCCGACGCCTATCGCATCCGCATCGCCGACCGCATCGTCTCGACCGGCTATTTCTCGGGCAGCGGCGTCGACGCCATCCTGGCCGGCGCCGGGCTGGAGACCGGCCAGCTGGTGCAGTACTTCACCAACGCGGTCGACACCACCTCCAAGGGCATCGATGTGGTGGCCGACTACCGCAGCGATCTCGGCGCGCTCGGCGTGGCCAAGTTCAACCTCGGCTTCAACTGGAACCGCACCGGCATCGACAGCATCAAGGACTCGCCGGCGGCGCTCAGCGCGCTCGGCTTCAGGCTGCTCGACCGCGCGGCGCAAGGCAGCCTCACCGACGGCTATCCGCGCACCAAGCTCATCCTCGGCACCAACTGGCTCAAGGGCGATTTCGATACCGGGCTGCGCGTCACGCGCTACGACAAGGTCATCGAGCGCAATGCGACCAGCGCCGCCAACGACGTGACCTATGGCGCCAAGTGGCTCACCGACCTGGACGTGAGCTGGCATGTCACCCCGGCCACCACGCTGGCGGTGGGCGCGAACAACCTGTTCAACGTCAAGGCCGACAAGTCGCCGTTCACCACCACCAACGGCGCGCGCTACGGCTATGGCGTGTCGATTCCGTTCAGCTACTACGGCGGCTTCTGGTATGCGCGCCTCGGGGTGGCGTTCTGATGGCGGCGCCGCTGCCACGGCGCCCGGTCGCCCCGGTGCGCACCGGCCGGCGCCGGCTTGCCGGCGCGCTGGCGCTCGGCGCTGCCGGCCTGCTCGCCGGCTGCGGCAAGCCGGCCGCGCCGGCGCTCGACGGCGTGGTGCTGCGCCTGGGCGACCAGCAGGGCATGACGCGGCTGCTGGCCGACGCGGCCCGGGCGCTCGACGGCCTGCCCTACACGATCGACTGGATCACCTTCCCGTCGCCGCCGCCGCTGTTCGAGGCCTTTCGTGGCGGGCATGTCGATTTCACCTACACCAACGACATCCTGGCGCTGGTCGCGGCCACCAATGCGCTGCCGCTCAAGCTGGTCGCGGCCAGCGAGGGCGAGGTCGGCGGCATCGGCATCGTGGTGCCGGCCGGCTCGCCGATCACCCGCGTGGCCGAGCTGCGCGGCAAGCCGGTGATCGTCTCGACCGTGCGCGGCGGCATCGCCGACTGGCTGCTGCACGGCGCGCTGGCCGAGGCCGGCGTCGATCCGCGCGAGGTGCAGATCAGCTATGCGCTGCAGAACGATGCGCTGACCGCCTTCACCACCGGCCGGGTGCAGGCCTGGGCCACCAACGATCCGCAGCTCTATCTGGCCCAGCAGGCCGGCGGCCGGCTGCTGCGCGACGGCAAGGGCATCAACAGCGGGCGCGGCATCTTTCTGGGCGCGCGCGCTGCGCTGGCCGATGCCGGCAAGCGTGCCGCCATCGCCGATGTGCTGGCGCGGCTGGCGCGGGCGCGGCAATGGTCCAACGCCCATCCCGATGAATTTGCCCAGGCCTATGTGAACCGGATGCGCATCGCGCCCGAGGTGGCGCGGGCGATGGTGGTGCGCGGTCGCACGGTGCTGCGCGGCCTCGATCCCGAGGTGCTGGCCGATCTGCGCCAGCTCGACCGCCAGCTGGTGCGGCAAGGCACGCTGGCGCGCGAGATCGATGTGGACGCGCTGGCCGAGCCGGGGCTGTTCACGCCGCCCGAGGCCGGCGGGCTGGGGCGGACGCCCGGCTGAGACCGGACCGGCGCCCGCCGGCCCTGGCTTGCGCCGGCGCCGATGCCGGTCTTGCCGCGCCGCGATGTCGGTTTTGCCGCGTCGATTTCGTTCACCCGTTCATGAGGCGCGCATTTCGCGCGCGGCAGGGATGGGGAAGCGCGATGGACTGGACGATGAAGACGCTGCTCACGGCGCTCGCGGTGCTGCTGGTGAGCGCGGTGGCGCGGCGCGGCGGCCGGCGGCTGGCCGGCGTGATTGCCGCGCTGCCGATGATTACCGCGCCCACGCTCGGCTGGCTGGCGCATGAGCAGGGCCCGGCCTATGCGGCGAGCGCGGCGGTCGGCAGCGTGGCGGCCTGCGCGGTGCTGGCGGCGTTTGCGCTCGGCTACGGGCTGGCGGCGCGGCAGCGCGGCATTGCGCTGGCGCTGCTGGGCGGGCTGGCCGGCGCGCTGGCGGCGATGCTGCCGGTGGTCGCGGCCAGCGCCCGGCTGGTCGATGCGCTGGCGCTGGCGCTGGCCTGCTCGGCACTGGCGCTGGCGGCGCTGCCGGCCACCGGTCTGCCCGATGCGGCGCCGCTGGCCGCGCCCCGGCCGCTGGCGCTGGCGCTGGCCGCCGCCGGCGTGACCGCGCTCATCGCCACGCTCGGCCCGGCGCTCGGCAGCTTTGCCACCGGCATGCTGTCCTCGCTGCCGCTGGTCGGCGCCTCGGTGGTGCTGCGCGAGCATGCCGGTGCCGGGCCCGAGGCGGCGGCGCAATTCCTGCGCGGCTATGTGTGGGGGCTGTTCGGCAAGGCGGCGTTCGGCGCCGCGTTTGCGCTGCTGGCGCCGCGCCTGGGCGCGGCCGCCGCGCTGGCGCTGGCCTGCGGCTGCGCCGCCGCGCTGTCGGCGCTCAAGCCGCCGTGCCGGCTGGTCGCGCCGCCGGTCCGGCCGCTGCACCAGCCCGACTGAAGTGGCCGCGCCGACAAGCGGTTACAACTGCCCGGACCGACCGGACCCGCCCCTATCATCGACGCCCCGACATCCGAGACCGACGGAACATCGACATGGGCGAAGTCACGCGCCTGATCGAACGTGCGCGCGACGGCGACCGTGCCGCCTTCGATCGCCTGTTCGAGCTGCTCTATCCCGAGCTGCGCCAGATCGCGCACCGGCGCCTGGCGCGCAGCGGCCGCGACGGCCTCATGCAGACCACCGCGCTGGTCAACGAGTGCTATCTCAAGTTCGCCCAGCGCGAGGCGCTGGCGCCGGCCGACCGGGCCCATTTCCTGGCCTATTCGGCCACCGTGATGCGCTCGGTCATCGTCGATGCGGCGCGGCTCGCCGGCAGCGCCCGGCGCGGCGGCGATGCCGAACATGTCGAGCTCGACACCGCCCACATCGACGCCCTGCCCGACAGCTCGGCCGCGCAGGAAATCCTCGCCGTGCATGGCGCGCTCGACGAGCTGGCCGGCATCGATGCGCGGCTGGCGCAGGTGGTCGAGCTGCGCTACTTCGGCGGCATGGCCGATGCCGAGATCGCCGAGGCGCTCGGCCTGTCGACCCGCACCGTCACGCGCGACTGGGACAAGGCCCGGCTGCTGCTGGCCCATGCGCTGCGCGATTGAGCGCCGCGCGCCACCGGAGACGACCATGACGCCGCTCGGCAAGCTGTCCGATCGATGGCCCGCAATCAGCGCCCTGCTCGACGAGGCGCTGAGCCTGCCGGCGACCGAGCGCGCCGACTGGCTCGCCGGGCTCGATGGCGAGCGCGCCGCCCATCGCGATGCGGTCGCCGCGCTGCTCGCGCATCAGGAGGCGGTCGAGTCGCGCGACTTTCTGGGCACGCTGCCCCGGCTCGATCTCGACCTGTCGGGCACCGCGCCGGTCGCCGGCAGCCAGATCGGCGGCTATCGGCTCATCGAGGAAATCGGCCAGGGCGGCATGGGCACGGTCTGGCTGGCCGAGCGCGCCGACGGCCTGCTGCGGCGCCGGGTCGCGCTCAAGCTGCCGCGCCAGGCCTGGGGCGATGCGCTGGCCGAGCGCATGGCGCGCGAGCGCGACATCCTCGCGTCGCTGGAGCATGAGCACATCGCGCGGCTTTACGACGCCGGCGTCGATGCGCTCGGCCGGCCCTTCCTGGCGATGGAATACGTGGCCGGCGAGCCGCTCGACGCCTGGTGCCGCGAGCGCGCGCTCGGCCTGCGCGAGCGCATCGGGCTGCTGCTGCAGGCGATGGCGGCGGTCGCGCATGCACACGCCCGGCTGGTGGTTCACCGCGATCTCAAGCCCGGCAACATCCTGGTGACCCGCGACGGCCAGGTGCGGCTGCTCGACTTCGGCATCGCCAAGCTGCTGGAAGGCGAGCTGACGCCCGAGACCGCGCTGACCCAGCTCGCCGGCCGCGCGCTCACGCTCGACTACGCCAGCCCCGAGCAGATCCGCGGCGAACCGCTGGCCACCGCGACCGACATCTACAGCATGGCGGTGGTGGCCTTCGAGCTGCTCACCGGCGCCCGGCCCTACCGGCTCAAGCGCGCCAGCGCGGCCCAGCTGGAGGACGCCATCGCCTCGGTCGAGCCGCCGCTGGCGAGCGCGTCGGTGGCCGATGCGCGGCTCGCGCGCCAGTTGCGCGGCGATCTCGATTCCATCCTCAACAAGGCGCTCAAGAAGTCGCCGGCCGAGCGCTATCCGACGATGGAAGCGTTTGCGCACGATCTGCGGCGGCATCTGGCCGGCGAGCCGGTCGAGGCCCGGCCCGACAGCCTCGGCTATCGCGCGGCGAGCTTCGTGCGGCGCTACCGCGTGCAGGTGGGCGCGGGCGCGGTGGCGCTGATCGCCCTCGTCGGCGGCGCCTCGGCCGCGCTGTGGCAGGCGCATGAGGCGCGGCTCCAGGCCGGGCGCGCCCAGGCCGAGGCGGAGACGGCGCGCGCGGTCCAGGGCTTCATCGAAAGCGTGTTCAGCGCCAACACCGGCGGCCAGGCCGATCCGACGCAAGGGCGCGCCACCACCGCCGCCCAGCTGCTCGACCGCGGCGCCGAGCGCATCGACAGCGAGTTGCAGCACGCGCCGGCCGCGCGCCTGCGGCTGCTGACCGTGATGGCCGCGATGTACGAGGACATGGTGCTGACCGACAAGCAGCTCGCCATGCAGACCAGGCGGCTCGAACTGGCGCGCGCCAGCACCGGCCCGACCAGCGAGGAAACCGTGCTCGCGATGGCCGACATGGCCCACGCCCTCACCAGCCTCGAACGCCGCGACGAGGCCCAGGCGCTGCTGCGCGACGGCGCCGCCATCCTCGACGCGCGCCATGACGACGACTCGCGGGCGCGCATGCGGATCGAGCTGATGCAGGCCTCGCTCGACCGCCGCATGGACCCCGAGCACGGGCTGGCCGCGGCCCGGCGCGCGGTGGCGCTGGCCGAACGCGACGGCCCCAACCCCGACCTGATCGACGCGCTCCATATCGAGGGCGACAACGCCTACTACGTCGGCGACAACGAGACCGCGCGCGCCGCCTTCGCGCGCGCCATCGCGCTGGCCGAGGCCTATCCGCAGCACGGCGCGTCGTCGCTGCCGTTTCTGTACGGCTCGCTCGGCAATGCGCAGCGCGCGCTCGGCGCCCCGGCCGACGCACTGGTCAACCTGCGGCGCGGCCTCGCGCTCGAACGCGAGCGCCACGACGACCCGATGACGCTGCACTTCACCGAGATGCAGCTGGCCAACTTCCTCTACGACACCGGGCGCTTCCGCGAAAGCATCGAGGTCATCGCGCCGGCGCACGCCTGGGCCCGCGAATGGGCGCGCGACTGGACCCAGGAAAAGGGCGCGAGCTTTGGCGCGCAGGCGGCGATGCAGCCCGCCGCGCACGGCCGCGCGCTGGTCGCCTACGGCCGGGTGCGCGACGGGCTGGCGGCGCTCGACGAGGCGCAGGCGATGGCAGCCAGGCTCGAATCGGCGCCCGAGCTGGAAGTGCCGCTGCTGGGCTTTCGCGCGCGGGCGCTGGTCGAGCTGGGCCGGCTCGACGAGGCGCAGGCCGCCATCGCGCGCGCCGATGCCATCGTCAAGGCCGAGGAGGGCCGCATGCCGACCACGCATGTCGACCCGGCACGGCGCCGCTGGCAGGTGGCGAGCGGCCGCGCGGCGCAGGCGCTGGCCGACTTCCAGGCCGCGCGCGCGGCGCAGAAGCTGCCCGCCGTCCCCGCCGCCAGCGAGCCAGTGCGCGAGCAGGCCGAATCCGCCTGGCTCGCGCTCGCCGCCGGCAATGCGCCCGCCGCCGAGGCGCAGGCGCGCCAGACGCTGGCCGTCATCGGCGCCGGCAGCACCGCCGACTTCGAGCGCGACCATGAGGCGCGCGCCACGCTGGTGCTGGGTCAGGCATTGCTGCGCCAGCAGCGCGCCGCCGAAGCGCAGCCGGTGCTGGAACAGGCGGTGGCGCGCTGGCGGGCGCTGGTCGACAACCGGCGCAGTCCGGCGCTGGCCGAAGCGCTCGCCGCCCTGGCCGATGCCCGGCGCGCGCTCGGCGAACGCAGCGCGGCAGCGGCGGCCGAGGACGAGGCGCGGCGCATTCGCCAGCGCGCCTAGCTGGCAATATCTGCTTGAAGCGATAATTTGCATAGATCGGCCTTGACCGATAAATTGCTGCCAACGCCACTTCACCGGGCAGCGCCATGGATTACGTCATTCGTCTTGCCGATCAGCTCCGGCCGCACATCCGCGCGCTGCGCAAGCAGGCCGGCATCACCCAGGCGCAGCTGGGCGCGCGGCTGGGCCTGGGGCAGGCGCGCATTGCCGAGATCGAGGCCGATCCGGGCGTGGTGAGCGTGGAGCAGCTGCTGCGGCTGCTGGCCGCGCTCGATGCCGCGCTGGTGCTGCGCGACGGCGCGGTCGATCCAGTGCCGGGCGCGGCCGGTGCCACCAGCCTTGCACCGGCCGCCGCGCCGACGGCAGTTGTGGCCGAACCTGCATCGCCCGCTTATGCCGACGCGGCGCCGCCGTCCGTGCAAGCCCGGTCTGGCGGCGATGCAGGCTCCAGCCCGACCGACGCTGCTGCCGCAACCCCCGCCGCCCCGGCCGCCACCGCCCGCCCGGTCGTCATCGCGCCACGCAAGGGCAGCTGGTGAGCGCCGCCCTCAACGTGTGGATGAACGGCGAGCCGGTCGGCCGCTGGACCGTCGCGCGCGGCGCGCACGCCTTGGTCTACGACGAGCGCTGGCTCGCCTCGCCGCGCCGCCGCGCCTTGTCGCTGTCGCTGCCCATCACGCCGTCGCGCGAGGTGCGCGGCGAGGTCGTCGCCCATTTCTTCGACAACCTGCTGCCCGACAACGACGCCATCCGCGCCCGCGTCGCGCGGCGGTTCCGGCTCGGCACGGCCGATGCCTTCGAGCTGCTCGGCGCCATCGGCCGCGACTGCGTCGGCGCGGTGCAGCTGCTGCCCGACGGCCTCGCGCCCGAGGGCTGGGACCGCATCGACGCCGAGCCGCTGACCGACGCGCAGGTGGCCGAACTGCTGCGCGCCGTGCCCGCTGACCTCGGCCCCGACGCGCGCGACGCTGCCGAGCCGTTCCGCATTTCCCTCGCCGGCGCGCAGGAAAAGACCGCCCTGCTCCGCCTCGGCGACCGCTGGCACCGAGCGCGCGGCGCCACGCCCACCACGCACATCCTCAAGCTGCCGCTCGGCCTGGTCGGCGGCGCGCGGCGCGTGGATTTGTCCGACTCGGTGCCAAACGAATGGCTCTGCGCGCAGATCGTCCGCGCGCTCGGCCTGCCGATGGCCCAGACCGCGATGGCGCGCTTCGACGATCAGCCGGCGCTGGTGGTCGAGCGCTTCGACCGCGCCTTTGCCGACGACGGCCGCTGGATCGCGCGGCTGCCGCAGGAAGACTTCTGCCAGGCGCTCGGCGTGCCGCCCGGCCGCAAGTACGAGCAGGACGGCGGCCCCGGCATGGCGCGCTGCCTGCAACTGCTGGCCGGCAGCAGCAGCGCCACGACCGACCGGCTCGCGTTCCAGCTCGCGCAGCTCGCGTTCTGGCTGCTCGCCGCGACCGACGGCCATGCCAAGAACTACTCGATCTTCCTCGCGGCCGGCGACGGCTACGGCATGACGCCGCTCTACGACGTGATCTCGATGTGGCCCTACTTCGGCCCCGGCCCGAGCCAGTTCCGCTGGCAGAAGGCCGGGCTGGCAATGGCGCTGCGCTCGAAGAACGCGCACTACCTGCTCGCCGGCATCGAGGCGCGGCACTGGCACGGCCTCGCGATGAAGCACGGCGGCCTGCCGGTGTGGGAAGCGATGCTCGGGTTGGTCGCGCAGACCGGGCCGGCGCTCGCGGCTGTGGAGGCGACGCTGCCGGCGGATTTTCCGGCGCGCATCTGGGACAGCATCTCGGCCGGCGTGCGGCGCCAGGCGGATCGCTTCATGCGCGGCGTGGCGGCGGGCTGAACGCCCGGGCCCGGAGCCCGAACGCCAGCGCCTGAGTACGATCGCGGCCCCAGCCACGCGCACCGCCCGACCCGATGCTCCAGCTCTCCGCCCTCGCCCGGCTGCATGTCGGCCCGATCGATCTCGTCGTGCACGCCGGCGAATGCGTGGCGCTCGCCGGGCCGTCGGGCGCCGGCAAGTCGCTGCTGCTGCGCATGATTGCCGACCTCGATCCGCACACCGGCGACATGGCGCTCGACGGCCGCGCATGCAGCGCCATGCCCGCCACCGAATGGCGCGCCCGGGTGCGCTACGTGGCGGCCGAATCGGGCTGGTGGCGCGACAGCGTGGCCGAGCATTTCGCGCCCGACGCGGACTTCGCCACGCTGCTGCCGGCGCTGGCCCTGCCGCCCGAGGCCGCGCAATGGCCGGTCGCGCGGCTGTCCACCGGCGAGCGCCAGCGGCTGGCGCTGCTGCGCGCGCTCGGGCCCGGCGTGCGCGTGCTGCTGCTCGACGAACCCACGTCGGCTCTCGACGCCGACAACGTCGCGCGCGTCGAAGCGCTGTTGCGCGCGCAATGCGCGGCCGGCGTGGCGCTGCTGCTGGTGTCGCATGACGATGCCCAGGCCGCACGCCTGGCCAGCCGCCGGCTGCGGCTTTGCGACGGACGCCTGGCCGCATGAATCCGACCTCGGTGGGCACGCAGGGGCTGGCCTTTGCCGCCGCGCTGGTCGTGGCCGATGCGCTGCTGTCGGCGGCGCTGGGCCTGGGCATCGGCCGCGCGCTGCTGATCGGCGCGGCGCGTTGCGTGGTGCAGCTGCTGCTGGTGGGGCTGGTGCTGGCGGTGGCCTTCGGCTCGGCATCGCCGTGGCTGGTGGCCGGGCTGCTGGCGGTGATGTTCCTCGCCGCCACGCGCGAGATCGATGCGCGCCAGCGGCGGCGGCTGGCGGGTCTGGGCGGACGCACGCTCGGCGGCATGGTGGCGGTGCTGGCCACGCTGGTCACGGTGCTGCCGGCGCTGGCCACGCTGGATGCCGCGCCGTGGTGGGCGCCGCAGGTGGTGATTCCGCTGGCCGGCATTGCGCTCGGCACGGTGATGAATGGGGTGGGCATCGCGCTCGACGGCTTCACCACGCTGGTCGTGCGCGAGCGCGCCGCCATCGAGGCCCGGCTCGCGCTCGGCGCCAGCCGCGCCGAGGCGTTGCGCGATGCGCGCCGCGAGGTGATGCGCAGCGGCGTGACCCACATCGTCAACCAGATGGCGGCGGCCGGGCTCATCACGCTGCCGGGGATGATGAGCGGCCAGATCCTGGCCGGTCAGCCGCCGGTCGAGGCGGCCAAGGCGCAGATCTTCGTGCTGCTGCTGCTCGCGGCCGCGACCGGCCTGGGCGTGATGGGCGTGGTCGCGCTGGCGGCGCGGCGCCTGACCGACAGCCGCGACCGGCTGCGGCTGGACCGGCTGGTCACCAGTAAAGGCTCGGCGCCAGCTCGAAGTCGCTGACGCCGAGCTCGTCGGCCGCCACGCCGAGCAGCGTGGCGCAGTCGATCCAGCCGTAGCCGGCGCCGGCCGCGCCGTCGGGATCGAACTGCACCACGCTGGCAGTGCCGCGCTGCACCCAGCGCAGAAAGCCCTGCTCGGGGCTGAGCGGATCGCCGCCGTCGTAGTAGCCCAGCGCCGCGCTCGACGCCATCAGCGACGTGTAATCAAAGCGGTCGCGGCCGGGATCGAAGTCGGCGATGACCAGCTGCATCGGCGTGTGCCCGGCGCCGAGCGGCGCAAACCGGTCGGCGCCCGCGCCGCCGCTGAGCACGGCTTCGGCGCTGCCGGTCAGGCTCACTTCGAAGCGGTCGTCGCCGGCGCCGCCGCTGGCCTGCACCCGCGCGCCGTTGTCGGCCGAGATCCGGAACCGGTCCTGGCCGCTGCCGCCGAACAGGCTGTCGCGGTCGCCGCTGGCAAAGCTGTCGAGCCAGTCGTCGCCGGCGCCACCGTCGAGCCGGTCGCTGCCGCTGCCACCGTCGAGCGTGTCGGCGCCGGCGCCGCCCAGCAGCGTGTCGGCGCCAGCCGCGCCGTCGAGCCGATCGTTGCCGCTGCCGCCTTCGAGCCGGTCGGCGCCGGCATCGCCGTCGAGGCTGTCGTTGCCGGCGCCGCCGCGCAGCAGGTCGCCGGCATAGCCGCCGCGCAGGCTGTCGGCGCCGGCAGCGCCGGTCTGGTCGAGCACCGGCGCGGCGCTGCCGTCGGGCGCGATGGCGCCGACGAAATTGGCGCCGGTCAGATCGGCCGCATCCACGCCGCGCAGTTGCAGCACGGTCTTCCAGCCGAACTGGCTGCCGGCGGCGCCGTCCTCGTCCCATTGCAGCAGGCAGTCGTTGCCGTGTTGCAGCAGCCGCAGCAGGCCGATGCCGGCGGCGAAGGGATTGCCGCCATCGCTCGCGCCCGCATCGCCGACGAGGTAGCGCACATCGATGCGGTCGCCACCAGCGCCGGCCGCGAAATCGGCGACCGTGCAATGGCCGGCACGGCCCGGCACGAACAGGTCGCTGCCGCTGCCGCCGCGCGCCAGCAGCGTGCCGTCGGCGCTGCCGTCGTCGATGCCCAGCAGCAGCACATCGGCGCCGGCGCCGCCGTCGGCCACCAGCCGGGCGCCGTCGTGCGCCTGGAGGTCGAGCCAGTCGTCGCCGGCGCCGCCGAGCAGGCTGTCGCTGCCGCCGCCGGCCGAATCGAGCCGGTCGCTGCCGCTGCCGCCTTCGAGCCGGTCGCTGCCGCTGCCGCCGCTCAGGCTGTCGGCGCCGGCACCGCCGCGCAGCCAGTCGGCGCCGCTGCCGCCGTCGAGGGTGTCGGCACCGGCGCCGCCATCGAGCGTGTCGGCGCCGGCCTCGCCGCGCAGGCTGTCGGCGCCGCTGCCCGCGCCGCCCAGCAGCAGATCGGCGCCGCCGCCGCCGGCAAGGCTGTCGTCGCCGCGGCCGCCGTCGAGCGTGTCGGCAGCGCCGCCGCCGATCAGGCTGTCGGCGTGGCCGCTGCCGGTGCGCAGCAGCGCCAGCGGCGCGCTGCCGTCGGGCGCGTAGCCGCCGACAAAGTTGGCCGCGTGCAGGCTGGCCGGGGTCAGGCCGGCAAAGGTCACGACGGTCTGCCAGCCGAGCGGGCCGGCGCTGCCGTCGGCATCGAACTGGAGCGCGGTATCGGCGCCGCTGGCGCGCAGCCGCAACAGGCCGAGCGCCGGATCGAAGGGATTGCCGCCCTGCCAGGCGCCATGGCGGCTGTCGGCCCAGTCGAGCAGCACGCTCACGTCGATGCGGTCGCCAACGAAATCGGTGATGACGAAGCTGCCGATCGGCTCGGTCTGTGCCTCCGACCAGTTGTTGAGCGAGAGCCGGTACAGATCGGCGCCCGCGCCGCCGCTGGCGGTCACCGCGTAGTTGCCGGCACTGCTCAGGTAGACATCGATGCGGTCGTCGCCGGCGCCGCCGCCAACCTGCACCGCGCCGTGATCCGGCTGGTCGCGGCGGTAGGGGCCGGATTCGACGACGGAGATGCTGTCGTTGCCAGCGCCGCCGCGCACCGTGATGTCGCCAAAGCCGAGCACCGACAGGACATCGTTGCCGGCGCCGCCGTCGAGCCAGTCGTTGCCATCGCCGTCGCCGAGGAAGTCGTCGCCCGGGCCGCCGAGCAGGCTGTCGTCGCCGCGCCCGCCGTCGAGATAAACCGGCGAGCCGGCGCTGTAGATCAGGTCGTCGCCGGCGCCGCCGTGGACCGTGCTGTCGCCGCCGCCGCCCGCCACCAGGGTCTCGTCGGCAAGGGGATTGCGCGTGGCAGCAGGCGCAATGACGGGGCTGGCAGCAGACATGGCATTCCTTCGGCAGACGGTGCAGGGCCCGCCATCCTAGGGAATCGCGCCGGCGCAGGCAGTGCGGCCGGCCATGAGCGAAAACCGGCCTGGTGCCGCCAGCGGGCTCAGTGCTGGCCCGGCGGCTCCGACACCAGCGCCACCTTGCCGAAGCCGTTGTCGGCCAGATAGCCCATGGTCTCGATGACCTTGCCGTAGGCCAGATTGCGGTCGCCCTTCACATGGATGCGGCGCTCGGGGTCGCCCTCGGTCGCGGCCTTCACCGTCGCCACCAGCGCCTCGCGCGTGACCGGCGTCTTGTCGACGAACACGTTGCCGTCCACATCCAGGCTGATGGTCACCGGCGGCTTGGGCTCGGTGAGCGGTTTGGCATTGCTGGTCGGCAGATCGACCTTCATGCCGGCGGTCATCAGCGGCGCCGAGACCATGAAGACGATAAGCAGCACCAGCATCACGTCGACCAGCGGCGTCACGTTGATGTCGCTGACCGGCGCGGCGCTGAACGCGCCCGGCACGCCGCCGGCGGCGGGAAGCTTGACGGCCATGGCTCAGGCTCCCTTCAGCGCGGCCGTGGCGAGCGCCACCGGCGCATTGCCGGCGCGGGCCGCATCGCTGCGGCTGGCGCGACCGGCGTCGAGCGGCACGCCGATCAGCTCGGCTTCGAGCTGGCGCGACAGCTTCACCTCGATCAGGCCGAGCAGCGTCGCGACGCGCTGGCCGTACACGCCCAGATCGCCGGCAAGCCGGTTGTAGGCCACCACCGCCGGGATCGCCGCGACGAGGCCAAGCGCGGTTGCAAACAGCGCCTCGGCAATGCCGGGCGCCACCACCGCCAGGCTGGTGTTGTTGCTGGCCGCGATGCCCTGGAAGGAATTCATGATCCCCCACACCGTGCCGAACAGCCCCACGAAGGGCCCGACCGAGCCGACCGTGGCCAGCACTTGCAGCCGCCGTTGCAGCTTCTCGAACTCCACGCCGGAGGCGATCTGGCCCACGCGCGCGAGCCGCTCCTTCAGGCTGTCGCGGCCCGAGTCGCTGCGGTGCAGGCCCTGCTCCACCGTCTGGGTCCATTCGTTGATGACGGCGGCATGCACGCGGGCAAAGGGATCGTCCGGCTCGGACTTGAGCGCCTCGGCCAGCGCCTTGAGGCCGCCGGTCGATTGCACCGTCTCGACCCAGCGGTCGGCCGACCTGGCGGCGCGGCGCAGGCGCAGCCATTTCTCGATGACGATGGCCCAGCTGAGCACCGAAGCCAGCGCCAGCAGCACGATGATGGTCTTGACGATGCCGTCGGCCTGGAGAAACAGCTCGGCCGGCGAGAGCGAGGCCGCGTGAGCGGCGAGTGTGTCGGTAGCGCTCATGGCGACTCCTTGAAGATGCGTTTGGGATGCGGATTTGCGGGCCGGCTCAGTTGCCGAGCCGGTAGACGATGGCGCCCGCCAGCCGGTACGAGGCGGCGCCCAGGTCGGGCAATTTGGGGAAGGGCGCGGCGGCCTTGAGCGCGTCCTCGGCGGCGTTGTCGAGCGCCTCGATGCCGCACTTGTCCAGCTCGTAGCCGAGCAGCGTGCCGTCGGGCGCGAGCGTCAGCCGGTAGCCAATGCGGCCTTCCTGCCGGCGCAGCATCGCGGCCTTGGGATAGCGGCCCGAGGCGATGCGGTTGATGCGCGCGAACACCTGGTTGGCGTAGTCGGTCGGGATCGCGTCGGGCGAGTTGGGCGGGCCCGGATGCGCGGCGGCCGGCGCCGGTGGCGCGGGCGATGCCGGTGCGGCCACCGGGGCCGGCGCCGGCGCGGGTTCGGGCGGGGCCGGCGTGGCGGCGACCGGCGCCGGGCTCGGCACCACGCTGGGCGCGACCGCCGGCGCCGGTGCCGGCTTGGGCGGCGCGGCGCGCGGCGGCTCGATGGTCTTGACCTTGGGCGGCTCGATCGGCTTGGGCGGCTCGATGAGCTTGGGCGGCTCGGGCGGCGCGATCACCATTTCGATCACGCGCTCGGGCGCGGCCGGCGGCGCCGGCTCATGCGACCAGTTCCACAGATAGACCGCGAGGCCGGCATGCAGCGCCAGCGAGATCGCGGCGGCGAGCTTGCGGCGCGGCGAGGCCGGCGCCTCGGGCAGAAACACGCGCCCGGCGGCCAGCACCAGCGCGCGGGCCGGCTCGGCGCGTTCGTCGGCGGCGCCGGGCGGCAGGACGACGGCATTCATGCGCGGCTCCCGGTGGCGGTGGCGGGCCGGCGCGGCGCAGTGGCCACGGACTGGCGGCGGACGAGGGCGGCGTTCATCGCGGTGGCCGCTTCAGTCGAGGAAGTCGGGTTCTTCGCGCAGCACGCGGTCCCACAGCGACTGGAAGCTGAACCAGCCGCCGATCTCGGTGCCGACCTGGCCATGCGTGTGCTTTGCCACCTCATGGTCGAGCGGGCGGATCGGCCCGGCGGCTTCGGAGATGAGCTGGGTCTGGGCCGCGTTCTCGGCCGCGATGTACCACCACACGGCCGACTCGACCGTGGTGCCGACGGTCAGCAGGCCGTGGTTGCGCAGGATCGCGGCCTTCTTGTTGCCGAGCGCGGCGGCGATGCGCTCGCCCTCGCTCGAATCGAGCACCACGCCGGTGTAGTCGTCGAACAGCACATGGTCTTCATAGAACGCGGTCGCGTCCTGGCTGATCGGCGCAAGCAGCCGCGATTGCGCCGAGAAGGCCTTGCCCCAGAGCGCATGCGAATGCGCGGCGGCGATCACGTCGGGCCGGGCCTTGTGCAGCTCGGAATGGATCGCGAACGCGGCGCGGTTGAGATGGCCATCGCCCTCGACGATCTCGCCGTGATGGTTGACCAGCAGCAGGCTGGAGACGGTGACATGGCCGAAGTAGACGCCGGCCGGATTGACCCAGAAATGGTCGGTGCGCTCGGGGTCGCGCGCGGTGATGTGGCCGGCGCCGCCGTAGTCGTAGCCAAAGCGCGCAAACAGCCGGAACGAGGCCGCAAGGCGCTGCTTGCGATGCAGCCGTTCGGCCTCGACCGTGGGCTGGCGCGGAATGCCGTCGCCGCCGAACAGGCCGCGCCCGTCCGCGCTGCGCGGCACCGAATAGATGGCCGGACGCGGCGGCCTGGGCCGGGCGCTGCCCTGGCCGTCGGCCGCGATCACGGCCGCATCGACGATGAGTGAAGTCATGTTGAATTCCTTGAGGAGAGGTGTCAGTAGCCGCGCGCGGGGTCGACCACGTCGGTGAGCGGCTGGCCGGCGCGAAAGCGTTCGAGGTTCTGCACGAAGCGTTCGGCGAGGCTGTCGAACAGCGCCGGCGTGCCGGGCGAGCTGTGCGGCGACAGCCGCGCGCGCGGATGGATGTAGAGCGGATGGCCGGCCGGCAGCGGCTCGGGATCGGTCACGTCGAGCGTGGCCAGCGCGATGCGGCCGGCGTCGAGCGCCTCGACCAGCGCGTCGTGATCGACCAGGCTGCCGCGCGCGATGTTGATGAGATGCAGCCCCGGCCGCGCCGCCGCCAGCAGATGGCGGTTGACCAGCCGCCAGGTTTCCTCGGTGGCGGGCGCGGCCAGCACTACGTGGTCGGCGCGCGCAAACACCTCGACCGCGCTGCCGGCCAGTTCCACGCCGTCGAGCCCGGCCGGGCCGTGGCCACGGCGCAGCGCAATCACCTTCATGCCGAAGGCGAGCGCGCGCTTGGCCACCTCGCGGCCGATCGAGCCGAAGCCGATCAGCCCGAGCGTGCTGCCTTCCACCGTGCCGAGCAGGCGATGGCGCCAGTCGGCGGCGTCATGCACCCACAGCTCGGGGATCCGCTTGCTGGCCGACAGGATCGCGGCGAGCACGTATTCGGCGATGGGGCCGGAGGCGGTGCCGCGCGCGCTGCTGACCACCGGGCCGTCGAACAGCCAGCCCGGGTAGTAGTCGATGCCGACCGAGGACAGCTGCACCCAGCGCAGATCGAAGGGCCAGCCGGGCGGCTCGGGCGCGTGCTTCCAGGCCCGGCCGGGCGGCGCGACCGGGCTGCTGAACAGCACGCTCGCGCCCTCGGGCAGCGCCTCGACCGGGCCGGCCGGCACGCTGACGAAGCGCAGGCCGGTCGTGCGCGCCAGCACGCGGTCATGCACGCGCGCGTCGTGCTGGCTGGCGACGAGGAGTTCGCTCATGTCGGCTCCGGCGCGGCTCAGGCGGCGCGCGCGGCGGCGTCGGCGGCGGTCGCTGCGCCCTGCCCCGCGTCATGCGCGGCGACGGCGGCGCGCACCGCCGGCAGCAGCTCGCGGCCGTAGAGCAGCGCGTCTTCCACCACGTCGAAGCCGCGGAACAGGAAGTGGCCGATGCCGAGCTTGTAGTACTCGACGATGGACTCGGCCACCTGCTCGGCCGTGCCCACCAGCGAGGTCGAATTGCCGGCCGCACGGGTCAGGTCGGCGATGCCGGTCCACAGCCGCTTGTCCACGACGCGGCCCTGCGCCACGGTTTGCAGCAGGCGCTGGGCGCCGGTGTTCTGCGGCTCGCGCGGGCGGTTCAAAAAGAAGGTGTTGGACGGCAGCTGGGCCTTGGCGCGCTCCAGGATGTCGTCGGCGCGGGCCCAGGCTTGCGCCTCGGTCGCGGCCACGATGGGGCGCGACGACAGGCTGAACTGGATGTGGTTCTCGCGGCCGTGCTTGGCGGCCTCGGCGCGCACCTTGTTCACCAGCTCGGCGGTCTGGGCCAGGCTCTCGGCCCAGACCATGTAGACATCGGCATGCTTGCCGGCGACCTTGATCGCGGCGTCGGACGAGCCGCCGAAATAGATCGGCACATGGTTGTCGCGCACCGGCTTCACGCCGGCGAACTGGCCTTCCACGCGGTAGTGCTTGCCGGCGTGGTCGAAGGGCTCGGTGCCGGTCCAGGTGCGCTTGAGCACGTCGAGGAATTCGTCGGTGCGCTCGTAGCGCTCGTCATGGCTCAGGAAGTCGCCGTCGCGGCGCTGCTCGGTGTCGTCGCCGCCGCTGATGACGTTGATGGCCAGGCGCCCGTCGCTGAAATGGTCGAGCGTCGCGAGCTGGCGCGCCGCATAGGTCGGCGCGATGAAGCCCGGCCGCTGCGCGAGCAGAATGCCGAGCCGGTCGGTATTGGCGGCGATGAAGGCGGCGACCTGCTGGCCGTCGACCGACGAGCTGCTGTGCGCGATCAGCACGCTGTCGAAGCCGGCGTATTCCTGCGCGCTGGCCAGCGTGGCGAGATAGCGCTTGTCGACGGCCGGGCCGCTCGGGCGGTGGATTTCGCTGACGTTCTGGGTGTGGGCGATGCCGATGAATTTGACGGGCATGGTGTTCTCTCCGTAAGGACCAGGGGGCGCGGTGAAAGGCGCAGCGGGAATGCGGGTTCAGCGATGGTTGGCGGGCGCCGTGGCCGCGCCGATGAAGCGGCTGGCCACCTTGGGCACGAGCGGCGCGCCGGCCTCGGCGGCAGCGGCTGCGGCGGCAAAGCCGGCGCTGCCGAGCTGGCCGTAGACCGCGTCGTCCTGCGGCGTGTGGATGCGGCCGCAGAGCACGTCGCGGAAATGCCGCTCCAGCGGATTGGCGCGGTGCAGGCCGGGGTTGGACGAGAACTCGACCGCCTTCTGCACCGCCGCGATGGCCTGATTGGTCACCAGCGTCTTGATGAGGCTGTACTCGGCCGGCGCGAGGCCGCCGCGCACGCCGGCATCGAGCAGCACGCGGTTGGAGAACAGCAGCCCGTCGATCTCGCCGAGCGCCTGCTGATAGCGCTGGAGCGTGGACAGCGGCGCGCCGAGCGAGGCCGGCACGCGGGTGCGCGCCCATTCGGCAAACCAGTCGCGCGCCGCGTAGGCCACGCTGTCGTACACGGTCGACAGCAGCACGCCGATCCAGGCGGCAAAGCGCGCATCGGGCGCGGCCGGCTGGTCGGCCGGCGCCACGTCGACCGCATGCTCATCGGGCACGAACACGTCGGTGAACACCACGTCATGGCTGCCCGAGGCGCGCAGGCCCAGGTGGTCCCAGCTCTCGACGATCTCGATGCCCGGCGTGTCGCGATGCACCAGCCACGAGCCCACCAGCGGCACCGCATCGTCGCTGCGGCCCCAGACGAAGTACCAGGTCAGGCCCGGCGCGCCGGTGGAGTAGAGCTTGCGGCCGTCGATGCGCCAGCCGCCTTCCACCCGCCGCGCCACCGTGCCCGGCAGGCCGCCACGCGCCGGCGTGCCCAGCTCGGGCTCGACGCGCAGCGAATTGACCAGCGCGCCGTCGCGCACCACATCGCCGATCACGCGCCGGCGCAGCGGCTCGGGCCAGCGCGCGAGCCGGTCGTGGAAGGCCAGATGCAGGTATTGCATCACCAGCACCAGCGCGGTCGAGGGCTCGCCGCGCGCGACGGCGGCGACCACCTTGCGCGCGCTGTCGAGGCCGGCGCCGAGGCCGCCGTCGGCGACCGGCGCGGTGAGTGCGAGCAGGCCCAGCTCATGCAGGCGGGCGAAGTTGGCATGCGGAAATTCGCGCGTGCGGTCGTGATGTTCGGCGCTGGCGGCGAACTCGGCGCTCAGGCCGGCGAGCAGCCGGTCGAAGTCGGGCGAGGCAAGGTCCGGCACCGGCGGATGCGGCAGACGGTCGGTCATGGAGAGGTTCCCGGGGAGAAGGCTGGAAGACGGCTTGCGTTCACGCGCCATGTTTTTGATAGGCCGGGTTCCAGCGCAGCCAGCGGCGTTCAAGCCCCTTGGCCACGAGGTCGGCGAGCTTGCCGAGCAGCGCGTAGAGCAGCACGCCCACCAGCACCACATCGGTTTGCAGGAATTCGCGCGCATTCATCGTCATGTAGCCGATGCCCGACTGCGCCGAGATGGTCTCGGCCACGATCAGCGACAGCCACATCACGCCGAGCGCGAAGCGCAGGCCGACGAGGATGTTGGGCAGCGCGCCGGGCAGGATCACGTCGCGGTAGAGCGCGAAGCCGCGCAGGCCGTAGGCGCGCGCCATCTCGATGAGCTGGCGGTCGACGGCGCGGATGCCGTGATGCGTGTTGATGTAGAGCGGAAAGAACACGCCCGCCGCGACCAGAAAACGCTTGGCGCCCTCGTCGATGCCGAACCACAGGATCACGAGCGGAATCAGCGCCAGATGCGGAATGTTGCGGACCATCTGCACGCTCGAATCGAAGGTGGCCTCGGCCCAGCGCGACATGCCGGTAAGCAGCCCCAGCCCCAGCCCGAGCGCGCCGCCCAGCGCAAAGCCCGACAGCGCGCGCCAGCCCGAGACTTGCAGGTAGTTCCACAGCTCGCCGCTCGCGGTCAGCTGCCAGAACGCTTTCGCGACGGCGGTCGGCGCGGGAAGGATGTCGGTCGACAGCCAACCGAGCGCGATCGCGCCCTGCCAGCCGAGCACCAGCGCCACCGGCACCAGCCAGGGCAGCAGGCGCAGCAGGGTGGCGGCGAGCGGGCCGTCGCCGTCGAGCCGGGTGGTGGCGACCGGCGCCGGACGCGGCGCGGCGGCGGCAGGCCGGCGCGCCGGCAGGGCTTCGGGCAGCGCGCTCATGCGCGGCCCCGCGCGAAGAATTCGGGCTCGACCAGACCGCGCACATCCACCCGGCGCGGCAGCAGCGCCAGCTCGGCGAACACGTCGGCGACCTTCTGCACGGCGGTCACGTCGGCCTCCTCGACCGGGCGCAGCGCCTGATAGCCGCGCGCGATCACCTTGCGCACGATGGCCGGCGCGAGCCGGGTCTGCTCGGCATACACGCGCTCAAAGGCGTCGCGGTGCGACTCGCTCCATTGCCATGCGCGGTTCATGCGCAGCAGCAGCTCGCGGATCGCGGCGCGCTTGGCCGGATCGGCGAGCGCCTTTTCGGATGCGGTGAGAAAGCCGCGCCCGGTGCTGATGCCCTCGCCGTCGCGCAGCACGCGGGCGCCGGCGTCCTCGGCCACCGCGAGGTAGGGATCGAAGGTGGCCCAGGCGTCGATCTGGCCGGCGCGGAAGGCCGGCAGCGCATCGGTCGGCATGACGAAGCGCGCCTCGACCGAGGCCGGATCGACGCCGGCCTCGCGCAGCGCGCCGATCAGCAGGTATTGCGCGACGCTGCCGCGCGCCGACGACACCACCACGCTGCGGCCCTTGAGGTCGGCCACGCTGCGGATCGGCGACTTGCCCTGCACCACGATGGCGATCGAGCTGCCCGGTCCGGCCGAGGTGGCGACGATGCGGATGCGGCTGTTCTGCGCGGCGGCGGCCAGCACCGGCGTGTCGCCGGCCGGCGCGGTATCGACCGCCCCGGCGCGCACCGCCTCGAACAGGGGCGCCGCGCCCTGGAAGTTGGCCCACTGGTAACCGAAGGGCGCGCCGTCGAGCACGCCGGCCGCTTCGAGCCGGGCGCGGGTGCTGTTGGCCTGATCGCCGAGCACCAGACTGGCGGCGCCCGGCGCGTCGGCGGCGCGCACCGCGCCGGCCAGGCCGAGCAGGCCCAGGCCGGCGCCGGCGGCAAGCAGGGCGCGCCGTTGCGGGCGGGCCTTGCGGCGAAGGAAGTTGGCTTTCATCACGGGGCGGCGGGCCGCTGCGAGCGGCCGGTGAGATGTCGATGGCAGCGACGATATCGGCGCCCTCGGCCCTGCCCCACGATGTTTATTCAATATCTTTATGTGCCCTTATCATTAATAAATCGCATGACGTGAGGCAGCCGCCATGCGCCCGCCGCAATCAGTCGGCCACCACCTTGGCGCTGCGGATGATGTTGCCGGCTACCGCGAAGTCGCGCCTGAGCCGGGCCGAGATCTGCTCCGGCGCGAGCGGTGCCGGCACCAGGCTGAGCGCCTTGAGCTTCTCGACCACGCCCGGGTCGGCGGTCACCTCGCCGACCGTGCGCACCAGCGTGCGGCGGATGTCGTCCGGGATGCCGGCCGGCGCGGCAACGAAAAAGTACAGATCGAAATCCCAGTCCGGCACCGTGGCCTGGATCGGCGGCACGCCGGGCAGCAGCTCGGAGCGCGGCGCGCCGGCGATGGCCAGCGCCTTCACCTTGCCGGCGCGCGCGAACTGGGCCGCGAGCGGATCGAAGAACAGATCGACCCGGCCGGCGACCAGATCGTTGGCCGCCGCCGCACTGCCCTTGTAGGGCACATGCTGGGCATCGAGGCCGGTCTTGAGCTTGAGGTATTCGGTCGACAGATGGCCGCCCGAGCCGTTGCCCGAGGTGGCGTAGTTGAGCGTGCCCGGATGCGCCTTGGAGTAGGCGACCAGCTCGGCCAGGCTGTTGACCGGCAGATCGTTGCGCACCGCCAGCACGGTGACCGAATTGCCGATCATGCCGAGCGGCGTGAAGTCCTTGAACGGGTCGTAGCCGGCCTTGATGAGCTGGGGCACGACCGCAAAGATGGCGCTGGTCGCGTTGAGCAGGGTGTAACCGTCGGCCCGGGCCTTGGCGGCGTATTCGGTGCCCAGGCCACCGCCGGCGCCGGGCCGGTTGTCGATGACGAAGGGCTGACCGAGCTTCTCGGCCAGCTTCTGCGACACGATGCGCGCGGTGTTGTCGCTGGTGGCGCCGGGCGGATAGGGCACGACGTAGTTGACCGCATGGTCGGGCCAAGCGGCGGCCCGGCCGGCTTGCGGCAGGCCGGCAAGCACCGCCGCGCCGCCGGCGGCGGACAGCAGACGGCGACGCGGACGCGAGATTGCGTTCATCGGGAACTCCGGAGTGGGTGAGGACAAGGCCCGGCCGGACGCGGCCGGGCGAGAGGCGCGCAGGCCGACCGCGCGCGGCGCAGCGGCCGCCGGTCGGCGCGGATTCATTCGGCAAAGGCCACGCCGCGCAGCCGGCGCACGCGCGGCAGCGCGACCGCCAGCACCAGCACCACGACCAGCGCCAGCAGGCCGGCGGCGATCGGCCGCTCGACGAACACCGCCGGATTGCCGCGCGCCAGCAGCAGCGCGCGACGCAGGTTCTCTTCGAGCATCGGGCCGAGCACGAAGGCCAGCAGCAGCGGCGCGGCATCGCAGCGCCAGCGCCGCAGCGCCCAGCCCAGCACGCCGAACAGCGCGGTCAGCAGCACCTCGGCGGCACTGTTGTTGACGCTGTAGACGCCGACCAGACAGAACACCAGCACCGCCGGATAGAGCAGCCGGTAGGGCACCGACACCAGCTTCACCCACCAGCCGATCAGCGGCAGGTTGATGACCACCAGCATCAGATTGCCGATCCACATGCTGGCGACCATGCCCCAGACCAGCGCCGGCTGGCTGTCGATGACGCCGGGGCCGGGCGCGATGCCGTGCATCATCATCGCGCCCACCATCATCGCCATCACCGCATTGGCCGGCAGGCCGAGCGTGAGCAGCGGCACGAAGGAGGTCTGGGCGCCGGCATTGTTGGCCGACTCGGGCGCGGCCACGCCGGCCACCGCGCCCCGACCGAAGCGCCCGGGCTCGCGCGCGATGCGCTTCTCGACCGTGTAGGCCACGAAGCTCGCCAGCGTGGCGCCGCCGCCCGGCAGGATGCCGAGCAAGGCGCCGACGACGGCGCCGCGCAGCACCGCCGGCACGGCTTCGCGGGCTTCGGCGCGGGTCGGCCACAGGCTGCCGATGCGTTCGACCCGGCCGCCGGCCGCCTCGCCGCCGGCGATGTTGGCGACGATCTCGGCCACGCCGAACAGGCCCATCGCCACCGGCACGAAGCCGAGCCCGTCGGACAGCACCGGCAAGCCGAAGGTGAAGCGCTGCACGCCGCTGTTGATGTCGCCGCCCACGGTGCCGAGCAGCAGCCCGGCCAGGATCATGGCCAGCGAGCGCACGAACGGCCCCTGCGCCAGCACCACCGCCGCGATCAGCCCCAGCACCATCAGCATGAACAGCTCGGCCGGCCCGAAGGCCTGGGCCGCCGCCGCCAGCGGCGCCGACAGCGCGGCCAGCAGCAGCGTGGCCACCGTGCCCGCAAAGAAGGAGCCGAGCGCCGCCACCGTGAGCGCGGCGCCGGCGCGGCCGTTGCGCGCCATCGCATTGCCGTCGATGCAGGTGATGACCGAGGACGACTCGCCGGGCAGCCGCAGCAGGATGGCGGTGGTCGAGCCGCCGTACTGCGCGCCGTAGTAGATGCCGGCCAACATGATGAGCGCGGTGACCGGCGGCAGCGCATAGGTGGCCGGCAGCAGCATCGCGATGGTGGCCACCGGCCCGAGGCCGGGCAGCACGCCGACCAGCGTGCCGATCAGGCAGCCGGCCAGGCAGAAGGCCAGATTGAGCGGCGTGAGCGCCTCGCCGAAGCCGAGCGCCAGATGGTCGAGCAGCAGATTCATGCCGGCAGCACCGGCAGATTGACGCCCAGCCCGGCCACGAACAGCAGGCTGGCCAGCAGCGCCAGCGCCACGCCCAGCAGCGCCAGTTCGCGCAGCCGCGCGCCGGCGCTGGCCAGCCCCGAGACCAGCACCAGCAGCAGCGTGGCGCCGGCCAGCCCGAGCCGCTCGACCGACAGGCCGAACAGCAGGATGGCGCCGGTCACGCCGCCGAGCGCGCGCAGCTCGGCCGGCCAGTCGTTGCCCGGTGCGTTGCCCGGTGCGCTGTCGTCGCCCTCGACCGGCCCGCTCACCGGCACGGCCAGCGCCGCGCCCACCAGCAGCCAGCCGAGCAGCGTCGGGAAATAGCCCGGCCCCATGCGGCCCGCGCGGCCGAGCGCGTAGTCCTGCGCCAGCACGATGGCGGCGCCGCCGAGCGCGGCACAGGCCAGCGCCAGCCCCAGTCCGCGCGCCGAGGCACGCGCCGCCAGCTCGGCCAGACGGCCGCCGGCCGCACCGCCGCGCAGGTCGGGCGCGCGGTGCTCGATGTCGATGTTCATGTCCTGATTCCCCTGCGGTCGCGACGGATCGGCTGCGCGTGACGCCCGCCTTGAAGCGCGCGCCGCCGGACGGCGGCAGGCGCGCTTGCGCGGTGCGCCCGGGCAGTCGTTACCCAGTCGATGGGGCGCAGCCTAGGGCCGCGCGCGGACCGCATGAATATGCGAATCTCATATGAATATGTTTACTGACTATTTATAAACAGCATGTTCTGACTGACAAGCTCAGCCCATCCCAACGCCCTGCCGCCCCAAAGGAATCCGCCATGCCCTCTGTACCGCTCGTCCGGCGTCGCCTGCTGACCGGCCTCGGCCTGCTGCCGGCCGCGCTGGCCTGCGGCAAGGCCGCTGCGCAGGGCCGCACCGAGCTGCGCGTCGGCGACCAGAAGGGCTTCATGCGCACCGTGCTGGAAGCCGCCGGCGTCGCCGACAACCTGCCGTTCGACATCCGCTGGTACGAATTTCCGGCTGCCGCGCCCTTGCTCGAAGCGCTCAACGCCGGCGCGGTCGACATCGGCCCGGTCGGCGATGCGCCGCTGATCTTTGCGCTCGCCTCGGGCGCCAAGCTCAAGGCGTTTGCCGCGCGCCGCAGCGATCCGTCGGCCATCGCCATCGTCGCCAAGGCCGGCAGCCCGCTCACCGATGCGGCCAGCCTCAAGGGCCGCAGCATCGCCACCGGGCGCGGCTCGATCGGCCATTTCGTGGCGCTGGCGGCGCTCAAGGCGGCCGGCCTCAAGCCCGACGACGTCACCTTCCGCTTCATGCTGCCGAGCGACGCCAAGCTGGCGTTGCACACCGGCGCGGTCGATGCGTGGAGCACCTGGGACCCGTATGTGGCCATCGCCGAGACGCTCGACCATGCCAAGGTGATCGCCACCGGACGCGGCCTGTCGGCGGGCTTGAGCTTTCTGGTTGCGACCGAGCCGGCGCTGCGCGACAAGGCGCGCGCGCTGGTCGAGTTCCGCCAGCGGCTCCAGCTCGCCTCGACCTGGTCGCTCGACCATCTCGACAGCTATGCCCAGGCCTTCGGCCAGGCGGTCGGCATTCCGGCCGAGGCCGCGCGCCTGACCGTGAGCCGGGCGCGCGCGCAATGGGTCGAGATCGACCCCGCCGTCGTGGCCGAGCAGCAGCGCACCGCCGACACCTATTTCGACACCGGCCTGCTCACCCAGCGCGTGACTGCCGCGCCGAGCTTTGCCCAACTCAAGGCCACTTCATGACCGACTTTCCCTCCCTCGCCCGCCGCCGCCTGCTGGGCCTGCCCGGCGCCGCCGCGCTGACCTGCCTCGGCCTCGGCGCCGCGCCGGCCGGCGCGGCCGACATCGACCTGAGCCGGCAGCGGCTGCGCATCGCCACCTACAAGGGCGGCGACCGCACGCTGCTGCGCGCCGCCGGGCTCGACAAGACGCCCTACACCGTCGACTGGGCCGAGTTCGGCGCCGGCAACCTGATCGTCGAGGCGCTCAATGCCGGCTCGCTCGACTTTGGCTCGGGCAGCGAGATTCCGCCGATCTTCGCGGCCCAGTCCAATACCCGCATCAACCTGCGCGTGGTCGCGGTGGTGAAGGACGACGTCAACAGCCAGGTGGTGCTGGTGCCCAGGGATTCGCCGGCACGCGGCATCGCCGACCTGCGCGGCAAGCGCGTGGGCTATGTGCGCGCCACCACCACCCACTACTACCTGCTGCGCATGCTGGAGGACGCCGGGCTCTCGTTCGCCGACATCGATCCGGCCAACCTGAGCCCGGCCGACGGCTTTGCCGCCTTCCGCTCGGGCAAGCTCGATGCGTGGGCCATCTATGGCTACAACGTGCCGCTGGCCAAGTCGCAATCGGGCGCGCGCGTGCTCAAGACCGCCAACGGCTATCTGTCGGGCAACTATCTGTACTACGCCCATCCCGAGGCCATCGCCGACCCGGGCCGGCATGCGGCGCTGGCCGACTATCTGCAACGGCTGCGCCGCGCCTACCAGTGGTTCGAGGCCAATGCCGATGCCTTCGGGCGCATCTACGCGGCCGAGATCCGGGTGCCGGAAGACGCCATCCTCGAACTGTTCCGCAACCGCAGCCAGCCGCGCCGGCTGGTCGCCGTGGCCGATGCCGAGATCCGCAGCCAGCAGCTGGTGGCCGACACCTTCGCCAAGGCGCGCGTGCTCGATGCCAAGGTGGACGTGGCCAGCCTCTGGGACCGCAGCTTTGCCGGAGCGCTCGGTGCCGGCTGATGCGGCAGCGGGCTGTGCATCGGCCGACGCGGCGCCGCGCGGCGCCGCCGGCTCAGGCGGCGCGCGCGTCCTGCTCCACATTGGCCGCGATGCCGCTGGCGACCGAATCGCCAAAGCTCTCGATCGGCCGCGCCAGATTGCCCGGCACCAGACTGCGCACCAGCCACAGATCGATGGTCGGCGTGAAGTCGGCGACCTCGACGATCTCGACCTGATGGCGGTACTGGCTCACCGCCACCAGCGCGCGCGGCGCAAGGCCCAGCCCGCCGCCCTCGGCCACCACCTTGAGTTGCAGCTCGGCGCCAAAGGCATCGAAGGCCACGTCGAGCGGCAGGCCCAGGTCGGCAAGCCGGCGCTGCAGGCGCGCCCGGAAGCCGCAGCCGTCGGGATTGAGCACCCAGCCGCGACCGGCGATCTCGCGCAGCGGCCAGGGACCGCGCCGCTTGCCCAGACTGCCGACCGCCGCGACCACCACCATCTCGAAGGGCATGAGCCGGCGCGCCGACAGCGTGGCCGGAAAGCTCTGGCCGGACGGAAACATGACGGTCGCCGCATCGATCTCGCCGCGCTCCAGCAGGCCGACCAGCTCGGCGCTCCAGCGCGTGCAGACATGCAGCCGCAGCGCCGGGAATTCGCGCCGGAACAGGTCGAGCAGCGCGGTCATGCCCAGCTCGGCGATGGCTTGCGTCACGCCGAGCCGGATGCTGCCCTCGGGCACGGCATCGGTCGTGACCAGGCTGCGCAGCGAATCGACCTCGGCCAGCAGGCTCTGGCATTGCTCGTACACGCGCCAGCCCATCACCGTGGGCTTGAGCGGCTTGGTCTCGCGGTCGAGCAGCAGCACGCCGAGCGCCTCCTCCAGACTTTGCAGCCGGCGCGTGACGGCGGGCTGGGTCAGGCCCAGCGCCTCGGCGGCGCGCGACAGCGAGGCGTGGCGCACGGTGGCCACGAAGGAGGCGATGTCTTCGATCTTGAGATGCATGGCAGGCAAGCGCTGGGCAGTTTGAGCAACGCACCTGATTATGCGGACTCCACATGATCGACTGCCAATAACTTGAACAACCACAAACTCCGCCGGACATTACTTTTCATTCTTTTCGCGACGCCATGAGCCTGCCTAGCCCCCGTCGCCTGCGCGAATTCGTCACCGCGCTGGCCGAACTGCTCGACGAAAACCCCGACGAAGCCCGCACGCTCGATGCCGGCGCCACGCTGCTGCGCGATCTCGTCGCGCATGACGACTGGCTGCCCGAGGCCTATGCCCAGCCCGATCCCGAGCGCTATCGCCAGTACCTGCTGCATGCCGATTCGCGCGCGCGCTTCTCGGTGGTGAGCTTTGTCTGGGGTCCGGGCCAGCGCACGCCGATCCACGACCACACGGTGTGGGGCCTGATCGGCGTGCTGCGCGGCGCCGAGCTGGCCCAGCCCTACCGCCTCGACGGCGGCGCGCTGCTGCTCGACGGCGCCGAGCAGCGGCTGGAGCGCGGTCAGGTCGAGGCGGTGTCGCCGCGCATCGGCGACATCCACCGCGTGAGCAATGCGCTGGCCGATCAGCCCTCGATCAGCATCCATGTGTACGGCGCCAACATCGGCGCGGTCAGGCGCTCGGTGCTGCTGGAGGACGGCACGCGCAAGCCCTTCATCTCGGGCTATTCCAACGACACCCTGCCCAACATCTGGGACCTTTCCCGCGAGGTGACCGCATGAGCCTGCTGCTCGATTCCGCCGACTCCGACATCACGCCCACGGCTGGCGAACCGGCAGCGACCGCTGGCCTGCCGCAACGCACGCCGGCCTGGGTGCGCGAGCGCCTCATCGCACGCGATGAAATCGCGCTCATCGACCTGCGCGAGGAAGACCCGCATGCCCAGGCGCATCCGCTGTTTGCCGCCAACCTGCCGTTCGCGCGCATCGAGCTGGATGCCTGGAGCAAGCTGCCCAATCTCGGCGCGCCGATCGTGCTGTTCGACGACGGCGAGGGCCTGGTCGAGCGCGCCGCCGCCACCTTCCGGCACCTCGGCTATCGCGATGTCGCGCGGCTGGCCGGCGATCTCGACGGCTGGCGCGATGCTGGCTACGAGCTGTTCCGCGACGTGAATGCGCCGAGCAAGGCCTTCGGCGAACTGGTCGAGGCCGAGCTGCACACGCCGTCGCTCGCGGCCGAGGAAGTGCAGGCGCTGATCGACGCCCGCGCCGATGTCGTCATCGTCGATGCGCGCCGGCCCGACGAGTACCAGACCATGAGCATCCCGACCGCGACCAGCGTGCCGGGCGCCGAACTGGTGGCCCGCGTGCGCGCGCTGGCGCCCGATCCGGCTACGCGCGTGATCGTCAATTGCGCCGGCCGCACGCGCAGCATCATCGGCACGCAATCGCTCATCAACGCCGGCCTGCCCAATCCGGTGAGCGCGCTGCGCAACGGCACCATCGGCTGGACCCTGGCCGGCCAGCGCCTCGACCAGGGCCAGACCCGGCGCGCGCCGCTCGATCTGCAAACCCCGCCCACGCCCGAGGCCCGCGCCGCCGCGCGCCGCGTCGCCGACCGGGCCGGCGTGCGGCGCGCCAGCCTCGCCGACCTGGAGCGCTGGCTCGCCGAGCCGGGCCGCAGCACCTACCGCTTCGACGTGCGCCTGCCCGAGGATTTCGAGGCCGGCCATCTGCCGGGCTTTCGCAATCTGCAAGGCGGCCAGCTGGTGCAGGAAACCGAGATGCATGCGCCGGTGCGCGGCGCCCGGCTGGTGCTGGCCGATCCGCAGGGCGCGCGCGCCGACATGACCGCCTCGTGGCTGGCGCAGATGAACTGGGAGGTGCATGTGCTCGACGACGTGCCGGCCGCCGCCTTCAGCGAAACCGGCCAGCCGCCCGCGCCGGCGGCGCCGGTCGAGCCGCCGCTCGGGCCCGACGACCGCATCGATCCGGCCACGCTGCAAGCCTGGCTCGCGGCCGATCCGGCGACCCGGCTGCTCGACTTCACCACCAGCGCCAACCATGTCGCGCGCCACATCCCGGGCGCCTGGTGGGCGCTGCGCTCGCGGCTCGCGCATGCGCTGGTCACGGTGCCGGCCGGCAACCGCTATGTGCTCACCTGCGGCAGCAGCGCGCTGGCGCGCCACATCGTGGCCGAGGTGCGCGCGCTGACCGGCCGGCCGACCTTTCTGCTCGAAGGCGGCAATGCGGCCTGGTTTGCTGCCGGCCTGCCGACCGAGGCCGGCGACGCGCGCCTCGCGTCGCCGCGCATCGACCGCTACCGCCGCCCCTACGAAGGCACGGACAACCCGCGCGAAGCCATGCAGGGCTATCTCGACTGGGAGTTCGGCCTGGTGGCGCAACTCGGCCGCGACGGCACGCACGGCTTCAGGCCGCTGCGGCTGCGCGACTGAGCGGGGCGCCGCGATGACCGCCGCCACCGTGGCGCCGCGCACGCCGGCCGGCCCGGCCTTGCAGCTGCCGGCCGCGCCGCTCGCGCTCGATACCGACGTGCTCATCATCGGCGGCGGCCTGGCCGGCACCTGGGCCGCCGTGGCCGCGCGCGAGGCCGGCGCGCGCGTGGTGCTGGTCGACAAGGGCTGGTGCGGCACCAGCGGCGTGACCGCGCCGGCCGGCCCCGGCCACTGGTGGCTGCCGCCCGACCCGGAGGTGCGCGCCGACGCCATCGCGCGCCGCCACGCCGCCGGCCTTGGCCTCGCCGACGCGCAGGCAATGCAGCGCGCGGTCGAGGAAACCTGGACCCGCCTGCCCACGCTCGCGCCCTGGTACGACTACCCGCGCGACGCCACCGGCGCCGTGCAATACCGCGCCCTGCGCGGCCCCGAATACCTGCGTGCGATGCGCGCCCGCGTGCTCGCCGCCGGCGTCACCGTGCTCGACCATGCGCCGGCGCTCGAACTGCTGCTGCGCGACGACGGCAGCGCCGCCGGCGCGCGCGGCCTGCTGCGCCAGCCACAGCCCGGCCATGCCGCCGGCAGCAACTGGCAGATCCGCGCCGGCGCCGTCGTCATCGCCACCGGCGGCTGCGCCTTCCGCGCCCGGCTGCTCGGCGCCGACACCAACACCGGCGACGGCTATCTCATGGCCGCCGAGGCCGGCGCCGAACTCTCGGGCATGGAATTCAGCAGCTATCACACGGTCACGCCGACCTGGTCGTCGATGACGCGCGCCATGTCCTATGCCTTCGCGCGCTACTTCGATGCCGACGGCCGCGAGCTCGACATCCCGTTCAGCCACGACGGCATGGTCGCGCTCGGCCGCGCGCTCGATGCCGGCCCGGTCAGCTGCTCGCTCGACCGCATGCCCGAGGCGGTGCGCGAGGCGCTGCCGCGCATCTCGCCCAATGTGCTGCTCAGCTTCGACCGTGCGGGCGTCGATCCCTTCCGCCAGCGCTTCGCCATCACCCTGCGCGGCGAAGGCACGGTGCGCGGCGTGGGCGGCCTGCGCCACGCCAGCGCCGATGGCGAGACCACGGTGCCGGGCCTGTACGCCGCCGGCGACGCCAGCTCACGCGAGCCGATTGCCGGCGCGATCTCGGGCGGCGGCGCGCAGAACTCGTCGTGGGCGCTGGGCACCGGCGTGTGGTCGGGCGCGGCGGCCGCGCGGCGCGCCTTGCAGCGTCCGCTCGGCGCCGGCGAACCGCTGCGTGCGCCGGGCGGCGCCGGCCTGCGTCCGCGCAAGAACGGCCCGGCCGGGCTCGACGCCGCCGGCGCCATCGCCGCCGTGCAGCGCGAGACGCTGCCGTTCAACCAGAGCCTCTACCGCGACGGCCCGCGCCTCGCCGCCAGCCTCGACCGGCTCGATGCGCTCTGGCAGGAGCTGCGCGACCACGCCGGCCACGCAGCCGACGCCAGCCCCACCGACCGCCTGCGCTGGCGCGAAGCCGCCGCCCTCGCCGCGACCGCGCGCTGGTGCCAGGGCGCCGCGCTCGCCCGGCGCGAAAGCCGTGGCCTGCTTGTGCGCGACGACCTGCCCGCGAGCGATCCGGCACTCGCCGTGCGGCTGCACACCGGCGGGCTGGACGCGCGCTGGACCCGTTACGCCCGGGCGGCCTGACTGCCGGTTTCCTCCACGCCGCGCCGGCCATCCCGCCGCGCGCGCCCTTGCCTCCGTCCACCCACCATGCTCGAACTCGTCCTCGCCGACCGCTGCACCGGCTGCAATGCCTGCGTCGCCGCCTGCCCGACCAATGTGCTCGACGCCCAACCCGACGCGCCGCCCGTCATCGCGCGCCAGGGCGATTGCCAGACCTGCTTCCTCTGCGAGCTGTACTGCAAGGCCGATGCGCTCTACGTCGCGCCCGACGTGGATAGCGCCCGGCCGATCACGCCGGCGGAGGCCATCGGCGGCGGCACGCTCGGCCGCTACCGCCGCGAATCGGGCTGGGATGAATGGGCCGGCGATCCGCGCCATGCCAACGAGCATTGGCGCATGGGCGAGATGTTCGGGATTGCGGCGAGGATCGATGCGGAGGCGCGGGTGAAGGTCAGGCTCGTCGAGTCGTCACAGCCCGCCCCTGAGCGCGATCAAGCCCTTCCCATATAGCGAGCAATCCGGTAGCGCCGCTGCAACTCAATTGAGAACCGGATTCAACCGGTATTCCCGGCCTGACGGAGCCTGTTGTTGGAGCGCCCCAAAACATATCCTGAAATTCCCCCCAACAATGTGCCCAATACATTCTCCGACAACCGATGCCCCAAGCCGAGAAGCAGAATGGTCACCGTCAGCAGGAAAACCGTGAAAACATCGAGAACGATTCCCGATGCAAATATCGCCGCTTGCAATTCCTTGTCCTTGTAGAGCACAGGTATCACAAGTATTCCGATCAACAACAATCCCAGAACCGGCAATCCCCACTGAATGATCTTCTTGTCGATCTGCGATTGCCCTTCCTCGATCGTTTCATTCAATTCCTTTTGCGACTCCTTCAGCACCGCCATCTTGCCGCGCGCGGTCACAAGCCCGGCATCGTGACGGGCAATTTCCTTCGTCAAATACTCTTTTGCCACCTGAGCGATCTTCTCGAATCCATCCTTGTTGAAATAGGTACGCAACTCTGCCGATGAAGTTTGCGCCACGGCGAAGGATTGAATATTCTGATTGAAATAAAGAGGCCGTCTCAACTCATCGACATAACGCAACGCCGGCGCTTGCCAGACCGCCGCTTGAAAACCATCGGAAAATTCCTGCAAATACTGCTCATCGAGAGAAACGGTGCGCGCATCGCGCTTGACAGCGCGCCAGATCTCCAAAATTCCGGGAAAGGCATCCCATACGTCATCGGCGATCTTGGACGAATAGTTTTGAAAAAACGGGAAATCCGACTGGGAAATTACATATCCTTCCTTCGACTTCGGCCGATCCTCCAACCACTTGGCAAACTTCTCGACATCGCGCTCCAGTACAGGCGGCAATGTCATCGATTTCGTTTTTTCCAACTCAGCTCGAAGACGCCCGACCGCCGTCTCCCGAGCATTGATTTCCACAGACAATTGATCGATCTGCTTCAGCAGGTCGGACAATTGCTGCTGCGCAACGATCGGAGATGGTGCAGCCAAACGTCCTGCCTTGTCGGAATCCGCAGAATTCGCCGTCGAAGCGGCAAGTGAAGTGAGCAACGTCAGCACCACCCGGAACATCGAAGCAAATCTACGCATGTTGAACTCCACCTTGTCGAACTCAACCCAAATGATTCACTGCCGTCACCACCTCGAAACCAGTTGCGAATCCGATTCCATCAAAGAATGAAGTTGTCGGCGCCGAACGCGACCAGACCGGTAATGCATACGGAGAAATCCGCCACCAGATCGCCATCCACATCACCGTACAAATAGGTATTGAATGCATCCTGGGTATAGCGCAACTGCGCGCCCACATCCGTGAAGCGATCGCGACCGATGAAGGTGAAGGCCTGATTGCCGTCGATTGCAAAAGAAGCGTCGATTTCGGACAAATCGATGACATCGCCCTCGGCAAGCCGGAAATCGACAATTGTGTCGCGCGCAGTGGCCAGACGGCCCGAATCGGTGACATGGGTAAATGCAAATACATCGGCGCCGATGCCGCCGGTCAATTTATCCGCACCACTTCCACCTTCCAGCCTGTCGCCACCCGCACCACCATTCAGCACATCGTTGCCGCCGCCGCTCCGCAGCCAATTGGCAGCGTCATTTCCGGCAAGAATATTGGCCAAGCCGTTGCCGCTGCCATCGATTGCCGCCGATCCGGTCAACGCGAGATTCTCCGCACTCGTCCCCGCAAGAGAAAAACTCACCGAAGCCTGGACGCTATCCACGCCCGCGTTGCCTGCCTCGATTACCCGGTCGCCGAGATTGTCAACGATATACAAATCGTTGCCGACGCCACCCGTCATCCTGTCTGCACCCGCACCGCCATCGAGCGTATCGTTTCCGGCGCTATCGGTCAGCACATCGTTTCCACCACCCCCTTGCAGCCGGTTGGCCTTGCCGTTTCCGGTCAACGTATTGGCCAATCCGTTGCCGATGCCGTTGATCGCAAGCGTGCCGGTGAGAATGAGATTTTCCACGACGGTATCGACGAGCGAAAAACTCACCGACGATTGAACCGTATCGGTGCCGCCGCCCGCCGATTCGGCAACGTGATCGCCGATGTTGTCCACGATATAAACATCGTTGCCGGTGCCGCCTGCCATGTCATCGGCGCCGGCACCCCCATCCAGCGTATCGTTGCCGCCGCCACCGCTCAATATGTCATTGCCGCCGCCGGCTTGCAGCCGATTGGTGGCGCCATTCCCGGTCAGAATATTGGCAAGACCGTTCCCGCTAGCATTGATTGCCGAATTTCCGGTCAGGGTCAGATTCTCGATATCGGTATCGAGCAATGAAAATGCTATCGACGACTGTACGCCATCGGTGCCGGCACCGGGCAATTCGACAATGCGGTCGCCGATGTTGTCCACGATATAGATGTCGTTGCCGGTCCCGCCCGTCATCTGGTCGGCACCGGTACCGCCATCGAGCGTGTCGTTGCCGGCGCCGGCAGTCAGGCTATCGTTGCCGCGACCGCCTTGAAGTCGATTGGCACCGGCATTCCCGATCAGAAGATTGACAAGATCGTTTCCGCTGGCATTGATGGCCGAGATTCCGGTCAGGGTCAGATTTTCGACATTGGTCCCGACCAGAGAAAAACTCACCGACGACTGGACGCTGTCGTTGCCGGCATTGGCTGCCTCGATTGCACGGTCGCCGCCATTGTCGACGATATACACATCGTTGCCCGTTCCGCCCGACATGCGATCCGCTCCGAGCCCGCCATCCAAAGTGTCGTTGCCGGCGCCGCCTGCAAGCGTGTCATTGCCCTTGCCGCCCAGCAGCCGATTGGCAGCAGCATTGCCGGTCAGACTGTTGGCCAGATCGTTGCCGCTGCCATCGATGGCCGAAGTTCCGGTGAGAAGCAGATTCTCCACCTGGGTATTGGCGAGCGAAAAACTCACCGATGCGCGAACGCTGTCGATTCCGGCATCTGCCAATTCGACAATGCGATCGCCAACGTTGTCGACGAAATACAAATCGTTGCCAGTGCCGCCGGTCATGGTGTCCACACCGGCACCGCCATTCAGGCTGTCGTTTCCGCCAGCGCCGACCAGTTCATTGGCGGCCGAATTGCCGCTCAGCATATTGGCCAGATCGTTGCCGGTGCCGTTGATTGCTGCCGATCCGGTCAGGACAAGATTTTCGATCTGAGTGCCAGCCAACGAAAAGCTTGCGGATGAGCGCACGCTATCGATTCCGTCATCGGCGGCTTCGACAATATGCTCGGCACTGTTGTCGATGAAATAGACATCGTCGCCGCTGCCGCCTTCCAGCGTATCGTCACCGCCATTGCCGATCAGTGAATCGTTGCCGTCCAGACCTAATACCAGCGTGGCACCCGATTCAGCCGCAAGACTGTCATTGCCGGCACCGCCTGAAATCGTCGTGGGCCCGACTTCGCCATTGAATACGACGGTGTATTGCGCAGTCTTCACATCGTCGAGGACATGAATCCGGGTTTCATAAACCGGGCGCAGCGCGGCATTGGCAAAAGTGCGGTCGGTAATCCAGAACTGCCCCGAATCGAGCAGGCTGCCGTCGGCACGCATGACCGACAGGATTTGAATCTGGCCGGCCGCTCCGGCCAGCACGCCGGAAAGATAGCCCCACGCCTGTTCGCGGTCGCCGGCAGAAATGACGACGCTGTGGCCGCCACCGCTGGCGGCAATGCTGCCCACCGATGTGCCGACGGTGGCCACGTCGACGATCTGGCCGCCCGACAGATGCAGCTTGTCCGGCTGGTCGAGCAGATCGGGAAAATCGTTGATGAGGAAATCGGTGCCGCCGTCGCCATTGAAATCGGCACCGTGAATCAATTCATGGACTCTCACATCGGTGATCTGGGAAACCTCGGACATGCCCAGTTCATTCACATGCTCGAAATTGACCGTGTAATCGATGAATTTTCCCTGCAATGAGGCTTCGAGCGACCAGATTGCGGTCCTGGTCTGGCCAGCGGCAATATCGCCGAAATGCGCGGTGAGACCGTTGTTGGCAGCCTGCCCATCGACCTGCGAACCGATGATCGAAAAATCGATCAGCAATCCCTTTTGATTGTCGATGATTTCGGGCTGGGCGCTTTCGATCCGCACATCGGATGCCTTGCCGCGACCGGAATTGGTGACGCGCACGCCCAGCAGAAATGGCTGGCTGTCTTCCACTTCATCGGTAAATGGATCGTCGGCAACGACATTGCGTTCATAGTAATAGTCGAGCTGCAATTCTGCCGAAGGATGGACTTCGATCTGCACCGGCTGAAAATCGATCGCCACGCTGGCGCCGCCGTCCAGATAGGTCATTTTTCCGCCAATGCTGTAGCCGGTATCGCCGAGCGCGGCGGCCAGCCGGCTTGGCAGGAACAGGTATTCGGCATTCAGAGTTTGGCCGGCTGCCAGCCCGGCGGTGCCGTCAAGGCTGGCAATGCCTTGCAGACTGGTATTGGCAGAACCGAAAAGGCTGCTGTCCACCAGATTGCCGCTCTTGTCGAAAATCAGGATTTCAAGTTTGAGATTTTGCAGTGGCGTTTCTCCGGCGGTCAGTTCCAGCGTGCCGAAGAAAGCCTGGCGCTCCATCACGAGATCCTGCTCGATGCGCAGCTTGATGGTGGCGCAGACGCCGGAAACCTGCTTGTCTTCCTCGATCTGGTATTCGACGATGGCCTGGGTCAGATCCTTGACCATTTCATCGTCGGAACGGGCGATTTCCTCGCGAGCTTCTGCCGACAGATTGGCTGAGCCAATGGCGTTTTCAAGCAAGGTCTTGGCAACGTCGATGGCGTAAAAGTCGGGATTGGCCCCTTCCGGCAATTGACTGGCCAGATGAATTCCGTGATCCCAGTAATCGATCGTTCGATTGAAACGCGCGACAAACGCATCGACCAGTGCCGCCGAGATGCCCTTGGGTACTGGAATGACCGAGGCATCTTCGATCTTGACGCCGGCGAGATAGGCTGCGGCGACAAACTTGGCGAAGGTTTCCAGGCCGGCATAATCCGTCGTATCGAACCAGCGGATATCGCCATATAAATTGGCCAGATAAAGACCATAGGCGGATGCACGCGCAACATAATCGTCCGCAAGCATGAAGCCGTCGAAACGGTCGCCGAGTATTTCCTCGGGAGTCGCAGCTGTTCCCGCAGCAGCAAGCGCATTGCCTGTCGCAGAACCGCTTGCAGACCCGGAACCGCATCCGCAATCGGCGTCTTTGCTTGCTGCGTCGGTCATGCCGATGGAATTCGGCATTTGCATGCTGGAATCGCCACGGGCACTGGTGATGGTGTGTCCATAAAGCAGACACTCCGCGAGATCGTTGATGTCATTACCGATCGTCAATACCGAACCCAGCGCCCCGAGAAAGTGCCCACCGACCGTTTTGGCGGTTCCCGCCAGGGTGTGCCCATCTGCCATGTCTTCGAGCAGTGAGCCAGTGATCGATAAACTGGCTTCAGCGGCAGCCTGATTGGCCTGCCCCTCTCCCGGCTTTGAATTGTAGATTTCGTATGCCGCATCCAATAATGCCAATGGAATGGCCAATTGTGGCACCAAGATACTGATTGCAATGATGCCTATGTCCTTCAGCAAATTGACAGTCTTTTCCTGCACACAATCCGACGGTGCCGTCGCAGAATTGGCCGCACCGCAAGGCTTGGTCACGCTTTCTACCGGAATTGGCGAATAGGAGAATCCCGGCAATCCATGGCCCGTTCCCGAACTTGATCCGCCTCCGCCGCCACTGCTGCCTCCCCCGCCTCCACCGCCGCCGCCCGCCGACACAAAGCCCGAGACCGAGTCCGACCAAGCTCCGTTTGAAACCGGAACCACCGGCGTATCGGAGCAGCCGTCGTAAGCAATGCCCGCCACGCGAACCACGGTGCCATTGCAGTTGTATTCGTAAGTCATGTGGCCCGAACATCCGCTGCCATCGGGATCGGGCGTTCCGGGGTCGTCGGGATTTGTCGGATCGCCGAGCGGATCACGACTGATCGTGATCGGAATGGTCATGCTGGTTTTCGCCGGCAAAACCGGAATTGCCTCGATCAATCCGTCGATGGAAAAGCCGGTGGGATCGGGCAGATTCAGATCGACATTCAGCGCCGCAATCAGGCCGTGATTGGTGATCGTGACTTCGATGATCTCGGTTTCACCAGGCGCCAGATTTCCGAAATGCAGGATCGGCGGGTCCATCGTGACGACCGGCACCGGCACGTCGGTCTGAAAGGTGCTGTCGAGCGTGATGTGGGTGCGTTCCTCGACCGTGCCTTCGACCACCGTCCAGTGATAGGTGACGGTCTCGCGCGGGACGAAGGCGCGCAGCTCGGTCCGGCTGCCCTCGGTGATCTGGAACAGGCCGGTGAAGTTGCTGTGGTTGGCCGAGCTGACGCTGAGCACATAGCTGCCCTCGTTGAGCGAGTCGAGCTGGAGCGTGCCGTCCACATTGTCGAAACGCGCGACCTGCTGGCCTGTGACCGCATCGACGATGCGCACCACCGCGTCGCTCACCAGCGGATGTTCGGCGGCGAAGTAGCTGTACTCGTCGGTGATCCGCAGCGACAGCGAGCCGGTTTCGTCCGAGGTCAGGTTCCAGTCGAAATTGGCGGTCGACAGCTGGGCCGCGCCGCTGCCGTCGACATAGCGGACATGGATGTCGCCGGCGTAGGTGCCGAGCGCGGCCGCGTCGTCGGGCGACAGCAGCAGGGTCACGGTGCGGGTTTCGCCGGCATGCAGCACGCCCAGGTTGTCGTCGCCGGCCAGTCGCATCCAGGGCAGGCCGGGCAGTTGCACCACCACGCCGGTCGCATCCTCGCCGCCGGCATTGGTCAGGTTGAAGCTGACGACGGTCTGGTCGCCGCGCAGCACGCCGCGGTCGAGTCCGTCGTCGCTCACGACGAGATGGGCGGCGGCGGGCGCGGTGCTGGCCAGCAGGCTGGCGCTGTCGTGCGCGCCCTGGTCGGTGTCGAGCGTGAGGGTGAGGTTCTGGGTGGCGACCGCGCCGGCCGGCGTGGTGAGCGTGAAGCCGACCGTGGCGCTGGCGCCGGCTGCCAGCGTGTCGGGCAGGTTGTTGAAGGCGATCGTCCAGCCGGCCGGCAGCCCGGCGGTGGCGAGTTCGAGCCCGGTGACCTGGGTGGCGCCGGTGTTGTGGACGACCAGGCTGCCGGCGCCCGGCTGGCCCGAGGCGCCGGTCCATTCGATGTTCGACGCGACGATGTCGATGCCGTGCAGCGCAAAGCCGGCCTCGGGCGCGCTGTCCTCGCCCGGATAGGCCGGGTTGTAGGCGCGCGCGCTGTAGCTGCCGGCCGTGCCGGGCAGGCTGGTGAACTCGATCCGGAACTGGCCCTGGGCGTCGGCAATGGCGGTGATGACCCGGCTGTGCTCGCCGGAGACGATCTCGACCGCGACCGGCACATAGGCGACGCTGTCGAGCGGCGAGCTGGCGACGCAATGGCCGGTCAGCGTCACGACATCGCCGGCGGCATGGCTGTCGATGTGGGAGTCGAGCACGGCCGAATAGACCGCGACCCGTTCGGCGACGAGGTTGTCGCTGCTGTCGCTGGACCGATAGGCGAAGTCGTCGACCACCAGCTCGGCGGTGATGCGAAAGCCGTGCTGGCCAAAGCCGAGATCGGCGAGGCTGGCGCCCGGCACCAGGAAAGCGCCGGACAGCGTGCCTGCGGCGCCGCCGCCGAATTCCGTCAGCGCAATCTCGCGCGTGGCGACGGTGACACCGGCATCGGCCGCGCCGCCGTCGGCCTGCACCAGCCGGACGATCACATGGCCTTCGAGCCCGCTGCGGCCCTGGTAGTCGAGCTCATAGCCGAACACCGACAGGCCGGTGGCCGCAATGCGGCTCGGCGCCTGGGCCGAGGCGACCTCGATGGTGATCGGGCTGCCGGTGACCGTGACCGACACCGTGGCTTCGGAAGTGCGGCCGCTGGCATCGGACACGGCGTAGCTGAAGCTGTCGACGCCGGTCTGCCCGGGCAGCAGTTGCGCGAAGGCGCTGGATGGGTCGTAGACCAGGTTGCCGTTGTTCAGCGTGAGGCTGGCGCCGGCGGCGGTATGGGCCGGGACCGCGACGACGGTGAGCGTGTCGCCCGGGTCGGCGTCATGGTCGTTGGCGGTGAGCGTGCTGCCGGCGATGAGCGTGCTGCCCGCGTTGCCTGCAGTGACGGCGTCGGCGGCGGCCACCGGCGCATCGGGCTGGGGCTGCACGACCAGCGTCACCTGGCCCGAGATGCGTTCGCCGCCGGCATCGGTGGCGGCGTAGACGAAGCTGTCGGTGCCGGTGAAGTCGGCGCGCGGGGTGTAGGTGAACGAGCCGTCGGCAGCGAGCGTCAGCGTGCCGCCATACACGCCGCGCACCACCGAGGCCGCGAGGCCGGCGCCGTCGGGATCGCTGTCGTTGGCCAGCACGCCGGTGGCGGCCGACACCGTGAGCGCACCGTCCTCGTCGAGCCGGTAGCTGTCGGGCACGGCGACCGGATAGGCGGCGCCCTGGGCCAGCGGAATGACGCTGCCGTCCTCGAAGACGATGCGTTCGATGCGCCGGCCGAGGCTGGCGCCGTCGGCGTCGGTCGGTGCGTAGATGTCGAAATGGCTTGAGCTGCCGTCGGCCGCCCGCAGCGCAAGACGGGTGTAGCTCGCGCCATAGGGGCTGGCGATGAAGCTCAGGTCGGCGGCGCTGGCGCCCAATATCAGCAGCGTGTCGATGCCGGCACCGATGTCTTCGCGGATCAGTTCCTGGCCGGTGGTTGCACCGTCGCCGGCGCGCAGGATGTAGGTGTCGTTGCCGGCGTTGCCGTAGAGCGTGTCGGTGCCGGCGCCGCCTTCGAGGGTGTCGTCGCCGGCGTTGCCGTAGAGCGTGTCGTTGCCGGCGGCGCCGGTCAGCACGTCATCGGTCGCCGCGCCGGTGAGGGCTTCGGCGCCGGCGGTGCCGGTGAGCGTCAGGCTCTGGCTCAGGTCCCAGATGGTGCCGTCGTCGAAGACGACCCGCTCGATGCGCTGGCCGAGGCTGTTGCCGTCGGCGGTTGCCGGGGCGTAAAGCTCGACGAAGGAGTCGGTGCCGTCCGCCGCGCGCAGCGCCAGACGGACAAAGTTCGAGTTGTAGGCGCCGGTGGTGAAGCGCACATCGGCCGGCGTGACACCGACGATGCGCAGCGTGTCGCTGCCTTCACCGAGGTCTTCGCGCAGCTGCTCGTAGGAACCGACCGCGCTGCCGTCGCCGGCGCGCAGCACGTAGGTGTCGTCGCCCGCGTTGCCGTAGAGCGTGTCGGCGCCGGTACCACCGTCCAGCGTGTCGTTGCCAGCGTTGCCGTAGAGCGTGTCAGCTCCGCTGCCGCCGGTCAGCATGTCGTTGCCGCCATAGCCGGTCAGCGCGTCGTTGCCGGCGTCACCGGCCAGCACATCGGCGGTCGCCGCCCCGGCGAGGTTGTCGCTTCCGGCGGTGCCGGTGAGCGTCAGGCTCTGGCTCAGGTCCCAGGTCGTGCCGTCGTCGAAGACAACCCGCTCGATGCGCTGGCCAAGGCTGCTGCCGTCGGCGGTGGTCGGGGCATAAATCTCCACGAAGGAGTCGGTCCCGTCCGCCGCGCGCAGCGCCAGCCGGACGTAGTAGAGGCTGTAGGGACTGGTGGTGAAGCGCACATCGGCCGGCGCAAGACCGACGATGCGCAGCGTGTCGCTGCCTTCGCCGAGGTCTTCGCGCAGCAGCTCGTAGGAGCCGACCGTGCTGCCGTCGCCGACGCGCAGCACATAGCTGTCGTCGCCCGCGTTGCCGTAGAGCGTGTCGGCGCCGGTGCCACCGTCGAGCGTGTCGTTGCCGGCGCCGCCGGTGAGGTTGTCCGTGCCCGCGCCGCCGGTCAGCGTGTCGTTGCCGCCGTAGCCGGTCAGTGCGTCGTTGCCGGCGTCGCCGGCCAGCACATCGGCGGTCGCCGCGCCGGTGAGGTTGTCGCTGCCGGCGGTGCCGGTGAGCGTCAGGCTCTGGCTCAGATCCCAGGTCGTGCCGTCGTCAAAGACGACCCGCTCGATGCGCTGGCCAAGGCTGCTGCCGTCGGCGGTGGGCGGGGCGTAGAGGTCGACGAAGGAGTCGGTCCCGTCCGCCGCGCGCAGCGCCAGACGGACGTAGTTGGAGCTGTAGGGACTGGTCGTGAAGCGCACGTCGGCCGGCGTGAGGCCGACGATGCGCAGCGTGTCGGTACCTTCGCCAAGCTCTTCGCGCAGCAGTTCGTAGGAGTCGACCGTGCTGCCGTCGCCGGCGCGCAGCACATAGCTGTCGTCGCCCGCGTTGCCGTAGAGCGTGTCGGCACCGGCGCCGCCTTCAAGGGTGTCGTCGCCGGCGTTGCCGGTCAGCGCGTCATTTCCATCGCCGCCAGCCAGTACGTCAGCGGTCGCCGCGCCCATCAAGGGCTCCCCTGCGGCGGTGCCAGTGAGGGTCAGCCTCTGGCTCAGGTCCCAGGTCGTGCCGTCGTCGAAGACAACCCGCTCGATGCGCTGGCCGAGGCTGTTGCCGTCGGCGGTGGTCGGGGCATAAATCTCGACGAAGGAGTCGGTCCCGTCCGCCGCGCGCAGCGCCAGCCGGACGTAGTAGAGGCTGTAGGGACTGGTGGTGAAGCGCACATCGGCCGGCGCAAGACCGACGATGCGCAGCGTGTCGCTGCCTTCGCCGAGGTCTTCGCGCAGCAGCTCGTAGGAGCCGACCGTGCTGCCGTCGCCGACGCGCAGCACATAGATGTCGTCGCCCGCGTTGCCGTAGAGCGTGTCGGCGCCGGTGCCACCGTCCAGCGTGTCGTTGCCGACGCCGCCGGTGAGGTTGTCCGCGCCCGCACCGCCGGTCAGCGTGTCGTTGCCGCCGTAGCCGGTCAGCGCATCGTTGCCGGCATCGCCTGCCAACACATCTGCATTGGCTGCCCCAGCGAGGTTGTCACCGCCGGCCGTACCGGTGAGGGTCAGGCTCTGGCTCAGGTCCCAGATGGTGCCGTCGTCAAAGACGAGCCGCTCGATGCGCTGGCCAAGGCTGCTGCCGTCGGCGGTGGTCGGGGCATAAATCTCCACGAAGGAGTCGGTCCCGTCCGCCGCGCGCAGCGCCAGCCGGACGTGGTAGAGGCTGTAAGGACTGGTGGTGAAGCGCACATCGGCCGGCGCAAGACCGACGATGCGCAGCGTGTCGCTGCCTTCGCCGAGGTCTTCGCGCAGCAGCTCGTAGGAGCCGACCGCGCTGCCGTCGCCGGCGCGCAGCACGTAGGTGTCGTCGCCCAATCCGCCGTAAAGCGTGTCCGCGCCCGCGCCACCCTCCAGCGTGTCGTTCCCCTCGCTCCCCGTCAGCACATCGTTGCCGCCCTCGCCCGCCAGCCGATTGGCGCCGCCATTCCCGGTCAGCGCATCGCCGAAGGCCGAGCCGGTCAGGGCGTCGATGGCGAGCAGCAGATCGGTGCCCGAGCCGCCGGTCGATTGCGCGGTGCTGCGCGAGAGGTCCACGCTCACACCCGCCGGCGCGCCCGCATAGCTCACCGCATCGTCGTCGGCCGTCGTTCCAGTGAAGCTGTCGTTTCCAGTGGTTGCGACGAACAGGGCCATGACGGGTGCTCCGAGAGTGCAGGTTGCGGGACCAAGGGTTTTGGAGAACTCAAGAAATCGGGCCGCATGCTGCACGACGAGGGCAGTCCGATCCTCGCGTCGAGATGAAACCGGCCGCCCCTCGCCCTCGACAGCGCAGACCCGCTCACGCCTGCCCAACCCGCCGCAACACCTGCTGCAATCCCCGCACCTCAACCGCCCCGCCTGCCCCATTCCCGCCCAAGCGCCGCCCATCCGCCGGGCCCGGAACTTGATTCATCCGCAGCCCGCCCGCTCCAGGCGCGGCAACCGGCGCGCAGCACGCGCCACCCCGCCGCACCGCCTCCCTCCGCAGATGCCCGTCTTCCCCACCTCCACCTTGCACAGGCTTGCAACCCTCCTGCTCGCCGCCGCCGGCCTCGCGTTCGTCGCCGGCGCCTTCACCCCAGCCGCCCGCGCCGCCGACCTGCCGCGCGCCGCCCAGGTGCCGGTCGAGACCTATGCCGCCCTGCCCGTCGCCGCCGGCGGCCGGCTCGCGCCCGACGGCCGGCGCTTCGCCGCCATCACCGGCGCCGACGGCCGGCGCGCCTTCGCGATCTGGGACCTCGACGGCCAGGAGCCGCCGCGCATCATCCCCACCGGCGTCGGCGAGCCGGCCTGGGTCGAGTGGAAGACGCCGACCCTGCTGATCGCCTCGGTGCGCGTGGTCACGCAGCGCGGCCCGCTCATGCGCACCGCCGACACCCGGCTGGTCGCCATCGATGCGGCCAGCGGCGCGGTGCGCGAGCTGGTCCATTCCGACCGCGGCGACTGGGAGCCGCAGTTCCAGGACCGCGTGCTCAGCTTCCTGCCCGACGATCCCGACCATCTGCTGCTCGAACTGCCGACCATCGAGCGCAGTTCGCGCGCCGCGCTGTCGGGCGCCACGATCCAGCAGCGCATCGAGCATCCCGAAGCCGTGCTGGTCGACGTGCGCGACGGCAGCACCCGCACGGTCCAGCGCAGCCACGGCCTCATCAACCACTGGATCGCGGCGCGCGACGGCAGCATCCGGCTCGGCTGGGCCTATCAGCGCGGCCGCAGCGTCAGCCTGCTGACGCGCGCCGGCCCCGATGCGCTCTGGGAAACCGTCGAGACGCTGCCGCTGAATGCCGGCCAGAACTTCGAGCCGCTGGCCTTCATCGACGGCGCGCCCGACCGCATCCATGTGCTGACCAACCGCGACAGCGGCCGCGACGCCATCGTCGAATACGACCTCGCCGCGCATCGCGTGCTGCGCACCGTGGCCGCGGACCGCGAGGACGATGTGCGACCGCTGCTGCGCGCCGGCCGGCTGGTCGGCGCCGAAGGCAGCGGCGCCACGCTCTGGCTCGACGCGGCCTGGGCCGCCGACGCCCGGCTGCTCGATGGCGCGTTGCGCGGCAGCCGCCATTCCATCGTCGACCGCAGCACCACCGGCCAGCGCACGCTAGTGGCGGATCGGCGCGGCAACCAGCCGCTCGGCTACTGGCTGCTGTCGCGCGAGGACGGCAAGCCGGTGCTCGATCCGGTGGTCGAGACCCAGCCCGGCCTTGCGCCCGAGCGCATCGCGCCGACGCTGGTGCTCGACTATCCGGCGCGCGACGGGCTGACGATTCCGGCGCTGATCACGCTGCCGGTCGGCCGTCAGGTCGGCGACGGGCCGATTCCCTTCGTGGTGCTGCCGCACGGCGGCCCGTCGGCGCATGACGTGCCGGGCTTCGACTACTGGGTGCAGTTCCTGGCCAGTCGCGGCTATGGCGTGCTGCAACCGCAGTTCCGCGGCTCGACCGGCTATGGCCGCGACTTTCTGGTGGCCGGCTATCGCCAATGGGGGCTGGCGATGCAGGACGACCTGACCGATGGCACGCGCTGGCTCATCGAGCAGAAGCTGGCCGATCCGGCGCGCATCGCCATCGTCGGCGGCAGCTATGGCGGCTATGCGGCGCTGATGGGCGCGGTGAAGGAGCCGGCGCTCTACCGCTGCGCCGTCGCCATCGCGCCGGTCACCGATCTGCGCCAGCTGCTCGACGACCAGGCCGATTACGTGTTCGGCGACCTCAACCTGCCGCAGATCGGCGACCGGCGCGCGCTCGACCCGACCTCGCCGGTGCGGCAGGCGGCGCGCATCCAGGTGCCGGTGCTGCTATTGCACGGCAAGCAGGACACGGTGGTGCCGGTGCGCCATGCCGAGGCGATGAACGCCGCGCTGGAACGCGCGCAAAAGCCGGTGCAGACGCTGCTGCTCGACGGCGCCGATCACTTCTTTCAGCGCGAGGCCGACCGGCGGGTGCTGCTCACCGCGATCGAGGGTTTTCTGGCGGCCAATCTGCGCTGAGGCGGCGGCCTCACAGCGGGCGGCCATATGCATGGACGAAAGCATGCGTTCGCCGGCCCGGGGCCGCTGCCGACAATCCACGCCCCATCCACGCCCGCGCCGAACATGCACTCAGCCATCCTGGTCGACCTCGACGACACCCTGCTCGACGACCGGCGCGCCCAGCGCCTTGCATTGCAGGCGCTGCGGGCCGACCGGCCGCGCACACCGCGCCGGCCCGACCGGGTGCCCGGCCCGACCGATGCGCAGTTCGCGCGCTATCTCGCGGCCTATGAGCGCCACTGGGCGCTGCTGCCGGGCGCGGCCGAATTCCTCGCGCGCACCCGCAGCGTGCCCAAGGCCGTCCTGTCCAACGGCGAGCGCGGCCTGGTGCTGCGCAAGCTGCGCGCGCTCGGGCTGGAGCGGCATTTCGTGGCGGTGGTCACGCCCGAGAGCGCCGGCTGCGCCAAGCCGGCGCCGGGCTTCTTTCTGCATGCGCTGGCGCGGCTGGGCAGCTCGCCGCGCCGCACGCTGATGGTCGGCGACAGCCCGGAGCAGGACATCGCGCCGGCGCGCGCGCTCGGCCTGCCGACCTTCCTGGTCGATGCCCGGCTGCCGGCCGGCCAGCTGAGCCAGGCCTGGCCGCCGGCGGTGCTGCGGCTGCCGTTGCAAGCCTTTGCCTGCTGACCGACCCGGCGGCCGGATCCCGGAAGCGATGCGAGGTCCGGTCGCCATCGTCAAGCCGCGCAAAGCTGCCCGGCGCCGACACCAAGACCCGCGACGGCTACCTCATGGCGCCGAGGCCCGCGCCGAACTCTCGGGCGACGTGCCCGCCGCTGCGGACGAATCCAGCGACGCCAGGATTTCGTCGCGACAGGCGGCCAGGATTTCGTCGGCCAGCGGTGAATCGTCCGGGCAGGCCCGGGACATGACGATGGCACCAACCGCATGCGCCATCAGGTCGAGGTACCTGGCTCGCGTCCTGGCCGGATCGGCATCGCCCGACGACAGGTCTTCACGGCTCAGCACGGCCAGCAGGCTCTCGATCCCGGCTGCAAACGCGGCCCGGACCGATTCCGGTTGACGTACCGCATCGCCGCTGAGTGCCGCCATCGTGCAGCCGGTCGCGCGGGTGTCGCGGTGTTCCCGCGACAGGTAGGCCCGCACGAAGTCCGACAGGTCGGCACCGGCGGTCAGCGCCGCTGTCCGTGCCATGCCGCAGGCCGCCGATTCCGCCATCAGGTCGGCCTTGGAGCGGAAGTGCTTGTAGAAACCGCCGTGAGTGAAGCCGGCGGCCGCCATCAGATCGGCAACGCCGACGCCGTCATATCCGCGCTCACGAAACAGCCGGGACGCCGTTTCGACAACGTGCGCCCGGTTGGCCTGCGCCTGCGCCTGGGTCACCTTCATTGATCGACCACCTGAGTTGATGCCTGCATGAAGGCCCGACTATACATTCATGACGATCATCATCAAAAGCTTGACTTTTTAGATTATGATCGTAATCATTGCTTCCGTTCCAACGCCACGTCCCGACCGAAGCCACCAGCAACCTGCAAAGAGAGAAACCATGAGCACCCAGCCCACCGTCCTCATCACCGGCGCCTCCAGCGGCATCGGCGCCACCTATGCCGAGCGCTTCGCCCGCCGGGGTCACGACCTGGTACTGGTCGCGCGCGACAAGGCACGACTGGATGCACTGGCAACGCGCCTGCGCGATGAAGCCAAGGTCGCCGTCGATGTGCTGCAAGCCGATCTCACCGAGCCGGCCGACCTCGCGGCCGTCGAGGCACGCCTGCGCGACGACGCCCGCATCGGCATCCTGATCAACAACGCCGGCATCGCGCAGTCGGGCGGGTTCCTGCAGCAGTCCGCGCCGGGCATCGACCAGTTGCTCAGCCTCAACGTCACGGCGCTCACCCGGTTGGCCGCCGCCGTGGCGCCCCGCTTCGCGCAATCCGGCAGCGGTGCAATCGTCAACGTCGGCTCGGTGGTGGGCTTCGCGCCCGAGTTCGGCATGTCGATCTACGGCGCCACCAAGGCCTTCGTGCTGTTCCTGTCCCAGGGCCTGAACCTGGAACTGGCGCCCAAGGGCGTCCATGTGCAGGCCGTGCTGCCGGCGGCGACCCGCACGGAGATCTGGGGCCGCGCCGGCATCGACGTCAACACGCTCTCTGAGGTGATGGAGGTCGGCGAGCTGGTCGATGCGGCCCTGGTCGGCTTCGACCGCCGCGAGCTGGTCACGATCCCGCCGCTGCATGTGGCGGAGCGCTGGGATGCCCTGGACCAGACGCGTCAGGCGCTGCTCGCCGACATCCGGCAAGCCCACGCGGCCGAGCGCTATCGGGCGCAGTCCTGAACGCGCCGGATTTCCGAGCCCGCTCATTCAAGGACAACCCGATCGATGTCTCACACGCATCTGACCGCGCCGACCCGGTTCGTGGAGGTCGATGGCGCTCGATTCGCCTACCGCCGCTGGGGCAATACCGGCACCTCGCAACCGCCCCTGCTGTTCCTGCAGCACTTTCGCGGCGGCATGGACCACTGGGACCCGCTGATGACGGACGGTCTGGCCGCAGACCGCGAAGTCATCCTCTTCAACGGCCGTGGCGTCGCGTCTTCCGGCGGTACGCCCCGCACCCGCATCGAGGACATGGCAGATGACGCGGCGGCAGCCGTGCGTGCACTGGGCTTGGCGCAGATCGACGCCCTGGGCTTTTCGCTCGGCGGCTTCCAGGCACTGGACCTGACATGGCGCCATCCCGGGCTGGTGCGCAAGCTGATGCTGCTGGGCACCGGCCCGCGCGGCGGCAATCCCGACATGGAACCGCAAGTGCTGACCACGGCGCCACGGCCCGTTCCGGTCTTCGAGGACTTCCGGTACCTGTTCTTCGGTCGGTCGGCGCAAGCCGAGCAGGCAGCGCGCGAATTCTGGCAACGCCGTCATCGGCGCATCGACCAGGACCCGCCCTCGTCGCCGGAGGTCGCCAACGCGCAGATCGAAGCCAACATGTTCTATCTGCCCAGGCTGTCGGAGGACGATCCCTTTGCCTACCTGCGCGGCATCCGGCAGCCCACCTTCATTCTCAACGGCGTGAACGACGTGATGATCCCGACCGTCAACTCGTTCTACATGGCCCGCAACCTGCCGAACGCCCAGTTGTTCCTCTACCCGGATTGCGGTCACGCCGCGCAGTTCCAGTGCCCGCAGCGCTTCCTGCATCACGTCACGCACTTTCTTGGCGAGTGACGGCCACACGGCAGTCATCGCTCCCGCAATTCCCCGATCCAGAGACCCTTGCGATGCTCAAGTTCAAGTTGCTGCTGTGGGCATTCGCCCGACTCCTTCAACGGCAGATCACGCACAACCCCGACTGCGCGCGCTATGTCGAGGGAAAGATTCTGGTGTTCCAGATCCGCACGGTGTCCGGCGCCGGTCGCCATTACGTCATCCGCGACGGCGCGATCCGTTCGTTTGCCGGACTGACGGCGCATCCCGAGTTCACCCTGAGCTTCAGCAATGCCGCGAAAGGATTCGCAATCCTGACCGCCGGGGAAAGCCAGGCCGCTTTCCTGAGGGGACTCGGCAACAAGGAACTGACGATCAGCGGCAATTTCCAGGAAGTGATGTGGTTTCAGGGCCTGACGGCATTCCTGCAACCGCCCAAGGTCGTCGCGCCCTGCGACCGAATTGCTTTGTGAGATATCGCCGTCGCCATCGGCGGCTTGCACGCGGTGACTGACCTGAATGTCGCCCCGGAGGGAATCGAGAACAACATGAAAGCACTCACCTTGAGACGTTATGGCAAATCGCCCGATATCGGATTTGCCGATGTTCCCCTCCCCGCGATAAAGCCCAATGAATTGCTGGTCCGGGTCCACGCGGCGGGACTCAATCCGATCGACAACATGATTCCCAAGGGAACATTCAAGCCGATCCTCAAATTCCGGTTGCCGGCCACGCTCGGCAGCGATATTGCCGGCGTGGTGACCGAGGTCGGCAGCCGTGTCACGCGTTTCAAGCCGGGCGACGCAATCTTTGCCAGCCTTTTCGATCTGGATCGGGGTTCACTGGCGGAATTCGCGGCGGTGCCGGAAAGCGTCGCCGCGCTCAAGCCGGCCAATCTCGACTTCGTGCAGGCGGCATCCATTCCGATGGTCGGGCTGACCTCATGGCAAGCCCTGAAGAACCGGGCCGATATCCGCGCCGGTCAGAAAGTCTTCATTCCCGCCGGTGCCGGCGGCATCGGCACATTTGCGATCCAGCTGGCAAGGCACTTTGGAGCCCGGGTGGGGACGACCACCAGCACGGACAATGTCCCGCTGGTAACCCGGCTGGGCGCGGACGAAGTCGTCGATTACCGAAAGCAGGAATTCGAGCAGGTGCTGCGGGGTTATGACGTGGTGCTGGGCACGCTGCGGGGCGACGTGGTCGAGAAATCCATCGATATCCTCAAACCCGGAGGCAAGATCGTTTCTCTCGTCGGTCCACTGGATGCTGCATTTGCCCGCCTGCGGCGATTGAACGTCTTTCTTGCTTTCGTGTTCGGCATGATGAGCCGGAAAATCATGCGCCTCGCAGAGAAACGGGAAGTCAACTACTCGTTCCTGTTCGTGCATCCCGATGGCGACCAGCTCGCCGAAATCGGCAAACTCCTCGAATCGGAATGCATTCGACCGGTGATCGACAAGGTGTTTCCGTTCGAGAAAGCCAAGGAAGCACTCGAATACCTGGATCAGGGACGCGCCAAAGGCAAGGTCGTGGTGCAGGTCAGGGAATAACCGCAGCCCCTATTTATTCGATATGTCCAGCCATTGGGATTGCTTCAATCCCAATGGCGCTTGCGCGAATTGCCGCAGCCTGGCGCGAAATGGTCGAGGTTGCACGCCGCAAATGCATCAGCGCCGCCCGGCAGGCCGGCAGCCACTGCGGCCGGCGCGCCACAGGCACCCGGCACGGCCCGCCCGCCGGCGTCCGCGTCAAGCATCCGGATCATGTCCGGCCGCTCATAAAATGCGCTGATTGCATCTTTGCATTTGCAAATCATCTATAACGCGCATGTAAAGCCCATCCCAGAATGCGTCGGTCGTTCTCTGCACGGCGCTGCGGCGCCGCCCGTCCGCACTCATTCGCGAGGCTTTCATGACCGCTCCCCGCCAACTCAAGCTCGGCTTCATCCTCCACGGCGTCGGCGCCGGCTGGAGCGACTGGCGCCATCCGCAGGCCAATCCGCTGGCCAGCACCGACATCGATTTCTACCGCTACCAGGCCCAGCTGGCCGAGGCCGCGAAGTTCGACTTTCTGTTCGTGGCCGACAGCGTGAGCATCAACGAGCGCTCCAGCCCGCACTACCTCACGCGCTTCGAGCCGCTGACCATCCTGTCGGCGCTGGCCACCGTCACCAGCCGCATCGGCCTGGTCGGCACCGTGACCGTGAGCTACAGCGAGCCCTACACCGTGGCGCGCCAGTTCGCCTCGCTCGACCACATCAGCAAGGGCCGCGCGGGCTGGAATGTGGTCACGTCCTGGCTGTCGGGCAGCGCCGACAACTACGGCAAGCCCGAGCATCCGGCGCATGACGTGCGCTACGGCATCGCGGCCGAGCATCTCGACACGGTGCGCGGCCTGTGGGACTCGTGGGAGGACGACGCGGTCATCGCCGACCGCCAGACCGGCCGCTTCTTCGATCCGGCCAAGCTGCACACGCTCAATCACAAGGGGCCGCATTTCTCGGTGAAGGGGCCGCTCAACATCCGCCGCGCGCCGCAGGGCCATCCGGTGATCTTCCAGGCCGGCGCGTCGGAGGACGGCCGCAATTTCGCGTCGAAGCATGCGGACGCGATCTTTGCCGGCGGCGGCGCATTCGAGGAACAGGCGGCCTACTACGCCGACGTCAAGCGGCGCGCCGCCGGCTTTGGCCGCGATGCCGACCAGCTCGCGGTGCTGCCGGCGCTGCGCGTGATCGTGGGCCGCGACGAGGCCGAGGCCGAGCGCAAGTTCGACGAGGTGCTGGCGCTGATCCGCATCGAGGATGCGCTGCCGGCGCTGGCGCGCTCCTTCGACGATCACGACTTTGGTCAGTACCCGCTCGATGCGCCCTTCCCGGTCGACGCGGTGGTGGCGCTGGGCAAGCAGAGCAACCAGAGCCAGTCCGACCGCATCCTGCGCTGGGTGCGCGACGAGAACCTGACGCTGCGCGAAGCCGCGCTGCGGGTGCTGGCGCCGGGCCGCGAATTCGTCGGCACGCCGACCAAGGTGGCCGACAGCATCCAGCGCTGGTTCGACGGCCGCGCGGCCGACGGCTTCGTGTTCTTTGCGTCGCTGCCGGGCGAGCTGGAAAGCTTCGTCGAGCTGGTGCTGCCGATCCTGCGCGAGCGCGGCCTGTTCAAGACCGACTACGCGGCCGACACGCTGCGCGGTCATCTGGGCCTGCCGCGCCCGGCCAACCGCTTTGTGCAGGCCGCGGCCGAAACCGCCGCCAGCGCCGGCTGAGGCGCGCATGTCGTCGATGAATCTGGCGCTGTTCGTGTCCGACGCCGGCACGCATCTGGGCGGCTGGCGCCATCCGCGCGCGGCCGCGCCGCAACCGCCCGATCTGGCCGCGCTGCGCGCGCTGGCGCTGCATGCCGAAAGCGCTTGCATCGACACGCTGTTCATCGCCGACAAGCTCGCGCTCGACGACATCCACGGCGGCAGCTTTGCGTCGACCGTGGAGACGCGCGCCATCGGCGGCCATGCCGAGCCGCTCACCGCGCTGGCGGCGCTGGCCGGCGTCACCACGCGCATCGGGCTGGCCGGCACGGTGTCGTCGAGCTACAGCCAGCCCTACACCGTGGCCCGCATGCTCGCGAGCCTCGACCATCTGAGCGGCGGGCGCGCCGGCTGGAACGTGGTCACCTCGGTCAGCGACGGCGAGGCGCGCAATCATGGCCTCGCGCAGCACCTGGAGCACGGCGAGCGCTACCGCCGCGCGGCCGAGTTCATCGAGGTGGTGCAGGCGCTGTGGGACAGCTGGCTGCCCGGCTGGGAGATTGCCGACAAGGCGAGCGGCGTTTACGGCGATGCGAGCCGGTTGCGCGCCATCGACCATGCGGGCGAGTTCTTCCGGGTGAAGGGGCCGATCAACCTGCCGCGCCCGCCCCAGGGCCGGCCGGTGCTGATCCAGGCCGGCGTGTCGGACGACTTCCGGCGCGTGGCGGCCGCCAGGGCCGAGGTCATCTTCAGCGTGCAGCCCGACGAGGCGAAGGCACGCGACTTCTACCGCAGCTTCAAGGCCGAGGTCGCGGCGCTGGGCCGCAGCCCGGAGCAGGTGCGCATCCTGCCGGGCATCGTCCCGGTGATCGGCGCCACCGAGCGCGAGGCGCGCGAGCTGGACCGCGAGCTGCGCGCGCTGGTGCTGCCGCGCGCGGGCCTGAGCTTCATGTCGGCCAGCATGAATCACGACCTGGGCGCCTACGACCCCGACAGCAAGGTGTTCGACTTCACCGACCGCATCACCGGCAGCAAGGGCCGCTTCGAGGCGGTGGTGCGCAAGGCCATCGCCGAAGGGCTGACCTTTGCCCAGCTGGGCAAGTGGTATGGCGAGAGCCTGTCCTTCCTGGCGCCGGTAGGCAGCGCCGATCAGGTGGCGGACGTGCTCGCGCGCTGGTATCGCGAGCGGGCGGCCGACGGGTTTGTGGTGCTGCCGCCCTTCATGCCGGACGGGGCGCGCGACTTTCTCGACAAGGTGGTGCCGGAGTTGCAGGCGCGCGGGGTGTTTCGGAGTGCGTATGCGGGGAGCACGTTGCGCGAGACGCTGGGACTGACGGTGCCGCAGGCGGAGTGAAATTCCTGCGGGCGCAGGAACCGGCTTGAGCCATGTGCCCCACCGTTCCTGCGCTTGCAGGAATTGCCATGCAAATCCCCAACTCACGCCGGCCCAGGACCGCCTGAGCACCCGCAGCGATTTCACGCTGGCGCCAGCCGACGGGCACGCGCGCTGGCCGGCGCTGCCGCCGGAGGCGCAGCAGTAGCCGGGGGCGAGCTGCGGTTGTTGCGAGCGATTCAGTACCTTGTGTTACCAGCGATGGTCGGGCGGGTCAGGATGGAGTAATAGCCATCGCTCCGGCATTTCAATCGCTGGCCTGTCCTTGCTCGCACTGCGGGGCATTCCGATCATGGGCCAGCTGAATGAATCATCGAGTTGTGCCTCGGATTGCCCCCTGGATGTCGCGACGCCGCACGCATATCGGGGCGGCATGAATGTCAAAAGCACAACGGTTCCAGAATCCCCATTGCTGGCAATTTGGAGGAATTCATCATGGCACCGACACCATTCCAGCCTCAAGCGAACGAATCCGTTCCATCTTCAACAGAGATGCCGCCGAATTCAAAAACCGAAGTTTCGGGCGACGCATCAACGGGCTCGCCGGCTCGGCCATCTGAAGCCCCACCGCCAACGCAGACCGAAAGCATTTTCTCCTGGAAGAGCCTGCTTAGAATTGCCGGATTGGGGACTGTAATCCCCGGGCTTATAACGGCCGGAGTATCAATCGCAACCATGATTACCAACTGCACTACGGAGCAGATCAAGGTAAATGCCAATCATGAAGACCAGAAATTGCGACTGGCGGTTGCGTCACAGGCAAGGGAAGAAAAATTGGCGCAGGACGAACGAGAAAGACGGGACATCAATGCCGCAAGACTGCGAGAACTGCGAACAAAGTATGTCGACATGGCGCTGGGAAGACAGCTTTGCCTGGATTATCGTGTTCGGGTATTCGGCTACCTGGTAGCCGTCGTTGAAAATTCAGAGAAGGCTTGGGCTCAGGAAGAATTGCGCAAAGCCACGGAAGCCCAAGACCGCATCAATGCCCTGAAAAACCAGCTTGGCGAGGCTCAGGCAAATCTTGTGAGCCCAACACAGAATGCAATAAAGCAGTTTCAGGCATCGGGGCCCATCATCGAAAGCACGAACAACGTGCTTGCAGTATTTCGCCAAACCAATGAACAGAAGATCAAGTCAATCCAGACCCAGCTCGCCGACTTGAAAGCGGACGATCCGCAATGTTATGAACCGACCGCGCAGAATCATCAGTAAGCGCCATCGTTTGCAGAGTCGCGTCATTCGGCATGCGGGTGATGTCGAAACGGGATGTCGAAACGACTTGCCCTGCTTCAGGCTCGAAATGCGGAATTGCCGTGTCGAGCAGCATCGCAAGGCCCACCCTGGCGCTCGTGGATGGCAGTCATGACGCAACCCTCCATTTCCTTGGTGGAACATGAAGCATTTCTCTGCCAGCAAATCACTGTTTGGGCTTGCCTGGATTCTCGTATCGGCCTGGGCAATTGCGCTGGGAGCGAAGATATTCGACCTCCTGGTGCTTGCGACGGCCTGGGGCGCCTCGCCACCAGCGTCGTTTCAGCACTTGCCTTACGGGAAAGATTACCCGATTGATCCGGGCAATTTCTTTCAGCCGCTTAGCGCACTTCTTTTGCTGGCCAACATCGGCGCCTTGTTGCTCGCATGGCGGAGTCCAGCTCGAAAAATCATTCTGGCTTCGTTTGCAAGCCTCATTGTCATTTGGATATTTACGCCAACTGTATTCTGGCCAATGATAGCTCAGCTCTGGGAAATTCACCGCGGAAGGCTGGCGGCAACGGACGCCGAAACAATCGCCCTGGTACACCGTTGGTTCATTTTGGATTCAGGCCGAATTGTTCTGATTTTCATTGGCTTCATCCACAGCGTCCGTTTCCTGATTGCTTTGGAATCAAGACAAGACGATTAGCCTGGAATTGAAAACTTGCACGGGATACGGTTCACAACCGGCGCCAGCCATTCCCGCATGCCAATAGCCGCATCGCGCGCCAATGCGACGCAAGTGCAGCGAATCACTCCTGCACCTCCACCCGCAACGACTCCAACGCCGCAACCACCGCCCCCGCCTCCGTCCGCAGCAGCCAATCCGGATGCACATCGGCGAACACCACCCGCCGCCCTGCTCCGATGACCACTACCGTCGGCATCGGCAATTCCCAGGTGCCGGTACCTGTCACCTCGCCGATCGGCGTGCCGCGCGCAATTGCCGCGTCCTTCGACGGCTGATCGAACTCGTAGACGATGCCGAGCCGCCGCGCGAGCGCATTGCCCGCATCGCTCGCCACGAAGAAGCCGAGGTCATGCCGCCGCTTGATCGCGCCGAGCTTGTCGGGCACCTGCGGACTCACCGCCACCAGCGTCGCACCCAGCTCGCGCGCGGGGCCGAGCAGATTGCGCTGGTAGTAGGGCAAGGCCAGGTTGCAGGCCGGGCAGCCCTCGAAGCGGAAGAACACCAGCACCACCGGTCCGTGCGCCAGCAGCACGTCGAGCGAGAGCAGGCTGCCGTCCACCTCGTGCAGGCGGAAGTCGTCGAGCACGTCGCCGGCCTTCACGAAGCCGGCGTAATTGGCGTCGCGCACGAGGGTGGCGCGCTGGTTGATGTTGATGGCCAGCGCGGCCGGGTCCATGGTCTTCACGCGGTGGGCGTGCAGCTCGCGGAACAGCTGGTGCAGGGATTCTTCGGGCATGGGCATCCTCCGTCGCCGCTCAGTGCGGCAGCGCCTCGTGGTCTTCGATGAGCACGCGTTCCAGCTCGCGCGGGTAGTCGCCGTAGTTGGTCACCGGGTAGTGCAGGCCGGCGCGGTTGTCCCAGAACACGACCGAATGCGGTGTCCACTTGAAGCGCACCTGGAACTCGGGCCGGGCGTAGTAGCCGAGCAGTTCGTCGAGCAGCGCCTTGCTGTCGGCACGGTCCCAGCCCACCACCCACGGCGCCATCGACCAGTTGGCCCAGACGATCTTCTCGCCGGTCTCGGGATGGGTCTTGACCAGCGGATGGGCGACGATCGGGTAATCGATGCCGGCGCGCTTGAGCGAGCTCTGGAAGTCGTGCGTGACGTAGAGGCCGTCGATCTTCTGCTTCAGCGCCTCGGGCAGCGCCTCGTACACGGCATGGCCGTCGGCCCAGATCGTGTCGCCGCCGGTGGGCGGCAGATCGATGTCGCGCAGGATCGCGCCCCAGGTCGGGCGCACCAGCCAGCTGGTGTCGGTATGCCAGCGGCCCGACGTGGGGTTGTAGAGCTGGCGCGCCTCCACCGCCGAAATGCGGTGCGAGTCGGGCACGCCGGCGCGCACGCGGCTGGTGGTCGGATGCTCGTAGACCTTGCCGAACTGGCGCGCGAAGGCGATCTGCTGCTCGCTGTCGATGGGCTGGTCGCGGAAGAACAGCACGCGGTGCCTGAGCAGCAGCGCCTTGATCTCGTCGCGCAGCGCGGTGCCGAGCGGCTGGCGCAGGTCGATGCCCGAGAGCTCTGCGCCGATGGTGGGTTCGAGCGGGCGCACGACCAGCTGCGCGACGGCATTGACGGGGGCGATGACGGTGGACATGCGCGGGTCTCCTCGTGGATGGGGCTCAGAAGTCGTAGCTCAGGCGGCCGTAATAGAAGCCGCCGTTGAGGCCGAACGGGCTGTAGCTGCCGTAGTTGTTGCTCGCGTCTGCAAGCGTCGGCAGCGCGCTGCCCAGGCCGGTCTGCGTAGCCGAGACCGGCTGGCGGTCGGGCCGGATGCCGAACAGGTTGTTGGCGCCGATCGCGGCCGTGAGCGTCTTCGTCATGCGCCACGACAGGTCGGTATCGGTAATCCACTTGGCGCTGAAGCGGCGGTCCAGCGCGACGGTCGTGCCCGGCTCCAGATACTTGCCAAAGCGCGTGAGCCGCAGGTTCACGCCGAACGGCCCCTGCGACCAGTTGCTGCCGAGCAGCAGCTTGTCGCGCGGCGCCGACTCGGTGAGCGTGAGCTGGGCCTGGCGGCCGAACACCACATAGCGCGAGCCCAGAAAACCCAGCTCGGCCGGGTTGTCCTTGATGCGGCGGATGTTGAGCCGGTTGTAGCTGTACTGCGCCGACCAGCGGACCAGCCCGTAGCTGCCCAGGTCCTGGGTCAGCTCCGATGCCAGATCGACGCCGCGCACCTTCACGTCGGCGGCGTTGGCGTTGTATTGCGCGGCGTAGAGATTGCTGTAGCCGAGCGAGGCGAGCCGGTCGCGCACGAGCGTGGAGCCGGCGCCGTCGACCAGGTTCTCGCCCTTCACGATCAGGTCGTCGACCAGGATTTCGTAGGCGTCGAGCGTGACGCGCGCGGTCTTGACCGGCTCCCAGGTGGCGCCGACGCTGAAGTTGAGCGACTTCTCGGGCTTGAGCGGCTTGGCGCCGAGCGCCTGCGCCAGCGCGCTCGACGACGGCAGGTATTGCGCCAGCAGGTTCTGGGTACTGCCGTCCGGCAGGCGGATCGAGGTCTGCTGCGTGACCGAGAACGCCTGCTGCGCCAGCGACGGCGCGCGAAAGCCGTTGTTGACCGTGCCGCGCAGCGCAAAGCCCGGCGTCAGCTCATAGCGGGTGGACAGCTTGCCGGCCACGGTGTTGCCCGAGCTGTCGTCGTAATGCTCGGCGCGGCCGGCCAGGCTTGCGGTCCAGCGTTCGGTGAACTTGGTGCCCAGGTCCACATAGGCCGCGACGCTGTTGCGCGTGACGGTGCTGGCATCGCCAGGGCGGTTGCCGACAAAGCTTTGCAGCCCGGCCGGCGGGCGCTGGCCGGCGCGCGGGCCCGACGGAATCACATAGCCGCCGTCGCGCCACGAGTCGGGCTCGCCGGCGCCTTCGGCCCACAGTTCCCAGCGGTGCTCGGCGCCGACCGACACCTGCACCGGGTTGGGCAGGCCGAGGTTGAAGGCGCGCGTCAGGTCGAGGTTGTTGGTCCATTGCTGGAAGCGCATGGAGCCGAGGTAGAAGCGCGTGGGGCTGGTCGGGCCGATCGAGGCGTTGAGCGTGTTCTGCGCGCCGAGGCGCACCGCGTCGCGGCCGTAGGTGCTGCTCAGGTCCCAGTTCCAGCTGGCCAGCAGGCCCTTGCCGCCGAGCGTGAGCTGGTAGTCGGGCTCGCTGATGAGGCGCTGGGCCGCGAAGCCGTCGGGGAAGACTTCGGGCAGCGAGCTGACGCTGTTGGGCCGGAAGGTGCCGCGCGTGTCGACAATGCTGCGATGGCTGTAGGTGGCAAACGAGTACAGCGACAGGTCGGCCGACAGCGGCAGCTCGGCGTTGTAAGCAAAGTTGAGCACGCGGTCGCGGTTGGAGCGGCCGTAGCCCTTTTGCAGCAAGCGGTCGACGGTGGCGTCGCGCGGGTCGGGCGTGGCGCCGGGCGTGCCGTAGGCCACGGGCTGACCGTTGAGCAGCGGGTAGTAGAAGCTGCCCTGGGCATCGCCGGCCGCGTAGGACGGGCCCTGCGAGCGCGTGTCGAAGGACAGGCTGGCAAAGCCGCCGTCCTCGCCGAGCGCGAAGCCCTTGTTGATGCTGGTCTGGAACAGGTCGCCGGGGCTGTCTTCCTGCCGGCCGGCGGTGACGGACGCAGTGCCGCCGCTGTCGTTGCGCTTGAGGATGATGTTGAGCACGCCGGCGATGGCATCCGAGCCGTACTGGGCCGCCGCGCCGTCGCGCAGCACCTCGATGCGCTCGATGGCCGAGATCGGGATGAGGTCGAGATCGACCGGCGTGCTGCCGGTGCCGAAGTTGTTGTACACGGCCGTGCCGTGGCGCCGCTTGCCGTTGATGAGCACCAGCAGCGCATCGCCGCTCAGGCCGCGGATGCGCGTGGGCCGGATGCTGGCCGAGGTGCCGCCGCCGGGCTGGGCCGCCGCCGTGAACGACGGCACCAGCGTGCCGAGAATCTCGCGCAGGCTGGCCTTGCCGGTGAGTTGCAGCTGCTCGGCGTCGATCACGTCGATCGGCGAGGGGCTGTCGGCAACGGCGATCTGGCCGCCGCGAAAGCCGGTGGTGACGACCACGTCCTGCACCTGGGTTGGCGCAGCGGCCTGGGCCAGCACGGGCAGCGCGGCGAGAGCAAGCGCGAGCGGGCGCAGGCGGAGCGCGACAGCCGTCATGCCGCGACTCCCGGTTCGGCGACGGTGGCCGCTGCATTGGCGGAGGCGGTGGCGTCGGCCGCGCCGGCCAGCGCCTCGGCCGCCGCGCGCCGGGCCGCTGTGTGGCGGTTGACCGGAATCGCGAGGCCGAGGTTGCCGCGCAGCGTCGTGTCTTCGTATTCGCGCCGGAACAGGCCGCGCGCCTGAAGCAGCGGCACGACCTGGGCCGCGAACTGGTCGAGATCGCTCGACTGATCGACGCCCACGATGAAGCCGTCGGCGGCGCCGTCGCGGAACCAGCGCTCGACCGTGTCGGCCACGGTGGCCGGCGCGCCGAGGAAGGGGCTGCGCGGCGTGGCCAGGCGCAACGCGGTCTGGCGCAGCGTCAGGCCCTCGTCGCGCGCCAGCCGCTTGATGCGCTCGCTGTGGCTGCGATAGGCGTTGGCGCCGGCGTCGCCCAGCTCGGGGAAAGGCGCGTCGAGATCGTGGCGGCTGAAGTCGTAATAGCCGAACGGCCGGCCGAGCTGCACCAGCGCATGGTCCAGGCTCACCGCGTCGGCACGCCGGCGGTATTCGGCCTCGGCTTCGGCGTCGGTCGCGCGCAGCAGCGGCCGGATGCCGGGGAACACGAGAATCGAATCGGGATCGCGGCCGGCCTCGGCGGCGCGACGGCGAATGTCGGCGCGGAAGACGTGCGCCTCCTCGAAGTCCTCGGACATCGTGAAGATCGCATCGGCGGTGCGCGCTGCCAGATCGCGCCCCGATTCCGAGCCGCCGGCCTGGAAGATCACCGGCTGGCCCTGGGCCGAGCGCGAGATGTTGAGCGGCCCGGTCACTGAGAAGAACTCGCCGCGATGGTTGAGCGCATGCAGCCGGTCGCGGTCGAGGAACTGGCCGCTGGCCTTGTCGCGCGGGAAGGCGTCGTCCTCGTAGGAGTCCCAGAGGCCGCGCACGACTTGCAGATGCTCGTGCGCGCGCCGGTAGCGCTCGCCGTGGTCGAAATGGGCTTCGCGGCCGTAGTTGCCGGCCGCGCCTTCGAGGCCGGTGGTCACCACGTTCCAGCCGGCGCGCCCGTGGCTGATGAGATCGAGCGAGGCGTACTGGCGCGCGACCGTGAACGGCTCGCTGTACGAAGTGGTGAGCGTGCCGACCAGCCCGATGCGCGAGGTAACGCCGGCCAGCGCCGACAGCAGCGTCAGCGGCTCCAGCCGGTTGAGGAAATGCGGCGCCGAGTCGGGTGTGATGAAGGTGCTGTCGACGATGAACACGAAGTCGAACTTCGCGTCCTCGGCCAGCCGCGCCTTGGCGCGATACCAGTCGATGTCGATGCTGGCGTCGGCCTGCGCGTCCGGCGCGCGCCAGGCTTCGGGGGCTGTGCCCGCGCCGATCAGTACCGCGCCCAGCCTGATGCTTCTTTCCGTCATGTGTCGCTCCGTTGCCCTTTCGTGTTGAAGGCAAGGACGATAGGTGCGGCCGACGGACAGCATGAAGATGCTGTTTGAATATGTTTATCAGCTCAAGTCATGCGTGTTTGTCATCAAACAGCGCGATGGAGCGGGGTTGCAGTCACAACTTCCGGTCACATTCAAACGCCTTTCACGCTGTTTGAAAGCAAGCAGTGCCTGCCTAGCCTCGGGCCGACCCATCATCAGACAGGACACATCCGCATGACCTCCTTCTTCCGTCACGACCGCCGCCACGCGCTTGCCAGCCTTGGCGCATTGGCCGGCAGCGCATTACTTCCCGCGCGCGGCCATGCCGCCACCGGCACGCTGCGCATCGGCTATCAGAAGTCGTCCACGCTCATCACCGTCATCAAGACGCGCGGCAGCCTCGACGCGCTGCTGGCGCCGCTGGGCGTGACCGTCAGCTGGCACGAGTTCGCCAGCGGCTTGCCGCTGCTCGAAGCGCTCAATCTCGGCAATGTCGATTTCAGTGCCGACGTGGCCGACACGGTGCCGGTGTTCGCGCAGGCGGCCGGCGCCGATCTCACCTTCGTCGCGCGCGAGACCGCCTCGCCGGCAGCCCAGGCCATTCTGGTCAAGGGCGATTCGCCCCTGCAGACGCTAGCCGACCTCAAGGGCAAGCGCGTGGGCTTTGCCAAGGCCGCCGGCGCGCACTACCTGCTGCTGGCGGCGCTGCAAAGCGTGGGGCTTAGCTTTGCCGACATCACGCCGGCCTATCTGGCGCCGGCCGATGGCCGCGCGGCTTTCGAACGCGGCGCGCTCGATGCATGGGTGGTGTGGGATCCGTTCCTGGCCGCTGCCCAGCGCCAGGCCGGCGCACGCGTGCTGGCCGATGGCCGCAATCTGGCCAGTTATCAGCGCTACTACCTCGCATCAACGCCCTACGCACGTGCCCACGGCGACGTGCTGCAAGCGCTGTTCGACGAGCTGCGCCGCACCGGCCAATGGACCAAGCAGAACCCGAAGGAAGCCGCCGCCCTGCTCAGCCCGGCCTGGGGCCTCGACGCCGACACCATCGAGGTAGCCAACGGCCGCCGCAGCTATGACGTGCAGGCAGTTCGGCCCGGCTCGCTCGACGAACAGCAGCGCATCGCAGACGCCTTTCTGGCCGAGAAACTGCTGCCCAAGCGGGTCGATGCTTCGGCAGTAGCGCTATTTCAGCCCGGCAAGCGCTGAGCTCATTCGCCAATTTCCGCACGCGCGAAATCGACACCAAGACTCGGCGTGAAATCCGAGGTCGGCTCGATCAAGGCTAGTCGAGTGAAATCCAGGCGCACTCGACATGCATTGACGGTCTCACACGGCTTGAGAAGAGATGGCAAAGCAAAAGGGGCGACTCAGAGTTGAGTCGCCCCTTTCAGAGGAGGAGCCTGACGATGACCTACTTTCACACGGGAACCGCACTATCATCGGCGCGGAGGCGTTTCACTGTCCTGTTCGGGATGGGAAGGAGTGGGACCACCTCGCTATGGTCGTCAGGCATAACTTGTCGATTTCTTGTTAAGTACGGTCAAGAGACGAGCACTCGATCAAGAAATCCAATTTAGAAGAAGCAATTGCTACAGAGTTGGGGAGTGATCGCATTGTTAGCGACATTCTGATCGACCATTGGCATACACCAAGGTTATAGGGTCAAGCCTCACGAGCAATTAGTACTGGTTAGCTTAATGCATTACTGCACTTCCACACCCAGCCTATCAACGTCCTGGTCTCGAACGGCTCTTCAGGGAGATCAAGTCTCCAGGGAAGTCTCATCTTCAGGCAAGTTTCCCGCTTAGATGCTTTCAGCGGTTATCTCTTCCGAACTTAGCTACCCGGCGATGCCACTGGCGTGACAACCGGTACACCAGAGGTTCGTCCACTCCGGTCCTCTCGTACTAGGAGCAGCCCCCGTCAAACTTCCAACGCCCACGGCAGATAGGGACCAAACTGTCTCACGACGTTTTAAACCCAGCTCACGTACCACTTTAAATGGCGAACAGCCATACCCTTGGGACCGGCTACAGCCCCAGGATGTGATGAGCCGACATCGAGGTGCCAAACACCGCCGTCGATATGAACTCTTGGGCGGTATCAGCCTGTTATCCCCAGAGTACCTTTTATCCGTTGAGCGATGGCCCTTCCATTCAGAACCACCGGATCACTAGGTCCTGCTTTCGCACCTGCTCGACTTGTCGGTCTCGCAGTTAAGCACGCTTATGCCCTTGCACTATTAGCACGATGTCCGACCGTGCCTAGCGTACCTTCGAACTCCTCCGTTACCCTTTAGGAGGAGACCGCCCCAGTCAAACTGCCTACCATGCACTGTCCCCGACCCGGATAACGGGCCAAGGTTAGAACCTCAAACAAACCAGGGTGGTATTTCAAGGATGGCTCCACGAGAGCTAGCGCCCCCGCTTCAAAGCCTCCCACCTATCCTACACAGATCGGTTCAAAGTCCAATGCAAAGCTACAGTAAAGGTTCATGGGGTCTTTCCGTCTAGCCGCGGGGAGATTGCATCATCACAAACATTTCAACTTCGCTGAGTCTCGGGAGGAGACAGTGTGGCCATCGTTACGCCATTCGTGCAGGTCGGAACTTACCCGACAAGGAATTTCGCTACCTTAGGACCGTTATAGTTACGGCCGCCGTTTACCGGGGCTTCGATCAAGAGCTTGCACCCCATCACTTAACCTTCCGGCACCGGGCAGGCGTCACACCCTATACGTCCACTTTCGTGTTTGCAGAGTGCTGTGTTTTTATTAAACAGTCGCAGCCACCTATTCACTGCGGCCCTGTTTGGCTCCGTTTGTACAACTTCACCTACTGAGGGCGTACCTTATCCCGAAGTTACGGTACAAATTTGCCGAGTTCCTTCTCCCGAGTTCTCTCAAGCGCCTGAGAATACTCATCACACCCACCTGTGTCGGTTTGCGGTACGGTCCCGTCAAGCTGAAGCTTAGTGGCTTTTCTTGGAAGCTTGGTATTACTCACTTCGTGAACAATGTTCACTCGTTATCACGCCTCATCTAAGCCGCCCGGATTTGCCTAAGCAGCACGACTACACGCTTGAACCAACTATTCCAACAGTTGGCTGAGCTAACCTTCTCCGTCCCCACATCGCACTTGACGGCGGTTCCGGAATATTAACCGGATTCCCATCAGCTACGGCTCTCGCCCTCGCCTTAGGGGCCGACTCACCCTACGCCGATGAACGTTGCGTAGGAAACCTTGGGTTTACGGCGAGCGGGCTTTTCACCCGCTTTATCGCTACTCATGTCAGCATTCGCACTTCCGATACCTCCAGCATCCTTTACAAGACACCTTCACAGGCCTACGGAACGCTCTCCTACCATCACATTTCTGTGATCCGCAGCTTCGGTGACTGGCTTAGCCCCGTTACATCTTCCGCGCAGGACGACTCGATCAGTGAGCTATTACGCTTTCTTTAAAGGGTGGCTGCTTCTAAGCCAACCTCCTGACTGTTTTAGCCTTCCCACTTCGTTTCCCACTTAGCCAATCTTTGGGACCTTAGCTGGCGGTCTGGGTTGTTTCCCTCTTGACGTCGGACGTTAGCACCCGGCGTCTGTCTCCCGCGCTCATACTTCCAGGTATTCGGAGTTTGCTATGGCGAAGTAACTCGCAATGAGCCCTCCAACCATTACAGTGCTCTACCCCCTGGAGCAATACGCGAGGCACTACCTAAATAGTTTTCGGAGAGAACCAGCTATTTCCGGATTTGTTTAGCCTTTCACCCCTATCCACAGCTCATCCCCTAGTTTTTCAACACTAGTGGGTTCGGGCCTCCAGTGAGTGTTACCTCACCTTCACCCTGGCCATGGATAGATCATCCGGTTTCGGGTCTACACCCAGCGACTGAACGCCCTATTAAGACTCGGTTTCCCTGCGCCTTCCCTATACGGTTAAGCTTGCCACTGAATGTAAGTCGCTGACCCATTATACAAAAGGTACGCCGTCACCCCTTGCGAGGCTCCGACTGTTTGTATGCATGCGGTTTCAGGATCTATTTCACTCCCCTCCCGGGGTTCTTTTCGCCTTTCCCTCACGGTACTGGTTCACTATCGGTCGATTACGAGTATTTAGCCTTGGAGGATGGTCCCCCCATCTTCAGACAGGATTTCACGTGTCCCGCCCTACTTGTCGCAAACTTAGTTCCACAATGGTGTTTTCGCATACGGGGCTATCACCCACTATCGCCGGACTTTCCAGACCGTTTTGCTAACACCACTGTTAAATCTTGCAGGCTGATCCGATTTCGCTCGCCACTACTTTCGGAATCTCGGTTGATTTCTTTTCCTCTGGCTACTTAGATGTTTCAGTTCACCAGGTTCGCCTCACATGCCTATGTATTCAGCATGAGATACCCTTGCGGGTGGGTTTCCCCATTCGGACATCTCCGGATCAAAGCTTATTTGCCAGCTCCCCGAAGCTTTTCGCAGGCTATCGCGTCCTTCATCGCCTGTAATCGCCAAGGCATCCACCACATGCACTTATTCACTTGACCCTATAACCTTGGAGAATCTTTACGATTCCAATGCTATAGGTTGAGCAAAATGCTGCTGCCAGTATTTCTGGCTGATGCAATCACAACCCATGAATCAGCAATTTCTTGCTGATTTCTGTATTTGCTTCTTCTAAATTGTTAAAGAACAAAAGCCTAATGGCATTGCGATAGTGACTTTCGCTATCGCAATGCGTCTGAAGAGTTTTGGTGGAGGTGAACGGGATCGAACCGATGACCCCCTGCTTGCAAAGCAGGTGCTCTCCCAGCTGAGCTACACCCCCAGTTGGATAATGTTGGTGGGTCTGGTTGGATTCGAACCAACGACCCCCGCCTTATCAAGACGGTGCTCTAACCGACTGAGCTACAGACCCTCCTTATCAAACACAGGAGTCCTGCGCACCTAGTCTTTCCAGGTGCACCCTTCAGACAGACTTTTCTAACAGCCGATAAGAGTGGGCGTTTATTGAGTGAGATACTCTAGAAAGGAGGTGATCCAGCCGCACCTTCCGATACGGCTACCTTGTTACGACTTCACCCCAGTCATGAATCCTACCGTGGTAATCGCCCTCCTTACGGTTAGGCTAACTACTTCTGGTAAAACCCACTCCCATGGTGTGACGGGCGGTGTGTACAAGACCCGGGAACGTATTCACCGCGACATGCTGATCCGCGATTACTAGCGATTCCGACTTCATGCAGTCGAGTTGCAGACTACAATCCGGACTACGATCGGTTTTATGAGATTAGCTCCCCCTCGCGGGTTGGCAACCCTCTGTACCGACCATTGTATGACGTGTGAAGCCCTACGCATAAGGGCCATGAGGACTTGACGTCATCCCCACCTTCCTCCGGTTTGTCACCGGCAGTCTCATTAGAGTGCCCTTTCGTAGCAACTAATGACAAGGGTTGCGCTCGTTGCGGGACTTAACCCAACATCTCACGACACGAGCTGACGACAGCCATGCAGCACCTGTGTCCCGGCTCCCTTTCGGGCACTCCCACCTTTCAGCAGGATTCCGAGCATGTCAAGCGTAGGTAAGGTTTTTCGCGTTGCATCGAATTAATCCACATCATCCACCGCTTGTGCGGGTCCCCGTCAATTCCTTTGAGTTTTAATCTTGCGACCGTACTCCCCAGGCGGTCTACTTCACGCGTTAGCTGCGTTACCAATCAGTAACCTGACCGACAACTAGTAGACATCGTTTAGGGCGTGGACTACCAGGGTATCTAATCCTGTTTGCTCCCCACGCTTTCGTGCATGAGCGTCAGTGTTATCCCAGGGGGCTGCCTTCGCCATCGGTGTTCCTCCACATCTCTACGCATTTCACTGCTACACGTGGAATTCCACCCCCCTCTGACACACTCAAGCCTTGTAGTTTCAAATGCAGTTCCCAGGTTAAGCCCGGGGATTTCACATCTGACTTGCAAAACCGCCTGCGCACGCTTTACGCCCAGTAATTCCGATTAACGCTTGCACCCTACGTATTACCGCGGCTGCTGGCACGTAGTTAGCCGGTGCTTATTCTGCGAGTACCGTCATTAGCGTCAGGTATTAACCAACGCCGTTTCGTTCTCGCCAAAAGTGCTTTACAACCCGAAGGCCTTCTTCACACACGCGGCATGGCTGGATCAGGGTTTCCCCCATTGTCCAAAATTCCCCACTGCTGCCTCCCGTAGGAGTCTGGGCCGTGTCTCAGTCCCAGTGTGGCTGGTCGTCCTCTCAGACCAGCTACGGATCGTCGCCTTGGTAGGCCTTTACCCCACCAACTAGCTAATCCGACATCGGCCGCTCCAATAGCGCGAGGTCTTGCGATCCCCCGCTTTCCACCTTGGTGCGTATGCGGTATTAGCTATCCTTTCGGATAGTTATCCCCCACTATTGGGCACGTTCCGATGCATTACTCACCCGTTCGCCACTCGCCACCAGGGTTGCCCCCGTGCTGCCGTTCGACTTGCATGTGTAAGGCATGCCGCCAGCGTTCAATCTGAGCCAGGATCAAACTCTTCAGTTTAATCATGCTTATTGCCCTTACTTTCGTAAGGTCGCGACTCAACGAAATTTCAGGTTTTCACCTTACTTTTTTGTGAGCCTTTATTGCTTTGAGCACACTGCGCGCCTCGCGGCATGCAGCCCCATCACAACAAACGCCCACACTTATCGGCTGTTAACTTGTTAAAGAGCGATACTGCAATCTACCTACAACTTGCTTCGCCTTGCTTGGCGCCGCGTCGTCATCAGCAGAGAGGCGAGATTATGCACTGCTTTTTTCTCACCGTCAACTGTTTTTGAACTTTTTTATTTCGCTGCCATCTCGGCAAACCTTGCGGCCCTGCTTCCTCAGCAGCGAAATCATCGTTCAGCAACAGCTGAGCCATCGACTATAACCAGAACATCGCTAGTTGGCAAGC
>NZ_MUHU01000008.1 GCF_002105195.1 Derxia lacustris | reverse complement strand
GCTCGGCGCCGGCCCCCGCCGCCGAGCCGGCCCCGGCTCCCGCCACCGAAGAAAAGAAGTAATTTCTCGGCCGCAAAAAAAGCCGACCTTCGGGTCGGCTTTTTCATGGGTGCGGCAAACGCGTTGACGTTCAAAGTTCGACCCAGGCAAAGCCGTTTTCCTGATCGGCAATCTCGATTTCCGCAGCGGTGCAGCCGAGCACTTCAGCGAGCGCCCCGGCGGCCAGTTCAGCCCGGTTGTTCTGCCGGCTCAGGTGCGCCGCATGCAGGCGCTTCAGATGGCTGCGGTCGATCGACGCCAGAATTCTTGCCGCCGTGCCATTCGACAGGTGGCCGTAATCGCCGGCAATGCGCCGCCGCACGCTCGACGGATAGGCCGATCCCGCGAGCAGGTCGGGATCGTGATTGCACTCCAGCACCAGACCGTCGCAGCCGGCCAGCATCGCCAGGATGCAGGCGGTGATGCTGCCCGCATCGGTCAGCACGCCGAGCTTGCTGCGGCCGTCGCTGAAGGTGAACTGGGTCGGTTCGCGCGCATCGTGCGGTACCGGGAAGGGCGTGATCTGGAGATCGCCGAGCGCGAACGCGGTGTGGCTGCACAGCACGCGCCAGTCGACATCGGCTTCCTCGTTCAGCCGCAGCGCCATGCCGGTGCCATGCGATGAATAGACCGGCACCCGGTAGCGCCGGGCAAAACGCGCCGCGCCGGCGCCGTGATCGCCGTGCTCATGCGTGATGAGCACGGCGTCGAGCGAGGCCGGATCGATGCCGCGCGCCTCAAGCCGGCGCCCCAGTTCGCGCACGCCGAAGCCACAATCGAGCATCACGCGGGTTGCACGACCGCTCGCCAGCGCCTCGATGACGAGGGCATTGCCCTCGCTTCCGCTGCCGACGCTCGAATAGCGCAAGCGCCCGGTCATGCGCGGTTTATTTCAGCTCGCCCTGGAGCAGTTCGAGGATGCGCGTCGCGGCTTCAGACTTGTCGACACCACCTTCGGCCGACAGCACCTGCACCCGCGTGCCATTGCCGGCAGCCTTCACCGCGATCTTGTACTGGCGCACCGCGCGATCGGGCTTGGCACCGAACAGGCGCGAGAAGAAGCCCGGGTCTTCCTCGGTCTCCTTGCCCGGCTGCACGAAGCGCACGCCATAGACGCCAGCCGCACGGTCGCGCGACTCGACGGTGAAGCCGCCGCGATCGAGCGCGATGCCAACCCGGCGCCAGCCACGTTCCAGGCCATCGTCGAGTTCAAGTGCATCGCCGGCGATGCGAGCCCGCGGTGCCGGCTGCACCGCGCTGATCGCCGCGACCTCGGACTTGGCCTTGGTCTCGTCGGTACCGAAACGCACCAGCAGTCGTTGCAGGAATTCGGCTTCCAGCGAGGGATCGCTCGGGCGCGGCTCCCAGCGCGTCGAATCCTTGGTCGCGACGACCGTTTCCTCCATGCCGCGATGCGACACATAGACCTCGGTGCCGTCGCCCACGCGCTCGAGCCGCACATGGAAGAGATCGCGCGTGCCGGTGTCGTAGATCGAGTCGAAGACCTTGCCGAGCGTGCGCCGGAGGAAATCCTGCGGCAGCTTGGCGCGGTTCTCGGCCCAGTCGGTTTCCATCACGCCGGACTGTTCATCTTCCAGCCGCAGCACGAAACCGTTGTCGGTCCAGAAGCTGCGCAGCACCGGCCAGACCTGATCCGGCGTGCGCTGCACCAGCAGATAGCGCAGATTGCCGTCACGGACCACGCGAGCGAGCGGGCTGGTCGGCAGCACCTGGGCCGCCGCTGCCGCGCTTTCACCAGCCTTGGCAGCCGCGACTGCGCTGGCGCTCTGCGGCACGGCAAAGCGCTCGTCGCGCGGCACCGAACTGAGGTCGGGCGGCACTTCGAGGCTGGGCGTCGCCTGGGCCTTGGCTTCGCTCTTGTAATCGATCTTCGGGCCTTCGAAGTTGGTCGTGCAACCGGCGAAGGCGAGCGCGACGAGGGTCGCGACGCCGATCCGCAGGGCGGGAACGGACACGGATGAGGACATGAAGTCTTGGGAAGGGATTACAGGACGCCGGCGCTGGCGAGCGCGGCTTCGACGGTCGGCCGGGCGGCGTCCGACAAGGCGACCAGCGGCAGGCGGATGCCGGCGCCGATGCGCCCCATGCGCTCCAGCGCCCACTTGGTCGGCGCCGGATTCGATTCGACGAAGAGCTTGGTGTGCAGGTCGTACAGACGGTTGTTGATCTCGCGCGCCTTGGCGATTTCGCCGGCACGCGCGGCGGCGCACATCTCGCTCATGCCACGCGGCGCCACGTTGGCGGTGACGGAAATCACGCCGTGACCGCCGAGCAGGATGTAGGGCAGCGCGGTGTCGTCATTGCCCGAGTACAGACCGAAGTCCTTGCCGGCCGGCAGGCTGCGCAGCAGCTCGGTGTGGCGCACCAGGTCGCCGGTGGCGTCCTTGAGGCCGATGACGCCGGGCAGTTCGGCGAGCCGCAGCACGGTGGCGTTCTGCAGATCGGCCACAGTGCGACCGGGCACGTTGTAGAGGATGAGCGGCAGGTCTTCCGCCTCGGCCACGGCCTTGAAGTGCTGGAACAGCCCTTCCTGCGTCGGCTTGTTGTAGTAGGGCACGACCGACAGTTGCGCATCGGCGCCAACCTTGCGCGCCGCCTTGGCCAGCGCGACGGCTTCCTTGGTGGCGTTGCCGCCGGTGCCGGCGATGACGGGCACGCGGCCGGCGGCCTGCTCGACCGTCACGCGCACCAGCTCGATGTGCTCGTCGAAATCGACGGTGGGCGATTCGCCCGTGGTGCCGACGATCACGATGCCGTCGGTGCCTTCGGCGACATGCCAGTCGACGAGCTTGCGCAAGCCATCGAAATCGAGTGCGCCGTCAGGCTGCATGGGCGTGACGATGGCGACAATGCTGCCGTAAATCATGGATTTGGCCGTGAATTCAAAGCTTTGGATTGTACTTGATGGGTCTGCGGCAGCCGTTCAGGCGCCCAGTCCCATCGCTGCGCGGACATCGCGCATGGTGTCGCCGGCGATCGCGCGAGCGCGGGCGTTGCCCGCATCGAGCACCTCGCGCACCAGCGACGGCCGGGCCAGATAGGGCTCGGCGCGTTCGCGCATCGGCTCCAGTTCCTTGACGATGGCGTCGGCCACCGGCGTCTTGCACTCGATGCAGCCGATGCCGGCGCTGCGGCAGCCGGTCTGCACCCACTGCTTGGTCGCGTCGTCGGAGTACACGAGATGGAATTGCCAGACCGGGCAGCGGTCGGGGTCGCCGGCATCGGTGCGGCGCACGCGCGCCGGGTCGGTCGGCATGACCTTCACCTTCTTGCGCACCGCGTCGGGCTCTTCGCGCAGGGTGATGGTGTTGCCGTAGCTCTTGCTCATCTTCTGGCCGTCGAGGCCGGGCAGACGCGAGGCTTCGGTGAGCAGCGCACGCGGCTCGACGAGAACCTGCTTGGTGCTGCCTTCGAGAAAGCCGAGCAGCCGCTCGCGGTCGGCGGCGGAGATGCTCTTGGCTTCTTCTACCAGCGTGCGTGCGGCGGCGAGCGCTTCGGCATCGCCGTCCTGCTGGTACTTCACGCGCGCTTCGAGCACCTGCTTGCCGGCCTTGCCGAGCTTCTTCGATGCCTCGATGGCCTTGTCTTCAAAGCCCGGTTCGCGGCCGTACAGATGGTTGAAGCGGCGCGCGCATTCGCGCGTCAGTTCGATGTGCGGCACCTGATCCTCGCCGACCGGCACATGCTTGGCGCGGTAGATGAGGATGTCGGCCGCCTGCATCAGCGGATAGCCGAGAAAGCCGTAGGTGCCGAGATCCTTCTCCTTGAGCTTCTCGATCTGGTCCTTGTAGGTCGGCACGCGCTCCAGCCAGCCGAGCGGCGTGTGCATCGACAGCAGCAGGAACAGCTCGGCATGCTCGATCACGCGGCTCTGCACGAAGATGGTCGCGCGCTCGGGGTCGAGGCCGGCAGCGAGCCAGTCGGTGACCATCTCGGTGGTGGACTTGGCGATGATCGACGGGTCGTCGTAGACCGTGGTCAGCGCATGCCAGTCGGCGACGAAGAAAAAGCATTCATGGTCGGCTTGCAGCCGCACCCAGTTCTTGAGTGCGCCATGAAAGTGGCCGATGTGGAGCGCGCCGGTCGGGCGCATGCCGGAAAGAACACGGTCTTGCACGGAGGAATCCCGTCGAAAAAGAGGAAATGGAAGCCGGCGTCAGAACTGGAACAGGCTCTGGATGAACCAGATGCCGATGGACACGAAGGGCATCATCAGCGTGGACAGCAGGCCCGTGACGATGAGCACCAGCACGATCACGAAGCCGTAGCGCTCCACTGACGCATAGGCGTTGGACAGCTTGCGCGGCAGCAGACCGATCAGGATGCGGCCGCCATCGAGCGGCGGAATCGGCACCAGATTGAGCGCCATCAGCATGATGTTGAAGGTGATGCCGGCCTTGGCCATAGAGAAGAAGAAGGCTTCGTCGATGCCTGCCGCATCGAGCAGACGGTAAAGCGCGGCCCAGCCGCAGGCCATCAGCAGATTGGCGGCGGGCCCGGCGGCGGCGACCCAGATCATGTCGCGCTTGGGGTTGCGCAGATTGGCGAAGTTGACCGGCACCGGCTTGGCCCAGCCGAACATGAAGCCGCCTCCACCCGCAATGCGCGCCGAGATCAACAGCAGCGCCGGCACCAGCAGCGTGCCCACCGGATCGATGTGGCGCATGGGATTGAGGCTCACGCGCCCGAGCATCCAGGCGGTCGAGTCGCCGAACATGCGGGCGACGAAACCATGCGCGGCTTCATGCAGGGTGATCGCGAAAATCACCGGAATTGCGTAGACCGTGATGGTCTGGATGAGATCGTCCATCGGCCGATCATAGCAAGGGGGTCATGGCCGTCCGGCGACTGCTGCCCGGCGTTCAGTCGAGCCCGAGCGGCCCGAGCGGCCCGCTGCCCTCGCGGATCAGCACCGGCGCCTCGCCAGTCAGGTCGACCACGGTGGTGCCGCGACCGGCGCAGGCACCCGCATCGATGACGAGATCGACCTGGCCCTTGAGCCGGTCGCAGATGTCATCGGGGTCGTTGAGCGGATAGTCGTCGCCGTCGAGCAGCAGGCTCGACGACAGCAGACCCTGCCCCGCTTCCTCCAGCAGCGCCAGCATCACCGAATGCTGCGGCACGCGAATGCCGATGGTCTTGCGCGACGGATGGCTGAGCCGGCGCGGCACCTCGCGCGTGGCCTCCAGGATGAAGGTGTAGGCGCCCGGCGTCGTGGCCTTGAGCAGGCGGTACTGCCGGTTGTCGATCTGCGCGTAGTTGGCGATCTCCGACAGATCGCGGCACAGCAGCGTGAGATGGCGCCGGTCGTCGATGTTGCGGATGCGGCGGATGCGGTCGGCGGCGTTCTTGTCGTCGAGCCGCGCCACCAGCGCATAGCTGGAGTCGGTCGGCGCGGCGACCACGCCGCCGGCCTCGATGACCTTGAGCGCCTGCTTGACGAGGCGGGGTTGCGGATCGAGCGGATGGATGGCGAAGCGTTGCGTCATGTCGTGATGGCAGCGGTTTAGCCGATGCCCCATTGGGCCCAGATCGGCTCGACCGAGTCGGGCAGCGGCCCGAGCTTGCCGAGTTCGACCCGGGATTCGCCCGCGCCGTGGAAGTCGCTTCCGCGCGAGGCCTTGAGATTGAATTCGCGCGCGGCCAGCACGGCACGCCGCGCATCGTCTGGCGTGTGCGAGGCACAGAGCACTTCGATGCCTTCGCCGCCGCAGTCGCGGAACTCGGTGATGAAGGCGTGGCGTTCCAGATCGGTGAAGCGGTAGCGGCCCGGATGCGCGATCACCGCCACGCCGCCCGCGCCGCGAATCCAGCCGATGGCCTCCGGCAGCCGGGCCCAGCGGTGCGGCACATAGCCCGGCTTGCCCTCGACCAGATAGCTGCCGAACACCTCGCGCACATCGTCGCAGCGGCCGATCTCGACCAGCCAGCGCGCGAAATGGCTGCGCGAGATGAGCGAGGGATTGCCCACGTACTTCATCGCGCCTTCGAGCGCGCCCGGAATGCCGACCGCCGCGAGCCCGTCGGCCATTTCCTGCGCGCGGCCGGCGCGGCCGCCGCGCGTGCGCGCCAGTCCGTCGACCAGCGCCGCGTTCTCGATGTCGACGCCCAAGCCCACGATGTGCACCGTCTCGCCGGCCCAGGTCACCGACACCTCGACGCCATGGATGAAGCCCATGCCCAGCTCGGCGGCGCGCTTGCCGGCGCGCGCCACGCCGCCCAGCTCGTCGTGATCGGTGAGCGCAAGCCATTCCACGCCGTTGGCATGCGCGCGCTCGGCGATGTCCTCGGGCGTATGCACGCCGTCGGACACGTTGGAATGGCAGTGCAGATCGACATTGATCCGGTACGGGTCGAACGGCGTGTGGCGCTGCGGCGGATGGCTGAGACGGATGGCGGTCATGGCGTGTTCTCCTGCGCTTCGACGCGCGCGATGAAGCCGTCGATGGCGGCGGCGCAGGCTTCGGGGGCTTCTATGTGAACCATATGGCCGGCGCCGGCGATTTCCAGTCGGGTCGCGTTACCAAGGCTGGCGCCGCGTGACGCCATCTCAGCATCGCCACGGGCCTGGCCGGCGCTGGCGCTGATCCACAGCACCGGGCATTCGATGGCGACCCAGCAGGCTTCGGCCTCCTCGCGGCGGAACAGCGTGGGATTGGCGAGGCGATGGGCGCGGTCGGCGCGCAGCGCGAACGTGCCGTCGGGCTCGGGCGCGGCCCAGTGCTCGGCGAGCCAGCGCGCGCGCTCGGCGCCCAGTTGCGGATGGTTGCGGCGGATACGCCCGGCCACCTCGTCGAGGCTGGCATAGCGGCCCCAGGGCGTGGCATGGCGCAACTGATCGAGCCAGCGCGCATAGCGGCGCGGCGCCTCGGTCGGCACCGTGGCTGGCGGCCCGAAACCTTCGAGCAGGCTCGCGCTGCGGATGCGCGCGGGACGCGCGGCGGCATAGAGCGCCGCAATCAGCCCGCCCATGCTGTGACCGAGCAGATGCACCGGCGCATCGGGCGCGATGCGGTCGAGCAGCGCATCGAGATCGGCGAGGTAGTCGGGAAACCAGTAGGACTGCACCGCCGGCTGGTCGGTGGCGTGCTGGCTCAGGCCAAAGCCACGCCAGTCGAGCGCGATGCAGCGGCGCTCATGCGCAAACGCATCGACCAGGAACTGGAACGAGGCCGACACGTCGAGAAAGCCGTGCAGCAGCACCAGCGGCCTGCCGTCGGCCGGGCCCCATTCGCGCAGATGGATGCGCAGTCCGCGCAGGTCGAGAAAACGGGAACGGCTGGGAGTCATCGCACCGATGGTAGCGGTGCCGCGATTGCTGCCGCGCAAAAAAATACCGCCAGCCTTGCGTCATGGCTGACGCCGGGACTGGCGGGAAACAGCGGCGGCCTTGTGGGCCCGCCGCCATGGCGCGATCGAAAAAACTTAGAAGCGGTAGCCGACGCCCACGCCGAACAGCCAGGGATTCAGCGACACGGTGCTGATCTTCTTGCCGTTGGAGGACAGATCGGATTCGAGCTTGATGTACTTGATGTCGGCGTTGAGCGACCAGACCTTGTCGAGCTTGTAGTCGGCGCCGATTTGCAGGGCCGGGCCGATCGACTTGTTTTCCAGGCTCAGGTTCAGCGGCTTGACCGCCGGATCCCAGGTCACGCCCCAGATGCGGGTGTAGTTCACGCCGGCGCCGACATAGGGCACGAACGCCGTGCCAGTGTCGAAGTGGTACTGGGCCAGCAGCGTGGGGGGCAGGTGCTTGAGCGAGCCGATCTTGCCGCCGTTGAGTTCGACGTCGTGGATTTGCGGGTAGGTCAGCACCAGTTCGGCCGAGATGTTCGGCGTGAAGAAGTAGCTGATGTCGAAGTCGGGGAAGACCTTGCTCGCGACGCGGATCGCGTCGGCCTGGGCGACGCCCGGCACGGCATCCGACTTCTCGGCGGTCTGCATGAACAGCAGGCGACCACGCACGAGCCAGGGGCTGTCACCGGCGGCTTGGGCGGGCAGCGCGGCAAAGCCGGCGGCGATCAGGCCGGCAATCAGCGAGGTCTTGAGGAAGGCGTTCATCCTTGGCTCCATGAGGTATGGGTGTTGTTCTGGCCCGGTGTGCTGGGCCGTGTGCGGCAGTGCATGGAGCGGATTCTTGGGGCCCGGCCGAGGTGCCCGTTTGCGCTTTCGCAAGCGGCAGACCGGGCCTGTGCGGAGGCGGATGGCGGCTTGATGCGCATCAACTGGCGCCGTGGCGTGCCGGCAACATCCGCTTGCACGACGCCAGCCGAGGCGCGTCAGCGGCGGGCAAAGGCGTCGAGCTGGGCCGAGGTGAAGCCGGCATCGAGCCGTGCGGCGGTGTTGAACGGCGCGCGCGGCAGGCCGACGCGATAGCGCTCGGCGAGCGCCAGATGCGCGCTGTCGGCTGCGACGCCGGCGCGTTCGCAGAGCGCGTCGTACCAGCGGTTGCCGATGCGCACATGGCCGATCTCGTCGCGCAGGATGATGTCGAGCACCGCAGCCGACTCGGCATCGCCGGCCGACGCAAGCCGCGCCCGGATGCCCGGCGTCACGTCGAGGCCACGCGCTTCCATCGTGCGCGGCACCAGCGCCATGCGCGCAAGCGGATCGGCGGCGGTGCGCTCGGCCATGTCCCACAGGCCGTTGTGGGCGGCGAAATCGCCGTAGTCGTGGCCGTGGGCGCGCAGCCGTTCGCGCAGCAGGCCGAAGTGCAGCGCCTCCTCGGCGGCGACCAGCAGCCAGTCGTCGTAGAAATCGGAGGGCATGCCGGCAAAACGCCAGACCGCATCGAGCGCGAGGTTGATGGCGTTGAACTCGATGTGCGCGAGCGCATGCAGCAGCGCCGCCCGGCCCTCGACGCTGCCGACGCCGCGCGAAGCCACATCGCGCGCATGCACCAGTTCGGGCCTGGGCGGCCGGCCGGGCAGCGTGCCCGGATCGGTCAGCGCAGCGGCAGCGTCGAGCGCGCCGCCGGCCCGGCGCGTGGCCGCCAGCGCGGCGACGAGCGCGCATTTTTCATCGGGATCGGAGCAGGCAAGCGCCGCCAGCGCGGCGGCACGGAGTTCGAAAGCAGGCATGAGAAGATCGACCGAGGCGTACCGGACGGTGCGCCGGATTTGTCCGAACCATTCTAGCCAGCCGCCCTCACACCGCTCATGAAGCTGCTGCTCCTGCTCGTCGTCCTCGCTGTCGTGTTCGTGCTGTGGAAGAAGTCGGCGCGCCCGGTCGTGGCCGTGCGCCCGCCGATGGTGCGGCGCCCGCTCGACGAGGCCCAGCGCCAGTTGTTCGCCCGGCTCCAGTCGGCGCTGCCGAGCGCGATGATCCTGGCCCAGCCGAGCGTCGCCCAGCTCATCGAGAGCGACGACGCCACGCTCGCCGACAGCCAGCTCGATTTCGCCGTGCTCGGCCGCGATGCCCGTCCGATCGGCGTGGCCGTGCTCGGCACGCTCGACCCGCGGCACGAAAACCTGCTGACCGCGGCCGGCCTGCGCGTGGCGCGCTTCAAGCCCGGCGCCCTGCCCGACGACCAGCAGATCCGCGATGCCTTCGGCTACTTGTGACGGCGCACGATTCCCATGGATGAACTGAGAAAACTGATCTTCGACAAGGCGCCGGTCCGCGGCGAACTGGTGAGCCTGGACGACAGCTGGCGCCACATCGTCGGTTTGCACGACTACCCGGCGCCGGTGCGCCGGCTGCTCGGCGAGATGCTGGCCGCGTCGGTGCTGCTGTCGGCCACGCTCAAGTTCGACGGCTCGCTGGTGATCCAGCTGTTCGGCGACGGGCCGGTCAAGCTGGCCGTGGCCGAGTGCAACTCCACTCTCGGCGTGCGCGCGACGGCCCGCATCGGCGACAGCGCCAGCGTGCCCGACGACGCCAGCCTGCGCGACATGGTCAATGCCCAGGGCAACGGCCGCATGTCGATCACGCTCGACCCGAGCAATCGCCAGCCGCATCAGCAGCCCTATCAAGGCATCGTGCCGCTCGACGGCAACAGCGTGGCCGAGGTGCTCGAAGGCTATATGGCGCGCTCCGAGCAGATCGAGACCCGGCTCTGGCTCGCCTGCGACGAAAGCCGCTCGACCGGCCTGCTGATGCAGCGCATGCCGGCCGAAGGCGGCGCCGCCGACCTCGACGAGGCGGCCGCGCAAGCCCGCGCCGCCCAGTTCGAGGCCGACAGCGAGGCTTGGTCGCACTTGCAGCATCTGTCCGACACCGTCACCCAGGCCGAGTTGCTGGCGCTGCCGCCGCACGAGATCGCGCGCCGGCTGTTCTGGGAGGAAGAAGCGCGCATCCTGCCGGCGCGGGCGGTGCAATTTTCCTGCGCCTGCTCGCGCGAGCGCGTGGGCCGCATGCTGCGGTCGCTCGGCCGCGAAGAGATCGACTCGATCATCGCGGAGCTGGGCGCGGTGAAGGTCAATTGCGAGTACTGCGATACCGGCTACGACTTCGATCCGGTCGATGTCGCGCAACTGTTCTCGGCGCCGAGCGCGGCCGAGGGCGTCCGCAGCAGCGGCGATCAGCGCCACTGAACTGCCGCATCGATGCAGGAGGCAAGCATGAATGCACTTCGTCTGGCCGGATGCGCCGGCCTTCTCGCGCTGGCGCTGGCCGGTTGCGCCAGCCCGCCACCGGGCGGCCCGATCGCCCGCCTGCCTGCGGCCGCGCCGCCAGCCGTGGTGGTCACCAGCGACGACGAGCGCATCAAGCGCGAAGCCGCCATCTCGGCCCAGGTGCTGCGCGACCAGGAAACCGCCGACCGCAATGCCGCCGATCTGGCGCGCATCCGGGCCCGCAGCCAGGCCTATCTGCGGCCCGAGCCCTACCCCTATCCCTACTGGGGCGGCTATGGCTGGGGCTGGCAGCCAGGGGTCAGCGTCGGCATCGGACGGCGCTGGTAGCGGCAGTGGCGCCGGCAGTCGGCCCGGGCGGTCGCTCGGGCGCAAGCGGTGCGATTTTTGCGTCGCAGCATCCCGCCGGCGCGGGCCTGATGCATGACGGCGGTGGCAGTGCGGCCGCCGTCATGCGTCCCCGGGCCGGCACCTCATTCGCCGATCTGTCCGCGCCCGCCGCCATGCCCGACCACAACTCCCGCGACGACGACTCCCTGCTCGATCCGCTCGAACGCGCCTATCTGCGCATCCTCTGGTTCTCCACCGTCGTCTTCCTGCTGCTGTGCCTGAGCCGCAGCGGCGACGACGACTTTGTCGCGCTGGGCGTCGATGCGCTGACTGCGCTCGTCTGACCGGCAGCCCCGTCAGTGCAAGGCGCGCCAGCCCATCAGCGCGCCGATCAGCACCGGCTGATGCACCAGATAAATGCTCAGACTCCAGCGCCCGGGCACTGAAAGCATGCGCACCGGCCCGGTCGCGGCCAGGCGCACCAGCGCCGCCGGCACCGGCAGGCCGCGCTTGAGCCACAGCAGGCCGAGCGCCAATCCCAGGAAAGCCGGTCCGAGCCAGGGCGCGAGCGGCACGAAATCCTCGGTCCACGGCTTGTGCAGATACAGCCCGCTGATGTTGCAGGGCGCGGCATCGCATGCCGCCCGGCCCGGCAGCGCGGCCACCCCCAGCGCCGCCAGCCCGAGCAGCGCATTTGCCGCCACGCCCAGGCCGCTGCTGGCGCGCAGCAGCAGCAACGCGACCGCCACGAAATGCAGCACGCCGAAATAGATGAAACGCGGCCCGAACATCACCCAGCTGCCCAGCGACACCAGCGCCGCCGCGCCGGCAATCTTGAGCCAGCGCAGCCAGAAGCCACGCGCATCCACGCCGCGCGCCCGGCGCAGCGCCATCGACACGCCCACCAGCGTGAGGAACATGCTGACGATCGCGGTGCGCCAGCCGATCCAGCCGGCCTGCGTGACCATGTCGGCGGTGCTCCAGCGCGCCAGACCGAACATGCCGAGGTCGTAGCAGAAGTGGTAGGCGACCATCATCGCCACCGCAAGACCGCGCAGGGCATCGACCGCGTCGACGCGGTTGGACGGGCTGGAACGGGTGGCGAATCGCATTCGAAATGGCGCAAGAAGTGGCAGGAACGGCGCAGGCCGGACGGCAGCCGCGCAGTCTCCCACAGCCCCTGTCCGGCCCGTTCACGGACCGGCGGCACCGGCTTTCACCGGCGTGGCATGCGCGACTGGCTATAATTTCCATTTCCCGGTGAGGCTCTATGACCAAGTATGTTTTCGTCACCGGTGGCGTGGTGTCTTCCCTCGGCAAGGGCATCGCAGCTGCTTCCCTCGCGGCGATCCTCGAATCGCGCGGCCTGAAAGTAACGCTCCTCAAGCTTGACCCCTACATCAATGTCGACCCCGGCACGATGTCGCCGTTTCAGCACGGCGAAGTGTTCGTGACCGAGGACGGCGCCGAGACCGACCTCGACCTTGGCCACTACGAGCGCTTCATCAGCGCCAAGATGCGCAAGGTCAACAACTTCACCACCGGCCAGATCTACGAAAGCGTCATCCGCAAGGAACGGCGCGGCGAATATCTGGGCAAGACGGTGCAGGTGATTCCGCACATCACCAACGAGATCCAGGATTTCGTCGAACGCGGCGCGCGCGCCTCCTTCGACGGCAAGGCCGATGTGGCCATCGTGGAAATCGGCGGCACGGTGGGCGACATCGAATCGCTGCCCTTCCTCGAAGCCGCGCGGCAACTCGGCCTGCGCCTGGGCCGCAACAGCTGCGCCTTCGTGCATCTGACGCTGGTGCCCTATATCGCCAGCGCCGGCGAGCTCAAGACCAAGCCGACCCAGCACAGCGTGCAGAAGCTGCGCGAGATCGGCATCGTGCCGAACGTGCTGCTGTGCCGCGCCGACCGCCCGATTCCGGACGACGACCGCGCCAAGATCAGCCTGTTCGCCAACGTGCCGCTCGACGCCGTCATCTCGGTCTGGGATGCCGACAGCATCTACAAGATCCCCAAGATGCTGCACGAGCAGAAGCTCGACGACATCATCTGCTGGACGCTCGGCATCTCGGCCGGCCGCGCCAATCTGAGCGTGTGGGACAAGCTGGTCGATTCGCTAGAGAACCCGCAGCGCGAAGTGACCATCGGCATGGTCGGCAAGTACGTCGACCTGACCGAGTCGTACAAGTCGCTGACCGAGGCGCTGACCCACGCCGGCATCCACACGCATACCCGCGTGAACATCGAGTACGTCGACAGCGAGGAAATCGAGGCCGCCGGCCCCGAATCGCTCGCCAAGTACGACGCCATCCTGGTGCCGGGCGGCTTCGGCAAGCGCGGTGTCGAAGGCAAGATCGCAGCGGCCCGGTTTGCGCGCGAACGCGGCATTCCCTACCTGGGCATCTGCCTGGGCATGCAGATCGCCATGATCGAGATCGCGCGCGACGCGGCCGGCCTCGAAGGTGCCAACTCGACCGAGTTCGAGCCCGATTCGCCGCATCCGGTGGTGGCGCTCATCACCGAATGGCAGGACGCAAGCGGCAAGATCGAGACCCGCCACGAGGACTCGGACCTGGGCGGCACCATGCGCCTCGGCTCGCAGCGCGTGCCGCTCAAGCCGGGCACGCTCGCCGCCAGCATCTACGGTCCCGAAGTCAACGAGCGCCATCGTCACCGCTACGAGGTGAACAACAACTACATCGAGCGGCTGGAACAGGCTGGGGTGGTGATCGCCGCGCGCACGCCCACCGAGGGTCTGTGCGAAATCATGGAACTGCCCCAGCACGACGGTGCGCTCAAGCATCCGTGGTTCGTCGGCGTGCAGTTCCATCCCGAGTTCACCAGCACGCCGCGCGACGGCCATCCGCTGTTCATCTCGTACATCAAGGCCGCGAACGCCCACAAGGAAGGCGCCCAGCCGGGCACCTCGGCGCTCAAGGCAGTGGCCTAAACCACGCGGGGCGGCGCGTCCGCCCCGTCGCACCCTGTCGAGGAGACAGATGCAACTCTGCGGCTTCGAAGTCGGCCTTGACCGACCCTTCTTCCTGATTGCCGGCCCCTGCGTCATCGAGTCGCGCGACCTCGCGCACGAGACCGCCGGCCGGCTCAAGGAAATCACCGCCGGCCTCGGCATTCCCTTCATCTACAAGTCGAGCTTCGACAAGGCCAACCGCAGCTCGGGCAAGAGCTTTCGCGGCCTGGGCATGGACAAGGGCCTCGAAATCCTCGCCGACGTGCGCGCCAAGATCGGCGTGCCGGTACTGACCGACATCCACACCGAGGATGAAGTCGCGGCCGTCGCGGCCGTCGTCGATGTGCTGCAGACGCCCGCCTTCCTGTGCCGCCAGACCGATTTCATCCGCGCCTGCGCCCAGTCGGGCAAGCCGGTCAACATCAAGAAGGGCCAGTTCCTCGCGCCCGGCGACATGAAGAACGTGATCGACAAGGCGCGCGAAGCGGCCCGCGAAGCCGGCCTCGCCGATGACGTGTTCATGGCCTGCGAACGCGGCGTGAGCTTCGGCTACAACAACCTGGTCAGCGACATGCGCTCGCTGGCGATCATGCGCGAGACCGGCTGCCCGGTCGTGTTCGACGCGACGCATTCGGTGCAGCTGCCGGGCGGCCAGGGCACCAGCTCGGGCGGCCAGCGCGAATTCGTGCCGGTGCTGTCGCGCGCGGCGGTGGCGGTGGGCATCTCGGGCCTGTTCATGGAAACCCATCCCGATCCGGCCAAGGCCATGAGCGACGGCCCCAATGCCGTGCCGCTCGCGCGCATGCCCGAACTGCTCGCGGTGCTCAAGGAGCTGGACGCGCTGACCAAGCGCGCCGGCTTCCTCGAAAGCAATTTCGCCTGATCTGGCGCGGTGCAATTCGTTGCACTGCGTCATACGGCGTTTCCCAGGCGGCAGGGTTCACGCAGAATCCGCCGCAATCCAGCCTCCCCCCAGCCCATGCCTGCCTACGTCGTCGTCAGCATCGATGTGAAGAAGCCGGCGCAGTACGCCGAGTATCAGAAGCTCGCCAAGCTCGCCGCCACCGCCTATGACGCCAAGCCGCTGGTGCGCGGCGGCCGCATGGAAGTCCTCGAAGGCCCGGCGCCGCAGCGCATGGCCATCCTCCAGTTTCCGTCGATGCCCCAGGCGCGTGCCTGGTACGACTCGCCGCAATACAAGCGCGCCCGCAATGTTCGTGGCGACGCGGCAGCGTTCAGCATGGTCATCGTCGAAGGTTTCTAACCACCGTTCCCAAGGAAAACCATGTCAACGATCGTCGACATCATTGGCCGCGAGGTCATCGACAGCCGCGGCAATCCCACCGTCGAATGCGACGTGCTGCTGGAGTCGGGCGCGCTCGGCCGCGCCGCCGTGCCGTCGGGCGCGTCCACCGGCTCGCGTGAAGCCATCGAGCTGCGCGACGGCGACAAGAGCCGCTACCTCGGCAAGGGCGTGCTCAAGGCGGTGGAAAACGTCAACACCGAAATCGCCGAAGCGATCATCGGCCTCGACGCGACCGAGCAGGCCTTCCTCGACAAGACGCTGATCGACCTCGACGGCACCGACAACAAGTCGCGCCTGGGCGCCAATGCCACGCTGGCGGTCTCGATGGCCGTGGCCAAGGCCGCCGCCGAAGACAGCGGCCTGCCGCTGTACCGCTACTTCGGCGGCTCGGGCGCCATGGCCCTGCCGGTGCCGATGATGAACATCATCAACGGCGGTGCCCACGCCGACAACAACCTCGACCTGCAGGAATTCATGATCCTGCCGGTCGGCGCGACCAGCTTCCGCGAAGCCGTGCGCACCGGTGCCGAGGTGTTCCACTCGCTCAAGAAGCTGCTGCACGACAAGGGCCTGAACACGGCCGTCGGCGACGAAGGCGGCTTCGCCCCGTCGCTCACGAGCCATGAGGAAGCCATCAAGATCATCATCGAGGCGATCCAGCGCGCCGGCTACGAGCCGGGCACGCAAGTGGCGCTCGGCCTCGATTGCGCATCGAGCGAGTTCTACAAGGACGGCTTCTATCACCTCGACGGCGAGGGCTTGAAGCTCAATGCCGCCGACTGGACCAACATCCTGGCGACCTGGGTCGACAAGTACCCGATCATCACCATCGAAGACGGCATGGCCGAAAACGACTGGGACGGCTGGGCCCACCTGACCAAGGAACTCGGCAAGAAGGTGCAGCTGGTCGGCGACGACCTGTTCGTCACCAACACCAAGATCCTGAAGGAAGGCATCGACAAGGGCATCGCCAACTCGATCCTCATCAAGATCAACCAGATCGGCACGCTGACCGAGACCTTCGCCGCCATCGAGATGGCCAAGCGCGCCAACTACACGGCCGTGGTGTCGCACCGCTCGGGCGAGACCGAGGACGCGACGATCGCCGACATCGCCGTCGGCACCAACGCCCTCCAGATCAAGACCGGCTCGATGTCGCGTTCGGATCGCGTGGCCAAGTACAACCAGCTGCTGCGCATCGAGGAAGACCTTGGCGACGTGGCTTCCTACCCCGGCCGTTCGGCCTTCTACAACCTGCGCTGAGCGCGGTTGACTGCCTGCGTTCCCCGCCATGCGCTGGATAGCTGTCGTCGTCTTCATCCCGCTGGCATTGATCCAGTACCCACTCTGGTTCGGCCCGGGCGGCTGGAAGCAGGTGCGGGAACGCGAGGACCAGGTGCTGCTTGCGCAGGCCCGCATCGCCGGGCTGCGCATGCGCAATGCGCGCCTCGCCGCCGAGGTGCGCGATCTGCGCGACGGCACGGCGGCGGTCGAGGAAAGGGCGCGCCTGCAGCTCGGCATGATCCGCAACGATGAAGTCTTCGTGCAGATCCTCGATGCGAATGCGCCGGCCCCGGTGAACCAGCCGCTCGAACAGGCCAAGCCGGTCAAGCCGGCGGCCCGACCGGCGGCTATTGCTGCTCCAGCCGCGCGGCACTGACGCCCGGCCCGTCGCCCGCCGCGCCATGCGCGGGCGACCACCCCTCCCGCCTCACTCCCCCGTTCCCGCCGCCTCGCTGGCGCGCTGTTCGAGCGGTGCGGCCTGCGCCAGCAGATGCGCGATCGCCGCGCGCAGCAGCGCTGGCTGATGTTCGCGGCTGGCATACAGCAGATGCAGCGGCGCCGGCTCGCCGAGCCAATCGGGCAGCAAGCGCAGCAGCCGGCCAGCCGCCAGATCGTCGGCCGCATCGATCCAGGACTTGAACGCCAGACCGCGTCCGGCCACGGCCCAGTCGCGCACCAGCGCACCGTCGTCGCTGACGCAGCTCGGCACGATCTTCGGCTCGCGCCGCTCGCGGCCGCGCGAGAAGCGCCAGCGATCGTGCACCCGCGCGCTGCCGGCAACCGGGCTCTGCATCCAGGCCACGCAGGCATGCGCGACAAGGTCGTCGGGCGTGGCCGGTGCGCCGCAGCGCGCCACATAGTCGGGCGACGCCACCAGCACGCGCCGGTTCGAGGCCAGCAGCGCCCGACCGATCAGGCCGCTGTCGGCCGCCACGCCGTAGCGCAGCGCCAGATCGACCGGCTCGCGGTAGAAGTCGACCAGCCGGTCCGACAGCGCGAGGCTGAGCCGGACCTGCGGATGTGCCTGCTGAAAGGCGTCGAGCCAGCCGCGCAGCCAGCTGCGGCCAAAATCGGACGGCGCCGAGACGCGCAATTCGCCGCGCAACTCGGCGCGGTCGGCGGCCAGGCTTTCGAGACCGTCGCCGAGCGCCGCCAGCGCCCGCCGCGCATGCGCGATGAAGCGCTCGCCGTCGGGCGTGAGCCGCAGCGCCCGCGTCGACCGCAGCATCAGCCGCGCGCCGAGCCGCTGCTCCAGCCGCTTGAGGCTGGCGCTCGCCGCCGCCGGTTGCAGCTCCAGCTCGCGCGCGGCCTGCGAAAGACTGCCCAGCTCGGCCGCGCGCACGAACAGCTGGAGATCGGCCAGGGCCGGCAATGAGGGGCTCATCTTCAAATTTCGATTGAAAGTGAATCGGCCCGGCGCAGGCTACACGGCGCCCGGCACGGCGCGCAGACTGCCTCGCATCGCAACCCGGAAGCCCGCCATGAAAGCCATCGCCGCCCCCCGTCCGCTGCCGATCGACGATCCGCAGTCGCTCATCGACATCGATCTGCCCGAGCCGCAGCCCGGCCCGCGCGACCTGCTGGTCGAGGTGCGCGCGGTGTCGGTCAACCCGGTCGACACCAAGGTGCGCGCCAATGCCGCCCTGCCCGACGGCAGCCCGCGCGTGCTGGGCTGGGATGCCGCCGGCGTGGTGCGCGCGGTCGGCGCCGAGGTGACGCTGTTCCGGCCCGGCGACGAGGTCTGGTACGCCGGCGACCTGACCCGGCCCGGCTCCAATGCCGAGCTGCAATGCGTGGACGAGCGCATCGTCGGCCGCAAGCCGGCCAGCCTCGGCTGGGCCGCTGCGGCCGCCTTGCCGCTCACCGCCATCACCGCCTGGGAGCTGCTGTTCGACCGGCTGCAAGTGCCGCGCGGCGGCGCCGACGGCGAGGCGCTGCTGATCGTCGGCGCGGCCGGCGGCGTCGGCTCGGTGCTGATCCAGCTGGCGCGCCAGCTCACCGGCCTGCGCGTGATCGCCACCGCCTCGCGGCCCGAAAGCGCCGCCTGGTGCCGCGAGCTTGGCGCGCATGACGTCGTCGATCACCGCCAGCCGCTCGATGCCGAACTCGCGCGGCTGGGCGTGGCGCCGCGCTACATCGCCAGCCTGACCCAGACCGAGCGCCATTTCGCCGCGCTGGCGGCAGCCGTCGCGCCGCAGGGCCGCATCGCGCTCATCGACGATCCGGCCACGCCGCCCGACATCCGCCTGCTCAAGCGCAAGAGCGTGTCGCTGCACTGGGAGTTCATGTACACGCGCTCGATGTTCCAGACCGCCGACATGGCGGCCCAGCACCGGCTGCTCGACGAACTGGCCGGGCTGGTCGATGCCGGCGTCATCCGCTCGACGCTGACCGCCAGCGTCGGCGTCATCGATGCCGCCAATCTGCGCGCCGCCCACCGCCAGCTGGAAAGCGGCAGCAGCATCGGCAAGCGCGTGCTCGAAAGCTTTGGCGGCTGACGCCGGCCCGGCTCAGCCCGCGAGCGCCCTGGCGCGCCGCTCGATCATTTCGCGTCCGGCCGGTGTGGCGATCACGATCAGCACCTGACCGCCGACCACCTCCTGCTGCGCCGGCGGGCTGAACTCCCAGTCGTCGCCCTGGGACAGCAGCGGATGCGGGCGTGGCGCGGCGCCGTCGCGCACCGCCACCACCACATAGTCGCGCGCCGGCGGTGCCAGCTCGGCCAGCGTGACCCGGCCCAGCTCGGCCGGCAGCGCAATCTCCTCCACCCGCAGGCTGTCGCCGCGCCGCAGCATCTGGTCCATGAAGTTGACCGCATGCGGCCGCAGCATGGCCGAGGCGATGCGCAAGCCACCAGTGAAGTCGGGCGCCACGATCTCGTCGGCGCCGACGCGGCGGCATTTCTCGATGTTGCGCACGTCATGCACCCGCGCCACCACGCGCAGCCTGGGGTTGAGCTGCTTGGCCGTCAGCACGATGACCAGGTTCTTCGCATCCTCGCCGGTCACCGCGAACAGCCCGGCCGCGTGCTTGATGCCGGCCTCGATCAGCGTGTCGTCGTCTGCCGCATCGCCGGCGATGGCATAGGGCTCATGGCCGATCTCGCGCATGCGCTCGATGTGGTGATCGAGCACCTCCTGCGCATCGTCGACCGCCACATAGCCGCGCCGGGTGGCGTTGAGTTCGCGCGCCACATTGCCGCCCACGCGGCCCATGCCGCACACCAGATAGTGGCCTTGCAGCTTGTCGATGGCCTTGACCATGCGTTGTCTCCTGCGCTCGGGATCGAGGCTGCGCTCGACCAGCACGGCGGTGATGATGGAAAACATGTAGGTCCACGCGCCGATGCCCGACACCGCGACGCAGACGTTGAACACCCGGCCCCAGGGCTTCTGGCTCAGGTCGACGATCTCCCCATAGCCGATGGTCGCCACGGTGATGAAGGTCATGTAGAAGCCGTCGAACAGCGTGGTCGCGCCGCCGCCGATATGCCGAAAGCCGAACGCGCCCACGGTGAGGATGGTGGCGAAGGCCAGCGCCACATAGCGGAGTTCCTGGCGCAGCGCGAGGCTGGCGAGCGTGAGCGGGCGGCGGTGTTTCATCGTTGTTCTGGAGCGCGGGTCGTGACCGACCTTAGCGCATCGCAAGCCGGCCCCGGCTTGCGCAAGGGCAAGCCCGAAGCCGGCTGCTAGCATGGCGCCCCACCCCGCCGGGGGCCTTCCCCGGCGCCATGCAAAACAAACCAGGAGACCGTCCCGCCGCAGCGCACGCCGCCGCGCCGGGTTCGCCATTGCCATGAATCAGTCCGCTCTCGCTCCGCAGCGCCGCCTGCCGCCCTTCGCCCTCGCCTGCTGCGCCGCCGCGCTCGCCAGCCTTGTCGCGCCGGCATCGGCGCAGACCGCCACCACCACGCTCGATCCGGTGGTCGTGCGCTCGACCCGCATCGAGACTTCGCCGTTCGAAGCTGCCGGCTCGGTCGATGTGGTCGACGGCGCCCGCGCGCGCGACGGCAAGCTGCAGGTGAACCTGTCGGAAAGCCTTGGCGGCGTGCCCGGCCTCACGCTGCGCGACCGCCAGAACTATGCGCAGGACCAGCAGCTGTCGATCCGCGGCTTCGGCGCGCGCTCGGCGTTTGGCGTGCGCGGCGTGCGCATCTATGTGGACGGCATTCCGGCCACGCTGCCCGACGGCCAGGGCCAGCTCAGCAACATCGACCTGAATTCGGTCGACCGCATCGAGGTGCTGCGCGGCCCGTTCTCGGCGCTGTACGGCAACAGCGCCGGCGGCGTGATCCAGGTCTTCACCGCCGACGGCAAGGGCCCGGCCACCATCGAGGGCGGCTATGCCTTCGGCTCCTTCGGCACCCAGCGCCAGAGCCTCAAGCTCAGCGGCGAGACCGGCGGCCTCGGCTACACCGTGAGCGGCAGCCATTTCGAGACCGGCGGCTATCGCGCCCACAGCGTCACCCAGCGCGACATCTACAACGCCAAGCTGGTCACCAAGCCCGACGAATGGAGCCGCCTGACGCTGGTGGCCAACTACGTCAACCTCAATGCGCAGGATCCACTCGGCCTGACGCGCGCCAACTATCAGCGCGATCCGCGCAGCGTCGAGGCCGTGGCGCTCACCTTCGACACCCGCAAGACGGTGCAGCAGACGCAGGGCGGCATCACCTACGAGCGCGACATCGACGGCGCCAACAGCCTGCGCGTGATGGCCTACGACGGCCACCGCGCCACGACCCAGTTTCAGGCCATCCCGGTCGGCACCCAGACGCCGGCACTGCATCCGGGCGGCATCATCGCCCTCGGCCGCGAGTACTACGGCGCCGACGCGCGCTGGAACTGGAAGGGCGACCTCGCCGGCCGGCCGCTCCGGCTGGTGGTCGGCGTCGCCGCCGATGCGCTCGACGAGAACCGTCAGGGCTATCAGAACTTCCTCGGCAGCATCACCGGCGTGCAAGGCGCGCTGCGCCGCAACGAGAACAACACCAGCTGGAACGTCGACCAGTACGTGCAGGCCGAATGGCGCTTCGCCACCGACTGGAAGCTCGACGCCGGCGTGCGCCACAGCCATATCGGCGTGAAGTCGGCCGACCGCTACATCGTCGGCATCAACCCCAACGACAGCGGCAGCACCGACTACAACGCCACGCTGCCGGTCGTCGGCCTGCAATACGCGGCCACGCCCGACCTGCGCCTGTACGCGACCGCCGGCCGCGGCTTCGAGACGCCGACGCTCAACGAACTCGCCTATCGCGCCAACGGCGCCACCGGCCTCAACTTCGGCCTGCAACCCTCGCGCAGCGACAACTACGAGGCCGGTGCCAAGTGGCGTCACGGCACAGGCCTGCTCACGGTGGCGGCGTTCCGCACCAGCAACGAGAACGAGATCGTCACGCTGACCAACAGCGGCGGTCGCGCCACCTACCAGAACGCCGGCAGCACCCGGCGCCAGGGGCTGGAGCTGGCTTGGTCGGCCGAGTACGCGCACGACCTGCGCACGCAGATCGCCTACACGCTGGTCAACGCCACCTATCGCGAGAACTTCCGCACCTGCACGGCCACGCCCTGCACGACGCCGACCACGACCATTCCGGCCGGCAACCGCATTCCGGGCGTCGCGCGCCAGCAAGGCTTTGCCGAGTTGGCCTGGGCGCCGGTCGAAGGCCCGCGCGCCAGCATCGAGGGCCGCTTCGTCGACAAGGTGTACGTCAACGACGGCAACAGCGATGCGGCCGGCGCCTACGGCACGGTCGGCCTCGGCGCCGGCTATGTGGTCAAGCGCGCCGGCTGGACCGTGACCGGCTTCGGCCGCGTCGACAACGTGTTCGACCGCCAGTACGCCGGCTCGGTCATCGTCAACGAAGGCAACCAGCGCTACTTCGAACCGGCGCCTGCACGCAACTGGCTGGCCGGATTGTCGGGCGCGCTGAGCTTCTGACGACCGTCGTTGGCGCCGGCCAACGCCCGCGCGCGTGCCGCGCCGGTGGCGGTTCCGATGCATCGATAAGCAAGGAGATTCCGGCGCCGGCGCGCGGTTGGAACATCCAAGTCCTTGGCGACATTAAGGGTTAACACCAACAACCCTTCGCACAAGGACTCCCATGAACCTGTCCCGGATCACCGTCCGGCGGCAACTTGCCCTCGGTTTCGGTTCACTCGCCGCCGCCTGCCTGACGATTGCCATCATCGGCATGCTGGCGCTTTCCGCCGCCAACGACCAGTTCTTCACCTACATCAACGGCATCGGCGAACGCGGCCAGCTGGTGAGTCAGCTCGGCCATGCCACCAAGGACCGCGCGATCGCCGTGCGCAATGCGCTGCTCGCCACCGACAGCGCCTCGCGCGAGCGCCATGCCGCCGCCGCGCAGGCCGCCGACGAACGCGTGACACAGCTGCTCGCGCGCTACAACCGGCTGGTCGCCGAGGCCACCGACATGAGCGACCGGGCACGCAAGATCGCGCAGCAGGTCAACGAGGTCGAGCTGCGCTACCAGCCCGTGGCGACTTCCGTCATGCAGCTGGCCCTGCGCGGCGAGCGCGAGCAGGCCGTCGCGCGCATGAACGATGAATGCATTCCGCTGCTCGACCAGCTCAACACCGTGCTCGACGACTACACCGACATCGTGGCGACGGTGCAGCGAGAGCGCGGCGGCGTTGCGCTCGCCGCCTTGCATTCGAAGCGGCTGTGGCTGGGCGGCATTGCCCTCGTGGCGCTGGCGCTGGCCGGCACGCTGGGCTGGCTCGTCACGCGCAGCATCCTCGGCTCGCTCGGCGGCGAACCGGCGCTGCTCGGCGACATCGTGGGCCGGGTGGCCGGCGGCGACCTGCGCCGCATCGCCGAGGCCGACGGTGCGCCTGCCGGCAGCGTGATGGCGTCGCTCGGCGCGATGCAGGCCAATCTGGTCGGGCTCATCGCCCGCGTCGGCGGCTCGGCCGAGAACATCGCGACCGCGTCGGTGCAGATCGCCACCGGCAATCAGGACCTGTCGCGCCGTACCGAGCAGCAGGCCAGCGCGCTGCAGCAGACCACCGCGCAAATGCAGCAGATGACCGAGAACGTCCGCACCAACGCGGCCAGTGCGCAGCAGGTCAGCCAGCTGGCGAGCGAGGCATCGCGCGTGGCGGACGAAGGCGGCCGCGTGGTCGAGCGCGTGGTGACGACCATGGACGAGATTTCGGAGTCGAGCCGGCGCATCGGCGACATCATCGGCGTCATCGACGGCATCGCCTTCCAGACCAACATCCTCGCGTTGAACGCCGCGGTCGAGGCCGCGCGGGCCGGCGAGCAGGGGCGCGGCTTCGCGGTGGTGGCGGCCGAGGTGCGGTCGCTGGCCAGCCGCTCGGCCGAGGCCGCGAAGGAGATCAAGCTGCTCATCGACACCTCGTCGCAGCGCGTGGGCACGGGCAGCTCGCTGGCAGGCGAGGCCGGCGCCACCATGTCGCGCATCGTCACCCAGGTAGCCCGCATGAGCGGGCTGATCGGCGAGATCGCCGCCGCCACCGGCGAGCAGGCCAGCGGCATCGCGCAGGTGAATCAGGCGGTCGGCTCGCTCGACGCCAGCACGCAGCAGAACGCGGCGCTGGTGGAACAGAGCGCCGCCGCCGCCGACAGCCTGCGGCTACAGGCCCGGAGCATGACCCAGCTCGTGGGCAACTTCACGCTGGAGGGTTGAGGCCGGCGCCCGCGCGACGGATGGGCGGCGCCACGATGGCGTCGCCGTCCAGCGCCCGGGCGCGCAGCTGGCCACAGCCACCGTCCACATCCTGCCCGGCCGAATGGCGCAGCTTGGTCAGCACGCCGCGCCGATGCAGCTGGCGCGCCATCTCGGCCGCCTGCTCCCAGGACGGCCGGCGGAATTCCAGCGCCTCGACCGTGTTGTAGGGGATGAGATTCATCAGCGCATAGCGGCCCTTGAGCAGCCGCGCGATGCCGTCGATTTCGTCCGGCCCGTCGTTCACGCCCTCGATCAGCGTCCACTGGTACTGGATCGGATAGCCGGTGGCGCGTGCATAGCGCTCGCCCAGTTCCACCAGCTCGGCCGGATCGATGCGCGGCGCGCGCGGCAGCAGTTGCGCGCGCAGCTCGGGCCGGGTGCTGTGCAGCGACAAGGCCAGCGCCGGCTTGACCGGCCCGAGCGGCAGGCGCTCGAACACGCGCTCGTCGCCGACCGTCGAGAACACCAGGCTCTTGTGGCCGATGCCGCCCACCGTGCCCAGCAGCTCGATCGCCTCGATCACGTTGTCCAGGTTGTGCGCCGGCTCGCCCATGCCCATGAACACCACCTTCTTCACCGGGCGGCGCGCGCGTGCCAGCGCCACCTGGGCGACGATTTCCGCGCTGCCGAGCTGGCGGATCAGGCCCGAGCGCCCGGTCATGCAGAACACGCAACCGACCGCGCAACCCAGCTGCGACGACACGCAGACGCCGTCGCGCGGCAGCAGCACGCTTTCCACCGTCTGGCCGTCGGCCAGCTCGACCAGCAGCCGCGCCGAACCGTCCTCGCCCGGATGCTCGGAGCGCACGCGCGCCAGCCCAGCCAGCTCGGCCTCCACCGCCGCGAATTCCGCGCGCGCATCGAGCGGCGGAATGTCCTCCGGCCGGATGCGGCCCTGCCCCGCCGGCAAGGCCAGCGCCCAACGCCGCAGCAGTCGGCGGACATGACAAGGCTTGGCACCGTGGGCACCAAGCCGCTGATGAATTTGCTCGATTTGCATCGGCCGCATTGTGCCCGCCCGCGCAGCTGCCATTCGATTGGCATGGTCTTGGCATACGGTCGAGAGGTTTGCGACAACCGCGACAGAACCCACAGGAGAATTCCCATGAGCAGCACGCCCGAAGGCTATTTCATCGATTGGGACGGCAATATCCGCGACGCCAACGATCCCGGAAATGGCTTCCATACCGAAGTCGACAAGGTCGCCAAATATGTCGCCGTCAAGCACAAGGGCGGCACGCTGATGCATGAAGCCACTTTCTATCCGACGCTCGAAGCGATCGAAAAGAAAGGCATCAAGGCGCAATTCGTGCCGAGCAGCCAGCCCTGGGGTCTGCAGGACTGATCGATCGGTCGTTCCGGAATCGGCTGACGATTCCGCCGATCGGCACGGGCCCGGCGCCGGCATTCGATGAATTGCCGGCGCCGGGCCCGTTTGCATTCATGTCCGCAACTGCCCGGCATTTGCCGCATCAATTGGCGGCAAAACCGGTTGGCGCGTCGGCGACCGCGGCGCCAGCCCCGGCAACCGCCCTGCCTGCGGCGTCGGACCACGGCAACTTCTGCCGCACGCGGCCGGCGTCACAGATATTCGATCGGGCCGGCGCCGCAATCGCGTTCACCGCTTATCCTCGGCGGCGCCGGTCCGGCCCAATTCCGCTATCTGCCGCAGCCTAACCCTTGCGGGTTAACCGGATTGCCGGGCAAGCGGCGCGGCATTTCGCGAGCAAGTACCAACATAGCTTTACGCGCGATTTCATATTCAGGTTTCATTTCGCATGCAAAAACCCGGCATTCGGTCGATGAGAATTGCGGCAAGGAAACCGTGATCGATTTCTTCAAGCCGAATTCACATCCGGTTTGCTGCATTGACGCACCGCAGCACGCGACTAGACTCGATCGCGCTCGGTTCTGGATTGGCTGCGGTTTGATATGACTGGAAGTGCGGGCTTGCGATCATGTGTCGGAATATCGACGTTTCAAGCATTGCATCAACTGGAGCGGGCGACTCCCGCCGCGAATTCCGATTCGCGGTTTTTTCAAGTTCGCTAGAGGCTTTCATGAAACTCAAGGCACTCCTCTGCTCGACCCTGCTGTCGCTCGGTGCGATCGGCGCGGCGCATGCCGATGTGAAGTCGCAAGACTTCTACCCGCAGGCTTATGTCGCGCCGACTTTCACCAATTACCTGGTCGGCACTTTCACCGTCGATAACGCCTTGTCCGATGTCGTCGGTTCGGTGACCGCATTCGACACCATTTCGGTCGGCCCGATCAGCTTTCAGCTGGCGCGGGTCACCTTCAGCGGAACCGAAATCGTCGATACGCACGCGACCGATTCCGATCCCGGCGTCGCCACCTTCAGCTATTCCGGCCTTGGATTCGGCACCTATCGAATCCTTGCGAGTGGCTCGTGGACCTCGACCTTTCCGCAGTATCCGGTGACCTTCCTCAAGGGCCATATCGACATGACCGATACGGTCGTGCCTGAACCGGCGCCGATCGCGCTTGCCGGCTTCGGCATTGCCTCGTTGTGGCTGCGCCGCCGCAAGGCCACCGGCAAGTAATTACCGAAGCTTTCCATTCCGGAAAGTCCCGAATGCCGCCACCCGATGTGGCGGCATTTTCCCGGCGATTCCGCCGATTCCACCAAGCAATCTACTGATGATCGTCGAGACCCGAGTGAAGAACGCGATGCGGTGCTGCGCCAGCCTGATCGGAATCCTGCTGCTGGCTGCGTGCAGCAAGTCGGGCCCGCCCAAGGCCGAATCGAGCCAGGTGGTCGCAACCGTCAACGGCACCGAGCTGACCTCGCATCAACTCGAATTCCTGATTCGCCGCAATCCGGCTGCCGCCGCCAATGCCGACAATCCCGTCGTCGCCCGTCAGGCGCTCGACAAGCTGGTTGACGATGAAATCGCGGCGCAAAAGGCCATTTCGGATGGCGCCGACAAGGATGAGCGATTCATTTATGCCAGCGACAGCACGCGGCGCGAAATCCTCGCCCAGCTGGCATTCGAAAAGCTTTCCAGCGGCATCGGCAAGCCGAGTGCCGAAGAGGTCAAGACTTTCTATTACGAAACCTATCCGCTGATGTTCAAGGACAGGCGCGTGTATTTCGCCGATGAATTGCTGCTGGCGCTGCCGAGCATCAAGGTGCTCGAAAGCGATCTGACCTCGGGCAGCCTGTCGCTCGATGCCGCGATCCGCAAGCTGACTTCGGCCCAGGTCGAATTCCGCCATGAAATCTCGGCGGTGCGGCCCGAGGACATTCCGCTCGGCACCGTGTCCAAGCTCGGCAGCTGGACCCAGCGCCTGCCGCTGGTCGTGCCCTCGCCCGGTTTTGGCCGGCTGCTGTTCCTGCGTTCGAGCGAGCCGGTGCCGATCCGGTTCGAGGATGCCAAGCCGCGCATCGAGCGTTTCATCGCGACCCAGCGCCTGACCGAAACCCGCCAGCGGCTGGCCACGCAATGGCGCAACGACGCCAAGGTGACGCTGGCGCCCAAGTTCAACGCGGTGCCTGCGCCGGCCGCCGCCGCGCCCGAGCCGGCAGCACCAGCCGCGCCGGCCGCCCCGGCGCCGGCCCCCGCCAGCGGCGAGAAGAAGATCGACGACGCGGCGATCCGCAAGGGCATCGACTCGCTGCGCTGATGCCAGTGGCGCTCGCCGGACGCAGCGCCGGCGAGCGCCAGCGTGGGCGCGCGGCGCGGGCAGCGACCCGCGCCTGCCGCAACCGGCTTACTCGACGCCCTGCGAGCGCAGGTAGTCCTCGTAGTTGCCGCTGAAGTCGACGATCGTGCCGTCGCCGCGCACGTCGATGATGCGGTCGGCCACGCCGCTCACGAACTGACGGTCATGGCTCACGAAGATGAGCGTGCCGTCGTACTTTTCGAGCGCCACCTGGAGCGATTCGATCGATTCCATGTCGAGGTGGTTGGTCGGCTCGTCCATCAGCATCACGTTGTGCTTGCCGAGCATCAGCCGGCCAAAGCTCATGCGGTGCTTTTCGCCGCCCGACAGGATGCGCACCGGCTTCTTCACGTCGTCGCCCTGGAACAGCAGCCGGCCGAGGATGCCGCGCACCACCTGGTCGTCGTCGCCGGGCTTGGTATAGCTCTGCACCCAGTCGGTCAGGTTCTTGTCGCTGTCGAAGTCGGGAAACACGTCCTGCGCCATCAGGCCCACGTCGGCGTTCTCGGCCCACTTCACCTCGCCGCGGTCGGGCTGGACCTTGCCGGCCACGATGTTCAGCAGCGTCGACTTGCCCACGCCGTTGGCACCGATGATCGCGACCTTCTCGCCGGCATTCACCACGAAGTCGAAGTTCTTGAACAGCGGCTTGTCGTAGCTCTTGCTCAGGCCCATCGCCTCGAAGGCCAGCCGGTGCAGCTTCTTTTCCTGCTCGAAGCGGATGTAGGGGTTCTGGCGCGACGACGGCTTCACCTCGACCGCCTCGGCCTTGATCTTGTCGATCTGCTTGAGGCGCGAGGTGGCCTGACGCGCCTTCGACTTGTTGGCCGAGAAGCGCGCCACGAAGTCGGACAGCTCCTGGATGCGGTCCTTGGCCTTGGAATTGGCCGCCATCTGACGCTCGCGCGCCTGCACCGAAGCCAGCATGTAGTCGTCGTAATTGCCGGCGTAGGTGCGCAGCTGGCCGTAGTCCAGATCGGCCATGTGCGTGCAGACCTGGTTCAGAAAGTGCCGGTCGTGGCTGATGATGACCATCGTCGAGTTGCGCTGGTTGATGACGTCCTCAAGCCAGCGAATCGTGTTGATGTCGAGATTGTTGGTCGGCTCGTCGAGCAGCAGGATGTCCGGATCGCTGAACAGCGCCTGGGCCAGCAGCACCCGCACCTTGAGGCCCGGCGCCACCGCGCTCATCGGGCCGGTGTGCAGCTCGATGGGAATGCCCACGCCGAGCAGCAGCTCGCCGGCGCGGGCCTCGGCCGTGTAGCCGCCGAATTCGGCATAGCGGGTTTCGAGATCGGCGGCGCGCATGTAGTCGTCGTCGGTCGCCTCGGGATTGGCATAGAGCGCATCGCGCTCGGTCATGGCGGCCCACATTTCCACATGGCCCATCTGCACCACATCGAGCACGCGCACATCCTCGAAGGCGTTCTGGTCCTGGCGCAGCTTGCCGAGCCGCTCGTTGGGGTCGAGGCTGACATTGCCGGCGGAGGGGTCGAGATCGCCGCCGAGGATCTTCATGAAGGTCGACTTGCCGGCGCCGTTGGCGCCGATCAGACCGTAGCGGTTGCCGTCGCCGAACTTGACGGAAATGTTTTCGAACAGGGGCTTGGCCCCGAACTGCATCGTGATGTTCGCGGTGGAGAGCATTGCGGCGGAGGAGAAAGAGGCGGTGGAAAAACGTCGGCCGAGTCTAACAGTCGCCTATTGGGCCTCGCCCGCGCGCGGCAGCAGCAGCGCGAAGGTGGAACCGCTGCCGACGACGCTGCTCACCTCGATCGCGCCGCCCATCAGCTCGACCAGTCCGCGCGTGATGACCAGGCCCAGCCCGGTGCCCTCGACCGGACCGCGCTCGGCGCCGAGCCGGTTGAACGGCTCGAACAGCGCGCCGAGCTGCTCGGGCGCGATGCCCGGTCCCTTGTCGCGCACCTCGATGCGCACCCGCTCCGGCTCGGCCAGCACGGCCACGCAGACCGCGCCGCCGCTCGCGCCGTACTTGATGCCGTTGCTCACCAGATTGAGCAGCGCCTGACGCAGCCGGTTGCCGTCGGCCAGTACCCGGCAGCCGCAGGGCGCATCGATGGACAGCTCGACGCAGGCCTTGCCGGCCAGCGGCGTGGCCAGCTGCACGCACTCCTGCACCACGTCGAACACATCGACCGGCGCGATGCTCACCTCGACCTTGCCGGCCTCGATGCGGGTGATGTCGAGCATGTCGTTGATGAGCAGCAGCAGATGGTGACCGGCCTGGGCGATGTGACCGACCTTGCGGCGCTGCGCCGGCCTGAGCGCGTCGTCCTCGATCAGCAGCAGCTGGGCAAAGCCGAGGATGCCGTTGAGCGGCGTGCGCAATTCATGGCTCACGCGGGCGAGGAAGTCGCTCTTGGCGCGGCTGGCCGACTCGGCCACCTGCTGGGCGCGCAGCGAGGCGTCGAGCGCGCGGCGCTCGGTGGCGTCGGCGATGAAGCCGTGCCAGAGCATGCCGCCGTCGGGCTGGCGGCGTGGCGCGGCATTGATCTCATGCCAGCGCAGCACGCCCGCCGGATGCTCGACCTGATACTCGGCGCGCCAGGGCAGCAGCGCCTCGGCCGAGCGCGCCATCGCTGCCAGCACCGCGTCGCGCTGGCCCGGCACGATGCGCTCGAACAACCGCTCGCCGCCCGCGCGCAGCTGTACCGGCGCCAGGCCGTACATGCCGCGCACCGCCTCGGTCAGGTAGGGAAAGCCGAGGCTGCCGTCGGGCTTGCGCTGGCACTGGAACACGATGCCCGGCACCTGCTCGGCGGCGCGCCGCGCGGTCAGCAGCTGGTCCTCCAGCCGCTTGCGCTCATGCAGCCGCGCCACCACGAATTCGCTCACCGCTGCATCGCCCCGCGGCTCGCGCCGCGCATAGACCAGCGCATCGACCGGGCCGGCGGTGCCATGCAGGCTCAGCGTCACCTCGGCCAGCTCGCCGCGCAGCTTGAGCAGCGGCAGCGCATGCGCGGTGTAGAGCACCCGGCTTTCGAGCGTGAACAGCGATTCGGCGCTGCGGCCGACCAGATCGCCGGCCGCGATGCCGAGCAGCCGCACCAGCGCCGGATTGACGGCCAGGATCGTGCCGGCGTCGTCGATGGCAAACCAGCCGCAGGGCAGCCGCGAGGTGTCGCCCAGGGCGACCGCGTCAGGCGCGGGCATCGAGATAGCCGCGAATCACCGCCGTCGTCTCGCCGGGATGGCTGAGATGCGGGAAATGGCCGGTAGCGGCCACCTTCACCAGCAGGCTGCCGTGCAGATGGCGGTGCAGATAGGCCAGCACGAAGGGCGGCGCAATGATGTCGCCGACGCATTCCATGAGCAGCGTGGGCACGGCATGGGCCGCGAGAATGGTCCGGCTGTCGCTGTAGAACACGGTGTCGGCAAAGTTGCGGATGACGGCCGGATCGCCGGCGCAGAAGCTGTCGGCCAGTTCCTGCGTCAGCTCGGGCCGGTCGTCGTTGAGCATGACCTGCGGCGCGAGGCTGCCGGCCCAGCCGGCCAGATTGCGTTCCATCAGGTCGAGCAGCGCGGCGACATCGGCCGGCTCGAAGCCGCCGAAGTAGTCGGGCGGATCGTTGAGGTAGTGCGGCGACGGTCCGATCATCACCATGCGGTCGAAGCGGCCGGGCTCGCTCTGGGCGGCCCGCACGCCGACCATGCCGCTGACCGAATGCGCCACCAGACTCACCGGCCGGTCGTCGGCCACCATCCCCACCACGTCGAGCAGATCCTGCGCATAGCCGTCGAGGCTCTGGTAGCGCGCCGGGTCGTAGGCGCCGATGTCGCTCTGGCCGCAGCCGACGTAATCGAACAGCACCACGCGCGAATCGCGCTCGAAATCGGGCGTCACATGCCGCCAGGCGCGCTGATCGCAACCGAAGCCATGCGCAAACACGATCGTTCTGGGCCCCTCGCCTTGCACCCGCACATGATTGCGCCTCAGGACATCCACCGCCGTCTCCAACTTCTTGTGCATTGCTCGATAGTGCCGGGGACTCTCCTTCGCGCAGACGCGATGCGTCAAGACAGGGCGAACCGTTATCTGCCGACTGTGCAATTCATGCGTGATGCGCGGGAAACGGGCAGCGGCACTGCATGCGACGGTAGAAGCCGAAATCGTGGTTGGGCCAGAGTTCGGCGCCGTCATCGGCCGCCAGCGCCTTGAGCTTGCGGATGCTGGCGAGCGCGGTCCGTTCGGCCTCGGCCTCGGCGATGGGCGCGACGCCGTCGGCATCGGGCACGCCGCGCCAGAGCAGGCCGGGCGCGATCTCGCGGTCGAGGTTCTCGGTCAGATCGGCCGCATCGCCGCAGAGCAGCACCGGCGCGCCCGTGGGCAGCACGATGCGCAGCGACATGTGGCCGGCGCTGTGGCCCGGCGTGGCGATGGCATCGACGCCGTCGACGAGGCTGTATTCGCCCGACTTCACCTGCCAGCCGGCATGGCCGGCCAGCTCGTCCAGGAATACGCCGCCGTCGGCGCCGCTGAGCGCGGCATCGAGTTCGGCGCGCTGCACATGCACCTCGCAGCCGCCGAAGGCGCCGATGCCGCCCGCATGGTCGAAGTGCAGATGGCCGAGGAAGGCCACGTCGATGTCGGCCGGCGTGAGGCCGAGCCGCGCGAGCCGCGCCTCGATGCGCTGCTCCTCGGTGATGACCGGCGGGCCGAAGGGAAAGTGCGCCGGATCGTAGTAGCGCGCCGCCTCGGCGAGCTTGGCGTAGTCGCAGCCCACGTCGTAGAGGATGCGGCCGTTGCCGGTCTCGATCAGATAGGCGAGCACCGGCGCCTCGACCGTCTCGCCATGCGGCTGGTGGCGCAGCGACAGCGACTTGTCGTACTGCATGGTGGCGACCAGCAGCGGCCAGAGTTTGCGGACGGCGGTCATGGTTTCGGCTCCGGTTGGCGATGCGGGAAGTGTGGCGGCTCAGGCGCTGGCGGCGAGCCCGAACTCGGCCGCGACCGCTGCCGCGATGCGCGCGCCCAGCTCCTCGGCCATCGCCGCGCCATGCTCGGCGGTGGCGCCGCGCGCCGACGACAGCACGCCCGACGGCGGCACCCATTCGGGCCGCGCCGGGTGGATGTCATACGGAGGAAAGTCGGCCGGCGGATCGGCGGGCAGCTTGTCCATGCGCACCAGCGCCGGGTGGTAATGCAGCATCAGCGAGGTCTCGATGACCGCCGCATGCTCCAGCGCATAGCCCGGAAAGCCGTCGGGAAACACCGTCGCCAGCGTCTCGGGCGTGGTGAAGTCCCAGTACTCCAGCCGCATCACCGAGAAGGCACCCGGCGCCGGACGCAGCTCGCGCAGCGCCAGATCGATGCCCTCGATGAGGAACCACTGGTTCTCGTAATGGCCGTTGACGATGACCACGCGCGCGAGGCCATGCCGCGCGAATTCGCGCAGCACGTCTCGCACCTGGCCCACGAGCGTGGCCGCGTCGAGGCTGGTGGTGCCGCAGAAATGCTGGCCGCCGCCGCACTTGGGCTGCGACTTGTAGCCGTAGGACAGCGCCGGCGCCACGATGCCGCCGACCCGCGCTGCCGCATCGCGCGCCACGGCCGTGGCCAGCAGCGCATCGGTGCCGAGCGGCAGATGCGGCCCGTGCTGCTCCAGCGCGCCCACCGGCAGAAAGACGGTCGGCCGGCGCGCGATCACCTCGCGCTCGTACTCGACCCAGGTCATCTCGTTCATCCAAAGGCTCATCTCGGGCTCTCCGTGCAATCCGGGCAGGCGCCCGGGGATCCGTTGGGCGCGCCGCGCCGGTCGCCGACCGCCTCGATGCAGGCGCCGATGCCGATCAGCAGCGCGCCGATCCATTCGGGCGCGCGCAGCGGCGTGCCGAGCAGCCAGGCCGCCGACACGGTCGACGCCAGCAGCTCGACGAGGGAAATGATTCCGGCCCGGCCGCTTTCCAGCCGCGTGACGCCGTAGACCGTGGTGAAGGTGCCGACCAGCAGCCACAGCAGCGCAAAGCCCGCGAGCCCGACCACGAGCGGCACGGTCCAGATCGGCTGACCGCCAGCGATGCCGCCGGCCAGCATCGCCGCCGACACCAGCCCGCAGCCAAGGAAGACCGCGACCGTCTTGGACGCGCCCGGAATGCCCGCCGCGCGCCGCATCGTGAGGTTGTTGGCGGCAAACGCCACGCCCGCGCCAAGCGCGACCCAGTCCGACGCCGACAGCGCGATCGCACCCAGCTCCGACCACGCCGGCCCGACGATCAGCACCGCCGCGCCGCTCACCGCCAGCAGCAGCGCCAGCGCGCGCCGACCATCGATGCGCTCGCCAAAGAAGGCCGCGCCGCCCAGCACCGACCACACCGGCGACAGGTAGAACAGCAGCATCACGCGCACCACATTGCCGTTCATGAGCGCATAGACGAAGCCGGCATTGCACAGCCCGCCCGCCAGCAGCGTCAGCAGCAGAAAGCCGCGCTCGGGCCACCAGGCCGCACGCTCGCGCCACAGCCAGGGCAGGCCCAGCATGCCGATGCCGCCATAACTCGCCAGCGACAGCGCCGGCCCCGACAACCCCAGCTCGGCGAACTGGCGGATCGGCCACCACGCCAGCCCCCACAGCAGCGCCGAGAACAGCAGCACCGCTGCCGGCCACAGATGCGGCGCCATCAGCCGCCCATCCAGGCGCCGCCGTTCGGCCCCAGCACCTGACCGTGGAAGAAGCTGGCCAGATCGGACGCGAGGAACACGGCGGTCGCCGCCACTTCCTCGGGCCTGCCGGCGCGCGCGGCGGGGATGGCGATCTCGCGCGCCAGCACCTCGGCGCTCATGTGCTCCAGCGACAGCATCGGCGTGGCGATCGGGCCGGGTGCAATCGCATTCACGCGCAGCGCCGGCGCGAACTCGCGCGCGAGCGACCGCGTAAGCCCGATCACGCCGGCCTTGGCGGCGCAATACGGCGCGTACTGCGCGCGCCCCAGAAAGCCAAGCTCGGACGCGATGTTGATGACCGTGCCGCGCCCGCGCGGTGCCATGCGCACCAAAGCCGCGCGGCAGCACAGGAACACCGCCTTCAGATCGGTGCCGACGACGAAATCCCAGTCGGCGGCGGTCGTGTCGAGAAAGGACTTTTCCTGGATCACGCCAGCCGCATGCACTGCGATGCCGACCTCGCCGAGTTCGGCCTCGGCATGCGCGTAGAGCGCCTCGACCTGGGCCTCGCTGGTCACGTCGGCCTCGACGGCGATTGCGTGGCCACCGGCCGCAGCGATGGCCGCGACGACCTCGGCAGCCGCCTCCTGCGCGCGCCAGTGCGAGACCGCCACCTGCGCGCCGACCGCCGCGAGTGCAATGGCCGTCGCCCGGCCGATGCCGCTCGCCGCGCCGGTCACCACCGCCACCCGGCCCGCGAGCAGGTCGGGCGCAAAACCCGTCGACGGGAGATTCATGCGCGCACCCTCCCCGCGCGCCGCGCGGCGCGCATCTCGTTCGCTGCAAGCATGTTCAGACCGCCGTGAGAAAGGAGACGCCAACCGCGCCGTAGAAGCCGCTCGCATCGAGCCGGCCGTCGGGCGTCTCGACCACGTCGCCGTAGTCGTCGGAGCGCAGCCGCACGACGCGATAGCGGTGATGCGCGCCGATCAGCTCGCGCATCGGTATCACCTGCGGATTGCCTTGCGGATAGAGCCGCGCATGCAGCGCCGGCAGCCGATACCAGGGCTCGACCGGCCGCTCGTGATGCGCGTTGTGATACGGAAAATTCAGCAGCAGCAGATTGAGCAGCGGATGCCCGGCCGACACCACGTTGCTGTAGGTGTTGCGCTGCTCGTAGGCGCGGTCGCGCTTGGGATCGTGCGGCACGCCGCCGGCCAGCAGCGGCACCGCGTCATAGGTGTGCTGATAGGCATCGACGAAGCGCAGCACATGCAGCATCAGGCAGTAGGCCACGGCATAGCCGAGCAGCGCCGGCAGCGACCACCAGCCCAGCAGCGCAAACGCCGCCACGCGCACCGCAAGCACGCCCAGCACCCGGCCCCGGCTCGGCCTGCGGTCCTCGGCGAGGAAGGGCAGCAGCATCACGTAGCCGTGCATCAGCAGCTCGACCGCCGGCACATAGGCCCATTCCAGCGCCTCGAACATTCGCCCGACCCAGCGCGGGCTGCGCGCGAGGAAGGCCTTGTACTCGAAGGTGACGACATCGGCGCGGTCGATGTGATGCCGCATGTGCTTGAAGCGCAGCTCGCCGAAGCGCGCATAGCAGCTGCCGGTGATCCAGGTCATCGCCAGCCCCAGGCGCTCGTTGGCCACATTGGTCGCAAAGATCGCGTGATGCGCGAACTCGTGCAGGTAGTAGGCCGCGAGCACCAGGCCCTCGGCGGTCAGCAGCACGCCGAGCGGCCAGGCCCAGGCCGGACCCAGCGCCATCAGCAGCACGCCGCCGATCCAGCCCGCCAGCATCGCGCCGAGCGCCAGCGCATTCGGCCACAGCCCGTCGGCATGGCGGAGCGCCCAGGCGCCCCCCTTGGTCTTGCTCATGAAGATGCCTGCCGGATGAAGGTTTACTTCTGGAGCGACTTGACGAACTGACCGTCGAAGGTGTCTTCCGGCTTGGGCGCGGCGGCGATCTGGCCCTTGGCCACGAGGATCTTGGCGATGACCTCGCCGCTTGCGTAGTAGGAGGTGGTGTCCTTGGCCGGCAGGAAGGCCTTGGGCATCTCGCCGAGCGGAATGTTGTACACGCCGCTCCACTGCTCCTTCACTTCCTTGGCCGACACGCCCATGGCCTTGCCGATGATCTTGGCCGACTCGTCGGGCTTCTTCTTGATGTAGTCGAGCGCATCGACATAGGCCTGGATCACGCCCTTGATCTCGGCGCTGCGGCCGGCGATGGACTTGGCATCGAACACCAGCACGTCGGCGATCAGACCCGGCGCGTCCTTGGACGAGTACAGCACCTTGAACTTCTTGCCGCCCTGGCCCAGCACCGTGCTCACGAAGGGCTCGTAGGTCACGCCGAGGTTCACCTTGTTCGACAGGATGGCCGCCGGCACCGCGTCGGGCGTCATGTTGACCGGCTTGATGTCCTTCTCGCTCATGCCCTGGGTGCTCAGCGCATACGACAGCAGGAAGTCGCTCGGCGACAGCGTGTTGTAGGCGATGGTCTTGCCCTTGAGCGCCGCCACGTCGGCCACGCCCACCGGCGCCACGATGGCGTCGCCACCGTTCGAATAGTCGATGGGCATGATGACCTTCATGGTCTGGCCCTTGGCGACCACGCCGATCACCTGGTCATAGGTGAGCATGCCGCCTTCCACCGAGCCGCTGGCGATGGCGGGCGGGATCAGCGCCGGATCGCTGAACGACTGGAAGCTGACCTTGACGTTGTACTTCTTGTAGTAGTCCATCGTCTCGGCGACGAAGAACGGGCCGTAGCCGATCCAGGTGGTGGTGCCGATCTTGAGCGGACCGGCCGCCTGCGCGGCAAACGGCGCGGCAATGCCGACCGCCGCGATCGCGGTGACGAGCGCACGGCGCAGCAGATTGATCGAAGTGGCGGAAGACTTGGGCGCTGCGGAGAAGCTCACGGAAGGACTCCTGGGAGGGTTGGGCGCAATGGGAGAGACGCGCTTGGCTCTCCCGGGCTTTTATCCCTCCGTGTAGCTGCGCTCCGGCGCTGGCCGGTGGCGTAGCCGGGCACTCTCGGACCAGTCATCCGCACAGCCTTGCAGCGCTGCGGACCGGAACCCTAGTGCCCCTTAGTGCGGCCGCTGCCGCCATCGCACCGCGCCAGCCGAAGCCGGGCGGGCGACGCGCTGAAGCGGTCTCACCCGGGTTGCAGAGTTAGCAAGCGCCGCGCCACATCGGCGCATCCGGCCGCGCCGCCGGTCGGACGACTGCCGGCCGAGCGGATGGCGCAAGCGTTGCATGCGCGGCCCGCCGATGAACGCACCCGACCGCCCTCGCCCACTCGCGTCCGAAGATCGTCTGTTCACCCAGCACGACTTCGTCCTTCAATCCGGCGTCGTGCTGCCGCGCGTCACGCTCGGCTGGCAGACCTTCGGCCAGCTCAACGCAGCGCGCGACAACGTGATCGTCTATCCCACGTCGTACAGCGCGCGTCATGGCGATCTGGCCTGGCTGATCGAGGCCGGCGTGCTCGACGCGTCGCGCTGGTTCATCGTCGTGCCCGACCTGCTGGGCAACGGCATTTCCACTTCGCCGAGCCACGGTGCGCTGAGCTACAGCGCCGCCGACGGCAGCCCGCAGCGCGGCTTCCCGCTCGTGACCTATTACGACAATGTCGAGCTGCAACGCCGCATGCTCGCCGAGGTCTACGGCATCGACCGCATTGCGCTCGTCTACGGCTGGTCGATGGGCGGCATGACTGCCTGGCACTGGGCAGCGGCGCATCCGGAGATGGTCGAGCGCATCGCCGCCGTCTGCGCCACGGCGCGCTGCTCGACGCACAACCGCATGTTCATCGAGGGCGTGCGCGCCGCCCTGCAGGCCGATGCCGATTGCGTCGACGGCTGGTTCGACGGCCCCGGCCTGCGCGGGCTGGAGGCGATGGCGCGCGTCTATGCAAGCTGGTGCATGTCGCAGGACTGGTATCGCGAGAGCGGCTGGCTCGAAGGCGGCTATGCCTCGCTCGATGACTTTTTGCAGCGCTCATGGATCGACTGGTATCGGGCGCGCAATCCCAACGACCTGCTCGCGCAATTCGCGACCTGGCATGCGGGCGACATCGGTGCGCATGCCCGATTCGGGGGCAGCACCGAAGCCGCGCTGCACTCGATCCGGGCGCGCGTGCTGCTGATGCCGGGCGAGACCGATCTCTACTTCCGCGTCGAGGACAACCGGCGCGAAGCCGCGCTGCTCCGCAACGCGACGCTCGCGCCGATCCCGTCCTACTGGGGCCATCGCGCCGGCAATCCCAGGCAGGGCGGCACCGATCTGGAGTTCATCCGCGCGCAGGTTCAGGCGCTGCTTGCCGCGCGCTGAAATCAAAGATGCAAAGCGTTGACTTCTTCAGCTTTAAACATCTATGGTTGAACCATTAAGCAATCGAGGCCACTGCCCATGCCCGCCTTGCGCAAGCCCGCCACCGTCGCCGCCAACCCCAGGAAGCCCGAGCCGCTGCAAGGCGCCGAGGCGCTGCTGCGCGGCGACGACCGCTCGGTAAATCCGTTCGAGTCGACCATCGAGCGGCTCGGTTCGGCGATCAAGATGGGCCTGCTGCTGGCCGGCGATCAGCTGCCGCCCGAGCGCGAGCTGGCGACGCTGATGGGCGTGAGCCGACTCACGCTGCGCGCCGCGCTCAAGGGGCTGGAAAGCGGCGGCTTCATCGAAAGCCGGCGCGGTCGCGGCGGCGGCACCTTCGTGAGCAAGACCGTGCCCACGCTCACGCCGACCGAGCTGGCCGAGGTGCGGGTCGAGCGCGAGGTGCTCGAAGACTGGATCGCGCAGCGCCATGTCATCGAGACCGGCGTGGCCGAGCTGGCCGCCAAGAACGCGCGCCCGGCCGACATCGAGCAGCTGCGCAATCTCAACGCGCTCATGCACGAGGCCGAGCACAACCTGCGCGAATACCGGCCGCTCGACACGCTGTTCCACATTGGCCTGGCGCATGCCACCGGCTCGCGCGGCCTCGAAGCCTGGATGGCGCAGACGCATTCGCGGCTGTCCGGGCTGATGCAGCACATCCCGTCGACCAAGGGCGCGCTCGCGCATTCGTCGACCTATCACGACCGCATCGTCGAAGCGGTGCTGGCGCGCGATGGCGCTGCCGCGCGCGAGGTGATGGCGCGCCATCTGGATGCGACCGCAAGCATGTTGCGCGGCCTGCTGCCCAAGGCCGGCGCGCGCTGATTTCAGGTTTTACCCACCGAGCTTCACCCGGAGAGCAAGCAATGAAGGACCTCAACACGAGCCCGCACGCCGCCGTCGTCGAAAGCCTCAAGGCCAAGGGCGTGAAATACGTGCTCGCGAGCTTTGTCGACATGCATGGCGTCAACAAGGCCAAGGCGGTTCCGCTGAGCCATTTCGACCAGATGATGGAAGGCTCGGAGCTGTTCACCGGCGCCGCGCTCGACGGCGTGCCGCAGGAAGTGAGCGACGAGGAAGTCAGCGCCCATCCCGACCGCGACGCCATCGTGCAGCTGCCGTGGAACCGCGAGCTGGCCTGGGCGCCGAGCAATTTGTGGCTCAAGGGCCAGCCCTTCGAGGCCTGCTCGCGCAACATCCTCAAGCGCGTGACCGATGAAGCCGCCGCGATGGGCTACACCTTCAACCTCGGCATCGAGACCGAGTTCTTCATCCTCAAGGACGGACCCGACGGCAAGCCCGTGCCCATCGCCGAGGGCGACACGCTGGCCAAGCCCTGCTACGACGTGCGCGGCCTGCTCGACAACTACGGCATCGTCGACGAGATCGTCACGGCCATGAACGAGCTGGGCTGGGACGTGTACTCGTTCGACCATGAGGACGCGAACGGCCAGTTCGAGACCGACTTCATGTATGCCGACGCGATGACCATGGCCGACCGCGTGACGCTGTTCCGGCTGATGGTCAACGAGATGGCGAAGAAGCGCGGCTGGTACGCCACCTTCATGCCCAAGCCCTTCGCCGACCGCACCGGCAGCGGCGCGCACTACAACATGTCGCTGGCCAGCATCGAGACCGGCGAGAACCTGTTCAAGACCGCGCACGATCCGCGCGGCTGCGGCGTGAGCGAGCTGGCCTATCACTTCATCGCGGGCGTGCTCAAACACGCGCCGGCCATCTGCGCCACCATCGCGCCGACGGTCAACAGCTACAAGCGGCTGATCCGCCAGGGCTCGTCCTCGGGCTTTACCTGGGCGCCGATCTTCGTCTGCTACGGCAACAACAACCGCACCAACATGCTGCGCATTCCGCTCGCCGGCGGGCGGGTTGAATGCCGCGCCGCCGACATCAGCAGCAACGTCTATCTGGGCGCGGCGATGCTGCTCGCGGCCGGGCTCGAAGGCATCAAGGAGCGGCTCGAACCCGGCCCGCCCCATCTCGAAAACATGTACCGCTACACCGACGCCGAGCTGCGCGACAAGGGCATCCGCTGGCTGCCGCGCAACCTCGAAGACGCGGTCGATGCCTTCGAGGCCGATCCGCTGTCGCACAAGGTGTTCGGCCCGCTCATGGCCAAAAGCTTCATCGATTTCAAGCGGCGCGAATGGGTCGAGTACCACAACCATGTCTCCGACTGGGAACTCGACCGCTATCTCAAATTCCTCTGACCTTCCTCGACAACGCCGCCATCAGGAGCGCCACATGGGCAACGTGATCGACTTCCAACCCAACGCCGCCAGCCTCGACGCGCTGCTCGCCGAAGTGGCGCGCATCGGCAGCCAGCCGCTGGAGGAGGCGCAGACCTTTCCGCCGTCGGCCTACACGCATCCGGGGCTGTTCGCGCTGGAGGTCGAGAAGATCTTCAAGCCGGGCTGGATCTGCGTGGCGCATGTGAGCCAGCTGCGCAGCAAGGGCGACTATCAGACGCTCAACCTGCTCGGCGAGCTGATGGTCATCGTCAACGACGGCGAGCGCATCCGCGTGCTGTCGCGCATCTGTCCGCACCGCTGGGCACCGCTGGTGGAAGGCTGCGGCAATGCACGCAGCTTTGCCTGTCCGTTCCACAAGTGGACCTTTGCGCTCGACGGCAAATGCCTGAACGCGCCGCTGATGGAGGAAGCGCGCGGCTTCGACGCCGCCGACTATCCGCTGCCCGAATACCGCAGCGAGGTCATCGGCGGCTTCGTCTACGTCAACCTCGACGGCAAGGCCGAATCGCTCGCGCCGCAGATCGCCGACATGGCGGCCAGCATGGCGAGCTGGCAGACCGACAAACTGGCATTGGCAATCGATCTTCAGTACGAATGCGAGTTCAACTGGAAGATCGTGGTCGAGACCTTCATGGAGTGCTACCACCATCTCGGCGCGCACGCGGCCAGCTTCGAGCCCAATTTCCCGGCGCGCATGAGCTGGGTCGAGGACAGCCGGCCGGCCTGGACGCTGGGCCATGCGGCGCCACGCCCGGGCCGCGAGGAAGTGGCCTTCCAGTACGGCCTGCCGCACTTTCCGGGGCTGAGCGGCGAGTCCGAGCAGCAGGCATTCCGGCTCTACTACGTCTACCCCTTCCACCTGATGCATGTGATGCCGGACCGCGTGATCTGGTTCCGCGTTCAGCCGGTGGCGGCCGACCGCACGCTGCTGCAAACCTATGTGCTGCTGCATCCCGACACCTTGCAGATGGAGAACTACGACGAGGTCATCGCGCAGCAGACCGCGATCCAGCATGCGATCAATCTGGAGGACATCGGCGTCAACGCGATGCAGCAGATCGGCGCGCACTCGGGCATGGTCAAGCCGGGCCGGCTGAGCCATCTGGAGAAGGCGATCTGGCAGCTCAACCGCTATGTGGCGGCCAAGGTCACGGCATGACGACGGCAGCGCTCGCCGGCAAGGCGGTGATCGTGACCGGCGCGAGCCGGGGCATCGGCAAGGCGCTGGCGCTCGGGCTGGCACGGGCCGGGGCGCGGATCGGCATTGCGGCGCGCTCCGAGGCCGATCTGGCGCAGACGGCGCGCGAGATCGAGGCGCTCGGCGCCGAGTGCGTGGCGCTCACGCTCGACGTGACCGATGGCGCGGCTGTCGGCGCAGCCTTCGCGCAATTCGCCGAGCGGCTCGGCGGGCTGGATGCGCTGGTCAACAACGCCGGCGTCGAGCAGGTCTGCGCCTCGCTCGACGTTGAAGAAGCCGTCTGGGACCGCATCGTCGACACCAATCTCAAGGCGCCGTTCTTCTGCGCCCAGGCGGCGGCGCGGCTCATGCTCAAGCGCGGCGCGCCGGGCGCCATCGTCAACATCGGCTCCATCGCGTCGCAGTTCGGCATCCCGACCGCCGTGCCCTATTGCGCGAGCAAGCACGGCGTGCTCGGCCTGACGCGCGCGCTCGCCACCGAATGGGCACCGCTCGGCCTGCGCGTGAACGCCATCGGCCCCGGCTACTTCCGCACCGCCATGACCGACGCCTTCTACGAGGCGCCCGGCTGGCAGGCGGCGATGCTGCCCAAGATTCCGGCCGGCCGCTTCGGCGAGCTCGACGATCTGGTCGGCGCGGCGGTGTTCCTCTGCGGCGACGGCGCGCGCTATGTGAACGGCCAGATCCTCTATGTCGATGGCGGACTCGGAGCGGCGCTGTGAACGACGCGCCGCTGCTCGACGCGCTGCGCCGCCTCGTCTGCGTGCTCACGCCCGAGCAATGCGATATCGACCATGCGCTCTGGAGCCGGCGTGCGCTGGCAAGGCTCGCGGCCCAGCTCGGCCACGCGCCGATGAGCGAGCGCGAAGCCGGCCTGCTGCTCAAGCGTTGGGGCCTGCTGCACAAGAAGCCGGCTGCCATGGCGCTCGGCGTCGCCGGCCTGCCGTGCGCGACGCTGGCGCTGCGCGCCGACCCGGCCTCGCCCGATCGATCGCCAACCGCGCTGGTCGCGCTTGCCGCCGACGGCGAGCAGTACTTTCTCGTGCATCGCGCGCCGCCCGGCCCGCGCGAGCTGGCCGACTTCGCCGCGCGCCTGCGCCGCGAGACCGCCCGCCCGATCCGCGTGCGCAGCGGCAGCGCCATGCACGAAAGCCGTGCGGATCGCGTCCGCCGCGCCGCGCCGCCATCGGCCTGAAACACTTTTGGCGCTGGCACGCCATCTGCTAACCCAGTCGTCACGGAGAGGCGCAGTTCACTGCACCGAACTTGAGGGTCGCTAGGGTTCCGATGCAGGGCGCAAAAGATGCAAACGCCATGCATGTCTGGTCCGAGAGCTACCCGGTCCCGCCGGGCGCAAGCCCTTCGCGGGGCTCCACGGAGGGACAAAAGCCCGGGAGGACGCGAAACAGGTTCCTTGCCTGCCGCCCTCCGCGCATTGCCCTTCGCCAACCCCTGGAGCCCCGCATGCCCCCTCTCGCGTCCACGGACGGCAGCCGCCCCGCACCGCCGCCCATCAAGGCCGCAGTCGTCGCGCGCAAGCCTGCCGCGCCCAGCATCTGGATCATCCGCGGCGCACTCACGCGCCGGCAGTTCTGGATCTTTGCCACGCTCGGCCTGGTCGTGCCGCTGTTCGGCTGGTGGCTGCTCGCGGCCAGCGAAATCATGGATCCGCACTTCATGCCCGGCCCGTTCAGCGTGGTCGAGCGCGGCTGGGAATGGCTCAACGACGACCTCGCCGCCGACGCCTGGATCAGCATCTATCGCGTGACCGGCGGCTGGCTGGCGTCGGCCGTCATCGCCATGCCGCTCGCGGTGTTCATCGGCAGCTACCGGCCAGTGCAGGCCATGTTCGAGCCGCTGACCGATTTCATCCGCTACATGCCGGCCGCCGCCTTCATCCCGCTGGTGATGATCTGGGTCGGCATCGACGAGGGCTCGAAGATCGCGATCATCTTCATCGGCACCTTCTTCCAGATGGTGCTGATGATGGCCGAGGACGTGCGCCGCGTGCCGATGCAGCAGATCGAGGCAGCGCAGACCATGGGCGCGACCCGGCTTGAGCTGCTCACCGAAGTCATCATCCCGTCGGCCAAGCCGGCGCTACTCGACACCCTGCGCGTGACCATGGGCTGGGCCTGGACCTACCTCGTGGTGGCCGAGCTGGTGGCGGCCAATTCGGGCCTCGGCTACTCGATCATGAAGGCGCAGCGCTATCTGCAGACCGACAAGATCTTCGCCGGGATCATCGTGATCGGCCTCATCGGCCTCGCGATGGACCAGACCTTTCGCGCCCTGCATCGCCGGGCCTTCCCCTGGCTCTACCTGCGCTGAGGCGAACATGGCAAGGCATATCAACGTCATCGGCCTCAACAAGCGCTATGCCGGCAGCAGCGGGCCCGACGCGCTGGAGAGCATCGACCTGAGCATCGAGCCGGGCGAGTTCGTCACGCTGGTCGGCGCGTCGGGCTGCGGCAAGAGCACGCTGCTGCGCATCATCGGCGGGCTTGAGACGCGCACCTGCGGCGATGTCTGCATCGACGGCGTGCCGGTCGACGGCCCCGGCGTGGACCGCGCGATGGTGTTCCAGCACTACAGCCTCTACCCCTGGCTGAGCGTCACCGACAACATCCGCTTCTCGCGCAAGCTCAAGGCGCACACGGCCGACTCCACCTCGGCCAGCGTCGAGGCCGCCAGCGGCCGTGCCGACACGCTGATCCGCGTGATGGGCCTCGGCCATGTGCGCGACGCCTGGCCCAACCAGCTGTCGGGCGGCATGCAACAGCGCGTGGCCATCGCGCGCGCCCTCATGCCGCGCCCGCCGATCCTGCTGATGGACGAGCCCTTCGGCGCGCTCGACGCGCAGACGCGCGACGTGATGCACGACCTGATCCGTCATCTGGCCAAGGTCGAGAAGACCACCATCGTCTTCGTCACCCACGACGTGGACGAGGCGATCTACCTTGGCTCGCGCGTGGTGGTGCTGGCGCCGCGTCCGGGCCGCATCGACAGCATCCATGCCGTGCCGCTGCCGGCCCAGCGCACGCAGGACATGAAGCTCGCCCCCGACTTCCTCGCGCTCAAGCGAACCATTCTCGAACGCATCCGCGAAACCTCCGGCATGAAGACCGATCTCGACCTGCTCGACAAGCTCACCGCCGGCACGGCACTGGAGGCAGACGCATGAGCCTGCCCGCCATCAAGCCGCAACTGCTGCTCTGGGATGCCGACATTCCGGGCGGCACCCACTGGTCCGGCGTGGTGCGCCGCGGCACCACGCTGCGCTTTACCGACCTAGAAGGCCGCGCCAACCTGGCGCTGATCCTGTTCAACGCCGAGGAGAGGCTGGAGCGCTACAACCTGCCCGACACGCTCAAGGCCCAGCACACGGCGCACCTGACGGCCGGCCATGCGCTCTATTCCGACATGGGCCGGGTGATGGCCTCGATTGCCGCCGACAGCCTGGGCTGGCACGACCCGCTCTGCGGTCCGAGCGACGCCGCCGGCATCGCAAAGAAGTACGGCGAATGCAGCTATCAGGAAGCGCGCAATGGCATGTTCCGCAACGGCCGCGACGGGCTGCTGATCGAGCTGGGCAAATACGGGCTCGGCAAGAAGGACCTCGGCGCCACGTTCAACCTGTTCAGCAAGGTGGTGGCCGATGACGCCGGCGCGCTGCATTTCGACGCCGGCCACCGCAAGGCCGGCGCGCAGGTCGATCTGCGCTTCGAGATGAGCTGCCTCGTCGTGCTGTCGGCCGCGCCGCATGCGCTCGACCCGTCGCCCGGCTATGCGCCCGGCCCGGTGCGCATCGAAGCCTGGCGCTCCGGCACCGCCGGCCCGGAGGACGCCTGCCGCCTGCACTGCCCCGAGAACATGCGCGGCTTCATCAACACCGAACGCTTCTACGCGGCCTGAGGAGCGCGACGATGACCACCAGCTTCAACCTCGTCGAGAGCGCGCTGCGCGCCGAAGACGCCGCGTACATCGAGACCGTGCCGGCCGGCGAAGGCTGGCTGCACGAGATCAAGGCCGGCCAGACCTTCCGCATCTTCGACATCGAAGGCAATCAGGCGGTCGACACGCTGTTCTTCAGCGCCGCCGACCCGACCGAGCGCTACAGCGCGCAGGACACGATTGCGGCGCAAGGCGGCCTTTACCTCACCGCCGGCAGCGTGCTGATGAGCAACGAGGGCCAGCCGATGCTGACCATCGTCGCCGACACCTGCGGCCGCCACGACACGCTCGGCGGCGCCTGCGCGGCCGAGAGCAACACCGTGCGCTATGCGCTCGACAAGCGCCCGATGCACAGCTGCCGCGATACCTATCTGCGCACGCTGGCACGCTGTGCCTGCGCCGGCGGCCCGCTCGCGCGGCTGGGCCTGGGCAAGCGCGACATCGCCGCCAACATCAACTTCTTCATGAACGTGCCGGTCACGCCGCAGGGCGGGCTCACGTTTGAAGACGGCGTGTCGGCGCCGGGCAAGTACGTCGAGCTGCGCGCCGAGATGGACGTGGTCTGCCTCATCTCCAACTGCCCGCAGCTCAACAACCCCTGCAACGGCTGGAATCCCACGCCGGTGCAACTGCTCATCTGGGATGCGCCCGCCACCGTGCTCGCCTGAAGCACCGGACGGCGGGACGACCCGCCGTCCGCCTCCTCACACGTCGCGGGACGACCCGCGCTGCGAGCTTCGATGTTCGACAAGGTTCTGATCGCCAATCGCGGTGCCATCGCCTGCCGCGTGATCCGCACGCTGCGCCGCATGGGCGTGCAATCGGTTGCCGTCCATTCCGATGCCGACCGGCATTCGCTTCACGTTGCCGAAGCGGACGAGGCGGTACGGCTCGGCCCGGCGCCTGCCAGCGAGAGCTATCTGCGCGTCGATCTCATCCTCGACGCGGCCCGGCGCACCGGCGCGCAGGCAATCCATCCGGGCTACGGCTTTCTGTCCGAGAACGCCGAGTTCGCCGAGGCCTGCGCCGCGGCCGGCATCGTCTTCATCGGCCCGACGCCAGCGCAGATGCGCGACTTCGGCCTCAAGCACACGGCGCGCGCGCTGGCGCTCGCCGCCGGCGTGCCGCTGTCGCCGGGCTCGGGGCTGCTGCCCGATGTGGAGGCGGCGCGGGCCGAGGCGGCGCGCATCGGCTACCCGGTCATGCTCAAGAGCACGGCCGGCGGCGGCGGCATCGGCATGCAGCTGGTGCGCGATGCCGCCGCGCTCGACGCCGCCTACGCCAGCGTGCAAAGGCTTGCGACCAGCGCCTTCAAGTCCGGCGGCATGTTCGTCGAGAAGTACATCGAGCAGGCGCGCCACATCGAGGTGCAGATCTTTGGCGACGGTCGCGGCAAGGTGGTGGCGCTCGGCGAGCGCGACTGTTCGCTGCAACGGCGCAACCAGAAGGTGGTGGAAGAAGCGCCTGCGCCCGGCCTGAGCGCCGACCAGCGCGGCCGGCTGCATGCGACGGCGGCGGCGCTCGGCAGCAGCATCGGCTACCAGTCGGCCGGCACGGTCGAGTTCGTCTACGACGTGGCGAGCGGCGAGTTCTACTTTCTGGAGGTGAACACGCGGCTTCAGGTGGAGCACGGCGTCACCGAGCAGATCACCGGCATCGACCTGGTGGAATGGATGGTCAGGCAGGCCGCCGGCGAGCTGGACCTGAGCGGCTTCGTGCCCGAGTTCAGCGGCCATTCGATCCAGGCGCGGCTCTACGCCGAAGACCCGGCGCGCAACTTCCAGCCCAGCAGCGGGCTGCTCACCGAAGTGGCCTGGCCCGCCGACGCGCGCGTGGAAACCTGGATCGAGCGCGGCAGCCTGGTGCCGCCCAACTACGACCCGATGATCGCCAAGCTCATCGTCACCGCCGCCGACCGCGACACCGCCATCGCGCAGCTGGGCGCGGCGCTCGCAGCCACGCGCATCGGCGGCATCGAGACCAATCTCGGCTATCTGCGCGCCATCGCGGCCAGCGACACCTTCGCGCGCGGCGAGCAGACGACGCGCTGGCTCGGCGGCTTCGCATTCGCGCAGCGCGCGGTGGAAGTGCTGGAGCCCGGCGTGCAGACCACGGTGCAGGACTGGCCGGGCCGGCTCGGCCACTGGGATGTGGGCATGCCGCCGTCGGGGCCGATGGATGACCTGTCGCTGCGCATTGCCAACCGGCTGGTCGGCAATGACGAGGGCGCGGCGGGGCTCGAAATCACGATGGCCGGGCCGGTGCTGCGCTTTCATTGCGCGGCGCGGATCGCGCTCGCAGGCGCGGCGATGGAGGCGACGCTCAGCTCGATCGACGGCGCGGCACCGCAAGCGCTGGCCTTCGGCATGGCGCACGAGATTGCCGCCGGCAGCACGCTCGCCATCGGCCGGGCGGCGGGCAGCGGCGTGCGCGCCTATCTGGCGCTCGCGGGCGCCATCGACGTGCCCGACTACCTCGGCAGCAAGAGCACCTTCACCCTCGGCCAGGTCGGCGGCCACGGCGGCCGCGCGCTGCGCACCGGCGACATGCTGCATCTGGGCGAAGCCAGCGCCGCGCCGCCACAAGCCGCACCACGCATCGAGCTGCCCGCGCTGCCCCACGACTGGGAGATCGGCGTGTTCTACGGCCCGCATGGCGCGCCCGATTTCTTCACGCCGGCCGACATCGAGATGCTGTTCGGCACCGCGTGGGAGGTGCACTACAACTCCAGCCGCACCGGCGTGCGCCTGATCGGCCCCAGGCCGCAATGGGCGCGCAGCGACGGCGGCGAAGCCGGCCTGCATCCGTCCAACCTGCATGACAACGCCTACGCGATCGGCTCGATCGACTTCACCGGCGACATGCCGGTGCTGCTCGGCCCCGACGGCCCGAGCCTCGGCGGCTTCGTCTGCCCGGGCGTGGTGGCCGAGGCCGAGCTCTGGAAGCTGGGCCAGCTGCGGCCCGGCGACCGGCTGCGCTTCCGGCGCCTGACGCCGGCCGAGGGACAGGCGCTGTTCGACCGCAAGCAGGCGCTGCTGGCCAGTGCGGGCGGCCCGGCGGCGCTGCCGGCGAGCGCTGCGCCAGTCGCCACCGTCACCGCGCCGCGCGCCCTGCCCGCCGGCGCCGTCCGCGCGACCGATGCCGGCGATCCGATCCTGCTGCGCCTGCCCGCCATCGGCGACCGGCCGGCCGTCACCTACCGCCGCGCCGGCGACCTCAACCTGCTGGTCGAATACGGCCCGCTGGTGCTCGACCTCGACCTGCGCTTTCGCGCCCATGTGCTCATGCAATGGCTTGCACGCGCGCGCCACGAAGGCCGGCTGCGCGGCATCGTCGACCTCACGCCCGGCATCCGCTCGCTGCAAGTGCATTACGACGCCGAGCTGCTGAGCGAGGCGCGCCTGCTCGACGCCCTCGCCGCCGCCGAGGACGAACTGCCCGGCCACGACGCCATCGAGGTCGAGTCGCGCATCGTCCATCTGCCGCTGGCCTGGGACGACAGCCAGACGCAACTCGCCACGCGCAAGTACATGCAATCGGTGCGCCGCGACGCGCCCTGGTGCCCGAGCAACATCGAGTTCATCCGCCGCATCAACGGCCTCGACAGCGTCGACGAAGTGAAGCGCATCGTCTACGACGCGAGCTATCTGGTACTGGGTCTGGGCGACGTCTACCTCGGCGCGCCGGTCGCCACGCCGGTCGATCCGCGCCACCGGCTGGTCACCACCAAGTACAACCCCGCGCGCACCTGGACGCCCGAGAACGCGGTCGGCATCGGCGGCGCCTACATGTGCATCTACGGCATGGAAGGCCCGGGCGGCTATCAGTTCGTCGGCCGCACCCTGCCGATCTGGAACCGCTGGAAGCGCACCGCCGACTTTCAGGACGGCAAGCCCTGGCTGCTGCGCTTCTTCGACCGCATCCGCTTCCATGAGGTGAGCGAAGAGGCATTGCTCGATCTGCGCGACGGCTTTCTGCACGGCCGCAGCCATATCGAGATCGAGCCGGCCACGTTCAAGCTGGCCGACTACCGCCGCTTCCTGGCCGACAACGCCGCCGGCATCGACGCCTTCAAGACCCGCCAGCAAGCCGCCTTCAATGCCGAGCGCGAACGCTGGCGCGCAGCCGGCCAGGCCGAGCATCTGGACGAAGCCGAAGCCCCCGCCGACGAGGACGCGAGCGCACTGCCGCCCGATCTGCGCGCCGTCGCCAGCCCGGTCTCGGGCAGCGTCTGGAAGCTCGCGGTCGCGCCCGGCCAGCGCGTCGCGGCCGGCGACACGCTGGTCGTCGTCGAGTCGATGAAGATGGAATTTCCGGTCGTCGCGCCGGTCGCCGGCAGCGTCGCGCGCCTGCTCTGCCACGAAGGCGCGCCGGTGCAGGCCGGCCAGAACCTCGCCGGCCTCGCGCCATGAAAGCCTTTGCAGCGCCCCACCGTTTCCCGCAACCCCACCCTCGACAGGAGAAAACAAGACCATGAATCGCCAACCCAAGCTGCTGCCGCTCGCCGTCGCCCTGCTGCTCGCCGGCAGCGCCCTGCCGGCCCTGGCCGAAGACGCACCCGCCGCCCCTGCCTTTACCGGCCATGTCGATCTGGTCTCGCGCTATGTGCTGCGTGGCGCCACCTCCACCTACGGCAACGGCGCGGCGCTCGGCAACAAGGGCGCCGACGCGCCCGAGAGCAACCATCCGGCGCTGCAATGGGGCGCCGACTACACCGACCCGAGCGGCTTCTACGCCGGCTACTGGGCGTCGATGGTCAACTACTCGTACAAGCAGCTCGGCGACTCCTACTCGAACCGCTCGATCACCACCTGGCAGAGCGACCGCTCGGTCGAGAACGACTTCTATGCCGGCTATGTCGGCACGCTCGACGACTTCAGCTACACCGTCGGCTTCACCGGCTACGTCTACTACAACGGCAGCAATGCCGACGCGCTCGAAACCAAGCTCGGCGTGGGCTACGGCAAGTTCACCGGCTATGCGCAGACGCTGCTGAAGGACGTGGTCTGGGGCAACAAGGGCGACACCTATTTCACGCTCAACTTCGCCGACAAGTGGGTGCACGACCTCGCCTTCACCGCCAGCCTGGGCTGGTACTACTACAAGAAGGAAGGCAAGTATCTGGGCACGACCGACACCTTTACAGGCGCCAAGTGCGGCGCCGGCGAAGCCTTCAACGTCAACGGCTGCTATGCCGGCGACACGCCGACCCGCCACGGCTTCCGCCACATGATCTTCGGCCTGAGCCAGCCGATCGGCGATACCGGCGTCACCTGGGGCACCCAGCTCATCCTGCCGGGCGTCAACCGCTTCGGCACCACGCAAAAGCCTCGCATCGTCGGTTCGCTGAGCTACGCGTTCTGAGCCGACACCCCTGAGCCCGGGCCGGCGGCGCGCCGGTCCGCATGACGAGCGGCGGCCTGCGGGTCGCCGTTTGCATTTGGGGCGCCGGCCGCGCTTGCGTCAGACCGACTGGCTCTGGCGCGTCATCCAGCCGCCGATGGCGTCGAGCGGCAGCACCTCGTCGACGCCGCCGAGCCGGATCGCCACCTCGGGCATGCCGAACACCACGCAGCTGGCTTCGTCCTGGGCGGCGGTGCGGGCGCCGGCCTCGTGCATGGCCTTGAGGCCGCGCGCGCCGTCGTCGCCCATGCCGGTCATGATGATGCCGAGCGCATTGCGGCCGGCATGCTGGGCCACCGAGCGGAACAGCACATCCACCGACGGCTTGTGATGATTGACCGGCGGACCGTCGACCACTTCCACCACGTATTGCGCGCCGCTGCGCGCCAGCCGCAGATGCCGTCCGCCGGGCGCGATCAGCACGCTGCCGGGCAGCACGCGGTCGCCGTGGCGCGCCTCGCGCACATCCACTTCGCACAGGCCGTCGAGCCGGGTGGCGAAGGCGGCGGTGAAGCGCTCGGGCATGTGCTGCACCACGACGATGCCGGGCAGCGTGCGCGGCAGCGGCAGCAGCAGCCGTTCGAGCGCCTGCACGCCGCCGGTCGAGATGCCGATGGCGATCAGCTGCTCGGTGGTGCGGCCGAGCGTGGACGCGCCGACAGGCGCGGGCCGCTGGCCGGCGGCACCGACGGCACCCGCCGGGCCGTGCCCCGATGCCAGTCCGGCGCGGGCCGCCGGCGCACCGGCCGGCCGCAGCGCGCCGACCCGGGCCCGCGCCGCCGCGCGCACCGCCGCGACCACGCCGTTGGCCGGGTCGTCCATGAAATCGCGCAGGCCCACGCGCGGCTTGGCCACGATGCCGACCGCGCCGGCGGCCAGCGCTTGCAGCGTGGTCTCGGCGCCGCGCTCGGTGAGCGTGGAGCACATGACGACCGGCGTCGGCCGCTCGGCCATCAGCTCGCGCAGAAAGCTCAGGCCGTCCTGACGCGGCATTTCCACGTCGAGCACGATCACGTCGGGCGCGACATGGCGCAGCCGCTCGCGCGCGAACACCGGATCGCTGGCGGTGGCGATCACCTCGATGCCGGCGCGCGTCAGCAGCTCGGACAGATGGGTGCGAACCACGGCCGAATCGTCGACGATCATCACGCGGATGGCGGCGCCGGGTGTGGCGGGGGCTTTGAGACTGCTCATGACTGGATTCGCTACAAGAAGGCGGGCATCGGCTCAGACGAGCCGGCGGAACAGCGAGGGCCGCAGCAACTGCAACGGCAGGTCGAGGCCCTGGAGACTTTCGGCATGCCCGACCACCAGCCAGCCGCCGGGCCGCAGCTGCTGGGCGACACGCTCGACCACCGCGCGCCGCATCGGCGGATCGAAGTAGATGAGCACATTGCGCAGGAAGACGATGTCGAACGGCCCGGCGCCGACCACGGCCGGCGGCAGCGGCTGGGCCAGGTTGGCCTGGGCCAGTTGCAAGCGCTCGCGCAGCGGCCGCGCGATCGCCAGCCGGCCGTGCTCGGGGCCCTGGCCGCGCAGGCACCAGTCGCGCAGCAGCGCCGGCGGAATGCCGTCGATGCGGTCCATCGGATAGCGGCCGCGCCGCGTGGCCTCGATCATTTCGGCCGACAGATCGGTGGCCAGCAGGCGCCAGCCGGCATCAAGGCCGAGCCGCGCCGCCAGCACCATCGCCAGGCTGTAGGGCTCCTCGCCCGAGGCGCAGGCGGCGCTCCACAGATTGGGCGGCGCGCTGCGCGGCCACTGGTCGAGCTGCTCGGCCAGCCAGTCGAAATGCGCCGGCTCGCGGAAGAAATAGGTCTCGTTGATCGTGAGCCGGTCGACGGTGCGCGCGATGCGCGCCGGATCGCGGTCGAGGATGAGCCGCGCCACATAGGCTTCGGCCGACGGCAGGCCGGCCTCGGCGGCCAGCTTGCCCAGACGCGCCACCACATGGGCGCGCTTCTGCGCCGGCAAGCGGATGCCGGAATGGCGCTCGAACAGCTCGCAGACGGCGGTGAAGGCGCGGTCGGAAAGCTCGGCCGGCGGGCTGTCAGTGCGCTGCATGCTGGCTCACCAGCCGATCGAGATCCTCGGCGTCGAGCACGCGCGCCAGATCCAGCACCATCACCAGGCGGCCCGGCAGCCGCGCCATGCCGCGAATGAATCCCGGCGCGATGCAGGTGCCGAGCGCCGGCGTCGGCTCGATGCGGTCGGCGGCCAGATCGACCACCTCGGACACCGAATCGACCAGCATGCCGAGCACCCGGGTGCCGGTCTCGCTGCCCGGCAGCTCGACCACCACCACGCAGCTGCGCCGGGTGGCGACGGTATTGCCCAGATCGAAGCGCGAGGCCAGATCGATGACCGGCACCACCACGCCGCGCAGATTCATCACGCCGCGCAGAAACGCCGGCATCAGCGGCACCGGCGTCAGCTCGGCCAGTTCGAGGATCTCGCGCACGCTTTCGATCGGCAGCGCGAAATGCTCGCGGCCGAGCGCGAAGCGCAGGTATTGCGCGGTCGGCGGCGCCTCGGCCGGCGCGACCGCCGCCGCGACGACGCGGGCTTGCGGGCTGGCTTGCATGACCGCCTCAGAAGCGGGTGAAGTGGGCTTCGTCGATCTCGCCGACCGGCACGGCAGTCCGGCGCGGCGCCGGGCGCTGGCCGGCCGCGGCGGCTGCCGGCGGCGCGTAGGGCGCGGCGTCATAGCTGCGCCGCGCATTGCCCAGCCGGAAGAAGCCGATCTGCTCGCGCAGCTGCTCGGCCTGGCTCGACAGCTCCTCGGCCGTGGCCGACAGCTCCTCGGCGGCAGCCGCGTTCTGCTGGGTCGAGCCGCTCAGGCGCGACATGGCGGTGGTGATCTGGGCCACGCCGCTGGCCTGCTCGGCCGAGGCCGCCGCGATTTCCTGCACCAGCTCCGAGGTGCGCGCGATCGACGGCACCATCTGGCCGAGCAGCGTGCCGGCCTTCTCGGCCAGGCTCACGCTGGAGCCGGCCAGCTTGCCGATTTCCTGCGCCGCCACCTGGCTGCGCTCGGCCAGCTTGCGCACTTCGGCCGCCACCACTGCAAAGCCCTTGCCGTGCTCGCCGGCGCGCGCCGCCTCGATGGCCGCGTTGAGCGCCAGCAGATTGGTCTGGTAGGCGATGTCGTCGATGATCGAAATCTTGGTCGCGATGGACTTCATCGCCTCGACCGTGTTGCCGACCGCATTGCCACCGTCGGTCGCTTCCTTCGACGCCTTGGTCGCGATGCCGTCGGTCACCTTGGCGCTGTCGCTGTTCTGGCGTACCGACGACGACATCTGCGCCAGCGACGAGCTGGTTTCTTCCACGCTCACCGCCTGCTCCGATGCCGCATGCGACAGCGAGCCCGAGGTGGCCGATACCTGGGCCGCCGCCGCATTCAGCGCCTCGCAGGCCGCCGCCACTTCGCCGAGCGTGCCCGACAGCTTGGTCACCGAGTTGTTGACCGCATGCTTGAGCTCGGCAAACGCGCCGCGATAGTCGCCGGTGATGCTGTGCGTCATGTCGCCCGCCTCGACCCGGCCGAGCACCTGCCGCACTTCGGTCACCGGCGCCACGATGGCGTCGAGCGTGCGATTGATGCCTTCCACGATCTCGCGGAAGCCGCCGCGCTGGCGTGAAGCGTCGGCCCGCACATCGAGCCGGCCGTCGACCGCCGCCTCGGCCAGCCGCGCCGCATCCTCGACCAGCGCCTTGAGGTTGCGCCGCACCTGCTCGATGGTGTCGTTGATGAAGGCCTTCTTGCCCGGCAGCTGGGCCATCGGCGCATCGAAATCGCCCTCGCCGAAGGCCTTGATGCAGGCCATCGCGAGCTTCTTGACCGCGATGTGGCCGCCGACCATGCCGTTGATGCCCTCGGCCATGCTGGCGAAATCGCCGGTGAAGCGCTTGGCGTCGATCACCACGTCGATGTCGCCCTTTTCATGCTCGGTGCTCATGCGGTTCATCTCCGCGATCAGCCCCTTGAGGTTGCGCCGCACCTGCTCGATGGTGTCGTTGATGAAGGCCTTCTTGCCCGGCAGCTGGGCCAGCGGCGCATCGAAATCGCCTTCGCCGAAGGCCTTGATGCAGGCCATCGCCATCCTCTTGACCGCGATGTGGCCGCCGACCATGCGATTGATGCCCTCGGCCATCAGCCGGTAGTCGCCGGCAAAGCGCTGGGCGTCGATCACCACGTCGATGTCGCCCTTTTCATGCTCGACGCTCATCCGGTTCATCTCGGCGATCAGGCCCTTCAGGTTGCCGCGCACCTGCTCGATGGTGTCGTTGATGAAGGCCTTCTTGCCCGGCAGCCGCTCCATCGGCGCGTCGAAGTTGCCCTCGCCGAAGGCCCTGATGCAGGCCATGGCCTTCTTCTTGACCGCGATATGGCTGCCGACCATGACGTTGATGTCCTCGGCCATGCCACGGAACTCGCCGTTGAAGCGGGCCGCGTCGATCGCCACGTCGATGTCGCCGGCATCGTGCTCGGCGCTCATGTGGCGCATCTCGGCGCGCAGCGCTTGCAGGCTTTCGAGCAGGCTGTTGATGCCGGTGCCCACGCGCGCGACCAGTTCCGGCTTGTCCTTCACGTCGATGCGCTGCGAGAAATCGCCCGACAGCAGCGCGTCGATGCATTGCATCACTTCCTTCTGCACCTGGGCCGAGCGCGCCAGTTCGGCGGTGCAGTCCAGCCATTCCACCACCGCGCCCACGCGCTGACCGCCGGCGTTGCGCAGGACGGTGGCATTGAGATCGAAGGTGCGGCCGCCGAGCTCGATGCGGGCCTGATGCGTGCCGCGGGCATCGTCCAGCACGCGGCGCTGATGCGCCGGATTCTTGTGGAACACGTCGATGTTGCTGCCCACCAGCGTGCTGGCCGAAAAGCGCGGCAGGTCGCGCCGCACATCGTTCTCGGCCGCCTCCAGCATGCGTTGCAGCGACGGATTGACATAGGTGATGACGAAGTTCTCGTCCGCGATCATCACGTTGGTGGCGAGCGCCTCGAGCGCGAGGTTGGCATTGCGTGTCGAGTGCGACGAACCGAACAGGCGTTCGAGCATGGCAAATCTCCGGCTTTGTTTTTGGTGCGGTGAACGATTGGCGCGGACAGGACGCCCGAGCCGGCGAGCCCGGCCCGGCATCAGCCGGCGCCGCGCCTGAGTTCGGCGGCGCGCATGCGCCCACCCTGGGCCGCGATGCGCGACACCAGCGCCGGCACATCGACGATGAGTGCCACCTCGCCGCTGCCCAGCACGGTCGAGCCGGCGATGCAGCGCAGATGACGGAACAGCTCGCCGAGCGGCTTGATGACGGTCTGGTACTCGCCCAGCAGCCGGTCGACGACGAAGCCGACCTTGCCGCCGCCGGCGCGCACCACGATCAGGCTGCGGCGCGCGCTGGCCTGCGGCTCATGGCCGAAGTAGCGCGCCAGATCGAGCCAGGGCAGCACTTCGCCGCGCAGGTCGAAGCAGCCGCTTTCGGCGTCGGGCACGGCGGCGCATTCGGCCGGCGTCTCGATGCACTCGACCAGGTTCTCGAGCGGCACCACGTAATGCACCGGCCCGACGCTGGTGAGAAAGCCGTCGATGATCGCCAGCGTGAGCGGCAGCCGCAGCTGCATGGTGGTGCCCTCGCCGGGCTGGCTGGCGATCTGGATCTGGCCGCGCAGCGATTCGACATTGCGCCGCACCACGTCCATGCCCACGCCCCGGCCCGACAGGTCGCTGATCTGCTCGGCGGTGCTGAAGCCGGGCAGAAAGATCAGCTCGTCGATCTCGCCGTCGGTGGCGGGCGGATGGTCGATCAGGCCGCGCTCCAGCGCGCGCTTGACGATGCGTTCGCGGTTCAGGCCGCGACCGTCGTCGCTGACCTCGATGACGATCTGGCCGGCTTCCTGGCAGGCATTGAGCGCGAGCCGGCCGCGCGGCGACTTGCCGGCGGCGCTGCGCTCGTCCGGGCCTTCGATGCCGTGGTCGAGGCTGTTGCGCACCAGATGCATGAGCGGATCGGTGACCAGCTCGACCATCGACTTGTCGAGTTCGGTATCGCCGCCGGTGATCTGCAGCTCCACATCCTTGCCGAGCTGCCGGGACACGTCGCGCACCACGCGCTGGAAGCGCGCGAAGCTTTCGCCGATCGGCACCATGCGCAGGCCGAGCGCATCGTTGCGCGCCTGCTCCACGAGGTCGCGGATGCGCGCCGCCGATTCGCTGAAGCGCGGCGACCGTTCGCTGTCGGCGACCAGCTGGGCGCCCGAGCTGGCGATCACGAGTTCGCCGATCAGGTCGATGAGATGGTCGAGCTTGTCGGCGCGGATGCGCAGGAAGCGGGCCTTGTCGTCGCGCTGCGGCGGCGTGGCCGGCTCGGCCGCGGGCGCCGTCGCGGCGGATGACGCGATGACCGGCGTCGTGGCGGGCGCGGACCGGGCCACGGGCGGCACGGCCACCGGGCGGTCGGCCTTGGCGCCGGCTTCGGCGCCGGGCGCGGCAGCCGCCGGCCCGGTGTCCGCCGGCGGGTCGAGCGGCTCGATGTCCAGCGCGCAAAGCTCCAGCGCGAACGAGAACACGTCGCGGATCGCCTCGACCCGCGCCGCCGTCTCCAGAATCAGCTCGAAGCCGAGATGGCAGCTTTCCGGATCGAGCGCGTCGAGCGTGGGCAGGGTCGGGCAGACCGGCCGCACCCGCTTGACGCTGCCGAGCGTGGCCAGATAGCGCAGGAAGGACAGCGGATCGAAGCCGTCGCGGAAGGTCGGCTCGTCGAACCGGAGCTTGAGCCGCCACTGGCGCGGCGCGCCGGCGGCGGACATTGGCACGGGCGCCGGTACGGGCGCGCTGGCGCCAGTGCCACCGCCGTCGAGCCGGTCGCGCAGCCGCCGGCCCAGCGCCACGCCGCGTTCGGCCACGGCGGCATCGCTGCGGTCCAGGCCGATCTCGCCGATCAGCGCCTCGATCTGGTCGCGGCTTTCGATCAGCAGCGCCAGCAGCGCCGCATCGGCCAGCACCCGGCCGTCGCGCAGCGCATCGAGCAGCGTCTCCACATCGTGCGTGAAGCGCACCACCGGCTCGAAGCCGAACAGCCCGGCCGAGCCCTTGATGGTGTGCGCGGCGCGGAAGGCCGCGCCAAGCGTCTCGGCATCGCTCGTGCCGCGCTCCATGTCGAGCAGCGCGGTCTCGAACTGCCGCAGCATCTCGCCCGCCTCCTCGAAGAAGGCGCTGCGCGACGCTTCGAGCAGTTCGTCGTCGGTCACGCCCAGTACTCCGGCACGGCGCGCAGGCCGGTGTCGAGGCCGCAGGCGGCCAGCGCGTCGGCCACGCATTGCGGCACGCCGCTGAGCTGGAGCTGGCGCCCGGCCGCCGTGAGCGAAGCGTCGAGCGCCAGCAGCAGCTGCACGCCGGCGCCGTCGATCTCGCTCACACCCGACAGGTCGAAATGCCCATCGCCGGCCTCGAGACGGCTGGCGAGGTAATGGCGCAGTTCGGCCGCGCGATAAATGGTCAGCTCGCCGTCGATGACGGTCGGCATGTCGGCCAGCAGCGCGCCGATGCCGCGGGCGATTTCGGCGTGGGCAAGTTCTTCCATGACGGTGGCTCTTTCAGGCGCAAAGGCGGTTGACGGCGTCGAGCAGCTGGCTCGGCTGGAACGGCTTGGTCATCCATGCGCGCGCACCGGCGGCCTTGCCCTCGGCCTTCTTGGCCTCCTGGCTTTCGGTGGTGAGCATGATGATCGGCGTGAACTTGTGCGACGGCTGGGTCTTGACGTGCTTGACGAAGGTGATGCCGTCCATGCGCGGCATGTTCACGTCGCAGACGATGAGGTTGAAGCGCTGGGTGCCGAGGCGCTGGATCGCTTCCATGCCGTCGCCGGCCTCGGTCACTGCATAGCCGGCGCCGGTCAGCGCGATGCGCACCACCTGCCGGAAGGATGTCGAGTCGTCGATGATGAGGATGTTCTTCGCCATGGGATGCGCCTGCCTGGAGTCTCAGAAGAAGTCGACGCCGCCGCCGTCGGCAGCGGCGGTGTTGCCGCTGTGGTTGGCGCGCTGCTCGATGGTCGTGTAGCCGCCTTCGAGGCGGGCCAGCCACTGGTTCACGTCGGGACGCGGCTCGCCGGCATGCACGGCCGTGGCCAGCCGGTCGATGTCGTCGCCGACATTGGCCAGCATCTGGCTCACGCGGTCCTGGAACTGGAAGTGCACCAGCAGGTTTTCCATCTCGACATGGGCGCGCTCGGCGCTCTGCTTCATCTGCGCCGAGATGTCGTCGATCACCGCGCCGCGCTGCTGCACGGTGGCGGCGATGGCCTGGATGCGCTCCTGGATGCTGGCCATCATGGCTTCCTCGACGCGGGCGTTCTCGCCGACCCGCGCGACCAGCGAGCGCGCCAGCTGGTCCATGTCGCCGATGCGCTTGGCGATGCGTTCGCCGGTCTCGCCCGACAGCCGCGACAGCTGCCGCACCTCGGCCGCAACCACGGCAAAGCCGCGTCCTTCGGGGCCGGCGCGCGCCGCCTCGATGGCGGCATTGAGCGCGAGCAGATTGGTCTGGCGCGCGACCGCACCGACTTCCTCGGCCATGCGGTGCAGGTCCTTGACCCAGTCGCCGAAGTTGAGCACCTCGCGCAGCATCGCGTCCTTGTCGCGCATGGCCTGCTTGAGCGGATCGGTCAGCGTGTTCAGGTTGTGCTCGATGCTGCGCAGATTGTCGTCGTCGCCCTCGGCCACGGCCGAGTTGTGGAACTGCTGGTGATCGAGCTGGGACAGCAGGCCGGAGAAGGCGCCCATCATGTTGCCGACCGCTTCGTCGGACTGGCTGCGCACGGTGGTCACATGGCGCGCCCAGACCGGCAGCAGCCGGTCGAGCACCTCATGCCAACCGGCATCGCGGTCGTGGGCGGCGTTCTCGGCCGGATCGACCGCCGGCTTGCGGAAGGCGAGCCAGGCCACGCCGGCGACCGCCACCGCGGCCAGCGCCGTCATGGCGCTGCCGCCCTGGGCCGCCGCGATGGCGGCAAGGCCGGCGCCGGCCACGATGCCGCCGGCGCGCCAGCGGCCCGGTCCGCCGGCCCCACCCACGGGCAGGACCGGTGCTGCCGCCATGCCGACTCCGACGCTCTGCGTCATTGCTTTCCTCCTGCGCACACCGGGCCGTGCTGAAGGCGGTCCGGTGCAGTCGATTCGTGATGCGCTGGAGTCTAGGAGGCGGCTTCGACGCCGAATTTGTCGATTTGCGGGGCGATAGCCGGCCAGTTCAGGCCGGGCCGGCAGACGCGGACGTGGCTGCGCGCAGCAGCGGATGACCGCTGAAAGCCAGCTCGAGCCGGTCGGCATCGGCGGCGAGCGCGCAGTGGGCGCCGACCGGCAGCGTGAGCTTGTCGCGGCCATGGCCGAACGGCAGCCCGGTGACGACCGGCACCGGGCAGACCGAGCGCAGCCAGCCGACCACGCTCGGCAGGTCGTAGCCGTTGTCGTTGGGGAACAGCCGGTAGTCGGTGAAGTCGCCGAGCAGCACCGCGCGCTGGCGCGCCAGCAGGCCGGCATGCAGCAGCTGGCTCAGCATGCGTTCGACGCGATAGGGATGCTCGGCCACGTCTTCGAGGAACAGGATGCCGCCCTCGATCGCCGGCAGCCAGGGCGTGCCGACCAGGCTCGCGACGAGCGACAGGTTGCCGCCCCAGAGCGGGCCTTCGACCGCAACCGTTGGCTCGGCCGGCAGCGAGGCCGGGCGCGCCAGCTGCACGCGGTAGTCGGCGCTGCCGAGCAGGCCCCAGAAATGGCGCTCGGTGAAGGCCGAGCGCTCGACCGCGCCGAAGTCGAAGCAGGCCATCGGGCTGGCCAGCGTGATCGCGCCCTGGGCCAGCAGCGCCAGATGGGCGGCGGTCACGTCGGACTGACCGGTGAGCAGCACGCCGCGCTCGCGGATCGCGCCAGCCAGTCGCGGCCAGTCGATGCGGTTCATGAGCCGCGACAGGCCGTAGCCGCCGCGCGCCGTCAGCACCAGCTCGGCGTCGGGCGCGAGGATCGCGGCCTCGAAGGCGGCGGCGCGCTCGGCATCGCTGCCGGCAAACCGCTCGACGCAGGCGCGCAGCTGGGCCGCCTCGCGCAGCGCAAAGCCGCGCGCACGGAAGTAGTCGGCCGCGCGGTCGAGCGCGGGAAAGTCGAGCACCTGGCCCGACGGAGCGATGAATTCGGCGACGCGCATCAGTCTTCCGGCGGCATGGGATAGGGCTCGGCCTCGGCGGCGGGCCGGTGGGTGAGCAGGTCGAGCAGCGGCGCCGGCGCCGCGGCACTCAGCAGCGCGCCCTGCTTGCGCGCGCGCCGGGCCGCGAAGAAGTCGCGCAGCAGGCTGCCGCATTCCTCGGCCAGCACGCCGCCCAGCACCTCGGTCTGATGATTGAGCTGGCGCACCGCCGGAATGTCGAGCACGCCGCCGCAGACGCCGGTCTTGGGATCGGCCGCGCCGAACACCACCCGCGCCAGCCGCGAATGCAGCATCGCGCCCATGCACATCGCGCAGGGTTCGAGCGTGACGTAGAGCTCGCAGCCCGGCAGCCGGTAGTTGCCGAGCTTGGTCGCGGCCTGGCGCAGCGCCACGATCTCGGCATGCGCGGTCGGATCGCTCTGGGTGATGACCTGGTTGAAACCGGTGGCGATGACCACGCCGTCCTTGACCACGACGGCGCCGACCGGCACCTCGCCGATCACCTGGGCATTGCGGGCCTGATCGATGGCCAGCCGCAGGAAGAGTTCGTCGGGCTTGCGGTTCATGTGCCGGTCACCGCGCGGCGGGGCCGGCCGGGCCGGAAGGGTCGAGGAATCGGCATGGCCGTCATGGCGAGGGCGCCAGCGCTGCGCTGGGAGGGTGGGCGACGGCCGAGTTTATCGGCATCGCGGCGACGCTCCGATGTGCCGCTACAGCGCCAGAAAGTGATGCACCGCCGGCCGCTCGGGCCCGCGGTGGAACGCGAGCACCTCGCCCTGCAGATCGGCGTCGGCGTTCGATACCCGGTGATGCTGGCGCAGATGCTCGGCCCAGGATTCGACCAGGAACCATTCCATCAGCCGTTCGGGCTCGGCCGAATGCTCGGCGATGCCCCAGGCATAGGCGCCGTCGCGCCGGCGCTCCTGCTCCAACCGCTTGAGCGCAAGCAGGAAGGCGGCGCGGTCCTCGACGTGGATGCTGTACTCGATCTGGATCAGCACCGGGCCCCGGTCATGCGCGACCGGCGCCGCCAGCAGCGGCTCGGGCCAGTGGTTGGACGGTTGCAGATCGGCCTCGCCGGCGGGCAGCCGCAGCCGATGGAACAGCAGGCCGACCGCCACCAGCCCGGCCGCGCCGACGGCCAGCGCGCCCGGCACGCCGATGGCGCGCGCCACCAGGCCCCAGCCCAGACTGCCGGCCGCCATCGCGCCGTTGAACACCGTGAGATAGACCGCCAGCCCGCGCCCGCGCACCCAGTTGGGCAGGATGGCCTGGGCCACGCCGTTGAACGTGGTGAGCGCCACGATCCAGCCCAGCCCGAGCAGCAGCAGCAGCGGCAGCGCCAGCCAGCGCGGCGGCGCCAGCATCAGCCCGGCCATCACGGCGGCGGACAGCAGCGCGGCCAGCAGCACCAGGCCGTCGGCATCGAGACGCTGGCGCAGTCGCGGCAGCAGCAGCGCGCCGACGATGGCGCCCGCCCCGACCGCGCCCAGCAGCACGCCGTAGAAGCCGGCCGTGCCGCCGAGCATCTGGCGCGCCACCAGCGGCAGCAGCGCCCACACCGCGCTGGCAAACACGAAGAACACCGCCGCGCGCAGCAGCACCACATGCAGCGCGCGGCTGGCGCGGGCATAGCGCAGGCCGGCGCGAAAGGCGCCGAAGAAGTTCTCCGACAGACCGCTGGCGGCGCTGGCCGGCCGGCGCCACCAGACCAGCGCGCCGATGACGAAGGCATAGCTCAGCACGTCGACGCCGTAGGTGACGGCGGCGCCGAAGCTGGCCAGCATCAGCCCGCCGACGGCCGGGCCGATCGAGCGCGCGATGTTGATGCCGAGCGAATTGAGCGCGACCGCGCTCTTGAGGTCGGCGCGCGGCACCAGCTCGGGCACGACCGATTGCCAGGTCGGCCCGGTGAGCGCGGCGCCAATGCCGCCGGCAAAGGTGAGCGCGATCAGCAGCTCGACCGTCAGCGCGCCGGAATGCGACAGCAGCAGCAGCGTGCCGCTGACCGCCGCCAGCCCGAGCTGCACGCAGATGAGAAAGCGGCGCCGGTCGAGGATGTCGGACAGCACGCCGGCCGGGATGGCGAGCAGGAAGATCGGCAGCGTGGCGGCGGTCTGGATCAGCGCCACCGCCGTCGGATTGGCCGACAGATCGGTGACGAGCCAAGCGCTGGCCACATCGCGCATGAAGCTGCCGATGTTGCCCAGCACGGTGGCGATCCACAGCACCGCGAAGATCGGCTGGCGCAGCGGCGCGAAGCTGCTGGTGGCGGAGGGCGGCATCGGCAGACCTGTCGGTGGGAGGAGTGCCGTCCGGTGCCGATGGCGCGGGACGGAGCTCCGATGCTGCCGCCCCTACCCGCCCGCGCCCACCGCACAAGGGTCAGGTCCGCCTCGTCCCTTCGGCCGAGGCGGGCCGGTTCGCTTCAGCGGGTCTTGGCCTGAGCGATGTTGGCCGGGTCGGCCTCGTAGTCGGCGGTCTCGGCCGGGCAGGACAGCTCGGCCGAGCGCAGCCAGGGCTTGTCGACATACAGCTGCCAGTCGCGCGTGTTGACGGCATAGCTCTCCTTGCCGGTCGGGTCGCCGCAGGTCTCGGGCGCGACCGACTGGCCTGGGCCGACGGCCACGACCGCGCCGGCCTTTAGCGTGCAGCGCGCGACCCAGGTCAGGTCGTTCCAGGCCTGGCAGATCTCGTAGTTGCTGCGGTAGCCGGTCACCGCGCCCGAGGGCGCGTCATACGACCACCAGCCGCCCAGGCGGTTGGTGTTGCCGCGCGCGTCCTTCTTGGCCGGGCCGTTCCACATGCGATAGACCGGGATGTCCTCGGTGATGCGCACCACCAGCGCTTCAGTCACGCCGCCCTGGCCGTCCGGCTTGACGGCAGCGCTCACCACGGCGCGGGCGTAATCGGGATCGGCGGCGCTGAGGGCGACGGCCTTGCCGGCCAGCTGGGCCGGAAACGGCAGTTCGGCGTGAACGGGGGCGCTCAGTGCGAGCAGGGCAGAAACAGCAAAGGCAGAACGAAGGACTCGGTTCATGACGGGGGCAATTGGCAGGGATAATCCGGTTCGTCATGCGAACCGGGCCTGCCGTCACGTCTCCAGCGTCAGCGCATCCGCGCCCGCCACCGCAAAGCCACCTTCGCCGCGCGGCGTGCGGATGCGGTAGTCGGCACCGCCGAGCCAGGCTTCGTTGTCGTCGAAGCGCAGGCGCTCGGCGGCAGCGATCGCCACGCCGGCCGGGCCGATGCTCAGGCCGGCCGGCGCCCAGACCGACAGCAGGCTGCTGCTGCCGGCGCCGCTGGCATGCCGCAGCTCCAGATCGAGCCGGTCGCCGTCGACCGCGACCGACAGCAGCTCGAAGGCCTGGTCGTGCGGCCGCACCACGGCAAAGCGCCAGAAGCGGATCGCGCCGAACACGCGGTTGAGGGCGTCGGCGCGAAGTCGGGCGGCAAGCTGCTGGAGGTCGTCGGTGGCCATGGCGGAGTGGGTTGCGGGCGTTGGATGCAAAAAACGACAGCGCCGTGACGGCGTGCGCGATTAGCGCGTTGCCGTCAGGCGCTGTCGATGTGGTCGGTCACGCTTGGCGTGACGCCCGGGCGGTTGGCGCAGCGATGCGACAACCGCTGCCCATCACTCCCACTCGATCGTGGCAGGCGGCTTGCCGCTGATGTCGTAGACCACGCGATTGATGCCGCGTACCTCGTTGATGATGCGGTTGCTCACGCGACCCAGCAGCTCGTAAGGCAGATGCGCCCAGTGCGCGGTCATGAAGTCGCTGGTCTGCACCGCGCGCAGGCTCACCACCCATTCATAGGTGCGGCCGTCGCCCATCACGCCCACGCTCTTCACCGGCAGGAACACCGTGAAGGCCTGACTGGTCAGCTCGTACCAGCTCTTGCCTTCGTGGAAGGTGCCGCGCAGTTCCTCGATGAAGATCGCGTCGGCGCGGCGCAGCAGCTCGGCGAATTCATGCTTCACCTCGCCGAGGATGCGCACGCCCAGACCCGGGCCCGGGAAGGGGTGGCGGAAGATCATGTCGCGCGGCAGCCCGAGCGCCAGACCCAGCGCGCGGACCTCGTCCTTGAACAGTTCGCGCAACGGCTCCAGCAGCTTGAGATGCAGCGTGTCGGGCAGGCCGCCGACGTTGTGATGGCTCTTGATCGTGGTGGCCTTGCCGGTCTTGGCGCCAGCGCTCTCGATCACGTCGGGGTAGATCGTCCCTTGCGCCAGCCACTTCGCCTGCTTGAGCGATTCGGCCTGCTCCTGGAACACATGCACGAACTCGCGGCCGATGATCTTGCGCTTGGCCTCGGGGTCGCTCACGCCGGCCAGCGCGGTCATGAAGCGCTCGGTCGCGTCCACATGGATGAGCTTCATGCCCATGTGGGTCTGGAAGGTGTCGACCACCTGCGCGCCTTCGTCCAGGCGCAGCAGGCCGTTGTCGACGAACACGCAGATGAGCTGGTCGCCGATGGCCTTGTGGATCAGCGCGGCGGCCACGCTCGAATCCACGCCGCCCGACAGGCCGAGGATGACTTCCTCGTCGCCGACCTGTTCGCGGATGCGCTGCACCGCTTCTTCCACGTAGTTGCCCATCACCCAGTCGGCACCGCAGCCGCAGATGTCGCGCACGAAGCGCGTGAGGATGGCCTGGCCTTGCAGCGTATGCGTGACTTCGGGATGGAACTGCACGCCGTAGAAGCCGCGCGCCTCGTCGGCCATGCCGGCGATCGGGCAGCTCGGCGTGCTGGCGGCGACGACGAAGCCGGGCGGAAGCTCCGTCACCTTGTCGCCGTGGCTCATCCACACCTTGAGCATGCCGTGGCCCTCGTCGGTGACGAAATCCTGGATGCCGTCGAACAGCTTCGTGTGGCCGCGCGCGCGGACCTCGGCATAGCCGAACTCGCGGTGCGCCTGCTTGCCTTCGACGGCGCCCTCGACCTTGCCGCCGAGTTGCTGCGCCATCGTCTGCATGCCGTAGCAGATGCCGAGCACCGGCACGCCCAGCTCGAAGACCACCGGCGGCGCCTTGTCGGTCGATTCTTCATAGGCCGACATGTGGCTGCCGCCGAGGATCACGCCCTTGGGCGCATAGGCGCGGATGAAGGCTTCGTCCACGTCGCAGGGATGGATCTCGCAATACACATTGGCCTCGCGCACGCGGCGCGCGATCAGCTGCGTGACCTGCGAGCCGAAGTCGAGGATGAGGATCTTGTCGTGCTGGGTCGTCATGGTGTGGCGATCGGAAAAGATGAAGTCCGCAGCCCGGAGGCTGACGGCGGAAATCGTTGCGGCATCGGGCGAGGTTTACGGCGACGCGGGCGCCAGGCGCGGCATGCGGCTGAACTGGCGCAGCGCCAGCAGCAGCGATGCCGCCGACAGCGCCGCGCTCAGGAAAAACGTGGCGCCGGCGCGCCAGTCGTGCGCCGGCAGATGACTCACCTGCGCCAGCAGCGCGGCACCGATGAGCGGCGCCGCGACCATCGTCAGGCTGTTGAGCGAGCTGAGCGCGCCCATCGTCGCGCCCTGCGTCTGCGCGTCGGCCGCCTCGCTCACCAGCCCCTGGAAGGCCGAGTTGCTGGCGAAGGACAGGAAGTTGAACAGGATCAGCGCGACCATCATCCAGCCCGCCGTCGCCAGCCCGTAGAGCACATAGGCCACCGTGCCCCAGGCCAGCGAAATCACCGCCAGCCGGCGCGTGCCGAGCCACTTGATGAGCCGGCCGAGCAGCCCGCCCTGCACCACCACCGCCACGATGCCCACGGCAAACAGCGACAGCCCGTTCTCGCGCGCGCCCCAGCCAAAGCGGAACTGGTTCGACAGCACCCAGGTGGAATGCAGGATGAACTGCGCCAGCCCCGACAGCGCGATGGCCGCGATGAGCAGGCCCACGCCGCGCAATTGCGCCAGCGCCAGCAGCGCGCGGAAGGGATTGGCGCGACGCCAGTCCACCGCATGACGGCGCTCCGGCGGCAGCGATTCGGGCAGCACGAGCAGGCCGTAGAGCCAGTTCACGCCCGCCAGCCCCGCCGCGACGAAGAACGGCAGCCGCGGATCGCCATCGCCGAGCAGCCCGCCGATCACCGGCCCGACGATGAAGCCGATGCCGAAGGCCGCGCCCAGCATGCCGAAGCGGCGCGCCCGGTCCTGCGGCGGCGTGATGTCGGCGATATAGGCCTGAGCCACTGCCACATTGGCCGACAGCGCGCCGCCGATCAGCCGCGCCGCCACCAGCCACGCCAGCGACGGCGCCAGCGCGGTCAGCAGGAAATCGGCACCGAGCCCGGCCACGCCCAACAGCAGCAGCGGCCGCCGACCGAAGCGGTCGGACAGCGCACCGAGCAGCGGCGACAACAGAAATTGCGCCAGCCCGAAGCCGGCCGAGATGAGCCCGTACCACCAGGCCTGCGCCTCGCTGCCGGTCGTGAAGCCGGCGATGACGGTGGGCAGCACCGGCAGGATCAGCCCGAAGCCGATCACGTCGATGAGCACCGTCACCATGACGAAGGCGACGGCCGGCTGGCGGGCGCTGCGGCCCCGGGACGCCTGGGTCATGGTGATGGCCGCCGGCGCGCGTCAGCCGACGCGGTAGTTGGGCGCTTCCTTGGTGATCGTCACGTCGTGGACGTGGCTTTCGCGGATGCCCGCCGAGGTGATCTCGACGAAGGACGCGCGCTCGCGCATCTCGTCGATGGTCGAGCAGCCGCAATAGCCCATCGACGAACGCACGCCGCCGACCAGCTGATAGACGATCTGGAGCACGCTGCCCTTGTAGGGCACGCGGCCTTCGATGCCTTCGGGCACGAGCTTTTCGGTCGCCGAGCCGGTTTCCTGGAAGTAGCGGTCGGCCGAGCCGGCCGACATCGCGCCCAGCGAACCCATGCCGCGGTATTCCTTGTAGCTGCGGCCCTGGAACAGGATCACGTCGCCCGGCGCTTCTTCGGTGCCGGCGAACATCGAGCCGAGCATCACGGTGTAGCCGCCGGCGGCGAGCGCCTTGGCCACGTCGCCCGAATAGCGGATGCCGCCGTCGGCGATCAGCGGCACGCCGCTGCCGGCAAGCGCATCGGCCACGTTGGCGATGGCCGAGACCTGTGGCACGCCCACGCCCGCGACGATGCGCGTGGTGCAGATCGAGCCCGGGCCGATGCCGACCTTGACCGCATCCGCGCCGTGATCGACCAGCGCGCGCGCCGCATCGCCGGTGGCGATGTTGCCGCCGATGATCTGCACCTGCGGATAGCGCGTCTTCACCCAGCGCACGCGATCGAGCACGCCCTTGCTGTGGCCGTGCGCGGTGTCGACGATGATGACGTCGACGCCAGCCTCGACCAGCGCTTCGGCGCGTTCCTCGGTGCCGGCGCCGGTGCCGACCGCCGCGCCGACGCGCAGGCGACCCTGCTCATCCTTGCTGGCCAGCGGATGCTCGACCGCCTTCTGCACGTCCTTGGCGGTGATGAGGCCGCGCAGCTCGCCGGACTCGTTGACCACCACCACGCGTTCGAGGCGGTGCTTGCTCATCAGGCGCTTGGCTTCGTCGAGCGTCGCGCCTTCGCGCACCGTCACGAGCCGCTCGCGCGGCGTCATCTTGGTGCTGGCGGCGACGCCGAGTTCTTCCTCGAAGCGCAGATCGCGGTTGGTGATGATGCCGACCACCTTGCCGCCCTGCACCACCGGAAAGCCGCTGATGCCGTGCTGGTTCTGCAGCGCGATCACTTCGCGGATGGTGACTTCGGGTCCGATGGTGATCGGATCGCGCACCACGCCGGCCTCGAAGCGCTTGACGCGCCGCACTTCGCGCGCCTGCTCGGCGGGCGTGAGGTTCTTGTGAATGATGCCGATGCCGCCTTCCTGCGCCATCGCGATCGCAAGACGCGACTCGGTGACGGTGTCCATGGCGGCGGACACGAGCGGAATGTTCAGGCGGATGCTGCGGGTAAGCTGCGTCGCGAGGCTTGTTTGGTTCGGGAGTACATCGGAGTACGCCGGAACGAGGAGCACGTCATCGAATGTGAGTGCCTTTTGCAGAAGTCGCATGCTTTCCTCTTCGCACAAAAGCGAATTTTAACCTGCGTCGGTTTGTCGCCTTTTCAGGCATGACTGGCGGCGTGCTTTGCGGCCTCGCCGCCGGTGCGCTGTGGGGCCAGATCTTCCTGTTCCCGCTGCTGCTGCCGATGTTCTCGGCGCTGGAACAGACGGCGGCACGCTATCTCGCCTACGGGGCAATTTCACTGCTGCTGGCGCTGCCGCGCATCGGTGCGCTGATGCGCGCCACGACGCGCGCCGATCTGCTGGCGCTGCTCGGGCTGTCGGCCTGCGGCACGCTCGGCTACTACTTCTGCGTCGCGCGCTCGGTGGCGCTGGTCGGCGTGGCGCCATCGGCGCTGGTGGTCGGACTGCTGCCGCTCACCATCACGCTGGTCGGTCGGGCGCATCGACCGCGCGCCGAACGGCTGCCGCTGCGTCGGCTCGCGCCGCCGCTGGCGCTGATCGCGCTGGGCATGCTGCTGGTGAATGCGCCCGCGCTGGCTGCCGCACATCGCGCCGGCTCGGCGCTGCCGCTCGCCGGGCTGGGCTGGGCGGTCGGCGCGGTCGTGTGCTGGACTGTCTATGCGGTTGGCAATGCGAGCTGGCTGCGCGCCCATGCGCGCTGGTCGGCGCGCGACTGGAACGATCTGACCGGCCTGACGACCGGGCTGCTGGCGCTGCTGCTGCTGCCGGCGCTGCCCTGGTCCGGCGCGGCCTTCGACGCCGACCGGCCCTGGCTGCGGCTGCTGACCGTGGCACTCGCGCTCGCCGTCACCACCTCCAACCTGGGCGCCTGGCTCTGGAATATCGCGAGCCGGCGGCTGCCCATCACGCTGACCGGCCAGCTGCTGGTCAGCGAGACGGTGTTCGCGCTGCTCTACGGCTTTGCCTGGGCCGGACACTGGCCCGACGGGCGGGAATGCGCCGCAATTGCCGTGCTGCTCGGCGGCGTGCTGTGGGCCATCCGATTGCATCGCGCCGCATAATTTGCCGATCTCAGCCTTGGAGTGACGCATGCCAGACCGCAGCTTTCCGATGTTCCGGCGCCATGCCGGCCTGCTCGCGCTAGGCGCGGCCCTGCTGCTGCCGGTCGCGGTACAGGCGCAATGGGCCTGGAAGGACAGCAACGGTTCGACCGTGTTCTCGGACCAGCCTCCGCCGTCCTCGGTGCCGGCCGACCGCATCCTGCGCCGCCCGAGCGGTGCGGCGGCCACCACGCCGCCGGCCACGCCCGCCGGTGCCGCGCCAACGGCGGCACCGCGCAGCACTACCGCAGAACTCGCCAACGAATTCGAGAAACGCCGCAAGGAACGCGGCGAGGCCGAACGCAAGGAAACCGAAGCGGCGGCGCAGAAGCAGCAGCGCGCCGAAGACTGCCAGCGCGTCTCCCAGCGCCGTGACGCCGTGGCTGGCGGCCTGCGCATGCGCTCGCTCGAAACCGGCGCGGTGATGGGCGATGCCGAGCGCGAAGCCGAAGTGGCGCGCCTGGACGAACAGCTGACCAGCCTGTGCCAGTGAACCGACGGCCGTCGGTCCGGCAGCTTCAGCGCCGGACCCAGCGATCCGGTTCGGCCTCGCGCTGGCGCGCCACCTTGTGCCGGCGTGCGCTCTTGGGGTCGGCGACCAGCGCGCGATAGACCTCGATCCGGTCGCCGTCCTGCACCGCATCGTCCAGGCTGCGACGGCGCGAGAACACCCCCACGCCCTGCCCGACCGGATCGGCCTGCGGATGCAGCGTCAGCAGTCCCGACGCCTCGATCGCGGCGCCAATGCTGCTGCCGGCCGGCAGGCGCAGCGCGCGGCGAAAGCACAGGCCCGGCGCCATGAAGCACACCTCGCAGCCGACGGCGGCGGCGTCAGTCATAGAGCTGGTCGGCGCGCTTGACGAAGCCGTCCACGAAGCTGCCCGCCACATGGTTGAACACCGGGCCGACCAGGCTTTCGAGCAGGCGGCTCGCAAACTCGTACTCGATGCGGCAGCTGACCTTGCAGGCGTCGTCGGCCAGCGGCACGAAACGCCAGTCGCCTTCGAGCATGCGGAATGGCCCTTCGCGGAACTGCATGTCGATGCGGCTCGCCGGCGTCTGCACGTTCTGCGTCGTGAAGCTCTGGCGCACGCCCTTGAAGTTGATCTCGATGGTGGCCAGCACCACTGAACTGCCATCGGCGCGCTGCTCGCGCGACAGCACGCGCGCGCCGCCGCACCACGGAAGGAATTTGGGGTACTGCTCGATGGCGGTGACCAAGTCGTACATCCGTTGTGCCGGATGCGCGACCAGCACCGATCTTTCGACGACGGCCATGAATCGGAATTGGGCTGCTTGGGAGGACGGCCGGAAACGGCCGGTGAAACGAGAGGCATTCATTAGAATGCCCAGCCGATTGTATAGAACCGTCACCCGAGCTCCCCTACCGCATGTCCATCATCGACAACCGCAAGGCCTTCTTCGACTACTTCATCGAGGAGCGTTTCGAAGCCGGCATGGCGCTCGAAGGCTGGGAGGTCAAGGCCATCCGCGCGGGCCGGGCCCAGATCAAGGAAGCCTACGTCGTCATCCGTGGCGCCGAGATCTTCGTCATCGGCATGCACATCAGCGCGCTGCAAAGCGCCAGCACGCATGTCTCGCCCGACCCGGTCCGCACCCGCAAGCTGCTGCTCAAGGCGGAGGAAATCCGCAAGCTCATCGGCAAGGTCGAGCGCTCCGGCTACACGCTGGTGCCGCTCGACATGCACTACCAGCGCGGTCGCATCAAGTGCGAGATCGGTCTCGCCAAGGGCAAGAAACTGCACGACAAGCGCGAGACCGAGAAGAAGCGCGACTGGGAACGCGAGCGCGCACGCCTCATGCGCACACCGGCCAAGGACTGAAAACTCCAGCCGGCGATGACCCGCCGCAAGACCGCACAAAAGCCAGCGCTTGACTTGGCTGTTCCGGCCTTGGGCATCGGTATTCGCGGCTAAAGTCGGCGCCATGAACGATGTCACGCATGGCCTGCCCAGCCAGTTGAGATCGGTCGCCCGTCAGGGTGACTCGCATTCCGCCGCCTATACGGTCCAGCTGCTGGGTTTCAACGATCGTGAGCGAACACTCTTCGGATCGATATTTGCACTGTCGAAGCACCGCGAGATCCGCTACGTCGAGTTCAATCCCGACGTCCATCCGCATGCCGACTATTTCATCGTCGACTCGGAGGATGCCGAGGCGGTCGAGAGCTTCTTCATGATCGATCCGGGCAGTTGCGGCGGCGGCATCTTCGTGGGAACGCCGGCGGTCGAGGCGTTGCGTGGCTATCCGGTCATCCATCGCCCGATCCGCTGGGCCGAGGTAATGCTGCACATCGACGCGCTGCCGCGCCCCGCGGTCTCGGCCGAAAGCGCGCGACTGATGGCCGTCGGCCTGCTGCCGGCAAGCGCGGCCGCAAACCGGATCGGACCGAGCACCCGGGTCGAGACCGGCAACGCGACGATCGCGCGCGCCGAGGACGATCTCGAGCTGTCGCAGATTCCCGACTGGTACGACCGCAGCAAGATCACCGAATTTCGCACCGAGCCGGCCGTGCTCGTCGTCGACGGCGACCTCGCCTCGCGGCGCTACATGGCGGCCAAGCTCATGGACCTGAATTACCGCGTCGACTACGCGCAGTCGGCCGATCAGGCCATGCAACTGCTTGCCGGCAGCCGCTACAACGCGGTGTTCATCGATCCGGCCATGCCCGGCATCGACGGCTACGACCTGGCGCGCAAGATCAAGGGCCGCGACGACCGCCGGCGCGTCGCGGTGATCTTCGCCACCGACAAGCCGTCGGCCATCGAGCGGGTACGCGCCAGCATCGCCGGCGCCGACGTGTTCCTGGCCAAGCCCTTCGATCAGTCCAAGCTGGTCGCCACGCTCGACAAGTTTCTGCCCAACTGGCGCATCAAGCCGGGCGCCTGACGGGCGCTTCTGCCGGCGACTGCGACTTCACGATCTGCATCGCGCTCGCGATCGCCGAACCGAGATCGTTCATGTTGGCCGGCACGATCAGGCTGTTGTTGGTGCGCGCGAGTTCGCCAAACGCCTCCACATAGCGCTCGGCCACGCGCAGGTTCACCGCCTCCATGCCGCCCGGTCGGCTCAGCGCGCCGGCAATCGTCTCGATCGCGCGCGCCGAGGCGGCGGCAATCGCCAGCGTCGCGGCCGCCTCGCCCTGGGCGCGATTGATCTGCGCCTGCTTCTCGCCCTCGGAACGCGCAATCGATGCCTCGCGCTCACCGGTGGCGATGTTGATCTGCTCCTGCTTGCGCCCTTCGGACGCGGCGATCAACGCGCGCTTCTCGCGCTCGGCCGTGATCTGCGCCTGCATCGAGCGCAGGATTTCGGTCGGTGGCGTAAGGTCCTTGATCTCGTAGCGCAGCACCTTCACGCCCCAGTTCACGGCCGCCTCGTCGAGCGAGCGCACCACCGCGCTGTTGATGTCGTCGCGTTCCTCGAAGGTGCGGTCCAGCTCCAGCTTGCCGACCACCGAGCGCAGCGTGGTCTGCGCCAGCTGGGTGATCGCCACGATGAAATCGCTCGATCCATAGCTAGCGCGCATCGCGTCCGTCACCTGGAAATAGATGATTCCGTCGACCGTCAGCTGGGTGTTGTCGCGCGTGATGCAGACCTGACTCGGCACATCGAGCGGGATTTCCTTCAGCGAATGGCGGTAGGCCACGCGGTCGACGAAGGGAATCACGATGTTCAGCCCCGGCGACAGCACCGCATGGAACTTGCCCAGCCGCTCGACGACCCAGGCGTTCTGCTGCGGCACGACCTTGACCGCCTGCACGACGAACACCACTGCCGCCACCAGCAGCAGCGGCGCGAGGAAAGCGAAATTCATGTTTTCTCCAGCGAAGATTCTTCGGTATCAGCCACGCGGAGCCGGTCCCGGCCCCAGCACGAGACGGGCGCCTCGCACCGCAACAATGTGATGCGGTCCGGCGGCGGCCGGCTCGCCGTGGGCAAGTTCGGCCTCCCACTCGCTGCCGCGATAGTGCACACGCGCCAGACCGGCGTTCCATGCCGCGACCTCGACGGGCTGCCCCAGATCCAGCCCGAGGTCGGTCGCGCCACGGCCGCTCCGGGCACGACGCCGGCGCAGCAGCAGCACCGCACTGGACGCGACAGCCGCCGCCACCAGGCTTTGCACCACCGTGCCGGCACCCGTCAGCGCCACCAGCGCAGCCGCGCCAGCCCCGAGCGCCAGCATCAGCACATAGAAAGTTCCAACTGCCATCTCGAGCGCCATCAACCCGAGCGCCACCAATCCCCAGCTTGTCGCCTGCATCCGCCCTCCCCGGCATGAGTCCGTCGACGATTGTGCCCGCCTGAAATGAAAAACGCCCCGGACCAGCCGGGGCGTTTTCAAGGCGCTTGCGTCAGGCCAATCAGCCGCCGCTCGCCAGCTTTTGCCAAGTATCCACGACGGTGTCGGGATTCAGCGAGATCGACACGATGCCCTGCTCGACCAGCCAGGCGGCAAAGTCGAGATGGTCGGACGGGCCCTGGCCGCAGATGCCGACGTACTTGCCCTTGGCGCGGCAGGCGTCGATGGCACGCTTGAGCATGAACTTGACCGCCGGATCGCGTTCGTCGAAGTCCTTGGCCAGCAGCTCCATGCCGGAGTCGCGGTCGAGGCCGAGCGTCAGTTGGGTCAGATCGTTCGAGCCGATCGAGAAGCCATCGAAGAACTCGAGGAACTGGTCGGCCAGGATCGCGTTCGACGGAACCTCGCACATCATGATCAGGCGCAGGCCGTTTTCGCCGCGCTTGAGGCCGTACTTGGCCAGCAGGTTCTGCACCGCTTCGGCCTGGCCGAGCGTGCGCACGAACGGCACCATGATTTCGACGTTGGTCAGACCCATCTCGTCGCGCACGCGCTTGAGCGCCACGCATTCGAGCGCGAAGGCTTCGCCAAAGTCCTCGGCGATGTAGCGCGACGCGCCACGGAAGCCGAGCATGGGGTTTTCTTCATCGGGCTCGTAGCGCGAACCACCGATCAGCTTCTTGTACTCGTTCGACTTGAAGTCGGACAGGCGCACGATGACCGGCTTGGGATAGAACGCGGCGCCGATGGTCGAGATGCCCTCGGCCAGCTTGTCGACGTAGAACGCGCGCGGCGACGCATGACCACGGGCCACCGACTCGACGGCGGTCTTGAGTTCCGGATCGATGTTCGGGTACTCGAGGATCGCCTTCGGGTGGATGCCGATGTTGTTGTTGATGATGAACTCGAGCCGGGCCAGGCCCACGCCGCCGTTCGGAATCGACTGGAAGTCGAACGCGAGCTGGGGATTGCCGACGTTCATCATGATCTTGACCGGCGGCGGCGGCAGTTCGCCACGGCTGACTTCCGACACTTCAACGTCGAGCAGGCCTTCATAGACCTTGCCTTCGTCGCCCTCGGCGCAGCTCACCGTCACCAGCATGCCGTCCTTGAGCTTGTCGGTCGCATCGGCGCAGCCGACGACGGCGGGCACGCCCAGTTCACGCGCGATGATGGCCGCGTGGCAGGTACGGCCGCCGCGGTTGGTCACGATGGCGCTGGCGCGCTTCATCACCGGCTCCCAGTTGGGATCGGTCATGTCAGCCACCAGGATGTCGCCCGGCTGCACGCGTTCCATCTCGCTCGGGTCGAGGATGACGCGCACCGGGCCAGTGCCGATCTTCTGGCCAATGGCGCGGCCCGTGGCCAGCACCGACGAGCTGCCCTTGAGCTTGTACTTGTGCTCGGCCTTGCCGGCCTGCTGGCTCTTCACCGTTTCGGGGCGTGCTTGCAGGATGTAGATCTTGCCGTCGAGGCCGTCCTTGCCCCACTCGATGTCCATCGGGCGGCCGTAGTGCTTCTCAATGATGACCGCGTACTTGGCCAGCTCGATGATGTCGTCATCGGTGATCGAGTACTTGTTGCGCTCCGAAGCCGGCACGTCGATGGTCTTGGTGCGGCCCGGCTCGCCCGGCTGCGTGAACACCATCTTGATCAGCTTGCTGCCGATCGAGCGACGGATGATCGGGAAATAGCCTTGGTCGAGAATCGGCTTGTGGACATAGAACTCGTCCGGGTTCACCGCGCCCTGCACCACCATTTCGCCCAGACCGAAGCTCGACGTGATGAACACCACGTCCTTGAAGCCCGACTCGGTGTCGAGCGTGAACATCACGCCCGACGAAGCCTGGTCGGAACGGACCATGCGCTGGATGCCGGCCGACAGCGCGACGATGTCGTGCGCAAAGCCCTTGTGCACCCGGTAGGCGATGGCGCGGTCGTTGTACAGCGAGGCGAACACTTCCTTCATCGCGTGGAGGATGGCGTCGATGCCGACCACGTTCAGGAAGGTTTCCTGCTGACCCGCGAACGACGCGTCGGGCAAGTCTTCGGCCGTGGCCGACGAACGCACCGCGAACGACATGCCTTCGGGCGAATCCTTCACCAGTTCGTCGTAGAAGGCGCGGATCTGCGCTTCGAGTTCGGGCTGGAACGGCGCGTCGATGACCAGCTGGCGGATGTCCTTGCCGGCTTCGGCGAGGGCCCGCACGTCTTCCACATCGAGTGCGGCGAGGCGGTCGTTGATCTTGCCGGTGATGTTGCTGTAGGCCAGAAAGTCGCGGAAAGCCTGCGCCGTGGTGGCAAAGCCGCCCGGCACACGCACGCCGGCACCGGCCAGTTGCGAAATCATCTCGCCGAGCGAGGAATTCTTCCCTCCGACCGTATCGACATCGTGCACGCGCAGATCTTCGAAACGGACGACAAGTGCCGCGGGAGCCGACGAACCGGAAGCCGATTGGCCGCCAGCCGGGACTGCCTGAGCGAGGTTGGACATGGGTTCTCCTATGGAGCAGTTAAGATTCTTTATTGCCGACGATTGTAGCGGCGCGCCTTCATCTGCGCACCGCACAATCAGGCTCGTTTCCAAGCCGAAGTTCTCTTTCGCATGCCACTGACTCTCGTTCCCGCCAACCGCTACGAACGCACCGCATTTTTTGTTTCTGATGGAACCGGGATCACTGCCGAGACATTCGGCCATGCGTTGCTGTCGCAGTTCGATGTGAAATTCCGGCAGGTCCGTCTGCCTTTTGTCGACAGCGTTTCCAAAGCCCTTGAAGCCGCTCGTCGGATTAACGAAGCGGCCGAGCGCGACGGCAAACGTCCACTTGTCTTCTCCACGCTCGTCAATGCAGAAGTCGCCGCCGTGATGCGCCAGGCCAACGGCATGATTCACGAGCTGATTCCCACCTTCGTTCCCGGCCTGGAGCAGGAACTCGGCATCAAGTCGACGCACGGCATCGGCCGCAGCCACACGATTGCCGATACCGAGGAATACAACCGCCGAATCGAGGCGATCAATTTCTCGCTCGCGCATGACGATGGCGAATCGAACAAGGGCCTGCCCGACGCCGATGTGATTCTCGTCGGCGTATCGCGCTGCGGAAAGACGCCGACCAGCCTATATCTCGCAATGACCCACGGGCTCAAGATTGCGAATTACCCGCTGATTCCCGAGGATTTCGCGCGCGGGCATTTGCCGTCGGTATTGCCGCGCCAGCGCGAAAAGCTGTTCGGCCTTTCGATTTCGCCCGACCGTCTCCATCAGGTGCGAAATGAACGGCGGCCCGGCAGCAAATACGCTTCCATCGAGCAATGCCGCATGGAAGTGAATGAGGCCGAAGCATTGATGCGGCGCGAAGGCATTCGCTGGCTTTCCACCACGACCAAGTCGATCGAGGAAATTGCCGCAACGATTCTTCAGGAAATCCGCATCGAGCGGAAATCGTTCTGAGATGGAATGACCGGATTGCCGAGCGGCATCCGGTTTCCCGGCATTAAGCTCAATAACTGCCGGATGGCGCGAAGTTGTCGAACTTCGTGTATTCGCCCAGGAAGGCCAGCCGCACATCGCCGATCGGGCCGTTCCGCTGCTTGAGGATGATGACCTCGGCGGTGCCCTTGTCCGGTGTGTCCTTGTTGTAGACCTCGTCACGGTAGATCGCGAGGATTACGTCGGCATCCTGCTCGATGGCGCCCGATTCACGCAGATCGCTCATGATCGGGCGCTTGTTGGGCCGCTGCTCCAGCGAGCGGTTGAGCTGGGACAGCGCGATCAGCGGGCAATCCAGCTCCTTGGCGAGCGCCTTCAAACCCCGGCTGATTTCCGAAATTTCAGTCGCGCGATTCTCGCCATCGCCGCGCGCCGAACTCATCAATTGCAGATAGTCGACAATGATGAGGCCCATCTTTCCGTATTGCCGCGCCAATCGCCGCGCGCGCGCGCGCACTTCGAGCGGATTGAGCGCCGGCGTTTCATCGATGAAGAGCGGCGCCTCGCGCATCTTGTGCACGGCCGCCATCAATCGCGGCCATTCCTCATCCTCGACTCGCCCGACACGTACCCGCTGCTGATTGAGCCGGCCTACCGAGCAAAGCATCCGCAGCGCGAGTTGCACGCCGCCCATTTCCATCGAGAACACGGCTACGGGTAAACCCTGTTCGATCGCGACATGCTCGCCGATATTCAGCGAGAAAGCCGTCTTGCCCATCGAAGGACGGCCCGCGACGATGATCAGATCGCCACCCTGCATGCCGGCCGTCATCTTGTCGAGATCGACAAATCCGGTGGGCACGCCGGTAACTTCGTTATTGCCTTCACGATGATGCAATTCGTCGATGCGCTGAACCACTTCGGCCAGCAGATCGGGAATCTGGGCCCAGCCGCTGGTGCCGCGCGAACCCTCTTCGGCAATCGCGAAGATGCGCGATTCGGCTTCATCGAGAATCTGCTTGGTATCGCGGCCCTGGGGATTGAGCGCCTTGGTCGCGATGTCGTCCGATACCGTGACCAGTGCGCGCAGCACGGCGCGGTCGCGCACGATTTCGGCATAGCGCCGAATGTTCGCGGCGCTCGGCGTGTTCTGCGCCAGCGCATTCACGTAGGCGAGGCCGCCCACTTCCTCATGCTTGCCGATGTTCTGCAGCGCCTCGAACACCGTCACCACGTCGGCCGGCTTGCTCAGCTCGATGAGCTTGAGGATGGCGCGGAAGATGAGCTTGTGCGCAAAGCTGTAGAAGTCGTCCTCGTGCGCCAGATCGGCGATGCGGTCCCAGGCTTGGTTGTCGAGCATCAGACCGCCCAGCACCGCCTGTTCCGCCTCGATCGAGTGCGGCGGCACGCGCAGCTGCGCCACCGCCGGATCGGACGGCACTTCGCGCTCGAAGCTGCGGGACTGCTTGGGGCTGTTCATGGCGGGCTTCCAGGGGAGACATGCCGGTCTGGCGGCATCGGGCGACGGGTGTGGACAAGCCTGTGCACAGGCTGTGAGCTTCCGGTGGAAACCGGCCGCCCCAAAAGCAAAAAGGCCGGGAAACCCGGCCTTTTTGCTGAGCGTCGACTGCCTCAGGCAGCTTCGCCGCTGATCGCGACCGTGATGTCGACCACCACGTCGGTGTGCAGCGAAACCGACACGTCCTGCTCGCCGATGGTCTTCAGCGGACCGTTCGGCAGACGCACCTGATGCTTCTCGACCTTGAAGCCCTGCTTGTCGAGCGCATCGGCGATGTCGTGGTTGGTGACCGAGCCGAACAGACGGCCGTCGACACCCGCCTTGGCGGCAATGTGCAGCGTCAGGCCAGCCAGCTTTTCGCCAACGGCTTGCGAAGCGGCCAGCTTTTCGGCGGCCAGCTTTTCCAGTTCGGCGCGACGCGCTTCGAATTCCTCGATCGCAACCTTGGTCGCGCGGCGAGCCTTGTGCTGCGGGATCAGGAAGTTGCGGGCGTAGCCGTCCTTGACGCGAACGACGTCGCCGAGGTTGCCGAGGTTGATGACCTTCTCGAGAAGAATGATCTGCATGCTTTATCTCCTGTCGGGTCGATCAGACGCGGTGCTGGTCGCTGTACGGCAGCAGCGCGAGGAAACGCGCGCGCTTGATGGCCGTGTCGAGTTGGCGCTGGTAGCGGGCCTTGGTACCGGTGATGCGGGCCGGCATGATCTTGCCGTTTTCCTGCACGAAATCCTTGAGGACGTCGACGTCCTTGTAGTCGATCTCGTCGACCTTCTCGGCGGTGAAACGGCAGAACTTGCGGCGCTTGAAGAGCGGGTTTTGCTGCTGGCGACGGGGACGACCCTTGCCTTTTCCAGTGGGACGGGGCATGACCAAATCCTTTTACGTGTCCGCGACGGGCGCGGAGATGTTCGTGATGTGAATGACGAGCGTCTTCGACTTGAGCGACTTTTGCGCGAGAAAGCCTTCGAACTGCAATGCACAGCCAAGCGGTGCGGCGTCGGCCCTGAGAGCCATCGGCCCCAGAGCGACGGCGGCGGCCTCGAAGGCAACCTGCCGTGGCGCACCCGCTTCGATGCATTGCGATGCGTGACCCAGCTTCAGCTCCAGCACCGGCACACCGGCCGGCGTGTAGCGGATCTGGCCGCGTTCGACGATCTGCGCAGCGAGCAGCAGCGAATTGAACGGCGCAGGCGCCTGTTCCTCGATTGCTCGCGTCACTCTTGCCTGGATGCTCAGGCGGCCGGCGCTTCGGTGGTCACGCGGCGCTGTTCCTTCTCGATGGCCTTCATCATCGGCGACGGGCCGGTTTCGGCCTTCTTCGTCTTGATGATGAGATGGCGCAGGACGGCGTCGTTGAACTTGAACGCGTGTTCGAGTTCGTCGAGCGTGGGCTGGCCGGCTTCGATGTTCATGAGCACGTAATGGGCCTTGACCAGCTTCGAGATCGGATAGGCCAGTTGGCGACGCCCCCAGTCTTCGAGACGATGGATCTTGCCGGCTTCCGATTCGATCATGCCCTTGTACCGCTCGATCATCGCGGGAACCTGCTCGCTCTGATCCGGGTGGACGATGAAAATCACTTCGTAATGACGCATGAAAACTCCTTGTGGTCCTGCCGCACGGATGCGGAAGTGAAACGTCGGGCCGCCCCGAAGCGTCAACGTCGGGTGCGGCAAGGGAAAAGCCCGCGATTCTAGCCTGAAATCGTCGCGACGCGCTTCACGCGGAACCACGCGGCATACAAGGCGGGCAGAAACAGCAGCGTCAACACCGTCGCAACGATGAGCCCACCCATGATCGCGACCGCCATCGGGCCCCAGAAGACGGAGCGCGACAGCGGAATCATCGCCAGCACGGCGGCGGCGGCCGTGAGCAGGATCGGGCGGAAACGCCGCACCGCCGCCTCGACGATGGCAGTCCAGGCATCGACGCCGGCGGCGCGGTCCTGCTCGATCTGGTCGACCAGGATCACCGAATTGCGGATGATCATGCCGACCAGCGCGATCACGCCGAGCTGGGCCACGAAGCCGAACGGCGCGCGCAGCAGCAGCAGCGCCGCCGCCGCACCGATGAAGCCGAGCGGCCCGGTCAGGAAGATCATCACCGCGCGCGAGAAGCTGTGCACTTGCAGCATCAGCAGCGTGAAGATCACGAAGATGGCCAGCGGCAGCTTGGCCGCGATCGACTTGCCGGCCACATCGCTCTGCTCGAGCGCGCCGGCGATGACGATGCGGTAGCCGATCGGCAGCGTGGCGCGCAACGCGTCGAGTTGCGGATCGATCTGCATCGCCACCGTGTTGCCCTGGATGCCGTCGCGCACATCGCATTGCGCGGTGATGGCCCAGTCGCGGTTCTGCCGGTAGAGCACGCCCGGCTCCCACGCAAAGCCGATGCGCGCGAGCTGGCTGATCGGCACCGGACCCGACGGCGTGGCCAGATTCACCTCGGCCATGGCGGCGATGGCGTCGCGCTCCTCGCGCGGCGAGCGCACGACGATGTCGATGAGCCGGTTGCGTTCGCGCAGCTGGCCGATGGTCTGGCCGGTGAGCGCGGTCTGGGCGGCGCGCGCCACGTCCTGCGAGCTGACGCCGGCGGCGCGCGCCTTGTCCTGGTCCACCTCGACGCGCAGCGTCTTGACCGACTCGTTCCAGTTGTCGTTAACGCCGAGCGTGTTGGGATTGCCGCGCATCGTGGTCTTGACCTCCTCGGCGATGGCGCGCACGCGGTCGGGATCGGGGCCTTCGATGCGGAACTGCACCGGGTAGGGCACCGGCGGCCCGCTCGGCAGATAGCGCACGCGACCGCGCACCTCGGGCATCTGCTCGGCGATGAAGGCGGTGGCGGCATCGCGCAGCCGCGCCCGCGCCGCCAGCCCGGTCGGCAGCACCACGATCTGCGCCACCTGCTTCTGCGGCAGGATCTGGTCGAGCGGCAGATAGAAGCGCGGCGCGCCGGTGCCGACGAAGCTGGTCACGCTTTCCACCTGATCCTGCTTGCCGGCCCAGTCCTCGAAGCGGCGCGCGATCCGCTCGGTTTCCGCATAGCTCGCGCCCTCGGGCAGCCAGAGCTCGACGATGACCTCGGGCCGGGTGGAATCGGGGAAGAACTGCTGCTCGACGAAGCGGAAGCCCACGCCGCCCAGCACCAGTGCGCCGACGGTCGCGCCGATCACCAGCCAGCGCCGCGCCACGCAGCCGTCGACCAGGGCGCGGAAGCGGCGGTAGAACGGCGTGTCGAACAGCTCGTGATGCTCGCCGCCGCCCACATGGCTCTTGGTGCGCAGCAGGTGATAGCCGAGGTAAGGCGTGGAAATGACCGCCGCGAACCACGAGATGACCAGCGCCAGCCCGGTCACGGCAAAGATCGAGAAGGTGTATTCGCCGGCCACCGATTCGGCCAGCCCGACCGGAAGGAAACCGGCCGCCGTGACCAGCGTGCCGGTCAGCATCGGGAAGGCGGTATGGCTCCAGACGAAGGTCGCCGCCTCCATGCGCGAGAAGCCCTCCTCCAGCTTTCGCACCATCATTTCCACCGCGATGATCGCGTCGTCGACCAGCAGGCCGAGCGCGATGATCAGCGCCCCGAGCGAGATCTTGTGCAGGCCGATGTTGAAGATGCCCATGAACAGGAAGGTGATGGCCAGCACGATGGGAATCGTGAGCGCCACCACCAGCCCGGGCCACACATCGATGCGGAATGGCTTGGTATGCAGCCCGAGCGCCAGAAAGCTCACCGCCAGCACGATCAGCACCGCCTCGACCAGCGTGTGCTCGAACTCGTCGACCGAGCCGATGACCGACCGCGGCTGATCCTGCACCTGCGTCATCTCGATGCCGACCGGCAGCGATGCGCGGATGCGCGCGCTCAGCACGCCGAGCGATTCGCCGAGCCGCACGATGTCGCCGCCCCTGCGCATCGACACGCCCAGCCCGATCACCGGCTTGCCGTTGACGCGCATCGACTGCGTCTGCGGATCGGCATAGCCGCGCGTGACGGTGGCGATGTCGCCGAGCCGCACGGTATTGCCGCCGGCGCGCAGGCGCAGATCGCGGATCTGGTCGACGGTGATGAAGGCGCCGCTCACCCGCACCGCCACGTCGTCGGTCGGCGTGACCAGCGTGCCGGCCGGCTCCACCGTGTTCTGCGCCGCGATCTGGCTCACCACGTCCTGGGCGCTCAGGCCCAGTTGCACGAAGCGCCGGTGCGACACCTCGACGAACACCTTCTGCTCCTGCACGCCAAACAGCTCGACCTTGGCCACGTCGGGCACGCGCAGCATTTCCTGGCGGATGGCGTCGGCGTTGCGGCGCAGCTCCTCGTAGCTGAAGCCGTCGGCCGACAGCCCGTAGAGCGTGCCGAACACATCGCCGAACTCGTCGTTGAAGCCGGGCCCGCTCACGCCGGCCGGCAGCCGGCCGCGGATGTCGCCCATCTTCTTGCGCACCTGGTACCAGATTTCCTGCACTTCCCTGGGCGGCGTTTCCTCGCGCAGATTGACCATGATGATGGTCTCGCCCGGCCGGCTGTAGCTCACCAGCTTGTCTAGGAAGGGCGTCTCCTGGAGCTTCTCCTCCAGCTTGTCGGTCACCTGCTCGCTCATCTCGCGCGCGCTGGCACCGGCCCAGTTGGCGCTGACCACCATGGTGCGGAAGGTGAACGGCGGGTCTTCATCCTGACCGAGGTGGAAGAAGCTGATCAGCCCGGCCAGCGTCAGCACCGCGATCAGATAGGCCGTGATCGACTGATGTTCGAGCGCCCAGCGCGAGAGGTTGAAGCCGCCATGCGATGGCGCGTCGCGGTCGCCGCTCATGAACGGGCTCCGGCGGTGACGGGCGCGTCCATGAGCCGCACCTTCTGGCCCGGTTGCAGCACATGCACGCCGGCGGTCACCACGCGCTGGCCGGGCTCGATGCCCTGGGCCACGAGCGCGTCGCCGCCGTCCGAGCCGCCGATGAGTACCGGCACCGGCTTCACGCTGCCGTCGCTGGTGTCATAGATCCAGACCGAGGTCTTGCCGCCGGCCTCGAGCAGCGCCGACAGCGGCAGCCGCACCATCGGCTGCGGCCGCTTCACGTCGAAGCGCACGGTCGCGGTCATGCCCAGGCGCACGTCGGCCGGCGGGTTGTCGAGCCGCAGGCGGACCGTGTAGGTGCGGGTCGCGGCGTCGGCGGCGGCGGCGATGTCGCGCACCCGGGCGGTGAGCGGCTGGCTGGCATTGGCCCAGAGCCGCACCTCGCCGGCGCCGAGCGCGCGGATCAGGTCGAGCCGGTCTTCCGGCACCGCGATCCACACTTCCTTGTCGTCGGCGCGCGCCACGCGCACCACGGTCTGGCCGGCGGACACCACCTGGCCGGCCTCGGCCTCGATGGCGGTCACCACGCCAGCCGCATCGGCGGTGAGCAGCGCATACGAGGTCTGCGAGCCGAGCGACCGGGCCTGGGCCTCGGCGCGGTCGCGCTGGGCGCGCGCGGCATCGAGCGTGCTGCGGCGCCGATCCACCTCGGCCTGCGACACGAAGTTCTGCTTCTGCAGATCGACCGCGCGCTTGAAATCGGATTCGGCCAGCTTGAGGTCGGCACGCGCCGCCTCAAGTGCCGACTTGCCGGCCGCCTCGGCATCGGCCAGATCGCGCGGATCGAGCCGCGCCAGCGGCTGGCCCGGACGCACGCTGGCGCCAAACTCCACCAGCCGCTCGACGATCTTGCCGCCCACCCTGAAACCCAGCCGCGACTCGGCGCGCGCCTTGACCTCGCCGGCAAACTCCAGCGGCGCGCCGAACATCTCGGCCTGGGCCACCGTGGTGCGCACCATGCGCGGCAACGGCTCGGCGGCCGGCGGCTTGCTGCAAGCGCCAAGAATCGCGACCGACGCACACACGACGCCGACACGCGCCAACCGCTGCAAGGCGGCCGCGAAAGAATGGGGGACGAGAACACCTGCGGCCATTGGACTTACCTGTTGTCTGCCGCCAGCCGCGACTCGGTCGCCAGCCAGCGCTAGGTTTATTGAGCGCGGCGGTTATAACACGCAGCTTTTGGCATTTTTCGGCCGCTCCGGCCCTGTTTCAGCCTCATTCCATGCCGGTCGATCACTACGAGAATTTCCCCGTCGCGTCCTTCCTGCTGCCGGCCCGGCTGCGGCCGGCGGTCGAGGCCATCTATCGCTGGGCGCGCCATGCCGACGATCTCGCCGACGAGGGCGACGCCAGCATTCCCGAGCGCCTCGCCGACCTCGCCGCGATGGACGCCGACCTCGACGCGATCGGCGCCGGCCGCGCGCCCGCCGGCCCGCTCGCCGCCGCGCTGGTCGAGCCGATCCGGCGCCACGGCCTGCCGCTCGGTCTGTTCCACGACCTGCTCTCGGCCTTCGCGCAGGACGTGACCACCACGCGCTATGCCAACTTCGCCGAGCTGCGCGACTACTGCCGGCGCAGCGCCGATCCGGTCGGCCGGCTGATGCTGCATCTGTATGGCGCGGTCACGCCGCGCAATCTGGAACGCTCCGACGCCATCTGCACCGGCTTGCAGCTCGCCAACTTCTGGCAGGACGTGGCGATCGACTGGCGCAAGAACGCCGGCGCGGCGCGCGTCTATCTGCCGCTCGACGACCTGGCGCGCTTCGGCGTGAGCGAGGCGCAGATCGGCGCCGGCCGCTGCGACGACGCCTTCCGCGCGCTGATGGCCTTCGAGGTTTCGCGTACCCGGGCGCTGCTAGAATCCGGCGCCCCGCTGGCGGCCGACCTGCCCGGACGCATCGGCATCGAACTGCGCTTCGTGGTGCTCGGCGGGCTCGCCATCCTCGACCGCATCGAAGCCGCCGGCCACGACGTGTTCCGCGCCCGCCCCACGCTCGGCCGCGCCGACTGGTTCCGACTTCTGTCCCGCGCCCTGCGCTACCGCCGACTCTTCCCCGCCCGATGACGCCCGACGACTATTGCCAGGACAAGGCCGCCCGCAGCGGATCGAGCTTCTATTACAGCTTCCTGTTTCTGCCGCCGGCCAAGCGCCGCGCGATCACCGCCTTCTATGCCTTCTGCCGCGAGGTAGATGACGCGGTCGACGACGCGGTCGAGCTGTCCATCGCCCACACCAAGCTCGACTGGTGGCGCGCCGAGGTCGCCCGCTTCGCCGCCGGCTCGCCCGAGCATCCGGTGACGCGCGCGATGCTGCCGTTCGCCGCCGACGGCGCGATCACGCCCGAGCGCCTCGGCCTGGTCATCGACGGCATGCAGATGGATCTGGAGCAGACCCGCTATCTCGATTACGCCGGCCTCAAGCACTACTGCCATCTGGTGGCCGGCGTGGTCGGGCTGGTGTCGGCCGGCATCTTTGGCCAGACGCGGCCCGAAACCTCGGACTACGCCGAGAAGTTCGGCCTCGCCTTCCAGCTCACCAACATCATTCGCGATGTCGGCGACGACGCCCGGCGTGGCCGCATCTATCTGCCCATCGAAGACTTGCAGCGCTTCAACGTGAAGGCGGCGCAAATCCTCAAGGGCGAAAGCTCGCCCGAATTCATCGCGCTGATGAAGTTCCAGGCCGACCGCGCGCGCGCCATCTATGCCGAGGCGCTGGCCGTGCTGCCCGCCGCCGACCGCCGGGCCCAGCGCGCCGGACTCATCATGGGTGCCATCTACCGCACCCTGCTCGACGAGATCGAGGCCGACGGCTTTCCGGTGCTGACGCATCGGGTGTCGCTCACGCCGCTGCGCAAGCTGTGGATTGCGTGGCGCACCTGGGTCTTCGGCTGGAAGGCGTGACGGGCGCGCGCGCGATCGCTCCCGCCGGCGCAGCGGGCCGGTCAGGCGCGGCGCCGCGCATCGCCGTCGTCGGCGCGGGCTGGGCCGGCTGCGCGGCGGCGGTCGAGCTGGCCGAGGCCGGCATTCAGGTCACGCTGATCGAAGCCGCACGCGACGCCGGCGGCCGCGCCCGGCGCATCGCGCTGCACGGCGAAACGCTCGACAACGGCCAGCACATCCTGATCGGCGCCTATGTCGACACGCTCGCGCTGCTGGCGCGCGTCGGCGTGCCGGCGAGCGCGCTGCGCCGGCTGCCGCTGCGGCTCGATCTGCCGGGCCAGTTCTCGCTGGCGCTGCCACGGCTGCCCGCGCCGCTGCATGTGCTGGTCGGGCTCGCCACCGCGCGCGGGCTGACGCCGGCCGACAAGCTCGGCGCGCTGCGCTGGATGATCGGCTGCCGGCTCGGCGGCTTCCGCGCGCCGGCCGACATGACCGTCGCGCAGTGGATCGCCGACGCGCCCGAGCGCATGCGCCGGCTGATGCTCGAACCGCTCTGCGTCGCCGCGCTCAACACCCGCGCCGAGGAGGCCAGCGCCGCCGTATTCGCACGCGTGCTGCGCGATTCGCTCGGCGCCGGCCGCGCCGCCTCCGACCTGCTGCTGCCGGCGGTCGACCTGGGCGCGCTGCTGCCCGACGCCAGCCTGGCCCGGCTGCGCGAACGCGGCGCCGAGCTGCATCTGGGCACGCGCCTGACCGCGCTGACCGCACCGACCTACGCCGACAGCGGCTGGCTTTGCCATGCCGGCGCGCCGCTCGGCCGCTTCGACGCGGTCATCCTCGCCACGCCGCCGGCCACAAGCGCCGCCCTGCTGCGCACGCTGCCCGACGCCGCGCCGTTTGCCGCCGCACTCGCCGCGCTCGACGGCTTTGCCTACGAGCCGATCGCCACCGTCTATTTCCGCGCCGACGGGCTGCGCCTGCCAGCGCCGATGATCGCGCTGGCCGAGCGGCCCGCCGCCGCCGAATTCGGCCAGTTCGCGTTCGACCGCGGCGCGCTCGGCCTGCCCGACGGGCGGCTCGCCGTGGTGGCCAGCGGCGCGCGCGAACTGCTCGGACTCGATCATGCTGCGCTCATTGCCGGCGCCGCGCGCCAGCTGGCCGGCGCGCTCGGCGTCGCGCCCGAACGGCTGGATGCGGCGCGCGCCGCCGTGGTCATCGACAAGCGCGCTACCTTCCGCTGCCTGCCCGGGCTCGCGCGCACGCCGGTCGCCAGCGGCGCGCCGGGCCTGTTCCTGGCTGGCGACCATGCCGATCCCGACTATCCCGCCACGCTCGAAGGCGCCGTGCGCAGCGGATTGCGCGCCGCTCGCGCCGCGCTGGCGACCGTCCGACGCGCCGGCGCTGTCCAGCGGCCGGACCTGGCCGCCTGAACGTCGCCGCGAATTGTTCGCTTCACACCCAAGCCGCTAAAGTCCCCGGCTACCTCCAGGCAGAAGCCAACGTCCATGTCCTCGCCGCCCAAGCTCATCCCGATCGTCCCCGGCCCCGCCGCGACTGCCGACCATCGGGCACCGCACGAGGTGGCGCCGGCGCAGGCACCGTTTGCCAATGCCGTGCTCGACTGGATCGACCGGCCGGTCGCCTGCATCGACAGCGACGGCCGCATCCGGCTGGCCAATGACGATTTCGCCGCCTATGTCGGGCTGGCGCGCAGCGCGCTCGCCGGCCGCCGCATCGACGACGCGCTCGAAGGCTCGGCCGCCGCCGGGCTCGGCGCGCTGGCGCTCGACATGGCGCGCGGCACGGCACGACGCGAGCGCCTGAGCCAGGGCGGCTTCAGCCTGCGGGTGGATCGCGATGCTGCCGGCCGCGCCTGCGGCTGCGTGCTGGTCGGCCCCGAGATCGCGCCGGCGCCCGATGCCGACGCGCTGGCGCAGGCCGTGCTCGCTGCCACGCCCGATGCGCTGCTGCCGCCGCCGGATGGCGGCTTCTACGGCTATCTCGATGCGCTGCCGCTCGCGGTCGCCTATTTCGACCACCAGCACCACGTCACCTTCGGCAACCGCCAGGGCCATGCGCTGTTCGGCGGCAGCCTGGCGCTCGACCTCGCCGGCCATCTCGATCACGCCCTCGCCGGCGAACACATCGCCTACGAGCAGTTGCTGCCCCAGCCCGACGGCGAGCCGCACTGGCTGCGCATCACCCTGGTGCCCAACCGCGCCGGCGCCGAGGTGGTCGGCGTCTACGGCATCGCGCTCGACGTGCATGGCGAGCGGCTCGCGCGCAGCGAGATCGAGGGCCGCGAGCTGCGGGTGCGCCAGTTCATCGACAACGTGCCGCTGGCGCTCGCGTATCTCGATGCGCAATTCCGCGTCAGCGTGGCCAACCGCGCCTTCAGCCTGGCGCTCGGGCTCGACGGCGCCAGCGCCGCCGGCCGGCCCATCGTCGAGCTGCTCGGTCACGCCATGGACTGCGAGCTCGATGCCGCCATCGCCCGCATCCGCCACGGCGAAAGCCTGGTCGAGGAGCGCCTGCTGCCGCTGTTCGGCCAGCCCGGCGAGCGCCACACGGCGCGCTGGGTCGAGGTGCGCTGGCTGCCCGACTTCGATCCGGGCAGCTCGCTCGGCATCGGCGCCGAGCCGCGCGGCTCCTACCTCATCTTCCGCGACGTGCATGAGGCGCGGCAGGCGCGCGCCGCCTACGACGCCTCGGTGCAGGAACTGCAACGCGCGATGAATTCCATCGGCACGCCGATCGCGCTGTTCGACACCGACGACCGGCTGCGCTTTGCCAACAGCAGCCTGCGCGAGCTGTTCGGCATTACCGACGAGGCGGTCGGCCGCCCGGCCAGCGAGCTGGCCACGCCGCGCGTCATCGACGTGATCGGCCCGATGATGGCGCGCGCCCGCGAAGGCTACGAGGTGACGACCGAGCGCGAACTGCCCGCGCCCGACGGCCGCCGGCGCTGGTGGCGGCTGCGCTTCGTGCCGCAGCGCGGCGCCGACGGCGCGGTGAGCGGCGTGTATCTGGTGCTGTTCGATGTCGACGATCTCAAGGGCCAGCAGCGCGAGCTGCAAGCCAGCCAGGAGGAGCTGCGGCGCGCCAATTCGCTGCTGTCGTCGCATCTCGACAATTCGCCGCTGGCCGCGCTTGAGCTGGATGCCGATCTCGCCATCACCCGCTGGACCGAGCGCGCCGAGCGGCTGTTTGGCTGGCAGCGCGATCTGGTGCAGGGCCGCAGCGTCTGGGATCTGGAGATGATCGGGCTCGGCGAGGTCGATGCGATCACGCGCTCGTTCGCGCTGGTGCTGTCGGGCTTGCAGCAGCGCGTCTCGGCGCTCCAGCGCGTCACGCGCGCCGACGGCAGCCGCATCTGGTGCGAGTGGTACATATCGGCACTGGCCGACGAGACCGGCGCGGTCACCTCGATCTTTGCGCTGGTGCAGGACGTGAACCAGCGCGTCGAGGCCGAGGCGCGGCTCCAGCAACTCGCCGCCTTCGATTCGCTGACCGGGCTGCCCAACCGCTCAAGTCTGCAATTCGAGCTGGCCCAGGCGCTCGACCGCGCGCGTCGCACCGGTCACGGCGTGGCGGCGCTGTTCATCGATCTGGACCATTTCAAGAACGTCAACGACACGCTCGGCCATCGCGTCGGCGACCAGCTGCTGCTGGCGGTGGCGCGCATCCTCAAGAGCTGCGTGCGCAAGAGCGACACTGTCTCGCGCATGGGCGGCGACGAGTTCATGGTGGTCATCGAGCATCCGAAGGTGCGGCCGGCGGCCCAGCACATCGCCAACAAGGTGCTGGCGGCGCTCAACCAGCCGATCCCGGTCGAAGGCCACATGCTCACGGTCGCCGGCAGCGTCGGCATCGCCGTGTTTCCCGAGCATGGCAACGATGCCAACCAGCTGCTCAAGAATGCCGACGTGGCGATGTATCACGCCAAGGAGCGCGGCAAGGGCCGGTTCGAGTTCTACAGCGACGATCTGGCGCGCGAGCATGAGGAGCAGTCGCTGATCGAGTTCTCACTGCGGGTGGCGATGGCGACCAACCAGCTGCGGCTGCACTACCAGCCGCGCGTCGGCGTGGCCGATGGCCTGATCGAAGGCGCCGAGGCGCTGCTGCGCTGGACCCATCCCGAGCTCGGCGAAGTGCCGCCCAAGAAGTTCATCCGCGTGGCCGAGGAAACCGGGCTGATCTTCGACCTGGGCATCTGGGTGTTCCGGCGCGCCTGCGAGCAGCTGCGCGAATGGCAGCGCGCCGGCATCGACTTCGGCACCGTGTCGGTCAATTTCTCGGCGCGCCAGCTGCTGATGCGCGACCTGATCGACCGCATCTCGACGATTCTGGTCGAGACCGGCGCCGATCCGGCCTGGCTGGAGCTGGAGGTGACCGAGACCTCGATGCTGTTCGACGTGGCCATGACCAAGAAGGTGATCGCGGCGCTCAAGCGGCTCGGCATGAGCATCGCCATCGACGACTTCGGCACCGGCTATTCCAGCCTGTCGCATCTGCAGCAGCTGGAGGTGGATGCGCTCAAGGTCGACCAGAGCTTCGTGCGCGACCTGCTGCACGACACCGGCGACGCCGCCATCACGCGCGCGGTCATCAGCCTGGGGCGCGGCATCGGCCTGCATGTGATTGCCGAGGGCGTGGAGAACCGGGCCCAGCTCGCCTTCCTCAAGGAATGCGGCTGCGATGCCTACCAGGGCTATCTGTTCAGCCCGGCGGTGGCGCCCGAGGTGTTTGCCGACATGCTGCGCGAGCAGATGACCGCCGGCCGGCGGCCGATCACGCCGTCGTCGGCCGGCCGCTGAGGCCGCGCTTCAGCGGCGCTGGCGCTGCATCTCGAACAGGCAGACGGCGGCGGCCGCGCCGACGTTGAGCGATTCGATCGCGCCGCTGTGCGGGATGGTGCAGCGCTCGTCGAGCCGCGCATCGATGCGCAGCGACAGCCCGCGACCTTCATTGCCGAACACCCAGGCGCGCGGCCGGCGCAGATCAAAGTCGTAGAGCGAAGTCGCGCCGCGCACCACCGTGCCGATGACCGGCAGGCCGAGCGCATCGAGCGCCGCGCCAAGGTCGTCGACCTCGACGCAATCGAGCGCCATCTGCGCACCCATGCCGGCGCGCAACACCTTGGGCGACCAGAAGCCGGCGGTGCCCGGCCCGGCGATGGCGACCTGCACGCCGGCAGCGGCGGCGGTGCGCAGCATGGTTCCCACGTTGCCCGGGTCCTGCACGCCGTCGAGCGCGATGGCATCGCGGCCGGCAAGACTGGCCAGATCGCTCGGCGGCGGCTGCACCACATAGACGATGGGCGCCGGCGAATCGAGCTGCGACACCTGACCCATGAGCGTGTGGCTCAGCGCCAGCAGCTCGGCGCCGGCCTGGCGCGCGGCCTCGATCAGCGCGGCCACGTCGGCACGCGGCGCCGCATCCTCGACAAAGGCGCAGAGCATCACCGGCCAGTCGCGCTGGCTCCAGGCTTCGCACAGATGAATGCCGTCGAGCAGCGCCAGCCCGCGTTCCTTGCCCTGGCCGACGGCGCGCAGCTGCTTGAATCCGGGGTTTTCGCGCGAGGTGACGAGCTTCATGCGCCCTGCTCCGTGAGATTGCCCAACAGCAGCTGCTGGGCGATGGGCGCGAACGAGCGCCGGTGCGCCGCCAGCACGCCGTGCCTGCGGATCGCGGCCATGTGCTCGGCCGTGCCATAGCCCTTGTGCCGGTCAAAGCCGTAGTGCGGATGCAGCAGATGCAGCTCGCGCAGCTGCGCATCGCGCGCGGTCTTGGCCAGGATCGACGCGGCCGAGATCGACGGCACGAGCGCATCGCCCTTCACCACCAGCGCGGTGCGCAAGCCAAGACGCGGGTCCTGGTTGCCGTCGATGGCGACCAGATCGGGCAGCAGCGGCGCACCGTCGAGCGCGAGCCCCGCCACCGCGCGCCGCATCGCGAGGAAGGTGGCTTGCAGGATGTTGAGCCGGTCGATCTCCTCGACCGTGGCCTCGGCCACGCACCAGGCAAGCGCGCGTTCGCGGATGACCGGCGCCAGCGCCTCGCGGCGGCGCTCACTCATCGCCTTGGAATCGGCCAGACCGGCGATCGGCCGCGCCGGGTCGAGCACCACGGCGGCCGCCACCACCGAGCCGGCGAGCGGGCCACGCCCGGCTTCGTCCACGCCGCACAGGCAGCGCACGTCGGGGCCGAAGTCGGGCACGACATAGGTGGCAAGTTCGGCGCGGGTCGGGGTGCGGGACATCGGTGGCAATCGGGGAAGGAAGTGGGCGGTGCGGGGGGCGTGGCCGGCTGGCCGGCCCGGCGCGTCAGCGGCCGAGGCAGGTGGCGATGGCCTCGGCGGCGCGGCTGCCGGTATCGCAGCGCAGGCGGTGGTGCAGCGCGGTAAAGCGCTCGGCGAGTCTGGCGCGCAGCTGGGCGTCGCGCAGTGCGGTCAGCGCCGCTGCGCCGAGCGCCTCGGGCGTGGCCGCCTCTTGCAGCAGCTCGGGCACCAGCGATTCGTTTTCGAGGATGTTGGGCAGGCCGACCCAGGGCAGATAGCCCATGCGCCGCATGATGAGCGCAGTCAGCCCGGCCACGCGATAGCTGATGACCATCGGCTTCTTGTAGAGCGCGCATTCGAGCGTGGCCGTGCCGCTCGCGACCAGCACCGCGTCGCAGGCCTCGATCACGTCATGCGAATGACCGTCGACGATGGTGATCGGCAGCTCGCCGCGCGCGCCCGGCAGCGCCTCGAACATGGCGCGCAGCCGCGCATTGGCCATCGGCACGACAAAGCGGATGCCCGGCTCGCGCGCATGCAGCCAGCGCGCGGCAGCGATGAAATCGGGCCCGATGCGCTCGACCTCGCCGCGCCGGCTGCCGGGCAGCAGCGCCAGCAGTTCGGCATCGGCCGGCAGGCCCAGACGCGCGCGCGCGGCGGCCGGATCGGGTTGCAGCGCAATCTCGTCGGCCAGCGGATGACCGACATAGGCGCAGGGAATGCCGGCGCGCCGATAGATCGGCGGCTCCATCGGAAACATGCACAGCATCAGATCGACCGCGCGCTTGATGCGCTCGATGCGCCCGCCGCGCCAGGCCCAGATCGACGGGCTCACGAAATGGATGGTCTTGATGCCCTGGCCGCGCAGCCGCTCCTCGACGCCAAAGTTGAAGTCGGGCGCATCCACGCCGATGAAGGCGTCGGGCCGGTCGGCCGCGATGGCAGCGAACAGCCGCGACCGCACAGCAAAGATCTCGCGCAGGCTGCGGATCGCGTCCCAGTAGCCGTGCACCGAGAGCGGGTCCATCGATTCGGTCAGGCGAAAGCCTTCGGCGGCCATCTTCGGTCCGCCGATGCCCCAGATCTCGCTGCCGGGCAGGCGGGCGTCGAGGCCGCGCAGCAGCAGGCTGGCGAGCAGGTCGCCGGAGGGTTCGCCGGCCACCATCGCGAGCCGCGCCGGCGTGGCGGCAACGGCCGGGCCCAGCGTCGTCGCAAGGCCGGCCGCGCTGGCGCTGGCCTGCCCGCTCATGCGCCGCTCCGCTTCATCTGCCCGGCCCGCCGCGCTCAGCGCACCAGGCCGCGACCGGCCACGGACACGAAATCGAGCAGCGTCTGCACATGCGCATTGCCGGTCTCGGCCGCGAGTTCGGCCAGCCGCAGCCTGGCCTCGTCGAGCGTCAGCCCGTCGCGCCAGACAAAGCCTTGCGCCTTCTTGAGCTGATTGATCTCTTCATTGCTGAAACCGCGCCGGCGCAGGCCCAGCAGATTGAGCCCGTGCACCTCGGCCGGATTGCCGTCGACCGTGATGTAGGGCGCCACGTCCTGCACGATCTTGGTCATGCCGCCGACCATCGCCTGCGTGCCGATGCGGCAGAACTGATGCACGCCCGACAGCCCGCCGATGGTGACGTGATCGCCGACCGTCACATGGCCGGCGAGGGTCACCGCATTGGCCAGCACGCAATGGTTGCCGACCACCACGTCGTGCGCGACATGCACATAGGCCATCACCCAGTTGTCGCTGCCGAAGGTCGTGACGCCGTCCTGCTGCACCGTGCCGATGTTGAAGGTGCAGCACTCGCGGATGGTGTTGCGGTCACCGATGACGAGGCGCGTGGGCTCGTCGCGGTACTTCATGTCCTGCGGCACCTCGCCGATGGAACAGGACGAAAAGATGCGGTTGTCGGCGCCGATCGTGGTGTGGCCGGTAATGAGCGCATGCGCGGCGATGCGCGTGCGGTCGCCGATCCTTACGTGCGGGCCGACGACGACGTAGGGCCCGATGTCCACCTCGGCGCCAAGCTCGGCACCGGGCTCGATGATGGCGGTCGGGTGGATGCGGCTCATGCAGGCACCTTGGCCGCGTCTGCGGTCGAGCGCAGCGTGCACAGCATCGTCGCCTCGGCCGCGAGCTGGCCGTCGACATAGGCCTTGCCGACGTACTTGCCCAGGCTCTTCGACTGGCGAACCGTCTCGATCTCGAGGATGAGCTGGTCGCCCGGCACCACGGCCTTGCGGAAGCGCGCGCCGTCGATGCCGGCAAACAGATAGACCGAGTCGTCGCTCGGCAGGATGCCCATGGTCTTGAACGACAGCACGCCGGCCGCCTGCGCCATCGCCTCGACGATGAGCACGCCCGGCATCACCGGCAGATGCGGGAAATGGCCCTGGAAGAAGGGCTCGTTCATCGTCACGTTCTTCAGCGCCTTGATGCGCTTGCCGGGCTCGATTTCGAGCACGCGGTCGATGAGCAGCATCGGAAAGCGATGCGGCAGATGCTTGAGGATCTCGTTGATGTCCATGGCTGTCCGGTAGGTCTCGGCAGGCGCCGCGACGGGGGGCGGCTAGGTGGTGGCGAGCAGCCCGCGCGAACGGCGGGCGCTGCATTCAGGACTGGTCGGCGGGATTCGCGACCAGCTTTTCAAGGGCGCGCAGACGCGCCCGGAGTTCGACGAGATTGCGCGCCACGACGGCGTTCTTCTCCCAGTCGCGATGCGGCAGGATCGGCGTGGTGCCGGAGTAGCGGCCCGGCTCGGTGATCGACTTGAACACTGAGGTCGCGCCCGAGATGAACACGTTGTCGCAGATCTCGATGTGGCCGCCGATCATCGCGGCGCCGGCAATCATGCAGTGCTTGCCGATCTTGACGCTGCCGGCGATGCCGGCGCAGCCCGCAACGGCGGTGTGATCGCCGATCTCGCAGTTGTGGCCAATCTGGATCAGATTGTCGAGCTTGACGCCGTTGCCGATGCGCGTGTCGTCGAGCGCGCCGCGGTCGATGGTGGTGTTGCAGCCGATTTCCACGTCGTCGCCGATGACCACCCGGCCGACCTGCGGAATCTTGACCCAGGTGCCGCGGTCGGGCGCCAGACCAAAGCCGTCGGCGCCGATCACGCAGCCCGAATGCAGGATGCAGCGCGCACCGATCACGCAGCCGTGATGCACTGTCGCGCGCGCCTCCAGCTCGGTGTCGTCTCCGATCACGACGTCGGCACCCACATAGGCGAGCGCGCCGATGTCGGCACCCGCGCCGATGCGCGCACCGGCCTCGATCACCGCGCCGGCGCCGACATTGGCGCTCGGATGCAGCGTGGCATCGCTCGACACTACCGCCGTCGGATGCACGCCCTGCAGCAGGCGCGGATGGCGCCTGCGCTCGATTTCCTGGGCCGCGCGCGCAAACGCGAGATAGGGGTTGTCGTGCAGCCAGAGCGCCTGCGAGCGATGGCCGTCCATCTTCGCCGCGTCGCCGGGCCGCAGGATGATCGCCGCCGCCTGCACCTCGCGCGCCGCGCCCAGAAAGCGCGGCTGCTCGACGAAGGCCGCCTCGGTCGGGCTCACGCGCTCGATCGGCGCAAAGCCGCTGATCTCGGTCTTCTCGTTGCCGAGCAGCGAACCGCCGACGCTTGCGACCAGATCGGCAAGCGAAAAACGCAAAGCAGGATTGGCCCTCACTTGCCGGCCGCCTGCTGGTTGAGCGCCTTCAGCACCTTCTCGGTGATGTCGATGCGCGGGCCGAAATACACCGCCTCTTGCAGGATCAGGTCGTACTTCTCGCTCTCGGCGATCTGGCGGATGACCTTGTTGGCGCGGTCGAGCAGCGCGGTCACTTCCTCGTTGCGACGCTGATTGAGGTCTTCGCGCAGTTCGCGCTGGCGGCGCTGGAAGTCGCGATCCTGGTCGGCCAGATCCTTCTGGCGCCGGCCGCGCTCGCTGTCGGACAGCACGGCGGCGTCCTTGTCGAGCTTGTCGGACGCTGCCTTGAGCCGGGCCGCCATGTCCTCCAGCTCCTTCTGGCGCTTGGCGAAATCGCCTTCAAGACGCTGTTGGGCGGCCTTGGCGGGCGCCGAATCGCGCATCACGCGCTCGGTGCTGACAAAACCCACCTTCAAGCCATCGTCGGCCTGCGCCTGGAGCGGCAGGGTGAGCAGCGCGCAGGCCATGAATCCGGCCAGGCGCGCCGTGGTGGTCGTGCGCGTCATCGACATGACTGCTTGTCCTCTCAAAGACATGGCTCAGAAACCCGTGCCGAGCTGGAATTGGAAACGCTGCTCGCGGTCGCCCGGCTTGGAATTGAGCGGCTTGCCGAGCGAAAGCTTGAGCGGCCCGACCGGTGAAAGCCAGCTCACGCCGAAACCGGTGGAATAGCGCAGATTCGAAAACTTGATGCCTTCGCCTTCGGGGAAAGTATTGCCACCGTCGAGGAAGGTAAACAGCCGAACCGTGCGGTCGCTGGTGCCCGGCAACGGAAACAGGAATTCAGCATTGCCGAACACCCGGCTGGCACCGCCGAGCGAATAGCCATTGGAATCGCGCGTCGTCGTCAGCGAACCCGGCTCGAAACCCCGCACCGTGCCGATGCCGCCCGCGTAGTAATACTTGAACAGCGGCAGCGGCTTGCCGCCGAAACCCTTGCCGTAATCGGCCTCGCCATTGAGCGCAAAGGTGAAATCGCGCGTGATCGGCTTGAACCATTGCTGCTGGACCGTTGCGCGGTAATAGCGCAGGTCGAATACCGGCAGCGTGGCTTCGATCGAGGCCCGGCCATAACGGCCGCGGGTTGGCGCCAGGCCCGAATCGCGGGTGTCGTTGATCCAGGCGAGCGAGGCGGTCGCGCCGGTGCTCGATTCGCCGAACAGGTCGACGTACTGCTTGTAGCGCGACGGACTGGCCGAGCCGACCGTGATGTCGGTGTTTTCCGCATTCAGGCCGAACACCACGGTATTGAAATCGGAGACCGGAAAGCCGAAACGCACGCCGGCACCGGTACTGCGCACCTTGTAATCGCCCAGGTTGAGTGAAGTGGGATTGTAGGTGCGGGTATAGATGTCGAAACCCTGCGAAATGCCGTCGACCGTGAAATAGGGATTGGTCTGGGAAATCGCAAAGGTCCGATTGACCTTGCTGGTATTGACTTCGAACGACAGCGAATTGCCGGTGCCGAAAAGATTGTTCTGCGAAATCGATGCGGTCAGCACCAGCTTGTCGGTCGAGGAGAAACCCGCGCCGACATTGAGCGTGCCGGTCGCGCGTTCCTTGACCGTGTAGTTCACATCGAGCAGGTCGGGCGCCGCCGAAACCGCCGGCGAATCGACCTTCACTTCCTCGAAGAAACCGAGCCGGTCGATGCGGTCGCGCGACTGACGCACGCGCTCACCGTCGAAATAGCCGCCTTCGAGCTGGCGCGATTCACGCCGGATCACTTCATCGCGGGTACGCGCATTGCCGGCGATATTGACCCGCCGCACATAAACCCGGCGGCCCGGATCGACCACGATGGTGAATGCCACGGTGGACTTTTCACGGTCGATATCGGGCGAGGCATTGGCATTGGAAAATGCATAGCCGTAATTGCCGAGCTTCTCGTTGATCTGCTTGATCGAGTCGTTGAGATCCTGGCCGCTGAAGGTCTGGCCCGGCTTGAGCACCAGCGCGGTTTCGAGTTCGGCGCGCTTGTCGAGCAGATCGCCGGCGAGCTTCACATCCGAGACCGTGTATTTCTGGCCTTCGGTGATTGCCACCGTGATGTAGATGTCGCGCTTGTCCGGCGTGATCGACACCTGGGTCGATTCGACATTGAATTCGAGATAGCCGCGATTCAGATAGAAAGAGCGCAGCGTTTCGAGGTCGGCAGTGAGTTTCTGCTTGGAATACTGGTCGCGCTTGCTGAACCAGGTAAACCAGCCCGGCGTGGTGAGCTGGATTTCCTTCAGCAATTCCTTCTCGGTGAAGGCCTTGGTGCCGACGAAATGGATCTGCTTGATCGTCGCGACATCGCCTTCCTCGATGGTGAAATTGATGGCGACGCGATTGCGTTCCTGCGGCGTGACGGTGGTGGAAATGCTCACCGCATATTTGCCACGCGACAGATACAGGCGCTTGAGCTCCTGTTCGGCGCGATCGAGCTGGCTGCGGTCGAAGGTGCGCGCTTCCGCGATGCCCACGTCGCGCAAGGCCTGCTTGAGCTTGTCGGCCTCGAATTCCTTGGCGCCCGAGAAATTGATCGACGAGATCGCCGGCCTTTCCTCGACGGTCACCACCAGGGTTTCGCCCTCCACTTCCAGCCGCACATCGCGGTAAAAACCGGCGGCATACAGCGCGCGAATCGCGGCGGCACCCTTTTCATCGTTGTAGCTGTCGCCGATGCGAAATGGCAGATAGCTGAATACGGTTCCGGGCTCGGTGCGCTGCACGCCTTCGACGCGAATGTCCTTGATGACAAACGGATCGACCGCATAGGCAGCGGGCGTCATGCAGGCCGCGAATACGGCTGCGGCAATTCGGGATCTTGTCATTGCGAGGTCGGCCCGCGAAACCCGGTCGCCGGATCGAAGCAATCTGCATTCGACGGGACGGAGAAACGCACCAGGAAAAGGGAAAGCACGAAGGGGATGTTCAGCTGAAAAGCCGCGTCAAATCGTTGAAGAGCGCAATGGCCATCATTGCAGCCAGTACGCCAAGCCCGGCACGTTGCCCGACTTCGATAACGCGCTGAGGCAATGGGCTGCCCCTGGCAAATTCGATCGAATAATACAGGATGTGTCCTCCATCAAGGACCGGGATCGGCAGCAGGTTAAGTACGCCAAGACTCACGCTGATGAGCGCGAGAAATGCCACATAGGCTTCCAGCCCCATTCGCGCGGTCTGGCCGGCGAAATCGGCAATCGTTACCGGGCCGCTGAGATTCTTGAGTGAAACCTCGCCGATGACCATTTTTCCCATCATGCGCAGCGAGAAAAGACTCATGTCCCAGGTGCGCGCGGCACCGCTGGCGATTGCCTGCGGCAGATCGCGACGCACTTCCACCATTTCGAGTTGCAGGTCGAAGGCGACGCCGATGCGGCCGACCGGCTGGCCGCCGGGGTTGTCGGCGGCGACCGGCACCACGTCGAGCTGATGCAGGCTTTCGGCCACGCTGCCGATGTCGCGCCGCACGCCGAGTTCCAGCGTCTGGCCGGCCGCGCCGCGGATGCGCTCGACCAGCGGCGCGACCGTGGCAATGGGCTCGCCGTCGAGCGTTTCGATCAGGTCGCCATCCTTGATGCCGGCGCGCTCGGCGGCGCTGCCGGGCTCGACCCTCAGGATGCGCGGCGGCGGCCGGCGCGGCCCCATGCCGAGCGTCTCGACCACATTGCCTTCGATGTCGCTGGCCGGCAGCCGGTCGAGCGCCAACCGCAGATCGCGCTCGGCGCCGGCGGCATCGCGCACATGCAGCGTCACCGGGCGGCGATCGACGCTGGCCTTGAGCAGATGCCAGCGCGCATCGACCCAGCTGACCACCGGCTCGCCGTCGATGGCGAGCAGTTCGTCGCCGGATTTGAGGCCGGCGTCGGCGGCCAGGCTGGCGGCGGCCGGCGTGCCGACGACGGCGCGCGGCTCCTTCACGCCGTGCAGATCGAGCGCGGCATACAGCGCGATCGCCAGCAGCAGGTTGGCGATCGGGCCGGCGCTGACGATGGCGATGCGCTTGAGCGGCGACTGGCGGTTGAAGGCGCGCGGCAGATCGGCGGCCGGGATCGGCTCGGTGGCTTCGCGTTCGTCGAGCATCGATACATAGCCGCCGAGCGGCAGCATCGAGATCGCCCAGAGCGTGTCGTCGCGGCCGAAGCGTCGGGCGATCAGCGGCCGGCCAAAACCCACCGAGAACTTCAGCACCTTGACGCCGCAGGCGCGCGCGACGAGGTAGTGCCCGAGTTCATGGATGACGATCAGCAGCCCGAGGGCCGCGACGAAGGCGAGGATGGTCTGCAAGACGGATGGCTCCGGAGGCTCGGCCGGCCCGAGCGTCGGCGATTATGGCTTGGCTGGATTGCCGGGCTTTTCGCGCGCCGGCGCGATCATGCAAGCAAGTGTCAGCATGCGGCAGCGCGCGGCTGACGGTCGATGAAATCTGCCGACACGCGGCGCGCCCGGGCGTCGAGTTCGAAGATGGCGTCGATCGAGTCGGCCGCGCTGCCCGCCAGCGCGTCGAGCGTGGCGCGGATCGCGTCGGCAATCGCGAGAAAGCCGAGCCGGCCGGCCAGAAAGCGCTCGACCGCGATCTCGTTGGCGGCATTGAGCGCGATGGACGCCCAGGGACCGGCGGCGAGCGCATCGAACGCGAGTTGCAGGCAGGGAAAGCGCACGAAGTCGGGCGGCTCGAAAGTGAGCGTGCCGACGGCGGTCAGGTCGAGCGGCTTGACGCCGGCATCGATGCGCGCGGGCCAGGCCAGCGCCGAGGCGATCGGCGTGCGCATGTCAGGCTGGCCCATCTGCGCCAGCACCGAGCCGTCGATGTACTCGACCATGCTGTGCACCACCGACTGCGGATGCACGACCACGCCGATGCGCTCGGCGGTCACGCCGAACAGCCAGCGCGCCTCGATCACTTCCAGCCCCTTGTTCATCAGCGTGGCCGAATCGACCGAGATCTTGCGGCCCATGCTCCAGTTGGGATGGGCACAGGCCTGATCGGGCGTGGCTGCGCGCATGCGGTCGAGCGAGGCGGTGCGGAACGGGCCGCCCGAGGCGGTGAGCACCAGGCGCCGCACCCGGCTGGTGTCGGCGCGCGCATGGGCATCGAGCGGCAGGCACTGGAAGATCGCGTTGTGCTCGCTGTCGACCGGCAGCAGCAGTCCGCCGGACCGGGCGACCGCGTCGAGCATGAGGTCGCCGGCCATGACCAGCGCTTCCTTGTTGGCCAGCAGGATGCGCTTGCCGGCGCGCGCCGCCGCAAGGCCCGGCGCCAGACCCGCGCCGCCGACGATGGCGGCCATGACGGTATCGACCTCGGGCGCGCTGGCCACTTCGCAGAGCGCCGCCGCGCCGTGATCGACGACGCAGGCCGGATGCTCGGCGGCGAGCAGCGTGCGCAGCCGGATCGCGCTGTCGGCATCGGCGACCACGGCGCGGTCGGGCCGGAAGCGCCGGCACAGTTCGGCCAGCTCGTCGATGCGGCGGTGCGCGGTCAGCGCATGCACGCGAAAGCGCTCGGGATGGCGCGCGACGACGTCGAGCGTGCTGCTGCCGATCGAACCGGTAGCGCCAAGCAGGGTCAGGTTTTGCACGGACATGAGGTTCTCGCGGTCAGGCCAGCCAGCGCAGCAGCAGTTCGGCCACCGGCAGCACCGGCAGCAAGGCGTCGATGCGGTCGAGCACGCCGCCGTGGCCGGGCAGCAGGCCGCTCGAATCCTTGAGCCCGGCGCGCCGCTTGAGCAGCGATTCGAACAGGTCGCCGACGATGCCGAGCGCCACCAGCGCAACGATGGCCGGCACCAGGACCGGCCCGCGCCGGGCCAGTGCGCTCACGAGATCGCTGCCGCTGGCGATCGCGGCCCAGATCAGCGCCAGCAGCGTCACGACCACCGCCGCGCCGATCGCGCCTTCCCAGGTCTTGCCGGGGCTCACCGCCGGCGCGAGCTTGTGGCGACCGAAGCGCCGGCCGCAGAAATAGGCCGAGATGTCGGACACCCAGACGATCACCAGCGCCGACAGCAGCGTGACCGGACCGCGCTGGTACAGCCCCAGCACCGCGAGCAGAAAGGCCAGCAGCAGCAGCACGCCGACCAGGCTGGCCACGGTCTTGCCGGCCAGCCAGTCGGGCAGTCGCGCGGCCAGCACCGCAGGCAGCGCCTGAGCGACCCAGAACACGGCAGCGACGATCAGCAAGCCCTGCCCCGACGCCTCGGCCCAGGCGGGCATCGAGCCGGCGGCGAAGGAAATCACCAGAGCTACAGCCGTCGCCAGCAGCGCGGCCGGCACACCTAGCGGCGACAGACCGAACAACCGGGTCCATTCCCAGCCGCCGGCCACCGTCGCCAGCAGCGCCACCGCGCCCACGGCCCAGAGACTGCCCGACCAGGCCACCGGCAGCACGACCGCCAGCAGCGCGATGGCGGTGAGAACGCGGGTACGCAGCATGAACGGCGACGTTCCGGCTCAGCGCGACTGCGGCGCGACCGCCGCAACCTGGGCGCTGGTGCGACCGAAACGCCGTTCGCGCTCGCCGAAGGACGCGATCGCGCGATCGAGCGCGGCGGCATCGAAATCGGGCCAGAAGTCTTCGGAGAAATACAGCTCGGTATAGGCGAGCTGCCAGAGCAGGAAGTTGGAGATGCGCTGCTCGCCGCCGGTGCGGATAAACAGATCGGGCTCGGGCATGCCGGCGGTGGCGAGGAAGGGTTCCAGCGCCGCGTCGTCGATGAGCTCGGGCCGGGTCAGGCATTCGGGCCGCTCGGCCAGCAGCCGACGCATGGCCTGGGTGATGTCCCAGCGCCCGCCGTAATTGGCCGCGATGGTCAACACCAGCTTGCCGTTGTCGGCGGTACGCGCCTCGGCCTCGCGGATCGCGGTCTGCAATACCGGATTGAAGGCGGAGACATCGCCGATGACCTTGAGCCGCACGCCGTTGCGGATGAGCCGGCCCACCTCGCGCTCCAGCGCCGAGACGAACAGCGTCATCAGCACCGATACCTCTTCCTCGGGACGACGCCAGTTCTCGGAGCTGAAGGCGAACAGCGTCAGGTACTCGACGCCGCGCTGCACGCAGGCCTCGACCGTCGTTCGCACCGCATCGAGACCCTTGTGATGACCGACCGTGCGCGGCAGAAACCTGCGCGTCGCCCAGCGGCCATTCCCGTCCATGATGATGGCGATATGGCGCGGAATCGCGCCGACCGGTGCGCCCGAAGACGCACCGGCGGAGGCCGCTGCGCGGCTGCCGGCAAGCCGGCGCAGGGCCTTCATACCGTCATGATTTCCTTTTCCTTCTCGCCGAGCGTCCTGTCGACGTCGGCCACGAAACGGTCGGTGAGCTTCTGGATCTCGTCCTGCCCGCGCCGTTCGTCGTCCTCGGAAATCGCCTTGTCCTTGACCAGCCGCTTGAGCTGCTCGTTGGCATCGCGACGCAGGTTGCGGATCGCGACCTTGGCGCCCTCGGCCTCGCCGCGCACCACCTTGATGAGGTCCTTGCGACGTTCTTCCGTGAGTGCCGGCATCGGCACGCGGATCAGATCGCCCATCGTCGCCGGATTGAGCCCCAGGTCGGATTCGCGGATGGCCTTCTCGACCACCTGCACCATCTTCTTTTCCCAGGGCTGGATGCCGAGGGTGCGCGAATCGATCAGCGTGACATTGGCGACGCCCGACAGCGGCGTCGGCGAGCCGTAGTAGTCGACGTTGATGTGGTCGAGCAGACCCGTGTGCGCGCGGCCCGTGCGGACCTTCGAGAACTCGGTCTTGAGGCTCTCGAACGACTTCTGCATCTTCTGCTCGGTCGCCTTCTTGATGTCGGCAGTACTCATGAAGCCAAACTCCGTGTAACCGGTTGCGGGTCAGATGTGGACCAGCGTGCCCTCGTCCTCGCCCAGCACGATGCGCTTGAGCGCACCCGGCTTGACGATGCTGAAAACCCGGATCGGCAGCTTCTGGTCGCGGCACAGCGCGAAGGCCGTCGCATCCATCACTGCCAGATTCTTGCTGATCGCCTCGTCGAAGCTGATCGACGAATAGCGCGTCGCGGTCGGATCCTTCTTCGGGTCGGCGCTGTAGATGCCGTCGACCTTGGTCGCCTTGAGCACGATCTCGGCGCCGATTTCCGCGCCGCGCAGGGCGGCGGCGGTATCGGTCGTGAAGAAGGGATTGCCCGTGCCCGCCGCGAAGATCACCACCTTGCCCTCTTCGAGGTAGCGCAGTGCCTTCGGGCGGATGTAGGGCTCGAGCACCTGCTCGATCTTGAGTGCCGATTGCGCGCGAGCGGGGATGCCCACGTTCTTGAGCGCGTCCTGCAACGCCAGCGAGTTCATCACTGTCGCCAGCATGCCCATGTAGTCGCCCGTGGCCCGATCCATCCCGGCGGCGCCGAGCGCCATGCCGCGAAAGATGTTGCCGCCGCCGATCACCACCGCGAGTTCCACGCCCAGGGCATGGACTTCGGCGATGTCGGAAACCATGGCTTCCAGGGTCGTACGGTCGATGCCGTAGGCGGTGTCACCCATGAGGGCTTCACCCGAAAGCTTGAGGAGGATGCGCTTGTGAAGAATCGGCATTTTCTGAAGGGAGGAGGGCTAAAGACGACCGAATGTAGCGGTTTATTGCGCGCCGGCGGCCATCTTCGCGACCTCGGCCGCGAAATCGTCGGTCTTCTTCTCGATGCCTTCGCCGACCACGTAGAGAGCGAACGCTGCCACCGAAGCACCCTTCGACTTCAGCATCTTCTCGACGGTCTCGTCGGGATTCTTGACGAAGGGCTGACCCAGCAGTGCCACTTCCGACAGGAACTTGTTGATGCGGCCTTCGACCATCTTGGCGACGATTTCGGCCGGCTTGCCCGACTCGGCAGCCTGCTGCGAAAAGATGCTGCGCTCGGCTTCGATCTTGTCGGCCGGCACCTGGTCGCGCGACACGCACACCGGCTTGCTCGCGGCCACATGCATCGCCACGTCCTTGCCGACCTGATCGTCCTCGCCCGAGAACTCGACCAGCACGCCGATGCGGGTGCCGTGCAGGTAGGAGGCCAGCTTGTTGGCGGTTTCGAAGCGCACGAAGCGGCGGATCGACAGGTTCTCGCCGATCTTGCCGACCAGCGCGAGGCGCTTGGCATCGATGGTCGCGCCATCGACTTCGAGCGCCGACAGGGCTGCGACGTCGGCCGGATTCTTTTCGGCGGCCAGCTGGGCCAGCTCGCGCGAGAACGCCAGGAAGTCGTCGTTCTTCGCGACGAAATCGGTCTCGCAGTTCACTTCGATCAGCGCGCCAGTCTTCTGGTCGGCCGAGATGAAGGCAGCCACCACGCCTTCAGCGGTCACGCGACCGGCGGCCTTGCTCGCCTTGTTGCCGAGCTTGACGCGCAGCAGTTCCTCGGCCTTGGCCATGTCGCCGTCGGATTCCGCCAGCGCCTTCTTGCATTCCATCATCGGCGCGTCGGTCTTCTCGCGCAGTTCCTTGACCATACCTGCGGTGATTGCAGCCATGTGTGTGCTCCTCAGATTCGATTCACAAAAAAGGGGCTCGCAAGCCCCCTTCTCCGGTTCGGCAGAGAACCGTGATCAGTTGGCGACCTCGACGAACTCGCCTTCGGCAGCCGGCGCACGCACGGCCTCGACAACCTCGGTCAGCGCGCTGTTGCGGCCTTCGAGGATGGCGTCCGCGATGCTGGTCGCATAGATCTCGATCGCGCGGCCCGAGTCGTCATTGCCCGGGATCACGTAGTCGATGCCTTCCGGCGAGTGGTTCGTGTCGACGATAGCAATGACCGGGATGCCGAGCTTGTTCGCTTCGGTGACGGCGATCTTGTGATAGCCGACGTCGATGATGAACAGCGCATCGGGCACGCCGCCCATGTCCTTGATGCCGCCGATGGACTTTTGCAGCTTCTCGACTTCGCGCTCGATGGTCAGCGCTTCCTTCTTGCTCAGGCGTTCCAGGCCGCCTTCTTCCACCAGCGTCTCCAGATCCTTCAGGCGCTTGATCGAGCCCTTGACGGTCTTGAAGTTGGTGAGCATGCCGCCGAGCCAGCGGCTGTCGACATAAGGCATGCCGGCGCGGGTGGCTTCGGCCGCCAGGATTTCGCGCGACTGGCGCTTGGTGCCCACGAAAAGAATCGTGCCGCGGTTGGCAGCGAGGGTCTTGGCGTACTTGGTCGCCTCGGCCATCTGCACAACCGTCTTTTCGAGGTTGATGATGTGAATCTTGTTGCGATGGCCGTAAATGAAGGGGGCCATCTTGGGGTTCCAGAAGCGGGTCTGGTGTCCGAAATGGACGCCCGCTTCCAGCATCTGACGCATCGTTGCCGGCATTTGAAATGCTCCGAGAAGGTTTGGTCATACGCGGACCAGTCGGGCGGCACATGTTTGCCGCCACCTTCGGAGTGCAACGCCGCATGAGGCGACGCGCACTGGATCCGCGTGATATCTGCAGGCCGCCGCACTCATCCGTCGAAACGGACTCCACGCGGCCTGCGGTCCGCCGAACATGCACGGAGCATGAAACGGCGAAATCACATCAGGGCCGATGACCCCGCCGAAATGCCCGCGAATACCCGGGAAACCGGCGCTGTATTGCGCCTCGCCGCCCATCCGACCCGCTTACATTCCGGAAATGCGCAAGGCCCAATTGGGCAATCGCGATTTCTGTGAAGCCTATAATCATAACCCAATTCGCACGACGGATGCATGAGGCGCCATGCCGGAGCCCGTCAGCCAGGAATCTTCAATGGCAATACAGATCAAGACCCCCGAAGACATCGCCGCGATGCGGGTCGCATGCCGGCTCGCGGCCGAAGTGCTCGACTTCATCGATCCGCATGTCGTGCCTGGCGTGACCACCGGCGAGCTCGACCGGCTGTGCCACGACTACATGGTGAATGTGCAGGGCACGATTCCGGCGCCGCTCAACTACGCGCCGCCGGGCTACACGCCCTATCCCAAGTCGATCTGCACCTCGGTCAATCATCAGGTGTGCCACGGCATTCCGGGCGAGCGGGTGCTCAAGTCGGGCGACATCGTCAATCTCGACATCACCGTCATCAAGGACGGCTATTTCGGCGACACCAGCCGGATGTTCATCGTCGGCGACGCCTCGACGGCGGCGCGGCGGCTGTGCGAGGTGACCTACGAATGCATGTGGAAGGGCATCGACGCGGTGCGTCCGGGCGGCTCGCTCGGCGACATCGGTCATGCCTGCCAGACCCATGCCGAGAAGCACGGTTTCAGCATCGTGCGCGAGTTCTGCGGGCATGGCATCGGCCGCCGCTTTCACGAGGAGCCGCAGGTGCTGCACTACGGTCGTCCGGGCACGCTCGACAAGCTGCTGCCGGGCATGATCTTCACCATCGAGCCGATGGTGAACGCCGGCCGGCGCGAAATCCGCGAACTGGCCGATGGCTGGACCATCGTCACCAAGGACCACAGCCTGTCGGCGCAGTGGGAGCACACGCTGGTGGTGACCGAAACCGGCTACGAGGTGCTCACGCTGTCCGATGCCTCGCCGGCCATCCCGTCGTGGGTGCGCGGTGTCCAGACGCAGGCTGCCGGTGCCTGACGACGCCAAGACGGCAAGCTCCGTCGACGCCACGCGCGCGGTGCGCGAACGGCTGCATGCCGAACGCGCCGCCGCCATCGAACACTTCCGCCGCGACCACGGCACGCCCGAACTGCTCAACCGCCTGCGCGCCTCGGTCGATGCCGCCATCGTGGCGCTGCGCGACAACGCCCGCCTGCCGGCCGACTGCGTGATCGTGGCGGTCGGCGGCTACGGCCGTGGCGAGCTGTTTCCGCGCTCCGATGTCGACATCCTGGTGCTGCTCGGTCAGCCGCTCGATGCCACCGCGCATGAGCGCGTCGAGCGTTTCATCGGCGCCTGCTGGGATCTGGGTCTGACCGTCGGCCACAGCGTGCGCACCCTCGACGAATGCGTCGACGAGGCGGCGCGCGACATCACCATCCAGACCGCGCTGGTCGAGGCGCGCCGGCTGGCCGGCAGCCGCGCGCTCTACACCCAGCTGCGCGAGCGGCTCGCGGCGGCGCTCGACATCCGCAAGTTCGTGCAGGCCAAGCTGCTCGAGATGCGGCAGCGCCACATCAAGCATGACGAGACGCCCTACAGCCTGGAGCCCAATTGCAAGGAGAGCCAGGGCGGGCTGCGCGACACCCAGATCATTCTGTGGATCGCGCGCGCGGCGGGCTTGGGCGAAAGCTGGCGCGAGCTGGCCGAACGCGAGCTCATCACCCATGCCGAGGCGGTCGCGATCGCGCGCAACGAGCGCTTCATCAAGACCATCCGCGTGCATCTGCATCTGCTGGCCGGGCGCACCGAGGACCGGCTGCTGTTCGACCTGCAAGAGTCGCTGGCGGCCGACATGGGTTTCTCGGCCCAGGGCCCGCGGCGCGCCTCCGAAGTGCTGATGCAGCGCTACTACTGGGCCGCCAAGGCCGTGGTGCAGCTCAACACCATCGTGCTGCAGAACATCGGCGACCTGATCTTCGACCGCACGCGGCTGCCGGCGCGGCCCATCGACGAGCGCTTCCGCGAGAGCAACGGCCTGCTCGACATCGACGACAACGAGGTGTTCGAGCGCGATCCGGGCGCCATCCTCGAAGCCTTCCTGGTGATGCAGCGCCAGCCCGAGCTGAAGGGCATGTCGGCGCGGCTGCTGCGTGCGCTGTGGCATGCGCGCGGCCGCATCGATGCCGATTTCCGCGCCGATCCGCGCAACCGCGCCAACTTCCTGGCGCTGCTGCAATCGCCGCGCGGCATCGTCCACGAGCTGCGCCGGCTCAACCAGACCAGCGTGCTCGGCCGCTATCTGCCGGCCTTCCGCCGGATCATCGGCCAGATGCAGCACGACCTGTTCCACGCCTACACCGTGGACCAGCACATCATGAATGTGCTGCGCAACCTGCGCCGCTTCACGATGGCCGAGCATGCCCACGAGTACCCGCTGTGCTCGCGGCTGATCGCCAATTTCGAGCGCCACTGGCTGCTTTACGTGGCGGCGCTGTTCCACGACATCGCCAAGGGACGCGGCGGCGACCATTCCAAGCTCGGCATGGTCGATGCGCGGCGCTTCTGCAAGGGCCATGAGCTGTCGCATGACGACACCGAGCTGGTGGTGTTCCTGGTCGAGCAGCACCTGACCATGAGCAACGTGGCGCAGAAGCGCGACCTGAGCGATCCCGACGTGATCCGCGGCTTTGCCGAGATGGTCGGCGACCGGCGCCGGCTTGCGGCGCTCTATCTGCTCACCGTGGCCGACATCCGCGGCACCTCGCCCAAGGTGTGGAACGCCTGGAAGGCCAAGCTGCTCGAGGACCTCTACAACGCGACCGACCGGCTGCTGGCCACCAATGCGCCGGCGCCCGACCGCCGCTCGGCGCTCGAAGAACGCCGCGCCGAGGCGCTGCGCATCCTGCGCCTCTACGCCTTCTCCGAGACCGCGCACGAGGCGCTCTGGAGCCAGCTCGATGTCGGCTTCTTCCTGCGCCACGACGCTCAGACCATCGCCTGGCTGACGCGCTCGCTGCACTACCGCGTCGATGCCGCGACCGCCGTGGTCAAGGCGCGGCTTGCGCACATCGGCGACGGGCTGGAGGTGGCGGTGTACACGCGCGACGAGCCCGACCTGTTCGCGCGCGTCTGCGGCTATTTCGACAGCAAGCGCTTCTCGATTCTCGACGCGCGCGTGCACACCACGCGCAACGGCTATGCGCTCGACACCTTCATCGTGGTCGAGTCGGGCTCGGTACCCGGGCGCACCGACTACCGCTCGCTGGTGTCGCTGGTCGAGACCGAGCTGGCCGAGCGCATCGACACCCGCGCCGCGCTGCATCCGCCAAGCCGGGGCCGCATCGGCCGCGAGATCCGCAACTTCCCGATCGAGCCGACGATCGACCTGCAACCCGACGAACGCGCCAAGTTCTACTTCCTGACCATGTCGGCGGCCGACCGCTCGGGCCTGCTCTATGCCATCGCGCGGGTGCTGGCCGAGTTCCGCGTCAGCGTCCACTCGGCCAAGATCATGACGCTCGGCGACCGGGTCGAGGACAGCTTCGTCGTGAGCGGCACCGGCCTGTCCGACGCCAAGCGCCAGCTGGAGCTGGAAACCCGCATGCTGGCAGCGCTGCACGTTCCCGACGCCGGAGCACCGACCTCGCTTGTGTTTTGATGGCGGCCGGCGGGCCGTGCGCGCGGCCCGCTCCTCCCCTCACACAACAGGAGCCGTCATGAACGCACGAAGCTCTGAGCCGGACGCTGGCGCGGTCTGGCCCAAAGGGATCACGCTCGCCAACCGTTTTGCCCGCCATCTGCCCGGCGATTTCTATGCCGAGGTCGATCCGGTGCCGCTGCCCCAGCCGCATCTGGTGGCGGTCAGCCGCGAAAGCTGCGCCCTGCTCGACCTCGACCCCGCCGAATTCGACCGCCATGAGCTGGTCGAGATCTTTGCCGGCAACCGCATGCTCGGCGGCACCCAGGCGCTGGCGGCGGTGTATTCCGGCCACCAGTTCGGCGTGTGGGCCGGCCAGCTCGGCGACGGCCGGGCGCATCTGCTGGCCGAGATCGAAGCCTCGACCGGCCACTGGGAAGTGCAGATCAAGGGCGGCGGCCCCACGCCCTATTCGCGCTTCGCCGACGGCCGCGCGGTGCTGCGCTCGTCGATCCGCGAATTTTTGTGCTCGGAAGCCATGGCCGCGCTCGGCGTGCCGACCACGCGCGCGCTGTGCATCACCGGCTCGCCGCAGCCGGTCGCACGCGAGACGGTCGAGACCGCCGCCGTCGTCACCCGGCTCGCGCCGAGCTTCGTGCGCTTCGGCTCGTTCGAGCACTGGGCCTCGCAAAAGCGCATCGACGAGTTGCGCACGCTGGCCGACTTCGTCATCGCCACCCAGTACCCGCAGCTGCGCGAAGAGCCCCAGCCCTATGCCGCGCTGCTCAAGGAAGTGGCGCTGCGCACCGGCCGGATGATTGCGCACTGGCAGTCGGTCGGCTTCATGCACGGCGTGATGAACACCGACAACATGTCCATCCTCGGGCTCACGCTCGACTACGGCCCGTTCGGCTTCATGGAAGCCTTCGACGCCGAGCACATCTGCAACCACTCCGACAGCGATGGCCGCTACGCCTACCGGGCCCAGCCGCATGTGGCGCACTGGAACCTGTACCGGCTCGGCAATGCGCTCTACCCGCTCATCGGCGATGTGGATGCCACGCGCAAGGCGATCGAGGACGGCTTCGGCCCGGGCTACAACGACAGCTTCTTTGCGCTCATGCGCGGCAAGCTCGGCCTCGCGCAGGCGCATGCCAGCGACGACCAGCTCATCGGCAGCCTGTTCAAGCTGATGCAGGAGAACCATCCCGACTTCACGCTCACCTTCCGCACGCTCGGCCAGCTGCCGGCGGCGGTGAGCGAAGCCGACCGCATCGCCGCCGACGCACCGCTACGCGACCACTTCATCGACCGCGCCGCCTGCGACGCCTGGCTCGCGCAATGGCGCGCCCGCCTCGCGCTGGAGCCGGCCCGGCCCGACGCCGAGCGCCAGGCCGCGATGAACGCCGCCAATCCGCGCTTCGTGCTGCGCAACTGGATCGCCGAGGGCGCCATCCGCGCCGCCCGCGAAGGCGATTTCTCCGAGATCAGCCGGGTGCTGCGCTGCCTGCGCCGCCCCTTCGACGAGCAGCCCGAGAACGCCCATTACGCCGCCCTGCCGCCCGACTGGGCCAGCGGTCTCGAAGTGAGCTGCTCCAGCTGATCCGCCCGGGCGCGGAACCTGCCGCCGCGCCTGCCGCCCAACGCGAAACCCGACCCGCCGCAGCAAGGAGACGAAGCATGAGCGACACCCCCAAGAAAGTGGTCAAGACGCCCGAACAATGGCGCGCCCGCCTCGACGAGATGCAATACCTCGTCACCCGCAAGGCCTACACCGAGCAGGCCTTCACCGGCAAGTTCTGGGATCACCACGAGCACGGCATCTACCGCTGCGTGTGCTGCGGCACCGCGCTGTTCGAGTCGGACACGAAGTTCGACTCGGGCTGCGGCTGGCCCAGCTATTTCCGCGCGCTCGATCCCGACAATGTCGAGGAGAAGCGCGACACCAGCCACGGCATGATCCGCACCGAAGTCATCTGCAAGGTCTGCGATGCGCATCTGGGCCATGTCTTCCCCGACGGCCCGCCGCCGACCGGCCTGCGCTATTGCATCAACTCGGCCTCGCTCACCTTCGAGCCGATCTGAAACCTTGCGTCGCTACAATCGCGCGCCATCGCTGACCCGCCCGGACCCCGCATGAAGCTGCTGTTCGATCTCTTCCCCGTCGCCCTGTTCTTCGCGGCCTTCAAGCTCGCCGAGATGGACCCTGCCGCGGCCGCCGAACTGGCCACGCACTGGTTTGGCGCGCTGGCCGCCGGCGGCGAGATCGGCCCGAAGGAAGCGCCGGTGATGTGGGCCACGGTCGCCACCATCGCCGGCACCGCGCTGCAAGTCGTCTGGCTGCTGCTGCGGCGCAAGCGCATCGAGCCGATGCTCTGGATCAGCCTCGGCATCGTCGTGGTGTTCGGCGGCGCGACGCTCTGGTTTCACAACGACGTGTTCATCAAGTGGAAGCCGACGGTGCTGTACTGGGCCTCGGCCGGCGGGCTGGCAGTGGCGCAGTTCGGCTTCGGCAACAACTTCATCCGCAAGATGATGGGCGCCGAGATCAGCCTGCCCGATGTCGTCTGGCTGCGCCTGCTGATGGCCTGGATCGGCTTCTTCGTGGCCATGGGCTGCATCAATCTGGCCGTCGCCTTCAGCTTCCCGCTCGAAACCTGGGTCAATTTCAAGATGTTCGGCTCGATGGGGCTGATGCTCGTCTTCGTGGTCGGCCAGGCGCTCTGGCTCGGCCGCCATCTGCCCCAGGGAGAGAACTGACATGTCCGATGCCGCCACGCCCGACCTCATCGCCAGTGCGCTGCGCGAAAAATTCACGGTGCACGCACTGCGCATCGAGGACGACTCGCATGAGCATGCAGGCCACCAGTCGGCTGGCGGCGGCGGTCATTACACAGTCGTCATCGTGGCCGACGAGTTCGCCGGCAAGCGCTCCGTGGCCCGTCATCGCCTTGTGTATGATGCCCTCGGCTCGCTGATGCAGACCCGCATCCACGCACTGGCCATCGACGCCAAGAGCCCGTCAGAGGCTTGAAGCAATCAGCCGTCCGCCGATCAAAGTTCGCTTAAATCACCATCAAGAGCCCACGGCTCGTCTCCCATGAGCACCGCCGCACCGTCCACCGATCGCACCGCGATCGCCAGCCGGCCACAGGCGCCCGTGCCAAACATTTCCTGAGGACTGATTCATGAAGTTGAAGCAACTCCTGACGGTCGGCTCGTCTGCCGCCGCCACGACGCTGATGACCGTTGCCCTGTGCTCGCCCGCCGCGGCGCAAAACGCCGCCGTGGTCAACGGCAAGGCCATCCCCTCGGCCAAGGTCGACGAGATCGTCGCCGAGGTGAAGAAGCAGGGCCAGCCCGACAGCCCCGAGTTGCGCAGCCAGATCCGCGAAGACCTCGTGATGCGCGAAGTCTTCATGCAGGAAGCCGTCAAGCAGAAGATCGCCGACCGCCCCGAAATCAAGCTCGCGCTCGAGAACGCGCGTCAGCGCATCCTGTTCAGCGCGCTGGCGCAGGACTACATCAAGTCGCATCCGATCACCGACGCCGACGTGCAGGCCGAGTACGACAGCGCCAAGCAGCGCATGGGCAACGCCCAGGAATATCACGCGCGACACATCCTGGTGGAGAAGGAAGACGACGCGAAGGCGATCATCGCCAAGCTCAAGGGCGGCGCCAAGTTCGAAGACCTGGCCAAGCAGTCGAAGGACCCGGGCTCGGCCGCCAACGGTGGCGATCTCGACTGGGCCCCGGCCACCAACTACGTGCCCGAATTCGCCGACGCGCTCACCAAGCTGACCAAGGGCCAGATCACCGAAACCCCGGTGAAGACCCAGTTCGGCTATCACGTCATCAAGCTCGAAGACACGCGCGCGACGCAATTCCCGCCGTTCGAGCAGGTCAAGAAGCAGATCCAGGAATCGCTGCAACAGAAGAAGCTGGCGACCTACCAGAAGCAGTTGCGCGACGCCGCCAAGGTTCAGTAAGTTCGTTCAAGCGTCGCCATGATGAAAGGCGCTTCCGGGCAACCGGGAGCGCCTTTTTTATTGCGGCATCAGATCGATCGGAGGGGGAGACATGAGCCAGACCACCAAGCGCTCGGCCAATGAAGCACGCAGCCTTGCCCAAGCCATCTCGCAGGTGATCCTGTGGGGTTTCAACAAGCATTACCGGCTGTTCCGCGAGACCTCGGCGCTGGCCAAGGACCGCTTCGAGCGCGCCGACTGGCATGGCGTGCAACAGGCCGCGAGCGACCGGATCCGCTTCTACGATCTGCGCGTGAGCGAAACGGTCGAGCGCATCGAGAACGAGTTCTCGTCCTCGCTGGGCGACGAGGATGTGTGGCAGCGCGTCAAGTTCGAGTACGTGGACCTGCTGCTCGACCACATGCAGCCCGAATGCGCCGAGAGCTTCTTCAACTCGGTGGTGTGCAAGCTGGTCAAGCGCGAGTACTACCACAACGATTTCATCTTCGTCCGGCCGACGATCTCGACCGAATACCTCGACGCCGAACCGCCGTCCTACAAGAGCTATTACCCGCTCGACTTCCGCGCCGAAGGCGAATCGCCGGCCACCGGACTGCGCCATGTGTTCCGCGAACTCATCACCGATCTGGATTTCGCGGTGCCGTTCGCCAACCTCGACTACGACCTCGATTGCATCGAGCGCGCGCTGGCCGAGGTGCTGCCCGACAACTTCCGGCCGCTGCCCAATCATCAGGTGCAGGTACTGCGCTCGCCGTTCTTCCGCAACAAGGCCTGCTATCTGATCGGCAAGGTCATCAACGGCTTCCGCGAGCAGCCGTTCGCGCTGGCGATCCGGCATGAGCGGCGCGATTCGCTGACGGTGGATGCGCTGCTGCTGGAACGCGATCACATCCTCACGCTGTTCTCGTTCGCGCGGTCCTACTTCTTTGTCGAGATGGAAGTGCCGGCGGCCTATGTGCGCTTCCTGCGCCAGATCATGCCCAACAAGCCCAAGGCCGAGCTGTACTCGATGGTCGGCCTGCAGAAGTTCGGCAAGACGCTGTTCTACCGCGACTTCCTCGACCATCTGCGTCACAGCACCGACCAGTTCCAGATCGCGCCCGGCATCCGCGGGCTGGTGATGCTGGTGTTCTGCCTGCCGTCCTTCCCCTATGTGTTCAAGGTCATCAAGGACAAGATCGCCAGCACCAAGGACACCTCGCGCGCGCTGGTGCGCGAGAAGTTCCAGCTCGTGAAGCAGCACGACCGCCTCGGCCGCATGGCCGACACGCTGGAGTACAGCGACGTGGCCTTCCCGCGCGAGCGCTTTGCGCAGGAGCTGCTCGACGAGTTGCAGGAACTGGCGCCGTCGATGCTCCAGGTCAACGACGACACCGTGGTGCTGCGCCACTGCTACATTGAGCGCTACATGCGGCCGCTCAACATGCACATGCAGCAGGCCGACGACACCGAGCTGAGCCGCGCGCTCATCGAGTACGGCAATGCCATCAAGGAACTGGCGGCGGCCAACATCTTTCCGGGCGACATGCTCTACAAGAACTTCGGTGTGTCGCGCCAGGGCCGGATCGTCTTCTACGACTACGACGAGATCGAGTACATGACGACGATGAACTTCCGCCGCATACCCACGCCGCGCAACGAGGAGGACGAGATGTCGGGCGAGGTCTGGTACACGGTCGGCAAGTACGACGTGTTCCCCGAGGAGTTCAAGCCCTTCCTGCTCGGCAACCCCAAGGTGCGCGATGTGCTGCTTGCGCACCACGGCGACCTGTTCACCGCGGAGTTCTGGCAGGGCTTGAAAGACCGCATCGGCAAGGGCCACATCGAAAGCGTGTTTCCTTATCCGGCCGCGCTGCGCTTCATCAACCGCTTCCCGCCCGCCGGCGACGAAGCCTGGGCCGTGTTGCGCGCGGCCGAGAACGATGCCGCCGCCAGCGCCACCGCCACGGCGCCCATCGCCCTCGTGAGCGCGCCGCTCACGGCACGTTCGAGCATCGTCGGACTCAGCTCGGTCTGAGCCGCCCATTCATCCCGTACAGGAATCGCATGAAGAAGATCGTCACCCTCGCGCTTGCCATCGCTGGCGCCACCGCCCTGCCCGCCGGCGCGCATGAAATCGGCGTGCTGTTCGACCAGCAGGGCGGCCGCTCGCAGGACTCGAGCACGACCAGCGTCGACATGGTCAAGCCGCGCGGCAAGGCCATTCGCGGCGCCTACACCCTGCTCGACCTGGCCGTGACCGAAGTGGCCATCACCGGCACCTGGCACGACAAGGCCGACGACGACATCGTGAGCGCGCCGCCGAGCGGCTACACGCGCGGCAGCTTCTCGTACGTGGCGCTCGGCGCGCAGGTGGATTGGAAGCTGCTGCTCAACGTGAATGCCGGGCTGGAAATGCGCCGCGAGAAGGTCACGCTCGACCGCAGCGGCGGTGGCAGCGAGGACCAGAGCTTCACCCGCCCCTGGGCACGCCTGGGTCTGGGCTGGTCGCTGCCGCTGCCGGTGGTGTCGCCGTTCGTGCGGCTGGAGGCGGGCTATGCGCTGACCCACGACAGCCTGCCGGCCAATGCCAGCGCGTCCGACTTCGCCAAGGCGATCGCGCCGCGCTATCAGGTGGGCGTGTACGGCGGCGTGCGCTTCTGAGCCTGACCGCGCCGCCTGAGCAATCTGTTCAGGCGGCGCGCTTCACCGTGTCGAGTGCAACCGCAAACGCGTCGTCGGCGCCGGTCCACATCACTTCGCCGTCCTGGATCGTGCAGTCGAGCTGCATGCCGCGTTCGGCGCAGCGCGCGAGCTGCTGGCTGCTTTCGCTCGACACGATGACCACGCCGAGGTTGTCGAGCTTGTTGAGGTCGGCGCGGTTCTTGTCCCACCACATGCCGGCGGTGCGGCCGTAGGCATAGACCATCACCCGGTCGGAACGCGCGGCGGCCTTCTTGACCAGCCGCGCCTCGGGCAGGCCGACATCGATCCAGAGCTTGACCCGGCCGGTGTAGTCGTGATGCCAGAGGTCGGCGTTGTCGTCGCTGGTCATGCCGGCGCCGAACACCAGCGACTCGTCGGCATGCAGGCCGAAGGCCAGCACGCGGACCATCATGCGTTCGTCGGTCTCGGACGGATGGCGCGCGATGGTGAGCGCATGGCTCGCGTAGTAGTGGCGGTCGAGGTCGTTGACCTGCAACTGCGCCTTGAAGATGGTGGAGCCGAGCGCCATGCGGGTTTCCGGAGTCAGACGACGAGCGGCGGCTCGTCCATCAGCGCGATCTGTTCGCGCAGTTCGAGGATGCGGTCCTGCCAGTACTTGACTGTGCCGAACCAGGGAAAGGCCGCCGGAAAGGCGGCGTCGCTCCAGCGCTGGGCCAGCCAGGCGGAGTAGTGGATGAGGCGCAGCGTGCGCAGCGCCTCGACCAGATGCAGCTCGCGGCGGTCGAAATCGCAGAAGTCTTCATAGCCGGCGAGCACGTCGCTCAGCTGCATCGTCATCGCGGCGCGGTCGCCGGACAGCAGCATCCACAGGTCCTGCATGGCGGGGCCGCTGCGCGCGTCGTCGAAGTCGACGAAGCAGGGTCCGGGCGGATCGCCACGGTCGTTCCACAGCACATTGCCGGCATGGCAGTCGCCGTGCAGCCGCAGCGTGGCGACCGCACCGGCGCGCTCGTAGCAGGCGGCGACGCGGTCGAGCGCGAAGGCGACGGTGCTGGTCCAGGCCTCGCGCAATTCATCGGGGATGGCGCCGTGCGCCAGCAGCCAGTCGCGCGGCGCATGGCCGTAGCTGGCCAGATCGATGGCCGGGCGCGCTGCAAACGCTGTCAGCTTGCCGACCGCATGGATGCGGCCCAGAAAGCGCCCCATCCATTCCAGCGTCTCGGGCCGGTCCAGCTCGGGCGCGCGGCCGGCAAAGCGCGGGAACACCGCATAGCGAAAGCCGCCCACCGTGGCGAGCGTGCCGGCGGCATCGACGACGGCGCCGGCATCGCGCGCCAGCAGCTGCATGGGCGCGGCGACCGGAATCTCGCGCTCGACCAGCTCGGCGACGAAGGCATGCTCCTCGGCGATCGCCGGATCGCTCCAGCGGCCGGGCCGGTACACCTTGACCACCACCGGCGGCGCGTCGTCGAGGCCGACCTGGAACACGCGGTTCTCGTAGCTGTTGAGGGCGAGCAGGCGGCCGTCGGTGATGAAACCGAGTGCATCGAGCGCGTCGAGCACCTGTTCGGGCGTGAAGCCTGCGTAGGGCGCGGCGGCGGTTTCAAGCGGGGTGTCGGTCATGGGCGGCGGATGCTAGCACGCGGTTTTTCGGGGTCTTTCGGCTTGCATGGTGCGCCCGAAGCGGCCGCGCAACCGGCCCGCCGCAAGTAAATTCACACGGCTGGATTGGTCCTTGCTAAAACCGCAGCCGCGCCGCGAAGCGCACGGCTTACCCGGCCGCCACGACCCGGCCACCGCCGCGTCACCTCCCATCGATAACAACCGAGACCGCAATGCCCGCAGCCCGCGCAACGCAGACCCGCAGCCGCACCGCCGCGCCCGACGACGCCGCCCTCATCGACAACATCCGCCTGCTCGGCCGCATCCTCGGCGACGTGATCCGCGAACAGGAGGGCGCCGCCGCCTTCGAGCTGGTCGAGCGCATCCGCCAGCTCGCCGTCGCCTTCCGGCTCAAGAAGGACGACAAGGCCGGCAAGACGCTGACCCGCCTGCTCAACAACCTGGCCAGCGACCAGGCGGTATCGGTCATCCGCGCGTTCAGCTATTTCTCGCATCTGGCCAACATCGCCGAAGACCGCCACAACGCGCGCCGGCTCGAGAACGAAGCCATCGACGGCACCCACGGCGCCGGCACGCTCGACAACAGCTTCGAGAAGCTGGCCGACGCCGGCGTGCGCGCCGCCGACATCGCCGACCTGCTGCAACGCGCCTGGCTGTCGCCGGTGCTCACCGCGCATCCGACCGAGGTGCAGCGCAAGTCCATCCTCGATACCGAGCATGCGATCGCCGAGCTGGTGCAGGAACGCGACCGGCTGCGCGCGCCCTACGACATCGCGCGCAACGAGACCCAGCTGCATCAGCGCATCACCCAGCTCTGGCAGACGCGGATGCTGCGCTACACCAAGCTCACCGTGGCCGACGAGATCGAGAACGCGCTGAGCTATTACGGCCTCACCTTCCTCGAACAGATTCCGCGCGTGTACGCCGAGCTCGAGCAGCGTCTGCCGGGCCACGACATCGGCAGCTTTCTGCGCATGGGCAGCTGGATCGGCGGCGACCGCGATGGCAACCCCTTCGTGCTGGCGCCGACGCTGCGGCTCGCGCTGCGCCGCCAGAGCGACACCGCGCTGCGCCACTACCTGCGCGAAGTGCATGCGCTCGGCGCCGAGCTGAGCACCACCACGCTGCTCAAGCCGGCCGCGCCCGAACTGCTGGCGCTCGCCGACGCCTCGGGCGACAAGGCCGAGCACCGCCGCGACGAGCCCTATCGCCGCAGCTGCGTCGGCATCTACGCCCGGCTGGCCGCCACGCTCAAGACGCTGGCCGGCGGCGAACCGGCCAAGTACGTGGTCGTGCCCACCACGCCCTATGCCAACGCCGAAGACTTCCTCGCCGATCTGCGCACCATCGAAACCTCGCTGCTGGCGCACCAGGGCGAGGCGCTCGCCAACATGCGGCTGCGGCCGCTGATCCGCGCGGTGCAGGTGTTCGGCTTCCATCTCGCCACCATCGACCTGCGCCAGAGCAGCGACAAGCACGAGGCGGTCATCGACGAGCTGCTCAAGGTGGCCAGGCTGGAGCCCGACTACTCGGGCCTGGACGAAGCCGCCAAGCAGACGCTGCTGCTCCGGCTGCTCAACGATGCGCGCGGCCTGCGCGTGATCGGCGCCCAGTACGGCGAGCTGGTCGAAAGCGAGCTGGCCATCGTCGAGGCGGCGCGCGACATCCTCAAGACCTACGGCCGCCAGGCGCTGCGCCACTACATCATCAGCCACACCGAAACGGTGTCCGACCTGCTCGAAGTGCTGCTGCTGCAAAAGGAAGTGGGCCTGCTGCGCGGCACGCTCGACGACGGCGCGGTGGCCGACCTGATCGTCTCGCCGCTGTTCGAGACCATCGGCGACCTGCGCAATGCCGCGCCGATCATGGCCGCCTTCTACGAGCTGCCCGGCATCGCCCGACTGATCGAAGCCTCGCGCGTCGGCGCCGTGCCCGAGCAGGACATCATGCTGGGCTACTCCGACAGCAACAAGGACGGCGGCTTCTTCACCAGCAACTGGGAGCTCTACCGCGCCGAGACCGCGCTGGTGAAGCTGTTCGACGAATTGCGCGCCCGCCACGGCATCGTGCTGCGGCTGTTTCACGGCCGCGGCGGCACGGTAGGTCGCGGCGGCGGCCCGAGCTATGACGCGATCCTGGCCCAGCCGCCCGGCACGGTGAACGGCCAGATCCGCCTGACCGAGCAGGGGGAGGTGATCGCCTCCAAGTACGCCCATCCCGAAGTCGGCCGGCGCAATCTCGAAACCCTGGTGGCCGCCACGCTCGAAGCCAGCCTGCTGCATCCGAGCAAGGCCGCGCCCAAGGCCTTCCTCGAAACCGCCGACGCCATCTCGACCGCCAGCATGGCCGCCTACCGCAAGCTGGTTTACGAGACCTCGGGCTTCACCGACTACTTCTTCAGCGCCACCCCGATCCGCGAAATCGCCGAACTCAACATCGGCTCGCGCCCGGCCTCGCGCAAGGCCACCCGCGCCATCGAGGACTTGCGCGCGATTCCCTGGGGCTTCAGCTGGGGCCAGTGCCGCGTGGCGCTGCCGGGCTGGTTCGGCTTCGGCTCGGCGATCGAAAGCGTGCTGGGTGAAGGCGACGACCGCCCGGCCAGGCTGGCGCTGCTGCAGAAGATGCACAAGCAATGGCCGTTCTTCCGCACCCTGCTGGCCAACATGGAAATGGTCGCGGCCAAGTGCGATTTCGCGGTGGCACTGCGCTATGTGGATCTGGTCGAGGACAAGAGGCTGGGCAAGCGCATCTCGGCCGCGATCCAGGCCGAATGGGAGCGCACCAATGCCGCGCTCGACGCCATCCTCGGCACGCCGGGCCGGCTGGCGTCCAACCCGTCGCTCGCGCGCTCGATCGAATACCGCTTCCCCTATCTCGATCCGCTCAACCACTTGCAGGTCGAACTGCTGCGCCGCTACCGGCTGCAGAAGGACAGCGGCACGGTCGATGTGCGCGTGCAGCGCGGCATCCACCTGTCGATCAACGGCGTGGCAGCCGGTCTGCGCAATACCGGCTGACGCCGTCCGGTACTGCAAGCCAGGCCCCCGCGACCGAAAGGTTTCGGGGGCTTTTCATTTGATATTGGCAAGTACCTACATTCGTTTTGACATTCTCTTATTCGCCAAAGACACGCGCCAGAAAGAGGAAATAGTTCACGATTTTCTGCACCTCCTAACCTTGACTGAGCATCGAGATACTTGGCCGTACCATCAAGCGGCGAATTGAATTCAAGAAACTCGCACGATTTCTGTGGCAAACGCCATAGAATCTGCCGCGCGCCGCCGCTGGCACTGCTCAATCGCCGCCGGCGCAATCCTGCAAGCATCGACTTTGTGTCCAGATCGTTTCTGGCCACCACCACAGTCCGGCGACCCGAATTCAAGCCTCGCAACCCGAACCGATCATGTCTCCCTGTCTTTCGGCCCTGCTGGCAACGCCTGAGCGAATCCGGTCGCAATGATTGCCGCTGCCCTCGACCATATTGCCGCCTATCTCAATCAGGCATTGCGTCGGCGCTTTCTCGTCGATGAAGACTTTGCAGTCGTGGCGCCCGTCACCGAAACCGACGGCAGCGCCGCCATTCATGTAGCCAACAAGCTGGCGATCTTTCTCGTCAACATCGAGCGCGATACCGTGGCCCATGCCGGCCCCGGCAATTCCAGCGCCAGCCGCGCATTGCAGCGGCCGATGCCGATCTATCTGAATTTGCGCATGATGATTGCGGCAAGCTTTGGCGCCAGCAATTACCGCGAAGCGCTGAAGCTGCTTTCCAACGCCATCAGCCTGTTGCAGATTCAATCGGTATTCGACCGGCAGAACACGCCCGAACTCGATCCGCGCCTCGACAAGCTGATCGTCGATCTCGAAAGCCTCAGCAGCAACGATCTGAGCAATCTCTGGGGTGTGCTCGGCGGCCGTTATCTGCCGTCGGCGCTTTATCGGGTGCGGATGGTCGCCTACGACTCGACCGCGATTTCGGCCCGCGTCCCGGTCATTTCCGGCACCGATTCTGGCATCGTGCCGCGGGGGAATTGAGCGCAATGGCCAGTTATCGTCCGCTGCTGCGCCTGACGGTCGAACACGGATATTTTTCCGATGGGCTGTGCCGCACCGCCCGGTTTGCGCCGGCAGCCGATTTTCTGCGCATTGCCGCTGCCTTTGGCGGCATCGTCCGCAATATCGGCAGCGGCATCGAATTGCATTACGACAGCGAGCGCCAGGATGTGCTCGCCGATCTGATCGGCGATGCGACCGAACCGTTGACGATTCGGCTCGACATTCGCTTCGATGCCGATTTTGCCAATTACACCGCCGGTGGCCTGCTCGGCCGGCAGACATTGTCGCTGTCGGCACGGGACCGCGCGATCGATGCCGATGGCCGAATCCGGCTGCATTCCGACGCCACGCTCGATTTCTCCGAGCGCAGCGCCGAACACAGCCAATCGGCCCGGCCCGGCAGCGAAGCGACCGAAATCGGCTTGAGCATTGCACTCGGCCCTGACGATCTGGCCCGGCTGCCGCTCGATTGCGTCATGAGATTCGCGCCGCGTTCTGCCTACTGGAAATATCTGCTGGTCGGCGATTGGCCGGTCGAGCAATTGCGCATCGTGGACAACGACGGCCAGATCGATTTCACGCCGACCGGCAATGAAGCACTCGGCGCCGGTCAGCAGGCCAGCGGCTTCATTTCCGCCCGGCCACTGGTCATTCAGCAGCGTTCAAGCTGCCGATTCGAATTGCGTCAATCTGTCGATGGCATCGACAAAGTCATGGTGAAGCGGCTGCCGGTGGCCGATGCTTCCCATTTTCACCGCGAGCTCCGCGACGGCATGCCGGCGCTGCTTTCGGAAATCTATATCCATTGCTAACCGCTGACGGAGACCGACATGGCCTACAAGACACCAGGCGTTTATATCGTCGAGAAGAACGCCTTCCCGAATTCCGTGGTCGAGGTTGCGACCGCCGTGCCGGTCTTCGTCGGCCATACGGAACGTGCCGACAATCGCGGCAAGAGCCTGACCAACAAGCCCTGGCGCATCAGCTCGCTGGCTGAATTCCATCAATACTTTGGCGCCGGTCCGGCCGCGCGCTTCAATATCGAGAAGAAGGCCGACGGCTCGCTCGCCGATTCGGCCTTCACGCTCAATGGCAGCGAATATCTCGTGAGCCAGCCCGACGGCCCGGACGGTGGCCGCTATCTGCTGTATTACGGCATGCTGCATTTCTTCCAGAACGGTGGCGGCCCCTGCTATATCGTTTCGGTCGGCGATTATACCAAGCCGCTCGATCCCGATCTGCTGCGCGCCGGCATCCTGCAACTGGTCAAGGAGCAGGAACCGACCATCGTCGTGATTCCGGATGCGGTATTGCTGACCGAGCCGGCCTGCATTGCCGTGCAACAGGAAGCGCTGGCCCATTGCGGCGGCAAGATGCGCAATCGCATTGCGATTCTGGATGTGTGGGGCGGCTACAAGCCGCGCACCGATCCCGACGGCGATGTGGTCGAGCAATTCCGCAACGATCTGGGCAAGAACTATCTCGACTTTGCGGCGGCCTATTACCCGTGGGTCAATACCAGCCTCGTGCAGGACAAGAATCTCAGCTACGACAATGTCATCAACAAGGACGAGCTGATTGCCCGCATCAAGGAAGAACTCGGCCTGCCCGATGCGGCGCCGGCCGATGCGACCACGCGCGTCAAGCAGACCATCGAGGCGATCGACAATATCGCCAAGGATTGGTCGGCCGACAAATCGCTTTCGGCCGCCGATATCGCGGTGGAAAAGGCGCTGGTCGACAAGACGCTGCGCACCATCAGCAATGTCTACAACGCGGTGCTGGCCGACATCCGCTCCAAGCTCAACCTGCTGCCGCCGAGCCCGGCCATGGCCGGTGTCTACACCATGGTCGACGGCAGCCGAGGCGTGTGGAAGGCGCCCGCCAATGTGAGCCTGGCCGGCGTGGTTTCGCCGGCGGTCAATATCTCGCATGACGAGCAGGAAGATCTGAATGTGACCGCGCAAGGCAAATCGATCAATGCGATCCGTTCATTCATTGGCGAAGGCGTATTGGTCTGGGGTGCGCGCACCCTCGATGGCAACAGCCTCGATTGGCGCTATGTGAATGTGCGCCGCACCATGATCATGCTCGAGGAATCCTGCCGCCTTGCCGCCAAGGCCATGGTATTCGAGCCGAATGTGGCCAATACCTGGGTCACGATCAAGAGCATGATTTCCAATTTCCTCGCCAGCATCTGGAAGCGCGGCGGCCTGGCCGGTGCCGTGCCCGACGATGCCTTCAGCGTGCATGTCGGCCTCGGCGAAACGATGACGCCCGAAGACATTCTCGAAGGCATCATGCGCGTGACCGTATTGGTGGCCATTTCGCGCCCGGCCGAATTCATCGAAATCACCTTCCAGCAGCAAATGCAGAAGTCCTGATGATGCCGGCGCCGATGCGGCAATCGTCACATCGGTCGCGCGCTCAACTTTCAAACATCGCAAACATCTTGGTGGAGATCGATCATGGCTGACGACGGTTCAGAACAGACAAAGGCAATTTGGCCGCTGCCCAAGTTCTATTTCGAAGTGAAATGGGACTCCACGGTCATGAAGTTCCAGGAAATCTCGGGCCTCGACATCGAAGCCCAGCCGCTCGAATACCGGCATGGCGACAGCAAGGAATTCTCGGTGCTCAAGATGCCGGGCATGAAGAAATTCGGCGACATCACCATGAAGAAGGGCGTGTTCAAATCCGATAACGCCTATTGGGACTGGTTCAACCAGATCAAGATGAACACGATCAAGCGGATTCCGGTCGTGATCAGTCTGCTCGATGAAGCCGGCGCGCCGACCATGGTCTGGACGCTGAAAAATGCCTGGCCGACCAAGATCACCGGCACCGATCTCAAGTCGCAGGGCAATGAAGTAGCCGTCGAAACGATCGTGATTGCCCATGAAGGGCTGACGATCGCGAATAGCTGATGCCCGATATCGGGGACGTTCCCGATCCCGACTATCCACTGCCGGCTTTTCATTTCGCGCTGTCGCTGTCCCGGGGCGGTGCCTCGGGCGATGCCTCCTTCATGGAGGCATCGGGCATCGGCCCCGAAATGCAGACCGAAACCGTGATCGAAGGGGGCGAGAACCGCTTCGTGCATGTATTGCCGGGCGGATTCAAACATCCGCGCCTGGTGCTCAAGCGTGGCATCACGCGGGCCGATACGAAATTTGGCGCCGATTGCTGGTCGCTGCTGTCGGGCGGATTCGCCAATGCGGTCGTGCCCTACAAGGCCATTTACCTGATGCTGCTCGATGCCAATGCCACGCCGGTGCGCACCTGGTCGTTCGAGAATGCCTATCCGGTCAAATGGTCGGTCGATCCTTTCGGCTCGACCAAGAATTCGGTGGCGGTCGACAGCATCGAGTTCTCGTATACCAATGTGACGCTCATTCTCTGAAACAGGCCATGACCATCGAAATCAGGCAAATGACGATCCGGTCCACGGTCAATACCCGGCCGCAGGGCTGCGATGCCGACAATTGCGATCCGCCGGCCGACAAGGTCGAGGATATCCGGCGCGAAATCCTGGCCGAATGCCGGCTGATGTTGCAGGAATCGCTGCGCGAGATGCGGGAGCGCTGAGATGCCGGCCGCCTCGGGCACGAAGGAAATGCTCAAGATCCAGCCCTGCGAAATCGAATCGGACGGCTCGGTCACGGTCAAGAGCGGGCCGTATTACTCGGCCATGATCAATCCGGCCAAGCTCAGCTATACCGGCGGCATCGGCTATTCCTGCGCCAAGCCGCAAGGCGCACTCGGGCTCGAATCGAAATTTCGCGCCTACGACACCAATACGCTCAAATTCGATCTGGTCATCGATGGCACTGGCGCCGTGCCGCCCGCGCATCGCGATGCAAAGCAGACCGTGGCCCAGCAGATTGCGCGCTTGAGTCAGGTGGTTTACGACTACAAGGGCGCCAAGCATGAGCCCTGGCGGGTGCAGATCGTCTGGGGCACTTTCAGTTTCTATGGCCGACTTTCCAGCCTGTCGGTCGATTACACGCTGTTCAAGCCCACCGGCGAGCCCTTGCGCGCGAAGGTGTCGCTCGCTTTCTCGGGCTTTCTGAGCGCCAAGCAGGCGGCGCGCATGGCCAACAAGTCGTCGCCCGACCTGACCCACAGCATTACCGTGCGCGAAGGCGATACGCTACCGCTGCTGTGCTATCGCATTTACCGCGACTCGGGCTATTACCCGCAGGTCGCGCGTTTCAACGATCTTGCCGATTTCCGCGATCTGCGGCCCGGCATGCAATTGCAATTTCCGCCGCTGGAGTAAGCGATGGCCACCAGCCCGGAAACCGGCGCCGACGGCGTCCTGCGCATCACCATCAAATGCGACGGCAATCCCGTGAGCGACACGGCCGAATTGCGTTCATTGCGCATCAGCCACGCCATCAATCGCATCGCCTCGGCCACGCTGGTCTTCCTCGACGGCGACATGCCGAATGCCACTTTCCCGATCAGCGATTCCGCCGATTTCAAGCCGGGCGCCAAGGTGACGGTGGCGCTCGGCTATGGCGATGCCGAATTGCCGGTTTTCGAGGGCATCGTGATTCGCCACGGCATTTCGATCGGGCCGGGCAACAACGGGCAATTGGTCGTCGAATGCCGCCATCAATCGGTGACGCTCACGGTCGGGCGCAAGAACGCCTCGTACATCGACCAGAAGGACAGCGACATCATCAGCACGCTGCTTGGCGCCACCGGCCTGAGCACCGACGTGATCGCGACCGACGTGACCCACGGCGAGCTGGTGCAGTACTACTGCACCGACTGGGACTTTGTGGTGGCGCGCGCCGAGGCCAACGGCCTGCTGCTGCTGCCGTCGCCGGGCAAGCTCAAGGTGACAGTGCCAACGGTCAGCGGCGAGACCGTGCTCGACGTGAACTACGGCAGCGACCTCTACGACTTTTCGGCCGAGATGGATGTGCGCAGCCAGCTCGCGACGGTGTCGGCCACGGCCTGGGACCCGGCCAGCCTTGCCACCGTCAACGCCACGTCGGACGCCGGCGCGCTCAACGACCAGGGCGATCTGACCAGCGCGACGCTGGCCGAGGTGATCGGCCTGTCGGCGTATGCGCTGCAAAGCCCGGCCACGCTCGCCAGCGATGCGCTCGAAGCCTGGGCCAAGGGCACGCAGATGCGCGCGGGCCTGGCGCGCATCCGCGGCCACATGCGCTTCCAGGGCAGCGCCACGCCGCAGCCGGGCTGCCTGATCGGCGTGACCGGCGTGGGCAAGCACTTCTCGGGTTCGGTGTTCGTCAACGCGGTCGTGCATGAGATCGACAACGGCAACTGGCTCACCGAGGTGGAATTCGGCCTGCCGCCCGAGCCGATCACCGCGCGCAGCGATGTGGTCGCGCCGCCGGCCTCGGGCTGGGTGCCGGGCATCGAGGGGCTGCACACGGCGCTGGTCACCAAGCTCGACGGCGATCCGGCGGCCGGCCAGCGCATCCAGATCAGCCTGCCGATTCTCGGCAGCGAGGCCCAGCCGGTCTGGGCGCGGCTGGCCAAGTTCTACGCGTCGAACGGCTTTGGCGCCTTCTTCCTGCCCGAGGTCGGCGACGAGGTGATCGTCGGCTTCGTCAACAACGATCCGGGCCAGCCGGTGGTGCTCGGCAGCGTCTACGGCGGCAAGCACGCGCCGCCCTATGAGCTGGCGGCCGAGAACAACACCAAGGCCATCGTCACGCGCAGCAAGCTCAAGCTCGAATTCGACGACGACAAGAAGGTGGTCACGGTCGTCACGCCGGCCGGCAACACCGTGGTGGTGAGCGACGACGGCAAATCCATCCTGTTGCAGGACCAGACCGGCAACAAGGTCGAGCTGGGCACGAGCGGCATCCTGCTCGACAGCCCCAAGGACATCACGCTGACCGCGACCGGCAACATCAAGCTCAGCGCGACCGGCAAGGTGGAAATCGCCGCGACGCAGGACCTGAAGGCCAGCGGCCTCAACGTGACCGCCGAAGCCCAGGTCGCCCTCACCGTGAAAGGCACGGCCACGGCCGAGCTGTCGGCCAGCGGCCAGACCACGGTCAAGGGCGCGCTGGTGATGATCAATTGACCGCGCCCGCCCAGACCATGCCGCCCGCCGCCCGCCTGACCGACATGCACACCTGCCCGATGCAGACGCCCGGCCTGCCGCCGATTCCGCATGTGGGCGGGCCGGTGATCGGCCCCGGCGTGCCGACGGTGCTGATCGGCAAGCTGCCGGCGGCGGTGGTCGGCGACAACGCGGTCTGCGTCGGCCCGCCCGACGCCATCGTGATGGGCTCGACCACGGTGCTGATCGGCGGCAAGCCGGCGGCGCGCATCGGCGACCCGACCGCGCACGGCGGCAGCATCGTGCTGGGCGAGTTCACCGTGATGATCGGCGGCTGACATGGCGATGGACGACGACGCCAGCTTTCTGGGCACCGGCTGGAGCTTTCCGCCGCGCTTCGACCCGGTCACGCGCGATGCCGCGACCGTCTCGGCCGAGGCCGACATCCGCGAAAGCCTGTTCATCCTGCTGTCGACCACGCCGGGCGAGCGGCTGATGCGGCCGACCTACGGCTGCGACCTGCGCAGCATGGTGTTCGAGCAGATCGACACCAATGCCGAGACCCGCATCCGCAATCTGGTCGAGCAGGCGGTGCTGTTCTTCGAGCCGCGCATCACGCTCGACGCGGTCACGCTCGACACCGCCGAGCTGGCCGACGGCCTGCTCAAGATCTCGCTCGACTACACGGTGCGCAGCACCAACAGCCGCTACAACCTCGTCTTCCCGCTGTACATGCAGGAAGGCAATGCGGTGCGGAGCCTGCTGTGACGAGGCGCCCGCGTGGCTGACGGCACCCACCAGCTCGACCGCTTTCCGGCCGCGCTCGGCGCCGGCCGCGTGGGCATCGACGAAAGCACGTTCGCCGACCGCGTGGCGACCAGCGCCGCGCTCGCGCGCCAGCTGCGCTACATCAACCCCGGCATGGGCGGCGCCGAAGCCGACTGGCTGCCGATGTTTGCCGCCGACGATGCGCTCACGCTGGCGCGCGTGCTGGCCATCGATGTCGATGCGCGCAGCGCCGACTTTCTGCGCCTGGCCGACAGCGCCGAGCCAGCGCAATTGCTGCGCCGCTATGCCGAGCTGCGCCGGCCCATCGACGACTGGCTGCATGCGCTGCGGCCGAGCCCGCCGCGCCTGCCCGAGGGCCTGCTCGCGCTGATGCAGCGGGTCGGCGACCCGGCCGCCTTTCCGCCGCCGGCCGGCCCGCCGCCCGCGCGCGACGAACTGCGCCGTGCCTTCGTCGCGCTGGCCAGCCTGATCGAGCGCATGCAGGAGCTGGCGCGCGACGCCCTGCCCGCCGCGCTGGCCGACGGCCAGCACGCGCCGGCGCCGGCGCTGCTGATGGCCTTTCTCCAGCTCTACGACGTGGCGCGCGAGCGGCTCAACGGCTTTGCCGCGCGCCATGCCGACTTCTATTACCGCGATGTGCTGCGCGCCCGGCCGCGCCCGGCGCGCACCGACTGGGCGCATCTCATCTGCCTGCGCACGCCGCGCTTCGACGGCGAGACCCGCATCGCGCGCGGCAGCGTGTTCAGCGCCGGCAAGGACGCCGCCGGCCAGCCGATCGAGTTCGCCGCCGACCACGATCTGCTGGTCACCGATGCGCGCGTGACCGCGCTGCGCACGCTGCGGCTGGAGCGCGACCGGCTGATCTCGCCCGAGCATGAATTCGGCTATGTGTGCCGCGCCCGCGCCAGCGCGCCCAACGCCGAGCCGCTGCCGACCGGCGCCACCGGCGCCGCCGCCGGCCGACCCTGGTGGCCGATGTTCGGCGGCGATGCGGCGGCGGCCATCGGCCATTGCGCGAGCGATGCGCAGATCGGCTTTGCGCTCGCCTCGCCGCTGCTGTTTCTGGCCGAGGGCGAACGCGAAATCCGGCTCGAACTCGCCTTCGACGATGCCGACCCGACGCCCGATGCCGAGCTGCTCGCGCGCCTGCTGGCCGCGACCGACGCCGACGCCTTCCGGCGCGATCTGGGCCACTGGTTTGCGCGCTGGATGTTCGACGCGCGACCGTGGTTCGGCGCCACGCCGCCGGCCGGCTGCCCGAGCGAGGCCGAGCGTCAGGCAGTGGCGGCGCAGGCCGCATTGCTGCTCGGCGCGCGCGTGGGCGAATCGGGCTCGGGCATCGGCGATCCGCTGGCGCTGATCGGCAGCGCGCCGCCCGACCGCGACCTGATCTTCGACCGGGTGATGCGCCATGCCTTCGCGCTCGAACTCAGCTGCGCCGACGGCTGGCGCAGCGCCGATGCCGGCATCGTGCCGCTCGCCGATCTGGGCCATGTGGCCGGGCGCGGCGGCCTGGTGCTGACGACCGAACTCGGGCCCGACGCGCCGGCCGTGGTCGCTGCCGACCCGGCGCTGCACGACGGCCTGGACGGCGCCGGCGCGCCGCTGCTGCGCGCCCGGCTGCGCTCGGGCGCCGGCATGTACTGCCTGTCGCTGCTCGGCCGGCTGCGTATCACGGCGGCGCGCATCGAGGTGACGGTGCGCGGGCTGCGCAATCTGCTGCTGGCCAACCAGTTCGGCGCGCTCGATCCGGCGCGGCCGTTCGCGCCCTTCGGCCCGCTGCCCACGGCCGAATCGTGGCTGGTGGTCGGCGGCGCCGAACTCGCGCGCAAGCCGGTCGTCGACCTCACGCTGCGCCTCGCCTGGGGCGGCCTGCCGCGCGACGACGGCGGCTTTGCCACGCACTACCGCGGCTATCCGGGCGTGCCCGGCAATGCCGATTTCACCGCCGCCTTTGCCGTGCTGCATGACGGCCGCTGGCAGGCCGGCCGGCCGCAGCCGCTGTTTGCCGCCGAGCCCGGCAGCGGCCGGCTGCGCAGCGAGCGCCGGCTGAGCGTGGAGCCCGGCCTGCTGCGCGACCACTTCCGCCCCGGCCAGCCCGAGGCGCGCTACGACCTGACCGCGCGCAATGCCTTCGTGCGGCTGCAACTGGCCAGCCCGCCCGACGCCTTTGGCCATCAGACCTATCCGCGCAGCCTGACCGAGGCGGTGACCCAGAGCGCCAGGCGCAAGCAGCCGGCCCGGCTGCCCAATCCGCCCTACACGCCCACGGTCGAAGGGCTGGCGGTCGATTACCGCGCCGAGGCCCGGATCGACTTTGGCCACGGCCCGCGCGCCGATGCCGCGCCGGCGCTGCGCTTCTTTCATCTGCATCCCTTCGGCAGCCATGAGGTGCATGCGGTTGCGGCCGGCGGCCATCCCTTTCTGCTGCCGGGCTCGGAGGAGGACGGCAACCTCTACCTCGGCATCGAGGCCAGCGAGCTGCAAGGCCCGCTCAGCCTGCTGTTCGAGCTGCGCGAGGAAGCCGCCCATGCCGAGGCCGCCGCCCGGCCACGCCCGGTCTGGGCCTGTCTGGCCAACGACCGCTGGCTGGCGCTGGAAGAAGCGCGCGTGCTGCTCGACACCACGCGCGCCTTTCTGGGCACCGGCATCGTCATGCTCGACATCCCGGCCGCCGCCACGCGCGACAACCGCATCTTTCCGGCCGGCCGGTTCTGGCTGCGCGTGTCGGTGCGCGGCGAGCTGCCGGTGTTCGATGCCTTCGCCGGGCTGTATGCGGTGCGCGCGCAGGCGCTGCGGGTGTCGCGGCTGACGGGCGCGGCCGGCAATGCCAGCGACGGCAGCGCCGATGAAGCCGCCCTCGCGCCGCTGCCGGCCGGCAGCCTGCGCAAGCCGGCGCGGCCGGTGCCGGGCCTGGGCGCGGTCGAGCAGGTCGGCGCCAGCTTCGGCTTCGAGCCGGCCGAGACCCGCGCCGGCCTGCAAACCCGCCTCGGCGAGCGGCTGCGCCACAAGCAGCGCGCCGTCACCGCCTGGGATTACGAGCGCCTCGTGCTCGACCGCTTTCCCGAGGTGCTCAAGGTCAAGTGCTTCATGCACCGCGCCGCGCCCGACCGCATCGACCGCCCCGGCCATGTGCTGGTGATGGTGCTGCCGGCCGCGCGCGGCATGGACGACATCGCCGACCTCGGCGGCCCGCGCCTCAACAGCATTGCGCTGGAGCGCATCGCCGACGAGCTGCGCGCCCTGGCCTCGCCGAGCGTGACGCTGCGCGTGATGAACGCGCGCTACGAGCCGATCCAGGTGCGCTGCGCGGTACGCATCCATGCCGGCCACCAGCCCGGCGTCGCGCTACGCCGGCTCGACCGCGCCATCGGCGACTTTCTCTCGCCGTGGCGCGAGGGCGGCCGGCAGGCGCGCTTCGACTGGACCCTGGCCAGCGACGAGGTCGAAGCCCGCATCCGCGCGCTCGACTACATCGACGACGTGGCGCGGCTGTCGCTGCTGCACTTTGTCGACGACGGCGAGCGCGGCCTGCGCCTGCGCGACAGCGCCCTGGTCGCCGCCGATGGCGCGGCGGTCACGCTGCGCGCCCATTCCCCCGGCTCCATCGCCATCCCGACGGACCGGCACATTCTCACCACATTCGATGCGGGCCAGCCGCGCCTGCCCGAGCCGACCGGCGTCGCCGGGCTCAGCGTGGGCGCCACCTTCATCGTGGGCGGACAAGGCGATGAGTAAGCTGAACCGAAGCACGCTCAAGAACTACTTCACCGACGGCGCGCGGCCGGGTCAGGCGCAGTTCGGCGACCTGATCGACTCGATGCTGAACATGGCCGACGAAGGCTTCAGCAAGACCGCGCAGGACGGCTTTCGCGTGTCCACGCCGGTCAACCACGACGCGCTGCTCAGCTTCTACCGCGACCAGACGCCGCGCGATGCGCACTGGACCGTCGGCTACGACGGCAGCGCCGCCGGGCTGCGGTTTGCGCGCGGGCCCGGTCTGGTCACCGAGGCGGCGCCGCCGGTGCTGCTGCTGGATGCCGCCGGCAATGTCGGCGTGGGCACCGCCGCGCCGGCCCAGCTGCTGGACGTGGCCGGCACCGTGGCGATGCAGGGCCGCAGCGGCCAGCCGGTGCAGCCGACCGAAGCCGATCCGCTGCTCGCCAACGGCGAATGGCAGAACCTCACCGGCGAGCTGACGGCCTGCCAGGGCTTCGAGGTGATGGCCGGCACCGGCCGCGTCGGCGAGGGCCGCTATGCGCTCTTGCATGCGATTGCACTCAACACCTTCAATCCGCGCGACCGCTGGCTCGGCTGGCTGCGGCCGCGCTCGGGCATCCGCAGCACCCATGCCTGGTACGGCCGGCGCTGCGACCGGCTGCAACTGCGCTGGCACGGCGACAGCGGCAAGAACGCGCGCTACCGGCTGCAAATCCGCACCGGCTGCGATTACGGCGCCGGCGTGCTCATCCAGGTGCAGCTCACGCAACTCTGGAGCGATGCCTTCATGGCCGGCGCGGCACCCGCCGTGCCCAGCGCGCCCGCATGACCGGCCCGTCCGCCAGCATTGCGCGCCGCCAGCCCGAGGCCGACGACGCCAGCTTCGAGCGGCTGCTGGCGCGCGGCGTGGAGCTGGCGCAGGCGCTGAGCGGCGGCGTCTGGACCGACTACAACGCCCACGATCCCGGCCTGACGCTGCTGGAGCAGCTGTGCTTCGCGCTGACCGAGGTCATCTACCGCAACGACTTTCCGGTTGCCGACCATCTGGCCGCGTCCGACGGCCGGCTCGATGCCGACCTGCTCGCGCTGCCGCCGCCGGCGCGCGCCCTGCCCTGCCGCGCCACCACCGCCGACGACTACCGCCGGCTGCTGCTCGACCGCATCGACGAACTCGACGACGCGATGCCGGCGCAGGCCGGCAGCACGCCCGGCCTGTGGACGCTCGCGCTGCGCGCCAGCCGGGTCGAGGCCGCGAGCCTGAGCGGCCGGGCGCGCGCCGTGTGGCTCGGCCAGCGCAACCTCGGTGAAGACCTGGACCCGGCCGTCGCCACCGTGGCCGAGCGCGATTGCGAGCTGGTCGGCGAGATCGAGATCGGCGGCGCGCGCGACCCGGTCGAGATCGCCGCCGACATCCATGCCAGCTGCGCGCGCTACATCGCCGACCGGCCGCAGCGCCATCGGCATGACGAACTCATCGCCGCCGGCGCCAGCGTCGAGGACGTGTTCACCGGGCCGGACACGCCGAACGGCGTGTTCGACACCGGCGCAGCGCTCACGGCCAAGTCGCTCTACGTGGGCGATCTGCGGCAACTGGTCGCCGACATCGACGGCGTGCGCGAGGTGCTGAGCCTGGCGCTGCAACCGCCGCCCGATGCCGACGGCCAGCCCGCGCGCCCGGTGACCGGCTCGCTGCCCTGGCGCGACGTGGGCTGGGCGCTGCGGCTGCGCGCGCCCGACCGGCCCGGCTTTCCCGAGCTGCCCCGGCTGGCGCTGCTGCGGCGCGGCCGGCGCGTGGACATCGATCCGGCCGCGTTTGCCGCGCGCTTTCACGACCAGCGCACCGCCATCTTTGCGCTGCGCGAAGCCGTGACCGGCGACATGGCCGACCTGGCCGAGCTGCCGCGCGGCCGCCATCGCCAGCTCGACCGGCACCGCTCCATCGCGCTCGATCTGCCCGAGGTGTACGGCGTGGGCCGGCGCGGCCTGCCGCATTCGGCCGATGCCGAACGGCGCGCGGCGGCGCTGCAACTCAAGGCTTATCTGGCGCTGTTCGACCAGATTCTGGCCAATGGACTTGCGCACTTGCAGCAGGCGCGGCGGCTGTTCTCGACCGGGCTCGACGCCGGCATCGGCGCCGGCTGGCGGCTGCTCGACGACGACGCGCTGCCGGGCATTGATGCGCTGTGGCGCAATCCGCCCGAGCGCATCGAGCGCGGCGTGTATCTGGACAGCGACCGCTGGGCCGACCGCAAGCACCGCGCGCTCGACCATCTGCTGGCGCTGCACGGCGAGTCGCTGACGCAGAACACCCAGCGCCAGTTCCTCGGCCATCTGTGGCCGGCCGGGCAGGAGCAGGCGCTGCTGCGCAACAAGGCCGATTACCTGATCGCCATCCTCACGCTCGGGCGCGACCGCGCGGCGGGCTTCGACTACAGCCGGCCGAGCTGGGGCCGCAGCGACAACGGCTGCTCGCTGGCGCGGCGCGTGGGGCTGCTGCTCGGCTTCGAATGGAGCGGCAGCCGGCCGCTGGCGACCGAGGTCATGCACTGGCGCGCGCATTTCGCGCGCATGGCACCCGATGCGGCGCCGGCCGGCGGCGAGGGCATGCGCCTGCTCGCGCGGCTGCTCGGCGGGCGCGCCGACCTGCTGGACGACGCGCTGCTCGGCGCGGCCTGCCATGAGCGCAACTTCTCGCTGCGCGCCCGGAACGACGGGCAGACGCTGCTGCTCGCGCTCGACGAGGCGGGCACCGCGCCGCGCGAGCTGGGCCGCTTCGATTCCGCCGCCGAGGCCTGGCGCGCGGCGCGCGCGCTGCGCGGCCTGGCGCTGCATCTGGCGCGGCGTGCCGAAGGCTTGCATCTGGTCGAGCATCTGCTGCTGCGGCCGCTCGGGCGGACCGACTTCCATCGCCGCGCGCTCGGCACGGACGACGGCGCCGCCTTCGATGCCGCGCTGGCCGATTTCTGCGCCGCGCGCGTCAGCCTCGTGCTGCCGGCCTGGGGACCGCGTTGCGGCGACCCGCTGTTCCGCCACCACCTCGCCGATCTCGTGCGCGAGCACGCGCCGGCCCATCTGCTGGTCGAGCCGGTCTGGCTCGACAGCGCCACGCTCGGCGCCTTCGAGACCGACTACGAGAAATGGCTCGCCGACCGCGTCGCGCTCGCGGCCGCCGATCCCGCCTCCGGCCCCGACGACGACCTGCTGCGGCGCCACGACCGCCATGCCGCCCGCCTCGCGCGGCTGCTGCGTCAAGCGGGAGCGCGGCCATGAGCGGCCACCTGATCGACGCGCTCGACCTCGACTTCCGCTTCGATGACGAAGCGCTGGCCTTCGACCTCCAGTCGCGGCTGGTCGATTGCGCGCGGCGTGGCATGGCCGAGCTGATCGCCGATCGCTTCGACCGCGCGAGCCCGCCCGACGAGGTGCTGCGCATCGACACGCTGGAACTGGACCTCGGCGTGCTGCCGGCGGACGACTTCGAGGCCGTCTTCCTGCGCCGGCTGGGCGAGGCGCTGGATGACTGGCTGGCGGGGCTGAGGGCCCGCGGCGCGACGCCGAGTCGGCTCGCGCGCGGCGAGGCCGACATCGAGGCGCTGCGGCATTTCCTGCTGCACGGCCGGCTGCCCTGGCATGTGGGTGGGACCGATGCCGCCACGCTCGACCGGCTGGCGCGCTCGGCGATGGTCGCGGCGCCCGATGCGCTCGCGCGCTCGCTCGGGCCGCTGCTCGACCGGCCCGGCGTTGCACGCCGGCTCGACGCGCAGTTCGCGCCGGCCTGGGTCGCGCGGCTGCGCGAAAGCGCGCACAGGATGACGGCGCCGGCAGCCGGAAGCGAGACGACGGCAGCGCATTCGGACGAGTCCCCGGCCGCGTCGGCGATGACGACGGCCGGCGCGGATCCGGGCGAGAACTCGGCGGCAGGATCTCCGGGCAGCCCCCTGGGCACGCCTCTGACGCCCGAAGCGGCGTCCGCGCTGAACGCGTCAGCGCGGACGCCGGGCCGCGTCGCCACCGCCACGCCGTTCCGCACGCCGCCCGCGCCGATCGCCGCGCCGGCGTCCTCCCATGCCCACGCCCACGCTGTCGCTACTGTCGCAGTCGCCGACGGTGCTCCCGGCCCGTCCACGCCGGACGGCGTGACCGATGTGCGGCGCCTCCGGCTGCTCGATCGCCTCGCCGGCAGGGAGCCATTCGCCGACGCGTCGATCTGGCTCGACGCGCTCGCGGACGATCGTGCCTGGACCGTCGGCCGACTGACCGAGGCACTGCGCATCCGGCGCCTGCGCCGCGCGCTCGCCGCGGCTGGCGACGACCGGCTGTTCGAGGCGGTGCTGACGCTCTGGCTGGCACCTGCCGAAGCGCGGCGGTCCGCACGGGCGTTGGCGCGTTCCACCCGGCCCGGCGCTTCGGGCGTGGGAACCACCGCCGAGCCGCCCGGAGTGCGGCCGTCCGCCGGCGTCGCGCCTGCTTCGGCTGCTTCGACCGCCCCGGTCGCTCAGGCCGCTTCGATTGCTCCGGCCGCTCCGAGCGCTCCGATCACCGCGCCCCAGCCGATCCGCGAGCTGGCGCTGGCGACCCTCGTCTTCTCGCTCGACACGGCCGACGCCGGGATGCCGGCGGCGCTTGACGTCGCCTCCATCACGCCGCGACGCCTGCGCCTGCTCGTCGCGCTGCACGCCGATGACGGCGCCACGTTGGCCGCCGAACTGCCCGGCCTGCTCGCCGAGGACACCGGCTGGCTCGCATCGGCGCTCGCCGTGCTCGGGCGCGAACGGCGCTGGCGCCGCCGACTGGCCAGCGTGCCGCTGACGCCGGAACACTTCGCGCGGCTGATCGCGCTCTGGCTCGCTCCCGAGCCACGGCGGGCGCTGCTGGCGCATGTCGGTCTGACGGATGAGCGCGATGCCGACGCCGGCGCCGAGCCGTCGAGCCTTGCGGCCGGCACGCCCGAGGCCAGGGAAGCCGCGCTCGCCCATGTGCTGCTGGACCTCGACGCCGGGCGCAGTCCCTTCGATGCGGCCTTCTTCGGCGCCGCCGGAGCCGGAGCCGCAGAAGCATCGAGCCCGCCGGGCATGCCGCTGGCAAACGTGCCACTGCCGCTGGGACGGCTGCTGCTGAGCCTGCTGCCGGAGCTGTCGCGGCGGTCGGTACCGCCCCTGCAGCCCGTTGAGGCCCCGCCGCCCGGCGCGCCGGGCGTCGACCTGACGCTGCGGGCGGCTCTCGACATCGCCCTCGGCGATGCCCCCCGGCGGCGGCGCCTTGCTGGCGCCGCGCGCGCCGAGCGTCTGCTGCCTGAGTTGCTCGCGCTGTGGCTCGCGCCGGCGGAGGTCGCCTCCGCGCTCGCCATGCTTCGCGCCTTCGAGAACATCGCGCGCACGGCAGTCGGCGAGGGAGGAGTGCCGGCGTCGCCGTCACCGGGCGCGCAAGCCGAGGCGGGCAGGCCCGGCGATGGCGCCGACCACGACCATGCCGCCGTTGTCGCCCTCGATCGTCTGCTCGCCGCCTTGGCAGCCGGCACCGGCCTCCAAGGCTGGCTGCGCCCGGACCATGTCGCCCCGGCGCCCCGGTCTGCGGCTGGCGCCGGGACCGCGCGGACTGACGCGGACGGGATGGCGGTCGGGAGCGGCGGCGCGCTCGGTCGCACGACATCCGACGACCGCGCCGACACCGACACCGACACCGACACTGGTATCGGCATCGGCATCGGCATCGGCATCGGCGTTGATGCTGACGTTGACGGCAACGCCACGGATGACGCCAGCGCCGACGACCTGCCCGACCGGCTGTCGCGCGCCTTCGACCATGCCGATGCCGACACCCTGGTCCGCCTGCTGCCGGCGGCGCTGTCCACCCACGGCGAGCGCATCGCGCGTCGCCTCGCCGATCTGACCCGTTCCGCCAGCTATCGTCGGCAGCTGAGCGCCGCGCTTCCACCCGTGCTCTTGCGCCAGCTGCCGCTGACCGGCCTGACTGACCTGAACGACCCGACCGATCTGGCCAGGCTGCCCTATCGAACGGAGTCCGGCGCCACTGTCCCCGCGGCCGGCCCCAACCCGCCGCCCGTGAGTGATGCGAGAGCCGGCTCCCTTCCGTACGGCGCACCCGACGCATCGCTCCCGGCCGGTGGTCAGCCACTCCGATCGACGCCCGCCGATCGGCCGACGGCCGACTCCGCACGAACCGCAAGCATCGGCGCCGCCCAGGCCCACGATGACGGGCCCGCTCCCGACACGCCGGGCGCAGTCGGCATGGGCGACCGCGCCCAGCAAGACTCGGTGGAAGCTCCCGCTCCCGCGCCTGCCCGCCGCGCCGCGCGCGTCGATCTCGACGCCGCCTTCCATGCCGGGCGGACCGCCGATTTCCACGCCCGCCTGCGCGATCTGCTCGCCACCGACCGCGACTGGCTCGCGGGCTGGCTGCGCGACATCGGCCGTGCCCGCCGCCTGCGCAAGCGCCTCGCCGCGCAACTCGACGACGCGCGTGCCGATGCGATCGCGCGACTGCTGCTGCCCGCCGTCATCGCCGACGGCATGACGCTGGCCGCTGACGCCATCGCACCGGAACGGCGTTCGGGCTGGCTGCTCGACCTGCTGCTCACACCCGACACCCACGCGCTTGCCCGGCCCGCCGCCGCGTTGTTCGCGGCCCTCCGCGATGCGCCCGCCGATGCTCGCCTGCGCCGCCTCTGGCTGGCCTGGGCCGCCGCACTCGACACGCTGCCCGCGCCAGCCAGCGCCCTCGCTGCCGCCTTCGCCCGCCCGGCCCCCAACCGAAGTCACGCGACCACCGCGTCTCCCGAAGGGTCGGGCGCCAGCGCGCTCGCCACCCGCCTCCTCGCGGTGCTGCCGCACGCGGAGCTGATCGGCCTGCTGCGCCGCCTGGCCGATGGCGACGAACAAGTCTTCGACGCCCTGCTGACCCTGGTCGATGCCACCGCTGCCGGCACGCCGCGCACCGACATCGCCGACCCTGCCCCGGACGCCGCGCCCGCCACCGAAGCCGCAGAAGCCGCCGAGGTCGCCAAAGCCACCGAGGCCGCTGAAGCCACCCAAGGCGCCGACGCCACAGAAGGCGGAAAACGCGCGGACACCGAATCGCCCTCGGCCGCCCTCCTCGCCCGCCGGCAACGCGTCGAGGCCCTGCTGCTGCTGCCCCTGCCCGGCGCCGATGCCGCCGACCTCTGGCGCGACGACCGGACCTCGGCCGCGACCCTCATGTCGTTCATCGATGACCGGGTGACCGACCCCGATCCCGATCACGACGACTTGCGACTCAGCCTCGCCACCGATGCCGACTGGTTGCGCGCCCTGCTGCGCGATCTGGCCCGATCGCCGCGCCAGCGGGCCCGGCTCGCCCAGCGGCTCGCGATCGCTCCGGGCGTCGGCGTTCTCGCGCGGCTGCTGATCGACGATCCGCAGGCGCCGGCCTCGACACCGGCGCGGCCGCCGCTCCCCGTCAACGTGACGGCCCCCGGCCAACCCGAGGCGGCCGGCGCGGCATCGCGGTCGAAGGACGCCGCGAGTTCGGGTCCGGCAGCCGTGGTCACGTCCGCCGTCAGCGCCGGGCCTGTCGCTGCCCTCCGCTCCAACGGGCGGCAAGCAGAAACACGAAGGCCGGGCAAGGCCGATCCCCTGGTTGACAGCTTCGAGCACGGCTGGCTCGGGGGCGATGCCGACCTGCTCGCCGCGAGCCTCGCCCACCCGCCGGGCGAGGGCCTGACCGCCGCGCTGCGCGAGCGTGTGCTCGACCTCGGCGCCTCGCCGCGCCTGCGCGCGCGTCTCGCGCGCCTCCTCGCGCCCGATGCGCGCGCGCGCCTGCAAGCCGCCCTCGGTTTCGATCTCGGTGCCGATCCGCCGCCCGACGCGCTTGCGGCCCAGGCCGATCCGCCTGAGCTGCCGCCCGGCGCGTTCACGACCACCGCCGCCCCGAACACCGCCACGTCCAATGCCGCCGACCCGAGCCCGGCTGTCGTCGGTACCCGGCAGCCCGCCCCGCCCGCCGACGCGCGGGCCGACGCACCGGATGCGGCAGCCATCACCGCCGCGCGCCGCGAACGCGTCTCGGCCCATCTGCTCCGCCACTGGCAGGCCACGCCCGCACCCGCCACCGATGCCCGGTTGCACGCCGAACTCCGCGCCAGCGCCGACTGGCGGCTCACCCTCGCCGAAGACCGCGCCTGGCTCGACGGCTGGCTCGACGAATGCTCGGCACGCAGCGAATCGAGGGCCGGGGCGCTTCTCCTCCGCATCGTGCTCGCCGCCCGGGAAACCCCGCCACCGCCGACGCCCGACGACATCGCCGCCGCATCAGCCTCCGGCACCCATCCGGCGACCCGGGTCCGCCGCAAGCATCTCGCCCACTGGATGCTGAGGTATCGCTCGCGCGGCGGACTCGGGCTGCCGCCCGGCCTCACCGAGACGCCCGCCTGGCGGGCGACGCTTGCCGAGGATTGCGAGTGGCTCGCCACCGCACTGCGGCGCTTCTCGCATCCGAACCGCGCCGCGTGGGCCAGGGCTCGGCAGGCGAGTCCCGAGGCACGCGCGCTCGCCGATTGGCTGCTCGCCGCACCGCCCGCGACGGCGAACGAGTCGGTCGCCGTCGCCTTCGCCGCGCTGACCGGAGCCAGGGGCGCGAACTCCGATGCAAGCCTCGCCCGGCTCGCGGCGCGGTCGTCCGCGCCGCGAGCCGCTGCCGATTCCGCTGCCCACGAGGCCGTTGGTGCGGTCACGGTCGGCGATGGCCCGGGCGCGGTCGTTGGTGCCGGCAAGGCCGTCACGGCAGCGGGCGAGGCCACCGCGCCGGCGCCCGCCGGATCGGCGTCGGCTGACGATGTCCGTCGCTTCCTGCGCCATCTCGCCGAGGACGCGGCGGACGACCGCCCGCCGGCCGCCGCCAGCCTTGAGGCTGTCCGCGTCGCGGCCCTGCGCGCCCTGGCCAGCGGCGGCTCCGCGTTGCGCATCGCGCTCGACCGCCGGCTCGACTCGCCGCTCGCCGCGCGCCGTCTGATCGAGCTGCTCGGCCCTGATCACCTCCCGCGCGCGACCGATCTGCTCCTGCCCGCCAGCCGCGTGCCCGAGGCCGTCGCCGCCGCCGTCGCGGCCGTCGCCATCCGGCCCAACGCGCCGGCGCGCGACCAGCTCGCCGAGACTGCCTGGCGCCTCGCCCTGCGCCATCTGTTCGAGGAAGGCCGCCGCGCCGACGCTTCCGGCCTGGCCGCCGACCTGCGCGTCGCGCTCGAACAGACGCTTCCGCCCGGCGTCGCCTCCACGCCGGCCATTCCCCGCGACCCGGGCCAGCCGGCCGCCGATCACCGCATCGTCCGCGCCTTCGCGCCCGGAACGCCCGCCGCCGCCGAGCGCCAACCCGCCGCGACCGCCCGAGCGCCCGTCGCCGCCCGTGCCTCCGCGCCGGACCCCTGGCGCTTCGAGGATGCCCCGCCCGCCGCCACCGAGCGCGAGCCCATCCCCGTCACCAACGCCGGCCTGGTCCTCGCCGGCCCCTATCTCCCGCGCCTGCTCGCCATGCTCAAGCTCGTCGAACAGGGCCGTTTCACCGGCCCGGACGCCGCCGAGCGCGCCGTCCACCTGATGCAGATGGTCGTCACCGGCCAGCCCGACACGCCCGAGCCGCTGCTGGTGCTCAACAAGCTCATGTGCGGCCTGCTGCCCGAGACGCCGGTGCGGCGCGAGATCGGCCCCGCGCCGGCCGAGACCGCCGCCGTCGACGGCATGCTCGACGCGATGCGCCAGCACTGGACCGCGCTCGGCAAGACCTCGACCGCCGGCCTGCGCGAAGCCTTCCTGCAACGCGAAGGCCGGCTGCTGCGCGCCGACGACCGCTGGGAGTTGCGCGTCGCGCCGCGCAGCTACGACATGCTGCTCGACCGCATTCCCTGGGGCTTTCGCACCGTCAAGTTCGCCTGGATGAAGGAGCCGATCCATGTCGACTGGCGCTGACCGGCTCGCGGCCAATGCCGCCGCGCTCGAGCGCGAACTCGACTGGCTCGACGCCGTGCTGCATGCGCGGCTCGACCTGCACTTCGGCCAAGCCGGCGCGGTCGCGCGCATCGACGACATCGCGCCGCCGGCCGCCAGCGACTCCGATCACGCCGAACTCGTCGCCCGCCTCGGCCTCGGCTTCGACGAGCGCCTCGCGCTGGCGCTCGCGCTCGCGCCGCATCTGCGCCCGCGCCTGCTCGACAGCCTGTTCCTGCGCAACACCACGCTCGACCGCGGCTTCACCGAGTTCGGCGGCTGGAAGGGCAAGCTGCACGGCGGCTTCCTGCCCACGGCCGAGACCGCCGCCTTCCTGGCCGCCGGCGACGATCTCGCGCGCCGCTTTGCGCTGCGCCGCCGGCTCGACGACGACGCGCCGCTGCGCCGCGAAGGCGTGCTGCGGCTCGACCATGACGCGCCCGGCGAGCCCTTCTTCTGCGTGCCGCTGCGCCTGGCCGACGAATACCTCGACCTGCTCACGCTCGGCCGCCGCCACAAGCCCGATTTCAGCGCCGGCTTCCCGGCGCATCGGCTCGAAACCCCGCTCGGCTGGAGCGATCTGGTGCTGGCGCCCGAGGTGCTGGCCGAGATCGACGCGATCCGCACCTGGCTCGCCCACTCGGCCACGCTGCTTGACGACTGGAAGCTGGCCAAGGCGCTCAAGCCCGGCTATCGCAGCCTGTTCTACGGCCCGCCCGGCACCGGCAAGACGCTGACCGCCACGCTGCTCGGCCAGGCCAGCGGCGCCGACGTGTACCGGATCGACCTGTCGATGGTCGTCTCCAAGTACATCGGCGAGACCGAGAAGAACCTGGCCCATGTGTTCGACCAGGCCGCGAGCCGCAACTGGCTGCTGTTCTTCGACGAGGCCGATGCGCTGTTCGGCAAGCGCACCGCCACGTCCAGCTCCAACGACCGCCACGCCAACCAGGAAGTGGCCTATCTGCTGCAACGCATCGAGGACTTCCCGGGCACGGTGCTGCTGGCCACCAACCTCAAATCCAACATCGACGACGCCTTCGCACGGCGCTTCCAGTCGCTCGTCTACTTCCCGATGCCCGATGCGGCGCAGCGGCTGCGGCTGTGGGAATCGGTGCTGCTGCCGACCGGCCGCCTCGCCGCCGACGTGGACCTGCGCCGGCTCGCCGACGAGCACGAACTGGCCGGCGGCGCCATCGCCAACGTCGTGCGCTACGCCGCCATCGCCGCCCTGCAGACCGGGCGCGACCAGATCAACGCCGCCGACCTCAGGCGCGGCATCGCCAAGGAAATGCGCAAGGAAGGCCGCACGCGCTGAGCGCCGCGCCGCCTTGCAGACGCCATGAACCAGAAATTGCCGCAGGAGCCCCAGATGCCATCGCCCCGCCCGGATCGATCCGCGCCGCCCGCCGCCGCGCCGGCGGCGCACGCACCGGCCGCCTCCCGGCCAGCGCCGCGCCGGCCCGGCCTGCGCCCGCTGCTGCTCGGCGCCGGCGTGCTGGCCGGCGTGGCTGGCGTGATCGCGGCGGCGCTGATCGGCCGCGCCACGGCGGCGGATGCGGCGCCGGCGGTTGCCGCGCCACCGCCGGCCGCAGCGCCAGCCTTGCCCGCCACCGCCACGCCCGCCACCACCGCGCCGCCCACGCCGCCCGCGCCCACACCGGCCACGCCCGCACCGGCCGCCGCAACGTCCGCTCCCGCAGTCGCCTCCCCAGCCGCCGACGCCGCCGCCACCGACCTCAACGCCTGCGGCCAGCCCGGCGCGGCCGCCGCCTATTGCGCCAATCCGCCGACCGGCGCGGTGCGGCTGGTGGTCGAGTCGGTCGGGCTGCCCAGTGCCACCGTCGGCAAGGCCTATGAGCGCCGGCTGCTGGCCGGTGGCGGCACGCCGGGCTATCGGTTTGCGCCCGACGGCGCGCTGCCGCCCGGCCTCGAACTGGCGCCCGACGGCCGGCTGGTCGGCACGCCGACCGGCGCCGGCAGCTATCGCTTTGCGGTGCGCGTGACCGACAGCGCCACGCCGCCCGGCAATGCGCGCCAGAGCTATTCGCTGCGGGTGCTGGCGCCGCCGCGCGCACCGGCATCCGCGCCGGCCGCCGCGCAGCCGGCGCCGCTGACCCTGCCCGGCGCCGGCGATGTCGCGCTCGACGGCCTGCGCCTGCGCGAAGCCCTGGCCTGGCAGCTCGACGCGGCCGACATCGAGGCGCTCATCAAGGGCGAAGCGGCGGCGCCGGCCGCAAACGCCGCCAACCCCGCCGGCAGCGATCCCGCCGCCGCGCCGGCCCCGCCCGCGCCGCTCGGCGCGCGCGACCAGCAGGCCCAGGAAATCCTCAACCGCCTGCTCGGCGTCGAATTCCCGACCGAGGCGCAATTCGCCAGCAGCCTCGACGACGTGGCCTGCGACTACGCGCGCGGCGTGTTCGCCGAGGAACTCAACTGGCCGCTGGCCGCCGTGCTGGCGCGCCAGCGCTATTGCAAGGCGCGCGGCGCGCTCGACGGTCCGGCCGCCTCGGGACTGCTGCCGGCCAATGCCGGCGATGCGCGCGCCGCCATGCCCGAGGGCGTGGCCGCGCCGGCCACCGACACCGGCCCGGCCGGCGCCAGCCTGCGCTCGCCGCGCAGCCGGCTCACGGTCGACGAACTGGTGCGCGACATCCTCCCCGACGACCTGCGGCGCGCCGTGGTGCAGCGCGCGATGAAGCGCCACGCCTTCCCGTCCGAGCTGGCGGCGGCCGATCTGTGGCAGGCCAGCGCCGGCTGCGACTGCGTGCCCGAAGGGCTCAAGAGCCTGACCTACGGCTTCTTCCCGTTCTGGAACCGCGATCCCAAGGCGCCGGCGCCGACGCTGGACTTCCGGGTGTTCAAGCGCATCGGCTATTTCGCGCTGCCGTTCGACGAGGACGGCCAGCTCACGCCGCCGGCGCGCTGGCAGGACGCGGTCACCGGCGCGGTGCGCACCGCGCGCCGCTACGGCAGCGCGATGGATCTGGTGCTCTACCGCAGCCAGTGGGGCGACCTCAAGCGCCTGCTCGCCGGGCCCATGACCGTGACCGGCGGCGGCAGCGAGGCCACCGCCGGCGCGCCCGCCGACGCCGGCGCCAGTGCCGCCGGCGCCAGGCCCGCCGCCGCAAAACCCGCCGCCAAACCCTCGGTGCTGCCGGCGCCGCTGGCCGCACTGATCGGCAGCGATCCCAACCTCCAGTGCGATCCGATGCCGGCCGGCGATCCGGTGCTGCGCACGCCGCGCGCGATCGCCAATCTGGTCGATCAGGCCATGCGCATCGTCGAGACGCCGCTGACCGATCCGGCCTCGAACCTGGAGCGCCATGTGCCCTTCTTCACCGCGCCGGGCGGCTCGGCCGATGGCATCACGCTGTTCTTCGAGCCGCCGCCGGCGCGCGATCCGGCCGCGCCCATCGTGGCCGGCGGCGCTGGCGGCAGCGGCAAGACGAGCGCCGCCGCGCCCTACACCGCGCCGGCCGACTGGCGCCGCTTCATGCGCGCCTTCATGCCGGCGCTGATCGCCCGCATGCAGGCCGCCGACCGGCCGCTGGCGCTCAACCTGGTCATCCCCGACCGGCTGCTCGGCGACCGCGACGCCGATCCGGCCGACGCGGACGCGGCCGGCGGCTACGACTTCGCCAGCCTGCTCGACTGGATCAAGCTGGCCGAGCGGCCGTCGATGCGCGGCGACCGCATCTGCTACGCCGGCAGCGACTACCGCGGCAGCACCCGGCTGACGCTGCAATTCCTGGTGCTCATGACCGAGCCGACCAAGTTCACCAAGAAGGAGCTGCGCCGCAAGATCGACCTGTCGACCGCGCTGTCGGGCAGCAACCGCACGGTGGTGAGCCGCAAGCTCATCCCGATCCTCACGCCCGGCACCTACGGCAAGCCGGGCAGCGCCATCGTCGACGACGAGGTGCAGCTGCTCGACGATCTGGCCTATGCGCAGAACAACTTCGGCGGCGTGGGCTTCTGGGCGCTGCCGCTCGCGGCCCACGGCATCGACCTGCCGGACAAGCTGGTCGAGACCTTCGTCGACAGCCGGCGGCGCGGCGACAACGCGGTCTGCGGCCTGCTCTGCCCCAACCGCTGGCCTCTACGCATCGCGGTCGAGGCGCTCGGCGTGCTGGAGCTGGCCGGCTTTGCGCTGTACTGGGCGGTGTGCCGGGTGCAGCGCTGGGGCCGGCGCTATCTGCTCGGGCTGATGCTGGGCGGCATCGTCTTCACCGCGCTGGCGCTCGGCATGCTCAGCTGCGATCCGGCGCTGGCCGGCGTGCGCGAAGGCAATGCGCCCTTCATCGCGCTGATCGCGGCGCTGCTGCTGTGGGCGCTGTACGAATACCTCAATCCGCGCACCGAGCAGCCATGAACGAGCCTCTGCATCCCCCGGCCACGGCCGACCGCGATCCGCGCCAGCCGGCGGCGCTGGCCACGCCGGGCACGGCCGGCGGCAGCGGCGCCGGCCGCAGCCACGCCGCCCAGCGCGCGCTGGCCGAGCGCATCGACAGCAGTCCGCGCATGACCGCGCAGCGCGCCGCGCTGGGCCGGCTGCTGCCGACGGCCGGCGCGCCGGTGCAGGCCATGACCAGCATCGACGCCGGCCTGCTGCGGCGCCGCTTCGAGCGCGAGGCCGCCGCCCACGGCGCCGCCGAATACAGCCGACTGGTCGACTGGGATGCGCTGCTCGACGACAAGCACCGCTATTCGGAGGTGTTCGATCGGGTCGATGCGGCGGTCGCGGCATTCGCGCCCAAGCCGGTGTCGGACGGGCCGCCGTCGGCAACGAAGAAGAAGGCGCAGCCGCCGGCCGATCGGCTCAAGCGCGCCGGCCTGCCGATCAAGGACAAGCGGGCGCAGAGCAGCCTCGTCACCGGCATCGGCCAGGCGCCGGAAAGCGAAGCCGACGCCCCGATCCTGGAAGTCGTGCTGCCGCCGTCGACGGACGAGGAGGCGGTGAAGATCAAGGACGGCGACGGCGCGCTGCGCAACAACCTCAAGGTCGTCGCCACCGACAGCTCGCGCCACGGCAAGCCGCCGGAAGGCAAGGAACCCGAGCGCGCCGGCTACCTCGGGCTGGCCATCGTCTACTCGGGCGAGAACGACGCCGCCAATCTCGCCACCAGGTACGTGACCGGCAGCCAGCGCTGGCCCGAGGCCGAACGCCAGCGACGGCTCGGCGTGTCCTTCGGCATCAACAGCAAGCAGGCCTTCGACGGCAAGGCCAGCGACCAGGCCGACAAGGTGCGCGGCGTGGCCAAGGCAAGCGCCGCCAGCGTCGGCAAGCTGGTGTCGTCCGAGGTCAACGGCTTTACCTGGGGCTATTCGTACGAGCTCGACGGCATCGGCACCGTCACCACGCTGGAGCTGGGCCGGCTGATCGAGACCGGCAGCCACGGTGGCAAGACGCTGCGCTGGGTCTCGGTGGTCACGCCCGAATCGGACGAGGAGGACGCGCTGCCGGCCGAGCCGGTGCGCAGCACGGTGACCGACAAGGAGGCGATCCGCGCCGCCTTCAACCAGCAGCGCAACGACTACGGCGTGCCCTACGGCTTTCTGCGCGGGCTGGTCACCGACGAGACCGCCGGCCTCGAAGCGCATCTGACCCGCAACGGCGCCAAGCCGGTCTATCTGCATTCGCTCGATGCCGACGCGCCCGATTTCGAGACGCTCACGCGCGATCCGCAGGACGAGGAGCAGTGGCTGCCGGTGCTCGAAGCCTATGACCAGATCGTCGACGCCCGCCGCGCGACCGATCCGGACGCGCTGCCCGACATGGTGATCGGCGGCTACAACCTCACCGCCGACCCCGACCATTACGCCGAGCCCGACGACTACCGGCACACGGTGCGCTCCAACGCGGTCGATCTGGCGATCCGCCAGGCGGTGCACGAGGTCGCGCCGACGCTCACCTATCCGACCGAGCCCAACTTCCTCATCCGCAGCGACACCTATGCCGCCGCGCGCAAGAGCAAGACCGGCCGCGCGCCCAATCCCTGGGGCACCCAGCGCTCCGAGGGCCGGGCGGTCTACAACGCCGCCATCCGCGGACTGGCCGGGCGCGAGCGACCGATCGATGCGGTGTACGCGCCGCTCGCCTCGGTGCCGACCGGCATCGACGCCAATGGCGTGCGGCTGCGCGTCGAGGCGAGCAAGACCTACACGGCCGACTCGGTCGCCGCCGCGCCGCGCCGCAGCGCCGGGACCGCCGCCGCCGAGCAGTCGATCCCGCTCGACGACCAGTACGTGTTCCAGGCCCAGTCGTTCTCGGGCGCGAACCGGCTGGCGACGGCGCTGGCGGCCGCGCTCGAAGCCGCAGGGCTGAACAACCTGAAGGGCAGCGACTCTCCCCTGGACAAGGATCTGATGATCGAAGCCTTCAGTGAGGTGGAGACGATGGTGTTCGAGGTGTTCGGTAGCCGGCCGCCTGCCGAGCCGGATTACACCGTCGCCCAAACGCTCGATCAGCGCACCGGCTTGGCGCTGCGCGCCCTCAACGCCAAGAGGAAGAATGAAGAACCAACCGGTGATGCAGACACCGCATACATGCTTGCGGTCGCGGCCCAGCTGGCCGCCGTGCCGCTGCTGAAGGCCATCCACGCCCGCCTGGTCGAACTGGTCGCCAACGAGGGCTGGAAGGCGCTGAGCGAATGACGCCGGCCTCAGCCGGCCAGCGCCTGCGCAAAGCCGAGCGCATTGCGCGGCCCCTGGTCCTCGCGATTGGTGTTGAACACCACATGCGTGCGCTTCGCATCGAGCGCGAGCAGCCGGGCGCGGTCGGCCAGCTCGGCCAGTTCGGCCGGCGAATACCGATAGTCGAAGCGCGCGCCGGAGCTGGCGGCGGCCGTGTTGGCCCAGGCCGCCTCGTTGCGGCCGTGCAGCCGCAGCATGGCCAGCTCGGGCCGGGTCACTTCCCACACGGCGGGCACGGTGTTGCGGTGGCCTTGCGGCCCGTCGACCACCACATTGACCAGCCCCAGCTCGCGCTCGAAGTCGAGCGTGGCGGCGGCGCTGCGGCCATCGGCGAACCAGCTGCGGTCGCGGAATTCGACCGCCATGGGCGGGATCGGCGCGGCGCCGGCGGGCGCGGCGGGCGGCGCGTCGAACAGGCCGGGCTGGACCGTCGCCGGCGGCGCGGCGGTGGGCCAGTGCTCATGCAGGCTTTGCAGGCAGTGCTGCACATGGGCCCGGCCGCGCGCATCGCCGTGCAGCTGCGGCCCGAACTGGAACAGCAGCGCGCCGAGCTTGCCGGCCGCCGCCAGCGGCGCCAGCGCCAGCGCCTGCCGGCGCCACAACTCGGCGCGGATCGCTGCCGGCACATCGCGATAGCCGAGCCGCGTGCCGGGCGCCGCGCCCAGCTCCGCGCGCAGATCGGCCGGCAGCGCCTCGGGCGCGGTCGCATGGCCGGTAAACAGCCGGAAGGCCTTGAAATTGAAGATGAAACCGGCCGGCGTGCGGTCGCGCCAGCGCTCGGTCCGGGCCGGCGTGGGCAGCGCATACCAGCTCGCATCCACCTCGACCAGCGGAAACACCGAGGCGTAATGCGCAAGCCGCGCCTCGGCGCTGTCGCAGCCGGGCGGATAGAAGCGGCCGGTGGCGATCAGCCCGGGCGCGGCCCAGGACGCGGTGCCGACCAGCAGGCTGGCGGCGTTCATGGCAGGCGCGCGCCGGCGTCAGAGCGTCGCGGCGAGCGCCGCATCGACCGAATCGAGCGCGTCGTGAAAGTAGACGCAGACCGGCGGCGCGCCCGGCGCAAACCGGCGCGCGATCGCCACATAGGCATTGGGCGCGGCGCCCGGCGCGGTGGCCACGCGGTCGCGCAGCAGCAGCACCACGGTCGCGCCGTCGGCCGCCTCGATGACCTGACCGAGCGCCAGATTGGCCGGGCTCAGGTCGGGCGGCAGCACCAGCGGCTGGCCGTCGATGCTGACCAGCGTGGGTTCGTCGAGGCGCCAGAACTCGCGCTCGCCTTCGAGATAGACATCGACATGCAGGCTGGGCGGAATGCCGTAGCGATCGGCGTGGAGGGATTCGGACATGGCGGGCCTCTTGGAGTGGAAACCGCAAGTTACACCGGGCTCCGCCCGGCCCGCCGATCCCATTGGCCAAAGCCAATGCGAATCCAGCATCGATTGCAGCAAGATCTGCCAAGCCTGCGAATGGCACGGGCCGACGGCATTGAATCGCTCCGGAGATTTTCCAGATGAATGAAACCATTCACGCCAAGCAGCCGGTTGACGCAATTGCAGCGGCGGCGCGGCCATCGGCCGGCGCCGGCCGTGCCGGCATCGATTCAGCTGTGCAATTGCGCCTGATGGCGCTGGCCGAGGCCAGTCCGCGGGCGATGCAATTGCGCCACCTGCAAGCGCGTGCCGATGCCGGCGGCGCACCGCTCGCGCAATTGGCCGAATCGCGGCATGCCAACGACACCGGCTTGCCCGATCAGCTCAAATCGGGAATCGAATCGATGTCGGGAATCAGCCTCGACAGCGTGAAAGTGCATTACAACTCGCCCGAGCCGGCCCAGCTCAATGCTCATGCCTATGCGCAAGGCAGCGAGATTCATCTGGCACCGGGTCAGGAAAAACATTTGCCGCATGAGGCCTGGCATGTGGTGCAGCAGGCCCAGGGCCGGGTTCAGCCCACGCGGCAGATGAAGGGCGGCCCGTCGGTCAACGACGACCGCGCGCTCGAAGCCGAGGCCGATGCGATGGGCAGCCGCGCACTCGCCACCGTCGGATCGGGCGACTTGGCCGGCCAGCGTGGCGCCAGCGGCGGAGCCGCGCCGGTCCAGCGAGTGGCGGTCGATTTCGGGCATGTCGACCAGGACGAGGACGATGGCCATGTGGATGGCGAGCCGCAAAGGGCACGCCTGCCGGTCGAAGGCGATCTCGAAGGGCCGACGCGCCAAAGCTATGAATCGCAGATCGAGGGCAACCCGCAACGGTATGCCGTCTATTACGGCGAATCGGAAGAAGCCACGCTCGGCGGCGGCAGCTCGGACGAGGAATCGGTTCATGCCAGCGACGACGAGGCCAGCGATCCCGATTATTCGGACACCGTCCATTTCGGCTTTGGGCGCGACAAATTGCGCGACGGTGGCGGGCGAGTGCCCGGTTATCGCCGGCTGAGGGAACATCGCCATCATCCCTATGCCAGAAATGGCAAGACATTCGACTCAGGCGTGAATGCGCCGATCCAGATGGTATTGAAGAATCTGACCATGCGCTCCGACCGCAGCGGTCCTTATCCTTTCGATTACACACTGGGCGGCAATTTCAATATCGATTTCTCGAACAATGTGGGCGCCGGCAACAAGAATCCGATTCTGGGCGGCACGCAGGTCGATCTGACCACCGGCGTCAATCAGGCGGTCAATCCCAAGTCGGGCATGACGCGCAACGGCAGAATCGTGAAGATCGCGCCGAACGGCAGCCGGGCTCAGCATTTCTCGATGGCCGACCGCATCAATCCCGGGGCCGCTGCGATACGCGCCGGCAAATGGACCTGGCATCACCTCGACGCGCCCTATCACATGGTTCTGGTCGACTCGAATGTGCACAACCCGGGCTATGGCGGCTTCTTCCATTGGGGCGGCATGGCGTTCTGGACCTGAGCCGGCCTCAGCTCCAGCGGCCGCGCAGCCGCGCCGCCACATCCACCACCGGGCGCCTGGCGGCTTCGCGCGCCAGCGCCGCCGCCTCACGCGACAGCGGCGACGGCGGCGGCCAGCTGGCCTGCTCGAACAGCGCGAGCAGCCCGGCCGGCACGAAGCGCGTGCGCGCCGCCAGCACATGGCGGTCGCCGCCGGGCGCCTGCTGGGTCACATGAAAACGCTGCGGCACGACCAGATGCAGCGCGTCCTTCGCGCGCGTCATGGCGACGTAGAGCAGCCGGCGCTCCTCCTCGATCTCGGCCTCGGAGCCGGTCGCCATGTCGGACGGCAGGCAGCCGTCGACCGCGTTGAGCAGATGCACCGCCTCCCATTCCTGGCCCTTGGCGGAGTGGATGGTGGACAGGATCAGGTAGTCGTCGTCGCGCAGCGGCACGCCCGATTCGTCGCTGCTGGCATCGGGCGGGTCGAGCGTGAGTTCGGTCAGAAAGCGCTCGCGGTTGCGATAGGTGGCGGCGATGGATTCGAGCTGGAGCAGGTCGGTCTCGCGCACGGCGGCGTCGTCGAAGCGGCGCTCCATCAGCGGCGTGTACCAGCGGCGGATCTGCTCGACTTCGGCCGGCCAGCCGGCGGGCGTGCGCAGCGCCTGCATCAGCGCGCGCAGCCCGGCCCATTCGCCGGCCGCCGCTGCCGACGGCTCGAACACATCGAACGCCAGCCACGGCGTCGCGCTCGCATCCATCGCGTCCAGCACCTTGCCCGCCGTCGCCGGACCGATGCCCGCGAGCATCTGCATCACGCGGAAGCCCGCAAGCCGGTTGCGCGGGTTGTCGGCCCAGCGCAGCACGCTCAGCAAATCCTTGATGTGCGCCGCCTCCAGAAACTTGAGCCCGCCGAACTTCACGAACGGGATGTTCCGGCGCGTCAGCTCGATCTCCAGTTGCGCGCTGTGGCTTGAGCTGCGGAACAGCACCGCCTGCCGCTTGAGCGGCGTGCCGGTTTCGCGCCGCTCAAGCACCGCGCCGGCCACATAGCGCGCCTGCTCGGCCTCGTCGTAGACGGTGACGATGCGCGGCCGCGCGGTCGATTCGCGCTCGGTCCACAGGTTCTTGGTGAAGCGCTCGGCAGCGAGGCCGATGACCGCATTGGCCGCGTCGAGGATGGGCTTGGTCGAGCGGTAATTGCGGTCGAGCGTGACCACGCGCGCGGCTTCAGCGAACTGCGCCGGGAAGTCGAGGATGTTGCGCACCGTCGCGGCGCGGAACGAATAGATGCTCTGCGCATCGTCGCCGACCACCGTCAGCCCGCGCCCGTCGGGCCGCAGCGCCAGCAGGATCGCGGCCTGGAGCCGGTTGGTGTCCTGGTACTCGTCGACCAGCACATGGTCGAAGCGCGCCGCCACCTCGGCGGCCAGCTCCGGCACCTCCATCAGCTGGGCCCACCACAGCAGCAGATCGTCGTAATCGAGGATGTTCTGCGCCTGCTTGGCCACCACGTAGGCGCCGAACAGCTTCTTCAGGTCGGCCTCCCATTCCAGGCACCACGGGAAGGACGCCTTCAGCACCGCGTCGAGCTCGTCGGTGGTGTTGACCACGCGCGAATAGATCGCGAGGCAGCTGCCCTTGGTCGGAAAGCGCCGCGCCTTGGCCGAAAACCCCAGCTCATGCCGCGCCAGATTGAGCAGATCGGCCGAGTCCTCGCGGTCGTGGATGGTGAAGGTCGGCGCCAGGCCGATGCGCTCGGCGAAGTCTCGCAGCAGCCGCGCGCCGATGGCGTGGAAGGTGCCGGCCCAGTCGAGGCAGCTCTCGGCGGCATCGCTGCGCAGGCCGAGGCGACGGCTGAGCAGCCGGCTCACGCGGCGCGTCATCTCGGCCGAGGCGCGGCGCGAGAAGGTGAGCATGAGGATGCGGCGCGGGTCGGCACCGTTGGCGACCAGATGCGCGACCCGGTGCGCGAGCGTGTTGGTCTTGCCCGAGCCGGCGCCGGCAATGACCAGCAGCGCGGCGCGTTCATGCGCGCGCGCGGCGCCGATGCCGTATTCGACCGCCTCGCGCTGGGCCGGGTTGAGGGTGGCGAGCGGATCGGTGTCGGCGGCGGGACGGGAGCTGGACATTTTTGCGGCGGCGTTGGGGTACTGAGGAAATATACAGCCCGAAACTGCAAGCGCAGCCGGCGCAGCGCACCGCCCGGAGATACTCGGCGCCCGTCAATCGCCGCGCCGCGTCATGAACACCGCCAACCTCGTCCGCCTGCTCTGCCTGTCCGCCATCTGGGGCGCGTCGTTTCCATTCATGCGCATCTGCGCGCCGGTGCTGGGGCCGGGGCTGCTGGCGTTGAGCCGCATCGCGCTCGGGGCGCTGTTTCTGTGGGGCGTCGCGCGCTGGCAGCGCAAGCCGCTCGGGCTGGCCGCGCACTGGCGGCATTTCGTGTTCCTGGGCTTCATCAACACCGCCCTGCCCTTCGTGCTGATCGGCGTGGCGGCCAAGGTGATTCCGACCGCGCTGCTCGCCATCCTCAACGCCACCGCGCCAACCTGGGCCACGCTCATCGGCACCGCGATGACCGGCACCCGCCTCGCGCCGAGGACGCTGCTCGGGCTGGCTTGCGGCGTGGTCGGCGTGGCGCTGATCGCCGGCGTGGAAAGCCTGCATCTGCCGGCGGGCGCCGGGCTGGCGATCCTCGCCTCGCTCGGCGCCGCCTGCTGCTACGGGATTGCGTCGGTCTATGCCAGGACGGCGCGCGCCGTGGAACCGGTGGCGAATGCGAGCGGAAGCATGTGGGCCGCGACGCTGTTCGCGCTGCCGATGGCCTTTGCGGCGCCGCTGCCGGCGGCCGTGCCGGAATGGCATGTGCTGGCGATCGTCGCGGCGCTGGGCGTGCTGTGCAGCGGGCTGGCCTATCTGCTGTATTTCCGGCTCGTCGCCGAGGTGGGCGCGGCGTCGGCGCTGACGGTGACGTTTCTGGTGCCGGTGTTCGGGACGGTTTGGGGGGTGATGTTTCTGGGCGAGGCGGTGGGTTGGCACACGGTGGCTGGGAGCGGGTTGGTGCTGGCTGGGACGGGGTTGGTGACGGGGTTTACCTTACCGATCAATCGATCAGCCTAGAAAATCTGAGGCGATTAAATAATGCAGCCCTAATCGCACGGAAGAGCTTCATATCCTTATGAATTTTATTATTGCAATGCCAAATTTTAATAATCACACACTCAACCAGTTCAAAATTTTAATAGAAAGTGCATTACCGTTTTCAATAAAAGAAATTTGTGAAAATATTCACGAAGCATTCACCAGAAAAAATTTATAATTTAATATTACAGGAGAAGAAATGAACAAGAACGAATACATCGGACAAAGCAAGACATCTCCGCAATATGCCGTAGCATTACCCTGCACGCAAGAAGATTTCAGTAGCTTCATCAAGAGTCTATTAGGCAAACCGCAAACAATATCAAAAGGTTTTTACGGGCATTTTGAACTCAAACATACAGATATTGCCAATACACATCAACTCATTACCCAACGAATTGCACAGCAAAATGAATCGCATTTGCTGCAATTCACAGCAAGGCTTATTTATGATGACAATAGTTCAATTTTATTAACCAGCCTCCATGATTTTCAGACTTATTCCGAAGTTCGTCCACTCATTGCAACGCAAGTGCATCTATCATGGCAATTTCTCGTCACCTTTCGAGACAGAACAACTCCGGAAAAACAAGATATTGACATTTCGTTTATAACCAAACTAGAAGGCGCCATTAAATTATTTTCATCATCAGACTCACCCGTAATCCCTCTATCAAAATTTATCGGCGGAGGAGGAGCAACCTTTAGAATTAAACACACAGCCAGAACATGGGGCGCAGATATAGAAGCCTTATTGTCCGGCCACATCGAACATATATTTCACCCCAAAAACGATTTACAGCAATTTTGTCAAAGACACAGTGGGAAAATCGCCCTGCTTTCAGGATGCGCATTTTTTATTGGATCTATAAGCACTTGCATACAACAAGCCATTTCACTCAAGACAGAACAACTAAAAGAAATCAACAACATAATCGCCACCAATACACAACCCGAAAAAATCGATCACATCCTAAAGATGATCGCCAATGGAACATGGCAAAGCTTCTACACCACCGCAACACTCTTTGCACTAACGTCAGGAATACTCACCATCGGCATTATGCTCTGGGTGGGAACAACAGCTGGACGACACCAGCAAAGTCATATCTTACTCACAAAAAAATCCGAGCAATATAAAGAAAAATGCGATCGCCAACAAAAAATCAATTGGCTCTCATTCATTGGCTCGATTTCGTTTAGCCTTATAACTGGAATTTTAGGAAACATTATTTTTGAAAAAATCTGGCATTAAGTGGCACGCTTACTGCTTTTCAAAAATTAGAGAGTAGAAGCGTTCACCGTCCCGTCACCGCCGCGCACAACACAAGTGCATTCGCGTCGGTTCCCACCGCGAGACGGCCGGAAATTGCTCTTGAAGCGCCCCAAGGCTGTGCCGCGCAATGCGGCCAGCCGGGGGCTGATTCCCCACTTCAAGATGCGAGGCATTCATGCTGACCACCCGGCAACCCATCTTTCGCAAGTTCTGGCATGCAGTCATGCCGATCAGCCAGCTGGCTGACGGCCCCAAGCCATTCACCCTGCTCGGCGAAAAAATCGTTCTTTTCCTCGATGAAAACGGCGAGCCCGCCGCACTCAAGGACCGCTGCTGCCACCGCACCGCAAGGCTTTCAATGGGCTTCTGCCCGTCGGAAGGCAAGCTCAAGGGCGCGCTGCAATGCGGCTATCACGGCTGGGCCTACGACCGCGCCGGTCGCGTCATCCATATTCCGCAACTCGAAGATGGCAAGCCGGTGCCGGACGGCTATTGCACGCCGGCCTATCGCTGCGTGGCCAGATACGGCTATGCCTGGGTCGCGCTCGACAAGCCGATTGCCGACATTCCGCCGGTGCCGGAATTCGACGATCCGGCATTCCGCACCATCTTCCAGTTCTACGAGACCTGGAATACCAGCCCGATGCGTGCGCTGGAAAACTCCTTCGACAATTCGCATTTCAGCTTTGTGCATCGGGCCACGTTTGGCGTGTTCGATCAGCCCAGGCCGAGCAAGTACGAGCTGGTGGAAAACGATGCCGGCTTTTGCGCCGAGACGATCATCGCGGCGGCCAATCCGGCCAAATACCATCGCATCAGTGGCGTGACCGATGCCGTGACCACGCGCCACATGCGCAATGCCTATTTCACGCCGTTCTCGCGCCGGCTCGATATCGAATATCCGTCGGGCGTGCGGCACATCATCATCAATTGCTTCACGCCGATCGACGACGAGCATATTCAGCTGTGCCAATGGCTGTTTCGCAATGACCGCGAAGAGGATTGCCCGGCGCAGATGCTGATCGAATTCGACGAGATCATCACGCGCGAGGACAAGGAGATTCTCGAATCGACCGATGCCGATGCGGTCATCGACATGCGCCGGCGCGGCGTAGAGTTTTCGATGCCGAGCGACAAGCCCGGCATGCTCATTCGCAAGAAGCTGATGGAATTGCTCGCGCGCTCGGGCGAGCAGGAAATTCATCGCGGCAATGCGAATGAACAGGCGGTGATGCCACCCATCACCGGCTGAGCCTCGGCCCGCACTGCGGGCCATTCCCTTTCCGTTTTCCGCTCGACGAAATCTGCGTTTCGTCGGCAAGGGGCGCGCTCGGCCGTCGCTTGGCGCGCGCCCGTCATTCATGGCGCACACATCAAAGGACTCTGAAATGACTTCGCTTCTTCGTCGCAAATTGCTGCAAGGCGGTCTGGCCGCGCTCGCCGCGCCGGCGGTGATTGCCCAGCCCTCGCTGAGCAAGATCCGTTTCACGCTCGATTTCCGCATCAGCGGCCAGATGGCACCGTTCTTTCTGGCGCTCGGCAAGGGCTATTACCGCGAGGAAGGGCTCGACGTGAATTTCGACGTGGGCAGCGGCTCGGTGGCATCGATCACGCGGGTGGCGAGCGGCGCCTATGACATGGGTTTTGGCGATGTCAGTTCGCTGATGGAATTTGTCGCGCAAAACGATGGCCGGCCGACGGTGCAGGCGGTCTATCAGTATTACAACCGGGCGCCATTCGCGATCATCGGCCGGCGCGATCGCGGAATTGCCGATTTCAAGAGTCTGGCCGGCAAGCGGATTGCAGCGGCGGCGGTCGAATCGACGAAACGCGCCTGGCCGATGGCGGCGCGCAAGCTCGGCATGCCAGCCGACAGCCTGCAATGGGTCACGACCGATTTCAGCGCGCGCGACAATGTGGTGGTGCGCGGCGATGTGGATGGCGCGACCTATTTCCACGACTCGGCGCTGTCGCTGTTCCAGCGCATCAAGCCGGCCGAATTGGCGGTATTGCCGTTTGCCGACAGTGGCGTGGTGCTTTACGGCAATGCGGTCCTGGCCGGCAGCAAGATCGTTTCCGAGAATCCGAAGGCGGTGGCGGGATTCGTGCGCGCCACCCATCGCGCGATGCTCGAATGCCTGATCGATCCGGCGCCGGCAGTGGCGTTCGTGAAACAGCGCGAACCTCTGCTCGACGAGGCGACCGAAATCGAGCGATTCCGCATTACCGCGCAATACGTGGCCACCGCCGAATCGCGCGCAAATGGCATTGGCGACGTGGTGGCGGCCAATTTCCAGCAGCAGCTCGACGAGGTGGCCGAGGTGTTTGCGCTCAAGGTCCGGCCGCGCGCCGAGGCGGTCTGGAATCCGGCCTTTCTGCCGCCGCGCGCCCAGCGGCTGCTGCGCGGCTAGAACAGCGTCGCCTGCTCGCCGGGCGGATCGGCGGCATCGCGCGGCGCGGCGGCCAGCGCCGCCAGCAGGCGGGCGAAGCGCTCGGCCGGCGTGGCGCCGAACACCGCCGCGACCCGCGCTACATCGAGCGCGAGCGGCGCGGCCTCGGTGCCGGCGGCGAGCTCGAGCCGCAGCGCGACCAGCGGATGCAGCGCGACGCGCAGGCGCGGCGGCAGCTGGCGCGGCGCTGGGATGTCGAACAGCGCGGCCGGGGGCGACGCGGCGGCCGTCGGCACGGCTGCGGTCGGTGACGCGGCGGCGCCGGCCGGCGCCGCGCCGGCGGGTCCGGCCGACGGCTCGGCACGCGCGCTGCCCAGGTCGATCAGCCAACCCGCATCGAGCGCGGCAGCGAGGTTGGCGGCAGCCTCCGCCGGCAGCCCGGCGGTGGCGAGTTGCAGCCGTGGCGCGCTGCGGCCGGCGAGCGCGGCAATCAGCAGGCCGAGCCGGCGCAGCGCATCGCGGGCGGCGGGCGCGGGCAGGCGGCGCGCGTCGTGATGACGCGGATCGCTGCGCGCGAGCGCCGGCGGCTCGAAGAAATCGCGCGCGCTGGCGGCGAGCGCCTCGGCCTGGAGCGCGGCCGGCAGCGGCGCCTCGACGCCGCTCTCCTCGTCGGCCATGCCAAACCGAAAGCCGCGCTGCCACACCGCGAGCGCGAGCCGGTCGAACAGGCCGAGCAGCAGGCCGGGATTGCCGGCGCTGGCGTCGATGAGCGCGGCGAGCCCGACCGCGCCTTGCGGCGTGGCGCCGTCGGCCAGCGGCGGCAGTTCGCCGGGCGCGAGCCGGCGGTCGAGCAGCGCCTGCGCCAGCACCGGCCAGTGCGGCAGGCGCCGCAGCAGGTCGTCGGCGCAATGGCGCGGCCAGCCGGCGAAGGCCGGTTCGGCGTCGAGTTCGCGGCGTCCGGCGATGCGCCAGCGCAGCGTGGCGGCGGTGCCGGCAAGCCGGACCAGCTCGGCGAGCTGGGCGGCGGGCAGCTGCTCGGCTTCGTCGACGATGCAGATCAGCGGCAGGTCGGCGAGGTCGGCATGCCAGCGCGCCCAGGCCGCGCCGATGGCGGCGAGCAGCGCGCCGGGCCGGTCAGCGGCGGCCGGCGTGCCGGGGCTCGCGTGCTGCTGCGCCGGCGTGTCGAGGCTGGCGCGCTGGGCCGGCAGGTCGAGGCTGGCGAGCCGCGCCGGCTGGGGCGCGCGGCTGCCGGCGGCGCGCGCGGCGTCCACGTCGAGCTGGCGCCGCGCGGCGACGATCTGCGCCAGCAGCGGCGCCGGACCGGCGCCGCCGGGCCAGACCGCTTCGTCGAAGCCGGCGCCGGCGCAGCGCGCACGCCAGGCGATCGCCACGCCGAGCAGGCGCTCGGCAATCCGCCATTCGAGCTGGCGCGCGAAGGCTGCGAGCCAGCCGGCCGGCTGGGCGCCGCGCGCGCGATAGCGCTGGGCGTCGAAGGCGCTCAGGCGCAGATGCACCGCCAGCATCGCGTCAGCGCGCGCCAGATCGAGCCCGTCGGCGTCGGGCGCACGCTGGCCGGCGAGCGGCCAGGACCACAGGCGCAGCGCATGCGTCTTGCCGCAGCCGCGCATGCCCAGCAGCAGGCGCGGCGCAGCGTCGGCCGGCGCCAGCAGCGCGCTGCGCAGGGCCGCGCCCGGATCGACGGACAGCGCGAGCAGGCGGCTGTCGTCGAGGTCGGCGGCGGAGACGGGCGCAAGCGGGCGGGCGGGGTCCATGGCGGGGCTGGTGGAAGGGTCGGGCGAATATGACCCACAGCCGGCGCCGGGCAAAGCGTCGATGGCATGCAGTGCGTGGCGATGCAGCATCAAACCGCAGCGCACTTGCGGCATCGCTCGAAACTCGCCGACGCCCGCGCCATGCCGCCGCGACAATCGACGAACTGTCATCTCGCGCCGAGGCGCACCCGAAAGCCAAGCCCATGCAAGCACCGACGCAGGACGCCGCAGTCCAGGAACCCGCCGTCCAGGAACCGGTCGCCCCGCCGCCCGCCGCGCCCCGGCTCCAGATCGCGCTGGCCGGCAAGCTGAACCTGGCCGACTTCCAGAACGCCGTGCCGCTGCTGCGCGATCTGGCGGTGGTCAACGAAACCGCCGATCCGCTGCGCGCGCTCGAACTGCGCATCGATTCCGAGCCGCCCTTTCTGCGCCCGCGCAGCTGGCATCTCGATGCGCTGGCACCCGGCGAGACGCGCCATCTGCCCGACCGCGACATCGCGCTCGACGGTGCCTTGCTCACCCGGCTGACCGAGGCCGAGACGGCGAGCGTGCGGCTGCTGCTGTTGACCGCCGACGGCACGCGCGAGTTGGCGCGTCATGAACAAACCATCGAGCTGCTGCCGCGCAACCAGTGGGGCGGGCTGGCCCAGCTGCCCGACATCGTCGCGGCCTTCGTGCAGCCCAACGAGCCGTCGGTGGACCGGCTGCTCAAGCAGGCCGCCGAGGCCTTGCGCGCCAACGGGCGCAGCCCGGCGATCGACGGCTACAAGGCCGGCCCGAAGCGTGCCTGGGAGCTGAGTTCGGCGATCTGGAATACGGTCGGCAGCCTCGGGCTGGTCTACGCGCTGCCGCCGGCCAGCTTCGAGTACAGCGGCCAGAAGGTCCGCAGCATCACGCAGATCCTCGATGCGCGGCTCGGCACCTGCCTCGATCTGGCGCTGATGTTCTGCTCGGTCATCGAGCAGGCCGGCCTGCATCCGCTGCTGGTGTTCACGCGTGGTCATGCGTTTGCCGGCGTGTGGCTGCGGCCGGAAGAGTTCAGCACCGTGGTGGTCGACGATGCGAGCGCGCTGCGCAAGCGCATCAAGCTCGGCGAGCTGGTGCTGTTCGAGACCACGATCGTCACTCACCGGCCGGTGCCGTCCTTTACCCACGCCACCGAGCTCGGCACGCGTCAGGTGGGCGAGGAGCATGACGAGAGTTTCGAGCTGGTCATCGACATCCGGCGCGCGCGGCTGCAACGCATCAAGCCGCTGGCCAGCGCCGATGCCGGCGTGCAGGGCGGGCCGGACGACGCGCCTGTCACCGGCCCGGGCGTCATCGACGACGCGCCGCCGCAGGTCGGCAGCGCGCCCGCCGCCGATGACGAGGCGCCGGTCACGCCCGGCGACCGCATCACGCGCTGGCAGCGCAAGCTGCTCGATCTGTCGATGCGCAATCCGCTGCTCAACTTCAAGGCCGGCAAGAAGGCGCTGACGCTCGACGCGCCCGATCCTGGCCAACTCGAAGACCTGCTGGCCGAGGGCAAGGCGCTGCGCCTGCTGCCGCGCCCGGCGCTGATGGACGGCAGCGATCCGCGCAGCCGCGAGATCCACGAAGGCCGCTCGCATGAGGATGTGCGGCGCGCCCATGCGCGCGAGGCGCTGCTGCAACGCAGCGAAGTGTTCGTCGACGCGACCGACGGCGATCTGGAAGGCCGCCTGGTCGAGCTGTTCCGCAGCGCGCGCAGCACGCTTCAGGAAGGCGGCTCGAACACGCTGTTCCTCGCGCTCGGCTTTCTGAGCTGGATTCCGGCCGACAAGCCGGCCAAGGGCGAGGCGCGCAAGTACCGCGCGCCGCTGGTGCTGGTGCCTGTCACGCTCGACCGCAAGAGCGTGCGCTCGGGCTTCACGCTCAAGCTGCATGACGACGAACCGCGCTTCAACCCGACGCTGCTCGAAATGCTGCGCCAGGACTTCCAGCTCGCCCTGCCCGGGCTCGACGGCGCCGAACTGCCCAAGGACGAGGCCGGGCTCGACATCGGCGCGATCTGGCGCACGGTGTCGCAGGCAGTGCGCGACATCCCGGGCTGGGAGGTGACCGAGGAAGTCGCGCTGGCGATGTTCTCGTTTGCCAAATACCTGATGTGGAAGGACTTGTCGGAGCGCACCGACCAGCTGCGCGAAAGCCCGGTGGTGCGCCACCTCATCGACACGCCGCGCGACGGCTATGGCAGCGGCGGCGCGTTTCCGGCCCGCCATCGGCTCGATGCCGAGTTCTCGCCCGAGCAGACCTTCTGCCCGCTGCCGGCCGATTCGTCGCAGCTGGCGGCGGTGATGGCAGCCGCGCGCGGCAAGGATTTCGTGCTGATCGGCCCGCCCGGCACCGGCAAGAGCCAGACCATCGCCAACCTCATCGCGCAGTGCCTGGCCGAAGGCAAGAAGGTGCTGTTCGTGTCCGAAAAGATCACCGCGCTCGACGTGGTGTACCGGCGGCTGCGCGAGGTGGGGCTGGGCGAGTTCTGCCTCGAACTGCATTCCAGCAAGGCCCGCAAGCTCGATGTGCTGGAGCAGCTCAAGCAGGCCTGGGCCGCGCGCGGCGACGGCAATGCCGAGGCCTGGCGCGACGAGGCGCAGCGGCTGCAAGGGCTGCGCACCGAACTCAACCGCTATGTCGAGCGGCTGCATTGGGTGCACGGCAACGGCATGACCGTTTACGAGGCCATCGGCCGGGTGGTCGCCGGCAGCGGCCAGCCGCTGCCCGAACTGCGCTGGGCCGGCCCGCAGGCGCATGACAAGGCCGCGATGCAAGCCCTGCGCGCGGCGGTCGACCGGCTTGCCGTCAATGCCACGGCGGTCGGCATGCAGGCACTGCGCGACGGCCCGTTTGCGCGCGTGGATGTCGGCGACTGGTCGCCGGCCTGGCAGCAGGCGCTGATCGACGCGGCGCGCAAGCTCGACGCTGCGGCCCTGGTCATGCAGCAGGCCGGCGCCCGCCTTGCCAGCCAGACCGGCCTGCCCGCCTTTGCCCTGCTGCGACGCGAACGGCAGGCGCTGGCCCTGCTCGGTCAGCTGCTGCCGCAGGCGGCCGGGCAGGACTGGCGCTTTGCCCTGGCCACCGATGCGCGCGCGATTGCCGACCGGCTGCGCGACGGACTGGCGCTGCTGGCCCGGCACCGGGCGCTCAATGCGCGGATCTCGCCGGCCTGGAACGACGCCCTGCTGGCCGATGCCGACAAGGCGCTGGCCCTGCTGCGGCGCGGCGCGACCGCGTTCGCCGCGCTGGGCCAGCCCTGGCCGGCCGACACCCGCGCCGATCTGGCGCGCGGGCTGGCGCTGCTCGGCGAGATTGCCGACACCGGCAACGGCCTGTCGGTGCGCTACGGCGAGGCGGTCGAGCGGCTCAACCTCGGCCAGCTCCAGCGCGACTGGGCCAAGGCCGAGAGCGCCATCTGGCCGCTGTCGAGCCTGGGCAAGAAGAAGGTGCGCGGCGAACTCGAAGCCGCCATGGCCGACGGCGGCGAGCCCGATCCGGCGCGCGACCTGCCGCTGCTGGCGCGGCTGCGCACGCTGCGCGCCGATCTGGCGGCGCTCGATCCGGGCCCGCTCGCGGCCGAGGTCTGGCTCGGCCTGCGCAGCAAGCCGGCGGCGGTGCAGGCCGCGCTGCGGCTTCAGGTCGCGCTGGTCGCGGCCCGCGCCGAACAGCCCTGGGACGACAGCGGCCTGGAACCGGTGGCCGACGGCCGTTGCGGCGAAGCCCTGCGCGCCGAGCTGACGCGGCTGCGCAGCCTGGCCGCCCTGCGCGCCGAAATCGAGGCGCTCGACCGCCTGCGCAACGTGACCGACGGTGCCTGGAATGGCCTGGCCACCGCGCCCGAGCTGTTCGATGCCGCCCTCGCGTTCCAGCGCGCACGGCGGGCGGTCGCCGCCTCGGGCGTGCTGGCCGGCGAGCATGCGGCGGTGGCGCGCGGCGAGCTCGGCACCGTGTTTTCCGCCGATCTGGCCACGCTGCGCGAGCGCGACGAGATCGAGCGCCAGCTCGCCGCGCTGGCCGAGCTGGCGGCCGCCACCGGCCAGCTCTGGAACGGTCTGGCGACCCGGGTCGAGCTGGTCGAGCAGGCGCTCAAGTTCCAGGCCGGGCTGGCGGCGGCCGTGGCGCAACTGGCCGGCACGCCGCAAGGCATTGGCGCCGTCACCGCGCCGCTGATGCAGCTGCTGGGCGAAGGCAATGCACTGCTCGATCCGGCCGGCGCCATTGCCGATGCCGGCAAGACCGTGGCGACCGCCAGCAGCGCGCTGACCGCCGCGCTCGACGGCTTTGCCGGCTGCGCCCGATTCGCCGACGGCGACCGCGGCGATCTGGCCGAGCTGGGCGTGGCTGCGCTGCAAGCGCACTGCGCCGCCATCGCCGGCAACGAGCACCGGCTGCGCGCCTGGTGCGGCTGGCGCGGCGCGCGCGCGGCGGCGCTGGCGCTCGGCCTGCTGCCGCTGATCGAGGCGGTCGAGCGCGGCAGCGTCGCGCCCGACGGCATCGGCGCGGCGTTCGAGACCGCCTATGCGCGCTGGTGGCTCAATGCGGTGGTCGACGACGAGCCGGTGATTCGCGGCTTCGTGTCGGCCGAGCATGAAAAGCGCATTGGCGACTTCCGCCAGCTCGACCGGCGCTTCGTGGAACTGACGCGCAGCTGGGTCAAGGCGCGGCTGTGCGCCGATCTGCCGGCGCCCGATGAAATCGGCAAGAACGTCGAATGGGGATTGCTGCGCCGCGAGATGAACAAGAAGGCGCGCCACATTCCGCTGCGTCAGCTGGTGGCCGGCATCCCCACCGCGCTGTCGCGGCTCACGCCCTGCCTGCTGATGAGCCCGCTGTCGATCGCGCAATTCCTGCCCGCCAGCGCTTCGCTGTTCGACGTGGTGGTGTTCGACGAGGCCTCGCAGATTCCGGTCTGGGATGCCATCGGCGCGATGGCGCGCGGCCGTCAGGTGGTGATGGTCGGCGACCCGAAGCAGCTGCCGCCGAGCAACTTCTTTGGCCGCAGCGATGCCGAGGAAGACGACGAGGATGTTGAAGGCGATCTCGACAGCATCCTCGACGAATGCCTGGGCGCGAACCTGCCCACGCTCGACCTGAGCTGGCACTACCGCAGCCGCAGCGAGAACCTGATCGCCTTCTCGAACCACCGCTACTACGACGGCAAGCTGGTCACCTTCCCGAGCCCGGCCACCGACGACCGCGCGGTCAGCTTTCATGCGGTGAACGGCAGCTATGCCAAGGGCGGCGCGCGCACCAATCAGGCCGAGGCCAAGGCGCTGGTGGCCGATCTGGTGGCGCGGCTCAAGTCGCCGGGCTTCCGCGCCTCGGGGCTGACCGTCGGCGTGGTGACCTTCAATACCGAGCAGATGAAGCTCATCCAGGACCTGCTCGACGAGGAATGCCGGCGCGATCCGTCCATCGAGTCGCACTTTGCCGAGACCCAGCTGGAGCCGGTGTTCGTCAAGAACCTGGAAAGCGTGCAGGGCGACGAGCGCGATCTCATGTACTTCTCGATCACCTACGGGCCCGACCCGGCGGGCCGGCTGTCGATGAACTTCGGCCCCATGAACAAGGACGGCGGCGAGCGCCGGCTCAATGTGGCGATCACCCGGGCGCGGCAGGAATTGCGCGTGTTCTCGACGCTGCGCGCCGACCAGATGGACCTGTCGCGCACCCAGGCCGCCGGCGTGCGCGACCTCAAGCACTTTCTGGAATTTGCCGAGCGCGGCCCGCGTGCGCTGGCCGAAGCCACGCGCGGCAGCCTCGGCGGCTTTGAAAGTCCGTTCGAGGAAGCGGTGGCGGCGGCGCTGGCCGGCCGGGGCTGGCTGCTGCAAACGCAAATCGGCGCATCGAGCTTCCGCATCGACCTCGCCGTCGTCGATCCGGACGCGCCGGGGCGCTATCTGGCCGGCGTGGAATGCGACGGCGCCACCTATCACCGCTCGGCCACGGCGCGCGACCGCGACCTGCTGCGCGAGCAGGTGCTGCGCGGACTGGGCTGGGAGATCGTGCGCATCTGGTCGACCGACTGGTGGACCGATCCGGTCGGCACGCTCGACCGCACCGATGCGCGGCTGCGCGTCTTGCTGGAAGAGGCCAAGGCGCGGCGGGCGCTGGCCGAGGTCGTGCTGCCCGAACCGGTCGAAGCGCCCGAGGCGCCGACGCTGCCGTCGACCGAGCCCGACGGCGGCAGCCCGACGCGCAGGCCCGACGACACCGCGCCGCCACCGATTCCAGTCGAGCCGCCCGCCGGCGACGAAGCAGCCGCCCTGCCCTATGCCGGCATGAACGACGCTCTGCCGCTCGCCGGCTTTGGCCGATTCGAGGAGGCCGACCCGACCGCCGTGGCCCGACCCGATGCCGACGCCTTTCACGCGCCGGGCTATGACGCCACGCTGGCCGCGATGATTTGCCATGTGGTCGGCATCGAAGGGCCGGTGCTCGACGAAGTGCTCGCGCGCCGCATCGGCACTGCCCACGGCTGGGGCCGGACCGGCAAGCTCATCCGCGACCGCGTGGTGACGCTGGCGCGGCTGACCTGCCGCGTCACGACCGAGGCGACGGGCGAATTCTTCTGGCCGCTCGACAGCGATCCGGCCGCGCCGGCGGTCTACCGCAGCCCGCCCGAGGGCAGCAGTCGCACCATCAAGGAAACCTGCGATGCAGAACTGGTCGCGCTGGCCGGCGCTGTGTTGGCCAGCGGCGCGAGCGGCGACGCGGCGCTGGCACGCATGACGCAGGAACTCGGGCTCAAGCGGCTGGTCGCTGCGACCCGGGAGCGCCTGGAAGCGAGCCTGCGGCAAGCCGCCCAGCACTGAACGCCACCCAACCGCAAAGGACAGCTCAATGGAACTCGGATTCATCGGCCTCGGCGCCATGGGCCATGCGATGGCCACCAACCTGCTCAAGGCCGGCCACCGCCTGCGCGTCTGGAACCGCTCGCCCGACAAGGCCGCCGACCTGGTCGCGCTCGGCGCGCTGCCGGTCGCCACGCCGGCCGAGGCGGTCGGCGCCGACGCCATCGTCTTCACCATGCTGGCCGACGACGCCGCGCTGCATGCCGTGGTCAGCGGCCCGGACGGCTTCGGCGCGCGGCTCGGCGCCGGCGGCATCCATGTGTCGATGAGCACCATCGCGCCGCAGACCGCGCAGGCGCTGGCGGCGCTGCATGCGGAGCGCGGCGCGGCCTATGTGGCGGCACCGGTGTTCGGCCGGCCCGATGCGGCGGCGGCGGCAAAGCTGTGGGTGCTCAGCGCCGGCCCGGCCGAGGCCTGCGCCCGGGTGCAGCCGCTGCTGGCGGCGCTCGGGCAGAAGGTGTTCCCGCTCGGCAGCGATCCGGCGCAGGCCCATGTGCTCAAGCTCGGCGGCAACTTCCTCATCATGGGTGCCATCGAGGCGATGGCCGAGGCGATGGCGCTCGGCGAGCAGTACGGGCTGCCGCGCCAGACGCTCGTCGATGTGCTCGGCGCGTCGATCTTTCCGTCGCCCATCTACCTGAACTACGGCGCCCAGATCGCGGCGCACGACTACCGGCCGGCGCGCTTCAAGCTGTCGCTCGGGCTCAAGGACGCGAATCTGGTGCTGTATGCGGCCGGCAAGGCGGGCGTCGCGATGCCGCTCGCGCAGCTGGCCCAGGGGCGGCTGGCGGCGGCGGTGGCCAAGGGACGCGGGGATTGGGACTGGACGGCGTCGGCGCTCGGCGCAAGCGATCCGGCCTGAACCCGGGCACCAGGGCGGCAGAAACCATCAGGCGGCCGGCCGACGCGGGACGGGCCACAATCCGCGCGCCCTCCACCTCCCGCCCATCCGCCATGCGCTTCGCCATCCTGCTCGTCCTCCTCGGCGCCACCGTCGCCTATGCACTCGGCCCCGCCCGCAAGATCGACGAAGCCGGCGTACACCGGCTCTACCGTGCCTACAGCCAGGGCATGCTCGACGAGGACAGCGCAGCGCTGTGCCGCATGTACGACGACAAGTTCCGCGGCCACGCCAGCCGGCCCGCGCCCGGCGGCGGCGTCGAGGAAAGCCTGGACAAGGCCGGCGCCTGCGAGTCGCTGCCCAGGCTGCTCGAACTGAAGCGGCGGCTCTCCGAGCAGATCGGCGAGGAGCTGTACATCAACGCCGATTACGAGATCCGCTCGATCACGCTGTCGCCCAACGGCAAGAAGGCCACGGTCGAGGTCGATACCGAGCTGCGCATCGGCACCGAGCAGCGGCTTGTGCTGCTGCTGCGCGCCACCGAAACCGACACCGTCATCCGCGAACTCGGGCGCGAGAAATTCCTGACCAGCGACGCGGTGCTCAAGACTGCGCCGTGACCGGCGTTCAGCGGTAGCCCTCCTCCGCCAGCACCGCCCGCACGATGGGCCGCGCGCGTATCCGCTCGTAATGCGCCTTCACATTGGCCGGCAGCGGAATGCCGAGCCGGTCGGCCCAGAACTCGTTGTAGAAGATCGCCGCGTCGCCGATGGAGAACTCGCCGGCGATGTATTCCTTGCCCGCCAGCTGCGCGTCGAGGATCGCGAAATCCTTTTCGACCATCTCGCGGCCACGGGCCTTGACGGCCTCGAACTGGCTTTCGTCGAGCGCGAACTTGTCGGTCGTGAAGATGCGCGCAAAGGCCTGGCCGTGCAGATGGCCGCAGGCGAAGGCCATCGCTTCCACCGCCGTCGCGGCCAGCAGCGGGTCTTCGGGGATGAGCTTGCGGCGCGGATAGCTGCGCGCGAGCCAGTAGGCGATGGACTGGAATTCGGTCAGCGCGCTGCCGTCTTCGAGCACCAGCGTCGGGATCGTGCCCTTGGGGTTGTGGGCGAGGTATTCGGGCTTGAGGTTGTCGCCGGCCGGGATGTTGACGATCCAGGCCTCGAAGGGCAGCCCGATGGTTTCGAGCAGGATGTGGATGCCGGTGGTGCAGGAACCGGGCGTCATGTAGAACTTGATGGGCATGGTCGGGCCGTGGGGAATGTCGGGAACGTCGCGCGTGGCGACGGCTGACGCCGATGCGTGCAAGGGCCGATCCAGCGCCCGCCTGGGGCACACTCGCGGCCCTTTCCCATCACAGCCAGAGGCAGCCCATGAGCATTCCCAAGTGCCCGAAATGCAATTCCGAATTCGTCTACGAGGACGGCGCGCTCTTCATCTGCCCCGAGTGCAGCCATGAATGGCCGCAGGCCGGCGACGCCGCCGAAGCCGCCAACGGTCCGCGCGTGGTGCGCGATGCCAACGGCACGCCGCTCGCCGACGGCGACTCGGTCATCGTCGTCAAGGACTTGAAGGTCAAGGGCTCGTCGCTCGTCATCAAGGTGGGCACCAAGGTGAAGAGCATCCGGCTGGTCGACGGCGATCACGACATCGATTGCAAGATCGACGGCGTGGGCGCGATGTCGCTCAAGTCGGAGTTCGTGAAGAAGGCCTGATCGGCCTCAGCCGGCGACGATCCACGCTAGCACCGCCATCAGCACGACGATGGCCACGCCGACCGCCGCGCTGCCGGCGTCCTTGGCGATGCGGATCAGCTCGTTGCGCTCGGTGGTCACGCGGTCGCACACGGCCTCGATGGCGGTGTTGACCAGCTCGAAGGCGAGCACCGCGCCGCCGGCCGCGACAAAGGCCACCCACTGCGCGGCGCTCGCGCCCCACCAGCCGATGAAGCCGGCCAGCGCCGCGACCAGCAGCACCTCCTGCCGGAACGCCGCCTCGCCGCGCCACGCCGCCGACAGGCCGCGCAGCGTGTTGAAGAAGGCGTTGACCACGCGCACCAGCCCGCCCGGCGGCTTGGCGCGCGAGACCGGCGCCGCCAGCGGCTCGGCGGCCCGAGGCGGTCGCGCCGCCCTCGCCTGCTCGCTGCCGCTCACCCCACCCACACGCGCGCATTGCGGAACATGCGCATCCACGGGCTGTCCTCGCGCGCCGCGTCGCGCTTGAAGCGCTCGGGCGAGTAGCTCTGGAGCACGGTGCGGAACACCCGTTCGGCGTGCGGCATCATCGCCGTGAAGCGCCCGTCGGGCGTGGTGACGGCCGTGATGCCGCGCGGGCTGCCGTTGGGATTGAGCGGATAGGCCTCGGTCGGCGCGCCGTGGTTGTCGACGTAGCGCAGCGCGGTGATGGCGCGGTCGACGCTGCCGTGCTGACTGAAGTCGGCAAAGCCCTCGCCGTGCGACACGACGATGGGCATGCGGCTGCCGGCCATGCCCCTGAAGAACACCGACGGCGATTCCGTCACCTCGACCAGCGCAAAGCGCGCCTCGAACTGCTCGCTGCGGTTGCGCGTGAAGCGCGGCCAGGCCTCGGCGCCGGGGATGATCGGCGCGAGGTTGGCCATCATCTGGCAGCCGTTGCACACGCCCAGGCCAAAGCTGTCGCCGCGCGCGAAGAAGGCCGCGAACTGCTCGGCCAGCTGCGGCCGGTAGAGGATGGTCTTGGCCCAGCCCTCGCCGGCGCCCAGCACGTCGCCGTAGCTGAAGCCGCCGACCGCGATCAGGCCCTGGAAGTCGGCGAGCTGAGCGCGTCCGGCGATCAGGTCGCTCATGTGCACGTCGTAGCTGTCGAAGCCGGCGCGGTGCATCACATAGGCGGTCTCGTGATGGCTGTTGCAGCCCTGCTCGCGCAGGATCGCGACCTTGGGCCGCACGCCGGTCGCGATGAACGGCGCGGCGATGTCCTCGCCCCGGTCGAACAGCTCGTGCTCATGCAGGCCGGGGTCGGCGTCGTCGGCGATGCGTTCATGTTCGGCATCGGCGCAGGCCGGGTTGTCGCGCAGCCGGGCGATCTGCCAGCTGGCCTCGTTCCACGCCTGCTGAAACTCCGCCCGCGTGCCGCCCATCACCTGCTTGGTGTCGCGGTAGAACTCGATGAGATTGGTCTTGTTCGGCTTGCCGATGCTGTTGCTGATGGCGCCCAGCCCATGCGCGCGCAGCACATCCATCACCGGCGTGCGCTGGTCGCGGCGGATCTGGATCACCGCGCCCAGCTCCTCGCTGAACAGCGCGCGCATCGACATTTCATGCCGGCGCGCCGACACCTGATCGGCCCAGTTCTTGGCATCGCCCCATTCGCCGCCGGTGCTCGGGTCGATGCAGAGCAGGTCGAGATTGATGCTGACGCCGCAGCGCGCCGCGAAGGCCATCTCGGCCACGGTCGCGAACAGGCCGCCGTCGGAACGGTCGTGATAGGCCAGGATCTGGCCCTGCGCATTCAGCTCCTGCACCGCCGCGAAGAAGGCGCGCAGCCGCTCGGGGCTGTCGACATCGGGCACGTCGTTGCCGAGCTGCTGCGTCACATAGGCCAGCGCCGAGCCGCCGAGGCGGTTCTGGCCCGCGCCCAGGTCGATGAGGATCAGCTCGGTATCGCCCGCGTCGGTGCGCAGCTGGGGCGTGAGCGTGCGCCGCACATCGGCCAGCGTGGCAAACGCCGTGATGATCAGCGACACCGGCGAGGTGACCTGCTTCTTCTCCTCGCCCTCGGTCCACTGGGTGCGCATCGACAGCGAATCCTTGCCGACCGGAATGCTGATGCCGAGCGCCGGACACAGGTCCATGCCCACGGCGCGCACCGTGTCGAACAGCGCCGCGTCCTCGCCGGCCTGGCCGCAGGCCGCCATCCAGTTGGCCGACAGCTTGATGTCCTCGATGCGCGCGACCGGCGCGGCGGCCAGATTGGTGATGGCCTCGCCGATGGCCATGCGGCCCGAGGCCGGCGCGTCGATCACGGCCAGCGGCGTGCGCTCGCCCATGCTCATGGCCTCGCCGCAATAGCCGTCGTAGTCCAGCAGCGTCACGGCGCAATCGGCCACCGGCACCTGCCACGGACCGACCATCTGGTCGCGCGCCGTCAGGCCGCCCACCGAGCGGTCGCCGATGGTGATGAGAAAGCTCTTGTCGCCCACGGTCGGCAGACGCAGCACGCGCAGCGCGGCTTCCTTCAGGTCGATGCCGATCACGTCGAGCGGCGCCGGCGTGCGCAGCTTGTGCTCGGCCGTGCGCTGCATGCGCGGCGGCTTGCCGAGCAGCACGTTCATGTCCATGTCGACCGGCGCGGCGGCGCTGCTGCCCGCATGCAGCGGATCGACCACGCGCAGCCGTTGCTCGGCCGTCGCCACGCCCACCACCGCGAACGGGCAGCGCTCGCGCTCGGCGATGGCGCGGAACTGCGCCAGCGACTCGGGCGCAATCGCCAGCACATAGCGCTCCTGCGACTCGTTACTCCAGATTTCGCGCGGGCTCAGGCCCGACTCTTCGAGCGGCACCGCGCGCAGATCGAACTCGGCGCCGACTCCAGCGCCATGCGCCAGCTCGGGGAAGGCATTGGACAGGCCGCCCGCGCCCACGTCGTGGATGCTGAGGATCGGGTTGCCCGCGCCCAGCGTCCAGCAGGCGTCGATGACTTCCTGCGCGCGCCGCTCGATCTCGGGATTGCCGCGCTGCACCGAGTCGAAATCGAGATCGGCCGCATTGGTGCCGGTCGCCATCGAGCTGGCCGCGCCGCCGCCCATGCCGATGCGCATGCCCGGCCCGCCGAGCTGGATGAACAGCGCGCCCGGTTGCAGCGGCAGCTTGTGCGTGAGCGTGCTGTCGATGATGCCGACGCCGCCGGCGATCATGATCGGCTTGAGATAGCCGCGCACTTCGCCGCCCACGTTCTGCTCATAGGTGCGGAAGTAGCCGCAGAGGTTGGGCCGGCCGAACTCGTTGTTGAACGCCGCGCCGCCGATGGGGCCGTCGATCATCACGCTCAGCGGCGTGGCGATGCGCTCGGGCTGGCCGTAGATGACCGGCCGCGCGCCGGCCTTGGCGACCGTGGTCTTGCCCACTTCGCTCACGATGGCCTGGCGCAGGTCGGGCGGCACGGTCACGTCCTGGGCGTTTTCCCAGGCGCGCTCGAAGCCGGGGATGCGCAGATTGCCGACGGTGAAGCCGGTGAGGCCGGCCTTGGGCTTGCTGCCGCGGCCGGTCGCGCCTTCGTCGCGGATCTCGCCGCCGGCACCGGTCGCGGCACCCGGGAACGGCGCGATGGCCGTGGGGTGGTTGTGCGTCTCGACCTTCATCAGGACGTGGTAGGTGGCCGGGCGTGGCGCGTAGGGCGCAGCCGGCCCGTTGGGCACGAAGCGCGCGCCGGCATAGCCCTCGATGACCGAGGCGTTGTCCTCGTAGGCCACCACCGTGCCCTGCGGATTGAGCTTGTGCGTGTTGCGGATCATCGCGAACAGGCTCAGGTCCTGCGCCTCGCCGTCGATGGTCCAGCTCGCGTTGAAGATCTTGTGGCGGCAATGCTCGCTGTTGGCCTGCGCAAACATGAACAGCTCGACATCGCTCGGATTGCGGCCGGCCCTGGTGAAGGCGTCGAGCAGGTAGTCGATCTCGTCGGCGGCAAGCGCCAGGCCCCAGGCGCGGTTGGCGGCTTCGAGCGCAGCGCGGCCGCCGGCGAGCACGTCGACATGCTCCAGCGGCTGCGGCGGCAGCTCGGCGAACAGTGCGTTGTAGTCGAAGCCCGGGCGGCAGACGTTCTCGGTCATGCGGTCGTGCAGCAGCGGCGCGAGCCGGTCGGCCAGCTCCACCAGTCGCTCGACCGATGCCGGCTTGGCCTTGCCGAGCAGGCCGCCCTTCACCTTGAAGCTGTAGGCAATGCCGCGCTCGATGCGATGCACGCCGGCCAGGCCGCAGTTGCGCGCGATGTCGGTGGCCTTGCTGGCCCACGGCGAGATGGTGCCGAGGCGCGGCACGACCACCAGCGCGGCGCCCACGTCGATGTGGCCGTGCGCCTTGTCGTCGAAGGGCACGCCGTAGGTCAGCAGCTTGCCGAGCGTGGCGAGGGCGTCGTCACCCAGATCGACGCCGTGCACGAAGTGCAGAAAGCGCGCCGACACGCCGACGATGGCGGGGTCGATGGCTTGCAGGCTGTCGAGCAGTCGCTGGCGGCGGAAGTCGCTCAGTGCGAGCGGGCCGGGCAGGACGCGAAGGGTGGCGATGGCGTGGGCGGCGGAAGTGGCGGTGTCGCGCGTCATGGCGGGCGAGGCGTGAGCCTCTGTGGGAGTCAATCGGCTAGTTTACCGGGGAAGGGTTGGCGCCCCGGCCGGGGCCGGCCGGCGCGGGCGCCCGGGGCACTTCTAGAATCGGCCGCCGGCGCTGTCCCGCCGTCTTTCCTCAACCCGCAGATGGAAGCGATCCATGGATGCCACCTCCCCCGACATCTACACCGAGCCGCAGGGCTACGACCTGAACACCCTCGCCAACCTGGGCCCGCTCGGCCCGCTGGCCGGCATCTGGGAAGGCCAGCGCGGCCTCGACGTGAAGCCCAAGGCCGAAGGCCCGAAGAAGCAGGCCTTCGTCGAGCGCATCGAGCTGCAACCGGTCGATCCGGTGACCAACGGCCCGCAGCTCATCTATGCGCTGCGCTATCACGTTCATGTGACCAAGCCCGATCAGGTCAAGACCTATCACGAGCAGGTCGGCTACTGGCTCTGGGAGCCGGCCACCAGGACCGTGACCCACACGCTGACCATTCCGCGCGGACTGGTGGCGATGGCCAGCGGCAGCGCCGAACCCGACGCGAAGTCGTTCGAGCTGGTCGCCACGCAAGGGCTCGATACCTACGGCATCTGCTCGACGCCCTTCCTCAACCAGGCCTTCCGCACCACCGAGTTCCGCATCAAGGTCGCCATCAACGACGACGGCAGCTGGTCGTATGACGAGGACACGGTGTTGCAGATCCTCGGCCAGGCCGAGCCCTTCCATCACACCGACCGCAACCTGCTGCGCAAGGTGGCCGAGGCGACGCCGAATCCGCTCGCGCGTGCGCGCGCCTGAGCCGGCCGCGCAGCCGACATGCCGACATCCACGCCAGCGCTGCTGGCACGCCTGGTGGCCCTGGCCGAGGGTCAGGGCGGCGCATCCCATCTGTGCCTGACGGCGCGCCGCGAACATGCGGTGCGCTCGACCGTCATCGACCGCAGCACGCTCGCCATCGTGCTCGAAGGCTGCAAGTCGCTGCGCAGCGCCGATGTCGATCTCGAACTGGCGCCCGGCGCCATGTTCGTGATGACGCGCGGCTGCCGGCTCGACGCGGTGAATCGCCCCGACCTCGCCAGCGGCCGTTATCGCACCCTGCTCGTCGCGCTGTGCGACGAGGTGCTCGCCGCGGCACGCCTGCTCTGGGCCGGACCGATGCCGCGCACCGCCGGCCCCGATGTAGTGGCGACCCATGCCGCCGACTTCGCGCAGGAACTCGGCACCTGGGCCGAGGCGCTCGAACTGGGCCGCACCGGCGCTGCGCGACTCGCGATCGTCGCGCTGCTGATCCGCCTGTGCGAGCAAGGCCATGCCGGGCTGCTGCTGCCGCCACCGGCCAGCGTGGCGATGCAGATCCGCGCGCTGGTGGCCGCCGAGCCGGCGCGCGAATGGCGTTCGCCGGACTTCGAGCAGACGCTCAACCTGAGCGGCGCCACGCTGCGCCGCCGCCTCGCCGCCGAGCGCACCTCGCTCGGCGCCACGGTGGCCGAAGCCCGGCTCGGCTGCGCGATCACGCTGCTGTACACCACCAGCTGGCCGATCAAGACGGTGGCGGCGCGGGTCGGCTATCGCTCGGTCGCGAGCTTTGCCCGGCGCTTCATCGCGCGCTACGGACTGGAGCCGGGCGCCATCGGCAATGCCGCGCCACCGGCCCGGCCCGCCGACCCGGTCAGGCTGAGCGATTCGCGCAGCGGATTGAGCGAATCGGCGCGGTCGACGGAGTGACCATCGGTGCGCCGCGGCAATCCGCCGCTCACCGGACCCTGTCGATGATCCCGCCCGTTTCGCCCCGCCTGCGCAATTTCCTTCCCCGCCTTGCCGGCGCGCTCGCCGCCGCGCTGCTCGCCAGCGCCGCGCTGGCCGCGCCGCCACCCGACGCCGCCGAGCTGCCGCAAGTGCCCGGCTACTACCGCCAGCCTCTCGGCCAGCTGCGCATCACCGCGCTGTTCGACGGCGTCGTGCCGCTGCCGCGCGGCCAGATCGCGGGCCTGCCCGAGGCTCGCGTCGCAAGCCTGCTCGACCACCGCTACGTGCCCGAAACGCCCCAGGGCATGCAGACCGCCGTCAACGCCTATCTCGTCGAACGCGCCGGGCAGCTGCTGCTCGTCGACGCCGGCACGGCCCGTTGCTTTGGCGGCGGGCTCGGCCATGTGATGGAGAACCTGCGGCTCGCGGGCTACCGACCCGAGCAGGTCGACACGATCCTGATCACCCATGCCCATCCCGACCATCTCTGCGGCGTCGCCGACGACGCCGGCGCGATGGCCTTCCCGAACGCCACGCTCTGGATCGCGCGCGCCGACGACGACTTCGTGCGCGACGCCGCCGCCGAAGCGCGCATGCCCGAAGGCTTGCGCTTCCTGTTTCCGCTCGCCCGCAAGATGCTCGCGCCCTATGCGGCGGCCGGCCGGCTGCGTCTGTTTGGCGCCGGCGACCCGCTGCCCGACGGCGTGTCGCTCCTGCCCTCGCCCGGCCACACCCCGGGCCACAGCTCCTTCCTCATCGATGGCGGCGCCGACGCCAAGCTGCTGATCTGGGGCGATGTCGTCCACTACCACGCGGTGCAGTTCGCGGCGCCCGAAGCGTCCTACGAGGTGGATGTGGACCGCGCCCGGGCCATCGTCTCGCGCCGCGCGCTCATGGCCGACGCCGCCCGCCACGGCTGGTGGGTCGCCGGCGCGCATCTGCCCTTTCCCGGGCTCGGCCATGTGCGAGTGGAAGGCAAGGCCTATGCATGGCTGCCGGCGGAGTTCTCGCCACTGCCGACGCGACCTTGAGCCGGCGTCGGGCGAGCGCCGACCGCGCATCGCCCGACGCAGTGCGGCCGGCGCGGTGAAAGCGATGATTGCCGGGCGCGGCATCCGCAGGCCGCGCCGCGATCGCGCTCCAGCAACCTTCGAGGAAAGACCGCCATGCCCACCGGAACCGTCAGCCTGCACCGCGTCCTGCGCGCCCCGCCCGAACGCATCTACCGCGCCTTCCTCGACCCCGATGCGCTGGCCAAATGGCTGCCGCCGCATGGCTTCGTCTGCAAGGTCCACCACTTCGACGCGCAGGTCGGCGGCAGCTTCCGGATGTCGTTCACCAACTTCGGCAGCGGCAACGGCAATGCGTTTGGCGGCACTTATCTGGAACTAGTGCCGTTCGAGCTGATCCGCTATTCGGACACCTTCGACGACCCGAACATGCCCGGCGAAATGCTGGTTCGCGTGCAGCTCAGGCCGGTGCTGTGCGGCACCGACGTGAGCATCGTCCAGGAAGGCATTCCGGAAATCATCCCGGTCGAGCTGTGCTACCTCGGCTGGCAGGAATCGCTGCTGCAACTCGCCGATCTGGTCGAGCCGGAGATTCCGGGGTGAGCGACAGAACACGATCTATCTGCGCGGCTGGCAGGACTGCCAGTTCGGCCTCCATTTGGACTGCGGCGACATGGCCCGCCAGCGATCCGACACGCCACGCCCCACCTAAACGACAACGTCGATTTCCTGTTCGGCAAGGCCAATGACGACGGCCTGGGGCAACAACATCCTCGCAGGTCTTATTAATGATGACTTCTATGCCTGCGACGGTAATGACACTCGTGGTATTTGGCTATTACTGACGAATTCGATGAGGCTGCGGGTTGAGCGACGAATTATCGGAGCGCCTGAGGCTTGACGCCGCGCCCTTCGGAATATCGAATTGGCGCCCTCAAAAAAAAATGGAATCCGAGTCGGATCACACGCGCAACCCCGTTGGTTGGTATTTTAATTCGGAGATGGATGATGGCTTTTGTGACCGAATGGCTAGACGAAAACGATCGTCAAAATGAGGGTATAAACGTTACAAACTGGGTCGTTGATCGCGAGCGAGATATTGCCCTGTGGATACGAGGGAAGCACTGGCAGGTTAGGGCTGAAGGGGATTGGTCTGAAACCGTGATCTTAAGAATCAAGGGGGAAAAGCTGGTCTTTGAAATGATGCCCGCCAGTAATTTTAGATCCTACATAGAAGGAACGGTCCATGATTATGTCTGGGAGAAAATCATTTCATACTCTCCCAATCACCCATTTGAAATGCCGCACGACGAAGTTATTAAAACTTTGAAGGCCGCCTTAATTGTCAGGGGTGACGGCGCATATATAAAAAATTACATCCAGATTTCACAGTTTCCTTCAAATTTTAAATTCCAAAAGTGAGATATAAACGGCTTTTGCCGCTGCGGAAGCAAATATATTACCGGGTGCTATCAGTACAACTGATGGTCTCAGTGCACTCATCGCGCAACTCGATGTATTGACACATGGTGGGACTACCGCTTTTTATAGCAAGCAATAAATGACTCAGCGGCGACCGGCATAGCAATTAATGAGTTAAAAAATCCAAATTCAATGACAAAAGCCGCGACGCTTGTCGAATTTTTGCTATTGTCGACGAATTTGCAGATGCGCCGGACTGCATAACAAATTACTGATGCGCACCCTGGCGTCCAATGGCAAATTAGAGAGTACGCAAGCATCGAACCTTTGAAAATGGCTGGAGTTAAAAATGGCGTTCATTAATCGCAAGATTTCGGAACAAGACCGCTCTTTTTATCAGCTTGAGCGCATTGAATCTTCAAAACCTAGGGGTGTACTGCACCCTGACACATATTGGGTGATTGATGATGATCGGAAGATTTATCTGAGGGAGGTCTGGCACTCCAATGCCGGGCCCGAACCCGCCCCGCATCCAGATGAAATAGACCATGAATTTCATTTCTTTATTAACAGCACGACGTATCTCGTCGCAATGACGAACGATTTGAAATCCAGGGTTGCCAAAAGACTGGAAAATGGAATGGACCTCAGCGAGGAGTGGACTATTTTCAGAATCGAACCTAGAGATGAATTTTCACGACTCCATCAATTCACCGAGATTCTGCGCGAGGCAATGCTTGCCAGCAAAGGAGGAGCAGCAAGTACAGCATTATTAGTAGAAAAAATAGCTGGATAATGCCATACCAGTTAAAAATTTCCATTTCAGCGGAGACGTAATATGCACGATAATCTCAACGCCTCATTTTTCGCAGCATAAAATATCGATGTGCCCCCCCAAAAAGATATATTGCCGGGCAGTTCTTCAATCCGAACTGCAACCCGCCCTTTCGGTAAGGTGCAGGGATGTCAGGACAAGAGCACTACCGTCAATTACACCCCGAGGAACGAGTCGCACTCGCCGGGATGAAACTGAGCAACTTCAAGCCTACGGCACTGGATGGCTATTTAATCAACTCAGACCACAATCAAGCGGTGTGATCGCTGCGACCGGCATTGAGATTATCAAACTGGAGAATGCCTTCAAAACCGCTTCCATCATGTGTGCCACTCCATATCGATCAATAGGTTGCAGGTTCAATAAATGGCAACTGCAAGGTTGTGAAGATCATTTCCAAGCGACGGCGAGGCTGAAACGGCGCGCGGCGCGCAAGTGGAGCTGACGCAAGAGCTGGCCGCTCCGGCCGCCGCCGGAGCACAGGTGCCGCGCGATGCGCCGCGCTCTACGCCACCAATGCAAGCAATTCTCCGAAATAATTTCAGCAAACACCGCCCCATTCCCATCACAAAAGACTGCAATGCACAGAAAAATTTCGATCGTACTGGCCCATTGCCTGACTTGATCGATGGCTTCTGCGGCGCTGACCGGCTGCTCGGCACCCAAGGTTGATATGCAGGCGCGCCTGCGCTCCGAAACGGCATTGGCGATGTGGCAGGAGCGGTGCAAGAAATCGGGACTGTTTATCTATCGCACGGCCGATAACGTGGAAAGCATTTAATTGCTGAAGGTGCGGGCCGATAAAGAAAATTTAAATCGTCAGTTCGATCTCGACGATCCCTACGGCAGTGATGTTGGCGGGGACGGATATATCAAGGTCCTTCTTCACAATGGCAACAGAGATGGAAAAGAACCCCCGCCTCCGACCCCGGGAGTCACGCAACTCCTGGGTTATCACTATGTGGAAACCATTGATCCAAAGGATGGGGTGCGTTATCGATATACGGCCGCAAGAAAAGCGGTGCGGAAAGCCGACATCAATGCGCCAGGAGTTCAACACGAACTTCAGCGTGATCCAAACTATGATTTGAATATCTACCAATTCATACTCAGTCGAGAGCCCGCCACAGGTCCGGCTCCCCGGTATGGCCTGACCTTCGACGATATCTCCACTCATGAGGAGCGCGAATACTGGATTGCCGGCAGCTCTCTCAAAGTCATCGATCTACAAACCAACGAGGTCATGGCAGAGCGGATTGGTTATATGGTCGATCCCGGTCAAGGCTATCAAGGCAGTCCACGATCGCCTTAGCTCGAAGCAGCGGACACAGCTTGCCCGGCATTCAGGCACACTAGAAATGACGGGGTTACCTTCCCAGGATTTGTCGGCCAAAGAGGTCAAACTCACGATTTTGCTGAAAAGATTCTTAAACCTGCCAAATAAACACCAGAGTTTGAAATGACCAAGCCAGCAAATTTACTGACATCCGAGCCGTCCAATTCCTGAGCCACCGGACCGTCATAGCCCAGTACACGATCCATACAGGTTTCAGCGGTTCGCTTTTCAAGAACAGAGACAAAAATATTCGGAGTTTCCGCAGCACTGAATTCATCGACGACTACGCGCGCGACAACATTGCGAGCAATTCACTCGAAATCAAGCAAACCGGTTTCGTCCGGGGTCGGCTACGCAATATGCACGACCGCTATTAGTCGCCCTTGGCCGAGGGCGGAAAACTGAGCGGCAAACCCTTCAGCCTCACCGGCATTGGCAATCACGATTTCTCGGAAACAACGCTGCTTGCGCTGGGCAGCAAGTTCGACCAACTCGCCCCGCAAGACTGCGGTCTTCAGCCCTAGCCCCCCGTCCGCCGCAACGCCCGCTGCTTGCGCACCTCCTCCTCGCGCAAACTGCTCAGCGTCACATCCACAAAATCGATATGCGCCTCGGCCGCCTTGCGCGCCGCCTTGGCATCGCGATCGCGCACCGCGATCCAGATCGCGCGGTGCTGGTCGAGCAGCTGCTCGGCCACCGGCCCGACCTGAAACAGGTTCGCCACGTTGTCGTGGATATGCGTCTGCAACATGCTCAGCAGGCTCGAACTCAGGTGGGTGAAGAGCGCGTTGTGCGCCGCGTCGGCGATGGCCTGATGGAACTGCACGTCGAACTTCGACGTGACCGCCACGTTGCTGTACGACGCCTCGATCTGGCCAAAGATGCGGCCGATGCGCTCGCGGTCGGCGTCGGTGGCGCGCGCGGCGGCCAGCTCGGCCACCGTGCCTTCGAGCATGCGGCGGAACTCCAGCACGTCGCGGTGCAGCTCGGGATGCTTGCCGATCATTTCCTGCCACGGGTCGGCAAAGCCGCTGTCGAGCTGGTCGGTCACATAGGTGCCGCCGCCCTGGCGGCTGGCCAGCAGGCCGCGCGCCGCCAGCTTCTGGATGGCTTCGCGCAGCGACGGCCGCGACACGCCCAGCTGCTCGGCCAGCGTGCGCTCGGGCGGCAGCCGGTCGCCGGGCTTGAACGAACCCTCGACGATCATGGTTTCGAGCTGGACCACGATCTGGTCCGACAGCTTGGTGACGTTGAGCCGCCGCATCGGCGGGGAGGTCTCGGACATGCGGGGAACTCCGTTGGGGCAATTTCTGGATTGGTCATACCAAGATAGCCCAAGGCATGCGGACTGCACATCAGCCTGCGTCCAGCCGGTCGGACCAATTGCACATCACGGCAATCAATCGGGTTTTCCCCGAGAAATATGCGGTTGACCGAGCCGGCGTGCTTGCCTAAATTCGTCGCCTGTCAGTCTTATATTGGTTTGACCAATTAACCAGACAGCGATTCCAGTGAATTTGCAGGCGCCCGGCGCCGCGTTTTCGCCGCCGCCGTCACCGTCAGGAAAGCCTCATGACCGCAGCTGCCGCGCGACCGCGCGACGTGTATCTGTTCTCGACCTGCCTGCTGGACATGTTCCTGCCCGAGGCCGGCCTGGATGCGATCACGCTGCTTGAGCGCGAAGGTCTGCGCGTTCACTACCCGCAAGGCCAGAGCTGCTGCGGCCAGCCGGCCTACACCAGCGGCCTGCCCGACGAGGCGCGCGTGGTGGCGCGCCAGCAGCTGGGGCTGTTCGACCAGCCCTGGCCGATCGTCGTGCCCTCGGGTTCGTGCGGCGGGATGATGAAACACCACTGGCCGACGCTGTTCGAGGGCACGCCCGACGAGGCGCGCGCCAAGGCCATCGCCGAGCGCGTGGTCGAGCTGACCGACTTCCTGCGCAACGTGCTCAAGGTGCAGTGGCAGGACCAGGGCAAGCCGGTGAAGGTGGCGGTGCACACCTCCTGCTCGGCGCGGCGCGAGATGAATGTGCACACCAACGGCTGGGCGCTGGTGGATGGCCTGACCAATGTGCAGCGCGTGGTGCACGACCATGAATCGGAATGCTGCGGCTTCGGCGGCACCTTCTCGATCAAGCATCCGGACATTTCCGGCGCGATGGTGGCCGACAAGACGGCCGCGCTGGCCGGCACCGGCGCCGACGAGTTCATCACCGCCGACGGCGGCTGCCTGCTCAACATCAACGGCAAGTTCGCCAAGGACGGCCGCAAGTTCAAGGGCCGGCACATCGCGAGCTTTCTGCTGGAACGCACCGGAGGGAAGAAATGAGCGCGCATCCCGCATCCAGCAGCCACGGCGACAGCGCCGGGCATGGCGCCCCGGGCCACGGCAGCGCCGTGACCGCACGCGACCGCATCCTCGGCAAGCTGCGCGCCGCGGTGGCCGAGACCGCCGCCGACGCCGCGACCCCGGCCGTGGGCCACAGCGCCGCCGCCCACATCACGCGCGATCCGCATCACCTCGCCGCGCACTGGACGGCCGCCGCCGCCAGCGGCGACGTGGCCGGCTATTACGCCGTCGCCACGCCCGGCTGGTCGGCCGAGGAAAAGCTGCTGCGCTTCGTGCGCGCGATGCGGGCAGTGCATACCGAGCTCTACCTGGTGCGCGAAGCGAGCTGGCCGGCCAAGCTGGCCGAGGTGGTGCAGGCCAAGGGCATCCGCAGCCTCTTGCTTGCCCAGAGCACGCCGCACGGCGCGCGCGCCGCCGAGGCCGTGAGTACCCTGCCCGCCGCGCCCCGTCTGCTCGGCTACGACCGCCCCATCGAGCAGTGGAAGGCCGAGCTGTTCCACACCGTCGATGCCGGCTTCACGACCACGCGCGCCGGCATTGCCGAGACCGGCAGCCTCATCCTCTGGCCCGACGCCGCCGAGCCGCGCACCCAAAGCCTGGTGCCGCCGGTGCATTTCGCGCTGGCCGATGGCGCAAAGCTCTACGCCAACTTCCACGAGGCGGTCACGCGCGAAGGCTGGGCCGCGAGCGGCATGCCGACCAATGCGCTGCTGATCTCCGGCCCGTCCAAGACCAGCGACATCCAGCAGACGCTGGCCTACGGCGCCCACGGCCCGCGCGAGCTGGTGCTGCTGCTGGTCGTGCCCGACAACCTCGACATCGCCGCGCTGGAGAACAGCCTGTGAACGCACCCGTGCAAGCCGTCGATCTCAAGGCCAAGGCCGGCCACTTTCTGCCCACGCATGGCGCCGACCACGCCGCGCGCCCGGCCGGCGTGCCCGAGCCCCAGCCGCTCGATTTCATGCCGTCGCGCAAGTTCAAGGCGCGCGCCCACGACGCGCTCGACGACGCCAGCCTGCGTCGCAGCTTCCGTGGCGCGATGGACTTCCTCATGTCGAAGCGCGCGGCCCAGTTCCCCGACGCCGCCGAGCTGGAAGCCCTGCGCACGCTCGGCGAGCAGGTACGCCAGCGCTGCCTGAGCAAGCTGCCGACGCTGCTCGAAACGCTCGAAGCCAAGCTCACCGCCAACGGCGTGAAGGTGCACTGGGCCGAGACGCCCGAGGAAGCCAACGGCATCATCCAGGGCCTGATCGCGGCGCGCGGCGGCACGCTGGCGGTGAAGGGCAAGTCGATGGTCAGCGAGGAAACCGAGCTGAACCATCACCTGGAACACCACGGCATCGTGGCGATCGAGAGCGACATGGGCGAATACATCGTCCAGCTCGCGGGCGAGAAGCCGAGCCACATCGTCATGCCGGCGATCCACAAGACCAAGGTGCAGATCGCGCGCCTCTTTCACGAGCGCCTGCCCGACACGCCCTATACCGAAGACGTGGATCAGCTGATCCACATCGGCCGCCACGCGATCCGCGACCTCTACGTGCAGGCCGACGTGGGCATCTCGGGCGTCAACTTTGCGGTGGCCGAGACCGGCACGCTCTGCCTCGTCGAGAACGAAGGCAACGGCCGCATGTGCACCACCGTGCCCGACATGCACATCGCGATCACCGGCATCGAGAAGGTGGTCGAGCACTTCAGCGACATCCCGCCGCTGTACTCGCTGCTGCCGCGTTCGGCCACCGGCCAGCCGGTGACGACCTACTTCAACATGATCAGCAGCCCGCGCCGGCCCGGCGAGATGGACGGCCCGCGCGAAGTGCATCTGGTGCTGCTCGACAACGGCCGCAGTCAGGCCTATGCCGACGCCCAGCTGCGCAAGACGCTGCAATGCATCCGCTGCGGCGCCTGCATGAACCACTGCCCGGTCTACGCCCGCGTGGGCGGCCATGCCTACGGCACGACCTATCCGGGCCCGATCGGCTCGATCATCTCGCCGCACCTGCTGGGGCTTGAGAACACGAAAGACCTGCCGACCGCGAGCAGCCTGTGCGGCGCCTGCGGCGAGGTCTGCCCGGTGAAGATTCCCATCCCCGAAATGCTGATGCGCCTGCGCGAGGAAGCCACGCGCAATCCCGAGCAGACCGTGGCGCATGCGCTGCGCGGCCAGGGCGCGGCGCACAACGCGACCATCAGCCTCGCGTGGCGGATGTGGCGCTTCGTGCACGCGGGCGCGCTGCGCTATCGCGCCTACTCGTGGCTCGCGACGCGCTTCCGCGCCCTCGCGCCGAAGCAGCAGCTCGGCTGGACCATCCACCGCATTCCGCTCACGCCCGCGAAGAAATCGCTGCACGACCTGATGCGCGAACGCGCGGCCGGCAAGCACTGACCGGCCCGAGCCGAAGAGACCTGCCCCCACACGCAAGACCCATGCGGCTCGGCCGCAGGGCCTTGCTCGGCCCAAAAGACAGAACGACAAACCTCGACCACGATCCATGTCGCCACAGCATCAGGCCTTTCTCGCCGCACTCGAGCAGCGCATGCCGCGCGCCCGGCTCATCACCGATCCGACGCGCACCCTCGCCTACGGCACCGACGCGAGCTTCTATCGCCTCGTGCCGCAGATCGTGGCCTATCCGGCCAACGAGGCCGAGGTCGGCGCGATCCTGGCGCTCGCGCATGAGCACGGCGTGGCCGTGACCTTCCGCGCGGCGGGTACCAGCCTGTCGGGCCAGGCGGTGAGCGATTCGGTGCTGGTGGTGATCGGCGACGGCTGGACCGGCATCGAGGTGCTCGACGACGGCCTGCGCATCCGCTTGCAACCGGGCGTGATCGGCCAGCATGCCAACGACGCGCTGCGCCGCTTCGTGCGCAAGATCGGACCGGATCCGGCGTCGATCGCGACGGCCAAGATCGGCGGCATGGCCGCCAACAACAGCTCGGGCATGTGCTGCGGCACGGCGCAGAACGGCTATCACACGCTGGCCTCGCTGCGCGTGATGCTGGCCGACGGCACGCTGCTCGATACCGGCGATGCCGCCAGCGTCGCCACCTTCCGTGGCTCGCATGGCGAACTGCTGCGCCAGCTCGAATCGCTGTCGGCCTTCATCCGCGGCAATGCCGAGCTGGAGGCCAAGGTGCGGCGCAAGTACCGGCTCAAGAACACCACCGGCTACGGCATCAACGCGCTGATCGACTTCGCCGATCCGGTCGAGATGCTGGCCCATCTGATGATCGGCTCGGAAGGCACGCTCGGCTTCATCTCGGGCATCACCTACAACACCGTGCCCGACCATCCGCACAAGGCCAGCTGCCTGGTGCTGTTCGACGAGCTCGAGGATTGCTGCCGCGCCGTGACCGCGCTGAAGGACGGCGGTGCGGTCGATGCGGTCGAGCTGGTCGACCGCCGCTCGATCCTGGCGGTGCAGAGCAAGAAGGGCCTGCCCGAATTCCTCTACCGCGAGCAGGCGCCGAACGCCGCCGCGCTGCTGATCGAAACCCGTGGCGCCGATGCCTCTTTGCTGGCCGCGCGCTGCGCCGCCGTCGATGCCACGGTCGCGGCTTTCACGCCGCGCGCCAACAGCGGCTTCTCGACCGACCCGGTCGTCGGCGAAACCTACTGGGCGGTGCGCAAGGGGCTGTTCCCGGCGGTGGGCGCGGTGCGGCCGGTGGGCACGACCTGCGTCATCGAGGACGTGGCCTTCCCGGTCGAGAAGCTGGCCGAAGGCGTGCTGCGCCTGACCGAGCTGTTCGACCGCTACCGCTATGACGAGGCGCTGATCTTCGGCCATGCGCTCGAAGGCAATCTGCACTTCGTGTTCGCGCCCGGCTTCGAGAGCCCGGCCGAGGTCAAGCGCTACAGCGATTTCATGGACGCGGTCGGCGAGCTGGTCGCGGTGGAATTCGGCGGCTCGCTCAAGGCCGAGCACGGCACGGGCCGCAATGTCGCGCCCTTCGTCAAGCTCGAATGGGGCGACGAGGCCTACGCCGTGATGTGCGAGATCAAGCGCATCTTCGATCCGCGCGGCCTGCTCAATCCCGACGTCATCATCAGCGCCAACGCCAACATCCATCTCGAACATCTCAAGCAGATGCCGGCGGCGGATGCGCTGGTCGACCGCTGCATCGAATGCGGCTTCTGCGAGCCGGCCTGCCCGAGCAACGGCCTGTCGCTGACGCCGCGCCAGCGCATCGTGACCTGGCGCCGCATTCAGCAATTGCGCCGCGACGGCAGCGATGCCGGCCTGCTCGCCACGCTCGAAGCCGATTACCAGTGGGCCGGCCTCGACACCTGCGCCGCGACCGGCATGTGCGCCACGCGCTGCCCGGTCGGCATCAACACCGGCGATCTGGTGAAGAAGCTGCGCGGCCCGGCCAAGCACGCCGGCATCGCCGACAAGGTCGAGGCCAATCTGGGCGCGGTGGTGAGCGGCGCGCGCGCCGGACTCGGCGCGCTCAAGCTCGCGCGCGGGCTGATCGGCAAGGATGCGACGACCGCCATCAACCGCGCCGCGCATCGGGTGTTTCCGCTGCTGCCGGTGGCGCCGTCGGCCACGCCGGGCGCCGCCAGCGCCGGACCGGACGCGCCGGTCGGGCCGCTGCAATTCAACGCCGGCGGCACTGCCGCGGCGCGCAAGCCCGATCCGGTGGTGTTCTTTGGCAGCTGCGTCAACCGCGCGTTTGCCGAGAGCGCCGAGGGCGGCGACAACCTTGCCGATTCCACCTTCAGCCTGTTCGCCAAGGCCGGCTTCGCGCCGCTGCATGTGGCCGAGCGCAAGAGCCTGTGCTGCGGCCAGCCGTTCGAGAGCAAGGGCGCCACGGCCGCCGCCGATCACGCACTCGCGCGCACCGGCGCCGCCCTGCTTGCCGCCAGCGACGAAGGCCGCATCCCGGTCTATCTCGACAACGCGCCCTGCGCGCTGCGCCTGATCGAGGCGCAACGCGCCGGCAAGCTCGACGCCCGGCTGCAACTGCATGACGCGGTGAGCTTCATGGCCGACCGCATCGCGCCGCGCCTCGCCATCACGCCCAAGCCCGGCACGCTCGCCGTCCACATCCCGTGCAGCACCGCGCGCGCCGGCAGCGGCGCCAAGCTGGTCGCGCTGGCCAAAAAGTGCTCGGCCGAAGTCACCGTGCCCGACATCGCCTGCTGCGGCTTTGCCGGCGACAAGGGCTTCAGCCTGCCCGAACTCAATGCCAACAGCCTGCGTCGCCTCAAGCCTGCCCTGCCGGCCGGATGCGCGAGCGGCATGTCGGCCAGCCGCACCTGCCAGATCGGCCTCGCGTCGCATGCCGGCATTCCGTATCGCAGCCTCGAAGCGCTCCTCGACGACTGCGCGCAACCCGCCTCCCACTGACCCATCCCGCCAACCCTTGATGCACAGCGGCCGCGTTTCGACGGCCGCACGCAGGAGATCGAACCCATGCCCACCTGGACCCAGACCTACTTACCGCTCGGGAGCCTGACGCTGTCAGCCCTCGTTGCGGTCATCCCCGTCGTGTTCTTCTTCGTCGCGCTGGCCGTGCTGCGCATGAAGGGCCACATCGCCGGCACCATCACCGTGGCGCTGTCGCTCGCCATCGCCATCTTTGCCTACGGCATGCCGGCCGACATGGCCTTTGCTGCCGCCGGCTACGGCTTCATGTACGGCATCTGGCCGATCGCCTGGATCATCGTGTGCTCGGTATTCCTCTACAAGGTGACGGTCAAGACCGGCCAGTTCGACATCATTCGCGCGTCGATCCTGTCGATCACCGACGACCAGCGCCTGCAAATGCTGCTGGTCGGCTTCTCGTTCGGTGCCTTCCTGGAAGGCGCGGCGGGCTTCGGCGCGCCGGTCGCCATCACGGCGGCGCTGCTGGTGGGCCTGGGCTTCAACCCGCTGTACGCGGCCGGGCTCTGCCTGATCGCCAACACGGCGCCGGTGGCCTTCGGCGCGATGGGCATTCCCATTCTCGTGGCCGGCAAGGTCACGGGCATCGACCCCTTCCTGATCGGCAAGATGGCCGGCCATCAGCTGCCGCTGCTGTCGCTGTTCGTGCCGTTCTGGCTGGTGTTCATGATGAACGGCCTGAAGGGCGTGAAGGACACCTGGCCCGCCGTGCTGGTGGCCGGTGGCAGCTTCGCCGTGACCCAGTTCTTCACCGCCAGCTATGTCGGCCCCGAACTGCCGGACATCACCTCGGCGCTGGTCAGCCTGATCTGCCTGACCGTGTTCCTGAAGGTCTGGCATCCGAAGGAGACCTTCCGCTTCGCCACCGCCGGCGGCGTCGGCGCCTCGGCCGTGGCCGGTGCCGGCATCACCTCGGTGGGCGGCGGCAAGGGCAAGCCCTCGGGCTACTCGGCGGGCCAGATCTTCAAGGCCTGGTCGCCGTTCGTGATCCTGACCGCGCTGGTCACGATCTGGAGCCTGAAGCCGTTCAAGGCCATGTTCGACAAGGGCGGTGCGTTCGAGCACTGGATCGTCAAGTTCGAAGTGCCCCATCTGCACAACCTGGTCATCAAGACCGTGCCCATCGTGTCGAGCGACAAGCCGTATGACGCGATCTACAAGTTCGATTTCCTGTCGGCCACCGGCACCGCGATCCTGTTCGCCGCGATCATCTCGATGGTCATCCTCAAGCTCAAGCCGATGGAAGGCCTCAAGACCTTCGGCGAAGTGCTCAACGACCTGAAGCGCCCGATCTATTCCATCGGCATGGTGCTGGCGTTCGCCTTCGTGGCCAATTACTCGGGCCTGTCGTCGACGCTGGCGCTGGTGCTGGCCGGCACCGGTGCCGCCTTCCCGTTCTTCTCGCCCTTCCTCGGCTGGCTCGGCGTGTTCCTGACCGGCTCGGACACCTCGGCGAATGCGCTGTTCTGCTCGCTGCAAGCCACCACCGCGCACCAGATCGGCGTGCCCGACACCCTGCTGGTGGCGGCCAACACCACCGGCGGCGTGACCGGCAAGATGATTTCGCCGCAATCGATCGCCGTGGCCTGCGCCTCGGTCGGCCTGGTCGGCAAGGAGTCGGACCTGTTCCGCTTCACCGTGCGCCACAGCCTGTTCTTCGCGACCATCGTCGGGATCATCACGCTCATCCAGGCCTACTGGCTGCCCGGCATGATTCCGCACTGAGCCACATCGTCTCTGACCCGTGCGGCGCCCCGGTGCCGCATGTTCACAAGCCATCCGGCGCAGGCCGAATGGCTTTTTTTTCGCCCTGATCGACCGCCGCACCGGCCGCCTACAATCCTTCGGCTGCCCTTCACATCCCGCCACCGGAGCTCGCCAGTTGCCGCCGATCGACGTTTCCGCCCGCCCGCCCGCACCGATTGCTCCGGCCGATCGCGCCACGGCCGGCTCGATCGCGCTGGGTTACGCGACGGCGTCAGGCGCGTGGATCTTCCTGTCGGACCTGGCCATCAACCGGCTGCTGTCCGATGCGGTCGATCATGAGCTGGCCGATGTGATGAAAGGGCTGGGCTTCATCGCGCTGACGGCCTGGCTGCTGTACCGGCTGCTGCTGCGCCGCTCGCGCCCGGCCGCCGAGGTCGGCGCCCGCGCCGAGGACGAGGCCCGCGCCGCCCGCGAGACCACGGCGCGCCAACCGGGCGCGGCGGCCCCCGGCCCGACCGGATCGCGCGCCGCGCCCTTCACCCTGCCGGCGGTGCTCTGGCCGGCGCTGCTGGTCGCGCCGCTGACCCTGTTCGGCGTGTTCTATGCCTATGTGCAGCACCGCGACACGGTGGTGGCGCGCATCGAGGCGATCGCCGATCTGCGCACGCGTCAGGTCGGCAACTGGCTCGCCGAGCGCCTGAACGATGCCCGCTTCGTGCGCGACAACCCGGTCTGGGGCGAGCTGGCCGAACGCTGGCAGGCCGGCGACCGGGCGGCGCGCGACAGCCTGGTCGGCCAGCTCGGCGCGCTGCGCATCAACGAGCCCTTCGGCGACATCGCGCTGTTCAGCCTCGGCGGCCAGCTGCTCTGGCATTCGGCCGGCTCCTTCGGCTCGATTCCGCCCGAACTGGCCGCCGGCATCGCCGGCGCCGTCGCCGGCAGCGGCCTGGGCACCGGCAGCGCCCTGCCACGCGGCGAAGTCGTCGGCCCCTATGCCGACGCCGACGGCCATGCTCGGCTCGACCTGATCGCCGTGCTGTCGGGCCGCGACGGCCGCCAGCGCGCGGTGGCGGTGCTGCGCATCGATCCCAGCCGCACGCTCGATCCGCTGCTCGACGGCTGGCCCACGCCCAGCGCCACCGGCGAGACGCTGCTGGTCGGCACCGAGGCCGATCGGCTGCGGGTGCTGAGCGCGCCGCGCAACCGGCCGAGCGCCGCCCTCACCACGCTCATGCCGCTCGACCGCGGCGATTCGCTGGCGGCCCAGGCGGTGCGCGGCGAGCTGCATCCGGGCAGCGCCGGCTGGGGCGTCGACTATCGCGGCGTGGCGGTGTTCGGCATGGTGCGGCCGGTGCCCGACAGCCACTGGCTGCTGGTCGCCAAGATCGATCGCAGCGAGCTGCTCGAAGCCACGCTGCGCGATGCGCTGTGGGTGGTGCTGGCCGGCATCGCCGCCTTCATGCTGGCGGCCGCCACCGTGCACCTGCGCCGCCAGCAGCGCGAGCTGACGCTGGAGCGCGCGGCGCGCGAAGCCCAGGACGCCCGGGTGCGCGCGCTGAGCCTGCTCGACACCCTGGTGCACAGCTCCGACGACGCGATCTTTGCCAAGGATGAGCAGGGTCGCTATCTGCTGTTCAACGCCGCCGCCTGCCGCCTGACCGGCAAGCGCGAGGCCGAGGTGCTGGGCCGCGACGACACGGCGCTGATGCCGCCGGCCCAGGCCGCCGCCGCGATGGCGCTCGACCGCATCGTGCTCGACAGCGGCAAGACCGTCACCGGCGAAACCCAGCTCATGCTCGACGACGGCCCGCGCGTGCTCGCCACCACCAAGGGCCCGCTGCGCAACGGCGAACGCATCGTCGGCGTGTTCGGCATCTCGCGCGACATGACCGAGCGCAGCCGCGACCGCGACCGGCTGCGCCAGCTGTCGCGCGCGGTCGAGCAGAGCCCGGAAAGCATCGTCATCACCGACCTGCAGGCCAACATCGAGTACGTCAACGACGCCTTCGTGCGCGTGAGCGGCTGGCGCCGCGAGGAAGTGCTCGGGCGCAATCCCAAGCTGCTGCAATCGGGCCGCACGCCGGTGGAAACCTATGCCGACATGTGGGCCACGCTCACCGCCGGCCGGCCCTGGCGCGGCCAGTTCTTCAACCGCCGCCGCGACGGCAGCGAATTCACCGAGATCGCGATCATCACGCCGCTGCGCGACGGCGACGGCAACATCAGCCATTACGTCGCGGTCAAGCAGGACGTGACCGCCCAGCAGCGCGACGCCGCCGAGCTGGAGGCGCATCGGCACCGGCTGGAAGAGCTGGTCGAGAGCCGCACCCGCGAACTGGCCGAGGCGCGCCGCCGCGCCGAGCTGGCCAACCGTGCCAAGAGCGAATTCCTGGCCAACATGAGCCATGAAATCCGCACGCCGATGAACGCCATCCTCGGTCTGGCGCGGCTGCTGCGACGCGCCGGCGCCACGCCCGAACAGGCCGAGAAGCTCGGCAAGATCGACACCGCCGGCAACCATCTGCTGTCGATCATCAACGACATCCTCGACCTGTCGAAGATCGAGGCCGGCCAGTTGCAGCTGGAGCAGACCGACTTCGCGCTGGCCGCGATGCTCGACCATGTGCGCTCCATCGTGCTGCCGCAGGCCGAGGCCAAGGGGCTGGTGCTGACCATCGAGCACGACGGCGTGCCCGACTGGCTGCGCGGCGATCCGACCCGGCTGCGTCAGGCGCTGCTCAATTACGCCGGCAATGCGGTCAAGTTCACCGAGCACGGCGCGATCGCGCTGCGCGCCGAGCTGATCGAGCCCGCCGGCGACACGGTGCTGGTGCGCTTCGAGGTGGCCGATACCGGCATCGGCGTGGCGCACGACCAGCTGCCGCGGCTGTTCCAAGCCTTCGAGCAGGCCGACGCCTCGACCACCCGGCGCCACGGCGGCACTGGGCTCGGGCTGGCCATCACGCTGCGGCTGGCGCGGCTGATGGGCGGCGAGGCCGGCGCCAGCAGCGAGCCCGGCATCGGCAGCCGGTTCTGGTTCACCGCCCGGCTGGCGCGCGGCCGCGCCGGCGTGGTCACCGAACCGAGCCTGGGCGCGGCCCGCGCCGAAGCGCTGCTGCGCGAGCGCCATCAGGGTCGCCGCGTACTGTTGGCCGAGGACCATCCGGTCAACCGCGAAGTGGCGGTCGAGCAGCTCGCCGCCGTCGGCCTGGTGGTGGACGTGGCCGAGGACGGCGTGGCCGCCATCGAGATGGTGAAGGCGGCCCGCTACGACCTGGTGCTGATGGACATGCAGATGCCGCGCATCGACGGCCTGGCCGCCACCCGCGCGATCCGCGCCCTGCCCGACCGGGCTGCGCTGCCCATCGTCGCCATGACCGCCAATGCCTTCGAGCAGGACCGCGAAGCCTGCGCCGCCGCCGGCATGAACGACTTCGTGACCAAGCCGACCGATCCACAGACGCTCTACACCACGCTGCTGCGCTGGCTGCCGGGCGGCGGCAGCGGCGCCGGTCGCGCCCTGCCGGCAGCGCCGGCCGACCGCGAGACGCTGGCGCTGCAACGGGTCCAGCGCATCGACGGCCTCGATCCGCGCAGCGGGCTGGCGCTGGTCTGCGGCAATGCCGGCACCTATCTGCGGCTGCTGCGGCTGTTTGCCGACACCCACCGCGACGATCCGGCGCGGCTGCGCCAAGCTGCCGCCGATGCCGACCGCGACCTGCTGTCGCAGCGCGCCCACACGCTCAAGAGCGCCGCCGGCAGCATCGGCGCGGCCCAGGTGCAGCATGCCGCCGCCGCGCTCGAAGCCGGTCTCACGCCGGCCACGCCGGCCCTGAGCGGCGACGAGGCCGAGCGCGCCGAGACGCTGGCGGCCCGGGTCGCCGGGCTGGTGGCCGAACTCGACCGCCTGGCCAATACCGCCAGCACCGGCTGAGGCCCGGCCCGCGCGTCAGAGCTGGGCCGCCTGCATGTAGCGATCGAAGCCGGTTTCGCAGAAACGGAACCAGAGATTCTGGTCCTTGCGAAACGCCGAATAATCCGAATAGACCTTCTTCCATTCGGGATTCTTCTCGCTCAATTCATTGCAGATATCCATGGTGTGCTTGAAGGCCGCATCCATCACGTCCTTCGGCATGCCGACCACCTTGGTTCCGCTTGCCACCAATTGCTTGAGCGCCGGCGGATTGTGGGCGTCGTAGCGCGCCTGCATCCACACATGGGCACTGCTCGCCGCCGCTTCCAGCACCGCGCGGTATTCGGCCGGCAGACCGTTCCAGGCCTTGGTATTGATGAAGAAATCGAGTTCCGGTCCGCCTTCCCACCAGCCCGGGTAGTGATAGAACGGCGCCACGCGTTGCAGACCGAGTTTCTGGTCGTCATAAGGCACGGTCCATTCGGCGGCATCGATCGCGCCTTTTTCGAGCGCCTGATAGATCTCGCCACCCGGCAGGCTTTGCGGCACGCCGCCCATGCGCTCGATGACCTTGCCGGCAAATCCCGAGATCCGGATCTTCATGCCCTTGATGTCGGCCACCGACTTGATCTGCTTGCGATACCAGCCGCCCATTTGCGCGCCGGTATTGCCGCCCGGCAGATTGACGATGTTGTAGTTGGCGTAAAACGCCCGCATCAGCTTCAGGCCGTTGCCCTCGAACATCCAGGCCGTCATCTGGCGCGAATTGAGCCCGAAGGGAATCGCGCAGCCGATGGCAAAGGTGTCGTCCTTGCCAAAGAAGTAATACGGCGCGGTATGGGCCATTTCCACGGTCTCGTTCTGCACCGCATCCACCACGCCGAATGGCGGCACCAGTTCGCCGGCCGCATGCACCGAGATCTGGAACTTGCCGCCGGTCATGTCGGCGACCTTCTTCGCCAGCACTTCCGAGGTGCCGAACAGCGCATCGAGCGACTTGGGAAAGCTCGACGCGAGCCGCCAGCGGATCGTCGCTTGCGAATGCACCACTGCCGGCGCGGCCCCCGCCGCGAGAATGCCGGCCATGCCGGTCTTGCCAATGAAAGCGCGTCGCTGCATGCGCGAACTCCTGTTTGCGTTGTTCGGGCCGAGCGGCCGGGCGCCGTTCGGGGCGCCGATGTTAACCGTGCGCCCGGAGCCCGCCCCCGCGCCGTCCGCGCTTCAGGGCATGGATGCCGGTGCGCCGTCGTCGAAGCGCACGCGCAACTCGGCGCGCGCGATTTCGAGACCGAACAGGCGGTTGCGGACCGTCAGGCTTTCATCGCTGACGAGGCTGCGCAGCCGGCCGTCGGGCAGGCGCGCCTGGATGACGCGGGTCAGCCGCACCTTCACGTCCGACCAGGGAAAGTCGGCCGCGCCCACATCGAGATTGGCGATGGCGGTGCTGCTGGCACCGGCGGCGCTGCCGAGCATGTCGGCGATGTCGTGGCGCCAGGCGCAGAGCTCGGCCTTGCCGCCGCCGGCCAGCGGACGCAGCTCGGGCGCGGCTGAGGCAATGCTCGCGACCAGATCGTCGGCATAGCGGCCGCAGTCCTCGCGGCCGGATTCATGCATCTCGGCATAGGTCGGCGCCAGCCATTCGCCGACCGACTCGGGCTGCAAGCGCTGCCAGCCGAGCAGGAAATACAGCCCCGACAGCCCAAGCAGGATGAGCAGCCGCTTGAGAAAGGCCCGCTCGTGGCGCCGGAAATCGGGCAGCGGCCGGCGCGCCGGCCAGCTCGGCGCGGCTTCATGCGTCGGCGCGCGGGCGTCGTCGGGCCACGATGCATCGAGTTCGATCGAATCGACCGGTTCCTTCGGCGAGGTCATGGAGGCGGGGTTCTGGCAGGCGCGTTTGGGAGGCTTCGGCCCTCGGGCCACAGCTGCGGACAGCGCGCGCGATGCCGCGCGGCATGCGGTTTTGACATGCGCCGGCGGCATACGTAAGCGATTGCAAGCGACGAACGAGAACTAGTCGTCACTCCGTCGCAGCCGGCCGCGAGCGCTCACCCGAATGCGGGATGCAGCGCCGCTTGCGGCGCCGGCCGAAGCCCCGGAAAGCCCGGCCGCAAATGAGAACGGCCGGCATCTCGCGATGCCGGCCGTCGTGGCAGCCCGGCAATTGCGCCGGGCCGGCCTGAGGCGATCAGAGTTGAACCGATTGCATGTAGCGGTCGAATGTGGCTTCGGTAAACCGGAACCACAGGTTCTGGTCCTTGCGGAAGGCCGAAAGATCGTCGTAGATCTTTTTCCATTCCGGATTCTTGGCGCTCAATTCGCTGTACAGCTCCATCGAGTGCTTGAAGGCCGCATCCATCACATCCTTGGGGAACGGCACGACCTTGGTGCCGCTGCTCACCAGCGTCTTGAGCGCGGGCGGATTGCGCACGTCGTACTTGGCCTGCATGTCGATATGCGCATAGGCCGAGGCCGCTTCGACGATCGCCTTGTATTCGGGATTGAGCGCGTCATAGGCCTTCTGGTTGATGAAGAACTCGAATTCCGGACCGCCTTCCCACCAGCCCGGGTAGTGATAGAAGCTCACCACCTTGTTGAAGCCGAGTTTCAGGTCGTCATAGGGGCCGATCCATTCGGCCGCGTCGATGGTGCCCTTTTCGAGCGCCTGATAGATCTCGCCGCCCGGCAGGCTTTGCGGCACGCCGCCCATGCGCTCCAGCACTTTCCCGGCAAAGCCGGAAATGCGCATCTTGAGGCCCTTGATGTCTTCAAGCGATTTGACCTGCTTGCGATACCAGCCGCCCATTTGCGCGCCCGAATTGCCGCCCGGGAAATTCACCATGTCGTACTTGGCGTAGAAGGCGCGCATCAACTTGAGGCCGTTGCCTTCGTACATCCAGGCCGTCATCTGGCGCGAATTGAGGCCGAAGGGAATCGCGCAGCCAAGCGCGAAGGTGTCGTCCTTGCCGAAGAAGTAATAGGGCGCGGTATGCGCCGCCTCGACCGTGGCCTGCTGCACGCCATCGACCACGCCGAAGGCCGGCATCAGTTCGCCGGCGGCATGCACCGAGATCTGGAACTTGCCGCCCGACAGGTCGCCGACCTTCTTGGCGAACACTTCGGCGGTGCCGTAGATGGTGTCGAGCGACTTGGGAAAGCTCGACGCGAGCCGCCAGCGCAGCGCGGTCTGGGCATGGACGATGGCCGGCGCACTGCCGGCGGCCAGGATACCGGCGATGCCGGTCTTGCCGATGAACGATCGACGTTCCATTTGCTGCTGTCTCCTCGGGTGGCGGCCGGGGTTCGTGCCCCGGCCGGATGAAGCGTGTCAGTTCTTGTTGTCGCGCTTGAGGTCGCGTTCGAGCGCCTTCATCGGGTCTTCCTCCTCGACCGGCGCGGCGCCGGGCTGGGGCGTGGCCGGCTCGGTCGGCGCGGCGCCGGGATCGGCCGGCGTCTCGTAGGCCGGTGCGGCGAAGGGATCGTCGCCGGGCACCGACATCTCCTGCAGCGCCTTGTCGGCATCGATGGTTCCCGCCGCCTCCTTGCTGGTGGAAACGATGCCGGGGAAGGCGATGATGAGTCCGACCATCACGATCTGGATCAGCACGAAGGGCACGGCGCCCCAGTAGATCTGCTCGGTGCGGATGCGCTCGACATTGCGGCCGGTGATGCGGTCGATGTAGTCCTTAACGGGCGCCACGCTGCGCAGATAGAACAGCGCAAAGCCGAACGGCGGATGCATGAACGAGGTCTGCATGTTGACCGCCAGCAGCACGCCGAACCACACCAGATCGATGCCGAGCTTGTCGGCCACCGGCCCGAGCAGCGGCACGACGATGAAGCTGAGCTCGAAGAAATCGAGGAAGAAGGCCAGGAAGAAGATCAGCAGGTTCACCACGATCAGGAAACCGAGCTGGCCACCCGGCAAGGCGGTGAGCAGATGCTCGACCCAGCGCGGACCGTCGACGCCCTGGAACACCAGGCTGAACACCGTGGAGCCGAGCAGGATGAACACCACGAAGGTGGACAGCTTGAGCGTGCTGTCCATCGCCTGCTTCATCAACTTGAGGTCGAGCCGCTGGCGCGAGAAGGCCATGATGAGCGCGCCGCAGGCACCCATCGCGCCACCCTCGGTCGGCGTGGCCACGCCGAGAAAGATGGTGCCCAGCACCAGAAAGATCAGCGCCAGCGGCGGGATCAGCACAAAGGTCACGCGCTCGGCCATGTTGCTGAGCAGGCCGAGCCTGAACAGCTTGTTGGCCAGCGACAGCACGAAGGCGATGCCGATGCCCACGCACATGGCGGTCACGATCAGCTCGTCGGTCGCCACCGTGGCCGGCCGGCTCTTGGCGAAGGCCACGGCGCACACGACCGACAGCAGCGTGAGAAAGCCGAGCGACTTGAGGCCGCTGCTGCCGTCGCTTTCGCGGATGGTGCGGGCCTCGGCCGGCAGCGCCGGCACCATGTGCGGCTTGAAGACCGCGACCAGCACGATGTAGCCGACGTACATGGCGGTCAGCACGAAGCCCGGCACGAAGGCGCCCTTGTACAGATCGCCGACGCTCTTGCCGAGCTGGTCGGCCATGATGATGAGCACCAGCGACGGCGGAATGATCTGCGCCAGCGTCCCCGACGCGGCAATCACGCCGGAGGCCACGCGGCGGTCGTAGCCGTAGCGCAGCATGATCGGCAGCGAGATCAGGCCCATCGAGATCACCGAGGCCGCGACCACGCCGGTGGTGGCCGCCAGCATCGCGCCGACAAAGATGACGGCAAACGCCAGCCCGCCGCGCACCGGCCCGAACAGCTGGCCGATGGTGTCGAGCAGATCCTCGGCCATGCCCGAGCGCTCCAGGATCAGCCCCATGAAGGTGAAGAACGGGATCGCCAGCAGCGTCTCGTTCTGCATGATCCCGAAGATGCGCAGCGGCAGCGCCTGCATCAGCGACGCCGGCAGCACACCCAGCTCGATGCCGACGATCGAGAAGAACAGCCCGCAGGCCGCGAGCGAAAACGCCACCGGAAAGCCCAGCAGCAGAAACACGATGAGCCCGGCGAACATCACCGGCGCCATGTTGCTTGCGACGAGTTCCATCATTTGGCGGCCTCGCGCTGGGCCAGCAGGAATTCGGCGAGCTCCTGCTCGGCGGTCTTGCCTTCGGTCTTGCTGCCCGGATCGGGCGCGCGGCCCATGAGGAAGGCCAGCCGCTTGATGAACTCTGCAATCCCTTGCAGGCCCAGCAGCGCAAAGCCCACCGGAATCAGCAGATAGACCGGCCAGCGGATCAGCCCGCCCGAGCTGCTCGACATCTCGCCCGACTGCAAGCCGCGCAGGAAGTACGGCACGCCCAGATCGAGCACCAGCAGCACGAAGGGCGCGAGGAAGAACACGAAGCCGAACAGCTCGACCGTCACCTGGGTGCGGCGCGAGAACTTGGACAGCAGCACGTCGATGCGCACATGTTCCTGCCGCAGCAGCGTGTAGCCCGCGCCGAGCAGGAACACGCCGGCGAACAGGTACCACTGGATTTCAAGAAAGGCATTCGAGCTGTAGTTGAAGGCCTTGCGGACGACCGCATTGAGCGCGCTGATGACCACGGCAGCGAGCACCAGCCAGCCCGCCGCCCGCCCGACCCGCTCGTTGAGCGCATCGATGCCGTGGGCGAATCGCAGAAGTGGATTCACTCTGTCTCCATCGGATCTTGTTGTTTGCCAGCCGGCCGGACGGCGGCTGGTTCGTTGGTGTGACCAGCGTCAGGGCCGATCAGGACGCGAGTGTCCGGGACGCTGGCGCCGAAAGGCAACCGAAGTAGTACCGATCCGGGCTACGTAGTTCTACGCAAGCCGGCCGGCCAGCCGATGACCGGTGCGCCAATCCGGCTGCCGCGATGCCCCGGGCGACGCAGCGGTCATTGGTCTGACCAGCTCAGTTCGCCGGCACGCCGTCCTTCCACTTGTCCCAGCGCGCGACCACGTCGTCGATGAAGGGTCGGCCGGCATTCAGCAGATTGCGCGTGGCCGGCACGAAGCCGCCCGACACCGATTGCGCCAGCGAGTCGTAGGCGGTCTGGCCCGGATAGGGCCGGTCGAAATTGCTGCCGCTGCGCAGCACCGCCACTCGCTTCAGGTCGAGCAGGCCGGCGCTGGCGCCGCGCTTGAGCGCCTCGTAGCTGGCGTTGTCTTCCTGCTGGGTGGTGCAGTAGTCGGCGGCGCCGTCGCTGAGCAGCTTGCTCCATTCACGCACATGGTTGCCGAGGAGTTCGCCATGCCACCAGGTGTCGCCGCTGGCGGTGTCGCAGCGGAGGACGGCGGGCGGCTGGTTGGCCGGCGCGCTGGTCCAGTGGGCGCGATAGAACACCGCCTCGGGGCTGTCCTCCAGCGGCGCCGCGCGGCTGAGCGCATAGGCGCGCGCGACCAGCGCCTCGTCGAGCCGGAAGGCTTCGGTCTTGTAGTCGAGCGGCGGCTTTTCGCCCGGGCCCTTGGTGTTGATGCCGAACAGGCCGCTGCGCCAGCCGGCGGGCAGCTCGCGCGCATCGATTTCCCAGGCCAGACCGGTGTCGATCAGCCAGCTGGCCCAGGCAGCGCTGCCGAGCGTGCCGCGCGCCGGATCGATGCCGGCAATGCCGGCGATGAGGAAATAGCTGCGGCTGAAGCCGAACTGGCGGCTGAACAGCAGCGCGGTGAGCGTGGCGGCGGCATTGGCATGGCCCATGCCGGTGGTGACCTGACAGACGTCGTCGGCATTGCAGCGCACGGCGGGCGACTCGGGCGGCAGGCCGGGCACGGCGATGCTCTGGTCGAGCTTGAGGCCGTCGATGAAGGGCTGGGCCTCGGGCGCAAACATGTTGACGATCAGCAGCTTGACCGGGCGTGGCGCGGTCTCGGCGGGTGGCGATGCGGGCCGCGAGCAGGCGGCGATCAGCAGCGCAACGCCGGTCAGCAGGGCAAGGACAAGGGCGGGACGGAACGGCGGATTGGGCATGGAGGACGCGGACGCAGGGGCGGAGCCGGCAGCCTAAGCAGTCGGCCGGCGCCTGTCATGCGCGCGCCGGCGTGCTCGCGCCGCCGGTGAGTCCGAGCCCGGCGATGGCGGTCAGCACCGCAGCGCAGAGCGCTTCCTGCGCCGCCAGTCCGCCGACGATGCATTCGTCGAACTGGCCGGTCCACAGCACCCGGCCGTCGGCCACACGCGACAGCCGCAGCGAGGCGCGGGCCCGGTCGCCGGCGCGCCGGATGCTGCCTTCGAGCACGCAGCTGCGCAGGCCGGCGGGCGCGGTCACGCGGTAGTCGCCCAGGCGCTGGGCGCAGACATGCAGCCCGGCCAGCCCCGGCGCGCCGCTGTCGGCGGCCCGGCTCAGCGCGCCGATCAGCTCCTCGTTCAGTCCGTCGACGAACAGCCGGTCGTCGGCATCGAGCCCGAGGCTGGCCAGCGGCGTGACGACGATGCTGCCGGGTCCGCCGCTCTCGGCCGCCGCGCTGGCGGCCAGCATCCATTCGCGCACCAGATTGGCGGTGCCGGTCTCGGCCGGCGCGGCCGGCGGCTCGGCCGGACCGGCGGCGACCAGGCTGCGCTCGCGCAGCACCGCATCGTTGGAGGCGAACAGCGCCGGCGCGGCGAGCGGATTGCCGCCCGGCTCGGGCGCCGGCTCGACCGCCGACGGGCCGGCGCGGAACACCGCCACATAGCCGCCGCAGGGCATCACGATGCGCACCGGATCGGCCCGGCCGCCGGCTTCGTAATACGCCGCCAGCTTGTCGCGCAGGCGGCGCGCCTGCACCCGCACGATCGGATCCTCGCCCGGGTTGTAGCTGGATGGCAGGCGGTCGAACACCGCCAGCCCGATGGCCATCTCGCTGAGTTCGCGGCGCTGGCCGGCCAGGGTGGCCAGCACCACATGGCGCAGCATCCGCGACAGCCGGCGCGAGCGCGCGAACTGCGGCGACGCGGCCACCCGCTCCAGGCATTCACGCACCACGTCGCGTTCGCGCGGTTCGGGCGCGGGCGGCAGACCGACGGGCAGGGACAGGGCAAGCATCTCGGTTCTCATGGGCATCTCCTGGAACTGATCGGTTGACATCAGCAGGACCGCAGGCGCTGGCCGGCGGCAGGGTCACGAAAAAGTTCGGCGACATGGCGCCCCGCGCTGCCGCGGATCACGACCACGCCGCCCTCCACCACCGGCGTCTGCGTGCTCAGCAGCGCCACATCGTCCAATCGGTCGCCGGGGCCGACATCGTTCGGCACCACCGCCAGATAAAAGGGCTGGCGCAAATCCTCGGCGCGGGTCTGGCCCGGCATCACCACAAACGACCAATAAAGCGGCAACGAATCCTTGAGTACCTTGACCCAGACTTCATGGCGGGTCCGGTTTTCGACCCGCACTTCGCCGTAATTGACTGCGCCCGCCGAAATGGCGCGCGGCAGGATATGCAGCGCCGGACCGCCTTCGATCACGCAATCCATTCCCGCGCCGTCGAATGGCACCGCCACCGGACCGGTTTCCTCGTCATTCGCCACTTCGGGAAACTGGCCATGAATGCGCGCCTCGATTTCATAAGCGCTTTCGACCCACAATTGCCAGCTGGCGCCGGCCGGAAGCGATATGACGCGCCAGGCGATCGTGCCCAGCGCGGTCTGCATGATCGGCCGCTTGTAAATGGCGACCCGCACGGCAGTGGCATCGTCGGCACGATTGACGAGAGTCATGTTGCTCATGGAAATGATCGGTTCAGGCTGGCACGGGTTCTGGGAGGAAATGCCGTCCGGAATCCGGAGCGGCGCTGGCAGGTCGTCGATGCCAATCTCTGCCGCGACGCCCGATCCGGCCTTCCGGAAACCTTCTGCCAGTCGAATTCGTGAAGTAGTTCACGATTTCACCGACGCTCAGGTATTCGTCAGGTAAAAAATCGGGCCACCAGCGAGGCTGGTGCCCGGCTCAATTCGGCGACCATGCTCATCCGGCGACACCGTCGCCCACCTGGCGCAGGCCCGGAATTCCTTCCATGAACCGTCGTACCGATTCCCTTCCCGTTTCCGCCATCGACAGCGCGCCATTCCGGCTGGGTGACTGGCTGGCATTGCCGGCGGAAAACGGCCTGACGCGCGCCGGATTGCGGGTGCAGATCGAGCCGCGCTGCATGGATGTATTGCTTTGCCTGGCCCGTGCCAATGGCGCGGTGGTGTCGGCCGACCAATTGCTCGACGAATGCTGGGCCGGCATCGATACCGGCGACAATCCGCTGCACAAGACCATTGCGCAATTGCGCCGGGTATTGGGCGACAGCGCCACCGCGCCGCATTACATCGAAACCATTCGCAAGCGCGGCTATCGCGTGCTGGTGCCGGTCGAATTCCTGGTGGCCGAAGAAACGCTGATTGCGCCGCCCTTGCCGGCAATGTCGTCGAGTCCGTTTCGCGGCCTGGAGCCTTTCGATGCCGATCACGCCACTTCCTTCTTTGGCCGCGATCAGGCAATTGCCGAATTGATGCAGAAAGTCGAGCGCCAATGCGAAATCGGCAGCGGCTTTCTGCTGGCGCTCGGCGCGAGCGGCTGCGGCAAGACCTCGCTGCTGCGCGCCGGCCTGCTGACCCGGCTGCGCGCCCTGCCCGAGGGCCATCCGGCGCGGCCGGCGGCGGTGGTGCAGCTGCGGCCCGACGACGGCGCCGACGCGCGCCAGCCCTGGCGCGCGCTGGCGGCGCGGCTGACCGGCGCGCTGCCGGCGGCCAGCGCGGCCGACGCCGCCGCCGGCCCGGCGGTCGATGCCGACTGGCTCAGCCTGTCGCCCGACGCCGCCGTCGGCGCGCTGCTGGCACGCCATGCCGGCCTGCCCGAGCCGCCGCCGGGCCGGCTCTATCTGCTGATCGATCCGTTCGAGCAGTTCTTCACCCTGCCCGGCTTCACGCCCGAGGTGCTGGCGGCCCAGCTGACGCTGCTGGCCGCGCTCGCGGCCTGTCCGCGCGTGTTCGTGCTGGCGGCCTGCCGCAACGAGTTCTATCCGCAGATCACCCGGCTGCCCGAGCTGATGCGGCTCAAGGCCGGCGCCGGCCAGTACGACGTGCCGGCACCGACGCCCGGCGAGCTGGCCCAGATGATTCGCTACCCGGCCACCGCCGCCGGCCTGGGCTTCGAGGTCAAGCCCGGCGGCGAGCATCTGGACGATGTGCTGCGCGACGCCGCCAGCCAGGGCAAGGAGGTGCTGCCGCTGCTCGAGTACGCGCTCGACGAGCTGTATCTGCGCCGCAGCGAGCGCGGCCTGCTCACCTTTGCCGCCTACGAGGCGATGGGCGGCGTCGAGGGCGCGATCGGCAAGCGCGCCGAGCAGACCGTGGCCGGGCTGGCGCCATCGGCCCAGGCGGCGCTCGGCCGGCTGCTGTCGCGGCTGGTGGTGACCGGCGCCGACGATCATGTGGGCGGCCGGCGCGTGCGCTTTGCAGAGCTCGGCGATACCGACGAGCGCCAGCTGCTCGATGCGCTGGTGGCGGCGCGGCTGGTGGTGACCGAATTCTTCGACGGCGAACCCTGCTTCTCGGCCAGCCACGAGGCGCTGTTCCGCCACTGGCCGCGCGTGACCGACTGGGTGCAGCGCCATCGCGCCGCGCTGCGGCTGCGCGCCAGCGTGGCGCCGCTGGTGGCGCGCTGGCAGGCCGAGGGCCAGTCGGCCGACTTCCTGCTGCCGCCCGGCCGCCAGCTGGAAGAAGCCGGCGAGCTGCTCGGCGGCAGCGATCTCGAGCTGGCCGACGCCGAGCGTGCCTGGCTCGCCGCCTCGGCGCGCCGCGCCGCGCTGCTGCGGCGCCGGCGCCGGCTCGGCATTGCCGCGCTGGCGCTGCTGGCCGTGGTCAGCAGCCTGCTGGCGATCGCCGCCTGGAATGCGCGCGAAGCGGCGGTCGAGCGGCGCCGCGAAGCCGAGGGGCTGATGAGCTTCATGCTCGGCACCCTGGCCGACAAGCTGCGCCCGATCGGCCGGCTCGAACTGCTCAACGACGTGAGCGAGCAGGCGCTGCATTTTCTGGCCGACGACCGCCGCGATGCCGACCTGCCGACGCGCATGGCGCATGCGCGCGCCTTGCAGGTGGGTGCCGAGGTCGAGCAGGCGCGCGGCCATGTCGACACCGCCGAGCAGCAGTTGCGCGCCGCGCTCGCGCTGCTGCCGGCGGTGCCGGCCGGCATCGACGATCCGGCGCTGCTGCGGCTGCTCGGCGAGCTGCATTTCTGGCTCGGCCAGCTGGCCTTCGACCGGCGCGACTGGCCGGCCGCGAGCCTTGCCTTCGAGCAATACCGCGCCAGCGCCGAACGCTGGCTGGCGCTGCAACCCGATGACCGCGGGGCGCGCCAGGAGCTGGCCTATGCGCTCAACAGCCTGGGCAGCGTCGCGCTCGAAGCCAACCGCAGCGCCGATGCGCTGGCCTATTTCCGGCGCTCGGTCGACCTCAAGCTGGCGCTGCGCACCGGCCATGAGGATGACGACGCGCTGACCGCCGACCTCGGCGACAGCATCGCCTGGCTGGCCGCCACGCTGCGGCGCGAGCTGAGGATCGGCGAGATCGAGCGCGAGACCGCGCGCGCCGCCGCGCTGCTGGTCGGCGTGGCCGAGCGCCGGCCCGGCGAAGGCCAGTGGCTGGCGCGCGCCGCCACGCTGCTGTCGGTCCAGGCCAGCGCGCGCATCGAACTGGGCGACGAAGCCGGCGCGGCGCCGCTGCTGCAACGCGCCAGCGGCTATGCCCGGCGCGCCCTGGCCATCGACGACAGCCGCCTGCCCTGGCTCATCCAGGCCAGTCAGGTCGATTGCGCGCTGGCGCGGCTGCCGGCGCCGGCCGGCGGTGCCACGCCCGACGGCGCGCGCAGCGTCATCGCCGGCGCACTGGCCCGGCTGGCCCGGCGCACCGAAGCCGGCACCGATCTCGATGCGCGCGAGCAGATGGCGCATTGCGAGCGCGCGCTCGCGCATGTCGAGACCGAGGCCGGCCGGCTGCCCGACGCCGCCGGCGCCATCGAGCGCGGGCTGGCCCATGCCGCCGGCTCGCCCGCGCTGACCTTGCGGCTCTGGCTCGACCGGCTGGCGCTCGCCCAGCGCAGCCACGACGCCGCCCGCATCGACGCGGCCCAGGCCCGGCTGCGCCAGCTCGACGCCGCCGACGGCGCCGCGCTGCCGGCGCCGCTGCGGCTCGAAGCCCGGCTGGCGCTGCTGGCCGCGCCGGCCACGCCCGATTCCACCACCCGGCAGCTGATCGAACGGCTGCGCCGCAGCGACTACCGCGAACGCGGCCTGCTCACGCTGGCCGCCAGCCGCGGCATCGATTTCCCCACCACCGCAAGAGAGCCATGAGCAACCCGAACTACACCGACGTCACCCTCAGCCTGCCCACCAGCGTCATCAAGGTGCACAACCCAGTCGCCCTGAACGCACCGGCGCTGGCCTCGTGCCGCTATCTGCGGCTGCACCGCAGCAGCAGCGCCGACGACCATCTGATGCTGCCCTACGAGGTCATCAACTACGACCAGAACGTGTCGTCCGGCGTGGGGCTGGTGCTCTACCGCCTGACCATCGCCAACGACCTCGGCAGCGCCAGCCAGATCGCCGATCTGGCCTGGGACAACGCCATCTTCTACACGCCGTCGTCGCGCCTGACCGTGGCCGCCAATGCCGCGCCGCCGTCGCCGGCCTATGTGGCACGCCATCCCGGCGCGCTGACCGGCACCGATCAGGTCATTGCCGGCTTCATCCAGCAGACCCAGGTCGCGTCGGACGCCGCCGGCTATCTGGTCGATCTGGTGATCGGCGGCACGGTGACGATCACGGTCGGCAACGGCGCGCCCGAGCGCTACGACGTGACCTTCGACCCGCAGGTCATCATCAAGCCCCCCCGCTGATCCGCGCTGCCGGCTCAGTCGCGGTCGTGATCCGGATCGCGCTGGGCCGGCGGATCGCTGGCCGGAAAACTCTCCTCGCCGTTCTCGTCGATCCGGTCCTCGGTCGGGCTTTGCGGCGGCTTGTCCTGCCGGATGTCTTCCGGCGTGGCCGGAACGACGGGCGGCTTGCGCGGCTTGCTTGCGGTCTGGCTCATGGCCTGCTCCCTGACGACAGGGATGCCGGCCGGCACCGCGTGCCGCCCTCATCCCCGCAACCAGACTGCCGCCCCGCCACCAGCCGGCGCGAGGCCGCTGCGCTCCTGTTACAGCGGCGCCCAGGCCCGACCGAAGCGCGCCACATGTGATGGATTGCTCGCTCGGCATGTTCCCGTCAGGTCGCCAGACCGGCGCGGCCCGAAGGTGGGAAACGATTTCACGACCGAATCGCGGTGCTGCCGGCAAGTTCCGGCGCCACCACTCCCACTCCCGCCGAACTGCCGCCGTCAGCCATGGATCGCTCCCGCGAACTGCCGCCCGCCGTACCTGCCAGCCCGCCGTTCCGCTTCGGCGACTGGCAGGCGCTGCCGACCGAGAACGCGCTCGCCCGCGAAGGCCTGCGCATCCAGGTCGAGCCACGCTGCATGGATGTGCTGCTGTGCCTGGCGCGCGCCGGCGGCGAGGTGGTGTCGACCGACCGGCTGCTCGACGAATGCTGGGCCGGCGCCGACATCGGCGACAACCCGCTGCACAAGACCATCGCCCAGCTGCGCCGCGCGCTCGGCGACAGCGCGGTGCGGCCGCATTACATCGAGACCATCCGCAAACGCGGCTACCGGCTGCTGCAACCGGTGCAATTCAGCGCGCCGGCGCCGGCCGAGCCGCTGCCGACGCTGGCGCCGCTGTCGGTCAGCCCGTTTCGCGGTCTGGCCGCCTTCGATTTCAACCATGCGGCCAGCTTCTTCGGCCGCGACCGCGCCATCGCCGAGCTGACCGAGCGCGTCGACGAGCAATGCGCGGCCGGGCGCGGCTTTGTGCTGCTGCTCGGGCCGAGCGGCTGCGGCAAGACCTCGCTGCTGCGCGCCGGCCTGATGGCGCGGCTCGGCCGGCTGCCCGACGGCGCGGCGCTGCGGCCGGCGGCGGTGCTGCCGTGGCGGCTCGATGCCGGCGACTGCGACCAGCCGCCCTGGCAGGCGCTGGCCGGCGCGCTGCTGGCCGCGCTGCCGCCGGCGGCCGAGGCCGACGCGCCGGCCACCGGCGGCGCCGGCCCGGTGTTCGATGCCGACTGGCTCGCCGCCGCGCCCGACTCGGCCGCGACCGCGCTGCTGGCGCGCCATGCCGGCGGCCGCGCGCCGGCCGGGCGCATCTATCTGCTGCTCGATCCCTTCGAGGCGCTGTTCACCCTGCCCGGCTTCACGCCGGCGATGCAGGCCGGGTTCATCGCCATGCTGGCGCGGCTGGCGGCGTCGCCGCGCTTCTTCGTGCTGGCGGCCTGCCGCAACGAGTTCTATCCCGACATCACCCGGCTCGCCGGCCTGGGCGAGCTGCGCGCCGGCGCCGGCCAGTACGACGTGCCCACGCCCACGCCCGGCGAGCTGGCCCAGATGATTCGCTATCCGGCCACCGCCGCCGGGCTGGCCTTCGAGGCCCGGCCCGGCGGCGAGCATCTGGACGATGTGCTGCGCGACGCCGCCAGCCGCGGCAAGGAGGTGCTGCCGCTGCTCGAATACGCGCTCGACGAGCTCTACCGCAGCCGCAGCGAGCGCGGCCTGCTGAGCTTTGCCGCCTATGACGCGATGGGCGGCGTGGAAGGCGCCATCGGCCGGCGCGCCGAGCACACCGTGGCCGGGCTGCCGCCAGCGGCCCAGGCCGCGCTCGGCCGGCTGCTGTCGCGGCTGGTGGTGATCGGCGCCGACGACCATGTGGCCGGCCGGCGCGCCCGCTTTGCCGAGCTGGGCGATGCCGACGAGCGCCAGCTGCTCGATGCGCTGGTGACGGCGCGGCTGGTGGTGACCGAATGCTTCGACGGCGAGCCCTGCTTCTCGGCCAGCCATGAGGCGCTGTTCCGCCACTGGCCGCGCGTGACCGACTGGGTGCAGCGCCACCGCGCCACGCTGCAATTGCGCGCCCGCATCGCGCCGCTGCTGGCGCGCTGGCTGGCCGAGGCCGAATCGCCCGACTTTCTGCTGCCGCCCGGCCGCCAGCTCGACGAAGCCGAGGAGCTGCTGACCGGCACCGGACTCGAACTGACGCCCGACGAAGGCCGCTGGCTCGCCGCCTCGGCGCGGCGCGCGCGCCGGCTGCGCCAGCGGCGCCGGCTGGCGCTGGCCGGGCTGGCGACGCTGGCCCTCGTCGGCAGCCTGCTGGCGGCACTGGCGCTCGACCAGCGCCAGGCCGCCGAGACCCGGCGCCGCGAAGCCGAGGCACTGATGAGCTTCATGGTCGGCACGCTGGCCGACAAGCTGCGTCCGATCGGCCGGCTCGAACTGCTCGAAGGCGTGAGCGACGAGGCGCTGCGCTTTCTGGCCGCCGACCGGCGCGACGACGATCTGCCGGCGCGCATGGCGCGCGCCCGCGCGCTGCAAGTGGGCGCCGAGGTGGAACAGGCGCGCGGCCAGCTCGACGCCGCCGAGCAGCGGCTGCATGCCGCACTCGCGCTGCTGCCGGCGGCGCCGGCCGGCATCGACGATCCGGCGCTGCTGCGGCTGCTCGGCGAGCTGCATTTCTGGATCGGCCAGCTGCATTTCGACCGCCGCGACTGGCCGGCCGCGAACGCCGCCTTCGAGCACTACCGCGCCACCGCCGAACGCTGGCAGCAACTGCGCCCGGACGACCGCCAGCCGGTGGCCGAGGTCGGCTATGCGCTCAACAGCCTGGGCAGCGTCGCGCTCGAATCCGACCGCATCGACGAAGCCCGCCTGGCCTTCGAGCGCTCGGTCCGGATCAAGCGCCAGCTGCGCGCCGGCCAGGAGGACGACGCCCAGCTCAGCAGCGATCTGGCCGACACGCTGAGCTGGCTCGGCAGCACCCATGCGCGGCTGCTCCAGCCCCGGCTCGCCGAACGCGAGCAGGCCGAAGCCATCGGCCTGCTGCTGCCGATCGCCGAGCGCCGCCCCGGCGAGGCCTACTGGCAGTACGAGGTGGCCGTGCTGCTGGCGCTGCATGCGCAGGCGCTGGCCGACCTGGGCGACGACGCGACGGCGCGCCAGCAGCTGGGCCAGGCGCGCGGCTATCTCGACCGCGCGCTCGCCATCGACAGCGGCCATCCCGGCTGGCACCGGCGCGCCGCCCAGTTCGATTGCGCCGACGCCGCGCTCGCATCCGACGGCGCAGGCGCCGAGCGCCAGCGCCGGCAGGCCCGGCTCGATGCCGCCATCGCGCGCCTGCTGGCCAGCGCCAGCGGCGGCGGCAGCCTGCTCAACCGCATCGATGCCGGCCGCTGCCTGGGCCAGCAGGCCCGGCTGGCGCTGGCCGACGGCGATCCGGCCGGCGCCGACGCGGCACTCGTGCGCGGACTCGCGCTGCTGGCCGATGCCGGCAGCCAGGCCGAACCGGTGGTCAATGCGCTGCTGCGCCAGCGGCTGGCGCTGGCCCGGCGCAGCGGCGCCGCCGATGCCGAAGCCGCCACCCGCAGCGCCCTGGTCGCCGCGCTGGCCCGGCTCGATGCCGCGCCGGCCGACCTGCGCGACCGGCTGCCGCTGCGGCTCATGACCCGGCTCGAACTGGCGTCCGGCGCCGGTCCGGCCGATCTCGATTCCGAGCTGCGCAGCCAGCTCGAACAGATTCGGCAAAGCGGTTACCGCAACGCCGATTTCACCCGCCTGCTCGCGCAGCGCGGACTCCAATGACCCATCCACTCACAGGAACCGGGCGCTCGCGTCCGGCAGCACAGCCATGCCCATCGAACCCGCCGCCTCCCAGCTCGTCGCCCCTGGCGGCATCTCCAACACCATCATCCTGGCCTATCCGCCAGTCGCCCCCAACGCCACGCCGGTGGCCGGCCTGCGCTATGCGCGCATCTACCAGAACCCCGATGCAGCGGGCGGTCCGAGCCCCTTCCTGGGGCTGCTGCCCTACGAGGTGATCGGCTATGTGCGCCGGCCCGATCCGGCCGGCAACGTGACCTACCAGCTCAGGTTCACCAACTACGCGGCGGCCGCCTTCCCCGCCGCGCCGGCCGAACCCGGCTGGACCAATCCGCAGGCGCTGATGGGCATCGCCTGGAGCGGCCGCATCTACTACACGCCGTCGATCGTCTTCGACGTGGATGCCGCCGGCAGCACCGAGCCGACGCCGCCCGAACTGCGCTATCTCAATCCGCTGCAGGCCGACGCGTTTGCCGCCGATGTGCCGCCGGCCTGGTTGCAGCAGGCCAGCGCGCCGCTGGCGCCGTCCGATCCGCTGGCCGGCAATCCGGCCGACATCGTCACGACCATCACGCAGCGGCCGGATGCGCCGACGCCGGCCAGCGGCGCGGTCGGCTTTCTGATCGACCTGCTGGTCGGCGCCTATGTGTGGATCGGCACGAACAATTCCGATCCGGCGCCGAAGCGCGCGATGGTCCTGTTCGATCCGCAGGTGCGCAACAACTGAGTCAGTCGCCGGCCACGCCAAAGCCACCCGCGCCCGGCGTGGCGATGACGATCGCATCGCCGGCCGCCAGCTCGGCGCGCGCGCAGCCGGCGAGCACTTCTTCGCGGCCGTCGGCGCGCAGCACGCGGTTGCTGCCGCCGGCCCCGTCGGCGCCACCCTCGGCGCCGCGCGGCCGCGTCACCCGGTTGCCCGACAGCAGCGACACCGTCATCGGCGCCAGAAAGCGCAGTTGCCGCAGCACGCCGTCGCCGCCCTTCCAGCGCCCCGCGCCGCCCGAGCCGCGCCGGATCGCAAACGCTTCCAGCCGCACCGGATAACGCCACTCCAGCACCTCGGGATCGGTGAGGCGCGAGTTGGTCATGTGGGTCTGCACGGCGTCGGTGCCAGCAAAGCCGCCGGTGATCGCACCGGCCGCATCGCGCGTCACGCCGGCCGACGAGCCGCCGGCAATCGTCTCGTAGTACTGGTGCGTGGCATTGCCAAAGCTGAAGTTGTTCATCGTGGCCTGGCTCTCGCTCATGAGGCCGAGCGCGCCGTAGAGCGCCTGGACGATGGCCTGGCTGGTTTCGACATTGCCGGCCACGACCGCGCCGGGCGGCCGGGGATCGAGCATCGAGCCCTCGGGCACGACGATGTCGAGCGGCGCGAGGCAGCCTTCGTTGAGCGGAATGTCGTCGCCGACCAGCGTGCGGAAGACGTAGAGCACGGCGGCGGTGGCGATGGCGCGCGGCGCGTTGAAGTTGTTGGGCAGTTGCGCGCTGGAGCCGCTGAAGTCGATGCGCGCCGCGCCGCGTTCGCGGTCGACCGCGATGGCGACGCGGATCACCGGCTGGAAGCCGTCGGCCGCGAGCGGGTCGAGCCGCACTTCATGGCTGCCGTCGCGCAGCGCACCGATCACGCGGCGCACGGCGGCCTCGGCATTGGCCTGCACATGGCCCATGTAGGCCAGCACGGTGGCGAGGCCGTGGCGCCGGCAGGTGGCGGCCAGCTCCTGCGCGCCCTTGGCGTTGGCGGCGACCTGGGCGCGCAGGTCGGCGAGGTTCTGCTCGACGTTGCGCACCGGAAAGCGCGCGCCGGTGAGCAGCGCACGCAGTTCGGCTTCGCGGAACACGCCGTCGCGCACCAGCAGGAAGTTGTCGATGAGCACGCCTTCCTCGTCGACCGTGCGGCTGTCGCTCGGCATGGAGCCGGGCGCGATGCCGCCGATGTCGGCATGGTGGCCGCGCGCGCCGAGCCAGAAGACCGGCGCGGCACCGCTCGCGGCGGGGTCGACTTCCTGCGCGAACACGGGCGTGACCACGGTCACGTCGGGCAGATGGGTGCCGCCGTTGTAGGGCGCGTTGAGCACATAGACATCGCCGGGGCGCACGCCGTCGGCGGCCCGCGCGCGGATGATGCTGCGCACGCTTTCGCCCATCGAACCGAGGTGCACCGGCATGTGCGGCGCGTTGGCGATGAGCCGGCCCGCGCCGTCGAACACCGCGCACGAGAAGTCGAGCCGCTCCTTGATGTTGACCGAGTGGGCGGTGTTCTGGAGCCGCAGGCCCATCTGCTCGGCGATGTTCATGAACAGGTTGCCGAAGACTTCGAGCAGCACCGGATCGGGCCGACCGGCGTCGGCGGCGATGCGCTCGGTTGCCGGCTCGGCGCGCTCCAGCAGCAGATGGCCGGCGGGCATCAGGCGCGCGCTCCAGCCCGGCTCGACGACGGTGGTTGCGTTGGCCTCGGCGATGACGGCCGGGCCGGCGACGGCGGCGCCGGGCGCGAGCGCGTCGCGCGCGAACAGCGGCGCGTCGTGCCAGGCGCCGGCGGTGTAGAGGCGCAGGCGGGCGAGCGGCGCGGGTGCGGCGGGGGACGGCGCAGTGGCGACGCTGGCAGGCGCAGGTGCGGCGGCATTGGCCGCTGGCTCGAAGGGCGGCACGGCGCCGAGCGCGCCCGGCAGCCCGTCCTCCGCCGCGACCGCCTCGACCGACACCGCCTCGGCGATCAGCGCGCGGCCGGTCATCGCGAACGCATAGCGGCGCCGATAGGCCGCCTCGAAGCTGGCGCCGAGGGTGGCGAGGTCGTCGGCCCAGGGCAGCGCGAGCGCGCTGTCGGTGCCGGCATAGCGCAGATGGATGCGGCGCAGCACGCTCGCGCCGGCGGGCGTGTCCAGCTCGGCCAGCGCCTCGGAGGCGAGGCGGTCGAGCGCGGCTTGCAGTGCGGGCAAGGCGGCGGCGTCGAGCGTCAGTTCCATCGAGCGCTCGCGCAGCACCGCCGGCCGCGCCAGGCCCATGCCATAGGCAGACAGCACGCCGGCCAGCGGATGCGCGAACACCTGCGTCATGCCGAGCGCATCGGCGACGCGGCAGGCGTGCTGGCCGCCGGCGCCGCCGAACACCGCCAGCGTGTAGCGGGTCACGTCATGGCCGCGCGCGACCGAGATCTGGCGGATCGCGTTGGCCATGTTCTGCACCGCGATGTCGATGAAGCCCTCGGCGATGGCCTCGGGCGCGCGTTGCAGGCCGGTGGCGGCTGCGATCTCGGCCGCGAGCGCGGCGAACCGGTCGCGCACCACGTCGGCGTCGAGCGGCTGGCGCCCGTCCGGCCCGAACACCGCCGGGAAGTGCGCGGCCTGCAGCTTGCCGACCATCACATTGGCGTCGGTGACGGTGAGCGGCCCGCCGCGCCGGTAGCTGGCCGGACCGGGATCGGCGCCGGCCGAATCGGGCCCGACGCGCAGCCGCTGGCCGTCGAAATGCAGGATCGATCCGCCGCCAGCCGCGACGGTGTGGATCGACAGCATCGGCACCCGCAGCCGCGCGCCGGCCACCGTGGTGTCGAAGCTGCGTTCGAGGTCGGCAAGGCTGCTGCCGGCGAAGTGCGACACGTCGGTGGACGTGCCGCCCATGTCGAAGCCGATCAGCCGCAGCTGGGCGTCGGCAGCGGCGGCGCCGTCGCCCGTCGCGCCCGTCGCGCCCGCCTCGCCCGCCGCCAGCCCGGCCGCCAGCGCGGTGCGCACCATGCCGACGATGCCGCCGGCCGGCCCGCTCAGGATCGCGTCCTTGCCGGCAAAGCGCGCCGCCTCGGTCAGGCCGCCGTTGCTCTGCATGAAGCTGAGCGGCACGCCGGGCAGCTCGGCCGCGACCTGCTCCACATAGCGCCGCAGCACCGGCGACAGATAGGCATCGACCACCGTGGTGTCGCCGCGCGGAATCAGCCGCATCAGCGGCGACACGCGGTGCGACACGCTCACCTGGGCAAAGCCGGCGGCGCGGGCCAGCTCGGCCAGCCGCGCCTCGTGCGCCGGATGCCGCCAGCCGTGCAGCAGCACGATGGCCACCGCGCGCAGGCCGCGCGCAAACGCCGCGTCGAAGGCCGCGCGCGCCGCCGTCTCGTCGAGCGGCGCGACGACCGTGCCGTCGGCGCCGAGCCGCTCGTCGATCTCCACCACCTCGGCATTGAGCGGCGCCGGCAGCCGGATGTGGCGGTCGAAGATGCGCGGCCGGTGCTGGCTGCCGATGCGCAGCGCATCGCCAAAGCCGCGCGTGATCGCCAGCAGCACCGGCTCGCCCTTGCGCTCCAGCAGCGCATTGGTGGCGACGGTCGTGCCCATCTTCACCGCGTCGATGGCGCCGGGCGGGATCGGCGCGCCCTCGGCCAGCCCGAGCAGCGCGCGGATGCCGGCGACCGCCGCATCGCGGTAGCGCTCCGGGTTCTCGCTCAGCAGCTTGCGCGTGACCAGCTGGCCGTCGGGGCGGCGCGCGACGATGTCGGTGAAGGTGCCGCCACGGTCGATCCAGAACTGCCAGCCGGCGGTGGATCGGGCGGGTGCGGAGGTGAAATCGGTCGTCATGCGCCGAATCTAGCAGCGGCACCGGCCGGCGCCGGCGCAAGACCGCGCCGTTAGAATCCGCGCCGGCCTGCAGGCGGCGCCCGTCGCCCAGGCAACACCACAGAAGAACTCCTCCAATGCATGTCGTCGTCATCGGCGCGGGCGTCGTCGGGGTCTGCACCGCGCACTGGCTGCGCGCCGCCGGCCACGAAGTCACGGTCATCGACCGGCGCGCCAACGTCGCGCAGGAAACCAGCTTTGCCCCGGCCGCACTGGCGGCGCCGGCGCTGGCCGTGCCGTGGTCGGCGCCGCACATGCCGCGGCGCTGGCTGCGTCAGTGGCTGCGGCCGCACGGCCCGGTGCTGCTGCGGCCCGGCCTCACGCCGGCCAACTGGCGCTGGCTGCTGCGCTGGCTGGGCGAATCGCGCGCGCGCCAGTTCGCGCTCAATCAGGATCGGCTGCGCCGGCTGGCGGTGTACGGCCAGGACAGCAAGCTGGCGCTGATCGCGGCGCGCAATCTGCCCGTCACCGACCGGCCCGGCTGCCTGCGGCTGTTTCGCAGCGAACGCGAGCTGGCCGCCGCCCAGGCCGCGCTGCCGGCGCTGGCCGAGGCCGGCTTTCTGGTGGAGGAAGCCGCGCCGGCACGCTGCCGCGAGCTGGAGCCGGCGCTGTCGGACGAGACCGCGCTGGCCGGCGGCCTGAGCCTGCCCGATGCGCGCACCGGCAATTGCGCCTACTTCACGCGCCAGCTCAAGTACGCGCTGGTCGCGGCCGGCGTCGATTTCATCTTCCGCGCCGAGGTGAGCACGCTCGACCTGTCGGGCGGCCGGCCGCGCCTGAAGCTGCGCGCCACCCACGAGCCCGACGATCCCGATGCCACGCAAGGCCCGACCGCCGTGCCGGCGACGCTCGACGCCGACGCGGTGGTGCTGTGTACCGGCGCCGACAGCGCCGGGCTGCTGCGCCGGCTCGGCTGCCAGCCGGGCTTCGTGCCGATCCGCGGCTACTCGATCACGCTCGGCATCCGGCGTCATGAGCGCGCGCCGCTGGCGGCGGTGATCGACGAGGCCACCGGCGTGTCGATCACGCGCATGGGCAATCGCATCCGCGTGGCCGGCGGCGTGGAGCTGGGCGGTCCGCGCGAGCCGAGCGCCAGCGGCCCGGTGCCCGAGGCGCTCTGGCATGTGCTGCGCGACTGGTTCGGCGGCGCTGCCGACACCGCCTGCCCGCAGATGTGGGTCGGCGAGCGGGCGCTGCTGCCGCAGGGCACGCCGCTGCTCGGCGCCACGCCGCATCCGGCGGTGTTCGTCAATCTGGCCCACGGCAGCCACGGCTGGACGCTGGCGGCCGGCGCCGGCCGCGCGGTGGCCGATGTGGTCGGCGGCGTGGCGCCGCAGATCGATCTGGACGGGCTGACGCTGGCGTCGCTGCGGCGCTGAGTGCGCCAGCCGACGGCGGCGGCGCGCGTCGGCGGCTAGCATCGCCGGCATGACACCGCTGCTCACCCTCGCCCAACTCCGCGCCGTCGAAGCCGCCGCCCAGGCGCTGCTGCCGCCGCGCACGCTCATGACCCGCGCCGGCCGCGCCGTGGCCGACGCCGCACTCGCGCTCGGCGCGCCGCGCCAGCTGCTGCTGGCCGGCCCGGGCAACAACGGCGGCGATGCGCTCGAAGCCGCCGCGCTGCTGCACGGCGCCGGTCAGGCCGTGACCGTCGTCTTGTTCGGCGACGCCGCCCGGCTGCCGCCCGACGCCGCCGGCGCGCATGCGCTCTGCGTGCAGGCTGGCGTTCGCTTCGCCCCCCCGGCCGAGCTGCCGGCGCTGCTCACCGGCGACAGCTGCGTCGTCGAGGGGCTGTTCGGCATCGGGCTGCAACGCGCGATCGGCGGCGCCTTCCGCGACGCCATCGAGCGGGTCAACGCCCACGCCGGGCCGGTGCTGGCCATCGACATTCCGGCCGGCATCGACTGCGACAGCGGCGCGGTGGTCGGCGGCGCAGACGGCATCGCGCTGCGCGCCAGCGCAACGGTGACGATGATCGGCGACAAGCCCGGGCTGCATACCGGCGCCGGCCTGATGCATGCCGGCCGGATCAGGCTCGCCGCGCTCGGGCTCGATGCCGAGGCGCGCGCCGCCGCGACCGGCGCGCTCAATGCGCCCGACGGCTTTGCCGCGCTGCTGGCGCCGCGCGCGCTCGACAGCCACAAGGGCAGCTTCGGCGATCTGCGCATCGTCGGCGGCGCGGCCGGGATGACCGGCGCCGCCGTGCTCGCGGCACGCACCGGCCTGCTGGCCGGCGCCGGCCGGGTGTTCGTGCACACGCTGGCAGCCGCGCCGGCCTACGACCCGCTGCATCCCGAAATCATGTGGCGCGCCCTCGGCAATGCCGACGAGCTAGCCGCGCTCGGCGGCGCCTGCGTGGTCGGCCCGGGCCTGGGTCAGAGCGCAGCAGCGCGCGCCGTGCTGCACGGCCTGCTCGCCGGCGCCGGCCGGCTGGTGCTCGATGCCGATGCGCTCAACCTGATCGCCGCCGATGCGGCACTGGCCGCCGCCCTGGCCGCGCGCGCCGACCTTGCCGACCGGCCGCCCGCCATCCTCACGCCGCATCCGCTCGAAGCCGCACGGCTGCTCGGCGGCGATGCGGCCAGCGTCAACGCCGACCGCGTGGCGAGCGCGCTGCGGCTGGCGCGCCAGCATCGCTGCGTGGCCGTGCTCAAGGGCGCGGGCACGGTGATCGCCGCGCCGGACGGCCGCTGGCGCATCAATCCCACCGGCAATCCGGGGCTGGCCAGCGGCGGCACCGGCGATGTGCTGGCCGGCCTGACCGGCGCGCTGCTGGCGCGCTGCGCCGACAGCTTCGAGGTGGCCTGCGCCGCGGTCTGGCTGCACGGCCGCGCCGCCGACGATCTGGTCGCGGCGGGCATCGGCCCGGTCGGGCTGGTCGCCGGCGAGCTGGCGCCGGCGATCCGCGCCGCGCTCAACCCTCGCTGAGCCGGCCGGCCTGCATCGTCAGCACCCGGCCGCAGCGGCCGGCCAGCGCGCGATCATGCGTGACCAGCACCACCGTCGTGCCATGCCGCGCCACCAGATCGAACATGAGCTGCACGATCTGCTCGCCGGTCTGGGCGTCGAGGCTGCCGGTCGGCTCGTCGGCCAGCAGCACGCGCGGCTCGGCCACAAAGGCGCGCGCCAGCGCCACCCGCTGCTGCTCGCCGCCCGACAGCGTGGCCGGCCGGTGCGTCAGCCGCGCGCCCAGGCCGACCGCCTCCAGCGCCGCGCGGCCCCGGGCGCGCGCGTCGGGCGCGCCGGCCAGTTCGAGCGGCAGCATCACGTTTTCGAGCGCGGTCAGATGCGGCAACAACTGGAACGACTGGAATACAAAGCCGAGGTTGGCGGCACGCCAGCGCGCGCGTCCGTCCTCGTCGTCCGCAAGAATGTCGCGGCCGGCATAGCGCACGCTGCCGGCGGTCGGGCTGTCGAGCCCGGCCAGGATGCCGAGCAAGGTCGACTTGCCCGAGCCGCTGGCGCCGACGATGGCGACCGTCTGGCCAGCCTCGATGTCGAAGTCGATGCCGTCGAGGATGACCAGCGTGCCGACCGAATCGCTGACCTCGCGGCGCAGGCCCCGCACCGAAATTGCCGCCTGCGTCTCAACCACCGTGGATGTCTGGAACATGAAGAGAAGAACCTGGGTTGCTGCCCTTGCGGGCCTTGCGTTGGGGACGTTGCTGGCGCCCGCGAGTTCAATCGCGGCGACGCGCACGCTGCTGGTGCTCGGGGACAGTCTATCGGCCGAATACGGCCTGCCGCGCGACAGCGGCTGGGTGCGGCTGCTGCGCGACCGCCTGGGCGAGAAGAAGCTCGACTGGAGCGTGGTCAACGCCAGCATCAGCGGCGAGACCACCGCCGGCGGCGCGAGCCGCCTGCCCAAGCTGCTGGACGAGCACAAGCCGCAGCTGGTCATCGTCGAGCTGGGCGCCAACGACGGCCTGCGCGGCAGCCCGCTCGACATGACGCGGCGCAATCTCGACAGCATCGTGGGCGCGGCGCGCGAGGCCGGCGCCCGAGTGCTGCTGGTGGGCATGCAGCTGCCGCCCAACTTCGGCCGCGCCTATACCGAGCGCTTTGCCGCGCTGTTCGAGCAGACCGCGCAGGCGCACAAGACCGGCTTCGTGCCCTTCCTGCTAGCGGGCTTTGCCGGCGATGCCAGCCTGTTCCAGGCCGACCGGCTGCATCCCACGGTCGAGGCCCAGCCGCGCATCCTCGACAACGTGTGGCCGGCGCTGGAGCCGATGCTCAAGGCGCGCTGAGGCCGGAAACGACAACGGCGGCCGCAGCCGCCGTGGTGAAGCCGCCGCGCCGCCGCGTCAGGCGTCGAGCGGGCAGATCTTGACGAAGTTGAGCAGGTCGCGCTGGAGCGCGAGGTTGTAGTAGTCGGTCTCGCTGGCGGCCGGGTCTTCGAGCAGGTCGGCAAGCAGGCCGATGGCCTCGGGCGTGCCCCACTTGGCCCAGATCGACTGGAGCATCTCGGGATTGGAATCGAGGCCCACGCCCCGGTCGAGCGAGCCGGCCTGATCCCAGGGCCGGGCCGGGCGGCCGAAGCGGTCGGCAAAGGCGACGGCGAGCTTTTCGTAGGCCGGCGTGCGGTCGGTGCGGCGATACAGCTCAAGCAGCATCAGCCAGGCGGCGCGCGGCGCGTCGGGATGCTCCTCGATGTAGCGGCCAAGGGTGACCGCGGCCGATTCGAACTGGCCGTTTTCCACATAGTTGTCGGCCTGCTCGACCGCGTCGACGGTGGCGCGCAGCCGGGTCTGGATGCGCCGCGCCTCGCCCGTGGCCAGCACCGGACGCGCGCCGGCCAGCGCCACGGCCGGCGCGGTGTCGCCGAGCGGCAGCGTCGCCGTCATGCCGAAGCCGGCGCCGATCGGCCCTTCGGCCTCGGGCATGCCGAGGTCGAAATCGAGCGGTGGCAGCTGGGCCGCATCGAACACCGAGGCGGCCTGCAGCGCCGGCTGGCCCTGGGTGGTCGCCAGCTCGAATTCCTCGTCGGGCAGGTCGAGCACGGCGGAGCGGGTGACGACGCCGCTGCGCGGCACCGCCTCGGGCTCGGTGCGCAGGGCATTCAGCGCGCGCGTGCCGTTGAGTTCCTCGACCTCGATCTCGCCAAGGCGGTCGGGGAAGTTGACCTCGACCGGCGCGATGCGGCGGCTGAGGTCGGGGATCGACTGGGCATAGCGCGGATCGGTCTCGCTGTCGTAGGCGGCGAGCGGCGCCACGGTGGCGGCAGCGGCGGCAGACGCGGCAGCGAAGGCAGCCGGCTCGTCCGCCGTGGCCTGCTGCCAGGGCGCGGTGCGCAGCAGCTGCATCAGCTCGCGTTGGCGCCGGTACAGACCCAGCCCGATCGCCACCGCCAGCAGCGCACCGGCAGCCAGCGCCAGCGCCCACCAGGGCGGCAGCCCGTCGTCGACCACCGCGCTCGCATGCTCGACCTGCACGGCGGCGTGCTTCTTGAGCGCGTCGATCTCCTTGCCGAGCGCGACGATCTGGGCCGCCAGCTCCTGCTCGCGCGCGGCGAGCCGGGCTTCGGCCACGACCCGCGCCTCCTCGGCGGCGGCGAGCCGGTCGGCCGCCACCTGGCCGCCGATCGGCTGCGCATCCTCGGGGCTGACCATGCGCAGACGGTCGCCGGCCGGGCGGCTGGCGGCAGTGCGTTCGGTCGTCCGGGGGCTGGCCGGCGGCGCGGCGGCGACGGCGGCCTCGACCGGAACGCCGGTGGCGACCGGCGCCACGCGCTGGCGCTGGGCCGCAGGGCGCCGGCGCGCCGCGGCCGCCCTCGCCGGATCGGCCGCCGCCGGCGCAGCCGCAGCCGCAGCCGTGGCGCGTGCGGCCGGCGGCAGCGCTGCCGCCGGCAGGCCGGGCGCCTCGCGCACGAGCGGTGCGCTAGCCAATTCGGCCGGATCGACGAACACCACGAATTCGCGCGTGACCCGGGTATCGCAGCCGGCCTCGACCACGATGCGCGCCACCGGCTCGCTGAACGGGCCGCGACCGCGCACCAGGATCAGCGTGCGACCGCCCCGGGTCTCGACGCTGACGGTATTGCTGCCGATGCCGGGAATGTCGCCGCCATCGCCGCGCGGCACGTTGACGCAGCTGGCGCCGAGCAGTTCGCCCTCGGCCAGCCGGACCGCGATTTCGGCCTGGAACGGCTGGCCGAGATGCGACCTCAGCTCGATGTCGCCCAGCCCCAGCGCCGATGCCGATGTGGATACAAGCGCAAGCGCGAGGCTGACCGCGCGCGAGACACCGCGGAGGCGACGGAACGGAAAGAGGGCTGGGATGGCCGACATCAATGTCATCTGGGTACGACCTGCGGTCCTGTTGCGGAACGGCGCCGGGCCTGCAAGGTGGACCGGCAACTGGCCCGGTCGGGCCTTCACGCACGGAGGTGGAGCTGGTAATCGATTGTATCCAGTCGACTACTTTCCGCAGAGTGAAAACCGGCAAGTCACGAAGCATTTGCCCAGCGTCAGGTCAATCGTCCCATCCGACGCTTTTCATTGATCCGCCGAAAAGGCAGGTCTTGATGTGGCGCTACGACAATCGTGAACCGGGATTGCGCGCAGCCAAAAACCCGAAAATGAACTGGCCAAAAGCCGATTGCCGGCAGGACGCAAGACATGCCGGTTTTTGCAATCGAGCCAAATTGACCGGAATTGCCGGGCTTTTCGGCCGATCGAAATTGTCGATTGAATGATTTTTGCCAGCTCGATTTGGCCGGCAAACCCGCGCGGCCCGGGCCCCGAAAAGCGCGATGGCGCCGCGCAAATGCAAACGGAGCCGACCGCAGGCTGCGGACGACTCCGTGGCGATCCGGGCGGAGGGACCGGATCAGGCACGCGCCTCGGCCTGGGCGGCGGCGGCGAGCAGCAATTCCTGATATTCGATGAGCTCGCGCTCCACATCCGAACCTTCGCCGCCCGGTTCGGGGCCGGTCGCCATCTCCACCGCTTCCTCGCGACCGAATCCCCAGGGTGCCGGCTTGGACAGCGGACTGAAACGCTTGCGTGGCAGCGGCAGGGTTTCCGCCCGTTCCAGAATTTCGCGCACGGCCTCGGGGAACATCATCGCGAAGGGCGACATCACCATGGTGTTCGACTGCGCGTTCGAGTTCGCCATCTGGCTTCTCCTTGAGAGGATCGATCGGGTCCGGATTTGATGAGCCGATGATCCCGGGAAGCCCCGGCCGAAAAAGTCGGCCATGACGCAGGCCGTCTGTAGGACAAACACTGACAAGAACGCTTACCAATCGCTCGGGCAGACCGGCGCGCAAGCTGGGTCGAACCCGCTACTGCAAGGTCGACTTGGCGGCCGGCGCGAGCGGGAACGCCTGCACTTCGATGCCTTCCTCGCGCAGCTCGCGGGCCTGCTCTGGCGTGGCGGTGCCGCGAATGTTGCGTTCGGGCGCCTCGTTGTAATGGATGCGGCGCGCCTCGCTGGCGAAGCTGTCGCCGACATCCTCGGTGTTGGCGACGATCTGGCGCGACAGCTCGACCCAGGCGCGGTGCAGCTCGCCCGCCACGGCCGGCGGCACGGCGGCGCCGGCACTGCGGGCGGGTGCGGCGGCCGGTGCCGGCGCCGCTGCCGGCTCGGCACCGCCGCGCAGATTGAGCCGGGGCGCCGACAGCCGGCGCTCGACCTTGTGGCTGTCGCAGACCGGGCAGGCCAGCAGGCCGCGCGCCGCCTGATCGTCGAAGTCGGCAGCCGACCCGAACCAGCCCTCGAAGGCATGGTTGTGCTCGCAAGCCAGATTGAAGACGATCATTGCCACCCCACCCGAATCCGCCGACAGCCGACGGCTATCCATGCAAACGAATCGATTATACGAACCGGCTTCGCGCCGGCCGACGCCATGAAGATCGCCCGCCACGACATCACCGGACTGGTGCTGGCCGGCGGTCGCGGCAGCCGCATGGGCGAGGCCGACAAGGGCCTGATCGAGCTCGCCGGTCGGCCGCTGGTGCAGCTGGCGCTCGACCGGCTGGCGCCGCAGGTCGGCACGCTGCTCATCAATGCCAACCGCAATGCCGCGCGTTACGCCGGCTTCGGCTGGCCGGTGCTGGCCGATGCCCGCCCCGGCTTTCCGGGCCCGCTCGCCGGACTCGAAGCCGGTCTGCGCGCCGCCGCCACGCCCTGGGTCGCGATGATTCCCTGCGACGCGCCGTTCTTTCCGACCGATCTGGTCGCCCGCCTGGCCGAGCGCGCCGCGCTGGCCGACGCCCGCGTGGTCATGGCCGAATGCGCCGGCCACCGCGAGCCAGCCTTTCTGCTGGTGGCGAGCGCGCTGGCCGCCAGCGTGACCGCCGCGCTCGATGCCGACCGCCGCAAGCTCGGCGCCTGGGCCGCCGAACAGGGCGCGGTGAACGCCGTGTTCGACGATGCGGCCGCGTTCCGCAACCTCAACACGCCCGACGATCTGGCCGCCGCCAGCTGAACGCGGCGGTTCAGCCGCGCCGGAAATCGTGCGCCACGAACTCGAGTCCGTCGGGCGGCAGCGCCAGCCAATCCTCATGCGCCAGCGAGGCGCGGATGTCGTCGAGCCCGCTGCGCCAGTGCTCGCGCAGCGTCATCGGGCCGAACTCGTAGTCCTTCGACAGCCCTTCCCATTCCTTGCCCTGGTAGATGAGATGGATCACGCCATAGCGCTTGCCGCAGGCCAGCTCACGCGCCTGCCGGCACCAGGCGTCGCTGTCGCAGCTGCCTTCGGGCAGCCGGTCGATCACCTCGCGCAGCACGCGGCGGTAGTGCTGCTCGGTCGCGAACAGATTGGTCACCATCCGCGTGCGACTCGAGTACTGGATGTCCTTCATGCGCGCCTGCACATCGAACACGCTGTCGGGCAGCACGCCGATGGCGCTCCACAAGTCCACCTGGAAGGTGAGCGTGTCGCGTCGCGGCCGGGCGTTGAGCACCTCGAACAGCGGCGTGTTCGACACCAGACCGCCGTCCCAGTAGAACTCGCCGTCGATCTCCACCGCCGGAAAGGCCGGCGGCAGCGCGCCCGAGGCGATGAAATGCTCGGGTCGCAGCCGCGTGCGGCGGTTGTCGAAATAGGCGAAGTTGCCGGTCCGCACATTGACCGCCCCGACCGACACGCGCATCGCGCCGTCGTTGATGCGGTCGAAATCGGCGTACTTCTCCAGCGTCGCCTTGAGCGCCGAGGTGTCGTAATAGCTGGCGCTGCCGGCACCCACCCGCAGCCCGAGCGGCCCCAGCGGCGGCCAGCGCGGTGAGAAAAAACCTGACTGCCCCTCGGTGGTCGCGCGCCAGGCCTCGAAGGCGTTGAAGGCCTTGCGCGCCTCGCCACCCAGCGGCTCGATGAAGGCCTGGAACATCTCGGCCGTCGGCAGGCTCACCGCCGGCCGGCAGATGTGCTCCCAGAAGGCGCGCAGCTGGCGCACCCGGGTCTCGCGCGGATTGCCGGCGACGATGGCGCTGTTGAGCGCGCCGATCGAGATGCCGGCCACCCAGTCCGGCTCGATGCCGGCCTCGTCCAGCCCCTCGACCACGCCGGCCTGATAGGAGCCGAGCGCACCGCCGCCCTGGAGTACAAGACAGACGGTTTCCCAAGGCAGTTCGCGCCGCGCGCGCGGCAGCGCGGTCAGTGGCTGTTCTCGATGGTCGTCATCACGCGGCATGGGCACATTTCCTTTGACCTGGATCGGCAATTCGCAAAAAGCCTGCGCTGTTGCGATGCACAAATGATGGCGACAAAACTGCCCGCTCGGCAAATCTCCCAAGATTCGCAATCGTGGTTTTGTTGTTCACAATGCGAGATCAAATCGGTTTCTCTATTCCGCGATAAGAAACCTTCGGCTTAGCGTCCGATCGCAAGCGAAAAATCACCTTTTGAAAGCCGATTCGGCTCCGTAGAGTCGGTCATGCGTGGTTCCGGCATGTCAGCCAGACAAACCGGTCAACATGCCCAGTACCAGGAAATCAAAGATGGCCTATAGCGTCGAAATACGACCGCCCGGCGCCGGTCCCTACTCACTGACCAGGCTGTTCGACGATTACATGGATGCACATAGCGAAGGCATGTCCCAGAGCACCGGAACATTCGTCGCCGGTTTTCAGGTTCGCATCGTCTCCGACGAGCTTGCCGCCCACCATTTCGACATGCGCACCCGCTACCAGGCGCTCCAGCCTCCGCCGGTAGGCGAATCCAAGCCGGTCTCGACCGACGTCCTGTTCGCCCACTATCGCCGCACGCTGGTGCGGCGCGGCAACCTCTGAGCCCGGCTCAGCGACCCACCATCCCGGCGGCAATGTTGATGGCCGCCGCCAGAATTGCCGCATTGAAGAAGAAGGCCAGCAGCGATTGCGCCAGCACCACGCGGCGCATCGAACGGGTGCGGGTCGTGATGTCGGCGGTCTGCGCCGCCACCGCGATCGTGAATGCGAAGTAGAGGAAGTCCCAATAGTCGGGCTCCACATCGAGCTCGGTGCCGTCCTCCGGAAAGGCCAGCGGCCGCCGCTCGGGCGGCGCCAGATGGAACATGTGCGCGTAGTGCAGCGCAAAGATGGTCGGCAGCAGCAGCCACGAGCCGACCAGCGTCCCCACCGTGAGCAGCAGCGGCATTGCCTTGCCCTCGGGCGCCGCGGCCGCCCTCGCCAGCTCGAAGACGATGGCCGCCAGACTCGTCACCGCCGCCACCGTCAGCATCACCAGCACCGACAGCGCGGTCGCATCCTGGCTGCGCGCGATCAGCCGGATGCCCTCGTCGTCGGCGACCGCCATGAAGTGCCAGATCAGCAGCAGATAGACAGCCACGCCGGCATTCCAGCCGAGCAGCAGCCGCGCCACCGCATCCCAGTGCGGCGGTGCCAGCGCCGATGCGACAACGCCTGCCAGCATTCCTGCCAGCAGGCGTCGGCGCGTGCGGATGAAGGCCGCGAGCAGCCTCATCGCGGCGGGCGCGCGTTCATTCGGTGAACACGAAGCGGTCGCCTTCGACGCGCACCGGGATCGTCGACTTGGGCATGAACCTGCCTTCCAGCACCAGCCGCGCGACCGGGTTCTCGATCTGCTGCTGGATCGCGCGCTTGAGCGGACGGGCGCCGAACACCGGATCGAAGCCGGCCAGCGCGATCCGCGCGATCGCCTCTTCCGACACGTCGATGCCCAGCTCCATGCGCGCCAGCCGGGCTTCCAGCCGCTTGAGCTGGATGCGCGCGATGGCCTCGATGTTCTTCTGGTCGAGCCCGTGGAACACCACCACCTCGTCGATGCGGTTGAGGAATTCGGGCCGGAAATGCTGCTTCACCTCCTGCCACACCAGCCCCTTGACGCGCTCGTAGTCGGCGTCGGTGGTCTGGCCGCCTTCGGCAAGGATCATTTCCGAGCCGATGTTGCTGGTCATCACGATCACGGTGTTCTTGAAGTCGACCGTGCGGCCCTGCCCGTCGGTCAGCCGCCCGTCGTCGAGCACCTGCAGCAGCACGTTGAACACGTCGGGATGCGCCTTCTCCACCTCGTCGAGCAGGATCACGCTGTAGGGCTTGCGCCGCACCGCCTCGGTCAGATAGCCGCCTTCCTCGTAGCCCACGTATCCGGGCGGCGCGCCGATCAGCCGCGCCACGCTGTGCTTTTCCATGAACTCGCTCATGTCGACCCGCAGCAGCGCGTCTTCGGTATCGAACATGAACATCGCGAGCGCCTTGCACAGCTCGGTCTTGCCGACGCCCGTGGGGCCGAGGAACAGGAAGGAGCCCGACGGCCGGTTCTCGTCGGCCAGCCCGGCGCGCGAACGCCGGATCGCGTCGCTCACCAGCCGCACCGCCTCGTCCTGGCCGATCACGCGCTTGTGCAGCGCGTCTTCCATGTGGATGAGCTTCTCGCGCTCGCCCGACATCATCTTGCTGACCGGAATGCCGGTCGCGCGCGACACCACTTCGGCGATTTCCTCGGCGCCGACTTCGGTGCGCAGCAGCTTGAATTCGCGCTTGGGCACGCCGCCGGCCTCGGCCGCCTTGGCCTGGGCTTCGAGCGCCGGCAACTTGCCGTATTGCAGCTCGGCCACCTTGTCGAACTTGCCCTCGCGTTGCAGCTTGACGATGTCGGCCTTGATCTTCTCGATCTCCTCCTTGACGTGGGCCGAGCCCTGGACGCTGGCCTTCTCGCTGGTCCAGATTTCCTCCAGGTCGGCGTATTCCTTCTGCAAGCGCTCGATCTCGGTCTCGATCAGCTCCAGCCGCTTGATCGAGGCCTCGTCCTTCTCGCGCTTGACCGCCTCGCGCTCGATCTTGAGCTGGATGAGCCGGCGGTCGAGCCGGTCCATCACCTCGGGCTTGGAGTCGATTTCCATCTTGATGCGCGACGCCGCCTCGTCGATCAGGTCGATGGCCTTGTCGGGCAGGAAGCGGTCGGTGATGTAGCGATGGCTCAGCTCGGCCGCCGCCACGATGGCCGGATCGGTGATCTCGACGCCGTGATGCACCTCGTACTTCTCCTGCAGGCCACGCAGGATGGCGATGGTGCTTTCGACGCTCGGCTCGTCGACCAGCACCTTCTGGAACCGGCGTTCGAGCGCGGCGTCCTTCTCGATGTACTTGCGGTATTCGTCGAGCGTGGTCGCGCCGATGCAATGCAGCTCGCCGCGCGCCAGCGCCGGCTTGAGCATGTTGCCGGCGTCCATCGCGCCCTCGGCCTTGCCGGCGCCGACCATGGTGTGGATCTCGTCGATGAAGACGATGGTCTGGCCCTCGTCCTTGGCGATGTCGGTCAGCACGCTCTTCAGCCGCTCCTCGAATTCGCCGCGGTACTTGGCGCCGGCCAGCAGCAGCGCCATGTCGAGCACCAGCAAGCGCTTGTTCTTGAGCGATTCGGGCACCTCGCCGTTGACGATGCGCTGTGCCAGGCCCTCGACGATGGCGGTCTTGCCCACGCCCGGCTCGCCGATCAGCACCGGGTTGTTCTTGGTGCGGCGCTGCAGGATCTGGATCGCGCGGCGGATCTCGTCGTCGCGGCCGATGACCGGATCGAGCTTGCCCTGGCGCGCGCGCTCGGTCAGGTCGAGCGTGTACTTCTTGAGCGCCTCGCGCTGGCCTTCGGCATCGGCGCTGCCCACGCCGTCGCCGCCACGCACCGCGTCGATGGCGCTTTCGAGCGCCTTGCGCGACAGGCCGTTGTCCTTGGCCACGCGGCCGGCATCGCCCTTGAAGTCGGCCAGCGCGAGCCAGAACATCTCGCTCGCCACGAACTGGTCGCCGCGCTTGAGCGCTTCCTTCTCGGTGAGGTTGAGCAGCCCGGTCGTGTCGCGGCCCAGGTTGATCTCGCCATTGGTGCCGCTGACCGCCGGCAGATTGTCGATCGCCAGATCGAGCGCCTTGGCCAGCCCGCCGGTATTGACGCCGGCGCGTTGCAGCAGCGAGCGCGAGCTGCCTTCGTTCTGCGCCAGCAGTGCCGCCGCCAGATGGACCGGCTCGATGTACTGGTTGTCGTGCGCGAGCGCGAGGCTCTGCGCATCGCCGAGGGCTTCCTGGAACTTGGTGGTGAGCTTGTCGATTCGCATGATGTGTTCTGTGTGACCCGGTGAGTCTTCGATGAACGGCAGATGCGGCTCACCAGGGGCAATTCAAGCGACGCCGGCCGGCCGCGATGCGGCGACTTTGCGCCAGCGCAGACAAGCCGCCGGCGCCACGCCATCGTGGCTTGCGCGCACCGTGTGACCGCGCGATGGCAAGCGCTGACTGCAAAGACCACGAACAGCCGGACCGCGCCGCACCTGCTCGGCCCATGGCCGGCGGCCGCCGCAGCCGAGACTCGGACGATCCCCGACCTCTCCCCTTGCCCGCCGCCATGCTCGATCGACTTTCCATCCGCCAGAAACTGGCACTGCTGCTCGGCAGCTGCGCCCTCGGCCTCGTGCTGGTCTGCGGCGTCGGCTTCGACGCGCTGCGCCGGCTCGACGCCAGCCAGCAGTCGATGCTCGCCGCACTGCATCGCAGCGACGCCGTCGCCAACCTGCGCCAGCAGCTCATGCAGCTGCGCCGCTACGAGAAGGACATCCTGCTCGGCGTCGGCAGCCCCGAGCGCTTCGAGCCCTATCTCAAGCGCTGGGACGATGCCGCCCGCCGCTTCGACGAACTGGCCGAAGTGGCCGCCGATCCGGCGCTGCCGGCGCAGGACCGCGACCGGCTGCGCGAAGCGCTGACCAATGTGGCGAGCTACCGGCGCGCCTTCCTCGCGGTGCGCCAGGACGTGGAAACCGGCCGGCTGTTCGACGCCGGCATCGCCGCCGACGCGGTGCAGCCGGCCAAGAAATCGGCCCATGTGGCCGAGGCCGCGCTCGACGCCGTGCATGCCGACATGACGGCCGCCGCCGCCAGCGCGGTCGCCGAGGCCGCCGCCTTCTCGCAGCGCACCCGGCTGCTGCTGGCCGGCTTTGCGCTGGCCGCGCTGGCCGGCTTCTGCGCGCTCGGCGCGGTCATCGCGCGCTCGATCCAGCGGCCGGTGGAACAGGCCATCGCCATCGCCGAGGCGGTGGCGGGCGGCGATCTCGCGCTCACCATCGAAGCGCGCGGCCGGCATGACGTGGCCCGGCTGCTCAACGCCCTGCGCGCCATGACCGGCGAGCTGCGCAAGCTGGTCGGCAGCATCCACGACCGCGCCAGCGGCATCGAACATGCGGCGGGCGAGGTCTCGGCCGGCAATCTCGACCTGTCGCAGCGCACCGAACGCGCCGCCGGCAGCCTGCAACAGGCCGGCGCCTCGCTCGACCAACTGGCGCAGGCGGTGCGCGACAACGCCAGCGGCGCCGCCGCCGCGCGCAGCCTGGCCGCCGAAACCGCCCGCAATGCCGACGCCGCCGGCGCCGTGGTGGCGCGCGTGGTCGACACCATGAGCGGCATCGCGGCCGCCTCGGGCCGCATCGGCGACATCGTGGCCACGATGGACGGCATCGCCTTCCAGACCAATCTGCTCGCGCTCAATGCCGCCGTCGAAGCGGCCCGCGCCGGCGAACAAGGGCGCGGCTTTGCGGTGGTCGCCACCGAGGTGCGCGGACTGGCCCGGCGCGCCGCCGACTCGGCCGCCGAGATCCGCGCCCTGATCCGCGACTCGGTCGAGCGCATCGACGACGGCCACCGCATCGCCGCCGAAGCCCGCGCCAGCATGGACAGCGTGGTCGCCGGCGTGGCCCGGCTCGACGCGCTGGTCGGCGCCATCGCCGGCGCCACCCAGGCCCAGAGCGGCGACCTCGGCGCGGTGAGCAGCGCGGTCGGCTCGCTCGACGGCATGACGCAGCAGAACTCGGCGCTGGTCGAGCAGACCGCCGCCGCCGCGCACAGCCTGACCGAGCAGGCGCGCGCACTCACGCTGCTGGTCGAACGCTTCCGGCTGGCCGGTTAACGCGAATCCGCGGCCGGCGCAGACATCCGGCCAAGCCTGACCTGCCCATTTCCGACCGGCGGTGCGCCCTTCGCCTCACATCGGAAATGCAAGCCACGCCCGCAAAAAATAGGAATTATCTAGTGATATTTCTCACACATTCAGACAACTAGCGGCAACACAGACTCGTGCCAGCCGCTGCCCGGAGAACTCCATGAAGCGCTGGTCCAGCCTGTTGTCCGCTGCCGTGTTCGCGGCCGGTTTTGTCGCCGCGGATGCCCATGCCATCACCTCGCCCGGCACGCTGTACGCCATCGGCAGCGACGCCAACGGCGTGGGTCGCACGCTCAGCGCGGTCGATCCGCTCGGCGCCGGCACCGACCTTGGCGATGGCAGCCTCGCCTTCAACGGCCTGGCCTTCCTGGCCAGCACCGGCCGCGCCTACACCGTCGGCAACGACAGCTTCGGCAACTCCTTCCTCACGTCCTTCCTGCCGACCACGCCGTCGGTGCTGGCGCCCACGGTGGCGCTCGGCAGCGGCTTCTACGGCGGGCTGGCGGCCAGCGGTTCGCAGCTCTATGCCATCGGCTCCAGCAGCGCCGGCGCGTCGTCGCTCTACAGCGTCGGCAGCGGCGGCGCCAGCCTGCTCGGCGGCCTGGGCAGCGGCTTCTACGGCGGCCTGACCTGGAATGCCGGCGCGCTCTACGCCATCGGCGGCGACGAATTCGGCGTGCAGCGGCGCTTCTCGCGCATCGATCTGGCCGGCGGCACGCCCACCGTCACCACGCTGTTCGACCTGGGCGACGGCAGCCTCGGCTTTCAGGGCGGGCTCGCCTTCGACACCGCCAGCAACCGCTTCGTGACCATCGCCAACGACGGCTTCGGCGCCTCGTCGCTGTACGGCTTCTCGCTCGCCGGTGCCAGCTCGCTCAGCGATCTGGGCAAGCCGCTCGGCAGCGGCTTCGTCAACGGCGGCCTCGCCTATCTGGCCGCGCCGGTGCCCGAGGCGCCGTTCGCGCTGCTGTTCGCGCTCGGCCTGCCCGTGCTGCTGGTGGCGCGCTCGCGCCGCAACGCCCGCTGAAACATCACAACCGCCAGGAGATCGACCATGCCCGTCCGCCCCACCCATCTGCTCAAGACCGCCGTCGCGCTTGCATTCGGCATCGCCGCCGCCCAAGCGTCGGCCCAGTACTCCACGCCCATGCGCGACGTGGAAAACCCCGACCGCACGCCCTTCCTCCTGCAGGCCAGCGGCTCGCTCGACACGCCCTATGTGAACGGCTTCGTGCAGTTCACGCTGAACAACGGCAAGCGCTATTTCCTCGAATACGTGAGCCTGATCTGCACCACGCCGTCGGCGGCGGACAGCTTCACCACGCCCTATCTGGTGGTCACGCAGAACGTCGGTTCGAACAGCACCGTCGGCTACAGCCTGGTGCCGTTCTACATGGTGCGGCTCGGCGCGGCGCCCTTCGGCGGCTACAACTGGGCCGGCTCGGCCATGGTCAAGCTGTTCTCCGATTCGGGCAGCTTCGGCGCGCCGACCGGCAACGGCGTGCAGTTCAACGTCTTCCACACCGACAACAGCGTGCGCGCGACCTGCACCGGCCTGATCTCGGGTCATACGCTGCCGTGACCACGCGCCGCGCGATGCACGCCGGCGTCGGCGCGCTGCTGGCGGGCCTGAGCCTGGCTGCCGGTGCGGTCGAGCCCAGGCTCGCACCCAACCCGACGGCGCCCGTACCGCCAGCCGCCGCGCCCCGGCCCGGTCCGGCGGCCGCGCCGGCGCCAGCACCGGCGATGCACGCGGTGCCGGTTGCGGGCGGACGCATGCTCGTGCTCGACCCGCCCGCCGCCAGCCAGCGCCCGGCTGGTGCTGCCGCCAGCCCGGCAGCCGGCGCGCCCGGCCAGCCGCCCGCAGCTCCGCCCGCGAGCGGCGCCAGCACGACACCAAACCGCAGCGCGCCGCCCGCCTTCGACAGCCGCATCGTCAACGGCCGCACGGTGCGCGTGCTGCGCGATCCCGCCGCGCCCGAGCGCAAGGCCGGCACGCCGGTCATCGCCAGCCCGCCCGCCGGCCTGCGCGAGGAAACCGGCCCCAATGGCGCCCGCATGCTGGTGGCGCCCGCCGCCACCGTGCCCGACAGCGGCGCCGACGCTCCGCGCACCCGCTTCGAGGTGCAATCGGTCGACGCCGTCGCGCCCGGCACCGAGCCGAGCCCGCTCACGCTCTATCGCGGCCGCTGAGTCGATCCGGCGCGCGGCCGCCGCCGCTGACTTGCGGCTGTCGCCAGACCTTCATTGCCAGGACATTGCTGCCCCCGACGCTTGCGACTTTTGTCACAAGACCATCAGGAGAAGCCATGTCCCTGCCCCATCCGCACTGGGCGCGCCTCACGACTGTTGCAGCGCTTGTCTGCCTGTCGTCGATCGCCGCCTGTTCGAGCGATGACAACAACGACAGCGACGTCAGCGCGCCCACGCTGCTCGGCCGCGCCGTGCTGCCCGCCGCCACCTTCGCCGACGGCCCCAAGTCGGCCCAGTACATCACCGGCGATACCAACGGCGCCGTGGCCCCGTTCGCCAGGCAGCCGGTGCAGGGCTTCTCGGCCGTCATCCCCGATGGCAGCGGCGGCTTGCTCGCCATGCCCGACAACGGCTACGGCAGCATCGAGAACTCGGCCGACTTCAACCTGCGCGTCTACAAGGTGTCGGCCGATTACCGCGAAGCCTCGGGTGGCAGCGGCAAGGTCACGATCAATGGCTTCATCCAGCTCAGCGACCCGAACAAGAAGGTGCCCTGGGCCATCGTCAACCACTTCACGACCGACCGCGTGCTGACCGGCGCCGACTTCGACATCGAGTCGCTGCGTCGCGCCGCCGACGGCACGCTGTGGTTCGGCGACGAGTTCGGCCCCTTCCTGATCCACACCGATGCCAACGGCGTCGTGCTCGACACGCCGATCGAGCTGCCCGACTACGAAAACGCCGGCAAGAAGATCCGCTCGCCGCAAAGCCCGCTCAACGAGGAAGCCACGCCGCTGCGCATCATGAATGCGGTGCGCGCCCACGCCTTCGCCCACGGCGGCACGCGCACGCCGGTGTTCTCGCCGTACTACGTCGAGCTCAAGTACAACCGCAACGGCGTCAAGAGCGACCCCAACGCCCATTACGCGCGCGGCAACAATCCGCAGCCGGGCCTGACCGTCGCCACTTCCGAGATCCACGACATCGCCTCGATCCAGTCGGGCGGCTACAAGGTCGTGACCTGGACGGTGAACGACAGCGCCCAGATGACCCAGCTGCTCAAGGCCGGCGTCAACGGCATGATTTCCGACCGCCCCGACCTGCTCTACGCCGCCGTCGCGGCCTATGACGCCAACAACGACGGCAAGGCCGGCGACTACCTGCTGGCCGACGGCCGCATCGACATCACCAAGTTCGATGCGCAAGGCCATCGCGGCGGCCGCAACCTGCGCCCCGAGAACACGATGCCGGCCTACGAGGCGGCGCTCGACAACCTCATGACCACCATCGAGACGGACAGCGGCATCACGCTCGACGGCGTGTCGGTCATCAAGCACGACCCGTATCTGGAATCGGGCAAGTGCCGCCGCGCCGACGGCGCCGCCTACGCGTTTGCCGATGAAGTGCTGATCCGCAACCGCACCGCCGCCGATCTGCAATCGACCTTCATCTGCGACAAGACCTTCCGTGGCGCCGGCCAGGTCAACGACCTGTCGCTGTCGCCGGTGAGCGTGGCGCTGGCCGCGACCAAGGGCTACATCAGCCCCTATGTGCTGCCGCGCACGCAGGATCTGTTCGACCTCGTGACGGCCTACATCGCCTACTACGAGACCGGCGCCGGCAAGAGCCATCCGCAGGCCGCCGTGCGCGTCGCCAATGCCAAGGTCGTGCGCTTCAACATCGAGACCAAGGTCAATCCGCGCAGCGACAAGGATGCCCACGGCATCGCCTACAAGGACCGCACCGTCGGCTACGAGCAGATGGTCGACACGCTGGCCGGCATCATCCTGGCCAACAACATGGCCGACCGCGCCGACATCCAGAGCTTCGACTTCCGCACGCTGATCCGCGCGCAGGAGAAGTTCCCGGCCATCCGCACGGTCTACCTGTTCGGCGATTTCCCGATCTACGGCGACCCGGCCAACACCGACGACGGCACCAACATGCAGGACGAGAACGGCGCCAACACGCCGTGGATGGCCGGCCTGTACTGGCCCTACCGCTCGACCGTCGTGAGCAATCCGGTGCGTTCGCAAGCCTCGGGCGGCTTTGAAGGCATGGCCATCAGCCCCGACGGCAAGACGCTCTATCCGCTGCTCGAAAAGCCGCTGACCGGCGCCGACAGCAAGACGCTGCTCATCAGCGAGTTCAACGTCACGACCAAGGCCTACACCGGCAAGCAGTGGAAGTACAAGCTCGACGCCAAGGGCACCAACATCGGCGACTTCACGACCTTCAACGCCACCGAAGGCATCGTGATCGAGCGCGACGCCAGCCAGGGCGATGTGAACGGCTTCAAGAAGCTGTTCCAGATCGGCTTCGGCGCCGCCGGCGACTATGTGACCAAGACCGAGCTGGTCGACCTGATGAAGCTGCTCGACCCCAACAAGCTCGGCGCGGTCGGCGCGCTCACGGGCGACGTGGCCGTCGGCGATCCCTTCGGCATGCCCTTCACCACCATCGAGGACATCCTGGTGCTCGACAGCAAGACGCTGCTGGTGATGAACGACAACAACTATCCGTTCAGCGTCGGTCGCCATGTGGGCGCCAAGGCGCCGGACGACAACGAGTTCATCAAGATCCGGCTGCCGGCGAGCAAGGCGCTCAAGCTGGCGAACTGATCGAAGCGGCTTCGGCCGCGACGCACGAGAAAGGCGGGCCCGCTCTGGCGGGTCCGCCTTTTTTTCATGGCGGCGGCGTGTAGGACAAGGCCGGTGCCGCGCGCCAGCCCGGCCGACACGGCACTGCGGCGCCGGCCGACCGCCCGCCGCACCGGCCGACGACAGCCCGCGCCGCCCGGTCTCGCGACCATGTGCCCACCCCATCCCACCGGATCGGCGACCTTTCCCCACAAGAACAGGAGTTGCCCATGGAAGCCTCTCGCGTCCGCGCCGCCAGCCTGCTCGGCGGCCTCGTCCTCGCTGCCGGCCTTGGCGCCTGCGCCAGCGTGCCGCCGCCCACCGCCCAGTTGGCGGTCGCGCGCTCCAGCCTCGACCAGGCCAGCGCCCAGCCCATCACCGACCCGGTCGCCGCCACCGCCCTGAGCCGGGCGCGCGACGAGATCGCCGCCGCCAACCGCGCGCTCGACAACAAGGATTACGTCGTCGCGCGCCGCCAGGCCGAACTGGCCGATGCCGACGCCCGCCTCGCGCTGGCCGCCGCCCGCGCCGCCGGCAGCCAGCAGGCCGTCACCGATGTGCAGAAGTCGCTCGACGCGCTGCGCAGCGAAATCGATCGCGGCGCCGCCCGCTGATGCCCAGGGAGAACAGCATGAATGCCAATCGCACCGTTTTTGCCCGTCCGGGCCTGGCCCTGAGTGCCGCCGCCCTCGCGCTGTCGCTGGCGTTTGCCGGCTGCGCCTCCGCGCCCAAGGCCAATCCCCAGATCGAAGCCGCGCGCGCCGAGGTGATGCGCGCCGACGCCAGCCCGGCGGCCGTGAGCTATGCGCCCAACGAGTTGCGCGACGCCAAGGAAGCGCTCAAGCGCGCCGACGCCGCCTGGGTGCAGGACGGCGACGAGGCCGAAGCCAGCCATCAGAGCGAGCTGGCCACGCGCCGCGCCGCCGTGGCGCTGGCCGTGGCCCAGTCGCGCGCCGACGCCGAGCGGCTGAAGACCGTGCAGGCCGAGACCGACCGCATCCGCCTGCAGGCACGCGGCGCCGAAGCCGACCGTGCCCGCATGCAGGCCGAGCAGGCCCAGGCCCAGGCCAGCCAGGCGCAAGCCCAGGCCGAGCGCCTGAAGACCGAGCTGTCGAGCCTGCAAGCGCAGCAGTCGGATCGCGGCATGGTCGTGACCTTCGGCGACCTGCTGTTCGCCTTCAACAGCGCGGCGCTGGCGCCGTCGGCCGCGCCCAGGATCGACAAGCTGGCCGAGTTCCTCAACGAGAACCCGCAACGCAAGATCTCGGTCGAGGGCTATACCGACTCGATCGGCTCCGACAGCTACAACCAGCAGCTGTCGCAGCGCCGCGCCGAGGCGATCAAGCAGGCGCTGCTGCTCAAGGGCATCGCCGCCGACCGCGTGATGACGCAAGGCCTGGGCGAGAGCTATCCGGTGGCCGACAACGCCACCGCCGACGGCCGCGCGATGAACCGGCGCGTGGAAGTGGTGATCGGCGACGAGCAGGGCGGCGTCAAGTCGCGCAGCGCGGCGGCGGCGCGCAACTGACGGCAGCCGCCGGTGCCGGCCGCAGGCGCGACCGGCACCGGCTTCAGGCCGCGCTGGCGACCGGCGCCTGCGCCAGCAGCGCGCCGAGAAACACCTCGGGCAGCGGCGCCGGCTGCCAGTCGCCGGCCGCGTCGCGCCGCATCCAGACCGCGTCGTGCTCGCCCCAGGCGAGCTTGTGGCGCTGGCCGTCGGCATCGGCGCGGAAGTAGTCGAGCAGCAGCCGCACGCCGTGCTCATGCACCGCGCCGAGCGACAGCCGCACGACGATGCGGTCGAACGGCATGGCTTCGCGCAGATGGTCGACCTGGGTCCAGGCGCAGCGCAGTTCGCCCTGCTCGGCGGTGCCGCGATACAGGTCGGGCGCGAGGCGCTGGAAATAGCGGTCGATGCAGCGGCCCTGCCACAGGTAGTAGTTGGCGAAGTAGATGTTGCCGACCAGGTTGGCGTCTTCCAGCGTGGTGTCGAACACCTCCTCGGCCAGCGGCACGCGGGCGGCCGGCCCGGCCGGCACGGCGCGCAGCAGCCGGCCCGGATCGGCGCGCTGGCCGGTGTTCCAGCCCGCGCCCGCGCCGGCCGGCGCCGCGCGGTCGATGAAGCGCTGGTAGTAGTCGGGGAAGGGCCGCGCCTGGACGATGCCGTGATCGAGGATCTCGACCCAGGTAGCACCCATGCGGCTGAGCGCGATCGGCTCGCGCCGGCCGTCGGGCCGCTCGGCGCTCCATTCGAAGCACAGTTCCAGCGTCGAGCCGTCGCTGCCGTGCACCCGGTCGATCCAGAACCGGCCGGCGACGATGTCGTGCGCGCTGGCGCTGCCGAGCACGCGGGTCTCGGAGCGGTTGGTGACCATGCCCCAGCGGCCGGTGCTGAACTGGTCGACCAGCTGGTCGTAGACCGGCTGGCAGGCGGCCTCGCGCAACTTGCCCATCCACACCGCGTAATGCGTGAAGTAGAGCGAGCGGCTCGGATAGGCGGTCTCGCGGAAGCTGAGCGGAAAGCGCAGCTCGAAGCCGACCTGGCCCTGCGGCCCGTCGACCGGCGCGGCGCTGTAGACGCTGCCGTCGAAGCCGGCGAAGCGCGGATCGGCCAGCGCCGGCAGCGCTGCCGCCGCGCGCGGCGCCGGCTCGGCCAGCACCACGGCCACGATGCGCTGCGGCCCGCGAATGCCGCGCCAGACCAGCGTGAGCACGGTGCGCGGCACGCCGTCGCCGGCGCTGCCGGCAAGCAGCACGCCGGCGCCGCTGCGCACCGTCGGACGCAGATCGTGCAGCGGCGCGCCGCCGGCCTTGCGCAGGGCTTCGCTGGCGGCCCACAGCCGGGTGCCGGCCAGATCGAGGCTGTCGCCGTCGGCAACCAGCCGGTCGAGCGGCGCGGCGCGGGCGGCGCCGAGCAGCGCCAGCCAGCCGGCGCGGCCGTCGCGCTGCAGCAGCGGCGCGAGATCGCAGCCCTGGCGCGCGCTGCCGGCCACTACCAGACAGCCGTGCTCGTCATGCGCGATCGACAGGTCGCCGGCGACGCCGACCAGCTGCGGCCGGCGCTCGGCATCGCGCTCGACGGTGGCGGCGCCAAGTCCGGCGCCGGCCAGCGCTCGCGCGATCAGCGGCGCCTGCGCCGCCTGCCGCGCCGGCGCGTCGAGTCCGTGCCAGTCGCCCCAGCCAAAGGCCAGCGCCGGCGCGGCATGGCCGAGGCTGCGCGCGGCCTCGGTCAGCGCCTGCGCCAGCCGGTCGGCGTCATGCGCCTCGGGCGCGGCGAGCCGGTCGGGCGTGGGCGCGTCGGGCTTGTCTTCCAGCACCGCCAGCCGGTAGTCGCTCAGGCGCTCGATCACGCGGCCGGCGCCGTCGGTGGCCCAGACGCGGGTCAGCATCTGGTCGCCGACGCCGCTGGCCGGCCGGTCGAGCACCGCGACGCCGCGCCGCCGGCCGGGCTCGACGAGCCGGAGATCGTCGATCTCGATGCGACCGATGTGGACCGGCAGGCTCAGATGCCGGGCCACGATGAGCTGGGGCGTTTGCAGCAGCGCATCGCGGAAATAGGGATCGCCGAGCAGCCAGGCTTCGTCGCGGCCGGGCGCCGGCGCCAGATCGCGCAGCTCGGCGTCGAACACCAGCTCGCGCGCATCGAGCCGCCAGATCTGGCGCAGGCGCTGGAAGCGCGGGCCCTGGAACAGCAGCCAGCCGTAGAGATCGGTGGCGGGCCGCAGCGGCAGCGGCGCGGCCGGCAGTTCGGGCTCGGCGACCGGCGCCGGCGGCGTGGCGTCGAACACGAAGCGCGCCGCGAAATGCGCGCGCGCAAAGCCGGTCGCCTCGGTGGCGATGCCCACTTCCACCGGCGCCGGCTGGCCCGGATCGGCGCTGTCGAGGACGCGGGCGCGCAGCTCGATGAGGCAGCCGTGCGCCGGATCGACCACGATCGGCCGGTCGAGCCGGATGTCCTCGATGGTCAGCGCGGCGATCTCGCCCCGGCCGGTGAGCCAGGCGGCGGCCTGGGCCATCGCCTCCAGCCCGAACACGGTCGGGAACAGCGCCGAGCCCTTGTAGATGTGGTCGGCCACGTAGGGATCGCGCGCCAGCGTGAGCCGGGTGCGCAGCACCAGCTCCACGCCGGGCGTGAAGTCGATCACCTGGTCGAGATAGCGCGCGGCGGCCGGCCGCGGCGGCCAGGCCGGCGCCCAGGTGTCGAGCCCGCCGAGCCGGGCCGCGATCACGATCTGCGAGCAGCCCGGATCGCGCTCGATCAGGTCGAGGAAATGCGCCACGCCGGCGGCCGGCGGAATCGCCTCGATGCCCATGCGGGCGAGCGCGTCGGTGCTGCCCATGCGCGCGCCCATGCCCACTTCGGCCCACACGCTGTAGGCCATCGACACCGCCTGCGTGCCCGGATGGGCGGCGGCAAAGCGGCGCAGCGCCAGGTCGAGCGACTCGTTGGAATAGGCGTACCAGGCGTTGCCGGTCATGCCGGTGACGCCGATGATCGACGAGAAGCCGGCGACCAGCCGGGGCGGCGTGGCGGCCAGCGCGGCCAGCAGATTGAGCGCGCCCTGGAGCTTGGGCCCGATCTCGGCCAGCGCGGCGGCGCCATCGACCTGCTCGGCGCGACGCGGCCGGTTGACCGCCGCGCCGTGCACCAGCGCGGCGACCGGCCCGAGCGTGGCGCCGACCTCGGCGACGAGCGCGCTCACCGCGTCGGCGCGGCTCACGTCGCAGCGGAAGTAGCGCGCCGTCAGTCCTTCGGCGGCAAACCGCGCCAGCGTGGTGGCCACTTCGCCCTCGGGCGCCGAGCTGCCGACCAGCGCCAGCGTCAGCCGGTGCCGGCGCGCCAGCGCGAGCGCGCATTCGGCGGTGATGCCGCGCGCGCCGCCGGTGACCAGCACCACTTCGCCCGGCTGCCAGTCCAGCCCGCGCGCCGGCCAGTCGGCCGGCCGTTCGACCTGCGGACGCGGCACGCTGCGGCGGCCGGCGCGGTCGTAGCCGGCGCGCGCAAAGCCGCCCGGCGCCGCCAGCTCGGCCAGCACCGCGCGCACCAGCGTGGCGTCGTCGAGCGCCGGATCGACATCGATCGCGCGCAGCGCCAGATCGGGCCGTTCGAGATGCAGGCTGGCCGCGAATGCCGCCGTGCCGACCTGGTCGAGCGCGCCGGCGCTGGCGCCGAAATCGCCACCGCCGAACTGCACCAGCGCCAGCGCGCTGCCCGGCCCCGGCCGGCGCGGCAGCGTGGCAAACGGCTGCAACCGCGCGACGCAGTCGGCCAGCGTCGGCGCAGCGGCGCCTTGGCGCGGCAGCAGCCCGATGCGATGGGTGAAGGCGGGCTCGGCATGGCTGTGGCGGATTGCCGCGACCGCATGGCTCAGGCACAGCGCCTCGGCCGCGCCGGCCGCGAGCAGCGCGCGCTGGAAGGCGGCGGCCAGCGCGGCATCGGCCGGGTCGTGCAGCACCAGAACGCGCGCGCCGGTCCAGTCGGCCGGCGCGGCGGCGAGCGGCTCGGCGACCGGCCGCATGCGGAAGGCGCGGACCCAGCCAGGCCGGGGCGCGGCGGCGGCCGGCGCGATCGGGGCGGTCGCAGCGACGGCGCCGGTCGCCGCCGGGACGGCAGACGCCGGCGCTGCGGCAGACGCTGCCGGCGCCTCAGCTGCGGCCGGAGCCGGCGGCGCGGACGGCCGCTCGGCGCCGGCCAGCCGGGCGAAGGCGTCGGCCAGCTCGGCGATGGAGGCATTGGCGAACAGCGACGGATCGATCGCGCCGGCCAGCCCGAGCGCCGACGCGGCGGCGGCCACCAGCTCACCGGCCTTGATCGAGTCGAGGTTGAGGTCGTCGAGCAGGCGCAGCTGGGGGCCGAGACCGGCACGCGCAAAGCCGGTGCGCTCGGCCACGAGGTCGAGCAGCAGGCCGGTCGGGTCGGCGCTGGCGGAGGCGGCCGGCGCGACGGTAGCGGCGCCGACGGACGCGGCAGGCGCGGCGGATGCGGCGGCGACAGCGGATGCGGCGGCGGATGCGACGCTGGCCGGCGCGGCCGCGACTGCGGTCCGGCCGGCGCCGGCGGCGAGCAGCGCGTCGGCGATCTCGGCCAGGCTGGCGTTGGCGAACAGGCTGGCGTCGACCGCGCCGCCGGTCAGGCCCAGGTCGAGCGCGGCCGCCGCGACCAGCTCGCCGGCCTTGATGGAATCGAGATTGAGGTCGTCGAGCAGGCGCGCACCGGGCGGCATGCTGGCAGCCGGAAAGCCGGTGCGCTCGGCCACCAGCGCGATCAGCCGCGCCAGCACGACCGCACGCGGGTCGGCGGGCGCGGCGGGGGACGCGGCGGCGGGCAGGCCGGCAGGCGCGGCGGCGTTCGGGCCGCCGGCGCTGGCGACAGCAAGGGTGGCGGCACCGACCGGCCCGCCACTGGCACCCGCGCCGACGGCCGAGGCCGCGAGCACCGGCGCCGCCACCGTGCCGGGTGCCGGCGGCAAGCGCAGATCGGCGCGAATCACCTGGGCCAGGAAATCGGCCCGCCGCGCCAGATAGCCGGCGAGGAATTCGGCATCGATGCGCTGCGGCCGGTCGGCGGCGCCGACGCCGGCCAGCGCCGGTTCGGCGCTCCAGTCGCGGCTCGGGCGAAACGGCCGTTCGCAGGGGTTGTCGATGAAGCTGCGCGCCGCCGCCGGCACGAAGGGCCGCAGCAGCCGGTCGGCCTGCAGCTCGGCCCAGTCCACGCGGGCGCCGGCGCACCAGGCGCGCGCCAGCACCGCATGCAGATCGCGCTGGCTGCCCGCGCGGCCGGCCACCGGCAGCGCCAGCTCGGTGCCGGTGCAATCGCGGATCAGGCCGCTCAGCACCCGGCCCGGGCCCACTTCCACCAGCTGGTCGGCGGCAGCGGCGAGTGCGCCGGCCAGCCTGACGAAATCGACCTGGGCCGTGATCTGGCGCCCGAAGTGCGGCGCCAGCGCCAGCTCGGCGCCGACCGCTGCCGCATCGATGCCCGACAGCAGCCGGGCCCGCAGCGCCAGCGGCCGGGCCGGCAGCGGCGCCGAATGCTCGAGCGCAAGCGCCGCCGGCGCGACGAAATCGGAGTGGAAGGCGTTGGACACCGGCAGCAGCCGCGCCGTCAGCCCGTTGGCCTGGGCCAGCGCCACCACTGCGTCGATGGCGGCGCGCTCGCCCGAGACCACGGTCTGGCGCGGGCTGTTGAGATTGGCGATGGCCAGATAGCCGCCGACCGCGCCGATCAGCGCACCGGCGCGCGCCGCATCGCAGCCCAGGCTGGCCATGGCGCCGGCCGTGCCCGCCGGCGCCGCCATCGCGCGGCCGCGCAGCGCGGCCAGCTTGATGAGCGCCTCCGCGTCGAAGGCGCCGGCGGCATGGAAGGCGACCAACTCGCCCAGGCTGTGGCCGGCCAGCACCTCGGCATCGAGGCCGAGCCGGCGCAGCCGGGTGAGCCAGAGCAGCGCGGCCAGGCAGATCGCCGGCTGGGCCACCTCGGTGCGGGCCAGCGCGGCGGCCCAGGCCTCGCGGCTGGCGCCGTCGGCGGCGCGGTCGAGCGGCACGAACATCAGCGGCGAGACCGGCGCGGCGCCGACCTCGGCGAGCCAGCGGTCGGCACACGCGACCAGTTCGCGCGCCCAGCCGTGGCGTTCGACCAGGCTGCGCGCCATCTGCAACTGCTGCGCGCCCTGGCCCGGAAAGATGAAGCCGAGCCGGGGCGCGGCGCCGACTTGGCCGAACCACAGCTGGCGCGCGGCATCGCTCCAGGGCCGGCCCGGCGCCGGCTGCTGCGCCATGAGCGCGGCATCGAGCGCGGCCAGCCGCTCGGCCAGTTCGGCCGGCGTGGCGGCCAGCACCGCGGCGCGCCAGCGCGGGCCGGCGGGCGCGGCCTGCACCGCGCGGCCAAGCTCGGCCGCCAGATCGGCCAGCTCGGCCAGCGCGATGCCGTCGGCCAGCGCGACCAGCTCGGCCAGCCGCGCGCGCAGACCGGCGGCGCTCGCGGCGTCGAACACGAACAGCTCGCCGTCCTGCGCATGCGCCATCAGCGTCCGCTCGTCGAGCGCGCCGTCCAGCTCGGCCGCCGGCGCATCGCCCGATTCGAGCGTGACATGGCAGTTGATGCCGCCAAAGCCCATCGCCGAGACGCCGGCGCGCAGCACCGCGTCGGCCGGGTGCCGCTCGCCCTGGACGATCGGGAACAGCGTCGGCGCGCGCTCGGCGAATACCGGGCTCGGCTCGTCGCAGCCGCAGGTCGGCGGCAGCACGCGCCGGTTGACCGCCAGCACCGCCTTGATGAAGCCGCCCACGCCGGCCGCCGCCTTGGTGTGGCCGACCAGCGACTTGAACGAGGTCAGCCCGTGCCGGCGCGGCTGGCCGGCCGCGCGCGCCACCGCCTCGGCGCCGTGGGCCTCGAGCGCCAGCGCAATGCCCTCGATTTCGGTGCGGTCGCCGACCGGCGTGCCGGTGCCATGGCCTTCGAAGAAATCGACGCTCGCCGCCGGATAGCCGGCGCGCGCATAGGCGCGCCGCAGCGCCGTGGCCTGGCCATCGCGATTGGGCGCCGTCAGCCCGCCCTTGCCGTCGGACGAGATGCCCCAGCCGCGCAGCACCGCATAGACCCGGTCGCCGGCGGCGCGCGCATCGGCCAGCCGGCGCAGCGCGACGAAGCCGCAGCCTTCGCCCGGGATGAAGCCGCTGGCGCGCCGGTCGTAGACCGCCATGTCGGCCGGCGTGAGTGCGCCGGTCTTGGCAAAGCCGATCAGCTCGAAGGTGTCGAGGCTGATGTCGACGCCGCCGGCCAGCGCGAAGTCGAGTTCGCCACTGGCGAGCGCGCCGGCGGCGGTCGCCACCGCGATCAGCGACGACGAACAGGCGCCATCCACCGTATAGCCGCCGCCGTGAAAGTCGAAATAGTTGGCAATCCGCCCGGCAATCGTGTTGGACAGCCCGCCCGACAATGAATCCTCGGTCGTCGGAGCGAATACTGACTGGTAATAGTCCTGCATCGTCGATTCGAGCGCGGCAATTGCCGATTCATCCAGGCCGCGTGCCCGGGCCGCCGCGCGCAATGCCTTGCGCACAAATGGCCAGCGCTGCCGCATTGCGGTCGCGCGGGTGTGCTCGCCGGTCAGCGTATTGCCCAGAATCACTCCGGTCTTTTCTCCCGGCGCGGTCTTGCGCGTGAGTCCGGCATTCTCGACGCACTTGATTGCGGTATCGAGCGCCAGCCAGTGCGCGATATCGGCGGTTTCATAGGCCAGACGCGGCACGAAGCGCGCCTGCCAATCGAAGGCAAAGCCGTCGATCAGCGCCGCGCGGTCGCCATAGGTCTTGTCGGCCGCCGCCGGATCGGCATCGTGATACTCGGCGAGCGGCAGCCGCACATCGGGCATGCGACGAAACTGACGCCGCCGGCCGAGGATGTTTTCCCACAGTTCGCGCAAATCGGCGGCGCCCGGATAGCGGCAGCCAATTCCGACTACCGCAATGGCGTGAGGAGATGCCGGATCGGCCTGGGGAATATCGCTTGAATTCATGATGGAACGGCAATGGCGGGGAGTTGAATGCGATCCGGAAGGAATTGCCAACCGCCACGACGCCCCAACTATTCACGGACATTCCGCATGCCGCAGAAATTGCCCGTGATGGCGCACCGATTCCCTCGACTGCGGAATTTCTTCTTGGACTTGTCGGTCAAGGGTTCGATCGGATAGGCGAATTGCGCCGCGATCCTGCGGCGAATTCAATCGACGCAGCCCGGCATTCGGGCCAGCGCCGACCGGACGCGGAAACGGCCGGATGACCGGCCGTTTCTTCACTCCCGAAAGCAGGCGAATCGCCGTTCAGGCTTCCTTGTGGAACACCCGCCCGCCGTGCTCGCGCATGGCGTGGAACCTGATCTGCGGCGCGCGCTCCATCGCGAGCTGCAATTCGCTGTGATGCGCGGCCATGAAGGCTGGCGCATCGACCACATCCCAGGCCACGCGGAAGGCTTCGGTCTCGATGAACTTCTGCAGCACGTTGGCGTCGTCGCAGGTGATCCAGCGCGCGAGCTGGTAGCGGCTGTTTTCCAGCCGCGCGTCGACGCCGTATTCGCTCTTGAGGCGGTGCAGCACCACTTCGAATTGCAGCTGGCCGATGGCGCCGAGCAGCAGCGAGCCGCCCGCATGCGGCCGGAACACCTGGATCGCGCCCTCCTCGCCAAGCTGCTGCAGGCCCTGGCGCAGCTGCTTGCTGCGCAGCGGATCCTTGATCTCGACCGCGCGGAACGACTCCGGCGCGAAGAACGGCAGGCCGGTGAAGTTGAGCGCCTCACCCTCGGTCAGCGTGTCGCCGAGTTGCAGCGTGCCGTGGTTGGGGATGCCGATGATGTCGCCGGCCACCGCCTGCTCGACCAGCTCGCGCCGCTGCGACATGAAGGTGACGACGGTCTGCGGCCGGATCTCCTTGCCCGAGCGCGTGACCTTCAGCTTCATGCCGCGCGAGAACTCGCCCGACGACACGCGCACGAAGGCGATGCGGTCGCGGTGCGCCGGGTCCATGTTGGCCTGCACCTTGAACACCACGCCGCTGAACTTGGGCTCGGCCGGCTCGACCTCGCGCTCCTGCGCGACGCGCGATCCGGGCGGCGGCGCCAGCTGCACCAGCGCATCGAGCACCTCGCGCACGCCGAAGTTGTTGACCGCCGAGCCGAAGAACAGCGGCGATTGCTGGCCGTCGAGGAAGGCCTGCCGGTCGAGCGGCGGGCTGGCGTCCTGAATGAGCCCCAGCTCGTCGAGCGCCTTGTCGTACTCGCTGCCAAAGCGTTCGAGCAGCGCGTCGCTGTGCAGGCCCTCGACGACTTCATCGGCGTCATCCACGCGGTCGGCGCCGGCGCGGAACACGCGCATGCGGTCGTGCTGCACATCCATCACGCCGCGGAACAGCTTGCCCATGCCCACCGGCCAGGTCATCGGCACCAGGCTCATGCCGAGGGTGCGCTCGATCTCGTCCATGAGGTCGAGCGGCTCCTTCACCTCGCGGTCCATCTTGTTGACGAAGGTGAGGATCGGCGTGTTGCGGCTGCGGCAGACCTTGAGCAGGCGCAGCGTCTGTTCTTCGACGCCGTTGGCCGCGTCGACCACCATCAGCGCCGCATCCACGGCGGTGAGCACGCGATAGGTGTCTTCGGAGAAGTCCTGGTGGCCCGGCGTGTCGAGCAGGTTGATGACGCAGTCGCGGTATTCCATCTGCATGACGGAAGACGCGACCGAGATGCCGCGCTGCTTCTCGATTTCCATCCAGTCGGAGGTGGCGTGGCGGCTGGCCTTGCGCGCCTTGACGGAGCCGGCGATCTGGATCGCGCCCGAGAACAGCAGCAGCTTCTCGGTCAGCGTGGTCTTGCCCGCGTCAGGGTGGGAAATGATCGCGAAGGTGCGACGGCGTTTGATTTCGTGAGTGAGGTCGGTCATGGGGCGCGAGTTTACCGGCGCGCCCGGCGGCCCCGGCGTCAGGGCAGGAAGGCGTCGGACAGCACGCGCAGGCCCAGGCTCATCCAGCGCTGATCGAGCCGCCCGCCGATGTGCGCGCCGCCGGTGAGGTCGACTTGCAGCCGGTTGGGCAGCAGCCACCAGCGCAGCCCGAGCTGCGCAAACGCCGGGCTGCCGCCCTGGCCAAAGCTCTCGGCGATGAGCCAGAAGCGCTCCGACAGCTGCGTCTCGCTGCCCAGGCCCCAGGTGGCGCGCGCCTGCGCCGTGGCCTTCTCGCGCAGCAGACCGGCGTTGAGATGCAGCACGAAGGCGTCGTCGCGGAACGAGAAGCTGGCCGGCAGATTCACGTAGAGGTCGCCGATCATGGCGCGGCTGCTGTCGAGCGACGGATGGTTGACATTGCCGACCGCCAGCCCCAGGCCCCAGCCGTTGACGTCGAGCGGCTTGAGCAGCGTCTTGGCCTGGAGCACCACGTCGGTGGTGCGCGTGCCTTCGGCATCGCGGCCGCGCGCGCCGCCGAGCGCCAGTTCAAAGCCGCCCAGATTGCAGGCCGGCAGGGCCCAGAACTCGCTGCTGTCCTCGTTGCGGCGCACCCAGCTTTCGACCTGGCAGGAATGCGGGTCCACCACGCGCGCGTCGTCGGTAATCATCGGGCGGGCGGCGCAGGCGGGCCCGGCTTGCAGCGCCGCCGTCAGCGCCGCCGCGCCGAGGCGGGCGGCAGTCGCGGACCGGCGCATCAGAACACTTCGGGCACGATCATTTCCGGCGGCACCGGCCGGCGCAGATAGTCCTCATGGCGCACGCGCTCGGGCAGCACGATGGGCGCGCGCTCGATCTCCTCGTAGGCAAAGTGGCCGAGCAGATGCGCGATGCAATTGAGCCGCGCGCGCTTCTTGTCGACCGCCTGCACCACCCACCACGGCGCCTCGGGAATGTGGGTGCGCTCCAGCATCTCCTCCTTCACGCGGGTGTAGTCCTCCCAGCGGCGGCGGCTTTCCAGGTCCATCGGGCTCAGCTTCCATTGCTTGAGCGGATCGTGGATGCGGCCGAGGAAGCGCAGTTCCTGCTCCTCGTCGGTGATCGAGAACCAGTACTTGATGAGCGTGATGCCCGAGCGCACCAGCATCTTTTCGAACTCGGGCACGGTGCGGAAGAACTCCTCGGCATCGTCGTCGGAGCAGAAGCCCATCACCCGCTCGACGCCGGCGCGGTTGTACCAGCTGCGGTCGAACAGCACGATCTCGCCGGCCGCCGGCAGATGGCTGACGTAGCGCTGGAAGTACCACTGCGTGCGTTCGCGGTCGTTGGGCGCCGGCAGCGCCGCGACCCGGGCCACGCGCGGATTGAGCCGCTGGGTGATGCGCTTGATGACGCCGCCCTTGCCCGCCGCGTCGCGGCCCTCGAACAGGATCACGACCTTCTGTTTGGTGTGCACGACCCAGTCCTGGAGCTTGACCAGCTCGCCCTGGAGCCGGAACAGCTCGCGGAAATAGCGGCGGCGATAGTCCTTCTCGTCATCGGTCAGCGGGCGCATGCCGCCGTCGGCGAGGTCGTCGATGGTGCGGTCCTCCAGCTCCATCTCGAACTCCTCGTCGTAGCCGTCGATGAGGTCGCGGTGGATGCGCTGGACGAGATCGTCGTCGGGCGTGGGCTTGGAATCGGGCATGGCGCGGGCCTCGTCGTGGCAATGAACAGCCCGCGACGATCCCGCGCGCCGGTGACAGGCAGGTGACGCGCCGATGAACGCGTGGCCGCCCGCAGCGCGCGCCGTACACTCGACCGTTCGACTCAAGCTTTGCCGGACCGCCGCCATGCCCACGCCCCGCCCCGCCCTCGAACTGCTTTCCCCCGCCAAGACCGCCGACATCGGCATCGAGGCGGTCAACCACGGCGCGGACGCTGTCTATATCGGCGGACCGGCCTTCGGCGCGCGCAGCAGCGCCGACAACTCGGTGGCCGACATCGGCCGGCTCGCGGCGCATGCGCACCGCTTCGGCAGCAAGGTGTTCGTCACGCTCAACACCATCCTTCACGACAGCGAGCTGGAGCCGGCACGCAAGCTGGTGCACGAGCTGTACGACGCCGGCGCCGACGCGCTCATCGTCCAGGACATGAGCCTGCTCGAACTCGACCTGCCGCCGATCCAGCTGCACGCCAGCACGCAGTGCGACATCCGCACCGTGGAGAAGGCGCGCTTCCTCGGCGACGCCGGCCTGTCGCAGATCGTGCTGGCGCGCGAACTCACGCTCGACGAGGTGCGCGCCTGCGCCGAGGCGAGCAGCGCGGTCATCGAGTTCTTCGTGCACGGCGCCTTGTGCGTTGCCTTCAGCGGCCAGTGCTACATCAGCCACGCCCACACCGGCCGCAGCGCCAATCGCGGCGACTGCTCGCAGGCCTGCCGCCTGCCCTACACGCTCACCGACAGCACGGGCGCCGTCGTGGCCTACGACAAGCATCTGCTGTCGATGAAGGACAACGACCAGAGCGCCAACCTCGCAGCGCTGGTCGATGCCGGCGTGCGCAGTTTCAAGATCGAGGGCCGCTACAAGGAGATGGCCTACGTCAAGAACATCACCGCGCACTACCGGCTGCTGCTCGACGAGATCATCGAGGCGCGGCCCGAGCTGCACCGCGAGTCGTCGGGCCGCTGCACCTACACCTTCCGGCCCGAGCCGGAGAAGACCTTCAACCGCGGCACGACCGACTACTTCGTGACCGGGCGCAAGGAGGACATCGGCGCCTTCGACGCGCCGGGCCATGTGGGCCTGCCGGTCGGCAAGGTCGCCAAGGTCGGCCCGACCTGGTTCGACATCGAGACCACCGAGGCGCTGCGCAACGGCGACGGTTTGAGCTGGACCGACCGCAAGCGCGACATCGCCGGCGTGCGTGCCGACCGGGTCGAAAAGCTCGCCGCGCCGAGCGACGACCGCCAGTTCTGGCGCGTGCACACCAATGTGCCGGTGCCCGAGCTGAAGGATGTGCGCATCGGCCTGGAAATCGCGCGCAACCGCGATGTGCTGTTCGAGCAGGCGTTGGCGAAGAAGTCGGCCGACCGCCGCATTGGCCTGTGGATGAGGCTCGCCGACACGCGCGACGGCGTGGCGCTCACGCTCACCGACGACGACGGCCATGAGGCGACGGCGACGCTCGCCATCGACAGGCAGCCGGCGCAGGACGCGGCGCGCGCCGAGCAGGCGCTGCGCGACGGCCTCGGCAAGCTCGGCGCAACGATCTTTGTAGCGCACGACGTGAGCATCGCGACCGCGCAGCCGTGGTTTCTGCCGGCGTCGGCGATCAATGCGCTGCGCCGCGATGCGGTCGACAAGCTCGAAGCGGCGCGGCTTGCGGCCTATCGGCGCCCGGCGCGCACCACGCCGGTCGAGCCGCCGGTCGCCTATCCCGACGAGTCGCTGAGCTATCTGGCCAACGTCTACAACGACAAGGCGCGCGCCTTCTACGCCAGGCACGGCGTCAAGCTGATCGCCGCCGCCTACGAGGCGCATGAGGAAGCCGGCGAGGTGTCGCTGATGATTACCAAGCACTGCCTGCGCTTCAGCTTCAACCTCTGCCCCAAGCAGGCCAAGGGCGTGACCGGCGTGCAGGGTCAGGTCAAGGCCGAGCCGATGACGCTGGTGAACGGCGACGAAAAGCTGACGCTGCGCTTCGACTGCAAGGCCTGCGAGATGCATGTGGTCGGCAGGATGAAGAAGAGCATCTTCAAGAGCCCGCCGCCGACCACGATGGAAGTGGCCGAAATCAAGTTCCACGGCAAGCGGCCGAAGGCGGTCGCGCAATGAGCGCGGCGCCCGGCGAGCTGGCGCCCGACCTGCTGGTCGCGGCCCAGCTCGGCATCTTCGACGACGCCGGCGCGGTCATCCTGAGCTTTTCCTACGAGACCGATGCCGCGGCCTTCTTCAACTCGCGCATGGCCCGGCGCGCGGTGGAGGAGCGCCTGCGCCTGATGGCCGACGTGGCGCGCCGGCTGCCGCCCGCCTTCCGCGCCGCCTTCGACAAGATCGACTGGGATGCGTGGTGGTCGGTCGGCGAGACGCTGGCCAGCGGCGCCGACGACGAGGCGGCGCGCATCGAGCTGTGGAAGGCGATCAAGACGCTGGCGCCGGAAAGCCTGCTCTGGCTGCGGCGCTACAAGGCGGCGCGGCCGGAGCTGTTTGCGCTGACGCCGGGCGGCCGCGCCGCCTGAGCCGGCTCAGCCCGGCGGCCCGAAGCCGGCGGCGAACACCGCCTTGAGGTGATCGACGAAGCACTGCACCGCGCGCGGCAGCTGCGGCGACCAGGGCCGCAGCGCATACAGCTTGGGCCCGAACACGCCGACCGGCCGCCATTCCGGCAGCACCGGCAGCAGCCGGCCCGCCGTCAGCTCCGCCATCACGCTGAAATCGGGCAGCAGCCCGATGCCGGCGCCGGCCAGCAGCGCCTGGCGCAGCACCTCGCTGTTGTTGGCGCGCAGCGGCCCGCTCACCGCCACGCTCACGCGCTCGATCCGGCCGCGCCCGGCGCCGCGCTCGAAGGCCCAGTTGAGTGCGCCATCGCGCAGATAGCCGAGGCAGGCATGCCCGGCCAGATCGCCGGGCCGGGCCGGCCGGCCGCGCGCATCGAGATAGGCCGCCGACGCGACCGCCACGGTGCGGGTCGCGCACAGCTCCCAGGCCACATGGGTGTCGGGCGGCTGATGGGTGTGGCGCAGCGCCAGGTCGAAGCCTTCCTGCGCCAGATTGACCAACCGGTCGCTCAGATCGAGGTCGAGCCGGATTTCGGGATAGCGCGCGCAGAAGGCCGCGAGCGTCGGCGCCAGATGCTGACGACCGAGCGCCACCGGCGCCGTCACGCGCAGCAGGCCGCGCGGCGCGCCGGCCAGATCGGCCACGCCGGCCAGCGTCTGGCCGATGCGCGCGAAGGCCGGCGCGGTGTCGTCCACCAGCCGCTGGCCCGCATCGGTCAACGCCACCGAGCGCGTGGTACGCCGCACCAGCGGCACGCCGATAGCCCGCTCCAGCTCGGCGATGCGCGCGCTGACCGAGGCCTTCGACAGGCTCAGCCGGCGCGCCGCCTGGGTGAAGCTGCGCGTCTCGCCGATGACGGTGAGCAGATGGACGTCGGCGACGAGCGGTGCGATGCGGTCGGTGGTCATGGCGGCGCGCCGGCGCTGGGGCAGCCGGCGGACGCTGCCTTGCCGGTGCCGCGCGAGCCGACGATTGTTCGGAATGGCGAACAATGTAGTCAGCCATCCGGCGTTCTCAAAGCGGCGCGCGCTTCCTACACTGGCCGCGATTGCGACAACCACAGGAGACCGTCATGGGCGCACCCGAAGCCTTCACCTCGACCGCCGACATCGGCCATTTCATCGGCGGCAAGCCGGTGGCCGGCGGCGCGCGGCGCCAGCCGGTCTACAACCCGGCGACCGGCCAGGTCGCGCGTCAGATCGCGCTCGGCGGCCAGGCCGAGGTCGATGCCGCCGTGGCTGCGGCGCGGGCCGCCTTTCCCGGCTGGGCCAACACGCCGCCGATCCGCCGCGCCCGGGTCATCAACAACTTCCTCGCGCTGATGAACGAACGCAAGGACGCGCTGGCCGCGATCATCACCGCCGAGCATGGCAAGGTCTTCAGCGACGCCCAGGGCGAGGTGATGCGCGGCATCGACATCGTCGAATTCGCCTGCGGCATTCCGCAGCTGCTCAAGGGCGACTACACCGAGCAGGTCTCGACCGGCATCGACAACTGGACGCTGCGCCAGCCGCTCGGCGTGGTCGCCGGCATCACGCCGTTCAACTTTCCGTGCATGGTCCCGTGCTGGATGTTTCCGGTCGCGCTCGCCTGCGGCAACAGCTTCGTGCTCAAGCCGAGCGAGCGCGATCCGTCGGCCGCGATCTTCATGGCCGAGCTGCTGCGCGAGGCCGGCCTGCCGGACGGCGTGTTCAACGTGGTGCAGGGCGACAAGGCGGCGGTCGATGCGCTGATCGAGCATCCCGACGTGGCGGCGCTGAGCTTCGTCGGCTCGACGCCGATCGCGCAGTCGATCTACGAGCGCGGCGCGCGCGCCGGCAAGCGCGTGCAGGCGCTCGGCGGCGCCAAGAACCACATGGTCGTGATGCCCGATGCCGACCTCGACCAGGCGGTGGATGCGCTGATCGGCGCGGCCTACGGCTCGGCCGGCGAGCGCTGCATGGCGATCAGCGTGGCGCTGCTGGTCGGCGACATCGCCGACACCGTGGTGGCCCGCCTCGCCGAGCGCGCCCGCGCGCTGAGCATCGGCAACGGCATGGACCCGGCGGTGGAGATGGGCCCGATCGTAGCGCGCGCGGCGCTGGAGCGCATCGAGAACTACATCGCCCTCGGCGCGGCCGAAGGCGCGACGCTGGTGGTGGACGGGCGCGGCCACAAGGTGAAGGGGCATGAGGAAGGCTTCTTCACCGGCGGCACGCTGTTCGACCATGTGACGCCCGAGATGCGCATCTACAAGGAAGAGATCTTCGGCCCGGTGCTGGCCTGCGTGCGGGTCAAGGATTTCGCCGAGGCGGTCGAGCTCATCAACGCGCACGAGTTTGGCAACGGCGTGGCCTGCTACACCCGCGACGGCAACATCGCGCGCGAATTCGCGCGGCGCATCCAGGTGGGCATGGTCGGCATCAATGTGCCGATCCCGGTGCCGATGGCCTGGCATGGCTTCGGCGGCTGGAAGCGCAGCCTGTTCGGCGACATGCATGCCTACGGCGAGGAAGGCGTGCGCTTCTACACCCGGCAGAAGAGCGTGATGCAGCGCTGGCCCGAGAGCACGGCGCGCGGCGCCGAGTTCAGCATGCCGGTGGCCGAATAGGCCGACGCGGCATCACCAGCGCGCGGCGGCGGAGTCGTCGCTGTCGCGCGCCTCGACCCAGCGCTCGCCATCGGGCGTGCGTTCCTTCTTCCAGAACGGCGCGCGGGTCTTGAGCCAGTCCATCACGAACTCGCAGGCGGCAAAGGCTTCGCCGCGATGCGCGCTCGTCACCGCCACCAGCACGATCTGATCGGTCGGCCGCAACGGCCCGACGCGATGGATGACGAGGATGTCGAGCAAGTCCCAGCGCGTGCGCGCCTCGGCGCAGATCGCTTCGAGCGCCTTCTCGGTCATGCCCGGGTAGTGCTCCAGCACCAGCTCGCGCACCACGCCGTCGCCGAGGTCGGGATTGGCGTCGCGCACCGTGCCGAGGAAGGTCGCGACCGCGCCCACGCGCGGATCGCCGGCACGCAGCGCGGCGATCTCGGCGCCGAGGTCGAAGTCTTCGGTCTGGACGCGGACGGGCATGGCTGGCTCCTCGGGCGCTGCGGTGTCAGCCGCCGGTCACGGGCGGGAAGAAGGCCACTTCCGCGCCCTCGTGCAGCGCGGTGTCGGCGGTGGCCATGCTCTGGTCGACCGCCACTTTCACGCGGCGCGCGGCCGGGCTGTCGGCAGCAAAGCGCTCGGCCCAGGCGCCGCCGCGCGCGGCCAGCTCGGCGCGCAGTTCGGCCACGCTGGCGGCCGGCGTGTCGAGCGTTTCGTCGGCGCGGTCGAGCGCGTCGCGCAGCGCGGCGAAGTAGAGGATGCGGATCTTCATGTCGGCCTCAGCGGATCGGCCCGAGCAGCCGCGCATGCGCCTCGATCGTCACGTCGAGCGCATGCAGCGTGGCAAAGCTCGCGATGGCGTCGATGTCGGACAGCAGCAGCGTCGGCAGCGGGCAATTGTCGGGCGGCGTGCCGTCGTAGGCCAGGCCGACCACCGTGTCGTCCTCGCCAAAGCGCGTGGGCTTGCCGTTCTCGGCGCGCCACACCTCCAGCTTGGGCATCGGCGCGCGCTTGTAGCCCTCGACGATCACCAGATCGACCGGCGCCATGCGCGCGAGTTGTGCCTCCAGCGGCGGCTCATGCTCGTCGCGCAGCTCGTGCATCAGCGCCCAGCGGTGATCGCCGGCCAGCAGCACTTCATGCGCGCCGGCCTCGCGGATGCGGAAGCTGTCCTTGCCCGGCTTGTCGATGTCGAAGTTGTGGTGCGTGTGCTTGATGACCGACACCCGCAGGCCGCGCGCGGTCAGCGCCGGCAGCAGCCGCTCGATCAGCGTCGTCTTGCCGGCGCCCGACCAGCCGGTGATGCCGAAGACCTTCATCAGGTTGCGTGCTTCACGATGTAGGCCTTGACCGCCTCGGTGTCGGCCGGCAGCACGTCGAAGCGCTGCGGCAGCCCTTCGAGATGCTCGAAGCCCTGCGGGCGCGGCGCGGGCCGGCCGAGCGCCTGCTCGATGGTTTCGGTGAACTTCGCCGGCAGCGCCGTCTCCAGCACGATCATCGGAATGCCCGGCTCCAGCTGCTCGCGCGCCGCCTTGATGCCGTCGGCGGTGTGCGTATCGACGACCACGCCGTAGCGCGCATCGATGTCGCGAATGGTGGCCAGCCGGTCTTCATGCGACGACCGCCCCGACGCAAAGCCGAACTCGTCGCGGATGCGGGCGCGCATTTCTTCGTCGAGCGTGAAGCTGCCTTCCGAATCGATCTTCACCCAGGTGCGGCGGAACTCGTCGGCGTCGCGGCCGAACAGGTCGAACACGAAGCGCTCGAAATTGCTCGCCTTGCTGATGTCCATCGACGGCGAGCTGGTGTGCCAGGTCTCGGCGCCCTTGCGCGGGCGATAGCTGCCGGTGCGGAAGAACTCGTCGAGCACGTCGTTCTCGTTGGTCGCGCAGACCAGCCTGGCGACCGGCAGACCCATCATCCGCGCGATGTGGCCGGCGCAGATGTTGCCGAAATTGCCCGACGGCACGGTGAAGCTCACGCGCTCGTCGTTGGCCTTGGTGGCCGCGAAATAGCCCTTGAAGTAGTAGACGACCTGGGCCACGACGCGCGCCCAGTTGATCGAGTTGACCGTGCCGATCGCCCACTTGGCCTTGAACGCCGGATCGTTCGACACCGCCTTGACGATGTCCTGCGCGTCGTCGAACACGCCCTCGACCGCGAGGTTGAAGATGTTCGGGTCTTGCAGGCTGAACATCTGCGCGGTCTGGAAGGCGCTCATCTTGCCCTTGGGCGACAGCATGAAGACCTTCACGCCCTTGCGGCCACGCATCGCATATTCGGCCGCCGAGCCGGTGTCGCCCGAGGTGGCGCCGAGGATGTTCAGATGCTGGCCGGTCCTGGCGAGCGCGTACTCGAACAGCGCGCCGATCAGCTGCATCGCCATGTCCTTGAACGCCAGCGTCGGCCCGTTCGACAGCGCCAGCAGCGCCAGCGTCGTGCCGCCCTCCTCGCCCAACACGCGCAGCGGCGTGATGTCGGCGGCGTTCTCGCCGTCGCGCACGTTGCGATAGACCTCGGGCGTGTAGACGCGCCGCGTGATCGCGTGCAGATCGTCGGCCGGGATGTCGTCGGCGAACTTGCGGATGATCTCGAACGCGAGATCGGCATAGCTCAGGCCGCGCCAGGCGCTCAGTTCGGCCGCCGTCACCTGCGGATATTCGGTCGGCAGGTAGAGGCCGCCGTCGTCGGCGAGGCCGGCCAGCAGGATGTCGAGGAAGGACTTGGGCGCGGCATGGGCGGCGCCCCGGGTGCTGAAATACTTCATGGCTTTAGCGGTGGCCGAGCGCGCGCTCGATCTTCTTGTCGGTGTTGTATTGGCTGAGTGCGTAGACGGCCCAGATGGCCGCCGGCAGCCAGCCGACGAGGGTGATTTGCAGGATCAGGCAGACGATCCCGGCGATCGGGCGACCGATCGTGAAGAAGACGGAGAACGGCAGCAGGATGGCGAGCAGCAGGCGCAAGGCGGGCTCCGGACAGGGGGCGTCAGTCGAGCGACGGCAGCAGCGCGATGCCGGCCGCCGTCATGCTTGCCCGGGCCGCCGCGAGCGAGCCGTTGGCGTCGATGGCGCGGCAGGCGTTCTCGATCACCGTCACGTCGAAGCCGGCGGCGCGCGCGTCGAGCGCGGTCCAGGCGACGCAATAGTCGAGCGCAAGACCGACGCAGAACACGCGGGTTACGCCTTGCGACCGCAGCCACGCGGCGAGGCCGGTGTCGCTCTTGCGGTCGGCTTCGAGGAAGGCCGAGTAGCTGTCGACCAGCGGGTTCATGCCCTTGCGCAGGATCAGCCGCGCATTCGGCACGGCCAGCGCCGGATGCAGCTCGGCGCCCGGCGTGGCCTGCACCGCGTGATCGGGCCACAGCACTTGCTCGCCGTAGGGCAGCGCAATCGTCTCGAAGGGCTGGCGCCCGGCGTGCTGCGACGCGAACGAGATGTGCCCGGCCGGATGCCAGTCCTGCGTCAGCACCACGTTGGCGAAGCGCGGCGCGAGCGCGTTGATGACCGGCACGACCGCGTCGCCCTCGGGCACGGCCAGCGCGCCGCCCGGGCAGAAGCAGTTCTGCACGTCGACGACGAGCAGCGCGTCGCCCGGGGCGATGGCGGTCGTCGTCGCGGCCATGTCAGCTCAGGTCTTCCTGGCGGATGCGCACGACGTGGCCGACCACCGTCGCCAGCGCCTCGATCTTCGCGATCGCCGCATCGAGGTTGGCTTCCACCGTCTGATGCGTCAGCACGATGATCTCGGCATGCGCCTCGCCCTCGGCCGGCTCCTTCTGCAGCAGCGCATCGATGGAAATGTCGTGGTCGGCCATCACGCGGGTGATGTCGGCCAGCACGCCGGTCTTGTTGGCGACGCGGATGCGCAGGTAGTAGCTCGACACGATCTTGCCGAGCGGCAGGATCGGCGTGTCGGCCAGCTCGCCCTGCTGGAAGGCCAGATGCGGCACGCGGTTGTGCGGATCGGCGGTGGCGGTGCGCGCGATGTCGACCAAGTCGGCAATCACGGCCGAGGCGGTCGGCTCGCTGCCGGCGCCGGCGCCGTAGTACAGCGTCTGGCCGACCGCGTCGCCCTTGACCAGCACGCTGTTCATCACGCCTTCCACGTTGGCGATCAGATGCTTGGCCGGCACCAGCGTGGGGTGAACGCGCAGCTCGATGCCGTCGGCGGTGCGCCGCGTGATGCCGAGCAGCTTGATGCGATAGCCGAGTTCTTCCGCGTACTCGATGTCGGCCGGCGTGAGCTTGGTGATGCCCTCGACATGCGCCTTCTCGAACTGCACCGGGATGCCGAAGGCGATGGCGCTCATCAGCGTGATCTTGTGCGCCGCGTCGATGCCCTCGATGTCGAAGGTCGGGTCGGCCTCGGCATAGCCGAGTTCCTGCGCCTGCTTGAGCACCGTGTCGAAGGACAGCCCCTTGCTGCGCATCTCCGACAGGATGAAGTTGGTCGTGCCGTTGATGATCCCGGCGATCCATTCGATGCGATTGGCCGTCAGCCCTTCGCGCAGCGCCTTGATGACCGGAATGCCGCCGGCCACCGCCGCCTCGAAGGCCACGCTCACGCCCTTTTCGTGCGCCGCCGCGAAGATCTCGTTGCCGTACTTGGCCAGCAGATGCTTGTTGGCCGTGACCACATGCTTGCCGTTGGCGATGGCTTCGAGCACCAGCTCCTTGGCGATGCCGGTGCCGCCGATCAGCTCGACCACCACGTCGATCTCGGGGTTGGTCACCACGTCGCGACCGTTGTCGGTGACCGTGGCGGCGTTGCCCACCAGCTGGCGCGCGCGAGCGGTGTTCAGGTCGGCGACCATCGCAATCTCGATGCCGCGACCGGCGCGGCGAGTGATTTCACCCTGATTGCGCTGGAGGACCTTGAACGTACCGCTGCCCACGGTACCGATGCCGAGCAGACCGACTTTGATGGGTTTCATGATGTTTTGAGCGCTGCCTTGAAACTGAAGGACGGGATCGCCATGCCTTCGCGGAAGTAGAACTTGTGCGCCTGTTGACGCTGGGTGCCCGATTCGAGCGTGAAACTGTCGCAGCCGAGCGCGACGGCGCGGTGTCGCAGCCAGTCGAGCAGCAAATGGCCGACGCCGGCCGAACGGCGCGCTTCGTCGGTGACGAGATCGTCGACGTAGAAGCGCAGACCGTCATGGGTGTTGGCGAACCAGCGGTAGACCGCCACGCCGAGCACCGCGTCGCCGTCGTCCACCGCTAGCGCCATGCGCGCGCCGCCGGCGGTCACCGCCTCGATGCGCTGCACATACGCCGCCAGTTCATCCAGATGCGGCCGCAGCTGCCGATGCACCGGCCAGGCGCGTTCGAGCCAGCCGGCGCCGGTAAAGCGCCCGTCGGCATCGTGCAGATCGACGACGCACAGGCCGGCGCTCATCAGGCCGCCGACTTTTGCAGCAGACCGTCCTTGCGGAACATGTCCTTCAGGCCGCGCAGCGCCTGCTTGGTGCGCTGCTCGTTCTCGATGAGCGCAAAGCGCACATGGTCGTCGCCATAGTCGCCAAAGCCGATGCCCGGCGACACCGCCACCTTGGCGTCGGCCAGGATGCGCTTGGCGAATTCGAGCGAGCCGAGCTTGGCGTAGAACTCCGGAATCCTGGCCCAGATGTACATCGACGCCTTGGGCACCTCGACGTCCCAGCCGATTTCGTGCAGGCCCTTCACCAGCACGTCGCGGCGGCTCTGGTACTGCGCGGTGATTTCCTTGACGCAGTCCTGCGGGCCTTCGAGCGCGGCGATCGACGCCACTTGAATGGGCGTGAAGGTGCCGTAGTCGTGATAGCTCTTCATGCGCGCGAGCGCGGCCACCATCTCTTTATTGCCGACCATGTAGCCGATGCGCCAGCCGGCCATGTTGTAGCTCTTGCTCATCGTGAAGAACTCGACCGCCACATCGCGCGCGCCCGGGATCTGCATGATCGACGGCGCCTGATAGCCGTCGAAGCAGATGTCGGCATAGGCCAGGTCGTGCACCACGAGGATGTTGTGTTCCTTGGCCAGCTTGATGACGCGCTCGAAGAAGGCGAGATCGACGCACTGCGCGGTGGGGTTGCTGGGGAAGCCCATGATCATCATCTTGGGCTTGGGCAGCGTCTCGCGGATCGCGCGCTCCAGCTCCTCGAAGAAGTCGACGCCGGGCGTCATGCGCACCGAGCGGATGTCGGCGCCGGCGATGATCGCGCCGTAGATGTGGATCGGGTAGCTCGGGTTGGGCACCAGCACCGTGTCGCCGCGATCGAGCGTGGCGAGCATCAGATGGGCCAGACCTTCCTTGGAGCCGATGGTCACGATGGCTTCGCTGTCGGGATCGAACTCGACCTCGTAGCGCGACTTGTACCAGTTGGTGATGGCGCGGCGCAGGCGCGGAATGCCCTTGCTGACCGAATAACCGTGGGTATCGGGCCGCTGGCTGGCCTCGACCAGCTTGTCGACGATGTGCTGGGGCGTGGAACCGTCAGGGTTGCCCATGCTCATGTCGATGATGTCTTCGCCGCGACGCCGGGCGGCCATCTTCAACTCGGCGGTGATGTTGAAGACATAGGGCGGCAGGCGTTTGATGCGGGGAAAATCGATCACTTTTGCAACTCCGGGATTGACGTGCGCGAGGAACAAAAAATGCGCTCGGGAACCCGAAATTCTAGCCGAAGCGCCCCACTCCCCGCCCCCGCCGCCAGGCCGGGAAACCGGCGTGGCTAGAATCCCCCGATTCCCCGGAGTCCTGCGTGAAGCTGCATACCGACGCCCCCAATTCGCTCAACACCGTCACCGCCTACGGCGACGGCTTCATCGAGATCAACGCCCGCCGGCATGAAACGGCGGTGCTCGTCACGCCGACGGCGCCGGTCGAGGACTGGCCCGCCGCCAACTTTGAGGCGCTCGCGGCCGAGCAATTCGAGGCGGTGCTGGCGCATTCGCCCGAGGTGGTCATTCTCGGCACGGGCGCGAAGCAGCGCTTCATCCATCCACGGCTGATCGCCCAGCTGATCGCGCGCCGCATCGGCGTGGAATGCATGGATACCAAGGCCGCCTGCCGCACCTACAACATCCTCATGGCCGAGGGCCGCAGCGTGGCCGGCGTGTTTTTGCTGGGCTGAATGCGCTGCAACTGGCCTGCGCCATGCTTATCCGAGCTGCTCGCCAACAATCACGACAGGAGTCCGCATGTCCGACACGCCCAGCCTCATCGGCAAGGCCGTCCCCGATTTCTCGGCCCCGCTCACCGGCGGCAAGACCTTCTCGCCGGCCGAGGCGCGCGGCCGCATCACGGTGCTGTACTTCTATCCCAAGGACAGCACGCCCGGCTGCACGACCGAAGGTCAAGGCTTCCGCGACCAGTACGCCGAGTTCCAGGCCGCCGGCGCCGACGTGATCGGCGTGAGCCGCGACAGCCTCAAATCGCATGAAAACTTCAAGGCCAAGCAGGCCTTTCCGTTCGAGCTGCTGTCCGATCCGGATGAAAAGGTCTGTGAGCTGTTCGGCGTGATGAAGCTCAAGAACATGTACGGCAAGCAGGTGCGCGGCATCGAGCGCTCAACCTTCGTCATCGATGCCGAAGGCGTGGTGCAAGCCGAATGGCGCGGCGTGAAGGTGCCGGGCCATGTGGCGGCCGTGCTTGCGCAAGTGCAGGCGCTTGGTTAAGTTGAATCCGCGTCGCCTGCGGGCGGCGCGCGCGACGCAGTTCGACGAAGCGACTCGAAAATCACAGCTTTCTTGAATGGCGCGACCCGATTGAGTTCCACCCCGTTCATCCCGCGCCGCCGACCGCCTGGCCTCAGTTGCCGGCGCGCAGCACCTTCCACACGGCAGCTCGCCCCAGCCGCTCCGGACCCCGTTGTCCCGAGCGGCTTTGTTTTTGGCGCCTGGCTGCCGGCCCTTCGCGGGCACTCCGTTTTCCCACTCTTCAGCTGATCGCACGCATGCCACTGCCCAAAGCGCCTACCAAGCCCGCCACCCTGCTCACCGATTTCGAGCCCGCGCAAGCGCGTCGCGCACCGGCGCGAAAACGGCTTGCCGGTGCCAGCGTCGCGTCGCCGGAGCCCGCCGCCAATGCGGCGGATGCACAACAGGCCACGCTGGCGCTGATCGATCCCGAAATTGCCGCCACGCCGGCCGTCGTGCCCGAGCTCGATCCGATCGCCGCCGTCGAGATCGCCGATGTGGCCGATCTGACCGAGGCGCTCGATGTCGCGACCGCGCCCAAGATCGCGCCGGCCCGCAGCGCGCCGGCCAAGAGCGGCTCGCGCATTCCGGTGCCGCCGCCGGTCGCCAGGAGCAAGACGCCGATCGGCCGGATCGCCGAGCGCCCGCCCGTCGCGCCGGTCACGCCGCGCCAGGCCGCCGCCCATCGCGCCACCACCACCAAGCGCGGCGGCATCAAGGACGGCGCCGACATCGGCGTGAAGAAGCTGTTCGTGCTCGACACCAATGTGCTGATGCACGACCCGAGCTCGCTGTTCCGATTTGAAGAGCACGACGTCTATCTGCCGATCATGACGCTCGAGGAACTCGACAATCACAAGAAGGGCATGAGCGAGGTGTCGCGCAATGTGCGCCAGGTGAGCCGCACGCTCGATGCGCTGATCGAGGCGGCCGGCACCTCGGTCGACATCGAGGGCGGGCTGGCGCTGGCGAGTCTGGGCAACCGCGACGCCGGTGGCCGGCTCTACTTCCAGACCCAGATCTTCGCCAACCTGCTGCCGTCGGGGCTGGAGACCGGCAAGGCCGACAACCAGATCCTCGGCGTGGTCCGCGCCTTGCAGGAGAGCAAGCCCGAGCGGCTGGTGGTGCTGGTGACCAAGGACATCAACATGCGCATCAAGGCGCGCGCGTTGAGTCTGCCGGCCGAGGACTACTTCAACGACCATGTTCTCGAAGACACCGACCTGCTCTATTCGGGCTGGCTGGCGCTGCCGGACAATTTCTGGCAACGCCACGGCAAGGGCGTGGAGAGCTGGCAGCAGCAGGGCTCCACGTTCTATCGCGTGAGCGGGCCGCTGGTGACGGCCTTCATGGTCAACCAGTTCGTGTACTACGAGGGCAAGGACGGCGAGGCGCCGCTCTACGCCCAGGTGCGCGAGGTGAACGGCAAGACGGCCGTGCTACAGACGCTGCGCGACTTCACGCACAACAAGAACGGCATCTGGGGCATCACGGCGCGCAACCGCGAGCAGAACTTCGCGCTGAATCTGCTGATGAATCCGGAGTGCGACTTCGTCACGCTGCTGGGTCAGGCCGGCACCGGCAAGACGCTGCTGGCGCTGGCGGCGGGGCTGTCGCAATGCCTGGACACGCGGCGCTATACCGAAATCATCGTGACGCGCGCGACGGTGCCGGTCGGCGAGGACATCGGCTTTCTGCCCGGCACCGAGGAAGAAAAGATGGCGCCGTGGATGGGCGCCTTCGACGACAACATCGAGGTGCTGCTGGGCGGCGGCGAGACCAGCGGCGCCGGCGGCGGCTACGGCGGCACCTACAGCAGCAATGCCGGCGGCGAATGGGGCAAGCAGAGCAGTGCCGACGTGATCCGCTCGAAGATCAAGATCAAGAGCATGAACTTCATGCGCGGTCGCACCTTCGTGAGCAAGTACCTGATCATCGACGAGGCGCAGAACCTGACGCCGAAGCAGATGAAGACGCTCATCACCCGCGCCGGCCCGGGCACCAAGGTGGTCTGCCTCGGCAACATCGCGCAGATCGACACGCCCTATCTCACCGAAGGGTCGAGCGGGCTGACCTACGTGGTGGACCGCTTCAAGGGCTGGCCGCATTCGGGCCATGTGACGCTGGCGCGCGGCGAACGCTCGCGGCTGGCCGATTACGCGAGCGAGGCGCTGTGATGCGCTGATGCAGGCTTGCTTGCTGCACAGGAACGGGCCGGCGGAGCGATTCGCCGGCCCGTTTTTTTACGCCGGCAGCACCAGCCAGTCGTCGATCACGGCCGCGTCGAGGCCGCTGTCGAGCAGGCAGTCGATGCAGTCGCGCGCGGTCAGCACCATCGGCTTGCTGCGGGTGTTGAGCGAGGTGTTGAGCACGAGCGGCAGGCCGGTGAGCCGGCCGACTTCGGCGATGAGTGCGTGGTAGCGCGGGTTGTCGTGCGCGCTGACGGTCTGCACGCGGGCGCTGCCGTCGACGTGGGCGACGGCCGGGATACGGGCGCGGCGGTCGGCGCGGACCTGGAAGGTGAGCAGCATGTGCGGCGACGGGCGCGCGGCATCGAACCAGTCGGCAGCCGCCTCGGCCAGCACCGACGGCGCGAGCGGGCGCCAGGGCTCGCGGCGCTTGATGGCGTTGACGCGGTCGCGCATGGCGGCGCTGGCCGGCAGCGCGAGGATGGAGCGGTTGCCGAGCGCGCGCGGGCCGAACTCGGCGCGGCCCTGGCACCAGCCGATGACCTTGCCGGCGGCGATGCGCGCGGCGGCTTCGGCGATGGGGTCGGCGAGGCGGCGCGCGCGGATGCGGCCGGCGGCGCTGGCTTGGGCGATAGCGGTGTCGCTGTCGTCGAGCGCGGGGCCGAGGTAGACCTGCTCGTCGACGACGGCGCGCGTGCCGGTCAGCTCACGATGCAGCCAGGCCGCCGCGCCGACCGCCGTGCCGGTGTTGTTGGCGGCCGGCTGCACGTACAGCGCATCGAGTCCCGGCAGCGCGGCGATCAGCGCATTGACATTGCAGTTGAGCGCGACGCCGCCGGCGAGGCAGAGCCGCGTCGCGCCGGTCAGCGCGAGCGCGTGGCGGGCGAGCGCCAGCATGAATTGCTCAAGCGCCTGCTGCGCCGCGAAGGCGATGGCGCGCGAGGCGGCGCCGAAGGGTTCGGCCGGGTTGGCGGCGGCAACGAGCGCAGGCGCGAGTTGGGGCGCTGCGAGCGCGCCGGTCTGGTCACGCGGATTGCCGCTGCCGACTTCAACGGCGGAGTGGCGCGGCAGCGTTTTCAAGCCGGCCCCGTCGGTGCCCCATGGCGCCAGCCCCATGAGCTTGCCTTCCTGCCCGGGCCGCGTCGCCAGCCCGCAGAGCGCGGTCGCCTCGGCATAGAAGCGCCCCGGCGCATGCGCATCGCCCCAGCCGGCGAGCTGCGTCAGCCCGTCCGCATCGGCGGCGAAGACCGCCGTCGCATCGCCATGCGCATGACCATCGGCCACGAGCACCGCCGCGGAGTCAAAGCCGCTGCCGCAGAACGCACCGGCCGCGTGGGCCAGCGCATGCGGCACCAGCGTCGCCGCCGGCAAACCGAGCGCCAGCAGCGCCGCACGATGCGCGTCGTCGATCCGGTCATCGCCGATGGCCAGCGCGGTCACCTCGCGCGCCGCAAGTCCGGCCTGCGCCAGCACAAAGCCAATCGCCTGCGCCGGAAACGCCGCCGAATGCCGATCGGCATCGAAGCGCTCCTGCTCCACCGCCGCCACCAGCCGGCCATCGACGAACAGCGCCGCCGCCGCATCCCGGCCGAGGTTGAGCCCGAGCAGCGCAGTCATCGCTCAGGCTTCGTAGAGTTCGAGCGGCAGAGCGTCGGGATCGCTGAAGAACACGAAGCGCCGGCCGGTCAGTTCATCGAGCCGGATCGGCTCGTGCTCGACGCCGGCGGCGCGCAAGGCGGCCACCGCCGCCTCGATGTCGGCCACCGCAAAGGCCAGATGGCGCAGTCCGCAGGCCTCGGGCCGTGACGGCCGCGCGGGCGGTGCCGGAAACGAAAAAAGCTCGATCTGCGCGCCGCCGGGGACGGCCAGATCGAGCTTCCAGGAATCGCGTTCGGCGCGGTGGGTCTCGGCAATCACTTGCAGGCCGAGCACCTCGGTGTAGAAGCGCCGCGAACGCCCGTAATCGGACGCGATGATCGCGATGTGATGAACCGACCTGATCTCCAGCACCTTGCCGCACCCCTCGAAAGAATGCGGCCGATGGTACAGGCGCAGTCGGCGCGCAAGCCTCAGTGCGAGTGGCCGGGCCGGGCCGTGGCAGCGGCAGCGGCGGCGCGCGCCGTGTCTTCCTTGATGTGCTTGCGCACGAAGTTCACGAAGAAGCCGGCGCCGAGCACGCAGAACGCGATCACCACCGCGCTCATCAGTCCGTAGTCGGTCGTGAGGAAGTCGCTGAGGGCTTGCATGGTTGTCTCCTGGATTGGGAGCCTCCATGGCACGCCCTGGCGCCACTTCCGGGGATGACCTGCATCAAATCCGGCAATCGATTGAAAGCTCCCGGCAATGCGGCTTGCGCGCGCGCAAATCCGCCGTTGCCGGGAGCCGACGTCAAGCTCAGTGCTTGCTTGCCGCCGCCGCGCCGAGGCCGGTCTGCGCGCGCACGAACTGGTCGTCGAAGGCCAGCTGCTCGGCACGCGAACGCGCGCTGCGCTCGGTGACCGAGAAGAAGATCGCCAAGCCAAACGCGATCGGCATCGCGAACAGCGCCGGCTGCTCATACGGGAAGATCGGCGCCGGATTGCCCAGCACCGTCACCCACACCGACTTCGACAGCACCACGAAGGTCACGGCCGACACGAGGCCGCCGTAGCCGCCGGCCAGCGCGCCGCGCGTGGTCAGGCCCTTCCAGTACATCGACAGGATGAGCACCGGGAAATTGCCCGCCGCCGCGATGCCGAAGGCCAGCCCGACCATGAAGGCCACGTTCTGCTTCTCGAACAGGATGCCGAGCGTGACCGCCACCAGCCCGAGCGCCAGCGTGGCGATGCGCGACACCTTCATCTCCTCCTTGTCGGTGGCCGTGCCCTTCTTGATGACGCGCGCATACAGGTCATGCGAGATGGCCGACGCACCGGCCAGCGCCAGCCCCGACACCACCGCCAGAATCGTCGCGAAGGCCACCGCCGCCAGGAAGCCCAGCAGCAGATCGCCGCCGACCGCCTTGGCCAGATGCATCGCGACCATGTTGCCGCCGCCGTTCAGCTTGCCGCCGGTGAAAAAGCCCGGGTCCTTGCCGACGATGACGATGGCCGCCAGGCCCATCAGGAAAATCACGTTGAAGAAGTAGCCGATGAAGCCCGAGGCATAGAGCACCGACTTGCGCGCTTCCTTGGCGTCGGTGACGGTGAAGAAGCGCATCAGGATGTGCGGCAGACCGGCGATGCCGAACATCAGGCCCAGGCAGAGCGACACCGCATTGATCGGGTCGGCCATCAGCGCGCCGGGCGCCATCAGCTTGTCGCCGAGCTTGTGGGCTTCGGAGGCGCGCGCAACCAGCTCGGTGTACGAGAAGTCGAACTTCGAGAACGCCAGCACGCAGACCGCCGTGCCGCCGGCCAGTAGCAGGCAGGCCTTGATGATCTGCACCCAGGTGGTGGCGATCATGCCGCCGAAGATGACGTAGACCATCATCAGCGCGCCCACCACCACGATGGCCAGCTCGTAATCGAGCCCGAACAGCAGCTTGATGAGCTGGCCCGCGCCGACCATCTGCGCGATCAGATAGAAGCTCACCACCACCAGCGACGAGATCGCCGCCATCGTGCGCACCTTGCCCTGGTCGAGCCGGTAGGACGTGATGTCGGCAAAGGTGAAGCGGCCCAGATTGCGCAGCCGCTCGGCCATGAGGAACAGGATCATCGGCCAGCCGACGAAGAAGGCGATCGTGTAGATGTAGCCGTCGTAGCCCTTGTCGAACACCAGCGCGGTCAGGCCCAGCAGCGTGGCCGCCGACATGTAGTCGCCGGCGATCGCCAGCCCGTTCTGGAAGCCGGTGATGCCGCCGCCAGCCGTGTAGAAGTCGGCCGCCGACTGCGTCTTGCGCGAGGCCCAGTAGGTGATGCCCATCGTCATCAGCACGAAGAGCAGGAACATCGCGATGGCCGAGATGTTGAGCGGCTGCTTCTCGGCCGCCTCGACGGCCGGCGCGGCCAGCGTGAGGGCCGGCGCGGCGAAGGCGGCGGCAAGCACCAGCGGATTGCGGAAGGCGGATTTCATCGGCGCGGCTCCACGGCCGCTTCGGCCAGGATGTCGGCGGTCAGCGCATCGAATTCGCCGTTGGCGCGATGCACGTACAGCCCGGTGAGCGTGAGGAAGAGCGCGAACATCAGCAGTTCGGCCAGCACGCCCACGGTCAGCGCCGAGCCTTCCGACACCGGCTTGCCGAGCAGCGCCGGATTGAAGGCCACGACCATGACGAAGCCGTAGAACACCACGCCGACGATGCCGGCCATGGTGGCGGCATAGCGGCCGCGACTGGCGACCAGACGCTCGAATTTCGGATTCGCGCGAACCCGCGCATAGACCTTGTCGGTCATGTCTTCCTCCCGGTGATTTGTGTAGTGAATGACGCCGCGCCGCGCCTGCCATTCGGCTGCGTATGGCAAGGCTGGGCGGATCATTCGCACCGAGTCTTAACGAAAGCTTACAAGCCCGTACTGATTGGTATGGACCGGGTGGAAACCCCAGTGAAAGACCCAGCGGCAGCGCGGAAGTGGCCGCTCAATTCAAGCGCGATCGCGCGGCGCGCTGGCAGCCGAGCGTGACAGGCCGATGCGTGTCGGCCGGGCCAAGCCGCTTTCGGTTGCGTCAGGTCAAAGGTCGCGCGCGACCGGGTCTGCGCGCGGGCGGCCGCGCACGCGACACTCGCGCTCTATCAAGCCGTATACACCGTTGCCCCGTCGACGGCTGGCTGCGGACATATCAACGACCTGCGCGAAACCATCCCATGACCGCTGCCGCCCTCACCGCCGACGATGCCGGCCCGCTCGCCTTCTTCAAGGCACTGCACGACGCCTACTCCCAGACCCTCGAACGCTTTCGCGGCAATCCCAGGCTGATCGACGCGGTGCTGTCGCAGGCCTTCGACAGTTTCGAGGGCAATGTGGCGCTCCAGTCTGAAGGCCAGCCGGAGATCGCCTGCCACAAGGGCTGCGCCACCTGCTGCACGCTGCGCGTGTCGGCCACCTCGCCCGAGGTGCTGCTGATCGCGCGCTTCATGCGGGCGGCGCGGCCGGCGCTCGCGCGCATGGGCATCGACCTGGAACAGCGCGTGTTCGATGCCGACAAGATCACGCGCGGCCTCGACGAGGCGGCGCGCGTCAAGCTGCGCCGGCGCTGCCCGTTCATCGAGAAGGGCGCCTGCCTCATCTATGCCGTGCGGCCGCTGGCCTGCCGCGGCCATGCCTCGCTCGATGTGCGTGCCTGCGTCGATGCGGCCGCCGGCCGGGCCGACAGCGTTCCCTATTCCGAGCCGCACATGGTCGTGCGCAGTCTGGTTCAGAACGCGATGCAGTCGGCGCTGCGCGATGCCGGCTACGCCTGGGACACGCAGGAACTCAATCACGCGCTGTCGATGGCGCTGCGCGACGACCTCGAACCGGCCTGGACTGCCGGCGCCGATCCGCTCGCCGCAGCCACCATTGCCGACGAGATCGGCGCCGCCGAAATGGCCCGCACCTTCGACGCGATCAAGGCCGCCTGAAGCCCGCTGCGCCGCCCCGCCACGGTGCGCCAGGGCGGCGCAGCAAATTTCCGGTCGGGTTGGTCGGATTCATGCGTATAATCCGCGACTTGCGCAGCTGACCTCGTCCGTCTACGCAATCTTCATCCCCTCCGGCCTTATCCCCCCTCCTTCGGTTTTCCACGGTCTTCGCGGCCCTCGCGAAATGACAGCTTCCGTGGACAAGCTACCGAACCGGGCACGCAGGTTGCAGGCGATGCCCCGCCGCCACGGCTCACTTCTCTTCGTTCGCGAGAGTCCATGTCATTTGACACGCTGGGATTGCATCCCGCTTTGCTCAAGGCCGTCCAGGCCCTGGGTTTTTCCGATCCGACCCCCGTCCAGATCCAGACCATCCCGACCGCCATGACCGGCGTCGACCTGATGGTTTCGTCGTCCACGGGCAGCGGCAAGACCGCCGCATTCATGCTGCCGGCGCTTCACGCCATCGCTGAAGCCGGCAAGCCCGAGGGCCGCGACCGGCCCGAGCCGCGCGAAGATTCGCGCCGCTTCGACGACCGCCGTGGTGGCCCCGACCGCCGCCCGGCCCCGCGCGAATCGCGCAATTTCAAGGTTCAGACGCCGCGCATCCTCGTGATGGCGCCGACGCGCGAACTGGCGCAGCAAGTCGCGCAAGCCACGTTCGAACTCACGTCCGAACTGCGCTGGCTGCGCATCGCCACCATCGTCGGCGGCGTGCCCTACGGCCGTCAGCTGCAGCAGTTGCGCGGCCACCTCGACATCGTGATCGGCACGCCCGGTCGCCTGCTCGATCACATCCGCAACGGCAAGCTCGACCTGAGCAACGTCAAGACCCTGGTCCTCGACGAAGCCGACCGCATGCTCGACATGGGCTTCATCGACGACATCCGTGAAGTCGCCGACGCGACCCCGGCCGATCGTCAGACGCTGCTGTTCTCGGCCACGTTCGCCGGTCCGGTCGCACGCCTCGCCGAAGGCCTGATGCGCGAACCGCGTCGCATCGAGCTGGCCAATCACCGCGATGTGCATACCGACATCTCGCAGCGCCTGCACTGGGCCGACGACATCGAGCACAAGAACGCGCTGCTCGACCACCTGCTGCGCGGCGTCGACGTGCAACAGGCCATCGTCTTCACGTCCACGCAACGCGATGCCGACTGGCTCGCCGAGCGCCTGGAAGACGACGGTCACGCCGCTGCCGCCCTGCACGGCGGCATGCCGCAAGGCCAGCGCAATCGCACGCTGACCAAGCTGCGCGAAGGCCGTCTGCGCGTGCTGGTGGCGACCGACGTTGCCGCCCGCGGCATCGACGTGCCGACCATCAGCCACGTCATCAACTACGGTCTGCCGATGACCGCCGAAGACTATGTGCACCGCATCGGCCGTACCGGCCGGGCTGGCCGCAGCGGTCTCGCGGTGACCATCGTCGAGCACCGCGATGCCGGCGCGATCCGCCGCATCGAGCGCTTCACGTCGCAGCCGATTCCGGTCGAGACCATCGTCGGCCTCGAACCCAAGCGTCAGCCGCGTCCCATGAACGGCAAGCCGGGCGGCCCGAGCCGTCCGGGCAGCGGCCCGCGCAAGCCGGGCAGCGGCGGTCGTCCGGGCTACGGCGCCAAGCCGTCGGGCCCGCGTCGCGAAGGCCATCCGAGCGCCGACCGGCGCGAGGGCAGCTTCCGCCCGCGTCGCGCCGACTGACATCGGCGAGCTCGCCGGCTGCCTTCGGACAGTCGGCAGCAAACAAAAAGCGCCGGACCCTTCCGCATCTTCTGCGGTCGGGTCCGGCGCTTTTTTCATGGCGCCGCGCGGGCGCCACGGTGCTCAGTGGTGCTGCACGCCGTCGTGGACGCGTGCGCCGGTGGTCGCGGCAGCCAGCCATTCGAAGGGCTCGGTGGCCGAGGCCGGCGTGATGCTTTGTTCGGCGAACAGCTTGTCGACCAGCTTGGCGAGCATGACTTCGAGTTCGTCGTCGGGATTGTTGTCGGCGTCTTCGAAACGGTCGATCGAGATTTCCGGGCCTTCTTCGTCGTCGACCATCATGACGATGAAGATTTCTTCCTTGCCGGGACGGCCGTGAACCGTCGCGCGGAAGGCTTCGCCGCGATAAGTAAATCCGCGAACCATATTGAGCTCCTTGGCTTTGTGTTGTGTGCAGGATGTGAAGCGGGTGAAGACCGGGGGCAGAGTCCGGCCCGCTGAAAAACCGAAAGACCTTTCAGCGCGGGCGGGATTTTACTTAAAACCACACACGCAACCCCGGAATGCATTGCCCGATGGACGCCAGCCAGTCGCGGAAGTACGGCAGCGAGTTGCGCTTCGGCATAATTTGCGCCCCGTCGCGCTTGCAGGCCGCGACGCCACGCCTCCAAGAAAATCCCTCAAATGCATCTCCGCCCTGCCCGCGCCGACGCCTTGCCGTCGGCCGCCCGGCGCGCCCTGGCTGCCGCCGCGCTCCTCCTGTGCTGCGCCGCCGAGGCCGCTCCGCCCGTCGCCGATATCGAAACCCATGTCTACAGCGCCGAACGCGGCGACACGCTGATCGGCGTGGCGCGCCGGCTGCTCGCCGATCCGGCTGGCTGGCGCGAGATCGCCCGGCTCAATCGCATGGCCAATCCCGATGTGCTGCCGACGGGCAGCCAGCTGCGCATTCCGCTCGACCGGCTGGCATCCAAGCCGCTACCGGTCGAGGTGCTCGAAACCGTCGGCACGGCGCGGCTGCTGCGCGCCGACGGCAGCGCCCTCGCACTGGCGCGCGGCAACCTTCTGGTCGAGGGCGACCGCATCGATACCGGCGCCGACGGCTATGCGACCTTGCGGCTCGGCGACGGCTCGCTGCTGCGCTTGCAGGCCGACTCCAGCGCCGAAATCGCCCGCGCGCGCAGCTATGCCGCGCCCGATACCGTCGGCGCCACGCTCAAGCTGCTGCGCGGCCGGGTCGAGGCGCTGGTGAACCGGCTGCGCGGCGGCCAGCCGCATTTCGATGTGCGCACGCCGCAGGCCACGCTGGCGGTGCGCGGCACCGAATTCCGCGTCAGCAGCGGCGCCGAAACCCACGGTGAAGTGGTGCACGGCCTCGTCGACGTCGCCGGCGGCGCCGAGCACCGCGCCGTCGCGGCGGGCTACGGCACCGTGGTCGACGCCAGCCAGCGCGTGGCCGAGCCGATCGCGCTGCCGCCGGCACCCGACCTTGCCGCGCTGCCGACGCTGTTCGAACGCAAGCTGCTGCGCATCGCCGTGCCGCCGGTGGCCGGCGCCAGCGGCTACCGGCTCCAGATCGCGCGCGATGCCGGCTTTGCCGCAGTCGAGCGCGAGGCCGTGGCGGCGACGCCCGACTTCCGCATCGCCGATCTGCCCGATGGCGACTGGCAGCTGCGCCTGCGCGCCATCGGTACGCACGGGCTCGAAGGCTTCGACGCCGCGCGCGCCTTTCATGTGCATGCCGAGCCCGAGCCGCCCTTCGTCACCGCGCCCGCGCCGGGCGCCAAGCTGCGCGCCAGCGGCGTGAGCTTTGCGTGGACCGCCAACCCGGCGGCCGGCGCCGGCTACCGGTTTCAGCTGACCGAGGCCGGCGACACCGGCTTCGCCCATCCGCTCGACGACCGCCGCCTCGGCGACACCCAGCTCGCGCTGGCAGAACTGGCGCCCGGCAACTATCTCTGGCGCCTCGCCAGCCTGCCGGCCCAGGGCGCCGACGGCCCCTGGGGCGATGCGCTGGGCTTCACGCTGGCGCCGCCGCCAGCCGCCGCGCTGCCGCCCGAACTCGGCGACGACAGCGTGCGCTTTGCCTGGCGCGGCGAGCCGGGCCAGCGCTATGAATTCGAGCTTGGCCGCGACGCCGCCATGGCCGCGCCCGAAGTCGTGGCCCGGCTCGACACGCCGCAACTTGAGCTGCCGCGTCCGAGCCCCGGCGGCCGCTTCTACCTGCGCTACCGCGCCATCGATGCCGACGGCTTCATCGGCCCCTGGACCGCCGTCCAGCGCTTCGACGTGCCGGTCTGCATCGAGAGCGCCGGCGCGGCCTGCTGGCGCAGCGGCGCCGGCCTGCTGACTACCGCGAACTGAGCGCATGACGCTGGCTGCGCTGTCGCCCCGCCTCGCGCGCGAACGCGGCGGACTCGCGGTCGCGCTGGCGCTGCTGGTGCTGGTACTGGGCCTGAGCGGTCTGCTGCGGCGCGCCGACGATGCGCTCTACGACATCGGGCTGGCGCTCGGCACCAGCGCCCAGCCACCCGACGACATCGTCATCGTCGCCATCGACGACGCCAGCCTCGCCGCGATGGGCCGCTGGCCCTGGCCGCGCGCGGTCCATGCCCAGCTGCTCGACCGCCTCGCCGCCGACCGGCCGCGCGCCATCCTGCTCGACCTGCTGCTGTCCGAACCTTCGGCCGATCCGGCCGACGATCAGGCGCTCGCCGAGGCGCTGGAACGCGCCGCGCCGGTCGTGCTGCCGGTGGTGCCGGTCGCGGCCGCCGGCGGCCGCGCGCTCGACCAGCTGCGCCCGGCGGCCAGCCTCGGCAGCGGCTACCGGCTCGGTCAGGCCGATGCCGAACTCGATCCCGACGGCCTGCTGCGGCGCGACTACCTGCATGCCGGCCTCGGCAGCGCCCGGCTGCCGCATGTGGCGCTCGCGCTGCTCGACGCGGCCCGCGGCCGGCCCGGCGTCGCCCCCGAGACGCTCGATGCCGGCAGCGCCGACGGCCACTGGCAGCGCAGCGATCCGGTGCTGCTGCGCTATCGCGGCGGCCCCGGCCATTTCGAGCAGGTGAGCTATGCCGACGTGCTGCTCGGCCGCGTGCCGCCCGGCCGCTTCACCGGCCGCCATGTGCTGGTCGGCGTGACCGCCACCGGCCTCGGCGCCGGCTATCCCACGCCGCTGTCGGGCAATGCCAGCCCGATGGCCTCGGTCGAGATCGTCGCCACCCTGTTCGACAGCCTGCGTCACGGCGATGCGCCGCGCAGCCTGCCCGAGCTGCCCGGCGTCGCCGTCTCGGCGCTGCTGACGGCGCTGTTCGTCATCGCGCTCACCCGGCTGCCGCCGCGCGCCGCGCTGGTGCTGGCATTTGCCGGCGCCGGCGCCAGCCTGCTGCTGGCCTGGCTGCTGCTCGACAGCGCCGACCTGTGGTTCGCGCCGACCGGCCTCGCCAGCGTCGCCCTGCTCGCCTACCCGCTGTGGAGCTGGCGCCGGCTCGAAGCCGCCAGCCGCTTCGTCGACGATGAGCTGCAGGCCATCGCCCATGCCGCCGGCCCCAACCTGGGCGTGGCCGGCGGCCTGCGCAGCCATGCCGCCAGCGCCGCGCCCGCCGATCGCAGCCGCCTCGCCGGCCGCAGCACCCGTCCGCTCGAAGCCCGGCTCGACGCCCTGGCCGGCGCCAGCCAGCAGCTGCGCGACGGCCGCGAGCTGCTCGCCGGCGCACTTGGCGCCCTGCCCGACCCGATCTTCGTCGTCGACCGCCAGGGGCTGGTGCTGCTGGCCAATCCGCCGGCCGGCCCGGTTTGCCGCCCGCCTTGCCGGCGACGACGCCCTTCCGCCCGCGACCCTGGCCGGCCGCCAGCTGCCCGAGCTGCTGCGCGAACTGGCACCCGGCGGCGCAAGCGCCTGGACCGCGCTGCTCGACGAGGTGGGCCTGGACGCCCGCCCGCGCCACCTCATCGGCCGGCATCCGCGCCTCGCGCCCCAGCGCATCCATGTGAGCCCGCTCGGACGGCAGGCGCGGCCCGACGCGCTCGTGGTCTGCCTCAATTCCCTCGGTCGCGCGGTGGCCGAACCCGCATTGGCCGGCACCGACGCCGACCACACCGGCCCGCGCACCCGCCCGCTCGGCGCCTACACGCCGCCCTCCTTCGTTGACGGTCTGCTCACCACCGTCACCCAGACCGATGTGCCACGCGCCGCCCCGCGCCCGGCCTCGACGCCGCCACCACTTCCGCCATGCCGACCCTGTCCGGCGATTTCGTGCAGGCGATGCGGCTCGAAAGCGGCGCCACCGTCAGCATCAATTTCGATCTCGCCGCCCTGCTCGCCGACGCCCTCGCCGAGGTGCGCCCGCTGCCCGGCGGCGAGCGCCTGCCGGCGCGGATCGACGGCCCGGGCCCCGCCTGGATGAACGGCGATCCGGCACTGATGCGACGCGCGCTCGCCGGACTGGTGGCGCATGCGGTGCGTGGCGCCGACCGCGTCCTCGCCATCCGCCTCGCCAGCGCCGCCGATCCGGCCCGGCCCGGCAATGCCGACTGGTCGGTCGAGTTCACGCCGACCAGTGCCGGCATGCCGTCCGACTTCGTCGAGCAGGTGGTCGGCCACCACGGCGGCCAGCTCGTGCTCGATGCCGACCGCCAGCGGCTGCAGCTGCGCCTGCCGATCGAACGCGGCTGACCGACCGCCGATGACGCCGCCGGCGCGCCGGCCGCGACTGCGCGATCCACGCCAGCCCCAGGCCGCGAAGCCGCTGCTTTTGCCACCGCCTGCGCTTCTCACTGCGTAAAACCACGCAGTACTGATGACTTCAGGTCATCAAGTCATGCCTTACACATCGTTCCGCGCATAAGCGGGCGTCCTTAAGTTGCAGCCCACCCCACTGCAACAGGACTCCGCGTCATGCCCATCGCCTTCATTTCCGGTAGCCCCCAGGCTCGCTCGCGGTCCAATGCGCTGCTCGATGTGGTGCGCAACCACGTCGTCGCGCACGGCGCCATCGTCGAGGATGTGCGCGCCCGCGAACTGCCGCCCGACGCCCTGCTCGGCCTCGAATTCGAAGCGCCGCCGATCGCCGCCGCCCTCGGCCGCGTGGCCCGCGCCAATGCCGTCGTGATCGCCACGCCGATCTACAAGGCCTCGTACACCGGCCTGCTCAAGAGCCTGCTCGACCTGCTGCCGCAGGACGGTCTCAGGGACAAGGTCGTGCTGCCGATCGCCACCGGCGGCTCGCCGGCCCATCTGCTCGCCATCGACTACGCCATCAAGCCGGTGCTGACCGCGCTCGGCGCGCGCTGGATCGTCGGCAGCGTCTATGCCTCCGATGCCCAGATCGGCAAGCGCAACGACGGCGGCTACGAGCCCGACGCCGAGATCGCCGCCCGGCTCGAAGACTCCGCAAACCTGCTGCTCGAAGCCCTCGACTGGGCCCGCGCCACGCGCCAGCGCCGCGCCGCCGCCACGCCGGTCGAACTGTCGGCCGCCGCCTGATCGCTCCGCTCCATCCAGACCAACAAGAAAGCATTGACGCGATGACTTCCCCGACCCGCCGCAACCTGCTCGCCGCCGCCATCGCGGCCGGCCTGTCCGCCGCCCTGCCGCAGCGCGCCGCCTTTGCCGCCGGCACGCTGCGCGTCGGCTTCCAGAAGTACGGCACGCTAAGCCTGCTCAAGGCGCGCGGCACGCTCGAAACCGCGCTCGCGCCCCAGGGCGTGAAGGTGACCTGGGCCGAATTCCCGGCCGGCCCGCAGATGCTCGAAGCGCTCAATGTCGGCTCGATCGACTTCGGCAACGTGGGCGAGGCGCCGCCGATCTTTGCCCAGGCCGCCGGCGCCGATCTGCTCTATGTCGGCAACCAGCCGGCCGCGCCCAAGGGCGAGGCGATCGTCGTGCCGAAGGATTCGCCGCTGAAGAGCGTGAGCGAGCTGAAGGGCAAGCGGGTCGCGCTCAACAAGGGCTCGAACGTGCACTACCTGCTGGTCAAGGCACTTGAAAAGGCCGGCGTCGCCTATGCCGACATCCAGCCGGTGTTCCTGCCGCCGGCCGATGCGCGCGCCGCCTTCGAGCGCGGCGCGGTCGATGCCTGGGCGATCTGGGACCCGTTCCTGGCCGCCGCCGAGAAGCAGCTCGGCGCGCGCGTGCTGGCCGACGGCACGGGCATCGTCTCGAACCACCAGTTCTTCCTGTCGTCGCGCGGCTATGCCGAACGCGAGCCGGCGGTGCTGCGCGCCGTGCTCGACGAGCTGGTCAAGCTCGATGTCTGGGCCGACAAGAATCCGAAGGACGTGGTCGCGCTGCTGCAACCGCTCACCGGCCTCGACGTGCCGACGCTTGAGCTGTCGGCCAGCCGCTACAGCTACGGCATCGTGCCGCTGACGCCGGTCGTCGCCACCGAGCAGCAGGCCATCGCCGACACCTTTGCCGCGCTCAAGCTCATTCCCAAACCCATCCGCATCGCCGACGTGGTGTGGAAGCCGGCCCGCTGAGCCCGCCATGGACCGCCGCCAGTTCCATCGCCAACTCGTCGCGCTTGCCGGCGCCGGTCTTGCGGCGCGCAGCCTGCCGACGCTCGCCGCCGACAACGCGCCCGAGCAGATCCGCATCGGCTTCCAGAAAAGCTCGGTGCATTTCGTGGTGCTGCGCCAGCGCAAGCTGCTGGAGCAGCGCTTTCCGGGCGTGAAGATCGGCTGGAACGAATTCCCGGCCGGACCGCAGCTGCTCGAGGCGCTGTCGGTCGGCAGCGTCGACCTGGGCATGACCGGCGATGCGCCGCCGGTCTTCGCCCAGGCCGCCGGCAAGGACGTGGTGTACGTCGGCGCCGAGCCGCCCAAGCCCAAGGCCTCGGCGATCCTGGTGCGCAGCGATTCGCCGCTGCAAACGCTGGCCGATCTCAAGGGCCGCCGCATCGCGCTGCAAAAGGGATCGAGCGCGCACTACCTCACGCTGCGCGCGGTCAAGCAGGCCGGTCTGGCCTGGACCGACATCGAACCGATCTGGCTGCCGCCGGCCGAGGCGCGCGCCGCCTTCGAGCGCGGCTCGGTCGATGCCTGGGCGATCTGGGACCCGTACTACGCGGCCGCCGAACTCGAATCGCCGCCGCAGGCACTGCCGCGCGTACTGCACACCGGCGAAGGGCTGTCGAACAACAACAGCTTCTACCTGTCGTCGAGCGGCTTCGTGCAGCGCAATCCGCGCACGATTTCCGTGCTGCTCGATGAACTCAGCCGCGCCGACGCCTGGGTGCAGGCCAACCGCAAGGAGGCCGCGCTGCTGGTGGCCGACTACACCGGCCTCGCGCTTGCCACCACCTTCCGCTTTCTCGAACGCCGGCCGCCGGCGCCGGTGAAGCCGGTACCGCCCGAGCTGATCGCCGATCAGCAGCGCGTGGCCGACGCCTTCGCCGAACTGGGCCTGATCCCGCGCCGGGTGCAGGTCGCCGACATCGTCTGGAAGCCGACCCGCGCCGTCTGACGCAAGTACCCAACGCGACGGCGGCACAGACCGCCGCGCTTCCCATCCGCCATTCATTTCAAGCGAGCACCGACCATGAACATCTTCTGGTTCATCCCGACCCACGGCGACAGCCGCTACCTCGGCACCAGCGAAGGCGCGCGCGTCGCCGACTTCGACTACTTCCGCCAGGTGGCCATCGCCGCCGATACCGCCGGCTATACCGGCGTGCTCATCCCCACCGGCAAGAGCTGCGAAGACCCGTGGGTCGCCGCATCGAGCCTGATCGGCGCCACGCGCCAGCTCAAGTTCCTGGTGGCGCTGCGCCCCGGCCTGATGACGCCGACGCTGGGCGCGCGCATGGCCGCGACCTTCGACCGGCTCTCGGGCGGCCGCGCGCTGGTCAATCTGGTCACGGGCGGCGATACCGCCGAGCTGGAAGGCGATGGCCTGTTCCTCAACCATGCCGAGCGCTATGAAGCCAGCGCCGAGTTCATCCATGTGTGGCGCGAAATCCTGACCCGCAGCCATACCGGCGAATCGTTCAGCTACGAGGGCAAGCACATCAAGGTGAAGAACGCCAAGGTGCTCTATCCGCCGATCCAGCAGCCGCATCCGCCGGTCTACTTCGGCGGCTCGTCGCCGGCCGCCATCGATCTGGCCGCCGAGCAGACCGAGCTCTACCTGACCTGGGGCGAGCCGCCCGCCGCCGTCGCCGAGAAGGTCGCCGCGGTGCGCGCCGCCGCCGCCAAGCATGGCCGCACGGTGCGCTTCGGCATCCGCCTGCATGTGATCGTGCGCGAGACCGAAGCCGAAGCCTGGGCCGACGCCGAACGCCTCATCAGCAAGCTCGACGACAAGACGGTCGCCGCCGCGCAGGCCGCCTTCGCCAAGATGGATTCGGTCGGTCAGCAGCGCATGGCCGAGCTGCACAAGGGCGGCAAGGGCCGCACCCGCGCCGACCTGGAAATCAGCCCCAACCTGTGGGCCGGCGTCGGTCTGGTGCGCGGTGGCGCGGGCACGGCGCTGGTCGGCTCGGCCGAACAGGTGGCCGAGCGCATCCGCGAATACGAGGCGCTCGGGCTCGACAGCTTCATCCTCTCGGGCTATCCGCATCTGGAAGAAGCGCGCCGCACCGCCGAGCTGCTGTTCCCGGTGCTCGGCTTCAAGGGCAACACGCTCGACGCACCGCGCGGCGGCTCGCTGACCGGCCCGTTTGGCGAAATCGTCGCGAACAACATCGTGCCGGCCGCCAACGAACGCCTCGTCTCGGCGGGCTGAGCGATGAGTTCTGCATTCGCCACCAAACCGCAGGCAGAGGCGGCGGCCACGTTCGGCGCTGCGCCGGGCGGGGTGGCCGCTCGCCCGGCGGACGGCGTTGCGGAGGCAGCGCGTTCCGGCGCGCGGCCGGCCGTGACACCCGCCATCGAGCTGGCCGATGCCGGTCTGGCGCTGCCGCTGGCCGATGCCGGCGGCGGCGACCTGATCGTCGATGCCGCGCGCGCACTCGGCCGGCGGCTGGTCGCGCTCAAGCCGTGGATCGTGCCGGCGCTGCTCATCGTGCTGTGGCAGATCGCGGCGCAGACCGGCTGGCTGTCGTCGCGCGTGTTGCCGGCGCCGCTGGCGGTGGTCACGGCGGCCTGGGATCTGGCCTTTACCGGTGAGCTCTGGCGCCATGTGGGCACCAGCACGCTGCGCGCGCTGAGCGGCTTTGCGGTCGGCGGCGGCATCGGGCTGGCGCTCGGGCTGCTGACGGGCTCGATCCGCAGCGCCGAGACGCTGCTCGACACCAGCATCCAGATGATTCGCAACATCCCGCCGCTGGCGCTGATTCCGCTGGTGATCCTGTGGTTCGGCATCGACGAGGGCGCCAAGCTGTTCCTGGTGTCGCTCGGCGTGTTCTTCCCGATCTACGCCAACACCTTCCACGGCATCCGCTCGGTCGATCCGCAACTGATCGAGATGGCGCGCAGCTATGGCGTGAGCGGCTGGGCGCTGTACCGCGAGGTGATCCTGCCGGGCGCGCTGCCCAGCATCCTCGTGGGCGTGCGCTTCTCGCTCGGGCTGATGTGGGTGATCCTGATCGTCGCCGAGACCATCTCGGCGCAGGCCGGCATCGGCTACATGACGATGAATGCGCGCGAGTTCCTGCAGACCGATGTGGTGCTCGTCGGGATCCTGCTCTACGCGCTGCTCGGCAAGCTCGCCGACCTGGTCGCCCGGCTGCTCGAACGCCGGCTGCTGCGCTGGAACCCGAACTACCGCAGCGCCTGAACGTCCTTCCTCCATACAAAGAAAAACATGAAACGACGCGAACTCCTCAAGGGCGCCGGCGCCCTTGCGCTGGCCTCCACCGTCCCGGCGGCACGCGCCGCCGGCCTCGAAGAACTGCGGCTCGACTACGCCTACTACTCGCCGCTCAGCCTCGTGCTCAAGCGCTTCGGCTGGCTCGAAGACGCGCTGAAGGCCGACGGCACCAAGGTGAAATGGGTGTTCAGCGCCGGCAGCAACCGCGCGCTCGAATACCTCGGCGGCAACAGCATCGACCTGGGCTCCAGCGCCGGTCTGGCCGCGCTGCTGGCCAAGGCCAACGGCAATCCGATCCGCACCGTCTACGTCGGCTCGCGGCCCGAATGGACCGGCCTGCTGGTGGCCAAGGACTCGCCGATCAAGACCGTGGCCGAGCTGCGCGGCAAGAAGGTCGCCGCCACCAAGGGCACCGATCCCTATCTGTTCCTGCTGCGCAGCCTGCGCGAATTCAAGCTGCCGAAGGGCGAGGTCGAGATCGTTCATCTGCAACATCCCGATGGCCGCGCCGCGCTCGAACAGGGCAAGGTCGACGCCTGGGCCGGGCTCGATCCGCACATGGCCGCGAGCGAGCTCGATGCCGGCTCGCGCTTCCTGTACCGCAATGTCGGCTACAACACCTACAACTTCCTGAGCGCGCGCGAAGCCTTCCTTGCCGAGCATCCGGCGGTGGTCGGCAAGGTCATCACCGCCTATGAAAAGGCGCGCGCCTGGACGCTCGCCCACCTCGATGAAGCGGCGCGCATCCTGGCCGAAGAGGCCAGGGTCAGCGTTCCGGTCGCGCTGTTGCAGGTCAAGCTGCGCACCGATTTCAGCAATCCGCTGCCGTCGGCCGAGCATGTGAATGCGCTGCGCGCCGCCGCGCCCATCCTGCGCGAGGAAGCGCTGGTCAAGCCCGGCACCGACCTCGACAAGACCGTCGCCGCGCTGATCGACACCGGCTTCGCCAAGCCGCTGATCGCCGCGCCGGCCAAGGTCGGCTGAGGCCGCGGCCGTGAACACCCGAGCGCTTTCCGGCGAGGCCGCACGCAGCCCGGCCGGCGCCTGCGACGCCTGCATCCCTGCCGCGCCGCATCCCGCAGTGGCTGCGCTGACCCGGTTCGCGCGCCGCTGGCGCACCGCCGCCATTGGCCTGCTGCTGCCGGTCGGCTTTCTCGTGGCGGTCGAAATCGCGGTGCGCGCCGGCCTGATCGAAGCGCGCTTTCTGCCCGCCCCGAGCGAGCTGCTGCAAACCCTTGCAGAACTCGCCGGCGGCGGCGAACTCGCGCGCCACATCGGCGCCAGCGTGGTGCGGGTGCTGGCGGGCTTTGCCATCGGCAGCGCGCTGGCGCTCGCGCTCGGCGCGCTGGTCGGCCTCAACCGTCGCGCCGAGGCGCTGCTCGATCCCACACTGCAAGGGCTGCGCGCGATCCCGAGTCTGGCCTGGGTGCCGCTGCTGCTGCTCTGGCTCGGCATCGACGAGCTGCCCAAGATCACGCTGATCGCGATCGGCGCGTTCTTTCCGGTCTATCTCGGCGTCACCTCGGGCATCCGCGATGTCGACCGCAAGCTGGTAGAAGTGGGCGCCATGGCCGGCCTCGGCCGGCTCGCGCAGGTGCGGCGCATCTTCCTGCCCGCGTCGCTGCCGGCGGTGATGACCGGCCTGCGCGGCGGCCTCGGCCTCGCATGGATGTTCCTGGTCGCGGCCGAACTCATCGCCTCGACGCGCGGCCTCGGCTATCTGCTCAGCGACGGCCGCGAGACCAGCCGCGTGGATGTGGTGCTGGCCGCCATCGTGCTGCTGGCGCTGCTCGGCAAGCTCGGCGATTCGGTGCTGCAAGCCATCGAGCACCGCGCGCTCGCCTGGCGCGACACCCATGACCGCCGCGCCGACTGAGGAGACCGCCATGACCGCACTCCTCGACGTTGACCTGCGCGCCAAGCACTACGGCGCGCGCCGCGTGCTCGACGCCATCCGCTTCACGCTCGCGCCCGGCGAAATCGTCAGCCTCATCGGCCCGAGCGGCTGCGGCAAGAGCACGCTGCTGCGCCTGATCGCCGGCCTCGACCGCGACTACGACGGCCGCCTCGCGCTCGGCGGCAGCACGCTCGCCGGCATCTCGCGCGAGATCGGCTTCGTGTTCCAGGAGCCGCGCCTGTTCCCGTGGCTCAAGGCCGCCGACAACGTCGCCTTCGACTCCGGCCGCAGCGGTCGCCACGACCGCCATGCGCTCGAACTGCTCGCCGAAGTGGGTCTGGCCGGCTACGAGGAAGCCTTGCCGCGCTCGCTGTCGGGTGGCCAGGCTCAGCGCGTCGCCATCGCGCGCGGCCTGTACACCCGGCCGCGCCTGCTGCTGCTCGACGAGCCCTTCAGCGCCGTCGACGCCTTTACCCGCATGAAGCTGCAAGACCTGCTGCTCGGCGTGGCGCGGCGTCACGGCATTGCGCTGCTGCTGGTCACGCACGACCTCGACGAAGCCATCTACCTCAGCGACCGCGTGCTCGTGCTCGATGCCGACCCCGGTCGCCTGCGGCGCGACCTGCGCGTGCCGCTGCCCCATCCGCGCGACCGCCGCGATCTGCGGCTGGCCGAACTCAAGGCCGAAGCCCTCACCGAGCTGCACGCCATCCATTCCTTCTGATCCCACGAGGACAAGCACCATGACCCTGGCCCAAGCCAGCACGCGGCCGGACGAAACCGGCGCCGCAGCCGCGCGCCCCAGCGCCGCCGAACTGCCCAACCACGGCCGCGTCCTGCCGCCGGCCGATCCGCTCGTGGCCGCCGACCGCCTTGCCGCCGAACTCGCGCGCACGGCCGTCGAACGCGACCGCAGCGGCGGCCATGCCGAACTCGAGCGCGAACGCATCCGCGCCAGCGGCCTGCTCACGCTGTCGGTGCCGGTGGAATACGGCGGCGCCGGCAGCGACTGGCCGACCATCTTCGCGACGCTGCGCCGCCTCGCGCGCGTCGACAGCGCGCTGGCCCATGTCTACGGCTTTCATCATTTGCAGATCGCCGGGCTGTTTTTGTACGGCGACGCGGCCCAGCAAAGCCTGTGGCTGCATCGCACGATCGAGCACGGCCTGTTCTGGGGCAATGCGCTCAACCCGCTCGACAAGCGCACGCAGGCGGTCGAGACCGCCGACGGCTTCGTGCTCGACGGCAGCAAGACCTTCTGCTCGGGCTCGGTCGGCTCGGATGCGCTCACCGTCTCGGCCTGGCATGAGCCGACCGGCACCGCCCTCATCGGCGTGCTTCCCACGCACCGCGCCGGCATCACCGTGAATGCCGACTGGGATGCCTTCGGCCAGAAGCAGACCGACAGCGGCACGGTCGATTTCGCCAAGGTGCTGATCCAGCATCGCGAAGTGACCCAGCGCCCCGGCATCGCCGCCACGCCCTGGTCCACGCTGCGCTCCTGCATCGCCCAGCTGGTGATGGCCAATCTCTACACCGGCATTGCCGAAGGCGCCTTCGAGGCCGCGACCGGCTACAGCCGCGACCGCGCCCGGCCGTGGTTCGCCTCGGGCGTCGCCGCCTCGCTCGACGATCCCTTCATCCAGAAGCGCTACGGCGAGCTCTGGGTGCTGCTGCGCCCGGCGCAGGTGCTGACCGATCTGGCCGCGCAGAAGCTGCAAGCCACGCTCGATCTCGGTCCCGACGCGGTCACCGACCTTCATCGCGGCGAGGTGGCGGTGGCGGTCGCCGAAGCCAAGGTCACGGCCCACCGCGCCGCGCTCGAAATCGGCACCCAGCTGTTCGACATCACCGGCGCCAGCGCCACGTCGGCGCGCCTGGGCTTCGACCGCTACTGGCGCAACGCCCGCGTGCACACGCTGCACGACCCGGTCGACTACAAGCTGCGCGACCTGGGCCGCTACGCGACCACCGGCCGCGTGCCCGACCCGACGGCCTACTCCTGAGCCGGCGCCGCGATGAAGACCCAAGCCTTCGGGAGCCGCGCATGAGCGCCCCGCTGATCCGGCTCGACACCGTGTCGAAGACCTTCGTGCTGCCGCGCAACGGCGTGTTCCACGCGGTGCGCGACGTGTCGCTCGACATCCCGCGCGGCAGCGCCTTCGGCGTCATCGGCATGAGCGGCGCCGGCAAGTCGACGCTGCTGCGACTCATCAATCTGCTGGAGCGGCCCGATGCCGGCCGCGTGACGGTCGATGGCGTCGATCTCACCGCGCTGTCGCGCAGCCGGTTGCGCGCCGCGCGCCGGGGCATCGGCATGATCTTCCAGCAGTTCAACCTGCTGCTGAATGCGACCGTCGAGGCCAATGTCGCCTTCCCGCTCGATCTCGACGGCCTGCCGCGCGCGCAAGTTGCCAAGCGCGTCGCCGAATGCCTCGACATCGTCGGGCTGGCCGACAAGGCGCGCAGCTATCCGGCCCAGCTGTCGGGCGGGCAGAAGCAGCGCGTCGCCATCGCGCGCGCGCTGACCACGCGGCCCGGCGTGCTGCTCTGCGACGAGCCCACCTCGGCGCTCGACCCGCAGACCACGCGCTCCATCCTCGACACGCTGGCCGCCATCAACCGCGACCACGGCGTGACGCTGGTCGTCGTGACCCATGAGCTGGAAGTGGTGCGGCGCCTGTGCGACGAGGTGGCGGTGATGGAAGACGGCCGCGTCGCCGACCGCTTTGCGCTCGATACCGACACGCATGCGCCGGCCACCGACCTTGCGCGCGAACTGCTCGCCAGCCTGCAACAACCGGCGCCGCTGTCGGTCGCGGCCTGAGGAGACGGCCAATGTTCTTCGAGAACTTCATCGAGGTGCTGCCCGAGCTGTGGGTGGCGGTGGGCCAGACCGGCCTGATGCTGGCCATTGCCATCGGCGTGGCGGTGCTGCTGGGCGGGCCGCTCGGCGTGCTCATCGTGCTGACCGCGCCGGGCCAGTCGCTGGCCCAGCCGCTGCTGCACACGGCGCTCAACTGGGTGGTGAATCTGGTGCGCTCCTTCCCTTTCATCATCCTGCTGGTGGCGCTGGTGCCGGTCACGCGGGTGCTGGCGGGCAGTTCCATCGGGCCAGTCGCGGCGGCGGTGCCGCTGAGTTTTGCGGCCATCCCCTACTTCGCGCGGCTGGTGGAACAGGCGCTGCGCGAGGTGCCGCGCGGCGTGATCGAGGCGGCCCATGCAATGGGCGCAAGCGAGTTGCAGATCGTGCGCCGCGTGCTGCTGGTGGAAGCGCGACCGGCGCTGGTGCTGGCGCTGACGGTGCTGATCGTGAGCTTTCTTTCGTACTCGGCGATGGCCGGCGTGGTGGGCGGCGGCGGCATCGGCGACATCGCGATCCGCTACGGCTACTACCGCTTCCAGACCGACGTGATGGTGGGGACCGTCGCGCTGCTGGTGGTCATCGTCCAGCTGATCCAGTGGGCCGGCAACCGCATCGCGCGCCGGCTCGATCACCGCTGATTGCCGCGCGGCCGCAAGCCCCGCCGCGCCATACCTTCATTCCCAATGAATCTTTTTGCCGGCGCCGCGCGCGTCCAGGCTCGCGCTCTGCCCAGAGGAATCCGCATGAACAACAAGCTCCACTCCGCCATTTTCCGTCGCCGCCTGCTGGCGCTTGCCGGCAGCGCGCTGCTTGCCGGCGTCTTCGCCACCACCGCCCAGGCCGCCGATCCGCAGAAGAAGGAACTGGTGTTCGGCGCGACCGCCGGCCCCTATGCCGACCAGATCAAGTACGGCATCAAGCCGCTGCTGGAAAAGAAGGGCTACACGGTCAAGCTGGTCGAGTTCAACGACTACATCCAGCCCAACTTCGCGCTGGCCCAGGGCTCGCTCGATGCCAACGTGTTCCAGCACGAGGTCTATCTCAAGAAGTTCACGACCGAGAACAAGCTGGAACTGAGCGAAGTGCTCAAGGTGCCGACCGCGCCCATCGCGGTGTACAGCCGCAAGCACAAGAGCCTGGCCGAGGTGAAGGAAGGCACGACGGTCGCCATCCCCAACGATCCGGCCAATGCGGCGCGCGCGCTGGTGGTGCTCGACAAGAAGCTCGGCTGGCTCAGGCTGCGCGAAGGCTATGACCCGATCCGCGCCTCGGAGAAGGACGTGGCGCAGAACCTCAAGGGCATCAAGCTGGTGCCGCTGGAGGCCGCGCAACTGCCGCGCTCGCTCGACGACATCGACTACAGCTTCATCAACGGCAATTTCGCGCTCGCGTCCGGGCTCAAGCTCACCGAGGCGCTGGCGCTGGAAGACACGACGTCCACCTATCAGAACGTGGTGGCCGTGCGCACCGCCGACAAGGACCGCGAGTACGTCAAGGACATCGCGGCGGCCTGGCAGTCGAAGGAATTCCTCGCCACCACCAACCAGCGCTTTGCCGGCTTCGTGAAGCCCGACTGGCAGGTCGCGCTCGAAGGCAAGACGGCCGCCGCGAAATGAGCGCCGCCGACGCCCGCAAGCCGGTGCGCTTCAACGCGTTTGCGATGACGGCCGCCGTGCATCAGTCGCCGGGGCTGTGGCGCCATCCGGCCAACCGCTCGCATGAGTACACGAAGCTCGGCTACTGGACCGGGCTGGCGCAGCTGCTGGAGCGCGGGCTGTTCGACGGCATCTTTCTGGCCGACGTGACCGGCGTGTACGACGTGCACAACGGCAGCCCCGACGCTGCCCTGCGCGGCGGCGTGCAGGTGCCGCTCGACGACCCGATGCTGGTGGTGCCGGCGATGGCCGCCGTCACGCGCCATCTGGGCTTTGGCGTGACCGCGTCCACCAGCTATGAGCAGCCGGCGCTGTTCGCGCGCCGCATCACCACGCTCGACCATCTGACCGACGGCCGCGTGGGCTGGAACATCGTCACCTCCTACCTGGACAGCGCCGCGCGCAACGCCGGTCAGGTAAAGCAGACCGCGCACGACCAGCGCTACGACCAGGCCGACGACTTTCTGCAGGCGGTCTACAAGCTCTGGGAAACCAGCTGGGACGACGACGCCGTACAGCGCGACGTGGCGCGCAACGTCTACGTGGATCCGGCCAAGGTGCATGCCGTCGGCCACCAGGGCCCGTGGTTCAGCCTGCCCGGCATCCATCTGAGCGAGCCGTCGCCGCAGCGCACGCCGGTGCTGTATCAGGCCGGCACCTCGGCGCGCGGGCTGGCGTTTGCCGGCGCGCATGCCGAGTGCGTGTTCCTGATCGCGCCGACCCAGGCCGCGCTGGCGCGCCAGGTGGCCGATGTGCGCGCCGCCGTGGCCCGCGCCGGCCGCGCGCCCGACTCGGTGCTCATCTATGCGCTGGCGACCGTCATCACCGATGCCGACGACGCGCGCGCCGAAGCCAAGCATGCCGACTACCGCGGCTATGTCGACATCGACGCCTCGCTCGCGCTGCTGTCGGGCTGGACCGGCGTCGACTTCGGCCGGCTGCCGCTCGACGCCACCATCGAATACATCGACACCGACGCCGGCCGCACCGCGCTCGCCGCCTTCAGCAAGGCCGATCCATCGCGCCGCTGGACCGTGCGCGAAGCCGCCGAATTCATCGCCATCGGCGGACGCGGGCCGGTCATCGTCGGCGGGCCGCAAAAGGTCGCCGACCAGCTCCAGGACTGGCTCGCCACCACCGGCATCGACGGCTTCAATCTGGCCTACGCGGTTGCGCCCGGCAGCTGGGCCGACGTGATCGAGCATGTCGTGCCCGAGCTGCAACGACGCGGCGCCTATGCCACCGGCTATGCCGACGGCCCGCTGCGCGCGCGGCTGTTCGGCCATGCCGCGCTCGCGCCCGACCACAGCGGCGGCCGGCTGCGCGATGCGGTCCGGGCCGCGCGCGCCGGCGCCGCCCATGCCGCTTCCCCGCCGCCGGCCGCCGCCGCCGCGCCGCACTCCGTCCACGCCGAACCCGCCCTGCCCGCCACATGACAACCAAGCTCAAGCTCGCCGCCACCGCCGCTGCCCAGGCGCCGGCCCGCCCCACCGTCCCTTCGCCGGCCGCCGACGGCACCGCCGTGCGGCTGCGCAATCTGGTCAAGCGCTACGGCAGCCGCCGCGTGCTCGACGGCATCGATCTCGACATCGCGCCGGGCGAATTCCTCGCCATCGTCGGCCGCAGCGGCTGCGGCAAGAGCACGCTGCTGCGCGTGCTGGCCGGCCTCGAAAGCTTCGACAACGAAGCCGGCATCGACGGCGCCGCGCCGGCCCAGCGCCGCGACGAGGTGCGCGTAATGTTCCAGGAGCCGCGCCTGCTGCCCTGGAAGCGCGTGCTCGACAACATCGCGCTCGGCCTTGAAGGCAGCGACGCGCGCAAACGCGCGCTCGAGCTGCTCGCCGAAGTCGGCCTGGCCGACCGCGCCGACGACTGGCCGGCCCAGCTCTCGGGCGGCCAGCGCCAGCGCGTCGCCCTCGCCCGCGCGCTGGTCCATCGGCCGCGCCTGCTGCTGCTCGACGAGCCGCTCGGCGCGCTCGACGCCCTCACCCGCATCGAGATGCAGTCGCTGATCGAGAACCTGTGGCGCACCCACGGCTTCACCGCCGTTCTGGTCACCCACGATGTGCAGGAAGCCGTGGCCATGGCCGACCGCATCGTGCTGATCGAGGACGGCCGCATCACGCTCGACCGCGACGTGCCGCTGGCCCGCCCGCGCTCGCGTGGCCGGCCCGAATTCGCCGCCATCGAGGAAGCGGTGCTCGACCGCGTGCTCAAGACGCCGCGCCCGCCCGAACAGCCCGCGCCCGACGCCACCGCCGTGCGCTGGGCGATCTGAACCCGCTTTCATCCGCCGCGCCTCGCGGCCATCACAAGGAGCCAGCATGTCCATAGCCGCCATCAACGTCCGCAACCAGTTCCGGGGTCGCGTGCGCGAAATCATCGAAGGCCCGGTCGTCTCGGAAGTCGATGTCGAAACCTCGGCCGGCATCATCGTCACCTCGGTCATCACCACCCGCTCGGTGAAGGAACTGGGTCTGGTGCCGGGCCGCGAAGTCATCGCGCTCATCAAGTCGACCGAGGTCGCCATCGCCGCGCTCTGAGGAGCAGCACCCGCTTTGCCCTGCCGGCGCGGCGATCGATCCGCTCAAGTCGCCGCCGGCCCCTGCCGTCAATGCCCGTATGCGCGGCCGGTTCGTCCCGGCCGATCCCGTCGGCGGGCGGCGACCGGCGCCCATGAGGCGCCGACCCAACCCGCGCGACCCACTTGCGCGCGGGTGTCATGGCAGCAACCTCTTCCGACCGTCCCTCGGTCGCGGCCCTCTGGGGCCTGTTCGAAAGCGTCGGCGTCTCGGGCCTGGCCTTCGTGGTGCTGGTGTTCATCTCGCACCGGCTGGCGCCGGCCGAGTTCGGCCTGTTCTCGATGGCGCTCGGCATCGTGATGCTGCTCAACATCCCGGTCGAATGCCTGTTCCACGACGCCATCCTGCAGGCCCGCAAGGTGCAGCGCGAGCAGATCGACGCGGCCTTCTCGCTGGCCACCGCGCTGGCGTTTGCGCTGGTGGCGCTGTGCTGGCTCGGCGCGCCGCTGCTGGGCCGGCTGCTCGGTCAGCCGGGGCTGGGCTGGCTGCTGCCGGTGCTAAGCCTGTCGCTGCTGCCCACGCCGCTCGGCGCCACGCTGGCGGCGGTGCAGCGGCGCAATCTCGAATTCCGTTCGCTCGCGCTGCGCAGCGTGGCCTCGCGCATGGGCGCAAGCCTGGTCGCGCTGGTGATGGTGCTGAGCGGCGCCGGCCTGTGGAGCCTGATCGCGCAGCAGCTGCTGATGGCAGTGCTCGGCACGGCGGTGCTGGCCTACCTCGCGCCCGAGCGGCCGCGCTGGCGCAGCGACTGGTCGCCGATCCGCCCCTGGCTGGTGTTCGGTGCCGCCTCGACCGGGCTGGCCTTCACCGCCGTGGCGGCATCGCGGGTGTTCCTGATCGCGGTCGGTGCCGGGCTCGGCAGCGCCACGGCCGGGCTGTTCGATCTGGCCTTCCGCATCGTCGACACGCTGCGCGGTCTGGTGAGCGGGCCGATCTGGCATCTGTCGACCACGCTGTTCTCGCGCGCGCGGCATGAAACCGGCTCGATCGCCGGCGTCTACGCGACCGCCACCCGCATGTGCTGCGCGCTCACCTTTCCGGTGTTTGCCGGCATCGCCTGCACCGCGCCCGAGGTGGTCGAGCTGCTGTTCGGCGCGCGCTGGGCCGAGGCGGCGCCGCTGGTGAGCCTGCTGTCGGCCACCTCGCTGCTGTTCTTCGCGCGCATGTTCGGTACCTCGGTGTTCATCGCGCTCGGGCGGCCGGTGGTGCAGGCGGTCATCTCCACCAGCGCCATCGCGCTGATCGGCGCCGGCATGTGGCTGTTCGGGCGCCAGTCGGCCGGACTGGCCAGCACGGTCTGGATCGGCGCGCCGCTGCTGGCGCTGCCGGTCGACATGTTTCTGCTCTGGCGCATCGGCGGCATCGGGCTGGTCGATCAATGGCGCGGCGCGGCCACGCCGGCGCTGGCGGTCGCGGCGATGGCCACGGTGCTGACGCTGCTGCGCATGGACGTCGGCGCGGTCTGGGATCTGCCCGAGCGCCTGGGCGGCTTTGCGGCACTCGGCGCCTTCATCTATGCGGCGGTGCTGTGGCTGATCGATCCGGTGCTGTTCCGCCAGCTGTTCCACCGCCTGTTCGGCGGCCTGATCGAGCGCCTGCGCCGGCTCGGCCTGCTCGCCGCGCCGGGCGATCCGGCCGGCCCGCCGACCACGCTCTGACGCCGGCGCCAGACGCGGCATCGGCTGACAGCCGGCGCCCGTCGCAGCCGCTAGAGTGGCGCGCTCCTCCCTTACCGAGATCGCGCCCATGAGCCCGACCCATCTCATCAGCGACTGCGACGGCGTGCTGATCGACAGCGAAGCGCTGTCCTTTGCGATGACCGCCGATGAACTGGCAGCGCGCTTTCCCGCCGCCGACCGCGCGCGCGACATCGTCCCGCTGCTGCGACCGCGCCTCGGCATGCTGTTCGTGCCGATGCTGGTCGAGCTGTCGACCCTGCTCGGCACGCCGATGACGCTGGCCGACATCGAGGCGCTGCATCACCGCGTGGATGTGGCCATCGACCGCCTGACCGAGCCGATGCCCGGCGTGGGCGCGGCGCTGGCCGCGACCGGCCTGCCGCTGGCCGTGGCCAGCAATTCCGAGGCGCGCCGGGTGCGCGGCGTGCTGGCCCGCACCGGTCTCGCGCCGCTGTTCCACGACCGCGTCTACAGCGGCCGCGACCTCGACCGGCCCAAGCCCGCGCCCGATGTGTATCTGGCCGCCGCCGCCGGCTTTGGCGTGGCGCCGGCGCGCTGCCTGGTGGTGGAAGACAGCGCCACCGGCGTGACCGCCGCGCGCGCCGCCGGCATGACGGTGCTGGGCTTTGTCGGCGGCGGCCATCTGGCGCCCGGGCATGACGAGAAATTGCGTGCGCTCGGCGCGCTGGCCACGTTTGCGCGGATGAGCGAGCTGCCGGCGCTGGTGGCCGGTCTGCGTCACGCGACGCGCTGACCGCGCCGCCCGGCGCCCCGGCTCAGGCCAGCGGCAGCAGCACCTCGAAGCAGGCGCCGCCGCCGTCGCGCGCCAGACAGCGCGCCTCGCCGCCGTGATGGCGCGCGATCTTGCGTACCAGCGCCAGCCCCAGGCCTACGCCGCCCTCGCGCTCGCTGGCGCCGGGCACGCGGTAGAAGGCTTCGAACACGCGCTCGCGGTCGGCATCGGCGACGCCCGGACCACGGTCGCAGACGGTGAGCCGGGCGCGCTCGGCATCGGCGCTGCGGGCCAGCGTCACCACGATGTCGGGCCGGGCCAGCGGCGCATCGGGCGAGTCGTCGAAATCGGCATCGGCGCCGGACGCCGGCGCGGCCGGCTTGGCATAGCGCAGCGCGTTCTCGATCAGATTGCGCACCAGCCGGCGCAGCAGCCGGGCATCGCCGGACAGTTGCAGCGCGACCGCGTCGCAGGCGACGCCGGCATGCGCGGCTTCCTCGGCCACCAGCCCGGCCAGATCGACCGGCTCGAAGTCGCCGATCGGCACTTCGCGCGCCGCCTCCAGCCGGCTCGCCAGCAGGATTTCCTCGATGAGCTGGTCGAGCTCGCCGATGTTGCGGCGCATCTCGTCGCGCAGGCCGGCGCTGGCGCTGGCACCCAGCATCTCGCTCGCCATGCGCAGCCGCGCGAGCGGCGACCGCAGCTCGTGCGAGGCATTGGCGAGCAGCGAGCGCTGCGCCTCGACCAGCCCCTCGATGCGCTCGGCCGCGTCGTTGAAGCTGCGCGCCACGCCTGCGACCTCGTCGCTGCCGTGCACCGTGGCGCGCGCCTGCAGGTCGCCGCCGCCAAAGCGCCGCACGCTCGCATGCAGATCCTCCAGCTGGCGCGTCAGCCGGCGCACCACCGGATAGGCGCCGAAGGCCACGCCGCCCGCCAGCACGCCCAGCAGCCCGACCAGTCCGAGCGGGCCGAAGGGACCGTGCGGCATGCCGGGCGGCGGCTTGGGCGGCCGATGTTCGAACTCGCGCTTGCGCTCGGCCCACCAGTCGTTCCAGTCCTCGGGCGCCACGCCGGGCGGCGCACGGTCGGCCCAGGGCGGCGGCCCGGGATGCTCATGGCGGAAGAACTCGGAGCGCACCTCGTCGGCATAAAGCCGCCAGGCCGCGCCGGCCAGCAGCGCGAACAGCAGCACGGTGGCGACCACCGCCAGCCAGATGCGCAGCCAGAGATGGCGCGCCAGCCGGTGCTCACGCGGCACGGCTGTCCTGTTCGCGCGAGAACACGTAGCCGATGCCGCGCACGGTGACGATGCGCTGCGGATGGCGCGCGTCGTCCTCGATGGCGGCGCGGATGCGCGCGATGTGAACGTCGATCGAGCGGTCGAAGGTTTCCTCGCCGTGCCAGGGCTGGACCAGCTCCATCAGCTGGTCGCGCGTCAGCACGCGGCCGGCGCGCTCGGCCATGGCGTCGAGCAGCGCGAACTGGTGCGAGGTGAGCGAGCGGGTCTCGCCGTCCACCCGCACGCAGCGGCCGGCGCGGTCGATCTCGAGCCGGCCGAACACCTTGACCTCGCGCTGCGGATCGGCCGGCGCGGACTGGCGCCGGCGCAGCACCGCGCGCAGCCGCGCCAGCAGCTCGCGCGGATCGAAGGGCTTGGTCACGTAGTCGTCGGCGCCGAGCTCCAGGCCGATGACGCGGTCGGTCGACTCGCCGCGCGCGGTGAGCATGACCAGGCCGACGTCGGCCTCGGCGCCGGCCGCAGCGCGCAGCTGCCGGCACACGTCGAGCCCGTTGCCGTCGGGCAGCATCAGGTCGAGCAGCACGATGTCGAAACGCTCGCGGCCGAGCGCCGCCAGACCGGCGGCGATGTCGAAGGCGAGCGTGATCTCGAAGCCGTTGGGCGCGAGGTAGTCGCGCAGCATGGCGACGAGGCGTTCGTCATCGTCGATGACGAGCAGGCGGTGCAGGCCGGATGCGGTTCGCTGGTTCATGAGGTAGGCGGCTGGTCGGGCGTGGGTGGGCGGTTGTCGGGACCGGGGCGGGCGCCGTCGCGCGGGCCGCGGTCGTCGCGGCGGTCATGGTGACCATGGCCGTCATGCTCGCGCCGGTCGGCGAGCAGGGTGGCGATCTTGGCGCGCTGGGCCGGCGTCAGCACTTCGGCGGCATCGGCCAGGGCGCCGGTCATGCGGCGCGATTCGGCATCGGCCAGCGCCAGCTGCTCGCTGCGCAGCTTGTCGAGCTCAGCGCGGTCGACGGTCGGCGCGGCCAGCAGCTCGCGCGTCTTGTCGTGCAGCCCGCGCAGCTTGTCGCGATCGGCCTCGGCGGCGGCACGGCGCGACTCGAAGATGGTCCTGATGCGGGCGATCTGCTCGTCGCTCGCGCCGGCATCGCGCAGCAGCCGGCCCGGCAGCGGACCGCCGATCGGACCGCCCGGGCCTTCATGGCCGTCGCGGCCTTCGTGATGAAAGCCGGCCGGGCCGCCGTCCGCCATCGGGCAGGCGGCGGGTTCGCCGGCAGCGCGCTTGGCTGCCGCATCGGCATGAAATGGCAGCGCGATCGCGCCCGCCGCCAGCGCCACCGTGGCGGCCAGTGCCGCGCCGCGCAGCAGTCTCGAATCCTTGAAACCGAACATGTGCTTCCCCTCCGTGGATTGCCGCGCCAGGCCCGGAGGCCGTCGCGGAACGGTTGCACTGTGCGCAGCCGGGTTTGCCGGCTGATGTGCAAGACGTTACGGCTGGTTACCCGACATCTGGAGCGCCACAGACCTGTGACAACCCACGACCGCCGACCGGCATGAAAAAAGGGGAGCGCCCTCGCGGGCAGCTCCCCTTTTCTTGCCGCCGGAAATTCCGGCGTGCCCGGGCGATCAGTTCTTCTTGATCTTTTCGAGCATGCGGAACACTTCGCGGTTGCGGCCCACGAACAGGCGCTTGAAAGCCTTGCCGAGGCAGCGGCGTTCGAGGGTGTTGCGGCGGGTACGGGTGCGGTCGGCCATCTTGGAACTCCGGATGTGGGTGCCGGCGCGCGGCCGGCGATGGAAATGGTGGCTGTTCTGGCAGAAAAACCAAAGCCCGCGATTGTAGCCCGAGCCGCGCCCATCCCGGCCGCCGGCCCTGCCCGATCGCTTATGCTGGCCGCCCTCGCGCGCGCCCGCGGTCGCCAAGAACCGCCCGCCGCACCCGGCCGCCGGGCATTCCGCCCGCGCCCATCGCCATCAATGGCCCCGGATCCGCATCGCATGAACGCCGCCAATCGCTACTGGAGTGCCCTGACCGCCTCGCTCACGCCCTATGTGCCGGGCGAGCAGCCCAAGGTCGACGGGCTGGTCAAGCTCAATACCAACGAGAACCCCTATCCGCCGTCGCCGCTGGCGCTGGCCGCCATCGCCGACGCGGCGCAGAAGCTGGCGCTCTATCCCGACCCCGAATCGACCGAGCTGCGCGCCGCCGTCGCCGCGCGCCACGGCCTGGGCATCGAGCATGTGTTCGCCGGCAACGGCTCCGACGAGGTGCTGGGCTTCGCCTTCCTGGCGCTGCTCAAGCATGCCGAGCCGGTGCTGTTCCCGGACATCACCTACAGCTTCTATCCGGTGTACTGCGGGCTGTTCGGCATCGACTACCGCACGGTGGCGTTGCGCGACGACTTCAGTCTGGCGCTGGAGGACTTTGCCCAGCCCAACGGCGGCATCGTCTTCCCCAACCCCAATGCACCGACCGGCCGCGCCCTGCCGCTCGCCGACATCGAGGCGCTGCTGCAACGCAACCGCGACTCCGTCGTGCTGGTCGACGAGGCTTATGTGGACTTCGGCGCCGAGAGCGCGGCCGGCCTGGTGCTGCGCCATCCCAACCTGCTGGTCACGCAGACGCTGAGCAAGTCGCGCTCGCTGGCCGGCCTGCGCGTGGGTTTCGCCATCGGCGATCCGGGGCTGATCGAGGCGCTGCGGCGGGTGAAGGACAGCTTCAATTCCTATCCGGTCGACCGGCTCGCGGCGGCCGGCGCAGCGGCGGCGATGCGCGACGAGCCTTACTTCGCGCAGACCCGCGACGCCGTCGTCGCCACGCGCGAGCGGCTGGTGGCCGAGCTGGCCCGGCGCGGCTTCACCAGCCTGCCGTCGGCCGCCAACTTCATCTTCACCAGCCATGCCACGCGCCCGGCCGAGCAGCTGCTGGCCGAGCTGCGCGCGCGCAAGGTGCTGGTGCGGCGCTTTTCGGCGCCGCGCATCGCCAACTGGCTGCGCATCACCGTCGGCTCGGACGAGCAATGCGCGGCGCTGCTGGCGGCGCTCGACGACATCCTGGCCTGACCCCAGCCCGGGCCGGCGCTTGAGGAAAGTGCTGTTCATCTGCGCCCGCAACCGGCTGCGCAGCCCGACCGCAGAAGCGGTCTTCGCCCACTGGCCCGGCGTGGAAACCGCCTCGGCCGGCCTCGCGCCCGATGCCGACCAGCCGGTCGAGCCCGAGCTGCTGGCCTGGGCCGACCTCATCTTCGTGATGGAAAAGCGCCATCGCGCCCGGCTCGCGGCGCGGTTTCGCCATCAGCTCGGCGGCAAGAAGATCGTCTGCCTCGACATTCCGGACGACTACGCCTTCATGGAGCCGGCGCTGGTGGCGCTGCTTGAGAAGAAAGTCGGGCCGCATCTGGCGCCGGCCGCGCCACGGCGCTGACTCACTCCGGCTCGATCTGCACGCGAATGCGCTCGGCCGCGCCGGCCACGCGCTGGATCACCTCGGGCGCCATGTTGTTGCCCTCCATGAAGCCCTGGATGCGCTTGACCGCCTTGTCGAAGGCCGCCGTCAGCGCCTCGGCATCGGGATGGGTGCTGGCCAGCGCCATGGTCAGCGCCTCCAGCATGTAGAGACGGATTTCGATGTCTTCGGACTTGATGCTCATGGCGCGCCTGTCTTCTTGAAATGGGTTGAGAAAACGCAATGTCCGCGCAGTGTGCCGAAACCCCGCTGCCGACGACGGTACTGTTCTTGCTCCGCCCGAGCCGCCCATTCAACTGCATTCGCCATGTCCAACACTCCCGACATTCAGGTCAACAACTACTGCGCGCATGCCCTCGAAGGGCTGCGCGAACAGCGCGCCGCCGCCGATCCCAAGGCCGGGCATTCGCTCCAGGTGCTCGACGGCGTCATCACGCTGATCGAGCACGCCAGCAAGTTCCTGCTGCCCGAGCGCGGCATGCTGCTCGACGCCAAGGCCGAATCCGCGCTCACCCGCGCCGACCTGCAACTGCCCTGGCCCATCGTCGCCATCGAGGCGCGCTGGCCGGCGCTGCCCGAAGCCATGGCGGTCGCCACCGGCGGCGCCCAGCGCGACGCGTCGGCCAAGCGCATCGCGCTGTGCTGGGATGCCGATGCGGCGCTCGGCCTGATCCCGGGCGCCGACGAGCTACGCGCCGAGGTGCCACAGGGCGGCGTGTTCGTGGTGCCGGTGTACTGGATGCCCGAGCTGGGCAACTGGCAGGTCGGCCTTGGCGGCCTGTTCCTGCCCTACCCGGTCGCCGGCGACAGCGTGGTGCGCGAAGGCGGACTGATCCAGCGCTTCGATGCCGAGGCCTTCTTCCTCTTCCCCGAAGCCTTCCAGGCCCGGCTCAAGGCCTATGGCGGCCAGCCCGCGCCGGTGTTCCGCGAGATCGAGCTAGGCGCCTACGACGAGCTGGCGATGCTGGTGCAGACCTGCGCCGCGCTCACCGCCTGGCCGCAGGCCTGTCTCGAAGTGCCGCCGCCCGAGGCGCTCAACCGCAAGCGCGTGTCCCAGGGCAAGCAGCCGCTGTTCGGCTATCGGGTGCCCGTGGTTCCGGCCACGGCCGGCGCCTGACCGCCCGCGCCAGAGGAGAACCGTCATGACCGTCCGCCAGGCCGCCCGCGAACGCATCCAGCTCGGTCTGCTCGACTGCACCGAGGACGAACACGTCGCCAAGGTGCGCAAGGAGCAGGTCGAGCTGCTCTACAAGCTCAAGGCCGATTACGACGCCTTCGTCGCCGGCACCTATGAGCGCAACGCCTCCGACAAGATCTTCTGCGCCACCGACGAGCAGCTGCGCGACCGGCTGCTGTTCGGCATGCAGGAGTGCATCCGGCTGATCCGCGACTGCGACAGCGGCCGCTGAGCCAGCCGCGCCGGGCCGTCAGTCGTCCGGCCGTCGGTCGTCCGGCACGAAACCGGCCGATGGCAGCGCCGCCAGTCGCGCCACCAGCTCCGGCTGGCGATGCACGCCCATCTTGTGCATGGCCGCCGCGAGCTGGCTGCGCACCGTGGCCAGCGAGACACAGCGCTCGGCCGCGATCTCCTCGACCGAGCTGCCGGCCGCCAGCCCGACCGCGATCCGCGCCTCGGCCGGCGTGAGGCCGAAGGTCTCGGCGACCACGAAGGGATCGAGCGCGATGCCGGCGCCGAGGTCGTGCGCCAGCATCAGCGCCAGCGGCCGGGTGCCGAAGGCGGCCATCGTGTCGTCGGGCCGCACCGCGTGCAGAAACACCACTTCATGGCTCGACAGCCGCAGCTGGCTGCGCTCGCGGCCGGCGCCGGCGCCCAGATAGGAGCGCTCGCCGTCGAGCTTGAGCTGGCGCAGCGCCAGCGTGAAGTCGGCATCGTCCTGGCGCCGCGCCGCCACCAGCCGGCCGTCGATCAGCCCGAGCCCGCCGGGCGCCGCCAGCCATTGCCGGCCGGCCGGATTGGCGTAGTGCAGCCGGCGCAGCTCGTCGACCACGAAGGCCGGCGCGCGCAAGCGGTCGAGCAGCGCCGCGCCCACGCCGGGCTCGCCGCGCTGCCCGCGCGCGGCGCAGTACACATGCAGCGCCACCGTCAGCTGGGCCACCAGCCGCGCCAGCAGCCGCATGCCGGCATCCGAGACCGGCGCCGCGCCGACCGCGATCTGCACGCCGAGCACGACCAGCAGCCGGTTGTCCTCATAGGCCTTGGCGCCGGCCACATGGCGCACGCCGTAGGGGATGAGGAAGTCCTGGTAGAAGGCGTTGGCGGCGACGAAGGCTTCGTCGTAGTAGTCGCAGCAGCGCACGCATTCGCCGACCGGCCGGTCGAGCACCAGCGCGGCGCGCACGTCGATGCTGTGATAGCTGCGCAGATAGTCGAGCGAGGCGGCCTCGGGCAGCGTGCCGCATTCATAGCTGAAGGCGATGGCGCCGCTGTCCTTGGCCATGCCCATCAGCACCGCGGCGGCGGCACCGAAGGCGGCCCGGATCGGCGCCAGCGCCTCGCCCCAGGCCAGCTGGCCGCGCGCGGCGCGATGGAAGCCGGCGACGGCGGCATCGAAGTCGGCGTCGTTCATTCGAGACCCAGCAGCGAGGTGGGCAGCGCCGCCAGCCGCGCGACCAGCTCGGCCTGGCGGCTCACGCCGGTCTTGGCGAATACCGCCGCGATCTGGTCGCGCACGGTGTGACTCGACACCCGGCGCTCGCTCGCCACTTCGTCGGCGCTCAGGCCGCGCAGCAGCGCCAGCGTCACCTCGGCCTGGGCCGGCGTCATGCCGTACACACGCATCAGCGTGGCGACGGCCGGCAGGCGCGCGCCGGCCAGATCGTGCAGCAGCACCAGCAGCAGCGGCTGGCCGGCCAGCGCGGTGGGAATCGCCTGCAAGGCCAGCCGGCGCGGGCCGCCGGACCGGGCCGGGCCGGTCAGCACCGGCGCGCTGGCGCTGGCCGCAGGCCGGCCGCCGAGCTGCTGTGCCGGCTCGCGCGCCACCGCCGCGAGAAACGCATGCAGCTGGCCGTCGGCGAGCGGATCGCGCCCGGCGAGCCGGCCATCGCGGCGCAGCAGCGGCCCGGCGCCGGCCAGCTCGCGCGCGGCGGCAGCATTGAGAAAGCGGATGGCGCCGGCCGCATCCAGCAGCAACACCGGCAGCGTGAGCCGGTCGAGCAGGCCCGGGCCGAGCGCGGCGGCGCGGGCACAGGCCTCGGCCGTGAGCAGCGCCTCGCGCAGATGGAAGACGATGCGGCGCGCCGCGTCGGACAGCGGCAGCGCATCGCCGCACAGCGCATCGAGCGCCGGCCCGACCAGCTCGGCGGCTTCGCGGCGCGAGCGCTCGGCGGCACCCTGGCCGCCGCGGCCGTCGCAGATCGAGCCGACGGACGGTGCGCCGGCAGCCAGTGCCAACTGACTGGCGCCGCAATCCAGCGTCAGTCGCAGCGTCGCCGTTTCGTCATGCAGGACCGCCGATGCTGCGAACAAGGCATGCGACCAATCCTCCAGCCCCGCAGCAGCGCGATAAAGCCCGGCAACGGCATCTTCGAGTGCGTTTTTGTTCATGAGCTGACAGGGGAAGGCCTAGGCCGCCGGGAAAAAGCAAGGGTCGCACCGTGTTTCATTGAGTAAAAGCGCTTAGGGGCGACGAACGGTGCCTCGTTGTGCGTCATCGCCGCCGCGAACGCCGGCGCAATCGCCCGGTCTATGCTCGCCACCATGGATCAAGCCTCCCCGCACCCCGCCGCCGCGCCCGATCAGGGCGCCTATCTCGGTCACGCCATCCGCATTCGCGGCGCCCGCCAGAACAACCTGCGCAATCTCAGTCTCGACATCCCGACCGGCGAACTGCTGGTGGTGACGGGCGTGAGCGGCTCGGGCAAGAGCTCTCTGGTGTTCGACACGCTGTATGCCGAGGGCCAGCGCCGCTATGTCGAGACCTTCAGCGCCTATGCGCGCCAGTTTCTGGATCGCCAGGACCGGCCGCAGGTCGACCGCATCGACGGCGTGCCGCCGGCGATCGCCATCGACCAGACCAATCCGGTGCGCAATTCGCGCTCGACAGTCGGCACGATGACCGAGCTGAACGACCATCTGAAGCTGCTGTTTGCCCGCGCCGCGACGCTGTTCTGCCGCAGCTGCGCGCGGCCGGTGCGCCGCGACGGCCCCGAAAGCGTGCTGGCCGCGCTGCTGGCCCAGGCCGCCGCCGCACCCGAGGCGCGCGTGCTGGTCACCTTCGATGCCCAGGTGCCGGGCAATTTCAGCGCCGACGAGGTGCGCGCGTTTCTGGAGGCGCAGGGCTATACGCGGATCCACGAGCCGGCGCCGGGCGCGGACGACGTGCGCTCGCGCGGCGCGGCGGACGACGCTTCGGCCGGCGCGGCAACGGCCGCTTCCGAAGCCGCCACCGAGCCGGCCACCGGCGCCAAGCCGCCCAAGGCCAAGGCCGCCGCTGCCAAGCCGGCCGCCAAGACCGCGCGCGGCAAGGCCGCCAGGACCGCCGCCGAACCGCCGCCGCAACGCCTCGTCGTCGTGCAGGACCGCTTCCGCGCCGCCAGCATCGACGCGAGCCGCGCCGCCGAAGCCATCGAGGCCGCCTTCGCCGCCGGCCAGGGCCATTGCGCGTTGCGCTTCCTCGCCGAGGACGGCAGCGAGCGCGTCGAGCGCTTCTCGACCGGCTTCCATTGCGCGCATTGCGGCATCGACTACCGGGAGCCGACGCCGGCCGGCTTCTCGTTCAACTCGCCGCTCGGCGCCTGCGATGCCTGCCGCGGTTTCGGCCGCAGCATCGGCGTCGATTTCGGGCTGGTGATTCCGGATGAGCGCAAGACGCTGCGCGAAGGCGCGGTCAAGCCGTGGCAGACCGAGAGCTTCAAGGAAGCGCAGCAGGAGCTGATCGGCTACGCGGTCAAGCGCGACATCGCCATCGACACGCCGTGGCGCGACATGAGCGAGCACGACCGCCGCTGGGTGCTCGAAGGCGAGCCCGAGTGGATCAGCTGGGACAAGAGCTTTCCGGGCGTGTGGTACGGCGTGCGGCGCTTCTTCGCCTGGCTGGAAAGCAAGGCCTACAAGATGCACATCCGCGTGCTGCTGTCGAAGTACCGCAGCTACACGCCCTGCGCCGTGTGCGAGGGCTCGCGGCTGAAGCCCGATGCGCTGCTGTGGCGCGCCGGCACGCGCGCGGCGGCCGATGCGGCGCTGGCCGGCCGGCCGCGCTTCATGCCGGCCGGCGCGGCCTGGACGCCCGAGCAGCTCGCCGCCCTGCCCGGCCTGACCATCCACGATCTGATGAACGTGCCGGTCGACCGGCTGCGCGAGTTCTTCGGCACGCTCGACCTGTCGCACCTGAGCCCGCAGGCGGCCGAACTGATGATGGGCGAGCTGCGCAGCCGCACCCGCTTCCTCGGCGAAGTGGGGCTCGGCTATCTCACGCTCGACCGGCAAAGCCGCACGCTATCGGGCGGCGAGGTGCAGCGCATCAACCTCACCACGGCGCTCGGCACCTCGCTGGTCGGCACGCTGTTCGTGCTCGACGAGCCGAGCATCGGCCTGCATCCGCGCGACATGGATCGCGTGATCGCGGTGATGCGGCGGCTGCGCGACGCGGGCAATTCGCTGGTGGTGGTCGAGCACGATCCGCAGGTGATGCTGGCCGCCGACGAGCTGCTGGAGATCGGCCCCGGGCCGGGCGAACGCGGCGGGAACATCGTGTTTCGCGGCACGCCCGAGCAGGCGCGCGGCGGCGGCGATGCGGCGCTGGCCGAGGCGCTCGGCACGCGCCGCAGTGCCGCCGATGCCGAGGCCGCCACCGGCGCGCCGGGCGCCGACGCCTGGCTGCCCTCCGCCGACGAGGACGCCCGCCTCGCCGCGCTGCATTCGCCCACCGGCGACTGGCTCGCCGGCCGCAAGCGCATCCAGCTGGTACGCGCCGCGCAGGCGCCCGACGCGCTCACGCAATGGCTGACGCTGCGCGGCGCGCGCGCCAACAACCTGCGCAATCTCGACCTGAAGCTGCCGCTTGGCCGGCTGATTGCCGTCACCGGCGTCAGCGGCTCAGGCAAGTCGTCGCTCGTCACCGACGTGCTGATGGGCGCGCTCGACAAGCATTTCGGCCGCCCGGTCGAACGCGGCGGCGAGTTCGATGCGCTCGATGGCGCCGACCTGATCGCCGACGCGGTACTGGTGGACCAGAGCGCCATCGGCCGCACCGCGCGCTCCAATCCGGCCAGCTACGTGGGCGCCTTCGACGCCATCCGCGACGTGTTCGCGCGCGCGCCTGAAAGCCGCAAGCGCGGCTACACCGCCGGCACCTTCAGCTTCAACGCCGGCGACGGCCGCTGCCCGGTCTGCGGCGGCACCGGCTTCGAGCATGTGGAGATGCAGTTCCTGAGCGACGTGTACCTGCGCTGCCCCGAATGCGACGGCCGGCGCTTTCGCCCCGAGACGCTCGAAGTGAAGGTCGGCAGCACCGACATCGACGGCCTGTTCCGCGAGGCCAGCGTGGCCGACGTGCTCGACATGACGGTCAACGAGGCGCTGCACTTCTTCCACGAGGAAGCGCCGGTGCGGCTCGGCTTGGCGTCGCTGGTCGATGTGGGGCTCGACTACCTCAAGCTCGGCCAGCCGGTGCCGACGCTGTCGGGCGGCGAGGCGCAGCGGCTCAAGCTCGCCGGCCATCTGGCGGCCGCGCATGCCAAGGACGCCAAGGTCCGCAAGCTCGCCAGCAAGAAAAAGCTCTTCCTGTTCGACGAGCCGACCACCGGCCTGCATTTCGAGGACGTGGCCGTGCTGCTGCGCGCCTTCGAGAAGCTGCTGACCGCCGGCCACACGCTGGTCGTCATCGAGCACAACCTCGACCTGATCCGCGCTGCCGACTGGGTCATCGACCTCGGGCCGGAAGGCGGCGACGCGGGCGGCGAGATCGTGGCCGAAGGCACGCCGGCGCAGGTCGCGGCCACCGACACCTGGACCGGCCGCGCGCTGGCCGACTACGAACGCGCGCTGCTGCTGCCCGCCAGCGGCAGCGCAGTGGCCGATGCCGGCGCGCCCTTCAGCGCCGCCGACGGCAGCGCCTTCCAGCACGCGCGCAGCCACGCCGCCAACGACGCCACCGCGCTGCGCGCCGCCCAGCCGCTTGCCGACTACACGACCGCACCGGCCGACGCGCCGGCCGCCAACGACAGCCATCACCGCGCCGCGCCGCCCACCTCGATCCGCATCCACCATGCGCGCGAGCACAACCTCAAGAACCTCGACGTGGAGATTCCGCGCGACGCGTTCACGGTGATTACCGGCCCGTCCGGCTCGGGCAAATCCACGCTCGCCTTCGACATCCTGTTTGCCGAAGGCCAGCGCCGTTATCTCGAATCGCTCAACGCCTATGCGCGCTCGATCGTGCAGCCCCAGGGCAAGCCGGAGGTGGACGCGATCCACGGCATTCCGCCGACGGTCGCCATCGAGCAGCGCACCTCGCGCGGCGGGCGCAAGAGCACGGTCGCCACGTTGACCGAGATCTATCACTTCCTGCGCCTGCTCTACGTCAAGCTCGGCACGCAGTACTGCATCACCTGCAATGTGCCGGTCGAGGCGCAGAGCTTCGAGACCATCGCCGCGCGGCTGATGCGCGACTACCGTGGCCAGCGCCTCGGCCTGCTCGCGCCGCTGGTCATCGGCCGCAAGGGCGTCTACACCGATCTGGCCAAGTGGGCCGCCGGCAAGGGCTACACCCATCTGCGCGTCGATGGCGAATTCCTGCCGACGGACAAGTTCCCGCGCATCGACCGCTTCAAGGAACACAACATCGAGCTGCCGGTCGCCGATGTGGAAGTCGGCCCCGACAACGAGGCGCGGCTGCGCGAATCGCTCGCGCTCGCCATCGAGCTGGGCAAGGGCTTCGTGGTCGCGCTCAGCGGCCTCGATTCCTTCGCCGAGACCATCGCGCACGACCCGACCGGCTCGGCTGCCGGCATGCGCAGCGCGATGTTCTCGACCAAGCGCGCCTGCCCCTGCTGCGGCCAGAGCTATGCCGATCTCGACCCGCGCCTGTTCAGCTACAACAGCAGCCACGGCTGGTGCCGCTTCTGCTTCGGCACCGGGCTCAAGCTGCGCGGCTTCACGCCGCCCGACGAGCGCGAACGCAACCAGTCGGCGCAAGGCGATGCCAGCTGGCGCGACGCCGCCGAGGACGCCGCCGACGCCCTCGCCGACGCGGCCCGCGCCGCCGGCGAGATCGAGGAGCCCTGCCCGGCCTGCGCCGGCGCGCGGCTCAATCCGGTGGCGCTCGCGGTGCGCTTCCGCGACCGGTCGATTGCCGAACTCAGCGCGCAGTCGGTGCTCGATTCGGCCGGCTTCGTCGATGGCCTCGAACTCAATCCGCGCGAAGCCGCCATCGCGCGCGACGTGCTCAGCGAGATCCGCTCGCGGCTCAGCTTCCTCGCCGAAGTCGGGCTCGACTATCTCGCGCTCGACCGCGCCGCGCCCACGCTGTCGGGCGGCGAGGCGCAGCGCATCCGGCTCGCAGCCCAGCTCGGATCGAGCCTGCAAGGCGTCTGCTACATCCTCGACGAGCCGACTATCGGCCTGCATCCGCGCGACAACCGCATGCTGCTCAACGTGCTCGACAAGCTGCGCACCAACGGCAACACGCTGGTGGTCGTGGAGCATGACGAGGACACGATCCGCCGCGCCGACCATGTGATCGATATCGGCCCCGGCGCCGGCGTGCGCGGCGGCAGGATCGTGGGCCAGGGCACGGCCGACGAGCTCGACCCCGAAACCTCGATCACCGGCCGCTGCCTGCACTTCCCGTTGCAGCATCCGCTGCACGCCACGCGCCCGGTCGACGCCGACACGCCGCGCCTCACGCTGCGCGGCGCCAGCCTGCACAACCTGCGCAAGGTCGATGCCGACTTCCCGCTCGGCCGGCTCACGGTCGTGACCGGCGTGTCGGGCTCGGGCAAGTCCACGCTCGCGCGCGAGGTGCTGCACGACAACGCCTACCGCGTGATCACCGCGCGCAACGGCGTGCCGGTGAAGGTGGCATCGCCGCCGCTGGCACTGGCGCGCGGCGGCGGCTTCATCGACGGCCTCGATGTGATCGACCGTGTGCTCGAAGTCGATCAGACGCCGATCGGCAAGACGCCGCGTTCCTGCCCCGCGACCTACGTCGGCATCTGGGACGAGATCCGCAAGCTGTTCGCCGATTCGCAGGATTCGCGGCTGCGCGGCTACACCGCCTCGCGCTTCAGCTTCAACACCGCTGGCGGCCGTTGCGAGGTCTGCGACGGCCAGGGCATGACCACGGTCGAGATGAGCTTCCTGCCCGACGTGAAGACGCTCTGCGAGGCCTGCCACGGCGCGCGCTTCAACCGCGCCACGCTGGAGGTGAAGCTGCGCGGCAAGAGCATCGGCGATGTGCTGGCGATGAACATCGACGACGCGATCGGCTATTTCGAGAACCATCCGAAGTTGCTGCACGCCTTGAAGCTGATGCAGGACGTCGGTCTCGGCTATCTCACGCTCGGCCAGCCCAGCCCGACGCTGTCGGGCGGCGAGGCGCAACGCATCAAGCTGGTCACCGAGCTGTCGAAGGTGCGCGACGACGTGACCCGACGCGGCCAGCGCGCGCCGCGCACGCTCTACGTGCTCGACGAGCCGACGGTCGGGCTGCACATGAGCGATGTCGAGAAGCTCATCCATGTGCTGCACCGGCTGGTCGATGCGGGCAACACGGTGGTGGTCATCGAGCACGACCTCGACCTGATCGCCGAGGCCGACTGGCTGGTGGACCTCGGCCCGGAGGGCGGCACGCGCGGCGGCGAGGTGGTGGCGCAGGGGCCGGTGGCGGCGCTGGTGGCCGCGCCGGGGCGGTCGCACACGGCGGCCATCCTCGGCGAGTTTCTGGCGGCGCGGGCACGGCGCGCGCGCGCCGGCTGAACGCCGGCCGGCCGGCAACGACCGCGCCGGCCGGCGCCGCTCAACTCTTCATGAAGCCCACGTCGCGCGACGCAAACCGCGCGAGGTTGGGGAACACCGAGTCGAGATCGGCCTCGGCCACGCCGAGCCAGCGCAGCAGCGTGGCGCCGTACTGGTCCACCGAGGTGGTCGGAATCCAGCGGCCCTGGAATTCCCAGCTGTCGATGCCGGCATCGTCCGGCCCGCCGAGCGTCAGCTCGGGATAGCTGCCGTAGCCCTTGCCGCCCTGCACCGCGCCGCCCAGCACCAGCTGCTGATTGCCCCAGGCATGGTCGGTACCGCCCGAGGAATTGGGCTTGAAGGTGCGACCGAAGTCGGACAGCGTGAAGCTGGTCACCGAGTCGTGCAGGCCCAGCCCGCGCATCGCGGTGGCAAACGCCGCCAGCCCGATGCCCAGCTGCGACATCAGCCCGGCATGAATCGCCGCCTGGCCGCCGTGAGTGTCGAAGCCGCCCAGCTGCACGAAGTAGATGTGCTGGCTGCCGCCCACCGTGGCGTGGCTGGCGATCATCTTGGCCACCTGGTACAGCTGCTTGCCCAGCGCCTGCGAATAGGCGCTGGCGGTGGCGCCGGCGCTGGTGCGGCGCGCCGCCGTGAACGCGCTGTCGATGACCGAATAGGCGGCAGTGGCGCTGGCCGGCGTGGCCAGCACGATGTCGCCGAGCCGCTGCATCGCATCGAAGGCACTGCCGCGCAGGCCGGCCAGCGTGGTGAACAGCGGATCGGCATTCGGCGCCGCCAGCATCGTCACCAGGGCGTCGCTGATCTTGCGCGTCGGCGCCCAGTTGGACGTGGGCTGATAGGCCGACAGCGCGCCGCGCATGTCGGTACCCGGGCCGGGCAGGATCAGCGCGCTGCCGTTGCTGCCGGTGCCGAAGCGCGAATTGCCCGAGAACGAGTACAGCCCGGCCGACAGCTTGCTCGCGCCGCGCGCGCCCCAGCCGGTCGCGCCGATGCTGCCGGTCTCGGTGCGGGCGGTGCCGTTCTGCCACAGCTTCTGCTGGTCGCTGTGGCTGAACAGCGCCTCGGGCAGCTTGTCGGCATCGTTGAGCTTGCGCCAGCTGGCGTAGTCGGCACGCGTGGTGGGCCGGGCCAGCGGACCCACATTGCTCACGAAGCCGAGGCTGCCGTCGTCGAAGAACGGCGCCAGCGCCTCCAGCCGCGGATGCAGGCCCCAGGCGCCGCCGCCCACGCTGGCGATCGGGCCGAGGGCGCGCTCGCTGTCGGCGGCGGTGCCGAGCGCCAGCGCGCCGCGCACCGCCTGGTACTGGCCCAGGCGCCCATCGAGCGGCAGCACGGTGTTCAGGCCGTCGTTGCCGCCGTAGAGCATCACGGCCACCAGCGCGCGATAGCCGCTGGCGGCCTGGGCCGCCGGCAGCGCCAGCACGCCGCCGCCCAGCGCCGCGAGCCGGGCCGCGCCCGGCAGGCCGGCCGCGATGGCGGCGCGCGAAACGCCGGCAAGGCTGCCGGCGCGAAGAAAGCTTCTGCGGTCCATGTCGGCTCCTTCAGCGCACGATGGAAGACTGCGGCGCCGCCAGCGTCAGGAAGACGGCGGCCCGCACACGCCAGGCTGGCCAGTCGGCGCCGTGGGTGCTCTGGTTGATGACGCTCACCGCGTCGACGATGGCCTGCTTCTGCGTCGCATTCAGCTGGCGGCTGGTGAGCAGCAGGTCGAGCCGGTCGACCAGTGCCGCCGGGTCGCCGGCCGAGTCGGCATAGCGGCTCCAGCTCAGCGCCGTGCCGATGGCACCGGCCACCGTGGCGCTGGCCGGCATGACCGGATCGCTCTTGGTGAAGCTGAGGTAGTTGATGAACGACAGCCGCTTGAGCGTGGTGTTGGCATCCTCGATGCCGAAGGCCGGCGCGGTCACGTCGGCGCCGCCGGGGATGTAGTCGGGCGCGTAATAGCTGAACACCGACGGCGCGCCGTAGATGGCCTGGTCGAGCTCGCCGCCGAAGGCGCTGGCCCACCACAGGCCGTCGCTCACCGCGTCGAGCGCGCGCATCACGCCGGTCCACAGCTGCACCGGCTCGCGCAGGCGGCCGTAGCCGCGGTCGGTCAGATGCGCGGTGTCGCGCGCCTCGGCATGCAGCAGCACCGCCGCCACGGTGGCGCCCAGGTCGCCGCGCGTGCCGCTGCCGATGCCCTGGTAGCTGCCGGCCTCGAAGGCGCTGGCCACGTCGGCCACATAGGCGGCCGAGGGATTGCCGGTGACCAGATGCTGGATCAGCCGGCGCGCGACGAAGGGCGCGAGATTGCCGTGCGCCATGATCGAGTCGAGCACCTTGTCGAGCGCCTGCTCGGGCGTGCGGCTGGCCGGCAGCGTCACGCCCGACAGCAGCGTGCGCACGGTCTGGTCATGCTGGGCCGGCACCGCCACCATCGCGCCGCTCAGCCAGCGCGGGTTCTGCCAGCCGTTGCACAGGCTTGCACACCAGGCGCTCGCGCCGCCGGCCGGATAGGTCCAGCCGGTCAACGCATAGGCGTATTCGCGCACCGTGGCGTTGTCGTAGGTGGCCTCGCACTTGCCGTCCTTGAGCGAACCGTCGTGGTTGAGCACGCAGGTGCCGATGCTGAACAGTTGCAGCAGCTCGCGCGCGAAGTTCTCGTTCGGATCGGTCTTGCTGTTGTTGACGTTGTTGAGGAACTCGCCCATCACCGGGCTGAGCGCCACCGCGCGCAGCAGATCGCGGTAGTTGCCGAAGGCGTTGTCGCGGAACAGCTGGGCCCAGTGGCGCAGGCCATAGGTGCCGTTCACCTCCTGGTCGCTCGCCACCAGCCATTGCGACAGCGCCCAGGCCACGCGCTGGCGCAGCTGGTCGTCGTTGCCGAGCGCCTGGCGATAGAACTGCCAGGCCACCGGCGTGGCGGTGTAGTAGTCGCGCCAGCAATAGGTGCCGGCGCTGAAATTGGCCTGGCACCAGCTGCGGTTCTTGTCGGTCCAGCGGTCGATGGCTTCGGAGCCGAGCTGGGGATAGCTGCTGGCCGGCAGCGTCATCTGGCGCGCGATCCACTTGAGCGGACCGCTGGCGGCAATGCCGGCGATCAGGCTTTCGGTCGGGCCGAAGCTGGCCTGCTCGGCCAGTCGGGCCGCGTCGAGGCTGGTGGTGGGGCGGTCGGCGGCGGCAGCCACGGCGGCCGCGCCGGTCACCGGCGTGGCGCTGTTGCCGCCACCGCCGCCACCGCCGCCGCAGGCGGCAAGGGCCAGACAGAGCGCTGCGATCCAGCGGCGGGCCGGACCGGCGCCGTGGGCGGCGCCTTGTAGTCGGTGCATGGTTGGCTTTCGGGCAGGAGGACGCGGCGCAGTGTGCGCAGCGCCTCCCGCCCGGCCATGCCAACTCCGTCACGCCTTCAGGCCGCCGGAATCGCGCAAATCAAGACCGCGCGACTTCCCGGCATCGACCGAAAGCCAGCCGCGCCCGGGCTCAGGCCTTCATGAAGCCCAGGTCGGTGCTGGCAAAACGCGCCAGATCGGGCAGCACCGTGGCGAGATCGGCATTGCCGAGCCCGAGCCAGCGCAGCAGCGTGGCGGCGTACTGGCTGACCGCGGTGGTCGGGATCCAGCGCCCCTGGTATTCCGAGACCAGCGTGCCGGCATCGTCGTTGCCGCCGAGCGCCAGTTCGGGATACAGGCCATAGCTCGCGCCGCCCTTCACCGCGCCGCCGAGCATCAGCTGCAGATTGCCCCAACCGTGATCGGTGCCGCCGGTGGCATTGGGCTTGAAGGTGCGGCCGAAGTCGGACAGCGTGAAGCTGGTGACCGAGTCGTGCAGCCCCAGCGCGCGCATCGCGGTGGCAAACGCCGCCAGCCCGTTGCCCAGCTCGGACAGCAGCGCCGCCTGGGCCGCCAGCTGGTTGCTGTGGGTATCGAAGCCGAGCATCTGCACGCAGTAGATGTGGCGCCCGCCGCCGACCGCCGAATGGCTGGCGATCATCTTGGCCACCTGATAGAGCTGCTTGCCGAGCGACTGCGAATACGGCGCCACGCTGGCCGAGCCGGTGGTGCGGCGCGCCTGCATGAAAGCGCTGTCGATCGCCGCATAGGCGGCATTGCCGCTCGCCGGCGTGGCGGCCACGATGCTGGCCAGCCGCTGGATCGCATCGAGCCCGGCGCCGCGCAGGCTGGCCAGCCGGGCGAACAGCGGATCGGCATTCGGCGCCTCGAACATCGCCAGGAAGGTGTCGTTGACCTTGCGGCCGAGCGTGTAGGGCGTGCTGGGCTGCCAGGCGGTGAGCGTGCCGCGCAGGTCGGTGCCCGGGCCCGGCAGGTTGAGCGCGCTGCGCGCGCTGCCGGCGCCGAACCGGGTACTGCCGCCAAACGCATAGATGCCGGCATCGAGGCTGCCGGCGGCGCGCGCGCCCCAGCCGGTCGCGCCCACGCTCGATGCATCGGTGCGGCTGGCGCCGTTCTGCCAGAGCTTCTGCTGGTCGTTGTGGCTGAACAGCGCCTCGGGCAGCTTGTCGGTGTCGTTGAGATAGCGCCAGGCGGCGAAGTTGGCCCGCGTGGTCGGTCGGGCCAGCGGCCCGACATTGTTGAGGAAGGCCAGGCTGCCATCGGCATGGAAGGGCGCGAGCGCCTCCAGCCGCGGATGCAGGCCCCAGTCGCCGGCGCCGATCGGCACGATCGGGCCGAGCAGCCGGTCGTTGTCGGCCGCGGTGCTGAGCGCCAGCCCGCCACGCACCGCCTGGTACTGGCCGTAGCGCGCATCGAGCGGCACCAGGGTGTTCAGGCCGTCGTTGCCGCCGTGCAGCATCACGGCCACCAGCGCGCGGTAATCGCCGCCGTCGGCATGGGCCGGCAGGGCCAGCACGCCGCCGCCCAGGGCGGCCAGCCGGGCCAGGCCCGGAAGACCGGCGCCACCGGCAAGTCCGGCGCCGGCACGAAGAAAGTGTCTGCGGTTCATGTCGGGTCTCCGGTCAACGCACGATCGAGAATTGGGGCGAGGCCATGGTCAGCATCATTGCGGTGCGCACGCGCTGTACCGCATAGCCGCTGCCGTGGCTGGTGGGCGTGATGACGCCGATGGTGTCGACGATCAGCTGCTTCTGCCTTGCGGTGAGCTGGCGGCTGGTGAGCAGCAGGTCGAGCCGGTCGACCAGCGCCACGGGGTCGGCGGCACTGCCGGTGTAGCGGTCGAAGTTCAGCGTGGTGCCGGTACTGCCGGCCACGCCGGCGTTGGGCGCGATCAGCGTGGTGCTGCCGTACATGCCGACGTGCTGCACCAGCCACAGCCGTTGCAGCGTGGTCGATGCGTCCTCGATCTGGAATGCCGGCGCGATCACGTCGCTGCCGTCGGGGATGTAGTCGGGCGCGTAGTGGTTGAACACCGAGGGCGAGTTGAAGACGTTCTGGCCAAGGTCGCCGCCGAAGGCCCAGCCCCACCAGATGCCGTCGCTGACCGCATCGGCGGCGCGCATCGCGGCGGTCCAGAGCTGGGCCGGTTCGCGCAGCCGGCCATAGCCGCGGTCGTTGATGTGGCCGGCGTCGCGCGCCTCGGCATTGAGCAGCACGGCCGCCACGGCGGCGGCCAGGTCGCCGCGCGTGCCGCTGCCGAATTGCAGATAGCGCCCGCTGGCAAAGGCCGTCGCCACCGCATCCACATAGGCCGGCGACGGATTGCCGGTGACCAGATGCTGGATCAGCCGGCGCGCGACGAAGGGCGGCAGGCTGTCGCTCGCCATCAGCGAGTCGAGCACGCTTTCGAGCGCCTGGGCCGGGGTGCGGCTGGCCGGCAGGGTCACGCCCGACAGCAGGTTGCGCGGATTGTCGTCATGTCGCGCCGGCACGGCCTGCATCGGTCCGGCCAGATAGCGCGGGTTCTGCCAGCCATAGCAATTGGCGCTGCAATACGGCGTGTAGCCACCGGCCGGATAGGTCCAGCCGGTCAGCGCATAGGCGTATTCGCGCACCGTGGCGTTGTCGTAGTTGGGCCGGCAGGCGCCGCCCACCAGGCTGCCGTCGTTGTTGAGCTGGCAGTTGCCGATGCTGAACAGTTGCAGCAGCTCGCGCGCGAAGTTCTCGTTCGGCTCGGTCTTGCTGTTGTTGACGTTGTTCAGGTACTCGCCCATCACCGGGCTGGTCGCGACCGCGCGCAGCAGGTCGCGGTAGTTGCCGAAGGCGTTGTCGCGGAACATCTGCTGCCAGTCGCGCAGGCCATAAGTGCCGATCACCTCGTTGCCGCTGGCCACGATCCATTGCGACAGTGCATAGGCCACGCGCTGGCGCAGCTGGTCTTCGCCGGTGAGCGCCTGGCGATAGAAGTGCCAGGCCACCGGCGTGGCCATGTAGTAGTCGCGCCAGCAGTTCGCGCGGGCATCGCTGCCGGCGGCGAAGTTGGCGTTGCACCAGCTCACGGTCTTGTTCGACCAGCGGTCGATGCCGTCGCTGCCGAGCGCCGGATACACGCTCGGCGTGGCCAGCAGCTGCTGCGCCACCCACTTGAGCGGACCGGCAGCCTGGATGCTGGCGATCAGGTTCTCGGTGGCGCCGAAGCTGGCCTGCTGGGCCAGCCGGGCCGCGTCGATGTCGGTGGTGGGTTGGTCGGCGCCGGTTGCAAGCGCTGTCACGCCGCCGGTGGCGACTGCTGCCACCGTGGCGCGCCCGGCCGCTGGCGTGGCCAGTCCGGTGTCGCCGCCGCTGCCGCCGCCGCAGGCGGAAAGCGCCAGCGCGACGATGCCTGCCGTTGACCGGAGCGCCGCCGCGCTCCAGCTGCGTATTGATGTCTGCCTCATGTCTACCTCGCGGGAAAAGAAAGCCGGAAGCCGCCAACCAAGCTAGCCAGATCAGCCTGGTGAACTTTTGTCCCAGCTCATTTTCCATAGTGAAAACTGAGGCAAATTAGCATTAAGTGCTGTTAAAGCAACGCTTACTACACCCATCACCAGTTATCGTGATTCGCATCTGCAATCAAACCTGCATGAAGCCAAGGCGTTTCACCGAGAAATTTCCGAGGTTGGGAAGAAGCGCTAACAGAGCCGCCTCACCTAGCCCGAGCCAGCCCCCCAAGGTCGCCGCGTACTGGTCGACCGACGTTGTGGGAATCCAACGACCCTGGAACTCCCAGCTGTCGATGCCGGCGTCGTCCGGCCCGCCCAGCGTCAGCTCCGGATAGCTGCCCCAGGCGCCACCGCGCACCGCGCCGCCGAGCACCAGTTGCGTGTTGCCCCAGGCGTGGTCGGTGCCCAGGGTGTTGTTGGGCCGGAAGGTCCGGCCGAAGTCGGACAAGGTGAAGCTGGTGACCGAGTCGGTCAGGCCCATGCCGTCGATGGCCTCCATGAAGGACGCCAGCCCGATGCCGACCTGGCTCAGCAGATCGGCCTGGATGTCGGGCTGGCCGCCGTGGGTATCGAAGCCGCCCAGCTGCACGAAGTAGATGTGCCGGCTGCCGCCGACCGTGGCATGGGCGGCGATCAGCTTGGCCACCTGATAGAGCTGCTTGCCGAGCACCGTGGCATAGGCGCTGACCGTGCCGCTGCCGCAGGCATAGGCGCGCTGGAAGGCGGCATCGATGCCGGCATTGCCGGCCACGCTGCCGGGCGTGGCCGCGATCAGGCCGCCGAGCCGGGTGACCGCATCGAGCGCATTCGCGCGCAGCCTGGCAAACGCCTTGAACAGCGGATCGGCATTGGGCGCCTTCATCGCGGTGAGGAAGGCGGCATTGAGCTTGACCGCCGGATCCCAGGTGGCGGCGGGCTGCCAGGCGCCGAGGCCGCCGGTCATCGTCGCGCCGGGGCCGGGCAGGATCAGCGCGCTGCGCGTGCTGCCGCTGCCGAAGCGCGAATTGCCCGCGAACGAATAGAGGCCGGCACTCGCGCGCTCGGCGAGGCGCGCGCCCCAGCCGGTCGCGCCCACGCTCGATCCGTCGGTACGGCTGACGCCGTTCTGCCAGAGCTTCTGCTGGTCGCTGTGGCTGAACAGCGCCTCGGGCAGCTTGTCGGCATCGTTGAGATTGCGCCAGGCGGCGAAGTCGGCGCGCGTGGTCGGCCGGGCCAGCGGACCCACATTGGCCACATGCGCGAGCCTGCCGGCATCGGCCAGCGGCTTGAGCGCCGCCAGCCGGGGATGCAGGCCCCAGCTGCCGTCGCCGATCGGCACGATCGGGCCGAGCACATGCTCGGTATCGGCGGCGCTGCGCAGCGCGATGCTGCCGCGCACCGCGCAGTAGCGGTCGTAGCGGCTGCTGTCGAGCGGCACCACGGTGTTCATGCCGTCGTTGCCGCCGGCGAGCATCACCGCCACCAGGGCGCGATAGCCGGTCGCGGCCTCGGCCGCCGGCAGTTCGAGACAGCCGACCTTGAGGCCGGCCAGCGCGCCGGCGGCGCGCAGGAAGTTTCTGCGGTCCATGCGGGCGCTCCTTCAGCGGACGATCGAAAACTGCGGACAGGCCATCACCAGAAACACCGCCACCCGCAGCCGGCGCGTCTGCCAGTAGCTGCCGAAGGTGGTCGGGTTGATGGCATCGAGCGCCGCGACGATGGCGGCCTTCTGCGTGACGGTGAGCTGGCTGGCGGTGAGCAGCAGCGAAATCTGGTTGACCAGCAGCGCGCTGTTGTCGACGGCCGGCAGCCAGCGCTGATGACTGATGGTGGTGCCGATCGAGCCGGCCACGGTGGCGGTCGGCGCCACCACCTGGCCGTTGCTCGGGGCGCCGATCGACAGGTACTGGATCAGCGACAGCCGCGACAGCGTGGTGGCCTCGTTCTCGATGCCCATCGCCGGCGCCACATAGGGCGTGCCGACCAGCGCCGCATCGGGCGCGTAGTAGCTGAACACCGACGGCGGGCTGAACGGCGCCTGGCCCATGTCGCGGCCGAACAGGCCGGTCCACCAGATGCCGTCGGTACGCACGTCGAGCGCGCGCATCGCGGCGGTCCAGGCCTGCACCGGCTCGCGCAGCCGGCCGTAGGCGGGCCGGGTGATGGCGGCCGGATCGCGCGCCTCGGGATGCAGCAGCACGGCGGCCACGGTGGCGGCCAGATCGCCGCGCAGGCCGCGACCGATGTCGGCATACAGCCCGGTCTCGAAGGCGGTGGCGACCGCCTCCACATACGCGGGCGACGGATTGCTGGTGACGAAGTGCTGGATCAGCCGGCGCGCGACGAAGGGCGCGAGATTCGGATGCTTCATCAGCGAGTCGAGCACCCGCTCGACCGCCACGGCGGCACTGCTGCCGGCGGCCACGGTCACGCCCGACAGCAGGCTGCGCGCGGCGCTGTCGTGCTGGGCTTCGACCGCCACCATGCGGCCCTTGAAGTAGCGCACGTTGCGCCAGCCGCACTTGGCGGCGCACCAGTAGTTGCTGCCGCCGACCGGATAGGTCCAGCCGCTGAGGGCATAGGCGTATTCGCGCACCCGGGCGTTGTCGTAGGTAGCGATGCAGCTGCCGGTCTTGAGCGTGCCGTCGCGGTTGAGCTGGCAGGTGCCGAGGCTGAACAGCTGCAGCAGCTCGCGCGCGAAGTTCTCGTTGGGGTCGGTCTTGCCGTTGTCGACGTTGTTGAGGAAGGCGCCCATCACCGGGCTGAGGATCACCTCGCGCAGCAGGTCGCGGTAATTGCCCAGCGCCCGGTCGCGCAGCATCTGGTGCCATTCGCGCATGCCGTAGGCGCTGTAGACCTCGGTGTCGCTGACCACCAGCCATTGCGACAGCGCCCAGGCCACGCGCTGGCGCAGCTGGTCCTTGCCGCCGATGGCCTGGCGGTAGAAATGCCAGCCCATCGGCGTGGCGGTGTAGTAGTCGCGCCAGCAGTACTGGCGCGCGGTCGTGCCGTCGGCAAACTGGTTGGCGCACCAGTCGCCGGCGCCGGTCCAGCGGTCGACGGCATCGCTGCCCACCGCCGGATAGACGCTGCGCGTGGTGAGCATCTGCTGGGCAATCCACTTGGCCGGGCCGGCCTTGCGGATCTCGGCGATGACGGCATTGGTCGCGCCGAAGGTGGCCTGGTTGGCGAGCCGGGCCGCGTCGAGCGTGGTGGTGGCCTCGGCCGCCGAGGCGGCGACGCTGGCCAGGCTCTGGCGCGTGGCGCGGCCGATCGCGGCGCTGGCATCGGCGACGGCGGCGCCGGGATCGGCGGCGCTCGGGGCGGCGGATGCGGCGGCATCGGCGGTCGGGTCGGCGGCATCACGCGTGGCCGGATCGGCGGCCGCGACGCCGGCGCGATTGGCGGAAGCCGCCGCAAGCGGATCGCCGCCGCCGCAGCCGCCGAGCGCCGCAGCCAGCGCGAGCACGCCGGCCAGCAGGCCGGCACGCCGGCGCCAGGCTTGCGGCCGCGCCGTCGGCAGGGCCGCTGCCGGCGCGGGAAGAGTTCTGGTTGTCATGGCATCACCTTCCGGGGGGAGGAAGGGATTGCAGCGCGCCAGCCAGGCGCCAGCCGCGCGGAAAAGAGATGCTAAGCACGCGCTTACTGTCGCTTCGCTGCAATGCACGAAGCGCGGCTCGGACTTTGGCCTAGACGGGTGCCCGCGACGCCGGCCGCCGCTCTGGCTAAGCTGCGACCGCAGCCCGCACCCGCGGCGGCCTGCGCACCGAACCGAACCGTCAACTCCGGAGCCAGCAGCATGGAAAGCCCCGCCCCGTTCGACAGCACGCCACGCGCCGCCGCGCCCAAGCCCTTCGCCGACGCGCCGCCGGCGGCCCGGATCGATGCCTGGCGCGCCAAGTGGTGGGATCCGGGCCCGCCCGGCCTCGCGCGGCTGGTCGACGATCTGCCGATCTTTCACGGCAGCGATGCTGCGGTGCGCGACTGGACCGAATCGCTGATCGCGCTGTGCGGCTCGATCGAGGCCCACATCAACGACCGCTGCCGGGGCCGCGTGCCGCGCTGGATGCGGCTGCCCAAGGTGCTGTTCGGCGTGCAGAGCGTGACGCTGGTGCGCAGCGAGGCCAAGGATTCGTCGACCTTCTTCAGCGCGACCGAGCTGGCCGACAGCATCAAGACGCCGCTCGCGCCGGCCGACCACGATCTGCTGCGCGAATGGCTCGCCGCGCACCGCGACGGCCGGCTGGTGATGCACCGGCCGTTCACCGATCTGGCGGCCTTCGTCTACACCGCCTTCGAGCCGCGACCGCGCCGGGTGCGCTTTTACGAAGGCGGACTGGTGCTGGCCAAGGCGGTCGGCTGCGAGCGGCTGGTGCTCGACGACCATCGCGGCGTGCTGCGCAAGCCGCGCAGCAATCGCTATCAGCATCCGCTGCTGGTGCTGGGCACGACCCGCATCTACGGCATCGACGCCGCGCCCGCCAAGGACCCGCTCAGCGCTTCATGAAGCCCAGGTCGCGCTGCGCGAAATTGGCCAGATCGGGGAAGGCCGCCAGCAGCGCCGCGTCGTCGAGCCCGAGCCAGCGGCCGAGCGTGGCGCCGTACTGGCCGACCGAGGTGGTCGGAATCCAGCGTCCCTGCTGCTCCCAGCTGTCGATGCCGGCATCGTCCGGGCCGCCCGGCGTCAGCTCGGGATAGCTGCCCCAGGCGCCGCCCTGCACCGCGCCGCCCAGGATCAGCTGGGTATTGCCCCAGCCGTGGTCGCTGCCGCCCGAGCTGTTGGGCCGCAGCGTGCGGCCGAAGTCGCTCAGCGTGCAGGCGGTCACCGCCTCGGCCAGCCCGAGCGTGCCCAGCGCATCGAAGAAGGCGGCCAGCGCCACCGCCAGCTGGCCGAGCAGCACCGCCTGGCTGCCGAGCTGGCCGCCGTGGGTGTCGAAGCCGCTCAGCGCCACGAAGTACACCTGCCGGCTGCCGCCGACGCTGGCCCGGCTCGCGACCATCTTGGCCACCTGATAGAGCTGATTGCCGAGCGTGCTGCCATAGGCGGCCTGACTGCCGGCGCCGTTGGGCCGAGCGCGGGTGAAGGCGGCGTCGATCGCGGCATAGCCGGCATCGCTCGACGGCGTGGCGGCGATCACCGGCTGGAGCCGGCTGGCGGCATCGAGCGCGCTGCTGCGGATGCGCGCAAACGCGTTGAACAGCGCGTTGTCGATCGGCGCCCGGGCGCTCGCCACGAAGCCGTCGCTCAGCCGCGCCAGCACCGGATTGGCGGCGCCCGGGCGCCAGGCGTCGAGCCCGGCGCGCAGATTGGTGCCGGGCGCCGGCAGATTGAGCGCATTGCCGCCGCTGCCGCAGCCAAAGCGCGCATTGCCGGCCAGCGAGTAGTTGCCGGCGCCCAGCAGCTCGGCCAGCCGCGCGCCCCAGCCGGTCGCGCCGATCGCCGAGCCCTCGGTGCGGCTGGCGCCGTTGAGCCACAGCGTCTGCTGATCGCTGTGGCTGAACAGCGCCTCGGGCAGTCGGGCCAGATTGGCGCTGCGCCAGCTGGCGTAGTCGGCGCGCGTGGTGGGTCGCGCCAGCGGACCCACATTGGCCAGATGCGCGAGCCGGCCGACATCGGCCAGCGGCTTGAGCGCGGCCAGGCGCGGATGCAGACCCCAGCCGCCGTCGGCCAGCGGCAGCAGCGGGCCGATGTACTGGCCGGCATCGGCGCTGCGGCGCAAGGCCAGCGCGCCACGCTGCGCGGTGTAGCGCGCAAACCGGTCGGCATCGAGCGGCACCACGGTGTTCAGCCCGTCGTTGCCGCCGTAGAGCATCACCGCCACCAGGGCGCGGTAGTCGGACGCGGCCTGCGCCGGCGGCAGGTCGAGGCAGCCGCCGCCCAGGCCGGCGAGCGCGCCGGCGGCACGCAGGAAATGTCGGCGATCCATGCGGGCGCTCCTCAGCGGACGATCGAGAATTGCGGCGCCATCATCACCAGATAGGCGGCGGTGCGCAGACGGCGGTTCTGCCAGCCGGCGCCCTGGGTCGCCGGCGTGATGACGGCGACGGCGGCGACGATGACCGCCTTCTGCTCGGCGGTGAGCTGGCGGCTGGTGAGCAGCAGGTCGAAGCGGTCGACCAGCGCCGCCGCATCGGCCACCTGCGGCAGCCAGCGGTCATGGCTGATGACGGTGCCGATGGCGCCGGCCACGCTCGGCGCCGGCAGCTGCACCACATCGTCGCCAACGCTGAAGTTGAGGTATTGCAGCAGCACATTGCGCTGGAGCGAGGTGGTCTCGTCCTCGATGTCGAAGCCGGTGCCGACAAGGCCGCTGCTGCCGAGCGGCGTGTCGGGCTGGTAGTGGCCGAATACCGACGGCGGGCTCAGCGGCCGCTCGCGCATCTCGTCGCCATAGGCCCAGTTCCACCACACGCCGTCGCTGCGCGCATCGAGCGCGCGCATCGCGGCGGTCCACAGCTGCATCGGCTCGCGCAGCCGGCCGTAGCCGGGCTGGTCGATGGCGGCCGGATCGCGCGCCTCGGCATGCAGCAGCACCGCCGCCACGGTGGCGGCCAGATCGCCCCGGCTGCCGCTGCCGATGCCGGCATGCAGCCCGGTGTCGAAGGCGCTGGCGACCGCATCCACATAGGCCGGCGACGGATTGCTGGTGACGAAATGCTGGATCAGCCGGCGCGCCACCCTCGGCGCCAGATTGGGATGGCGCATCAGCGAGTCGAGCACCACTTCCAGCGCCCCGGCCGGCGTGCTGCCGGCGGCCAGCTGGCGGCCCGACAGCAGCGTGCGCGCTGCGCCGTCGTGGCGCGCCGGCACTGCCAGCATGTTGCCGAGCAGGTAGCGCGGATTGCTGCCGTCGCTGCAAGTGCCGGCGCACCAGGGATTGCGGCCGCCGGCCGGATAGGTCCAGCCGGTCAGCGCATGGGCGTAGTTGCGCACCGTCGCGTTGTCGTAGGTGGGCTGGCAGGCATCGCCCTTGAGCGTGCCGTCGTGGTTGAGCAGGCAGGTGCCGAGGCTGAACAGTTGCAGCAGCTCGCGCGCGAAGTTCTCGTTCGGATCGGTCTTGCTGTTGTTGGCGTTGTCGAGGAACTCGCCCATCACCGGGCTCAGCGCCACCTGGCGCAGCAGGTCGCGGTAATTGGCAAACGCCATCTGGCGCAGCATCTGGTGCCATTGCCGGATGCCGTAGGTGCCCGGCACTTCCATGTCGCTGACCGGGAACAGATGCGACAGCGCCAGTGCCATGCGCTGGCGCAGCTGGTCGCGGCCGGTGATGGCCTGGCGGTAGAAGGCCCAGGCCACCGGCGTGGCGGTGAGTTGGTCGCGCCAGCAGAACACGTTGGCGAGCGTGCCGGCGGCGAAGTTGCCGTCGCACCAGTTCTGGTCGGTGCGGGTCCAGCGGTCGAGCGTGCTGTCGCCGAGCGCCGGATAGCTGGTCATGGTCATGGCGATCTGCTGCGCCACCCATTTGGCCGGACCGCGCGCGGCGATCTCGGCGATCAGCTCGTCGGTGGCGCCGAAGCTGGCCTGCTGGGCCAGCCGGGCCGCGTCGACGCTGTCGGTCGGCGCATCGGCCAGCGCAGCCACGCTCGCGGTGCTCTGCACGCTGGCGCGGCCGGCGCCGCTGCCGCTGTCGGCGGCGGCGGTCGCGTCGCCACCGCCGCCGCAGCCGGCGAGCAGCGCCGCCAGCAGGGCCAGCGCCAGCGCCCATCCCCGGCCCATGCCGGCGCCCTGCCCGCGCCTTGGCACCGCCTGCCTGCCGATCGTCATGGGTCGCCCTCGCTGCAATGTCGTCGCCCATCCCGGTGGCGGCGGCTGCCGCCGGCAATGCCGGGACGGGTGGATGACGGATTGCAGCAGTGCAAGCCCACGCTCGGCTATCGGACGCCGGCCGAGCCGCGCGGCCGACCGGTGCCGCAATGGGGAGCGCGACCCGATGCACAGGGCAAGCGATTGCTTCGCGCTTGCGGCAGCCGGCGCTTGGCTTTCATCAAGTTTCCGGCGCCACGCCGATCGGCTCGGACTGCCGCCCGACCGGGTGAGCGGGAACCCGCAGACCGATCCGGGCCGGCACCGAGGCCTGGCCGGAAAAGTCCTGCTGTCGGCCGCGCCAAAACCCGGGCCGGCGGCAGGAAAGCGGCGCGACCAGCATCGGTGCGGGAGGCGGGCAAAAGTCGCATCCGGCGCACGCCGCCGGCCGGGCCGGCTTCAGGCGTTCATGAAGCCGAGGTTGCGGCTGGTGAAGTTGGCCAGATTCGGGAAGACCGTGAGCAGCTGGCTGGCGCTCAGACCCAGCCAGCTCAGCAGCGTGGCGGCGTACTGGTCGACCGAGGTGGTCGGAATCCAGCGGCCCTGGTATTCCCAGCTGTCGATGCCGGCATCGTTGGCGCCGCCGAGCGTGTAGTCGGGCGCCGTGCCGTAGAGCGCACCGCCTTTCACCGCGCCGCCCGCCACCAGCTGGAAATTGCCCCACGCATGGTCGGTGCCGCCGCCGTTGTTCGGCTTGAAGGTGCGGCCGAAGTCCGACATGGTGCAGGCCGTCACCGAGCTGGCCAGGCCGAGCATGTTCATCGCCGACATGAAGGACGCCAGCCCGATGCCCAGCTGCGACAGCAGCGCCGCCTGGGTGGCGAGCTGGCCGTTGTGGGTATCGAAGCCGCCGAGCGACACGAAGTACACATGGCGCGCGCCGCCGATGGCCGCATGGTTGGCGATCATCTTGGCCACCTGGTAGAGCTGCTGGCCCAGGTCCTGGCTGTAGGCCGTGGCGGTGGCGCTGGCGCTGGTCATGTAGCTGGCGGTGAAAGCGCTGTCGATGGCGGCATAGGCGCCGCTGCCGGGCGTGGCCTTGACCGTCGGCCCGAGCGCATCGACCGCCGCGAGGCCGGCCTTGCGCAGCGCTGCAAGCGCATTCATCTGTACCGAGTTGGCGCGCGGCGATTCCATCATCAGCTTGGAAGCGGCGGTCAGCTTCTGGCCCGGCACATAGTCGGTCACCAGGGTCACCGACGACACCATGTCGGCCATGTTGATGCCCGGCCCCGGCAGGATCAGCGCCGAGCCGCTGGCGCCGGTGCCAAAGCGCGAATTGCCGCCGAACGAGTAGATCGGCGCGCCCAGCGCATCGGCGGCACGCGCGCCCCAGCCGGTGTTGCCGACCGACGAGGTGTCGGCCAGCGCCACGCCGTTCTCCCACAGCTTCTGCTGGTCGCTGTGGCTGAACAGCGATTCGGGCAGCAGATTGGGCGTGCTCAGCGAGCGCCAGCTGGCGAACTGGCTGCGCGTGGTCGGCCGCGCCAGCGGCCCGACGTTGAGCACGCCGCCCAGGCTGCCGGCGTCGAAGTACTTTTGCAGCGCCGCCAGTCGCGGATGCAGGCCCCAGCCGCCGCCGAGCACCGGCACCAGCGGGCCGGTAGTGCGGCTGCTTTCGCTGGTGGTGCTCAGCGCCAGCGTGCCGCGCACCGCCTTGTACTGGGCATAGCGGGTGGCATCGAGCGGCACCAGGGTGTTCATGCCGTCGTTGCCGCCGTTGAGCATGATGGCCACGAGGGCGCGGTAGTCGGTGGCGGCGCCGGCCGGCAGCGGCAGGGCGAACACGCCGCTGCCGAGCGCGATGGCACCGCTGCCGAGGCGGAGAAAGTTTCTGCGATTCATGCGGGCTCCCGGCTCAGCGGACGATGGAAAACTGCGGTGACAGGAAGGTGAGATAGGCCGCGGTGCGAACCCGGTGCGCCTGCCAGTTGGTCGGATCGTTGGTCGAGTTCCAGGCCGATACCGCGTCGATCACCGCCTGGCGTTGCGTCGGCGTGAGCTGGTTGCTGGTGGTCAGCAGATTGAAGCGGTCGACCAGCGTGGCCGGATCGGTCACCAGCGGCAGCCACTTGCTCATGGTGATGTAGGTGCCCCAGGAGCCCGACACGCCGCTGCTCGGATCGAGCCGCAGGCCGCTGGTGATCCAGGGGTTGTTCAGGATCCAGAGGAACTGGATCCGCGACAGCGTGGTGCTGGCATTCTCGATGCCGAAGGCCGGACTCACATACGAGGTGCCGGGCAGCGCGTTGTCGGGCGCGTAGAAGTTGAACACCGACGGCGCATTGAACGGGTCCTGGCCAAGGCCGTCGCCAAAGGTCCAGTTGAACCAGATCGCGTCGGTGCTGGCCTCGGTGGCGCGCAGCACGGCGGTGTAGAGCTGCACCGGCTCGCGCAGCCGGCCATAGCCGTCGCCCCACACATAGCCGTCGAGCCGCGCCTCGGTCGACAGCAGCACCGCCGCGAGGGTGGCGGCCAGATCGCCGCGCGTGCCGCTGCCGAAGCCGGCATAGCTGCCGCTCTCGAAGGCGGTGGCCACGGCGGCCAGATAGCCCGGCGACGGATTGCTGGTGACGAAGGCCTGGATCAGCCGGCGCGCGATGAACGGCGCCATGTTCTTGTGGTTCATCACCGAGTCGAGCACCAGCTCCAGCGACTGCGCGGCGGTGCGGCTGGCCGGCAGCTGCACGCCGTTCAGCAGGGTGCGCGCGGTGGTGTCCTGATGGCCGTCGACCGCCACCATGCGGCCGCGCAGGAAGCGCGGGTTCTGCCAGCCGTTGCACAGCGGCTTGCACCAGCCGTTGGCGCCGCCGGCCGGATAGGTCCAGCCGGTCAGCGCATAGGCGTAGTTGCGCACCATCGCGTTGTCGTAGTTGGGCTGGCAAGTGCCGCCGGTGAGCGAGCCGTCATGGTTGAGCTGGCAGGTGCCGATGGTGAACAGCTGCAGGAACTCGCGCGCGAAGTTCTCGTTCGGGTCCGACTTGTCGTTGTTGACGCTGTTGAGGAACTGGCCCATCACCGGGCTCAGCGCCACCTCGCGCAGCAGGTCGCGGTAGTTGCCGAAGGCGTAGTCGCGGAACATCTGCTGGTAGTCGCGGAAGGCATAGGTGCCCTCGATCTGGCGGTTGTTCACCACCAGCAGCTCGGACAGCGCCAGTGCCATGCGCTGGCGCAGCTGATCCTCGCCGGCCAGCGCCTGGCGATAGAACTGCCAGCCGACCGGCACCACCGACATGTTGTCGCGCCAGCAGGTCGAGTTGGCCGCCGCGTCATAGCCGACCTGGGTCTGGCACCAGGTGGCGCTGGCATTGGTGTTGGTATCGACGGCCGAGGTGCCGAGCGCCGGATAGACGCTTTTCGCGGCCGTCATCTGGGCCGCGATCCAGGCGCTCGCGCCCTGGGTGGCGATGGTCGAGATCAGCGCCTCGGTCGGGCCGAAGGTGGCCTGCTGGGCCAGCCGGGCCGCATCCGACGCCGCCATCAGCGTGGTGGTGGCCTGGGCGCTGGCGCGCGGCGTGACGACCGCATCGGCGGCCACGGTGGGAATGTAGGCGGCCGCCGTGCCGTCGAGGCTGGTGGTGGCCGACGAAGCGCTTGCCGCCGCTGCCGTGGCGGTGCCGGACGACTCGGTCGGCAGGCCACCGCCGCCGCCGCAGGCGGCAAGGGCCAGCGCGAGCGCCGCCGAAAGCGCGAGCCGCAGGGCGTCGAGCGCGCCGCTGGCCGGAATGCGTTGGGTCATGGAAGTCCTCCGTGGAAACGGAGCGGATTCCATCAGCGCGAACGTGCAGCCGAGAATCGGACGGCCACCGAGCAGCCACTGCGACAGCGCTTGCCGGCTGGCGATCGCCAGCGGGCCGGCGGTGCCAGCCCTGAAAGCCCGGACAAGGCTTGAAATACCCCGCAAGGTCTGGAAACGGTCGCCGGGCGGGCGCTGGCACCGAACGAGCGGCGCCGGGCGAGTGCCCGCTCGGAAAACCTCGGCAAGTCACCTAGAACACCAGCGGGTCCGATCGCGGCCGGATGAGCGATCACCCGCACCGCGACTGCGGCGAAGTCCTAGTCAGGAGCCTTGCGCTGTCTGACTTTCCACCAGTTGTGAAGCTGCGAAAGAGGCACATTCGTGAAAAATTTCACATGCTTTATTTCGGTCTCCGGTATGCGCAACCACATTTCCGATCGCGTACAGCGCATCCACCCGCTTTTCGAGCCGCAGGCTGCGCTCCAGATAATCGGCCGCCTTGCCCCACAGCCCTTCCAGTTCGCAGAGTTTTCCTAGAACGAAGAACAGCGTGGAGTCCTGCGGATGACTGCTCAGCCAGGCTTCGGCGCGCTGGATCTGGGCCAGCCGGTCGTCGCGCGAGCTGACGGCGGCATAGGCCAGCAGCAGCCGGTCGTCCCAGCGGTTTTCGAGCGCGGTTTCGAGGATCTCGACCGCCAGCCGGTGATCGCCGTGGGCCGCGACCGCGCGCGCCACCGGGCCGGCCACCTCGACGATGGAGCGGTCCTCGCCCGGCACGCTGAGCCAGAAATTGCGCAGCCCAGGCAGATCGCCGCCGCGTCGCGCCAGCAGCGCGGCATAGGCCACGGCCTTGGTCTTGGCCGCGACGGTGGCATGCATGGCGTCGCGCTTGGTGAGCTGGCGCACGAGCCGCAGCACTTCCTCCCAGTCGTCGACCTGCTGGGCCGCTTGCAGCGCCAGCCGCAGCGAGGCCACATGACGCGCGCCCGAGGCATGCAGCTGGCCGAGCAGCTCGCGCGCCTCGTCGGCACGGCGTTCTTCGAGCAGCAGCTCGACCTGGGTCATGAGGCGCGCGGTCTTGACCGAGTTGTCGGCCTCGGCGCGCTCGATCCAGCCGTCGCGGCGCGCGAATTCGCGCATCTTCTGCGAGGCGCGCGCGGCCACCAGCGCGGCGATGCCGCCATAGCCGGGCACTTCCTGCGCCAGCAGCGCACTGCGTTCGGCGCGCGCGAAGCGGCCTTCGAAATAGGCTTGCAGCGCGCCCTTCAGGCCGTCGAGCGCGGCCTGCTCGCGCTGGCGCTTGCGGAAGGCGGCGACCCGCGTCGGCAGTTCGAGCGTGTTGATGACCACTCGCATCACCGCATAGAACAGCGCGAACAACCCGAGCAGCAGCGTGAGAAAGAGGTTGAGCGAGATGTCGATGCGCCAGGGCGGCAGCAGCAGCACCACATTGCCGGTATTGAGCCGGGCCAGCAGGCCCACGCCGATGCCGGCCGCGACGAGGATGACAAACCAGAACAGTCCGCGCATGCCCGCCTCAACGCTTGCTGGGTTCCGCGCGCGGCGCGGTGACGGCGGCCGTGGGCCGGTAGTTGCGCACGGCGGTCAGGCTTTCGTTCAGCGACGGCAGATCGATGCTGACTTCGGCGGCCTGGAGCTGGCGCAGCGTGTTGCCGAGCGCAGCGACGGCGCGCGCGCGGTCGTCGAAATAGCCGCGCAGCAGCGTGCTGGCCACGGCCAGATCGGCGCGATAGCCGGATTCGTTGCGCGCCAGCAGCCGCAGCCGGGCGTTGAGCAGCCGCAGCTTGAGGTTTTCGCGCGCGAAATAGGCCTGGCTCGGCGCCAGCAGCAGCGCATCGGGCTGGCCGACCTGACGGATGCGGAACAGGTCGCGCGCCTCATGGGCGACGCGGTCGAGCAGCTGATGCCAGTAGTCGGCATTGGCCGGGCTCGCGGGCTCGGCCGGTGCGGGCTTGTCGTTGGGCACCACGTCGGCCAGCGTGGGCAGGTCGTCGACAGCGGCGATGGCCTGATCGAGCTTGAACGCGAGGCCGGTCACGTCGGTGGCGGGCAGCGCCTTCAGGCGTTCGATGTCGCGCGCGACGGCGCGCCGCACCGCGAGGAATTGCGGCCGATCGCCCTGGGCCAGCCGCATGTCGACGGTCTGCAGCGCGACCAGCGCGGCCTGCACATTGCCGGCCAGTTCGAGCTGCTGTGCGGCGGTCGTCAGCACCTGCTCGATTTCGGCCAGCTGGATGTCGTCGCGGTTGCGCGCCAGCTCCTGGTACAGCTGCTCCAGCGCCTGCTGCTGGGCCTGGGATTCGCCGACCCGGGCCTCGATCAGCGACAGCTTGGCGCCGAGATCGGCGACCAGATCGGCCGACTGGCGCGCGCTCTGGGCGGCGGCGGCCGATTGGCCGCCGGCATCGTCGACGCGCCGCGCCAGCTCGCGCTGCACATTGTCGAGCTCGCGGTGCAGCGACCAGACCTGCCAGCCGAGCAGCAGCACGGCCAGGCCGCCGGCGAGGGCGAGATTGAGGGGCGTGAGCCGCGCCGGCGCCGGGGTGGCGGCGGCTGCGGCGACGGTGCCGAAGTCTTCGGGACCAGGGGGGGAAACTTGCATGCGGTGTCAGGCCTGGCGCTGGGCGCCGGTTTCTAGCAAACGGAAAATCGCATCATCGCCCGGCGCGCAAAGTCGCACATGGGCGATTCCAAGCGCCTGTGCCCTGAGAGCGACACGGGGATGGGTGACGACGACCGGCGTGCCGGCCAGCCAGCCGGCCAGTGCCGGCCAGGGCGCGAGCATGGTGTGGAAGTTGGCAATGCCCTCGCTGCTGGTGGCGACCACCGTGGCCGGCTGGCCGATCAGCGCGGCGAGCGCGGCCCGGTCGGCGTCGGTCAGCGCGGGGCAAAGGCGCCGGTAGACCTCGACCGGCTCGATCTGCATGCCGCGCGCGGCCAGACCGAGCGCCAGCGCATCGCGGCCGCCGTCGCCCTTGACCAGCAGCGCGCGGCCCCGGGCCAGCCCGAGCGCATCGAGCGTGACCAGCAGGGTTTCGGAATCGAGCGCCGGCGGATCGCCGGCCAGCTGCTGGCCCGGCGTGACGATGGTCGCGCCGGCCAGCGCGGGATGACGCTCTGCCTCGGCCCGACTGCCGGGGCCCATCACCGCCACGCAGGCGCCGGGGCGCACGCCGGCGCCGGGTGCATCGAGCAGGCCGCGCAGCGCATTCACGCTGGCGAAATGGATCAGGTCGAACTCGCCGAGCCGGGCCCGCTGCGCCGCCACGGCGGCCGGATCGGCCGGTGCCGCGATCTCGAAGGCCGGCACTTCGAGCACGCCGAAGCCGGCCTCGGCGAGGCGCTGGCGCAGCCCGGCGCCCTGGCCGCGCGGCCGGGTGAAGACGACGGTCGGGCGCGCGCTCATCGGCACAGGCCGGCGCGGGCGAGCCGGGCAGCGGCGCCGCGTGGCGTCATTCGGCCGCGCCTTCCTCGGCCAGCGGCGGCGCGATGAAGCGCGCCGCACCGCGGGCCAGCAGGCTGGCGGCGCTGGCGGCACCGAGCGCGACCGCATCGGCCGGCGCGCCGTCGCGCGCATCGGCCAGGCTGTCGCGACCGTCGGGCGAAGCGACCCAGCTGCGCAGATGCAGCCGGCCGGCATCGATCACCGCATGCGCCGCCAGCGAGGTCTGGCAGCTGCCACCGAGCGCCCGCGCCACCTCGCGCTCGGCGCCGACGCAGGCGGCGGTCGCGGCGTGATGCAGCGGCGCGATCCAGGCCGCCAGCTCCGGCCGGCCAGCGCGGATCTCGATGCCGAGCGCGCCCTGCCCGGCGGCCGGCAGCGACTGCTCGGGCGGCAGCGCGGCGCGGATGCGGCTTTCGAGCCCGAGCCGCTTGAGCCCGGCGCAGGCCAGCACGATGGCGTCGTACTCGCCGCGGTCGAGCTTGCCGAGCCGGGTGTCGAGATTGCCGCGCAGCGGTTCGATGCGCAGCTGCGGGAAGCGCGCCGCGATCGCCGCCGCGCGCCGCAGGCTCGACGTGCCGACCACCGCGCCGGCCGGCAGCTCGGCCAGCCCGGCGTACTTGGGCGACACGAAGGCGTCGTGCGGATCCTCGCGCTCCAGGATCGCGGTGAGTTCGAAGCCGTCCGGCAGCGTCATCGGCACATCCTTGAGCGAATGCACCGCCAGATCGGCGCGACCGTCGGCCAGCGCGTTCTCCAGCTCCTTCACGAACAGACCCTTGCCACCGATCTTGGCCAGGCTGCGATCCAGGATCTGGTCGCCGCGCGTGGTCATGCCGAGGATGCTCACGTCGCATTGCGGATACAGCGCGCGCAGGCGGTCGCGCACATGCTCGGCCTGCCACAGGGCCAGCCGCGATTCGCGCGAAGCAATGACAAGACGGGCGGGCGGAGCAAACAGGGGCTGGGTCATGACGGGACGCGGGAAGAAACCGAGGCGCAGGCGCGGCAGAGCCGGCAATGTCGCATCGCAGGAAGCGCCACCATGCAGGTGGCGCCGAAGGCGGCCGATGATAGCCGCTCGCCCGCTCCCGCCAGCCGGCGGGGCCGATCCTTGCTAGGGCTGCTGCGGCGCGTCATGGCGCCTCGCTCCAACACACTGAAGGGACTGCCCGATGCCACGGGTCACCGCGCAACAGGTCGCGCTCGCCGCCGGGGTTTCGATCTCGGCCGTATCACGCACCTTTACCGAGGGCGGCAGCGTGTCGCCCGAAACCCGCGCCCGCGTCGAGGCGGCGGCGGCTCAACTCGGCTACCGGCCCAATCAGCTCGCGCGCGGGCTGATGACCGGACGCACCCGGCTGGTCGCGGTGCTGCTGGCCGGCGTCGACGAGCCGGCGCTGGCGCCGGCGCTCGGCCGCATCGTCGAGCGCTTGCAGCTGCACGGCCTGCATCCGCTGCTGGCGCGGCTCGATAGCGAACCGGGCGCTGCCGGCGCGCTCGATCTGCTCATGCAATACCAGGCCGATGCGGCGCTGATCGTCGGCGCCGAGCTGCCCGACGGCTTTGCGCGCGACTGCCAGCGCAGCGGCGTGCCGGCGCTGCATCTGTTCGGTCAGCGCGCGGCGCGCAATCCGGTGCCGGTCATCGGCGCCGACGAGGCCGCCGCCGGCACCGAGGTGGCGGCGCGGCTGCTGGCCGGCAAGCGCAAGCGCCTCGCCTGCCTGACCGCCACGCCAGCCGCCGACGCCGTGACCGCGTTTGCAGCCGCCGTCGCGGCGGTGCGCGGCGCCTCGGCCCAGCTGGCTGACGTGGCCGCGTCTTCGGTCGACGAGGGCCGGCGGGCCGCACTGGCGCTGCTCGCCGGCGCCAGGCCGCCGCAGGCGCTGTTCTGCACCGACGACCGGCTGGCGCTCGGCGCGCTCGACGCCTGCCGCGAACTCGGGCTCGACGTGCCGGGCACGGTCGCCATCGTGGGCTGGGGCGCGCTCGGCCTGGGCGCCGGGCTGGCCACGGTGCGGCTGCCGGTCGTGGCGGCGGTCGACGAGGCGGTCGAGCGGCTCGCCGCCGCGCTCGCCGCGCCGGGCAGCAAGCTGGCCGGCAAGCGCTTGCAGTGCGAGCAGGTGGCCGGCGCGAGCGCGCCGGGCTGAGCGGCCGGATCGGCGCTGGCGTGGCACCAGCCGGCCCGGACCGACCGCGCCGGCCGCCCGGATCAGCCCGCGCCCTGCTCCGCCAGCATCAGCTCGGCGGCGCGCTCGGCAATCATGATCGTCGGCGAGCTGGTGTTGCCCGAGGTGATGGTCGGCATCACCGACGCATCCACCACGCGCAGCCGGCCGATGCCGCGCACCCGCAGCTGCGGATCGGTCACCGCCTGCGGATCGTCGTCGCGGCCCATCGCGCAGCTGCCCACCGGATGGAAGATGGTCGTGCCGACCCGACCGGCCGCCTCGGCCAGCTCCTCGTCGCTCTGCGCCGCCGGGCCGGGCATCACCTCGCGCGGGTTGTAGGGCGCCAGCGCCGGCTGGGCTGCGATCTCGCGCGCCAGCCGCAGCGCCCGCGCCGCCTTCAGCCGGTCGGCCGGATCGCTGAGATAGCACGGCGCGATCGCCGGCGGCTCGGCCGCGTCTGCACTGCGGATGTGCACCGAACCGCGCGAACGCGGGCGCAGATCGCACACGCTTGCAGTGAATGCCGGAAAGCGGTGCAGCGGATCGCCGAACTTGTCGAGCGACAGCGGCTGCACATGAAACTCCAGATCGGGCGAATCGACCGCATTGGACGAGCGCGCGAACACGCCGAGCTGGCTCGGCGCCATCGTCAGCGGCCCGCGCCGGAACAGCGCGTACTCCAGCCCCATGCGCGCCTTGCCCAGCAGCGAATTGGCCTGCTGGTTGAGCGTGGCGATGCCGTCGACCTTGAACACGGTGCGCAGTTGCAGATGGTCTTGCAGATTGGCGCCGACGCCCGGCAGGTCGTGCGCCACCGCAATGCCCAGCGCCTGCAGGCGCGCGCCGGCGCCGATGCCCGAGCGTTCGAGGATGCCGGGCGAGCCGATCGCGCCGGCCGCCAGCACCGTCTCGATGCGCGCGCCGGCGCGGCACGGCTCGCCGCCCAGCCGCAGCGCCAGCCCGCGCGCCTCGCGCCCGTCGAGCAGCACATGGTCGATGGTGGCGCCAGTCAGCACGGTGAGATTGGGCCGGCGCCGCGCCGGCCGCAGGAAGGCCTTCGACGCATTCCAGCGCACGCCGCGACGCTGATTGACCACGAAGCCGCCCACGCCCGTGTTGTCGCCGCAGTTGAAATCGGCGCTCGGCGCGATGCCGGCCTGCTGCGCCGCCTCGGCGAAGCGGTCGAGCAGATCCCAGCGCAGCCGCTGCCGCTCGACGCGCCATTCGCCGCCGGCGCCGTGAAACTCGCTCGCGCCGTCGAAATGATCCTGATGCCGCTTGAACAGCGGCAGCACGCTGTCCCAGCTCCAGCCCGGATCGCCGGTGAGCTCGGCCCAGTCGTCGTAGTCGCGCGCCTGGCCGCGCATGTAGATCATGGCGTTGATCGAGGTGCTGCCGCCCAGCACCCGGCCGCGCGCATACAGCAGCGAGCGCCCGCCCAGACCCGGTTCGGGCTCGGTGCGGTAGCACCAGTCGGTGCGCGGATTGCCGATGCAGAACAGATAGCCGACCGGGATGTGAATCCAGATCCAGTTGTCGCGCCCGCCCGCCTCCAGCAGCAGCACGCGCTTGCCTGGATCGGCCGACAGCCGGTTGGCCAGCACGCAGCCGGCCGCGCCGGCGCCCGCAATCACATAGTCGTAGTCGCCCAGATCCCGCATCTCGCCTCCGTGGGCGCGCCCCCGGAGCGGACGCGCAAGCCGGGCGATTACAGCCGACAACCGCCTGCATGCTCAAGGCAGGCGCCGCGCCCGGCTCAGTGGCGCGCGGCGGCCGTGGCCTGCGGATCGAGCACCGCATCCAGATTGGCATGCGCCAGCGCCTTGACCGCCGGCAGCCGCCGCACCACCTGGGCCCGCAGCGCCGGCAGCGCCGCGAGGAAGCGCAGCAACGCCAGCCGCGTGCCCTCCTCGTCGAACAGCACGCAGGCCGGCAGCCGCATCTCGCGGTCCAGCTCGAAGTGCTGGAGCAGCCCTTCCATCTTGGCCTTGTAGTCGATCAGGAACACCGGCACGCCGGCGCCCAGGGTGGCGATCGACAGATGCATGCGCCCGGTAATCACGCCGTCCAGCACGCCGACCACGCGCTTCACCTCGGCCGCCTTCAGCTCGCGCGGAAAGCGGTAGACCAGCGGGCTGATCGTGGCGCGCAACTGGTCCTCGACCCGGTCGATGCAGTGGTAGTCGGACGAGCTGCCGCGAAAGTCGTGCTCCAGCAGCACGAAGGCCAGCGGCCGGTCGAGTGCGAGCTTTTCGAGCACGCGCGAGAACGCCGCGCACAGCTCGGGCACGCGCTCGCGCTGCTCCAGTTCGAGCAGCAGCGGATGGATGTTGATGCCGACGATTTCGCGCCCGGCGGCCTTGCGCGAATTGATCCAGCCGTCGAAATCGCCGACGCCTTCGAGCGCATTGGCCGGCGGCAGCAGGAATGCCGCATCGGCAGTCAGACGCGCGGTGGCCGAACTGAAACGACGGAAACGCTCGAATGACACCGGATCGCGCAGGTTGAAAACCACATTGCGCGAAAACCCCTCATACAACTGCGCCAGGCCCGGAAACGGCCGGTCGCTGAAGCTGAAGCCATTGACCGCGCAATGCACGCCGGAGCGTGCCAGCAGGTCGGTGAGCGCCAGCAGCTCGGCCGAAAACACCGGGTCGTAACTGCCGTCGAGCACATCGGCGCCGATGGTGATGCAATGGGTGACGTGCTGATCGAGGCAAAGCTTGAGCGCCTGCGCCAGCTTGCCTTCATGGCGAATCTCGATCGGCCGCATTCCCAATGAACGGGCCTGCGCCGAGGCCTGGGCACCATGCGTGAGCACGAATTGCCGGGCTTCCGGAAAGCGCTCGCGCATTTCACGCTGCAATACCGAGATCATCGCTTCATCGCCGCGCGAAGCCACCAGCAACATCATGTCGGGCGGGATGAACAGGATGGTTTCGGGCGCGCCCGCCTGGGCCGCCGGTGCCTTGAGGTGGGCGCACAAGGCGCTCCATTCGGCGATCAGCTGATCGAGACGCCAGCTTTTCCAGCGCGTCTTGAGCCCCGACTTTCGCCATACGCGCCGCGCGAGCGCGGTCGAATCCGCAATTGCTGCCATGCAAACTCCTGAAATCCGGCGCCTGAAGCGCCCTTCCCATGAAACGGAATGAATGAATTTCGAAGCGGAATGGCAGGCGGCCGATGCATTTCCCGCCAATGGCGGCTTCGCATGATGAAACCAATGCCGGAAGATAATCCCCGGGCATTGCATCCTGCAATATCGCCCTATCCGCAATGCGAAACGACGATTCCGGCATGCGGCAATTGCATGGGGTTTGTTTCGCACATTGCGGAATATCGAACGCCGGCAATTGAATGCAAATGCCCGCCTTCCGTTTCGAATTGAAATGGATAGTAGGCGGGGCAATTGCAATTTTGGAGAGTTTCGCCGGCGTTATCGCAATCCAGAAATGCGAAGCGATTGCCAACCGAAATTGCGTGAACTGCCGCACGCAATTCAATTCGGCTTTCCGGCATTCGGCACGGCATCACCCGATTCGCCAGCGCGAATCGCGGCATTCAGCGGCGCGCAGAACGGCGCCAGCCGCCCGAAAACGCCAGCGCGATCAGCGCGAGCGCGGCCAGCGCAAAGCCGTCGCCGAGCGCCAGCGGACCGCTGGCCGGCTGGCGCAGGTTGGCCGCGCCGAGCAGCCCGGCGAGCGCCTCGGGCCGGTCGAGCCGGCGATAGTCGAAGCCGATTTCGGCCGCCAGCTGGATCAGATGCGGCTCGTCGAGCGCCGACAGATGCTGGCCGCCGGCCGCGCCCTGCACCACCTCGGCCTCGCTCCACAGGCCGAGCGCATGGCCGAGCTTGTCGGTCTTGGGAATCGGCTGCGGCAGATCGCCGCCGACGCCGAGCAGCAGGCCGCGCAGCTCGCCCGGCTTGCCGTCGAAATGCCGGCCCTGGCCGGGGCCGAGCGGCGGCGCCTCCTGGCCGTCGGTGATGAAGACCAGCGCCGGCCGCTCGGGCAGCGCCAGCGCCGCCTCGCGCGCATTCAGCACGCCCTTGCGGATTTCGCTCGCATTGGTCCAGGCGATCTGGTTGTCGAGCCGGCCGAGCAGCGCGACCAGCTCGGCATGCGCGCCGCAGACCTCGGCCGGCGCGGTCAGCAGCAGGATGCGGTACTCGCTGAAGATGGCCAGCCCGAGCCGGCTGCCGCAGGGCAGCGCGCCGAGCGCCTCGCGCAACGCCGCCTTCGCGAAGGCGAGCCGGCTGACCGGCCGGCCGTCGAGGCGCTGGTCGGGCACGTCCATGCTCTGGCTGATGTCGAGCACGACGACCACGTCGGTGACCGGCCGCTCGACGGTGATGGCGGGGTTCCAGACCGCGCCGGCCAGCAGCAGCAGGGCGGCGCCGAGCAGGCGCAGACGGCGCCGGCTACGGTTGCCGGGGCCGGCCGGGCCGGCGCCGCGCGGGCCGCCCATGCCGTCGCGGCCCGGCCCGGCGCTGCTGTCGCCGCCCCTCACGGCAGGCCGAGCGACCAGGCGCGCATGGTCGTCACCGCGCGTTCGCGGGCCGGCGCCGGCGGCAGGGCGGCGCCGTCGTCGTCGGCATCGGGAAACCATTGCAGCGCGCGCTGGAGGTTGTAGCGCGCGCCCCAGTCGGTCGGCGCCACGGCCAGCGCGCGGCGGTAGGCGTCCTTGGCCAGCTCGGCGAGCGCGCCCACGCGATCCAGCTCGCGGCCGTCGGCGGCCAGCGCGCGCGCCTGGCGCAGATAGAGGTTGCCGGTGTTGAACCAGGCATCGGCGGCAACCGCCGGATCGCCGCCCTGCCCGGCCTTGCGCCAGGCCGCGAGCGCTTCGAGCGTGCGACCGGCGCCGGCCTCGGCGATGCCGTCGGCGAGCGCGGCTTCGGGCGCGGCCAGCTCGGCGAGCGGATTGGCGGGCGGCGCATCGGCCGCCGTGGCGGGCGCGCTGGCGGCGGGTGACGGGCTGCCTGTCGGCGCCGCCGCCGTCAGCCGCGCTTCGATGGCGCGATTGACGCGCTCGGCCGCAAGCCATTGCCAGCCGGCGACGCCCGCCCACAGCAGCAGGCCGGCCGTCGTCAGCCGCCATGCGACACGGCGCAGGCCGGGCCGCAACTCCGACAACGGCCGGCTCATGCCGCCGGCTCCGCAGCGGGTCGGCCGCGCTGCAGCAGGCGCACGAACCCGCCGCCCGGCAGCAGCAGCAGCCACGCACCGAGCAGCGCCGCCAGCGCCAGCCAGCGCAGCGCCGGTGCCAGCGGCCGGCGCGGCTCGATCTCGGTGTAGACGATGGGCGCGTTCTCGCGCGCGCCGATGTCGGCCACGGCCTGGCGCAGATCGTCGGCGTTCTCGGCTTCGTAGCCGTGATAGGACAGGCCGAGGCTGCCAAGCCAGTGATGCAGCGCCAGCTCGGGAATCTTGGGCAGGTCGTCCTCGCTCACCGTCTCGCGCAGGCTGTGGCTGTTGTACGAGCGGATGTAGATGAAATTGATCGCCACCTGGCGCCGCCGCAGCTCGGCCGCCAAGTGGGCGCGCGTCGCTTCGTCGAGCTGGGCGCCGCCGTCCGAGACCAGCACCAGCGTGCGCGAGCCGCGCCAGGGCCGGTCGTCCCAGAGCGCGGCGCCGGCCAGCAGCGCGCGGCCGATGTCGGTGTCCTGCAAGCCGCGACCGATGTCGCCGGCGGCAATCGCCGCCTGGACCATGTCGGCGTTCTGCGTAAAGCCCAGCACGGTGATCGGCTGGCTGGAAAACACGACATAGGCGATGAGATCGTGCGGCCGGCCGAGCGCAAAGTCGGCCAGCACGCGGCGCGCGATGCGGCCCTTGCCGTCCTTGCTGTTGCCGTTGAACAGCGGGCCGGCGCGCTTCTCCTGGAAGTAGGGATTGATGCTGTGCGGCGTCTCGACAAAGGGCTGATCCATGCTGCGGCTGCGGTCGAGCAGCAGCACGATTTCGCTGCCCCGGCCCACGCGCTCGACCGCGACCTGGGCCCGGTAGGGCGCGGCCAGACTCAGCACGATGGCGGCCAGCGCCAGACTGGCCAGCGCCTTGCGCAGCCGCAGCAGCCAGTCGGCCGCCGGGTCGGGCGGCAGCAATGCGGTCCAGGCCAGCAAGCGCGCATCGCGGGCGCGCGCCAGCCACGGCAGCAGCGCCAGCGGCAGCAGCAGCAGCCAGCCCGGCGCGGCCAGATGCAGGCCGGCGGCGCTCATGCGGCGCGCTCCAGATCGCGCAGCTGGCGGCCCAGGCGCAGCAGCGCGGCGCGCGCGGCGGCGGCGTCGGCCGGCGGCTGGCCGCCGAACAGCAGCCGGCGCGAATCGGCAAAGAAGCGCAGCAGCTCGGCCTGGGCCGGCGCGAAGGCCGGGCGCTGGCGCAGGAAGTCGGGCAGGTCCTCGGCCAGCAGCACCCGGCCGGCGCTGGCATTGAGCGCGCCATGCAGCGTGGCGCAGGCGGCGGCCAGGCTGGCATCGGTACCGCGCTGACGCCGCAGCGCGCGCCAGGCGAGCGCAAACGGCCGCCGCGCCGGCAGCAACCGGGGCAGCAGATGGCGCCGCGCCAGCCAGCCGAGCGCGAGCGTTGCCAGCGCTGCAAGCGCGGTCAGCGTCTGGCGCCGCGCCGGGCCGGCATCGATCCGGCGCGGCGGCCGGTCGTCGATCAGCTCGGGCTCGGCATCGGCCGGCGCGACCGGCGCAACCGCGACCCGCCGGCCGTCGATGGCCAGCGTCTGCTCGCCGCCCGGCCCGGCGAGCCTGAGATCGAGCCCGGGCAGATCGACGAAGGCGAGCGCATCGCGCACGCCGGTCACCTGCCAGGTCAGACGCAGCCGCTCATGGCCGGGCGCGGGCGTGCTGCGCTCGATGCGCAGCAGATCGAAGTAGCGGTTGACATGGGCCGGACCGGGCAGCGCATCGGCGGCGAGCGCGAGGCCGGGCGGCAGTTGCAGCTCGATGTCGCGCACGATCAGGTCGCCGAGCTGATAGCCGTAGCTGCGCGGCTCGCTGGCGCGCCATTCGATGGCGTCGGCGGCCTGCGCGGTCTGGGCGCTGGCGGCGAGCAGCGCCAGCAGCGCGAGCCGGCGCGTCATGCGCTGTCCCGCAGCCATTCGCCGATGTCCTCGGCGGACGGCTCGGCGGCGGCCAGCGGCGCGATGCCGTGGGCGGCAAAGCGTTCGGCCAGACCGCGCCGCCAGTCGGCCAGCGCGGTCTGCCAGCGCGCGCGCTGGGCCGGGCGCAGCCAGAGCGCGCGGCCGGCGCCGCCTTCGGCATCGTCCACCTCGATCAGGCCGTCGGGCCCGGCCGGCAGGCCGCTGCCGGCGGTGAGCAGCAGCGGCTGCACCTGATGCGGCGCCAGCGCTTGCAGCAGCCGGTCGACGTCGGCCAGCGGCCAGCAGAAATCGGAGGCGACGAACACCAGCCGGCGCCGGCCGGCGAGGCTGTCGGCAGCCTCGACCAGGCCGGCATGGCCGTGACCGTCGGGCACGAAGGCGTCGAGCCGCGCGGCGAATTCGGCCACCGCGCCCGGCGCCCGCGTGGGCGGCAGATGGAGCGCATCGCGCAGCCTGGCGTCGGCGGCGATGGCGCCAAAGCTGTCGCCGCCGCGCCGCGCCGAATGGCCGATGAGCCGGGCCAGCCACGCCAGCGTGGCCATGCGCGCGCCGCCCGCCGCCATCGAGGCCGACACGTCCAGCAGCAGCATCACGCCGATGCCGCTGTGCTGGCGCATGCGCCGGAACAGCCAGCCGCCGCCCGGATTGGCGATGCTGGCACGCAGATCGAGCCGGCGCGGATCGGGCGCGCCGAGCAGGCCGACATGGCCGCCGAATTCGCTGCCGGCGCCGTCGCGCAGCCCGCGATGCGCGCCCGGCAGCACCTCGGCCGAGCGCCAGCGGATGCGGTAATCGAACTCATCCACGGCGCGGCTCGCTCAGGGCGCCGGCACGCGGCGCAGGATTTCGCCGATGAGCGCGCGCGCCAGCTCGGCGGCGCGCGCCTGATACACCGGCATGAAGAACACGCGGTGCGCAATCGCCTCGGCGAGCAGGCCGCGCAGGTCTTCGGGCACGACGTAATCGCGGCCGTCGAGCCAGGCCGCCACGCGCGCCGCGCGCAGCAGCAGGCTCATGCCGCGCGGGCTGGCGCCGGCCAGGATCAGCCGGCTCATGTCGACGCGGTCGAGCGCGATGCCGAGCGCGCCGGGCGCATGGGTGGCGTCCCACAGCCGCAGCGCGTAGTCGGCCAGCGCATCGCTCACCCGCACCTCGCGCTGGATCGCCGCGCCCACCGCATTGAGCTGGCGGTGATCGACGATGCCGGCCGGCAGCGCATCGATGAGCGCATCGGTGTCGTGATAGCGCGGGTCGGTCATCAGACGGCGGCGCAGCGCCGGGTCGGTCGGCATGGTCACCGCCACCTCGAACATGAAGCGGTCGCGCGCCGCCGACGGCAGCTCGAAGGTCTCTTCCTTCTCGACCTTGTTGCGGTCGGCAAACACGGTCAGATGCGGAAAGCGGTGCTCGCGGTTGAAGGCCGACACGCTGCGCTCGGCCATCACGCGCAGCAGCAGCGAATGCACCTGCGGCCGGGCGCGGTTGATCTCGTTGAAGAAGAACACCGCCATGTCCTCGCCCGGCGCCAGCAGCGGCCCGGGCTCGATGCGCGGCTGGCCGTCGGCATCGATGTAGGCGTGATAGACGAGGTCGTTCGGCATCAGATCCACCGTGCCCTCGATGCGCCCGAACGGCCCGCCGAGCGTGCGTGCAAACGCGCGCAGCAGCGTGGTCTTGCCCACGCCCACGTCGCCTTCGAGCAGCACATGGCCGCGCGCGAACAGTGCAATCGTCAGCAGCCGGATCGCCGCATCCTGGCCGATGACGGCGCCGGCCACCGCCGCTTCCAGCGCCAGCGCGCGCGCGCGCCAGTCGGCCAGCGCGGCGGCATCCAGGCCGGGCGCCGCGTTCAATGCAACCGTGTCGCCTGCCATGTGGGCACCGCCTGATCCTTGGTGGACGCGCAGTGCGCGATGACCGCCGGCAGCACGCCGCGCAGCGCGTTGCAGACGAGGATGGCGCTGGCGCCGGCCAGCTCATCGCGATGGATGCGGCGCTCGCTGGCCGCGAGGCCCGGATCGTCCATCAGCACCGAGCGCATCACGCCCGGCAGCACGCCGCCTTCGAGCGGCGGCGTGAGCCACTGGCCGTCGATGCAGACGAAGACATTGCTGCGCGCGCCCTCGGTGAGAAAGCCCTCGCCGTCGAAAAACAGCATGTCGAAGGCTTCTTCCGCCTCGGCGCGGCGGATGGCGCGGTCATAGCGGCCGCGCAGCGTGGTCTTGTGGCGCAGGAAGAGATCGGCGCGGTCGACCGGATCGGCCGCTAGCAGCACGCGCACCGGGCCCGGGCCCAGATCGGCCAGCGGCGCGACGGTGATGGCGATGCGGCCGTCGCGGCTCAGCTCCAGCCGCAGGCGGCGCTTGCTGCCGGCCGGCGCCCAGCCGTCGTCCAGATCGTCCTCGCTGGCGGGCCGGCTGAATTCCTCGCGCAGCCGCTCGGCGATGGCGCGCCGGATCGCGTCGATGTCGCAGGCGAAGCCGAGCTCGCCGGCGCTGCGCGCGAGCCGCGCCAGATGGCGGTCGAGCCACATCACGCCGGCAGGCGTCGCGGCCATCGTCTCGATGAGGCCGAGGCCGGTATCGAGCGCGGTGAGAAAGCGCGCCTTGAGCGCGCATTCATCCCATTCCTGCTCGGCGACGCTGTCCATCACGATGCCGGCGCCGACGCCCAGCCGGCCCGGCCGCAAGCCGGCCTTCGCCGCGCCCAGCGTGAGCGTGCGGATCGCCACCGAGAAGCAGAAATCGCCGACCAGCGCGCCCGGCCCGGCGGCATCGATCCAGCCGATGGCGCCGGTGTAAAGCCCGCGCGGCGTGCTCTCGAACTCGGCGATCAGCTCCATCGTGTGGTGCTTGGGCGCGCCGGTGATCGAGCCGCACGGAAACAGCGCGCGCAGCAGCGTCGGCATGTCCACGTCCTCGCGCAGCCGCGCCTCGATGGTGGAGGTCATCTGGAACAGCGTGGTGTAGGGCTCGATGCTGAACAGCGCCGGCACGCGCACGCTGCCGGTGACGGCGATACGGCCGATGTCGTTGCGCAGCAGGTCCACGATCATCAGGTTCTCGGCGCGGTTCTTCACGTCGATGGCCAGCATGCGCGCGGCCTCACTGTCGCCCTCGGGCGTCGAGATGCGCGCCGCCGTGCCCTTCATGGGTCGCGCGGTGATCTGCTCGCCGCTCTTGCGCACGAACAGCTCGGGCGACAGCGACAGGATGTGGGTCGTGCCCTCGCCCGGCGGCAGCGCGATGAAGGCGCCGAAGGCGACCGGCTGGCGCGCCCGCAGCCGCCGGTACAGCGCCACCGGCGAGCCGAAGGCCTGGAAATCGAGCCGGTAGGTGTAGTTCACCTGATAGGTGTCGCCGGCGCGGATCGCCGCATGGATGCGGTTGATGGCGCCGGTGAATTCGGCCTGGTTGACGCTCGCGCGCGGCTCCAGGATGCCGGCCGGTACCGGCTCGGCGCGCTGTTCGGCGGCGGCGAGCCAGGCATCGACTTCGGGCTTGGCGAGGTGCTCGACGCGCTCGAACATCAGCACGCGCAGCGCGCTCGCGTCGTCGGGCGCGAGGTGCTGGGTGCCGGCCTTGAGCAGCTTGGCGCCCCACTCGTAGTCGCCGAGCAGCACCGCATGCAGGCCGTCGCGCTGGTCGGCCGCGACGGCGGCCCATGCGGCGTCGAGCGTGGCCGGGTCGGTGCAGCGGTGCTCGCGCACATAGCCGGTGTAGAGCCGGCTGCTCGGGCTGTCGGCCGTCGCGCGGGCATCGTCGAGCAGTACAAAGCTGTTCATCGCGCCTCCCTCGCCGGAGCTGCTCAGCTCCAGTCGTCCATGTCGTGCTTGATGCTGTGACGGTTGGCGATCAGCTCATCCACGCTCGGCTCGTTGGCGAGCGCGCGCTTGATGGCCAGCTTGGTCGCCTCGTAGTTGGTGCGGTACATGTCCTTCTTGTCGAGATTGGGGTCGGTCGCGCAGCGCGGATCGATCCACACCAGACTGATGATGCAGAGGTTGTTGGCCTCTTCCTTGGGGATGACGCCTTCGATCAGCAGATCGACGACGGCATCGGCCGTGGCCGACTGCACCACGCCGCCGAACAGCTCGATATTGACCATGTCGCGCAGCGTGACCTTGGGAACCATGATGGTCGCCGGACGCACGAGCTGATTGCAGGCGCGGATGGCGAACATGGCGGTATGGCCCTTGGTCTGGGCCATCATGTTCGCGAACGCGGCGCCCACCGGGCCGTCGGTGCGGCCGATCAAAATTTCCGGCATCGCGTCGGTGAACTGGCCTTCGGCGGCCAGGACGGTGGCTTCGCCAGCGTGGAAAACGTAGTTGCTCATGAGCTAGTCAGGTCGTGGGTTGAACGGGTTGCGCGCCGGGCGCAGGTTGGAATCGAAGAACTTGCCGCGCGAGTCTGCCGCGCAGCAGCGGGCCGGGGCGGATCGCTTGCGTCATGCGGCTGTCCGCAGGCGACGCGGGCGACGGCCGGATCGCACGCGCCGGTCAGCCGGCGATCCACCACTCGCCCTTGCCACCGGCCGCCACATCGCCGGCATGGCGCGCGGGCTTGCGCGCCGCAAGACCGGCGAACACGCCGCCACGCTTCGCAAGGCTGCGCGCCAGCAGTTGCCAGATCACGCGATGGTCGTACTCGGCCGGCACGAAGGTGTCGGGCACGGCCGGCCGGGCGCCGGCAAACACCAGGCTGCCGCGCCGCTGACCATAGCCGCAATGCGCGCCCACATGACCGCCGAGCGCCAGCGTGCCGGCCACCATCCGCGATGCGCAGAACGCGCCGGCATCGCCATGCACGGTGACCGTGCCGCGCCGCATGCGGTCGGCCAGCCGCTCGCCGGCATTGCCGCCGATCACGATCTCGCCGCCGCGCATGCCGTCCATGCTGCCGGGCAAGGCGCCGGCCGCGTAGTCGCCGACATTGGCGGCCACGTCGATGCGCCCGCCGGCCATCTCGCAGCCGAGCAGCAGGCCGGCCGAGCCGTCGAGCTCGATGGCGCCGCCGGTCATTTGCAGGCCGACGTAATCGCCGGCGTCGCCCTCGACCGAAATGCGCCCGGCCGCGAGCCGCGCGCCGAGCCGGTCGAAGCGGCTCAGATCGCCCTGGAACAGCAGCGCCGGCACGGCGTCGCGCGCTTCCACTTCATCGATGCGGAACAGCTCGCCGAGCGCAACCGTCTCGTGGCCGTGCAGCACCGGCAGCTTGCCAAGCGCAAGCGCATCGAGATCGGCGGCAGGCAGCACGCCTTCCAGGCTCACGCGAAAGCGCGGCGCGGTGCGCAGTTGCAGACGCAGGGCGCTCATGCCGACGCTCCTTCGCCGAGCAGCCGGCGCAGATGAAAGTGATAAGGCCCGAGCTTGCCGCCGTAATTGCCGGCCGAGATGCGCGTGCAACCGGCCGCCGCGCCGCGCGCGAGGATGGCCTGCATGCCGGCACGCATCGCGTTGCCGACGTCGGTGTCGGTGATTCCGTCGATCACGATCTCCATCACGCAGCCGGTGTCGGCGTCGAGGTCGCTGCGCTTCGTGAGGTTGAAAAGGCTCGGGCAGAAGGCGTCGTTGGTCGAGGCGCTGGCGGCCGGGTACTTGCTGCCCACCTTGGAGCCCGAGCGCACCACGCCGCCCGGGAACGGCATGATGACGTTGGGCACGGCGCGCATCGCCGCGACGGCGGCTTCGGCCGCGCCGAGTGCGGCATCGGTATCGCGCGCCAGCAGCAGCAGATTGCCGCCGCCCACGCCGCGCAGCATGCCGGTCGTGTCCTCGGCCACGAACTCGCCATCCATCACCGGCACGCGCCAGTAGCGCCGGCCGTCGATCATCTTGGCGATCTGCCAGCCGTCGCCGAAGAAGCGCAGGTTCTTGCCGAGCGCGATCGGATCGCCGTCGTGGATGCCGGCGTAGATGGCCGTCGTCGGGCAGGTGAGGATGCATTGCCCCACGCGCAGCCCGAGCTGCTTGAGCAGGTCCTTGCTCGACATCGCAAAGATGAGCACCGCCACGCCGGGCCGGCCGTCGGGGGTTTCGTCGGGCGTCAGCTCGCGCTCGATGCCGGCCTCGCAGCCGCAGCCGATCACGCTGGTGGCAAAGCCGGTCATGGTCGTGCCGGCGATGCCCGCCCAGCGCGCGTTGTGCGCGGTGACGATCACGCGCGTGACGCGCATGGGGAATGCTTCGGCGAAGGTGTCGTCGATCTGGATGTCGCTGGTTTGCATGTTGGGGGTCGATGCGCTCACGAGGCCACCTTGCAGGCATGCGGCAGCAGGCTGCCGCCGTTGCCGCAGGCGCAGAGCTCGTCGCGGCCGATGGTGGCGTGGTTCAGTCCGGTCGAGCGGAAGCGCGCGTACTTGCCCAGATAGCTCTCGATGCCGGCATCGAATTCGGGCTCGACGAAATGCACGCCGCCGGTCGGCGCGGCGACGATGCGGCCGTCCTGCGCCACCACCGCGCCGTCCTTCAGCACCCAGGCCGGGCTGGTGAACATGGCTTCGCGGTTGGCGTCGTCGCGGTAGATGGCGATGTCGGCCGCCGCGCCTTCGCCGAGCTGGCCGCGGTCGGTCAGGCCCAGCAGCTTGGCCGGGCCGGCGCGCGTCATCACCGCGATGTCGTAGAGCGTGAATTCGCGCGCGATCGACTTGAGCGCCAGCCCGTCGGCGGCATCGGCGCCAAGCCGCGCAATCTGCTCGTCGCGGAAGCTGCGATCCATCAGCAGCCGGATCAGATGCGGATAGCTGGTGAACGGCGCGCCATTGGGATGGTCGGTGGTCAGCACCACGCGCCACGGGTCGTCCATGGTCAGGAAGATTTCCAGCCCGATGGCCCATTGCAGCGCATTCACATAGCTCTGCTCGCGGTACTTGAACGGCACCACGCCGCAGCCGGCGTCGCACTCAAGATCGGCGCCGACCCATTTGCGCGGATGCGCCACGCCGGCATTGGCAAACTGCCGCATCGTGTCGCCCGAGGCGGTGACGGTCTGGCCGAACATGATCTGGCCCACATCGATCGACACCGCCGGATGGCGCTTGAGCATCTCGATCAGCTGGGCCGCGCCGGAGCCGAACTTCTTCGGCCCGTCCTTGGTGTAGCTGTGGAACTGGATGTGCGTGAGATGGGCCGGCAGGCCTTCGAGCGCCTCGATGGTGGCGAGCGTGCTGGCGATGTTGCCCGGCACGCCCAGATTGCTGCCGTGGATGTGCAGCGGATGCGCGACGCCCAGCTCCTGGATCGCGCGTGCAAGCGTGTGCACGACATTGCGCGGCGTGATGCGGTAGTGCGCATGCTCCTCGTCCACATCGAGCTTGCGCTGGTTGAACTTGAAGGCCGAGATGCCGCCCGGGTTCACCACCTTCACGCCCATGGCCTTGTGCGCATTCAGGCTCCAGCCCACGTAGTCGCGGATGCGCGCGAACTCCTCGCCCTCGGCCAGCATGCTGAGGAACACGTCGTCGTTGCCGAGCATCACGTAGGCGCCGTGGTCGAGGATGGGCACATCGCCCATCTCCATGTGGGCATGGCGCGCGTTGTGCGCCGCCATCGCCGGCTCGAAGGCGCTGGTGTAGCCCATCTCGACATAGCGGTAGCCGGTGGCCAGCGTGCCCGGCGTGCAAGTGCCGCAACTGGCCAGCGCGTCGGCAAAGTCGGGCGCGCTGGCGCCGATGGCGTCGGCGGCGCGGGCATTGCCGGCGCGGTGATCCTCGGGCAGCAGCATGCGGGCGAGGTTGACCTTGCCGCCGCCGATGTGGGTGTGCATGTCGATGCCGCCGGCCATCACGACCATGCCGGTCGCGTCGATCTCGCGCGTGATGCGGGCGTTGGGGTCGGGCGCCACGATGCGGCCGTCGCGCACATACAGGTCGCGCACTTCGCCGTCGATGCGGTTGGCGGGGTCGTAGAGCTTGCCGCCCTTGATGCGCAGGGTGGTCATGCTGCGGCTCCGGTGGTTTGCGGGAAGGCGGCCGCGATGCGCGCAGCCACGTCGGCGACCGTGGGCAGGCCGTCGGCGTCGATGGCCGCGAGCGGAATCAGCACGCTGCCCTCGGTGCGGAACAGATGGCCGGGCGCGCCGATGCCCGGCGTGGCGACCGGGATGAACACGCAGTCGGACCGATCCGCGAGCGCGCCGGCCTGGGCCGGATGGCCGAGCACGATGGCCGGCAGCGGTGGCACGGGATCGGGCGGCTCGGTGGCGCGGGTATCGATGACGGCCGGCGCGGCGGCGGCGCCAGGCAAGGCCGGCGTGGGGCCGAAGGACGAGACCCAGAGCACGCCGTCGACCGCATCGTCGGCGAGCAGGCGATTGCCGCCATGCCGCAGCGGATCGTGATCGAGCCGGCCGGCGCGCAGCGCGGTGCGCAGCGGCAGGCCCGACATCCAGGTGAAGGCCTGCTGCACCGTGTAGCCGCCCTCGCTGCCGCCGAGCGCAAAGGCCGCCGCGCGGCCCTTGGCATTGAGCGTGGCCACGCATTGCAGCACTGCCTCGGCCACCAGCGAGCCGTGGCGCGCGACGCTGCCCGGCTCCCAGACCAGCACGGCGTAGCGCGCGGCGCGCAGGCGTTCGGCCAGGGCCGCGAGCGCCGGATCGGCCGGGCGCGCGAGCTTGCGGCCGGCGCACAGCGCAGTCAGCGCCGCGACCGTGGCATGCAGATCGGCGCCGGTGGCGACCGGCACGATGCTGGCGCCACGCGCCGCGATGGGCGCGCTGCCCTGCTCGGCCGGCAGCGCCACCGCCACTACTTCGCGCGTCTCGACGAAAGCGCCCGGCGCGTCGGCGCCGCAGCGCGCGAAGAACTCGGGATAGTGGTCGTCGGGCCGCGTGCCGAGGCAGACGATGAGATCGGCATGCGCCTTGATCTCGGCCAGCGTGGTGTAGAAGGCGCCGCGATCCTGCAGCGCGCGCAGGCCGGTCGCGAGCGCCTCGCCGTTGGCATGGTCGGCCACGCCGCCGCTGCGGTTGAGCAGCCGGTACAGCGCGCGCGCGCCGGCCACGTCGGTGGCGAGGCCACCGTAGAGCGGCAGCTTCCAGCGTGCGAGGCGTTCGGCGGCGGCGGCGATGGCGGCATCGAGGCTGGCCGGCTGGCCGTCGATGAGGCAGGCCGGCGTGCAAGGCTTTGCAGCCGGCGCGAAATGCCGCAGCGCCGCAAGCGCGCGCGGACAGTCGCTGCCTTCCAGCGTCCAGGCAGCGTCGGCCGGCGCCAGCGCAAGCCCGTCGCAGAGCAGCGAGCAGAAGGGACAGGTCCAGTCGCGCGCAGCGCGGTCGGAGGCGGAATCGATAGCGTTTTTGGTCATGGCGAGCGGCTCAAACGCAAGGCATATGCCATTGCTCGGGAACCCTGAGCCTGGGCGCCGCTGGCCATCGACGGCAGCGTCGCGCGCGCCGTCCGTCGGCCGGGCGGCGACACACTGCGTTGCGCGCGGGGCAGAGTGTCACGCGGGCGGAATGCGTCCGTCGTGCAGCGCCGAGGCCACCAGCCAGCCCGCCGCGCCGGCCGCGCGGGCGGCATCCAGGTCGGCGGCATGGCGGATGCTGCCGGCGCCATACGGGCACAGCCCCTGCTTGAGCGAACGCAGCCGCGCAATCCCGGCCAGGTCGGGTCCGGCGTCGGCGCCGACCTGGTCGAGCGTCATGGCGATCACGCGCTCGGGCCAGCGCTCGGGCCGCTCGTGCAGCCCAGCCGGGTCGAGCGCGTGGCCGGCGCGGCGGTCGAGCGAGAGCACGGCACCGGGCAGCGCGAGGCAGTCGGCGGCGGCGCTCAGGCTGGCGAGCGATTCGGTGCCGAAGACGGGAATCACGCGCTGCTGCAATGCGGCATCGGCGCCGGCAAGGCGGGCGATGACGGCGGCGGCCCGATCGGCATCGGCAAAGCCGGCGTCGAGCCAGAGCCGCACGGTTTGCGGCAGCGCGGCAAGCAGGCTTTCGAGCGCGCTCCACTGGGGTGAAGCCCGCATGATCGCGTCGAGGTCTGCCACGTAGAGTGTGGTGGCGGCGCAATGCGAAACGAGCTTGCCCGCCATCGTCGCCGGATCGCTGCCGGCGCACAGGGCCGATTCGATCGGCCGATAGCGCGCGCGGTCGCCGCGCATGCCGCGCACCACGGCTCCGGCCATCAAGTCGACGACAGGGATCAATTCCATATGGCCTTCTGCAAACGGGTGTTCATCCATGAATTCGTGAGCGGCGGCGGCTGCGATGCCGACGCCACGCCGGGCGAGCTGGACCGGCTGATTCCGCTCGGTCTGCACATGCGCGATGCGCTGGCCGGCGATGTTGCCAGCCTGTCCGGCCTCGCCATCAGCGTGGCCACGCGGCCGCGCCACGTTGCCAACCACTTCGACCGGCCGCTCGCGGGCGTGACCTATGTGGCGCCGCGTCCGGGCGAAGGCGCGGTCGAGTTCGTGGCGCGCCAGGCGCGCGCGCATGACGCCACGCTGCTGGTCGCGCCCGAGACCGGCGGCCTGCTCGCCACGCTGGCCGAGGCGGTCGGCGAGGCGGGCTGGGCCGGCAGCGCGCCGGCCACGATCCGGCGCGTGTCCGACAAGCGCCGGCTGGCGCGCGAACTGGCGGCGCGCGGCATTGCCAGCACCGCCGGCTGTCTGGCCGGCGAGCCCGCAAGCGAGGCGCTGCGCGCGGCCCGGCGCTGGATCGTCAAGCCCAACGACGGCGCCGGCGCGCTCGATACCCGCGTGTTCACCGAGCTGGCGGCGGCCCAGGCCGATCTGGCCGCGCGCGCCACGCCGGCCACGCTCGAAGCCTGGGTCGAGGGCGAGCCGATCAGCCTGTCGCTGCTGGTCACCGAGGCCGGCGCCGAGCTGCTCGCCATCAATCGCCAGCACATCTCGGTGGCGGCCGACGGCGCGCTCGATTTCGACGGCGTGGAAATCGACGCCATCGCGCCCGACTCGCCGGCCGGCCGGGCCTGCGCCGCGCTGGCCGCGCAGGCGGCCGCCGCGCTGCCCGGGCTGTTCGGCTTTGTCGGCATCGATGCGGTACTGACGCCCGACGGCCGGCCGGTGCTCATCGAGGTGAATCCGCGCGTCACCTGCGCCTATGCCGGCATGTCGCGGCTGCTGCGGCGCAATCTGGCCGGCGCCATCCTCCAGGCCCATGCGCGGCGCCGCGCGCCGCTGGCCGACCGCGCCGCCCATGCCGAGGACGAGCTCGAATTCGCAGGCCGGCGCCATGACTGAGCTGCTGCGCGCCGCGCCCGCCGGCATGCTGTCGGCTTCTTCCTCCGCCCGGCCCGCCATGCCAACCGCTCCGCTTGCCACCCTGCCCCTCCACATGCTCGACGACGGTGAGTCGGTCGTCGGCTGGGATGTGGGCGGCGCCCATGTCAAGGCCGCGCTCGCGCGCGACGGCCGCATCGTCGACATCGTGCAATGGCCCTGCCCGCTCTGGCAGGGGCTCGACCATCTCGATCACGCCATCGAGGCCACGCTCGCGCGCTGGCCAGCCGCGCGCCATGCGCTGCACGCGGTCACCATGACCGGCGAGATGACCGACCTGTTCGCCAACCGCGAGGCCGGCGTGGTCGGCATCGCCAGCCACATGCAGACCGCGCTCGGCCCCGGCCTGCTGCTCTATGCCGGGCCCGAGCGCTGGATCGCGCCGGCCCAGGCCCAGGCGCACTGGCATGCGGTCGCCTCGGCCAACTGGCTGGCCAGCGCCGAGCTGGTGGCGCGCAATCTGCGCGATGCGCTGCTGGTCGACATCGGCAGCACCACCACCGACCTGATCGCGGTGCGCGACGGCAAGGTGCTGTCGCTCGGCCGGCCGCCCGCCGCGCTGGCCGGCGCCCACGACGCCGGCCGCGACGATGTCTCGCGCCTCGCCAGCGGCGAACTGGTCTATCTGGGCGTGGTGCGCACGCCACTGTGCGCGCTGGCGCGCCGCATCGCCTTCGGCGGCCGCGACCTCAATGTGATGAATGAATTCTTCGCCACCAGCGCCGACGTGTTCCGGCTCACCGGCGAGCTCGATCCCGAGCACGACCAGCACGCGCCGGCCGACAACGGCGCCAAGACTGCCGAAGCCACGCGCGCCCGGCTCGCGCGCATGGTCGGGCTGGATGCGCGCGACGCCAGCGAGGACGCCTGGCTCGGCTTTGCGCGCGAATGGCGCCGCGCCTTCGTCGACGAGTTGCGCTTCAACCTCGGCCGGGTGCTGGCGGCGGCGGGGCTGCCGGCCTCGGCGCCGCTGGTCGCGGCCGGCTGCGGCAGCTTTCTGGTGGAGGGGCTGGCGCAGGCCGGCGGCCGGCATGTGCTGGGCTTCGAGCGCATGGCCCGGCTCGATCGGCCGCTGTCGGCGGTGGATGAACAGCGCAGTCGCTGGGCCCGGGTCTGCGCGCCGAGCGTGGCCGTGGCCCTGCTCGGCAGCAGCGTCGGCGCCGAGGCGCGCGCGCGGCGATGAAGCCGATCACCGTGGTGAAGCTGGGCGGCAGCCTGTGCCGCGATGCCGCCAGCTCGATGCTGCCGGGCTGGCTCGACCGGCTGGCCCGGCTGGCTGCCGCCGATGCGCGCCGGCGCTGGGTCATCGTGCCGGGCGGCGGCAGCTTTGCCGACGCGGTGCGCGATGCCCAGGCGCACTGGCGTTTCGACGATCTGAGTGCGCACAACATGGCCGTGCTGGCGATGGAGCAGACCGCGCGGCTGATGGCCGGCCTGCCGCGCGCCAGCGCCGGACCGCAGACCGAAGCCGCGCCGCAAGCCGCAACCGCCGAGCCGCAAGCCGCCCGCCTCGCCGTCGCGCCCGATTGCGCCGCCATCGCCGCCGCCTGGGCCGACGGCCGGCTGCCGATCTGGTGCGGCCGCGACGCGCTGCGCGAGCGGCCCGATGCGCTCACGCGCTGGGAAGTCAGCGCCGACAGCCTCGCCGCCTGGCTGGCCGGTCAGCTTGGCGCCGACCGGCTGGCGCTGGTCAAGCACGGCATCGCCACCGCGCTCGCCGAACCGGCGGCAAGCGCGCACCAGCTTGCGCAACGACTGAGCACCGCCGGCATCGTCGATGCCGCCCTGCCCGCGCATGTGGCTGCCGCCGGCCTGGCGCTGGCGCTCTGGCCCGCCGAGGCGCCAGCGTCAGCCGGCGCGCCCGCACAGACCGAGCGCGAGGCCTGATCGCTCAGACGTGACGGCCACGCAGCGTCGGCGCCGGAAAACCCGCCAGCGGATGCGACTCGACATCGAGCGCCGCGAGCAGCGACCGCAGCTGCCGATCCAGCTCGACCCGGCCGAGCAGCTGGGCGCCGGCGATCAGCGGCGGCACCAGCGGCAGATCGACCACCTCGGACACCGCATAGCGCACCGCGCAGCCGCGCGCCGTCGAACGCACATGAAAGTCGCCATCGCTGCGCAGATTGCCGTCGAGCGTGCTCCAGGACACATGGGCCGGGCGTTGCAGCGAGTAGCGCACGATGCATTCGGGCGTGTAGTACACGCCCAGCAGCTCACGCTCGCGGAACTCCAGGTGATAGAGATGCGTGCCCACATGCAGCGCGCTGCGCAGCCCCGGATGCGCGGTCACGCTGGCCTCAACGTCGGCCAGTGCCGCCAGCACCGAGCTGGCCAGCGCATTGATCTCGACCTCGCCGCTCACCCTGAATTCGATCTTCATTCCCGACTCCTCCCAAAGAGAAAGAACCGGGCTCGAAGCCCCGTGCCGGGTGAAGCGACGGGCGCATTCGCTGCCCTTGCCGCCACCGGCCGGATCAACCCGGTCGATGGCAGCCAATGTGCCGGCGCGCGCCTAACCGATGACCTACCGATCGCGGCGCCGGCCCGCAGGCATCAGAAGCTGTGCGTGATGCCGAGCGCCACGCCGGTGGTGGCGCTGGCGGTCCAGTTGCGCCACACGTCGGTGTACAGGCCGGTGCGCTTCGACAGGTCGTGCGTCAGGCCCAGGCTGGCCTTGTGCTCGTCGGTGCGGTTGTTGCGGCCATAGCCCAGGCGCAGGCCGTTGGCGCCGCCCAGGGTTTGCGTCGCCGCGACCACCCATGAACGTTCCTTGCCGACCGCCTGCAGATTCACATCGGCGAACGAGCCCATCAGCTTGGTCGGGCCAAAGTCATAAGACGCGCCGGCCAGCCGGATGTTGTCGCGCGCCGAATTGCGCTCCCAGGCCAGCATGCTGGCAAAGCCGCCGATGCCGTATTGCAGCGTGCCGCTCGCGCCGTGATCGGCGGTGCCGGGGCGGCGTTCCACTTCGCTGGCCACATGGCCGCTCAGGCCCGCGACCGTCGGCGAGTCGTAGAACACCGCGTTGCTGAAGCGGCTGAAATTGGCAAAGCCCAGCGCCACGTCCTGCACGCCGTCGCTGGTGTAGCTGCCGGTCTGGAATGCCGCCATCGAGCCATTGAAGCCGCTGTTGGCCCAGGGCTCGAACTTCCACACCTGCTGCCACAGCGGCGTCAGCGCCCGGCCGATGCGCAGCGCGCCGTACTTCGTGCTCTTGAGGCCGACCGTGCTTTCGCCCTGCCACAGCGTGCTGGCGCGCTCCGAAGCGCCGGTATCGGGATTGAAGCGGGTTTGCAGATTGAAGGTGGTCGAAAGTCCGTCGCCCAGATCCTCGCTGCCCCTCACGCCGAGCCAATTGTTGTAGCCGCGATCCACTTTCCAGCCGCCGACATTGGTCTTGACCAGCCCCAGATCGAGATAGCCGTAAAGCGTCACGGTCGATTGCGCATTCGCACCATTTGCGCCGACGAGGCACGCGGCGGCCCCTGCCCCGATCAGGGCATTCTTCAGAAGTTTCATGTCTGTCTTTGGGAGAAGGAAAAAGGCTTAGCGCGAATCCTTGAGCCAGCTGTCGACCAGCTGCGGATGGCTGTCGATGTATTTCTGCGCCTCGGCGGAATACGACGATTCCTTCGCCTTCAGCATCACGGTTTCCAGATCCGAAATCGAAATCTTGAGATTGCGGATGAATGCGGCGGCTTTCGGCTCATCTGCATCGAGGCCCTTGCGGCCCAGCGCATGAATCGCTTCGGCACCGCCGAGCGATTTCTTCGGATCTTCGAGATAGCGCATCTTGTATTTGGAAAACAGCCAGTGCGGATTCCACGCCGTGGCCACGATCCATTCCTGCTTGCGCACCGCCTTGTCGATGGAAAGCACCATCGCCGCATCCGAGGCCGACACCAGCTTGTAGCTGCTTTCGAGGCCGTAGTCCTTGACCGTCTGGGTCGACAGCCGCATCAGGCCCGAGCCCTGGTCGATGCCCTGGATCTTGCCGCCGAACTTGCTTGCATATTCCGGCTTGGCCAGATCGGCAATGGTCTTGACCGAGGCCGGCACGTAATCGGGAACGATCCAGCCGAGCTTGGCGTTGTCGTACAGCGCGCCCAGGTCGACCAGATCGGCGCCGAATTTTTCCATGTACGCCTTGTGCGTATTGGGCAGCCAGGCCATCAGCATGGCGTCGAGCTGGCCCTTGGCCACACCCTGGTATTGCAGCGCCACGTCGGTCATCACCAATTCGACCTTGTAGCCGAGCTTTTGCTCAAGCACGAGCTTGGCGATATTGGTGATGGCTTCGGCGTCGGACCAGGCGGTCCAGCCGATCTTGATGCTGCGGGTTTCGGCCTGAGCCGAATTGGCGGCCAGCAATGCCGGCAGCGCCAGCATTGCGCCGCAAAGCACGCGGCGCTTGAAACGCGAAATCGTCTTCATATTTCCCGGGAAATGTTGGCGTGACAGGATGTGACGCCGGCCATTCTCGATTCGATTCCGCTACCGAATTGCCGGCAAACGACAGAAAGCTGTCTGCATGCGACAGCTGCGGCAGTCTTGCAACCCGGATTTGGCAATTGTCGCACTGCCGCCAATTGGCTCGTCGCAATTGCGATGGTGAATTGGCGGAATCCGACGCAGGCACTGGCCAAACCGGAATGGCGACCGGAAAACCGCGCCCGCCGGCCCGGCGCGCGGTGCTGCCGCTCAGGCCGCGAGCGGCTCGGCGCGCGCCGCCGCGACCAGTCGCGCCAGCCGGCCGGCATCGAGCTGGCCGGCACGGTCGCCAGCGCAGACCGCGCTGCGAAAGCCAGCGAAATCGGCACCGGCCGCCGCCACCTCGGCCAGCTCGGCAGCGCGCAGCGCACCGGCCAGGCCGACCAGCACGCGCGTGCCGACAGCCGTCGCACTCGCCGCGTCCGCGCGCGCGGCGCCCGGCGAGCGCGCCGACGGCCCGGCCGCGCCGCGCGCCACCGCCGCGACGAAGGCCGCCAACCCGGCAGACCCGAGCCGCTGCGCCAGGCTGCCGCCACGCTTGTCGGCGGTATCGGCCATGACGGCCGGAAAGCCGAGCGCGCCGGCCTGCTCGGCCAGCGCCAGATCGATGCCGGCATCGGCGATCAGCACCGGCACCACCGCATAGGGCTCGCGCGCCAGGGCCGCAAGCCAGTCGGCGCCGGCCGGGCCGGGCCAGAGCCCCACCTTCACGTAATCGACGCCGCAGCTAGCGACCGCGCGCGCCTGCGCCAGCGCGGCGGCGAGCGCCTCGACCGGCCAGTCGCCGACGGTGGCGCTGACCAGGGTGTGACCGGCGCCGGCGGCGCGCAGCTCAGCCACCACGGCGGCGATGGTCGCCGGATCGAGCCCGCCGAGCGCGCCCTGCGCCGGCTCCTTGCAATCGATGAAGTCGACGCCGGCGGCGGCCGCCAGCCGCGCCTCGGCCACATCACGCACGCTGACCAGGATGCGCATCACGCCTCCCGGACCAGGGGCGCGGCGGCGCGAAAGGCCGCCACCGCATCGAGCAGCCATTGCCAGGCCTCGGCCTCGCTCGGCCCGGCGGTGCGGTCGATGGCGATCTGCAAGTACGCCAGCTCGGCATCGATGCGCTCGGCCGGCAGCAGATGCAGCCGGCTGACCAGCACCGCGCCCTCGATCACCGCGGCCTGGGCCCGGTTGAAACCGGCGAAGTCGGCATGGGTGGCGTCATGCCGGCGGCTCAGCCTCAGCTCGGGCCGCTGCGCGTCGTCGCTCGCCGCGACCAGGATCAGCTCGCTGTGCGCGATCGCGGCCTCCAGCCGCACGCCGGCGATCTGCTCGGTGGCCAGCGTGGGCCAGCTGCGCCGGCCGGTGACGCAGCCGGCAAACACGCGCACATCGGTCACCACGTTGAGCACGGCGCAGCGCGTGGCCAGGATGTTGTCGAGCGTGACCGAGGGCCGGAACGGCGCGATCACCACTTCGCGGCCTTCGAGCCGCGCGCCCATCGGCGCCACATGCGGCAGGCCGTCTCCATCGACCGTGGTGATGACGACTTCGTGGATGTAGGGCAATCAGGGCTCCTGCGATTCGGGGGCGGATTTGAGCGTGCTGCCGGGCGCACACCAGGCGTCCAGATTGTCGCCCGGCGCATCGACGGCGCAGCCCCAGCGCAGCGGCTGGTCCTGCACATAGCGCTTGCCCAGTTGCCAGGCGATCTCGGCGCGCGCCAGCTCGACGCCCATGTAGAAGGCATGCGCGCCGTCGCCTTCGAGCTTGAGGTCGGGCCAGTGCGCGAAGGCGTCGGCCGCGATGCGATGGCCGTCGCGGTTGTAGACATGCACGCCGTTCTCGGCCACCTGCACGCGAAAGTTGGGATCGCGCACCGACTTCGCGGTGACGGCGATTTCCTCCGCCGTGTCCGGAAACGGGCGCTTGGCGTGGGTGGTCAGCAGCTGGTCGGTGATGCCCTTGGGCAGGCGGCTCTGCGTCCAGGCGGCAAACATCAGCCGGCGCGCCACGTCGGCTTCGCGGATCGCGCGGCGCGCATGGCCGCTGACCTGCGTGGTCAGCACGGCGGCAATCTCCAGCTCGGCGCAGATGCCGAACAGCACGGCGTTGATGCCGCTGGTGTCGGCCTCGGTCAGCTCGGTGACGTTGCCGACGCCCATCATGATTTTCACGTCGGGATAGGCGTCGCGCAGCGCCTGATAGCGCGTGACCGAGCGCGTGAAGCCGAACGGAAGCGGGTCGAGGATCGGGTCGGCGAGAAAGTCGCGGCCCCTGGCGCGCATCGCCTCGATGGCGGCATGCAGCGAGGCGGTATCGCTCGGCTCGCGCGGAATGAGCACCGGCGTCGAGGCCACCTCGTCGGCGATCCACAGGTTGTCGACGGTCAGGCTGAGCAGATAGTCGGCGCCGGCGCGGCCGCCGCGCAGCAGCTCCTGGGCGTCGAGCGAATCGACGCTGACCGCGAGGCCGGCGGCCTTCAGCGCGCGCACCGCGTCTTCCAGATGCGGGAAGTCGGTCGACGGCAGGCAGCCGAGGTCGATCACGTCGGCGCCGTCGCGTGCATGCAGCCGCGCGCGCTCGACGATCTCGGCCACGCCCAGGCGCGGCGCATCGACGATCTCGGCAAAGATCCGCGTGTGATAGCGGCTCAGGTCGGTGGCCCGCGCCGCATGCTTGAAATGCTGCGGGATGTCCTTGAGGTCCTCCGGCCCGCGCTCGACCGGAATGCCGTAGTGCGCCGCCAGCATGTCGATGTCGCCGCGGCAGCGGCCGGGCAGGATCAGCCGGCTGGCCTCGATGGGCGCGGGCACGCGGCGCCTGACCATGTCGGCCGTCATCAGCGCCGCCACTTGCAGGCCGATTTCGCGCACTTCCCAGGTGAAGCTTGGCGGTTGCAGCGAGGCCAGCACGCGGCGCAGCGCCGGCTCGGCCAGCCGCCCGGTCAGGAAGACGAGATGTTCCATGCGAGCCCGAGTTCGGCCAGCCGCTGCGCGAGCGCGGCTTCGAGTTGCTCAACCGTGCCGACGACCGTGCAGTACTCGAAGCGCCGCAGCGCCTCGGCATGCGCCAGATCGATGGCGCGCGGACGCACCTCGAACCATTCGGTCGGGCTTTTGGTCACCACCACCGGCTCGGTGTCGCAGGCAAACACCAGGCTCGGGATGGCGCGCTTGCCGGCCTGCGCGAACAGGTTGGTCGGCAGCGTGTCGGCAATGCCGAGCGCGCACTTGGCCACGGTGTTGCTGGTGGCCGGCGCGATGATGACCGTGTGATAGACGCGCTCGTAGAGCAGGCCGACGGGGATGGCGCTGGCGGTCTTGTCGCGGAACAGGCGCAGGCCGCGCTGACGCAGGGTTTCGAGCGGCAGGCCGTACATGGCCAGCACTTCCTCGCCGGCGGCCGAGATGTACACATCGACGTCGGGCAGCCGTTCGCAAAGCGCGAGCGACTCGTTGAGGTAGTGGCCGGAGCCGGTGATGCACCAGGCAATGCGGCCTTCGCCGTCGCCCGCGCCGACCGGCGACGGGCTGTCTTCTGAGTAATCGGGATCGAACTGCACGATGGACGGCGGCCTCGCTGGAGGGAGTTGGTGTGGTGCCCGGGATGCCGGCGCCGCGAGCGGCCCCCGGGTTCAGGCCCGCGCGCCGTGCCGGCGCTGCGGGCCGCGCTCGCCCGTCACTCGGGCTCGGCCTGCAAGGGTATCTGGGCCGAGCGCATGCGGCGGTAGAGCGTGTTGCGGCTGATGTTGAGGTGCTTGGCCACGGCGCTGATGTTCCAGCGATGCAACTCCAGTGCCCGCAGCAGCTCGTCGCGCGGCGTGAGCGGCCGGTCGGCTTCATCGAGCGTGACGAAGGCCGGTTCGCGCAGCGCCGGCTCGCGCGTCGGTTCGTGGCCGGCGTCGCCGTACATGCCGCGCATCGATCCGGCCGCCGGCGGCAGCGTGGCCGGCAGCGACAGCGGCGCCATGCCGAGCGTGGGCATGTGCTCGGGGCCGATGTGGCCGTCGTCGGCAAGCGCGGCGGCGGTGCGCAGAACGTGACGCAGCTGGCGCACATTGCCCGGCCAGGGGTGGCGCAGCACCATTGCCTCGGCCTCGGGCGTCAGGCGCATTTCGGCGCCTTCGAGCGCGAGCAGGCGGCGCACCAGCTCGGCCTTGTCGGCACGGTCGCGCAGCGGCGGCAGTTCCACTTCCACGCCACACAGGCGATAGAACAGGTCTTCGCGGAACAGGCCGCGCCGGACCAGATCGGGCAGATGGCGGTGGCTCGCGCTCACCAGCTGGAACTCGACGCGGATCGGATCCTCGCCGCCGAGCGGCGTGACCTGACGCTCGTCGAGCACCCGCAGCAGCCGGGCTTGCAGCGCCAGCGGCATGTCGCCGATCTCGTCGAGGAAGAGCGTGCCGCCGTTGGCCTGCACGATGCGGCCGCGCCGGCCGCCGCGCTGGGCGCCGGTGAAGGCGCCGGTGCTGTAGCCGAACAGTTCGCTTTCGATCAGCGTCTCGGGCAGCGAGGCGCAGTTGATCGCCACCAGCGGTCCGTGGGCGCAGGGGCTGTCCTCATGGATGGCACGCGCAAACACCTCCTTGCCGGCGCCAGTCTCGCCATGCAGCAGCACCGGAATGCCGCGCGCGATGGCCCGCCGCGCCATTGCGCGCTGGGCCGCCAGCCGCGGCTCGCCGTACTCGACCACCGTGTGCCCGGTGGCCCGGGCCGCCTCCACGCCCTGCATCGGCACCGGATGGGCATGGCCGGCGAGCGCGCTGCCCGCCACCGCGATGCCGCCGGCCGCCATGCCGGCGCTGGCCGACGGAATCGCGCCGCGCGCCACCGGCGTGGGCTCGACGCCGCGTTGCAGCGCCCGCACCGCCGGCGCCTGCACCCGCGATGCCGGCCGCTGCGCCACCGCATGAACCGGCGTGGTCGCGTTCATGCGCATGACCGGCACCGGATGGAAGGAGCTTTCCACACTCGCGCGCAGCAGATCGTCGAGCGTGGCCTGGAACACTTCGTCGAGCCGCCTGCCACACAACGCGTCGACGCTGTTCACGCCGAGCAGCCCGAGCGAGGCGCGGTTGGCGGCGCGGATCCGGCCGTCGTCGCCGACCACCAGCTTGCCGCCGTTGGCGCTGTTGACGAACTCGGGCCGCACATGAAAGTGGATCGGATAGGCGTCGCGATGGCCACGCTCGATGAGCCGGTTCTCGATGGTCTGCGCGGTAATGCTCAGCAGCGCCAGCGAATGCTGCTGGTGATGGCGCGACCGGCTGGTCACGTCGAGTACCGCCGCGAACCGGCCGTTGTGGTCGAACACCGGCACGGCGGCGCAGGTGAGCTCGGTGTAGGGAGCAAAGAAATGCTCGTCCTGGCGGATCGCCAGCGGCGCGCGCGCCACCAGACAGGTGCCCATGCCGTTGGTGCCGACCTGATCCTCGGACCACAGCGCGCCCTTGCGAAAGCCGATCGCGCTGCCGTCGCGCGCGAACTGTGGCGACGACACCATGTGCAGGATCAGCCCGTCGGCATCGACCAGCACCACCGCCGCCTCGGGCTCGGACAGCTGCTGGTACAGCGTGGCCATCTCCAGCCGCGAGCACTGCACCAGATCGCCGGAGCGCTCCAGCCGCTCGGTGAAGGCCGCCGTTTCGAGCACCTCGGGCGAGCGCGGACGGGCCGGGTCCAGCCGGTACTCGTTGACGCAGCGGGTCCAGGAACTGATGACGAAATCGCTCGTGGCGTTGTCGCCGCCCCGGCTCACGACATCGAGAATATGGTGGGCATGGCCATCGGCCGCCTGCCAGGAAATGCTCATCGACCTGCCTCCTTCACTGCGCCGGCAGCCAGTTTGCGAGCCGGCGGTTCAAGTCTCAGTGGCGCGGATGTTGCGTGATTTCTCACATCCGCACAGCTAGTGCAGATGCGTATTCGGAGAAGCCAAACATGCCCAATCTCGCCAGCCTGCGCGCCGACGCCAGCGTCAATCCGGCCTTGCCCGGCGCCAGTGCCAACGGCCCACTCGACATCGTCTACATCGAGGGTTTTACCGGGGAGACCGTCATCGGCATCCACGACGACGAACTTCATCGTACCCAGCCGGTGCGCATCGACATTGCCGCCGGCGTCGCCCGCGCGCTTGCCTGCGACACCGACCGCATCGGCGACACCATCGACTACAGCGTCGTGCGTTCGGTGCTGTTGGACCTGCTGCGTGAGCACCGGTTTCAGCTGCTCGAAGCACTGGCCGAACGGGTCGCGCAAATCCTGCTGGTCGACTTCGGCGCGCGCTGGGTCCGTGTGGGCGTGGCCAAGCCGCGCAAGTTCGACGATGTGGAAGCGGTCGGCGTCATCATCGAGCGCAGCCAGCCGGCCGAACGTGCGCCGGTGGCGGCTGCGCGCGGCGATGGCTCGGTGCTGTCGCTGATCGGCGCCGGCCTGATCCCGGGCCGCACCCGCTGACAGCGGCGGGGCGCGACGCCTCGCCGCCGCAAAAAAAGGCCGCGCCCGAGAGCGCGGCCTTTTTTCCTGCGTCCTTCGGCAAGCGGCCGCTTCCGGGCCAACCGCTTGCGTCAGGCTCAAGCTCAGGCAGCGGCAAACGGGTGCGGCGAGCTGCCCTTCTTGGCGACCACGTCGGCCGCCTTGGGTTCGCGGTTGACCGCGCGCTTGATGGATTCGCGCGTGGCCTGGTAGTTGTATTCCTGGATCTTCTTGTCGTCTTCGGCAAGCCAGTGGATGAACACGCCGACGCTGATGAACAGGTCGTCGGCTTCCTCGACGGGGATGGTGCCGTCTTCGACGCTGTCGGCAACCGCCAGCGCGACGCCGCGCTGGGCCGGGCCGAACATCTGGACCGCCTGCTTGGCGCCCTTGATGGTGACCTTGTTGAACATCACGGTCGCGGGCTTGGTGACGAGGTTGGGGGCAACCACGGCGAGCAGCGACGTGAAGCCGTCCTTGTTGTTGACCAGGGCGTTGGCGAACGCGGTTTCGGCGGCACTGCCACGCGGTCCGATGAGCAGGTCGATGTGGGCAACTTCGTTGCCTTCGCCGACGAGGGATTCACCAATCAGCATGCGATCGATCTTGGCCATGCGCTATCTCCGTTACTGGTTATGGGTGCACCGGACGATTCCGGTGTCGAGGCTTCATGAATCACTTTCCATGCCAATGAGCGCCGTGACATCGCTGCCAACCCGTGTGGGCAGTGCAGCATCGACGCAAGCGGCCATGAAAGCGCTTGCAACGCTCAAATCGGCCGTGGTTCCGGGGTTGATACCGATGCGTTTGAGCTTTGCATCCCACTCCGCGAGAGCCGATGCCGGTCGTGACGACGGCAGCCGGCTTTCGGGCAGCCAGAGCCCGGCGGCGGCGTCCGTGACAATCTGAGCCGCGACTGTTCCGCGCTTGCGTGCAATGTGTGAATCGGGAAAACGCGCAAGCAGCCCCATGAAGACGGCGAGCATCGCGTCTTCCGGCCGGCCGTCGGCAAAGCGGTTGGCACTCCCCCGGACCTGGGTGTAACCGTTGGCGTACTGGGCCGCGATCAGGTCGCGGTCGGCCGCCAGCCGCATGGCCGCGAGCAGGGTCACGCTCGGCTCGGCATGCACGCTCTGCTCGGGCGCATCGCCCAGACCGCCGGGATTGGCGTGGGCGATGGCGCGGTAGGCCGCGCTCGCATCGGCCACGGTCAGACCGGCCAGAACCGCGTCGAGTTCATTGGCCAGCGAGTCGGGGATGAGGCCGTCGTCGGGCTCGGGGCCGGCCGGCGGCTGCCAGCGCTCGACCGCCAGCGCGATCGGCGCGCACAGCAGCAGGATGCCCAGATTGGTGTTGCAGCCGACCGCCGCACGCGTGGCGCGCACCGCCGCCTCGATGCGCTCGCCGACCGGCGCGCCCGGCTTGAGCAGCCCCGGCAGCGCGGCGCGCGCGCTGTCGATGAACATGCGCGCATCCATGTCATGGCCGGGCGACCCGATGCTGACATTGCCCGGCTTGGCCACGGCCACGTCGAGCGCGCAGGCAAACAGGAAGGCGCGCCGCAGCGTCGGATTCATGCGCCGGCGCCGGTCGCGTAGCGCGCGCCGGCCAGCCCGCCGAGCCGGCGGTCGAGCAGATCGTCGACCAGGCACTGGCCGATGTCGAAGCCGGTCACGCGCTGCAGGCCGCGCCAGGCCGCCACGCCGTTCACCTCGATGACCTGAAGCCCGCCCGCGACCGCCGACGGCACGATGTCGACGCCCGCGTAATCGAGGCCGAGCGCGGCGCTCGCGCGTTCGGCCAGCACGGCCAGCGCCGGCGTGAGTTCGCAGCGCTCGCACCGGGCGCCGCGCGCGATGTTGTGGATCCAGTGCTCGCTCACGCGCTTCATCGCGGTGACGGCCTTGCCGCCGACCACCAGCACGCGCCAGTCGTGGCCCGGCACGCGCGCCTGCGGCACATAGCGCTGCAAGTACGCCAGCCGGCCGAAGCCCGCCAGATCGGGCAGCGGCCGGTGCACGCCGTCGACCAGCCCGACCAGCTCGATGCCCTTGCCCTGCGAACCGAACAGCGGCTTGACCACCACCGCATGCCCGGCCGCGCTTTCGCGCATCACCACGCGCTGGGCTTCGGCCGGCGATTCGGTCACCCAGGTCGGCGGCGTGGGGATCGCGGCCTGATGCAGCAGCAGGCTGGTCGCGGCCTTGTCCACGGCGCGCTCGATGGCGCGCGGATCGTTGTAGACCGGCACGCCGAGCGCGACCAGCGCATGCAGGAAGCCGAGCCGCGTCGTCACCGCCTCGAAGCTGCCGCCGGCAATGCCGCGCACCAGCACCGCATCGGGCAGCTCGCGGCCAAAGCCCGGAATCACCAGCCCGTGCGCGCTGCGCGTGGTGTCGATGCGGCAATCGGCCAGATCGACGCAGCGGCCTTCATGGCCACGCGCGCGCAGCGCCTTCTGCAGCTTGGCCGTGTGCCAGCCGGTCTCGTCGGTCATGATCGCGACGCGCAGGCCGGCGCCCTGATTGCCCGCTAAAGTCATCAGCCCTCCGCCAGCCAGAGCGCGCCAAGCAGGTTCATGTCGAGCCGGCCGGCATGCCAGGTGCGACCGCTTTCCAGGCTGCTGACCCAGACCTCGGCCGGCGCGAACAGCGCGCCATCGATCTTGTAGAAATCGAACTCCACCGCCTTGAACACCTCGGCGAAGGAGCGGCCGTAATCGCGCGAATTGAGCGACGGCAACTGGCGCGCCAGATCGCGCGCGGCGGTGTCGTCAGCGCCCACGGTGAGATGCACCCGGCCGCCGTAGAGGATGGCGTCGTTGGTGCGACCCATCGCCTCGACGCCGTCGCGGCTCGGCGGCGGCAGCGGCGCGCTCGCATTGCCCTCGACGATCAGGTCGAGCGGAAAGCCCAGCACATGCGCCTTGTGCAGCGCCACCTCCAGCACCCGCGCCACCACCTGGGTGGTGCCGGCGAGACTGGTCGTGGGCGTGAGAATCACGGTGAGCTGCTCGGGCGCCAGACCGCAGTCGCGCAGCAGCTTGTCGACGATGATCGGCGGCGGCCGGCGATCCACCTCCAGCACGATGGCGCTCGGCCCCACTTCGTCGCGGTAGCCCAGCTCGCCGAACAGCGGCTCCTTGGCCGCCAGCGCGCGCGCCGGGCCCGAGCCGAGCGCAAAGAACTTGCGCCCGCCGCCCTCCTCCTTGCTGGCCGACAGGCTCCAGCCCGCGTACTGGCTGGCCAGGCAGGCCAGCACCGGCTGGCTGCTCGCCACTTCCAGCCAGCTCGGCCAGCCGTGCTCGGCGCGCGCGGTCAGCTCGACGCTGCCGAGCCCGCCCATGCAGATGCGGCCGACGATGAGCCCGGCCTCGACACTGCCGCGCACATCGATGCCGGCGTCGACCACGGTGACGCCGTTGTCGAGCGTGTCGACCTCGATGCCGAGATCGTCGGCGCGGTCGATCAGGTCTTGCACATGGGCCACCGCATTGGCGTTGACGCTGCTGGTCGCGCCGGCAAAGGCGGCGAGGGAATCAGACATGGGAATGCTCCGAAAAATTGTTGAGCGTTTTCAGCACCGCGTCGCGGCGGATGGCGAGCAGGCCCGCCACCGTGTCGGCATCGGGCGCATCGGCGCTGACGGTGCAGATCGGCTGGTCGGGCAGCAGCGTGGCCGCGCCGGCCGGGATGTCATGGCACCAGCCGCGCCGCTCCAGCCAGACGATGGCCGGCTCGTCGAGCGTCAGCGCGCGCTGCGCGAACACGGTCTCGCAGCCACGGATGGCGGTGCGGTCGCGCGGCGCGAGCGCCAGCGGCGGCAGCCGGCGCGCGCGGCAGGCCTCGACATGCGCCTGCAGCAGCCCGCCGGGCACGGCGTCGTCATGCAGCGCCATGCTGGCCGAGGGCCGCGGGTTGATCTCGAGTACCGAGAAGTCGTCGCCGTTGGCCATGAAGTCGAGGCTGTTGAGGCCGACCAGCCCGAACTCGCCGACCAGCGCGCGCAGCGCATCGCCGATGCGCGCCGCCAGCCGCGCCGGCAGCGCCACCGGGCCGATCACGCCGCGATACACGAAGGGCCGGTCGCCGCAGGGACCGACCAGCTGGCGGTTGAAGCCGACGATGCGCACCTCGCTGCCGTTGGCCAGGAACAGCGCCGACATCGGCACGCCGGGCACGACGCGCTGATGAAAGCAGTCGCAGGCGCCGGCATCGACCACCGCGTCGAGCGGCTGTACATGCCAGCCGCCGGTGCCGCTCGCGCATTTGCGCAGCCAGCCCGCCGTCTCGGGCGGCCGGTCGGCGCGGGTTTCCGGATGCGGAATGCCCAGCGCGCTCAGCCGCACGAAGAAGATCGACGGCGTCTTGACGCGGCGCCAGACCCAGCCCGGATTGCCGATCAGCGTGGCCGCCGCCGCACCGCGCTCGATGAGCGCCGGCTCGGCCTCGAAACCACCGCCCGGCACCCAGCCGGCCAGCCCGCCATCGCGCCGGCCGGCCTTGAGCGCCGCGACCAGCGCCTGCGGCGAGATGCGCATGCCGGCGGCATCGCCAATGCCCTGCCAGCGCCGCGATGCGCGCAGCGTGTCGCGGTCGCCGAACAAGTCGAGCGCCAGCACCGGAATGCCCGCGCCCCGGCCCGACTCGGCCAGCAGACGCGCCGACAATCCCGCTACCGCAATCATCTTTCCCCTCCCCGACTGGGTCACGCCGCCGGTCAGGCCTTGGCGGCGACGAGTTCGCGCGCCAGCGCCAGCGCCTCGGGAAAGCTCAGGTACTGCGGCTTGCCGGCCTCGCGCATGCGCACGAACAGGCCGTTCTGGGTGCCGTACTTGACGTTGCCGATGGCCAGCGCGCCGATGCCGACCGCGCGCGTGCCGGGCACCGGCTTGCCGTCGTCCATCACGCCCACGCCGGCCACGCCTTCGGGCGGCACGGCATTCACGTCGGCGGCCACCAGCAGCTTGCTGCCGGCAGCGGCCAGATCGTCGGCCGTGACCACCTGCACGCCGGCGGCGGCGCAGGCCAGCACCACCTCGCTCTGGGCCAGCTGCTCGCGCCGCGCCTCGACGGTGGAAGCGTCGGCGCCCTGCACCGTGCCGCCAAAGCGCGCATTGGTCGCATCGGCGCTTTCGGCCGCATGGGCGGCGCCGCGATGGCTGGCGATGAAAACCTTTGCACCGAGCTGCTCGCACAGCAGCGCGACGATGCGGCCGACCGGCCCGGTGCCGCCCGCGACCAGCACCCGCTTGCCCGCAAAGTCGGTGCCGTGCGCCTTGCGCAGCTGGCGCTCGGTGGCCGCGACCATGGCGGCGGCGGTGGTGAACGAGCCGCTCGGATCGGCGAAGACCGACACCTCGAACGGCGGAACCATGGCAGCGCGTGCAGCGTCGAGCATGTCGACCGCCTCGACCACGTCGCGCCCGCCGATGAACACGCCGGTCCGGGCCACGCCCTTGGGCCCGCGCGAAAAGATCGCGTCCTGCACCAGGCCGCGAACCTGCGCGGTTTCCACCTCGCAATACGGCACGACGACCTCGTAGCCGGCATCGACGGCCATGTTGACGTCGAAGGGGCTCATCTGCCGTCCCGGCGTGAGCATGTGAAGAATGAAGCGGCGTTCCACGTGGCGTCCCTCTTGGCTGGCGCGGTGCCGTGCATGCGGCCCGCATCGGTCTGATGAAACGGCGCCGCTGGCTCGCGGAGTCAGGCCGCGATACGGGCGCCGGTATTGCGCCCTTGCACGATCCGGACCTGAACACCGGCCGGTATCAGGCCCGCCGCACGCGCTTCGGCGGTCACGGCTTCGGCCTCGGCGCGGGTTTCCACGAAGGCGAAACCGGTCGGGCCCCAGCTGCTCTGGCCGATGCCGGCGCGGGTGCGCGTGGCGATCCATTCGACCGCGCGCGCCACCCGCGCACTGGTGAACATGCTGCCGCCCTGGGCCGGCGCGAAGTGCTCGCCGATGGCTCTTTGCACGGCGGTGATGCCGTCGGCAAAGGCGCCGAAGTCGCGCGTGAGCAGGCCCGGCAGCACCCGCATCAGCACCTGATGGCAGACATCCGCCGCCTGGGCCCGGCCGAAGGGCGGCAGCGTGGCGATGGCCTGTTTCTCAGCCTCGCCGTGCAAGCCGGGGCCGCAGTCGTCGAGCACCAGGATCACCGCCCAGTCCTCGGGGAAGGCGGCGCGCGCCAGGATCGGCGGCGCGGCATCGGCGCGCGCGCCCGCGGCGGCCGACGCGGCATGGCCGCCATCGACCAGAAAGCCGCCCTGATCGAAGCCGGCCACGCCCACGCCCGAGCGTTGCGCGCGGCCGAGCAGTCCGGCGATCTGCGTCGTGCTCAGGGAAAGTCCCTGCAAGCGCGCAAACGCATGACCGATGGCAAGCGCCAGCTGCGTGCCCGAGCCGAAGCCCGCATGTGCGGGCAAGACCTGATGGAGCCGCAGCGCGAGCGGCGCGGTCGCGCCCGTGACAGTACGAAGGCGCGTTACAACCTGTTCAGCCCGCGACAGTTCGCGCCGTGCCGCTTCGTCATCGGCGCTGAAGCTGTCGCTGACCCCGCGCGCAAGCGTGAGTTCGGTCGCGAAGCCGTCGATGACCAGACCGATGCTGCCGAAGCGCCGGCCGAGCGTCGCCGTCGGATCGAGGAAGCCCAGATGCAGCCGGCCCGGCGCACTGGCGCGCACCTGGGCCGGCCGCGCGGCCGGCAGCGGCCAGTCGGCAGCGGCCGGAGCGCTGGCGAGCGGGCGTCGTTCGGGTTGCGCATAGGCCTGCGCCATGCGCGTGGTGAGGTCGAGCAGTGCGTTCATGCGGCGTCGTACTTGAGATATCGGAAACGTTGGTCGGCCGGCGTGCCTTCGAGCGCGCCGCCGTCGAGGCCGGGCTGCCACAGCACGACCTCCTCGATCTTGCGGGCCAGCGCGAAGTCGCGCTCGGTGACGCCCTTGTGCGAGTGCGTGACCAGCTTGACGATCACGAAGGCATAGCTCACCGCCAGATCGGGGTGATGCCAGGCCGCCTCGGCCAGATGGCCGACGGTGTTCACCACCATCAGCGTGCCCTTCCAGCCTTCGGTACGGTACTTACGGCGGATCCAGCCGTCTTCGTAGGTCCAGTGCGGCAGCTCGGCCGCCAGCCTGGCGCGGACGGCGGCCTCGTCGTAAACGGTCAATTCCATGTCGCTCCCCGGATGGCGGCGCGCGCGGATGCGGCTGCCGGGTGCGGGATTTAGCAAGGAGCCTGCCCTCGGATGACGTCCCGCGCTGCGGGACTTCCCGCAGCGTGCGAACCCGGGCGGCCAGAAACATCCGGGCTGCCGCAGTGCAGCAGCGCCGGCATAGTCGTTTGCAGGCGCGATCCCGGCCTGTTCGGCGTCCGCCGTCGACGCTCCCCTCCCTGCCGCGCCCGAGGATTCGCCATGACGAAGCCCGTCGAGACCGCCCGCGCGCCGCTTGACCGCGAAGCGCAGGTGACCTGGCCCTATCTCGATCACGAGGTCTACGACGCGCTCAATCCGGTCGTCATCGAGCGCCACGGCCGCGAAATCGTCGCGCGCGCCGCGATCAACGGACGGCTGGTGGCGTTTCTGGGGGCCGGCGTGTCGATGGCCTATGGCCGCATCTCGTGGATCGATCTCGTGCGCCAGACGCTGGTGGAAGTGGCCAGGATCGACCCGGAGCGCTATCTCGGGCTGGAGCAGACGCATGCGCGCATCGGCTCGCGGCTGCGCACGCTGGAGCACGACCTCGGCGTGATCGGCCCGCGCGACGGCAAGCGCCAGCCGCCCGACCCGCTGCCCGAACATGCGCGCAAGCGGCCGCTGCTGCTGCTCCAGCTCTGCGCCGACATTCTCGATCTGGCGGTCCAGGGCGAAAAAACGCTGCACAAGCGCAACCCAAGGGAGGTCCGGTCGCTGGCCGAGATCTACGACCGGCTGCTGAAGGACAGCACGCATCGCGACAACGCACTGGCAGCCGCCTGGAAGCGGCTGGGCAGCAAGGGCTTGCAAGCGCCGTTGCAGGCCAGCGTCGGCGCGCTGCCGCCAGGGCCGCTGCCGGCGCGCCGGCACCTGCTGCGCGTGATCGCCGGCCAGGCCGACACCGAGCCCCGGACCGTCGACGAGCTGCATTCCAACCGCGCCGATTCCGCCATCGCGCAACTGCTGCACGACATGCAGATCCGGCGCTTCGCCACCACCAACTACGACCTCGAAATCGAACGCGCGCTCAGCATCGCCGCCTGGAATCGGCCAGCTGCCGGCACGCCCGCCGACGCCACCGAGGATGCGATCGACCGGCATTACGACAGCTTCAGCCTTGCGCCCGAGCACACCGGGCGCGCCGTCGCCTTCGCGCTCGAAGGCCGGCGCCGGCATGCGATGGTGATGCACCTGCACGGCGCCATCGACGAGCCGCGAACCATCATCGCGTCCGAGCGCGACTACCAGGAGCGCTATCTGCGGCCTTCTCAGCGCCGCGATCTGCTCGACAACGCCATCCGCACGCTGTTCGGCGCCAATCCCCTGCTCTACATCGGCTCCGGCATCTCGGAGGACGACGTGCTGCGGCCGCTGCGCGAGTTCATGAGCTTTGCGCCACGCCGCACCGACCGGCTGGGCGTGGCGCTGATGCCCGCGGCCCTGCAGCCGAGCGAGCTGGTCAGCGACAAGATCGATGCGCTGGTGCGCTACGGCATCCACACCATCCACTACGGCCATGACAGCCCGCAGGTCGACGATCCGGCCAACGCCGGCAAGGAAAGCTGGCTCTGCCAGTTCACCGACCAGCTCAAGCGGGTGCGCAAGCATCTCGAGGCGCTCATGCGGTGGAAGGCGGACAGCGGGCCGCTGCCCCTGCTGACGCGCGACAAGTTCACGCTGCGGGCGCCCCGCCACATGGACGGTCAGCCCACCGACCGGCCGGGCTCGGAAGCCCATGCCATCGACGCCGAATGCCGGCTGTTCAATGCCATCGTCGATCTGTGCATCGACCGGCCGCAGGAGGCGCGCGACTGCACGAGCGAACTCATGCTGCTGCTCAACGAGATCAGCTCCTCGGTGGTGAGCGGCTTTCTCTGCGCCCGTCTCGTCACCGAAGCCCGGTTCATGTCCACCTGGGCCCGGCGCACCCTCAGGCCGGCCGATCCGGTCGCCACGCGCGCGCCGATCGCGGCCGGCGACCGCGAGCCCGCGGTGTACTGCCACATGGCGCCGGCACTCGCCGCATGCGCGGCAGGGCAGTCGCAGGCCGGGCTCCCGGAGCGGATGCACTTCCGCGCCGTGGAGTCGGCCCCGACCGCCGCCATTGCCGTGGACGATCCGCGCTGGCACCGGCTCGCCGACAGCCTGCGCAGCCATGCCGGCTTTCAGCGCAACGACGGCCGGCGCCTGCTGCTGCTGCCGTTTCCGCGCGGCAGCGGCCGGGGCAGCATGTTCGACCAGCTGGTGCTGCATCGGCCCGAGGCGCTGCTGATGCCGCTGCAAGACCTGCTCGCGCCGACGCGCGGCCGCAAGTGCCACTGGCGTACCGGTCTCATCAGCCTCAACTACCTCTGCGATGTGTCGAACGTGGTCGAGGTGCTGACCGGCGTCATCGATCCTGAGCTCGCCGCCGAGCCGCGTCCGGCCATCGGCAATCTGCTCGGACGATTCGAACAGGCGCTCGACCGGCTGGCGGTCAAGGACGGGCAGCGCCGGCGGGCCGGCGAGAAATGCGCCGAGCGCGTGCTGCTGGTGCTGTCCAACGTGGGCGTGCTGTTCGATGCCGACGGCCAGCCCAAGAACGGCCAGCTGGCCCGCCTGCTGGCGCTCCTGACCGATCCGCGCTACCGCCTGCTGCCCATCGACTTCATGGTGTTCTGCGACGACCGCCATGTGCCGCAGTCCCTGCTGCTGTCCGGCCAGCCGGCCGAGGGCGCCGGTCCGCAGGCGCTGCGTCGCCTCGGCGCCATCGAGACGGCCGAGCGCTATGAACGCGAGCCGAGGCTGGTCCGGCGCGGCATTGCGCCGCTCGACCGCAACGATCCGGCGGTGCATGTGCATGTGCCGCAGCGCAGTCTGGCGCGCGAGGTGGCCGCTGCCTTCATCGGGCCGGTCGCGCCGGACGGCGAGATCGATCGGAAGCTGGTGCAGCTGCATCACGCGGTCGCCGGCAACCGCATCGCGCTCACGCTGCTGCTGGCGCTGGCCGCCGAGGAATGCGCGGGCAGTTCCGACACCGCCGACCGCGCCGACGCCCGGCTGGTCGGCTGGCTCGACACCACCGCCGTCACGCTCGCCGCGCGCACCCATGAACGCACGCCAGCCGTCGCCATCCACCATGTGCACGACCGCTGGGCCCTGCTGCATCAGCGCAATGAAGCCTGGCTGCTGGGCGGCGAATGCGGCGCCATCCTGACCCACTGGCTCGACCCGCGGCTCACGGCGGAAGAGCGCCAGCGGCTCGCGCCCGCTTCCGGCCGGCCGATCCGCATCAGCTGGCGACTGACCGAGGAAATCCTCTGGCATCTGTCGGTGTTCTCGCATCCGGTCGAAGTCGCGGTGCTCGACCAGTGCCCGGCGATCCGCACGCTTGCGCTCGAGTGGCTGCGCCAGCTCCGAGCCGCGCCGGCCGGCTACGGTCGCGGCGATGAAAAGATCGAGCAAAAGCTGACCGCCCTGATCGGCGCGATGACCGAGATCGCGGTCCACCGCTGTCTTGCGCTCCGGCTGGCGCCGCGCCAGCTCGGCGGCGCCGGCACCCGGCGCCGTCATGTGGGAGACCCCATCGCGCCGGACGACGACCAGCCGCCGCGCTACACGGTGCATCGCATGATCCAGCGCCACTTCATCCGCATGATGGGCGGGCGCGACATCGAGGGCATCGAGTGGGATCAGTTCACGACCTCGCTCTACGCCTCCCAGCCCGACGAAATCCCGACGCTGTCGACCGATGCGCACCGCAAGATCCGCCGGCTCATCAAGTCGCTCAGCCGCTACGCGCTCGCGCCCGGCTATGCCAATGCCTGGGTCGATCCGCCGAAGGACGACGACGACGCGCCGGCCGACGACGGCATCGCGGTCGCGCCCCCCGGACGCGACCGGCTGCGCGAATTCCAGGCCCTGCGCGCCGCCTACTTCGTGGCGCGCTCGACCTATTCGGTCGGCGTGCTGTCGCACATCGCGGCGCAGACGCATTCCTCGGATCGCCAGCAGCCGATCGGCCACATGGAGGAATACCGCCGGCTGATCCGCTGGATCACCCATCGCGCCCAGACCCTGCAGGACGCCCAGCCGCAAGCCGGCGGCAGCGGCTTCTTCCATCGCGGCGAACTGGTCTGGCTGTATGCCGAATGCGGCGTGATGAGCCTGACCCAGGGCAAGCTGGAAGACGCCGAAGCGCTGCTCAACCTGGCCTTGCGCGCGGTGCGCGGCATCGAATGCGACGACACCGGTCCGCTGCATGTCCGGCTGCTGCTGCAACTGGCGCTGGTGCGCATCGAGCGCGGCCGCGCGCATTCGGCGGTCCAGCTGCTCAAGGACATCGCGCGCCGGCATGACGAGCATCCGGTGCCGCGCCTGATCGCCGAGTTCCACCTCGGCCTGATCGAGCATCTGGGCGGCGAATACCACTCGGCCGCGCGGCGCTACGAGACCGCGCTGGCGGGCTTCCGCAAGCACAACCGGTCGCGCGCCACCGCCTTCGTGCTCAAGTGCCAGGCCGATCTGCACATGGCGCTGGCGCCCGACCGGGGCCAGGAGGCGATCGCGCTGGCGCTGGAAGCGATCGCCGTGGCCCAGCGCGGCGGCCATGAGGATGTGCACATGCTGGCCCTGCTCACGCTGGTGCGGCTGCGGACGGCGGCCGATCCGTCGCGGTCGCATACCGAGTCCTATCGCCAGATCGAGGTGGTCGAGCAGTACGGGCTCGACATGGGCATGCCGCGCATCCAGGCCGCCGCCCATCTGGTGCGCGCCTGCGTGCTGCTGAGCCAGGGCGAAACCAAGCTCTCGGCGCGCGAGGCGGTGACCAGCGCCGAGATCGCCGCGCTCTACGACCTCAAGCTCTACAAGGCCAAGGCGCTGCTCACGCTGGCGCAGATCTACAAGCGGCGCGACGAGCATCAGCAGGCGCGCGACCTGATCCGGGTCGGCTTCGAGATCGCCAACGCGGCCGAGTACTTCTCCTGCGTGCGCGGCTTCCGCTCGCTCGAGGCGACGCTGGTCGCCGAGTCGGGCGCCGGCGACGACAGCCTCTGAGCGGGCGTTTCGGCGCTCGGCCCGCGCACCGGCCGCGCCCGTCGCACCGCTCGCGCCCGCCCCCTACCGGCACAACCCTGAAATCCGGCAACAGCCCGCGTCGGCATCGGCTTATCCCCCCTTCCCGCCCGAGGCGAGCGGACACACTCGCTCGCCAATCGGGGCGTCCTGCGCGCCCTTCCTTCCACTCCAACCTTCAGGTACGGCATGCGCCAGATGAGCATCCGCACGCGCCTTTTTCTGCTGGCCGTCACCGGTGCGTCGATCGCGGCGCTGCTGGGCGGCGCCGGCCTTCACGGCTTGCAGCAGGCGCGTGCCAACAGCGAGGCCTTCGAGCACAGCGTCAGCTCGGTCCGGCTGGCCACCAATGCCGACATGGCCCATGACGCGGTCCGCGCCGAGGTGCTGCGCGCCGCCATGGCCTATCAGGCCGGCGACCGCGCGGCGGCGGCCAGCGCCGACGCCGACCTCAAGCGCGACCTCGCCGACCTCGACGCGGCGCTGGTCGCCGCGCGCGCCGCCGCCGGCCCGGCGCTGCACGCCAAGATCGACACCACCCGCCAGAGCGTGGCGCGCTATGCCGAATCGGCGCGCGCCACGGTGGCCGCCATCGGCGCCGATCCGGCCGGTGCCCAGGCGCCGCTGGCCCGCTTCCAGACCGTGTTCGACGAGCTGGCCGTGACGCTCGGCGCCACCTCCGAAGCCATCGAGCAGGACGCCGATGCCACGCAGGCCCAGGCGCGCGAGTTCAACCGCTCGGCCGGCCAGCTGATGACCGTCGCGCTGATCGCCGGGCTGAGCCTGCTGGCGGCGGTCTGCACCTGGGCGATCCTGACCGTCGCCCGGCCGCTGGCCAGCATGTCGGCCGCGCTCCGGCACCTCAATGCCGACGACGGCAATCTGGCGCTGCGCATGCCGGCGCTGCCGGCCGAGTTCGGCGAGGTGTCGCGGCTGGTCAACCGCTTTCTCGACCGGTTGGCGCAGCTGATCGGCGAGGCGCAGCAGGTGGCGCAGGAGATCGCCGCCGCCAGCGCCCAGATCGCCGCCGGCAATACCGACCTGAGCCAGCGCACCGAGCAGACCGCCGGCGACCTGCGCTCGGCCGCCGCCTGCGTCGACCAGATCAACGCGACCGCCGGCCACAGCGCCGAATCGGCCCGCCGCGCCGACCAGCTGGTGCGCGCCGCCAGCGCGGTGGCGGTACGCGGCGGCACGACCGTGGCCCAGGTCGTCACCACCATGGCCGAGATCGACGGCGCCTCGCGCAAGATCAACGACATCATCGGCGTCATCGACGGCATCGCCTTCCAGACCAACATCCTGGCGCTCAATGCGGCGGTCGAGGCGGCCCGCGCCGGCCCCGAAGGCCGCGGCTTTGCCGTGGTGGCCAGCGAGGTGCGCAGCCTGGCCCAGCGCAGCTCGCTGGCGGCCAGCGAGATCAAGCAGCTGATCGCGTCGAGCGTGGACAGGATCGTGACCGGCGGGCGCTATGTGAGCGACGCCGGCCAGACCATGAACGAGATCGTCGCCAGCGTGCGCGAGGTGACCGAGACCATCCACGAGATCACCGTGGCCGCCGCCGAGCAGAGCGTGGGCATCGGCATGGTCCACGACAAGGTCTGCGAGGTGGACCGCAGCACCTCGGCCAATTCGCAGCTGGTCGAGCTGACCGCCGACGCCACCGCCGAGCTGGCGAACCAGGCCCGGCGGCTGGTCGACACCTTCAGCGTGTTCCGCGTCGGCGCTGCCGTGGCGGTGCAGTCATGAGGCCGGCGCTGCGCCGGGCCGCCCTGGCCGCCCTGGCCGCCGCCCTGCTCGGTCCGCTGCACGGCGCCCGCGCCGCGCCGGAAGAGATCACCGTCTTCACCGACGAGTTCGAGGCGCCGGGCGAGGTCTCGCATCAGCTGCATCTCAACTACGTCAACCGCAGCCGCCGCGTGCCCGAGTACCCCGGCGAGCAGGCGCCCAACCGCGTGCTGCGCGCCATGCCCGAGACCGCCATCGGCATCGCGCCCGACTGGAATCTCGGCATCCATGTGCCGTTCTCGTTCGACCGCAACACGCATCGGGCCCATGTGGACGGCCTGAAGCTGCGCCTGACCAATCTGCAGGTGCGCCAGCTCGACGACGAGCTGAGCGGCTTCTACGGCGCCAACTACGAGCTGAGCTGGCTCGCGCACCGGTTGTCGGAAAGCCGGCTGGTGGCCGAGCTGCGCGGCATCGTCGGCCTGCGCAACCGCGACTGGCTGCTGGCGGTCAATCCCATCCTCAACCGGCCGGCCAGCCGCGGCGGCACGCTCGACGAGCCGATGAGCCTCGACCTGTTCGGCAAGCTGATGCGCACCTGGGGCAGCGAGCTGGCGCTGGGCGTGGAGCACTTCGCCCAGCTCGGGCCGGTCCGCCGGCCCGGCTTTGCCGAGGGCTCGGCCCAGGTCACCTATGCGGTGGCCGAATGGGCGACCGCCTCGGGCTTCACCTTCCACACCGGCATCGGCCGGGGCTGGCGCGGTGGCGACGACAAGATCGTGTTCAAGGCGCTGATCGGCCTGCCCTTCGACTGAGCGCCTCAGCCCTCGGCGCGCCCGCCCAGCGCCTGATGCAGCGTGACGAGATTGAGCAGCCGGTTGAGCCGGTTGGCCGCCAGCGCCGCCTCGGCATCGCGCCGGGTGCGCTGGGCATCGAGCCACACGCGCAGCGCGACGCTGCCGGCGCGGTAGCGCAGCTCGTAGGCGGCTTCGGCGCGGCGCGCGGCGGCCAGGCTTTCCTCCAGCCCGCGCGCCTGGGCCGCGTACTGGGTGCGTGCCGACAGCGCGTCTTCCACCTCGCCGAGCGCGGCGTAGAAGGTCTGGCGGAAGTTGACGACCGCCTCGGCATACGCCGCCTGCTGGCTGGCAATCGACAGCTGGCGCTCGGTCTGTTGCAGGAAGGGCAGCGACAGCCCGGCGCCGAGCGTGGCGACCGGATTGCTCAGCACATTGGCCAGCGCCACGCTGCTGCTGCCGAGCGCGCCGGTCAGCGAGAACGCCGGGTAGTAGTACAGCCGCGTGGCATCGACGCTGGCGAGGCTGGAGCGCAGCCGGGCCTCGGCGGCGCGCAGATCGGGCCGGCGCGCGAGCAGACCGGCGGGCAGGCCGGCCGGGATGTCGGGCAGCGCGGCGGCGCTCAGCGTGACCGGCTCGGCGGGCTCGACGCTGCCGGGCGCGGCATCGAACAGCAGCGCGAGCGCATGCCGGTCCTGGTCGCGTTGCAGCAGCAGCGTGGTCTGGCCGGCTTCGAGCGCGGCGAGCGTCTGGCGCGCCTCGTCGATCTCCAGCGACGACACGGCGCCGGCGCGGTATTGCAGCTGGATCAGCTCCAGCGTGCGGCGCGCGTCGGCGATGCTGGCCTCGCCGAGCGCGATGCGCTGGTTGAGATAGCCGAGGTCGAAGTGGAGCGTGGCAGCGGTGCCGACCAGCGACAGCGCAGTCGCGGCGCGGTCCTCGTCGGTGGCGACGGCTTCCCAGCGGCTGGCGTCGCGCTGGGCCGCCAGCCGCCCCCACAGGTCCGCTTCCCACGACAGGCCGGCCGACACGCTGCTGCTGCGCGTGCGGCCGTTGCCGTTGAGATAGCGGCCCTGGGTGGTCGAGGCGCTGGCGCTCGCGGCCGGCAGCAGCGCATCGGCGGCGAGGCCGGCGCTCAGCTGGGCCTGACGCACGCGCAGCGTGGCGGCGGCGAGATCGTTGTTGCGCACCAGCAGCCGGTCGATCAGCGCGTCGAGATCGGCATCGCCGAAGCTGCGCCACCAGCCGTCGAGTTGCAGCGCGCGGACCGTGCTGGCGCGCGCGAGCCGGGCGTTGTCCGAGCTGTCGGCAGCCAGGCCCGGCACCGTGGCCGAGGGCACGGCTGCGTCGGCAGACGGGCTTGCGGCGGCTGCGCTGCCGGCGGGCGCGGCGGCGGCGCCCCATTGCGCCGGCACCGCAAGCGCAGGCGCCGTGTAGTCGCTGCGCGTGAGGCTGCCGCAAGCGGCGAGCGTGGCGGCGGCCAGCGCCAGCGCGATCAGCCGCGCGGCAACGGCAAGCCGGGGGATGCGGGCGGTCGTCATGCCATCACTCCCGCGCCAGCGCATCGATGGGATCGAGCCGCGCCGCATTGCGCGCCGGCAAGAAGCCGAACACCACGCCGATCGCGGTCGAGCAGGCAAACGCCGCCACCATCGACGTGGTGGAAAACACCATGCTGAAGCTGCCGCCGGCCTGCGCAAACCCCACGCCGATGGCCAACGCCAGCGCAATCCCGAGCGCGCCGCCGATCAGGCAGACCAGCACCGCCTCGATCAGAAACTGCTGAAGGATGTCGCCCTGGCGCGCGCCGACCGCCATGCGCACGCCGATCTCGCGGGTGCGCTCGGTCACCGACACCAGCATGATGTTCATCACGCCGATGCCGCCGACGATCAGCGAAATCACCGCGATCGACGCGATCAGCAGCGTCATGGTCTGCGTGGTCGCCTCGATGGTCTGACGGATGCTGTCGGTATTCATGGTGAAGAAATCCTTCGTGCCGTGGCGCAGCGTCAGCAGCCGCGTGATGCCGGTCTCGGCGATGTCGCTCGGCACCTCGTCGCGGGTGCGCACGGTGATGGCGCGCAGCGTGGACGCGCCGGTCAGCCGCCCCATCGCCGTGGTGTAGGGGATGAAGACTTGCAGGCTCTCGCTGTTGCCAAAGGCGCTGTCCTTCTTCTTGGTGACGCCGGTGATGCGGGCCGGCATGGCGCCGAGCAGGATCACCTCGCCGGTCACGTCCTGGCGCGTGCCAAACAGCGCGCGCCGCGTGTTCTCGTCGATGACCACATCCTGCGCAAGCCTTTGCACGCCGTCGGCATCGAAGAAGCGGCCCTGCGCGATCTCCACGCCCTTCACGCGGAAGTACTGCTCGCCCACGCCCAGCGCGGTGCCGGTCGCCGACTGGTTGCCGTGGCGCAGCGTCAGGCTGGTCTGCACGCTCGGCGTCACGCTGTCCACGTAGCTGAGTTCGGCCAGCGCGTCGGCGTCGCGCGGTCGCAGCGTCTGCACCGCGCCCGAGCGCATGTCGCCGAAATCCTTGCCCGGCATCACGTCGATGGTGTTGGTGCCGATCGAGCTGATGCTCTTCAGGATCGCCTGGCGCGAGCCCTCGCCGAGCGCCACCACCGACACCACCGAGGCGATGCCGATGATGATGCCGAGCATGGTCAGGAAGGTGCGCAGCGCATGCGCGCGCATCGCCAGCAGCGCCATGCGGAAGGCTTCGGTGAAGCGGTCGGCCCAGGCACCGAAGGCGCGCAGCCGGGCCGGCGCGGCGGTGGCGGCACGCGGCGCCAGCAGCGCGTTGGCCGCCGCGCCGGCCGTGTCGGCGGCCAGCGCCACCGGCGCGATCGCGCGGTCGGCGATCACCGCGCCGTCCTTCAGCTCGATCACGCGCGCCGCATGCGCCGCGACCGCCATGTCGTGCGTCACGACGATGACCGTGTGGCCGTCGGCATGCAGCTCGCGCAGGATCGCCATCACCTGCGCGCCGCTGGCGCTGTCGAGCGCGCCGGTCGGCTCGTCGGCCAGGATCACCTCGCCGCCGTTCATCAGCGCGCGCGCAATGCTCACGCGCTGCTGCTGGCCGCCCGAGAGCTGGCCCGGCCGGTGCTCCAGCCGGTCGGCCAGACCCAGCCGCGCCAGCAGCGCCGCCGCGCGTTCGCGCCGCGCCGCGCGCGTGTTGCCGGCATAGACCGCCGGCACTTCCACATTGCCCAGCGCCGGCAGATCGGCCAGCAGCTGGTAGCGCTGGAAGATGAAGCCGAAATGCTCGCGCCGCAGTTGCGCCAGCTCATCCGGATCGAGGCTGGCGGTATCGCGGCCGGCCACGCGATAACTGCCGCGCGACGGCCGATCGAGGCAGCCGAGGATGTTCATCAGCGTGCTCTTGCCCGAGCCGCTGGCGCCGACGATGGCGACCATCTCGCCGGCGCGGATGTCGAGCGCGATGTCCTTGAGCACGACCAGGGTCTGGTCGCCGGCCGGAAACTCGCGGCCGAGTCCGCGCAGTTCCAGCAGCGTGGACGTGGCGGCGCGCGGGCCGGGCACGGCGATGGCTTGATGGGCGGGATTCATGAGCCGCCTCAGAACATCGGCGGCGGCCGCCGCGTGCCGGTGCTGGCGGTCGCGGCCACCGCGCCGCCCTCGCCGATCACCACTTCGTCGCCGGCCTTCAGCCCGTCGAGCAGCTGCACCGTGACGTTGTTGTCGAGGCCGGTGCGCACCAGCCGCGGCTCGGGCCGGCCGTCGGCGCCGAGCACCCGCACTTCCACCCGGCCGTCGGCATGGCGCGCGCCGAGCGCGGTGGCCGGAATCGTCAACGCGCCCTTGGCCTCGGCCAGCACCACATGCACCTCGGCGGTCATCGAGATGCGCAGCCGGCCGTCGGGATTGGGGATGTCGAACAGGCCGTTGTAGTAGACGGCGGTCGCGCTGCTGGTGGAGCTGGTGGTCGAGCTGCTCGACGACGACGTGCTGCTGCTGGTCGAGATGGAATCGGGCGCCGGCTCCACGGCGCGCAGCCTGGCGTAGCGGCGCTGGCCCGGCTCGCCGAGGATGGTGAAGTAGACCGGCTGGCCCGGCTTCACGCGCACCACGTCGGCCTCGGAGATCTGCGCCTTCACGGTCACGGTGTCGAGCTGGGCCAGGATCAGGATGGTCGGCGCCGACTGGTTGGCGTTGACGGTCTGGCCTTCCTTGGTCACCACGGCCACGACCGTGCCGTCGATCGGCGCGACGATGCGCGTGTAGCCCAGATTCACCCGCGCGGTATCGACCGACACCGCCGCCGACGCGGTCTGCGCATCGAGCGCGGCGATGTCGGCCAGCGTGCTGTCGAGCGTGGCCTGGGCCGCCTCCAGCGTCTCGCGCGAGCCGGCGTCGGCGGCGGCAAGCGTTTGCGCCCGCGCGAAGGCCAGCCGCGCCTGGGCCAGCGTGGCCTGCTTCGACTGGCGCTGGGCGCGCACATTGGCCAGCGCGGCCTCGGCGGTCTTGAGCGCGTTCTGCTGGGTCAGCGAGTCGATCTCGGCGACCAGATCGCCCTTCTTCACCGTGTCGCCGAGCGCCACCTTGAGCGACTTGAGCTGGCCCGACACCTGGGCGCCGACGCTCACCTGCTGCAGCGCTTGCAGCGCGCCGGTGGCGAGCACCGCGTCTTCCACATCGGCCACGGTGACCGGCGCGGTGAGCAGGCGCGGCGGCGCCGGTGGCCGCAGCCGCCACCAGGCGACGGCGGCCAGCACCAGCACGACAAGGACTGCGCCGACGATGCGGCGGGGAATGTTCTTCTTGGACGGGGCGGACATGGGGAGGGGCCTTGGGGCCAGAACGCGGCAGCCTGGATTGGGCACGCCGAGTGCTGCCACAAAATGCCCCGGCCGTAAGGGCGTGTAACCGGCACGGCCGGCGCCCGCCGCCGGCCTTAGACAGCGGCAGTGACCGGCCATCGGCCCCAAGGAGAACGGCATGCGGATTTCAACCCCTTCATTCCGGTGCGGCGGCGCGCTCGCCCTCGCCGCCGCACTGGCCCTGGCCGGCTGCAAGACGCTGCCGGCGATGAGCGGCAGCGCGCCCACCGGCCCGGCCGCCGCGATGCAGGCCTGGGTCGATGCCTTCAACGCCTGCGATCCGGCAGCGCTCGCCGCGCTGTACGAGCAGGACGCCGCGCTCTGGGGCACGGTCGCGCCGCAGCTCATCGAATCGCCGGCCGGCATCCGCGCCTATTACGAGCGCGCCTGCGCCGGCGAGGTCAAGCCCAAGGTCGCCATCGCCGAGGAATCGCTGCGCGTGTATGGCGACACCGCCATCGATACCGGCAGCTATGCCTTCGCCCTGCCGCGCGACGGCCAGATGCGGGTGGTGCCGGCGCGCTTCAGCCTGGTGTTCCAGCGCTTTGGCGAGCGCTGGCTGATCGTCGATCACCATTCCTCGCTGCTGCCGCCCGCGCCGGCTGGCGCACCGCCGCGCTGAGCGTCGGCTGGCTTTGCAGCAGCCGCAACGCGCCGGCTGCGCAGATCGGAGCAGTGCCGGCGCCCGGCCGCCGGCCCACTGCTCCATAGCCAGCAACAACCGACCGTGGCGACCGGGAACACGGCTTGCGCTCGCTGGCGCCCTCCAGAACGCCAGCGGAACCCTCCCGATGAATCGCACCCTTGCCCGCGCCCTGCTCGCGCTCGGCACCGTCGCCGCGCTCGCGGCACCGGCCCAGGCCGCCGACGCGCCCGCGCGCCGGCCCAACATCCTGCTCATCCTCGCCGACGACCTCGGCTTCTCCGACCTCGGCGCATTTGGCGGCGAGATCGACACGCCCAATCTCGACGCCCTCGCCCGCGAGGGCCTGCGCCTGACCGACTTCCACACCGGCGCGACCTGCTCGCCGACCCGCTCGATGCTGCTGTCCGGCCTCGACAACCATGTGGCCGGCCTCGGCAGCATGGCCGAGCTGCTGATGGACGAGCAGAAGGGCCGGCCCGGCTACGAGGGCTATCTCAACGACCGCGTGGCGCCGCTGCCGGCGCTGCTGCGCGATGCCGGCTACCGCACCTACATGGCCGGCAAATGGCACCTGGGCCTGACCGAGGACCGCAGCCCGACCGTGGCCGGCTTCCAGCGCTCGTTCGCGCTGCTGCGCGGCGCCGACGACCATTACGCCAAGCCGTGGAACAGCGTGGTCGACCCCAAGGAGCCCTACTACCGCGAGGATGGCAAGCTGGTCGCGGTGCCGGCCGACTTCTATTCGACCGAGTTCTACGCCAGCAAGATGCTCGGTTACCTGCGCGAGCAGCGCGGCAATCCGGCGCCGTTCTTTGCCTACCTCACCTTCACCGCGCCGCACTGGCCGCTGCAGGCGCCGGAAGACGCGATCGCCAAGTACGAGGCGCGCTATGCCGCCGGCTATGAGCCGATCCGCCAGGCGCGCATCGCGAAGCAGCGCCAGCTCGGCATTCTTCCGGCCGGCTTCGAGCCGGCGAAGGCGCTGTCGCTGTGGCCGGCGTGGAATGCGCTCACGCCCGGCCAGCAGCGCCAGGAAAGCCGGCGCATGGCCACCTATGCGGCGATGGTCGATCTGCTCGACCGGAACATCGGCCGCGTGATCCGCGAGCTGAAGGACAGCGGCGAGTACGACAACACGGTCATCGTCTTCATGTCGGACAACGGCGCCGAGGGCCAGAGCCCGGCGCTGCGCGGCGGCCAGCGCAACAACGCGGTGGCCAACGTGGGCCGCGCCGACAGCTATGTGGCCTACGGACCGAACTGGGCGCAGGTGAGCGCGCTGCCGTTCAGCCTGTTCAAGGGCTATAGCCGCGAGGGCGGCACGACGGTGCCGGCCATCGTGCGCTACCCGGCGCGGCCGGGCGGCGGCGCGATTTCGGCCGCGCCGGGCCATGTGACCGACATCGCGCCGACGCTGCTGGAACTGGCCGGCGCGCGCTATCCGGCGCAGTACGCGGGCCATGCGGTGCCGCCGCTGCAAGGCGCATCGCTGCTGCCCTTTCTGGCGGGCAAGGCGCCGGCGATTCATCCCACCTTCCAGCAGGGCTGGGAGCTGTTCGGCCAGAAGGCCTGGCGCGAGGGCGACTGGAAGATCGTGTTCAGCGCGCCGCCGTTCGGCCCGGCCGACTGGCAGCTGTTCGATCTGAAGACCGACCGCGCCGAGCAGCACGACGTGGCCGCCGCCAATCCCGAGGTGCTGGTGCGGCTCAAGGACGGCTACCGCCGCTATTCCGAAAGCAACGGCGTGATCGAGGTGCCCGATCTGGCGCGCCGCGTCGGCGAGCGCTACGGCATCAACGGCTATTTCCAGAGCCTGGAATGAGGTGCACGGGCTTGCGGCTGGCGCTGCTGCTGGCCGCTGCGGCTGCTGCGACGACGGCCAGCCCGCCGGCCGCCGCTGCCGGGCACGCCGACCCGGTTGCGCCGGCCACGGCTGCTGCTGCGGCTGCGTCGGCCGCACCGGGCACGCTGGCCGCACCCGCCGCCCGGGCCTGCGCGCTGGCCTCGGGCCTGCCGCCCGGCTTCGGCCCCGGCAGCGCCGAGGCGCCCAACCTTGCCGGCCTGCGCGCGGTGCCGGCCGGCCGGCTGCGGCTCGGCAGCGATGCCGGCTATGCCGAGGAGCGCGGCGGCGGCGAGATCGCGCTGGCGGCCTTCCGCATCGATGCGCACGAGGTGACGAATGCGCAGTTCGCGGCCTTTGTGCGCGCGACCGGCTACATCACCGAGGCCGAGCGCACCGGCGCCTCGGCGGTGTTCATCGCGCCCCGGCCGGGCCAGCCGGCGCCGCCCTACAGCTGGTGGCAGCTGGTTCGCGGTGCCGACTGGCGCCATCCGCAGGGGCCGCGCAGCTCGCTTGCCGGCAAGGCCAATCATCCGGTGGTGCAGGTGAGCCGCGCCGATGCCGAGGCCTATGCGCGCTGGCTCGGCCGGCGCCTGCCGAGCGAGGCGCAATGGGAATACGCGGCGCGCGGCGGCCAGTCCGAAGCCGAGGCGCGCGCCGCCGATGCGGCCGAAGGCAATACCGCCGAGTTCCAGCGCCTGCTGCGGCGCACCGCCAACACCTGGCAGGGCGGCTTTCCCGAGCGCGACAGCGGTGCCGACGGCTGGCGCGGCACCGCGCCCGTCGGCTGCTTTGCCGCCAACGGCTACGGCCTGCACGACATGATCGGCAATGTGTGGGAGCTGACCCGCGACGGCTGGACCGGCAGCCATGCAGCCGACGATCCCGACGCCGTGCGGCCCGACGGCCGCGCACCGGCCGCCCGCGCCAGCGTGATGAAGGGCGGCTCCTTCCTGTGCTCGCCCGACTTCTGCGTGCGCTACCGGCCGTCGTCGCGCCAGCCGCTGGAGGCCGGACTGGCGACCTCGCATGCGGGCTTTCGCACCGTGGTCGCGGACTGAGCGCCGGTTCAATCGGCCAGCGGCTTTTCCATGAACACGCTCAGGTCCAGCTCGGGGTAGTCGCCGAACGGGCCGCGCGGCACAAAGCCCGCCGCGCGGTACAGCGCCAGCGCCTCGGGCTGGTGGATGCCGGTTTCGAGCCGCAGCAGCTTCAGCCCGCGCTCGCGCGCCGCCGCCTCAAGAAAGCCGATGAGCCGCCGCGCCACGCCGCCGCCGCGCCGCTCGGGCAGCACGAACATGCGCTTGAGCTCGGCGTAATCGGCATGCAAGCGGATCGCGGCGCAGCCGAACGCGATGCCGGCGCCATCGCGCGCCACGGCAAACAGCACATCGGGCTGGCACAGCCGGGCGATGTCGAGGATGTAGTTGGCCTCGGGCGGATAGAGCGCGTCGAGATAGGCATCGAGCCGGTCGAGCAGCGCGACGATGTCGGGCCGGTCGGGGCGTTCGAGGGCAATGTGCGGAGGTGTCGGCGTCATGCCGGCAACTCTAGCGAAGCCGCTCAGACCACCTTCTGATGCTGGCTGCCGAGCCCCGAGATGCCGAGCGCGAGCTGGTCGCCGGCGGCCAGAAAACGCTGCGGCTTGCGCCCCATGCCCACGCCGGCCGGCGTGCCGGTGGCGATCACGTCGCCCGGCATCAGCGTCATGAACTGGCTCAGATAGCTCACGATTTCGGCGCAGGAAAAAATCATGGTGCGGCTGTTGCCGGTCTGCATGCGCTGGCCGTTCACGTCGAGCCAGAGGTCGAGGTTCTGCGGATCGGGCAGCTCGTCGCGCGTGACCAGCCAGGGCCCGAGCGGCCCGAAGCTGTCGCAGCCCTTGCCCTTGTCCCACTGGCCGCCGCGCTCCAGCTGAAAGGCGCGCTCGGACAGATCGTTGACCACGCAATAGCCGGCCACATGGGCGATGGCGTGCTCGCGCTTGACGTACTGCGCCTTGGTGCCGATGACCAATCCCAGCTCCACTTCCCAGTCGAGCTTGCTGGCGCCGCGCGGCAGGATCACATCGTCGTCGGGACCGCCGATGCAGGTCGTGGCCTTCATGAACACGATCGGCTCGGTGGGCAGCGGCATGCCGGCTTCGCGCGCATGCTCGGAATAGTTGAGGCCGATGCCGATGAACTTGCCCACGCCGGCCACCGGCGGGCCGAGTCGCACGCCGGCCGGCAGTACCGGCAGATGGCGGGTGTCGAGCGCCGCCAGCCGCGCGAGACTGGCCGGCGACAGCGCCGAGCCGGCTATGTCGCCGACCACGGCCGACAGATCGCGCATCACGCCCTCGCTGTCGAGCAGGCCGGGGCGTTCGTCGCCGGGCGGGCCGTAGCGGAGCAGTTTCATGGGCAAATCCTGTCGGTCGTGTCGATATTGTCCGACGTTAGCCGACGCTCACCCCTGCTTGCCGTTCGTCGCCTTTCGCCATCAGGTCCGGCGGTCGGCGTGGGCGATTGGACGGCAGCGGCGCCGGCTCACAGCCCCAGCGCCAGCGCCATCAGCGCAATCCAGTGCAGCACCGGCACCTCGGCCTTGGCGCCGAGATGGCTCATGCAACCGACGTTCGCGCTTGCGATCGCATCCGGCCCGCCGGCTTGCAGATTGGCCAGCTTGCGTTCGCGCAGCGCGCCGGAAATCTCCGGCTGAAGCATCGAGTAGGTGCCAGCCGAGCCGCAGCACAGATGGCCCTCGCCGACCGGCAGCAGCTCGAAACCGGCATCTGCGAGAAGGGTTTCGACCACGCCACGCACCTTGAGCGCGTGTTGCAGCGTGCACGGCGACTGGAAGGCCACGCGCCGCACCACCGGCCTTTCGGCGACAACGGTTTCCGCCAGCGCAGCGAGCAGCCGCGCGCGCTCGGCCATCACCACCTCGGCCGGATCGCGGCACAGCTCGCTGATGCGCGCCGCCTTGTCAGCGTAGGCCGCGTCGCCGCGCAGCAGATGGCCGTAATCCTTCACCTGTGCGCCGCAGCCCGACGCGGTGATGACGATGGCTTCGGCGCCCGCCTGCACCGCCGGCCACCACGCGTCGATGTTGGCGCGCATCTGGTCGAGCGCCGCGTCCTGCTCGTTGAGGTGGAACTTGAGCGCGCCGCAGCAGCCGGCCTTGTCGATTTCCACAAGGCTGATGCCGAGCCGGTCGAGCACGCGCGCGGTCGCGGCATTCACGTCGGGCGCGAGCACGGGCTGCACGCAGCCGGCGAGCGCCAGCATGCGGCGCGCGTGGCGCGGTGCCGGCCAGTCGCCGGCCTGGGCGGGCCTGGGCGGAATCTTGTCGGCGAGATGCGCGGGCAGCAGCGGCTTTGCCAGACGGCCAAGCGCCAGCCCCGCGCCGAAGCGGCCCGGATCGCTCAAGCCCCAGCCGAGCGCCTTGCGCAGCAGCCGCTGGCCGAGCGGACGCGGCACTTCCGCCTCCACGGCCGCGCGGCCGATGTCGACGAGCTTGTGGTACTCGACGCCCGACGGGCAGGTGGTCTCGCAGGCGCGGCAGGTCAGGCAGCGGTCGAGGTGGTCGCGCGTGGCCTCGGTCGCGGGCTGGCCTTCGAGCACGGCCTTGATGAGGTAGATGCGGCCGCGCGGCCCGTCGAGTTCGTCGCCGAGCGTCTGGTAGGTGGGGCAGGTGGCGGTGCAGAAGCCGCAGTGCACGCAGGCGCGCAGCACGCGTTCGGCTTCGCGGCCGTCGTCGGTGTCGCGCCAGTGCGGGGCGAGGTCGGTCTGCATCTCAAAGCTCCGGGAAAAGGCGGGCGCGGTTGAACACGCGCTTGGGATCGAATTCGTCCTTGAGCCCGGCGTGGATGCGCATGAGCGCGGCGCCGGGATGGGTGAAGGCGCCGGCGGCGCGCGCGGCATCGGGGCCACGGAACAGCGTGGCGTGGCCGCCGAGCGCCGTGGCCGCTGCGCGCAAGGCCGGGCCGGCGCTGGCGGGCGCATGCAGCCAGCGCTGGCCGCCGCCCCATTCGATGAGCTGGGGTCCGAGCGCCTGTGCGCCATGCGCCGCGCCGTCGCGCGCATTGGCGGCGGTCGCATGCAGCCGGAACGCCGGCGCCGTGGTCGGCAGACCGATGCGCCAGAGCGCCTCGCCCTCGGCCAGCGGGCGAAAGAACGTGGCGGTCTGTTCGCGCAGCGCCTGCCAGAAGATGCCCGCGTCATCCAGCTTTTCGCCGCCGAGCCGATGCCGCGCCGCCTGCACCGCCGCGCGCTGGCCCGACAGCCGCAGCGTGAGCACGCCGTGCTCCCAGGCGCTGGCGCTGATCGGCAGCGGCTGGCCGCCCCAGCTGTTGAGCAGCGCCAGCGCCTGATCCTCGGTCAGCTCGAAGCGCAGCGTGGCTTCCTCGACCGGACGCGGCAGCAGCTTGAGCGTGACGTCGAGCAGCAGCCCGAGCGTGCCGAGGCTGCCGGCCAGCATGCGCGACACGTCATAGCCGGCCACGTTCTTCATCACCTGGCCGCCAAAGCGCAGCACGCGACCCTGGCCGTCGAGCAGACGCGCGCCCAGCACGTAGTCGCGCAGCGCGCCGGCCGACGGGCGACGCGGCCCGCTCAGCCCCGCCGCGAACACGCCGCCGACGGTCGCGCCCGCGCCGAAATGCGGCGGCTCGAACGGGAAGATCTGGCCGCGCCCGGCGAGCAGCGCCTCGATCTCGGCGAGCGGCGTGCCGGAGCGCGCGGTGATGAACAGCTCGGTCGGCTCGTAGTCGATGACGCCCGCGTAGGCGCGCGTGTCGAGCACCGCGCCGCCCGTCGCCACGCCGCCGTAGAAATCCTTGCTGCCGCCGCCGCGGATCGTCAGCGCCCTGCCCTGGGCCGCCGCGTCGAGTACCTGCGCGCGCCAGCCGTCGATGATCGGATCGTTCGCATTCATGTCAGTGCTTTCCGCCGGTGAGCCGGTATTCGCGGCAGCGCGCGATGGTCGGCACCGTCTTGCCTGGGTTGAGCAGCGCGCGCGGATCGAAGGCGCGCTTGATGCCGTGAAAGGCCGCGATCTCGTCGGGCGTGAACTGGGCGCACATCTCGTCGATCTTCTCCACGCCCACGCCGTGCTCGCCGGTGATGCTGCCGCCGAGCGCCACGCTCAGTCGCAAAATTTCGCCGCCGAAGGCCAGCGCCCGGTCGAGTTCGCCAGGCTGGTTGGCGTCGTACATGATGAGCGGATGCAGGTTGCCGTCGCCCGCGTGGAACACGTTGGCGCAGCGCAGGCCGTGGCGCTTTTCCATCTCGGCGATGGCCAGCAGCATGGCCGCCAGCTGCTTGCGCGGGATGGTGCCGTCCATGCACAGATAGTCGGGCGAGATGCGGCCCACCGCCGGAAACGCCGCCTTGCGCCCGGCCCAGAAACGCAGCCGCTCGGCCTCGTCGCGGCTCACCTGGCAGCGCGTGGCGCCGGCGGCTTGCAGCACGCGCTCCATGTGCTCGATCTCGTCGGCCACCTCGTCGGGCGTGCCGTCCGATTCGCACAGCAATATGGCCTCGGCATCCATGTCGTAGCCGGCCTTCACGAAGGGCTCGACCGCGCAGATCGCGGGCTTGTCCATCATCTCCAGCCCGGCCGGAATGATGCCGGCGGCAATGATCGCGGCCACCGCGTCGCCGGCCTTGGTCACGTCGTCGAAGCTGGCCAGCACCACGCGCGCGAGCTGGGGCTTGGGCACGAGGCGCACCGTCACCTCGGTGATGACGAGGAAATTGCCCTCCGAGCCGTTGAGCACCGCGAGCAGATCGAGCCCGGGCGCATCGAGCGCGGCGCCGCCCACGACCACGTCCTCGCCTTCCATCGTGATGCCGCGCAGGCCGAGCACGTTGTTGACCGTGAGGCCGTATTTCAGGCAGTGCACGCCGCCCGAGTTTTCGCTCACGTTGCCGCCGATGGTGCAGGCGATCTGCGACGACGGATCGGGCGCGTAGTACAGGCCGTGCGGCGCGGCGGCCTCGCTGACCGCGAGATTGCGCACGCCGGGCTGCACCACCGCCAGCCGCGCGACCGGATCGATCCTGACGATGCGGTTGAGCCGCGCGAGGCCCAGCACCACGCCCACCGCATGCGGCGTGGCGCCGCCCGAAAGACCCGTGGCGGCGCCGCGCGGCACCACCGGCACGCCGAGCTCGCGGCACACCGCCAGCACGGCGCGCACCTCGGCCTCGGTGGCCGGCAGCGCCACGATCTGCGGCAGCTGGCGGATGGCGGTCATGCCGTCGCATTCCCAGGGCCGCAGCGATTCGGCGTCGCTGTAGACGGCACTGGCGGGCAGCACCGCGCGCAGGCGCTCGGCCACGCGGTCGCTATCGAAGCTGGGGATGACGCCGCCGCCGTGGGCGACGGGTTGCTGGCGGACATAGCCGCCGAGGTCGCTGCTCATGCTTTCTCCCGGGTGCCGCCGAGGTCGGCGGGAAGTTCGATGCCGGCGCGCCGTGCCACGCCGCGCACATGCGCGAGCGAGCGGCGGCGGGCCTGGGGTGCGGCGCCGCTGGCAACGGCGGCAAACAGCGCGTGATGCTCGGCCTGGGCGGCGGCGGAGTAAGGCGCGCTGCCGTCGGCGTCGGCCTGCCAGGCCACCTCGCGCGTGCCGGAAAAATGCGCGCCGAGGAAGTCCATCAGCTGGGTCACGCGGCGGTTGCCGGTGGCGGCGGCGAGCGCGTTGTGGAAGGCGTCGTCGGCGCGCGCGGCGTTGGTGCCGGCGGCGAGCGCGGCGTCCATCGCGTCGAGGCTGGCTTGCATTGCGGCGAGGTCGGCGGGCTGGGCGCGGCGCGCGGCGAGTTCGGCGACGACGGGTTCGAGCAGGGCGCGCAGTTCGAAGATTTCGCGCAGGGCGGCGGTGTTGTCGGCGGTGGTGGCGTTGGGCCTTGGCTTGCTGCGGCCGGTTTTGGCGGCCGGCACTGGCATGGCGACGGCGGGCAGCGCGTCGAACTTCAGCCGCAGGCTGCGCGGATTGGCGGCCACGAAGGCGCCGGCGCCCTGGCGCGTCTCCACCAGCCCGTCGTTGCGCAGCCGCGCGATGGCTTCGCGCACGACCGGCCGGCTCACGCCGAAGGTTTCGGCGAGTGTCTTCTCGGTCGGCAGGCGCGCGCCGGGGCCGAATTCGCCGGTGTCGATGCGGCGCGCCAGCTCGGCTGCGATGTCCTCGCTGAGCGCATGCGGGCGGGCGAGCGGGGCTAGGTCGGAGAGGTTGCTCACGCTTGGCTCGGTGACTTGGTTGTCTGACAAGTTGGAGCGCGAGTGTAGCCGAAGGCGGGGCGCGCCCGCCGCCGCCGGCCCGGGTCAGGCGTTGTCCGCCGTGTCCGGCGCCAGATGCACCGCCAGGCCGCCCTGCCCGGCCGCGAGATGTCCGGCCAGCACCTGACCGTCGAGATAGTCGCCGCCGTTCTGATGTCGGAACGGAATGGGCGCGTCGTCGAACAGCCCTTCGACGCGCCGGCGCCAGGCCTGCTTGACGGTCGCCACGTCGTCCGCGGTGAGCCGGCCCGCGCCGTAGACCGCATGCGTCGGCAGCACCTCCATGCCCGGGAAGAACAGCGTGCCGTGCGTGATCGGAAACAGCAGCTGGTCGAGCTGCCCGTTGATGCCGCGCGCCGAATACTCGACCGCCGGCCCGCCCACCGTCACCGACAGCAGCGCGCGCCGGCCCCGCAGGCCGCCCTCGCCGTAGCGGTAGCGGTTGCCCGCGCCCTGGTAGCCATAGGCAAGCCCGTAGGCCCACACGCGGTCGATCCAGCCCTTGAGGATGGCCGGCATGCCGAACCACCAGAGCGGGAATTGCAGGATGACCGCATCGGCGGCGAGCAGCTTTCGCTGCTCGGCCGTCACGTCGGCAGTCTGGCGGCCGGTGCTGAAGGCGTGGCCGGATTCGGCGATGAAGGACAGGCGCTCTGGATCGGCCCGGTCCGGAAAGTCGTCGGCGTCGAACACCGCCTTCCAGCGCATGGCGTACAGGTCCGACTGGAGGACTTCATGGCCTTGTTCGGTCAGGGCCTGCACCGCCACGTCGACCAGCTGGCGAGTCAGCGACTCCGGTTCGGGATGGGCATGGACGATCAGCACTTTTCTGGTCATGACTCGGGGCTCCGCGTGATTCGGGTGATGGTTGCGTCCGAGTCTGGGTCGGCGCTCACGCATCGGTGAAATCGCGGAATCGCTTGGCTACCATCCATGCCATGAATAGCAAGCGTCTCGATCTCAATCTGCTGGTCACGCTCGAAGCCCTGCTCGCCGAGCAGAACGTGACCAAGGCAGCCGCCCGCCTGCACCTGAGCCAGCCGGCAGTCAGCGCGCAACTGAGCCGGCTGCGCGACCTGTTCGACGATCCGCTGCTGCTGCCTGCGCAACGCGGCATGACGCCCACCGCCAAGGCGCTCGAACTGGCCGGCCCCTTGCAGCAGGCGCTCGATCAGGTCCGCGCCACGCTGGCCAGCCACGGCAGCTTCGACCCGCTCACGGCCCGGCTCACGCTGGCGATCGCCTGCACCGACTACCTTCAGGCGACCCTTGCCAAGCGCCTCATACTCAAGCTGAGGACCGCGGCGCCGGGCATGCGGGTGGCGCTGCGCAATCTCGACATCCCCGGGCTCGAAGCGCAGATGACGCGCGGCGACGTCGATCTGGCGCTCATGACGCCGCAGGCCGCGCCGCCCGGCCTGCGCAGCCGGCATCTGTTCGACGAGCGCTATGTGCTCATCGGTCGGCGCGGGCATCCGCAACTGCGCGCCGGCATCACGGCCGAACGGCTCGCGGGGCTTGAGCATGTGATCGTGTCGCCGCTCGGCGGCGGCTTCGCGACGCCGGTGGACGAGGCGCTGGCGCTGGTCGGGCTCAAGCGCAATGTCGTGCTGTCGGCGGCGTCCTTCCTGCTGGTGCCGGAGATCGTGGCCGAGTCGGATTTCGTCGCGCTGATTCCGGCGCGGCTGATGCAGGGCCGCGCCGACCGGCTCCAGTCGGTCGAATGCCCGTTTCCGCTCGACGGATTCGAGGTCGGCATGGTGTGGCACGAGCGCAATCACGGCCACCCCGGCCAGCGCTGGCTGCGCGAAACCCTGCTCGCACTCGTCGGCGCGCAGGACTGAGGTCAGCCCGCCGTCACCACCGCCTTCCCCACCATCACGAAGGCCACCACCACGACGAGCGCCGTAAACGCCAGCTCCAGCCGCTCGGCCGACCAGCGCCGGTTCAGCAGCCGCCCGGCAACCAGTCCCACCACCGTCCCCGCAGTAAACCGCAACCCCTGCGCCCACGGCAGCGCCTGCCCGTGCGCGAGCGCCAGCGCCACCGTGCCGCTCGCCACCAGCGCCTGCACCATCAGCGAGGTCGCCACCACGCCGTGCATCGTCAGCGGGGTGAAGCGCCGCAGCGTCGGCACCATCACGAAGCCGCCGCCCACGCCGAGCAGCCCGGTCATGAAGCCCGTCACCGCGCCGATGCCGGCAATCGTCGCGAAGGTGAGCCGGGTCCACACGAAGCGCCCGGTCGCCGGATCGAGCCGCGCCGGCCCGCCGACCTCGGCCTTGCGCCCGGCCAAGCGGCGCGCGATCGCCCGGCCGGCCGTGATGAACATGATCGCGGCGAACACCAGCATCAGCGCGCGCTGCGGCAGCCGGTGCGCCAGCAGCGCGCCGAGCGACGCCAGCGGCAGCCCGACCAGCGCCATCACCTGCGCGGCGCGATAGCGCGCATGGCCGGCGCGCAGCGCCTGCGCGGTGCCGATCCAGGCCGCCACCGCCACCGACAGCAGCGCGATCGGCGCCGCCTGCTGCATCGGAAAACCCAGCCCCACCACCAGCGCCGGCACGGCCAGGATGCCGCCGCCCGCGCCGGTCAGGCCCATCACCGCGCCGATCAGCGCGCCGAAGAGCGGCGTCAGCAGCGCCGCGTCAGCCACGGTCGGCGGCGCCCGGCGGCAGCGCTGCCGCATTGGCCTCGACAAAGGCCGCATGGCTGCGCGCGCGCTGGTCGAGCTGGCGCGCAATGCTTCCGCAGACCAGATCGCAGAGCGCATACACCGACGCATCGGCGATGCGGTAGTACACGCTGGTGCCACGCGCCTCGCGCAGCACGAAGCCGTGCCGCATCAGCAGCGCCAGATGGCGCGACACGTTGGCCGAGCTGCAGGCGCAGCGCTCGGCCAGCTCGCCCACGCTGCATTCGCCGTTGCGCAGCAGATTGAGGATGAGCAGCCGCGTCGGCTCGGCCAGCGCCTGAAAATAGGCGGCGACCTGCTCCAGCGCCTCGGGCGGAAGAATGTCCATGGATGAACCCGGCCGCCGCGGCGGCATGAATGTTTGCTTATTTGCGTACTTGGTTAAATACTAAAGCCAATCCGCCGCCGAGTGAATTGCCGATGACCGCCCACATCCACAGCCTGTTCGACGCCGCCACCGGCACCTGGACCCATGTACTGGCCGACCTGGCCACGCGCCGCGCCGCCGTCATCGATCCGGTGCTCGACTTCGACGCCAAATCGGGCCGCATCGCGCATCGCTCGGCCCAGGCCGTGCTCGACCTGCTCGACCGCGAGGCGCTCACGCTCGACTGGCTGCTCGAAACCCATGCCCATGCCGATCACCTGTCGGCCGCCGGCTGGCTCAAGGCGCAGCGCGGCGGGCGCACCGCCATCGGCGCCGGCATCGGCGCGGTGCAGGCCACGTTCAAGCGGCTGTTCAACCTGGAGCCGGGCTTTGCCACCGACGGCAGCCAGTTCGACCGCGTGCTCGACGAAGGCGATGCCATCGAGCTCGGCGCCAGCCGCATCGAGGCGCTGGCGCTGCACGGCCACACGCCGGCCGACGCCGGCTACCGGGTGCGCGACTGCATCGCCGCCGATGCCGCCGCGCCGTTCGACGCGGTGTTCATCGGCGACACGCTGTTCGCGCCCGACGTGGGCAGCGCGCGCTGCGACTTTCCGGGCGGCGATGCGCGCATGCTCTACCGCTCGGCGCAGCGGCTGCTGGCGCTGCCGGCCGCCACCCGGCTCTATCTGTGCCACGACTATCCGCCCGACGACCGCGCGCCCCAGGCCTGGCACAGCGTGGCCGAACAGCGCGCGCGCAACCTGCATCTGCATGCCGGCATCGATGAAGCCGCCTTCGTGCAGCTGCGCCGCGCGCGCGACGCCACGCTCGACCTGCCGACCCTGCTGCTGCCGTCGGTGCAGGTGAATGTGCGCGCCGGCGAACTGCCGCCGCCCGAGGACGACGGCCGGCGCTATCTCAAGCTGCCGCTCGACGCGTTCTGACGCGGCGCGCGCCCGAGGCCACCGCCTCACCCACTTCATCAAGGAGAACCTCATGACCAGCAACGTCGGCGGCATCGACCGCATCCTGCGCATCGTCGCGGGCCTCGTCCTCATCGGCCTCACGCTCGCGGGCGTGATCGGCGTGTGGGGCTGGATCGGCGTCGTGCCGCTCGCCACCGGGCTGTTCCGCTTCTGCCCGGTGTATCTGCCGTTCGGCATCAACAGCTGCGCGCGCAAGACCTGAAGGCGAGAACGCACCCGACGGGCAACAAGCCGGACGAGGCTTTCAGGGCTCGCGCGCCAGCTCGCGCTCGATCTCGATCATGTCGCGGCGCGATACGCACAGGCCGGCGCAATGCTGGCGCCAGTCATCGATGCGCACGCGCAACGCCGCCGCCTCCGGTCCGGTCGGCCCGCCGCGCGCGGCCGCGTCAGGCCAGTGCCAGGTCTGTTTCGAGCGCGCGCGTTTCGCGGTCATGCAGTTCGATCACCGCGCGCAGGCCCTCGTCCACCCGGCCCGAGCCGATCTCGCTCACGAATCGGCAGGCCGCGAAGCCCGCCGCCGCCCACTCGTAGCGGGCCACCCACTCGGCGCGGCCGACCATGAATCCCGCCGCCACCGGCCAAACGCCCGGACGCGGCCGCAGATGCGTGGCGATGCCCGCGCGCCAGGGCTTGGCCGTGAGCCGCGCACGGAAGCAGCGCTGGTGCATGCACATGCGGCGATAGACCGGATCGGCGCCCACCGCGTCGAAGAAGGCGGCGACCTCGGCCTCGCGCGCGTCGAAGCCGCGATGCGTCGCCAGCAGCCTCAGCCCGGCCGGCGTGCGGTAGAGCCGCAGGTTCCAGTCCGGATGCCGGGCCACGAAGCGCGCCGCGCGATGGCGCGCAAGCCGCTCCGGCCCACCGGCGAGCGCGGTGCCGGCGCGCGTGAGCAGGCTGGCGAGCATCGGCCCGAGCGGCAGCGCGGCGATCACCGCCGCGATCGCGGTGCCGGCGCTGCGCAGCCACAGCCCGGCCGCGAGCCCGGACAGCGCGAGCAGCAGCCAGCAGGCCAGCACCGCCCGCCGCGACAAGCGCGGCGCGAAGTCCACGTCGGCGAACAGCGCATGCGGCGTGTTGAGGCAGCGCGCGCCATAGGCATTGCGCGTGATGACGGCCTCGCCGTGGCGCGCCAGCACCTCCTCGCGGATCGGCAGGCCGTCGGCGCCGTTGTAGGCGAGACGGCGCTCGCGGCGCTCGACACCAACGTCACCGGCGAGGAGGCGGGCAAGCGCCTCGGCGGCGCGGCGGTCAGCCATCGCCTGCGCGTCGGCGACATCGACCTGCGACCAGCCGAAGCGCCGCACGGTGATGCGGCGGCGTCCGGCGCGGTGCTGCAGACGCGCCTCGGCCCAGTGGTCGGGGACGATCATCGACGCCCGCGCAGCCGCCAGAAGCCGTGGCCGATCCAGCACAGGAAGACGAGGTTCCACAGCCCCGCCAACCCGCCGCCGAACGACGGCCCGACGAGTGCCGACAGCAGCCGGGCAAAGGGCGCGAAGGCCAGCATCGCCAGCCCGCCCAGCACCAGCCGCAGCAGGGCGGCGGGCAGCGTGATGGTCGGCCGGCGCCGGTACTCGGCCTTCATGCGCGCCAGGCGCTGCTCGCGCGCGCGTTGCGCGAGCAGCGCCGGCCCGTCGCGCCAGATGAGCATCGACAGCAGCAGCAGCCCGACCGCGAACGCAACCATCACCGTCAGCGTCAGCCCGAAGCGCACCGGGCTCTGGCTGAACAGCATCCCCGCCGATCGCCGCCCGAGCCGCAGATAGCCCGAGCGCAGCGCATCGAGCACGCCCTTGCCGAGCCCGATCGTCATGAGCAGCAGGGTGGCCAGCACGGCGAACCAGCTCAGATGGTCGAGCGGGCCGGCGACGACGGGCATCGGCCGGACGGTCCGGCCAGCTGGCGCGCCGACGGTGGCCGTCGCACCCGCGGAGGGCGCCGGGCCGTCCGCAAGCGCACCGACGGTGGCGCGAGGCATGGCCGAGGTCTCGTCCGGCCCGGCCACCGCCAGCGCTGATTCCTTCGGCTCCGATCCCAATCCCGCCAGCCCGGACCATCCCGGTGCCGCCACGGCCGTCGCCGCGCCGCCCGTCCCCCGATCCAACGGGGACGGCGCCTTCGAGCGCTGCCGCAGCCGCGCGAGCCGCGCCGCCATCGGCTCGGGCGGCGGCGCGGCGGGCGCATCGTCATCCTCGTCGAACCAGGCCGGGACCGGCGGCGGCTCGCGGCCGAACAGCTGCGCGATCACCACCCAGGTCAGGCCCGCCAGACAGACGAGCGCGGCGCCATACGCGCCCAGCGCCAGCAGCAACGGCAGGAAGGCAGCCCAGCCGTCGCTCGACCGGATCGCGCCCACCGCCGCCACGCCGACCGCGACCGCGATCGCCATCCCGATCGCCCACCACGCGGCCGCGCCCCATCCCGGCATGCGCTCGCCCGGCCTCGGATGGCGCGCGCGCCAGACCGCGATGCCGACGAAGGCCAGCGCCGGCACGACCACCGGTTCAAGCAGCGAGCGGTCCATTCACGCGCCGCGCCGGACGGTCGAGATGGAAACGCACGAGATGGATCGCGAGCAGCAGGCAGGGCAGCACGAGCAGGGCTTCGACGCCGAGAAAGCGCAGCGCGTCCCAGGCCGGCGACTGCTCGCGCAGCAGGCCCGACAGCGGCCAGTACAGCAGCCCGAACAGTCCCGCCGCCGTGCCGCCGATGGGCAGGAAGCGGCCGAGCCGGCGGTCGAGCACCCAGTTCACGCTCATGACGATGTGGGCCACCCAGGCAAACAGCATCACCGCGCCAGCCAGCGCGACGGCCGTCGCGCCGCGCGCCGGCAGGATCGCCGCCGCCACGCCGCCGACGATGCCGTACAGCGACAGCACGTAGCAGCCGGCCACGACCGCGCCACGCCAAAGCCTCTTCATCTCCCGCTCCCTGTCCGGTTTGAGCGGGGGATTGTCACCGGGCGCGCGGGGCGGGCGCCAGCCCGGGCGGCGAAGCAACGACGGGCACGACCGCCCGGCGTCCGTCGGCCTGCGCGGCGCGCCAGTGCTCGCGCTCGGGGGCGATCAGCTCGCGCAGCTCGGCCGAGTCCTCGCGCTCGGCGATGGCCTCGGCGCGGTCGAGGTCGGCGCCGGCCGCCGTGCCCTGCCCCAGCGCGGTCCGGGCGCGGGCGCGGAAGGCCAGCGCCGGCACCTCGAACTCGGGCACCGACTCCATCTTCGCGATGCGCGCCAGTACGTCGTCGAGGATGGCGAGCGCCTCGACCGGCCGGCCCGCCAGTTCGAGCGCGCGGGCATGGGTGGTCGAGATGACCAGCGGCAGCGAGCCGAACTCGCTCGTGCTCGCGCCGCGCGCCCAGGCGTGTGCCGGCGCCGACACGGCCAGCGCCTCGGGCAGACGGCCGAGGTCGATGAGCACGCGCGCGAGCATGGCCTCGTTCAGATGCAGCACGTCGGGCTCGTCGCGCGCGCGTTGCAGCTCGATGCCCCGGCGCAGGCTGGCCAGCCCTGCCTCGGTCTGGCCGAGCTTGGCGAGTGCCCGGCCCCGCAGCGCGTAGTACAGCGGCAGGTTGGTGCTGTCGTGGCGCGGGTCGGCCTCGCCGATGGCGATGGCCTCGGCCCAGGCGTCGGCGGCGGTGCGCGGGTCACCCGAGTAGTAGGCGTTGTCGGCCAGCATGCCGAGCGCGAGCGAGACCAGCCCCGGCTCGCCGAGGCCGCGCGCCACCGCCAGCGCCTCGCGCGCTGGCGCCACGCCGCGTGCGGGCGCCATGCGGCGGTCGAGCGAGGCCTGTTCGAGCACCACGCGGAAACGCGTCTGCGAGCCGTGGTCGCCGAGGGCGTCGAGCACGCGCAGGCCCTCGTCGATCGCGGCCTGGGCGGCATCGCGCGATTCGGCGCGCAGCAGCGCATGGGCCATGCCGCCGAGCGCGCTCGCGGCTTCGGTGCTGACCGGGCCGTGCAGCTCGCGCGCGAGGGCGAGGCGCTGGCTGTCGAGCTGGAGCTGGCGCTCGGGTTCGCCGAGGGCGTCGTACATGCGCGCGAGCTGTTCCAGCAGTTGCAGCCGCGCGGCCGGCGCGTCGCGCAGCTCGGTGACGATGCGCTCGGCGCCCTGGTCGAGCAGCTCGCGCGCGGTGGTGTTGCGGGCGGCGGCGGGGTCGGCCTGGTCGCCGTCGTTCATGCCGAACACGCCGGTGATGAAGGCCTGCACGGCGCGCGCGGTGGCGGCCTCGTTGCGCGCGATGCGGGCCTGCTCGCGGGCCTCGCGTGCCTGCCAGAGCGCCACGCCGCTGCCCGCGAGCAGCGCCGCGAGCGCCACCGCGCCCGCGCCCACCTGCACCTTGTGCCGCGCCACGTAGCGCGCGGCGCGATAGCCGAGGCGGTCGGGCCGGGCTTCGACCGGCAGCCCGTCGAGATGGCGCCGCAGGTCGCGCGCGAAGGCGTCCATCGTCGGCCAGCGCGCGGCCGGTGCCTTGCGCAGCGCGCGATTGAGGATGGCGTCGAGATCGCCGCGCAGCGCCCGCGCGCGCAGGGCATCGCGGGCGCGGCTGCTGGCGGGCGGCGCGTCGAGCGTGGTGATGGCCTGTTCCAGCTCGGCGGCGCTCGCGCCCTGGCGCTGCCACGGGCGGCGGCCGGCCAGCAGCTCGTAGGCGACCACGCCCATGCCGAAGATGTCGCTCGCGGTGCCGATCGGCGCGCCGGCGATCTGCTCGGGGCTCGCGTACTCGCGCGTGAGCGGACGGCCGGCCAGCTCGGTGAGCGCGGTGGCCTCGGCGCCAGACTCGGCCGCGTCGGCGCCGAGCAGCTTTGCGATGCCGAAGTCGAGCAGCTTCACCTGTCCGTCGGGCGTGACGAGGATGTTGGCCGGCTTGAGGTCGCGGTGGACGACGAGGCGCGCGTGCGCGTGGGCGACCGCGTCCATGGCCTGGAGCAGCAGCGCGACGCGGGCACGGGTGTCGAGGCCGCGCGCGTCGGCATAGCTGTCGATGCGCTGGCCCTCGACCAGCTCCATCGCGAGCCAGGGCCGGCCCTGGGCATCGACGCCGGCGTCGTACAGGCGCGCGATGTGCTCGTGCGCGAGACTGGCGAGGATGTCGCGCTCGCGGGCGAGGCGGTCGGCGAAGGCACCATCCCAGGCGAGGCGCGGCAGCTTGAGCGCGACCTCGCGCCGCATGAGGCCGTCGCTGCGCTCGGCGCGCCAGACCGTGGCCATGCCGCCCTCGCCGAGCCGGTCGAGCAGGCGCCAGGGGCCGATGACGGCGCCGGGCGCGGCTTGGGGCGCGCGCATGCCGTCGGCGCCGACCGGTGCCGGGCCGCGCGCAGCCTCGGCGCCGGCGCCCGCCGGTCCGCCACGGCCAGCCGAGGCCGAGTCCTGCGGTGGCGCGGCCTCGCCCTCGGACGGGAACGGGAAGCCGAAGGCCGGCGCCGCCGCGAGAAAGGCGGCGGACTCGATCGCGTCCTGGCGATCGAGCAGCCGCGCGAGCGTCGCGCGCCGCGTGGCGTGCTCGGGACCGAGAGCCGCCAGCCAGCCGGCGCGCTCGGCCGGCGCGAGCGTGAGCGCTTCATCGAGCAGCGCGCTGAGCGCGGGCCAGTCGGCCGCGAGGTCGTCGAGCGGCGTCATGGCGCGGCGGCGGCAAGGTCGCGCGCCATGCTCAGGCCCGCAAGGCGTGCGCGAGCAGCAGCCGCGCCTTGTCCCAGTCGCGCGCGACGGTACGCACCGACAGGCCCAGCACCTCGCCGATCTCGGCATCGGTCAGCCCGCCGAAGTAGCGCAGCTCCACCACCTGCGCGAGGCGGGCGTCGAGCCGCGCCAGATCGGCCAGCGCTGCATGCAGCTCCAGCACCTCGGCCGCGCCCGGATCGGTGAGACGGCCGGCCAGCTCGGTGTCGATCGGCAGATGCTCGACCTCGCCACCCTGGCGCTGGCTCGCGGCGGTGCGCGCCGCATCCACCACGACCGAGCGCATCACGCTGGCCGCGTAGGCCAGAAAGTGCGACCGATCGGCCGGCGCCACCTGCCCCGCGCCCTGGAAGCGCAGATAGCACTCGTGCACCAGCGCCGTGGTCTGCATGCCGCCGTCGTGACCGTTGCGGGCCAGCCGCCGGTGCGCCACCCGCCTCAGCTCCGGATAGAGCAGCGCATACAAGCCATCGAAAGCCGCCCGGTCGCCGCCGCGCAGCCGCCCAATCAGTTCCGTCACCTCGCTCATTGCCCTCACCTGCCACCAGATCGCGGCCGATGATAGGCGTGACGAATTTCCGTCCGAGCCGGTTTTTCATCGTATCGACGGCTTGACGGCAACAGGCGGCTCTTGTTGCGAACCGTCCGGCGGACGCGACTCGCACGCCGGCCGACGCCCGCGCCGCAGCGTCGGCCAGGCCGCCGCCCAGCACGCGGCGCAGGCCAGGCCGAGCGTCGCCGCCAGCCCCAGCACCGGCAAGCCGAGCGCGAACACCGCGCCAAAACCGGCCTTGCCCACCAGCCCGCGCACATAGCCGCGCAGGAAGAGGCGCGCCGCGCCCTGCCCGCGCCGGCTGTGCTCGCGCACCACCATCGTCGCGCCCACGATCGGCAGCGAGGCGAGCAGCCCGGTGGCGAAACCGCCGAGCGCCGGGCCTGCCGCGTCGGCCAGCGCGGCAAAGGCGCCGATCGACAGCGCGGTGGCGGGCGCGAGCGGCGCGGGCGGCAGCGGATCGGCCTCGATGGCCTCGAACGCCTCGCTCGCCCTGATCGGCGGCTCCGGCCCTTGCGCCCGCGCATCGGATCCTGCCGGGCGCCCGGCCCGCGCCCCGAGGCGCGCCAGCATCAGCTCCGCGACCAGCGTGCAGCCGAGCGCGAGCAGCAAGGCATCGTCGAGCCGGGCGCCGGCGCCCAGCGCGACTGGCAGCAGCGCCGCCGTCGGCGCCAGCCCGCCGAGCAGCGCGCCCGTCACGCCGCCGCGCCGCGCCATGAGGCCGTAGCCGAGCGCGAAGGCCGCGAGCAGCGCGCAGGCGGCCACGCTGCCGACCGCCGCATGCACCGCGAAGGCCGCGCCGTGATCGAGCGCGATCCAGGCCAGCGTCGGCGCCGTCACGAGCGGCAGCGCCGCCACCAGCCCGGCCAGCGCCGGCCGCCGCCGCGCCACCGCCATCACCAGCCCGACCGCCGCCGCCGTCAGCGCCGCCTTGCTCCACCCATCCATCGCCGTCCCCCGAGCCGCCCGCGAGGCGGGCCATGACAGGGGGAACGGAATCGGGACGGCGATCCGGACATGGGCCGCACGGCTTGCACGCCAGTGAAGCGCCACGCGGTCATTGCGGGGCGCTCAGACCAGCTGGCGCCGATTGATCCACCGGCTTGCGTCTGAAAGACCGCATGCCATTTTCCTGCGGGACGATTTCATATTTTTCGGGCATCAATGCCAAAAGCAGACTTGCAAGGCAGGCCTGTTCCGACGAGGTCAATTCTTCTGTCGCAATCATTTGCTCAAGTATGTCGCGAACCCGCCGATGCTGTCGGGCATTGCTATTGAGTGACCACAAAGCCGCCTTGAACACGGCTTCCAGAACTGCGTCATTGCGATCCTGCGCCGTCTTTTTTGAACTGGCATACCGATCGATGGCACCCGAATATTTTTCATAATTGAGCGCCTTGACGACACGGCGCACGGGAACTGCCTCACCGGTCGCGAGAAAATCGGCCCATAACATGTCAAGCACCACCGGATTATCGGGCTCAAGCGCCCGCCAATCCCTGCCATTGCCTTGATACCGCCTGCCTTCTGGCTGCCTCATCAGATAAGCACGGGCTTCCTTGGTGCCTGATTGACCGGCCGCGGTGAGCAAGACTTGCCGATCAGGCCCATTCAAATCAACGAGTTCATCAAGCCAGCCCTCAATCCTCTCAGGATTGGAGGCCATGACCTGAGCCAAAAATGCGATGACAACCCCGCTTGTTTTCGGATCAGACATTCGCCCCGATTTGCTCCATGCACGCACTTCGGTCACGAGGCGCTCGGGTGTCGGACGTTCGTAGTAATGATTGATCCACTCATTGGCGAATGCGGCCTGCATTGCCAACATCAGCATCGCCATCAGCAAGAATAGAAAACGCATGAAATTACCCACCGTTTGAAAGACCAATTTTCAGCATGGCTGCGATTGACGCTGGAGCAATACAACTCGGGCTGGCAAGGCTCCGCTTGGAAGTTTGCTTGAAAATCCAGAAACGGCTGCACAGAGCGCGAGTGAGAGTTGCGCCTCGAACGTCTTTTAACACGCAATTGAGATTTCACACAGGCCTTAGAGCCCGTTTGAAAACCCAATTAGTTGTCAAAAAAGCGGCTTGGACGTAGCTTCGATTGCCCTGTTTTTGCGCAAGAATTAGGCAATTTTGCTGAGAAATGCCGCTAAAGTCACACTGCCGGCCGCTGCTTTTGAGTTCTCAAACCGGCTCTAAGTCAGTCGATGGGCAATTGCCAAGCCCGACCAACGATCGAAGCCCCTGCGTGCGTCTTTCATCAGGGCTAGAGGCGATTCGATTACCTCGCAAAGACCGGTTGTAGTTTCGCAGTCTTATCCTTGCCGATTCGACGCTGTCAGTCTTTATTGAGCGATTGGCTGAATGCCGTGATTCAATGGCTGGTTTTTTGTGCGCCTGAAATCATTCAGGTCGGGGCCGGCTTTTTCTTGACAGGCGGGGAAGCCCTTGTAGGGAAGTCCTTGTAGTTGGAGTTCAGCGGCTGCCGAAGGCAGTCCGCTGCAATGACGAGTTAGAACGCACCCTATTTGTCCTACAGAGCAACCAGCTCGGCGAGCTTGGCCGCGATGTCAGCCATTGACTCTTCGGCAGTGCTAAGACCGCTACGCGACCCAAGCAAGGGACTGACGTCGCGCAGCGCCTCGTAGGTAGTGTTATGGACTACTGGAACCAATAGGTCGCGTGCCAGCAGTGCCGATAGTTCTTTTTCGGCAATGCCCTCTGCAGAGATGCGCTTCAGAAGCGAAGGCGTGACCAGAACAATGCCTACGCGAGACTTTGCAAGTCCTTTGTCGATTTCGCGCAGAAGGCTTGTGCCGAGTAAGACATCCTTTTCACTAAACCAAACAGTGACGTTATTGGACTCGAGGAGGTCATGCAGCTCTTTGGCCGCGTCTTTTCGGTCGTCCCAGGCGTGGCACAGAAAAACGTCTCGGAGGTCAGGTAATGAAGAGCGTCTTTCAACGCTTTCTCGAATCGGTGTAAGAGATCGCACCTCAGCGGGCGTATACACCACTGACGATCCGGCCCTCGACCAGCGCGGCCGCGCACTGCCACGAGATGAGCCTGAGCTGATTCCGCCGCCTCCACTGCTAGTTACAGGATAAGAGCGAGACGGTGTTGAGTAGGAAGCGTACCCGCCAAAGCTGCGATAACCGCCGCCACCGCAAGCGGGACAATTCGCGCGTCCGCTCGCTGTGCGATGTCCGTATCTGGGGGCCGTGCATTGAGCCATATTGTTTTCCTTATTTAAAGAATGCCGAGTGGTTTCCTGTGCGCTCTAACGTTGAAGTTCAGCGGCCGCCGGAGGCGGTCCGCTGGAACGCCGGGTTGGGCGTCATTTTGTGAGGTGAGGTAGGAAAGGATTCAGGCTTGTGAACTTACTACACGCTGCCTTGAGTTCTGGGGCGGCGTTGTCCCAGAATACAACATGGACGATGTATCCATTTTCTACCAAATCCTCCACCACAGGTACGAAGTCCTTATCTCCTGCGACCAAAGTAACCTCGTCCATGCCTTTGCGGATTTTTCCAGAATACACGTCTTTCGTAATCTGATGGGCAATGGCTACATCGACCTTCTTTTCTTTTCCAGCGAAATTTTTCTCGTAGGTTTTTACTTCGAATCCTTTGCGCCGTACCATGTCCCAGAACGTATCCGATGGTGGCGGCGAACCCCAAAGTTTCGCACACCCAATCTCGGAGCGATCTCCGCAAACGAACTCGTGCAATCGACCATAATCAGGCTGCCAAGACTTGTCGGTGACGTGATTATTCATCGCCGCTACATACGTCTCCGCACCTGCCATTTTCTTGGCCACAGCCGAGGCGCGGCTGCCTTCGATGAAGACGTTGGAGTTGTCTACGTAAGTGAAGTTAAGCGGATTACTCATATGACTCCCTGTTGGTAGATGGTTTTTTGACGCCCAACGTGCTAGTTCAGCGGCCGCCGAAGGCGGTCCGCTGGAACGCCGGGTTGGGCGTCATAGGGTGCTTTCGCTTACGGAGCTTTGGGGCGATTTTCATTTACTCTCTCGCGTTCTCGCTTTTCAGCCTCTCTTGCGAGTTGCTCAGACGGTGTTCGGAACTCGATCCAACACTTTTCTTGACATCGCATCTCTACGCGCCCTTCTGCTGTAGACCAGCTCACCCACGATACATCGCTGCGGTCGAGTTGATTCTCGGTAGGCCTTCCGAAGCGCTGACTGATGGAACTGGCGATTTGCTGTCGATCGGCAGGCCCAAAAATTTCCACTTTGATCTGTTGCACCTTGTCTTGTCTATCCAGAGATAGTTCAAACCAAGCGTGAGCGGCCCATTCCGGCCTGCTTTCCGGTTTTGGAATGTGGACAGAACCCAGTTTTCCGCCCGTGGGTTTGTATATAAATGGCTTGTCGATCCAGCAAGGCGCCTTTGCCGCTTCCGTGTTGGACGGACACTTCTGCATACGTAGCGGTTCACCAAAAGGAATTCCCAAAATTTGCTTTCCAGCCTGTGCTTCGGCAGTATTGGCAATTCCGGCTAAGGCTATCGCCGCAAGCTGTGCTGCAAAGCGAATCATGGCTTTGTGACCCCCAACTAGTTTTATCGTGCACGCCATGCCTGATAACACGCCGCCAAGCACGATTCCTACTCCGCACCATACTTCACAACCCATTGATTCGACACGGCCATTCGCCGCTATGGATATTTCAGTCCTAGTACTAAAACTACCTTCAAACCCAGCATCAATCCCGCGCCCATATCAGACCGTGCGCGATAAAACCTCCCCTGCGCAATAACACCGCCCATCGGGTCGCAGAAATCCCTGTTGCTTCAATGCGTTGGCACCATGTACTGTTTTTAAAAACAGCACCAACAGCACCCGCATGCCGCTCCCTTTCCGTCCCAACCGCCCGCGCGCCGTGCCGGCGCTCCCGCCGCTGCAATCCGTGCGCCTGCTCGACCAGGTACGCGAGCGCATCCGCTATCTGCATTACTCGCTCAAGACGGAGCGCGCCTATTGCCTGTGGGAAAAAGCCTTTGTGCGTTTCCACGGTCTGCGGCATCCGCGGGAGATGGGGCTCGGCGAGGTCGAGGCTTTTCTCACCCATCTGGCGGCAGATCGCGGGGTATCGGCGTCAACGCACCGGCAGGCGCTGTCGGCGCTGCTGTTCCTGTATCGGCAGGTGCTTGGCGTTGACCTGCCCTGGCTCGATGACATCGGCCGCCCCAAGGCTCGCGAGCGGCTGCCGGTGGTGCTGTCGCAGCAGGAACTGGCGCGATTGTTCGGGGCGATGCCGCCCGCCGCGCCCGCGACGCTGGCTGCGCGCCTGCTCTACGGCACGGGCATGCGGCTGCTCGAATGCCTGCGGCTGCGCGTGAAGGATGTGGACTTCGACCGGGGCTGCATCACCGTGCGCGATTGCATGGGCGCCCTCCCCGCCTGACCCGCCCATGCCCCACCCCGCCCCCTTCCCCGGCTACGCCGAACTCCACGCGCGCAGCAACTTCAGCTTCCTCGTCGGGGCATCCCACCCGCGCGAGCTGGTGGCCGAGGCGCGGCGGCTGCGCTATCTAGCGCTGGCGATCACGGATGAATGCTCGCTGGCCGGCGTGGTGCACGCCTGGGAGGCGGCGCGCGAATGCGGTCTGCCGCTCATCACGGGCAGCGAGTTCGCGCTCGATGCCGATCCGGCCGCGCCGCCGGTGGTGATCGCCGAGGAGGCCCGCTTCGGCCCGCCGCTGCCCCTGCCGCCGCTGGCGCCGCGCCTCGTGGTGCTGGCGCGCACGCGCGCCGGCTATGCGCATCTGAGCGAGTTGATCTCGCTGGCGCGCATGCGGGCGCCCAAGGGCGATTACGCGCTGACCGTGGCCGACCTCGAAGGCCGCACGCCCGGCTTCGAGCATCTGCGCGGCCTGCCTGATTGCCTGGTGCTGATGCTGCCGTCGGTGCGCGGCACCACGCGCGACGCGGCGCGCCGGCTGCTGGCCGAGGCGCGCTGGGCCGCCGGCTGCTTTGGCGCCGACCGCGCCTGGCTGGTGGCCGAGCGCCATTACCTGGGCGACGAGGTGCCGCATCTGCACGGCGTGCTGGGGGCCTCGCGCGCGAGCGGCCTGCGCATCACGGCGGCGGGCGGGGTGCTGATGCACAAGCGCTCGCGCAAGCCGATGCAGGACACGCTGACCGCGATCCGCGTCGGCCTGTCGCTGCCGCAATGCGGCTGGCATCTGCTGCCCAATGCCGAGAACCACATGCGGCCGCTGCGCCGCCTGCGCGGGCTGTACCGGCCCGACTGGCTCGACGAGTCGGTGCGCATCTCCATGCAATGCACGTTCAGCCTGGGCGAGCTGCGCTACGAGTACCCGACCGAGATCGTGCCGTCGGGCCGGTCGCCGGCCAGCTGGCTGGCGCGGCTCACGCTGCGCGGGGCGCGCGGGCGTTATCCGGCGGGCATGCCGGAGAACGTGAGGAAGCAGGTCGCGCGCGAGCTGGCGCTCATCCGCGAGCTGCGCTACGAGGCCTTCTTCCTGACCATCGACGACATCGTCCGCTTCGCGCGGTCGCGCGGAATCCTGTGCCAGGGGCGCGGCTCGGCGGCCAATTCGGCGGTGTGTTTCTGCCTGGGCATCACCGAGGTCGATCCCAAGACCGAGAGCCTGCTTTTCGAGCGTTTCATCAGCAAGGAGCGCGGCGAGCCGCCGGATATCGACGTCGATTTCGAGCATCAGCGGCGCGAGGAGGTGATCCAGTACATCTATGCCAAGTACGGGCGCGACCGGGCGGCGCTGGCGGCGACGGTCATCCGCTACCGGCCGCGCTCGGCGCTGCGCGATGTGGGCAAGGCGCTGGAGATCGACGAGGCGGCGATGGAGCAGCTGATCAAGTCGCAGCAATGGTGGGACGGCAAGCAGGTGCGGCCCGAGGGCGTGCTGGCGGCCGGCTTCACGATGCAGTCGCGCCGGGTGCGGCAGTGGATCGAGCTGACCAATGCGCTGGTGGGTTTTCCGCGCCATCTGAGCCAGCACGTCGGCGGCTTCGTGATTTCGGCCGGCAAGCTCACCCAGCTGGTGCCGGTGGAAAACGCCGCGATGGACGGCCGCAGCGTCATCCAGTGGGACAAGGACGATCTCGACACGCTCGGGCTGCTCAAGGTGGATGTGCTGGCGCTGGGCATGCTCACCGCCATCCGCCGCACGCTCGAATGCGTGGCGGCGCGCGAGCTGCGGCGCGCCGGGCCGGCGCCGACGGGCGCGCCCTCGCCGCTGGAGCTGGCGGCGCGCACCGGCCGGCCGCTGGCGATGGCCGACGTGCCGCGCGATTGCGCGCGCACCTTCGCGATGATCCAGCGCGCCGACACGGTGGGCGTGTTCCAGATCGAGTCGCGCGCGCAGATGGCGATGCTGCCGCGCCTCAAGCCCGACAAGTTCTACGACCTGGTGGTGGAGGTGGCGATCGTGCGGCCGGGGCCGATCGTGGGCGGCATGGTCCATCCGTACTTGCGGCGCAAGCAGGGGCTGGAGGCCATCGACATTCCGCATCCCGACCTGGAGCCGGCGCTGCGCCGCACGCTCGGCGTGCCGGTGTTCCAGGAGCAGGTGATGCAGATCGCGATGATCGCGGCCGGGTTTTCGGCCGGCGAGGCCGACCAGCTGCGGCGCGCGATGGCGGCCTGGCGGCGCAAGGGCGGCGTCGACCGGTTCCGCGACCGGCTGGTGGGCGGAATGGTCGAGCGCGGCTACGCGCCGGACTTCGCCGAGGCGATCTTCAGGCAGGCCGAGGGCTTTGGTGAGTACGGCTTTCCGGAGAGCCATGCGGCCGGGTTTGCCCAGCTGGCCTGGGTGTCGGCCTGGCTCAAGTGCCATCACCCCGATGCGTTTCTGGTGGCGCTGCTCAACAGCCAGCCGATGGGCTTCTACGCGCCCGCCCAGCTGGTGCAGGACGCGCAGCGGCATGGCGTGGAGGTGCGGCCGGTGGATGTGCTGACGAGCGACTGGGACAGTGCGCTGGAGGGCGACGCCGCGGCGGCCGGCAGCGACGCGGCGGCGCCGCCGGCCCCGGCGCTGTCGCCGGTGCGGCTCGGGCTGCATCTGGTCGCCGGCCTGCCGGAGGCCGCCGCGCGCCGTCTGCTGGCGGTGCGCGCCGAACTGGCCGCGCGCGGGCTGGCCTTCGTCAATGTCGAGGACCTGGGCCGCCGCTGCGAGCTGGACAAGCGCGCGCTCGATGCGCTGGCCGAAGCGGGCGCGCTCGCGGCGCTGGCGGGCAACCGGCGCCAGGCGCGCTGGCAGGTGGCGGGCGTGCGGCCGCTGCCCGGCATGCTCAAGGATTCACGCATCGACGAGGCGCCGCTGGTACTGCCCGCGCCGCGCGAGGGCGCCGACATCGCCGACGACTACCGCACGCTCGGCCTCACGCTCGGCCGGCATCCGCTGGCGCTGCTGCGCGACCGGCTCGGCGCGCTCAGGTATCGCAGCGCAGAAGAGCTGGCGTTCTGGCGTCACGGCCAGCTGGCGCGCGCCTGCGGGCTGGTGGTGGGCCGGCAGCGACCGGGCACGGCCAAGGGCACGATGTTCGTGACGATCGAGGACGAGACCGGCGCGGTGAACGTGATCGTGCGGCCCGATCTGATCGAGCGGCAGCGCGAGGCGCTGCTGTCGGCGCGGCTGCTGGGCGTGATCGGCAACTGGCAGAGCGACGGCGCGGTCAGGCATCTGATTGCCGGGCGCATCGAGGATCTGTCGGGGTTGCTGGGCGGGCTGGTGGCGAAGAGCCGGGACTTCCATTGACCGCCGTGCCGCGCCGGCCGGCGGCGGCCGGCCCGCAGACCGCCGCGCAAACGGGCAAAGTCGCGGCTGATTCCGCGCCCCTTCCCCGCCCATGAACGACCTTGCCCCGCCCGCCAGCACCAGCGCCGCCCGCCTAGGCGCGATGCGCCGCAGCATCAACAACGTCATCGTGCTGGCCGACGTGGCGCAGGCGCGCGACATGGCGACCGCCGCGCTGCTGGCCGGCACGTCGCTGCGCCCGCGCGACCTCGACGACCCGGCGCGCACCCACTCGGTGGCCGAGGAGTTCCAGCTCATCCGCAACCTGCTGCGCCATTGCGGCGATCCGCCCGGGCTGGGCATCGACGCCGGCGTGCGCTACCGCTTCACCACGCTCGGCCCGGTCGGCTTCGCGATGGTCAGCAGCCACAACCTGCGCGGCGCCTACGACATGGCGGTGCGCTACAGCGATCTGGGCCCGTCGCTGCTGCGCAGCCTGCATGCCGACGCCGGTGCCGCGCTCGGCATCCGCCTGCTCGACGACGAACTGCCGCCCGACCTGCGCCGCTTCGCGCTCGAACGCACGACGGCCGTCGGCCTCACCGTATTCGGCGGGTTGCTCGGCCGGCCGCTGCTGCCCGAGCGCATCGATTTCAGCTTCGCCGCGCCGGCCGATCCGGGCCTCTACGAGCGCTTCTTCGGCTGCCGTCCGCGCTTCGGCCAGCCGGCCAGCAGCATCGTCTTCTCGGCCGCCGACGCCAATGCGCGGCTGTCGCTCGGCAACGCGATGGCGCTGCGCATGGCCGAGGCGCATTGCCGCCTGCTGCTCGCCGCCGCGCGGCAGCATGAGCGCCTGGCCGACCGGGTGCGCGCGCTCATCCACGCCAGCCATGCCGAGACCCGCGCGCTGGCCGACATGCGCAGCGTGGCCAATGCGCTGTGCCTGTCCGAGCGCACGCTGCGGCGCCACCTGCGCGACGAAGGCACGACCTTCACCGCGCTGTGCGACGGCGTGCGCGAATCGCTGGCCGAGGCGCTGCTGGCGATTCCGCGCCTGCCGGTCGAGCGCATCGCCGAGCAGCTCGGCTACTCCGAAACCGCCTCCTTCGTGCATGCCTTCCGGCGCTGGAAGGGCAGCACGCCGCGCGCCTACCGGCTCGCGCGGCACGGCATGCCGGCGGCCGGCGCCGACGATTCCGACGACTGACCGCGCGGCCGCCGCGATCAGCAATCTGGCCGGCGCGGCCCTGTCGCGGCACGCCGGCTGCCGGAACACTCGGCGACGGGTTTTTTCCGCCCGTCACCTCCACTCCGTCGATGGCCGAGCAACTTCTTTCCGCGCCCGGGCGGCCGTCCGCGCTGGCGCTGCGCCGCCTGCTGTGCGCGCTCACCGCCACGCTGGTCGGCCTGACCCAGGGCTTCGGCCTCAATCTCGTCAGCGCCAATCTGGCCGCAATCCAAGGCTCGCTCGGCGCGACGGCGGCCGAGGCCAGCTGGCTCAGCACCGCCTATTTCGCCAGCGCGCTGTCGTCGTCGCTGCTGCTGGTCAAGTTCCGGCTGCACTTCGGCCTGCAATGGTTTGCGAGCCTCGGGCTGCTCTTCTTCCTCGCGGTCGCGAGCCTGCATCTGCTGGCCGACGATCTGGTTTCGGCGGTCGCGGCGCGCGCCGCGCTCGGGCTGGCCGCCGCGCCGCTCAGCACGCTGGCCGTGCTCTACATGATCGAAGCCTTCCCGCCGCGCCTCGCGCCGGTGGGGCTGCTGCTCGGCTTTGCCACGCTCCAGCTCGGCGCGCCGCTGTCGCGCGTGGTGTCGACCGATCTGCTCGAAGTGGGCCAGTGGCACGGCCTGTTCCTGCTCGACGTGGCGCTGGCGCTGATGAGCCTGGCCGCCATCCACGGCGTGCGGCTGGCGCCGGCGCCGACGCGGCCGGCCTTCAGTCGCGGCGATCTGGTCGCATTTCCGCTCTATGCCGGCGGGCTGGCGCTGCTGAGCGTGGCGCTCTCGCAAGGCCGGCTGCGCTGGTGGACCGACACGCCCTGGCTCGGCGTCTGCCTGGCGGCGGCGCTCGGCTGCATCGGGCTGTATGCGCTGGTCGAGCTGCACCGGCGCGCGCCGATGATCGATCTGCGCTGGCTCGCGCAGCCCTACATGCTTCGCTTCATCGCGGCGGTGCTGCTGTTTCGCGTGGTGCTGTCCGAGCAGACGGTGGGCGTGGTCGGGCTGATGACCGTGCTGGGCCAGAGCAACGAGCAGATGCGGCTGCTGTTCGCACTGGCGAGCCTGGCGCTGCTGGCCGGCTTCGTCCTCGCCATCGCGCTGGCGGCGCGCGGCGCGAGCCCCTGGCTGGCGCCGCTGGCGATGGCGCTGGCGATGCTCGCGGCCTGGGCCGATGCCGATGCCACCGCGCTGTCGCGGCCCGAGCAGTTCCTGGCCACGCAGGCGCTGCTGGCGCTGGCGCTGGGCGTGTTCTTCTCGGCGTCCTGCCTGCTCGGCTTCGGCCCGGTGGTGCAGGACGGCAGCCGCAATCTGGTGAGCTTCATCGCGGCGTTCAGCGCGGCGCAATACCTGGGCAGCCTGCTCGGCTCGGCCTGGATCGCCACCTTCGTGGCCGAGCGCCAGAGCTGGCATTACGCGGCGCTGGCCCAGCACCTGTCGCTGGCCGATCCGCAGGTGGCGACGCGGATCGGCCAGCTCGCCCGTTCGGTCGCGCCGGTGGTCGGCGATCCGGCCGCGCGCGGGCTCCAGGGCGCGGCGCTGCTGGCCCAGCAGGTCACGCGCGAAGCCTTCGTGCTGGCCTACGACGACCTGTTCCGCGCCATCGCGCTGCTGGCGGCGGCGCTGCTGCCCTGGCTTGGCTGGCTGGGCTGGCGCGGCTGGCGGCGCGAGCGGGCCGGTCGCGCCGCCGCGCCAGTCACACCCGCCGCGCCGCCTTCTCCTCCCACCCTTCAGGACTCGCCTTGAACGCCCCGTCGTCGCCTCCCTCGCCGCCCACGCTGCGCCGCCGCAGCGCGCTGCTGCTCGCCGCCGTCTTCCTCGCCGGCATCGCGCTGGTGCTCTATGCCTGGCGCCTGCCGCCGTTTGCCGGCGCGGTGCAGACCACCGAGAACGCCTATGTGCGCGGCAGCGTCACCGTCATCGCGCCCAAGGTCGACGGCTATGTGGCCGAGGTGGCGGTGCGCGATTACGCCAGCGTGCATGCCGGCGACGTGCTGGTGCGGCTCGACGACCGCAACTACCGCGCGCGGCTGGAGCAGGCGCGCGCCCAGCTCGCCAACCAGCAGGCCGCGCTCGACAACCTCGAACAGGCGCGCCGCGTGCGTGAGGCCGGCATCGCCAGCGCCGAGGCGGCGCTGGCCACCGCCCAGGCCCAGCAGATCAACGCCCGCGCCCAGCTCGCCCGCACCCGCGCCGACGCCCGGCGCGGCGCGGCGCTGGTCGGCGACGGAGCCATCTCCGAGCGCGAGCGCGACCAGAACGACGGCGCCCTGCGCGGCGCCGAAGCCGCCGACGCCCAGGCCGGCGCCGCCATCCGCCAGGCCGACGCCGGCCGCCGCGTGGCGCGCGAGGACTTGCGCTCGGTCACCGTCAACCGGCGCGCGCTCGAAGCCGGCGTGGCCGCCGCGCGCGCCGCCGTGGCGCTGGCCGAGATCGACCTCGACAACACCCGCATCCGCGCGCCGCGCGACGGCCAGGCCGGCGAGATCGGCGTGCGGCTCGGCCAGTACGTCACGCCCGGCACCCAGCTGCTGGCGCTGGTGCCGGCGCGGGTCTGGGTGATCGCCAATTTCAAGGAAGCGCAGACCGCGCGCATGGCGCCGGGCCAGCCCGCCACGCTGCGCATCGACGCGCTGGCCGATGCCGAACTGCGCGGCCGGGTCGAGCGGCTGTCGCCCGCGACCGGCTCGGAGTTCAGCGTCATCCGCGCCGACAACGCGACCGGCAATTTCACCAAGATCCCGCAGCGGCTGCCGGTGCTGATCGAGCTGGAAGCGGATCAGCCGCTGGCCGCGCGGCTGCGGCCCGGCATGTCGGTGCTGGCGCGCGTGGATACCGCCGAGGGCGCGCGATGACGGCGCGCCGCCGGCCCGATCCGCGCCGGCGCGGCGCCCGCGCCGGCCTGCCCGCCCGCGCCGCCCGCGCCGCGACGCTGGTCATGGTGGCCGCGCTGGCCGCCTGCACCACGCCGCCGGCCGCCGCGCCGCTGCCGCCCGCCGTCCCGGCGCGCTGGCTCGGCAGCGACGGCACGGCCAGCGTCGACGCGCGCTGGTGGGAGAACTTCGGCGACCCGGTGCTCGGCGCCCTCGTCGACGAAGCCCTCGCGCGCAACCTCGACCTGCGCCAGGCCGCCGCCCGGCTCGACGAGGCCGCCGCGCTCGCCGCCGCCCAGCACGGCGCCGCCCTGCCCCAACTCGACGGCGGCGCCGGCGTCGAGCGGCTGCGCGACATCGGCGCCGCCACCGGCCAGCCCTACTACGCCACCAACCATGCCGCGCAATTCCAGGCCGCCTGGGAGCTCGACCTGCGCGGCCGCATCGATGCGCTCGAACGCGCCGCCGATGCCGACCGCGCCGCGCTCGCCGCCGCCCGCGACGCCGTGGCCCTGAGCGTGGCGGCGACGGTCGCCAGCGGCTACTTCCGGCTGCGCGCGCTCGATGCCCAGCTCGACCTCGCGCGCCGCACCCTCGCCTCGCGCGAACGCTCGCTGGCGCTGACCGTGGCGCGCGAACGCAACGGCTATGGCAGCACGCTCGAATCGGCCCAGGCCCGCGCCGAACTGCGCGCCACCGCCCAGACCCTGCCCGAGCTGGAACAGGCCATCGATGCGCAGCAGCGCGCGCTCGACCTGCTGCTGGCGCGTGCGCCCGGCCCGATCGAGCGCGGCCGTGCGATCGACGCGCTGCGCCCGCCCGCGCTGCCCGGCGCCGGTCTGCCGTCGCAACTGCTGCGGCGCCGGCCCGACCTGGCCAGCGCCGAATGGCAGCTGACCGCCGCCGACGCCCGCTTCGCCGCGGCGCGCGCCCAGCTGCTGCCGGCGCTGCGCCTGACCGCCAGCTTCGGCAGCGTCGGCTCCAGCGTGCTGCGCGGCGACCCGTTCGGCGTGTGGTCGATCGGCGGCAGCGTGCTCGCGCCGCTGTTCAACGGCGGCCAGCTGCGCGCGCTTGCCAGCGCCAGCGGCTCGCGCCGCGACCAGGCGCTCATCGGCTACGAGCGCGCGGTGCTGACCGCCTTCGCCGAGGTCGAGCTGCAACTCGGCGCCCGCGCCCGGCTCGACGCGCAACTGGCCGAGGTCGAGGCGCGCCGCGCCGCCACCGCCGACGCGCTGCGCATCGCGACCCGGCGCCATGCCGAGGGCTATGCGTCCTATCTCGACGAACTGCTGGCCCAGCGCAGCCTGTTCGCGGTCGAGCAGCAATGGCTGCAACTGCGCGCCGACCGGCTCGCGACCGACGTGGCGCTGTATCGCGCGCTCGGCGGCGGCTGGGGCGATGCCGCCCGATGACGGTGGCGCCGACCGGAATACTTGATGCTTCTGCTCGGGCTCCCAACGCAAGGAGGAAGCCTCATGCCCACCGACAGTCCCACCCTGTTCAGCCATTGCAAACCCGGCGACACGCCCTTCGTCAGCGGCGGTCTGCGCGACTTCTTCGAGTACCGCGATCTCGGCATCGCGGCCGCGACCCACGGCAAGGTCATCGCGCATCTGGTGCGTGCGGCCAATGCACCCGAAAAGGGGACGGGCTGGCACCGTCATGAGGCCGAGTTCCAGATCGTGGTCATGACCCGTGGCTGGGCCCGCTTCATGTACGAGGACAAGGAAACTCTCGTCGAGGCCGGCGACGTGGTGCATCAGCGCCCGGGCATCCGGCACTACCTGTTCGACTACTCGCCCGACATGGAGTACCTGGAAATCGTCGGTCCGGCCGACTTCAAGAGCGTGGATGTGGAAGGGCCCTGCGCGGTGCCGGAGCCGACGCCGTGGGAGAAGAAGGCCGAGACGGTCTGAACGGTCGCGCCGGCTGCGGGCTGCCGGCGACGGACGCAGGTATGCCGCCCTCGGCGCCCGCGCGGAGCGCCGGCATCACCCCCCCGCCCGCGCCAGCGTGAAGCTCGCCACCAGCCCGCCGCCCGGCGCATTGGCCAGCGCGAGCCGCCCGCCATGCAGCTGCGCCACCCGCTCGACGATGGCCAGCCCCAGCCCGCCCCGCCCTTGCCGCCGCGCGCCGCGTCCAGCCGCGCGAACGGCCGCAGCACGCGCTCGATCGCCGCGTCGGGAATGCCGGGGCCGGCGTCGATCAGGCTCACATGCACCCAGCCGCCGGGCCGGGCCGGGCCGCAGCCGCCGGGTGCGATGCCATCGGCCAGACCGATGTGCAGCTCGAAGGGCGCGGCGCCGTGGCGCTGGGCGTTCACCACCAGATTGGCCACCGCGCGGCCGACCGCCACCTGCCGGAAGGCGAAGCGGGGAACCGGTTCGGCATGCACGGCGAGCGTCGTCGCCATCACCGGCAAGGCCGCGTGCGCCGCCTCGACCGCCACCGCCACCACATCGCCCGCGCCTGCCGCCTCGTCGCTGCCGACCCGGGCGTAGTCGATGAACTGGTCGATGATCGCGTTGGCCGCCTCGATGCCGCGCGTCATGCCGGCGATCAGCTCGGGCTCGCGGCCGTCGGCCAGCATCTCGACGCCGAGCCAGAGCTTGGCCAGCGGCGTGCGCAGGTCGTGCGAGATGCCGGCGAGCATCAGCGCGCGCTCGCGCTCGTTGCGCTCCAGCGCCTCGGCCATGCGGTTGAAGCTCGCCGCCACGAGCGCGATCTCGGTCGGGCCGTCCGCGCGCAGCGCGGGCGCCGGGCGGCCGGCGGCGACTTCGGCCGCCGCCTCGGCGAGGCGCGCGAGCGGCCGGTTGAGCCGGCGCTGGATCGCGAAGGCGCCCGCGAGCGCGAGCAGGGAGCCGATCAGCGCGCTGCCGAACACGAACAGGGTCACGTCGTTCAGCACGCCGCTGAAGGAAACGCCCATCCACATCGGCGTGGGCGCGTCGACGAGCCTGATCCACAGCGCCCGCCGCGGGCCGCGCTGCCACACCACGTCGCGCGGCTCGCCCAGACGCAGGGCCAGCCGGCGCAGCAGCGGGCGGAGCAGCGGATCGGTGATCGGCTCGCCGGCCGGCGGCGCCACGGCAAAGCTGCGCGCGCCGAGCGATGCGGCACCCGCTCGCGGACCGGCGCCGGCCTCGGCCGGCGCCGCGCCGTCGGCGCCATGCCCGGCCGCGCGCGCCACCGCGTCGAGAAAGCCGGCGCGCTCGACCTCGGGCAGCCGCGCGAGCGCGAGGCCGACGCTGTGCGCCTCGATCGCCACGCTGTCGAGATAGCGCTCGACGCGCGGGCGCTGCACCGCCGCGAGATAGAACACCGCCAGCCCGATCTGCGCGACCGCCACCAGCACGCCGATCAGCAGCAGATGCCGGCCGAACAGGCTGCGCGGATAGAGCCGCATCAGGCGCCGCCCGCGTGGCCGGGGTTCGTCCCGGCGCCACGGCTCGCATCCCCGGCCTCGCCGCTCGCCGCACCGCTGTCGGGCGCGAACACATAGCCGTAGCCGCGCACGGTCTGAAGCCAGCGCGGGCGCGCCGGATCGGCCTCGATCAGCCGGCGCAGCCTCAGCATGGTCACGTCGATGCTGCGTTCGCCGGCGTCATGGTCGGGACCGTAGGCCAGCTCGATCAGCCGCTCGCGGCCGAGCGGCCGGCCGGCGTGGCTTGCAAGCGCATGCAGCAGCGCGTACTCGCCGGCGCTGAGCGGCACGGTCTCGTCGCCGCGCAGGAGGCGGCGCGCGGCCGGGTCGAGCAGGTAGCCGCCGAAGCGGATGCTGCCGGCGCGCGCTCCGAGCGGGGCGCGGCCGGTCATGGCCTGACGTCGGAGCATCGCGTTGACGCGCGCCAGCAGCTCGCGCGGGTTGAAGGGCTTGGGCAGGTAGTCGTCGGCGCCCATCTCCAGGCCGACGATGCGGTCGATGGCCTCGCCGCGCGCGGTGAGCATGAGGATGGGCAGGGTCTCGCCGGCGGCGCGCAGGCGGCGGCAGATGGCGAGGCCGTCCTCGTCGGGCAGCATCAGGTCGAGCACCAGCAGGTCGAAGCGCTCGCGCAGCAGCAGGCGGTCCATCTGCGCGGCGTCGGCCGCCGTGCGCACCTCGTGGCCGTGGCCGCCGAGAAAGCGCTGGAGCATGGCGCGCAGGTCGGGCTCGTCATCGACGACGAGCAGGCGGGCGGGAGTGTCGTTCATGGCCGACGATGCTAGCGGCGGCGCGGCGCCAGCGGGCGCCGGCGGCGGGCGCGGGCGGGCGGCTCGGTTTCAGCGGATTTCATGCGCGCCACGCCGAAACGCGGCGCGACAAGCCGGTCATGGCTCGCAACCCGCGCCGCGCGCCGCGGGACGAGACTGGGCGCCGTCCCATCCACCCCAGCGAGCCTGTCCGCCATGAATGCCCCGTCCTTCCGTCCCGTCCTCGCCGCCCTGCTCGCCTGCGCCGGTCTTGCCATCGCGGCCGGCGACGCCCTCGCCTTCGAGCGCGGCGGCAGCCATGAACGCAGCATCGTGCGCAACGAGGGCGGCGGTTTCAGTGCCGGCCGCATGCGCGAGGGCCAGAACAGCCGGGGTGGCGGCTTCACCCGCGAACGCGCCACCACCACCGACGGCGCCGGCAACGCCAGCTCGACCGCCGACCGCAGCTTCAGCACCGCCGGCGGCGCCTCCGGCCTGCGCCAGCGCCAGTTCAGGCGCGATGCCGACGGCAGCGCGAGCGCGGGGGGCAGCAGCAGCTTCACCGGCGCCAACGGCGGCACGGCGCAGTCGAGCGGCAGCATCAACCGCGACGCGAGCGGCAACGTGAACGGCTCGCGCGCCACCACCGCCACCGGTGCCAACGGCACGAGCTATTCCGGCAGCACCCAGGTGAGCAACGGCAGCGTCACCCACAGCGGCGGCTGCACCGACGCCGCCGGCAACGCCGTCGCCTGCCGCTGAGGCGCGCGATGTTCGACGGTCTCCCGCGCCCGGCGCTGCTGCTGCCGCTGCTCGCGGCGCTCGGGCTGACCGAGGCGATCATGCTGCGCCGGCGCGGCCTCGGCTGGGACTGGCGCGATGCCGCCTGCTCCCTCGCCATCGCCGCCGGCCAGCCCGTCAGCCGCATGCTCGGCGCCGCCGTCTGGGGCTGGCTGTTCGTGCTGGCCTGGCAATGGCGCCTCTGGACCGTGCCGCTCGGCACCGCCTGGGGCCTGGGCCTGCTCTTCCTCGGCGAGGAGCTTTGCTACTACGGCTACCACCGCGCGAGCCACCGGGTGCGCTGGTTCTGGGCCACGCATGCGGTGCACCACTCGCCCGAGCGGCTGACGTTCGCCGGCGCCTACCGCCTGGGCTGGACCGGCGGGCTGACCGGCACCGGCTTCTTCTTCCTGCCGCTGGTGCTGCTGGGCTTCGCGCCGGCCGCCGTGTTCGGGATGCTCGGGCTGAACCTGCTCTACCAGTTCTGGCTGCACACCGAGCTGGTGCCGCGTCTGGGCTGGCTGGAGGGCATCGTCAACACGCCGTCGGCGCACCGGGTGCACCACGCGCGCAACGGTCCCTATCTCGACCGCAACTTCGGCGGCGTGCTGATGCTGTGGGACCGGCTGTTCGGCAGCTACACGCCCGAGCGCGCCGACCTGCGTTGCGACTTCGGCCTGCTGCCGCCGCTGCGCAGCCGCAATCCGCTGCGCGTCGCCCTGCACGAATGGATCGCGCTCGGCCGCGACCTGCGCCGCGCCGCCGGCTGGCGCACCCGCATCAACCTGCTTCGCCAACCGCCCGGAGAACTCCCGTGAACCTGCAAGCCCTTGCAACCGCCTGCGCCGTCGCGCTCCTGCTTGCCCTGCCCGCGCATGCCGCCGACGACGCGCCGGCCACCGGCAACGGCACCGCGCCGCGCGCCAACGCCGACCGCGCCGAGCGCCTGCTGACCGAACTGGACAAGCGCTTCAACACCGCCGACACCGACCACGACGGCAGCCTCACCCAGGCCGAGGCCAAGGCCATGCCGCGCGTGGCGCAGAACTTCGGCGCCATCGACCGCGACGGCAGCGGCACGGTCACGCGCGCCGAACTGATGAGCTATCTGCGCGACCGTCAGGCCGACCGCCAGCGCTGACCCGGGCCGGCGCGGCCCGACGTCGGTCCGCCCGCGAGCGCCGCCGCCGGGCCACGTGCCACCATCGCCGCTCCAACAAGAACACGATGGAGTGGACGGATGCTGCTTTGGGGGCTTTTCTGGGGCGCGCTGGCCGGCGCGATTGCCGACGGCTTCATGTCGGCAGTCGCGGGCGCGGTACTGGGCGCGCTGGCCGGACTGACGCTACGCGCCGTCGTGCGCGGCGAGATCGAATCGCAGACGGCAGAGCTGCTGCATCGCGCCCGCGCCGACGCGCTGGCGGAGGCCGCCGCCGTCGCCACCGCGCAGGAGCGGCGGTCGGCGCCGGACAGCCCCCGGCCGGACAGCGCCGCGCCCGAGATCCCGAGGCCGGACATCCCCGCGCCGGAGGCCGCGACCCGGGTGCCGTCCGCCCTGCCCCCGCGCGCCGCACCCGATCCCGACTTCGACCTCGATCCCGATTTCGCGCCGGCCGCCGCGCAAGCGCTTGCCTCCGCGCCGCCCGACGCTGCCGCGACCACTGCGCCGATCCCGGCCGGGACCGCGCCCCCGCCCGTCGCCCCGCCCGCCATCGCCGGTCAGCCCGTGACCCCGCCGCCGGTCGCCCCGCCTTCCGTCGCCGACGCGCCCGCGCCCCGGCCGCCCGCGCCACGCCCCCGGCGGACGCCAGCCGACGCCGCCGCGCTGCCCGAACCCGTCGATCTCGCCGCCCGCCTGCGCGACTGGCTGTTCGGCGGCAACGCGGTCGTGCGCGTCGGCGCGCTGCTGATCTTCCTCGGCCTCGCCTTCCTCGTGCGCTGGGCGGCCGAGCGCGCGGTGTTTCCGGTCGGCGCGCGGGTCGCGCTGGCGGGCTTCGCGGGCATGGCGCTGCTGGCCACCGGCTGGCGCCTGCGCGAGCGCCGGCCCGGCTATGCGATGACGCTCCAGGGCGCGGGCGTGGCCATCGTCTATCTCACCGCCTACGCGGCGCTGCGGCTGTACGACCTGATCGCGCCCGGCACGGCGTTCACCGTGATGGCCGGCATCTGCGCGCTGGCCACGGTGCTGGCGCTGCGCCAGGACTCGATGAGCCTCGCGGTGCTGGCCTTCGGCGGCGGCTTCGCGGCCCCGGTGCTGGCCTCGACCGGCCACGGCAGCCATGTGGCGCTGTTCGGCTGGTACGCGCTGCTCGACCTCGCGGTGATGTTCATCGCGGCGCGGCGGCAATGGCGCGCGCTGTCGCGCATGGCCTTCATCGCCACCTTCGCCATCGCCACGGTCTGGGGCGTGCTGCGCTACCGGCCCGAACTGTTCGCCACCACCGAGCCCTTCCTGCTGCTGTTCTTCGCGCTGTTCACCGCCGCCGGCGTGCTGCCGGCGCTGCGGCGCCTGCCGCCGGCCGCGACCGCGCTCGACGGCATGCTCGTGTTCGGCACGCCGCTCGTGGCCTTCGCGCTCCAGGCGAAGCTGGTGGACGACACCGAATACGGCCTCGCCTGGTCGGCGCTCGCGCTCGGCCTGCTCTACCTGCTGCTGGCGCGGCGCGTGGGCGCCAACGCCGGTCCGGCCGCCACGCGCGCGACGGCCACGGCGGCGCGCGCGGGCCATCCCGACCGCGCCGCCACCGCCGACCACACCGCCACCGACGACAACGACGCGCCGGATCTCCGCCTGCTCGCCGACGCGCTGCTCGCGCTGGGCATCGGCTTCCTCACGCTGGCGATCCCGCTGGCCTTTGGCTCGGGCGTCACCTCGGCGCTGTGGGCGCTCGAAGGCGCCGGGCTGGTCTGGACCGGGCTGCGCCAGCGTCGGCTGCTGCCGCGCTGCGCCGGGCTGGCGTTGCAGGCGCTGGCCGGGCTCGGCTTTCTCGATTCGGTGACGGTCGAGCACTGGGAGGAAATCCCGTTCGCCAACCGGCTGTTCCTCGGCGCGGCGCTGCTGGCGGTGGCGGCCTTCCTCGTCGCCTGGTGGCTGCGCCGCGCCGCCGCCGAGGACGACGCGCGCCCGCCCGATCTCGACACGCCCGATCCCGGCGCACTCGAAAGCGCATGGATCGCCATCGAGCGCGTGCTGCCGACACCGCTGTGGCTGGCGGGCTTTGGCTGGGTGCTGGTGGCGTTTGCGCTCGACATCACGCGCAGCGTCGTCGGGCCGGACAGCCTGCTGCGCCCGGCCTTTGCGCCCGCCAGCCAGCTGCATCTGATGCTGCTGGCCTATGCCGGCTGTGCGCTGGCGGCCTGGAAGGCGGCGCAGCGGCTCGACTGGCGCGTGGCCCGGCTGCCGGCGCGCGCGCTGCTCGCGGCGATGTTCGGCGTGCTGATCTTCAACATCGGCGACGGCGTGCAGCTCACCCAAGGCCACGGGCCGCTCATCTGGCCGGCGGTGCTGGCGACGCATTTCTGGCTGCTGCGCGCCGCCGACCGCCAGCGCGCCGCAGCGCCGGACGGCGACTGGCTCGCGCGCCGCCTCGGCGATCCGCTGTCGGTGCTGCTGCATGCAGGCAGCGTCTGGTTCATCGCGCTCGCGGTCGGCCGGCTGCTCTGGCAATGGATCGATGCCGACCGGCTCTGGCAGCACGACTGGGCGGCGGTGCTCAATGCCCTGGCGCCGGCCGCGCTGCTGCTGGCGCTGGTCGCGCTGCATCGCTTTGGCGCCGCGCGCTGGCCGGTCGCCGCCCAGCCGCGCGCCTGGTTGTGGATCGGCGCCGGGCCGGTGGCGCTGGCGGTCGTGTTCGGCAATGCCGTGCTGGCGCCGCTGGCGCGCGGCGACACGCCGCCGCTGCCGTGGATTGCGCTGCTCAATCCGGTCGATGGCGCGCTGCTGCTCGGCGTGGTGGCGCTCGCGCTCTGGTGGCGGTGCCTGCGCAGCGACGATTTCGCGCCGCCGCGCAGCGTGGCCGTGCTGCCGCCGATCCTGGCGCTCGTCGCCTTCATGGACGTGAACACCGCCTGGCTGCGCATCGCGCATCACGCCGCCGGCATCGCCTGGGATGCCGAGGCGCTGTTCCATTCGCCGCTGGTGCAGCTGGGCTATGCGCTGCTCTGGACCTCGCTCGCCTTCGTGCTGATGGTGGCGGCGCGCCGGGCGGCATCGCGCTGGCTCTGGGGCACGGGCGCGGCGCTGCTCGGGCTCACGGTGGTCAAGCTGTTCCTGGTCGATCTGGCCAATGCCGGCAGCGGCGAGCGGATCGCCGCCTTCATGGGCGTGGGCCTGCTGATGCTGGCGGTCGGCTATGTGGCGCCGATGCCGCCGGCCGAGGACGACGCCGGCTGAGCGCCCTCCGGCCGGCCGGCGTCAGCGCAGCTCGGCGCCCGTCGCGGTCGCCGGGCCGATGCCCACGATCTGCAACACCGTCTCCTCATCCTTGGCACCGTCGTAATGCACCTGCCCGCCCACATGCGTGACGAAGCTGCCCGCCGGCGCCGGCACCATCGAGGCCGGGTCGTAGCGCTGGCCGGTGCCGATCCACCAGGTGCCCGACAGCACCCGGATGTAGCGGTCGTTGGGATGGAAATGCGGCCGGCTGGTATTGCCCGGCTTCCACTTGACCAGCACCACATACAGGCCGGGCTTGGTCGGATCGCCGACCAGCGTGGCCGATTCGGAACCGCCGTTCGGGCCGGCCTTCCACGGCACCGAGGCCGGCAGGTCGATGCGGACCGCCGCCGGATCGAGCTCGGCATGGACGGCGGATGCCGAGATCAGCAGACAGGCCAGCGCGGCAAGGCGCGCGCGGCGGATGGGTTTGGACATCAAGATCGCGTCTCCGGTGGAAAGGGGCGCCGCGACGCTAACGGCAGCCGCGCCCCGCCGCGCGCCGCGCCATCGACCGATTGGCAATGACCACATGACGCCCGGCCCGGCCACGGCTGACCCGCTGCGCGCGCCGGCGCGTCAAACCCGCCACACTGCGCCCCGCGCCAACCCGGCGCTCCCTCGCTACCGCCCATGCTCGCGACCCTGCTCAAACCGCTGCTCAAGCTCGTCATCAACCTGCTGTTCCGCGTGCGCATCGACGCGCCGGAAAGCGCCTTCCGCCATCCGCGCACCCTCATCGTCGCCAACCACGAGAGCTTTCTCGACGGGCTGGTGCTCGGGCTCAACCTGCCGGTGCGCGCCACCTTCGTCATCAACACCCAGATCGCGGCTCAGCCGCTGATGAAGCGGATGCTCGCCTTCATCGACTATCTGGCGGTCGATCCGGCCAATCCGATGGCGATGAAGCAGGTGGTGCGGCTGCTCGAATCGGGCACGCCGGTGGTGATCTTTCCGGAAGGCCGGCTGACCGTGACCGGCTCGCTGATGAAGGTGTACGACGGCGCCGGCTTTGCCGCCGCCAAGACCGGCGCGGCGGTGGTGCCGGTACGGCTGAGCGGCCCGGCCAAGACCTTCTTCAGCCGGCTCGCGGGCATCTATCCGCGCCGGCTGTTCCCCAGGATCAGCCTGCAAACGCTGCCGGCGCGGCATATCGCGGCGGCCAGCAGCGGCCCGGCGCGCGAACGGCGCCGTCAGGCCGGCGAGGCGATGCGCCGCATCCTCACCGACATGATCGTCAAGACCACGCCGCCCAACACGCTCTACGGCGCCTTCCTCGATGCGCGCGACGTGTTCGGCAGCGGGTTTGGCGTGGTGGAAGACGTGCGCTTCGTCGAGGAAACCTACGGCTCGCTGCTCAAGACCACGCTCGCGATCCAGCGCATGTTGGCGCCGCGCACGCAGCCCGGCGAAGTGGTCGGCGTGCTCATGCCCAATGCCGCGCCAACGCTTGCAATGGTCCTCGCGCTCACGGCGCTGCGGCGGGTGCCGGGCATGCTCAATTACACCGCCGGCCGCGACGGCCTGCAGGCCGCCTGCGTCGCGGCGCGCATCACCCAGATCTATGCGTCGCGCGCCTTTCTGGAGAAGGGCAAGCTGACCCAGATCGTCGAGGGGCTGGACGGCATCGCGGTGCATTACGTCGAGGATCTGAAGGCGAGCTTCGGCCTCGCCGACAAGCTCGCCGTGCTGTTCAGGCTGCCGTTCGCGCGCGGTGCCCAGCTGCCCGCCGCGCCCGGCGACCCCGCCGTCGTGCTGTTCACCTCCGGCTCCGAGGGCAAGCCGAAGGGCGTGGTGCACACGCATGGCTCCATCCTCGCCAACGTGGCCCAGGTGCGCGCGGTGGCCGACTTCATGCCGCACGACAAGTTCATGGTGGCGCTGCCGCTGTTCCATTCCTTCGGCTTTACCTGCGGCGCGATCCTGCCGCTGGTGTCGGGCAGCCGCGCCTTCCTCTACCCGAGCCCGCTGCACTACCGCGTGATTCCGGAGGTGGTCTACGACCGCAACTGCACGGTGCTGTTCGGCACCAGCACCTTCCTGGGCAACTACGCGCGCTTCGCGCATCCCTATGACTTTGGCCGGCTGCGCTATGTGGTGGCCGGCGCCGAAAAGCTCTCCGACGCGGTGCGCGAGACCTGGGCCGACAAGTTCGGCCTGCGCATCCTCGAAGGCTATGGCGTCACCGAGTGCGCGCCCGTCATCAGCGTCAACGTGCCGATGGCGGCGCGCCGCGGCACCGTCGGCCAGCCGCTGCCCGGCATCGAGACCCGGCTCGATCCGGTGCCCGGCATCGCGCGCGGCGGCGTGCTCAGCGTGCGCGGGCCCAATGTGATGGCCGGCTATCTGCGCTACGAAAACCCCGGCGTGCTCGAAGCGCCCTCAACCGACGCCGGCCCGGGCTGGTACTCCACCGGCGACATCGTCGACATCGACGCCGACGGCTTCATCCACATCCTTGGCCGGGTCAAGCGCTTTGCCAAGATCGCCGGCGAGATGGTGTCGCTCGAAGCAGTCGAGAAGCTCGCCATCGCGGCCGGCGCGCCCGCCAGCCTGCATGCCGCCAGCACCCGCAGCGACGCCGGCAAGGGCGAGGCGCTGGTGCTGTTCACCACCGACGCGGCGCTGACCCGCGACGCGCTGCTGGCCGCCGCCCGCGCCGCCGGCGCGCCCGAGCTGGCCGTGCCGCGCGACATCCGCCGCGTCGACGCGATTCCGCTGCTCGGCTCGGGCAAGACCGATTACGTCACGCTCAAGAAGCTGGCCGAGGCGCCCGCGCCGCGCGCCGCCGCCCAACCCGTACCGGAAGCCAACGCATGAACGCCGGACTCGCCGCCGTCCTCGTCACCCAGTTCTTCTCGGCGCTGGCCGACAACGCAATCCTTTTCGCGGCCATTGCGCTGCTCAAGTCGCAGGCCGCGCCGGCGTGGCAGTTCCCGCTGCTGCAGGAGTTCTTCGTGGCGGCCTTCATCCTGCTGGCGCCCTTCGTCGGGCCGGTGGCCGATGCGCTGCCCAAGGGCCGGGTGCTGCTGATCGGCACCGTGCTCAAGCTGATCGGCGCGCTGGCGATGCTCGCGGGCTTCGATCCCTTCATCAGCTACGGCGTCATCGGCGCCGGCGCGGCGGTGTATTCGCCGGCCAAGTACGGAATCCTCGGCCAGCTCTGCGACGAGTCGCGGCTGGTCAAGGCCAACGGCTGGCTTGAGTCGTCGACCATCGCCGCGATCCTGCTCGGCGCGGTGGCCGGCGGCGCGCTCGCCGATGCGCACAACACGGCGCTCACGGCGGGGCTGGCTGGCGTGTATGCGCTGTCGCTGCTGGGCACGCTGCTGGTGCCCCGGCTGCCGGCGGTCAATCCGCAGCCGCTGCGGCCCGGGCCGATGCTGGCGCGCTTCGTGCCGTCGCTGGTCACGCTGTTCCGCGCCGCCGACACGCGGCTGTCGCTGCTGGGCACGGCGCTGTTCTGGGGCGCGGCGGCGGTGCTGCGCTTTCTGCTCATCGCCTGGCTGCCGTTTGCGCTGCACATCGAGGGCACGGAGACAGTCGGCTATCTCAACGGCGCGACCGCCATCGGCATCGTGATCGGCGCGGTGATCGCGGGGCAGCTGGTCAAGGTGCATTCGGCGCACAAGGTGCTGCCGGCCGGCGTGGCGATGGGCGTGGCGGTGGCGGGCTGCGCGCTGCTCGGCTCGCTGTGGACGGCGGCGGCGGCGATGGTCGTGATCGGCGCGCTCGGCGGCTTCTACGTGGTGCCGCTGAATGCGCTGCTGCAGGAACGCGGCGGCGAGCGCGTGGGTGCGGGTGCCGCGGTGGCGGTGCAGAACCTGTTCGAGAACAGCGGGATGCTGCTGCTGGTGGGCGGCTATCTGCTGCTCGAAAAATCGCGGATGGCGCCGACGACCAGCCTGATGGTGGTCGGCGGCGCGCTCACACTGGCGATGCTGGGGTTGATGCTCGGGCGCAAGACCGAGCGGGCCTGACCGGGCAGCGCTTGCAGGCACCGCGCCGCGCCCGCCCAAGGCACGCCTCGGCCGGCCACAAGTGCCGGTCGCGCTGCAAGACTCAGCGCAAGGTCGCCAGATACGCGATCAGATCTTCCCGCGCATGCGCATCCGGCAGGCCGTCGTACTTCATCTTGCCGCCGGGCACGGCCTTCTTCGGGTCTTCGAGATAGGCCGCGAGCCTGTCGGCGCTCCAGACGATGCCGCTCGCCTTCATCGCATCCGAATAGGCAAAGCCGTCGAGCGCGGCCGACTTGCGGCCCAGGCTCGCGAACAGCGACGGCCCCTTCTTGTTCTTGCCCTCCTTCACGCTGTGGCACTCGGCGCATTGCTCGGCAAACACATCGCTGCCGCGCTTCACATCGCCGGCAGCATGGGCGGCGCCGACACTCAGCGCCAGCGCGGCGCCGATCAGCAGCAGACGGAGTCGGGCGGGCTTGTTCATCAGGTTGGCCGGCATCAGAAAGTCGTCCATGCAAACAGGAAGAAGGTGTTGTTGTCCGACGCATTGCGGCCCGCGCCGTCGTAGTTGGACGCCGCGCCGTTGTACTTGCTGTAGCGCGTGAACTGGGCGCCGAGCCGCAGATTGGCCCAGGGCGCCAGCCAGCTGTCCTCCTTGCCGAACGGCGTCCAGTCCACTTGCAGCGTCTGGCCGGCGGTGTCGGGCCGGAAACCGCCGTTGCTGGCATAGAGCAGGCTGTCGGCGCTGCCGTTGGTGATGAACTGGCCCAGCGTCACGCCCCAGGTCTGCTGCCAGTGATAGCTGGCGTTGACGCGGAATTCATTCAGCGTGCCGCGCAGCTGATCGGCCGCGCCGGCCGCAACCCAGGCATCGCGCGTCTGACGCTCATGCACATAGCTGGTCGCGGCGGTGAACACATGCTCGCGCGTGCCGAGGAACTGGTACTGCGCATCGGCGCCGATGTCGGCATAGCGGTTGCTGGGCGTGCCCGGCGTGCGGTCGGGCTGGAGCGAGCTGCTGAAGCCGAACAGGCCGGCGGTCCAGGAGTCGCGCTTGCGGTCGTCGAGCCAGGCCAGCCGCCAGTAGGCCGAGCCGTGCAGCCGGCCCGGATCGTCGGCCGCGCCGAGCCCGAACTTGGTCTGCATCGCCGGCGACAGGCTGCGATAGGCGCCCAGCTCGGCATACAGATGGTCGTTCCAGAAGCCGTAGCCCGACAGCCCCATCACCCGGCCTTCCACGCCGCCGTTGAGGAGCGTGCCGGTCTCCACTCCTCCAAAGCCGAGCGCCGACCCCGTGTACGGAAAGCGCCAGACCGGCAGCGTGTTGAACGGGTCCTGCACGCTCGGGTTGTTGTTGAGGCTCAGGCCCAGCAGCAGATCCTTGCCGCCGAGCGCAAGCGTTTGCGCGTAGCGCAGATCGACCTGATCGAGAGCGCTCGACTTGCCGACGCCGTCGTAAGTGGCCTGCACGAAGGCGCCGAAATTCTCGGCCAGCCGGCCGGCGAGGAAGACCGAGGCTTCGTCGAGCGTGCCGTTGTCGTTGCGGCGATAGCCGGCGGCCGGCGCCTCGTCCTGGCTCTTGCCGGTGTGCGTGAACGAGCCGACCGCCATCGCCGACAGCGGCACTTTCGTGCCCTGGCCGTCGGTATCGGTATAGCCGCCGAGCTTGAAGCGGATGCCGTAGGCGGTGAGCTGGGGGCCGAAGCCGCCGATGTGGCAGGCGACGCAGTCCTGGCCGGTCTGGCGCGCAAAACTGGGCACGGCATGGGCGGCCGGGGCCAGGGCGAGCATGCCCAGGCCGAGCGCGGTCGCCGACAAGCAAAGCTTGAAGTGGGTCATCGGAGTCGTTGGTAGTGAGAGTCGGACCGACGCCGGTCCGGGAAGGCCGGACTAGCTGCGCGAGCGGCCGGCCGGAAGCATCGCGACGAGGGTGGCGTCGCCCAGCACGCGGTGATGAAAGACGGCAGCGGCGGCATGCAGGCCGACCAGCGCGGCCAGCGTCCAGGCGGCGGCCTCGTGCCAGAACTCGAGCGTGTCGGCGAGGTCGAGATCGCGCTCGATCAAGGGCGGCAGCAGCAGCCCGAACGGCAGCGCCACCGGCTGGCCGCGCGCGCTGGTCAGCGCCCATCCCAGCAGCGGCAGGCCGATGAGCAGACCGTAGAGCGCCAGATGCACCGCGCCCGCCGCCAGCCGCATCGGCAGCGCGGTGACGCCGGTCGACGCCAGCTCGACCCGCTGCCGCACGCCGATGCGCGCCAGCGCCAGGCCGATCACCGCCACGCCGGCCAGCCGATGCACCTGCATCAGCAGCGCGCGCCACGGCCCGCCGTCGAAGAGTTCGCGCGCCAGCACCAGCGCGAAAGCCGCCAGCACCAGCGCCAGCGTGGCCCAGTGCAGCCAGCGCACGGCCGCCGGATGGCGGACGTCTTGAGTCGGAAGTTCGGCCACGGGCATCCCGAAAAAGGTGAATGACGACCCGAGTCTAGGGAGCCGAGACTTTCCGCCTCATTTCATGTGTGATTTTTTCTCATTCAATTATTTCGGGCGAATTCTGCTACCGACAATTCGCAACCGCCAATCGGCCGGCGCGCGCCGCCCTGGGCGCGGCCGGCCTGCACCACCTACTTGGCAACGTGCCCGTAGCAGCTCACGAGCTTGCTGTAGTCATAGAAATGCGTCGTGCCGGCCAGCTTGGCGCCGTCGCAGGCGGCCTTGAAGTCGGTTTCCTTCTCGTCGTAGAACATCTTGACGATCAGGCTGCCGGCGGCATTGCGGTACACGTCCCACTGCATGTTGGCGGCCATGCGCGACAGGGTTTCACCGCGCCACGGATTGGCCGCATAGCTGAACGGCGTGGCGACCGGCTGCGGCTGCACCGCCGTCTTGAGGCCGATGCGGGTGGCGAACGGCAGCATGATTTCGGCGTGCGCAAAGCGCAGCTTGGCGGCATGGCTCAGGTCGCCCCTGGCGATGGCATCGACCTCGTTGAACAGGTCGTCCACCAGCACCTGGGCCATCTTGCTGGTGATGTCGCCCTTCTCGGCAAAGCCCGGGCCCTTGTCGTAGAAGTCCGAGCCGTCGTTCAGCTCGGCATAGGCCTTGGCCTGGGCGATCGGCAGGTAGGGCGTGAAATCGACGCCGGCTTCCTTCTTCATGGCCGGGGCGATCACGTACAGCTCATACAGCAGCGAGCCGGCGGTCGCGGCCGAGGTGATGGCGGTCTTGCCGTCGCCGCTGAGCGTGCTGGTGAACTTGCCGTCGTCGCTGGCATAGGTCCAGCTGCCGGTGTTGGCGAAGCGGTAGCTGCCGTTCTCGATCTTGTCGATGAAGGCCGAGGTGAACAGGCGCTCCAGCACGGCGCGGCCGGCGGCCTTTGCGGCGCTGGTGCCCATCAGCGCCGATTGCGTCGTGGCCAGATCGGTGTCGCCGCTCTTGTAGGCCTGATAGGCGAGGCTGTCCTGCCAGGTCGGGTAGTAGGCGTCGGCGGTGTTGGTCACCAGATCCGTGCTCTTGCCGAGCTTGTGGAAGTACAACAGGAAGCGGTTGGTGCCGTCGGGCTGGACCACGGGCTTGCCGTTGTCCGGATACGGCGCGGGTGCCGGCGGGTAGCTGATGAGCGAGGCCAGCGCCGGCTGGCGCGTCTTGAGCGAGGTCACGAAGAAATTGCCGCTGTCCACCGCCCGGTCCACGCCCGAGGTGACGGTCACGATCTTGCGCGTGCCGTCCTTGGCCACCGCGCTCCAGTAGCCGGGCAGGCGCGCGAGCAGGCGGGCGGCGAGCTGGGTGTGCTCATCGATGCCGACCTGGGTCTCGTTGCCATAGCCCGGCGTGCTGATGCCGCTCACCCCATAGCCGAGCAGGAAATTGGCCTTCATCAGCTTGAGCACGTCGGGGCCGAGTTTTGCGCCGAGCGCGGTGAGCGCGCCGTCGGCCTCGGCCTGCTTCCACATGTTGTAGACGGCGGCGTCGTACTTGAGGCTGGACAGGCCGCGCGAGCCGTGGCGCGCGACCAGCTGAGTGAAGACCGGCGAATAGCCCGCCGGCGCGGCCTCGTAGCTGGCGGCGTCCTGCTGCGGCCGGTAGGGCGCCTTGGTCTGATACCAGCGGTCGACCAGCGTGGCCGGCGCCAGCGCGGCGCGGCGGTCGGCCGGATTGTCGGCCAGCGCGCTGGCGATGCGCTTGAGGCCGTCGTCCGACGCGCTCTTGAGCGCGGCCTTGGCGACGGCATCGGTTTCGAGGTTGAAGTCGGCCAGCAGCTGGGCCCTGGACACGCCGACCGCAATCGCCACCTTGGCGAGCGCATCGGCATAGGAGAGCGCGTTGTTCTCCATCTCGGCCACGACCGAGGTCGAGTGCAGGCTGACCACGCCCGGCGCTTCCTTCGGCGCGCGCAGCACCAGCTTGGCGGTGACGGCGCTGGCGGCCGATGTGGCGGGGTCGAGCTCGCGCGCGTCGGTGCCGATCTCGGCCACCACGGCGCCGCTGCCCTTCAGGCTGAACTTGCCGGCGCTGTCGCTGCGCGCGCTGGTCTCGCCGCTGTCGCAGGCGGCGTTGCCGTTGGCGTCGATGCAGACCAGCGCGTTCTGGAAGTAGCTGCCGACGACCACGCCAGCGGTGGTCGGGCCGTCGTCGTGGTTGTCGCTGCCGCAACCGGCCACGAGAAACAGCGTGGCGAGCGCAAGCGGGATCGGGCGGAGCAGCGTGGCGGTGGTGCGGGCGGCGTGGGCCGATTGGCGGGGCATGGGCGGAGTCCGGTGGCTGAAAACCGGCGGAGGGTGGACACCGTCGATGACAGCTCCGCGTCAGCGACCGCCCATCGGCCGCCTGCGGGCGCGGAAGCGCGCGTCCGGGTCGTGCCGGCTCAGGGAATCAACACGCCCGCGCCGCTGATCCGCCCGGCGCGCAAGTCGTCGAGCGCCTCGTTGGCGCGCTCCAACGGATAGGGCGTGGCGCTCACCTCCAGCCGATGGTCGCCGGCAAAGCGCAGAAAGTCGTCGCCATCGCGCCGCGTGAGATTGGCGACCGAGACGATGCTGCGTTCACCCCAGAGCCAGCCGTAGGGAAACGACGGGATGTCGCTCATGTGGATGCCGGCGCAAACCACGGTGCCGCCCTTCCGCACCGCCTTGAGTGCCGCCGGCACCAGCGCGCCGACCGGTGCGAACAGCAGCGCCGCATCCAGCTCGACGTGCCCGCCGAGCGACGAGACCCAGCCCGGCGGCAGGCTGGCGGCGGCCGGATCGGCCGGTGGCGGCAACTCGTCCGAGCCGCCGGCCCACACCGCGCCGAGCGAGCGCGCGAAGTCCTGCGCCACCGTGTCGCCGGGCCGGGTGAAGGCATAGACCTCGCGGCCCTGATGGCGCGCGACCTGCGCCACCAGATGCGCCGCCGCGCCGAAACCGTAGATGCCGAGCCGCTTTGCATCGCCGGCCATCGCAAGCGCGCGCCAGCCGATGAGCCCGGCGCAGAGCAGCGGCGCGGCCTCGGCATCGCTGTAGCCGGCGGGCAGCGCGAACACGTAGCGCGCGTCGGCGACGGCGTAATCGGCATAGCCGCCGGCGATCTGCCAGCCGGTGAAGCGGGCCTGATCGCAGAGGTTTTCGCGGCCGGCGCGGCAGTGCTCGCAGACGCCGCAGGTCCAGCCGAGCCAGGGCACGCCGACCCGGTCGCCGACGGCGAGCGGCCCTGTCACGCCAGCGCCGAGCTTGACCACCCGCCCGACGATCTCGTGCCCCGGCACCACCGGATGCGGCTCGGCCGCGAGTTCGCCATCGACGATGTGCAGGTCGGTGCGGCAGACGCCGCAGGCGCAGACGCGGATCAGCACTTGGCCGGCGCCGGGCTCGGGCAAGCCGTCGCGCCAGACCGCCTGCAAGGGGCGGCCGGGTTCTGCCAGGGTCATGGCGCGCCAGTGCGCGGGCAGGTCGGGGGCGGTCGGCATCGGGTGGCTCGCAATGAAGGCGTTGCGGTCGAGTGTGGCCCAGCCGGCGCCGCGCCGCCTTCAGGTGGCGCAAGCGGCGCGCGCGGATTCAGTCGCCGGTCCGCTGGCCGTACTGCCAGCCGCGCGACATCGGCAGCGGATTCATTGCGCCGCCGCCGGCCTTGCAGCCGAGCACCTGGAACACGCTGATCCAGTCCTCGCGGAAGGCCTTGGCGCTGCCGGCCAGATACACGCGCCAGATGCGGAAGCGTCGGTCGCCGGCCAGCCGCCGCGCCTCGTCGGCATGCGCCTCGAAATTGGCGGCCCAGCGATCGAGCGTGAGCGCGTAGTGGCGGCGCAGGCTTTCGATGTCGTGCGGCTCCAGTCCGCCGCGCTGCATTTCCTGCAGCACCGTGCCGATATGCACCAGCTCGCCCTGCGGAAACACGTAGTCGTGGATGAACTCGCCGCCGCCGTAGGGCGTTTCGCCGTCGTCGGGGTCGGTGCTGGTGATGCCGTGGTTGAGCACCAGTCCGCCGTCCCTGAGCAGCCCGTGGATGATGGCGAAGTAGTCCTTCAGATGCTGCCGGCCCACATGCTCGAACATGCCGACGCTCGAAATCCGGTCGAAGTGGCCGGCGTAGTCGGGCAGCAGGTCGCGGTAGTCGCGCAGCTCGATGCTCACGCGGTCGGCCAGCCCGGCGGCGCGCACGCGCTCGGTGGCGAGCGCGTATTGCTCTTCGCTCAGCGTGATGCCGTGGCAGCGCGCGCCGTAGTGCCGCGCCGCGTGGATGACCAGCGCGCCCCAGCCGCAGCCGATGTCGAGCAGCCGGTCGCCGGTACCGACGCGCAGCTTGGTCAGGATGTGGTCGAGCTTCTTGCGCTGGGCCGTCGCCAGGTCCTCGTCGCCGCGCTCGAAGTAGGCGCAGGAATAGACCATCCGCTCATCGAGCCAGAGCCGGTAGAAGTCGTTGCTGACGTCGTAGTGGTAGGCAATGGCGCGCCGGTCGGTATCGCGCGTGTGGCGCCACTGCCTGAGCATGCGGCCGAGCCTGCCCTCGGGCTCGACGGCGGTGGTGGCGAGCTTCCAGCAGGCTTCGATCACGTCGGCGAGCCGCCCTTCCACCTCGATGGCGCCCTCCACATAGGCGCGCCCCAGGTTCGACAGCGACGGCGACAGCAGATAGCCGAGACTGCGCGGCGACGGCACGACCACGCTCGCGAGCGGTGGGCCGCCGCAGGGCGCGGCAAGGTCGTAGCGGCGACCGTTCCACAGCCGCAGTTCGAGCGGGATCGGCCCGTTCGAGCGCAGACGGGCGACGAAGTTTTCGAGCCGGCTTTCCCAGAACATGCGGGCCTCCCAGGGCGGATGACGCGTTGCGGTATGGGACGGAATAAGCCTCCCCGCGCGGTGTGGGGACTCGCGGTTGCGATTGGTTGCCTAGGCATGGAATTCGGACGGCGCGGGGGTTTCAGCGGGCTTTCCATTCCGGCCTGCGGCCCGCTCGCCTACTCTCGCCGGCATGAATCCCTCTCCTCCCCTGCGCCAGCTTGGTGTCGCGCACGCAGCCTCGGTCTGCGTGGGCATGGTGATCGGCGCCGGCATCTTCAAGACCGCGCCGCTGGTGGCGGCCAATGTCGGCTCGGCCGGCGAGCTGTTTGCGCTGTGGGCCGTCGGCGGGCTGGTATCGCTGATCGGCGCGCTGTGCTTCGCCGAGCTGGCGGCGGCCTTCCCCGATCCGGGCGGCGATTACTGGTTTCTGCGGCTGGCCTGGGGGCGGCGCGCGGGCTTTGCGTTTGCGTGGTCGCGGTTCGCGGTGATCCACACCGGGTCGATGGCGCTGCTGGCCTTCGTGCTCGGCGATTACGCCAATGCGCTGCTGGCGCCGCCGCCCGGCCTCGCGCCGTGGACCAGCGCGCTGTTCGCGGCCGGCGCGATCGGGCTGCTGGTGCTGGCCAATCTGCGCGGGCTGCGGGTCGGGATCGGCACCCAGCTCGGGCTGGCGCTGCTGGTGCTGGCGGGGCTGGGCTGCGTGATCGCGGCCGGGGTCTGGGTGGCGTGGACCGGCGGCTCGGCCGGCCCTGGCGGCGGCATTGGCGCCATCGGCATTGGCGACGCGCTCGCCGGCGCCGCATCCGCCAGCCCAGCCGCTGGCGCCGAGCCGGCCGATCCGCCCAGCCTCGGCACCGCGCTGGTCTTCGTCTTCCTCGCCTACGGCGGCTGGAGCGACGCGGCCACGCTGTCGGCCGAGATGCGCGATCCGCGCCGCGGCATGCTGCGCGCGCTGCTGCTCGGCATGGGCGCGGTGACGGCGCTCTACCTCGCCACGGTCTGGGCCTACTGGCGCGTGCTCGGGCTCGACGGGCTTGCGCGCAGCAGCGCGCCGGCGGCGGACACCATGCGCGTCGCCTTCGGCCGGCCGGGCGAGATCGCCATCGTCGGCATCGTGGCGCTGGCCTCGCTGACGGTGATGAACGCCATCCTGATCGCCGGCGCGCGCACCACCTATGCCGCCGCGCGCGACAGCGGCGATCCGGCGCATCTGGGCGAATGGCATCCATCGCGCGCCGTGCCGCAGGCGTCGGTGCTGGCCATCGGCGCGGTCGCGCTGCTGCTGGTGGCGCTCGGCAGTCTCACGCGCGCCGGCTTCGAGACGATGGTCGACTACCTGTCGCCGGTGTACTGGGGCTTTCTGGTGCTGAGCGGGCTGGCGCTGCCGAGGTTGCGGCGCCGGCTGCCGCAGGCGGCACGGCCGTTTCGCGTGCCCGGCTATCCCTGGCTGCCGCTGCTGTTCGCGGCCGCGAGCGGCTATGTGCTGTGGGCGAGCCTGGCCTATGTGAAGGCCGGCGCGCTGGCCGGCGTGGGCGTGGTGCTCGCGGGCCTGCTGCTGCGCGCGTGGATGCTGCGGCGGCGCTGACAGCCGCCGCGCGGTCGGCCGCAAGGCGCACCAGCGCGCCGCTTACCGCCGCCGGAGCAGATGCGCCCATTCGGCCGGCACATCGCCCGCCGCCGGCGTCTCGATCTGGGCGATCAGCGCATTGCCGGTCTGCTTGGCAAACGCCTGAAAGTCGCGCACCGAGCTGGCGTCGGTGGCAATCACCTTGAGCACCTCGCCCGATTGCAGATCGGTCAGCGCCTTCTTGGCGCGCAGGATCGGCAGCGGGCACATCAGGCCGCGCGCATCGACTTCGCGGGCGACGGGCGGCAGGGGCTGGGCGGATTCGGTCATGGCGGTTTCCTGGAGGAAGGCCGGCCGGTACATGGCCGGGCGGCGCGGTCGGGAATGGGCCAATGCTAAACGCAGCGGCGGCGCCGACCGCCGGCCTCAGTAGCCCGGGTCCTCGCCAAACCGTTCGAGATAGACCGGCTCATGACCGCGCTCGCGCATCCACAGCGCCAGCGCGTGGCCGGTGCCGGCCGGCCAGGGCCGCAGCCGCGCCGGCTCGACGAGGCGGTAATCGACCAGCTCCTCGCTGAGCTTCACCTCGCCCTCGGCCACGACGTGATAGGCGATCAGCAGCTCGTTCTTGCGCTGGAACGGCCAGACGCCCAGCAGCTTCTCGACCCGGCCGGTGAGCCCGGTCTCCTCTGCCACCTCGCGCAGCACGCCTTCGAGCGGATCCTCGACCGGCTCCAGAAAGCCGGTGATGAGGCCCCAGGCGCCTTCGGCCCAGGCGGCATTGCGTGCCAGCAGCACGCGGCCGTTCAACTCGACCACCGCCGCGACCACGGGGATGGGGTTGTTCCAGTGCACGAAGCCGCATTCATGCGCGAAGCAGGTCTGGCGCTCGCCGGCGCCGTGATCGCGCGGCGCCAGCTCGCCGCCGCAGCGCGGGCAGAAGCGCCAGACGGGCGCAGCGGGCAGCGGCGGCAGTGAATCGGTCATGGCGTGGTCTCTTGCGGCAAGGGCAGGCGTGGCGGCCGCGGATGCAGCCGCGCCATCAGCAGCGAATCGACGTAGGCACCGCCGCGCAGCGCATGCGCGCGCATCCGGCCTTCCACCTCGAAACCGTGGCGCTGGTACAGCGCGATGGCCGGAGCATTGTCGGCAAACACGGTCAGCTCGATGCGCAGAGCAGCCAGCCAGTCGTCGGCCACTTCGAGCGCGGCGCGCAGCAGCGCCGTGCCGATGCCACGCCCGTGCCGGTCGTCGCGCACCGCCATGCCCAGGCTCAGCACATGCGCGCGGCGCGGATTGCCGCCATCGACCTTGAACAGGTTGAGCATGCCGACCACCTCACCGCCCAGCTCCGCCACCAGCGGCGTCGAGCCGGGCAGCGGCTTGGCCAGCCGCTCCTGCCACAGCGCCACATCCACATGCGGCTGCTGGAGCGTCATCGGAAAGCTCTCGGCGCCGCCCATGCAGGCGGCCACGCCGGGCGCATCGGCCAGCGTGGCGCGGCGAATGACGGGATCGGTCATCGCCCGGGCCCGCCGCTTACAGCTTGCCTTCGGCCCAGCCGGTCACGCTGGCCAGCGCCGCCGGCAGACCGGCCGGATCGGTGCCGCCGGCCTGGGCCGACTCGGGCTTGCCGCCGCCCTTGCCGCCGACCTGCTGCGCGACAAAGTTGACCAGCTCGCCGGCCTTGATGCGGCCGATGGCATCGGCGGTCACGCCGGCCACCAGACTCACCTTGCCGCCCTCCACTGCCGCCAGCACGATGGCCGCCGTCTTGAGCTTGTCCTTCAGCTTGTCCATCGTCTCGCGCAGCGTCTTCACGTCGGCGCCGTCGAGCGTGGCCGCGAGCACCTTGATGCCCTTGATGTCGACCGCCTGCGCGGCGAGGTCATCGCCCTGGCTCGACGCCAGCTTGCTCTTGAGGCGGGCGATTTCCTTTTCCAGCGCCCGCACGTTGTCGAGCATCTGGCCGACCTTGGCCGTCACTTCCTCGGGCTGGGCCTTGAGCGCGCGCGCGGCTTCGACGATCTGCGCCGCCTGCTTCTGCACATAGGCCACGGCATTGTCGCCGGTCACGGCCTCGATGCGACGGATGCCGGCCGCGACGCCGCCTTCGCTGACGATCTTGAACAGCCCGATGTCGCCGGTGCGGCCCACATGCGTGCCGCCGCAGAACTCGACCGTGCTGCCGATGCTCAGCACGCGCACCTCGTCGCCGTACTTCTCGCCGAACAGCGCCATCGCGCCGGTCTTGATCGCGTCGTCGTACTTCATGACGGTGGCGTCGGTCGCGGCGTTGGTCAGCACCTCGTGATTCACGATGGCCTCGACGCGACGGATCTCGTCGTCGGTCAGCGCCTGGTGATGGCTGAAGTCGAAGCGCGTCTTGTCGGCATCGACCAACGAGCCACGCTGCTGCACATGCGTGCCCAGCACTTCGCGCAGCGCCTTGTGCATCAGGTGGGTGGCCGAGTGGTTGCGCTTGGTGCGCTCGCGCCGCTCGCCGTCCACGTCGGCATGCAGCTTGTCGCCGACCTTGAGCGTGCCGCTGTCGAGCTGGCCGTGATGGCCGAACACGTCGGGCTGGATCTTCTGCGTGTCGGCCACGGCGAACGTGCCACCGGCCGCGACCAGCCGGCCGGTATCGCCATGCTGGCCGCCCGACTCGGCATAGAACGGAGTGCTGTCGAGCACGACGATGGCGTCCTGCCCCGGCGCGATGGCGTCCACGCTCGCGCCATCGGCGAACAGCGCCACGACCGTGGCCTCGGCGCTCAGCGCCTCATAGCCCACGAACATCGTCTTGCCACCCGAGTAGTCGAGCGAGCCCTGCGCGACCTTGAACTTGCCGGCCGCGCGCGCGGTTTCGCGCTGGCGGTTCATGGCCACTTCAAAGCCGTCCTGGTCCACGGTCTTGTTGCGCTCGCGCGCGATGTCGGCCGTCAGGTCGACCGGGAAGCCGTAGGTGTCGTAGAGCGTGAACACGGTCTCGCCGTCGATGACGCTGCCGTCCTTCTGCAGCGCCACTTCCAGGATCTTCATGCCGTGCTCCAGCGTCTCGCCGAAGCGCTCTTCCTCGTTGCGCAGCACCTGCTCGATGCGCGCCTGCTCGGGCACGATTTCGGGATAGGCGGCGCCCATCTCGGCGACCAGATCGGCCACCAGCTTGTAGAAGAACGGCTGCTTCTGGCCCAGCTGATAGCCGTGGCGCAGCGCGCGCCGAATGATCCGGCGCAGCACATAGCCGCGGCCTTCATTGCCCGGCGTCACGCCATCGACGATGAGGAAGCTGGTCGCGCGGATGTGGTCGGCAATCACCTTGAGCGAGTTGTTGGCCAGGTCCTGGCAGCCGGTCTCGCGCGCGGCGGCGCCCACCAGACGCTGGAACAGGTCGATCTGGTAGTTGCTGTGAACGTGCTGCAGCACGGCGGCCACGCGCTCCAGGCCCATGCCGGTGTCGACGCAGGGCGCGGGCAGCGGCGTCATCGTGTATTCGCCGGTCGCCGGGTCGATCTGGCGGTCGAACTGCATGAACACGTTGTTCCAGATCTCGATGTAGCGGTCGCCGTCCTGCTCGGGCGATCCGGGCGGGCCGCCCCACACATCGGGACCGTGGTCGTAGAAGATTTCCGAGCACGGACCGCAGGGGCCGGTGTCGGCCATCTGCCAGAAGTTGTCCGACGCGTAAGGCGCGCCCTTGTTGTCGCCGATGCGCACCACGCGCTCGGCCGGCAGGCCGATGACCTTGGTCCAGATGTCGAAGGCTTCATCGTCGGTCTGGTAGACCGTGGCCCAGAGCTTGTCGGCCGGCAGCCCGAATTCCTTGGTCAGCAGCTCCCAGGCCCAGACGATCGCGTCGTGCTTGAAGTAGTCGCCGAACGACCAGTTGCCGAGCATTTCAAAGAAGGTGTGGTGGCGCGCGGTGTAGCCCACGTTCTCGAGGTCGTTGTGCTTGCCGCCGGCGCGCAGGCAGCGCTGCACCGACGCGGCGCGCACATAGGGGCGCTTTTCGGTGCCGAGGAACACGTCCTTGAACTGCACCATGCCGCTGTTGGTGAACAGCAGCGTGGGGTCGTTGCCCGGCACGAGGCTCGACGAGCGGACGATGGTGTGGCCCTTCGACTCGAAGAACTTCAGGAACTTTTCGCGTATCTCGGCGGCTTTCATCTGCGGGCTTTCGTGCTCGGACTGGTGTCGGGATGTCGTGCTTGCGGGGTGCTGGCGCCAGCCGGCTGTCCGCTTTGGACAGACACCGCACTGAACGCCGCATTCCCCGTAAAGGAATGTTTCGGGCAGCCGGCGATTATACGAACTCAATCCGGCCCTTCCCGCGCCGTAAGAAAGCCATTGGCGCCGGGCTCCGCGAGCCCTTCGCGCGCCGTTCGCAACACCTGACAACGGAGACCTCCATGGCCCGCTTTCTCGCGCTCGACCAGGGTTCCAGCTCGTCGCGCGCGGCCGTCTTCGATACCGACGGCCAGCACACGCCAGTGATCCAGAAACCGCTGCCGGTGCATTTCCCCAAGCCGGGCTGGGTCGAGCACGACCCGGCCGATCTGTGGACGACGCAATTCGAGGCCGCGCGCGATGCGCTGCTGGCCGCCGGCGTCGGCGCGCTCGAGCTGAGCGGCATCGCCATCACCAACCAGCGCGAGACCACGCTGGTCTGGAGCCGGCGCAGCGGCGCGCCGATCGGCCCGGCCATCAGCTGGCAGGACCGCCGCACCGCCGGCTGGTGCCAGGACCGCATCGAGGAAGGCCTCGCGCCGCTGGTGCGCAGCCGCACCGGGCTGGTCATCGATCCCTATTTCGCCGCCGGCAAGATCGCCTGGCTGCTCGACCATCTGCCCGGCGCGCGCCAGCTGGCCGAGGCCGGCGAGCTGGCCTTCGGCACCGTCGACAGCTGGCTGATCTGGAAGCTCACCGGCGGCGCAGTGCATGCCACCGATGTGACCAACGCCTCGCGCACGCTGCTGTTCGACATCCGGCGCGGCGTGTGGGACGAGGAGCTGTGCACCGCCTTCAACATCCCGCGGGCGCTGCTGCCGACGGTCAAGCCTTCGGCCAGCTATTTCGGCGACTGCGCTGCCTTCGGCGCGCCGGTCTCGATCATGGGCGTGGCCGGCGACCAGCAGGCGGCGCTGTTCGGCCACGGCTGCATGGCGCCGGGCCAGGCCAAGAACACCTACGGCACCGGCTGCTTCGCGCTGCTGCATACCGGCGACGAGGCAGTCGTGAGCAGTCACGGCCTGCTCACCACCCGTGCAGCGCAGATCTCGCGGCTGAAGGAATTCGCGCTCGAGGGCGCGGTGTTCGACGCCGGCTCGGTCGTGCAATGGCTGCGCGACGAAGTGCGGCTGTTCACCCGCACCGCCGACATCGAGCCGCTTGCAGCCAGCGTGCCCGACAGCGGCGGCGTGGTGCTGGTGCCGGCCTTCAACGGGCTCGGCTCGCCGGTCTGGGACCCGACCGCGCGCGCCGGCATCCTGGGCATCACGCGCGGCACCAGCCGGGCCCACATCGCGCGCGCGGCGCTGGAGAGCATTGCGCTGCAATCGGCCGAGGTGCTGCTGGCGATGCAGGCCGACTCGGGCATGAAGCTGACCGAACTCAGCGTCGACGGCGGCGGCTCGGCCAACGATCTGCTGATGCAGATGCAGGCCGACCTGCTCGGCGTGCCGGTGCGCCGGCCGGCCAACATCGAGGCCACGGCCTTCGGCGCGGCGGCGATCGCGGCGCACACCACCGGCACCTATCAGCACGCCGAGGACCGCGATCTCGATTCGACGCTGTTCGAGCCCACCATCGGCCGCGACGAGGCGGCCGAGCGGCTGGCGCACTGGCGCAAGGCGGTCGGCCGGGTCTGCGACTGGGCCTGATGCGCGCCGCCCCGAGCCTTGCCGGCTGGCCCGGCCCGCGCGTGATCGCGCATCGCGGCGGCGGCAGCCTCGCGCCCGAGAACACGCTCGCCGCGCTGCGCGCCGGTCATGCGGCCGGCGCGCGCGGCGTGGAATTCGACGTGATGCTGAGCCGCGACGGCCTGCCGCTGCTGATGCACGACGCCGACCGTGGCCGCACCGTGGACGCGCGCGCCGACGGCGCCGGCGTGGCCGACAGCCCGGCGCACGAGCTGCTCGCGCTCGACGCCGGCAGCTGGTTCGACCCGCGCTTTGCCGGCGAGACGGTGCCCACCTTCGCCGCCGCGCTCGCGCTCTGCGGCGAGCTGGGGCTGTGGATGAACGTGGAAATCAAGCCAGCCCGCGCCGACCTGGCCGAAGCCACCGGCGCAGCGGTCGCGCATGCGGCGCTCGACTGGCTAGCGCTGACCGGCGCGCCTGCGCCGCTGCTGTTCAGCTCGTTTTCCGACGCCGCGCTCGCCGCCGCGCGCCGGATTGCGCCGGGGATTGCGCGCGGGCTGCTGGTCGATGCGCTCGCGCCCGACTGGCCGGCGCGCGTGGCCGCGCTCGACGCCGCCACGCTGCATGCCAATCGCTCGGCCTTCACGCCCGAGGCGCTGGCGGCGCTGCATGCCGGCATGGCCGCCGGCCGGCTGCCGCGCGTGGGGCTGATGGCCTGGACCGTCAACGATGCGGCCGAAGCGGCGCGGCTGCTGGCGGCCGGCGTGGCCGTCTGCACCGATAGGCCCGACCTGATCCGCGGCTGAGCCGGCCTGCGCCGCTCAGGCCGCCACGCGCGGCGCGCCCTCCTGCGCCAGCCGCCATTCCACGATTTCCGCCACCGAAATCATGGTGAAGCCATGCCGGCGCGCGTAATCGTCGAGCTGGGCGCCACGGGTCATCGTGCCGTCGTCGTTCATCAGCTCGCAGAGCACGCCGGCCGGCGTCAGCCCGGCCAACCGCGCGAGGTCGACCGCGCTTTCGGTGTGGCCGCGCCGTTCCAGCACGCCGCCCGGCCGCGCGCGCAGCGGAAACACATGGCCCGGCCGCGCCAGATCGCCGGCAGTGGCGCCGGCCGCGATCGCCGCACGGATCGTCGTCAGCCGGTCGGCCGCCGACACGCCGGTGGTCACGCCGGCGCGCGCCTCGATGCTCACGGTGAAGGCGGTGCCGTACTGGCTCTCGTTGGCCGCGACCATCGGCGGCAGGTCGAGCCGGCTGGCGTGCTCGTCGGTCAGGCAGAGGCAGACGATGCCGCTGCAATCGCGGATGAAGCGCGCCATCGTCTCGACCGTCATGGTCTCGGCGGCGACGATCAGGTCGGCTTCGTTCTCGCGGTCGAAGTCGTCGCAGACGATGACCGGACGGCCGGCGCGCAGATCGGCCAGCGCCCGCTGCATGCGCAGCGCGGCGGGTTCGGCAGCGACGCTGCCGGCGGAGGGGGATTGCTCGTTCATGCTTGAAACGCTCTCGCAAAAGGGGCGAAAAACATTTCAGGGTGCGAACGCCATCGGCGCCCGGCCCGACGAGCGACGCGCGCGGCACGCGGCCGCACGCGCCGCCCGCCCGGCCGGGCGCGCGACGACGCATCTTCTTTCATCCGGACTGTGACCGTCGGCCCCGGCATCCGACCGGGTCTGCTGACCCTGCCGGGGACGGCAGGCGCTCGCGGGCTCGTCGCCGCAGCGACCTACCGCCGGTGGGGAATTGCACCCCGCCCTGAAGACCAGCCGGACAGGATTGTCCGGCGGCGCCGAGTGTAAACCCGGGGTTCAGGCGGCGAGGCTGAGCGTGCTGCCGCTGCGGCTGCTGCCGTAGCTGTCGGACGCCATGCCGAGGTACTGGGCCAGCATGCCGGACAGCATCTGCGACATGCGGGAGCCGTCGTCGCTGGCGGTGCTGGTCGAGCTGGTCGAACTGGTCGAGCTGCCGGTGGTGGCATCGTCGTCGGGCCTGGGCGGCGGGCCGCCGGCACCGCCGGCCTTGTCGAACATCGACTTCATCGTGTCCTCGAAGCTCGTGACCTCGTCGCTGCTCAGGCTGCCGTCGCCGTCGCCGTCGATGGCGTCGAAGATCTTGGACAGCTGGGCCGACGAGGTGCTGCTGCTGCTCGTGCTGCTGTCGGTGCTGCTGCTGTCGTCCAGGCCGAACTCGCTCTTGCTGATGCTGCCGTCCTCGTCGCTGTCGAGCGCGCTCAGGCCGCCCTGCCCGCCCGCGCCGCCGGGGCCGCCGGGGCCGCCCGACGGCGGCGGTCCGGGCGGCGGACCGCCGGCGCCGCCCATGCCGCCACCGCCGCCGGCGGTCATGTTGTGCAGCTGCGCAAAGTTGGCGCTCGACATCGCCTGCTGGCGCTGGCTGTCCATGTCGGCGCTCAGTTCGTCGGAGCTGAGGCTGCCGTCGCCATCGCTGTCGGCGCGCTTGAACAGATCGTCGACCGAGGTGGCCGATCCGGTCGAGCCGCTGGCGCTCGACGATGACGACGACGACGTGAGGCTGTCGATGGCCGTCTGCATCTCCGACTTGCTGATGCCGCCGTCGCCATCGCCGTCGAGCTTCTTGAACATTGCCTGCTTCATCCGGCTGGCGCCGGCCTGCTCGGTGCCGCCCATGCGGCCCCAGGCCGATGCGCCGCCGATCCCGCTGATCGTGCTCATTGCTGTTCCCCTTCGGTGGTGAGGCCCGGCTTCAGGTCGAGGTCGGGCGTTGTCAGTTTCGAAGGCGGATGTACAGGGGCTATTGCCCGCTTGTACCGGCGTCGATACAAAGCGCCGGCAGCGCCAGCGTGGCGACCAGCCCGCCGGCCGGCGCGTTGCGCAGCAGCAGCGTGCCGCCGTGGCGCCGGGCGATGTCGCGCGCGATGGCCAGACCCAGGCCCACGCCACCGGTGCCGCGGTTGCGCGAGGCCTCGCCGCGCACGAAGGGCTCGAACATCGCCTCGATGCGCTCGGGCGCGATGCCGGGGCCGTCGTCGGCCACTTCCACCACCACCGCGCCGGCGGCATCGCGCGTCAGGCCGAGCCGGGCGCAGCCGCCGTAGCGCAGCGCGTTCTCGACCAGATTGGCGACGCAGCGGCGCAGCGCGACCGGCTGGGCGTGGACGAGGTAGCGCGGCGCGGACGAGTCGGCAGCGGCGCGCGCCACGGCGGCAGCGTCGGACTCGGCGCCGGCCAGCCGCACCGCCCGGCCGCAGTCGGCCTCGTCATCGGCCAGCGCGGCCAGCAGCGCCGCCAGATCGAGCGGCGCGAAGGCTTCGGGCCGGGCGTCGCCGCGCAGATGGTCGAGGGTGGCGCCGATCATCGCGTCCATCTCGGCGATGTCGCGCCGGAAGCGTTCGCGCTCGGCAGCGTCGGCCAGCGCCTCGCTGCGCAGCCGCAGCCGGGTGAGCGGCGTGCGCAGGTCGTGCGACACGGCGGCGACGAAGCGGCGCCGCTCGTCGCGCTGCTCGCGCAGCCGCGCCTGCATGGCGTTGAAGCCGCGCGCCGCCTCGCGCGCCTCGGCCGGGCCGGTGTCGTCGGCCAGCGGCGCGCTGTCCAGGTCGGCGCCCAGTTCGCCCGCCGCCTGCGCCAGCCGGCGGATCGGCGCGGTGAGCCAGCGCGCGCCGATCCAGGCGCCGAGCGCCACGGCGGCGGCGCGCACGCCGATGTCGAGCAGCAGCCCGGGCGGAAAGTGCGGCGGCGGCGGTCGATCGCCAGGCGGCGGCGGCGGACGGCCGGCAAAAGGCGCACCGGGCGGCGGGAATGCCGACCCGTCGGCATGCGGCGCCAGAGGCCGATCTGCAAACGCGTCGGGCGGCGGCCCCGGCGGCGGCATCAGCTCGAACATCAGCGTCAGCGCCAGCACATGGCTGACCGCCAGCAGCGCCAGCAGCAAGGCCAGCAGCCGGCCGAACAGGCCGCGCGGCAACGGCAGCCGCGCACCGAGCCAAGGCAGCAGGCGCGCGACCGGCGCCGCCGGCGTCGGCTGGCGTGCCGCGCCCGGCCGCACGGCGCTCACATCCGCACCGCCGGCGCACAGCGCGCGGCCATCGCGTTGAACAGATAGCCCTCGCCGCGCACGGTCTTGATGAGGCGCGGATCGCGCGGATCGTCGGCCAGCTTCTGCCGCAGCCGCGACACCAGCAGATCGATGCTGCGGTCGAACCCGTCGCCGGCACGGTCGCGCGCCAGATCGCTGAGCTGCTCGCGGCTGAAGATGCGGCGCGGCCGGCGCAGAAAGGTGTTGAGCAGCCGGAACTCGGCATTCGACAGCGGCACCACCGTGCCGTCGGGCGAGGTGAGCCGGCGGCTGTCGAGCGCCAGCGTCCAGCCGTCGAAGCGCACCACCTCGTCGGCCGCCGGCGGCGTGACGCCGCTGCGCCGCAGCACGGTGTGGATGCGCGCCACCAGCTCGCGCGGCTCGAACGGCTTGGTGAGGTAGTCGTCGGCGCCCATCTCCAGCCCGAGCACGCGGTCGGCCGGCTCGCTGCGCGCGGTGAGCAGGATCACCGGCAGCTCGGAGCGCTGGCGCAGTTCGCGCAGCAGCGCCAGGCCGTCCTCGCCGGGCAGCATCAGGTCGAGCACGACCAGCGCCGGGCGCTCGTCGGCGATGGCGGCGCGCAGCTCGGCGCCGCTGGCGGCCGGGCGCGGCGCCAGGCCGTAGCGCGCGAGGTAGTCGCAGACCAGACCGCGCAGGTCGGCATCGTCATCCACCACGAGGATCGTCGGCTGCGCCGGCATGCGGTTTCTCCTGAACGGACGCGGGCGCAGTGCCCGCAACAGCGGCTCAGGTTAGGCATTGCCCGGGGCTTCAAAGCGCCGAAACGCGGCCGTAAACGCGCGGCGTTCGGGGCTTTGCGCGGGCGCCGGCGCGGCAGCCGGCCGAATCTGTCCAGCCCGGGGCGGTCATGCGTCACGGTCCGGGGCCGGCGCGCAGCACCGCGCGCGATCGGCTCGGCAAACTCGGGGCCTCCTCCATTTCCCCATTCCAACGTGCGCAATCCAATCATCGACATCGCCAAGGGGCTGGGCATCGTCCTGGTGGTGCTGGGTCACAACCCCTTGCTGGTGCCACCCGGCAGCGAGGCCTTCCGCATCGTCTTTTCCTTTCATGTGCCGCTGTTCCTGTTCCTGGCCGGCGTGTTCTTCCGGCCGAGCCAGCCGCTGCCGGCGCTGGTGCGGCAGAAGGCCGATGCGCTGCTCAAGCCTTATCTGGCGGTGGCGCTGACCGTGCTGGTGGCCAATCTGGCGCTGACGCGGCAGTTCGATCCGCAAGGGCTGGCGGCGCTGGCCTGGGCCACCGGGCCGACGCTGCGCACCTGGGCCGCGCTGTGGTTTCTGCCGCATCTGTTTCTGGTGTTCTGCCTGAGCCGGCTGCTGCTGGCCAGCGCGCCGCTGCGGGCGCTGGCTGCCCGCGCCGGCGAAGTCGCCACCAGTGCCGGTCTGGCGGCGGCGCTGCTGGCGGCGGGCGTCGCGCTGCTCGGGCCGAGCGGGCTGATCGCGGCGCCGGCCGCCGCCTGGTTCGGCCGGCCGGTCGTGGGCCTGCCGTTCAGCGCCGACCTGCTGGCGCTGAACACGGCCTTCTTCCTGGCCGGCCATGCGGCGGCGCGACCGGTGCTCGATTTCCGCTTCCGGCCGCTGCCGACGCTGGCGGCGCTGGGCATCTTTGCCACGCTGCACGCGCTGTTCGACGAAAGCCTGGATCTCAACCTGCGCCATTACGGCCAGTTCTGGATCGCCAGCGCCGAGGTGGCGAGCGGGATTTATCTGGCGCTGGCCGCCTCGGCGCTGCTGGCGCGGGTGCCGGCGCTCACGCGCGCCTTCTCCCATCTTGGCGGCGTCACGCTCACGGTGCTGATCTTTCATGCGCCGTTTCAGGGCGTGTTCATCTATCTGCTCAAGCGGCATGCGGTCCCGGTACCGGCGGTGGCCGGCGGGCTGGCGGCGCTGGCCCTTGGGCTGGCGCTGCCGCTCGGCATCGCGGCACTGGCCGCACGCTGGCGCTGGCTCGGTCGCTGGCTGCTGCCGGCGCCGCGCAGCGCCAGCGGCGGCCGCGCGGCGGGCGCCAGCGCAACCGCCTCGGCGGCCGGGCCGGCCTGAGCCCGGCCCGCCGCGGCGGCCGCCTCAGACCGCAAACCGTCCGCCCGCCGTACCGCGTCCGGCTTCGTCGAGCGCGGCGCACAGCCCGGTGGCCCAGCGCCGCGCGCGCAGGCCGGTCTCGGCCTCGACCACCTTGGCGCGCGCATGCAGCTCGGCCAGCGGAATGTCGATGGCCGGCCCGCTGAAGCACAGCGCCACGCGATTGCCGGCGTCGATCTCGGGCAGGCAGAGCACGCGGCCGTCGAACACCTCCAGCAGCCGGCGCCGGTTGCGCGGAAAACTCTCGTGCTCGCCGAACAAGTTGACCACCACGATGCCGGCGTCCTTCAGCAGCGCGCGGCAGCCGGCGTAGAAGGCGACCGAATCCTCGACCGGGCCGCGCGCCTGGGCGTCGTACAGGTCGATCTGCACCACGTCGTGGCGGGCACCGGCGCGGCTGGCGGCGCGCTCGGCCTGGCGCGCGACGAACTCCGCCGCGCCGTCTTCCAGCACGCTGAGCCGGGCGTCGTCGGGCGGCAGCGCAAACATGCTGCGCGCCACGCCGATCACCTCCGGATCGCGCTCCACCGCCGTGACGGCGCAGGGAAAGCGCGCCCAGCAGAACTTGGTCAGCGCCGCCGCGCCGAGCCCCAGTTGCAGCACCGAGAAGCCGGCGCGCGCCGGATCGAGGAACAGCAGCCAGCTCATCATCTGGCGCACGTATTCCAGCTCGATCTCCCAGGGCCGCGAGATGCGCATCGCGCCCTGGATCCACTCGGTGCCGAAGTGCAGGAAGCGCACGCCGCGCTCCTCGGACAGGGTGATGCCTTGCGGGCGGAAGGGCTGGGATCGGCGGGTCATGGCGGGCTCGTGCGGATGGGCGCGCGCCGGCGGGCTGCCGGCGCGGGGCGCGCATTGTGCCCGCCGCGGCGGCCCGGCGACGGACGGCGCCGGATCGCCGGACCGGCGCGCGCCCCGCCCGCCCCGCCCGCCTCAACCGCCGCGCCGCCCCACCCAGCGCCCGACGCCCCAGGCGATCGCGCCCGTGAGCGCCGCGATCACCAGCGCCATCACCCGGAAGCCGTGCGGATGCTCGGCCAGCGGAATACCGCCCACGTTCATGCCGAACATGCCCGACACGAGATTGATCGGCAGCGCGAGCACGGTGACGAGCGTGAGCGTGAACAGGATGCGGTTGCTCTCCTCGGCCAGGCGGGCGGCGGCCTCGTCCTGCATGAGCTTGAGCCGCTCCTGCACGCCGCCGATGTCGCGCAGCACGAGCGCGAAGTCCTCGGTCGCGGCTTGGAGCCCGGCCACGTCGGCGGCCGGCACCCAGGCCGGCGGGCGCGCGAGCATGCGCATGAGCGCGTTCGGCTCCGGCGCGAGCAGGCGTTGCAGCCGGCCCATGAGCCGGCGCAGGCGCGGCAGCTCGCGGGTCTGGCCGTCGTGGCGACCGGCGAGCAGCGCGTCCTCGATCGCATCGGCGCGCTCGGCCACCTGACGCACGATGGCCTGGAGTTCGTCGGCCTGGTCGCGCAGCAGATGGTCGAGCAGCGCCACCGGCGAGCCCGGCAGCTCGCCGCGCCGCACCGCCATGCGCAGTCGGTCGACGGCGCGCAGCGGATGGCGGCGCGCGCTCACGAACAGCCTCGGCCCGGCGGCGAGCCAGAGCGTGGCCACGTCGCCGGCGTCGAAGGCGAAGTCGAACACCACGTCGTTCATCACGGCGAACAGCCATTCGCCGTCGCGCTCGATGCGCGTGGTGCGCGAACCGCCGTGCAATTCGTCGAAGAAGTCCTCGCTCAGCCCTGCATGGGCGCGCAACCAGGGCTCGGCGCCCGCATGCGCGAGGTTGAAGTGCAGCCACAGGAAGCCGGGCGCCTCGCCCGCGAGCCAGCCCGCGGCATCGGTGCAGTGCGGCAGCGCAACAGCCTCGGCGCCGGGCGGGAAATGCCAGCCGCAGATGAGACCGTGGTCGTCGGCGCCGTAGCTGGCGGTGGCGGCGGGAAGCGGAAGGTTCATCGGGGGGCAGCGCCGACGGCGCCCGGGCGGAGGGGGCGCAAAAGCTGCCACGGCTTCATGCCATGCCGATGACAGTCCGTACCCACCTCGCCGACCGTCATCGCGGTGCAACAAAAAGCCGCCGCGAGCCGGCGCGCGCTTGCCGACGAGGGGGGCGGACTGCATCGTCCACCCCGCCTCCAGGTACGGGCGCCAGCGCGACGCCCGACACACAAAGACAACCCGCATCGGCCACAGAGCCAACACAACGCGAGGACTGACCATGAGTTACACCGTGCGTTTCGCCACCGACCTGCGCCAGCCGGCCCAGTGCATCGAGCTTGCCTCCGAAGACCAGGCCATCGCCGAGGCCAAGCGCCTCGCCCGCGAAGGCGTCGCCAACCACGCCTGGGCCGCGCTGCGGCTGGCCGACGGCCTGACCTTCCTGGCGATGAACGTGAACGGCGAGGTCGAGGCGACGCGCCTCGCCAACTGAGGCGGCCGACGCTCGCGCGACGGCACGGCGGCGTCGCGCGGCTGTCATTCGCGTCGGTCAGGCTGGCGGCGTGATCGCGCCCCGGGCGCGGTCGGTCTCACAGGACGACGCCCATGCTCAAGGAAGACGCGGTTGCCAGCCTCGGCCCCGCCGGGCTGCTGCTGCCCGGCCGCATCAACGCCGCGCTGGCGGCCAATGACCGCCTCAAGTTCTGGTTCACCGTGCTGCAGGCAGCGCTGGCGCAGGCCACCGGGCAGACGCCGGCGAACGCCGACTTCAGCCGCGAACGCGCGCTGACGGGCATCGCCCAGCCCTGGCCCGAAGCCCTCGTCACCGAAGCCCGCCTCGACGGCGACCAGCTGCTCGTGCCCGGACTCGCGCGGCTGCGCGACGCCATCGCGGCCGACCTGCGCCTTATGGCGCGCCCGCTGCTCGACACCGCCGCCGACGCCGGCTGGCAGGCGCGGCTCGACCGCCTTTGCGCCGGCCTCGGCGACTGGGCCGACGGCGCCATCGCGCCGGCCGCCATCGCCGCCGTCACGCACGGCGACCGCGACGCCGGCGACAGCGCCCATCTGTTCGTGATGGACATGCACAAGGCCATCAACCGGCTCGCCGCCGGCCTCGCCACCGAGGACATCGACGGCGCCCACGGCTGGCGCCTCGGCGGCGACGACGACCGCGAGCGCGTGCGCGCCTTCATGCGCGGCCTGCACCGCACCGCCGCGCTCAAGTTCGACCATCCCGGCCTCGATACCGCCGCCACCCGCGACGGCAACCGCCTGCTGATCCAGAACGACATCGGCACCAACGACGCCCACGTCATCGTCATCCACGTCGAGCCGGCGCGCGTCAGCCTCACCTACTCCGACCTGCACGCGCCGCGCTTCGAGTTCTTCCGCCGTCGTCTCGAAGCGGCCGGCGGACGCTGGACCGCCGCCCGCAGCACGGTCACGCCCGGCCTCAACGCAGGCCACAGCCATGTGGTCGGCACCGCCGTGTTCGAGGCCGACGGCCCGGTCGCGCTCGACCGCGCGCTCGACGCCATCGGCGCCGAACTCGTCTTCCTCATCGACTGGAACCGCGCCCGCAAGCAGCTGGGCCGGCTGGTGGACAAGCCGCTCGCCGTCACCGTGCTCGACCGCGCCGCCCGGGCCGGCCACGGCCACATGGCCTTTCTGCGCGCCGGCGGCGACCGGCTCGTGTTCGCGGCCATGCAGGCCATCGACGGCGGCGTGTTCCGCCTCGGCGACACGCTCGACGGCGTGCTCGGCGCCGAGGCGGCCGGCGACTTTCTCGTCCAGGTACTGGGGCTGGCGGCGCGCGCGCTGCTGGCTGGCCGCCCCGTGTCGCTGGTGGAGGACGAGAGCCGCGTGCTGCTGGCCCGGCTGGTGGCGCGCCGCACCGCCGGCTGGGAGCTGCTGGCCGACCACGCCGCCTGGTGCCACGAACTGGCGCGCGGCCTCGGCGACTGCCTCGGCCACGGCGCCGACGCCGCCGAGCTGGCGCGCCGCGCCCGGCGCTGGGAACGCGCCGCCGACGAATGCGTGCTGGCCGCCCGCGTCGGCGCCGAACGCCAGCCGCGCCGCGCCCGCGTCGCGCACATCCTCGGCCGGGCCGACGACGTGGCCGATTCGCTCGAAGCCGCCGCCTTCATCCACGGCCTGGCCGCCGGCGCGTCCGCCGGCGGACGGCCCGACGCTCTCCCGCCCGGCGCTCTCGTGCTCGGCACCGCGACGCCCGGCGAGGCCAGCCCAGGCGTACCGACGCCGAGCGCCACCGCCCTGCCCGACGCGGCGCGCGGCCCGCTGCACGCGCTGGCCGAAGCCACCGTCGGCGCCGTGCGCGACTGGATCCGCGCCATCGAGATCGCGCGCCAGCTGCCCGCCACCGGCCGCGCCGACGACACCGACGCCCTGCTCGACATCAGCTGGCGCATCGCCGCCGCCGAGCGCCGCTGCGACGAACTCTGGCGCGACGTCCGCCGCGCGCTGCTGGCCGGCCCCTGCTCGCCCGTCGCCCATCAGCTCGCGGTCGAGCTGGCCGGCCATCTCGAAGACGCCACCGACCACCTGCTCGCCGCCAGCCACGAACTGCGCGACCTCGTCCTCGCCGACGCCGGCGCCGCCCCGGGAGCCTCCGCATGACGCCCGACCTGCACTTCCTCGGCACGGCGCGCGACGGCGCCGAGCTGCCCGGCCCGCAAGCCATCGGCTTCAAGGCATGGAACCTCGCGCGCATGGCCGCGCTCGGGCTGCGCATTCCGCCCGCCTTCGTGCTCGGCACGCGCCATTGCGCCGAGGCCGCCGCCGGCCCGCGCCTGCCCGAGCCACTGCGCGCCGCCCTGCCCGGCGCGCTGGCCGAACTCGAAGCCGCCACCGGCCGCCGCTTCGGCGATCCGGCCCGGCCGCTGCTGGTGTCGGTGCGCTCGGGCGCGCCTGTGTCGATGCCCGGGATGATGGACACGCTGCTCGACATCGGCCTGTGCGACGCCACCCTGCCCGGCCTGCTGCGGCTCACCGGCAATCCCCGGCTCGCGTGGGACAGCCTGCGCCGCCTCGTCGCCAGCCATGCCGAGGTCGTCGGCGGATGCGATCCGGCGCCGTTCGAGGCCGCCGTGCGCGAACTCGCCCCCGACGGCGACGAACGCCGGCTCGACTGGGCCGGCATGCGCGCGCTGGCGCTGCGCAACCTCGCGCTGGCGCGCGCCGCCGGCGCCCCGCTGCCCGCCGCGCCGCTCGACCAGCTCGAAGCCGCCATCGCCGCCGTGTACGCGAGCTGGCGTTCGCCGCGCGCCGTCGGGTACCGCCGCGCGCGCGGCATCGACGACGCGATGGGCACGGCGGTGATCGTGCAGGCCATGGTGTTCGGCAATGCCGGCGGCGCCTCGGGCGCGGGCGTCGGCTTCACGCGCGACCCGACCCGAGGCGCGCCCGGCCTGTGGGTCGATTTCCTGTTCAACGCCCAGGGCGAGGACGTGGTGTCGGGCCGGCGCAGCGCCCACGGTCATGACGCACTCGCCGCCGGCATTCCGGCGGTCTGGCGCGAACTTGAAGACGGCGCCGACCGGCTCGAACGCGGGCTGGGCGACATGCAGGACATCGAGTTCACCGTCGAGGACGGCCGGCTGTGGTGGTTGCAGACCCGTGCCGGCAAGCGCACGCCGGTGGCGGCGGCACGCATCGCGCTCGACCTGCACGCGGCCGGCGTGATCGACGCCGCCGAGGCGCGCCGCCGCGTGGCCGGGCTGGACGCGCGCACGCTCGCGGTCGAATGCCTCGCCCAGGCCGACGGCTCCGCCGCCACGCCCGACGCACGGGCGCCGAGCGCGAGCAGTGGCGTGGCGGTGGGCGCGATCACGCTCGACGCCGAGGCTGCGCGCCGCCTCGCCGCCACCGGCCGTGCCGTGGTGCTGGTGCGCCACGACGCCGAGACCGACGACATCGCCGCGCTCGAAACCGCCGCCGGCCTGCTCACCGCGCGCGGCGCGCGCACCTCGCACGCGGCGGTGGTCGCGCGCCAGCTCGGCAAGGTCTGCCTCGTGGGCTGCGACGGGCTGGAAATCGACCCGGCCCGGCGCCGCCTGCGCCTCGGCGATCGCACGCTGGCCGAAGGCGACGACATCACCCTCGACGGCAATTCCGGCGCGGTGTACGCGGGCGCGCTGGCCACGCGCGCCGAAGCCGACGCCGGCCTGCTCGCCCGGCTGGCCGCCTTGCGCGCGGGCGAGTGCGCCGACTCCCGCCCGTTGGCCTGAATCGCCGGCCTGAATCGCCGGTCTGGCCCGGCTGCCTGGCAGCCTGACTGACGGCCGACCGCCCGCCCGGCACGCGCCCGCCGATTCAGCCCGCCAGCGTCGATAAATCCAGCGCGTCGCGCCAGGCCGCGAGCTTGACCGCGTGCGGAATCGACGCATTGGCCGGGCTGGTCGACGGCAGCACCCGCACGTCGAAGCCGAGCGCGCGCCAGTGCTCGGCGAATTTCCCGCTCGTGCGGCCGTTGTGGCAGATGCGCGCGAGCCGGGGCGCCCGCGCGCGCAGGGCCGCGAAATCGTTGGGCTCGGCGAGGCGGATGGCGCTGTCGAGGCTGCCCTCGCGCTCGCAGGCGGCGTACACGTCCCAGAGCGCGAGGCCGGCGTCGAGCAGCGCGGCGAGCCGGTCGGCATAGGCCATCGCCACCAGGTCGCGGCCGATCACCTCGCCCACGATCGGCCAGAAGCGGTTCTGCCGATGGGCGTAGTACTGCCCCGCCGCAAGCGACGCCGCGCCCGGAAAGCTGCCGAGGATGAGCACCCGCGACGTCGGCCCGACCACGGGCGCGAGGCCGGTCAGGCGGGTGGCGGAAGACGATGCGGAGACGGGCTTCATGACCGGCGATTCTGCCGTGCCGGGTTGCGCGCTGTCCGCGCTGACGCGGCCGACTGGCGGGACCATGGCCGCCGCGCCGGCGCCGCCACATGCGCCACATGGGCGACACGACAGCGGCTGGCCGACCGCATTCCCCCACGCCGCGCGGGGCTATCCTCCGCAGCGGCCCGCCGGCGCGGCGGGCGCCAACCTCCGGAGAACAACATGCCCCGCAACAACATCGCCTTCATCGAGCGAGCCAAGGTGCCCGCCCTCACCGCCCTCAACGCCGCCATCGCCGGCCTCAAGTTCAAGCTCGTGGTCGAGCACGACTACAAGCCCTTCGAGATCGCCGGCTACCTGCCCTGCACCCTCGACGGCGAGGACGCCGGCTTCGACATGCGCTTCGCCAGCGCCGCCGAGCATGCCGGCAAGAGCGAGGCGCTTGGGCCCGTGCTGGGCGCGCGCGACGTGGCCATCGCCATCAAGTGGGGCGGCGATCCGCGCGAGGTCGCGGCGGCCTACATCGTCATCGCCGCGCTGGCCAAGGACTTCGACGCGCTCGTCATCGATGCCGACAAGGGCACGCTGTTCGAGGCCGCCAAGCTGGTGACGCGCGCGCGCAATTCGCTCGACGAGCTTTGATGCACGCGCCGCGCCCGGCCCGGCGCACGACGACGCGCCGGGCACGGCGGGTTCGCGGGGCGACGAAGCGCCGCCGCGCGACCGCCACGCCGGCTCAGCGCATCGCATAGCGCAGCGTCACGAACACCTCGCGCTGCGGGGTGTTGTAGCCGTAGGCCGTCTCGTAGCGCTTGCCGCCGGCGTTGTCGATGCGCGCATCCAGCGCCCAGTCGCGACAGAGCTGGGTGCTCGCGCGCAGGTCGAGGCGGGTGTAGCCGCCGAGCTTCACCTCGCCGCCGCCGTCGGTGTCGCGGCGCTCGTCCACCGCCTTCAGGCTCGCGCCGACGCTCCAGTTGCCGATGCGCTGGTCGGCGTTGATGCCGGCGCTGCGCTTGGCGCGACGCGGCAGCCAGGCGTCGGTGGTCTCGTTGCGCGGGTCGATCAGGTCGAGCGTGGCGCCAAGATCGAGGTCGTTGGCGAGATGGGCGGTCCAGCTCGCGGTCCAGCCGGTCACGAGCGCATGCGGCACGTTGGTGGGCGTGCGGCCCGAGGTGATGAAGTTGCGCACCCGGTTGCCGAACCAGGCGACGCGCAGGTCATGCCCGGCGCCCGCGTAGCGCAGGCTGAATTCGCGGTGGCGGCCTTCTTCCGGCAGCAGGTTCGGGTTGCCGAACACCGGCCAGTAGAGCTGGTTGAAGCTCGGCGCCGCGAAGCTCGTGCCCACCGAGGCGCCCAGCCGCCAGCGCGGCAGGAATTCGTAGCCGTAGCCTGCGGTGCCGTTGTTCTGCGTGCCGTACTGGCTGTTGCGGTCGTGGCGGGCGCTGAGCTGCCACACGTGCGCGCCGGCGCGGCCGTCGAGGCCGGTGACGAAGGCGTCGATGTCGCGCGAGGTCTCGACGAAGTCGGCGCCGTCCTTGTGCGCGCTCTGACGGGTGTGCTCGACCGCCGCGAGCAGCGTGCCGACCGGCGTGTCGAAGCGGTTGTCGATCGCCGCCTGGTCCTGCCGCGTGCGGAAGTTGCCGAGGCTCCACGACTGGGCCGCGGTGTAGGTGTCGGACACGTCGGTGCTGCTGCCGGCGCGCACGGTCATGCGCCAGACCGGCGTGATGCTGCCGTCGAGCGAGGCGGCGATCACCTGGCCGCGCTGATGGCTCTTGGCCGAGGCGTCGGGCGCGGCGGGGTCGATGCCGTCATCGAAATCGCTTACGCCGCGCGTGCCGATGGCGCTCGCGCGCAGCCGCCAGTCGGGCGAGATGCGCCAGCCGAAGCCGGCATTGCCCGAGGTCTGGCTCATGCCGTCGTTGTCGGGATGCCAGTTGTCGAAGGGCGCGCGCGGATTGCTGCCCGACTGCCCGCGCCGCCGCGTGCCCTGCACGCCAGCCGACCAGTCGAAGGCGCCGTCGTCGCCGGCCACGCCCGCGAACCCGGCATTCGCGCTGCGGAAGCCCGCGCTGCCGGCGGTGACGGCCGCGTTCGGCGCGAAGCCGGCGGCGCCCGCCGCGTCGGTCGCCTGCCGGCTGCCCGCGCGCGTGAAGATCTGGATCACGCCGCCGACGGCATCGCTGCCGTACAGGCCGCTGGCCGGGCCGCGCACGATCTCGATGCGCTCGATGGCCGACAGCGGCAGGTTCTCGAAGATCGGCTGGCCGGCCGACACCGAGCCGTAGCGCACACCGTCAATCAGCAGCAGCGTGTGGCGGCCGTCCATGCCGCGCAGATAGAGGCTGCTCAGGCTGCCGTAGCCGCCCGTGGTGGCGGCCTGCACGCCGGCGCGGCGCGAGATCACGTCGGCGAGGCTGCGGCCCTCGGCGCGTTCGAGTTCGGCGCGGTCGATGACGGTCACGTCGGCGATCAGCTCGTCGGCGCGCGCCGGCTGGCGGGTAGCCGTCACCACCACCTGGGGCAGTGCGGCCGAATCATCGGAAGCGGCCAGCGCGGCCGGTGCGTGGAAGGACAGCAGCGCAAGCGCCGCCGCGACCGGGCACAGACGCCCGGCGGAGGAATTGGAATGCATGAAAGGCAAGTCGGGATGACTGCCGGAACCCGCCTCCCCGCGAGCCCGGACGACAAGACCGCGCGCGAACGCGGTCACCTGCTGGCCGGTATCCGGGCTGGCGGAACCGCCGGCGCCGCCTTCCCGGCCGTACCGCCCGAAAGGCAGGTTGACCAGTGGCGAAGCGCGCCGGCTGGGGTCGTGGACCCCGTCCGCTTACCGTTGCGGGGGCAGCGCAGGTTGGCGTGATCCGGTGGATCGGGCGCTTCCTGCTTCCCGTTTAACCGCCGCGACCGAGAGGCACGGCGAGCACCAGGCGGCGCGGATGATACAGACGGAAACCGGCCGGGCCGCGCACGCCGCGCGGCGCGAGGCTGCCGCCCGTCGCCCCCGCGCGTCGCGCCGGCCGGCACCGGTCCGCTGCGCCGCAGCATCGCGGCCGTCCCGCAAGGAGCCTGAATGAAGCCCTGGTCGTCCTCCTCCACGTCACCGATCGCGCGGTGCATGGCGCCCGTCGTGAACGGCGTCCTCGCCGGCGCCGGGGCGACTGTCGCCGCGATGCTGCTCGGTGCCCTCGCCGGCTGCGCCCAGTCTGGCCAGCCGGTCGCGCGCGACGCGGCCGATGCCCCGCGCGTGACGGTCGAGTTCGTCGAGCCCGAGCGCTTCGTCGATGCGCGCCTGCGCGGCGGGCGCGGCGCCGACGACAGCGTGCTCGACCTGCTGCGCGCCCATCTCGTCGAGCAGGCGCGCGGCTGCCTGCCCGCCGGCAGCAGCCTCACGGTGCGCATCACCGACATCGATCTCGCCGGCGAGACGCCGCCGCTGCTGGCCGCGACCGATTTCCGCGTGATGCGCGACATCACCTGGCCGCGCATCGACCTCGACTGGCGCCTCGCCGATGCCGACGGCACGACGCTCGCGGCGCGCAGCGAAAGCGTGTCCGACATGAACTATCTGCGTGGCGCCGCCGTGCGGGCCGACGGCGCGCCGCTGCGCTACGACCGCGCGCTGCTGAGCGGCTGGCTGCGCCGGCGCTTCTGCCCCTGACGGCACGCGCCCGCGCGCCGGTCGGCGCGATGGCACGAGAACCGTGAGCCCGGCGCCCGCGCGCCGGCCGCCGCCGCGACCGTCAGGCCGCGACCGGATGCATCTGGCTTTGCAGATAGTTGGGCAGGCCGACCAGCTCGATGAGGCCGAGCTGCTTCGACAGCCAGTAGGCGTGGTCGACCTCGGTATCGACCAGCATCGGAATCAGCACCTCGCGGCTCACGAAGTCCGAATGCCGCTCGCACACGGCGATCGCGGCGCGCACGTTCTGCGTCACCGAGATCTCGACCGCGAGATCGTTGGCGAACAGGCTCGGCAGGTCGCTGCCGATGTTGAGCGCGCTGGGCCGCATGTCGGGCATGCCGCCGAGCATCAGGATGCGGCGGATCAGCGCGTCGGCATGGCCGGTCTCATCTTCCATCTCGTGCGAGATGCGGTCGGCGGCCACGTCCAGGCCCCAGTCATAAAGCATGCGCGAGTGGATGAAGTACTGGTCGCGCGCCGCGAGTTCGTCGACGAGCAGCGCGTTCAGGGCATCGATGACGGCTGGGTGGCCTTGCATGGTGGACATTCCTGGCAGGGGAAATTGACCGCCCGATGATGGTTGCCGCCCCTGCACGCGTCCCCCCTCCGGCCGGCTGGGTTTGATCTGGATCAGGCGCGCCCGCCATACGGTCGCGCCGCTGGCACGGATGGCGCCGGTCAGGCCGGCACCGCCCGATCCCGCGCCCAGGCCCGCAGCGCCGCTACCGCCTCGGCCATCGTCACCGAGATCGGCCGGGTGCGGCGCAGCTCGGCAAGCACCAGCGCATCGCCGACCGGCGCCTGCGCGCCCTGAGCCTCGAAGCAGGCGCTGATGACGGCCTGCTCGATCTCCGCGCCCGAGAAGCCATCGCAAGCCGCCGCCAGCGCCGGCAGATCGAAGCCCGCCGCCTCCAGCCCGCGCCGCGCAAGGTGGATCGCGAACATCTCGGCCCGCGTCGCCGCGTCCGGCAGATCGACGAAGAAGATTTCATCGAAGCGGCCCTTGCGCAGCAGCTCGGGCGGCAGCGCGCGGATGTCGTTGGCGGTCGCGGCGATGAACACCGGCTTGTCGCGCTCGGCCATCCACGTGAGCAGGCTGCCCAGCACGCGCCGGCCCACGCCGCCGTCGGCGTCGGCATTGCCTTGCGCCATCGCCTTCTCGATCTCGTCGATCCACAGCACGCAGGGCGCCATCGCCTCGGCGGCGGCCAGCGCGGCGCGCAGCCGGCGCTCGGTCTCGCCGTGGAACTTGTCCTGCAAGGCGCCGATGTCGAGCCGCGCGAGCGGCAGCTTCCAGTCGGCGGCGATGGCGCGCGCCGCCAGGCTCTTGCCGCCGCCCTGCACGCCCAGCAGCAGCACGCCGCGCGGCGTGGGCAGATTGGGCGCGGCGCCGCGAAACGCGCTTTCGCGCAGCGCCAGCCAACGCTTGAGATTGGCCATGCCAGCGACCGCCAGCCGCGCCGCCTCGGGGAATTCCACGTCGAGCGCCGAGTCGGCCAGCATCTCGCGCTTGATGCGCATGACGCGGTGCAGATCGGCATCGGTGATGGCGCCGTCGTCGCGGATGCTCAGCCGCAGCAGCCGGCGCGCGTCCTCCTCGCACAGGCCCAGCAGCTGCTGCACCAGGCGGTCGGCGGTCGCGCGCTCGCCGGCCACCTTGGCGCCCGACTCCTCGGCATAGGCCGCCAGCTCCTCGCGAAAGATGTCGCGCACCCGGGCCAGATCGGGCAGCGGCAGGCGCTCGAACAGCGCATGGCGCGCGATCTCGGGCGGCAGATCGATGCGCGGACCGACGATGACCAGGCTGCATTTGCGCGCCGGATGGTCGAAGGCAATCTCGCGCAGCAGCCGCTGCACCGCCGCCTCGCCGAGAAAGGGATGGACGTCGAACAGCAGATAGATGCCGCGCGGGCCTTCCTTGTCGATGAAGCGCAGCGCCGCCTCGAAGTCTTCGGTGTCGGGGAATTCGCGCCGCGCGCTCGACGGCGCCATGCCGCCACCGCCGCCGCCGCCGCTGCTCCAGCGGAAATTGCTGTGGCTCAGGCCGTCGGCCACGCTCCATTCGAAGCAGGCGTCGCCGAGTTCATCGGCGAGCTGGCGGATGAGGGCGCGGGCGCGCGGCTCCTCATGGGTTTCGATGCACAGAAGCGGAAAGCGCGAGGTGAGCGCCTGACGGAGCGTGGGCAGAGGCATGGCGGAACCCGGTGAAAGCGACAGCCCGGACGATAGGCGATCGGGCGCCGCCGAGCGCATCGAGCAAGGCATGCAAGCGCCCGCAAACCGTTGAATGCTGGATTCCGGCCAATTGCCGGACGCAATTGCAGCAGCCAATGGCGCAATTGCTGGCAATTCGCCATTGCAACAACGACAGGCGCGAATCGATTCTGCGATTCGGTCCGTACTGTCACGGCAATTCAATTGCCCGGCGAATTGGGCTCGCATAAAGTGAATGCCCGAGCAAACTCACCGGAGATTTCATCCATGGATCGCAGAAACTTTTTCGTCAATTCGGCCGCCGCCGGCATCGCCACCGCCCTGGTCAGCCACGGCGCCCAGGCCGCCGACGGCAGCCCGCTGCCGCCCAAGAACCTGGTGCTCACCGACGAAAACCCGGGCGACTTCGCCGGCCGCCGCGCCACCCACCTGCCGCGCATCGAAGTGGCGGGCAGCAAGGTCAAGGTCGTGACGCGCCACGGTCATTCGGCCGAGCATTTCATCGTGCGCCACACCCTGCTGCTGGCCGACGGCAGCCTGCTCGGCGCCAAGACGTTTACCGGCGATGTTGAACCGGCGTCGGAATACGACCTGCCGGCGGGATACAAGGGAAAGATTTACGCGACCAGCTTCTGCAATCTGCACGATCTTTGGCTGGCGGAAGCGACGGTTTGAGGGAATTGCAATGACGAGCGCGGGAGCCGTGATGCGAGTGGGCGTTTCTGACGCGGCAAAGCGGCTGTCGCGGCTCGTCAAACGAGTGCAGGTGGGTGAGGAGGTTGTCATCACCTCATAACCTGGGCATGCGCTTTCGCGATTCACATGCTCCGAGTTCACCGGTCAATCTGTTGCGACGGTGGTCCAATCCTCGACCGTTAAGCCAACAGGTACACGCTGGAAGACACGATCATGACTGACCAGCGTTGCGCCAACCGCCTTGGCATGCGCCGCAATCATCAGATCGAGCGAAGCGAGTGTGATGCCAGCCGATTCGCAATCCGTGCGTAGACGGCTATAGCTGATTGCAGCGTCGGAGTCCCACGGCAGCACGTCCACGCGGATCAGGAATTCGTGTACGCGCTGCGTCAGCCCTGCCGGATTGCCACGTTTGGCAAGGCCGTAGCGCAACTCAGCTTCGGTCACCACTGAAATGCCGATTTCGCTCATTGGCACAGCCGCCAACCGTTCGCGCACCCGGACGATATCGCCACGAATTACATGACTGACGATGTTCGTGTCGAGCAGATAGCGCGTCACTCCTGCCAGCCTTCGAAAGGATCGCGGTCGTGGCTGCCCTGATTGCGGTCGGCTTCGGTCAGGAAGTCGCTCGGCACTTCGGTGGTGGTGTCGAGCGCGAATAGGCCGTCCCACGACTGCGGGCGACGCGACAGGATTACGTCGCCGGTCACCGGATCGCGGCGGATGTAGACCTCCGTGCCTTCGAAGCGGAATTCCATCGGGAGACGGACGGCTTGGCTGCGGCCGGTGGTGAAGAGTTTGGCGGTGATGGGCATGGCAACCTCAGCAGCTTGGTAAATATCAAGATACCTATCAAAATTATCAAGTAAAGTTAAAAGTGGCAAGTGAATTCACGAACCGCACTACCTGCAAATTGGAGTCAAAATGCCGTATTACTTACCTCCTTCAATTCCAACCAACAGTCGAGCCATGATTTTTGTCGACGGTGAGAATCTTGCCATACGATTCAAAAATCTAATCGAAAGTAATAAAATTAGCCAAAGCGATCATGTTATCAATGAGCCAAATATCTATGTCTGGTCACGAATTCAATTCTGGCACCACCACGCAAATTGCTCATTTATTCGCAGCCACTATTATACGTGCGCCCGAGCCGACGATAGCAGAATCGACCAGATATCAGATGAATTGAGAAACCTAGGAATTACTGATCCGCGAGTTTTTAAGAAGAAATCAAATGGTCGTTCGAAGCGAGTGGACATTACACTTGCCACCGAAATGCTGAGTCATGCTCACAATGGAAACTACGAGATAGCTGTTCTAGTTGCCGGGGATGACGACTACGTCCCTCTCGTGCGTGAGATTAAACGAATGGGCAAACAGGTTGCACTATGGTTTTTGGAAGATGGACTTAGCAAAGATCTTCGACGAGAGTGCGATCTTTTCTTCAACTTATCGGATTATTTAGGCAGGCCAAGCAACTGGGTGCATGAACGCTTCTAAAGCCAATTTGAAGTAAAAATCAACAAAACCCCATGAACTGACTATCACGCGGTACATCAACTCATGGGCTTTATGTCAAAACACTCAAAACAAAAAATACCTCTGCGCCATCGGCAACACCACCGCCGGCTCGCAATCGAGCAGCTGCCCATCCGCATGCACCTGATACGTCTCCGGATGCACGGTGATCTTCGGCAGATAGTCGTTCAGCTTCATGTCCCGCTTGGTCAGCGAGCGAATCCCCTGCACCGGCACAATCGTCTTCGCCAATCCATAGCGCTCGCCAATTCCCGCCTCGAATCCGGCCTGCGAAACAAAGGTGAGCGACGTGCGAGCCAGCGCCCCACCCGCCGCCGCGAATTGCGGCCGGAAATGCACCGGCTGCGGCGTGGGAATGCTGGCATTCGGATCGCCCATCGCGGCCGCCGCAATCATTCCGCCCTTCATCACAACAAACGGCTTCACGCCGAAGAACGCCGGCTTCCACAGCACCAGGTCGGCGAACTTGCCCACCTCCACGCTGCCCACCTCGTGCGCGATGCCGTGAGTGATGGCCGGGTTGATCGTGTACTTGGCGATGTAGCGCTTGACGCGCGCGTTGTCGTGGCGCGCGGTGTCGCCGGGCAGCGTGCCGCGTTGCAGCTTCATCTTGTGCGCGGTCTGCCAGGTGCGGATCACCACCTCGCCGACGCGGCCCATGGCCTGGCTGTCCGAGCTGAGCATCGAGAAGGCGCCGAGGTCGTGAAGGATGTCTTCGGCGGCGATGGTTTCCTTGCGGATGCGGCTTTCGGCAAAGGCGATGTCCTCGGCGATGGCGGCGTCGAGGTGGTGGCAGACCATGAGCATGTCGAGATGCTCGTCGAGCGTGTTGACCGTGTAGGGCCGCGTGGGGTTGGTAGAGCTGGGCAGCACGTTCAGCTCGCCGCACACCTTGATGATGTCGGGCGCATGGCCGCCGCCCGCGCCTTCGGTGTGGTAGGTGTGGATCACGCGGTTGCGGAAGGCCTTGATCGTCTCCTCGACGAAGCCGCCCTCGTTGAGCGTGTCGGAGTGGATGGCGACCTGCACATCGGTCTGGTCGGCAACGCTTAAGGCAGCGTCGATGGCGGCGGGCGTGGTGCCCCAGTCTTCATGCAATTTCAGGCCGATGGCGCCGGCGCTCACCTGCTCCAGCAGAGGGCCTTCGAGCGAGACATTGCCCTTGCCCAGAAAGCCGATGTTCATCGGATAGGCGTCGGCGGCTTGCAGCATCCGCTCCAGGTTCCACGGGCCCGGCGTGACGGTGGTGGCAAAGGTGCCGGTGGCCGGGCCGGTGCCGCCGCCGATCATGGTGGTCACGCCCGAGTACAGCGCCTCGTCGATCTGCTGCGGGCAGATGAAGTGGATGTGGGTGTCGATGCCGCCGGCGGTCACGATCATTCCCTCGCCGGCCACGATCTCGGTGGCGGCGCCGATCACGATGGTCACGCCCGGCTGGATGTCGGGATTGCCGGCCTTGCCGATGCCGCTGATGCGGCCGCCCTTGATGCCGATGTCGGCCTTGACGATGCCCCACCAGTCGACGATGAGCGCATTGGTGATGACCACGTCGGCGCAGTCGGCCGACATGCGCTGGCTCTGGCCCATGCCGTCGCGGATCACCTTGCCGCCACCGAATTTCACTTCCTCGCCGTAGATGGTGTGGTCGCGCTCGACCTCGATGACGAGGTCGGTGTCGGCCAGGCGCACGCGGTCGCCGGTGGTGGGGCCGAACATTTCGGCATAGGCCTGGCGGGAGATGCGCAGGGTCATGAGACTGGCTCCGAAGATGGGGAATTCAGGGGTAGAGCGCGACGACGGCGCGGACCCAGCCGCGCTCGAAGACGGGGATGGCGACCATCGTGTCGAGTCCGGCGGTCACGGCTGCGACGCCCAGCGCCGAGCCGGAGGCCGCGAGCTGGCTCACGACCATCGGGATGCCGCAGCGCCAGGCGCGGCCGACGGTGCTGTCGCTGCGCGTGAGCTGGACGCCGTCGTAGACGCGGTCGAGATTGGGCACGGCGTTGCACCAGCCGTCGCGAAAGACCAGATGCTCGCGCGCCGTGTCGACGGTCCAGATCTCGATCCGGCGCGCGACCGGCGTGGCCGGCGCCGACAGCAGCGTGACCACGCGCGGGCTTTCGCCGTCGATGCCGAAGGGAATCGCCAGCCCCAGGTCGATGCCGCATTGGCGCGCAATGGCGGCGCGCAGAAAGTCGGGCGAGCTGCCGAGGCCGGTCATCAGCTCGGGCAGACCGCTGGCCCAGGCGCGCCCGGGCAGGCCGAAGCCGCGCGCGAAGGTCACGTCCTGCGAGCTTTTGCCAAAGCCGGCGGCGCGGCCGTAATGGCCGTCGACGAGGCCGAGGTACTTGGGCTCGTCGGGCTCGGCGCCCCAGATTTCGAGCGCGCCCACAGCCGAGTCGGCATCGCCGCAGAGCAGCACCAGCACGCCGGTGAGGAATTCGCCGGCGCAGACCGGCAGCGCCAGACCGCTGCTCAGGCCCAGGCGCTGGGCGATGTCGCTGCGCTTGAACACCGAGGGATTGAGGTCGTGCAGAAAGACCGGCGCGCCGGTTTCCCAGGCCCGGCCGGGCAGGCCCTCGCCATGACTCCAGAGCAGCTTGCGGCTCAGTTCGGCCAGCTCGTCATGCGGGCCGTAGCTGCCCGAATGCAGCACGAGGTAGTCGCGGCTCGGGTGCGGCACCCACACCTCGCAGACCTGGATGAAGGGCGTCATGGCGTGGCTGCGTCGAGCGGGCCCATGACGCGGGCGTTGAAGCCGTAGACCACGCGCGCGCCGGCCAGCGCCACCAGCTCGACCGTGCGCTCCTGGCCGGGCTCGAAGCGCACCGCCGTGCCGGCGGCGATGTTTAGCCGGAAGCCGCGCGCCGCCGCCCGGTCGAAGGCGAGCGCCGCATTGGTCTCGAAGAAGTGGAAATGCGAGCCGACCTGGATCGGCCGGTCGCCGGTGTTGGCGACGGTGACCGTGACCGTGGCGCGGCCGGCGTTGAGTTCGAGCTCGCCGTCTTCCGGCAGGAGTTGTCCGGGAATCATCGGATGCAAGCCTTTGCGCGTCAGGGAATCGGATGGTGGACGGTGACCAGCTTGGTGCCGTCGGGAAAGGTCGCCTCGACCTGGATGTCGGGAATCATCTCGGGCACGCCGTCCATCACGTCGTCGCGCGCCAGCAGGGTGGTGCCGTAGCTCATGAGTTCGGCCACGGTGCGGCCGTCGCGCGCGCCTTCCATGATCGCGGCGGAAATGAAGGCCACCGCCTCGGGATAGTTGAGCTTGAGCCCGCGCGCGCGGCGGCGTTCGGCCAGCAGCGCGGCGGTGAAGATGAGGAGCTTGTCCTTCTCGCGGGGGGTCAGTTCCATGGCTTCCGTGGCCGGTGTTGCCGGCGGGTGATGGGCGCGCGATGCGCTGTGAGGGTGCAGACGGCCGGGGCGGCGCGCCGGACGGCCGGTTCGCTAGCGAGCGTCGTGCCAGCCGGTGGCCGCCGGCAAGCGGTAAATGCCCGCAAATCAGGCGGCCGGGCGCAGCGGGTTGCCGCGCCGCGCGGTCATGTGGCTCTCGATGACCTCGGCCAGCTGGATCGCCGCCGGCCGGATCGCCTCGACCGGCACCGACGCGAAGCCGAGGTTGAGCCCGGCCACGTCGCGCGGCGGGTCGGCGTAGTAGATCGACAGCGGCCGGGTGACGATACGGCGTTGCAGCGCCTCGTGCGCCAGCTGAACATCGTCGGCCGGGCCGTTGAGCGTGTAGAGCGATTGCAGGCCGGCCTGGGTGAGCGGGCTGTGCACCAGCCCGCGCAGCCGCGAGTCGAGGGTTTCGTGCAGCACGTCGCGGCGCTCCTGGTAGATGGCGCGCATGCGCCGGATGTGCGCCGTGAAGTGCCCGGCCTCGATGAACTCGGCCAGCGCCGCCTGCTCGGCCAGCCGCCCTTCGCGGTAGAGCTCGGCATTGCCGAGCGTGAAGGCTTCGACCATGTCCTCCGGCACCACCATGTAGGACATGCGCATGCCCGGGAACAGCACCTTGCTCAGCGTGCCCAGGTAGATGACGCGGCGCGACTGCGACAGGCCGAACAGCGAGGTGACCGGGTGGTCGTGATAGCGCAGCTCGTTGTCGTAGTCGTCTTCCACGATCCAGCCGCCGCACTCCTCCACGCGCTCCAGCAATTGCAGCCGGCGGTCAAGCGACAGCACGATGCCGGTCGGGTACTGGCTCGACGGCGTGACCATGATGAGCCGCGGCGGCGTGGCCCAGTGCGCGTCGGTCGGCGCGATGCCGCGCTCGTCGAGCGGCACCGCTTGCAGCCGCAGCCCGGCGGCGCGCAGCACATTGCGCGCGCCCCAATAGCCCGGCTCCTCGACCCAGGCCAGATCGCCGTGGTCGCAGAGCATGCGGGCGCACAGGTCGAAGGCCTGATGGCTGCCGTTGATGATGACGATCTGGCGCGGGCTGCACTGGAGCATCCGCGTCACGTTCAGGTACTCGGCCAGCGCCACCTTGAGCGGGCCGTAACCGCCGTGGCCGTACTGCATCAGCGCCGAATGGCCGGGGCCGTGATAGCGCGCCAGCAGCCGGTTCCAGACCTTGAACGGAAAGTGCTCCACGTCCGGCACGCCCGGCATGAAGGCGCCCTGCTGGATGCGGCTGCTCGCGGCATCGACGCCGATGAGCGCGCCGCGCTTGCTGATGCCCTCGCGCCGCGTGCCGATGAGCCGGCGCGGCGGCGCCGCCTTGTCGCTGCGCAGCGCATCCGACACGAAGGTGCCGGTGCCGCTCTGGCCCTCCAGATAGCCCTCGGACAGCAGCTGGTCGTAGGCCCAGAGCACCGTGTTGCGGCCGAGCGCCAGATCGCGCGCCAGGCTGCGCGTGCCGGGCAGGCATTCGCCGGCCGCAAGCTCGCGCCCGAGGATGGCCTGGCGCAGCGCCAGATAGAGCCGGGTGCGCAACATGCCGGCCTCGGGCTGCTGGGCGAAGTGGCGCTGGATGATTTCGACGAGGAGCCGCTGGTCCATCACGCTGCCGGTTCGGGGGAACCGGTTCCTTGAAAGTGGGGTTTGGTGGTTCTTCGGGGGGACACGTTAATGCCTAAACTCCGCCGCCATCGCTTCATCGCCCGGCCACGTTCGCGTGGTTGCAACGCTTTGCCAGGAGTCGTGAATGACTGCCGCTTCCCCGCACGTCACTTTCCGCAAGGTCCGCAAGACCTATGACGGCGAGCACCTCATCGTGCGCGACCTCGACCTCGACATCGAACGGGGCGAGTTCCTGACGCTGCTCGGCCCGTCGGGCTCGGGCAAGACCACCTGCCTGATGATGCTGGCCGGCTTCGAGACGCCCACCGCCGGCGAGATCCGCCTCGGCGGCAAGGTCATCAACAAGCTGCCGCCCTGGCGCCGCAACATCGGCGTGGTGTTCCAGAACTACGCGCTGTTCCCGCACATGACGGTGCGCGAGAACATCCGCTTCCCGCTCGCGGTGCGCAAGCTGCCCGCCGCCGAGATCGACGCCAAGGTGAAGCAGGCGCTGGCGATGGTGAAGCTCGAAGCCTTCGGCGACCGCTACCCGCAGCAGCTGTCGGGCGGCCAGCAGCAGCGCATTGCGCTGGCGCGGGCGCTGGTGTTTTCGCCCGAGCTGGTGCTGATGGACGAGCCGCTCGGCGCGCTCGACAAGCAGTTGCGCGAGCACATGCAGCTGGAGATCAAGCATCTGCACGACTCGCTCGGCATCACCTTTGTCTTCGTGACGCACGACCAGAGCGAGGCGCTGACCATGTCGGACCGTATCGCGGTGTTCGACAAGGGCCGCATCCAGCAGCTCGACCGCGCCGACGCGCTGTACGAGCGGCCTGCAAACGCTTTCGTGGCCGGCTTCATCGGCGAGAGCAATGCGCTCGCCGCCACGGTCGAGCGCCACGACGGCAGCGAATGCAGCCTGCGGCTGGCCGACGGCAGCCTGCTGCGCGCCAGCGTCGGCGATCTGGGCAGCGAGAAGACCGCCACCGTGTCGATCCGGCCCGAGCGCGTGCTGATCGATCAGGCCGCCGAGGCCGCGCCGAGCCGCTTCACCGCCACGGTGAAGGAGCTGGTCTACCTCGGCGATCACCTGCGGCTGCGGCTCGATCTGGCCGGCAACGCCAGCTTCATGGTGAAGCTGCCGGCCGGCGCGCTCGACCGGCAAGTGCTGCCCGAGCAGCGCATTGCCGTCGGCATCCGACCCGAGCATGCCCGCGCCTTTGCCGAGACCCGCGCCGCCTGAGCGCCCGCCTTTCCAGCAGGCGCGCCGGCCCGGCGCGCCGACGATTCCGCGCCGCCTGCCGGCGCTCACAACCCATCGCAGCCCATCCATGAAATCCACCGTCGCACTCGCACTGGCCGCCCTGTTCGCCAGCACCGCCGCCCACGCCGCCGACCTGTCGGTCATCTCCTTTGGCGGCACCAACCAGAAGGCCCAGGAAAAGGCCTATTACCAGCCGTGGCAGAAGGCCAGCGGCAACAAGATCGTGGCCGGCGAATACAACGGCGAGCAGGCCAAGATCAAGGCCATGGTCGAGGCCGGCAAGGTGAGCTGGGACGTGGTGGAAGTCGAATCGCCCGAGCTGGTGCGCGGCTGCGAGGAAGGCCTGTACGAGAAGCTCGACTACAGCAAGATCGCGCCCAAGGGCGACTTCGTGCCCGGCACCGCGACCGAATGCGGCCTCGGCTTCTTCGTGTGGTCGACCGCGATGGCCTACAACGCCGACAAGGTCGGCGCCAAGGCGCCCACGAGCTGGGCCGATTTCTGGGACGTGAAGACCTGGCCCGGCAAGCGCGGCCTGCGCAAGGGCGCCAAATTCACGCTCGAAATCGCGCTCATGGCCGACGGCGTCGCGCCCGAGCAGGTGTATGCGCAACTGGCCACCAAGGCCGGCGTCGATCGCGCGTTCAAGAAGCTCGACCAGCTCAAGGCAAACATCCAGTGGTGGGAAGCCGGCGCCCAGCCGCCGCAAATGCTCGCCTCGGGCGATGTGACGATGGCCGCCGCGTTCAACGGCCGCATCGCCAATGCGCAGAAGGAAGGCCGCAATCTCAAGATCGTCTGGGCCGGCAACATCTATGACGTGGACGCCTGGGCCATCCCCAAGGGCAGCGCCAACCGCGAGCTGGCCTACAGCTTCATCAAGTTCGTGGCCCAGCCCGAGAACCAGCGCGTCTACTCGGGCGAAATCCCCTACGGCCCGACGCATGCCAAGGCGGTCGCCGGCATCGACGCCAGGATCGCCGCCGAACTGCCCACCGCCCCGGCCAACCTGAAGGGCGCGCTCCAGAGCAACACGCGCTTCTGGGTCGATCACGGCGAAGAGCTGGAACAGCGCTTCAACAGCTGGGCCGCGCGCTGAACGCCGCGCCCGAACTTCACTTCGCCGGGATGCCGCGATGACGCAATTGACCGAGGAACTGCCGATGCAAGCCGCCACGCCGCCTGCCGACGCCATGCCGCTCAAGCGCCAGCTGCGGCTGGCCGAGCGGCGCAAGAAGCTCAGCTCGCTCGCGCTGGTGCTGCCGGTGGCGGTGCTGCTGTTCGTGGCCTTTCTGTGGCCGATCGGCGCGCTGCTCAAGCGCGGCATCGACAACCGCGAAGTGATGGACGGGCTGCCCGCCACGACGGCGGCGCTCAAGGGCTGGAAGGCCGAACAGGGCTTGCCGGCCGACGCCGCCTTCGCCGCGCTCGCGGCCGACCTCGACGCCGGCCGTGGCACGCCCAGGCTCGCCGCCGCCGCCAAGCGGCTGAACATGGAGCAGTCGGGCCTGCGCTCGCTGGTGATGAAGACCGCGAGCGGCCTGCAAGCGCCGGCCGATGAAGCGCCCGCCGGCGATGCCGCCACGCCGTCGCCGCGCGAGCGCATCGCCGCGCTCGACGAGCGCTGGACCCAGCCCGAGGTCTGGCAAGCCATCGCCGCCAATGCCGCGCCCTACACGCCGCGCTATCTGCTCGCCGCGATGGACCGCGAGACCGCTGCCGACGGCAGCATCCAGCCTGTCGCGAGCGATCAGGCGGTGTTCGTCGACGTGTTCGCGCGCACCTTCTGGATGAGCGGCATCGTCACCGCCATCTGCCTGCTGCTGGGCTTTCCGCTCGCCTATGTGCTGGCCACGCTGCCGGCGCGCATCAGCAATGTGCTGATGATCTTCGTGCTGCTGCCGTTCTGGACCTCGGTGCTGGTGCGCGTGGCCGCCTGGATCGTGCTGCTGCAGGGCAGCGGGCTGGTCAATCAGGCGCTGATGCTGGCCGGCATCACCAGCGAGCCGCTGCAACTGGTGTTCAACCGCACCGGCGTCTACATCGCGATGATCCACATCCTGCTGCCCTTCATGGTGCTGCCGCTGTACTCGGTGATGAAGGGCGTGCCGCCGGTGTTCATGCGCGCCGCGCTGTCGATGGGCTGCAAGCCGTTCGCGGCGTTCTGGCGGGTCTACGTGCCGCAATGCATGCCGGGCGTGGCGGCGGGTTCGCTGCTGGTGTTCATTTTGGGCATGGGCTACTACATCACGCCGGCGCTGCTGGGCAGCCCGGGCGAGCAGATGGTCAGCTACTTCATCGCCTTCTTCACCAACGAGACGCTGAACTGGAGCATGGCCGCCGCGCTGTCGAGCGTGCTGCTCGCCGCGACGCTGGTGTTCTACGTGCTCTACGCCCGTTTCAACCGCCCGCGCCAGAACCGCGCCGCCCGCTGAGGAACCGTCATGGCAAGCCATTCCCTGCCCGATTACGCGACGCCCGTGCAAAGGCTTTCGCACTACGCGCTGCTGACGCTGACCGGCGCGCTGCTGGTGTTCCTGATGCTGCCGATCCTCGTGATCGTGCCGCTGTCGTTCAACGCCGATTCGATGCTGATGTACCCGATGACCGGCTTCTCGCTGCGCTGGTACGAGGAGCTGGCGCAGTCGGCGCCGTGGCGGCAGGCGCTGATGAACACCGCCATCGTCACGCCGGCGTCCACCTTGCTGGCGGTGCTGCTCGGCACGCTGGCGTCGGTCGGGCTGTCGCGCGGCGAGTTCGCCGGCAAGGCGCTGCTGACGGCGGTGCTGGTGTCGCCGATGGTGGTGCCGGCGGTCATCGTGGGCGTGGCGGTGTATCTGCTGTTCGCGCCGCTGGGTCTGGCCGGCAGCTATACCGGGCTGATCCTGGCGCATGCGGTGCTCGGCGTGCCCTTCGTCATCATCACGGTCACGGCCACGCTGCAAGGCTTCGACCACAACCTCATGCGGGCTGCCAGCAGCCTGGGCGCTCCTCCGCTCACCGCCTTCTTCAAGGTGATGCTGCCGGTGGTCGCACCGGGTGTCGCTTCCGGCGCGCTGTTCGCGTTCGCCACTTCGCTCGACGAGGTGGTGGTGACGCTCTTTCTCGCCGCGCCGGCGCAGGCCACGCTGCCGCGCCAGATGTTTGCCGGCATCCGCGAAAACATCAGCCCGACGATTGCCGCCGTGGCCACGCTGCTGATCGTGCTGTCGGCGCTGGCGCTGGTGCTGGTCGAGGGCCTGCGCCGCCGCGCCGAGCGCATCCGCACCGCCAGGGTGGATTGATGCGCGCCGCCCTGTCCTTCCACGGCCCGCCCCGGCGCTGAACCGCGCGGGCCGCCGCGCCCGCAAGCCATCCCGCCCCATCCGCCCGCAAGCGCGCCACGAGCGCGCCCACGGGCACCGCCTTGCCGAAAGAAACCGCATGCCCCAGCTCAACGACCCCTCGCTCTGGCGCCATCAGGCCGTCATCGGCGGTGTCTGGCTCGATGCCGACACCGGCGCCAGCACCGAAATCCTCGATCCCGCCACCGGCGCCTCGCTCGGCAGCGTGCCGCACCTGGGCGAAGCCGAAACCCGCCGCGCCATCGCCGCCGCCGAAGCGGCGCAGAAGTCGTGGCGCGCCCTGCCCGCCGCCAATCGCGGCCGGCTGCTGCGGCGCTGGTACGAGCTGATGCTCGAACACCAGGACGACCTCGCCGCGCTCATGACCGCCGAACAGGGCAAGCCGCTGGCCGAGGCCAAGGGCGAGATCGCCTACGCGGCGAGCTTCCTCGAATGGTTCGGCGAGGAAGCCAAGCGCCTGTACGGCGACGTGATTCCCAGCCCCGCGAACGACCGCCGCCTGGTCGTCATCCGTGAGCCGATCGGCGTCGCCGCCGCGATCACGCCGTGGAATTTCCCGGCCGCGATGATTACGCGCAAGGCCGGCGCGGCGCTCGCCGCCGGCTGCGCGATGGTCATCAAGCCCGCGCCGCAGACGCCGTTCTCGGCGCTGGCGCTGGCGGTGCTGGCCGAGCGCGCCGGCATTCCGGCCGGCGTGCTTAACGTGGTGACCGGCGATGCGGTCGCCATCGGCAACGAGCTGTGCCGCAACCCGGTGGTGCGCAAGCTGAGCTTCACCGGCTCCACCGCCGTCGGCATCAAGCTGATGGAGCAATGCGCGCCGACGCTCAAGAAGCTGTCGCTCGAACTCGGCGGCAATGCGCCCTTCATCGTGTTCGACGATGCCGATCTGGATGCGGCCGTGGCCGGCGCGATGGTTTCCAAGTACCGCAACGCCGGCCAGACCTGCGTCTGCGCCAACCGGCTGCTGGTGCAGGACGGCATCCACGACGCCTTCGTCGCCAGGCTGGCCGAAGCCGTCGCGACGCTCAAGGTCGGCGTCGGCACCGAGGCTGGCGTGAACCTCGGCCCGCTCATCAACGGCGCGGCCGTGAGCAAGGTCGAGCGCCATCTGGCCGATGCGCTGGCCAAGGGCGCGAGCGTGGTCACCGGCGGCAAGCCGCATGCGCTCGGCGGCAATTTCTTCGAGCCGACCATCGTGACCGGCGTGACGCCGGCAATGGCCGTGGCGCGCGAGGAAACCTTCGGGCCGCTCGCGCCGGTGTTCCGCTTCACCACCGAAGACGAGGCCGTCCGCATGGCCAACGACACCGAATTCGGCCTCGCCGCCTACTTCTATACGCGCGACATCGGCCGCGTCTGGCGCGTGGGCGAAGCGCTCGAATACGGCATGGTCGGCGCCAACACCGGGCTCATCTCGAATGAAGTCGCGCCCTTCGGCGGCATCAAGGCCTCGGGCCTCGGCCGCGAAGGCTCGAAGTACGGCTGCGACGAATACACCGAAATCAAATACCTCGCGATGGGCGGCCTCTGAGCCCGCCCCGCCTCCTCACACCGCAGCAAAGGACATCGACATGACCCAGCAGACCATCACCAACGCCGACCAGCTCGCCCGTCGCGCCGCCGCCCTGCCGCGCGGCGTGGGCCAGGCCCATCCCGTCGTCGCGCAGCGCGCGCTCAACGCCGAGGTGTGGGACGTGGAAGGCCGGCGCTACATCGACTTCGTCGCCGGCATCGCGGTGGTGAACACCGGCCACAACAATCCGCGCGTGCTGGCCGCCGTGGCCGAGCAGATGAAGGACTTCACCCACACCTGCTTTCAGGTGCTGGCCTATGACGGCTACATCAGCCTGTGCGAGCGCCTGAATGCGCGCATGCCTGGCCCGGGCGCGAAGAAGAGCTTTCTGATGAACTCGGGTGCCGAGGCGGTGGAAAACGCCGTGAAGGTGGCGCGCGCCGCGACCGGCCGGCCGGGGATCATCGCCTTCAACGGCGGCTTTCATGGACGGACGATGTTCACGCTGGGCCTGACCGGCAAGGTCGATCCGTACAAGATCGGTTTCGGCCCGTTCTCGGGCGACGTGTATCACGCGCCCTTCCCCAATCCGCTGCACGGCCTGAGCACCGAGGACGCGCTGGCCGGCGTGGAAGCGCTGTTCAAGTTCGACATCGAGGCGAGCCGCGTGGCCGCCTTCATCGTCGAGCCGGTGCAGGGCGAAGGCGGCTATTTGCCGGCGCCGGCGCCGTTCTTGCGCGGCCTGCGCGAGATCGCCGACCGCCACGGCATCCTCATCATTGCCGATGAAATCCAGAGCGGCGTCTGCCGCACCGGCAAGTTCTACGGCATCGAGCATTCGGGCATCGCGCCCGACATCGTGACGATGGCCAAGGGCCTGGGCGGCGGCTTTCCGATCGCTGCCGTGGTCGGCCGCGCCGAGGTGATGGACGCGGCCGCGCCGGGCGGCCTGGGCGGCACCTATGGCGGCAATCCGCTCGCCTGCGCGGCGGCGCTCACGGTGCTCGACATCGTCGACGACGAGCAGCTCTGCGAGAAGGTGCAGGCCACCGGCCGCGTCATGCTCGACAAGCTCGACGAGATCGCCGCCGCCCATCCCGACCGCGTGGCCGAAGTGCGCGGCCTGGGCGCGATGCTGGCCATCGAGTTCGGCAACAAGGATGGCGCCGGCCACTGGGCGCCCGACGGCGCGCTGGTGAAGGCCATCGTCGCCGAAGCGCGCGCGCGCGGCCTGCTGATCCTGAGCTGCGGGCCCTACGGCAATGTCATCCGCCTGATGCCGCCGCTGACCATCGATGCGGCTGCGCTCGCCGAAGGGCTGGCGCTGCTGGCTGCCTCGGTCGACGCCGCCATCGCCGCAGCCGCGTAAGCGGTTCGGCCTGCCCGGTCGCCGCGCGGCGGCCGGGCGCCCTTCGCCGCCCATTCCGGCCTCGCGCCGGACCTCCCCGTTTTCCCGCCTCCGCATGCGTCGCCAGCGCGATGCAGGGAGCCGGCTTGCCCGCGTCTGGCGCGGGCCTTTCTTCCAAACCACAACACGCAGAGACCCACGCCATGTCCCACGCCCTCCGCCCGCTCGTCCTCGCCCTTGTCGGCGCTGGCCTGCTCGCCGCCGCGCCCGCCCGCGCCGGTGAAGTCGACGAACTGCGCGCCGCGCTGCAAAAGCTGCAAGCCCGCATCGACCAGCTCGAAGCCAAGCAGACCGCCGCCGAAGCGGCTCCCGCGCCCGTCGCTGCCGCAGCGCCCGCAGCCGAAGTCATCACCGCCGGCAGCATGCCGGGCTCGATCCGCCTGCCCGGCGGCACCTCGCTGAAGATTTCCGGCTATGCCCAGCTCGACGCCGTCTTCGACGCGCGTGGCAACCAGGGCCGTGGCGTCAGCCTCGCCGACGCGCCGCTCGACGGCAGCGCCGATGCCAAACGCCGCAGCACCACCACGCTCAGCGCGCGCACCTCGCGCCTCAACTTCCAGACCGCCACGCCGAGCGATCTGGGCGACGTCAAGACCCGGGTCGAGTTCGACTTCTACACAAGCGAAGGCAGCGAGACCTATACCAACTCGGCCCGGCCGCGCCTGCGCCATGCCTACGGCACGGTCGGCCACTGGCTGGTCGGCCAGACCTGGTCCACCTTCATGGACGTGGACGCGCTGCCCGAGACGCTGGAATTCATCGGCCCGACCGGTCAGGTCTTCATCCGTCAGGCGCAGCTGCGCTACAGCACCGCGCTGCCGGTCGGCACGCTCGACCTCGCCGTGGAGAACCCGCAGAGCGATTCGCGCGACGTGGGCGGCAAGGTCACCTCCGTGGATCGCGGCCCCGATCTGGCCGCGCGCTGGACCACCGAAGGCGACTTCGGCCACGCCTCGCTGCGCGCCCTGGTGCGCCCGCTGCGCGCCGACGACGGCAGCGGCGACAACGCCGCCAGCCGCACCGGCTGGGGCCTGGGCGCGGGCGGCAGCCTCAAGCTCGGCGCCGACGATGTGCTGCTGGCCACGCTGCAAGGCGGCCAGGGCATCGGCCGCTACATCCAGGACGCCAACGCCGCCGCTGCCTACAGCGCCGACCGCCGCACCCTCGCCGCGCAGACCTCGCTCGGCGGCTACGTAGCGCTGCAACACGCCTGGGCGCCGCTGTGGCGCTCGACGCTCACTTACGGCCAGGTCAAGAACCGCAACGACGCCGGCTACGGCGACATCTCGGCACTCAACGCCAGCACGCGCGAAGCCTTCCTGAACGTGATCTGGACGCCGGTGAAGAACGTGGACGTGGGCGCCGAATACATCTGGGGCCAGCGCAAGACCGAGGCCGGCGACACCGGCAACATCAGCCGGGTGCAGACCTCGGCGCGCGTCAGCTTCTGATGCCGGCGGGCGCCGTCTGAATGGCGCCCGGTTGCAATTTCCCGCCGCTGCTCCGGTCGCACGCCCGGGCGCATCGCTTCTACAGTTGCGCTCGGGCCCGGCATTGCCGCGCCCATCCCGACCGCATTTGCCGATGAAGGGAGGGCGCCATGTTTCCGGCCGCTCGCGTGCTGCAAGACGATTTCCCGTCCACCTCGCCCGCCGAGCTGATGCGGCTGGTGAGCGCCAATTACGCGGTCGATGAAGACGCGTATCTGCCGCAGCTGCTGGCGCTGGCCGACCCGGGCGCGGCGCAGATCGAGGTCATCCGCCACACCGCGCGCGAACTGGTCGAAGCGGTACGCCGGCGCGGCGACGCTGCCGACACGCTCGACGCCCTGCTGCGCGAATACAGCCTGGCCACGCACGAAGGCGTGATGCTCATGTGCCTGGCCGAGGCGCTGCTGCGCGTGCCCGACCACGCCACCGCCGACGCCCTGATCCGCGACAAGCTCGACGGCGCCGACTGGGACCGCCACCTCGGCCACAGCGACAACGTGCTGGTCAATTTCGCCGCCTGGGGCCTGGTGCTGACCGGCAAGGTCGTCAAGCTCGACCGCGCTGGCGACGGCCGCGCCGGCGGCGTGATCGAGCGCCTGCTGCATCGCTCCGGCGAGCCGGTGATCCGCGCCGCGATGAACCAGGCCATGAAGCTGATGGGCCGGCAATTCGTGCTCGGCCGCGACATCGCCGAGGCGCTGGCCAACGCCCGGCCGCTGCGTGAACGCGGCTGCAGCTACTCCTTCGACATGCTCGGCGAGGCCGCGCTCACCGCCGCCGATGCCGACAAATATCTGGCCGACTACCGCAAGGCCGTCGCCGCCGTGGGCCGCGCGCCGCAGGCAGGCAGCGGGCCGCGCCCGAGCGTGTCGATCAAGCTGTCGGCGCTGCATCCGCGCTACGAGGCGGCCCAGCGCGAGCGCGTGCTCGGCGAGCTGTTCGAGCGCGTGCGCGACCTCGCCGCCGAGGCGCGCCGGCTCGATGTCGCCATCACCGTCGACGCCGAGGAAGCCGACCGGCTGGAGCTGTCGCTGGAACTGTTCGAGAAGCTGCTGCGCGATCCGGCGATTGCCGGCTGGGGTGGGTTCGGGCTGGTGGTGCAGGCGTATTCAAAGCGCTGCCTGCCGGTGCTGGTTTGGGTCACCGAGCTTGGCCGCGAGCTGGGCGCGCGCATTCCGCTGCGGCTGGTCAAGGGCGCCTACTGGGACAGCGAGATCAAGGCGAGCCAGCAGCGCGGGCTCGACGGCTATCCGGTGTTCACGCGCAAGGAGGCGACCGATACGTCCTATCTGGCGGCCGCGCGCTATCTGCTCGGCGAGCGCACGCGCGGCGTCATCGAGCCGCAGTTCGCCACCCACAACGCGCATACGGTTGCCGCCGTGCTGGCGCTGGCCGGCGACCGCGAGTTCGAGTTCCAGCGCCTGCACGGCATGGGCGAGGCGCTGTACGACGCGGTCGTCGAGCGCACGCGGCGGCCGGTGCGCATCTATGCGCCGGTCGGCGCGCACCGCGATCTGCTGCCCTATCTGGTGCGCCGGCTGCTGGAGAACGGCGCCAATTCATCCTTCGTGCATCGGCTGGTCGATCCGGCGGTGCCGGTCGAGGCGCTGATCGAGCATCCGGCGATTGCGCTGCGGCGTCAGGCCAGCCTGCACAACCCGGGCATTCCGCTGCCGGCACAGCTGTTTGGCGCGGCGCGGCGCAATTCGCGCGGCATCAATCCGAATGTCGGCGAAAGCTGGCGCGCGCTCGACGCGGCGCTCGCGCCGCAGTGGCAACGGCGCTGGAGCGCCGCGCCGGTCATCGATGGCGTGCGCGTGGCCGGCATCGGACGCAATGCCGCCGATGACGGCGCGCAGCGCGCAGGCCACGGCGGCCCGGCGGTCTGCCCCTGGGATCTGGACCGTAGCATCGGCGAGGTGCGCCACGCCAGCGCCGCCGACGCACAACGCGCGCTCGACGCCCTCGCCGCCTACTGGCCACGCTGGAACGCCACGCCGGTCGACGCGCGCGCCGCCATCCTCGACCGCCTCGCCGACCTGCTCGAACGCGACCGCGCCGAGCTGATCGCGCTCTGCACGCTCGAAGCCGGCAAGACGTTGCAGGACGGCATCGACGAAGTGCGCGAGGCGGTCGACTTCTGCCGCTACTACGCGGCCGAGGCGCGGCTGAAGCTGGGCCGCCGCACGCTCGCCGGCCCCACGGGCGAGCGCAACGAGCTGTTCCACGACGGGCGCGGCGTTTTCGCCTGCATCAGCCCGTGGAACTTCCCGCTCGCCATCTTCATCGGCCAGATCGCCGCCGCGCTGGTCGCCGGCAATGTGGTGCTGGCCAAGCCGGCCGAGCAGACCAGCCTGATCGCGGCGCGCACGCTCGACCTCATGTTCGAGGCCGGCCTGCCGCCGCAAGCGATTGCCCTGCTGCCCGGCGACGGCGCCGAGCTGGGCGCGGTGTTCTGCAACGACCCGCGCCTGGCCGGCGTCTGCTTCACCGGCTCGACCGACACCGCGCGCGCCATCAACCGCAGTCTCGCGCTGCGCAACGGGCCGCTCGCCGTGCTCATCGCCGAAACCGGCGGCCAGAACGCGATGATCGTGGACTCGACCGCGCTGCCCGAGCAGGTGGTCAAGGACGCCGTCGCCTCGGCCTTCACCAGCGCCGGCCAGCGCTGCTCGGCACTGCGCGTGCTGTTCGTGCAGGACGACATCGCCGAGCGCGTGACCGAGCTGCTGCGCGGCGCCATGGCCGAGCTGGTCGTCGGCCCGCCCGACCGGCTCGCCAGCGACCTCGGCCCGGTGATCGACGCCGAGGCTCGCGACCGCCTCGCCGAGCACATCGCCCGGCTGCGCGAGAGCGCCCGGCTCATCGCCGAAACGCCGCTGCCGGCCGGACTGAACGGGCATTTCGTCGCGCCGGTGGCCTTCGAGATCGCCGGCATCGAGGCGCTCGACCGCGAGCATTTCGGCCCGGTGCTGCATCTGGTGCGCTACGCCGCCGCCGATCTCGACCGCGTGATCGCGGCCATCAACGCCACCGGCTACGGCCTCACGCTCGGCATCCACAGCCGCAACGAGGAGACTGCGCGCCACATCGAGGCCATGGCGCGCGTGGGCAATGTCTACGTCAACCGCAACCAGATCGGCGCGGTCGTCGGCGTGCAGCCGTTTGGCGGCTGCGGCCTGTCGGGCACCGGGCCCAAGGCCGGCGGGCCGTCCTACCTGCTGCGCTTTGCCCAGGAACGCACGACCAGCGTGAACACGGCGGCGGTCGGCGGCAATGCTGCGTTGCTCGCGCAGGGGCTCGATGGCGCGCCACACCGATGAATGCGCGCCGTCGCCAGCCCCGGCCGCTTCAGCCCACCGAGCGCCAGATGTCGTAGCCGAGCTTGACCGCCAGCGTCGCCACCAGCGCGATGAACAGCACGCGCACAAAACCCGTGCCGTGCTTCACCGCCAGCCGCGTGCCGGCCAGCGCCCCGGCGATGTTGAACGCGGCCATCGGCAGCGCCACGTCCCACATCACATGCCCGGTCGGCACGAAGAACAGCAGCGCCGCGAGGTTGGTGCCCAGGTTCACCACCTTGGCCGACGCCGACGCATGCAGGAAATCGAACGCAAACACCCGCACGAACAGAAAGATCAGAAAGCTGCCCGTGCCCGGCCCGAACACGCCGTCGTAAAAGCCGATGGCCGCGCCGAGCAGCGTGGCCGTCGCCAGCTGGCGTGCACCGATCCGCGCCGGCGCGTGATGCTGGCCGAAGTCCTTGCGCGCCAGCGTGTAGGCCGCCATCACGAGCATCAGCACCAGCACGACCGGCCGCATCCAGCTTGCCGGCACGCGCGACACCACGGAAGCGCCACCGAACGAGCCCGCGAACGCGCCGATTGCGGCCGGCGTCACCAGTCGCCACGGCAGCTTCACCCGGCGCACATAGCTGCGCACCGCAAAGCAGGTACCGGCCGCCGCCGACAGCTTGTTGCTGCCGAGCAGCGTGGCCGGCACGCGGTCGGGCATCAGGCCGAACAGCGCCGGCACCTGCACCAGTCCGCCGCCGCCGACTGCCGCGTCGATGAGGCCGGCACAGAACGCCGCGGCGCACAGCCACGGCAACACATCCATCTGCATTTCGTTCGCCCAAAAGAAAACCGCCCCGGGGGGCGGGGCGGCTCTCTTTACGCGCTGGCTGCACCGGGCGCAAGGCCCGGCGCGTCAACGGCAGCTCAGTGGTTGTCGAAGAACTGCTCGTCTTCGGTCGAACCCTTGAGCGCGGTCGTCGACGATTGGCCGCCTTCGATGCACTGGGTCACGGCGTCGAAGTAGCCGGTACCGACTTCGCGCTGATGCTTGACGGCGGTGAAGCCCTTGTCGGCGGCGGCGAATTCAGCTTGTTGCAGCTCGACGAAAGCCTTCATCTGTTCGCGGGCGTAGCCGTGAGCCAGGTTGAACATCGAGTAGTTGAGGGCATGGAAGCCGGCCAGCGTGATGAACTGGAACTTGTAGCCCATGGCGCCGAGTTCCTTCTGGAACTTGGCGATGGTCGCGTCGTCGAGGTTCTTCTTCCAGTTGAACGACGGCGAGCAGTTGTACGACAGCATCTTGCCGGGGAACTTGGCGTGGATGGCGTCGGCGAAGTTCTTCGCGTACTCGAGGTCGGGCTTGCCGGTTTCGCACCAGATCAGGTCGGCGTAGGGCGCATAGGCCAGACCGCGCGAGATGGCTTGTTCCAGGCCCGGCTTGGTGCGGAAGAAACCTTCGGGCGTGCGTTCGCCGGTCAGGAAGGGCTTGTCGTTGTCGTCCACATCGGTGGTGATGAGGTCGGCAGCTTCGGCATCGGTACGGGCGACCAGCACGGTCGGCACGCCCATCACGTCGGCAGCCAGACGGGCGGCGACGAGCTTGGCGACGGCGTCACGCGTCGGGACCAGCACCTTGCCACCCATGTGGCCGCACTTCTTCACCGAAGCCAGTTGGTCTTCGAAGTGAACGCCGGCAGCGCCGGCTTCGATCATCGACTTCATCAGTTCGAAGGCGTTCAGCACGCCGCCGAAACCGGCTTCCGCGTCGGCCACGATGGGCGCGAAGAAGTCGGTGTCGCCCTTGCCTTCCGACCACTGGATCTGGTCAGCGCGCTGGAAGGTGTTGTTGATGCGGCGCACGACGGCGGGCACCGAGTTGGCGGGGTACAGCGACTGGTCGGGGTACATCTCGCCGGCCAGATTCGCGTCACCGGCGACTTGCCAGCCCGACAGGTAGATGGCCTTGAGGCCGGCCTTGACCTGTTGCATGGCTTGGTTGCCGGTGAGGGCGCCGAGCGCGTTCACGAACGGCTCGGTGGTGATCAGGTTCCAGAGCTTTTCCGAGCCGCGCTTGGCCAGGGTGTGCTCGATTTGCAGGGAGCCGCGCAGACGGACGACGTCTTCAGCGGTGTAGCCACGCTGGATGCCCGCCCAGCGGGGGTTTTCGCTCCAGTCCTTCTGAAGTTGTTGGGCTTGCTCTTCGCGTGATGCCATGGAGAACTCCTACTTTGGTTGGGAAACGAAGCAGGCAGTTTAGGCAGGAGTTATTGCGAAGCAGCATAAGCAATCGCTCAACAACACTATTATTTTCTCTTTTTAATTCAATGGCTTATATTTTAATTTTCATTATTTGGACAGCAAAATCCACAATACGAAATTATGAAGGCGTCTTTTTGAGACTTCGCATACCGCGATGCGGAATCACAATTCCGCATCGCGGTACAACGAATGAAGCTCAGCGCGACTTCGCCTCGTGAATGGCGACCTTGGCGCGACTGCGCAAGCCGCCCACCAGGGCATTGGCTTCGGCCAGCGCGGCGGCCTGTTCGTACTGGGCGCCGATCGCCTGGGCCTGCGGCGCCTCGATCGCGCCGTCGGTAACCGCGGTGATGCGGTAGACAGCGAAACCCACGCCCGGCAACTCGGCACCGGCATAGGCGGGCAGCTTGCTCGCATCGACACTGAAGATCGCGGCAACGGCCGCCGGCGGCAGACCGGCGGTCGGCGCCAGCCGATTCACCTCCTGCACCGCGCCGAAGGCCAGGGTCGGCGGCTGCGCCGACTTGAGCGCCTGGACCGTATCGCGGCCGCGTTGCAGCGCGCGAGCGGCACCCTCCTGGCGCTTGAGCAGGCTGACGATCTGCGGCCGCACCGCGTCGAGCGGCTGGGTCTGCGCGGCGGCATGCTCGACCACCCGGGCCGACACCAGCCGATCCGGCCCGGCCTCGATCGCGGCAGTGTTGTGATGCGCATTGATCGCATCGTCGGAGAACACGGCGTCGAGCAGCTTGCGTTCGCCAAGCACACCTTCGCCGCCCGAACGCGCCAGCTTATCGGCGCGCTGAATGGTCAGACCGAGCTTGTCGGCGACCGGCTTCAGGCTGTCCGGCTGCTCGTAGACCTGATTGCCGAATTGCTCCGCTGCCTCGGCAAAGCGCTGCTTGCCGAGCTGACGCCGCACCTCGGACTCGATCGCGGCACGCACTTCGGCAAACGGGCGTGTCCCGCCGCCCGTCACCGAATTCAGCTTGATGATGTGGAAGCCGAAATCGGTCCGCACCAGCCCGCTGATCTGGCCTGCCTGCAGGGCAAAGACGGCATCCTCGAAGGGCTTGACCATCGCGCCGCGACCGAAGCTGCCAAGCGCGCCACCCGCAGTGCGTGAACCCGGATCGTCCGACAGTTCGCGCGCCACCTGGGCAAACGACGCCGGCGCCGCCTTGACCCGGGCCAGCGCCTCGTTGGCCTTCTTCTCGGCCCGCGCGATGTCGTCGGGCTTCGCATCCGCCGCCACCGCGATCAGGATATGCGACGCATCGCGTTGTTCCTGCGACACGTAACGCGCCTGGTTTTGCTCGTAAAAGCTGCGCAGCTCGGATTCGGGCACTTCCAGCTTCGCCCCGACGCTGGCTGCATCGAGCACCACGTATTCGATGGCCACGGTTTCCTGCGTCTGGAACTGGCGCTTGTTGGCCTCGTAATAGGCGCCGATCTGTTCATCGGTCGGCACCACATCGCTGGCCAGATCGGCCGACGCAAACACCACCGACTGAACACTGCGCTTCTGCCCGAGAGCCGCGACAACCTGCGCCGACGATGCCGCCGGCAAGCGGGCAGCCGCCGTCGGCACGCTTACCAACTGATCGGTCGCCAGGCCTTCACGAATCCGGTTCTCGAAATCGCGCTCGGTCGCACCTTGCGCAGCAATCAATTGCCGATATTTCTGCAGGCTGAACGCTCCGTTCTCCTGCAACGACGGCTCGGAAGCGATGGTCTTACGCAACAATTCATCGGGCGTCGCCAACCCGATATCGCGGGCGGCATTGCCCGCAACCCGTTGATCGATGAGCTGATCCAGCACCGAGCGGCGCAATTCCGGCGTGTCGAACATGGCGCGATCAACCTTGTCGCCGTAAGTCGCCTTCAAGCGATCGACTTGCGCATTGACTGCACGATCGAGTTCCGCCTGGGCGATTTCGGTACCTCCCACCGCCGCCGGTCCTCGATTGCGCTCGTTGCGCTCGAAATAGCCCTGCATGCCTGTAAAGGCAAACGGCAAGATAAGCAGCGCAAGAATGACTTGCGCCCAGCGCTTATTGGTTCTGATCCATTCAAGCATGGTCATTCCAAAGTTAATGGCAAAAAAAAAGCGAACCGCTCGGGAGCGATTCGCTTGCATTCTGGCGGAGTGGACGGGGCTCGAACCCGCGACCCCCGGCGTGACAGGCCGGTATTCTGACCAACTGAACTACCACTCCGAATTCGTGAAGAGACTTGGCTGTGCTTTGGTGGGTGCTGAGAGGCTCGAACTCCCGACCTACGCCTTGTAAGGGCGCCGCTCTACCAACTGAGCTAAGCACCCGCTGATGCCTTCGCCAACCAAATCGATCCAACGAGACCGCTAGTTTATCGCATCTTTCAAAGCCTTGCCAGCCCTGAACTTCGGCACCTTGGCTTCCTGGATCGCAATCGCCTCGCCGGTCTTCGGATTCCGACCACTGCGCGCCGCCCGACTCGTCACCGAAAATGTCCCGAATCCGACCAAGGTGACGCTCTGCCCCTCCTTCAGGGATTCAGTCACCGCCAGCACCAGCGAATCCAGAGCCCGACCAGCCGCAGCCTTCGATATGTCTGCCTGCCTCGCAATATGATCGATCAATTCAGTCTTGTTCACACCAACAAACCCTGCTTAATTTCAATACAAAACTCGTAGGCACTGTCAATAACGCGATCGCAATATCGCCGGCCTGCCCAATCAATGCTGCAAGCCGGCAATTGCATCAGTGCTTTACAACCTCATCCGAACCGCCGTCCTTGCCTTCGACAACCTTTTGCAGTTCCTGCGGCTGGACTGCGGCAGCAGCTTCGTCCTTCTCATCCGGCAAAGGTACCGGTTGCCGCTCAAGTGCCAGTTCAAGCACCTTGTCGATCCATTTGACTGGAACGATTTCGATTCTGCTTTTCACATTCTCCGGAATATCCGCCAAATCCTTGACGTTTTCCTCGGGAATCAAAACAGTCTTGATACCGCCACGAAGCGCAGCAAGAAGCTTCTCTTTCAATCCACCGATCGGCAGCACTTCGCCACGCAGGGTTATCTCTCCCGTCATCGCGACATCGGCACGCACGGGAATTTCAGTCAGGACCGAAACCAATGCAGTCGTCATTGCCACGCCTGCACTAGGACCATCCTTGGGTGTAGCACCCTCGGGGACGTGAACATGGATATCGAACTTCTCGTAGAAATCCGCACGAATCCCGAGCCGGCTGGCACGCTTTCTGACTACCGACATTGCAGCCTTGATGGACTCCTGCATCACATCGCCAAGCTTGCCAGTGGTCGTTGAACGGCCTTTCCCCGGGACAGCGACAGCTTCGATAGTCAGCAATTCACCGCCAACTTCGGTCCACGCCAAGCCTGTTACTTGACCAATCTGGTTGTCACTTTCAGCGACACCGAAGGTAAAGCGCCGAACTCCAAGGTATTTATCAAGATTCCCAGAATTCACAACAACGCCGGCGCCACCAGTTTCCCGGAGCAGCAGTGCCTTGACTACCTTGCGGCAAATCTTGCCGATTTCCCGTTCCAGTGACCGCACCCCAGCTTCACGTGTGTAATAACGAATCACATCACGCAGCGCCGAATCGGTAACGACCAATTCAGCTGCCTTCACGCCGTTGTTGCGCATCTGCTTTGGCAGAAGATAACGCTCTGCGATGCTGACCTTCTCGTCTTCGGTATATCCCGAAAGACGGATGATTTCCATTCTATCAAGTAGCGCTGGCGGCAAATTAAGCGTATTTGCCGTCGCAACGAACATGACGTCTGAAAGATCGAAATCGACCTCAACGTAATGATCGGCAAACGTATGGTTCTGCTCCGGATCCAAAACCTCAAGCAATGCAGACGAAGGATCCCCTCGAAAGTCCATCCCCATCTTGTCGACTTCATCGAGCAGAAATAGCGGATTCCGTACTCCCGACTTGGTCAGACTTTGCAAAATCTTGCCAGGCATGGAACCAATATAAGTGCGGCGGTGCCCGCGAATCTCGGCCTCATCCCTGACACCGCCTAGCGCCATGCGAACAAACTTGCGGTTGGTCGACTTGGCAATGGATTGCCCCAATGAAGTCTTGCCGACTCCGGGGGGACCCACAAGGCAAAGAATAGGTGCCTTGACCTTGTCGACACGCTGCTGCACAGCAAGATATTCAAGGATCCGTTCCTTGACCTTTTCTAGACCATGATGATCGGAGTCGAGCACCTGTTGCGCATGAGTCAGATCATTGTTGACCTTGCTCTTTTTCTTCCACGGCAAATTCACCAGAACATCGATGTAATTCCGCACGACAGTCGCTTCAGCCGACATCGGCGACATCAACCGAAGCTTCTTCAATTCAGATTCGGCTTTGAGCTTGGCTTCTTTCGGCATGTGAGCAGCCTTGATTTTCTTCTCAAGCTCCTCAATGTCTGCCCCTTCCTCGCCTTCGCCAAGTTCTTTCTGAATAGCCTTGACCTGCTCATTCAAATAGTATTCGCGCTGCGACTTTTCCATCTGCCGCTTGACCCGTCCTCGAATGCGTTTCTCCACTTGAAGAATGTCGAGTTCGGTTTCAAGTTGCGTCAACAGGTGCTCAAGTCGCTGAGCAGTACCTGCCATCTCCAAAATACTTTGTTTTTGCTCTAACTTGAGCAGCAAGTGCGCGGCAATGGTATCGGCAAGACGACCCGAATCCTCGATTCCGCCAAGGCTCGCCAATATTTCCTGAGGAATTTTTTTATTCAGCTTTACATACTGCTCAAACTGCTGAAGAAGCGTACGCCGCATTGCCTCGATTTCGGCGCCGACACCAATATCAGGCCGAATAGGCGTCAGGTCGCAGACGAGATGAGTCTCAACATCCTCAATCGCATCAATGCGCGCACGCTGCCCGCCTTCGACCAGTACTTTCACTGTCCCATCCGGGAGCTTCAGCATCTGAAGAATATTCGCGACACAGCCAATATCGTAAATATCCTCGGCAGAAGGCTCATCCTTCGAAGCAGTCTTCTGGGCAACCAAGACAATGCTTTTCCCTGCCTCCATCGCAGCCTCAAGTGCCTTGATCGACTTGGGGCGCCCAACGAAGAGCGGGATCACCATGTGAGGGAAAACCACGACGTCGCGCAACGGCAGTAGCGGCAGTTGCATGCGCTCTTCGGGCAGAGTATTGGAAGTCGACATGTGGAAAATCCTTGGGTTTGCTCTTCCGGTACCTTGGGATCATACGCTCAAAAACAAGTACCTCTGTTTGAGCAAATCTGCGGCAGAGAAGTACCATCACTCAGATAGACGAAAGGCCGCTACATGCGGCCTTTTCTTCTCGATCACAGTCTTTAATGATCTGATGCAGCGACTTTCGGTAGGTCACCGTAGATCAGCAACGGAACCCCATTGCTTGCAATGCAGTTTTCATCGACCACCACTTTCTCTACATTTTCCAGCGTGGGCAACTCGAACATACTTTCCAACAAAACATGCTCAATAATTGACCTCAAGCCACGAGCACCAGTCTTCCTTGCCAGAGCCTTCTTGGCAATCGCCCGAAGTGCATCCGCTCTGAACTCAAGTTCCACCCCCTCCATTTGAAGCAAGCGTTGATATTGCTTCACCAAGGCATTTTTGGGTTCAACAAGAATTTGAATGAGTGCGTCCTCGTTCAACTCATCCAAGGTCGCGATAACCGGCAAACGACCAATGAGCTCAGGAATAATACCGAACTTGATCAAATCTTCAGGTTCAACATCACGCAACCACTGCCCCACCGCCGTTTCGCTTTTACTACGAACCGTAGCCCCAAAACCGATCCCACTACGCTCAGATCGATTGCGGATTACTTTTTCTAGTCCGTCAAAAGCTCCGCCGCATATGAACAGAATGTTTGTAGTGTCGATCTGAACAAAATCCTGGTTCGGATGTTTGCGCCCGCCTTGAGGCGGCACACTAGCCACAGTTCCCTCGATCAGCTTCAGCAAAGCCTGCTGCACACCTTCACCGGAAACATCCCGGGTAATTGAAGGATTGTCTGACTTTCGAGAAATCTTGTCGATTTCGTCGATATAGACAATTCCTCGCTGAGCCTTCTCAATTTCGTAATTGCAATTCTGCAACAACTTCTGAATGATGTTTTCCACGTCTTCGCCGACATAACCTGCTTCGGTCAAAGTGGTTGCATCAGCCATTACGAACGGAACATTGAGCAATCGCGCCAGAGTCTGGGCCAATAACGTTTTGCCAGAACCCGTTGGCCCGACCAGCAAAATATTAGACTTGGCCAGTTCGACCTCGTCTTTTGCCCCCATGTGCTTCAGGCGTTTGTAGTGGTTGTAAACAGCAACTGCCAAAATTTTCTTGGCGGTATCCTGACCAATCACATATTGGTCGAGGATTTGACAAATCTCCCGCGGACTAGGTAAATCGCCCTTCGTCGCCGGAGCGTCTTGGGCGATCTCTTCGCGAATGATGTCGTTGCAAAGCTCAATGCATTCATCGCAAATGAAGACCGAGGGGCCCGCTATGAGCTTCTTGACCTCGTGCTGACTTTTCCCGCAGAACGAGCAATACAGCAGTTTCTCGCTCGACGTCCCCTTCTTGTCTGTCATTTGCTTCCTCTACCAAGCTATTTGAAAAGACCGTCGCTCAATCGCGCTTGGTCATGACCTTGTCGATCAAACCGTATTCGACAGCCCCTTCGGCAGACAAGAAATTGTCGCGATCGGTATCCCGACCAATACGCTCAATACTCTGTCCGGTGCGTTCGGAAAGGATCGTATTCAGGCGTTCACGCAGATACAGAATCTCCCGCGCCTGAATTTCGATATCGGAAGCTTGGCCTTGGGCGCCGCCCAAAGGCTGATGAATCATGATCCGCGAGTTCGGCAGTGCCATACGCTTGCCCTTGGCACCCGCAGTCAGGAGAAATGCCCCCATGCTGGCTGCCAAGCCGGTGCAGAGCGTACAAACATCCGGCTTGATGAACTGCATCGTGTCGTAAATCGCCAGACCTGCGTAAACAGAACCACCAGGCGAATTGATATACAGATAGATATCCTTGTCCGGATTTTCCGACTCAAGAAAAAGCATCTGCGCCACGACGAGATTGGCACTCTGGTCGTTCACAGGGCCAACGAGGAAGATGATCCGTTCACGCAACAGGCGCGAATAAATGTCGTAGGCGCGTTCGCCTCGGCCGGATTGCTCGACGACGATCGGCACCATGCCGAGCGCTTGCGGATCGCGTGGATCAATATTCATGCTGCCCTCGTTCTTCCGTTGAAAGACCAGTCGTCCGCGTCTGGGAGGATCAGTTCGCGGCGTTCATCAGTTCGTCAAACGATACCGCTTTTTCGGTCACATTCGCCTGGCCAAGCACCCAATTAACAACGTTGTCTTCAAGGACAACAGCTTCAACATCAGCCAGACGCTTGCGATCACTGAAATACCATGCCATGACTGAGGCTGGGTCTTCATAGCTTTTCGCAAAGTCTTCGATATGCAATCTCACTTGGTCTTGGCTGGCATTCAGGCCATTGCGATTGACGATCTCGCCGATGGCCAGCCCAAGACGAACGCGCCGCTCTGCCTGTGCCTGAAACAGTTCATCAGGAAAAGGAAGGCTGTCATCGACCTGCATACCACGCTGCTTCAGATCGTTCCGGGCCATCTCGCGCAGTCGCTCGATATCCTGTTCGATCAATGCCTTGGGCACTTCGAATTCGGCGACCTTGAGCAGCGCATTCATCACGCTGTCTTTGGTACGCGCCTTGGTTCGGCTGCCGATTTCACGCTCGAGATTCGTGCGAACGTCATCGCGCATCTTGGAAAGATCGCCATCCTCGACGCCCAACTGCTTGGCGAATTCAGCATCCACTTCAGGCAGTACCGAACCTGCGACAGCCTTGATAGTGATGTCGAATTCGGCAGTTTTGCCAGCCACATCCTTGCCGTGATAGTCGGCCGGAAAGCTCATCGAGAAAGTGCGTGAGTCGCCTGCCTTGAGGCCCAACGCACCTTGTTCGAACTCGGGCAGCATCTGCTTGGCACCGATCACGAAAACAAAGTCTTGCGCCTTGCCGCCTTCGAATTCGACGCCGTCAAGACGGCCGACGAAATCGCAGGTCACGCGGTCACCATCCTCGGCGGCACGATCGACATCGGCCCAGGTCTGACGCTGCTTGCGCAGAATTTCAATCGTCTTGTCGATTTCGACATCGGTAACCGGCGATTCGACGCGCTCGACTTCCGCCGTTTTCCAATCGCCAAAGACGATCTCGGGAAACACTTCGAAGGTCGCGATGAAATTGGCGCTTTCGCTGGCTTCAGAGCCCTCTTCCGCAGCCTTGGGCTCGACGCGCGGCTGACCGGCGACACGCAATTGCGCATCGGAAATCACCTTGCTCACCGCATCGTTGATTCGTTCGCTGACGACTTCGTTCTGGACCTGGAATCCGTAGTTCTGCGCCACCAGCTTGAGCGGCACCTTGCCAGGACGAAAACCCTGCATCTTGACCGAGCGCGACAGACGCTTGAGACGGGATTCGACTTCCTTGGCGATTTCCGCGAGAGGAACGCTGATCTGGACGCGACGCTCGAGCGCGCTGACTTGTTCAATTTGCATGTTGGAAACTACCGATCCTTGAATATGAGTTCCGGCCCGGCGCATCCATCGCAATCACGAAACGGATGCCCTCGTCGACGACATTGTTGGTGCGCGGGACAGGAATCGAACCTGCACAGTCTTTCAACCGCGAGGACCTAAACCTCGTGCGTCTACCAATTTCGCCACCCGCGCAGTGCAAGCGTCGACGTTACGGATGGAAGCCATTCTAGCCGAACGTCCGAACCGCCCTTTTCGAGCGCTGAAGGGGTGGGTCTTGCCAAGTCAGCAATACTGTACAAAACTACAGATACCGATCATCCATCCAGTAGTTGATGCGCAGTCGGCCGCTATGACTGCCGGACAAGAACACTTCCAGGGCAATTCCGATGACTCGAACCCAACTCACCGCCCCCGCTTCCGGCGCCAGGCTCACCGATCGCCAGCGCGAAGTCCTCGAACTGATTGCTCGCTCGCTGCGCGAGTCGGGTTTTCCGCCGACCCGCGCGGAGATCGCGGCCAGTCTCGGCTTTCGTTCGGTGAATGCGGCGGAAGATCATCTTCAGGCATTGGCCAAGAAAGGCGTCATCGAGCTGACACCCGGCGCGTCGCGCGGCATCCGGATGTGCGCCCCTGTCGATCCCACCGCGGCGGGCGCCGACGAAGGCCAGTCGCGCGGCCTGAGCCTGCCACTCGTCGGCCGCGTCGCGGCGGGCAGCCCGATCCTCGCGGCCGAGCACATCCAGGCGAGCTATGCCTGCGATCCGTCGATGTTCTCGGCCCGCCCCGACTATCTGCTCAAGGTGCGCGGACTGAGCATGCGCGATGCCGGCATCCTCGACGGCGACCTGCTCGCGGTTCAGCGCAAGTCGGAAGCGCGCACCGGGCAGATCGTGGTGGCGCGACTTGGCGACGAGGTCACGGTCAAGCGCTACCGCAAGCGTGGCGGAATGATCGAGCTGCTGCCCGAGAACCCGGACTTCACGCCGATCGAAGTTAGGGCCGATGACGAGAGCTTCGCCATCGAAGGCCTCGCCGTGGGCCTGATCCGTGTCGGCGTGCGCTGAGCCGGTCATGGCCATCCTCCACGCAATCCGCGAATCCGGACGCCGCGTCGGCGCCTTGCTGCATCGGTTCATGTGGTCCGGCGACGAGTTTTCGGATGACGACCAGCCCACGGTTTCCACTGGCTTTCGACGTCTCGATCAAGAGCTGCCGGGCGGTGGCTGGCCAGTCGGGACGCTGACCGAACTGCTGCTGCCGCGCGCCGGCATCGGTGAATTGCGGCTGCTCGCACCGGTGCTGCGGCGGCTGGCCGACGAGGAACGCTGGATGGTGCTGATCGCGCCGCCCGCGCTCGACGATTGCAAACATCTGCCTTACGGACCGGCGCTCGAAAAGCTCGGTCTGCGGCTTGATCGGCTGCTCGTCATCGATGCCGATCAGGCCACCGACCGACTCTGGGCCGTCGAACAGTCGCTGCGCTGCCCGAGCTTTGGCGCGCTGCTGGTCTGGCTGCCCGAGGCGCGCCCCGATCAGCTCCGGCGCCTGCAACTGGCGGCCCAGGGCAGCGATGGCCTGTGCTTCGTCATGCGACCGCAAACGGCGCAGATCGAGTCGTCGCCGGCGCCGCTGCGGCTGGCCTGCAAGGCGGTGCGCGGCAGTCATGTCGGCGAGCTGACCGGCACCAGCCCGCACCGGCTCGAAATCGACATCCTCAAGCGGCGCGGCCCCTGGCTCGATGCGCCCCTGCGCCTCGAACTGCCGCCGCCGCTCGTGTCGCTCGGTCAGGCCGATCCGATCGAGAGCCCGCTCCCCGCCCTTCAGCCCGTCAGGTACGACCATGCTGTGGATCGCCCTCGCCTTTACGCAGCTGCCGCTTGAAGCCCGTTGGCGCAACGATGCCGAGCCGCCACCGCCACGCGCGCTCGCGCGTGAGCACCGGATTGCGCTCTGCAACCCGGCGGCGGCGGCGGCCGGCATCCGGCTCGGGCAGAAACGCGGGCTCGCGCTCGACCTTTGCCCGCAGCTGAACTTTGTCGATGCCGACGAGACCGAACAGGTGCTGGCGCTCGGCGAAGTGGCACTCGCGCTCTCGCGCTTCACGCCCAGCCTGGCCTTCGTGCGCAGCGCCGGCGGCACGCGCGGCCTGTTGCTCGAAGTGCAAGGCTGTCTCAAGCTGTTTGGCGGCTTTCAGGCGCTGCTGCACGCCATTCGCTTCACGGTCGCCGAGCTTGGGCTGAGTGCCGAGGCGGCCGCCTTCACGACCGCCACCGGCGCCTGGCTGCTGGCCCAGCACGGCGCCACGGCCGAGGTCGGGCATGCCGGGCGACATCCGGTCGATCGCGCCGGCGACGCAACGACGCCGGCTTCCGTGGCCGAGGAAGACCCGCTCAGCGCGCTCGACGCCTTGCCCAGCGCCCTGCTCGATGCGGCCCGGCCTTGTGTCGACATGCTGGTCGGCATCGGCTGCGGCCAGCTTGGCGCGCTACGCCATTTCCCGCGCGACAGCATCGCGCACCGCTTTGGCAACGCCTTGCTGCACGAGCTCGACCGGGCCTACGGCGAGGCGCCCGATCCGCGCGATTTCTGGCAGCCGCCCGAGCGCTTCGAGGCGCGCCTCGAACTGATGGCGCGGGTCGACCATGCCGAGGCGCTGCTGTTTGCCGGCCGGCGCCTGCTGATCCAGCTGGTCGGCTGGCTGGGTGCGCGACAGGCGGCCACGCGCGGCTTTGTGCTCCAGCTCGATCACGAAGGCCATCGCGACGACGGCCCGCGCTGCACGCCACTCGTCATCGGCCTGTCCGAGCCCACGCGCGATCTCGAACACCTCAGCCTGCTGCTGCGCGAGCATCTGGCGCGCAGCACGCTGCCGGCGCCGGTCTTCCAGCTGCGGCTCGAAGCCCAGGATCTGCACATGCTCGACGGCGGCTCGCGCGAGCTGTTTCCAAGCCGGGCGCAGGACGATCTCGCCATCGCCCGGCTGGCCGAGCGGCTCAGTGCCCGTCTTGGTCCCGGCGCGGTGCAGACCATCGCGCTACTCGACGACCACCGGCCCGAGGCGGCCCAGGCGCTGCATGCCTTCGGCACGCCGGCACCGGCCAGCCACTTTGCCGCCCGCCGCAACCTGCGGGCACCCGGCGCGGCGCGCAATGCCGACCAGCTGCCGCGCCCGACCTGGCTGCTGAGCCGCCCGGTGCGGCTGCGGGTACGCAATGAGCGGCCCTGGCATCACGGCGATCTGCGGCTGATTGCCGGGCCGGAGCGGGTCGAGGGCGGCTGGTGGGACGAAATCCGCCCGGCCGAGCCGGCGGTGCGCGACTACTTCATCGCAGAGAACACCGATGCCGAGCTGCTCTGGCTATTTCGCGAGCGGCGCGGCAGCGGTGACGAGCACTGGTTCCTGCACGGCAAGTTCGCCTGAAGGCCGGCACCGTCAGCGTCAGGCGCGCCGTGCCGCGAGACGCCGCACATTGCCCGTCACCCGGCGATGCACCGGGTCGAGCGCGGCCTTGAACAGTGGCGCGTAGTTCATCGGCATCAGGTCCAGGCGCGGAAAAACCTGCGCATTGCCGAGCCACCACGGCTGGGTCCACCAGCGCAGCCCTTCCTTCCAGCAGCGCATCGCCATGTCCAGCTGCATGCGCTGCATGCGGCTGCCCACGCCCACCCACGATTCGCTGAAGGCCTGCAATTTCTCCTGCCCCATGCGGACGTTTTCGGCGCGGTCGCGTGCGCTGGGATTGCTACCCGCCGCAGCCATCGCGCCCAGGCGCATCGCCACCACCTGCGGTGCACTCCAGCCGATCTCGCAGGCCTTGATCCAGTTGTTCCATGCGGTCACGCCGCCAAAATCGCTCGCCATGCCAGGCTCCGGTTGAAAAGGGAGCCCCAGCCTGCGCGGCCGGGCCGGGCGATGCGGCCGACGTTGCAATGCGTTGCGCAACACCGGTCGCTGCAATCATCAGGTGGCCCAGATGCGCGGCCGTTGCGGCGCGCGGCCCAGCACCGGCTCGCGCACTGCCAACCACAACGCTTCGAGCGCCGCGCGCACCGCCTCGGTCCGACTGCCGCGCAGCCGCGCCACCAGCAGATCGTCGGCCAGCCGCGTCAGCGCCAGCGCGCGGGTCGCCGGCTCGGCAGCGAGCCGTTCGCGCAGTGCTTCCAGCGCCGCATCGCTCCAGGTCTGGCCGCAGGCCCAGAAGCAGCCGAACACATGCGCACCATCCAGCCCCACCGGCGAGGCGAGCAGCTCATCGCCGCCGGCCAGTCGCGTCAGCTCGATCCATGCCGGCTGCCCGTCGCGCCACAGTTCGATGGTCTGGCCGAAGCACCCGGTCGCGAAGCGCTCGCCGGCGGCCTGTCGGCCCAGCGCCACGATGTCCCAGCCCAGGCAACGCGCGCCCGGCGCCAGATCGATGCGCAGCGACGACCGCACGCTGGCCGCGTCATAGACGATGGCCTCCTGCGGCAGCCATTCGAGATCACCCGCCACCGCGAGCCGCACCTGCTGCCCGGCCTCGCGGCCATTGGCGCGATACCACTTGCCCGCGCCCGGCGTGGTGATGAAGCCCTGCGCGCCGCGCTCGACCGTGGCTGAGATCGCCAGCCGGTCGCCGCCCGCAATGCCGCCCGGCGGATGCACCAGCAGCACATGGCAAAGCTCGTCGCCCTCTGGATAGAGCGCCTTCTGCACCCGCAGCGGCCCCTCGTGACTGCGCGCCAGCAGCGTGCGCGGCCCGCTCGCCGCACTCGACGGCCAGAAACGCAGATCGAGCCGCGCCTGCCAGTCGCCGCGCATCAGATCGCGATCAGGTCGCGCACGCCCTTCTCGGCCATTTCGCTGCCCGGGCCCATGTGCGTGACCTGCCCGCGCGACATCACCGCATAGTGATCGGCCAGCTGCTCGGCAAAGTCGTAGTACTGCTCGACCAGCAGGATGGCCATGCGACCCTCCTCGACCAGCTGGCGGATGACGGTGCCGATCTGCTTGATGATCGACGGCTGGATGCCCTCGGTCGGCTCGTCGAGGATGAGCATCTTGGGTCCCGCCGCCAGCGCCCGGCCGATGGCCAGCTGCTGTTGCTGGCCGCCCGACAGGTCGCCGCCGCGCCGGTACAGCATCTGCTTGAGCACCGGAAACATCTCGAAGATGCGCTCCGGAATCTTGCGGCCGGCCGCGCCGCTCAGCGGCGCCAGGCCCATGAGCAGGTTCTCCTCCACCGTGAGCCGGTTGAAGATCTCGCGCCCCTGCGGCACATAGCCGATGCCGAGCGCCGCACGCTCATACGGCGACAGCGTGGAGATGTTGCGGCCCTCGAAGCTGATGGCACCCGAGCGGATCGGCACCAGCCCCATCATCGAGCGCAGCGTGGTGGTCTTGCCCACGCCGTTGCGCCCGAGCAGGACGGTGCAGGCGCCGGCGGGGATATCCAGGCTCACATCGCGCAGGATGTGGCTGCCGCTGTAGTACTGGTTGACGTTCTCGAGTCTCAGCATGGCGCTCAATCGGAATCAGACGTTGCCGCGCCGGAACAGCGCCAGCGCGGCGGCAAGGAAAAACATGAAGGCCGCGCAACCGCGGTTGATGACCCTCAGGCCACGCGCCGACAGCAGCCGCACCGCCTGCCGGCCGGCCGAGGCGTAGGCCAGCATCGCGCACAGGTCGAGCGCGGTGAAGACCAGCGCCAGTTCTGCGTACTGCGCCGCCACCGGACGCGCGGTATCGACGAACTGCGGCATGAAGGCCGAAAAGAACAGCAGCGCCTTGGGATTGGAAAGCTGCACCGTCACGCTGCGCCTGAACGCGGGCCAGCCCGCCGCCGCGCCCGGCCGCCCACCGGCGCGATCGGCCCCCGCCACCTGCGCGGCAAGCGCCACCGGCTTCGCCCGCCACAGCCCGATGCCGAGCCACACGAGATAGCCCACGCCCAGCAGCCGCAGCAGCTCGAACAGCGCCTCGGACGCCATCAGCAGCGCGCCGAGCCCGACCGCCACCGCGGCGATGAGCAGCAGGCTCCCGAACGTCGCGCCGGCCATGCCCCAGACCGCCTGCCGCAGCCCGCCGGCGATGCCGTTGGCAAGCGCGAGCAGCATCGTCGGCCCCGGCGTGACCACCAGCAGCAGCGACGTGGCGACGAACATGAGCAGCGTTGCCGGTTCGACCATGTCAGCGCCCCAGATAGACCTCGATGACCTTCTCGTCGCCCTGCACCGCCGCCATCGAGCCCTCGGCCAGCACCGAGCCTTCGCACAGGCAAGTGACCTTGCGCGCGATGGTCCCGATGAAGTCCATGTCGTGCTCCACGACCATGATCGAGTGCTTGCCTTCCAGCTCCAGGATCAGCTCGGCGGTGCGCTCGGTTTCGGCGTCGGTCATGCCGGCCACCGGCTCGTCGAGCAGGATGAGTTCGGGCTCCTGCATCAGCAGCATGCCGATCTCCAGCCACTGCTTCTGGCCGTGCGACAGGTTGCCGGCCAGCCGATGCTCGCTGCCGTCGAGCTTGATGGTGCGCAGCACCTGGGCGATGTGATCGCGCTGCGCGCCGCTCAGGCGGAAGAACAGCGTCGGCCTGACCGACTTGTCGGTCTTGAGCGCCAGCTCCAGGTTCTCGAACACCGTGTGCTGCTCGAACACCGTCGGCTTCTGGAACTTGCGGCCGATGCCCAGATGCGCGATCTCGGTCTCGACCAGCCGGGTCAGGTCGTGCACCTGACCGAAGAAGGCCTTGCCGCTGTCGGGCCGGGTCTTGCCGGTGATGACATCCATCATCGTGGTCTTGCCCGCGCCATTGGGGCCGATGATGCAGCGCAGCTCGCCGCGCTCGATGGTCATGTTGAGGTTGTTGATCGCCTTGAAGCCGTCGAAGCTCACGCAAATGTCTTCGAGGTAGAGGATCGGGCCGTGCGAGGTGTCGACCTTGCTGCGGTCGACCACATGGCCGTAGCTGGCGCCCGCGCCGCTTGCGCCGGTGCCGGCATGGATCGGGCGGGTTTCGGTTTCGCTATGCATGGTTTGCGTGATGGCGGCGGGCATGGTCACGCCGCTGAAGAAGCCTCCGTTCATGCGCTCACCTCCTCGGCGGCCGGCAGCGCCTTGCGCTTGCCCAGACGTTTGCCGATGTCGGCGAACAGCCCGAGCAATCCCTGGGGCAGGAACAGCGTGACCACGATGAACAGCAGCCCCAGAAAGTAGAGCCAGAACTCGGGGAAGGCGACGGTGAACCAGCTCTTGGCCAGGTTGACCACCAGCGCGCCGAGGATGGCGCCGAACAGCGTGCCGCGACCGCCGACCGCGACCCAGATCGCGATCTCGATCGAGTTGGCCGGCGACATTTCGCTCGGGTTGATGATGCCGACCTGCGGCACATAGAGCGCACCCGCAATCGCCGACAGCACCGCCGCAAAGGTCCACACGAAAAGCTTGAACCACAGCGTGTTGTAGCCGAGGAAGAGCAGCCGCGACTCGCCATCGCGCACCGCCGTCAGCACCCGGCCGAGCTTGCTCTTGACGATGAAGCGGCATGCCACCAGCGCCGCCAGCAGGTAGAGCCCCGTCAGCACGAACAGCGTGACCTTGGTCGCCGGATCGGTAAGCGAGAAACCCAGAATCCGCTTGAAGTCGGTAAAGCCGTTGTTGCCGCCAAAACCCATGTCGTTGCGGAAGAAGGCCAGCATCGCGGCCAGCGTGACCGCCTGCGTGATGATCGAGAAATACACGCCCTTGATGCGCGACCGGAACGCGAAGTAGCCGAACACGAAGGCCAGCAACCCCGGCACCACCAGCACCAGCAGCAGCGCCCAAGCAAAGTGATCGGTCAGCGCCCAGTACCAGGGGAATTCCTTCCAGTCGAGGAAGACCATGAAGTCGGGCAGATCGCTCTGGTAGACGCCGTCATGGCCGATCTCGCGCATCAGGTACATGCCGAAGGCATAGCCGCCGAGCGCAAAGAACACGCCCTGCCCGAGCGACAAAATGCCGGTGTAGCCCCAGATCAGGTCCATCGCCAGCGCCACCACGGCGTAGCACATGAACTTGCCGAGCACCGAGATGGTGAAGGCCGACACATGCAGCGCGCTGCCCTCAGGCACGGCCAGATGCAGCAGCGGCAACACGATGACAACCAGGGCCGCGACGGCCAGCGTGGCGAACCACACCGCCGGCGAAAAGAGACGCGCAATCATGCTTCGACGCTCCTGCCCTTGACCGCGAACAGTCCCTGCGGGCGCTTCTGGATGAAGAGAATGATGAAGACCAGCACCGCGATCTTGGCCAGCACGGCGCCGGTCCACGGCTCAAGAAACTTGGACAGCGAACCCAAGCCCAGCGCGGCGATCACGGTGCCGGCCAGTTGCCCCACGCCGCCGAACACCACGACCATGAACGAGTCGACGATGTAGCTGCGGCCAAGGTCCGGCCCGACATTGCCGATCTGCGACAGCGCCACGCCGCCCAGGCCCGCAACGCCAGCACCCAGGCCAAACGTCAGCATGTCGATGCGCGCCGTCGGCACGCCGCAGCAGCTGGCCATCTTGCGGTTCTGCGTGACCGCACGCACGAACAGCCCGAGCCGCGTGCGCGCGATCAGCAGCCACACCGCGAACAGCACAGCGAACGAGAACAGCACGATGACGATGCGGTTGAACGGAATCACCAGCCCACCCGCCAGCGCAATGCCGCCCGACATCCAGCTCGGGTTCTCCACCTCCACGTTCTGCGCGCCGAAGATCGTGCGGCAGCCCTGGATCAGCAGCAGGCTGATGCCCCAGGTCGTGAGCAGGGTTTCGAGCGGCCGACCGTAGAGCCAGCGGATCACGGTGCGCTCCAGCACCATGCCGACCGCCGCCGTGACGAGGAAGGCGACCGGCAGCGCGGCGACCACATACCAGTCGAAGGCGCCCGGCGCATAGGCGCGGAACAGGCCCTGAACCACGTAGGTGCAGTAGGCGCCGATCATCAGCAGCTCGCCGTGCGCCATGTTGATGATGCCCATCAGCCCGTAGGTGATGGCCAGGCCCAGCGCCGCCAGCAGCAGGATGCTGCCGAGCGAAATGCCCGAGAACAGATTGGCCAGCATCTCGTACTTGCGCAGCCGGCCGTTGATTTCGCCGAGCGCGGCTTCGGCCGCGGCGCGCACGCTTGCGTCTGGCTCGGCGTAGCTGTCGCCCGACTTTTCGAGCAGGCCGGCGAGCAGCTGGCGCACCTCGGTGCTGTCGGCCAGCGCGAGCTTTTTCGCGGCGGCGGCGCGCACGGCCGGGTCGTCGCTCTTGATTTCGAGCGCGGCCTCGGCGGCGATCAGCAGCGCCTTGATGTCGTCGTCCTTCTCGGCTTCGGTGGCCTTTTGCAGCGCCGGCAGGATCGCGAGGTTTTCGCTGCCTTGCAGCGCGCGCGCGGCGGCGATGCGCACCGCGCGGTCGGTGGAACCGAGCTTGAGCAGCGCGAGACCGGCGTCGAGTTCGCCGCGCAGGCGGTTGTTGATGCTGAGCGCCTCGGCATTGTCGGGCGCGGGGCTCACGGCCTCGCCGGTGACGGCGTCGGCGTATTTGTCGTCGGCCACGATGAAAACGCGCTGCACCTTGCCGTCGGCATCGGTCACGGCATAGAGCGCATCGTTGGCCAGCGCTTCAAGGATGGCGACGGCGCGCGGATCGCCGGCTTCGGCGAGCTTGCCGATGGCTTCGACGCGGGCATCGCTGTCGTCGCTGGCGAGTTGCAGCACCAGCGCTGCATCGGGCGCGGCCTGGGCGCTGCCGACGACGGCCAGCAGCAAGGCGGCGAGAAGAAGGAGTCTGCGGAGCATCGCGGTGGGCGTCTCGTTCTGTGCGGAGGGAATTTGCCCGCACGCGCGACGGCGGCGGACTGCGGAGACTGGCCGGCGCGACTGGCCGGGTCGGGCGACGCGGCGGGCAGGTCGAACCGACCGCAGCCGCGTGCCTCGCAAGACCGCGCCGGGGATGGCGCGGCCGCATCGAGCATCAGATGTTCTGCTTGCTCTCGTTGCCGGCGATGAACGGGCTCCACGGCTGGGCGCGCAACGGGCCCTTCGTCTTCCAGACGATGTTGAACTGGCCGTCGGCCTTGATCTCGCCGATGAACACCGGCTTGTGCAGATGGTGGTTGGTCTTGTCGAGCTCGATCTCGAAGCCCGACGGCGCCTTGAACTTCTGGCCGCCGGCGGCCGCGATCACCTTGTCCACGTCCGTGGTCTTGGCGGCTTCGACGGCCTGCTTCCAGATGTTGATGCCGATGTAGGTGGCTTCCATCGGATCGTTGGTCACCGCCTTGTCGGCATTGGCCAGGTTCTTGGCCTTGGCATAGGCCTTCCACTTCTTGATGAACTCGTCGTTGGTCGGGTTCTTGATCGACTCGAAGTAGTTCCAGGCGGCCAGATGGCCCACCAGCGGCTTGGTGTCCACGCCGCGCAGTTCTTCCTCGCCGACCGAGAAGGCGACGACCGGCACGTCCTTGGCCTTGAGGCCGGCGTTGCCGAGTTCCTTGTAGAACGGCACGTTCGAGTCGCCGTTGATCGTCGAGATCACCGCGGTCTTGCCACCGGCGGCGAACTTCTTGATGTCGGCCACGATGGTCTGGTAGTCGCTGTGGCCGAACGGCGTGTACTTCTCGTCGATGTCCTTCTCGTCGACGCCCTTGCTCTTGAGGAAGGCGCGCAGGATCTTGTTGGTGGTGCGCGGGTACACATAGTCGGTACCGAGCAGCACGAAGCGCTTGGCGCCGCCGCCTTCCTTGCTCATCAGGTATTCGACGGCCGGAATGGCCTGCTGGTTGGGCGCCGCGCCCGTGTAGAACACGTTCTTCTCCAGCTCTTCACCCTCGTACTGCACCGGGTAGAACAGCAGGCTGTTCAGCTCCTTGAACACCGGCAGCACCGACTTGCGCGACACCGAAGTCCAGCAGCCGAACACGACCGAAACCTTGTCCTGCGAGATGAGCTGCTTGGCCTTTTCGGCAAACAGCGGCCAGTCCGACGCCGGATCGACCACGACCGGTTGCAGCGGACGACCGAGCACGCCGCCCTTGGCGTTGATCTCGTCGAAGGTCATCAACGCGCAATCCTTGAGCGTCGTTTCCGAGATGGCCATCGTGCCCGACAGCGAATGCAGAACGCCGACCTTGATCGGCTCCTTCGACTGGCTGAATGCGGTGGAAATGCTGGTGCAGGTGAGGACGCTGCCAGCGGCGGCGCCCTTTACAAACTCCCGACGATCCATGAACGGTTTCCTCTCTGTGGATATGGGGCTCTGAGCCCGGACGGCTGTTTGCAGATTCCATGCCACTGGAAACCGAGGGTTTGCGAGCGGGATTGGATACAAAACGCCTGCCAGCTGGCGACAGATTTCACCCGCAAATGCGACGCGGCACCGGCTTCGGGCGGGCGCGCACAAAAAGAAACGCCCCGGGTTCGAATCCGGGGCGTTGCGGCACCAACAGGGTTCCCGTGCCGGGCACGGGCTTGGCGCGATGGCGTCAGATGGGGAAGAACACGGTGCCGGCGGCGGCCATCTCGCGCAGGTTTGCACCGGGCTGATAGAGCGGGCCGAGCGCCTCATGCAGATCGGCGCTGGCGACGATGCCGGCGGCGCCGCGCGAATCGCTGTAGCGCAGCGGTCCGCCGCGAAAGCGCGGAAAGCCGAGACCGAGCATCACCGCCATGTCGAGCTCGGCGGCGGTTTCCACCAGCCCTTCGTCGAGCGCGCGGGCGGCCTCGATGACCAGCGGCAGGATCATGCGTTCGGCGATCTGCTCGTCGGTGATGACGATGGCGCTGCCGGCGAGCGCCGGCGCCAGCGCGGCCTGCGTGGCGTCGTCGGGCAGACGGCGCTCGCGGCCGGCGTCGTCGGTCTCGTAGCGCCAGAAGCCCGCGCCCGACTTGCGGCCGAGCCGATGCGCATCGTCGAGCACGGCCAGCGCATGCGCCTGATCGGGCAGCAGCCGGCTGCCGTAGGCATGCGACACCGCATCGACGATGTAGCGCAGCAGATCGATGCCCAGGCTGTCGCAGAACGCCGCCGGGCCGGTCGGCCAGCCCCAGTCCTCCAGCACGCGGTCGATGCGCGCGTAGTCCACGCCGTCGCGCAGCAGCCGGCAGAACGCCAGAAGATGCACCGTGAGCAGCCGGTTGACGAGAAAGCCCGGCGAGTCCTTGACCACGATCGGCGTCTTGCCGAGCGCGCTCCCATGCCCGACCACCGTGCCGAGCGCCTCGGCGCGCGTGCGCGGCCCCTGCACCACCTCGACCAGCGGCGTGACCGGCGCCGGATTGAAGAAGTGCATGCCGGCAAAGTTCTCGGGCCGCGACAGCGGTGCATCGAGCTCGGCGATGGTGAGCGTGGCGGTGTTGGACACCAGCACCGCCGCCGGCGCGACGCGCGGCTCGATGTCGGCCAGCAGCCGGTGCTTGATGCCGAGATCCTCGTTGACCGCCTCGATGACGATGTCGGCATCGGCCACCTTGCGCGCATCGAGCGTGGGCTCGATGGCGGCGCGCACCGTCGCCGCCTTCTCGGCCGACAGCTTGCCGGCCGCGACCTGCCGCGCCAGCAGCCGGTCGACCTCGCGCAGGCCGAGTTCGAGCTTGTTCTGCGCGATGTCCTGCATCACCACCGGAAAGCCGCGCAGCGCATTGACGTAGGCGATGCCGCCGCCCATCGCGCCGGCGCCCATCACCGCCACGCGCTTGACCGGCTTGCCGGTCCTGGCGAGCGCGCGCGCCTTCTTGCGCACCGCCTGATCGGCGAGGAAGACGCCCACCAGCGCCGCCGCCGCCGGCGTGCGGGCCACGCGCGCGAAGGCCAGGTTCTCGCGCTGGATCGCGGCATCGCGCGTGAGGCTGGCCGACTCGACCAGCAGCTCGATGGCGATCGACGCCGCCGGCGCATGGGCCGCAAGCCGGGCCTGACCGGCGCGCGCACTCGCGACCAGCGCCGCGTCCAGCTCGAAGCCAGCATGCGCCGTGGCGCGGCGGCCGCGCCAGTCGAGCTCGCCGGCGATCGCGCTCTTGAGTAGCGCGAGCGCCTCGGCGCGCAATGCGTCGGGCGCGACGACGGTATCGACGACGCCGGCCTCGTAGGCCACGCGGGCCTTGCGCGGCGCGCCCGAGGTGATCCAGTCGAGCGCCACCGCGCCGCCGGCCAGTCGCGGCAGGCGCGCCGTGCCGCCAAAGCCCGGGATGATGCCGAGCGTGGTTTCGGGCAGACCGATCTGGGCGGTCTCGGCGATCACGCGGAAATCGCTCGCCAGCGCCATCTCAAGCCCGCCGCCAAGCGCGAAGCCGTTGATGGCGGTGACGATGGGCACCGGCAGATCGGAGAAGGCGTTGAACACCGCGCAGGACTCGCCGATCCAGGCCGCGATCTGCGGCTCGGGCTGGGCGAACACCGGCAGGAATTCGAAGATGTCGGCGCCGGCGATGAACACGTCCTTGGCGCTCGTCACCAGCACGCCGCGCAAGCCCGGCAAGGCCGCCAGCTCGGCAAGCGCCTGTCGGAAATCGCCGAACGTGAGCGCATCGAACTTGTTGACCAACTCTTTCTGGCGATCGAAACGCAGCTCGACGATGCCGTCTTCCACTGCCGTGAGCCGCAGGGCCTGGCCTTCGAACATGGTCTTCTCCTCGGGGGACATACTCGTCGGCGATTGTATCCATTCGCCCTGGTACGCCAGCGGGATACCGGCCCGGAAACGACAACGCCCCGGCGAGCTTGTGGCTGGCCGGGGCGTTGTGCTGAATCTGGTGGGCGGTACTGGGATCGAACCAGTGGCTTCCACCGTGTGAAGGTGGCACTCTACCGCTGAGTTAACCGCCCGGAAGAGAGCCACGCAGTATAGCGGCAATTTTCATTCTGGCAAGACCTGTGTCCATAAAGCCTCACCGCGGCAATCCTTTGCAATGCCCTTGAGCACCGCCTGATGCGCCGCCCGCTCCTCGTCGCTGGCACGCAGCACCTTGAAGACCAGCCCCGAGACATCGACCCTGGCCGCCGCAGCTTCGGCGGTTTCGGCAGTCTCGACGAGCAGGCCGTCCTGACCGCGCGTCATCGCCAGATAGACCTCGGCGAGCAGCTGGGCATCGAGCAGCGCGCCGTGCAGCACGCGATGCGCATTCGAGATGCCGTAGCGCTCGCACAGCGTGTCGAGGTTGTGGCGCTTGCCCGGATTGAGCTCGCGGCTGATGTGCAGCGTGTCGATCACGCCGGCCACCGCCGCGCCGAAGTTGCCGCGCTTGAGCCGCGCCAGTTCCGCATCGAGGAAGCCCACGTCGAACGCGGCGTTGTGGATGACGATCTCGGCGCCCCCCACGAAATCCATCAGCTCGTCGGCCACGTCGGCGAACAGCGGCTTGTCGGCGAGGAATTCCTCGGTGAGGCCGTGCACCTTCAGCGCCTCGGGATCGCTCGGGCGCTGCGGGTTCACGTAGCGGTGAAAGCTGCGCCCGGTCAGGCGCCGGTTGTCGATCTCGATGCAGCCGATCTCGATCACCCGGTCGCCGTTGCGTGCATTGAGGCCGGTGGTTTCGGTATCGAGGACGATCTGGCGCATGGAAGCCGCTCACTTCAGGACGAAAACGCGGATTGTCGCCGACGCCGCGCAGCGCCCCGCATCGGCGCCGACGCACGGCCCGCAAGGCGACGGAAGCCCTCTGTTACCCTGCGCGACCCTTTTCGCCGATCCACCCTGCCCGACCGCGTCTTCGATGCACTGCATTCCCGGCCCAATCCGCTGCGCGACCGGACGCGCGCAACTCGCATGAGCGCCGGAACTGCGGCGCCGCGCATCGGCGTGTTCGGCGGCACCTTCGATCCGCCGCATGCCGCGCATCTGGCGCTGGCCGCCGCGGCGCTCGACCGGTTGCAGCTTGACCGGCTGCTGTTCGTCGTCTCGGGCAGCCCGTGGCAGAAGCACGGCGTGTCGCCGGCGCCGGACCGGCTGAAGATGATGGAACTTGCCCTCGCCCAGGCGCCGGCCGCATTGCGCGAGCGCGCCGAAGTCGAGCGCTGCGAACTCGACCGCGCCGGCCCGAGCTACACCGCCGACACGCTCGCGCTGCTGCGACGGCGTTACGGGCCCGACGCCGTATTGATGCTGCTGATCGGCAGCGACCAGTTTCGCAACCTGCCGAGCTGGCATCGCTACGACGAGTTGCCGGCGCTGGCCCACATCGCGGTGGCCGACCGTGCCGGCATGCCGGCCGACCATCTGCCGCCGCGCACCCTGCCCGCCGGCGTGGCCGGCGGCACGGTGTCCTTCGAGATGCCCGCCATCGACCTTTCGGCGACCGCGCTGCGCACCGCGCTGGCCGCCGGAGATCGCCATTCCATCGCCGCTATGATCGCCCCCGACGTGCTCGACTACATCGACGCGCACCGGCTCTACCGCTTACCCAAACTCGCTGAATGAACATCACAAAGCTGCAACGCGTCATCGTCGACGCGCTCGAAGACGTCAAGGCCCAGGACGTGCTCGTCTTCAACACGTCCCATCTCACCTCGCTGTTCGATCGCGTCGTCATCGCCACCGGCACCTCCAACCGCCAGACCCGCGCGCTCGCGATGTCGGTGCGCGAGGAAGTGAAGAAGGCCGGCGGCGATGTCGTCAGCATGGAAGGCGAGGAAACCGGCGAATGGGTGCTGGTCGATTGCGGCGACGCGGTCGTGCACCTCATGCAGCCGGCGATCCGCCAGTACTACAACCTCGAAGAGGTGTGGGGCGGCAAGCTGGTGCGGCTCAAGGCTTCGGCCGACCGCGCCGATGCCTCGCGCAAGGCGCGCTTCGCGACCGAGGATGACGAGCCGGAAGCGCTCGACGAGGACGACGCCGACGACGACACGCCGGTGCGCGGCGCCGACAAGGCCGGCCGCAGCGCCGCCGCCAAGTCGACCGCGCGCAAGACCGCGCCGGCCAAGACCGCCGCCAAGACGGCCAGCCGCAAGACCGCCGGCGCCAAGACTGCCGCCGGCACCGCGCGCAAGACCGCTGCCAGCCCCGCCGCCCGCAGCACCACGGCCGGCCCCGGCCGCAAGACCGCCGCCAGCAGCGCCGCCGCGCCGCGCAAGACCGCCGCCGCCCGCAAGACCGGCGCGCCGGCGGCCAAGACCGGCGGCCCCGTCAAGCGCATCGTCGTGAAGACGGGCGGCCGCAAGAAGTAGGCGGCATGCAGCTCGTCATCGCCGCCGTCGGCCAGCGCATGCCGGGCTGGGTCGATCAGGGCTTCGACGAGTACGCGAAGCGCATGCCGCCCGAAATGCGCATCGCGCTCAAGGAAGTCAAGCCCGAGCCGCGCGGCGCGTCCAAGACCGCCGCCACCGTGATGGCGATCGAGGCCGAGCGCATCCGCGCCGCCATTCCGCGCGGCGCGCTGCTCGTCTGCCTCGACGAGCGCGGCCGTGACCTGACCAGCGTCGCGCTCAGCGAGCAGCTCGAAGGCTGGCGCCGCGAAGGCCGCGACGCCGCATTCGTGGTGGGCGGCGCCGACGGGCTCGATCCGGCGCTCAAGGCCGAAGCCTCGATGCTGATCCGCCTGAGCAGCCTGACGCTGCCGCACGGCATGGTCCGCGTGCTGCTCGCCGAGCAGCTCTACCGCGCCTGGTCCATCCTCAACAACCATCCCTATCACCGCGCCTGATCGCGCGGCATGCCCATGCCCAAGCCGCGCACTCAAGGCCGAATCTGGCTCGCTTCGCAAAGCCCGCGCCGCCAGGAATTGCTGCACCAGATCGGCATCGGCTTCGACACGCTGCTGCCGGCCGACGCCGCCGAAGCCCATGCGCTCGAAGAACTCGAAGCCATGCTCGGCCGCGAGGCGCCCGCCAGCTATGTGCAGCGCGTGACCGCGCTGAAGGCCGGGTCGGCCTTGGCCCGCATGAAGGCGCGCGGGCTGGAAGCGCGCCCGGTGCTCTGCGCCGACACCACGGTGGCGCTGGGCCGCGACATCTTCGGCAAGCCCGAATCCGATGCGCATGCGGTCGAGATGCTCACGCGGCTCGCCGGCCGCACGCATCGCGTGCTGACCGCCGTCTGCATCGTGAGCGCGCGCAGGCAGCGCGCCGCGCTGAGCGTGTCGACGGTCGCCATCGCGCCAATGACGCCGGCGCAGATCCGCGCCTATGTGGCCAGTGGCGAGCCGCGCGGCAAGGCCGGCGCCTACGCGATCCAGGGCCGGATGGCGGCCTGGGTCGCGACGATCCGGGGCAGCCATTCGGGCATCATGGGTCTGCCCCTGCACGAGACAGCGACCCTGCTGCGCGACTTCGGGATTGCCGCCCCCAACCTCGACACGCCCGCATGAAGCCCAACGCCGAAGACATCCTCATCAACGTCACGCCCTACGAAACCCGGGTCGCCATCGTCATCCAGGGTTCGGTGCAGGAACTGCATGTGGAGCGCGGCGCCGAGCGCGGGCTGGTCGGCAATCTGTACCTGGGCCGGGTGCAGCGCGTGCTGCCCGGCATGCAGAGCGCGTTCATCGACATCGGGCTGGAGCGCGCGGCGTTTCTGCATGTGGCCGACATCTTCATCGACAAGCTCGGCACGGCGCGCAGCGGCCGGCATGACGAGCCGCTGAAACCCATCGAGAAAATCCTGCACGAAGGCCAGAGCCTGCTGGTGCAGGTCATCAAGGACCCGATCGGCAGCAAGGGCGCGCGGCTGTCGACCCAGCTGTCGATCGCCGGGCGGATGCTGGTCTATCTGCCGCAGGACCCGCACATCGGCATCTCGCAGAAGATCGGCAACGAGGCCGAGCGCAGCGCGCTGCGCGAGCGGGTGCAAAAGCTTGCAGCCGAGGCGCGCGGCGCCAACGGCCAGCCCGACAACGGCGGTTTCATCGTGCGTACCCAGGCCGAGGATGCGAGCGACGCCGAGCTGGCGGCCGACATCGCCTTCCTGCGCAAGACCTGGCTCGGCATCACCGCCGGCGTGCAGACCCAGGCCGCGCCGGCGCTGCTGTATCAGGATCTGAGCCTCACGCAACGCGTGCTGCGCGACATCGCCAACGACGCCACGGTGTCGATCCAGGTGGACTCGCGCTGGAACTTCCAGCAGATGACCGAGTTCGGCAACGAGTTCACGCCGGGCCTCGTCGACAAGCTGGTGCACTACCGCGGCGAGCGGCCGCTGTTCGACGTGTACGGCATCGACGAGGAGATCGAGAAGGCGCTCGGCCGCCGAGTGGACCTGAAGTCGGGCGGCTATCTCATCATCGACCAGACCGAGGCGATGACGACCATTGACGTGAACACCGGCGGCTACGTGGGTGTGCGCTCGTTCGACGACACGATCTTCAAGACCAATCTGGAGGCGGCCCAGTCCATCGCGCGCCAGCTGCGGCTGCGCAATCTGGGCGGAATCATCATCGTCGACTTCATCGACATGCAGGGCGCCGAGCATCGCGATTCGGTCATCGGCGAGCTGCGCAAGGCGCTGGCGCGCGACCGGGTGCGCACCACGGTCAACGGCTTCTCGCAGCTGGGCCTGGTCGAGCTCACGCGCAAGCGCACGCGCGAATCGCTGGCCCACATGCTCTGCGAGCCCTGCCCCACCTGCGCCGGTCGCGGCGAAGTGAAGACGCCGCGCACCGTCTGCTACGAAATCCTGCGCGAGATCCTGCGCGAGGCGCGGCAGTTCAATCCCAAGGAGTTCCGCATCCTCGCGAGCCAGGGCGTGATCGACCTGTTCCTCGAAGAGGAGTCGCAGAACCTCGCAGCGCTCGGCGACTTCATCGGCAAGCCGGTGTCGCTGGCGGTCGAGGCGCTGTATTCGCAGGAGCAGTACGACATCATCCTGATGTGATGTGCCGCCGCGAGCCCGCATGAAGATCGGCATCTCCTGCAATGCGCTGCGCCCGAGCGGCGGCTTCGAGCGCTATGCGATGGACCTGGTGCGCGCGCTTGCGCGCCGCGGCGAGGTGCCGTGGTTCTTCGCGCGCAAGTTCGACACGAGCGTGCCCGAGTACGCGCTGGTCCATCCGGTGCGCATCGCGCCGCCGGTGCCGGGCAAGCTGCGCGACGTCTTCTATTCGCGCAGCCTCGTGCGGCACAAGGCGCAGCTCGGGCTCGACGCGGTGATCGGCTGCAACCGCACGCGCGGCGCCGATCTGGCCATCTGCGGCGGCACGCATCGCGGCTATCTGCGCGCCGAGGGCCGCTTCGGCACTCCGTCCGACTGGCTCCAGGCGCGGCTCGAACAGCAGCATTACGACGGCGCGCGCTACGTGGTCGCGCATTCGCGGCTCATGGCCACCGAGCTGCGCACGCTCTACGGCGTGGCCGACGACCGGCTGCGCGTGCTGCATCCGCCGGTCGACACGCGGCTGTTTGCGCCGCCCGCGCCGGCCGAGCGCGCCGAGCTGCGCCGCGAGCTGGGCTGGCGCGACGATCAGGTGGTGTTCCTGTTTCCGTCGTCGAGCCACAAGCGCAAGGGCCTGCCGCTGCTGCGTGCCTTCTTTGAGCACACGGAATTGCCGGTGCTGCTGGCGGTGGTCGGCCGCGATGTCGACCGGCCCGGCCGCAACCTCGCCAGCCTCGGCTACCGGCGCGACATCGAGAAGCTCTACCGCGCCGCCGACTACAGCCTGCTCGCCTCCACCTATGAGCCGTTCGGGCTGGTCGGCATCGAGTCGGTGCTGTGCGGCACGCCCACCGTGCTGGCCAGCAATATCGCCTGCACCGAAGTGCTCGACGATGACGCCTGCCTGACCTTCGACCGCGCCGATCCGGCCAGCCTTGCCGCCGTCATCGCCAGCGCGGTCGAACGCGCCCGCGCCGGCCGCCATCGGCTCGCCGATCCGGCCCGGCACTTCGTCGACTACGACCCCGACATCGACCGCCATCTCGCTGCCCTGCTCCAGCTCGCCCTGCCATGCCTGCCGGCTTCAATCTGAAAAACGCGGCGCTGCTCGCGCTCGCCCTCTATCCCGCGCTGGTGCTGACCGTGCGCCACAGCAGCAATGCCTGCCTGTTCGCGCTGGTGCTGCTGGCCATCGCGCATGCGCTCACGCGCCGGCGGCGGGCGGCGCTGCCGGCCATCGACCGGCGCTATCGCTGGTTCGTGGCGGCGCTTGCGGCCTATCCGCTGCTCACGGTCGCGCGGCTGCTCGCGGCCAGCGATCACAACGGCGCCGCGCTCGACACGACGGTGCGCTATCTGCTCGCGGCCGGCGCCTTCGGCTTCATCGCCGGCATCGATTCGCGCCGGCTGCAACTGCCGGCCTGGAGCTTCGGCCTCGGTGCCATCGGTGCCGCCGGCGCGGCCTGGATCGGCCTGCATCTGCTCAAGCTGGAGCGCGGCACCCTGCCCTTCGTCAACGCGATTCCGTTCGGGAACATGGCGCTGGTGCTTGGCTATGTGGCGCTGCTGGCCAGCCAGTGGGAGGCGCGGCCGCGCGCCGGGCGCTGGCTGTTCGGCAGCGTCGCGCTCGCGGCGGCGCTGTATGCCTCGCTGCTGTCCGAGTCGCGCGGCGGCTGGATCACGCTGCCGCTGTTTCTGCTGGCGCTGCTGGCCGGTGCCGGCGCCTATCTGGGCAACGACATCGTTCGGCACCGCGTGGAAATGATTCAGTCCGACTTCACCGAGCTGGAGAAGGGCAATGCCGATACCTCGACCGGCATCCGGCTGGCGCTGTGGCGCGCGGCGCTGCGCATGGGCGCCGAGCATCCGTTCTTCGGCGTGGGGCGCGGGCGCTTCCAGCCCACGCTGGCCGACTACGCGCAGGCCGGGCTGCTCGATCCGGCGCTGACCAACAAGCGTCATGCGCACAACGACTTCCTCAACCACTTTGCCGAGACCGGCGCGGTCGGCCTGCTGGTGCTGCTCGGGCTGTATCTGGTGCCGGGCGCGCTGTTCCTGCGCGCGGCGCGCCAGCGCGATGCGCTGCTGAGCGGCGCCGGTCGCAGCGGGCTGCTGGTCTGCGCCTGCTACCTCGTGTTCGGGCTGACCGAATCGATGCTGGCGGTGACGATGAACGCCGCCTTCCATGCGCTGACGCTGACCTGGCTGATGGCGCTGGTGGCGCGGCGTGAAGCCGAACTGGCGGCGGCCGCCACCGGCCTGCCGGCCGATGCGGTGGCGCGCCAGCGGCGCCAGACCTGGCTCAAGCGCCAGCTGCTGCCGCTGCGCATCGCGCTGGCGCGGGCGCTGTGGTGGGTGCCGGCGCGGCCGGCCGGGCTCGGCACGCCGGGCGGGCCGATGGTGTTCCTGCGCTGGGACGGCAAGCTCGGCGATTTCGTCGTCTCGGGCTTTCTCTATGGCGAGCTCAAGCGCCGCCACGGCTGCCAGATTGCGGTGGTGGTCGCGCCCGGGCAGCAGGCGCTCTATGCCGATCTGCCCGGCGTCGATCGGGTCGTGGTCTGCCGCCGGCGCCATCCGCTCGATGTGCTGCGCGCCGCGCTGGCGCTGCGCCGGCTGGGCGCGCAGTACTGCATCGAGCTGAACGACCGCGCGCGCTGGAGCGATCTGCTGTTCATGCGCGTGCTCGGCGCGCCGATCAATCTCAAGGGCGCCGGCCCGGCCTTCAACCAGTTCCAGCGGCTCGATCTGCCCGAGGATGGCCGCGTGGTCGAGCGCTACCGCGCCTTCCTGCGCCGGTTTGGCATCGAGGCGGCCGACTGGCGCTTCGACTGGCCGCTGCCGGCCAGCGCCCGCGCCTTCGCTGCCGACGCCTTTGCCGGCGCGGGACCGCGCATCGCGATCAACCCGTTTGGCGCGAGCCCGCTGCGCAGCCTGTCGCCCGGCCGCTGCGCCGAGCTGGCCAGCGCGCTGGTCGCCGACGGCGAAGTCGTCATCCTGCTGGCGCCCGGCAACGACGGCTGGCGCGCCGCGGTGCAGCCGCTGCTGCCGGCCGGCGCCCGGCTGCTCGCGCCGACCGACATCCGAGAATCGGCCGCCGTCATCGGCGCGGCCGATCTGGTGATCTCGCCCGACACCTCCATCGCCCACATTGCCGCGCTGCTGCGCCGGCCGCTGGTGGCGCTGTACCAGCCCCAGCCCGACAACCTCGCGCGCTGGACGCCCGACTGCCCGGCGCTCGAACTGCTCATCGCGCCGCCCGCCGCCGACGGCAGCGGTCAGGTGCCGGTCGACAACATCGACGCCGCCAGCATCCTGGCCGCCGCGCGCCGCCTGCTGGCCGCCACCGTACTTCCGAAAGCCCCACCACCATGCCCACGCTGAGTGTCGTGATCGCCGCCCGCAACGAGGCGGCCAACATCGCCGACGCGGTGCGCAGCGCCGCCTTTGCCGATGAAGTGCTGGTGCTCGACAGCGGCAGCACCGACGCCACTGCCGACCTCGCCCGCGCCGCCGGCGCCCGCGTGCTCGCGACCGACTGGCCCGGCTACGGCCCGCAGCAGAACCGCGCCATCGACGCCGCGACCGGCGACTGGATCTACTCGCTCGATGCCGACGAGCGCATCACGCCGGCGCTGGCCACCGAGATCCGCGCCGCCATCGCCGCCGGCCGCTTCGAGGTGTTCGACGTGCCGCGCCGCTCGCTGTTCGTCAAGCGCTTCATGAAGCATTCCGGCTGGTGGCCCGACCGCACGCGCCGGCTGTTCAAGCGCGGCAGCGCGCGCTTCACCACCCACGTCATCCACGCCAATCTCGCCACCGACAAGCCGGTCGGCCACCTGGCCGCGCCGATGACGCACTACAGCTACCGCGACCTCGCCAGCGTGCTGGAGAAGATGAACCGCTACTCCTCGGGCAGCGCGGTCGACCTGCACGAGCGCGGCAAGCGCGGCTCGCTCGGCGGCGCGATCCGCCACGGGCTGTGGGCGTTTGCGCGCACCTATGTGTTCAAGCTCGGCTTTCTCGACGGCGCCGAGGGCTTCATGGTCGCCGTGGTCAATGCCGAGACCAGCTACTACAAGCATCTCAAGCTGCGCGAGATCCAGCGCGCCGGCCAGCCGCTCATCGACGAACCCGGGCCCTGACACGACGCCGGGCGGTAGGCTCGCCGCTGCCCGCCGGCAGCAAAGCCGAAGCCTTGCCGTGCCAGCATTGCGCGCCCCTCTCCTCCTCGCCAACGCCATGCAACTCAACTATCTGCGACGACTGTGGGCGCCCGTGTGCGATCGCGACGTGGATGGCGAGCTGCATGCCGAGTTCCGCGCGCTGCCCTGGCGCAGCCGCGCCAGCATCGTGCGGCGGCTGTTTCTGCGCGACCTGGCCGAAGTGCTCACCGGCCATGTGCGCTGGCGCCGCGCCCGCGTGACCCAGCCGGTGCGCCGGATGCTGTGGATGTACGGCTGGACCACGCTCGGCGACTCGGTCATGGACCTGGCCGCGCGCGACTGCATGCCCGACGGCGTCACCGTCGATCTCTGCCTGAGCCCCGGCCTCGCGCCGCTCTATGCCCACGATCCGCGCTTTGGCCAGGTGTTCACCGATCCGGCCCAGTGCAGCCGCGGCAACTACGACCTGATCCTGGTCCAGGACTACAACACCCGCGTCTTCGTCTGGCTGCGCACGCATTACCCGCGCGTGCCCTATGCCGGCGTCATTGGCGACCTGCGCGGCGAATGCCTGAACCGGCCGGCATTCGCCCAGGGCCGGGTCAATCTGCTGTTCGGCCGCAGCGCGCCGATCCGGCCGCCCTGGCTCGCGCCGCCGGCGGTCCGCATCGAGGCCGAGCCCGGCGACGGTCCGCGCACCGAGATCGCCGTCGCGCTCGGCGCCCGCGATCCGCGCCGCCGCATCGCCGACTGGGCCGTGCTATTGCCGGCGCTGATCGCGGCCTGGCCGGCCAGCCTGCCGCCGCCGCGCTTCCATCTGCTCGGCCTTGGCAATGCGCGCGCCGATGCCGACACCCTGCCCGACGGCGACTGGCGCGCCCGCCATTGCCGCGACCTGATCGACCGGCTCGACATCGCCAGCACCGCCGCCGTCATCCACGGCTGCGACGCCTTTCTCGGCCCCGACGGCGGCCTGATGCATGTGGCGCTGGCCTACGACAAGCCGGGCTGCGCGGTCTTCTTCAAGCCGATCGAGCCGGGCTGGCGCATGGTCGCGCCGCACCGCATGCACAGCGTGACCACGTCGGCGCCGACGGCGGTCGTGGCCGCCTTCCTGGCCAGCCTCGCCGCCGTCGATCAGAGCGCGACCGATGCGCCGCCGCGCGCCTCGACCGAGTACTGGATGCGGTACAGCCCGGCGTAGATGCCGTCGCGCGCCATCAGCTCGGCATGCGTGCCGACCTCGGCCACGCGGCCCTGATCCAGCACCACGATGCGATCCACCTTCTCGATGGTGCTGAGCCGGTGCGCGATCACGAGCGTGGTGCGGCCCTGCATCAGCCGCTCCAGCGCCGCCTGCACATGGCGCTCGCTTTCCGAGTCGAGCGCCGACGTGGCCTCGTCGAGGATGAGCACCGGCGCGTCCTTGAGCAGCGCGCGCGCGATGGCCAGCCGTTGGCGCTGGCCGCCCGACAGCCGCACGCCGTTCTCGCCGATCTCGGTGTCGTAGCCGGCCGGCAGCGAGCGGATGAAGTCGTCGAGATGCGCAGCGCGGCCCGCGTCCTCGATCTCGGCCCGGCTCGCATCGCGCTTGCCGCCATAGGCGATGTTGGCCGCGAGCGTGTCGTTGAACAGCACCACGTCCTGGCTGACCATCGCGATCTGCTCGCGCAGGCTGGCCAGCTCAAGCTCGTCGAGCGGCACGCCGTCGAGCAGGATCCGGCCCGAGGTCGGCCGGTAGAAGCGCGGCACCAGATTGGCAAACGAAGTCTTGCCGCCGCCCGACGCGCCCACCAGCGCCACCGCCTCGCCGGCCGCGATGCGCACCGACACGTCGTTGAGCGAGGGCCGGTCGGCCTGCTCGTATTGCAGCGTCACATGGTCGAACTCGATGGCGCCCCTGGCCCCGGTCAGCCTGCGCGCGCCGGTATCGGGCTCGGCTTCGGTATCGAGCAGCGTGAACACGCTTTCGGCCGCGATGATCCCGCGCTGCAACTGCGAGTTCACGTCGGTCAGGCGCTTCATCGGTGCCAGCAGCATCATCATCGCCGTCATGAAGGACGCGAACGCCGCCGAGGTCTGCTGCGTGACCGTGCCCTGCCAGATCACGATGCCGACCACGATGGCCAGCGCGATTGCCGCGACAAACTGCGACACCGCGCCCTGCGCCGACGAGGCCACCGATGCCCGCATCGCATAGCCGCGCAGCGCCGCATTGGTGCGGTCGAAGCGCCCGCTCTCATAGCCCTGGCCGCCGTAGATCTTGACCACCTTCTGGCCCTCGATCGCTTCCTGCAGCACGCCCAGCATCTCGCGGTTCGACTCCTGGCTCAGCCGGCCCATCGCGCGCAGCCGGCGCCGCGTGAGCTTGCCCACATAGCTCACCACCGGCGCGATCACCATCACCACCAGCGTCAGCTGCCAGTTGAGATAGAGCAGATAGGCGATCAGCCCGGAAATCATGATGCTGTCGCGGATCATCACGATCACCGCGCCGGTCGCCGCCTGGCCCACATTGCCCACATCGTTGGTGATGCGGCTGATGACCCAGGCGCTGCCGTGGCTATCGAGATAGCTGACCGGCAGCCGGATCAGGCGCGCGAACATGTCGCGCCGCAGGTCCTGCAGCACGCGATTGCCCACGTACTCCATCAAGTAGCTCGACCCGAAATTGGAGCCGCCGCGCATAAAGGCCAGCGCGATCAGCGCCAGCGGCCCAAGCCACACATAGCGCCATTCGCCAGAAAAGCCGCGCTCCAGCAGCAATTGCAGACCGCGCGGAATCATCCATTCCATGCCGCCGGCCACGACCATGCAGGCCACCGCGCCCAGAAAGGCCGGACGATAGGGCCGCGTATAGGCCAGCAGGCGGAAGTACAGCTTGCGACCGTCGGCCGCCTCTTGCTTTTCAGACATTGGAATCCTGTGGTGAGCCCGGTGACGGGCTGGCATTCGCGGCGGCGCGCCTCAGTAGACGAGCTGCCATTCGCGCGCGCTGGCAGCCTGGGCGAGCTGCTTGATCTCGATGTCGTCGCACAGCACGCGCTTGTCGGGCGGCAGCTTGAGCACGCCGCTCCAGCTGCCGTTGCGCACCTCGATCTGCACCGGCACGCCCATCGACGGCAGCGGCTCCAGCCGGCCGAGGAATTCATTCGCGCGCTCGATGGCGCCGTCCTGCGGCTGCTCGACCACCAGCCGCAGATGCTTGGCATGGCGCGCGCGCGCCGCCGCCAGCGTCTCGATGCTGTCGACCATGATGCGCACGCCGCCCGAGAACTCGTCAGAGCGCACGACGCCGGTGACCACGATGAGCGCGTCCTCGACCAGCACATTGCGGTAGGTGTCGAGGTTCTCGCCCGTGACCATGATTTCCTGCTGCGCCCGGCCGTCGTCGATGGCGACGATAGCCATGCGCCCGCGCCGGCCCATCATGATGCGCACGCCCGAGATCACGCCGGCCAGCGTCTGCTGCTCGCGCGACGGCCGCACCTGATCGAGCCAGGTGCGCGCAAACCGCCGCACCTCGCCGGCCCAGGCGTCGAACAGATGGCCCGACAGCGAGAAGCCGAACACGGTCTTCTCCTCGGTGAGCAGCTGGTGCAGCGACCACGGCTCGCAGGGCACGAGCGGCGGTTCGCCTTCCACCACGTCGTCGTCGCCGAACAGGCTGTTCTGGCTCGCCGACGCGGCACGCTGCTCGCCGAAATCCATCGCCAGCTGCACCGAGGCGAGCAGGGAGGCGCGGTCGGGCGTGATGCTGTCGAAGGCGCCGGCGCGGATCAGCGCCTCGATCGTGCGGCGGTTGACCGAGCGCTTGTCCACGCGCAGCACAAAGTCGAACAGCGAGGTGAACGGCCCGGCCTTGCGCGCTTCGAGGATGTTGAGGATGGCGCCCTCGCCCGTGCCCTTGATGGCGCCGAGCCCGTAGCGGATGGTGTTCTCGTCGGTCGGCTCGAAGCGGTAGGCCGACAGGTTCACGTCGGGGCCGAGCACCTTGAGCCCGTTGTTGCGCGTGGCGTCCGACCACAGGATCTTGATCTTGTCGGTGTCGTCCATCGCGCAGCTCATGTTGCCCGCGTAGAACTCGGCCGGAAAATGCTTCTTCAGATAGGCCGTGTAGTACGAGAGCAGCGCATAGGCCGCCGCATGCGACTTGTTGAAGCCGTAGCCGGCAAACTTTTCCATCAGGTCGAACATCTCGTTCGCCTTCGGTTCGGTGATGCCGTTCTTGGCCGCACCCGCCGCAAACAAGGCGCGGTGCTGGGCCATTTCCTCGGCCTTCTTCTTGCCCATTGCGCGGCGCAGCAGGTCGGCGCCACCAAGCGAATAGCCGCCGATGATCTGCGCCATCTGCATCACCTGCTCCTGGTAGACCATGATTCCGTAGGTCTCGGAGAGGATGCTTTCGACGCGCGGATCGGGGTACTCGACCCGCTCGCGGCCGTGCTTGCGGTCGCAGAAGCTCGGGATCAGGTCCATCGGGCCCGGCCGGTACAGCGCCACCAGCGCGATGATGTCCTCGAACTTGTCGGGCCGCGCCTTGATGAGCATGTCCTGCATGCCGCGGCTTTCCAGCTGGAACACGGCCACGGTATTGGCCGTCTTCAGCACCTCGAAGGCGCCTGCGTCGTCGAGCGGCGTCTGGCTCAGATCGAACTGCTCATGGCCCGGCCGGCGGTGGATGTAGCGCACCGCCCAGTCGAGGATGGTCAGCGTCGTCAGACCCAAGAAGTCGAACTTCACCAGGCCCACGGCCTCGACATCGTCCTTGTCGTACTGCGAGACGACGTTCGAGCCTTCCTGCACATACAGCGGGCAGAAGTCGGTGAGCTTGCCTGGCGCGATCAGCACGCCACCCGCGTGCATGCCGATGTTGCGGGTGATGCCCTCGACCCGCGCCGCGAGGTCAAGCAGCGTCGCCACTTCCTCTTCGTTCTTCTCGCGCTCCTCGATCTGCGGCTCGACCTCGCGTGCGTAGATCGTCTTCTCGTCCTTGGGATTGGTGCGCTTGCGGATGGTGACCGTCTTGCCCGGCGGCGCCGGCACCAGCTTGGCGATGCTGTCGACATAGCCGTAGCCCATGTCGAGCACCCGGCCCACGTCGCGCAACGCAGCCTTGGCGGCCATCGTGCCGAAGGTGGCGATCTGCGACACCGACTCGGCGCCGTACTTGTCGCGCACGTACTCGATCACGCGCTCGCGCCCGTCCTGACAGAAGTCGATGTCGAAGTCGGGCATCGAGACGCGCTCTGGGTTCAGGAAGCGCTCAAACAGCAGGTTGTAGCGCAGCGGATCGAGGTCGGTGATGCCGAGCACATAGGCCACCAGCGAACCCGCGCCCGAACCGCGCCCCGGGCCCACCGGCACGCCGTTGTTCTTGGCCCAGTTGATGAAGTCGGCCACGATCAGGAAGTAGCCGGGGAAGCCCATCTTGATGATGGTTCCGCACTCGAATTCCAGCCGCGCGAAGTACTCGGGCCGGCGCGCCGCGCGTTCCGCTTCATCCGGGAACAGCACCGCGAGGCGCTTCTCCAGCCCTTCCTTCGACAGATGCACCAGCCAGTCGTCGAGCGTGTAGCCGTCGGGCGTGGGGAATTGCGGCAGCTTGGGCTTGCCCAGTTCCAGTTGCAGGCTGCACCGGCGCGCGATTTCGAGCGTGTTTTCCAGCGCCGCCGGCAGGTCGGCGAACAGCGCCGCCATCTCGTCCTGCGAGCGCAGGTACTGGTCCTGGGTAAACGGCTTGGGTCGGCGCGTGTTGTTCAGCCGCTCGCCGGCCGCCACGCAATAGCGCGCTTCATGGGCGATGAAATCGTCCGGCTCAAGAAACTGCACCGGATGGGTCGCGACGATCGGCAGGCCCAGCTCTGCCGCCAGCCGCGCCGCCTCGGGCACATGACGCTGCTGTTCGGGATGTGAACTGCGTTGCAGCTCGATGTAGAAGCGATCCGGAAAGCGCGCCGCCAGTCGCTGCGCCGCTGCGCGGGCGCCCGCCGCATTGCCTTGGGCGAGCAGGCAACCGATCTCGCCCTGCGCCGCGCCCGACAGCGCAATCAGGCCATCGGTGCCGTCGTCGAGCCATGACTCCATCAGCTCGGGTCGGCCACGCACCTGATTGGTCAGCCAGGCGCGCGACAGCAGTTCGCAAAGCCGCAAATAGCCGGCGCGGTTCTGCACCAGCAGCAGAAGATCGAAGGGGTGCTCGGGATCGGCCGGATTGGCGAGGGTCACGTCGCAGCCGCAGATCGGCTTGACCCCCTTGCCGCGCGCTTCCTTGTAGAACTTGACCAGGCCGAACAGGTTGCCGGCATCGGTCATCGCCAGCGCTGGCTGGCGGTCGGCGGCGGCCTTGGCCACCATGTCGTCGACCCGGACGATACCGTCGGTGATCGAGTACTCGGTATGCACGCGCAGGTGCACGAAGCGGGCGGCCGGCGCGACGGGCGCATCGGCGGAAGACGGGGCGAGAGCTGCGGTTTCGGTCATCCCGCGATTGTAGAAGGCCGGGCGATCAGCCCGGCCCCGCACTCACCGCCCCCAGCAGGTGTTGTAGCTGCCGTCGCTGTTGCCCTTGACGCCGCGATGGTCGACGGTGAGCGTGCCGCATTCGTCGCTGGCATTCGGCCCCGGATCGTTTGGCGTGGCGCTCAGCGTGAATGCAGTTTCGGACAATTCGACCGAAATCGTGTATTTGCCGACCAATCCAGAATCGGCATTTACATTGGACAGATAGCTCGTGTATTCGCTCGCCGACGCACCATAACTGAATGTCTGGGTATGGATGCGTTCGAGGTACTGGGCCACGGCAAGCAATTGGCCGCGCGCTGCAACACGATTGCCACGCTGCACGTACTTTGTATATTGAGGTATGGCAATCGCCGAAAGCACGCCGATGATTGCCATTACCACTACAAGTTCCATCAGCGTGACACCGTGGATCGAATCACGACTTCGAATTGCTTTCCGAATCATTGCGTAATCTCGCGCCAGTTGCCGCGCCAGTAACGCACGCTTCCACCCAGGGATTTGTTGATCAAATTCTGACTGATGCTTCGTCCCAGCGCAGTTACGCCGATCGTGTTGCCTACAGTCGCCCGCAGAAGATAATTCAGCGCACTGGTCGTGCCTTCTATTTTCAGGCCACTCAGGCACTTGCCGTTTTCGCAATCGGCGGCACTGCTCGCATCGATGGATGAATTGTCGAATTGTGGAATGGCGGTTTGCGATCCATCGGCAAGATTCAATGCATACAGAATGGACGAGCCACCGAACTCACAATAGCCGGACGAAGGGGCAAACGAAGTCAGATACACAATTCCACCGATAACGTTTGCCTGGGCCAGCACCCGCTCGCCCGCCAGATTTGCGATATCCAGATACCAACCCTTTTTCACCGTAAGATCGACCTTCGATCCAGTAATCTGAACCCCAGTCAGATGCTCGGAACTGGTAATGCCAGATGAATCGTAGACCTTGGAGCTGGTCAATGCCTGCAAATCGGAGCGAAGCAGACCGCGTTCAGTCGCAGGTTCTGCGACGGCGTAAATCGTCTGACTGACGGGCAGCGAAGTCGAGTCGTCATCGGTTTCAAAGAACTTGCCGGTCCCGAACACCACCATGACCTGACCGGAATCGAGACGCCACAATGATGGCCTGGCAGTGATCGGCTGGGCAATTGCCGAACCGCCGCTTCCAACCTTCGCCTTGAACAAAGGCTGGGATCCACCACTGACCGACCATTTCGACATGTCGACGTCGGAGAGATCGAACTTCCACAAATTGCCCAACTTGTCGCCGGCATAAGCGGCAACGATTCTGCGCTGCTCGTCGACCCTGACCTCGACCGAACCCAATCCATTGGGAGAATTCTCGCTTCCGACGCCGGTATCGATACGCTTGAGTACATGCCCATCTTGCAAATCGAGAATGAAAAGCTGCGCCGTGTGACTAGCGCTTTCGTACCCGTTGGGAACCACTGCAACCCATTGACCACCGGAACTCGTCTGAACCACCCCAATGCGGGGCGCCGACAAGGTGTAACCCAATTCTTTGAAATCGGTTTCGCTGGAATCGTGCTCCCACAGCACCGAATTCTTTGTCATCGCGCTAGGCTTGGTGACATCCAAGGCAAAGATTGCCCGACCACCAGCCCCCGTACTGCCCAGCAGCACCGTACGCCATTCAGCCTTGTCGCCTACCGTCAAATAGGCATCGCTCGGTTCCAACGGCCCGTCGACGAACATTCTATGAACGTAATTCGGACTCGCATAGGATTTGAGCCCACCCAGAACCGACCGCGGGATATAAGCGAACACCTCTGCGCCACCTTCTTTGCTCGCCAGGGAATTGAAAGCGTGCAACATGCCGTCGTTCGCCCCCACGAAAACCACTGGGGTGCGCTTTTTAAAGCCCGCACGCGCCTCCAGATAGGATGAATGACCATCGATCGTGTCTGGCAAGGCGTCGTAGGCATAATCGTCGGATGGTCCGATCAAAACGGCATTACTCCCCAAAATATCCCCAAGTACATTGTCGTACGTGACTTTTGTTTCATCATCGACTTTTGTTTCGCGAGTCCGGAAACGATATTGCGCATATTTTGAATCGCTGACGGCGAGAGTTGCTGGACGATTGCGGACCTCCCATGTCGTATCGCCGCGAAGATAGTCGACAATACCCTTGTCACCACCCAGCGCCGATTGCTGAGAATCAGACAAGTCATCCCACAAGAATGCGACCGTTGAACCATTAGCATCTTTGGTGAATATCGAGCGCGATTTCGGTATAGGAACCCGCTTCGACGCAACCCAATAGACCGACTCCTTCCCGTCTTGGGCTGTTGAATAGCGAAGGTCTCCCGCCCAGTTTGTCGGCGCATAGCTGGAATACATCACCCCGCTATCGTTGGTATAGATGGCAGACTCTGTCATCGAGCCACCTGTTGTACCTGCGCTGATACTGATCTCGCTCAGCGCCTGAGTCAGGGATTTGGAAAGGTCGGTGTAGTTCTTGGCTGAGAAATATTTCCCGCGACTGTTGACTGCCGCGTGCCACATGTCATCGATTACCGCGGCCGGATCCAGCGATGGCTCGGTATTCTGATTTTCGGCGCTGAGATAAGGGCTGGCCCAAACTTTATCGCCTGAATAAATATACGGCAGATCGCTCGAAGGGTTGAGATAGCCATCAACCCCCAAGCCAACGACATAATTTGAGAGATGCTGCCAGAAAGCGATGTTATCGCTTGAATCCTGGACATTGTTTGCAATATCGGGTTGCAGATCGCGATTCCAGTAATACATCGCGATATCCGACAAAGTGCCTGAATAGCTGTCGGCGTAGGGCTTGGCCGCGATGTATTGCCGAACCTTGCCGTCGCTTTCACGCTTGATCGACGGGCCGTCCGTACCGTCGATGTTTCCAGTGGCATCCCCAACTGCACCGGCCCGATTCCACATCCCGTCGGATACGATCAGGCTGTAAGAACGACGGCAAGAAAGCGTCTTGACACTGTCTTGATCGGCACCGGCTGGATTGTTTGTCCATGGACTACCAGCTCCAGTTCTCTCGAAATATTTGCCAATATAGTCGAGCGACTCACGAGTCTGGGTTGCCGTAATATTATCTTCGGTTTTTGCGTTATATAAGCGATCGAAGAAGTCAACCCGATCGCTCCCGGAAAATGAACGTATTCCCGCCTTGATATAGGGCGTGACGACACCATCGATGTTCCTTTTACCCGAATCATTCCAGGGCGGAACCACATCGGCATAACCGATCCTGACAGAATTGTCTGCTTGCGCTGCGAGAGCTGCGCCAGTTGCACCGCGCGCAAGCAGATATCGTGAACGATAATAGACAAACCAATTGGCAAAGTTCTTGATTTCCTCGTCATAAGTGCAATAACTCGCAGCACAGTCGTCGCGGGCAGCACCTTTAGGGAAAGTCTTGGGACTTTCAGGATTCTCGTTTGAAATTACGTAGCGCGTGAACGACTCTATTTTCGACGGGTCGGCATAAGTCCGCACCCCGGTTTTTTCATCCACGGTATATTTGAGAACATAATAGGTGCCGAGATAATAGCTTTGCTGCGATACAGTGCCGATACTATGCTTGGCAAGCGACTTATCGTTATACCAATAGCCAGTAGTTGTATGACGCACAGTCAGATTTTCTGACCCGGCACCTATTGCAGCCAGATTTTCTGCCCCGGCACCTGGGCGCATTGGATTCCAATACGCAGCATCAGGTGCTGCTTCGGCCCATTCGGTGTTGTCGGCATGACGCCATGGGCGATAACGTATTTCCGGATCGTAATAGATACGATTCACCATTGCCGAACGGCGTTGCGCAACAAATAGATCGTCTTCATCAAAACCAAGCGATATTGGCGTCGATATGAACCCCGTCTTTCCGTTGACCACCCCCAATCTTGTGACACAGCAGACCGCGTTGTAGCCGTTGTAGATATAAAGTGACTCACTCGTCTGAAGCGGTAGAGGAAAAATATTATAGTTTCTCAATGAACCTTCATCATAAGGGAAGCCAAGGCTATCGGGCATCATTTCATAAAACATGGAGCCAGAACCGTCCATCACCAACATGATATTCGGCGCGGGCGTCTTTGCATTCAGCAACGGGTTTTGACTGATGCTGCTGGCAGCGGATACCGTAGGCAGCGATTTGCATGCAAGCCAGGTAGCGATGGCACACAGCAAGATTTTTCTTGTATTCATCACTTTTCAGACAGAAGGAAATACAGATTGCACCATGACAGTCGCGCCACCCGTCTTGCGATAAGCCTTTACGGTTGCGCGATATCCATTCCTGGTTTCACGCAAGTTGCCACCACTGATTTGTGCCGAAGAAGGTAAGAGCAGCACCTCATCGGCCATGCATTGGACGACGACATCCGCATCGTCCTTGGAATAGGTCGCCACGGCACTGTTCTCCTTGGTCCAATTGCTTGGCTTCGCCCAGTTATTGGGGTCTGCGCCGGTCGGACGTGGTGTTGGCGTACGCGAAAAAGTATTGCCGTGAAGTTCGTCCTGACAACGCCGCAAACCGCTCTCAGCCAATTCAAACACCAATTGCCGATCGCGTATGTTGGATGCGATCCGCTCCTCGCTTGTTGCTGAGCGCAGTGCAATGATTCCGAGAATCGTCAACAGCATTAGCATGACCAAGCTTATGATCAGCACAATCCCTCTGGCATATTTAGCTGAAAAGCCGTGATGCAGTCTGGTTTTCATGGCCGATATGTCTTGTTGCGGATGTTGACCGTGGTGCGAAATCGTTGCCTGTATCGACCGTCGCTCGCAAATTTCTGTTCGTTGCAATCCAGCGATTCATCGGTAAGCGTTACCGATCCCTTCTGGCTCGAACGAATCACCAAACAAATCTCGACACTCTGGACGTTCGAGAAATCGTATTTCGGCGATTTTTCTGCTGCTTCATGGCGGATTTCCGTCGCCGTCAGCACTCGATCGACAGAAAAGTCACTGTTGATATCGACACCGTAGCGAATGACAAATTGCTCGACCCCGGTCACCAGCGGTTGGGGTGAAGCCATCTTGACTCCGCTGCCACCGCCGCCCTGGCAATACAGAGTCGGCTCTTGGGTATTGGAGTCCGTTGCAATGAAATATGTATTGGATACTGTCTGGAAGCCAGTGGCCGCATCGGTTTCGGCTTCATCGCCGACGCAATCGACATTTGCGCCATTGGTGCTCGAACTGGTCGCTGCATGATAAGCGAGAGCGATCGATGCCTGATCGGCATTGACGCTGCCACAGCCGGCCGGTGCATTCACATCCTTGGTGAAACGACCATCGCAGCCATTGACCGCATAGCCGATACCGGAAGCGTTCCATCCGGTGCGGGTACTGCCCTTGTAGCGCGAGCCGTTCCAACCGCTCAGATAGTCGCCATATCCGGCCATGCGCAATTGCTCGGTCAACAGCTGAAGCGCAAGACGGCCATTGCTGCGTACCTCGACAGCCGCATCACTCGTCTTGCTCGCGCCGCGCGACGAGATATAAAGCGACGACACTGCGATCGACATGCCCAATCCGATGGCCATTGCGATCATGAGTTCGACGAGTGTGCGGCCGGCGCTATGTCTATGCCTTAATTTGCTCATGGCCAGATCGAAACCGTGTAGCACCGCAGATTCGCTACCTGAACGTCCGAGGCCGCACTCGACAGCAGTACCGCCGGACAGGTGAACGATTCCGCCGTCGAAGTCGATGCCGAGGCCTCCAGATCCTGTTCGCGCCACACCACGCTCAGCTTGTAGGCACCATCCGCCTTGTCGATGCGGAACCATGCACCCGGCAATTGCCGCTTCAGATCGTCGTTCCACCAGTCGTGCAGGTCACGCTGGGCAACCTGCTCCGCCGTGCAGTCGTCGGTGCAGGGCGGATCGTTCGGCTCGGTGCCCTGATAGTCGTTGGTGAAGAGATAGGCGGAGAGTCCGGACGCTCCCGTCGGATTGGCGCGAATGCGGTCTGCCAGACCGGAGGCAAGCAGCGCCGCCGTGCCGCGGAAATTGGCCACGTTCTGCAGGCGCATGCCCTGCAACTCCATGCCGGCCAGACCAAGCAGTGCCACGGCCGACACCGCCATGGTCACAAGCACTTCCACCAGCGAGAAGCCACGCCGACGCGAGGAAAGGGTCAGCCGTTGCATGAGGTCCCCGTCTTGTCTTCGCGGCGCAGACGACCGGCAGAACTCAGCACCAGGCAGCTCACCTTGCCGTCGCCCGGAAAGGCCACCGTAAAGGTCAGGCCGGCAAAGTTGCTGGCCGGCAGACCGGTGGCGCCAAAGCGCAGGCAGCTCTTCTGGACGCTGCTGGCGGTGATGGCGATCTGGCGTGCAGTCGAATCGGGCGGATCGAAGGCGCGCACCACATTCGTGTTGGACGTGGTCGGGCAGGTGGTGACCGAGCCAGTGCTGGGCAGCGTGAGCACCAGCCAGCCGTGGCTCCAGTCGCCCGTGCCGCTGCAATACGGCTCGCCGGCACGATCGGCGGCGCGCGGACAGAGGGCGGCGACACCTCGGGTGCGGATGGCCTCCTCGCGCGCGAGATTGATTGCAGCACGCAGATCCATCGCAACCGCGTCGCTCTGGTTTCCCTGAATGACGCTGCGGAAGGATGGCACCGCGATGCCCAGGGCGATCGCGGAAATGGCCACGACAACCATCAATTCAACGAGGGTGAAACCTCGCTTCCCGAAATGCATCGCTGTTCCCGCTGGAATTATTTGCAGCGAGGTTAGCGATCACCCGACAAGCGGCCGGAAGGACGATCAGGACTACGGATCGGAGGCCTTTCGTCGCGGATGAAAGGTTTTTCAGGTGACAGGAATCACGGAATCGTCAGAACCGATTCAAGCCGGGAAAACGCCTGTCGATAAGTAACGGTCGCCGCGATCGCAGACGATGAACACGATGGTCGCGTTCTCCACGCGTTCGGCCAATCGCAGGGCCACGCAGAGCGCGCCGGCCGCCGACACGCCAGCGAAGATGCCCTCTTCCGCCGCGAGCCTGCGCACCATGTCCTCGGCATCGCTCTGGCTCACGTACTCCATCACGTCGACCATGGCCGGATCGTGGATGCGCGGCATGTACTCCACCGGCCATTTGCGGATGCCGGGAATGCTGCTGCCGTCGGTGGGCTGGCAGCCGACGATCTGGATCGTCGGGCTGACTTCCTTGAGGTAGCGGCTGACGCCGTTGATCGTGCCGGTCGTGCCCATGCTCGACACGAAGTGGGTGATGCGCCCGTCGGTGTCGCGCCAGATTTCGGGACCGGTGGTTTCGTAGTGGGCGACCGGATTGTCGGGGTTGGCGAACTGGTCGAGCACCCGGCCCTTGCCTTCGCGCTCCATCTGGTCGGCGAGGTCGCGGGCGTATTCCATGCCGCCGGCACGCGGCGTGAGCACGATCTCGGCGCCGAAGGCGCGCATGGCCTGGCGCCGCTCGATGCTGAGGTTTTCGGGCATGACCAGGATCATCTTGTAGCCGCGGATCGCGGCGGCCATCGCGAGCGCGATGCCGGTATTGCCGCTGGTGGCTTCGATGAGCGCATCGCCGGGCTTGATGTCGCCGCGCGCCTCGGCGCGGGCAATCATGCTGAGCGCGGGCCGGTCCTTGACGCTGCCGGCAGGATTGTTGCCTTCGAGCTTGCCGAGGATGACGTTGCCGCGTGGCTCGCCGACCGCGCCCGGAATGCGTTGCAGGCGAACCAGCGGCGTGTTGCCGATGGTGTCTTCGATGGTCTTGTAGCGCATGGCGGCGTCCTCGGGCTCGTTGTAGGAAGAGTGCCGAGGATTTTACGCAGCCGTGCGCGGCTGTCGCCCGGCTTCAGACCCAGTCGCGTGGCGGCAGATAGGTTTGCAGCAGTTCGGCCTCGCGGCTGCCGGGCGCGGGCGTGTATTGATAGGCCCAGCGCGCAAGCGGCGGCATCGAGGCGAGGATGCTTTCGGTGCGCCCGCCCGATTGCAGGCCGAACAGCGTGCCGCGATCCCAGACGAGATTGAACTCGACGTAGCGTCCGCGCCGGTAGGCCTGCCAGTCGCGCTCGACCCCGCCGTAGGCGTCGTCTTTGCGCCGCTCGACGATCGGCAGATAGGCCTTGAGAAAGCCGTCGCCGACCGACCGCAGCATCGCGAAGCTCTGCTCGAAGCCCAGCTCCGAGAAGTCGTCGAAGAACACGCCACCGATGCCGCGCGCCTCGCCGCGATGCTTGAGGAAGAAGTACTCGTCGCACCAGCGCTTGAAGCGCGGATGCAGGTCGGCGCCAAACGGCGCGAGCGCATCGCGGCAGACGGCGTGGAAGTGGCGCGCGTCTTCCTCGACGCCATAATAGGGCGTGAGGTCCATGCCGCCGCCGAACCACCACACGTCGGCGTCGCCGCTGCCCTCGGGCGCGCGCGCCACGAAGCAGCGCACGTTCATGTGCACCGTCGGCACATGCGGATTGCGCGGATGCAGCACCAGCGACACGCCCATGGCCTCGAAGCTGCGTCCGGCCAGCTCGGGCCGGTGCGCGCTGGCCGAAGGCGGCAGCTTGCCGCCCGACACATGGCTGAACAGCACGCCGCCGCGTTCGAGCAGGCTGCCCTCCTCCACCAACCGCGTGAGGCCGCCGCCGCCTTCGGCGCGCTGCCAGTCGTCGGCAATGAAGGGCCTGGTCTCGAAGCGGCCGAGGCCGTCGACGATGCTGGCCTGCAAACCCAGCAGATAGCGCTTGACCGCGCCGGTATCGACGGTGCTCATGCGCGCTTGATGGCGCGATGGCCGATGTCTGTGCGGAACTGCATGCCGGCAAAGCGGATCGGCGTCGCCGCCTCGTAGGCCGTGTGCTGCGCCATCTTGACGCTGTCGCCCAGGCCGACGACGCAGAGCACGCGGCCGCCGGCAGTCAGCACCTGGCCGTCCTTGGCTGCCGTGCCGGCGTGGAAGACGATGGCGTCCGCCGTCTCGGCCGGGATGCCGAGGATCGGGTCGCCCTTGCGCGGATTGTCGGGATAGCCGTCGGACGCGAGGATCACGCACAGCGCGGTGCGCCGGTCCCATTCCATCGTGGCCTGATCGAGCTTGCCGTCGACCGCCGCGTCGAGCACCGGCAGCAGATCGCTCTTGAGCCGGGCCATGATCGGCTGCGTTTCGGGGTCGCCCATGCGCGAGTTGAACTCGACCACGCGCGGCGTGCCGGCGGCGTCGATCATCAGTCCCACATACAGAAAGCCGGTGAACGGCCGGCCCTCGGCCGCCATGCCGGCCACCGTGGGCTTGACCACCTGCTGCATCACCTTGGCATGCAGGTCGGGCGTGACGATGGGCGCCGGCGAATACGCACCCATGCCGCCGGTGTTGGGGCCCTTGTCGCCGTCGAGCAGGCGCTTGTGATCCTGCGCGCTGGCCATCGCCAGCATGTGCTTGCCGTCGCAGATCACGAAGAAGCTCGCCTCCTCGCCGGCCATGAATTCCTCGATGACCACGCGCGAGCCGCTGGCGCCGTACTTGGCGTCGACCATGATCGTGTCGATGGCCTCATGCGCCTCGGCCAGCGACATGGCCACGACCACACCCTTGCCCGCCGCCAGACCGTCGGCCTTGATGACGATCGGCGCGCCCTGCGCCTCGACATAGGCATGCGCGGCGGCCGCATCGGTAAAGGTTTCATACGCGGCGGTCGGCACGCCGTGACGCTTCATGAAGCCCTTGGCGAAGTCCTTCGACCATTCGAGTTCAGCCGCCGCCTTGCTCGGCCCGAACACGCGCAGCCCCTTGCTCTGGAACAGGTCGACGATGCCATCGGCCAGCGCCGCGTCGGGCCCGATGACCGTCAGCCCGACCTTCTCCGCCAGCGCGAAATCGGCCAGCGCCGCGTGATCGGTGATCGCCACGTTCTGCAGGCGCTTGTCGAGCGCGGTGCCCGCATTGCCCGGCGCCACATACACCACCGTCACCTTGGGCGACTGCGCCAGTTTCCATGCGAGCGCATGTTCGCGCCCGCCCGAGCCCACGACCAGAACCTTCATCGCTCAGCCTTCCAGGATCGCGGTGGTGTAGACCTGCTGCACATCGTCGAGGTCTTCGAGCAGATCGAGCAGCTTCTGCATCTTCTCGGCGTCCTCGCCGGCGAGCGGGGTTTCGTTCAGCGGCTTCATGGTGATTTCAGCCACTTCGGCCTTGAGGCCGGCGGCTTCGAGCGCCTTCTTCACCGCCTCGAAATCGCCCGGCGCGCTCAGCACCTCGATGCCGCCTTCGTCGTCGGTGATGACGTCTTCCGCGCCGGCTTCAAGCGCGGCTTCCATCACCTTGTCCTCGCTCGTGCCGGGCGCGAACAGGAACTGGCCGCAGTGCTTGAACATGAAGCTGACCGAGCCGTCGGTGCCCAGATTGCCGCCGGTACGCGACAGCGCATGGCGCACTTCGGCGACGGTGCGGACCTTGTTGTCGGTCATGGTGTCGATCATCAGCGCCGCGCCGCCCACGCCGTAACCCTCGTAGCGGATTTCCTCGTAGACCACGCCTTCGAGGTTGCCGGTGCCGCGGTCGATGGCGCGCTTGATGTTGTCCGCCGGCATGTTCTGTTCCTTGGCCTTATCGATGGCCAGGCGCAGACGCGGATTGGAGGTGATGTCGGCTCCGCCGACGCGGGCCGATACCGTGATTTCACGGATCAGCTTGGTCCAGACCTTGCCGCGCTTCTCGTCCTGACGGCCCTTGCGGTGCTGGATGTTGGCCCATTTTGAGTGTCCGGCCATGGCGCTTACCTGTCCCTTCCTTGGTCCCCGCGGGCAGGCGCTGCAACGGCCTGCCGGGGGAATTGTTCGTAGAATCAAAGCCTTTCATTTTAGCAGCCGGCCCGACCCGGGCCGACTGCGACCATGCGACGCCGCCATGACCGAACCCATCCTCGTCGCCCGCACCGCCGGCCGGCCGCTCGAATTGCTGCCGGCGCTGGCCAATCGGCACGGCTGCATCACCGGCGCCACCGGCACCGGCAAGACCGTGACGCTGCAACGGCTCGCGCATGAATTCTCGGCGCTCGGCGTGCCGGTGTTCATGGCCGACGTCAAGGGCGATCTCTCGGGACTGGCCAGGCCCGGCAGCCCGAGCGACAAGCTCGCGGCGCGGCTGGCCGAACGCGGCATCGAACTGCCGGTGCCCGAAGCCTGCCCGGTGACCTTCTGGGATGTGTACGGCGAACTCGGCCATCCGGTGCGCGCTACCGTTTCCGACATGGGCCCGCTGCTGCTCGCACGCCTGCTCGGCCTGAACGACACCCAGACCGGCGTGCTCAACCTCGTATTCAAGATTGCCGACGACGAGGGCCTGCTGCTGCTCGACCTGAAAGACCTGCGCGCGATGTGCCAGCACGTCGGCGAGAACGCCAAGAGCTTCACGACCGAGTACGGCAACGTGTCGAGCGCCTCGATCGGCGCGATCCAGCGCGGGCTGCTGGCGGTCGAGCAGCAGGGCGGCGACCGTTTCTTCGGCGAGCCGATGCTGAACATCGACGACCTGATGCAGACGGTCGACGGGCGCGGCGTGGTCAACATCCTGGCCGCCGACAAGCTGATGAACGCGCCCAAGCTCTACTCGACCTTCCTGCTCTGGCTGCTGTCCGAGCTGTTCGAGCGGCTGCCGGAAGTCGGCGATGTCGATCAGCCGAAGATCGTCTTCTTCTTCGACGAGGCGCATCTGCTGTTCGACGAGGCGCCGAAGGTGCTGGTCGACAAGGTCGAGCAGGTGGTGCGGCTGATCCGCTCGAAGGGCGTGGGCGTGTATTTCGTCACGCAGAACCCGCTCGACATTCCGGACGGCGTGCTGGCGCAGCTCGGCAATCGCGTGCAGCACGCGCTGCGCGCCTTCACGCCGCGCGATCAGAAGGCGGTGCGCACGGCGGCCGAGACGATGCGGCCCAATCCGCGCCTCGATGCGGTGAAGGCGATCCAGGAGCTCGGCGTCGGCGAGGCGCTGGTCAGCTTTCTGGACGAGCATGCGACGCCCGCGATCACCGAGCGCGGCTGGGTCGTGCCGCCGGGCTCGCAGATCGGGCCGGTCACGCCGGATGAGCGACGCGGCTTCATCGCCGGGTCACTGGTGGCCGGCGTGTACGAGGAAACGGTCGACCGCGAATCGGCCTATGAACGGCTGACCGGCCGCGTCGCACCGAGCGCTCCGGCGCCCGCCGACACGGCGCGCCGGCCGGAACCGACCGCCGCCGAAACCATGCAGGACGAATTGGGCGGGCTGTTCGGCAGCCCGGCCGCGCGACCGGCACCGCGCAGCGCACCGCGCCCGGCCGAGCCGTTGCGCGAGCCGCGCCGCGCCCCGCCGGCTGAGCCGCGTGCTCCGGCGCGCCGCAGCGACACGCTGGTGGAAACGGTCGCCAAGAGCGCGCTGCGCTCGATGGGCTCGTCGCTCGGCCGGGAGATCGTGCGCGGCGTGCTAGGCAGCATCCTCGGCAAGCGGCGCTAGGCGCTTCGGGCCGGCGCCGACCTCACGAAAGCGTCAGGTCGGCGCAATCGCGCTGCGGATCAGCGCCGGCGCAGCGGCACCGGCGCCGACGCGCGCACATGGTTCGCATCGCGATGCACGACGGCGGTCTTCTCGACCGTCTTGGCGGCGACTGCCTTGGCGCCGCTCACGCTGGCCAGCCCCGCGCTCGCCACGGTGGAAGCCACCTTCACCGCCTCGCGGCCGGCCTGCTCCACATAGACGGCGAGCCGCTGACCGGCGCTCAGGCGCTCGGACGAACCGAGCTTGTTCCATTCGCGCACCGAGGCCACCGACACGCCCGAGCGGCGCGCGAATTCGCTGACCGTCTCGCCATTGCGCGCCGCCAGCAGCACGCGGCGGCTCGGCGTCGGTTCGGGCTCGAAGGCGTTGCCGGCCTGGGCCATGGCCGCATCCGAGACGGCCGCATTCGCCGTATCGCCGTTGCGCGGCACGATCAGCGTCGCGCCGGCGCGCACCAGCATGCCGCGCGGAATGTTGTTGAGCGCACGCAGATCGCTCGACTCGATGCCGTAGCGCGCCGCGATCGTCTCGACCCGCTCGCGCCGGCCGACCACCGCCGTGGTGTAGCTGGCGAGCGTCGCGTCGGCGGCCTCCAGCGCGCGCTGGAAAGCCTCGACCCGGTCGACCGGCAGCACGATCTGCGGCTGGGTCGCGGCCAGGATCACCGGGCGGTTGAACGACGGATTGAGCGCATGGAACTCCTCGACCGTCATGCCGGCCAGCCGCGCCGCCGAAGCCACGTCGATGTCGCGCGTGCAGGGCACGGTGGCGAAATAGCGCTCGTTGTCGATGCGCGGCAGGTCGATGCGGAACTCGCCCGGATTGGCGACGATGTTCTTCACCGCTTGCAGACGCGGCACGTAGTTGCGCGTCTCGGTCGGCATGTCGAGGCTGGCGTAATCGGTCGGCAGGCCCTTGCGCTGGTTCTTGTCGATGGCGCGCTGGACGGCGCCCTCGCCCCAGTTGTAGGCCGCGAGCGCCAAGTGCCAGTCGCCGAACATGTCGTGCAGCTTGGTCAGGTAGTCGAGCGCGGCGCGCGTGCTTTCGAGCACATCGCGGCGCTCGTCGCGGAACAGGTTCTGGCGCAGGCCAAAAGTCTTGCCGGTGCCCGGAATGAACTGCCAGATGCCGGACGCTGCCGCCGGCGACAGCGCCTGCGGATTGAAGGCCGACTCGATGAAGGGCAGCAGCGCGATCTCGGTCGGCATGCCGCGCCGCTCGATCTCGTCGACGATGTGGAACAGGTAGCGCGAGGCGCGCTCGGCCATGCGCTTGACCTGATCCGGGCGGTCGGCGTACCAGCGCTCGCGCGACTCGACCAGCGGCGACGACAGATCGGGCACGTTGAAGCCGCGCCGGATGCGCTCCCACAGGTCGGGCGGCGCCACGTCGGCCGAGGTGGCGAGTACGCCGCCCGCGCCGCCGATGGCCGACGCCGGCAGCGACAAGCCGACGCCGCCGACGGCCTGGGGCGACTCGCTGCCGCCCCAGCTGTCGACCTGGGGCCGGAAGCCTTCGCCAGAGGCGGGCGCAATGCCGCGTCCGGCGCTGGCCTCGATGCCGGCGGCCGAGGCTGCATCGATGGCGATGCCGGCCGCGCCCGCCTCGACGGCAGCGGCGGCGGCCGCCACAGGCTCGGCATGCACCGCCGGCAGCGCGGCAATGGCAAACACGCCGCCCACCAGGGCAAGCGCAAGACGACGGATCAGGGGAAGGACGGCGAACGGCGGGACGGAAAGCTGAGGTGGCACGCGGGGAATCCTTGGCGGGACATTCGGCTGCGGCGGAAGGACTCGCGGCAGCGCGGTCCGGCAAATAGCGTTGTTTGTCGGCGCCAGATCAGGCGACCGGACAGCCCCGCAAAGGAGCCGGGCGAGTCTAACGAGCGCTTCTTGCGAGCGTCAAACCACGGTTCTGCATGATGGAATGCCAAACCGCTGCAGTCGGCGCGGTTTGCGGCTGCGCAGGAATGCGCCACACGGCGCACGCAGCATCAGGCGAACACGTTTTTCCAGGCGCGCAGGATCGCAAAGCTGCGCGCCGCGCCGTCGAGCCCGTCCCACAGCGCCGACTGGCGCGCCACGTCGGGCAGCTGCGCGGCCGCCTCGGCGCTTGCGGCCACGGCCGGCTCGGCAGCGCGCAGAAACGGATTGGTCGCCAGTTCGAGCGCAATGCTCGACGGCAGCGAGATGCGACCGTCGGCGCGCCAGCCGCGCACCAGCCGCTCACGCTCGACCAGTGCCGCATTGCCCGGTTCGACCGCCAGCGCAAACCGCAGATTGGCCAGCGTGTACTCATGCGCGCAGTACACCGCCGTGGAACCGGGCAGCGCGGCCAGCCGGGACAGCGAGGCCCACATCTGCGCCGACGTGCCCTCGAACAAGCGGCCGCAGCCGCCGGCAAACAGCGTGTCGCCGCAGAACAGCGCCGCCAGCCGCGGCAGGTAATAGGCGATGTGGCCGCGCGTATGGCCCGGCACCGCAATCACCTCGGCGGTCTGGCCGAACAGCTCGAAGCGCTCGCCGCCCTCGTGCGGCTCGGTCACGCCGGCGATGGCTTCGGCGCGCGGGCCGTGCACGCGGCAGGGCTGCTCGGCCGCGAGCGCGGCCACGCCGCCGGTGTGATCGGCGTGATGATGGGTGAGTAGAATCGCGCCGAGCGTCAGGCCACGCTCGGCCAGCGCCTGCCGCACCACGGCGGCATCGCCCGGATCGACGATCGCGGCGCGGCGACCATCCTCGATCAGCCAGAGATAGTTGTCGGCAAACGCCGGCAGGGCGTGAACGGCAAGCATGCAACGACTCCTGGTTTCCAGTTCCCTGTTCCGCGACGCGACGGCGCCGACTCAGGCTCACATGGGCGGCGCAAGCCTAACCCAGGCCGCCAATCACGCAGATGTGCCGCCACCCGCGCGCCAGCCCGTGCCGGGCGGTCAGCCATTTCATCAGCCCGAGCCGCCCGGCGCCGATCTGGCCGCCTTCTTCAGCTCGCCGCGCGGGCGCTATCTGCTGGCCTGGGAGCAGGCCCAGTTCGATGCGCGCGTGAGCGACATCTTCGGCTTCAACGCCGGCCAGCTCGGCATGCCCGAGCTCGACTGCCTGCGCACCAACCGCATGCCCTTCGCCTTCGCCACTGCCGAAAACGCCTTCGACGGTCACCGGCTGCTGGCCGGCACGCGCTGCACCGCGCTGGTCGAATCGAGCTTCGAGGCCCTGCCCTTCGCCGGCCAGTCGATCGATCTGCTGGCACTGCCGCACACGCTCGACTTCTCGGCCGATCCGCATCAGGTGCTGCGCGAGGTGGAACGGGTGCTGGCACCGGAAGGCCGGATCGTCATCACCGGCTTCAATCCGTTCTCGTTCTGGGGCTTGGCGCAGATGGTCGGGCGCGCGGGTGGCGGTGGTCTGCTGCCGCCCAAGGCCGATGGCACGCATGCGCAGTTCATGAGCCTGCTGCGGCTGAAGGACTGGCTCAAGCTGCTCAATTTCGAGGTCGAGGGCGGCGCCTTCGGCTGCTACCGTCCGCCGGTACGCTCCGACGCCTGGCTCGATCACACGCGCTGGCTGGAGCCGGCCGGCGACCGCTGGTGGCCGGTGTTCGGCGCCGTGTATCTGATCGTCGCGGTCAAGCGCGTGGCCGGCATGCGACTCATCGGCCGCAGCTGGAAGACGCAAGGCCAGCGCGCCGCCAGCCTCGCGCCGGCAACGCGCAACTGTTAATCACGCTGAAGGAATTTCGCTTTGACGCAAGCAACATCGGGCGAGCTGCCCGTGGTGGAGATCTATGCCGACGGTGCCTGCAAGGGCAATCCGGGGCGCGGCGGCTGGGGCGCCATTTTGCGCACCCGGCGCGGTGAGGAATGGATCGAGAAGGAGCTGTTCGGCGGCGAGCCGCTCACCACCAACAACCGCATGGAACTGCTCGCGGTCATCAGCGCGCTCAAGGCGCTGACCAAGCCCTGCCGCGCGACGGTGTTCACCGACTCGCAATATGTGCAGAAGGGCATCAGCGAATGGATCGTCGGCTGGAAGGCGCGCGGCTGGAAGACCGCCGCCAAGGAGCCGGTGAAGAACGCCGACCTGTGGCGCGAGCTCGACGCCTTGCGCGCCGGCCATGAACTGCGCTGGGAATGGGTGCGCGGCCACAACGGCCACGAAGGCAACGAACGCGCCGACGCGCTGGCCAACAAGGGCTGCGCGTCGCTCGGGCGCTAGGACGCGCTCGGCGCCGGCCGGCTCGGCTCGGCCGGCGGCGCCAGCGTGAGACCCGAGGCGCGCATCTGTTCCATCGTCTTTTCGCCGATGCCGGGCACGCGCGCGTGCAGGTCGTCCCAGGACCGGAACGGACCCTTGGCCTCGCGCTCCTTCAGGATCAGCGCCGCCTTCGACGGCCCGAGCCCGCGCGCCGATTCCAGCTCGGCCAGCGATGCCGCATTCAGATCGACCGCCGACGCGCCGTGCCACACCGCCAGCGAGGTCACGCTGATCATCAACATCCGTTTCAACATCTTCAGGCTCCCGAGCAGCAGACGACGGGCGAACCCGCCCTTTGCTTGGGATGACGGCCGGCGGCCGGCAAAACTGAAGCGCGAATTCATCATGCGGATTTCCGATCGTCCGGCTCAGGCGGCCAGCAGCGTCTTGACATAGCGCGCCACGCCTTCCTGCACGCTCAGGAACGGCGCCTCGTAGCCGGCCGCGCGCAGATTGGTGAGATCGGCCTGGGTGTGCGCCTGGTACTTGCCCTTCAGCGCCTCGGGGAAGGGCTGGTAGCGCAGCTGCCCGCCCGCGACCAGCTCCGGCAGGCTCAGCGCCGGCTTGCCTTCGCTGTCGCGCAGCGCATTGACCACCGACGACGCCACATCGTTGAACGGCTGGGCGCGCCCGCTGCCGCAATTGACGATGGCATGCAGCTGGCGCTCGGTCGCGCGGTCGAGGAAGAAGGAATTCACCGCGCACACATCGTCCACATAGACAAAGTCGCGCTCCTGCCCGCCATCCGGATAACCGTGCGAGCCCTCGAACAGCCGCACATGACCCTCGGCGCGGAACTGGTTGAAGTTGTGGAAGGCGACCGACGCCATCCGGCCCTTGTGCTGCTCGCGCGGGCCATACACGTTGAAATAGCGCAGACCCACGACCGGCGCGGTGAGCGAACCGGCCGCGCGCCGCACGATCTGGTCGAACAGCAGCTTGGAGTAGCCGTAGACATTGAGCGGCTTCTCGTTCTCGGGCGCCTCGACGAACACCGTGGCCGGGCCGTAGGTCGCCGCCGACGAGGCATAGACCAGCGGCACGCGCTTGGCCTGGCACCACTCGAACAGCCGGCGCGAATAGCGGTAGTTCACTTCGAGCATGAAATGCCCGTCGTGATTCATGGTGTCGGAGCAGGCGCCCTGGTGCAGCACGCCCTCGATGCGCGGGAACTGGCCGGCTTCGAGGCGCGGCAGGAAGTCGCGGTAGTCGAAGTAGTCGGCGATCTGGCAGTCGCGCAGGTTGAGGAACTTGTCGCCGGCCGTCAGATCGTCGACCACGATGATGTCGGTCACGCCGCGGGCGTTGTAGTGGCGGACGAGATTGCTGCCGATGAAGCCGGCGGCGCCGGTGATGATGAGGCTCATGCGGAAGGTTCCGGCTGAGACAGACGGGGCCGGTCGGCCCGCTGGCTGTCAGGAAGAGATTTCGAGTTCTTCGGCACGCCTGGGCGCATAGCTGTCCCAGTTGCGACAGCCCGGGCAATGCCAGTGATGCTGGCGCGCCTTGAAGCCGCAGCGCGCGCAGACATAGCGCGACAGCCGGCGCGTCTGCTGATGCAGCAGCGTGCGCACGATGTCGAGTTCGGCGGCGAGGTCGGCCGGCATCTGCGCAAAGCGCGCCTGCACCAGCTGCTCCAGGCCGATCAGCGTCGGGCTGCGGCGCAGCTCGCGCAGCAGCAGCGCAAACGCCGCATCGGGGCCGGCGGTCGCATGGGTTTCGCGCGCAACCACGAGCAGCACGTCGTAGGACGGCGTCTGCGCCAGCGAGCCTTCGAGCAGGCGCAGGCCCTCGTCGGCGCGGCCGGTCTGCTTGTAGGCGGCCATCAGCTTGTCGGCCACCAGCGCCAGATGCTGCGGGCTCTGCCGGCCAAGCGCGGCCCAGGCCTCGATGGCCGCCTCGACATGCCCGGCCGCCAGCGCCAGTTCACCGGCCAGCAGGCCGGCGCGCACGCTCTGGCGCAGCGCGGCAAACGCCGCCGAGATCTCGCGGCCGGCTTCGTCGAAGCGCGATTGCAGCAGCGCGAACTGCGCCAGCTCGCAGTGGTAATGGGCGATGCGGCGGGTCATCTCGGCACCTGAGCGCGCCTCCAGCTCGCGCGCGCAATCGATCGCCTTCACCCACTCCTTCTCGATCTCGAAGATGTCGAGCAGGTCGCCGAGCGCCTCGGCCTCGACGGTGCTGCCGCGCAGCGTCTCGAAGGCGTTCTCGGCGCGGTCGAACATGCCGGCCTTGAGAAAGTCGCGGCCCAGTTCCAGCAGCGCGCGGTCGCGGTCGGCCTGGGCCAGATCGGCGCGGTCGAGCAGGCTCTGGTGGATGCGGATCGCGCGCTCGGTCTCGCCGCGCCGGCGGAACATGGCGCCGAGCGTGAAATGCAGCTCGATGGTGTCGGGATCGCCCTGCACCGCCTCGATGAAGCTGTCGATCGCGCGATCGGGCTGCTCGGTCAACAGAAAGTTGAGGCCGCGAAAGTAGGAGCGCGGCAGCGCCTTCGAGCCTTCGATCAGATGCTTGATGTCGACCCGGGCCGCAAGCCAGCCGAGGCCGAAGGCGATGAAGGCCGCCGGCACCGCCAGAAGCAGGAGTTGTTGTGGATCCATGAGGCTTTCCGGCTCAGCCGAGCCTGGGCGGCTCGGATACCGCAGCCGACGCGGCCGGCGGAAGTGCCTGCTGACGCTCCAGGCGGCGCACCTCGGCGCGATGCCGGAACACCAGCGGCATGGTCAGCATGACGCCGAGCGTCACACCCACCAGGAAGAAGGCCAGTGCCACCAGCGCGACCGGTGCGGTCCAGCGCAGCAGCAGCAGATTGAGCGTGACGGGCACGGTATTGATGACCGCGAACAGCACGAAGACGAGAAACAGGACGATCCGCAGGACCCAGACGAGTATTCGCATGCGCTTGGCTTGTTGGCCCTTGGGGGCTTGGACAGGCTGCGGATGATAAGCGCAGCTCAGTCGCCGTCGCCGCCCTTGTCGTTGTCGATGATCGGCGTGCCGACCTTTTCGTCGACGCGTTCGCGCAACTCCTTGCCAGCCTTGAAGTGGGGCACGCGCTTGGCGGGCACCTCGACCTTCTGGCCCGACTTGGGATTGCGACCCACGCGCGGCGGACGCTGGTTGAGCGAAAAGCTTCCGAAGCCGCGAATCTCGATCCGGTGCCCGGCGGCCAGGGTTTCGGCCATGGCGTCGAGCATCGTCTTCACCGCGAAATCGGCATCGCGGATCACCAGATGCGGATAGCGTTCGGCCAGACGTTCGATGAGTTCGGACTTGGTCATGCGTTCTTCAAGAAAAAGGGCGGGATCGCTCCCGCCCCTTGTTGCCTCAAAAAGCCGCGATCAGGCGATCAGCGGTTTTCGTTCAGCTTTGCCTTCAGCAGCGCGCCGAGGTTGGTGGTGCCCGAAGCGGCACCGGTCTCGTTCATGCGTTGCAGCGCGTCGGCGGTCTCGGACGAATCCTTGGCCTTGATCGACAGTTGCAGGCTGCGCGTCTTGCGGTCGACGTTGATGATCATCGCCGAGACGGTTTCGCCTTCCTTCAGCACGTTGCGCGCGTCTTCGACGCGGTCGCGGCTGATTTCCGAGGCACGCAGATAGGCTTCCACGTCGCCGCCCACGTCAACCACGGCACCCTTGGCATCGACGGTCTTGATGACGCCGTTGATGACGGTGCCCTTCTCGTGGGTCGACGCGAAGTTGTTGAAGGGGTCGCCTTCAAGCTGCTTGACGCCCAGCGAGATGCGTTCGCGGTCGGTATCGATGGCCAGAACGATGGCTTCGACTTCGTCGCCCTTCTTGAACCGGCGGACGGCTTCTTCGCCCGACTCGTTCCACGACAGGTCCGACAGATGCACGAGGCCGTCGATGCCACCCAGCAGGCCGATGAACACGCCGAAGTCGGTGATCGACTTGATCGCGCCCTTCACACGGTCGCCCTTCTTGTGGTTGGCCGAGAACTCGTCCCACGGATTGGCCTTGCACTGCTTCATGCCGAGGCTGATGCGGCGACGGTCTTCGTCGATCTCCAGCACCATGACTTCGACTTCGTCGCCGAGCTGCACAACCTTGTTGGGGGCGATGTTCTTGTTCGTCCAGTCCATTTCGGAGACGTGCACCAGACCTTCGATGCCGGCTTCGATTTCCACGAATGCGCCGTAATCGGTCAGGTTGGTCACGCGACCGAACAGGCGGGTGCCTTGCGGGTAGCGACGGGCCAGACCGATCCAGGGATCGTCGCCCAGCTGCTTGACGCCCAGCGAGACGCGGTTCTTTTCCTGGTCGAACTTGAGGACCTTGGCGGTGACTTCCTGACCCACCTGCAGAACTTCGCTCGGGTGGCGGACACGGCGCCAGGCCAGGTCGGTGATGTGCAGCAGGCCGTCGATGCCACCGAGGTCGACGAATGCGCCGTAGTCGGTGATGTTCTTGACGACGCCCTTGACGATCGCGCCTTCCTTGAGGGTTTCGAGCAGCTTGGCGCGCTCTTCGCCCTGCGAGGCTTCGACCACGGCACGACGCGACAGCACGACGTTGTTGCGCTTGCGATCGAGCTTGATGACCTTGAATTCGAGGGTCTTGCCTTCGTACGGGGTCGTGTCCTTGACCGGACGGGTATCGACCAGCGAACCCGGCAGGAAGGCGCGAATGCCGTTGACCATGACGGTCAGGCCACCCTTCACCTTGCCGGTGATGGTGCCGGTGACGAGGTCGCCGGTTTCGAGGGCTTGTTCGAGGAACAGCCACGAGGCAAGACGCTTGGCCTTGTCGCGCGAGAGGATCGTGTCGCCGTAGCCGTTTTCGAGCGAGTCGATGGCGACCGAGACGAAGTCGCCCGGCTGCACGTCGATTTCGCCGACATCGTTCTTGAATTCATCGATGTTGATGAACGATTCGGACTTCAGGCCGGCGTTGACGACCACGAAGTTGTAGTCGACACGGATGACTTCGGCGGTAATCACTTCACCGGCGCGCATCTCCTGCTTGGAGAGGCTTTCTTCGAAGAGCGCGGCAAAGGATTCTTCGGCCAAGTTCAGATCTGTCATGGATGGGTGGGTTGAGGGAAAGGGGCTTTTGGCGGTGCTGCGACCCGGTCTTGACCAGGCATTGCGGCCTTGAAGGATCCGGCACCGGAAAAAGTGCATTGAAAAATGGCCTGCCGCGGATGCGACCGACCGCCGTTTGCCGACCCGGGCTCATGCCCTGGCCGGCGCCTGGTTCAACCCGCTGCCGCCGCGTCGCCGGAACTGCCGACGACGCCTGCCGCAGCGTCTTGAACCTGTGCCCACCAGCCGAGAATCGCGCCGACAACATCCTCTACGGGCATTGCGGAGCTATCGAGCTGGAAGGCGCCTTCGGCTGGCTTGAGCGGAGCGTTGCGTCGCTGGGTGTCGCGCGCATCGCGTTCCGCGAGGTCCTGCCGAAGGGCGTCGATATTAGCTGAAAAGCCCTTATCGATCAATTGCTTATGCCGGCGCCAGGCCCGGGATTCCACGCTGGCGGTGAGGAAGACCTTGAGCGGTGCGTCGGGGAAGACCACGGTGCCCATGTCGCGCCCGTCGGCGACCAGGCCCGGCGCCGTGCGAAATGCGCGCTGCCGCGCCAGCAGCGCATCGCGCACGGCCGGGAATACCGCCACCTTCGAGGCCAGATTGCCGACCGCCTCGGCGCGGATGAGGTCGGTGGCATCAAGTTCGCCGAGCAGGATGCGGTCGCCGACGAAGCGCGCCGGCAGCGTGTCGGCGACGGCGGCGAGCGCCGCTTCGTCATCGGGCGCGACGCCGCTGCGCAGGGCCGACAGCGCCACCAGCCGGTACATCGCGCCGGAATCGAGCACATGAAAGCCGAGCGCCGCGCCGACGCGCACGGCGACCGTCCCCTTGCCGGAGGCGGTCGGGCCGTCGATGGTGATGACCGGAACCGTGCTCATGCCGTTGCGGCGCCGAGGCGCGTGAAGACGTCGAAATAGCCCGGGAAGGTCTTGGCGACGCAGTCCGGATCGAGGATGCGCAGCGGCACGCCGCGCGCGCCGAGCGTGGCGAGCGAGAAGGCCATCGCCATGCGGTGGTCGTCGTAGGTATGGATTTCGGCAGTGCGCAGTGCGACGGGCGGCGTCACGCGGATCCAGTCGGCGCCCTCTTCCACCGTGGCGCCGAGCTTGCGGCATTCGGCGGCGACGGCGGCGATGCGGTCGGTTTCCTTCACGCGCCAGGAACCGATGTTGCGCAGCGTGGTCGGGCCGGTGGCCGACAGCGCGGAGACGGCCAGCGTCATGGCGGCGTCGGGGATGTGGTTGCAGTCGAGGTCGACGCCGCGCAGCCCGCCTTCGGGCGCGGCAGCCTCGATCCAGTCGGCGCCCCAGCTGATGCGCGCGCCCATCGCTTCGAGCGCATCGGCGAAGCGGACATCGCCCTGGATGCTGTCGCGGCCGGCGCCGGTCACGCGCACCGGTCCGCCGCCGAGCGCGCCGGCGGCGAGGAAATAGCTCGCGGTCGAGGCGTCGCCTTCCACCGAGATGCGGCCCGGCGCGCGATAGCCCTGCCCCGGCGCCACCACGAAGCGCGACCAGCCCTCGGCCGCAACCTCCACGCCAAAGCGCCGCATCAGGCTCAGCGTGATGTGCACATAGGGCTTGCTGATGAGCTCGCCCTCGACTTCCACCGCCAGCGCGCGCTCGCGCGCCACCAACGGCGCGGCCTGGAGCAGCCCGGTGAGGAACTGGCTCGACACATTGCCGCGCACGCTCACGCGCTCGGCGGTGAGCGGCGCCGGATGCAGCGCGAGCGGCGGATAGCCCGGCGTGCCGAGCCATTCCACCCTGGCGCCGAGTTGCGCCAGGCCATCGACCAGATCGCCGATCGGCCGCTCATGCATGCGCGCGATGCCGCGCAGCGACACCACCGCGTCGGCATCGTCGGTGGCGGCGAGCACCGCCGCGATCGCCGGCACCAGCGTGCGGATGCTCAAGCCCGAATTGCCCACGAACAGATCGGCGCGCAGCTGCGGAAAGCGCCCGCCGCAGCCGGTCACGCGCAGCGAATTGCCGTCGGGCACGAGCGCCACGCCCAGCGCTTCGAGCGCGCCGCGCATCACGCGCGTGTCGTCGGAATCGAGCAGGTCATCGACCAGCGTTTCGCCGTCGGCCAGCGCCGCGAGCAGCAGCACGCGGTTCGAAATGCTCTTGCTGCCGGGCAGCGCATAAGTGCCCGCAACCGTCGGCTGCACGCCGAGATCGATCCACGGGCGACGGGAACTCGTCATGTCAAAAAATCCTCAAAAACGCAGGTTGCCGCGAATCTCGCGGGCCAGCGCGAACTCGCGCTCCACGCCCGCCGTGTCGCCGTTGTCGATCAAGCGGCGCAGCAGCGCCAGCTCCTGCTCGAAGGCGACCAGCTCGCGCAGCAGCGCCGGCTTGTTGGCGATGCAGATGTCGCGCCACATCTCGGGCGAGCTGGCGGCGATGCGGGTGAAATCGCGAAAGCCGCCGCCCGCATGCGCGAACTTGACCGCCGCGTCGTCCTCGCGCGCGATGGCCGCGACCAGCGCAAACGCCAGCAGATGCGGCAGATGGCTGACCGACGCGAACACGCGGTCGTGCTGGAGCGGGTCCATCTGGCTGACGATGGCGCCGCACACGGTCCACAGGTCGCGCACCCGCTCGAAGGCGTGGCCGGCGGTATCGGCCAGCGGCGTGAGGATGCAGCGCTTGCCGTCGTAGAGCGTGGCTTCGGCCGCCTCGACGCCCGAGCTTTCCTTGCCGGCAATGGGATGGCCGGGCACGAACTGCGGGAACTTGCCGCCGAGCGCGCGCCGGGCCGCCTCGACCACGTTCTGCTTGGTGCTGCCGGCGTCGGTCACCACGGTGCGCAGCGTGAGATGCGGCTGGATCGCGTCGAGCAGCGCCTCGGTCTGCTGCACCGGCGCGGCGAGCATGACCAGATCGGTGCCGCGCAGCGCGTCTTCCTCGTCGCGCGCGATCTCGTCGATGACGCCGAGTTGCAGCGCGCGCTCAAGATTGGCCCGCGACGACGGCGAATTGCGCCCGACGCCGACGATGCGACGCGCGCCGTTGATGCGGTCGAGCGCCAGCGCAAAGCTGCCGCCGATGAGCCCGACGCCGAAAACCGCGACACGTTCGAACATGCCGACATCCGTTGAAAAGTGAAACGCCGCCCGGCGCCAGATGAAAAGCGGCCGGGGAAACCCGGCCGCGCGCGAAACCCGAGATTGTGGCCCAGCGGCCGATCAGCCGGCCAGCACCGCCTCCAGCGCCGCGACGAAAGCCGCGTTCTCTTCCGGCAGGCCGATGCTGACGCGCAACCACGCCGGCAGCCCGTAGTTGCCGACCGGCCGCACGATGATTCCGCGCTTGAGCAGCGCCAGATTCACGCGCGCGCCGGCGCCGTCGTCGTCGCCGACCTTCACCAGCACGAAGTTGCCGAACGACGGCACGTAGCGCAGCCCGAGCCGCTCGAAGGCGGCGGTGAGCTGGGCATAGCCGTCGCGATTCACCTTGTAGCTGCGTTGCAGGAATTCGTCGTCATGGAGCGCGGCCAAGGCCGCCGCCTGCGCCAGCGAATTGACGTTGAACGGCTGGCGGATGCGGTTGAGCAGATCGGTGATCTGCGGCTGGGCCACGCCGTAGCCCACGCGCAAGCCCGCCAGCCCGTAGGCCTTGCTGAAGGTGCGCGACACGATCAGGTTGGGAAAGCGCCGCACCCATTGCGTCGAGTCGAAGCGCAGCTCGGGCGCGAGGTATTCGTTGTAGGCCTCGTCGAGCACCACCAGCACATCGGCCGGCACTTTTTCGAGAAAGGCCTCGATCTCGGCCGGCGGCAAAAACGTGCCGGTCGGATTGTTGGGATTGGCGATGAAGACGATGCGCGTGTCGGCCTCGATGGCGGCCAGCATCGCCGGCAGGTCGTGGCCGAAGTCGGCCGTCGCCGGCACGACGATGGCGCGCCCGCCGGTCTCCTGCGTGGCGAGCGCGTAAACCACGAAGCTGTGCTGCGCGTACACCGTCGACGCGCCCGGCTGCATGAAGGCATGCGCGGCCAGGATGAGGATGTCGTTGCTGCCGGCGCCGAGCGTGATCCAGTCCATCGGCACGTTCAGGCGGCGCGCGAGGCCTTCCTTCAGGTCGTGCGCATTGCCGTCCGGGTAGCGCGCGAGGTCGGCAGCGACCTTGGCCATCGCGCGCTCGGCCGACGCCGGCAGGCCGAGCGGATTCTCGTTGCTGGCGAGCTTGACGATCTTGGCCTCGTCGAGCCCGAACTCGCGCGCCACCTCGGCGATGGGACGGCCACCCACATAGGGCGCGATCGCGCGGATGTAGTCGGGGACGGGCAGTTTCAGTTCGGCGGTCATGTCAGGTGAGCGGATAGGAGCCCAGCACCTTGAAGAAGCCGCAGAGCTGGCGCAGTTCGGCCAGGGCTGCCGCCACCTTCGGGTCGCGCTGATGGCCCTCGATGTCGATGTAGAAGTAGTAGGTCCAGACGCCCGTGCCCACACGCGTGCGGTTGGGCCGCGATTCGAAGCGCGTCATCGAGACCTCGTTGCGCGCGAGTGGTTCGAGCAGCTTGTGCACCGCGCCCGGAATGTTGGGCGTGGACACCACGAGCGAGGTCTGGTCGCGGCCCGACGGCGCGGTGTCGAGCGTGCCGATCACGGCAAAGCGCGTGCTGTTGTGCGGGTCGTCCTGGATGTTGCGCGCCACGATGTGCACGCCGAAGTTGGTCGCGGCCGCGGCACTCGCCACGCCGGCCACGCTCGCGTCGTCGCGCGCCATGCGGGCGGCTTCGGCATTGCTCGCGACCGGCACGCGCTCGATGTCGGGGTAGTGCGTGCTCAACCAGGTGGCGCATTGCGCCAGCGCCTGCGCATGGGCGCAGATGCGCGCGATGCCGTCCATGTTGCCGCTGCGGGTCATCAGGTTGTGATGCACCGGAATCTCGACCTCGCCCGAGATGCGCAGCGGCGTGTGCAGCAGCAGGTCGAGCGTGCGGTTGACGACGCCCTCGGTGCTGTTTTCCACCGGCACCACGCCGTAGTCGGCGGTGCCGGCTTCGGTGGCGCGGAACACCTCGTCGATGCTGGCGCAGGGCTGGCCCTCGACGCTCTTGCCAAACGCTGCGAACACCGCCGCCTCGCTGAAGGTGCCGACCGGCCCGAGAAAAGCCACGCGCGTGGTGTTTTCGAGCGCGCGGCAGGCGCTCATGATTTCGCGGTAGATGAAGTGCAGCGAGTCGCCGCGCAGCGGGCCCGGATTGCCGGCCACGATCTTGCGCAGCACCTCGGCCTCGCGCTCGGGGCGGAAGGCTGGCGCGTTGTAGCGCTTCTTCACCTCGCCCACTTCGAGCGCCACGCCGGCGCGGTCGTTGAGCAGCCGGATGATGGTCTGGTCGAGCGTGTCGATGCGGTCGCGCAGCGGCTTCAGCTCATCGTCGAGCGAGGGCGCGGGCTGGGTGTTGTCGGTCATGCGCGCCTCAGCCGTTGCGCGCCGCGAAGTCGCGCATGAAGCCGACCAGCGCCTGCACGCCCTCGATCGGCATCGCGTTGTAGATGCTGGCGCGCATGCCACCGACCGCCTTGTGGCCCTTGAGCGCGACCAGCCCGGCGGCCTGGGTCTCGGCCAAAAATTTGGCGTTGAGCGACTCGTCCTTGAGCCGGAACGGCGCGTTCATGCGCGAGCGATCGCGCTTGGCCACCGGCGAGTAATAGAAGTCCTGCGAATCGAGATAGCCGTAGAGCAGCTCGGCCTTGGCGATATTCTTGCGCTCGATCGCCTCGACGCCGCCTTGCCGCTTGAGCCACTTGAACACCAGCCCCGCCAGATAGATGCCGAAGGTGGGCGGCGTGTTGAGCAGCGAATGGTTATCGGCCATCAGCTTGTAGTCGAACATGCGCGGCGTGTCGGCGCGGCACTTGCCGAGCAGGTCGTCGCGCACGATGACGATGGTCACGCCGGCCGGGCCGATGTTCTTCTGCGCGCCCGCGTAGATGAGCCCGTAGCGCGCCACGTCCACCGGCCGGCTCACGATGTGGGAGCTCATGTCGGCCACCAGTGTCACGTCGCCGAGCTGCTCGGGCACAAAGTTGTACTCGACGCCCTGGATCGTCTCGTTGGTGCAGACATGCATGAAGCAGGCGTCCTTGCGCCGCTGCCACGTCGACTCGTCCGGGATGTAGCTGAAGTTCCTGTCGGCGCTCGATGCCACCACGTTCACGCTGCCGCCCCACAGCGGCAGCAGGCGCTGCGCCTCGGCCACCGCGCGCGTCGTCCATTCGCCGGTCAGGATGAAATCGCCGTGCGGATTGCTGCCGCACAGGTTGAACAGGATCTGCGACCACTGCATCGACGCGCCGCCCTGCAGGAACAGCACGCGGTAGTTGGACGGAATGCCGAGCAGGTCGCGCAGATCTTGTTCGGCCTCGGCATTGCAGGCCTCGAACTCCTTGCCGCGATGCGACACCTCCATCACCGAGCAGCCCGTGCCCTGCCATTCCAGAAGCTCTTCCCGCGCCTGCTCGAGCACCTCGAGCGGCAAAGTGGCCGGACCGGCCGCGAAGTTGTATGCGCGCGTCATGGCGCCCTGCCTTCCTGCGTGGAGTCGTTGAACTTGAAGTCGAGAATCGTGCGGCTGAACTCGAAGCGCCCGAGCTGCGACTCGAACACGTCGCGCCGGTCGAGAAACACGTTGAGCTTGGCCAGCCACACCACCTCGGACCTGACCTGGGCCGTGAGGCCGCGGTACTTGCCTTCGCCGATGCAATCGATGGCCACCGCGTCGCCGGGCAGCGATTCATGCACCTGCGATGCCGGCAGTCGCGCGCGCGCCGTGCAGACCTGATCGAGCACGATGCCGTCGCGCTCGCCGCTGAGCTTGAACTGCCGGCCCGGCAGCGGCGGCAACGCCAGACCACTGGCCGAAATGCCGAGCGCCTTGTCGGCCGGACCGACGCGCAGCAGGCCGCGCACGCTCACGTAATCGGACTGCTCGACCTTGCCGTCGGCCTGGATGCTGCGCGATTGCGTCGCACTCGCGCCGTCGGCCGACGCGGCCACGGTCTCGACCGTGGTGCGCGGCTGGCGAAACGGCCGGCGCTGCTCGAAGGTCCAGGCAAAGCCGCGCACCGGCAATGCCGCATCAAGCAGCCCGGTCGCGCGAACCGCCTCGACGACCTCGGGCGCAATCGCGTCGAGCGTCACCGGTTCGGCCCGCGCGCATGCGCTCGCCAACATCAGCGCGAGCGCGACGACGCGAGCCGCCAGCTTCATTCCGTCGGCGCCTGCTCGCCGTCGCCGGCTGCCGCCTCGCCAGCCTCGTCGAGCGGCTCGGCGCCGTTCTCGGGATCGACGATGCGTTGCAGCCCCGACAGCTTCGAGCCGTCATCGACGCTGATGAGCGTCACGCCTTGCGTGGCGCGACCCATCTCGCGGATCTCGGCCACGCGGGTGCGGATGAGCACGCCGGCGGTCGTGATGAGCATGATCTCGTCGTCGGTATGCACCAGCGTCGCGGCCACGACCTTGCCGTTCCGCTCGCTGGTCTGGATCGCGATCATCCCCTTGGTGCCGCGGCCGTGGCGCGTGTACTCGACGATGGGCGTGCGCTTGCCGAAGCCGTTCTCGGTCGCGGTCAGCACGCTCTGCAACTCGTCCTCGGCCACCAGCAGCGCGATGACGCTCTGCGTGTCCTCGAGGTTCATGCCGCGCACGCCGCGCGCATTGCGGCCCATCGGCCGCACGTCGTTCTCGTCGAAGCGCACCGCCTTACCGGCGTCGGAGAACAGCATCACGTCATGCGCGCCGTCGGTGATCGCGGCGCCGATCAGGAAGTCGCCCTCGTCGAGGTCGACCGCGATGATCCCGGCCTTGCGCGGATTGCTGAAGTCGGTGAGCGGCGTCTTCTTGACCGTGCCGCGCGCCGTCGCCATGAACACGAAGTGATCGGCGTCGTACTGCTTGATCGGCAGCACGACATTGATCTTCTCGCCTTCCTGCAGCGGGAACATGTTGACGATCGGCTTGCCGCGCGAATTGCGCGAACCCTGCGGCGCCTCGTAGACCTTGAGCCAGTACATGCGCCCGCGGTTGCTGAAGCACAGGATCGTGTCGTGCGTGTTGGCGATGAACAGCTGGTCGATCCAGTCGTCCTCCTTCATCGCCGTGGCCTGCTTGCCGCGCCCGCCGCGCTTCTGCGCGCGGTATTCGGACAGCGGCTGGCTCTTGATGTAGCCGCTGTGCGAGAGCGTGACCACCATGTCGGTCGGCGTGATGAGGTCTTCGTCGCTGAGGTCGGTGGCGTCGGCCACGATCTCGCTGCGGCGGCCGTCGCCAAACTCGGTCTTGAGCTTGTTCAGCTCGTCCGAAATGATCTGCGTGATGCGCTCGGGCTTGGCCAGGATGTCGAGCAGGTCGGCAATCACCGCCATCACCTCGCGGTACTCGCCCACGATCTTGTCCTGCTCCAGCCCCGTGAGGCGTTGCAGGCGCATCTGCAGGATCTGCTCGGTCTGGTCGTCGCTCAGGCGGTACAGGCCGTCGTCCTGCAGGCCGAACTGCGGATCGAGCCCGTCGGGCCGGTACTGCGCGGCACCGCCTTCGGTGCGCGTGAGCATCTCGCGCACCATCGACGAATCCCAGGTGCGCGACATCAGCTCAGTCTTGGCGATCGGCGGCGTCGGGCTCGCCTTGATGATCGCGATGAACTCGTCGATGTTGGCCAGCGCCACCGCCAGCCCTTCGAGCACATGGCCGCGCTTGCGCGCCTCGCGCAGCTCGAACACCGTGCGCCGCGTGACCACCTCGCGCCGGTGGCCAAGGAAGGCCACGATCAGCTCGCGCAGATTGCACAGCTTGGGCTGACCGTCGACCAGCGCCACCAGGTTCATGCCGAAGCTGTCCTGGAGCTGGGTGTTCTTGTACAGATTGTTGAGGACGATCTCGGGCACTTCGCCGCGCTTGAGCTCAATGACCACGCGCATGCCCGACTTGTCGGACTCGTCGCGGATCTCGGAGATGCCCTCGATCTTCTTCTCGTTGACCAGCTCGGCCATGCGCTCGAGCAGCGACTTCTTGTTGACCTGATACGGGATTTCGTCGACGACGATGGCCTGCCGGCCGTTGCCCTTCTCGATGTCCTCGAAGTGCGCGCGGGCGCGCATCACCACGCGGCCCTTGCCGGTGCGATAACCCTCGCGCACGCCGTTCAGGCCAAAGATGATGGCCGCCGTCGGGAAGTCGGGCGCCTTCACGATCTCGATCAGCTCGTCGACCGTGCAATCGGTATTGCGCAGCGCATGCAGGCAGGCGTCGATCGTGTCGCTGATGTTGTGCGGCGGAATGTTGGTGGCCATGCCCACCGCAATGCCGCCCGAACCGTTGATGAGCAGGTTCGGCAGCTTGGCCGGCAACGCGACGGGTTCCTTTTCCTTGCCGTCGTAGTTGTCCTGCCAGTCGATCGTTTCCTTGTCGATGTCGGCCAGCATCTCGGCCGCGATCTTGTCGAGCCGGCACTCGGTGTAGCGCATGGCCGCGGCATTGTCGCCATCGATCGAGCCGAAGTTGCCCTGGCCGTCCACCAGCGTGTAGCGCAGCGAAAAATCCTGCGCCATGCGCACCAGCGCGTCGTAGATCGACTGATCGCCGTGCGGGTGGTACTTGCCGAGTACCTCGCCCACCACCCGGCCGCACTTCACGTAAGGGCGGTTGTGATGGTTGTTCATGTCATGCATCGCATACAGGATGCGGCGATGGACCGGCTTGAGGCCGTCCCGCACATCCGGCAGTGCCCGCCCCACGATCACGCTCATCGCGTAATCGAGGTAGCTGCGACGCATTTCTTCTTCTAGCGATACAGGCAGGGTTTCTTTAGCGAATTGGTCCATGCCACCGAGGTAATTTGCCGGGCCCAGGCAGCGCAGAAAAGCAGCTACTCGTCAATTTGCTTTCGTTTCCGTTAAAGCATGACCAGCAATTCCGCGCGCCAATCCAGCCCGTTAAGCCGTTGAAAGATCGGAGATTTTAGCACGCGAGGCACCTGGATCGACCCTCTATCTGGCAAGACCGGAAAGGCACCATCCGGGCCTATCCCGAGTGAATGAAGTCGGTTGTTGTTGATGCGCGACAGCAGCTTTTGGTTACTTGGCACTGCCCGAAGGCGTCAAAACCGGTATGGCAGAATCCAGCGAGTCTTACAGGGACAACCTCGCAGAACGTAATGCCCCAAATGCGGCTTTGAAACGCTTGCTCAAAGCCGGGGCAGATTCAAAACGGGTGCGAGGTCCATTCCGCAACGGATAACTTGAGAGGAAGAACATGAAGAAGTCGTTGAAGCTCGCGGCACTGATCTCCACCGCCGCCGTGCTTTCGGCCTGCGGTACCGTCGGTGGCAAGCCTGAAGCCGGTTACGCCGTGAGCCCCTCCGGCTCCGTCGTGAAGAGCGGCGCCGGCCTCTGCTGGCGCACTGCCACCTGGACCAAGGAACAAGGCACGGTCGAGTGCGGCGATGCGCTGCCGCCCGCTCCGGCGCCTGTCGCCGCTGCCCCGGCGCCCGCACCGGCCCCCGCGCCGGCTCGGGCAGCGGTCGTTGCCCCGGCCGCCCCGACCAACGAAAAGGTCACCTACGCCGCTGACGCCTTCTTCGACTTCGACAAGTCGGTTCTCAAGCCCGAAGGCAAGGCCAAGCTCGACGAACTCGTCAGCAAGCTCAACGGCGTGAACCTCGAAGTCATCATCGCGGTCGGCCACACCGACTCGGTCGGCACCGATGCCTACAACCAGAAGCTGTCGGTTCGCCGCGCCGATGCCGTCAAGACCTACCTGATCGGCAAGGGCGTCGAAACCAACCGCATCTACACCGAAGGCAAGGGCGAAAAGCAGCCGATCGCCGACAACAAGACCGAAGAAGGCCGCGCCAAGAATCGCCGCGTGGAAATCGAAGTCGTCGGTACCCGTCCGGTCAAGAAGTAATTCGCAAGTTTCATCGCGATCTGGAAAGGCCCTGTTCGCAGGGCCTTTTTTCTTTTGCCCCCGAAGAAGATATGAGCAACGTCGATCCGGCCGAATTGCAGAAATTCAGCGAGCTGGCCCATCGCTGGTGGGATCCGAACTCCGAATTCAAGCCATTGCATGAAATCAATCCGCTGCGACTCGACTGGATTGCATCGCTGGCAGGCGGACTTGCCGGCAAGCGCGTCGTCGATATCGGCTGCGGCGGCGGAATTCTTGCCGAATCGATTGCGCGCGCCGGCGCCACGACCGTCGGCATCGATCTGGCGCGCAAGCCGCTCAAGATCGCGCGACTGCACAGTCTCGAATCGGGGATTTCGGTCGATTACCGCGAGATTTCGGCCGAGGAACTAGCGGCTGCCGAGCCCGCCAGTTTCGATGTGGTGACCTGCATGGAAATGCTCGAGCATGTGCCCTCGCCGGCTGCGGTGGTCGAGGCCTGCGCCCGCCTGGTCAAGCCGGGCGGCAAGGTGTTCTTCTCCACGCTCAACCGCAATCCCAAGAGCTATCTGTTCGCCATCGTTGGCGCCGAATACCTGCTGCGCCTGCTGCCCGCCGGCACCCACGAATACCAACGCTTCATCAAGCCGTCGGAGCTGACCGGCTATGCCCGCGCCGCCGGGCTCGACGTGATCGCCAGCATCGGGCTGCACTACAACCCGCTGTCGCGCGTGTATTCGCTCGGCAAGTCGCTCGACGTGAATTACCTGCTCGCCTGCACCCGGCCATGACGCTGCGCTTTCGTGCCGTGCTGTTCGATCTGGACGGAACGCTGGTCGATTCGGCGCCCGATCTGGCCGGCGCCGCCAACCGGCTGCGGATTGCGCGCGATCTGCCGCCGCTGCCGCTCGCCGTGCTGCGCCCCTGGGCCTCGCATGGCGCGCGCGGGCTGATCGGCGCCGCGCTCGGCGTGCGCCCCGACGACAGCGGCTATGCCGAGCTCCAGCGCGAATTTCTCGACCATTACTCGGGCGCACTCGCGGTGGAATCGAGCGTGTTTGCCGGCGTCGATGCGCTGCTCGCGCAGCTTGAGCAGGCCGGCGTGGCCTGGGGCGTGGTCACCAACAAGGCCACCCGCTTCGCGCTGCCGCTGATGACCGCGCTCGGGCTGCATGCGCGCGCCGGCGTGATCGTGGCCGGCGACACGCTCACCGTGGCCAAGCCGCATCCCGAGCCGCTGCTGCATGCCGCCAGCCAGCTCGGCATTGCAGCGGCGGACTGCGCCTACATCGGCGATGACGAGCGCGACATCGTGGCCGGCCGCGCCGCCGGAATGGCGACGATTGCCGCCGCCTACGGTTATTGCTCGGAAACCGATCCGGCCGAGTGGAAACCCGACGCCATCATTCGCGCACCGGGCGAATTGATTGCCGCGCTTGCCAATCTCGGCCATTGAGAATGAAGCGGCATGGCGATTGCCGTGCTAATCTTCGATTCCCTCTGGGGGCGACCTGGTTTCGACGAGGGTTGCGAAGCAGCGCAGGGCATACCGAGCACCAGTAAGCTCGTAAATCCACTGGAAATTAGTAACTGCGAACGACGAACGTTTCGCCCTCGCCGCTTAATTGCCGGTGAGCCTCACAGCAGTTCGCCTTCGGGCTGTGCCGGGTAAAACCGGTGGTGGGGTCATATTACGAAGGCTAAGGCTGGATCAGGTTGCGGGGTCCGGTTCGAAAATTTAGCGACTCGCTCGTACGGATCGTGCCACTTCGAGACGGCCGGGCTAAATCAAACAAGCTGGCTAAGTATGTAGAACTGTCTGTAGAGGACTTTCGGACGCGGGTTCGATTCCCGCCGCCTCCACCAGATTCAGCACCGCTGCAAAACTTCAGACGGCCACCTCGCAAGGGTGGCCGTTTTTTTTTCGCCGCCGACACTGCAAGCGTCGGGCAGCGATTGACGCGAATTGGGCGAAACCGCCCGCAGCGGCAAACGGCAAATGCCGGCGAAATGAATTTCCAGCTGCAGGCATTCGCCGCCGGGCATTGCACGAATCGATTGCAGCCCCGGGGCATCGCCAGCGAAGCGGCACCGGTAGCGCCGGACCGCCAGCCGCCCGCCTCACTTGGTCGGCACCGCCACCCACCAGTCGTTGAACTTGGGCTCGTTGACGGTACCGATGCTGCGCAGGTAGAGCGCGATGTTGGTGATGTCGGTCGCGGTCACATAGCCCCGGTAGGAGCGCATGCCGCCGTCCTCGCCCTTGAGCAGCGCCTCGGCCACATCGCCGCGCTCGGCATGGACGATGTTCGGCCCCATCCCGCCGGTCGCGCCCATGCCGTGGCAGGAGTAGCAGTTGAGCTTGAGATAGGCGCGACGGCCCTCGCCGGCCTGGCTGAGCTTGGCGCGCTGGGCCGATTGCGCCGCCGCGTCGGCGGGCGGCGCGGCATAGCTCGGCGCAGGCGCTGCAACGGCCGGCGGAATGGCGATGGCCTGCGGCGTGGCGGCCCAGCGCTCCTCGGCCTGGGCAGCGACGGTCATGACGCTTGCCGCCAGCAGCGCGGCGATCCGGTTCATCGGCTGGTTCATTTCACTTTCCTTCGGTGTCGTTGGCCGCGAGCAGCGGAATGCCGTAGTCGCGCAGGAGCGCATCGATTTCCGGGCGATGCCGGTCGAGCGCGGCTTGCAGTTCGGCCAGCAGCGCGGTGTCGCCGCGCCGCACGCCGAGCGCCATGTCGAAACTGGCGCGCTGGCCCGGGTCGAGCGGATCGGCCGGCACCGGCGCGAGCGCCAGCCGATCGCCGTGGCGCCGGGCAAACCAGCCCGCGAACGGGCCCCAGACGATGGCCACGTCGATCTCGCCGCTGGCCACCGCATCGACGATGCGGCCCTGCGGATCGACCTCGTTCTCGCCGGCCCACATCGGGTAGCCGGTGATGTGCTGCACCAGTCCGCGCCGCGCCAGCGCCATCGCCGGCGGCGTGTTGCCGCCCTCGGCGCCGACCGCCTGCAGGCCGATGCGCAGCTCGCGCAGCGCCGGATCGTCGAAGCCGGCGAGCGCCAGACCGCGCTCGCGCGCAGTCACGAACACATAGCTCGACGCGTAGTACGGCCGCGTCAGCAGCAGCCCGCGCAGGCCGACCGGCGCGCCGATCACCACATCGCAGCGCCCGGCATCGAGCGTGCGACGCAGAAAGCCGCGCCGTTGCAGATTCCAGGCATAGCGCAGCCGGGCGTGCAGATCGTCGGCGAGCAGCCGGGCGATGCGGTTCTCGAAGCCTTCGCCGCGGTCGTTGGAGTAAGGCAGGTTGGCCGGATCGGCGCAGACCGCCAGCTCGCGCTGGGGCTCGGGCCGGCCGGCGGCGGTCGCAGCGGCCGAGGCGGCCTCGGCATTGCCGCTGCCCAGGCCGGCGGCCAGCGCCGCCAGTGCCGCCAGCAGCCCGGCCGTCACGCGCCGGGCCAGCTGGCCATGCATCGCAAGGCCGCCGCTCATGGCAGCCGGAATACGTGGAGCATGCCGCTCGTCACCGTGCTCGCCGAGCTGGCCTTGGCGATCGGCAGCCTGGCGCTGGCGCGTGCCATCGGTGCCGCATCCGACGAGGCCGTGGCGCCGGCCGGACAGGTGCCGCCGGCAAAGCCGCCCGCCATCCAGCCCACGCCGGTGTACACCGCCACCCGCTGCTTGCCGTCGGGCCCGGTGTAGCTGATCGGATTGCCGACGATGCCGCACTCCAGCTGCTTCTTGAACAGCAGCTCGCCAGTCGTGGCGTTGACCGCCTTGAACCAGCGGTCGAGCGTGCCGTAGAACACCACGTCGCCGGCGGTGGCCAGCGTGCCGGCATACAGCGGCAGCGGTTCGTCGACGCTCCAGGCGCGCTTGCCGGTCGCCGCATCCCAGGCGATCAGCTCGCCCATCTTGCCGCCCGAGCCGGGCAGGATGTCGAGGTCGGCGCCCCAGAACGGCGTGCCCGCGATGTACAGCGTCTTCAGCGGCTCGTAGTTCATGCACAGGTTGATCGCCGGCACATAGAACAGCCCGGTGCGCGGCGAGTAGGACGCCGGCTCGAAGTCCTTGACGCCCAGCGCCGACGGGCAGATGCCCTGGGTGATGTCGCCCTGATGCGTGGCCATGCCCGGATTCACCGCCGGCACGCCGGTCTTCAGGTCGATGTGATCGGCCCAGGTCACCTCGCCGAACTTGTTGGCATTGATGACCTCGCCGGTAGCGCGATCCATCGTGTAGGCGAAGCCGTTCTTGTTGAAATGGACGATGACCTTGCGCGCCCGGCCGTCGATGGTCATGTCGGCCACGATGCTCTCGTTGACCGCGTCGTAATCCCAGCCGTCATGTGGCGTGAGCTGATAGGCCCAGACCGCCGCGCCGGTATCGGCATTGCGCGCAAAGATCGACGCGCCCCACTTGTTGTCGCCGGGGCGCATGTCCGGATTCCACACGCCCGGATTGCCGGTGCCGTAGTAGACGAGATTGAGGCCCGGGTCGTAGCTGAACCAGGCCCACGAGGTGCTGCCGCCCTGCTGCCACATGCGGTCGGGCCAGCTGGTCGCGCCCAGATCCGTGCCCCGGTCCTTGGCATAGAAGGCCTTGAAGTCGGCGCCGATCAGCACATCGGCATCGGGGCCGGTGTTGAAGGCCTTCCACACCGGCTTGCCGGTCTTCAGGCTCAGCGCCTGGACCCAGCCGCGCACGCCCAGCTCGCCGCCGGCATTGCCGACGATGACCTTGCCCTTGGCCACGATGGGCGCGCCGGTCAGCGTCTCGCCGCTGGCCGGATCGCCAAGCTTGGTGCGCCAGACCTGCTTGCCGGTGATGGCGTTGACCGCCACGGTCGAGCCGTCGAGCAGGTTGTAGACGACCTTGCCGTCGGCATACACGGCGCCGCGATTGACCACGTCGCAGCAGGCCACGCCGCGCGCGAATTCATCCACCTTGGGGCTGAAGGTCCAGAGCTTGACGCCCGGATTGCTCAGGTCGAGCGCGATCAGCCGGTTGGGATAGGGCGTGACGATGTACATGCGGCTGCCCACCACCAGCGGCTGGCCCTGGTGCGACGCCTTGACGCCGGTGGCGAACGAAAACTCCTCGACCAGCTTGCCGGCATTGGCCGGCGTGATGTCGTTGAGTGAGCTGTAGCGCGTGGCCTGGGCCGTGCCCGACGGCGTGGACCAGTCGGCGCCCGCGCCGACCACCTGGGCCTGGGCCAGCGCCGGCAGCGCCGTCGTCAGCGCCAGCAGCAGGCTTGCGCCGCGCCACGAAGCGCGCGGCGATTGCAGACGAGATTGCTGGGTAATTGCTCTTGTGACCTTCATGCCGACCTCCGTGGTGAATCCGTCACGAAAGAATGTGCTTTTTTCACATTCTATTCAATAGGACGAATTACTCGGGAATTTCTGCATTATTTCCGGAGTCCGTCCGGCCTTGCCTGACACCGCCCTGCCGTTCGGGCTGGCCTGCCTGGCGCGCGCACTACAGTTCGCCATCGCCCCCTGAATGCAGCCGCTCATGCCCGACGACCTCGACCGCATCGCCGATCTCACCCTCGCCCACTACAACAGCAATGCGCGCGAGTTCTGGATCGGCACCCGCGACCATGACGTGCGCCAGAACACCGACGCCTTCCTGCGCCATCTGGTCGGCGTGCCGCCGCTGGCGCTGCTCGATCTGGGCTGCGGCCCGGGCCGCGATCTCAAGACCTTTGTCGACGCCGGCCATGCGCCGGTCGGGCTCGACGGCGCGGAGCGCTTCGTGACGATGGCGCGCGCCCATGCTGGCTGCGAGGTCTGGCAGCAGAACCTGCTCGCGCTCGATCTGCCGCCGGCGCGCTTCGACGGCGTGTTCGCCAATGCCTCGCTGTTCCATGTGCCGAGCGCCGAGCTGCCGCGCGTGCTGCGGCAACTGCATGCCACGCTCAAGCCGGGCGGCGTGCTGTTCACCTCCAACCCGCGCGGCAACGGGCAGGAAGGCTGGCAGGCCGGGCGCTACGGCGCCTTCCACGATCTCGAAAGCTGGCGCGGGTTTCTGACGACGGCCGGCTTCGACGAGCTGGAGCACTACTACCGCCCGCCCGGCCTGCCGCTGGCGCAGCAGCCCTGGCTGGCCAGCGTCTGGCGGCGCCGCGAGCCGGGCTGAACGCGCGCCGCTGCAAACCCTTGCAGCCCGGCGTTACCAAATGCATAGCCGCCGCCTGGCGCGCAGGCTCGGCCCAAGGGCGCGGCTGGCCGGCATCCGCCGGCGTCGTCGGCGCTCCGCAAGGAGAGATCGATGAAGGCAGTCGTCTACCAGGGCCCGGGCGAAAAGGCATTGCTCGACCGGCCCAGGCCGGTCATCCGCGCGGCCACCGATGCGGTCGTGCGCATCACGCGCACCACCATCTGCGGCACCGATCTGCACATCCTCAAGGGCGATGTGCCCAGCTGCCTGCCCGGCACCACGCTCGGCCATGAAGGCGTCGGCATCGTCGACAGCGTGGGCAGCGGCGTCAGCGCCTTCAAGCCCGGCGACGCGGTGCTCATCTCCTGCATCACCGCCTGCGGCCGCTGCGACTACTGCAAGCGCGGCATGTATTCGCATTGCGCGGACGGTGGCTGGATTCTCGGCAACAGCATCGACGGCACCCAGGCCGAATACGTGCGCATTCCGCATGCCGACACCAGCCTGCACCGCATCCCGGCCGGCATGGACGAGGAGGCGCTGGTCATGCTCAGCGACATCCTGCCCACGGGCTATGAATGCGGCGTGCTCAACGGCAAGGTCACGCCCGGATGCAGCGTGGCCATCGTCGGCGCCGGGCCGATCGGGCTGGCCGCGCTGCTGACGGCGCAGTTCTTTGCGCCGGCGCAGATCGTCATGGTCGATCTGGACGAGAACCGGCTGGCAGTCGCCAGGACCTTTGGCGCGACCGCCGTGGTGGACAGCGGCAAGACCGATGCCGCCGCTGCCGTGCGTGCGCTGACCGGCGGCGTGGGCGTGGACGTGGCCATCGAGGCGGTCGGCATCGCAGCCACCTTCGAGCTGTGCCAGGAAATCATCGCGCCGGGCGGGACCATCGCCAACGTGGGCGTGCACGGGCACAAGGTCGATCTGCACCTCGAAAAGCTCTGGTCGCAGAACATCACCATCACCACGCGGCTGGTCGATACCGTGACCACGCCGATGCTGTTGCGCAGCGTGGGCGCCGGCAAGCTCGATCCGGCGCGGCTCATCACCCATCGCTTCAAGCTGGCCGATGCGCTCGCCGCCTACGACTGCTTCGGCAAGGCGGCGAGCACGCAGGCGCTCAAGGTCATCATCGAGGCTTAGCGCGGGCGGCCTGCTTCGGTGGCCGCCTTCACCTCGTCGAGCCGGCCGGTCTTCACGTCGTAGATGAAGCCGTAGATCGGAATTTCGGGCGCGATCAGCGGATGGCTGCGGATGCGCTGCACATCTTCGACGACGGCCTTTTCCGGGTCGCCGATGGTGAGCCAGCGCACATAGCGGCCGGCCGACGAGCCGGGGCCGGCACCGCTGTCGTGCCAGCCGTCGGCGTCGATGGCGGCGGTGTCGAGGCTGCTTTCGAGCAGGCCGGAAATGATGTCGTCGGTGAACAGCCGCATGCCGCAGTCGCCGTGATGGATCACGAAGTACTCGGCGGTGCCGAGCAGCTTGTGCGAGATCACGAGCGAGCGGATGGCGTCGTCGCTGGCGCGGCCACCGGCATTGCGGATGACATGCGCATCGCCTTCCGCGAGGCCGGCGTACTTGGCCGGATCGAGCCGCGCATCCATGCAGGTGAGGATGGCGAAGTGGCGTGCCGGCGGCAGCGGCAGTTCGCTCTTGGCGCCGAAGTCGGCGGCGTAGCGCTCATTGGCGGCGAGCACTTCGGAAAGAATCGTCATGGCGCGGGCTCCTGGACAGTTGGGGAGGCCACGCTAGGGCGCGCGGCGGCGGTCACTTGGAATCCTTGCGCGTTTGCTTATGCGTCGCGCCAGTCTCAACTCGGCCGGCGCTCGCGCCCCGGCTGCATCGATGCCGGCAGCCAGCGCCCGTCGCGCCGCTCGGGCGCGGCCGGCGTGCCGTCGGCAGGGCGCAGACGCTCGTCGCGCGGCTCGGCCCTGGCGGCGCGGTCGGGCGAGGCGATCAGCCCGGTCAGCGCCAGCACGCCGATCACCAGCAGCGACGACAGCAGGCAGAGCGCCAGCGCAATGCCGGTGCCGAGCGGCTCGCCGGTCAGCGGCAGGCCGCCGGTATTCATGCCGAACACGCCCACCACGATGGTCGGCGGCCCGAGCGCGGCAGTGAGGATCGACAGCACGTAGAGCTGGCGATTGGTCTGCGCCGTGAGCTGGTCCGACGCCTCTTCCTGCAGCAGCCGCGCGCGCTCGCCGAGCGACAGGCACAGCTCGTCGAGCGCATGCAGATGCTGGAGCAGCGAGCCGAAGTCGGCCCAGTGGTCCACGCCGGGTGCCGCGCCGCCCGGCAGCGCGGGCGCGAGCCGGCCGGTTTCCTCGCGCACTTCCTGGTCGACCCGGCCGTGCAGCCGCAGCAGCGCGGCCAGCTCGCGATGCAGCCGCACCAGCGCATGGCGCATGCGCAGGATGCGGCCGCGCTCGATGGCGCCGGCTTCGGTCAGCAGCTGATCCTCGATGCGGTCGAGCGCGCTCGAAAGCTCGTCGAGCCGACGCTCATGCTCGACCGTGCCGAGCCGCGCAAAGCTTTCGAGCAGCCGCATCGGATGCGCGCCGAGCCCGGCCGAGCGCGCCAGTTCGCGTGCCGATTCGACCGATTGCAGATGCAGCCGGCGTCCGGTCAGCAGCACCGTCGGGCTCACGACGATGTGCAGCAGGCCGTGCTCGTCGCTGCTGGCGCCATCGATGTCGATGACGCGGTCGCGCAGGCTGCCGTGCACCAGCCCTTGCGTGAAATGCAGCTCGGCCATGTCGCCGGGGCGCAGAAAGCTGTCGAGCAGCGGCGCCGGCACCGCGCCGCCGGGCCGCTCGCGGCCGACCAGCCGCGCCAGCGTGGCCGGCGCGCGCCGGTCCGACAGATCGAAATGCAGCCAGACCCAGGCGCCGTCGGCCACGCTGGCCGGATTGGCGAGCCAGTCGGCCAGCTCGACCGGATCGGCCTGCTCGCACAACTCGCCCTTGACCGCCCAGGCCCAGACCAGCCCCGGCGCGGGGTCGAGCAGGCCGAGCGTGCCGGGCACGGCCTGCCGCCCTGCCCGTCCACTGCCCTGTGCTGCGGCCTCAGCCGCCAAGCGCCATCTCCGGCACCTGCGCCGGCACGATGAGCGGCGCGCCGGTCGCGGCGATCACCTCGGCCACGCTCACGCCGGACGCGGTCTCGTGCAGCAGCAGGCCGTCGGCGGTGGGCTCGATGACCGCCAGCTCGGTCACGATCAGATCGACGCGCCGCGTGGCGGTGAGCGGCAGTTCGCAGCGCTCGACGATCTTGGGCCTGCCCTTGGCGGTGTGCGTCATGGCGACGATCACGCGGCGCGCGCCGGCCACCAGATCCATCGCGCCGCCCATGCCGGGCGCCATCTTGCCGGGGATCATCCAGTTGGCGAGCCGGCCGCGCGCATCGACCTGGAGCCCGCCGAGCACGGTCATGTCGAGATGGCCGCCGCGGATCAGCCCGAAGGACATCGTGCTGTCGATGCGCGCCGCGCCCGGCACGGCGGTGACAAAGCCGCCGCCAGCGTCGGTGAGGTCATCGTCCTCCATGCCCTCGGGCGGCCGCGCGCCCAAGCCGACGATGCCGTTCTCGGCCTGCAAGTACACGCCCAGGCCCGGCGGCAGATAGTTGGCCACCAGCGTCGGCATGCCGATGCCGAGGTTGACCAGCATGCCGGGGCCGATTTCCTGCGCCACGCGGCGCGCGATCAGTTCAGTCGGATTCATCGTCATGCCGGTCTCCGTTGAAGTTGCGCGTCAGGCGCCATGCGCCACGGCCACCAGGTGATCGACCAGCACGCCCGGCGTGTCGACCGCGTCGGGCGGGATCATGCCGATGGGCAGGATCTCGCGCGCCTCGCAGATGACGACCTTGCCCGCCATCGCCATCACCGGGTTGAAGTTGGTCGACGTGAGCTGATAGGCCAGATTGCCGGCGTAGTCGGCCTGGTTGGCATGGATGAGCGCGAAGTCGGCATGCAGCGGCCGCTCCAGCAGCCAGGTTTCGCCGTCGATGTCCACCGTCTGCTTGCCCTCGGCCGCCAGCGTGCCGATGCCGGTCCTGACCAGCGCGCCGCCCAGGCCGTAACCGGCGGCGCGGATGCGCTCGGCGAGCGTGCCCTGCGGCACCAGTTCCACCTCGAGCTCGCCGGCAAACATCTTCTGCTGGGTCTCGGGATTGAGGCCGATGTGCGAGGTGATCACGCGCCGCAGCTGGCCACTGCGCACCAGCTTGCCGATGCCCACGCCGGGTCGCGCGGTGTCGTTGGCGATCACGGTCAGGTCGCGCGTGCCCTGGGCCACGAGCGCGTCGATCACGCGGTGCGGCGAGCCCACGCCCATGAAGCCGCCGATCATCAGCACGGCGCCGTCGGGAATGTGGGCAACGGCGGCTTGCACCGAAATGGCGGTCTTCATGCGCGCGCTCCGGCTGCGAGGTTGAGGTTCATGCGCGGGCGCCTTCGAAGGCGACTTCGAGCGTGTGGCGGGCAATCATCCCTTCCTCGTCGGTCGGGATGCGCAGGCAGAGCACGCGCGAGCGGGTGGAGGAAATGACGGTGTCGCCGGCACGGTTGCGCGCCTCGTCCAGCTCGATGCCGAGCCAGGCCATGCCTTGCAGCACGCGGGCGCGGATGCGCGCCGAGTTCTCGCCGATGCCGCCGGTGAACACCACGGCGTCGAGCCCTTCGAGCGCGGCGGCCAGGCCGCCGATCTCGCGCTTGATGCGGAACACGAAGTAGTCGATGGCCTCGTCGGCCTCGCGCGTGCCGGCCGCTTCGAGCGTGCGCATGTCGTGCGACAGCCCGCCCGACAGGCCCTTGAGGCCGGAGCGCTTGTAGAGCAGCTCGGCGATCTGCTCGGGCCGCATGCCTTCGTGCTGCATCAGATAAAGCAGCACGCCGGGATCGAGCTGGCCGCAGCGCGTGCCCATCGGCAGGCCGTCGAGCGCCGAGAAGCCCATCGTCGAGGCTACCGAGCGGCCATCGCGCATCGCGCACATCGACGCGCCATTGCCCAGATGCGCGACCAGCACCCGCCCGGCCACATGCATCGGAAAGCTCTCGCGCAGCCTGAGCGCGATGTACTCGTAGGACAGGCCGTGAAAGCCGTAGCGCCGCACGCCGGCGTCGTACAGCTCGCGCGGCAGCGCAAACGTGTCGTTGACGAACGGATGGTCGCGGTGGAAGGCGGTGTCGAAGCAGGCCACCTGCGGCACCCGGCCAAACGCGGCGCGCGCGGCCGCCACGCCGGCCAGGTTGTGCGGCTGATGCAGCGGCGCCAGCGGCTCAAGCTGGGCGAGCCGGTTCACCACGTCGTCGTCGATGAGCACCGGCGCGGCATAGGCCAGCCCGCCGTGCACCACGCGATGGCCGACCGCCACCACATCGAGGCCGGGCTGCTTCTGCGCCAGCCAGGCAATGATCCAGGTGAGCGCATCGGCATGGTCGATCGGGCCGTGGCCGTCCTGCCAGGCGTGATGCTCGTCGATGCGGCCATCGACGCTGTGCGCATGGAAGGCGGCGGTCGCGCCGATGCCCTCGATCTGGCCGACGATGCCGAGCTGCGGGCCGTCGGCCGCAAACAGCGCGAACTTGATCGACGACGAGCCGGCATTGAGCGTGAGCAGGCTGGCGCCATCGCGGCGGCGCGCGGCGGCGGCTGTCGGCGGCGCGATGCGGGCGCTGAGCAGCGCGGCGGTGCTCATTGCGCCAGCCCTTCGGTCAGCGGCGCCACGGCGGCCAGCGCCGGCACCGGCCGGCCTTCGCGGCGGAAAAAGTCGTACAGCTGGGCCAGCGCGCAGGAGGCGAGCCGGGCCTGGTCGTCGTCGGCGCGGCTGGTCAGCATCACCGGCACGCGGGCGCCGGTGACCAGCCCGGCCGAGCGCGCATGCGACACGAAGGTGAGCTGCTTGGCCAGCATGTTGCCGGCTTCGAGATTGGGCACCACCAGCACCTGGGCCGCGCCGGCCACCGGCGACACCAGCTTCTTGGTGCGTGCGGCGCCGGCGTCGATGGCGTTGTCCATCGCGAGCGGGCCGTCGACGATGCCGCCCGAAATCTGGCCGCGATCCGCCATCTTGGCCAGGATCGCCGCGTCCATCGACGACGGGATGTTCAGGCTCACGGTTTCCACCGCCGACAGCACCGCCACGCGCGGCAGCACCAGGCCGCAGGCGCGCGCCAGATCGATGGCGTTCTGCGTGATGTCGGCCTTGGTGGCGAGATCGGGCGCCACGTTGATCGCGGCGTCGGTGATGAACAGCGGCTCGGCCAGCGTGCCCACGTCGAGCACGAACACATGCGAGATGCGCCGGCCCGAGCGCAGGCCGCCGTCCTTCTTGACCACCTGGCCGAGCAGCTCGTCGGAGTGGATGTTGCCTTTCATGATCGCGCGCACGCCGTGCTCGTGCACCAGCCGCACCGCATGCGCGGCGGCCTGCGCATGGTCGGCGATGTCGACGATGGCGAGGTCGCCGAGGCTCACGTCCAGCTCGCGCGCGGCGGCCTCGATGCGGCGCAGATCGCCGATCAGCAGCGGCTCGATCAGGCCGCGCGCATGCGCGAGCAAGGCGCCGCCGAGCGAGTTGGCATCGTCGGGGCAGACCACGGCGGTCGGCATGGGCGGCAGGCTGGCGGCGGCGGCGATCAGCCGCTCGAAATGCTGATGCCGGTCGAGCAGCAGCGCCGGCAGTTCGTGCGCCGACCTGAGCACGCGCAGCAGCGGCGCATCGACCACGGCCTGACCTTCGGCCAGCAGCTCGCCATCGCTGCGGCTGATGGCGGTGGCGAACAGCACGCGCGGCCGTTCGAGCTTGTCGAGCACCTGCACCGTGATGCGCAGCCGGTCGCCGACCCGGGCGCGCGCCACGAAGTCGAGCTGCTGCGAGCGGTAGAGCGTGCCGGCGCCGGGCAGCACGCTGCCCAGCACGCCCGACACCAGCGCGCCCAGCCACATCGACGGCGCCACGGTGTCGATGACGCCGTCGCCATCGATGTCGGTATCGGGCATGTGCAGCGGGTTCACATCGCCCGAGGCGTGGGCGAACAGATAGAGGTCGCGCGCGCTGACGCCATGCTCGACGCTGGCTTCGTCGCCGACGGCCAGCTCGTCCCAGGTGCGGTTGGGGCGGGTGTCGACCGGTGCGTTCATTGCTCGTCCTCGAATTCATCCAGGCCGGCGACCAGCTCGCGCGCCTGATCGATCCAGCCTTCGCGCAGCACGCGACCGCGCGCTTCGAGCTTGAGGTCGAGCCAGGCCACCTCGGCCGGTTGCAGCGCGGCGAGCTGGGCGAACTGGGTGATGCCCAGCTCGGCGAGCTTGTCGGCCATGCGCGGACCCACGCCGCGCAGCGCCTTGAGGTCGTCGGGCGCGCCGACGGCCACCAGCAGGCTGGGCGCGCGCGGCGTGGCGGCGGCATTGGCGTCATCGGCGGCGGCAGCGGGCTGGGCCGGCAGCGGCGCCGGCAGGGACGCGGTCTGGCTGTACGCGGCGGCGGCGCGCTCCAGCGGCATGGCGGCGATGGCCGGTGCCGGCAGCGGCGCGGCGGCCTGGGCCAGCAGCGCATCGGTCTCGCGCGCGACCGCGCCGGCCAGTTCGGTGGCGGCGTCGGCGCTCATGCCCAGCATCGCCTCGAAGCGCTCCAGCAGAACCTGGGCCGCCGGATGCATCTGCTCGCGCGGGCCGGCGATGGCCAGCAGCGTGGCCAGCGCATCGCGGCGCTCCTCGGGCGTGTCGAGCAGCAGCGGCAGCGTGGCCAGCGCCTGTTCGGGCTCGAAATCGACCGCGATCGACTGCTCGTGCACCAGCCGCGCCAGCGCCTGCTCGTCAAAGCCGGCCAGCAGCGGCGAGTTGCGGAAGGCCAGCACCTCGCGCTCCAGCCGCGAGCGGCGTTCATAGCCGCGCGCCCGCGCCAGCAGGCTCAGCATGCGCACCGTGCCTTCGGCCGCGCCGCCCACGCTCATCTGGGCCAGCGCGGCGCGCACCACCGGCAGCGCGCGCACATCCTGTTCGCGGCGCTGTTCGGCGCTGTCGAGCAGCGAGCGGCCTATCTGCTTGACCGCCGGCGTGCCCCAGAGGCTGTGGAACAGCGTCTCGCGCCAGCCGTCGCGCCAGTCGCGGAACAGGTTGAGCTGGTTCTCGATGCCGTCGGCCAGCAGATGCTCGAAGGCCAGGAAGGGGTTGTCGGCCGACACCGGCTGGCGCTGTTCGCGCACCGCCTCGGCCAGCGGCGCCACCGGCGCCAGCAGCGGATTGCGGTCCGACCACAGCACATTGCGCAGTCGCGGCAGCGCCAGTTCGCGCGCGGCGGCGGCGGCCTCGGGCGTGACCGCCGCCTTGACGAAGGGCCGCGCGGTCAGGTCGTAGATTTCGGTCGCCAGCTCGGACAGTCGCGCCACCGAGGCGAACAGCGCCTCGTCCTCGCGGCCGTCGTCCACCTGCAGGATGTCGGCGATGTCACGCGGCTCGTAGCGCACATGCATGCGGTCCTCGCCGTCGGCCAGCACCATCTCGTACAGGCCGGGCGGCAGCGCCTCGACGGCGCGCATGGTGTCGGTGATGGCGTCGTGCTCGCGCGCGGCGATCTTGCCCGACACGAAGATGCCCAGATGGCCGATCGACTTGTGCAGCATGTAGACGATGCGCTGGCCGCGCGCCTTGATCTCGTCGGCATTGCGGTACAGGTCGGCGATCCAGTTGAGCGCCTGCTGCGGCGGCGTGATGTTGTCGCCGTGCGAGGCAAACACGATCACCGGCGCGGTGATGCGGCGCAGGTCGATGCGCTCGTCGCCGAGCCGCGCCTCGCCGCGCGCGAGCCGGTTGCCGACAAACAGGTTCTCGACGATCCAGCGGATCTCGGCCTCGTTCATCAAAAAGAAGCCGCCCCACCAGCGCTCGAATTCCAGAAACCGCGGCGCCTCGGTATCGACGGCGGAATACAGGTTGTAGAGCTTGCGGAACAGCGAGTTGGCCGGGTTCAGGCTCTCGAAATTGCTGACCAGCGCCGAGCCGTCGAACACGCCGGCGCCCAGATCCGACGCCAGCACCGCCGGCAGCGCGCCGCCGAACAGGCCGCCCATGTAGCGCATCGGGTTCTCGCCCACGCGGCCGGCCCAGTAGGACATGGGCGCGCCGTTGATGACCACCGCGCCGACCAGCTCGGGCGCCGAGGCGGCCAGCAGCATCGTGGCCCAGCCGCCCTGGCAATTGCCGATGACCGCCGGATGCGGCGCGCCCGGATGGCGCCGGCCGATCTCGCGCAGGAACTCGATCTCGGCATCGCGCACATCGGCCAGCGTCTGGCCCGGCTCGGGCACCGGGCGGAAGGCCACGAAGTACACCGGATGGCCGTCGGCAAACGCTTCGCCGACCTGGCTCTCGGCCTTGAAGCCGCCGATGCCGGCGCCGTGGCCGGCACGCGGGTCGACGATCATGAACGGCCGCTTGCCGTCGTCGACCGTGGTGCCGGCCGGCGGCCGGATGCGCAGCAGCGTGTAATTCACCGGCCGCGCCAGCGTATGGCCATCGACGATCACGTCATAGGCAAAGTCGAGCACCGGCGGCATGCCGGCGGCCTGATGCGCTGCATAGGTGTTGCCGCGCTGGCGCAGCGTGTCGGCCACCAGCGTCTGGCGCTGCATCGCGTCGGTCACATAGGCGATCCAGTCGAGGCCGAGCTGCCAGGGGCCGCGCGCCAGCAGTTGCGGCAGTCGGGCTGCGTCGGCACGGCCGCGCTGTTCGAGCGCATCGCTCTGGCGGCGGATTTCGCGGCCGAGCTTCTCGGCATGCTGCCAGGCGATGTCGCCGACGCTGCGGGCGGCACTGCGCTGGTCCATCCATTGCGCGAACGCGGCCTTGAAGCCGTCGCCGAGCTGGTCGCGCAAGGCTTCGATGGCGTCGGCCTGGAACAGGGCTTCGGTCTTCATGGTCGGGCTCCGGTCGGTTGCGGTCAGGTCAGCTGGTGATGTGGAAGCCGCCATCGATGATCGGCACGGTGCCGGTCACGTTGCGGGCGCCCGGCGAGGCCAGGAAGGTGGCGTAGGCGCCCACGTCGTCGATGGTGGCGAGCTGGTGCGTCGGCGCGCGCTCGGCGGCCAGCCGCATCAGGTCGTCGAAATGGTCGATGCCCGAGGCGGCGCGGGTCTTGAGCGGGCCGGGCGACAGCGCGTTCACGCGGATGCCCTTGCCGCCAAGCTCGGTCGCCATCTCGCGCGTGACCGCTTCGAGCGCGGCCTTGACCGGGCCCATCACGTTGTAGGTATCGACCACGCGGGTCGAGCCGTAGTAGGTCACGGTCAGGCAGCTGCCGCCGGCGCTCATCAGCGGCTCGGCGCGCTTGACCAGCCGCATGAAGGAATGCACCGAGATGTCCATGGCCTGGGCAAAGCCGTCGCGCGAGCAATCGACCACGCGGCCGTGCAGATCGTCCTTGGGGCAGAAGGCGATGGAATGCAGCAGCACGTCGAGCCGGCCCCAGCGCCGCTCGATCTCGGCGAACACCGCATCGGTCTGGGCATCGTCGACCACGTCGAGCGGCAGAAAGATCGGCGCCTCCAGCTGCTGGGCCAGCGGCTCGACATGCGGCCGCGCCTTGTCGTTGAGATAGGTGATGGCCAGTTCGGCGCCGGCGGCGCGAAACGCGCGCGCGCAACCCCAGGCGATCGACTGGTCATTGGCGACGCCCACCACCAGCGCCTTCAGTCCTTCGAGCATTTGCATTCGGTCAACCTCGCTTGATTGCTGCATGGATGGGAAAGCTGGGCCCTGCGCCTGACGCCGCTGTGTCAACGGCCGGCCCGAACTGATGCAGATCAGCCAAGGGCCCGATCCGGCCGACGGCCGGTGCTGCATTGCAGCACAACGGCGGCGGGCACACTTGCCAAATGTCCCGCTCCACACCCTCGCCCGCAGCGCCGCCGCGCGCCTCGCTTGCCGTCACCCTGCTGGTGGCCGGCAGCTTCTTCATGGAAAACCTCGACGGCACGGTGATCGTCACCGCGCTGCCGGCGATGGCCGCCGATTTCGGCGTCGCGCCGATCGACCTCAACCTGGGCACCAGCGCCTATCTGATCGCGCTGGCGGTGTTTGCCACCGCCAGCGGCTGGATCGCCGACCGCTTTGGCACGCGGCGGGTGTTTGCCGGCGCCATCGTGCTGTTCACGCTGGCCTCGCTGCTGTGCGCGGCCAGCGGCGCGCTGCCGATGTTCGTGGCGATGCGGGTGCTGCAAGGCCTGGGCGGCGCGCTGATGGTGCCGGTCGGCCGGCTGGTGGTGCTGCGCGGCACGCCCCGGCATGAGCTGATCCGCGCCATCGCCACCCTCACCTGGCCGGCGCTGGTGGCGCCGGTGCTGGGACCGCCGGTGGGCGGTTTCATCACCGAGCATTTCGGCTGGCAATGGATCTTTCTGCTCAATCTGCCGCTCGGGCTGCTGGCGTTTGCGCTGGCGCTGCGGCTGCTGCCGCGCACGCCGGGTGCGGCGACCGTGCCATTCGACTGGGCCGGCTTCGGTCTGGCCGGCAGCGCGCTGTTCTGCACCATGGCCTGCCTGGAAAGCCTGGGCCAGCCGGCGCCGAGCGCGCTGTTCATCGCCGCCAGCGCCGCGGCCGGAGTGACGCTCGGCGCGCTGGCGTGGCGACGCTTCCGGCGCGTCGACCGGCCGCTGATCGATCTGGGCGCGCTGGCCGTGCCGAGCTTTGGCATCACCGCGCGCAGCGGCTCGCTGTTCCGGGTCGCCATCGCTGCGGTGCCGTTTCTGGTGCCGCTGATGTTTCAGCTCGGCTTTGGCTATGACGCGGTGCATGCCGGGCTGCTGGTGCTGGTGGTGTTCGCCGGCAACATCGCGATCAAGCCGGCCACCACGGCGATCCTGCGGCGGCTGGGCTTCCGGCGCACGCTGCTGCTCAACGGGCTGGGCGTGGCGCTGAGCATCGCGGCCTGCGGCCTGCTGACGCCGGCCACGCCGCTGGCGCTGACGGTGGCGGTGCTGTTCGTCTCGGGCATGTGCCGGTCGATGCAGTTCACCACGCTCAACACGCTGGCCTTTGCCGACATCGCGCAGCCGCGCATGAGCGGCGCCAACACGCTGTTCAACCTCGCGTCGCAGGTGTCGATGGGGCTGGGCGTGGCGCTCGGCGCGCTGGCCTTGCGCATCGGCCATGCAGCGCTGCCGGCGCTCGGGCTGGCCGGCACGCCGGCGCTCGCCTATCGCATCGCGTTTGCGGTGGTGGGGCTGGTGGCGCTGGCCGGGCTGGTGGAAAGCCGCCGGCTCGCGCCCGACGCCGGCGCCCAGCTGCTGGCGCCGCCGCGCTGAGTGGCGCCGGGCTGCGGCTGCGACCGCCGCGCCGGCCGATGCCAGCCGCGCCGGCGCCGTGCCGGCAAACCGCCGCCGCTCAATCGTCGGCGAGCGCCAGCGTCACCGTGAACTGGCTGCCGCGCCCGATGCCGGCGCTGGTCGCGACGATCTCGCCGCCGTGCGCCGCCGTCAGCTCGCGCACCACCGCCAGCCCGATGCCGAAGCTGCGCCCCGGCACATCGTCGGCATCGGGCGAGCGCACGAACATCTCGAAGATGTGCGGCAGCAGATCGGGCTCGATGCCGGTGCCGTCGTCGGCCACGGTCACCGCCACCTGGCGGCCGCGCAGCGCGGCGGTCACATCGACCTTGCCGCCGGCCGGCGTGTACTTCCAGGCGTTGCTGAGCAGGTTGCCGAAGATCTGCGCCAGCCGTACCGCATCGCCGCGCACCGGCAGCGACTGGAGCGGCAGGTTGAGCTTGAGCGTCTGATGCTTCTGCGCCATGGTCGGCCGGGCCGATTCAACCGCCGTGACCAGCACCTGCACCAGATCGATCGTGGCCAGCCGCAGCCGGAAATTGCCGCCGCTGAGCCGGCAGTCGCTGGTCAGGTCGTCGACGATGCGCGCGAGGCTGCCCATCTGCTGACGGATCACGTCGTAGTGCTGGCCGCGCTGCTGCTCGTCGGCCCGGCCGCGCCGCAGCGATTCGATGGCCATGCGGATCGGCAGGATCGGATTGCGCAGCTCGTGCGCCACCATCGACAGAAAACGCAGCTGGCGCGCATGGGCGGCGCTGGCGCGCTCTTGCAGATCGCGCGCCGACAGCGAGGCCAGCAGCAGCTGCTCATTGGCCTCGCGCAGGTCGCCGAGCAGCGCGCGCGTCTCGTCGAGAAAGTCGGGCGACAGGCCGCCGCCGGCGCGCGGCGCGACCGGTGCCGGCTCGGCCGCATCGACCGTCACCGCGCCGTGGCGGCAGGCGCGGCCCGGCCCCTGCTCCTTGGCGCGATACATGGCGGCATCGGCGCAGGCCAGCAGGGTCGCGCCGTCGCTGCCGTCGTCGGGATAGAGCGCGATGCCGATGCTGGCGCTGATCGCCACCGGCGGCACGCCCACGCTGCGGATCGCGGCGATGCCGGCCAGCATCTTGGTCGCCACGGTCAGCGCATCGCCGGGCTGGGCCAGCTCGGGCAGCAGCACCACGAATTCGTCGCCGCTGTAGCGGCTCACCGTGTCCGAGGCGCGCACCGCGTCTTCGAGCCGGTGCGCGACCGCGCGCAGCACTTCGTCGCCGATCGCATGGCCGCGCGTGTCGTTGATCTGCTTGAAGCGGTCGAGATCGACGAACAGCAGCGCCAGCCGGGTCTGGCGCCGCTCGGCGCCGACGATGGCATGGGCCAGCCGGTCGAGCATCAGCGCGCGGTTCGGCGTGCCGGTGAGGCTGTCGCGCTGGTTCACGCGCATCAGCGCGCCGAGCGCCTGGCGCGCGCTCAGGGCGCGGGCCTCGGCATCGAGCGCCGCGACCACCAGCCGCTCATTGGCTTCGAGCAGCAGCGGCAGGCGCTGGCCCGGCGCCAGCCGGGGCAGATCGGCGCAGGCGCGCCGCGCGGTGCGGGCCATGCGGGCGCGCCGCGCCGCCACCAGCGCCAGCTGATGCGCGGCCGGCTGCGACGGCCCCTTGCGATGGGCCGGGCTCATTTCACTGCCCGCCGGCGCCGCCGGCCGGGTCGCCCTGCAAGCGCTTGCGGCGCTGCGGCCGACCGCCGAGCAGGCCGTCGAATCCGGCCAACCGCGCGCCGATGCGGATGCCGTCGTCGCCGATGCTGAACTCGCGCAGCTCGTTGGAATGCGCGCTGCCGCGCAGCTTGACCACCGCCAGCATGCGCAGCAGCCGGCTGTCCACCTCCACATAGCGCTGCACCACGATGGCATCGGTGAGGAAGGCGGTGCCGTAGGGGCTGAAGCGCAGATCGTCGTAGCGGTCCTCCAGCTCTGAGGTCATGAGCAGCGTGGCGCCGATGCCGGCGAGCGCCGCCACCATGCGCGCCAGCGCCTCGCGGAAATCGTCGCGGAAGGTCGGCGCCAGCGTCAGCTCGAAGCCCGACAGCGAATCGATCACCACCCGGCTCGCGCCGACCCGGGCGATCTCGGCCACCAGCAGGCTGGCGATCTCGTCGACCGACAGATTGGCGCCGCGCGTGTCGACCACTGCCACCTGGCCGCCGGCGATCAGCTCGGCCATGCCGGGCGCGCGCGCCAGCCCCGGGCGCGGCTCGAAGGCGGCGACCACGGCGGTCTCGCCGCGCCGCGCGCCCTCGGCCAGAAACGCCGAGGCCAGCACCGTCTTGCCCGAGCCCGACGGCCCGCTCACCAGCAGCGAATGGCCGCGCGGCAGCCCGCCGCCCATCAGCGCATCGAGGCCGGGCACGCCCATCGCCAGTCGCGCGCCGGCGGCCGGCAGCGGCGCCAGCCCGGCGCGCGCCGGCGGAAACACCGTGATGCCGGCGCTGCCGATGCGAAACGTGTGCAGCCCCGGCAGGCTGGCCTGGCCGCGCATCTTGGTGACCTCGAGCTTGCGCACCACCGAATTGCCCTGGGTGCTCTGGCGCAGCCACAGCAGGCCGTCGGCCACGGTGAACACCGGGCTCGGATCGGCCTCGGCGAAGTACTCGCCGATCAGAAAGCTGGTGGCCTGCCAGCTGGTCATGAGCATGCCGAGCTGCTGCACGAACTGTTGCAGCGACAAGAAGGAATGGCCGCCGCCCTGGCTGGCCAACATGACCGAGCGGAACGAGTCGACGAACACCAGCGCCGGCGCATGCGCCTCGACGGCGGCGGCGATGCGCGCCAGCACCTTGTCGAGATCGCCGGTCACCGTGTCGTCGGCCAGATTGATGAAATGCACCGAGCGGCCGACCTTGCTCGCGTCGAAGAAATCGAACTGCTGCATGTAGCGCAGCATCTTGAGCGGCGGCTCGCCGAGCACGGTGAAGTACAGCGCCGGCCGCGCCTCGCTGGCCAGCGCAAACATGGCCTGGTGCGCCAGCGTGGTCTTGCCGCAGCCGGGCGGGCCGGCAAGGATGTTGAACGAGAACTCGGGCAAGCCGCCGCCCAGTACCTCGTCGAGGCCGGGCACGCCGGTGTTCAGGCGCTCGATGGTTGCTCTGCCTGCTGTCATTGCCTGTGCCCTCGGGTGGCGCGGTCGGTTGAAGTCGGTTCCCAGACGGGAAGAAGAAGCCGGTCGGTCAGCGCGCTGCCGATCAGGCTGGCCAGCAGCGTGCAGAAGGCGTCGAACAGCGCCACCTGGGCGCGCGCGGCATCGGCCGGCGTGGCGAGCGCAAGCGCATCGAGCAGCCCGGAAAAGTCCAGCGGCTCGGCGGCGGCGTCATGCACGCCGGCCAGCAGCGGCCAGTCGGCGCGGGCTTGCAGCAGGCTGCGCCGGAACAGCGCCGCCACGCCCTGGCGCCCGATGATGGGCAGCAGCGCCGCCGCCGCCCGGCGCCACAGGGCGCAGCCCTGGGCCGCGACCGCAGGCGCATCGGCCCCTGCGGCCAGCAGCCGCGCCAGAGCTTCCTCCATCCGTTGCGCCTGTAGTTGCATGCGCGATCCAGTTGCTGCGCGAAATCGCGTCGACCCATGCTAACCGCCAGCCATGACGCGGCCGGCGCTCATTTCATGCGCTGGCGCAAGCCGCGACCGGCCGCGCGCTCCGGCCCGGAACGCGGCGCGCCGTCGGTCCGGCTGCGCCCGCCGGCTGGCCTGCGCCCCCGAGGACATACCCTCGCCGCGTGGCGCCAGGGCGTCGAGTTGTGAGTTCGTGCGTCGGGCCGGCGCCGGTTTGCGATCGCGGCCAGACTGGGCTTCGCCCGCATCGCGCCCGGCAGTCCGTCGCGCGCGCCAGCGTCGAATCGTCCGGCCGCGTCCGCGCCCGCCGGAGAAGGCGTAAATGAAGTCCATCTTTGTCCACGCGCCGTGGATGCGCCCGCCGGCACCGCCCTGGAACGACCGCGCGCCGGTGCGGCAGGAACTGTTTGGCGTGGAGCGGCTGGAGCAGCATGCGGCCAGCCTGGCCGCCGCCCAGCGCGTCACCGCGCGGCCGCGCGAGCGGCTGGCGCTGCATCACCGGCTCGCCACCAATGCCGCCGTGCTGCTGGCGGCCTATCGCGCCAGCGCCGCCGCGCTCGACCGTGGCGAGACCGTGGTGCCGGCGGCCGAATGGCTGCTCGACAACTATCACGTCGTCGAGGAGCAGATCCGCAAGATCCGCGACGACCTGCCGCCCGGCTACTACCGCCAGCTGCCCAAGCTGGCCGACGGCCCCTTCGTGGGCTATCCGCGCGTGCTCGGGCTGGCCTGGGCCTTTGTCGCGCATACCGACAGCCATTTCGATCCGGACACGCTGCTGCGCTTCATCGCCGCCTACCAGCGCGTGCAACCGCTCACCATCGGCGAGCTGTGGGCGGTGGCGATCACGCTGCGCGTGGTGCTGGTCGAGAACCTGCGCCGGCTGACCGACCAGATCAGCGTCGGCCGGGCCGAGCGCGCCGAGGCCGATGCGCTGGCCGACCGGCTGCTGGCACCCGGTGGCGCCCGCAGCGCGCTCGAGCGCGACATCGCCAGCCGCGATCCCGGCCCGCTGTCGGAGCTGTTCGCGGCCCAGCTCGCCAAGCGGCTGCGCGACCAGGACCCGCGCAGCACGCCGGCGCTCGGCTGGCTGCGCGAGCGGCTGGCGGCGCAGGGGCTCAGCATCGACGACACGGTGCGCCATGCCCAGCAGCGCCAGGGCGCGTCGAACGTGACGGTGCGCAATGTCATCACCAGCATGCGGCTGATCTCGGACGTGGACTGGGCCGAACTGTTCGAGGCCATGAGCCTGGTCGATGCGCGGCTGCGCGCCGGCAGCGACTTTGCCGCGATGGACCTGGCGACGCGCAACCTCTACCGCAGCGCGATCGAGCAGCTGGCGCGCGGATCGAGCTTTGCCGAACTCGACATCGCCGATCTGGCCGTGAAGGAGGCGGCGCGCGCCGCCGCCGGCGGTCCGGCCGATCCGGCCCAGGCGCTGCGCGCCAGCGATCCGGGCTATCACCTGATCGCCGAGGGCCGGCGCGCGCTGGAGCTGATCGTGGGCTTTCGCGCGCCGCTGCGGCTCGATCTGCGGCGCTGGGTCATTCGGCTGGGCATCGGCGGCTATGTGGGCGCGCTGGCCGGCGCGACCGCCGCGCTGCTGGCGCTGGCGCTCACGCTGCTGGCCGCCGCCGGCGTCGCGCCGCTCTGGCTGGCCGGCTTTGCGCTGCTGGCGGCGCTGCCGGCCGGCGAGCTGGCGACCGCGCTGGTCAATCGCGCCGTCACGCGCGGCTTTGGCCCGGTCATCCTGCCCGGGCTCGATCTGGCCGCCGGCGTGCCGCCCGCGCTGCGCACCCTGGTGGCCGTGCCCACGCTGCTCGGCAGCGAAACCGAGCTGATGGCCCAGATCGAGCGGCTGGAGGTGCACTACCTGAGCGGCGCCGGCGGCGACCTGAGCTTTGCGCTGCTGGTCGACGGCCTCGATGCCGCGACCGAAACCGTGGCCGCCGATGCGCGCCTGCTCGCGCTCGCCGCTGACGCCTTTGCCCGGCTCAACCGGCGCCACGGCCCCGGGCCCGACGGCGACCGCTTTCTGCTGCTGCACCGCCGGCGCCAGTTCAACCCGAGCGAAGGCTGCTGGATGGGCTGGGAGCGCAAGCGCGGCAAGCTGCATGAACTCAACCGCCTGCTGCGCGGCGCCGGCGACACCAGCTTTGTCACTGCCGACGGCCAGCCGCCGCGCGTGCCGGCCGGCGTGCGCTTTGTCGTCACGCTCGATGCCGATACCCGGCTGCCGCGCGATGCGGTCACCCGTCTCATCGGCAAGCTTGCGCATCCGCTCAACCGGCCGCGCTTCGATGCGGCGCACGGCCGCGTGACCGGCGGCCACGCCATCCTCCAGCCGCGCGTCACGCCGGCGCTGCCGGTCGGCCGCGAAGGTTCGCTGTTCCAGCGCCTGTACTCGGGGCCGAGCGGCATCGATCCCTATGCCGCCGCCATCTCCGACGTGTACCAGGACCTGTTCGGCGAGGGCTCCTACACCGGCAAGGGCATCTACGACATCGACGCCTTCGAGGCCGCGCTGGCCGGCCGCGTGCCCGACAACCGCCTGCTCAGCCACGACCTGTTCGAGGGCATCTTTGCGCGCGCCGGCCTGGTCACCGATGTGGAAGTGGTCGAGGAATTCCCGTCGCGCATCGACGTGGCCGCACGCCGCCAGCAGCGCTGGACCCGCGGCGACTGGCAGCTGCTGCCGTGGATCGCCGGCCGGCGCGCGCGCGGCGTGCCGGCCATCGGCCGCTGGAAGATGGCCGACAACCTGCGCCGCTCGCTGCTGGCGCCAGCCACGCTGGCGGCGCTGGCGTTTGCCGCGCTGCTGCCCCAGGCCGCGCCAGTGGCCGTGGCGCTGCTGCTGGCCACGCTGTTCATCCCGCCGGCGCTGCCGCTGCTGGATGCGGTGCTGCCGCATCACGCCGGCGTGCGGCCGGCCAGCCATCTGCGCGCCTTCGGCGCCGATCTGCGACTGGCCGGCTTGCAGGCCGCCTTCGCGCTGGCGTTTCTGGCCGATCAGGCCTGGCGTGCGCTCGACGCCATCGCGCGCACGCTCGCGCGGCTGTTCGTCAGCCATCGGCATTTGCTGGAATGGACCACCGCCGCGCAATCGGGCGGCAGTCCGCGCCTGAGCCTGCGCGGCTTTCAGCGCCGCATGGCCGGCGGCAGCCTGCTGGCGCTCGGCCTCGCGGGCGGCGCGCTGCTCGTCGCGCCGGCCGCCTGGCCGCTGCTGCTGCCGCTGGCCGCGCTGTGGCTGGCCGCGCCGGCGCTGGCGCTGCATGCCAGCCGCTCGCCGCCGGTGGAACAGGCGCTGGCACTGCTGCCGGACGAGGCGCTGGAGCTGCGGCTGATCGCGCGCCGCACCTGGCGCTATTTCGAGACCTTCGTGACGCCGGCCGACAACCATCTGCCGCCCGACAACTTCCAGGAAGACCCGCGTCCGGCCATCGCGCATCGCACCTCGCCGACCAACATCGGGCTGTATCTGCTGTCGGCCGTGGCGGCGCGCGACTTTGGCTGGACCGGCAGCTCGGCCACGGTCGAGCGGCTCGAAGCCACCTTCGCCACGCTCGACCGGCTCGCGCGCCATCGCGGCCATTTCTTCAACTGGATCGACACGCTCACGCTCGACGCGCTGGCGCCGGCCTATGTGTCCTCGGTCGACAGCGGCAATCTGGCCGGCCATCTCATCGTGCTGGCCAATGCCTGCGACGAATGGCGCGCCAATCCGCGCGCCAGCGCCGCCCTCGCGCAAGCCGGCCGCGCCGATGCGCTGGCGCTGGCCGAGCGCAGCCCCGATCCGCGCTACTGGCACGACGCCGCCCATCGCAGCGCCGCCGAGCACAGCCGCGACGAGCATCTGCGCCATGACGAGGCCCAGCTGCTCGCCCAGCGCCTCGCCAGCCTGGCCGCGCGCGCCCGCGCCTTTGCGCTCGCGATGGACTTCGCCTTTCTGCTCGACCGCGACCGCAAGCTGCTGTCGATTGGCTACTCGGCCGCCGACAACCGGCTCGACCCCAGCTGCTACGACCTGCTCGCCTCCGAAGCGCGGCTCGCCAGCCTGTTCGCCATCGCCAAGGGCGACGCCGCCACCAAGCACTGGTTTCGCCTGGGTCGGGCCGCCACGCCGCTCGGCAAGGGCTCGGCGCTCATCTCCTGGTCGGGCTCGATGTTCGAGTACCTGATGCCGTCGCTGGTCATGCGCGCGCCGGCCGGCAGCCTGCTGGAGCAGACCAACCGGCTGGTGGTCGCGCGCCAGCAGGACTACGGCCGCGCGCTCGGCATTCCCTGGGGCGTGTCGGAGTCGGCCTTCAATGCGCGCGACATCGAGTTCACCTACCAGTACTCGAACTTTGGCGTGCCGGGGCTCGGGCTCAAGCGCGGGCTGGCCGAGAACATCGTGATCGCGCCCTATGCCACGGGCCTCGCGACGATGGTCGATCCGCGCGGCGCACTGCGCAATTTCGCGGCCATCGCGGCGCTCGGCGGCGACGGCCGCCACGGCTTTCACGAGGCGCTCGACTTCACCCGCAGCCGCCTGCCCGACGACGTCGGCGTGGCGGTGGTGCGCAGCTACATGGCGCATCACCAGGGCATGACGCTGGTCGCCATCGCCAACACCCTGCTCGACGGCGGCATGCGCGCGCGCTTTCACCGCGAGCCGATGATCCAGGCCTGCGAGCTGCTGCTGCATGAACGCATGCCGCGCGACGTGGCCATCGCCCGCCCGCGCGCCGAGGAAATGAAGGTCGCCGGCACCGAAGCCAACACCGAGCCGCCGACCCTGCGCCGGCTCAACCTGCCGCTGGCCGGCGCGCCCGCCACCCATCTGCTGTCCAACGGCCGCTATGCGGTGATGCTCACCGCCACCGGCGGCGGCTACAGCCGCTGGCGCGACATGGCCATCACGCGCTGGCGCGAAGACCCGACCTGCGACGACTGGGGCGCCTTCATCTTTGCGCGCGATGTGCAGAGCGGCGCGGTCTGGTCGACCGCCGCCGGCCCGCTGCCCGGCCATGCCGAGCCCGGCGACGTGGCCTTCGCCGAGGACCATGCCGAATTCACCCGGCGCGACGCCAGCCTGGTCACCACGATGGAAGTCATCGTCTCGGGCGAGGACGACGGCGAGGTGCGCCGGGTGTCGCTGGTCAACTCGGGCCGGCGCACGCGCGAGATCGAGCTGACCTCCTATGCCGAGATCGTGCTCGCCACGCCGGCCAGCGACGATGCCCATCCGGCCTTCTCCAAGCTGTTCGTGCAGACCGAGCATCTGGCCGAGGCCGACGCGCTGATCGCCACCCGGCGCCCGCGCTCGGCCGACGAGCCGCGCATCTGGGCCGCGCACTTCACCGTGGTCGAGGGCCAGCTCGGCGCCCGGAACCAGCATGAGACCGACCGCGCGCGCTTCATCGGGCGCGGCCGCACACCGGCCACGTCTGCCGCCATCGCCGACGGCGTTGCGCTGTCCGGCAGCGTCGGCAGCGTGCTCGATCCGATCTTTGCGCTGCGGCGCCGGGTGCTGGTGCCGCCGGGCCAGGCGGTGCGCGTGGCCTTCTGGACCGTGGCCGCGACCACGCGCGAGGCGCTGCTCGACCTGATCGACCGGCATCAGGACCGCAGCGCCTTCGACCGCGCCAAGACGCTGGCCTGGACCCAGGCCCAGGTGCAGCTGCGCCATCTGGATGTGGAAGCGCCCGAGGCGGCCGACTTCCAGCGCCTGGCCGCGCCCATCCTGTATGCCGACCGGCGCTTCCGCGCGCCGCCGACGGCGATCGCGCGCGGCGCCGGGCCGCAATCGGGCCTGTGGCCGCAGTCCATCTCGGGCGATCTGCCCATCGTGCTGCTGCGCATCGACGAGGCCGAGGACATCGCCCAGGTGCGCCAGCTGCTGCGCGCGCACGAGTACTGGCGGCTCAAGCGGCTGGGCGTCGATCTGGTCATCGTCAATGAGCGCGCCTCGTCCTACACCCAGGAGCTGCAAGGCGCCATCGAGACCGCCGTGCGCAGCAGCCAGTCACGTCCGCGCCTCGGCGAGGCGCAGGCGCGTGGCCAGGTGTTCACGCTGCGCGCCGACCTGATGAGCGTGGAGACGCGCGCGCTGCTGCTGTCGGTGGCGCGCGTGGTGCTGGTGGCGCATCGCGGGCCCATCGCCAACCAGCTGGCCGCGCTGCCGCCAGTGCCCGCGCCGGCCGAGCCGGCCGACGGCGCCGGCGCCGGCCTGCTGGCGCGCAGCCTGGGCCTGCCCGGCAGCGGCGCCGGCGCGCGCCGCAACTGGTCCGGCGGCCCGCCGCGCCCGGCGCCGGCCGGCCCGCTGCCGGCGCCGCTGCCGGCCGGCATCGAGTTCTTCAACGGCCTGGGCGGCTTTGTGCAGGACGGCCGCGAATACCTCACCGTGCTCGACGCCGGCCGCAACACGCCCGCGCCCTGGATCAACGTGGTCGCCAACGACGGCTTCGGCTTCAGCGTGTCGGCCGAAGGCGCGTCCTGCACCTGGGCCGGCAACAGCCGCGAGAACCCGCTCACGCCCTGGTCCAACGACCCGGTGACCGATGCCTGCGGCGATGCCTTCTATCTGCGCGACGAAGCCAGCGGCGAGGTCTGGAGCGCCACCGCCCAGCCGATGCGCGACGGCGGCCGGCATGTGGCGCGCCACGGCTTCGGCTACAGCCGCTTCGAGCATGAATCGCGCGGCATCGCGCTGGAGCTGCTGCTGCTGGTGCCGCTGGCCGATCCGGTGCGGGTCGCGCGGCTGACGCTGCGCAATCACTCCGGGCTGCATCGGCGCATCTCGGTGACCAGCTATGTCGAATGGGCGCTCGGCGCGGCGCGCGGCGGCAATGCGCCCTTCATCGTGACCGAGCGCGACAACGCCACCGGCGCGCTGCTGGCGCGCAACCCCTGGCGTGGCGACTTCGGCAGCCGCGTGGCCTTCGCCGATCTGGGCGGCCGCCAGACCCGGTTCACCGCCGACCGCTGCGAATTCCTCGGCCGGGGCGGCAGCACCGCCGCGCCGGCGGCGCTGCTGGCCGGCGCCACGCTGTCGGGAGCCAGCGGCGCCGGCCTCGACCCCTGCGCCGCGCTGCAATGCACGGTCGCGCTCGCGCCGGGCGGCGTGGTGGAAGTGCTGGCGCTGCTCGGTCAGGCCGACTCGGCCGGCGCGGCGCGCGACCTGATCGCGCGCTACCGCGCCACGCCGGTCGCCGCCCTGCTCGACGCGGTGCAGGCGCACTGGGCCGCGCGGCTCGGCGCGGTGCAGGTGCGCACGCCCGACCGCGCGCTCGACCTCATGCTCAACGGCTGGCTGCTGTACCAGACGCTGGCCTGCCGCATCACCGCGCGCGCCGCCTTCTACCAGGCCAGCGGCGCCTATGGCTTCCGCGACCAGTTGCAGGACGGCATGGCGCTCGGCCTGACCGCGCCGGCGCTGATGCGCAGCCACCTGCTGCGCGCCGCCGGCCGGCAGTTTCCAGAAGGCGATGTGCAGCACTGGTGGCTGCCGCATTCGGGTCAGGGCGTGCGCACCCGCATCAGCGACGACCGCGTGTGGCTGGCCTATGCCGCCGCGCATTACGTGCTCACCACCGGCGACGCCGGCGTGCTCGACGAGCGCCTGCCCTTCCTCGACGGCCCGCCGCTGGCCGCCGAGGAGGAAGGCGCCTTCTTCCAGCCGATGTCGTCCGAGCTCTCGGCCACGCTGTTCGAGCATTGCGCGCGCGGCCTCGACCAGTGCCTGCAACTCAGCGGCGCGCACGGCCTGCCGCTGATGGGCAGCGGCGACTGGAACGACGGCATGAACCGCGTCGGCGGCGGGCGCGGCGAGAGCGTGTGGCTCGGCTGGCTGCTGCTGAGCGCCATCGGCCGCTTCGCGCCGCTGGCCGCGAACCGCGCCGAAGACCCCGACGGCGAACGCGCGCGACGCTGGCGCAACCATGCCAACACCCTGCGCGCCGCACTCGAAAACCACGCCTGGGACGGCGCCTGGTATCGCCGCGCCACCTATGACGACGGCCAGTGGCTCGGCAGCGCCGCCAGCGACGAATGCCGCATCGACTCCATCGCCCAGAGCTGGGCCGTGCTGTCGGGCGGCGCCGATGCGGGCCGCGCCGCGCAGGCGATGGCCGCGCTCGACAGCGAGCTGGTGCGGCGCGACAGCGGCCTGGCGCTGCTGTTCACGCCGCCGTTCGACCGCACGCCGCACGACCCGGGCTACATCAAGGGCTATCCGCCCGGCCTGCGCGAGAACGGCGGCCAGTACAGCCATGCGGCGATGTGGGCGGTGCTGGCCTGGGCCCGGCTCGGCCAGGGCCGGCGCGCCGCCGCGCTGTTCGGGCTGCTCAACCCGATCAACCATGCGCTCGACGGCGCGGCGGCCGAGCGCTACCGGCTGGAGCCCTATGTGGTGGCGGCGGATGTGTATTCGGTCGCGCCGCATGAAGGGCGCGGCGGCTGGAGCTGGTACACCGGCTCGGCGGCCTGGATGTACCGCGCCGGCGTGGAAGGGATTCTTGGTCTGCGCCGCGAGGGCGGCTTTCTGCGCGTCGCGCCCTGCATTCCGCCCGACTGGGCCGGCTATGACGCGGTGGTGAGCTTTGGCGGCGGGCGCTACGACATCCGGGTGAACAACGGCGGCCCCCGGGCCATGCCCGGCATGAGCGCCCTGCTCGACGGCTGGCCGGTGGCCGTGGGGCCGGACGGCCTGCGCCTGCCGCTCGATGGCGACGATCACCGGCTGGCGCTGGAGATCGGGCCGGGCGGCGCGGCGCCGGGCTAGGGCGCCGGCAGCGGCATCACTTCTTCTTGGCCGGCTTGGCGGCAAACGACGGCGTGGTCGTGCCCATGGTGGAAACCGGCTGCACCGGCTTCGCCGTCTTGTCCTTCTTGGGCTTCTTCGCTTCCTTGTTGCTGCGTTGTAGCTTGGACATGCGAGTACTCCTGATCGTTGATTCGGCGGCCGGCCTGCCCGTGTGGCAGTGCCGGCCCCAGTCCCGAGGATGCGCCTTTGCGCCGGCCCTGTCCGGCCGGTACGCCAGCGCACAGACGCCGCCGGCCTTCACCGCCAGCCTTGTTGCCGGCGCCGGACGAATGCCCGCCGCGCGCCGCCCTCAGCCTGAAGGACGACAACAAGATGCAATCCCCGCCCGTTTCCCGCCTGGCGCTCGGCCTGTGCGCCGCGCTCGCGCTCGGCCTCGCCGCCTGCGCCGATACCGCCGGCCCCAAGCGCCAGCTGGCCGTCGCCGATGCCGCCGTCACCCATGCCGACACGCCCGGCACCCAGACCGGCGCGCCGGCCGAATTGCAGCTGGCGATCGACAAGCTCGCCAGCGCCCATCTGGCCATGACCAGCCACAACTACGCCCGCGCCGGCCAGCTGGCCGACCAGGCCGAGGTCGATGCCGAGCTGGCCGAGGTGCGCGCCCAGTCGAGCCGCGCCCGCAAGGCGGCGCAGGAATCGAAGGACGCCGCCGGCGCCCTGCGCGAAGAACTCAACCGCAATGCGCCGCGCTGAGCGCATGAGAAAGCCCCAGATGAACCCGCTTGCACGCCTCTTTCCGCTTGCCCTGCTGGCCGCCGCAATCGCGGCCTGCTCCACCGCACCGCCGCGCAATGCCGCGCTCGACCAGGCCCATGAGCGCTACAGCGCCGCGCGCGCCGATCCGCAGGTGAGCGCGCTGGCGCCCGACGAACTGCGCCGCGCCAGCGAGGCCGTGGCGGCCGCCGACCGCGCCGCCGCCGACGACGCCAGCCCGGCGCAGATCGATCACCTGGCCTATCTGGCGCGTCAGCGCAGCGACATCGCCAGCGCCGCCGCCGTGGCCCGCGCGGCCCAGGCGGTGGTGGTGGGCGCCGCCGCCGAGCGCGACAAGACCCGGCTGGCGATGCGCACCGCCGAAGTCGACAGCGGCCGGGCCCGGCTCGCCACCCAGGGCGCCGAACTGGCGCGCGCCGATGCCGACGCCAGCCGCAGCGCCAACACCGTCGCCGCGCTGCAAGCCCGGCTGAAGGACCTGAACGCCAGGCAGACCGACCGCGGTCTGGTCGTGTCGCTCGGCGGCGTGCTGTTCTATACCGACCAGTCGCGGCTGCTGCCCGAGGCCGCGCACAGCCTCGAACAGCTGGCCGAGGCGCTCAAGGCCGACCCGAAGCGCAATGCCCGCATCGAGGGCTATACCGACAGCGTCGGCAGCGCCGCCTACAACCTGGCGCTGTCCGAACGCCGCGCCAGCTCGGTGATGACCGCGCTGGTCGCGCTCGGCGTGCCGACCGGCCAGCTCAGCACCCGCGCCTTCGGCGAAGACTCGCCGGCCGCCAGCAACGACAGCGCCGCCGGCCGCCAGATGAACCGCCGCGTCGAGGTGGTGTTCAGCCCCGACAGCACCGTCTCGCGCTGATCGCGCGCCGCGGTCCGCCACAACCGCGGCTACGACACCGCCCTGAAGGCCGACAAGTACCTGCCGATGCTCCACGGCAGCCCCGAGGACGCAGCGCGCGTGACGACCGCGCCGGCCGATGCACAGGCGCCCGAACCGGCCTGATCCGCATCGACCACTGTCAACTCGACGATCGCGCCGACGGCGGCGCGGACTTCGAGCCCGCACAGGCCGAGCTGTGCGACCACATCGGCCAGCCCGGCATCCAGCAGGCCGATGGCAGCGAACCAGGCCCGGAAGGCGTCGATGGCGGCGGCTCCGGGCGTGCGCTCGTAAACCGCAAAACCGGCGAACTGGCGGAAGTCGAGCCGCAGCCGCAGCGCCTGGGCCAGCGGCTCGTCGCCCAGGCCATGCCAGTGCGCCAGCAGCAGCACGCGGAACATGCGGTCCTTGCCATGCAGCGCGGCCGGCGCGGTCAGCGCGGGCCGCGCCTCCAGCGGCGCGAGCCGCGCATCGATTGCCTGCCAGTCGATGATGTCGCGCAGCTTCATCAGCTGGCTGTCGTGCGCCGGCAGGCCGGACGCGCCTGATTCGAGCGAGGTGGCGATGATCGACTCCCGATGCATGGATCCGGCCGCGACGGACAACTTGTTGTCGCGGCGTGTAACCGCGAGATTGCGTGGCCGGCGGCGGGCGGTCTGTGCGGTGTCGAACCTTGGCGCGGCGCGGCTCAGTCGGGCGCGCCGAAGCGGTCGGCATAGGTCTGGCGGTCGATGGCATAGCAGCTGCACGCGGCGGCCATGAGGCCGGGCCGGTCGAGCACGCCAAGCTCGCCGCGGTGATAGGCGATCAGGCCGTCGGCCTGGAGCGTGCCGGCCGCCTCGGTCACGCCGGCGCGGCGCACGCCGAGCATGTAGGCGAGGAATTCCTGGGTCACGCGAAAGCGGTCGGCGCCGGCGCGGTCCTGGCTCATCAGCAGCCAGCGCGCCAGACGCGGCCCGAGCGTGTGAAACCGCAGGCAGGCCGCCGAGGTGGCGAGCTGGGCCGTGAGCACATACAGGTAGCGCCGCAGCAGCGCATCAAGCGCCGGGCTGGCCGCCAGCACGCCGGCAAACGCCGCCGCGTCGATGCGCAGCAGCGGCCCGGTGCCCTGCACCACCGCGCGCACCGGCACCCGGGCCACGCCCAGCGCCAGCTCGATGCCGACCATGCCTTCGCTGCCGACCATGCCCACCTCCAGCCCCGGATGGGCATCGACCTGGGTCACCAGCGAGATGAAGCCGCCGGCCGGGAAATAGGCATGCAGCGTGGTGTCGCCGCGATTGCGCAGCACCTGGCCCAGATGCGATTCGACCGGCTCGGTGGCCGCGAGCAGACGTTGCCGGTCGGCTGCGGGCAGCAGCGCGAGGAGATGGTTTTGCATGCGGCCCAGCCTGGGGCAGATGGCGCCGCGTCACCGTTGGCCGGCGCACACAGGCGCGGCGCCGCGCACCGGGCCGCGGCGCCGGTCAGAACCGATAGGCGCGCTGATAACTGGCGCTGAAGCCCGCCAGCGCCGCCAGCACGCGCTCCGGCGCATGGCCGGGTTTCGGCACGAAGCTGTCGAAGCCGCAACGCGCGAGGTAATGCACCGTGTCGATCAGCACGTCGCCGGTGGCGCGCAGCTCGCCGGTCCAGCCCGCGCGCCGCAGCAGTTGCGCCTGCGAGAAGCCGCGCCCGTCGGTATAGGCCGCGAAGTGGATGGCGATGAAGGCCAGCGCCTCGTGCGCGAGGTCGGCCGGCAGCGCATCGGCCGGCGTCAGCACCAGCCCGACCGGATGGCGCCGCCCACGCAGCGCGGCGCGTTCCGGCGCCCAGAGCGCGAGCGGCAGGCACCAGCCGGGCTCGTCCGGCGGCAGGGCCAGCGCCGGTTGCGGCGCGAACAGCCGGCTCGCATCCGGCTCGATGGCGCCGTTGCGCACCAGCGCGGGCCAGGTCGTGCAAGCTGGCTCAGCCATGCGCCACCTCCGCCTTGAGCGGTGCGTACACCGCCTGCTTGAACGGCTCGATCCCGAGCCGGTCGACCACGTCGACGAAGCGTTCATCCTCGTGTTCGCGCGCCGCCAGATAGCAGCCGACCAGCCGCTCGATCACGTCCGGCACAGCGTCGCGCCGAAACGCCGGACCGACGATGCGGCCGACCGCCGCGCCGCTCGACACCGCCGGCGCCTGCGCAGCGCCGGCGCGCCGGCCGCCGTTCTGGCGCCCGCCGAGCGTCACCTGGTACCACTCCTCCCCGGCCTTGTCGACGCCGAGCACGCCGATGTGTCCGATGTGGTGATGGCCGCAGGAATTGATGCAGCCCGAGATGTTGAGATCCAGTTCGCCGATGTCGTGCAGATGGTCGAGGTCGGCGAAACGCTCCTGGATCGCGTTGGCGAGCGGGATCGAGACCGCATTCGCCAGCGCGCAGAAATCGCCGCCGGGGCAGGCGACGATGTCGGTCAGCAGGCCGACATTGGGCGTCGCGAGGCCGAGCGCATCGAGCGCGCGCCAGAGCGTCGGCAGGTCGCGCCGGCGCAGCTCCGGCAGGATCAGGTTCTGCTCGTGCGACACGCGCAGCTCGCCAAGGCTGTGCCGCTCGGCCAGGTCGGCCACGGCGCGCATCTGCTGCGCCGAGATGTCGCCCGGCGGCTGCCCCGGCGCCTTGAGCGAGACCGTGACCGCCGCATAGCCCGCGACGCGATGCGGATGCACATTGCTGCGCAGCCAGCGCCGGAACGCCGGATCGGCCTCGTCCGGCGGCGCGTCGTGCACCGCCGCCGGATCGTGGGCCGGCACGGTGAAGCGGGCGGCCACGCGGTCGCGCTCGGCCGCGCCGAGCGTGTCGGGACCGCCGCGCAGGCTGGCCCATTCGGCTTCGACCTGGCGCGCGAACTCGTCGGCGCCCAGGTCGCGCACCAGGATCTTGATGCGCGCCTTGTACTTGTTGTCGCGCCGGCCGTGCAGGTTGTAGATGCGCAGCACGGCTTGCAGATAGGTCAGCAGGTCGCAGCCGTCGACGAAGGGCCGGATGCATTTGGCGACCATCGGCGTGCGGCCCATGCCGCCGCCGACCCACACCGCGAAGCCGATGCGCCCGTCCCGCTCGCCGGCTTGCAGACCGATGTCGTGCACCGCGATGGCGGCGCGATCGGTGCGCGCGCCGCTCACGGCGATCTTGAACTTGCGCGGCAGGAAGGCGAACTCCGGATGCAGCATCGACCATTGCCGGATCAGCTCGCACCACACCAGCGGATCGACCAGCTCATCCGGCGCGATGCCCGCGAAATGGTCGGTCGTCGTGTTGCGGATGCAGTTGCCGCTGGTCTGGATCGCATGCATCTGCACCGTCGCCAGCTCGGCGAGGATCTCGGGCGCGTCCTCCAGTCGCGGCCAGTTGAACTGGAGGTTCTGGCGCGTCGTGAAATGCGCCTGGCCACGGTCGAAGCGCTCGGCGATGTCGGCCAGCTTGCGCAACTGGCGCGCCGCCAGCAGGCCGTAGGGAATCGCCACGCGCAGCATCGGCGCATGGCGCTGCACGTACAGGCCGTTCTGCAAGCGCAGCGGGCGGAACTCGTCCTCGCTCAGCTCGCCGGCAAGAAAGCGCCGGGTCTGGTCGCGGAACTGGGCCACGCGTTCATCGACGAGCCGCTGGTCGATGTCGTCATAGACGTACATGGAAGGATTGCCTCGGGTTCGGTCACGGGAGAAGCGGCCGAGGCTAGGCGGGCGGCGCGCGGCGCAACAGATGCAGTTGCGCCGCGCGCGACCGGCGCAGTTGCGCGGCGCCCGTCTGCTCCGGTCGATTCCGGGGCCAGCTGCACCTGTCGCGCGGCGCGCCGATGCGCGAGGCTCGCGCTCCCTCCTCCCATGGCTCCGCGCGCCGGGGCGTCAGCCGTCATGCCCTTGCTCGTCTTGGCCTTTGCCGCGCTGGTCGGCTTTCAGTGGCTCGGCGGTTCGCTCGCCCAGGGGCTGCATCTGCCGCTGCCCGATGCGCTGGCCGGCAGCTTTCTGCTGACCGGCCTGCTCGCGCTGCGGCGCCAGGTGCCGGCGCCGCTCGCGCGCGTGGCGGGACTGCTGCTGCGACATCTGCTGCTGTTCCTCATCCCGTCGGTGGCGGGGGTCGCGGCGCAGTTCGCGCTGCTGCGCGAGCACGGGCTGGCGCTGCTGGCGGTGTGCGTGGCCGGGGCGGCGGTGACCATGGCGGTGTCGGCGCTGGTGCTGACGCTGTGCCTGCGCCACGCCGGCGGCCGGGCATGAACGCCGGCCTGCCCGATCTGCCGGGCCTGGCCACGGCCGCTGCCTGCCTCGGCGGCACGGTGCTCGCCTATGCGCTGGCGCTGGCGGCCTATCGGCGCGGCGGCGGTTCGCCCTGGCTGATTCCGGTGCTCACCGGCACGGCGCTGGTCGTGCTCGGCCTGCAACTGGCGGGGCTGCCCTATGCGCGCTACCGCGAGGCGACCGCGCCGCTGCGGCTGCTGGCCGGGCCGGCCACGGTGGCGCTCGCGGTGCCGCTGCATGCCCAGTTCGCGCAACTGCGGCGTCTGGGCTGGGCGCTGGCGGTGGCGCTGCTGGCCGGATCGGCCGCCGGCATCGTGTCGGCGGTGCTGCTCGCGCGCTGGCTGCATCTGCCGGAGCTGCTCGTGCAGTCGCTCGCGCCCAAGTCGGTGACGATGCCGATCGCGCTGGCGCTGGCCGAGGCCGGCGGCGGGCTGGCGCCGGTGGCGGCGCTCGGCGTCGCGCTCACGGGCATCGCCGGCGCGCTGCTCGCCCGGCCGCTGCTGCAAGCCCTGGCAGTGCGCGATGCCGCCGTGCGCGGCTTTGCCATCGGCATGGGCGCGCATGCCATCGGCACCGCGCGGGCGCTCCAGGTCGATGCGGTCGAGGGCGCGATGGCGGCGCTCGCCATGGGCCTCAACGGACTCGCCACCGCCGTGCTGCTGCCCTTGCTGCTGCCGGCGCTCGCAGGTGGCTGAACCCGGGCCGGCGCGGTCGCTACCATCGGGCGCCTTCACCCGCCCGCTGACGCGCCTGCCCGCCATGAAACCCACCCGCTACGCCGCCCTCGCCGCCGCGATCGAACAGGCCATCGCCGGCGGCGTGCTGCGGCCGGGCGACCGGCTGCCGTCGGTGCGCCAGACCTGCGTCAGTCATGCGGCGAGCGCCTCGACCGTGTTCCAGGCCTATTACCTGCTGGAAGCGCGCGGCCTGATCCGCGCCCGCGCGCGCTCGGGCTGGTTCGTCACCGAGGCCACGCGCGCCGCGCCGCCCGAGCCGGCCGCCAGCTCCGCGCCCGACGGCGCCGCCGTGCAGCTCGACATCAGCGCGATGGTGTTCGACATCCTCGGCGCCAGCATGTCGCGCGCCGTCGTGCCCTTCGGCTCGGCCTTCCCCGGGCCCGAGCTGTTCCCGCTTGCGCGGCTCGGGCAGGCGCTGGCCGGCGCCGCGCAGTCGCTCGATCCCTGGGCCACGGTCGACGACCTCACGCCGGGCCTCGCGCGGCTGCGGCGCCAGATCGCGCGGCGCTATCTGGCCGACGGCATCGCGGTCGATCCGGACGAGATCGTCATCGCCAACGGCGCGCTGGAGGCGCTCAACCTGTGCCTTGCCGCCGTCACGCGGCCCGGCGATGCGGTGCTGGTCGAATCGCCCTGCTTCTACGGCGCGCTCCAGGCGCTCGAACGCCAGGGCCTGCGCGCGGTCGAGGTGCCGACGCATCCGCGCGACGGCATCGATCTGGGCGCGCTCGATGCCGCCATCGCGCGCCATGCGCCGCGCGCGGTCTGGCTGATGCCCGGCTTCCAGAATCCGCTCGGCGCGCTGATGCCCGAGCCGAACAAGCGCGCGCTGGTCGCGCTGCTGGCGCGCCATGCCATTCCGCTGATCGAGGACGACGTGTATGGCGAGCTGTGGTTCGGCGAGCGCCGGCCGCTGCCGGCCAAGGCCTTCGACACGGCCGGGCTGGTGCTGCACTGCTCGTCGTTCTCCAAGAGCCTCGCGCCGGGTTACCGCATCGGTTGGGCGATTCCGGGGCGTTTTCGGCAGGCGGTGGCGCGGCACAAGCTGAGCTTTTCGATCGCCACCTCGGCGCCGGCGCAGATGGCGCTCGCCGCCTATCTGGAGCGCGGCGGCTACGACCGCCATCTGCGCCGGCTGCGCGAGACGCTGCGGCTGCGCCAGGCCAGCGTGCTGCGCGCCATCGCCGCCCACTTCCCCGAAGGCACGCGCGCGACCCGGCCCGAGGGCGGCTATTTCACCTGGGTCGAGCTGCCCGCGGGCGCCGATGCGCTGGCGCTGCATCGGCGGGCGCTGGCGGCCGGCATCAGCGTCGCGCCGGGGCCGATCTTCTCGGCTGCGCGCGGCTTCCGGAACTGCCTGCGCATCAACTGCGGTCACGCCTGGGACGAGCGCGCGGCGACGGCGCTGGCCACGCTCGGCCGGCTGGCGCAGCCGGGCTGAGCGCAAGCGCCGCGCCTGCTACGGCGTTTTGCGGCGCGACTGCACCTGTGCGAGCGGGACCGGCGCGCCTAGTTTCGGCGCCATCCCGTCGCCCCGGCGACGCTGCCTGGAGTCGCCATGAGTGCGCCACAAACCGTCATCCCGATCCACCCCGCGCCGCAGCGCGCGCCGCTGCCGCCCGAGCCCGGCAACGACCGCGTGTATGCGCGCGAAGTCCACGGCCGCCATGCCCGGCTGCGCTGGTTCATGGTCTGGTTCACCCAGGCGCTGTTCTACGGCCTGCCCTGGCTCGGCTGGGCCGGCCGGCCGGCGCTGCTGTTCGATCTGGATGCGCGGCGCTTCTTCCTGTTCGGCCTGGTGCTCCAGCCGCAGGACATGGTCTGGCTCGCCGGGCTGCTGGTGCTGTGCGCGCTCGGGCTGTTCTTCGTCACGGCGGTGGCCGGCCGGGTGTGGTGCGGCTACAGCTGCCCGCAGACCGTCTACACCGAAATCTTCATGTGGATCGAGCGGCGCATCGAGGGCAGCCGGGGCGCGCGCATCCGGCTCGACCGCAGCGGCCCGAGCCTGCAATGGCTTGCACGCAAGGGCGCCAAGCATGCCGCCTGGATCGGCTTCAGCCTGTGGACCGGCTTCACGCTGGTCGGCTACTTCACCCCGATCCGCGAACTGGGCGGCGCGGTGCTGACGCAGTCCACCGGCCCCTGGGAGAGCTTCTGGCTGCTGTTCTACGGCCTGGCCACCTATGCCAACGCCGGCTTTCTGCGCGAGCAGATGTGCAAGCACATCTGCCCCTACGGCCGCTTCCAGGGCGCGCTGCTCGATCCCGACAGCCTGGTCATCGCCTACGACGCCGCGCGCGGCGAACCGCGCGGCGCGCGCCCCAAGGCGCAGGCCGCCACGCCGGGCCAGAGTGGCCACGGCGCCTGCATCGACTGCTCGCTCTGCGTGCAGGTCTGCCCGACCGGCATCGACATCCGCAACGGCCTGCAAACCCTGTGCATCGGCTGCGCCGCCTGCATCGACGCCTGCGATTCGGTGATGGACAAGCTCGGCGCGCCGCGCGGCCTGGTGCGCTACACGACCGGCAATGCGCTGGCCCACGGACTGGATGCGCGCGCCATGCTGCGCCGCGTGCTGCGGCCGCGCGTGCTGGTCTACGGCGCGCTGCTGATCGGGCTGTCGACGGCCTTCGTGCTCAGCCTCGCAAACCGCCCCAGCCTGCGCGTCGACGTGATCCGCGACCGGGGCGTGATGGCGCGCAGCATCGACGACGGCGCCTCGGAGAACGTGTACCGGCTGGTGCTCATGAACAGCGCCGAGCGGCCGCGCCGGCTGCGCATCGACGTGGTCGGCGCCGCCGGCCTGAGCGTCGAGGAAGCCGAGCCGGTCGAGCTGGCCGCCACCGCCGACCGCAGCCTGCCGGTGCATGTGCGGCTGGCGCCGGCGGCCAGCCAGGCCAGCGCCGGCGCGACGCTGCCCATCGTGTTCGAGGTGCATGCGCTCGACGGCGACGACCCGGTCGTGCGCGAGCCGAGCACCTTCATCGTGCCGCGCTGAGGCCGCGCATCACAGATAGCCGCCCTGCAGCAGCACCGGATGCGCGAGCGCCTCGGCCACCAGATGCAGCCCGGCCGCGCACTGCTCGCGCGTGAGCTGGCCGCCCAGGCACAGGCGCAGCGCATTCGGCGGCTCGGTGCCGGTGCTGAAGGCCACCGCCGCCACCGCCGGCACGCCGCGCCCGCGCAGCCAGCCGGCCAGCTCGTTGGCCTCGACGGTCGCGGGCAGCGGCAGCCACAGATGAAAGCTCTCGGCGCGCGGCACGAAGCGGTGGCCGGCCAGCTCGGTCTCGGCGATGCGCTGGCGCCGACCGGCCTCGTCGCGCACCGCCGCCAGCAGCGCCTCGGCCGTGCCGTCCTCGATCCAGCGTGAGGCGATGGCGGTCGTGACCGGCGAGGCCATCACCGTCGCGGCGCGCAGCGCGCCCGCGAGCCGCTGCATCTGGCGCTGGCCGGGCGCGTGCACATAGGCCGTGCGCAGGCCGGCGCCGACGCATTTCGACAGGCCGGTGAGGTACCAGGTCAGCTCGGGCGCCAGGCTCGCGAAGGCCGGCGGCGCGCTGCGCACCAGCCGGCCGTAGGCGTCGTCCTCGATGATCGGCACGCTGTAGGCCAGCGCGATCTCGGCCAGCGCCTCGCGCCGGCTGCGCAGGATGGTGCGGGTGGTCGGATTGTTGAGCGTGGGATTGAGATAGAGCGCCTTCGGCTGCACCGTCTTGCAGGCATCGCGGAAGGCGGCCGGCAGCGGCGCGCCGTCGTCGGCCAGCGGCAGCAGCCGCACGCCGAGTTGCGCGGCGATGGCCTTGATGCCCGGATAGGTCAGCGCTTCCACGCACACCGTGTCGCCGGGACGCGCGAGCTGGCTCAGCAGCGCATGCAGCACCGCATGCGCGCCCGGGCAGACCAGCACGCGCTCGGCCTGCACCTCCGCGAAACGCGGGCGTATCCATTGCGCGCCCAGCTCGCGCTCCTGCGGGCTGCCGCCGAAATCCTGGTAGCGCAGCAGCGCATAGGGATCTGCGTCGCGCACCGCGGCGGCGGCGCTGTCGCGCAGCCGCGCGACCAGCTCGGGATCGTCGGGCTCGGGCGGCAGGTTCATCGTCATGTCGGCGCCGTTGCCGTCGCGCAGCTGCATCGCCGGCGCCGGGCCGCGCACGAAGGTGCCGCTGCCCACGCGCGAATCGACCAGCCCGCGCTTGCGCGCCTCGGCCAGCCCGCGCGCCACCGTCGAATAGTTGAGATCGAGATCCGCCGCCATGTCGCGCAGCGGCGGCAGCCGGTCGCCCGGCGACAGCCGGCCGCTGCGCGTGTCCTCGGCGATCAGATCGACGAGCGTGAGATAGGCCGGACCGCTGGCGTCGGCCAGACGCTGGCGCCACTGGCGCGTGATGCGGGGCATGCGGTGCTTTCCTGAGTGCCGTCGGCGATGCCGGAGCGACGCGAATTGCGTGCCAAATTGATCGCTTCGATTTGCCGCGATTGATCGCATTTCGATGGCAAAAGATGCGCCCGAAACGCAGCTTCTGCCGCTGCTGGCGGGCGGCGCCGGCCCCGTCGCAGTGCGGCCTGCCCGCCCCGGGTGCGCGCGCCAGATTGATCGAAGATTGATCAAGGCCGGCCAGCAGCCCGCGCGGCGCCGCGCGAAAAATATTTTCGGGCGCGCGGCCGGCGGCCCTGCTCGCTCATCGCAGATTGATCGCATCGCGGCGTGCAAGCGATGGCATGGCCGCTGCTGAAGGACTCCCGCCACATCCGGCGCGAATCCTTCAGGAGAACCCCATGCCCGCAGTCACCAAGCCCGCCAACGTCAAGGGCGATCACCTCGTCGACTACGAGGAAAAAGTCTTCGAGGACGTCAAGGCCGCGCCCGGCGAGAAGGCGCTCGTCACCTTCCACACCGTCGCCTTCGAGGGCTCGATCGGCTTCGTGAACCTGCTCCAGGCCACGCGGCTGCAACGCAAGGGCTACGAGACCTCGGTGCTGCTCTACGGCCCCGGCGTCACGCTCGGCGTGCAGCGCGGCTTTCCCACGCTCGGCGACGAAGCCTTCCCGGGCCACCAGAACTTCAACAAGCAGATCGCCAAGTTCATGGACGAAGGCGGCAAGGTCTACGCCTGCCGCTTCGCGCTCCAGGCGCTCTACGGTCACGGCGAGGGCGCGCTGATCGAGGGCATCCGCCCGATCAATCCGCTCGACGTGCTCGACCTGATGCTCATCCACCGCAAGGCCAATGCGGTGATCCTCGACACCTGGACGCTCTGAGGCGCGCGCGATGACCACGACACCGCGCACGGTGCGCGCCGCCGCCGTGCAGATCGCGCCGGTCTTCGACTCGGCCGACGGCACGCTGGACAAGGTCTGCGCCGCGATCGACGAGGCCGCCCTGCGCGGCGTCGAGCTGATCGTGTTCCCGGAAACCTTCGTCCCCTACTACCCCTACTTCTCGTTCGTGCGGCCGCCGGTGCTGGCCGGCAAGGACCATCTGCGGCTCTACGAGCTGGCGCCGACGGTGCCCGGCCCGGTCACCGACGCGGTCGCCGAACGCGCCCGGCGCCACGGCATGGTGGTGGTGCTCGGCATCAACGAGCGCGACCACGGCACGCTCTACAACACCCAGCTCATCTTCGATGCCGACGGCGCGCTGCTGCTCAAGCGCCGCAAGCTCACGCCGACCTATCACGAACGGATGATCTGGGGCCAGGGCGATGGCGCCGGGCTGCGGCCGGTCGACACGCGCGTCGGCCGCGTCGGCGCGCTGGCCTGCTGGGAGCACTACAACCCGCTCGCGCGCTATGCGCTGATGGCCCAGCACGAGGAGATCCACTGCGCGCAGTTTCCGGGCTCGCTGGTGGGGCCGATCTTCGCCGAGCAGATGGACGTGACGATCCGCCATCACGCGCTCGAAGCCGGCTGCTTCGTCGTCAACTCGACCGGCTGGCTCAGCGATGAGCAGATCGTCGCGATCACGCCCGATCCGCAGTTGCAGAAGGCGCTGCGCGGCGGCTGCAACACGGCCATCGTGTCGCCCGAGGGTGTGCATCTGGCGCCGCCGCTGCGCGAGGGCGAAGGCATGGTCGTCGCCGATCTCGACATGGCCCTCGTCACCAAGCGCAAGCGAATGATGGATTCGGTCGGCCACTACGCGCGGCCCGAACTGCTCTCGCTGCATCTCGACGACCGGCCCGCGCGGCCGCTCGTCACCGCCAGCGGCGCCGCATTGCCGGCCCGCCCCGACGCCTCCTTCACCCCGCCGCAAGGAATGCCCAGCCATGAGCCCGCACCTCTCCGCGCCGTCGAACCGTCAGCTGCTGACGGAACTGCAATCGTCCGGGCTGCGGCTGCTTGACGCGACCCAGGCCGGCGCCAGCCGGCGCGGCGGCGCCGGCCCGTCGGACCATCAGGCGGTGACGGTCGACGGCGTGACGCTGATGCTGCCGACCCACACCTCGACCGCCTGGGCCTCGCCGTTCACCGCCACCCGCGATGCCGACGGCCTGGGCACCGTGCTGCGCGACGGCGCGCCGGTCGCGCGCATCGAGTTCACGCGCCGGCCGCGCTTTCTGGCGCTGCAAACCTTCGACGGCGTGCCCTACTCGCAGATCGCCACGCTGCACGGCCGCGACGTGCTCGCCACCACCGTGCTGCAAAGCTGCATCCGCTACGAAAGCCGGCGCAAGACCTGCAAGTTCTGCGCGATCGGCCAGTCGCTCGCGGCCGGCCGCACCATCGAGCGCAAGACGCCCGAGCAGCTGGCCGAGGTGGCGCGCGCCGCCGTGCTGCTCGACGGCGTCAAGCACATGGTGCTGACCACCGGCACGCCGCCCACGCCGGACCGGGGCGCGGCGATCCTGTGCGAGAGCGCCTTTGCGATCAAGGCCGCCGTGCCGCATCTGCCGATCCAGGCCCAGTGCGAGCCGCCCGACGATGCGCGCTGGTTCGACCGGCTCAATGCCGCCGGCGTCGACACGCTCGGCATGCATCTGGAGGCGGTCTCGCCCGAGGTGCGCGCGCGCGTGATGCCGGGCAAGGCCGGCGTGCCGCTCGATGTGTACTGGCGCGGCTTCGAGCAGGCGGTGGCGGTATTCGGGCGCGGCCAGGTCAGCACCTACATCCTCGCCGGCCTCGGCGACACGCGCGACGCCATCCTCGCGACCTGCGAGCGGCTCATCGGCCTCGGCGTCTATCCCTTCGTCGTGCCCTTCGTGCCGATTGCCGGCACGCCGATGGAAGACCATCCGGCGCCCTCGGCCGACTTCATGCGCGAACTGCTCGCGCCGCTCGGCGCGATGCTGTCCGCCGCCGGCCTGCGCGCGGCCGACAGCAAGGCCGGCTGCGGCAAGTGCGGCGCCTGCTCGACGCTCTCCACCTACGGAGGCTGAGATGGCGCGCCTGCATTTCGACCTCGCGCGCCGGCTCGACACGGCCGCGCCGCCGGCGCCGTATTGCGAGCTGCCGCTCGACTGGTCGCCGGCCGAGTTCCGCATCAAGCTCGCCACGCTGCCGTGGGAACGCGACAGCGCGCATGCGCTGCGGCGCGCGGTGTTCTGCGCCGAGCAGGGCCTGTTCGCGGGCGACGACCGCGACGCGATCGACGACCATGCCGAGCTCATCGTCGCGACCGCCTGCCTGGCCGGCGAGCCGCAGCAGGTGGTCGGCACGGTGCGCATCCATCGCGCGGCGCCACGGCGCTGGTGGGGCTCGCGGCTTGCGGTCGCGGCCGACTGGCGCCGCCACGGCAAGCTCGGCGCGACGCTGATCCGGCTCGCGGTCACCACCGCCCATGCGCGCGGCTGCGATGAATTCCTGGCCCAGGTGCAGGCGCAGAACGAGCCGCTGTTCCGGCGCCTGGGCTGGACCACGCTCGACCGCGAGACGCTGCACGGCCGGCCGCACTGCCGCATGCGCGCCGACCTCGGCGTCTACCCGCCGCATCCCGATCCCGAGGCCGGCTTCGTCGTGCGGCCGGGCGGTGGACGATGAACCCGCCGCTCGACACCGCCGCGCTGCAAGCCCTTGCAGACCGCCTGCGCGCAAGCCGCGGCATGCTGCACAAGACCGACATCGCGGCCGCCGCCGGCGAGCTCGAACGCCGCCCCGGCCGGCCCGCCGACGACGCCAACGGCCTCGGCGACGACTGCGCCGCGCTGCGCGATCCGGCCGGCGACGGCTGGCTGCTGTTCGCGATGGAAGGCCTGGTCGAGGAACTGGTCGAGGCGATGCCGTGGTTTGCGGGCTTCTGCGGCGTGCTCGTCAACGTGAGCGACGTGGCCGCGATGGGCGGCCGGCCGCTCGCGGTGGCCGATGCGCTCTGGGCCCGCAGCGCCGCCCACGGCGCCGAGATCATCGCCGGCATGACGGCCGCCGCCGAAGCGCTTGGCGTGCCGATTGCCGGCGGCCACAGCAACTACCGCGCCGCGCGCGACCAGCTCGCGGTCGCCATCGTCGGCCGCGCGCGCCGGCTGCTCACCAGCTTCGACGCGCGCCCCGGCGACGTGCTCGTGATGGCCGCCGACCTGCGCGGCGCCTGGGTCGAGCCCTGGCCCTACTGGAACGCCGCGACCGAGGCGCCCGGCGAACGCCTGCGCGGCGACCTCGCGCTGCTGCCGGAAATCGCCGAAGCGGGCCTGAGCCGCGCCGCCAAGGACATCAGCATGGCCGGCATCGTCGGCACCGCGCTGATGCTGGCCGAGTGCTCGCGCGTCGGCCTCGCGCTCGACCTCGACGCGATTCCGCGCCCGCCCGGCGCCGATCTCGAACGCTGGCTCACGGCCTTCCCGAGCTACGGCTATCTGCTCGCGGTCGCGCCAGCCGACGTGGCCGCCGTCGTCGCGCGCTTCACCGCGCGCGACCTGGTCGCCGCGCCGGTCGGCCGCGTCACCGACGGCTCGCAACTCGTGCTCGAAGCCGCCGGCACCGGCGCGAGCGCGCCGTTCTGGGACTGGCGCGCCCGGCCCTTCATCCGCCCGGCGCAAGCCGCCTGATCCCGCTTTCCGAGGCCCGATCCATGCCCTCCGTCCACTACCAGCTGCGCTGGCCCGACGGCAGCGTCGCCCGCTGCCATTCACCGTCCACCGTCATCCGGCACTACCTCGCGCCGCACACGCGCTATCCGCTCGCGCAGTTCATGGCGCTGGCGCGCGAGGCCTATCCGCGCGCCTCGGAGCGGGTGCGCGAGGTCTACGGCTACGCCTGTTCCAGCGCCGCCGACCAGCTCGAAGTCCTCGAACGCGAAGCCGCGCGCTTTGCCGACCAGCCCGACGCGGTGGTCGAGGTGCTCGACCTCGCCTGACCGCCCATCACCGCACATCACGGAGTCCGACCATGCAAACCAACCCCACCCAGGGCCACATTCCCGTTCTCGTCATCGGCGGCGGCCAGGCCGGCCTGTCGATGAGCTGGCATCTCCAGCAGGCCGGCATCGCGCATCTGGTGCTCGAACGCGACAGCGCGATGCACAACTGGCGCGAGCAGCGCTGGGACAACTTCACGCTGGTCACGCCCAACTGGCAGTGCGCGCTGCCCGGCCATCCGTATGACGGCGACACGCCGCACGGCTTCATGAACAAGACCGAGATCCTCGACTACCTCGAACGCTTCGCGCGCAAGGTGGCGGCGCCGCTGCGCGAGGGCGTCGCGGTCGAGCGGCTGACGGTGCGCCGCGAAGGCGGCTTCGAGGTCGCGACCAGCGCCGGCAGCTGGACCGCCGACGAGGTGGTGGTGGCCAGCGGCGGCTACCAGACGCCGGTGATCCCGCGCTATGCCGAGCGGCTGCCGGCCGACGTGGTCCAGCTGCATTCGGCGCAGTACCGCAACGCCGGCCAGCTGCCCGAGGGCGCGGTGCTGGTCGTGGGCTCGGGCCAGTCGGGCGCGCAGATCGCCGAGGACCTGCATCTGGCCGGGCGCAAGGTCTTCCTCGCCACCGGCGACGCGCCGCGCTGCGCGCGCTTCTATCGCGGCAAGGACGTGGTCGACTGGCTCGCCGACATGGGCTACTACGACATGCCGGTCGAGCAGCATCCGCTGCGCGAGGGCGTGCGCGACAACACCAACCATTACGTCACCGGCCGCGACGGCGGGCGCGACATCGACCTGCGCCAGTTCGCGCGCGAAGGCATGGAGCTGTTCGGCCCGGCCACCGGCTATGCCGACGGCGTGATGCGCTTCGCGCCGACGCTGGCGGCCAATCTCGACGGCGCCGACGCGGTCTACAACCGCATCAACGCCAGCATCGACGGCTGGATCGCGCAGCAGGGCATCGCGACCGCCGAGCCGCCGAGCGTGTACGCGCCGGTCTGGACGCCGCCCGCCGAGCGCGAATCGCTCGACCTCGGCGCCGCCGGCATCGCGTCGGTCGTGTGGTCGATCGGCTTCAGCGCCGGCTATGGCTGGATCGACGCGCCGGTGTTCAACGGGCGCGGCTATCCGGCGCACCGGCGCGGCGTGACGCCGCAGCCGGGGCTCTACTTCCTCGGCCTGCCCTGGCTGCACACCTGGGGCTCGGGCCGGTTCTCGGGCATTGCGCGCGATGCCGGCCATCTGGCCGAGCGCATCGCCGAACGCCTGGCCGCCAGCGCCGTCGCGTCGCATGCGCCGGCCGCCGACGTGGCGCTCGCCGCATGAGCGACGGCCCGACCCGGCCGGCGGACCCGGTCCGCATCGGCATGCCCCAGCTCGCGCATGCCGGCCTGTCCGAGCACTGGCTGCTGCGCGAATGCGGCGACCGCCACTGGTGCGCGCTCGCGGCGCGGCTCGGGCTGGCCGATCCGGTGTTCACGGATGACACGGGCCGCACCGCCTATGCGGCCTTCCTCGGGCTGGCGCTGACCGGCGCGCGGCTCGATGCGGTGCGCGAGCACGACCGCCTGAGCATCGACACCCGACTGCTGCGCCTGGGGCCGGCGCGCCATCTGAGCCTGCATGCGCTGTCGGTCGCCGGCCGCGCTGTCGGCCGGCTGGCGCTGCTCTCGACCTTCGTGCGGCGCGCGAGCGACGGCGACAACCGCAGCGTCGCGCGCGTCAGCGTGCCGGCCGACGCGGCGCTCGCCGACGCCCGGGAGGACGCGCCGCTCGCCGCCCGGCTGCGCGCGCTGCGCGATGGCTTCGACCTCGGCGCCGAAGGCCTGGTCGTGCCCGCCACGCCGCGCGAGTTCGAGTTCGCGCCCTGCCCGCGCAACGATTTCAACGGCGCCGAATTCCTCTACTTCGCGAGCTTTGCCGCGCTGCTCGACCGCGCCGCCTGGGCCTGGTGGCGCGAGCCGGTCGGCGTCACCACCGCCGGGCGCGAGATCGCCTTCCTCGGCAATCTCAACGCCGGCGAGACGCTGCGCATCGCGCTGGTCGGCCAGCACCGCGACGGCCCCGGCGCCGGCCATGCCTGCGAACTGCGCGCCGGCGACGGCCGGCTGCTCGCGCGCGCCATCACGCGGCGCGCGCCGCCGCGCCCACCCGGCTGCCCCGCCGCCCGCCACGATGGCCACGACGACCGCCACGACCGCCAGCCATGATCCGTGCCGCCCGCCCCGGTCGCCCGCGCCGCCGCGCCGGCCTCGACCTCAAGCCCGTCTACACGCCGGCCGACATCGCCGGCCTGCCGCATCTGCACAGCCTGCCCGGCGCGCCGCCCTTCCTGCGTGGGCCGCATGCCGGCATGTACACGCAGCGGCCCTGGACCATCCGCCAGTACGCGGGCTTCTCCGATGCCGAGGACAGCAACGCCTTCTTCCACCGCGCGCTGGCCGAGGGCGCCCAGGGTCTGTCGGTCGCGTTCGATCTGCCAACGCATCGCGGCTTCGACGCCGACGATCCGCGCGCCGTCGCCGAGGTCGGCCGCGCCGGCGTGTCGCTGTCCTGCGTCGACGACATGGCGCGGCTGTTCGACGGCATCGCGCTCGACCGCGTCTCGGTGTCGATGACGATGAGCGGCGCGGTGCTGCCGGTGCTGGCGGCCTTCATCCTCGCCGCCGAGCGCCAGGGCGTGGCGCCGGCCGCGCTCAGCGGCACGATCCAGAACGACATCCTCAAGGAGTTCCAGGCGCGCAATGCCTATGTGTTCGCGCCCGGGCCGTCGCTGCGCATCGCGCTCGACGTGGTCGAGTGGCTGCATGCGCATGCGCCGCGCTTCAACGCGATGTCGATCAGCGGCTACCACTTCCAGGAAGCCGGCGCCGACGCGGTCACCGAACTCGCGCTCAGCTTCGCCAATGCGCGCGAGTACCTGCGCGGACTGCGCGCGCGCGGCCATGCGGTCGACGGCTTCTGCCGCCGGCTCAGCTTCTTCTTTGGCGTCGGCATGGACTTCCATGTCGAGGTCGCCAAGCTGCGCGCGGCGCGCCTCGTGTGGTCGCGTCTCGTCGAGAGCGAGGGCGGGCGCGATCCGGCGGCGCGCGCCTTGCGCATGCACTGCCAGACCAGCGGCTGGTCGCTCGCCGCGCAGACGCCGAGCAACAACCTCGTGCGCACCACCATCGAGGCGATGGCCGCGATCTTCGGCGGCACGCAATCGCTGCACACCAACGCCTGGGACGAGGCGCTCTGCCTGCCGACCGACGCGGCGGCCCGGCTCGCGCGCGACACCCAGCGCATCCTCCAGCTCGAAACCGGCCTGTGCGACGTGGCCGATCCCTGGGCCGGCTCCTATCTGATCGAGCGCCTGACCGCCGATCTGGCCGAGCGCGCCTGGGCCGAGATGGAAGCGATCGAGGCCGACGGCGGCGTGCTGGCCGCAACGCTCGACGGCCGCATCGCCGCGCGCATCCGCGCAAGCGCCGCCGCGACCCAGGCCGCGCTCGACAGCGGCGAGCGGGTCATCGTCGGCAGCGCCGGCGACGAGGCACGCGACCCGGCCGAGGCCGACGGCCCGCCCGCGCCGCGCGCCTTCGACGCCGCCGGCCTCGCGCGACGCCGCGCCCGCGACCTGGCCCGGCTGCGCCTCGCGCGCGATCCGGCACGCCAGGCCGACACGCTCGCCGCCCTCGCCACCGCCGCGCGCGACGGCGGCAACCTGCTCGCCGCGACCCTCGCCGCGATGCGCGCCGGCGCCACCGTCGGCGAATGCACCGCCGCGCTCGAAGCCTGCTGGCCGCGCCACCGGCCCGCGCCGCCGCCCATCCCGCACGACTATGCCGAGGCGCGCGCGGCCGATGCCGACTGGAACGCCGCCTGCGCCAGCGTCGCCGCCTGGACCGCGCGCCACGGCCGCGCGCCGCGCATCGCGCTGCTCAAGCTCGGGCAGGACGGCCATGACCGCGGCCTGCTCGCGCTCGCCTCGGCGCTGACCGCCGCCGGCATGGAAGTGGCCTGCGGTCCGCTGTTCGCCAGCCCCGCCGAGGCCGCCCGCTTCGTGCGCGAGCGGCAGGTGGATCTGGCCGGCGTGTCCTCAATGGCCGGGGCGCACGAGGCGCTCATCGGCGCGCTGCTGGCGCTGCTGCCGGCCGGGCTGCCGCTGGTGGCCGGCGGCATCGTTCCGGCGCCCGATGCGGCGCGGCTGCGCGCGCTCGGCGTGGCCGCGGTGTTCGGGCCGGGCAGCGCCATGCATGAAATCGTGCCGGCGCTGGTCGCGCTGTGCGGCCGCCGGGCCGACCGGCCGGCCGCCACCCGCAGCGCCGGCTGACGCCCGGCTACACCGCCATCCGGGCCGGCAGCAGCCGGTCGTACTCGCGCTTGACCACGGCATAGCACTCGCAGGTGCGGTGCTCCAGCCCGGCACGGTCGAGCACCGAGATGCGGCCGCGCGAATAGCGAATCAGCCCGGCCTTCTGCAATTGGCCGGCGGCCTCGGTCACGCCCTCGCGGCGCACGCCGAGCATGTTGGCGATCAGTTCCTGGGTCATCACCAGATCGCCCTCGGTCAGCCGGTCCAGGCTCAGCAGCAGCCAGCGGCACAGCTGCTGGTCGAGCGAGTGGTGCCGGTTGCAGACCGCCGTCTGCGACATCTGGGTGATGAGCGCCTGGGTGTAGCGCAGCAGCAGATGCAGCACCGGGCCGGCGCGGTTGAACTCGTCCTTCAGCGCGGCGGCGCGCAGCCGGTAGCCGCGCCCGGCGCTCTGCACCACGGCGCGGCTCGGCGTCGATTCGCCACCCATGAACAGCGAGATGCCGACCAGTCCCTCGTTGCCGACCACGGCGATCTCGGCCGAGGCGCCGTCCTCCAGCACATAGAGCAGCGAGACGATGGCGGTGGTCGGGAAATACACATGGCTGAGCTGGCTGCCCGACTCGCACAGCACCTGGCCGAGCGGCATGTCGACCGGCTCCAGCGCCGGCAGCCAGCGCTCGAAGGCGGCATCGGGCAAGGCGGCCAGCAGGCGGTTGTCGCGCGGCCGGGTCGGTTGGGTCGGGTGGGTCATCGCTGCCTCCTGGGCAATCCCCGCCCCGGGCGATTGCCGAATGAGTGATTTGCGGCGCGATGTTAGAGGCTGCCTGCGGCCCGGTAGGTTCGTTACCGTACAGACGGCGCCGGCTTGCCTTGTCGGCCCGGCCTCGGTGCGCTGGCGCACGGTGAGGCCGGCGCCGGCTCGGGATGATGGTCGGGTCGCGTTCGCCGAACGCGCGCCGCACAAGGTCGCCCCATGCATGAGTCCATCGCCACCCCGCTGCCCGACCTGATCGAGAACCATGTGTTCGCCGACATCCGCATTGGCGACGGCGCCCACCTGCTGCGCACGCTCAGGGCCGAGGACATCCAGCTGTTCGCCGCCATGTCGGGCGACGTGAACCCGGCGCATGTCGATCCCGAATACGCCGCCAGCAGCCAGTTCCACGGAATCATTGCCCACGGCATGTGGGGCGCGGCGCTGATCTCGACCGTGATCGGCACCGAGTTCCCCGGCCCCGGCAGCATCTATCTGGGCCAGACGCTGCGCTTCGAGCGGCCGGTGCATGTCGGCGACACGCTCGATGTACGCATTGCCGTGACCGCGCGCGACCAGAAGAACCATCAGCTCACGCTCGACTGCCGCTGCACCAACCAGCACGGCATCGACGTGATTACCGGCAGCGCGCTGGTGCTGGCGCCGACCGAAAGGATCAGCCGCGCCCGCGTGCAGCCGATGGAAGTGAGCCTGACCCGGCGCGGCCTGAGCTATCGCCGCCTGCTGGCGCGCAGTGCCCAGCAGCCGGCCATCGCGGTGGCGGTGGTCCATCCCTGCTCGGCCGATGCGCTGCGCGATGCGATGGAAGCCGCCGCGCTCGGGCTGATCGAGCCGGTGCTGGTCGGGCCGGCCGCGCGCATCCGGGCGCTGGCGCAGGACGGCGCCATCGACCTCGGCGAGCACCGCATCGTCGATGCGGCGCACAGCCATGCGGCCGCCGCCCGGGCCGTGGCCATGGCGCGCGCCGGCGAGGTGCAGGCACTGATGCAGGGCAGCCTCGACGCGGCCGAGCTGCTGGCCGCCATCGCCGATCCGGCGCTGGGCCTGGGCACCGACCGCCATCTGAGCCATGCCTTCGTGCTCGACGTGCCGGCCTACAGCAAGCCGCTGCTGATGGCCGACGGCATGGTCAACCCGCGCCCCGGCATCGACATCAAGCGCGACATCCTGCGCAACGCCATCGACCTCGCGCATGCGATCGGCATCGTCACGCCCAAGGTGGCGGTGCTGGCCGGCAGCGGCGCGGTCAATGCCGCCATGCGCTCCACGCTCGACGCCGCCGCGCTGTGCAAGATGGCCGAGCGCGGCCAGATCGCCGGCGCGCTGGTCGACGGCCCGCTCAGCTTCGAGCAGGCGATTGCGGGCAGCGCCACGCCGGCCGACGGCAGCGCTGCGCGCGTGGCCGGCGCCGCCGATGTGCTGATCGCGCCCGACCTCGAATCGGCCCGTCTGCTCACCGGCCAGCTGCGCTGCCTGGCCGACGCCCAGGTGGCCGGGCTGGTGCTCGGCGCCAGCGTGCCGGTCATCCTGACGCTGGCCGATGCGACCGGCGTCGGCGCCATCGCCTCGTGTGCGCTGGCCCAGCTGATGGTGCGGGCCGGCGGCGATCCGGCGCTGGCGGTGCAGCTGCCCCTGCCGCTGCCGGCGGCGCGCGCAGCCGTGGCGGCATGAATGCGCCCGCCGCCGCGCCGGCGGCGGCATTGCCTCAGTCGTCGTCGCGCGGCGGGCCGGCGTGCATCGCGCGGCGCTGGCACAGCCGCCAGTGCCAGGCGTTGAGCGCGCCAAGCGCCAGTCCCGCCAGCAGCAGCAGCAGCGTCCAGGAATGCGTGCGCGGCCAGCTCTCGTCGAGCCACAGCCCGAGCGCCGCGCCGAGCAGCGTCGGCATCGCCACCGACCAGACCGCCAGCCCGGCCATGCCGAGCGCGATCCAGCGCGCGCCGGCGCCGGCCGCCGGCGGCCGCAGCACTCGGGCAATCGATGGGGCGATGCGCATGGCCGACTCCGCTGGCAGGCGCCAGCGCGCCCGAAGCCGCCTTGTTAGCCGCAGTCGCGGCGCGCGTCTGTACGCGAGCGCACGGCGGCCCGGCCACAGCGCGCTGGCGCACAGACCGCCGCGCCGGCCGGCCGCAAGCTCGGCGCTCAACTCGCACAGGGAAACACCATGAAGACCGATAGCCAGCTTCAACAGGATGTGATGGCCGAACTGCGCTGGGAGCCGGCGGTCGAGTCGGCCCAGGTCGGCGTGGCGGTCAAGAACGGCGTCGTCACGCTGTCGGGCGAAGTGAGCAGCTATGCCGAAAAGTGGGAAGCCGAGCGCGCGGCCCAGCGCGTGGCCGGCGTGCATGGGCTTGCCATTGAGCTGAAGGTGCGGCTCAGCCAGTTCGGCGAACGCAGCGATGCCGACATCGCGCGCTCGGCCGAGAACGTGCTGGAGTGGATGACCGCGCTGCGGCCCGACTCGGTGCGGGTGATGGTCGAGAACGGCTGGATCACGCTGCTCGGCGATGTGGACTGGCAATACCAGAAGCTCGCTGCCGCCGACGGTCTGCGCCATCTGGCCGGCGTGATCGGCGTGAGCGACCAGATTTCCATCAAGCCGCGCGCCTCGTCGGCGGCGGTCAAGGCCGAGATCGAGGCGGCGCTCAAGCGCCAGGCCTCGGCCGATTCCAGGGGCATCGAGGTGAGCGTGGACAACGCCAAGGTCACGCTCAGCGGCAAGGTCGGCAACTGGACCGAGCGCGAGCTGGCGATCCGCTCGGCCTGGGGCAGCGCCGGCGTGACCAGGGTCGTCGACGAGATGACGCTGGCCGACTGACAGCTTTACGGCGATGCGCGGCGGCGGGTCCAGGCTTCTCGGATCAGGACTGGCCGCCGCCCGTCGCCACCCGACCGTTGCAATCCGCGCAGCCGTCGCCGCGCGCCTGCTGGCTTGTTGCCAGCCGCTGTTTCAAATCGCCCTGGCTGCCGTTCGGCGCCGCGCGATCTGGCGTTTTTGCTGGGCATGGGGGCTGCTACTTGCCAGCCCCCAATGCACAACAAGGACCGCCATCCCATGAAGCCCGCCCTCGCACTGCGCCGCATCGCGCTTGCCGTAGCCCTGGTTGCCGGCAGCGCCAGCGCCCAGCAGGCGCCCGATTTCAGCAAGGTGGAAATCAAGACCACCAAACTCGCCGACGACTTTTATGTGCTCGAAGGCCAGGGTGGCGCGATCAGCGTGCTGACCGGCCCGGACGGCGTGCTGCTGGTCGATTCGCAGTTCGCGCCGCTGACCGACAAGCTGGTCGCCGCGATCCGCCGGCTGTCCGACAAGCCGATCCGCTTCCTCGTCAACACCCATGTGCATGGCGACCACACCGGCGGCAACGAGAACTTCGCCAAGCTCGGCGCCACGCTGCTGAGCCGCGACCAGCTGCGCGAGCGGCTGGCGCACCCCAACCCGGCCGCCGATGGCACGCCGGGCAAGCCGGCGCCGGCCCAGGCGCTGCCGGCCATCACCTATGACGGCCCGGTCACGCTGCATCTCAACGGCGAGGATGTGCGGCTGCTGCCGGTACGCAGCGCCCATACCGACGGCGACACGCTGGTGCAGTTCGCAAATCACGATGTGCTGGCGGTCGGCGACTACTTCCGCACCGTGGGTTATCCGGTGGTCGATCTGAACAATGGCGGCAGCCTGCGCGGCCTGCTCGACGGCCTGGGCGCGACCATCGGCCGCGCCGGCCCGGCCACCAGGATCATCCCCGGCCACGGCCCGATCACCGACCGCGCCGGCCTGATCGCCCAGCGCGATCTGCTGCTGGCGGTGCGCGACAAGGTGGCGCCGCTGGTGGCCCAGGGCAAGACGGTGGAAGAAGTGATCGCCGCGCGCCCGACCGCCGACTTTGACGCCCAGGTGGCGCAATCGGCGCAGACGTCGGAGCGCTTCATCAAGTGGCTTTATGCCGAGCTGAAGGCCGGCCACTGAGCCCGGGCCGCGTCAGCGCGCGGTGAGGTCCTGCAAGCCGTACTTGCGGATCTTGTCGTGCAGCGTGGTCTTGGCCATGCGCAGCGCCTCGGCGCAGCGCGCCACGCTGCCGCCCTGGCGCCGCAGCTCGGCGCTGATGAGGCTGCGCTCGAAATTCTCGACCGACTCGGCCAGCGACAGGCCGGCATCCTCGGGCGCGGCGCTGCCGCCGAGCATGTCCTTGCGGATGCCGAGCGCAAGGCAGTCGGCCACATGGCGCAGCTCGCGCACATTGCCGGGCCAGTCGTGCGCCATCAGCCGGCGCATCTGGTCGGGCGAGATGTCGGGCTGCGGCCGGTCGTAGCGCCGCGCCGCCGCGAGCGCGAAATGCTCGACCAGCAGCGGGATGTCGTCGCGCCGCTCGCGCAGCGCCGGCAGCTCGATGACCACCACATTCAGCCGGTAGTACAGGTCGGCCCGAAAGCTGCCGTCGCGCGATTTTTCGAGCAGATCGTCCTTGCTCGCGGCGACCACGCGGCAGTCCACCGGCAGCGGGCGGTTCGAGCCCAGCCGTTCGATGGTCCGCTCCTGCAACACGCGCAGCAGCTTGATCTGCATCGCCATCGGCATGCTTTCCACCTCGTCGAGGAAGAGCGTGCCGCCCTCGGCGTACTCGATCTTGCCGATGCGCCGCTTGCTCGCGCCGGTGAAGGCGCCGGCCTCGTGACCGAACAGTTCGCTGTCGAGCAGGTTGTCGGGCATGCCGCCGCAATTGAGCGCCACAAACGGCTTGTCGCGCCGGCGCGAGCGCTCGTGCAGCGCCTGCGCCACCAGCTCCTTGCCGGTGCCGGTCTCGCCACGCACCAGCACGTCCACCGGCGAATCGGCCACCTGCAATATCAGCTCGCGCACCTGCTCCATCTGCGGCGAGCGGCCGATGAGCTTGCCCTCGATGCCCTCGTGCTGCGACAGCCGGCGGCGCAGATCGAGCACCTCCAGCACCAGCCGGCGCTTGTCGATGGCACGCCGCACCACATCCACCAGCAGCTCGGGCGCGAACGGCTTCTGGATGAAGTCGTAGGCGCCGGCACGCATCGCTTCGACCGCCAGCGTCACATCGCCGTGGCCGGTGATGATGATCACGGGCAGCTCGGCATCGATCTCGCGCGCGCGCCGCAGCAGCGCCATGCCGTCGGCGCCGGGCAGGCGCATGTCGGTCACGACCACGCCGGCAAAGCCGGGCGCCAGCCGCTTGAGCGCGTCTTCGGCGCTGCCGACGGCGGCGACCGGAATGCCGCCGAGCTGCATCGCCTGCACGCAGCCAAGGCGGACATTGGGATCGTCCTCGACGATCAGCACGCTGAGGGGTTCAGGCATCGGGCAGGGTCTCCGGCGGCAGGGGCAGAACGAGCGTGAAGCGGGCACCGCCCGCCGGCGCATTGTCGGCGACAAGCTCGCCGCCGGCCTCGCGGGCGATGTCGCGCGAAATGGCCAGGCCCAGGCCCAGCCCCGCGCCGACCGGCTTGGTGGTGAAGAAGGGTTCGAACAGCCGGCCGAGCACGGCGGGCGCGAGGCCGGCGCCGGTATCGGTCACGCTCACGAAGACATGCGGCGCGGTCGCGTCAGCGCCCTGCCCGGCCTCGATGACGATGCGCGGCGCGGCCACCTCATGCATCGCGTCGGCGGCATTGGCGATCAGGTTCACCAGCACCTGCTCCATGCGGTTCTGGTCGGCCCAGGCAAAGCATTCGCCCTTGGGCACGCGGTTCAGCACTTCCACCCGCTGCTCGCGCAGCCGCGCATCGAGGATGAACAGCGCATTGCCGACCGCATGCGCCAGATCCACCGCCGCCGGCCGCGCCTCGGACTTGCGCGCGAAGGACTTGAGCGGCTGGATGATGCTGCCCATCTGCTCGACCATGCGGGCGATGATTTCGAGATTGCCGGCGGTGGCCTCGCCATTGCCCCGGCGCAGAAACTCGGCCGCATTGCCCGACAGCGTGCGGATGGCCGCGAGCGGCTGGGTCAGCTCATGCGTGATGCCGGTGGCCAGCTGCCCCAGCACCGCCAGCTTGGCCGCCTGCACCAGCTCGTCCTGCGCGGCGCGCAGCGTGTTCTCGGCCGCGATGCGCTCGGCCACCTCGTGGCGCAGGCGGTCGTTGGCGGCGGTGAGTTCGCGCGTGCGGCTCGCCACCTTCTGCTCCAGCTCGGCATTGGCGCGCTCCAGCAGCAGCCGCGCTTCCAGCCGCTGCTTGAGGATGCGGCGCCGCTGCACCACGATCAGCCCGAGCAGCAGCACGAAGCCGGCCGCCACCGCCGCCAGCACGCCATCCACCAGCGCCTGACCGCGCAGCCCGCGCAGATCGGTGAAGGACAGCAGCCGCCAGTCCATGCCGTCGAGCCGGCGGCCCAGCACCAGCAGGCCGTCGCTGGCACGCGGCAGCGCCCGGCCGCCGTTGGGCAGCAGCTCGTCGATGCGCTCGCTGTCGGCATCGACCACCAGCCGCGCGCCAATCGGAAAGCTGCCGATGCGGCGCTCGCCGTAGAGCCGGTTGATCTGCATGTCGACCCGGCGCTCGATGTCGAGCGTGGTCAGCGCGGTGTAGCGCCATTCGGGCTGGGACGACAGGATCACCACCTCGTTGCCGTCGGCGATCAGGGCCGGCGCGCCGAGCATCGGCCAGGCGTCCTCGATGGAGCGCAGGCCGATCTTGATGGCCGCCACGCCGACCACGCGCGCGCCGTCGCGCACCGGATGCGAGACGTAATAGCCGGGCTGGCCGTTGCGCTCGCCAATGGCGAAATGCCGGCCGACGCGGCCCGACAGCGCCTCAACAAAGTAGGGCCTGAATGCCAGCTCGGCGCCGACCAGACTGTCGTCGCCGGCGTCGGAGTTGCTGGACGCGAGCACCACGCCGCGCTCGTTCATCACATAGATGGCGATGCCGCCCACATGCGCGTTGAGCCGGCGCAGATAGTCGTTGACGGTGTCGGCGCGCTCGGCCGAGCCGGGCTCGCGCAGCAGCGCCAGCACATCGCGGTTGAGCTGGATGGTTGCCGGCACATGCTGGAAGCGGCCGATCTCGGCGCTGACCGCCGCCGCGAACAGATCGAGCCGGTGATCGGCATCGATGCGCGAGGCACGCAGCGCCTCGCGCTCGCTGAGCCGCTCGCCGAGCCGGCCTGCGCCGGCCAGCAGCGCCGCGCAGGCGAAGGCCACCGCCAGCCGGGGCAGGCGGCGCCGCACATTGCGCCATGAGAACGGCGGGCGCTCGGGCGGCGGCAGCTGCGGACTCAACGCGGGCCGCCTGGCATCACGGGTAGAGGCCGCGCAATGCACGGGCTTGCAAGACCCGCGTGCATGCCGTGACGAAGGCCGCCGTGCGCAGGTTGATGCCGCGCTCCTGGCCGATGGCCCAGATCGCCGCGAAGGCCTCGGACAGCACGCGGTCGAGCCGCGCATTGATGTCGTCCTCGGTCCAGAAAAAACTCGATGCGTTCTGCACCCATTCGAAATAGCTCACGGTCACGCCGCCGGCATTGGCGAGCACGTCGGGCAGCACCAGGCAGCCGCGCGAATGCAGCATATCTTCGGCCGCCGGCGTGGTCGGGCCGTTGGCGCCCTCCACCACCAACTTGGCGCGGATGAGGCCGGCGTTGGCGGCGGTGATCTGGCCTTCGAGCGCGGCCGGCAGCAGCACCTCGCAATCGGTGGCCCAGAACTCGTCGGCGGTGATGGGCTCGACGCCCGGGAAGCTGGTGATCGGCTCGCGCTTGCCCTGCAAATGCTCGACCAGCGCCTGCGGATCGATGCCGGCTTCGCAATGGATGCCGCCGCCCACGTCGAGCACCGCGACCACCTTGGCGCCAGCGGCCGCAAACACCCGCGCCGCCGCATTGCCCACATTGCCAAAGCCCTGGATGGCGATGCGCGCGCCTTCCATCGGCAGGCCGATGCGGCGCATGGCCTCGCGCGCGACCACATAGCAGCCACGCCCGGTCGCGTCGCGCCGGCCCAGGCTGCCGCCCAGGCTCACCGGCTTGCCGGTGACCACGCCGGGCTGGGTCGAGCCCTGGTTGATGGAGTAGGTGTCCATCATCCAGGCCATGGTCTGCTCGCCGGTGTTGACGTCGGGCGCGGGGATGTCGCGGTCAGGCCCGATGACCAGACCGATCTCGCTGGTGTAGCGGCGCGTCATGCGCTCCAGCTCGCCGGGCGTCAGCAGCTTGGGATCGACGCGGATGCCGCCCTTGGCGCCGCCGTAGGGCAGGTTGACGGCGGCGTTCTTCACCGTCATCCAGCCGGCCAGCGCCATCACCTCGGGCAGGGTCACGCCCGGATGAAAACGCACGCCGCCCTTGCCCGGGCCGCGCGACAGGTTGTGCTGCACGCGATAGCCCTCGAAGTGGACGATGCGGCCGTCGTCCATCTCGATGGGCACATCGACGATGAGGGCGCGCTTGGGCCGGCGCATCGTGTCCATCCAACGCGCGAGCGGCCCCAGATGCGGCTCGACGCGGTCGAGCTGCTCCAGAAACATGCCCCAGGGGCCGGGGTTGGCGGCGTCGAGATAGGACGGCAGGCGCGCGGTTTCGGCGCGCGTGGCGGCGGTGCTTGCTTGATCGGTCATGGCTTGCCTCAGTGCTGAAGAATCTTGGCCAGGAAGGACTGGGCGCGCTCGGAACGCGGCCGGTCGAAGAAGGCGTCTTTCGCGTCGTCCTCGACGATGCGGCCGGCGTCCATGAACACCACGCGGTCGGCGACCTTGCGGGCAAAGCCCATCTCATGGGTCACGCACATCATCGTCATGCCCTCCTTCGCCAGCTCGACCATCACGTCGAGCACTTCGCCGACCATTTCGGGGTCGAGCGCCGAGGTGGGCTCGTCGAACAGCATGACGATCGGGTCCATGCTCAGCGCGCGGGCGATCGCCACGCGCTGCTGCTGGCCGCCCGAGAGCTGGCCCGGATGCTTGAGCGCATGCGCCTTGAGGCCCACGCGGTCGAGCAGCTTCATGCCCTTGTCGTGGGCCTCGTCCTTGTCGCGGCCCAGCACCTTGATCTGCGCGATCTTGAGGTTGTCGATGATGCTCAGATGCGGGAACAGCTCGAAGTGCTGGAACACCATGCCGACGCGGCTGCGCAGTTTGGGCAGATCGGTCTTGCTGTCGCCGACCGCCACGCCGTCCACGCTGATGCTGCCGGCCTGGAACGGCTCCAGCGCATTGACGCACTTGATGAGCGTCGACTTGCCCGAGCCGCTCGGCCCGCAGACCACCACCACCTCGCCCTTGGCGATGGAGGTGCTGCAGTCGGTGAGTACCTGGAAGCTGCCGTAGTGCTTGGAGACCTTGTCGATCTCGATCATGGTTTTGCTCATGGGGTTCAGGCCTTGACGAGACGACGCTGGAAGCCCTGCACCGCGCGCGACAGCCCGAAGCACAGGACGAAATACACGACACCGGCAAACAGCAGCAGCTCGACGATGCGGCCATCGCGGTCGCCGACCTTGTAGGCGGTGCCAAAGAAGTCGGCGAGCGCCGACACGTAGACGAGCGAGGTGTCCTGGAACAGCACGATGGCCTGGGTGAGCAGCAGCGGCAGCATGTTGCGGAAGGCCTGCGGCAGCACCACCAGCCGCATCGTCTGGCCGCGCGTCATGCCGAGGGCGCTGGCCGCCATCGTCTGGCCGCGCGGCACGCTCTGGATGCCGGCGCGGATGATCTCGGCGTAATAGGCCGACTCGAACAGCGCAAAGCCGACCAGCGCCGATACCAGCCGGATGTCGGTGCGCGAATCGAGGTTGAACAGCGCGCCCAGCAGCTGCGGCACCACCAGGAAGAACCACAGCAGCACCATCACCAGCGGGATGGCGCGGAACAGATTCACGTAGCCGGTGGCCAGCCAGCGCAGCAGCGCCGAGTTGGACAGCCGCGCCATCGCCAGCACGGTGCCCCAGGCAATGCCGACCACCACCGCCACCGCCGTGATCTCGAGCGACACCTTGAGGCCCGAAGCCAGCAGCGGCAGCGCGCCGGGGATGGAAGACCAGTCGTATTCGTAAGCCATGACGGTCTCCTTCAGCGCTGGCCGGCGAGGCCGGGAATGCGGCTGCGCGACTCGACCCAGCGCATCGCCGCCATCACCGTGACGTTGATGGCCAGATAGGCCAGCGTGACCGCGATGAAGGATTCATAGGGCTGCGAGGTGTAGTCGACCAGTTGCCGCCCTTGCGCGGTCAGCTCCAGCAGGCCGATGGTCGAGCACACGGCCGAGTTCTTGAAGATGTTGAGGAACTCCGACGTGAGCGGCGGAATCACCACCCGGAAGGCCACCGGCAGCAGCACATGGCGATAGGTCTGGCCGAGCGTGAAGCCCATCGCCAGCCCGGCATTGCGCTGGCCGCGCGGCAGGCTTTCGATGCCGGCGCGCACCTGCTCGCAGACGCGGGCGCTGGTGAAAAAGCCCAGGCACAGGAAAGCCGCCAGAAACTGCTGCGTCAGCGGCGAGGTCTGCTTGAGAGCATCGCCCATGGACTCGGGCAGCAGCTCGGGCAGCACGAAGTACCAGATGAACAGCTGCACCAGCAGCGGCACGTTGCGGAACAGCTCGACATACGCCGTGCCGATGCGCCGCGCCCAGGGCTGCGGCAGGGTGCGCAGCACGCCGGCCGCGGTGCCCAGCAGCAGCGCCAGCGTCCAGGCCGCGAGCGACAGCACCAGCGTCGTCTCCAGCCCACCGACGAGCCAGCCGCCGTAGCTGCTGCCGTCGCCGGTGGCGGACTCGAGCGCGAAGACGCCCCAGTTCCATTGGTAGGCCATGGGATCAGTACTCCCAGAACATGCGCTGGAGCTGAACCGGATCGCTCGTGACCGTGAGGCCGAGCATGGTCAGGATGCGGGCCTTCTGCGGATTGAGGTCATGCGCCGCGACCCAGCCGTACTTGTCGTCGGGCTGCTCGGCATTGCGAATGACAAAGCCGCCGCCAACCACGCGCGACGAGCGCACCACGGTCACGCCCTGCGAAGTGAGCTGCTGGAGCACCGGCACCACATCGGCCGACACCGAGCCGTTGCCGGTACCGGCATTCACGACCGCCTTGGCGCCCGCCGCAGCAAAGGCCTTGAACGCATCGCCATTGGCATTGCCGCTGCCATAGCCGATGTCGACGCGCGGCAGCGTGACGATGCGCGCGATGTCGAACTCCGACTCGGTGGTGTGGCGCTTGACCGGCGCGCGGAACCAGTAGCTCTTGCCCTCGACGATCATGCCGAGCGGGCCCCAGGGGCTCTGGAAGGCATCGGTGCGGATGTTGATGGTCTTGGCCACGTCGCGGCCCGACCAGATGCAGTCGTCCATCACCACCAGCACGCCCTTGGCGCGCGCCGTCGGCTCGCCGGCCACCGCCACCGCGTCGTACAGGTTGAGCGCGCCGTCGGCCGACAGCGCCGTGCCCGGGCGCATCGAGCCGACCACCACGATGGGCTTGGCGGTGTGCACCGTCAGGTTGAGGAAGAAGGCGGTTTCTTCGAGCGTGTCGGTGCCGTGGGTCACGACGATGCCGTCCACGTCGCCGCGCGCGGCCAGTTCCGCCACCTTGCGTGCAAGCGTGAGCAGATGCTCGTTGGTGAAGCTTTCCGAGGCGATCTGGAACGCCTGCTCGCCGCGCACGCGGGCGATGGTCGAGATTTCCGGGACGCTCGCAAGCAGCTTGTCGACCGGCACCTTGGCGGCCTGATAGCTCGCGCTGTTGACGGCCGAGGCGCCGGCTCCGGCGATGGTGCCGCCGGTGGCGACGATGACGATTTGCGGCAGATCGCGCGCCTGCGCGACCGCGCAACAGGCAAGCACAAGAACGCAGAAGGCCCAGGCGCGGGCAAGACGTTGGTACATGGCGTGACTCCTGATGGATGAAGGAAGTCGCGCCGGCTCGGGTGGCAGCCGGCGCGCGGTGCTGCGACGGCTTATTCGAGCGGCTTGTCGTTGGGGTTCTTGAACAGGCTGAGCACGCCGTCCGACGCCGGCCAGGCCAGGTTCAGGCCCTTGGGCGGGATCGGCTTGTTGAACCACTTGTCGTAGACCTTGGCGGCTTCGCCCGAGGTCATGAGCTTGGCGATGGCGGCATCGACGACCTTCTTGAAGCCGGCGTCATCCTTGCGCAGCATGCAGCCGTAGGCCTCCTGCGACATCGGCGTGCCGACCACGGTCCAGTCGTCGGGGCGCTTGGCCTTGGCGCGCTCACCGTAGAGCAGCGCGTCGTCCATCATGAAAGCCACGGCGCGGCCGGTTTCGAGCGTGAGGAAGGATTCGCCGTGATCCTTGGCCGAAATGATGTTCATCTTCAGGCCCTTTTCCTCGTTGTAGCGGCGCAGCAGCCGCTCGGAGGTGGTGCCGGCGGTGACGACCACGTTCTTGCCGGCCAGGTCGGCAAAGTCGTTCACGCCCGAGGTCTTCTTCGTCATCAGCCGCGTGCCGACGACAAAGATGCTGTTCGAAAAGCTCACCTGCCGCGCGCGCTCGACCGTGTTGGAAGTCGAGCCGCATTCGAGGTCGACCGTGCCGTTCTGCACGAGCGGAATGCGGTTCTGCGACGTGACCGGCACCAGCTTGATGTTGAGCGCCGGCAGCTTGAGCTCAGCCTTGACCGCGTCGGCCACCTTCAGCATCAGCTCCTGCGAATAGCCGATGACCTGCTGGTTGTCGTCGTAGTACGAGAACGGGATCGACGATTCGCGGTGACCGAGGCTGATGGTGCCGGTGTCGGCAATGCGCTTGAGCGTGGGTGGCACGTCTTGCGCGGCGGCGCTGCCGGCGGCGACGAGACCGAGCGCGAGGACGAGCGAGCGGAAGATCGGATGCATCGAGGGCTTTCCTTGGTGGACTGCTGAATGGCTGCGGGCTGCTGCGCCGGAGCGTCCGGCGTCGGGGGAATGTTTAGCAGGCGGCGTTCCAGGGGCGCGACGGTTTACCGACGGCACCAGTCCGTTGATTCGATTGGGTTTTTTAGTTCCGCCCGGCCGCGCATGAACGGATTCCCGGAGCCGGCGCCGGATGGCCGGACGGATTTCCGTTCGCCACGACGGCGCCGCGCGGGAACTCGCCGGCGCCGCAACCGGTCATGTCGCCGCCCGCCTCTTTCAGGACCCAGACATGACCACCCTCATCACCGGCGCCACGGGCGCCATCGGCAGCGCGCTTGCGGCGCAACTCGCGGCAACAGGCACGCCGCTGCTGCTGGTCGCGCGCGACGCCGGCCGGCTCGATGCGCTGACCGCGCAGCTCGGATCGGCAGCGTCGGTCACCACGCTGGCGCTCGATCTGCGCGATTCGGCGGCTGCGGTGCCGGCGCTGCAAGCCGCGCTGGCCGCTGCCCTCGCCGCCGGCCGGCCGGTGAATCGGCTTGCGCATTGCGTCGGCTCGACGGTAGTGCGGCCGCTGCATCTGACGCAGGAGGCCGACTGGCGCGAGCAGTTCGAGATCAACGCCACCACGGCCTTCACCGTGCTCAAGCTTTGCGTGACGGGCGCGATCAAGGCGCCGCATCCGCTTGCGGCGGTGCTGGTCAGCTCGGTGGTGGCGCACGGCGGCTTCGCCAATCACGAGGCCATCGGCGCGGCCAAGGCGGCGGTCGCGGCGCTGGCGCTCGGCACCGCCGCCAGCTATGCCGACAAGGGCGTGCGCGTGAACGTGGTCGCGCCCGGGCTCACGCGGTCGACGCTGACGCAGCGCTTCATTGCCACGCCCGCAGCCGAGGCGCGCAGCGCGGCGCTGATCCCGAGCGGGCGCATCGGCGAGCCGGGCGAGGTGGCGGCGACCATCGGCTTCTTGCTCAGCGACGCGGCGGCGCACATCACCGGACAGGTGCTGCAGGTGAGCGGCGGGCAAGGCAGCCTGCATCCGCTGCCGAAGGCGTGAGCGAGGCGAAGCGCGGGTTCAGGGGCAACAAGCAGGCCTTGCCGAGCAAGCCTTGCGCGGTGTGCGGGCGGGCGATGGTTTGGCGCAAGGCCTGGGCTAGGAATTGGGAGGCGGTGAAGGTTTGCTCGGAGGCTTGCCGGAAGCGGCGTGGCGGTTGACTGGAGCAATCGGCGCGGAAGCGTCAAAATGGATGCACAGTCGCACCACCTTTGATGCACGGAGCCCGCATGAGAACCACTGTGACCATCGACGACGCCCTTTACGAGCGGGCACTCGAAGTGGCCGACCCCGACATGGACAAGGCCGATCTGTTCCGCGAAGCCGTCAAGACCTTCGTTCGCGTGCAGGCCGCCCGACGCCTGTCCGCCCTCGGCGGCAGCGCAGCCGAGATGCCGGACATCCCGCGCCAGCGCGGCGACGACGAATGAAGCGCGTGCTCGTCGACACCTCGGTCTGGGTCGACCACTTCCGGCGCGCCAGCAGCGCACTCGCCGATCTGCTCGAACGCGATGCGCTGCTGATCCATCCGATGGTGCTCGGCGAACTCGCCTGCGGCACGCCGCCGCGCCGCGTGCAGACGCTCGCCGATCTCGGCGATCTCCGGCAGGCGCAGCAAGCCAGCCTTGGCGAGGTCATCGCCTTCGTCGAGCGCGAGCAGCTTTACGGCCTGGGCTGCGGGCTGGTCGATCTCACGCTGCTGGCGTCGACGCTCATCACGCCCGGCGCCGAGCTTTGGACGCTCGACCGACGGCTGGCAGGGCTGGCGTCGCGCTTCGGGGTGAGGTTCGACGTGCTGGCGCATTAGCCACAGCTCATCCACCGGCATACCGCCACGCGCGTGAGCCGAGGCGACTGACCAAGCCGCCGCATTTGCAAACCGTTTGCATTAACGTAAAGTGCAACCCGTTTGCATTAGCGCCGGCGCCTGCCGGCCCCAGCCCGCATGCACGCCATCCCTTCCGCAGCCGTCGCCGCAGCCGCACCGCCGCTGCATGGCCTGACCGACAGGCTGTTCACCGCCATCGCCGGGCCCGACGCGCTGACGCTCCTGCCGCGCGCGCCCGATCCGGCCATCGACGCCTATCTCCAGCGCGCGGCCGCCGCCGGACTGCTGCGGCGTGGCTGGACGCTCGATCTCGACGCGGGCGAGCCGCTGCCGCCCGATCTGCTGCCCGCCGCCGAAGGCCGCGACGCCCTCGCCGCCGACATTGAAGCGCTGATGGCACTGTTCGCCGGGCTGGTGTGCGCACGCCGCCTGCGGCTGCGGCTCGAAGTCCTGCATCGCATCATGTGCTCGCGCTTTCACACCGATTTCGTGGGGCTGCGGCTGCTGTGCACCTATCGCGGCGCCGGTACGCAATGGCTCGACGAGGGCTGCGCCGACCGCAGCCGGCTGGCGCTGCATGCCCAGGGCAGCGACGACGAAACATCGGGCGTCATCCTCGATCCGGCCGGCGTGCACGAGATTGCGCGCGGCACGGTGGCCCTGCTCAAGGGCGCGGCCTGGGTCGATGCCGAAGGCCGACGCGCACCGGGCGTGCTGCATCGCTCACCGCCGGTCGCGGCCGAAGATGCACCGCGCGTGCTGCTGGTGATCGATTCGGTGTTCTGAGCCGCGCCGGCGTCAGCTGCGGCAATCGGTACAGGTGCCGCGGATCATGAGCGCCGCGTCGGGCGCCTGAAGGCCCTGGCGCTCAAGCTGGCGTTCGAGCTGGCGCAGCGCGCTGCGGGTGGCGCGGTCGTCGGCGATGGGCACGATGCGATGGCAGCTCGCGCATTCGAACAGCGGGCCGACCGCCGTGCCGCGCGCCAGATAACGGCCGGTACGGTCGGCGCCGATCACCTTGTCGCACAGGCCAGCCTGGGCCAGCCGGTCGAGCGCGCGGTAGACGGTCACGCGGTCGATGCCGTCGGCACCGCTGGCGCGGCAGCCTTCGAACACCTCGTCGGGCGTGAGTGCGCCATCGCTGCCGCGCAGGCAGTCGAACACCGCGAGCGAGCCGCGCGTGGCGCGCAGGCCGTGGGCGCGCAGCAGTTCGGCCGGGTCGTCGTCGGCGCGGGCAGCGGGCAAGGGAGCGGGTGAGCGGGTCATGGTCCGGCTAGCGTAGCGCAGCAGGCAGCGCGCGCCTCAGGCGCCATCGCGCCCCGCCACGCTGCGCATGCGATACGCCAGCTGCGCCCGCGTCAGCCCGAGCAGCCGCGCCGCCGCCGCCAGATTCCCGTCGGCGCGCGCCACGGCTTCGCGCATGAGCCGGTGCTCCATCGCCTCGATGTCGATGCTGCCCGAGGCCGCATCGGCAAGCCGGTCGAACAGGCTGGGCTCGGGCGCCGGCGCCGCCGCTGCGGCCGCATCGCCACCGGCTGCCAGCGCGCCGCCCTGCCCGACCGACAGCAGCCCCGCATCGCCGAGCTGCTCGCGGCGCAGCATGTGCGCCAGCTCGATCACGCCGCCGTCGTCGGCGCTGATGACGCCGCGCTCGACCATGTTCTGAAGCTCGCGGATGTTGCCCGGAAAGCCGTAGCCCAGAAGCATCTTCACCGCGCGCGGCGCATAGCCGTTCAGGCGCTTGCCGTGCATGCGCGTGTACACATGCAGAAAGTGGCTGAGCAGCAGCGGGATGTCCTCGCGCCGTTCGCGCAGCGGCGGCAGATGGATCGGGTACACGTCGAGCCGGTAGAACAGGTCTTCGCGAAAGCGCCCGGCCTGCACCTCGGCGCGCAGGTCCACATTGGTGGCCGCCACCACGCGCACATCGACTGCAATGGTTTGCACGCCGCCCACGCGCTCGATCTCGCCCTGCTGCAGGGCGCGCAGCAGCTTGCCCTGGCTGGTCATGCTCAGCGTGCCCACTTCGTCCAGGAACAGCGTGCCGCCGTGGGCGCGCTCGAAGCGGCCGGGCCGCGAGGCGGTGGCGCCGGTGTAGGCGCCACGCTCCACGCCAAACAGCTCGGCCTCGGCCAGGCTCTCGGGGATGGCGGCGCAGTTCACCGCCACGAAGGGCTGGTCGCGGCGCGGCCCGATGCGATGCAGCGTGGCCGCAAAGCGCTCCTTGCCCACGCCCGATTCGCCGGTGAACAGCACCGTGGCCCGGGTCGGCGCCACCCGCGACAGCATGTGGCAGGCGGCCTTGAAGGCCGACGACACGCCGACCATGCCGTCGCCTTCGGTCGGCGGCACCGCATCGGGGCCAAGCACGGCGCGCGGCGCATTGCCGTGGGTGCGGGTCTCCAGGAAGTCCTCGGCGTTGAGATAGCGCAGGTCTTCGCTCACGTCGCCCCAGTCCTCGGCCGCCTTGCCGATCACGCGGCACAGGCTCGCGCCCATCGAGCGGCACTCGACCTCGCGGAACACCACCAGCTTGCCGAGCACCGCCGTCACATAGCCCATCGCATAGCCGAGCTGCATCCAGCAGGCCGGCTCGGTGCCCACGCCATAGGCCTCGATCTGGGCATCGTCCTCGGTGCTGTGGTGCCAGACGAATTCGCCGTAGTAGTGGCCGCGCTCGGGGTCGATGTCGAACTCGACCGGCTCGACCTTGACCACGCCTTCGAGCGCATGCAGCCGCACGCCGGCCATGAAGGTCGCCACCAGATCCGAGTCGGGCCAGCGCTCGCGCACCAGCCGCGCATCGCGCGTGCCCGAGGCATAGCCGGTGCGCGTGAGCAGGCCGCGCGCGCGCTCCAGCCCGAGCGTCTCGATCAGCTCGCGCCGCAGCGCGCCGAACGACGCCGTGTGCATCAGCACCATGCGCTGGTCGTTGAGCCAGATGCGGCCGTCGCCGGGACTGAAGAACAGGCATTCGGTGATGTCGGAAAGCTGGGGCCGGTCGGCCATGCCGGCGGGCTGGGCCTCGCCGCGCCGCATCAGCGCGCCGGTGGCACGCGATACGTCGGCAAGGGAAATGCGGGGGGCGGCTGAAGTCATCGATCGATGGAATGGCGAAGTCCGAGGCGGCCAGTGTCGGCGCGAGTTCATCAATTCATCAACCCGGGTCGAGGGTTGCACCCGACGACCGGTGCCGGCTGCCGCTCGCACCGGGCCCTGGGGAAACTCCTTAATCCTCCTTCGGAATGCCGCTATTGGCGGCCCTTGCCCGGGCTGCCGGCGGCGCGCTCCGGCGCAGCGATTGCGATGTAGAGCCTGCCGCAAGCCGGCTCGATCAATTGCTGAATCAGGAGACCCCGAATGGGTATCGCCGAGACTCCCTGCCTGCTGGACCCCGCCGTCCACGGCGGCCGCCTGTTCGACGGCGCGCAGTGGATTGCCGCCCGTGGCGGCCGCCGCGCCGTCACCGAACCCGCCACCGGCGCGCCGCTGGCCGACAGCGCCGTGGCCAATGCCGAGGACATGCGTGACGCCATCGCGCGCGCCCACGCCGCGCAGGCCGCCTGGGCCGCCACCGGGCCGCGCGAACGCGCCAATGTGCTGCTGCGCGCCGCCCGGCTGTTCGAGCTGCATGCCGACGAACTCGCGCTGGCGGTCGCGCGCGAGACCGGCGGCATCCTCGCCAAGGGCGCGCATGAAGTGCGCGAGGCGGCGGTGTTCTGCAACGTGGCCGCCGGCCTGGCGCTGCGCGGGCATGGCGAGGTGCTGCCGAGCGCGCAGGGCCGCATGTCGATCGCGCAGCGGGTGCCGCGCGGCGTGATCGGCGTGATCTCGCCGTTCAACTTTCCGCTGGTGCTGGGCATCCGCTCGGTGGCGCCGGCGCTGGCGCTGGGCAATGCGGTGGTGCTCAAGCCCGACACGCGCACGCCGGTCTCGGGCGGCGCGATCCTGGCCGAGGTGCTGCATCGCGCCGGCCTGCCCGCCGGCCTGTTGCAGATGATTCCGGGCGATGTCGAGGCCGGCGAAGCGCTGGTCGTGGATGCGCGCGTGCCGATGATCGCCTTCACCGGCTCGCCCGCCGTGGGCCGGCGCATTGGCGAGCTGGGCGGGCGCCATCTCAAGAAGCTGTCGCTCGAACTCGGCGGCGCCAACAGCCTCATCGTGCTCGAAGACGCCGACCTCGACGCCGCCGCCAGCGCGGTGGCGTTTGCCTGCTGGTTCCATCAGGGCCAGATCTGCATGGCCGCCAACCGGGTGCTGGTGCATGCGTCCATCGCCGACGCGCTGCGCGACCGGCTGGTGGCCAAGGCCGAACGGCTGCCGGTCGGCGACGGCTCGACCGGCCGCACCGCGCTCGGCGCCATCGTCGATGCGAAGCAGCTCGCGCATTTCGACGCCATCGTGAAGAACTCGGTGGCCCAGGGCGCACGGCTCGACGCCGGTGGCACGCACGAGGGCCTGTGCTACCGGCCGACCGTGCTGTCCGGCGTCGGCCCGGGCATTGCCGCCTTCGACGAGGAGCCGTTCGGGCCGGTCGCATCGCTCATCGCCTTTGCCAGCGATGCCGAGGCGGTGACGCTGGCCAACGCCGGCGCCGGCGGTCTGGCGGCCGCCGTCATCGGCCGCGATCTGGGCCGGGCGCTGGCCATTGGCCGCCAGCTCAATGCCGGCATGGTCCACATCAACGACCAGACCGTGAACGACGACGCGATCAATCCGTTTGGCGGCCCCGGCATCGGCGGCAACGGCAGCGCCGTGGGCGGCCCGGCCGACATCGACGAGTACACGCGCTGGCAATGGCTGACCGTGCGCGACGCCCTGCCCGCCTTCCCGTTCTGACCGGAGCGCCAACATGAATCTGCAAGGCAAGACCGTGGTCGTGACCGGCTGCTGCTCGGGCATCGGTGCCGATTTCGCCAGGCTGGCGCGACTGTCGGGCGCGCGCGTGATCGGCCTCGACCGCAACGAGCCGACGCTCACGCTCGACGGCTTCGTGCGCGTCGATCTGGCCGAGGAGGCCGCCATCGACGCCGCCGTGCGCGCCCTGCCCGAGCGCATCGATGCGCTGGCCAACATCGCCGGCGTGCCCGGCACCGCGCCGGTCGATCTGCTGGCGCGGGTCAACTTCCTGGGCCTGCGCCATCTGGTGCAGGCGCTGCTGCCGCGCATGCCCGAGGGCGGCGCGGTGGTCAACGTGGCCTCGGTGCTGGGCCATGAATGGCCGCTGCGGCTGGAACAGCACCGTGCCCTCGCCGCCACGCGCGGCTTTGGCGCCGGCCTGCGCTGGCTCGACGAGCATCCGGTGGCCCAGGAGCACTGCTACCAGTACTTCAAGGAGGCGCTGATCGTCTGGACGCTGACCCAGTCGCAGCCGCTGTTTCTGGAGCGCGGCGTGCGCATGAACAGCGTCGCGCCGGGCCCGGTGTTCACGCCGATCCTCGGCGACTTTGTGCAGATGCTGGGCGCCGAGCGGGTCGAGCGCGACTCGGCGCGCATGCGCCGGCCGGCCTTCAGCGACGAGATCGCGCCCGCCATCGCCTTTCTGTGCAGCGATGCGGCGCGCTGGATCAGCGGCGTGAACCTGCCCGTCGACGGCGGCCTGGCATCGACCTACGTCTGACACCGCTGCAAGCCATTGCAGCCGCCACAACGGCGGCTGACACACAAGAGACGGCCAAGCCGTCCGTACCAGACCAAAGAGGAAAGAGGAGACCCACATGACACGGCAACTTGCCGTGGCCACAGCCGTGGCCATGGCCTTCGCGCCCGCCGTCCAGGCGTTCGACATCGAGACCCCCGATCCCGACCTCAAGGTCAGGCTCGACCTCACGCCCAAGTACAGCACCGCCTGGCGGCTGCGCAATCCGTCGGCGGCATTGAGCCGGCTGGATGTGGCGGCCGACCCGGGCACGGTCAACGAGGACGACGGCGATCACAACTTCAGGCGCGGCATCGTCTCGAACCGCTTCGACCTGCTGGCCGAACTCGATGTATCGACGCCCAACCTGGGCGCGCGCCTGAGCGGCACGACCTGGCGCGACAGCGTCTACCTGAACGGCAACGACTATCGCGGCACCGAGATCTATGCCGCCGGCGTGCCGACCGGCACGGTGATTTCGAGCGCCAGCAATTTCGGCGACCAGGCGCCCAACCAGTTCCTGCCCGACACCCGGCGCCAGCATGGCCAGGGCTCGCAACTGCTCGACGGCTTTGTCTATGCCAAGGGCAACCTCGGCGACATGCGCGGCACGGTGCGCGTCGGCAAGCATTCGCTGCAATGGGGCGAGAGCCTGTTCTTTGGCCAGAACGGCATTGCCAATGCGCAAGGCCCGGTCGACGTGGCCAAGATCGCCTCGGTGCCGGGCTGGCAGTTCAAGGAAGTGCTGCTGCCGGTGGAGCAGATTTCCGGCTCGCTGCAGGTGGCCGAGGGCGTGACGCTCGGCGCCTATTACCAGCTCAAGTGGCGGCCAAGCCGCATCCCGGGCGTGGGCAGCTATTTCTCGAACCAGGACTATGTCGGCACCGGCACGGTCAACTTCGGCAACGATGCCAACGGCAATCCGGTGCTGCTCGGCTACCGCCGCGAGCGCGATCTGCAACCCAAGGACTCGGGCCAGTTCGGCGTGCAGCTGCGCTGGGCGCCCGAGGACAGCGACTACCAGTTCGGCTTCTATGCCGCGCAGTACCACGACAAGACGCCGGCGGTGCCGGTATTCGACTTCGTCAACGGCGATGTGCATCTGGCCTATGCGGAGAACATCCGCACCTTCGGCGCCAGCGTCACCTCGTCGGTCGGCCAGCTCAACTGGGCGGTCGAAGGCTCGGTGCGGACCAATGCGCCGCTCACCAGCGATCCGGCGGTGCTGGGCCTGGGCCCGGTGACCAGTTGCGGCGGCAAGGACAAGCCCTGCTATGCCGTGGGCCGCACCGGGCATTTGCAGGCCTCGGGCATTTACGTGCTCCAGCCCGGCGCGCTCTGGCAGGGCGGCTCGCTGCTCGGCGAGCTGGCCTACAACCGCCGGCTGTCCGTCACCCGGGACATCTTTGCGGTCGGGCCGGGCGGCAGCAGCGCCGGCATCGGCGGGCTCGATCCGCACACCACCAAGGACGCCTTCGCCGCGCGCCTGCTGTTCGAGCCGCAGTACTTCCAGGTGCTGCCGGCGCTCGACATCTCGCTGCCGGTGGCGCTTGGCTACAACTTCGGCGGCCGCTCGTCGGCGGTCGGCAACTTTGCCGGTGGCGCCTCGAATGCCGGCGACATCAGCCTGGGCGTGAAGGGCAAATACCAGAACGCCTGGAACGCCTCGCTCACCGTCACCGACTACTTCGGCAAGGCCGCCACCTACACGCAGACGCTGGTGACCGGCAGCGGCTCGCCGCGCCAGCTCAGCTTTGGCCAGTCGCTGCGCGACCGCGCCTTCGTCGCCTTCAGCCTTTCGCGCACCTTCTGATGCGCCCCCGGAGAACCGCATGAACCGCAAGCCACTCCTCGCGGCGCTCGTTGCCGCCTGCTTCATCGCCACGCCGGCGCTGGCCGCCGTGTCGGCCGAGGAAGCCGCCCGCCTCAAGACCACGCTCACCCCGCTCGGCGCCGAACGCGCCGGCAACAAGGACGGCAGCATCCCGGCCTGGGACGGCGGCTACACCAAGGTCGACCCGGCCTGGAAGCCCGGCGAAACCCGGCCCGATCCGTTTGCCGCCGACAAGCCGCTGCTGACCGTCAACGCCAGGAACATGGCCCAGCACGCCGACAAGCTGAGCGACGGCGTGAAGGCGCTGATGGCCAAGTACCCCGACTTCCGCATCGAGGTCTATCCCACGCGCCGCAGCGCCGCCGCGCCGCAATGGGTCTACGACAACACGCTGCGCAATGCCACGCGGGCGAAGCTGGTCGACGACGGCCAGGGCACCGAGAACGCCTATGGCGGCATCCCCTTCCCGATCCCCAAGGACGGCTATGAGGTGATCCAGAACCATCGGCTGGCCTGGCTCGGCACCTCGACGCAGGCGCAGGTGCGCGTGTGGGTGGTGACGGCCGACGGCCGCCGCGCCATGGCCTCGGGCGGGGTGCAGAGCTTCAGCAAGCAGTACTACGACCCGTCCGGCAGCCTGGAGAAGTTCGACGGCATGCACAGCCTGGGCAAGTTCCTGACCGGCGAGCCGGGCTCGAAGGCGGGCGAGGCCATCCTCGCGCTCGACAACATCAACGCGAGCAAGCCGCGCGGGCTGTGGCAATACCTGGTCGGCCAGCGCCGGGTGCGCAAGGCGCCGTCGGTGGCCTATGACACGCCCGATTCGGTCACCTCGGGCATCGGGCTGTTCGACGAGGCTTTCATGCTGTTCGGGCCGCTCGACAAGCACGAGCTCAAGCTGATCGGCAAGCGCGAGCTCTACATCCCCTACAACAACAACCGCGCTGCCGCCGCCAAGGTGGCCGACCTGGTCACGCCCAACACGCTCAACCCGGCGCTGCTGCGCTGGGAGCTGCACCGGGTGTGGGAGGTGGAAGCCACGCTCGCCGCCGGCAAGCGCCATGTGGTGCCCAGGCGCAAGTACTACATCGACGAGGACAGCTGGCAGATCGTGCTGTTCGACGGCTGGGATGCCAAGGGCGAGCTCTGGCGCACCAGCTACACGCTGACGCTGCTGGCGCCCGAGCTGCCGGCGCTGGTCGGGCATGTGAGCTGGGGCGGCTATGACCTGCAAACCGGCGCCTACTACCTGAACATGGCCGGCAACGAACTGAGCAACCAGTTCCGCGCCGTGCCGCCGCTGCCCCGCAGCTTCTTCAGCCCCGAGGAACTCGCCAACGAGGGCGCACGGTGAGGCCGCAAACGCTTGCACGGCGCGCCGCGCCGCTGCTGCGCGGTCTGGCGCTGGCGCTGTCGGCGCTGCTGGCCCCGGCCGGCGCCGGCGCCGCCGACACGCCGGCCGCGCTGACCGAACCGGCGCTCGCCAGCGCCCGCGCCGCCGGCGCCGCCACGCTGGCCGTGACCCGCGCCGGCAACCGGCTGGTGGCGGCCGGCGAGCGCGGCATCGTGCTGCTGTCGGACAACGACGGCGCGAGCTGGCGCCAGGCCCGCGTGCCGGTGCGCACCAGCCTGACCGCGCTGCGCTTTGTCGATGCGCGCCACGGCTGGGCCACCGGCCATCTGGGCAGCCTGCTGCGCAGCGAGGACGGCGGCGAGAGCTGGACGCTCCAGCTCGATGGCGTGCGCGCCGCCGAGCTGGTGGCCGGCGCGCTGGCCGGCGGCGACGAGCGCGCCCAGCGCAGCGCCCGCAGCCTGCTCGACGAAGGCCCGGACAAGCCCTTCTTCGACCTCGACTTCAACGCCGACGGTCACGGCTTTGCGGTCGGCGCCTACAACCTCGCGGTGATGAGCACCGACGGCGGCGCGAGCTGGCAGCCGCTGAGCCCGCGCCTGCCCAATCCGCGCAACCTGCATCTGTATGCGGTGCGCAGCCTGGGCCGGCAGGTGTTCATCGCCGGCGAGCAGGGCCTGCTGCTGCGCTCGGACGATGGCGGCGCCAGCTTTGTCGCGCTGGCCTCGCCCTACAAGGGCAGCTTCTTTGCGCTGCTGACCACGCGCGCCGGCAGCCTGCTGGCCTGCGGCCTGCGCGGCAACGTGTTCCGCAGCGACGACCTGGGCGCCAGCTGGCAGAAGGTCGAGACCGGACTTGCGGTCTCGATCGGCGCCGGCATCGAGCGCGACGACGGCAGCCTGCTGCTGCTGAGCCAGGCCGGCGATCTGCTCGCCAGCCATGACGACGGCCGCAGCTTCCGCCGCCTGCCCGAAGGCGCGGCGGTGCCGGCCGCCGGCCTCGCCGCCACCGCCGACGGCCGACTTTCCATCGCCAGCCTGCGCGGCATGCGCCGCCTTGCCGCGCCCTGATCCGGAACCCCGCCATGCATGCCGACACCTCACTCGATGCCCAGCCCGTGGTGGCCCGGCTCGAAGACTTCGACACCCGCTCCGGCTCGCTGCCCGAGCGCCTGCTGTTCAACCATCGGCCCTGGGTGCTGGCGCTCTGCCTGCTGCTCACGGCGCTGTTCGGCTGGCAGGCCATGCAGCTGCGGCTGAACGCCAGCTTTGAAAAAACCCTGCCGGCACAGCACCCGTACATCGCCAACTATCTGGCCCACAAGGCCGAGCTGGCCGGTCAGGGCAATGCGCTGCGCATCGCGGTGGAAACCAGCGGCGACTCGATCTTCGACGCCGGCTATCTCGACACGCTGCGCCGGCTCAACGACGAGCTCTATCTGCTGCCCGGCGTCGACCGGCCGTTCATGAAATCGCTCTGGACCAGCAACACGCGCTGGGTCGCGGTGACCGAGGACGGACTCGACGGCAATGTGGTGATGGGCGACAACTACGACGGCTCGGCCGAGGCGCTGGCCGAGGTGCGCGCCAATGTCGAGCGCTCGGGCGAGATCGGCCAGATCGTGGCGCCCGATTTCAAGTCGAGCCTCGTCTTCGTGCCGCTGCTCGACCGCAATCCGGCCGACGGCCAGGCGCTCGACTACGGCGCGCTCGGCCGCCAGCTCGAAGCGCTGCGCGCCAAGTACGAGCAGGACGGCATCCGCATCCACATCACCGGCTTTGCCAAGGTGATGGGCGACCTGATCGACGGCATGCGCCAGATGCTGGCGTTCTTCGTCGCGGCCATCGCGATTTGCAGCGGCGTGCTCTATGCGTACACGCGCTGCTGGCGCTCGACCGCGCTGGTGGTGGCCTGCTCGCTGGTGGCGGTGCTGTGGCAGTTCGGCCTGCTGGCGCTGGCCGGCTATGCGCTCGATCCCTACTCGGTGCTGGTGCCCTTCCTGGTGTTTGCCATCGGCATGAGCCACGGCGCCCAGAAGATGAACGGGATCATGCAGGACATCGGCCGCGGCACCCATCGCGCGGTGGCGGCGCGCTACACCTTCCGCCGGCTGTTCATGGCCGGGCTCACCGCGCTGCTCTGCGATGCGGTCGGCTTTGCGGTGCTGGCCATCATCCGCATCGAGGTGATCCAGGATCTGGCCGCCGTCGCCAGCATCGGCGTGGCGGTGCTGATCTTCACCAACCTCGTGCTGCTGCCGATCCTGCTCAGCTATGTGGGCGTGAGCCCGGCCGCCGCCCTGCGCAGCCTGCGCGACGAAGCCGCCGAACCCGATGCGCCGCGCGCCTGGCTGTGGCGCCAGCTCGACCGGTTTACCCGGCGCGGCCCGGCGCTGGCGGCACTGGCCGGCGGCCTGCTGCTGGCCATCGGCGGCCATGCGGTCAGCCAGCATTTGCAGATCGGCGACCTCGACCGGGGCGCGCCCGAGCTGCGTGCCGACTCGCGCTACAACCGCGACAACGACTACCTCGCGGCCCACTACGCCGCCAGCGCCGACACCCTGGTGGTGATGGTGTCCACGCCCGAGGACCAGTGCACCCGCTATGCCACGCTCGACCGGCTCGACAGCCTGGCCTGGCGGCTGGAGCAGCTGCCCGGCGTGGAGAGCAGCAACTCGATGGCCGCGCTGTCCAGGCTCGCGATGGTCGGCTACAACGAAGGCCATCTGAAGTGGTTCGAGCTCATCCCCAACGATGCGGCGCTGGGCGGCGTGCAAACCCGTGCACCGCGCGAGCTGTTCAACCAGGGCTGCTCCTTCCTGTCGCTGTACGTCTACCTGAGCGACCACAAGGCCGCGACGCTGAGCCGCGTGGTCGAGGCGACCGAAGCCTTCATCGCCGAGCAGCCGGCCGGCGAGGCGCGCTTCATGCTGGCGGCCGGTTCGGCCGGCATTGCGGCGGCCACCAACATCGTGGTCGGCCAGGCCATGCGCGAGATGCTGCTGTGGGTGTACGGCGCGGTGCTGCTGCTGTGCTACGTCAGCTTCCGGTCGTGGCGCGCGGTGGTCTGCGCGGTGCTGCCGCTGGTGCTCACCTCGGTGCTGTGCGAGGCGCTGATGGTCGGCCTGAACATGGGCGTGAAGGTGGCGACGCTGCCGGTGATCGCGCTCGGCGTGGGCATCGGCGTGGACTACGCGCTCTATGTGCTGTCGGTGCTGCTGGCCCGGCTGCGCGCCGGCGACAGCCTGTCCGATGCTTATCACCACGCGCTCAAGTTCACCGGCCGGGTCGTGCTGCTCACCGGCCTCACGCTGGCGCTGGCGGTCGGCACCTGGGCCGTGTCGCCGATCCAGTTCCAGGCCGACATGGGCGTGCTGCTGGCCTTCATGTTCGTCTGGAACATGGTCGGCGCGCTGGTGCTGCTGCCGGCGCTTGCGTGCTTTCTGCTGCCGCAAGGCAGCGCCAAGGCCCGCGCCGGTACCGCGCCGGCCGCCAACGTGAACCCCATCCGCGAGGAGCCCGCGCAATGACCGATCTGACCCTGCACAACGGCGACCAGTCGCTCGCCCTGTCCGTCCACGGTCCGCTCGACGGCGCGCCGGTGCTGCTGCTGCACGGCCTGACCATGAGCCGCGACACCTGGGACGAAACCCTCGCCCACCTCAGCGACCGCTACCGCTGCTGGACGCTGGACCTGCGCGGCCACGGCCACTCGGGCCGCGCCGCCAGCTACGGCTTTGCCGACCACCTGAGCGATGTGCGCGCGGTGCTGGCCGCCATCGGCAAGCCGACGGTGCTGGTCGGCCATTCGCTCGGCGGCTGCATTGCCGGCGCGCTGGCACAGGAGCCGGCGCTCGGCATTCGCGGCGTGCTGCTCGAAGACCCGCCCTGGTATCTGGGCGAGCCGGCCGAGTTCGAGCGCTCTGGCTTCGGGCCGATGTTTGCCGGGCTGATGGGCATGGTCGGCCAGCTGCGCGCCGGCAATGCGCCGCTCGATGTCTGGCTCGGCGCGCTGGCGCAGGGCCCGAGCCCGGCCGGCGGCGTCGGTGCCGACTGGCATGACGCGCGCCAGCTGCTCAGCCATGCGTCGGCATTGCAGCGGCTCGACCCGGCCTGCTGCGCCGGCGTGGAGCGCCTGTTCGCGGCGCTCGACACTGCCCGGCCGCTCGGCTGCCCGGCGCTGGTCGTGCAGGCCGACGGTACGCAGGGCGCCGCGTTTCTCAATGGCCATGAGCTGCGGTTTGCGGCGAGCAATCCGGCGGCGCGCGTCGTGCGCTATGCGGGCTGCGGCCATGTGACGCACGGCACGCGCGGCTTCGATCTGCGGTTTGCGGGGGAGCTGGGCGGGTTTCTGAACGGATTGGACGGGTGAGGCGAGCGGCCCGGCGTGCTGGCTCAGGAAAGTTCGATCACACCCTGGCTAGGACATCAATCTGGCAACTCCGCCGGCGCCGCTCAGCTTCTGCGCCAATGGCGGCCCCTTACCAGCAACGGAGCCCGTGATGTCTGTGTCCTATCCCGGTCGTGTCATCGTCCTTGGCGAAACCGACGCCGCCCTGGTCCGAGCCCTCAAGCTCAAGCTCAACGAACGTCTTGTGCTCGACAACGATCCCGAGCAAAGGCTCGATCCCGACAACCCCAACTTCGGACCGAAGATGGAACAGGCCATCGAGCTGTTCCAGACGCGGCATGTCGACACGAGCGGGCATCCGCTGGTCGTCGACGGGCAGGTCGGCTCACTGACCTGGGAAGCGCTGTTCGGATCAGCCGATGCGCCGGCCGTGCCGGTGATCGACACCGCCACCGATCCGTTCCTGGGCGCGGTACTCGCGATCGCGGGTCGCGCAGCCGACCGGCGAGTACGCGAAGTACCCGTCAATTCCAACCGCGGCCCCGAGGTTGACGAGTTCCTGAAGCGCGCCGGGTCTACACCCGGATATGCGTGGTGCTGCGCCTTCACCTACTGGTGCTTCGATGAGGCGGCAAAGGCGGCGTCCCGCTCCAACCCTATGGTCCGGACCGCCGGCTGCCTCGATCACTGGAACCGCGCGCCAAGCAAGGGCGCGCGGCGCATCCTGGCCGAGGATGCGGTCGCCAATCCAGCGCTCCTGCGGCCCGGCATGCTGTTCGTGCTCGACAAAAACGGCGTCAATGGACACACCGGCTTCATCGAGCGAGTCCAGGGCGGCCTGCTGCACACCATCGAGGGCAACACCGATGCCAGCGGTACCAACGAAGGCGGCGGCGTCTATCGGCTGGTGCGCAAGGTGAGCACGATCTCCAAGGGCTATATCGACTACTCGGACCGCTGAAAACGAAAAAGCCGGCGCCCGCTTGCACAGACGCCGGCCAAGCCAGGCGGGCCGCAAAACCGGCCCGTCGGCGGAGAAAACTCAGTAGCCGTTGAACCCCGGAATCCAGTCCGTCCCGGCCAGCGGCAGCCGCGCCATCGCCGCCGCCTCGATCGTCAGCGCAACCAGATCCTCGCGCTCCAGGTGATGCACGTTCTGCTTGCCGCAAGCGCGTGCAATCGTGGTCAGCTCCATGTTCAGCGTCTTGAAGTAGTTCTTCAGGCGCTTGGCGCCGGTCAGCGGTTCAAGCCGTTGTTCAAGGATCGCGTCCTGCGTGGTCACGCCGACCGGGCACTTGCCGGTATGGCAGTGGTGGCAGAAGCCCGGTTGCGTGCCGAGCGCCTCGTATTCGGCCAGCGCCGAGACATGCTCGCCGTTGTGCACATAGGTGTCGCTGTTGCAGCCGAGCGCCATCAGCACGCCCTGCCCGATGGCCACCGCATCCGCGCCCATCGCCAGCGCCTTGGCCACGTCGGCGCCGGTGCGGATGCCGCCCGACACGATCAGCTGCACCTGATCCTTCATGTTCAGGTCTTCGAGCGCATCGACCGCCGCGCGTACCGCCGCCAGCGTGGGGATGCCCACATGCTCGATGAAGCAGGTCTGCGTGGCGGCGGTGCCGCCCTGCATGCCGTCGACCACGATCACGTCGGCGCCGGCGTGCACCGCCAGCTTCACGTCATGGAAGGTGCGGGTCGCGCCGACCTTCACGTAGATGGGCTTTTCCCAGTCGGTGATTTCGCGCAGCTCGTTGATCTTGATGAGCAGATCGTCGGGACCGGTCCAGTCGGGATGGCGGCAGGCCGAGCGCTGGTCCACGCCCTCGGGCAGCGTGCGCATCTTGGCGACGCGCGGGTTCACCTTCTGGCCCAGCAGCATGCCGCCGCCGCCCGGCTTGGCGCCCTGGCCGATCACCACTTCGATGGCGTCGGCGCGGCGCAGATCGTCGGGGTTGAAGCCGTAGCGCGACGGCAGGCATTGATAGACCAGCGTCTTCGACGATTCGCGCTCCTCGCGCGTCATGCCGCCGTCGCCGGTGGTGGTGCTGGTGCCCAGTTCGGTCGCGGCGCGGCCGAGGGCTTCCTTCACATTGGCCGACAGCGCGCCAAAGCTCATGCCGGCCACGGTGATGGGAATGTCGAGCTCGATCGGCTTCTTGGCGAAGCGGGTGCCGAGGATGGTCTTGGTGCTGCACTTCTCGCGGTAGCCCTCAAGCGGGTAGCGCGACATCGAGGCGCCGAGGAAGACCAGATCGTCGAAGTGCGGCAACTTGCGCTTGGCGCCCAGACCGCGGATCTCGTACAGGCCGGTCGCGCTGGCGTGCTGGATGTAGTCGAGCGTCTTGCGGTCGTAACCCCAGGATTCCTCGCGCGAGACCTTCTTGAAATGAACCGGTTTGCTGTCCATGCGATGTGCTCCGGGGGTTGATCAGTATTCCTGGTTCGCGTCAGCGTTCCAGTGATAGAGGCTGCGCGCCGAGGCGATGCGGCGGAAGTCGCGCGCGTCGTGCTGGCCGCCCAGGCCGGCGTCGGCCAGCAGGCCGGTCACGGCGGCGATGTCGACATCGGTCATGTCTTCGTAGCGCGCGTCGGCGCCGAGCGACTTGACCGTGCCCTTGACGTACAGCACGGCTTCGTAGAGCGAGTCGCCGAGCGCATCGCCGGCATCGCCGCAGATGACCATGCGGCCGGCCTGGGCCATGAAGGCCGAGAAGCTGCCGACCGAGCCGCCGACCACGATGTCGCCGCCCTTGAGCGAGATGCCGCAGCGCAGGCCGGCGTCGCCCTCGATCACCAGCAGGCCGCCATGCGCCGAGGCGCCCGCGCCGTTGGAGGCAAAGCCTTTCACATGCACCTTGCCGCTCATCATGTTCTCGGCCACGCCGGTGCCGACGCTGCCTTCGACGATGACGGTGGCGGTCTTGTTCATGCCGCCGGCGTAGTAGCCGGCATGGCCCTGCACCACCACTTCAAGCTCGGCATCGAGGCCGACGGCGATGTTGTGCGCGCCGTCCGGGTTCTGAACCTGCACGCGGCGTACACCTTCGGCGGCGGCACGCTTGTGCAGAAAACCGTTGAGTTCGGTGACCGGCGACGAGGCCAGGTCGAAGGTCAGGCTTTCCATACGTACATCTCCTCGGGCGCGGGTTCGAAGACCTTGGCGTGCTTGATGCCCGGCAGGTGGGCGAGCGAACGGAATTCGGAGGCGATGGCGACGTAGTCGTCGGTCTCGGCCACCACGGCGGGCTTGCAGGCAAAGGGGTCGCGGATCAGGGCCAGCTCGGTGCTCGTGCCCATCAGAAAGGTGAAGAAGCCGTCCAGCTCCTCGAAGCCCTTTTGCAGCGCTTCCTTCAGCTCGTCGCCTTCGCGCAGGCGCCATTCCAGAAAGCGGCAGGCGGCTTCGGTGTCGTTGTCGGTCTCGAAGTGGATGCCGCGCGGCTCCAGCTTGCGGCGGATGCCGTTGGGATTGCTCAGCGAGCCGTTGTGCACCAGGCAGAAGTCTTCGCCGGCGGTGAACGGATGGGCGCGGTCGGGCGTCACGGCCGATTCGGTCGCCATGCGGGTATGGCCCACCAGATGGCTGCCGGTCAGGCCGCCAAAGCCGTAGCGCTCGGCCACCTGGGCCGGCGTGCCGATGTCCTTGTACAGCTCGATGCTGCGGCCGGCCGACAGCACGGCCAGCTTCGCGTCATGCGCCTTGATGGCGGCAGCCACGGGCGCGGCCACGCCGCTGAAGCTGAGCACTGCATGGTTGGCCTTGATCTCGGCGCGCGCATCGGGCGCCACGGTCTGGAGCGCGGCGACCAGCGCCGTCCAGTCGTAGTCGCTGCCGGCTTCGGTCATGCCCGAGTAGAGGCTGAGCTTGCGGCGCGTGTCCGCGAGCGGGTCGGTGAAGACAGCGAGGCCGGCCGAGTCGGGGCCGCGCTCCGTCATGCCGATCAGCATCGGCACCATCAGGGCACCAAGCTGTTCGCGCAGGGCGGGCTTCTTCACCAGGAGTCCGACGATTCCACACATGGTCGTGTTCCTTCAGTTCAGAAAAATTCGAGGTAGCTCTTGATCTCCCAGTCGGAGACGTGGCGCATGTACTCCAGCCATTCCATGCGCTTGAGCTTGAGAAATTCATTGCCGACCGGGCCGAGCGCGCCCCGGATCACTTCGTCGCCCTCGAAGGCGTCGAGCGCGAGGCTCAGGTTCTGCGGCAGCAGCCCGATGCCGGCTTCCTTCAGCTGCGCCTCGCTCCAGGTGTAGAGGTTGACGTTGCGCGGCGCGCCCGGATCGAGCCGGCGCTCGACGCCGTCGAGGCCGGCGGCGATGACCGCAGCCGTCGCCAGGTACGGGTTGCACGAGCCGTCCGGCAGGCGCAGCTCCAGCCGGCCCTTGGGGATGCGCACCATCGTCGAGCGGTTGTTGTCGCCGTAGCTGATGTAGGCCGGCGCCCAGGTGGCACCGGTGAGCGAGCGGCCGACCACGAGCCGCTTGTACGAGTTGACCGTGGGCGCGCAGATGGCGGTGAGCGCCGGCGCATGCGCCAGCAGGCCGCCGAGGAAGTGATAGGCCAGCTCCGACAGCTCAAGCCCGCGCGCGTCGGCCTTGTCCTCGAACAGGTTGCGCTTGCCGTCGCCGATGCTCAGATGCATGTGCATGCCGTTGCCCGGCAGATGCGCGAACGGCTTGGGCATGAACGAGCAGATCAGGCCGAACTCGTTGGCGATCTCGCTCGCGGCCATCTTGAAGAAGACGTAGTGGTCGCAGGACGTGAGCGCGTCGGTATAGGTGTAGTTGATCTCGAACTGGCCGTTCGCGTCCTCATGGTCGATCTGATAGACGTCGATGCCGACCGAGCGCAGGCAGTTGGACAGCTTTTCGAGATAGGCGCGGGTGCGCGACAGGCCCTTGTAGTCGTAGCAGGGCTTGGCCAGCGTGTCGCTCGGATCGCAGGCTTCGAGCTTGCCGGTGACGCTGCGGCGGAGCAGTGAGAACTCGGGTTCGAGGCCGGTGAACAGCGTCCAGCCGCGCGCGGTCAGGCGGTCGATCTGGCTGCGCAGGGTCACGCGGCTGTCGCAGGGCCAGGGCTTGCCCTCGACATTGCCTTCGCAAACGATGCGCGCGAGGCCCGGCTGCCACGGCACCGGCACCATCGTCTTGAGATCGCCGACCGCCATGAAGTCGGGACCGTGCGGCTCGATGCCGACGCCCCAGATGGCAAAGCCGGCAAAGCCCGCGCCGCCCTTGAGCACCGATTCGAGATGCGCGACCGGCACGGCCTTGGCCTTGGCCACGCCGTGGATATCGACGAACTGCGCGAGCACATAGGCGATGTTGCGGGCGCCGAACCAGGCCTTGGCGGCCTCGGCGTTCTCGAAGCGCGGGACTTCGACCAGCGTGCCGGGCGGCAGGCTGCCGGCGGCGGTATCTGACGGGTTTTGCATCGAAGCGATCCTCGGGACGGCGGATGGAAAGGAGGTGGCGAATCAAGCGACCCGCCATGCCCGAGAGAATAGGTTTGAGTTTCCGTGTAGGCAACAAGTGTTCTTCTAATGAATATAAACTTCAGCGCTACTTACGCTGAATTCCCGACTTCATGAACACGGAGCGCACATGGACAAGACGCCTGAGCTGCACACCCCTTCGCTCGAAAACGATGTGGGCGCCACCATCCGCGACCTGCGCAAGCGGCACGAACTGACCATTGCCCAGCTGTCGGAGCAGACCGGCGTGAGCCGCGGAATGCTGTCGAAGATCGAGACCGGCCAGACCACCGCCAGCCTCGACACGCTGGCCCGCATCGCGCGGGCGCTGGGCGTGTCGATGGCCATGCTGTTCAGTCGCTACGACGCGGCCGGCGCGTCGGCCCAGCACATCAAGAAGGGCATGGGCATGGAAGTGGTGAGGCGCGGCACCAAGAGCGGCCACACCTATCACCTGCTCAGCTACGACCAGGGGCCGGTGAAGCTGTTCGAGCCCTTCCTCATCACGATGGACGACGACTCGCAGCGCTATCCGACCTTCCATCACCCGGGCTCGGAGTTCATCTACATGCTGGAAGGCGAGCTGGAATATCGCTGCGGGCAGCAGACCTACCGGCTGGAGCCGGGGGATTCGCTGACCTTCCAGGGGACGGTGCCGCACGGGCCGGAAAAGCTGCACCGGTTTCCGATCAGGTTTTTGTCGGTGATCGTTTATCCGAAGATCGAAAGTGATTGATTCAATTTGCCCCGCCGATTGGGGCAATTTCAATTCTGTATAATTGAAGCCATTCCCTTGCCTTACAGGCAAATATAAACTCGCATGGCCGCACGCTTGAACAAGCTGCGGCCATTGCCAATTGCACGCAAAGCAGAAACTGGATTACCAATGCCCACGCTGAACTGGATCGGCAAGGACGCCGTCGTCAAGCACCACAAGGATGTGCCATTTCGTTTACTTGAACCGGTGGATGAACTTTCTTGCGGCGACAAAGACAACGGCAATCTTATTGTTCAGGGCGACAATCTTCACGCGCTTAAGGCATTACTGCCGCGTTACGCCGGCAAAGTGAAGTGCATTTATATTGATCCACCGTATAACACCGGAAACAAGGACTGGGCTTACAACGACAATGTGAACAGTCCAGAGATTCGGCGCTGGCTAGGCGAAACCGTGGGCAAGGAAGGTGAGACGCTGGATCGACATGATCGGTGGCTTTGCATGATGTATCCGCGACTGGTGTTGTTAAAACAATTCTTAAAAGATGACGGAGTAATTTTCATCTCCATCGATGACAACGAAGCAGCGACGCTTCGTTTGCTTATGGACGAAATTTTTGGTGGCAAAAATTTTATTACCAGCTTCATTTGGAAAAAAGTTGATAGCCCAAACGATAATAAGGTTGCGCTCACACCGGATCACGAATTGATTTTAAGTTACGCAAAATGCAAGGAACTAATTTCGCTCGCACCCATGTCCGCCCCTGGGATTATTGATGCCTATGGAAAAACAGATGAAAACGGCAGAAAATTTAGAGATCGCCTCTTAAAGAAAAATGGAAGAAATAGCCTTCGCAAAGATCGACCAACCATGTTTTTTCCAATTCTCGCACCCGATGGTACCGACGTGTATCCAATTCACGAAAACGGTGAAGAGGCTTGCTGGTCAATGGGAAAAACTGGCATTGCCAAACATAAGAAACAAGACACATTGATTTGGAAAAAGAGACTTCGACAAGATAAGTCAGTTTGGGAGCCATACACGCGCGAATTTGCTCCGAATGAGCCAGCACGCCCCTACCCGAGTATTTGGGCAGACTTACCGACAATGCGCCAGGCAAAGGCTATGCTTCGGGATATTTTTGGTACGACAGACCTTTTTGACACGCCAAAACCAATCGAGTTAATCGAGAGAATTTTAAACATCATAAATGACCCGGACGCCTTAATTCTTGATAGTTTTGCCGGCTCCGGAACAACCGGTCACGCAGTTATGCGTCAGAACTTATCCGACGCTGGAAATCGCCGTTTCATTATGGTTGAAATGAGTCGTGAGATTGCTGACAACATAACCAGGGTGCGACTGGAGAAAGCGGCGTTCGGATATACCACCCCAAAAGGGGATGTAATTGACGGACTTGATAGCGGCTTCCAATTCTGCCGCCTCTCGCAAGAACCGCTCTTTGACGCCGACGGTCAAATCCGCACCGACGTTCGCTTCGCACAACTCGCGGAATTCGTCTGGTTTGCGGAAACCGGCACCGGTTATACCGGCAGCGCCGATTCCTCACTGATCGGCATTCACGAAGGCCGCGCGATCTATCTGCTTTACAACGGCATTCTCAAGGATTTATCGGTCGGCGGCGGCAATGTGCTTACCGGTACGGTTTTCCATGCCTTGCCAACGTTCGATGGCCCAAAAGTGATTTACGCCGCTGCCAATCGCATGGGCAGTCGGGCGGCGCGTGAAAACATCACCTTCAAGCAAACGCCTTACGCATTGGACGTTTGAAAATGAACGAAGACCTGCGCGTCATCATCATTGCCGGGCCCAATGGCGCCGGCAAAACGACCTTCGCGCGGGAATTCCTGCCCAACGAAGCCGGTTGTCCTGTATTCGTGAATGCCGATCTGATTGCCGCCGGCCTTGCGCCATTTGCGCCAGAAACGGCAGCCATTCAAGCCGGCCGGCTGATGCTCAAGGAACTCGACCGCCATTTCACCGCACGTGAAAGTTTCGCCTTCGAGACGACGCTTTCCGGTCGCAGCTATCTGCGTTTCATCGAGCAATGGCAAACGGCTGGCTATCGCGTAAAGCTCATCTTCTTGCAGCTCGACAGCGCGGAAGAAGCTATCGCCCGCGTTGCCGAGCGCGTGCGACAAGGCGGGCATCACATTCCCGAGCCGGTGATTCGCCGACGATTTGAAACCGGCCGCAGCAATTTCGAGCGGCTATACGCGCCCAAGGTCGATGCCTGGGCCTTGTACGACAACGCGGGCGATGCGCCAGCCCTGCTCGACTGGAAGGAATAACCATGAATCCGCAACCGATCGAAACCGCGCACGACGCCGATCTGCGCCTGTCGATGGTGGCCATGCAGCGCGCCGCCCGCCGCGCGCGCGAATTGGCGGCACAGACCGGCACTCGCGTGGTCGTGAGCCGCAATGGCGTGGTGACTGAAATCGAGCCCACGCCGACACAAGCCGTCCCGGCCGCGCACGCACCGACAGTGAGTTATCTGGACAAGGCATGACCTCTTTCAGCCCCAAGAAGTACCAGTACGACCCGGCCAATGGCGGCGGCGTGCTCGACAGCGTCGAAGCCTATTTCCGCGCGGTCCACGAATACGCAACTCCTGCCGTGGCCTTTGCGGCCACGACTGAACAGCTGACTGGACAGAGCCTTCCGTATCGCCCGCTCAAGGGCTTTCCGGCCGATATGCCTTATTTCTGCCTGCGCGTGCCTACCGGCGGCGGCAAAACTTGGCTGGCGGCACGCAGCGTGGCAATGGCTAATACACATTTGCTGCGCAGCGAGCACAGCGTCGTTTTGTGGCTGGTGCCGAGCAAGCCGATCCGTGAGCAGACGCTGCGCGCACTGAGAGACCGCGAGCATCCATATCACTTGGCTTTGCGCGAGGCCGGGCCGGTCGCGGTAATGGATCTCGACGAAGCCAAGAGCCTCACGCGGGCAACGCTCGATACATCCACCGTGGTCATCGTCGCCACGCGACAAGCGTTTCAGGTGGAGGACGAGGAATGCCGCAAGGTCTATCAATCGAGCGGCGCGCTGATGCATCACTTCGAGCAACTCACGCCAGAGGAACGCGCTGGCTTGCTCACTGAAGGCGATGGCGCCGACCGAATCACGCCCTACTCGCTCGTCAATGTGCTACGGCTGCGGCGCCCATTCGTGATCGTGGATGAAGCCCACAACAGCCGCACCGAACTGGGTTTTGAAATGCTGGCCCGCTTTCGGCCCTGCGGCGTAATGGAACTGACCGCCACACCCGACCTTGAGCGCACGCCGAGCAATGTGCTGCACAGCGTGTCGGCAGCGGAATTGAAAGCCGAGGAAATGATCAAGCTGCCGGTCGTGCTCGAAACCGAGCCGGACTGGCAGAAATGCCTGGCGCTTGGTGTTGCGCAGCGCGACAGCTTGCAAGCCCAAGCATTAGAAGAATCTCGCGCTGGTGCAGCCTATTTGCGGCCGATTGCACTTATTCAGGCCGAACCGCGCCGCGCTGGCGTGGAAACCATCGATGTGGAGCGGATTCGCGATGAATTGATCCGCAACCAGAACGTGCCGGCCGAAGCCATCGTCATTGCCACTGGAGAAGAGCGCGGCATCGAAAAGATCGAGGCCGAATTCGCACTTGGCATTGCTGACCCGCGCTGCCCGGTGCAGTACGTCATCACGCAGAAGGCGCTTGCCGAGGGTTGGGACTGCCCTTTTGCGTACGTGCTGATAAGCATGGCCGCATTGCACTCGGCTACTTCAGTCGAGCAGTTGCTCGGGCGCGTGCTGCGCCAGCCGGGCGCGAGTCATCGGCCCACGGCAGCGCTCAATCGCTCTTATGCGTTTGTGGCGTCGCGAAGCTTTACCGAAACCGCAAGCGCCTTGCGTGAACGTCTGGTGGAAGGTGCCGGCTTTGAACGACGCGACATCAAAAGCTTTGTCGTGGCCGCGCGTGAAGAGCAAAGCCGACTCGATCTGGAGGGACTGGACGGCAAGGCAGTGGTGCGGCCGGTAGTTGTGCCTTTACCCGAAAAACCCGATCTCAAAACCTTGCCGAAATCGATCCGAGACAAGGTCGAATGGAATGCCAAGGCAGCTACGCTGACCATTACCGTGCCGCTCGACGAAGCGGAAACCGAGGCTTTGCAGCAGACCGTGACCACGCCTGCCGCAGTGACTGCAATTGCAACGGCCGGCGTGGAAAGTCGCACCACGGCCATCGAATACTTCCGCACGCCTGCCGAAAAAGGCGAGCGCTTTTCAGTGCCGCGACTGGCCTTGCGCGTGCAGGGCGAATTGCTGCTGTTCGATGACCCCGAAGTGCTCGACTACCCGTGGGAGCTGTCGCCCTACGACGCCAAGCCCACGGCTGACGATCTTTCTCTGCTCGGCGCTGGCATGAAGGCCGCGCAGGGCGGCTCGCTCGACATCGATGCTGTCAGCGGCAAGATCGTGCCCGGCTTTATCGCTGATTTGCAGCGTGACCTTGAACTTGCCTACACGCCCGATAACTGGGACGCGGTGAAGCTGGCCACCTGGCTTTGCCGCAATCTGCCCGAGCCGTCGCTCACGCACGCGAGCAAGCAAAGCTTTGTCGCCGCGTGGTTAAGCGAATTGCTGCGGCAGTCCGAATTCACGCTTGCCCGCGCCAACGTGCAGAAATTCTTGCTGCGCGATTTGCTTGAGCGGCGTATTCGCCAGTTGCGGCGGCTGGCCGTGACCCAGGCCTTTCAGGAAACGCTGTTCGGCAATGACGCCGCAAACCGCGTAGCAGTCACCGACCAGTACGGCTTTGAATTCAACAAGCAGGCTTATGCGCCAGCGCGTGATTACGACCCGCGCACCTCGCTATTTGGCCCGGCTGATTTCAAGAACCATTTCCACGGCCGCATCGGCGACTTCGACAGCAAGGAAGAATTCGAATGCGCAGTGGAACTTGAAAGGCTGGCGCAGCAAGGGCGAATCAAGTTCTGGATTCGCAATCTCGTGCGGCGTGAAGGCAGTTCGTTCTTTTTGCAAAAGGCCGACGGCCGGTTCTATCCCGACTTCCTATGCCAGTTGCCTGACCGCGACGGTGCGACCGGCCCGGTACTCGCGGTGGAATACAAGGGCGCCGACCGCTGGGCCAGCGCCGAGGACGACCGACTCATCGGCGGGCTGTGGGCCAATCTGTCGGACGGCCGCTGTCGCTTCGTGATGGTGACGAATCGGCGTTGGGACTGGATCGACGCTCAGCTCAAAGTTGGCTGACCGGTTCGCTTGCCAGATGAAGACCGCCAGCTAACCCCTCAATCCTCCAGCACCGCCCCCGCCACCACCTTGCGCACGCCGCCCTGCACGCCCAGATCGACGCGCGGGCCGTTGCCGCAATGCCGGTGCTGGAACCTGGCGATCGCGGCATCGAGTTCGGCCAGCGCCGGCACTTCGGCCATGTGCTTGGCGGCCACCAGCCGGGCCATCGACAGCGGCCTCGGGTTGAGCGTGCGGCGGCCGCAGTCGAACAGCATTTCGACCGTGGTGGCCGGCGAGCCCTGGACCAGGCAGGCCATCGCCTCCTGGCAGCGCTTGACCACGCTGGCATGGGCGCCGCGCATGAGCTGCGAGTACTTCGCATGCCGGCGCATCAGCTGGGCCAGCGCCTCGGTGGTCGAGCGCGTCGAGCAGTAGCGAAAGCCGATCAGCTCGACCCAGCGCTGGGCGTCGGGCAGCACGATCTCGGCGGTGGTCACGCGGGCCAGCAGCGCCGCGATGTCGCAGGCGAATTCGAAGTCGGCCTCGGGCCGGCGCAGCTGCTCGGCCAGCTCGCGCAGCTGGGCCACGCCGGGGCCGAACTGGCGGTTGGCGAAGCAGAAGACCACTTCGACGAACTGGTCCATGCGGCGCACGCGCGGGCTGTCGCCCTGGCTGCGCACCAGGCGCTGCCATTGCTCGCGGATGCGGCGCATCTCGCGCAGGTCGCCGGCGTCGAACAGCACCAGCATGAGCAGCACCAGCGTGTGCCAGTCGAAGCTGCGCGACTGGCGCCCGGCGCGGTAGGCATGGCTCAGCGCCTCGCGCGCGGTGGCGGTGTCGTCGGACAGGAAGGCGAGCCAGCCGAGCTTCTGGAGCCGGGCCGGATTGCTCGGCGTGATCTCGACCGCCTGGCGCATGGTGGCCATGGCGCCGGCCACGTCGCCCTGCTCGAACTGGGCCCGCGCCAGCACGTCATAGGCGTCGACGAATTCGGGATGCTCGGCGACCAGGCTTTCGAGCACCCGGCGCGCGCGCGGCAGGTCGCCGTCCTCCATGTCGAGCGTGACGATGCCGAGCCTGGCCCAGGGCAAGGCCTGCACCCGGCACACGTCTTCCAGCAGGCGGCGCGCGTCGGCCGGGCGGCCGAGCCGGATGTAGAGCTCGACGCAGAGCCGGGTCGCGTAGACGCGATAGGGCCCGTCCTTCTGCATGATGGCTTCGCACAGCGTGGCGGCGGTTGCGTAGTCGCGCGCCTCGATGGCGCGGTAGACCGGGGCCAGCGCGAGCTTGCGGCGGTAGGCGATGGCGACCCGCTCGGCGAGCGTGTTGGCGGTGAAGGGCTTGAGCAGGTAGTCGTCGAGCGCGGTCTCGATGGCTTCGGCGACGCGCTGGTACTTGGACTCGCCGGTAATCATGATGAAGACGGTCATGAAGGACAGCGCGCGGTTGCGGCGCCAGTCCTCCAGCAGGTCTTGCCCGGTGCCGTCCTCGCCCTCGAAGTGGTAGTCGCAGATGACCAGGTCGTAGCGCTCGCGCTCGACCGCGCGGCGGGCGTCGGACATCTTGCCGACGGCGGTCACGCGCTTGAGGCCGATGTCGCGCAGCAGGGTCTCGCAGACCTGGCGCGCGATGCGGCTGTCGTCGATGACGAGGACCTGGCATTCGTCGAACTTGAGATCGGGAGCAGCCATGCAACCTCGCCATGTCGGGAGCGTCGGGCTTGCCAAGCTAGTCGCGCGGCGGCCGGGCGATTGGGCCGAACAGCGGCGCGGTTGCCGCCCAGTCCCGCGCGCCGCCGGCCCGGCTGCCGCCGGTCGTGCCGGCGGGGCGGGCTCGGCCCGACTCAGTCGTCGAGCACGGCGCCGGCGACGATCTTGCGCGTGACGGTCGGCAGGCCGAGGTCGCTGCGCGGCGTGGCGGCGCAGTTGCGCTCCCGGAAACGGGCGATGGCGGCATCGAGTTCGGCCAGCGCCGGCAGCTCGGCCATGTGGCGCGCCGCCACACGTCGCGCCATGTCGAGCGGCTTGAGGTTGTGGGTGCGCCGGCCGCAGTCGAACAGCATCTCGACGCTGGTCTGGGGCGAGCCCTTGACCAGGCAGGCCATGGCGTCCTGGCAGCGCCGGGTGACCACGCCGTGGGCGGTGCGCAGCAGCTGCACCAGGGTTTCGTCGCGCGCCACCAGCAGGCCGAGCGCGGCGGTGCTGGCGCGCGACGAGCTGTAGCGGTAGCCGATCAGCTCGACCCAGCGCGCGGCCCGCGGCAGCTCGATGCCGGGCGCGCTCACGCGTACCAGCAGCGCCAGGAAGTCGCAGGCGAATTCGAAGTCGGCGTCGGGCTGGCGCAGGCAGTCGGCCAGCTCGCCGAGCCGGGCCGTGCCGGCCTCGAACTGGCCGCCGGCAAAGCAGGTCAGCACTTCCACCAGCCGGTCCATGCGCGCCAGCCGCGGGCTGTCGCCGCAGCGCCGCAGCAGCCGCTGCCAGGGTTCGCGCAGCCGGCGCAGCTCGCGCAGTTCGCCGGCCTCGAACAGCAGCAGCATGTGCAGCAGCAGCGTGTGCGGATCGAAGCTGCGCGACTGGCGGCCGGCGCGCCAGGCGCGCGCGAGCTTTTCGCGCGCCAGTTCGGTATCGCCGAGCAGGAAGGCGAGCCAGCCGAGCTTTTGCAGCCGCGCCGGATTGCTCGGCGTGAGCTCGACCGCGCGCTTCATGCTCGCGAGCGCGCCGGTCACGTCGCCGAGCTCGAACTGCACCCGCGCCAGCTGGTCGCGCGCATCGGCGAAGTCGGGATGGTCGGTGACCACGCCTTCGAGCGCGCGGCGGCTGCGCGCCAGATCGTCCTCGTCGGCATCGAGCGCGATCAGCGCCAGCCGCGCCCACGGCAGGATCTGGCCGCGATTGAGTTCCTCCAGCAGCCGGCGCGCATCGGCATGGCGGCCGGCGCGGATCAGCAGCTCGACGCACAGCCGCGCCGCATACATCCGATAGGGCCCGTCCCCCTCCACCACCGCGCAGCACTGGTTGGCCGCCCTGGCGTAATCGCGCTGCTCGATGGCGTGGTAGACCGGCGCCAGCGCCAGCCGGCGCCGGTAGGCCATCGCCACCCGCTCGGCCAGGGTGTTGCCGGTGAAGGGCTTGAGCAGATAGTCGTCGAGCGCGGTCTCGATGGCCTCGGCCACATGCTGGTACTTCGATTCACCGGTGATCATGATGAACACGGTCATGAAGGACAGCACGCGGTTGCGGCGCCAGTCTTCGAGCAGGTCCTGCCCGTTGCTGTCGTCGCCGTCGAAGTGGTAGTCGCACAGCACCAGGTCGTAGCGCTCGCGCTCGACGGCGCGGCGGGCTTCCGACATGCGGCCCACGCTGGTGATGCGGCGCACGCCCAGGTCGTGCAGCAGGGTTTCGCAAACCTGGCGCGCGATGCGGCTGTCGTCGATGACGAGTACCTGGCAGTCGGGGAGCTTGAGGTCGGCAGGAGGCATCGGGGCGGATCGCGAAAAAAGGATCGCCCCGAAGCTAGCAAGCGCCCGGCGCGCTGAATCGCTCGATCAGCCGGCCAAGTGCGGCGTTGACGCGGCGGCCGCGTCTCAGGCGGCGACGCCGGCGCGCGCGCCGAGCAGCGCGGCGAAGTCCTCGGCCTGCATCGGCCGGTTCACGAAATAGCCCTGGAACTCGTTGCAGCCGTTGGCGCGCAGGAAGTCGGCCTGCTCGCGCGTCTCGATGCCCTGGGCCACCACGCTCAGGCTGAGCGTGCGGCCCATGGCGATGATGGCCTCGGTGAGCGCGCGGTCCTCGGGCACGGCGCCAGCGTCGCGCATGAAGGAACGGTCGATCTTGATGCTGTCGATCGGAAACTGCTTGAGCGCCGACAGCGACGAATAGCCGACGCCGAAATCGTCGATGGCGATGCGCACGCCGAGCTTGCGCAGGTGGTTGAGGATGCCGACGCTGCGGCCGACGTCGTGCATCAGCAGGCTTTCGGCGACCTCCAGCTCCAGCAGCTCGGGCGCCATGCCGGTCTCGGCCAGCACCGCGTTCAGCTCGCCGATCAGGCGGTCGTCGAAGAACTGGCGCGCGGTGAGATTGACCGCCATGCGCAGCGCCGGCAGCCCGGCGCGCTGCCAGGCCATGTTCTGCGCGCAGGCGCTGCGCAGCACCCAGCGGCCGATCGGCACGATGAGCCCGGTCGCCTCGGCCACCGGGATGAACTGCATCGGCGCCACCAGCCCCAGATCGGGATGCTGCCAGCGCAGCAGCGCCTCGGTGCCGGTGATGGCGCCGCTGCGGGCGTCGCGCTTGGCCTGGTAGTGCAGCACGAACTCGCCGCGCTCCAGCGCCCGGCGCAGGCTGGCTTCGAGCGACACGCGCTGCAGCGCATTGGCGCTGCGCGCCTCGGAATAGAACTGGAAGTTGTTCTTGCCGTCTTCCTTGGCCTGGTACATGGCGCTGTCGGCATGCTTGGTCAGCGATTGCTCGTCGAGCCCGTCGAGCGGAAAGCGCGCCACGCCGACGCTGGCCGAGATGCGGAACTCCTGGCCGATCAGCACGAAGGGCCGGGCCACGGCGGTGAGGATGTTCTGCGCCACGGTGGCGATCTGCTGGTCGTGCTCGACCACCGGCAGCAGCACCACGAACTCGTCGCCGCCCAGCCGCGCCACCGTGTCGCTCTCGCGCAGGCAGCCGCGCAGCCGCAGCGCCACTTCCTTGAGCAGATCGTCGCCGGCGTCGTGGCCGAGCGTGTCGTTGATCTGCTTGAAATGGTCGAGATCGAGGAACAGCACCGCCAGCTGGCGCTCGTAGCGGCGCGCCTCGGCAATGCCCTGGCCGAGCAGCCGACTGAACAGGCTGCGGTTGGGCAGGCCGGTCAGGCTGTCGTGATAGGCGAGGTATTCGACCCGCTCGGCATGCGCGATGTGCTCCTGCACCGCCGCCTGGCGCGCCCGCGCCAGCTGCCGGCTGAGCCGGCCGAGCAGGCCGACGACCGCCAGCAGCACCGCGCTGGCCGCACCGGCCCGGGCCAGGTAGACATGGCGCGCGGCATGCGCGGCGGTCAGCTGCTCGTCCTCGGCCAGACCGACCACGATGGCGAGCGGAAAGCCGTAAAGCTCATGCGCGCGGGTGTAGCGCGGCACGCCGTCCCAGGGGCTGGGCGCGACCCGGGCCGCGTCGGTGGCCAGCAGCAGCGCGGCCGGATCGGTCCGGTCGCCGGCCGCGACCGCCTCGCCGCTGCGGCGCACGCGGAACACGCCGTCGGTGCCGAGCAGCGCCAGCACGCCATGCGCGCCGAGCCGGGCGGCGTCATAGCCGCTCACGAAATAGGCCGCGTCGACCGAGACCGTGACCGTGCCGTCGAAGCTGCCGTCGCGGGCCAGCAGCCGGCGCGCGAAATGCAGCGTCCATTCGCCGGCCGCCAGCCCGGGCTGAGGCAGGCTCACGGTCAGGCCGTCGCCGGCGCGGGTGGCGGCGAGCTGGGCCGCATCGACCTGGCCGCGCCGCCCCGAGGCATGGGTGCTGGCGACGACCGCGCCGCTGCGATCGGCAATGCTCACGGAGAACAGCAGATCGGGCGGCAGCAGTCCGCGCTCGTCCAGCCTGTGCAGCGCCAGCTGGCGCGCGCCGCTCTCATGGGCGTACTGCACCAGCTTGAGCGTCTGGTCGATCTCGCGCAGCGCCCGCAACGCCTGCGCCTCGTAGGTATCGGCGAGTTCGAGGCTGGATTGCAGCGCGCTGCGCTCGGCCGCCGTGCGCTCGGCCGCGACCAGCCGCAAGGCCGCGCCCCAGATCACCGCCAGCATCAGCAGCGCAATGGCCGGAAACAGCCAGAGCGGCTCGGTCAGCCGGCCCGGCAGGTGCGGCAGCGTGCCGGACCACAGAGGCTTGATGTTCATGGACTGCTCCTGGCGCCGACTCAATTGAGGATGAGCGCGACCTTCACGCTCGGATCGACGGCCGATTTCTCGATGTAGCCGATGGCGCGCGGATTGGCCGCGACGGCGCGCTTCACGGCGGCCGAATCGGCCTGCTCGCGCGGCGGCTGACCACGGCCGGTGAAGACGATGCGCGACCACAGCGCCTTCATCTGCGCCAGGTCGCGGCCGGCGAGGCGCTGGTAGAACTCGGTGCGCAGCGCGGCCGGCTCGGGCTGGTCGAGCGGCTGCTGGCCGCGGTCGCGGCCCAGGTAGATGTCGGCGATCTGCTCGCGCGTGAACTCGGGCGCGGCGGGATTGACGATGACCGCGATCTCGCCGGCCCGGGCCATGCCGACGGCCAGCAGGCAGGCGGTCAGCAACAGTGACTTGAACATGGCCGGCCGCCTCAGAACACGAAGTCGACCAGCACGGTCAGCACCGTGGCGTGGCCGTGGCCGGTCATGAAGGCCGGGCTGGCGTGCGCGAAGGTCGCCCCGTCGCTGTGCGCCGATTCGAGCTGGGTCTTCAGCGCCGCATTGCGCCAGCCATCCCAGCGCAGGCCGGCGGCATGGTTGCTGATGCTGGGCCGGTCGCCGAACCACCGGCCGAGATAGATGTTGCGGCTGACCGTCGCATACGGCATCCACGGCCCGAACCGGTAGCCGCCGGTGACATAGCCGTTGTTGCTGTCGAGGCCGCGATCGCTGGTGCGGCGCCAGACCAGTTCGGCCTGGAGCAGCAGCCGGCCGTCGTCGCGCGCAAGACCGAGGCCCGAGAAGTGGTCGGCATAGCTCAGCTGCTGGGTCTGCGTGTAGCGCAGGTGCGCATCGGCACAGGTCCGGCCGGCGCGCAGCGTCCAGTTGCCGCGCTCGACGACCAGGTTCAGCGAGCGCAGCCCGTCGGATTCGCCCTCCAGGCTCTGGCCCAGCAGGAAGGCGCGGCCCCGGCTCTTGCCGCCCGAGGCTTGCAGCGTGATGTGGCTGTCGCGCCAGTCGCCGCGCAGCTCGGCCTGCACGCCGTCATAGGAAGTGGCCGGGTAGATGCCGTAGACATCGCCCGGCGCGCGCACCCAGTGCGAGGCATAGCCGACATTGCGCGAGTCCGAGACGAGGAAGGCCGGCAGCACCATGCGGCCGATGCGCAGGTCGAGCCAGGGCGCGACGGCGGCCTGGGCGAACAGCCATTCGACCTGCACCCGCTCGTCGCCGTCGCGCCGGCTGGTCAGCAGCTGGCCCACGGCCGAAAAGGTTTCGTCGAGCGCGGCACTGGCTTGCAGGCCGAGCCGGCTGTCGACACCGAGGTCGGGCCTGCGGTCGGCGCCGTTCGGCTGGCGCGGACTGGTGCGGAACTGGGCTTCGTCGGTATTGGTGACGACGGCGCCGAGCGTGCCGAAGCCGCTGAATTTCCAATGCGAATCGTCGTCGGCGGCATGCGCCAGCGCGGCGAGGCCGGCCAGTGCAAGGCCGAGCGCGGCCTTGCGAACCAGGGATTTCATGCGGGGAGTCTCCGCGCCGGGGGCGCGAGTTCGCGGTTTCAGGTGCGGCGCGGCGGCGCCACCGGCCGGATTCGGCGGTGGCAGACCGTGGCGCGCCTGACTCCCATTACGGCGCGCCGGCTGCGGGCTTGAATCGCCCCCGGGCGTTCAGACGGCGGCGAGCGCCGCGTCGATCATTCTTTCGAGCCAGGGCTGCACTTGCGCCGCCAGATCGGGCCGGTACGCAAACGGCGCGTCCTCGTTCATGTAGAGGCTCTGGCACATCTCCAGCTGGATGGCGTGCACGCCGCCGGCCGGATCGCCATAGGCGCGGGTGATGTGGCCGCCCTTGAAGCGGCCGTTATGCACCCGCGTGAACGGCGCAGCCTCGATGGCCGCCAGCACCGCGCCGATAACCTCGGGCGCGCAGCTCTTGCCGTCGGCGGTGCCGAAGTTGAAGTCGGGCAGCTTGCCGTCGAACAGGCGCGGCAGCACCGAGGCGATGGAATGCGCCTCCCACAGCACGACGCGGCCGTGCTCCGCCTTGAGGCGCGCGATCTCGTCGGCCAGCGCCGCGTGATAGGGCTTCCAGTAGGCGTCGAGCCGGCGTGCGGTTTCGGCGGCGTCGGGCTCGGCGCCGGGCGCGTACAGCGGCACGCCGTGAAAGGTTTCGGTCGGGCACAGGCCGGTGGTGGTCTGGCCCGGGTAGAGGCTCTGGCCGTCGGCCGGGCGGTTGAGGTCGATGGCATAGCGCGAGACACGCGCGCCGAGCACCGAGCAGCCGAGCGCCTCGGCAAAGGCATAGAGCGTGTCGAGATGCCAGTCGGTGTCGGCCACGACCGGGCCTTCGGCGGTGAGCTGGGCGCGCACCTCGTCGGGCAGCGTCGTGCCCAGATGCGGGATGGAGATGAGCAGCGGGCGGGTGCCGCGCCTGAGGCGGTAGATGGGCGTGTCGACGGTGGTCATGGCGGGATCGGGTTCGGGAAAGGGATCGGCGTCAGCCGGCATCGGGCCAGGTGATGGCGTCGGGCGGCAGCGCCGGCATGGCGCGATGGATGGCCGGCGCGGTCTCGTTGCGCAGCACGCTGCGCGCGACCCGCATCACCTCGTCGTCGAGGCCGGCCCATTCGGCATCGCGCGCCAGCAGGAAGAAATCGCGCTGGCCCAGGCGCGTGGGCGGCAGCGGCAGCACGGTCACGCTGTCGAGGTACTGGCGCGACTGCCACAGGCAGAGCGGCGTGCTGATGGCCCAGCCGAGGCCGGCGGCCACGAGGCTGAGCATCGGATCGGTCGCGTCGAACTCGAAGCGGCGCGGCGCGTCGATGCGCGCATGGCGCAGGAAGCGGTCGACCTGCTGGCCCATGACCGAGCGCTGGGTGTAGCGGATCAGCGGCAGCTCGCCGGCGAGGCGCGGCAGATCGCGCAGCGCCGGCGGCGCGTCGGGCAGGACGTGCTCGCGCGGGAACACCGCCACGAAGGCTTCGGAGAACAGCAGCCGCTGGCTGATGCGGGTGTCGTCGATGCGGATGTCGGTGCAGATCACCAGATCCAGCTCGCGCGCCTGCAACTGCGCCGCGAGGCCCGGCGTGAGGCCCGACCACAGTTGCAGCTGCCGGGCCGAGCCGGCCAGCGCGCGGATCAGCGCCGGGCCGACCGTGGCGGCAAAGCTGTCGACGCAGCCAAGCCGGATCTGCGCATGGTCCTGGCGCGCGCTGGCCCGCACCTGCTCGACCAGCGCGCGCGCCTGCTCCAGCAGCGCGCTCGCGCGGTCGAGCAGCGAGCGGCCGGCATGCGTGGGCCGCGCCGGCCGCACCTCGCGGTCGAACAGCAGGGTGCCGCATTCGGTCTCCAGCGCCTTCACCAGCTGGCTCACCGCGCTCTGGCTCACGCCCAGGCGCTGGGCCGCGAGCGCCATCGAGCCGGCCTCGCAGACGGTGACGAAGGCTTCGAGCGCATGCAGATCGGGCAGCGCGCGATGGCGCCTCGGCACGGCATCGGAAACGGGCGGGCGAGCGGGATTGGCGGACATGGCGGCATCCTGACGAGCGCCCTCGGGCGCGGCAAAAGATGCACCGATTCTGAAGCATTGGATAAGCGTTCGCGCAGTCAGCCGGCCGGCGCTACTCCCAAAGGCTTACTCATTCGCGGCGATACCCAGACCGCGCCGGGCGCCACAGAATCGGCCGGCCTCCTCCGCGCCGGCAGCCGCCGTCGCGCCGACCACAAGAACGGGAAGCCCATGAGCCCGACCCTCTGTTCCGTGCGCCGCCGCGCCGACGACCTCCCCGCCGCAGGCGCCACCGCCGGCCCGCGCGCCCCCGGCCGCGCCGCCGTGCCGCCCGCCATCCACGCCACCGGACCAACCGCCCTGCCGCCCGCCGACCCGCCCGACCCGCCGGTCGACCCGGTCATCGCGGCCCAGCTGCGCACCGCGCTGCGGGTGATCTCGCGCGGCACGCCGCTGCTGCTGCGCGGCGAAACCGGCGCCGGCAAGGAGGTGTTCGCGCGCGGCGTGCATGCCGACAGCGCCGCCGCGGGCCGCGCCTTCATCGCCATCAACTGCGCCGGCCTGCCCGACGGACTGATCGAATCCGAACTGTTCGGCTACCGCGCCGGCGCCTTTACCGGCGCCGACCGCAACGGCCGGCGCGGCAAGATCGTGCAGGCCCACGGCGGCACCCTGTTCCTCGACGAGATCGGCGACATGCCGCTGGCGCTGCAAGCCCGGCTGCTGCGCGTGCTCGACGAGCGCCGCGTCACGCCGCTCGGCAGCGAGGAATCGATTCCCGTGAGCTTTCAGCTGGTGAGCGCCAGCCATCGCGAGCTGGCCCGGCTGGTCGCCGAAGGCAGCTTCCGCGAAGACCTGTACTACCGCCTCAACGGCGTGGAAATCGTGCTGCCGCCGCTGCGCGAACGGGCCGACCGGCGCGAGCTCATCGACCGCATGCTGGCCGAGGAAGCCGGCGCGCCGCTGGCGCTAACGCCGGCCGCCGAGGCGCTGCTGATGAACCACGCCTGGCCCGGCAATCTGCGCCAGATGCGCCATGTGCTGCGCGCCGCCGCCGCCCTCTGCGACGGCAGCACCGTGGATGTGGAACATCTGCCGGCGCTGCGCAGCACGCCGTTCTCGGCCGCGCAGGCGCGCGCCCAGCTGCCGCTCGCCGAAGCCGCCATCGCCGCCGAGGAGCGCGACACGCTGCTCGACCTGATCCGCGAGCAGCGCTGGAACCTGACCCGCGTGGCGCGGCTGGCGGGCGTGAGCCGCAACACGCTCTACCGCCGCATGAAGCGGCTCGGCATCGCGCTCGATCCCGACTGAGCGGCCGCGCGCCGCCCACGAAAAAAGGGCGCCCGGTCGTGCAACCGGGCGCCCTTCTTGTTTGCAAGCCGGCCAGTCCTGCGCCGGCCTGCGCCTTACGCCGTCACAGCGCGCCTTCGCCGGCTTCGCCGGTGCGGATGCGGATCACCTGCTCCAGCTCGCTCACGAAGATCTTGCCGTCGCCGATCTTGCCGGTATGCGCGGCCTTGGTGACCGCCTCGATGACCGCATCGACCAGCGCCTCGGGCACGGCGGCCTCGATCTTGGTCTTGGGCAGGAAGTCGACCACGTACTCGGCACCGCGATAGATCTCGGTATGGCCCTTCTGGCGGCCAAAACCCTTCACCTCGGTGACCGTGACGCCGTTGACGCCGGCCTTTTGCATTGCTTCACGCACTTCATCGAGCTTGAACGGCTTGACGATGGCAGTAATCAGTTTCATGAGCTCTCCGGTTGGATCAGTTGGAGTACTTGTAGCCGACCTCGCCGTGCGAGGAAAGGTCAAGACCGTCAACCTCTTGTTCCTCGTCGACACGCAGGCCGCCGCACACCATGGCCGCGATTTTGAACGAGACCCAGCTGGCCACCACCGAATACACGAAAGTGAAGGCCGTCACGCCCAGATTCACGCCGAGCTGGCTCGCAAAATCCCGGCCTTCGGCAAAGCCCACGCCGCCGAGCGCCGGCAGCGCAAAGATCACCGACAGCGCGCTGCCCACGATGCCGCCCACGCCGTGCACGCCGAACACGTCGAACGAGTCGTCCAGACCCATCATCGGCTTGAGCTTCTCGACCGCCCAGACGCAGACCGGCGCCACCAGCAGGCCGCAGGCAATGGCGCCCATCGGGCCGACATAGCCGCAGGCCGGCGTGATCGCCACCAGCCCCGAGATCGCGCCCGACACCGCGCCGAGCAGGCTCGGCTTGCCGCGATGGAACCACTCGACCAGCATCCACGACATGGCGCCGGCGCAGGCCGCGAGCATGTTGTTGAGCACCACCAGCATCGCGAAGCCGCTGGCCGCATAGGCGCAGCCGCCGCAGAAGCCCAGCCAGCCGACCCAGACGATCGAGCCGCCGGTCATGGTCATGGTCATGTTGTGCGGCGCCAGACCCGGCGTGCCGAAGCCCTTGCGCCGACCGACCAGCCAGGCCGCGACCAGCGAGGCCGCGCCGACGTTCACATGCACCACATTGCCGCCGGCAAAGTCGAGCGCGCCGAGCTGGAAGATCCAGCCGCCGGCCCAGGCCATGTGCGCCTGCGGCACGTAGTTGAGCGTGAACCACATCGCCAGAAACACCAGCACCGCCGAGAACTTGATCCGCTCGGCAAACGCGCCGCAGATGATGACCGGCGTGATGGCCGCGAACAGCAGCATGAAGAACACATAGAGCCATTCAGGAATGGTTCCCTGGAGCGCATCGTTGTTGATGCTGGCCAGAAAGACCTTGGCCGAGCCGCCGATCAGGCTTTGCAGCGAGCCGCCATCCACAAAGATGAAGCTGTAACCGTAGATGGCGAACAGCAGCGAGATCAGCGCCGAGCCCGAGAAGATCTGCATCAGGATCGACAGCACATTCTTGCTGCGCGCCAGGCCGCCGTAGAACAGCGCCAGACCCGGAATCAGCAGCAGCAGCACGAACAGCGCGCAGCAGGCCACGAAGGCCGTGTCGCCGCTGTTGAGCACCGGCGTGACGGCAGCAGCGGCAGCCGTGGCGGCGGGCGCTGCGGCGTCGGCGGCTTGCTCCACCGCGTCCTGCGCCAGCGCCGCCAGCGAGGCGGTCGAGAGCAGCGCGGCGGTCAGGCCGCGCCACAGTCGTGAGGGAAGGTTCATTTCGCGCTCCATGTCGATCGTCGAGAGGAAGGGATGTCTTGGTGGCGCGGCCGCCGGAGTGGCGGCACGCGCATCGTTGTCGGTCGTCCCGAAAGCCTTGCCAGCGTTTGCAATTGCCGTGCCGTGGTTTCTTGATGAGAATTAAAGGTTCGTTTAAGTAAACCTTCTACTCACCGCGACCGAGGCCGGTTGCGGCGCCTTCGAGGCGCCTGGGTGGGGCGGCGCTGGCGGGCGACGCACGCAGGCTGTGCGGCCGATGGCCGTGGCGGTGCGTGGCTTGCGCCGGCTCTGGGATGCGATTTCGACTGGCGAACTCAGAACGTCCGCTTGAGCGAGGCGATCCACTTCGGGCCGGCGGTATCGACGCTGCCGATGCGGTAGAGCGCCGACTTGCCGTTGGTATCGGCCCAGGCCAGACCCGCGACCCAGCCCGAGCCCAGATCGGCGGCGACGCCGAGCTTGTAGTCGGTGAAGTCGTACTGGCCGTAGCCCTTCACCTTCTGATGGCCGACGTGGGCTTGCGCGGTGTAGCCGGCCAGCACCTCGTAGGCGAGATTGGCCTCGACGTATTGCGAGCCCTTCGAGTCGCCGGCGCCCATCGACGCGTCGTTGAAGCCGAAGTAGTTGGTCAGGGTGCGCGAGTACTTGAGGTTGAGCACGCTCCAGGTGGCGCCCGCATAGGCTTCGAGCGTGTTGTAGCTCTGGCCGGCAAAGCGGCCTTGCGGATAGGTGAATTGCAGCAGGCCCACGTCATACGCAATGTCGGCCGCGCTGCCGGCATAGCCGCCGTAGATGTCGAACTCGGCCGAGGCGTCGGTGAGCGCCTTGCTGCTCACGTTGCTGCCCCACACGCCCAGATACAGGCCGCTCGAATGCACGGCGTCGAAGCCGCCCTGCACGGCCGCGCCGTCCTGGGTGTAGCTGATGCCGCGGAACACATAGTTGGATACCAGCGCCACATTGGCCGTGAGCGTCAGCGGCGAGGCTTCGGCGGCGGGGGCTTCTTCGGCAAAGGCCGCGAGCGGCAGCAGCGCCGAAGCGGCAAGGCTGGCCCCGACAAGGCCGCGAGAGGTGATACGGAACATGAGTGCTCCTGTTGGAGTGGTTGAAGGCGCGGCGCGCCGGCCGCGACGGTTGCTGCAAGAACTCGGGGCGTGGCCCGCCGCGCGCACAGGCGCGGGCGGGCCGGACTCAGGCGCGCGGACGCAGCCGTTCGGGGTCGTAGTGCGGCAGCGCGGTGATGTGCGCGGGCAGGCGCTTCTGGTGGCCGTCGAGCTTTCCGACTTCCACCGCCGTGCCGGGCGCGGCGTGCTGCACGTCGATACGCGCGATGCCGATCGAGCGGCCGAGCAGCGGCGAGCGCATGCCGCTGGTCACCACGCCGACCGGCACGCGGCCGATGAACAGCTCGTCGCCGTGGCCGATGGCATCGCTGCCTTCCAGCTGGATGCCGACGATCTGCTTGCGCGGATGCGCGGCGCGTTCTTCCAGCACCGCGCGGCCGATGAAGTCGGTCGGCTTGTCGAGCGAGATCGCATCGCCGACCCAGCCTTCCCAGCCGTCGGTGCGCTCGTCGAATTCATTGCCGGCGGCGGCCAGGCCCGCTTCGATGCGCAGCAGGTCGAGCGCATCGAGGCCCATGGCTTTCAGGCCGAGCGGCTGGCCGGCCTGCCAGATCGCGTCCCACACGGCTTCGGCGTCGCGCGGGTGGCAGAAGATTTCGTAGCCCAGCTCGCCGGTGTAGCCGGTGCGCGACAGCACGATGGGCGCGCCCTCGTAGCCGCCGATGCGCGCCGGCACGAAGCGCAGCCATTTCAGCTCGTCGATGCTCGGCTGCGCGGGCGCGGTCCAGACGATCTGGCGCATCAGCTCGCGCGCACGCGGGCCTTGCACGGCCAGGTTGCAGAGCTGCTCGGTCGATTCGCGCGCCCAGGCCTGATAGCCCTTTTCCTCGGCCTGCTTGCGCAGCCAGGGGCCGACCGCATCCTCGCTGCACACCAGCCGGAAATTGTTCTGGCAGATGCGGTAGAGCAGCGCGTCGTCGAGCACATTGCCGTTGGCATGGCAGAGCGCCACATGCGCCACCTTGCCGGCGCCGAGCTTGCTCACGTCCTTCACCAGCGTCCATTGCAGCAGGGCTTCGGCGTCGGGGCCGGTGATCTCGAACTTGCGCATCGCCGACAGATCGATGACGGCGACGGCTTCGCGGCAGGCCCAGTACTCGGCCACCGCGCCCTCCCCTGCAAAGCACGTCGGCAGCCACCAGCCGCGGTAGTCGACGAAGTGGCGCGTCAGCGCGGAGGTGCGCGCGTGGAACGGGGATTCGCGCGTGAGCTTGGGGTCGGCGTCGGGTGTCATGCGATGGGCGATGGCGCGCGAAAAGTTCTCGCGCGGCGCGTAGGTGCGCACATGGATGTCGGTCGGGTTCCAGCCGTTGGCCGGGTCGATGTCGTCGGGGCAGGACGAGGTGACGCAGACCAGATCGGTCAGCGCGCGCAGCAGCACGTAATCGCCGGGGCGCGACCACGGTTCATCGAGATGCAGCTGATGGTTGTGGTCGAGGAAGGTGTTGTAGAAAAAGTTGAGCGCTTCCCAGCCCTTGCGCGGCGCGATGCCGTAAGGCGCGAGCGCTACGTTGAAGTTGTCGCTGCAATTCACATGGCCGGGATAGCCCATGTCGTCGTAGTAGCGCGCACCGCAGGCGTTGGCGAAGGCGTCATGCCGGCCGACCGTGTCCTGCACCACTTCGATCAGCGGCTGCTGGTCGCGGTCGAACCCCTTCGACGGCAGGCCGGGCTGCGGATAGAGCTGGCCGAGCAGCGTGCGCGTCATCGTCGCGTCGAGCCCGCGATCGAGGCCGCGCTCCACCTTGGCGAGCGCAAAGGCCTGGAAGTCCGAGCATTGCCGGCCGGCCACGTCGAGCACCTGGATGAACTCGCCGGCCTTCACGACATAGGCGTGGGCAGTGCCGGGCGCGATGCGCTGCTCGAACAGCGGATCGGCGAGCGGCTCGGGCAGCGCGATGACGCCGGCCGACGTTTCGGAGGCGGCGCGCACGAGGGTCAGCGCGACCGGCGTGGCGGTGTCGCCAGCGACAAAGTCCATGCGCGGCGCCGGCGTCGCCACGATGACGATGCCCGCGCGCTGCACGGTGAAGCTCGCCTGCGCACCTGCGCGCGAGCCGGCGCCGAACAGGCGCAGCCCGCTCGCCTCGGCCAGCGCAATGCCGCGCCGCGCGAGCGCGGCCAGCGTGCGGCGCGCGCCGGCATCGCCCTCGGCCATCAGCGCGAGAAAGCCGTCGGGCCGGGCCACGACCGCACCGTCCGCAGCCCCGAAAGCCGCCGCGTCGAAGCGCCCGTCGCCGGCACAGAACATCAGCTCGCAGACCTGGCCGCCCTCGACATCCGTGAGGGCCAGCCGGTCGCCAGCCTGGACCGCGACGACAAGCGAACCGCGTCCTGCAACGCGGTGACGTTCGGTGCCGGCCGCGCGCGCCGCCAGCCCGGGCTGGAGGATGCGGCTCGCGAGCGGCGCCGCGAGCCGGCCGCGCGCGGTGGCGTCGGCCTCAGCCATTGGCCTGGCTCTCGCCGTTGGCCAGATAGGCTTCGAGCGAATCGTCGAGCGCGTCCTTCCACGGCGTGTGATGCAGCGGCGACTGCTTGCCGGTGATGAGCGACCGGTAGCTGTGGTCGCGGAAGGTCATGATGTTTTCGTGCTTGTGCTGCTCCCAGACCAGGAAGGTCTGGATCACGCCCTCGATGTCGAACATCGGATAGTCGGTCGCGGCGATCAGCTCCTTCACGTAATCGGCCTGGAACCGGATCATCGATTCGTCGTTGGTCAGGCCCTCTTCGCGCTGGCGCCAGGCCGCGCTGTTGGCGGCCATGGTGTCGGCCGGCGGCAGCGAGATGCGGCCAAGGACGATGTCGCGCACATACCAGGCCTGGGCGTCGAACATGTTGAAGGTGAAGAACTGGTCCTGCATGCCCAGGTAGAAGAACTTGGGGTTGTTCTCCCAGACCACGCCCTTGTACAGGCCGAGCGGCCACAGGCGGTTGTCGGTCTTGAGGCGCAGGTCTTCCGGCAGGAAGGGGAAGTAGTGCTTGTAGCCGGTGCAAAGAATGATTGCGTCCACTTCTTTGGAGCTGCCGTCCTTGAAGTAGGCGGTCTTGTTCTCCACCCGGGTCAGCAGCGGCTTCTGTTCCCAGTTGTCGGGGAAGTGGAAGCTCATCGGCTTGCTGCGATAGCTGGTCGTGATGCTGTTGGCGCCGTACTTCCAGCATTGCGAGCCGATGTCCTCGGCCGAGTAGCTGCGGCCGATCAGCAGCAGATCCTTGCCCTTGAATTCGAGCGCGTCGCGGAAGTCGTGCGCATGCAGCACGCGGCCGTTGAAGGTGTCGAGACCGTCGAAGTAAGGCACATGCGGCGTCGAGAAATGGCCGCTGGCGCAGATGACGTAATCGAACTGCTCGCTCGTCATCACGTCGTTCTTCAGGTCGTGCGCGGTCACGGTGAACTGCTCGCTCGCCGCGTCGTAGCTCACCATGCGCACCGGCGTCTCGAAGCGGACCCAGCCGCGCACATTGGCCTTCTCGACCCGGCCCTTGATGTAGTCCCACAGCACGGCGCGCGGCGGGTAGGAGCCGATGCCCTTGCCGAAATGCTCGTCGAAGCTGTAGTCGGCAAACTCCAGACATTCCTTCGGGCCGTTGGACCACAGGTAGCGGTACATGCTGCAATGAACCGGCTCGCCGTTCTCGTCGAGGCCGGTGCGCCAGGTGTAGTTCCACAGGCCGCCCCAGTCGCTGCTCTTCTCGAAACAGACGATTTCCGGAATCTCCGCGCCCTTGGCGGCGGCCGACTGGAAGGCCCGCAACTGGGCCGTGCCGGAGGGGCCGGCGCCGATCACTGCAACTCGCTTCTTGGTCATTTGGGTTGTTCTCCTGGTGTCGATGACTGCGGTCATGCGCCGCGCATTGCACGGCGCCTCGAAACCAGTTTTCTTCCCGCCCGCCTCACCCGCAATCGTCATGAGTGGTTACCTCCTTGGGGGTAGTCGGCCGGCTACTCCCTTGGTGGTACTGCCTCGTGAGGATTGGCGCGGCCTGCCCGCGCGCCCAGCATTCGGTCATCTCCCAAAGCACGCCAAAGAGGTATTGCGGATGAACCGAAACTCGATCCTGAACGAACGCCACCGCCAGCTCGGCTCGAAGCTCGACGGCGACACCTGGAACGGCATGCCGCTGCCCTGGAGCTATGCCACCGACGCGCATGACGAAGTGATCGCCACGCGCAGCCGTGCCGCGCTCTACGACGTGTCGGCGCTCAACATCGTCAACGTCAGCGGCCCCGATGCCGAGGCTGTGCTCGACAAGCTCGTGACCATCGACATCACCAAGATGAAGCCCGGCACCGCGCGCCTCGCCGCCGAAGTGAACGAAGCCGGCGCGCTGGTCGACGACATCATGGTGATCCGCGACGCCGCCGACCGCTTCCGCCTGTCGCATGGCAGCGGCGCCACGCCGGTGACGCTGGCGCAGCTGGCCGAGGGCCGCAACGTGAGCGTCGAGGCCGACCGTGACGTTCACATCCTGTCGCTGCAAGGCCCGGTGTCGCTCGACGTGCTGGCGCCGCACACGCCGTTCAAGCTGGCCGAGCTGCGCTACTTCACGCACACCGAGACCACGCTGTTCGGCCGCAACGTCGTCCTCGGCCGGGGCGGCTACTCGGGCGAGCGCGGCTACGAGGTGTATTGCGCCGCCGCCGATGCCGTGTTTTTGTGGGACGCCATCCTCGACGCGGGCAAGCCCTTCGGCGTGATCCCGGCGTCGTGGAACACGCTGGAACTCACGCGCATGGAAGGCGCGCTGCTGTTCTTCCCGTTCGAGATGCCCGAAGGCGACACCACGCCCTGGGAAGTCAACATGGACTGGGCCATCGACCTGGACAAGGCCGGCGACTACATCGGCAAGCCGGCGGTGCTGGCGCTCAAGGGCCGCGAACGCGTGAAGCAGGCCGGCATGATCGTCGAGCACTCGGCGGCCATCGAGGGCGGCGCCGTGATCCTCGATGGCGACAGGCAGGTTGGCGTAGTGACCTCGGGCAGCTACAGCCGCTATCTCATGCAATCGCTGGCGCTGGTCCATCTCAAGCCGTCGCATGCCAACCTCGGCACGCGGCTCACGGTGAAGGGCGCGGCCGGCAGCTTCAAGGCGATGGTCGTGCGCACGCCGTTCTACGACCCGATGCGCCTGCGCACCCATCCCGAAAAGCTCGGCTGACGAGGCGCCCATGTCGGCTTATTCCATCAAGAGCCAGCCGGTCTGGCCCGCGCTCGACTGGGACGCGAGCGGCCGGCGCCATCTGCTGCTGGCCGGCGCCGCCGATGCGGCACTCGCCGCGCAGCTGGCGGCGAATGCGCCCGCCGCGCTCGACCTGATCGTGCTGCGCCATGACGGCGACGCCGCCTGGCATGCGCTCGCCAGCGCCACGCCCGATGCCGCCGTCCATCCCGCGCCCGACCAGACCGCCGCGCTCGGCCTGCTGCGCGACCTGCTCGCCGGCGCATCGATGGGCCTGCGCCTGTATCTGGTCGGCAGCGAGCCGCTGATCTGGGCGGCGGCGCAGATCGCCAACGCCGCCGGCCTCGGCGAAGCCGAAATCCGCCGCCACCGCTGCGGCACGCTCGCGCGGCCGGTCTACTGCGTGCACTGCAAGACGGTCACGCCGGCGGTCCACACCAACCTCGCGCCCTGCGCCGGCTGCGGCCGCACGCTGTTCGTGCGCGACCATTTCTCGCGCCGGCTCGGCGCCTACATGGGCTTCCAGGCCGACGCCGAGGAGCCCGGTCAACTGCCGGCCGTGGAGCGGCTTTACCCATGAGCGACACCCTTGCCGTGACCATCACCGCCCTGCGCGACCTTGCGCCGGGCATCCGCGAGATCAGCCTCGCGCGCGCCGACGGCCAGCCCTTCCCGGTGTTCTCGGGCGGCAGCCATGTGGTCGTGTCGATTCCCGTCAACGGGCGCATCCAGCGCAATCCGTACTCGCTGCTCGGCGACCCGGAACAGCGCGACTGGTGGCGCATTGCCGTGCGCAAGCAGACGCCGTCGCGCGGCGGCTCGGCCTGGCTGCATGAGCATGCGGCGGTCGGCATGCGGCTTGAAGTCGCAGCTCCGATGAATCTTTTTGCGCTGGTGCGCACGGCGCGCCGGCATCTGCTGGTGGCCGGCGGCATCGGCATCACGCCGATCCTGTCGCAGGCGCGGCAACTGGCGCGCGCCGGCGCCGATTTCGAGGTGCATTACGCCTGGCGCGCGCCGGAGTACGCGGTGTTTGCCGACGAGCTGGAAGCGCTCGCGCCCGGCCGCGTGTTTCACCACGACGCGAGCGCCGGCGATGTCATCGACTTCACCGAGCTGCTCGCCGACCAGCCGCTCGGCACGCACTTCTACATCTGCGGCCCGGCGCCGATGGTCGAGGCGGCGCTCGCCGCCGGCCATGCGCTCGGCTGGCCCGCAGGCTCGCTGCATTCCGAGCAATTTCTGGCGCCGGCCGGCGGCGAGCCCTTCGACGTGCTGCTCGCGCGCAGCGGCAGCCGCATCACCGTGGCCGCCGATACCTCGCTGCTCGATGCGCTCGAAGCTGCCGGCGCCGCCGTCACCTCGCTGTGCCGCGGCGGCGCCTGCGGCCAGTGCGAAACCGTCGTGCTCGCCGCCGACGGCGAACTGCTGCATCACGACCTGTGGCTCGGCGCCGACGACCGCGCCGCCGGCAAGAAGATCATGCCCTGCGTGTCCCGCCTCAAGGGCGGCTGCCTCACCCTCGATCTCTGAAGGAAAGTCCATGACCCTCGCGTTCAAGCAGGAAACCTTCCGCGACGACTACAGCTATCGCAACTCGCCCGAGGCGATCCGGCGCTTTCCGTTCCCGTTCCCGCAGGACGAGTACATGTACTCGGTCAACATCGAGCCGCATCTGCCGGGCGCGCCGGGCTCGGTGTTCGAGCGTGCCTTCGACATCGACGAGCACTACCTCGCCGAGGTGCGCGACCGCGCGATCACGCTGGAGCGCGACCCCGGCCGTTGCGCCAGCCTGCCGCACATGATCGAGGCCGAATGGGACACGCTGGAGCTGCTGATGGAATCGCTCGCGCGCGACTATCCGCAGCACTTCGCGCTGGCCCGCGACGGCAGCCGATGGACCTGGACCAACCGCCCGCTCGGCATCGAGCAGGCCTTCGTGTTTGGCGATGCGAGCACCCTGCCCTGCGGCCCGTTCGAGTACATCACGCGCCAGGCCCAGGGCGATTTCGTGGTGATGGACCAGCGCGACGGCAACCTGTTTGCCGACGCCGGCATGGTCACCTCGCAGGCCGACTGGTCGCTCGCCTTCGACGTGGGCATGAGCTTCCAGCAATGGCACGGCCCGGTGCCGCTGGCGCATGAGATGGGCGTGTTCGACCGCGCGCTCAAGTACCTGCTCATGCTCCAGCAGGGCAAGCCGGTGCGCCGGCTCAACTGGACCATGACGATCAATCCGCGCCTCGATACCGCGCCGGAAACCTTCCCCGAATGGGGCACGGACCGCGCCAGCGTCACGCCCGAAAACGTGGCCGGCAAGGTGCATCTACGGGTGGAGTTGCAGGCGCTGTTCCGGCTGCCGCGCAGCAACGGCATGCTGTTCAGCATCCGCTGCTATCTGGCCAGCCTGGAAGAGCTGGCCACCAAGCCGAACTGGGCCGCGCGGCTGCATCGCGTGCTGGGTTCGCTGCCGGCGCCGCTGGTCGAATACAAGGGCCTCACGCGCTTCCGGCCGCTGGCCGTGGACTGGCTCGCGCAGTTCGACGATGGCCGCGCGCTGCCGGCAGGCACCGCCGCCGAGTAAATGGCGTCCGCCGGCTCACTCGTCGGCAAACTCGCAGGTACCGGGGCCGATGGCCCTGGCCTGCAAGGCGGCCTGCTCGGCCGCCGCCAGCATCGCGTCGGCGCCCGCATAGCGCGCGTCGCTCATCGCGATGCCCACGGCAATCTCCACCGCATGCCGCGCGCCGTCCACGCGCACCGGCGCGGCCAGCGCCTCGGCCAACCGCGCCGCGTAGCGCGATACCGCCGGGATCAGCTCGCGCGCCTCGCCACCGGCGGCGCGCGCAATGCCCACGCTGCGGAAGTCGGCGACCAGCACCGCGAACTGATGGTTGCCCAGATAGCAGCTGACCGCGCCGGCGCCCGTGGCCGGCGTGAAGCGGCGCGCGACGGCCGTCAGCACCTGTTCGGCGCGCTCATGGCCGTGGCGCTCGGTCAGCGCCTCGACGCCGAGCAGATGCACGCAGAGCAGCGCGCAGGGGTGGCCCGACAGCTGCGCGAATTGCAGCGTCCACGGCAGCAGCGCCTCGAAGATCGGCCGCCCGGTCATGCCGGTGCGCGCCTCGAACCAGATGCGCCGGCGCGCGCGCTCCTCGGCGCCGCGCCGCTCGCTCACGTCGGTGACAAAGCCTTCGATCGCGAGCAGTTCGCCGTGGGCGGAGAACACGCCGCGCCCCTGCTCCCAGACCCAGCGTTCACGGCCGGCAGCGTCCTCGATGCGGTAGGCGATCTGGTAGGCCTCGCGCCGCGCGACATGCGCCTGCACCTGGGTCCAGACGAATTCGCGGTCCTCGGGATGGATCAGGTCGCCGTAGGAGATGCGGCGGCTTTCGAGCAGTTCCCAGGGCTCGTAGCCGGTGAGTTCGAGGCAGCCGTCGCTGACGAATTCCATCGTCCACGACGGGTCGTTGCGGCAGCGGTAGACCATGCCCGGCACGTTGGCGAGCAGCGTGTTGACCTGATGGCGCGCGTTGCCGTTGCGGTTGTCGGCGCCGCGCCGGCGGCTCACTTCCTCAAGCGTGCCGACCAGGCCGGTGATTGCGCCACCGGGCGCGAGGCAGGGCTGGGCGCGCAGCAGCGCGCGCAGGGGCTTGCCGCCGGCGTCCACCAGCCGCAGTTCGCAGCCGAGCGCATCCTGCTCGCCGCGCGCCACCGCCAGCAGGCCGCGCTCGATGCTGGCCGCCTCGGACGGATGCACGAAGGCGGCAAGCGAGCGGCCCAGCGTGTCGGCGACCGCGCGGCCCGACATCGCTTCCCAGGCGCGGTTCACGTAGGCAAGCCGGCCGTCGGCTTCAGCGCGGAACAGCACCAGATGCAGCTGGTCGAGCACGCCGGGCAGCGCGGCCTCGGTGCGTACCGCGCAGACCGCATCGGGCGCCGGGCACGGCGGCGCATCGGCCACCGCCGTTGCTGGCCGACGCCGGCGCAGGAACAGCAGCGGCGTCGTCACCGCAAACACCGCGAGCGCGGCCAGCGCAAAACCCTGGCCCGCATGCCATGAACCCACGAGCCAGATGAAGCACCATGCCAGCATCCAGGCCGACAACATGTAGAGCGCCATCGTCGTGATCTCCACCGTTCTTCGTTTTCATGATCGCCAGCCCCGGCTGGCCGCACTGGCCGCCGTGCTCGGCGCTTGCAGCCTTGCCGCGCTGCTGATGTTCTGGGGCAGTGTCGAGGTGCAGCAGCAGGCGCGCACCACGCTCGATGCGCTCGGCGCGCAATGTGCCAGCGCGCCGGCCGGCGCCGCTGCGCTCGCGCTGTGCGACGCGCTCGCCGTCGAGGCCGGCACGCTGGGCGGCCGGGGCCGGACGATGCTCGCGCTGCAAGCCGGCTGCCTCGCGCTGCTGGCGGGCGGCTTCGCGCTCATCCTGCGCCGCGCGCCCGAGGCGCTGGCCGGCCGCGCCCGCGCCGCCGCGCCGCCCACGCCCGTCGCCGATGCCGAACCCGCCGCGCTGCGCTGCCTGCGCGAAGCCGGCCGCCTGCTGCGCGCCGGCGACGTGAACGAGCCGGTCCTGCTGCGCGCCCTCGCCATGCTCGAAACCGCGCTCGGCGCGCGCGGCGTGGCGCTGCGTCTGCCGGCCGACACGCGCCAGCTGCTCGGCGCCGGCGCGCTGCTCTGCACCCACGGCGAGCCGGCGCTGGCCCTGCCGCTGCCCGGCGACGCGCGCGGCGAGGTCGGCGCGCGGCTCATCCCGCCCGGCCCCGATCTGCCGCTGCGCACGCTGCTGGTGCCGGTGACCAGCGCCGGCCTGCCGCCCGCCAGCCTCAGCGCCGAATTCGCGCCCGACGCCGTGGTCGGCGAGGCCCAGGTGCAGCTCGCCGAATGCTTCGCCACGCTCTGCGCGCTGGCCATCGCCGGCGTCTGCCGCAGCCATGAGGAACGCCGCGTGGCGCTGATGGAAGAGCGCAGCGCCATCGCCGGCGAGCTGCACGACTCGCTCGCGCAGTCTCTGGCCTACATGAAGATCCAGGTCGCGCAACTGCAACGCGCGCTCGACGACGACGCCGTGCCGGCCGGCGTGCGCCAGGCCGCGCTCGACCTGCGCGGCGGCCTGAGCACCGCCTACCGCGAGGTGCGCGAACTGATCGCCGCCTTCCGCGTGAGCATGGGTCCGGGCGGCCTGCGCGAAGCGGTGCAGGACACCATCGACGAGTTTGGCCAGCGCAGCGGAATCGCCATCGCCTTCGAGCACGAACTCGACCGCTGCCCGCTCGAAATCAACGAGGAATTCCATGTGATGCAGGTGGTGCGCGAGGCGCTGTCCAACATCGTGCGGCATGCCGGCGCCGAGCATGCGTGGGTGGCCGTGCGCTATGGTCCCGACCACCGCTGCACGGTCACGGTCGAGGACGACGGTCGCGGCCTGCCCGCCGCTGCTCCCGAGGGCAACCATTACGGAATGAGCATCATGAAAGAACGCGCCCGCTCGCTCGACGGCGAGGTCGGCATCGAAGCCCGCGACGGCGGCGGCACCCGCGTGCGGCTCAGCTTTGTGCCGCAGCGCCTGCCGGCCGAGCCGATGGGAGCGCCGCGATGACCGCCGGCATCCTGCTCATCGACGACCATCCGCTGTTCCGCAGCGGCGTGGCGCAACTGGTGCGAGCCGACCCCGAACTTGAACTCGTCGGCGAGGCCGGCGACGGCGCCACCGGCATCGCGCTGGCCGAGCAGTTGCAGCCGGCGCTCATCCTCATCGACCTCAACATGAAGCAGATGAACGGCATCGAGACGCTGCGCGCGCTCAAGGCCCGCAAGCTGCGCTCGCGCTGCGTGATGCTGACCGTCAGCGACGACGGCCAGGACGTGCTGGAGGCGATGCGCGCCGGCGCCGACGGCTATCTGCTGAAAGACCTGGAGCCCGAGGAACTGAGCGCGCGCATCAAGCAGGCGGTGCTGGGCCAGATGGTGATCGAGGGCAGCCTTGCGGGCCTGCTGACCGAGGCGCTCAACGCGCCGCCCAAGGTCGATGCGAGCGACCTGACCGACCGCGAGCGCGAAATCCTCGGGCTGCTGGCCGACGGCCGCAGCAACAAGGAAATCGCACGCGTGCTCGGCATTGCCGATGCGACGGTCAAGGTTCACATCAAGCATCTGCTGCGCAAGCTGAATGTGAAGAGCCGGCTGGAGGCTGCCGTGTGGGCGCTGCAGAACCCGCATTTCCGGCAGCCGATCACGGGCTGACGCTTGCCGGATCGGCGATGACGAACATCTTGCGCACCGGCACCGTCAGGGTCCAGACGGTGCGCGTGCCCTTGGTCCAGGTGCAGATGTCGCCGGTGCGGTAGTGGTGGCGCCGGCCGCTCGCGACCTCGGTGATCGTCAGTTCGCCTTCGAGCAGCAGAAAGGTTTCGTCGCCGTCTTCCGAGGCGAAGGGCGTGTCGCCGGGCTTGTCGCAGCGCCACACGCCCACCTGCAGCACGCTGCCTTCCGAGCCGCGCTCGCGCAGCAGCGTGTATTCGCCGAATTCATGCTCGGCGCCGTCAAGCGTGTAGCGCAGCGGCGTCCAGCCGTCGGCGGGGTTGCTGCTGCCGCTGTGGAACAGGTCGGGCAAGGTCGGGGGCATGCGGTGCTCCTGCGGGCTCAGCCGCGCTCGATCACGGCGAAGGCCGAATGGTTGTGGATCGACTCGAAGTTCTCGACCTCGACGCGGTAGGCGCCGATGCGCGCGTCGGCATCGAGCCGCAGCGCCACTTCGCGCACCAGGTCCTCGACGAACCTCGGGTTGTCGTAGGCACGCTCGGTGATCCACTTTTCGTCGGCGCGCTTGAGCAGCGGCCAGATTTCGCTCGACGCGCTTTCCTCGGCGTAGCGCACGAGTTCGGTCAACTCCAGCGGCGCGAGCAGCTCGGCGCGCACGGTGACGTGCGAGCGCTGGTTGTGCGCGCCGTAGGCCGAGATTTCCTTCGAGCAGGGGCAGAGCGACTTGACCGGCGCCAGCACCTCGGCCCACAGCCGCGTCGCGCCCGCGCGGCGCTCGACGATCCAGCGCGCCTGATGGTCGAGCAGGCTCGTCACGCCGGATACCGGCGCGGTCTTGCGCACGAAGAAGGTGAATGCGGCCTCGAAGCGGCCCTCGTCGGCATCGAGCAGCGCGAGCAGGTCGTCGAGTTCGCGCGGCAGCGTCTCGGGCGCGAGCGGCTGGTCGCGCCGGCCGTCGAGCCAGGCGACGAAGCGCGACATGTGCGTGCCCTTCACGTCGGCCGGCAGCGCCACATCCAGCTCCCAGGTGGCGACCACCGGTTGCAGCGCGCCCGCGATGGCGACGACCGCCGGATGACGCAGCGCCTTCACACCCACGCGGGCAATCGCCAGCCGGCGCTCGTCGCGCGCCGACTGCACATCGGGCATGGCGGCGTGAAGGGAAAGGTCGGCGGGCTGGTTCATGGCGGCGGGCTTTCGTCGGGACGGTCGTGGCGCAGGTGGGCAGCGGCGCGCGCAAGGCGCGGATTCATCCGCCGACGCATGGTGCGACCCGCCTCCGCCGCGCCGCGCAAGGCCGCATTTTCCAAACCATAGCGTCAGAATTCCTGAAGCTAACCGGCGCGGTGCCGACCGCCTCGCAGACTGCGTTCCATCGAAAACCCACCCACGGAAAGACATTCGATGGACAGCTATGACGCGATCGTGATTGGCGCCGGCGTGATCGGCAGCTCGGTGGCCTGGCACCTCGCCCACCTCGGTGCGAAGCGCGTGCTGGTGCTCGACCGCACCCAGATCGGCAACGGCACCACCTCGCAATCGAGCGGCATCCTGCGCACCCACTATTCGGTCGCCGAGAACGTCGAGCTGGCCCGCCGCTCGTGGACCGCCTTCACCGATCTGGCCGCCTACACCGGCGACGAGGATGCGGCGAGCGGCATCGTCAAATGCGGCTATCTCATCGCCTCGCCCGACAGCGCCAAGCTGGAACCGCTGCGCGCCTCGCTCAAGGGCCAGGAAGACAAGGGCATCACCATCGACTATCTCGATGCCGCCCAGGCCGCCGAGCTGCTGCCGATCGCGCGCTTCGACGACGCCGCCCTCATCGGCTACGAGCCCGAAGCCGGCTTTGCCGACGCCTACCTCGTCGCCACCAGCTTTGCCCGCGCCGCCCGCAAGCTCGGCGTGAAGATCATGGAAGGCGTCGAGGTGACGAAGCTGCTCACCGCCAACGGTCGCGTGACCGGAGTGGAAACCTCGGCCGGCACTTTCCTGAGCAACACGGTCGTGAGCACGCAGAACATCTGGTCGCGCGACATCGAGCGCTGGACCGGCATCGAGACGCCGGTGCGCGCCGAGCGCCATGCCGCGCTCGCGCTGGAGTGCGAAGCCAAATACACCTTCCAGATGCCGGTTTACAAGGATCTGGGCTCGCCCGGCATGCTGTATTGCCGCAGCTACGGCGGCGCGCAGATGCTCGTCAGCGAAGGCATCACCGGCGAGACGCTGGCCGAGCCCGACAACGAGCAGGGCGAGATCGACATGGACTACATCCTGGAGATCGGCGCCCAGGTGGCCGACCGTTTCCCGGCCTACGAGACCGCCGGCCTCGCCTCGTCCTGGACCGGCGTCTACGACGTGACGCCCGACTGGAATCCGGTGCTCGGCCGCCTCAACGGCATCGACGGGCTGGTCGTTGGCTACGGCTTCTCGGGCCACGGTTTCAAGCTGTCGCCGGGCGTGGGCCGGGTGCTGGCGCAATGCGCGCTCGGCCTGCCGACCGACGTGTCGCTCGACCCCTACTCGCTTGAGCGCTTCCGCACCGGCAACCTGCTGGTCGGCAAGTACGGCTCGGGCGCGGTCAGCTGAACCTGCATTTCAACGGAGACTTCCATGCACATCCTCGTCCCCGTCAAGCGGGTCATCGATTACAACGTGAAGGTGCGCGTCAAGGCCGACGGCTCGGGCGTCGAAACCGCCGGCGTCAAGATGTCGAGCAACCCGTTCGACGAAGTGGCTGTCGAGCAGGCGGTGCGGCTGCGCGAGCAGGGCATCGCCACTAAGGTGACGGTCGTGGCCTTCGGTCCGGCCGTGGTGGCCGACGTGCTGCGCAATGCGCTCGCGCTCGGTGCCGACGCCGCGCTGCGCGTGGAAACCGACGGCGCGCCCGACGCGCTCGCCGAAGCGCGGCTGCTCAAGGCGCTGGTCGAGCGCGAAGGCGTCGATCTGGTGCTCTGCGGCAAGCAGGCCATCGACGACGATCTGGGCAGCACCGGCCCGATGCTCGCCGGCCTGCTCGGCTGGCCGCAGGCGGTGTCGGTGAATGCGCTTGCAGCCGACGGCAGCACGCTCAAGCTCAGCTGCGACGGCGATGCCGGCATCGACCGCTTCGAGCTTGAACTGCCCGCCGTGCTCAGCGTCGACCTGCGCCTCTGCGACCCGCGCCACATCACCCTGCCCGGGATGATGAAGGCCAAGAAGGCGCCCATCGCCACAGCGCTCGCCAGCGACCTCGGCGGCAGCGCCGCCGTGTTCAGCGACGTGGTCGGCATGGCCGAACCGCCGCAGCGCCTGCCCGGCATCCGCGTGGCCTCGACCGACGAACTCATCGCCCGCCTGCGCGAACTGCCCGCGCTGCGCGCCGCCTGACTGGAGAACTTCATGACCACCCTCGTCATCGCCGCCCATGACGGCCGGCAACTCGACGACGCCACCGCGCGCGTCGTCACTGCCGCGCGCCAGCTCGGCGCCAGCATCGATGTGCTCGTGCTCGGCAGCGGCATTGCCGCCATCGCCGCGCAGGCCGCGCTGATCGAAGGCGTCGCCCGCGTGCGCGCCGTCGATGCGCCGCAACTGGCCGTCGTGCATGCCGAAGACCTCGCCGCGCAACTCGCCGCGCTCGCCGGTGAATACGGCGCAGTGCTCGCGCGCCACGACATGCTGGCCCGCTCGGCGCTGCCGCGCGCAGCAGCCTTGGCCGAGGCCGGCTTTCTCGCCGACGTGACCGCCATCCCCGCGCCCGACCGCTTCGTGCGGCCGATGTATGCGGGCGGCGTGGTCGCCGAGGTGAAGCCCGCGCAAGCCCGACTGCTGCTGACGGTGCGGCCCTCGGCCTTCGCGCCGGCCGGCGCTGCCGCCGCGCCCGCGCCGGTCGAGGCGCTCGATGCCGTCGCCGCGCCGCGCCGCGCCCGCCTCGTGGGCCAGGACCTTGCCGGCGGCGACCGGCCCGATCTGACCCGCGCGCGCATCGTCGCGGCGGGCGGGCGCGGCGTCGGCTCGGCCGAGCAGATGAAGCTGGTCGAGGCCGTGGCCGACCGGGTCAACGGTGCCGTCGGCGCGTCGCGCGCGGCGGTCGATGCGGGCTTTGCGCCCAACGCCATCCAGGTGGGCCAGACCGGCAAGACCGTGGCGCCCGAGGTCTATCTCGCCTTCGGCATCTCGGGCGCGATCCAGCACATCGCCGGCATCAAGGACGCCAAGATCATCGTCGCGGTCAACAAGGACCCCGACGCGCCGATCTTCCAGATCGCCGACATCGGCCTCGTTGGCGACATCTTCGAGGTGCTGCCGCGCCTCGCCGCCGAACTGCCGCAGCTCGCGGCCTGACGCCAACCCGCCCGCCTCCGCCGCCATGACCACCGCCCTCGCCATGCCGCCCAGCCTCGATCACGTCCGCAGCTACGACCTCGCCGACCTGCGCGAGGAGCCCTGGCGCAACGGCGGCGGCATCACCCGCACCGTGGCCGCCGGCCGGTTCGGCGCGCCCGACGCCGACGACGCCGAACCCGACTGGCGCGCCAGCATCGCCGACATCCTCGAGGACGGCGCCTTCTCGCACTTTGCCGGCATCGACCGCGAAGCCGTGCTGCTCGCCGGCCCCGGCCTCTGCCTGCATGCGCCCGACGCCGCGCTGCGTTTCGACTCGCTCGGCGCGACCCATGCGTTTGCCGGCGAGACCACGATCCGCGCGCGGCTCGGCAGCGGCCCGGCGCGGCTGCTCAACTTCATGACCCGGCGCGGCGCGGCGCGCGTGCGCGTGGACGTGCTGCGCGACCGGCCGTTCGCCTCTCAGCCCGGCAGCAGCTGGATCGTCCACGCCATCGCCGGCCGCTGGCAGGGCGACGCGGCCCGGCTCGGCCCGGGCACCGGGCTGGTGATTGCGCCCGGCGCCGCGCGCCAGCTGCTGCTGCCGGTCGCGCCCGGCGCGCTGCTCGTCGCCGCGCGCATCCAGCCCGCCTGAACTCAGCCTGAGCGCCGGCCGCCGCCCGGCCGGCCCGTTTCATTCCCCCTGCCCGCCATGCGGCCGCCGCGCCGCAGGCCGCCCCGCAACCGCCCTTCCCGCCCGCACCATGGACAGCAGCCAGCTCATCGCCCAACACGGCCCCCGCGAATCGATGGACTACGACGTGGTCATCGTCGGCGCCGGCCCGGCGGGCCTCGCCACCGCCATCCGCCTCAAGCAGCGCGCGGCGGAAGCCGGCCGCGAACTCTCGGTCGTGGTGCTGGAAAAAGGCGCCGAGCCCGGCGCCCACATCCTGTCGGGCGCGATCATGGACCCGGTCGCGCTGACCGAGCTCATCCCCGACTGGCAGCAGCGCGGCGCCCCGCTCGACCAGCCCGTGACCGAGGACCGCTTCCTCTTCCTCACGGAAACCGGCGCCCACGCCAGCCCGCTGCTGCCCGACTGCTTCCACAACGAAGGCAACTACATCGTCAGCCTGGGCGCGGTCGTGCAATGGCTTGCAGCGCAGGCCGAGGAACTGGGCGTGGAAATCTTCCCCGGCTTCGCCGCGACCGAAGTGCTCTACGACGCCAAGGGCGCGGTCACGGGCGTGGCGACCGGCAACCTCGGCCTCGACAAGGCCGGCAATCCCAAGGCCGACTTCCAGCTCGGCATGGAACTGCGCGCCAAGTACACCGTGTTCGCCGAGGGCGCGCGCGGCCAGCTCGGCAAGCAGGTGATCGCCAAGTACAAGCTCGACGCCGGCCGCGATCCGCAGAGCTATGGCATCGGCCTGAAGGAGCTGTGGGAGATCGACCCGGGCAAGCACCAGCCCGGCCTCGTCATCCACTCGGCCGGCTGGCCGCTCGATGCCGACACCTACGGCGGCTCGTTCCTGTATCACGCGGGCGGCAACAAGGTGATGGTCGGCTTCGTGGTCGGGCTCGATTACGAGAACCCCTGGCTCAGCCCCTTCGAGGAGTTCCAGCGCTTCAAGACGCATCCGGCGATTCGCGGCTTTTTTGAAGGCGCGCGGCGCATCGGCTATGGCGCGCGCGCCATCACCGCCGGCGGGCTGCTGAGCCTGCCCAAACTCGCCTTTCCGGGCGGCGTGCTGGTCGGCTGCGACGCGGGCTTTCTGAACGCGAGCCGCATCAAGGGCAGCCATGCGGCGATCAAGAGCGGCATGCTCGCCGCC
>NZ_MUHU01000007.1 GCF_002105195.1 Derxia lacustris | reverse complement strand
GCCCGCAACCCCGCCGCCACGCGCGCCACCACCTCCTGCGCCGACTCCACCCCGCCAAACCGATGCCAAGCGAAATCCGCAACCCAGGCATCGACCGCCGCACGCGGAATGTCGGCCCAGCGCCGCCCTTCATGGCAGCCGAAATCCATCTCGTCGAAGCGAGCGTCGATCTGCGGCACTAGGTCGGGCCGCAGCGCATGCAGCGCGTCGGCAAGCTGGCGCGCGCGCAGCCGCGACGACACGCGCACCGGCAGGCCCGGCGGCACGAAGTCAGCCAGCGCCTGCGCGGCGACCTGCGTGGCGACGGGATCGGCGGGCACATCGAGCCGGCCGTAGCACAGCCCGGGCTCGACCCGCGGCCGGGCGTGGCGCGCGAGGATCAGGCGGCCGGTCATCGCGCCGACCTCATGGCGCCATCGCTCATCGCGCCGGCCTCACAGCGCGAGCAGCAGGCCGAGCAGGAAGGCCTGCTCGCAGACCTGCTGAGTGGCGCCGAGCGCGTCGCCGGTAAAGCCTTGCAGCCGGCGCGCGAGCAGGCGCCACATCCAGCCGAGGGCCAGCAGCGCGCCGGCCGTGGCGGCGGCCCATGCAAGCGCTGGCGCGGCGGTGAACCGGCTGGCGAGTCCGGCGGCAAGCGCCAGCGCGGCCAGCATCCACGCGGCGCCGGTGGCGAGCGCGCCGCTGCCGATGCGATCGGCCAGCGGCTTGGACTTGCTGCGCGCCGTGTCGCCCACATGCGGCAGCGTGCGGATGAGCACGAGCGGCAGCCCGCGCGACACGACCTGCGCGGCGAACAGCCCGAGCGCCGCGAGCCGCGCATCGACCTGCGCCAGCAGCGCGAGCTGGCCGAGCCGCAGCGCCGTCGCCAGCACCAGCGCGACCGCGCCAAAGCTGCCGATGCGCGAGTCTTTCATGATGTCCAGCGCGCGCTCGCGGTCGGCGCTGCCGCCCAGGCCGTCGGCCAGATCGGCCAGGCCGTCCTCGTGGAAGGCACCGGTCAGCAGCACGCCGAGCAGCGTGGCGAGCGCGGCCGCGACGAAGGCGGCGCCCGGTCGCGCCGGCAGCAGCGCGAGCGCCGCCCACAGCGCGCCGCCGGTGAGCGCGCCGATCAGCCAGCCCACGCCGGGAAAGTGCCCGGCGCTGGCGCGCAGCAGTTCGGGGCTGAAGCCGACCCAGGCGGCAAGCCGGCCGGTGACCGGGATGCGCGTGAAGAACTGGAGCGCGAGCAGGTAGCGGCGGAGGCAGTCGGCCACGGTGCGCGCTCAGGCGGTGCGGTCGGCGGCGTTCGCTCCGACGGGCGCGGCGGCGGCCTCGGCAGCGGGCGCCGCATCCGCCTGCGCCACGCCGGCCGACGCGAAGCTGGCCATCTCCGCCAGCAGCGTGCAGGCCGACACCAGCAGCGGCCAGGCCAGCGCCGCGCCCGAGCCTTCGCCGAGGCGCAGGCCGAGATCGAGCAGCGGTTCGGCGCCGAGCGCGTCGAGCATCAGGCCGTGGCCGCGCTCGCCCGAGCGGTGCGCGAACACGCAGCGTTGCAGCACGCTCGGCGCGAGACGCGCCGCGACCAGCACGGCAGCGCCGGTGATGAAGCCATCCACCACGATCACGCGGCGCTCGGTGGCGGCCTGGAGCACTACGCCGGTGAGCGTGGCGATCTCGAAGCCGCCGAGCGCGGCGAGCGCGTCGAGCGGCGCGGTGGCGTCGGCATGGCGCACGAGCACGGCGCGCAGCACCTCGGTCTTGCGCGCGATGCCGGCGGCGTCGAGGCCGGTGCCGGCGCCGGTGCAATCGGCGATGTCGTGGCCGGCGAGCCGCGCGAGCAGCAGCGCGGCGGCCGAGGTGTTGCCGATGCCCATCTCGCCGAGCAGCAGCGCATTGCCGGGCAGCGCGCGCACCAGATCGCGGCCGTTGCCGAGCGCGGCGGCGCATTGCGCGGCGGTCATCGCGGGCTGGTCGAAGGCGTCGGCGGTGCCGGCGGCCGGCTTGCACACGACCAGGCCCGGGCGCGGCGCGAAGTCGTGGCGCACGCCGCAGTCGGCCACGGTCAGCGCGATGCCGTGCTGGCGCGCGAGCACGCTGACGGCCGCGCCGCCGGCGAGGAAGTTCTCGACCATCTGCCAGGTCACGTCGCTGGGATAGGCCGAGACGCCGCGCGCCGCCAGCCCGTGGTCGGCGGCGCAGACCAGCAGTTGCGGCGCGACCAGCCGCGGGTACGCGCTGCCGAGGATGAGCCCGATGCGCAGCGCCAGCGCCTCGATGCGGCCGAGCGCGCCGAGCGGCTTGGTGAGCTGGTCGAGGCGCTCGCGCAGGCGGCTGTCGAGCAGCGGGTCGTGCAGGTCGGGGATGGGCGGGAGGTCGGGTGTCATGGGCGGATGAGCTGGTCGAGCAGGCCGGGAGCGGCATGGCGTTCGAGGAAGTCGGCGAGGCCGTCGAACACGGCGTCGAGCGTGGGCGCGCTGGCGCCGAACAGCGCGCGCAGCACGGCGGCGTCCTCGAACAGGCCGTGGACATAGCAGCCGAGCACATTGCCGCGCGCGTTCTGCCAGGCGAGGCCGGGGATGACTTCGCGCGCGTCGGGGCCGGTGGCGCGGGTGTGGCCGTGGTGGATTTCGTAGCCGTCTGCGTCGAGATCGGCGAGCGCGGCCCACGGCCCGGCGGCGAGCGCGCCGAAGCGCACGCGGGCACGGCGCACGGTCTTGTCGCGCGCGAAGACGGTGGCGAGCGGCAGCAGGCCGAGGCCCGCGACGGGTGCGGCGGCGGCGCCGGGCGCGGGCGCCGGGTCCGCGCCATCCACGCCGAGCGGGTCGTGCAGCGTCGCGCCCAGCATCTGCAAGCCGCCGCAGATGCCGAGCACCGCGCCGCCGGCGGCCGCGTGGCGCGCGATGGCCGCGTCCAGCCCCTGCGCGCGCAGCCAGGCCAGATCGGCCGTCGTGGCCTTGGAGCCGGGCAGCACGATCCAGTCGGCGCCGGCCAGTTCGGCGGGGCGGCGCGCCCACACCAGACGCAGGCCGGGCAGGTTCTTGAGCGGCTGGAATTCGTCGAGATTGCTGATGCGCGGCCAGGCGATGACGGCGACGGTCAGGCGCACGTCGCCGCTCGCGTGGGCGCGGTCGTCGAACACGCCGTCCTCCTCGGGCAGGCCGTGCTCGCGCCACATCGGCAGCGTGGCGACGGTGGCGATGCCGGTCAGTTCGCGCAGCATGTCGGGCGCGGGCGCGAGCAGGCTGGCATCGCCGCGAAACCGGTTGAGCACGAAGCCGGCGATGCGCGCGCGGTCGGCTTCGGGCAGCAGCGCCCAGGTGCCGTACAGGTGCGCAAAGGCGCCGCCGCGGTCGATGTCGGTGACGAGCAGGCAGCGCGCATCGGCATGGCGGGCGACGCGCAGGTTGACGACGTCGCTCGCCATCAGGTTGATCTCGGCCGGCGAGCCGGCGCCTTCGATCACGACCACGTCGTTGTCGGCGCGCAGCGCGTCGAGCGCGTCAGCGAGCTGGGGCCAGACGCGCTCCGAGCGGCCGCGCCACGGCAGCGCCGACAGCTCGGCACTGGCGCGGCCCATGAGCACGACCTGGCTGCGCGTGTCGGCCTCGGGCTTGAGCAGCAGCGGGTTCATGCGCACGTCGGGCCGGGCGCGCGCGGCGAGTGCCTGGAAGTACTGGGCCGAGCCGATCTCGCCTTCGCCGCCGTCGGGGCCGGCGACCACGCGCGCGTTGTTGCTCATGTTCTGCGCCTTGAACGGCGCGACGCGCAGGCCGCGCCGCGCGTAATGGCGGCACAGCGCGGTGGCGAGCCAGCTCTTGCCGGCGCCGCTGGTGGTGCCGAGCACCATCACGCAGGTGGCGGTCATGGTCGGGCTTTCTGGAGTGGGCGCCAGGCGCGCGCAAGCGCGTCCTGCGAGGCCGGCGCCAGCACGCCCAGGCGCACATGGCCGGGCAGGCCGAAGGAGGCGGTGTCGCGCAGGCGCACGCCGTGGGCGGCAAGCGCTGCCGGGTCGGGCGCGCGGTCGGGCCGGGCGCAGAAGAAGTTGGCGCAGCTCGGCAACACGGTCCAGCCCAGCTCGCGGCAGAGCTGGCGCTGGCGTGCGCGCCAGTCGGCGAGCAGACGCAGGCTGCGCGCGAGCCAGGCCTGGGTCTCGGGCCGGGTCCAGGCGCTGAGCAGCGCGACGCCGTCGGCGCCGAGCGGCCAGGACGGCGCGAGTGCGTCGAGCGCCGCGAGATCGGCCGGATCGGCGGCGCGCGGCGCGACCACGTAGGCGGCGCGCACGCCGGTCAGGCCGAGTGCCTTGTTCGGCGTCCACAGCTGCCAGCCGTGCGGGTCGCGTGGCGCGTCGGGCGGGTCGAGCCGCAGCGGCGCATAGGCGCAGTCGAGCATGTCGATGCGGTCGGCGCGGGCGCTGGCGGCCAGTACCGGCAGCGCCGGTTCGGGCTGGCCGAGCGGGCTCGACGGCTCGCAGGCCCAGGTGAGCGCGGCGCGCGCCGGCTCGGCGGTGAGCGCGAGGCCGTGGGCGCGCGCGGCATGGGCGTAGTCGCCGTAGGCATGGGGCGGCAGCCACACGGCAGGTGCATCGGCGCCCTGCCCGGCCGCTCGGCGCGCGACATGGGCGCTGATGCGCTGGATGAATTCGCTGGCGCTGGCGGCGATGAGGATGCGGTCGGGCGCGACGCGGTGCCGCGCGGCGAGCGCGGCGCGCAGCGCGGTATGGGCCGGATCGGGATAGCGCGCGAAGTCGGCGCGGCGGATGGCGTCGAGCGCCGTCGGACAGGGGCCGCAGGCGTTGGCGTTGGTCGAGAAGTCGTGCGGCAGCGGGCCGGCTGCGTCGGGGCCGCCGTGGCTGCGCGCGGGCGGGCCCGGCGCGGCGTTGGGCTGGCTGCGGTCAGGCATGGTCGGCCAGCCCTTGCAGCAGCGCGCCGAGCGCAAGGCCCGCGCCGGCCAGCGGCGGCAGCGTCAGCAGCACGCGCCCGGCCAGGCGGCAGGCGCGCGCGATGTCGGCCGGCGCCGGCGCGCGCCCGGCCGGGTTGAGCATGTAGACGCCGGGCTTGCCGAGCCGCAGGCCGAGCGCCAGCGCCATCGCGCCCATCGGCCAGCCGCCGTTGGGCGAGGGCGTGACGCGGGCTTGGCGGGCCAGTTCTGCATGGCGCGGGCGGGCCGCTGCCGGTGCCACCGCGCAGAGCAGCGCCGCCGTCAGCCGCGCCGGCAGCCAAGACGCCGCATCGTCGGCGCGTGCGGCCCATTTGCCGGCCCAGGTCCAGTCGCGGCCGTGGCGCGCGCCGCGATAGCCCCACATGGCGTCGGCAGTGTTGGCATAGCGGTAGAGCGCGGCGCCCGGCAGGCCGGCGACGCAGAACCAGAACAGCGGCGCGACGACCGAATCGTTGAGGTTCTCGGCCAGCGTCTCGATGGCGGCTTCGCGCACGGCGGCGTCGTCGAGCGTGGCGACATCGCGGCTGACGAGCCGGGCCAGCCGCGCGCGGCCGGCGTCAGGCGAAGTGGCGAGCGCGGCTTCGACCGCGAGCACCTCGTCGCGCAGCATGGCCCAGGCGAGCATCGGCTTGAGCAGCAGGCCGAGGCCGAGGACGGCGAGCGGCGCGGCCAGCGCGAACAGTGCGCGCTCGGCGACGACGGCCAGCGCGGTGACGGCGATGGCGCCGAGGCTCCACGCGAGTGCGCCGGCGAAGAAGCGTGGCCAGTCGGCGGCGGCGGGCTGCGCGACTTCAGCAGCGGCGTCGGCAGCTCCGGCAACGGGCGGCGCGCCGGAAACCACCGCCGGCGCAATCCACCGCCCGGCCCAGCCCAGCCAGCGCCCCATCGCCACCACCGGATGCAGCCGCGCCGGCGGCTCGCCGAGCCAGCCGTCCACCGCCAGCGCGACGCAGAGCGCAAGCCAGGGCGTCATCGCCGCCTCAATCCTCGATGCCGCGCTGCGCCGGGATGCCGGCGTCGAAGGCGTGCTTCACCTTCGTCATCTCGGTCACGGTATCGGCGAGCGCGACGATCTCGGGCGGGCAGCGCCGGCCGGTCAGGCACACGCTCACATGCGCGGGCCGGTTGCGCAGCGTGTCGAGCACCTCGTCGAGCGGCAGCCAGCCGTAGATGAGCGGATAGGTGATCTCGTCGAGCACCACGAGAAACAGCTCGCCGCCGAGGATGCTGTCGCGCGCCTTGGCCCAGCCGTCGCGCGCGAGTTGCGCCGAATGCTCCAGGTCGTGGCTCTTCCAGCTGAAGCCGTCGCCCAGCCCCTCCACCGGCAGGCCGATGCGCTCGAACATGCGGTGCTCGCCGAAACGCGCGCTCGGCACCTTCATGAACTGCCAGACCTTGACCGCCTTGCCGCGCCCGAAGGCGCGCAGCGCGAGGCCGAAGGCGGCCGTGCTCTTGCCCTTGCCGTCGCCGGTGTTGACGATGACCAGCCCGCGCCGCTCGGCACGCTCGGGTTCGCGGGGCTTGTCGGTGGGCGGGGTTTCGATCTGCATGGCGATTGCCTCGGGGCGATGCGGTTGAAAGGGCTCAGGGCAGCGGCAGCGCGACGCGCCGGCCGTCGACGGTGCGGATCGCGATGCGCTGCGCGAACACCGCCTCCAGCGCGCGATGCGTGGCGGCGTCGGCGCAGGCGCCGCGATGCACGACGCGGCCGGCGTCGATCAGCACCAGGTCGTCGGCCTGGAGGGCGAAGGTGATCTCGTGCAGCACGCTCACCACGGTGCGGCCGGCGGCCACCAGCTCGCGCACGAGGCGCAGCCAGTCGGCCTGATGCGGCGGGTCGAGGTTGGCGAGCGGTTCGTCCATCAGCAGCACCTCGGCCTCGACCGCCAGCGCGCGCGCCAGCAGCACGCGCTGGCGTTCGCCGCCCGACAGCTGGCCGAGCGGCCGGTCGCGCCAGTCCCAGGCTTGGGTGGCGCGCAGCGCGCGTTCGGCTGCCGCGTGGTCGGCCGGGCCGGGCGGCGCGAGCCAGCCCTGATGCGGCAGCCGGCCGAGCAGCGCCACATCCAGCGCCGTGAGGTCGGGCGCGCCGGCCTCGTTCTGGCCCAGCCACGACAGCCGGCGCGCGCGGCTGCGGCGGTCGAGCCGGTCGAGCGGATCGCCGTGCAGCAGCACCGTGCCGGTATGCGGCAGCAGCCCGGCGAGCGCGCGCAGCAGCGTGCTCTTGCCGGCGCCGTTGGGCCCGGCGATGGCGGTCCAGCGGCCGGCGGCCAGCTTCAGGTCGATGCCGTGCAGCACCTGGGCGCGGCCGAGCCGGGCGCCGAGCGCGCGCGCTTCGAGCGCCGGGCCGGCGGCCGTTCCGGCCGGCACGCTGGCCGTGCCTGCGAGCGGCGCGGTCATTCGCGCAGCCCCGCGCCGCGATGCATGAGCCACAGCAGATAGCCGCCGCCCAGCACCGCCGTGAGGATGCCGACCGGCAGCTCCTGCGGCGCGACCAGCAGCCGCGCCAGCAGATCGGCCGCCAGCAGCAGCGCGCCGCCGGTGATGGCCGACAGCGCCAGCAGCGGCGCATGCGTGGTCTTGATGCGCGCGCGCACCAGATGCGGCGCCGCCAGCCCGACGAAGGCGATGAGCCCGGTCTGGGCCACGGCCGCGCCGGTCGCCAGCGCCAGCGTGGCCACCAGCGCGGCGCGCATCGGCGCAAGCGGCAGGCCCAGGCTGGCGGCCGTGGCCTCGCCGAGCGCCAGCCCATCGAGCAGGCGCGCGAGCGCGAGCGCCACGCCCAGCGTGAGCGCCAGCGCGCCGGCCATCACGCCGCAGGCGGCCCAGCCGACAAAGCCCGTGGAGCCGAGCATGAAGGCCTGCATCGCCTGAAGAATCTCGGGCGACAGCAGGCTGATGAGCGAGCTGCATGCGCCCAGCACCACGCCGACGATCACGCCGGCCAGCAGCAGCCGCAGCCGGTGCTGCACGCCGCCCGCCAGCGCCAGCGTCAGCAGCACCGCGAGCGTGGCGCCGGCAAAGGCCGCGCCGGTCAGGCCCAGGCGTGCCAGCCATTGCACCGTCATCGGGCTGCCGCCGAACAGCGCCAGCGCCGTCGCCACGCCGAGCGACGCACCCGACGCGCTGCCGAGCAGATAGGGATCGGCAAGCGGATTGCGGAACAGCCCCTGCGCGATCGCGCCGGCCAGCCCGAGCAGCGCGCCGGCCAGCCAGCTGCCGAGCGAACGCGGCAGCCGGATGTCGAGCACGATGCGGCGCGCAAAGTCGTCGTCGAGCGCGCGCCAGGCCGCCTCGAAGCCGGTGCTGCCGATGCTGGCGCCAAGCGCGATCAGCAGCAGCCCCGCGACGAGGCCGACGCCGCCAAGCCGCGCTGCGCGACGCTGGCGCGGCATGCCGGCGCTCACGGCTGCGCGCTCCGCGTCACGCCGGGCGCCTTGGCGGCGAGGCAGTCGGCCATGATCCGCGCCGCCTCGGGCAGGCGCGGGCCGGGATGGACCAGCGCATCCGAAGCCTCGGGCGCGAACACGCAGACCCGCCCTTCGCGCAGCGCGCGGATGCCGGCCCAGCCGGGCCGGTCGGCCATGCCGGTGTGATTGCGGTCGCCGACCATGATGACTTCGGGATCGGCGCGCACCACGTATTCGGGATTGAGCTTGGGGAAAGGGCCGAGCTCGGCCGGCACGATGTTGACCGCGCCGAGCCGCGCCAGCGTCTCGCCGATGAAGGAGCTGGCGCCGGCCGCATAGGGCGCGCGGTTCACCTCGAAATACACGCGCGCGCCGCGCACGCCGGCCGGCAGCGTGGCGGCGATGGCGGCGAGCTCGCCGTCGATGCGCTGCCACAGGCGCGCGCCGTCGGCGGCCGGCAACCCGAGCGCCGCTGCCAGCTTGCCGATCACGCGCTGCACATCGGCCTGACTGCGCGGCTCCAGCGCCAGCACCGGTACGCCGAGCGCGCGCAGCCGATCGCTGGCGCGCGACGAGGTGGCGGCGAGCACCAGATCGGGCCGCAGCGCGACGATGGCCTCGATGTTGGGATCGAGCCCGCCGCCCACGCGCGGCAGCGCGGCGACCGTGGCGGCCGGCCAGCTTGAGTAGCGGTCGACGCCGACCAGCCGCGCGCACTGGCCGAGCGCGCAGACCGTCTCGGTGAGCGAGGGCAGCAGGCTGACCACGCGGCGCGGCGCGGCCGGCAGGCTCAGGCGGCTGCCGGCGTCGTCGGTCAGCTCGATGGCGGTGGCACTGGCGCCAGCGCGGGCGCCGGGCGCGGCGTCGGCGGCGCGCGCAAACGGCGCGGCAGCGGCCAGCGCCAGCGCCAGCGCCAGCAGCGCGACCCGGCCGAGCCTGCTCACCGCGCCTCCTTGAGCGTGAGCGGCAGGCCGGCGGCCATCAGCGTCACGCGGGCGCAGGCGGCGGCCACGCGCTGGTTGAGCAGCCCGAGCGCATCGACAAAGGCGCGGGTCTCGCGGCCGAGCGGAATCACGCCGAGGCCGATCTCGTTGCCGACCAGCAGCACCGGCGCGCGCGCCGCGCCGAGCGCATCGAGCAGCGCGGCGATTTCCGGCGCCGGATCGGCGGGCTCGGATGGCGCTGCCGGCAGCAGCAGATTGGCGAGCCAGAGCGTGAGGCAGTCGACCACCACCAGCCGGCCCGGGCGCGATTCGGCGGCCAGCGTCGCGCCGAGTTGCAGCGGCGCCTCGACCGTGACCATGCGCGGCAGCCGGGCTGCGCGGTCGGCGCGATGGCGCTCGATGCGGGCACGCATCTCGTCGTCGCCGGCGCGCGCGGTGGCGATGAAGCAGGCCTCGCGCGCCGGCGCCGCCGCCAGCCAGCGCTCGGCCAGCTGCTCGGCGCGGCGCGACTTGCCGCTCTTCTGGCCGCCCAGGATCAGTTCGGTGCTGGCGATGTCGGTCATGACGCGCGCGGCAGAAAGAGCGCCGCCGTGGCCTCGGGCGAGGACGCGAAGCTCGGATGGAAGAAGCTCGCGGCGATGGCGCCGCGCCGGTAGACCGCCTCGCCGTGGCCGCTGCCGTGGCTCGGCTCGGTGCGCGCCACCGGCGCCAGCGGGCTCACCGCACGCGCGAAATGAAAGCTGTGGCCGCGCAGCTCGCGCCCGTCGAGCAGCAGGCGCTGCGGCCCGAGCCCGGCGAGCCGGCGCTGCATCGCCACCGCGCCCGGCAGCAGGCCCCACATCGCATGCGCGCTGCCATCGGCCAGGGTCAGGCTGTCGAACAGCAGCATCAGGCCGCCGCATTCGGCCCAGACCGGCCGGCCGGCCGCCACATGCGCCGCCAGGCTGGCGCGCAGCGAATGGTTGGCGGCCAGCCGCTCGGCATGCAGCTCGGGATAGCCGCCGGGCAGCCAGACCGCGTCGCAGGCCGGCAGCGCCGCATCGGCCAGCGGCGAGAAGAACACCAGCCGCGCGCCGAGCGCCTGGAGCGTGGCGAGATTGGCCGGATAGAGGAAGCAGCAGGCGGCATCGCGCGCGACGGCCACGGTGCGGCCGGCCAGCAGCGGCGGCACGGCCGGCCGGGCCGGCGGCGCGGCGAAGTCGACCGACCAGCGCCGCGCCAGTTCGGCCGGCGCGAGCTGGCCGAGCGGCGTGCGCGCGAGCGCATCGGCGGCGGCATCGATCCGGGCCGGCGCGTCGGCGAGTTCGTCGGCCACGGTCAGGCCCAGATGGCGCTCGGGCAGCACGTAGGCCTCGCCGCGCGGCAGGGCGCCGAGCCAGTCGCCGATGTCACTCAGGCCGTCGCGCAGCATGTCGGCATGGCGCGCGCCGGCCACGCGATTGGCCAGCACGCCGGCCCAGGGCAGCCCGGGCCGGTAATGGCGCAGGCCGTGCACCAGCGCGCCGAAGGTGCCGGCCATCGCGCTGGCGTCGATCACCGCCAGCACCGGCAGGCCGAAGCGCGCGGCCAGATCGGCCGCCGACGGCTCGCCGTCGAACAGGCCCATCACGCCTTCGACCAGGATCAGGTCGGATTCGCCGGCGGCCGCATGCAGCCGGGTCGCGCATTGCTCCGCGCCGTCGATCCACAGATCGAGCTGGTGCGTGGTGCGGCCGCTGGCCAGCGTGTGCCAGAGCGGATCGAGGAAATCGGGCCCGACCTTGAACACGCTGACCCGGCGGCCGGCGCGCGCATGCAGCCGCGCCAGCGCCGCCACCGCCGTGGTCTTGCCCTGGCCCGAGGCCGGCGCGGCGACCAGCAGCGCCGGGCAGCGCGCGACGGCCGGCGTAGCCGTCACCTGGGCGCCCAGGTCAGGCCGGCATAAAGCAGCCGGCCGCCGGTCGCATAGCCAAGCGCGGTCTCGTAGGCCTTGTCGGCGAGGTTGTCGGCGCGCAGCAGCAGCGACAGCTCGCGCGTGAGCGCGGTGCGCGCATGCAGCCCGAGCAGCGCATAGCCGCCCAGCGCCTGGCGGTTGGCGGCATCGTCCCAGCGCTTGCCCGAGGCTTGCACGCTGGCGCCGAGCGTCCAGTCGGCGAACCGGGTATCGGCCGCGACATTGCCGTGCAAGCGCGCGCGCCGGCGCAGCAGCAGGCCGGTGTCGCTGTCGCGCGGCAGCTGCCAGTCGAGCGAGCCGGTCAGGTTCAGCTCGGCCAGCCGGGTTGCGCCGCTCAGCGTCGCGCCCTCGACCTCGGCGCGCGCGGTGTTGGCATAGCAGCCGAATTCGGATGCGCAACTGCCGCTGCCGACGAAGGCGATGAGATTGCTCAGCCGGTTGCGGTAGGCCACCAGCCCGATCTCGTCGCTGCCGCGCCGATGGCGCAGGCCCAGCTCCAGATTGCGGCTGACTTCGGGCCGCAGGCTGGCATCGCCGTATTCGCTGAAGCGCTGATAAAGCGTCGGCGCGCGAAATGCCGTGCCGAATGAAGCGCTCGCGCGCCAATTGGCCGCGAATGAATTGGCATAGGCAATTGCGCCATTGGTCTTGGCGCCGAATTCGCTGTCGTCATCGCGCCGCGCATTGAGTTGCAGCACATGCGCGCCTTCGCTGTAGCCATAGCCGGCAATCGCCGCATTCTGGCTCCGGTCATTGCGGCTGGGCGAAATGCTGGAATTGTCGAGCTGATCCTCGCGGCGTTCCAGCGCGAAATTGGCGCGCTGCGCGCCCGATTGCCAGGCATTGTCGAGCAGGTAATTGCGCAGCCGGGTTTCGGTCGAATAGACCGACGGCGCGGTTTGATAGCGGCTGTGGCTTTCGCTGGCGCTGGCATGGGTGCTCCAGCCGTCGGCCCAGCGCGCGCTCCAGTCGAGGCCGGTAGTGAGCAGGCGCTGGCGCGAGCGATCGTCGGCCGTGCGCGAGCTGTCGTACTGGGCGTCGAGGCTGTTCCAGAGCAGGCTCGCTTCCAGCCGCTGGCCGGCGGCCGGGCGCAGGCCCACGCGGGCATTGGCCGAGCTGCTCCAGGCGCCGTCGCGGTCGGGATTGGCGCGCGCGCCGCTGCGGGCGCTGAAGCCTTCGCTGGTGCTGCGGCCGAGGCCGGCGGCCCAGTCGAGCAGCTCGCCGCCCTGTCTGGCCGAGGCCTCGACGCGCGCACTGTCGTGGTTGCCCACGCCGGCCGTCAACACCGGCGCGAACGCGCCTTCGCCCCGCCGGGTGAAGATCTGGATCACGCCAGCGATGGCGTCCGAGCCGTAGATGGCGGCGGCCGGGCCGCGCAGCACCTCGATGCGCTCGATGCGCGCCAGCGGGATCGACTCCCAGTTGGCGCCGCCGGTCGATTGCGAATCGATGCGCACGCCGTCCACGAACACGGCGGTAAAGCGCGATTCGCCGCCGCGCACGAACACGCTGGTGGTCGCGCCCGGCCCGCCGTTGCGCGCGATCTCGATGCCCGGCACGCGTGCCAGCAGATCGGCCACGGCGGCCGCGCCGCTGTTCTCGATGGTGGTCTGGTCGATGACCGTCATGTCGGCCACCACCTCGGCCAGCGGCTGGCTGGCGCGGCTGGCGGTCACCACCACCTCGGCGAGCCGGGCGGTCTGGGCCTGAACGGATTGGGAATGGGCGACGAACAGCGCGGCCAGCGCCGGAAGGGACGCAATTGCGCGCCCGCAAGGGAATGTCATGGGAATAGCCAATTCGGATTGCCCTCACCGCCTTCCCCGACGGTGCATGAGCGCAATGGCACGCAATGGCGTGCCGCCTTGTTGGCCGGTATCCGGGCTGGCAAATGCAACCCTCGCCGCCTTCCCACCGGCAAATTGCCGGCAGTGGCGTGTGGACGAGAGCTAAGACTGGGCTTGTTTGCCTACCGTTGCGGGGGCAGCTAGGTTGAAGCCGGAATTGCCGGCTTTCCTGATTCCCGTTTAACTTGCAATCGCGAGCGAATTGCAGAGCACCAACGGCGGCGAGGATACCGCAGTTGGCGCAATTGAGGCGCCCCGGCAATTGCGCAACGGAAAATGCCGCGCCAATTGGCGCCGGCAATTGATGCAGCCCGGCGGCCTCAGGCGGCGCGCACGCGCGGGCTGGCGGCGGGCGCCTCGTCGGCCGGCTGGAGCAGACGCATCACGATCTCGGCCACGCTGCGCACATGGGCCTCGGCGGCCTCCTGCGCGGCCGGCGCGTCGCCGGCGCGGATGGCCGCGAGCAGCTTGTGCATCTCGGCCACCGCCGTCACGCCGCGCCCCGGCGTGGCGATGGTGATGGCGCGCAGCCGGTTGATGCGCGCATTGAGCGACTGGGCGATGCCCCAGGCCACGGTCTCGCCGCCGGCGGCAAACATCAGCTCGTAGAAGCGGCCGGTCTCGGCCAGCACCGCCGCATGGTCGCCGGTCGCGAAGGCGGCCTCGATGAGCATGATGGTCGCGCCGAGCCGGGCCACCACCTGGGCATCGGCCCGGCGCGCGCAGGCGGCGGCGGCATGGCCTTCGAGCAGCGCGCGGATCTCGTAGATCTGGCGCGTGGTGTCGGTATCGATGGTGGCGACCACCGGCCCGTGATTGGGCAGCGACTCGACCAGCCCCTCGGTTTCAAGGTGGCGCAGCACCTCGCGCACGATGGTGCGGCTCACGCCCAGCTCGTCGCAGAGCGTGCGCTCCACCAGCCGCTCGCCGGCCTTGAAGTACTCGTCGAGGATGGCCGCACGCATCTTTTCGAGCGTGAGTTCGCGCAGCGTCTTCTTGCTGCGGTCGATCTTCAGTGAGCCGACGGCCCTGGTCATCCGGTTCTCCCTGTTGTGGTCTGGCAAGTCAGATTCCGCCGAAGCAAAGGTACTTGATCTCCAGGTAGTCCTCGATGCCGGCGCGGCCGCCTTCGCGCCCGAGGCCCGACTGCTTGATGCCGCCGAACGGCGCCACTTCGCTGGAGATGAGGCCGGTGTTGATGCCGACCATGCCGGTTTCGAGCGCCTCGGCGACGCGGAAGGCGCGGCCGATGTCGCGCGTGAAGAAATAGCCGGCCAGCCCGCTGTCGCTGGCATTGGCCAGGGCCAGCGCCTCGGCCTCGCTGTCAAACCGGAACACCGGCGCGACCGGGCCGAAGGTTTCCTCGCGCGCGATGCGCATCGCCGGCGTGACGCCGGCCAGCACCGTGGGCGCATAGAAGTTGGGGCCGGCCGCATGGCGCATGCCGCCGGTAACCACGCGGGCGCCGAGCGCGACCGCATCGGCCACATGGGCCTCGACCTTGGCCACGGCGCGCGCATCGATGAGCGGGCCTTGCGTGGTGCCGTCGGCATCGCCGGCGCCGACCTGGAGCGCGGCGGCGCGTTCGGCAAGCCTTTGCACGAATGCATCGTGAATGCCGGCCTGCACGATGAAGCGGTTGGCGCAGACGCAGGTCTGGCCCGAGTTGCGGTACTTGGCTGCCATCGCGCCATCGACTGCCGCGTCGAGGTCGGCATCGTCGAACACGATGAAGGGCGCATGGCCGCCGAGCTCCATGCTCACCTTTTTGACCGTGTCGGCGCATTGCGCGAGCAGCAGCTTGCCGACGCCGGTCGAGCCGGTGAAGGTGAGCTTGCGCACCGCCGGGCTGGCGGTGAGCGCGGCGCCGATGACCGGCGCATCGCCGGTGAGCACGTTGAACACGCCACGCGGAATGCCGGCGCGCTGGGCCAGCTCGGCCAGCGCCAGCGCCGACAGCGGCGTGAGTTCGGCCGGCTTGAGCACCATCGTGCAGCCGGCCGCCAGCGCCGGCGCGAGCTTGCGGGCGATCATCGCGTTGGGGAAGTTCCAGGGCGTGATCGCGGCGACCACGCCGACCGGCTGGCGGATCGCCACCAGACGCTTGTCGGCGCTCGGCGCGGGAATGGTCTCGCCGTAGATGCGCCGGGCTTCCTCGGCAAACCAGCGCACATAGCCGGCGCCGTAGCGGATTTCGCCGCGCGCCTCGGCCAGCGGCTTGCCCTGCTCGGCCGTCAGGATGCGGGCCAGATCCTCGACATTGGCGATGAGCAGGTCGTGCAGCTTCATGAGCAGCGTGGCGCGCTCGTCGGCGGTGCGCGCGCGCCAGGCCGGCAATGCGCGTTCGGCGGCGGCGATGGCGGCCTGGGTTTCGGCTGTGCCGAGCCGGGGCACGCGTGCCACCCGCGTGCCGCGCGCCGGATCGATCACGTCGATGCGGTCGGCGCCGTCGAGCCATTCGCCATCGATGAGGCAGTGCTGGCGCAGCAGGGTCGGGTCGGAAAGCTGGAGCGAAGAAGTGTTGGGCATGAGGGTTTCGTGTTCAGGCGGCGGCATAGACCCGGGCTCGCGCCGGGTCCCATTCGATGCGCACATGGTCGCCGATGGCGGCGGCGGCTTCGGGGTTGTCGCCGAGCGGGCGGCGGATGGAGATTTCCTGCTCCCACGGCGTGACGACGGCGTAATGCAGGCTGTCGCCAAGGTAGCTCACGTCGCGCACCCGCACCTCGATGCCCGGGCCGTCGGTGCGGGCCGGCGCCGGCAGCACGCGGATGCGGTCGGGCCGCAGCATGAGCGTGGCGCTGGCGCCGCGCGCCATCGGCATGTGCAGCGGCACGCTGCCGGCGCGCAGGCCGTTGGGCAGCGCCAGCTCGGCCGCGCCGCCGGCGACCGCCTCGACCGTCACCGGCAGGAAGTTGGAATTGCCGAGGAAGCTCGCGACGAAGCGCGAGGCTGGCGCCTCGTACAGCGCGGCGCCGCTGTCGCACTGCTCGATGCGGCCCTTGCTGAACACCGCGATGCGGTCGGACAGCCGCAGCGCCTCTTCCTGGTCGTGGGTCACGTAGAGCACGGTCACGCCGGTCTCGCGGTGGATGCGGCGCAGTTCGTCCTGCAACTCCTCGCGCAGCTTCTTGTCGAGCGCCGACAGCGGCTCGTCCATCAGCAGCAGCGGCGGGTCGTAGGCCAGCGCGCGGGCGATCGCCACCCGCTGCTGCTGGCCGCCCGACAGCTGGGCCGGCATGCGGCCGCCCAGGTCGGCCAGATGCACCAGCGCCAGCATCTGCTGGACGCGGGCCTTGATCTCGGCCTCGGGCCGCTTGCGCACCCGTAGCGGGAAGGCCACGTTCTCGGCCACCGTCAGATGCGGGAACAGCGTGTAGCGCTGGAACACCATGCCGATGTTGCGCTGGTTGGGCGGCACCGCCAGCAGGTTGCGACCGTCGAGCGCCACGCTGCCCTCGGTCGGGTCCTGGAACCCGGCCACGATGTAGAGCGTGGTGCTCTTGCCCGAGCCGGACGGCCCGAGAAAGGTCATGAACTCGCCGCGCCGGATGTCGAGCGACAGGTGTTCGATCGCCACCGCGTCGCCATACGTCTTGCGCAGGCCGCGGATCGCGAGGAAGGGCGAAGCGTTATCGGAGGCCATCTTGTTTGCCTTTGCGGAGCACGACGGAAAGCAGCATGAGCACGAGGGTGAAGCCGATCAGCAGCGTGGACACGGCGGCGATCACCGGCGACAGGTCCTGGCGCAGCGAACTCCAGATGCGCACCGGCAGGGTTTCCATGCCGGGCGTGGCCATGAAGATCGACAGCACCACTTCGTCCCATGACGCCAGAAACGAGAACACGGCGGCCGAGAACAGCCCCGAGCGGATCGCCGGCAGCGTGACCCGCAGCCGGGTTTGCAGCCGGCTCGCGCCGCAGACCAGCGCCGCATCCTCCAGCGCGAAGTCGAAGCCTTCGAGCGCATTGCCGAGAGTGATGATGGAAAACGGCAGCGCCACCAGCAGATGGCCGATGACGAAGCCGAGCAGCGAACCGGTCAGCCCGATCCTGAGAAACACCGCATAGAGCGCCACCGCCAGCACCACCACCGGCAGCACCATCGGCGTGAGGAAGAAGGCGCGCAGCGCGGCGCGGCCGGCAAAGCTGCCGCGCACCAGCGCCAGCGCGGTCATGAAGCCGAGGCCCACCGACAGCACGGTGACGATGGCCGCCACCTTGAAGCTGTTGAACGCCGCAACGGCCCAGCCGCTGTCGGCAAACAGCTCCTCGTACCACTGGAGCGTCCAGCCCGGCGGCGGAAACACCAGCCATTGCGACGAGCCGAACGACAGCGCGCCGATGAAGACGATGGGCGTGAGCAGGAACAGGCCGGTGGCCAGGCCGATGGCGATCAGCGCGGTGCGCAGCGGCCAGCCCAGGCGGTCGAAGTCGAGCAGCATGTCAGCGCCCTCCCCTGCTGCCGGCGCCATCCACCAGCCGCAGTTGCAATGCGTAAAGGCCGAGCGTCACGGTCATCAGCACCACCGCGGCGGCACCGGCCAGACCCCAGTCGAGCAGCGACTGCACCAGCTGGGCGATCAGCTCGGCCAGCATCATGTGCGAGGTGCCGCCGAGCAGCGCCGGCGTGACGAAATAGCCGAGCGACATCACGAACACCATCAGCGCGCCGCTCGCGATGCCGGGCAGCGCCAGCGGCAGCAGCACGCGTGCAAAGGCTTGCCAGCGCGTCGCGCCGCAGATGGCCGCCGCGCGCAGGATCGAGGGATCGATGTTGCGCAGCGTGGTGTGCAGCGGCATGACCAGGAAGGGCAGCATGATGTAGCTCATGCCCACGGTCACGCCGACCAGGTTGTTGACCAGCGCCAGCGGCGTGTCGATCAGACCCAGCTGCATCAGCGTGCGGTTGATGAGGCCGGTGCGCTGCAGCAGGATCATCCAGGCATAGGTGCGCGCCAGCAGATTGGTCCACATCGACAGCAGCAGCACGCCGAACAGCAGCGCGCTCCAGCCGCGCGGCAGCAGCGCCAGCAGCCAGGCCACCGGAAAGCCGACCGCCACCGTGACCGCGGTGACGACCGCCGCCACGAGGAAGGTGTTGCCGAGCACGCGCAGATAGCTGCCGCCGGCGATCAGCTCGGCATAGTTCTGCACGCCGAGCTGCGGCTCGGTAAAGCTGCGCAGCAGCAGGCTGACGACCGGCAGCACGAAGAACAGCAGCAGCAGCAGCAGCGCGGGCATGACCCAGCGCAAGCCGGTCTTCGATTGCGCCGTCAGGCGCGGCAGGCTGGGTGCGGTCACGGGAGCGGGAAGGGTTTCGGTGGACATCGGGCGGGAAGGCGTGAGGCGGTTGGGCAGGCAGGCGCGCAGCAAGACGCGCGCCCGCGCGGGCCGGTGCTCGGGCGCGGCTTACTGCGCCTGCCAGGCGTACCAGCGCTTGGCGATCGCGTCGCGGTTCTCGGCCCAGTAGGCGAGGTTGAGATTGATCTGGCTGGCGGCGTACTGATCAGGCAGCAGCCGGGCGGCGGCCGGCGCCATCAGCGCCTTGGCGCCGGTGTTGATCGGCGCATAGGCGGTCTCGGTGGCGAAGCCGGCCTGGGCCTTGGCCGAGCTGGCCAGGGCCAGGAACTTCATCGCGGCGGCCTTGTGCCTGCTGCCCTTGGGCACGACCAGCATGTCGGCGGCGGTCAGGTTCTGCTCCCACGACACGCCGACATTGGCGCTGCCTTCCACCGCATGCACGCGGCCGTTCCAGAACATGCCGATCGGCGCCTCGCCCGAGGCCAGCAGCTGCTGCGATTGCGCGCCGCCGGTCCACCAGACGATCTGGCCCTTGATGCTGTCGAGCTTGCGGAAGGCGCGGTCGAGGTCGAGCGGATAGAGCTTGTCGGCCGGCACGCCGTCGGCCAGCAGCGCGATCTCGAGCACGCCGGGCGCCGACCATTTGTAGAGGGTGCGCTTGCCCGGCCAGGCCTTGGTGTCGAACAGGTCGGCCCAGCCGCGCGGCGTCGCGCTCTTGTAGGCGTCCTTGTTGAAGCCGAGCACGAACGAGTAGTAGAAGCTGCCGACCGCGTACTGCGAGCTGAAGCGCGGATCGAGCCCGTCCCTGGGCACGACCGCATAGTCGATCGGTTCGAGCAGGCCGTCCCGGGCGGCGCGGGCGGCGAAGTCGCCTTCCACATCGACCACGTCCCAGGCCACGTTGCCGCTTTCGACCATTGCCTTGAACTTGCCGTAGTCGGTCGGGCCGTCCTGCTTCACGGCCACGCCCGAGGTGGCGGCAAAGCTGTCGGCCCAGTGCTTCTTCTGCGCCGACTGCGTGCTGCCGCCCCAGCTGGTGAACACGATGCTTTCCTGGTCGGCAAATGCGGCGCCGAGGCCGAGCGCGGCCGCGATGCCGAGCGCGCCGGCGACGAGGGTCTTGCGGGAAACTGCCTTCATGGTCTGGGACTCCTGCTGCGATCGGTGGATGGATTGGCGGAAAGCGTCAGCCCAGCGGCGAGAACGGCGCGGGCTTGAGGATGCGGTTGTCGAGCGTCTCGATGAGCGCCTGGATGCGCGGTGCAAAGGCTTGCCAGGCCGGATCGGCGGCCAGCGCGGCACGCCGCGCCTCGCGCTCGTCGAGGCTGGCGTAGGCCCAGATGTGGACGATCTGGTTCTGCGGCCCGATGTCGGTATGGAAGTAGCCGACCAGCTGGCCGAGATGCTTCTTCTGCAGCTCGATGCCCTCCTCGCCCACCAGGCGCAGGTAGTCGGGCAGCGTGCCGGTGCGCAGCTGATAGGTGCGGATCTCGTAGAACATGGCGGGCTCCTCAGCGCATCACGAAGGGATCGGGCACCGGCGCGTCCGAGGTGTTGATCCAGACCGACTTGGTGCGGGTGTATTCGAGTACCGCCTCGAAGCCGCCTTCGCGGCCCAGGCCGCTCAGGCCGTAGCCGCCGAAGGGCACGATGGGCGAGACCGCGCGGTAGGTGTTGACCCAGACGATGCCGGCGCGGATGCCGCGCACCAGCCGGTGGCCGCGCGCCAGATCGCGCGTGAACACGCCGGCGGCCAGGCCGAATTCGCTGTCGTTGGCCAGCCGCAGCGCCTCGTCCTCGGTGGCGAAGCCGAGCACGCTGAGCACCGGGCCGAACAGCTCCTGCGCGACGCAGGGCGTGCTGGCGCTGGCGCAGTCGAGGATGGTCGGCGGGTAGTAGTTGCCGGCGCCCGCCGGCGTGACGCCGCCGGTGACCAGCCGCGCGCCGGCATCGAGGCTGGCGGCCACCACCGTCTCGATGTGCTCGCGCTGGCGCCGGGTGGCGAGCGGGCCCATCTCGGTGGCCGGATCGGCCGGATCGCCGATGCGGATGGCACGGGCCCGGTCGGCCAGCCGCGCCAGCAGCCGTGCGCGCACGCCGTGCTGCACCAGCAGCCGCGAGCCGGCGACGCAGCTCTGGCCGCTGGCGGCAAAGATGCCGGCGACGATGGCATTGCAGACGCTGTCCACGTCCACATCGTCGAACACCAGCACCGGCGACTTGCCGCCCAGCTCCAGCGAGGTGACGGCGAGATTGGCGGCCGAGTTGCGCACGATATGGCGCGCGGTCTCGGGCCCGCCGGTGAAGGCGATGCGCGCCACCAGCGGATGGGCGGTGAGCGCCTGGCCGCAGTCGGCGCCAAAGCCGGTGAGGATGTTGACCACGCCGGGCGGAAAGCCGGCCTCATGCACCAGCCGGGCAAATTCCAGCAGCGGCGCCGGGCCTTCCTCCGATGCCTTGAGCACGATGCAGCAGCCAGCCGCGAGCGCCGGACCGATCTTGACCGCCGACAGAAAGAGCTGCGAATTCCACGGCACGATGGCCGCCACCACGCCGAGCGGCTCGCGGCGCAAAAACACTTCGAGATCGGGCTTGTCGACCGGCAGATGCGCGCCCTGGAGCTTGTCGGCGATGCCGGCGTAGTAGCGGTAATAGGCCGCCACATAGCCGATCTGGGCCCGCGTCTCGCGGATGATCTTGCCGGTATCGGCGGTCTCGAGTTCGGCCAGCCGGGGCGCCTGCTGCTCGACCAGATCGGCCAGCTTCCACAGCAGCCGGCCGCGCGCGCTGGCGGTCATGCGCGACCAGTCCGAGTCGACGAAGGCGCGATGCGCGGCACGCACGGCGCGGTCCACGTCGCCGGCGCTGGCGGCGGGCATGCTCGCCCACACCTCGCCGGTGGCCGGGTTGACCGAATCGAAGCGCGCGCTGCCGGCGTCGAAGGCGCCGTCGATGTACTGGCTGAAATGCTTCATCGCCGATTCCCCTTTCAACAGCGTTCGAAGGCCGGAGCCACGTCGTCGATGAAGCGCTGCAGGTTGCGCGCCTTGCGCTCGAAGCTCATCGCGTTGTCGATCCAGAAGCTGTACTGGTCGTAGCCGAGCGCCTCGTACTTTTTCAGGCGCTCGATCACCTGGGCCGGCGTGCCGATGACCAGGTTGTCGCGCAGCCGCTCGGGCGCGAACTGCGGGCAGGCGGCGATGTCCTCGGGCCGCAGCGGCTCGATGAAGGCCTGGCCGATCGGGCGCTCCTGCTTCACCCATTTCCAGAAGGTGCAGTACCAGCGGCACAGGTCATCGGCGGCAGCTGCCAGCTCGGCCTCGTCGCCGACGAAGGTGTGCATCAGCATCATGATTTCCGGCGTCGGCACTTCGGGATGGTTGGCGCAGGCGGCACGGAAGCGCTCCATCAGCGAAGCGACTTCGGCATCGCCCGAGGCCAGCGAGGTGACCTGCACATTGCAGCCCTGGCCCACGGCAAAGTCGTGCGAATGCGGATCGCGCGCGGCGACCCACAGCGGCGGGCCGGGCTGCTGCACCGGGCGCGGCACGGCGGTGGTGACGGGGAACTTCCAGAACTCGCCGTCATGGGCGTAGTCGCCCGCGAACAGGCCCTTGAGCGCCGGCACCATCTCGCGCATGTGGGCGCCGGCGGTCATCGCATCCAGCCCCGGAAACAGCCGCGCGTACTCGAACAGATAGGCGCCGCGCGCAATGCCCAGATCGAGCCGGCCGCCGCTCGCCAGATCGGCGAAACCGGCCTCGCCGGCCAGCTTGACCGGATGCCAGAACGGCGCGATCACCGTGCCGGTGCCGAGGCGGATGCGCTCGGTGCGCGCCGCCAGATAGGTGAGATGGGCGAAGGGATTGGGCGCGATGGTGAATTCCATGCCGTGGTGCTCGCCGATCCACACCGTCTCGAAGCCGCCGCGCTCGGCCATCAGCACGAGTTCGGTCATCTCGTCGAACAGTTCGCGCATCGGCTTGCGCGCGTCATAGCGTTCCATCTGGAGGAACAGCGAGAACTTCATGTCGGTCGTCCTGGGTTGGGATTGCGGTGGGCCGGCGCGACGCGTCAGGCCGCGCGGGGCAGCGCTGCGAGCGCCGCGTAGGCGCCCCGGCAATAGGCCAGCGGTGCCGGCTCGGCATGACCGTGCTCCACCACCTGACCGATGAGAATCAGGTGATCGCCGGCCTCCACGGTGGAATGCGTCAGGCACTCGAAGAAGGCCGAGGCACCGGCGATCAGCGGCAGGCCGGTGCGGCCGTCCTGCCAGTCGCAGCTGCCAAAGCGGTCAGCCTGGCGCGAGGCGAACAGGTTCGACACCTCGGTCTGGCCGTCGGCCAGCACGCTGATCGCGAAGCGCGGCGCGCCGGCAAACGCGTCGAAGCTCGCCGCGCCGCGCGCGATGCAGACCAGCACCAGACGCGGTTCAAGCGATACGGACGTGAAGGAGCTGGCGGTAAAGCCACGCGGCTGGCCATCGGCAGTGCGCGTGGTGACCACGGTGACGCCACTGGGAAAGCTGGCCAGCGCCTTCTTGTAGCTGGCGAGGTCGGGAGCGGGAGTGTTCATTCGGCCTCCGCGGGCTGGGCCCGGTCGGTGGATGCAAGGGATTGCAGGAAGGCGCGCAGCTCGGCATTGACCGGGCCGGGCGAGGCCATGCTCATCATGTGGCGCTCGCCGGGCAGCACCACGGCGCGCGCGCCGGGCACCAGGGCCGCCATCGCCTGCGACATCGCCGGCGAGGAATTGGGATCGAGCTCGCCGGTCATGAACAGCGCCGGCGGCCTGAGGCCGGGCAGCCGGTCGGCATGGGCCGCGTCGGCGCTGGCGAACAGCCGGTAGGTGCGCGCATAGCCGTCGCGGTTCACGCCGCGCAGCAGCGCACCGGCCAGGGCCGCCGTGGCTTGCAGCGGCGCCGGCACCGGCGCGCCGAACCAGCGCGCGAGCGTGCCGTCGACGCTGGCCGGGCTGCCGATGTCGTCGAGCGACTCGGCCCGCGCCAGCACCGCCGCGCGCTGCTGCGGCGTGCGATGAAACACCGCGTTGAGCGCGGTCACGCTCAGGCAGCGCGCCGGCCAGCCGAGCGCGAACTCCAGCGCGACCAGCGCGCCCATCGAATGGCCGACCACATGCGCCGCCGGCAGACCCAGCTCGTCGAGCAGGTCGCGCAGCTGGCGGGCGTAGTCGGCCAGCGCCGGCTGCTCGGGCGGCAGCGGGCTGTCGCCGTGGCCGAGCATGTCGTAGACGATCACGCGATGGTCGCGCGCGAATTCGGCCAGCTGCGGCGCCCAGACGGCGCGACTCATGCCGACGCCGTGGATGAAGACCAGCGGCGTGCCGGCACCGGTCGCCGACCAGGCGGTGTGGCCGGGGGCCGGGGGATGCGACTCAAGCCTCATTGCTGCCCAGTTCCTTGAGGTCCTGGTAGCGGTCGCCGATGCGGTGATGCGGCCGGCCGCCGATCGAGGCGCCGAGCGCGATCACCACTTCATCGGGCGCCGGCGCATCGACGATCGAGAACTGGATCGTCAGGTAGTGCGAACGCATGCCTTCGTCGGCCTTGTGCATCAGCGGAATCGCGATCGGGCAGGCCGGGCCGCCGCGCACATTGGTGAAGGCCAGATAGCTGCGCGCGCCGACCGCCTTGCGGTAGTGGTTGCCGAACCGCAGCGTGTGGATCAGCGCCGAGGCGTGCTCGATCTCGCCGGCGGTACCGACGATGGCGGCCTTGCCATAGCCCTCGACCGCGTCGCCGCCGCCGGCCATGCGCAGGATTTCCGCGGTGAGCAGCTCGCCGAGCTGGGGCGCGAGCGCCTGGATCTCGGGCTTGAGGTCGTCGACATAGCCGCGACCGGCCCAGGGATTGGTCAGCACCGCCGCCGCCGCGAACAGCCGCAAGGGCTGGGCGGCGGCCTTGCCGCCCTCGATCAGGGTGTCTTCGGTGTAGGTGACCAACTTGCGCATCTGAAGCTTCATTCGAGCATCTCCGGTTCAACTCGTTGCGAAAAGATTAACGACGAGATGATGGTATGCCAAGAAAAATATGCACGCAAAATTCTGGTGCATCGGCTGCATCTTGTTGGTACCGAAAACTGCCTCCAACCGGTGCAATCGGCGTAATTATGCGATTTTCATGCCTGTTAAAGCCAGTTTTTGGCGGTTTTTAGGCGCTTCTTCGCCGTCAAATCGCCAAAACCTGCCGTTCGGCCAATCTGGCATTCAGCCGCGACATTTCGTTGCATCTGCTTTGTGTGCTGGCATACCATGAATTTTCAGGTGACCGTTCCGGCACCTTGGCGCGAGCCGTCACGGCCCGCGCCCCTTCCCCAAAGCATTCGCAAACGCCTCCAGGAGTCCCCATGTTCAGCGCGCACAAGGCCGTCTTCGCCGGCCTGATCGGTCTCGGCATCGCCACCCTTCCCGGCCTCGCGGCGGCCGAGAACTATTCGGAAAGCGCCGTCTCGCTCGGCTATTCGTGGAACGACAAGCCCGACTGGGTCACCGGCACCGGCAGCACGTCGAAGGAGCGCGCGACGCTGCGGCTGGAGCACTACGGCAGCAACGTCATCGGCGACAACTACTTCTCGCTCGACATCTACAACTCGGATGCGCGGCTCGGCAGCCCCGACAACGGCTCGGGCTCGAAGAACGAAAACTTCTTCACCTGGAATGCGCACTACAGCGGCTCGAAGATCACGGGCAGCAAGCTGGAGTTCGGGCCGATCAGCGATGTGGCGCTGATGTCGCGCGTCATCAGCTCCAGCTACGACAAGTACCGCCAGGGCGCGCTGGGGCTGTCGCTGTACTGGAAGGTGCCGGGTCTCTCGACGCTGGAAACCTCGGTGCTGCGGTTTCGCGACGATGGCGACACGCCCGACACCTATGGCTGGGGCACGCTGTGGCGCACCTACTACTACGCACCGTTCCAGGCCTTTGGCCTGAACTGGATGACCGACGGCTATCTGCACTTCAAGCAGGACAAGGCGAAGAACCGCCTGTACTTCGAGCCGCAGATCTATGCGTCGTTCGGGCCCAAGGACGCGCTGGCGCTGGGCCTGCGGCTGGAGTTCGACAAGGTGACCGGCAAGGCCACGCTCGACGGCCAGCACGACTCGCGCTTCACGACCAGCGTCGTGGGCAAGTGGACTTTCTGAGGCTGGCGCTCAGATCAGCACGTCGGCGCGCAGCGTGAGCTGCTTGCCGGCGACGGTCCAGACGGTGAAGGGCACGTAGAGCGCCCGGCCGAGCGCGCCGTCGATCGACCGGCGCTCATGCGCGATGGCGAAGGGCGTGTCGCTGCCGTCCTCGAACACGATCTCGACCACGGCGTCGGGCGCCTCGGCGCTCGGCTCGATGGTCACGCTGCGGCTGCTGCGCATCTCGGCCAGCGCGCCCTCGTAGGCGGGCGGCACGAACAGCCGGAAGCCGTCGTCGCGATTGCTGAGCAGGCAGCGCTGCGGATCGAAACGCTGCGGCGGCCAGACGGGCGCGGCGACGGCGGGCAGGTCGAGCATGGCGGTGGCTGGGGGCACGGAATCACTCCTGGCGGGCGGCAACTCGGACGGCCGGCGGCAGGCGGCGCCGGTTCTGTCTGGCTATCGGCAGACCGGCCCGAAACTCAAGGTTTGCCGCCCATCACGGCGCCGGATTGGGCCAGCGCGCGTGAATGCCGTCGAGCGCGGCGAGCAGATCGTCGGGCAGCACGATGTCCACGCTCTCAATGTCGGCGCGCAGCTGCTCGAGCGTGGTCGCGCCGATGATGTTGGCGGTCACGAAATCGCGGCTGTTGACGTAGGCCAGCGCACCCTGCGCCGGATCGATGCCGGCAAGCCGGAACGCCTTCACGTACTCGTAGGCGGCGCGCTCGGTGTTCTCGCTGCTGTAGCGCTGGAAGCGGTCGAACAGCGACAGCCGCGCGCCGGCCGGCTTCTGGCCGCCGAGGTACTTGCCGCTCAGCACGCCAAAGCCCAGCGGCGAATAGGCCAGCAGCCCGACCTGCTCGCGGATCGCCATCTCGGCCAGGCCGACCTCGAAGCTGCGGTTCAGCAGGCTGTACGGATTCTGGATGCCGACCACGCGCGCCAGCCCGGCGGCTTCGGCATGGCGCAGAAACTGGCTCAGGCCCCAGGGCGTCTCGTTGCTCAGGCCGATGTGGCGGATCTTGCCGGCGCGCACCAGCTCGTCGAGCGCTTGCAGCGTCTCCAGGATGGGAACCGTGTCTTCCTCGGCCACATGGGTGTAGCCGAGCTGGCCGAAGAAATTGGTGCTGCGATCCGGCCAGTGCAGCTGGTAGAGGTCGACGTAATCGGTGCGCAGCCGCTTGAGGCTGTCGTTCAGCGCTTCATTCAGGTTGACGCGCGTGAAATTGGTGCGCCCGCCGCGGATGTGCGACGGCCGCGCCGGGCCTTTGGTGGGGCCAGCCGGCGCGCGCGTGGGGCCGGCGGCCTTGGTCGCCAGCACGATGCCGGCGCGCCTTGCCGGATTGGCGGCCAGCCAGCTGCCGATGTACTGCTCGGTGCGGCCCTGCGTCTCGGCGCGCGGCGGCACCGGATACATCTCGGCGGTGTCGATGAAGTTCACGCCGAGGTCGAGCGCCAGCTCGATCTGCGCATGCGCCTCGGCTTCGGTGTTCTGCTCGCCCCAGGTCATGCTGCCGAGGGCGATGAGGCTCACGTCGAGGTCGGTACGGCCGAGTTTCCGGAATTTCAAGACAGGCTCCTTCGGTTGCGCGACAGCGCTTGCCGGCGCGCGGATTTGGCTTCACGGTGCGCGACCCTGCCATGACAGCGGCATCGCATGCAAAGCCGCGCAGCCTCCTCCCCTCGCATCGAAGCCCATGAATTTCGCATCACGCCTGTCTGCATTCGTTCTCGGCGCCGGCCTTGCCTGCGCTTCTTCCGCCGCGCTCGCCTGGGGCGGCGACGGCCATCGCACGGTCGGCGCGCTGGCCGACCGGCTGCTCGAAGGCAGCCGCGCCGGCGCCCAGGTGGCCACCCTCCTCGGCGGCGGGCTCAGGCTCGAAGACGCCGCCGTCTGGGCCGACTGCGCCAAGGGCGTCGAGCGCGACGGCTACGGCTACCGCTACGGCAGCCAGGGCAAGTACCGCGACTGCGCCCGCTTCGAGACCACGCGCGGCGAAGCCGAGATGGTCGACTTCGTGCGCCGCAACGACGACAACTGCCGCCGCGAGCCCGGCGACGAGACCTGCCACAAGCAGTACCACTACGCCGACGTGGCGCTGCAACGCCGCGCCTATGCGCTCGGCCGCGTCGGCACCAGCGACGTGGACGTGGTCAGCGCCACCACCGCCGCGATCCGCGTGCTGCAAGGGCGGCCCGCGCCCTGGCCGTTCAGCATCCGCGACCGGCGCGAGGCGCTGCTGCTGCTCGCGCACTACGTCGGCGACATCCACCAGCCGCTGCATGTGGGCGCGCTCTATCTCGACCAGAACGGCCGCCGCGTCGATCCCGACAACGACGGCTTCGACCGCCGCAGCGAAACGCGCGGCGGCAACGAGATCCGCGTGCTGCGCGACAACGGCCGCGACGGCCCCAATCTGCATGCGCTCTGGGACGACCTGCCGGCCGCGCTCAAGCCGCACAACATCGATGCCGGCTGGGTCGCCGCCGCGCGCCGCGTCAAGCCGAGCGACGGCCCGCTCGACGACTGGGCCGCGCAATGGGCCAGCCAGTCGCTCGGCCAGGCGCGGCGAGGGCTCAAGGATCTCGATTTCTCGCCGAAGACCGAAGGTCGCTGGCAGACCCGGCTGCCGGCCGACTACCGCGACAGCATCGACGACATCAAGCAGACCCAGCTGACGCTGGCCGGCGCCCGGCTGGCCCAGGTGCTGAAGGCCATCTGGCCCTGATCCGGCGTCGATGGGCGGCGCACCGCCGGTAACAAACTGACGCATTCAAGAATCACTGCCGTGACAAGCAATTACCTAGAATGAACGCTCATTCAGTCATTGCCGGCAGCCTCCTGCCGGGACTTCTCATTCCTTGCGCGAGGGCTTCATGCTCAGTTCAACTCACAAGAAACTCCTGCCGCTGGCCCTGCTTGCCGGACTGATGGCCGGCTGCGGCCAGGGTGGCGACGCCGGTCAGGCGCATGCCGGCGGCCCGGGCGGGCCCCGCGGTCCGGCGGCGGTCGGCACCATCACCGTGGCGGCGCGGCCGGTCGCGCTCAGCACCGAGCTGCCCGGCCGCACCGCCGCCTTCCAGGTCGCCGAAGTGCGGCCGCAGGTCGGCGGCATCGTGCGCGAGCGGCTGTTCAAGGAAGGCGCCGAGGTCAAGGCCGGCGCGCCGCTGTACCAGATCGATCCGCGCAGCTATCAGGCCAGCTACGACAGCGCCCTCGCCGCGCTCAAGCGTGCCGAAGCCACCGCCGAATCGGCCCGGCTCACCGCCGCACGCAACCGCGAGCTGGGCAAGATCGACGCCGTGAGCACCCAGACGGTCGAGGACTCGACCGCCGCCCTCGCCCAGGCCGAAGCCGACGTGGCGGCCCAGCGCGCCGCCGTGCAGACCGCGCGCATCAATCTCGACTACACCCGCGTGACCGCGCCGATCGGCGGCCGCATCGGCCGCTCCAGCTTCACGCCGGGCGCGCTGGTCACCGCCGGTCAGGCCGATGCGCTGGCCACGGTGCAGCAGCTCGATCCGATCTATGTCGATGTCACGCAGTCGAGCGCCGACCTGCTCAAGCTGCGCCGCGCGCTGGCCGCCGGCCAGCTCAAGAGCGCCGGCGCCGATCAGGCCGCAGTGCGGCTCAAGCTCGAAGACGGCAGCGATTACGGCATCGAGGGCAAGCTCGAATTCAGCGAGGTGAGCGTCGATCCGGCGACCGGCGCGGTCACGCTGCGCGCGGTCTTCCCCAATCCGAAGCACGAGCTGCTGCCCGGCATGTATGTGCGAGCCCAGGTGGCGCAGGGCACGAATGCCGACGCGATCACCGTGCCGCAGCGCGCCGTGAGCCGCACGCCGCGCGGCGAGGCCCAGGTGCTGCTGGTGGGCGCCGACGGCAAGGTCGAGGCGCGCGTCATCGCGGTCGCGCGCACGGTCGGCGACAGCTGGCTGGTGACCGACGGCCTCAAGCCGGGCGAGAAGGTCATCGTCGAGGGCCTGCAGAAGGTCGGGCCCGGCGCACCTGCCCAGGCCAGCGACGTGACGGCGCAATTCGATCCGCAGGGCGCTGCCGCCAAGCCCGCCGACAAGCTCGCCGCCGCGCCGCAAGCCGCCGCCGCGCGCTGAGAACGGGAGCCATCACATGTCCCGCTTCTTCATCGACCGGCCGATCTTTGCCTGGGTGCTCGCCATCGTGGTGATGCTGGCCGGCGCGCTGGCGATCCGCAGCCTGCCGATCGCCCAGTACCCGAGCATCGCGCCGCCCTCGGTCAGCATCACCGCCACCTATCCGGGCGCCTCGGCCAAGACGCTGGAAGACACCGTCACCCAGATCATCGAGCAGCGCATGAAGGGCATCGACGGCCTGCGCTACATGAGCTCGACCAGCGACGGCGCCGGCCAGGCCAGCATCACCCTCACCTTCGACGCCGGCACCGATCCCGACATCGCCCAGGTGCAGGTGCAGAACAAGCTGCAACTGGCCACGCCGCTGCTGCCGCAGGAAGTGCAGCGCCAGGGCGTGCAGGTGACCAAGGCCACGTCCAGCTTCCTGATGGTGGTCGGCTTCGTGTCGGAAAACGACAGCATGACCGACACCGACATCGGCGATTACGTCGCCGCCACGCTGGTCGATCCGGTCAGCCGCGTGCCCGGCGTGGGCGAGGTGCAGCAGTTCGGCGCCCAGTACGCGATGCGCGTCTGGCTCGATCCGCTCAAGCTCGACAACTACAAGCTCACCGTCAGCGACGTGAGCGACGCCATCACCGCGCAGAACGCGCAGGTGTCGGCGGGTCAGATCGGCGGCGCGCCGGCACCGGCCGGTACCGCGCTCAACGCCACCATCACCGCGCAGACGCGCTTGCAGACCGCCGAGCAGTTCGAGCAGATCGTGCTGCGCACCGCCACCGGCGGCGCTACCGTGCGGCTCAAGGACGTGGCGCGCATCGAGATCGGCGCCGAGAGCTACAACGTGATCGCGCGTTTCAACGGCAAGCCGGCGGCGGGCGTGGGCATCAAGCTCGCCACCGGCGCCAATGCGCTCAGTACCGCCTCGGCCATCCGCGCCGAGATGGACCGGCTCGGCAAGAACTTTCCGGCCGGCATGAAGGCCGTCTTCCCCTACGACACCACGCCCTTCGTGCAGGTGTCGATCCACGAGGTGGTCAAGACGCTGATCGAGGCCGTGGTGCTGGTGTTCCTGGTCATGTACCTGTTCCTGCAGAACTTCCGCGCCACGCTCATTCCGACGATCGCGGTGCCGGTGGTGCTGCTGGGCACCTTTGCCGTGATGCTGGGCCTCGGCTTCACGATCAACACGCTGACCATGTTCGGCATGGTGCTGGCCATCGGCCTGCTGGTCGACGACGCCATCGTGGTGGTGGAAAATGTCGAGCGGGTGATGAGCGAGGAAGGTCTGTCGCCCAAGGAAGCCACGCGCAAGTCGATGGGCCAGATCACCGGCGCGCTGATCGGCATCGCGCTGGTGCTGAGCGCCGTGTTCGTGCCGATGGCCTTCTTCGGCGGCTCGGTCGGCGTCATCTACCGCCAGTTCTCGATCACCATCGTCGCGTCGATGCTGCTGTCGGTGCTGGTGGCGGTGATCCTCACGCCGGCGCTGTGCGCCACGCTGCTCAAGCCGATCGCCAAGGGTCATCACGCGGCCGACAGCGGCTTCTTCGGCTGGTTCAACCGCAAGTTCGACGCGGCCACCAACGGCTACACCGGCTGGGTCGCCGGCATCATCAAGCGCAGCCTGCGCTGGATGGTGGTCTACGGCGCCATCGTGGTGGGCATGGGCTTCCTGTTCCTGCGCCTGCCCACGGCCTTTCTGCCCGACGAGGACCAGGGCGTGCTGTTCTCGCTGGTGCAACTGCCGGCCGGCGCCACGCAGGAGCGCACGCTCGGCGTCATCAAGCAGGTCGAGCAGCAGTTCATGGGCGAGAAGGAAGCGGTCAGCTCGGTGTTCACCGTGGTCGGCTTCTCGTTCGCCGGCCAGGGCCAGAACACCGGCATGGCCTTCATCAACATGAACGACTGGAGCCAGCGCAAGCGCCCCGACCTGAGCGTGACCGCCGTGGCCGGCCGCGCGATGGGCGCCTTCAGCCAGATCCGCGATGCGATGGCGTTTGCCTTCGCGCCGCCGGCGGTGGTGGAGCTGGGCAATGCCAGCGGCTTCGACATGTTCCTGCAGGACCAGACCGGCGTCGGTCACGACAAGCTGATGGAAGCCCGCAACATGCTGCTGGGCATGGCCGCGCAGGACAAGCGCCTGATGGCGGTGCGCCCCAACGGCCAGGACGACACGCCGCAGTTCCGCGTCGACATCGACGCGGCCCGCGCCGGCGCGCTGGGCCTGAGCATGGCCGACATCAACACCACGCTCAGCACCGCCTGGGGCAGCAGCTACGTCAACGACTTCATCGACCGTGGCCGCGTCAAGCGCGTGTACCTGCAAGCCGATGCGCCCTATCGCGTGGTGCCGGAAGACATCGACCGCTGGCGCGTGCGCAATTCGGCCGGCGAGATGGTGCCGTTCAGCAGCTTCTCCACCTCGCACTGGGATTACGGCTCGCCGCGCCTGGAGCGCTACAACGGGCTGCCGGCGGTCAACATCCAGGGCAGCGCGGCGCCGGGCATCAGCTCGGGCGCGGCGATGGACGCGATGGAAGAACTCGCCGCCAAGCTGCCGCCGGGCGTGGGCATTGCGTGGACCGGGCTGTCGTATCAGGAACGGCTGTCGGGCTCGCAGGGGCCGGCGCTCTACGCGATCTCGCTGCTGGTGGTGTTTCTCTGTCTCGCGGCGCTGTACGAAAGCTGGTCGATCCCGTTCGCGGTGATGCTGGTGGTGCCGCTCGGCGTGCTGGGCGCGCTGCTCGCGGCCACCGGGCGCGGCATGTCGAACGACGTGTACTTCCAGGTCGGGCTGCTGACGACCATCGGGCTGTCGGCCAAGAACGCCATCCTCATCGTCGAGTTCGCCAAGGACCTGATGGAGCACGAAGGGCTGGCCGTGGTCGAGGCCACGCTCAAGGCGGTGCGCATGCGGCTGCGGCCGATTCTCATGACCTCGCTAGCCTTCGCGCTCGGCGTGCTGCCGCTCGCGATCGCCAGCGGCGCCGGTTCGGGCGCGCAGAACGCCATCGGCACCGGCGTGCTCGGCGGCATGCTCGCGGCCACCGTGCTCGGCGTCTTCTTCATCCCGCTGTTCTTCGTGGTGGTGCGGCGCGCCTTCGGCGGCAAGCCGAAGCCCGCGCACGACGAAGCCGGCACCGCGGCGCAACCCGTCAGCCAAGGCCAATGACCATGAACCACAAGCACAAGCTCGGCGGCCTGACCGCCCTGGTGGCCGCGCTGACGCTGGCCGGCTGCGCCAACCTCGCGCCCGACTACCAGCGCCCGGCGGCGCCGGTGGCACAGCAGTGGCCGACCCTGCCCGGCGACAGCCCGGCCGCGCCCTGGCGCACGACCGACGCCGCCGGCGCCGGCACCGTGGCGGCCGATCTCGGCTGGCGCGACTTCCTGGCCGACGACCGGCTGCGCGCCACGGTGGCGCTGGCGCTCGACAACAACCGCGACCTGCGCACCTCCGCCATCAACATCGACCGGGCCCGCGCGCTCTACCGGGTGCAGGACTCGCAGCGCTACCCGGCCCTCAGCGCGAACGGCGCCGGCAACAGCCGCCGCCTGCCGGCCGACCTGTCGGGCAGCGGCAGCGCCCTCATCAGCCGCAGCAACACCGTGACCGTCGGCGTGAGCGCCTGGGAGCTCGACTTCTGGGGCCGCCTCGCCAACCTGAGCGAGCAGGCGGCGCAGACCTATCTGGCCACCGAGGACGCGCTGCGCGCCAGCCGCATCAGCCTGGTCGCCGAGGTGTCGACCGCCTGGCTCACGCTCGCGGCCGACAGCGAGACGCTGCAACTCTCGGCCAACACCCTCGCCTCGCGCGAAGCCAGCCTCAAGCTCACGCAGGACAAGCTGCGGCTCGGCGCGGCCAGCGCGCTCGATGCGCAACAGGCGCGCGGCCTGGTCGAATCGGCGCGCGCCGATCTGCAGGCCGCCCGCACGCAGGTGGCGCAGGACCGCAATGCGCTGGTGCTGCTGACGGGCGCCGAGCTGCCGGCCGAGCTGCTGCCGGCCAATCTCGACCTCACGGTCACGCAACTGGCCGAGCTGCCGCCCGGCCTGCCGTCGGAAGTGCTGACGCGCCGGCCCGACGTGCGCCAGGCCGAGCGCACCCTGCTCGGCGCCAACGCCAGCATCGGCGCGGCGCGCGCGGCCTACTTCCCGAGCATCAGCCTGACCGCCGGCGCCGGCACCGCCAGCGCCGCGCTCGACGGGCTGTTCAAGGGCGGCTCGGGCTACTGGAGCTTTGCGCCCGGCATCGACCTGCCGATCTTCGACATGGGCCGGCGCAGCGCCAATCTGCGCGTGGCCGAGGCAGACCGCGATCTGGCCGTGGCCAGCTACGAGAAGGCGATCCAGTCGGCCTTCCGCGAAGTGGCCGATGCGCTCGCGCGCCGCGCCACCATCGACGCCGAGCTGGCCGGCCGCGAAGCCGCCGCCAATGCCAGCGCCGAGGCGCTGCGGCTGTCCGAGGCGCGCTACCGCCAAGGCGGCGCCGACTACCTCAGCGTGCTCGATGCGCAACGCTCGCTCTACACGGCGCAGCAGGCGCTGATCGCGGCCCGGCTGGCGCGCGCCGGCAATCTGGTCACGCTCTACAAGGTGCTGGGCGGCGGCTGGCGCGACGGCAACGCCGGCTGACGGCCGCCGGCGGGCGCGGATCGGCTAAGGTCCGCGCCCCTCACCTCAATCCAGGAGACGCCATGTCCAGCCCCGACGCCGACAGCGACCGGGCCCGGCTGCGCCGCAGCCAGATCCTCGACGCGGCGGCCGAATGCTTTCGGCGCCACGGCTTTCATGCGGCCAGCATCGCCCAGATCTCGAAGACCGCCGGCATGAGCGCCGGCCACATCTACAACTACTTCGAGAACAAGGAAGCCATCGTCGCGGCCATCGTCGAGCGCGGCCTGCACGACATGCAGGAAGTGCTGGCGCGCCTGACCGCCGCCGGCAATCTGCGCGAGGCCATGCTGGACGAGGTCGATCAGGCCATGACCGACTGCCTCGACGAGCGGGAAACCCGGCTGCAACTGGAGCTGTGCGCCGAGGCCGGCCGCAACGAGCGCGTGGCTGCGCTGGTGCGTGCCGCCGATGCGCATTCGATGACGCAATTCACGGCGCTGCTGCGGCTCACGCTCGGGCCCGAGCTGCCGCAGGCCGAGATCGACGGCCGGGTCGAGGCGATGGCGGCGCTGTTCGACGGCCTGACCATCCGCTCGGTGCGCAATCCCGGGCTCGACCGGGCGGCGCTGGCGGCCAGCATGCGACGCGCACTGACTGCGCTGCTCTCGCCCGACTGAGGACGGCAGGCGGCTGCATGCCGCGCCGGGCCGGTTGCATTCAGCCGGCGCGCTCGACCGCATGCAGCACGCCATCGCCGAGCGCGGCCCGGCCCTGGCGCAGCAGCAGCGGCCAGACGTTCTCGCCGGCCAGCCCGTCGAGCGCGAACCAGCGGAATTCCAGCCGCTTGTCCGTCTCGATGCCGGCGAACGGCCCGGTCTGCATCGCCAGCGCCGAATCGTCGGCCAGCGGCACCAGGTAGTGCAGCGCCAGCTCATGCAGCGGTCCGGCGGCGGTGTCGAAGAAGCCCTCGACCACATGCACCAGCCGCGCTGCGCCGACCGTGGCGCCCAGCTCCTCCAGCAGCTCGCGCCGCAGCGCCGCCTCGCTGTCCTCGCCCGGCTCGACCCGGCCGCCCGGCAGGGTCCAGAAATCGTCGCCGAGCGCGCGATGCAGCAGCACGCGGTCGCGGTTGACCAGGATGGCGGCAGCGCGCAGCTGGAAGGTGATGCCTTGGGTGGTGAAGTGGATCATCGGGCGCGAGGACGGGTTGGCGGGGCCGAATGATGCCGTCGGGTCTTGGGCGGCGGGAATGGGTGGCCGCGTACGCCTCGGTGCGCTCGGCCAGTACATGAAGCGCACCGACCCGGCGTTCTCGCCCAAGGCGCTGGGCCATTCCACGCTGTCGGACATGGTCCGCACCTACACCGACCTCGTGCTGACGCAGGCGAACGGCGCCTTCTGGGCCAGCGTCAGGCCGAAGGCCGAGACAACCGAGCCGACCAGCGCCAGCTAGTCCTGCCGATCCACGTCTGCGCTACGCGGTGCCTCATGCAAGTTCGCGGCTGGCCGGGGTGGCGGCAATCCACGCCTCAAGCGTCCGGCGATAACGCATGCCGGCCGCCGCCAGCTCGGCATCGTCGAGCCGGCCGGCGCCGTACAGCACGAAGGGCTCGGCATAGGCCAGCCCGCAGCGGCGCGCGGTGGCCGCGAACGGCAGCAGCAACTGGTCGAGCGCGAAGCCGTTCACGCCGTCGGCGCAATACGCCTCGGGCACGTTGCCGGCCGTGACCGCCAGCCGCAGCGCCCGGCCCGCGAGCCGCGCGCCCTCCTCGGCGCGCACATAGAACATCCGCGTCAGCACCTCGTCCTGCCAGGCGCGCAGCAAGGCCGGCGCGCTGTACCACTGCAACGGAAACTGGAGCACGACGCGGTCGGCCGCGAGCAGCCGCGCGACCGCGCGGTCGGCATCGATCCGGCCGTCGGGACAGTCGGCCGCCATGTCGACCACGCTCGCGCCGTCGATGCCGGCGGCGGCGTTCATCAACGCCCGGTTGGCGCGCGAGTCGGCAAGGCGCGGATGGAAGACGAGGACGAGCGTGCTGGACATGGCGGTTTCCTGGCGAAGGCCCCCGGCGGACGCGGCGCGAAATGCGTGCATCCCGAAGGCGCAGCCCATGCTCGCGGTGGCCACGTCATCGGTCCAATGGATTGCATGGATATGAAATCATCGAGCGCATGAATCTCCGCTCGATCGACCTCAATTTGCTGGTGGTGCTCGACGCGCTGCTCGACGAAGCCCATGTCACGCGCGCGGCCGACCGGCTGGCGCTGTCCCAGCCCGCCACCAGCGCCGCGCTCGAACGCTGCCGGGCGCTGTTCGACGACCTGCTGCTGGTGCGCAACGGCGCGCGCATGACGCTCACGCCACGCGCGCAGGCATTGCGCGCGCCGGTGAAGGAGGCGCTGGCCGCCGTGCAGCAGCTGCTCGATCCGGCGCCGCCGAGCCTGCAAGCCCTTGCGGCCACGGTGCGCATCGGGCTGGCCGATGCGCTGGTCGCGCGCCTGCTGCCGGCGCTGCTGGCGCGGCTGCAAGTCACGGCGCCGGGGCTGTGCATCGTCTGCCTGCCGTGGCAGGGCGGCGGCGATCTGCTGCGCCAGCTCGACGACGGCGGGCTCGATCTGGCGCTGTCGGTGCTGCCACCCGCCAGCGGCCGGCTGCGCCGGCTGGAGCTGCTGCACGAGCGCTATGTGGTGGCGATGCGGCGCGACCATCCGGCGGCGCGCGACTTCGGGCTCGACGCCTGGCTCGCGCATCCGCATGTGCTGGTGTCGAGCCACGGCGACACGCGCGGCGCGCTCGACGATGCGCTGCTGGCCAGCGGCCGCACGCGGCGCGTGGGTGCGGTGGTGCCGAGTTTTCTGGCCGCGCTGGCGCTGCTGGAACGCAGCGACCTGATCGGGCTGCTGCCGTCGCGCTGCCTGGGCGCGAGCGAGGCCGACCGCTTCGCGAGCTTTGCGCCGCCGCTGCCGGTGGACGGCTTTGCGCTGGCACTGGCCTGGCATGCGCGGCGCGACGGCGATGCCGCCGTGCAGCATGTGGCGACGCTATTGCGCGAGCTGCTCGCCGACCCGGCGCCGCTCAGCCCCTGATGTGCCGGTTGTAGGCCAGATAGACCCGGTCCTGCACCCAGCCGAGCGACTCGTACAGCGCCTGCGCCTTGAGATTGCTGCGCGCCGTGGTCAGGTCGAGCCGCGCGATGCCGTCGGCGCGCGCCTGCGCCTCGGCGGCCAGCAGCAGCGCGCGGCCCACGCCGGCGCGGCGCGCAGCCGGCTGCACGAACAAGTCGTAGAGCACGCGGATCGGCGCCGCCTCGATCGAGCAGAAGCCGGGATAGAGCTGGACGAAGCCGAGCGCCGCACCGTCGTCGGCGCGCGCCAGCAGCACGAGCGATTCGCCGCGCCGCATGCGCGCCTCGATGAAGCTGCGCGCGAGCGCCACGTCGGCGGGCTGCTCGTAGAACTGGCGGTAGGCGTCGAACAGCGCGGCGACGCAGTCGAGATCGGCGAGCGTGGCAGACGCGATCTGCATGCGTCAGGCGTCCTCGTGCCAGTCGATGTCCATCTGGCGCGCGGTGGCCAGCGCCAGGTCGCGGCCGGCGAGCCGCTCGACCAGATGCAGGCTCATGTCGATGCCGGCGGAGATGCCGGCCGAGCTGACGATGCTGCCCTCGTCGATCCAGCGCCGGCCTTCGCGCACGTCGAGGCCGGGGAACATGGCGCGCAGGTCGGCGATGTCTTCCCAGTGCGTGGTGCAGGCGCGGCCGGCCAGCAGCCCGGCGCGCGCGAGCAGAAAGGCGCCGGTGCAGACCGAGGCGGTGATGGCGGCGCCGGCAGCGATGCGGCGCAGCCAGTCGATGACCTCGGGGCGTTGCAGTTCGGTCGTGACCACGCCGCCCGGCACGATCAGCAGCTCGGCCGGCGGATGGCTGTCGAAGGTGGCGTCGGGCATCACGAACAGGCCGGCGCGGGCCTGCACCGGCCTGGGCTCGCGCGCCACGGTGTAGACGGTGAAGGGCTCGGGCGCGGCCGGATCGAGCTTGCGCGCGACCCGGGTGGCGGTGGTGAAGACCTCGTAGGGGCCGGCGAAGTCGAGCACTTCGACTTCGGGGAAGAGGTAGATCGCAACGGTGGTGGTCATGGGGCGCTTTGAGTGGCGAGGCGGGCCGGCTTCAATAGCGCAATTCCGCCGGCTTGCGCATGGCGGACAGCATGACCGGGCCATGCGGCATTACCGAGCGGGAAGTTTTTGGCGCTTTGCGGGATATCTGGGTCGCATAATTACCGCTCGGTAATCAATGGCGAGGATCAGCCTCATGAGCAGCGAAAACTTACCGCTCGGGAATGCCGCAACCGAGCTGGTCGTGCGCTCCGCCGCCGAAGTGGGCGACGCCGTCCGCAGCCAGCGCAAGCGGCTCGCGCTCACCCAGGCCGACATCGCCGGGCTGGGCGGGATCGGCAACCGCTTTCTTGTCGAGCTGGAGAACGGCAAGCCCACGGTCCAGCTGCAAAAGGTGCTCGACGTGATGGACCTGCTCGGGCTTGAGCTGGTGCTGCGGCCGCGCACGCCGCGCCTGCCGTGAGCCGCGCCATGCGTCCCGACCGGCTCGACGTGTATTGCGGCGACGACCTTGTCGGCAGCCTCGCCGATGCCGCGCCGCTGGTCTTCGAGTACGCGCCCGGCTGGCTTGCCCGGCCCGCGCCGTGGCCGCTCGCCGCCATTCCGCTCATGGTGGGGCCGCAGGCGTCGGCGGCGGTGCAGGCCTGCTTCGAGAACCTGCTGCCCGAGGGCGAGCTGCGCGCCTATCTCGCCGACCAGCGCCACGCCTCGACGCTGTTCTCGCTGCTGCTTGAAGTGGCGGGCGATACCGCCGGTGGCTTTGTCCTGCTGCCCGGCGGCCAGACGCCCCAGCCGCCGAGCTACGAGGCCACGAGCTGGGCCGCGCTTGCCGAGCGCCTGCGCAGTGGCCCGGCCGCCGCGCTCGACCTGATGGGCGACAACGCGCGCATTTCGCTGGCTGGCGCGCAGGACAAGACCGGCATCGCGCTGTTCGACGACGGCCTGCCGCGCCTGCCGCTCGGCACCTCGCCGTCCACGCACATCCTCAAGCCCGACATCCGCCGGCTCGACAAGGTGTGGGCCTCGGCTGCCAACGAAACCCTGGTGATGCGCGCCGCCGCGCATTGCGGGCTGCCGACCGCGGAGGTGTTCTTCGAGCCGGCGACCCATGCCTGCGTCGTGCGCCGCTTCGACCGGATTGCGCTGGCCGACGGCCGCCTGGGCCGGCTGCGCCAGTACGACTTCTGCCAGCTCAGCGGCACGGTCTCGGACCGCAAGTACGAGAAGGAAGGCGGCCCGGGAATCGTTGCCTGCGCCGACCTCATTCGCCGGTACAGCTCGCAACCGGCCGTCGATCTGCGGCGGCTGGTCGAGTGGATCGTGTTCAACCTGTGCGTGGGCAACAACGACAGCCACGCCAAGAACCTGTCGCTCTACATCGCCGCCGACCGCCGAACCACGCTCACGCCGTTCTACGACCTGATGTGCACGCAGCTCTATCCGGGGCTGTCGAAGGAGTTCGCGTTTGCGGTCGGCGGCAGGCTGCTGCCCGGCGAGATCGGCCGGCCCGAGCTGGAAGCGATGGCGCGCGAGCTGGGCATGAAACCGGCATTCGTCGTCAGGCTCGCGGCGGCGATGGCGCAGCGGGTGCCGGCGGCAATGGCTCAGGCGGTGGCGCAGATTGCGCCGCAGTTGTCGCCCACCGAGCGGGTGCTCGCCGAGCGCCTGCAAGCCTTTGCGAGCGGGACTGCGCGCAAGCTGGCGGCGCGGCTGGCCGCCTGAATCTGTCGTGGCTTGCGGCGGGCCGACAGGGTCCGGCCCGCCGCGCCGCAGCTCAATGCCCCGTCACCCCCGCCGGCACGCCCAGCCCCTGATCCGGCCGCGCCGCCTGCTTGACCAGCAGCGCCGCCATCGCGATCACGCCCGGAATCGCCAGCAGCGTGAACGTGGGCCCAAAGCCGAGCTGCTGCCGCTGCGCCTCGGCCACGAGGAACGACCCGGCAATGCCGCCGAAGCGCCCGATGCCGAGCATCCAGGCCACGCCGGTCGCGCGGCCCTGCGTCGGGTAGAAGGCCGCCGCCAGCGCCGGCAGCGACGATTGCGCGGTGTTCATCAGCGTGCCGGCCACGAACACCACCACCACCAGCGTGGCGACGCTGCCGACCGACTGGCCGATGCCCCAGATCGCCACCGCCGTCAGGCCAAAGCCGATGGCAATGATGCGGTTGGGATTGAAGCGGTCCATCAGCCAGCCAAAGGCCACCGCGCCCACGCCGCCGAGCGGGAACAGCGCCGCGATCAGCGTGGCGTCCTTGGGCGCAAGGCCGGCGTCCTTGAACAGGATCGGCATCCAGTTGATGAGCGCATAGAAGATGACCAGCCCCATGAAATAGGCCAGCCACAGCATCGCCGAGCCGACCCGATAGGCCGGCGACAGCACCACGCCGGCGCCGCTCCTGGCGTCGGTGGCGGGCGCCTTCTCGCTCAGCACGAAGCTGGCAGCATTCGCGGCCTCGGCCGACACGCGGGCCAGCACCGCGCGAATGCGCTCGACCGGCCGGCCCTTGGCGACCAGGTAGCGCACCGACTCCGGCAGCATCAGCAGCATCGCCGCCACCAGCAGCAGCGGTGCGATGCCGCCGAGCACCAGCACGCTGCGCCAGCCCCAGATCGGGATCATCCAGGCCGCCAGAAAACCGCCGAAAGCCGCGCCAAGCGGGAAGCCGCAGAACATGGCGTTGGTCAGCGTCGAGCGGCGCTGGCCGGGGCAGAACTCGCTCATCAGCGTGACCGCGTTGGGCATGGCGGCGCCCAGGCCAAGACCCGTGACGAAGCGGAACGCGGTCAGCGCGCCGAGGTCGCCTGCCTGCGACGACGCCGCGCAGGCAATGCCGAACAGCGCGACCGAGCCGATCAGCACCGCGCGCCGGCCGAAGCGGTCGGCCAGCGGCCCGGCCGACAGCGCGCCGGCCGCCAGCCCGAACAGCGCGGCGCTGAGCACCGGCGCCAGCGCCGGCTTGGTCACGCCCCATTCCTTGATGAGCGAGGGCGCGATGTAGCCGATGGCGGCGGTGTCGAAGCCGTCGAGCAGCACGACGAGGAAGCAGAGCGCGAACACGCCCCACTGGAACGGGGAAAACGGATGGCGATCCAGGAAGTCCTGGACATCGACCCGGGCGGAAATGGTCATGGCGCTGTCTCGGTGGTTGTCACGGTGCGCATGCGATGTGCGCGTCGCCGCAGTCTTGGCAGCCGGATGGGTGGCGACCATGCACAAGTCGAACAGGAAACTTCAACGATCGAACATCGAGGGTTGTCCCCGTGCGGTGACCGGACGCTGTGTGCGATCTGCGGACGAGCGTCCCGCGCCTCGACCGGCGCGCCCGGCAGGGCTGCGCCGCCCGCCTCAGCCGGCGCGCGCCACGCCGACCAGCGCCTGCACCGCCGGCGAGGTCGGGCCCTCGGTGCGCAGCAGCAGCCCGACCGGCTCCTTGCTCGGGATGGCGAACGGCAGCGCCACCGCCTCGCCCAGCTCGATGGCGCGGCGCGCGGCACTGCTGGCGGTGAACCACAGATGGCCGGCATCGCGCACCAGCGCCAGCGCGAGCGAATCGGCCAGCGTCTCGACCAGTCCGCCGGCCGGCGTGACGCCGAGCCGCGCAAAGAAGCTGTCGGCCGAATGGCGCAGCAGCGTGTCGGGCGGCGCCAGCACCAGCGGATGCTCGCCAAGCGAGGCCGGATCGGCCGCGAGCGTGGTCAGCACCGGATGGCCGGGCGCGGCGACCAGCAGCATGTTCTCGGCGAACAGCGGCTCGAAGATCAGGCCGAACATGCGCGCCGGATCGGCGAGCCGGCCGATCACCACATCGAGTTCGCGCCGGCGCAGCCGGTCGAGCAGCGCGTCGTTGGCATCGGTGATGACGCGCACCGTGGCATGCGGCCGCTCGGCGCGCAGGCCGGCGAGCAGACGCGCGACGAAGGTGGAGGCGAGCGTCGGCAGCGCGCCGAGCAGCAGCGGCGCATCCTCGTCGGCGCGGCCGAGCGCATCGATGGCGAGCTGGAGCGCGCCGGTGCTGGCCTCGGCATGGCGCAGGAAGATCGCGCCCTCGGGCGTCAATTTGGCGCCGTGGCGGCCCCTGTCGAGCAGCTTGACGCCGAGGGTTTCCTCAAGCTCGTTGAGGGTCTTGGTGACGGCCGGCTGGCTGATCGCCAGCGCCTCGGCGGCATTGCCGAGATGGCCGTGCCGCACCACCGTCAGAAAGCATTGCAGCTGCCTGAGCCGCAGCCGGCCGAGGATGGGATCGTGACGCGCCATGAAATGCAGCCGGGGATTGCCGAGGCGGCGATCATCGACCGGCGGCGTCGATCTCCGCAAACACCGCCTCGGCCAGATGGATGGCGCCGTTGGCGGCCGGCAGGCCGGCATAGAGCGCGGTGTGCATCAGCAGCTCCTTCAGCTCGTCGCGCGTGACGCCGTTGTTGAAGCAGGCGCGCAGATGCATCTTCAGCTCGTCCTCGCGGTTGAGCGCGACCAGCATCGCGATGGTCACGAGGCTGCGCGTGTGCTTCGGCAGCCCCGGCCGCGACCAGATCTCGCCCCAGGCGTAGCGGGTGATGAAGTCCTGGAACTCCTCGTTGAAGCCGTTGCGCCTGGTGAGCGTGCGGTCGACATGGGCATCGCCGAGCACGCCGCGGCGCGTGGTCATACCCTGGTCGTAGCGGTCGCGTTCGTCCATCGTGGTCTCCGGTCAGGCGCGCAGGAAGGCGTCGAGCGCGCGGTTGAAGTCGTCGGCGGCCTCGATGGCCGACAGGTGCGAGGCCGGCAGCGCCACCAGTTGCGCACCGGGCACGCGGGCAGCGATGAACTCGGCATCGGCCACGGTCGTGACCGGATCGGCGCTGCCGGCAATCACCAGCGTGGGCACGGCGATGTGGTCGAGGTGCTCGCGCAGATCGGCGAGGGCCAGGGCTTCGCAGCATTGCGCGTAACCCTCGGCATCGGTGCCGGCGAGCTGGGCGATGGTCTTGGCGATCACCGCGTCGCCGCTCGCGACGAAGCCTTCGGTAAACCAGCGGCCGGTGGCGCTGGCCGCGACCGGCGCCATGCCCTGCTCGCGCACCAGTGCGGCGCGCGCGGCCCAGCCGCTGGCCTCGCCGATCTTGGCGGCGGTGTTGCAGACCACCAGCTTGTCCAGGCGCTGGCGGGCATTCACGCCGAGCCATTGCCCGGTGATGCCGCCCATCGAGATGCCGACGAAGCTCGCGCGTGCGATGCCGAGCGCGTCGAGCAGCGCGACGACATCGCCACCCAGATCGGCGAGCGACGTGCCGCCGGCGGTCGCCGACTGGCCGTGGCCGCGCGTGTCGTAGCGCAGCACGCGCCACTGGCCGGCGAGCGCCGCCGCCTGCGCATCCCACATGTCGAGCGTGGTGCCGAGCGAGTTGGAGAACACGACGACCGGCGCACCGGCCGGGCCGTCGAGCCGGTAGTGCAGGCGCAGGCCCGCGTGATCGATGAAGGGCATGTCGTTGTCCGTTGAAAGTCAGAGATCGCGCTTGCCGTCCTGGGCCAGCGCGCGCGCCACGAAGGCGTCGGCCGAGCCGAGATAGCCGCAGGGGTCGAACAGCGCATCGAGCTGTTCTGGCGTGAGACGGGCGGCGATGAAATCGTCGGCGCCGAGCACCTCGCGCAGATGGCGGCCCTCGGCGACCGCCTGCTTGCAGGCGTGCTCGACGCGCTCATGCGCCGCGAGCCGGCCGAGCTGAGCGCCGAGCGCCATCATCACCGCCTCGGCCATGACCAGGCCGCGCGTGATGTCGATGTTGGCGCGCATGCGGGCGGTGTCCACTTCGAGGCCGGCCACGGTCTCGCAGCAGCGCGACAGCGCGCCGCCGGCAAGTTGCAGCAGCTCGGCCAGCGGCTGCCATTCGGCATGCCAGCCGCCCAGGCCGCGTTCATGCTCCTGCACCATCGCCGCATACAGCCCAGCCACCAGCGCCGGCGCGCGATTAGCCGCATGCAGCACCACCGCCGCACCGACCGGATTGCGCTTGTGCGGCATGGTCGATGACCCGCCCTTGCCTTCCGCAGCCGGCTCGAACACCTCGCCGATTTCGGTCTGCATCAGTAGCGACCAGTCGCGCGCCAGCTTGCCGAGCGTGCCGGTCAGCAGCGCAGCGAAGCCGGCCACCTCGACCACGCGGTCGCGCTGGCCATGCCAGGGCAGCGCCGCCACGCCCAGGCCCAGCTCGCTCGCGAGCCGGTCGGCCACCAGCGCGCCCTGCTCGCCCAGCGAGGCCAGCGTGCCGGCTGCGCCGCCGAACTGCGCCACCAGCACGCGCGGCCGCAGCTCGGCCAGCCGTTCGCGATGGCGCAACAGCGCGTCGTGCCAGCCCGCGACCTTCAGCCCGAAGGTGGTCGGCAGCGCCTGTTGCAGCCAGGTGCGGCCCATCATCGGCGTGGCGCGATGGGCGCGCGCCAGCTGCGCGGTGGCATCGAGCAGGCGCAGCAGATCGGCGTCGAGCAGGTCGAGCGCCGCGCGCAGTTGCAGCACCAGGCCGGTGTCGATCACGTCCTGGCTGGTCGCGCCCCAGTGCACGAAGCGCGCGGCCTCGGCATCGGCGGCCTTGACCTTGGCGGTGAGCGCCTTGACCAGCGGGATGGCCACATTGCCGGCCAGCCCGGCCGCGCGGCCGATCGCGTCGAGGTCGAACCACGCGGCATCGCAATGCGCCGCGATGGCCGCCGCCGCGCCGGCCGGGATGACGCCCACCGCCGCCTCGGCGCGCGCCAGCGCCGCCTCCACATCGAGCATGCGCTGGAAGGTCGTGCGGTCGCTGAACAGTTCGGCGAAGCGGTCGGTGGTGAACAGCGGGTCGTACAGCAGGCTCATGGCGGCGGCTCGGGTCGATCAGACGCGTTCGATGATGACGGCAATGCCCTGGCCGACGCCAATGCACATGGTGCACAGCGCATAGCGGCCGCCGCTGCGTTCGAGCTGATGCAGCGCCGCGATCACCAGCCGGGCGCCGCTCGCGCCGAGCGGATGGCCGAGCGCGATGGCGCCGCCGTTCGGGTTCACGCGGGCGTCGTCGTCGGCCAGGTGGTGCGCGCGCGTCACGGCCAGACCTTGCGATGCGAAGGCCTCGTTCAGCTCGATCACGTCGATCTGGTCGAGCGTGAGCCCGGCCTTGGCCAGCACCTTGGTGATGGCCGGCGCCGGGCCGAAACCCATGATGCGCGGCGGCACGCCGGCGGTGGCGCTGGCCACGATGCGGGCACGCGGCTTGAGGCCGAAGCGTGCGGCGCTGCTCTCGTTGGCGATCAGCAGCGCGGCGGCGCCGTCGTTCACGCCCGAGGCGTTGCCGGCGGTGACCGTGCCGTCCGGGCGCACGACGCCCTTGAGCTTGGCCAGCGCGGCGAGCGTGGTTTCCGGCCGCAGATGCTCGTCGGCGGTCACGATCAGCGCATCGCCCTTCTTCTGCGGGATCGACACCGGCACGATCTCCTCGGCCAGCCGGCCGGCGGCCTGCGCGGCGGCGGCGCGCTTCTGGCTGCGCAGCGCGAAGGCGTCCTGATCCTCGCGGTTCACCTTGAAATCGGTCGCCACGTTCTCGGCGGTTTCGGGCATCGAATCGACGCCGTACTTGGCCTTCATCAGCGGATTGACGAAGCGCCAGCCGATGGTCGTGTCCTCGATCTTTGCGCTGCGCGAATAGGCCGAGTCGGCCTTGCCCATCACGAAGGGCGCGCGGCTCATGCTTTCCACGCCGCCGGCGATCAGCAGGCCGACTTCGCCGCTCTTGATCGAGCGACCGGCAATGCCGATGGCGTCGAGGCTCGATCCGCACAGGCGGTTGACGGTATTGCCCGGCACTTCCGCCGGCAGGCCGGCGAGCAGCAGCGCCATGCGGCCGACATTGCGGTTGTCCTCGCCGGCCTGATTGGCGCAGCCGTAGATCACGTCGTCCACCGCCGCCCAGTCCACGCCCGGGTTGCGCTCGATCAGCGCCTTGATCGGCACCGCGCCGAGGTCGTCGGCGCGCACCGTGGCAAGGCTGCCGCCGTAGCGGCCGAAGGGGGTGCGGATCGCGTCGCAGATGTAGGCCTGTTCCATTCGTCTCTCCTTCAGGCGGCGGCGCGCAGCGGCAGGCCGACCAGCGTTTGCAATTCGTCGAAGCCGAGGCCGTCGACGATCTCGATGACGACCGGGCCGTCCTTCGTGATGTCGAACACGGCCAGATCGGTGTAGAGCCGGTTCACGCAATCGATGCCGGTGACCGGATAGCTGCACGCCTGGACGAACTTGCTTTCGCCGCCCTTGGTGAGCAATTCCATCATCACGAATACCTGTTTTGCGCCGATCGCCAGGTCCATCGCGCCGCCGACGGCGGGGATGGCGTCGGGCGCGCCGGTGTGCCAGTTGGCGAGGTCGCCCTTGGCCGACACCTGGAAGGCGCCGAGCACGCAGATGTCGAGATGGCCGCCGCGCATCATCGCGAACGAGTCGCCGTGATGGAAAAAGCAGCCGCCGGTCAGCAGCGTCACCGGCTCCTTGCCTGCGTTGATGAGCTCGGGGTCTTCCTCGCCCTTGGCCGGCGCCGGGCCCATGCCGAGGATGCCGTTCTCGCTGTGCAGAAAGATCTCGCGGTCGGCCGGCAGATAGTTGGCCACGCGCGTCGGCAGGCCGATGCCGAGGTTGACGTAGGCGCCTTCGTGGATGTCGCGCGCCACGCGCTGCGCCATCTGGTCGCGGTTGAGTCGGGTGTAGTTCGCCATCGATGTCTCCCGCTGGTTCAGACGCGCACGACGCGCTGGACGAAGATGCCCGGCGTCACGATGTTTTCCGGATCGAGCTCGCCGAGCCCGACCACCTCGGCCACTTGCGCCACCGTCACCTTGGCGGCCTGGGCCATGATCGGACCGAAGTTGCGCGCCGCCTTGCGATAGACCAGGTTGCCCCAGCGGTCGCCCTTGAGCGCCTTGATGAGCGCGAAGTCGGCCTTGATCGGGTACTCCAGCACGTAGTTGCGGCCGTCGATCTCGCGGGTTTCCTTGCCCTCGGCCAGCAGCGTGCCGAAGCCGGTCGGCGTGAACACGCCGCCAAGCCCGGCGCCCGCCGCCTGGATGCGTACCGCCAGGTTTCCCTGCGGCACCAGCTCAAGCTCGATGTCGCCGGCGCGGTAGAGCGCGTCGAACACCTGGCTGTCGGACTGGCGCGGGAACGAGCAGACGATCTTGCGCACGCGGCGCGCCTTGAGCAGCGCGGCCAGGCCGAAGTCGCCATTGCCGGCGTTGTTGTTGACGACGGTCAGGTCCTTGGCGCCCTGCGCGATGAGGGCGTCGATCAGCTCGGCCGGCTGGCCGGCGGTGCCGAAGCCGCCGATCATCACGGTGGCGCCGTCGAATACATCGGCCAGCGCCGCTTCGGGCGAGGCCAGGGTCTTGTCGATCATCGATCTGTCTCCTTGATCCGCCCGTCCGGTGGTTCGATCAGCGAACGTGCGGTGCGGTGAGCGGTGCGACGGAGTCTAGGAAGACTGGGCAGCGCAATGCAGCGCCAGCAAGCCTGGAAGTTCGATAATCGAACGCTTATTCCGTTAATCGAACCATCCGGGCTTAAGCTGTGCGCCTGTCATCGATCCCCGCGCTTCCATGCAGCCAGACGAACTCCCGCTTCCGCCCGTGATCCCAGCCCAGCCCGCCACCTTGCTCGACCGTCGCGCGGCCGATGCCGGCGCCCATGCCGGCGACCCCGACTTCATGACCTCGCTGGCGCGCGGTCTGGCGGTGCTGATGGCCTTCGACGACCAGCAGCGCGCCCTCACCTGCGCCCAGCTCAGCCATCGCACCGGGCTGTCGCGCGCGGCGGTGCGGCGCTGTCTGCACACGCTTGCAGTGCTCGGCTTTGCCGGCTGCGAGGACGGCAAGCATTTCAAGCTCACGCCCAAGGTGCTGGCGCTGGGCCATGCCTATCTCAGTTCGTCGCCGCTGGTGGCGCTGGCACCGGGCGTGCTCGACAAGCTGGCCGCGCGCACCGGCGAATCCTGCTCGGTCGCCACGCTCGAAGGCCGCGAGATCGCCTATGTGGCGCGCTCCAAGGGCGGCGACCGGATCATGTCGATCGACCTGGGTCTCGGCAGCCGGCTGCCGGCCTACTGCACCTCGATGGGCCGGGTGCTGCTGGCCGCGCTGCCGCCCGAGCGACTCGACGCCTATCTGGCCGAAGGCGAGTTCGTGCGTCGCACCTCGCGCACGCTCGCCACCGCCGACAAGCTGCGCGAGGAGATCGCGCTGGTCGGCGCCCAGGGCTATGCGGTCAACGATCAGGAGCTGGAAGTGGGCCTGCGCTCGATCGCGGTGCCGGTGCGCGACCGGCGCGGCCAGGTGGCGGCGGCGCTCAACATCGGCACCCTCACCTCGCGGCGCTCGGTGGCCGAGCTGGAAACCCGGCTGCTGCCGCTGCTGCGCGAGGCGGCGGATGAGTTCGGGCGGATGCTGGTCTGACGGCCGGCAGCGTCGGCGCGTCGGGCCTCAAGCCGCCGCCGCCCCGCGCAGCCGCGCCCGCGCCGCGCGCCGGAACGCCCCCGGCGTCTGCCCGCAGGCCGCGACAAAAAACCGCGTGAAGTAACCCGCATCGGCAAACCCCAGCGTCAGCGCGATGTGCTTGATGCCGAGCGTCGTGTAGATGAGATCGCGCTGGGCCTCGACCAGCGTGCGCGCGCGGATGCAGTCGAGCGCCGGCCGCCCGGCCTTCTGCTTGCAGATGCGGTTGAGGTGGGTCGGCGTGATGCCGAGTTCCGCCGCGTACTCGCTCACGCCGAGCCGCTCGCGGTAGCGCCGGTCGAGCGCATCGACGAAGCGGCGGTAATGGCGCTCGGCCGGGTCGCCGCTGCCGTCGCCGGCCAGCGCCGCCGGCACATCGCCGCCGAGTCGCGCGCCCCACAGCAGCGCCAGCGGCAGCAGCGCCGCGATGGCCGCCGCGCGCCAGCCGCCGTTGCCGTCCATCTCGGCGACCAGCCCTTCGAGCGCGGTGCGCAGGTTGCGCGCATCGGGCTGGCTGCCGCGCAGCAGCAGCCGGCGCGGCCGTTCGTAGCGCGCCGCCACCTCGGGCAGCGCAGCCAGCAGACTCTGCACATAGCGCTCGTCGAGCGTGACGATCACGCCATCCACATCGCGCGAGAACACGAAGCCATGCACCACGCGGGCCGGCACGAACAGCGCCGAGCTGGCTGGCAGCGCCACCGGCTCGCCGTCGAGCGTGGCCTCGGCCGAACCGCGCCGCAGATAGAGCAGTTGCAGGAAGTGATCGTGCCGATGCGGCTTGATCTCCCAGTCGTGCAGCCGGCTGCGCGAAGCGATGGATTCGCAGTGGAAGGGCTCGGTCAGGCGCTCGTCGTCGGCACTCTTGTACAGCGCGTAAATCGGGATGGCGTTCATCGCCCGAGTGCAGCACGCGATGGCCGCGCGCCACTTCGGTGAAAACCCTCGATGTTCGATTTGCTCAATTCATGGTTCGGCCCGTCCATTGGCCCGACGGGCGCGGCTGCCTAGCCTGCGCGTTCCAACACATCCATTCATGGAGACGCGACATGAACCACACCACCCAGGTCGCCATCGTCGGCGCCGGCCCCTCGGGCCTGCTGCTCGGCCAGCTGCTCGCCAAGGCCGGCATCGACAACATCATCGTCGAGCAGCGCGACCCCGACTACATCCTGGGCCGCATCCGCGCCGGCGTGCTGGAAAGCGTCTGTGTCGAGGCGCTGGAGCAGGCCGGCTGCGCCGAGCGGCTGCATGCCGAGGGCCTGATTCACCACGGCATCGAGCTGGCCTTCGGCGGCGCGAGCCATCGCATCAACTTCGAGGAGCTGATCGGCAAGCATGTGGTCGTCTACGGCCAGACCGAGGTGACGCGCGACCTGATGGCGGCGCGGGAATCCATCGGCGCGACCACCGTGTACGAAGCCGACCAGGTCAGTCTGCACGACATCGACAGCGCCAGCCCCAAGGTTCGATTCGTGAAGGATGGCCAGACGCATGAGATTGCCGCCGCCTTCGTCGCCGGCTGCGACGGCTTTCATGGCGTCAGCCGCAAGACCGTCGCCGACCGCATCCAGACCTTCGAGCGTGTCTACCCCTTCGGCTGGCTCGGCATCCTGGCCGACGTGCCGCCGGTGACCGAGGAACTCATCTACGCCAACAGCGAGCGCGGCTTTGCGCTGAGCAGCATGCGCAGCAAGACGCGGGTGCGCTGCTACATCCAGTGCTCGCTCGACGACAAGGTCGAGGACTGGAGCGACCAGCGCTTCTGGGACGAGTACCGCCGCCGCCTGCCCGAAGCCGCTGCGGCCGCCACCATCACCGGCCCGTCGATCGAGAAGAGCATCGCGCCGCTGCGCAGCTTCGTGACCGAGCCGATGCGCTTCGGCAATCTGTTCCTGGCCGGCGACGCGGCGCACATCGTGCCGCCCACCGGCGCCAAGGGCCTCAACCTGGCCGCGTCCGACGTGCTCTACCTGGCGCGCGGCATCGCGCAGTTCTTTGTCGAGCGCAGCAGCGAGGGCATCGACGGCTATTCGCAGCGGGCGCTCTCGCGCATCTGGAAGGCCGAGCGCTTCAGCTGGTGGATGACCTCGCTGCTGCACCGCTTTCCGGAGCAGACCGACTTCGACCGCGCGATCCAGCGCGCCGAACTCGACTATCTGGTCGGCTCGACGGCGGCGCGCACCTCGCTGGCCGAGAACTACGTCGGCCTGCCGATGGCCAGCTGAAGACCGCAAAGGGGCGTCGGCACTGCCCCTTTTCATACACGAACGGTTATGCAAGCTCGCGCGAGGCTTCAATTTACGGCGCTCGCGGCGCTCCTTAAATTTGCGTCCACGCCCACCGACGGCGACACGCGAGCCTTCCTCAGGAGACAAGATGGCCATCCAGCGCTATTCCGAATTTGCCCAGCGCGACACCGACGCCCATGCGCCGGCACGCACGCCGATCTACAAGACGAGCATCCTGCGCTCGCCCGACAACGCGCTCATTTCCAACGCCCAGTCGCTGACCGAGATCACCGGCCCGAGCTTCCGGCCCGAGGAATTCGGCCCGCTCGACAACGACCTGATCCGCAACTTCGCCAAGGACGGCCTGCCGATCGGCGAGCGCATCGTGGTGCACGGCTTCGTGCGCGACGAGTTCGGCCGCCCGGTGCCCAATGCGCTGGTCGAGGTGTGGCAGGCCAATGCCAGCGGCCGCTACCGCCACAAGAAGGACCAGTACCTCGGCTCGCTCGACCCCAACTTTGGCGGCTGCGGCCGCATGCTGACCGACGAGAACGGCCATTACGTCTACCGCACGATCAAGCCGGGCCCCTATCCCTGGCGCAACCGCGTTAACGAATGGCGCCCGGCCCACATCCACTACTCGCTGCAAGGCGACGGCTGGGTGCAGCGCCTGATCACGCAGATGTATTTCGAGGGCGACACGCTCATCCCCGACTGCCCGATCCTCAAGACCATCCCCACCGAGGAACAGCGGCGCGGCCTGATCGCGTTGCAGGATCGCGGCAACTTCATCGAAGCCGACAGCCGCGCCTATCGCTTCGACATCACGCTGCGCGGCCGTCGCGGCAGCTTCTTCGAAAACAAGATCGTCTGAGAGGAGATAGCGCCATGACCCAGCAGATCGTGCATTTCACCGAGACCGCCTCGCAGACCGGCGGCCCCTACGTCCACATCGGCCTCGCGCCGCATCAGGCCGGCTTCGAGATCTTTGCCAACCAGTTCGGCAATGTGCTGACCAAGCCCGCGACCAAGGGCGAGCGCATCCGCCTTGAGGGCCGCGTGATCGACGGCTCGGGCACGCCGGTGCGCGACGCCCTGCTCGAAATCTGGCAGGCCAATGCGGCCGGCAAGTACAACCATCCGGGCGACAGCCAGGCCAAGGACATCGACCCCACCTTCCGTGGCTGGGGCCGCACCGGCTGCGACTTCGACACCGGCGAGTACTTCTTCGAGACCATCAAGCCGGGCGCCGTGGCCGGCCGCGAAGGCAAGACCCAGGCGCCGCACATCGCGCTCATCGTGTTTGCGCGCGGCATCAACATGGGCCTGCACACCCGCGTCTACTTCGAGGACGAAGCCGCCGCGAATGAAGCCGACCCGGTGCTGCGCGGCATCGAATGGGAAGTGCGCCGCAAGACGCTGATCGCCAGGCGCGAGCTGCGCAACGGTGAAGTCGTGTACCGCTTCGACATCGTGCTGCGCGGCGAGAACGAGACGGTGTTCTTCGACATCTGACCGACTGGCAGGTCGGGCCCGATGCGGGCGGGGCGGCTTCGACGAGGCTGCCCCGCCCGTTTTCATTGCACGGCGGCCATGCCGATCAGAGCTGCTGCCGGCACTTGTCCGAGGCCGGCGGCGCGATGCTGCGGTCGAAGCGCTGCTCGATCGCCGGCTTGAGTTCGCCGCCCACCGGCTTGACGCGGCCCACGTAGTTGGGGATGAGCAGCTGGTTGTCCTCGGCGCGCATCACGGCCGGGCCGTAGATGGTGTCGAAGCTCGCGCCGTGCAGCGCCGCCGCGACCTCGGCCGGCTTCACGCTGTCGGCCTTGCGCACGCCGGCAAAGATCACCTGCATGCCGTTGTAGGCCTGACCCTCGTTCTCGGTCGGCGTGCGGCCGAACTGCTTCTGCCAGCCGGCGACGAAGCTCCTGTTCATCGGCGTGTCGATCTCGGGTCCGTAGCCGATGTTGCCCCACACGCCTTCGGTGGTGCTGCCGGTGGCCTTGATGAGGTAATCGAAGATGTAGGCGTGGCCGATGATGCGCACCGAATTGCCGAGCCCGAATTCCGCCGCCTGCTTGGCAAACGCAATCGCATCGCGGCCGGTGAGCACCACCCACACCGCCTGCGGTTTCGCCGCCTTCAGCTGCGCGATGTAGGGCGAGAAGTCCTTGGTGCCGACCGGCGCGAACAGCTCCAGCCCCACGCTCTTGCCCTGGGCCTTGACGGTCTTGCCGAAGAACTCGGCCGAGTCGCGGCCCCAGACATAGTCGGCCGCCAGTACCGCGAAGTTCTGCTCCTTCTGGGTCTTGAGCCACTCGCCCATCATCGCCAGGTCCATCGCGTCGGAATGGTTGGCGCGGAACAGACGCGGCTTGCACGAGTCGCCGGTGAGCTTGTCGCTCTTGCTCAGCACGCTCACGTACATCGCGTCCCAGCGGTCGAGGTTCTGGCCGATGGCGAGCGAGATCGACGACGGGATCGCGCCGATCAGAAAGCGGTTGCCGTCGCGCGCCAGCTTCTCGGCCACGCGCCGGCCGGCCTCGGGCGTGCCCTCGTCGTCGGCGATCTGCACCGTGACCGGATGGCCGTCGACGCCGCCCCTGGCATTGGCCTCGTCCACGGCGAACTGGATCGCGCGCAGCGTCTCCTGGCCCTGCTGGGCGAACACGCCCGATTGCGAGCTGACCGCGCCGATGCGCAGCGGCTCCTTGGTCTGGGCGCCGGCCGCGAGCGGCAAGGCAATGGCGAGCGCGAGCGCGGCCCGCCGCAGTTGATTGGGCTGGTTCAAGTCTGTCTCCTTCGGGTGGATGGCAAAGCGATGCGGGCGCGCTGTGTCGCGCGCTCCGCGTTGGCGGCAGGCTGCCGCCGTCAGACCATGACGTGGCGCTGCAAGGCGTCGAGGCTTTCATGCGCGACCTCGCCGTCGGCCACGACCGCGCCCTTGGCCAGCGCGTAGTAGCGCCGCGCGACGCGCATCACCAGGCTCAGGTTCTGCTCGATCAGCAGCAGCGCCGTGCCCTGGTCGGCCACGCGATTGAGGATGTCGGCGAGCTGGTCGACGATGACCGGCGCCAGGCCCTCGGTCGGCTCGTCGAGCAGGATGAGCGCCGGGTTGGCCATGAGCGCGCGGCCGATGGCGAGCATCTGCTGCTGGCCGCCCGACAGCGCCGTGCCCGGCGTGTGGGCGCGCTCGCGCAGGATCGGGAACAGCGCGTACACCGAGTCGAGCTGCCACGGCCCCTTGCGCCGCACCGCCGAGCCGAGCAGCAGGTTCTCCTCCACCGTCAGGTTGGCGACGATGCAGCGGCCCTGCGGTACCACCGCCACGCCCTCGTTGGCGGCCATGTAGGGCCGGGGCCGCGCCGGCTCGCGCCGGCCGATGCGCACCCGCCCGCCGCGCAGCGCGGCCAGTCCGAGCACGGTGTTGACGACCGTGGTCTTGCCCACGCCGTTGCGGCCGATCAGCGCCACGCGCTCGCCGGGCAGCACGCTCAGGCTCAGCCGGTGCAGCACATGCGCCGCGCCGTAGCAGGCATCGACGCGATCGAGTTCGAGCAATGCCGTCGTCATGCCGCGCTCCCCAGATAGGCCTCGCGCACCCGGCGGTCGGCGCGCACCGTGGCCGGATCGCCGCTCGCGATCACCTTGCCCAGCTCCAGCACCGTGACCGCATGCGAGATGCCGAACACCACGTCCACGTCATGCTCGACCAGCAGCACCGACACCTCGCGCCGGCCGGTCAGGCGGCGCAGATGGCGCGCCAGATCCTGCGATTCCTTCACCGACAGTCCGGCCATCGGCTCGTCGAGCAGCAGCACCGCCGGATTGCCGACCAGCGCCAGCGCCAGATCGAGCCGGCGCTGCTCGCCATAACCGAGATCGCCCGCGACCGCGTCGCCGAGCGCGTCGAGTTCGAGTTCGCCGAGCACCTCGGCCGCGTCGGCGCCGGGGTCGGCGGAGCCCATGCGATGCGCCGCCAGCTCGACCTGCGCGCGCACGCCCATGCGGGCAAAGATGCTGGTGCGCTGGAACGAGCGCGACAGGCCGCGCGCGCGGCGCTGCACGATGTCGAGCGCCGACACGTCCTCGCCGCGCAGCGTGACGCGGCCCGAGGTGGCGCGGCGCCGGCCCGAGATGGCGTCGATCACGGTCGACTTGCCGGCGCCGTTGGGGCCGATCAGCCCGCGAATCTCGCCCCGCTTGAGCGTGAGGGAGACGCCGTCGACGGCACGCACGCCGCCGTACTGGATGGTCAGGCCATCGGCCTGGAGCGCGGTTTCGCTCATGGAAGTTCTCCTTGGGTTGCGGCGGGATCAGTGCGAGGCCGAGGCGCTGGCGGCGCCGTTGTCGAGCGCGGCCACCGGCGCCGGGCGGCGCCGCGCCAGCAGGCGTTGCAGCGCGCCGGCAATGCCCTCGGGCGAGAAGACGATGACCGCGATCAGCGCGACGCCGAACACCGCCATCCAGTGGCTGGCGTAGTCGCCGAGAAAGTCGCGCGCCAGGAAATAGACGACCGCGCCGAGCGCCGGCCCCCAGAGCGTGCGGCTGCCGCCCACGATGACCATCATCAGCGCCGCGCCCGACACGCTCCAGTGCAGCCCCTCGGGCGACACGAAGCCGGTGTTGAGCGCCGCCAGCACGCCGGCCACGGCGGTGACGCCGGCCGACAGCGCGAACACCGCCGCGCGCGGCAGCAGCGTGCGGATGCCGATGAAACGCGCGCGCTCCTCGTTGTCGCGGATGGCTTCGGTCACGGCGCCGAAGCGGCTGCGCGCCAGCAGCGCGAGCACGCCGGTCAGCAGCACCAGCGCGGTCCAGCACACGAGGAACAGCATGCCGGGCTGAAGCAGCCGCGCGGTCTCGATGCCGAACAGCGTGGCCGGCCAGTTCACGTTCATGCCGTCGGCGCCGCCCGTGAGGCCACGGGTGCGCGATGCGACCAGATAGAACATCTGGCCGACCGCCAGCGTGAGCATGCCGAAGGCAATGCCCGGCACGCGCACCGCGACCAGCGCCAGCACGAAGGCGAAGCCGGCGATGCCGAGCACGGCGAGCAGCACGGCGGCCTCGGCCGGCAAGCCCTGCTGCTCCAGCAGGATGGCGACGGCATAGCCGGCACCGCCGAAGAACGCGGCATGGCCGAAGCTGACCATGCCGTTCTGGCGCAGCAGCAGGCCGACGCCGAGCGCGAAGATGGCGTGGATGCTGGCCTGGGTGAGCAGCGACAGCGCGGTGCCCGACGACAGGCTGCCGCCGAGCGCGGCACCGGCCACGAGCGCCGCGACGACGCCGGCGGAAATGCGGGTGATCGACATGGGGGCGTCCTCAGATGCGAAGGGAGTGGCGCGCCAGCGCGCGCCGGGAACGGAGAAGCGACATGAGCGGCGGCCTCAGGTGCGGTTGCCGGCCAGACCCGACGGGCGCCAGAGCAGGATGGCCACCATCAGCGCGAACGGAATCACCGCCGCCGCGTCGGGCAGATAGACCGCGCCGAGCGACTGCACCTGGCCCAGCAGCACCGCCGCCACGAAGGCGCCGATGAGGCTGCCGAGCCCGCCGATCACCACCACCACGAAGGAGTCGATCAGCACATCGCTGCTCATGGCCGGCGACAGCGACAGGAAGGGCGCGGCCACCACGCCGGCCAGCCCGGCCAGCGCCGTGCCCAGCGCGACCACCGTGGCGCTGAGCGCGTCGGTATTCACGCCCTGCATCGCGGTGGTGGTCGGATCGGTACTGGCGGCGCGCACGAACAGCCCGGCACGCGAGAAGCGCAACCAGCCCACCAGTCCCAGCGCGACCGCCGCGCCCACCGCCACCACCGCCATGCGGTAGGCCGGCACCGGCGTGCCGAACAGGTCGACCGACACGCTGAGCAGATCGGGCGCCGGCACCGAGAGGTTGTCCTTGCCCCAGACGGTCTGCACGAAGTCCTCGATGACCAGCAGCAGGCCGAAGGTGACGAGGACGACCGTGAGCGGATCGCGGTCCTGCAGCAGCCGGAAGGCATAGCGGTCGAGCAGCGCGCCGACCGCCGCCATGACCAGCGGCGCGGCGATGAGCGCGACCCAGAAACTGGTCTGGGTCGCGATGCTGTAGCCCAGATAGGCGCCCAGCATGTAGAGCGAGCCGTGCGCGAAATTGACCACGCGCCGCAGCCCGTAGATGAGCGCCAGGCCCGACGACATGATGATGAGCAGCGCTCCGTACACCAGGCCGTTGAACAGGTTGATCGTGAACATCGGGGTTGTCTCCTCCGAGGGGTTGGCATGCGCCGCTGCTGCGGCGTCGTGATGGGTGAAACGTCAGCGGTTGGCGGCCTCCCCTGCGGCGGATGGCGGATCGGCGCGCAATGCGGCCAGCGCCGAATCGGGCGCGCCGAGCGCGAGCCAGCCGCCGTCCACCGCGAGCGTCGCGCCGGTGATGTAGCTGGCGCGCGGCGAGGCGAGGAAGGCGATGGCCTCGGCAATCTCCCCGGGCCCGGCGAGCCGGCCGAGCGGCGTGCGGCCGGCGATGGCGGCGCTGTCGATGCCGCCCGCCGCTTCGAGCCGGGCCACGAGCGCGGTGCGCACATAGCCGGGCGCGACGGCGTTCACGCGGATGCCCGCATGCGCCCATTCGCAGGCCAGCGAACGCGTCAGCGCGACCACGCCGGCCTTGGCCGCGCCATAGGCATTGCGCGTAGGGATGCCGGCCAGCCCGGCGATCGACGCGAGGTTGACGATGGCGCCACCGCGCGCCGCCAGCATCGCGCGGCCGGCCTCGCGGCACATGACGAAGCTGCCTTGCAGATTCACCTTCAGCACGCGCTCGAAGGCGGCGAGCTCCTGGTCGAGCGTGGCGGCCGGCGCCTCGGGCAGACCGGCGTTGTTGATGAGCACGTCGAGCCGGCCGTAGTCGCGCAGCAGGCGGGCGACCACGGCGGCGGCCTGCGCCGGCTCGCTCACGTCGAGCGCATGGGCGGCGTGGCGCGCGCCCTTCCCCGCGCCCAGCCCGGCGGCGCGCGCCTCGGCCGCCGCGCCGTCGAGATCGGCGATGACCACGCTGGCGCCGCCAGCCGCAAGCCTTTGCGCCGTGGCCCAGCCGATGCCGGCGGCGCCGCCGGTCACGAGCGCGACCAGCCCCGCGAAGTCCTGCGCGCAGCCGGCCGCTGCCGGCGCCGGATCAAGCCCGTCCATCGCGCCAGCCTTTCACGCTCGGCAGGGTCAGGGCGCGGATCAGCCGCGTCTCCTGCGCCACGATCAGATGCGCCGACGCCTGCAGATAGGCCGGGAAATCGGGATGCGCATCGCGCCGTGCGCTGCGCCGCTCGAAGTCGGCCAGATCGTCATAGCCCCACAGATGCACGAACTGGTTCTGCGGCCCGACCAGGCTGGTGTGAAAGCCGAGCGGATGGCCGAGGCATTCGAGCAGGATCGGCATCGCGAGCCGGTCGAACACGTCGATGAACTCGGCCATGCGGCGCGGCACGATGGTGTAGATGCGGTGATCGACGAGCGGCTTAGGCGACATTGCCGGCCCCCTGCGCCGACCGCGCGGCAGTGGCATCGAGCGCGCTGGCGGCCGCGCCGGCGAGCGCCGCATCGGCCAGCGACTGCACCCGGGCCGCCGGCGCCGCGCGCTCCGGCACGCCGGCGATGTGCCGCGCCGTCAGATAGCCGAAGGTCATGATCGGCCCGAGCGTGATGCCGGCGCCGGGATAGTTGCCGCCCATCATGCTGGCGCGGTCGTTGCCCACCGCGTACAGGCCGGCGATGGCGCTGCCGTCGTCGTGCAGCACCCGGCCCACGGTGTCGGTGCGGATGCCGTCGAAGCTGCCGAGGTCGCCCATCACGACCTTGAGCGCGTAGTAGGGGCCGGCGCCGACCGGGGCCACGCAGGGGTTGGGCCGGTTGGCCGGATCGGCCAGATAGCGGTTGAACGCCGTGCTGCCGCGCCCGAACTGGCGGTCCTCGCCCTGCGCCGCGCCCAGGTTGTACTCGCGCACCGTGGCTTCCAGCGCCGCGCCGTCGATGCCGGCCTTGGCGCCCAGTTCGGCCAGCGTCGCGCCCCTGGTCAGATAGCCCTTGGCGATCAGCCCGGCCAGCGGCACCGGCGCCGGCTTGGCAAAGCCCAGGCCGTACTTGCGGATCGTGGCGTGATCGCAGATGAGCCACATCGCGGTCTCGGCCTCGTGCCGGCAGGCCTCGATCATCGCGGCACCCACGTCGTGATAGCTCTCGCTCTCGTTGCAGAAGCGCTTGCCCTGCCGCGTCACGCCGATGATCCCGGGCTTGTAGCGGTCGAGCAGATGCGGGAACACGCCGAAGCGCCCGCCCGCCAGCGGCACGCGCGACACCGGCATCCAGGCCGCCGCATCCTTGAGCCGGATGTCGACCCTGCCGCCGGCCTGCTCGGCCAGCCGCGCGCCGTCGCCGGTATTGGCTTCGGGCACCGGCGACAGATGCTCGCCGCCGCGCCGTACATGCGGATAGGCGCGCCGCAACCGCTGCACGTCGTGCGAGAAGCCGCCGCTGGCCAGCACCACGCCGCGCCGCGCGCCGATGCGCAAGTCGCCGTTCGGGCCGCGCGCCAGTGCGCCAGTCACGCGGCCATCGGCCACGATCAGCTCGCGCGCCGGCGTGCCGGTGAGGATGGGAATGCCGAGCGCGAGCGCCGATTTGGCCAGCCGCGCCGCGAGCGCATTGCCGCTCGTCACCTGCACGCCGCGCCGGTACAGCGCCAATTCCTTCAGATGCGCCGCCAGCCGCTTCGCGACGTAGATGGCCGACTTCAGCGACTTCGTCGCGTTGAAGAAGTGCTTCAGATCCGCGTTCGACGAGTTGAACATCATCCCGATGAAGGTGATGGTCTGGAGCGGCGGACGCAGCCGGTCCATGTCGGCGCCGAGATTGCGGATGTCGTAGGGCGCGGCCAGGATCGAGCGGCCGATGTCGACGCCGCCGGGCACGGTCGGGTGGTAGTCGGGATAGAGCGTGGGGATGAATTTCACCTCGGTCTCGCGCTCGAACCAGTCGACCATTTCGGGCCCGGCATCGAGGAAGGCCTCGACCGCCGCCGCGTCGTAGTACGCGCCGGTTTCGTTCTTCAGATAGGTGAGCGCGGCTTCGCGGCTGTCGCGCACGCCGCTGCGGGCCGAGACCGGATTGCCCGGAATCCACAGCACGCCGCCCGAGAACGCGGTGGTGCCGCCGAAGTGGCGATCCTTCTCGATGACGATCACGTCGAGGCCGTGCTTCTTGGCGACGATGGCGGTCGAGAGGCCGCCGGCGCCGGCGCCGATCACGAGCAGGTCGCAGTCGAGCGGGCGCCCAAGGCTGCTGTCGGTGAGATTGGCCATGCCTGTTTCCTCCGGGCAAAGCGCTCCCCTGCCGGCGGCGCAGACGCGCTGCCGGAGCGGGGGCGTGGGATGGGTTTGAGGTCGGCGCCGCGTCAGGCGGCGGCCGGGGCGCGTTCGGCGCTGTCGTTGAAGCCGGGGCGCGGCACCAGGTCCATGAGCATGGCGCTCATGCCGCCGTCGACCATCAGCTCGGCGCCGTTGACATAGCCGGCGCGGTCGCTGAGCAGGAACAGCGCGACCTCGGCGATGTCGTCGGGCCGGCCGATGCGCCGGCTGGCGGTGATGGCCGCGCGGCGCTGCTCCAGCCCCGGCTGCTCGTAGAACTTTTCGGACAGCGCGGTGCGGATCATTCCGGGGCAGATGGCATTGCTGCGCACGCCGGCCGGGCCCCATTCGGCCGCCATCTGGCGCGACAGCAGCAGCACGCCGGCCTTGCTCGCGCTGTAGGCGCCGCTGCGGGTCTGCGGATGGCAGCCTGCGATCGATGCCACGTTGACGATGCTGCCGCGGCCGCGCGCCGTCATCTGCGCGCCAAAGCTGCGCGAGCAGAGCAGATAGCCGGTGAGGTTGACGCCGAGCACCGCATTCCAGTCGGCCAGCGACACCTCGCCGAGCGCGCCGGCGCGCAGCAGGCCGGCGTTGTTGACCAGCCCGTCCGCCGGCCCGAGTTCGGCCTCGACGCGGGCCGCCGCGGCGAGCACGCCGGCCTCGTCCGAGATGTCGCATTGCAGCGCCAGCGCCCGGTGACCGCGCGCCGCAAGCGCTGCCGCCAGCCGCTCGGCGCCGGCCGCGTCGCGGTCGAGCAGCGCGACCCGTGCGCCGGCCCGGGCCGCGCCCTCGGCCACCGCCGCGCCGATGCCGCTGGCCGCGCCGGTCACCACGATCGTGCGGCCGGCCAGCCCGAGCCAGTCGGCCTCGGCCACCACCGACAGCAGCGCCGCACTCATGCCCGGCCCCGCTCGCCGGCGCGGGAAAACCCGCAGGCCACGGCGCCGGCAACACCAGACGATTCGGGCATACCCTCGGTTGCGGCCAGCCTCTGGCCGAGCCTGCGAGAAAGCCTCAGTGCATGCATGTTCAAGTCCTGTCTCCCGGTGAATGTGCTGCTGCAATGGGAGGCGATCATCCGGTCAGGCGAGCCGGTCGGTAAATCGACAAATCCAGCCAAGAACAGGACAATTCGTGCATGCGACCTGCTGAAAACCCGCAACCGCCGGCGCCCGCCCGGCAGGTTCCCAACTTCGCGCTCTACGGCGTGGCGGCCGATCCCGACTGGCAGGCCATCGTGCATTTCGAGCGCATCACCGAGCGCTCCAGCGCCTTCAACTGGGAGATCAAGCCGCATGTGCACGACTCGATGATCCAGGTGCTGTTCGTGCGCAGCGGCGGCGGCGAAGCCTTCATCGACGGCCGCAAATGGCCGGTGCAGCCGGGCACGCTCATCGTCGCGCCGGCGCGCTCGGTGCATGGCTTTCACTTCTCGCGCGATGTCGACGGGCCGGTCGTCACCGTGGCCCAGCGCCCGCTCGAATCGCTCGCCGGCACCGCCGCGCCCGAGTTGCTCGACACGCTGCGCCGGCCTGCCGTGATCGCGGTCGATGCCGGCTCGCGCCATGCCGATGCGCTGATGCCGCTGTTCGACGCCATCGCGCGCGAAGCCCAGGTGCATGCGCCCGGGCAGGTGGCCGCCGGCATGGCGCTGATGACCGCGCTGTTCGTGCAGATCGCGCGCATCGGCGCGCTCGCCCCGGCCGACGGCGGCGCGCGCTCGCGCAAGGCGGCGCAGATCGAGCGCTTCCGCGCGCTGGTCGATGCGGGCTTTCGCGAGCGCAAGGGCGTGGACGCCTATGCCACCGCGATGGGCGTGACCGCCGGCCAGCTCACCCGCCTGTGCCGCGAGCTGCTCGGCATGTCGTCGCTCGATGTCATCAACCGCCGCGTGGTGCATGAAGCCCAGCGCGAGCTGATCTACTCGTCGCTCAGCGTCAAGCAGATCGCGGCCCAGCTCGGCTTCGAGGACGAGGCCTACTTCGGCCGCTTCTTCCGCAAGCAGACCGGGCTGCGGCCGACCGAATTCCGCCTGCACGGCCGGCGCCGGCTGGCCGAGGCCTGACGGCGCGCCGCGCCGGTCGTCATTCGCTCGCGGCCGGCCCGGCTTCGCTGCGCCGCAACGGCGCCCGGCTCTGCTCGTTGTTGAGATGCACGAACTTGCGCAGCAGCCGCAAAAACTCGCGCCGCTCGTCGTCCTCCAGGCTGCCCATCAGCCGCTCCTGCATCTCGTGCACGCCGGGCACCAGCTCGGCCAGCAGCGCGCTGCCCTCGGGCGTGAGCACCAGCCGGCGCTGCCGGCGCGCCAGCAGCTCGCGCACGATCCAGCCCTTGGCTTCGAGCCGCGCCGCGATCTCGGCGGCGGTCGAGGTGTCGAGCGCCACCTCCTGCGCCAGCGTCACCTGATCGATGCCGGGCCGCTCCTGGAGCATGCGCAGGATCGCGTACTGCACCGGCGTCACGTCGCGCCCGACCGTCTCGTGGAACACCGACACCGCAATCTGCTGCGCGCGCCGGATCAGATGGCCGGGCTGGTCGTAAAGGTCGATCGAGAGCGCGTCGGTCGGCTGATCTGACATGGCGAGGGCTGCCGGTGATGGGAAGCCGGCGATTCTGCACCGCAGCAGCGCCGGCCCGCCAAAGCCGCATTCCGCCTGCCTCTTCGGGAAATCACCGAGAGCTTCGAGCCGGTCGCGCAAGTCATCATTCCGTGCACTGAATGACTACCCGGAGAGACGCCGACATGTTCCCGATGAACGCCTGGTACGTGGCCTGCACGCCCGCCGAACTGCCCGCCGACAAGCCGCTTGGCCGCACCATCTGCGGCGAGCGCATCGCCTTCTTTCGCGGGCCCGACGGCAAGGTCGCGGCGGTGGAGGATTTCTGCCCGCATCGCGGCGCGCCGATGTCGCTCGGCAAGGTCTGCGGCGGCCGGCTGCAATGCGGCTATCACGGTCTGGAAATGGGCTGCGACGGCCGCACCGTGGCCATGCCCGGCCAGCGGGTGCGCGGCTTTCCGGCGGTGCGCAGCTTTGCGGTCGAGGAGCGCTACGGCTTCATCTGGATCTGGCCCGGCGACGCGGCACTGGCCGACCCGGAAACCATCCACCGCCTGCCCTGGGCCGACCGGCCCGACTGGGCCTATGGCGGCGGCATCTACAACGTGCAGTGCGACTACCGGCTGATGATCGACAACCTGATGGACCTCACGCACGAGACCTATGTGCACGCCACCAGCATCGGCCAGAAGGAGATCGACGAGGCCGCGCCGGCCACACGCGTCGACGGCAATCTGGTCGTCACCGAGCGCGACATGCATGGCGTGATGCCGCCGCCGTTCTGGCAGGCCGCGCTGCGCGCCAACGGCCTGCGCGACGACATCCCGGTCGACCGCTGGCAGAAGTGCCGCTTCTTTCCGCCCAGCCATGTGCTGATCGACGTGGGCGTGGCGCATGCCGGCAAGGGCGGCTTCGACGCGCCGGCCGAGGTCAAGGCCGACGGCATCGTGGTCGACTTCATCACGCCCGAGACCGCCACCTCGCACTGGTACTTCTGGGGCCTGGCGCGCCACTTCCAGGCCGGCGACGCGGCACTCACCGACAGCATCCGGCAGAACCAGGGCGCGATCTTTGCCGAGGACTTGCAGATGCTCGAATCGCAGCAGCGCAACCTGCTGGCCTGGCCCGAGCGCGCGCTGCTCAAGCTCAACATCGACGCCGGCGGCGTGCAGGCGCGCCGCGTGCTCGACCGCATGCTGGCCGACGAGGCGGCCGCCCGCGCCGGAGTGCCGGCATGACGACGCTCACGGTGCGCGTGGCACGCAGGCGCAGCGAGGCGGCCGACATCTGCTCCTTCGAGCTGCTGCCGGCGGCCGGCGCCAGCCTCCCGCCCTTCGAGGCCGGCGCGCACATCGACGTGCATCTGCCCAATGGCCTGGTGCGCCAGTACTCGCTGTGCAACCCGCCCGGCGAGACCCACCGCTACCTGATCGGCGTGCTGCGCGATCCTGCCTCGCGCGGCGGCTCGCAGGCGCTGCATGAGCTCGTGGCCGAAGGCGCGACGCTCACCATCGGCGCGCCGCGCAACCACTTCCCGCTCGCTGCCGGCGCGGCGCGCAGCCTGCTGCTGGCCGGCGGCATCGGCGTCACGCCGATCCTGGCCATGGCCGAGGCGCTGACGCAGCGCGGCGCCGACTTCCGCATGCACTACTTCGGCCGCTCGCTCGAACGCATGGCCTTCCGCGAACGCATCGCCGCCGCGCCCTTCGCCGCGCGGGTGGCGCTGCATGCCGACGACGGCCCGCCCGAGCAGCGCGCCGACCTCGCCGAACTGCTCGCCGGGCCCGATGCCGGCACGCATCTCTACGTCTGCGGCCCGCGCGGCTTCATGGATGCGGTGCTCGGCACGGCGCGCGCCGCCGGCTGGCCCGAGGACCGGCTGCACTACGAATTCTTTGGTGCCGAGGTGGCCGCGCAGGCAGGCGACCGGGCGTTCGAAGTGGAACTCGCGCGCAGCGGCCGCGTGGTCACGGTGCCGGCCGACCGGACCGTGGCCCAGGCGCTCGGCGCAGCCGGCATCGAGGTGATGCTGTCCTGCGAACAGGGCGTGTGCGGCACCTGCCTGACGCGCGTGCTGGCCGGCGAGCCCGATCACCGCGACCTCTATCTGACGGACGAGGAACACGCGATGAACGACCAGTTCACGCCCTGCTGCTCGCGCGCCCGCAGCGCCCGGCTCGTCATCGATCTCTGAACGCCGCGCCGCCGGTCGGAACAGGCCCGCGCCCAACCGGGCCAATGCGCCCGGACGCGCGCTGATCGCGCATCATGCGGCCTCGATTCCGCGCGGTGGCGGCGCCGGCAGTTGGGCCGGCGCCGCCGCCCTGCCCGTTCCTGCCCACCGATGCCCACCGACCTCAACAAGCGCGACTGGATCGCCGGCCTCGAATACGGCCTCGCCGTCATCACCGCCTTCGACCACGCCAATCCGCGCCTCACCGCCACCCAGGCCGCCGAGCGCGCCGGCCTCACCCGCACCGCCGCGCGGCGCTATCTGCTCACGCTCGTGCATCTGGGCTATGCGGCCAGCGACGGCAAGCTGTTCTGGCTCACGCCGCGCGTGCTGCGGCTGGGCTGGAGCTATCTGGAATCGGCCCGGCTGCCGCGCACCGTCCAGCCCTATCTGCAACGCATCACCGGGCTGGTCGGCGAGGCCGCCTATTGCGCCGTGCTCGACGGCGACGATGTGGTCTACGTGGCGCGCAACGGCGTGAACCGGGTGCAGAACGTGGGCTTCGTGCTCGGCGCGCGGGTGCCGGCGTCGGTATCGTCGGCCGGCATCGCGATGCTCTCGACCCAGTCGTCCGAGCAGGTCGACGCCTGGCTCGCGCGCCAGACCTTCCACCCGTTCACGCCCTTCACCATGATCGACCGGACCAGCGTGCGCCAGGCCATCGACCGCGCGCGCGTGACCGGCTATGCCCTGCTCGAACAGCAGATGGAGCAGAACGTGCGCGGCATCGCGGTATCGCTGCGCAACCGCGTCGGCGAGGTGGTCGGCGCGCTCAGCGTGAGTCTGGTGATGAGCAAGGAGAGCACCGAACAGACCGTGGAACGGGTGCTGCCGATCCTGCTCGAAGGCGCGCATTCGCTGCTCAACGCCATCTGAGCGTCGTTTCAAGACTTGCGTCAATTCTGGAACTGAGTTCCTATATCGAACGAGATCATGTCGATACAGGAGCATGCAGATGGCCAGTCAGACCCAACTCGGGCGCGCCTTCGGGATCGTCGAACTGCTGTCGACCGAAGGCGCCGGCCTGCCCTTGCAGGACATCGCCGACCGGCTCGACATTCCCAAGAGCGCGACCCACCGCCTGCTCGCCGAGCTGGCCGAGCTCGGCCATGTGCGGCAGGACGCCGCCAGCCTGCGCTACTACCTGAGCACCCGCCTCGTCACGCTGGCCTTCAACCTGCTGGCCGCCAGCGGCGTGGTCGATGTGGCCCAGCCCATCCTCGACCGGCTGGCCGCCAGCACCGGCGAGCTGGCGCGACTGGGCGTGACCGACGGCGACCGTCAGGTATGGGTGGCCAAGGCGCAAGGCGCGCGCGGCGGCCTGCGCTACGACCCCGACATGGGCCAGGTCGCGCCGCTCACCAGCACCGCCACCGGCCATGCCTGGCTCGCCACCATGAGCGACGAGGATGCGCTGATGCTGGTCGCGCGCCAGGGCTTCAACCAGGCGCCCGACATCGGCCCCAACGCACCGCGAACCATCGAGCAGCTGCTTGAGCGGCTGCGGCTCGCGCGCACGCTCGGCTATGCCACGGTCAGCGACTGCTCCACGCTGGGCCTGGCCGCGCTGACGGTCGCGGTGCGCCATCCCAACACCCAGGCCGTGCTCGGCACGCTGAGCGTGGCCGGCCCGACCGCCCGGCTCGATGCCGAGCGCATGCAGCGCATCGCGCCCGAGGTCATCAACGCCGCGCGCGAGATCGGGCTGGCCAGCCTGTCGTCCGACTACTTCAAGCGGCTCGACGTGCAACTGCCCGCGCCACCGCTGCCGAGCCTGCTGCGCGCCTGAGCGCGGCGCTCCCGCCTTCCGTCACCAACGCCCGTCCCGCCGCAGGCCGCCCGGCCTGCGGATCGGGGCCGTGCGCCCGTTTTTTCCTCTCACTCCTGCCGCTCATGAGCATCTACGACCTCACCACCCTCACCGTCCGCGTCGCCACCCAAGGCAAGGCGCTGCCGGCCATCGAAGAACATCTCAAGACCGCCGGCGGCGAGCTGCTCGGCGTGTGGAATGCCGACATCGGCGCGCTGAACCAGATCCTGATCTTTCGCCGCTTCGACGATGCCAATGCGCTGGTCGAGGCGCGCCAGCGCCTGCTCGCCGCGCCCGATCCGCTCGGCTGCGCCGACTGGCTCGAAAAGCTGGAAACCGGAACCTACGTGCGCTTCCCGTGGCTGCCCGAAGTGGAGACCGGCGCGCGCGGCCCGGTCTACGAGCTGCGCAGCTACGGCATCAAGTACGGCGCGCTCGGCGCCACCATCGACGCCTGGGAACAGGCGATGCCGGCGCGCGGCGCGCTGTCGCCGCTGGTGGGCGCCTTCTACGCGCTCGACGGCGAATCGCCGCGCTTCCTCAACATCTGGCCGTACAAGAGCGTCGACGAGCGCAGCCGCATCCGCGCCGAAGCCGTCGCCAGCGGCGTCTGGCCGCCGGTTGGCGGGCCGGCCAATCTCACGCACATGACTTCCACCATCGGCCTGCCGGCCGCGTTTTCGCCGCTGCGCTGAGAAGGAGCATTGGCAATGAAGCTTCCGCTCTCCCTCGCCGCGCTGACCGTGCTCGAACTCGATCCGGTCGCGATGATCCGCTGCGCCGCCGACGCCGGTTATGCCCACATCGGCCTGCGACTGGTGCCGGCCACGCCGACCGAGCCGGCCCACGACACCGTCGGCGACACGCCCACCGTGCGCGAGATGAAGCGCGTGCTGGCCGATACCGGCATCACCACCTCCGACATCGAAATCCTGCGGCTCAAGCCCGAGACGGTGGTCGCCGACTTCGAGCCGGTGTTCGCGACCGGCGCCGAACTCGGCGCGCGCTTCGCGCTCATCGCCGGCAACGATCCGGACGAGGCGCGGCTCACCGCCAACCTCGCCGCCACCTGCGAGCTGGCCCGGCGCTACGGCATCCGGCCGCACCTTGAGCCGATGCCCTGGACCGATTGCAGGGACTTCGTGCAGGGCCTGCGCATCGTCGAGGCCACCGGCATGCCCGAGGCCGGGCTGCTGATCGATCCGATCCATTTCGACCGCGCGCTCAACACCGCCGACCAGATCGCGCTCGCATCGCCGGCGCGCCTCGGCTATGTGCAGTTCTGCGACGCGCCCGCGAAGCGGCCCGAGACGCTCGAAGAGCTGCTGTTCCAGGGCCGCGCCGAACGGCTGCCGCCCGGCGAAGGCGGCATCGATCTGGTCGGCATCCTGCGTGCCGTCGGCGAGGCGCCGAGCGCGCTGAGCGTCGAGATTCCGCAGCAGGCGCTGGCCCGGACCGTCGGCGCGGTCGAGCGCGCGACGCGGCTGCGCATCGCGACCGAGCGGATGCTGGCCGGCATCGATCTGAAGGCCGCCGCATGAGCCCGCCGCAAACCCTCGACTGCGATCTGCTCGTCGTCGGCTCGGGCGCGGCCGGTCTGTCGGCGGCCGTCACCGCCGCATGGCACGGGCTGAAGGTGATCGTCGTCGAGAAGGACGCCAGGCTCGGCGGCGCGACCGCCTGGTCGGGCGGCTGGATGTGGGTGCCGGGCAATCCGCTGGCAAAACGCGCCGGCATCGACGAAGACCCGCAGCAGCCGCGCACCTATCTGCGCCATGAACTCGGCGAGCGCTACGACCCCGAGCGCATCGACGCCTTCCTCGACAACTGCGGCCCGATGGTCGCGTTCTTCGAGCGCAATACCGAGCTGCAATTCGCCGACGGCAACGGCATTCCCGACGTGCACGGCAACACGCCCGGCGCCGGCATACAGGGCCATCAGGTGATCGCCGCGCCCTACAACGCGCGCGAGCTCGGCCCGCTGCTGCACCGGCTGCGCCCGACCATGCGCGAGACCTCGTTCATGGGCATGCCGATCATGGCCGGCGCCGATCTCACCGCCTTTCTCACGATGACGCGCTCGTTCAAGTCGTTCGCGCATGTGGTCGGGCGCTTCGTGCGCCATCTGCGCGATCTGGCGCTGCATGGCCGCGCGATGCATCTGGTCAACGGCGTGGCGCTGGTCGGCCGGCTCGCGAAATCGGCCGACAAGCTCGGCGTGCGCTTCATTGAATCGGCGCCGGCCGAGCGGCTGCTGTTCGGCGCCGCGGGCGCGGTGACCGGCGCGGTCGTCGCCGGCGCCCACGGCCCGATCCAGATCCGCGCGGCGCGCGGCGTGGTGCTGGCGGCCGGCGGCTTTCCCAACGACATCGCACGACGGCGCACGCTGTTCCCGCGCACGCCGAGCGGCCGCGAGCATCTGGCGCTGCCGCCGGAAAGCTGCTCGGGCGACGGCATCGGCCTGGGTGAATCGGCCGGCGGCCGGCTCGCCACCGATCTGGCCTCGCCGGTGGCCTGGGCGCCGGTCTCGCTGGTGCGGCATGCCGACGGCAGCAGCGGCCATTTCCCGCACATCATCGACCGCGCCAAGCCCGGGATCATCGGCGTGCTGTCCAACGGCCGGCGCTTCGTCAACGAGGCCGACGGCTATTACGACTACACGGCGGCGATGGTGGCGGCCGCGCCGGCGGGCGAGGAAGTCGCGTCCTGGCTCATCTGCGATCACCGCTTCCAGCGCCGTTACGGGCTCGGCCATTCGCGGCCGTTTCCGGTGCCGGTCCAGCCCTTCGTGCACAGCGGCTATCTGCAACGCGCGGCGTCCATCACCGCGCTGGCCGAGCGCTGCGGCATCGATCCGGACGGGCTGGCGCGCACGGTGCGCGAGTTCAACGCGCATGCGCGCCACGGCAGCGATCCGCAATTCGGTCGCGGCTCCACGCCCTACAACCGCAAGCAGGGCGATGCGCTGCACGCCGGCCCCAATCCCTGCGTCGCGCCGATCGAGCACGGGCCGTTCTATGCGGTGAAAGTGCGGCCCGGCTGCTTCGGCACCTTTGCCGGGCTCAGGACCAACGGCGCGGCCCAGGTGCTCGACGAGCGCGGCCAGCCGATTGCCGGGCTCTACGCGGCCGGCACCGACATGGCCAGCGTGATGGGCGGCTTCTATCCGTCGGGCGGCATCAACCTCGGGCCGGCGATGACCTTTGGCTATGTGGCCGCGCGGCATGCGGCCGGGGTCGCGGGCTAGCGGTCCTCGGCAAACACCACGTCGAGCACCACCTCCATGCGGCGCGGCGGCCGGTCGAACGGCGCGCTGGCCTGGGCCGCACGCAGCGCGTTGTCGTCGAGCAGGGCCGAGCCGCTGCCGCGATGCACGGCCAGCGAGCCGGGCTGGATCTCGCCGCTCTCGGTCACGACAAAGCGCACCGCCGTCGTGCCGACCAGCCCGGCGCGGCGCGCCTCGGCCGGATAGACCAGCCGCGACTGGATCGCCCGCGTGAGCGCGGCCACATAGCGCCGCAGCGCGCCCACATCGGGCTCGGGCTGGGCCTTCACCGTCTCGGCCGCGCGCGCCTCGACCGACATCGCGCCAGCCTGCGCTGCTGGCGCCGGCGGCGCCGCGCTGGCCGAGGCGCTCGCCGCGGCGGCCGGGGCTGCCGCTGGCGCCGGTGCCGCGACCGGGCCGTCATTGGCGGTGCGCCATTGGCGTGGATCGGGTGGCGTGTCGCGCCGCGCGGCGGGATCGGGCCGCTCGGTCGGCGCCGGACGCGGTGCCGGCGCCGGGCGCGGCTGCTGGCTCGCGGCCGGCGCCGGCGGCGCACCTTCGGCCGGCGCGGCGGCACTGGCCGCCGTGCGCGCCGCGACCTGGCGCGTGCCGACCATGCCGAACAGCTCCATCGTCAGCCGCTGCGACGCCGGCTCGGGCGTCGGCCGATGCAGCAGCCAGGGCGACAGCAGCATGCCGTGCAGCAGCAGCGAGACGCCGAGCCCCTGGGCGAAGGTGAAGCGCACGACCGGGCGGCGCAGCCGCGCGGCCGGGCCGGGGCCGCCGCGTCGCCAGGGTGGCCGCAGGCCGGATGCGATCTCGTTCATGAATGCCCCGTCTCGGTCTGTACCGCCACCTTGGCAAAGCCGAGCTGCTTGAGCAGATCGGCCACGTCGATGAAGCCTTGCAGCGCCACCGCCCGGTCGGCGCGCAGCAGCACCGGCGTGTCGCGCGGCAGCGCCGCGAGCTGGCTGCGCAGCGTGGCCGAATCCACCTCGGCGCCGCCGTGAAACAGCTTGCCCTGCGCGTCGATCTCGATGGTCTCGGCCGGCCGCGCCTCGTCGTTGCTGGCGCTGGCCTTGGGCAGATTGACCGGAATGCGCCCGCTCGCGATGAAGCTGGAGGTGGTGAGCACGATGGTCAGCAGCACCAGCATGATGTCGATGAACGGCACCATGTTCAGGCTCTCGAAGGATTTATCGCGCATGGGCGATCTCCCATTCGAGCAGCAGCACATTGGTCTTGCGCAGCAGCGCGTTGTAGAGCGACACCGCGACCAGCGCCACCACCAGACCGGCCGCAGTGGCCTTCAGCGCCAGCGCCAGCCCGCTCATGATCTGGCCGGTATCGACCACCGCGCCGTGGCCCATGCGGTCGAAGGTCAGCATGATCCCGAGCACCGTGCCGAGCAGCCCCACATAAGGCGCATTGCTGGCCACCGAGGCGATCACGAACAGCCGCCGCGTCAGCGCCAGCTCCAGCGCCTTGGCATCGGCGGCGCCGTTCACGTCCACGCCGCGGAAGTACATCGCGCGCTCGATGCCGATGGCCACGACCACCACGCTGAGCAGGGCCAGCAGACCGAGCACGCCCCAGTCGATCGCCAGCGACAGCCATTCAACATTCATTGCAGAACTCCTTTGGAAAATGGTGCGGCAAGGGGCAAACGCGGCAATAAGCCGATCCGCCCAGCGAATTGCCGGCATTGGCGCGCCTGCCATTGCCGGAGCGACCATCGATTGCCGTTTGCAGTCCTTTGCAGCGCAATATCGGCGTGGCTATTTGACCGATGTCGGCCGGATCACGCCAGCCGACCGCCGGATGCAGCGTCGGCAACAGCGTGCAAACGGATCGGGATCGATGCGGGATTTTTGGTTTCGTGGGCCAGCCGCTTGTATATAGATAAGAATACAGCGTGACGCGGAAAAATTAGCAAGACATATGCCATTACTGAATATGAAATGAAATCCGGCCCCTTTTGCAGGACCGGCAATTCCGCTTGTTCACTATGTACTGATTGCTACAGCGCGAATGTCGGCTTGACGACAGAAGGCGGCGGCGGGCGTCCGGCCGGTCAGTCGCCGGCCGGCGCGGCCGCGAGCAGCGCCCGGCAATGACCGAGCGCGGCGGCGAAGTCGAGCCGGCCGATGGCGGCGTCGAGCGCCGGCAGCGCTGCCGGACAGGCGGCGCCATAGGCCTGGCGCAGCGCGGCGGCCGAATCGGTGGCGGCCATGTCGGCGCCGGCCAGCTGGGCCGACAGCGCTTGCAGCATGGCGTGCAGCCGGGCCGGCGGCAGGCTCGCGGCGGGCGGCGCGGGCCGGGCGGCGGCGCCGAGCGCCCGGTCGAGCGCATGCAGCGCCGGCAGCGCCGCGACGACGATGCCGATCGCGTCATCGAGCGTGGCGGCGACGCCGGCGGCCGGCGCCCGGTGCAGCGCGCGCTCGGCGTCGGCCGCCGCGCCGGCCAGCGCCTCGGCGCCGACGGTGGCGGCCAGCCCCTTGAGCGCATGCAGCTCGCGCGCGGCGGCCGGCGCGCCGCCGGTCGCGGCCACCTGGCGCAGCCGGGTCGGCAGCGCTTCCAGCGTCTCGACGAAGCCGGCGAGCAGGCGCGCATGCGCATCGCGCCGGCCGCCGAGCCGGGCCAGCGCCGGCGCCAGCGCGACGCCGGCGGCCTGGGCGGCGGCCTGGAGCGCGGCATCGGGCGGCGCGGCGGCGGCGATGGACGTCAGGGCTTCGACGGACGCGACGGCTGCCATCGGCGGCGCGGCGCCGGTGCCGGCGGGCGCGGCGGCATCGGCCGCATCGCCCGGCGCCGCGCGCCCGCATTGCCGGCGCAGCAGCTGCACCAGCGCGTCCAGGTCGAAGGGCTTGCCCACATGCGCATTCATGCCGGCGGCCAGACAGGCGTCGCGGTCGCTGGGCATGGCATTGGCGGTCATGGCGACGATCGGCAGCGTGGCCAGGCCGAGCCGCTGGCGGATCGCGCGGGTGGCATCGAAGCCGTCGAGCACCGGCATCTGCAAGTCCATCAGCACCGCGTCGTAGCCGGCGTCGGCGGCCAGCGCATCGAGCGCCTGCTGACCGTCGCCGGCCAGCGTCACCGTCGCGCCCTCGCCTTCGAGCAGCTCGAGCGCGATCTGCCGGTTGTTGAGGTTGTCCTCGACCACCAGCAGCCGCAGGCCGCCGAGCCGGACCGGCGCCGGCCGGGGCGCGACTGCGTCCACGACCGGATCGCCTTCCTCGGCCAGCACCGGCAGCGTCAGGCGGAAGTGGAAGCGGCTGCCGACGCCCGGCGCGCTGTCGAGCTCGAGCTCGCCGCCCATGGCCGCCACCAGCCGCTGGCTGATCGCGAGGCCGAGACCGGTGCCGCCATAGCGCCGCGTGGTCGACACCTCGGCCTGGGCAAAGCCGCTGAAGATGCGGGTCTGATGCTCGGGCGCGATGCCGATGCCGGTATCGCGCACCGCCAGTTCCAGCGTCACGCCGGCGGCGTCGCGCGCCAGCACGCTCACGCTCAGCACCACCGCGCCGGCGGCGGTGAACTTGACCGCGTTGCCGCACAGATTGGTCAGCACCTGGCGCAGCCGCAGCGCATCGCCGAGCAGCAGCGCCGGCAGCGCCGGATCGATGTCGAAGCGCAGGTCGAGCGGCCGGCCGCCGAGCATGGCCGCGACCAGATCGGCCAGATCGCGCAGCAGCCGGTCGATGCGGAACGGCTGCGGATCGAGCGTCATCTTGCCGGCCTCGATCTTGGAGAAATCGAGGATCTCGTCGAGCAGCCCGAGCAGCGAGCGCGCCGCGCCCTCGCTCTTGGCGGCGTAGTCGGCCTGGCGCGGATTCAGCTCGGTGCGGCGCAGCAGCGCCAGCATGCCGAGCACCGCGTTCATCGGCGTGCGGATCTCATGGCTCACATTGGCCAGGAAGGCGCTCTTGGCATGGCAGGCCTGCTCGGCCTGCTCGCTGCGGGCGCGCAGCGCGAGATTGAGCTTTTCCAGCTCGCGCTGGGCGTCCTTCAGCTCGGTCACGTCGATCACGACCGCCAGCAGGCCATGCACCCGGCCGTCGCGCAGGTCGGGCAGAAAGCGGCAGTCGGCCTGGCTCATGGCGCCGTCGGCGCGCCGGATCGGGCATTCCAGATGCTGTTCGGCGCCGCCGAGCGCGGCGGTCAGCGCCGGCAGCAGCCGGCCGTACAGCTCGCCGCCCAGCACCGCCGAGATGTGCAGGCCCGGCAGCGTCTCCATCGCCAGCCCGAACCATTGGCCATAGGCGCGGTTGGCAAACCGGTTGAGCAGCCGGCGGTCCCAGTAGGCGACCAGCAGCGGCATGGCGTCGAGGATGCGCTGGCGGTCCTGCATCGCGGCGCGCACCGCCTCGGCGGCCTGCTTGCGCTCGCTGATGTCGCGCCGCGTGCCGGCCAGCCGCCGGCGGCCGTCGCCGCCCGACTGCACCAGCTTGCCGCGGTCGAGCACCCAGACCCAGCGCTGGTCGCGGTGGCGCACGCGCAGCTCGGCCTCGTAGGCCGGCGTCGCGCCGCTCAGGTGGGCTTGCAGCAGCGCGTCGGCGCGCTCGCGGTCGCGCGGATGGATCGGCGCGGCCAGCGCGGCGGCCATGCCGGCGGCGCTCGCGTCATGGCCGAGCATGGCGGCGTAAATGGCGTTGATGCGGCAGTCGCCGCTGTCGAGGTCGCGCTCCCAGGTGCCGGCATGCATGCCCTCGACGATGTTGGCAAGCCGCTGGCGTTCCTCCAGCAGCGCCTGCTCGGCCTGATGGCGCCGGCTGATGTCCTCGACCGAGCCGACATAGCCGGCGATGCCGCCGGCCGCGTCGAGCACCGCGCGGGCGCGCGCATGCACCACCCGCACCGCGCCGTCGCGGTGGCGCACGCGATGCACCAGGTCGTAGTCGCGCCGCTCGGCCACGCTCGCCTGCCAGGCCGCGACCACGGTCGCGGCATCGTCGGGATGCATCGAGCTGGCCCAGCCGCGCCCGAGCCCTTCGGCCAGGCTCAGGCCGTGGATCTCCTGCCAGCGCGGATTGGAATAGGTGCAGTCGCCCTCGGCATCGGTGCAGAAGATGCCGAACGGCGAGCAGTCGGCGAAGGCGCGAAAGCGCGCCTCGCTGGCTTGCAGATCGCGCGTGGCCTGGACCCGCGCGCTCACGTCGCGCACGAACTTGGTGGCGCCGGTCACGCTGCCGTCGGCGTCGCGCTCGACCACGGTGGTGACCGCGACCCAGATCGGCCGGCCGTGGCGGTCGAGCCAGCAGCGGTCCTCGGCCGGGCCGTCGGCGGCGGGCACGAGGCAGCCGGCGCGGTCGCTGAGCATGAGCGCGGCGAACGGCCGGCCCAGCACCTCGCTGGCGGCATGGCCGAACAGCCGCGCCGCCGCCGGATTCCAGCGCTGCACCGTGCCGTCGGCCGCCAGCCCGACGATGGCATCGGCGCTGTGCTGGAGGATGAGATCGGCGCGCGCGCGCTGCTGCTGCTCGCGCCGCGCCGCCAATGCCAGCGCGGCGGCGCGCGCCAGACAGCGCAGCAGCTCGCGCTGGGTCGCATCGAGCTGGCGCGGCGCGCGGTCGATGACGCACAGCGTGCCGATCCGGCTGCCGTCGGCCAGCCGCAGCGGCATGCCGGCATAGAAGCGGATGTGCGGCGCGCCGGTCACCAGCGGATTGCCGGCAAAGCGCGCATCGAGCCGGGCGTCGGGCACCTCGAACAACTCGTCGCCGAGCACCGCATGGGCGCAGAAGGCCAGATCGCGCGAGGTTTCCCGCACGCCGGGCAGGCCCAGATTGGCCTTGAACCACTGGCGCCCGGCATCGATCAGGCTGATGAGCGAGATCGGCACCTGGCAGGCCAGCGCGGCGGCGCGCACCAGCGCATCGAATTCGGCCTCGGGCGCGCTGTCGAGCACATCGAGCGCATGCAGCGAGCCCAGGCTCGCGGTCTCGTCGTCGCGCAGCGGCGCTGCCTGCATCGCGCTCTCCCCGGAGTCGACCCCGGGATCGGGATCGGTCGGGCCATTTTCGGGCGCCGGCCGGCGCTCCTTTGGCGGATAAGAAAGTCCATCCCACGCCAGTGCCGCGCATCGCCGCCGACCCAGGCGCATTAGCCCCGGCAAAGCCGCTCTTTTCCTTCGGTCGCCAATGCCGTTCAGCGCCTAAGGTCAAGGTTTGTAGGCATTCACCTACAGCCATCACGGACGGCGACCCCATGAGCGCAACCCTGGCAGTCAACACCAAGCGAACCCGGCACGCGCTGCTGGTCGACGACGACAAGTTCATGCTGGCCGTGCTCGGCGACATGCTGCGCGACCTGGGCGTGAGCGACGTGAGCACCGCCGAGAACGGCATCGCCGGACTGGCCGCCTGCCGCCGCGCCCGGCCCGATCTCATCGTCTGCGACCTCGGCATGCCGGGCAGCGACGGCTTCCAGTTCATGGAGCAGCTCGGCGCGCTCGGCTATGCCGGCGGCGTGGTGCTGGCCTCGGGTCTCGACGACCGCACGCTCAACTCGGCGGCGCTGATGGCGCGCTTCCATCGGCTCAACATCCTGGCCACGCTGCCCAAGCCGGTGCCCGAGGCCGGGCTGCGCGCGGCGCTCGACCGGCTCGGCTGAAGCGCCATGCACGCCGCCGCACCGCCGCCGCGCCTGCTGGTGGTGGACGACCAGCCGATCAACGTGCATGCGCTGTATCGGGCGCTCGCGCCCGACTTCCAGGTCCTGATGGCGACCGACGGCGAACAGGCGCTGGCGCTGTGCCGCGAACGCCTGCCCGATCTGGTGCTGCTCGACGTGGTGATGCCCGGCATGGATGGCCACGAGGTCTGCCGCCAGCTCAAGGCCGATGCGCTCACGCGCGACATCCCGGTCATCTTCGTCAGCGCCCAGGGCGATCCCGAGCATGAGGCGCAGGGGCTGGCGCTCGGCGCCGCCGACTTTCTGGTCAAGCCGGTCAATCCGGCGGTGATGCGCGCACGCATCGGCGCGCACCTGGGACTGGCGCGCTCGCATGCGCTGCTGGCCGCCACGCTCGACGCGACCGCCGACGGCATCCTGGTCACCGATCCGGCCGGCGCCATCACCGGCATGAACGACAACTTCCTGCGCCTGTGGCGGCTGCCGGCGGCCTGGCGCGGCGCACCCGACACGCGCGCCATCCTGGCCGCGATGCGGGCCCAGCTGGCCGAGCCGGGCGTCGATCCGCTTGGCGCCGGCGCCGACTTCGCCGCGCTGGCGCTCAGCGACGACCGGCATGTGGAGTGCCGCGTCACGCCGCTGCGCATCGCCGCCGGGCTGCACGGCCGGGTCATCAGCTACCGCGACGTGACCGAGCTGCGCCGCGCCGCCAACCAGCTGGCGCGGCTCAATGTCTCGCTCGAAGCGCGGGTCGCCGAACGCACCCATGCGCTCGAACTGGCCACCCGCGCCGCCGATGCCGCCAGCCGCGCCAAGAGCGAGTTCCTGTCGAACATGAGCCACGAGATCCGCACGCCGCTCAACGGCGTGATCGGCATGGCGCATCTGGCGCGCAAGGCCGAGCCCGGACCGCGCCAGCTGCACTACCTCGACAACCTCGGGCGCGCCGGCCGGCTGCTGCTCGGCATCGTCGACGACATCCTCGATTTCTCGAAGATCGAGGCCGGCCGCTTCGAGCTCGACTGCGCCGATTTCAGCCTCGCCACGGTGCTCGACAACCTGGCGCTGCAAACCGAGCAGGCGGCGCGCAACAAGGGCCTGGCGCTGCGCATCGCGCACGATCCGACGCTGCCGGCGCGGCTGCGCGGCGATGCCCAGCGGCTCGGCCAGATGCTGCTCAACTATGTGGGCAATGCCATCAAGTTCACCCGCGCCGGCGCGATCCAGGTGCGGGTCACGCAGCTGCACCGCGCCGGCCCCGGCGTGCTGCTGCGCTTCGAGGTCGAGGACAGCGGCATTGGCCTCACGCGCGAGCAGATCGACCAGCTGTTCCAGTCCTTCCACCAGGCCGACGCCTCGACCACGCGCGAATTCGGCGGCACCGGCCTGGGCCTGGCCATCACGCGCCAGCTGGCCCGGCTGATGGGCGGCGAAGTGGGCGTGCAGAGCGCGCCCGGCGCCGGCAGCCGGTTCTGGTTCACCGCCCAGTTCGAGCCGGCCGGCAGTGCCGCCGCCGCCAGCGTCGCGCCGACCGCGCCGCCCGATCTGCGCGGCCGGCGCCTGCTGGTGGTCGAGGACAACGACCTCAACCGCGAGCTGGCGGCCGACCTGCTCGAAGACCTGGGCGCCAGCGTGATCGTCGCCATCGACGGTCATGAAGCGCTCGCGCTGCTCGGCGCCGAGACGGTGGACTGCGTGCTGATGGACCTGCAGATGCCCGGCATGGACGGACTCCAGACCACCGCCCGCATCCGCGCCATGCCGCGCCATGCCCGGCTGCCGGTGCTGGCGCTGACCGGCAATGCCTGCGCCAGCGACCGCGCGCGCTGCCTGGCCGCCGGCATGGACGACTTCCTGACCAAGCCGGTCGAGCCGGCCGCGCTGTATGCCGCGCTCGGCCGGCTGCTGGCGCGGCCGCCGGTCGCGGCGACGACCGCGCCAGCCGCCACGCCTGCCGACGCGGGCGCCGCGATGCCGGCGTCCATCGCCGCGCCGGCGCCGGTTCTCGCCTGTTCACCGGGCGATCCGGAAGTGATCGACCTGTCGATACTCGCGCGGTCGGTGGCCGGCAATCCGCAGAAGCTGCGGCGCTACGCCAGCCTGTTCGCCGAATCGATCGCGCCGGCGCTGGCCGAGCTGGACGCCGCGCTGAGCGCCGGCAATCTGGCCGCGCTGGCCGCGCTCGGCCACCGCCTCAAGACCTCGGCCGCGATGGTCGGCGCGCTCGGCCTGGCCCGGCTCTGCGCCACGCTCGAAGCGCTCGGGCGCGGCGGCACGCTCGACGAGGCGCGCGCACTCGGCGCCCGCATGACCGCACTGGCCGGCGCCATCGACGCCGACCTCAAGAAGGCCCTGACCTGAACCCGAACCGAGCCCCATGAATCCGCCGACCTCCGACCGCGCCGCCACCGCCCGCCCGTTCGCCGATCTGGCGCTCGGCATCGCCACCTGCGGCTTTGCCGGCCTGCCGCTGCTGGGCGCCGCCGGCCCGCTCGAATTCACCGCCCTGCTCGGCGTCGCCGGCTGCCTGCTGGCGGCCGGCTGGCGCCGCGCCGCCGCGCGCCCGGCCGCTGCCGACGACGCCGGTGCCCGGCCGGCCGGCGGCGACCGGCTGCAACGGCTGTCGGCGCTGCTCGGCGGCGTGCTGCCGGTGTGGTTGCAGCATGTGGGCAGCGTCAGGCACCAGACCGAGGACGCCATCGACAAGGCGGTGCAAAGCTTTGCATCGATCACCGAGCAATGCGAGGCCGCCGGCTTCGACCTGGGCAAGGGCAGCGGCCGCGCGCCGCAGGAAGGCACGATCAGCCTGCTGACCCTGTGCGAGCGCCAGTTGCAGCCGGTGATCGCCACCATGACCCAGATGCTCGACAGCAAGGACGCGATGCTGGCCATCGTCAACGACCTGTCGCGCGCCACCGTCGAGTTGCAGGACATGGCCAGCGGCGTCGGCCACATCGCGATGCAGACCAACATGCTCGCCATCAATGCCGCCATCGAGGCCGCACGACTCGGCGACGCCGGACGCGGCTTCAGCGTGATCGCCAAGGAAATCCGCGTGCTGTCCCAGGTCTCGGCCGATACCGGCAAGCAGATCACCGAGCGCGTGGCCGCCGTCACCGCGATGGTCGGCGCCACCGTCCAGACCGCCTCGGCCACCTCGGTCAGCGACAAGACCGCGCTGGCACTGGCCGGCTGCGTGGTGCAGGACGTGCTGGCCCATGTGCGCGACCTGAGCGCCGATGCCGAGCGCATGCGGGCCCAGGGCGGCGTCATCCGCGCCGACATCGAGGACCTGTTCGTGAGCCTGCAATTCCAGGACCGCGTGAGCCAGATCATCTCGGTGATCGATGCCGACATCGCCCGCCTCAAGACCGCGCTCGAACGCGACGAACCCGCGCCCGACGCCGCCGCCTGGCTGGCCGACCTGCGCCGCGACTACACCACCGCCGAGCAGCGCCAGGCCCATGCCGGGCCGGCTGCCGGCCATGACGACGGCCCGGCACGACCGGCCGCCGAAGTCCTCTTCTTCTGACCCGACCACCCGCAGGCAGACCCCATGGCCAAGACCATTCTCATCGTCGACGACTCCAGTTCGCTGCGCTCGCTGGTGCGCATGGCGCTCGCCCGCGAGGGCTATACGGTCGTCGAAGCCACCGACGGCAAGGACGCGCTGGCCAAGCTGGCCGAGCTGCCCAAGGTGAACCTGATCGTGAGCGACGTGAACATGCCCAACATGGACGGCATCGCCTTCCTCACCCAGGTCAAGCAGCATCCCAGGCACAAGTACGTGCCGGTCATCATGCTCACGACCGAGAACCAGAACGCCAAGATCCAGGCCGGCCGCGCCGCCGGTGCCAAGGCCTGGATCGTCAAGCCGTTTGCGCCGCCGCTGCTGCTCGAGGCGGTCTCCAAGCTGGTGCTGGCCTGATGGACGCCGCCGTGACGACCCGTCTGGCGCTGCCGGCCGAACTCACCATCTACATGGTGGCCGAGCTGGCGCCGCAATGGCTTGCAAGCCTCGACGGCCTGAGCCATGACGATGCCGCCGACGACAGCTTCGCGGTCGATGCCGCCGCGGTCGCCGAGGTCGATGCCGCCGGCCTCCAGCTGCTGGTGGCGCTGGCCAACCAGCTGACGCGCGACGGCTGGACGCTGCGACTCGCGCGGCCGAGCCCGACGCTGGCCCAGGCCTGCGCGCTGCTCGGCCTCGATGCGCTGCTCGGCGCCGGAGCGGCCGCATGAGCGACGCCGGCTACGACGCCAGCTTCATCGCCGAGGCGCTGCCGGCCTTCATCAGCGAGGCCAACGAGCAGATCGAGATGCTCGAACAGCTGCTGCTGCAACTGGAGGACACGCCCGACGACCGCGAGCTGCTCGATGCGCTGTTCCGCTGCGCGCACACGGTCAAGGGCTCGGCCGGCATGTTCGGGCTCGATGCGGTGGTCGGCTTCACGCATCACGTCGAGACCCTGCTCGACCGGCTGCGCGAGGGCCAGCTGGCGCTGACGCCGGCGCTCGGCAGCCTGCTGCTGCAAAGCAACGACCAGATCCGCGCGCTGATCGAGGCGGCACAGAACCCGCTCGCCGCCACGCTGGCCGATGAACAGGCGCGCGCCGCGCTGGTGCTGCGGCTGCAACTGGCCAGCGGCACCGAGGCCGTGGCGGCCGCCACGCCGGCGCTGGCCGCCGCGTCGGACTCGCCGGCGCCGGCCGGCGGCGACTGGCAGGTGGCGGTCAGCTTCAATGCCGACACCTTCCGCAACGGCATGGACCCGCTGGCCATCCTCCAGTACCTGGGCGGCATCGGCCGCATGGGCGCGATCCGCTGCAAGACCGCGGCGGTGCCGCCGCTCGACACGCTGGCCGGCGACGACTGCCATCTGGCCTTCGACTTCAGCATCGACACGCCGCTCGGCCGCGACGGCATCGAGGCCGCGTTCAGCTTCGTGCGCGACGACTGCACGCTGCGCATCGAACCGCCCGCCGCCGCCCTGCCCGATTGCGCCGCCCTGCCCGACTGCGCCGCGCTGATCGCCGCCCAGCCGCCCGGCCGCAAGCTCGGCGAGATGCTGGTGGCGGTCGGCGCCGTGACCCAGAGCCAGCTGGCCCAGGGCCTGCAAAGCCAGGCGCTGGCCGAGGCGCGCAGCGGCAGCCATCCGATGCTGGGCGAGGTGCTGGTCGAGCAGGCCGGCGTCGATCCGCGCGTGGTGGCCGCCGCGCTGCGCAAGCAGCAGCAGCGCGACGGCGACGAGAACCGCTTCATCCGCGTGCAGGCCGACCGGCTCGATGAAGTCATCACCCTGCTCGGCGAGCTGGTGATTGCCGGCGCCGGTGCCTCGCAGCTGGCGCGCGACACGCAGCAGCGCCCGCTGATCGAGGCCAACCGCCAGATCACCCGGCTGATCGAGGAGGTGCGCAACAGCACGCTGCAACTGCGCATGGTGCCGATCGGCGAGACCTTTGCGCGCTTTCGGCGCGTGGTGCGCGATACCGCCGCCGAGCTGGGCAAGGACGTGGCGCTGGAGATCGTCGGCGGCGATACCGAGCTGGACAAGGCGGTGGTCGAGCGCATCGCCGATCCGCTGATGCATCTGGTGCGCAATGCGCTCGACCACGGCCTTGAAGCGCCCGAGCAGCGCGCCGCCAGCGGCAAGCCGGCCCAGGGCCGGCTCACGCTCAGCGCCTGCCACGAGTCGGGCAGCGTGCTGATCCGCATCGTCGACGACGGGCGCGGCATCGCGCGCGACCGCGTGCTGCAACGCGCCTGGGATCGCGGCCTGGTCAGGCCCGGCGTCACGCCGCCCGATGCCGACATCCTCAAGCTCATCTTCGAGCCCGGTTTTTCCACCGCCGAGAAGGTCACCAACCTCAGCGGGCGCGGCGTCGGCATGGACGTGGTCCGCCGCAACATCGAGGCGCTGCGCGGCTCGGTCGACATTGCCAGCACGCCCGGCCAGGGCTCCTGCATCGAGATCCGGCTGCCGCTCACGCTGGCGATCATCGACGGCTTTCTGATCGGCGTCGGCCACAGCAAGTTCGTGGTGCCGCTCGACGCAGTGTGCGAGGTGATCGCGACCCGGCCCGAGACCTCGCCCTTCGATGCGCGCGGCCGCAGCTGCATCGAGCTGCGCGGTCAGGTGCTGCCGGTGGTCAGCCTGCGCGCGCTGTATGCGCTCGACGCGCCGCCGCCCGAGCGCGACAGCGTGCTGGTGATCCGCGCCGGCAACACGCGCTACGGCGTGATCGTCGATGTGCTGCACGGCCAGCAGCAGACCGTCATCAAGCCGCTCGGCCGGCTGCTCCAGCACATGCGCGGCGTGTCCGGCTCGTCGATCCTGGGCAGCGGCGAGGTGGCGCTGATCCTCGATGTCAATTCCCTCGGCGCGCTCGCTGCCGCCGACAGCTTTCCCGCGACGGTAAGGAGCGGCCCGCCGGCCGGCATTCCACTACCGGACATGCAACTTCCCGCCCCTGCCGGCGCGCAGCACTTTCAATGAGAACGCCCGTGAAACTCAACGACCTCAAGATTTCCACCCGCCTCGCGCTCGGCTTCGGCATCGTGCTGGCGCTCATGCTCGGCATCGCCGCCAGCAGCCTGCGCAGCCTGGCCGAACTCAACCGCTCGGTGGCCACCGTGACCCAGGACCGCGTGCCCAAGCTGCTGCATGCGAGCGACTGGCAGATCGCGGTGCTCGACAACGGCCGCCACATGCGCAATGCGCTCATCCTCGACGGCCGCGAGGCGATCGAGACCGAACTCGCGCGCATGGCCGAAGCCGATGCGCAGGCCGCCCAGCAGCGCGACGCGCTGATGCTGACCATCCGGTCCGACACCGGCAAGGCGGCGCTCAAGGCCGCGGTCGACGGACTGGGCGCCTATGCCGGGCCCGAGCAGGAGTTCATCGCGCTGGCCCGGACCGGCGACCTGGCCGGCGCCCGAAAGGTGCTGATCGAGCGCGCCCGACCGATGCAGATCAAGTACATCGAGGCCATCGGCAAGCTGGCCGCGTATGAGCGCGAGCGGGTCGAGGCGGCCAATGCCGATGCCGATGTCACGCTCGCCGACGCGCGCAACCTGGTCATCGCGCTGCTGGCGCTGGCGCTGGCGGCAGGTGCCGCGCTGGCCTTTGCGATCACGCGCGGGCTCAAGCGCCAGCTGGGCGCGGCGCTCGACGTGGCGCGCGCCATCGGTGCCGGCAAGCTCGACAACCACATCCAGACCGGCGGCCGCGACGAGACCGGCGAGCTGATGACGGCGCTGGCCGCGATGCAGACCGAGCTGCGCGAGCGCATCGCGCGCGAGACCAACCAGATCGAGAACCTGCGCATCCGCAATGCGCTCGACAAGTGCTCGACCAATGTGATGATCGCCAACGCGGCCAACGAGATCGTCTACATGAACGAGACCGTGGCCCAGATGATGGTCGCCAACGAGGCCGAGCTGAGGAAGGTGCTGCCGCAGTTCAACGCGCGCCAGCTCATCGGCCAGAGCATCGACGTGTTCCACAAGAATCCGATGCATCAGCGCAGCATGCTGGGCGCGCTGCAAACCACCCATCGCACTCAGATCAAGGTCGGCAGCCTGACCTTCGGCCTGATCGCCAGCCCCGTGTTCAGCGCCGACGGCGAGCGCATGGGCACGGTGGTCGAATGGTCGGATCGCACCGCCGAAGTGGCGGTGGAAAAGGAGATCGACACCATCGTGCAGGCGGCGGCGGCCGGCGACTTCAGCGGGCGGCTGGAGGCCGAAGGCAAGCAGGGCTTCTTCAAGACGCTGAGCAGCGGCGTGAACCAGCTGCTCGATACCAGCGAGCAGGGCCTCGGCGATGTGGCGGCGCTGCTCGAAGCCTTCTCGCTCGGCAATCTGGCCTACCGCATCGAGCGCGATTACCAGGGCCTGTTCGGCAAGGTGAAGGACAGCGGCAACCAGACCGCCGAGCAGCTCACGCAGGTGCTGGGCGAGGTGCGCGCGGCGGCCGATGCGCTGACCGGCGCGGCCAACCAGGTGAGCGCGACGGCGCAGAGCCTGTCGCAATCGGCCAGCGAGCAGGCCTCGTCGGTGGAACAGACGACAGCCTCGATCGACATGATGTCGGCCTCGATCACGCAGAACAGCGACAACGCCAAGGTGACCAACGGCATGGCCAACAAGGCCAGCCGCGAAGCCGGCGAAGGCGGTCAGGCGGTCACGCAGACCGTCGGCGCCATGAAGCAGATCGCGCAGAAGATCAGCATCATCAACGACATCGCCTACCAGACGAACCTGCTGGCGCTCAACGCGGCCATCGAGGCGGCGCGCGCCGGCGAGCACGGCAAGGGCTTTGCGGTGGTGGCCGACGAAGTGCGCAAGCTGGCCGAACGCAGCCAGGAAGCGGCCAAGGAGATCGGCGATCTGGCCGGCAACAGCGTGTCGACCGCCGAGCGCGCCGGCCGGCTGCTCGACGAGATCGTGCCGTCGATCCAGAAGACTTCCGATCTGGTGCAGGAGATCGCGGCGGCGTCGCAGGAGCAGAGCGAATCGGTCACCCAGATCGGCGGCGCGATGGGCCAGCTGAGCAAGGCCACGCAGCAGAACGCCTCGGCGTCGGAGCAGCTGGCCGCCACGTCGGAGGAGTTGTCGGGCCAGGCCGAGCAGCTGCAGCAGTCGGTGGCCTTCTTCAACCTCGGCGACGGCGCCGCGCCGATGCGCCAGGACGGCGGCGCGCGCGGCCGCGGCCCGGCGGCCCAGCCGGGCGGGCGCGGCGCGATCCGCCCGGCCGCCGCGCCGGCCCGCGCCGCCAAGCCGCAGCAGGTGGCCTACAGCGCCGCCAGCAACTTCCGCCCCTATTGAGCCCGCCGCGATGAACCAGCCCGCCACCGACGCCGGCGCCAGCGCGGCGCCGACCAAGTACCTCACCTTCTGGCTCGGCGCCGAGGTGTTCGCGCTCGACATCCGCACCGTGCGCGAAATCATCCAGTACCGCCCGCTGACCACGCTGCCGCTGATGCCGCGCTTCGTGCGCGGCGTCATCAACCTGCGCGGCGCGGTGCTGCCGGTCATCGATCTGCAGGCGCGCTTCGGCCGGCCGGCCACCGAGGTCGGCGCCAAGACCTGCTTCGTGATCTTCGATTCGGTGAATGCCGACGAGCGGGTCGAGCTGGGCCTGCTGGTCGACGCGGTGCGCGAGGTCATCGCGATCCCGGCCGACCGCATCGAGCCGCCGCCGGCCTTCGGCGCGGCGGTCAAGCGCCGCTTCATCGCCGGCATGGGCAAGGTCGGCAGCGAGTTCGTCGTGCTGCTCGACCCCGACAAGGCGATGGACATGGACGAGATGGCCGAGCTTTGCGAAGCGGCCCAATGCACGGCGCCCGGGGATCTGGATGCAGCCGCTGCGTGACAGCACCTTCCGCGACATCAGCGCGCTGATGCATTCGGCCATCGGCCTGTCCTTCGGCGCCAGCAAGAAGCCGCTGATCGCGGCACGCCTCGCGCCGCGCGTGCAGCGGCTCGGGCTCGCCGGCTTCGACGACTATCTGGCGCTGATCGCCAGCCATGACGACGGCGGCGAGTTCCAGATGGCGGTCGATCTGCTGACCACCAACGAGACCTATTTCTTCCGCGAGCCGGCGCATTTCGAGCTGCTGGAGCGCGAGCTGAGCGGCCGCCGCCACGAGCCGCTGGCGCTCTGGAGCGCCGCCTCGTCCTTCGGCGACGAGGCCTTCAGCATCGCGATGCTGCTGGCCGACATGCAGCAGCAGGGTCGCATCGGCGCCGACTGGTCGATCCTCGGCACCGACATCAGCGACCGGGTGCTGCGCAGCGCGGCCCAGGCGGTCTATCCGGCCGAGCGGCTGCGCGAGGTGTCGCCGCAGCGGCTCAAGCGCCACTGCCTGCGCGGCGCGGGCGAGGCCGACGGGCTGGTGCAGATGCAGCCGGCGCTGCGCGCGCGGGTGCGCTTCGGCCAGCTCAACCTGTGCCGGCCGATCGAGGCGCTCGGGCCGTTCGACGTGGTGTTCCTGCGCAACGTGCTGATCTATTTCGATGCGCCGACCAAGCTGGCGGTGGTCGACCGGGTGCTCGGCCAGCTGCGCCCGGGCGGGCTGTTCTTCGTCGGCACCGCCGAGGGCCGGGTCGCCTCGACCGTGCCGCTGCAGGCGCTGGCGCCGGGCGCCTTCCGCAAGGCGGCCGCATGATCGCCACGCCGCGCGCGCCGGCCGAGGTCGGCCCGGTCGTCACGCTGCATCCGGGCGACGTGCATTGCGCCGAGCGCGGCGTGCGGCTCGAAACCCTGCTCGGCTCCTGCGTGGCCATCGTGCTCACCGATCCGCGCCGCAGCCTCGGCGCGATGTGCCATGTCATCCATGCCGGCGCGCCGCCGGCCGGCGCGACCGCGCGGCAAAGCGTCTACGGCGACGTGGCGCTCGGCACGATGTACCGGCTGCTGAGCGCGCGCGGCATCGTGCCGGCGCTGTGCGAGGCCTATGTGTACGGCGGCGGCAACATGTTCCCGACCATGTGCCGCGACCGTCATGTGGGCACCGCCAACATCGACTGGGCGTTTGCCGCGCTGGCCCAGGACGGCATCGCGCTGGCCGGCCACGATGTCGGCGGCACGGTCTACCGGCGGCTCGGCTGGACCGTCGGCCCCGACGCGCCGCAAGTCGTCGCCTGCGAGGTCTGAGGTGAGGTCATGACGGTCAAGGTCTTCGTGGTCGACGATTCGGCCGTGGTGCGCCAGGCACTCAAATACCTGTTGCAGGACGAGCCCGAGATCGAGCTGATCGGCAGCGCGCCCAATCCCATCCTGGCCGAGCCGGTGCTGCGCCGCACGCCGCCCGACGTGCTGCTGCTCGACATCGAGATGCCCGGCATGGACGGCCTGACCTTTCTGCGCAAGCTGATGGCCGACTGCCCGCTGCCGACGGTGATCTGCTCGACCCTCACCGCCAGCGGCAGCCAGATGGCGCTGGAGGCGCTGGCCGCCGGCGCGGTGGCGGTGGTGGCCAAGCCGCGCATCGGGCTCAAGCAGTTTCTGGAGGAGTCGCGCCGCGAGCTGGTGCAGACGCTCAGGGCCGCCGCCCGGGCCCGGCCGCTTGCCGGTGGCGCCGGCGCGCCGGCGCGCGCGGGTTCCTCATTTGCGCCCACCGCCACCGCGCCGCCGCCGCGCGGCGCCGCACGGCCGGCGCGCAGCCTGTCGGTCAACAAGCCGGTGGTGCTCGGCAGTTCCACCGGCGGCACCCAGGCCATCGAGCAGGTGCTGCTGGCGCTGCCGGCCGACTGCCCGGGCATCGCCATCGTCCAGCACATGCCCGAGAAGTTCACCGCCATGTATGCCAGGCGGCTCAACGACATCTGCGCGATGAACGTGCGCGAAGCCGAGGACGGCGACCGGCTGGAGCGCGGCGTGGTGCTGATCGCGCCCGGCGGCCGGCACATGCAGCTGCGCCACAGCGGCGGCAGCTACTTCGTGGAAGTGGCCGACGGGCCGCAGGTGAACCGGCACAAGCCGTCGGTGGATGTGCTGTTCCGCTCGGCCGCCGAATGCGCCGGCGCCAATGCGCTGGCCATCCTCCTGACCGGCATGGGCGACGACGGCGCGCGCGGCATGAAGCAGCTGCACGACGCCGGCGCCCACACCGTGGCCCAGGACGAGGCGAGCTGCGTGGTGTTCGGCATGCCCAAGGAAGCGATCAAGCTCGGCGCCGCCGACGAGGTGATCGACATCGCCCAGGTCGCTGGCGCGATCCAGCGCTTCGACGCGCGCGGCTGAGGCGGCCGGACGGCCGGGCGGTTGAGGCGGCGGCCCGGGCCGGGCGGCCGCCTTTTGCCGGCCCACCGCCAAGCCGCGCCAAGCCGCCGCGTCAGACCAGCGCCGCCGAGCGCGCCGGCGCAGCCGCGCCCTGGCCGCGCCGCGCCAGCGCATCCAGCGCCGCGAGCCAGCCGAACACCAGCCCCGGCCCGAGCGTGATGCCCGGCGCCGGATACACGCCGCCCATGATCGAGTGCATGTCGTTGCCGACCGCGTACAGCCCGGGGATCGGCCAGTCGCCCTCGGCCAGCACGCGCGCGGCGGCATCGGTGACCAGGCCGGTCGCCGCGCCGATGTCGCCCGGATAGAGCCGCACCGCATAGAACGGCGCGCGGCCGAGGGCGCCGAGGCAGGGATTGGCCAGCTCGGTACGCGTCGCATCGCCATTGGCGCGCTGGTAGTCGGTGCTGCCGCGACCGAATTGCGCATCCACGCCGCTGGCCGCCGCGTCGTTGATCTGCGCCACGCTGGCTTGCAGCACAGGGGCATCCGCGCCCAGCCTGGTCGCCAGCTCGGCCAGCGTGGCCGCCTCGATCAGATAGCCGTCGGCCAGAAACGGCGCCAACCCCTTGCCGCCGGGCCGGACCATGCCGATGCCGTAGCGCTCGAGCCCGGCGCGATCGGTGATGAGCCAGGCCGGGATCGCCGGCGACTGCCGATGCGCCGCCTGCATCGCGAGGCCGAACAGGTGGTAGGACGTGCTCTCGTTGACGAAGCGCCGGCCGCGCTGATCGACCGTGACAAAGCCGGGCTTGCCGCGGTCGAGCAGAAAGTGCGGGAAGGCGGCGGTGCTGCCGTCGGCGCGCTTGCGCAGCGACACCGGCGCCCAGAAGCAGTCGCTCATGCCGCCGCTGCCGTAGCGCGCGCCGGCCGCCAGCGCCAGGTCCTGCGCCGCGCCGGTATGGCCGGGCGCGCCCGGGCACCAGCTGGCGTCGATGCCGGGCAGGCGCTCGGCGCGCTTTTGCGGATGGCGGTTGAAGCCGCCGCTGGCCAGCACCACGCCGCCGGTCACGCGCAGGGTGCGGCTCATGCCGCCCTGGGTCAGCGTCACGCCGGTGACCGCGCCATCGCCGTCGCGCACCAGCCGCTCCAGCGAGGTGCCGAGCGCGAATTGCGCGCCGCGTTCCAGCAGCGAATAGAGCTGGCGCGCGATCAGCGCATTGCCCATCACCAGCCGGGTGCCGCGCGCATGGCTCAGCCGGTCGCGGCCGTGGCGCGCCACGATGCCGAGCGAATGGCGGAACGCCTTCCAGTCGCGGCCGAGCTTGAGCAGGTTCGCGATGTCGTCGCGGTCGACCATCATTCCGCCGAGCACGGTGAACTCGGGAATCGGCGGCCGCACGAGGCCGAACCAGTCGCCGAGCAACCGGCCGTCGAAGGGCTTGGGCTCGATGGCGCGGCCGCGCAGCGTGCTGCCTTCCAGCTCCGACAGGTAATCGGGATGGAAGGGCCGCGCGCGGTACTTCACCTGCGAGTTGCGCTCGATGTAGTCGACCGCCGCCGCGCCGTTGCGCACAAAGGCCGAGCGCAGCGCCGCCGGGCTGCGCTCGCCGACCGCGCGCGTGAGAAAGCCCTCGGCCTTCTCGACGCTGTCCGCAAAGCCCACGTCGGTGCAATGCGAGTTGAGCGGCACCCAGGTGGTCGCGGCCGACAGCGCCGTCGTGCCGCCGAGGAATTCGGTGCGCTCCACCACCAGCACCCGCGCGCCCTCGATGGCGGCGGTGAGCGCGGCGGTCAGGCCGGCGCCGCCCGCGCCGATCACCACCAGATCGAAGCTGGCGTCGGCCGGAATGTCGGTCAGCGCAGTGCGTACCGGCGTGTCGATGCGGCGCAGCGCGGCATCGGTCGGGGCGATCTTGGCGTCGCTCATGCCGCCACCTCGCCGCCGAGCAGGAAGGCGACCATCAGCTCGCGCACGCGGCCGAACATCTCGGTGCCGAGCGAGGTGCGGCAGCCCCGGGCGCGCGCCGCAGCGATCAGCGGCGTGACCAGCGGCACGGTAATCACGTCGCCGACAAACTGCTCGGGCGTGAACCGCTCGGCCTGCACCGGCAGCGGATCGCCGGCGCGCATGCCCATCGGCGTGGCGTTGATGACGATGTCGAAGCCGGTCGGGTCGGGCGAACCGGCCACCACCGCGCCGCGCCCGAGGCCGGCCAGCCGCGCGATCAGCGCGCCGCACCGGGACGTGTCCTCGTCGTGGATGGCGAGCGTGCCGGCGCCGGCCATCAGCTGGGCATGCGCGATCGCCGAGCCGGCGCCGCCGGCGCCGACCAGCAGCACGCGCTTGCCTTCGGGCTTGCAGCCGGCGTCGGCCATGGCCTGGGTAAAGCCCAGGCCGTCGACCATGTCGCCGTGCCAGCTGCCATCCGCATTGCGGCGCAGCGTGTTGACCGCGCCCAGAAAGCGCGCGCGCTCGGTCAGCGTGGCGCAGAGCGCGCTGGCGGCGAACTTGTGCGGCACGGTCACGATGATTCCGTCGACATTGCGCGCCAGCGCGGTGGCGCGCAGGCAGGCGTCGAAATCGGCCGGCGCCACATGCCAGGGCACGCAGACGGCATCACGACCGCGCTGCTGGAGCGCCTCGGTGACGCCGGCCGGCGATTTCACCTGGGCGATCGGGTCGCCGACGATGAGATGAAGGCGGGTCGCGCCGCTCAATGGATGCTGCATTGCTGGCTCCTCATGGCCTTGCTGCGAAAGGGATGGGCCGAATGCTAGCCGTTTTTTGGAACTTGATTCCACTTTTGGCTATCATTCAACTCAACGCGAACCTGCTCGCCCGGCCTGTGGGAGCATCGGCGCCCTTTCCGCCCTCCCCGGTCGCCCCATGAACGGAATCCTCGAACGCACCCTCGCCATCCTCGAACTGCTGGCCGCCCATCCCGAAGGCCTGGCGCTGGCGGCGCTCGCCGACCGGCTCGACATCCCGCGCAGCGCCGTGCACCGGCTGCTGGGCGACCTCGCGCGGCTCGGCTATGTGCGCCAGCTGCGCGACTTTGGCGACTACGCGCTGACGACGCGGCTGGTGGCGCTGGGGCTCAACTTTCTCTACTCGTCGGGCATCGTCGACATCGCCCAGCCGGCGCTCGACCGGCTCGCCGAGCTGTCGGGCGAACTGGTGCGGCTCGCCGTGCTCGACGGCGAACGACTCACCTTCGTGGCGCGCGCCCAGGGCGCCCGCAAGGGCCTGCGCTACGACCCCGACATGGGCATGGACGCGCGCCTGTCCTGCACCGCCACCGGCCAGGCCTGGCTGCTCACGCTCGACGACGAGACCGCGCTGCAAGCGGTTGCGCGCCAGGGCTTCGGCAAGCCCGAGGACTACGGCCCGGCCGCGCCCACCACCGTCGGCGCGCTGCTCGCGGCGCTGCGGCTGGCGCGCGAACGCGGCTGGGCCGGCGTCAGCGAATCGGCCGCGCCCGGCATGGCCGCGCTCGCCGCGCCGATCCGCACTGCCGGCGAGCCGGCCATCGGCGCGGTGGTCATCGCCGGCCCGGCGCTGCGCATGACGCCCGAGCGCATGGCCGCGCTCGCGCCCGATCTGCTCGCGGTGGCGGCCGAACTGGCCGTCGCCAGCGGCGCCTCGCGCCTGTTCCACAAACCGCCCGCCTGATTGGCCTGAAGGAGAACCGCCATGCCCCTCGTCTGTGACCTGCTCGTCGTCGGCTCGGGGGCCGGCGGGCTCTCGGCGGCCGTGACCGCCGCCGCGCTCGGCCTGAAGGTGATCGTGGTCGAGAAGGAGCCGCAGTTCGGCGGCACCACGGCATGGTCGGGCGGCTGGATGTGGATTCCGCGCAATCCGCTCGCGCGCGACGCCGGCATCGATGAAGATCCGGCGGTGCCGCTGGCCTATCTGCGGCATGAACTCGGCGCGCATTTCGATGAAGCGAAGGTGCACGCCTTTCTCGCCGCCGGCCCGGCGATGGTCGAGTTCTTCCGCCGCCGCACCCGGGTGCAATTCATCGACGGCAATCGCATGCCCGACTTCCACGGCCATACGCCGGGCGCGGCGACCGGCGGCCGCTCGGTCTGCGCCGCGCCCTTCGACGGCCGCGAGCTGGGCGCGCGCATCCATCAGCTCAAGCCGCCGCTCGACCTCACCACGCTCTGGGGCATGGGCATCGCGTCGGGCGCCGATCTGCGGCACTTCTTCCAGTCGCAGCGCTCGCTCAAGTCGCTGGCCTACGTGACCCGGCGCGTGCTGCGCCATCTGAAGGATGTGGCGCTGCACGGGCGCGGGCTGCATCTGGTCAACGGCAATGCGCTGGTCGCGCGGCTCGCGCAATCGGCCTTCGATCTGGGCGTGGAGCTGCGGCTGGCCAGCCCGGTGCTGCGGCTGACCACGGCCGACGCGGCCGTGACCGGCGCCGTCGTCGACAGCCCGCGCGGCCCGGTCGAGATCCGCGCCCGGCGCGGCGTGGTGCTGGCCTGCGGCGGCTTTCCGCGCGATCCGCGCCGGCTGCGCGAGCTGCTGCCCGGCGACGGCCGGCACTGGTCGGCCGCGCCGCCAAGCAATACCGGCGACGGCCTGCGCCTTGGCGAAGCGGCCGGCGGCGCAGTCGCGCGCGATCTGGCCCAGCCGATGGCCTGGGCGCCGGTGTCGCTGGTGCCGCGCGGCGACGGCAGCGCCGGCCATTTCCCGCATCTGATCGAGCGCACCAAGCCCGGGCTGATCGCCGTCACCGCGCAGGGCCGGCGCTTCGTCAACGAGGCCGACTCCTATTACGACTTCATGCTCGGCCTGATGCGCGCGCTGCCGGCCGGCGCACCGGCCGAGGCCTGGCTCATCTGCGACCGGCGCTTTCTGCGCCGCTGGGGCCTGGGCGCGGTCAAGCCGGCGCCGATGCCGGTCGGCGCCCATCTGCGCAGCGGCTATCTGAAAACCGGCGCCACGCTCGACGCACTCGCGCGCGCCTGCGGCATCGATCCGGCCGGCCTCGCAGCCACCGTGGCCGACTACAACCGCCATGCGCGCGCCGGCAGCGATCCGGCCTACGAGCGCGGCAACACGCCCTACAACCGCGCCGGCGGCGATCCCGAGCAGGCGCCCAATCCCTGCGTCGCGCCGCTGGAAACCGGCCCGTACTACGCGGTGAAGGTCGTCGCCGGCAGCCTCGGCAGCTTTGCCGGCCTGCGCACCGACGCCCAGGCGCGCGTGCTCGACGGTGCCGACCAGCCCATTGCCGGCCTCTATGCCAGCGGCAACGACGCCGCCAGCGTGATGGGCGGGCGCTATCCCTCGGGCGGCATCACGCTCGGCCCCGCGATGACCTTTGGCTGGCTCGCGGCCCACCATGCGGCCGGCATCGCCGCCCTGCCCGATCCGGCCGTCGCCAACCCGGCCGCCGCCGCCCGCAGCGAGCCCAGCCCGGCCTGAAGCGCCCGGCCAAAGCGTGGTTTTTGCCGGCTCAGGGGCGACCCGCGATCCGCGCAATCATCGAACGCAAGCGCGCGAATATCGCGCACGCCCGATTGCCCGGCTTGCAGTCGCTGCCTAGCCTGCGCTGCCGACGTCGAATTACGGCGTTGCGCCCGGTCAAGGAAGCTCGCTTTGACCGACCCGCGCAACGCTCGGCCTTGATCCAAGAGCTTTGCAGTCCGACTCCCGCCCTGTCCGAAACCGGTTTGGCCAGGGTGGTTCCTTCGGATGCCGGGCTGCAAAAGATTCAGGGAAGCTGGCGGCGCATCAATCAACAAGGTCCGATCGACCGGCCGCAGGGCCGACGAATCGGAGCACGCAAAACCCGGGATTGGAGACTCAAATGGCAAGCACCACGGAACGCCCGCCGCACGGCGGGCAAGCGAAGAAGGCGACCGCCAGCGGCTGGATCGGCTCGGCGCTCGAGTACTACGACTTCTTCATCTACGCGACCGCCGCGTCGCTGATCTTTCCGCAGATCTTCTTCCCGTCGACCGACCCCAAGGTCGCGATCATCGCGTCGCTTGCCACCTATGGCGTGGGCTATGTCGCCCGCCCCATCGGCGCCTTCGTGCTCGGTCACTGGGGCGACACCCACGGCCGCAAGCAGGTGCTCATCATGTGCATGTTCCTGATGGGCTTCTCGACCATGGCCGTCGGCCTGCTGCCGACCTATGCGCAAGTGGGCTGGCTGGCCCCGGCGCTGCTGGTCGTCATCCGCCTGGTGCAAGGGTTTGCAGTCGCCGGTGAAATCTCCGGCGCCAGCTCGATGATTCTTGAACACGCGCCGTTTGGCCGCCGTGGCTTCTTCTCGAGCTTTACGCTGCAGGGCGTGCAGGCCGGCCAGATCCTGGCCGCCGCCGTGTTCCTGCCGATCGCGCACTTTCTGCCGGCCGAGGACTTCAACACCTGGGGCTGGCGCGTGCCCTTCCTGCTCAGCTTCTTCGTGATCGTCGCGGGCTACATCATCCGTCGCGAAGTCGAGGAAACCCCGGCCTTCGCTGCCGAGGACAAGAAGGGCGCCGTGCCCAAGGCGCCGGTGGTCGAAGCCTTCCGCAACAGCTGGGCCGACATGCTGCGCGTGGTCTGCATGGCGCTGATGAACGTGATCCCGGTCGTCACCTCGATCTTCGGCGCGGCCTATGCGGTGCAGCCCGGCTACGGCATCGGCTTCAGCAAGGACATCTATCTGTGGATTCCGGTGCTCGGCAACATCCTGGCCGTGCTGGTGATCCCGATGGTCGGCAACCTGTCGGACAAGATCGGTCGCCGCCCGCCGATCATCGTCGGCGCGCTGGCCTCGGGCCTGCTGTCCTTCGGCTATCTGTACGCGATCAGCATCCACAGCGAGGCGCTGGCCATCGTGATGTCGCTGCTGATGTGGGGCGTGGTCTACCAGGGCTACAACGCGGTGTTCCCGAGCTTCTATCCCGAGCTGTTCCCGACCCGCACCCGCGTCTCGGCGATGGCCATCTCGCAGAACGTGGGCACCGCGCTGACCGCGATGCTGCCGGCCATCTTCGCCACGGTCGCGCCGCCCGGAGCCACCGACATCCCGATGATGATCGGCTCGCTCACGCTGCTGATCTGCGCGGTTGCCGCCACCGCCGCCTGGAGCGCCCGCGAAACCTTCCGCGTGCCGATGAGCGAGCTGGGCAATCCCAATGCCGTGCCGGTCGAGCAGCGCGAGTATCAGCGGACGCGCGAGCGCAGCATCATGGATTCGCGGATGGCGAAGCGGTCGGTTTGACGTGACCTGAGTCCGCCGCCCGGCGGACGAAGCAAGAGAGCCCGACGGTAAAACCGGTCGGGCTCTCTTGCATTTGAGGGATGGACCTTCGAAGGCGGCTGCACGATCGCAAGCCTGGCCGGCGCGTGCCGGCATGGTTCAAGGCACCGGCGCAGGCAGCAACGGAGCGACATCATTGCTGTCGCGCGTCAGCAGCTGCATCAGCCTGAGGTGGATGAACAGCTTCTCCTTGCCCAGCTGCATCTCGCGCAGCACGCCGATGCCGACCAGATCCTTGAGATGGCGCGACGCCGCCTGGCGCTGCGCCACCTCCTTCTCGACCAGATTGCCGATGCGGCAATACGGCTGCTCGAAGATCACGTCGACCAGCTCGCGGCTGTAGATCTTGGGCAGACGACCGCGCGCCGTTTCAGCGGTCTGCTCGGCCAGCCGGCGGATGGCGCCGATCTTGGCCGTGGTCCAGCCCGAGGTGGCCTCCACCGCTTGCAGCATGAACAGCACCCACGGCTCCCAGTCCTGCCGGCGCGTCACGTCGCCCAGTTGGCCAGCAGCTCGCGCAATTGCCGCTCGCCTTCGGGCGGCGTGTAGATGATTTCGCCGCTGCGGTCGTTGGCGACCTGGGTGCCCGGCGTGCGGCGGATGTCCATGCCAGCGCCCTTGAGGGTGCGGCAGATTTCCACCGTGGTGCCGGTGCAGAGCGGCCGCGTCTTGAGCGACTGGAAGCCCTGGTGCAGCGCCTCCTTGGTGGCGTGATCGGCCGTCCCGTCGGCCTGGGCATGCTGGAACAGCATGTCGGTGGTGGTGACGATGTTCTCGATCTCGGAGCTGTCCTTGGCTTCCAGCAGCGGGATCGTGTCGATGAGCATCGTCTGATTGGGAATCAGCTCGGCGGCCTGCTTCAGCTCGGCCAGCGCCGCGCGCGCGGCAATGCAAGCCCGCAGCACCTCCTGCGCGGGCGGCAAGGGCGGAAGCTGGTTGCAGGGGCGATCAGGCCGCCAGAGAGTCTCGGGGTTGGCATGGGATGCGGGCTCGGGATCGGCGCAGCGAGACCACGTCATGTCGCCGTCTTCTATTTTGGCGACACGTCATTCGAACATGTCGCCGACGGCGACATGTTCCGTTCCCGCCCTCACCCAATCAACGGCCTTAACCACGCCGCCGTCTGCGCCGCCTTCTGCGTCACCAGCTCCGGCGCCAGGTGCCGGTACTCGTCGTTGAAGATCTCGATCGCATACGGCCCCGTGAAGCCGATGTCCTTCAGCACGCCGATCAGCTGCTGCATCTCGAAACTGTGCTGGCCGTCCTGCGGAAAGATGCGCCGATGGCGCGCGCTCTCGATGAGATCGTCGACTTCGCTCAGCGCATCCCAGGCGCCATCCGACAGCTGCACCATGAAGATGCGGTCGGCGGGAATCTTTCGCAGCGGCTCCAGCGCGTGATGCCGCGCCAGCGTGTGGAAGGAATCGACGATGAGGCCGACGCGCTCATGGTCGGCGGCGCGCACCGCGTCCCAGGCCAGTTCGTAGTTGTCGACGAAGCCGCCCCAGGACAGCGCCTCGTAGGCGATGCGCGCGCCGATGGCATCGCCGAGTTCGGCCAGCATGCGCAGCCGCGCGCCCACGGTGGCAATGTCGCGCAGGCCGCGCGCCGAGGCGCCGGACGACACCAGCAGCAGATCGGTGCCGACCGCTTCCATCATTCCGAACAGCGAGCGCGCGAGGTCGATCTTGTAATCGACCAGATGCTGCTCGACCGCCTCGATGTTGCGCAGCAGCTGGAAGCCGGCCACTTGCAGCCCCGAGTCGCGGATCTTGCGCGCCGCGAGCTTGACGCCGCCCGGCTCGCTCATGAGGTCGTTGCCCCAGACCATCACCGACTTGAAGCCCGCCTCGGCGATGGCCGCGAGCTTGGCATCGAGCGTGCCGCCGAGCGCGACGGTATCGATGCAGACATTGGACGAAATCATTGCTGGCCCCTGCTGGGTTGTGCGGTTGGCATGCGCGCCGAAGCCGTCATTGAATCCGCTTGCTGCGGCCCTGTCACCGGGCGGCTTGCAGTTCCTCGAAGTGCGCCAGCATGCGGTCGGCATTCGCCTCCAGCCCGGTGAAATGCTGGAACGCGCCGACCGCCTGGAACACCGCCATGCCGCCACCGCTGACCACCTTGCAGCCGAGCTTGCGCGCGGTGGCGAGCAACTCGGTTTCGAGCGGGAAGTAGACGATCTCCGAGACCCAGATTTCCGGCCGCAGCAGCGCCGCATCGAGCGGCAGGCCGGGATGGGCGGTCATGCCGGTGGGCGTGCAATGGATCAGGCCGTCGGTCGCGGCCATTTCCTCGGGCAGCGACGTGCCGCCGATGGCGCGGCCGGCGCCGAAGCGGGCGCAGAGTTCCTCGGCGAGCCGGGCGGCGCGCGTCGGGTCCATGTCGAAGATGGCGAGCCGGCCGACGCCGAGCGTGAGCGCCGCATGCGCCACCGCCGCGCCCGCGCCGCCGGCGCCGAGCTGCACCGCGCGGTCGAGCTTGGCGCCGGGCAGGCCGCGCTTGAAGCCTTCGGCGAAGCCCCACCAGTCGGTGTTGTGGCCGACGGTGCGGCCGTCCTTGATGACCACGGTATTGACCGCGCCGAGCGCCGCCGCGTCGGGCGACAGCTCGTCGAGATGCGGAATGACCGCCTGCTTGCACGGGTGCGTGACATTGAGCCCGCCGAAACCCATGAGCTTGGCGGCTTCCAGCAGCTTGGGCAGGTCGGCCGGCGTGAGGCCGAGCTGCTCGATGTCGAGGATGCGGTACTGGTAGTTCAGGCCCTGGGCCTGGCCTTCGCGCTCGTGCATCGTGGGGCTGAGCGAGCGCTGGATGCCGGCGCCGATGAGGCCGGCGAGAAACTGGGGACGGTCGCCGATGGGCATGGTGAAACTCCGTTCGGTTCGTGGAAGGCGGGAGGGATCGTTGTCGTGCGGGATCAGCGGGCGAGCGGCGCCGAAACCAGACCGGCCACGTCGCGCGCAAGCGCTGCCATGCGCACCGGCGCGTTCGAGGCGCCGTAGCCGTCGTAGCCGCCGATGCGCTGCACCAGCTCGAAGAAGAAGCGGCGCTCGAACATCGGCGTGTAGGCGTGCAGGAATTCGCCGCCGGCCGGGTCGCGGTCGTAGAGCACGCGCAGCGCGCGCAGCCGCGCGACAAAGGCCGCGTCGAGATCGAAGCGCGCGACCAGGTCGTCGTAATAGTTGTCGGGGATGTGGAGGAAGACCAGCCCGCGTTCGCGCGCCGCCGCCACGCTGGCGAAGATGTCGGCGCAGTCGAAGGCGAGGTGATGCACGCCCGCGCCGTGCAGCGTGTCGACGCTGCGCGCGATGACGGTGCTGCGGCTTTGCGACACGTTGAGCGCGATGCGCAGCGTGCGCGCGTCGTTGCTGAGCGCGCGGCTGCGCACCATGCCGTAGGGATCGGTCAGCTCCAGGCTGTCGCCGGGCTCCAGCCCGAGCACCGCGCGCTGGAACAGCACCGCGCTGTCGAAGTTTTCTATCGGCGCGGCGATGGCCACATGGTCGAGCGTGCCAAGGCCGATGCCCGTGTCGGCGGATGCGGCGAGCACGAAGTCGGCATCCCAGAAGCCGCGCTGCTCCAGCTCGCTCGACACGAAGTAGAGGATGCTGCCGTCCACGCCGCGCACCGCCGGAATGGTGGTTTCGTGCGGGCCGACCCGGCCCTCGAAGCGCGGCACATGAAAGCTCTGGGCGCGGTTGACGGCGCGCAGGCCGTCGTCGGTGCGCAGCGCAATCGCGCAGATCGACGGGCCATGGCGCTGGAAGAATTCGCTCGCGAACGAGCCCGGCTCGTTGTTCACCACGAGATTGATCTCGCCCTGGCGCCACAGCGTGACGTTCTTGGAGCGATGCACGCCGGCGCGCTCGAAACCGAGCGCGGCGAAGGCGCGGCACAGCGCGCTCTGGGTGCGGTCGTCGACGGCGAACTCGACGAAGGCCGTGCCGTCGATGCGCGGCGGCGCCGGCGGCGCAAACAGCTCGACCCGGCTGAAGGCGGCGGCGCGCGCGGCGCTGGCCGGCGCTTGCGGCGCTTCTGCGGCGACCGCGGACGGCGCCGGGCGGCGCAGCTTCACCTGCTCCTCCAGCCACAGCAGCGAGCGCATCGCGTCATGCGTGGTGTCGCGGTTCGGCGCCTCGCGGAACACGTCGTTGAAGATTTCGAGCGACATCGGCCCGGCATAGCCGGCCGCCAGCACATGGCCGAGGAAGGCCGGCATGTCGAAGCCGCCCTGCCCCGGAAAGCAGCGGTAATGCCGGCTCCACTGGAGCACGTCCATCGTCATCAGCGGCGCATCGGCCAGTTGCAGAAAGAAGATGCTTTCGCCGGGAATCTCTTCGATGTGCCGCGGGTCGAGCCCACGCGACAGGATGTGGAAGCTGTCGAGGCAGAGCCCGAGATGCGGATGATCGGCCTGCTGCACCAGGCGCCAGGAATGGCGGTAGTCCCACACATGGCGGCCCCAGGCGAGGCTTTCATAGGCCAGACGGATGCCGCGCTTGGCGGCGCGCTCGGCCAGTTCATAGAGCTGGCCGGCAATCTGCGCATCGTCGGTCGAGGCGCTGGCCGAGACGTTGGAGCAGATGAGAATCATGGTCGCGCCCAGCTCGCCCATCAGGTCGAACTTGCGTTCGGCGCGGTCGAGGTTGCGGCGGAACAGCTTGTCGTCGGCCGCATCCAGGTCGCGGAACGGCTGGTACAGATCGATGGCAAGACCCAGATCGGCGGCGAGCGCCGCAATCCGACGCGGCGACAGCGCGCTGTGGATCAGATCGTTCTCGAACACTTCAAAGCCGTCGAAGCGCGCGCGCGCGATCGACTCCATCTTGTCTTCGAGCGAGCCGCTGATCGAAACAGTGGCGATCGACCTGCGCATGCAGCCTCCGGAATCGGTGTGGGTCATGGGTGGGCAAAAAGCCGCGCCGGCCATCGTGGGAGCCGGCGCGGAAAGCAAATGCTCAGAACGCGTGGCTGATGCCGCCGGCCAGATACATGGACGACCGCACGCCGGCCTTGAGCGCCGTGCCGTTGTCGAGCGCGGCGCCGCTGGCGTTGAAGCGCTCGTAATCGGCGATGGCGTAGAGCCAGGTGCGCTTGCTCAGGTAGTACTCGGGCACGAAGTAGAACTTCTGCGCCTTCTGGTCGGTGGCCACGTTGTCGAAGCCGCGCGTGCCGCGGTAGTAGGCAAACGTCAGGTCGAGCGACGGCGTGTACGAATACGTGACGCCGCCCGAGCCAACCGTGGTCTTCTGCTCGTGATAGGTGGCGGCCGTGCCGTCGATCTTGTTCTGGCTCCAGGTGGCCTTGAACTTGAGCGCATCGAGCTTGTAGACGCCGCCGACGGTCCAGGCGTCGAGCTTGGCGGCGGTCGGATCCTTGAACTGCGCATAGGCGGCGCGCAGTTGCAGCGAGCTGCCGTCATAGCCGGCGAGCAGGCCGGCCGACTTGTTGGCCGAGCTGCTGCCGGTGGCCGATTCGCCAAAGGCGTAATAGCCCATGCCGATCAGACCGTTGCCGGCCTTGTAGACGTACTTGGCGGCGTTGTCCTGGCGGTCGAGCGAGTTGTTGGCCAGCGTCGCGCCGCTGCCGAAGGTGTTGGCAATCGGATTGCCCGGGCCGGCCAGATAGCCGTAGCGCACATTCATGTTGGTGGCGCCGTTGTTGGCCTTGAGCGGATCGGTGACCCACAGCGCCTCGGTCAGCGTCGTCACCTGGCGGCCGATCATCAGCGTGCCGTAGTCGGCGCTGCTCAGGCCCACATAGGCATTGCGGTCGAACATGCGGCTGCTGCTGGCCTGCGAGCCGGTGTCGATCGAGATGGTCGAGGCCAGGTCGAACACCGTCTTGAGGCCGCCGCCCAGATCCTCGCTGCCGCGAATGCCCCAGCGCGAGGCCTGCCAGGCGCCCGACTGGATCGCCCGGCCGGCGCCGGTGGCGACGCGGTTGGTCTGGTTGACATAGGCGGCGTCGGCAAAGCCGAACAGGGTCACGCTGGTCGTCGACTGGGCCATGGCCGAACCGGCCGTGGCGGCGCACAGGGCGGTGGCGATTGCGAGTTTTTTCATCTGTGTCTCCTCGTTGGGGTTCGAGGAGGCTAGGCAGCGCAGATCAAGCGAGGAAGACGGGTTGCGCGATAGGCGCGCGCAGCCGCTCGCTCACCGCGCGAAACTCGGGTCGCCCCTCATGAGCGCCGGCAGCGCGCTGACGCCGCCCTGCAACGCGCGCAAACCCTGCTCCCAATCGAGCAGCACTTGCGCCAAAACCGCCAGCCGCAGCCTCGCATGCAGCAGCGCCGACAGGCGCTTGCAACCCGCGGTCATGACAATCGGCTGGGCCGGTGCCGTTGCGCGGCGCTGGCCTGCCGCTTGCGTCCGCGCCCCGGCTCGACGCCAGCCGGGCGACGCGAACCACTCACCGAAGTCACCAACAATGAGCCTCGCCTTCAGGCCGCAGGAGCCCCGCCGATGTGGATAGTCCGCGTGGCGCTCGGCCGCCCCTACACCTTTCTCGTGCTCGCCATCCTCATCGTGCTGGGCGGGCTGTTCACCCTGGCGCGCACCGCCACCGACATCTTTCCGGCGATCCGCATTCCCATCGTCGCGGTGATCTGGCAGTACAGCGGCCTGCCGCCCGACGAGATCGCCAACCGCGTGGTCGCGACCACCGAGCGCGCGGCCCAGACCACCATCACCGGCATCGAGCACACCGAGTCGCAATCGCTCGGCGGCGTGTCGGTGGTGAAGTATTTCTTCCAGCCCAATGTGAGTACCGAGCTGGCGGTGGCCCAGATCACGGCGGTGTCGCAGGCGCTGCTGCGCAATGCGCCGCCGGGCACCACGCCGCCCTTCGTGCTGGCCTATGACGCGTCGACGGTGCCGATCCTGCAACTCGCCTTCGCCAGCAACGAGCTGTCGGAAACCGAGATCTACGACACCGCCAACACCCAGGTGCGCACCGGGCTCGCGCCGGTGCCGGGCGCGGCCGTGCCCTTCCCGTTCGGCGGCAAGCAGCGCCAGATCCAGGTCGATCTCGATCCGGCCGCGCTGCGCGCCCACGGCCTGTCGGCCCAGGACGTGACGGTTGCGCTCGGCAACCAGAACCTCGTGATTCCGGCCGGCACGCAGAAGATCGGCGACCAGGAACTCAACGTGCGCCTCAACGCCAGCCCGACCACCGTGGCCGGCCTGAACGAGCTGCCGCTGCGCTACGGCGCCGACGGTCTGGTGCAGCTGCGCGACGTGGCCAATGTGCGCGACGGCGCCGCGCCCCAGACCAACATCGTGCGGGTCGAGGGCAAGCGCGCGGTGCTGATGAGCATGCTCAAGACCGGCAACGCATCCACGCTGGCGATCATCGACAAGGTGCATGAGCTGCTGCCCGACATCCAGGCCGGGCTGCCGCGCGACCTGACGATCAAGCTGCTCGGCGACCAGTCGGTCTTCGTGCGCGCGGCGGTCGACGGCGTGATCCGCGAAGGCATCGTCGCGGCGGCGCTGACCGGGCTGATGATTCTGCTGTTCCTCGGCTCATGGCGCAGCACGCTCATCATCACGGTGTCGATTCCGCTGTCGGTGCTGGCGTCGATCATCTGCCTGTCGGCGCTCGGCGAGACCATCAACATCATGACGCTGGGCGGACTGGCGCTGGCGGTCGGCATTTTGGTGGACGACGCCACGGTCGCCATCGAGAACATCAACTGGCATCTGGAGCAGGGCAAGGAGGTGGAGGACGCCATCCTCGACGGCGCGCACCAGATCGCCACGCCGGCGCTGGTGTCCACGCTGTGCATCTGCATCGTCTTCATCCCGATGTTCTTCCTGACCGGGATTGCGCGCTTTCTGTTTGTGCCGCTGGCCGAGGCGGTGGTGTTCGCGATGCTGGCGTCCTACCTGCTGTCGCGCACGCTGATCCCCACGCTCGCCAAGTACTGGCTGCGCATGCACGACCCGCTTGCGCATGAGAACCCGCGCGGCGTGTTCCAGCGCTTCCAGCACGGTTTCGAGCTGCGCTTTGCGCGGCTGCGCGACGGCTATCACCGGCTGCTGGAGGCGGCGCTGCGCGGGCCGTGGCGGTTTGCGGCGGGGTTCGCGCTGGTCATCACGCTCGGGCTGGCGCTGCTGCCGCTGCTGGGCCGCGACTTCTTCCCGGCGGTGGATGCGGGCCAGATCAAGCTGCACATCCGCGCGCCGAGCGGCACCCGCATCGAGACCACGGCCCAGCTCTGCGACCGCATCGAGGCGGTCATCCGCGAGGTGGTGCCCGAGGCCGAGCGCGCCGGCATCGTCGACAACCTGGGCCTGCCCTACAGCGGCATCAACCTCACCTATGCCAGCTCGGCGCCGATCGGCCCGGGCGATGCCGACATTCTGGTGGCGCTCAACGAAGGCCACCGGCCGACCGCCGACTACATCCGCACCCTGCGCGACCGGCTGCCGGGCGAATTCCCGGGCGTGAGCTTTGCCTTCCTGCCGGCCGACATCGTCAGCCAGATTCTCAACTTCGGCCTGCCGGCGCCCTTCGATGTGCAGATCACCGGCTTCAACGTCGCCGGCAATCTGGCCTGGGCCGGCAAGCTGCTGGAGCGCATCCGGCAGGTGCCGGGCGCGGTCGATGTGCGCATCCATCAGGCCTTCGACTATCCGCAGATCAATGTGGACGTGGACCGCGCCAATGCGATGAAGCTGGGCCTGCAACAGCGCGACATCGCCAGCAATCTGCTGGTGTCGCTGTCGGGCAGCTTCCAGACCAATCCGGGTTTCTGGCTCGATCCGCGCACCGGCATCCAGTACAGCGTGGCCACGCAGACGCCGCAGCCGCGCATGCAGTCGCTCGACGATCTGGCCACGCTGCCGGTCACGGCCGCCAGCGGCAACGCCCCGCCGCAGGTGCTGGCCAATGTGGCCAGCTTCAAGCGCAGCGCCGGGCCGGCGGTGGTGAGCCACTACAACGCGATGCCCACGCTCGACATCTACGGCGCGGTGCAGGACAGCGATCTGGGCGCGGTGGCCGACCGCCTCGCCGCGCTGGTGGCCGAGGCCAAGAAGGACCTGCCCAAGGGCTCGTCGGTGAATGTGCGCGGCCAGATCCAGACCATGAACAGCTCGTTCAACGGCCTGCTGCTGGGGCTGGCGGGCGCGGTGGTGCTGGTCTATCTGCTCATCGTCGTCAACTTCCAGAGCTGGCTCGATCCGCTGGTCATCATCAGCGCGCTGCCGGCGGCGCTGGGCGGCATCGTGGTGATGCTGTTCATCACCCACACCACGGTGAGCGTGCCGGCGCTGACCGGCGCAATCATGTGCATGGGCGTGGCCACGGCCAACAGCATTCTGGTGGTGAGCTTTGCGCGCGAGCGGCTGAACCACGGCGAGTCCGCCTTCACCGCCGCGCTCGAAGCGGGCTTCACGCGCTTCCGCCCGGTGCTGATGACGGCGCTTGCCATGGTCATCGGCATGCTGCCGATGGCGCTCGGTTTCGGCGAAGGCGGCGAGCAGAACGCGCCGCTCGGCCGCGCGGTCGTCGGCGGCCTGCTGGCCGCGACGGTGGCCACGCTGTTCTTCGTCCCGGTTGTCTTTTCCCTCGTGCACGGCCGCGCCGACCGGGGCCGGGCTGCGCCCGGCTTCGCGGCGACGGTCGGGAGCTGATCCATGCCTTCGCTTCATTTTTCTTCCCGGCGGCCGACGGCGCGCCGCCATGCCGGCAGCGCGCTGCCGGTCATCGTCGTGGCGCTGGCTATCGTGGGGCTGGTCGGCTGGCGGCTGGCCGGCCGCGCCGAGGCCGAGACCGCACTGCGCGAGCGCACGACCGCGCTGGCGCTGCCGGTGGTGAGCGTGATCGCGCCCAAGGCAGCGACCGGCGCCGATGAATTCACCCTGCCGGGCAATGTGCGCGCCTGGGACGAGGCGCCGATCCATGCGCGCACCAGCGGCTATCTCAAGCGCTGGCTGGTCGACATCGGCACGCCGGTCAAGGCCGGCGAGCTGCTGGCCGAGATCGATGCGCCCGAGGTCGACCAGCAGCTGCGCCAGGCCGAGGCCGATCTGGCCACGGCCGAGGCCAACGCAAAGATCGCCGCCGGCACCGCCGAGCGCTATCGCACGCTGCTGGCGAGCAGGTCGGTCGCGCCGCAGGAGGCCGAGGACCGCTTTGGCGAGGCCACGGCGCGCGCGGCGGCGGCCAACTCGGCGCGCGCCAATGTGCAGCGGCTGCGCGAGATCGCCGGCTTCAAGCGGGTGCTGGCGCCGTTTGCCGGCACGGTGACGGCGCGCAATGCCGAGACCGGCGCGCTGATCTCGGCCGGCGCCGGCGAACCGCTGTTCCGCATCGCCTCGACCCGCAAGCTGCGCGTGTATGTGCAGGTGCCCGAGTCGCTGGCCGGCGGCATCAAGGTCGGCCAGACCGCCGACGTGCTGGTCGCGGGCGCGGCCCACACCGGCTGGCCGGCGCGCATCGCGAGCACGGCGACGGCGATCGCGCCCGGCTCGCGCACGCTGCTGACGCAGCTCGACCTGGACAACGCCTCGGGCGCGGTGCTGCCGGGCGCGTTTGCCGAGGTGCGCTTCAAGCTGCCGGCGCGGCCCGATGTGCTGCGGCTGCCGACCAATGCGCTGCTGTTTCGCGCCGACGGGCTGAACGTGGCGGTGGTCGATGCGCAGGAGCGGATCGCGCTGCGCCAGGTGGTGGCCGGGCGCGATTTCGGCAAGGAGATCGAGATCGTCGCCGGGCTGGCGCCGACCGACCGCGTGGTGCTCAATCCGTCCGACTCGGCGGCCAACGGCGTGGCGGTGCGGGTGGCCGTGCCGGCCGATGCGCCGGCCGACGCCGCCAAGGGCGCAGCCAAGTGAAGCCGGCAGCACTGCTGCTCGGGCTGGCCTGCGCCGTGGCCGGATGCAGTCTGGCGCCCGACTACAAGCGCCCGGCCGTCGCCACGCCGGCGGCCTTCTCCGGCGCCAGCGCGCCCGATGGCTGGAAGCTGGCCGAGCCGGCCGACAGCCTCGACCCCGACGCGTGGTGGACGCGCTTCAACGATCCGCTGCTCGATGCGCTCGAAGCGCGCGTGACGGTCGGCAACCAGAACCTGGCCGCCGCCGTGGCGCGCTACGACCAGAGCCGCGCGCTCGCCGGCATTGCGCGCGCCGCGACGCTGCCGAGCCTGAATCTCAACGCCTCGGCGAGCCGCGCGCGCACTTCCGAGAACGCGCCGCGCCGCGCGACCCGGCTGGTCAACGACGATCTGGTGCTCGGCATCAGCCTGGGCTATGAGATCGACGTGTGGGGCCGGGTGCGCAATGCGGTCGCGGCCGGCGATGCGCGCATGCAGGCCAGCGCCGCCGACCTCGACACGCTGCGGCTCGGCCTGCGCGCCGAGCTGGCCGCCAACTATTTTTCGCTGCGCGGCCAGGAGCAGACCCGGCGCGTGCTCGAAACCTCGCTCGCCGCCTTTGCCGATGCGCTCGCGCTGGCCGAGCGCCGCCACGCCGGCGGTCTGGTCACCGAGCTGGATGTGAATCAGGCGCGGCTGCAAGTCGAGAACACGCGCGCCACGCTGGCCGAGCTGCGGCTGCATTCGGCGCAATTGCGCAATGCGATCGCGCTGCTGGTCGGCGAGCCGGCGCCCGGCTTTGCGCTGGCCGACGGCGCGCTGCCGGCCGCGCCACCGCCGGTGCAGCCGGGTCAGCCGTCGGCGCTGCTGGAGCGCCGGCCCGACGTGGCCGCCGCCGAGCGCCGGGTGTTCGCGAGCAATGCCGACATCGGCGTGGCGCGCGCGGCATGGTTCCCGACGTTCAGCCTCGGTGCGGCGCTCGGCAGCGAGGCCACGCGCGGCGCTGACTGGCTGCTGGCGCCGAGCCGCTTCTGGTCGCTGGGGCCGGCGGCGGCGTTCAATCTGTTCGACAACGGCCGCATCGCCGGCAATGTGGCGGCCGCGCGCGCCGCGCATGAAGAAGCCTCGGCCAACTACCGCCAGACCGTGCTGGTGGCCTGGCGCGAAGCCGAGGACAGCCTGGCCGCGATCCGCGAACTGGCCGACGAAGCGGCGCATCAGCAGGCCGCCGAGGACGCCGCGCAGCGCGCCTTCGAGCAGGCGCGCCGGCAGTACGAGGGCGGGCTGGTCACCTTTCTGCCGGTGGCCAATGCGCAGGCGGCGCTGGCCCAGGCGCAGCAGGCCGGCATCGGGCTCAAGGTGGCGGAGCTGTCGGCGCGGGTGCAGCTGATCCGCGCGCTCGGCGGCGGCTGGCGCGCGGCGGAGTGACGGCGGAGTGACGGCGGCAGGCGGCTCCGGCGGCTGACGCCGCCCGACGCACTTGCCGCCGCACGCAGTTACCGCGCCGCCACGCCCTCGCCGGCCGGCAGCCGACGTTCATCCAGCCGCACGCGGGTGGTGAGGATGTCGGTCAGCGCATCGCGGCCGACGGCGATGCCAAGCTCGCCGCCCGGCAGCAGCCAGTCGCCGCGCGCCACATCGAAGCGCGCCAGCAGCCGCGGATCGACCTCGATGCGCACCCGCCGCCGCTCGCCGGGCGCGAGCGCCACCTTGTCGAAGCCGACCAGCCGCCGGCCGCGCCGCCCGCCGGCATCGAGCGCATAGACCTGCACCACCTCGCTGCCGGCGCGCGTGCCGAGGTTGCTCACCTCCACGCTTACCGCGAGCCGGTCGCCGCCCTCGGCGCGCGGGCCGTCATAGCCGAAGCGCGTGTACGACAGCCCATGGCCAAACGCGAACAGCGGCCGCGTGCCGAGCGCCGCATGACGCCGGTAGCCCACGTCGGCGCCCTCGCTGTAATCGACCGTGAAGCGCGCGCCGGCCGGCGCATCGGGCGGCGGCAGCGGCCCGCGCGGCGTCTGCGCCAGCCCGTCCGGAAAACTCACCGGCAGCCGGCCCGACGGGTTGACCGCGCCGGTCAGCACATCGGCAATCGCCGCGCCGCCCTCGGCGCCCGCATACCAGGCCGCGACGATGGCGCCGACGCGGTCGCGCCACGGCAGCGCGATCGGGCCGCCGGTCTCCAGCACGACCACGGTGTTTGGGTTGGCCGCCGCGACCGCCTCGACCAGCGCGTCCTGGCCGTCGGGCAGGCTCAGGTCGGGCGCGTCGATGGCCTCGATCATCCATTGCTCGACGAACACGACGGCCACGTCGGCCGTGCGTGCAAGCGCTGCCGCCTGCGCCGGATAACGGCCGTTGTCGAACACCACGCTCGCGCCCGGCAGCCGCTCGCGCAGCGCGCGGAACGGCGACGACGGGTGATAGACGATGCGGCTCCAGGCCTGCATCCAGCTGTCGCCCTGGCCGACCGGCACCACCGCCGCCGGCCCGCCCCAGGGCAGCACCTGGGACGAGCCGCCGCCCGAGATCACGCCCACGTCGGCATGCGCGCCGATGACCGCGATGCGCTTGCGCTCGGCGCCGAGCGGCAGCAGGCCGGCGCGGTTGGCGAGCAGCACGATGCCCTCGGCAGCCACGTTGCGCGCGATGCGGGCATGGGCCGCGCGGTCGATGGCGCCGGCCGGCGCCGCGCCGGTCGAGGCGCCGTCGAACAGCCCGACGGCGAACATCGAGCGCAGCACCCGCCGCGCCATGTCGCCGACCCGCTCGCGCGTCACGCGGCCCGACTCCACCGCCGCCTTGAGCGGCGCGCCGAAGAACACCTCGGCATCGAGCTGCTCGCCCGATTCCTGGTCGAGGCCGTGGGTCGCGTCGTCGACCGAATGCACCGCGCCCCAGTCCGACATGACCCAGCCGCGATAGCCCCAGTCGCGCTTGAGCACGCGGTTGAGCAGGTGGTCGTTGCCGCAGGCGTGCGCGCCGTTGACCAGGTTGTAGCCGCACATCACCGCGCCGGGCCGGCCGCGCTCGATGGCGAACTGGAACGCGAGCAGGTCGGATTCGCGGTGCGCCGCCTCGTCGATGCGCGCATCGACCGACTCGCGCCGCGACTCCTGCGCATTGAGCGAGAAGTGCTTGACGGTCGAGATCACGCGCTCGGACTGGATGCCGCGGATCGACTCGCCGGCCAGCGTGCCGGCCAGCAGCGCGTCCTCGCCCAGGTACTCGAAGTTGCGGCCGTTGCGCGGATCGCGCGCCAGATTGACGCCGCCCGCGAGCAGCACGTTGAAGCCCTTGGCGCGCGCCTCGCGGCCGATCATGGCGCCGCTGTCGAAGGCCAGACGCGGGTTGAAGCTGGCCGCAAGCGCCAGGCTGGCCGGCAGCGCGGTCGCGCCGTCGCCGGGGCGCGCATCGGCCGGATTGGCGATGCCGAGGCTGGCGTCGGTTTCCTGCAGGGCCGGGATGCCGAGCCGCGCGATGCCGGGGATGTAGCCAGCCGAGCCGAGCGCACCGGGCGGCTTGGGCTTGCCGGCGAAGGCTGTGCCCATCGGGCCGTGCAGCAGCGCGATGCGCTCGTCGGGCGTGAGCTTGGCTTCGAGCAGGCGGGCGCGTTCGTCGGGCGAGAGCTGCGGATCGCGCCAGGGCTGGGCCGGCACCTCGCCGAGCAGCGCCGGCAGCAGCGCGACCAGCAGCAGGCTCGCCAGCAGATAGCGCAGCGGAAAGCCCTCGGGCAGTGCGCTGGGCAGGGCTTGGTCGAGACGTTGGCGGAAGCGGCGGAGGTGGCGGCGCATGGGATCGGCGGCTGAGCGGTGGGGAGATGGCGGCAGGCCGGTGGAAGTTTGCGCGGATGGAAGGGGCAGCGGGTGTTCAGCTTGCGGCAAGGAGGATTGGCACTAACCGACCTCGGTCGGCGCGATTTGGGGCGGGCGATCGGCCGCTCGTGGGAACGCGCGCATGCCGGGGGCGCGTTGTGGAAGCTCACTGGTTCGTCCCCACGCGTGGGGAATGCCCTCGCGCGGCCCGGTGCCGTCCGTCACGTCCCGGTTCATCCCCACGCGCGTGGGAGCGCATGCTCAGTCCGCTCGGGAAGTCGACAAGGCGCGGTTCATCCCCACGCACGTGGGGAACGCAGGTCTTCGATCTTGGCGGTGAGTTCGTCGAACGGTTCATCCCACGCACGTGGGGAACGCGCCCGGAAGCCGAAGCCGAATGGCAAGACGTGCGGTTCATCCCCACGCACGTGGGGAACGCAACCGGTCCGAGAACAAGCGGCAGAAGGCGTTCGGTTCATCCCCACGCACGTGGGGAACGCGGCCGCCTGCGAGATGTAGGTCAGCGCGCAGTGCGGTTCATCCCCACGCACGTGGGGAACGCACTAGCAACCAAACCCGCGCCGGAATTGACCGCGGTTCATCCCCTCGCACGTGGGGAACGCTTCGAGCCGCCGGCCGAGCTCACGAGCAGCGGCGGTTCATCCCCACGCACGTGGGGAACGCGGCGCCAAAGCAGGCACCAAGATCGACGATTTCGGTTCATCCCCACGCACGTGGGGAACGCAGGCGTTCCGGGACGCCAGCAGGCAGCGCGGGCGGTTCATCCCCACGCACGTGGGGAACGCCGCAGCACCGGGCGTGAGCGTCGCGCGCACGCCGGTTCATCCCCACGCACGTGGGGAACGCTCGAGCCCTGCAAATGCGTCCATCTCAGAACCCGGTTCATCCCCACGCACGTGGGGAACGCGCGTGAACACGCAGCTGATGCTGGTCGGCGCGCGGTTCATCCCCACGCACGTGGGGAACGCTGCCGGCGACCGGGCGGGCGCGTGATGTTCGCCGGTTCATCCCCACGCACGTGGGGAACGCGGATCGGCAGCCGGGGAATGGCTGTAAAGCGTCGGTTCATCCCCACGCACGTGGGGAACGCTCATGCCGGGTGGCTCATGCCGCGCGTTGACTACGGTTCATCCCCACGCACGTGGGGAACGCTATTTCAATCGCAATTTGGATCGCTTCACTGCCGGTTCATCCCCACGCACGTGGGGAACGCGGCGATGCGCCGTCGACCATCGACCAGCCGCGCGGTTCATCCCCACGCACGTGGGGAACGCGGCGACGAACGGCAGCGCGCGATTCATGTTCACGGTTCATCCCCACGCACGTGGGGAACGCCCGGCCGCGCCCGGCATGCGTGACGAGCGTCACGGTTCATCCCCACGCACGTGGGGAACGCATGAGGGTCTGGCCGCGCTCGCCCGGCGGGGCCGGTTCATCCCCACGCACGTGGGGAACGCTCCTGCAATCGTTTGCAGCCCGGCCAGCGCAGCGGTTCATCCCCACGCACGTGGGGAACGCCGCAAGGTCGACGAGATCGAGGATGAGGCCCGCGGTTCATCCCCACGCACGTGGGGAACGCTGCTCGATGTCGGTCAGGCGCAGATACAGGCGCGGTTCATCCCCACGCACGTGGGGAACGCCGCGTGCCCAAGGAAAGCAAGACGCTCGCAGGCGGTTCATCCCCACGCACGTGGGGAACGCGGCACTTGGACGTTCAGCAACTCCAGATCCGACGGTTCATCCCCACGCACGTGGGGAACGCACCCAGCAAGCGGCGCACCCGGGCGACATGTTCGGTTCATCCCCACGCACGTGGGGAACGCCAATGGCAGGCCATAGGCTGCTCGAACGGGGTCGGTTCATCCCCACGCACGTGGGGAACGCCAGCGCGAAAGCGACGCGACCGACATGTTTGGCGGTTCATCCCCACGCACGTGGGGAACGCGACCGTGCGCATCGTGCCGCCACTCGCGGCCAGGGTTCATCCCCACGCCCGTGGGGAACGCCTGGCGCGGGCGGCACTCGAATCGCAGGGCGACGGTTCATCCCCACGCCCGTGGGGAACGCCGCCCAGGCTCGGCGATGTGCCAGTCGTGGCGCGGTTCATCCCCACGCCCGTGGGGAACGCAACAGCTTCTTCATCGATTTTTCCGAGCAGGACGGTTCATCCCCACGCCCGTGGGGAACGCATGCACCTCTATTTCGACAGCAACGAGATGGCCGGTTCATCCCCACGCCCGTGGGGAACGCGGTGTCGTTGATCTTCTTCGCGGCGTCGTGGGCGGTTCATCCCCACGCCCGTGGGGAACGCGTCATGCGTGATGACCGCGACTACTGGCGCACCGGTTCATCCCCACGCCCGTGGGGAACGCACTAACCCTAACTCACTGATTTTTAAAGCGCTTTCCACCTCCGAAATTTCCACCGAAAAATTCCGATGAAAATTCACCCATCCGAACCACCGACTTCCGGATGAAAACTCACCAGCTGCACCCCATCGAAATCCACCCCCACGCGCCGGTTCGCCCCCAGCGTCATGAACTCGAACCCCGCCTCGTTGCCGCTGCGCCAGGCGATCACGGCATTGCCGTCCTCGATGCCCTCTTCCACCTGCGCCCAGATGTGCTCGCGCACGCGCTTCGAGTAGTTGCCCACGTAGACGCCGGCGCGGATCTCCAGCAGCCACACCGCCAGCCGGCCACGCAGGCGCGGCGGCGCGTTCTCAAGAACGATGACCAGCATCGCCGACGCTTTCGGGATTGGGGATGGCCGGGCCGACGGCATCGTCGGGCGCGGCGGGCGGGCTGATCTCGCCGGCGGCGAGCATCGTCTCGATGTCGGGAATGATGCGTTCGAGCAGCCGCGTCTGGCGGAACACGTCGCGGCAGGCCAGCCGCACCGCGCGCTCCACATTGCCCACCGGTGCCGACGCCACCTTGAAGGCCACCGGCACCACGGTCTCGAACTTGTAGACGTCGGCCACGTCGTACACGAAGGACAGCGGCTTGCCGGTGTGGATGAAGCCCACCGCCGGCGCATAGCCGGCCGCGAGTACCGCCGCCTCGGTCACGCCGTACAGGCAGGAGGTGGCCGCCGACAGGCAGCGGTTGGCGATGTCGCTGGCGTCCCAGTCGTGCTGGTCGTAGTCGCGGCCCGACCATTTCACGCCGTACTTCTGCGCGAGCAGCTGGTAGCTGCGCCGCACCCGCGCGCCCTCGATGCCGCGCAGCTGCTCCACGCTGCGGCGCGCCGGCGGCTCCTCACCGAAGCGGATCGCGTACATCTTGCGCACCACCTTGAGCCGCAGGTTGTCGTCGAGCGCGAGCCGGGCCTGATACAGCAGCCGGTCAGCGCGCGCCCCGCCCGGCTGGCCCGACGAGTACAGCCGCACGCCGGCCTCGCCGACCCACACCAGCAGCGTGCCCACGCGCGCCGCCAGCGCCGCCGCCCGATGCGACACGCGCGTGCCCGGCTCCAGCATCACGCAGGCGATGCCGCCGACCGGAATCTGCGTGCGGATGCCGGTCACATCCACGACAACCAAGGCGCCGTCGAGCACATCGAGCTCGCCCTTCTCGATGAAGACGACTGACAGCCGCTCCTTGATCGGGATGGGCTTGAGCGGCGGCAGCGGCGCGGCCACGGTCGCGCGTCAGGCGGCAGGCCGCACCAGCAGCAGCCCGCAGCCAAACGCGCGCGCCGTGCCGATGCCCTCGGCCAGCGTGCGCGCGAAGGCGGCCGGCTCGGTCACGACCAGCTCGCCACTGAAATCCACCGACGAGAAGCTCAGCTCGCGCTCGGCGGTGCGGCGCTCGTGGCGGCCGTGCTGGGTGTAGGCATCGACGACCAGCGCCGCGCGGTCGAGCGCGAAGCCGCAGCGCTCGGCGCGCCGGTCGAGCCAGTGGCCGGCGGCATCGCTCACCAACTCGTAGAGCGGCGGGCGCTCGTCCTCGGGCAGATCGTCCCAACGCGCAAGGCCGCGCTCGGCGAGCAGCTTCTTCTTGGCTTCCATCACCACGTCGTGTCGGCTCGACTTGCCGTCGCGGCCGTGGCGCACGGTGGGATTGGCGCGCAGCTCGAAGGCGAGGCGGTCGCCGGCGCGCAGTTGCGGCGCGTAGTCGCGCACGCGCACCTCCCAGCCCGGGTCGGCGGCGCCGGGCGCGCGCTGCGACACCACGTAGTAGCGCGGCAGGCCGCCCACGTCGCGCCGGCGGTAGAGAAAGTCGCGCGGCGTGCCTTCGGGCGCAGCGAACAGGCGCCACAGCCACTGGTGCTCGGCATAGGGGCCGTCGAGACGCTGGCGCGCGGCTTCGCGCTCGCGGCCCTCGGCCGGCACGATCAGGCTGAAGAACATGGTCAAGCCTCCGGATCGAGGATGGCGACATGCTCGGCGCGGTCGCCGAACAGCCAGCCGGTGCGGCGGATCACACGGTCCTTGCGCACGGTGGTCATGACCGAGGCGTCGGCCGCGTCGATGCCGGCGTTGGCGCCGTCGGCCCAGGCCAGCCGCGCGATGCTGCCGAGCGTCTCGTCGGCGGCGGGCGCAAAGCGCTGGCCACGCTCGGCGCGCGTCGCCTCGGTAACGCGTGCGACAACGGCGGCATGGCGCGCCCGGTAGTCCTCGAAGGCAGCGCGCGCCGATTCGGCCTCGATGACCTGGGGCCACAGCGGCGCGGCCGGTGGGCAGCTCTTGCGGCCGAGGTAGAGCACGAAGCGCGGCCGTCTCAGCACGGCAGCCAGCACCGCCAGCGGCCAGTGCACTTCTGCACGCGCTTGCAGCGCGACCAGATAGCTCGCGTTCTGGCGGTAGTCGCGCGTGGACAGGATGGTCGTGAGGTCGCGCGACGGCAGCGCCAGTTCATCGCGCCGGCTGCGGTGCGGCCGGCCCTTGAGCGCGGCACGCGGCGGCACCTGGGCCGTGTGGTAGTCGCGCAGCAGGCTGCCGCCGGCCGGCGCACCGTGGCGGCCGAAGCCGTCGTCGGCCCTGGCCTCGGCCAGCACTGCGACGGTGAAGACATAGCCGTCGCGCAGCGCCGCATGCGCGGCCTCGTCCTCGCGCACGATGCCGAGCGCCGCGCCGAGCAGCCCGACCAGCGCCGACTGCGACGGATGCTCGGCCGTGCCGCGAAACTCGCCCACCGCCGGCTCGCCCCAGGACGCCAGCGGCGCCCGGAGCTGAAACACGAGAAAGTCCATCGCGCTCAGCCCGCGACGAAGGCGGCGAGGTCGGCGAGCGTGCCTGCGGGCGTCTCGACGTTCAGCGTGTAGCTGTCATCCGCGCAGGCGCCGTACACCGCGTCGAAGTTGCGCTTGCGCGTCTCGATGGCCGTGACGGCCTTGTCGAAGATGTCTTCGTCGGCCTGCGGCTTGACCGGCTTGAGAAAGGCCTGCACCAGCGAGCGCGGCTGCTGGTCGCCCTTCTCGGCCAGCACAAAGCCGGCATAGGCGCGCGAGGCGAAGCTGGCCTGCATGCCGGTCGGCGACACCTTGGTCACGGCGCTCACCAAGGCTTCGAGCGCGCGCTTGACCAGCGCTGCGTCGCCGCCGAGGTTCTGCGCCAGCAACTCGCGGTCGATGGCGATGTAGAGGTAGAACAGGCCCGCGCCATAGCCGCGCTCGCCGATGTGGCCGGCGCCCGAGTCGGTCTTGTTGAGGTCGTCGACCGCGCTGAAATAGTCGTCCTCCACCGCCGCGCGATGCACGGTGATGGCGTGCGCGACCTGCACGGCGGCATCCACGTTGAACTCGGGCGAGTCGGCCAGCATGCGGCCGAACATGGCGATGTCGACCGCGCGGCGCGGCCGGCCGAGCAGCTTGAGTTCATCGGCGCTCGGCGCTTCCTTGCGCGCGACGAGCGTGGCGACCAGCGCGTCGATGGCTGCGATTTCCTCGGGGCTGAAATGCGCGAGCTGCTCGATGTCGAGATCGCCGAGCGGGTCCGCGTCCTTGTCCTTTTTCTCGGGCTTGAGCTTGCCGAACTGCTTGGCGATGTCCTTGGCCCATTCGCGCGCCAGCTTGTCGCTCACGCCGCCCGCGACCAGCGCGGCGTACACGTCGCGGCCCTTGCGCTTGGTGCGCGTGCCGAGGCTGCCGGCCAGCTCCACCTCGAACACGTCCGAGGTGCGCCAGGCGCGCTTCTGGCTCTGCGACGAGATGCGCAGGCGCGTGGCATCGCCGAGCTGTGCGGTCTTGGGCCGACCGGTGTCGTCACGGTTGAGGTTGGACGGCGGATAGCTGGTGAGCAGATGGAGCTGGACGAAGCGGGACATGGCGCGGGGTTCCTGAATGCGGTGGTTGGGCTGCTGGCTGCGGAGCAAAAGATTCATTCGCCGGACGGCTTCCAGTCGTACTGGTAGGCCCAGCGTTTCTGCGTCTGTTCGTTCCAGTTGTAGATGTCGTTGGCGAGGCTCATGACATCGACGGTGTCGCCCAGCAGCGGCAGCGCACGGCGCAGGCCGACGAACAGCGCGTCGAGGTCGGGCGCTTCGAGCAGGCGTGCAAAGCGCAGGTCGCTGACCGGATTGCGGTCGGCGCCGTCGGCGCGGCGGCTGGCGGCCTTGGGCAGCGTCAGGTCGTCGACCGAGGTGCCCACATGCGCCAGCAGCCCGACGGCGGCGGCGAGCCGGTCGCGGTCGGCCGCGAACCACGCCTCGCCGTCCTCGCGCGCGGCTTCCATCGAATGCAGCACGCGCTGGAAGCCCGGCGCGAGCGCCACGGCGGTAAGGCTGCCGGCGCGGCGCAGCGCGGCGCGGTCGGCGCGCAGGCCGCCCGACACCTCGGGCGACGCCAGGCGCGTCCACCAGTCGAACAACACCTTGCCGGGGCCGTCGCCCCGAAGCAGCTTGGCGGGTCTGGACATGCGTTCTCCTCAGGTGGCCTTGCGGGCAGTCTTGCGGGCGGGTTTGTTCTTGGGGGCGTCGGGCGGCGCGGGCAGCTTGAGCGCGTCGCGCAGCTTGGGTCCGTCGAGGTTGCGGCGCAGCTGCTCGTGCGCGGCCTTGATGCGTGCCGGGTTCTGCGCATGCACCGGCCCGGCACCGACGAATTCCTTGTCGAACAGCCGCAGCGCGGCCTGCCGCAACTGGCCGCGCCAGCCGCCGGTGCGTGCCACCGGATCCCAGTCGACGTTGTCGCGCGCGGCGGCAATGCGCTCGCGCAGCAGTGCATAGAAGCCCGGCTCGGTGCGGCTCCAGAAGCTGGCGTCGACGAAGCTGTAGTCGCCGCGCGCATCGCCGCTGAACCACGCGTCCTTCACCGCATTGCGCAGATAGCTGGCGGCCAGCTCGGCGCCGCCGACCCAGGCGCCGATGTCATGGCGCAGCGCCTCGCGTTCGCGCGGACCGCAGTCGCCGAGCGCGTAGAGCGGCATCACCGACTCGTACCAGCAGCGCGGCTTCATGTTGTCCATGTCGTAGCCGAAGGCCCACAGGCGCAGCTCGGTGCGGTGGTCGCGCTCGATGTTGTCCTCGAAGAAGGCCGACACCACGCGCGCGCTGCGCCGCACCTGCTTGTCGTTGTCGAGCCCGAGCACGAAGCCCTGCCAGTGCCGGTAGCCGATGCCGCCGGGCTGGGGATGCAGCGGCAGCCACTCGTCCTTCACCTGGTAGTAGGGCGACAGCGGGTGATCCCAGGCGCCCTTGTAGTTGAGGCCGTAGTTGCGCGTGACGTACTGGGCCACGAGCCGCTCGGACGGCTCGCCGCAGAGATCGCAATTGCCCGGCTGCACGGCATCGAAATCGAGCCGGATGCGGCGCGGCATGGCCCAGTACACATGCAGCGGATGCACCTGCGCCGGGGCGAGCGCGCCGTCCTTGCTCTGGAGCCGCTCGATCGGCCCCAGCCACGGAAACAGCAGGATTTGCTCGGCGCAGTTGGCATCGCCGCCGACCTGATTGAACAGCGGCACCGGCAGCAGGTTGAGACAGAGCGTTTGCCACAGGCTGGCGGGCCGGCCCGCCACCGGCGGCGGCAGCAGCACCGTGGTGAGCGGCCCGCCGCCGCGCAGCCCGGTGCGATGCCCGGCACCGCCCGACGGCGCATTGGTCTGCAAGGTGTAGAGCGCCAGCACCGCGCAATGCGGGCACAGCCGCTCGATGCGACCGCGCTTGGTGAAGTGATCGCCGTTGTTGCGCAGTGCGTTCTCGCCCGGCGAATCGATGAGCAGATTGGCGATCGCGACGGGCTCGCCATCCTTCGCGCGCAGGGCGTGATCCTGCATGAAGCGCGGGCCGTCGCCGTCGTAGACGAAGTGCGGCGCGAGCGGCGCGAACAGCGCCTTCAACGTGTCGGCGTCGGGCGGCGAGAGCAGCCACTGGCGCCATTCGCGGCGGTTCTGCGCCGTGGTGACGGTTTGCAGCAGCGCGATCCAGAACTGGAACAGCGCGGCGTTGAAGTCGGCGCGTGGCGCGTCGAAGGCGACGATGTCGGGCCGCGCCAGCTCGAACGCGGCGACGACATCGCGCCGGCCGTCGCTGAGGCGGACAGGAATCCAGCGTTCAAACAGAAGTGACATGCGGGTGGCGCTCCGGGTGACTTGGCGCCGGCTGGAGGTCAGTGGCGCCTCCGCATTCAAATTTTCAAAGATTGTTTTGGATAGTGTTGTTCAAGATTTGTCCGAGAACTGCACCACGAATCGGAGGCGAAGAGCGCCGCAAAACCCGCGTGCGACACTCGGCCGGCGTTCTCCATCGTCATGGAGATGAACCGATTGTCTTGGTCAGCGCGGCATCGGTCCCGCACCGTTCCTCACCCCAGTGGGGCCAGGGCGCCCGACGCATCGCCGTCCGGCGCCCTTTCTTCTTCCAGCACCAGCCCGGTCAGGGGCGAGTAGTGCCAGCGCGCCGGCAGCTCGGTCTTCTCGTCGCGCGCCAGCCGCAGCGCAGCGCCGACCAGCCCGCCCGCGCCATCGTCTTCAAGCGGCAGCAGTACCGACCACTTGCCCTGCCCCGGCAGCCGCGCCGCGCACTCGGCCAGCGCCGCGGCGCGCGCGGCATCGCGCGGCTCGGGCACGTTGCAGATGAGCCGGCGCGCGATGCGCACGCTGCTGTAGGCCCAGGCGGCGCGCGGGTCGGCATGCGCATGCAGCGGATGCAGCTCGGCGCCGTGCCAGCGGCACAGCAGCACATCGAGCGTGTCCTCGCCGAGCCGCGACGGCGCCGACACTTCCACGTCCCATTCGGTGCCGCGCCGCTCGTAACCGAGGTCGCGGCTTACGGCATTGGCGTCGGCCAGGCTGGCGTCGCCGTAGTCCTTGCCTTCGGCGCGGTTGGCGCTGCCGTGCAGGCCGGCGGGCAGCTCGGCCTCGTTGCCGTACACGGCTTCGATGAGCGCGCGCGCGTTGTCGGGCATGGTGAAGCTGCCCGCGCGCAGCGCCTGCGCCGTGAGCCAAAGCTGGCCGTGATGCGGATAGACGCCGCTCGCGCGCGGGAAGAAATCCTTGAACCAGTCGTGGCGCGGTTCGTCGACGAAGGCCGGGCCGAAGACGATGAGTTGCGGCTCGCCGCGCGCGTCCTGCGCCTCGGCGCCGGCGAGCACGCGGCCCTCGGCATCGCGCACATGGCGCATGAGCCGGCCGGCGCGCTGCACAAGACGGTCGATGGGCGCGAGGTCGGAGATGAGCAGATCGGCATCGACATCGAGCGATTGCTCGGCGACCTGCGAAGCAATTAACAGCTGACCGCGCCGCTGCTCCGGCCCGCTCTCGCGGCCAAAGGTGGCCAGCACACGCTGCTCGGTGGCGAGCCGGTCGGCGAGCGCGAAGCGGGCATGGAACACGGTGACCTTGTCGACCGGCAGATGCGGCGCCAGCGCGGCATGCGCATCGAGCACGTCGGCGACGGTGTTGCGGATCCAGGCGACGCAGCGGCCGGCGGCGAGCGCATCGAGGATGCGGCGCTGGAGTGCGGCGGGGTCGGATTCATGCTGCACGGTCACGCGGCGACGCACTGCCGCGCGGGTGGCGATGGGCTGCTCGCTCAGGGCGTCATCCGACTCGGCGATCCAGGATGTGACGAGCGGGTAGTCGCCGGCATGCGGCGGTGCAGCCGTCTCACCGGCCCCGCGCGCAAAAGCGTCGAGCAGACGGCGCTTCATGCGCATGGGCAGCGTGGCCGACAGCAGGATGGCGCTGCCGCCGGCCTGGGCGTGGAACTCCAGCAGCCGCTCCAGCGTGCGCAGCATGTAGGCGTCGCAGGCGTGCACTTCATCGACCACCAGCACCTTGCGGAACAGCCCGAGCAGCCGCAGCGACTGGTGCTTGCTGCGCAGCGTGCCGAGCAGCGCCTGGTCGATGGTGCCGACGCCGGCTGGCGCGAGCAGCGCGCGCTTGTTGTGATCGGCCAGCCAGGCGGTGCAGCGCGCGGTGGCGGTATCGGCGCCCTCCTCCGCCTCGGCATCGCTGTCGTCGCGGCCGGGGCGCAGGACGGTGGCGGCAAAGGCCTCGACGAGGTTCTTGCGGCCGTGCGCAAGCGCAAGGCTGGCGTGGTCGCCAAACAGCTTGAGATAGACCTGCGAGATGCGCGCATGCATGGCGTTGGCGGTCGCCATGGTGGGCAGGCCCATGAAGAAGCCGTCGGCGACGCCGGCCGCGATGAGCCGCTGGGTGAGCATGACGGCCGCCTCGGTCTTGCCGGCGCCGGTCACGTCTTCGAGCAGGTGCAGCTGGGGGCGCGACGCGATGGCGACGTCGGCGGCCCAGGCTTGCAATGGCGAGGGCGTGACGATGCCGTCGAACAGCTGGCCGAAGGCGATGGGCGCACGCAGCGGCGTGGCGAACACGCCGGTGGCATCGAGCGCGGCGTCAGCACGCGCAAGGGCATCGGCCCAGTAGCTTGCAAGCGATTGCGAGGCGGTGTCGCGATAGGGAAAGGCGTCGGCGTTGGAGCCGATCCAGTCGGCGAGCACGACGAGGCCGGCGAGCCACCACGAGACGCGCCGGCTGCGCTCGCCGAAATCGGGCTGCGCCGCAAGCGCGGCGGCGGCCGGCGACAGGAACATCGCGCGCATGGCGTCGATGAAGCCGAGCGCGTCGGCGACATTGCGCGGCACCGCGCGGCGCGAATCGGGCCGCGCGCCGAAATGGCCGCACACGCCGATGCCGATGTCGGCGCGCGGCGGCATGCCGTGATGGCCGGTGACGATGCGCACCCAGGGTTCGAGCGCGTCGGTGAGGTCGGCCGGGCTGTCGAAGCTGCCGAACCAGGCGTCGTCGAAGGCGCGCTCGGCGACGTATTCGCGCCAGAAGGCGAAGCCGAGGCTGTCGTGGCGGATGCCGCTGGTCCGGGCTTCGGGACTGCTGCCTTGCAGCCGCTCGACGAGGTCGGCGCGCTGGAGCTGGAAGGTGAGGGAGAACTTGCCGAGGTCGTGCAGCGCCAGCCAGAACGCAAGCCAATCGAGCAGCACGGCGGGCGCGGCGCCGAGCTGGTCGGCGAGCCAGTCGAGCAGGACCGGATGACGGCGGAGGTAGGCCTGACCGACGGCCGCGACATCGAGCGAGTGATGCACGAGCAGGTGCATCTGCGCCGCGCCCTCGGCGCGATGGCTGGGGCGAGCCTTGCCCCAGTAGGCGTGATAGCGGGATGTCGGCATGCGGGTCTCCGTCGGGGCGCGCGGACTATGCCGCAGCGCCGGGCGCGGGCGAATTGGTCCCTTACACCAGTGCCCGCCACCTGCGACACATTGCTTTCCCCGCCTGTGCCTTGAGTGCGCAAATGTCGAAGGACACCCGGCAGGTGCAGTGGTCAACCTGCAAGCCTGTAGATCGGCCGACGTGTACCACCGCTTCCCGGGCGCGGTGGCCTGACGGTTGCGCGTACGCATCCACATAAGACAATCGAGTAGCTGACACGACTGTTCCGGTGAAAAGCTTATTGAGCAGGTCGAACAACCAATACTCCTTCACAGCTGAAGGCATTGGACTTGCATCAAATAGCGGTCCACGATTCAGAATCGTGCAATTATTTTTATGACTGATTACTCTGACATATGCAATCCAAGCCCCCCCAAAACGCCAGTCTTGCGGTTCGATAAACCGCGAGACAGCCTTCGGAAAAATCGAGGCTGAGAAGCTTTACAAAGTCGTTTGCTACGCCAACGGCTATCGCATCGCTGATCTAACGCTTCCATCAGCCCGTCAGTCCTGGGCTGCCGTCTTGAATACAAGCAAGAACACCTGCGCCCAAGCGTCCCTCACAAGCTATAAATATAGATATATATATTTTGATTGATACTTCCCAGCAATTCCGGGTCCGAGGCTAGGCGACCATGCGATTGCCGCAAATCCGAAATCGCATTCCCAATCCCCTCGATAGGTCCTGGCCATCGCTGACACAGACCGGAAATATTTCACGCCTGATCGAATTTATCCCGGGAGCATAAAGTCCATCCCATCGGGGCCGGTTTCATTGCTCCCTACATTCCGGCGCACCCCAATCCACCCTGCGCCGCCCTGAATGTCGTCAACCGTCATCAACCCGTCCGGCAGAAGTGAATGAGTCCCGATCAAGCGGGACCCAACCCCACTCCCGGTTCACCGTCCTCACCCGACGCCTCGGCGACGGCCCCGCTCGACACCGGCCTGATCAGCCTGCTGATGCTGGCCCAGTTCCACGGCCTGGCCGCCGATGCCGCCCGACTGCGGCATGAGCACGGCGCCGAACCCTTCGACATGACCCGGCTGCTTCTCGCGGCCCGCTCGCTCGGCTTCAGTGCGAAGCAGGTGACATCGCATCCGCCCGCCCGGTTGCACCGCGCACCGACGCCCTGCCTCGCCCGCGACACAGAAGGCCGCTTCTTCGTGCTGGCGCGGGTCGACGCCGGCACTTCCGCCCCCGGCGCCGACCTCGATCCCGCCGCTGCCAGGCTGCTGATCCAGCGCCCCGGCGAGCCGCCGCAAAGCCTGTCGGTCGCTGCCTTGCTCCAGTTCTGGCACGGCGAGCTCATCTTCCTCACCAGTCGCGCCAGTTACGCGGGCGCGCTCGCGCGCTTCGACTTCACCTGGTTCATCCCCGCCGTCGTCAAGTACCGCCGCCTGCTCGGCGAGGTACTGCTCGTGTCGCTGGTGCTGCAACTGGTCGGCCTCGTCACGCCGATGTTCTTCCAGGTCGTGATGGACAAGGTGCTGGTCAACCATGCGCTGCAGACGCTCAACGTCATCGCGCTCGGCCTGCTGTGCGCGACGCTGTTCGAGGTCGTGCTCACCGGCATCCGGACCTATGTCTTCGCCCACACCAGCAGCAAGATCGACGTGGAGTTGGGCGCGCGGCTGTTCCGTCATCTGCTCGCGCTGCCGACGAGCTACTTCCAGAGCCGGCGCGTCGGCGATTCGGTCGCGCGCATCCGCGAGCTCGAGAACATCCGGTCCTTCCTCACCGGCAACGCGATGACGGTGCTGCTCGACGTGCTGTTCTCGTTCGTCTTCCTCGCGGTGATGCTCGGCTACAGCCCGGTGCTCACGCTCGTGGTCGTCGCGTCGATCCCGTGCTACGGGCTGCTGTCGCTGCTGTTCACGCCGCTGCTGCGCCGGCGCCTCGACGAGAAGTTCACCAAGGGCGCCGAGAACCAGTCCTTCCTCGTCGAGACGCTCGGCGGCATCGACACCGTGAAGGCGATGGCGGTCGAGCCGCGCTGGCAGCAGAAATGGGAAGGCCAGCTCGCGGGCTACGTGGCCGCCGGCCTGTCCACGACCAACATCGCGACGGTCGCGAGCGGCGGCGTCACGCTCGTCAGCAAGCTCGTGACGCTCGGCATCATGTGGCTCGGTGCCACGCTGGTCATCGACGGCAAGCTGTCGGTCGGCGAGCTGATCGCCTTCAACATGCTGGCCGGCCAGGTGTCGGCGCCGATCCTGCGGCTGGCCCAGCTGTGGAACGACTTCCAGCAGGTCGGCATCTCGATGAGCCGGCTCGGCGACATCCTCAACACCCGCACCGAGATCGAGGGCAGCAAGACCCGCATCCCGCGGCTCGCCGGCCGCGTCGAGTTCGACCAGGTGTCGTTCCGCTACCGGCCCGATGCGGCCGACGTGCTGCGCGGCGTACAGCTGCGCATCGCGCCGGGCGAGGTCATCGGCATCGTCGGCCGCTCGGGCTCGGGCAAGAGCACGCTGACCCGGCTGGTGCAGCGCCTGCATGTGCCCGACCGGGGCCGGGTGCTCATCGACGGCCAGGACATCGGCGTCATCGACACCGCCTCGCTACGGCACCAGATCGGCGTGGTGCTGCAGGAGAACATGCTGTTCAACCGCTCGGTGCGCGACAACATCGCGCTGTCCGATCCGGGCCTGCCGATCGAGGCCATCATCGACGCGGCCCGCCTCGCCGGCGCGCACGACTTCATCTGCGAGCTGCCCGAGGGCTACGACACGATGGTCGGCGAGCACGGCACCGGCCTGTCGGGCGGCCAGCGTCAGCGCATCGCGATCGCGCGTGCCCTGATCGGCAATCCGCGCATCCTCATCCTCGACGAGGCGACCAGCGCGCTCGACTACGAGTCCGAGAAGATCATCCAGGACAACATGCGCGCGATCTGCCGCGGGCGCACCGTGCTCGTCATCGCGCACCGGCTGTCGGCGGTGCGCGATGCCAGCCGCATCGTGGTCATGGAGCGCGGGCAGATCGCCGAAATCGGCAGCCACGACGAACTGCTGCGCCGGCCCGACGGCATCTACGCGCTGCTGCATCGCCTGCAACAGGGCGGGCAGCGCGCGCCCGAGGCCGCCGCGCCCGGTCGCGCCGGGGCCGTGGCAGCGCGCGGCGTGACGATCACCTCGTCGATCCTGCCCGGAGACGCGCGATGAGCCTGCGGCACCGGTTGCAGGCCGTCGGCGTGCTTGCCGGCCACTACGCGCGCACCTTCGGTCACTTCTGGTCGATCCGCCACCAGACGCCGACCGGCTTGTTCCGCGAGGACGAGGCGCAGTTCCTGCCCGCCGCGCTCGCGCTCCAGGAGACGCCGCCATCGCGCACGGTCCGGCTGCTCGGCGGCGTGCTCGTCGCGCTGGTGCTCACGGCGCTGCTGTGGTCGTTCCTCGGCCACCTCGACATCGTCGTGAACGCGCAGGGCAAGGTCATCCCGAGCCAGCGCGTCAAGACCATCGCGGCGGTCGAAACCGGCAGCGTCGTGCGGCTCGATGTGAACGAGGGCCAGACGGTCACGGCCGGCCAGGTGCTGCTCCAGCTCGACACCCGCGTCCACGACGCCGAGCGCGACAAGGCGCGGGGCGACGGCGACGACGCCGTGCTCGTCGCTGCGCGCAACGAGGCCTTCCTCGATGCGCTGGCGCGCAACCGCCCGCCCGCGCTGCCCACGCGCGACGCGCTCAACCGGCGCCACGCCAGCGCGATCGCGCCCGACACCTGGCAGGCGGCGGCCCGCCAGACCGAGCTCCAGTACCAGGACTTCCTGGCCCGCCAGCGCAAGCTGGCCGACGACGTGGCCCACTTCGGCGCCGCGCTGCCGCTGGCCGAGCAGCAGGCCGAGAGCTACCGGCAACTGCTCGCCACGCACGACGTGGCCCTCGTCGCCTGGCAGGACAAGGAGCAGGCGCGGCTGCAATTGCAGGCCCAGCTTGCCGAGGCCCGCAACCAGCTCGCCACGCTCGTGGCCGAGACACGCAAGACCGCCGCCGACCAGCTGGCCGAGGCGCGGCGCCAGACCGCCGCCGCCACGCAGGACGCGCGGCGCGCCAGCGCGTCGGGCCAGCTGCTCACGCTGCGCTCGCCGGTCGACGGCACCGTGCAGCAGCTGGCGGTGCACACGCTCGGCAGCGCGGTGCAGGCCGCCGCGCCGCTGATGCAGATCGTGCCGGCCGGCGGGCCGGTCGAGATCGAGGCCTTCATCGAGAACAAGGACATGGGCTTCGTGCGCGCCGGCCAGCCGGTGGCCGTGAAGGTCGAAACCTTCCAGTACACGAAGTACGGCACCGTGAGCGGCCGGGTGTCGCAGCTGTCGGAGGACGCGATCCAGGACGAGAAGCGCGGCCTCGTCTACTCGGTCAAGGTCGCGCTCGACCGCGCCGTGCTCGAGGTCGACGGCCGCCCCACGCCGATCACGCCCGGCATGGCGGTGAGCGTCGAGATCCGCACCGGCGACCGGCGCGTCATCGACTACGTGCTCGACCCGCTGCTGCGCCATGCGCACGAGGCCGCCAATGAACGCTGAACCGGCCATGTCGACGCGACGCCCGGCGCGCGCCAGGACCTGGCCGGCCCTGGCCGCGCTGCTGCCGCTCGCGCTGCTCGCCGCCGGCTCCCTTCCGGCGCACGCACAGGACCCGATCGACCCGCCGACGCGCTGGCTTTATCCGTTGCACGACCCGCTGCGCGTGCTGCCGCCGCCCGTGCTGGCCGATCTGCCCTTGCCCACCGAGGCCGGCATCGCGATGCCCGACGACTGCGAGCAGGTCGAGGCCGCCTGGTCCGCGCCCCCGGCCGACGGCCCGGAACTGAGCCTGCAGGACGCCATCGACCACGCCGTCTGCCGCAACCCCGAGCTGCGCCAGAGCCGCGCGGCGGTGCAGAACGCGGCTGCCGCGCTCGGTCAGGCGCGCGCGGCCTGGTGGCCGGTGCTGAGCGCCAGCGTCTCGCGCACCCGCCAGGCCCGCACCGACGCATTCACGCGCCCCGACAACGACCGCACCTACGCCACCGGCAACAACCTCGCGATCAGCTGGCGCGTCTACGACTTCGGGCTGCGCGAGAGCCGCGAGCAGGCGCAGGCCAAGCTCGTCGAGGCGAGCGCCGCCGGTCAGGACGCGGCGTTGCGCCGGCTCGTCAACGACGTGGCGCAGCAGTACTTCGCCGCCCAGCACGCGGAGGCGCTGAGCGTGGCGCGCGAACGCAATGTCGAGCTGACCGGGCAGCAGCTGCGCTCGACGCTGAACCGGCAGGACAAGGGACTGGCCGACCAGTCCGAGGTGCTGCAGGCCCGCTCGGCGCTCGCACGCGCGGAGTACGACCTGAGCCTGAGCCGGGGCGACGCGGGGAAGGCCGCCACCACCCTCGGCCATACCGTGGGCCTGCGCGGCACGGCGCGCTACCGGCTGCCGCCCTCGGACCTCGACGCCCTGCCCGACGACGCGCCGGTCGAGCGCGCCGACCGCTGGGCGCCGCTCGACGCCTGGCTCGACGCCGTCACCCGCCGCCATCCGGCCATTGCCGCCGCGCGGGCGCAGGTGGAATCGGCCGAGCACAGCCTGCGCGCGACCCGGCGCGAGGGACTCCCGAGCGTGGAACTGAGCTGGAACCGCTACGAGAACGGGCGCCCCAACCAGAGCCTGTCGGCGCTGTGGAGCATCGAGCGCACCACGGCGCTGACGCTGCGCATCCCGCTGTTCGACGGCTTTGCGCAGACCTACAAGGTGAGCGGCGCGCAGGCGCAGCTGGCGCAGAAGCAGGCCGAGCTGGCCGCCGCCGAGGCGCAGGTGCTGCGCGATGCGCGGTTCCTGCATGCCGATGCGCGCGCCGCGCTCGCGAACCTGAAGGCCGCGCGGCAACTGGCGACCGCGGCGCGCCTCGCGATGGAGTCGTTGCAGCGCAAGTACGAGCGCGGCGCGGCGGATCTGATCCAGATGAACCAGTCGCTCGCGGCGCTCGCGCTCGCGCGGGCGGAACTCATCAAATGCTGGAGCGAGTGGCAGTCGGCGCGGTTGCGGTTGGTGGTGATGGGCGCAGCGGCAACCGAGGCTGGCGCGCTCCGCGCAAGTGGGCGAGGTGAACCGTGAACGAACGCCGTACCGGCCCGAGGTGCTCTGGCGGAGGTTTTCACCCGCGCTGCCGCCCGGTCGTGGATCGACGCCACCGGGAGACGGCGCCTGACGTTGAAGCCCTTGGCAATCCGGTCAATACGGCATGGATCGAGCAGCGAATACCGAAGGGGCGGAAGAAGAATTGCATCGCGCGAAGATTCTCCTGATTCCAACCCGAAGACTTTCGGCAAGGCGAATCGAGAGCCGTTGCACGAGGATCGGCAGTCATTGAAACGAACAGCCCGAATTCCATCGCCGATAAAGATCGTCGCGCGGCCATCCTTGCAACAACTCACCAACTGCTTTTGGCAAAGAGATCAGCAGTGAACAAAAGAATATTGACGGTACTGGCACGTTGCCTCGTCGGATTGACGGCATCGGCTGCACTGACTGGATGCATCGGCGGCATGCTGGAGCGACGGGAAGCGCGTATTCGGTCGGAGACCGCTTATGCGATGTGGCAGGAGCGGTGCAAGAAGTCGGGGGAGTTTATCTACCGGACCGTTGATAACGTAGAAGGGGTGTATTTGTTGAAGGTACGCCCCCAAAAAACAAACTTTGGCGATCAATTTAAACTAAGTGATCCCTATGGTGATGATATGGGCGGCGCTGGATATATAAAGTCATTTCTCCGCAATAGCTATCGAGAAGGGAAAGAGGCTCCTGAGTCAAAAGAAAGCTTTCCGCGCCTTGGCTATCATTACATCGAAGCCGAAGAGCAAAATAACGGAAAACTATACCGTTACACTGGCCGCATTGATGAACCTTGGAAGACTAATAGTGCCGCCCTAGAGGGGTATACGCGATTCGCGTTGACTGCGACCCCTGCCTCCAACCGCACTGCACGCTATGGACTGACCTATGAAGATATCTCAACTCGAGAAGAACGTGAATATTGGATCGCTGGCAGTTTGCTCAGGATAATCGACCTGCAAACCAATGAAGTCATCGCTGAACGAATTGGATATATGGTAGACCTAGGCCAAGGCAATCGCGCAGGAGGACGGTCCCCTTGGCTGTTTGCGGCGGATCATGCCTGCCCAGATTTTCATCGCACCCCAAATCCAAAATATCGAGTGCCTGGTTCCTCTGCACAGTCTTGGCAAACCCTTGATTTCGTCGAAAAAGCCCTCAAGCCCGCCAAATAATTACAAGGATCATGGAAATGAACTCACCAACCATCGCCGAATTGTTGAAGTATGCCGACTTGCAAATGGCCGCCGAGGCATTTCTCACTAATGACAATCGCACCATTAAGGTAGGCGAAAATTTAGAGCGTGCGCTGATAAATGGCAATAACCGCGCTAGTCGCTTCACCGTAACCCAAGCAACTAAATTCGTAGAACACTGGATCGTTGAGGCTCAACACACTACCAACACCGGCTTCAGTGGAACGCTATTCAAATGTGTAGAAGATGACCCCGTCACCGGCGCAAAGAAAGGCGAACTCGTCCTGAGTTTCCGCAGCACCGAATTCCTCGACGACGCGGCGCGCGACAACGAGGCAACCAACGTTCTGGAAATCAGCAAGACAGGCTTCGCCTGGGGCCAGATCCGCGACATGCAGGACTGGTACGAGAACGAACTGATTGCGGCCGGCGGTCCCTTGAATGGAAAAGCGTTCAGCGTCACGGGCTACAGCCTCGGTGGACACCTCGCCACCGCCTTCAATCTGATCAATGGCGCAGCAACCGAAACCGTGACCTTCAACGGTGCCGGCGTGGGCGCAATCAATCCCGACAATGGAATCACGCTCAAGGCCTTGATCAGCAATTTCGATCAACTGTCGAGACAGGACTACAGCAACCAGATCACGAATGAAGGACTGCGGGCCATCTACCTCCGTGCCCAGGCTGCTCTGCGCAGCGGGCAGCCAATGAACGGAATCGACGAAGCGGAATTGAATCGCCTGGCGAATCCATCGCTGGATGACACGGTAAATGCGGTCGATTTCTCGACCATCCAGCAAGCTGGAAAGGTGCGTGACGCATATCTTAGAATCAAGGATATTATTAAAGAGGTAAATCGCCTAAAAGACGTTAAAAGCGGAAGTGACTCAATTGCCTCGCCGCGCCAAGTCGCCCTCAACGAAATTTCCCAAGCGGACCTCAATTACCAGATGGCAGTACTGGAGGTCAGCGCCAATACCCGCGCGCTTGGTCTGGTGGACGGCTTGTTCAGAGCATTCGATGGCAAGGAAGGGCTTCCTGCCTGGATGATTGCCAACACAACACCCCAGTTCGATGTTGTCGCGGCACCCGCGCCATCGGCAGTCGCCAATTCACAATGGCACCTCACCGCCAACGATATCAAGATATTCATCGAGGATCAGCCGCTGCTACGGGGCGGCATCGCGCTTGACACAGCCTTGACGTCGCTATGGTATCTGGAGGTGAAACTGCTGGAATCCGGATTTCCCACAAAGGATTTTGGCGACACTCATAGTCTGGTGCTACTGATCGATTCACTGAACGTACAAAATACCTTCCTGAATTTGTTGCCTGAGGCGCAGCGATCTCCCAGTCAAGCAACGCTCGAGCTCATTCTAAAGGAAGCGTCAAATTGGATGGCATCCAAGGGCGCCGTAGCCGTTGGGGGCGATCAGGGCCAAGCTGAAGGCGACGTGCTGGAGAATATGCTGAATGTACTCGCTGAATTGGTGCTCGGCCCCGAATTGGCCCGAAACTCCCTCAATCATTTGATCGGCTCGCCGGACGGCAATACCTGGTGGGAAACGGATCCTGCTGATACTCGTGGATTTACCGGGCGAACAAAGTTTTATGAGGTATTACAGCGGATTCAGGAAAGTGACATCTACAAGGAGCTGGCAAGGGGGCAGGTGTCTATCGAGTTGACGCTTTCCACATCCCCAGAATTGGCAAATACTGCCCGGAAGGATTTCGGTACCTTCGCAGCACTCTATTCGCTCAGTCCCTTTGTATTGAAATTCGGCGAATCGGCAGCGCTGGATGCACTGCTGAAACTGCAATGGGGCGAGGTGTATCGGCAATGGCGATCCGACAAGGACGCACTGATGGCGGCCGAATCGGGTGGCGCCGCCTCGACGACCGCCTTGCACATCAGCGACCAGTGGCTGAAAGACCGCGCCGAACTGCTGATCCGCAAGGATTACTTCAACGCCATCAACGCGGACTACGACAGCAGCAAACCACCTCGATGGGGAAGCGATGGACATCCGGCCTCGACGCCCTACGACGGCGAACACACCGTCTGGGAAGACCGCCAAAGCGGACTGACCATTCAGCGCGGCGGCCTGACCATGACGACTCGCCATGTGCTGTTCGGCAGCGATGCCGACGAGTCCAGTCTCGCCGGCGAGCGCATGGACGATCGCCTCTATGGCGGCGGCGGCAAGGACACCGTGTTGGGCCTGGGCGGCGACGACCACCTGGAAGGCAACGACGGCAACGACCTCCTTGATGGCGACACGGGCAGCGACCGGCTGCTTGGCGGCGACGGCAACGACACGCTGATGGGCGGCGCGAACAACGATGTGCTCTACGGCGGCGCGGGCAACGACGAGCTTCACGGCGACACGGGCCTCGACTTCCTGAACGGCAACGCGGGCAGCGACACCTTGTCGGGCGGCGCCGACAACGACTATCTGTACGACCTGGGCGCCTCGGCCGGCGACGACGAGAGCCTGCTGCGCGGCGACGCCGGCAACGACGTGCTCGCGGTCGACGGCACCGGTCGAACCACGCTGGAAGGCGGCGCGGGCAACGACATCCTCCAGGGCGGCGCCGGCGTCGACACGCTCGACGGTGGCGCGGACAACGACCTGATGTCCGGCGCCAGCGGCAAGGACGTGCTGAAGGGCGGCAGCGGAGCCGACCGCCTCGACGGCGGCGCCGACGACGATGAGCTGACCGGCGGCACCGGCGCCGACCTGCTGCGCGGCGGCGCCGGCAACGACACCTATGTCTTTGACGCCGCCGACTTCGGCACCGATCTGATCGAGGACGGCCAGGGCAGCGACGTGCTGTCGCTGCTCGGCACGCGGCTCGCCGCCGCGACCTACGACGCCGGCCGCCATGCCTGGGTCGGCTCCGGTGGCATCGAGATCCGGCGTCTCGACCTGGGCACCGGCACCACGCTGGCGATCAACGTCGGCGGCGACGATCGCAACACGATCTACCTGCGCGGCTGGCAGGACGGCCAGTTCGGCCTCCATCTGGACGGCGGCGACACGGCCCGCCAGAGACCCGACACGCCGATTCCCGGTCACGCCACGCTCGACCTGAACAACAACGTCGATTTCCTGTTCGGCGACGCCAACGATGGCGGCCGGGGCAACGACATCCTCGCGGGCGGGGCGGCCGACAGCCTGCTGCTCGGCGGCCTCGGCAACGACATCCTCGACGGCCGCGCCGGCGACGACTGGCTCGAAGGCGGCGATGGCAACGACCTGATCCTGACCGGCGCCGGCCAGGACGTGGCCCATGGCGGCGCCGGCAACGACGTCCTGCGCGCGGGCTTCACGATGGACTGGGCGCTGAACGACAGGCGCGACACCTATTTCTATGTTCAGGGGCAGCCGTTCAACGCCTGGCTCTGGACCGATCAGGACACCGGCGCAGCCTTCTTCTATTACCAGGACGGCACCCGGATCGAGATCGCGCATCCGGAGTTGGCGGCCTTCGATTTCAGCGTGACGGCGCAAATCGACCACGGCGACAACTACCTCGGGCGGATGTGGTGGTTGAACATGGACACCTCGCAAGTCAGCTTCGAACCCAACCTCGCAATCACGCTGACCCTCGGCAACACCGTGGGCATTTACCGGGGCGCCCATGCGATCGGCAGCGACCTGCCGCCGGAGCTCGGGCAGGCGGTGAACTACACGCTGCAGCTGGGCGACGTGGCGGCGGAGCTGCCGGCTGCGACCGGCGGCCGTGGCGTGCGGCTCTGGGGTGGCAGCGGCAACGACATCGTCTACGGTGGCAACGACGGCGACGAGCTTTACGGCGAGGCCGACGACGACCTGCTGGTGGGCTATGACGGCGCCGACGCGTTGTATGGCGGCGATGGCAAGGATGAGCTGTCAGGTGGCAAGGGCCGCGACGTGCTCGACGGCGGCGACAACGGCGATGTGCTCGATGGCGGACTGGGGGCCGATGTGCTCTATGGCGGCGCCGGCAACGACACTTTGCTGGGCGACGGACCTTACGTCACGGGCACGAAGTGGTATCCGGTCGGCCTCGACGAAAGCCAGATGGGCGGCGATCTGCTGATCGGCGGCGCCGGCAACGACCGGCTTTTGGGCGACAACGGCGACGACTTTCTCTATGGCGGCACCGAGGCCGACACGCTCTTCGGCGGCCTTGACGACGACCACCTGTCCGGCGAGGACGGCGACGACGTGCTGGTCGGCGGTGCCGGGAATGACGATCTCGACGGTGGCGCCAACAAGGACACGCTGCTTGGTGATGACGGCAAGGATCTTCTGGCGGGCGGAGCCGGCGACGACGATCTCGACGGCGGTATCGAGGACGACATCCTCGACGGCGGCGACGACAACGACATCCTCACCGGTGGCGACGGCAGCGACGTCCTGCGCGGCGGTGCCGGTGTCGATCGTCTCTACGGCGACAACGGCGCCGGGACGCCGGGGATGGACATCCTCGACGGCGGCACCGGCAACGACATCCTGAACGGTGGCAGCGGCAGCGACATGTACGTCTTCGGGCTGGGGGACGGCCAGGACCGCATTCAGGACGACGGCTCGAACGGCACGCACAACACCATCGTCTTCCGATTCGGCCAGGAGCAGATCCGGTCGGTCGCGCGCAGTGGCACGGATCTGGTCATTGCCTATGGCGCCACCGGCACCGACAGCGTGACGGTCGAAGCCTTTTATGCCGACGGCTTCGTCCAGGGCTACGAGCCGGGAGCCTTGCCGGAAGACGGCGCGGACACGACCCCGCAGGGCGCCATCGCACAGATCGTGTTCGAGGACGGCACGGTATGGGATCGCGAGAAGATCCTCGAACTCGCGCCGCCGCCCGACATACCCGTCGTCGACCCGTTCGCGGACGCGCATCTGCCGTATTTCGTCAGCGCGCTGCTGTCGCGCGACGAGGTTCGCAGCGCCGGCAAGCATGTGCTGACCTTTTCCTTCGCGGCGAGCTTTTACCCCGACGAGCGCAATCCCCATCTGTTTACCGAGGACCAGAAGAACGCCGTGCGCACGGCGCTGGCCCGGTTCAGCGCAGTCATCGACGTCAGCTTCGTCGAGCAGACCGACGGCGGGACGGCGGATCTGCGCTATGTCCTCGACGATCTAACCGGCGTGGAGGCCGGCGCCTTTGCCGGCTATGCCGTGGCGGCCACCGGCAACATCCATCTCAACAGCCGCCTGTTCGCCGAGCGGATCGAGGATGAATTCGGCGAGTCCACGACGCGGCAGTCGTTGAGCGAAGGCCAGACCGGCTTCGAGGTGATCCTTCACGAGACCGGCCATGCGCTGGGCCTCAAGCACCCCTTCGAGGCGCCGCTGCTGCCCGATACCGAGAACAGCAACGCCAATACGGTGATGTCGTACACGCGCACGACTGACCCGGCCGTGGCGCTGGCCCCCTTCGACGTCGCGGCCCTGCAATACCTGTACGGCGTGGCCCGCGACACACGCACCGGCGACGATGTCTACGGCTTCGGCGACCGGTTCATCGCCGACGCGGGCGGCGTCGACCGCTTCGACGCGAGCCAGGCGACGCAGGATGCCGTCATCGATCTCGGCCCGGGCGGATGGTCATCGCTGGGCGGCAAGAGCGCGAGCATCCTGGCGCCTGGTCAGTCCTTCGTCGGCTATGGCAGCAGCATCGAGAACGCCAGTGCCGGCGCGGGCAACGACACGCTGATAGGCAATGCGCTGGCCAACGTGCTGTCGGGCGGGGACGGCAACGACAGCATTGCCGGTGGTCGGGGCAATGACCTGCTGCAAGGCGGCGCGGGCGAGGACACCTACGTCTTCGCGCTCGGGGATGGCGAGGACAGCATTGCCGACGCGGAGGGCCAGTCACGTCTGCGACTCGGCGGGGTCGGCACCGCCGACGTCTACTACAGTCAGGGCGTGCTGCGCTACGGCGCGCAAGGCGATCGCATCGCCGTCGATCTGGCCCGGGTGTCCGAGCTGGTGGTGGGTGACGCCAGCTACGACGCCACGGCGATCGCGGCCATGTTCGGTCCGGCATCGAGCGATGCCGCCGACCTGACGCTTGCGCCCGGCATGGTCGACGGGGCGCTCCATGGCAGCGGCAACTGGAACATCACCGGCAACGACCGGGACAACGTGCTCGCGGGTAATGATGGCGCCAACTGGCTGGACGGCGGCACGGGCGCGGACACGTTGATCGGTGGTGCGGGCGACGACGTCTATTTCGTCGGCGAGTCCGGCGACGTGATCGTGGAAGCGGCAGAGGGAGGCGACGACACGGTCCTGTCGACCGTCGACCTCACGCTCGCCGGCAATGTGGAAAACCTGACCCTGATCGGCAGTGCCCTGCGGGCAACCGGCAATGCCGGCAACAACACGCTCAAGGGCAACCTGCAGGACAACGTCCTGACGGGTGGCGCCGGCAACGACCTCTACGTGTACGGACGGGGCGGCGGGGCAGATCAGGTTGTCGACCTCGACACCACGCCCGGCCAGCACGATGTGCTCCGGCTGGGTGCTGGCATCGATCCCGGCATGGTCACGATCACCCGCGATCACCACGACGTCACCCTCGCGTTTGCGGATGGTGGTGCAGTGATTCTCAAGTCCCAGGTCAATGCGCGGGGCATGGGCGTGGAACGGGTCGAGTTCGCGGACGGCACGACATGGACCGCAGCCGATCTGCTCGGCATGGCGCTCCTGATCGAACCTCCGCCGCAGCATCTCGTGGGTTCGAATGCCGGTGACGAACTGGTCGCCGGCGATGGCAGCGACGTCATCATCGGTGGCGCGGGGAGCGACACGCTGGTTGGCGCAGACGGAAACGATCTTCTGTACGGCAATGTGGCGCCGGGTGCCAATGCCCAAGCTGCGCTCGACGACGACCTGCTGAGCGGTGGCGGCGGAAACGACACCCTCGACGGCGGCCAGATTGCGGATCACGACACCCTGCTCGGCGGGTCGGGCGACGACACCTATCTCTTCGACGTGGGCTCGGGCGATGACCTGATCGTCGAGTCGGACGACGTCGGCAACGCCGACAGCATTGTCTTCGGCGACAGGATTGGACTCGACGAGGTTGCGTTCGAGCGCAGCGGCGACGATCTGATCGTGCGACTGACCGGCACCAACGATCGCCTGACGCTACGGCAATTCTTCGGGGCGCCCGAAGCGACAGTCGAGTATTTCAAGTTTGGGCACAACGGGTGGTGGACCACCCTGACCGCCGACGATATCCGCTGGTGGGTGTCGCAAGGCAGCGATGCGGACGATGCAATCTCGGGCTTCGCGTCAGCCGATTCCATGTGGGGCGGCGATGGCAACGACACCTTGCTGGGTCTGGGAGGCGCGGACACGCTGGACGGCGCTCATGGCCGCGACTTCCTGCAAGGCGGCGACGGCGGGGACACTTATCTGTTCGCAATCGGCGACGGTCGGGACGTTATCGTCGATGACGGCATCGCCGGCGAGGACGTCATCCGCCTGGCCGAAGGCATCCTGCCCGGCGCGACCCGTGCGGCACGTCTTGACGCCGATCTCCTGCTGCTTGTCGGCAACCAGTCCGACTGGATCCGGATCAAGGATTGGTTCGCCCCTCAGGGTCCGACCATTGAGGCGCTCGAGTTCGCGGACGGAACGCGATGGTCCGCGCAGGAACTGAGCGACCGGGCCGTGAACGGCATCGGCAGCGTCGCGGCGGATCTGATGCAGGGCACCGGAGACGACGATGTGCTTCTCGCCGATGCCGGGGATGACACCCTGCGCGGAGGACAAGGCAGGGACTTGCTGCTCGGCGGTCAGGGCAACGATCGCTATGCCTATGCATTGGGGGACGGCAACGACACCATCGCCGACCTTGGCTCCAGCGACCTGGACACCCTCGTTTTTGACGAAAGTGTCGACAGCACGGCAATCGTGGTCAGACGAGATGCGGCCAATCTCTATCTGGACCTGCCGGATGGCGCGGTGGTGACCGTGCAGGATTGGTATGCCGATGACGCGAACCGGCTCGAGGCCGTGCGCTTTGCCGACGGGATCCGCTGGGATCGAAGCGAACTGGAGCGCCGTGCCACGCTGCCGTCGTCGGGAGACGATTACCTGGTGGGCACGGGCACGGGCGATCTGCTCGACGGTGGCCAAGGGAACGACATTCTGCGGGGCCTCGGCGGCGACGACACGCTCGCAGGCAGCCAGGGACTGGATGACCTCGACGGCGGGGCCGGCTTCGATGTCTACCGGTTCAATTCCGGCGACGGACACGACCGCATCTTCGACGCTTCGGGCGACGGTGTATTGCGCTTCGGTTCCGGCTTCCAGCCACAGGATGTCCAGGTTCTGCACGAAGACGGCTTCATCGTGCTGCGCCACTACGGCACGTCGGATGAGGTCCGGCTCCACACTGGCGCTGACGGATTGCCCGAGATCGAGCGCGTCGAGTTCGAAAACGGTGCCGTATGGACGCGACAGGCCGTCGCAAGCTACGTCATGCAGATGCCGACGACCGGCCGAGACTTTCTCGGTGGCACTCTGCGGGGCGAAATCCTCGACGGCCTGGGTGGCGGCGACCTGCTCAACGGATGGGGCGGCGACGACCGGTATGTGTTCCGGTCGGGTTACGGGGTGCTGACCATCGGGAATCCAAACTCGTTGCAGGGGGACAGCGGCGGCAGCGACACGCTGCTCTTCGGCGCAGGCATTTCACCCGAGCAACTGCGGATCCGCCGGATTCGCAATGCGCTCGTCATCGACATCGAGGGGGCGCAGGACAGCGTCCGGATCGAGTCCTACTTCAGTGTCGAAAGCCGGATCGAGTTCTTCGTCTTTGCCGACGGGCAGCAGTGGGGCTACGACGACGTGATGCAGCGCATTCGCGTGACCGACGGGACGAGCGCCGCCGAAGCCATTTTCGGCTCGGATCGCGACGATGTCCTCGACGGACGTGATGGCAACGACACCCTGCTCGGGGGCAAGGGCAATGACAGTTATGCGATTGACGCCGCCAGCGGAAGTGACCTGATCGGCGATACGGAAGGCAGCAACCGGATCGTGCTGGGCCCGGGCCTCGATGCCGAAAACCTCGTGGTCTCCACCGTCACGGAAGAGTGGTGGAACTCGACGGGTCATAACGGCCAGACGAAGCTCGACTTTGGCTGGGGAGTGACCTATCTCCAGCCCGGCACGGTCCTGGGCCGCATCGTGGCCAGCGACGGCACGGTGCTGGTTTCCGATCTGGAGGCCTACCGCATCCACACGGCAAGCGGGAATGATGCGAACGACACGCTGACCGGCAGCATCGGCCCCGACAGCATGACCGGGGCAAGTGGCGCGGACGTCCTGCGAGGCGGCGCGGGACGCGACACCCTTCTGGGCGGCACGGACAACGATCTGCTGTGGGGTGGCAGCGGCAACGACAGCCTGATTGACGATCAGGGCAGCAATGTCCTGGATGGCGGCGACGGCGATGACGAGATTTCAGGCACCGGACACCTGAGGGGCGGCAACGGCAATGACCAGATCAAAGCTTACGGCGACAGCCTGGTCGACGGCGGGCAAGGCAACGACACCTTGAATCTGGTTGGTTCCGCTTCGGTGATTTTCGGCAGGGGCAGCGGGACGGACCGGATTGGCAGCAGCAATGGCGCTGGCTACCTCATCCTTGCAGGCGTGAGCGCAACCGAGGTGGAGATCGAGGGAGGCGCAGTCGACGGCGTGGTTGCGCCACTGACGCTGAGGATTTCGGGCTCCGGAGATTCGCTGGTCGGCATCGAACGGGCAACGGGGATCGTCTTCAACGATGGCACACGCTGGTCAGGCGCCGAAATCGCGGCGCACGCCGATCGCCCAACGGTCGGGACGGATGCAGCCGACACGCTCCTGGGCGGATCGGGGGCCGACAGCCTCGACGGCGGCCTGGAAGCGGACTGGATTGCGGGGGGAGCGGGCGATGACCGCTTGAATGGCGGTGACGGCAGGGACTGGCTTAACGGTGGCGACGGCAACGACACCCTCCTGGGCGGAGCCGGCCCGGACGCGCTGAACGACGGCGCTGGCAACGATCTTCTGCTGGGGGAAGGCGGCAACGATTACCTGACGCTGTCGGGCGGCGACAACACGATCGATGGCGGCTTGGGAGACGACACGGTCGGCATCCCCCGCATCGACGGCATTAACGTCATCCGCTTTGGCCGCGACTCCGGGTCCGACCGGATCGACATGCGTGCCATGCCCGTCGGGGCTGCTGCCACAGCGCGCCTCGTCATCGAACTCGGGGTCGAGTTTGTCCCTGGCGACGTCGCCTTCGTCCGCTCGATCGACAGCGGCAGCAGCCAGTCCGATTCGCTTGCCCTGATCGTCAATGACACGGGGCAGCGACTGACATTCTCGGCGTGGTTCCTTCAATCGCAGCCGATCATCCCGATGGAGGTCCGGTTCGCGGACGGCACGGTCTGGTCGCATGACACGATCTTCTCGATGTTTGCGTCGGCCCTGGCCCCCGGCATATCCGGCGTTCCGGACTACCGCGACCGACTGATCAACGGCACGGACGGCGCCGACACGCTGCAAGGCTTTGGCGGGAACGAATCGCTGAACGGCGGGGCCGGGGCAGATTCACTGAAGGGCGCAGACGGTCAGGACACCTATGACGGCGGCCTGGGCAACGACACGCTGAATCTTTACGAGAGCACCGAAAGGCCCCAGCAGACGGACACCATCGTCTTCGGCTATGGCAGCGGTGCCGACCTGGTCATCTACGCGAACGGCGCGGACGTGATCCAGTTTGGCACGGGTATCCGCTGGCAGGACGTGTCGGTCAGTCGGCCGGCGGGAAGCATCGACCTCCTATTGAGTCTCTCGGGTTCCTTGGCCGATGTGCTGCGCATTCAGAGCTGGGGCTATTCCCAGGACCGCATTCATACGCTTCGGTTTGCCGACGGCGCCGTCATCGATTTGGCGCATGCCAGGTCCGATCCGACCATCGGGACGGCAGGCGCCGACTATGTCGATCCGACCACGGCGAGCCCGCTTGCGGACGTGATCCACGGCCTCGACGGCAACGACGTCCTCTACGGCGGCGATGGCGATGACAGCATCTATGGGGACGCGGGCGCCGATGTGCTGAACGGCAACGCCGGAAGCAACCGCCTCGACGGCGGCGCAGGGGACGACCTCTACCGCATCGAGTACTTCAACACCGACACGGTGGTGCTCGGCTTCGATTCGGGCCGCGACACGATTGATCGGCAACGCCCTGACGACCACCCGACGCCGCGCTGGATCGAGTTCGCCAGCAACGTGCAGCGCGAGGACGTCCGGATTCGAGACATTGTCTTCAGTCCGTCAGGCTTCTTCTTCTCGGTGGCGCTCAGGGACTCGACTGCAACGCTCGGCCCGCTCTGGGGCCAGTTCGACGCAAGTGGCAGGCCCTGGACGATGGCAAGCCTGGTGTTCGGCGACGGCAGCGTGATTGATGGTCGAACGCTCTTCACGGCAATCTTGCACGACGCTCCGGCCGACGGGACGGATCTGCAATTTGGTATCGACGCGGACGACGATTTGGTGGCGGGAGCCGGCAGCAGCCGTATCTATGGCGGATCGGGTGACGACCGTCTGACCGGCGGTGAAAGCGCCGATACGCTGAGTGGAGGTGCCGGCGGCGATTGGCTCCGTGGCGGCAACGGCGCCGACACGCTGAGCGGTGGAATCGGAGACGACACGCTCGACGGCGGCGCGGGCAATGATTTGCTCAGTGGTGGTGCGGGACATGATGTCCTGCGATTCGAGGCGGGCTTCGGGCGGGACACCGTGGATCTGGGCATCACCGAACCCGAGGGGTTGGACCGCATCGAGTTCGGCGCGGGCATCCGGCCCGAGGATGTGGCAGTCCGACTTGACGCCAGTTATTCCGCTCCGGCACTGCTTCTCGACCTTGGAGGACAGCAGGTCCGCGTGAATTATGGCTGGCAAACGGCCTCGGCAAACGGCAGCACGGCGCAGGCCCTGCAGCTGGCGGAAATCCGCTTTGCCGACGGCACGATCTGGACCACGGCGGACATCGCCTTGCGCCTGACCCCAGCAACGGCAGGCAATGATTCGCTGGTCGGATCGACAGGAAACGACCAGCTGGTTGGCCGTGCGGGGAACGACACGCTCGGCGGCAGCACCGGCAACGACACCCTGCTCGGCGACGACGGCGACGATCGCCTGCTTGGCAACGCGGGACGTGACCAGCTCGAGGGTGGAAAGGGCGATGACGTCGTGGAAGGCGGGAGCGGCAGCGACACCTACATTTTCAATCGGGGCGATGGCCGGGACACCGTGGCCGATTTCGGCACGAATCCGGACGACCTCGACACGCTCATGTTTGGCACGGGCATTCAGGTCAGCGATGTCACGCGCGAAATCGTCAACGGCAATCTGGTCCTGCATGTGGATGGCGACGCTGATGCGGTGACCCTGTTCGGCTCCGGCGGCTTCCCGCTGTCGGTCGAGCGCATCCGGTTTGCCGACGGCACGGTCTTGGATCCGCTGACCTGGATCGCCCGCGACAGTGTCGTCGAACTCGACAGGAACCAGGGGGCTGTCGTCGTGTCGGCGGGCCGGGTGTTCGACACGCTGGCAATGGGCGCGGAAATTGTTCCCGATACTGTCGAGGTCCGGCGCGAGAGCGCCGATCTGGTGCTGCAAAGCGGGGGCGACAGCCTGCGCTTCACGAGTTGGTATGAGACGGCGGCGAACCTGATGCCGATCATGCAGGTGCGCTTCGCCGACGGCACGGTCTGGACGGTCGCGGATCTGCTGCGACGCGCGTCGATCAGGACAGGCAGCAGCGACAACGACCGTCTGCTGGTCAACGGCGCCGATCCCGCGCTCCTCGAGGGCGGCGCGGGGGATGACTATCTTGCCGGCGGGGCGGGTGATGACCGTCTGTTCGGCGGCAAGGGCAACGATACCCTCGTAGGCGGCATGGGGGCCGACCTGCTCGAAGGCGGCGATGGGGACGATCTGTACGTCGTCGATGACCTGGATCAGGTCATCGAACGAGCCGGGGGCGGCATCGATACGGTGCGCTTGCTAGCGAGCCAGGACGTTGTTGTCGCCGGCATGATCGAAGGCGTGGAGATTCTCGGTTCGGCCGCCATCAACGTGACCGGCAACGATGCCGACAACCGCCTGACCGGCAATGCGGCGAGCAACCGGATCGATGCCGGCACGGGCAACGACACGCTGGATGGCGGTGCGGGCGCCGACATCCTGATCGGGGGCACGGGGGACGACCGCTATGTGGTGGACAGTGCGGCCGACACCGTCATTGAACTGGCAGGTGAAGGCGTCGACACGATTGCCAGTCTTGTGACGCAGACGCTCGCCGCCGGCTCGGGCGTGGAGAACGTCGAGCTGCTGGGCCTGGCGAATGTCAACGCGACGGGCAATGACCAGATCAACGTGCTGACCGGAAACGCCGGACGCAACGTGCTCCGGGGACTGGGTGGCAATGACCGACTGGACGGCGGCACCAGCGCCGACGTGATGTATGGCGGCACCGGTGACGACACCTATGTGGTCGACGACCAGGCCGATCAGCTCGTCGAGTTGATCGGCGAAGGCAACGATCAGGTTTTTTCAGGCGTCAGCTTCCTGCTGGCAGACCAGGTCGAGCGTCTGACACTCACCGGATCGGCAGACCTGAACGGCACTGGCAACGCCTTGGCCAACGTTCTGACGGGCAATGCTGGTGCGAACACGCTTGTCGGCGACGCTGGCACCGACGTGCTCGACGGCGCCAGTGGGGCAGACCTGTTGTGCGGAGGCGCCGGTGACGACCAGTATCTGTTCGCGCTGGGTGACGGTCACGACATGATCGATGACAACGACGCCGCCGCATCGATCTCGTCCAACGATGTGCTGATCTTGCAGGCGGGCATTCTTGCAGGCGATCTTGTCGTGCGGCGTGCTGCCAATGATCTGCTGCTGTCGATTCGAGCCACGCAAGACCGCCTGACCGTTCGCAATTACTACCTCGGCAGCGGAGCCATCGAGACCATCCGATTCGCCGACGGCACGGCGTGGACGGCAACGCAGATCGAAGCGGCGATTGTGGCCAGCGGCACGAACCTGGCGCCAGTGCTGGCCAATGCGCCCGCAGATCAACTGATCAACAGTGGCGTGCATTTCGAGCTCGATTTGAATGGCGTCTTTGTTGATGCAAACCCAGGTGACACGCCGTATGCGCGAGCCACGCTTGGCAATGGCGAGGCGCTGCCAAGCTGGCTGCACTTCGATTCCACCAGCGGCCGATTGTCCGGCACGCCAAGCGAAGGCGACGTCGGTTCGCTGACCATCCGGCTGCTGGCAACCGACAGTGGCAACCTGGGCCTCCAGGACGAATTCAATCTCTCGATCCGCAATCCGAACGACACCTCGCCGGTGATCTGGCGGCCGTTGGCGGATCAGCAGGGGCATCAAGGCGCGGCGCTCGACTTCGTGCTGCCACCAGACGCCTTCAACGACTTTGATGCAGGCGACAGCCTCACGTACTCCGCCGCCCTGGCCAGCGGTGCCCCACTGCCGGACTGGCTCCACTTCGATGGCAGGAGCGGCCGCTTCTCGGGGCAACCGGGACGTGCTGACGTGGGCATCACCGCCGTCACGGTCACTGCAACGGATATGCATGGTCGGGCGGCATCCGACACCTTCGTGATCGCTGTCGCGGACGATGTCAATGATCCGCCGCGCGTGCTGCGAATGCTGCCCGGTCCGGTCCTTTGGCAGGGACAAGCGCTGGACCTGACCTTGCCTGTCGATCTGTTCGTGGATCGTGAGGGTTCCGCCGTCATCGCTGCGGTGACACTTGCCTCGGGCGAAGCGCTGCCATCGTGGTTGCACTACGACGCGGCCACCCGGCGCCTGACCGGCGTGGCGGGTGCCGAAAGCGTCGGCGTCACGACCGTGCGCGTGGTCGGGCGGGATGAACAGGGTCTGACGGCGTTCGAAGACATCGACGTGGTGGTCGGCAACATCAATGACGCCCCCATCGTTGGCCATTCGATCGATACCGTAACCACCAGGGAAGGATCGGCGACCGCGATCAGTCTGCCGACAGACGTGTTCACGGACCCGGATCGCGGCGATGTGCTGACTTACCATCTCCGACAGCTGTCTGCCCCCGAGCACGCAAGAGGCGGATTCAGGCTGGATGCCTCCGGAGGACTGCTCAATCTGGTGCCGGACTACTACGGCAACGGATTTGCCTACTCCAGGCTTGATTTCTGGGATGTCGGCACATGGCGGTTTGCTCTCGTGGCGTTCGATCGTCTCGGACTGGAGGCCACCACCGAGTTCACGGTCGAGGTTGACCCGTCCGGTGTCAATCACGTTCCAGTCGTGGTCCAGGACCTGCTGAATCCGTGGGAAACCGCCCCCGCGCCAACGTGGGATCGCTTTCGCGGCATCAACAGCTGGGGCGAACCCGACACCCGCATTGTCGCCACGATGAATGAAACCGTGCCGGTGCTCATTCCGAAATTCTTCGATGTCGATCACGACACGCTGAACGTTTCCGTGCTGCTGGCGGGTAGCAACAGCCTAGGCGACTGGGTCTACGACGCCGCAATGCATGCCTTGCATTACGAAGGCGCCACGCCCCCGCCCCGGCGGCAGACCTTCGACATCATTGCGGACGATGGACACGGCGGGCGGGCAATGACTCGCCTGAAGGTCATCGCCAACCGGGCTCCCACCATTGACACCATCCCCGAGATCGTGCTGCGGGAGAATCAGGCGTTTTCGGTTGTTCTGCCCGGCTCGCTGTTTCACGACGCGGATGGTGACAAGGTGACTGTGTCGGCCATGTCGAGCTACCGAGAACTGAGCAGCTTCAACCGCCTGACCCACCAAGTCGAGCTATGGGGCCGCGTGACCACCGAGGCTGGCAATGTGACGATGATTTCCGGCAACCCCGGGGATTTTGCACCCGGCACCTATTACCTGACATTGACCGCGCTGGACAATTTTGCGGAAGACTATCGGGAGCCCGATGGTCTGAGACATGACTGGGTCGGTGGCGCAACCCGGCAGGTCAAGATCACGGTGCTGGGCGAGTACGACGCGCCAAGGCTGCTCACCCCGCTCCCTGATCTGGCGATTTCCGAGGGCGACGCGTTTGCGCTTGACGCCTCCACCGGCTTCATCGAATTGGATAGTGACCAGACCTTGAGGTATTCGGCGATGCTGGCCAACGGCCAGGCATTGCCATCCTGGTTGAGCGTGGACACGGCCAGCGGAAGGCTGTCCGGCATTCCCGATCCGGAGGACGTGGGTGACTACAGCATCCAGGTCAGTGCGACCGACTTGCGAGGCAACACCGTCTCGGACACGTTCTCCCTGTCGGTCAGCCTTTCCGATCGCAACCACGTCCCACGACTGACATTACCCGCGCCCGATCAGGTGTACCGACGCGACCAGACATTCAGCTTCCAGTTGCCCCGCAACACCTTTGTCGACTTCGATTCGGGCGATGCATTGACCTACCGGGCAACCCTGCTCAGCGGCGCGGCCTTGCCATCGTGGATCAGCTTTGACGCCGCAACCCGGACCTTCTCCGGACGGGTGCCTGCCTCGCAGCGCGCGTCCACCGAGATACAGGTGATGGTGACGGATCGTCTGGGAGCAACTGCCACCGACACCTTTTCCCTCGGAATCGACGAGAAGACCCTTCCACCGATCCTTGTGCAGCCGATTGCCGATGTGGCCGTTCAGGAAGACTCCATCTTCGAGCTCGTCCTGCCAGGCGGCACCTTCAGCGACCCGGATTCAAGTGGCGCGCTCGTCTTTTCCGTCACGCGGATCGATGGCTCACCCTTGCCGCCATGGCTTAGCTTCGATTCGGCGACCAGGACCTTCCGTGGAACGCCTGCCAACGGGGACGTAGACGTCCTCCAGCTGCGCGTTACAGCCACCGAGCCCGATGGGGGTTCGGTCAGCGACATTTTTCAGCTGACGGTCCTTGGCGTGAACGACGCACCGACTGTCACCGGTGAAGCATTCACTGCCGATCGCGACGGTCGCCTGACGGTTTCGGCCGCTGTGCTGCTGCAGAACGATGTGGACATCGACACGCCGCACGCGCAGCTGCGCGTCAGCTCGGTCAGTGACGCTGTGCATGGCACGGTCTCCCTGAGCGCACAGGGTGTCGTCGAATTCCAGGCCGAATCCGGCTATGCGGGTACTGCCCGGTTCAGCTATAGCGTCGAGGACGGCCAAGGGGGCGTGAGCAAAGCCGAGGTCTCGGTGGAGGTACCGCGTTCGGACGTCGCCCCCGTCGCGCGTGACGTCATGCTCGATCTGAATGAGGACGACGACCGCACGCTCGGTGCTGCCGATTTCAGCTACACCGACGCTGACGGGGTTGGGATGCTTCAGTCAGTGCTTGTCAGCCCTGTCGCTGGATCCGGTCACCTTTACCTCGATGGACAACTCGTTTCTTCCGCGACGCGCGTGGATCGGATCGGGCTGGATGCCGGTCACCTGGTCTTCAGTCCTGGTCACGACGAATCCGGTTCTGCATATGCCCGATTTGAGTTCAGGGTCAGCAATGGGCTCGAATCGGACAACGTTGCAACGCTGAATCTCAACGTCAAGCCGATCAACGACGCACCGGTGATCTCGCCCGATGCAGCGCGCGTCGATGAAGACGCGAACACGCCCGTGCTGGGCAACCTGCTGAGCAACGACCACGATGTCGATGCGGGCGACGTGCTCGCCGTCGACAGTCCGGGCACCTACCTCGGGCAGCACGGGACGCTGACGGTGCAGGCCGACGGAAGCTATGCCTACCAACTCGACAGCGCGAGCCCGGCGGTGCAGGAACTGCGGCAGGATCAGGTGCTCACCGACCGCTTCCTGCTCGCCGTGACCGACGGTGTTGCCCGTGTCGACAACACCTTGGTGATCACCATTTCGGGAAGTAACGATGCCCCCATCACGCAACCTGACTATGGGCGTCTTCAGGAAGACTTTGCACGTACCGTAAGTGGCAATGTACTGCTCAATGATTCTGATACCGACAAGGACGATCAACTGTCGCTCGCGACAGCGGGTACCTATGAAGGTCTGTACGGAACACTGGTCCTGGGCAGTAACGGTGCCTATGTCTACACGCTGAACAACACCAGCGCTGCGGTCCAGGCCCTGGCAACCGGAGAGAAGGTGACAGACAGCTTCGCCTACTCGGTTCAGGACGCAGACGGTTCAAGGTCAGTGTCCACCCTGTCGCTCAACATCTTCGGGACCAACGACGCACCTGTCCTGAAGGAGCCGATCTGCGATCAGGTGGTTCGGGCGAGACGTGCCTTCCGACTGGATTTGCCGGACGGCATGTTTGCCGATCGGGACCATGGAGCTGTCCTGACCTACTCCGCCACGCTTGATGACGGCAGCGCCTTGCCGAGCTGGTTGACCTTTGACCCGAATGGACTGGTTTTCAGCGGAACTCCGACGCAGTGCGCCAACGGCCAGGTGTTCGTGGTCAGCATCAGGGCTAGGGATGAGCATGGTGCCAATGTCATCGACACCTTCAATCTGCGCGTGGATTCCACCAAGGGGATTCAATTGATGGGTACCCGCTTCAATGACTACCTGATCGGGAGTGAGCGGGACGACTACATCGATGGTTGCGCCGGGTCGGACAAGATGATGGGCGGCGACGGCGATGACGTTTATGTCGTCTCGGAGGCGCAGACGCTTCTGAGGCAAGGCGATCAGGTCATCGAAAGCGCCGGACAAGGCTATGACACCGTCAGAACCAGCGTTACGTATACGCTGGCTTCGAATGTCGAGGCCTTGAACCTCGAAGGTTCGGCCAATGTGAACGGTACGGGCAACGCGCTGGACAACTGGCTTGTTGGCAACGATGGCTGCAACACGCTCGACGGCGCGGATGGCAATGACCTGATCAGCGCAGGCTGCGGCAACGATTTCCTGGCGGGCGGAAACGGTGCGGACGTGCTGGAAGGGGAAACGGGCAACGATCGATTGCTGGGAGGTGCGGGAAATGACGCACTGTTCGGAGGCAGCGGCAACGATGTTCTCAGCGCAGGCAGCGGGGCCGCCCTCTTGGTCGGAGGTGCAGGCAATGACGAGTTGTATGCAGGAACGGCGGCGACGGTCCTGGCGTTCAATCGCGGCGACGGCCGCGACATTCTTCATCTGCAAAATGCGTCGTCGCCAATCACGCTATCGCTTGGTGGTGGCATCCGTTATGCCGACGTCAGCTTTCGGCGTGTGGCCGGCAATCTCTACGTTGATATGGCAGGCGCACCGCAGGACAGCATCTGCATTGCCGACTACTACCTGCTATCACGCAAGCCGCCATTGACGCTGCAATTCATGCTGGAACCAGCAGGTGCTTATGTTCGGGGCAGCACGGATTCCTTAAGAGACAACAAGATCGAACGCTTCGATGGCGGCAAGATGATTGCGGAGTTCGATAGAGTGACCGGCAACGATTGCCAGCCGCCAGGGGGCAGGCAGTGGACGGGACTGATGAATTTGCTGTTGGCTTCCCAATTCAGTGGGAGTGGCAGTGATGTCCTGGCACTCGGCGGCGATCTCGCTTATCGCTATGCGTGCAATACCTTGGCCGGGATGCCCCAATTCGACGGCAACAGCACCTTGCTTGATCTCCAGTTCGGATTGGTGCCGCAACTGATCAGTCGGCCCTTGGTTGGCGGATGCGGTGCCGGCCCTGTCTTGGCTGGACGATGACAAGCATGGGTTCCTGAAAGCTGTCTCCGATTGCCGATCCATGCGCGGGCTTGCCGGAATGAGAGGGCAAGCCCGGTGGCCGCGAGCGGGCGGCGCAGGGGGTATTCAAACTCGCTGCAGCACAGCCGTTGCCAGGGGTGGCCATCAAGCCGAGTCGCACGCTGCCCGCGGGAGAAACGCTGTGATGGATGCAATGAACGTGAGCATCCAGTGCGTCCAGGCGCGGCGGTTCATCCCCACGCCCGTGGGGAACGCTGCTGCTGCTGCGCGTGCTGGGCGCCATGTGTCGGTTCATCCCCACGCCCGTGGGGAACGCGCAGTCGCACCGACCATGTACGCGATGGGCGTCGGTTCATCCCCACGCCCGTGGGGAACACGACCGGGACGCCGGCCCGCGACTCGCGGCCGCCGGTTCATCCCCACGCCCGTGGGGAACACCACAGCAACCGTCGCCGCCGCGTAGCCGCCACCGGTTCATCCCCACGCCCGTGGGGAACACGCTCGCCGGGCTCCTACCGGAGATCACCATGTCCGGTTCATCCCCACGCCCGTGGGGAACGCTGCGCCATGAGCGCAGCAAGCAGCAGTTCCACCGGTTCATCCCCACGCCCGTGGGGAACGCCTGGCGCGGGCCGTGGGCGTGACGGCAGCTGCCGGTTCATCCCCACGCCCGTGGGGAACACCGGCGATGGAATACAACGACAGGCGCATTTGACGGTTCATCCCCACGCCCTTGGGGAACACCTTCATCGCGTGGCGCGCGACGACATCGACCACGGTTCATCCCCACGCCCGTGGGGAACACCTGTCGCGCGAGGATTACGAGCAAACCGAAGGCGGTTCATCCCCACGCCCGTGGGGAACACTCGAGCATCAGGCCCTGAATGGCGTTCGCATCCGGTTCATCCCCACGCCCGTGGGGAACACGCGACAAGGCGTTTCTGGGCAACGCGACAACGCGGTTCATCCCCACGCCCGTGGGGAACACGGCTTTGCATTTCGGCCAGGCGCATCTGTTCGAGGTTCATCCCCACGCCCGTGGGGAACACACCAAGAACAACTCTTTGATTTTTAAAGCGCTTTTCCCTGCCGAAAAAACCACCGCCGATTCTCCATGAATCTTCATCGAGATTGGCTGCACGAATCGACCTCCGTCCGCAACGCAAACGGCCCCGCCCGCAACTGCTCGCACAAGAACTCCAGCCCGAGCCGGATGCTGATCGACGCCGAGGCGCGCGTCGCGGTCACGGCCCACACATCGGCCGGCTGCCAGAACTGCGGCAGCACGCGCACCACGGTGCCGTCGGCCAGCGCATCGGCCACGTCCCAGACCGACAGCATCGCGATGCCCTGCCCGTCGTGCAGCCAGTTCTGCACGATGTCGCTGTGGTTCGAGCCGAGCGGGCCGGTCACCTTCACCGGCTCGACCGGCCCGGCCTCGCCATGCAGCCGCCACACGCCAAAGGAATGGCCGCGGTCGCGGAACAGCAGGCAGTCGTGCTGCTGCAACTCGGCCAGCGTCTGCGGCCGGCCGCGCCGCGCCAGATAGCCGGGCGTCGCGCAGAGGATGCGGCGGCTCTCGACCACGCGACGCGCGATCAGATGCGGCTCGCTCACCTCGCCCATGCGGATGTCGATGTCGAAGCCCTCGGCAATCATGTCGAGCGGACCATTCACCAGCTCCAGCCACAGCTCCAGCCGCGGATGGCGCGCGCGCATCGCCGACAGGATGTGCGACACATGATTGCGTCCGAGCCGCAGGCCGCAGGCCACGCGCAGCAGCCCCGCCGGCTCATCGCGGCCCGAGGACAGCGCACCGGCCATGCCGTCAATGTCGTCGAGCAGCCGGCGCGCACGGGCATAGACGATCTCGCCGTCGTCGCTGATCGCCACGCGCCGCGTCGTGCGGTGCAAAAGCCGCGTTCCCAATGCCTCTTCGAGCGCGGCGATGCGCTTGCTGACATGGGCCGGCGAGCTGCCCAGTTCCGCCGCCGCCGCATTGAAGCTGCACAGCCGCGCCACCACGCAGAAGATTTCCAGGTCGGAGAGTTCGGGGCGTTTGTTCATGCCATGGAAATTCTGAATTCGAATTCGGCCAGTTTATTCGCCGGATCGTGTTCAGTACCCTGTCGCGCCGCAGGCGAGCGGCAGAATCCGCCTGCGACCGGCAGCGGCGCCCGAATTCCCGTTTCAACTCCCATCCGAAAGCAAGCGCATGAAGAAGATCCTCGTTCTCAACGGCCCCAATCTCAATCTGCTGGGCCAGCGCGAACCCGAGCAGTACGGCCGCGAAACCCTGGCCGACGTGGAACGCATGTGCCGCGAGGAAGGCGCGAAGCACGGCATCGAGATCGACTGCCGCCAGAGCAACTGGGAAGGCCAGCTCATCGACTGGATTCACGAGGCGGGCCGCGAGATCAAGGCCGGCAACATGATCGGCGTGGTGTTCAACCCGGGCGCCTACACGCACACCTCGATCGCGCTGCATGACGCGATCAAGGGCGCCGAGGCCATCGTGATCGAGCTGCACATCTCCAACGTGCATGCACGCGAAAGCTTTCGCCATCACTCGTTCATCTCGCCGGCGGCGCGCGGCATTGTCGTGGGGCTGGGCACCAAGGGCTATGGCGTGGCCATCGAGGCGCTGACGCGGCTCTATCCGGCGCAGTAAGGCGCCGGCATGCATCAGATTCTGGTGGCGACCGCGCCGATTTATCTGCTGATCGCGCTCGGCTATGGCGCCGGTCGCGCCGGTACCTTCACCAAGGCCGATGCGCGGGTGCTCGGCCGCTTCGTCGTGGGCTTTGCGCTGCCGGCGCTGATCTTCCGCGCGCTCACGCAGCGGCCGCTGGCCGAGGTGCTGGAGGCACGCTATCTGGCCGCCTACGCCTTCGGTTCGCTGCTGGCGCTGGCCATCGGCGTCGGCGTGTCGATGTTCGCGGCGCGGCGCGGACTTACGGAAGGCGCGGTCAACGGCATGGGCATGGCGCTGTCCAACAGCGGCTTCATCGGCTATCCGATCCTGTCGCAGCTGCTTGGGTCCACGGCCGGCACGGCGCTGGCGCTGAACATGGTCATCGAGAATGCGGTGATGCTGCCGCTGGTGCTGGGCCTGGCCGAAGCCGGCCGCAGTGGCGCCAACGGCTGGCGCGCGGCGGCGCTGGCCACGCTCAGGCAGCTGCCGCGCAACCGGCTGGTGCAGGCGATTGCCGCCGGCTTCGCGTTTTCGTTCAGCGGGCTGGAAATGCCGGCGGTGCTGGGCCGCAGCATCGAGCTGCTGGCGCTTGCGTCGGCGGCGATTGCGGTGTTCGTGATCGGCGCCTCGCTGGTCGGCGTGAAGCTGCGCGGCGAAATCGGCGCGATGACCGGCGTGGCGACCGGCAAGCTGCTGCTGCATCCGCTCGGCGTGGCGCTGGGCTTTGCGCTGCTGCCGGCCGTCGCGCCCGAGATGCGCATGGCCGGCATCGCCTATGCCGCCATGCCCATGCTCAGCATCTATCCGGCGATGGCCCAGCAGTACGGCCGCGAAAGCTTCAGCGCCGCCACGCTGGTGGTGGCGACCACGCTGTCCTTCTTCACGCTGTCGACCTTGCTGATGCTGCTGCACAGCTGAGCGCGCGGCGCAGGCACTGTCGCCCTGCCCCGCGTGCGCCGCGACCCGGCCGGCTCTTGATGCTTTCTTGATGCCGGCCGCGCCGATCTTGCCAACGGCCTGACGGCCGCCTTCCTAGCATCGCCTTCGTGTTCTTCACCGAAGGAAATGCCGTGGAAGTCTTCTGGCTGTCGCTGGCCGGCCTGCTGGCCGGCGGGCTGTTCGTCTATCTGCTGGTGGCGCTGCTGCGCCCGGAGGATTTCTCATGACCTCCGCCGGCTGGCTGCTGCTTGTCGTCTACCTGGGCGCTCTGCTCGCCATCGCGCTGCCGCTCGCGCGCTACATCGATGCGGCGCTGGACGGGCGCTTCGCCCTCGCCCGCGCTATCGAGGCGCCGCTCTGGCGCCTGCTCGGCACCCGCGCCGAGGTGGCCATGAACTGGCGCGGCTATGCGCTCGGGCTGCTGCTGTTCAACGCCATCGGCATGCTCGCGCTGTATGCGCTGCAACGGCTGCAAGGCGGGCTGCCGCTCAATCCGGCGGGCCTGGGCGCGGTGTCGCCCGACTCGGCGCTGAACACCGCCGTGAGCTTCGTGACCAACACCGACTGGCAGGGCTATGCCGGCGAGTCGACCATGAGCCATCTGACCCAGATGCTCGGCCTCGCGGTGCAGAACTTCCTGTCAGCGGCGAGCGGCATCGTCGTGGCGATCGCGCTGATCCGGGGCTTCACGCAGCGCTCGGCGCCGGCCATCGGCAATGTGTGGATCGATCTCGCGCGCGCGACGCTCTGGCTGCTGCTGCCGCTGAGCGTGCTGGCCGCGCTGGCGTTCGTCGCGACCGGCGTGGTGCAGAACCTGGCCGCGCCGCTCGACATCGCCACGCTCGAAGGCAGCCGGCAGTCCATCGCGATGGGGCCGGTCGCGTCCCAGCTCGCCATCAAGATGATCGGCACCAACGGCGGCGGCTTCTTCAATGCCAACTCGGCGCATCCGTTCGAGAACCCGACCGCGCTCGCCAATTTCCTGCAAATGCTTTGCATCTTCGCGATCCCGGCGGCGCTGTGCTTCGTGTTCGGCAGGCGCGTTGGCGATGCGCGCCAGGGCTGGGCGCTGTTCGCGGCGATGGCGCTGATGTTCGTGGTCGCGGCGGTCGCGGTCATGGGCTGGGAGCAGGCGCCGAATGCGCAGTTCGCGGCGCTCGGCATCGATCAATCGGGCGGCAACCTGGAAGGCAAGGAAGTGCGCTTCGGCATCGCCGCGTCGGGGCTGTTCGCGGCGATCACCACGGCGGCTTCGTGCGGTGCGGTCAATGCCATGCACGACTCCTTCACCGCGCTCGGCGGCGCCGTGCCGATGGTGCTGATGCAGCTTGGCGAGGTGGTGTTCGGCGGCGCCGGCGCGGGGCTGTACGGAATGCTGGTGTTCGCGCTGCTGGCGGTGTTCGTCGCCGGACTGATGATCGGCCGCACGCCCGAATACCTGGGCAAGAAGATCGAGGCGCAGGAGATGAAGATGGTGTCGCTCGCCATCCTGGTCACGCCGCTGCTGGCGCTGGGCGGCACGGCAGTGGCGCTGCTGGCCGAGGCCGGGCGTGCCGGCATCCTCAACCCGGGCGCGCATGGATTCTCCGAGGTGCTTTACGCGCTGACCTCGGCCGCCAACAACAACGGCAGCGCGTTTGCCGGGCTGTCGGCCAACACGCCGTTCTACAACGGGCTGCTGGCGGTCGCGATGGCGGTCGGGCGCTTTGGCGTGATCGTGCCGGTGCTGGCGATGGCCGGCTCGCTCGCGGGCAAGAAGCGGCTTGCGGTCACGGCCGGCAGCCTGCCGACGCACGGCCCGTTGTTCGTCGCGCTGCTGATCGGCGTGGTGCTGCTGGTCGGCCTGCTCAACTACGTGCCGGCACTTGCGCTCGGGCCGGTGGCCGAACATTTTCTCGGGAGCGCGCAATGAGCCGCTGCCTGCCCGTCCGCCTCGACGCCGCCATTCGCGACGCCATCACCCTTCGCCACGGAGGCGCCCGATGAGCCGCCAAGCCCTTGCCCTGTTCGACCCGGCGCTGATCCGCCCGGCCGCCTTCGATGCCCTGCGCAAGCTCGATCCGCGCACGCAGTGGCGCAACCCGGTGATGTTCGTGGTCTGGGTCGGCAGCGGTTTCACCACGCTGCTGGCGCTGGCCCGGCCCGATGGCTTCACCGTTTCCATCGCGCTGTGGCTCTGGTTCACCGTGCTGTTCGCCAACTTTGCCGAGGCGCTGGCCGAAGGGCGCGGCAAGGCGCAGGCGGCCAGCCTGCGCGGCCTGCGCCAGCAGACCCGCGCCCGCAAGCTCGAAGGCTGGACGCCCGGCCATCCGGTCGCACGCCGGCACTGGACCGACGTCGATGCCGACACCCTGCGCCGCGGCGACCTCGTGCTGATCGAGGCCGGCGACACCATCCCCGCCGACGGCGAGGTGGTCGAGGGCGTGGCCTCGGTCGACGAGAGCGCCATCACCGGCGAATCCGCGCCGGTCATCCGCGAATCGGGCGGCGACTTCTCGGCCATCACCGGCGGCACGCGCGTGCTGTCCGACTGGATCGTGGCGCGCGTCACGGCCGATCCGGGCGAGACCTTCGTCGACCGGATGATCGCGATGGTCGAGACCGCCCAGCGCCGCCGCACGCCCAACGAGATCGCGCTGACGATCCTGCTCGTGGCACTGACCGTCGTCTTCCTCGGCGTGGTGGTCACGCTGCTGCCGTTCTCGCAATTTGCCGTGAGCAGCGCCGGCACCGGCGAGCCGGTGAGCCTGACCGTGCTGGTCGCGCTGCTGGTCTGCCTCATCCCCACGACCATCGCCGGGCTGCTGTCGGCCATCGGCGTGGCGGGCATGAGCCGGCTGATGCAGGCGAACGTGATCGCCACCTCGGGCCGCGCGGTCGAGGCGGCCGGCGACGTGGATGTGCTGCTGCTCGACAAGACCGGCACCATCACCCTCGGCAACCGGCAGGCGGCGGCCTTCGTGCCGGCGCCCGGCGTGGCCGAGCGCGATCTGGCCGATGCGGCCCAGCTCGCCTCGCTGGCCGACGAAACGCCCGAGGGCCGCAGCATCGTCGTGCTGGCCAAGACGCGCTTCGATCTGCGCGAACGCGACCTCGCGGCGCTTGGCGCGCACTTCGTCCACTTCACCGCGCAGACCCGCATGAGCGGCGCCGACCTGCCTGCCGGGCGCGCGCTGCGCAAGGGCGCGGCCGACGCCGTCAGGCGTCATGTGCAGGCGCTCGGCGGCGACTGGCCGGCAGCAGTGCAGACCGCCATCGACGACATTTCGCGGCGCGGCAGCACGCCGCTGGCCGTGGCCGACGGCGCGCGCGTGCTCGGCGCGGTCGAGCTGAAGGACGTGGTCAAGGGCGGCATCCGCGAGCGCTTTGCCGAGCTGCGCCGCATGGGCATCAAGACGGTGATGGTCACCGGCGACAACCGCCTGACGGCCGCCGCCATCGCCGCCGAGGCCGGCGTGGACGACTTCCTGGCCGAAGCCACGCCCGAAGCCAAGCTCGCGCTCATCCGCCAGCACCAGGCCGCCGGCCAGCTCGTGGCGATGACCGGCGACGGCAGCAACGACGCGCCGGCCCTCGCCCAGGCCGACGTGGCGGTCGCGATGAACACCGGCACGCAAGCCGCCAAGGAGGCCGGCAACATGGTCGATCTGGACAGCAACCCGACCAAGCTCATCGAGATCGTCGAGACCGGCAAGCAGATGCTCATGACACGCGGCGCGCTCACCACCTTCAGCATCGCCAACGACGTGGCGAAATACTTCGCCATCGTGCCGGCGGCCTTCGTGAGCAGCACTCCCCAGCTTGGCGCGCTCAACCTGATGCAGCTGGCGAGCCCCGCGTCGGCGGTGCTGAGCGCGGTGATCTTCAATGCGCTGGTCATCGTGTTCCTGATTCCGCTGGCGCTGAAGGGCGTGGCCTATCGCGCGGTCGGCGCGGCGCGGCTGCTGCGGCGCAACCTGCTCGTCTACGGCCTCGGCGGCGTGATCGTGCCGTTCGCGGGCATCAAGCTCATCGACATCGCGGTGGCCGCGCTCGGCCTGGCCTGAACCCACTTGAGGCATGCATCCATGAACACGCAATCCCTTGCAAGCGCCGCGCCGCACGCCGGCGTTTCCGAAGCGCTCGCGCTGCTGCGGCCGGCGCTCCTGCTGTTCCTAGTGCTCACGCTGGTGACCGGGTTGGCCTATCCGCTGCTCGTCACCGGCATCGCGCAAGTGGCGTTTCCGGCCGAGGCCAACGGCAGCCTCGTCGAGCGCGACGGGCGGGTCGTCGGCTCGCGGCTCATCGGCCAGGGCTTTGCCGATGCCGGGCATTTTTTCAGCCGGCCGTCGGCCACGGCGCCCGATGCCTACAACGCATCGGCCTCGGGCGGCTCCAATCTGGGGCCGAGCAATCCGGCGCTCGGCGAGGCGGTGAAGGCGCGCGCCGACGCGCTGCGTGCCGCCGATCCGGGCAACACCGCGCCGATCTCGGTCGATCTGGTCACGGCGTCGGCGAGCGGGCTCGATCCGCACATCAGCCGCGCGGCGGCCGACTGGCAGGCGGCGCGCGTCGCCCGCGCACGCGGCCTGCCCGAGGCGCAAGTGCGCGCGCTGGTGGAAGCGCACACCGAACATCGGCTCGCCGGCTGGCTCGGCGAGGAACGTGTGAACGTGCTCGAACTCAACCTCGCGCTCGACGCGCTCAAGCCCTGACGCATGACCGACGCCCGCCCCGATCCCGACCGCCTGCTCGCCGACCTGCATGCCGAAACGGCGCGCGCCGCGCGCGGCCGGCTGCGCATCTTCTTCGGCGCGTCGGCCGGCGTGGGCAAGACCTTCGCGATGCTCGGCGCCGGCCGCGCGGCGCTCGACGCCGGCCGGCCGCTCGTCGTCGGCATCGTCGAGACCCACGGCCGCGCCGAGACCGCCGCACTCGCGCGCGACCTGCCGCTGCTGCCCCGGCGCGCGGTCGAGCATCGCGGCCATGCGCTCGATGAATTCGACCTCGACGCCGCGCTCGCCTTTGGCGCCGCCCACCCCGGCGCGCTGGTGCTGCTCGACGAATTCGCGCACAGCAATGCGCCCGGCGCGCGCCATCCCAAGCGCTGGCAGGACGCCGAGGAACTGCTCGCCGCCGGCATCGACGTGTGGACCACGCTCAACGTCCAGCATCTCGACAGCCTCAACGACATCGTCGGCGGCATCACCGGCGTGCGCGTGCGCGAGACCCTGCCCGACCGCGTGTTCGACAGCGCCGACGAAGTGGTGGTGGTCGATCTGCCGCCCGACGAACTGCTCGCGCGGCTCGCGGCCGGCAAGGTCTATCTCGGCGAACAGGCCGGGCGCGCGGCAGTCGGGTTCTTTCGCAAGGGCAATCTGCTGGCGCTGCGCGAACTGGCGCTGCGCCGCACCGCCGACCGCGTGGATGGCGAGATGCAGGCCTGGCGCCGGCGTGGCGCGGCGGCGCCCGTGTGGCCCAACCGCGAGGCGCTGCTTGCCTGCGTGGGTGCCGATGCGGCCGCCGAGAAAGTGGTGCGTGCCTCGGCGCGCCTCGCCGGCCAGCTCGGCCTGCCGTGGCGCGCGGTGCATGTGGCCGCCGGCGCCAATGCGCGCGGCCGCGCCGCCGCCCTCGATGCGCTGCGGCTGGCCGAGGAACTGGGCGCGAGCACCGCGCTGATCGGCGCGACCGACGTGGCCGGCGCGCTCGTCGCCCATGCGCGCGAGCACAACCTCGCGCGGCTGGTGGTCGGCCGACCGGCGCGGCGGCCGTGGTGGCTGCGGCTGCTGCGGCCATCGACCGCCAGCGCACTCGCGGCGCGCGCCGCCGACCTCGACGTGCTGCAAGTCGCGGCCCTCGCCACCGCGCCGCCGGCAACCGCCAGCGAGCCCGCCGCACCGCCGCGCAGCGCGCGCGGCTATGCGGTCGCGCTGGCCGCCGGCATCGCGGTCGCGCTGCTCGCCACGCCGCTCAGCGGCCGACTGGAGCTGACCAACATCGTCATGCTGTTCCTGCTCGCGGTGGTCGGCGTCGCGCTCACGCAGGGGCGCGGGCCGGCGGTGCTCGCGGCCTTCATCGGCGTGGCGCTGTTCGATTTCTTCTTCGTGCCGCCGCGCTTCACCTTCGCGGTCAGCGATGCGCAGTACCTGGTCACCTTCGGCGTGATGCTGCTGGTAGCGCTGGTGATCGGCCAGCTCACCGCCGGCCTCAAGGCCCAGGCCGAGGCCGCGCGCGAGGGCGAGCGCCGCATGCGCCGGCTCTACGACATGGCGCGCGAACTGGGCACGGCGCTGCTGCCCGAGCAGGTCGCCGACATCGGCGCGCGCTTCCTCGCGGCCGAGTTCGATGCGCGCAGCAGCCTGCTCGCGGCCGATGCCGACAACCGGCTTGCGACGCTCGCCGGCGGCAACGCGCCGCTCGATGCGGGCGTCGCGCAATGGGCCTTCGACCATGCCGCACCGGCCGGGCGCGGCACCGACACGCTGCCCGCCAGCGCCTGCCTGGTGCTGCCGCTCAAGGCGCCGATGCGCGTGCGCGGCGTGCTCGCGGTCGAGGTCGCCGACAGCGCCGCGCTCGACCCCGAGCAGCGCCGCCTGCTCGATACCTGCGCCGCGCTGCTCGCGATCTCGCTGGAGCGCATCCACTACATCGAGGTGGCGCAGCAGAGCACGGTGCAGATGGAATCGGAACGGCTGCGCAACTCGCTGCTGTCGGCCATCTCGCACGACCTGCGCACGCCGCTCGCCGGCCTCATCGGCCTGGCCGACACGCTGGCCTGGGTCGACGACGCCGAGCAGCGCCGCGATACCGCCGTCGCCATCCGCCAGTCGGCGCTGCGCATGAATGCGCTGGTCGGCAACCTGCTCGACATGGCGCGGCTCGAATCGGGCGCGGTGCGGCTCAAGCGCGAATGGCAGCCGCTCGAAGAAGTGGTCGGCAGCGCACTCGCCGCCTGCGCCGGCACGCTCGGCGCGCGCCGCGTGACCACGCGTCTGCCCGACGACCTGCCGCTGCTGCATCTCGACGCCGTGCTGTTCGAACGCGTGCTGGTGAACCTGCTGGAAAACGCCGCCAAGTACACGCCGGCCGGCACGCCCATCGAGATTTCCGCGCGCGCCGACGCGGCGACCGTCGTCGTCACCGTCGACGACCACGGCCCCGGCCTGCCGCCCGGCCGCGAAGCCGCCGTGTTCGACAAGTTCGAGCGCGGCCAGCGCGAAAGCGCCCTGCCCGGCGTGGGTCTGGGCCTGGCCATCTGCCGCGCCATCGTGCAGGCGCACGGTGGCAGCATCCGGGGCGAGACCCGCGCCACTGGCGGCGCGCGCTTCACCGTCGAGCTGCCGCGCGGCGAACCGCCATGCGACGACGGCAGCGCCAGCCCACTCACCGATCCGGCATGAACGACCGCAACCGAATTCTCGTCGTCGAGGACGACGCCGCCATCCGCCGCTTCGTGCGGCTGGCGCTCGAAGCCGAGGGCCATGAAGTCTTCGAGGCCGACACGCTCGCGCGCGGCCTGATCGACGCCGGCACGCGCCGGCCCGATCTCATCGTGCTCGACCTCGGCCTGCCCGATGGCGACGGCGGCGATTTCATCCGCGACCTGCGCGGCTGGTCGCAGGCGCCGGTGGTGGTGCTGTCGGCCCGCAGCGCCGAGGCCGACAAGATCGGCGCACTCGACGCGGGCGCCGACGATTACCTGGTCAAGCCCTTTGGCGCCGGCGAACTGATGGCCCGCGTGCGGGCCCAGTTGCGGCGCCACGCGCGCCGGCCCGAGGACGGCGCCGCGAGCATCGCCTTCGGCAGCGTGCGCATCGACCTTGCGCGCCGCAGCGTCGAGCGTGACGGCGTGCCATTGCATCTCACGCCGATCGAATATCGCCTGCTCACCCAGCTCGCCACGCAGCCGGATCGCGTCATCACGCACCGGCAACTGCTGCGCGCCGTCTGGGGGCCGGGCCATGCCGAGGACACGCATTACGTGCGCGTCCACATGGCCAATCTGCGCAAGAAGGTGGAGGACGACGCCTCGCAGCCGCGTCATCTGCTGACGGAAGCCGGCGTCGGCTACCGCTTCGTCGGCTGAGCCGGCGGCAGCCCGGGCCACGCACAGGCCCGCTGCCGCCGGAGCCGACGGAGCCGCCGCGATCACTTCTTCATTTCGTCCTTGGCCATGCCGTCCTTGCCCATGGCGTCCTTCTTCATGCCGTCCTTGGCCATGCCGTCCTTGCCCATCGCGTCCTTCGACATGCCGTCCTTGGCCATGCCGTCCTTCTTCATCTCGTCCTTCTTCATTTCATCCTTCTTCATGCCGTCCTTGCTCATGGCGTCGTGGCTCATGGCGTCCTTCTTCATGTCGTCGGCATGGGCAACACCGAACGAGAACGAGCAGGCGGCGGCGATCAGGGCGATGGCGATGCGGTTCATGTAAAGCTCCTTGAAGATGCAGTGAAATTGCCGGAATCGGCTGGCCGGGATCGGCCGGTGTGATGGCGGTACTGGCGGGCGCTGCCCGCTCAGCTCCCGCCAAACCAGTTGTAGCCCTGGTCTTCCCAGTAACCGCCGGGATAGGCGTCGGTCACGGTCAGGGCCACGATGTGCTTCGGATTCTTGTAGCCAAGCTTGGTCGGCACGCGCAGCTTGAGCGGCGCGCCATTGCGGCGCGGCAGCGGCGCGCCGTCCTGGTCGAGCACCAGCAGCGTCTGCGGATGCAGCGCCGTCGGCATGTCGAGGCTGGTGTGATAGCCGTCGGCGCAGCGGAAATCGACATACTTCGCGCCCAGGTCGGCGCCCACGCGGCGCAGGAAAGTGCCGAGCGGCACGCCGCCCCAGTTGCCGATCGCGCTCCAGCCTTCCACGCAGATGTGGCGCGTGGTGTGGGCGGTCTGCGGCAGCTGGCGCAGCGCGGCCAGGTTCCAGCGGCCCCGGTCGCCGACCTTGCCGCCCACTTCCAGCCGCCAGTCGTCGGCGGCCACATCGGGCGCGGCTTCCTCGCCGTAGAAGGCGTTGAACGGAAACGGCCGCACGATCATCGAGTCGGGATAGGTCGGCGCGAGCCGGTCGGGGCCGAACAGCGCGGCCTGGGCGCGGTCGTTGAAGCGCGACACTTTCATCAGCGCCGATTCGACGCTGGCCTCGTCGACCAGCTGGCAGCCGCTGAGCAGCGACAGGCCGCCGAGCGAAAGGCTGCCGCGCAGCAGATTGCGGCGGGCGTTGTCGGGCAGTGCCGATTCATTGCGGCGCAGGCTGCGCAGGCCATCGGCGAGCACGTCTGTGAGGGCGGCGCGCAGGCTGCGCGGCATTCGGGGTTCGGGGCGGCTGGACATGGTCGGGGCTCGATGAAGTCAGGGATCAGCGGCCGAGCGTCATGGCGCGCAGGCTGCGCGGCACGAGGGCGACCATCACCAGGTGGATGGCGACGAAACCCACCAGCCCGGCCATTGCAAGAAAGTGGATGCGCCGCGCCAGCTCGTAGCCGCCGAGCAGTTCGCGCAGCAGCGGGAACTGCACCGACTTCCACAGCACCAGGCCCGAGAGCACCAGCAGCAGCAGGTCGAGCGCCACCGCCACATAGGCCGCGCGCTGCACGCCGTTGTAGTGCGCGAGGTCGTCATGACTCAGCTTGCCGCGCACGAAGGCGAACAGATCGCCGAGCACCGCGCGCGGCGACAGCGGCCAGAAGCGTTCGCGCCAGCGCCCGGTGACCGCATTGCCCGCGATCCACAGCAGGCCGTTGAGCACCAGCAGCCACATCGCGGCGAAGTGCCACTGGATCGCGCCGCCGAGCCAGCCGCCGAGCGTGATGGCGCGCGGAATCTCGAAGTCGAAGAAGGGCGAGGCGTCGTAGATGCGCCAGCCGCTCATGGCGAGCGGCACGACCGCGACGACATTGAGCCAGTGGGTCGCGCGCACCCAGGCCGGTTGCAGCGTGCGGCGCGCGGGCCGAATGGCCTCGGTGGCGCTGGCGTTCATGGCAGCGTCCTTCACGAGCGCAGGCACTGGCCAGTGGTGGCGGCCTGGAGCACCTGGCCGTTGGCGGCGTCCTCGACGAAACCCACCAGTGCCAGACCGTCGCGGTTCCACTCCGCCGGCAGCTTGATGCGCTGGCTGAGCGCGGCCTTGCCGTCGGCAAAGTCGATCGGGCCGATCAGGCTGCGCACCACATGGTCGTGATGCAGCGTCGCGCCGCCGTTCTCGCCGCGCGCCACCTTGGAAGTGAGGCCGCTTTCGGTCACGGCAACGTACAGCGCCGGATGCGTGCCCGCCGTCGTGGCAGCGCTTGCATCGACGTTCAGCGCGCCGTCGGCCGCAAGCCGCGCATCGAGCCTGACGCTGGCGCGCGCCGGCGTGGCGTTGATCTGCCGCACCTGATCGCGCAGCTTCTCGCGCCAGTCGCGCAGCTCGCCGCCACTGACAAAGAAATGCGGCGTCCAGACCGTGCGCTGATGCAGCACGCCGACGCGCCAGCTTTGCCGCGCGCCAAAGGCGGCCTGCGCGAACGGGTCCTTCCAGCCGATCGAATCCCAGTAGTCCACATGCAGCGCGATCGGGATGGCGGCGGCGCCGGGCGCGAGTGCCGCGTCGAGCTTGCCGAGCGCGCGGTCGGCCGGCGGGCAGCTTGAGCAGCCTTCCGACGTGTACAGCTCGACCAGCGCGGTCGTGGTCGCGCCGCTGTTTGCCACGCAGGCAGCGTTGGCGGCAAAGGGCGCGGCAATCGTCGCAAGGCCGGCAATGGCCAGCGCGGCACTGCGGTGCAGAAGGGAAACGGCATTCATCGACAGGCTCCGAACGTGTTGCACATGTGGCTTGGTCGTCCGGCCGGCGCGCTTCTTACACAGCGTGCAAAAGATTTTTTTGCGCCGGCCGGACGACCGCTTGTCATCAGCCCCGGGCCGCGCCGGCGCGCACCAACGGGAAGTCGATCGGCGTCTGCGCGAGCAGGTTCAGGTAGTTGGTGAACAGGTTCAGCGCGACCGCGCCGACCACTTCCACCAGCTCGGCATCGCCAAGGCCGGCGGCGCGCGCGGCGGCGATCTGCTCGTCGCTCGCATGGCCGCGCGCATGGACCAGCGTGGTGGCCAGGCGCAGCAGCGCATCGAGCCGGCCGTCGGCCGACTTGCCTTCGCGCGCCAGCGCGATCTCGGCATCGACCAGCCCGGCCTTGTTGCCGAGGTAGCTGTGCGCCGACAGGCAGTAGTCGCAGCCGTTGGCTTCGGCCACCGCCAGCGCGATGGCTTCGCGCTCGCGCAGCTTGAGCGCACCGTGGCCGAGCGCGGCGTTGAATTGCAGCAACCCTTGCAGCGCGCCCGGCGCCTGGGCCGCGACGCGGAACAGGTTGGGCACGGTGCCGAAGGCGTTGTTGACGGCGTCGAGCAGGTCGGCGGTGGTACCGGTGGCGGTGGCGGGATCGAGGGGGACGATGCGGCTCATGGTCTTGCTCCTTGGTTGAAACCCGGCGTTCTGCGGGTGGAGCGAACCTTGAAGCCTTGCGCCAATCGAGAGAATCCATTCATCCTGCAAGCTGTTCTTGCGCAAAATGGATGTAATGAATCATGGACCGACTCGATGCAATGGCGCTGTTCGTGGCGGTGGTCGATGAAGGCAGCCTGGCGCGCGGCGGGCGCCGGCTCGGCAAGTCGCCGGCGGCGGTGAGCCGGGCGCTCGGTTTTCTGGAGGCGCGGCTGGGCGCGCCGCTGCTGGTGCGCACCACGCGCTCGCTCCGGCTCACCGAGCGTGGCGAGGCCTATCTGGGCACCTGTCGCGCGGTGCTGGAGCAGATCGAGGAGGCCGAGCTTGGCGCCGCCGGCGACCGCGCCGCGCCGCGCGGCCTGCTTACCGTGACCGCGCCGCGCATGTTCGGCCGGCTCAAGGTGCGGCCGCAGGTCGATGCCTTTCTCGACCGGCATGCGGCGGTGCAGGTGCGGCTGCTGCTGCTCGACCGCGTGGTGAATGTGATCGACGAAGGCATCGATCTGGCGGTGCGCATCGGCCATCTGCCCGATTCGAGTCTGGTCGCGCTCAAGGTCGGCGAGGTGAGCCGCATCGTCTGCGCCAGCCCGGCGTATCTGGCGCGGGTGCGGCCGCCGCGCGAGCCGGCCGATCTGGCGGCGCTGGCCTGCATCGCGTTCACGCAGATCACGCCGAGCGAGGTGTGGAGCTTTGGCCCTGGCAGCGCCGACGGGCGCGCCGAGCGGCTGCGGCAGGTGCGGGTGCAGCCGCGGCTGACGGTCAACAGCGCCGATGCGGCACTGGCCTCGGCGCTGGAGGGCAAGGGGCTGACCTGCGTGCTGTCGTATCAGGCCGAGGCCATGCTGGCCGATGGCCGGCTGCAACGCGTGCTGACCGACTGGGAGCCGGCGCCGCTGCCGGTGCATGTGGTGTTCACGCGCACCCGGCTGGCCACCGCCAAGACGCGCGGGCTGGTCGATTTTCTGGTGCCGGCGCTGCGGGCCGAGCTGGGCTACCGCGCCTGAACCCGGCCGCTAGCAGCCGCGCGCCGCAAGCGGAAACCGGAACACCGCGCCGCCACCGCCGCCGCTCACCAGCCGGATCTCGCTGCCGTGCAGCTCCAGGATGCGCCGCACGATGATGAGCCCGAGCCCGCCGCTCGCATTGCTCGATGCCGGGCGCGGCTGGCCGGCAAACGCCGCGCGCGTGAACAGGCCCGGCCGCAGCGCCGCCGGAATGCCCGGCCCGCTGTCGCTGATCTGCACCATCACCTGACCGCCGGCCAGCCACAGCTGCACCTCGATGTCGCCGCCCTCGGGCGTGTGGCGAATCGCGTTGTCGAGCAGATTGGTCAGCACCCGCTCGATCAGCCCGAGATCGGCCGTGACCACCGGCAGGCCGGGCGCGATGTCGGCGCGCAGCCGCTGGCGCCGCGCCTGCGCCGCCAGCTCGAACTTCTGCAGCACGTCATGCACCAGCTCGGCGAGCGAGAAGTCCTCGGTCTCGGGCTTGACCACGCCGTACTCCAGCCGCGCCAGCTCGAACAGCTCCTGCGCCAGCCGGCCGACCTTGCGGCTCTGCGCCAGCGCCACCTCCAGATAGCGCCGGCGCTCGGCCTCGCCGAGCGAGTCGGACTTGATGAGCAGGGTTTCCAGAAAGCCGTGCAGCGAGGTCAGCGGCGTGCGCAGGTCGTGCGAGATGTTGGCCACGAGTTCGCGCCGCTGCTCGTCCTGGGCCGCGAGGGCGCGCCATTGCTCGCCGATGCGGCCGGCCATCTGGGCGAAGGCCTGGCGCAGCAGCGCGATCTCGTCGCCGCTGCCGGCCGGCAAGGCACCGTCGAAACTGGCCGCGTCGGCCCGGCCGTCGGCGGCAAAGCCGCGCACCGCCGCCGTCAGCCGGTCGAGCGGCCGGGTGACGCTGCGCACCGCCACCAGCCCGACCGTCAGCACCAGCGCCAGCACCAGGCCGACCGCCAGCAGCGTCAGCGCCAGCAGATGGTCGGGCCGGCCGCGCGCCGCGAGCGCATCGTGGTCCTCGCCGATCAGCACCACATACACATAGCCGGCGTCGTGACCGTCGATGCGCAGCGGCGCGGCGCTGAACACCTTGCGCGCCTCGGCGCTGCGCGGATCGTCGCCGACGATGGGCAGCGGCCGGCCGGCCAGAAAGGCCCGCACCGGCGCCAGGTCCACGCGCGCGCGGCGCAGATGGCCGGGCGGCGCGGCATCGCCGACGATGCGGCCGTCGGGCGCCAGCAGATAGACCTCGACGCTCGGGTTCACGTCCATGAGCTTGCCGAACAGCGCCTGCACCGCGCGCGGATCGAGATCGCCGTGCGCCATCAGCGCGCCGTTGCCGGCGATGTGCGCCGCCAGCCCGGCCGACAGCCTTTGCACCAGCTCCTGCTCGCGCTGCTCGCCGAGCCGCAGCTGCACCGCCAGCGTGCCGCCGACGCCGGCCAGCAGCAGCAGCGTGAACACCGCGCACAGCCGCTGCCCGAGCGTGAGCCGGCCGAGCCAGGCGCGCGGCCTCATGCGTCGGCGCCGGCGGCCGGCGCCAGCTTGTAGCCGCGCCCCCACACAGTGAGGATGCGGCGCGGCATGGCCGGGTCGGGCTCGATCTTGCTGCGCAGCCGGTTGATGTGGGTGTTGACCGTGTGCTCGTAGCCGTCGTAGCGGTTGCCCCAGACCTCGTCGAGCAGGTCGTTGCGCGAGAACACCTCGCCCGGATGGCGCGCGAAGAACAGCAGCAGGTCGAATTCGCGCGGCGTGAGTTCGAGCGCGCGGCCGTCGGCGCTGGCTTCGCGCGCGACCGCGTCCACGCTCAGGCCGCCAAGCCGGATCGGGCCGTCGGCGGCGCGCGCCGGCTGGGCCAGCGCATCGCCCCGGCGCAGCAGCGCGCGCAGCCGCGCCACCAGCTCCAGCACCGAGAACGGCTTGGCCAGATAGTCGTCGGCGCCCAGCTCCAGGCCGAGGATGCGGTGCACCTCGCTCGACCTGGCGCTGGTGATGACGATCGGCGTGTAGCGCGGCTGGGCGCGGGCCCGCCGGCACAGCTCCAGCCCGTCGATGCCGGGCAGCATCAGGTCGAGGATGAGCGCGTCCCAGCTCGCCTCGGCGAGCAGGCGGGCGCCGCTGTCGCCGTCGGCGGCATGGGTCACGGCATAGCCGGCATCGCCCAGATGCAGGCGCAGCAGTTCGGCGATGTGGGCGTCGTCCTCGACCACGAGGATGCGGCGGGCGGCGGTCATGGCGCCAGCTCCGCGCGCTGCGCCTCGGGCCAGTGCGGCGGCAGCGCCGCCAGGTCGGCCGGCTCGTCGATGTCGGTCAGCGCGGGCAGGCAGCGCAGCCGCCAGCCGAGCGCGGCCACGCGCGCGCGGGTGGCCGCGGCCACGCCGTCGGTGCTCCAGGCGATGCCGTCGAACAGACTGGGGTGGAAGCGCGCCAGACCGAGCGCCACATAGCCGCCGTCGCGCGCCGGCACCATCGTCGCGTCGGCGTCCAGGCAGCTGGCGGCCACCAGCATGAGCCGGCGCGCGTCGAGCGCCGGACAGTCGGCGCCGATGAGGATGGGCGTCTCGCCGGCGGCGACGGAACGCGCGGCGGCGCGCGCGAGACGCTGGCCCAGATCGCCCGCGCCCTGGTCGCTGCGCGTCACGCCCGGCGGCAGCGCGATGCCGGCCCAGACCGCGTCGTCGGGCGGCGTGGCGCACAGTTCGACCGGCCCGATGTCGGCCTCGACCGCCTCGCGCAGGGCATGGTCCAGCAGGCGCCGCGCCAGCATGGCGGCACCGTCGGCGCCGAGCGCCGGAATCAGTCGGGTCTTGGCCAGGCCGGGCAGCGGCGCCTTGGCGAACAGCAGGATGCGGGCCGGCTTCATGGCCGGCCTCCGGAATGCGGCAGTGTCATCGGTAGGCCCTTGCCAGTCGTTCGGGCGACACGCCAAGCCAGTAGGCCAGGCGCAGCCGCCACATGAGGAAAACGGTGCGCCACGGACCGCGCGCCTCCCAGCGCCGGCCCGACGTGATCACGCGCGCGCGCAGGCAGGCCGGCGCCGACCGGCGCCGCAACCGGCGCGACAGCTCCACGTCCTCCATCAGCGGCTGGTCCGGAAAACCGCCGAGCGCCATGAAGACCGAGCGCCGCATGAACATGGCCTGATCGCCGGTCGCGATGCCGGTCAGCCGCGAGCGCCGGTTCATCAGCGCCGCCACCACGGGCAGCAGCGCCGGCCGGCCCTCGATGCGCACATCGAAGCGTCCCCACTCATGGCGCCCGTCGGCCAGCGCCGCCAGTACCAGCGCATCGGCATCGGCCGGCAGCCGGGTGTCGGCATGCAGGAACAGCAGCGTCCGGCCACGGGCGACCCGGACGCCGGCATTCATCTGCGCAGCCCGGCCCGAAGCCGCCTCGACGACGGTCACGCCGGCCGCGCGCGCGATCGCCACCGAGCCGTCGCGGCTGCCGCCGTCCACCACCACCAGCTCGCAGCCGCGCGCGGCGAAGTCGCGCAACTGCGCCAGCAGGCCGGGCAGCGCCGTGGCTTCGTCGAGCACCGGCACCACGATGGAAAGCGCCGGCTCGCCGGGATCGGCGGTGGCGGCAGGGACGCGGGCCGGCCCGGGCGCGCAGGCGCTGGCACTGGCGCAGGCGGGCCGGCAAATCGGCCGGGACAGGGATTGGGCGGGTCGCATGAGGCTTGGTCGCGCCGGCCGGCACGGTTCTTACAGCGCCGGCAAAAGAAATTTCGCCCCGGGCCTCGCGCCGCCGCGCCGTGAATCTTTCGTGAGGATTCGGCCCGACGAAGCCGCTCTACTGGCGCCGCGCTGAACGATCGCTCCAAAACCCGTCGGCCAGCGCGTCCCGGCCGAAGGCCGGCCCCGCGATCTCCGCCAGTCGAGCCCATGAAGACCCACGCCGCCCGTCCCGCCCCGCCCTGCCGCGTCAGCGCCATCGTGCCGGCGCGCAACGAGGAAGCCTGCATCGGCGCCGTCGTGACCGGCCTGCTGGCCTGCGTCGCCGCCGACGGCGGGCCGCTCATCGACGAAGTGGTGGTGGCCGACAACGGCTCGACCGATGCCACCGCCGCCGTCGCGCTGGCGGCCGGCGCCCGCGTGCTGACGGTGCCGCGTCCCGGCTATGGCGAAGCCTGCTGGCATGCGGTGCAGGCCAGCCGTGGCGAGGTGCTGATCTTCGTCGATGGCGACGGCGCCGCCGATCCGGCCGACGCGCGCTGGCTGCTCGGCGCCATCGACGCCGGCGCCGAGCTGGCGGTGGGCCTGCGCCTCACGCCCGACCCCGGCGCGCTGACCGCCGCCCAGCGCTGGGGCAATGCCCTGGCCTGCTGGCTGATGCGGCTGATCTGGCAGGTGCCGGCGGCCGATCTGGGCCCCTATCGCGCGCTGCGCCGAACCGCCTTCGACCGCCTCGACATGCGCGACCGCGCCTACGGCTGGACCGTGGAGATGCAGGTGCGCGCGCACCGCCTCGGCCTGTGCACGGTGCAGCTGCCGGTGGCCTGGCGCGCCCGCGCCGGCGGCGTTTCCAAGATCAGCGGAAGCCTGCGCGGCGTCGTCGGCGCGGGCTGCGGAATCCTCGGAATGATCGGCCGGCTCTGGCTGCGCGAACTCGCGCGCCGGCCCGGCTCGCTCGCCCATCGCCTCGCCCTCCGCCTTGCCCAGGCCCGCGCGCTCGCCCCGAACGCGCGGCGCTGATTCGCCCACCCACGACCACAACCCAAGGAGAGTCCGCTTGAACCTCAAACCGCTTGCCCATCTATCGATCGCGCTCGCGCTCGGCCTCGGCGCCGTGGCGGCGCGCGCCTCCGGCTCCGATGCCGGCGGCGGCGCGGAAACCGGCGACGCCCAGGCCTACAACCTCGGCAAGAGCGTCTATGCCAGCAAGGTCGCCTGCGCCAGCTGCCCGCTGCCGGGCAAGTCGCTCGACGAAGCCACCGCGCGCGAACTGCTCGCCGGCAAGCACCTGCCGACGCTGGCCGACGACGAAGCCAATGCGCTCGGCGTCTACCTCAAGCGCCGCTTCAAGCTGTGAACGCGAGGACCGAGACCATGCATGCACGCAAAGCCCTCGCCCTGCTGCTCGCCGTCGCGCCGCTCGCGGCCTTCGCCGAAGGCGATTCACCCTGGCTGCCGATTCCGGGCAGCGCCGCCCTCACCGCCAGCCATACCGAGCAGAGCGGCAACAAGGGCTGGATCGGCGACCAGAAGCTCAGCATCAGCGACATCACCGGCGGCGCCGCCACGCGCTATCGCCGCTCGACCAGCGCGCTGCGGCTCGACTACGGCATCAGCGATGCCTTCGCGCTCGACGTCGCCGTGGCCTATGCGGCGGTCAAGTCGGGCAATGCCGACAACAGCTACGGCCTGGCCGACAGCGTGATCGGCGTGAGCTGGCGCGCGCTCGACGAGCTGGAGCGGCCGGCGCTGCCGACCCTGACCCTGCGGCTGGCCGGCATCGTCAAGGGCGACTACGACGCCGGCCGCTTTGCCGGCATCGGCAACGGCGCGAGCGGTGTCGAGGTCGACGCGATCGTCGGCAAGCAGTTCACGTCGAAGTGGTCGGGCTCGGCCGAACTCGGCTTCCAGCACCGCGACAGCCACATCCCCAACGCCGCCTTCATCGACATCGGCACGCGCTACCGCTTCGCGCCGAAGTGGAGCGCCAGCCTCGGCTACAGCGCCAAGCGCTACAGCGGCGAGCTCGACATCGGCGGCCCGGGCTTCACGCTGGCGCGCTTCCCCGAGGTACGCGAGGAACGCCAGATCGCCAAGATCGGCGTGGGCTATGCCTTTGCCGGCAATCAGGGCGTGGCACTGAGCGTGGGCACCGTCACCGGCGGTCGCAACACGGTGCAGGACCAGGCCATCGCCAATCTGGCCTACACCTTCGCGTTCTGACGCCGCGCCGGCCATGCACGCCCGCCCGCTTCCACCTGCCCACGCGGCCGGCCTTGCGCTGCTCGGCGCGACCCAGGTCGCGCTGCTGCTCGCGGGCGGCACCGTGTTCGGCGCGGCGGATGGCGCGCGGGCCCTGGCCGGCGTGCTCGGCGCCGCCGGCGTCGGCATCGGCACGCTGGCCTGGCTGGCCTGCGACTCACGCTTCGGACGGCTCACGCCGGGCTTCGTGCTCGGCCTTGCACTGCTGCTGCGGCTGGCCGCCAGCGCCGCCACGCCGCTGCTCGAAGACGACCATTTCCGCTACCTGTGGGATGGCATGCGCACCGCCACCCATTTCGATCCCTACCGGCATGCGCCGTCGGACTTCTTCGGCGCCACGCAGCTCGATGCGCGCTGGCAGGACATCCTCGGCGGCATCAACAACCCCGACCTGCCGACCCTGTACGGGCCGGTGCTGCAAGCGCTGTTCGCACTCGCCCACCTGATCGCGCCGGGCCGCATCGGCGCGCTCCAGGGCCTGCTGGCGGCGCTCGACATGGCAGTGCTGTGCGTACTGGCCGCGCAGCGCGTGGCGCCGCGCTGGCTGGCGGCCTATGCGCTGCATCCGCTGCTGCTGAAGGAAGCCATCGCCACCGCCCATCCGGACGGCGTGGTCGGCCTGTTCCTGCTGCTCGCGCTGCTGGCCTGGCACCGCGCCCGGCCGGGTCTGGCCGGTGCCCTGCTGGGGCTGGCGGCCGCGACCAAGCTGTCGGCACTGGCCGCGCTGGCGCTGTTCTGCCTGCCGCCGGCAGGCCGCCGCGCGGCCCTGCCGGGGCCGCACCGGCCTGCCGCAGCCACGCTGCGCTGGGTCGGCTGGATCGGCTTCGGCAGCGCCGCTGCGCTGGCCGGCTGCTACCTGCCCTTCCTGCTCGCCGGCGCCGGCAGCGATGCCACCTCGCTCGCCGTGTTCGCGCGCGAATGGCGCTTCAACCCGCTGCTGTTCCGCAGCGTCGACCTGGTCTGTTCGCCAGCGGTCGCACGGGCCCTGGCCGGCGCGCTGATCGCCTTCGCCATCGCCTGGATCGGCTTGCGCTGGCGCGCCGTGGCGGCGCGCTGGCCGCGCTCGCTGCCGCCGGCCGATGCCGCCGTGGTGGCACTGCTGGTCTTCGCGCCGGTGGTGAACCCCTGGTACTGGCTGTGGGCGCTGGCGCCGGCGGTGCTGCGCGCCAGCCCGGCAGTGCCGGCCGTCGCGGCCGTCGCCGGCCTGTCCTATCTCAACAGCACGGTGCTGGCCGAAGCCGGCTGGCAGCACGGCGGCGGCACGCCCTTCGCGGTGGCCTGGCCGCTGACGCTCATGCAATTGCTCGTGCTGGTCGGCGCCATCGCCGCCGACCGGCGCCGTCGCCCGGAGCCCGCCGCCCCGGCCTTCCTGCCGTTCCCGCCC
>NZ_MUHU01000006.1 GCF_002105195.1 Derxia lacustris | reverse complement strand
CGCCAGATCGGCGCCCGCCTCGGCGAGGCCAATACCCTCCAGGCGCTCGGCCAACTCAAGCAGCGCGGCGACGACCTCGCCGGCGCCCGAGTCGACTTCGACGCCGCCCTCGGCCTCTACCGCCAGATCGGCGACCGCCTCGGCGAGGCCAATACCCTCCAGGCGCTCGGCACTCTCGCCGCCGCCGAAGGCCGACCAGTTGCGGCATTTGCCCAGCTGCATGCCTGTCTTGCCATCCAGAACGTACTGGCCGACCGAGTTGGCGCGGCCGGTACCCACGGCTATCTGGCACGCATCGCCGGCAGCGTCGGCGCTGGCCTCCAGGCGCAAGCACTGTGCTCGCTCGCCATCCGGCAGTTCACCGCCATCGACGATCGCTGGGGTGTGCTGCTCGCCGCGCAAGACCTGGGACGCGTGCTGCTCGGCACCGAAGATGGCTTCATCGGCGTCTGCGCGCTGGAACTCGCCCGGGCGACAGCAGAGCAGATCGGCGACCCGCGCGCCGAAGCGCTGGGCCAGGTGATCGCCGGCCTGATGTCCGAAGACATGTCCGACACCGACCGCCGCGCCGCGCTGGACCAACTCACGGCCGAAGCCCCCGCCGTCCTCGCCGAATTCCACGCCCGCATCGACGCCGCCATCGCCGCCGGCGAGATCGATCCCTATGCGCCGCTGCAAGCCGGAGCCACCGATGCCGACTGACCTGCGCATGCAGCAGCTGCACATCCTCAGCGACCTGCACCTGACGGTGGCCGGGCCGCAATGCGTGTTCCGCGCCCATGCGGCGCTGACCGCCTTCATCCGCCATCTGGCCACGCTGCCTGCGCCAACCGATCTGCTGCTCAACGGCGACGTGTTCGATTTCCTCCAGATTCCGGGCTATGACGGCATTTCGCTGCCGCTCGCCGGCCAGCGCATCGACGCCATCCTCGATTCGCTCGCCGCCGAGCCGCCGGAACGCAATCTGGTGAGCGCGCTGTGCGACTTCACCGCTGCCGGCCACCGGCTGCACTGCCTGCCCGGCAATCACGATCCGGAGCTGGCGCTGGCCGAGGTGCAGCAACGGCTGGCGGCGCGGCTGGGCGCGGCTCGCGAGCTGCCAGCCCATGCCGACAGCTGGCGCGTCGAGGTGGCCGGCCGCACGGTCGTCGGCCAGCACGGTCATCACGACGATGCCTTCAACGCCCTGCCGGCCAGCTGCATGCTCGCGGCCCAGGCCGCCGGCGATGCAAGCCTGCCGATGCCGCCCGGCTCCAAGCTGGTCTGTAGGGTCATCAATCCCTACCGGCGCGCGGCCGATGCGGACGGCAAACCGCGCTTTCCCTTCGTGGACCTGCTGCCATCCGAGCGCGCCGTGGTGCTGGCGCTGCTGGCGCTCGACGGCCGGCTTGCGGCGCAGCGGCTGGGCGATGCGCTCGGCATCGGCGCCCAGGCGCTCGCGCGCAAGCTGCTGCAATCCATCGGCGGCGGCAGGCTACTGGCCGCCACGCCGGTGCAGCGCGGCGGCGCGCCGGCGCAAGACCCCGCCGATGCGTTTGCCGACGCCATCGCGCAATGCATCGCCGGCACGCTCACGCCGGAGGAACTGGCTGCGTCGCAGCGCATGGCCAGCGCGCTGGAGCAATTTCTGCTGACGGACAACGCGCAGCCGGTCCAGCGTGGCCTGCTTTCGACCGGCGGCGGCTGGATAAGGACGCGGCTGCTGAGCGCACTCGGCAGCACGCTCGATTCGGCGCGCGGTGCCTTCGATCCGGCCCGGCGCGATGAACTGGCCGACGCCGCAATCGACGGCTGGGGCCGCGACCTGATCGCCATCGCCGGCCACACGCATGCGCCACGCGACATCCGGCACGGCATGGCCGGCCACTATCTCAACAGCGGTTCCTGGCTCGACAGCGCAAGCCTGCCGGCCCAGACGGATGCCGTCTCGGTCGCGGACTGGCTCGACCGGCTGCAAGCCGATGCGCTGCCGCGCAATCCGCGCCGTCCGGTGGTGCGGGTGGATGCCGGCGGTGCCGCGCTGCTGCACTGGACCGGCGACCGCCTGATCGACTGGGCCGAGCGCCCGGCCGACGCCTGAACCCGGCTAGCGCGACCCGCCCTCAGCCAGCCGATCCCGCTTCGCCAGCTCCGGAAACAGCCGCATCCACAGCCCGGCGATCAGCAGCGTGCCCACCCCGCCCAGCACCACCGCCGGCACCGTGCCGAACCACGCCGCCGTCAGCCCCGACTCGAACTCGCCAAGCTGGTTGGAGGTGCCGATGAACAGCGAATTCACCGCCCCGACCCGCCCGCGCATGTCGTCGGGCGTCTCAAGCTGCACCAGCGACTGGCGGATGACCACGCTCACCATGTCGGCCGCGCCGAGCACCGCCAGCGCCACGAACGAGAGCCAGAACCAGGTCGACAGCGCGAAGACGATGGTCGCCAGCCCGAACACCGCGACCGCGCCGAACATCTTGCGGCCCACATGCCGGTCCATCGGCCGGCGCGCGAGGAAGACCGCCGCCGCCAGCGCGCCGCAGGCCTCGGACGAGCGCAGCAGCCCCAGCCCCCAGGCGCCGATGTGCAGGATGTCGCGCGCATAGATCGGCAGCAGAGCCACCGCGCCGCCGAGCAGCACCGCGAACAGGTCGAGCGAGATCGCGCCCAGCACCACCGGCCGGCGCCGGATGAAGCCCACGCCGGCAAACATCGACGCCAGCGTGGCCGGCGCCGGCGCGGGCGGCTTGCGCAGCAGCGTCACGAACATCAGCGCCAGCACCGCCACGCCGTACAGCGCCGCCGCCGCGCCATAGGCCCAGTCGAGCCCGGCCGCCAGCACCAGCCCGCCGATGGCCGGGCCGACCAGCACCGCGCCCTGCACCGCCGAGGCCATCGTCGCGACCGCGCGCGGCAGCAGGCCGGGCTCGACCAGACTGGCCAGCAGCGCGCCGTTGGACGGCATCTCGAAGGCGCGCGCGGCGCCGATCAGCGCCGCCAGCGCGAACAGCGATTCGCGCGTCAGCCAGCCGGCGGCCGTGCCCCAGGCCATCAGCGCCACCGCCAGCAGCTTGGTCGCCAGCGCGATGCGCAGCACATTGCGGCGGTCGTAGCGGTCGGCCACATGCCCGACCACGAAGGTGAGCAGCAGCGACGGCAGGAACTGCACCAGCCCGACCATGCCGAGGTCGAAGGCGCGGCCGGTCAGCTCGTACACCTGCCAGCCGGTGGCGACGATCTGCATCTGGTTGGCGACCATCGCGGCGACCCGCGCGGTGATGAAGCGCAGCAGCGACGGATGCTGGGACAGCGGCGCGGGCGCGCCGGATTCGGGAGAAGCGACTGACATGGAGGCGGTGCTGCGAGCGTCGGCAGCTGCCGGCGGGGCGGCGATTGTGACAGCCGCGCCGCCGCCTATCGCCCGCGTTGGGCGATCAGCGCACAAGCGGACCGGCGCGACCGGCCGCTCAGCGTTCGCGCAGCTCGCGCTCCAGCGCCTCGACCACGCAGCTGAACGCGGCGCGGTTGGCGCCGTTCATGCGCGCCAGCGTGCGGTGGGCGTCAAGGATGACGCGCGCCGCCTCGGTCTCGCCGACGGATTCGGCGCGGGCTTCGGCGAGCGCGGTGCCGGTCGGCGCGACGGCCGCGTCGCAGCGCAGAAAGCAGTCGTCGAGGCAGATGCTGTCGAGCAGGGTGTTGATGTCGGCCCGGGGCGAGACCAGCAGCGGCTTGCGGCCGTCGCGCTCGTCGAGCCCGAGCGCCAGCCGCGCGAGCAGGCCGAGCATGGTGCTGTCGATGCCGACCGCCTCGCTCAGATCGACGATCACGCGGTCGATGCCGGCATCGGCGAGCAGGCCGTCGATGAAGCGGTCGAAGGCCGGGCCCTGGGTGTGGCGCAGGTCGCCGGCCAGCCGGACGACGCAGGTCGCGCCGTCGCGCGCATGGCTGACGCTGCCGGCATGGCCGGCCGACGGGACGAGACAGGTGGCATTCATGGGCACGCTCCCTGGAATTGGGCGGCGGGGATTGCGGCCGGCAGCACGCGGCGCAGCGACAGGATGCTCACGTCGTCGGGCGGCGCGCGCTCATGGTCGAGATGCAGCGCATCGGCGATGCCGTGGGCGTCGACATCGGCATGGCTGGCGCAGGCGCGCAGATGGTCGCGCTTGGCCGCCAGGTCGGGCTCGGGCAGGGTTTCGAGGATGCCGTCGGAGAACATCGACAGCGCGAACACCGGCGTGAGCGGCAGCCGCTGGTTGCGCCAGCTGCGCCCGCCGTACAGCCCGACCGGCGCGCTGCGGCCGCCGATCTCGCGCATGTCGTGGCCGTCGTAGGCGAGCGGAAACGGGAACTGGCCGCCGTTGGCGAACACCAGCTCGCCGGCGGCCGAATCGACCACGCCGTAGAACATGGTCAGGTACTTGCCGTGGCGGCCATCGATGATTTCGCGGTTGAGGCAGCCGAGCAGCGCCGCCGGATCGAGCACGGTGGCATCGCCGTAGAGCCGGTGGCGCTCCATCAGCCGCGCGATCTGGCTCTTGAGCAGCACGGTGATGAAGGCCGACGACACGCCGTGGCCCGACACGTCGGCGATGTAGAAGCCGAAGCGCCGCTCGTCGATGGCGAAGTAGTCGATGAAGTCGCCGCTCAGGATGGCCGAGGTGAGCAGATGCCAGGAGCATTCATAGCCGTCGATCACCAGCCGCTCGCGCGGCAGCAGCGCGAACTGGATGCGCCGGCCGGCGTTCTCGTCGTCCTCCAGCGCGCGCAGGCTGGCTTCGAGCTGGCGGTTGGCGGACTGCAAATGCTCATGCACGCGGCGGTTGTCGGCGCGCAGCCGGGCGCGTTCGAGCGCGCCGTCGATGGCATGGGCCAGCACCGCCGCCTCGGGCAGCGGCTTGGTGACGTAATCCCAGGCGCCGTGGCGCAGCGCGCGCACCGCGTCGCCGATGTCGCCGACGCCGCTCACCACGATCACCGGCAGCTCGGGCTGGTCTTGCGCCAGCCGGGCCAGCACGCCGAAGCCGTCGAGGCCGGGCATGCAGAGATCGCAGATGACCAGCGCCGGCAGCTGGCGCCGGCAGGCGGCCAGCCCCGACAGGCCGTCGTGCGCGGTCTCGACGTCATGACCCAGCTGCTCGACCTGGGCCGCCAGCACGCGGCGGAGCACCGGGTCGTCATCGATGATGAGGATGCGCTTGCGCATGTGCCGCCCTTCCGTCGGTGGCCTGCAAGAGCGGCCATGTTCGGCCGCCGTTGCACAGCGTGCAATCGACCCCGGGGGCGGGCTTTCCCCGGTAACGGCGGATTACAGCGGCCGGCCGAGCCGCTTCTCGACCTGGCGCCGCTCCCATTCGGCGCCAAAGAACGGCAGCAATTCAAAGGTGGAAATGGCATGCAATGCCAGGCCAATGCCCCAGCCGAGCGCTGGCCACACCACCCAGAGATTGTGCGGCCGGGTCAGCAGATTGATGGCGAGCAGAAACAGCATCACGACCGCATATTGGCCGACATGCAGATAAAAGCGCTTGAGCTTGTAGACATGCTGAAACGCCAGCGTTTCTTCATTTGAATTGGCGGTATTGGGAATGGCTTCCATGACAGGCTCACTGGTGAATTGCGAGAAATCGATCTCGAAGACCGATGCCAGTGATTTCAGGGTTTCCATGCTGGCCGGCTGGCCGCGTTCTATTCGCTGAATCGTCCGCACACTCAGGCCGCTCAATTCGGCGAGTTGTTGTTGAGACCAGCCGTGTTGCAGTCTCAGTTTTTGCACTTGCATGGGAACCAACCTCTGAAGATCACGAGCCGCCAGATTGACGGCGCCCCTGGGAGAAAGCCACGACAGCCGGGCGACAGCCACACGACAGCGCCCCGCCAGATGCCGTCAACAGTACGGCATTTTTCTCAATTGGCGCTGCGCATTCCTACCAGCGCAAACAATGCGCCTTGCGGATCGATTCCGTGCGCAATCCAGCTGCCGCCCGGCACCGGATTGGGCCCGTTGACGATCGAGCCCTGCGCGGCATTCACCCGCGCGATTGCCGCATCGATATCGGCGACGCAGAAGTAGTAGATCCAGAACGGCACCGGCAGAGCCGGCAGCTTGTTCATCACGCCGCCGGCCGGCTTGTCGTCGATGGCAAAGATCTGATAGGTGCCGAGCGGTCCCATGTCGACTGCCGTATCGGCGGTCCAGCCGAATTGCGCCGAATAGAAGGCGAATGCCGATTCGCGCTCGACCGCCTGCAATTCATGCCAGCCGACGCTGCCGGGCGAGCCGGCTTCGGGCGCCGGCGGCGCCTCGGCCGATTCGCCGCGAAACAGCACGAAGGCCGCGCCCTGCGGATCGGCCACGACCGCGAGCCGGCCGACGCCCGGAATGCTCCAGGCCGGGCGATGGACCTTGCCACCGGCCTCGGCCAGCCGCGCGACGGCGGCATCCACATCGTCGCAGCCGATGTAGCCGAGCCAGCCGGGCCGGGCGCCGCGCGCGGCGGCTTCGGCCGGCAGCTGCATCAGGCCGCCGAGCGGGCGGTCGCCGACGCCGAGCACGGTGTAGTCGACCTCGCCGGCGCCGGAATCGCGTGCGCTCCAGCCGAGCACCGCCTGATAGAAGGCGGTCGCGGCGGCGGTGTCGGTGGTCATGAGTTCGTACCAGACGAAGGGATTGGCTGGCATGGCGGTCTCCTGATGAAGTGAGTTGCGCGGGCGTGCGCGACCGCCAAGCTAAGCCGATCGCGCGACTGCCGCATGCGCGCCGGGCGATGTAACCAAACCGCCCGGCGCGGGCCGCTGCCGGAGGCCGGCGTTACCGTCGATGCCCGTTTCCCAACACCGGGCCGGGCGGGCGCCGCATCGGCTGCCGACCCGGCTCCTGACGCATGAAGCATTTTTTCTGCACCGAGGGCGAGGCCGCGCTGGCCGAGCTGTTGCGGCGCCAGCCGCTGCTGGCCTTCGATTTCGACGGCACGCTGGCGCCGATCGTGGCGCGGCCCGAGGACGCGCGCGTCGCGCCGGCGGTCTCGCGCCGACTGGCCCGGCTGGCCGAGCGCTGGCCGGTGGCGGTGGTCACCGGGCGCCAGCTGGCCGATGTGCGCGAACGGCTCGGCTTTGCGCCGGGCTGCATCGTCGGCAATCACGGCGCCGAAAGCCTGGCCGATCCGGCGGCGGCCGAGCGGCTGGCGCGCGCGCTCGACGGCGCCCGCGCGCTGCTCGGCGCGCATGAGGCGGCGCTCGCCGCCGCCGGCGTGACGCTGGAGGACAAGGGCCAGTCGCTGGCGCTGCACTACCGGCTGGCGCGCGACCGCGACCGGGCGCGCGCCGAGATCGATGCGCTGCTGGCGCGCCTGGGGCCGGAGCTGAAGGTCTTCGGCGGCAAGCTGGTCTGCAACCTGATGGCCGCGACCGCGCCCGACAAGGCCGGCGCGGTGCAGGCGCTGGTGACCGCCGCCGGCGCCGGCGGCGCGCTGTTTGCGGGCGACGACGTGAACGACGAGCCGGTGTTCGCGGCCGCGCCGCCGCACTGGCTCACACTCAAGGTCGGGCGCGACGATCCGGCCTCGCGCGCGCGCTTTCTGCTCGACAGCCCGGCCGAGATGCCGATGCTGCTCGACCGCATCCTGGCGCTGGCCGATGCCGCCGGCTGAGCCTCAGCGCGCCAGGTCGTCCCAGCGCTCGAAGCGCTCGCGGCGCTCGGCCCGGTAGTTGGTCACCTCCAGCCGCAGCCCGTCCGGATCGGTGAAATGCGTGGCGACGTAATCGGGCGCGTACTCGGGATAGAGCCGCGCCGGCGTGGCGGCGATGCCGGCCGCCGCGAGCGCCTGCGCCACGGCTTCGACATCGGCGGCCGACTCGACCCGCAGGCAGAAGTGATGCAGCCCGGGCGCATAGGGCTCATGCGGCGTGGCCACGCGCGCCGGCCGCAACACGATGCCGAACCGCCGGTTGAAGTAGCTCACATGCGGCTCGCCGCCGAGCGCGAACCGCCCGCCCTTGCGAAAGCCCAGCAGCTCGCACAGCACCCGGTCGTAGAAGGCTTCGGCGCGCGCCAGATCGCTGACGCTGAAGTAGATGTGGTCGATGCCGGTCACTTCGGGCATGGCGGTCACTTGTTCTTGTAGGCGTCGTGGCAGCGCTCGCAGGCGGCTTCCACATTCTTGTAGGCGGCGAGCGCACGGTCGCGGCCGGGATCGGCGCCGAGCTGGCTGAGCTGCCAGCTGGCGTCGAGGAAGTCTTTCTTCGCGGCCTCGAAGCCGGCGGCGTCGCTCCAGACCTCGGGCTTGGCATGGCTCGGCGGATAGAGCGTGTCGGGCGCGAACAGGGTCCACGGCGCCTCGCGCTTTTCCATGAAGACGCCGAGCAGGCGCTGGTATTCGGCCGGGTCGTACTGGTTGGTGCGCAGCATCACGCCGATCGGCTCGGACGCCTTGAGCAGCTCGCGGAAGGCTTGCCGGCGATGGGTGACGGGCTGGCCCGGATGCGTGTCCTCGGGCTCGCCGCAGGCAAACAGCAGCGGCAGGGCGAGCAGGACGGCGACGGTGGTCTTGAGCATGGTTGGGCAGCGGTTGGGTGAGGTAGGCGCTCAGGCGCCGGGCGCGACGAGCGGCGCGGCATCGGCCAGGGCTTGCGCGGCATCGAGCAGCAGCGGCGTGGCGGCGGTCAGTCTGTGACTGTCGGCCAGCGCATGCAGTTGCGCGGCGACGCCGGCCGGATTGGCGCCGAGCTGGCGCAGCTCGGTGAAGGCGCGTTCAGCCTGCTGGCGCGCCAGCGGATCCATGCCGGCATCGGCCGCCAGTTCGCGCAGCGCGACGATGGCATGGCCGAGATTGAGCGTGGCGAGCAGCGGCCGGCCGCGCACCGGGCGCTGGGCCGCGCGGCCCAGGTGATGCGCGAGCCGCAGCACCTGGCGCGCGGTGCGCGCATGCCAGTCGCTCGCATCGGCCGGACGCGGACGGGCGCGCGGCAGCAGCCGGCGCAGGTCGCGCACCAGCCGGCGCGCGATGCCGGCGGCGTCGCGCGCGCTGGCGCCGGGCAGCAGCAGAAAGCCGCCGCAGACCACGCCGGCCGCCAGCACCAGCGCGCCGCCGCCCGACAGGATTTCGGCCGCGCCGGCCGCCGGCATGCCGGCCTGACTGGCGAGCAGAAAGCACATGTTCCCGTCGAGCGCCGGCATGGCGAAGCGCCGGCTGGCACGCGCCAGCGCGCCCAGCAGCAGGAAGGGCGCGACCGACAGCAGCAGCGCCGCCGTGCCGTCCAGCGCCGGCTGGATCAGAAAGCGGTAGCCGAGCGCCAGCGCCACGCCGCTGACCACGCCCGGAAACATCAGCCGGGCGATGCGCTTGGGGTCGGGCAGCGAGCCGAGCACCATCGAGAAGATGCACACGCCGAGCGCCGCCAGCTCGCCGGCGGCCCAGCCCGACAGCAGCGCGAGGATGGCGGCCGCGAAGGTGGCGCCGCCCGACATCGCGGCAGCGCGCCGGCCGCGGGTCCAGTCGCGGTGCGGCGCGACGCGTACCGCACGCGCGCCGAAGCTGAGCAGATCGCCGTCGGTGGCGCTGGCGAACAAGGCGTCCTCGGCCGCGACGAGCTGGACCAGCGCGGCGTCGAGCCGGGTGCGCAGGGGGTCGGTCGGGGCGGCTGGGGCGGTCTGGGCTGCGGCGTGGTCTGCGGGCGCGGCGGCAGCGGCGTCGGCGACCAACGGCGCGACGGCTGGCGGCACGGCCGGCTCGGCGCCGAGCCGCGCCGCCAGCCGGGCCAGCGCCGGCGCCAGATCGGGCGCGGGCGTCTCGCCGCGCCGGTGCCGTTCGGCCAGCGCGCGTGCCACCGCCAGCGCCGCCAGCGCCGCCGCGACCAGCGCATCCACATAGCGCAGCCGGCGATAGCCCTGGGCCGAGCCGGCGGCGATGAGCCGGGCATTGGCATCGATGTCGCTGATCTCGGCCAGCAGCGGCCGCTCGGCATCGTCGAGCGCGGTGGCGCCGGCGAACCGGCCGTCGGCGGCGCGACCCGCATGCGCCACCGCCTCGGCGCAGAGCCGGCGCACCCGGCGGTAGAAGGCCTCGCGCGGCGCCTCGGGCGTGAACAGCGCTGTCACCACCGTGACCACCACCACGCCGATCAGCGTGCATTCGACCCGCGCAAACGCCAGCGCCAGCGTGTGCTCGGGCGCCAGCACCGTGGGCAGCACCACCACGGCGGCGGTCATGCCGGTGAGCATCGCGCCATAGGCATGCAGGCCGCGCAGCGTGTGCACCGCCAGCGCGCTGACGCCCACCACGCCGCCCAGCAGCGCAAACGACAGCCAGGGCGCGCCATGCAGCGCCAGGATCAGGATGCCGGCCACCGCGCCGATCAGCGTGCCGATCACGCGGAAGATGCCGCGCTCGAACAGCAGGCCGCGCGACGGCTGGGCCACGACCCAGATCGGCATCGCGGCCCAGTAGGCGTTGTCCACGCCCAGCAGCACCGCGATGCCGAACGCCAGCCAGGCCGCGATCCAGAGCCGGCCGGCATGCGCCAGCGCGGCGCGGTCGAGGCCGAGCCAGGCGAGCGGTGTGGATAGCGGGGAGCGGGCGTCGGAGTCGGTCATGAGGCGGGAGTGAAGCGGTACCGGTCGGCGGTCACCGGGCGGCGCATGTTACCGAGCGCGGCAGTGCGCATGCTGCGGCGCCGCGAAACGGTCGAAAAACCCCGCGCAGTGCGAGGACGTGCACTCGCAGCAATGCCGGCGCGCTCAGTCGCCCTGCTCGGCCACCACCTTGAGAATGCCCTCGCCGTAGGCCTCCAGCTTGCGCGCGCCCACGCCGCCGATGCCGCCCAGCTCGTCGAGCGAGCCGGGCCGGCGCGTCGCGATCTCGCGCAGGGTGGCGTCGTGGAACACGGTGTAGGCCGGCAGGCCGCGTTCGCGCGCAATGCCGGCGCGCCAACCGCGCAGCGCCTCGAACAGCGGCCGGTGCGCCTCGGCCAGCTCGACCGCCGCCGCGCTGCTGCCCGACGAACGCGGTTTGCGCGCCGCCGCCTTGTCGCGCAGCTTGCGCAGCATCACGCGCTGCTCGCCCTTGAGCACGGCGCGCGCGCCGGCGCCGAGCCTCAGCACGCCGTAGCGCGCATGGTCGATTTCCACCTGCCGGTTCATCACCAGCTGGCGCAGCACGGCGCGCCAGCCGTTGTCGTCGATCTCGGCGCCGATGCCGTAGGTGCTGAGCTTGTCGTGGCCCGATTGCGCGATCTTCTGCGTGTGCTTGCCGCGCAGCACGTCGATGACATGGCCGGCGCCGAAGGCATGGCCGCTGGCCTTTTCCACGCGAAAGATGCAGGAGAGGATCTTCTGCGCCGCCTCGGTGCCATCCCACATCTCGGGCGGGCTCAGGCAGTTGTCGCAGTTGGCGCAGCCGACCGACTGGTATTTCTCGCCGAAGTAGTCGAGCAGCCGGGCGCGCCGGCAGTCGGTGGTCTCGCACAGGCCGAGCACCGCGTCGAGCTTGGCGCCCGAGACGCGCTTGTAGTCCTCGCTCGCTTCCGATTCATCGAGCATGCGGCGCTGCTGCACCACGTCCTGCAGGCCGTAGACCATCCAGGCGTCGGCAGCATCGCCGTCGCGGCCGGCACGGCCGGTTTCCTGGTAGTAGCCCTCGATGCTCTTGGGCAGGTCCAGATGCGCGACGAAGCGCACGTCGGGCTTGTCGATGCCCATGCCGAAGGCGATGGTCGCGACCATCACGATGCCTTCCTCGCGGATGAACTCGCTCTGGTTGCGGCTGCGGGTGCCGGCGTCGAGGCCCGCGTGGTAGGGCCGCGCGTTGATGCCCTTGCTCACCAGAAACTCGGCCGTGTCCTCGACCTTGGCGCGCGACAGGCAGTAGACGATGCCGGCATCGCCCGGATGCTCGGTGCGGATGAAGTCGAGCAGCTGGGCGCGCGCATCGAGCTTGTCGGCGATGCGGTAGCGGATGTTGGGCCGGTCGAAGCTGCTGACGAACATCGGCGCCGCATGCAGACCGAGGCGCTCGGCGATCTCGTGGCGCGTCAGCTCGTCGGCCGTGGCGGTCAGCGCCATGCGCGGCACCTGCGGATAGCGCTCGCCGAGCAGCGTGAGTTGCAGATACTCCGGGCGAAAGTCGTGGCCCCATTGCGAGACGCAATGCGCCTCGTCGATGGCGAACAGCGAGATGCCCGGGCCGTCGGCGATGGCGTCGAGCAGCGTCGTGCCGCGCTCGGTCATCACGCGCTCCGGCGCCATGTAGAGCAGCTTGAGCCGGCCGCTGCGGGCGTCGCGCTCGACGTTGCGGGCTTCGGCGGCGTCGAGGCTGCTGTTGAGAAAGGCCGCCGCCACGCCGGCTTCGCGCAGCGCCGCGACCTGGTCCTGCATCAGCGCGATCAGCGGCGACACCACCACCGCCACGCCGTCGCGTGCCAGCGCCGGCACCTGATAGCAGAGCGACTTGCCGGCGCCGGTCGGCATCAGCACCAGCGCATCGCCGCCGTCGATCACCTGCGCGACGACCGCCTCCTGCTGACCGCGAAAGCTGGCATAGCCGAACACCGACTTGAGGATGGCGCGAGCCTGTGCGACGGCGCTCATGAGCGGCTCCGGGAAAGGTTGAAGGGAAAACACCGCGCCAAATCCGGCGCAGCCGCAACAGCGTGGCGCGCGCGGCCGATGGCCAGCCGGACTGCGCGCATCACGCCAGCCACAGCCGCAGCGCCGTGAACACCGCCATGCCGATGGCCAGCGTGGCGAACAGATTGCGCGTCAGCACAAAGCCGAGCGTCGCCGCCGCGCCGGCCCAGAGCTTGAAATGCCCAGGCTCCACCGCGCCGTGGGCAAACACCAGCTCCGGCCCGACGATGGCCGCCAGCGCGCAGGCCGGCGCATAGCGCAGCGCCCGCTCCACCGTCGCGCCCGGCGACAGCCGGTTGAACACCAGCAGCCCGGCGCGCGTCGCCACCGTCGCAAACGTGAGACCCGCGATGGCGAGCCAGAAATCGAGGTTGTGCATGTGAGTTCAGCCGCGCGTGCCGCGATCGAGATTGCTGCCGACGACCATCGCCGCAGCGATGCCGGCCACCGTGCCCACCGCCAGCCCGAGCCGCAGCGGCAGTCCGTGCGCGACGATGGCCACCGCCGCCGCCGTGATCGCGCCGATCAGCACCGGCCGCGCGGCACACATCGGCACCAGCAGCCCGAGCAGCGCCAGCGTGCCGGCCAGATCCAGCCCCCAGTCGAGCGGAATCCAGGCCGCCGCGACGATGCCGGCGACGCTGCCGCCCTGCCAGAACAGCCAGTTGCAGGCCGCGCCGCCCAGAAAATAGTCATGCCGCTGCTCGAAGCCGCCGGCCCGCTCGCGCCGCGCCATGTACAGCACAAAGCCGATGTCGCCCATCAGATAGCCGTACCAGAGCCGCCGGCCGATGCCGAGGTCGGCCATGTCGCGCCGCAAGGCCAGCGCATAGATGACGAAGCGCAGGTTCACGACCAGCGCGGTCGCCACCACCAGCCACAGCGGCGCACCGCTGGCGATGAGCGGCAGCGCCGCCAGCTGGGCCGAGCCGGCATACACGGCCAGCGTCATGCCGAGCGCGCCAGCCAGGCCCAGGCCCGACTGCATCATCGCCACGCCGGTGACCAGGCCCCAGGCGGCCACGCCCGGCGCCGCCGGCAGCAATTCGGCAAAGCCCTGGCGGAATCCCGCCGCTTCGGCCTCGCTTGACCAGAACTTCATCGCACCCTTTCTGCATACGCCGCACACGCGGCGCCGGCCGCATTATCCGGATCGCACGGCCGGGGCATGGCCTTCGCTAGAATCTGCGTTTTTCGCCGCCGCCAAGCGCGCCGGCCGCAACCCCCTCAAGGAGCAATCGAATGGTGTCCATGGCCGACCGTGACGGCGTGATCTGGATGGACGGCAAGCTGGTCGACTGGCGCGACGCCAAGATCCACGTCCTGACGCACACCCTGCACTACGGCATGGGCGTATTCGAGGGCATTCGCGCCTACGCCCAGGCCGACGGCGGCACCGCCGTGTTCCGGCTCAAGGAACACACGCAGCGCCTGTTCAACAGCGCGCGCATCTTCCAGATGGCGATTCCGTTCACGCAGGAGCAGGTGCTCGAAGCCACCAAGGACGTGGTGCGCGAGAACAAGCTCGAAAGCTGCTACATCCGCCCGCTGGTCTGGGTCGGCTCCGAAAAGCTCGGCGTGGCGGCACGCGGCAACACCATCCATGTGGCGATCGCCGCCTGGCCCTGGGGCGCCTATCTGGGCGCCGAGGGCATGGAGCGCGGCATCCGCGTCAAGACCTCGTCGTTCACGCACCATCACCCCAACGTGACGATGTGCAAGGCCAAGGCGGTCGGCAACTACTCGATCTCCATCCTGGCCAACCAGGAAGCCACCAACGACGGTTACGAGGAAGCGATGCTGCTCGACCCGCAGGGCTTCGTCTGCCAGGGTTCGGGCGAGAACGTGTTCCTGGTGAAGGACGGCGAGCTGCACACGCCCGATCTGGCCGGCGGCGCGCTCGACGGCATCACCCGCAACGCGATCTTCACGCTGGCCGCCGAGCACGGCATCAAGGTGGTCGAGCGCCGCATCACGCGCGACGAGTTCTACATCGGCGACGAAGCCTTCTTCACCGGCACCGCCGCCGAAGTGACGCCCATCCGCGAACTCGACGGCCGCCCGGTCGGCAACGGTTCGCGCGGGCCGGTCACCGCCAAGCTCCAGGCCGCCTTCTTCGACGTGGTGAACGGCCGCAATCCCAAGTACGCCGAATGGCTCGCCAAGGTCTGATTCTTCAGAGGTCAATGAAATGAGCGAAACCCAAACCAAGACCGCCCTGCCCTCGGTCGAGCTGACGGCCAAGGAACTGCCGGCCTTCTGCCCCAACCCCAGCATGCCGATCTGGAACCACCATCCGCGCGTGTTCCTCGACGTGACCAAGACCGGCGAGGCCATGTGCCCCTACTGCGGCACGGTCTACCGGCTCAAGGCCGGCGAGAAGGTGCACGGTCACTGACCGCAGGCCGCCGCGCGTGGACGCCGAAATGCGCATCCTCGTCGTCGCTCCCAACTGGATCGGCGACGCGATCATGGCCCAGCCGCTGATCCGGCGGCTGCGGCTTCAGCATCTGCGCGCCCGCATCGAGGTGCTCGCGCCGCGCCATCTGGCCGCCGTCTTCGAGTGCATGAACGAGGTCGACCGGGTCCAGACCACGTCCTTCGAGCACGGCAAGCTGCAATGGAAGGAGCGCGTCGCCACCGCGCGCGCCCTGCGTGCCGGCGATGCCCACGGCCCGTTCACCCACGCCTGGGTGCTGCCCAACAGCTGGAAGTCGGCGCTCGTGCCCTGGCTGGCGCGCATTCCGGTGCGCTGCGGCTATACCGGCGAAGGCCGCATCGGCCTGCTCAACCGGCGCTGGCCCAATCCGCCCAAGGGCAACGACGGTCATCGCCCGCCGATGATCGATACCTACGCGGCGCTGGCCGGCGGCTTCGAGCGGCATTACGACTGGTTCGGCAGCGACCGGCCGCGGCTGTCGATCGACCCGGCCCTGGTGGCGATCGCCAAGGCCAAGTTCATCGACCGGCATGCGGCGCGGCCGCTGATCGGCTTCTGCCCCGGCGCCGAATACGGCCCGGCCAAGCGCTGGCCGGTCGAGCATTTCGCGCGGCTGGCCGGGCTGGTCGCGCAGCAGCATCCCGAGGCCGCCTTCGTCTGCCTCGGCTCGCCCAAGGATCGGCCGGTCGCCGCCGAGATCGCCACGCTGGCGCAGGTCGAGGTGGTCAACCTCTGCGGCGCCACCAGCCTCAAGGAAGTCGTCGCGCTGATGCGCAATCTGCAGGCCGTGGTCACCAACGACTCCGGCCTGATGCACATGGCCGCCGCGCTCGACGTGCCGGTCGTCGCGCTCTACGGCTCGACCGATCCGCGCCACACCCCGCCGCACAACACCCAGGCCGAGATCGCACGCATCCCCATCGAATGCAGCCCGTGCTTCGCGCGCGAATGCCCGCTCGGACATTTCCGCTGCATGCGCGATCTCACGCCCGAACTCGTCTACGAAAAACTCGCCGCCCGACTCGGCGCCGCCCGCGCCCAACCCACGCCCTCGCCCGGCCAGGGCGCCGACGGCCGCCGCGCCTGACGCACACCCTCCCCCATGGACGAAGACTTCCACCCCGCGCTGTTCTCCACCCCCGAAGCCGTCGAGCAAACCTGGTACGACGCGCTCGAACGCGGCGATGCCCAGGCCGCGATGGCCTGCTGGTCCGACGAGGACGATGTGGTCTGCATCCATCCCAACGGCCCGCGCCTGATCGGCATCGATTCGATCCGCCACAGCTACGAGGAAATCCTGGCGCAGGGGCCGCTCACGGTGCGGCCGGGCCGGCGCCATACCCAGCAGAACATGCTGGTGGCGGTGCATTCCATCGTCGAGGAGCTGCCGCTGCGCCATCCGCGCACCGGCCAGCCGCTGCGGGTGTTCGCCACCAACATCTATTTCAAGACGCCGAACGGCTGGCGTCTGGTGCTGCATCACGCCAGCCCCAACGAGGAACCGGGCCAGGATCAGATGCCGGTCGTGCGTCCCTCGACGCTGCATTGACGTGGGCGCGCGACGCGCCATCTCCAGCTATCGCGCGCCGGTCTGGCTGGCGCTCGGGCCGGCCGCCGGCCATGCCCAGACCATCCTGCCGGCGCTCATCGCGCGCTGCCCGCGCCCGCGCTACCGGCGCGAACGCTGGGACAGCGAAGCCGACGGCCGGCCCGACGGCGATTTCATCGATGTCGATTTCATCGACGGCGCACCGGGCAAGCCCTGGGTCGTGCTGTTCCACGGGCTCGAAGGCTCGTCGCGCAGCCATTACGCGCGCGCGCTCATGCATGCGGTCGCGCGGCGCGGCTGGACCGGCGTCATCCCGCATTTCCGCGGCTGCTCGGGCGAGCCGAACCGGCTGCCGCGCGCCTATCACTCGGGCGACAGCGCCGAAGTGGGCTGGGTGCTGCGCCGCATGGCCGCGCGTACCGGCGGCGCGCCGCTGTTCGCGGCCGGCGTCTCGCTCGGCGGCAATGCGCTGCTCAAATGGCTCGGCGAATCGGGCGATGGCGCAGGCTTCGTGAGCGCGGCGGCCGGCGTGTCGGCGCCGCTCGACCTCATGGCCGGCGGCGCGGCGGTGTCGCGCGGCTTTGCGCTGGTCTACACGCGCATGTTCCTGCGCACGCTGCGCGGCAAGGTCTCGGCCAAGCTGGCGGCGCATCCGGCTCATCCGGTGCTGCACGCGGGCGCCGGTGCGGTGGGCGCGGCGCGCACGCTGCGCGAGTTCGACAACCTCTACACCGCGCCGATGCACGGCTTTCGCGACACCGACGATTACTGGACCCGCGCCTCGTCCAAGCCCTGGCTCGGCCGCATCGCGGTGCCGACGCTGGTGCTCAATGCGCGCAACGATCCCTTCCTGCCGGCCGCCGCCCTGCCCTGCCGCGCCGATGTGTCGGCCGCCGTCACGCTCGAACAGCCGGCCGACGGCGGCCATGTCGGCTTTGCCACCGGCGCCTTCCCGGGCCGGCTCGACTGGCTGCCGAATCGCCTGCTCGCCTTCTTCGACCATCACCTGCCCGCCCATGGACGCTGACGTCATCGCCGCAATGGCCCACTGGCCCGATGTGCCGGCCTGTTACGGCTGGCTCGCGCTCGACCGGCGCGGCCGCTGGCGCATGCGCGACGACGCTTGCCAGCGCCTCGGTCTGCCCGGCGAGCTGATCGGCAATGCCACGCTGCGCGGCTTCATCGACCGCAACTATCTGCGCGACGCCGCCGGCGCCTGGTTCTTCCAGAACGGACCGCAGCGCGTGTACGTGCTACTCGAAGCCGCGCCGCTGGTGCTGTTCGCGCACCCGGGCGATGCCGGCCCGCGCCTCGTCACCCACAACGGGCTGGCCGTCAGCCGGCTCGACCGCGCCGCCTTCGACGACGCCGGCCGGCTCTGGCTCGTCACCGAGCATGGCCCCGGCATCGTCGACGACCGCGATCTCGCCGCGCTCGTCGACTGTCTGGTCGACGCCGACGGCAGCGCGCCCGATCCCGACCGCCTGGCCGAACGCTGCGCCGCCGCGCCGACCGGCCTGCGCCTGCGGCTGGCCGGCGCCGAGCTTCCGCTCGAAATCGTCGCTGCCGCCGACGCCGGCGCCAGCTTCGGTTTCATCGCCGATCCGTCGCCTGCCGACCCCGCGTAAACCCCATCGGGTACATCCCCGACTCAAGTAAGCAGGGACAATTTCCGCACATGTCTGGACCAGAGTCGTCACTAGCATGCGACGCAGTTCTCACTCAACGGACAAGGACGGAGATTGGACATGACCCTGACGATGGAAGCGGTGCTGCGCAAGACCGAACTCGGCCGTGCCGAAATCAGCCGCCGTGGCGAAAACCTGTCCCGTCATGAGCGCAACCTGCTGGTCGTCGCCGACGGTCGCCGGCGTGCCGCCGACCTGCTCGATCTGGTCGGCAGTGAAAACCACGGCTCGCTGGTGCGCCTGCTCGAATCCGGTCTGCTCGAAATCGTCAATCTCGCCGCCGATGCCGTCGGCGCCGGCCCGATCGGCCGCGGCGCCAGCCTCAAGGACACACCGGCCGACAGCCCGGCCCGCATCGCGCCCGAACTCGACAAGCCCTACGGCTGCCCGGCCGACGCCTCGCGCCAGCATCGCGTCTACTGCTTCCTCGGCGCGCAAATCCCCGAATTCTTCGGCCTCGGCGCCATCCCGCTCACGCTCCAGCTCGAACGCGCCAACTCGGTCGACGAACTGCTGCCGGTGTTCGAGAAGCTGATGGTCGCGGTCGGCCGCAAGCGTGGCGAGCCGGCGGTTGCGCTGTATCGCGCGCGGCTCGCCCGGCTGCTCGGCGACGAGGCGGCGCCGGCCGCCTGACAGCTGCGGCGGGGCGGCAAGGCGCAACGGTAGAATCCGGGCCAATTTTTCGCGTTTCCGGAGTTACCGCATGGGCTTTCTCGCCGGCAAGAAGATCCTCATCACCGGTCTGCTTTCCAACCGTTCCATCGCCTACGGCATTGCCCAGGCCTGTCATCGCGAAGGCGCCGAACTCGCCTTCACCTACGTCGGCGAGCGCTTCAAGGACCGCATCGACGGCTTCGCCAAGGAATTCGACAGCACGCTGGTCTTCCCCTGCGACGTGGCCAGCGACGACGAGATCGCCGGCACCTTCGCCGGCCTGGCCGAGGCCTGGCCGCATCTCGACGGGCTGGTGCATTCGATCGGCTTCGCGCCGCGCGACGCCATCTCGGGCGACTTCCTCGACGGTCTGAGCCGCGAAGGCTTCCGCGTCGCGCACGACATCTCGGCCTACAGCTATCCGGCGCTCACCAAGGCGGCGCTGCCGCTGCTGCTCAAGGCGGTCGAAGCCGGCGGCTCGCCGAGCTCGCTCACGCTCACCTATCTGGGCGCCGAGCGCGTCGTGCCGCACTACAACACCATGGGTCTGGCCAAGGCCGCGCTCGAAGCCTCGGTGCGCTATCTGGCCGAAAGCCTCGGTCCGCGCGGCATCCGCGCCAACGGCGTGAGCGCCGGCCCGATCAAGACGCTGGCCGCCTCGGGCATCGCCGACTTCGGCAAGATGCTCAAGTTCAATCAGGACAGCGCACCGCTGCGCCGCAACGTGACCATCGAGCAGGTCGGCAATGCGACCGCCTTCATGCTGTCCGATCTGGCCAGTGGCATCTCGGCCGAGATCCTGCACGTCGACAGCGGCATGCATGCCGTGGTCGGCGGCATGGCCCAGCTCTAAGCCCGCGCGGCTGCGTCGGCACAGGCCGGCGCAGTCCACCGTCGCCACGGCACCACCCGGGCCTTAGCATCCGGGCTCCGCATCAGGAGACCGTGCCCATGTGCCAGCGACATCATCGCCATTCCATTTTCTGCATCCTGCCGCCGCAGGTGCTCGACCAGATCGTGCGCAACGGCAAGAAGGCCGACCGCGACTGGGCGCTCGACGCCCTGCATGCCGACAACACCCAGCGCGCGATGCGCGCCTCGGGTGCGGTGCAGCCGGCGCGCAAGACGCGCAGCAACAGCCATCCTGGCGAGATCAAGCGCACCGTCTACACCGCCAAGAACAAGTCGGATCTGCCCGGCAAGTCGGTACGCGACGAGGACGACGGCCCGCACAAGGATGCGGCAGTCAATCAGGCCTTCGATGCGCTCGGCGCCACCCACGGCTTTTTCTGGGAGGTGTTCCAGCGCAATTCCATCGACGACGAAGGCCTGCCGCTGCTGGCCACGGTGCATTACGGCAAGAAATATCCGAACGCCTTCTGGGACGGCGCGCAGATGGTGTTCGGCGACGGCGACGGCAAGCTGTTCAACAGCTTCACCGCGTCGCTCGACGTGATCGGTCATGAACTGGCCCACGGCGTGACCCAGGACGAAGCCCAGCTCGCCTATTTCAACCAGGCTGGCGCGCTCAACGAATCCATGTCCGACGTGTTCGGCAGCCTGGTCAAGCAGTACGCGCTCAAGCAGACCGCCGACAAGGCCGACTGGCTGATCGGCGCCGAGCTGCTCACCAAGGAGGTCAAGGGCGTGGCGCTGCGCTCGCTGGCGGCGCCCGGCACTGCCTACGACGATCCGGTGCTCGGCAAGGATCCGCAGCCCGCGCACATGAAGGACTACGTGCGCACCAGCGACGACAACGGCGGCGTGCACACCAACTCGGGCATCCCCAACCACGCCTTCTATCTGGCCGCCCGCGCCATCGGCGGCCATGCCTGGGAGAAGGCCGGACTGGTCTGGTACGACACGCTGCGCGACAAGCGTTTGAAACCGAATGCCGGCTTCGCCGCATTCGCCAAACTCACCGTCAACAACGCGGTTACGCTGTTCGGCAGCGGCTCGAAGGAAGCGAAGGCCATCAAGGAGGCCTGGGTCGCGGTAGGCGTCAAGGTCTGAGGAGCTAAGCGATGGCGAACGACAAGCCCGGCGTCGAGATCGGCGCCGATGCGGTACTGCGGATCAGCCGCCAGGGCGGCTTTGCGGCGCTGCCCGGTTTGGCGGCGCCGCGCGAGATTCCCGCCAACGCCTGCCCGGCGACGCTGCGCGCATGGCTCGGCGCGCGTCTGGCGGCCAGCCAGCCGGCCACGCCGCCCGGACAGGGCGACCGGTTCTACTGGCGCATCGAGCTGCTGAGCACCGCCGGTGCGCGCAAGGCGACGGCCAGCACCGTCATCCCCGACGATGCCGACGCCGCCGCACTGGCCGGTTTGTGGGAAAAGGCCGGTCAATCCGGCGCCGGCTGAGCCGCTGCCGGTTCAAGTCGCATGGTGGGACGGCCGTTAACCGGTCAGATCCCGAAGGTTGTCCTCCATGCGTCCACGTCGTCATCTCCTCGCCAGCGCGCTTGCGCTCACGCTCTTCCTGCCCGGCTGCGACAAGCTCGACGGCCTGCTGCCCGGCGCCACCAGCAAGGCCGATGCCGAAGCCGAGGGCAAGGCGATCGGCTCGGCCTGCCGCCATGCCGGGCGCGCCATCGAGGACTGCTTCACGCTCAATGCCAAGGCCAACAAGGCCGCGATCTTCGACGGCTGGCGCGACATGAACGACTACATGACCAAGAACAAGATCGAGGTCGTGGCGCCGGTCGTGCCGCGCGAACCACCCAAGCCGGCCACGCCGCCGCAGCCCGCCACCGCCGCCGCGCCCGAGCCCGCCCCCGAACCCGCGCCGGCCGAAGACGAGCGCAAGCCGCGCAGCAAGCGTCCGCGCAGCGGTCAGGCCGCCGACCTGGCGCGCGACGATGCCTCGATGAAGCTGGCCACGCGCGACGTCGAGCGCGAACCGCGCAGCGAGATGCGCGGACGCGGCAACAACGCGCCGGCGAATTCGGCCGGCTATTCCGGCGCCGCCGCGCATGGGCCCGAGCACGCTGGCGCCGGTACGCACGAACGCCGCGCCGGCGACACGCCGGTCGCCGTGCCGGCGCCCGCCGCCGAACGCCCGCCGGCCCGCGTCAGCGCGGTCGGCAGCTCGGAGATCGAGCGCGCCAAGGCCTTCGCCAACACGCCCTGAGCGTCGTAGCGCCATGAAAAAAGCCGTGCCGCCTCACGGCGCACACGGCTTTCGGGCACGACCCGGCGGGGTCGGGTGGGTTTAGCGCCTGGCGGCGTCCACCACGGCCAGCGCCGTCATGTTGACCACGCGCCGCACCGTCGCGCTCGGCGTCAGCACATGCACCGGGCGCGCGGCACCGAGCAGCACCGGGCCGATCGCCACGTTGTTGCCGGCCGCCGTCTTGAGCAGGTTGTAGGCGATGTTGGCCGCGTCGAGGTTGGGCAGCACCAGCAGGTTGGCTTCGCCGCTCAGAGTCGAGTTGGGCATGATGAGCTTGCGCACGCCTTCGTCGATGGCGCAGTCGCCGTGCATCTCGCCGTCGATCTCGATCCACGGTGCCTGATCGCGCACGATGGCCAGCGCGCGGCGCACCTTCTCGGCCGACGCGTTGTTGTGCGTGCCGAAATTGCTGTGCGACAGCAGCGCCGCCTTCGGCGTGACGCCCAGGCGCTTCATTTCCTCGGCCGCCATGATCGTGATCTCGGCCAGCTGCTCGGCGGTCGGATCGACGTTCACATGCGTGTCGACCAGGAACACCGTGCGATTCGGCAGCAACAGGCCGTTCATCGCCGCGTACACGGTGGCGCCGGGGCGCTTGCCGATGACCTGGTCGATGTACTTGAGATGCAGATCGAAGCTGCCGTAGGTGCCGCAGATCAGCGCATCGGCCGAGCCCTTGTGGATCAGCATGCTGCCGATCAGCGTGTGGCGGCGGCGCATTTCGAGCTTGGCGTAGTGCTCGGTGATGCCCTTGCGCTCGGTCATGCGGTGATAGGTCTGCCAGTAGTCGCGGTAGCGCTCGTCGTACTCGGGATTGATGAGTTCGAAGTCGATCTCGGGCCGCAGACGCAGACCGAAGCGCTCGATGCGCTGCTTGATGACCGCCGGCCGGCCGATCAGGATCGGCTGGGCGATGCGCTCATCGACGATGACCTGCACCGCGCGCAGCACGCTCTCTTCCTCGGCCTCGGCATAGACCACGCGCTTGCTCTTGACCGGCAGCTTCTTGGCGGCCGAGAACAGCGGCCGCATCAGCGCGCCCGAGTGATAGACGAACTGCTGGAGCTGGGCGGTATAGGCCTCGTAGTCGGCGATCGGCCGCGTCGCCACGCCCGAGGCTGCGGCGGCGCGCGCCACGGCCGGCGCGATGGTGGTGATGAGGCGCGGGTCGAAGGGCTTGGGAATCAGGTATTCCGGGCCGAAGCTCATGTTCTCGACGCCGTAGGCGCTGGCGACCACGTCGCTGGCTTCCTGCTGGGCCAGCTGGGCCACGGCCTCGACGGCGGCGATCTCCATCTCGCGCGTCACCGTGGTGGCGCCCGAGTCGAGCGCGCCGCGGAAGATGAACGGGAAGCAGAGAACGTTGTTGACCTGATTGGGATAGTCGGTGCGGCCGGTGGCGATCAGCGCGTCGTCGCGCACCGCCTTGATTTCCTCGGGGAGGATTTCGGGCGTGGGATTGGCCAGCGCAAAGATGATCGGCTGGGCCGCCATCGTCGCGACCATTTCCGGCTTGAGCACGCCAGCGGCCGACAGGCCCAGGAACACGTCGGCACCCTGAATCACCTCGGCCAGCGTGCGCAGCTGCGTCGGCTGGGCAAAGCGCGCCTTGTCCGGGTCCATGAGCTCGGTGCGGCCCTGGTACACGGCGCCGGCCAGGTCGGTCAGCCAGATGTTGCCGATGGGCACGCCCAGGTCCACGAGCAGGTCGACGCAGGCCAGTGCCGCCGCGCCCGCGCCCGAGGTGACGATGCGCACTTCGTCGATCTTCTTGCCGATGACCTTGAGCGCGTTGAGGATGCCGGCGCCCACGACGATGGCAGTGCCGTGCTGGTCGTCATGGAAGACCGGAATCTTCATGCGCTCGCGCAGCTTGCGTTCGACCACGAAGCAGTCGGGCGCCTTGATGTCTTCGAGGTTGATGCCGCCGAAGGTCGGTTCGAGCGCGGCGATGATCTCGACCAGCTTGTCGGGGTCGCGCTCGTCGATCTCGATGTCGAACACGTCGATGTTGGCGAACTTCTTGAACAGCACCGCCTTGCCTTCCATCACCGGCTTGGCCGCGAGCGGGCCGATGGGGCCGAGGCCCAGCACCGCCGTGCCGTTGGTGATGACGCCGACCAGATTGCCGCGCGCCGTGTAGCGCACCGCATTGGCCGGGTCCTCGACGATCTCCTCGCAGGCGAAGGCCACGCCGGGCGAGTACGCAAGTGCCAGATCGCGCTGGTTGGCCACCACCTTGGTGGAGCTGATCGCGATCTTCCCGGGCGTCGGGAACTCGTGGTACTCGAGTGCCGCCTTGCGCAGCAGCTCCTTCTTGGATGGGTCCGCAGCCTGTTTGGAATTATCGGTCTCTGACATGGCGATGTAAGTCTCGTGTTAGGAATCCGGGGGGTGCCGATTCTAGTCGCTCCACCTTGCCAAACACTGGCAGAGCGACCAGGGCACTAGAAACCGAGCAGTCTCGGCAGGAACAGCGTGACCTGCGGCACATAGGTGATGACGAGCAGGAAGCCCACCATCGCGATCAGCCACGGCATCACGGCCACGGTCAGCTCGGAAATGCCCATGCGGGTGATGCCCGAGGCCACGTAAAGGTTGAGTCCGACCGGCGGATGGCACATGCCCACTTCCATGTTCACCACGATCAGGATGCCGAAGTGGACCGGATCGATGCCGAGCTTCATGGCGACCGGGAACAGGATCGGCGCCATGATCAGCACGATGGAACTCGGCTCCATCACATTGCCGGCCATCAGCAGCAGGATGTTCACCACCAGCAGGAAGACGATCGGCCCGAAGCCCTGGGCAATCATCCAGTCGGCCATCGACTGCGGAATGCCCTCGCTGGTCATGAGAAAGCTGAACAGCACCGCGTTGGTGATGATGTACAGCAGCATCGCCGACATGCTGGCCGAGTCGAGCAGCACCTTGGGGATCTGCTTGAAGCCGATGTCCTTGTAGACGAACACCGCGATGAAGAAGGCATACACCGCCGCCATCGCTGCCGCCTCGGTGGGCGTGAACTTGCCGCTGTAGATGCCGCCGATCACCACCACGATCAGGAACAGGCCCCAGGCCGATTCCTTCAGCGCCTTGAGCCGCTGCATCCACGTCGCCTTCTGCATGCGCGGGTAGTTGTTCTTCCACGCGAGATACCAAGTAACGAGCCCGAGCGTGAGCGCCAGCAGCAGCCCCGGAATCACGCCGGCCATGAACAGCGCGCCGACCGAGGTATTGGTCGACACCGAGTACATGACCATCACGATCGACGGCGGAATCAGGATGCCGAGCGCGCCCGAGGTGGTGATGACGCCGGCGCCGAAGCGATTGGGATAACCCTGCTTCACCATCGCCGGCAGCACGATGGAGCCGATGGCCACCACCGTCGCCGGGCTGGAGCCGGACACCGCCGCGAACAGCGCGCAGCCCAGCACGCCGGCCAGCGCCAGCCCGCCGTGCCAGTGCCCGACCATCGACGAGGCGAAGGCGATCATCCGCTTGGCCACCCCGCCGTGGGTCAGGAAGTTGCCGGCCAGGATGAAGAACGGAATCGCCATGATTTCGAACTTCTCGATGCCCGTGAACAGCTTGAGCGCGACCGACTCGATCGGCACGTTGGTCATCGTGAACAGGAAGGTCAGCACCGTCAGGCCGAGCGAAATGCTGATCGGCATGCCGGTCAGCATCAGCACGATGAGCAGCACGAAGATGATAAGCGCGCTCATGAACGGCCTCCCTTGCGCGCGTCGAGCGCCTCGTCGATGCCGGGAATCTCGGCGCCCATCGGCGACGCGACCGCGCCGTGTTCGTCGATGCCTTCCACATGCGAATGATCGTGATGCGGCAACTCGCCGGTGCGCACGAAGGCCAGCGTCACCTGCAGGAAGCGGAAGCACATGAGATAGGAGCCGAGCGGGATGGCCATGTAGACCCACCACATCGGGATTTCCATGTCGGCCGAGACCTGATCGGTCTGCGCCATGTGATGCACGAAATTGGCGCCGAGCGTGCCGACGATGCCGGTGAACAGCGCGCCGGCGAGAAGCCCGACCACGACCATCACCTTGCGCTGCCCGGGCGGCAGGCGGTTGATGATCACGTCCACGCCCACATGGATGCCGGTGCGCACGCCGTAGGCGGCGCCGAACTTGGCCATCCACACGAACATGTAGATGCAGAGTTCCTGCGCCCAGCTCAGGTTGATGCCGAGCATGAAGTCCTGCGTCAGCTCGACGGTGGACAGGTAGCGATGGACCACGGCCACGAAGATGACGAGCGTCGCGAGCGCCATGAGCGTCGCGATGATCGTCTCTTCGAGCCGGTCCAGGAGTTTGAGCACCATGCGTGCGTTCCCCGACCGGTGGCTGCGCTGGCTTACTTGGCGCCGAGGTTGGCGGCCTCGGCGTTGATCGCCTTGATGAGGTCGGCGCCGACGCGGCTTTCCACATCCTTCTGCACCGGCAGCAGCGCGGTACGCCAGACCTTGCGCTGGGCGTCGGTCAGGTGCGTCACCTGGGTCTTGCCCGACTTCTCGATGGCGGCGAGCGCGGCGTCGTTGTCCTGCTGCGCGATGGCGTTGGCGTAGCGGGTCGATTCCTTCATGGCCGCTTCCAGCTCCTTGCGCACGTCGGCCGGCAGGTCGTCCCAGAACTTCTTGTTGACGATGACCGCGTAGCCCAGATAGCCGTGATAGGTGTCGGTCGCGTACTTCTGCACCTCGTGCATCTTCTGCGTGTACATGTTCGACGGCGGGTTCTCGGTGCCGTCGACCACGCCGGTTTGCAGCGCCTGATACACCTCGCTGAAGGCCATCACCTGCGGGATGGCGCCGAGCGCGCGCATCTGCGCATCGAGCACCTTGCTGCTCTGGATGCGCAGCTTCTGGCCCTTCACGTCGGCGGGCACCAGCAGCGGCTTGTTGGCGCTGATGATCTTGAAGCCGTTGTCCCAGTAGCCGAGGCCGGTAATGCCCTTGCTCTCCAGCTTCTTGAACAGGCCCTGGCCGATCGGCCCGTCCTGCACCGCCTGCAGCACCTGCTTGTTCGGGAAGATATAGGGCACGTCGAAGACCTCGAACTCCTTCACGCCGAGCGGGCCGAACTTGGCCAGCGACGGCGCTAGCATCTGCACCGAGCCGAGTTGCAGCGCTTCCAGCTCTTCCTTGTCCTTGTACAGCTGCGAGTTCGGATAGACCTCGACCTTGACGCGGCCCTTGGTCTTTTCCTCGGCCAGCTTCTTGAAGTAGTCGGCGGCGCGGCCCTTGGGCGTGTCGGGCGCGACCACATGGCTGAACTTGATGACGATGGGCGCCTGGGCGTGAGCCACGCCGGCAAGGCACAGGGCAAGGACGAAACCGAGGGGTTTCAGGAAGCGCATGTTGTCTCCTCTGGGGATGCGCTGGCGGCAGTCGTGCCGTCATCTGGTTTGTTTGAATTGATCCGCGCGTCGGGCGGACGCGCCCGCGCGGGGTGGGCCGAATATGCCTTGCAACCAGGTTTCAGACGACTGACGGCTTTCCACAATGCCGGGAACCCTCGGCCGGCGGACGGCGCGCGGCTGCGGCATCATCGCCGGCCCGACCTGCTTGCGAATGCCATGTCAACCACTGCGCCGCCTGCCGCTTCGCCGCTGCCCGCCACCGGTGCCAGCGCCGCGCGCGCGCCGGGTTCGCGGCTGCGTCACTGGCTGCCGCCGCTGCTCGCCGGCCTGCTGCTGCTGGTGACGGCGGCCGGCGTGCTCTGGCTCAACTGGCGCGGCGAGGTCAGCCACCGCATGGAGGTGCAGGTGGCCGACACGCTGTGGGTCAAGCAGAGCCTGGAGTTCCAGCTGCGCCATCACGAGGAAACGCTGCGCGAGCTGGCCACCGGCTGGCGCCAGGGCCGCGTCGGGCCGACCGAATTCGCCGCCAAGGCGCGCTCGATGCTGGCGACCAATCATGAGCTGGTGCGCATCGCGCTCTACGACGGCGACGGCCAGGCAGTCGCCATCGAGGAGACTCGCGCGCTCGATGCCGGCGCCATCGAGACCGAGCTTTCCACCTATGCGCGGCGCCGGGGCAGCGAGCTTTACGCCGGCCCCAACGACATCGGCGGCCAGCAACTGCTGACGCTGGCGGTGCCGGCGGTGGGCAAGCGCGAAGGCACGCTGGTGCTCGAAGCCTCGCTCGACGGGCTGTTGCAGGAGGTTGTGCCCTGGTGGTTCGCGCGCAACAACGAGGTGGCGCTGGCCAACAGCTTCGGCGATCCGCTCGCGGTGCGCCGCGCCACCTCGCCGGCGCGCGGCAACTACCGCCATCAGACGCCGCTGGAGATGCCGGGCGTCGCGCTCACCCTGGTCACCGATTCGACCGAGGACACGCCGCGCCTGCTGCCGAGCCTGATGAGCGCCAGCGTGGTCGGGCTGTCGCTCACGCTGCTGGCCAGCCTGGTGCTGCTGTGGCGCGACAACACCCGGCGCGCCGATGCGGAGCGGCGGCTGTCCGAGCAGCTGAGTTTCCGCCAGGCGATGGACAACTCGCTGATGACCGGGCTGCGCGCGCGCGACCTGTCCGGCCGCGTCACCTACGTCAATCCGGCGTTCTGCAAGATGGTCGGCTATGCGCCCGAGGAACTGCTCGGCCGCAGCTGGCCGATGCCCTATCACGACCCCGAGCGCGACCGCGTGTCGCGCGCGCGCTTCGCCCAGGTGCTCGACGGCACGCTGCCGGCGAGCGAGTTCGAGAGCGTGTTCGTGCACCGCGACGGCCGCCGCGTGCATGTGCTGATCCACGAGGCGCCGCTGATCGATGCGCGCGGCCGCCGCACCGGCTGGATGAGCTCGGTGCACGACATCACCGAGCGCCGCCGCGTGGAAGAACTGAGCCGCCAGCAGCAGGAAAAGCTGCAAGCCACGGCGCGCCTCGTGACCATGGGCGAAGTCGCCTCGACGCTGTCGCATGAGCTGAACCAGCCGCTGTCGGCGATCACCGCCTATGCGACCGGCTGCCTCAATCTCGTGCCCGAGGACGAGGGCGACGGTGAATTCAGCCTGCGCAGCACGCTCGAAAAGATCCAGCGCCAGGCCGCGCGCGCCGGCCAGATCATTCGCTCGGTGCACGACTTCGTGCGCCGGCGCGAGCCGGCCAAGACGCGCTGCCGCATCGAGGAAGTGATCGACGCGACCCTGCCGCTGGTGCAGATGCAGGCACGCAAGCTTGGCATCGCGGTCGAGACCCGCATCGCCGCCGAGCTGCCCACCATCGACGCCGATCCGGTGATGCTGGAGCAGGTGCTGCTCAACCTCGCGCGCAATGCGATGGAAGCGATGGCGCCGATGCCGGCACCGCGCCGCAAGCTCGAAATCGCGGCCGAGCCGCGCGATGCGGGCATCGAGCTGGCGGTGGTCGATCACGGCCCGGGCATCGCGCCGGCCGATGCCGAACGGCTGTTCACGCCGTTCTTCTCCACCAAGGCCGAGGGCATGGGCATGGGCCTCAACATCTGCCGCACCGCCATCGAATTCCACCGTGGCCGCATCTGGCACGAAGCCACGGCCGGCGGCGGCACCACCTTCCGCTTCACGCTGCAACCCTGACGCGACGGCACGCCATGAACCGACTGGTCCACATCATCGACGACGAGGAAGCCATCCGCGACGGCCTCGGCTGGCTGCTCAAGACGCGCGGCCTCGACTCGCGCGGCTGGGACGACGGCGCCGCCTTTCTCGACGCCGGCGACGCGCCGCTCGCGGGCGTGACCTGCCTCGTGCTCGACGTGCGGATGCCCCGGCTCTCGGGCCTCGAAGTCTTCGACCGGCTGCAGGCGCGCCACGGCGACGCGATGCCGCCGGTGATCTTCCTCACCGGCCACGGCGACATTCCGATGGCGGTCGAGGCGGTGAAGAAAGGCGCTTTCGATTTCTTCGAGAAGCCGCTGAGCAACAACCGGCTCGTCGACCGCATCATCGCGGCGCTCGACCGCGCCGAAGCCTCGCTCGCGCTGCGCTCGACCCAGGCCGAGACCGACCGCCGCCTCGCCAGCCTGAGCCCGCGCGAGCACGAGGTGATGGAGCGCGTGCTCGGCGGCAAGCTCAACAAGGTCATCGCCGACGAACTCGGCATCACGATGCGCACGGTAGAGGTGCATCGCGCGAGCATCTTCAACAAGATGGGCGTGCGCGGCGCGGTCGAGCTGGCGCAACTGCTCAAGCGCTGATGCAGGCTCTCCTCCACGCATAACCCGCAGACAAGATGCAGCTTCCCTCCCCCGCGCTGGCGGCACGCCTCGCCAACATCGAACCCTTTCATGCGATGGAGATCGTCAAGGCCGCCGACGCACTCGAGCGCGCGGGCCGCGATCTGGTCTATCTCGCGCTCGGCGAACCCGACTTCGCCGCGCCCGAGCCGGTGCAGCGCGCCGCGCTCGCCGCGATGCAGGCCGGCGCCACCCGCTACACCGCCGCGCTCGGCCTGCCCGAACTGCGCGAAGCCATCAGCGGCTTCTATGCGCGCTGCTACGGGCTCGACATTGCGCCCGAGCGGATTGCGGTCACGGCCGGCGCCTCGGGCGCGCTGCTGCTCGCCTGCCTCGCCACGCTCGACCCGGGCAGCGAAGTGCTCATGTCCGACCCCGGCTATCCGTGCAACCGGAATTTCGTCGCGGCGGTGGACGCGGTGCCGCGCGCCCTGCCCTGCGGGCCTGAGCAGCGCTTTCAGCTCGAAGCGCGCCAGATCGCGACGCACTGGACCGCGCGCACGCGCGCCGCGCTGATCGCCTCGCCGTCCAATCCCACCGGCACCTCGGTGCTGCCCGACGAACTCGCCGCCATCGCGCGCGAGGTGCGGGCGCGCGGCGGCCATCTCATCGTCGACGAGATCTATCACGCGCTCAGCTACGACCTCGCCGATCCGGTCACCGGCTTTGCGCGCTCGGCGCTGGCGCTCGGCGACGACATCGTCACGGTGAACAGCTTCTCCAAGTTCTTCGGCATGACGGGCTGGCGCCTGGGCTGGCTGGTGCTGCCGCCGGGGCTGGTGCGCGCGGTCGAAAAGCTCGCGCAGAACCTGTTCATCTGCGCCTCGACCGTGTCGCAGCGCGCGGCGCTGGCCTGCTTTGGCGACGACGCGATGGCCACCTTTCTCGCGCGCCGCGACGAGTTCCGGCGCCGCCGCGACTTTCTGCTGCCGGCGCTGCGCGAACTCGATCTGGGCGTGCCGGTGACGCCCGACGGCGCGTTCTACATCTATGCCGACATCCATCGCCACGCGCCCGACAGCGACGCCTTCGCGCTGCGCATGCTGGAGCGGGCCGGCGTGGTGCTGGTGCCGGGCAAGGACTTCGGCCGCGCCGGCACCCGCGACTTCGTGCGCTTCAGCTATGCGACCGGGTTCGAGCGCATCGAGCTGGCGGTCGAGCGCATGGCGCGCGAGCTGCGCGGCTGACGCGGTCAGCGCGCTATCGGCTCGACCATCGAGATCACATCGAAGGGGCAGGTGGTGGCGCAGATCGCGCAGCCGGTGCAGCCCGGTGCGTCATGCAGCACCGAGCGCTTGCGGCCCATGCCGTTCGGCCCGTCGGCATCGAGCCACAGCACATGCGGCGGACAGCTGGCCACGCAGCGGCCGCAGCCGGTGCAGCGTGCGCTGTCGATCGCGGGCAGTGCCTTGGCCATGGAGCGGGCGGAAAAGAAGGATTGGCGGCCGGCGAGCGGCCAAAAAGAAGCCCGCTTGCGCGGGCCTCGGATGCAGTGCGGTTCAGCCCGGGTCAGCTGCCCGGCGCCTCGCTCGCGCGATCGGTCGCCGGCTTGGCGACCGTGTTGGCCGCCGTCTGCACCGCGCGCGTGCCGCGCATGGCCGCCTCGATGCGGGCCCGTTCGCTCATCACGCGGTCGCCGTAGCCGTTGTCGTCCACGCCCGGCTGGGCGCCCAGATAGGCGTGCAGGCCGGCCTCGACCGAGCCGTTGCGCTCGATCAGCTCGCGCAGGATCTGCGCGCCGACGCGGATGTTGACCAGCGGATGGAAGGCCGCGCCCGCGCCGCCAAAGCCGGCGAGCTTGTCGGCATGCACCACCGGCATCACCTGCATCAGGCCGCGCGCGCCCATCGGGCTTTGCGCGAACGGATTCATGCTCGATTCGATGCTCATCACCGCCAGCAGCAGCAGCGGATCGACCTTGACCTGCTGGCCGGTGCGGAAGGCTTCCGCCACCACCTGGCCGATGGCCTCGGGCGCCAGCTTGTACTTGCTGGCCAGGAACTGCGCCGCAGCCTTCTGCTCGCGGGTGAGGTTGACCGGCTTGCTGGCCAGTTCACGTTCGCGATTCAGCGCATCGCGCGTCGCCGCTTCGATGGCGTCCATGTCGGGCGCTTCGGTGCGCACCACCACGACGGTCTTGGGCATGCCGAGCAGCTGGCTCGACAGATCGGTCGCCGCCTGCGTCATCACGCCACGGGCTTCCGGATTGATAAAGGCAAACACCGCCGCGCAGAGCGTGACGATTCCCAGCAAGGCAAAACCCTTCTTTGCACAGATCACGACGCCGGAAGCGATGTCGGCAACCACGATGCGGACATTGCCACCCAGGCGGGCGGTCTGATTTGCAGCATTTGCAGCAGTCATCTGCATGCCTACTCCTGTCAACTTGCGTCGCTGTCCGCCGCTCTGCGCCACCGGACCAGGCCGGCAGGGCTGCGCTGCGTGCTGCGACAATCGCGACCTCGTCACTCCACTGACCTTGCAAGGTCAGGCACCGGGCGGTGCGCGGGCCGGCTGGCCCCTGGGCGGATCGCGTGACTACGTTTGCTTCGGAACCCGGCGATGAGGCCGCCAGGCCGGGTCGGCAATGCCGCCGGACGCTTCGTCCGGGCACCATTGACGGCCCTCCGGGGTCCCACGCCGTGCGGCAGCGCCGCTGGACGGGTGGCGTTCGGGAACCCGAAAGTCGTGGCGCAGTGTGTGAGACGGCCGCGACAAGGGTCAACTTGACAAAACCGATTGTCTACGGCAAGCAATTGACTCGCATTGTGCAAGTGCATGATTTTCAAGGGATTTCAGGTAAAAACCCTTAAGTCGCGCATCGATTGCAATTACTTATCGAAATCAACAGTGTGTTTTTGAAAACGCTATGAAGTACCGCGATTTACGAGATTTCCTGGGGCAACTGGAGCGCCGCGGCGATCTGAAGCGAGTCTCCACCCCGGTGTCGCCGGTGCTGGAAATGACCGAGATTTCCGACCGCGTGCTGCGCCGCGACGGCCCGGCGCTGCTGTTCGAGCAGCCGGTCGGCCACTCCATGCCGGTGCTGACCAATCTGTTCGGCAGCACGCGCCGCGTGGCCTGGGGCATGGGCGAGGACGATCTGCATGCGCTGCGCGATCTGGGCCGGCTGCTGTCCGAGCTGAAGGAGCCGCAGCCGCCGCGTTCGCTCGGCGAGCTGGGCAAGCTCGGCGGGCTGGTGAAGGCGCTGTGGGACATGAAGCCGAGCACGGTGCGCAATCCGCCGTGCCAGGAGGTGGTGCTCGAAGGGCCGGACGTCGACCTGGGCGCGCTGCCGGTGCAGCACTGCTGGCCCGACGACGCGGCGCCGCTCATCACCTGGGGGCTGATCGTGACGCGCGGGCCGCACAAGCCGCGCCAGAACCTGGGCATCTACCGGCAGCAGGTGATCGGCAAGAACATGACGATCATGCGCTGGCTCGCGCATCGCGGCGGCGCGCTCGATTTCCGCGACTGGCGCATCAAGCATCCGGGCACCGACTTTCCGATTGCCGTGGCGCTGGGGGCTGACCCGGCGACCATCCTGGGCGCGGTGACGCCGGTGCCCGACACGCTGAGCGAGTACCAGTTCGCCGGGCTGCTGCGCGGCTCGCGCACCGAGCTGTCGCGCTGCAAGGGCATCGACTTGCAGGTGCCGGCGTCGGCCGAGATCGTGCTGGAAGGCCGGCTGACCGCCGCGCACCCCGACGATCTGCCGGCGCTGCAAGCGCAATCGAGCGCGCCGCTCAAGGTCGTGGACGGCTATCTGCATGCGCTCGAAGGGCCTTACGGCGATCACACCGGCTATTACAACGAGCAGGAATGGTTTCCGGTGTTCACCATCGACCGGCTGACGCGCCGCGCCGATGCGATCTACCACTCGACCTACACCGGCAAGCCGCCCGACGAGCCGGCCGTGCTGGGCGTGGCGCTCAACGAGGTCTTTGTGCCGCTGCTGCAGAAGCAGTACCCCGAGATCACCGACTTCTATCTGCCGCCCGAGGGTTGCAGTTACCGCATGGCCATCGTGGCGCTGCGCAAGAGCTATCCGGGCCATGCCAAGCGGGTGATGTTCGGCGTGTGGAGCTTTTTGCGGCAGTTCATGTACACCAAGTTCGTCATCGTGGTGGACGACGACATCGACGTGCGCGACTGGAAGGAAGTGATCTGGGCCATCACCACGCGCATGGACCCGAGCCGCGACACCCTGCTGGTCGACAACACGCCGATCGACTATCTCGACTTCGCCTCGCCGGTGTCGGGGCTGGGCTCGAAGATGGGGCTCGACGCGACCAACAAGTGGCCCGGCGAGACGACGCGCGAATGGGGCACGCCCATCGCGATGGATACCGGCGTCAAGGCGAAGGTGGATGCGATGTGGGGCGAGCTGGGGCTCGGCTGAGCTTGCGCCGGCCGGCGCGGCTGCCGAGCGCGGCAGGCCGGTCGGCGCTCAGCCGTTCTCCGCCACCCAGCGGATCAATGCGTCGTTGAAGGCATTGGCCCGGGCCGGCTCGGCGCCATTGACGATGCCGACCAGCGCATAGCGCCGGCCCGACAGCGCTTGCACATAGCCGGCCACCGCGCGCGTGCCGTCGATGGCGCCCGACTTGATGTGCGCCGGCACCGCCGCATCCGCCAACCGGCGCCGCATCGTGCCGTCGCGCCCGACGATGGGCAGCGACGCGACCAGCTCGGCCTGGAACGGCATGCGCCAGGCCCAGGCCAGCAGCGCGGCCAGATCGCCGGCGCGGATGCGGTCGAGCCGCGACAGCCCGGCGCCGTTCTCGATCACCAGGCCGTCGAAGGCAAAGCCGCGCGCCGCCAGCCAGTCGGCCACGGCCGCGCTCGCCGCGGTCTCGTCGGCGCCCGGCCCGCTGCGGCGCGCGCCCAGCATCAGGAACAGCTGGCGCGCCATCACGTTGTTGGACTGCTTGTTCATGCCGACCAGCGTCTCGGCCAGCGCGGCCGATTCGCGCTCGACCAGCGTGACGGCGTCGGCCGGCGCTTCGCCTTCGGTCAGCGTCGGCCGGTGCGCGAACTGGCCGCCCAGCTCGCGCCACAGGCTGTCGATGGCGGCGAGCAGATAGTCGTCATGGCTGCCGAGATTGATCCACCAGGTCTGGGCGCCGCAGCTGCGCGGCCAGTCGCCGCTCAGCGTGAGCGTTGCGGCGTCGGCGCTGAGCGCGACGCCGGCCTTCCAGTCGCCGCAGGGCCGGTCCACCAGCCGCAGCCGCGTCACCAGCCGATGCGCCGGATCGGGCGGATCGAGCGTGAGCGCAATCCGCTCGCCGGCCGGCGCGATGTGCAGCGCGCGCGCCTTCCAGCCCAGCAGCGCCGCATCGGCGCCGGCGTTGTAGCTGCGCAGCGGCTCGCCGTCGAAGGCGCCGTCGTCATGCGGCAGCGGCCGGAACAGCGAGCGGTCGACCACCAGCGCGCCGTCAAGGCTGCGCACGCCGGCCAGCCGCAGCTCGCGCAGGCTGGCCCACAGGTCTTCGAGCCGGAACTGCGGATCGCCGCCGCCCTTCAGATAGAGCGGCCCCGCGAGCCGACCCGCCTGCGGCGCCGCCCGGGCCGCGAAACGCGTGCTCCAGCGGAACTCGGGGCCGAGCAGATCGAGCGCGGCAATGCTGGTGACCAGCTTCATCGTCGAGGCCGGACTGCGCGGCTGATCGGCATTGAGCCGGGCCCGCAGCGCGCCGCCATCGAGCGGCAGCAGCTCGACCGCCGCCTGCGCCGGCGTCACGCCGGCCGCCAGCAGCAGTGGGCCGAGCGCGGTCGCCTCGACCGGCAGCGGCGCCGGCTGACCGACGGCAGCCGGCGCCGCCTCGGCGGCAAGTGCCGACCGGTCGGCCTGCGCCAGCCCGCCGGCCATCACCAAGACCAGGCAGCCAATCCGGCAAATTGCCGGCCACTTCGCCACCATTCCTGAATGTGAACTAAGTCTCACTGCCATAAGATCGTTTCGGCCAACCCCTTGCGGAAGCTGAATGAACACTGCTACGCGCCCTGCCAATCCCGAACGCCAAGAGCAGCTGGAGCAAGCCGCCGAACTGGCGGTCGAGAGCTTTGCGCGCTGCCTTCATGAAGTGCTGCCACGCGTGGAGGCCGAACTCTACGCGGCGGCCGACCGCGAACGCGACCGCACGCGGCAGGTGCGCCTGCTCGATGCGCAGCAGCTGGTGCGCCGGCACCGCGAGTCGCTCGAAGCGGCATTCCGGCGCGCCTTCGCCGAGATCGTGCGCAGCCGGGTCGCGCCGGGCGCACGGCCGACCACGCGCCCGACCGCGACCACGCCGCTGCTCGGCCTGAGCCTGCTCAACGATGCCGACATGGAAGCCGAGATCGTCGTGCGCCGGCTGGTCGAGCGCATGCGCCACACGCGCGACGAAAAGGCCGCCGAAACCCTCGACGCGCTCGATGCGCGGATCGGCTTTCTGCTCGGCCGCGACCGGCTCAAGGACGACGAGAATCCGCTGTCGCCCGAGGCACTGGTGCGCGCCATCCAGCGCTGCTGCGAAATCCTGGAGACCGAAAACGCGATCCGGGTCGAAATCCTGCGGTCGTTCGAGCAGGTGGTCGCGCCCGGCTTCACGCCGGCCTTCGAGGCGATCAACGTGGACATGGTCCGGCACGATGTGCTGCCCGACCTCGCGGCCTGGCGCCGCACCCAGGCCGAGGCGCGCCAGGGGCCCGCCACCGGCAACTACTCCAGCAGCGCGACCCAGCCGATCGACCGCCGCACCGGCGTCCATCCCACGCTGACCCAGCCGTTCGGCGCCACCGGCCGCCAGCCCGCGCTCGCCAGCGGACTCACGACCGGCTCCTCGACCGGCGCCCGGATCGATACCGAAGCCGGCAGCGGCCGCAGCGCCCGACCGCCGCGCTCGCTGATCGAGGCCTTCACGCAATGGCGCGCGCGCCAGCCGGTGGCGCCCGGGCGCGGCGCGCTGGCGCCCGACACGGTCTGGCCGGCCGGCCACCGCGCGGTGCTCGACGCCCTGCCCGGCCTGATTCCGGCGTCGCCGGCGGTCGCGGCCGCGATGTCGGGCGTGGTGAATGCGCCGCTGTCCGACCTGAACCTGCTCTATCAGGTGCGCGACAACGCGCGCCGCGTGGGCGTGCCGGCCGAGGAGGAAATCCTCATCGATCTGGTCGCGCTGCTGATCGACAAGCTGCTCGCCGACACCGTCATGCCCGAGCGCACGCGGCGGCTGATCGCGCGGCTGCAAGTGCCGCTGCTGCGCGCCGCGCTGCTCGACCGCCAGTTCTTCGCCCAGGCCGGACATCCGGCGCGCCGGCTGCTCGATGCCATCGGCACGGCTGCCATCGGCCGCGACCTGCCGGCCGAAGGCGACACCCGCTTCTACGAAATGCTGCTCGACGTGGTGACCACGATCGAGGCCCGCTTCATCGACGACCTCGGCGTGTTCGAGCAGGAGATCGGCGTGATCGAGGCCTATCTGGCCGAGGAAGCCGAGCGCGAAGCCCTGCGCTACGCGCGCGCCGCCGAGCTGCTCCAGCAGATCGAGCGCCGCGAAACCGCCGATGCCCAGGCCCATGCGCTCATCGAGGAAGCGGTGCTCGGCAGCCCGCTGCCCGAGGTGGTGCGCGAGTTTCTGGTCGGCCCGTGGCGCCAGGTGCTGGTGGAAGCGGCGGTGGCCGGCGCATCCGACGACACCCGCGCCTCTCTGCGCGATGTCATCTCCGACCTGAGCTGGAGCGTGCTGCCCAAGCAGGACCCGGCCGAGCGCCAGCGTCTGGTGCAGCTGCTGCCCGGGCTGCTGCGGCGCATCAAGGGCGGGCTGCTCACCATCGCCTGGCCGGCCGACGAGCAGAACCGCTTCTATGCCGCGCTGATGCAGCTGCATTCGGGCGCGGTGCGGCTCGGCAACCGCAGCGAATTCGACAACGAGCGCTTCGAGCGGCTCGCGGCCCAGGTGCGCCAGCTGCGCATCGATGCCGATCCGGCGCCCGGCAGCGCCGCCACGCCGGCCATCGAACCCGGCCGGGTGCGTGCCGGCGCCGAGCAGGCCCGGCTGCAACTCACCGTGCCCGAGCCCTGGACCCACAACCGCACGCTCAACATCGCGCCGGCCACGCCCGCGGATGCCGACGCCTGGCTGGCGCAATTGCAGCGCGGCGACTGGGTCGAGCGGCTCGACGCCGGCCAGCGCACGCTGCTGCGGCTGCGCTGGATCAGCCCGCTGCGCTCGCTCTATCTGTTCACCGACCGCTCGGGCAGCGCCGCCGTCTCGTACACGCCGCTGCTGCTGCGCGAGCAGCTGCAACTGCGCCAGCTGCGGCTGATCGACGGCGACGAACTCAGCGCACGCGCGCTGCGCTCGGTCGAGGCCAGCATCGCCAGCTGATGCCGCTGGCCGAAGCGGCCGCACATGCGATTGCGATAGGTGCTAGCCTAGCCCTATCAAATTTTCGCGCGTAATAGTCATGACACTCACCGAACTGAAATACATCGTCGCCGTGGCGCGCGAGCGCCATTTCGGCCGCGCCGCCGAAGCCTGCTTCGTGTCCCAGCCCACGCTGTCGGTCGCGGTCAAGAAGCTGGAAGACGAACTCAACGTGCTGATCTTCGAGCGCGGCAACAACGAGGTCACGCTGACCGCCGTGGGCGAGCGCATCGTCGCCCAGGCGCGCCAGGTGCTCGACCAGACCGCGACCATCAAGGAGATCGCGCGCCAGGGCCGCGATCCGCTCGCCGGGCCGCTGCGGCTCGGCATGATCTACACCATCGCGCCCTATCTGCTGCCCGCCCTGGTGCGCCGCATCATCGACTCGGTGCCGCAGATGCCGCTGCTGTTGCAGGAGAACTTCACCGTGCGGCTGATCGAGCTGCTCAAGCAGAACGAGCTCGATGCCGCGATCCTGGCGCTGCCACTGCCCGACAACAGCCTGGCCACCGAGGCGCTCTATGACGAGCCCTTCATCGTCGCCCTGCCGCGCGACCACGCCTGGACCCATCGCAAGAGCGTGACGGCGGCCGAGCTCAAGAACGAAACCATGCTCATGCTCGGCGCCGGCCATTGCTTCCGCGATCAGGTGATCGGCATCTGCCCCGAGTTCTCGCATCTCAGCAGCGGCGGCGACGGCATCCAGCGCAGCTTCGAGGGCAGCTCGCTCGAAACCATCCGCCACATGGTCGCGTCGGGGCTCGGCATCACGGTGCTGCCGCAGACCTCGCTGGCGCTCAACGGGCAGGACCCGCTGATCCGCTATGTGCCGTTCGAGGCGCCGATTCCGGATCGCCGCGTGGTGATCGCCTGGCGCAAGAGCTTTACCCGGCCGCAGGCCATCGAGGCGGTCAGCGCCGCGGTACGCAGCGTGATCCGCGACGGCCTGCTGCAGGGCGTGACGCTGGTCGACAAGGCCGAGAAGATCGACAAGGCGGCCTGAGCGCCGGCGCGCTCAGAAGCCGATGCGCGCCTTCTTCACGCCGCGCTCGGTCTCGATGTCGTCCGGCGCGATCTCGTCGCGCCGCGCCAGCCGGGCGTTGCCGAAGGCGCCGGTCATGAGCCGGCGCATCTCGCGCGGCGCCACGCGCGCGAACTTGTCGAGCGCATCGTCGGCCAGCCGGGGCGGAAACGCGTCGCCCCAGCGGTGCGATTCGCGGATCTCGCGGTAGATGGCCTGGGCGATGCGCCGTGCCGCCTCGGCATCGGGCGCGGCGATCTCGTAGACGTTCATGCGGTTGAGGATGGGCTCGGGAATCGCGCGCGCATCGTTGGCCGTCGCGACCCAGATCACCTCGCCGGCATCGATCGGCACCTCGGCAAATTCGTCGACGAACTCGCGCGCGGTGTCGATCTCCAGCAGCGAGTAGAGCGCGCCGAGCGGGTCGTACTGGCCGTCGCTGCCGGCCTTGTCGATCTCGTCGATGACCATCACCGGATTGGCGTAGTCGCCATGCACGAGTGTTTCGAACACCTTGCCCGGCTTGGCGTTCTTCCACTGGCTCGACGCACCCGACAGCACCCAGCCCGCCGTCAGCGAGCTCATGCCGACAAAGCCGTAGCCGGTGCTCAGCAGCCCCGACAGCCGCTTGGCAAAGTGCGTCTTGCCGATGCCCGGATCGCCGAGCAGCAGCATCGGCGTCAGCTCCAGCCGGTCATCGGTGCCGACGCACAGCGCCACCTGCTTGCGGATGTCGTCGAGCACTTCGCCGAAGTTGGGCAGCTCGTCATAGAGCGGGTCCATGTCGGGCAGCGAGGCCGGCTTGACCGAGAAGCGCTGGCCGCCGGCCTTGAGCATGCGTTCGTAGACCGAGCGCAGATTGTCGTTGGCGCCATCGGCCAGTTCGCCGAGCGCGGACTCGACGGCCTGGGTGCGGTACACCTCCTTGAAGGCGGCGACGGGAATGCCGGGCCTGCGCCCGGTGACGGCGGGGACGAGTTCACCCATCTCTGTAGCTCCTTGGATGGCAAATCGACGGACGCCCCCACCGTCTGCAATTTGCATACCGGCGCAATCGCGACAAGGCCACTCGATTTGCAAGCCCGCTTGCCTGCCACGCGGGGTGGGCTGCTAACCTCGCCAGCCCGATCACTGTCTGGACAGCAATCCATGATTCTCGAAGTCGCCGACCTGCGCATTCAACCCGGCCGCCAGGCTGAATTCGACGCCGCCATCAAGCACGGCGTGGAAACCGTCATCGCCAAGGCCACCGGCTTTCTTGGCTATCAGGTGCAGAAGGGCGTCGAGTCGCCCGAGCGCTATCTGCTGCTGATCCGCTGGGCCACGCTCGAAAACCACACCGTCGATTTCCGCGAATCGCCGGCCTTCCAGGACTGGCGCGCCATCGTCGGCCCGTTCTTCGCGGCGCCGCCCGTGGTGGAGCACTTCGAACTGCTGACCGGCTCGAACTGAGCCCGGCATGCAGCGCGAACCATCGCTGGGCCTGCTGCTGTGGGTCGTGGCCGCCAGCTTCTTCATGCAGGCGCTCGACACGACCATCGTCAACACCGCCCTGCCCGCGATGGCGCGCAGCCTGGGCGAAAGCCCGCTGCGCATGCAGTCGGTGGTCATCGGCTATTCGCTGACCACCGCCATGCTGATTCCCGCCTCGGGCTGGATCGCCGACCGCTTCGGCATCCGGCCCGTGTTTCTTTGCGCGATCGGCATCTTTTCGCTCGGCTCGCTGCTGTGTGCGCTGTCGCAGGCGCTGTGGCAGCTGGTGGCCGCGCGGGTGCTGCAAGGCATCGGCGGCGCGCTGCTCATGCCGGTAGGCCGGCTGGCGGTGCTGCGCGTGGTGCCACGCGAACGCTTTCTGGCCGCGATGAGCTTCGTGACGATTCCGGGGCTGGTCGGGCCGCTCATCGGGCCCACGCTGGGCGGCTGGCTCACGCAGGCAGTGTCCTGGCACTGGGTCTTCCTCATCAACCTGCCGGTCGGGCTGATCGGCGCCATCGCCGCCGCCAAGGCCATGCCGAGCGGCCGGCTTGAAGACAACCCGCCGTTCGATCTGCCCGGCTTTGCGCTGCTGGCGGTGAGCATGGTGTCGATCTCGATCTCGCTCGACGGCCTGGGCGAGCTGGGCATGCGCCGCGCCACGGTGATGATTCTGCTGTTCATGGGCCTGGCCGCGCTGGCCGGCTACTGGCTGCATGCGGCGCGCCGGCCGCAGCCGCTGTTCGCGCTCAGCCTGTTCGAGACCAATACCTTCAGCGTCGGCCTGATCGGCAATCTGTTCGCGCGCATCGGCGCCGGCAGCATGCCCTTCCTGATTCCGCTGCTGCTCCAGGTGAGCCTGGGCTATTCGCCGATGGAATCGGGCCTGATGATGATTCCGACCGCGCTCGCGGCCATGGCCGTCAAGCGCTACGCCACGACCATCATCGGCAGCCTCGGCTACCGCCGCGTGCTGATCGGCAACACGCTGATGGTGGGCGCTGCCATCGCCAGCTTCGGCCTGTTCTCGGCCGAGCAGCCGATGTGGCTGCGGCTGGTGCAGCTCACCTTCTTCGGCGCGGTCAACTCGATGCAGTTCAGCGCCATGAACACCATCACCCTGCTCGACCTGCGCAGCGAGCAGAAAAGCAGCGGCAACAGCCTGCTGTCGATGGTGATGATGCTGTCGATGAGCCTGGGCGTGGCCGTGGCCGGCGCGCTGCTCGCGGCCTTCGGCGACGAGTACGGCGCGCAAGCCGCCGCTGCCGCCGGCAACGCTGCCGACGCCGAACTGGCCAGCGCCAGCGTGACCGCCGCAGCCGGCGCGGTCGCCGCGCACACGCTCGATGCCTTCCACGCGACCTTCGTCTGCGTTGGGCTGATTACCTGCGCATCGGCCTGGGTGTTCGCCCAGCTGGCGCCGGTGCCGCGTGAGAAAGTCGCCAGCGCGGCACAGACGGAAGTGGACTGATCGACCCGCAAATCGCAACGCCGGCGCAGGCAATCCCTGCCACCGGCTTGCGACCGATCAGACGCCGGGCAAATCCCGCGCCGGCAGCGCTGCACAGCACACCGATCGTGAAGTGGTATTCACCCGCGGCCAGCGGTTCTCACGCAGAATCCGCCGCTGCAATTTGCAACGGCTCTTGATTTTCCCGCGCCGGGCTCGTCCGCCGGCGTGCACAACCCGCACCAACCGCTGTCCCCCGCCGATTCCACCGTTCTGGCCTGACGCCCAAGCCGCGTCACCGGTCCAGTCCCTCACGGTGCCGCGCTCTCAGGCCGGCGCCGCCAAAGCCCCAAATGACAAAAGACGTCGAGAACTCCCTGCCCTTTGCGGGCATCGGCCCCTTCGTGGCCGGCGCCGGCCCGCTGACCACGCTGTTTCGCCGCCTGACCGATCGCTGGATGGGCACGCGCAAGCCGCAAGCCTTGACGATCGACGACATTCGCAGCGACGGCCCCGAGCGCCAATCGCAGCCGGGCAAATTCGATGCCGCCTCATTTCGCAGCCAGCTCGAAGCGCTGCGCGACCGGATCAATGCGCAATTGGGTGCCGACGATCTCGCGCACCTCAAGAAGATCGAGCGGCGCGGCTGGATGGCGTCGATTGCCGGCTATGCCACGATCTGGATGTTTCCCAATCCGGTCACGCCGTTTCTGTTGAGCTTTGGCCAATTGACGCGCTGGCTGCTCGCACATCACATCCTGCATCGCGGCTACGACAAGGTGCCCGGCGTGGCGCCGCGTTACACCAGCAAGGTATTTGCCCGGGGCCGGCGGCGTTTCATCGACTGGTTCGACTGGATTCATCCGGACGCCTGGCATTACGAGCACAACATTCTTCACCACTACTACACCGGTGAAGAAAAGGACCCCGACCTCATCGAGCGCAATGTGCAATTCGTGCGCGAGGCCAAGGTACCCAAGATATTCAAGTACGCGCTGGTGGCCGCCACCGCGCTGACCTGGCGCTTTACCTATTACGCGCCCAATACCATCAGCGTCATCAATCCCGAGCGCATCGACAAGCCGGCCGGCGACGACAAGCGTGGCGCACTCACGGTGCGCGACCTGTTCCGCTTTGGCAATCCGCATGTGCGCAAGCTCTGGACTGCCTGCTATCTGCCTTACGGGCTATTTCATTTCGTCGTGCAGCCGCTGCTGTTTCTGCCGTTTGGCACGAGCGTGGCGCTTTGCGTGCTGGCCAACAAGCTGATTGCCGAGGCAATGCTGAATGTGCATTCCTTCATGGTGATCGGCCCCAATCACACCGGCAGCGATCTTTATCGCTTCGACTATCACATCCGCAATAAAGAAGAGTTTTACGCCCATCAGGTATTGGGCTCGGCCAATTACCATACCGGTGGCGATGCCTGCGATCATTCGCAGATCTGGCTCAATTACCAGATCGAGCATCATGTGTTTCCGGATATCCCAATGCTGAAGTACCAGCAATTCCAGCCGGAAATCAAACGCATCTGCGAAGCGCACGGCCTGCCTTATGTGCAGGAAAGCATCTTTGTGCGCTTTGGCAAGATGGTGCAGGTTTGGGTCGGCAACGCGAGCATGAAGGAACTGAAGCAGTTTCCGCGCTGATTGCGGCCGGCGCCTGACTGGCGCCAGTTTGAGCTACACCCCAGGCTCTGCGGACAAAATGCAAGGCCTGGTTTGCATTGAAATATCAATTTATTTCGCAACCATAAGTGCTTGCTGCCTCGCGCGACCATCCCGCGCCAATCAATCAAATTTTCAACAGGCTTCAGCAGCAGTCATTGCAATATTGGCTGGTGCAATCGACTTTTTGAAGAAGAATTCCATTTCACCCGGGCCAAGCCTGAGGGCTCCGATCTCTTCCAGTCCTGCGGCCCGATGCCGAGCGATTTCCAGTTCCCGACATGCCGAGATCAGAAGATGATCGAAGCCAAGCGAAGCAAGCCAGTTCTCTATCGAGTGCATCAGCAATGAACCTGTTCCTTGACCTCGTGATTCCGGATTGACATACCACCAAGTCAAAAGCGGAATTTTTGAGACATACAAAAAGTTCAACGATGCATAGCCGATTGCATTGCCATCTTGCTCTGCCAAGAAAATGCTTTCGCGAGCGATGCTGCTTGAAACGATGATTTCATCGAGTTTCGTTTTTCGGCCGAACTCATCCTTCTCCTCGAATGCCAGGCAAATTTGCACATCATTCAATGTGGCGGCGCGGACAGCAACTTTCATGATGACTCTCTCAACTTGATGAATTCGCAATAGCGCCACTGGTGGCAGATTGACCCTCAAGAGACGCCAGTCGGCAAAGATGACGCAGGCCCGTTGTCGACTGTCGATAGCGGGCTTTACGTCACCCAGCAGACAGCGCCGGTTGCCAAATGGACTCCCGGTGCCAACCGCCTGCATCGAGACGTTTCAGCACTGCCAGATCAAATTTGCTTTTTCAGCCAGAAATTCACTGCGCCGTTCAATCACCGCTTCATTCCATTCTGCGCACTTCAAATACTCCGAGAATGTGTCCAAGCCAGCAGCGTAATGGTCCAAGCCCTTTGTGGCGCCCTTGCCGATTTTCTTGATATTCCATGCGGCATCACGAATGGAGGAGTTCAGCGATACCGGAATGATGGTCAAATTTCCCAGCGTCAAAAGCTGCCGATTGCGAAAATCGCGTTCCTTTTCAGTCGCCACAGCCGGCCAGTTGTTTTTCCACTTTTTCGGCAAGACATGTTCAAGACTATAGTGGTCCAGCCCAGCCATAGCAGTTGAGTGATAGCTGCGATTCCTGATCTTGGTTTCGATGAAATAGAGAATGCCTGCTGCCTGCTTGTTGACCAGCTTTGACTCCTTGAAGCCCTTAACAACTTCATCGTTTGTCGGCATGAATCCAATCTTATCTGACCGATCATTGATGAAATCCTTGATGGCATCCCTCGACAGGATTGAATTCGAAATCAGGCGATCGGAAAATATTTGATTGTAATTTTTGGTGGTCTCGTGACAAACCATTCTCCTCATCACATAAGATTCCAAATAGCTGAAAATGGCCTCTCGCTCCGCCACGTCCTCAACGTTCTTGAGGACGTAAAGCACATAAGGTATCAGTGTCGTGGTTTCAAGGCCAAAAATGATCGCATTGACCCGCTCGATACCTGAAGCGCCGGAAAGATCACGGTTGACAACATCGGCATCGAAATTGCCCGAAAATATCAGCGCGTATTCCTTCAACTCTGCGATCAACTCCACTTTGTCGATTCGATACTTGAGAATCAGTTGCTTATATGATTCGAACAAGCCCTCCATCTTCGTAAATTCAATCTTGTCTTCTGCGCGAATCGATAGCCTTGCATCCTGCACCTTGATCTGAAGATAGGAATACAGGAATAAGTCAAGAAAGCTCCGCTGAAAACGTCCTGCAAAAATTTCAGTGTTCCAGTAGTTTCGAACCTCTTCGTTGCTTTCAAACACGCCTTCCCAATACTGCACGTAACGCTCAATATCCTCTTTCCCAAAAAGATGATTTTTCAGAAGCTCGGCTGTGGTGAGCTTCACCCCAAGTGAATTGATAGTGTCGAAAATTTGCTGCTCATCATCCCCATGCCCGAGATCGACCCCAACAAACATCAGATTCGTCAAAAGATTTTGCGGATTGATCTGCGAGGCATCGAGATGTTGCGTAAAATAGTTGAATGCCCTGATGACATTTCCCTCACCCTTTAGCAAATCAAGCGAAGATGCGTTCATCACAAGACGGAAATCGACAACATCGTTTCGACTATGCTGCAAAGCGATTTCATTGTTTTGCATCGGCAACCTGAACAAGCTTTCCAGATAAAAATTGTTCAACTTCAGAGCAAGCACTTTGAATACGATATTCATTGTGGTGAGCCGTTGTTGCCCATCGATCAACGTTCGCTTGTCGCCAACGCTTTGCCCAGAGTTGGTTTGCTGCTGTTTGAGAATGACCGATCCAAGAAAATAGGGCTTGTTGTTGTGCGACACGAACTCCATGTCTGAAATAAACCGCTCCCACTGATCCTCATCCCATACATAAGAACGTTGAAAAAACGGTATTTCCAGAATTTTGTTCTGATTGAAAATGTCGTTGATTGTGCGCTTGCCAGCTTCCATTTACATCCATCCTTTTCATGCAAAATTAAAACGGCGTCATTGACGCCGAGAACTCAAACTTCAACTTCAAAACCCAGACCCCGGCAATTTGAGGAATGCAATTTCCTCTTCGGTCGATTCGCGGCCCAGAATCGCATTGCGATGCGGATAGCGCCCAAAGCGGTCGACGATGGCCTTGTGCTTCTTTTCCCAGTACAGCCGGGTTTCGAGGAAAGGCTGGCTGAACAGCCGCACCGCTTCTTCATGAATGCGGCGCGATTCGGAATGCATGTAGGGCATGTAGATGAATTCGCGTTCGCGTGCGCCGAGCTTGCGGTCGTCGCCCTGACGCACCGCTTCCTGCGCCAATGCCAGCGCCAGTCCGTCGAAGGCAAACGCGGCCGGCGTGTCGCGGAACATGTTGCGCGACAGCTGATCGAGCACGATCACCTCGGCGAGCCGGCCGCGCGGGTGATGGCGCCAGTGCTCGCATTCGCCGGCGGCGACCGCCGCATGCAGCCTGCCGAAGCGGGCGCGGATCGCATCGTCGAAGGGCGGCGAGCTCAGGAACCAGCCGTCCGGCCCGGTCTCGATGAACCAGAAGCGCAGCACGCTCTCGGCCAGCGGGTCGAGGATGGCGCGGTAGTCGATGGCGTCGTCGGCGACGACAAGGGCGGAGGAGGCGTCGGTCATGGCTTTTCCTTTGGCTGCGCTCGGCGGCGCGATTCGGCCGTCGCGTAGCGGCCTTTCATGAACTGGACGAGCGCGGCGTAACCCAGCAGCACCGCGATCAGCCACGGAAAATACGCCGCCGGCAGCGCAGTCAGCCGGAAGTCGCCGGCGAACGGCCCCATCGCCAGAAAGATGCCGAGCGCCGCCACGCCGACCGACGCGGCAATCACCGCCGGCGCCGCCCGGCTGTCGATGAACGGCCGGCCGCGCGTGCGGATGAGATGGACGATGAGCGTCTGCGACAGCAGCCCCTCGATGAACCAGCCCGAGCGGAACAGTTCGATGAAGCCGGCCGAGGCATGGTCGAGCCCGGCGCCGATCACCCACCACATCAGCGCAAAGGTGGCGAGATCGAACACCGAGCTGAGCGGGCCGAAGAACAGCATGTAGCGGCCCAGATCATCGGCATTCCAGGCTTGCGGCGTGGCGGTCTGGTCGGCGTCCACGTTGTCGAACGGGATGGCCGTCTGCGCCAGGTCGTAGAGCAGGTTCTGCGTGAGGAGCTGGATCGGCAGCATCGGCAGGAAGGGCAGCACGGCGCTCGCCACCAGCACCGACAGCACGTTGCCGAAGTTGGAGCTGGCGGTCATGCGCAGGTACTTGAGCATGTTGGCGAACACGCGCCGGCCCTCGACCACGCCCTCGGCGAGCACGAGCAGGCTGCGCTCCAGCAGGATGATGTCGGCCGCTTCCCTGGCGATGTCCACGGCGGTATCGACCGAGATGCCGATGTCGGCCGCGTGGATGGCCGGCGCGTCGTTGATGCCGTCGCCCATGAAGCCGACCACATGCCCGTTGGCGCGCAGCGCGCGGACGATGCGCTCCTTGTGCGCCGGCGCCAGGCGCGCGAACAGCGTGTTGGCCTCGACCGCGACCGCCAGCGCCGCGTCGTCGAGCGCATCGACCTCGGGGCCGAGCAGCGTGCCGTGCAAGGTCAGCCCCACGTCGCGGCAAACCTTGCGCGCGACCACCGCGTTGTCTCCGGTCAGCACCTTGGCCGCGATGCCGTTGGCGGCCAGCGCCGCGAGCGCCGGGCCGGCGCTGTCCTTGGGCGGATCGAGAAAGGCGATGTAGCCCATCAGCGTCAGCTCGCATTCGTCGGCGACGCCGTAGACCTCCTTCTCGGGCGGCACTTCCTTCATGGCCACGGCCACCACGCGCAGGCCGTCCTCGTTGAGCGCGCCGGCCACGGCACGGATGCGCCGCTGCCAGTCGGCGTCGAGCGCCACCTCGCCGTCGCGGCTGTGCACGCCCTTGCACAGCGCCAGCACCTCGTCGAGCGCGCCCTTGCAGATCAGCTCATGGTGATGCTCGCGCTCGGCCACGATCACGCTCATGCGGCGGCGCTCGAAGTCGAACGGAATCTCGTCGACCTTGCGGTAGTCGGCGTCGAGCTTGAGCCGCTCGCCGACGTCGATGTGGTCGAGCACCGCCACGTCGAGCAGGTTGCGCAGGCCGGTCTGGTAATGGCTGTTGAGATAGGCGAGCTCCAGCACCAGCGGATCGGGCTGGCCGAGCGCGTCCACATGCCGCTCCAGCACGATGCGGTCCTGCGTGAGCGTGCCGGTCTTGTCGGTGCACAGCACGTCCATCGCGCCGAAGTTCTGGATCGCGTCGAGCCGCTTGACGACCACCTTGCGCCCGGCCATGCGCACCGCGCCGCGCGCGAGGGTGGCGGTCACGATCATCGGCAGCATCTCGGGCGTGAGACCGACCGCGATGGAGATCGCGAACAGAAAGGCCTCCAGCCAGTCGCGGTGCAGCAGGCCGTTGATGACGAACACCAGCGGCACCATCACGGCGGCAAAGCGGATCAGCAGCCAGCTCACGCGATTGACGCCGGTCTCGAAGGAAGTGGGCTCGCGCCGCGTGGCGCCGGCGCTGCGGGCGAGCGCGCCGAACAGCGTGCGGCCGCCGGTGGCGACGACCACCGCCGTGGCGGTGCCGCTGACGATGTTGCTGCCCATGAAGACCAGCGCATCGGCATCGAGCGCGACTTCGGCGGCCTGCACCGGCGGTGTCGGCTCGCCGGTGACCGGATGCGGCCGGCCGTGCGCGAACTTCTCCACCGGCAGCGATTCGCCGGTCATCGCGGCCTGGCTGACGAACAGGTCTTTCGACGTGAGCAGGCGCGCGTCGGCCGGGACCATGTCGCCGGCGGCGAGCACCAGCACATCGCCGGGGACGAGGTCGCGGATGGGCAGGTCGATGCGGCGCGGCGCGGCTGCTGTGGTGGTTACGGCAGCCGAGGCCGGCGCGGCAGCGGTCGCGTCATCGGCCCGGCGCAGCACGCAGGCGCGGTTGCCGACCAGCTCCTTCAGCGCATCGGCGGCGCGCTGGCTGCGGCCTTCCTGCACAAAGCGGATGCCGACCGACAGCAGCACCATCGCGCCGATGACCACCGTGGCGCGCAGGTCGTCGGTCAGCCACGACACCAGCGCCAGCATGCTGAGCAGCAGGTTGAACGGGTTGCGATAGCACAGCCACAGATGGCGCCAGGCCGGCAGCGGCGGCTCGTGCAGCACGATGTTCGGGCCGCAGCGCGCGCGGATGGCGGCGGCTTCGGCATCGCTCAGGCCGTCGGCGCGGCTGGCCAGCCGGGCGAGGAGATCGGCCGGCGCGGTGGCGGCTGCGGCGAGCAGCTCGGCATCGGCCGGGAGCGCCGCCGGGCCGGTTGGCGCGGTGGCGGCTGGCGCGGGCGCCGTGGCCGCACGACCGGGCGCATCGGCGGCAGCACGCGCCTGCCCGGCCATCCAGTCGCCCACCAGCGGCAGCGACAGCGGCAGATGACCGCCGAAATGCTGGCTCAGCCGATGGGTTTGCAGAAAGCGGTCGAAACTGCCGCGCAGGCGCGACAACAAGGCATCCATTGGCAGGCCGGGAGCGGTGACGGAGCTTCAAGCTCGCGTGCGGCACCGCCAGCGTCAAGCCGGCCGGTCAACTGAAACAGGATCGCGTCAGCGCCGGTCGACCAGCGCCTGGGCGATGGTGCCCAGATCGACGTATTCGAGCTCGGCGCCGACCGGCACGCCGCGCGCGAGCCGCGACACGCGCAGCGCGAGGCCCTTCTCGGCCGCGCGCGCCTTGAGCAGCGCGCCGATGTAATGCGCGGTGGCCTCGCCCTCGTTGGTGAAGCTGGTGGCGAGCACCACCTCGGTCACCGTGCCGTCGGTGGCGCGGTCGATGAGCTGGGCCAGTTGCAGATCGTTGGGGCCGATGCCGTCGAGCGGACTGAGCCGGCCGAGCAGCACGAAATACAGGCCGTGATAGCTGCGCGTCTGCTCGATCGCCGACTGGTCGGCCGGCGCCTCGACGATGCAGAGCTGGCTGCGGTCGCGCTCCGGCGAGGCGCAGGTTTCGCAGATCTCGTCTTCGGTGAAGGTGTGGCAGAGCGCGCAATGGCGCACGGCGGCGAGCGCCGCGTCGATGCCGCGCGCGATGCGGGCCGCGCCTTCGTGATCGTGCTGGAGCAGGTGATAGGCCATGCGCTGCGCCGAGCGCGGGCCGACGCCCGGCAGCACGCGCAGCGCCTCGACGAGCGCCGCCAGCGTGGGCGACATGCCGGCGGCCATCAGGCGCGCGCCGGGCGGCGGCGGATGGCGCGCAGGCGCATCAGAACGGGAGCTTGAATCCGGGCGGCAGCGGCAGGCCGGCGGTCAGGCCCGACATCTTTTCGCTGGCGGTGGCTTCGGCCTTGCGCAGCGCGTCGTTGACGGCGGCGGTGACCAGATCCTCGAGCATGTCGCGGTCCTCGCCGACCAGGCTCGGGTCGATGGTGATGCGGCGGATCTGGTTCTTGCAGGTGGCCACGACCTTGACCAGACCGGCGCCGGACTGGCCCTCGACCTCGATGTCGGCGAGCTGGTCCTGCATCTTCTTCATGTTGTCCTGCATCTGCTGGGCCTGCTTCATGAGCTGGCCGATCTGGTTCTTCATCATTTCGATTCCTCCAAAGGTTTGATCGAGCCGGGCACGATGCTGGCGCCGTGTTCGAGCAGGGTCTTGACGAATGGGTCGGCGAGAAAGCCGTCCTCGGCTTCGCGCTGGCGTTCGGCATCGGCGACGAGGCGGCGGATGCCGGCACTGTCGGTGACGGTGCCGGCCTCGATGTTGAGCTTGAGCGTCTGGCCCGAGCGTTCGCGCAGCGCGGCGACGAGGCGGGCGACGATGGCGGGCTCGGCCAGCGCCGGATTCTCGATGCGCAGCCGCAGCGTGTCGCCTTCCATGTGGATCAGCTCGGTCTGGCGCGCAAGCTCGCGCGGCAGACCCTTGAGATCGAGGCTGGCGGCATAGCTGGGCCAGTCGTCGATGGCGACGAGCGGTGCGATGGCGGGTGCCGGTGCGCGGGTGGCCCTGGCGGAAGGGCCGCTGCGGCGGTCGTCGGCGGATGCGCCGTGATCGGCTCCGTTGCCGGCGCGGCGGGCCGGACGCGGGCCGGCGTCGGGCCCGTCGGCATAGTCGGCCGGCGCGAAGTCGGGCATGAACTCGGGCTCGGGGCCGCCGGGATCGGCGTAGTCGTCATAGCCGGGGTCGTCGTCGTCGAAGGGCGGCGGGCCGTCATCGTCGGCTGCCGGCGGTGCGGCCGGGCGCGGTGCCGCGGCGGGCGTCGGCTGGGCTGCGCGGACGGGCGATGGCTGGGCTGCGCCGGCACGGGCGCTGGCGAGCGATGGCTGCGGCGCGGGTGCCGGTTGCGGCTGCGCGGTCGCGGCAGGCGCAGGCGGCAGCGACTGGCGCTCGGCGGCGCTGGCGGATGCGGTCGGCTCGACGGCCGCTGCAACCGGCACGGGCGCCGGACAGCGCGGAGCCGCGTTGCTGCCGCGCCCCTTGAGCAGATCGAGTGCGGCGCGCGCATTGGCGCTCGACGGGCGCGCGCTGGCGGCATCGGCGGCGGGCCGCGCGACCGGGCTGGCGGCAACGGGGCTGGCCGTCGGCGTCGCGATCGCGGCGACGCGCGGCGGCGGCTCGGCCACGCGCGGCGCCGCATCGGCTGCCGGCACGCGTTCGACATAGGGCGGATCGAAGGGGATGCCGGCATCGGCGGGCGGCGTGACAGCGGCGGGCGCTGCCTCGACCGGCGGCGCGGTCGGCGCAACCGGCACCGGCGCCTCGACCCGCGCCACCGTCGTGACCGCCGGCGCAGGCGCCACCAGGGGCGCTGCCGGCGGCACGGCCGGGCGCGCGGCCACCGGCGCAGCGGCGGCGCGCGGCGCCACACCCACGCTCGCCTTCAGCGCCGCCAGCGCCTTGCCGGCATCGGCCGGCGCCGGGCCCGCCGCAGCCGGCTCGCCCAGCCGCGCCGGCCGGAACGCCAGCATGCGCAGCAGCGTCATCTCGAAGCCGGCGCGCTCATCCGGCGCCAGCGGCAGATCGCGCCGGCCGCGGATGGCGATGTCGTAATGCAGCTGCGCTTCCTGCGCATCGAAGGCCGTGGCGAGCCGGCGGATGTCGTCGACCTCGGGCAGGTCATCGGGCAGCGCCGCCGGCACCGTGCGCGCGATGGCGATGCGCTGGAACAGCAGCGCCAGCTCCTGCAGCGCGCCGCCATAGCCGACCGAGCGCTCGGCCATCTCGCCCGCGATCGCCATCAACGCCGCGCCGTCCTCGGCCAGCAGCGCCTCGCCGATGCGCACCAGATAGCCGGTGTCGATGGCGCCCAGCATCGCGCGCACCACCGCCTCGCCGACCGGCCCGGCCGAATAGGCAATCGCCTGATCGGTCAGCGACAGCGCATCGCGCATCGAGCCGTGCGCCGACTGCGCCAGCAGCCGCAGCGCATTCGGCTCGTAGTCGATCCGCTCGGCGCGCAGCACATTGCCCAGATGCTCGACGATGTGCCCGGGCGGCATCTGCTTGAGGTTGAACTGCAGGCAGCGCGACAGCACCGTGACCGGCACTTTCTGCGGATCGGTCGTGGCCAGGATGAATTTCAGGTGCGCCGGCGGCTCCTCCAGCGTCTTCAGCATGGCGTTGAAGGCGTGGTTCGACAGCATGTGCACTTCGTCGATCATGAAGACCTTGAAGCGCGCGGCGGTCGGCGCATAGACGCTGCGTTCGAGCAGCGCCGTCATTTCCTCGACGCCGCGATTGCTCGCCGCGTCCATTTCCACATAGTCGACAAAGCGGCCGGCGTCGATCGCGCGGCAGGCTTCGCACACATTGCAGGGCTCGGGCGTGATGTCGCCCTGCCCGTCGGCGCCCACGCAGTTAAGCGCCTTGGCCAGGATGCGCGACAGCGTGGTCTTGCCGACGCCGCGCGTACCGGTGAACAGCCAGGCGTGATGCAGCCGCTTCTGCTCCAGGGCATGGCTCAGGGCGCGCACCACATGCTCCTGGCCCACCACCTCCGCAAAATTGCGCGAACGGTACTTGCGGGCCAGAACGAGATAGCTCATGCGGTGCTGGGGGAGTGGCGGCCGGGTGAACTGCTGCGGCGCTGCGGAACTGCGGGGGGAAGAGGGTGGTGAGCCTTGTCCTCGGCACTTGAAGGTAATCGCTGTGGCTGCTTCGTTCCCGACCTGACCAGGTTCACGACGCTCCAATGCGAGGGGGCCCACCGCTGGCGATTGTATCCGACCCGGCGACCCAGCCCTTTCGGCACCGCCAACCGGTCCGAAAACGCCGCTTGCCATGGCCGGAATGCGCAGGTGAAACCAGCCGCGACGGCCACGCCACATCCAGCATCGTCGCCCCTATGATGCGCATTTAGTTCTAGTTAGAAGGAAATTGCCATGTCCACCCCGCTGCGCCAGCCGACCGTCTACCTTCCGCACGGCGGCGGCCCCTGCTTCTTCATGGACTGGCCCGGCGACCCGCACGCCTGGGACAAGCTCGCCGCCTGGCTGCGCGGCCTCGTCGCGACGCTGCCCGAGAAGCCCAAGGCCATCCTCGTGATCTCGGGCCACTGGGAAACCGGCGAACTCGCGCTCACCGGCGCCGCCAGGCCCGAACTCATCTACGACTACTACGGCTTTCCGGAGCACACCTATCAGCTGAAATTTCCGGCGAGCGGCGATCCGGCGCTCGCGGCGCGCGTGTCGGGGCTGTTGAACGCGGCCGGCTTTCCGGCCCATGTCGACGCCGAGCGCGGCTACGACCACGGCGTGTTCATCCCCTTCCTGCTCGTCACGCCCGAGGCCGACATTCCGGTGCTGCAACTGTCGCTGCACCACAGCCTCGACCCGGCGCTGCATCTGGCCATCGGCCGGGCGCTGGCACCGCTGCGCGATGAAGGCGTGCTGATCGCCGGCAGCGGCATGAGCTTTCACAACCTGCGCGTGCGCGGCAGCGTGCCGGGCCGCGCGGTGCCGGGCACCGAGGAATTCGACCGCTGGCTGACCGCCGCCGTGGAAGCGCCGCCGGCCGAGCGCGACGCCCTGCTCACCGGCTGGGAAGCCGCGCCGTTCGCGCGTCATGCCCATCCGCGCGAGGAACATCTGCTGCCGCTGATGGTGGTGGCCGGCGCGGCCGGCACCGATGCGGGCAAGCACAGCTTCGACGACCTGGCGATGGGCTGGCGCATTTCGGGCTATCGCTTCGACTGAGCCTCACCGCCGAAAGCCGCCCATGAAACAGCACCGCTACCGCATCACCGTCGAGCATCTGAGCGATCCGCAGGGCGCGCCGTCGACCCATGCCGCGCCACTGCAATTCGAAACCGGCAACCATGACGACATCCTCGCCATCGTCGAACGCATGCAGGCGCGCGGCGACTTCGCGCCCGACACCGGCGCCGCGCTGGCCGTCGGCCTGAAGCTGTTCAGCGAGGTCATGCTCGAAAACCGCAGCCATCCGCTGTTCAGCGAGTTCTCGGCGCATTTCCGCGACTTCATGAAGCGGCTCAAGAAGGGGTCGGACGCGGGCTGAGGCGGTTGGCGCGACAGCAGCCACCCATCCACCGCAAACGGATGGCTGCCTGAGCGCGCTGCGCCGGCCTACCGGCGCCGGGGCGCATTCACGCCCACGGCCGGTTGCGGCTCGTCGTCGCCGACCCGCGCGTCATCGCCATCCACCGCGTCCCCGGCCGAGGCGCCGATCTCGTCGGCGTCATCGTCGAACCGGTCGCCGATGGCCGCGTCCTGCGCATCGGCAGCGTCGGCCAGTGCGTCGCCGGCGGCTTGCGCGGCATCGACGCCCCGGTCGAGCGCCGTCGCGCCGCCCGTCAGGCTCGTCACCATGCCGGCCGCCGCGCCGATGGCCGCCGCGCTGGCGCTCGCCACCAATGCCTGACCGGCGGCCATCGTGCCCTCGATGGAATTCACCATCGCCTGCGTGATGACCGAGGCATTGGCCTCCATCCGCTCCTTGCTCTGGTCGATCAGCGCGTCGGCGCGGGCCTGCACTTCGACCGGATCGAAGCCGGTCAGCGGCGCGGCAGGCGGCCGATCGTCGATCGCATCGACCGTCCGGTCGCCGATTTCCTTCGTGGCGTCGAGCGCCTGATGGCCAATGTCGCGCGCGGCGTCGAGCGATCTCTCGCTCAGGTCGCGCGCGGCGTCGAGCGCGGTATTGCCTGCGTCGCGCGTGGCGTCGACGCTGGAATCGAACGCCGCCTTGGCCGGCCTGGCGCGCGATTGGGTTGCGACGGAAGCCTTGTCGATGTCGGTAATGGCCATGCGAACCTCCCAGGGAATGCAGCCTTGCAACCGGGCCGCCGGACATCGGCGCGCCACGACTGAAGTTTGGGAAGCGCTGCGCCGCCCTGCGACGAGGCATCCGCCCGACGGCCGGTCAGCGCGGCGGAGATCGGCGGGTGATGTTTTCCTACCGGTCCGACAGTGGCCGCCGTCGGACGGCGCCGCGCGGCGGACAAGGCCGACCGCTCAGACCCCGACAGCCCCGCATGTGCGGGAAGCGCTCGCCGGCGCCTGCCGCGCCGCGGGAACATCGCGCCCGTCCCCGCCACTCTTCCCGTCGCCCGCCATGACCCACGCCGTCGCGCTCTGCCATGTTTCCTTCGAAGACCTCGACGCGCTCGGCCCGCTGCTCGAAGCGGCCGGCTTCGCCATCGACATGGTCGAGGTGCCCGTGCGGCCCGACTTCGCCGAGCGCGCCCGCGCGGCCGATCTGCTCGTCGTGCTGGGCGGGCCGATCGGTGTCTACCAGCAGGACGACTTCCCCTTTCTGGCCGAGGAGATCGCCGTCGTGCGCGAGCGGCTGCTGGCCGGGCGGCCGGTCATCGGCATCTGCCTCGGCTCGCAGATCATGGCGGCGGCACTCGGCGCGCGCGTCTATCCCGGCGCGAACGGGGTGGAGCTGGGCTGGAAGCCCGTCACGCTGACCGCGGCCGGCGCCGATTCACCCTTGCGCGCGCTGCCGGCCGATGCGCCGGTGCTGCACTGGCATGGCGACACCTTCGATCTGCCCAAGGGCGCAACCCTGCTGGCGGGATCGGCGCAGTACGCGCATCAGGCGTTTGCCTTCGGTCGCCACGGGCTCGCGCTGCAATTCCACATCGAAGGCAGCCCGGCCGGGCTGGAGCGCTGGTACGTGGCGCATGTGGGCGAGCTGGCGGCGGCGGGCGTGCCGATCGGGCTGCTGCGTCGGCAGGCGAACGATTGCGCGCCGCGCGTGCAGCCCGCCCTGGCCGCGATGCTGCGCGAGTTCCTGGCCGACAACGGCCTCGGCGGCTGAGGGCGGGCGGTCGACGGCGCTCAGTCGCTGCTGTCGCCGCCGAAGATGCCGCCGAGCAATCCGCCCGCAGCAAAGCCCGGCAGCAGCGAGCCTTCTTCACGACTGCCGCCGCGCTGCGGCGCCGCCGCGAACACCCGCGATGCCAGCCGCGAGAACGGCAGGCTTTGCAGCCAGATCGTGCCGGGGCCCGTGAGCTTGGCCAGGAACAGCCCCTCGCCGCCGAACAGCGCGGTCTTGATCTTGCCGACGTACTGCACCTCGAAGCTGGTGCTCGGCGTGTAGGCGACGACGCAGCCGGTATCGACCATCAGCGTCTCGCCCATGCGCAGCGTGCGCCGCTCGATCGTGCCGCAGGCATGCACGAAGGCCAGACCGTCGCCGTCGAGCTTCTGCATGATGAAACCCTCGCCGCCGAAGAAGCCGGTGCTCAGCCGCTGCTGGAAGGCGATGCCGAGCGACACGCCGCGCGCCGCGCACAGAAACGCGTCCTTCTGGCAGATGAGCGTGCCACCGAGCAAGTTGAGATCCATCGGAATGATCTTGCCCGGGTAGGGCGCGGCGAAGGCCACGCGGCGCTTGCCCTGGCCCTGGTTGGTGTACACGGTCGTGAACAGCGATTCGCCCGTGACCAGCCGCTTGCCGGCGCCGAGCAGCTTGCCGAACAGCCCGCCGCCGCCCTGCCCCGAGGCGTCGCCGAACACCGTGTCCATCGCGATGCCGGCTTCCATGAACATCATGCTGCCGGCCTCGCCGATGGCCGCCTCGCCGGGGTCGAGCTCGACCTCGACGAACTGCATCTCGTTGCCCTTGATTTCGTAATCGACGACGTCCATGGCCATGACGGTTCTCCTCGTGAACGGGTGGTGGCGGGATGAGCTGCGATGCCGGCGTCAGAGCAGCCCGGCATCCGACAGCAGCTGACGATAAAGCGCATGCCGGCGCGGCGTGATGTCGCCGCTGGCGAGCGCGCCGAGCACCGCGCAGCCCGGCTCCTCGAGATGCCGGCAGTTGTAGAAGCGGCAGCCGCCGAGATGCGGGCGGAACTCGGGGAAGGCGTTCTGGATTTCCTCGGCCGTCAGATGCGCGAGGCCGAATTCCTGAAAGCCCGGCGAATCGACGATGCGCAGCGCGCGGCCATCGGGCAGCATGGCCTGATGCAGCTGGGCGAAGGTGGTCGTGTGCTTGCCGGAGTCGAGCCGCTCGGAAATCTCCTGCGTCGCGGCGGCCGCGCCCGGGATCAGCAGGTTCACCAGCGTCGACTTGCCCATGCCCGACTGGCCGAGCACCAGATTGGTCGGCGCGCCAGCTGCGCTTGCCGCCAGCAGCTCGGCCGTGGGCAGCGGCCCGGCCAGACGCGGCAACAGCACATCGAGCGCCGCCTGCTGCGTGGCCTGGAGCGAATCGGCAGCCGCCACCTTGAGCGACACCTCGACGATCTCGGCGCCGAACTCGGCATAGGCCGCGAGCCGCGCGCGCGCCGCGGGCGCCGACGCCAGCTCGACCTTGTTGAACACGATCAGCGCCGGCACGTCGATGCTCTCGGCCGCGACCAGCGCGCGCGACAGCAGATCGTCGGCAAACGTCGGCTCGGCCGCGACCACGATGACGATGCGATCGACATTCGCCGCCAGCAGCTTCTGGCGGAACTGGTCCGAGCGGTAGACGAGGTTGCGGCGCGGCATCACCTCCTCGACCACGCCCTGCTGCACCGCGTCGATGGCACCCTGGGGCGTCACGCGCACGCGGTCGCCGCAGGCGGCCTCGCTCTTCTTGCCGCGCGTGAGGCAGTGCCAGTCGGCGCCGTCCACGCGCACGCGGAAGTGCCGGCCGTAGGCGGCGATGACCTCGCCGAAGCGGCTGCCGTCGCCGGTGGTTTCGCTGCGCTTGCCGCGCGCGGCCTTGTCGGCGGCGGCGATTTCTCGGCCGCGCTTCATGCCGCGCTCCGGCTTGCAAGAGCTTGCAGCGCGCCGGCCGCCGTCATGCCGCGCACTCAGCCGCCCAGCGCCGCAAGCCTTGCGATGCGCAGCGGCGCGGGCGGATGGCTGTCGTGCCAGGCGGAGTAGAGCGGGTCGGGCGTGAGCGTGGAGGCATTGTCTTCATAGAGTTTGACGAGGGCGCTGATGAGCGCATGGGCATCGGACTGGCGCGCGGCAAAGGCATCGGCGGCGAACTCGTCGCGGCGCGACAGCCAGCTGCCCACCGGCCCGAAGGCAAAGCCGAACACCGGCATCGCGAGGAAGAACAGCAGCAGCGCCAGCGCCGCATTCGAGCTGTCGAGCATCGGCGTCACGCCGAGCCCGAGATAGAACCAGCTCTTCTGCGCCAGCCAGCCGAGCAGCGCGAACACGCCGAAGGAGATGGCGAAGCCCGACAGCATGCGCCGCGTCACATGGCGCAGCTTGAAATGGCCCAGCTCATGCGCCAGCACCGCCTCCACTTCCACCGGCGCGAGCCGCTCGATCAGCGTGTCGAAGAACACGATGCGGCGCGCCCGGCCAAAGCCGGTGAAGTAGGCATTGCCGTGGCTGGAACGCTTGCTGCCGTCCATCACGAACAGGCCCTTGCTGGCAAAGCCGCAGCGCGCCATCAGCGCCTCGATGCGGGTCTTGAGCGCCTCGTTGTCGAGCGGCACGAACTTGTTGAACAGCGGCGCGATCACGGTCGGGAAGATGACCAGCAGCAGCAGGTTGAAGCCGCTCCACAGCGCCCAGGCCCAGAGCCACCAGCGTTCGCCGGCGGCATTCATCAGCCACAGCAGCGCGGCCAGCAGCGGCGCGCCCAGCACCAGACCGAGCGCCGTGGCCTTGACCAGATCGGCCAGCCAGAGTCCCAGCGTCATGCGGTTGAAGCCAAAGCGCTGCTCCAGCCGGAACTGCCGATACCAGGCCAGCGGCAGATCGACCGCCGAGCCGAGCGCAAGCACCGCGCCGACCAGCGCCAGCTGCTGCCCCAGCCCGGTGCCGAGCCAGTCGAGCAGCCACAGATGCAGCGCGCCGATGCCGCCGAACAGCGTGAGCCCGAGCAGCAGCAGCGCGCCGATCAGCCCGTCGAGCATGCCGAGCCGCACCCGCGCGACCGTGTAGGCCGCCGCCTTGCGATGCGCATCGAGCGGCAGCCGGTCGGCAAACAGCGCCGGCACCGCATCGGCATGGCGCGCCACATGGCGGATCTGGCGCAGCGCCAGCCATTGGCGCAGCCCGAACGACGCCATGAAGCACAGCGAGAACGCCAGCGCCAGCCACTGCGGCGCCTGCAACAACGATGAAGAAGACATCTGAACACTCCGGATCGGCGCCATTGCTGTCGGCACCGTGCCGTTACTTTACGCAAACGCATTGGAGGCCAGCCGCGGCGCATGGGATAACGCCTGCCGTGCGCCGCGGGCCACCTCCGCCCCGGCATCGATGCGAAAGGTCATCCCCCAAATGAAGAAGAATTTCTGCCCGGCCGCGCGCGCCGGTTTTGTACTGCGCAGCGCCAGCCTGCTGCTGGTCACCGGCTGCGCACTGGCCAGCCAGCCGGCGCTGGCCCAGACCGGGACCGAGAAGGTGCTGGCATTGCCGAGCGACAGCTGGAACTGGAAGGAACAGGACCAGTGGACCGGCACCCTCGGCGTCGGCGCCACCTTCTCGCGCGGCAACAACGACTCGACCCAGCTCAACTTCAACGGCGATGCGCAGAAGAGCACCCAGGTCGACCGCATCCTGTTCAAGGCCAATGCCGTGCGCGCCAGCACCGAGGGCGCCCGCACCGCCAACAACGCCATGTTCAATGCGCGCTACGAAGAGAACCTGAACCGCCAGACCTTCGCCTTCCTCACCGGCGACCTGCAGCGCGATCCGCTCGCCGACCTGACGCTGCTGCAAAGCTATGGCGGCGGCTTTGGCCGGCGCGTCATCAACGAGCAGAGCAACCAGCTCAACTTCTATGCCGGTGTGGCCTACACGATCCAGGACAACATCGTGAATGCGGACCGCAAGGGCGCCGATCTGCTGCTCGGCGACGACTGGGCCTACAACCTGTCGGAGAACGCGGTGTTCAAGCAGAGCCTGGCCTACTACCCGGGCCTGGGCGACGCCTCGCAGCGCGCCATCCTGCAATCGAGCCTGACCAGCAAGCTGGTCGGCCCGCTCGCCATGCAGCTGAGCCTGCTCTGGAAGTTCAACGGCGATGTGCCGGCCGGCGTGCACAAGACCGACACCCTGCTGACCGCCGGCGTGACCGTGAAGTTCTGAGCCGCAGCGGCGCGCGCCGAAGGCCCGCCAGCTCGGGCGTTTGGCGGGTGGAGCCCATGCGACAATCCGCCGCCTTCGACGGCCGACCGTCCTCACCGATGGCCGGCCGTTTGCTTTTGCCGGACCGCGCACCGCCGCGCCCGCCCTCCGTTCGCTTTCACCGAGGCGCCCTGCCTCCGCCGCCATGACCGAATCCGCCGCACCCGCCGCTCCCGCGCCCGTCACCGGCCGCCACGACGACAACCTCGTCTGGGTCGACATGGAGATGACCGGCCTGTCGCCCGACACCGACCGCGTGCTCGAGATCGCCGTCATCGTCACCGACGCCCAGCTCAACCTGCTGGCCGAGGGGCCGGTGATCGTGCTGCACCAGAGCGACGCCGCGCTCGACGCGATGGACGCCTGGAACAAGGGCACGCACGGCCGCTCGGGCCTGATCGACAAGGTCAAGGCCTCGACCGTGGACGAGGACGAGGCCGAGCGCGTGCTGCTCGACTTCCTGCGCCTGTGGGTGCCCAAGTCCAAGAGCCCGATGTGCGGCAACACCATCTGCCAGGACCGCCGCTTCATGGCGCGCTGGCTGCCCAAGCTGGAAAGCTATTTCCACTACCGCAACCTCGACGTGAGCACGCTGAAGGAACTGGCGCGGCGCTGGAAGCCGGGCGTGGTCGAGGGCTTCCGCAAGGCGCAGGCGCATACCGCGCTGGCCGACATCCGCGAATCGATCGAGGAGCTGCGCCACTACCGCGAGCATTTCCTCAAGCTGTAAGCGGACTCAGGTCATGCCGGCGCGGCGCCGGCCGATGCCCGACGGCGCGCCCGGCCTTGCACGCCAGGTCGCCGCGAGCAGCAGGCGCAGCAGCGCGGCCGTGACATACAGGCTCACCGCCGCCGCGATCCAGAAGCCGGTCGCGCCATGCACCGCCACCGGCAGCAGCCCTTGCGGATCGAAGGCCAGCCAGGCGCCCGCGCCAATCCCCACGCCCCACATCGCGAACACGTTCACCAGCATCGGCGCGGTGGCGATCTTGTGCGCGCGCAGCACCGCCGCCGTGGTCGACTGGATCGCATCGCCGGCATGGAACAGCGCGACCAGCGGCAGCAGCGCGAGCGCGGCAGCGGCGATCTCGGCATCGCGCGTGTAAAGCCCGACGATTTGCTCGCGCAGCAGCCACACGACTGCGGCCAGCGCCACCCCGCCGATCAGACCGGCGCGCATGCCGGTCACGCCCAGCGCCCGCGCGCGGGCCGCCTGCCCGGCGCCGATGGCCTGGGCCACCAGCGTGGTGGTCGCATTGCCGATGGAAAACGGCAGGATGAACATCAGCGCGCCCAGGTTGCCGACGATCTGATGCCCCGACAGCGCCACCGGCCCGAAGCGCGAGATGAACAGCGCCATGAAGGTGAAGCCGGTCACCTCGACCAGGATCGACGCGCCCATCGGCAGCCCCAGCTTGAGCAGCCGCAGCTGCGCCGCCCGGCGCGGCCATTCGAAGCCGCCGCCGAGAATGGCGCAGTCGCGCAGCGCCGGCGCCCGCCGCAGCGCGACCAGCGCCGCGATGCACTGGCCCCAGTAGCAGATGGCCGTCGCCAGCGCACAGCCGGGCGCGCCGAGCGCCGGCAGCTTCAACGGGCCAAGCTCGGCACCAAAGATGAAGACCGCATTCAGCGGCAGCTTGAGCGCCAGCAAGGCCGCCACCTGGATCGCCATCGGCAGGCGCGGCCGCGCGAGCGCATTGGCAAAGGCGCGCCACACCGCAAACAGCAGCCCGGCCGGCAAGGCCAGGGCCAGCCAGTGCAGCTGGCTGACGATCCTGGGCACCAGCGCCGGATCGGGCTGGGCGAAGGCGATCCACGGCGCCGGGAACATCAGCGCTGCGCAACCCGCCACCGACAGCAGCAGCGCCAGCCACACCGCCTGCCGGAACTCGGCGCCCGCTTCGCGCGGCTTGCCGGCGCCGATCAGCTGGCCGGCGATCGGCCCGATGGCCAGCACCACGCCCATCAGCCCGACGAAGATGCTGATGTAGGCCGCGCCGCCCACCGCCAGCGCCGCCAGCTCATGGCCCGGCGCGCGGCCGACCATCACCGTGTCGAGCACGGCGAAGCTCATCGTCGCGAGCTGGCCGATGGCGGTCGGCCAGGCCAGGCGCGCGAGCGCGTGCGCGTGGGTCGGGCGGGCAGGCTCGGGCGGTTGCCCGGCTGTTGCGGACAAGGCTTCAGCCGGCGCGGAGGGCGGCTCGGCCGGCGCCGTCATGGGCGCGGCGCGGCGGCGACGGCAGGCGCGCCGACGCGCCGGTACAGCGTGAAGCGCTCGGTCGGGTCGGTGCGCCGGCGGCCGGTCCACACCGGCTGCCATTGCGACTTGTCGAGCGCGGCCAGCGGCGCGTTGCGGTTCTCGTGGCGCAGGCGCCAGCCGCATTCGCTGCCACCGATGCGATAGCCGTCGAAGTAGACCAGCGAGGCGCGCTGCGGCAGGCCCACGTCGGCCGCCTGGATGCATTCGCCGGCCGGCAGCTGGGTGCGCAGCTCGGCCGAAACGTGGCGATAGGTCTTCACATAGTCCACATAGGGCAACAGAAAGGTCATGAACAGCGACCAGCACAGCGTGATGCCGCCGGCCGACAGCACCGCGCTGCGCCACAGCACCTCGGGCTGCTCGCGCACCCGCCACAGCACCAGCCGCACCCAGCCGACGCAGACCGCCGCCGCCACCAGCAGCTCGGCGAACGAGAACCGGCCCTCCCAGCCCGGCGCGCGCTTGGCCAGATTGAGCGCATAACGCGGCGGCCAGCCCGACAGCGTGGTCATCCAGGTGAACCACAGCCAGAGCGCAAACAGCGTGAAGGCGATCAGCGCGAACCAGTCGATCAGGTTCGACGCGCCGCGCCGCAGCGTGGGCAGGCCGAACGCGGCGAGCATCGCCATCGCCGGCATCAGCACCAGCAGCGCGCTGTCGCCCGGCGTGCGGCCAAAGCCGATGTAGAGCAGCCCGGCCAACAGCCCCGCCGTCGGCAGCGCGAACTGCGGCAGCCGCCAGTGCTGACGCCAGACCCAGGCGCCCCAGACCGCGATCGGCCACAGCGGCCACAGGAACCACACCGCGTTCTGCGGATAAAAGCTCCACAGGCGCGGACTGGCGATCCACCAGTCGGCCTGGGATTGCAGCAGCCAGCTGTCGAGCCAGCCGCGCCCGGCGTCGCCGAACTGGGTCGCGAGCGGCAGCAGCCAGAGCGCCAGCAGCGCGGCGGCGGTCGACCAGGCGATTGCATGCCACGCCAGCCCGAGCCGGCGGAACGACGGCGAGATCGCCGCAGCGAGCGCGACCGCAAACGGCCAGATCGCGGCCGAGGTCCAGCCCAGCGTGAGGCCGGCCGCGCCGACCGCCGCGCCAAAGCTCAGTGCGCCGGCAATCGGCCGGTCGAGCGAACGCGCCAGTCCGAACAGCGCCAGACAGGCGCAGGCAAAGCCGGCGATCGGCTGGGAGCTTTCATGCGCGCGCACCAGCAGACCGAGCGTCGCCAGCACCAGCAGCAGCGCACCGTCGGCGACCGCGCGACCAAAGGCCTGCGGCGCCGGCTGACCACCGAAGGCCAGCGCCTGCGGCTGGGCATCGGGCCGGCGCCCGAGCAGATACACGCCATACCAGAGCGCTGCCGCGCCGCCCGCGCCGGCCACCAGCGTCGCCACGCGTGCCGCCTCGTCGGCGGTGATGACGCCGCCCAGCAGCCGGATGAAGCCGGCACCGATCCAGTAGAACAGCGGCCCCTCGCCCAGCACCGGCGAGCCGAAGATGTTCGGCATCCACCAGTCGGCGAGGCTGCCGCGCGCCATCGTGAGCATCACGCCGAAGCCGCTGGCATCGTCGGCGCGCCAGGGGTCGCGGCCAAACAGGCCGGGCAGCGCATAGACCAGGAGCATCACGGCGAGCGCCCAGCGCGGCAGCTTGCCGGCGGCGGCTTCGGTCAGGCGTAACGGAATCGGGGAGGCCATGGCGGTATCGGAAACGGGCGGCAGCGGATGATGCCGCGCCGGGATTGCGCGGCGGCGTCGCGTCGCGCGGAAGCTGCCCGACATCAAGCCGTCGAGCCTTGAAACAACATCGCGCGCAAAAACAAAAAGGCAGCCGAGGCTGCCTTTTTGCTGCGGGCCTCGGCCCGGCGGTCGACGCGGAAGCGATCAGCCGCCGATCTTGCCGGTGCGATTGCCGAAGCGCTGACGGAACTTGTCGATGCGGCCGGCCGTGTCCATGACCTTTTGCTTGCCCGTGTAGAACGGGTGCGATTCCGAGGTGATGTCCAGCTTGTACAGCGGATATTCCTTGCCGTCGGTCCAGGTGACCTTGTCGCGGCAATGGACCGTCGAGCGGGTCTTGAACGAGAAGTCCATCGACAGATCCTGGAAGATCACTTCGCGGTATTCGGGGTGAATGCCATCTTTCATGGGTTTTTCCTTGGCTATTGGGTCGCCGGCCTGGCGGAAGTCCGGAAGCGCTTGCGGTCACCCGACCGCCCGCTTCCCGTCGACATCAAGACTTTCACTCGGCGCCAGCCACGTGCCCGGGACGAAAAGCCCCCGATTATAGCGGGCGAATCGCCGTATCAGCCGCCGCGCCGCATCATGTCGAAGAACTCGGCATTGCTCTTGGTCTCGCGCATCTTGCCCATGATGAATTCCATGGCCTGGATTTCGTCCATGTCATAGATGAGCCGGCGCAGCACCCAGATCTTCTGCAGCAGTTCCTTCGGGATCAGCAGCTCTTCGCGCCGGGTGCCCGACTTGTTGAGGTTGATGGCCGGATAGACGCGCTTCTCGGCCAGACGGCGTTCGAGGTGCACTTCCATGTTGCCCGTGCCCTTGAATTCCTCGTAGATCACGTCGTCCATGCGCGAGCCGGTCTCGATCAGCGCCGTCGCGATGATGGTGAGCGAACCGCCCTCCTCCACATTGCGCGCCGCGCCGAAGAAGCGCTTGGGGCGTTGCAGCGCATTCGCATCCACGCCACCGGTCAACACCTTGCCCGAGGTGGGCACGACGGTGTTGTAGGCGCGGCCGAGGCGGGTAATCGAGTCGAGCAGGATGACCACATCCTTCTTCATCTCGACCAGGCGCTTGGCCTTCTCGATGACCATCTCGGCCACCTGGACGTGGCGCGTGGCCGGCTCGTCGAAGGTCGAGGCGATGACCTCGCCGCGCACCGAGCGCTGCATTTCGGTCACTTCTTCCGGGCGCTCGTCGATGAGCAGCACGATCAGCACGACCTCGGGATGATTGGCCGTGATGGCGTGCGCGATGTGCTGCATCAGCACCGTTTTGCCCGACTTGGGGCTCGCCACCAGCAGGCCGCGCTGGCCCTTGCCGATGGGCGCGATCATGTCGACGATGCGCGCCGTGATGTTCTCTTCCCCGCGCATGTCCCGTTCGAGCTTGAGCGGCTCGTCCGGAAACAGCGGCGTCAGGTTCTCGAACATGATCTTGTGCTTGTTCTGTTCGGGCGTGACGTCGTTGACCTTGTCGACCTTCACCAGCGCGAAATAGCGTTCGCCATCCTTGGGCGTGCGCACTTCGCCTTCGATCGAATCGCCGGTATGCAGATTGAATCGGCGAATCTGCGACGGACTGATGTAGATGTCGTCGGTGCTCGCCAGATAGCTCATTTCGGGCGAACGCAAAAAGCCGAATCCGTCAGGCAGTACTTCCAGCACGCCGTCACCGAAGATCTGCTCGCCGAGCTTGGCCTTCTTCTTGAGGATCGCGAACATCAATTCCTGCTTGCGCAGGCGATTCGCGTTTTCTATCTCGAGCGTGTTGGCCATCTCGAGAAGCTGGGAAACGTGCTGTGCCTTGAGGTCGGAAAGATGCATTGCTGGAGCTTCGGCCGGGCCGAGCGATTGAGGGGTGGAAGTGGGGCGCCCGGACTCGCGATCTGGAGCCGGCGGCAACCGGCTGCGCGAGGCGCCCGCGGGGAGGGATGTATCGAGAAGGATCAGAGATTGGCTTCGAGGAAACTCGTGAGCTGCGCCTTGGAAAGCGCACCCACCTTGGTGGCGGCGACGGCGCCGTTCTTGAACAGCATCAGCGTCGGAATGCCGCGGATGCCGAACTTGGCGGCGGTGGCCTGGTTGTCGTCGACGTTGAGCTTGGCGATCGCCAGCTTGCCGTCGTAGTCCTTGGCGATTTCTTCAAGGATCGGAGCAATCATCTTGCAGGGACCGCACCACTCGGCCCAGTAATCGACCAGGACGGGCGTGCCGGACTTGAGGACATCGGTGTCGAAACTGGCATCGGACACGTGCTGGATGGCGTCGCTCATGCATGACCTTTCGGAGGGAGTGTGAGGCAGGAAATCGGGAGTGATCGGCAGAATTGCCGAAGGAATGTCAGGAAGGTTCGGAACTGGAATTGCGCGAATGCGCCAATCACGATTCGCGTGCCGCCGGCATTCGGGCTGGACATTCCACCGGCCAGTTTGGAACCGGCGCTTGTCTGAGGAATGCTGGCAACCCGCCGACAAATAAACCTCGCGGCGCGGTTCTATTCGAGCGCGCCCGCAAAAACATCTTCAAACACGGGGGCCGATTGATGGATGCTGCCCCGAGCATTTCGGGCTTGTCAACGCAAAACAATTAATCGCACCGATGACACGCGCTGAATGGCGCAAGTCCGCGTCAGGCGACCCACATCGCGACAGAAAACAGCAGCAGCAGCACCAGCCAGAGCACCATCGCGCGCCACACCAGCCCGACTGCCGCCTTGAGGTGCTCGGCCCGGACTTCGCGCTTGAGGCCGGCATCGGCTTCGCTGGCATCGGCCACGCCCGAGGCTTCGAGCACGACCGGATGGTCGGCGCCGCCAGCCAGCGACAGCCCCATCGCGCCACCGCCCGCTGCGAGGACGATGGCGCCGGTTTCATCGCCCCAGCGCGCGCTGCCGGTGCGCCAGGCATACATCGCGTCCTCGAAATTGCCGACGATGGCAAAGCCGAGCGCGGTGAGGCGCACCGGCAGCCAGTCGATCACCGCAAACACGCCGCGCGCGAATTCGCCGAAGCGCTCGGCCTCGGGGTGGTGCCAGAGCCGCGCCGCGCCTTCGGTGACGCGATAGAGCACGGCGCCGACCGGCCCGAGGATGACGTACCAGACGAACACGCCGAACACATGCCGATGCACGAGCAGCAGCGCGCGCAGCAGCGCCGAACGCGCCACCTCGCCGGCCGACAGCCGCTCGGCCGAGAACTCGGGATCGGTCTCGCGCTTCCAGGCGGTGAGCACGGCGCGCGCCTCGTCGAGCTGGCCGGCATCGAGCGCTGCCTGGATGGCGCTGAACGGATGGCTGAACTGCCGAAAACCGAGCGTGAGGTAGAGCACGACGACCTCGAACACCAGCAGCAGTACCGGACCGCCGAGCCAGGCCAGCCAGTAGCCGAAGCCGGTGACGGTGGCGAACAGCAGCACCAGCACGACCCAGCCGAGCACGCCGTGGCGCCGGTCGCCGGCGTTCATCGAATGCTCGATCCACTTGATCACCGCCGCGACCGCGTCATGCACCAGGTTGTCGGACCGCAGCGGCCTGAACTGCTCGATGATCAAGGCGATGACGACGGACAGGAAGGTCATGGGCGGGGGCTTGGCGACAGGGTCGAAGGATTGTAGCGGCAGGGTTCAGGCCGCCCCGCGCGCCAGCTCCGCAGCCAGCACCGAGTAGAAGCCGTGCAGCATCGTGGCCGTCGCACCCCAGATGAAGTAGCGCGCGCCGTCGTTGTGCCAGGGCATCGCGTGAAAGCGTCGCGCCATGCGTACGCCGCCCTCGTCCCAGGCCAGTTCGCGCAGCTCGTGGTTGCGCGGGTCCATGAGGAAGTGCAGCGGCGTCTCGAAGACTTCGGCCACCTCGAAGGGCTGGGGCGTGAAGGCCTCGACCGACTCGACCAGCGCGACCACCGGCGTGACGACGAAGCCGGTGGAGGTGTCGTGGCGCGGCAGCTGGCCGATCACCTCGACCGCCGAGGTGGCCAGCCCGACTTCCTCGCGCGCTTCGCGCAAGGCGGTCTCGATGGGCGAGGCGTCTTCGGGATCGGTGCGGCCGCCGGGAAAGCTGATCTGCCCGGCATGGTCGTTGAGATGCGCGGTGCGGCGCGTGAACAGCACCGTCAGGCCGGTCGGACGCTGGATCAGCGCGACCAGCACGGCGGCGGGAATCAGGTTGGCGGCGGGCGCGGTCTCAGTCCGGATGCGCTCCGTGGCGAATACCGCGCGCAGCGCGTCGGGCGTGAGCAGCCGGTCCGGAATGCGCACGCCCGTCGCGTCGGGCTCGACGAGACGGGCGTGTTCGGGATCGAAGCCGGGCTTGGCCATGGCGTGTCGATGCCGGCGGTGCGCAAGCGCCGCCGGCCGGCAATCAGCCTTGCTGTGCCGTCGCCTTGACCTTGCGGGCCGGCAGCTTTTCCTTGATGCGCGCCGACTTGCCCGAGCGTTCGCGCAGGTAGTACAGCTTGGCGCGACGGACGTCGCCGCGGCGCTTGACTTCGATCGACGCGATCAGCGGCGAGTAGAGCTGGAAGGTCCGCTCGACGCCTTCGCCGGACGAGATCTTGCGAACGATGAAGTTCGAATTCAGGCCGCGGTTGCGACGGGCGATCACGACGCCTTCATAGGCCTGGACGCGCTTGCGCGTGCCTTCGACCACGTTGACGCTGACGATCACGGTGTCGCCAGGAGCGAAGTCGGGAATCGTCTTGTTCAGACGGGCGATTTCTTCCTGCTCGAGGATCTGGATGATGTCGGCCATAACTCTCTCCGATGAGATCCATCTTGAACCGGCATGTACGTTGGTTGTGCGCCGGCCAGAGGATGGGGTTGCGATAACTACTGTTCCAACTGCTTGAGGTACTGCTCGTCGCGCGCACTCAGCAGTCCGAGTGAACGCGCCCGACCGATCAGGTCGGGTCGCTTGCGCGCCGTCGCGAGGAGCGATTGCTCCCGGCGCCAGCGCGCGATGTTCGCGTGGTGCCCCGACAGCAGAACGTCGGGCACCGGCATGTCGCGCCACTGTTCCGGCCGCGTGTAGTGCGGACAGTCGAGCAGCCCGCCGGACGCTTCGTCCGCGAAGCTGTCGCGGGCGGTCGATTCGGCGTCGTTCATTGCGCCCGGCAACAGCCGCACGCAGGCATCGATGACGGCCATCGCCGCGATCTCGCCGCCCGAAAGCACGAAATCGCCAAGGCTGATTTCCTCGTCGACCAGACTGGCCAGCACGCGCTCGTCGATGGCCTCGTAGCGGCCGCAGACCAGCACATGCCGGGCGTCGCCCTCGGCCATCGCCGCCGCCCGCGCATGCGTGAACGGGGCGCCCTGGGGCGACATCAGCACCACTTTCGCGGGCCGGTCGTCGGCGGCCTTCGCCGCCTCGATCGCCTGCGCCAGCGGCTCGGCCAGCATCACCATGCCGGGACCGCCCCCGAAGGGCCGGTCGTCGACGCGGCGATAGGCATCGACGGTGCGATCGCGCGGATTCCAGGCCGCGAAGCGCCAGAGATCGTTGCGCAGCGCCCGGGCGCCGATGCCGCTTTCGGTGACCGCCGAAAACATCTCGGGGAACAGCGTCACGACATCGAAGCGCAGCGCCATCGCGTCAGCCCTGGGGCTCGAAGGCCCAGTCGACGACGATACGCCGGGCGGGCACGTCGACCTCACGCAGATAGGCATCGACGAAGGGCACGAGTTCCGTCACCGGCTTGCCGTCGCGTTCGCCAACCTGGACTTCGAGGATGGAGTGCGCGCCGTTGTCGATGAGGTTCACGACCTTGCCGGCCAGACTGCCGTCGGTTGCAGCGAAGACTTCGCAGCCGAGCAGATCGACCCAGTAATAGGCGTTCGGCTCGGGTTCCGGGAAGTCGGCGCGCGAGACGGCGATCTCGTAGCCACGCAGCGCTTCGGCCGTGTCGCGGTCGGTCGAGCCTTCGATCCGGGCGACGATCTGCCCGGAATGCGGCTTGACGTCGGCGCAGCCACGGCGTTCCCAACGGCCCGAATCGCGCGGTGCAAACCACCAGCGATCGGCCCTCTGGAGCGCCGAGGCCTCGGCCGAGAACGCTTCCACCTTGATCCAGCCCTTGACGCCGTAGGCACCGACGACTCGCGCAACGACCACGAGGTCATCGGGCACGGGCAGCGTCATTGCGCCGGACATCAGGCGGCGGGCTGGGTGGCCTTCTTCGAGAAGTCCTTGACCAGACGGGCCACGGTCGGCGACGGCTGGGCGCCGACACCGATCCAGTAGTTGACGCGGTCGAGCGCGATGCGGACTTGCTCTTCGCCTTCGTGGGCAACGGCGTTGTAGAAGCCGAGGCGTTCGATGAAGGCGCCGTCGCGACGGTTGCGCGAATCGGTGACGACGATGTTGTAGAAGGGGCGCTGCTTGGCGCCGCCACGGGAAAGGCGAATGACGACCATGTTGTTCCTTGTGCACGACGGAGGTTCGGCGGCGCGGCTGACACTTGGGCCGGGTCTTCGAACACGAGCGCGCTGTTTGCGATGCCCCTTGGGGCGTTAGAACGTTCTCGGGACCGGGCCGGCCGGCGCGATGCGCACATGCTGGGAACCCGATCCGCGTCTTCCGCAGCCGGAGCTTGGCCGCAGGAAACCGCGCATTATAGCGAGAGATTCCCGAGCGTCCAGCTCGGCGGCTAGAAAAGCTGGCGCTGCTGCCCCGGCAGCTCGGGCGGCACGAAGAGATCGGCACGCAACGGCGTCATCGCGCGACCGAGACCGGCGCGCTTCACCGCGAGCCGGAAGCGCTGCCGGATCAGCTCGGCCCAGGGCCCGCGGCCCTTCATGCGGCTGGCGAAGTCGGCGTCGTTGAAGCGCCGGGTCGCGTCGCCGGGCGCGGTGCGCATCGCGGCGATGTGGCCGAGCACGCGCTCGGCGCGATCCGGGAAATGCGCGAGCAGCCAGTCGTCGAACAGCCCGGTCAGCTCCCACGGCAGGCGGATGACGGTGTAATGCGCCGAGCGCGCGCCTGCCTCGGCAACCGCCGCGACGATGCGCTCGATCTCGGGCTCATTGACGAAGGGAATGATCGGCGCGACCAGCACACCGACCGGCACGCCCGCGTCGGCGAGCCGGCGCACGGTGCGCAGCCGCCGCTCGGGGCTGGCGCAGCGCGGTTCCATGATCCGCGCGAGATCGTGGTCGAGCGTGGTGATCGAAATGAACACCTCGGCGAGGCCGTCGGCGGCCATCGGCGCGAGCAAATCGATGTCGCGCTCGACCAAGCTAGCCTTGGTGACGATAGCCAGCGGATGCCGGCAGTCGGCAAGGACCTCGACCAGCCCGCGCGTGATGCCCAGCTCGCGCTCGACCGGCTGATAGGCGTCGGTCACAGCGCCCAGATTGATGAGCCTGGCCCGGTAGGCCGGCGCCGCCAGCTCCTGCCTGAGCAGCTCGACGGCATTCACCTTGGCGATCAGCCGCGACTCAAAATCCAGCCCCGGCGACAGGCCGAGCCAGGAATGCGTCGGCCGCGCGTAGCAGTAGATGCAGCCGTGCTCGCAGCCGCGATAGGGATTGATCGACTGCTCGAACGGCACGTCGGGCGAGTCGTTGCGCGCGATGATCGAGCGCGCCTGCTCGCAGCGCACATGGGTCTTGAGCGGTGGCGCGGCCTCGTCGTCGCCCTGCGACGCAAAGCTGCGCCAGTCGCCATCGGCCTCGCGCGCCAGCCGCTCGAAGCGGCCGGCCGGATTGGAAACGGCCCCTCGGCCCCTGATGGCGTCCGTTACTCGCTCCTGACGGTTAGAAGTCCTCGGGCGCCAGTGCGTTGACCGAAGCGCCGCCGGTGACGATGGCGCTGCCCAGACCCGAGGCCGTGCTCACGAAATGCTCGGCAAAGAAGCGCGCGGTGGCGATCTTGTTGACGAAGAACCTGTCGGTCTCGCCGCCGGCCAGCTTGGCCTTGGCCACCAGCAGCGCGCGCGCCAGCTGCCAGCCGGTGAACACGATACCGGCGAGTTTCAGGTAAGGCACGCTGCCCGCGTAAACGCCCTTGGGATCGGCCTTGGCGTTCTTGGCGATGTAGGCGACGACCTGCTCGAAGGCGTTCACGCCTTGCGTGAGGTTGGTGGCGACCGCAATCGAATCGGCATCGCCGAGGGTTTCGAGCTCGCCGATGGTGGCCTTGACCTTGGCCGCGAACTTGCCGGCCAGCGCGCCGCCATCGCGCGCGGTCTTGCGGCCGACGAAGTCGTTGGCCTGGATCGCGGTCGTGCCTTCGTAGATGGTCAGGATGCGGGCGTCGCGGTAGTACTGCGCCGCGCCGGTTTCCTCGATGAAGCCCATGCCGCCATGCACCTGCACGCCGTCCGATGCGACCTGGATCGACATCTCGGTGCTCCAGCCCTTCACGATCGGCACCAGGAATTCATAGTCGGCCTGGGCTTGCGCGGCGGCCTCGGCGTCGGGCGAGTGATGCGCCACGTCGTAGTAGGCAGCGGCCACGTAGGCCAGCGCGCGTGCGCCTTCGGTCTGGGCGCGCATGTTCATCAGCAGGCGCTTCACGTCGGGGTGGTTGATGATCGCCACCGGCTCCTTGCCGCCCGTGAGGTCGCGCGACTGGGTGCGGTCCTTGGCGTAGCCGACGGCCTTCTGATAGGCCCGCTCGGCCACCGCCACGCCCTGCATGCCGACGCCGAAGCGCGCGGCATTCATCATCACGAACATGTATTCGAGACCCCGGTTTTCCTCGCCGACGAGGTAGCCGATGCCGCCCGGGCCCACGTCGCCCTTGTCGTCGCCGAACAGCAGCACGGCGGTCGGGCTGGCCTTGATGCCGAGCTTGTGCTCGATGCTGGCGCACCAGACGTCGTTGCGCTTGCCGAGGCTGCCGTCGTCATTGACGAGGAACTTGGGCACCACGAACAGCGAGATGCCCTTCACGCCCTCGGGCGCGTCCGGCAGGCGGGCGAGCACGAGGTGAATGATGTTTTCGCAGAAGTCGTGTTCGCCGTAGGTGATGAAGATCTTCTGGCCGCTGACGCGGTAGGTGCCGTCGCCCTGCGGCACGGCGCGCGTGCGCACCTGGGCCAGATCGGAGCCGGCGCCCGGCTCGGTGAGGTTCATCGTGCCGGTCCAGCGGCCTTCGATCATCGGGCCGATGTAGGTCGTCTTCAGCGCGTCGCTGCCGGCGGTGAGCAGCGCCTCGATGGCGCCGTCGGTGAGCAGCGGGCAGAGCGCGAACGACAGGCTGGCCGAATTCACCATCTCGATGCAGGGCGTGGCGAGCAGCTTGGGCATGCCCTGACCGCCGTATTCGGCCGGATGCAGGATGCCCTGCCAGCCGCCATCGACGAACTGCTTGAAGGCGTCCTTGAAGCCGGGCGCGGTGGTGACGACGCCGTTTTCGAGCTTGCCGTAGTCGGTGTCGCTCGCGTGGTTGAGCGGCGCGACGACTTCGCTGTTGAAGCGCGCGTTCTCTTCGAGCACGGCGGTGGCGGTATCGGCGTCCAGATCCGACCACGCCGGAATCTTGAGCAGGTCTTCAAAGCCGGCCAGTTCGTTGATGACGAACTGCATGTCCTTCACGGGCGGGGTGTAGCTCATGGCGTTCTCTCTTGCGCGCTGGTAGCGGCGCTGTCGGGTGAATTCAGGGCGGGACGGCGCCCCGCGTCGGGCGCGGCGCGACGAATCCCGTCGCGCCGGCGGCTTGGATCAGAGCTTCTCGACCAGCTCCGGGACGGCCTGGAACAGGTCGGCGACCAGCCCGTAATCGGCCACGCCGAAGATCGGCGCGTCGGCGTCCTTGTTGATCGCCACGATCACCTTGCTGTCCTTCATCCCGGCCAGATGCTGGATCGCGCCCGAGATGCCGACCGCGATGTACAGCTGCGGCGCCACGATCTTGCCGGTCTGGCCCACTTGCCAGTCGTTCGGCACGTAGCCGGCATCGACGGCGGCGCGGCTCGCGCCCATTGCAGCGCCGAGCTTGTCGGCGAGCGGCTCCAGCAGCTTGAAGGCTTCAGCGCTGCCCATGCCGCGGCCGCCCGAGACGATGATCTTGGCGGCGGTGAGTTCGGGGCGTTCGCTCTTGGCGAGTTCGCGGCCGACGAAGCGGCTCTTGGTCTTGGCGGCGGCGGGCGTGAGCGTCGTGATGGCTGCGCTGCCGCCGGTCGCGGCGACCGGGTCGAAGGCCGTG
>NZ_MUHU01000058.1 GCF_002105195.1 Derxia lacustris | reverse complement strand
CCCTCCGCCTCCTCCCCAACCTGAACCAGCACCGCCACTGCCTCCCCAAGCAGCGGATGCAGCTCGTAGTCATCCGTCGCCTCACGCCGTGTCAGCAGGCTGGCGCGCCGCAATTCCTCCAGCGCATCCCCGGCGCGATCCCGCAGCGCCACCTCATCCACCGCCGCCGCGCCCGCGCGCGCCGTCTCGGCGCCGACGAAGGCATCGACCAGCAAACCCGCACGCAGCGCCACGTTGGGCGCGCCGAGCGATGCCAGCAGCAGCAGCCGTTCAGCGTCATGCCGCAGCAGGCCGCTTGGATCCTGCGCGCCGAGCGAATCGACGCTGGTCCGGAAGACGGCAACGATGTCACGCGCGTGTTCCTGCAGCTGGGCCGCAATGGCCGGCCGCGTGGCGATCGCATGCAGCCGGTCGAGCAGCGCCTGCGGCCGGGTCGCGTCGATGCTCCTGAGCACCTCGGCATAGGCCGCCGCCCGCGCGCGCTGGGCGCCGAGCAGCGTGAGCGCCACCGCATGCCCGCCCACGCGGCGCACCAGCTCGCGCGCCGCCGCCTGCTCGGCCGGGTCGTCGTGCTTGTCGCCCGAGAAGCGCAGCAGCAGCCGCAGCGCATCTACCTCGCCCAGCCGATCCAGCGGCAGCGCGGTCACGCCCGGCAACGGGCCGGCGTCGCGCGTGGTGAGCAGATGGCGCGCCGGCCAGTCGAGCATCCAGCGGCCGAGGATGGCGTCGGTCGGCTTGGTCGCGCTGAGGTTGGCCGGCAGGTTGTCGAGCACCCAGAGCGAGGCGCGCCCATCGAGCAGCGCCATCACGTCGCGCGCGACGGCGGCGGCCGGGCGCGGCTTGTTCTCGGCGTCGCGCAGGCGCAGCGCGGGCGGCTGGCCGCTTAGCCAGGGATGGCGCTCAAGCGCCTGTGCGAGCGCGTCGAGCCAGACCGATTCGGCGATGGCCGCGCGGTTGGCCGGGTCGGCGCCGGCCAGCCGCAGTTCGGCGCTGGCGAGCGAGAGCCAGAACACGCCGCCCGGATAGGCGCGGCCGAACTTGGCCACATAGGCCGCCGCCAGCTCGGTCTTGCCGATGCCGCCGAGGCCGTGGGTCTGCACCGACACCGCGTTGATCTGCGCCACGACGCTGGTGGGTTGCAGCCGGCTGTGCAGCGCCCACAGCTCGCGGCCGCGACCGACGAAGTTGCGCGTCATCACGCGGATGCCGGCCGGCGGCGGCGTGTCGGCGAGGTCGGCGGCGCTGGCGGTTTCGCTGGCGAGGTTCTGCGTGACCGAGGTGAAGCCGGCGGCACGGCGCGCGAGGTCGGCGGCGAAGGCGGCTTCGGCGCCCGGGGCCGGTGCGCGCAGGAAGTTGCTCGCGTCGAGTTCGCCGGCGGTGATGTGGCCGGTGCCGGCCTCGGGATTGACGATCCAGATGCGCTCGGCGAGCTGGCTGGTCTGGCGCCGCGCATGGCCCCAGGCGAGCGTGAGTTCCTGCAGGCAGAAGTCGGAGTCGGCGTAGTCGGCCGACCACCAGACGAGCACGACGTGCGCCCCGCCGATGCCGGCCTCGATGCGGGCCGGGAAGTCGGCCAGCGGATCGATGGCGTCGAGGTCGAGGAACACGTCGAGGCCGGCGGCGCGCAGCGCCTCGGCGACGGGCTGCACGCGGTCGAGCTGGTTGCGGCGGTAGCTGATGAACAGGCTTGCGGAGGCGGTCATGGCGGCGCTGGCGGGGACGGAATGAACGCAGCGTCAGGCGCGGCCAGCCGGATTGGCAAGGCAGGACGCCGCCAGCCTGTGGTCGGCGGTGCCGGCGGCTTTTCATTTCCCACAAGCTTCTGCTTGGTTTCCTGCATTGCGATCCGAATTGAATGTGGAAATGCAGCGCCGGAATCGTGAATCGGCCGGCTATTGGATGCGGAATCGAATGGCATGCGGGTTGCATTTGCTCGCGCATTGTCGAACTCCGCGCGGCATTGCTCCGGGCAGCCGCTTTCGATTTCCGCATCCAATAGCCGCCACTCCGCTGCGGCCGGGAGATTCCCTTGCCAGGAAACCGCCGTCCCACCAAGCGCCGGAATCGTCCGTCATTGCGCACCAGACAAATTGCCGCGCTGCTGCCGGGCATGATGGCGGGCGGTTTGCTGTTCGCAGCCAATTCCGCCTGCGCGCAATCGGTACAGAAAGACGATGCGGAAATCCGTGCCGAAAATGCGCGGCTGCGCGAGCAGATCGAGAAACTCCGGCCGGCTGCCGATCCGCGCTCGGAGAATGCGCGACTGATTCAGGAACTCGAAGCGCTGAAAGCGCGCAATTCGCCCGCAGTGGCCGAATCGCCGCCGGTCGCCGCGCCGGCCGATTCGGGCGCGCTCGAAGCCGTGACGGTACGTGGCCGGCGCAATGTGCTCGCGCCGCTCAAGGAAACGCCGCGCTCGGTTTCGATCGTGAGCGGCACCGAACTGGCAAAACAGGACACGGTCAATTTCCGCGATTTCGTGACGCGGATCGGCAATGTCGGCATGGGCTACAACAATCCCCAGGCCGCGAGCCTGACGATTCGCGGCGTCGGCTGGGCCAGCGGCGTCGGCCAGCTCGATCCGAGCGTGGGCATGAATGTGGACGGCGAGTCCTATGGCACCGGCGCGATCGCCGCCTCGACCAATTTCATCGACGTGGAGAGCGTCGACGTGGTGCGCGGTCCGCAAGGCACGCTCGGCGGCAAGAATTCGAGCATCGGCCAGATCAGCATCCGCACCCGCCAGCCGAGCTTCACGCCCGAGGCGAGCGCGTCCATCACCTACGGCCAGCGCAATACGCTGCGCACCCAGGCGGTGTTCGGCGGCGCGGTCATCCCCGATCTGCTGGCCTGGCGCGGCACGTTCTACCGCGAGCAGGCCGACGGCCAGGAGGCCAATGCCAACGAGAAGAAGACCACCTTCCAGAACCGCGACCGCACCTTCGGCCGCGTGCAATTCCTGCTAACGCCGAGCAGCGATTTCAATGCGCGGCTGAGTCTGGAAATGACGCCGACGATGAACGAGAACGGCAGTTATCTCGAATTTCCGCGCCCGACGCCCGAGTTCTACGACACGCGCGACGCGAATGGCGACCGCATCCGGGTGAATCAGGCGCTGGAACAGGCCGGCCGCCTGAGCCGCCCCTGGTTTGCCCAGGAAAGGAATTATTCGATTTCCAAGGATTTGTTTGGCGACCGGATCAATCAGCTCAACCAGGTGCCCAGCAAGTACAGCACCAAGGGCGGCAATCTGACGCTGAACTGGAATGTGGGCGAGCACCGGCTGCAATCGATCACCGGTTATCGCGACTATTACTTCGACAACGGCATTTCGAGTGCCGGCCCCAATACCGTATTCGATATCGACCGCTCGCCGACGCCCGGCCATGTCGAATACTGGCAGGCCAGCCAGGAATTCCGGCTCAGCTCACCGACGGGTGGCCTGTTCGATTACACGACGGGCATTTATCTTTATCACAACCGGATGCCGGATCGGCGCACGCAAACCAGTTACGGCGGCGATGCCGGCGCCTATTACGCCAATCTGGCCCAGTACAACCGGCTCGATGGCAATGGCAACGGCAATGGGCGCTATCTGCTGGTCAATTCGCTCGACCGCCTTTATGTCAAGACCAAGGACGACATCCGCAACGACAGCATCGCGTTCTACGGCAATACCAATTTCCGGCCGACCGAGCAGCTCACGCTCAATGGCGGGCTCAGGCTCACGTTCGAGAATCGCCGCACGCGCTCGCAGCGGCTGATCGAAAACGAGGGCTATGGCGCGGAACTCGATCCGGCGCAGGTGAACAACGTGCAGCTCGGCGGTTTCGACAGCGGCGCGAACGGCGCGCTGACAGCCAACAACTCGGCGGCCCAGATCGCGGTGGCGAATGCGGTGGCGCTCAAGTATTTCGGCGTCGCGCAGTACTCGGCGCTGACGCCGGCACAGCGTCAGCAGGTTGCCGACGCCAAGTCGATCCGCGCCGGGCGCGTCGGCGGGCTCTACCTCAACAGCTATGCCGAGCCGTTCCAGCAATGGCTGCCGACCGCCACCTTCAGCCCCATCTACAAGTTCGATGCGGACAACACCGGCTACCTGACCTACCAGCATGGCGAGAAGGCCGGCGTGGCCCAGATCGTCGGCGCCACGGCGGCAGGCGGGAAGTCGATCCCGCTCAAGGCCGAACGCACCGACAGCTTCGAGGCCGGCTGGCGCACCGCGCTGCTCGACCGCAGCCTCACGCTCAACGCCGACGTCTTCCTCACCAAGATCCACGACTACATCCAGCCGATGTACTTCGAGGACAAGGCCCAGACCCTCATCAACAACGACGGCAAGATCGCCTATTCGAGCGGGCTCGGGAATGTGCCGAGCGTGCGCACGCGCGGGCTGGAACTGGACGCGGTCTATACCGGCATCGGCTTCACCACGCTGCGTCTGGCGGGCGCCTACAACGACGCGCGCTATGTCTCCTTTCCCACGCTCGCCAAGCCGGCCGAGCTGGGCGGATCGACCACGCCCTATTACGACGCGAGCGGCAAGACGCTGCCCGGCGCGCCGAAGTTCAGCCTGAACGCGAATGCCGACTACACGCGCCCGGTGCTCGCCGACAAGCTGTTCCACGCCAACGCCAACTACCGCTACACGTCGAGCTACAACAACGACCCGTCGCTGTCGCGCTATGCGGTGGCGCCGCCGGCCGGCATCGTCGATCTGGCGGTCGGCCTGGGCACGCGCGACGGCCAGTTCGACCTGACGTTGCTGGCCAAGAACCTGCTGAACAACGACTACGGCTTCTACACAAACTGGATCATCTATGCGCCGAGCACCAAGCGCTGGTTCGGCGTGATGCTGAGCACCAGGCTGTGAGGCCCCGCCCTCACCCGCCGCGCCGCCACGTCACGCAGCGGTTGTTCGCCGGCATCGCCCGGTCCTCGACCAGCGCAAACCCCGCCGCGCGCGCCAGCGCATCGACCGCCTCGAAATCGCGGATGCCCATGTGGGCGCCGCGATTCTTGAGCCACACGTCGAACTGGGCATTGCTCTGGCTGCTGAACTCGCCGCCATAGTTGAACGGCCCGTAGACCACCAGCAGCGCATCGGCGGCGCAGATGGCCGGCAGCGCGGCAAACAGCGCCTCGACCTCGGCCCAACCCATGATGTGCAGCGTGTTGGCGCTGAACACCGCATCGAAGCGCCCATCGGCCAGCGCCGCCGGCAGCCCGGCCGCCACATCCCATTCCACCGGCGCCGGCGTGTTGGCCAGCGCGGCTTCCGTCAGCCACAGCCGCGCGCCGCCCAGCTCGCTGGCCCGATCGCTCGCCTGCCAGCTCAGATGCGGCAGCGCCGCCGCGAAGAACACCGCGTGCTGCCCGGTCCCCGAGCCCACCTCCAGCACCGCGCGCCGGTCGGCAAACGCCGCGCGCAGCACTTCAAGAATCACCTCGCGATTGCGGTCGCAGGACGGCGCATAGGGCTTGTCGCCGACGGGCGCCTCGGCAGGCGCGGGCGCGAAGGAAGCGACGGAAGACGGCGTGGCAGACGCAGACATGGCGACCTCGAAGTTTGGGATGCCCCAATTCTCAACGAGAAGAGAAACCCCAACCCAAGCACCGCGCCGCCCCCGCGACGTGCGCAGCACGAGCCGCAAGCCTTCCCCCAAGCAGAGTGACGCGGATTCCAGC
>NZ_MUHU01000057.1 GCF_002105195.1 Derxia lacustris | reverse complement strand
CGAGGGAAGTCGGCCCACCGGGCCGACCGCTCCCGTTGAGCCCGCCACCGTCACCCCGCCACGCCCCGAAAAAAACTCACCCGCGCCCCACGAACGGCATCCCGCTCGCCAGCACCGTCATGTTCAGCACATTGGCGCCGAGCGGCAGCCCGGCCATGTAGCGCACCGCGTCCACCACATGCCGCACGTCGAGCAGCGGCTCGACCATCACCGTGCCGTTCGCCTGCACGATGCCGTTTGCCATCGCCTGCGCCATCTCGGTCGCGGCATTGCCGATGTCGATCTGGCCGCAGGTGATGTTGAACGGCCGGCCGTCGAGTGCGGTGCTCTTGGTGAGGCCGGTGATGGCGTGCTTGCTGGCGGTGTAGGCAATGCTGCGCGGGCGCGGCGCATGGGCCGAGATCGAGCCGTTGTTGACGATGCGGCCGCCCTGCGGCGACTGCGCCTTCATCAGCGCGAAGGCCGCGCGCGTGCATAAAAAGCTGCCGGTCAGGTTGATGTCGATGACGCGCTTCCAGTCTTCAACGCTCAGCTCGTCGGGCGTGCTTGCAAACGCGCTCACGCCGGCGTTGTTGAACAGCACGTCGAGCCGGCCGAACTCGGCGCGGATGCGCGCAAACAGCGCATCGACCGAGGCGGCGTCGGCCACGTCGCAGGCCACGGGCAGCGCGTGCTGGCCGCGCGCTGCGGCGTCGGCGGCGATGGCGTCGAGCGCCGACTGGTCGCGCGCGGCCAGCACCACGCGCCAGCCGTCGGCCAGAAAGCCTTCGGCCACGGCGCGGCCGATGCCGCGCGAGGCGCCGGTGATGAGGATGACGTTGGGTGCGGATACGGTCATGGCGGGTTCCCGGCGGAGGTGACGAGGGACGCGGGCAGGGCGCCCGCGGCGGACGGCATTTTCGGCGATGCGGGCGGGGCTGCCGGGCCGGCCCGGCGCCGTCACGCGCAGGCGCTTTCTACTTGCCCAGATTCACCAGCGGCGTGCCGCCATTGAGCAGCACGGTGTTGCCGGGCTTGCCGGCCAGCGCCACCGCCGCGTCGCGCTGGATTTCGGCGACGCGGATGTCGCGCAGCGCGGGCGTCATGCTCTCGGCAATGATGCGGTTGGCGCGCGCCTGGCCCTCGGCCTCGACGATCAGCCGCTCGGCTTCGGCGCGCGCCAGGTCCAGCTCCTTGCGCTTGCGCTCGATGGCCTGGTCGGTCTCGGCGCGCAGCCGGATCGCGGCCTCGATGGCCGGGTCGGTGAGCAGGTTGCGCACATTGACCGCCGTGACCACGAAGGCGCCCTTGTCGCTCGCGTCCAGCTCCTGCTGCAGGCCGGCGCGGATCAGCTCCGACAGCTCGGCGCGCTTGGTGTGCATGGTGGTCGCATCGAGCTGGGCGATGGCCTTGTACACGGCCTCGCGCGCCTCGCGCGACACGCGGCTGTAGGCGATCACCAGGTCCTTGCTGCCGTTGGCCACCACGTCGCGGTGGCGCACCACGTCGCCCTGGTACTTCACGTAGAGCGCGGGGATCGCGGCCGGCATCGTCTTGAAATAGATGTCGATGTCCACGTCCTTCATCGTGAGGTTGTCGCGGCTCTTGGGCGTGAGGTCGTTGAGCGAGAAGCTCACTTCCTTGGCGGTGAACTCGTCGACGGTGCGGATGACCGACAGGTAGACGCCGGGCGGCAGCGCCTCGGTCTCGACCTTGCCGAAGGTGCGCGCGACGCCGATGTTGCCGGTGTCGATCTGGGTGCAGCCGGCAGCGGCGGCGGCCAGCGCCACGAGCAGGCCGAGGGTCTTGAAGGACATGCGTTCTCCTTGCGGGTCTTGGGTGCGCGCGAGTGTCGGGCAGGCGGGCACGCGGCGAAACGGCAAACAGCGGCGATCAGTGCGCGGCGTGGCATTCCAGCGCGCCGAGCAGGCGCTCAAGCGCCGCGAGCGCCGGGCCGGGCGCGCCATCCATCTGGGCGCGCAGGATCGCGCCGTCGACGGCGGTGGCGATGGCGTCGGCCGTGGCGGCATCGGGCCCGGCCGGCAGCAAGCCGGCGATCAGCTCGGCCATGTCGGCCTTGTGCCGCTGCGCGACGGCGCGCACCTCGGGCTGGTCGGCGCCCAGCTCCACCACGGTGTTGAGGAAGGCGCAGCCGCGATAGGCATCGGCCGCGAACCATTCGCCGAGCGCGGCCAGCAGCGGCGCGGTGCCGCCGCCCTCGCGCGCGCCGTGGCGCCCGAGCGCATCGACGAACCACGCCATCCACACGTCATGGCGATGGTCGAGGAAGGCGCGCACCAGCTCCGCCTTGCTCGGGAACTGGCGATAGAAGGTCACCTTGGTGACGCCGGCCTCGGCGATCACGCGGTCGATGCCGGTGGCGCGGATGCCGTCGCGGTAGAACAGGTCGTGCGCGGCGGCGAGGATGCGGTCGCGCGGGCTGGGGCTGGTGGTCGGGTTCATGGTCAATCAGTGTAGACAAGTCGTTCCACTCGTGCGAGCCTGAAGGTAGACAGACCTGTCTACAAGCAACCGACAAGGAGCCCGCCATGGAAACCCGCCCGCCCGTACCGCCGTTCACGCTCGACTCCGCCATGCAGAAGGTGCGCCTCGCCGAGGACGCCTGGAACAGCCGCGACCCCGAGCGCGTGAGCCTCGTCTACACAGAGGACACTTACTGGCGCAACCGCGCCGAATTCGTCACCGGCCGCGCGGCGGTGAAGGAATTTCTCGCGCGCAAGTGGGCGCGCGAACTCGACTACCGGCTCATCAAGGAAATCTGGGGCTGCCGCGAGAACCGCATCGCGGTGCGCTTTGCCTATGAATGGCGCGACGACTCGGGCCACTGGTTTCGCAGCTACGGCAACGAGAACTGGGAGTTCAACCCGCAGGGGCTGATGCAGCGGCGCTTTGCCAGCATCAACGACCTGCCGATTGCCGAGGCGGAGCGGAAGTTTCACTGGCCGCTGGGGCGGCGGCCCGACGATCACCCCGGGCTGACCGAGCTGGGCTGCTGAGCCGGCCGGCGAGCGCGCCGAGGCCATCGACCAGCAGCGCGAGCCCGGCGGCCGGCAGCGCGCCGGCCAGCATCAGCGCGCCGTCGCCGAGCGCAAGGCCGGTGACGATGCGCTCGCCAAATCCGCCCGCGCCGACGAAGGCCGCGATGGTGGCCGTGCCCACGCTGGTCACCGCTGCCGTGCGCGCGCCGGCCAGGATTACCGGCCAGGCGAGCGGCAGCTCAACGTGGCGCAGCACCTGCGCCGGCGTGAGGCCGAGCGCGAGCCCGGCCAGCCGCTGCCCGGCCGCGATGCCGGCCAGCCCCGTGTACGTGTTGCGCACGATGGGCAGCAGCGCGTAGAGCGCGAGCGCGACGAAGGCCGGCAGCAGCCCGATGCTGCCGGTGAGCGCGACCAGCGCCGCCAGCAGCGCGAGCGAAGGCAGCGTCTGCAACAGCCCGACGCCGCCGAGCAGCGCGGCGCCCAGGCGCGGCCGGCGCGCGGCGACGATGCCGAGCGGCACGCCGACCGCCAGCGCCGCCGCGACCGACGCGAGCACGAGGTAGAGATGCTGGCCGGCGAGGCGGGTGAAGTCGTCGCCGCCGAGCAGCGCGGGCAGGCGCGACCAGGCCGAGGCGCGCGGCGCCGGCTGCGGCGCGGTCGGCCCGGTCGCGTCGGCAGCGCGCCCGGCGAGGAAGTCGCGCGCGATCTGCGCGAACGGCACGCCGGCTTCGGCGCGCGCGTTCATCCCGCGCATGGCGGGCGCGTCGATGCGGCCTTGCAGCTGCGCCAGCGTGGCGAAGGCGACCGGCGCGCGCGCGGGCAGATCGGCGCGCCAGACCAGCACGGCGTCATAGCGCGGCAGCACGCCGTGGTCGTCGGCGAGCAGCGCGAGCTGGTCGGCGGCGATGCGCGCGTCGGTCGTGTAGACGTCGGTCACGTCGAGCGTCGCGGCGGCGAGTGCGTCATAGGCCAGCCCGTGATCGAGCCCGCGCGGCGTGGGCTGCGGCAGCGCATAGCCGGCCTTGAGCGCCGGCCAGCCATCGCGCCGGCCGAGGAATTCCTGGCTCAGGCCGAGCCGCAGCGCGGGCTGGCGCGCGAGGTCGCCGACCGTGGCGATGCCGAGCCGCCGCGCCACATCGCCGCGCATGGCGAGCGCATAGCCGTTCTCGAAACCGAGCGGTACGCCCACCGCCAGCCCGCGCGCGGCGAAGGCGCGGCTCAGCTCGGGCAGCGGCGGCACGGCGGGCAGCCCGAGCACTTCGAGCGCGAGGGTGCCGCTGTAGTCCACGTAGAGATCGATGCTGCCGGCCTCCAGCGCGGCGAGGACGATGGCCGTGTTGCCGAGGCCCTGGCGGTGCGTGGCGTCGGCGCCGGCCGATTGCGCGGTGGCGCGGAGGATTTCGCCGAGGACGTAGGACTCGGTGAAGCGCTTGGAGCCGATGGTTAGGGATTCGGCGCGGGCGGTCAGCGAGCAAAGCGTGAGCAGGCCGGCGAGTGCGAGGAGCGGGAGGCAGGGGCGCATCGTGCGAGTGTCGGCGATGCGTGGGGCGGGATTGGGTGCGTTACCGGCGGGGCGCGGTGAGGTGGCCGCCGCCCGTTGCGGCGCTGGCGGCCACGTCCGCATCAGCTCGCGTCGGGCTTGCCGGCGGCCGCCGCCTTGGCCGCGAGTTCGAGCAGCTGGTCGGGCGTGAGCGTGGCGAGCGGCACCGGCGCGGCGTCGGGCGCGGCTTGCAGCAGGATGACCAGACCTTGCGTGGCGCCGGTCTGGGCGCGGGCGATGGCGTCGGCGGCCTGTTTGCGTTTGCGGATGCGGTCGACGATGTCGAGCCCGGTGAGGACTGTGGCGGGCAGGGAGAGGACGAGGCTGCCGAGAGAGATGAGGGTTGCGGGGTCGGGCGAGCGCGTGCCGGCGCTGGCGGCGGGCGCGACGGTTTCGATGGCGGGCAACGCGTCGGGGCCGGCGAGCAGGCTGGCGAGGTCGCGCGCGGCGGTGTCGGCGCCGGGGCCGGCGAGGGTGAAGCTGAGGGTGGTCATGCGGTGGGCTCCTGGGGCGGGAGAGAGTCGAGGCGGGACTGGATGTGGGCGATGTAGTCGATCATGTCGAGCAGGCGGGCGGCGGCGAGGGCCTGGGTGAGCACGGCCCGGGCTTGGTCGGGCATGGCGTTGGTGAGCAGGATGCTGCCCAGCGTTGCGCCGACGGTGGCGATGCCGTCGGCGACACCCAGTTCGGTGACGAGATTCCAGGCTTCGACGATCAGCGGCATGGCCGTCTCGGGCTCGTCGTCGCGCAAGTCGTAGCTCGCGAGGCTCCAGGCGGCAGCGGCGATTTCGCGCTTGTCGCCGAGAGCACGCAGACCGTCGAGCGCGCGCAGTTGTATCTCGCGCGCTTCGGCGGACTGGCCCTGCGCGAACAGGATGTCGGCGATCTTGCCGTGGGTGACGGCGAGGGAGTGCACATCGTCGAGGCGGGTGTAGACGAGCAGTAGCTGCTCGCGGTGGATGCGCAGTGCCTCGTCGAGCTGACCGCGCGCCTGAAGGATGTCGGCGATCTTGCTGTGGGTATTGGCGAGGGAGCGCACATCGTCGAGGCGGGTGAAGACGGGCAGTTGCAGCTCGCGGCGGATGCGCAGCGCCTCGTCGAGCTGACCGCGCGCCTGAAGGATGTCGGCGATCTTGCCGTAGGTGATGGCGAGCTCGCGCACATCGCCGAGGCGGGTGTAGACGGGCAGTTCCTGCTCGCGGCGAGTGCGCAGCGCCTCGTCGAGCTGACCGCGCGCCTGAAGGATGTCGCCGATCCTGCCGTGGGCGATGGCAAGCTCGCGCACATCGTCGAGGCGGGTGAAGACGGGCAGTTGCTGCTCGCGGCGGATGCGCAGCGCTTCGTCGAGCTGGCCGCGCGCCT
>NZ_MUHU01000056.1 GCF_002105195.1 Derxia lacustris | reverse complement strand
ATCGTTGAAAAAGCGGCTCCAAACGCGATTTTTTCATGTTAGCAGCCGTATTTGAAGCTGTTGCCGCAGGCGTACATGCCACCTGATCTTCAAGCCACCAGCCAGACGCCCGCCGAGATGGAAGCCGCCATCGGCGAGCGGCTGCGCGCCTTGCGCCTGTCGCGCGATCTGGACCAGCAGACGCTGGCCGGTCGTGCCGGCATCGGCCTGACCGCACTCAAGCGGCTGGAAGCCGGCCAGGGCTCGACCCTGCACACGCTGGTCTGCGTGCTGCGCGCGCTGGGCCGCGAAGGCTGGCTCGACACCATCGCGCCGGTGGCCAGCATCAATCCGCTCACGCTCACCCGCGCCGCCGCGCCACGCCAGCGCGCGCGCCGCCGCAAGCCACCGACCGCGCCCTAGCCGCCGCACCCCTTCTTCATCGCAAAGCCATGGCCAGCCGCAAGCCCCCTGCCCGCTACCAGCCCGTCAACAGCGTCGAGGTGCATCTGTGGGGCGTCCACATGGGCTCGGTCGCGCTCGACCCGACCTATGGCTACTACGCCTTCGCCTACACGCCCGGCTTCCGCCGGCTCGGCATCGAGCCGGCGCCGCTGCACATGCCGGCCGGCAGTGCCGATCCCTTCCTGTTCACCGATCTGCCCGAAGCCACCTACAAGCGCCTCCCGGCCCTGCTGAGCGACGCCCTGCCCGACGACTTCGGCAATGCGCTCATCGACCGCTACATGGCCGATCGCGGCATTGCGCCCTCGGCCATCACCGCGCTCGACCGGCTGGCCTACATGGGCGAGCGCGCGATGGGCGCCCTCGGCTTCAAGCCGGCACGCGGACCGGTGCGCCACAAGCCGACCGCCATCGCGCTGAACTCGCTGGTCGACGAGGCGCGCAAGGCCGTCGCCGGCGACCTGGACAGGTGCGCGCGGCCATCGACGGCTGGGCCGGCTTTGCCGAGACCGCCGGCGTGGCGCCGGCGCAGATCGCCGCCATCGGCGCCCAGCTGCGGGCGCTCTAGCGGCGCAGGCCTCAGGGATGCAGCTGGGTCAGCGTGAGCCGCAGCAGCTCGACCGCCGCATCGATGTCGGCCAGCTCGATGCTGCCGAGGCCGAACATCAGCCCCGAGCGCGGCGGGCTGTCGCGATAGCAGCCGTCGAGCGCATCGAGGCCGACGCCGGCGCGCCAGGCCTGGGCCACCAGCCGGCGCGTGTCGACCGGGCCGCGGAACATCGCGCTCAGATGCAGCCCGGCCACGCTCGGCACCCGCTCCAGCCAGTGGCCGAGCGCGGTATCGATGCGCAGCGCCAGCCGCTCGCGCCGGGTGGCGTAAGTCTGCTGGCTGCGCTTGATGTGACGCAGCAGCTCGCCGTTGTCGATGAAGCGCGCCAGCGCCCATTGCATCGGCGTGGCGGTATGCCAGTCGCTCAGCTGCTTGGCATGGATCACCGCATCGAGGATGGCCGGCGGCGCCACCACGTAGCCGAGCCGCAGATCCGGCGCCAGCGTCTTGGAGAAGCTGCCGACGAAGGCCACGCTGCCGTGGTCGTCGATGCTCTGGAGCGCATTGGCCGGCCGGCCGGCATGCGGCAGCTCGCTGTCGTAGTCGTCCTCCATCACGATGGCGCCCAGCTCGCGCGCCCGCGCCAGCAGCGCCATGCGGCGGCGCGGGCTCATCTGCATGCCGAGCGGGTACTGGTGGGTCGGCGTCACATGCACCAGCCGGGTGTCGGCGGCGATCTGCTCGACCAGCATGCCTTCGCGGTCGACCGGCACGCCCTGCACCCGCGCGCCCATGCCGGCCAGCAGCAGCCGCGCCGGGCCGTAGCCGGGCTCCTCCACCGCCGCCGCGCTGCCGGGCTCGACCGTCACGCGGGCCACCAGGTCCATGGCCTGCTGGGCGCCGCTGGTCACCACGATGTCGTCGGCCGAGCAGCGCACGCCGCGCGCAAACGCCACATGGCGCGCGATGGCCTCGCGCAGCATCGGCAGGCCGCGCGGATCGCCGTAGCCGGCGCCGAGCCGAGCGCTCTGGCGCAAGCCCCACAGCACGCAGCGGCGCCATTCGTCATGCGGAAACAGCAGCCGATCGGGCCGGCCCGGCAGCAGCTCGAAACGCGGCGGCTGGGGCGGCGACGGCGCGCTGCGGCGCGGCGCGCTCGGCAGGCCGCGCCAGCGCTCCAGCCCGGGCCGGCCCACCGCCTGGGCCGGCGGCGGCTGGGCCAGCGGCTGGCGCCGTCCGTGCTCACTCACATAAGTGCCGCTGCCGATGCGCCCGACCACCAGCCGGTCGTAGGTCAGGCGCGCATAGGCCTCGGCGACGATCTTGCGCGACAGGCCAAGTTGGGTTGCAAGCTGCCTCGATGGCGGGAGTCGCTGTCCGGCGGCCAGATGGCCAGTGCTGATTGCGTCCTTCAGTTGCCGGTACAGCTGTCCGGTCTGGTCGCTGTCGCCCTCGATGACGACTTGCAACTCCATCGATTGGCCTCCTGCGAATCCGGCCGGCCCGCCGGGTTCAACGGGCGGCGCTCCCGGCATCGAGGCGGGATTGAACCATCGACGTAAATCGTGTCCGGGCCGGCCGGCGATGCGCCCGACATTCGGCCGGCGGGTGCCGGCTTTGCCCGGTGCAAGACGGCCGGGCAGCGGCGGACAGGCATGTGTCCGACCCGGCGCCGGGCCGCCGGGCAATCGCCGGCAGCGGCTTCCAGGCGGCCCACGCTCAGCGCTGGCCGATGCGCGCGCCGGCGAACAAGCCCTTGAATTCGCGCGGCTGCGAGCGCCAGTACTGCGGCGGCGCCGTCACCTGGGCGCCGAGCGCGGCCGCCGCATGCCAGGGCCAGCGCGGGTCGAACAGCATGGCGCGCGCCAGCGCCACCGCATCGACCGTGCCGTCGGCGATGGCGGCCTCGGCCTGGGCCGGCTCGGTCACCAGCCCCACGCCGATGGTCGGCAGCCCGACCTCGGCCTTGATGCGGCGCGCGAACGGCAGCTGATAGCCGGGGCCGAGCGGAATCTGCTGCGCCGGCGACACGCCGCCGCTGCTCACATGGATGGCAGCGGCGCCGCGCGCCTTGAGCGCATGGGCCAGCGCCAAGCTGCTGTCCAGATCCCAGCCGCCCTCGACCCAGTCGGTGGCCGAGACGCGCAGCCACACCGGCAGCCCGGCCGGCACCGCGGCACGCACCGCATCGAACACCTCCAGCGGAAACCGCATGCGGTTGGCCAGACTGCCGCCGTACTCGTCGCTGCGCCGGTTGGCGATCGGCGACAAGAACTGGTGCAGCAGATAGCCGTGCGCCGCATGCAGCTCGATGCCGTCGAAGCCGAGCCGCACCGCGCGCTCGGCGGCGGCCACGAAATCGGCCCGCACCTTGGCCAGACCGGCAGCATCGAGCGCCAGCGGCGCCACTTCGCCCTCGGCATGCGGCAGCGCCGACGGCGCCACCGCCTGCCAGCCGCCGGGCGCATCGGGCGCGATCTGGCTGCCGCCGTCCCAGGGCGCGCGGCTCGACGCCTTGCGCCCGGCATGGGCCAGCTGAATCGCCAGCGGCATGGCCGAGAAGCGCCGGATCGCGGCCAGCAGGCGCGCAAAGCCGGCCTCGTTGGCATCGCTCCACAGGCCCAGGTCGGCCGGCGAGATGCGCGCCTCGGGCGACACGCCGGTCGCCTCGACGATGAGCAGGCCGGCGCCCGACTGCGCCAGCGTGCCCAGATGGACCAGATGCCAGTCGCCCGGCGTGCCGTCCTGCGCCGAGTACTGGCACATCGGCGCGATGACGATGCGGTTGGGCAGCGCGAGTGCGCCGAGTTGCAAGGCTGTGAATAGCTGGGACATGGGATTCCTCGAAGACCGGCCGACCGGCAGTGGACGCAGGGCGGGCAAGCTTCGTTCCGGCCCCGCCGGCCGGCAAGCCGCGCAAACCGCCGTTGCACCGCAACCGCCGGACTGCGCCGCATGGCGCACAAGCGCCGCGCCGCCAACCACAGCCGGCGCGCGATAGGCGACCATCGCCACCGCCCGCAACGCAACCTGCCCCCGCCATGACCGATAACGCGCAAGCCCCCGCCGACACCATCTACGCCCGCCTCGGCGGCGCGGCCGGCATCCAGGCCCTCGTCGACCGCTTCTATGCGGTGATGGACGAGCTGCCCGAGGCCTACGGCATCCGCAAGATGCATCCCGACCTGCCGCGCGCCAACGAGAGCCTGTTCAAGTTTTTGAGCGGCTGGTTCGGCGGGCCGCCGCTGTTCGAGCAGGAGCGCGGCCATCCACGCCTGCGTGCGCGCCACTTCCCGTTCAGGATCGGTCCGGCCGAGCGCGACCAGTGGATGCTGTGCATGCGCACCGCGCTGGAAGAACAGGTGCCCGACCTCGACCTGCGCGGCGCGATCCACGGCGCCTTCGAGGGCATGGCGACCCACATCATCAACACCGAGGCGCCCAAGCCGCCCCCGCCGCCGCTGGTGGAAAACGAACTCGACGTGATCGACGAGCTGGCCCGGCCCGGCGTCGCCAGCATCATCGAGCTGGGCTGCGGCGCGGCCCGCGTGGCGCGCGAGCTGCTCGACCGCCATGCCGGCGCCCATGTGACGGCGCTCGAAGTCGACGCCGTGCAGCACGCCAGGAACCTGGCCGAGCCGCGCAAGCGCCTGCAATTCATCGCGGCCGGCGCCCAGGCCATCCCTTGCGCCGACGCCAGCTTTGACCTGGCACTGATGCTCAAGTCGCTGCATCACGTACCGGTGCCGCTGATGGGCACGGCGCTGGCCGAGGTGGCGCGGGTGGTCAAGCCGGGCGGCCAGCTCTACGTGTCGGAGCCGATGTACGAGGGGCCGTTCAACGACATCGTCAAGCTCTACAACGACGAGGGCGAGGTGCGCGCCGCCGCCCAGGCCGCGCTCGACGCGGCGCTGGAGTCGGGCGCCTGGACCGAGCTGATCGCCGGCCGCTTCGACGCGCCGCGCGTGTTTGCCAGCTTTGCCGAATTCGAGGCGCGGATGATGCGGCCGAGCTTTGCCGACCATCAGATCGACGCCGCCAAACTGGCCGAGGTGCGCGCCGCCTTCGAGCCGCATCTGGGGCCGGACGGCGCGCGCTTTCGTCAGCCGATGATCGTGCGGCTGCTGCTGCGCGCGGGCGGCGACACGGCCGCGCAGGTGGCGGCATGAGCGCGCCGACGCTTGGCCGCGCAGTGCCGTGCGCCGGTCTGGCCGCGCTGCTGGCGCTCGGGCTGGCGCCGCTGGCGCTGGCCGCGCCGCCGGTCGAGCCCGCCGCCGCGCGCATCGAGATTTCGCAGATCGCCGCGAGCGACCCCGACCGCGAGCCCGACGACGTGATCGCCGCGCGCACCGCCGCCGTGCGCCACACCGCCGAGTCGTCGCTGGCCTGCGCCGAGATCCGCCCGTTCTACTGGGAGATCGGCGACCGTGGCCGCGCGCTGGCCTCGGGCGCGAGCGGCATGCTGTTCGGCGCCGAGACCGCCATGCCGGTCGCCTCGGCGTCCAAGCTGGTCTATGCCGCCTGGGTCGCACAGGAACGCGGCGGCCCGCTCACGCCGGCCGACGTGGCGGCGCTCAGCCTGCGCAGCGGCCGCACCTCCTTCCGCAACTGCCGCCGCGACGACACGGTGCACGGCTGCGCCGAACGCGGCGACAACGACCGGCTCGATCCGGCGGCGGTCGGCAAGTTCTGGTACGGCGGCGGCCACATGCAGGTGCATGCCGATCAGGTCATGCATCTGGGCGAGCTGGGCAATGTCGAGCTGGGCCGGCTGATCTCGGACGGCCTGGGCCTGCACACCACGCGCAGCGACTTTGCCTACACCCAGCCGCAGCTGGCCGGCGGCCTGCGCACCTCGCCGCGCGTGTACGGCGAGTTTTTGCGCCGGCTGCTCGACGGCGGGCTGGCGCTCGGCGGCCTGCTCGGCCGGCCGGCGTTCTGCACCAATCCGGCCACCTGCCCCGGCGAGGCGCTGCGCAGCCCCTTCCCCGCCGATGAAACGCCGCGCTACTCGCTCGGGCATTGGGTCGAGGACCGCGAGCATGGCGACGGCGCGTTCAGCAGCCCGGGCGCGTTCGGCTTCTATCCGTGGATCGACAGGAGCCGCACCTGGTACGGCATCGTCGCGCGCGCGGCGGTGGTCGGCATCGGCGATCCGGAAGCCGCGCCGAGCGTGAAGTCGGTGGCTTGCGGGCGGGCGTTGCGGCGGGCTTGGGTTGAGAAGGTGTTTCAGGAGTGAGGCGACGGGCGCGGTCCAGCACCCCGCCCCACCACATACCCC
>NZ_MUHU01000055.1 GCF_002105195.1 Derxia lacustris | reverse complement strand
TTCTACATGCACTTGTAGTCGTCACTGTGCTGCGTGTGTATGTTGCGTGCGGCCTCTGCTACCATCCTGCGCTCCCGCCCGCCCTCGCCTCCTTCCGGCCAACCGAATGGCACGAATTTTTCGCGCCTCATAGATGCCTAACCGTTGCCACCCTTGCCGGCGTGGACCTCGATACGCGCTTTCTCAACAATCTACATGTTCGACTCCCGACGGATTCACCGGCAGCAATGAAAAGGGCCACGCCCAGCGTGGCCCTTGAATTTCCGGCGTGCGGAAACGTCGTGGTACGAAGCTCAGGCCTCGACCGGAACGATGCGCACGAAAGACTTGCGCGCCGGACCCTTGACCGTGAACTCGACCTTGCCGTTCACCAGCGCGAACAGCGTGTAGTCCTTGCCCACGCCGACGTTTTCGCCGGGATGGAACTGGGTACCGCGCTGACGCACGATGATCGAACCGGCGTTGATCACTTCGCCGCCATAGGCCTTGACGCCCAGACGCTTTGATTCTGAATCGCGACCGTTACGGGTTGAGCCGCCACCCTTTTTGTGTGCCATGAAATGCTCCTGTGGATCGTCCGGCTGCGCTCAGGCCTCGATGGCCGAGATTTGCAGTTCGGTGTAGTTCTGACGATGACCTTGGCGCTTTTGATAATGCTTGCGGCGCCGCATCTTGAAGATGCGGACCTTGTCGTGACGACCGTGGCTTACCACCGTCGCCTTGACGCTTGCACCGGATACCAGCGGCGCGCCGAACTTGATCTGTTCGCCAGCGCCCACAGCGAGCACTTCGCTGATGGTGATTTCCGAGCCCACGTCCGCAGCAATCTGTTCTACCTTGATCTTCTCGCCGGCGACAACCTTGTACTGCTTGCCTCCGGTTTTTATGACCGCGTACATCTGGACCTCGCATAACTCTTGACTTCAAGTGAAGTCATTAAACAAAAAAGCGGCCGAGGGGACCGCTTTCGGGAACTGGCTATACTAGCCGGCACGCGCAGGCCTGTCAAACAAATCCCCTTATGAATCAAGAGCCTCGGGCCGATTCCGGTCTGCAACCCCTGAGCACCGCAGTTGCCCCTTTGAGCGTCAACGAGATCCTCCTCCCCATTGCGGATGACATGCGTGCCGTCGACCGCGTGATCCGCGACCGGCTGCATTCGGGCGTCGCGCTCGTCGAAACCGTGGCCGAGTACATCGTGTCGTCCGGCGGCAAGCGGCTGCGGCCAGCGCTGCTGCTGATGATGGCGGGTGCGCTTGGCTATCGCGGCGAGCACCATCACACGATGGCGGCCGTCGTCGAGCTCATCCATACGTCGACCTTGCTGCATGACGATGTCGTGGACGAGTCCTCGCTGAGGCGCGGTCGCAAGACCGCGAATGCGGCCTTCGGCAATGCCGCCAGCGTGCTGGTCGGCGATTTCCTGTATTCCCGCTCCTTCCAGATGATGCTGGAGCCCGGCGACATGAACATCATGCGAGTGCTGGCCGACGCGACGAACACCATCGCCGAAGGCGAAGTGCTCCAGCTGATGAACTGCAACGATCCCGATGTGGAAGAGGCGCAGTACATGCAGGTGGTGCAGTACAAGACCGCATGTTTGTTCGAGGCATCCGCGCACATCGCCGCGATCCTGGCGGGTGTGGATCGTGATCTCGCGCTGCAATGCGCCGCATTCGGCCGTCATCTCGGCACGGCCTTCCAGTTGATCGACGATGTTCTCGACTATTCCGGCGATGCGGCCGAGATCGGCAAGAACCTTGGCGACGATCTCCGTGAAGGCAAGCCCACGATGCCGATGATCTACTTGCGCGATCACGGAACTCAGGCGCAACGCGCGCTGGTGCGGCAGGCAATCGTCGACGGCGATGCAAGCGCGATCGAACCCATCACGGCAGCGCTGCATGAATCGGGTGCACTCGCCTACACGCGCCGGCGTGCCGCAGAAGAGACAACAACGGCGCTGCGATGCATTGCTGGTGTGCAGGCTTCACAATTCAAGGAAAGCCTGATATTGTTATGTGCTTTCGCGGTTGAGCGCACAGCTTGATTGCGATTCGGGGTGTAGCTTAGCCTGGTAGAGCGCTACGTTCGGGACGTAGAGGCCGGAGGTTCGAATCCTCTCACCCCGACCAGGATTTTCCTTGTAAATCAAGGACTTACCGAAGCCGCAGATATTGCGGCTTTTGTGTTTCTGGCGGTTCTGTTCCAAATCTGTTCCACGCGAGCAGGTTTTTCAGCCCAGAACCCCTCCCGGCTAAAACCGTCTCGCTAACGAAGTCTCCCTTATCCACCGGAGACTTTCATGGCCGACATCACCAATCGCAGCCGCCTGTGTGTCACGGTCAAGAACCGCGACGACCTGACCCAGCACTTCAGCTTCAACAAGCTCGACGATGTCGAGGCCTATATAGCAACGCTGCGGGCGCAACGCCTGAAGCCGCGCGTCGAGCAGCTCGATGAGAGCTGGCTTGTCCGCATCCGCGAGAAGGGCCACAAAGCCCTCACCGCCACTTTCAAGACGCGCACGGACGCGGAGCGGTTCATCGCCCGCACGGCCGAAGAGCGCAGCCGCGGCCTGTTCGTCGACTACACAGCGTCGTTGAAGGTCAGTCTGGCCGAACTCATCGTGCGGTACCTTCTCGAAGAGGCCCCCAAGCACAAGAGCCATCAGGTGCTGGCCTACTCGCTGGAGGGATGGCTTGCCGACAGCGGCTCGGCCGGTCTGGAACTGCTCAAGAAGTACCGGGAGCAACTGCGCCAGCAGGGCCTTCCCGTGCGGGAGGGCAAATTCCAGATGCGTCGCAGCAGTGACGAACTGGCCTGGATTCACAAGCCGCTGTCCGAGATTACGACCGTCGACATCGAGAACTTCATCGGCGACCGTCTCGAGGCCGTCGAGCCGAGTACCGTTGACCGCGAAATCGACCGCCTGAAGTCCATCTTCAAGGTCGCCATCGTCGTCTGGGACTACCCGCTGGCCAAAAACCCGATGGACGCGGTCCGTCGCCCTAAGTATTTCAACGAGCGCGACCGCCGTATCAGCGACGATGAAGAGCGTCGTCTGCTGGAGGCCTTCGCCACGCTGGATTTCGAGCGTGCCGTCGAAGCCCGGTTGAGCGAGCTCGCCAACGCGGCGCTCGCCGACCAGGTGTTCTCGAGCAATAGCGCCCGCAAGAAGGTGCTGGCACCAGTCCGCGCCAAGTTGCTTCCGCTTGCTCGCGAGACTGCCGAGGTCGTGCCCTATCTCCAGGTCTTCTATCTGTTCCAGGTCATGACCGCCGCGCGCCGGGGCGAGACGCTGGGCCTGCCGTGGCAGCACATCGATTTCGACGCCAAGACCGCCTTCCTGCCGGAGACGAAGAACGGTCGTCCGCGCAAGCTCGCGCTGCGGGAAGACTTGCTGGAATTGCTGCGCGACCTGCCTCGCGGCACCCAGCGGGTCTTTGACATGGGCGTCGACTACGTGGTGGGCGCCTGGAGTAAGGCCTGCGCGATAGCCGGCATCACCGACCTGCGCATCCACGACGCGCGCCACGAGGCGTTGTCGCGACTGGCCGAGAGCGGGAAGTTCACCTTGCCGGAGTTGCAGGTTTTCAGCGGTCACCGGGACCTGCGGATGCTCATGCGGTACGCCCACTTGTGTTCGTCGCGCCTGGCGAGGAAGCTCGACGAGTGTTTCAAGGACAGCGCGAAGTTCCGCGTCCATCGTGGACGCAAGGTCCTGAACAAGGCAGCCGACGTCCCGCTGTCCGAGGTCACGACGCTTGCCGATGCCGCCGACGAGGCGCCATCCGTGCCGGCCCCTGCGGTCGAGGCCACACCGCCCCCGTCTTGCTCGCCGGACGCGCAGTCGGAAGCTGGCCTCATCGCCAAGGAGGTGCCGGTTGTTACCGCCAGCGCGCCAGTGGCGTCCGCATCTACGGCGTCCAGCGAGGTCGGGGCGCGAGTCATCGCGTTTCCGGCATCGCGCATCGTGCGGGACGCCACAGGTGAGTCCGTCGCCTCTCGGCCGCGGAGCGAAGGTGCGCCACAAGCGCCCCGCGCCGGATAAACACGGGGCGCTAGACGAGGCATTGCAACCCTGCGATGTCTCCCATGTCCCTCTGCGATTTCAAGCTGCTCACCAAGGCGGATGCGGCCGCCATCTTCGGCGTCTGCACGAAGACCATCGACAACTACATCCGCGAGGGGCGGCTGCCGCCGCCCGTGGAGTTTGCCAGCCGCGAGTACTGGCATCCGGAAGATTTCCGGGCATTCCTGGAACTGACCTTCCGTCGCGTCAGGTCCGACGATGCGCAGCCGGCATCGGGTCCGGACGAAGCCGCTCCGGTCAACGATGGTGAAGTCCCCGCAGTGGGCAGACGCCGGGCAACCCATGACGCAAAGCGCGACAGCAATCCCGTCGTGCGTCAGCAGGCTCGCCAGCAGGCCAGGCTGAGGGAATTGAACGGACAGTAAGCGCAGTGGCTGACAAGGGCGCGCGCGTCAGAGCGTCCTCGGCGGGGCAGTTATCTGGCGATGCCACCCCCCGACGATGCAACGCTGAAAGCCCGTGCTGCCACGGGCTTTGGCGCCGTTGGGTGTCATCCGCAGGATGACACCCTCTCATCCACGGTGAGTAGCCGAGCGTCTGTGCTCAAGCTCTGTCTATGAGGTCCTTCAGTGCTGCGCGCAGGTCGTCGTCGAGGCGCCAGGTGTGCTCGACGATGGCCTTGGCCACGAGGGCATAAGAGACGAGACCGCGACTCGCGGTGGACAACGACTCGGCGAGTTCGCCGTTGTCATCGAGCAGGCGTCGGGACGAGTGCGGCAGCGGGGAAGTGATGTCGTGGTACTGGAGCATGTGCGCCTCCTTTGGGGATTGGGCATATGTCTACCGACCACTTTTAGCCGTACTCGCGCATCTATGCCGGATAGGGCCGGCGGCACAAGCGACGGTCAGGTTCGCGTGCGATGACGGACCTGATGGACGGACTCCACGGCTGAATGAATGCCTCTACGCGGAAGTGACGGTCGGCTTGGCGATGGCGGCAGGCGTGGCGGTGCTGACGCAGTGGAGGGTCGAGAGCCGCTTGCCGCGATTCGCGGTGCGCTGGACGTATGCAATGCGGCGACGCGTGAGTTGCCCCGCCGACCCGCCGCGACGGACATGTTCGCCGGTGACCAGCGCATTGAGCGCCTTGACCTGTGCACGCACGCCGGCGAAGCCGGGCATTCGCACGAGCTCGGCGGTGATGTCATCGGCCGGTATGCCGCGACGCACATCACCGATAACTCGTGCGCGCCATCCTTCGTACGCTTCAGCGGAGAGCGCCCACGTCCACGAAGGGCCGCGCGCTCCGGGGCGCTGATGCCGCCGGAGCTCGTAGTCGCCAAGGGCGATGCGACCGTTTTTTTCCGCTGCATCGCGAAGACGCTCCAGGCGATGCGCTGCATGCGACCCGGGTGTGACGAGCAGGCACACCACGAGCGAGTCCGCATGCTGCTGCCACCAGAGTGCGTATGCGGAGCCTTCGCCGTTTGCACGTGCACGGGCCCGCTGATTGCGATGCAGATGCACTTCGTACAGACGCCGAAACTTCTGCGCGAGCGCCCAGGCGCGCTCAACGCGAACCTCGGTGAGTTGCCAGTAGCAATAGCCGAGGCGGACGTAGTCCGCGATGCGCTGCATGAAGGCAGTCTTATGGTCGAAGACCACCGGGTCATAGCGTTTCAGTGAGTTCATTGCCCTCTCAGGAAGCGCAGCGCGCGGTACGCGCAGCGTGCGTAAACAAGTGCAGGCCCTGCGAAGCAGGGGGCTGAGGGGTATAGGCACCGCGCGCGGTGCGGAAACAAGAAGGTTTCCTCTGGGCGAAGCACAGGCGCACAGCGCAGGACCTTGAAGACGCAAACGCCGCCGGCGTCGGCGCTATACGCAGCACGCATTTGCGTGTCGCTGAAACCGGGCGGCTCACTCACACACTGAACCGTGGTGTCGAGGGTGCCACCCCTCGCACACGACGACCGGGCCGGATGGCCCATCGTTCCATTGCCAATGGGACGAGACTGCGGCAGCCGCGTGCACCTAATCGTGCTGGCGCGGCAATGCGGGTGGCGGTCAACGACTGCCGCTCGTCGCAACGGGGCGCTGCGGGGTGAAATCCCCTGCTTCGACCCCATTCGTGAATGCATTCGAGATGCAGGTTTGGGCGACGTGGACACATGGCTTGTCGGAAGAAATGCCGGCAGGACCTGTCACAAGGAATGCGGGTAGCCAACCCCGCCGCGGGGCGGCCCGAGAGGGTCGAACCGCAGAGGAGCCGCAGTCTGATGAGGTCGTCGAAAGGCGACAGGGGTGCAAGGGAGAACTGGCGCACCCAGGCGCGCTGGACGCAAGTCCAGAGCCCTTCTGATAGCTGAAGCGGATAAGTGTCCCCGACGAGGGATATTTCCAGGTGTGATGCGTAGGGGCGGCCGCAGGCCGTTCAAGCTGTTGTTGATGAAGTTGTCGCGGAGTACCAAAGGCGTCCTGGAAACCTGGCCTTGGGAAAACCTGCATGCACGATACGTGTTATGGGGTGAGCGAGGAGACCTCGCAGAGCATCGCGTCAATGGAGACACTGCGCTAAGCACTGGTCCTTGTGGCTAACACGGGAAGCACTGACCCCGGTCCGACTGGCAGTCGGGCAGCAACGGGAAGTGTGGGAGACCGACTGAGTAGCGATAGCGCCCGCAAGAGCGCGAGTCGAGCCAACATCGCAGAACAGCTGGATGTGATGTGCGGCGAAAGGTCGGAGCAGTCGACGAGGTCGTGGCCTCGGGAGGGGCGTGTGTGAGCATTACTCCGCGCGTGAAGGTGGCACTTCTCGCGTGTCCTCGGGGACGAGGACTTCAGGAACGGCGACGGAGCAGGAGCGCAAGGTCCTTCTAGTCGTTCAATCGCCCCGGGTTCAACCCCGGGGCGATTTCATTGCGCTCATGCGAGCCGGGCGAGCTGCTGGTGCGTACTGCGGCCGGTTTCCACGTGGAAACCGCGCATGGAAAAAGGGCGTCAGCAGGAATGCTGACGCCCTTGAAAAGTTCAATGCACCGTTTGTCTAACCTCAGTCGCGACGCTCGGGTTGACCGCGGGAATGACGACCACGCTTGTGCCGACATCGACCCCGTCAATAAGGCTGACCGGTGCGAGCCATGCAGGAGCGGCTGCGGCGTATGCGAGAACGTCAGCCCGCACAGTGCTCGCTGGCAGCTCGACATCGTTCGCTATCAAAGCGAGCACCGCCGGTGCGTCCTTGAAATCGAGCGTTGTGTGGCACCAGGACAGCTGACGCGTTTCTTCGCTGGAGGCGAGAAGGCCGAAGCGTGAGCGCATCGCTTCCAGGAGCGCCTTTGTTCTGCTGTCGCCCGCGTGCAGAAAGAAGCACAACTGCACTTCCTCGACCTGGAATACGAGGCGGAGGATGCGAGTGCCGGTCGGAGTCAGCACCAAGCCTACATGAAGCTCATGCCTTGCCCCCTCAATATGCAATCGATTGCATATGTCATGGGGAAGCGCGATGGCCACGGCGGCGCCTCGCAACGAGCTGGCGTCTTGAACGACGTCTTGCGCTAACTCGCGGACTTCCTCGTCAGTCAGGACCATGCCGCTGCGCACGTATACATCGCGGTCGTTGATTCGTAGCTTCAGATGCATCAGCAGGCCTCCGCATCACGGTCGCAACCTGAGTTCGCGGCGATGTTGCGCCGCCGCTGCCCTTGGGGCTGCTGCTTCTCGCGCGTATGCGCTGACGAAAGCTTCTTTTCGAAAGCATCTTCGCCAAGCGCGGCACGCTGCAGACAATCGAGCGCTCGCGGCATTGCGAGCCACGACGTCGGCACGTTGCCTGTGGACTCGGCGTACATCGTCGCGATGAAGCTCTGAAGCTCGGCCGGCGCGGTGTCCAGCGAGGGCGGCACCAGGGGGCCGAGTACCGGGTCCTCGCGCAAGATGGCAATCGTATGCTGCGGATGCAGTGCTTCCAGCGCCGTCGCCGGCCAGTCGAAGTCGGTCAGCCGCAGGCGGCCGGACCAGAGCTTTACGAGCGCTGTCGGAACGCGCAGATACCGGGAGCAGCTCTCGGCAAACGCCTGCCCGACATGTTCCGTGCTTCTCGTTCCCTCGGCCAGTTGCCGCAGGTACAAGGGTTGACAGTCAAGCTCTCGCGCGAGCTGGTCAATGTTCTGCTGTCGTCGCAGCGACTCCTTTACAAGGAGGTGGACCAGGGGCGTCGAGTGCGTCGCCGACAGCGCAAGAGCTGTCGGGGCAGTTTGCGATGACTCGCGGCTCCGAGCTGCGAGCGCAGGCGCTGCATGATGCGAGCGGTCTGGTTTCGGCGTCCGGGCTGCATGGGTTCTTTCCTTCATGTCGATGTCCTGTTTCGATGTCCTTGCAGCGAAGGTGCTGCGACTCGTATAGGCACGACGTGAAGTGGGTTGGCGGCTGATGCCTGACCAACGGCTTTGCCGGCGCTGGTGACGCGCGACATCATTAGGGCGTGCGTGCGCCCACGCGTTCACCAGGTTCCCGTCTCCATCCTCCCTTTGGCTCGCCCGCCATGCGCATCCAACTTGCGTCCGACTTGCACCTTGAACATCTGACGTCGCGGTTTCCCGGTGAACCTCTCATTCGCCCCGTTCCGGCGGCAAAAGTGCTTGTGCTTGCCGGGGACATCGGACGGGTCAAGGATGTCGTGCGAGTGTTTGGGGACTGGCCGGTACCGGTGCTCTACGTGCTCGGCAATCACGAGTTTTACAGCGAAAGAGTCGATGCGGTTCGAGACCAGGCGCGCCAGCTGACCGCGGGTACGCCGATTCGGTACCTTGAACGGGAGGCCTTTCAGCTAGACGGCGTGCGCTTCCTCGGGACGACCTTGTGGACGGACTACCGCTATCCTGACGGCTGTTCACAAGCAGAGTTGATGAGGGCGGCTGAGCAGAGCATTTGGGACCACCGTGCCATCGCGTTCTGTCAAGGCACGGCCTTCGGTGCGGCGCAGGCCTTGGCCGAGCACGAGGCGTCAAGGCATTGGCTGCGGACGGAACTCGCGCGCCCTTTCCAGGGCAGGACGGTCGTGATTACCCATCACGCTCCGCATCCGCGCTCGGTCCATCCGCGCTTCGACGGGTCGCTGGTCAATGCCGCGTTTGTCAGCGACCTCAGCAAGTTGATGCCGCAGGCCGACCTGTGGCTGCATGGTCATGTGCACGACTGCTTCGATTACCGCGTCGACGGCTGCCGCGTGGTCGCCAATCCACGAGGCTATGCAGAAAACCGGCGCAGCGCTGCGCACGTGGACGAGCTGGTCTTCGAAAACGACGAGTTCCGCAGTGATTTGCTCATCGACACCGACGCTCTTGAATGACACCGCCACTCGTGCCCCTACCGAGCCTACGTCTCGCAGTCAGCACCGGTCGATGACCGCGGCCCTGACAGCAGTCGGCGCCACGCTCCTGAGTATCTATACGTGGCTCCATCCACATGCAGTCAGGAGCCGGCATGCAGCTTCGAGAACGCGAGCGCAGTTGGGCGCTCATTCGCATTGTCTACAGCGCCGAGCGGGGCAGGGGCGTTTCGGTTTACCTGGGCAGTCTCGGCAAGGATGCCGAGCATGTGCCCGACGAGCTTCGGCAGAAGTTGACCGAGGACGAGCTGGTGCAAGCACAGCGGCTCGTAGACGCCACTCGTGCGCGTCGTGATGTCGAGCGCCGCGAGCGGTGCGCGCGCAGCCTGCCGTCGGTGATTGATGCCGGTGTTGACTGGTACCGTGACCCTCGCAATGCGCTGGCTCCCAACAAAGCGGCCTTGGCAGCGGAAACGCGCGATGCGTTCTCGCGGCTCCTGGCAGCGATGGTCGAGGCCGGCGTGGGCCGGAAGCGGGTTCGCCGGAAGGGCACATCACCTTCGTGATGACGCATTGGGTTTTCTACACAGGGCAGGACACCCCTCAAAAGGAGAACCCATGCAGGACATGCACCCCATCATCCAGCCGACACTCGTCGTGCCATTGGCGCGTCCTGAGGACCGCCACAGCCTGAACCGAACGGCCGTCAATTCCCTGCTCGTCATTGCGCGTGACTCGGTGTTCCACCAGTTCGAAGACGCAAGCAAGCCAGTCGCATGCGACGTTCGCATCGTGCCCGTCGGGGATGGAAGCGAGGCTGCCGTCGTCGTCTTCCAGCTTGCCGACCTTCAGCTGCGAGTCGTTGCCGCATACGGCAATCCCGTGTTTTCCCGCTGGCTGCATGACTGCTGGCAATCGGGATGCCTGACGCTCGTGCTGTCTACCGTAGGAGGTGAGCTCGGACGCATGCTCGAATTTCCGCTGCAAGCAACGCTCTGCGTGCCGGCGCCGCGTCCCGGCCGGCCGGTCGTCCCGACGGCTGACAGCGGCGCTGTGCATCGGCTGCTGCATGTCTACTTGTCGCAGCCGCAGGCGTGGCCATCATTGCTCCCCGGCGTCGCTGTCCGAGAAGTCGAACTGGCAGAACACTGACTCTTTCACGTAGACGCAGCGCTTTCATTCGCTGACGACTCGCCGCTGGCCATCGCACAACAGCCATTCCGCTCCCGGGCTCGGCGCTTTCGCGTCGAGCCCGGCTCTTTTCTCGGCACGAATAAATCCGCCGGCTTTACTGGCAGCCATCGCTGTCAGCACCTGTCGATGGTCGGGATGGCGCTCGCATCGGGCGGGCGCTCTCGTATCCATGTGCTCGTGCATGAACACACTTTATGAACCCCCGCTGGCGGCCATGCCGTCTCTGCCGCGTCTGTCCATCCGCGAGGCGCTGCATTCGCCTCCGTCCGACCCCGATTTCGTTTTGCCTGGCCTCGAGGTGCGCACGGTGGGCGCCCTGGTTGGTCCGGGCGGCATCGGCAAGACGTACTTCGAGCTGCAGCTCGCCATGGCCGTCGCCCTCGGGATTCCGACCCTCCTTCATCAGGCCTTCAACGAGTGCGCCGCAGTCGAGCCCGCGCGCGCGGTGCTCCTGGTGGCTGAAGAAACCGAAGCCGTCATGCACCGACGCCTCACGGCCGCCGTGCATGGCTTGATGCTGGCCGACAAGCCTTGGGCCCCGACTCTCGGCTTAACGTGGAACGAGGTCGTTGAACGACTGAGTCGAAATCTCGTTATTAGTCCACTGGCGGGCCATCCCCTGCCGCAAGTGTCTGGTGCTCGACCAGTGCCGGCGGAGCTGGACGACATCGTGCGTGGCGCACGGCTCGTGATGCTCGACCCGCTGCGGCATTTCAATCCAGACGACGAGAACGACTCGAAAGAGATGTCTGCGTTGCTGCGGCAGTTGCAGCGGCTGGCCGTCGAGCACGAATGCGCTCTCGTCGTCGCCCATCACGTCACGAAGCTGTCAGTCGTGAACGGCATGGGAAATCAGGCATCAGCCGGTCGCGGGTCTCTCTCGATTACTGACACTGTGCGTTGGCAATTGAACCTGTCGACCCCGGGCAAGGGCGAAAGGGATGCCGGGGCTGGAGCAGCGTCGAGCGCATCACAACGCCTTCCGCTGGGCGTGAAGCGCAGTGCGCTAGTGCAGATGGACCTGGTGAAGGCGAACTACCGCAGCCTGCAGGGCGGTTGCTTTCTGCAGCGCAATAGCCACGGTGTGCTTTCGCTAGTGGCGAACCGTGGCACTCGCGACATGGGTGAGTCGGCATGACGCCTGAGCTCATTGCGTACTGCCCGCCAGCGCTTCTGGCGTGCCCGGTGTTCCAGCCGCTTCAGCGTGGAAATCGCCCGCCCTCGTCATCGATGTGTACGCGTGGCGAAAAACAGTACTTGTGGACAGCGTCGCAAGCCTTGGGAATCAGTGACCAGACCGTGCTGCTTGCCCTACTTGCTATTGCACGAATGCAAATGCAGTCAATACCGTACTTGTTCCAGCGAGTGTCAAGTGATGTAACAGAAGCCCAATTTTGCGCAACGCTCGACGAAGTGGCGCTTCACGCGCGCATTGCGCGCGGAGGCTCCGGCGGAGCAACGATTGCCGGCGCCCTGCAACGCCTCGCCGGGCTTAGATTGAAGGTCATTAAGGGTGACGAAACGACGCATCCTTTTTTGCACTATACCTACACAAGAGGAAAACAGGGGCGGGTGGGCTTTTCGCTATGCCCACTGGCGCACCGTGCGCTTGTGGGGCGGGAATACGCAGCAGTGAATCTCGAAGAGCGATTCAGCTTTCGGACCGAGTTGGGCCGGGCATTGCATGCCTCGTTGAGTCAAGCGGTAAGTCCTGGCAAGGCAGTCCTGTTCAAGACGTCAACGCTTCTGGCACGACTGTATTCAAATGCCGAAAGTACTGATTCGACCACGCGGCGCTTTCGACAGCTTGATGTCGAACTGGAAAAGCTTGCCCGGCTGCCCGGCTGGCATATCGTGCAGGAAGGCGATTTGCGCCAAATCGCTCGCCGGCGCGTAGTCGTGACCAAGAGCGAGATGGCACAAAGGCAAGGCGTGGACGGCATACGGCACAACGAGCAGCCACATGCGGCACTTCCAATGCCCGCAGACCCACACAAATCCTGTCGTTCCCTAGGAGAAGAGCTTTTGGCTCTATTCACCACAAATTAAATAACAACAGGACGGGCCAGCATCCGACAGATGCTGGCCCTTTGTTCATGGAGAAAGTATTGGCTGGCCTGGTTTAACGAACACGGTTGCGAAGTACCGACCGTGCGATTCTGATGGGAAAGAAGTGTTTACCGACGGATGAAATCTCTGGCCTTTCGTCGGGTGTGTCGAGATAAAAGGTCGAAAGATAAAAGCCGGTCCTTAGACGGTTTGCGGCACTTGGCCGTGACCTCATAGGACTCGACATGAACAGCTTTTCTGTCTCGCTTTACCCTTGTGATTCCCGCTGCCGCTACTGGGCCAAAATCATTCGCAAGGGGCAGTCGCTGCCGTTGCCTGCTGATGTGAACGGGGCAAATGACATCCCTGGCAAATATCTCCGGGGTGACGAAGAACTGCTCCCCGGCGATGTTTTGTTTGAAGGCGAAGCGATGCACCACCGGAAAAACCGGGGTTGGCACTATGTCGTGCAGGTTGTGACGGAGGCGGGCGAACTCCGCCGATTCGTCAACGGAGCGTTTTCGAATCAGAAGGCGCAGATGAAAGCCCAAGGCATGTCGCCTGACTATCTGCGTGGTGCCGGAGATGTGGCCGCCATGGTGCGTATCGCTCACGGAATCCGACTAGGGTTAGAGGTGCGGTCGGACGAAGACGATTAATTGTAGATACGGCGAAACATAACCACTGAAATAATGGGTATTCCAGGCGAGGCAATAACCAGGAAACTACCGGCGTTCTGATTTTTATGCGGTTATATCGGGCGCAAGCGGAACTAGCCTGTTCGTACATAGGAGTGCGGCGGTTGATGTTATCGCTATGGCGGACAGCATGTCGCTGACCGCCATAGCGTCTTGCGGGTGTTCGTCGCCAGTTGATTTTGGAGGCACGGTCGGCGAAACGCAGACCAAATCCACTTTAAGTACATCCAAGAGGACGCTGGATATTGGTGAAAGCTGTGCAAGTCGTCGACAAGTCGATGTAGCGCAGGTGGGTTTGTAGGTTGGCCAACTCTTGATGTGTCTGAAAGCTCGCTACGCATCCAGAGAGGGGCGAAAGACGACAAGTGGGTTAGGCGCTCGAATTTTCTTGAAGCCAAAGACAAATTTGTATCCAATTGCAACATGGCATTGTTGGAATTGATTTCTACACAGGGACAATTTTGAGCCTTGTTGGAAAAGAGAAAAATCAAATTTTTATGGTCAAGGTGCTGTTTTTCGACGGAAAGATTAAAAGGCGGCAAGCGTGACATTTGCACAGTTAGCGACGTTGAATTCGAATTTTTTATATTGATGAAAATTCATTGATTTGTGCGTGGTTTCCTGGGGAATCTGCGGGCCGAGTAAGTGCTGTCCGTCGAATGTAATGTAAGCCTTGTAAAGGTGGAAGCGGTATGACATGCTTGTTTGACATGTTTTTACTTGGCTTTTCGTAGAAAACTTTGTTTGGTCGTCGATGTTTAACAAAGTGAGCTTTAAAAATAGATTTTTGCACGCATTTTTTTTGGTGATTTTCATCGGGTCATGCTGTCTTTCTGGTTTCGCGGGGGGTTGAGTTTCGTCTTTGTGTCGTGCTCTTATTGTTCGCACTGCGGCATTAAGTTTCCGTCGAGAGTTTTCCCGACGTGTATTAAGGCTGCGATGGTTTTGACAACGAAGCTTGGAGGATGGCATGAGGGAAACTGACCTGCGTTTGAATGAGCGGCCGTTGCATATGTTGGGGCGGGCAATGCATGAGATTTTAAAGGAGGCCCAGGAAACAGAAGGCTTTACTGCACCTATGGTTGCTGTGCTGGCACTTTATGCGGAAAGCTTGTCGCGTAAACTGGATGTGTGGTCTACACAAGGAAGTGAGGTTGGCCTGATGTTTGAGGATGAGTCACACCAAAAGCTGCGAGAGGTGACTCCAGATTCGTTAAAAACGCAAGTCGCACATTTTGCGAATAGGTTGTACCGCGTGCAAGAGGCATACTACGAGTACCAAGAAGTCGTGGTGAGTTTGCTCCCGCAAGCCACGCTCTTTGTGAATGCGGCCGGCTTGTTTTTGCAAAAAGCCCTGTTGTGTCGAGGGGATAGGTTGCCGACTTCGTTGGAGAATATTCACGAAATTTTTAATTTTGTGAATAAGGTGGAGGGCTATTTTGACGTTCCTAATATGGACGAATTGCTCGCGGATGTGGGGATGGAATTGGCAAGGCAGTGTGCCAAAAGGAAAGGCGCGAGCGGTGGCGATGGCGTTGCTGCCAATTAAGGCTGTTTAGTTGGTCGACGATTTTTGGTTGTTTTAGTGAAAAACAGCTGGCGGTAGTCCGGTGGGTATAAGTTTGTATTTGACTACCGCTTTGCTGATTTTTGAAGACATTGAAGACTGGGCATCTCAAACAGAGTCCCTATCTGCCATAATAGAGATGGTTGGATAGTGCGCTTGTGGAGCCGAAGCTCGTTTGTACTTTGTCCTGACACAGTCGACTGTGGACACAGTATGCTTATATTCTCTTATGCTGAGAGTAATTTGCTTCCAAGTCATACTTAATCCGCAAGAGCTTTCAGCAAGGCATCCCGCCCGTCTTGGTAAAACTCAATATCGAGCTTGGTTGCCATCTCATCGGAGAGGTCGAATAGTTGTCGGCGGCAAGAAACCGGCAGTAGCAAAGACTTAGCTCCTTTTTCGACCGCAATTTCCGCGAGCGTTACTGCATTGTGAATGGGTTCGATGGTCCCGCCTAGCGTCACTTCGCCCACGACTATTACGCCGCCACGTACCGACTTTTTCAGCAAGGCGCTGGACAAGGCCAAGAGGGCCGCCACTCCGGTCTTAGTCCCCGACTTGGCTGCGTCGAATCCACGCAACTGGACCGAGAACTCATGCGACCGAGGGTCGCGGTCGCCGACTAGTTGCTGTGAGCGTGCATAGAGGTTTTGCTCAGCACAGCGAATGGATTCTTTGAAGGCCGCCGGCACCGGGTTATTGAGGACGCGAACGCCGCTGCCGGGCCCTTCAGTAGCTTCCAGGCGAAACAACCCTGGGTGTTCGTCCTGGCCGCCGGGACTGAGTGTCCAAATCTGGCCGCACTCGAGCGGCTCGTCGCCGATGCCGCCCTGACTTTGCAGTTCTGGCGTGCTGACAAACTTTTCAATTCCCTCGGCACCCATGGTGTAGCTGAAGTGGGTGTTGCGAAATTCAGCTGCACCAATGCGCTTTTGCTGCTCTTTAACTCGCCGCCGTACCTCTAACGCCAAGCGAACGGCCCACTCCAAGTCCTCGTCGGTGACTGATGTCGCCGCGTCTGGATACAGCAACTTGAGCAACCCGCTGACGGTCTTATTGACACCGTTGAGGTCTCGACCTGAGAGCGCGCCGCCCCAATAGACCCGCCCCTGCAGAGTTGATACCCGGCTTTGGTTGCGCAGCTGAGTGAAGCACTCGGACAGGAAATCGCTGACTAAGCCAAAGTGCTGGGTGAACAGCTCCGGATTCAGCTTTGGTACATCCCAGCCCGGAAGAAAACAGTGGATGCGGTCCATGAAGGCCGTGTCGTCTCGCATTTCGGGCGGAAGTGGGCCGAACAGATGGCCGATACGCTGCTGGTGCTCCACGTCGACGTCAAAATTGCCCACCAGCACGATGGAGCCATCCGCGCGGATGCTTTCCTTACCTCTAGAGAACTCGCCGCTCTCCATGTAGCCCTTCATGATGTTGACGCCGTCCTTCTGGTCGAAGGAAACGCCTGACACCTCGTCGAAGCAGACCACGTCGTACTGGCACACCAGGCCCCGTTGGCCGCTGGCATTGTTGACGAACATGCGGGCCACCGTGGCCTTACCGCCAGAGATGAGGTGCGCGTACGGCGAGACCTGCTGAAACAGGTGCGATTTGCCCGTGCCGCGAGGCCCGAGTTCGACGAGGTTGTAGTTGCGCTCGACGAATGGGACCATGCGGAGCAACAGCGCGTCTTTGGCCCGCTCGGGCAAGGTCTCCGGCTCGAAGCCCACGCTGCGCAGAAGTAGGTCGCGCCATTCGGCAGTCGTGAATTGTTCGCGGCCCTTGGCCAAGGCGTCCAGCACCTCGCGCTTCGACAGCTGGATGGCACGCAGGGCAATCACGCCAAAGGGGCGGCCACCCTTTTCCTGAGCAATGGAGGCGTCGTAGCCCAGCGTGACCTCAGCGTAGAAGCCACCGGTCAGCATGCGCTCGTTGTCCTTGACCATCTCTGGCGTCAGCCGAACCTCATTCAGCCTCAGACTGGGCAAGGTGGCGACATACGAATCGGTTTTGGAGTCAAGCCGGGCCGTGATGATGTCGATGATTTTCACGGACCCGGATTCACGCGCTCGGGCCTTGAACAGCTCTTCCTCGCCAGCCTTCACGGTGCGAGAACCCAGCTGCCGTTGCACGATGTCCAGGCCTTCCTGAATTTCGGCTTCGTCCGTCGTCGCGCAATAGCGACCGAGCAGAAACTCAACTACGTAGGTAGGCACCGGGAACTGGCGGCTGAAGGTGCGCACCAAGTCTTTGCGCACCACATAGCCCTCGTAGGCGGCCGTGGCCTTGCGGTCCAGTTCGTCGAGCTGCATCGTCACCTTTCTCCTACCGTGGTCGCCTGCTTCTGCAGAATTTCGCCTTCAGTTCCCAGTACTACGACCACGGCGGCTGCGCCCATCTGCTCATCATCCGCCACTGCCAGACTGGCTTTGCCGCCGTCCAACAGCTTGCTAGCCGCTAGCGAACTGGAAGCCAACGCCGCTTTGGTGCGAATGTCGACCCGCTGGCCCGCCGAAGCACCGGCCACCACGACCGTGCAGCGTAGACCCTTCCAAGCGACCGACTGAATCGTCACGGCGGCGCCAGGTACCGTCGTACTGGCGCATTCCAGTTGCAGGACGGGGACTAGGCACTCCTGCAAGCTAATACCACCGTGTGCGTAGTCCGTGCCCGCCACAAAGTTAGTCACCCCAGGCGCATAGGCCACCTGTACATCCTTGCACCAGTCCCAGCCGAAGGTCAGCGGCGTGCCGTAAGCGCTGTCCTTAAGCACCGCGCAGCGTCCCCACCGCGTCTCAGCCTGATGCTTCGCCAACTCCGACTTTGGTAGTCCACCAGGAACCAACAGCCAACCGTGGTCAGTGACGACACGGATGCGCTTCCAGCCGGCATCGGCCAGCTCGGTGATGCGCTCGACGACCTGGTCAAGCTGGGTCGTCATGTCCCGCGCCAAGCGGATGCCATGCTCGTGCCCATAGTGGTCAAGGTCGCCGGCTTCAGTCCATGCCCGGCCCTGCGGGTCCCCGGTCTCGTGCTTCTCTAGGGGCACGACACCCTGTTCGGCTAGCAGCTTCCGAAAGTTGTGGGCTGAGAGCGGCTTGCCGTCGGCGGTCACTCTGGGTTGGAAGTCAACATCGTCAGCCGTGCCGACGATGAGGCTGGCCACCGGCGAGCACCACGCCTTTCCGGATGCCGTGACCGAGGGCATGCTGGTCCAGTCGGCTTCGAGGCTGGTGATGCCCAGCGACGAAAGGCGCTGCTCCAGCAGTCGGGCGACGTCATAACGCAAGCCGTCGACGAAGACCGTGCAAGTCCCCTCCGTCAGAGTTCCGGTGCCTTGAGCCGGCAATGCCTTCAAGCCCCCCGCGGCCTTAACCGCCTCCTGGAGCCTTCTGGCGGATTCCTCCAGCCAGGGCAGGTACATCGCGCGCAGGGCTGCACCAACGGGTTCAGCGTCACTCTTTGCGTGGACGCAGCCAAGCGCCTTCAGTGCTGCCTGGTCGACTTGCCATCCCGATTGCTGATAGTTGACTGCCAGCTCCGTTGGCGTCTGCCCGAGGGGCAGGGTTGAGCTTCGCTGGGCCACTTCGGCTAGGTGCTCCAGCGCGGCCGCCAGCGGTGACCGGCCCATGCGCGACCACAGCCAGTTGCGGCGCAACCCGTGTTCTTTCTCCGCGGCAACGACCGCTGCGCGCGCCTGGGCCGCGTCCATGTTCGCGCAGGCTGCTAAGGCATAACGCAGCGAGTTTTCGCTTTCCTCGTTGGCCTGCGGGTAGCCGGCCAGTTGTTCCTCGTCCGGGAAGAGCCCCAGTTGCGGCGGCTGGACCTTGGCCAGCAACGGATAGACGTTTGGGAAGCTGGCGAACGAGTCGCGGTACAGCACCGCAACCGCGGCCCACTTGCCTTCGCCCTTGGCCAGACGCTCGGCCGCCACCAGCACCCCGTCGGCTACCGGGTCAAAGCCAAAGTCAAACTTGCAGCGTTTCGTGAACACATCCCAGAGCACATCGCCCCATTGCTGGCGCACTGGGTCGGGCGCGTTCATCCACTGCAGCAGGTCTCGGGTCGGGTTGGGCGCCAGCAGGCTCAGCAGCCACTCCGCGTTGATGGTCCGTCCTTGGAACTCGACGACAGGCCGCTCCAACAGCACGCCCGCCTGCAGAGCTTGGCCAAGCGCTTCCAGCGTTGCTTTGTCTTGCGCAACATCCAGGCCGAGACCGCCGTTATTTGAAGATAGCAAGGCGCTCACGGTCCAGTCCTTCGCGTTGGCCTGGCTCCAGAAGACGCCGCGGTATTGCAGTTCAGCCAGCGGCTGCAAGTCTCTCGGGCAGCTCTCGATGGCACGCAGCTCTGCCCGGCTGACACCAGGCAGGTAGAGGACCGGCACGCCGTTGATTGGCACCTCAGGCACGAGCCCAGCCATCGCGCACTTCAGCCAAATGGACGGACCGGAGCGGCTCTCAACGTCGTAGCTTCCAAGTGTCAGCAGGTTGGGCATCACCTGCCGCATTCGGCCGATGGCCGGCTCCCATTGACGGTCTTTGTCGGGCCAAAGCACCGCTGCCGTCGGAGCGGCCGTGTGGGAGTTGCCGTCGGCGGCCTTGGTCAGTAGCTCGGCCAGACGGGACAGAACTGTCATCGTCATGCAGCACCTTCGAGCATCTGTTCCGCGAAACGAGCCAGCACGTGCCCGAAGCTGGCGGGAGTGCCGGTTGAATCCGGCCCTCGGTACGCCTGCGCCAACTGCCGCAGTTCGTCATCGGTGACCGACGCGATGAACGCCGCATCGAACACGCTGGCAAGTGCCTCGCCACGGCGGTGGCGCAAGAACTCGATGTCAAGCTTCAGCAAGCTCACCATGTAGGTGGCACCGGCATCTCTTGGCAGGATGGCGCCGTCAAGCGTGTACGTGAAACGGTGTTCACACGTCGGGTCCAGCGGCGAGACATGCAGCGTCTCGTTGAAGTCATGCCCTTTGGCATGCCCGCAATGCAAGGGAGCCCCAGGCTTGGTCTCGCGAATGCAGGAGGCAAACAGGTTCTGGAAGTCGAGCGCCAGGTCGCCACGCTGCTCTTGCGGCCGGAAGTGCTCGATGTGGCTGTCGGCCAGGGTGACGGCACGCCCGCAGTAGCAGCACAGCTTGCCTTGTTCATCCAGCAGCGCCTGATGCAAGTGCCGCTTCTGTGGGTTCTGCAAACCACCGTAGCTGGGCTGCCAAGCGTCGTTGGCCCCAGCCTTCCAGTCATCAAAACTTGCCGGTGCAGCGCCTTTCACGAAGTGCCTCATCGCCCCAGCACCTCTTTGCGCCTCAGCAGCGCTTCGGCGCCAGCAAGTTCGGGGACGCTGGGCGCTTCCTGCTTCAATTCGGCAATCAGCTGCCGCGCCTTGAGCAGCGCCCCACGTTCCAGGTTCGCGAAGATGGAGTCCAGCCGCGCCTTCACATCAGACGTGCGCGACAAGCCGTCCATGACTTCCTCCAGCACCTGGCCAGAGGTCAATCCATAGCTGGCTTGCGGATGCCCGACCAACTGTCCATCGCGAAGCAGCACAACGGATGCCGGCTGCAACTCGCCCACCACCTGCGGCGAGTGCGTCGTTAGGACAAATTGGCAATGCGGAAACGTCGCCTCCAGGCTGCCAACCACTTCTCGCTGCCAGCGGGGATGTAGGTGCAGGTCAATCTCGTCGATGAGCACTACGCCTGCACCCTCATTGGGGTTCGTCAGGCCAGGGTTAAGCACGCTGAGGCGACGCGCCAAGTCGCCTACCAAGGCCAGCATGTTCCGCTCGCCATCGGACAGCTGGGCAACGTTCAGCTCAGCTGCCCCCTTCTTCACCGTCATGCGCAGGGGCGAGCGTCGAATGCGCAACTCGCGAAAGGTCGTGAACGCGGCTACTGCGGTCCGAACAGCTTCCAACGCCTGGTCCCTGAACTGGACATGGTCCCGTCGCTGTTCGTTCTCGTAGTCCTCACGGTTGCGAAACCAGATGAAGAACCGCCGGAAGTCGGCGCCTCCGTGGTCAAGCGCGTCTTGGTAGATTTCGTAGGGGTTGTTCTGGAGTTGTTCTCGCACCCGCATCGGGATGTCGAGCACAGCACGGTTGACGTCGTAGTAGACGGCCAGCGGCAGGTTGTACGGGGCCTGCCGGTCGGTTTCCACATGCTCCCATTCGACGTCCAGCAGCCGCACTGCCTCATTCAGCGCATTGAGGTCGCTCTTTCTGAGCGGGTCGCCCTGCGTCACCTTCCTGCGGTTGGTGACGATGGCCCAGGTCACATCGCCGCCTCTCAACCGCACGGTCAACTCGATGCGCGCGAACTCTGCGCCGTGACGGATGTCGTCCAGTGCAATCGGCCTGGATTTCAGCGGGTGCCCGTTGATGCGCCAAATCAGCTGTGACAAGGCAATCGCCAGGGCGTCCAGCACCGTGGACTTGCCAACGCCGTTGACGCCGACAAGAGCCGTGGTCCGCTCGGTGAAATCGAGCTCCAGGTGCTCAACGCCCCGGAAGTTCCACAGCTGCAAGCGCGTGACGTTCATGGTTTCTGCCCTCTAGCAGCCATTTTCTCCGCGACCGTCAGATGATGGTCATTGATGCGGTCCCCGCCAAACACCTTGAACCACGGCGCACTCTCCACATCCTTGCCGCGGTCCTTGTCCCAGGTGATGTTGAGCTTGGGCTTCTTGTTGTGGCGCAGCACCTCGGCGGTCATCAAGGGGCGGATGTTCAGACGCACGCCGTCGTTGAGGTCGGGGTTCCAGCCGATGGGCTGCTCGGCCAGCGGCTTCCAGCGCACGAAGATGTCGTAGCCGGTCTTGCCGTCGGACTCGCCTTCGAGGATGAGCTCCAGTCGGCGCTTCAGGTCCTGGGCTGCGGCCAGGCGTTGCTGCGCGCCGTCGATGCGGTCGCGCACGCCGGCCTCCTGCTGGCGTATCCAGTCGCCCAGGTAGGTGTGGATGAGGCGCTCCAGCTTCTTGTGGTCGAGCTGGTGGTAGTTCACCAACGCGGCAAAGCCGTCCTTCAGGCCGTCCCACACGTGCCAGATGAAGGGGCGGTGGTGGAAGCGCTTGGCGTGCTGCTCGAAGAACTTCTCGCGCAGCCAGACGTCCAGGCCCTTGCCGACGCAGTCGGCATCGGCCAGCAGCTTGTCGAGCACGGCGGGTTTCCAGCTGCCGGGCTGCACGGTCTCCCAGGCGGCAATCAGCAGCTTGAGCAAGCGGTCGTACGCGGGCGCCTCGCCACGCACCGAGGGCAGGCAGACGATGCCGTCGTCGTCGGTGTGCTCGGCCAGTTTGTCGCAGCGCGCAATCCAGGTGCGCGCCTCGTCGGCCAACTCCATCGCCGTATCGGTCTCGGCTGGCCAGCGGTAACCGGCCAGGCGGGCGACGGCGACTTGCAGCGGGTCAGTGGCGGGTTGCGGGTGGCCGTGGAATAGCCATTGGGTGGGGTCGTCGGAGTACGGCTTGGGCAGCGCATCTATTGGCTCATTCTCTCGATTTGCCCAAGTATCAAAATCAAACTCTACCTCTTCGAATGCAGCTTCGGAAACGCTCAGCTTCTGATTTACTTGGCGCACAGCCGGTGTAAATTCGTCAGAGCTACAAAAACGCCAAAGCGGAAGCAACACTTCGTCTTTGTAAGGAATCAGTAAGGCGCAGTTCCTGTCCCAACTTTCCCCTAATGAAAGCGTCACAGGTAATGAACTCATCCTAGTCACGGCGACGCCCATTCGGCCCCATTGGCTAACATTCCGAATGCTTCCTCCCGGACAAGCCGCCAAAGCCCCCTTCCCGTCCTCGAAAAACAATATCTGCGTTCGGCCAGAAAAGGATGCAGTTATCGCTGGCGAACTAAGCTGATAAATCCAGCCAGCCCCTAGCTTCGATTGCTCCCAAAATAGCTGACGAAATCGCATGGAATCACCGCTATCAATTCCTGCAAAGCTTCTAGCAAAATCCCCGATGCGACCGGCCGAAGCTGTTCGACCCATGACCAACGGAGAATCAGGGCTACGCATTGACTCCGACTGAAGTTGCCGGCCAAGAGCAGTGTGCTTCAGCAATGCAGCTTTTTCAGTCAACGTAGAAACGTTGCTCGCGTCCAAAAATGAAATGCGGTGTGTCGCCCCTGCTTTATTCCGCGCAACCGAAAGAAGGATTGCCTTAACAACTTCGCCGCTAATCGATGAAAATGCACCCGGCCCTAACCTTGCTAGTAGTTGAAATTGGTTGTTGCTGATAAGTGCCTGCCTATGCTCGCTGTAGGTTCGAAGGAACAGCCAGTTCTGCGGCATGACGATTTGCACCACGCCTGCGCCCTGGTCGCGGCTCAGTTCTAGGCAGCGCTCCAGGAAGACGTTGGCCAGGTCGTTCTTGGCCTCTGGGTAGTGCGTCTCGCAGTAGTCCTTCAGCGTGTCGTGCTGCTTCCCACGCGCCAGGTAGGGCACGTTGGTCACAACCAGGTGGTAGCGCCCACCCAGCCGCCTAGCCGCATCCAATAGCCCCTTGGCGGCAAGCGCCAAGTCCCAGCTGTCGTCCTGCAGCTCGCTGGCCTGCCCCAACAGCATCGCCGGACGTTCGGTGGCCAGTGCACGTCCCAGCAGGTCACGCAGGGTGTCAAAGCTCGACGTGGCCAGGTCGTTCTTCAGGCTGCGCGCCGGGTCTAGCAGGCTGCCCAGCAGCGGCGCCTGGGCGAAGCTGGCGTGCAGCAGGCGCAGTTCCTGCCGCAGGTAAGCCGCGTTCGGTGCGTCATCCGGCACCAGGGCCATCCAGTCCTCGGGCTTAGCAGCCACCTTCAGGCCGCAGCAGGCCACCTGCGGCGCGGGCATGGCGGAGCGCACGCCCAGCGGGTCGCCGTTCTCATCCGGGAAACGCCAGGCCGCCAGGGCCAGCGCGAATACGGCGATTTCCACACAGCGAGCGTCCAGCTCCAGGCCGTGCAGGTTGTCAGCCAGCACGGCGTCCACCGCGTCCATCGCACTCAGGCCCTCCGCCGCCATGCGCATGGGCACCAGTAGCAGGAAGGCCGCCACCAGGAAGTGGCCTGAGCCGCAGCAGGGGTCGAGCAGCGTGAAATCTTCCAGCCGGTCCGGCCAGCCTTCGAACGTGCCGGCCGCCGGCGTGCCGTCTTCCAGCGTGCGCAGGTAGGTCAGCGGCACGGGGCAGGTCTGGCCGGGATGGCGCGTCACCCACCAGGCGCCCAGCGAGTTGTGGAGCAGGAAATCGACCATGTAGGGCTCGGTGAAGAGCTGGGTGACGGCGGGCAGCTCGTCGGCGCCAATCTTCACCTCCGAGGCGTTGACCTCATCCTTGCGCTTGGCCTGCCAGAACTGATAGACCCAGCCCAGGCTGTCGCTGGCCTTGAACACCTCTGGCGGCAGCGCGGCCAGCAGGCGCTCCAGCTCGCGCTGGTGCTCCGGCGCGAACGCCAGCTCGAACACCGGGCTCTGCGGCTTGAACACCTGCGGCAGCATGCGGGCGGCCAGCTTGCCGGCCAGCTCCCACTTGGTCTTGGCGCCCAGGTTCATCGCCGGGTCGGCCTCCTGCACCAGGGCTTCGCAGTCGTCCAGCGACACGGCCGCGCTGGGCTCCCACAGCAGCAGGCCGTTCTCGGCCAGGAAGCGGGCGAACAGCATGCGGTGCCAGTGCTCGTAGGCCACTTCCCAGACCAGGTGCTGCAGGGGCTGGGTGTCGTCGCTGGCCTTCTTGTCGCCCAAGGCGCGGCCGTGGGCACGCAGGCGGCGGCGCAGGGCTTTGAGGTCGTCGGTCAGGTAACCGGGGGCACTGGCTTCGCCGACGGCGAGTTGGCTGAGGGCGGCGTGGGCACCCCTCTCGGCGACGTCGCGGGCGGCCTTGACGGTGGCTTCGAGCTGGCTACGCAGAGAGCGGTGCAGCGGCAAATTTGGTGACATGCTCATGCTCAACGATGCGTCCAATAGTTGCCCCGCTTCCAACCACTCATTTGATGGGAAAAAGGAAGCCATTCGTTGCGAGGGGCCAGTCGCCCAAAAAATTCATTGGCATAACCGCGTTCCCACTCGGCTTGGTCACGCTGCATGAATTCATAGAAACCGAGAAAGTGGAAAAAGGCTTGGCGAGGTAGGGCCCTGAATAAATTGCCAATCTGGCTTACGCCTAAGTAGCTACCTCCTTGTTCTTCGTTGCGCTCGAACTGCGCCCGGTGCATTTGCAACATGAACTCATTGATAACGGCCGACACTTCAGGCGCGTCCATCCCGAGGTTCTTCGCGGTTATTTGAATAATTGAATCGTTCACTTCTGCATTCTTTCGTTCTTAGAGCGCCACCGGCCCTTGCTTAAGCTTGGCACTTAGTAGTGCTTCTATCTCAGTCAGCCAAGCCTTTAATTCCGTCTCGTTGTTCAGCGTCCGCTTTGGCAGCGGCACATGCACGACGTTGGGCTTAAGGAGTTGGATAGCAGCGTGGCGCGCAGCCTCGAATCGGCTGGATAACGCTTGAGTCTTGGAGACCCAGTGCTCCAACTCGCACTCGTCCAGCGCGTCTTGCAGTTGCTCGGGCGTGCCGAGCTGATGTGCGTTAGGCGCCGACAGATGATGCTGAGTAATTAGGTTGGCACGTTGCGTGTCGGTGAGCTTCTTCCAGTCCGCGTCAGCATGAAGCTGAGCCTGCTGCTGTTCGAACGCTTGCTGGAAGCAGTCCAGCTTTGCGTTCAACGCTTGCCGTAGCAGGTCCACTGTTGTGTCTAACAGTGGGCGCACCGGGTCAGGGTCGTCTAGCAGACTGCGTTGGGCAGCGATGGCATCAACTTCGGCCTTTAGGCTGGCGTAGCGTCCCAGCGCCTTGGCATGACGAATCAAGTCGTTCAGCTTGTGCCACACCGGCAGACGCTTTGCGATGTGATTGGCTGTCTTGACCCAGGTCTTGGACAGGCTCAGCAGCTCGTCATGGCGGGTGAACAGCTCCAGCAACTGCGCATTGCCGGTCTGGGCTTCGATGGATTCCAGTGCGGTCAGCTTCGGAGCCTCGGGGGCAGGAGCTGGCCCACCAGCCTTGACTGCCTGCTCGCGCAGCCTGGCGAGCAGCGTCGGTAACTTGGCCAACTCTTCCTTGGGTTGGCAGGGCACGCCCACGGCACTGAACAGCGCGCGAATCTTGATGAGCTGCGGCGGCGTGATATTGATGCTTTCGCGCTGGAAGCTAGTTTGTGTGAGCTTGGCGCGGTCCAAGCTTTTGGCGTCCACCGCCTTGAAAGCAGCATCGGTGGCCTTGATGTGGCCGGCGGCCAGCAGCGCATAAAGGGCTCCGTCGATGGCGTCGCGAGGCCAGCCAAAGGGTGGTGCGTCGAAGTTGTCGCGAATTTCGGCGCCTTTCTTGCCGGGGCCGATGTAGGAAAGCAGCTTCTGACAGACCGGGTGCTTGTCTGCTTCCTGCGCGTGGCCCACAGCCTTGAGCGCTTCAAGGTTGCCTTTACGCGCTTCGTCGAGCACCTTGTTCCACTGCTCGTGGTCGGCGGCGTCAAACTGGCTATACAGGCGAATAGCAGACGCTTTGGCGGCACGGTTGATTCGGTCGGCTAAGTCGTTGCCGTCCTGCGCTTCCTGGCCGCCGGCCTGAAACACGCGCACGTCGGTCATCAACTGGTCCAGCAGTTCGGCAAGGGTCTTTTCTGCGGAGCGTTCGCGGCTTGCCATTGAGCGCTGGGCGTCTCGACCTTCCTCGGTCGACGGGTTGCCCTTTCTTTGCTGCGTGGTGCGGGCGGCTTCCAGCGCCACGATGGCATTGGTCAACTCAGTCTTGTGCTGGGCGGGCAAGAAGGCGAACAGCGTGGGGTTGTCAGCGCTCTTGGCCTTGGCCTCGGCGATGACTGATTTTTCCTCTGTCTGCCAGCCATCCTGAATCCACAAGTACAGGTTCTTGTCGTGGTCCTTGGGCAGGCTGTCGTCGTAGGTGGGTGTAAGACGACGCTCGACGTTGTCCTTACCTTGGACGACACGCACCTTTTTCAGCACCTCGCCGAAGCGTCCCTTGAGCAGGTCGGCGCGCTTCTGTTCCACGCGCTGAGGGGAAGCTTTCAGCTCAGCTTCTTGCGCACGGAACTCGTCATACCAAGCACTCGACTCGCGGGTCTGCAAGCGGTACTCGGTGCCGTTGCCGCCAGCCAAGGCCATGACCAGGCGGTCCTTGTTTTGAAGTTCGTCCAGCAGTGCGGGGAGTTGTTTGCGCAGCTCGGCAGAACCCGCCGACAGGTCCGTGACTAGAAGGTCGGCCAGTGCTTCTTCGGTCGCCTTCAGCCCGATGTCCATCGCGGCATCGGGGGGCAGCTTGTTGATGAGATAAATGAGCTTGAGCAGCTTGCCCTTGAGCTGGGCATGTGCATCGCCGACGGCGAAGCGCTGGACGTTCTCGAACACCTCCTTGGGTAGTTGGGCAGTCGATACCAGGTTCGCGGCAATCTGGTCGTACAGAAAGTCGCCCGAGACAACATGGCCAAGTGGCGCGTCTGCTGTGGCCAGAACTGCCTCGTGCACTACGCGCAGCTGGCTTCGCAGCTGAGACACGGTGCCGGTGGTGTCGATGGTGCGAAGTACGCGTTCCCAGAACCGGCGACGCACCGGCAGCAGCGGGTAGTCGGACGTCAGCACGCCCTCGTCGTCGGTGACGTGCTCAAGCTTCGTGCCGCGCAGGTGCCGGGAGATTTCGCCGAGGTTCGCCCGCCAGATGTTCTCCACTGCGGGCTGGGCCGAGGGCTTCTTGGCCAGAATGATTTGACGGGTGACGTTCTCGACGTCCCAGTCGCCGAGCATCACCTGCACTGGGAAGCGGCCCATCAGGCGTTGCAGGTTCGGCATGCCCGACAAGGCAGACTGGCCGGTGCCCACGAACAGCAGTTTGCCGTTGAAGTGTTTGGACAGGGTCTCGGTGACCTCCTGTACCTGAAATGCCTTCTCGGCGTCGGCGCCGATGTACTGCTGCACTTCGTCAAGCACCACCAGGGTCAGTGGAAACTTGCCATCGACGGCCAGCGCCGCCTCGATGGCGGCGGTCATTTGCTCGCTGGTGACGTCGGTGACCTGCGGGAACTGCGACTCCAATCGGGTGAGGATGTCGGTTGGCGAAGCCGCCAAGGTCGGCTTTGCCTTATGCAAGGCGATGGCCAAGTCATCCGACACAAACATGTGCGGAAGCTCTTTCGCAAGAGTTCGGCCGGCAGCCTGCAGCTCGGCCTCTACCCTCTCAAGGATGCCTTCGCGGTTCATCCACAACACGAGCAGGGCTTGGTTGTACTGCTCGGGCAAGCCCTTGGACTTGAACACGATGCCAAGCAGCGCCAGACGGACCTTGTCGCCCGCACCTGCGCCGAGTTTGCCGGCGGCCGCGTGCAACGTTCCATGGCGTTTGCCCTGGGTGCTCAGCTCCTTTAGTTGCTCAAAGACGCTGGTGGGCAACTTGGCCAAACTGCGCGCGGTGGCGCCGTCGGTGAACTGATAGTCGGTCCACAGCGTGCGCAGCATCTTGGCCAGATGCGACTTGCCGCTGCCATAGAAGCCGGAAATCCAGACGCCCGGCTGCTCGGTACCGGCGTCGAGGTTCACGAGAAACTTGTCGAGGATGGTTTCCAGACCCTTCTCGTACTGCCCGTCGCAGACGAAGGTTTCGAGTTCGTAGCGCAGGATGTCTTGAGCGGCAGCGGAGTGGTCTTCCGAGACCTCCGCGACCCCGTTGTTGACGAGACGGTTTTCCTTCGGAGCCTTGTTGTAAATGTCCCGGTTCAGCATGATGTTCTTGCTCTGATTCTTAGGTGTGTTGTGTCCGGTCAGTCCTGCGCCAGTAGCGGCACGGCCAAGTAATTCCAGCCATCTCGGGCATCGAGCAGACGGTAGGTGTGGTTTTCAGGGTGGTGCTCGCCGGGGAAGAACACCAGCAGGCGGCCCTCGACGGCCTCCTTGATGCCCTCAACCAAGGACGAAACACGCGCCAATCCGAACAGCGTGCCAACACCGAGCAGTGCCACGACGGTGTCAGGTCCAGCTTCTGCCTCAATGCGGGCCTTGAGCTTGGTGTTGAGGTCGGCAACGAACTCGGTTAATTCACCGGTCTGGTAGCCAGCGAGCCTTTCAGGACGCTTGAAGTACGCATTCCTGTACTCCTGGGCGGTCATCCACTCAGGGAAGGCGTTAGTCACGTCCAGCAGCAGCCACCGTTTCCCGGCCTGCTGAGTCGCCAAGGCGAACTCGTCGACGTTTGCGCGGAGCCGTAGTTCGTCTGTCTTGTCGTAAACAGCGAAAACGACTCGCTGAATGGCCGCAAGACCAATCTGCCAAGGCACAGTGAGGTGCTGACGATAGGCGGACGCTAGCTTGGCGACCTTAGACGACATAGGAAATCTCCTGGCGGACTTGTTCTTCTTCAGGCGTGAGGTAACCGGGGAACCGCACTTCCTTGACGCCACCGGCATTCATAAAGACGAGTAGCCCTCGATGTGATGCCGAGGTCGCAATGGCTTCCAGCTCGTCCGGAGAACCGCCGACCAGGTTCATCCAGTCCGACGAGAACAGGCGATGTCCGGTTCGGCCTTCTAAGTAGCCAAGGAACAAAAGAAGGGCGATGGATTCTGGAAAGGCTTGGGCAACTGCACGGGTCTTGCGTGTTCGCCCACAGAGCAGACCCGCAGCCGTCCAGGTGCCTGCAATGTTCTGAGCAAATGACCTTAGCGATGCAGGGCTGAACCGGTCAGGATTGGCCGCATCCAGCATTAGCTCCACTGCTTCTCTCGGGACCGGAGTTCCGACTGCGAACGACAAGATGAAGGGCTGTGACGTGCGCAGGAGCGGGTCGCGTGCGAGTGCGACAGCGAGCGCAAGCAGCGGCTGGGCGGCTTCGTTGAGCGGCCACAGGCGACGCAATGCGCGAAAGAGGGGATTCGACGCATCTAAGGCATACAACGTGGCCAGATGACGGAACGCCAGCTCTCGCGCCTTGCGGGTAGGTTTTCCCAACACGTTGCCGTCGACTACCGCCGAAACGTACTCGGCGTGTGTTGCGTCCACCGAGGTGTGCGACAGCAGTAGACGTAGGTCTTCCAACATCATGGTTCGAGCCGCATGCGGGCCGTTGATGCCGAAGCGGAAACCTAGTCGCGCAAGAAGGGACTGATGATGCTCGCTCACGAAGTACTGCTCTGCCAGCGGGTGTCTGCCAAGGCGTGGTCTGGGACGCCGTCAAGTGGGTAGCCGTGAGCGCGGCAGTAGGCGACCACCATGACCTCCATCATGTTTGCGAGGCTGCGCATTTCGCGCGTGGCGGCCGACTGCATGGCCGCCTTGATGTGCGGCTCGACGCGGACGCTGACCACCTGAGATTTCGCTACAGCCATGTGTAGCTCCTGTAAGCAAAACGCTAGTAAACCGATAACTTAATGCAATCTTCGGAATGCTCTTTGAGCTAGGCTGAAGTGAGCCTTGGTCGCTCGCGGGGGCGCAACAGCATGACTCTTAAGCCGAGTCAGTGACTGCTTACACTGTCGGTGATGGTTGGGAAATGCATCGGTGTCCTTGACAGGAGGCTGATTTTCTAGGCCTGCACACAAGGGGGTGCGTGCAAACTTCGACGGCGTTGGCAGTCAACCAACGGCGCCTGAGCGAGTTCCTAGTCACAGAGCGCCATCGTTCGACCAGTGGCATATGTCGAGAGACGGGCGTGGGCGACCTTGCCCACGCAAACCTTCGGTTGCTACACTGACCTCACCCCAGCGAACTTCTGTGCCAATTCTGTTCCACTGGAACCGTTTTGAAGGGGGTGGAAAATGATGGAAACGGACGGAAGAAAATCGCTAAGTTGTTGATTTTTCAAGAGCTCGCCCCCCGCAAGATGAGGCTTCAGACGCGGTAAACGGTATTCGGGACGTAGAGGCCGGAGGTTCGAATCCTCTCACCCCGACCAGATTTCCTTCCTAGCGCGTTCTGCGCAACTTGCCTGCATTTCGCGCTTATTTCTTGTCGATCAATTTCGCAATTCAATTGCGATACATCGATTCAATGAATTAAGCCCGCGTTTGCATCCCTTGTTCGCCTTTACAAAGGCATAAGGGCTCGGCACCATCAAAAGTCGTCCACGGGCTGTCCTTCGGGTCGGCTCGCCAACTCGTCATTCATTTCTCCCCGAGTGTGCATGGCCGCGCCTGCGATTCAGAATGTTTCCGCGACCCAGGTGGTGCCTGGCCTTGCCAGGGTGCTGGTGCAGGCTGGCAAGCTCACTCCGGAACAATCGTCCGCGCTGCTCAAGAAGGCCTCTGCCAACAACAGTCCGTTCATCGACGAATTGCTTGCGGCCAAAGCGCTCACTCCCTACGAAGTGGCGTTGTTCTGCGCGACGACCTTCGGTCATCCGTTGATGGATCTTGCGGCGGTCGATCTGGCCGTTTTGCCGATCGACACCATCGATCCGAAGTTGTCGATCAGCCTGCGCGCCGTCGCGCTGCGCAAGCGAGGCAATCGGCTTCTGGTTGCGATTGCCGATCCGACCAATCTGCAGGCGCTTGACCAGATCAAGTTCCAGACGCAGATGCTGGTCGAGCCGGTGGTGGTCGAGGCGGACAAGCTTGCTCGCGTGATCTCGCAACTCGCCAAGACGACTGAGGCCAAGCTCAATGAGATGGCCGGCCAGGATCTCAGCCTCGAATTGGTCGATGGTTCGCCGGACGATGCGAGCAATGCGGCTTCGGCGGCGGACAGCGAGGTCGATGACGCGCCGATCGTCCGGTTTCTGCAAAAGGTCTTGCTCGATGCGATCAACATGGGTGCATCCGATCTGCATTTCGAGCCTTACGAAAAGTTTTATCGAATCCGCTTTCGGGTCGATGGCGTGCTGCAGGAAATGTCGCAGCCACCTCTGGTCATCAAGGAAAAGCTCGCCGCGCGCATCAAGGTCATCAGCAAGCTGGACATTTCCGAAAAGCGCGTGCCGCAAGACGGTCGGATGAAGCTGGTGCTGGGGCCGAACAAGGCGATCGATTTCCGCGTCTCGACCTTGCCGACATTGTTTGGCGAAAAGATCGTGATGCGGATTCTCGATCCTTCGCAGGCCAAACTGGGCATCGATGCGCTCGGTTATGAGCCCGATCAGAAGAAACTCCTGCTCGATGCGGTCCAGCGGCCTTATGGAATGGTGCTGGTGACCGGGCCGACAGGATCGGGCAAGACGGTTTCTCTCTATACCTGTCTCAACATTCTCAATCAGCCTGGCGTCAATATTTCCACGGCGGAAGATCCGGCCGAAATTCAGCTGGCCGGGATCAATCAGGTCAATGTGAATGAAAAGGCCGGGCTGACTTTTGCTGCGGCACTCAAGTCGTTTCTGCGGCAGGATCCCGACATCATCATGGTCGGGGAGATCCGGGATCTTGAAACCGCCGATATTTCGATCAAGGCGGCGCAAACCGGGCACATGGTTTTCTCGACACTGCATACGAATGACGCTCCCAGCACATTGACGCGCATGCTCAACATGGGGATTGCGCCGTTCAATATTGCCTCGTCGGTCATTCTGATCACGGCACAACGGCTGGCCCGGCGATTGTGCTCGCATTGCAAGGAGCCTTACGAGGCCGATGCCAGTGTGCTGTTGCAGGCGGGATTTGCCGAAAGCGATCTGGACGGGACCTGGCAGCCCTATCGCCCGGTGGGTTGCGAGCATTGCAACAATTCGGGCTACAAGGGGCGGGTCGGCATTTATCAGATCATGCCGATTACCGAGGAGATGCAGCGCATCATCCTGGCCAATGGCAATTCGATGGATATTGCCAAGCAGGCAAAACTGGATGGTGTGCGCGATCTGCGGCAATCGGGCCTGTTGAAGGTTCGCCAGGGCATGACGTCGATCGAGGAAGTACTCGGCGTCACGAACGAATAACGTTTCATCACGGATCACGAAATGGCGACCACCACGCGCGCAATCAAGCAGGCAAAAGAGCCGATGTTTGCCTGGGAAGGCAAGGACCGCGCTGGCAAGACGGTTCGCGGCGAAATGCGCGCCCAGGGCGAAACCGTCGTGCGGGCCTCCTTGCGCAAGCAAGGCGTTCTGGCCACCAAGATCAAGAAGCAGAGTTATCGCGGTGGCAAGAAGATCACCGACAAGGACATTGCGCTGTTCACTCGCCAGATGTCCACGATGATGCGGGCCGGTGTGCCGCTGCTCCAGGCTTTCGACATCACCGGAAAAGGGCATGCCAATCCTGCGGTATCGAAATTGCTCAACGAGATTCGCGCCGATGTCGAAACCGGCAGCAGCCTCAATACCGCATTTCGCAAGCATCCACTGTATTTCGATGCGCTGTTCTGCAATCTGATCGCCGCTGGCGAACAGGCCGGTATTCTCGAAGGCCTGCTTGACCGTCTTGCCACCTACAAGGAAAAGACGCTGGCGATCAAGGCCAAGATCAAGTCGGCGCTGTTCTATCCGACGGCCGTGATTGCAGTGGCCTTCATCATCACTGCGGTCATCATGATTTTCGTGGTGCCGGCATTCAAGGAAGTGTTTTCGAGTTTCGGTGCCGAATTGCCTGCGCCGACCCAGATCGTCATTGCCATGTCTGATGCATTTCGCGATTACTGGGCATTGATCTTTGGCGGAATCGGCGGGGCGATCTACGGCATCGGGCAGGGCTTCAAGCGCTCGATCAAGTTCCAGCAGGCCGCCGACCGCGCCTTTCTCAAGGCGCCGGTCTTCGGCGACATCATCCGCAAGGCCACGATCGCGCGCTGGACCCGCACCCTGTCGACGATGTTCGCGGCCGGCGTGCCGCTGGTCGAGGCGCTCGATTCGGTCGGCGGGGCGTCGGGCAACGTGGTCTATGCCGAGGCCACGCGCAAGATCCAGCAGCAGGTGGCGACCGGCACCAGCCTGACCGTGGCGATGCAGGATGTGGCGGTGTTCCCGACCATGGTCACGCAGATGGTGTCGATCGGCGAGGAATCGGGCGCGCTCGATTCCATGCTGGCCAAGGTGGCCGATTTCTACGAGGCCGAGGTCGATGACGCGGTCGCGTCGATGTCGAGCCTGCTTGAACCTTTCATCATCGTGATCCTCGGCGGCATCGTCGGCGGCATCGTCGTGGCGATGTACATGCCCATCTTCAAGCTCGGGTCGGTGGTCTGATGGTCGAGATGTTCGCTGTGCTGTCGGCCAGCCCGCTTGCGTTTGCGCTGCTGGCCGGCGTGGTCGGTCTGCTCGTCGGCAGCTTTCTCAATGTGGTGATCCATCGGCTGCCGATCATGCTCGAACGGGCCTGGACTGCCGAGGCGGCCGAATTCCGCGGCGAGCCGGTGCCGGAAACCACGACCTACAACCTGTTCGTGCCGCGTTCGACCTGCCCGAGCTGCGCCCGTCCGGTGCGTGCCCACGAGAACATTCCGCTGCTCGGCTGGCTCATGCTGCGCGCGCGCTGCGCCGGCTGCGGTGCCCGCATCAGCGCGCGCTATCCGGTCGTCGAGCTGCTCGGCGGCGTGCTGGCGGCGGCCTGCGCCTGGAAGTTCGGCTTCGGTTTGGCCGGCCTGGCGGCCATCGGCTTTTCGTGGGCGCTGATCGCGCTCACCTTCATCGATGCCGATACCCAGCTGCTGCCCGACGAGATCACGCTGCCGCTGCTCTGGGCCGGTCTGCTGGTCAATCTCGACGCCGCCTTCGTCGCGCTGCCCGATGCCGTCATCGGCGCGGCGGCCGGCTATCTGGTGCTCTGGTCCATCTACTGGCTGTTCCGGCTCACCACCGGCCGCGAAGGCATGGGCTATGGCGACTTCAAGCTGCTGGCGGCACTCGGCGCCTGGCTCGGCTGGAAGATGCTGCCAATCATCATCCTGCTGTCGTCGGTGGTCGGCGCGGTGGTCGGCATTGGGCTGATGGTGTTCGCGCGCCATGGCCGCGAGCAGCCGATTCCCTTCGGCCCCTATCTGGCTGGCGCCGGCGTGCTGGCGCTGTTCTTCGGGCCGGCCATCAACGCTGCCTGGCTCGGCATCGGCTGAAGGCGATGATCGTCGGGCTCACGGGCGGGATCGGCAGCGGCAAGACTTTCGCGGCCGACTGCTTCGCCCGGCTCGGTGCCGGCATCGTCGATACCGATCTGATCGCCCATGCGCTCACGCGACCGGGCGGCGCGGCGATGCCGGCCATCGTCGCTGCCTTCGGCGCCTGGGCCATGACGCCCGACGGCGCGCTCGACCGCGCTGCGATGCGGCGCCAGGTATTCGAGCAGCCCGACGCGCGCGCCCGGCTCGAAGCCATCCTGCATCCGCTGATCGGCGCCGAAGTGCTGCGCTCGGCGGCCGCGCTGGCGCCGCACCATCCCTATCTCGTGTACGTGATTCCGCTGCTGGTCGAAAGCGGCCACTGGCGCGATCGCGTCGACCGCGTGCTGGTGGTCGACTGCCCGGAGGCCGAGCAGATTGCCCGCGTCATGGCGCGCAACGGCCTGCCCGAAGACCAGGTGCGGGCCATCCTCGCGGCCCAGGCCACGCGGGCGCGGCGGCTGGCCGTGGCCGACGATGTGCTCGACAACGCCGGCCCCAATCCGGCACTCGCCACCGAGGTCGAGGCGCTGCATCGGCGCTATCTGGCGGCGGCCGGCGCCGGTGACCGAAACGGTCGCGCCGCAGCGACTTGAATTGCGCCGCTCACGCCGGGTTCATTTGAGTTTTGCCGGGGGGTCGGTCAGAATCGGCCGCACATTTTTGTCCCTATTCCTCCACCGCTGTCCGGTCGCGCCTTGATCCTCTACGAGTACCCGTTCAACGAGCGCGTGCGGACCCTGCTCCGGCTCGAAGACCTTTTCGAGCGGCTGCGTTTCTTTGCCAGCCAGACGGATCGACACGAGCATCACGCCGCACTCACCACGCTGTTCGAAGTGGTCGAAGTGGCGAGCCGCGCCGATCTCAAGTCGGATCTGCTGCAGGAACTCGACCGGCAGCGGGTGGCGTTGAACCAGTTCCGCAATTCGCCCGACGTGTCGCCGGCGGCGCTCGACATCATTCTCGGCAACATCGAGAACGCCGCGCGCGTGTTGAATGCGGTGCCCGGCAAGACCGGCCAGCAGCTGCGCGACCATGAGTGGCTGATGAGCATCCGCAGCCGCACCATCATCCCGGGCGGCGCCTGCGAGTTCGATCTGCCGTCGTATCACGCCTGGCAGCACAAGCCGGTCGAGCAGCGCCAGGCCGATCTGGCCGGCTGGATCGCGCCCTTCATGCCGGTGAGCGATTGCCTGGTGATCGTGCTCAGGCTGCTGCGCGAATCGGCGCGCCGCCACGAGGTGACGGCGGTCGGCGGCAGCTATCAGCAGAGCCTGAGCGGCAAGCCCTTCCAGATGCTCCAGGTGCGGGTCGATCCCGCGCTCGGTGCCATCCCCGAGATCAGCGCCAACAAGTACATGTTGTGGGTGCGCTTCTCGCAGCAGGACGGCGATCTGCGCCCGCGCCCCTACGAAGGCGTGGTGCCGTTCGAACTCGGCCTGTGCAACCTCTGAATTCGATTTCGCGATGACGACCGAAGTGAAATGCCCGTCCTGCGGCAGGAAAGTGCCGTGGACCGACGCCTCGCGCTGGCGCCCGTTCTGTTCCGAACGCTGCAAGAAGGTCGATCTCGGCGCCTGGGCCAGCGACCGTTACGTGATCCCGGGCGCGCCGCTCGACGACACCTCGTCGCCGGGCGAAAAGGGCAGCGACTAGCGCGCTGCCCTCGGCGCATCAGTCGTCGCGCCGCGCCACCAGCTCGGGAAAGCGCGCCTCGTCGCGCCAGGCGGCGCGCATCAGCGCCACGCCATGGGCGCCGCTGGCCTGGGCCGGCTCCACCTGGTCGGCATCGAGGCCGCCGATCGCATAGACCGGCAGACCGGCATCGCGCACCAGGGCGGCGAAGGCGTCCCAGCCGAGCGGCGCCACGCCGGGATGGCTGGGCGTGTCGAGCACATGGCCGAGCACCGCGTAATCGAGCCCGAGCGCCGCCGCGCGATCGATCTCGGCGCGGCTATGCACCGAGGCGCCGACCAGCGGCAGATCGGGCCGGGCGGCGAGCGCCGCCAGATCGGCGCCACTCAGATGCACGCCGTCGGCGCGGCTGGCCCATTCGAGTCCGTGCATCGAATGCACGACCAGCTTGGCGCCGGCCGCGCGCACGCGGTCGAGCGTGGCGTCGAACAGGCGATTGAAGTCGTCGGGCGCCATGCCGGGCTCGCGCAGCTCGACGAAGCGCAACCCCTTGGCCAGCGCCGCATCGAGCCGCGCCAGAAAGCCGCCGAGCCCGAGCGCGCCGGCCTGACTCAGCGCCAGCACCGGCGGCAGCTCAAGCCAGTGCAGACAGGGCAGGGCCGCCGGCAGCAGCGGCGCCGGCGCGGCCTCGTGCAGCGCGACCCAGCGCAGCGTCTGGCCTTCGCGGCCGTGCGGCTCGCCCTGCCAGCTCACCACGCGCATGAAATGCAGCCGCACATGCGCATGCGGATAGACATGCTCGATCGTGCACCAGGGCCGCACCGCATGCGGATCGTGCGGATCGAGCGTGATGCCGATCTCCTCGTCGAGTTCGCGCGCCAGCGCTTCGGCCACGGTCTCGCCGATTTCGAGCTTGCCGCCCGGGAACTCCCAGTAGCCCGAGTAGGGCTTGCCGGCCGGCCGCGAGCCGAGCATGAAGCGGCCGTCGGCGCGCAGCAGCACGCCCACCGCCACTTCCACGATCCTGCGCGGCGCGGTCACAGCGCACGCTCCGCAGCCGAGGCGGCCAGCGCGTCGGTCAGCGCAAGCCGGTCGCGCCCGGCTCGGTCGCGCGCGTACTGCCACGCCACCCGACCCGAACGCGAGCCGCGCCCGAGCGCGAATTGCAGCGCCTCGCGCTCCACCTCGGGGCTGTAGTCGCTGCCGAGCTGGCCGAGCCAGTGCCGCACGATGTCGAGGTAATCGCCCTGGCGAAAGCCGTGAAAGCTCACCCAGAGCCCGAAGCGCTCCGACAGCGAAATCTTCTCTTCCACCACCTCGCCCGGATGCAGCTCGCCGTCGTCGGTATGGCGATAGCCGTCGTTGTCGCTCATGCGCTCGGGCAGCAGATGGCGCCGGTTGGACGTGGCGTAGATGACCACGTTGTCGGTCTGCGCCGCGATGCTGCCGTCGAGCGCGACCTTGAGCGCCTTGTAGCCGGCCTCGCCGTCTTCAAAGCTCAGGTCGTCGCAGAACACGATGAAGCGCTCGGGCCGGTGCGCGACCAGATCGACGATGTCGTGCAGGTCGTGCAGATCGGCCTTGTCCACCTCGATGAGCCGCAGCCCCGCCGGCGCGAACTCGTTGAGCACCGCCTTCACCAGCGAACTCTTGCCGGTGCCGCGCGCGCCCGTGAGCAGCACGTTGTTGGCCGGCGCGCCGGCCACGAACTGGCGCGTGTTCTGCACGATGAGCGCCTTCTGGCGGTCGACATTGCGGATGTCGGCCAGCGCAATGCCGCTGGCATGGCGCACCGCGTCGAGCTGGCCGCGGCCGGTGCCGCGCGGCACGCGCCAGCGCCAGGCGGTGGCGGTCCAGTCGGGTTCGCGCGGCGTGGCCGGCAGCAGTGCCTCGGCACGCGCCAGCAGGCGGTCGAAGCGGTCGAGGGTGGAATCGAGTCTGTCCATTGCGCTGGGGCTCAGCTCCGGTAGTCGGCGTTGATGCTCACGTAGTCGTGCGAGAGGTCGCAGGTGTAGACCGTGGCGACAGCATCGCCGCGTGCAAGCACGACGCGTACCGTGATCTCGCTCTGTTGCATCACGCGCTGACCGTCGGCTTCCTGATAGTCGGGATTGCGGCCGCCCTGCGTCGCCACATGCACATCGTCCAGATAGAGCTCGACCTGCTCCACATCCAGATCGTCGATGCCGGCATAGCCGATGGCCGCGAGCAGCCGGCCGAGGTTGGGGTCGCTGGCGAAGAAGGCGGTCTTGACCAGCGGCGAGTGCGCGATGGCATAGGCCACCTTGCGGCATTCCTCGCGGCTCGCGCCGGCCTCGACGCGCACGGTGATGAACTTGGTCGCGCCTTCGCCGTCGCGCACGATGGCCTGCGCCAGCGTGACGCTGGCCTCGAACAGCAGCGCGGTGAACTCGGCGAAGCGCGGGTCGCTCGCGCTTTCGATCGGCTCCATCGGCGCCTTGCCCGTGGCCACGACGATGAAGGAGTCGTTGGTCGACGTGTCGCCGTCGATGGTGATGGCGTTGAACGAGGCGTCGGCCACTTCGGCCACAAGCGCTTGCAGCAGCGGCTGGGCGATGGCTGCGTCGGTGGCGATGTAGCCGAGCATGGTCGCCATGTTGGGCTTGATCATGCCGGCGCCCTTGCTGATGCCGGTGATGGTCACGGTCACGCCGCCCACCGTGCCCTGGCGCGAGAAGGCCTTGGGCTGGGTGTCGGTGGTCATGATCGCGTGGGCCGCGTTGAACCAGTTGTCCTCGGCCAGCGCGGCCACGGCGGCGGGCAGGGCGGCTTCGATCTTCTCGACCGGCAGCGGTTCGAGGATGACGCCGGTGGAGAACGGCAGCACCTGGCTCGCATCGAGATCGAGCAGCGCGGCCGTGGCGGCGCACATGCGCTCGGCATTGACCAGGCCCGGCGCGCCGGTGCCGGCATTGGCATTGCCGGTGTTGACCACCAGCGCGCCGATGTTGCCGGCGGCCAGATTGCGTTTGCTGACGGTGACCGGCGCGGCGCAGAAGCGGTTGGTCGTGAACACGCCGGCGACGCTGGCATCGCTGTCGAAGCGCATCACCAGCAGATCGCGCCGGCCCGGCTTCTTGATGCCGGCCTCGGCATGGCCGAGCGCAAAGCCGGCGACGGGGAGAAGCTCTTCTGACTTGGGATAGGGGAGATTGACGGGCATCGCAGGCGGGAGAAAACAGGAGGGGCGCTGGTTGCGCACAAGGCCGGCGAGGGCCGGCGCGGCGAGGTCAAAGAGCGGCTTGCGCCCGGGCGGGCGATGCTGGCGCTGCGGCCGGCATGGTCATCCAACTCCGGGGAATATCTGGAAACGATTGTACCGAGCGGTCTGCGACGGTCTGGCATGCGGGGCGGCTTACCATCGCCCGCGTTCGCAACCGACCGGAGCTTGAGTGAACTTTCGATCCGCCCCGCGTCTGCGCGCCGTTGCGCTCGCCGTCGCTGCCAGTCTCGTTCCGGCCCTGGGCCTTGCGCCCGCGCCGGCTTTTGCCGCCCCGCTTCACAGCGTGCCCGCCGCGGCCCAGGTGCGCAGCATCGAGGGCATCACCGAGTACCGCCTGCCCAACGGCTTGCAGGTGCTGCTGCTGCCCGATGCGTCCAAGCCGACGACCACCGTCAACCTCACGATCCGCGTCGGCTCGCGCTACGAGAGCTATGGCGAGACCGGCATGGCGCATCTGCTTGAGCACCTGATGTTCAAGGGCTCGACGCACTACGCCAACCCGGGCGCCGAGTTCATCAAGCGCGGCATGCGCTACAACGGCTCGACCTGGTTCGACCGCACCAACTACTTCGCGAGCTTTGCGGCCGACGACGGCAATCTCGACTGGTATCTGGGCTGGCTCAGCGATGCGCTGGTCAATTCGTTCATCGCCAAGCGCGATCTCGACAGCGAGATGACCGTGGTGCGCAACGAGATGGAGATGGGCGAGAACAGCCCCGCCAACGTGCTCGAAGAGAAAGTGCTGTCGGCCGCCTACGACTGGCACAACTACGGCAAGAGCACGATCGGCGCGCGCGCGGATGTGGAGAACGTGAACATCCCGCATCTGCAAGGCTTCTACCGGCGCTACTACCAGCCCGACAACGCCACGCTGATCGTGAGCGGCAAGTTCGACACGGCGCGCACGCTGGCGCGCATCTCGCGCAGCTTCGGCGTCATCCCGAAACCGAAGCGCACGCTCGAACCGACCTGGACCCTCGACCCGGTGCAGGACGGCGAACGCAGCGTGGTGCTGCGTCGCACCGGCGACACGCCGATCCTGATGGCCGGCTATCACGTCCCCGCCGGCAGCTCGCCCGACTTTGCGGCGGTGGAACTGGCCGCGACCATCCTCGGCGGCCCGAGCCTGCGGCTGCATCGCGCGCTGGTCGAGGCGGGGCTGGCGGCCGAGGCCGACGAGGGCGTGTATTCGCTGGCCGAGCCCGGCTATGCGCTGTTCCAGGCCACGCTCAAGAGCGACCAGCAGCCCGAGGCGGCACGCGCCGCGCTGCTGGCCACGCTGGAGGGCGTGCGCCAGCAGCCGTTCACGCAGGAGGAGCTGGACCGCGCGCGCAACCAGTGGCTGCGCAGCTTCGAGCGGCTGACCGCCGATCCCGAGCGCGTTGGCGTCGAGCTGTCGGAATACGTCGCGCTTGGCGACTGGCGACTGGCGTTCTGGCGCCGCGACGGCATCCGCAAGGCCACGCTGGCCGATGTGCAGCGCGTGGCCGAGCAGTACTTCCAGTCGAGCAATCGCACGCTGGGCCAGTTCGTGCCCACGGCCGAGCCGCAGCGCGCGCCGGCGCCGGTGCGGGTGGACGTGGCGAGCGAGCTCAGGGACTACAAGGGCGATGTGGCCCTGGTCGCCGGCGAAGCCTTCGACCCGAGCCCGGCCAACATCGCCGCGCGCACCGAATTCACCACGCTGCCGGTCACGGGCGGCGCGCCGCTCAAGCTGGCGCTGCTCGACAAGCGCACGCGCGGCAGCAAGGCGGTCGTGACCATCGGCCTGCGTTTCGGCGACGAGAAATCGCTGTTCGGCCAGGACGTGCCGGCCGCCACGCTCGGCATGCTGCTCGGGCGCGGCACGGCGCGGCTCACGCGCGAGCAGCTCGCCGCCGAGTTCGAGAAGCTCAAGGCGAGCTGGCGCGTGTCGGCCACCAGCGAGGGCGCGAACTTCACGCTCCAGGTCGAGCGCGCCAATCTCGCGCCGGCGCTGGCGCTGGCCGCCGAGGTGCTGCGCAGCCCGCGCTTCGACCAGGCCGAGTTCGATCAGGCGCGCGCCGCCGCCATCGCCGGCCTCGAAGCCGCGCGCAACGATCCCGAAGCCCGCGTCAGCGAGCGACTGGAGCGCGAAGGCAATCCCTATCCCAAGGGCGACGTGCGCTATGCGATGAGCACCGAGGAAAGCCTCGCCGAGCTCAAGGACGCCAGGCTCGACGACGCGCGCGCCTTCCATCAGAAGTTCTACGGCGCCTCGTCGGCGGTGCTGGCGGCGGTCGGCGACTTCGACCGCGCCGAGCTCAAGGCCCAGCTCGGCAAGCTGTTCGGCGACTGGCCCAGCGCCACGCCCTATGCGCGCGTGCCGCGCCCGGTCTACGACGTGAAGCCGGCCGACTTCCGCATCGAACTCAAGGACAAGCAGAACGCGGTGCTCATGGCCACGCTGCAACTGCCGCTGGCCGAGACCGACCGCGAATTCCAGGCGCTGCGGCTCGCCACCTTCATGCTCGGCAGCGGCGATGGCTCGCGGCTGTGGGACCGCATCCGCGAGAAGGAGGGCCTGAGCTATGGCGTGGCCGCCTTCATCGGCGGCGGCCAGTTCGAGCCGCATGCGAGCTGGGGCGCGCAGGCGATCTTTGCGCCGCAGAACGCCTCGCGCGTGCGCCGGGCCTTCGACGAGGAAGTCGAGCGCGCGCGTCGCGACGGCTTTACCGCCGCCGAGCTGCAACGCGCCAAGGCCGCGATCCGGCAGGCCGCCGCGCTGGCCCGGGCCCAGGACGGCAGCCTCGCCAGCCTGCTCGCCTCGCTGGAGGAGCGCGATCTGCGCCCCGACTACCTCGACCGCGTGCAGACCCTGCGCGACGGTATTCCGCTCGACGAGGTGAATGCCGCGCTGCGCAAGTCGGTCGAATTGCGCCGGCTGGTCATCGGCGTGGCCGGCACGCTGCCGCCGCAGTGAGTCCGGCTTCCGTCCGGCGGCATCCGTCCGCCGGACGGAGGGCTTGAGCCGCCGGCGGACACGAAAGTCCGAGGGGTTTTTCTTAGACTGAGCCGATGTATTCGCTTACCTCGGAAATCGCGGCGCTGTTCGCCCGCATCGCGCTCGACAACCTCGCCACTCACTATCCCTGGCAGCTCAGCCATGTGCTCGACGGACCGGCCGATGTGCGTCCGCCCGAGCAGCTTCATCCCGCCTTCCACACCAGCTTCGACTGGCATTCCTGCATCCACATGCACTGGCTGCTGGTGAGCATGCTGCGGCGCAATCCCCGGCTTGCCTGCGCGCGCGAAGCCGTCGCCCGGCTCGACGCCAGCTTTGCGCCGACCGCCATCGCCGGCGAGATCGCCTATCTGCGCGGACCGCATCGCAGCACCTTCGGCCGGCCCTATGGCTGGGCCTGGCTGTTCCGGTTGGCGACCGAGCTGGAGCGCTTTGCCCAGCGCGAGGTGGCGGCGCGCGGCTGGGCCGCCGCGCTGGCACCGCTGGTGGAGGAGATCGCCGACCGCCTGCGGCGCTGGCTGCCGCAGGCCACCTGGCCGGTGCGCGAAGGCGGCCACGGCAACAGCGCCTTCCTGCTGCTGGCCGCGATGGACTGGGCCAGCGTGCGCGGCGACGACGCGTTTGCCAGCCAGCTGCGCGACCGCGGACTGGCCTGGTTCGGCACCGACAAGCATTACCCCGCGCGCTACGAACCGAGCGGCGAGGATTTCCTCTCGCCCGGGCTGGTCGAGGCCCTGCTCATGCAGCGGCTGCTCGGCGCACCGCTCGGCTTCCAGACCTGGTGGCGCGAGTTCTGCCCCAAGGGCGACGATCTGGTGTTCTGGCTTCAGCCGCCGCATCTGGCCGGCGACGACGATCCCAGGCTCGTGCATCTGGACGGCTTGCTGCTGTCGCGCGCCTGGTGCCTGCGCCGGCTCGCGCCCGACGCCGGTCCGCAATCGGAAGCGTTTGCGCGCGCCGCCGAAGCCCATCTGCATGCGGCCATGCCGCGTCTGGAGGCGGGCGGCTATGCGCGCCGCCACTGGATCGCCAGCTTTGCGCTGCTGGCGCTCGACGACTGAGGCTCAGATACCGCCCGAGCCGGCCTTGCGACTCATCTCGACCAGATTGATGTGGTCGGTCGAGGTGCCCACGTCGCGATGCATGGCGCCGCGCGAATTGAGCTTGATGTTGAGCCGCAGATCGTTCACCGAGTCGGCATTGCGCAGCGCGTCCTCGTAGCTGATGCGGCCTTCCTCGTACAGGTCGAACAGCGCCTGATCGAAGGTGCGCATGCCCAGCTCGCGGCCCTTCTTCATCTGCTCCTTGATCTCCGATACCTCGCCCTTGGCGATCAGGTCGGAGATGTAGGGCGTGTTCAGCATCACTTCGATGGCGGCGGCGCGGCCCTTGCTGCTCTTCAGCGGAATCAGCCGCTGCGAAATCATCGCGCGCAGGTTCAGCGACAGATCGATCAGCAGCTGCTGGCGCCGCTCCTCGGGGAAGAAATTGATGACGCGGTCGAGCGCCTGGTTGGCGCTGTTGGCATGCATCGTCGCCAGGCAAAGGTGGCCGGTTTCGGCGAAGGCCACCGCGTGTTCCATCGTCTCGCGCTCGCGGATTTCGCCGATCTGCACCACGTCGGGCGCCTGGCGCAGCGCGTTCTTCAGCGCCACCTCCCAGCTGTCGGTATCCACGCCCACTTCGCGCTGGGTGACGATGCATTTCAACAGCGCCACCCAGGCGCTCGACCGCGTCAGCAAGTTCTTCCCCGAGGAGCGGCGCCAGCAGTTGCTGATCGATCTGTCGCTCCACCTGCGCGCGATGCTTTCGCAGAGGCTTGTTCGCGTGACGAGAAGCCAGGGCCGCACCCCGGCCTACGCAGTGATTCTGACCACGGCGTACGACTCACAACGTGTCGTCGAGGTCGAGCGAGAGGGTACGAAGAATAGG
>NZ_MUHU01000054.1 GCF_002105195.1 Derxia lacustris | reverse complement strand
CTGCATCTGCTGCGCGAGCAGTGCGGCGCCACCACCATGCGCCGCGCCACGCGCGCCGCTGCCTCGGCGCCGCACTGCTCGCGCAGCAGATGCAGGCAGCAGTCGATGGCGGCCGCCGTGCCGGCCGAGGTGACGACCGCGCCGTCGTCCACATAGAGCACGTCGGGCCGCAGCTGCACCGACGGATGCCGCTCGGCGAGCCGCGCGCTGCCCAGCCAGTGCGTGGTCGCGGGCCGGCCGTCGAGCAGGCCGGCCTCGGCCAGCACCAGCGCGCCGAGGCACAGCCCCACCACGCGCGCGCCGCGGTCGGCGGCGCGGCGCAGCGCGCGCAGCAGCGCCGGCGGTGCCGGCTCGCCGTCGTCATGCCAGCTCGGGACGATGACCGTGCCGGCGCCCGCCAGCCCGCGCAGCCCGTGCCGCGTGACGATGCCGAAGCCGGCCGAGCTGAGCAGCGGCCCCGGCTGCACCGCGCAGACCCGCAGCGTGAAGCGCGGCGCATCGCCGCCGTCGCCGTGCTCGCCGAATACCGCGCAGGGCACGGCCAGATGGAAGGGATTGATGCCGTCGAAGGCGACGACGGCGATGGTCATCGGATCGAGTCCGGCGGCGGGCTGGAAGCGTTGTGCGCACATGGCCCGATTGTGGCGAAACATGGCTTGCGGGCCAATCGCCGCCCGGCCGCGCGACGGCAAGAATGGCCGCCGTCATCCACACAGAACGAGCCACAGCCATGAACCCGACCCGCCGCGCCCTCATCGTCATCGACGTGCAGAACGAGTATTTCACCGGCCGCCTGCCCATCGCCTTCCCCGACCGCGAAGGCTCGGTCGCGCGCATTGCCGAGGCGATGGACGCGGCGCGCGCCGCCGGCATCGCGGTGGTGGCGGTGCGCCATGCCACGCCCGCCGGCACGCCGATCTTTGCCGTCGGCAGCGACGGCTACGCGCTGCATCCGGCGGTGGCTTCGCGGCCGCACGACCTGCTCATCGACAAGCCGCTGGCCAGTGCCTTGGCCGACACCGGCCTGGCCGACTGGCTGGCCGAGCGCGACATTGGCACGCTGACCCTCGTCGGCTACATGACGCAGAACTGCGTCGATGCCACGGCGCGCGACGCGGCCCATCGCGGCTTTGTGGTCGAGGTGCTGGCCGATGCCTGCGGCGCACCCGACTATGCCAACGACCTCGGCACGGCCAGCGCCGAGGAGCTGCATCGCGTCTTCTGCGTGGCGCTGCATGCAGGCTTTGCGGCGGTCGGCGCGACGGCGGACTGGATCGCCGCCATCAACGGCGGGCCGGCGCTGGCGCGCGGCTCGATTCCGGCGTCGGTCCCGGCGCGCTGAAAGGCGCTGGCGCAGGCGGGGCTTGTATCGTTCGCGGCCGATTTCCCGCCGCTGCCAAGGCCCGCCATGACCCAGCAAGCCCCGCTCCCGCCCACGCTCGCCGAAGCCGCGCGCTACTGGTTCCGCCTCGGCCTCATCAGCTTTGGTGGCCCGGCCGGGCAGATCGCGCTGATGCATGCCGAGCTGGTCGAGCGCCGGCGCTGGATCTCGGAGCGGCGCTTTCTGCATGCGCTCAACTACTGCATGTTGCTGCCCGGGCCCGAGGCGCAGCAGCTCGCGACCTATCTCGGCTGGCTGCTGCATCGCACGCCGGGCGGGCTGATTGCCGGCAGCCTGTTCGTGCTGCCGTCGCTGCTGCTGCTGATTGCGCTGTCCTGGGTCTACATGGCGCTTGGCGATGTGCCGGCGATCGCGGGGCTGTTCTACGGCATCAAGCCGGCGGTCACGGCGCTGGTGGTGCATGCGGCTTTCCGTGTCGGCTCGCGCACGCTGAAGAACGCCTGGCTGTGGAGCATTGCGGTCGCGGCCTTCGTGGCGATCTTTGCGCTCGGGCTGCCGTTCCCGGCAATCGTCGCGGCGGCGGGGCTTGCTGGTTACGTGGGCGGGCGGGTTGCGCCGGAGCGCTTTGCGGCCGGCGGCGGTCACGGCGGCAAGGCGGGCAAGGCGCTCGGGCCGGCGCTGATCGACGACGACACGCCGACGCCCGGGCACGCGCGCTTCGGCTGGGCGCGGGCGGCGCGCGTCAGCGCCGTGTGCCTGGGACTGTGGGCGCTGGCGATGGGCGGGCTGGTCGCGGCCTGGGGCTGGGACGGCGCGCTCGCGCAGATGGGCTGGTTCTTCACCAAGGCCGCGCTGCTCACCTTTGGCGGCGCCTATGCGGTGCTGCCCTATGTCTATCAGGGCGCGGTCGAGCACTACCAATGGCTGAGCGCGCACCAGATGATCGACGGCCTCGCGCTCGGCGAGACCACGCCGGGGCCGCTGGTCATGGTGCTGACCTTCGTCGGCTTTGTCGGCGGCTGGACCGGGGAGATCTTTGGCCCCGATGCGCAGCCGCTGGCCGGCGTGGCGGCGGCGCTGGTGGTGACCTTCTTCACCTTTTTGCCGTCGTTCTTCTTCGTGCTGCTGGGCGGGCCGTTCATCGAGTCGACCCACGGCAATCTCAGGTTCACCGCGCCGCTCACCGGCATCACGGCGGCGGTGGTGGGCGTCATCGTCAATCTGGCGCTGTTCTTTGCGTGGCATGTGCTGTGGCCGCAGGGCTGGAGCGGGCCGTTTGCATGGCCGTCGCTGCTGATCGGCGCGGTGGCCGGCGTGGCGCTGTTCCGCTTCAAGGCCGGCGTGATTCCGGTCGTGGCCGGCTGCGCGCTGGCCGGGCTGGCGCTGCACTGGCTGCTCGGGCTCGGTTGACCGGCGCGGGGCAGGGCGGTGCGCGCAGTACAGTGCCCCGTCACCTCAGCCCCGCCACCCAGCCCAATGCCCACCGATCCGCACCTGTTCCTCGAATCCGTCGACTCGCAAGAAGCCCTCGACTGGGTCCGCGCCCGCAACGCCGTCACCGAAGCCGAACTCACCGCCGACCCGCGCTACGCCCGCATCCGCGCCGAGCTGCTCACGGTGATGAACTCGCCCGACCGCATCCCCGACGTGACCCGGCGCGGCGCCGCCTTCTACAACTTCTGGCGCGATGAGCAGCACAAGCGCGGCCTGTGGCGCCGCACCAGCTTTGCCGACTGGCGCCAGCCCAGCCCCAACTGGGAAACCGTGCTCGACCTCGACGCGCTGGCCGAAGCCGAAGGCGAAAACTGGGTCTGGGCCGGCGCCTCGGCACTCGGGCCCGACTACCGCTACTGCCTGCTGCACCTGTCGCGCGGCGGCGCCGACGCCACCGTCATCCGCGAGTTCGACACGGTGACCAAGCAGTTCGTCGAAGGCGGCTTTGTACTGCCCGAAGCCAAGAGCGACATCGAATGGATCGACGCCAACACGGTTTACGTCGGCACCGATTTCGGCCCCGGCTCGCTCACGCGCTCGGGCTATGTGCGCGTGGTCAAGCGCTGGGCGCGCGGCACGCCGCTGGCCGACGCCGTCACCGTGTTTGAAGGCGCGGAAGACGACGTGAGCGTCGGCGTGATGGTCGACCGCACGCCCGGCTTCGAACGCACGATCTTCACCCGCTCGCTCGACTTCTACCGCGACGAAACCTGGCTCGACACGCCCGCCGGCCGCGTCAGGCTCGACCTGCCCGATGACGCCTCGGCCGACTTCTGGGACCAGACCATGCTCATCAGCCTGCGCAGCGACTGGGACATCGGCGGCGAAGTCCATCCGGCCGGCGCCCTGCTCGCCATCGACGCCGACGCCTTCCTCGCCGGCGCGCGCAGCTTCAAGCGCCTGTTCACGCCGACCGACACCCGCTCGCTCGACGACTACGACACCACCGCCACCCACCTGCTGCTCACCGTGCTCGACAACGTCGCCGGCCGGCTCGAAGCCTGGAAGCGCCACGACGACGGCAGCTGGACCCATCGCCACATCGCCGCGCCGCACCCCGGCACGCTCGACCTCGGCTCGCTGCACGACCCCGAGATCGCCGACGACCCCTTCGCCGAAACCTGGCTGCTCGACTACACCGACTTCCTCACGCCCGACTCGCTGTGGCTGTGCACCACCGCCAACGACGAGCGCGAACTGCTCAAGCGCTCGCCCGCGTGGTTCGACGCCGAAGGCATGCGCGTGGAACAGCTGTTCGCCACCTCGGCCGATGGCACGCGCGTGCCCTACTTCGTGGTCTGGCCCAAGGGCGCCGCGCCCGACGGCCAGAACCCCACGCTGCTCTACGGCTACGGCGGCTTCGAAATTTCGCTCGCGCCCGAGTACTCGCCCGACCGTGGCCTGGTGTGGCACCGCGAGGGCGGCGTGTTCGCGATGGCCAATATCCGCGGCGGCGGCGAGTTCGGCCCCGAATGGCACGAGGCCGCGATCGAGGACGACAAGCAGGCCAGCTACGACGACTTCATTGCCGTGGCCGAAGACCTGATCGCGCGCGGCATTACCAGCCCGCGCCACCTCGGAATCATGGGCGGCAGCAACGGCGGCCTGCTGGTGGGCGCGGTGATGGTGCAGCGGCCCGAGCTGTTCAACGCCGTCGTCTGCCAGGTGCCGCTGCTCGACATGCAGCGCTACCACCTGCTGCTGGCCGGCGCGTCATGGATCGCCGAATACGGCGACCCCGACGACCCCGAGCAGTGGGAATTCATCCGCGAGTACAGCCCGTATCACAACGTCGATGCCGAGGCGGCGTATCCGCGCCCGCTGTTCACCACGTCGACCCGCGACGACCGCGTACACCCGGCGCATGCGCGGAAGATGGCCGCGCTGATGCTGTCGCAGGGGCATGACCTGCTGTATTTCGAGAACATCGAGGGCGGGCACGGCGGGGCGGCGGACAACGAACAGCACGCGCATCTGGCGGCGCTGGAATATGTGTATTTGTGGCAGCGGTTGGGGCGTTAAGCCCCTTGTTTATGGAGAAGGCGCGATGGCGATCAATCAACCGGCGGGGTTTGGCACCGTGGCGCCTTATTTCCTTGTGGCGGGGGCCGAGGGTTTCGTGCGGTTTCTGGTCGAGGGGCTGGGCGGCGTGGAAACCTGCCGCTCGATGCGACCCGATGGCGCGATTGCCAATGTGCAGGTGCGGCTTGGCGATTCGACGGTGATGGTGTCGGAGGCGGTGGCCGCATTTCCGCCGATGGCGGCGGCCTATTACCTGTACGTCGATGACGCCGATGCGGCGATGGCTCGCGCGATTGCGCACGGCGCCGTCGAGGTGATGGCGGTTGGCGATATGCCTTATGGGGATCGGCAGGGTGGGGTGCGCGATGCGTGGGGGAATATCTGGTGGATTTCTCGGCGGTTGGTTGCGGAGCCGTATACGCCATAATGGCTCGCTGCTGGAGTGATGCTATTCGTTGGCCGTAGATGTATATGGTTTGATTTTGTTTAAGAGATTTCCCTGGTGAAGCAGCGGATCGGTCCGGTTATTTTGATGGTTGATGAGGTTTCGATGATCCCTTTGTCATTTGGTTTATGAAGAGGAATATTCATAGTCGGGTGCAAGGACGGGGTTAGGCTTGGGATGGCTCTTCGTATATTTGTATGACATGTGCTGACTCGAATTCAACCAATGTTCCGCGGCAAAGCTCATCTGTGCAGTAAGGGTCATTATCCAGTTCGCCAATATAGCCATTTGTGGTGCGCTCTTTAATCATTACCCACATTCTCTCCACATGCTGCTCACTCTCCAGTGATATGCGAAATATCAATTTCACCAACTCACCTGGTAATAAATTTTCTCGTTCTACTTTGCTTGGCATCCAGAATGTTTCTGGAAACTCCCGATTCAATTTTTCACCATCATCAAGTGTGTATCTCATTGAAGGTCTAATGTTTGGGGTCAGCGGACCGCGCGGCTTTTCGCGCAGGTTTGGTGGCATGAGGAGTTGGCCATATTGTCAGGCAGCATAGGGAACAACACCAAGAATAGTCGCTGTGCGAGCACTGAACTCAGCCGAAAATTGATAGCAATGCTCAAGCTCGACGTGCAGCACTTGACCGCTGCCCTTCGGGTCTTCAACGAGAGACAAATTCAGCGACGACAAGACATTTTGGTGGTTGAACCCTTCAAGCTCGAAATCAAAAATGTCTTCAAACAGGAAGTGAACAACAGAATCATTGTGCAGCTTATAGAAGCCCTCACTGGTGACTTCCGGCCCCATAATCCAGCCGCGAAGATAAATCTCGACGGAAGGCATATATGAGCCAGAGGGAGAGCGGGCCATTCTGTCCAGCACTATGCGATGCACCTCGCCGTCGTGAAAGCTCGGCCACTGTCCGAAGCAGGCAACGACTTCTTGGAAACCGTGGATAAATTCGTGCGGTTGCATGAGATGGCTAACGAAAAGAACTGCGACGATCAATCGATTGCGCGGATTGCTCAGCGAATTGAAAGCATAAACCGTTCGCCGGGAAACCTGTGCTGCGCTTGAAGGCTTGCCGAGCTATGCGCAGCGGGCAATCGGCGATCTGCTGTCGCATCTGCATTTCCTCCATGATCGCGTCGGCGAATACGACGTGCTGATCCGGGAGGCGGCGCGCACTGATGCGCGCAGCAAGCGCTTGATGGAAATGCCCGGCATTGGCCCGACGACGGCCAGTGCGCTTCTCGCCAGCATTGGCAACGGACATGACTTCAAGGCAGGTCGCCAATTTGCCGCCTAGCTGGGATTGAGGCCGGGGCAATATAGTTCTGGCGGCAAGGCCCGACTCGGAAGAATCACGAAGGCAGGTGATGCCTATTTGCGAACGCTGCTGATTCTTGGCGCCCGCGCCGTATTGGCGAGCGCGAAGGAGAAGACTGACAGGATCAGTCGATGGGCGATCTCGATTGCCGAGCGACGCGGCTATTGGCGCGCGGTGGTGGCAATTGCAGCGAAGAACGCGCGCATGGTTTGGGCAATGCTGGCGAAGAGTGAATCTTTTACGCCGATTACCTGAAACAATTCCCACATTGCCCCCGATCCAAATTTGATTGAGTAGTACCGGCTTGTTCGTTCGCGTGACTGCACGCGTTGACGTGCAAGGTTGGACCTGCGCGGGAAATGCCTGTTTAATTCTGGGGGATGGCGCAATTGCCAAGCCCGGCTAACGATCGAGGCCCCTGCGCGCGTCTTTCATCAGGGTCAGAGGTGATTCGATTGCCTCACAAAGACCGGTTGTAGTTTCGCAGTCTTTTCCTTGCCGATTTGACGTTGTCTGTTTGTATTGAGCGATTGGTTGTGATTGATATTTGATTGCTGGTTATTTGCGCGCCTGAATTCATTCAGGCCGGGGCAGGTTTTTTCTTGACAGACGGGGAAGCCCTTGTAGTAGTAGCCCAAGTTAGGCGCCGTTGCCTGGGTCTATTGGGCCTGTGATCTGCGGCACGGAGGTTGCCATTGCACGAATGATTAATGGTGCGGAGATGCCAATGTTGACAGCCAAGAACGGCTTGAGCTCAATCTCTGACATGAGGTAAACATATGCCAGCCCTGATCCGAGTAGTGGCAGCACTATATATGGAACCCAGTACCAAAAATCCTTGAGATCAGGGCGCTCATGCTTTGGAAGATTTCGAATCTCAGCGAGCTTCAGCAACTCAATAGCCAGTGCCCCACCGCCGGCGAACAGTACATTGCTTTGGAAGAATGAATTGTCCATTTTTACCCGGCTCTATTGCGAAGAATTGCTGCCATTCGAACAAAGAAGCCTTCACTTTCGCGGTAGTGTCGACGGGTTGTGTAGAGTTCTTCGCCAGTTTTGCTTGGGATGCTGGAGCGAACGACCTGCTCCCCTAGGTCTGTGATGACACGTCTGGCGGTGACCTCATCGAGGCCCGCTTCTTTGGCGACACCGTTAATTGTTCGCCACTTGTAATTCGGATTTTCCAATGCAGCACGCACTAGCGCAGTTCGGTCAATAGTCCCAGCAAAGGCTCGATCAGTGGTCCTTGCTCGAACCACTTTTTGCATATTGGTGGCCTTACTTGTAACGTGCTTGGCGGACTTGTTTTTCACAGTTCTACCTTTTCTAATGTGCCGATTGGTGAAATTGCATCGGGTGCCTATTAACAAGGCAATACAAAACAAGCATCACATTGCATAACGTGCAGCCGGATGCATGAAATATGAACGCACAACGCTTGACGTTCTTTCAAGGAAATCCATGAACCGGTACGCCATGGCTCGAAGCTGATGCACCGAACGCGTCATCGGACCAGTTCGCAATGCAGACTTGAAATGGCCATTGAGATACTCATCGGGATTGGCGTCGGGTGCGTAAGCCGGCAAGTAGAACACTTCAATCTTCTCGCTTTTCGACGCCAGCCATTCCCGGGTTTGTGCGGAATGATGAACGCGAAGATTGTCGAGAATCAGGAAAACCTTCCTCTTGGCTGAATCCGCAATCAACCCGTCGAGAAACTCGATCGGCGATGCAGAATTGATCGCGCCATCCTGAATGGCAAAGCGCATGAGTCCCTGATTGGTGATGGCGGAAATCATGGTCAGACTTTCCCAGCGCGCGCGATGCTCGATGAGCGGCGTTTCGCCGGCTGGCGCGTAACCGCGCGCCCACGCGGTGTCCTGGCGGATTGCGGTCTCATCGCCCCAATAAATCAGGGCGCCCTCGGAGGCGGCACGACGAGCGATCGCGGGATAGGTCACGTTCAACCACGCCTGAACCTCGGCCGGACGCTGTTCATAAGCCCGCTTGGCGGGGCGTTGCGGCGTGAATCCCCAGCGTCTCAAATATTCATTCACGGTACGAATCGGCATGTCGATCTTGTAGATCGATTTGACTGCCTGCTGCACCGCGCGTCGATTCCAGAGGGCAAAAGGCAAGCCACGCGCGGCGGGATTGCTGCTGATAATGCATTCACGTAAATAAATCTCGTCGGCCAGGCTCAGCGTGCGGTTGTCGCCGGTATGACTGCCGCGCCGGCGCGAGGCGACAGTGTCTCCATTGAATTCCCCGGAAACCCAGCGCCGCGCCCACGTCATCAGCGTGGACATGTGAACACCGGTCATTTCACCGATCGCCTTCCACGTCAAACCCTGTTCATGTCGCAAGCGATATGCTTGCTTGCGCAGCAGCGCGAGGGATTCTTCGGAAAGCTTGCGAGCATCAAATTTTTCCATAAACCATTATATTACTGTTTTGTATTGCCTTATTAATAACGTAGTAGCTCAGCGCCGCGCCGCTTGCGACGTATCCGTTGGAGCGCCGAGTTGGGCGTCTTCCACCTTTGCCGTAATAAGACCGCCAGCAAAACCCGCAATAGCAAAAGCGATGTTCGCAAACAAACTCGCCTCGATTTTTCCTACAGCAAGGAACAAGGCCGAGACGACAAAACGAGCGTGAGGAGCAAGAGCGAAGTTGTATATTTACCGAAGCCTTTCGTCTTGGTTTTGAAGATTCCGAAGATCGCGCCGCCCCCAGTGATCGCTATCGTAACGAGAAGCCACTCATCCGTAGTCATTGGTGATCTCCCTCGTTGGGTTGGAACTCTTCTGGATGCTTGTCTCGTAGCGAATGCAAAATGATTAGTCCAACAATGCTAAATATTGGTAGGACTACACCAACAAGCCCTGAATATCCCTTGGCTTTCGCGTACGCCCAGAACGCAAACCAGAACGTAAGGACGTTTAGTGTCAGAAGGAGCATTTTCAAGGTTTCGCCGATATCCGACAGCCTATTTTCCGTTGTAACGGCAAAAATGACAAACAGCACCATACTGACGAACCAAAATGCAGCAGCGATGTTTGCCTTCTTTTTATACGCGAGCAGCATGGTCAAGAGTCCTTTCTGAAGCCCAACGTGTTTTAGCGTACACATCGCGCCGGATAACACCGTTACCGCCGCGACTCCTATTCATCAGCCTATCCAACAAGCCCCTGTTTTCACAAGTAAATTCACTGCTTCGGATAATTCCGTCCACGCACTAAAACTCACACAAAACCCAGCAATCTTCTCACCGCTGCACCGAAAACACGAAGAAGCTGCCGGATAACCTGGAATCGCCAGCGAGAATCGGTGCGAATTAAAACACTTGCGCCATAGCTTGCACGATAACCCGGCGACAACGCCATCCAGTGCCGTGGCCGGAATGAAGCCAGTCAATCGTGAGCCAGCGAATTCGGCCCACGTTTATTCATCCTTCTTGTGAACAATGCGGTGAGCATATTTGCGCATTTCATTTCGCTGCGCCCGATAAATCCCGCTCTGCCCCGAACAAAGCCAGGCCGTCACACACCCAATCAGCGCAAACACCCCAATCCCCCCGCCAAACAACTCCACCGCCATCAGCGTCGACGCCAGCGGCACATTCGCCGCGCCGGCAAACACCGCCACAAACCCCACCCCCGCCAGCAGCCCCACCGGCAGATGCAGCAGCGGCGCCAGCGCGTTGCCCAGCGTCGCGCCGATGAAGAACAGCGGCTTCAAGGGCGGCGAGGTG
>NZ_MUHU01000053.1 GCF_002105195.1 Derxia lacustris | reverse complement strand
GCTCTTCCATCCGCGCGCGCGGATCGGCAGCCTGGAGCAGCGGCCGGCCCTTGTCGCCCCGAGTGCGATGCCAGAGCACCGTGGGGCTGCTGTGCAGATAGACCAGCAGGCCGGTCGCGCGCAGATGCTCGCGATTGGTCTCGCGCAGCACGGCGCCGCCGCCCGTCGCCAGCACCATCGGCTCCTCGCTCGCGGCCAGATCGGCCAGCACCGACGACTCGCGATCCCGGAAGCCGGGCTCGCCTTCCAGCTCGAAGATCACCGGAATGCGCACGCCGCAGCGGATCTCGATTTCGTGATCGCTGTCGACGAACGGCCGGCCGAGGCGGCGTGCCACGAGCCGGCCGATGGTGGATTTGCCGGTGCCCGGCATGCCGATCAGTACGAGATGTCGCGCTTGCATAAGAACGAAAAGGGCGTGCATTGCACGCCCTTGCGATGTGTCGGCCGCCGCGCGGAGCGGCGGCCGGAATGGTCAGACCGGCGGCAAGACTAGGGCACGTAATTGAACTTCACCCGAATCTGGTAGTTGCCGGTATCGCGGGTGTAGCCCGAAGTGACGGTGCCGTCGAGCGAAGGCCGAAACAGGATACGCGCCGGAACGCTCGAACCCCTGGGCGACTTGACATTGATGGTCGCCCAGCCCTCGCCGGTACAGGCGTTGGCCACGCCACGCACCTTGAACACGCTGGAGGTGTTCACGATCGCCGGATCGACGACGCTCGCCGCCAGACCCGACGGGCCGGCAAGAATCGAGGTCTTGGGCGCATTCAGACCGTCGATCGCGACGCTGGGCGCGCGCAGCCCCAACGACGCCACCGTGCTGCCGAGCGTGACATCGGCCGCCACGTTCTTCGAGGTGCTGCTCACGCTGATCGTGGTGCCCGAGGCCATCGGATTGCCATAGCCGTCATCGAGCCAGCCGGTGACCAGGGTTTCGTCGATGGTGTTGCCGGTACAGGCGGCATCCTCGGCCAGCGACACGTAGAACGAGCCGTCGGAATCCTTGACGATGCGCTTGCCGTCCGGGATGAGGATGAAGGTCGGGTTCGAATAGCTGCTGAAGTAGACGATGCCCGAACGACGCAAATCCACACCGCCCTTGGTCCACACGCCGTCACCGGTCACATAGTTGCCGGTGCCCTGTGCCGCGATACCCACGTCGCTCGACGACTCGAAGGCGCCGCTCTTGTTGCTGTCGAGGAAGGCATCGGGCAGGTCGTTGGCATCGCTGCCGCTCGTCGTGAAGCCATCGCCCGAGTCGTAGATGTTGTTCTGGTTGTTGTCCTTGTAATCCTCGGAACCCTTGGCGTAGGCCAGCACCACCACGCGACCGTCGGAGGGCCGCCGTTCCTGCGTGACCAGCGTGCAGGAGCAGTTTCCGTTGACGGTGGTGCAGGAACCTGCACTGGATGTACAGATGGCACCGCCCGAGGCAATCATGCTGACGACCGTCCCATCCGGCACCGGATTGCTGAACCAGTCCGACAGGTGCGCCGTGACGACTGCGGTCTCGCCCGAGTATTCGCGGCCATCGATGTTTGCCTTGTCGATCGCGAGGTCGAAGTGGCTCTGGAACGGACGACCCGACGAGATCGTGAGCTTGCTCGATTCGGTCGCCAGCAACGTGGTGGTGCCCACCGGGTAGTAGGCCGTCGCCAGCACCTTCACTGACGTGGATGTGGTGCCCGAATTCACCTGAATCTGCACGGTGCCGTCGGTGCCGGTGCTCTTGAGATAGCGCACCTTGTTGGCCGACTGGCAGGGCGAGCTACTGTCGCCCTGCACCGCCGGGAGATGCTTGTTGCTGTCGTCGACGAAGTAGTAGCTGTCGATGTTGAGGCCGCCGGTATAGGCCGCCACATCGAAGCAGACCGGAACATTCGGCACCGGCTTGCCAGCCAGATCGACCAGCTTGAAGGTGAGCGTCGCGTACTGCTGGCGGCCGAAGGCACCGTTGTCCTGAATGATGATCGCAGCATCGGTCGGCGATACCGCCGTGAACATCAGGCTGCCGCTCGACGGACTCTTCACCGCCAGCGTGCCGCTCACGGTGGAGCTGCCGAGCGTCGCGGTGATGGTCGTGTTCTTGTCGCCACTCACCGCACAGCCCGCATCGGTGAAGGTGGCACTTGCCGTGCCGTCATTCTGCGAGACCACCGATGTCGTGATGCTGGCCGACGTGCCGCATCCCTGGGCAAAGGTGACTGTCGCGCCGCCCCGATAGACGCTGCCGCTCTGCAACACCTTGACCGTGGCCGTGGCAGTGCCATACGCACTCAACGTGGTCGGCGACAGAGTCATGGTCGGATCGAGCGTGAGTGACGTCGCCTCCACGCCATTGACCTGCACGCCAGCCGACGCGGTGTAGGTGCCAGCGGTCGTAGTGCTGTTGCCGGCCGTGACAGCCGAGGCAGTGATGAGCATCGCGCCCGAGGCATCGCCCGCCGCCGTGATCGCAATCTTGGCCTGGCCGTTGCTGTCGGTCAGTGTCGCGCCGGTCGACGGATCGAAGGTCACCAGCCCGGCGGTGCCGGCGGTGAAGGTGACCAGCTGATTGACCAGCGGCGTCTTGCCGGACAGGAAGGTCGCCACTGCATAGAGCGGCGTCGATCCGCTGACATTCGGCTGGGCTCCGCTCGCAAGCGCGGCGCCCGTGCTGTCGACAAAGCTGATGGACACGGTCGGCGCCACCGTCGTCGTGGTCGAACCCGACGTGGAACCGGAGCCGCTGCTCGTGGATGAGGTGGATGCACCCGCAGCGCCCCCGCCGCAGGCTGCCAACGAAAGCGAAGCCGCGATCACCAGACTTGCCGCAGCAAATCGCCTGATCGGAGCGGCAAGAAGAACTGTTTTATGAAGATTCATCGTGAATGACTCAGCGCGTCGCATTGGCCAACGAGTTGGAAATGATTCGGGGCGTCAGGAAGATCAGCAGCTCGCTCTTGGAGTTGACCTGCGACTTGTTCCGGAACAGCGCGCCGAGGAAGGGAATATCGCCGAGCAGCGGGATCTTGGTGATCGTGTTCTGCTCCTGCATGCGGTAGATGCCACCGATCACCACCGTGCCGCCGTTCTCGACCAGCACCTGGGTCTTGACGTTCTTGGTGTTGATCGCCGGCCCCGAACTGGTGTCGGTACCGCGGCTGTCCTTGTTGACGTTGACGCTGAGGATGACGCTGCCCTCGGGCGTGATCTGCGGCGTGACGCGCAGGCTGAGCACCGCCTTGCGGAACGACACGCTGGTCGCGCCGCTGCTGGTCGACTGCTGATAGGGGATTTCCTCGCCATCCTCGATCGTGGCTTCGACCTGGTTGGCGGTGATGACGCGCGGACTGGAGATGATCCGGCCCTTGCCATCGGATTCGAGCGCGCTGAGCTCGAGCGAGATGAACTTGGACAGCGCCGAATTGAACAGCGTGACGCCAAGAGCACCGGCCGAATAGCCGTTCAGCGCAGCTGCCGGCAGGCTCACGAAGTCGCTGCTGGCGATCGTGAAGTCGCCTGCGGTCACGCTCGTCGTGCTGTTGCTGCTCGACGACGAGTTGCCGCCGTTGATGTTGACGCTGCCGCCGGTCACGCTGCCGTAGAGGCCGGTGCCGTTGACCTTGGTCGGCACGCCCGACGTGCCGCTGAGCCGCGCGCCCAGGTTCTGCGAGAAGCCGTCGGTGGCTTCCACGATGCGCGCCTCGATCAGCACCTGACGGGTCGGGATGTCGATCTGGCGGATCAGCCGGCGCACCTCTTCAAGCCGCGACGGAATGTCCTGCACGAAGATCTGGTTGCTCAGCGCATCGGCCGCCGCGCTGCCGCGCTTGGACAGCAGCCGGGTCTGGGTGGCCGCCGCGGCACCGGTCAAGGGCGGCGCGATGATCTTCACCACATCGGCAGCCTTGTGATAGTTGAGCTGGAAGGTCTCGGTCCGCACCGCTTCCAGATCCGCCACCGCCTGCTTGGCTTCGAGTTCGAGCTTTTCCTTCGCGGCGAGCTCCTCGCGCGGCGCAACCCAGATCACGTTGCCGCTGCGCCGCAGGTCGAGCCCCTTGGCCTGCATCACGATGTCGAGCGCCTGATCCCAGGGCACGTCGCGCAGGCGCAGCGTCAGGTTCCCGTTGACGCTCTCGCTCGTGATGATGTTGATGTTGGTGAAATCGGCGATCACCTGGAGCACCGAGCGCACCTCGATGTTCTGGAAATTGAGCGACAGCTTGTCGCCCTGGTACTGCGGCCGCGACGTGGCCAGCGTGCCGCGCCGCGCATCCTCCAGCACCGGCTTCACCTCGATCACGAACTGCGTGTCGCTCTGGTAGGCGTTGTGCTCCCAGTTGCCCTTGGGCTCGATCACCATCCGCACGCTGTTGCCCTGCACCGTGGTGTTGACGAACTGCACCGGCGTGCCGAAGTCGGTCACGTCGAGGCGGCGGCGCAGTTCGGCCGGCATGGCGGTCTGCAGGAAGTCGACGATGATCTGCTGGCCCTGCTGGCGGATGTCGACCCCGGTCGACGTGTCGGCCAGATCGACCACCACCCTGCCCTCGCCGTCCCGACCACGCCGGAAATCGATGTTGCGGATCGAGTGGCGGCTGGCGGCCGTCGCCGGCTCGGCAAAGCGCACGGCGGCGGAGTTGCTCGCGCCACCGCCATCGAGCGTGACGACGATGGCATTGCCGTCGAGCGCGGTCGAATAGGGCACGCTGGCCTTGAGATTGAGCACGACGCGCGTGCGATCGCCCACCGTGACCAGGCTCACCGAGCGCAGATCGCCCTGGCTCACCTCGATGCTGTTCTTGCCGGTGCCGTTCACGACGCCCGGCAGGTCGAAGGCGATGCGTGCCGGATTGGCTACCGCGAAAGTGGCCGGCGGATTGCGCACCGGCGCACTCAGCTGCACCCGCAGCACGATCGACGATCCGCGCTGATTGGCGGCCACCGACTCGATCGCCGCCTCCTGCGCCCGCGCCGCGCCGCAGGCCATGACCAGCCCGATCAGGGCCATGAGCAGGGCGAATACCCGGCCCATGCGCCGCCCTGCCGACAGGGACGGATTGAACAAAGCTGCTGCCAAACTCATCGCTGGTTCTCCTGCAATTGCAGAGTGCTTATTCTTTCGACCCACTCGCCCGAGGCGTCCTGGACGATCTCCTTGATCGTCACTTCGGTCTCGGTGATGCGGGTGATGACCCCGAAATTCTGTCCGACGTAATTGCCCGTGTGCGCCTGGAAAATGCCGCCATCGGCGCGCAGCAGGGCCACGCGCACGGCGTCCTTCTGCAAGGTGCCGACCATCTTCAGCGTATCGAGCGGGAAGGCTTCGAGCGCCTCGCGCCGCCGGTCGAGATCGGGCTTGATGCCGGTGCTGGAGCGCGCTGCAAGCTTTTGCAACGCCGCCTCGATCTTCACCGGATTGAAGGGATCGTCGTCGTCGGCCTTGGCATAGACGAAGGGCTCGAACTTCTTCGGCGCCGGGATCGGCTGGACCTGCGGCCGCATGTCGCGACGAACCTCGGACATCCACGCCTTCAGCTCGTCCTGATCGGCGCCGACGCAACCGCCCAGTCCGAGCGCGAGCAGGCAGATCGATGCGAGTGCGCGCCTCATGACCGCGCCCCCTTCTTCTTGGTGGCGAGCGCCTCGCGGCGTGCCTGCTCGATCTCGTCGGCGTCGAGATAGCGGAAGGTCCGCGCCACGCCGTCGAAGGTGAGCTTGCCGGTCTGGTCGGTCTTCACCTCGATGTTCCCGAGCGTGACGATGCGCGGCAGGTTGGCGATGTCGGACACGAAGGCACCCATGTCGTGGAAACGGCCGCTGACGCGCACATTGATCGGCAGTTCGGCATAGAAGGCCTGACGCACCGAAGCGCCCGGCTTGAACAGCTCAAACTGCAAGCCGCGGCCAAGCCCGGCCTGGTTGATGTCGGACAGCAGCGCATCCATCTCGGCCTTGCTCGGCAGCTGCTTTTCAAGCGCGGTCACGTACTGCGCAACCTGCTCCTTCTGCTTGCGCAGCGCGTCGAGATTGATGGCCTGCTGAAGCTTGCCGCGATAGTCCTGCTTGAGCTTCTCCTCGTTGGCGCGCCCTGCGTCGAGGTCGGCGATGAGATCGCTCCAGTACAGGAAATAGCCGCCCACGAGCATCAGCACGAGGATGAGGAACAGCGCGGCGAGGCGCGGCGCGACCGGCCAGGTGCCGACATCGCGCATGTTCAGACCGACGAACTGGTCGCCGATACGCTTGAGATCTGGACTCTTCACCTGGGCCTCTTCAATTCGCGGCCGGTACGGCGGCCGGGCGCTTGCCCGGTGCCGGAGCGGGCTGATCCGCGGTCGGGCGCTTCAGCATCATGTCGAGCGAGAAGTCGAACAGCCGGGCGCCGCGCTTGGACTGCTGCTGCGACACCTTGATCTCGATGAGATTGGGCTTCTCGATGTAGGGCGAGTTGTTGGCCAGATTGCGCAGCAGCTCGGACACGCGCTCGTTCGACTGGGCCAGCCCGGTGAGCGTCACGCGCATGCCGTCCTGCTTGAAGGCACGCAGATAAATGCCTTCCGGCACCTGATTGACCAGCTCGGTGAACAGATAGACCGGGATGTTGCGATCGGTCTGGAGATTCTCGACCGCCTGCTGACGTTCGCGCAGCGCATCGATCTCCTGCTTGAGCGTGGCGACCTCGCCGATCTGCTTGTCGAGCGCCGCGTTCTCCTGCTTGATGAAGTCGTTGCGCGACTCCTGCGCCGCCACATAGCCGGAGATGATCGCGCCGACCAGCAGCACGATCGCCGCGCCGGCCCCGGCGAAAAGCCCGGCCAGCACATAGAAATCTCGCCGCCGCTGCGCGCGCTTGAGCTCGCGATGCGGCAGCAGGTTGATGGTGATGGCAGTCATCCCGTGAATCTCCGCATGGCGAGGCCGGCGCAAGTGAGCAGCGAGGGCGCGTCGGTGCGCAGCTCGCGGTCCTTGATGGTGTCGCCGAACTCCATGCCCTTGAAGGGATTGACGATGCTGGTGGGCGTCTGCGAGCGGTTGGCCACCACATCGGCCAGACCTTCGATGACCGCGCAGCCGCCGCCCAGCATGATGTGGTCGACCCGACCGTAAGGCGTGGACGTGAAGAAGAACTGGAGCGCGCGCGTCACCTCGATCGCCACGCTCTCGATGAAGGGCTGGAGGATGTCGCGCGCATAGTTTTCGGCGAGATCGAGCGTGCGCTTCTTGGCCTCGGCCTCGTCGAAGGTAAGGCCGTAGGCACGCGCGATGTCCTGCGTGAGCTGATTGCCGCCAAAGGCCTGCTCGCGCTCATAGATGCTCATGCCGTTGAGCAGCACGGTGATCGTCGTGGTGTTGGCACCCAGGTTGAACACCGCGACGATCAGGTTCTCGCCGCCGTTGGGCATCAGCTTGCGCACCCGCTCGACCACGCTGCGCGACGCATACGACTCGATGTCCATCACCACCGGCTTGAGGCCGGCGGCCTCGGCCGCCGCGACGCGGTCCTCGACCTTTTCCTTGCGCGACGCGGCGATCAGCACCTCGACATCGTCGGGCGAGCTGGCAGCCGGACCGAGCACCTGGAAATCGAGACTGACCTCGTCGAGCGCGAACGGGATGTACTGGCTCGCCTCGGACTCGACCTGCAATTCGAGCGCCTCGTCCGACTGGCCGGCCGGCAGAAAGATGCGCTTGGTGATGACCGCCGCGCTCGGCAGTGCCATGGCGACGTTCTTGATGCGGGTACCGCTCTTCTTCCACGCGCGGCGCACCGCCTCGGTGACGGCGTCCATGTTGTCGATGTTGCCGTCGACCACCGCGCCCTTGGGCAGCGGTTCGATCGCGTAACGGTCGAGGCGGACGGCGTTCTTGCCGGCTTCGGAAAGTTCGACCAGCTTGACGCTGGTGGTGCTGATATCGAGACCGATCAGCGGCGGATTCTTGGGCGACAAAAGCGACCCGAGGTCAAAGGCCACGAGCCCCCCTCCACGTCAGAAAACCAGTTGGAGCCCATTGCTGGCGCGCTCGACCCGGAGTCACAACCCCCGCCCTGGCGCCGGGGCCGCGTATGCAGTTCCGGGAAAAGTCATTGCGAATGACGCACTTAGAACGCATTGCGCATAAATTTCGTTCGATGCTAGCAACAAGGGAAAACAAAAGTAAAGGCATTAAGCAGGGCCTTCTGACCTCAGCCCGAGCTTTCGTCAGCCCGTTCCGGACCGCCCCATATAATCCCAGCTCGCATTGACGCTGCAATTGCGCAATGCCGATTCCAACGGCCTTCGCGGCCCCTCCCGGCAGCAGATCCTCACGTGACCCCAACCCCTTCTCCCGATGGCAGCGGCACGCCGAAACCCGGCCGCCGGCCATGGTGGGCGCGCGCACTCGCGTGGACCCTGGGCCTGACAGCCGCCGGCGCGCTCGTCGGTGCGCTCTGCCTGGCCCTGTCGCTTGCGCTTGCCTATCCGAAGATCCCATCGATCGAATCCCTGAGTGACTACCGGCCCAAGATGCCCCTGCGCATCTACACCGCCGACAACGTGCTCATCGGCGAATTCGGCGAGGAACGCCGCAGCGTGCTGCGCATCCAGGACTTCCCGCCGCAGATGAAGCAGGCCCTGCTCGCGGCCGAGGACGACCGCTTCTACGACCATCCCGGCATCGACATCACCGGCATTGCCCGCGCCTTCCTCAGCAACATCACCTCGGGTGGCACGCGCTTGCAAGGCGCTTCCACCATCACCCAACAGGTCGCGCGCAACTTCTTCCTCACGAACGAACGGCAATACACGCGCAAGGTTTACGAGGTGCTGCTGGCCTTCAAGATCGAGGCGTCGCTGTCGAAGGATCAGATCCTCGAGCTGTACATGAACCAGATCTATCTGGGACAGCGCTCGTTCGGCTTTGCCCAGGCGTCGCAGGCCTACTTCGGAAAGAACATAAGGGACATCACGGTGGCTGAAGCCGCGATGTTGGCGGGTATTCCGAAGGCTCCTTCGGCCTACAACCCGGTGGTCAATCTGCGACGTGCCACGGCGCGGCAAAAATATGTGCTCGATCGCATGCGGTCGCTGGGCTACATCAACGACCAGCAGCATGAGCAGGCACTGGCGCAGCGGCTCGACATCCATCCGAGCGCGGCGACTTACGCGGTGCATGGCGAGTACGTGGCCGAGATGGCACGTCAGGCCGCCTACGATCTGTGGAAGGACGATGCCTATGTGCGCGGCATCAATGTCTACACGACGATCACCTCCGCCGACCAGAACGCCGCCTATGCGGCAGTGCGCTCGGGCGTGCTCGACTACGACCGCCGCCACGGCTATCGCGGGCCCGAGGCCTTCGTCGATCTGCCCGACAAGATCACCGACGAATTCATCGACGACGTGATCGAGAAGCATCCCGATGCGGACGACCTGCTCACCGCCGTCGTGCTCGATGCCGCGCCCAAGCGGGTGCGCGTGGCCCGGCCCGGGCTGGAGCCGATCGACATCGGCGAGACCGGGCTCAAGTTCGTCGCCGCGTCGCTGTCCGACAAGGCCCAGCCCAATCGCCGTATTCGGCGCGGCGCGGTGGTGCGCGTGACGCGCGGCTCGAACGGCTGGGAAATCGTGCAGCAGCCCGAGATCGAATCGGCCTTCGTCGCGATGAACCCAATGGATGGCTCGGTGAAGGCGCTGGTGGGCGGCTTCGATTTCTGGCGCAACAAGTTCAATCACGTCACGCAGGCCTGGCGCCAGCCGGGGTCGGGCTTCAAGCCCTTCATCTACTCGGCGGCGCTGGAACGCGGCTTCAGTCCGGCCACGGTCATCAACGATGCGCCACTGGTGTTCGACGCCGGCCAGACCGGCAGCCAGCCCTGGGAGCCCAAGAATTACGACGGCACCTACGAAGGCCCGATGTCGATGCGCCGCGCGCTGACCAAATCCAAGAATCTGGTCTCAATCCGCATCCTCAAGACCATCGGACCGCGCTATGCGCAGGACTTCATCTCGCGCTTCGGCTTCGAGGCCGACAAGCACCCGCCCTATCTGACGATGGCGCTCGGTGCCGGCTCGGTCACGCCGTGGCAGATGGCCGGCGGCTACAGCGTGTTCGCCAACGGCGGCTTCCGCACCCGGCCGTTCGTGGTGGCGAAGATGACCGACGTGAACGGTCGCGTGCTGGCCGAGGCCAAGCCGCTGCTGGCCGGCGACGAGGCCAATCGCGTGCTCGACGAGCGCAACGCTTTCATCATGGACAGCATGCTGCGCGACGTGGTGCGCTACGGCACCGCCGCCAGCGCGATGAAGCTCAAGCGCACCGACCTGGCCGGCAAGACCGGCACCACCAACGACTCGGTCGATGCGTGGTTCAACGGCTATCAGCCGACGCTGGTGGGCATTACCTGGATCGGCTACGACCAGCCGCGCAGTCTGGGCGACCGCGAAACCGGCGGTGGCGCGGCGCTGCCGATCTGGATCGGCTTCATGGGCAAGGCGCTGGCCGGCGTGCCCAACATCGACCGGCCGGTGCCGGCCGGCGTGGTGAGCGCGAACGGCGAGTACTACTACGCCGAACGCCAGCCCGGCGAAGCCATCGGCACGCTGAGCGACGACGAGAACAAGGACGCCAACGCGGTCAAGAGCGAGCTGTTCTGACCGGGCTGCCGGTGCGGCGTCAGGCCTTGACGATCACCGGCGCGCCGGCCTGCTCGCTCGCGTACTTGGACAGCGCGGCGAAGAATTCGCCAGCACCCTTGGTGTCCATCCACGCGTTGCCGTCCCACTTGAAGTGAAAGCCGCCCGACTTGGCGGCGAGCCAGATTTCCTGCATCGGCTCCTGACTGTTGACGATGATCTTCGAGCCGTTGGCGAAGTCGATGGTCACGACATTGCCGGAGCGGGTGGCCTCGATGTCGAGATCGGTGGTGTCGCCCACCGTCGAAATCGCGTCCTCGATGGTGTTCAGGGTCTCGTCGGCGAGGGCCAGGAATTCGGAAGGGCTCATGCTAGATTCGTCGCTTTTGTTCGGGGGAGGACGGCCGTGCAGCGTGTTTCAGCCGCGTTCGGGCGGGAGTTGCACAGGCTGTGCCTGCAAGCCGGCCAGGTGTCCGGTGCCCGGTTGCGCATGCCGCTGGGCGCAGCGATTGTAGCCATCGCCCTCGGCGGCTGCGGCCTCAAGGGGCCGCTCACCCTGCCCGTCGAACCCAAGCCCCCCGCCTTCCCGCGCCCCGACGCCAGCGCCGCCGCGCGCACGCCGGCCGCCACGCCGGCCGCCACGCCGGCCGCCACGCCTGCCGATGGCAGCGCCGCCCCTTCTTCCGCACCCGCGCCCGCCGCCGACGCGCCGCGCACCGACAGCAAACGCCCATGAGCTTCTTCGAACAACGCAACGGCGTGCTGCACGCCGAAGGCGTCGCATTGCCCGCGATCGCCGAACGCTTCGGCACGCCCGCCTATGTGTACTCGCGCGCCGCCATCGTCGGCGCCTTCCGCGGCTATGTGGATGCGCTGGCCGGGCGCAAGTCGCTGGTCTGCTATGCGATGAAGGCGAACAGCAATCTCGCCGTGCTCGACCTGCTGGCGCGCGAGGGCGCCGGCTTCGACATCGTTTCGGGCGGCGAGCTGGCGCGCGTGATCGCGGCCGGCGGCGATCCGCGCAAGGTGGTGTTCTCGGGCGTGGGCAAGAGCGAAGCCGAGATCGAGGCGGCGCTGACCGCCGGCATCCTTTGCTTCAACCTGGAGTCGGTGCCCGAGCTGGAGCGCATCGACGCGGTCGCCGCGCGGCTCGGCAAGCGCGCGCCCATCTCGATCCGCGTGAATCCCGACGTCGACGCGAAGACCCATCCCTACATTTCCACCGGGCTCAAGGACAACAAGTTCGGCGTGGCCTACGAGCACACGCTCGACCTGTACCGCGACGCCGCGCGCCGGCCGCACATCGAGGTGGTCGGCATCGACTGCCACATCGGCTCGCAGATCACCGAAGTGGCGCCCTATGTGGACGCGGCCGAACGCATCCTGGCGCTGGTCGACACGCTGGAGCGCGAGGGCATCGTGCTGCACCACATCGACTTCGGCGGCGGCCTCGGCATCACCTATGACGACGAGACCCCGCCCGCGACCGGCGAGCTGATCCGCGCGCTGGTCGAGCGGGTCGAGGCGCACGGCCACGGCGGCAAGACGCTGATGTTCGAGCCGGGCCGCAGCATCGTCGGCAACGCGGGCCTGCTGCTCACCAGGGTCGAGTTCATCAAGCGTGGCGAGACGCGCAACTTCGCCATCGTCGACGCGGCGATGAACGACCTCGCGCGGCCGGCCATGTACGAGGCCTGGCATGGCGTGGAGCCGGTCGAGCCGCGCGCGGAGCAGCCCGAGCTGGTCGACATCGTCGGGCCGGTCTGCGAGTCGGGCGACTGGCTGGCACGCGAACGCAAGCTGGCGCTCGCGCCCGGCGATCTGCTGGCAATCCGCAGCGCCGGCGCCTACGGCATGAGCATGGCCAGCAACTACAACTCGCGCGGCCGCGCCGCCGAGCTGCTGGTGGATGGCGACGCGGTGCATCTGGTGCGCCGTCGCGAAACGCCGGCCGACCTGTTCGCGCTCGAAGCGCGGCTGCCGGATTGAGATCGCTCCGGTCGCCGGCCGCGCGCGGTGCGGCGGCCAGGGCGCGGCGATGAGCGCTGCGCCCGCCTACGCAGCGCAGGCCCGGCGCGGCATCGCCGCAGCCTTCGCGGCCACGTTTCTGGAGCTGGACGCCTGGTTCATGCTCCTGCCGCTGCTCACGCTGACGCTGGCCGCGCGCGGCGTCGGCGCCGGCGTCATCGGGCTGTTCAATGCGTCGATGTGGGCCGGCATCCTGGTGTCGTCGGTATTCGCTGGGCGGCTGTCGCAGCGCATCGGTGCGCGCGGCAGCTTCTGGCTGTCGGGCCTGCTGCCGCTGGTGGCGCTGGCGGGCTTCTTCGGCAGCGATTCGCTCTGGGTCTGGTTTCCGCTCTATCTGCTCGCGGGCTTCGGCAGCGGATTGCGCTGGATCGTGTCGGAAGCGCTGGTCGCCGAACTGGCGCCGCCCGAGCGGCGCGGCCGCATCGTCGGGCTGTATCAGACGATGGTCGGGACCACGTTCATCATCGGGCCGGCGTTGCTGGGCGTGTTCGGCACCGAGGGACGGCTGCCGCTCGCGGTGATCGGCGGCCTGCTGGTCGCGGCGCTGATCTGCGCCTGCGCGCTGCCGGCGCGGCTTGGCGCCAGCGCTGCCAGCTCACCGGCCGCGCGCGCCGATGCCGATGCCGACCGCGCCGGCCGGCCCGACCGCAGCAGCTTGTTCACCCGGCTGCGTGCCGCACCGGCGCTCGCGCTGGCCGGCTTCGTGGCCGGCGTGTTCGAGGCCGGCACGCCGGGCCTGATGCCGCTGGTCGGCCTGCAATGGCACTGGACGCCAGCCGCCGCCGCGCTGCTGGTGTCGATCAACGGCCTCGGCGGCACGCTGATGATGTGGCCGATCGGCGAGCTGGCCGACCGCATCGACCATCGCAAGGTGAGCCGCATTGCGGTCGCGGCGCTGCTGGCCGGCGCGCTCGCCCTGCCCTTTGCCGGCGATTGCGCGCCGCTGGCCTGGACGATGGTGTTCTGCTGGGGCGCGGCCGGCGGCACGCTCTACACGCTCAATCTGCTGCGCGCGGCCAGTTCGCTCGGCGGCAGCGCGCTGGTGGATGGTGCGGCGCTGCTGGTGGGCGCCTACACGGTCGGCGGCATGACGGCGCCGGCGCTCGGCGGTGCGGTGTTCGGGCAGTTCGGCGTCAACGGATTGGCGGCGCTGCTGGCGCTCATCGCGCTGGGCGCCGGGCTGCCGGTGCTGCGCGCCGTCGCTCAGGCGCCCGGCCGGCGCACCTGAATCCAGTCGGCTGGCGCGGTCGGCCGCACCGGGCGCCGCCGCTTCCACACGATGCGCGCCGCCGCCAGCGCCAGCATCACCAGCACGAAGACGACCGGCTGCGCGAGGTCGTGCTTGCCGGCCTTCATCCACCAGAAGTGCGTGACGGCAAGCGCCGCCGCCACATAAACCAGCCGATGCAGCCACTGCCAGCGCTTGCCGCCCAGCCAGCGCACCGCCGCGTTGAAGCTGGTCAGCGCCAGCGGAACCAGCAGCACGAAGGCCGCAAAGCCCAGCGTGATGAACGGCCGCTTGAACACATCGCGCGCCATCGCTCGCGGGTCGAAGAAATGGTCGAACCAGACCCAGCACAGCGCATGCAGCACCGCATAGAAAAACACGAACAGCCCGAGCGGCCGGCGCAGCCGGATCAGCCAGGGCTGGCCCAGCCATTGCCGCAGCGGCGTGACCGCAAGCGTGAGTGCCAGCAGCACCAGCGCGCTGAAACCGGTGCTGCGCGTGAGGGTTTCGAGCGGATTGGCGCCGAGGTCGCGGCCCACGGCCAGCAGCAGCGCGCCGCCCGGCAGCTCGGCCAGCGCATAGCCGAACAGCCCGATCACCAGCCGCGCCGCCGGCAGCAGCGCCAGCAGCCAGACCGCCGTCTTGATGAGCGTCAGATGGCGCAGCGCAAAGCCGGCCCCGGCCGGGCGCGGCGGAAACGGATGGACGCTCATCAGTAGAACTTGCGCAGGTCCATGCCCGCGTAAAGCCCGGCGACCTGGTCGTAGCCGTTGAACATCAGCGTCTTGCGCTTGGGCGCGAAGAAGCCGTCCTCGGGCAACCGGCGCTCGGTGGCCTGACTCCAGCGCGGATGGTCGACCGTCGGATTCACGTTGGAATAGAAGCCGTACTCGTTGGGCGCGATGCGGTTCCAGCTGGTCTTGGGCTCGGTCTCGGTGAAGCGGATGCGCACCACCGACTTGGCGCTCTTGAAGCCGTATTTCCACGGCACGGCGATGCGCAGCGGCGCGCCGTTCTGGTTGGGCAGCACCTCGCCGTACATGCCCAGCACCGCCATCGCCAGCGGATGCATCGCCTCGTCGAGGCGCAGGCCCTCGGTATAGGGCCAGTCGATCACGCGCGAGCCGAGATAGGGCTGGGTGTCGCGCTGCTCGACGCTGGTGAATTCCACGTACTTGGCATTGCCGGTCGGCTCGGCGCGCTTGAGCAACTCGCTCAGCGAATAGCCGACCCAGGGGATGACCATGCTCCAGCCTTCCACGCAGCGCAGCCGGTAGATGCGCTCTTCGAGCGGCGCGAGCGTGCGCAACGCGTCGAGATCGAGCTTGAACGGCTTGCGGCATTCGCCCTCGATGCTGAGCGTCCACGGCGATGCGCGGAACTTGCCGGCGTTGCGCGCCGGGTCGGCCTTGTCGGTGCCGAACTCGTAGAAGTTGTTGTAGCTGCTCGCGTCCTTGTACGGCGTTGGCTTGTCGAGCACCGACAGCGGCGACGGCTGGCCGACCAGCTTGGCAAGGCCGCCGCCGGCGGGCGTGGCAGCGACCGCCTCGCCGAGCATGCTGCGGCCGGCCCAGGCCGCGAGCCCGGTGCCGGCCAGACCGCGCAGCAGCGTGCGCCGGCCTTCATAGACCTCGCGCGGGGTGATGCCCGACGCGGGCAGATCCTCGCCCCGCAGGGCGCGCTTGATGCTGGACATGGCGATGACTCCTCGAAGACCTGCGAGCCTGGATGCTCGATGCGGCTTCGTCGTTCGGCGCCGGCGAAACCTTACGTTTCGCGCGTCGGCTCAGAGCTGGCCGTAGGAATGCAGCCCGCTCAGGAACATGTTCACGCCGAGGAAGGCAAAGCCGGTGATGAGCAGCCCGATCAGCGCCCACCAGGCTGCGACCGTGCCGCGCAGCCCCTTCATCAGCCGCAGATGCAACCAAGCCGCGTAGTTGAGCCAGACGATCAGCGCCCAGGTTTCCTTCGGGTCCCACTGCCAGTAGGCGCCCCAGGCATCGGCGGCCCACAGCGCGCCCAGGATGGTGGCGATGGTGAAGAAGGCAAAGCCGACCGCGATGGCCTTGTACATGATGTCGTCGAGCACCTCGAAGCTCGGCAGCGCCGCCGCGATCCGCTTGCGGAAGCCCACCAGCGCCGCCGACGCCGCCACGCCGACCACCACATAGCCGACCCAGCCGCCGCCCTGCACCGCGTTCTTGATGCGGAACACCAGCGGCTCCATGCCGAGCAGCACGCCGAACAGGAACAGCGGCACCAGCCGCGCCGGCGCCGACGTGGTCGCGCTCTGCTTGATGAGATAGGCATAGGCCACCATCGCCGCAAGCGAGAAGGTGCCGTAGCCGATGAAGTTGGCCGGCACATGAATCTTCATCCACCAGCTTTGCAGCGCCGGCACCAGCGGCTGGATTTCATGCGCGCCACGGTCGAACGAGTACCAGAGCAGAAAGCCGACCGCCGAGCTGATGACCAGCAGCACAAAGCCACCGAGCGCCCGTCCGCCGCTGTTGTCGACCAGATAGCGGCGCTCGTAGTGCAGGTAGAACAGCGCCGTGATGAGCGAGAACAGCACGAAGACTTCGTACAGGTTGGACACCGGGATGTGGCCGATGCCCTCGCCCATCTGGTGGCTCTCGTACCAGCGCAGCATCAGGCCGGTGAAGCCGAGCAGCGTCGCCGCCCAGGTGAACCAGCTGCCCATGCGCTGCACGAAGTCGCTGCGTGCGGCGATGCCGATCCAGTAGGTGACGGTGGCCAGAAAGAACAGCGCGCACATCCACAAAATGGCGCTCTGGCTGGCGAGGAAGAACTTGAGCACGAAGGCCGTGTCGGCGCGCGACAGGTCGCCGCCGCCAAAGCCGCCGTAGGCCGCGATGCCGGCGTAACTCAGCAGCGCCAGCCCGGCGACAAACAGCCGCAGCGGCCGGAAGCCCCAGCCGGTCACCGTCACCGCAATGGCGGCGCCGACCAGGATGACCTTCTCGTAGTAGTCCATCGCCGCGCCAAAGCGCACGAAGGCGAACACCGTCGCCGCGACGATGGCGGCGGCGAACAGCCAGTCGGTGAGGTCGCGGCGCGCGAGGTAGGACGGCTCGGAAAAGTCGTCGATGCGCACCGGCGTGGCCGGCGGATGCGGGGAAATGCTGCTCATGTCGTCTCCAAGCCCGCCGGCGCAGTGCGCCGCGGAAAAAACATTTGCCGCGTCAGGCAGGACGCTGCCCGTCGGCGGCGGAATCTGCACTCGCGCGCGGCTCGACCGCGACGCCGGTGGCACTGGCGAGCTGGCCGCTCAGCGTGGCGAACTCGCGCTCGAAATCGAGCGTGCGGCGCTGCGCCGACATCGCCATCAGCAGCCGGCCGCCACCCGCCGCGCCGGGCGAAATCCAGCACCAGACGCGGCGCTCGCGAATGTAGAACATCGAGAAGATGCCCAAAACGAGGAGCAGGCAGCCGGCGTAGACGATGTTCTTGCCGGGCGCCCGCGTGACCTGAAACACGCTGGCCTGGCGCTGCTCGAAGCTGTTGAGCATCAGCAGCACCGGCGCGTTGTAGAAGGCCGCGTCGCTCACCGCGCGCACCGCCGCCGACAGCCATTCGCCGTGCTCGCGGTCGGTGGCGACCGGCGCCAGCTTGTCGCGCTCGCGCGCCAGCTGCCACAGGTCCCACATGCCGCCATCGAGGATCTTGATGAACACGCCGGCCGCCTTCTCGCGCTCGGCCTCCGGCACGTTACGTTGAATGAAGTCTGCAACCGACTGAAAGCCCTGCTTCGAGAAGGCCTCCAGCGCGCGCTCGGCCGAGGCTTGCAGCGGCGCGCGCAGCTGCTCGTCGCCGGCGCCGGCCTGACTGAAGGAGCGCGTGGCAAAGCGGCGCGCGGCCTCGCGGCGCAGATCGGCGTCTTGAATTGCCGCGCGCAGGCGCATGAATTCGGCCACGCTCATGTCGTCGTCGGCCGGGATGCGCAGATAGCGGAACGGGTCGCTCGGGTTCTCGCGCATGCCGGCCAGAAACCAGCGCCGGCCTTCCAGCTCGATCGGCAGCATGTAGTTGCTGAACTCGCGCGCCTGGCCGCTCTTGTCGCGCAGCTTGTACTGCACGCTCGGGCCGACGTTGTGCAGATCCTTGTTCTTGCTGCCGCGCGTGGTCGACGACACGACCGATGCCACGTGATCCTGAAAGCGCTGCTCGGTCGCGGCGGCGTCGTCCTCGCCGCCATTGGCCAGGTTTTCCACGTTGATGGCGCGGAAGCCGCTGAACTCGACCTGATAGGCATCGCCGCCGGCCGCGTCGCCCCGGCCGAGCCGCGCGCTCTGGCCGATCTCGCCGGCAAAGTCGAAGGTGTAGGCGCGCGCGCCGCGCATCGGCCAGCCGGTGAGCTTGAGCCGCGAGCCGCCGTCCTCGAAGCTGCTCTGGTAGATCGCGATGCCGCGATGGATCAGCGGCTCGTTGACCTTGATCTCGGCTTCCTGCTGCTTGCCGCTGTCCTTGTCGGTGACGACGACCTCGCTCTTGAATTCGCGCGGCATGCCCGTCGGGTAGTAGGCGACGCTGAACTTCTTGAGCGCGATCGAGAACGGCAGGTCCTGCAGAAACAGCGCATCGCGATAAGGCACGACGGCCACATCGCTCGCCTCGCCTTCGGGGATGAGCACATCGCCGCGAAAGCTCGGATTGGCCGGGCCGAAGCGCGCGCTGGCCGGCACCGAATCGACCGTGGTCGCGGCCTGGATCGGCGCCTTGCCGGCAAACAGCATCTGCATGCGGATCGGCAGATTGGTGTCGAGCAGATAGCCGACCGCCATCACCACGATGGCCGAATGCGCGGCGATGTAGCCGAGCCGGTTGGCGCTGCCGGCCTTGGCCGCAATGAGGAAGGTCTGGGCCTCGGCGGCGCCGGCAGCGCTGTCCGGCCCGACCGGCGGCTGGCCTTCGCGCACCACGGCCTTGAAGCCGCGCGCGCGCAGCAGCGCCACGGCGCGGCGCGTGATCTCGGCTGGCGCCTCGGCGCCCGCGCCCTCGATGTGATGGTGGATGGCGCGCAGCGAGCCTTCGCGCACCCGGTCGCGCATGTCGCGCATCTCGCGCACGAAGCGCGGCGCATTGCGCACGATGCACAGCGTGGTCGACGTGACCAGAAAGGTCAGCAGCACATAGAACCAGCCGGTCGTGTAGAGCGCGGTCAGCCCCACGGCCTTGAACAGCTCGGCCCAGAACGGCCCGAACTGGTTGAGGTAGTTGATCGGCGGCTGGTTCTGCTGGATGACGGTGCCGATCACCGACGCGATCGCGATGATGCTCAGCACCGAGATGGCAAAGCGCATCGAGCTGATGAGCTCGACGCTGTCGCGCACAAAGGCGCTGCGGCTGCGTACTTGCAGGCCCGTGGTGCCCGGGCTCGCCGGTTCGACGCTGCCGTTCATTTCACTCATCCATCAAATGCAAAGGCAGGCAGCGGAGAAGTCCGGCTGCCTGCCCGATATTGCTCGCCCCGCACTATCGCCGAGGCTTCGACCCTGACGGGCGCAGCGCGTTCAGCGCAGGCCGGCAGCGAAGTCGGCGACCGCCTTGATCTCCACATCCGACAGGCGGCTGGCGACGTTGGTCATGATCGCGTTGTTGTTGCGCAGACCCTGGCGGAAGTTGACCAGTTGCAGCTCGGTGTACTCGGCCCACTGGCCGCCCAGACGCGGATATTGCGCCGGGATGCCATCGCCCTTGGGGCCGTGGCAGGCCGCGCAGGCCGGCACGTTCTTGGCCGGAATGCCGGCGCGCCAGATCTTCTTGCCAAGCGCGGCCGAATCCTTGTTCGCGGCGACCGACGGCACCAGCTTCTGGCTGGAGAAATAGGCCGCCACGTCCAGCATCTGCTGCTCGCTCAGCGTCGAGGCGAAGCCCAGCATCTGCGCGTTCTCGCGCTCGGGCTTGGCGCCGTCCTTGGGGCGGAAGTTGTGCAGCTGCTTCACGATGTAATCGGGATGCTGGCTGGCGAGCTTGGGGAAGGTCGGGCCATTGGCATTGCCATCCAGGCCGTGGCAGGCGGAGCAGACGGCGGCGGTGGCAGCGCCACGGGTGGCATCGGGCTTTTCGAGCGGGGCGGCCTGCTGGGCCTGGGCGCCGACCGCAAACAGGATCGACGCGGCGACAAGTGACTTTTGCAAGAACGCGAGCTTTTGCAAGGTCGGCTTCGACGACTTCATGGGTTCCTCGATGGAAGAAGGTGCTGTGCGGTCCGCGAGAGCGGTTCTTTTGGTGAAGACTGCGCAGCCGCCCCGGCCTCGGGCCGATGCGGCGGGCAAGGCGCAGGCTGCGCCGCAAGCCCTGCCCGATGGCGTGACGCGCACCACATCGCACGTCGAAGCACATGGTTTCAGGAAGCGACACCTGCATGCAAACGAGAGCTTGACATGCCGCCGGCCGAGCCAAAAAAACTCCTTATTATAGCGTCCGCCCGAAGGCAAGCGCCTTCGAAGCACGGGTGTTGCGCCCGTCCCCTCGCGCAGCCTTCAGTACCGCGCGCAGGTCAACTCTGTGCGCCCGCCTCATGAGTCTGCTTCACCGCGCCCGCTTCATCGACACCGTCGCCCGGCTGGATCACCTCGCGCGCCCCGGTCTCGACGACGGTCTGCCCGAAGTGGCCTTCGTCGGCCGGTCCAATGCCGGCAAGTCCACCGCCATCAACCTGCTGTGCAACCAGAAGCGCCTGGCCTTCGCGAGCAAGACGCCGGGCCGCACCCAGCATCTCAACTTCTTCGAGATCGCCGATCGCGAGCAGCGCCACGGCCTGCTCGTCGACCTGCCCGGCTATGGCTATGCCGAGGCCGGCCATCAGCGCCAGGCCGAGTGGGACCAGTTCCTCGGCCGCTATCTGTCCGAGCGCCCCGAGCTGCGCGGCCTGATCCTGATGATGGATGCGCGCCGTCCGCTCACCGACCTCGACATCGCGCTGCTCGACTTCGTGCGCCCGCGCCTGCTGCCGGTGCATGTGCTGCTGACCAAGGCCGACAAGCTCACGCGCAACGACCAGAACCAGGTGCTGATGCGCACCCGCAACGCGATGCCCGGTCACACGGTGCAGCTGTTTTCCGCGCTCAAGCGCATGGGCATCGAGGAAGCCGACGCCAAGGTGCTGAGCTGGTTCCCGCCCGAAGACGCGCGTCCGCTGCGTCCGCCGGCGCCGGAATACTGATCCGCGACGCCGGCAGCGCCCGCCACGGCGCGGGTGCGATGCCGCATCCGGCGCCCCCAATCCACCGACCCGCGCCGTCCGGCCTCGGCCCGACGGCTCTCACGGAAGATTCCGCATGACCCGCCCCGCCTTCCCCGCCACCCGCCTGCGCCGCATGCGCGCCGATGATTTTTCGCGCCGCATGATGCGCGAGCATGTGCTGACGGCCGACGACCTCATCTACCCGGTGTTCGTGCTCGACGGCCAGGGCCGCAGCGAAGCCGTGGCCAGCATGCCCGGCGTCGAGCGGCTGTCGCTCGACCGGCTGCTGCCGGTGGCCGAGGACACGCTCAAGCTCGGCATCCCCTGTCTCGCGCTGTTCCCGGTGATTGACGCGTCGCTCAAGACGCCCGACGGCATCGAGGCCGCCAATCCCGACGGCCTGGTGCCGCGCGTGGTCGCCGCGCTCAAGCGCGAATTCCCGGAGCTGGGCGTGCTGACCGACGTGGCGCTCGACCCCTACACCTCGCACGGCCAGGACGGCGTGATCGACGAGCACGGCTATGTCATCAACGACATCACCGTCGAGCTGCTGGTGAAGCAGGCGCGCGTGCAGGCCGGCGCCGGCGTCGACATCGTCGCGCCGAGCGACATGCAGGACGGCCGCATCGGCGCCATCCGTGCCGCGCTGGAGGCCGACGGCCATCAGCTCACCAAGATCATGGCCTACAGCGCCAAGTACGCGAGCGCCTTCTACGGCCCGTTCCGCGACGCCGTCGGCTCGGCCGCCAACCTGGGCAAGAGCAACAAGAGCACCTACCAGATGGACCCGGCCAACTCGGACGAGGCACTGCACGAAGTCGCGCTCGACATCGCCGAGGGCGCCGACATGGTCATGGTGAAGCCCGGCATGCCCTATCTCGACATCGTCCGGCGCGTGAAGGGCGAGTTCGCCGTGCCGACCTACGCCTATCAGGTCAGCGGCGAGTACGCGATGCTCAAGGCCGCCGCCGCCAACGGCTGGCTCGACGAGAAGAAGACCGCGCTCGAAGCGCTGCTCGCCTTCAAGCGCGCCGGCGCCGATGGCGTGCTCACCTATTTCGCGCGCGACGTGGCGCGCTGGCTGCGCGGCTGACGCGACGGGCGCCGCCGATGGACGCGTTCCACTTCCATCCCGATCAGGTCATCCGGCTGGCGACGCCGCCGGTTGCGCCGCCGCACACCGGCTGGCTCTGGCTCGACATCACGCATGAAGAACTGATCGGCGACCAGTCCGAGCCCGGCAGCGCCGAGGCCCAGGCCTGTCTGGCCGCCGGCCGCGAGCGGCTGCGCGACGCGGTGTTTGCCGTGACCGCCAAGCGGCTGCACGACCTGCACCTGATCGACGCCACCAATCTCCAGCATCCGTCGTACTTCGAGGCCACGCTCGACTACGACATGGTCATCTTCCGCAAGCTCACGCATGCGGGCGCGCCGCCGCTGGCCGAACGGCAGTCGCTGCGCGAACTCACCGCCGAGGAGCGCCGCGAACGCCGCGTGCTCCAGCCCATCGTCACGCGGCCGGCGGTGTTCTTCGTGTTCGACCGGGTGCTGGTGACGGTGCGCGGCACCGACAGCCGCACCTTCGACGTGGCGCGCCAGCGCATCGAAAGCCATCAGCCGCGCCAGGCCTGCGAGCCGTCGGTCAACGGCAATGGCAATGGCGGCGGCGAGAAATACCGCCTGCCGCCGCGCCCCGAGGAGCTGATGCTGCGGCTGCTCAACCTGATGGTCGACCGCTATCTGGAGCTGCGCCAGCCGCTCACCGACCAGCTCGACCGCTGGCAGCGCGAGCTGCTCGATCCGCGCCGCAGCTTCACCAACTGGATGGCGCTGCTCGATGCGCGCAACGAGATCCGCAAGCTTGAAAACCTTTGCGAGGAACAGGTCGACGCCTTGCAGGAGCTGCGCGACAGCTATCTGGAGAACACGCCCGACCCGCAGCGCAGCGACGGCTATCTGGTGCGCATGGGCGACATTGCCGAGCATGTGGGCCGGGTGCTGGCGCATACGCGGCGGCTCGAGGCCTCGCTCGAAACCGCGGTGCAGCTGCACTTCGCGGCGATGAGCCATCGCACCAACCAGATCGTGCAGACGCTGACGATCATCACGGCGATCTTTGCGCCGCTGACGCTCATCACCGGCGTGTTCGGCATGAATTTCGAGACCATGCCGCTGCTCAAGGACAGCTGGGGCTTCGACGCGACCATCGGCGCCATGGCGGTGATTGCGGTGCTGCTGCTGGCCTATTTCCAGACCCGGCGGCTGATTGCGCTGCGGCTGTCGCGCAGCCGGCGGCGCTAGCGGATCGCGGCCGGCGGCCCGGCCCGGACGGGCGACCGCCCGGTTTTCAGCCCAGCAGCCGCGCGCGGGCCGCAGCGTATTCGTGCGCAAGGCGCGCCACCAGCTCGGCGGTCGGCGGCACGTCGTCGATGCTGGCCAGGCCCTGGCCCGCGCCCCAGATGTCGCGCCAGGCCTTGGCGCCGTCGTCGGCCTTGTCGAAGGCCATCGCCTTGCTGTCGGCCGGCAGCGCATCCGGATCGAGTCCGGCCGCGACGATGCTGGCGCGCAGATAGTTGCCGTGCACGCCGGTGAAATAGGGCGTGTAGACCACGTCGGCCGCCCGCCCCTCGACCAGCGCGGCCTGATAGGCCGCCGACGCATTGGCCTCGCGCGTGGCGATGAAGCGCGTGCCCATGTACGCGAAGTCGGCGCCCATCGCCTCGGCCGCGAGGATGGCGGCGCCATTGGCGATGGCGCCCGACAGCGCGATCGGCCCGTCCCAGATGCGCCGCACCTCGGCCACCAGCGCAAACGGGCTCAGCGTGCCGGCATGGCCGCCAGCGCCGGCGCAGACCAGCACCAGCCCGTCGACGCCGGCCTCGATGGCCTTTTCGGCATGGCGCAGGCTGATGACGTCGTGGAACACATGGCCGCCGTAGCCGTGCACCTGCTTCACCACCTCGCCCGGCGCGCGCAGGCTGGTGATGACCAGCGGCACGCGATGCCGCACGCACACCTCCATGTCCTGCGCCAGCCGGGCGTTGCTCTGGTGAACGATCTGGTTGACCGCATAGGGCCCGATCTTCGCGGCGGGATCGGCGGCGCGCGCTGCGGCCAGCTCGGTCTCGATGCGCGTGAGCCAGTCGTCGAGCGCCGCTGCCGGCCGCGCATTGAGCGCCGGAAACGAGCCCACCAGCCCGGCCCTGCATTGCGCGATCACTAGATCGGGGTTGGACACGATGAACATCGGTGCGCAGATGACGGACAGCGTCAGTTGCGCGCGCAGCTCGGCGGCAAGGCTCATGGGCAGGGGCTCCGGCGTCAGAAGGTGCGCGTCACGCCGAGGTAGACGATGACCGGATTGATGTCGAGCTTGCCTTCGCTGCGGATGACGCTGCCGGTCGGCATGGTGGTGACGAGCTTGGCGGTGGCATCGAGCGGCAGATAGGACACCGAGCCGATCACGCCCCATTGCGCATCGATGGCATAGGTGGCGCCGAGGTTGAACACCGGCTTGAACCGGCTGTCGACCGAGGCGGTGGTCACGCCGGCCGCCGTGGCGCCGCGCGACAGCTTGAGCGACAGCGCGCGCTGGAATTGCGACGTGATCTCGATGTCGTTGAACCAGACGTAGTCGACGCCCAGCCCGACATAGGGCCGGAAGCGGTCGGTCGGCTCGTTGAAGTGCCAGCGCAGCAGCACCGGCAGGCTCCAGTTGCGCACCGTGGCGAGCGGATTGATGGCATCGGCGCCGAGCGTGCCGGTGCCGCGCAGCGTGTGCCGGGGCGGCAGGCCGCCGAGCACCTCCAGGCCGATGTGGTCGGTCAGGTAGTACTCGTAGGTGAAGGCGACGGTGTTCTCGGCGCTGATGGTGAAGCCGCTGCCGGGCTGCGAGGCGCCGCCGAGCGACGCCGGCACGTTGGTGATGTTGAGCGGCTGGCTGCTGTCGTTGGGCTTGTAGCGCAGCGCGCCAAGCGAAACCACTTGCGAGCCTGCCGATTGCGCCTGGGCGGCGCCAAGCGTGCCGAGTGCCGTGGCGACGGCGATGACCAGACGGGCCAGACGGCCGGTGATGTTGGGCATGTGCTCCTCCTCGTTCGACCGGCGCGGCCGGACGCCGCAGGCCGGTTCTTGTTGGCTGGGGCGCCCGCAGGCGTCGGCCACCGACGAGAGCCGGAAAACCGCATCTGCCACCGCCGCCCCCGTTGGCAGCGGTGGCAGATGCCGGACCCGACCGGTCATCGACCGACACCGAGCGTGCCGACCGATCATCGCTGGCCGGGCGGCTGCGCCATCGCCCGAAATCCCGGCGAGGAATGACGCAATCCGGACGCTCGACGGCCTTGCCCCGCAGCCACCTTAACCGCGCCCGGTGCCGGCGGACATTGAGGCTCTTCCCTCGTAAGCGCCGGCCGACACTGCGGTCAGCGCGGCGCGAGCAGTCCCTGGGCCACGGTGGAGACGCGCGCGGCGGCATCGGCGCGGTCGAGCGAGGCGGCGAACGCCGACGCATCCTCGAAGCCGATCACGCGCGGCTTGTCGAGCGTGCGGCCGTCCGGCGCGAAGAACACGATGCCCGGCGGCCCGAACAGGCCGAAGCGCTTGAGCAGCGCGCGATGCGCATCGGCATTGGCGGTCACGTCGGCGCGCAGCAGCAGCAGGCGGTCGAGCCGCGCGCTCACCGCCGGATCGGCGAAGGTGAAGCGCTCCATCTCCTTGCAGCTCACGCACCAGTCGGCATAGAAGTCGAGCAGCACGATGCGGCCGTTGGCGCCGGCCAGCGCGGCGTCGAGCGCGGCCAGGCTGTCGACCGACTGCCAGCGCGCATCGGCCGGCGCGGCGGCCTTGTCGGCCACTGCGGTGCGTTCGCCGGCGTGCGCGGCTGCCAGCGCTTCGAGCGGCTTGAGCAGATCGCGCCCGCCGCTGGCCACGCCCACCACCTGCACCGCACCGAGCGCAAACAGCAGATAGCCGATGCCCTTGCCCAGATGCAGCGCCACGCTGGCGCCGGCCGGCAGGGTCTCGAACACGCGCAGCAGCGCCGCGCCCACGAAGGCCAGCGTGGCCCACACCAGCATCGCTGCCGCCGGCGGCAGCACCGGCGCCAGCATCCAGGCGGCGGTGGCCAGCAGCAGCAACCCGAAGAAGCGCTTGACCGCCTCCATCCAGGCGCCGGCGCGCGGCAGCAGCGTGCCGGCCGACAGCCCGAGCAGCAGCAGCGGCACGCTCATGCCGGTGGCCAGCGCAAACAGCGCCAGCCCGCCGAGGAAGACATCGCGCGTCTGCGAGATGTAGAGCAGCGCGCCCGCGAGCGGCGCCGCCACGCAGGGGCCGACGATGAGCGCGCTGATCGCGCCCATCACGAACACGCCGCGATGACGCCCACCCTGCTGCCGCCCCGAGGCCGACGCCAGCCGCGATTGCAGCCCGGCCGGCAGTTGCAGCTCGTAAAAGCCGAACATCGACAGCGCCATGAATGCGAGCAGCGCGGCAAACAGCGCCAGCACCCAGGGCTTCTGCAAGGCCGCCGCCAGCCCCTCGCCGGCCAGCCCGGCCGCCACGCCGATGGCGGTGTAGACCAGCGCCATCCCGAGCGAATAGGCCAGCGCGAGCGAAAAGCCGCGCGCCCGGCTCGGCTTGTGCGGCGTGCCTTCACCGCCCGCGCGATGGCTCTGGCCGACGATGATCGAGGCCAGGATCGGCAGCATCGGCAGCACGCAGGGCGTGAAGCTGAGCAGCAGCCCGAGCAGCAGAAACACCGGCACGATGGTCAGCACCGAGCCTGATGCGAGCGCGCCGGCGATGCGGTCGCCGGCACTGGCGTCGTTGGCAGCGGCGGGCGCGGCCGCCAGCGCCGCCGGATCGAGCCGCGCAACCCGCGTCTCGGGCGGATAGCACAGGCCCTTGTCGGCGCAGCCCTGCAGCCGCGCGCTGAAGTCGAAGGCGCCGTCGGCACGCTGCACCGGAATCCGCACCACCAGCTCGCCGCGATGGGTTTCCACGTCCTTGCCGAAGTTCTCGTCGAACTTGACCTTGCCGGGCGGGATCGCCGCCGGGCCCAGCGTCGCGCCCTCGGCGCTGAACGCGAACCGGTCGTGATAGACGTAATAGCCCTCGGCCACGACGAAGCGCGCCTCGATCGCCGGCCCCTGCTCAGTCGCCACCAGCTGGGCGCTCATGCGGAAGGCCTCGGCCGGATCGAGGAAGTCGTCGGCCGCCCAGGCCGGACCGGCGAGCAGCGCTGCGGCGATCAGTCCGACTGCCTGCTGCCGCTGGAACAGCCACGCGACAAGCGCGGCCACGATCAGGAACGCTATTTCCATAACTGCTGCCCAAAAAGATTTCACACCGTCAACCGGCCTTGAGCGGCTTGCGACGGGCAAGAAAAAAGCCGGGCAAGCCCGGCTTCTTCTTGGTCGGCGTGAAGCCCGAAAGCTTACGCTTCGGCGCTTTCTTCCTCGACGCCGGCGGTCTCTTCGACGTCCGGACGGTCAACCAGTTCGACGAAGGCCATCGGCGCATTGTCGCCAACGCGGAAGCCGAACTTCAGCACGCGCAGATAGCCGCCCGGACGGGTGGCGTAGCGCGGGCCGAGCACGTTGAAGATCTTCACGACGGAGTCGCGGTCGCGCAGGCGGTCGAAGGCCAGGCGGCGATTGGCCAGCGACGGCGTCTTGCCCAGGTTGATCAGCGGCTCGACGAACTTGCGCAGATCCTTGGCCTTGGGCAGCGTGGTCTTGATGGCTTCGTGCAGGATCAGCGAGTTGGCCATGTTGCGGAACATGGCTTGGCGGTGGGCGGAAGTCCGGTTGAACTTGCGCAGGCCATTGCGGTGACGCATGACTTTTCCTTTCTGTTGTCCCTGAATCGGGCACGTTTGTCGGCGGGCACCGGGTCGCCGTGCGACCTAGCAGTTCACCCGCCTCGGTTGAGGGCCCGCGAGTCTAGCCGAAACGCGAACCCGGAAAATCCGCGGCGACCGGCGGAATCGCTCCGGCGGTCGCCGCTGCCACGGCCAGCAGGCCGCAGTGCAATTACTTGTCGATGCCGACCGGCGGCCAGTTGTCGATCTTCATGCCGAGCGACAGGCCGCGCGAGGCGAGCACTTCCTTGATTTCGTTGAGCGACTTGCGACCCAGATTCGGCGTCTTGAGCAGCTCGTTCTCGGTGCGCTGGATCAGGTCGCCGATGTAGAAGATGTTCTCGGCCTTCAGGCAGTTGGCCGAACGCACCGTCAGTTCCAGATCGTCGACCGGGCGCAGCAGGATCGGATCGACCGTCGGGCGACCGGCTTCGGCGCGCACCGTGGTGTCGGCCATGCCTTCGAGCGCGGCAAACACCGACAGTTGGTCGACCAGGATGCGGGCCGACTGGCGGATCGCTTCTTCCGGCGTGATGACGCCGTTGGTGTCGATGTGCATCACCAGCTTGTCGAGGTCGGTGCGCTGTTCAACGCGGGCCGCTTCGACCGAGTAGCTGACCTTGCGCACCGGCGAGAACGACGCGTCGAGCACGATGCGGCCGATCTGCTTGTATTCCTCGCCCAGGTTGCGCATGGTGCCCGGCACATAGCCACGGCCGCGCTCGACCTTGATCTGCATGTCGAGCTTGCCGCCGGCGGTCAGGTGGGCGATGACGTGATCGGGATTGATGATCTCGACGTCATGCGAGACATCGATGTCGCCCGCCGTCACCACGCCCGGCGCGTCCTTCTTCAGCGTCACGATCGCTTCGTCGCGGTTGTGCAGCTTGAAGGTCACGCCCTTCAGGTTGAGCAGCAAGTCGACCACGTCTTCCTGCATGCCGTCGATCGTCGAGTACTCATGCACCACACCCGCGATCGAGACTTCGGTCGGCGCGAAACCCACCATCGACGACAGCAGCACGCGACGCAGCGCGTTGCCCAGCGTGTGGCCATAGCCGCGCTCGAACGGTTCCATCGTCACGCGGGCCACATTGGGCGCAATGGTTTCGACGTCGATCGCGCGGGGCTTGAGAATGCTTTGCATTGAGGTCTTTCCTGTCCAATACCCTCGGCTCGTTACGCCGATAAGGCTGAAGGGCGGCCCGCAGAATCAGGGCTGGGCGACGGGCCGCGAGTCGCACAACCGAAGGCGTCGGCAAAAAACCGGGCCAAAAAAGACAGAAAGCCGAGGTCGCGCAGGCGCGGTCCTCGACTCTTGAAAACGCCTGCCGGCACGCGGCGGGCGTTCCGCGCAGATCAGCGCGAATACAGTTCGACGATCAGCGATTCGTTCACGTCCTGGGCCACTTCCGAGCGGTCCGGCACGTTCTTGAACGTGGCTTCGAGCTTGGTCTTGTCGACCGCAACCCAGCCCGGCACGCCAACGGTTTCCGACAGCTGGATCGATTCGGCGATACGGGCCTGCTTCTTGGCCTTGTCGCGCACGGCGATCACGTCGCCCGGCTTCACTTGAATCGACGCCACATTGACGACAGTGCCGTTCAGCGTCAGCGCCTTGTGGCTGACCAGCTGACGCGCTTCGGCGCGGGTCGAGCCAAAACCGATGCGGTACACGACGTTGTCGAGACGCGATTCGAGCAGGGCGATCAGGTTTTCACCGGTGTTGCCCTTGCGACGATCGGCTTCAGCGAAATAACGGCGGAACTGACGTTCCAGCACGCCGTACATGCGCTTGACCTTCTGCTTTTCACGCAGCTGGTTGCCGAAGTCGGACGTGCGCGAACCCGAGGTGCGGCCGTGCTGGCCGGGCTTGCTGTCAAGCTTGCACTTCGAGTCCAGCGAGCGACGCGCCGACTTCAAAAACAGGTCAGTGCCTTCGCGGCGGGAGAGCTTGGCCTTGGGGCCGATATAACGAGCCATCTTCTATCCTTGGGTGTTGTCTTCGCGGCAGGGCCTTGCCCCCGCGTCAGCCCGCGCCAGATGCGCGGGCAATGGGCTTGTGCGACGAGCCGGCGCAATGCCAGCCCGAGCGCGGTGAATCAGATGCGACGACGCTTCGGCGGACGGCAGCCGTTGTGCGGAATCGGCGTGACATCGGCGATCTGGGTGATCTTGATGCCAAGCGAATTCAGCGCACGAACCGCGGATTCGCGACCCGGGCCCGGGCCCTTGATGCGAACTTCGAGGTTCTTGATGCCGCATTCGAGTGCGACACGACCAGCCGATTCGGCAGCAACCTGAGCAGCGAAGGGCGTCGACTTGCGCGAACCCTTGAAGCCCTGGCCACCCGAAGTTGCCCACGACAGGGCATTGCCCTGACGGTCGGTGATCGTGATGATCGTGTTGTTGAACGATGCGTGAACGTGCGCGATGCCTTCCGCGACGTTCTTGCGGATCTTCTTGCGAGCGCGCTGCGACGACGCTGCGTTGGATGCTTTCGCCATTGCGAGTTTCCTTCGAGATGCTGTGCGAGCTGATCAGGCCGGACGGCCGATCACTTCTTCAGCGATTGCGGCGCCTTGCGCGGGCCCTTGCGGGTGCGGGCGTTCGTGCGGGTGCGTTGACCGCGGCAGGGCAGGCCCTTGCGGTGACGCAGGCCGCGATAGCAGCCGAGGTCCATCAGGCGCTTGATCGACATCGTGACTTCACGACGCAGATCGCCTTCCACCGTCAGCTTGCCGATCTCGTCGCGCAGCTTCTCGAGGTCGCCGTCGGACAGATCCTTGACCTTCTTGTTCATCGGCACGCCGGCAGCGTCGCAAATCTTGCGTGCGGTCGAACGGCCAATACCGTAAATCGCGGTCAGACCGATCTCAGTGTGCTGATGATTCGGAATGTTGACGCCAGCAATACGTGCCATTTCAAGTTTCCTTCGTTACTCGCCGGCACTCAGCCCTGGCGTTGCTTGTGACGCGGATCCGTGCAGATGACACGCACCACGCCGTTGCGCTTGATGATCTTGCAGTTCCTGCAGATCCGTTTTACCGAAGCGTTTACCTTCATCTCGGACTCCCAAAACTCTGTTCTTGACTACTTGGCACGGAAAACAATCCGTGCCCGGCTCAGGTCATACGGCGTCAATTCCACCGTGACTTTGTCTCCCGGGAGGATACGGATGTAATTCATCCGCATCTTTCCCGAGATATGCCCGAGCACGACATGACCGTTTTCGAGCTTGACGCGGAACGTGGCGTTCGGGAGGTTCTCGACCACCTCGCCCTGCATCTGGATTACATCGTCTTTCGCCATACCCGTCCTGGAGGTTGCCTTCGCATCAACGCGAAGGCGAACCGGCTCCCTTGAAGTTGGCCTTCTTGAGCAGATTCTCGTATTGGTGCGACATGACGTAGGCCTGAACCTGCGCCATGAAATCCATGGTCACCACCACGATGATCAGCAGCGACGTTCCGCCAAAGTAGAAAGGAACGTTCTTCCAGAGAATCAGAAACTCCGGCAGCAGGCACACCAGGGTGATGTAAATCGCGCCGACCAAGGTCAGTCGCATCAAAATCTTGTCGATATAGCGGGCCGTCTGTTCACCAGGTCTGATACCCGGGACAACCGCCCCACTCTTCTTCAGGTTGTCTGCCGTTTCCTTGCTGTTGAAAACCAGCGCGGTATAGAAAAAGCAGAAGAAAACAATTGCAGCGGCATACAGGATCACGTAGGGCGGCTGCCCCGGCGAAAGCGTCGCGGAAATATCGCGCAGCCACCGCATGGACTCGCTGCTGCTGAACCAGTTGGTCAACGTGGCCGGAAACAGAATGATCGACGACGCAAAGATCGGCGGAATCACCCCGGCCATGTTCAACTTCAGCGGCAAGTGCGAGCTCTGCCCACCGTAAATCCGATTGCCAACCTGACGCTTCGCGTAATTGACCACGATCTTCCGCTGGCCCCGCTCCACGAACACCACAAACATGGTCACCAGAACCACGAGAGCGAGAATCACGATCGCCGCAAAAGGACCGACAGAGCCATTGCGTACCAGATCGAAGGAACTCACCAGCGCATTCGGCAACCCGGCTGCGATACCGCCGAAAATGATGATCGAAATACCGTTGCCCAAACCACGTTCCGTGATCTGTTCACCCAGCCACATCAGGAACATCGTCCCGGTCACGAGCGAAACGACAGCTGTGAACTTGAAAATCACGCCGGGCTCAATCACCAGCCCCGCTTGCGATTCCAGCGCGACAGCAATACCAAACGCCTGGAAAGTCGCCAGAAACACCGTGCCATAACGCGTGTATTGCGTCATTTTCCGGCGACCAGCCTCTCCCTCTTTCTTCAGCGCTTCGAGCTGGGGTGAAACGATTCCCAGCAACTGCATGATGATCGACGCAGAGATATACGGCGTGATCCCGAGCGCAAACACGGTGAAACGAGAAAGCGCGCCGCCCGAGAACATGTTGAACATGTCCAGAATGCCGCCCTTGCCAAAGAGCTTGGCTATCTGGGTCGGGTCAACTCCGGGAACCGGAATATGCGCACCAATCCGATAAACCAGCAAAGCCATCAGAAGGAAAACGATACGGCGCTTCAAATCACCGAATCGCCCTTTCTGGGCAGCAGTCGCTGTCGCCAACGCGCTTCTCCTGACCGTCTTATTCGAGCGAGCCGCCGGCGGCTTCGATGGCTGCCTTGGCACCCGCCGTCGCACCGATGCCGCGCAACGTGACCTTCTTGGTCACAGCACCCGAAAGCACAACCTTCGCAACCAGCGTCAGATGCGGAACGATACCGGCCGCCTTCAGCGTCAGCAGATCGATCACACCTTCTGCGGAAGCCAGCGCATCGAGATCCGACAGACGGACTTCGGCGTTGAATTCCTTGGTCCGCGACTTGAAGCCGCGCTTGGGCAGACGCCGCTGCAAAGGCATTTGACCGCCTTCGAAGCCGACCTTGTGGAAGCCGCCAGCGCGGGACTTCTGACCCTTGTGGCCGCGACCGGCCGTCTTGCCCAAACCAGAACCGATGCCGCGACCGACACGACGCTTCGCGTGCGTGGCGCCCTCGGCGGGCTTGATGTCATTCAGTTTCATGCTGATCACCCCCTGCCGGGCCTTACTCGACCTTGAGCAGGTAAGACACCTTATTGATCATCCCGCGAACCGCGGGCGTATCCACCAGTTCGCTGGTGCTGTTCAAACGCTTGAGGCCCAGGCCGCGCACGGTGGCGCGATGCGATTCGCGCGTACCGATGACGCTGCGAACCAGCGTGACCTTGATTTTCTTGTCGGCCATGGCTTACCCCAGAATCTCTTCGACCGACTTGCCGCGCTTGGCAGCAATCTCGGCCGGCGTGCTCATGGTCTGAAGACCGTTCAACGTGGCGCGAACCATGTTGTACGGATTCGTCGACCCCAGGCTCTTCGCCACGACGTTGGTCACGCCGAGCACATCGAAGATGGCGCGCATCGGGCCGCCGGCGATCACGCCGGTACCTTCCTTGGCGGGCGACATCAGCACCGTCGACGCACCATGCTTGCCAACCACCGCGTGTTGCAGCGTGCCGCCCTTGAGCGACACCTTGAACATCTTGCGGCGGGCTTCGTCCATGGCCTTCTGCACGGCAACCGGCACTTCACGCGCCTTGCCCTTGCCCATGCCCACGCGGCCGTCGCCATCGCCAACCACGGTCAGTGCGGCAAAACCGAGAATCCGGCCGCCCTTCACCACCTTGGTGACGCGGTTCACCGCGATCATCTTTTCCTTGAGGCCGTCGTCGCGTTCTTCGCCGCCACCGACCTTCGCTTGCACTTTCGCCATCGTCGTGTCCTCAGAACTTCAAGCCGGCTTCACGCGCAGCATCGGCGAGCGCCTTGATGCGGCCGTGATAACGGAAGCCGGAACGGTCGAAGGCGACGGACTCGATACCCGCGGCCTTGGCCTTTTCGGCAACGCGCTTACCCACCAGGGCAGCTGCGGCGACGTTGCCGCCACGACCCGTCTGACCGGCAAGCTGATCGCGCACTTCCTTCTCGACCGTCGAAGCCGAGGCCAGGACGGTACCGCCGTCGGCCGCGATGACGTTCGCGTAGATATGCGTGTTGGTGCGATGCACCGCCAGACGCACGACGCGAAGTTCGGCGATCTTGGCTCGCGTCTGAGTCGCGCGGCGCAGGCGAGATTCCTTCTTGTTCATAGCCTGGCTCCGTTACTTCTTCTTCGTTTCCTTGATCACCACTCGTTCATCCGAGTAGCGAACACCCTTGCCCTTGTAGGGCTCGGGCGGACGATAGGCGCGAATCTCAGCCGCGACCTGGCCAACCGACTGCTTGTCCGAGCCCTTGATGACGATTTCCGTCGGGGTCGGCATTTCAGCCTTCACGCCAGCAGGCAGCGTGTGGACGACCGGGTGCGAGAAACCGAGCGACAGATTCAGCTTGTCGCCTTGCACTTGGGCCTTGTAGCCAACGCCGATCAGCGTCAGCTTGCGTTCGAAACCCTTGGTGACGCCGGTCACGAGGTTCGCGACGATGGCGCGCAGCGTGCCAGACATGGCATTCGCTTCACGGCTGTCGTCGAGGACGGAAAACTGAATCTTTCCATCCACGATTTCGACGCCAACCTTCGGGTGGCGAGCCTGGCTGAGCGTGCCCAACGGGCCTTTGACGGTGATCGTCTGCTCATCGAGCGCAACTTCGGCGCCCTTCGGTAGTTCGATCGGTGCCTTACCAACACGAGACATTTTTCATTCCTCCCGGATCAGGCGACGTAGCAAAGGACTTCGCCACCGACACCCGCAGCGCGTGCACGACGATCCGTCATCACACCCTTGGACGTCGAGACGATCGCCACGCCGAGGCCATTCATGACCTGAGGAATGCCGTCACGCCCCTTGTAAATGCGAAGACCCGGCTTGGACACGCGCTCGATACGGTCGATGACCGGACGACCCGCGTAGTACTTCAGCTCGACGCGCAGCGTGGGCTTGCCGTCTTCCGTCTTCACTTCGAAACCTTCGATATAGCCTTCGTCCTTCAGCACGTTCGCGATCGCGATCTTGAGCTTCGACGAGGGCATATCGACAAACTTGCGCTCAACCTGCTGGCCGTTGCGAATCCGGGTCAGCATGTCGGCGATGGGATCACTCATACTCATAGCGTTCTCCGTCCGTCGGCTTACCAGCTGGCCTTGACCATGCCCGGCACTTCGCCACGCATGGCCGCTTCACGCAGCTTGATGCGGCCGAGACCGAACTTGCGGTAGGTTCCGCGCGGCCGACCGGTCACTGCACAGCGATTGCGCTGGCGCGTCGGGTTGGCATTGCGGGGCAGTTGCTGCAGCTTCAGACGAGCTTCGTAGCGCTCCTCGTCCGACTTCGACTGGTCGCCGATGATCGCCTTCAGGCTTTCGCGCTTCTTGGCAAACTTGTCCGCCAGGGCTGCGCGTTTGATCTCGCGATTGATCAGGCTAAGCTTCGCCATGCCGACCTCAATTCTTGAACGGGAACTTGAAGGCGGCCAGAAGCGCCTTGGCTTCTTCATCCGTCTTCGCGGTGGTGGTGATGCTGATGTTCAGCCCACGAAGCGCATCGACCTTCTCGTACTCGATTTCCGGGAAGATGATCTGCTCCTTGACACCCATGTTGTAGTTGCCACGGCCATCGAAAGCGCGCCCCGAGATGCCTCGGAAGTCACGCACGCGGGGCAGTGCAACCGTCACCAGGCGATCGAGGAATTCATACATGCGCACGCCACGCAGCGTCACCATGCAACCGATCGGATAGCCCTGACGAATCTTGAAACCGGCGATAGCCTTGCGCGCCTTGGTGACCACCGGCTTCTGGCCGGCGATCTTCGTCATGTCACCAACGGCATGCTCGATCACCTTCTTGTCGGAGATCGCTTCGCCCACACCCATGTTCAGGGTGATCTTGGTGATACGCGGGACTTCCATGACCGACGAATAACCGAACTTGCCGGTCAGATCAGCCACGACCTTCTCGCGATAGAACTCTTGCAGTCTTGCCATCGTCGCCACCTCAAGCCTTGACGAGCTCGCCGCTCTTCTTGAAGAAGCGCAGCGTTTCGCCGTTTTCGACCTTCACGCCAACGCGCGAGGCCGAACCGGCCTTCGCGTCGAACAGCGCGACGTTCGAGATGTGGATCGGCATCGTGAGATCGACGATGCCGCCTTGAACACCCTTCATCGGGTTCGGGCGGACATGTTTCTTCGCGACATTGATGCCCTCGACCACCACGCGCTCGGAATCCAGGCGCTGCAGCACGACGCCGCGCTTGCCCTTGTCCTTGCCCGTGAGGACGATGACTTCGTCACCCTTGCGGATCTTGTTCATTGGTCGCGCTCCTTACAGAACTTCAGGCGCGAGCGAGACGATCTTCATGAATCGCTCGGTACGCAGCTCACGCGTCACCGGCCCGAAAATACGGGTACCGATCGGCTCGAGCTTGTTGTTCAGGAGAACGGCGGCATTGCCGTCGAAACGGACGAGGGAACCATCTTGGCGGCGAACGCCCTTGGCGGTCCGAACGACGACGGCGTTGTACACCTCGCCCTTCTTGACGCGACCACGGGGAGCGGCGTCTTTGACGCTCACCTTGATGATGTCCCCGATACTCGCGTACCGGCGCTTGGAGCCGCCGAGCACCTTGATGCACATAACCGTACGCGCACCGGTGTTGTCAGCGACGTCCAGAGTCGATTGCATCTGGATCATGGATTAGTCCCAACTTAAGCCGAGGCTTGACGCCTTGGTCAGTCTTGGTCCCGTCAGGCTGGGCCTGTTTGGGAGAGGCCTCGCGCAAATGCGCGAGAAGGAAAGCAAAAGACTATAGCTTGACGCCATTGCGGCGTCAAGCTTTCATGCATCAAACCACTTGAGCTTGTGCAATGCGACGGGTCACGACCCACGCCTTGGTCTTCGAGATCGGGCGCGATTCGCTGATCTCGACGGTATCGCCGGCATTGCATTCGCCAGCTTCGTCGTGCGCGTGATACTTCTTCGAGCGCTTGATGAACTTGCCGTAGAGCGGGTGCTTGACCCGAGTCTCAACCAGCACGACGACAGTCTTGTTCATCTTGTCGCTCACGACACGCCCTTGAAGGACGCGGCGCAGCGCGGTCTTGGTTTCGGTGTTCATTGCTTGCTCGCCTTCTCATGCAGAACGGTCTTCACGCGCGCAATGTCGCGGCGCACGCGCGACAGCTGCGTGGTGTTCGACAGTTGCTGCGTGGCGTGCTGCATGCGCAGACCGAAGTGGGCCTTCAGCAGGTCCTTGAGTTCGGCTTCGAGGGCCGGAACATCCTTGGTGCGGAGTTCACTCGACTTCATTGTTTGCTCCCTGCGTCAGGCGCCGACCTGGCGCGTGACAAAGATCGTCTGCAGCGGAAGCTTCGCCGCCGCGAGGCGGAAAGCTTCGCGAGCGAGCGTTTCATCAACGCCGTCCATTTCGTACAGAACCTTGCCGGGCTGAATCTCGGCAACGTAGTACTCCGGATTGCCCTTGCCGTTACCCATCCGGACTTCAGCCGGCTTTTGCGAAATCGGCTTGTCCGGGAAGATGCGGATCCAGATGCGACCACCACGCTTGATATGACGGGTCATCGCGCGACGGGCCGCCTCGATCTGGCGCGCGGTCAGACGGCCACGGCCGACGGCCTTGAGACCGTACTCACCAAACGACACCGAGGCGCCGCGAGTCGCCAGGCCCGTGTTGCGGCCCTTCTGTTCCTTGCGGTATTTCCGCCTAGCTGGCTGCAGCATCCTTCTCTCCTTCAACCTTGCGAGCGGGCTTCACGCCATCGCTGCGGGTGCCGCGGCCACGCGGCGGACGACCGTCCTTCGGACCCGGACGACCCGGGCGACGACCACGCTTGTCTTCTTCCGGCTCGGCCACGGTAGGCGCCTCGCCACGGGCGAGCATGTCGCCCTTGTAGACCCAAACCTTGATGCCGATGACGCCGTAGGTGGTACGGGCTTCGTCGAAACCGTAGTCGATGTCGGCACGCAGCGTATGAAGCGGCACGCGCCCTTCGCGATACCACTCGGTGCGAGCGATTTCGATGCCGTTCAGACGACCGGACGACATGATCTTGATGCCCTGAGCACCCAGACGCATGGCGTTCTGCATCGCGCGCTTCATCGCGCGGCGGAACATGATCCGCTTCTCGAGCTGCTGGGCGATGCTGTTCGCGATCAGCTGAGCATCGATTTCAGGCTTGCGGATTTCCTCGATGTTCACATGAACAGGGATACCCAGCAGGCGCTGCAGATCGGCCTTCAGCGTCTCGATGTCTTCGCCCTTCTTGCCGATGACGACGCCGGGACGCGAGCTGAAGATCGTGATGCGAGCATTCTTCGCCGGACGTTCGATCAGCACGCGGCCGACCGAAGCGTTCTTGAGCTTCTTCTTCAGATATTCGCGGACACGGATGTCATCGCCGAGCATCTGCGGGTAGTCGCGACCGTTGGCATACCAGCGCGAAGACCAGTTGCGCGTGACCGAGAGCCGGAACCCGGTAGGGTGGATTTTCTGTCCCATGTCTTTCCTCAGTCGCCGACGACCACGTAGACGTGGCAAGTGCGCTTCAGGATGCGATTGCCGCGGCCTTTTGCGCGCGCGGTAAACCGCTTCATCGGGGTGCCTTCTTCGACGTGAATGCGCTTGACGCGCAGTTCATCGATGTCGGCGCCATCGTTGTGCTCGGCATTGGCGATCGCCGATTCAACGACCTTCTTGATGATCGTCGCAGCACGCTTCGGGCTGAAGGCCAACACATTGAGTGCCTTGTCGATCTTCAGGCCGCGAATCTGATCGGCAACCAGACGACCTTTTTGGGCCGACAGGTGAACGCCGCGGAGGGTGGCGGTAGTTTCCATCTGCTTACCTCTTCGCCTTCTTGTCCGCAGCGTGGCCCTTGAATGTACGGGTCAGCGCGAACTCGCCGAGCTTGTGCCCGACCATGTTCTCCGACACGTACACCGGCACATGCTGGCGTCCGTTGTGCACGGCGATCGTCAGCCCGACGAAATCGGGCAGGATCGTCGAACGACGCGACCAGGTCTTGATCGGCCGCTTGTCATTCGAAGCACGCGCAGCGTCCACCTTGTGCACGAGGTGCGCGTCGACGAACGGACCCTTCTTGATTGAACGAGTCATTCAGTCCTCCGCTTATTTCTTACGGCGCTGGACGATCATGCTCGTCGTGCGCTTGTTGCTACGCGTACGGTAGCCCTTGGCCGGCGTACCCCACGGGCTGACCGGCTCACGACCCTCGCCAGTGCGGCCTTCGCCGCCACCGTGCGGGTGATCGATCGGGTTCATTGCAGTACCACGCACCGTCGGACGAATGCCGCGCCAGCGATTGGCGCCGGCCTTGCCGATCTGGCGCAGGCTGTGCTCTTCGTTGCCGACTTCACCGATGGTCGCGCGGCACTCGACATGCACCTTGCGGATTTCACCCGAGCGCAGACGCAGCTGGGCATAGACGCCTTCGCGTGCCAGCAGCTGAACGCCAGCACCGGCAGAACGCGCAATCTGCGCCCCCTTGCCAGGCAGCATTTCCACGCAATGAATCGTGGTGCCGACCGGAATGCTGCGGATGGGCAGCGCATTGCCGGTCTTGATCGGCGCTTGCGGACCGCTCTGGATCTGCGCACCAACCTCGATACCCTTCGGCGCGATGATGTAGCGACGCTCACCATCCGAATACAGCAGCAGCGCGATGTTGGCCGACCGGTTCGGGTCGTACTCAAGGCGCTCGACCTTCGCGACGATGCCGTCCTTGTTGCGACGGAAATCGACGACACGGTAGTGCTGACGATGACCACCGCCCTTGTGACGGACCGTGATATGACCGTTGTTGTTGCGGCCGGCAGTCTTGGATTGCGGCTCGACGAGCGAGGCGACCGGGCGACCCTTGTACAAACTGGGGTTCACCACCTTGACCACGCCGCGACGTCCCGGGGACGTCGGCTTTACTTTGACGAGGGCCATTACTTCGCCTCCAACGCCTGGAAGTTGATTTCCTGACCGGGCTTCAAGCAGACAAAGGCCTTCTTCTCGTGATCACGACGGCCGATCATCTTGCCGAAACGCTTCACCTTGCCCTTGCGGTTGCTTACCTGCACCGACTCCACCTGCACCTCGAAAAGCTTTTCGACGGCGGCGCGAATTTCCGGCTTGGTCGCATCGCGCAGCACGCGGAACACAACCTGTTCGTGCTTGTCGGCAACGAACGTCGACTTCTCGGAAATCACCGGCGCCAGCAGGACCTTGTACAAACGCTCTTCGCTGAAGTTGCTCATGCCAGGATCTCCTGAATCTTGTCGATCGCAGCCTTCGTGATCACGACGTTCTGGTAGCGAACGAGCGACAGCGGATCGGCCTGACCCGGCGCGACCACTTCGACGTGAGCCAGATTGCGCGACGCGAGGTACAGATTTTCGTCAACGCTGTCAGTGATCAGCAGCACCGATTCCAGACCCAGCGCCTTCAGCTTTTCAGCGAGCAGCTTGGTCTTGGGAGCATCGATCGAGAACGAATCCACCACCGACAGACGACCTTCGCGCACAAGCTGCGAATAGATCGACTGCATGCCGGCGCGGTACATCTTCTTGTTCACCTTCTGGGTGAAGTTCTCCTCGGGGGAGTTCGGGAAGATGCGACCGCCGCCACGCCACAGCGGGCTGGACGACATACCGGCACGAGCGCGGCCCGTACCCTTTTGGCGCCACGGCTTCTTCGTGGTGTGGTGGACTTGCTCGCGATCCTTCTGAGCGCGATTGCCCGAACGGGCGTTCGCCTGGTACGCGATGATGATCTGGTGAATCAGCGGCTCGTTGTATTCACGACCGAAGATCGTGTCGGGAGCGCTGACAGTGCCTTCATTGCCCAGGAGCTTGAGTTCCATTGCGTTCGCTCCTTATGCCTTGGCCTTGACGGCCGGCGTGATGACCACCGAGCCGCCCTTGGCGCCGGGCACTGCGCCCTTGACCAGCAGCAGTTGACGCTCGGCGTCGACACGCGCGATCTCGAGGTTCTGGACCGTGCAAGTCACATCGCCGAGATGGCCGGTCATCCGCTTGCCGGGGAAGACACGGCCCGGATCCTGGGCCATGCCGATCGAACCCGGAACGTTATGCGAACGCGAATTGCCGTGCGAAGCACGATTCGACGAGAAGTTGTGGCGCTTGATGACACCAGCGTAGCCCTTGCCGATCGACGTGCCTTGCACATCAACCTTCTGACCAGCGCTGAAGAGATCAACACCGACGACCGAGCCAGCCTTGAGCTCTGCAGCCTTGCTCTCGTCAACGCGGAACTCGCGCACGAGAGAGCCCGCCTCGACGCCGGCCTTGGCCAGATGACCAGCCTGCGCCTTGGTGACGCGCGAAGCGCGACGCACACCATAGACGACTTGAACGGCCGTGTAGCCGTCAACTTCGGGGGACTTGACTTGGGAAACGCGGTTGTTCGATACGTCGAGCACAGTCACGGGAATGGAATCACCATCGTCCGTGAAGATGCGCGTCATGCCGACCTTCCGCCCAATCAAACCCAATTGGGAGCGAAGACCCATTGTTATCTCCAAACCCGGCTGCGATTGGCCGGACCAAAAAATTCGCGCCCGCACGAGGCGAGCGAAGCCACAGATTATGGCACGCGGCACACGCCGCGATCAAGCATTACTGAAGCTTGATTTCGACGTCCACACCAGCCGGCAGATCGAGCTTCATCAGCGCATCGACCGTCTTCTCCGTCGGATCGACGATGTCCATCAGACGCTGGTGAGTGCGGATCTCGAACTGGTCGCGCGACGTCTTGTTCACATGAGGCGAACGCAGCACATCGAAGCGCTGGATGCGGGTCGGCAGGGGCACCGGGCCCTTGACGACTGCGCCAGTGCGCTTGGCGGTATCCACGATTTCGAGTGCCGACTGATCGATCAGACGGTAGTCGAAGGCCTTCAGGCGAATGCGGATCTTCTGGTTTGTCATTTAGTACTCCAAAGAACGGGGCGGCGATCGCGAAGCTCCGGCAAGCGCTGCCGGAGCTTTCGATCATTACTCGATGACCTTGGCGACGACGCCGGCGCCGACGGTACGACCGCCTTCACGGATGGCGAAGCGCAGGCCTTCTTCCATGGCGATCGGGGCGATCAGCTTGACGGTGATCGTCACGTTGTCACCCGGCATGACCATTTCCTTGTCCTTCGGCAACTCGATCGCGCCGGTCACGTCCGTGGTGCGGAAGTAGAACTGGGGGCGGTAGTTGTTGAAGAACGGGGTGTGGCGGCCGCCCTCTTCCTTGCTGAGGACGTAGACCTCGGCGGTGAAGTGGGTGTGCTGCTTGATCGCGGTGTGTTTTCACAGCAGTTGGCCGCGCGCGACGTCTTCGCGCTTGGGGCGGCGCA
>NZ_MUHU01000052.1 GCF_002105195.1 Derxia lacustris | reverse complement strand
GTTCCGGGGCGGGCGCGGGCTTTTCGCCGCAGGCGGCGAGGGCGATGGTCAGCAGCGAAGCAACGAGCAGCGATTTCTTCATGGTCAATCCTTGTGCGTTGAAGATGTGAGGTGGGTCGCAGGCAATGCGAATGATGTCCGACTGAATCCGATCCGGCGGTGAACCGAACCAGTCGGTATTGCGGATCAAGCCTGAGCCGGGCTCAGTTCAAATTTTATAACGGATATGGGGTGCTTCCCGGTTCTCTCGCGCCAACTCGCTGGATTGCGGGCTCGCACCCATACAACTCATACAAACGATTACAGAAGCGTTGGCATGATGCGACGGCAGTCAAAGACCCAAGGGGTTGACATGAATTCGCGCTTCGCAAAGTTGCCAGATTTCCTCGAAGCGATCGGCGAGCGGCTGCGCATAAGCCAGGTCATCGAGTCGCAGTACGCCGCGCGGCCGAGTGAAATCGGGAAGCCGCAAGGCATGCCGGCGATCGGCAATCAATAGGCTTTCAGCCGGTAGACGGCGCATTTCGCTTGCATGAACCGATTGAATCTGATCGGAATGGCGTGAAAAAAGCGAAACCAGACGCGGGCAATTGCGCAGCAAATGCGCCGGTGAGCCGGTTGCCAGTCGCAGTCGCGCGCTGCGACCACGGGCCAGAAACTGGCCGAGCGCCTCGGAAAACCGGGCTTCCGAGGCTGGCCAGGCCTGGAAATCCGGGTCGAACAGCAGCAATTCCTTTTCGGCGTGACGGATGAGTTCGAACAGCGCCGCGTGAAAATCGCTGCGTTGCTCGAATGCACGAAGGCTCGGCGATTGCGCTGCGTTCATTTGAAACCCCGTTTGAAACCCTGTCGCAAGATTTCAGGCGGCGGCCTGGCCAATCAGCAGCCAGCCGGCGCGATACCAGTCGTAAAGGCATTCGGCGAGATTCTCGCCGAGCATTGCGCATTCATCTGCGCTGGCATGCCGGCTATCGGCGAATTGGCGCAGCCAGCGGCCTTCGCTTTCGGTCGCGTCGAATGACTCGCCATTGATCGAGACTTCGCGTGGCGTATGCAGCATCAGGCTGGCGGGCGAAAGACGGATTCCGTTGCGGCTGATTGCCTGAAGGAATTTGGCGAATCCGAGTGGTTTTGCCGGTGCGTCGAAAACCACGCCGGGCTTGGGTTCGCTCAGGCATTCGGCAAGAAAGTCGGCGATTCGGGCGCGGTCGAATCGGAGCTTGCGCAATTCGGTTTCCACCGCTTCGACCATGCCTTCGGGGACGGCGGCGGGATGGCGCGGGCGCTTGAGGCCGGGGTCGGCATAGCGCTCCTCGTTGACCATGTCGGCCGAGTGTTCGGCGCAGCGTTCGAGGAAGGCGAGCGCCAGTTCGCCGAGCGCCGGCGCCCGAAAGCCGACCGACCAGGTCATGCATTCGTCGAGCGCAACGCCGTCGTGGGCGTAGCGCGGCGGCAGGTAGAGCAGGTCGCCGGGCTCGCAGATGAACTCCTGCTCGTACTCGAAATTGGACAGGATCTTGAGCGGCAGGTCGGGCACGAGCGACAGATCCTTCTGCGCCGAGATGCGCCAGCGGCGGGTGCCGCGCGCCTGGATCAGGAACACGTCGTAGGAGTCGAAATGCGGGCCGACGCCGCCGCCCTCGACCGCGTAGCTGATCATCACGTCGTCGAGCCGGGCATGCGGCAGGCAGCGGAAATCGTCGAGCAGGGCATCGGCGGCGGGGTGATGCAGATTGGCGCCCTGCACCAGCAGGGTCCAGTCGCGCCGCGCGCGCGGCGGCGTTGGCACCGGGCCGTGGCCGAGCGACCAGCGCTCGCCGCGCTTTTGCACCAGGCGCGATTCGACGCGGTCGTCGGCGCCGAGTGCGAGCAGCGCGTCAGGTTCGATCGCGAGCCGGGCCGGATCGACGGCGCCCTTGATGAACAGCGGTTCGCGGTGCCACACGTCGGCGAGGAAGCGGTCGACGCTCATGCCGCCGAGGATGCGTTTGAGGGCTGCGGGAGACGGCGCGGCGGCTTTGCTGCCGGCACTGTCGGGAGATTGTGTTTTGGGGTCGCTCATAATGGCCGCGACTTTACTGCACCCGCATTCAGGAGCACCGGCCATGGAGATTGCCGCCAACACCGTCGTCACGCTGCGTTATCGAATCGATGATGCCCAGGGCGAAAACCTCGATCCGGGCGCCGATGCGCTGGTTTATCTGCACGGCGGATACGGCGATTTCTTCGAGAAGATCGAGGACAAGCTCGCCGGCCAGGAAGAAGGTTTCGAATCCGAATTCCATCTGGAGCCGGAAGACGCATTTGGCGATTACGACGCCGAATTGCTGCGCGTGGTCCCGCGCGCCGAATTGCCCGAGCCGGTCGAGACCGGCATGCAGTTCGAGGGCGTGCCCGACGATGCCGAGGACGGCGAGACCGACGGCCGGGTCTGGCGCGTGACCGATCTGACCGAGGACGTGGCCGTGCTCGACGGCAACCATCCGCTCGCCGGCCTGGCGCTGCGCGTGTGGGTTCAGGTGACCGAGGTGCGCCCGGCCACCGATGCCGAGATCGAGGCCGGCAGCGCCGGCAGCGATCCGCTGTTCAGCGTGATGCCGGGCGAACTGCCCGGCGCCGACGACGATGACGACGAGGATCTGGATGCCGTGCTCGACGGGCGTGGCACCCTGCACTGAGCCTCAGCCGCCGCGCAGCCGCGCGGTCCATTCGTAGACCAGCGCCTGGGCCTCGCGCGGACTGAGCGCATCGGCATCGAGGGCGCGGATCTCGTCGAGCAGCGCGAGTGCCGCCGGCGATTCGGCCGGCACCGGTTCTGGCGCGGGCAGCGGATCGTCGAAGGCCAGCGCCGCCGCGAAATCGGGCGCTGCAAACGCATCCTCCTCGGGCGCAAACAGGCCGAGCTGCGGACCGCTGTCGCGCGCCTGCGCCTCCAGCCGGGCGAGCAGCTTGCGCGCGAGTTGCAGCGCGCTTTCCGGCACGCCGGCCAGCCGCGCCACCTGCAAGCCATAGCTCTTGCTCGCCGCGCCTTCCTGCACCGCATGCAGAAAGACGATGCCGCCGCGATGCTCGGCCGCCGTCACATGCACATTGGCAACGCCGTCGAGCGTGCTGGCCAGTTCGGTCAGCTCGAAATAGTGGGTGGCGAACAGCGCCAGCGAGCGGTTGCGCAGCGCCAGCGTCTGGGCGATGGCGCTCGCCAGCGCCATGCCGTCGAAGGTGCTGGTGCCGCGCCCGACTTCGTCCATGAGCACCAGGCTGTGCTGCGTGGCCTGGTTGAGGATGGCGGCGGTCTCGGTCATCTCCACCATGAAGGTGGAGCGGCCCTGGGCCAGATCGTCGGCGGCGCCGATGCGGGTGTAGATGGCGTCGATCGGCCCGAGCGTGGCCTCGTCGGCCGGCACGAAGCTGCCGGCATAGGCCAGCAGCGCGATCAGCGCGGCCTGGCGCATGTAGGTGCTCTTGCCGCCCATGTTCGGGCCGGTGACCAGCAGCATCCGCCGCGCCGCGTCCAGCCGCAGATCGTTGGCGACGAAGTTCTCCTTGCCGTGGCCGTCGCGCTCCAGCTGCGCCTCGACCACCGGATGGCGGCCGCGTCGCAGCACCAGCGTGGGCGTGGCAACGAAGCGCGGTCGCACCCAGCGGCGCTCGCGCGCGACTCGCGCCAGCGCTTGCAGCGTGTCGATCTGCGCCACCGCGCGGGCAATGGCTTGCAGCGCCGGCACCAGCGGCGTGAGCGCATCGAGCAGGTCTTCCCACAGCGCCTTTTCGCGCGCGAGGCCGCGTTCCTGCGCGCCGAGCACCTTGTCCTCGAAGCTCTTCAGCTCGGGCGTGACGTAGCGCTCGACATTCTTGAGCGTCTGGCGGCGCTGGTAATCGGCCGGTGCGCGCGCGGCGAGGCTGGCGGCGATCTCGATGTAGAAGCCCTGCACGCGGTTGTATTCGACGCGCAGGTTGGCGATGCCGCTGCGTTCGCGCTCGCGCGCTTCGAGCTGCATGAGGAAGTCGCCGTGGCCGGTTTGCAGCGCACGCAGCTCGTCGAGTGCCAGATCGACGCCGGGTGCGAACACGCCGCCGTCGCGCACATTGGCGCCGGGCTCGTCGGCGAGCGCGCCGAGCAGGTCGAGCGCGATGGCCGGCACTTCGCAGCCGGCGGCGCAGTCGGCGAGCAGGTTGGCGCTGTCGCCGTCGAAGTCGGGCGCACCGGCCTGGACGGCAGCGATGGCATCGCGCAGCGCGGGCAGGGCGGCGAGGTCGCCGCGCAGTCCGGCCAGCTCGCGCGGCCGCACCGAGCGCAGCGCGATGCGCGCCGCGACGCGGTCGATGTCGCCGAACTCGCCGAGCGAGCGCGCCAGTTGCGCTGCATGGCCGGGCGTGCGCGCATCGTGGTCGAGCAGCGCATCGATGGCGGCATGGCGCGCGCCGACCTCGCGCGCATTGCGGCGCGGATGGTGCAGCCAGTGACGCAGCAGCCGGCTGCCCATGCCGGTCGCGCACAGGTCCAGCTCGCGGAACAGCGTCGGCGCGTCGGCGCCGGCCTGTTCGCCGCGCAACGGTTCTGTGATTTCGAGGTTGCGTCGCGTGACCGCGTCGAGCAGCACCAGATCGCTCTCGCGCGCGACGCGCAGCTGATTCAGGTGGGCGAGACGCTGGGCTTCGGCGGCGGCGCCACCTTGGGTTTCGCGCGCATAGCGCAGTACCGCGCCGGCCGCACCGAGCGCGGCCTTGAGGTCGCCGGCGCCCAGGCCGTCGAGCGTGGCGACGTCGAACTGATGGCGCAGCGCTTCGGCGCCGTGGGCCACGTCGAAATGCCAGTCGGGCACGGTGCTGCGGGCCAGGCCGGGCGGCGTGTCGAGCCGCGCAGCGCCGTCGGCGCACAGCAGCTCGGACGGCGCGATGCGTTCCAGCGTCGCGGTCCAGCGCGCGAGCGGTATCTCCTCCAGCACCAGTTCGCCGACCGCGAGGTTGAGGCTCGCAAGCCCGAGCATCGGTACCGGCGGCGGACCGCGCCGCGTGGGCGTGGCCAGCGGCGCCGCGCAGACGGCCAGCAGCACGGTGTCGCGCTTGGCCGCCAGCAGCTGCGGCTCGGTAACCGTGCCCGGCGTCACGATGCGCACCACCTTGCGCTCGACCAGCCCCTTGGCCAGCGCCGGATCGCCGATCTGCTCGGCGATCGCCACCGACTCGCCGATGCGCACCAGCTTGGCCAGATAGCCGTCGAGCGCATGCACCGGCACGCCGGCCATCCGCACCGGCAGCCCGGCCGACTGGCCGCGCGTGGTCAGCGTGATGCTGAGCAGGCGCGACGCCTTCTCGGCATCGTCGTAGAACAGTTCATAGAAATCGCCCATGCGGAAGAAGACGAGCAGCCCCGGGTGCTCGGCCTTGATGCGCAGGTATTGCTGCATCAGCGGCGTGTGCGCCGCCTCTCCGCCGGGCGCCGCTGCGGGCGCCGGCTTGCGTGCCATCGGTCAGCGCGCCTCGGTCGTCATGGCGACGAGCTGGGCGAAGATCTTGGGACTGCCGGCGACGATGTTGCCGCTGCCCATGTAGTCGTCGTCGCCCTTCACATCGCTGACCAGGCCGCCGGCTTCGAGCACCAGCAGGCTGCCGGCGGCGATGTCCCAGGGCTTGAGGCCGTATTCCCAGAACGCGTCGAGCCGGCCCATCGCCACGTAGGCCAGATCGAGCGCGGCGGCGCCCGGACGGCGCAGGCCGGCGCAGCGCATGGTCAGCGAGCGGAACAGGCGCATGTAGCGGTCGAGCAGCTCGGGGTCGTCCTGGCTGGCGCGGAACGGAAAGCCGGTGCCGATGAGCGCGTCCTGCAGCTTGATGCGCTTGCTGACGCGGATGCGCTTGTCGTTCATGAAGGCGCCGCGGCCGCGCGAGGCGGTGAACAGCTCATTGCGGTTGGGGTCGTAGATGACGCCCTGGGTCACCACGCCGTTGTGGCGCAGCGCGATCGACACCGCGTACTGCGGAAAGCCGTGGATGAAGTTGGTCGTGCCGTCGAGCGGATCGATGATCCAGGTGAACTCGTTGTCCGGGTCCTGTTCCGCGCCGGTCGCGCCGGTTTCCTCGCCGAGGATGGCGTGGTTGGGATAGGCGTTGAGCAGGATCTCGATGATGGCGGCTTCGGCTGCCTGGTCCACCTCGGTGACGAAGTCGTTCGGGCCCTTGTTGCCCACCTTCACCAGGTCGAGGTCCATGCTCGCGCGGTTGATGACGGAGCCCGCCTTGCGCGCCGCCTTGATGGCGGTGTTGATGTAGGGATTGCTGCCCAGGGGATTCATAATGCCCAGCCGTTGAAGCCGGACGCCGCGCAATTGCCGCAGGCGCCAGGTCGATGTTGAAGGAGCGGTCAGGCTGCGCGGCGCGGGGTCTGCACCCGCCGCGCGGGGCGACGGCAAGCACCGTCGGCGGCCCGAAAAGTCGGGCGATTCTACCCGCGCCCGTTTCCTCGCTTGCTGGCAACCCCATGATTTTTCAAGCTCCCGGGCCGGCCGATGCCGGTTCAGCACCGCTCGGCGGCGCCTTGCCCGCTGCGCGTTCGCGTGCCTGCTTCGTGCTCGTCCATCCCAGCCATCCGGGCAATGTCGGCTCGGCCGCGCGCGCCATGAAGACGATGGGCTTCGGCCTTGACGCCGGCGTGCTGCGCGTGGTGGCGCCGCGCTTCGACGGGCCGCTGATCCAGGCCGAGTCGATCGCGTTTGCGAGCAGCGCCGGCGATGTGCTGGCGGCTGCGCATGTGTTCGACGACTTCGATGCGGCGGTTGCCGACTGCTCGCTCGTGTATGGCCTGTCGGCGCGCACGCGCGACTTCGCGCCGCCCCAGCTCGATGTGCGCGATGCCTGCATCGAGGCGGTGACCGAGGCGGCTGCGCCCGGCGGTCGCGTGGCCTTTGTGTTCGGCACCGAGCGCACGGGCCTGAGCAAGGAGCAGATGCAGCGCTGCGACCGCTTCACGCAGATCGACGCCGATCCCGAGTACTCGTCGCTCAACGTGGCGCAGGCCTTGCAGATCGTGGCCTACGAGCTGCGGCGCGCCTTCGGCATGGTCGGCACGCGCGCGCTCGATGTGGAGCGGCCCGATTACGCCAGCCACGAGGAGGTCGAGCGCTTCATGGATCACCTCTACGAGGCTTGCGTGGCGGTGGAATTCATCCAGCCCGCGCATCCCAAGAAGCTGTTCGAGCGGCTGCGGCGGCTGTTTGCGCGCACCCGGCTGGAGCGCGAGGAAGTGCAGCTGCTGCGCGGGCTGTGCAAGCAGATGATCCAGAAGGCGCGCGGCGGCTGACCTGTGCGGCTCAGGCCGCGAACGGCTCCACGCCGTTCGCCGTCACATCCACGCCGCCGCCGCGCGGCACGTCTACGCCGTCCAGCTCCCAGTCGGGCAGCACCCAGCGGGTGCGGCCGGCGCCTTCGTCGTGCCGCGCCGGGCGATGGGTGTGGCCGTGGATGAGCGTGGTGCAGCCGGGCAGCCGGCGCGCGGCCGTGGCAAAGGCGGCTGCGATGGCCGGCGCAGTCGCGTCCATCCACGGTTGCAGGCCGGTCGAGCGCTTGCGCTGCTCGCTTGCCGTGCGCATCGCCGCGATGCGCTCATGCCGCCACGCGAGCGAGGTGTGGTTCCAGACCCAGGCCAGCCCCGGCAGCCGCGTGATGCGGCGAAAGCGCTGATAGCCGACGTCGTCGGTGCACAGCGTGTCGCCGTGCATGAGCCAGGCGCGAAAGCCGCCGACTTCCAGTGCCACTTCGTCGGCCAGCAGCGTGATGCCGGTCGCGCGCGCGAAGCGCCGGCCGATGAGGAAATCGCGGTTGCCCGGCAGGAAGCCGACCGTCAGCCCGGCGGCCGTGGCGGCGCCGAGGGCGCGTGCCGTCGGCGCAACCTCGGGCGAGCCGATGTCGTCGTCGCCGACCCAGTATTCGAAGAGATCGCCGAGAACCAGCAGGGCTGCGGCCTCGGTGCGCGCCCGTTCCACGCACTGGGTGAAACGGGCGAGCGTGGCGGGGCGGTCGCCCCAGAGATGCAGGTCCGACACGATGCGGACCGGCTGGCGGCCGTCGAAGCGCAAATGGTCCAGACGGCGCGCCATGCGCGAAATCAGACGACTTCGGCGCTGGTGATGATCACGTCTTCCTTCGGCACGTCCTGGTGCCAGCCGGTGGTGCCGGTCTTCACGGCCTTGATCTTGTCGACCACGTCGGTGCCGGCGGTGACCTTGCCGAACACCGTGTAGCCCCAGCCCTGCGGCGTCGGCGAGCGGAAGTCGAGGAAGTCGTTGTCCTTCACGTTGATGAAGAACTGGGCCGTGGCCGAGTGCGGATCGTTGGTGCGGGCCATCGCGACCGTGTACTTGGCGTTCTTGAGGCCGTTGTTGGCCTCGTTCTCGATCGGCGCCTGGGTCGGCTTCTGGTCCATGCCGGGCACGAAACCGCCGCCCTGGATCATGAAGTTGTCGATCACGCGATGGAAGATCGTGCCGTCGTAGTGGCCGCTCTTGACGTACTCGATGAAGTTGGCGGCCGACTTCGGCGCCTTCTCGTCTTCGAGTTCGATCGTGATGTCACCGTGGTTGGTGTGCAGGATGATGGTGCTCATGAGCAGGCCCTTTACTTGAGGATGGTCGCCTTCTCGATCACGACGGGATCGAGCGGGACGTTCTGGTAGCCCGCGCGATTGCCCGTGGGCAGCGCGCGGATCTTGTCGACGACATCCATGCCGTCGACGACCTTGCCGAACACGGCATAGCCGTAGCCGTCGGGCTGGGGATAGTCGAGGCGCGGATTGTCCACGACATTGATGAAGAACTGCGCCGTCGCCGAGTCGGGGTTGGACGTGCGTGCCATCGCGATGCTGCCGCGCGCGTTGTGCAGACCGTTCCTGGCCTCGTTGGCGATCGGCGCGCGCGTGGGCTTTTCCTTCATGCCGGCGTTGAAGCCGCCGCCCTGGATCATGAAGTCGCCGATGACGCGATGAAAGATCGTGCCGGCGTAAAAGCCGTCGCCCGCGTACTTCAGGAAATTGGCCGTGCTCACCGGCGCCTTGGCGTCGTCGAGCTCGAGCACGATGCGGCCGAGATTGGTGTCGAGCGCGACGCGCGGGCCGGCCGCCGAGGCGGCGAGCGCCACCGCAAACAGCGTGAGGCCGGTGATCCAGCGGATGAATCGCATGTTGTCTCCTGGTGTTGGTTGGGCGATCAGTTCTTGTCGTCGGCGACGGCGCGCACGGCCTTGAGCTTGACCGGCGCGGTGCGACCCGCGGGCGCGAGCCGGACCGCGCTGCCATAGGCGCGGGCGGCGAGCTGCACATGCACATCGCCGAGGTTTTCCCAGGCCAGCGCATAGCCGGGCGCGGCGCGGATGGCCGATTCGAGCGCGGCGCGGGCTTCGTCGTAGCGGCCCTCGGCGGCGAGCAGCACCGCGAGGTTGTTGTACGGCTCGGCGAGTTCGGGGAAATCGCGGTTCAGGTCGGTGAAGGCGGCGATGGCGTCGGCGCTGCGCTGCTGGTCGCTGAGCAGCACGCCGCGCAGAAAGCGCACGCGGGCATCGCGCGGATGGGTGGCGATCCAGCCGTCGGCGCGGGCCAGCGCGGCAGGGGTGTCGCCGCTGCGCGCGAGGGTCTCGATGCGGGCGGCTTCGTCGTCGCTCTGCGCCGAGGCCGGCATGCCGGCC
>NZ_MUHU01000051.1 GCF_002105195.1 Derxia lacustris | reverse complement strand
GTCGACCAAGCCGGCGCCGGCGTGGCGGGGGCGGGCTGGCGGCGCCGTCGTGCGTGCCGAGCGAGAGCGGCGCGGCCGGGTGAGCGCGCAGCGCTCAGGCGTGCATGTCTGAGGTTTTCCGCAGGAAAGCCGAGTTGGCACGCCGGCCCGGTCGCGCCGCGGCAGCGAGGGAACCCGCCGCAGGCGGGCATGCGCGTCGGCGCCGCCAGCCCGCCCCCGGCACGCCGGCGCCGGCTTGTTCGACGGGGGCTTGGCTGAGCGCGCGCTCGATGGTCAAGCGGTGCAAAGCGCCGCCAACTCCGCCAATCGGTCAAAGAGCTGGCGAGCGGGGGCCGGCCGGGGCGGGCGCCTCCGGCAAGCCGAGCGGATCGGGCGGGCGCGGGCGAACGCCACCGGCGTTCAGGCCTGCCTGTCTGAGCGCGCAGCGCGAGTTGGCAGGCCGGCCCGCGCCCGCCCGATCCGCTCGGGAACCCTTGCGCGCAGCGCAAGGGCGCCGCCGGTCAAGCCCGCCCTGGCCGGCCCCCGCTCGCCAGCGTTCTCACCTCAAAGGCTCTCGGGCTTGAACGCAAACAGCTGTGGCTGATCCTTGCGATACACCCGCATCCACATCAGCGTCGCCGGCATCAGCGCGGTGATGGCGAACCACAGCGCATCGTCGGCATCCGGACTCGTGGGATCGGCGATGGCGCGCGCGCAGGCGCTCCAGCCGGGCCAGTCGATCTCCGCCAGCAGCGGCCGGGTGGCTTCCGGAATGCTGGCCAGCGCATCGCTGACGGTCTTGGTGTGCAGCAGCACCTCGGAGCGGGTCAGGCGCGAGCGGCGGAATTCTTCCTGCGTGACGCCTTCGATGAGCGTGAGGACGGCCGAGCCGGCGTCCTCGACGATGGTGAGCAGGGCGCTGTTGAGCATGGGTGTCGATCTCTGATGGATTGCAGCCCCGGCTACAGCGATCCGCGTGCCAGCCCGGATTGACCGCCAATGCCGCTCCGGCAGCGGCTGCGCGGCGCCGCTTTGTCCGCAAGCTGACAAAACCGCCAAGGCTTGTCGCCGGCGAATGGCTTGTTTGATCCATCGCAACCGCATTTCCCCCGGGAAAAGGCATGTCGCCACACGGGAACGGAGCTTGCAGCGCAAGGCCATCGGCAAACTTCAGGGGCTTGGCCATGATCGAAACGGCTATCGTCGGCGGTGGAGTCTGCGGACTCGAACTCGCCGCACGTCTGCATGCGCTCGGCGCGGGTTTCACGGTCTTCGAGGCGCGCGACCGCATCGGCGGACGCGTGCTCACCAAGACCGGCAACAAGGGCGGCGGGCTCGACCTCGGCCCCACCTGGTTCTGGCCCGATACCGAACCGCGCATCGCGCGCCGGCTCGATGAACTCGGTCTCGCCAGCTTCCCCCAGAACGACACCGGCGCCGTGATGCGCCTGGAAGATCCCAACAAGCCGGCCGAGCCCGCGCCCGAGCTGCAAGGCGTGCATGGCGGCGCGCACCGCATCGCCGGCGGCAGCGTCAAGCTGGTCGAGGCGCTGGCGGCGCAACTGCCGGCCGGCTCGATCGAGTTCGGCACCCAGGTGCTGTCGATCGTCGATCGCGGCCATCACGTCGAAATCGGCCTGCGCCGGGGCGGCATCGAAACCACCATCGAGGCCCGGCGCGTGGTCATCGCGTTGCCGCCGCGGCTGGTCGCGCAGGACATTTCCTTCGATCCGCCGCTGTCGGGGGCGCTGGCCAATTCGCTCGCCAGCACCCGCACCTGGATGGCCGATCAGGCCAAGGCGCTGGTCGAGTATCCGAGCGCGTTCTGGCGCGCCGCCGGCCAGTCGGGCAACGCCTTCGTGAGCCATGCGCAGGTGATGCTTCACGAAATCTTCGACGCCTGCGATGCCGATGCGAGCACCGCTGCGCTCGGCGGCTTCGTGGCGCTGCCGCCCGAGGTGCGCGCCAAGATTCGCGGCGCGCTGCCGCTGCTGGTGTCGAGCCAGATGGTCCAGGTCTTCGGCGTGGCCGCCGACAGCTCGGACATCAGCTACCAGGACTGGAGCACCGAGCGCTTCACCGCCAGCGAAGCCGACAAGGCCAGCTTCAACGACGGCCCGCCGGTGTATGGCGACGCGCTGCTGCGCCGTGCCTGGTGGGACGGCCGGCTGCATTTCGGCGGCACCGAGACCGCGAGCTACGGCGCCGGCCACATGGAAGGCGCGCTCGAATCGGCCGCCCGCATCCTGCGCGCGCTGAGCCCGGCGTCGCGTCCCGCCTCGTCCACCACCGGAGCCAGCGCCATGACCACCGAGGAACGTCCCGCCGCCTTCACCGAATTTGCCGCCTGGGTCACGATCCAGCGCGCCAATGCGCCCGAGCGCTACAAGCGCCTGCTCACGCAGCTGCTCAGCACCCAGCAGGGCGAGCAGCTCACGCAGCGCGCGGTGCTCGGCGCGGTCGAGCAGCTGTACAGCGAGGCGCTCGCGCGCCTGCAGGACACCGATCTGGGCAATGTGACCGGGCTGGTGGTGCAGGGCCGCTCCAGCCTCACGCCGCTGGCGCTCGGTGCCTTCGCCGGCTTCAGCAAGGCCATGCTCGACTCGGCCATCGCGCACAACCGCACCTCCTGCGCGATCTCCAACTTTCCGGACGAAGCCAAGCCGCAGGCCGATTACATCGACGTGATCGTGCGCGACCTGGCGGCGGCCTGGCGCGAGTTCGCGATGTCGGTCAACGATCTGCTGCTGAGCAAGACCGGCGCGCGCGAAACCACCTGAAGCGCGAGGCGCGGGCGGCGTCGACCGTCCGTCCAGGCCTCACGGCGCCGCCGCGTCGACCAGCTCCGGCTGCTCGACCGGCGGCAGCGTCATGCGCTGTTCGGCCTGCGGTCGGCGCGTGCGCTCCAGCGGCTCCAGCTGCTGCGGCCGGCCGGTCGACAGCGCGCGCTCGATGGCGGCAATCACGCGCACGTCGGCCAGCCCTTCCTGCCCGTCCGGTTCCGGATCGCGGCCCAGCAAGATGCAATCGCTGAAGTACTTGAGTTCGCCGCCGAACTGGTCGGTCGGGTCGAACGCGGTCGATTCCGCTTCGCCGCCGATGCGCAGGATGTGGCCGAGTCCGATGCCGAACATGTAGCCGGGATTCACCTCCAGATCGCCCGCGCTGCCGACGATGCGGTACTGGTCGACCGGGTTGCCGGCATAGCTCACGCAGAACTGCGCCAGCCGCCCGCCCGGAAAGCGCAGCGTCGCGCTCACCGTGTCGTCGAAGTCGAAGCCCGCGCCCGGGGTGCGGCTGCCGACGGCCATCACTTCCTCGGGCTCGGCGCCGAACACGGCGCGCGCGGCGTTGATCGGGTAGGGGCCCATGTCGGCCACCGGTCCGGCCCAGAAGCCGTGATGCGCGCGATGGTTGTCGGCGCCGACGGTCTGCGTGAACACCGACGAGAACAGATGCAGCTCGCCGAGCCGGCCCGAGCGCGCGATGCGCAACGCCTCCAGCGTGGCGGGCTCGAAGTGCAGCCGGTAGGCCAGCATCAGCCGCGCCGACGAGCGCTCGGCGGCCTTCAGGATCGCGGCGCAGTCGGCCTCGCTGGTGGCCATCGGCTTTTCGAGCAGCACATGGATGCCGGCGTCGAGCGCCTTCACCGCGTACTCCCGATGCAGGAAATTGGGCAGCGCCAGATACACGGCGTCGATGTCGCCGCTGTTCAGCAGCCAGTCGTAATCGGCGTAGGCGTGGCTGGTGATGCCGTAGCGGTGGCCGAGCGCCTCGGCCTTGCGATGGTCGCCGGTGACGACTGCGCACAGCTTCGAGTTGCCGGTATGCGCGACCGCCGGCATGAACACCGATTGCGCGATCCAGCCGGCGCCGACGACGGCATAGCGCACCTGGCGCGACCTGGCCTTGGAATGGGAACGGGCGGACATGGCGGCTCCTTCGCGTTGAGACGGAAGCGGCCAATGTGCGCGCGGCGCGGTGGGGCGCGTGTCGTCCGGCGGTGCGGCCGGCTGTGGGATTGCGCCGTCAGCGGCGCGGGCCTACCACGCGAAATCGAGCTTCTGCGGCTTGCCGGTGGCGACGTCGATCTCGCGCTCCTGCTTGAGTCCGTTGAGCGTGGCGCTCAGCCGGTAATGCCCGGTCGGCACGTCGACGAGCATGAACGGCCCGTCGGCGACGGCGTCGATCAGCGCATAGCCGTTGTCGTCGGCGACCACGATGCGCACATCGCTGGCATAGGCGGCGCGGCCGTCGGCGCGCTGGGTGAACATCAGCGTCAGCGGCCATTGCGCCGCGGCGGCGCGCATCGCCTTCGATTCATCGAGGCCGATGCCGCCGCTGACCCAGCGCATCAGGCCCTGGGTGTGGACCGGCGGCAGCGCATCGGCCGACTGGGCCGGCGCGATTGCCGGCAGCAGCGCCAGCGCTGAAACCGCAGCCAGCATGCAGCGCCGCGCGAGCGCGCTGGCCGCAGTGGCAAGGGCCGGCGGGCCCTGATGTGCAGATCGACTGGCTTGCATGCTTGCTCCCGCTCGGTGGCGCCGGTTTCAGCCCAGCTTGGCCAACTGCTCGCGCACCTTTTCCAGCGTGGCGCCAAAGCCCGCCAGCCGTTCGCGCTCCTGCGCCACCACGGCCGGCGGCGCGCGGTCGACGAAGCTGGCATTGCCGAGCTTGCCGCTGCACTTGGCGATCTCGCCTTCGAGTCGGCCGATCTCCTTGGCCAGCCGCAGCTTCTCGGCCTCGATGTCGATCTCGATGTGCAGCATCAGCCGGTTGGTGCCCACGACCTGCACCGGCGCGTTGGCGTCGGCCGGCAGCGCGGGCACGACCTGCACTTCGCTCAGCTTGCCGAGCGCTTGCAGATAGGGCGCGAAGGCGGCCAGCTCGGCTTGGGCCTCGGGCGTTTCGCCGGCGGCGATCAGCGGCACACGCTCGGCCGGCGACAGGCTCATCTCGCCACGCAGCGCGCGGCAGCCGTCGATATGCGCCTTGAGCCGCGCGACCCAGGCTTCGCTCGCCTCGTCGATCTTCTCGGGGTTGGCGACCGGGTAGGCGGCCAGCATGATCGTCGCGCCTTCTTCGAGCTTGAAGCCGGCGAGCGGCGCGACCTTCTGCCACAGCTCCTCGGTGATGAACGGAATCACCGGATGCGCGAGCCGCAGCACGGTCTCGAGCACGCGCAGCAGCGTGCGGCGGGTGCCGCGCTTCTGCGCATCGCTGCCGGTCTGCACCTGCACCTTGGCCAGCTCCAGATACCAGTCGCAGTACTCGTCCCAGACAAACTGGTAGAGCGTGTTGGCCACGTTGTCGAGGCGGAACTCGCGGAAGGCGGCGTCCACTTCCCCTTCCACGCGTTGCAGCCGCGAGGCGATCCAGCGGTCGGCCGGGCCGAAGTCGTTGTAGCCGCCGGGGCCGCAGTCGTGCGCGGCGCAGCTTTCCACGCCACGGTCGTAGTCGTTGAGGCCCTCGACCTGCATCAGCACGAAGCGCGTGGCATTCCAGAGCTTGTTGCAGAAGTTGCGGTAGCCCTCGCAGCGCTTGGTGTCGAAGTTGACGTTGCGGCCGAGCGTCGCGTAGCTGGCCATGGTGAAGCGCAACGCATCGGCGCCGTAGGCCGGCATGCCTTCCGGGAACTGCTTCTTCACGCGCTTTTCGATCTTGGGCGCGTCCTGCGGGCGGCGCAGGCCGGTGGTGCTCTTGGCCACCAGCGCGTCGAGGCCGATACCCTGGATGAGGTCGACCGGATCGAGCGTGTTGCCCTCCGACTTGCTCATCTTCTTGCCCTCGGCGTCGCGCACCATGCCGTGGATGTACACGGTCTCGAACGGCACCTTGCCCGTGAAGTGCATGGTCATCATCACCATGCGCGCGACCCAGAAGAAGATGATTTCGTAGCCGGTGACCAGCACGCTCGACGGCAAAAAATGTTTGAGCTGCGGCGTCTCGTCAGGCCAGCCGAGGGTGGAGAAGGGCACCAGCGCCGAGCTGAACCAGGTGTCGAGCACGTCGCTCTCGCGCGTGAGCGGGCCGGTGTAGCCGGCGGCGTCGGCCTTGGCGCGGGCCTCGGCTTCGTCGCGCGCGACGAACACTTCGCCGGCGATGCCGTACCACGCCGGAATCTGGTGGCCCCACCAGAGCTGGCGGCTGATGGTCCAGTCCTGGATGTTGTTCATCCAGTGGTTGTAGGTGCTGGTCCAGTTCTCGGGCACGAACTTCACGCGGCCGTCGGCCACGGCATCGCTGGCCACCTGCGCAATGCTCTTGCCCGGCGTGCGCGTGCCTTCGGGCGCGGGCTTGGTCATGGCGACGAACCACTGGTCGGTCAGCATCGGCTCGATGACCACGCCGGTGCGGTCGCCGCGCGGCACCTTGAGCTTGTGCGGCTCGACCTTTTCCACCAGGCCCAGCGCGTCGAGATCGGCCATCACCTGCTCGCGCGCCTTGAAGCGGTCGAGGCCGCGGTACTTCTCGGGCGCGGCGTCGTTGATGGTGGCGTCGAGCGTCAGCACGCCGATGACCGGCAGGCTGTGGCGCTTGCCCACCTCGTAGTCGTTGAAGTCGTGCGCCGGCGTGACCTTGACCACGCCGGTGCCGAATTCGCGGTCCACATAGTCGTCGGCGATCACCGGAATCTCGCGATCGCAGAGCGGCAGCAGCACGCTCTTGCCGACGAGGTGGGCGTAGCGCTCGTCCTCGGGATGCACCATCACGGCGGTGTCGCCGAGCATGGTTTCGGGCCGGGTGGTGGCGACGATCAGCTGGCCGCTGCCGTCGGCGAGCGGATAGCGCAGGTGGTAGAGCTTGCCGTCCTCTTCCTCGCCGACCACTTCGAGGTCGGAGACGGCGGTCTTCAGCACCGGATCCCAGTTGACCAGCCGCTTGCCGCGATAGATGAGGCCCTGCTCGTACAGCCGCACGAACACCTCGGTGACGACCTTGGAGCACTTCGCGTCCATCGTGAAGTACTCATGGTTCCAGTCCACGCTGGCGCCGACACGGCGCATCTGCTGGGTGATGGTGCCGCCCGAGTGCTCCTTCCAGGCCCAGACCTTTTCCAGGAATTTCTCGCGGCCGAGGTCGTGGCGCGAAATCTTCTGCTGGTCGAGCTGGCGTTCCACCACGATCTGCGTGGCGATGCCGGCATGGTCCACGCCCGGCACCCACAGCGTGTTGTGGCCCTGCATGCGGTGCCAGCGCGTGAGGCTGTCCATGATCGTCTGGTTGAACGCATGGCCCATGTGCAGCACGCCGGTCACGTTGGGCGGTGGCAGCTGAATGGAAAAGTCGGGCCGGCCCTCGACGATGCGCGCGTTGGCGGCGCCCTGCGCCTCCCATTGCGGCGCCCAGCGTGCCTCGATGGCGGCCGGTTCGAAGGATTTGGCGAGTTCGTTGTTCTGGGGCGCGGTCATGGCAGGTGGCGTCTTGCGACGCGAAAAAGTGGGCAGCGGCAGGCGCGCGGGTGGGGCTGGATTCGAGGCGGCGAATTATAGGGAGCGCGAAATGCGCGCCCGGCGCGGCGGGATGGCGGCGGAGGAAAGCCTGCGCGCGGACGGCTCAGGCGTCGGGCGGGGCGGGCGAGCGCAGCCGCGCGACTTCATTGGCGACGGCGCGCGCGACCACGTCGCCGACGGTGTCGAGCACGGCGGCCTCGATGCGCGCGCGCAGGCGCGGCAGTTCGGCTTCGAGCACTGCGCGCAGGCTGTCGGCCAGGCGCTGGTCGAGCACGCCGTCGATGCGCGGTCGCAGCCGGGCGAGGATGTCGTCGCGCAGCCGGGCGGCGAGCGCGTCGGTGTCGAGCGGCGCGGCGCTTTCGGCGGGCGCGCTGGCGGCATAGCTGGTGCCGCTGGCGCCGAGCGGCGGCGGGTTGCGCAGATCGGTATCGAACAGGGTGGCGCGCAGCATGTCGGCGCGGGTGCGCACGAACACGAAGGGCGGCAGCAGGGCGTCGTCGGCGGCGGGCGGCGCGGTCAGCGTCGGCTCGGTGCGCGCGTCGGGCGCCGCCAGCGTGGCGGGATCGAAGCCGGGTTCGAGCGTCGGCTCGGGTGCGAGCGCCGGCAGCGGGGCGTCGGGGGGCAGGGCGAGGTCGGGCCGGTCGGCAGCGGGTTCGGCTTCGGCGGCGGGTTCGGCGAGCGGCTCGGCTGCGGCGGGCGCGACCGGTTCGAAACCGGCTTCGGCTTCTGGCGGAATCGCGGCTTCGGTCTCGGGCAGCGCGATGGCAGCGGCTTCGGCAGCTTCGGGCGGCGTTGCGTCCGCCACCGCGTCGGTCGTGGCGGCCGGTGCGTCGATCACCTCGGTGAGCACCGGGATCGCGTCGTCGTCCTTGCGGCGGTGGAACAGGCTGTAAACCATGGCGGGCCCGGGCGCGTCAGCGCTTGTTGTCCTGCGGATGATGGGTCAGCGGATAGCCGCGGTCCTTGTAGAACTTCCAGCGCCGGCGGCCGGCCTCGGCCTCGGCCGGATCGCGCCCCACGACTTCCATCAGGAACTCGAAGCGCGCAAAAAACCTCGGCTCGCCGCCCAGGTTGACCAGCACCTCGTGATGCGGCACGGCGGCCGACTCGGCATCGCCGCGCGCGGTCAGCAGCACCGGCGTGCGCTCGGCCAGCGGATCGCCGAGCGCCACATGCGGCACGAAGCTCAGCGGATCGAAGCTCCACAGCGCCTGATCGAAGCGCGCCAGCCGGTCGCGGTCGGGCTCATGCACGACCACGCGCCGGCCCTTGGCCACGCCGCGCCGGATCAGCTCGCAGGCATAGCGGACCGGGTCCGCCACGCCTGTGTAGAAATGCACCTCGGTCATGCGCGCGCGTCAGGCCGCCGCGCGCTGGCGCAGGAACTCGACCAGCAGCGGCACCGGCCGACCCGAGCCGCCCTTGGCCGCGCCGCTCTTCCATGCGGTGCCGGCGATGTCGAGATGCGCCCAGTCGTAGGTCTTGGTGAAGCGCGACAGGAAGCAGGCCGCCGTCACCGAGCCGGCCGGGCGGCCGCCGATGTTGGCCAGATCGGCGAAATTGCTCTTCAGCTGCTCCTGATACTCATCGTCGAGCGGCATGCGCCAGGCCGGATCGAGCGCCTGCTTGCCGGCCGCCAGCAGCTCGTCGGCGAGCGCGTCGTTCTTGCTGAACAGCCCGCTGTTGACGCTGCCGAGCGCGATGATGCAAGCGCCGGTCAGCGTGGCGATGTCGATCACCGCCGCCGGCTTGAAGCGCTCGGCATAGGTCAGCGCATCGCACAGGATCAGCCGACCCTCGGCGTCGGTATTGAGCACCTCGATCGTCAGCCCGCTCATCGACGTGACGATGTCGCCCGGCCGCGTGGCCGTGCCCGACGGCATGTTCTCGCAGGTGGGAATCAGCCCGACCACATTGAGCTTGAGCCCCTGCTCGACCAGCGTGCGGAACACGCCCAGCACCGTGCCGGCGCCGCACATGTCGTACTTCATCTCGTCCATGCCTTCGCCCGGCTTCAGGCTGATGCCGCCCGAGTCGAAGGTGATGCCCTTGCCCACCAGCACCACCGGCGCGGCCTTCTTGGCGCCGCCGTCGTACTTGAGCACGATGAACTTCGGCGGCTCGACGGTGCCGTGGGTCACGCTCAGGAAGGAGCCCATCTTGAGCGCTTCGAGCTGCTTGCGTTCGAGCACATCGACCTTGAGCTTGCCGCCCTTGCCGCCGAATTCCTTCGCCAGCCCTTCGGCGGTCTCGGCCAGATAGCTCGGCGTGCAGACATTGGGCGGCAGGTTGCCGAGCGTCTTGGTCAGCTCGATGCCGTTGGCCAGCGCCACGCCGGCGGCGATCGCCGCCTTCACCGGCTTTTCGTCGTCGCCGGCGGCCACGAAGGTCACCGACAGCAGCTTGGGAGCATCGGCCTTCTCGCGCTTGAACTGGTCGAAGCGATAGGTCGCCTCGCGCAGCGCAACCACGATCTGCTGCACCGCCCAGCCGGCGTCGCGGTCGCTCAGCGCCTCGGCCGGACCGAAGGCGGCACTGGTGGCGCCGGTGGCCAGCAGCGCCTTGACGCCGGGCGTGACCGACTTGATGAAAGTCTTGCCGTCGAGCTTGCCGGCCTCGCCTGCGCCCACCAGCAGCACGCGATGCGCCTCGATGCCGGGCAGGCCGCGCAGCAGCAGCGTGCTGCCCGGCTTGCCCGAGATGTCGCCGCTCTGCACGGCATGGCCGACGAGGCCGCCGGTTGCCGCATCGAGCGCTTGCGCCGTGGCGCCAAGCACGCCGCCGCTATGGACGAGCGCCACGATGCAGTCGGCTGCGACGGTCTCGGGCTTGCCGACCTTCATGCTAAATTTCATTGAATTCCCCATTGCTTCGATCCGTGTGCGGGTCCGTCAAGGACCGGGCAGGCCACTCAAACACCTGCAAGCGTGCACGCATCGCTCCCCCGCCTGATGATCTTCGAACGCGCGCTGCGCAAGGAACTGGTCGCCTCGGCCACCGGTGTTTTCATCACGCTGGTGACCATCGTCATCACGACGACTCTTATCCGGATTCTAGGTCAGGCCGCTGCGGGCAAGGCTGGCGCCGATGCCGTCGTGCTGCTGATCGGTTTTGCGGTGCTCAACGTGCTGCCGATGCTGCTGGTCGTGAGCCTGTTCATCTCCACGCTGCTGGTGCTGACGCGCATGTATGCCGACAGCGAGATGGTGGTGTGGTTCTCGTGCGGCGTGTCGTTGCGCAACTTCATCAAGCCGGTGCTGCGCTTTGCCGCGCCATGGATTGCGCTGGTGTTCCTGTTTGCGATGTTCGTCGCGCCCTGGGCCAACCAGCAGTCGCGCGAAATCGCGGCGCGCTTCGAGCAGCGCGACGACATCTCCAAGGTGGCATCGGGCCAGTTCATCGAGACGGCGGGCAGCGACCGCGTGTTCTTCGTCGAGGATTTCGACGCCGTGGCGCGCGCCGTGAGCCAGGTGTTCGCCGCGCTGCGCGTGGGCGATGTCACCACCATGATCGTGGCGCGCGACGGCCATGTTGAGTCGCGCGACGGCGGCGAGCGCTATCTGGTGCTCGGGCCCGGGCGGCGCTACGAGTTCGAGACCGGCCATGCCGATGGCTCGATCGGCGAGTTCGACAGCTATGCGATCCGGCTCGAATCGCGCGCGGTGCAGTTCGCGCCGGCCGGCAGCGATGCCCGCACCATGACCGCCGACCAGCTCGGCAGCGACACCACGCCCAAGGCGCGCGGCGAGCTGCTGTGGCGCCTGGGCCTGCCGCTGCTGGCCATCAATCTGGTGCTGCTGGCGATTCCGCTGGCCTTCGTCAATCCGCGTGCCGGACGCTCGGCCAATCTCATCTTTGCGGTGCTGCTCTATGTCATCTACTGGCAGCTGATGTCGCTGAGTCAGGCGATGGTCGGCAGCGGCCGGCTGCACTTTGGCGTGGGCGTGTGGCTGGTGCATGCGCTGGTGGCCGGCGGCGTGGCGGCGATGTTCGTTCGCCGTTCGTCGGCGGCGCGGCTCGATCCGCTGGCGCCGCGCACCTGGCGCATGTGGCTCGGAGGCGGCCGGTGATTCTTCGTCGCTATATCGCGCGCCAGATCTGGAGTTCGGTCGCGCTGGTGCTGTTCGCGCTGATCTCGCTGTTCTTCTTCCTCGACCTGCTGCAGGAGATGGACGACGTCGGCCGCGCCGGCTATCGCTTTCAGCACGCGCTCATTTACGTGGCGCTGCAAATGCCGTCGACGCTGCGGCTGCTGCTGCCGCTGGCGGCGCTGATCGGCACCATCACCGCGCTGGCGCAGCTCGCGGCCGGGTCGCAGTTCACGATCATGCGGGCGGCCGGACTGTCGCCGCTCGGCGCGGTGCGCGCGGTGCTGGGCGCGGCGGTGCTGCTGGTCGGGCTCACCTTCGTGGTCGGCGAGTACGTGGCGCCGACGGCCGAGGTGGCGGCCGAGAAGCTGCGGCTCAGCCTGCTCGGCCGGGCTGCGTCCACCGATCTGCGCTCGGGCTTCTGGATCAAGGACGTGGTGTTCGACGGCAGCGGCAGCCAGACCGGCGTGCGCTTCGTCAATGCGCGCGAGGTGCTGGCCGACGGCAGCCTGCGCGACATCCGGCTGTACGAATTCGACGCCGGCATGCGGCTGCGCTCGTTTGCCGTGGCCGGCACCGCCGTCTTCGAGCGCGACGAGACCAATCCCGGCTGGCGCCTGCGCGACGTGACCGAAACCCGGCTCAGCATGCTGCCGGGCGCCAACCGCTTCGATCCGCCCGAGCTGGCGCTGGCCACGGCGGTGGTGCACGAGCCCGAGCGGCTGTGGCCGACCACGCTCGATGCGTCCATCGTCTCGTCGGCTTTCCTCAAGCCCGACAACATGTCGCTGACCGCGCTGTGGAACTACGTCGAGCATCTCAAGCTCACACGCCAGAAGTCGCTCAAGTACGAGGTGGCGCTGTGGCGCAAGCTGGTCGACCCGTTCACCGTGGCGGTGATGATGCTGCTGGCGCTGCCCTTCGCCTATCTGCACACGCGCTCGGGCGGCGTCAGCCTCAAGGTGTTCGCCGGCATCCTGCTGGGCGTGGGCTTCCACTTCCTCAACAACCTGTCGGCCCATCTGGGTCTGCTCAACGGCTGGCCGGCCTGGATGCCGGCGGCGCTGCCGAGCCTGCTGTCGCTGCTGCTGGCGGCCGGCTGGCTGCGCTGGGTATCGCGCCACTGAGGCCGCCGCGGGCGCGCCCGCTATCGTCCAAACCGCCCCGTCCGCCGGGGCCCACCGCCGAGTTCCGCGCATGAGCCACGACGCCCTGATCCTGTTTGCCCACGGCGCGCGCGATCCGCGCTGGGCCGAGCCGCTGGCCGCCGTGGCCGACCGGGTGCGCGCACTGGCGCCCGGCTTGCGCGTCGAGCTCGCCTTCCTCGAACTGATGGAACCGCGCCTGCCCGACACCGTGGCCGCGCTGGCTTCCGACGGCGTCGACCGCATCACCCTGGTGCCGGCTTTTCTGGGGCAGGGCGGGCATATCCGGCGCGACCTGCCCGTGCTGCTGGATGAACTGCGCAACCGCCATGCGGAAGTGACGATTCATCTCGCGCCGACCATCGGGGAAGTTGATGCGGTACTCGATGCCATCGCCGGTTTCTGTGTCCAATCGCACTGTCGTTAGCGCCTGCGCGGCCGTAAATCACGAAACGCGGCGCTCACCTAGCGCCAATTCCTAGCTGCACCTAGAAAACGCTGGCCCCGGCAACCGGGCACAGCTGCCTTCATGACTCATTTCGTTGTCGTGTCCGATCCGGATCCCGCGCGTCGCCGCGCCTTTGCCGATGCCGTCCGGCCGCGCCTGGCGCCGCTGCCCTGGATGACCGCCGGCGAGCGCGAGCATGGCGACAGCCTGCTGCTCTGGGCCGCCGCGCCGACCGCGCCGGTCGATTTCGCGCTTGGGGCCGATGGCCGGCTGGCGGTGGTGTTCGGCCAGCTCCAGGGCGAGGACGCGCCGCTGGCCGCGCCGGCCGCCGCCTGCCTCGCAGCGCCGGTCGAGCGGCTGACCGGGCGCAACGGCTTCTATGCCGCGCTGCTGCTTGGCGCGCATGGCGAGATCGATGCCGGCGCCGACACGCTCGGGCTGTTCCCGGTGTACTGGCTGGCGCGCGGCGAGGTCGCCATCGTGGCCAGCTCGCTGATGCCGTTCGGGCTGCATCCGCTCGGCAGCCGGCAGTTCGACCCGATCGGCGTCGCCAATTCGCTGCTGACGGTGCATGGCCGGGGCGGCCGCAGCACGCTCGACGGCGTGCGCCGGCTGATGTCGGGCGGGCTGCTCAGCCGGCGCGCCGGCCGCACGCCGGTCGAGACCGAGCCGGGCTGGCTCCTGCCGAGCGACCGTCATTTCGGCCGCAGCGAGCGCGAATGCGTCGATCTGTTCGACGACTGCCTCGGCCGCATCGCCGGCCGCATGGCGCGCAGCGGCCCGATCGTGCTGTCGCTGTCGGGCGGGCTCGATTCGCGGCTGGTGGGCGGCTATCTGCAACGCGCCGGCGCCGACCTGCGCGGCGCCATCACCCTCGGCGACGCCGGCGATTACGAGATGGGCTGCGCCCGCCCGGTGGCGCGCGCGCTCGGCATTCCGCACCGGCCGGTGCCGGTCGATTTCGACGCCTTTCCGGCGCTGGCCCGGATGCAGGTCGGGCTCGAGCATGTCGACACCAGCATCCCCGACCTGTCGTGGTGGAACGCGCTGCCGGCGGTCGAGGCACTGGGCGCGCGCATCGCCACCGGTCTGCTCGGCGACGCAGTGATGGCCGACGACACCTATGAGCCCGGCGTCACCGACCGCTGCGATTTCGCCGCCCGCTTCGGCTACATGAACCGCTGGGGCCTGCCGGCGCCGGCCGTGGCCCAGCTGCTCGCGCCGGTCGGCGGCCAGGCCGTCGTCGATGCCGCGCTGGACGAGATGCGCGACGCCTGGGCGCGCGTGCCCGGCGAATGGTTTCAGCGCATCTGGCTGTGGGAATTGCGCCATCGCGAACGCGGCCATGTGGGCGCGGTGGCCTGGCGCATGTCGCTCGGCGCGCTGCCGCTGCTGCCCTTCGTCGACCGCGACCTGCTGGAGCTGGTGGCCGGCATGCCGCATGCGCCGCTCTATCGGCGTCAGGCCCAGCGCGAGCTGCTGCGCACCCGCTTCGACAAGCTGGCCCGGCTGCCGCTCGACCGCAATTCGGCGCATACCGCGCCGCTGGTCGAGAACCTGCTGGGCAAGGTCCGGCGCAAGCTCGATCCGGCGCGACTGCTGCGGCGGCTGCGGCCGGCGGCCGAGCATCGCTATTACGCGCGGGTCTACGACTTCAACAACACCGGCTGGCGCGCGGTGCGGGCCTGCGCCGATGCGGCGCGCGGCGCCACCGGCGCGCTGTTCGACCGCGCGGCGCTCGACCGGCTGCTGCCGGCCGCCGGCGCCGAAGCCACGGTCGGCGACAAGATCATCGACACCTCGGGCCTCAAGACGCTGGCCGCGCTGACCCTGCTGTGCGGCATGCAGGACGATGCCGCCCGCGCCGCCGCCGAGGCCGACACCGGCCGCAGCGCGCCGCTGCCGGCCGGGCGCAGCGTCGAGCCGGGCCGCGCCGCCACCGTGGCCCAGGCCGGCGCCGAACTGGCGTCATCGGCGCGCGCCGCCGTGCATGAACGCGGCCGCGCCGGCGACATGGCCCAGGCCGTGCGCCTCGTGGCCGGGTTGGCCGCCGCCACCGCCGGGCTCGGCGAGGCCGGCGCGGCGCTGCCGCCTCAGTCCTGCGCCGCGCCGCTGGCTTCGGACGTGGCCGAGGCCGCCGAGCCGCGCGCGCCGCGCAGTTCGCGCACAAAGCTCAGCGTCTCGGGCGACAGCGCCCACAAGCCCACCAGATAGACCAGCGCAAACGCGCCGAAGGTGGTGGCCAGGCGCAACGGCGCGGCGGCGGCCACCAGCGCCGACTGGCCGAAGGCCGCCGCCGCCAGCGCCAGTCCGCCCAGCAGCAGCGGCAGACGCTGACTGGCCAGCACCGCGCCCGGCAGGATGCCGAGCAGCTCGCGCGAATTGCGCAGCACCAGCAGCACCTGCACGCACTCGGCCAGCACGCCGCTCAGCGCCACCGCCTCCAGCCCATAGCGCACGCCCACCAGCGCGCCGATCACCACGCAGGCCGCCGTCACCGCCGTGATGTGGAAGTAGGACGCCGACTTGCCCAGCGCGATCGGCGCCACCTGCAGGAAATGCACCGCGCCGAACGGCACGCCGGCCAGCGCATAGATGGCCAGCACCGGCGCCGCCGCGCGCCACTTCTCGCCGAACACCAGCGGCACCAGATCGAGCGCCACCAGCGACAGCAGCCCGAAGCCCGGGATCGCCACCAGGCTCAGCACCGTGCCCAACCGCAGCGCCAGCCGGCGGAACTCCATCGGGTTGTCGCGCAGCCGCGAAAGAAACGGCACCGACACCTGCCAGGTCATGCCGCCGAGCAGCTCGTAGCAGATCTGGAACAGCCGCAGCCCGGTCGAGTAATAGCCGAGCGCCGTCGTGCCCAGAAAGAACTGCACGATCAGCGCATCGGCGCGCGCCAGGATCAGCTCGACCACGCGAGTGCCCAGCATCGCCGCCACAAACGCCCGCGCCGGCGCCAGCAGCGCCAGCGACCAGGCCCGGAACGGATGCCAGCGCGCGCTGTAGAACACCACCAGCAGGTCGATGCAGGCCTCGACCACCAGCTTGGCCATCAGCGACCACACGCCCCAGCCGGCCAGCGCCAGCCCCACGCCAGTCGCGCCGCCGGCAAACGCCGTGAGCATCGAGCGCGTGGCCAGCGCCTTGAAGCCGAGTTCGCGCCGCAATACCGCCTCGGGCACCTGCACCATCGATTGCAGCGGGATGAGCGCCGCCATCACCACCAGCAGCTCGACGCGATCGGGCGCCTCGGCCAGCAGCAGCGCCGACGCCGGCTCGCGCAGCAGCATCAGCAGCGCCGCGATGACCAGCGCCGCGCCGGTCTGCACCCAGAACGCCGCCGCCTCGCGATGCAAGTCGCGCGACTCGGCCTGGATGATGAATTCGCCCAGGCCGGCATTCAGCAGCGTCCAGCAGATCTGCGTGTAGGCCGTCACCAGCGCCACGGTGCCGATGGCATCCGGCGGCAGCAGCCGCGCCAGCACCATGAACACCGCCAGCGTCGTCACGCGCGTGCCCCACACGCGCACCGCCGACCAGAACATGCCCGACACGAGGGTCCGCTTGGAGATCAATTTTCGTCAGGCCCGGAGGAGAAAAGGAGCCGCATTGTCGAGCGTCACTCGGTGCTTCGATGCGACGAGAAAAATCCCTAGGGCATGTCCCAATGTTGATGCCAAGGGGGCGTCAATAGACTTCGTTCCAAGTCGCAGCAAGACAAAAGGTCGTGAGGAGGAGGAGAGGCAGCAATAGCTGCCTATTTCAGGGCGCTGATGAAAGTCAGCGCCCTTTCTTTTTTGCCCTATGCTAATCATCACGACCCGATTGGCAGGCAGCCTCCAATAATCCATGAATCTCCATCAATTGCGCTATGTGCGTGAAGCGGTCCGCCAGAACTTCAATCTGACGGCCGTCGCCAACGCGCTCTATACGTCGCAGCCCGGCGTATCCAAGGCAATCATCGAATTCGAGGACGAGCTGGGTTTCCAGATATTCGTCCGACGTGGCAAACGCATCATTGGCCTCACGCCGCCCGGCGAAATGGTCATTGGCAGCGTCGAGCGCGTTCTCATGGAAATCGAGAATCTGCGCCGCATTGCCGACGATTTCGCCGCGCAGGATCACGGCACGCTGGTTATCGCCACCACTGCCACCCAGGCGCGATACACGCTTCCCAAGGTGATTGCGCAGTTCAAGGAAATCTTTCCCGGCGTGCGGCTCAAGCTGCTGCAAGGCGATCCGGGGCATGTGGCGCAGTACGTCACGCATGGCCGCGCCGACATCGGCATCGCGACCGAAATCCTGGCCGAGCAGCCCGAGCTGGTCACGCTGCCGCTGTTCCAGTGGCGCCATGTGGTGCTGGTGCCGCGCACGCATGCGCTGGCCGAGGTCGAGCATCTCAATTTCGAGCAGGTGGCCGCGCAGCCGCTCATCACCTACGAGCACACGTTTTCCGGTCGCCCCAAGATCGATGCGGCATTTTCCCGGCGTGGCGTCGAGCCGCAGATCGTGCTTGAAGCCATCGATTCCGATGTCATCAAGACTTATGTCGAACTCGGGCTCGGCATCGGGATCATTGCCGAGATGGCTTTCGATCCGGTGCGCGACACCAGTCTGGTGGCGCTGCCTGCCGGCCATCTTTTCGGCGACAACGTGCTGCGAGTGGGGATTCGCCAGGGCAGTTATCTGCGCGACTACGCGGTGAAATTCCTGCATCTTCTGTCGCCTGCTCTCACGCGGGCGCGTATCGAATCCGCGATGCGGAAGGCACCCACGGACGACAACGGTTACGAACTTTGATGGGTTGCATGGGCGGTGGCTTTCCACGGCCGTGCGGCAAATGATGCACTGCAAAAGCCGCTACCATTGCCGCCCAAGTCGACCCCTGCAGGACCGGTCCACATGTCGGATTCAGATTCCCTTTCTCCGGCCGTTTCGTCGGCCGCCTGTGTTGCGCTGTTGCGCAATTCCGAACGCCTGCTCGAGCGTGCCGAGGCGCTCGAGCGCGAAAACGCCGAATTGCGTCTGCGTCTCGAACAGAGCGAGGCCGGTCGCGGCAGCCTCGAAAAGCGTCTGGCGGCGGCACGAGCGCGCGTCGAGGCGCTGATCGACCGGCTGCCGGCCAACCGGGCCGACGCGCTGCGCCAGGAGCATGTGTCGTGAAGCGGCTGCCCGAGCAGGTCACCGTGAAGATCATGGGCCGCGAGTACGCCTTCGTCTGCGAGCCCGACGAGAAGGCGTCGCTGTTCGAGTGCTGCGAACTCGTCGATCAGAAGATGTCGCTGATCCGGGCCCACGGAAAATTGTCGGCCATGGATCGCATCGCGGTGATGGCATCGCTGTCGCTGGCGCAGGAACTGATCGCCACCCGCGCGGCGCTGGTGGCCAGCGAGGCGCGCGTTGCCGCAGCACAAGCCATGGCTGCCGCCGCACCGGCAGCCTTGCCCGCCGGCCTGACCGATGACGCCGGCAATGGCGAGCTCGATCACGCGGTTGCGGCAGTCAACGAGCGCATCGAGCAGTTCATCGCGGCGAGTGCAAAGCCGGTCATCCTCGCGCCGAGAGCGGTCGATCTGTTCGACTGAACACCGGTCGATCGACGGCCGTTTTGAGCTTGCGGCGATCTCGTTTGCTGGCATACTGGCTTCACGCAAGACGAAGATTCATCCGAAAGAAGCCTTCTGAGTACCGAAGCGACTTCGAAAGAATTTCCGGTTTGCCCTGCCGCTCTCGCCAAGGCCAAACACTCCTTGAACCAATGTTTGTTGCCCCTGGCTGCGGAAATTGCCGGTTCGGTGCGATCGATTTGCCCAGACGCTTCGGCGTTGACGGTGGGTTGAACCTAAGAGCCGGTTGACTGTGGCCCCCTGAACCTCACGGTTCGGGATGATGGTCTAGCGGTTCTGGCGGGGCTCCTCATCGAACGGCGCGCATCAATGGATGCGCGCCGTTTGTCTTTGATGCGCGCCAAGCTGCGCGCTGCCAGCCGGCCGAGCGACGAGATCGCTCCGCTAGAATGGGCACCTCATGAATCAAGCCAATACCAGTGCGCCAGAGGGCGCAACGCCCGACTTCAGTTCGTTCGGGCTCGACGCCGCAATCCTTCGCGCCATCGTCGATCAGGGCTACACCACGCCCACTCCCATCCAGTTGCAGGCCATTCCCATCGCGCTCGAAGGTCGCGATCTGATGGGGGCTGCGCAGACCGGAACCGGCAAGACTGCCGGCTTCTCGCTGCCGATCCTGCAACGTCTCATTCCGCTGCAAAGCCCGAGCGTGTCGCCGGCGCGGCATCCGGTGCGAGCGCTCATCCTGGCGCCGACGCGCGAGCTGGCCGATCAGGTGGCCGACAATGTCGCCACCTATGCCAAGCACACCCAGCTGCGCAGCGTGGTGGTGTTCGGCGGTGTCGACATCCGGCCGCAGATCGAGTCGCTGCGCGCTGGTGTCGAGATCGTGATCGCCACGCCGGGCCGGCTGCTCGATCACCTCCAGCAGAAGTCGATCAACCTGTCGCAGGTGCAGATCCTGGTGCTCGACGAGGCCGATCGCATGCTCGACATGGGCTTCCTGCCCGACCTGCAACGCATCGTCAATCTGCTGCCGCCGCAACGCCAGACGCTGCTGTTCTCGGCCACCTTCTCGGACGAGATCAAGAAGCTGGCCCGCAGCTTTCTGCGCGACCCGGCCACCATCGAGGTGGCGCGGCGCAATTCCACCAACGAAAACGTCACCCAGATCGTCTACAGCGTGCCCGAGGCCGACAAGCATCTGGCGCTGGTCAAGGTGCTGAACGATCGCGGGCTCAAGCAGGTGATCGTGTTCGTGAATAAAAAGCTTGGCGCGAGCCGGCTGTCGCGGCTGCTGGAGCGCGACGGCATCGCCGCTGCCGCCATCCACGGCGACCGCTCGCAGTCGGAGCGGACCAAGGCGCTCGACGATTTCAAGGCCGGCACGATCGAGGTGCTGGTGGCGACCGACGTGGCCGCGCGCGGGCTCGACATCTCGGCGCTGCCGGCGGTCATCAACTACGACATCCCGTACAACGCCGAAGACTATGTGCACCGCATCGGCCGCACCGGTCGCGCCGGCGCCACCGGCGATGCGATCTCGTTCTGCGCGCCGGAAGAAGAGCGTTCGCTGGCCGACATCGAAAAGCTCATCAAGGCGCAGTTCAAGCGCGAGACGCTGAAGCTGGCCGGCCGGCCCGAGCGCGAACGTGCAGCCGACGATGCCCGCCCGCCGCGCGAGCCTGCCACCCGCGAGCAACCGGCGCGCGACGCCGCCCCGCGCTTCAGCCGCGATGCCGACCGTCCCGCCCGCCCGGCGCATGCGAGCGGCAGCCACGGCATCCGCCACGGCCGCTCGGCACCGGTCGACGACTTCTTTCTCAAGCCCTACGAGCCGTCGGCGAGTGCAGCGGCGGCCGCCGCCAAGGCCGAAGCCGACAAGCCGGCTGCCAGCAGCGCAAGCAGCAAGCGGCGCCAGAACGTCGGCGCGCTGCTCGGCGGCTACAAGCAGCGCTGATCGGCTGCGCCGTCGGCCGCCATCCCTCGGCGGCCGGCTTTCAGGGCTTTCTCACACGCCGCTGGCCATCGTCCACGGCTTGCCGTCGGCGATCTGGTTGATGACCTGATCGAGCCCCAGCGGCCCGACCCGGAAGCTGGCCGGCAGCACCACGCAATGGTCGGCCGGCAGTTCGGCCGCCAGTCGGCGCAGCGTCTCGATGCCGGTGGCATGCGTGCATTCCACCCAGCCGAGCATCGGCAATTCATTGAACAGCGGATCGGGGCAGGCGAAGGGCGCGACCACGCTCAGATGCCAGTCGTCGCGGGTTTGCGCGCCGAGGCTGTCGAGCAGCCCGGCCAGCGCTTCCTGCTCGTTCGGCTCGACCCAGCACATGAAGTGGAAGCGCGGCCGGCGCGGCGCATTCGCCGTCGGGCGCGCCAGCGGTGCGGCCACCGCATTGCGCTGGCCGATCACCTGGCCGCCGGCGCCCATCACCGGCACCGTCTCCACGCCGCCGAGCCGCAGCCGCATGCGCCAGGCATAGGGCGTGGCTGCGTCGAGCGCGCGCCGCACCGCCGCCAGCACCTGCTCGGGCGCGATGCGCTCCATGCAGAAGGCGCGGCCGAACTTGCAGCGCGGATTGGTATTGGGCGCCGGCCCCTGATGCAGGCAGCCGGCGCAATCCACCGGCGCCAGCAGCCCTTCCTGATGCGCGCCGATCGGCATGCGCGTGACCGGCTCGGCGATGCCGTAGAGGCCGACCGCATCGGTGCCGACCGCGCCCGCCACATGCAGCATGAAAGAGTCGCTGCCGACCAGCACATCGGCCAGCGCGACCGCGGTGGCGCTGCTGCGCAGATCGATGCGGCCGTGCAGGTCGAGCACGCGCGCATGGTCGGGCAGACGGTAGTCGTTGCCCGCGCCGACCACGATCACGCCGATGTCGGGCTCGTCCAGCAGGGCTTGCGCCAGCCGGTTCCAGTGCTCGGGCGGCCAGCTGCGGTCGGGCGTCGCGCTCATGTGCAGCGCGACGATCTGGCGCGCATTGGCCACGCCGGGCCGCTGCGCCAGCGCATTCGCCATCAGCCGGTAGTCCCAGGCGTTGGGATGCAGGCGCAGGCGCGGATCGCCGAGCGCCACGCCGGCCGCCTCGGCATAGGACAGCAGCATGTGCTGGCGCGGGCTGCGTTCGTAGGCCTCGTCGAGGTTGATGAAGATGTCGTCCGGCGCCGGCTGGAAGGCCGACGAGCAGGCGACGAGCAAATCCACATCGGGGTTGTCGGCGAAGACTTCGGTCGCCTCGGTCCAGACCACGATCCGCGCCAGCGGATGCTTGTGCCGCAGCGCATGCACGACCGGCGTGATCTGCAACACGTCGCCGCGCGCGCCGCGCCGGCGCACGACGATGCGTTGTGGCGGCCTGGCCTCGCGCGGCTTGCGCAAGACGGCCAGCCAGCCTTCGGTCTGCGCCGCATCCACCGCCAGCCCGAGCGGGCTGATGTCGGCGATGTCGAACGGGCATTCGCTGAACGTCGGCCGGTTGTAGGCGAAGTACTCGATCTCCTCGAAATGCGGCGCGACCAGCGCATGCACGCGCGCAAAACTCCAGCAGCTCCAGTGCGCCGGGTTCAGGTGCGTGCCGTGCCAGCGCTCGGCCGGCAGCGAGATCAGCATCGAGCCGCCGGGCTTGAGGCGCGACTTGAGCTCGGCGAAGAACTCGTCGGGATCGGGCGTGTGCTCGATGGTTTCGAGCGACATGACCCAGTCGAAGCCGGGTTCGATCTCGTGGAAGTCGCCGCAATGGAAGTGGGCGCGCGAGTCGTAGTTGCTGCGCCGGGCCATGCCGATGGCGGGCGCGTCGATGTCGGCGCCGCAGTATTCGGTGATGCGCGGATTGGCGCCCAGCATCAGCGAGGCGCCGAGGCCGGGGCCGGTGGCCACTTCGAGCATGCGGCCCGACAGCAGCGGCCCGACGAAGTGGTAGCGCTTGAGCACCTGGGCCGTGGGCCAGCTCATCATCAGGCCGGGGCAGGTGCGGCCGTCGAGCAGCTCGCGCACGTTGGCGCCGAACACGCGCTCGAAGGGCTGGAGCGGAATCAGCAGGCCCGAGGTGGCATCGGGCGTGGCGCGCAGCGCCGCAAGCGCTTGCAGGCTGAGCGCGCCGAGCACATCGGCGCCCCAGCCGGCGATCACGCTCGGCCAGATCAGCCGGCCGTCGCGCACCGGCAGCCCGAGCAGGAACAGCAGCTTGCCGCTCGCCGGATCGTGCAGCGTCAGGTCGAGGTGGGGGCCGCGGTCGTGCGGGCCGTGGTACTCCTCGTAGTGCAGGCAGACGGGTTCGTAGCGGTGGGCGTCGAGGGCATCGAGCGTGGCGCGGTCATAGAACTGGCGCACGTCGAGCCAGCTTTCGCAGGCGAAATGGCCGGCTTCGATGAGGATGGATTCGGGCATGGGGCGACCTTGCGAGCACGCGCCCTCAAGTCGGGCGCCGGAATGCCGTTGTTGCGCTGAGGAGGCGGGCGCACGGCGGACAGCGCAAGGCTAGGCCTGCGCGCGCGTCGGCAAGGCGGGAACAGCGGGGGCAATCGGCGGCTTATCGGGCGGCCGCGCGGGTCGCGGTCGGCCGGCTCGGGCAGGTGCCGGTCGGCGGCTCAGAGGCGGGCCAGCCGGCGTTCCCAGGCGGCCGGCGCGATGGCCCAGAACTGCGCCACGCTGCGCGGCTCGTTCGGCAGCGCCAGACCGAGCGCCTGCGCCGCCGCCACCAGCACCGCGAGCGGCGCGCCGGCATCGACCGCCGGCGCCAGCGTCTGCTTGCTGAGCTTGTTGCCGGCGGCGTCGCGCAGCAGCGGCACATGCAGCCAGCCCGGCTGGCGGTCGGCGCCGAGCGCCTCCCACAGCGCCAGCTGGCGCGCGGTGGAGTGCAGCAGATCGGCGCCGCGCACGACATGGGTCACGCCGCTGGCGATGTCGTCGACCACCACCGCGAGGTGATAGGCCCAGATGCCGTCGGCGCGCTTGACGACAACGTCGCCGGTCTCGCGCGCCGGGTTCTCGCGTTGGGCGCCGTGCCAGCGGTCGTGCCAGACCAGCTCGCGGTCGGGCATGCGGGCGCGCCAGGCGCGGGCGCTGCGCGCGGCGGCGCGTTCGGGCGCGATGCCGTGGGCGCAGGCGCCGGCGTAGACCGCCTCGCCGTCGGCGGTGCGTTGCGTGGCGGCGCGGGCCACTTCGGCGCGGGTGCAGACGCAGGCATAGGCGCGGTCGCGCGCGACCAGGGCGTCGAGCGCGGCGGCATAGGCCTCGCCGCGCCGGCTCTGGAACAGCGGCGCGTCGTCATGGGCAAAGCCGCAGGCGGCCAGCGCCTGCACGATGGCCTCGACCGCGCCGGGCGCGCAGCGCGGGCCGTCCCCATCCTCGATGCGCAGCAGCCAGCGGCCGCCGTGGATGAGCGCATCGGCGCGGCTGGCCAGCGCCGCGACCATCGAGCCGGCATGCAGCGGCCCGGTGGGCGAGGGCGCGAACCGGCCGACATAGCCGGCGCTCATGGCAGCGCCCCCGGCGCCAGCAGCGCGCGCTGCACCGCCGGCTCGGCCAGCATCCGGGTCCACAGCGCCACCGCCTTGCAACGGGCTGGCGCGGCCCAGGCCGCCAGCAGCGTGGTCGGCGCGCGCGGCGCTTCATGCGCCAGCGCCACCAGCCGACCGCCGGCCACATGCGGCTGCGCCAGCGGTGCCGGCAGCCAGCCACAGCCCAGACCGGCGAGCTGGGCGCGCAGCTTGGCCTGCATGTTGGGCAGGGTCAGCACATCCTGCCCGGCCAGCAGACCGATGCTGCGCGGCGCCAGCACCCGGGCGCTGTCGGCCACCGCCACCGCCCGGTGCCGCGCAATCTCGGTCGTGCCGAGCGTGCCCGCATGGCCGGCCAGCGCATGACCGGGCGCCACGCAGAACAGCCATTCCACCTCGCCCAGCACCAGCGTGTCGAAATTGCCGAAGGCGCGCGGCAGCGGCGCGCTGGCGCGCGGCGGCAGGACCAGATCGCTGCCGCCGTCGCCGACCGCCGGCAGGCCGATGGCCAGATGCGCGCGCCCGGTCAGCAGCGCCTCGCGGGTGCCGCCGAGCACTTCCTCCAGCACGCGCAGCCGGGTCGGCGCCAGTGCCGACTCGGCGGCGGGCGCGGCGGCGGCCGGTGCGAGCAGGGCGCTGCCGGCACGCGGCGGCGCGGTCCGGACCCGGGCCGGCACCGACCGCGCCAGCGCCGCCGCGAGCGCCTCGGCCTCGATGGCGGCGCGCTGCTCGGCGGTAAAGCGCTCGATCAGCGGCAGCAGCACATCGATCGGCAGCAGGCTGTCGAGCGCGAGCGTCAGCTCCACCGGCCAGCCGCGCGCCAACTGGCGCACCCGCTGCTCAAGGTCGCGCGCGGCGCGCAGCAGCTGCCGGCCTTCGTCGACCAGCGCCCGGCCCTCGGCGGTGAGCCGTGCGCGATGACCCGAGCGGTCGAACAGCGCCACGCCGAGGTCGTCCTCCAGCTTGCGCACCGCATAGGTCAGCGCCGACGGCACCCGGTTCAGCTCCTCGGCCGCTGCCGCAAAGCTGCCGCGCCGGTCGATCGCATCGAGGGTTTCCAGCGCATCGAGCGTGAGAGCCATGATGAAAATAATTGAATGAGTTGTGCAGCCATGCGTACTGGAGAGTTTCGCTCCGGTACTCGATACTCCAGCCCGCCTCGGCGGCCAGCGGGCCGCTGCATCGGCAACAAGGTTCAATCATTTTGAATTGTCTGGCGGCATGCCGCCAGCCGGTCCTTCCCCAAGCAGCCAGCACAGGAGCCTGACATGGCCAGCATCGCAGTCGTCTATTTCTCGGGTTACGGCCACACCGCCAAGGTGGCCGAGGCGGTCGCCGCCGGCGCCGCCCAGGTCGAGGGCGCCACGGTCGAGCTGATCGCCGTCGACGCCGAAGGCAATCTCACCGACGCCCAGTTCGCCAGCCTCACCGCCGCCGACGCCATCGTGTTCGGCGCGCCGACCTACATGGGCAACGTGCCCTGGCAGTTCAAGAAGTTTGCCGATGCCAGCAGCAAGCTCTGGTACACGCGCGCCTGGGAAAACAAGATCGCCGGCGGCTTCACCAACTCGGCCTCGTTCAACGGCGACAAGGCCGCGACGCTGAGCTGGCTGATCACCTTCGCGCTCCAGCACGGCATGGTCTGGGTCGGCAGCAGCATCCTGCCGGCCAACAGCTCCAAGGCGGTGCGCGACGACCTGAACCGGCTCGGCTCCTTTGCCGGCGTGATGACGCAATCGGACAGCGACCTGGGCGCCGATGTGGTGCCGCCCAAGGGCGATCTGGCGACCGCCGAGGCCTACGGCAAGCGGATTGCCGGATTCGCGCTCAAGCGCTGATTAGCAATCAGTAATCGACCGGCAGGGGCTTGCCGGCGCGATGCAATGCCAGCCAGCGCCGCAATTCGGCCACATGCTGGGTTTCCTCGTCGGCAAATTCCCTGGCAAACCGGCGCACCTCGGGATCGTTGGTGGTTTCGAGGATGTCGCTGTAATAGGCCATGCTGGCGGTTTCGGCATCGAGCGCGACTTGCAGCGCTTCTTCCCGGCCCAGAAACGGATCGGCGGCCCAGATGGCCGCCACTTCCGGGCTTTCGATGTCGGGCCATTCGAAGTCGCTGCTGGCAAGGTCGGGCATTGCCCGGAATCCCGACCGATTGCGCGCATCGCTCAGATGCAGCCGCGAATAATCGGCCAGCCGGCGAAACAGCCGCGCCACCTCCACATTGCCGCTCGACACCATCGCATCGGCCAGCTGGCCAAAACGCAATGCCGCCTCTTCTTCCAGCTTGATTGAATGGGCGAGAAATTTTTCGACTGAATCCATGAATGCGGTCCCGAAAACAGGAATGTTCTGTTGAGGCGAGTGCAATCGCCCGGCGCCCGGGCCAAGCAATATCGGCGCCAATAAGCGGGCTGCCGTCGAAAAGCTGGCAATTGCCCGGTCGGACGCAATTGCCGGCGCTGTTGGAAACGCGTCATTCGCAACACTTGCGTTTGCTAGGGCACAATACCTACAATTGGTCCAATTCAGTACCAATGATTTCCGACAATTGCGATTTATTTGCCGCCAGCCAAATGCTGCATCAGGCAATGCTTGAATAAAATCGTCTGGCAATTGCGCCAGATCAATCCGCAATCCGGTTGCCTGCCGGATTGCTGCAATAAATCCGCAGCCGTGCTTCCCCGCATGAACAAATAGTTCCGAAACAATCCGGCGAAATTGGGTATATGTCTTGCTGATTCATCGATTCACCCATCAATCATGAGGAGTGGTGAATCATGGCCAATGTAACTTTCTCGTCGCCGATCATGCCGCGCGACATCACCGTGTACGCCGTCGCCGGCGATCGCGGCAACCTTCTCGCGCTTGCCAAGGCGCACAACATCCCGATCCCCTTCGATTGCCAGGACGGCGAATGCGGTTCCTGTCTGGTCGAAATCAGGCATCTCGCGGGCGATGTCCGCTACGGCATCGCCCTGACCGAAAAGGAAAAGGAGCTGCTCAAGCAACTCGGCAAGATCACCAAGGAGGAGATCATGGATGCCGAGGTCAACGACATGCCGCCGCGCAATCGGCTGGCCTGCCAGTGCTTCGTGCGCAATGAGGACATCTTCGTTTCCTTCGAGGGCGACGCCACGCTTCCGCTCAAGGGCCCGACGCTGTCGATCGCGGCCGCGATCTACAAGGGCGGCGTCGAAATCCATACGCTCGATGAATTCCTGAGCTTTGCCGTCCAGGTCGAGGAAGACGCGGCAATCCATTTCGAGCAGCTCAGCGCGGCAATGGCCGCCTGCGGCAATGCCGACGTGGCCGGCCTGTTCCAGCAATTGGGCGGCTATTCGCGCCTGCATCTGGAAGAAGCCAAGGCCAAGTGCGTGAAGTACAACGCCGAAGTCAAATTGCCGTCGAGTTCGGCCTGGCCCGAAAACGAAACGCCGGAAAAGACCGCGCTGTGGGCCGGCGATCCGCTGCTGTCACGGCTGGGCGCACTCAAGGCGGCGCTGGTCGGTGAACGCCGCGGCTACGAGTTCTATTACGCGATTGCCGGCACGACGAAAGACGCCGACATCCGCAAGGTGGCCAAGGAATTCGTGCGCGAGGAAGTCGAGCATGTCGAAAAGCTGAAGCAGTGGATTGCGCAGGAAGAAGCGGCGCTGCGCATCAAGGCGGCGGCAATGCCGGCTTGATGTCGTGATTTGCGGGCGGCTGAATTCGCCCGGAATAGCTCGTAAAAAAACCGCCATTCGATCAAACGATCGGCTGGCGGTTTTTTTGCGGGATGAACACGGCAGGCAGGCGGCTAGCGCCCGCGCACATGCCCGGTCTCGCGCGCCATTTCATTCACCGTGCGCGCGATCGCCGGCTCCAGTCCGGCCGAGGGCTTGATGAAGGCCAGGCCCATGCGCCATTCGGGCTTGAGCGCGCGCGGGTCGCCCGAGGTGACATGGCAGACGCGCAGGCCCATGAAGAAGCGCTCGCCGTCGAGGTCGAGCGAGGCGTCTTCGAACACATGGCCGTTCTCGGGCAGCAGCGTGCTGTTGGGCAGGGTGATGCCGATGCCGCCGACGCTCAGGTCGCGCACGCGCCAGTCGGCGTCGAATTCGCGGATCTTCAGGCGCGGCGCCAGGCGCGGCGGCACCAGCACCCGAAAGCTCTCGCGCCGTTGCAGCCGGTGCAGGCGCGGCGGCACGTCGAGCAGCAGGCCGCGGCTGGCCACCGTCGGATTGGTCGGGCCGGGCTCCACCGTGCCGCGCACCCGCACGTCGAAGGCGATGCGGATGTTGTCGAGGATGAGGTCGCAGACGCCTTCGCGGTCGCCCAGCAGCCGGCGCTCGATGCTGCGGTCGCGCGGTGCGTCGAGCAGCAGGGTGCGGTTGCGCTCATCGACCCGCGTCAGCGGCGACAGAAAGCTCGACGTGCCGTCGGGCGTGGCCATGCTGCACAGCACGCGGCGTTCGGCGATGGCGCGCATCCAGCCCAGCACCTCGATCGGGTTGGTGATGAGGTAGCGGTCGGCCCGCCACGAGAGAGCGTCCTGGCTCACTGCGCATGCTCCTGGTCCAGCCGCGCCACCCAGGCGAGGATTTCGGCGACCGCCAGATAGAGCTCGGGCGGTATCTGCATGTCCACGTCCATGCGCACCAGCGCGGCGGCGAGCGCGTCGCTGTGCACGCGCGGCACGCCGGCCGCTTCGGCCCGGCGCAGGATTTCTTCCGCGATCGGGCCCCGGCCACGCGCGCTCACGCGCGGCGCGGCGTCGCGGGCGGGGTCGTAGGCCAGGGCGGCGGCCAGCGCTGGGCTGGCCGCCGCCCTGGCC
>NZ_MUHU01000050.1 GCF_002105195.1 Derxia lacustris | reverse complement strand
TGGAAGGACGAGCAGGCGCGCGGCGCGGCGCTGGCGCCGTCCCTGCCCGATGGCGTGACCCAGGCGGCGCTGGCCATGTGGCAAAGCGCGCTCGATCAGGGCCGCGCGGCCTTCGACGAAGACCGCGCCGCATTTGCGCAGGCGCTGGAACAGGCCCAGGCCGACAGCGCCGCCGCCCAGGCGCGCGCCGACGCCATGCAGACCGAGCTGGCCGAACTGCGCCGCGCCCTCGCCGACCGCGACGGCCAGATCGCGCTGCTGCGCGCCGACCTCGCGGCCGAGCGCGAGGCGCATGGCGCCAGCCGCGCGCGCGCCGACACCCGGCTGGCCGCCGAGGAAGCCCGCCGGCTCGACGCCGAAGCCAAGACCGCCGCCGAACGCACCGAGCTGACGGACGCGCTCGCCGCCGAACGCAGCCGCCACGCCGAAGCGCTGGCCGCGCTCGACCGCGACCATGCCGCGCGCGAAACCGCCTTCCGCGAGGAATTCGCGCGCGCCACCGAACGACTGGAGGGCGTGCAGAAGCACGTACTGCTGCAACTCAACGAAGCGCGCGAGGCCGCCCGGCGCGCCGAAGCCGACACCCGCGATGCGCGCGAAGACCGCGAGCGCGCCGCCGAACGCCAGCGCGCCGAACTCGCGGCGCTGCAAACCCGGCTCGATGCGCTGACCGCGCGGCTCGAAGCGCAATCCGGCCTGCTCGCGGCCCAGACCGAGCGCGCCGTCGCCGCCGAAGCCCGCGCCGACGATTTGCGCGACCGGCTTCAGGCTGCGCTGCGCCGGCCCGGCGCCGGCAGCTCGGCCGCCCGGCCCGCCGCCGCCAGCCGGGTGCGCAGCCTGCGACCGGCGCGCGGCTGACCGGGCCCGGCGAGCGCGATAGCCGGCCAGAAACACCGACACGCAGCGGCAGGCACGGCAACTGCTGCATGGCCCGGTTGCAGCATCGCAACCGACATTTCCGACACCGGCCCCAACCATGTCCACGCCCAGCCTTGCCCGTCATTACGAACAGCTCGCGCTCGACCGCTCGGTGCGCGAAGGCCGCGCGGTCGCCGAGGCGCTCAACTTCAATCTGGGCGATTCGCTGCTCGATCTGGGCTGCGGCACCGGCCTGCTGTCCGACATCCTGGCGCGCATGGTCGGCATGAACGGCGATGTGCTCGGCCTCGATCCGATGGCTCTGCGCATCTCGATGGCGCAGCAGATTTCACGCCGCAACCTGCGCTTCCAGGTCGGCTCCCCGACCGATCTGCGGCGTTTTCCGGCCGGCTGCTTCCACGCCATCGTGTTCAACGGCGGGCTGCACAAGCTGGCCGAAAAAGCCGGGCCGCTGGCCGAGCTGCGCCGCATCCTCAAGCCGGGCGGGCGGCTGGGCATCGTCACGCCGAGCGCCGATCGGCCGCATCCGGTCGACGAGATCAAGCGCGTGGTGTTCGCGCGCGCGCCCTTCGCGGCCCACCCGCTGCCTGCCGAGGCCGAGGAATTTCCGGTCAATCAGGCCCAGCTGGCGGCGCTGCTCGATGGCGCCGGCTTTGCCAGCTACACCATCGATGCGCTGGCCGAGCCGTCGGTATTCGCCAGCGCCGATGCGGCCATCGAATCAGCCCAGGCGCGCAGCTGGGGCCGCTTCCTCGACCATCTGCCGGCGCATCTGCGGTTTCTGGCGCGCGAGGAGATTCGGCAGGGGCTGGAGCGGCTGCGCATGCATGACGGAATCCGGCATGACGGGATTACGTTGCAGGCGGTGGCGGTGGCTCCGGGGGATTGAAAGTTAATTGCGAGTGAAATTCTTGCGCCGAAAAATCAATTTATCGCACTTTATCGGTCATTGCGAACGAGAGTGAGTTTGAAAAGCGCATAGCGATTGACTGGGCAACGGAAGAATAAGAGCGTTGGCAGCAAATAGAGCGATCATAAGCGCTGGGAAATTATAGAAGCTTCTCGATAGACGCAACCTCCGAAGCTTCTTTCGAATTTCACTGATATTTTTTGCTCAAGCGACGTGGTAATTTGGGTGAATGCAGAATAGGGGTTTAGGCTTCACTTGCGAAATGGGAGTCGTTATCTTCATGATTGACGAGTTGAATGCCGGCTCTAGAAAGACGCTCTGAATCAATTCGCGACCGATTAAGTTTGTTCAGCCTAGTAGTCTCGTCTTTGGTGAGAAGTGCGAGCTGGAAATGAGTTCGCACGAAGTCCAGAAACTCTGGGTCAGTTACACCACTCTCAATCTTTTCAATAGCAAGTCGAGTTAATGCTCGATGTGGATTAACATGTTCAATCAAGACCTTCTGTCCTGACTCATGAGCAACTAGCGCATCCTCTGAGAACGGTGCATATTTCAACGTGCAAAGATTTTGGATGTGGGACAGTTCCGGATAGCACAGCCGCAACCCAAGGATGTTCAGGATTCGCTCGGCGCTATGGATCGCGCCGCCGTTATCGGTGAATCCGCCAGCGATCATCCGGGCCCGTAACTCGGCGGCGAGTCTGAACATCTCAACTAATTTGATTGGTTCGTACTTCTTCGCGTGAAGCGCGGATTTGGACTTGGGCTGCATCTGCGCGGGAGGGGTCTGTTTGTGAGGCCTAATGTTCGACATGAGCGATGGCTTTTAGCTAGCTTAGCCAGTTCAAAGCCGCCTACTCGATGTGGGGTCAAGCGTCACTGATGGTCTTGCTCGTAGCATTTTACGAAAGACGCGCTAAGTCTGGCGCGAGGGCAAGAGCAATTTGAACTCGCGTCGCTATGAACACACGAGAACTCTTACTTACATGGCATTCAATGCCGATGCCTACCAGCTGTGGCGTCGATGCCTCCTTACTAACAGTGTCAATGTTCAAGCGCCACACTCCGCCGCCACTCATGCCTTGAGGCTTGGGAATACGAAACGACTTGCCATTCAGGTCGGTGAGTGGGCTTGCAGGGAATGCCAAAGCGAAGTGGCACTCATGGGTTTTGTCGCGAAGTTTGGTTATCTTGAGCGATTCAATATGCCCCGTGATCAAGTGTGTCGCCAGTGCAGGGGGGGACATGCAGGTCGTTGTGACCTTGTTTTGAGCGAAAGGATAACCAGCAAGTAGGTAGTGCACGCCCGGTGTTTTTGGCCTAGTTGTAGACACGGAACTGATATCGGAGAACCAGTAGTTGTCTTTGAGGGTTGCGGCGTCAGATCTTGAAAGGGCAATCAAGGCAACATCTGTATCTGGTGTCTTGCCAGCCAAGTAGTTCCACGCAACGCGCCGGTGGGTAAGTGAAACAGGTGTCATATCTGCCCACGTAAATAATGGAACCGGCTGGCACCTCTTGTCGAAGCAGACGTGGGCGGCTGTTAGCAGGAACGCATCTTCACCAACCAAGAATGGCACCGATGATCCAATAAGAAAGGGCTTGCCCGCAATATCGAATGAATAGAGGGGGCAGACTCGCTTATGAAATGTATCGGAGATTGCGGCCAGCGGAGTAATGACGGTCATACGCAAACGATAGATAATGTCTAATGAAGGAAAGGAACTTCTCAGCCCTGAAGCTGGGCACAGAAGCCGCTAAATGGCACTACCTACCGTCATGAGATTCTCATAGTTATCGCGTGCCCTTTCAAAAGGGGAATCGATGAAAGTTTTGCAAGTTGGTATCGATCTTGCCGAGCAAATTTTGGCATTTCATGCTGCCGATAAATCTGGGGCGACGATTACGGCGGGATCGAAGGTCAGCAGGAAAAAACGGCTCGGTATCATCGGCGCTTTTAATTGGATGTAATTGGTATGGACACTTGCTCTAGCACGCATTTCTGGGCGTGGCAATTTGAGCAGTTTGGCGATACGGCCCGATGATTGCCATCAGATTTGGCATGTTGTCGGCGCCATGCGTACAGCCCACACGAATCGCCTTCCCTCGGCAGTCATAACCGCCGCTTCTCAATCTCCACCATCCCCCAGCACAACATCGCAAACCCCGCCATCGCGCCCCACTCCGCCAGCCCCAGCGGCGCTGTGCCGAAAATGCGGTTGAACCACGGCAAATAAGTCATCGCCGCCTGCAATCCCAGCATTGCCAGCACGCCGCGCATTACCCAGGCATTGCCGCGCCCGCCCGCGCGGCAATTGAAGAGATAAGCCGTTTCGACCAGCACAAACACGTTCATCGCAATCGTCCGCGCCTCGTCGACCGGGCGGCCAAGCCGCAGCGCCAACTCAAAGCCGCCAAACGCCCCGACCAGCAGCAGCACGCTCACGAACAGCGTGCGCCACAGCAGCCGGCCGTCGAGCAGCGCGCTGCCGGGCTTGCGCGGCGGCCGCAGCATCAGCCCCGGCGCGGCCGGCTCGAAGGCCAGCGTCATGCCGAGCAGCACGGCGGTGGTCATGTTGATCCACAGCACTTGCAGCGGCGTGATCGGCAGCTGCGTGCCGCCGACGATGGCGGCCAGGATCACCAGCCCCTCGCCCATGTTGGTCGGCACGGTCCAGAGGATGAAGCGCACCAGGTTGTCGTAGACCGACCGGCCCTCCTCCACCGCCGCCTCGATGGTGGCGAAGTTGTCGTCGGTGAGGACCATGGCCGCCGCTTCCTTGGCCACCTCGGTGCCGCCGCAGCCCATGGCGATGCCGATGTCGGCCTGGCGCAGTGCCGGCGCGTCGTTGACGCCGTCGCCGGTCATGGCCACGACTTCGCCGCGCGCCTGGAGCGCTTCGACCAGCCGCAGCTTCTGCTCGGGCTCGACGCGCGCGAACACGCGGGTGTGGGCGGCGGCGTCGCCGAGCGCGTACTTGTCGAGCCGCGCGAGGTCGCGGCCGGTGAGCGCGCCGGCATGCTCGTCATCGACGATGCCGAGCTGGCGCGCGATGGCGAGCGCGGTGCCGGGGTGGTCGCCGGTAATCATCTTCACGTCGATGCCGGCGGCATGGCAGGCGGCGACGGCGGCGCGGGCGCTGGCACGCGGCGGATCGATCATGCCGACGAGGCCCAGAAACACGAGGTCGCGTTCGAGCGCGGCGTCGGCGAGCGGCGCGGCGTCGGCCTCGGGCCAGGCGCGCTGTGCAAAGGCCAGCACGCGCAGGCCGTCGCCGGTCATGCGCGCGGCGGCAAGCTGGATCGCGTCGTGGGCGGCGGCGTCGAGCGGCACGGCGCTGCCGTCGGCGGCCAGTTGGCGCGCGCAGGCCGGCAGCAGTTTTTCGAGCGCGCCCTTGGCCAGCAGCTGCGGCGCGTCTTCCAGACGATGCAGCGTCGCCATCGATTGGCGCGCCGAGTCGAACGGCAGCTCGTCCCGGCGCGGATGGGCGTGGCGCAGCTCGGCGTCGTCGAGCCCGGCCTTGCGCGCCAGCACCAGCAGTGCGGCTTCGGTCGGGTCGCCGACCACGCACCAGCGCTCATCCTCGCGCCGCAGCCGCGCGTCGTTGCACAGCACGCCGGCCAGCAGCAGCCGGTGCAGCGCCGGGTTGGCGGCGCCGGTCAGTTCGCCTTCGGGTGCATAGCCCTGGCCGGTCACGCTGCGCTGGCTGCCGGCCACCAGCAGCGCACGCACGGTCATGGCGTTTTCGGTCAGCGTGCCGGTCTTGTCGGTGCAGATGACCGTGGTGCTGCCCAGCGTTTCCACCGCCGGCAGCCGCCGCACGATGGCGCGGCGCCGGGCCATGCGCGCCACGCCGATGGCCAGCGTGACCGTAACCGCCGCCGGCAGCCCTTCGGGGATGGCGCCGACCGCCAGCGCCACTGCCGCGATGAACATGTCGACCGCCCGCTCGCCGCGCGCAATGCCGACGGCAAACGTGAGCACCGTGAGCCCGACGATGGCGAGCAGCAGCTTGTGCGTGAAGGCGGCGATCTGGCGCGTGAGCGGCGTGGCCAGATCGGGGGCGCCGGCGATCAGCGCCGACAGCCGGCCGGCTTCGGTCGCGTCGCCGGTGGCGACCACCACGCCGCTGCCCTGGCCGCCGACCACCAGGCAGCCGGCGTAGGCCATGTTGCGGCGCTCGGCCAGCGGCGTGTCGGCGGCCAGCGGCGCGCAATGCTTGCCGACGGGCGCCGATTCGCCGGTGAGCGCGGCTTCGGCGGCGCGCAGCTCGCGGCCATGCAGCAGGCGCAGATCGGCCGGCACCTTGTCGCCGGCGGCCAGCAGCACGATGTCGCCCGGCACCAGCCCTGCCGAATCGAGCCGGCAGCGCGCGCCATCGCGCAGCACCGTCGCCTCGGCCGAGACCGCGCGCGCCAGCGCTGCCAGCGCCGCCTCGGCCTTGCCTTCCTGCAGGAAGCCGACCGCCGCATTGACCGCGACCACGCCCAGGATCACGCCGGCATCGACCCATTCGCCGAGCCAGCCGGTGACCACGCCGGCCGCGATCAGCACCAGCACCAGCGGCGACAGCAGTTGCGCCAGCAGCCGGCGCCAGGCCGGCGTGCCGGGCGCAGCCGTGGGCGTGTTGGGGCCGTGCTGGGCCAACCGGCTTGCGGCCTCGGCGCTGCTCAGACCGGTGGCCGGATCGACTTGCAGCCGGGCGGTGGCGGCGGGCGGTGCGTCGGCATGCCAGTCGCGGGCGGGCGGGATTGAAGGCTTCATGAAAACGATGATGCTGCCGGCGCAAGGCAGCCGTGCTGATGCGTCGCAAGCGGTTGCGCGCGCCCTGCCTACTCCGGCAGGCCCGGCGCAGCGGCGCCGTCGACCGGCACCGCCTGCACCTCGCGCAGATTGCGTTCGATGGCGCGGGTGCGCACCTCGGCCGCATCCATGGTGTTGAGCACCGTCTGCAACTGCGATTTGCTGCGCGCCAGCACATCGCCGAACTTGCCGAACTCGGTCTTGACCGTGCCGAGCAGCGCCCATACCTCGCTCGACCGGCGCTCGATGGCCAGGGTGCGAAAGCCCATCTGCAAGGCATTGAGCATGGCCGCCAGCGTGGTCGGCCCGGCCACGGTGATGCGGTGCTTGCGCTGCAACTCCTCGGCCAGACCGGGCCGGCGCAGGCATTCGGCGTAGAGGCCTTCGGTCGGCAGAAACAGGATCGCGAAGTCGGTGGTGGCGGGCGGCGCCAGATATTTGTCGGCGATCGAGCGCGCCTCCCCCCGCAGCCGGTTTTCCAGCGCCTTGGCCGCGATCTCGGCCGCCGCCGGATCGGCCGCGTCCTGCGCCGCCAGCAGCCGCTCGTAATCCTCGACCGGAAACTTGGCGTCGATCGGCAGCCAGACCGGCGCCTCGCCGCGCCCGGGCAGCCTGAGCGCGAACTCGACCACGTCGCGTGAGCCGGGCTTGGTGCAGACGTTGCGCGCGAACTGCTCCGGCGCCAGCAGATCGTCGAGCAGCGCGCCGAGCTGCACCTCGCCGACATTGCCGCGCGTCTTCACATTGCCGAGCACGCGCTTGAGGTCGCCCACGCCCTGGGCCAGCGTCTGCATCTCGCCCAGGCCCTGATGCACCCGCTCCAGCCGCTCACTCACCTGACGGAAGGCTTCGCCGAGCCGCTCCTGGAGCGTGGCGTTGAGTTTCTCGTCGACGGTCTGGCGCATTTCATCGAGCCGGCGGCCGTTGTCGGCCTGGAGCTGGCCGACCTTGCGTTCAAGCGTCTCGGTCATCTCGCGCAGGCGGGCGTGCTGCTGTTCGCCCAGGTCGCGCAGCCGGGTCTGCTGCTGCTCGGCCAGTACGCCGAGCTGGGCGTTGACCAGCTGCTGCAACTGCGCGATGCGCTGGCCCAGCTCATTGCGCTGCTGGCCGGCGCTGCTGGCGACCGCGTCGCGCAGTTCGCGCTCGGTGCGTTCCAGCCCGCGCCCGATCAGTTCAAGCCGGCCGGCGAGCTGGCTGGCGCGCTGCTCGGCCGCCGCCTCCGACGCGGCCAGCGCCGCGAGCGCGGCCGGCCCGCCGCCGGCGCGGCGCAACAGCAGCGCCAGCGCGATCAGCACGGCAAGCAACAGGACGAGGACGGCGGCGAGCAGGAAATCGGTCATGGCAGGGCTGCGAGTGAAAGGGCTGCGCCCGGCAAGTCCGGGCCGGCCAGACTCTAGCCGCCCGCAGCCGCCCGGCCGCGCGCCTGGCCGTCCGCTGCCCGTTGCCGCACGCGCGCCGCGAACCCGCCGATTGCCGCGTTAAGCGGGCGCAATTCATGACAACGCCGCGCGCCCCGGCCGGCCATGCTGGCGGGCGGAGACCGAACGATCACAAGCTACCAAGAGGAGAAGACATGGCACTCGAACTGTTCTACTGGCCCGGCGTGCAGGGCCGCGGCGAATTCGTGCGGCTTGCGCTGGAGGAAGCCGGCGTCGAATACATCGAGATGGGCGCCGGCAACGAGACCCAGGGCCGCGGCGTGCCGTCCATCACCCACTGGCTCGATGGCGCCGAAGTGGAGCGGCCGCCGTTCGCGCCGCCCTTCCTGCGCGTCGGCGACCGGGTGATCGGCCAGAGCGCGCTGATCCTGATGTGGATCGGCGAGCACTACGGCCTCGCGCCCAAGGACGAGCCGAGCCGGCTCTGGACCCATCAGGTGCAGCTCACCATCGCCGACGCGGTGGTCGAGGCGCATGAAAGCCATCACCCGGTCTCGGCCGGCCTGTATTCCGAGGACCAGCGCGCCGAGGCCCAGCGCCGCGCCATCGATTTCCGCGAGGCGCGCATCCCCAAGTTCCTGCGCTGGTTCGAGACGCTGATGGCGCGCAATCCGGCCGGCCCGCAATTCCTGATCGGCGACGCGCTGACCTATGCCGATCTGTCGCTGTTCCAGCTGGTCGAGGGGCTGAGCTTCGCCTATCCCAAGGCCACGGCGCGCGCCCTGGCCGAATGCCCGAAGGTGGTCGCGCTGCATGCGGCGGTCGCCGCCCGGCCGCGCATCAAGGCCTATCTGGAGAGCGGCCGGCGGATCGCGTTCAGCGAGGGCGGCATCTTCCGCCACTACCCCGAGCTGGATGCCTGAGCGCCGGCGCGCGTATCGAGCACGAAGGCGACCGCCTCCGAGAACGAATGCAGCACCAGATCCACGCTGCCGGCGGCGGCGCTCTCGTCGGCCGGGCTGGCGTCGAGCGTCGGCCGCACCGTCACCAGCAGTGCCCGCGGCAGTTCCTGCCGCAGCGCCCGGCAGGTCTGTTGCCAGTCGTCGAGCCGGTCCGGCTGCGGCCAGGTGAGAAAGACGGTCGAAACCAGATTGCCGCTGTCGGTTTCGGGCGTCTCGCCGCGCCGGTCGAGCGCCACGCTGCGCGCATCGACGCCGGCGCTGCGCAGCGACCAGACCAGCAGCTCGGTCAGCAGCTCGTCGCGCTCCGCTGAAAAACCGGCGCAGATCACCACCGAGCCGGCCGGCACATCGAGCGAGCCCTGCCAGCGGCCAAGCCGCTCCTCGCGCATGCGGCGCAGATGGGCGCCGATGCTGGCATCGATGAAGGACACCGTCGCGCGCCGGCGCCAGAACCCGCCGCCGGTCGGCAGCTCGCCGAGCGTAGCCGCCAGCTGGGTGATGGTGGCGCGCAGCTGCTCGCGCTGCGGCGCGCCGATGCGCCCGGCGCCGTAATCGGCCGCCGCCAGCGCCACTCCGGGCAGCAGGACGTGGTCGCAATACTTGGCGATGCTGCCGCGCCGCAGATAGAGACAGGCGTCGCGCAGGATGGCGTCGGTATCGCGCACCAGCAGCCGCTGGTAAAAGCGCTGGCCCTGGCTGCTGCCCGGCGTGTCGCCGAGCAGGATGGCGATCGGCGCCAGCGCCCGCACATGCCGCCCCGCCACCACCAGACAGAGCGTGAGCGGCGTGGACAGCAGCAGCCCGACCGGTCCCCAGAGCGCGCCCCAGAACAGCGCCGCCACGATCACCGCCAGCGGCGTGAGGCCGCTGCTGTGGCCATAGACCTGCGGCTCGATCACATGCGCCAGCAGCAGTTCCAGCAGCAGCAGCACCGCGACGCTCGCGAACATCAGTGCCCAGCCCGGCGCGACCGCCCCGGTGAACAGCGCCACCAGCCCGCCGGCGACCAGGATGCCGACATAGGGCACGAAGCGCAGCAGCCCGCCGAGCGCCGCCCACAGCACCGCATGCGGCACGCCGAGCAGCCACAGCGCCAGCCCCAGCACCACCGCAAAGCAGAAATTGACGACGAACTGCGTCGCAAAGAAGCGCGACACGCCTTCCGCCGCATTGGCCAGCGCTTGCACGGTGCTGGCCAGTTCGGCTTCGCCGGTCAGACGCAGGATGCGGTCGCGCAGCGATTCATGTTCGAGCGACATGAACACGGTCAGCACCAGCACGATGCCGGCCATGCCGAGCGGCCCCGACAGCGCCGCCAGCAGCCGCGACAAGGCTTCGCTGGGCGTCGGACGCGGCTCGCGGATCTGGACCGGCACCGGCTGCTGCGTCTGCCCCGGCGCCGGCGCGCCGGTCAGGCCGGGCGCGCGCGCCGCCTCCGTGCCGGCGCCGGCACCCGACGGAGCCAGCCGGATCAGATCGGCCTCCCAGCGCTCGAACGGGCGCACAGTGGTCTCGCGCACCTGCTCGATCTTGATGCGGATGCCCTCCCGATAGCCGGGCAGATCGGCGACCACCGCCGCCACCTGCACCGCCAGCGCAATGCCGGCCCAGGCCAGCACCGCGCCGGCCAGCAGCACCGACACCAGCGTCGCCGGCGTATGCCCCAGGCCCAGCCGCCGCACCCGCCGGATCAGCGGCGACAGCACCAGACTGAGCACCGCCGCCAGCGCCAGCGGCTGCAACACCTCGCGCCCGAAATGCAGCAAGGCGATCAGGCAGGAACCGGTGAGCAGCCAGTGCGGCGGCAGGAGTTGCGGCAGGGCGGGAGTGCGCATTGGGATCGGAAGCGGGCGGCGGTGGAAGCGCGCAAGGGTAGTCGGGGTTCAGACTGGATGGTGCCCGCCTCCTTCCTTCTCTCCCGCCCGAGACCGCCCATGACGTCCGCCCCGACCCGCCTTGCCGCCTCCGATCTGGCGATAGCCCTGACCGGCTGGCTGACCGCCCTCCCCGCCGCCGATGCTCAGTACCTGCGACTCGAAGCCACGCTCTGCCAGACGCTCGGGCCAACCGGGGAAGTCATGCGCATGCCGGTCGCGCTGCTGCCTTGCGAACGCTTCGACGCCGTCGCGCTCAGTCGGCAGTTGGTCGAAGCGATCAAGTTGCAGGCGCAGACCCAGGCCTGGCCGATGCCGGCGGAGCTGGAATTTCGCGTCGACGCATTCACCGAAGTGACGGGCGGCGCGCGGCTTTCATTTACTGCCAGCGCGAGCTGGTGTGGCTATTTGCTGGGTTGACCGGGCGCTGCCAAGCCAGCGTCAGCCGCGCAAGCTCTCCAGCGGCGGCCGGTTGAGCACCCCGCGCATCAACCACGCCCCGGCCGCCAGCGCCAGCCCGGCGCCAAGCGCCACGCCGATCGCCACCGCGCCGGCCTGAAACCGCGTGTCGAGGTCGAACACCTCGCGCCCCAGCACCGCCGCCATGCCGGCGGCCGCCAGCGCCGCCAGCAGCCCGGCCAGTCCGCCGGTCAGCAGCAGTTCCAGCGCCTGCGCCCGACCGAGCTGGCTGCGCGTCGCGCCCAGCGCGCGCAGCAATCCCGCCTCGGTCATGCGCGCATCGAGCGTGCTGGCGATGGCGACCTGAAGCACCAGCAGCCCGGCGATCACGGTGAAGGCGAACAGGAACTGCACCGCCGCGATCAGCTGGTCGACCATCGCCGCGATCTGGCGCACCACGGCGCCGGTATCGATCAGCGTGATGTTGGGGAACTCGGCCACCAGCCGCGGCCCGATGTCGCGGTCGGCCGGCATCTGGAACGCGGCGATGTAGCTGCGCGGCATGTCGTCGAGCTGCGGCGCCCGAAACATCACGAAGAAGTTCACCCGCATCGAGTTCCAGTCCAGCTTGCGCACCGAGCCGATGCGCCCTTCGGCGATCTGCCCGCCGATGTCGAAGCGCAGCGTGTTGCCGAGCTTGAGGCCGAGCGTCTTCATGAGCCCGGCCTCGACCGAGATTTCGGTCGTGCCGGGTTTGGCCCAGGCCCCCTCGCTGATGACGTTGTTTTTGGGTGGGTCATTGCGCGAGCTTAGGTTGAACTCACGGTCGAGCAGCCGGCGGGCACGGTCGTCGGGCCAGTCGTCGAGCTTGACCGGCTTGCCGTCGATGGCGACCAGCCGGCCGCGGATCATCGGTTGCAGCTCCTGCGCCGGCAGGCCGTTGCGCAGCAGCGCGGCGTTGAAGGCCTCGGTCTGCTCGGGCTGGAGATTGATGACGAAGCGGTTGGGCGCATCGGCCGGCACGGTGCGGCGCCAGCTGTCGACCAGATCGCTGCGGGTGATGCCGAGCAGCAGCAGCGCAAACAGGCCGAGCGCCAGCGCGGTGATCTGCACCACGGTCGGCCCGGGCCGGCGCGCCATGCCCAGCAGCGCAAAGCGCCAGGCCACCCGCCCCGGCGCCAGCCGCGCGCCAACCGCAGCCGCGCCGCGCAGCGCCAGCCAGCTCAGCCCGGCAAACAGCGCCAGCGCCACCGCCAGTCCGCCGGCCACCATCAGCCCCAGCTTGAGGCCGCCGGCAAACCACACCATCAGCGCCGCATAGGCGGCAGCGCCGAGCGCCAGCGTGAGCAGCACCGGCGCCTGCGGCACGGCGAGTTCGCGCCGCAACGCGCGCAGCGGGCTCACCTCGCCGAGCCGCAGCAGCGCAGGCAGCGCAAAGCCGGCGAGCAGCACCGCGCCGGCCGCCAGCGCCCGCAGCGCCGGCCAGACCGAGGGCTGGGGCAGCGCCACGCTGACCAGCGGCAGCACGCTTTCGATCAGCAGCAGATGCGCCGCATAGCCGAGCGCCACGCCGGCCAGGCCGGCCAGCAGCCCGACCAGCGCGAACTCGACCAGCATGGCGCCGAGCACCAGCGGCCGGGTCGCGCCCAGGCAGCGCAGCACCGCGACCGTGTCGATGCGGCGCTCGACAAAGCGGCGCGCGCCGAGCGCCATCGCGATGCTGGCCAGCACCGCGCCCGACAGCGCCGCCAGCCCCAGATAGCGCTGGGCCCGGTCCATGCCCACATTGGCCGCGCCACCGCCCTCGCCGGCCGCGCTGTCGCCGCCGACTGCCGCGATGGCGTTGAGGTTCTCGCCACGCGCGAGCTGCGGCCGGGCGGCATCGGCCCAATCGCGCACCCGGGCGGCATCGCCGGCCACCAGCAGCCGATAGCCGACCCGCGCGCCGGGCTGGACCAGCTCGGTCGCCGGCAGGTCCTCGATGCGCATCAGCACGCGCGGCGCGAGCATGCCGAAGCCGGCGCCACGGTCGGGTTCGAGCAGCAGCAGGCCGGCCACCAGCAGCCGGCGTTCGCCAAGCGTGATGCGGTCGCCCGGCCGCACATCGAGCGCGCTGGCCACCTGCGGATCGATCCAGACGCTGCCCGGCGCCGGCACGCTGGCGGCCGGGCCGACCAGATCGCGCGTCTGCAGGCTGCCGCGCAGCGGATAGCCGCCCGACACCGCCTTGAGCGAGATGAGCAGGCTGCGCGGATCAATCGCCGGGTTGTCGTCATGCGCCAGCGCCATCGACGGAAATTGCGCCACATCGACCGTGGCCAGTCCGGCGGCGCGCGCCGCCTGGGCCAGCGCGGGTGGTGGCGGATGGTCGGCCGACAGCACCGCATCGCCGCCAAGCAGCTGGGCCGCCTGCGTCTCCAGCGCCAGCCGGATGCGGTCGGCGGCAAAGCCCACGCAGGCCAGCGCCGCCACAGCGATCAGCACCGCGAAGGCCAGCGCGCGCAACTCACCGCTGCGCCAGTCGCGCCAGCTGTCGCGCAGGCCCAGTCGCAGCCAGCCGGGCGCGCGGTGTGAATGAGGGGACGGGAGTCGGGCAGGCAGGATCGCGGTCATGGGCCGGGCGGAAAGGGAGCGGATGTTGCGGCGCGGCGCGCCGGCTCGCGAGGGTAGAGCCAAGCCGCGGTTTGCGGTTCCGCCGCGCGCTTTCCCGCGTGGGTCGGCGCGTAACCGCATGCGACAGTCGCGGCCATCGGCGCCGGGTGCGCCAGACCTGCGGGCTGCCATGACTGCCAATGTTTCTTCCCCCGTCGTGCCGCATCGGCAGCGCTTTGTTGCGGCGGCGCTGGCATTTGCCGGCGCGCCGTTCGGGGCGCATCGCTGGTATCTGGGGGCGCGCGGCGGCTGGCTCTATCCGCTCGCGCTGCTGGCCGGGCTGGCGCTGTTTGCGGCCGTGGGCAGTGCGCGCCATGCCTGGCTCGCGGTGCTGGCGCTGCTGCCGGTGTGGATTGCCTGGTGCGAAAGCCTGGCCATCTGCGTGACGCCCGATGCGCGCTGGGATGCGCGCTGGAATGCGGCCTCGGGACAGCGCAGCCGCAATGGCTGGAACTGCGTGTTCCTGGCGATGGCGGTGCTGCTGCTGGGCACCGGGCTGCTGCTCACCGCGATCATCGCGGCGGCCCAGCTCTGGTACGAGGTGGCGCCGCGCTGAGCCGCGCGCCTCAGCCAGCCTTGAGGCAGCTCGACATGAAGTCCTTGCGCGGCTGACCGCTGAGCTGCTTGGCGGCGGCGTCCTTGTTGCAGGCGGTCATGCGTTCCTGTGGCGTCCTGGGCGCGGCGGCGACTGCCGTCTTGCCGCTGGCGCAATCCGACATGAAGGCCTTGCGCGCATCGCCGGCCAGCGACTTGCTGCTGGCTTCCTTGCTGCACGCGCCAAAGCGCTGCTGCTGCGAGGTGGGCGGCTTGTCGGCGGCCTGGGCGCTGCCGAGCAGGAGCGCAAGCACGGCGAAGGCGAAGCGGAAGTTCATGGCGGCATTCCTCTGTGATCGGTGATTTCCTGCCGCAGTCGCAACGCAAGCAGGTGGACTGACCGGGAAATGCTGGCACACGCCGCCGGCGCTCGCCCCTGGCCGGGCCAGCCGGTCGTTGCCGCGCGACGAACGCAGACCTGCCCTCTTCCTGGATACCGCTTCGCCTTGCGCAGTTGCAGTCGCGTGCGCGAAAGCACGGCCTTTGACTGGCCTGAATCGGATTTGTGAGCTTAGGCTAGTGCTCGAATCGGCCCCGAAACGCGTACCGGACGCAGCGCCTGAGCGGTCCCGCACTCAGCCGAGGCAAGTGACATCTGCCGCATCTGCTGCAAAACAGACCTCACTCGTTCGAATGAACGTGCCAGCTGCCCTCAAATAAACCGAAGACCCGCCGTTAGCCTGTCTGAAAGGGCGAACTGCGTCTAACTCCAGCCAATCTGAGCCTATTTGCTGTGAGTCCGCACTCTTCCCTACTCCTCTCTAGAAGAAACAGGTAGCGGACGGTCATGACGACTCTTAATGGCAGCGCGCAATCCGACTCACTCGCCGGCGGCAGCGACAACGACTGGCTGTCCGGCGCCGCCGGCGCCGACAGCCTCGACGGCGGCAGCGGCGCCGATACGCTGATGGGCGACGCCGGCGACGACCGGCTCTGGGCTGGCGTGACCGGCGTGAGCTTTGGCAGCACGCGCAGCGCCGTGACCTACACGGTGCTCGGCAGCGACACGCTTGGCGACTACCTGGCCGGCGGCGACGGCAGCGACACCCTGATCGGCGGCGACGGCGCCGACACGCTCGACGGCGGCAGCGGCCAGCTGGTGGCCTTCGGCAACGGCGGCGCCGACGTGATCGTGGCCGAGGGCAGCGCGCATTACATCGACGCGGGCGCCGGCAACGACACCGTCGACGTGGGCGGCTCGTCGACCGTGATCGGCGGTGCCGGCAACGACCGCATCTATGTGCATGACGACGGCAACACGGTCGACGGCGGCGCCGGCGTCGACGTGATCGACCTGGAGCAGTCGGCCGGCCTGAGCGGCACCGGCACCATCACTCTCGGCACGGGTGCCGACACCATCGAGCTGTCGCTGCGCTCGCGCGAGGCCGGCCGGGCGGCGGCGCGCATCACCGATTTCAGCTCGGCCGACGGCGACCGCATCGACCTCACCTCGGTGCTGGGCCGGCTGCATGAACTGGGCTACGACTACGGCAATCCCTTCACTTCGGGCTGGATGCGGCTGGCGGCCTGGGGCACCGGCACGCTGGTGCAGGTGGACCTGAACGGCCCCGGCGACGGCGGCCAATGGCTGACCATCGCCCAGCTCGACAACATCGCGCCGAGCGCACTGACCAAGAGCCGCTTCGTCTTCACGCTGGACCAGAACGGCGACACCACCGCGCGCAGCCTGACCGGCACGACCGGCGCCGAGACCCTGACCGGCGCCGACGGCAACGACAGCCTGGTCGCGCTGGCCGGCAACGATCTGCTCGACGGCGCGTTTGGCGGCGCCGACACGCTGGCCGGCGGCGACGGCGACGACACGCTGTTCGGCTTTGCCGGCAACGATTCGCTCGACGGCGGCGCCGATGCCGATGTGCTGCTCGGCGGCAGCGGCAACGACACGCTGCTCGGCGGCGACGGCGACGATGCGGCCTTCTACGGCGGCAGCTACAAGGGCACGGACTGGGCCGTGACCGGCCTGAACGGCGAAGCCGGCCGCGACTACCTCGACGGTGGCGCCGGCAGCGACTATCTCGACGGCGGCACGGGCAACGACACGCTGATCGGCGGCGCCGGCAACGACACGCTGCACGCCGCCAACGGCGCCACCGCGACCGAAACCGATGCCGACTCGGCCAGCGGTGGCGACGGCGACGACCTGCTCGACGGCGATGCCAACGACACGCTGCGCGGCGACGCCGGCAACGACACGCTGTCGCTGCACGGCGCCGGCATTGCCGACGGCGGCGCCGACGACGACTGCATCACTGTCACCGATGCGCTCGGCACGACGGTGCTGGGCGGCAGCGGCAACGACACGCTCGCCATCGCGGGCGGCAGTGGCGCCAGCGTGGACGGCGGCGCCGGCAACGACAGCATCGTGTCGAGTGCCGACGCCAGCACGCTCGCCGGCGGCCTCGGCGACGACAGCCTGGTGCTGAGCGGCGATGCGCTGGTGGTGACCGGCGGCGATGGCGCCGATCTGATCGTGCTCGGCGACGCGGCTTCGGCCACGGTGAGCGGCGGCGCCGGCAGCGACACCGTGCGGCTGTCGCTGCGCGCCATCGAGGCCGGCCATGCGGCCAGCATCGTGACCGACTTTGCGGCCGGCGCCGGCGGCGACCGGCTCGATCTGGCGCCGGTGCTGGGCCGGCTGGCCGAGCTTGGCTTCGACAACGGCAATCCGTTCAACGAAGGCTGGCTGCGCCTGACCGGGTCGGGCGCCGACACGCTGCTGCAAGCCGACCTGAGCGGCCCCGGCGACGGCAGCCAGTGGGTCACGCTGGCGCGCCTCGCCGGCGTTGCGCCGGGCGCCTTCGACTACAGCGCCAACTTCATCCCGCCGTTCGGCAGCGCCGCCGGCCGCAGCGTGACCGGCAGCGATGGCGACGACAGCATCACCGACCTGCTGCCGACCGCCGAACTGCGCTCGACCTCGGGCAGCGACAGCATCGCCGGCCTGGGCGGCAACGATTTCCTCGACGGCGGCAGCGGCGGTGCCGACACGCTCGACGGCGGCGCCGGCGACGACACCCTGCTCGGCATGGGCGATGCCGATTCGCTGCTCGGCGGCGCCGACAACGATGCGCTGTTTGGCGGTGCCGGCAACGACACGCTGCGCGGTGGCGATGGCGACGACGCGTTCTGGTTTGGCGGCGACTACAAGGGCCGCCAGTACAACGGCGCCGGTCTCAACGGCGAGGCCGGCGACGACCTGATCGACGGCGGCGACGGCGCCGACCGGCTCGACGGCGGCAGCGGCAACGACACCCTGCTCGGCGGCGCCGGCGAGGACACGCTCTCGGTCGATCACGGCGGCCTTGGCGAATCCGATGCCGATTCGGCCAGCGGCGGCGACGGCATCGACTTCATTTCCGGCGGCGGCGGCAACGACACGCTGCGCGGCGACGCCGGCGACGACTGGATCGCTTTCGATGGCGCGGGCCAGTACGCCGGCCTGGTCGACGGCGGCGCCGACAACGACGTGATTGCGATCACGCGCGCGCTCGGCGGCACGGTGCTGGGCGGCAGCGGCAACGACAGCATCAGCCTGCTCGGCGGCAGCAGCGGCCTGCGCGTCGATGCCGGCGACGGCAACGACAGCATCGCGGCCGGCGGCAGCGCCAACGACGCCGCGACGCTGATCGGCGGCCTCGGCAACGACAGCATCGTGGCCTCGGGCGACGGGCTGGTCATCGATGCCGGCGCCGGCGCCGACACCATCGATCTGGCCGCCTGGGACAACGCCTCGGCCACGGTCACCACCGGCGCCGGCAGCGATCTGCTGCGGCTGTCGCTGCGCGCCGTCGAGGCCGGCCATGCCGCCAGCGTCATCGCCGATTTCACCGCCGGCGTCGGCGGCGACCGCATCGATCTGTCGGGCGTGCTGGGCCGGCTCGCCGAGCTGGGCTACGACTACGGCAATCCCTTCACCACCGGCTGGCTCAAGCTGGTGGCCGCGGACGGCGGCACGCTGTTGCAGGCCGATCTGGGCGGGCCGGCCGACGGCAGCCAATGGATCACGCTGGCGCTGTTCCAGAACCTCGCGCCCTCGGCCTTCAAGGCCGACAACTTCGTCGACGCGATCGCGCCGACCGGCATCACCACGCCGCGCACGCTGGCCGGCAGCGGCGACGCCGACCGCCTGCTCGGCGCCGAAGGCAGCGACAGCCTGAGCGGCCTGGGCGGCAACGATCTGCTCGACGGCGGCTTTGGCGGCGCCGACACCCTGGCCGGCGGCGACGGCGACGACAGCCTGCTCGGCTTTGGCGGCGCCGATTCGCTCGACGGCGGCGACGGCAACGACGTGCTCATCGGCGGCGCCGGCAACGACACGCTGCTCGGCGGCGCCGGCGACGACGTGGCCTGGTTCGGCGACATCTACAAGGGCGTGCAATACGCCGCCGCCGGCCTCAACGGCGATGCCGGCGACGACCTCATCGACGGCGGCAGCGGCAGCGACCAGATCGACGGCGGCACCGGCAACGACACGCTCATTGGCGGCAGCGGCGACGACCTGCTCTGGGCCAATCACGAGACCGCCGGCCTGCCCGACATCGACTCGGTCAGCGGCGGCGACGGCGCCGACCAGCTGTTTGGCGGCGGCCAGGACACGCTGCGCGGCGACGCCGGCAGCGACTGGATCGTCTACAGCGGCAGCGGCCTGAGCGGCGGCCTGATCGACGGCGGCGCCGACGACGATGCGATCAGCCTGCACGGCGCGCGCAACAGCACGGTGCTGGGCGGCGCCGGCAACGACAGCATCGCGCTCGAAGACGGCGGCGCCGCGCTCAGCGTGGACGGCGGCGACGGCAACGACAGCCTGCTGGCCGGCGCCGGCGCGCTCGACGCCAGCACGCTGATCGGCGGCCTGGGCGACGACAGCATCGTGGCCTCGGGCGCGGCGCTGGTCATCGACGCCGGCGCCGGTGCCGACACCATCGATCTGGCCGCCTGGGACAACGCCTCGGCCACGGTCACGACCGGCGCCGGCAGCGATCTGCTGCGGCTGTCGCTGCGTGCCGTCGAGGCCGGCCTCGCCGCCAGCGTCATCACCGACTTCAGCACCGGCGCCGGCGGCGACCGCATCGACCTGTCGGGCGTGCTCGGCCGGCTGGCGGAGCTGGGCTACGACTACGGCAATCCCTTCACCACCGGCTGGCTGCGGCTGGTCGCGGGCGGCAGCGGCACGCTGTTGCAGGCCGACCTCGGCGGTCCGGCCGACGGCACGCAATGGCTCACCGTGGCCGAGCTGGCCAACACCGCGCCGGGCGGCTTTGTCGCGGCCAATTTCGTCGATGCGATCGCGCCGGCCGGCGACAGCGCGGTGCGCGGCATCAACGGCAGCCTCGATGCCGACACCCTGATCGGCGGCGACAGCGGCGACTACCTCGCCGGCCTGGGCGACGACGATCTGCTCGACGGCGGCTTTGGCGGCAACGACACGCTGGCCGGCGGCGACGGCAGCGACACCCTGCTCGGCCTGGGCGGCGACGACCTGCTGATGGGCAACTACGGCGACGACGCGGTGTTTGGCGGCGCCGGCAACGACACCGTCTACGGCAGTGCCGGCGACGACACGGCCGCCTTCGAGGCCGACCGCAGCGGCCTGCACTACGCCGGCGCCGGCCTCAACGGCGATGCCGGCGACGACTATCTCGACGGCGGCGACGGCCGCGACAGCCTCAACGGCGGCAGCGGCAACGACACGCTGATCGGCGGCGCCGGCAACGACACGCTCGATGCGCTGGCCAATCCATCCAGCCTGGCCGATGCCGACAGCGCCAGCGGCGGCGACGGCGCCGACAGCCTGCTCGGCAGCGGCAACGACACGCTGCGCGGCGACAACGGCAACGACGTCATCGACTACCTCGGCGGCGCCAGCGCCGGCGGCCTGCTCGACGGCGGCGCCGACAACGACACCCTCACGCTGCATGCCGCGCTCGGCACGAGCGTGCTCGGCGGCCTCGGCGACGACAGCATCGCGGCCAGCGGCAGCGCGCTGGTCATCGACGCCGGTGCCGGCAGCGACAGCATCGATCTGGCACTCGACGGCGGCGCCAGCGCCACGGTCACCACCGGCGCCGGCAGCGACACGCTGCGGCTGTCGCTCGCCGCCTTGCAGGCCGGGCTGGCGCCGGTGACGGTCACCGACTTCACCGCCGGCACGGGCGGCGACCGGCTCGATCTGTCGGCCATCCTCAGTCAGCTGGGCCTCGCGGCCGGCAGCGATCCCTTCGCCAGCGGCCATCTGCGGCTGGCCGGCTCCGGCAGCGACACGGTGCTGGAGGTGGACGCCACTGGCGCGGCCGACGGCGCCGGCTTTGTCACGCTGGCGCTGCTGCAAGGGATTGCACCGGGCACGCTGCGCGCCGCCAATTTCGTGCAGGCGGTGCAGCCGCTGGTCGGCAATGCCGCGCTGCCCACGCTGCCCGACGACAAGACCGTCACGCTGCTGGAAGACGCCGGCGCCACGCCGCTCGGCCTGACCGCACCCGCCGACGCCGACGGCGGCACGCCGAGCGTGCGCATCGACGGCCTGCCGGCCGGCGGCAGCCTGACGCTGGCCGACGGCACGGCACTCGCGGCCGGGCAATGGATCGGCGCCGGCCAGCTCGCCGGCCTGCTGTTCACGCCCACGGCCGATGCCAACGGCAGCAGCGTGTTCAGCTACACCGTGGCCGACGATGAAGGCAGCCTGGCCACGCGCCAGGTGCATTTCGAGGTGACGCCGGTCAACGACGTGCCGGTGCTGACGCTGGCCGACAAGCTCTACTTCGACAGCGGCGATCTGCTCTTCAGCATCGATCTCGACGACGTGGCGCGCGATGTGGAAAGCGATGCCGCGCTCAACTTCAGCGTCACCGTCGACGGCGGCCAGCCGCTGCCGAGCTGGCTCGGCTATGACGCCACCACGCATGTGCTGTCGGGCATTGCGCCGGCGGGCAGCGTCGCCAGCTACCTCGTCGAGATCGGCGTGACCGATCCCGACGGCGGCACGGCCAGCGCCAGCTTCACGCTGGCCAACGGCGGCGCCCTGGTGCGCAGCGGCGGCGACGGCGCCGACACGCTTTACGGCGGCTCGTTCGACGACCGGCTCGACGGCGGTGCCGGCGCCGACCGGCTCGAAGGCCGTGCCGGCAACGATGCGCTCGCCGGCGGCAGCGGCGACGACCGGCTGTTCGGCGCCGACGGCAACGACACGCTCGACGGCGGCAGCGGCGACGACTCGCTCTATGGCGGCGCCGGCGACGACCTGTACTTCGTCGACTCGGCCGACGACGCCATCGCCGAAGTGGCCGGCGGCGGCACCGACACCGTGCGCAGCAGCGTCAGCATCAAGCTCGGCAGCTATGTGGAAAACCTGGTGCTCGACGCCGGCGCGCTCAACGGCTCGGGCAACGCGCTGGCCAACACGCTCACCGGCAACGCGGCCGACAACGTGCTGAGCGGCGACGCCGGCAACGACCTGCTGATCGGCGGCGCCGGCAACGATTCGCTCGACGGCGGCGCCGGCAGCGACACGCTCGACGGCGGCAGCGGCAACGATGTGTACACGGTCAATGCCAGCACCGATGTCGTCATCGAAGCCTCGGCCGCGCTCGACGAGATCGACACCGTGCGCTCATCCATCAGCTACACGCTCGGCGCCAATGTCGAGAACCTGCTGCTCACCGGCACCGACGCGATCAACGGCAGCGGCAATGCGCTCGACAACCGCATCACCGGCAACGCCGCCGACAACACGCTCAACGGCGGCGCCGGCGCCGACACGCTGATCGGCGGCCTCGGCAACGACATCTATTACGTCGACTCGGCCGGCGATCTGGTCAGCGAAACCTCGACCCTGACCGACGAGATCGACGTGGTGCGCGCCAGCGTCAGCTACAAGCTCACCGCCAATGTCGAGACCCTGTTCCTGACCGGCAGCGATGCGATCAACGGCACCGGCAATGCGCTCGACAACCGCATCACCGGCAATGCGGCGGCCAATGTGCTCAACGGCGGCGCCGGCAACGACACGCTCATGGGCGGCGCCGGCGCCGATACCTATGTGGTCGATTCGCTCGGCGACGTGGTCAGCGATTCGTCAACTGTGGCCGACGAGATCGACACGGTGCAGGCCTCGGTCAGCTTCAAGCTCGGCGCCAATCTGGAATGGCTGGTGCTCACCGGCAGCGCCGCCATCGACGGCAGCGGCAATGCGCTCGACAACCGCATCACCGGCAATGCGGCGGCCAATCTGCTCGATGGCGGCAGCGGCGCCGACACGCTGCTCGGCGGCCTCGGCGACGACACGCTGATCGGCGGCGCCGGCCTCGACTCGCTCGCGGGCGGCGCCGGGCTCGACGCCTTCCGCTTCACCACTGCCGCCGATGCCACGACCAATGCCGACCGCATCACCGACTTCAGCTCGGTCGACGACCGGCTCGAATTCGCGCGCAGCGCCTACTCGGCCCTGGGCTCGGTCGGCGCGCTGGATGCCGCGGCCTTCGTCGCCGGCAAGGCAGCGCTCGATGCCGGCGACCGCGTCATCTTCGACGCCGCCAGCGGCAAGCTGTTCTACGACGACGACGGCACGGGCGCGCATGCGGCGGTGCTGGTCGCCACGCTGCTCGGCGGCGCGACGGTGACGGCGGGGGACATCTTCATCGTTTGATTGCGCCAACGCGGCGATTCGATGAGGTTCGGCGGGGAATTGCGGAAGGTTTCGCGTACATTTCCGGGCACGAAACGCGAAGGGGGATGAGTCGGCAAGCGATTCATCCCCCTTCGACTTCAATTTGTGCGCAATTGCCTAACCTTTATTCGTCAGCCTGAATTCATGTCCGAATTTTTTCTCAGCGCAGTGCCTTGGATCATCGGTGCATTTCTTGCCGCCTTGTCGATTGCATTCATTGGCTACTTTCTGCTTCCCGCTCGGCGTACGTTTCGGGAACTGAGCCAGGCAATCCAGCTGCTCGCTTCATCGGCCACCGGCGGCAGCCCTGTGGATATGGATCGGATCGACAGTGCATTCAAGCAATCGGAAACGCTGCGGCATTGCTGGCATGAATACAAGCACACGCTCGATCCGCAAAAGACGCTGTCCGCCGATGGCATGCTCGTGGTTTCGCGCTGGCGTGCCACTGCGCTTGCCAGCACCTTCTTCAATGAATCGGTCCTGATCGACTCACGCATCAACTCAGAATTCTTCAAGCATTTGCCCGGCCTGATGACCGGGCTGGGAATCATCGGCACGTTTTTTGGACTGATTCACGGACTCCAGGGCTTCGATGCCGCTGTCGAGCCGGAACAAGTCGGCGCAAGCCTCAAGGCATTGCTCGATGCCGTCGGTCATGCATTCATCGTTTCAGCCTCGGCGATCTTTCTGGCCATCCTGGCGACCGGCATCGAGAAATGGTGGATCAATCATTGTTATGCCGCAGTCGAAAAGCTTTGCGGCGCCATCGATGAGTTGTTCGAAAGCGGTTCCGGCGCCGAATATCTCCAGCGTCTGGCCAACGCCAGCGAGACCTCGGCGACCCAGGCCATGCACATCAAGGAGGCCCTGGTCAGCGATCTGAAGACCATCCTCACCGAGCTGACCGAGCGGCAGATGGCCACCCTCACCGCCAGCAGCGCGCAGATGGCGCAGACCATTGCCAGCTCGATCACCGAGGGACTCAAGGCGCCGCTGGAAGAGATTTCGGGTGCGGTCAAGAACGTGAGCAGCCAGCAGGGCGATGCGGTCAACCGGCTGCTCACCGATGTGCTGGCCAGCTTCGCCAGCCGCATGGAAGGCATGTTCGGCGGCCAGCTGTCGGGCATGAGCGAGCTGCTCAAGGAAACCGCGCAGACCATGCAGACCACGGCGCAGCGCTTCGACCAGCTGGCCGGGCGCATCGAGCAGGCCGGCTCGGGCGCGGCCGACAAGATGGCACTGCGCATGGAGGCGTTGATGGAAAGCATGGCCGCGCGCCAGGCCGAGAGCGATGCGCGGATGCTGACCTTCGTCGATCAGCTGCGCGGCATGGTTCAGGAAGGCCAGGGCCAGACCGCCGAGCTGATGGTCAAGACCTTTGCGGAGCTCGGCGAAACCAGTGCTGCGCTGGTGCGTCAGCTCCAGGCACAGTCCGAGCGCTCGAATGCCGACGTGGCCGAACGCACCCAGAAGCTGGCGACCGAAGCCGAGCAGGCGCTCGCGGCCCAGGGCAAGCAGCTCGGCGCGCTGGCCCAGGCAGTCGAGGCCGCCGCCCAGACCATGCAGACGTCGGTCGAGCGCATGCGCAGCGGCGTGGACGAAAACGTGGGCCGCATGGCCAGCGGCGCCGAGCGGCTGAACGGCGCCTCGATCCGGCTGGAATCCAGCCTCAATGCCATGAGCTCGGCCGCCGATGCGGTGGATGCCGGCATCGAGTCGCTGACGACAGCGGCCAAATCGCTCGCCAACGTGACCGCTGCCGCCCAGCAAGCCCTCGGCGAGCAGCGCGAAGCCCGCAGCGCCGTGGCCGGCATGGTGAGCGAGCTGCGCGCACTGGTGGACGGCGTACGCCGCGACGCCGGCATGAACACCCAGCTGGTCGGCAGCCTGGAGTCGGCAGCCGGCAAGCTGGCCCAGGCCCAGACCCAGGCCGACAGTTATCTCAAGAGCGTGAGCGACACCCTGGTCGCCAGCCACGCGGCATTTGCCAGCGGCATGGAAAAAACCCTGCGCCAGGGCAATGCCAGCTTCCATCAGGAGCTGGGCAAGGCGGTCGAAGCGCTGCGCGGCGCGATTCAGGATCTGGGCGACACGCTCGACGGCCTGCCGCGCCGTCCCTGAGCCCAAGGGCCTGAGCCATGCTGAATCTGCAAACACCGGTGGCGCGCAAGCCGCGCGACGACGGCGAAAAGCCGTTCTGGATTTCCTTCTCCGATCTGATGTCGGCGCTGATGGTGCTGTTTCTGGTGGTGATGAGCGTCGCCCTGCTCGCCGTGACCAAGAAGATTTCCGAGGTCGACCGCGGCGAGGCCCAGCGCCACGCCGACATCGAAGCGCTGATGCAGGAGGTCAGGCTGGTCGCGGCGCAGTTCGAGGGCGTGAAGGTCGTCGGCACCACCATCGACTTCGGTCCGCGCGCCACCTTTGAACGCGAGGGCCAGAACACGCTATCGCCGGCCCAGAACGCGCTGTTGCGCAGCTTCACGCCGCTGCTACTCGACCGGCTGCGCAGCAGCGAGGCCGGCAAGCACTGGTTCAAGCGCGCCGTGGTCGAGGGCTATGCCAGCCGCAGCGGCAGCTATCTGTTCAATCTGAATCTGAGCCTGCAACGCTCGGAGCGGGTGCTGTGCACCCTGCTCACCGCCGCGCCACCCGACGCGCCGCTCGGCAGCGACGACCGCCGCATGATTGCCCAGCGCTTTTTCGTCGGCGGCGCTTCGTTCAACTCGCTGCGCGACAACCCGGCCGAAAGCCGGCGCATCGAGTTCAAGCTCGAATTCAAGACCCGCGACGAGCGACAACTGGAGGCGGCTGGCGCCGCGCCGGCCGGCGTCGATGAAGCCGCACTCGATGCGGCGCTCAACCCGCAAGAGCGATGCCCGATCCAAGACCACTGAGCCCGGAGCTCGAAGCGCTGCGGCGCCGGCTCGATGCTGCGATGGCGCCCGAACAAGTGTTTGGCGCCACACCCTGGGGCGATCCGCAGGCCTTCACGCAGGTGCTGCGCAAGGTCGAGCGCAGCTTTGACGGCATGGCCTCGGCGCCGCCGCTGGCCAGCATCCAGGATGTGGTGACCGCGTTTCGCCAGGGCCGCCCGCCGGCCGGTTTCAACCAGCTCAAATACCTGTGCTACGGCCTGACGCTGGCGCCGCGCAATGGCGGCCTGCGGCTGATCGACGAGCCCGGCCAGATCGACCGGGTGCTGGGCGATGTCGACCGGCAGCGCAGCGAGCCACGCCGCTTCCGGCGCTGCTATCAGGCGCTGCTCCAGTCGTATTTCAGCTTCGAGCGGATCGAGTCGCCGGGTCCGGCCACCGAGCGCAATTTCCGGTCGCTGCGGGCCTATCTGTCGGCCGGCCTGTCGATCGTGGCCACGTCGGTCGGCGGCCGGGCCGCGCCGGGCTGGGTGCTGATGCTGGTCGAGCATCGGAGCCTGCTCGGCGACGACCCCTGCGCACCCTATGTGGCCGATCTGCATCACGGCGAGTCGAGCCAGTTCGCCAGCGTCTGCGCCGAGCTTGGCGTCAGCCGCCAGTCGTGGCTGTGGCAGGAGGTGATCCACGCCTATCTGCGCGACATCTGCCGGCGCACCGATCCGGCCTTCAAGCTGGCCCTGCCTGAAGCGCTCAAGCTCGCCGCCGGCCTGACCGACTTGCAGCCCAGCGCCGCCACCCGGCGCGATGTGCTGGCCGAATTGCTCAGGCGCTACCGGCGCGCCAGCGAGCGTCCCGAACATCCGCGCCTGCGCGATCTGGCCGTCGAGCACATCGGCAATCCCTGGCTCAGGCGCACCGCCTGGGATGCCTGGGTGCAGGACGAAGCGGCGCGCCAGATGGTCGACGGCTGGCTCAAGCGCCGGCTGATCCACGACTTTTTTGAATTGCTGTCCGACAGCGGCCGCAGCGATACCCGCCGGCTCGATTACTGGCTGCGTTTCGCGGATGCCATCGAGCAGATGTGGTTCGTGCTCGGCAGCGATGCCCTCAACAACCGCAGCGCCGAATTCCGGCAATTGCGTGCGCGCATGGCCGGACAGGATCGGATATTGGTCGGCAGCACTACGCGCGAGAACAATGCTTTCGTGATGCGGATCGGCAGCTGGTATCTGATTGAATTTGGCGTGACCGGCAATGCCTGCTTTGCCATTCCGGTCGACAAGTTCACGGGCAATCTGGATCAGCGCCAGCTCGATATCTATGTGTTGAAGCCACGCAGCAATGCCGAGCGTTATTCACACGCCAGTTCCTGGGAAAGCAAATTCGATCAGGCCATCTGCCCGAAGATCGGTTTCTGGCCCGATGGCAAACCGCGCCATTACAGCGAGCCGGCAATTTCCGTTCCGCAAGGTTCGGCGCGGCCGCTGCGCTCGGCGCACGAATCGACCGCCGCGCACAAATATGCCGATGAGGGCTTGTGGGCCTTGCTCGAATGGTGCCGAGCGAGTTCGATTCCGGTGGAGGATTTGCGGCCGAAGGGTGGATCGCTCTGGGTTCGTGCCGATCCGGTTGCCAATGCAGACGTGGTTTTGCAATTGATCCGCCAGGGTTTCAAATACAAACCCGGCCGCGGCTACTGGCTCGCGGCCGAGGAGTGAATCGCAGCATGTTCAAGAAACTGTTCTCCCGCATCGCGCCCGCGCCGGCAGCCCCGGTGCCGGCGCCGGGCATTGCGCCGGCGGTCGATCTGCAATTCGCCGACGACGGCATTCGCTACCGCTTGCCGGGCGTCGACGCCGAGCGCTGGCTGGCCGAGCCATTTGCCCAGCCCGGCGCGGCCCAGCTGGGTGCGCGACTGGGCCAGCTGTTTCTCGACAATTGCGGCGAGCTGCACGGCAGCCACTTCTTGCTGCCGTGGAAGAACGTCTATGCCCTGCTGGCCGATCCGGTCCATGCCGATGCGGCGCCGCGCCTGGGCATTCCGCCGCTGTCCGGGCATCGGCCCGAGCTGGTGTCGCGCGGCTCGCTCGGCGATGCCGACTTTGTGGTGGCGATCGAGCGCTGGGTCGACGGCGCGGGACTGCCACTGCGCCAGTCGCCGCAACTCGCCGGCGCGGTGGCCGAGATCGACGGCAGCAAGCGGCTGCTGGCGCAGCCGGTCTGGGCGCTGCTCCAGCAGCTGCGCCAGTTCCACGCCACGCCGGCCGCCGAGCGCAGCCCGGCCGCCAACGAGCGCGCTTGGGGCCAGCTGCGGCGCTGGGCGGTGGCATCGCATGCGCCGATGTCGGACTACCTCGACAAGACGGTGGTGCTGACGCCCGACAAGCTGCGGCTCGATCTCAATGCGCGCCGGGTCGGCGACGACAAGGTCATCGAAGTGGTGCCCGGCTTCGACAATGCGCCGCCGGGCTGGCTGGAACAGTTCGACCGCATGCCGACGCAGGATGTCTACAACGTGCCGGCGGGCAACTCGATGACCAAGGTGGTGCTCGATGCGCCAGTCAGGCGAGTGCTGGAAGAAATCAAGCGCATGCCGGGCCGGCGCGTGGTGGGCGCGCGTGCCGAAGCCTTCATGCGCAATCCCGGCGCGGTGCTCGGCCCGGCTGCGGCCGAAGCGCTCGATCAGGCCCAGATCGAGGAACAGCTGACCCAGTCCGGGCTGGCGCTGCAACGGTTTGCACCGCTGCTGCAACGCGATGCCCAGGGCGGCATCGCCGGCGTGCTGCTGCGGGTCGAATCGCTGCTCGGCGACGCATCCAGCGTCGAGGAGCTTCCGTTTGCCGATGCGGCCGAACTCGGGCGCTTCTGCGATCGGCTGGCAGCGCGCATCGATGCCGGCCACCAGTGCTGCGGCTGGCAGGGCAACGACCTGGAAATCGTCGCCGAGACCGCCGATCAGCTGCGCGAGCTGCGCGCCTGGGCAGCCGAGTGGCGCGCGGCGCCGGCCTGGTCGGCTGCCGAATTGTTCGACCTGTCGCACTACTCCGACCGGATCGCCGAGATCGGCGTCGAACAGCCCTATGCCGTGCCGGTGGTGGCCAGAAAGGCGGTCGAGCTCGACTGGTTTGCGCACAACGTGATGTACCGCATCACGCTGCGCTCGCCGGCCGGCGGCCAGACCGGTTTCGTGAGCTTCGAGCCCGACGACATCGACGCCGCCGCTCGTGCCGTGGCGGCAGCACGCGCCGCCGGCGCCAGCGAAGTTCAGCTGCCCGGCGCGCCCTTCCCCATTCCGCTCGACGCTGCCCAGCGTGCCGTCGACAGCCTCGCCCGGGCGCGCCGGGAGGTCGACGACGCCCGCTTCGAGCCCGAACCGCCCGAGCCCGATCCCCAGGCGCGCACCCGGCTGATCGTCAAGCCCAACATCGATCAGGTCGAGCATGCCGAGCAGCGCAGCACGCTGCTGGCCGTCGGGCCCGACGCCGTGCCCGAACTGCCGGCAGCGCTGCGCCCCGAAATCGAGATCAAGCCGCATCAGCGCCACGGCATCGCCTGGTTGCAGCAGCTCTGGCGCCACTCGCCGCAGGCCTGCCGTGGCGCCCTGCTGGCCGACGACATGGGGCTGGGCAAGACGCTGCAACTGCTCAGCTTCATGGCCTGGTGCATCGAGCGCGAACCCGGGCTCGACCCGGTGCTGGTGGTGGCACCGCTCGCACTGCTCGAAAACTGGCGCGCCGAAATCGACAAGTTCTTCCAGCCAGGCGCCCTGCCGCTGCTGACGCTCTACGGCGCGACGCTGCGCGAGTTGCGCGTGCCGCAGCGCGAGCTCGATGCCGAACTGGCCGACCAGCAGGTCGGCAAGCTGTTGCGCAAGGGCTGGATCGGCAATGCGCGCGTGGTGCTGACCACCTACGAAACCCTGCGCGACCTGGAATTCACGCTGGCGCTCCAGCCCTGGTCGATCATGGTTTGCGACGAGGCCCAGAAGATCAAGAACCCCGGCGCGATGGTCACGCGTACCGCCAAGAAGCAGAAAGTGCGGTTCCGCGTGGCCTGCACCGGCACGCCGGTGGAGAACTCGCTGGCCGACCTGTGGTGCCTGTTCGACTTCATCCAGCCCGGGCTGCTCGGCGCGCTGAGCCATTTCAGCCGCAGCTATCGCCAGCCGATCGAGGCCAGCACCGAAGAACAGCAGGCCCGCGTGCGCGAACTGCGCGACCTGATCGAGCCGCAGACCCTGCGCCGCACCAAGCAGGAAGTGGCCAGCAAGATCCTGCCGCGCAAGCTGGTCGACGATGCCTGCCGCGCGCTGCCGATGTCGCAACGCCAGCTGACGATGTACTGGGCCGCACTCGAAACGCTCAAGCGCCAGAAGGACAGCGACCCCGCAGCCCAGCTCCAGACGCTGCACAGCATCCGCCGCATCTGCTCCGATCCGTACTGGCAGGAGCCCGACAGCGCATTGCGCATGCCGCTCGCCCAGCTGCTGGACGACTCGCCCAAGCTGCGCTGGCTGGTCGAGCTGCTGGAGCAACTGCGCCAGCGCTCGGTCGACGGGCCGGGCGAGAAGGTAATCGTTTTCTGCGAATTCCTCGATCTGCAAACCCTGTTGCAGCGGGTGCTGCGCGAGCGCTTCCAGCTCGACGCCCATGTGGTCAACGGTGCCACCTCGGCCTCGCTCGATGTGGAAAACAGCCGCCAGAAGCTGATCGATCGGTTCCAGCGTGCGACCGGCTTCAACGTCATCATCCTGTCGCCGCTGGCGGTGGGCTTCGGGGTCAACATCCAGCAGGCCAATCATGTCGTGCACTTCACGCGCACATGGAATCCGGCCAAGGAAGACCAGGCCACCGACCGTGCCTACCGAATCGGCCAGCAACGCGATGTGACGGTCTACTACCCAAGCGTCACCGGCACCGGCTTCAAGTCCTTCGACGAGGTGTTGCACGGCTTGCTGGAGTGGAAGCGCGGCATCGCTCAGAACATGCTGAATGCCTCCGGCGACCTTTCGATCCGCGACTTCGGCGAATTGGCGCTGGAGCCGCTCCCCGGCTAGTCGCGCAGCCGATCTCCGCTCCCCATCTCTGAGCTGGTCGCCGCCGTCGTCCGGCGCGGAGCGCTCATCGCTTCGCGTACTAAAACGGATCGATGCCTGACATCGATTCCGCAATACCCATTCCTATATTTTGCAAGGCAGCCGCAATGGCTGATTTGTTGCTTTTGTAGCCTTGCATACATAACGCAACGCGGCAGCTGGCCCGCACTTCTCGCCTCATCGCTCCGTTCCTCTCCGCAATGTAACCGTTCAGCCCGGCACCCGCCGCCGCAACAGCGCAAGGATCGCGCTCTGCCCGATTGTCTGACTTCATGGCATGGCCGTTGCATTACGTTATATCTGAAGCAATATAGAAAGATCAGTCAAGGCGGCCAGACCGACTTGCCGGGGCCACTGGCGATTGCGTCTTTGTTCAGCCGGCATTGCGGCCGATTGCGTCGTCAATCCCGGCAAGGTGGGCGCCGACCCGGTCGCCTGCATTTCCGCTCCATTCATCTGGCGCGACATTGATTTCACATCGGCAGCAAATGCGGCGCGGGTTCATTTGACCGCACCGCCAATTCCAAAGGCGAAATCCCATGAATTTCAAGAAGAAGCAACTGGCGCTCGCAAGCGCCTTGGTCATTGCCGCGCTGGGCTGCAATGGTGCAAATGCGGCGAGCATCAAGATCGCGGTCGCGGCCAATTTCGCAGCGCCGCTCGCCGACATCATCACGGCCTACAAGACGGCCTATGGCGCGACCAACAACATCACCTTCGTGTCCGGGTCGAGCGGCACGCTGCTGAGCGCCATCACCAGCGGCTACCCCACGACGATCAACCCCAGCAGCTACGACATCTTCCTGTCGGCCGATGCCACCCGGCCGGCCACCATCGTCGCCTCGTATCCGCTGGTCGATGACGGTGCAGCCTTCAATTACGCCACCGGCTATCCGGTGCTGTGGTCCAACACCGCCGGCGTCAATATCGGCACCGGCCTGCCGGCCAATTTCAATACGCTTTACGGCACGGTGGCATTGGCCGATACCAGCGCCGCGCCCTATGGCACCGCTTCCTATAACGGTGTTTTGAAAGTCGCGCCGTTCAGCCTGACCGCCACCAATGTCACGACGGCGAGCAATCCCTATCCCACGCTCATCAGCGTCTACAACAACATCGACAACACCTATCTCGCGGTCAAGAACGGCGTCAACAAGATCGGCTTTGTCGCCAAATCCCAGGTTTGCCAACGCAGTGCGACCGGTGTCGAAAGCTATACCGGCACTTCGCATTACACCTATTCCGCCATTTCCATTCTTCAGGCGGGCGTCAAGCTCAAGCGCAGCGCGGCCAATACCGTGGCCGCCGATACCACGCTGCGCAACAGCTTCGTCACCTTCCTGAGCTCGCCGACCGCGACCGCAATCATTCTTCGCTACTGCTATACGAAGTGATCCAGCGCGCCGGGGAGTTCGTCATGAATCGAAATAGCTGGCGAAAGCTTGCGCAACCGGCGGTCAAGACCCGGGAGCGCAGCGAATCGGCTGCGGCCGGCAGCCTGCGGCACGGACGACCCGGCGCACTGCGCCCGCGCGGAGCTCCGGTGCTGCGCACCCTCTGCATGGCGCTGGCCGCCGCGCTCGGCGGCATGGCCGCTGCCCGGGCCGGCGGCCTGCCCAGCGGCGGCAGCGTCACCGTGGGCAGCGCGTCCATCGGCGGCGACGCCAAAACCGTGGTCATCGAACAGAGCAGCGCCAGGCTCGGCATCGACTGGCAGAGCTTCAACATCGGCGCCGGCAATGCGGTGGTGTTCCACCAGCCGAGCGCCAGCGCCATCGCGCTCAACCGCGTGGTCGGCAATGAAAAGAGCGTCATCGACGGCAGCCTCACGGCCAATGGCCAGGTGTTTCTGGTCAATGCCAATGGCGTGCTGTTTGGCCAGGGCGCGAGCGTGAACACCGCCGGTCTGGTGGCCAGCACGCTCGATCTGCTGCCGGCCGACTTTGCCGCCGGCAGCCGCAGCTTCGGCGGCAGCTCGGGGGCCAGCGTGAGCAATGCCGGCAGCCTCGCTGCGGCCAGCGGCGGCTATGTGGCGCTGATCGGCGCCAATGTGAGCAACACCGGCAGCATCGCGGCCAGCCAGGGCACGGTGGCGCTGGCGGCCGGCAAGCGCGTGACCCTGCGCTTCGAGGGCGACAGCCTGCTCGGCCTGAGCGTGGACGCCGGCGTGCTGGCGGCGCTGGTCGAGAACGGCGGCGCGATCCAGGCCGACGGCGGACGCATCGTGCTGACCGCCGGCGCAGCCGATGCGCTGCTGGCCGGTCAGGTCAACAACAGCGGCGTGCTCCAGGCGCGCAGCCTCGACGAGCTGCGCGGCAGCATCGAGCTGAGCGCGCCGGGCGGCGCGGTGACCGTGGGCGGCAGTCTGCTGGCCAGCGCCGCGAGCGGCGCCGGCGGCAGCATCGCCACCAGCGGCAAGACGGTGACGGTGACGGACAGCGCCATCGTCAGCACACATGCCGATGCGGGCGCGACCGGCAGCTGGACGCTTGCGGCCGACAGCGTGACCGTCGGCAGCGGCGGCACGGTCACCGGCGCGACGCTGGGCCGGCTGCTGGCCAGCAACAACATCGCGCTCGACGCGACGGCCGGCGATCTGGCGCTGAACGATGCGGTCGCCTGGTCGGCCGACACGGCGCTGGGGCTGCGCGCGAGCGGCGCGGTGGCCTTTGCGGCGCCGCTCGGCGCGAGCGGCGATGCGGCCAGCCTGAGCATCGATGCGGGCAGCGGCTACGGCATCGACATGAGCAAGGGTGCAGCCATCGCGCTGCCCGGCGCGCATGCGGCGCTGAGCATCGACGGCGCGCCGTACACGCTGATCCACAACCTCGACGAGCTGGCGGCGACGGTCGCGCCCGACCTGACGGCGACCGGCAATTTCGCGCTCGCCAACGACATCGATGCGTCGGGGCGGACCTGGAGCGATTCGGTTCTGGCCGGCACGCTCGTCGGCACGCTGGCCGGGCTCGGGCACACGATTTCCGGGCTGAGGATCGGTACCGACAAGCAGGACGCTGCCGTCGCCCTCATCGCCCAGGTCGGCTGGGGCATGTACGACGAACCGCTCAGCGTGGTGCGCGACATCGCACTGGTTGACGCCAAGGTCAGTTCATCGCAGGGCAGCGCGGCGACGCTCCTGGCCCAGAACTCCGGCTTGGTCAGCAATGCGCACGCCAGCGGCGAAGCGAGCGGCAAATTGAGTGCCGCCGGCCTTGTTCTGAGGTCCGACGGCTTCATCGCCGACAGTTCGGCCGACGTGACCGTGAGCGGCAGCGACACTGTCGGCGGACTGGTCGGCTCGCAAGGGCCTTACACCAGCATTGTCGGCAGTCACGCGACCGGGAGCGTGACGCTCACCACCAACACCAGCGGCGGCAGCGCCGGTGGTCTGGTGGGAAGCAGCATCGGAAACATCACCGACTCGTATGCAACCGGTGCCGTAACAGCCACTGGCGGCGACACGCCCATTGCATTCATTGGCGGCTTGGTCGGATATGGATCGAGCACCAGCCTTGTACGCACCTGGGCCAGCGGCGCAGTCACCGTCACCAATGGCTATAACGTCGGCGGCCTGATAGGCGCGGACGATACCGGCTGGGATACCCCCGACTACAAGACCCGGATCGAGTCGAGCTACTCCACGGGCCCGGTCACCATCTACTGGAACCTTACGTCGACCATCGGAAACAATGCTGGCGGCCTCGTAGGCAAGAACTCAGAAGTTCCGATCAGCGACAGCTACAGCACAAGCAATGTGACCGTGCTGTCGAAGTACGCCTTCGACTATGTAGGCGGGCTGGTCGGCAACAACGCCTTCGGCACCATCACCGGCTCGCATGCAAGCGGGAACGTCTACGCCAGCGGCAATGCCGGCTGGGTCGGCGGCTTCGCCGGCAACAACGCCGGGGGCAACATCAGCAACTCGTCGGCGTCCGGCAACGTGACTGGCGATTCGACGGTGGGCGGGTTTGTCGGCGCCAACGGCGGCGTCTTGACCAATGTGACTGTCGGGAGGTCAGACGGGCAGACCGTGACTGTGGTGGCCACCGGCAACGATGCTGGCGGCATCGCCGGGCAGAACTACGGAATCATCGACCGCGCCAGCACGACGGCCAATGTCACCGCAAAGAACAATGCGGGCGGCGCGGTCGGCAGCAATTTCGTCCAGACCGGCAACGACACCGAAGACACATCCGGCGAAGTGCGCGGAGTCACGGCCAGCGGCGATGTGACATCACAAGGCGTGGGCGGCGGACTCGTCGGCTACAACGGCGGTGCCGTCATCGACTCCAGCGCCACGGGCTCGGTCCATCTCGCCAGCGGCGCGGTCGGCAAGCTTGTGGGCGAAGGTCCGGGCAGCGTCGTCAACAGCAGCTATCGCGACGTGGCGGCCGAAGAAGCCGCCCGGCTCGCCGCCGAGGAAGCGGCCCGGCTGGCGCGCGAGGAGGCCGCCCGCCTCGCGGCCGAGGAAGCCGCGCGTCTCGCCGCCGCGGAAGCCGCCCGTCTAGCTGCCGAAGCCGCAGCGCAGGCAGCGGCCGAAGCCGCCGCCCGTGCCGCCGCCGATGCAGCCGCGCGCGCCGCCGCAGAAGCCGCAGCCCGCGCCGCCGCCGACGCAGCCGCCCAGGCCGCCGCCGCCCGCGCCAGCACCGCCGCCGCCCTCGGCGCGCAGCAGACCGCCGACGCCCGCCAAGCCGCCGTGCGCACGCCGGCCGATCTCGATGCGCAAGGCCCGGCGCTGCGCATTCCGCGGCTCGACGCCAACCTGCTGTTCAAGAACGTGCGCGGCTATTCGGCCTCGGTGTCGCGCATCGAGGTCAACGGCCAGATCTACGAGATCGACGACGACGAAGCGCCGAAGCCGCCGCGCTGATCGGGCCCGGCAACCTCCCTCTCCCGCATCCGCCCAGTGAACAAGAACAACCGCCTCCCACTCCGGCGCCGCGCGGCGCTGCTCGGCGCCCTGTCGCCGCTGCTGCTCGCCAGCGCCGCCCAAGCCCAGAACGCGCCCGCCGCCGCGCCGGCCGCGCCCGGCTTCGGCATCGGCGATGCGCTCAAGGAAGGCCAGCCGCAAGGGCTGCCGGTCGAGCGCACGCCGCCGCGCCTGCGCATCGGCGAGCCCGATCAGGCGCCGCTGGCCCTGCCCGGCGGCGCCACGCTGCATGTCGAGCGCTTTCGCATCGAGGGCGACGCGAGCGTGGCCGACGACGAGGCCCAGGCCGAACTCGCCAGCCTGCGCGGCCGCGACCTGAGCTTTGCGCAATTGCAGGACGCCGCGCTGCGCATCACCGCGCTCTACCGGCGCCACGGCTTGCTGCTGGCGCGCGCCTATCTGCCGCAGCAGGACGCGAGCGACGGCACGCTGACGATCCAGGTGCTGGCCGGCCGGTTTGGCGTCGTGACGGTGCGCAATGCCACGCCGGTGCGCGACTCCCTGATCGCCGCGCCGTTCGAGCGCCTGCCCGAGAGCCAGGCCGCCGTCAGCCGTGCCGCGCTCGAACGCGCCATGCTGCTGGCCGGCGAACTGCCCGGCGCCAGCCTGCCGCGCGTGACGGTGCGGCCCGGCGAAACCGCCGGCAGCAGCGACTTTCTGGTCGAGGTCGATGCCGGCCCGCGCTTCGACGGCTATGCGCTCGGCGACAACTACGGCTCGCGCTTCACCGGCCACAACCGGCTCGGGCTGGGCGGCGGCGTCAACTCGCCGCTCGGGCTGGGCGACCGGCTCTCGGCCAGCGCCATGGTCGCGGCCGGCAGCCGGCTGCTCAGCGGCCGCGCCGCCTATTCGCTGCCGCTCAACAGCGACGGCCTGCGTGCCGAAGTCGCCGCGAGCAAGACCACTTACGAGCTTGGCGCCGAATTCAACTCGCTGCGCGCCAGCGGCGAATCGCATGGCGCCGAAGTCAATCTGGCCCAGGCGCTGCTGCGCAGCCGCGACAGCCGCATCGACCTGAAGCTGGGCCTGGCCACGCGCCATCTGGTCGACAAGGTCGAGACCGACGAGAGCCGGACGCCCAAGCGCGCCCAGACCGGCAGCCTCACGCTCGGCTATGACGACTGGGCCGAGGCGCTCGGCCGGCCCGCGCGCCGCAATGCCAGCCTCAGCTATCTGCAAGGCCACCTGGCTTTCGACGATGCGGCCCAGCTGGCCGACAACCGCAAGGGCGCCGACACCGCCGGCAGCTATGCGCGGCTGGCCGCCAATCTCGGCGGCAGCATCGAGCCGCTGGCGGGCTGGACCGTGGTCGGCCAGCTGTCGGGCCAGAAGGCGCTGCACGGCAAGAACCTGGATGCGAGCGAGCAGTTCGCCGCCTCGGGCGCCAACGGCGTGCGCGCCTATCGCGAATGGATCAGCGGCGACAACGGCTGGCTCGCCAGCGCGACGCTGCGCCGCGCGCTGCCGGCGCTCGGCCCGGCCGCGCACTGGATCGGCGTGTTCGCCGACAGCGGCCGGGTGCGCAGCCAGAAGCTCTGGAGCGCGGCGCCCGACGGCAGCCGTCTGAGCGACGCCGGCCTGGCCTGGCGCGCCGACTGGGGCCCGGCGCTGATGCAGCTGCAATGGGCCCGCGCCATCGGCCCGCGCCCCGCCAGCGAGCCGACCGGCAGCCGCCAGCGCCTGCTGTTCCAGCTCGGCACCAGCTTTTGACGCCGCACCCGCTTTCACCACGCCGAGGACCCAAACCATGAAAACGCTTCACGCTGCCATCGCGCTGGCCGGCCTTGCCCTGGCCGCCCAGGCCGGCGCCACCGTCGTCGGTTTCGACGATCTGCCGACCACCAGCACGACCACCACGGTCATCAACGGCCTGCCGACCGAAACCCCGGTCGACACCGTGGTGCCCGACGGCTATGCCGGCTTCAACTATCTCAACCTCAACTACGTGACCGGCAGCAATCCGCTGGTGCTGGCCTCGACCGGTGGCTTTGCCGCCGGCACGGCCAGCTCGCCCAACGTGGCCTACGACTCGTTCGGCCTCGGCGCGATGCTCATCAGCACCACCGGCGCGTTCAATTTCAACAGCGCCTATCTGGGCCGGGTGTACAGCGCCGGCGTCGAGACCTTTCAGGGGCTGCGCAATGGCGAGGTGGTCTACAGCGCCGACATCGCGCTCGGCACCACGGCCCAGCTCGTCAGCTTCAACTGGACCAACATCGACAGCATCAGCTTCTCGGCGCCCGAGGCCTATACGGCGCTCGATCCGACCCGGTTCACCACCACGCTCGACAGCTTCACGCTGTCGCCGGTGCCCGAACCCGATGCGCTGACGCTGATGGGCCTGAGCCTGGGCGCGCTGGCGCTGCTGCGGCGGCGCCAGCTCAAGCGGCAGCGCGGCTGAAGCCGGCCCCGGCGACCGGCCGGCGCGGGCTCACTGCGCCTGCCAGCCGCCGCCAAGCGCCTTGAACGAGCCGATCGCGGCGCGCGCGCTGTCGGAGCGCGCCAGGATCACGCCGTCGCGCAGGCGTTGCAGGCGCTCGTCGGCATCGAGCACTTCGCTCAGCGCGACCACGCCGCGTTCATACGCGAGCGCGGTCGCGGCGCGGGCGCGCTGCACGGCGGTCTCGCCGTCGGCCAGCGCTTGCAGCCGCGCCTCGTTGTTGACCAGCGCCGACAGTGCCGACTCGGCCTCGCCGGTGGCGCCGAGCACGGTCTGGCGCCAGGCCGCGAGCGCCTCGGCGCGCCGGCCGCGCGCCGCCGCCACCTCGGCATCGACGCGCCCGAAATCGAACAGTCGCCAGCGCAGGCCGGCGCTGGCCTGGGCCACGCCCGCGCCCGGCGCCAGCAGATTGCCGGCCAGCGTGGTCGTGCTGCCGACCAGCGCGCCGAGCGACAGCTTGGGGTAGTAGTCGGCCAGCGCCACGCCGATGCGCGCGTCGGCAGCGGCCAGCCGGCGCTCGGCGGCGATCACGTCGGGCCGGCGCCGCAGCATCGCGGCGGTGCCGCCGGCGCTGTCGATGCCGGGCGGCGCCGGGATCGGCTGGGCTGCGGCCAGCTCAACGCGCGCGCTGCCGGCCGGCTCGCCTTCGAGCAGGTCGAGCGCGGCAAAGCTGGCGTCGAGGCCGGCGTCGAGCACCGGCACGCTGGCCGCGATCTCGGCGAGCGCGCCGCGCGCCGCATCGAGCTGGCGCTGCGGCGCAATGCCGCGCGCCACCTGGCGCTCGACCAGCGCCACCAGCCGCGTGCGCGTGTCGACCTGCTCACGCGCCAGCGCCAGCCGCGCCTGGAGCGTGCGCACCAGCACATAGGCGTCGGCGGTGGCGGCGATGACCGCGAGCCGCGCGGCGGTCGCGTCGGCAGCCGTGGCGGCGTAATCGGCGCGCGCCGCCTCGGCATTGCGGCGCAGGCCGCCGGCCAGATCGATCTCCCACTGCGCCCGGGCGTCGAGCGCGTACAGGCTGCTGTCGCGCGAACGGTCGCCGAGCGCCGTGCGCACGCGGCCGAGCGCGTCCTGCTGCGTGGTGTGGGCGCGCGCCGCCGAGGCGCCCGCGTCGCCGGCCGGCAGCAGCGCGGCATTGGCGGCGCCCAGCCCGGCGCGCGCCTGATCGACGCGGGCCAGCGCCTGTTCGAGCGTGGGGCTGGCCGACAGCGCCCGCTCGACCGCGCGGTCGAGATCGGCATCGCCGAAGCCGGTCCACCAGCGGTCGAGCGGCGGCGCCGGCGCGGCCACGCGCGCGGCAACCCGCGCCGCCGCCGACGCCTCGGCCACGCGCGGCAGCTCGGGCGCGACATGCTCCGGCCCGACCGCGCAGGCCGACAGCAAGGCCGTCGCCAGCAGCGGCAGCAGGCGCGGGGGAAAATGAACGGCGATAGACATGACGGCAACTCCGAGCGTTGGTTATGAATTCATGTTTTCATAACTCATCGAAACTGCCAAGCCCGATTCCACCCACCAGACCCCCCATGACCGATTCCGACATTCCAGCGCAGGCCGACAGTAGCGGCCAGCGCGGCCCGGCCCAGCACGAACGGCGCGAGCAGATCATCGCCGTCGCCGACGCCCACTTCCGCCGCTACGGCTACGACAAGACCTCGGTCGCCGACATCGCCAAGGAAATCGGCGTGTCGAGCGCCTACCTCTACCGCTTCTTCGAGTCCAAGCAGGCCATCGGCGAAGCCATCTGCAGCATGACGCTGGGCCGCATCATCGATGCGATGGAGGCGGTTGCGAGCAGCGACGAGAGCGCCACCAAGCGCCTGCGCAAGCTGTTCAAAACCGTGCTGGATCAAGGGCTTGAACTGTTCTTCAACGAACGCAAGCTGCACGACATCGTGCTGGTGGCGGTCGAGACGCAATGGGGCTCGGTACCGCGCTACAAGCTCGCCAAGCAGGCCGCGATCCGGCGCATCGTCAGCGACGGGCGCGCGAGCGGCGAGTTCGAGCGCAAGACGCCGCTCGACGAGGTGTGCAGCGGCATCGACGAGGCGATGTGGCTGTTCGCCCATCCGATGATGCTGGAGCAGCGCGAGCCCGAGGAGTTGCAGGAAGCCTGCACCGCCATCGTCGGCCTGGTGCTGCGCAGCCTGTCGGTCTAGCGCTGCCGCTTCGCAAGTTATGAGTTGACGTTTTCTTAACTCGTTAACTAACATGGGCTCCACCGTTCGAGGAGCCCGCCATGTTTTCCATCCGTTTTCCGCGTCGCGCACCGGCCTGGCCGATGACCGCCGGCGCCTTCGCGCTGCTGTCGGCGCTTGCCGGCTGCGGCAGCAGCGAGCCGGCCGATCCGCGCACCCAGCCGCCGCTGGTCAGCCTGGCGCGCGCCGTCGCCGATGGCGCGGTCGAGCGCAGCTTTACCGGCGTGGTCGCCGCGCGGGTCGAGAGCGATCTGGGCTTCCGCATCGACGGCAAGGTGGTCGAGCGCCGCGTCGACGCCGGCCAGCGCGTCAAGCGCGGCGACCTGCTCATGCGGCTCGACGCCAGCGACGTCGGCCTCGGCGCCGCCGCCCAGCGCGAGCTGGTGCGCGCCGCCCATGCCCAGGCCGAGCAGGCCGCCGCCGATCTGGCCCGGCTCGACGGCCTGGTCGAAGCCGGCGCCGTGTCGGCGCAAACGCTCGACGCGGCCCGCGCCGCCGACCGCAGCGCGCGCGCCCGGCTCGCCGCCGCTCAGGCCCAGGCCGAGGTCGCGCTCAACGCCGACCGCTACAGCGAGCTGCGCGCCGATGCCGACGGCGTGGTGCTGGCCACGCTGGCCGAGCCCGGTCAGGTAGTGAAGGCCGGCGACGCGGTGCTGCGGCTGGCCCGCGACGGCGCGCGCGAAGCCCGCGTCGATCTGCCCGAGGGCCTGCGGCCGGCGCTGGGCTCGACCGCGCAGGCCAGCGTCTGGGGCGGCGCCGAAGGCAGCGCCACCCTGCGCGAACTGGCCGCCGCCGCCGATCCGCGCACGCGCAGCTTTGCCGCCCGCTACACGCTCGGCGGCGCGGCGGCCGAGGCGCCGATCGGCAGCACCGTGAGCCTGCGGCTTGCGCTGGGCCACCAGCCCGGCGTGGTGGTGCCGATCGGCGCGCTGCACGACGCCGGCCCCGGTCCGGGCGTGTTCGTCGTCGACCGTGCCGCCGCGCGCGTGAATTTCCGGCCGGTGACCGTCGCCCGCCTCGGCGCCGACAGCGTGCTGCTGTCGCAGGGCCTCGCGCCCGGCGACACGGTGGTCGCGCTCGGCGCCCATCTGCTGCACGACGGCGACAACGTGCGCCTCGGCGCCGAGAAGGCGGTGGCGCAATGAACCGCTTCAATCTGTCGGCGCTCGCGGTGCGCGAACGCGCCGTGACGCTCTTCCTCATCCTCGTGCTCGCAGGCTCGGGGCTGTTCGCCTTCTTCAAGCTGGGTCGCGCCGAGGATCCGGCCTTCACCATCAAGCTGCTCACGGTCAGCGCGGCCTGGCCCGGCGCCAGCGCGAAAGAGATGCAGGACCTGGTCGCCGAGCCGCTCGAAAAGCGCTTGCAGGAGCTGCGCTGGTACGACCGGGTCGAAACCATCGCGCGGCCCGGCCTCGTGCTGATGACGCTCACGCTCAAGGACAGCACGCCGCCGGCCGCCGTGCCCGAGCAGTTCTATCAGGCGCGCAAGAAGCTCGGCGACCAGGGCCTGAAGCTGCCGCGCGGCGTGCTCGGCCCCTTCGTCAACGACGAGTATTCCGACGTGTCCTTCGCGCTCTATGCGCTGAAGGCGCCGGGTCTGGCGCCGCGCAATCTCGTGCGCGAAGCCGAGCCGCTGCGCCAGCGGCTGCTGCGCGTGCCCGGCGTGAAGAAGGTCGACATCGTCGGCGAGCGGCCGGAGCGCGTGTTCGTCGAGTTCTCGTGGCAGCGGCTGGCCACGCTGGGCATCACCGCGCGCGAGCTGTTCGCGGCGCTCCAGCAGCACAACACGGTCACGCCGGCCGGCAGCATCGAGACGCGCGGTCCGCAAGCCGTGCTGCGGCTCGACGGCGTGCCCGACGATCTGGCCAGCCTGCGCAACATCCCGGTCGCGGCCGGCGGTCGCGTGCTGCGGCTCGGCGATGTGGCGACCGTCACGCGCGGCTATGAAGACCCGGCCACCTTCCTGATCCGCCATGACGGCGAGCCGGCGCTGGCGCTGTCGGTGGTGATGCAGGAAGGCTGGAACGGCCTGGAACTGGGCCGCGCGCTCGGCGCCGAAGCCGAGGCGATCCGCGCCGAACTGCCGCTCGGCATCAGCCTGAGCAAGATCACCGATCAGGCCGTCAACATCAGCGGCGCGGTCGGCGAGTTCATGCTCAAGTTCGTCGTCGCGCTGGCGGTGGTGATGCTGGTCTGCCTCGTGAGCATGGGCTGGCGCGTGGGCATCGTGGTGGCGGCGGCGGTGCCGCTCACGCTGGCAACCGTGTTCGTGATCATGCTGCTCACCGACCGGGTGTTCGACCGCGTGACGCTGGGCGCGCTGATCATTTCCCTCGGCCTGCTGGTCGACGACGCGATCATCGCCATCGAGATCATGGTGGTGAAGATGGAGGAAGGCATGGCCCGCGTTCAAGCCGCCGCCTACGCCTGGAGCCACACCGCCGCGCCGATGCTGGCAGGCACGCTGGTCACGGTGCTCGGCTTTCTGCCGGTGGGTTTTGCCAAGTCCACCGCCGGCGAGTACGCGGGCAACATCTTCTGGATCGTCGGCTTTGCGCTCATCACCTCGTGGGTGGTGGCGGTGGTGTTCACGCCCTACCTGGGCGTGAAGCTGCTGCCGCAGATCGCGCCGGTCGCGGGCGGCCACGCCGCCATCTACGACACGCCGCGCTATCGCCAGCTGCGCAGTGCCATCGCGTTTGCGGTGCGCCGCAAATGGCTGGTGGCCGCCGTGGTGATGCTGGTGTTCGTGGCGGCCGGCGTGGGCATGGGCGCGGTGCGCCAGCAGTTCTTCCCCACGTCCGACCGGCCCGAGGTGCTCGTCGAGCTGCAACTGCCGTATGGCAGCAGCATCGAGACCACCAGCGCCGCCTCGGCCAAGGTGGAAGCCTGGCTGCACGAGCAGCCCGAGACGCGCATCGTCACCGCCTATGTGGGCCAGGGCGCGCCGCGCTTCTTCATGAGCTACAACCCCGAGCTGCCCGATCCGTCGTTCGCCAAGATCATCGTGCTGACCGACGACCACACGGCGCGCGACGCCCTGCTGCAACGCCTGCGCGAACGCGTCGCCGACGGCCTCGCGCCCGAGGCGCGGGTGCGCGCCAGCAAGCTGGTGTTCGGCCCGCCGTCGCCGTTCCCGGTCGCCTTCCGCGTGACCGGGCCGGATGCCGACACGCTGCGCCGCATCGCCAATGACGTGGCCGGCGTGATGCGCGCCAATCCGTCGATGCGCGACGTCAACCTCGACTGGGGCGAGCGCCAGCCGCAGCTGCATCTGAGCTTTGACGAGGACCGGCTCGCGCTGATCGGCCTCACGCCGCAGGACGCCGCCGAGCAGCTCCAGTTCCTGGTCAGCGGCACGCCGGTCACGCAGCTGCGCGACGGCATCCGCACCGCCGAGCTGGTCGCGCGCAGCGCCGGCGGCGAGCGGCTCGACCCGTCGCGGCTGGGCGACTTCCAGCTCATCGGCCGCGACGGCCGCGCGATTCCGCTCGACCAGATCGGCCACATCGAGCTGCGCGCCGAGGAGCCGATCCTGCGCCGGCGCGACCGCCTGCCCACGCTCACCGTGCGCGGCGACATCGACGAGCGGCTGCAACCGCCCGAGGTCTCGCTCCAGATCGACGCCGCGCTCGCGCCGGTGCGCGCCGCGCTGCCGGCCGGCTATCGCATCGAGATGGGCGCCTCGATCGAGGAAGCCGGCAAGGCCAATGCCGCGCTCGCGCCGATCTTCCCGGTGATGCTGGTGCTGACGCTGATCGTGCTGATGCTGCAAACGCGTTCGTTTGCCGCCACCGGCATGACGCTGCTGACCGCGCCGCTCGGTCTGGTGGGCATGGTGCCGATCCTGGTCGCCTTCAATCAGCCGTTCGGCTTCAACGCCATCCTCGGGCTGATCGGGCTGTCCGGGATCCTGATGCGCAACACGCTGATCCTGATCGGCCAGATCGACAGCAACCGCGCCGCCGGCCTCGCGCCCTTCGACGCGGTGGTCGAGGCCACGGTGCAGCGCGCCCGGCCGGTGATCCTCACCGCGCTCGCGGCGGTGCTGGCCTTCATGCCGCTCACCGAATCGGTGTTCTGGGGCTCGCTCGCCTACACGCTGATCGGCGGCACCGCCGTCGGCACGCTGCTCATCCTGCTGTTCCTGCCGGCGCTCTACGCCATCTGGTTCCGCGTGAAGGCGCCGGCCACAGAGGCCGTGCACGACCACGCCAACGCACCGCAGGCGCTCGCCGCCGACTGATCGCCGTGTTCAACCAGGACGGCCGCCCGGCCGTCCGCCCAAGGAGAAGGTCCATGAAGCTCAAGGATGCTGTCGTTCTCGTCACCGGCGCCAATCGCGGCCTCGGCCTCGCATTTGCGCGTGAAGCCCTGGCGCGCGGCGCCCGCAAGGTCTACGCCGCCGCGCGCCGGCCCGAGACCGTCACGCTGCCCGGCGTGCTGCCGCTGCGGCTCGACGTGACCGACCCGGCACAGATCGCCGCCGCCGCGCGCGATTGCGCCGATGTCACGCTGGTCGTCAACAACGCCGGCATCGCGGCGTTCGGCGGCTTTCTGGTCGAGGACAGCGCGGCCTCGCTGCGCCGGCACATCGAGACCAACGTGATCGGCCCGCTCGAAGTCACGCGCGCCTTCGCGCCGGTGCTCGCGGCCAATGGCGGCGGCGCGCTGCTCAATGTGCTGTCGGTCGCGAGCTGGATCAGCGGCCCGCTGCTGGGCGTGTACGCGGCCAGCAAGTCGGCCGCCTGGGGCATGACCAACGGCGTGCGCCAGGAGCTGGCCGCCCAGGGCACGCAGGTGACCGCGCTGCATGTCGGCTTCGTCGATACCGACCTCACCGCCGACATCGACCTGCCCAAGCTCAAGCCCGAAGACGTGGTGCGCAGCGCCTTCGACGGACTGGAGGCCGGCGCGCTGGAGGTGCTGGCCGACGACCTCACGCGCCAGGTCAAGCAGGGGCTGGCGGCCGAACCGGGGATTTATCTGCGCGATCTGCGTTCCTGAGGAGAGAGCCATGACCGAAGATCCCGTCGTCATCGTTGCCGCCGCGCGCACGCCGCTCGGCCGTTTTCAGGGCGAGCTGGCCGCCCTCGCCGCGCCGGCCCTGGGCGCGCATGCGATCCGCGCGGTGCTCGACCGTGCCGGCCTCGATCCGGCCCGCGTCGACGAAGTGCTGATGGGCTGCGTGCTGCCCGCCGGCCAGGGTCAGGCGCCGGCGCGGCAGGCCGCACGCGGCGCCGGCCTGCCCGATGCCGCCGGCGCGACCACCGTCAACAAGGTCTGCGGCTCGGGCATGAAGGCGACGATGCTGGCGCACGACCTGCTGCTGGCGGGCAGCGCCGAGATCGTCGTGGCCGGCGGCATGGAATCGATGAGCAACGCGCCCTATCTGCTGGCCAAGGCGCGCGCCGGCTACCGCATGGGCCATGACCGCGTGTTCGATCACATGATGCTCGACGGTCTGGAAGACGCCTACGAGCCCGGCCGGTCGATGGGCGACTTCGGCGAGGTGACGGCGGCGGCCTATGGCTTCGGTCGCGCCGAGCAGGACGCCTATGCGGTCGAGACGCTCACGCGCGCACGCCGCGCCATCGAGACCGGCGCCTTCGCGGCCGAGATCGCGCCGGTGGTGCTGGCGGTCAAGGGCGGCGAAAAGCGCATCGAGCATGACGAACATCCGCTCAAGGTTTCGCCCGACAAGATCCCGACGCTGCGGCCGGCATTCCGGCCCGACGGCACGATCACCGCCGCGAGCGCCTCGGCCAATGCCGACGGCGCGGCGGCGCTGCTGCTGGTGCGCCGCTCGACCGCCCGGCAGCTCGGCCTGCCGGTGCTGGCCACGCTGGTCGGCCACGCCACCCACAGCCAGGCGCCGGCGCAATACACCACGGCGCCGATCCCGGCCATCGGCAAGCTGCTGACGCGGGTCGGCTGGTGGGTCGCCGATGTCGATCTGTTCGAGATCAACGAGGCGTTTGCCGTCGTGGCGATGGCCGCCGCGAAGGAACTCGGCATTGCGCGCGACCGGCTCAACATCAATGGCGGCGCCTGCGCGCTCGGCCATCCGATCGGTGCGACCGGCGCGCGGCTGATCGTGACGCTGCTGCATGCGCTCAAGGCCCGCGGCGGCCGGCGCGGCGTGGCGGCGCTGTGCATCGGTGGCGGCGAAGCCACCGCAGTGGCGCTGGAACTCGCCGACTGAGCGGCGCTTCAGACGAAGCGCATCGCCACACTGCCCAGCTCCTGAAACCGGGCGATCACGTTGTCGCCCGGCTTCACCGCGACCGCCTCGGTGATGCCGCCGCTCATCACGAAGCTGCCGGCGGGCAGCGTCTCGCCCAGCTCGTGAAGAATGTTGACCAGCATCGCGACCGCCTCCGCCGGATGCCCGAGCACCGCGCCCGACGCGCCCATCGCGACCTGCTCGCCGTTCTTCTCCAGCACCACGCCGAGCGTGCGCAGATCGAGCTCGGCGGCGATGCGCGCGCGCCCGCCGGCGACAAACCGCGCGCTCGATCCGTTGTCCGCCACCACGCTCGGCAGATCGAACTTGAAGCCCGAGAAGCGCGAATCGATGACCTCGACCGCCGGCAGCACGAAGTCGGTCGCCTCCAGCACATCGGCGCCAGTGCAGCCCGGGCCGCGCAGCTCGGCCTTGGTCACGAAGGCCACCTCGCATTCCACGCGCGGATGGACGAGGTCGGCGGTGCCGATCTCCGAGCCTTCGCTGCGGAACATGTCGAACATCAGGAAGCCGATGCTCGGCACGTCGACGCCCATCTGCTTCATCTTGGCGCGCGAGGTGAGGCCGGCCTTCCAGCCCAGTTGCCGCACGCCGCGCGCGAGCCAGCGCTGGCGCAGCGCAAGCTGCACCGCATAGCCGTCGCCGATGGTCATGCCCGGGTATTCGTCGGTGAGCTTGGGGATCGCGTGCGCACGCAGCTGCGCGCCTTCGATGCGCTCGCACAGCCGCACGACGGCGTCGTGGTCGAGGGTGAGTTCCATGCTCATGCGGCGCTCCTGCCGGTGAAGGAAATGCGGCAGCTGCCGAGGCCGCCGATGGTGCAGGCGAGCCGGTCGCCATCGGCGACGCCGACCAGTACCGACTGCGAACCCGACAAAATCACCTCGCCGGCCCGGAACGGAATGCCGAGCGCGCCGAGCGTGTTGGCGAGCCACGCCACCGCCGTCGCCGGCGCGCGCTGCACGGCGGTGCCGGCGCTGGTCGAGACCAGCTCGCCGTTCTTCTCCAGCAGCATGCCGGCCAGCGTCAGGTCGACGCGGCGCGGATCGGCCTTGGCCTTGCCGAGCACATAGACGCCGCAGGAAGCGTTGTCGGCGACCGTGTCCTGGATGCGGATGTTCCAGCTGGTGATGCGCGAATCGACGATCTCGAAGCAGGGCGTCACGTAGTCGGTCGCGCGGATCACGTCCATCGGCGTGATGCCGGGGCCGTTGAGATCGTGCTTGAGCACGAAGGCGAGTTCGGCCTCGGCCTTGGGCTGGATCAGGTCGCCGAGGTCGATGGCCTCCTCCTCGCGGCGCACCATGCCCGAGGTGAGGATGCCGAAGTCGGGCTGGAACACGCCGAGCAGGTCCTGCACCGGCTTGCTAGTCACGCCGATCTTCTTGCCGACGATGGTTTCGCCGGCGGCCAGGCGCCGTTCGACCATGCGCAGCTGGATGCGATAGGCGTCGTCGAGCGTGATGTCGGGCTCGCGCAGCCGCAGCGGCTCGACGGTGCGGCGTTCAATCAGGGCGCGATAAAGCTCGTCGCCATAGCGGTGGTGGGCGGTGGTGTCCATGGCGCTCAGAGCTTGATGCAGACGTTGCGGGTCTCGGTATAGAACTCGAGCGAATGCACGCCGCCTTCGCGGCCGATGCCCGACTGCTTGCTGCCGCCAAAGGCCGTGCGCAGGTCGCGCAGGAACCAGCTGTTGACCCAGGTGATGCCGACTTCCACCCTGGCCGCGACGCGGTGCGCGCGCGCCAGATTGGTGGTCCAGATCGTGGTCGAGAGGCCGTAGTCGTTGTCGTTTGCAAGCGCGATCACTTCGGCCTCGCTGTCGAACGGGCGGATGTGGCAGCAGGGGCCGAAGATTTCCTCGCGCACGACGGCGGCGGTTTCGGGCAGGCCGGTCCAGATCGTCGGCTGCACCCAGGCGCCGTCGGCGAGTTCGCCCGGCATGTCGGGCACGCCGCCGCCGGTCACGACCGTGGCGCCCTCCTCCACCGCGCGGGCGTAGTAGCCGAGCACCTTGGCGCGATGCTCCTGGCTGATGAGCGGGCCGTAGTTGCTCGCATGGTCGTCGGGCCGGCCGAACTTCACCGCCTCGGCTTTGGCTTTGAGCGCCTGCACAAAGCGCTCGAAGATCGGCCGCTCGACGTAGACGCGCTCGGTGCCGAGGCAGACCTGGCCGCTGTTGAGGAAGGCCGAACGGAAGATGCCGTCCACTGCCGCGTCGAAGTCGGCATCGGCGAACACGATGCCGGCGTTCTTGCCGCCGAGCTCGAAGCTCACGTCGCGCATGCCGTCGGCGGCGGCTTTCATGATCGCCGTGCCGGTGCGCGTCTCGCCGGTGAAGGTGATTGCATCGACCTCGCGGTGATGGGTCAGGAATTCGCCGGCCGAGTCGGGCCCGAAGCCCTGCACCACGTTGTAGACGCCGCGCGGAATGCCGACCGCATTCATCACCTCGCCGAGGAGAGCCGCGGTCTGCGGCGATTCTTCCGACGGCTTGACGACGACCGTATTGCCGCAGGCCAGCGCCGGCGCGACCTTCCAGGTCATGAGCAGAAAGGGCGCGTTCCACGGGCTGATGACACCGATCACGCCCTTGGGCAGGCGCAGGCCGTAATTCAGCGCGCCGGCGCCGTCGGGCGTCGCCATCGAAAAGGCCTCGGTCGGCACGTTCTTCACGGTGTCGGCAAACACGCGGAAGTTGGCCGCGCCGCGCGGGATGAAGGCCTGGGTCATGACGTGATGCGGCTGGCCGGTGTCGGCCATTTCGGCCGCCACGAAGTCGTCGAAGCGGCGCGTGATTTCGTCGGCCAGCTTGTGCAGCAGCGCGCAGCGCTCGTCGGTGCTCAGGCGGCCCCAGGGGCCGGAGAGCGCGGCGCGCGCCGCACGTACCGCCGCGTCCACCTCGGCGCGCGTGGCTTCGGCCACGGTCGCGATCACCCGGTTGTCGAGCGGCGAGCGCTTGTCGAAAACGCGCCCGCCCGGGTCGGCGCTGAACTCGCCGTTGATGAAGTGCCTGATCTGCCGCATGTCGTCCCGGTCCTCGTGTTCGGTGGTGTGGGTCCGCCGTGCCGCCCGGCGCGCTGGGCTGCCGGGGCCGTCGGTGAAGGGCAGGATAGGAAGCCGCCCGTCATACCGTCCAATACTTTCCGGGGGGCAAGTCGATGCGTGGCGAGTATCAGGCGGCGTCGGCCGCCGGGCGCGATTGCAGGCGGTAGGCGAGCTGGCGCCGGGTGATGCGCAGCATCCGCGCCGCCTTGGCCAGATTGCCGCCGGCCTTGCGCACCGCCAGATCCAGCAGCCGGTGCTCATGCGCTTCGAGGTCGAAGTCGTCGGCCAGCAGCTGCTCGCAGACGCGCTCCTGCGCCAGCGCATTGCCGGCGCCGAGCCGGCCGTCGCTGCCCAGCATCACGCCGGCCAGTTGCGGATCGTCGAGACCGGCGAACAGATGGCTGATCTCGATCTCGCCGCCGGGCGGCGCCAGCAGCACGCCGCGCTCCAGCGCGTTCTCCAGCTCGCGGATGTTCCCGGGCCAGGCGTACTGCTCGAACATCAGCCGGGCGCGGTCGGTGAGGCCGGCGACGCGCTTGTCGTACAGCCGCTCGAACTTGCGCAGCAGCGCGTCGACGAACAGCGGAATGTCGGCGCGCCGCTCGCGCAGCGGCGGCAGCGTGACCGGATAGGCGCCGAGCCGGTAGTACAGGTCGGCGCGAAACCGGCCCTCGGCAATCGCGCGCGTCAGATCGACATTGGTCGCCGCGACCAGCCGCACATCGACCTGCACCGCCTCGCTGCCGCCAAGCCGCTCGACCGTGCCGGTCTGCAACACGCGCAGCAGCTTCACCTGGGCCGACGGCGACAGATCGCCGACCTCGTCGAGGAACAGCGTGCCGCCATGCGCGCGCTCGAACCGGCCTTGCCGCGACTGCTGGGCGCCGGTGTAGGCGCCCTTCTGCACGCCGAACAGCTCGGCCTCGATCAGCTCGTTGGGGATGGCGGCGCAATTGACCGCCACGAAGGGCGCGGCGGCGCGCGGACTGTGGTCGTGCACCCAGCGCGCAAAGCGCTCCTTGCCCACACCCGTTTCGCCAAGCAGCAGCACGGTGATCTGCCCCGGCGCGGCGCGGCCGGCCAGATCGAGCGCGCGCGTGAATGCCGGCGAGGCGCCGATCAGCCCGTCGCACGGCGCCTTGGCGCGCAGCGAGGCTTGCAGCCGCTCGACCTGCTCGCGCAGCTGGGCGATCTCGCCCTGGAAGTTGTCGGGCTCGAAATAGGCCAGATAGGCCGGGTCGTTCCACGCCTCGGCCAGCTTGCCGACGATGCGGCACTCCGCGCTGCCGCAGGCGATGCACTGGGTCTCGCGGAACACCACGAAGCGGTTCATGAAGGTGGTGACATAGCCCGAGGCATAGCCGATCTGCATCCAGCAGGCCGGGTCGTCGCCGACGCCGAAATGCTGCACATGGCCGTCGGCCTCGGCCGAATGCTCCCAGGCGAATTCGCCGTCGAAGCGGCCGCGCGCCACATCGATGACCGAGCGCAGCGTGCGCGTGCGCACCGCGCCTTCGAGCGCATGCATCTCGGGCCCGAGCAGGAAGGCGTCGGCCGGATCGCCGTCGCCGACCATGCGCTTGACCAGCGCCGCATCCTGCTGGCCCGAGGCGAAGCCCATGCGCACCAGCAGCCCGCGCGCGCGCTCGATGCCGAGCGACTCGATCAGCTCGCAGCGCAGCGCGCTCAGCGCCCGCGCATGCAGCAGCTGCATCTTGTATTCGCCGAGCCAGATCAGCCCCTGCCGGGGCTCGAAACGCAGCCGCGAGCGCAGGTCGTAGCGCTCGCTCAGATTCACGCCGGTCATGTCTCCTCCTGCGGCGGTACTCCGCCGTCTCGTGACCGCGCCGGCTGGCAGATGCCGCCGGCGCCGGGCGATTCTAGGGGCTGACCTCGCGTGCCGACGGCGTGAAGCCGGCCTCGGCGCCGGCCTCGCGCGACCGCGCCGCCGGACGGTCGGACACGAGCAGGAAGCGGCCGAGCGCCGGCAGCAGGATGAGCGCGCCAAGCATGTTCCACACGAACATGAAGGCCAGCAGCAGCCCCATGTCGGCCTGGAACTTGATGGGCGACCAGGCCCAGGTGACGACCGCGATGCCGAGCGTGATGCCGGTCAGCACCACCACCTTGCCGGTGAACAGCAGCGCCCGGTAGTAGGCCTGCGACAGCGTCATGCCGGCGCGCAGGCAGGCCAGCGTCACGCTCAGCACGTACAGCGCGTAGTCGACGCCGATGCCGACGCCAAGCGCGATGACCGGCAGCGTCGCCACCTTCACGCCGATGCCCAAGCCCACCATCAGCGCCTCGCACAGCACCGAGGTGAGCATCAGCGGCAGCACCGCGCAGACCACCGCGCGCCAGGAGCGGAAGGTGACGAAGGCCAGCAGCGTGACCGCCGCATACACCAGCGCCAGCATCTGGACGTTGGCGCGCCTGACCACGATGTTGGTCGCCGCCTCAATGCCGGCATTGCCGGCGGCCGACAGAAAGCGGATGTCGGCGCCGTCGTTGGCGGCGGCAAAGCCCTCGACCGTGCGCACCACGCTGTCGAGCGTGTCGGCCTTGTGGTCGGCGAGCCAGGCATAGACCGTGAGCAGATCGCAGCGCTGGTTGAACAGCTCGCGCGGAGCCCGCGTGACGATGGAATTGAGCAGGTCCTGGGTGCGCGGAATCTCGTACCACTTGAGGCTGCCCTCGTTCATGCCGGTGGCGGCGCGCTTGGCCAGCGTGGCGAGCGAGTTGGTCGCGACCACGCCGGGCAGCTGCTGCAAGGCGTCTTCCAGCGCATCGACGCGGGCCAGCGTGGCGTAGCTGGCGCAGCCGAATTCGGGCGTCTTGACCATCACCACATAGGTGTCGCTGCTGGCGCCGTAGTGCTCGACCATGAAGGCGTTGTCGCGGTTGTAGCGCGAGTCGGGCCGCAGCTCGGGCGCGCCGGGGTCGGTATCGCCGATGCGCAGATGCGTGCTCACCGCGAAGCCGGCCACGCCGAGCGCCAGTGCCGCGCCGAGTGCCACGCGGGCCCAGCGCGGCCGCGTGAAATGGTCCAGGAAGGCCCAGAACGGATGGCGCGTCTGCGCGCCGCTGCTGTCGCCATCGGCGCCGCCGGCCTGCTCGGCGCGCAGGCTGCGCGCGGCGGCCGTGGCGCTGACGCCGGTATAGCTGAGCAGGATCGGCAGCAGCACGAGGTTGGTGAAGATGAGCCCGGCGACGCCGAGGCTGGCGGTCACGGCCAGGTCCTGGATCACGCGGATGTCGATCACCATCAGCACCGCGAAGCCGACCGCATCGGCGAGCAGCGCGGTCAGCCCCGCGAGAAACAGCCGGCGGAAGGTGTAGCGCGCCGCGACCAGCCGGTGCGTGCCGCGCCCGATGTCCTGCATGATCCCGTTCATCTTCTGCGCGCCGTGGCTCATGCCGATGGCGAACACCAGGAAGGGCACCAGCACCGAATAGGGATCGAGCGCATAGCCCAGCGTCGGCAGCAGCCCGAGCAGCCACACCACCGCCACCAGCGAGCACAGCACCACCAGCGCCGTGCTGCGCACGCAGCGCGTGTACCACCACAGCACCGCCGTGCAGATCGCGATCGCCATCGCGAAGAACGCCAGCACCTGGCGCAGCCCGTCGATCAGATCGCCGACCACCTTGGCAAAGCCGGTGATGTGCAGGGTCACGCCCTCGGCCTCGTACCTGGCGCGCAGCGCTTCGAGCCGCTGCGACAGCGCGTGGTAGTCGGCCACGCCGTCCTGCAAGGGCAGCAGCACGACGCTCGACCGGAAATCGGGCGCGACCAGCATGCCGATCTCGCCCGAGCGCTCGACGTTCAGCCTCACCTGTTCCAGCGCGCGCGCCGAGCCGTCGTAGTCGTCTGGGATGACCGGGCCGCCATCAAGGCCGTCCTCGGTCACGCCGGTCCAGCGCACCGCCGGCGTCCAGAGCGATTTCATGTAGGGCCGGTCCACGCCCGGATACAGGAAGACCTCGTCGTTGATGCGCCGCAGCGTGTCGAGATAGTCGCGCTCGAAGATCGCGCCGCCGGCCTTCGCCTCGACCGCGATGCGCAGCGTGTTGCCCAGGCCCGCGAGCTGGTCCTTGTTGGCGAGCCAGTTGGCCACGTAAGGGTGGCGGGTCGGGATCATCTTCTCGAACGCGGCCTGCAATTCGAGCTGGCGCGTCTGCCAGCCGAGCAGCGCCGTGACCAGCGCGCACAGCAGCACGACGATGTGCCGATGGTTGAACAGCGCGCGCTCCAGCAGCGAGCCGGAGCGCCGGTCGAAATCGGCAAGGTTTGCGACGACAGGTTCGGCCGCGCCGGCTTGGGGGGCATGACTCATGGCTGGGCCTTGGCAACAGGGGAAGCGAGGCGCGCGAGGCCACGGACGCCCGACAGCACGAGGCTGCCGTCGCCGGCCTGGACAGCGCCGGTGAATGCGAACGGCTGCTCGATGGCGCGCGGCGCAAAGCTGGCGCCGCCGTCCTGGCTGAGCAGCACGCGGCCGGTCTCGTCGGCCAGCAGCAGGCTGCCGTCGGCGAGCCGCAGGCCGGCGCTGACGGTGGTCGGCTGGCCCAGATCGATGCGGGTCCAGCTCGCGCCGTCGTCGCTACTGCGCAGCACCGTGCCGCGCAGGCCGTAGAGCAGCAGCGCGCCGCCCTCGCCCGCCAGCACGCCGAAGAAGCTGCCGGCATAGGGCGTGGCGACCGCCTCGAAATGCGCGCCGCCGTCGGTCGAGCGGAACAGCGCGCCCTGCTCGCCGGCGATCAGCACGCGCTCGCCGTCGAAGCTCACGTCGTAGAGATGCTTGCCGAGCCTGTTGGGCAGGCGCGCGCGGATCGACTGCCAGCTGCGGCCGCCGTCGGCGGTGGCGAGCGCGAGGCCGAAGGCGCCGACCGCGATGCCGCGCTGCGCATCGGCAAAGGCCACGTCGAGCAGCGGCTGGTCGGGGCCTTCGTCGGCGAGGCGGCGGGCGTCGGCCAGGGCGCGCGCATCGCCGCTGGCTTCGGCGGCCGCGCGTTCGAGCGCGCCGAGCTGGCGGCCGTCGAGCTGGCGGCTCCAGTGCTCGCCGCCGTCGGCGCTGTGCAGGATGACGCCGCCGTGCCCCACCGCCCAGCCGGCCTGCGGCGTGGGAAACGCCAGCGCAGTCAGCGCCACGCTCACCGGCATCGGCGCCTGACGCCAGTGCGCGCCGTTGTCGTCGGACAGCAGCAGCGTGCCGCGTTCGCCGGCCGCGACCAGCCGGTCGCCGGCGCGCGCAATGCTGATCAGCACCGCGCTTTCGGCATGCAGGCGCGGCTGGCTGGCGCGGTCGAGCAGATCGGCCGCCGGCGCCGACGCCGCGACCACCGCCGCGCTCGCAAGCACCAGCGCGGCGGCCAGTACCAGCGCGACCCGGCCCGGCCGCAGCCGAAGGATTCGGTTCATGTCCCAGCTCCCCGGCCGCATCAGCGCGCGTTGTCGGCCGCGACCGCGTCGCCGGTGTAGAAGGACTCGGGCTTGCGCGCCACCACGCGGTAGGTTTCCTCGTTGAGGAACTGCACCGCGCTCAGCGTGCCGGCCTGCAGGTTGAACACCGCCGCCGGCTTGACCGTGACGGCCGGCACCGCCGGCACCGCGAACGGCAGCATCTGCGTCGTGCGCCAGAGCTTGCCCTCGGCGTCATAGCCGTCGGCCAGCAGCAGCAGCCAGCTGTCCTCGTCGAAGTAGTAGCGCCGCTTGGGCACGGCATGGCGCTTGCCCGGCGCGACCGTGGCCTCGACCACCCACACGCGGTGCAGCTCCCAGCGCAGCTTGTCGGGGTTGAGGTGATGCTTGGCAAAGGCCGCATCCACCTTGGCCGTGACCAGCGCATTGGTGTTGTACGGAACGTAGAGCTCCTTCTTGCCGACCAGCTTCCAGTCGTAGCGGTCGGGCGCGCCGAAGATGCCCATCACCTCGTCGAAATAGTTGGCGCCCGAGGCGACGAAGTCGGGCGTGTCGTAGCCGACCGTCGGCGCGCGGCGCACGCGGCGCTGGCCCACGAGGTATTGCCAGGCCTGGCGCGGCTCGCTCGCATCGATGCTGTCGTGGATGACCAGCGACTCGCCGGCCTTGAACGGCGGCTCGGTGGTGTTGAAGCGCTGCAGGAAGTATTTGCCGCTCCACTTCTCGGGCGAGCCGTCCTTGTAGAAGTACGGAAAGTTCCACGACTCGTCATTGCGCGTGGCCAGCGCACGCGAGCCGTCGGCCGACACGACGATGTTCTTGAAGCCATGCTCGACCGCCTCGCTCTCGATGCGCAGCATGTAGTTCCAGTAGAGCTCGATGCCCTCCTTGGGCACCGGAAAGGGCACGCCGCCCTGGCAGCCTTCGACGGACAAACCGCCGGCTTTCGTCTTGCAGCGCGTGGCATTGGCGAAGGTGTTGGCGATGACGTAGTCGGGCGCGGCGGCGGTGCGGTGCGTGGGATAGACGTCGATGCGGAAGCTGTCGGGGTACTTCTGCATCAGCGCCTTCGTGCCGTCGCTCAGGCGCTCGGCGTATTGCGCGGCGTTCTTCGCGCCGATCTGCACGGCGGGTTTCTCGTCGGCAAACGGCGCGGCGGGGATGTCGCCGACCTTGGCGCCGGCATAGCCCTTGAGGCCGGCGCCGTCCCAGGCCGGGATGCTGCCGTCGGCATTGCCGGCCTTCTCGCCGCCGAGCGGCGTGAGCGTGGTCTTGAGCTTTGCGGCTTCGTCGGCGGTGACGGCGGCGTGCGCGGGCAGCGCGAAGGCGGCGCAGATCGCGGCCGCCGCGAGCGTGATTCGGTTGTTCATGCGGAGGTCTCCTCGGGGCGGATTCAGAAGCTGCGCTGGAGCCAGAGGCTCACGGTGTCGCGGTCGCGGTAGTACTGGCGGTAGCTGGCCATCAGGCCCTTGGTCGGGTCGTCGGTGGTGGGCGCGGCGCCGGCGCTGCCGACGTAATGCGTGGCCTGGAGGCCGAAGCGCCAGAGCTTCTGGTACTCGAAGTTGAGGCCCACGCTCAGGTCGCCCGCATGCTCGGGAAACAGCTGGAACACCGCCGAGCGCCCGGCCAGTCCGTAGCCCAGGCCGATCGGCACTTGCAGATCGAGCTGGGGCAGCACCTGGAAGTACTCGGGCTGGAACACCACGCGCGCGCCGAAGTGGTCGCGCGTGTGCGTGGCATTGAGCGCGCCGGCCGGCGTGACCGGCGTGGCCGGGTTGTGCGTGACCGCCATCAGATGGTTGTAGGCCAGCTCGCCGACCACGCTGGCGCCCTGCCACAGCGCCGTGGCCGGGAACACGCTGATCGCGCTCACATTGGCATGCAGCGTGTTGCCGAGCGCATAGGGCGCATTGCCGCTGTTGTTGGCACTGGGGTCGAGCGTGACCACCAGATCGCCGAGCGGCGCGAGCGGCGTGCGCCGGCGCACCGATACCTCGCCCGCCACATTGGTCTCGCCGACCAGCGTCGAGGCGCTCGCGCCATAGGTCTCGATGCCCTTCTGGTAGTAGAGCGCATAGCTGCCGCCGTTGAAGGCGCCCGGCGTGCTCGCGTCGAGCACCGGGATCGGCGACTTCTCGTGATAGCGCGCCGCGTACAGGCCGAACTCGGTATCGCTGCCCGGCAGCCTGAACTTGACGCGCCCGCCGAACTGGCCGGTATTGCTGCCGCGCCGGTCGCCGCTGCGGTTGGCCGCGCCGCCGGTGGGCGTGAGCAGCAGATCGGCGCCATCGCCGACGAAATCGGCCGGGCTGTAATAGCTGCCCGTTGCCGGCAGCCGCAGCGGCCGCCACTGGAACTGGTAGTAGGCGCCGACCGAGACGTTCTCGCTCAGCGACAGGTTGGCCGACACTTGGCCGACCGGCAGCGCCACTTCCTTGAACTGCGCATTGGGCTGCGAGAAGGCGCGGATCAGGTCCACCGGCCCCTGCGCATAGGCGATGCCGTTGGCGCCGAGGAACAGCGTCTCGCCGTAGAGCTGGGTATGGCGGCCGGCGCGCACGGTGAGCTTGTGGTCGTCGCCGAGATCGGTGCTGCCGTAGACGAAGGCGTCGGAGACTTCGGCGTACTTGCCCATCAAACGCCTGGTGTCGGGCGTGAACACGTTGTTGCGGCCACCGGTCAGCGCCGACGTGGTGTTGGGCGTGCTGCCGGCAAAGTCGTTGCCGTCGCGCTGGTAGACGCTGTCGTACCAGGCCACGCCCGACAGCCGCGCGCCCATGCCCTTCCAGGCCAGGTCCACTTCCGACAGCCAGTCGAGCCGGCTGTTGATGAGGCCACGGTCGAAGGCCAGATCGCCGGCATCGACATTGGGATTGAGCGCGGACGCCGCGACCTTCTGGTCGGGCGAGCCGACGCGCCAGCCGGCGCTGGCCTTGAAAGTGTTGTCCCAGCGCAGCCTGATGTCGGGATTGCCGGTATCGATGCTTGCGGCGCGGGCGCCGGGCGCGGCGCCCAGCAGCGCGGCAATGGCAAGCGCGCAGGCGCACGGGCGCCCCGGCCCGCGATGGCGGCCAGTCGTCATTCCTGTCTCCTCTCGGTGCTGTTGTGGTCGCCGCCCGCAGGCAGCGCGCCGCACTCGCTGCGCCGGAAGCGGCCCCACTCGCGGGGCGCCGGGCACGGGCGGCAGACATACGCTAAGGAGGCCGACGCCATAGCGTCCAATACCGATGCCGGCCAGACCCGATACCTGTGGCGCATGGCTTGGCGATACGCTCCACGCATCGAGCCCGCGCCGATCCGAGCCGCGCGGGCATGACTGCGGGCAAACACCGACGCCGCGCAGCCACCGTCAGGACGCCATGGAACTCCGCCACATCAAGTACTTCATCGCCGTCGCGCGCGAACTCAACATCGGCCGCGCCGCCGCCCGGCTGCACATCTCGCAGCCGCCGCTCACGCGCCAGATCCAGCAGCTCGAAGAGGAATTGGGCGTACAGCTTTTCGTGCGCACGCCCAAGGGCGTGGAGCTGACCCAGGCCGGCCGGCTGATGCTGGCCGAGGCCGAGAACATCCAGACCGTGGTGAGCCAGACCGTCGACCGCGTGCAGCGCGCCGCCAAGGGCCATCTGGGCCGGCTCGACGTGGCGGTGTTCGGCTCGGGCGTGCTGCTGCTGATTCCGCGCGTGCTGCTGGCCTTCCGCACCGCGCATCCGGGCGTGACGATGGCGGTGCATACGATGGGCAAGACCGAGCAGATCGAGGCGCTGCGCCAGCGCCGCATCACGGTCGGCTTCAACCGGCTGCTGGCGCCCGAGCCGGACATCGCCTCGGAACTGTTCGCGATCGAACCGGTAATGGTCGCGATCAACGCGCTCGACCCGCTCGCCGCGCAGGACGAGATCGGCATCCGCGACCTCGCCGGCAAGCCGATGGTCATGTACCCGAGCAGCGGCCGGCCCAACTTCGTCGACAAGGTGCATCAGCTGTTCGCGACCGAGCGGCTGCATCCGACGGTCGCGCATGAGGTCGGCGATGCGGTGACGGCGGTGGCGTTTGTGGCCAGTGGCTTTGGCGTGTGTCTGGTCGCGGAATCGGCGATGGCGCTGACGCTGCCGTCGGTGGTCTACCGGCGGCTCAGGACCAAGAAGCCGGCGACGATCGATCTGAGCTGCATTTATCGGGTGGACGACGAGTCGCCGATATTGGGGACGTTTCTGGAGGTGATGCGGGGGTGTCGGGGGGCGGGAATCGGCACGACCGAATCGGGCGGCTGAACCGGGCCCGCCCGGCGAATCAATTCGTGCGCGGCAATGGCTTGATCGCCGAAAGACGCACCGCCAGATACTGGAAATCGACTTCCGGGCGCGATTCCAGCAATTCGAATTCGGCTTTCAGTCGCGCTTCGTCGGCGGCATCGACGAGACCGGCACATTTCATCGCATCGGCGCCCGACAGCAGAAGATCGCGGGAATAGCGCAGCAACTCCAGCCGGCGCTGCGGCTCGTTTTGGCTCGACACGATGGCGAGAAATTCCTGCCGGATCGCTTCGAGCCCGAGCGCACTGGCGAATCGCTCAAGACGCTGACCGACAAAGGGATCGGCACCGCCACGCTGCTGCAACTCATTGAATTTGCGCCACCAATCCTCGATGACCGCATTGGCCGGAAAGAACCGGAAAGTGTCGTTGTCGACCTCGGTCAGCACGAGCCGACCGCCCGGTTTCAGCACCCGGACCGCTTCGGCAAGAATCGATTCCGGCCGCGCCACATGTTCGAGCACCCAGATCGTCAGGGCCGCATCGAACCGGTTCGATTCAAACGGAAGATCCTCGGCATTTGCCCTGGTCAGACTCACCTGCCGGCGGGCGATGCTGTCTTGCAGATGATTTGCCGCCGCGGCCAGATGAACCGGATTCCGGTCGATCGAATCGATCTTCAATTGCGGCCAGCGCTTGAGCAATTGCATCGTTTGCGCGCCGACGCCGCAGCCGATTTCAAGAAGCGTTTCGCAATGCTGGAAATCGAGGCCGCCAAAGACAGCCGGGCCGAGGATTTCGGCCTGCTCCACGAGTCGCGATTGTTCGGAAGCGGAAAAGCCGTGGATGTAATCGGAGGACATGTCGTTGAAACGAAGGTTGTGATTGGCGCTGCAAGTATTCGATATCTCACGCCGCAAACCCCGCCAACGCCTCCAGCGGCACATGCAGCGCCGCATCCCGCCCCAGCGCCTCCAGCAGGTAATCGAGCGTGAGCCGCACCCGGGTCGCAAGCAGCGCACGGTGCGGGTATTGGATGACCAGCTCGTAATTGCCGGGGCGATGCTGGCGGTGCAGCAGCGTCCTGAGCCGGCCGGCGCGTAGCGGCGCCCAGGCCAGATGCAGCCCCACCTGGGCAATGCCGCAGCCGTCGAGCGCGGCCTGCACCAGCGTCTCGGGCGCGGACAGCGTCATCACCGCACTGGCGGCCGGGTCGACCGTGACGATGCTGCCGTCGCCGGCATCGAAATTCCATTGCGCCACATGCCCGTCGAGAAAGCGCCGCGCCAGCAGCCGGTGCCGGCCCAGCTCGGCCGGCGTGGCCGGCACGCCGTGGCGCGCCAGATAGTCGGGCGCGGCCACCAGCACCATGTTCAGCCGGCACACCGGGCGCGATACCAGCGCCGAGTTGCGGATGCTGCCGCCGCGCAGTGCCAGGTCGTAGCCGTCGCGCACCAGATCGACCATGCGGTCGTCGAAATCCACCTCCACCGCCAGCCCCGGATGGCGCGCCAGCAGTCCGGGCAGCACCGGCATCAGCTGCCCTTGGCCAAACGAGGTGCTGGTCGAGATGCGCACCCGCCCTTCCCCCTGGCCGCGCTGGGCCGCCACGGTGTCGACGGCGGCATCGAGCGCATCGAGCGCGACCCGGGCCTGGCGCAGAAAGGCGCCGCCCTCGTCGGTGAGCTTGAGCGAGCGCGTGGTGCGGTTCATGAGGCGCGCGCCGAGCGCCTTTTCTAGATTCGCGATGTTCTTGCTCACGGCGGCCGAGCTGATGCCGAGCGCCCGCGCGGCCGCCGCAAAGCTGCCGGCATCGGCGGCCTGCACGAAGGAAAGGATGGCGCGGATGCGATGCGAGGAATCCATGCGGAGCGCGGTGGCGAGTGAGTTGAGGGACGCGCCGATTCTCAACTCAAGGTTGGGAGCGATTCAACCGATTGCCGACTTCCGGTAGCGGATTGGGCCGCGCAGCATGCCAGTCGCGTTCAACACACAGGAGCAATCGCATGCTGATCTGCATCGTTTACGACAGCGTTCACGGCCACACCAAGAAGCAGGCCGAGGCCATCGCCGAGGGCATCAGCCGGGTGCCGGGTGCCGAAGCCCGACTGGTCAGCGTCGCCGACGGCGACATTCCCTGGGAGACGCTGGCCGCGAGCGACGGCATCGTGTTCGGCTCGCCGACCTTCAACGGCAGCGTCAGTTCGCGGCTCAAGAAGTTCATGGAGGACGCGACCCGGCCGGCCTGGCTGCCGCTGGCCTGGCGCAACAAGGTGGCGGCCGGTTTCACCAACTCGGGCGCGATGCATGGCGACAAGCTCAATTCGCTGGTGACGCTGGCGCTGTTCGCAGCCCAGCACGGAATGATCTGGGTCGGGCTCGATCTGTTTCCGGGCCGCAGCGCCGAGGAGCCGAACCGCATCGGCGGCTGGCTCGGCGCGATGGCGCAGTCGGACGATGTGGCGCCCGAGCTGTCGCCGATTGCCAGCGATCTGGCGACCGCAGCCCATCTGGGCCAGCGCGTGGCCGAGATCGCTGCCCGCCTGGGCGCCAGCGCATGACGGCGGCGTCGACCGAGACGCGGGCACCGCATCGGCGCCCGCCGGTGTCGCTCGACGACATCGCGGCGGTGACGCCGGTGCTGGCGCACTACACGGCCACGGCCATCGTGCAGGGGGTGTGGCAGCGGCCGGGGCTGAACGCACGCGAGCGTCGCGTGACAACGCTTGCAGCCTTCATCGCGCGCGGCCAGACCATCGGCCTGCCGCACTACTTCCGGCTGGCGCTCGACAGCGGCCTGACGCCGGCCGAGCTGTCCGAGCTGGTCACGCATCTGGCCTTCTATGCCGGCTGGCCCAATGCCTTCGAGGCGGTGGCGCCGCTCAAGGACTTGTTCGACGAGCGAGGCATCGGCGCCGACCAGCTGCCGGCGGCGACGCTGCCGCTGCTGCCGGTAAACGTGGCACTGCCCGACGCTGCGGACAGCCGCGCCGCAACGACCGCAGGGATCGGCGCGGTTTCGCCGGGGCTGGGCCATTTCACCGCCACGCTGCTGCATGACGAGGTGTGGCGCCGACCCGGGCTGGCGCCCCATCTGCGCAATCTGGCCACGCTGGTGGCGCTGATTGCGGGCGGGCAGGCGCAGTTGCTGCCGCGCTATCTGCCGCGTGCGCTGCTGGCCGGCGTGACGCGCGAGCAGCTGTCGGAAGTGCTGGCGCAGCTGGCCTTCTACGCCGGCTGGCCGGTGACGGTGGCGGCGTTGCCGGTGCTGGAAGCCTTCTTCGCGCAGCAGGCCTGAGCGGCGGCCGGTCGCCGTCAGCGGCCGGCCGCCTCGATGCGCTCCAGCGTCGCATTCAGCGCCCCCGGAGCACGCAGCGCCGCCAGATCGCCCTCCAGGCGGCCAAGCCGCACCAGCCGCTCCGAATAGCGGAAGTCGCGGTGAAAGATCGCGAGATTGCCCCAGGGCGCGTAATAGGCCAGGTCGCCGGCTGACGGCGTGTGGCCGGCCGGCGCGCCCTCGGTCGTCAGCTTGCGCGGCAGGTCGGCGATCTTTTCGGTGGCGGCGTAATCGTCGAGCCGCAGGCGCAGCGGCAGCAGCGCGGCAAAGTCGCGCGCAGTCGGCGTGTCGTCGAGGGTCGCGGTGAGCGTGCGGCCATCGAGGATGAGGCGGATCTTCATGCTGGCTGCCTTGCGGTCCGAGAGTTGGGCTGCGGCCAGGACGGCCCGCGACCGGCCCGCAAGCACGCAAGCCAGTGCAGCTGCAAGCGATTGCAGGCTGCGGCGACGTCGACGCTCGGGGCTCATGCTGCGGTGCAGACGGCAGTGGCGGCTGCGGGCAGCGGCGCTTCGGTCCGCAGCGGCAGCGCCACGCCGTTTCGCAGCGCCGTCAGCTCGGCCACGATCGCCACCGCGATCTCGGGCGGCGTGCGGCTGCCGATGGCCAGCCCGACCGGGCCGTGCAGCCGCGCAAGTTCTTCCGGCGTCAGGTCGAAATGCTGCTCGAAGCGCTCGCGCCGGCGCGCGGTGTTGGCGCGCGAGCCGATGGCGCCGACGTAGAACGCGGGCGATTTCAGCGCCTCCAGCAGCAACATGTCGTCGAGCTTGGGGTCGTGCGTGAGCGCAACCACGGCGAGCCGGCCGTCCGGTTGCAGGTCGAGCAGCGTGTCGTCGGGCATGGTGGTGACGAGCCGCGTGCCGCGCAGCTGCCAGCCGGTCGTGTATTCCTCGCGCGGATCGCAGACCGTCACCTCGTAGTCGAGCGCCTGGGCCATCGGCGCGAGATAGCGCGCGATCTGCCCGGCGCCCACGATCAGCAACCGCCATTGCGGGCCGTGCACCGTGGTCAGCCGGCTGCCGTCCCAGTGCAGCGCGGCGCCGCGTTGCTCGTCGAGCAGGCGCACCGTGCCGCGCGCCAGATCGACCTCGCGCCGCACCAGCCGGCGCGCCGCGAGCCGCGCGGCCAGCGCGTCGAGCAGGCTGGCGTCGGGCGCCGGCTCCACCACCAGTTCGAGCGTGCCGCCGCAGGGCAGGCCGAAGCGCGTGGCCTCGTCCTTCGTGAGGCCGTAGCTGAGCGCGAACGGCGCGGCGCTGCCGAGACGGCCGTCGCGCATGCGGGCGATCAGGTCGTCCTCGATACAGCCGCCCGAGACCGAGCCCTCCACGAGACCGTCGTCGCGCAGCGCCAGCCAGGCGCCCGGCGGGCGCGGCGCCGAGCCCCAGGTGCGCGCCACCGTCACCAGCGCAAAGCGATGGCCGGCAGCGGCCCAGCGGCATACGGTCGCCAGTACTTGCAGATCGACGCTCTGCATCACAACTCGACCATCACCTTGATGGCCTGGCGCTCGTCCATCAGGCGGTAGCCCTCGACCATGGCGTCGATGCCGATGCTGCGGTCGAACACCCGGCCGGGCTGGATGCGGCCTTCGAGCACATCGGGCAGCAGTTCCTCGATGTAGGCGCGCACCGGCGCCGGGCCGCCGCCGACTGTCAGGTTCTTGAAGAAGGCCGGCAGCGAGGCCGGGATGGCCTCGTAATGCGGCACGCCGACGCGGCCGATGGCGCCGCCGGGCCGGGCGATTTCGACGCTGGTGAGGATGGCGTCGTCGGTGCCGACGCATTCGAGCACCGAGTGCACGCCGTCGCCGCCGGTCAGCTCGCGCACCCGCTCGATGGCCTCGGCACCGCGCTCGCTGACCACGTCGGTGGCGCCGAATTCACGGCCCAGCGCGATGCGGTCGGGATGGCGGTCGAGCAGGATGATCTGCTCGGCGCCGAGGCGTTTGGCGGCGATCACGCCGCACAAGCCGACCGCGCCGCCGCCGATGACGGCCGCACGCTTGCCCTTGGCCACGCGCGCCACCTTCGCCGCGTGATGGCCGGTGCCCATCACATCCGACAGCGTCAGCAGCGAGCCGAGCAGCGCCGTGTCGTGGCCGCCCGGCAGGCGGTAGAGCGTGCCGTCGGCAAACGGCACGCGCACCGCCTCGGCCTGAGCGCCGGCCACCGGGCCCACGCCAAAGAAGCCGCCGTGGCGGCAGGCGGTTTGCAGGCCCTCGTCGCAGAACTCGCAGCGGCCGTCCGAAAACGCGAACGGCATGATGACGAAGTCGCCCGGGCGGATGCGGGTCACGCTGCGGCCGATGGCCTCGACGATGCCGATGGCCTCATGGCCGATGCGCTGGCCGGCGTCGTTGCGCTGCGGCTCGCGGTAGGGCCACAGGTCGCTGCCGCAGATGCAGGAGCGCACCACGCGCACCACCGCATCCTCGGCATCGACCAGCGCGGCGTCGGGGACGTTCTCGACGCGCACTTCCCTGGCGCCGTACATGACCGTGGCTTTCATCTGGCTGCTCCTTCTGGCACTGGCCGGGCGGGCTGCCCGGTGCGGCGATTCTTGGTGCCGGCCGCCGCATCGGGGTAGCCGAATCCTGCGGATTGCTTGCCCGATCCTGCGAACCGGCGGCCGATCGGATGGCAGGCGGCACGCGCGGCGCTAGTCTCGCCAAGGTCGTCGGGACCGGCCGGTCCTGCCCCCTGTCATCCGAGGTCAATGTGCCACCCGCCACCGATCCGATCGCCGAACTGAGCGCACCGCTGGCGCGCGCCGTCGCCCGCCGCACCGAAGGCGCGATCGAGGCCGCGACCGCCATTCCGGGCCTCAACTTCTACCGCCGCGAAACGCCGACCGAAAGCTGCGCCTGCGTCGTCGAGCCCTGCGTGGCGCTGGTGGTCCAGGGCGCCAAGCGCATGTCGCTCGGCCACGACCACTACCACTACGACCCGAGCCGCTTCCTCGTCACCTCGCTCGATCTGCCGGCCACGATGCAGGTGCTGAGCGCCAGCCCCGAGCGGCCCTATCTCGGCCTGGCGCTGCGGCTCGATCTGCGCGTGATGAGCGAGCTGCTGCTGCATGCCCGCGCCGGGCTGGCGCGCGACGACGTAGCGACCGAGCGCGGCATGGTGGTCGGCCAGACCACGCCGGCGCTGTTCGACGCCTTCACCCGGCTGCTGGCGCTGCTCGACGAACCGGCCTCGATCCCGGTGCTGGCGCCGATGATCCAGCGCGAGATCTACTGGCGCGTGCTGACCAGCGAACAGGGCGCGCGGCTGCGCCAGATCGTCTCGGTCGGCAGCCAGGGCCACCGCGTGGCGCATGCCATCGAATGGCTCAAGACGCATTACGCCGAGCCGCTGCGGGTGGAGGCGCTGGCCGAGCGCTCGCAGATGAGCCTGTCGACCTTCCATCACCACTTCCGCCAGCTCACCGCGATGAGCCCGATCCAGTTCCAGAAGTGGCTGCGCCTGACCGCCGCACGCCATTCGATGCTGGCCGAAGACCTCGATGCGGCGACCGCCGCCTACCGCGTCGGCTACGAGAGCGCATCCCAGTTCAGCCGCGAATACGCGCGGCTGTTCGGCGCGCCGCCGCGCCGCGATGTCGAAACGCTGCGCCAGCAGGCCGGCCCGCCACCGGCCGTCATGCGCCGTCCCTCCACCAGCCCTGCCCCATCACAACCATGACGCGATTCACCGTGAACGGCGCTGCGCACGACAGCCAGCTGCCTCCCGACACTCCCTTGCTCTGGGTCTTGCGCGACGAGATCGGCATGACCGGCACCAAGTTCGGCTGCGGCATGGCGCTGTGCGGCGCCTGCACCGTCCATGTCGACGGCGAGCCGGCCCGCGCCTGCATGACGCCGTTGGAAAGTCTGGCCGGCAAGGCCGTCACCACCATCGAGGGCGCCGAGCAGGACGCCGTCGGCCGCGTGCTCCAGGCCGCCTGGATCGAGCTTGGCGTGGCCCAGTGCGGCTATTGCCAAGCCGGCCAGATCATGTCGGCGGTCGCGCTGCTGCGCGCCACGCCCCGGCCCGACGACCGCCAGATCGATGAAGCGATGAGCGGCAACCTCTGCCGCTGCGGCACCTACGGTCGCATCCATGCCGCCATCAAGCTCGCCTCGACCCGCCTCGCCGACAAGGTGACTGCATGAACGCCGCCCAACTCGCACAACCGACGCGCCGCAGCCTGCTCAAGGCCGCGCTCGGTGGTCTGGCGCTTGCCGTGACCGGCGCCGGCCAGCTCGCGCATGCCGAGGAAAAGAAGTTCGGCGCCGCCACCATGCCCGGCGGCACGGTCGACAATCCGCTCGTCTTCGTGACCCTTGCCGCCGACGGCAGCGTGACCATCGTCGCGCACCGGGCCGAGATGGGCACCGGCGTGCGCACCAGCCTGCCGATGGTCGTGGCCGACGAAATGGAAGCGCTGTGGGAACGCGTGACCGTGGTGCAGGCCGGCGCCGACGAGGCGCGCTACGGCAACCAGAATGTCGACGGCTCGCGCAGCATGCGGCACTTCCTGCTGCCGATGCGCCGCGTCGGCGCCGCCGCGCGCCAGATGCTGGAAGCCGCCGCCGCCGCGCGCTGGCAGGTGCCGGTCGCCGAAGTGAAGGCGGTGCGCCACGAGGTGCTGCATGCGGCCAGTGGCCGGCGCCTGGGCTATGGCGAGCTGGCCGCCGACGCGATGCGCCAGCCGCTGCCGCCGGCCGACCGGCTGCGCCTCAAGACGCAGGCCGAATACCGCTATGTGGGCAAGGGCCGGATCCGGCCGGTCGATGCCGAGGCCATCGGTCGCGGCCGCGCGCAGTACGGCATCGACATGCGGCTGCCCGGCATGGTCTACGCCGTGGTGGCGCGGCCGCCGGTGGTCGGCGGCCGGCTGCGCTCGCATGACGCGACGCGCGCCCTGGCCCTGCCCGGCGTGCTGCGCGTGGTCGAGATCGGCGCGCCGACGGGGGCGCTGCTGTTCCAGCCGCTCGGCGGCATTGCCGTGGTCGCCACCAGCACCTGGGCCGCGCTCAAGGGCCGCGAGGCGCTCGACCTCGACTGGGACGACGGCCCCAACGCCGGCTACGGCTCGGCCGCCTGTCGCCGCGAGCTCGACGCCGCGGCGCGCGCACCGGGCAAGCTGCTGCGCAACGACGGCGATGCGCTCGCGGCCTGGAACGCCGCGCCGGCCGCACGCCGCCATGCCGCCGAATACTTCGTGCCGCATCTGGCCCACGCCAGCATGGAGCCGCCGGCCGCGACCGCGCTGGTTCGCGCCGCCGGCTGCGAGATCTGGACCTCGGTGCAGAACCCGGCCGCCGCCGTGGCGATCGTCGCGGCCCAGCTCGGACTCAAGCCCGAGCAGGTCAAGGTAAATGTGCTGCTGCTGGGCGGCGGCTTCGGCCGCAAGAGCAAGCCCGATTACGTCGCCGAGGCGGCGCTGGTCGCCAAAGCCATGGCCGGCACGCCGGTCAAGCTGGTGTGGACGCGCGAGGACGACATCCGCCACGACTATCTGCACACGGTGTCGGTCGAGCGCATCGAGGCGGCGCTGCGGCCCGACGGCCGGCCGCTGAGCTGGCTGCATCGCAATGCCGCGCCGTCCATCGCCTCGCTGTTCGCGCCCGGCGCCACGGGGCCGCAACCCTTCGAGGCCGGCATGTCGCAGGTCAATCTGCCGCTCGCCATCCCCAGCGTGCGCATCGAGGGCGCCCAGGTCGAGGCGCATGCACGCATCGGCTGGTTCCGCTCGGTCTCCAACATTCCGCATGTGTTCGCGCAGCAGTGCTTTCTGGATGAGCTGGCGCACCGTGCCGGCCGCGATCCGAAAGCGTTTGCACTCGATCTGCTCGGGCCGCCGCGCAAGCTCGATCCGGGCCGGCTGGCCGACGACTGGAACTACAGCGAATCGCCCGTGCAATACCCGTACGACACCGGCCGGCTGCGCGGCGTCATCGAGGCGGCGACGCGCGGCGCAGGCTGGGGCCGCAAGCTGGCACCGCGCCACGGACTGGGGCTCGCCTTTGCGTACAGCTTCATGAGCTACACCGCCACCGTGGTCGAGGTGGCGGTGGCGGCCGACGGCAAGGTCAGGGTGCTGGCGGTCGACATGGCGATCGACTGCGGCCCGCAGGTGAACCCGGAGCGCATCCGGGCCCAGCTGGAAGGCGCGGCGGTCATGGGCCTGAGCCTCGCCTTCCTCGGCGAGATCGGCTTCGACAAGGGTCGCGTGGTGCAGAGCAATTTTCACGATTACGCGGTGCTGCGCCATGGCGATGCGCCGCCGCTGCTGCGCACCCATCTCGTCAACGACAACCCTGCGCTGCCGCCCGGTGGCGTGGGCGAACCGCCGGTGCCGCCGGTGGCGCCGGCGCTGTGCAACGCCATCTTTGCCGCCACCGGCGAACGGCTGCGCGAGCTGCCGCTGCGGCGCATGGCCTGAGGCGCCGGCCGCCCCGGCGTTTTCATTCGAGCCGCAAGGCTTTCAGCACCATTGAAAACGCCGGGGACAATTGGCGCCGGCTCGGGTAATACAAATGGTAGCCCGCATAGGCCGGGCACCATTCCTCCAGCACCCGGATCAATCGTCCGTCCCGCATTTCATCGGCGACCTCATCTTCGGGCAGCAGGCAAATGCCCATTCCGGCCAGCGCCGCATCGATTTGCGGTGCTGCGGTATTGAAGATGAGCTGACCGTCGACCCGCACATTCACCGGTTTTCCATCGCGCGCGAAATCCCACACATAAAGCCCGCCCGATGTCGGCATGCGCTGATTGATGCAATTGTGGCCGGTGAGATCGTGCGGCGTTTGCGGCTGCGGATGCCGCGCAAAATAATCGGGTGAGGCCACCACGGCCATCCGCAACGGTCTGCCGATGGGCATGGCAATCATGTCCTTGTCGATGGTGCTGCCGAGCCGCACGCCGGCATCGAAACGGTCGGCCACGATATCGCGAAAGCCGTAATTCACGTCCAGCTCCAGCCGGATATCCGGATATTCGCGCAGCAGCGGCATGAGTTTTGGCATGAGCAATGCCCGCAATACATGGTCGCCACAGGTAATGCGCACCGTGCCCGCCGGCTTGTCGCGCAATTCGGTCAGCGCATCGAGTTCGGCCTCGATTTCATCGAAACGATGGCCAATGGCCAGCATCAGCCGCTCGCCCGCCGGGGTGGGCGCCACGCTGCGCGTGGTGCGCGTGAGCAGGCGGATGTCGAGCCGCTTTTCCAGCCCGCGAATGGCATGGCTGAGCGCCGACTGGGTCACGCCCAGCACGGCCGCTGCCCGGGTAAAGCTGCCTTCGCGCGCCACGGTCACGAAGGCCAGCAGGTCGTTGAGATTGCGTCGCATCCTGGCTGCCCCGGCAATGACTGATGAATTCAGCTCACAAATCTAATGAGCATCGATTAGCTAGTCAATGTAAAGCCGGCAGACCACACTGCTTTCAGGACGCGTGCAATTGCGCCCGGCAATTGCCGGCTTTTGTGCACGCGGGATTTGCCATTCATTTGCGATCGTGAAGAAGAGCCAGATGCATCACCCCCCTGCAGCACCCGCCGACAGCGACGACGAGATTTCGCCGGAACGCCGCCAGTTCCTTAAAGCCGCCGGCCTTGCTGCCATGAGCGGAGTCGCGCTCGGCAGCCCGGCAGCATTTGCCACCGAACTGAATTGGAGACCGAAAATGATTGAAGGCGCAGATAATTTCTATGTCAGCGACAAGGTAAGTGTCGCAGCCGTCAGGTTTCAAGACCAATACCGCATGGCGGTGGCTGGCAATCTGTTCACGCCCAACAATCTCGACCGCAGCAAGCCGGCGCGCGCAATTGTCGTCGGGCATCCGATGGGTGCGGTGAAGGAACAAAGCGCCAATCTCTATGCCACCAGGATGGCCGAGCGCGGATTCGTCACGCTGTCCATCGATCTGCCGTTCTGGGGCGAAAGCGAAGGCCAGCCGCGCAATGCGGTAGCGCCCGATCTGTATTCGGAGAGTTTCAGCGCGGCAGTCGATTTCCTGGGCAGCCAGGCCTTTGTCGATCGCGAAAGAATCGGCGTGATCGGCATTTGCGGCAGCGGCGGTTTCGTCATCAGCGCGGCCAAGATCGATCCGCGCATGAAGGCCATCGCCACAGTCAGCATGTACGACATGGGCGCGGTCAACCGGCAGGCGCTGAACCATTCGCTCAGCCTCGAACAGCGCAAGCAATTCATCGCCGAGGCGGCGGCCCAGCGCAACGTGGAATTTGCCGGCGGCCCGGTCAGCTACACCAGCGGCACCGAGCACGAACTGACGGCCACGACGCATCCGATCCAGCGCGAGTTCTACGACTTCTATCGCACGCCACGCGGCGAGTTCACGCCCAAGGGCGCGTCGCCGCTGACCACCACGCATCCGACGCTGACCGGCGCGGTCAAGTTCATGAACTTCTACCCGTTCAACGACATCGAGACGATCTCGCCGCGCCCGCTGCTGTTCATCACCGGCGACGCCGCGCACTCGCGCGAATTCAGCGAGGACGCCTGGCGCCGCGCCGCCGAGCCGAAGGAGCTGTACTACGTGAAGGGCGCCGGCCATGTCGATCTCTACGACCGGGTGAACCTGATCCCCTTCGACAAGCTCACGGCCTTCTTCGACCGGGCGCTGGCGTAAATGACGACCGGAATCTGCGCGGGGGCCGCCACCGGCGACCGCGCGCCGGCCTGGAGCGGCGTGCTGGCGATGTCGCTCTGTGCCTTTGCGCTGGTGGCGTCGGAGTTCATGCCGGTGAGCCTGCTCACGCCGGTCGCGGCGGCGCTCCAGGTGAGCGAGGGGCTGGCCGGTCAGGGGCTGGCGATCTCGGGCCTGTGTGCGCTGCTCACCAGCCTGTTCATTGCGTCGCTGGCCGGGCCGATCGATCGCAAGGATCTGCTGCTGTGGCTGACCGGCGTGATGTGCCTGTCGGGCACGGTGGTGGCGCTGGCCCAGGGCTATGCGATGTATCTGGCCGGCCGTGCGCTGATCGGCGTGGTGGTCGGCGGCTTCTGGTCGCTGTCGGCGGCCACGGCCATGCGGCTGGTGCCGCCGGCGCAGTTGCCGCAGGCGCTCGCCATCCTCAACGGCGGCAATGCGCTGGCCACCGTGGTGGCGGCGCCGCTGGGCAGTTATCTGGGGTCGGTCATTGGCTGGCGCGGCGCCTTCTTCTGTCTGGTGCCGGTGACGCTGGCCACGCTGGTCTGGCAGGCGATCAGCCTGCCGTCGATGCCGGCGACCGAGCGCGCTCCGGCGGCCGGCCAGGTGTTCGGGCTGCTGCGGCAGCGGCGGGTGCGGCGCGGCATGGCGGCCCTGGGCCTGTTCTTCATGGGCCAGTTCATGCTGTTCACCTATCTGCGGCCGTATCTGGAGCGGGTCACGCAGGTGCAGGGCGCGACGCTGTCGCTGATCCTGCTGGCCATCGGTCTGGCCGGCGTGGTCGGCACGCTGCTGATCGGCGCCTGCCTGCGCCGCCGTTTCTACGGCACGCTCGTCGCCATCCCCCTGCTGATGGCGGCGCTGGCGGTGGCGCTGATCGCGTTTGGCAGCTCGCTGTGGACCGTGGTGACGCTGCTGGGCCTGTGGGGGCTGGTCGCAACGGCCGCGCCGGTCGGCTGGTGGAACTGGCTGGCGCGCAGCCTGCCGCACGATGCCGAGGCCGGCGGCGGGCTGATGGTGGCGGTGGTGCAACTGGCCATCGGCTCGGGCTCGACCCTGGGCGGCCTGCTGTTCGATGCGGCCGGCTATCGCGCCACCTTCGGCAGCAGCGCAGTGCTGCTGCTTCTGGCGGCCGGGCTGGCGTGGTGGACGGCGCGTGCCGATTGAATGCGCAGCTCAGCCGGCCAGCGCCGCAATCCCCGCCGTCGCGCAATCCTCGTCCTGCGCCTCGCTGCCGCCCGACACGCCGATCGCCCCGATCAGCTCGCCCTCGATCCTGATCGGCACGCCGCCGCCAAAGCCGACCAGCCTGGGCCTTTGCATCAGGCCGCGCCGTACCGCTTCGCTCGCGCCTGCCAGCACCCGATCCCATTCGCCCGTGCCAAAGCCGAAGCCCGCAACGGTGTAGGCCTTGTCGATGGCGATGTCGGCCGAATGCAAGAAGGCGCCGTTCATGCGCGCAAACGCCACCAGCAGCCCGGCGCCGTCGACCACCGCGACATTCACCGCCACGCCCAGCTCGGCAGCGCGGTGCATCGCGGCGCCGACGGCGGCATGCGCCGCCTGCGCATCGATCTGCCGCCGCGTGACGAACACCGCACCACTCACGACCCCGTCGCGCCTGCCGCGCGACGCGCCTCCACCTCGGCCGCACGGATCACGCTGGCCGGCACGCCGCCGATGCCCCAGTCCTGCGCCTGAACGAGGTTGATGCTGCCGCGCACCCGGTCACGCTCGACCGCCAGCACTTCCACGACCAGATCGGTCATCGCCGCGAGCGCGCGCCGGCGCTGCTCGGGTGGGCGTTCGGCCATCATCACCGCGCTGAAATAGGGCGAGCGATGCGCCGCCGCATCGGCCTTGCCGCCGACGGCCCAGAGCGCCGGCCGGTGCAGCGTCACGAAGGCGCGGATGCGGTCGACCGGCGAGTCGAGCACCTCGGCATAGACCGCGCTGCCGCGTTCGAGCAGCGTGCTCAGCTGGGCGTCGCTGTACTCGCCCTCGACGAGATGAAACTGGATGAGAGGCATGCGGAATTCTCCTTTTGGACGGTTCAGGGCAGGCCGCGTCGCCGGCCCGAGTCGAGCATCAGCGTCGATCCGGTCATGGCGTCGGCGGCCGGGTCGAGCAGCATCTGCACCGCCCAGGCCACCTGGTCGGGCGTGGTGAAGCTGCCGGTCGAGGATTCGGCGCGCAGCTCGTCGAGCACCGCGTCAAGGCCGACGCCGCGCTGGCGCGCACGCTCGGCGGCGACGCGATGCAGCCGCTCGGTATCGGCCGGGCCGGGCGCGATGAGGTGGGCGGTGATGCCGCGCGTGCCGTACACCAGGCTCAGCTGGCGCACGAGGTTGACCAGCGCCGCATTGGCAATCCCGGGCGCGGCCGCATAGGCGGTCGGCTCGAAGCCGTAATGCCCGCCGATGGCGACGATGCGCGCGCCCTTGGCAAACCGCGCGTCGGCGGCGCGCACCAGCCGGATCAGCCCGCCGCACTTGAGGTTGACCGCATCCACCAGCGCCGCCGTCGGCGCATCGAGAATGCCGCCGGCCACCGCCACGCCGGGCCCGTGGACCACGGCGCGCACCGGCCGGTCGAGGCTGGCCCGGATCGCATCGATGGCGGCGTCGTCGCCGATGTCGGCGGCGCAGGCGATCAGCTCGCCCTGCCCGCCCGCCGCATGCAAGCGCTGGCGCAGCTCGTCGAGCGCGCCGGCGCGCCGGCCGACCGCGACCACATCCAGCCCGGCGCCGAGCAGCCGCCCGGCAATCGCCGCACCGAAGGCGCCGCTCGCGCCGACCAGCACCGCAAGCTCGCGCCCGCTCATGTGAGCACCGTCAGAAAGCTCTCGCGCGGCGTGTTGTCCTGCGAGAAGGTGGCCTTGCCGAGTTCGCTCGTGTCCCAGGTCAGCGTCGGCGTGTCGGGGTAATGCACATAGCCGCCCGAGAACACCTCGTTGCGATTGCCCGACGGGTCGAAGAAATAGATCGTCGCGCCGCGCGTGACGCCATGGCGGTTCGGCCCCACATCGACCGGGATGCGGTACTTGCCGATCATGTCGGCCGCATGGATCACGTCGTAGGTGCTCTCCAGCAGGAAGGAGACGTGATGGAAGCGCCCCGGCTCGGGCTGGAGCACGAAGGCCACGTCATGCGGCTTGGTCGAGCAACTCAGAAACAGCGCCAGCGAAGCCTCGGAGTCGGCATCGATCAGCCGCTCGCTCAGGTCGAAGCCGAACAGCTCGCGGAACAGTTGCGCCGACTCGTCGATGCGCGGCCCGCCGAGCAGCAGATGGTCGATCCGGTTGATGCGAAAGCCCCGGATCACGCCTTCGTCGGGCAGCACGCCCGGGTTGCGCAGCGGCAGGTGATTGCCGATCTGATCCTTGTGCGCATACAGCTGCATTGCATGCCCGCTCGGCAGCGTGAACTCGATGCGCCGGCCACTCCTGGGATGGACGCCGGCCTCGATGTGCTTCACCGCGTACCCGCGGTCGCGCAGCTTGAGCGCCATCTCGTCGAGTACCGCATCGTCCGACACCTTGAACGCGAAGTAGTCGATGCCCGGCGCGTCGGCCTCGCGCAGCACCAGGCAGTGATGGTCGTGCTCATCCCAGGCCTTGAAGTACACCCGGCCGCTGTCGTCGGTGAGCGTCACCTGCAAGCCCATCCGCTTGTCGTAATGCTCAAGCGCCGCCTTCATGTCGAGCACTCTCAGGGCAACCTCGCCCAGTCGCAGCAATCCACGCATGGCCATGACTTTGTCTCCTCAAGTCGTGAATGAATTTCAGGCGCCGACAGCCAGCAGCCCGCGCTCTTTGGCGAGGGTCATCGCGGTGTCTTCGATCATGTCTTCCTGGCCGCCGACCATCTTCTTGCGGCCCAGCTCCACCAGGATGTCGCGCGCCGGCACGCCGTAGCGTTCGGCCGCGCGCCTGGCAAACAGCAGAAAGGTCGAGTACACGCCGGCATAGCCGATGGTCAGCGACTCGCGGTCCACGCGCACCAGCCGGTCCATCAGCGGCACGATCACGTCCTCGGCCACGTCCATCACCTTGAACAGATCGACGCCGGTCTCGATGCCCATGCGCTCGCAGACCGCCGCAAAGACTTCGAGCGGCGTGTTGCCGGCGCCCGCGCCCAGTCCGCCGACCGAGCCGTCGATGCGCGACGCGCCAGCCGCAATCGCGGCAATGGAATTGGCGATGCCCATGCCGAGGTTGTGATGGCCGTGGAAGCCGATTTCGGTCTCGGGTCGCAGCACCGCGCGCAGCGCCGCGACGCGCGCCGTCACGTCGTCGGGAAGCAGGTAGCCGGCCGAGTCGGTCACGTAGACCGTGTGCGCGCCGAAGCTCTCCATCAGCTTGCCCTGGGCGGCGATGCCGGCCGGATCGTTCAGGTGGGCCATCATCAGAAAGCCCGTCGTGTCGAGGCCGAGCTTGCGTCCGAGGCCGATGTGCTGCTCGGCCACGTCGGCTTCGGTGCAATGGGTTGCAACATGCACGCTGCCAATGCCGCAGTCGAAGGCCGATTGCAGCTCGCGCATGGTGCCGATGCCCGGCACCAGCAGCACCGACACCTTGGCGCGCTTGAGCCTGGGCACGACCGCGTTCAGATACTCCTCGTTGCTGTGGCGCGCAAAGCCGAAGTTGAGCGTCGAGCCGCCGAGGCCGTCGCCATGCGTGACCTGGATCAGCGGAATGCCGGCATCGTCGAGCGCGGTGGCGACGCGCACCATCTCGTCGAGCGTCATCTGATGGCGCTTGGCGTGCATGCCGTCGCGCAGGCACATGTCGTGCAGCCTGACCTTGCGGCCCTTGAGATCGAGCGCGGTCGTCATCACGCGGCCTCCGCCAGGACCGGCTTGAGCGCGATGCTGCCGGCCAGGATTTCCTCGGCGAACATCTCGGCGGTGCGCGTCGCGGCCGCCGTCATGATGTCGAGGTTGCCGGCGTAGCGCGGCAGGTAATCGCCAAGACCGGCGACCTCCAGATAGATCGACACGCGCTTGCCGTCGAAGACCGGGCCGTTGACCAGCCGGTAGCCGGGCACGTATTGCTGCACGTCGGCAATCATCCTTGCGACCGAGTCGCGGATGCGCGCCTGGTCCGGCTCGTCGTCGGTCAGGCAGTAGACGGTGTTGCGCATGATCACCGGCGGGTCGGCCGGATTGACCACCGCCATCGCCTTGCCGCGCCGCGCGCCGCCGACCTTGCACAGCGCGCTCGACGTGGTGAAGGTGAACTCGTCCAGGTTCTTGCGCGTGCCCGGACCCACCGAGCGCGACGACAGGCTCGCGACGATCTCGGCGTAGTCCACCGATTGCACGCGCGATACCGCGTAGACCATCGGGATCGTGGCCTGGCCGGCGCAGGAAATCATGTTGACGTTCATCTCGACCCGCGCCGCGTGTTCACTCAGGTTGACCGGCGGCGAGCACAGCGGGCCGATGGCGGCCGGCGTCAGGTCGATGACCATCACGCCGAGCGCATTGAGCTTGCGCGAATGCTCGGCATGCACATAGGCCGAGGTCGCGTCGAACGCGATCTGGATGCCGTCTTCCTCGATGTGCGGCAGCAGCCCTTCGATGCCGTCGGCGGTGGTCTTCAGGCCCAGGTCGCGGGCGCGCGCCAGGCCTTCCGATTGCGGATCGACGCCGACCATCCAGACCGGTTCGAGCAGCGGGCTGCGCCGGATCTTGTAGATGAGATCGGTGCCGATGTTGCCGGAGCCGATCAGGGCGCATCTGATTTTCTTGCTCATCAATGAGTCCTCTTGCAGGGAAGGCGATGCAGCAGTCTGGAAATGGCGCTCGATACCGTCCAATACCTTTGCAACCTCGGTTTAATGCGTAGCAGGTATGGGTTGGCGCGAGCGCCGGCCCGGGCGGGCCATCGGACTTTCAGAGCGAGCGGAACAGCGGGCTGCGCGCCGCGCCGGCCGCATCGGCGGCCGAGAGGAACTTCTCGGTGTGGATGTCGCGCTCGAACAGGCGGCCCTGCATCAGCGTCGCGATGCAGGCTTCGATCATCGCGGGCGGGCCGCAGAGATAGGCCTTGAGGCCGCGGAAGTCGTTGTCGAAGCGCGCGCGCGCCACCTCATGCGCGAAGCCGCGCGCGCCGGTCCAGCCCGCATCGGCGCCGGCATCGGACAGCGCCGGCACGTAGCTGAAGTTGGCATGCCGCGCCGCCAGCGCCTCGAACTCGGCGTGGTAGTAGAGCTCGTCGCGCGAGCGGGCGCCGTAGACCAGCGTGAGGTGCTCGCTGCATCCGTCGGCAAGCAGGTCGAGGATCATCGAGCGCGGGCTCGACAGCCCGGAGCCGCCCGCGATGAACAGCATCGGCCGCGCCGCCGAGCGCCGCACGAAGAAGCGGCCGTAAGGCCCGGTGAGCCGCACGCGGTCGCCAACCTTCAGCTCGTCATGCACCCAGGTCGTGCCGCGTCCGCCCGGCACGCGCCGGATGTTCAGCTCGATCTCGCCGCGCTGCGACGGCGGGCTGGCGATGGAGAAGGCGCGGCTTTCTTCGCCGCCGGGCAGTTGCAGGTTCACGTACTGGCCGGCCTGGAAGTCCATGCCGCCGGGCGCGTCGAGCTCGATCCACACGCCCTTGATGGTCGGCGTGAGCGACTCGATGCGGCTGACGCTGCCGTCGAAGTCGCGCACCGGCAGCACGCGCGCGTCGGGCTCCTCGTCGATGTCGGCCTCGATGGTCAGGTCGCCTTGCAGCGTCGCGCAGCACGCAAGGCACTTGCCGTCCTCGCGCTCCACGTCCATCAGCGCAAAGGTCGATGCCGCGCCGTGCTCGACCTCGCCGTCGGTGATCTGCACCTTGCAGGTCGCGCACAGGCCGTGGCAGCAGGCATGCGGCAGATAGATGCCGGCGCGCAGGCTGGCATCGAGAATGGTCTGGCCCTCGGCGACCTCGATGGTCTGGCCGAGCGGCTCGATGGTGAGCTGGTAGGTCATGCGCCCGCCCCGCTCAGAAGCCCGCGCCGGCCAGACCGTCGAGGCCCGGCGTGCGCAGCCGCAGCAGCGACTTGTGACAGAGGCCCAGCTCGGCCAGCGTGCTCGCATCGTCGGGCACGATGCGCTCGCCGGAGCTGCTCCATTCGGCCGTCGCCCAGTCGATGCGCGCGAAGTCGGGATGCTTGCCCCAGAGCGTCGGCAGCACGTTCCGGCGCAGCTCCCCGAAGCGCAGGTCGGGCGCGACGCAGAGCGTCATCGGCGCATAGAACATCAGGTGCCGGTCCCAGCCGACGAACAGCAGCTGCTGGCCGTGGAAGTTCTCGACGCGGTCCTTCACGACCGGCGCGAAGGGGCGCAGGGTGGTGTAGCTCATGGCTTGCTCCGGTCAGTTGCGGGTGGCACGCGCGCGCCAGTCGGCGAAGCGCTGCTTGTCGAGCGACTGCTCGAAATCGCCGTTGTCGCGGCCCGGGATCAGATGCCAGTAGTCGAGCACCGCCTTCATCGGATCGAAGCCTTCGGCCGTCGGATCGGTGCCTTCCGGGAAGCAATTGCCCTGGAAGATCTGATGCGCCGGCAGCCAGGCCTCGACGTACTTCTCGGGCTCGCGCTCGAAGATGTGCTGGCAATGGTCGGAGCAGAAGTGATGCTTCATGCCGTGATAGGTCGTCTCGCGATAGGCCGTCTGCGTCGGGTCGTCGGGCTCGGTGAACAGCATCGGGATCTGGCAGACCTGGCACAGCATCGGGATCGTCGAGTTGGTGAAGCGCTCGCCCTTCGCCAGCTGCTCGCGCCAGAAGTCGAAGCGCGGGCGGTAGTACTTGTCGAAGCTGTCCGGGTACTTCGACGACAGCCAATCCAGCTCGTCGTCGGTCGGCATCCACGTATGGAAATTGCTGATCTCGGTCGCCGAATAGAACGCGGCCCAGGCCTGATGCGAGATGTGGTCCTTCTCCTTGCGGATCTGCTCGACGCAGGGCGGCACGGTGATGCCGTAGCGCGCCAGGTCCTTGAACAGCGCCATGCCGTTGTCCTCGAAATAGACCTCCCAGGCTTCCTTCCAGCTCATCACGCGCTTGGGCAGCATGTAGTCCATCATCATCGCGACGATGGACAGCAGGCGCACGCCGCGCCAGGTCCACTTGTCGATCCAGCCCTGGACGATGGGCAGGTTGGCCGGGTCCTGCTCCAGCATGAACTTGATGACTTCGAGCCCGAGCGTCATGTGGCGCGCCTCGTCGCTCTGGGCCGAGAAGCCGAAGGTCATCGCGCCCATGTCGCCGTTGTAGGCCGCGCCCGAGATGAAGGGCACGAACAGCAGATTGGTCAGCACGTACTCGAACGAGAAGCCGATCGCGATCACGAACTCGAACGGCCCGGCGGTGCAGGCATCTTCAAAGAACGACTTGGTGACCGACAGGTACCAGAGCCGGTCGTTCATGTGGCGCCAGTCGTGCATGCCCTCGTAGAAGCGGTTGTAGTTCGACAGCGAATGGATCTGCGTCTGCGCATGGCGGATCTCGTCGATCGCCTGCATCTGGCAGGCCACCTGCGCGCCCACGCCGCCGAGTTGCCGGCCGAGCCGCGCAAAGCCGCGATGCGCGTTGTATTCGAGCGTGGGCACGGCCGAGATGAACAGCTTGAGCGCATTGATATAGCGCGCGTCGGTCACGCCGAGGTGGCCGTTGTTCTGGTTGAACGCGTCGACGATGGCGTAGAGCTTGCGGTCCTTCTCCGACTGGTACTTCCAGTAGGCATCCATCGTGAGCCGGAACGGGTCTTCCCAGCGGTCCCAGTCGTGGATGCGGATGCCCTCGTAATGCAGCAGCGGATAGATCGCCTCGGGGCTTTCATAGCTCGGCTCCCAGCCGAGGTCGCGCGTCATCAGCGCGTACTTTTCCTTGAGGCCGAGCTTGCGCTTCACCTTCATGTCCATGTGTTGTCTCCTCGCGCGTCGTGATTGGGTTCAGTCGTTCCAGTGCAGCGTGAATTCATCCTCGGTCTCGTCCACATGGCCCGACAGCGAGATGAGATGCACCTGCATTTCCTGCAGATCGAAGTCGCGGCCGAGCTTTTCCTCGACCGTCGCGCGGCGCAGCACGAGGCGCCGTGGCACGTCGATCTTCACCATCGCCGGCTGGTGGTCGACGATGGCGCCGGGGTTGTCGTCGGCAATCGCCTCGACGATTACGCGGCTGTCCTCGTTGGCCTGAAGCACGATGAATACGTTCGACATCGCGCGCTCCTCAGATCGCCAGACCGGCCTTGGCGGCGCGGCTTGCAAAGGCTTGCGCCAGGTTGCCGAGCAGCTCGCCGGCGTCGGCGCCGAGGCTGTGCGCGGCAAGCGGTTCGAGCGCTGCCAGCACGCGGTCGCGCCAGTTGGCGGTCCAGCCGCTCAGCAGCGCGCGGTTCGCGTCCGACTCGGCGGCGGCGGTCTTGATGACGGCATCGGTCCACTTCGAGGTCTCGGCGAACCAGTCGGTCATGAAGGCGGTGAGCATCGCGATGGCCGCGCCGCCGTGCGCCGCCATGCGCTGATCGACCGCCTCGCGGTAGACCAGCGGATACAGCAGCCCGTCGAGCACGAAGTTCTGCGCCACGAACAGCTCGAACCAGTCGCGCTGCACCAGCATGTTCTCGACCAGCCGGCGCAGCGGCTGCCAGTGCGGCGCGGCCAGCCATTCGCGCTTGGCCACCGCCAGCGATTCCACATCGCCGAGCAGCAGGCCGATGCGGGTCAGGTATTGCGCGATGCCCAGGTTGTCCATCGCCTGATACATCGCGGCCTGGGTCAGCACCGTGCCGTAGCCGTCGGCGCAGATGGCGCAGTTGTTCAGGTCGGCGGCCCAGGCCACATGGCGCAGCGGCAGCAGCAGGCCGAGCGCGGCGTCGCGCAGCTCGGGCGCCAGCAGCTCGGCCAGCCCGCGCGATTCGACGAATTCGAAGCTCGCCTCGGCCGCCTCCTGCTGGCGCGAGCGCGCCTGGGTGTAGCTGCCGTAATAGAACTGGCGCGGGTCCTTCAGCGCATACCAGTCGGCCATGACGATGGCGGTGCGACGCGCGTCGTAAAGCTCGCGCTCCGGGTCCCAGCTCGGCCGGTAGTGAAAGTTGTGCGTCGGCTGAAGGTCGTAACTGCCTTCCTGATAGCGGCTGGCCGGCTTGCCGGCACCGAAACGCCGCGCCAGATGATCGAAAGTCTGGCGCTGCGGCTCGATGGCGACGGTGCGAAGATCGATTTGCACTTGAGTCCTCGGTAATTGGATTGAATTGAAATCAGGAATGCGGCCGCGCCGCATTGCGCAGCCGCCAGTCGAAGCCGGCATCGAGTGCCGGTGACGCGGCCGATTCGGGCGCAAGGAATTGCACGCCATTGCTGGCGCAGAAATCGTCGAAGGCGGCGGCGCCCAGAATCATTTCCACGAACAATTCGGGCTCGCCGATGGCGAAATCGAATTCGACAAAACCGTCCGGGCGCAATTGGCGCAGGCGCACGAATTTGCGTTTGGGATCGAAAAGGCGGGAATCGGCGGCCATGTTTCAGCCCTGCCCGGGCAATGGCCGGCAAATGTTCTTTTCGAGCCGGCCAATCACTTTCACCACCAGCGCGCCGGCCGGAAAGACGCAGCAGGCCAGCGCGCGCCGCTGCTGGCGCTCGGCGCTGTCGACCTGGCTGGCGCTCATGGCGCAGGTCGAGTAGTCGCCCGACACCACCTCGACCTTGCAGATGCCGCAGCCGCCACCCCGGCAGCCGAGCGGAATGCCGCGCTTGCCGACGCGTGCCAGCGCCAGCAGCAGCGTTTCGTCGCTGCGGCAGTCATAGCTTTCGCCGGTATTGGCAATCGTGATTCGGTGTTGCCCTGAGTTGTGCATCGCTTCGCCCCCCTTGCGGGACGAGCTATCGCAGCGGCTGTGCCACCGAAGCCAAGCGATTGATTTGGCAGGAAATCGCGCCGGCGCCGCCGATTTGCCGCGCCAGCGCGCTTGACGCTCTGGGGCAATGCCGCGCCCGCCTTGACCAAAACGTAAAGCTGCGGCGCAGCAGAATTGCCCTCGGCCCGATTGCGCGTCCGCGCCGATTGCCGGCGCGCTGCCGAATTGCGGGTTTAGCCGAGGGGGATGGAGCGAATCGGACGCGATTGCCGGCGCCGATTGCGGGAAAGCACTGAGCAATGCGCGCGCAATTGCGCCCTGCGATGGCGGAGTCGCTCGACCAATTGGTCACATCCGGGCGCTGCGGGCTGCCGCGCGTCGAACACGTCGAAGGCGCGCGACCTGTCGGGCAGCCTGTGGGCGCGGGTGGCCGCCTTCGGCGTGGGCGTGCGCCACATGTTCTGACGCCGGCGCGAAGCTCAGGCATCCCGGGCGACAGTCGCTCAGGCCAGCAGGCGACCTTGCCGCCCGGCAGCGCGCCGGCGCGGCGGAAATCGCATTGCGCGATGGACCGCATCGGCTCTTCGCACAGCTCGCGCCGATGGCCGCGCGGCGGTCGGTCAGCTCGCTTCCAGCCCGTCCCAGCACAGGTACTTGACCTCGACGTACTCATCGATCCCGAGGTGCGAGCCCTCGCGGCCCAGGCCGCTCTGCTTCACTCCGCCGAACGGCGCCACCTCGCTCGAAATGAGGCCGCAGTTGATGCCCACCATGCCCGACTGGAGCCGGGCGGCGGTGCGCCAGATGCGGGCGGCGTCCCGGCTGTACAGATACGCCGACGGCCGCGTGGCGCGCACGGTGCCGATGATCGCGGCGGCCGGTGCCGACGACCTGCCGCCCGCCGGCGGCATCCTGCGCCCGGTGCTGGCCGACATCCTCGGCCGGGCCACGCTGCACGCCGGCGCGACCGTCAGGCTCGGCATGAGCTTCACGTCGATGGAGCAGGACGCCGACGGCGTGGACGTGGCCTTCACCGATGGCAGCCGGGGCCGCTACGACCTCGCGATCGGCGCCGACGGCGTCAATTCGAAGGTGCGCGCCTGGGTGAAGCCGGAGTTCCCCGGGCCGAAGTTCAGCGGCCAGGGCTCGTGGCGCGCGGTGGTGCCGAGGCTGCGCGAGAACTCGGTCATCTGCATGGGCCGCACGACCAAGGCCGGCATGAACCCGATCAGCGCGACCGAGTGCTACCTGTTCGTGCTCGACAAGCGCGCGGGCATGGACTTCATCGACCCGGCCGACTGGCCGGCCCAGCTCGCCGGCCTGCTCGACGAATTCGGCGGCGAACTGGGCCAGCTGCGCGAGCAGATCCGCGCCGGCACCCTGCCGAACCCGCGCGTGCTCTACCGCCCGCTCGCCGGCCACATGATCGCGGGGCCCTGGCACAAGGGCCGCATCGTGCTGCTCGGCGACACAGTGCATGCGACCACGCCGCATCTGGCCTCGGGCGCCGGCATTGCCATCGAGGGCGCGCTGGTGCTGGCCGAGGAACTGGGCCGGCGCCACTCGCTCGAAGGCGCCCTGCTCGCCTACGCCGGCCGGCATTACGACCGCGCGCAGCTGGTGGTGACGGCCTCGGGCCGCATGGGCCAGATCGAGCAGGAAGGTGGCTCGCTGGAGGAACACACGCGCGTGATGCTGCACGCCCAGGAGGCGCTGCGCGCGCCGCTCTGACCACAAGGAAACCGACCTGGCCGACGTCGACGACGTGCAGGCGTTTGCAGCCAGCGTGCTGGCCCAGACCGGCCGCGTCGACCTGCTGCTGAACAACGCCGCCTACATGGAATTCGCCGGCCTGGCCGAACTCACGCCCAAGCTCTGGCGCGAGATCCAGACCGTCAATGTCGAGGCGCCGATGCTGCTGGCCCAGGCCTTCGCGCCCGACATGGCGAAGCGCGGCTGGGGCCGCATCGTCAACCTCGCGTCGAGCACGGTCTGGGGGCCGCCGCCGCGCATGGTCGGCTATGTGGCGAGCAAGATGGCCGTGATCGGGCTGACGCGCGCGCTCGCCGCCGAGCTGGGACCGCAGGGCATCACCGTCAACGCGATCTCGCCGGGGCTGACGAAGCACGCCGGCAGCGCCGCGAGCCTGCCCGAGCCGGCCTTCGAGGCGGTGCGCGCGCGCCAGTTCATTCCGCGCACCGAGGTACCGGGCGATCTGGTCGGCATCCTGGCCTTCCTCGCGGGCGAGGAATCCGGCTTCATGACCGGGCAGGTGTTCAACGTGGACGGCGGTGGCTTCGGCTTCTGAGGTGACGGCGTCGGCCGACATGGCCGACCCGGCCGACCGGGCGCTCGCCGCGCTCGGCCCCGGCCGTGACGCCGCCGCGCGCCGGCGCCATGCCGACAACCTCGCCGGCCTGCTGCGCGCGATGGCCGCCCACGGCCGCGAGCGCGACGACCCGGTCCGCACCGTGCCCGCGCTGCTGGGCGACCGCTGGAGTTCGCTCGTCATGAACCTGCTCGCGGGCGGCATGCTCAGGCATGGCGAGCTGCGCCGGCTGATCGGCGCGGTGTCGAGCGAGGGCGGGATCTCGCAACGCATGCTCACGCTCAAGCTGAGGCTGCTGGAACGCGACGGGCTGGTGGCGCGCGGCATCACCGCCGAGACGCCACCGCGCGTCGAATACGCGCTCACCGCGCTCGGCGCCGAGGCGCATGCGCACTACCTCGCGCTGCTGCGCTGGACCGAGGCCGCGACGCCCGCGATCCGCGCCGCGCGCGCAGCCTTCGACGCCGGCAACGGTCCGGGCCCGCGCGCCGGCTGAGCCACGCGCGCCGGTCACGGCCCGACCGCCGCCCGGCTGCCGCACGCGCCCGCCGCCGCGACCGGCGGCGCCCGGCTCACCAGGCCCGCGCTCCGCCATCCACGCCGAAATCCGACGCCGTCACCCACGACGCCTCGTCCGAGCACAGGAAGGTCGCGGCCCAGGCGATGTCGTCGGGCTGGCCGACGCGCCGGATCATCTTCTTGCGCAGCACCTCGTCCACCAGCGTCGGCACCGCGTCCAGATGGCGCCGCGTCGCGCCCGTGACGATGAAGCCCGGCGAAATCGTGTTGGCGCGGATGCCGTGCGGTCCGCCTTCCATCGCGAGCTGGCGCGTCATCGCCAGCACGCCGCCCTTGCCGGCGCAATGCGCGACGGCGGCCGAGCCGTCGAGCGCCATGTACGCATTCACCGAGGCGAAATTGAGGATCGCACCGCCGCCGCGCGCGACCAGATGCGGCCAGGCCGCGCGGCAGGCGAGAAAGACGATGTCCAGCTCGCCGCGCAGCGAATTGCGCCAGCCGTCGAGTGACATGCGATCGACCGGCTCGAACACGCAGAAGGCGGCGGCGTTGACCAGGATGTCGATGCCGCCATGGCGTGCGACGGCGGCGGCCATGAGTCGGTCGGCCCCGCCCTCGACGGTGAGGTCGAGCGCCGCATGCCCTTGCAGGTCGAGCCCTTCGGTCTTGGCGGTGGCCAGTGTCGCGGCGAGCGCGGCGGCGTCGATGTCGCAGCCGACCACGCGTGCGCCCTGGCGCGCGAACATCAGCGCGATGCCGCGCCCGATGCCGCTGCCGATGCCGGTCACGACCGCGACCTTGCCGGCGAGACGTTGCTGGTGACGGGCGCGCGCGGCGGTGGCGGCGAGCTGGTCGGGGGTGGGATCGAGCGCGGGCCGGAGAACCTGCGCGCAGGCATGGGAAGCGGTCATGGTCAGGGCGGCATGGAGCGGCGCGGGCTGCGCCGCCTTCATGGCCAGACTAGGCAGGCGGCGCGCGTGGCGTCAGTCGGGCCTGCCATGAGGACAAGAATGTGCCCGGGCCGCCGTCCTGCGATGGGCGACTGGGACGGTGCGGCGTTCGACGCCACGCACATCAAGGCCCGTCGCAGCGCGAGCGGCGCACGGCTGATCGAGACGGCCGGCCAGTGCGCCGACCTGGCACACATGCTGGAGGTGCTCGATGCGATCCATCTGCCGCGCCTGACGGGCGGGCCACCGCGCAAGCGCCCCTCGGCGCTGCGGGTGGATCGGGCTTATGGCGCGCCCGCCACGCGGCGCGCACTGCGAATCAGAACGTGTGGCGCAGGCCCACGAAACTGCCGAGCTGGTTGTCGCCGGGCGCCGGCACGGTGCCGCCACCGCCCGAGCTGACCTGGTACTGCGCGCCCTTGTTGTTGTCGAGGAAGCCGAGCTGGGCATAGGCCGCCGTGCGCTTGCTGAACGCATACAGCGCGCGCGCCGCGAGCATCGAGCCGCTGCGGTTCTGGTCGGTGTTGAGGATGCGGATCGCCTCGGCATCCACGGTCCACGCGGCGGTCAGCGGATACGAGGCGCCAATGAACCAGGTATTGGAATCGACATCGGTCACGCTGGTGTTGACGCGCCGCGCGAGCACGCCGCCGGCCACCTTGGTGCCGCCGAACTTCACATAGGCCGTGAGCAGATGGCGCGCGTCCTTGTCGCTCGACAGCGGCATCGCGATGCCGGCCGCGCCGTTGTAGAAGGTCGCGCCCAGCGTGCCGCCGCCGCGCATCTCGTCATAGGCATAGCCCACGCCCCAGGCCGCGCCGTCGTACTGCGCCATCGCCGACATCTGCCGGCAGGCGACCGGCCCGGCCGCGCCCTCGCCGGCGCAGCTGGTGGTGCCGGTGCCGACCGTGTCGCGGCCGGTGGAATAGGTCGCGCCGAAGCCCAGGCCGCCGAGCTTGTGCCGATAGGCGAGCGTGTTGTCCGAGCGCGCCGCCGGCAGATAGCTGTCGAGCGAGCCGAGGCCGTAGATGTTCGGTCCCATGATGTCGCCGCTGAGCAGCGGGTAGTTGATCATCGTGTACTGGCGCCCGACGCTGAGCTGGCCCCAGGCCGCCGAGCTGACGCCGACGAAGGCCTGGCGGCCCCAGGTACGCCCGCCCTGCCCGGCCGCGCCGGTGTCGGCGTTGAAGCCGTTCTCAATGACGAACAGCGCCTTGAGGCCATCCCCCAGCTCCTCCTCGCCGCGCACGCCCACGCGCGACGCCTGCGTGCCGGTGATCGACGGCACGCGCGTGAAGCTGCCGCCGTCGCCGCGCGCATTGGTGATGTGCTCGATGCCGGTATCGATCGAGCCGTAGAGCGTGACCTGCTGCGCGGCGGCGCCCGCGCTTGCGCCGGCGAGCAGCGCCGCCGCGATCAGGGTGGGGCCGGCGCGCCCTGGCTTGTTGGTCTTGGCCATCTGTCTTGTCTCCGTCTCTCTGGTGGCGATGGGCACGCCGGGTCTGCGCCGGCATGGCCCTGTGATGGCCGCGCGCCGCTCCCTTCGCCGCCATCGACGACGGGGAACGGCACGCGGCCGGATGCGATGCGGTTCGCGGGCGCGTCAGGCTTGCGCCGCCGATGGCAGCAGCAGGCCGCGCGCGCGGATCAGCCGCAGCGGCGTGGCGAGTTCGGGCAGCAGCCAGTCGCGGCCATAGGCGGCCGTCGCGCGCTTGCGCGCCAGCCAGGCGCGGTCGGCACCGGGGCGTTCGGCGGCGGCCAGCGCAATGCGCGCGCTGCGCGCCCAGGCCCAGCCGAGCAGCACCAGACCGAAGGCGTCGAGCACCTCGCCGGCAACCGCCTGCGCATGGGTTGGATCGGTGCGCGCCGCATCGGCAAGCGCGCCGATGGCCGAGCGGAAATCGCCGATGGCAGCGGCGAGCGCGCCCGCAAAGGCTTGCAGCTCTTCCGGCGCGGACGCGGGCGCGACCGCCTCGCCGGCCAGTTCGTCGAGCAGCTCGCCGAGCCGCCGCCCCTCGTCGCCGAGGATCTTGCGTTGCACGAGGTCGAGCGCCTGGATCTCGTTCGTGCCCTCGTAGATGAGCGCGATGCGGCTGTCGCGCAGCGTCTGCTCGATGCCGTATTCGTGGATGTAGCCGTAGCCGCCCCAGACCTGCAGGGCCTCGCTCGCGCCGGCAAAACCGTTGCGCGTGAGCATGGCCTTGACGACCGGCGTCAGCAGATCGGCGCGGTCCTGCGCGCGCCGGCGCGCCGCCGGATCGGCGTCGTGCCCGGCCAGATCGAGCCAGTGCGCGGTCGCATAGGCCAGCACGCGCTGGCCCTCGACCAGCGCCTGCAAGCGGTTGAGCACGCGGCGCATCGACGGATGCAGCGCGATCGGATCGCCGGCCGGGCTGTCGCTGCCGGGCGCCCTCGATTGCAGCCGCTCGTGCGCGTAGCAGCGTGCGTTCTGCGCCGCCATCTCCAGATGCCCGAGGCCCTGCAATCCGACCAGCAGTCGCGCCGCATTCATCATCAGGAACATCGCGTTCAGGCCACGGCCCGGCTCGCCGATCAGCCAGCCGGTCGCGCCCTCGAAGCTCATGACGCAGGTGGCGCTGCCCTTGATGCCCATCTTCTTTTCGATGCCGTCGCAGCGCAGCGCGTTGCGGCTGCCGTCGTCGAGCAGCTTGGGCACGAGCGCGAGCGACAGTCCCCGGCTGCCGGCCGGCGCGTCGGGCAGCCGGCACAGCACGAGGTGAACGATGTTGTCGGTCAGGTCGTGCTCGCCGCCGCTGATGAAAATCTTGCCGCCAGTGATGCGCAGGCTGCCGTCGGGCTGCGGCACCGCGCGCGTGCGCACCTGGCCCAGATCGCTGCCGGCCTGCGGCTCGGTCAGGCACATGGTCGCGAGCGTCTCGCCGCTGACGATGCCGGGCAGCCAGCGTTCGCGCAGCGCGGCGCTGCCGTGCGCCTTGAGGCATTCATAGGCGCCGTGCAGCAGGCCCGGATACATGGTCCAGGCGTGGTTGGCGGCGGTCAGCATTTCGTAGACGGCGGCGTTGACGAGTTGCGGCAGTCCCTGGCCGCCCAGCTCCGCGTCGCAGGCGAGCGCGGGCCAGCCGGCGTCGACGAAGCCGCGCCATGCCTCTGCATACCCGGCCGGCGTCGTCACCGCGCCGTCGCGCCAGCGGCAGCCTTCGAGATCGGCCGGGCCGTTGATCGGCGCCAGCACCTCGGCGGCGAAACGGCCGGCCTCGCCGATGACCTGGGCGGCGGTGTCGGCGTCGAGCTCGGCGCAGGCCGGCAGCCGCGCCCAGTCGGCCGGCGCGGCCAGCACCTCGTCGATGACGAAGCGGATGTCGCGCAGCGGGGGTTCATAGCGCCACATGACGGGCTCCGGATTCGGTGGGGATGGCAGCCGGCGCGACCGAGCCCTGGCCGCCGGCGGCGCCGAGATAGGTCTCGATCACGCGCGGGTCGTCGGCGAGCTGCGCGGCCGGGCCCTGGAGCGCGAAGGCGCCGGTCTCCAGCACATGGGCGTGATCGGCGACGGCGAGCGCGGCGCGCGCGTTCTGCTCGACCAGCAGGATCGTCACGCCGGTCGCGCGCAGCGCCTCGACGATGGAAAAGATCTCGCGCGTGATCCGCGGCGCGAGGCCCAGGCTCGGCTCGTCGAGCATCAGCAGGCGCGGCCGGCCCATCAGCGCGCGGCCGATCGCGAGCATCTGGCGCTCGCCGCCCGACAGCGTGCCGGCGGCCTGCGCGCGGCGTTCCTTCAGGCGCGGAAAGCGCTCGTAGACCTCGTCGAGCGCGCCGCGCCAGCCGTGGTTGCGCAGCCGCATCTGGCGCCAGCCGCCGAGCAGCAGGTTGTCCTCGACCGGCATCGTGCCGAACAGCTCGCGGCGCTCGGGCACCAGCGCCATGCCGAGCATCACGCGCTCTTCGAGCGTGGCGCGCGTCAGGTCGCTGCCGTCGAAGACGATGCGGCCCTGCGCCGGAATCGCGCCGATCAGCGCGTTCAGCGTGGTCGACTTGCCGGCGCCGTTCGGCCCGATGATGGTCACGACCGACCCGGCGCGCGCGCTGAAGCTCAGGCCCGCCAGCACCTCGGCCTTGCCGTAACCGGCGCGCAGTTCCTCCACCCTCAGCAGCGCCGGCGCGGGCTTCGGCACGCTTGCTTCGACACTGCCGCGCCTATTCACTGGATTCATCCCGCCCCCTTCAATGCTCGGTGCCGAGATAGGCGGCGCGCACCGCCGGGCTGGCGCGCACCTCGGCCGGCGTGCCCTCGATGAGCCGGGTGCCGAACTCCATCACCACGATGCGATCGGTCAGGCCCATCACGAAATCCATGTCGTGCTCGACCAGCAGCAGGCTCATGCCCTCGCCGCGCAGTTGCGCCAGCACGCGGCCGAGCGCCTGCTTCTCCTGATGGCGCAGGCCGGCCGCCGGCTCGTCGAGCAGCAGCAGCGCCGGGTCGGTCATCAGCGCGCGGGCGATCTCCATCAGCCGCTGCTGGCCGAGCGCGAGATTGCCGGCCGGCTCGCCGGCCAGCGCCGCCATGCCGATGCGGTCGAGCTGGCGCCCGGCCTCGGCCAGCAGGCTGCGTTCCTCGGCGCGGTCGAGCCGCAGCATCGCGCGCACGATGCCGCCGCCGCTGCGCAGATGGCCGCCGAGCGCGACGTTCTCCAGCACCGTCATGCCCGGAATCATCTTGACGTGCTGGAAGCTGCGCGACACGCCGAGCGCCGCGATGGCGCGCGAGCTGAGGCCGTCGATGCGCCGACCCGCGAGCCGCACCTCGCCGCCGCTCGCGAACAGCACGCCGGTCAGCAGGTTGAAGGTGGTGGACTTGCCCGCGCCGTTGGGGCCGATGAGCCCGACGATCTCGCCGCGCCCGACGCTGAAGCTCACATCGTTGACCGCGACCAGCCCGCCGAACTGCTTGCGGATGGCCTTCACGTCGAGCAGCGGTCCGCTGCCGGCGGCGGCCGGCGCCGCATGGCGCGCGAGCGGCGCAGCCCCGTCCCGGTCGCGCGGGCGAGTCGCGGCGGGCAGGCGCGCCGCGAGCATCGGCCACAGCCCCTGCGGCGCGAACCGCAGCATCGCGATGATGACCGCGCCGAACACCACGATCTCGGCGCTGCCGCCGGTGCCGAGCAGGCTTGGCAGCCACACCTGCAAGCGGTCCTCCAGCAGCCTGACCGCCGCCGCGCCGACGAAGGCGCCGCCGACCTCGCCCACGCCGCCGAGCACCGCCATGAACAGGTACTCGATGCCCATGTGCATGCCGAACGGCGACGGATTGACCGTGCGCTGGAAGTGCGCGAACAGCCAGCCCGACAGCGCCGCGAACACCGCCGCGAGCACGAAGATCGCGACCTTGTAGCGGAAGGTCGGCACGCCCATCGCCTCGGCCATGGTGGTGGCGCCCTTGAGCGCGCGGATCGCGCGGCCGGGCCGCGAATCGAGCAGGTTGACCACGCCCCAGGCCGCCAGCAGCGCCAGCGTCCAGATCGGGTAGTAGAGGCTGCGGTTGTCGCGCAGCTCGACGCCGAACAGGCTGAGCGGCGGAATGCCGAGCAGGCCGTCGTACTTGCCGAGCGCCTCGACATTGCCCATCAGGTAATAGGCCACCAGGCCCCAGGCGATCGTCGCGAGCGGCAGGTAATGGCCCGACATGCGCAGCGTGAGCCAGCCGAGCAGCAGCGCCGCCGCGACCGCGACCGCCACGCTTGCGAACAGCGTGAGCCAGGGCGACACGCCATAGCGCGTGGTCAGCAGCGCGCTCGTGTAGGCGCCGACGCCGACGAACGCCGCCTGCCCGAACGAGGTCAGGCCGCCGACGCCGGTGAGCAGCACGAGGCCCAGCACCGCAAGCGCGGTCAGGCCGATGGCGTCGAGCTGGGTGATCCAGAAATCGGGCAGCGGCAGTTGCGGCAGCAGCGCGAGCAGCACGACCGCGCCGACCGCGAGCGCGCGGCGCGAGGGAGCGAAGGCCATCTCAGTGCTCCTCGTGCCCGGGGTCGCGCAGCGAGCGCCACAGCAGCACCGGCAGGATCGCGGTGAAGACGATGACTTCCTTGTAGGCGCTGGCCTGGAAGGCGCCGAACGACTCCACCAGCCCGAGCAGCACCGCGCCGAGCGCGGCCAGCGGATAGCTCGCCAGCCCGCCGAACACCGCCGCGACGAAGCCCTTGAGCCCGATGAGGAAGCCGGTGTCGTAGAACACCGTCGTCGTCGGCCCGATGAGCAGGCCGGACAGCGCGCCGATGAAGGCGGCCATCATGAAACTCACGCGCCCGGCGGTCTCGGTCGAGATGCCGACGAGCCGCGCGCCGAGCCGGTTGACGGCGGTCGCGCGCAGCGCCTTGCCGACCAGCGTGCGGTCGAAGAAGACCGCCAGCAGCGCGATCAGCGCGGCTGATGCGAGCAGCATGATCAGCGTCTGACCCGACAGCGTCAGCGCGCCGAGCGACCAGCGCTCGTCCCAGAAGCTCGGATTGCGATAGCCCTCGGCGCCGAAGAACAGCAGCGCCAGCCCGGTCAGCATGAAATGCACGCCGACCGAGACGATGAGCAGCGCCAGCACGCTTGCATCGGCCAGCGCGCGGAAGGCGATGCGCCAGACCAGGCTGCCGAGCGGCGTGACCAGGCCGAGCGTGAGCGCCGCCTGCGCGAGCAGCGGCCAGTGGCGCGGCGCGGCCCAGATCGACAGCGCCGAGATCAGCAGCGGCCACAGCGCCAGCGTGCGCAGATGGCGCGCCAGCGCGGCAAGCCGCTGGCCCGCGCGCCACAGCCCGATGCAATCGGTGACGGCGGCAAACGCGGTCAGCGCCAGCAGCAGCCACACCGTGCCCGGCGTGTGGCCGGTCTGGAACATGCCGAGCGTGAGCGCGCCGTAGGCGACGAACTCGCCCTGCGGCAGGAAGATCACGCGCGTGACGGCGAACACCAGCACGGTCGCGATGGCCAGCAGCGCATAGACCGCGCCGCTGGTCACGCCGTCGAACGCGAGGATGCCGGCGATGGAGGCGTCCATTCAGACCCCGACCTTGCCCGCGCGGCCGTCGAGAAAGGCGCGCACGCGCTCCTTTGCGTCTGGCTCGGCCTGGGTGATCGACGACATCAGCGCCTCGACGAACAGGCCCTCGGCCTGCGGCAGCTCGGCGATGCGCGGCAACGCATGCATGACGGCAAAGTTCGACATCGGCGCATTGCTCGCGATGCGCGCCGCCAGCTCGCTGGCGCGCGCGAGGCCCTCGCCGGCCGGCACCACGTACTGCGACAGCCCGATGCGCTCGCCGAGCTCGGCGTCGATCACGCGGCCGGTCAGCATCATGTCGGTCATGCGCGCCGTGCCGATCAGGCGCGGCAGCCGCGCCGAGCCGCCGCCGCCCACGAAGATGCCGCGCTGGCCCTCGGGCAGGCCGTAATAGGTCGTCGCCTCGGCCACGCGGATGTGGCAGGCGCTGGCCAGTTCCAGCCCGCCGCCCACGACCGCGCCGTGCAGCACCGCGATGACCGGCACGCGGCCGGACTGGATCGCGTCGAAGGCGGCATGCCAGGCGCGCGAATGCGCGATGCCCTCGGCGACGCTGCGCTCGCCCATCTCCGACAGGTCGAGCCCGGCGCAGAAATGCTTGCCGGCGCCGCTCAGCACGACCACGCGCACGCTGGCCGGCAGGTTGAGGAAGCAGGTGTGGATCTGCGCGATGAAGGCGTCGCTGATCGCGTTGCGCTTGTCGGGGCGTTGCAGGCGCACCTGGGCAATGGGGCCGCTCGCGTCGATGCTGAGCATGTCGAGCGAGTCGAGGATCGACGCGGCTTGCGGGTTGCGGTCGTCCATGGCTCAGGCCTCGACCGCGGCGCCGGGCGCGAACTCGGGCAGCACGGCGGCGTCGCGGCGCGGCAGGCCCATGATCTCGCGCGCCTCGGCGGGCGTGGCCGGCTCGAAGCCCAGCTCGCGCACCAGCCGCACGACGCGCTCGGTGAGCTGGACGTTGGTCGCGAGTTCGCCCTGGCGGTAGTACAGGTTGTCCTCCAGCCCCACGCGCACATGGCCGCCGAGCAGCAGCGCATTCATCGCCGCCGGCAGCTGCGCCGGGCCGATGCCGCTGACGCAGAAGATCGATTGCTTGGGCAGGCAGTCGACCATCATCTGGAGCACGCGCGGGCTGTAGGGCATGGCGTTCTGGAAGCCGCGATGCACGTTGAGCACGAGGTTGATGAAGTAGGGCGGCTCATCGAAGCCGGCCTCGATCAGCGCGGTCACGTCCTGAAGGATGTGGGTCGGGCTGAACACCTCCCACTCGGGCTTGATGCCGCGCTGCTTCATGCCGAGCGCCAGTTCGCGGCAGCGCGACGGCGGCGTGTTCATCAGCAGCTCGCGGCCCTCGAAGCTGGCGTTGATGGTGGTCGCGTCGAGCGTGCACATCTCGGCGCCGGCCTCCATGCCCTTGATGCGCTCCTCCCAGAGGATTTCCCAGTAGCCGTTGTCGGCCTTGCGCACCATGTCGCCGTTGACGCCGCCGCCGGTCGAGTTGTTGATGACGATGTCGCAGCGCTCGCGGATGCGGCGGTTGATGTCGCGGTAGATGGCCGGATTGCAGGTGGCCTCGCCATCGGGCCGGCGCGCGTGGATCGCGACGACGCTGGCGCCGGCGTTGTGGCAGTCGACAACGTCGCGCGCGATCTCGTCGGGCTGGGTCGGGAGATGCGGGTTCTGCTGCTTGCTCGCCATGCCGCCGGTCGGTGCGATGGTGACGATGACCTTGTTGCTGCTCATGAAGACTCCTGGGCGACGCGGATGGATCGGGGTGTTGCGGGGCGCCGGATCAGTCCGGCCGGTTGGGTTCGCCGAGGCGCGTCCTGGCGCGCAGCAGCTCGATCAGCAGCGCGTCGCGCGCCGCCTCGATGCGCTCGCGCGGCTGCTGCTGCGCCTCGGCCACGCCGGCGACGACGGCGGCTTTCAGCGCCGGCGTCATGCGCGGATCGCCGAGGTCGAGCCACCACTGCTCGATCGGCCCGCCGAGGTGATCGAGCAGGTGGGCCATGCCGCCCGCGCCGCCCGACAGGTGCAGGTTCATGAACGGCCCGAGCAGCGCCCAGCGCAGGCCGGGGCCTTGCGCGATCGCGGTATCGATGTCGGCGACGCTCGCCACGCCCTGCTCGGCCAGATGGAATGCCTCGCGCCACAGCGCCGCCTGAAGCCGGTTGGCGACATGGCCCTTCACCTCCTTGCGAATGCGGATCGGCCGCTTGCCGATGCCGGCGTAGAAGGCCATCGCGCGCTCGACGCAGGCCTCGGACGTGCGCTCGCCGCCAATCACTTCCACCAGCGGAATCAGGTGCGGCGGGTTGAACGGATGGCCGAGCACGACACGCTCGGGATGCCGGCAGGCCGATTGCACGCGGCTCACGAGCAGGCCCGACGAGCTCGACGCGAGGATGGCCTCGGGCGGCGCGAGCGCATCCATGCGCGCGAAGAAGTCGATCTTGAAATCCTCGCGCTCGGGGCCGTTCTCCTGCACGAAATCGGCGTCGGCGAGCGCGGCGCCGAGGTCGGCGTCGAAGCGCAGCCGCTCGGGCGACGCGCCGGGCGCGAGGCCCAGTTGCGTCAGCACCGGCCAGTGCCGCGCGACGGCGGCGCGCAGCTTCGCCTCGGCATCGGGCGCGGGATCGGTCGCGGTCACGTCGAGGCCGGCGGCCAGAAAGCACGCGGCCCAGCTCGCGCCGATGACGCCGGTGCCGACGACCGCCACGCGGCGGATCGCAGGCGCGCTCATGCCGCCACCCCGAGCGGAATCACCGCCGCGTCGGTGTCCGCATCGTCGTCGTAGAGCCGCTCGACGAGCGCCGCGCGCAACTCCAGCGCGCGGCGCTGGTTGATGTAGCCCTTGTCGGTGATCTCGCCGGCGTCGATGGACATGGGCACCTCCAGCAGCAGCGCGCGCGTCGCATGCGAGGCGCTGCCGCCCCCCGCCGCGCGCATCTTCGCGAGCCCGTCGCCGACCACCGCGCGCAGCGCCGGATGCGCGAGCAGCTCGGCCACCGGCGCGTCGGCCGGCAGGTCGTGCGCGAGGCGCCGGCATTCGGCCAGGTTGGGCACGATCAGCAGCCCGATCTCGTCGCGTTCGTGGCCGGCCACGATCACGTCCTGCGCGATCGGCTTGAGCGCGTCGATGGCCGCGAGCCGCAGGTTGCCGACGCGCACCCAGGTGCCGCTCGACAGCTTGAAATCCTCGGCCAGCCGGCCCTCGAACAGCAGGCCGCGCTCGGGCCGCGCCGGGTCGGCGAAGCGCACCGTGTCGCCGATGCGGTAGTAGCCCTCGTCGTCGAAGGCCTCGGCCGTCAGCCCGGGGTTGCGCAGATAGCCGCCCATCACGTTCGGGCCGCGCACGCGGATCTCGTACTTGTCGGCCACCGGCACCAGTCGCAGCGAGGTGCCCGGCACCGGCACGCCGATGACGCCGGCGCGGTGCGCGACGAAATGCGCGTCGGCCGACAGCGGCGCGGTCTCGGTCGAGCCCCAGCCCGACACGATCGGCACCGTGCAGCCGACGCTCGCATGCGCGAGCGCATCGAGCGCGCTCCACAGGTGCTGGGGCAGCGCCGCCGCCGCGTAGAAGATGACCTGCAGGCGCGCGAAGAAGGCGTCGCGCAGCGCGTCGTCGCGTTGCAGCGCCGCGACCAGCATGTCGAAGCCGCGCGGCACGTTGAAATAGACCGTCGGCTTCACGTCGCGCAGGTTGGCCAGCGTCTGGTCGAAGGCCTGCGGCGTCGGCCGGCCGGCGTCGAGGTAGAGCGCGCCGCCGTTGCACAGCACGAGGTTGAAGTTGTGGTTGCCGCCGAAGGTGTGGCTCCACGGCAGCCAGTCGACCACGACCGGCGGCGTGGTTTCCAGAAAGCGCCACAGCCGCGCGCGCGCCGCCTGGTTGCTGCACAGCATGCGCTGGGTGTTGACCACGGCCTTCGGCGTGGCGGTCGAGCCCGAGGTGAACAGCAGCTTGGCGACGCTGTCGGGGCCGACCTGCGCAAACGCCTCGTCGACCCCGGCGCCGGCCGCGAAGGCCAGCAGCTGCGCGCACGGAAACGCGCCGCGCGGCCCCTCGCCGTCGCCGGTCACGACATGCGCATCGTGAAGATCGGCCACCGCGTTCAGCGCCGCCGCATAGCGCGCGCCGTCGGCGGCATAGATGACGCCGGGCGCGAGCAGCGCGATCTGCTGGCGCAGCTTGGCGTGGTCGCGCGACATCAGCGAATAGGCCGCCGAGATCGACGACACCGGCACGCCGACATGCATCGCGCCGAGCATCAGCAGCGCATGCTCGACGCTGTTGTCGGACAGCACGACCAGCGGCCGCGTCGCCGAGGCGCCGTGCGCGAGCAGCCAGCCGGCGACGCTGCGCACGCAGCGCAGGCTCTCGGCATAGCTCAGCTCGACCCAGCCGCCATCGGCGCCGCGCTCGGCGAGGAAGACCGCGTCGGGCGTGACCCGCGCCCAGTGCTCCAGCCGCGCGCCCAGGCTGCTGCTCGGTGCGGGCAGCTCGATGCCCGATTCGAGCACCAGCTCGCCGCCGGCGCGACGGTTCACGATCACGCTCGGCTCGGCGAACAGCACGGCCGGATCGCGCTCCACAACCACATGACGGATCGGCGCGCGCATCAGAAGCTCCCGGTCAGCAGACGGAAGCCGCCGTTCTCGACCCGCACCAGCACGCGGGCGCGCTCGTCGAGCCCGAAGTGGTCGGTCGGGCTCATGCTGAAGACGCCGTTCGTGGCCTCGACATTGCGCAGCCCTTCGAGCGCATCGCGCAGCGCCTGGCGGAACTCGGGCGTGCCGGGCTTCGCGGTCTTGAGCGCCTCGGGCACGGCGCGCTGCACCAGCACGAAGGCATCGTTGAGATAGGCCGCGAACTGGTTGAAGCTGCCCGCGCCGTACTTGTCGTCATAGCGCTTTGCCAGCTCCACGCCCGGCGCGCGCAGCGGATGGCCGGGCGGCAATTGCGCCGCGACCACCACCGGCCCGACCGGCAGGATCGCGCCCTCGACCGCCTTGCCGCCCACGCGCAGAAAGTCGGCATTCGCGGCCGCGTGGGTCTGGTACAGCCGGCCCTTGTAGCCGCGCTCGACGAGTGCGGTGTGCGGCAGCGCGGCCGGCGCGCCCGAGCCGACGATGAGGATGGCGTCGGGCGCGGCCGCCGCGAGCTTGAGCACCTGCCCGGTCACGGCGGTGTCGTTGCGCGCATACCGCTCGACCGTGCCGAGCGTGATGCCGCTGCCTTCGAGCGTCTTGCGGATGTCGCGCAGCCAGCCTTCGCCGTAGGCATCGGCAAAGCCGATGAAGCCGAGCGTCTTCACGCCGTTCTGCTTCATGTGCGCGACCAGCGCGCCGGCCATCAGCGCATTGCTCTGCGGCGAGCGGAACACCCAGGGCGCCGACGCCGCCGGCACCTCGACCGGGCACATCGCCACCTGCGCCACCTTGGCCTCGGCGGCCACCTCGGCGATGGCCGCGCAGCCCGGCACGTTCGACGAGCCGATCAGCACATCGACCTTGTTCTCGGTGACGAGCCGGCGCGCGTTGCGGTTGGCCGCGCTCGGGTCGGTCGCATCGTCGAACAGCACGATCTCGACCTTCTCGCCGCCGATGCTCGCGGGCAGCAGCGCCGCCATGTTGCGCTGGGGAATGCCCAGCGCCGCGGCCGGGCCGGTGGCCGATACCGAGATCCCGATGCGGATCTCGGCCTGCGCCGTGACACAGGCCAGCGCGGCAGTCATTGCCAGCGCCGCGCGCCTCAAACTCATCGCCATGTCTCTCTCCAATCTCTTTGCTGTGGGCCGGTCTGCTGCCGGTGCGAGAGAATGCTAAAAGATACTTTGACGATTGACGGCTATCACATCTGATATGACTTCGTACAAGCCCGCATTGCCGGCCGCCGGCGCCGAGCCCTCCGACCGAAAGCCAACCGACTGCAACGATGACGCGCCGCTGCTCGAACGGCTCGCGCAGCGCCTGCGCCATCTGCGCGCCGAGCGCGGCATGACGCGGCGCCAGCTCGCCGAGCAGTCGGGCGTGTCGCTGCCGCACATCGCGCGCATCGAGGGCGGCGAAGGCAATGTCTCGGTGCTGCTGCTCGACAAGCTCGCGCAGGCGCTGAGCTGCCCGGTCTCGCAGCTCGTGGCCGAGGGCCGCGCCGACGACGATCTGGCGCTCATCCACGAGTTCCTGCGCCATCAGCCGGCGGAACGGCTTCCCGGCATCCGGCGCTGGCTGGTCGAGGAATACGCGAGCCAGCCGATGGACGGCGAGCGACGCATCGCGCTCGTGGGGCTGCGCGGCGCGGGCAAGTCCACCGTCGGCGCGCTGCTGGCCGAGCGGCTGGAGATTCCCTTCCTGGAGATGAACCGCGAGGTCGAGCGCGAGGCCGGCCTGAAGGTCGAGGAGATCTTCACGCTCTACGGCCAGACCGGCTTCCGGCAGTTCGAGCGGCGCTGCCTCGACCGCGTGCTGAGCACGCATCGCTCGATGGTGCTGGCGACGGCCGGCGGCATCGTGGCCGAGCGCCCGACCTACGAGCTGCTGCTGCGCCACTTCAAGACCGTGTGGCTCAAGGCCGAGGCCGGGCATCACTTCGCGCGGGTGCTGGCGCAGAACGACGCGCGCATCGCCAATCCCCGGCTGCGCCACGACGCGATGAGCAACATCACCCGCACGCTCGCCGCGCGCGAGGACCTGTATTCGATGGCCGACCACAGCGTGGACACGACGCGGCTCGATGCCTTGCAGGTGGTGCGGGCCGTCGCGGCGCTGCTCTAGACGCGCAGCGCGATCTTGCCGAACTGCCGGCCGCTGCGCAGCAGCGCGAGCGCCTCGAGCAGCTGGCCCGAGTCGAACACGCGGTCGACGACCGGCCGCATGCCGTGCGCGGCAATCGCCGCCGCCATCGCCTCGAAGTCGGCGCGGCTGCCGCCGGTGATGCCCTGCAGCCGCACATGGCGCGTGACGACAAGGCCGAGCGAGCCGGTCAGCTCGGCGCCGGCCAGCACGCCGATCAGGCTCACCGTGCCGCCGGTGCGCACCGCGCGCAGCGATTGCGCGAGCGTGCCGCTGCCGCCGACCTCGATGAGCTGATCGACGCCGCGCCCGCCCGACAGCTCGCGCACTCGCTTGCTCCAGTCCGGATCGCTCACGTAGTTGATGCCGGCGTCGGCGCCGAGCGCCCGCGCGCGTTCGAGTCTTTCGTCGGACGACGAGGTGACGATGACGCGCGCGCCGAGCATGTGCGCGAATTGCAGCGCGAACAGCGAGACGCCGCCGCAGCCCTGCACCAGCACCGTGTCGCCGGGCGCGAGCCGCCCCTCGGTGACGAGCGCATGCCAGGCGGTGACGGCGGCGGTCGGCAGCGTCGCGGCCTCGGCGTCGGTGAGGTGCGCGGGCACGGCGCAGGCCGCGTCCTCGTCCACGACCATCGCCTCGGCGAGCGTGCCGTCGAGCTCGGAACCGAGGCTGAGCGACAGCTTGGTGCTGTCGGGCGGGCCGTCGATCCAGCGCGGGAACAACGTCGGGCAGACGCGGTCGCCGACGGCAAAGCGCGTGACGCCCGGCCCGACCGCATCGACCACGCCGACGCCGTCGCAGAGCATGACGAGCGGCAGTTCCTTCATGCGTGCGCCGTAGCCGCGCAGCGGCACGACGAGGTCGCGGTAGTTGAGCGCGCAGACGCGCATCGCAAGGCGGATCTGGCGCGGGCCCGGCTGCGGGTCGGGCCGCAGCGCCGGCTTCACGTTGTCCATCGACCATTGGCCTTCGACCTGCCAGACGCGCATCGCGGTTCTCCCGGTTTACGGCCTGGGGCCGAGGTCGAAGAAGCTCGTGGCTTCGAGGTCGAGCACTTCGCGGCCCTCGTCGGCGAGCAGGCGCCAGCGCCAGACCACGATGCCGAGCGTGGGCTTGCTGGCCGAGACGCGCGCCTCGATCACGTCGGCGCGGAAGGTGAGCTGGTCGCCCGCGCGCACTGGCGACGGCCAGCGCAGCCACGCAAGGCCGGGCGAGCCGAAGGACTCGGAATCGGACAGCACGGCTTCGGTCGCAAGCCGCATCGCGAGGCCGCAGGTCTGCCAGCCGCTCGCGATCAGCCCGCCCCAGCGGCCGGCGCGCGCGCGCTCGGCATCGACGTGGAACCACTGCGGGTCGTAGGCGCGCGCGAAGGCGATCATCTCGTCCTCGGTGAGCGAGACCGGGCCGTGCTCGATGACCTGGCCGGCGTGAAGGTCGGAAAAGTTCATGCGTGTCCCTTGAAGTCGGGCGCGCGCCGTTCGGCGAGCGCGGCAAGGCCCTCGCGCACGTCGCGGCCCGCGAAGCCGAGGATTTCGAGCGCGAGCGAATGCTCGAAGGCCGGCAGCGCGGCGCGCAGCCAGTGGTTGAGCGTGCGCTTGGTCCAGGCCATCGCGGTCGGGCTCGATGCGGCGAGCCGTGCCGCGAGGTCGCGCGTGACGGCGTCGAGCTGATCCGCCTCGACGCAGCGGCTGACGAGACCGATGCGCTCGGCCTCCTCGCCGGTGATGGTGTCGCAGAGCAGCAGCGCCTGCTTGGCGCGCGCCATGCCGGTCAGCAGCGGCCAGATTGCGACCGCGTGATCGCCGGCTGCGAGGCCGAGCCTGGTGTGGCCGTCGATCAATTTCGCGCCGCGCACCGCGACCGACACGTCGGCCAGCAGCGCGACCGCCAAGCCCGCGCCGACCGCCGCGCCGTTGATCGCCGAGACGATGGGCTTGTCGCAATCGATCATGCCGACGACGAGCTCGCGCGCCTCGCGCATCACGCGCAGCCGGTCGGCCTCGTGCTCGACCAGCGCCGCGACGAGTTCGGGCGTGCCGCCGGCGCAGAAGCCCTTGCCCTCGCTGCGCACGAGGATGGCGCGCACCTCGGGATCGGCGTCGAGCAGGCGCCAGATGCGGGCCAGTTCGCCGTGGCCGCGCGCGTCGGTGACCGGCATGGCGCCGGGGCGGCCGAGCACGACGTGGGCGATGCCGTCGGCGATCTCGACGCGGAAATCCTCGGTGTCGAGCGGGAGCAGGCGCGGGCTCATGCGCAGGCCTCCTGGGCGACGCTGGCGCGCGACCAGACGCGCTCGCGCAGCCAGGGGCTGGCGCGGTAGCGCTCCGGGCCGGCCGTGGCGGCGAGCGCATCGAGCAGCCCGACCACGCGGCGCGCGCCGAGCCGCGCCAGCCATTCGAACGGCCCGGCCGGGTAGTTGGTGCCGAGCTTCATCGCGATGTCGGCGTCGGCCTCGGCGCAGACGCCCTGCTGCACGGCGTCGGCGGCTTCGTTGACCAGCATCGCGACGGTGCGCGCGACGACGAGGCCCGGCGCATCGCCGATCTCGACCGGCGCATGGCCGAGACTCGCGAGCAGCGCGCCGGCGAGCTGGCGCTGGCGGTCGTCGCAGCCGGGCGCGCAGGCGAAGGCGAGCGCGCCGGACGCGGCCAGCGGCTCGTCGAACACGGCGGTCGCCGGATGACGGTCGGCGGCGGCGCGCTGGCTCGCGGGCCGGCCGTCGGTGAGCCAGAGATTCAGGCCGTCGGCGGCGATGCCGGTGTCGGCCCCGGCGCGGCGCTCGACCACGCAGCCGGCCGCAGTCAGCGCCGCCGCGATGCGCCCGGCGAGTTCGCCGTCGCCGTGGACGACGGCCGCGCGGGGCAAGGCGCCGGCGGGCGACGCGGCGGCTGTCGCGTCACGTTCCGCCCCACCCTCGCCGTAGCGATAGAAGCCCTGCCCGCTCTTGCGCCCGAAGCGCCCGCCCTCGACCAGCTCCCGCTGCACGATCGACGGCTGGAAGCGCCGGTCGTAATGGAAGGCCTCGAACACCGATGACGTGACCGCAAAGTTCACGTCATGGCCGATCAGGTCCATCAGCTCGCACGGCCCCATGCGGAAACCCGCCGCGCGCAGCGCCGCGTCGATGACCTCGGGCGTCGCGCGCGACTCCTGGAGCAGCAGCAGCGCCTCGGCATAGAACGGCCGCGCGATGCGATTGACGATGAAGCCCGGCGTCGAGCGCGCGCGCACCGGCGTCTTGCCCCAGCGCGCCGCGAGCGCCAGCAGCCGCTCAGCCACGGTCGCGTCGGTCGCAAGGCCCGAGACGATCTCGACCAGCTTCATCAGCGGCACCGGGTTGAAGAAGTGCATGCCTACCAGTCGCTCCGGATGCGCGAGCCCGCGCCCGATTGCCGTCACGGAAATGGACGACGTATTGGTCGCGAGGATCGCGTCGGGCGCGACGATGGCTTCGAGCGCGAGGAAGAGATCGTTCTTGACCTTGAGGTTCTCGACGATGGCCTCGACGACGAGGCCGCAATCGGCCAGGTCGCCGAGCCCGCTCGCCGCGACCAGCCGGCCGCGCGCCGCCTGCGCCGCTTCGGGCGTCATGCGGCCCTTGCCGACCAGCGTGTCGAAGGTCTGGCCGAGGCGGCGGATCGCCTCGCCGGCCGCGCCCTCGCGCGCATCGTGCAGCCGCACGACATGGCCGGCGACCGCCGCAATCTGCGCGATGCCCGCGCCCATCGTGCCGGCGCCGATCACGCCAACAATCATCGTGGCGTCGGCGTTCATGCGCGGCTCCAGCTGGCGCGGCGCTTGTCGAGGAAGGCGGCAAAGCCTTCGCGCGCCTCGTCGGTCGAGCGCACGCGCGCGATCGTCGCGGCAGTCAGCTCGCGCACCTCGGCCGTGATCGGCCCGACCTCCAGCTGCGCGAACAGCCGCTTGATCTCGCCCTGCGCGCCCGGCCCGTTGCCGAGCAGTTCGGCAAGCACCGCATCGACCGCCGCGTCGAGCGCATCGGCCGCCACCACGCGATGCGCAAGCCCCAGCGCCAGCGCCTCGCGCGCATCGATTGGCGTCGCCGTCAGCGCGAGCCGCCGCGCCTGCCGCACGCCGACCGCATTCACCACATAAGGCCCGATCACCGCCGGCAGAATCCCGAACTTCGCCTCGCTGACCGCGAAGCGCGCGTGCTCGGCCACGACGACGATGTCGCAGGCCGCCATCAGCCCCACGCCGCCGCCGAAGGCCGAGCCCTGCACGCGGGCGACGGTCGGCTTCGGGCACTCGGCCACGGCTCGCATCATCTCGGCGAAGCGGCGCGCGTCGGCGCGGTTGGTCGCCTCGTCGTTCGCGCTCTGGCGCTTCATCCATTGCAGGTCGGCGCCGGCGCTATAGGCCTTGCCGCGCGCGCCGAGCACCACCACGCGCACATCGTCGCGCCGGCCCAGCTCGTCGAAGCTCGCGGCCAGCTCGGCAATCATCGTTTCGTCGAAGGCGTTGAAAACCTCGGCCCGGTTCATGTCGAGCCGGGCCACGCCGCGTTCATCGACGGCGAGTGCGACTGTCTCCATCGCGGTCATCCTCAGTAGGTTTCGAGATGGATGCGGCCCTCGGCCTGCATCGCCTGCGCGGTCGCGCCCCAGTCCAGGCCGTGGGCGGCGCAGATGTCGCGCAGCGCGTCGAGCACGCCGGCTTCCATGCCGCGCAGGCCGCAGACGTAGAGGCAGGTGTCGGCGCTCTTGAGCAGCGCGGCCACGTCGGCCGAGCGCTCGCGCAGGCGATCCTGCACATAGCGGCGCGGCTCGCCGGGCGCGCGCGACAGCGCGAGATTCACGTCGATGAAGTCCTTCGGCAGCTTCATCAGCGGGCCGAAGTAGGGCAGCTCGGCCTGGGTGCGCGCGCCGAAGAACAGCATCAGCCGGCCGGTGTTGCGCGCGCCCTCGCGGCGCCGGTGCTCGGTCATCGCGCGCATCGGCGCCGAGCCGGTGCCGGTGCAGATCATCAGCAGGTTCGAGCCCGGGTGATTCGGCATCAGGAAGCTGTTGCCGAACGGGCCGATCACCTGCACCGCGTCGCCCTTCTTCAGGTCGCACAGATAGTTCGAGGCCACGCCGCGCACCGGCTTGCCCGCGTGATCGGTGGTCACGCGCTTCACGGTCAGCGACAGGTTGTTGTAGCCCGGCCGCTCGCCGTCGCGCGGGCTGGCGATGCTGTACTGGCGCGCGTAATGGGCGCGGCCTTTTTCATCGGTGCCGGGCGGGATCACGCCGATCGACTGGCCTTCGAGCACCGGGAAGAAGCCGGTGCCGAAGTCGAGCACGATGTGATGCACGTCGCTGTCGCAGTCCTCGCCAGTGACGCGGTAGTTGCCGGCCACCGTCGCCACGGCCGGCTGCTGCTGGCCGTACAGATTCACATAGGGATGCGCGGCCGACCACGGTGCGCGGCGCGAGCTTTTCGGCTCGTCCTGCAGCTGTTCGAGCACGACCGGTTGTTCCGCCACCAGCACCTCGCCGGCCGCGTCGAGCGGCGGCTGGTCGGGCGGCAGTTCGTCCCAGGAATACTGGTCGGCGAGGCTGAAGGCGTCGACCTTCAGCATCAGCCGCCAGTTGTCGATGGCGCCCGTCGGGCAGGGCGAGATGCACGCGCCACACGCGTTGCAGACGTCGGCCTTGACGACGTAGTTGCGGCTGTCGTGCTCGATCGCATCGACCGGGCAAATGTCTTCGCAGGTGTTGCAGCGAATGCAGATTTCGGGATCGATGAGGTGCTGCTTGAGCACGTCGGGCAAGGGTGCGTTCATGTCGGGGTCCTGCGGTGACGGGCAAGGTTGCGATCAGGCGAAGCGCACGTACTCGAAGTTGACGGGCTGCTTGTTGATGCCCATGACCGGCGGCGCGATCCAGTTGGCGAACTTGCCCGGCTCGACGCAGCGGCCCATCAGCGAGGCCACATAGGCGCGGTCCTCGACGCTCGGCAGCCAGTCGTCGACGTTGGCGTTCCATTCGGCTTCGCTGACCACGCGGCCGTCCGGCGCGACGCGCACGTTCGACAGCGCGCCGATGCGGCGATTGAAGGCCTTGTGCGGCGTGGTCAGGCGGAACGGGATGCCGGCCTTCTCGATGACGCGGTTCCAGCGCTGCACGCCCGATTCGCTGTCCTTGATGTAGTCGTCGCGCAGCACTTCGTTGAGCGCGTTGAGCATCGGCACATCCTTCTCGGTCAGCTTGCCGTCCAGGGCTTGCAGCACCTTGTACGAGGCACCTTGCAGACGGTGGTCGTCGCCGCGCCTGGTTTCCTCGTAGCGGCCCTTGAGGCCCGAGTTGTAGAAGATCGCGGCATTGCTCGACTCGTCGGCGCCGAACAGGTCGATCGTCACGCTGAAGTGGAAGTTGAGGTAGCGCTGGATTGTCGGCAGGTCGATGACGCCGGCGGCGCGCAGCTTGGCCACGTCGTCGGTCTTGAGCTGGTTCATCACGTCGACGGTGCGCTGGATCACGCGCGACACACCCGACTCGCCGACGAACATGTGGTGCGCTTCCTCGGTCAGCATGAACTTGCTGGTGCGGGCCAGCGGATCGAAGCCCGACTCGGCCAGCGCGCAGAGCTGGAACTTGCCGTCGCGGTCGGTGAAGTACGTAAACATGAAGAAGCTGAGCCAGTCCGGCGTCTTCTCGTTGAACGCGCCGAGGATGCGCGGATGGTCCTGGTCGCCCGAGCGGCGCTCGAGCAGCGCATCGGCTTCCTCGCGACCGTCGCGGCCGAAGTAGCGGTGCAGCAGATAGACCATCGCCCACAGGTGGCGGCCCTCTTCCACATTCACCTGAAACAGGTTGCGCAGGTCGTAGAGCGAGGGCGCGGTCAGGCCCAGATGGCGCTGCTGCTCGACCGAGGCCGGCTCGGTATCGCCTTGCGTGACGATGATGCGGCGCAGGTTGGCGCGGTGCTCGCCCGGCACTTCCTGCCAGGCGGCTTCGCCGAGGTGCTCGCCGAAGTTGACCTTGCGGCCCTCCTCCTTCGGATTCAGGAAGATGCCCCAGCGGTAGTCGGGCATCTTGACGTGGCCGAACTGGGCCCAGCCCTGCGGATCGACACTGACGGCGGTGCGCAGATAGACGTCGAAATTCTTCGAGCCGTCCGGGCCCATGTCGCCCCACCAGTTGAGGAAGCCGGGCTGCCAGTGTTCGAGCGCGCGTTGCAGCGTGCGGTCGCTGGACAGATCGACGTTGTTGGGGATGCGTTCGCTGTAATCGATGACGGCGGACATGGCGGTCTCCTGTGCTGTGATGGGGTCAGACGCGGTTGAGGTCGAACTGGGCTTTCTCGCCCTTGCCGTAGAGCTTCAGCGCGCCCTTTTCGCCCGAGGCGTTGGGCCGCACGAAGATCCAGTTCTGCCAGGCGGTGAGGCGGCCGAAGATCCGCGTCTCCATCGTCTCGGGGCCGTTGAAGCGCAGGTTGGCTTCGAGGCCGGTGAGCGAATCGGGCGACAGCGCGGCACGCTCCTCGAGCGCGATGCGCACCTCGTCGGCCCAGTCGAGTTCGTCGGGCGTGGCGGTGACGAGGCCGAGGCGGTTGGCGGTGTCGGCATCGACCGGCTCGCCGATGACGGCGCGCGCCGCGTCGAGCGGACCGGTTTCCTCGTAGAAGCGGCGGGCGATGCGCGCCTGGCCCGTGACCATCGGATAGCGGCCGAAGTTGGTCGCGTCGAGCGTCAGGAAGGCGGCGTTCGAGATGTCGCCGGCGGCGAGCATGTAGCTGCGGTCGGCGGCGAGCGCGAGTTCGAGCAGCGTGCCGGCGAAGCACGAACCCGGCTCGACCAGCGCGAAGATCGAGCGCGACGACACGTCGATGCGCGCCAGCGTGCGGCGCAGCATCCCGAGCGTCTCGCGCACGAACCAGTGGCTCTCGTGCCTGAGCAGGGTCGCGTCGGCGGCGAGCACGGCGGCGGCATCGCCTTCGGTCTTGAAGATCCAGGTGCCGATGTCGAGCTCGTTGGTGCGCATCGACAGGATGGCGTCGTCGAGTTCGCGCGCGAATTGCAGCGGCCACCAGTGCGCGCCGGCGGCGACGACGGCGTCGATCTCGGTCGGCTGCGGCGCGCTCGGGGCCTTCACGGTGAAGGTCGCGTGGCGCTTGCTGCGGTCGATCTGCACATCGACGAATTCATAGTGCAGGCCCTTCTCGTCGATGCCGCGATCGAGCGGCACGAGCTTGACGCCCTGGGCGTCGGCCGGGCGGTCGCTCTGTTCGGCGAGCGCGAGGGCGCGCGTTTTCACCGCATCGGCAAAGACCGCCGACTTGGCGATCTCGTCGACCAGCCGCCAGTCGACGGCGCGCTGGCCGCGCACGCCTTCGGTCGTGGTGCAGAAGATGTCGGCGTGGTCGTGGCGGACACGGCGCTTGTCGGTGACGCGGGTCAGGCCGCCGGTGCCGGGCAGCACGCCGAGCAGCGGCACTTCGGGCAGCGACACGGCCGAGGACCGGTCGTCGACCAGCAGCAGGTGGTCGCAGGCGAGCGCCACTTCATAGCCGCCGCCGGCGCAGGCGCCGTTGATCGCGGCGAGGAACTTGAGGCCCGAATGCCGGCTGGAATCCTCGATGCCGTTGCGCGTCTCGTTGGTGAACTTGCAGAAGTTGACCTTCCAGGCGTGCGACGACAGACCCAGCATGAAGATGTTGGCGCCCGAACAGAAGATGCGTTCCTTGGCGCTGGTCAGCACCACGGTGCGGATTTCGGGGTGTTCGAAACGGATGCGCTGAAGCGCGTCGTGCAGCTCGATGTCGACGCCGAGATCGTAGGAATTGAGCTTGAGCTTGTAGCCGGGGCGCAGGCCGCCGTCCTCGGCCGTGTCCATCGCGAGCGTGGCGATGGAGCCGTCGTAGCTGACCTTCCAGTGCTTGTAGTGGCTCGGGTCGATCTGGTAATCGACGCGGGAATCGTGGCTCATGCGCGCTCCTTGTTGAGATGGCCGGAAGGCCGATCCGTAAGTCGAGGCGCTACATGCAAAATAGTGCAGTGCGCCGTTCGTTAGGCGCAATATGCTGCACTGTTGTGCATGTCGTCAAGCAGGATAGTGCAGTTGCGGGTGAGGGATGTCCCTCGAATCGAGGGCGGGTCCGCGGTTGGCCGGACAGCGTTGCCCGTTGCAGCGCGACGCGTGGTTGCGCGGGCTTGTCGGTCAGAATCGGTGCGTCGGAATGGCGCGCGGCGGCCGCGTCCCATTCCCGGATCGGACTTGCCGGACGCCTGGGGTCGCGCGGTTCAGCGCAGCGCCGAAACCGTCCCCGGCAAAGCCGCGCCGACCGCCGCCTTCAGGCCGTCGAAGGTCTGCGCGACGGTCTTCCCGCTCGTGTCGAAGGTGAGATCGGCCTTGGCGTAGAAGGCCTCGCGCCCGGCGAGGATCAGCTTCAGATCCTCCATCGCCTGCGCGTTGTTCGACATCGGCCGCATGTCGCCCTGGGCGAGCACGCGGTTCATGTGCTCCTCGGGCTGGGCGCGCAGCCACAGCGTGAAGCAGTGCGCGAGCAGCACGTTGAACGTGGCGGCCTCCGACACCATGCCGCCCGGCGTCGCGATGACGGCTTCGGGATAGATCTCGATGGCCTCTTCGAGCGCGCGGCGCTCGTAGCGGCGGTAGGCGTTGGCGCCGTAGAGCGCGTGGATTTCGCTCGGCGTGCAGCCGGCGATGCGCTCGATCTCGCGGCTCAGCTCGATGAAGGGCCAGTTCAGCGCCTCGGCGAGCATTCGGCCGAGCGTGGACTTGCCCGCGCCGCGCAGGCCGACGAGCGCGATGCGGTGATTGCGCCGCGCCTCGGGCGAGGGCTCGCCGAACAGGCCGCTGAGCGCCGCATGCGCGCGGCTCAGGTCGGCGGCGTCGCGGCCGTGCAGCAGGTCGCGGATCAGCAGCCATTCGGCGCTCGACGTGGTCTCGTCGCCGAGCAGTTCGGCAATCGGGCATTCGAGCGCCTGTGCCACCTGGCGCAGCACCAGCACCGACACGTTGCCGAGGCCGGTTTCCAGGTTGGCGAGATGGCGCTCCGACACGTCGGCGGTCTCGGCCAGCACGCGGCGCGGCATGCCCTTGCGCGCGCGCAGCACCTTCACCCGCTCGCCGAGCGCGACGAGGAAGGGATCGCGTTCGGCGCGGCCGTTGCCCTCGGGCTCGGTGGCGCCGGCCAGCGGCGCGGTGGCGCCATTCGTATCGGGGCGGGAGGAATTCAGCACGGGAGCGGGGCGCGGGAGCAAGGGTGAATCCTGATCGGTTTATGCACTATAGTGCTTGACGCATCTCAAACCAAGGCCCTAAATTGCAGCGAACGACAGGCAGTATCTTGCATAAACCAAGGGGCTGCCAGCGTCGAATCCACTCGCGCAAGGCACTCAAATGGCAGTCGAAGAGTTTCGCACACTGATTCAGGGCATCACTTCCACCCTTTCCGGCGCGCCGCTCGATGCGGCGCTGGCGGCCCGGCTCAATGCCGAGCTGGGTCCGGCCAGCCCCGGCTACCGCGCCGTGCTCGATGCCTGCCGGCAAGGCATCGCCGAAGGCTGGATGTGCGACCGCGAAGGCGGCGGCCTCAGGTACGGCCGCGTCCTCAGGGCCGACGACGCGACCCACCGCTTCTCGGTCGACGTGGTCGACATGACCGATCTGGCCGGCCCGCTGCACACGCATCCCAATGGCGAGATCGATCTCGTCATGCCGCTCGACGGCGATGCGCGCTTCGACGGCCACGGCGCCGGCTGGGTCGTCTACGGCCCGGGCAGCCAGCACCGCCCGACCGTCTCGGGCGGACGCGCGCTGGTGCTCTATCTGCTGCCGGAAGGCGCCATCGAATTCCACCGGAGCTGAGCCGTCATGAGCGAACTGCTTTCCAATCACGTCGGCGGCCGCTGGGTCGCGGGCGAAGGCGCCGGCACGGCGCTGTTCGATCCGGTGACGGGCGACGAACTGGTGCGCGTGTCGAACGCCGGGCTCGACCTGCCGGCGGCGTTCGCGTTTGCGCGCGAGACCGGCGGCGCCGCGTTGCGCGCAATGACCTACGGCGAGCGCGCGGCCATGCTCGGCGCCGTCGTCAAGGTCTTGCAGGCGCACCGCGCCGAGTACGAAGCCATCGCGACCGCCAACTCCGGCGGCACCCGGGGCGACAACGCGGTCGACATCGACGGCGCGATCTTCACGCTCGGCTGGTACGCGAAGACGGGCGCGGCGCTCGGCCCGGCGCGCGCGCTGCTCGACGGGCCGGCGGTGAAGCTCGGCAAGGAAGACGGCTTCCGCTCGCAGCATGTGCTGCTGCCGCTGCGCGGCGTGGCGCTGTTCATCAACGCGTTCAACTTCCCGGCCTGGGGTCTGTGGGAAAAGGCCGCGCCCGCGCTGCTGTCGGGCGTGCCGGTCATCGTCAAGCCCGCGACCGCAACCGCCTGGCTCACGCAGAAGATGGTCGCCGACGTGATCGCGGCCGGCGTGCTGCCCGCGGGCGCGCTGTCCATCGTCTGCGGCGGCTCGGCCGGGTTGCTCGATGCGCTCGCCGGCGAGGACGTGGTGTCGTTCACCGGCTCGGCCGCGACCGGCGCGACCATCCGCCAGCACCCCGCGTTCCGCGAGCAGTCGGTGCGGCTCAACGTCGAGGCCGACAGCCTGAACTCGGCGCTGCTCATGCCCGACGCCGCGCCCGACAGCGAAGCCTTCGGCCTGTTCGTGCGCGAGGTCGTGCGCGAGATGACGGTGAAGGCGGGCCAGAAATGCACCGCGATCCGCCGCGTGTTCGTGCCGGCGGAGCACTACGACGCGGCGGCGCAGGCCATCGGCGCGAAGCTCGCCGCGATCAAGGTCGGCAATCCGCGCAACGAAGCCACGCGCATGGGCTCGCTCGTGAGCCGCGAGCAGGCGGCGACGGTGCGCAACGGCATCGCCGCGCTGCGCGAGGTGGCCGAGCTGCTGCACGACGGCGCCACGCACGAACTCGTCGATGCCGATCCGGCCATCGCCGCCTGCGTCGGCCCGACGCTGCTCGGCGCGCGCGATCCGCAGGCCGCAAGCCTCGTCCACGATCTGGAAGTGTTCGGCCCGGTCGCGACGCTGCTGCCCTATCGCAGCCTCGCCGACGCGCATGCGCTGATCCGGCGCGGCGGCGGCTCGCTGGTCGCGTCGCTCTACGGCGCCGACGCGGCCACGCTCGGCGCGAGCTGCCTCGAACTGGCCGACGCGCACGGTCGTCTGCATGTCGTGTCGCCCGAGGCCGGATCGCTCCACACTGGCCACGGCAACGTGATGCCGCAATCGCTGCACGGCGGCCCGGGCCGCGCGGGCGGCGGCGAGGAACTGGGCGGCCTGCGCGGGCTCGGCTTCTATCACCGACGCTGCGCAATCCAGGCCGCCACCGGCGTGCTCGACGCGATCGCGCCGCTCGCCACCTCCGCCTGACGCCGCAGCGCTCGCCCGCCGCACTCCGGCGCCGGACGAGCGCATCGCAAATCCCATGCAGCACCCCGAGAGCGGCGCCAGACCGGTCCGGACCGCAAGCCAAAGAGAGATTGGAGGAGCCATGTCCAACCCGCACGCCGCCTTGCCCGATGCGTTCAACTTCGCGCAGCACCTGATCGACCTGAACGCGGGCCGCGCCGACAAGCCGGCCTACATCGACGACCGCGGCAGCCTGAGCTACGGCCGCCTGGCCGACGGCATCCGGCGCTTTGCGACCGCGCTCGGCCAGCTCGACATCCGGCGCGAGGAGCGCGTGATGCTCGCGCTGCCCGACACGCGCGACTGGCCGGTCGCCTTCCTCGGCGCGATGTACGCGGGCGTCGTGCCGGTGGCCGTCAACACGCTGCTGACCGTCGGCGACTACGCCTACATGCTGCGGCATTCGCGCGCCCAGGCCATCGTCACCTGCGATGCGCTGGTGCCGATCTTCCGCGAGGCGATGGCCGCCGGCGAGCACGAGGTGCGGCATGTGATCGTCGCGGCCGACGGCGCCGAGGCCACGCGTCACGGTCCGGGCTTCCACGATTTCCGCTCGCTCGTCGCGGCCGCGCTGCCGCGCATCGAGCCCGCCGCAACCGGGCCCGACGACATCGGCTTCTGGCTCTATTCGTCGGGCTCGACCGGCCGGCCGAAGGGCACGGTCCACACCCACGCCAACCCGTGGTGGACCGCCGAGACCTACGGCAAGCAGGTGCTCAGGCTCAACGAGAACGACATCGTGTTCTCGGCCGCGAAGCTGTTCTTCGCCTACGGCCTCGGCAACTCCCTGACCTTTCCGCTGACCGCCGGCGCCACCGTCGTGCTGCTGCCCGACCGGCCCACGCCGGCCGCCGTGTTCAAGCGCCTGGTCGATCACCGGCCGACCGTGTTCTGCGGCGTGCCGACGCTGTTCGCGTCGATGCTCGCCTCGGCCGATGCGCCCGATCCGGCCACGGTCGCGCTCCGCGTCTGCGCCTCGGCCGGCGAAGCGCTGCCGCGCGACATCGGCGAGCGCTTCACCGCGCGCTACCGCGCCAAGATCCTCGACGGCATCGGCTCGACCGAGATGCTGCACATCTTCCTGAGCAACAGCGCCGACGACCTGCGCTACGGCACCACCGGCAAGCCCGTGCCCGGCTACGAACTCGAACTGCGCGGCGACGATGGCCAACCGGTCAGGCGCGGCGAGGTCGGCGACCTCTACATCAAGGGCCCGAGCAGCGCGCTCATGTACTGGAGCAACCGCGAGAAGACCTGCTGCACCTTCCTCGGCGACTGGCTGCGCAGCGGCGACAAATACCTGCAGGACGCCGACGGCTACTACGTCTACGCCGGCCGCAGCGACGACATGCTCAAGGTCAGCGGCCTCTACGTCTCGCCGTTCGAGGTCGAGGGCGCGCTGATCGAGCATCCGTCGGTACTCGAGGTCGCGGTCATCGGCAAGATCGACCGCGACGGCCTCGTCAAGACCAAGGCCTTCGTCGTGCTGCGCGCCGGCAAGACCGCGACGCCCGAGCTCGAAGCCGAGCTGAAGGCCTTCGTGAAGGACCGGCTCGCGCCGTTCAAGTACCCGCGCTATCTCGAATTCGTGGCCGAGCTGCCCAAGACCGCGACCGGCAAGATCCAGCGCTTCAAGCTGCGCGAGCAGGAGAGCCACGATGTCCATCACGTTGAATGACGCGCGTGCGCCGTTCCGCGTGACGCTGGCGCAGACCGGCCGCGCGGTCGAGGTCGAGGCCGCATGGGTCGGCGTCGACGATGCGGCCGCGCCGGCGATGGTCTTTCTGCATGAAGGGCTCGGCTCGCTGTCGCTGTGGCGCGACTGGCCCGAGCGCCTGTGCCGCGCCGCCGGCCTGCGCGGGCTGGTCTGGTCGCGCGCCGGCTACGGCCAATCGACGCCGCGCCCGGCCGACGAGCGCTGGGGGCCGGACTTCCTGCAAGTGCAAGCGGTCGAGGTGCTGCCGCAGCTGCTCGCGGCCGTCGGCATCGACGCCGCGCGCAAGCCGCCCTGGCTGTTCGGCCACAGCGACGGCGGCTCGATCGCGCTGATCCACGCGGCGACGTTTCCCGATCTCGTCGGCGGCGTGATCGCGGTGGCGCCGCACATCTTCGTCGAGGACCTGACCATCGCCAGCATCGAGCAGGCGCGCGACGCCTGGCATGCGACCGACCTGCGCCACAAGCTCGCCAGGCATCACGCCGATCCGGCCTCGGCCTTTCTCGGCTGGAACGACATCTGGCTCGACCCGGCCTTCCGCGACTGGAACATCGAGCCGCTGCTGGCACACATCGCCTGCCCGCTGCTCGCGGTGCAGGGCGTCGACGACGAGTACGGCTCGCTGGCGCAGATCCGCGACATCGCCAAGTACGCGCCGCAGACCGAGCTGCTTGAAATCCCCGACTGCCGCCATTCGCCGCACCGCGACCAGCCCGACGCGCTCGAACGCGCGGCGGTCGCCTTCCTGCGCCGCCACGGCGTGGGCTCGGTTGCAAGCGCCACGCCGCCCTGCTGATTTCCACCGCAACGCAAGCCGCACCCCGGCGAGCCGGCACAGACCGGCCGCCGACCCAAGCCACCCAAGAGGAGACAACCATGACCAGCACCTTCGGGCGCCGGCGAGCCGCGCTCGCCCTTTCGATCTGCCTGTCGCTGTCGTCGGCTGCCGGTGCGCAGACCGCGCCGGCCAAAATCAAGGTCGGCTTCATGCTGCCCTACAGCGGCACCTATGCCGCGCTCGGCACCGCCATCGAGAACGGCTTCCGGCTCCAGGTGCAGGAACAGGGCGGCAGGTTCGGCGGCCGCGAGGTCGAGTACGTGCGCGTCGACGACGAGTCCGATCCGTCGAAGGCGGTGGACAACGTCGGCAAGCTCATCAAGCGCGATCAGGTCGACGTGATCGTCGGCACCGTGCATTCGGGCGTGGCGATGGCGATGGCGCGCGCGGCAAAGGAAAGCGGCACGCTGCTGGTCATCCCCAACGCCGGCGCCGACGCGATCACCGGGCCGATGTGCGCGCCGAACATCTTCCGCACCTCGTTCAGCAACTGGCAGCCGGCCTACACGATGGGCACGGTCGTCGGCCAGCGCGGGCACAGGAAGGTCGTCACCGTCACCTGGAAGTACGCGGCCGGCGACGAGTCGGTCAAGGGCTTCGCCGAAGGCTTGCAGAAGAGCGGCGGCGAGGTCGTGAAGGACCTGACCGTGCCCTTCCCCAATGCCGAGTTCCAGGCACTCCTCACCGAGATTGCGGCCGCCAAGCCCGATGCCGTCTACGCCTTCTTTGCCGGCGCGGGCGCGGTCAAGTTCGTCAAGGACTACGCCGCCGCCGGCCTCGGCAAGACGATCCCGCTCTACGGCCCGGGCTTCCTCACCGACGGCACGCTCGAAGCGCAGGGCGAATCGGCGCAGGGAATGTTCACCACGCTGCACTACGCCGATGCGCTCGGCACGCCGCGCGACGACGCCTTCCGCCTCGCCTACGCCAAGACCTGGAAGCTGCAACCGGACGTGTACGCGGTGCAGGGCTATGACGCGGCGCAGGCGCTCGCGGTCGGCTTCAAGGCCGTGGGCGGCGACGCGAGCAAGCGGCGCGAACTCATCGCCGCGATGGAAGCCGCCAGGATCGACAGCCCGCGCGGCGCCTTCGTGTTCAGCAAGGCGCACAACCCGGTGCAGGACGTGTATCTGCGCCGCGTGGACGGCAACGTGAACAAGTCGCAGGGCGTGGCGATCAAGGCGCTCGCCGATCCGGCGCGCGGCTGCCGCATGCCCGCGGCTTCGTAAAAGGCGCGGCGATGGACTTGGCGACCTTCCTCATCCAGAGCCTGAACGCGGTGCAGTACGGGCTGCTGCTGTTCCTCGTGGCGAGCGGGCTGACGCTGATCTTCGGAATCATGGGGATCATCAATCTCGCGCACGGCAGCTTCTACATGCTCGGCGCCTATCTGGCCTTCGGGCTCGGGCCGGTGGTCGAGCGCATGGGCGGCGGCTTCGGCCTGACGCTGCTGGTCGGCCTGGTGCTGTCGCTCGCGATCGGCGCGCTGCTGGAGTGGTGCTTCTTCAGCTTTCTGTACCAGCGCGACCATCTTCAGCAGGTGCTGATGACCTACGGCCTGATCCTCGTGTTCGAGGAGCTGCGCAGCCTGATCGCCGGCAACGACGTGCATGGCGTGAGCCCGCCGCCCTGGCTCGCCGGCAGCATCAGCCTCGGCGAGACGATGACCTATCCGGTCTACCGGCTGTTCATCTCGGCCGTGTGCCTGGCGCTGATCGTGGCGCTGCATCTGCTGCTGTCGCGCACGCGGCTCGGCATGCAGGTACGCGCCGGCGCCAGCAACCGACCGATGGCGCAGGCCATGGGCATCGACATCGCGCGGCTCTACCGCGTGGTGTTCGCGATTGGCGTGGCGCTCGCGGCCTTTGCCGGAATGATCGCGGCGCCGGTGTCGTCGGTGTACCCGAACATGGGCGCGCAGGTGCTCATCGTGTGCTTCGTCGTGGTGGTGATCGGCGGCATCGGCTCGATCCGCGGCGCGCTGATCGCGGCCTTGCTGGTCGGCTTCGTCGACACCTTCGGCAAGGTCTTCTTTCCCTCGCTGGCCGGTGCGCTGGTCTATGTGGCGATGGCCATGATCCTGCTCTGGAAGCCCCAGGGCCTCGTCAAGCAGTTCTGAACGGAGCCACGATGAACACCCTTTCCTCCCCCGTGCCGCCGCCGGGCCTGCCGTGGTTCAGGCTCGGTCGCGGCAGCTTCGATGCACTGGCGCTGCTGGCGCTGGTCGCGCTGCCGCTGCTCGCGCCGGGCTGGCAGATCGACCTCGTGCTCAAGGTGCTGGTGCTCGCGCTGTTTGCCGTGAGCCTCGAACTGCTCGTCGGCCACAGCGGCCTCGTGTCGCTGGGCCATGCGGCCTTCTTCGGCATCGGTGCCTATGTGCCGGCGCTGCTCGCGTCCGACGCCGGGCCGGGCGCGCTGCTGACGCTGGCGGGCGCGGCCATGCTCGCGGCGGCCGGCTATGCGCTCGTGGTCGGGCTGCTCACGCTCCGGTCCCAGGGCATCTACTTCATCATGGTCACGCTGGCCTTCGGGCAGCTGGCCTACCACCTCGCGCACGACACCCGGCTGGCCGGCGGCACCGACGGCATCTATCTCTACTTCCGTCCGCTGCTGCAAGTGGCCGGCAGCACGCTGGTCGATACCGAGGACCGCACCCAGCTCTACTGGCTGGTGCTCGCGGCGCTGGTCGCGACGCTGGTCTTCCTCAACCTCGTGCTGCACAGCCGCTTCGGCCGCGCGCTGGCCGGCGTGCGCGTGAACGAGACCCGCATGCGCGCGACCGGCTACGCGACCTATCCGTACAAGGTCGCGATCTTCGTGCTGGCCGCCGTGCTGGCCGCGCTGGCCGGCTTCTTCCAGACCGTGAAGGACGGCTTCGTGAGCCCCGAAAGCCTGAGCTGGCACCAGTCGGGCGCGGTGCTGGTGATGTGCATCCTCGGCGGGCTCGGCAGCCTGCGCGGCGCGGTGCTGGGCGCGGTCGCCTTCGTGGCGCTGCAGGAGCTGTTCCAGAGCGAGGCGCTGTTCGGCGATTTCGCGCGCCACTGGCAGCTCGGTTTCGGGCTGGCGATCATCGCCTGCGTGGCGGCGATGCCGCGCGGGCTGGTCCATCTCGCGGGCGACCTGGTCAACCGGCTGGCGCGCCGCGCGCCGGGAGCCTCGGCATGAAGCCCGTCATCCATCACACGCACGCCGGGCAGCCGGCGCTGATCGCGGCCGGACTCACGCGCGCCTTCGGCGGGCTGGTCGCGGTCGATCATGTCGACATCACCGTGAACGCGGCCAGCGTGCATGCGGTCATCGGCACCAACGGCGCCGGCAAGTCGACGCTCATCAACCTGCTGACCGGCGAGTTCCCGCCCAGCTCGGGAAAGATCGTCTTCGAGGGCAGCGACATCACCGGCTGGCACCAGTCGCGCCGCTCGCGCGCGGGGCTCGGCCGCAGCTATCAGCGCAACACGATCTTTCCGGAGTTCGACGTGACCGAGAACTGCCGGCTCGCGGCGCAATCGCGCTGGCAGCGGGCCTGGAACTGGATCACGCCGGCCGCGCGCTGCCGGCTTGCGCGCGAACGCGCCGCCGCCGTCATCGAGCGCGTGGGCCTCGGCGCGGTCGCGCGGCGCCGCGCGGCCGAGCTGTCGCACGGGCAGAAGCGCCAGCTCGAAATCGCGATGTGCCTCGCAACCGCGCCGCGCGTGCTGCTGCTCGACGAACCGCTCGCCGGCATGGGCGCGGAGGAGACCGAACGCATGCTGGCGCTGCTGGCCGACCTCAAGCGCGACCACGCGATTTTGCTGGTCGAGCACGACATGGACGCGGTGTTCCGCATCGCCGACTGCATCACGGTGATGGTCAACGGCCGCGTGATCGCGAGCGGCCCGCCCGACGCAATCCGGCGCGACGCGGCGGTGCAGGAAGCCTATCTGGGCCATGAAGTGGAGGCGGCATGAACGCGCTTGCAGAACCCGTCGCCGCGCCGCTGCTCGTCGCCGACGGCATCCATTCGTTCTACGGCCAGAGCCATGTGCTGCACGGCGTGTCGATCGGCATCGCGCGCGGCCAGAGTCTCGGCCTGCTCGGGCGCAACGGCATGGGCAAGACCACGCTGATCCGCAGCCTGCTCGGCTTCGTGCGCGCGGCGCGCGGCAGCGTGACCATCGCCGGCCAGGACATGACGCGCGCCCGGCCCGAGCGCATTGCACGCCTCGGCATCGGCTATGTGCCCGAGGGGCGCGGCGTGTTCCCGAACCTGAGCGTGCGCGAGAACCTGGTCATGGCCGCGCGCCCCGGCCCCGACGGCCGCCGCGACTGGACGCTCGACCGCGTGCTCGCGACCTTTCCGCGGCTGGCCGAGCGGCTCGACCACGGCGGCGGCCAGCTCTCGGGCGGCGAGCAGCAGATGATGGCCATCGGCCGCGCGCTCATGACCAATCCCGATCTGCTCATCCTCGACGAGGCGACCGAAGGCCTCGCGCCGCTGGTGGTGAAAGAGATCTGGAAGGTGATCGCGGCGATCCGCGACACCGGCATCGCCTCGCTCATCGTCGACCGCGACTACCGCGCGGTACTCGCGAACACCGACCGCTGCGTCGTGCTCGACAAGGGCCAGGTGGCGGTCGCGGGCGAGTCGGCCGCGCTGGCCGCCGACGCGGCGCAGCTGCACCGCCATCTCGGCGTCTGACCGGGATCGGCCGCCCTCCCCGATGCCGCGACTGCTCGCCGGTCTAGCGGTCGCGTGTCGACGACGCCCATTCGCCCAGCGTGCGTTGGCATTGATAGATGTCGTCGATGAGCCCGCGCAGCACGCCGATCTCGGGTGAGCTGTCGTGCAGCCGCGAGCTCATGATGATCGGCGACACCGCCTGCGGCTCGGAGATCGGCCGGTAGACGATCTCGTCGGGTCGCAGCCGGTGCACGCTGACCGGCACCACGCACACGCCCATGCCGGCCGCCACCAGCCCGAGCGCGATCTGCATTTCCTGCACCTCGTGCACCGCCGCCGGCTGCACGCCCAGGTCGCGGAACAGCGACAGCACCTGGTCGGCATAGCTCGGCCGCGGCAGGCGCGGGTACACCAGATTCTCGTGCCGGGCCGCCTCGACCAGGCTGACCGGATCGGTGCTGGCAGCCAGTTCATGCTCGCTGGGTATCGCCAGAACCAGCCTTTCCTCGCGCAATACCTCGCGCTTCACCGCCGGATCGTCAAGTCGGATTCTCCCGAAGCCGACATCGATCCGACCGGTCTTGAGCGCCTCCAGCTGCTCGACCGTGGTCATTTCATGCAGCGCCAGACCGACCTGTGGCCGCGCCGCGCGATACAGCCGCACCAGTCGTGGAAGCGCGCCGTACATCGTGGAAGACACGAAGCCGATGACCAGCCGGCGTTCCAGCTGGGCCACGCGTTGCGTGGTGCGCACCGCCTGATCGGCCTGTTCGAGCAGCCGCGTGGCCTGGGCGTAGAAGAAGCGCCCGGCCTCGGTCAGCCGGCAGGGCCGCGAGCCGCGCTCGAAAAGCGGCATGCCGAGTTCCTCTTCCAGATCCTGGATCTGCCGGCTCAGCGGCGGCTGCGAGATGTGCAGCTTCTCGGCCGCGCGGGTGAAGTTCTGCTCGTCGGCCACGGCCACGAAGTAGCGCAGGTGTCTCAGTTCCATACGATGCCTTGAAGGTATTGAACCAGTCTAAAACCGTCTTGGACCTGGCGCACGCGTTTGCCGAACATGGCGTCACCCAATCACACGCCGGACGGCTCGAATGAGTTCAAACGCCAAGCTTCTGTCGGTCGAAGCGCTGCTCGTGGATGTGCCCACGATCCGCCCGCACCGGCTGTCGGTCGCCACCATGAATCACCAGACCCTCGTGCTGGTGCGCATCGAAAGCGACGACGGCATCGTCGGCTGGGGCGAAGGCACGACCATCGGCGGCCTGGCCTATGGCGAGGAGAGCCCGGAGAGCATCAAGGTCAACATCGACAGCTATTTCGCGCCGCTGCTGGTGGGCGCGGCGGCGGGCGATGTGGCCTGGCTGATGGCCACGCTCGACGACCGCATCCAGGGCAACCGCTTCGCCCGCTGCGCGGTGGAAACCGCGCTCTACGACGCCCAGGCCCGGCGCCTCGGCGTGCCGCTCGGCGACCTGTTCGGCGGCCGGGTGCGCGACAGCATTCCGGTGGCCTGGACGCTGGCCAGCGGCGACACCGCCCGCGACATCGCCGAGGCCGAGCGGGTGCTCGACCTGCGCCGGCACAACATCTTCAAGCTGAAGATCGGCCTGCGCCCGGTGAAGGACGATGTGCGTCATGTGGCCGCGATCAAGCGCGCGCTCGGCGACCGCGCCAGCGTGCGCATCGATGCCAACCAGGCCTGGACCGTGACCCAGGCGCTCGAAGGCATGACGATGCTGGCCGCCGCCGGCGTCGACATGGTCGAGCAGCCGATCGCCGCGCACGACAAGGCAGGGCTCCAGCGCCTGACCCAGGCCAACATCCTGCCGGTGATGGCCGACGAGGCGCTGCACGGCCCGCATGACGCCTTCACCGTCGCAAAGATGCAGGCGGCCGACATCTTTGCAGTGAAGATCAACCAGTCGGGCGGACTGATCGGCGCGGCCCAGGTGGCCGCCATCGCCAAGGCCGCCAACATCGACCTCTACGGCGGAACCATGCTCGAAGGCGCCGTCGGCACGCTGGCCTCGGCCCATCTCTTCAGCACCTTCCACGAGCTGGCCTGGGGCACCGAATTGTTCGGGCCGCTGCTGCTCACCGAGGAAATCCTGCGCGAGCCGCTGGAGTACCGCGACTTCGCGCTCGCGATTCCGCGCCGGCCCGGCCTCGGCATCGACATCGACGAGGAAAAGCTGGCCCGGCTGCGCCGCGACCGCTGATCGCTCCCCCTTCAATCCGCAAGCGGACCCGCGCACCGGGCCCGGAAGGACTTCCCATGCTGTTCAAGGTGGAAATGGATGTGCGGCTGCCGGCCGACATGGCAGCAGCCGAGGCCGACGCCCTCAAGAAGACCGAGCGCGAGATCGCGCAAGGCCTGCAACGCAGCGGCAAGTGGCGCCATCTGTGGCGCGTGGCCGGCCGCTACGCAAACGTGAGCGTTTTCGATGTCGACAGCGTGGACGAGCTGCACCAGCTCATCTCGACGCTGCCGCTGTTTCCCTACATGCAGATCGAGGTGACGGCGCTGTGCCGCCATCCGTCCTCGATCCGCGAAGACGACCGCTGAGACGGCCGCGCCGCAACCCGCCTTTTACCCACCGCCACAGAGCACTCAAGAGGAGACACTCATGGACCGCAAGACCATCGACGCACTCGTCGCCCGCTTCGCCAGCACCGGCGTCACCGGCCCCGGCGACGAACGCATCAAGACCGTCGTGAACCGCCTGCTCGGCGACCTGATGCTGGCCATCGAAGACCTCGACATCCAGCCCGGCGAGTTCTGGTCGGGCCTCAATTTTCTGGCCGAAGCCGGCCCCGAGCTTGGCCTGATCGCGGCCGGCACCGGGCTTGAGCACTACCTCGATCTGCGCATGGACGAGGCCGAAGCCAGGGCCGGTCTGGCTGGCGGCACGCCGCGCACCATCGAAGGCCCGCTCTACGTGGCCGGCGCGCCGGTCGCCCAGGGCCATGCGCGGCTCGACGACGGGACGCAGCCCGGCGACATCGTGGTGATGCATGGCGTGGTGCGCGGCAGCGACGGCAAGCCGGTCGCGGGCGCGCTGGTCGAGGCCTGGCATGCCAACCATCTCGGCAACTACTCGCACTTCGACAAGAACCAGGCCGAATTCAATCTGCGCCGCGGCATCGTCACCGATGCCGAAGGCCGCTACAGCTTCCGCACCATCATGCCGGTGGGCTATAGCGTGCCCCCGGGCGGCACGACCGAACGGCTGCTCACCGCGCTCGGCCGCCACGGCCATCGTCCGGCGCACATCCATTTCTTCGTGACCGCGCCCGGCTTTCGCAAGCTGACCACGCAGATCAACATCGAGAGCGATCCCCACCTCTGGGACGACTTCGCCTTCGGCACCCGCGACGGCCTGGTGCCGCCGATCAGGCGTGCCGAATCGCTGCCGGCCTATGGCGTCGACCAGCTCTGCCATGAGATCGAATTCGACTTCGACCTGCATGCCGAAGTGGCTGCCGCGCCGCGCACCGACTTCGAGCGCCTGCGCGCCGCCGCCTGATCCGGTTTCACCCAGGGGAGACGCACATGAGCAATTTCGATGGCGGCAAGCCGCGCCTCGACAGCCTGCTGATCGAGGACCGCGAACGGCAGGACTACCGCCTGCACCGCTCGGCCTTCACCGACGAGGCGCTGTTCGAGCTGGAGATGAAGCACATCTTCGAGGGCAACTGGATCTATCTGGCGCATGAAAGCCAGATCCCGAATCCGAACGACTACCTGACGACGTTCATGGGGCGTCAACCCATCGTCATCACGCGCAACAAGGCCGGTGAGCTGAACGCCGTCATCAACGCCTGTTCGCACCGTGGCGCGACGCTGTGCCGGCACAAGAAGGGCAACCGCGCCAACTTCACCTGCAGCTTTCACGGCTGGACCTTCAACAACAGCGGCAAGCTGCTCAAGGTCAAGGACGCGACCGACGCCGGCTATCCCGACGGCTTCAACAGGAACGGCGGCCATGACCTCAAGAAGGTGGCGCGCTTCGAGAGCTATCGCGGCTTTCTGTTCGGCAGCCTCAATGCCAACGTCAAGCCGCTGGCCGAGTTCCTCGGCGAGGCGACCAAGATCATCGACATGATCGTCGACCAGTCGCCCGACGGACTCGAAGTGCTGCGCGGCGCCTCGACCTACACCTTCGACGCCAACTGGAAACTCCAGACCGAGAACGGCGCCGACGGCTATCACGTCAGTTCGGTGCACTGGAACTACGCCGCCACCACCAACCACCGCAAGCAGGCGGCGGCCGGCGACCAGATCAAGGCGATGGACGCCGGCAGCTGGGCCAAGCAGGGCGGCGGCTTCTACTCCTTCGAGCATGGCCACATGCTGTTGTGGACCAAGTGGGCCAATCCCGAGGACCGGCCCGCCTACCAGATCCGCGACGAGCTGGTGAGCAAGTTCGGCCAGGCCCGCGCCGACTGGATGATCGGCCACTCGCGCAACCTCTGCCTCTATCCCAACGTCTATCTGATGGACCAGTTCGGCTCGCAGATCCGGGTGCTGCGACCGATCGCCGTCGACAAGACCGAAGTCACCATCTACTGCATCGCGCCCAAGGGCGAATCGGCCGAGGCCCGCGCGCGCCGCATCCGCCAGTACGAGGACTTCTTCAACGCCACCGGCATGGCCACGCCCGACGACCTGGAGGAGTTCCGCGCCTGCCAGCAGGGCTATGCCGGCATCGCGCTGGAGTGGAACGACATGTGCCGCGGCGCAACCCACTGGGTGCACGGCGCCGACGCTGCCGCGAAGGAGATCGATCTGCATCCGCGCCTGAGCGGCATCAAGACCGAGGACGAGGGCCTCTACACCGAGCAGCACCGCTACTGGCTCGAACAGATGCGGCATGCGCTCGACAGCGAAACCGGCCAGGCCTGAGGACCGCCATGACGATCAGCACCGAACAACTCACGGCCTTCCTCTACCGCGAAGCGCGCCTGCTCGACGACCGGCAATGGGACGCATGGCTCACCTGCTATGCGCCCGATGCCGAATTCTGGATGCCGGCCTGGGACGACGACGACGAGCTCACCGTCGATCCGCAGCGCGAGATCTCGCTCATCTACTACCCCAACCGGGGCGGCCTCGAAGACCGCGTGTTCCGCATCAAGACCGAGCGCTCGGCCGCGACCCTGCCCGACACCCGCACCAGCCACAACATCAGCAATGTGGAAGTCGAGTCGCGCGACGGCAGCCTGGTGACGCTGCGCTTCAACTGGCACACCTTCAGCTACCGCTACAGGATCACCGACAGCTATTTCGGCATGTCGCGCTATGTGATCGACACGGCGGGCGCCGAGCCGCTCATCAAGCGCAAGGTCGTCGTGCTCAAGAACGACTACATCCATCACGTGCTCGACGTCTATCACGTCTGAGCCCAGCGCAATTGCGGCCGGCCCACTGCGCGCCGGCCCGCGCGGAGCCCCCATGAATCACCAGATCGCCCTGCAATTCGAGGACGGCGTGACGCGTTTCATCGCCGCCACGCCCGACGAGACCGTGGCCGACGCGGCCTTCCGCCAAGGCATCAATGTGCCGCTCGACTGCCGCGACGGCGCCTGCGGCACCTGCAAGTGCTTCGCCGAGTCGGGCAGCTTCACGATGGGCGAATACATCGAGGACGCGCTCAGCGAGGACGAGGCGGCGCAGGGCTATGTGCTCACCTGCCAGATGCGCGCGGCGAGCGATTGCGTGCTGCGCGTGCCGGTCACGTCCGACCTCTGCCGCGCCGCGCCGACCGTGTTCGACGCCCGCGTCGCCGAGCTGCAAGCGCTGTCGCCGAGCACGCTGGCGCTCACCATCGAGGGCGAGTCGCTGCGCGGCCTGTCCTTTCTGCCCGGGCAGTACGTCAAGCTCGGCGTGCCCGGCACGACCGAGACGCGTGCCTACTCGTTCAGCTCGATGCCGCAGGACGGCCGCGTGGCCTTCCTGATCCGCAACGTGCCCGGCGGCCTCATGAGCGGCTGGCTCACGCAGTCGGCCAAGGCCGGCGACGCGCTGCGGCTCGAAGGCCCGCTCGGCAGCTTCTATCTGCGCGACATCCGCCGGCCGGTGCTGATGCTGGCCGGCGGCACCGGCCTCGCGCCCTTCACCGCGATGCTCGACCGCATCGCGGCGCAAGGCAGCGCCCATCCGATCCACCTGATCTACGGCGTGACCCATGACGCCGATCTGGTGGCGACCGACCGGCTCGCCGAGCTGGCCGCGCGCATCCCCAACTTCACGTTCGCGACCTGCGTCGCCAATCGCGAAAGCGCCCATCCGCGCACCGGCTATGTCACCGAGCACATCGAGCCGGCGCATCTCAATGCCGGCGAAGTCGACATCTACCTCTGCGGCCCGCCGCCGATGGTCGAGGCGGTGAGCCGCTTCATCCGCGAACGCGCGCTCGACGGCGCCGGCTTCCACTACGAGAAGTTCGCCGCGAGCGTCTGATTTCCCGGCCCGTCGCGTCTCCAGGCGCGTGGGCCTTTTTTTGCGAGGCCGTTCATGAGCCAGAGATTCGAGAACAAGGTTGCCGTCGTCACCGGCGCGGCCCAGGGCATCGGCCGCCGCGTCGCCGAGCGGCTGCTGGAGGAAGGTGCAAGCCTGGTCGCGGTCGACCGCGCCGACTTCATCCACGAGCTGCGCGCCCTGCCCGGCGCCGACGGCCGCATCCTGACCCTCACCGCCGATCTTGAGCGCCATGCCGATTGCGAAGGCGTGATGGCGCAGGCGGTCGAGCGCTTCGGCAAGCTCGATGTGCTGGTCAACAACGTCGGCGGAACGATCTGGGCCAAGCCCTTCGAGCATTACCGCGAGCACGAGATCGAAGCCGAGGTGCGGCGCTCGCTGTTCCCCACGCTGTGGTGCTGCCATGCGGCACTGCCGCACATGCTTGAGCGCGGCCAGGGCGCCATCGTCAACGTGTCGTCGATCGCCACGCGCGGCGTGAACCGCGTGCCCTATGGCGCGGCCAAGGGCGGCGTCAATGCGCTGACCGCCTGCCTCGCCTTCGAGACCGCAGAGCGCGGCATCCGCGTCAACGCCACCGCGCCCGGCGGCACCGAGGCGCCGCCGCGTCGCGTGCCGCGCAACACCGAAACGCCGAGCGCCGACGAGCAGCGCTGGTACCGCCAGATCGTCGACCAGACCGTCGCCTCCAGCCTGATGAAGCGCTACGGCAGCATCGACGAGCAGGCCGGCGCCATCCTTTTCCTGGCCTCGGACGAGGCCAGCTACATCACCGGCGTCGTGCTGCCCATCGGCGGCGGCGACCTCGGCTGAGCCGTCACGGCGCGATCACCACAACCACCCGCAAAGGGGGAGACATGCAGTCCACCGACATTTCCGGCGTCATCGACAACGCGCGCTTCAACCGCTTTCACTGGAGCGTGCTGTTCTGGTGCGCACTCATCATCGTGTTCGACGGCTACGACCTGGTCATCTACGGCGTGGTGCTGCCGGTGCTGATGAAGCAATGGGGCCTGAGCCCGATCGAGGCCGGCGCGCTCGGCAGCTATGCTCTGTTCGGGATGATGGCCGGCGCGATGCTGTTCGGCCCGCTCGCCGACCGCTTTGGCCGCAAGAAGGTCATCGCCGCCTGCGTGCTGCTGTTCAGCGGTTTCACGGTGCTCAACGGCTTCGCCGCCACGCCGGGGCAGTTTGGCGTCTGCCGCTTCATCGCGGGGCTTGGCATCGGCGGCGTCATGCCCAATGTGGTCGCGCTCATCAGCGAGTACGCGCCCAAGCGCATCCGCAGCCTGCTGGTGGCGGTGATGTTCAGCGGCTATTCGGTCGGCGGCATGCTGTCGGCCACGCTCGGCATGCTGCTGATGCCGACGCTCGGCTGGCAGTGGGTGTTCTTCGTGGCCGGCGCGCTGTTGCTGCTGCTGCCGGCGATCCTGCTGTTCCTGCCCGAGTCGGTCGGCTTTCTGCTGCGCGCCGGCCGCGAGGACGAGGCGCGCGACATCCTGGCGCGGCTCGATCCGGACTTTGCCGCGCCGGCCGGCGTGCCGCTGCGCATGCCGGCCGCCATCACCCGGGGCGCGCCGCTGTTCGCGCTGTTCCGCGAGGGCCGGGCGCTGCGCAGCCTGATGCTGTGGACCGCCTTCTTCGCCTGCCTGCTGATGGTCTATGCGCTCAACTCCTGGCTGCCCAAGCTGATGGTCAAGGCCGGCTACGACCTCGGCTCCAGCCTGAGCTTTCTGCTGGTGCTCAACTTCGGCGCCATCTTCGGCGCGGTGGGCGGCGGCTGGCTTGGCGACCGCATCAATCTGCCGCGCGTGCTGGCGGCGTTCTTTGCGCTGGCGGCACTGTCGATCGGGCTGCTCGGCCATCCGCAACCGGCCTGGCTGCTCAATGCGCTGATCGCCGTGGCCGGCGCCACCACCATCGGTTCGCAAATCCTGCTGTATGCGCTCGGCGCCCAGTTCTATCCGATGGCCATGCGCTCGACCGGCCTCGGCTGGGCCTCGGGCGTGGGCCGCAACGGCGCCATCCTGGGCCCGATCCTGGGCGGCGCGCTGCTCGGCATGGAGCTGCCGCTCGACTACAACTTCTATGCCTTCGCACTGCCCGGCGTGCTGGCCTGCGCCGCGATGGCGGTGTTTGCGGCCGGTCATCGCGCGCCCGATCTGCCAGCGCTTGCAGCCACCGCCTGAGCGCGCCGGCGATGCCGCTCAGGGACTTCTCGCTCTCAGCCCTGACCGCCGGTTTCATGGCGGTGCTCATTTCCTACTCGGGGCCGCTCGTCATCTTTTTCCAGGCCGCTCAGCGCGCCGGCGCGGCCCCGGAAATGATCGCCTCCTGGGTCTGGGCCATCTCCATCGGCGCCGGCCTGTCGGGGCTGCTGCTGAGCTGGCGCTTTCGCGCGCCGGTCATCACCGCCTGGTCGGCGCCGGGCACGGCGCTGCTGGTGGCGCTGTTCCCGGCCATCTCGCTCAACGAGGCGGTCGGCGCCTATCTGGTGGCGGCGGCGGTGCTGGTGGCGATCGGGCTGTCGGGCGGCTTCGACCGGCTGGTCGGGCTCATCCCACGCGGCGTGGCCAGCGCGATGATGGCCGGCATCCTGTTCCGCTTTGGCGTCGGCGCCTTCACGGCGGCCGAGCTGGCGCCGACGCTGGCCTTCGGGATGATCGCGGTCTATCTGCTGCTGCGCCGGCTGCTGCCGCGCCATTGCCTGGTGCTGCTGCTCATTGCCGGCATTGCGCTGGCCGTGGGGGTCGAAGGCGCGAGCCTGCACGGCCTGCGGCCGAGTCTGGCGACGCCGATGTTCATCGCGCCCGAATGGACCGCGCGCGCCACCCTCGGGCTGGCGCTGCCGCTGGTGCTGGTGAGCCTGACCGGGCAGTTCATGCCGGGCCTGGCGATCCTGCGCCAGGCCGGCTATGACGTGCCGGCACGGCCGGTGCTGGGCGTGCTCGGGCTGGTGTCGCTGCCGGCGGCGCTGTTCGGCGGCATCACCCTGGTCACGGCATCGATCACGGCCGCGCTGTGCACCGGCCCCGAGGCGCATCCGGACCCGGCGCGGCGCCATGTGGCGGGGCTCGCCAATGGCGTCTTCTATCTGCTGGGCGGCAGCTTTGCCGGAACCATCGTGCTGCTGTTCACCGCGCTGCCCAAGACCTTCGTCGCGGTGCTCGCGGGGCTGGCGCTGGTCGGCGCCATCGGCAACAACCTGCTCGGGATGATGAGCGAGCCGGACCAGCGCGAGGCCTCGGTCATCACCTTCCTGGCGACGGCGTCCGGCATGTCGCTGTTCGGGCTGGGCTCGGCGTTCTGGGGCGTGGCGCTCGGGTCGCTGGCGTGGCTGGTGCTGCATCGGCCGTTCAGCGCGCCGTGGCTGGCGCGGGCCGCGCGAACGAGCCGGCCGGGCTGAGCTTGCAACCCGCCTGCGCCGATCCGGCCCAGGCGAGCCTTGTCGTTCAGGCTGAACGCTGCCGCCCGAGCCGGCGGTAGAGCGTGGCCCGGCCCATGCCGAGCAGCCGGGCGGCGGCGGTCACGTTGCCGCCAGCCTCGTCCAGCGCCTGCCGGATCGCGCTGTCCTCGGCGCGTTGCAGCAGGCCGCCTTCGGCACCGGAAAGCCTGGGTGCAGCGGCCAGCGCATCGGCCGCCAGTTCATCGTCGAAGTCGGCGCGGGTCAGCGGCGCCTGCGGCTCGGCCAGCGCAAACGCGCGCCGCAGCGCATGCGCGAGCTGGCGCACATTGCCCGGCCACGGTGCCGCGCGCAGCGTCTGGCGCAGCGCGCCGCCGATGCGCTCCGGCGCCTCGCCGGCGGCCAGTACCAGCGCGTCGAGCAGCGCATCGAAGTCGGCCCGCTCGCGCAGCGGCAGCAGCCGGAACGGATGGCCGGCGATGCGGTAGTACAGGTCTTCGCGGAAGCGCCCGTCGGCCACCTGGGCGCGCAGATCGCGGTGGGTTGCGCAGACGATGCGCAGATCGACCGTCACCGGCCGCGTGCTGCCCAGCCGCACCACCTCGCCGCTGTCGAGCACACGCAGCAGCGTGGCCTGGAGCGCCAGCGGCATGTCGCCGATCTCGTCGAGGAACAGCGTGCCGCCGGCAGCGGCTTCGATCTTGCCGGGCGCGCCGCCGCGCCGCGAGCCGGTGTAGGCGCCATCCACATGGCCGAACAGTTCGCCGGCCAGCAGCTCGCCCGGAATGGCGGCGCAATTGAGCGCGACGAACGGGCCGGCCGCGCGCTCGCTGGCCTGATGCAGGGCGCGCGCGGTCACGTCCTTGCCGCAGCCGGTCTCGCCGCTGAGCAGCACCGGCAGCGCGGCCCGCAGCGCGCGCGCCGCCCGGTCGAAGCCGGCATCGAGCCGGGCATCGCCGAAGCAGGGCCGCGCGGCGGCAGATGGCACCGAGCGTGCGGGCGCAATCGCGGCGCGTGCCAGTGCCGGCGCAAGCGGCTGGGCGCGCAGCCGCATGCCGTTCTGCAGCCGCAACGGCAGCTCGGGCGCAAGGCGCAGCCCGGGCGCCCAGGCATGGAAGCGCGCATCGAACAGCGCGCCGAAATCGAGCCCGACCAGACTCGGCGGCAGCCCGATGAGCTGGCGCGCGGCGCGCGAGGCCGCGATCAGCTGGCCGTCTTCATCGAGCGCGAGCCAGGCGGCGGTGCTGGCCGCGCCGGCGCCCGGCAGCTCGTCGCCGACATCGATGCCGATGCGCACATAGGCCGGCAGCTCCATGAACATGCGTCGCTCGATGCGCTGGGCGCAGCGCTGCGCGAGCCAGAGCGCGGCCTGCGACATGTTCGGCGCGTCATGTCCGACATCGACCGCGCCGACCACATTGCCCTGCGGATCGAACACCGGCGCCGCGCAGCAATGAAACAGCTGGGTATCGGCAAAGAAATGCTCCGGCCCGAACAGCCGCACCGTCTGCTGCTCGGCCATCGCGATGCTCATGGCATTGCTGCCGATGGCGCGCTCCGACAGATCGACGCCGGGCCGGAAGGCGTTGCGGAAGGTGGCGCAGTGCGTGGGCATCGCGCCTTCCACCGCCAGCGTGTGACCGTGGGCATCGGTGAGCAGCACGGCATAGCCGGCGTCCTGCATCGAGCGCGCGAGCGCCACGAGTTCGGGCCGGGCCGCGTCGAGCAGCGCCCGGTTGCGCTCGATCAGCAGGCTGGCCGCGGCGCGGTCGAGCGAGGTGAACTCGATCGGCTCGTCGATGCGGCGGCCGCCGTCGCGGCAGCGGGTCCAGGAGCGCAGGACCGCGTCCTCGACCAGCCCGTCGGCGCACTGGCCGTCGTTGAAGAAGGCATGGCGGGCGCGCCGGATGGTCTCCGGTGCATAGCCGCCGCCAGTTGCAAAAGAGGTAGCCACGATTCAGGTTCACACGCGCGGATGAAAAAGTGCGCCGACCCTAGCGACGCGGGCGCGCCAGCGTCAACGCGACCAAACCCCTAGCGCCGTCCGTCGCCCGACTGTGGTTTCGGCGTCTCGGCGTCCCGCAATGAGACCGGCGCATCCCGCAGCGGGACGCGCGAGACGCCGCCGCCAGCGCGCGCCGCTTCGCAAGCGCTTGATTTGGCAGGGACAAGCGCCGTCGCCAGCGCCGCCGGCCGGGGCGGTACGCCGCTTGCCCTAGGCAAACGCGGCGGGCCCAGACCCGCCCTCAGCCACCACCGAGGAGACCGGCATGAACATCCACGAACTTCCGCTTCCGTCGAGCGGCCTGATCTACAGCTCGGGCTGGCGCGAAGCCCACGGCGGCAGCGCCGAGGTGCGCGAGCCGGCGACCGGCGCCGTGCTCGGCCGCACCGGCATCGCCGACGCCACCGATGTGGACGAGGCCGCCCGCGCCGCCGCGCTCGCCCAGAAAGCCTGGGCCGCCACGCCCTTCGACCGGCGCGCCGCCGTGCTGCGCGAGGCCGCGCGCCTGCTCAAGGAGCGCGCCGACAGCTTTCGCTACTGGAACGTCCGCGAAGCCGGCTCGGTGCCGCTCAAGGCCGACTGGGAGCTGCACGCCACCTACGAGCAGCTGCTGATGAGCGCAAGCCTGCCGATGCAGCCGACCGGCGAGATCTTTCCGTCGGCCATGCCGGGCCGCACCAACTATTGGCGCCGCGTGCCCATTGGCGTGGTCGGCGTGATCTCGCCGTGGAACTTCCCGCTGCTGCTGTCGATGCGCTCGATCGCGCCGGCGCTGGCGCTCGGCAATGCCGTGCTGCTCAAGCCCGATGTGCAGACCGCCGTGATCGGCGGCGCGCTGATCGCCCAGCTGTTTGCCGATGCCGGCCTGCCCGACGGCCTGCTGCAACTGCTGCCCGGCGGTCCCGACACCGGCGACGCCGTCGTGCGCCATCCGGCGGTGTCGATGATCGCCTTCACCGGCTCGACCGGCGTCGGCCGCAGCATCGGCGCCACCTGCGGCCAGCTGCTCAAGAAGTGCGCGCTCGAACTCGGCGGCAACAACGCGCTGGTCGTGCTCGACGATGCCGATCTCGACGCCGCCAGCTCCAGCGGCGCCTGGGGCGCCTTTCTGCATCAGGGCCAGATCTGCATGCAGGCCGGGCGCCATCTCGTGCATCGCAGCGTCGCGGCGCGCTATGCCGAGCTGCTCGCCGAGCGCGCCGGCAAGCTCGCGGTCGGCGACCCGTTCACCGAGCCGGTCCATCTCGGCCCGATCATCAACGCCAGGCAGCTCGCGCGCATCGACGCCATCGTGCAGGGCGCGCTGCGCGACGGCGCCCGGCTGCTCACCGGCGGCCCGCAGTCCGGCCTGTTCTACCGCCCGACCGTGCTCGCCGACGTGCGACCCGACATGGCGGCGTTCAGCGAGGAAATCTTCGGTCCGGTCGCGCCCATCACCGTGTTCGACAGCGACGACGAGGCGGTCGCGCTGGTCAACGCCTCGCCCTATGGCCTCGCGGCCGCGATCCACAGCCGCAACGTGCAACGCGGCCTCGCCCTCGCGGCGCGGCTGCACACCGGCATGGTCCACATCAACGACCAGACCGTGAACAACGAATTCCAGGTGCCCTTCGGCGGCATGGGCGCGTCGGGCAATGGCGGGCGCTTTGGCGGCCCGGCCAACCTGCATGAGTTCACCGAGACGCAGTGGGTCAGCGTGCTCGAACAAGGCATCCAGTACCCGTTCTGACCAACAACAAGACCCAAGAGGAGACCCACATGAACCCGTCCCTGCGCACCGCCCTGCTCGGCGCCACGCTCGCCTTTGCCGGCACTGCCGCCCACGCCATCGACATCGACGCCGGCGACTACACCGCCCTGCCCGAGGGCACGAACATCGCGGCGCTCTACGCCCAGACCGCCCAGCGCGACCAGCTCTATGCCAACGGCAAGCGCCCGGCCGGCAGCTACGGCCTCGACTCCAACATCGGCATCCTGCGGATGATCCATTTCATGAAGATCGCCGGCTTCACGGTCGATCCGCAATTCCTGCTGCCCTTCGGCCGGCTCGAAGCCAAGAACGATCTGGCGCCGGCACTCGGCAACCGCAGCGGCGTCGGCGACCTGATCCTCGCCGCCACCGTCTGGCTGCATGAGGACGCGGCGAAGCGCAGCTATTTCGGCATCACGCCGTTCGTCTACGCGCCCACCGGCACCTACGACGCGAACAAGCCGCTCAACCTCGGCGAGAACCGCTGGAAGACCGCGCTGCAAGCCGCCTGGCTGTTCGGCCTCGGCGACAAGTGGACCATCGACCTCGCCGCCGACGTGACGGCCTACGGCAAGAACGACAAGGCCAATGCCGCCGGCGCCTCGCTCGAACAATCGGCCACGACCCAGCTCCAGGGCTTTGCGCGCTATGCGATGAGCCCGACCTGGGACCTGCGCGGCGGGCTGTCTTACGCGCATCTGGGCGAGACCAAGGTCGCCGGCGTGTCGCGCAACGACGCGGCCAATGTCACCAAGTTCCAGCTCGGCACCGCCGCCTTCGTCGGGCCGGCGACGCAACTGCTCGTCAACGTCGGCCGCGATCTGCGGGTGGACAACGGCTTCAAGGAAAGCGCGCGCGTGAACCTGCGCCTGCTCCAGGTCTTCTGACCGCCATCCGATTCAGGAGACAACCATGCGCATTTCCACGCCCGATCCGCGCGGCGCCGCCGCCCTGCCTGCGATGACCGCCGCCGGCGGCCTCACGCGGCGCCAGTTCCTGCTCGCCGCCGCCGCGCTCGGCCTGACCGCCGGCGCGCCCGCCACGCTGCGCGCCGCCGCGCCCGCGCCGATGAAATTCGTCGGCGCGACCGAGGCCCGCGTGTTCCAGCGCCTGCTCGACGTGATGTTGCCGACCGAGGGCAGCGCGCTGCTGCCGCCGGCCCAGGTGCCGGTGCTCCAGACGCTCGACGCGGCGCTGCTCGCGACCATGCCGCCGCACATCCTCGCCGGGCTGCGCGGCGGCATCGGCTATTTCAACGACGGCCCGAAGGCGGGCTACGGCAAGGCCTTCGTCGACCTCGGCGATGCCGACGCAATCGCCTTCTGCGACGCCTGGGCCAATGGCACCGAAGTGCCGCAGCGCGCGCTGAGCCTGGGCCTCAAGAAGCTCGTCGCGCTCGCCTACTTCGCCAATCCGCCGACCTGGGGACCGCTCGGCTACGACGGCCCGGTCACGCGCCGCAACCGCATTCCGTCGCTCGGCAACCAGCCGCTGCCCCAGGCTTGAGGAGACCAGCAACATGACCAACAAGACGATTCCGGTCGAAGTGCCGAAGCACGGCCTGCCCGTGACCCAGGCCAGCGACATCGCCGCCGGCGCCCATCTGCACCTGAAAGCCGACGCGGTCGTGGTCGGCTCGGGCGCGGGCGGCGCGGTGATGGCCTATGAACTGGCCAAGGCCGGCAAGAAGGTGATCGTGCTCGAAGCCGGCCCCTATGTGCCGTCCGAGAAATTCACCGAGATGCTCGCGATCAGCATGGGCACGCTCTACGCCGACCACGGCGGCCAGAACAACGACAGCGGCGACATCGCGATCCTGCAGGGCGCCTGCGTCGGCGGCTCGACGGTGGTCAACGCCGCGCTGTGCTTTCGCACGCCCGACTACTACCTCGACCTGTGGGGCCGCGAGTTCGGCCTGACCGCGCTCACGCCGGCGACCCTGCGGCCCTATTTCGAGAAGGTCGAGCGCAACCTCGGCATCCGCGCGGTCACGCCGCAGGAGACCAGCGGCGGCGCCGAACTGATCGCTGCCGGCATGGCCAAGCTCGGCCTGCCGCGCGGCGAGGCGCGCCGCAATGTGCGCGACTGCGTGCTGACCGGCATGTGCTTCGCGGGCTGCGCCTCGGACCGCAAGCAGTCGATGCTCGTGACCTATCTGCCGTGGGCGGTGCAGCACGGCGCAACCATCCATTCCGACACGCGGGTCACGCAGGTGCTGGCGCGCGACGGCAAGGCGACCGGCGTCGAGGCCGAGGTGGTCGACCAGCAGACCGGCAAGCCGAAGGCGCGGCTGCGCGTCGATGCGCCGATCGTGGTGCTGGCCGCCGGCCCGGTGCAGACGCCGCTGCTGCTGCTGCGCAGCCAGCTCGCCAACGGCAGCGGCCAGGTCGGCAAGAACTTCGCGTGCCATCCGACGATGTCGGTGACCGCGATGTTCGACCAGCCGGTCTACGACTTTCACGGCGCGACGCATTCGCTCTACATGGACCGCGACACGCTGCCGGAAAACGGCGGCTATCTGCTGCTCAACGCGGTGCAGGACCCGGTCGAGGCCAGCACCCAGGTCGAGCCGGGCACCGGCAAGCCCTATGTCGACTTCATGAGCCGCTACAAGTCCACGACTCGGCTCATCAGCCTGATCCACGACAAGAACGTGGGCGAGGTGAGCTGGAAGGACGGCGCCAAGTCGATCCGCTACGACGTGGACGACGAGGATTTCGAGGCGATGAAGAAGGGGCTCGCGACGACCTGCAAGGTGCTGTTCGCGGCCGGCGCGCGGCGGCTGTACATCCCGTCGTCGCAGAAGCTGGAGATCGACAGCGTCGAGGCGGTGGACGGCGTGATCGCCGGGCTGAAGAACGAGCGCTCGCGCTACCGCTACACGTCCTTCCATCCGCAAGGCACCTGCCGCATGGGCGCCGATCCGGCCAGGACGGTGGTCAATCCGCGCGGCGAGACGCATGACGTGAAGAACCTCTACATCGCCGATGCGAGCCTGCTGCCGACGTCCATCGGCTACAACCCGTCGGAGACCGTGTATGCGCTGGCGCACTACATCGCCGATGGGTTGAATGCGGCGCATCCGGCGGGGCGGCGGAGGGCGGCTTAGGTCGGGCGGGTTGGGGCGGCTTCGTTGCCTGCCTCATACGCTCATGAGGGCCGACGGTGTGGACGCGCCGTCAGCGAGCCTTGGCAATGCGCACCGAATCACCGGTGAAGGTCACCATCACGCCGTGACGGCTGCATGTGAGCTGCACATCGCACGCCAAATCGACGTCGAGCGGTTCGCCGCGCAGCCCTTGCCACATGGCCAGGTAGAGCAGGCTCCCGACCTTGCGCCCGGTCTTCGTCGGCTGCTCCACGCCCCCCTTCCACGGCAACAGAACCAGCTCGCCGGCGCCTGCCGCAGCGGCGAGCTCCGGTGTCTCGCCGGCCTTCTGCCTGCCGCGTTCCCAGCTGGCGATGAGGCCGCAATCGGGCCCGGCCCAAAGCTCCGGCCACGACAGGCCGGCGCGGTCTGGCTCGCTGACTTCGCGTTGCCAGCGCATCAGGCCGCCGCCGTGCGCGGGATCGCGTTCGCCCACTGGTCTTCCTGCACGAGCGCGATGGGCAAGCCGTCGCGGCGCAGCTGCATCGCCGTTTCGATCTTGATGCCGAAACTGCCGTGCTTCCATTCCGGGCTGCCGAGGCCACCGACGACCACGTAATCGACCTTGCGCGTGATGCTCGACGCGACCTCGCCGCCGTGCAGCTCGATCACCCTGGAGCAGGTCTTGCGCGGCCCGAACACGAAGTCGCCGGTGAGCACGAAGCGCCGACCTTCGAAGGTGACTTCCGCCGTGTGGTCGAACGCCAGCGCAGTGACGTGCGTGGGCTCGGCCAGCTCTTCAAGGCTACCGCCGATGAGGGACTGCAAGGTCGCCACGAGGTAAGCCCGCTCCTCCTCGGCAATGACGCCGTCGGCGAGGACCGCGCGTACCCGGGCGTGCAGCACGTCGCCGGGCCAGGTGAGCGACAGGCTCTCGTTGGCGACAAGCCAGCGATCGAGGAAGCGGATTTCGTCGTCGTTGAGCACGCCATCGCATAGCAGGCCCTGAGCGATGCCGACGAGCGCGCCCAGGGAGCGGTTGAGATCGTTCTTGAATGCGGCGCCCTGCCGGGCGAAGAAATTGGAAGCCATCGCCTGTATCCCGAAGCGGGCCGGATTGGCCCGCTTGCAGGCTGTCGCGGTGTGCGCTCACGGCTGGCGGCGTGGATATGGCTGTCCGAGAAGATCGGCACGAAGCGCCCGCCGCCGAGAACGCCGTGCGACAGCGACCAGGCCATCCCCTGCGCGCGGGCAACAAAAAAGCCCTTGAAGGTCAAGGGCTCGACTGAGGCATTGGCGGAAGCGGTGAGATTCGAACTCACGGATGGGTTACCCCATCGCCGGTTTTCAAGACCGGTCCATTAAACCGCTCTGGCACGCTTCCTTCGGGCGGGTGCGCATTCTAGCTGCGCCGCAGCGGATTCGGCCATGCCGAGCGCGCGGCGTTGTGCTGGCGGTCAGACGCCGATGCGCGCCGTCGTCGCGCGCAGCCGCAGCGCCAGTACCCGGCCGAGCGCGAACGACAGCTCGAAGGCGCGGCGCGGTTCGGCGAGCGCATAGCGCTCGAAGTCGCGCAGGTCGATGCGCAGCAGCGCGCAATCCTCGACCGCCCACACATTGGCCGAGCGCGGCGAGGCATCGAAGAACGACTGCTCGCCGACGATCGAGCCGGCCGGTACGTGCGACATGATCGACATCGTCAGCGTCTGACGCGCCACATAGGCCACCTCGACCGAGCCGCTGCAGACCAGGAACAGCGACTGCTCGGTGTTGCCGCTGGTGATGAGCGCATCGCCGGCCTCGATGCCGATCGGCTGCGCCAAGGCAGCCAGACTGGTCCAGTCGGCCGCGCTCCAGCCGGCGGGCAGCAGGCTGTCGTCGGCCCGGGCGGCGCTCGCGGCGGCGGCAAAACGGTGAATCAAGCTGTGGCTGTCCATCTGTCGGCGCGCACCTCGGCGCCTGGGCGCATCGGAAGGTTGGTGCCCGGGACCGGAATCGAACCGGTACGCCCTGTTAGGGGCTGCGGATTTTAAGTCCGCTGTGTCTACCTGTTTCACCACCCGGGCCTGGCGGGAAGCGGAGCGGGATGTTAGCGCCAAGTGCCCGCCGGACCGGCGCTCCCCTGGCAAGACGGTGAACAACGGTGCCCGCATCGGCTTTCCGCGCCGACAAGCGTCCGTCCGTCGGCTGATGACAAGCCGCTCTTGACTGCAATGCACATCACATAGCGATACAAGTCGATGGCTTCAGCCAGCTAAGAAAACCTAGGTTCAGTGGTCAATCGATGAACGGTCGCTTCTTGCGGTTCGCAGCGCAAAAAGCCCGTCCAATCTGCTTTATAAAAATTTTTAGTGAAATACTTCACACTTTCTCTGGTGTAGGCGGGCTCGCAGGCTGCTTTTGCCGCCAGTCGGAAAGCTGTGAGGATCAAATTTTCCTAAGTTAAATTCCTAGTCAGCGTCAGCAACGCTGCCCGTCACGGCTTGACTACGGGCAATCACCAATAGACCTCCTTGAGCGGAAACCGCCCACGACGATGCCGTTCCCGGTCGTCTCGGGGTCCGGCCTGCCGATGCCCGAACGCAACATGCCTCTGGATTCCCGTATCGACCTTCAACCCGTGGCGCGCCCGCCGGTCGACGCCCTGACCGGCGAGCATGCCGACCAGGCCGTGAGCCAGGCGGTCATCGATCTGGTGCTGCGGCTCGATGCCCTGGTGCCGGCCAGCGCCGGCCGGGTGACCGAGTTCATCGCGCCGAGCGGCGGCGAAGGCGTGTCGACCGTCGCCTGGTCGTTTGCCGAGGTGGCGGCCACGCTCTACGGCCGGCGCGTGCTGGTGCTCGGCATCTCGCCCGAGGTGCTGGGCGATGCGGCGAGCCGGCACCGGCCGCTGTTCGAGGCGCTGCGCGGTGGCATCGCGGTCGACGATCTGGTGTCGGAAGTGGGGCACAACCTGCATGCCGGCGCGCTGGTGCCGGCCGGCCATTCGCGCCGCCGTACCGCCGCCGACCTGACCGACGTGTCGGCCTGGCGCCTGCTGCGCGCGCGCTTCGACGAGATCGTGCTCGACGTGCCGCCGGCCTCGCGCTCCAAGCTCGGGCTGGTCTGCGCGCCGTTTGCCGATGCTGTGCTGGTGGTGCTCGAAGCCGAGCGCACCCGCGCGCCGGTGGCCGAGAAGCTGGTCGCCAACCTGCGCGCGCTGCGCGCCAATGTGGTGGGCACGGTGCTGAACAAGCGGCGCTTCTATGTGCCGGACGCGGTCTACCGCCGTCTCTGATCGCGCGCCGTGCATCGCCTCCAGGTCATCCTCCCGCCCGGCCCGCTGCCCGACTGGCTCGCGCGGCTGCTCGACCGCCTCCAGGACATGGTGCCCACGCCGCTGGTCGTGCTCGAAGCCGGGACCGCGCATTCCTCGCTCGGCTGGCGCCTGGCGCTGCCGGCGCTGCGGCGACGCGTGCCGGCACTGGCGCGCGGCGCCGACGACAGCTTTCCGCGCCAGCGCCCGGTCGGGCGCAATCCCGCCGGCAACGAGCTGGTGATCGATCTGGCCGGCGGCAGCGACGAGGACGGCGCGCAGAGCTGGCCCTGCTGGCGGCTGGTGGACGAATGCGGCCGGCCGGTGAGCGGCGCCTTCCCCGGCTTAGACGGCATTGCGCGCACGGGCGTGGGCACGGTGTTCGTGGTGGCCGACGGCCCGAACAGCGCCCGCGTGCTGCGCGCCGCGCGCATCGCCGCCGGCCCGGGCTGGACCGGTTCGCTCGACCGCTATCTCGACACCGCCGCCGCGCTGCTGGTGCAGACGCTGCGCGACTTCAAGGCCGGCGTGCCGCTGCATGCGGTCGGCGAGGTCGCGCCGCCGCCGCGCCGCATCGCGCCGCTGGCGCGGCTGGTGCAGGGCAAGGCGCGCGCGCTGCGCAGCAAGCTCGCCTCGATCTTCCTGGCCGAGTCGTGGATGGTCGGCTGGGTGCGCGAACCCATCGGCAAGGCCGCGTTCGACGAACGCATCGGCCAGCGCGTCGAATGGCTCGGCCAGCGCGAATCGACCGGCTATCTGGCCGATCCCTTCGGTCTGCCCGGCAGCACGCGCGAATTCTTTGCCGAGTACTTCGACGAGCGCAGCGGCGTCGGCCATCTGCGCCGGCTCAAGATCGTGCCCGACGGCCTGGAGGTGGTCAGCAAGTTCAACCCCGCCGGCGACAAACACGTCTCCTTCCCCTTCGTGTTCGAGGCCGAGGGCCGGCAATGGGCCATCGCCGAGACCGCCGCCACGCGCGAATGCTGGCTGCACGAACTGGACGAGCGCGGCCGCTGGCAGCGCGTGGCCTGCCTGCTCGAAGGCGTGGCCGCCGCCGATCCGGTCATCTTTCGCTGCAACGGCTTCTACTGGCTCGCCTATACCGATGCCGACGCCGGCCCGTTCGACAACCTCTGCCTGCGCTTTTCCGAAAGCCTCATCGGCCCCTGGCATGCGCACCAGAACAATCCGGTGCTGGTCGATGTGCGCGGCGCGCGCTGCGGCGGCACGCCGTTCTGGCATGACGGCGGGCTGTACCGGCCGGCGCAGGACTGCTCGCGCACCTACGGCGGCGCGGTATCGATCCGGCGCATCCTGGTCTGCACGCCCGACCGCTACGAGGAAGAGATCGTGCGGGTCTGGCAGCCCGACCCCTTCGGCGCCAATCCCGACGGCCTGCACACCGTGTCGGCCTGGGGCCGGTTCACGCTGGTGGACGGCAAGCGCATGGTGCTCAACCCGGTGGTGCTCAAGCGCAAGTGGCTGTTGCGGCTGCGCGCGCGCGGCCCGGTGCGCGGGAGCTGAGCGGTGCTGAAGCTCGTTTCCGGCTTTGCGCCGGCCCAGATCGTTCCGGGGCTGGCAGCCTTCCTGGCGGTGTATGCCTTCACGCGGCTGACCAGTCCGGCGGTCTATGGCGCCTACGCGCTGGCGCTGGCGCTGGCGCTGCTGCTGCAATCGACCGTGTTTCAGTGGGTGCAGGTCTCGGCCATGCGCTTCTCGCGCCCGGGCCAGATCAGCGATCCGCTGCGCGATGCCAAGGTGGAAGGCGCCATCTACCAGTCGTGGTGCCTGATGGTGCTGGGCTTCGTGGCGCTCTATCTGCCGCTGGTCACCTGCTTCCGCTTTCCCGGCCTCGACCGCGATGTGCTGCTGCTGCTGCTGCCGCTGGTGGTGCTGCGCGGGCTGGTGAGCGTGCAGCAGGCCTTCAACCGCAGCCGGCTGCGGGTGCTGCGCTTCAACCTGGTCGAAGCCGGCCAGGCCATCGGCAGCGTGGCCTTCGGCGTGGCGCTGGTGCATGCGTTTGCAAATCCGGCCATCGGCCTGCTGGCCGGCGCCACGCTGGCCTCGCTGCTGGCGGCGCTGCCGGGGCTTGGCCGGGTCGCGCGGCTGAGCGCCGGCCTGCTCGATCTGCGCCGCATCCGCGACTACCTGCGCTACGGCGCGCCGCTCACCGGCGCCTATGCGCTCAACTTCGTGCTGTCGTCGGTAGATCGCTTCCTCATCGAGCGGGTGCTCGGCAGCGAGGCGGTCGGCGTGTATTCGGTCGCCTACAGCCTGGTCGACCGCTCGCTCGCGTCGATTTTCATCGCGATCAATTTCGCGGCCTTTCCGCTGGCGGTGAAGGCCATCGAGACCGGCGGCATTCCGGCCGCGCGGGCCCAGCTGCGCCGCAACGGCGGCCTGCTGGCGATGGTCGCGATCCCGTCCTGCATCGGCATCGCCACGCTGGCCGAGCCGCTGGCCAGCGTGCTCATCGGCGACCGGTTCCGCGCCGGCGCGATTCCGCTGATGGCGCCGATCGCGCTCGGCGCGCTGCTGGCGGGCTTCCAGGTGCACTACTTCGATCACGCCTTTCACCTGTCGCGCAAGACGACCGGCCTGCTCTGGAGCCTGCTGCCCTGCGCGGCCTTCAACGTGCTGGCCAATCTGTGGGCGCTGCCGCGCTTTGGGCTGGCCGGTGCGGCCTGGGTCACGGTGGCCACCTATGCGCTCGGCGCGGCGCTCAGCGCGCTGATCGGCCGGCAGGTGCTGTCGGTGCCGCTGCCACTCGGCGCCATCGGCGGCGCGCTGCTGGCCTCGGCCGCGATGTGGGCGGCGCTGAGCTGGTGGGCGCCGGCCGAGGGCGTGCTCGAACTGGTGCTGGCCATCGGCGCCGGCGTGGCCATCTACTGGGCAATACAACTACTAATCAACATCAGGAACGCGCGCGCCTGGCTGGCTGGCCGGCGCGCAGGAAGGTTGGCATGAGCATGAGCGAACCCTTGCGGCTGGCGATCTATCTGCCCAACTTCGACGGCGGCGGCGTCGAGCGGATGAAGCTCGTGCTGATCGACGCCTTCATCAAGATGGGCATCGACGTGGTGGTGGCGATCCACAAGCGCGAGGGCGAGCTGCTGCACATGCTCCCCGAGGACGTGCATGTGGTGCCGCTGGAAGTGAACCGCACGGTGCAGGCGCTGCCCAAGATGATCCGCTTCCTGCGCGCGCTCAAGCCGCATGTGCTGCTGTCGAGCATGGGCCACAACAACATCGTGGCGCTGTGGGCGCGGGCGCTGGCGCGCACCGACACCCGGGTCATCATCAGCCAGCACAACGCGCTCAGCCGCGAAAGCGTGGAGATGGGCAACTGGCAGCACCGCTCGATGCCCGGGCTGTACCGCCGCTTCGGTCACATGGCCGACGCGATCATCGCGGTGTCGGAGGGCGTGCGCATCGACATGGCCGAGCACACCGGCATTCCGCTCGACCGCATCGACACCGTCTACAACCCGGTGCTCGATGTCGGCTTCGACAGGCGCGCGGCCCAGCCGGCGCATCACCCCTGGCTCGACAATCCGATGCTGCGGGTATTCGTCGGCGCCGGTCGCCTCGTGCATCAGAAGGACTTTCCGACGCTGCTGCGCGCCTTCGCCCGGGTGCGGGCGCCCGAGGCCCGGCTCGTCATCCTGGGCGACGGCCCCGAGCGCCGCGCGCTGATGGAACTGGCGCACGGCCTGGGCCTGAAAAAGCGGGTGCAGTTCGCCGGCTTCAAGCACAACCCGCTGCCCTACATCGCGCGCGCCGAGGCGCTGGTGATGTCGTCGATCTACGAGGGCTACGGCAATGTGCTGATCGAGGCCATGGGCTGCGGCACCGCCGTCATCAGCACCGACTGCCCCTACGGCCCCGATGAAATCCTCGACGGCGGCCGTTACGGCCAGCTGGTGCCGGTCGGCGACGTGGCCGCGCTGGCCGCCGCGATGGAACGCCAGCTCGCCTCGCCCTGGCCCACGGCGGCGCTGCGGCGCCGGGCCCAGTTGCAGCACGTCGACACCGTGGCGCGCAACTACCTCGAACTGTTTGCCCGCGTCAGCCCCAAGGCGCGCGAGTTCCTTGACGACCTGCCCTCGGCCTTCGACACCCGCCTGCCCGAACCGGTCGCGCATTGAACTCACCCATGTCCGATTACAAGATCGCCGTCTATCTGCCCGACATCCGCGTCGGCGGTGCCGAGCTGTCGCTCATCCGGCTGGCACGCGGCATGGCCCGGCGCGGCCCGCAGGTGCTGCTGGTGGTGCACGACACCGATCCGTCCACGCTGCATCTGGCCGCCGGCCTGGAGGTGGTGTCGCTCGACGTGAACCGCACCTTTGCCGCGGTGCGCCAGCTGGCGCGCTTTCTCGCCATCGAGAAGCCCGACGTGCTGCTGGCCGGCCTGCCGCACAACAACCTGGCCGCGCTCGCGGCACGCCGGCTGGCGCGCTCGCCGTGCCGGCTGGTGCTGACCGAGCACGCGCCGATCACCAACCAGATCCGTGCCGAGGGCGGCTGGCGCTTCAAGCTGCTGCCGACGCTGATCCGGCGCGGCTATCCGCTGGCCGATGCGGTGGTGGCGGTGTCGCGCGGCGTGCAGCTCGATCTCACCGCGATGATCGCGCCGCAGTTCCGCGCCAAGCTCATCTTCAATCCGATCATTCCGGAGGATGTGGACGAGCTCTGCGCCGAGCCGATCGACCATCCCTGGCTCGACCGCGACAACTACGACACCGTGCTGTTCGTCGGCCGCCTGAGCCGCGAGAAGCGCGTGCTGACGCTGGTGCGCGCCTTCAACCGCGCCCAGCGCCGCCGGCCGCGGCTGCGCCTGCTGATCGCCGGCGAAGGCCCCGACCGACCGCGCATCGAAGCCATGATCGACAAGCTCGATCTCACGCGGAAGGTGCAGCTGCTGGGCAATGTCGAGAACCCGTTCGCCTACATGCACCGGGCCAAGGTGTTTGTGCTGCCGTCGCTGTTCGAGGGCTTTGGCAATGTGCTGGTCGAGGCGATGGCCGCCGGCACGCATGTCATCAGCACCGACTGCCCGGTCGGCCCGCGCGAGATTCTGCAAGGCGGCAAGTACGGCGCGCTGGTGCCGGTCGGCGACATCGAGGCGATGCGCCGCGCCATCACCCATGCCGTCGACCATGACGAGCATCCCGAAGGCGCGACCGAGCACGCCATGGGCTTCACCGAGGAGCGCGCCGTCGGCCGCTATCTCGCCCTCTTCGAATCGCTGCTGTTCGGCCGCACCCGCGCGCCGAGCGGCGGCTGACCTGCCGCGAGCGCACACGCCATGAAAACCAAGCTCTCCGCCCTCGCCTGCGCCGCCCTGCTGGCCGGCTGCGCCACGCGCGATCTGCCGGCGCTGCCGCAGGCGCCGGCACAGCCGCCCGCGCCCGTCGCCACCGAGGCCGGCGCCACCTATCGCATCGTCGCCGGCGACCAGCTGGCGCTGCGCTTCGACTACCAGCCCGACCAGTCGGCCACGATCCAGGTGGCGCCCGACGGCGGCGCCACGCTGCCCTGGATCGGCTGGCAGATGCTGGCCGGCCGCACGCTCGACGAGGTGTCGCGCGACCTGACCGAGCGCTATCGCAGCGTGCTCAAGCGGCCCGAGACCAGCGTGAATCTGGCCGCCGCCACCGCCCAGCGCGTGTTCGTCGGCGGCGAGGTGTTCCGCGCCGGCTCGGTGCCGGTGACCGGCCGCGTGACCGTGATGCAGGCCATCCTGCTGGCCGAGGGCCTGCGCGAAACCGCCGCCGACAAGGTCGTGCTGCTGCGGCCCCAGCCGGGCGCCGCGCCGCTCGCCTACAGCGTGAACCTGCGCGGCATCCTCGACGGCAGCGAGCCCGGCGCCGACGTGGCGCTGCGCGGCGACGACATGCTGCTGGTGCCGCGCAGCGGCGTCGCCAACGTCAACCTGTGGATCGACCAGTACCTGCGCAAGAACCTGCCGATCAACGCCGGCATCAACTACAACATCACCCCGACGACGAGCATCGCCAAATGAGCGCCTACCTCCCCGACGTCATCGGCATCGACTACGACCGCAGCCGGCGCCTCACGCTGCGCGAGTTCCTCGTCATCGCCTTCCGCGACCGCCGCAAGATCCTGACCGGCTTCTTCCTCACCTTCACGCTGGCGGTCAGCGTGAGCTTCGTGCCCAAGCCGAGCTACACCGCCGACACCACGCTGCTGCTGCGGCTGGGCCGCGAATACGTCTACCGGCCCGAGACCGGCGACATCAGCAATGCCGCGCCGGTCGCCTACGACCGCGAGCAGACGCTGCGCTCCGAGGTGGAAATCCTGGCCAGCCGCGACAACCTGCAAGCGGTGCTCGACAAGATCGGCCTGGAGCAGCTCTATCCCAAGATCGCGCGCGGCAGCGCCGAGCCCGAGGAAAAGGTCAATGCCGCGCTGCTGCTGATGCAGGACGCGCTGACCGCGCTGCTGCTGAAGGAAAGCAACACCGTGCAGGTGACCTTCAAGCACCAGGACGCCGAACTGGCGGCGCGCGTGGCCAACGAGCTGGTCGCGGCCTACATCGAGCGCCGGCGCGCCATCTTTGGCCGCCATTACGGCGCCGAGGAGGAACGCAGCGTCGAGCAGCTGCGCGCCCGGCTCGATGCGATCGAGGCCAAGGTCGAAGGCTTCAAGCGCGAGCACGGCATCGTGTCCTTCGGCGAGCAGCAGGCCATCCTGCTCAAGCAGTTGCAGGATGCGCAGGACCGGCTCGACGCCGGCGATCTGGCGGTCGCGCAATCGGGCGGCCGGCTCAAGGCTCTCGACCGCAGCTTTGGCGGCGTGTCGGGCGACGTGGTCATCTATTCCGAGACCGCGCGCAGCGATGCGGTCGAGGCCGCGCGCAAGACCCTGCTCGACCTGCGCCTGAAGGAACGCGACCTCAGCTCGCGCTACGTCGACACGCATCCCTTCGTGGGCGATGTGCGCGCCGACATCGCGCGCACCGAAGCCTTCATCGCCGATACCGAGAAGGCGCCGCCCAAGACCGAGCGCGTGGGCCGCAGCCCGGTGCGCGACACGGTCGAGAGCGACCTGCTCCACACCCGCGCCGATTACGAGGCGGCGGTCGCCGCGCGCGCCAAGGCCGCCGCCTTCGCGCGCCAGGCCGAGCGCGCCTTGCAAGGGCTTTCAGCGCAGGAGCGCGAGATGCTCGACCTGCAACGCGAACGCAAGCTGGTCGACGACGCCTACGGCATCGCGCGCCGCCGGCTCGATGAAGCCCGCGTGCTCGACGCGCTCGACAAGGAGCATCAGACCAGCGTGAGCGTGGTGCAGCCGGCGCGCATTCCGCTCGAAGCCAAGCGGCTCCAGCCGATCATCATCGGCGTGGGCTTCGTGCTGAGCATCGCGGTCGCGCTGGCCATCGCCTGCTTCGCCGAGCTGTTCAACGACAGCTTCGCGATGCCCGAGCAGGTGGAACGCCGGCTCAAGCTGCCGGTGCTGGCGGCGATTCCGGAGCGGCTGCAATGAGCCGACCGAACGCGGGCGGTACACGCCGGCGCGTGCTGGCCGGCGCGCTCGCCTCGGCCGGCCTTGCGGCCTGCGGCAGCGCCGGCCAGCGCAGCGCGCATGCGGCCGCCGCCGATCCGGTCGGTCCGGCGCTGCTGCGCGGCGTCAACCTGAGCCAGTGGTTCGAGCTGGAGATGGACGAGCCGTTTTCGCCCGAGCAGCTGCTGACGCTGCGCCGCGTCGGCTTCGACCATGTGCGCATTCCCTTCGACCCGGAAAAGCTCGGCTGGACGCCCGGCGCCGGCAGCGCCATGCCGGGCTGGCCGCGCTACCGCGCCGCCATCGATTCGGCGCTGGCCGTCGGGCTCGACGTGGTGGTCGACATGCATCCGGGGCGCCAGCTCAAGGAGCGCATGGAGGCCTCGCGCAGCGACGAGACCGCCTTCGTCACGCTGTGGCAGGCGCTGGCCCGGCGCCTCGCCGACACGCCGCCCGAGCATGTGGCGATCGAGCCCTACAACGAGCCGCAGTACTACGGCTGGACCGCGCGCCAATGGAGCGCGGTCCAGGCGCGGCTGCTGGCGGCGGTGCGCGCATCGCTGCCGCGCCACCGGGTGCTGCTCACCGGCCATCAGGGCGGCAGCTTCGACGGGCTCAAGGCCACCGAGCTGCTGCCCGATGCCAATTGCGTCTGGCTGGTGCACTTCTACCTGCCTTACGTCTTCACGCATCAGGGCGCCAACTGGCTCGACAACGAGCACACCGCCGTCGGCTTCATGCGCGATGTGCGCTGGCCGGCGAGCGAGCTGGTCGCGCATCCGCCGACGCTCACCCGGCCGCATCCGCGTGCCGCGCGCGAGCTGGGCGCCTACCGCGACGAGAACTGGAATGCCGCCCGCGTCGACGCCTATTTCGCCGAGGTCGCGGCCTGGGCCCGCGGCAAGGGCGTGCGCGTGCTGTGCAACGAGTTCGGCGTGATCCGCGCCAATGTCGACGACGCCTCGCGCTGGCGCTGGATCGGCGATGTGCGGCGCGCCGCCGAGCGTCACGGCATCGGCTGGACCGTGTGGTCGTACACCTCGGGCTTCGGCATCGCCACCCGGCCGGCGCCCGGTGCCGCGCCGGTGTTCGACGCGCCCGCGCTGGCCGCGCTCGGCCTCGGCGCCGCCCGCTGACCGACGGAGCGCGCCGCATGCGATCCGCCAATCCGCTGCTCGGCGACCTGGCCGCCGCGCTGGTCTTCAGCTCGCTGGCGCTGTACCAGCTGATCGCCGATGCGCTGCTGTTCCAGCTCGGCATTCCGTACACGTCGGCGGGCGGCTCGCTGCTGGTCAAGCTGCATCCGGGCACCTGGGTCGGGCTGCTGGCCTTCGTGGTGGCGCTGGCGGCGCACGGCAATCCGGTCGCGGTGCTGGCGGCGGCGCTGCGGCGCCATCCGCCGCTCGGGCTGTGGCTCGGCGCCATCGTGTTTCTGCTCGGCTATTCGATCGCGCGCTACGGCCCGTCGGGCGCCGCCTTCCTGATCGACACGCTGATCATGCCGGCGGTCACCGCCGTCACCCTGCTGGCGCTGGCGCCGCAGCGCCGCGCGACGGCCTTCAGGCTGGTCATCGGGCTGATGCTGTTCAACGCCGCGATGGCGCTGGTGGAGACCGCGCGCCATGAGCATTTCGTGCTCTACACCGTGGGCGGCATCGAGCCGCATGAGGACTTGTTCCGCGCCACCGCGCTGACCGGCCATCCGCTCAACGGCGCGCTGGTCACCGGCACGCTGGCGCCGCTGCTGCTCACGCTGCGCATTCCGGCCGGCGCGCGCGCGCTGCTGCTGGGCTATGTGGTGCTGGCGCTGCTGGCCTATGGCGGACGCACCTCCTTCCTGCTCACGCTGCTGTTTCTGGGCGGCTATCTGGCGCTGACGGCGGCGGTCAAGCTGACGCGCGGGCGCTTCACCTATGCGCAGATCACCGGCGGCAGCGTGGTCGTGCTGCTCGGCATCGGCCTGCTGGTGGCGGTGGTGATGGGCGCCGGCCTGGGCGAACGCATCTTCACCAAGCTCAAGGTCGACGACAGCGCCGAGGTGCGGGCGCGCATCTGGTCGGTGTTCGGGCTGATGAGCGAGCAGCAGCTGATCGCCGGTGCCTCGCCGGCCGAGATCGCGCACTTCATCTTTCAGCTGGCGCTGCAGGACCCGCTCGAAACCATCGAGAACTTCTGGATCAACATGTACCTGCAGTTCGGCGCCATCGGCTTCCTGCCCTTCGTGGCGGCCATGGTCGGGCTGCTGCGCTGGCTGTGGCGGCTGGCACCGGGGCCTGCGCGGGTGTCGATCCTGATCTTCGTGGTGGTGTCGTCGTCCAACAATTCGCTGTCGGCCAAGGGCTCGATGCTGACGACGGTGGTGGCGGCGCTGGTCTGCCATGCCAGCCGACGGCGCGACCGCAGGCTCGAACGGCGCCGCGCGCGCCGCACCGCGGCCGAACCGGGCGAGGCTGCGCCGGCCGGTGCAGCCGGCGTGCTGCCTGACCGGTGTGCCGCTCGACCTCAAGCCTTCGGATAAAGCCCGTGCGCGCGGCCGAACAGCCGCGCAAGCCCCAGCAGCGCATCGACATTCGGTGTGCGCATGCCCAACCTCCGGCCGATCTCGTGCACCGCGCCGACCAGCGCATCGAGCTCGATCGCGCGACCGGCGGCGACGTCCTGAAGCATCGAGGTGCGGAAGGCACCCAGCCTTGCGGTGATCGCATGGCGGTCGTCCGGGCTGTCGGCGATCGCGCAGCCGAGGCGCCCGCCGATGGCTGCCGCCTCGCGCATGACCGCCGAGCAGAATTCACGCACCAGCGGGTCGGCCAGCACCTGGTCGACGGTGGCGCCGGTGATGGCGCTGACCGGGTTCATCGTGAGATTGCCCCAGAGCTTGAACCAGACGTCCTGACGCACATTGCCGGACGGCCGAACGTCGAAACCGCCACGCGCCAGCAGCTCGACCACCGCCTGCACCCGGGCCGACTGCCCGCCGGCCGGCTCGCCGACGATGAGTCCGGCGCCCATGCCGTGCTCGACCACGCCGGGCTCGCGCACCGACGCGCTCGCATGCACGACGCAGCCAAGCACCTGGCGCTGCGGAATGGCGCGCGCGATCGCGCCGCCCGGATCGACGCTGTCGAGCGGCGCCTCGAAGCCCGGCAGCCCGGCGCAGAACCACCACGGCACGCCGTTCATCGCCGGCAGCACCAGCGTGCCGGGACCGAGCAGCGGCGCGATGCCGGCCGCCACCGCCGCCAGCGCCGGCGCCTTCACCGCGACGATCACCAGGTCCTGCTGCCCGAGCGCGCCGGCATCGTCGCTGGCCAGCACCGGGCCGGTGACCGGTCCCTGTGCCGTCGCCAGCCGCCAGCCGTGCTCGCGCAACGCGGCCAGCGTCGCGCCACGCGCCAGCGCGCTGGTGGGCACCCCGGCCGCCGCCAGCCTTGCTCCGATCAATCCGCCGATGGCGCCCGCGCCGACGATGCATGTCTTCATGCCTGCCCCTGTCACCGATTTCAGAAACTGTGCCGCACACCCACCGCGTAGGCACCGATCTGCGCCCCCGGCGCGATGCCGATCAGGCCCGGCGCCGACGGATGCAGCTCGTAGCTCGCGCGGTCCTGGTTCCAGATGCGTGTCGAGCGGAAGGTGAGCAGCGTCCGCTTGCTGAGCGGGTAGTAGTAGGCCACCGACAGCATCCGCGCACCGGTGTCGTCGCAGCGACTGCCGCACAGGCTGCCCGACAGCTTGTTGGCCTGGGTGAATTCGCTCACCAGCTCGCCACTCCCCAGATCGACGCCGCTCATCACCGAGAACGCATTGCGGCTGGCGCTGCTGCCGCCGGCCGTGCCGGCATCGTTGTCGCGCGTCTGGCGGTCGAATTCGCTGCCCAGGCGCCAGCCCGAGCCCTTGTAGCTGACGCCGGCGCGCTGACCGGTGTCGTGCCGGCCGACCCCGCCGGTGCCGTTGCGCCGTTCGATGGCGTAGGCGACCAGCCAGGGCCCCTCGTCATAGCGCAGGCCGCCGCCGACCGCGCCGCTGTTGGGCACGCCGGCATTCGACTCGTTGGCGCTCCAGATCGCCGAGGCGACGAAGCCGCCGACCTTGGGCGTCTCGTAGAAGACCGCATTCGACAGCCGGTTGCCGAAGCCGAGATCGGTTGCCGTGGCACCGAAAAACGACAGCAGCGCCGCATTGAAGGCGGTGCCGGTGGCGCCCGGATTGAAATCGAAGCGCCCTTCCGCCACGCGATACGGCCCGCTGAGCCGGCCGACGCGCAGCTGTCCGAATCCGCCGCGCAAGCCCACATAGGTATCGCGGCCCCAGAGCGCGCTGCTGCTGGTCTGGGCGCCGGTATCGAACTGGAGCCCGGATTCGAGCTGGAAGATGGCACTCAGCCCATCGCCGAGATCCTCGCTGCCGCGAAAGCCCAGCAGCGAGCTGCTCGAGGTGACACGAGCAATGCTGCGGCTGGCGAAGGGTGCCGCCGTGGTGCCGCTGACGCGCACGTCGTCGACCTGCACATCCGCCACGCCGTAAAGCGTGACATTGCTCGTCTGCGCCCCGGCCTGAGCCGCCGTCGCGATGCCGGTGGCGATCGCGGCGAGCCTGCAAGCCCTTGCAATCCGTCCCGCGCGGAATTCCGTCTGCATGTTTTCTCCTCCTTGGTTGGCGCCGGTCGGCTTGCGGATCTGCGTCGCGGTCGCGGATGACGGGCCGCGCGCGACATGCCTGTCGCCGGCCCGGATGTGATGCGCACCAAGGATGAAGCTGCCGACACAGCTCGTTCGCGCTATTTTGGAAGCCACTTCGTTCCATTCCGGAACCGTTCTTGGGTTAACCCGCAAACAGAGGTCCTGCATGGCACGCGTTTTCGACCCGGTTTCGCTGCGGCTTTTCGTGGCGGTCTGCGAGGAGGGCAACATCGCCCGTGCCGCCGAGCGCGAGGCCATCGTCCCGTCCGCCATCAGCAAGCGACTCGGCGCACTGGAGGACGACGTGGGCGTGACCCTGCTGGCCCGCGCCCGCGGCGGACTGGCGCCCACGCCGGCCGGCGAGGCGCTGCTGCGCCAGTCGCGCGAGGTGCTGCTGCTGATGGAGCGCATGCATGCCGAGCTGCGCGAATTTGGCGCCGGCGTGCAGGTGAACCTGCGCGTGCTGGTGAGCCTGTCGGTCATCTCGGAAAGCCTGCCCGACGACATCAGCGCCTTCCTTGCCGCGCATCCGCAGGTACACATCAACCTGGAGGAGCAGACCAGCGCCGAGATCACCCGCGCGGTGCGCGACGGCACGGCCGATTTCGGCGTGTGCTGGAACGCGAGCGACCTGGCCGGCCTGGAGACGCGCGACTACCGCACCGACCGCGTCTGGCTGGTGGCGCATCCGCGTCATGCGCTGGCCGGACGCGAGAGCCTGGCCTTCCGCGACACGCTCGACTACGAAAGCATCGGCGTGCTGCCGGGTTCGATCATGGAGACGATGCTGCGCCGTCTCACGGCCGCCGAGGGCAAGCTCCGGGTGCCGCGCATCGTGGTGTCGACCTTCGACGCGGCCTGCCGCGCGGTGGCGGCCAACCTCGGCATCGCGATCCTGCCGGGCGAGGTCGCGGCGCCGCTGGTGAGCACGCTGGGCCTGCGCATGCTGCCGCTGACCGACGCCTGGGCGCAGCGCCGCTTCGTGGTGGTCATGCGCTCCAGCGCCGCGCTGTCAGCGACGGCGCGCGAACTGGTCGACTACCTCTGCGCACAGGCGCGCCAGCGCGAGGATCGCGGCGGCTAGCCGCTGGTCATGCCCGGCGCGCTGCCGCCGCGCAGCAGATCGGCGAGCCGCCGCCCGGCCCGGCCGAGCGGCCGGTCGCGCCGATGCACCAGCACCGGCGTGAAGCGGTAGCGCGAACCGCCCCGGTAGCCGACCTCGCACAGGCTGCCGGCCGCCAGCGCATCGTCGACCAGATGACGCGGCATCCAGCCGAAGCCGAGCCCCATGTGCAGCGCCTGCTTCTTGGCCGTGAAGCCCGACAGGTAGAACACCCGCTCGCCGCCGAACATGTGCTGATCGTCGCCACGCTCGCTGCTGTCCTGCACCGTCAGCTCCACATGCTCCTGAAGCTCGGGCAGGTCGACTGCGCCGGCGCGCGCGAGCGGATGGCCGGGCGCGGTGCAGAGCACGCACTCGATCTCGACCAGCGGCTCGGCCAGCAGCCTGGCATCGGGCGCGTAGTCCTTCACGATCATCAGATCGGCCTGCTCCTTCTCGAAGCGGTACTGCACGCCATGCAGGAACTCGACCTTCACCTGCACCCGCGTCGGGACGCGCTCATCGGAGAGCGTCTTGAGAGCCGAGAACACCGCATCGAGCGGCAGGATGCCGTCGGCCACCAGCATCAGCTGCGGCTCCCAGCCCTCGGTGAACTGGCGTGCCAGCGCACCGAACTGCTCGGCATGCAGCAGCAGGCGGCGGCCCTCGGCCAGCAGCGCCGCGCCGGCAGGCGTCAGCTTGACCCGGTAGCCGTCGCGGTCGAGCAGCGCGAGACCGAGCTGCTCCTCCAGCTTGCGCACCTGATAGCTGACCGCCGACTGCACCTTGTGCAGCTGCTCGGCAGCACGCGCAAAGCCGCCGTGGCGCACGACCGCGTCGAGCGCGGCAAGGGAATCGAGATCGATCATGGGTAAGCCGCAAGTCGGTCAAATGATCGAAATCCTAGTCGTTCAGTTTCGTTTAATTCCGCTTTTTTTGATTGGTCGGGCTTTCTAGAGTCGCGTCATTCCTCGCTGCAACCGGCGAACGCCCCCAGGAGACACGACCATGAACCCACTCAATCCGATCGGCCTGCAAGGCATCGAATTCACCGAATTCACCGGCGGGTCGCTCGACCAGCTCGATGCGCTGTTCTGGGCCTTCGGCTTCTCCAAGCTGCGCCGCCACCGCAGTCGCGACATCACCTGGTATCACCAGAACGACATCAACTTCCTGCTCAACGCCGAGCGCGACGGCTTCTCGGGCGCGTTTGCCCGGACCCACGGGCCGTCGATCTGCTCGATGGGCTGGCGCGTGGAAAACGCATCGGCCGCGCTCGCCGAGGCAGTGCGGCGCGGTGCCGTGGCGGCCGATCCGGCGCGCTGCGATCACGCCTATCCGGCCATTCACGGCATCGGCGACAGCCTCGTCTATTTCATCGATTGCCACGGACCGCGTGGCTCGATCTACGAAGCCGATTTCGCGCCGCTCGCACTGCCTCAGGTGCAGGCGGACAAGGGCTTTCTGGCGATCGACCATCTGACCAACAACGTGCCCCCCGGCCAGATGGACATGTGGTCCGCTTTTTACAAGGACATCTTCGGCTTCACCGAGGTGCGCTACTTCGACATCAAGGGCGCCAAGACCGGCCTGACCAGTCATGCGCTGCGTTCGCCGGACGGCAGCTTCTGCATCCCCATCAACCAGCCCAAGGACGACCGGGACCAGATCGCCGAGTACCTGCGCGAATACAACGGCCCCGGCGTGCAGCACCTGGCCTTCAGCACTCACGACATCCTGGCCTCGCTCGACGCACTCAAGGGCAGCCCGATCGAGATGCTCGACATCGACGACGACTACTACGACGCGGTCTACAAGCGGGTGCCGCAGGTGCGCGAGGACCGCAGCCGCATCCGGGCGCATCAGGTGCTCGTCGATGGCGACGAGGAGGGCTATCTGCTCCAGATCTTCACCCGCAACCTGATCGGGCCGATCTTCATCGAGATCATCCAGCGCGAGAACAACCTCAGCTTCGGCGAAGGCAATTTCGGCGCGCTGTTCCGCTCGATCGAGAAGGATCAGGAACGCCGCGGCGTGATCTGAACCGGGCGCCACGCCAGTCCCATTCCATCAAAGAAGCATCGAGGAGACATCTCATGAGCCTGCTGCAAGGGATTCATCACGCCGCCTATCGCTGCGGCGACGCACGCCGCACCGTCGAGTTCTATCGCGACACCCTGGGCATGGACCTGGTGCTCGCCATCTCGGAAGACCGCGTGCCGTCGACCAAGGCACCCGATCCCTACATGCACATCTTTCTGGACGCCGGCGCCGGCAATGTGCTGGCCTTCTTCGAGCTGCCGAACTCGCCCGCCATGGGCCGCGACGAGAACACGCCCGACTGGGTGCAGCACATCGCCTTCAAGGTCGCCGACATGGAAACGCTGCTGACGGCCAAGGCGAAGATCGCGGCGCTCGGCATCGAGGTCCTCGGCCCGACCGACCACGGCGTGTTCAAGTCGATCTACTTCCGCGATCCCGACGGCCACCGGCTCGAGCTGGCGGTCGATCTTGCGAAGCCCGGCACGCTCGAAAAGCTGCACGACCTGGCCCCGGCCATGATCGAGGAATGGAGCCGCACGCGGCGCGCCGTCAGGCATGCGGCCTTCCTGCACGAGGACGAGTTTGCAGACCGCCATTGAACCGATGCCCGGCCGGCGCATGCCGGCCGGCTTCCGCTCCCTCTCCAGGAACGCGCCATGACCGCCTACCTCCCCGACGCCACCCATGCGCCGACACTCACCAGCTGGGTCGCGTCGGCCAACGATCCCGCCAGCGACTTTCCGATCCAGAACCTGCCTTACGGGCGCTTTCGCCACGCCGGCAGCAAAGCGCCCTGGCGCGTCGGCGTGGCCATCGGCGACGCCATCCTCGACCTGACACTCGCGGCGACCGCCGAGGGCTGGAGCGAGGCGGCGCGCGCTGCGCTCGAACCGCTCGCGCGCGGCGATCTCAATGCCTTCATGGCGGCCGGCGTCACCGTGCGACGGGAATTGCGCGCTGCCTTGTCGCGCGCGCTGGCGCAGGGCAGCGCGCAGCAGGCCGCACTCGCGGGCGCACTGCTGCCGCAGGCCGAGGCTGAGTACGCCCTGCCCTGCCACATCGGCGACTACACCGATTTCTATACCGGCATCCACCACGCCACCACGGTCGGCAAGCTGTTCCGGCCCGACAACCCGCTGCTGCCCAACTACAAGTGGGTACCGATCGGCTACCACGGCCGCAGCTCATCGATCGGCGTGTCGGGCCAGCGCTTTCATCGTCCGCTCGGTCAGGTGAAGCTGCCCGAGGCCGAGGTGCCGGTGCTCGCGCCGAGCCGCCGGCTCGACTACGAGCTTGAACTGGGCGCCTTCGTCGGCCAGCCCAACGCTCTCGGCGAGCCGGTGGCGCTGGCGGATGCCGAGGACCACCTGTTCGGCGTGGTGCTGCTCAACGACTGGTCGGCGCGCGATGTGCAGGCCTGGGAATACCAGCCGCTCGGCCCCTTTCTGGCCAAGAACTTCGCCACCACCGTGTCGCCGTGGATCGTGACGATGGAGGCGCTCGCGCCGTTCCGCGTGCCGTTCACGCGGCCCGAGGGCGAGCCGGCGCCGCTGCCCTATCTGGATGGCGCGGCCAACCGCGAGCGCGGCGCGCTCGATCTGCATTTCGAGGTGCTGATCCAGACCGCGCAGATGCGCGAGCACGGCGCCGCGCCGGTACGGCTGTCGCGCAGCAATTTCCGCGACGCCTGGTGGACGCTGGCGCAGATGCTCGCCCATCACACCGTGGGCGGCTGCAACCTCCAGCCCGGCGACCTGCTCGGCAGCGGCACCCAGTCCGGCCCCGGCGCGGACGAGGCCGGCTCGCTGCTGGAGCTGAGCCAGGGCGGCCGACAGCCGCTCGCCCTGCCCAACGGCGAGACGCGCACCTTTCTGCTCGACGGCGACTGCATCGTGCTGCGCGGCCGTTGCGAGGCCGACGGCGCCCGCGCCATCGGTTTTGGCGATTGCATCGGCACCGTGCTGCCGGCGCGCGCGGCGGCCGCATGAGCGCGGTCCGGCTCTACAGCGCGGCACGCTCGTCGGCGGCATTCCGCGTGCGCATCGCGCTCCGGCTCAAGGGCATCGACTACGAATATGTCGGCGTCGATCTGCTCGCCGGCGAGCAGCGTGGCCCGGCCTATCGCGCGGTGAACCCGTCCTGCCTCGTGCCCACGCTCGACATCGACGGACTGCGGCTCACGCAGTCGCTCGCCATCCTCGACTACCTGGAGGAGACCCGTCCCGCGCCGCCGCTGCTGCCGCCCGATCCGGCGGCCCGCGCGCGCGCCCGCGCCGCCGCACTCGCGGTGGCCTGCGACATCCATCCGGTCAACAACCTGCGCGTGCTGAACCACCTGAAGCACCGGCTCAAGCTGGAACCCGCGGCGCGCGGCGACTGGTATCGGCACTGGTGCGAGCAGGGGCTCGGCCAGCTCGAAGCGCTGGTGCGCGCCGGCGGCGGTCACGGCGACTTCATCGAGGGCGACTCGCCCACCGTGGCCGACATCTGCCTGGTGCCGCAGATCTTCAACGCCCGCCGCTTCGAGGCGCAGCTCGATCACGTTCCGCTGCTGATCGCCGTGTTCGAGCGCTGCATGACCTTGCCAGCGTTCGCGGAGTCGCAATGGGACCGCCAACCCGACTTCCGCTAATCCCCCAAAAACGTTCCCAACCGGAACGTTTTGCGTTCCAAAAGACCACTGAAAGCATGGTTCGGAATGTCTAAAGTGGCTTCATCGCCGGCGTCAGACCGGCATGCCACCGGAGACAAGTCATGCCCTGCCTTCCCGCCAGAGTCGTCGTCCGCGAAGTCGGATTGCGCGACGGCCTGCAAAGCCTGCCTCAGGTACTGGCCACCGAACGCAAGTTCGACTGGATCCGCAGCGCCTACGACGCCGGCCAGCGCGAGATCGAGGTCGGTTCCCATGTGCCGGCGCGGCTGCTGCCGCAACTCGCCGATACCGCAGAACTCGTGGCCTTCGCCAAGACCCTGCCCGGCCTGTTCGTGTCGGTGCTGGTGCCCAATCTCAAGGGCGCCGAGCGTGCCATCGAGACCGGTGCCGACCTGCTGCTGGTGCCGCTGTCGGCCAGCCATGAACACAGCCTGGCCAACCTGCGCAAGACGCCCGACGAAGTGGTCGCCGAGGTGGCGCGCATCCGCGCGGCCCGCGATTCCGCCGGCGCCAGGACGCTGATCGAAGGTGGCATCGGCACGGCCTTCGGCTGCACGCTGCAAGGCGCGGTCGCCCCGGCCGAGGTGCTGCGCTGCATGCAGGCGCTGCTCGACGCCGGCGCCGACCGCGTGAGCCTTGCCGACACCGTCGGTTTCGCCGATCCGGCGGCGGTGGCGCGGCTGTTCGAGCAGGCCCGCGCGCTCGCCGGCGAGCGCTTCTGGTGCGGCCATTTCCACGACACGCGCGGCCTGGCGCTGGCCAATGTGCATGCCGCGCTCCAGACCGGCGTCACGCGCTTCGACGCCTCGCTCGGCGGCATCGGCGGCTGTCCGCATGCGCCCGGCGCGAGCGGCAATGCCGCCACCGAGGATCTCGTCTTCATGCTCGCCAGCATGGGCATCGACACCGGCATCGACCTGCCGCGCCTGCTTGCCCTGCGCGCCCGGATGGCCGACTGGCTCGGCAGCGAGGCCCTGCACGGCACGCTGTGGCGCGCCGGCCTGCCACGCACCTTCAACGCAGCATCGACACCGGCCATCGCGGCCTGAATCCATGGACAACAGCGCATCCACCGGCCTGCCGCTCGAAGGCGTCCGCGTCATCGAATTCACCCACATGGTCATGGGTCCCACCTGCGGAATGATCCTGGCCGACCTCGGCGCCGAGGTCATCAAGATCGAGCCGCCGGGCGGCGACAAGACCCGCAGGCTGCCCGGCCTCGGCATCGGCTTCTTCCGCAGCTTCAACCGCAACAAGAAGAGCGTGGTGCTCGACATCGCCACGCCCGAGGGCCGGGCCACGGCCGAGGAGCTGATCGGCCAGTGCGACGTGATGCTCGAGAACTTCCGGCCCGGCATGATGACCGCGCTCGGTCTCGATCACGCCACGCTGTCGAAGCGCTATCCCGGGCTCATCTACGTGTCGCACAAGGGCTTCCTGCCCGGCCCCTACGAGAACCGGCTGGCGCTCGACGAAGTGGTGCAGATGATGGGCGGGCTGTCGTACATGACCGGCCCGGTCGGGCGGCCGCTGCGCGCCGGCACCTCGGTCAACGACATCATGGGCGGCATGTTCGGCGCCATCGGCGTGCTGGCCGCGCTGCGCGAGCGCGACCGCACCGGGCTCGGCCAGGAGGTGCAGAGCGCGCTGTTCGAGAACTGCGCCTTCCTCTCGGCCCAGCACATGCAGCAGTTCTCCATGACCGGCGAGCCGCCGCCGCCGATGCCCTCGCGCGTGTCGGCCTGGAGCGTGTACGACGTGTTCACGCTCGCCGATGGCGAACAGCTGTTCATCGGCGCAGTCAGCGACAAGCAGTACCTCACGCTGTGCCGCGTGATCGACGCGCCCGAACTGGCCACCGATCCGGCCCTGGGCACCAACGAGCAACGCGTGGCGCTGCGCCCGGCCCTGCTCGAACGCCTGGGCGCGGTGCTGCGCCAGCACCGCATCGAAGACCTCGCGCCCCGGCTCGAAGCCGCCGGCCTGCCCTATGCGCCGATCGTGCGGCCGGACCAGCTGGTGGCCGATCCGCATCTGCGCGCCAGCGGCGGCGTGGTGCCGATGCAGACCGACGACGGCGGCAGCACCGACGTGGTCCTGCTGCCGCTCACGCTCGGCGGCCGGCGCCCCGGCGTGCGCCAGCCGCTCGCGCGCATCGGCGAGCACACCCAGGAAGTGCTGTCGCGCCTGACCGGCCCGACGCAGGGCTGAGGAGATCCGCATGGCGATCTACGGCATTGGCGGCCACGCGCCGCAAGTTCCCGCGTCGGCCTATGTGGCGGCCGAGGCCACGCTGATCGGCCAGGTCGTGCTCGGGGAGCGCGCGAGCGTGTGGTCGGGCGCGGTGATCCGCGGCGACAACGAGCCGATCCGCATCGGCGCCGCCAGCAATGTGCAGGAAGGCGCGGTGCTGCATGCCGATCCGGGCTTTCCGCTCGACATCGGCGCCGGCGTGACGGTCGGCCATCAGGCAATGCTGCACGGCTGCACGATCGGCGACGGCGCGCTCATCGGCATCCAGGCCGTGGTGCTCAACGGCGCGGTGATCGGTCGGCAATCGCTGGTCGGTGCCGGCGCCATCGTCACCGAACGCAAGACCTTCCCCGACCGCTCGCTCATCCTCGGCGCCCCGGCCAGGGCGGTGCGCGAACTCACGGCGGCGGAGCTGGCCGGCCTGGCCGCCGGCGCCGACGACTACGCGGCGCGCGGCGCGACCTTCCGCGTCTCGCTCCAGCGCCTCGACTGATCCCGAACCCTCCCTTCGTACGGAGCTTGCAATGGCTGATCTTTTCGACAATCCGATGGGACTGATGGGCTTCGAGTTCGTCGAGTTCGCATCGCCCGAGCCGGGCGTGCTGGAAGCCGCGTTCGAGCTGCTCGGCTTCACGCCGGTGGCTCGTCACCGCTCCAAGGACGTGGTGCTCTACCGCCAGGGCGACATCAATTTCATCGTCAATCGCGAGCCGAGGACGGTCGCGGCCTACTTCGCCGCCGAGCACGGACCGTCGGCCTGCGGCATGGCCTTCCGCGTCAGGGATTCGCATCGCGCCTATGCCCGCGCACTCGAACTCGGCGCCCAGCCGGTCGATCTGCCGACCGGGCCGATGGAATTGCGGCTGCCCGCCATCAAGGGCATTGGCGGCGCGCCGCTCTACCTGATCGACCGCTTCGAGGACGGCAAGTCGATCTACGACATCGACTTCGAGTTTCTGCCGGGCGTCGACCGCCATCCGGTCGGTCACGGCCTCAAGCTCATCGACCACCTTACGCACAACGTCTATCGCGGCCGCATGGCCTACTGGGCCGCGTTCTACGAGCGGCTGTTCAACTTTCGCGAGATCCGCTACTTCGACATCAAGGGCGAATACACCGGCCTCACGTCGAAGGCGATGACCGCGCCCGATGGCCGCATCCGCATTCCGCTCAACGAGGAATCGTCGAAAGGCTCAGGCCAGATCGAGGAATACCTGATGGCCTTCAACGGCGAAGGCATCCAGCACATCGCGCTGTTCAGCGACGACCTGCCGGCCAGCGTCGACAGCCTGCTCGCGGCTGGCGTGCCGCTCATGAAGGCGCCGCCGGCCACCTACTACCGCATGCTCGACGAGCGCCTGCCCGGCCACGGCGAGGACGCCGCCGCGCTGCAGACGCGCGGCATCCTGCTCGACGGCAGCACTGGCGGCGACAGACCGCGCCTGCTGCTCCAGATCTTCTCGGGCACGCTGTTCGGCCCGGTGTTCTTCGAGTTCATCCAGCGCAAGGGCGACGACGGCTTCGGCGAAGGCAATTTCAAGGCGCTGTTCGAATCGCTGGAACGCGACCAGATCGAGCGCGGCGTGCTGCAGCCCGCCTGATCCGCCGCCCCTCTTCCCACTTTCTTTCCCGCGTGCCAGGCGGCCACAGAGCCGCCGGCACTCCCTTGCCCGCGCGATATGTGAACCGCGCGTGGCCCGGCTCGGCCATCGGAGACAAGCCATGTCAACCACACTTGCAGCGGCGCCCTTGCGCGCCACCTCCCAGCCCTCGATGCAGTTCGAGAGCACGCCCCTCGCCGTTACCGCGCGCATGGATCGCCTGCCTGCCACCCGCCATCTGTGGCTGCTGGTGCTGCTGATCTCGCTCGGCGGCTTCTTCGAGGTCTACGACCTGGTCTTCACCGGCTACATCGCACCCGGCATGGCCAGGAGCGGCGTTCTCGCCACGACCACCGAGACCTTCTTCGGCTTCCAGGGCATCGCCGGCTTCATTGCAGCAACCTTCGCCGGCTTGTTCGTCGGCACCTTCTTCCTCGGCTTCCTGCCGGACCGCTTCGGCCGCCGCTCGGTGTTCACCTATTCGCTGCTCTGGTATTGCGTGGGCTCGGCGATCATGGCCTTCCAGAGCAGCGGCGAGGGCATCGTGTTCTGGCGCTTCATCACCGGCATCGGTGTCGGCGTGGAGATCGTGACGATCGATTCGTACATCACCGAGCTGGTGCCGCAGCGCATGCGCGGCCGGGCCATCGCGTTCAACCAGTCGGTCATGTTCGCGGCCGCGCCGGTCGCCGCCATCCTGTCGTACTGGCTGGTGCCGATCACATTGTTCGGCGTCGATGGATGGCGCTGGGTCGTGCTGATCGGCTGTGCTGGCGCAGTCGTGGTCTGGTTCATCCGCCGCGCATTGCCCGAGAGCCCGCGTTGGCTGGCCCAGCAGGGCCGGCTCGACGAGGCCAACCGCATCGTGCTCGACATCGAGGCGAAGGTGGCCGCCGAGCACGGCCTGCCGCTGCCCGCGCCGCAGCCGCCGGTCGTCACCGACCGCCCGCCCACGCAGGCCTTCCGCGAGATCTGGCATCCGCCCTATCGATCGCGCGTGGCGATGCTGCTGGTGTTCAATTTCTTCCAGGCCATCGGCTACTACGGCTTTGCCAACTGGGTGCCCACGCTGCTGATCGGCCAGGGCATCACCGTGACGAAAAGCCTGTTCTATTCCTTCGTGATCGCCTTCGCGTTGCCGATCGGTCCGCTGCTGGTCATGAGCATCGCCGACCGGGTGCAGCGCAAGTGGCTGATCGTCGTGCCGGCCGTCTCGGTGGTGATCTTCGGTCTGGCATTCGGCCAGATGAAAGACCCGCTCTGGCTCACGCTCTTCGGTGTGCTCATCAGCCTGTCGGGCCAGACCATCTCGGCGAGCTACCACGCCTATCAGGCCGAGCTGTTCCCGACCAGCGTGCGTTGCCGCGCCAACGGGCTGGTGTACTCGGCCAGCCGCGTCGGCGCGATGCTGTCGGGCTTTCTCATCGCCTTCCTGCTGCGTGACTTCGGCGTGGTGGGCGTGTTTGCCGGCATCACGAGCTGCATGCTGATCGTGGCGCTCGCCATCGGCGTGTTCGGGCCGCGCACCACCGGCCTGCGGCTCGACGAGATCTCGCACTGAGCCAGCACTCGGTGGCTCGGACAGACCTCAATGCCCCCAGCAGTCGTTGACGGTGCGCGCGGTGCTGCTGATGCCCTTCACGCCATAGCTGTCGAGCGTGAAATTGCCGCAGGCGTCGCCGGTCATGCTGCCGGTCGGCGTCGCGGTCAGGGTGTAGCTGCTGGCGGTCACGCTGCTCAGGCTGATGTGATAGCGCGCGCTGCCGCTCGCCGGCACGTTGTAGTAGCGGGTGCTGAACACCTGGTCGGCATTGCCGAGCAGGAAGGTGTTGCTCTCGCCGTAATGGCGCTCCATCCACGAGGCCGCATCCACCAGCGCGCTGCGCGCCTCGGCGCGATTGGCGCGGCGCACGTACTCGGTATAGCTCGGCACCGCGACCGCAGCCAGGATGCCGACGATGGCGACCGTGACGATCAGTTCGACGAGCGTGAAGCCGGCATCGCGGCGGACAGGCAGGCGCATGGCGGGCAGTCTTTCGGTGAGGAGTGGCGGCCGCATCAGGGCCGGCCGAATTCGCGCCAGCTGAGCCGGCCGAGGTGGTCGCAGGCCGGCAGCTGGGCGGCGGTCTGCACGCCGTTGGCACTGCCGGTCACCACGTTCACGCCCAGGCGGCAGGTGGCCGAGCCGCAGTTGCTGCCGGTACAGGTGCCGCTGCCATTCTGCGGGAGGACCGTGCCCTGCAAGGCCATGCCGAGCGCCAGCTGGCCGCTTTCGAGCGTCTCGGACGGGTAGTAGACGCCGGCGGTGCTGCTCTCGAAGGTGGGCTGGTACTTGCCGCCGAACACGATGTCGATCGCATTGACCCAGGTCTGGCCCGGCGTGGTGCAGTTGGCCGCCGGCGGCACGAAGGAAGTGATGACGAAGTAGCGGCCGACGTTCTCGGCATTGCCGGTCACCCGCTCGCCGCTGACCGGCAGCTTGACGCGCCAGCCCTGGTACAGCGTGCTGTTGCTGCCGCAGGTGCTGCCGCCATAGGTCTGGGTGGTGGTGAAGCAGAACACCTGGGCCGACAGATCGCGCAGCAGCTGGGTGGTCGAGCCCGCCGCCGTGGTGGTGGTGGTCGAGAAGCTCAGCTTCTTGATGCGGCTGAAGCTGACGGTGGTGGCGCCGTCGGCATCCCAGATGCCGTAGAGCGCCTGTTCGGCGGTCGTGCTCTGGTCGCCGGTGGCGAACAGCTGGCCGGTGCCGAAGGCCACCATCCAGCCGGTGTCGGTGGCCGGATTGGGCACCACCACCGGCGCGCCGGTGATCGGCTGGCGCACCGTGCCGGCGGTATCGAGCGCGGTGAACAGCGGTGCGCCGCCGTTGGCCACCTTCCAGGTCGAGGGCGCGTCGGTCACGGTGGCATCGCCGGCCGCCGTGCTCAGGTTGAAGCGCCACAGGTTGCCGCGCAGGTCGCCGGCGTAGACCACGTCGGTGATGCCGTCGTTGTTCACGTCCACCGGCACCGGCATCGACAGGCCGTTGCCGCTGGCCTCGCTGCCGGTCGCGGCGGCGACGATCTTGATGTAGTCGGTCCCGGCGGTCCAGCCGGTGCTGGTCTTGTCGAGGAACAGCGCATACAGCACCGGCTTGCCGCCGCTGCTGCCATAGCCGTTGCCGAGCAGCACCGCCCAGCGCGTGCGGCCGCTGACCTTGAGCCGCACGATCTGCTCGGGCACGCCGGTGGCGCTGGCCTTGGTCGGCTGGCCGACGATCACACCCAGGTCGCTGTCGTCGGCATCGGTGAATTCCCACAGCGCGATCGACGCGGCGTTGGCCTCGCTGAACGCCGCCGGATTGCTCACGTTGAGCGCGAACACGCCGTTGCCGCCGGCGCCCAGCGGGCTCACCAGCACCGTGGCCCAGTTGGGCGTGCTGGTGGCCGAAATGTTGGCGTCGGCCACGATCGGCGAGCCGTCCACGTAGTAGCGGTGGCTGTAGTTGACCGAGGTGAGCTTGCTCAGATTGGCGTAGACCGCGCCCGGCACATAGGCCAGCACTTCGGCGCCGGTGCTGGCATTGAAGCCGTGCAGCATCCCGTCGTTGGCGCCGATCCACAGCACCGGCGTGCGGTTGGCGCGCAGGCTGCGGAACGTGCCATAGCCCGAATCGGAGATGGCGCTGGCCGGCGTGCCCACATAGGCCGGGCTCGAATTGATGATGTCGCCGAGCTTGGTGTTGCCGTACAGCGTGTTGGAGTTGGTGCGCTGGCGGAAGCTGGTCGAACTCGTGCCCTCGTTGGTCGCCACGCCGCGCAGCCAGTCGAGCCGCGCCGAGCCGCGGGCGTCGGCGGTGCCGCTCTCGTTGTTGTTGAGCAGGGTCTGCTGGGCGGTGCTCAGCGTGCTCCAGGTAAAGGCCGCGCCGCGCTTGAGTTCGGTGTTCCAGGTGATGATCTTGCGGCCGCTGTCGCTGGTGAGCAGCGGGCCGGCATTCCACACCACCTGCCCCGCCGAGTAGCTGCTGAAGGCCTGCTGGGCATAGGCGCGCAGCGTGCCCTGCCAGGTGCCGGTATCGGCCACCGGCTGGAACGCCAGCGAACCGGCATAGGCGCGCGCCGCGCTCACCGCCGGCACCGAGCCGCTGGTCTGCGCCGCCACCACCTGCGCGAACGCCGACTGCATGGCCGCGAACATCACGAACGGATCCTTGGCCTGGAAGTAGTTGTTGGGCAGGCCGTTGCTCAGATAGGGCGAGCGATAGCTGCCGTTCACCAGCTTGGCGCCGCCGCCCAGGCCCATCAGATAGAGCTGGCGGTTCTCGGTCGCGATGCCGCTGCTCTCCATCACGTCGAAGGCGAAGGTGACCAGCGGGCGCGAGCTGCCCAGGTCGGAGCGGAAGGCGTTGGTCGCACCCCAGTAGGCCAGGCCCGAAGCCAGATAGCCGGCATTGCCCACGCCGGTCAGATCGGTGGCCAGCGTGCTGCGGTTGGCCAGCGCGCCGGCGCTGCGTTCGGCGCTCAGCGTGGCGAGCGCATTGCCCAGCGCCGAGGTGGCGGCATAGGCATCGACCTCGCCGCTGGCGACCGAGCGCGGCGCATCGCCGCAGCCGCTGTTGGTGGTGGTGTTGCCGGGCAGATAGCGGTCGCACCAGGTGTTGGTGTCGGCGATGGTGAAGATGAAATTGTTCTGGCAGGCCGAGGTGACCGGATCGGCCAGCGCGCCGCTCAGGCCCGAGCCGTTCCAGGCCGAGTAGACCGGGAAGCCCGACTTCATCGTGGCCGTCATGCCGCTGGTGGCGAGCGCGTCGGCAGCCTTGCCGCGCAGGTACTGGAAGGCCTGGTAGTAGAGCTCGCCGAACTGGTCGTAGACCTTGTACGAATGGGTCTGGTTGCTGTCCCAGGTGCCGTCGACATCGCCACCCGAGGTGTAGGGCGACAGCGTCGGCGAGGCCAGGCCGAAGCGGTTGAGATAGTTGAGCACGCCGCTCACGCCGGCCGAGTCGCCGAGCGGATTGAGCAGCGCCACGCCGGTGGTCTGGCTGTACTCGTCGGTGATGCGGCGCATCGGCGCGCGCAGCACGCCGCCGAAGCGCGACTGGCTCGGATCGGTCAGATAGCCGAGCGCCGCGTAATTGACGTCGTTGCGGTTGAACTGCATCACGCCTTCGGGCTTGTACACATAGCTGCCGCTGCTGCCGTAGCGCGTGCAGAGCCTGAGCGAGCCCGAGTAGAGACTGGCGCGGCCGGCCGTCACTTCATTGCTGTCGCAGATCGAAACCCGCGCATAGCCCTGGAAGCGGTCGCCGTCGGTGCCGGGCGCGGCGCAGGTGCCGCTGCTGTTGCTGGCGCTGCCGATGTAGATCTTGTCGCGGCAGTTGACGATCACGACCGAGGTGTTGCCGCCGAGCACGCTGGTGGGAATGGTGCCGGCCGCATTGGCGGCGCTCAGCGACAGGCGCGGGAAATTGCCGCTCGCATAGAAGCTCGGCACGCTGTTGCGCGCCACGTCGGGCAGGAAGGCGCGGCTGACGACGGTGAGGCCGCCTTCCGCATAGGTCTGGTCGAGCACGCGCCAGCCGCCAGCCAGCACCATGCGGAACAGGTCGAGCGACGAGGTGGCGGCCCAGTTGAGGAAGTTGCCCGACCAGTGCGTGCTGTCGCAGCTGAAGTAGTTGGACGTGGTCCTGGTGACCGCGCCATAGGCCGTGAAGTACTGCTTGCTCGAGTCGTAGCTGTAGCAGAGGTTGGAGTTCCAGTTGCCCGCGAACTCCTTGGTACGCGAGTAGCCCACGCCGTTGTAGGCATAGCCGGCGGTCGGGAACTCGACCGACAGCGCGAGCGCCAGATTGGCCGGCGGTTGCAGCGCCGCCGTCAGCGGCGACTGGGCGATGGACGACGACTGGGCCTGGGCGACCAGCGGGACGAGCAGGCTGGCAGCCAGTGCGAGCGTGCGGAGCATGGCGTTCATGGCGATTGTCCGTGGGCGCTCAGTAGGCGCCGCGATTGAAGACTTCCTGGATCACGACCGGCGCGCTGCCGTCCTTGCCCCAGCCCCAGGCGGTGATGCGAATGATCGGCACCGACTGGCGCCCACCGTTGTTGGCGGTCAGCCATTCGAGCGCGTAGCAGGGCTGGCGCGCCGGCGCCACGGCATTGCCGCTGCCGGATTCGCCGCTGGCGCCGGTATAGCGGCCATAGGTCACGCAGTTGCGGAAGGCGATCCAGTTGGGATCGGCCGGATTGTCGTCGGCCGGTGCCGCCGCGCCGCCGCACTGGCCGTCGGTGCAGTCCTCGGTGAAGCGCGAGGCGGCGCTGGCAAAGGCGGTGCCGTCGGCGCCGGTGCGCGCATCGAGCACATCGCGGCAGTAGGAGTAGGTGGCCTTGACGCAGCTGCGGTTGAGATAGTCGACGCCGAGCACATCGCGCTCGGCATCGCGCAGCGCCAGCTCGGCGTTCTGCTGCGCGAACAGCCGGTCGCGCTCGCCGGTGGCCACGCTCTGCTGCACCGTGGTGCGACGCATCTCGTTGAGCGCGAGCGAGGTCAGCACCACGAGGAAGACCAGCGCGATGATGAGGATGACGCCGCGCCGCCGGCGCCGGCCGACCGGCCCGCGCGAGCGCGCAGCGCGGGTTTCAGAGCAGCGGCGTACTCGATCCATTGACGACATTGCGAAGGGTGACGGTGGTCCAGTAGGCGCGCCTCAACCGGCCATCGGTCGACGAGTCGCGGACGGTGCCGAGGCAATCGGTATAGGTGGTGATGCCGGCGCCGCTGCCGCTGCCGGTGCGCGCGCTGAGCGCGGCGCTGTCGGGCGAGGCCATCACGAAGCAGAAGCGCACCGCGCTCACCAGGGTCCAGTCGGGCACGTTGGCGGCCCGGTCCCAGCGGCTGACGCTCTGGCGCGCGTCTTTCAGTCCGTTGCTGCCGAACCAGAACACCAGCTGCTCCACGCCGACGGCGAGCGACTGGGTGTCGGTGCTGCCATTGGCCGAGCAGAACAGCTCGCTGCGGCCGCTGCTGCCGGTGGCCAGGTAGTAGCGATTGACGACGATCGGCTGGGCCGGCAGCGGATTGCGGCCGAGCGCCGGCGCATCGGTGCCGAGGCAGGTCTGGCCCTCGCCAGTCGCGGCATTGGCGGCCACGGTGAGCGCGCGGATCTCGATGGCCTCGCGGTCGTTGTCGCCGTTGGCGGTGCAGGTCGGCGCCACCAGCCCGCCGGCCACGTTGATGGCGGTGGTGAAGCTGCCGGTGCAGCCGTAGACCGGCGCGTTCAGGCCCAGGTCGCTCCAGCTGTACATGCGCGGCCGGCCGGTGCCGACCACCGGCGAATAGCCGGCCTCGCGCAGCTGGCGCGCGATCAGCTGCTGCACGAAGCGCCCGCCCTCCTCCAGCTGCTGGGCTTCGTCGAGCGCGCGGCCGCTGCTGCTGCCGAGCAGATACAGGCCGACGAGAAACAGCGAGATCAGCAGGCCGATGCCGAGCGTGATGAGCAGTTCGACCAGGCTGCGCCCGGTCTGGCGCGCACGGCGGCCGGCGCTCATGGCGCGACGTCGAGCTGGAAGCATTGGACGGAGGTGTCGGTGGTGAAGCTGGACGGGCAGTTGGTCGCCGCGTGTTCGGAATCGTTGCCGAGGGGATTCATGGCGCTGTTGCGCTCGGCATAGCCGATGATGATTCGCACGCCGAACTGGAACTTGGCGCTCTTGCCGCTGCCGTCGAGCGCCTCGATGCGGGCGCGGCCGCTCGGCAGCTGGTCGGCCACCAGGGCGCTCCAGCGGTTCAGGTCGATGGCGGCGATCTGGGCCGCATTGCAGTTGCCGCTGGTGATGCCGCGGCTGGCGTTGTAGCAGCTCGGCAGCTCGGGCACGGCGCTGCTGCCGCTCCAGGTCTGGTCGAGCACATAGCGGCCGTTGATCAGGCCGTTGAGATTGCCGCGGATGCGATCGGCCATGTCGTAGGCGAGCGCGGCGCTGGCCGAGCGCGACACGGCGGTCTTGCTGTAGCTCATGGCGTTGACCTGCAGGCCGGCCAGCCCGATCAGCCCGAGCGACACCACCACCAGCACGATCAGCACCTCGATCAGCGAGAAGCCGCGCCGGCCTGCGGCGCCGGACCCGGACGACGGCAGGCGCATCAGCAGCTCGCTCCGGTGGCCTGGCCATGGCTGCGCGTGGCGACGATGCGCGCATTGCCGCCCGGATAGAGGCAGACGGCGCGCTGCTCGCTCGGCGCATCGGTGTTGGAGGAGGAAACGATGAAGGCGGTGTTGGCGTTGCCGGCAAAGTCGAGCCAGCGGCCAGTCTGGCCAAAGCGGATCGGCGCGCCGCTGCCGTTGCGCACGATGACGCTGCCGTCGTCGCTGGCCTGCAGGATGCGCAGCGGCGCGAGCGGCGTGCCGCTGGCGTCGCTGGCGCGGTTGCCGAGCGCATCGAAGACATAGGCGGCAACGCCGCTGTTCCAGTCGCTGCTGGTGGCGCAGGCAGCCGAACCCTTGGGATTGGCAGTCGCGCAGATGCCGACCGGCGTGCGCTGGCGGATGGCTTGCAGACGCGCACCGGCCAGCAGCGCCAGCAGGTCGTTGGACTGGCTGGCGATGCGATTGCGGACGATGAACTGCGACATCGGCGGCACGGCGATCGCGGCCAGCACGGCGGTGATGGCCATGACCGCCAGCATCTCGATCAGCGTGAAGCCGCTCCGACGTTTCTGAAGCTTGGTCAAGGGGTCCCCAGGACAGTTGAGACTGTGTGTCCTGGCGATCATAGGTGCCGAAAACAGGCGGAATCGCACGAATTGGCTTGATTCGCTCAGCCAATTTCATGACGCGGACGGCCACTTCCGCTTATCGGCGACAGGCGCGACGGCTGCGCCGCTCGGCCCCGACCAACGGAAAAATCGCGTCCTTGCGCTGTTGCGCCAGCACCGCGCGCAAGCGCTTGCCAACCCGGCTTCTAGAACGAAGCTCTAGTGACTGGCAGGCGAACTTTCTAGCCCCCAGGCAAGAAATCCTGGATTTGCCCCCGGACGGCTTGCGCCGACCCGCTTGACTCGGGCCGGCCGTCTGGGGTTGCGATCAGCGCGCCGCCAGCAGCAGCGCCACCGCCTCGGCGGCAATGCCTTCGCCGCGGCCGGTGAAGCCGAGCTTCTCGGTGGTCTTGGCCTTGACGTTCACCTGCGTGAGCGCGATGCCGCAGTCGGTTGCGATGCGGCCGACCATGATCGGAATGAACGGCGCCATGCGCGGCGCCTGGGCAATGATGGTCGCGTCGATGTTGCCGACGAACCAGCCGGCCTTGTGCACCCGGGCCACCGCCTCGCGCAGCAGCACGCGCGAATCGGCGCCGCGATAGCGCTCGTCGGTATCGGGAAAGTGCATGCCGATGTCGCCGAGGCCGGCGGCGCCGAGCAGCGCGTCGGTGATGGCGTGCAGCAGCACGTCGGCATCGGAATGGCCGAGCAGGCCCTTCTCGAACGGAATCTCGACGCCGCCGAGGATGAGCTTGCGGTCGGCCACGAGGGCGTGAACATCGAAGCCGGTACCGATGCGGAACGGCGGCGGCGCGCTGGGATTGCTGATGGCGGTCATGGCTGGCTGAACAGGTGGCGCGCGAGGTTGAAGTCCTCGCGCCAGGTGAGCTTGAAATTGCGCTGGCTGCCGGGCACGAGGCGCGGCGCGAGGCCGAGCGCCTCGATGGCGCCGGCTTCGTCGGTGGCCTCGGGCGCGGCGGCATAGGCGCGCCGGAGCAGGTCGAGCCGGAACATCTGCGGCGTCTGCGCGGCCCAGAGGCCGTCGCGCGGCAGGGTCGCGGCGACGCGGGCGCTGTCGGCGTCGCCGCGGGCGCGCTTGAGCGTGTCGGCGAGCGGCAGCGCGAGCAGGCCGCCGACCGCGTCGTCGCGGCAGGCGTCGATCAGGTCGGCGATCAGCGCCGGCGTGAGGCCGGGCCGGGCGGCGTCATGCACCAGCACCCAGTCGGTCGGCGCATGCACGGCGGCGATGGCGTCGAGCCCGGCCAGCACCGAGTCGCGCCGGCTCGCGCCGCCGACATAGAGCGGCCGCACTTCCTCGGTAGCGAGGTCGAAGCGGCGGTCGTCGGGCGCCAGCACCACATAGGTGGCGTCGATCAGCGGCGAGGCGCGGAAGGCGTCGAGCGTGCGGTCGAGCATGCTGCGCCCGGCCAGGTCGGCGTACTGCTTGGGCAGATCGAGCCCGGCACGGCTGCCGCCGCCGGCGGCCGGGATGAGGGCGATGAAACGGGCCGGGCTGGCGGATGGCGTCATGTGGGTGTGCGCTCGCGTCGATGGCGGGACGAAAAACGGGGCTGGATTCTCGCACGCGCTTCCTCGCGCAATCGGGGGAGAAAGCCCGGGGATGCGCTGGTTTCGGCCGCCGAAATGTGCGCGATTCGGCCTTCGCGGCCAGCGCCGGCCGGGCCACGTCGGACAAATTGCGCATGGCACAATCGGCCGCTTTCCTGGCGCCCCAAGGGGGCTGCCCGCCGGCCTGAGCGGGTGGCCGCGACCGGGCCGATGCCTTCACGGCCAAGTCCATGACCCCAAGCCCCAAATCCGCTAGCCCCGCCCTCGCCGCCGCTGCCGTGCTGCCGGCGGCCTTCGATCTCGGCATCGCCTTTCCGCCCGCCGGCCAGCGCTTCGTGGCGCCGGCGCTGGCCGGCTCGGCCGATGCGCTGGCGCTCGCGCGGCTGGCCACGCCGGGCCGCACCATGCTGGTGGTGAGCGCCTCGGCCGCCGAAAGCCAGCGCCTGCTGGACGAGATTCCGTGGTGGGCCGAGCAGCTCGGCAAGACGCTCGCGGTGCACGACTTTCCCGACTGGGAAACCCTGCCCTACGACAGCTTCTCGCCGCATCAGGATCTGGTGAGCCGGCGGCTGGCCACGCTGTCGGCGCTCACCGACAACAAGGTCGACGTGCTGCTGGTCGGCGCGACCACCGCGCTGCAAAGGCTTGCGCCGCCCGAGTTCATGGCGGCCTACAGCTTCGAGTTCAGCGCCGGCCAGAAGCTGGATGAAGCCAAGCTGCGCGGCCAGCTGGTGCTGGCCGGCTACCAGAACGTGAGTCAGGTGATGTCGCCCGGCGAGTACGCGGTGCGCGGCGGCATCATCGATCTGTTCCCGATGGGCTCGGTCGTGCCCTACCGCATCGACCTGTTCGACAACGAGATCGAGACGCTGCGCACCTTCGACGTGGACACGCAGCGCAGCCTCTACCCGGTCAAGCACATCCGGCTGCTGCCGGGCCGCGAATTCCCGCTCGACGAGAACGCGCGTACCACCTTCCGCAAGCGTTACCGCGAGCGCTTCGAGGGCGATCCGTCGCGCTCCACGCTCTACAAGGACATGGGCAACGGCGTGGCCGGCGCCGGCATCGAGTACTACCTGCCGCTGTTCTTCGACGGCACCTCGACGCTGCTGCACTACCTGCCGGCCGATGCCGGCATCGTGCTGTGCGGCGACATCGACGGCACGATCCGCAAGTTCTGGACCGATACCGGCTCGCGCTTCCGCTTTCTGCGTGCCGACCCCGAGCGGCCGATCCTGTCGCCCGACGAGATCTACCTGACGGCCGAGGACTTCTTCACGCTGGCCAAGCCGCATGCGCGGCTGGCGCTGCATACCGACAGCGAGCGCAGCGCCCTCGCCCGCCCGCTGCCGCCGCTCACCATCGACCGGCGCGCGACCGATCCGCTCGGCGCGCTGCGCGCATTTGCAGCCACCACGCCGGGCCGCATCTACATCGCCACCGAATCGGCCGGCCGGCGCGAGACCATCGCCGAGCTGTTCCGCGACCACGGTCTGAAGGCGGTCAACGCCGACTCGTGGGAAGACTTCACCACCGGCTCGGCCGCCATCACGCTCGGCGTCGCGCCGCTTTCGCAGGGCTTTTCGGCTGGCGAGGGCGACGCTGCGGTGCATCTCGTTTCCGAGGGCGAGCTGTACGCGGGCGGCACCGCCAGCCGGCGCGGCCGGCGCCGCCGGCAAGAGCAGGTCACGGCGGTCGATTCGATCATCAAGGACCTGTCCGAGCTGAAGATCGGCGATCCGGTCGTGCATGTTCAGCACGGCATCGGCCGCTATCGCGGGCTGGAGACGATGGACCTCGGCGACGGGCCGATGGAGCTGCTGCATCTGGAATACGCGGGCGAGGCCAAGCTATTCGTGCCGGTGGCGCAGTTGCATGTCATCTCGCGCTACTCGGGCGCCGATCCGGAATCGGCGCCGCTGCATCAGCTCGGCTCGGGCCAGTGGGAGAAGGCGCGGCGCAAGGCCGCCGGCCAGATCCGCGATACCGCCGCCGAGCTGCTCAACCTCTATGCGCGGCGCGCGGTGCGCGTGGGCCACAAGTTCGAGTTCAGCGCCGCCGATTACGAGCTGTTCTGCGAAGGCTTCGGCTTCGACGAAACACCCGACCAGGCCGCCGCGATCGCCGCCGTGCAGCAGGACATGACCTCGGGCGCGCCGATGGATCGGCTGGTCTGCGGCGACGTGGGCTTTGGCAAGACCGAGGTTGCGATGCGCGCGACCTTCATGGCGGTGGCGGGCGGCAAGCAGGTCGCCATCCTGGCGCCGACCACGCTGCTGGCCGAGCAGCATTTCCAGAACTTCAGCGACCGCTTCGCCAACTTCCCGATCAAGCTCGCCGAGCTGTCGCGCTTCAAGACCGGCAAGGAGGCGTCGGCGGCGATCAAGGGCATCAACGACGGCACGGTCGACATCGTGATCGGCACCCACAAGCTGCTGAGCGAGGACGTGAAGTTCGCGCGGCTCGGGCTGGTCATCATCGACGAGGAACACCGCTTCGGCGTGCGCCAGAAGGAGGCGCTCAAGGCGCTGCGCGCCGAGGTGGATGTGCTGACGCTGACCGCCACGCCGATCCCGCGCACGCTGGGCATGGCGATGGAAGGCCTGCGCGATTTCAGCGTGATCGCCACCGCGCCGCAGAAGCGGCTGGCGATCAAGACCTTTGTGCGGCGCGAGAGCGATTCGGTCATCCGCGAGGCGGTGCTGCGCGAGATCAAGCGCGGCGGCCAGGTCTACTTCCTGCACAACGAGGTCGAGACGATCGAGAACCGGCGCATCCGGCTTGAAGAGCTGCTGCCCGAGGCGCGCATCGGCGTGGGCCACGGCCAGATGCACGAGCGCGAGCTGGAGCGGGTGATGCGCGACTTCACGCACCAGCGCTTCAACGTGCTGCTGTGCACGACCATCATCGAGACCGGCATCGACGTGCCGAACGCCAACACGATCATCATGCACAGGGCCGACAAGTTCGGTCTGGCCCAGCTGCACCAGCTGCGCGGGCGCGTCGGCCGCTCGCACCATCAGGCCTATGCCTACCTGCTCGTCCACGATCCGCAGGGCCTGAGCAAGCAGGCGCAACTGCGGCTCGACGCGATCCAGAAGATGGAGGAGCTGGGCTCGGGCTTCTTCCTCGCCATGCACGATCTGGAGATCCGCGGCGCCGGCGAGGTGCTGGGCGACAAGCAGTCCGGCGAGATGCAGGAAATCGGCTTCCAGCTCTACATCGACATGCTCAACGAGGCGGTGCGCTCGCTGAAGAAGGGCAAGGAGCCCGATCTCGAACGCCCGCTCGGCGCCGTCACCGAGATCAACCTGCACACGCCGGCGCTGCTGCCGTCCGACTACTGCGGCGATGTGCATGAGCGGCTGACGATCTACAAGCGGCTGTCCAACTGCGAGAACGCGGACGGCATCGACGGCCTGCGCGAAGAGCTGGTCGACCGCTTCGGCAAGCTGCCCGATCAGGCCCAGGCGCTGATCGACGTGCACAAGCTGCGCATCGCGGCCAAGCCCTACGGCATCCAGAAGATCGATGCGAGCGACGAAGCCATCGTCATCCAGTTCGAGAAGGACGCGCCGGTCGATCCGGCCCGCATCGTCGCGCTGATGCAGCGCAACAAGCATGTGCGGCTGGCCGGCCAGGATCGGCTGCGCATCGGCCAGTCGGCGGCCAAGGTGGATGAGCGGACGAAATTGATCCGCTCGCTGCTGGCCGAACTGCGCTGAGGCAGCATCCGCTCGCTCCCCTTCGCCGAGACGCCCGCCATGACCGACCGCCCGCTCCCGTCCGCCCGCCTGCGCAACCTGGCGCTCGCGCTCACCCTTGCCGGCGCCGCCGGGCTGATGGCCAGCCACGATTGCGCGGCGCTGGCGCCGTGGGAAGGCAGCCCGCCGCCGGTGATGCTGGCCAACGACTTTCATGCCGACGTGAACCTGCCCGACTACTGGGTGAGCGAGAAGTACGACGGCGTGCGCGCCTGGTGGGACGGCGAACGCTTTCTCACGCGCAGCGGCCAGGTAATTGCCGCGCCGGCCTGGTTCACCGAGGAACTGCCGCACATGCCGCTCGACGGCGAGCTCTGGCTCGGGCGCGGCCAGTTCGAGGCCATGTCGGCGCTGGCCCGGCGCAGCAAGCCCGATGACGCGAGCTGGCGCAATGTCCGCTTCATGGTGTTCGACCTGCCGGCGCATCCGGTCAGCTTCGATCGCCGGCGCTCGGCGCTCAAGCAGGTGCTGGCCGAGATCAAGTCCGACTGGGTGCGGCTGGTCGACCAGTTCCGCGTCGAGGATCAGGAATCGCTGCAGGTGCTGCTCGACCGCACCGTGCGCGCCGGCGGCGAGGGGCTGATGCTGCATCGCGGCGATTCGCTCTACCGGCCCGACCGCAGCGACGATCTGCTCAAGCTCAAGCTGCATCCCGATGCCGATGCGCGCGTGATCGGCTATCAGCCCGGGCGCGGCAAGTACACCGGCCAGGTCGGCGCGCTGCTGGTCGAGACGCCCGACGGCCAACGCTTTGCCATCGGCAGCGGCCTGAGCGATGCCGACCGGCGCACGCCGCCGGCGCTCGGCAGCTGGATCACCTACCGCTACAGCGGCTTCACCGAGAAGCAGAAGCTGCCGCGCTTTGCGAGCTATCTGCGCCCGCGCGACGACCGCGACGAACTGCGCTGACGCCGCCCCCGTTCAACCCTGCCCACACACAAGCCCATGAATCTCGTCGTCCACGGCCCCCAGGTCGATCCCTTTGCCATCGACGCCATCCGCGCCCGCCTGCGCGTGGCCGCGCCCAGGCCGCACGGCCTGCTCGACGACGGCCGCAGCTTTCTGTTTGCCGATGCGCCCGACACGGCCGGCCCGCGTCAGGCGCTGGCCGAGCTCTGCGCCGCCTACCGGCTCAACCACGTCTGGCTCGCCGAGCTGCCGCGTCTGGCCGACTTCGCGCTGCTGGCGCTCGACATGGATTCGACGCTGGTCACCATCGAGACCATCGACGAGATCGCCGACTACTGCGGCCGCAAGGAACAGGTCGCGGCCATCACCGAAGCCGCGATGCGCGGCGAGATCACCGACTACAACGAGTCGCTGATCCGCCGCGTCGCGCTGCTCGACGGCCTCGGCACCGAGGCGCTGGAGCGCGTCTACGAGGAGCGCATGAAGCTCACGCCCGGCGCCGAGACGCTGCTCGACGCGGCGAAGCGCGCCGGCCTCAAGACCATGGTCGTGTCGGGCGGCTTCACCTTCTTCACCGACAAGCTCAAGGCGCGGCTTGCACTCGATTACGCGCGCTCCAACACGCTCGGCATTGCCGACGGCAAGCTCGACGGCAGCGTGGTGGGCGAGATCGTCAATGCCGAGGTCAAGGCGCGCACGGTGCAGGAGGTTTGCGCCGAGCTGGGCGTGCCGGCGACCCGGGCCATCGCGGTCGGCGACGGCGCCAACGACCTCAGGATGATGGGCGTCGCCGGCCTGTCGGTCGCCTTCCACGCCAAACCCAAGGTGCGCGAGCAGGCCAAGGTGGCGATCAACCACGGCGGTCTCGACGGTCTGCTGCGCGTGCTGTCCTGACGCGTTTTCTCCAAGGCCGAGCCATGTCCCAGGTACTGATCGTCGATGACCGCGAGGCTGCCAATCGCAAGCTCGCCGGCCTGCTCTATGCGCTGTATGCGCTCGGCTGGTTCACGCTGGTCACCGCCGTCGCGGCGCTGATCGTCAACTACCTCAAGCTCGACGAGGTGCGTGGCACCTGGCTCGAAAGCCATTTCCGCTGGCAGATGCGCAGCTTCTGGTTCGGGCTGCTGTGGGCAGCGGTGCTGGCGGTCTTTGTGGTGGTCACGCTCGGGCTCGGGCTGTTCGTGGTGTGGATTCCGCATGCGGTGCTGGTGGTCTGGCTCATCTACCGCATCGTCAAGGGCTGGCTTTATCTCAGCGATGGCCGGGCCATGAACCTGCCGCCGCCGCGCTGAATCGCCGCTCCGGCGCGTTTCGCTTGCTAATGAGAATCGTTCGCATTTAAGATTGCCGCCAGCGCAATCGGCGCGACTCGGAGAGCGGCATGACTCACCCGGAACTTTGGATCGGCAGCTTCGACCAGCTGCTGCGGCACGACCTCACCGGCTGCCGGCATGCGGCGCGCCGCGCGGCGCTGCTGCTCGAACGACTGGTCGACAGCGGCGATCTCGATGCCGAACTCAAGTCGCTCTGCGAAGCCATGACCGAGCGGCTGCTCGATCAGGCCGGAGCGCCCGCATGAACGCCACCACGCCGCCGCGCCGCGAACAGGCGCATCTGCTCGAACGCCTGGTACGCGAACGCCGTCGCCACGGCCAGCGCGAAGCCGTCCTGCTGCGCCAGATCGATGCGCTGCGCGAGCAGCTGCTGCTGAGCGAAGCGCAACGCCATGCCGCCGAAGCGCGGGCCGACGCCGCCCGCGCCGATGCCGCCGCCCAGCGCGACCGTGCCGAACAGCTCGGTCATGCCAACCGCGAACTCGCCGCCGGCGTCGGCCGCATCTGGGAACTCACGCGCACGCTCGCCGACGCCCGCGCCGAAGCCAGCCGGTTTGCGCGCGAACGCGACGAGCTGCTCGACGAACGCACCGCACTTGAAGAATTGCTCGCCGCCCAGACCGGCGACAGCGGCGCCGATGCCGGCCCGCGCGTGCTCTGCGTCGGCGCCGAGCCCGGGCTGGCGCGCATCTGCGACGGCTTTGCGCGCCGCCTGGGCTTTGCGCTGGTGCAGCGCAACGATGCCGGCGCCGATGCGCTCGCCGCCGCCGACGTGGTGCTCTGCCCAAGCCATGCGGTCGACGATGCCGGCCTCACGCAATTGCGCGACCGCTGCCGTCATGCCGGCAAGCCCTGCGTGCTGTATCGCGGCAGCGGCCCGGCCGGGATGGCGGTCGCGCTCAGCCGGCTGTCGCTCGGCGGCGTGGCGGCGCACGGGCTCAACTGAGCCGCGCGCTTCAGCCCAGCTGGGCCAGCGCCTGCGCCACGTCGGCGATCAGATCGTCCGGCGCTTCCAGCCCCACGTTGAAGCGCACGACCGCGCCCTTCTCGCTCAGCGTGCCGGTGCGCGACGGCGGGTAGATCATCGACAGGCTCGACGCGCCGCCCCACGAATAGCCGAGCGGAAACAGCTTCAGCGCCTCGACAAAGCGCTCGACCTGGGCGGTGCCGTAGCGCGCATCGAACACCACCGAGAACAGCCCGCCCGCGCCGCTGAAATCGCGTAGCCAGAACTCATGGCCCGGGCAGGACGGCAGCGCCGGATGCAGCACCCGCGCCACCTCGGGCCGCGCCGCCAGCCAGTGCGCCAGCGCCCGCGCGCCGCGGTCGTGCGCCGCATAGCGCAGCGGCAGCGACTTGAGCCCGCGCAGCACCAGCCAGGCATCGTCGGCGCCCACGCCCAGGCCGGTGCGCATGTGCGAAGTCTTGAGCCGCAGATGCAGTGCCTGATCGCGCGTGATGGCGGCGCCCATCAGCACATCCGAGCCGCCCGACTGGTACTTGGTCAGCGCCTGCATCGACACGTCGATGCCCAGCTCGAAGGGCTTGAGCGCCAGGCCCGCGCCCCAGGTGTTGTCGAGCGCGGTGACGATGCGCTCGGCGGCCGGGCGCCGGGCGTTGGCGGCGGCCACCACCGCCACCAGTCCGCGCAGATCGGCGACTTCCATCGTCACCGAGCCGGGCGACTCCAGCCAGACCAGCCGCGTGCGCGGCGTGATGAGCAGGCTCAGCGCGGCCGCATCGAGCGGATCGTAGTGGCGCGCGACGATGCCCAGATCGGCCAGCAAGGTGCGCGCCAGTTCGCGGTTGGGCAGGTAGACGTTGTGCGGCAGCAGCAGCTCGTCGCCGGTCTTGAGGAAGGCGAAATCGATCATCGAGATCGCCGCCAGACCGCTCGGCGCCAGCACGCAATGCCGGCCGCCCTCGATGTCGGCGAGCCGGTCTTCCAGCTCTCGCGTGGTCGGCGTGCCGTGCAGGCCGTAGGTGTAGACATCGTCGCGCTCCCAATTGCGGGCGCGCATCTCGGCCAGATTGGGGAAGACGACGGTGGACGCGTGATGGATCGGCGCCACCAGCGATTCGAAACTGCCCGGCGCCTGATAGCCGGCCTGGGCGAGTCGGGTGTCGAGGGCATTGGCGCTGCCCTCGGGCGCTGCGGAGGAATCGTTCTGGGGGTGGCTCATGACGGCGGAGGAAGACGCACCCGGACGGGCGACGGAGCGCGCAGCTTAAATCGGCGCGCGCCGTCGCCCCGGCTCACAGCCGCTCGAAGATCGCCGCGATGCCCTGCCCGCCGCCGATGCACATCGTCACCAGCGCATAGCGACCGCCGATGCGATGCAGCTCATGGATCGCCTTGGTGGTGATGATCGCGCCGGTCGCGCCGATCGGATGGCCGAGCGAGATGCCCGAGCCGTTCGGATTCACCTTGGCCGGGTCCAGCTCCAGCCCGCGCGTGACCGCCAGCGCCTGGGCCGCGAACGCCTCGTTGGCCTCGATAACGTCGAGCTGGTCGGCGCGCAGGCCGGCGCGCGCCAGCACCTTCTGCGACGCCGGCACCGGGCCGATGCCCATGATCGACGGCTCGACGCCGGCATGCGCGTAGGCCACCAGCCGCGCCAGCGGCTTGAGCCCGCGCTTCTCGGCCGCGCCGCGCTCCGCCAGCACCACCGCCGAGGCGGCGTCGTTCAGGCTCGACGCATTGCCGGCCGTGACCGTGCCGTCCTTCTTGAACGCCGGCCGCAGCTTGGCCAGATCCTCGATCGAGGCACCGGCGCGCACATGCTCGTCGGTGCGGAACTCGACATCGCCCTTGCGGCTCTTGACCAGCACCGACACCAGCTGATCGTTGAAGTAGCCGGCCGCCACCGCCGCCGCCGCGCGCCGATGCGACTCGACCGCCAGCGCGTCCTGTTCCTCGCGCGTGATGCCGTACTTGGTCGCCACGTTCTCGGCCGTCACGCCCATGTGAAAGCGCTCGAACGGATCGGTCAGCGCGCCGACCATCATGTCGATCATCGGCGTGTCGCCCATGCGCGCGCCCCAGCGTGCCGTCGGCAGGATGTAGGGGCTGCGGCTCATGCTCTCGGCGCCGCCGCCCAGTGCGTAATCGCAATCGCCGAGCAGGATCGACTGCGAGGCGTTGATGATGGCTTGCAGGCCCGAGCCGCACAGGCGGTTCACGTTGAAGGCCGGCGTGTCCTTGCTCAGGCCGCCGTTCAGCGCCGCGACGCGCGACAGGTACATGTCCTTCGGCTCGGTGTTGATGACATGGCCGAACACCACATGGCCGATCTCTTCCGGCGCCAGACCGGAGCGCGCGACCGACTCCCTGACCACCAGTGCGCCCAGCTCGGTCGGCGGCACATCCTTGAGTCCGCCGTTGTATTCGCCGATGGCGGTGCGCACGGCGCTGACAACTACGACTTCTCGGCTCATCGATTTCTCCCTGATCCCGGCGCGATGGAAGCGGGCCTGACCCGCCGCGCGCCCCGGGGCCGGGAGCCCGTACGGCAGCGCATGTGAATCTTCGATCTTTTCACCGATGCGTGACGCCGGGCTTGGGTGTTTGCCCGCAAACCCGCGTCGATCGTGGCGGCCGGCGCTAGGGGCTTGCCCGCGCGTCAGCCGACGGTAGGGCGACGGTGGCAGCGCATGGCGCTCAGTGCATGAGCCGGCGCATGAGCCAGACCGCCGGTCGCTCGATGGCGGCGCCGATGCGCTCCGGCAGCGCGAGCGGCTTGATCGCCATGCGCACCGCCATGTCGAAGGCATAGCGGCTGCGCAGCAGATGGGCGCCTCGCTCGCGCAACGCGGCAAAGCCGCGGTCGCCGGGCTGGCGCGCCTGGCGATGCGCATGCACATGGCGCAGCGCGCAGGCGGCATCGTCGTCGCGCACCTCGGCGGCACGGGCGGCGATCACGCGCAGGCAGGCCAGCCGCGAGCGCGGCTCGACGGCAATGCGCCGCTCGAAGAAGCGATAGAAATGGCGGAAGTGCCGCACCTCGTCGCGCATGATCCGGCCAGCCAGATCGGCCAGCAGCGGCTCGTCGCGCTCCAGCGCCAGTTCGCGCAGCGCGCGGTAGAGCGTCGCGGTACCGGTCTCGACCACGCAGCGCGCCACCAGCTCCAGCACCGGATCGGGATTGAGCTCGTCCATCGTGCAGCGTTGCAGATAGTCGGCGCGGAAGTCGGCGTAAGCGGCCGGCCAGTCGAAGTCGGGCCAGGCGCGGCAGACAAAGGCGCGCAGCGCGGCGCCGTGCTGCAATTCCTCGTCGCGCCAGTGCGCATCGAGCCAGTCGCGCACCTCGGGCTGATCGCCGAAATGCTCGACGAGATTGCGGGTGTAGACGGCGGTCGTGCTCTCGACGAAGGACGCGGCGGCAATCAGCGCCACCAGCGTCTCGTCATGCGCGCGCGGCGCATCGAGCGTCCGCCAGTCGAGGTCGGCCCAGTGCCAGGGCAGGGATGAATCGAGCGCGGGCGCGTCTGCGGTTGCCAGCTCAGCGGCCATGCATGCCTCCATGCAAGGGCGACGCTGCGGCGCCGGACGGGATTCAGCTGGCTCGCCTGCTCGCCCTCGGAATTGAACGGAGGCCCAAGCTAGCGCGCGCCCGGGCGCGATCGGCTTTCGCGCCAGGGGCGCTTACAAACGAGCGCTGGCGGTAACGCGGCGGTGGACCGCGTCAGACCGAGCCCCAGAGGTCGTGCTCGTCGGCGCCTTCGATCTTCACGCTGACGATGTCGCCGGCCTTGTAGCGCTTCCAGGGCTTGTCGGCCGGTGCGACGTAGACCACGCCGTCGATCTCGGGCGCATCGGCCGAGGAACGCCCGACGCCGCCGTCCTGGTTCACCTCGTCGATCAACACCTTGAGCGTGCGGCCGACCTTCTTCCTGAGCCGGCGCTGCGAGATCGCCGCCTGCACTTCCATGAAGCGCGCGAGCCGCTCCTGCTTCACTTCCTCGGGCACGGCGCCGTCGAGCGCATTGGCCGCCGCCCCGTCCACCGGCGAGTAGGCGAAGCAGCCGACGCGGTCCAGCTCGGCCTCGCGCAGAAAGTCGAGCAGATGCGCGAAGTGCTCCTCGGTCTCGCCCGGAAAGCCGACGATGAAGGTCGAGCGCAGCGTGATGTCGGGCGCGATCGCGCGCCAGGCGCGGATGCGGTCGAGATTGCTCTCGCCCGACGCCGGCCGCTTCATGCGCTTGAGCACATCGGGGTGCGAGTGCTGGAGCGGCACGTCGAGATAGGGCAGCAGCTTGCCCTCAGCCATCAGCGGAATCACCTCGTCCACATGCGGATACGGATACACGTAATGCAACCGTACCCACAGGTCGAGCTGGGCCAGCTCCTGCACCAGCTCGGTCATGCGCGTGCGCACCGGCCGGCCGTTGACGAAGCCGGCGCGGTATTTCAGGTCCACGCCATAGGCCGAGGTGTCCTGCGAGATGACCAGCAGCTCCTTAACGCCGGCGTTCTTCAGCGCCTCGGCCTCGCGCATCACGTCGCCGATGTCGCGCGAGACCAGATCGCCGCGCAGGCTCGGGATGATGCAGAAGCTGCACCGGTGATTGCAGCCCTCGCTGATCTTCAGATAGGCGTAATGGCGCGGCGTCAGCCGCACGCCCTGCGGCGGCACCAGATCGGTATGCGGATCGTGCGGCCTGGGCAGGTGCAGATGCACCGCGTTCATCACCTCGGTCGTGGCATGCGGGCCGGTCACGGCCAGCACCTTGGGATGGACCTTGGCCACCATCTCGTCGCCGCCCGCGTCCTTCTTGCCGCCGAGGCAGCCGGTGACGATCACCTTGCCATTGGCGTCGAGCGCCTCGCCGATGGCGTCGAGCGATTCCTGCACCGCCGCGTCGATGAAGCCGCAGGTGTTGACGATGACGAGGTCGGCGCTCTGGTAGTCGGGCGCGGTGTCGTAACCCTCGGCGCGCAACTGCGTGAGGATCTGCTCCGAATCGCTCAGCGCCTTGGGGCAGCCGAGCGAAACGAAGCCCACGCGCGGCGTGGCATTGACGGGGCGATCAGCAGGGTTTTCTTGGGCCATGAAAGCAAAACGCGCCCGCCGTTGGGCGAGCGCGTATTCATTTGTGCGGGTTTGCCGGGCCGGCGGGACTGCACTGCCGACCAGGTTGGAAAGCCGCGATTCTAGGCGAGACCGAATCGCGGCCCGCAATCAATCGGTTTCGTCAGGCTTGCCGCCGGGCTGCTGGCCCGGAAACGGAAACGCGCTGAACATGGTGCGCGCCTGCTGCTGCATCTGATCCTGCATCTGCACGAAAAGGTTTTTCGACTGCTCGATGTAGTTGGTCATCATCCCTTGCATCATCGGCGCCTGCACATTCATGAATTGCGTCCAGACCTCGGGCGCGAATGCCTTGTTGTCGATGAGTGCCTTCGATTGCTCTTGCAGCTTGGCCTGGATTTCGATGAACGCCTGGATATTCTTTTCCAGATACGAACCCATCATTCCCTGCATTGCGTGGCCGTAGAAACGGATCACGTTGGCCAGCATTTCGGCCGAAAACATCGGCAGTCCGCCCGATTCTTCTTCCAGGATGATCTGGAGCAGGATGCTGCGCGTCAGGTCTTCCGAAGACTTGGCGTCGATGACCTGGAAGGTTTCGTGATCGAGAACCAGTTGCTTCACGTCTGCAAGCGTGATGTAGGTGCTGGTCTCGGTGTCGTACAAGCGCCGGTTCGGGTACTTCTTGATCATGCGCATGCCGTTTGCCGCCATGGTGTCCTCGTTTGAAGCCGGCCAGTCTGGCCGAAAGCAGATATGCCTGAATGCAAAAAGGCGCCCGCCCCTCTTTGGCGAGCGCCCAGCCTGAGCGAACTATGCCGCTTCAGCCCATGTGCAAACCGCCGTTGAGCGAAAAATCGGCGCCGGTGGCAAAACCGCTTTCATCAGATGCAAGCCAGGCGACGATCGAGGCGATTTCCTCGGGCGCGCCAAGACGCTTGACCGGAATGGTGCTGACGATCTTTTCGAGCACATCGGGGCGAATTGCGCGGACCATGTCGGTGCCGATATAGCCCGGCGAAACCGTGTTGACCGTGACGCCCTTGTTGGCCACTTCCTGCGCCAGCGCCATCGTGAAGCCGTGCATGCCGGCCTTGGCAGCCGAGTAGTTGGTCTGGCCGAACTGGCCCTTCTCGCCGTTGATCGACGAGATGTTGATGATCCGGCCCCAGCCGCGATCGATCATGTCGCCGATGACCTGCTTGGTCACGTTGAACACGCTGTTCAGGTTGGTGTCGATGACGGCCGCCCAATCGTCGAGCGTCATCTTGCGGAACACGCCGTCACGCGTGATGCCGGCGTTGTTCACCAGCACGTCGACCGGACCGTGCTCGGCCTTCACCTTCTCGAAGGCTTCGACCGTCGATTGCCAGTCGCTCACATTGCCGACCGACGCATAAAAGTCGTAGCCGAGCTTGCGCTGCTCGCTGAGCCATTCCTCGAAGTTGCGGCTCGGGCCGCAGCCGGCGATGACCTTGAAGCCGTTGGTCGCGAGGCGCTGGCACATCGCGGTGCCGATACCACCCATGCCGCCGGTCACGTAAGCGAGTTTCTGAGCCATTTTCATCTCCTGTGGTGGATGTTCCTTCGCGGCCTGCCCGGGTTGGGTAGATGGCAGGCGCGCGAGGCGGGGTTGAGAGCAGTGGTCGGTGCGGTCAGACGACGCGGACCTTGACGTAGCTGCCCGGGGCGGGTTCGAGAGGGGTGTAGCTGCGGCTGCCGAGCGCTGCCGGTGCGGCGACCTTGCCGCCGCCGAACTGGTCGAGCCAGGTGGACCAGTTTGGCCACCAGCTGCCGACCACCGAGGTCGCGCCGTCGAACCACTCCTGGGGCGTGGCGGGGAAATCGCCGCGCTTGCCCTTGCCGCCGAAACCGACGCCTTCGTGCACCCAGTAGTTGCGCTTGTTCTTCGACGCCGGATTGATGACGCCCGCGATATGGCCGGAAGCGCCAAGCACGAAGCAGGAGCGCGGGCGATCGATGCCGCCGAGCACGTTCATCGACACATAGGCCGATTCCCAGGGAACGATGTGGTCCTCGCGCGAGCCGTAGAAATAGACCGGGAGCTTGATCTTGCCGAGATCGAGCGGTGTGTCGCCGACCGACGTGGCATTCGGGATCCGGATCTTGTTTTCGAGATAGGTGTTGCGCAAATACCAGCAGTACATCGGGCCCGGCAGGTTGGTGCTGTCGCTGTTCCAGTACAGCAGGTCGAAGGCCGGCGGCTTTTCGCCCTTGAGATAGTTGCCGACGATGTAGGGCCAGACCAGATCGTTGGGGCGCAGGAAATTGAAGGTGGTGGCGAGATCGGAGGCCGGCAGCAGCCCGCCCTTGCCGATGCGCTCCTCGCGCAGCGCGACGATGGCCGGATCGATGAACACATCGAGCACGCCCGAATCGGAGAAATCGAGCAGCGTGGTCAGCAGCGTGAGGCTGGCCACCGGCTGCCTGCCACGCGCGGCCAGCACCGCCACCGCCGACGCCGACAAGGTGCCGCCGACGCAAAAGCCCAGCAGATTGATCTTGTCGGCACCGGTGGTTTCGGCCGCAATTGCCGCCGTGGTCTCGATCGCGGAAATCACGCCGCGCTCCACGTAATCAGCCCAGGACCAGTTGCCGCATTCCTTGGTGGGATTGCGCCAGCTGAGCATGAATACGGGATGACCCTGCTCAAGCATGTAACGGACAATCGAATTCTCGGGTTGCAGATCGAGAATGTAGAACTTGTTGATGCAGGGCGGCACCATGAGAAGCGGACGCTTGTCGATTTCTCCGGTGAGCGGCGTGTATTGAATCAGCTGGAACAGCTCGGATTCGAATACCACCGAGCCCTGAGTGGTCGCCACATTGACGCCGACCTCGAATTTGGATTCGTCGGTCATTGAAATGCGACCCTTTGAAACATCGCCAATCAGATTCGCAATTCCTGACCGCAGGCTTTCACCGCGCGTTTCCACCAACTTTCGCTGCGCTTCCGGATTGGTCACGAGGAAATTGGCTGGCGACATTGCATCGACCCATTGGCTGACCGCAAAACTGATGCGGCGCTTGACGCGCGGCTCGGCATCGACGGCTTCTGCCAGCCGGGTGAGCGTGCGCGCATTGAGCATGTAGATGCGCGACAGCATTTCGTAGGTTCCGCCGTCGTTCCACTCGGGCGCCTGGAAACGGCGGTCGGCGACGGGTTTTCCCTTGGGCGCAGCAGTGTTTTCAGCATTGCCGGCGGGCCAGTTGGCGCGCATCAGCTCGCCCAGCTCGCGCATGTAATCGGACTGGATTTCCGCCAGCTTGGACGGCTCGATGAGTTTCTTGAGCCAGTCCTGGGCGGCCGGGCCGCCGGGCGTGCCGGCGCTGCCGACCATTTGCGTGAATTGCGACCATGGCGCCGTCATGGCTGCCGCATCGAATTTGAAGGGATTGGCGGGAAATGCGCCAAAAGCGGAAGTGGATGCCTTGGGCGTGGCTTCGGAGGAAGCGGTGTGCGGGTTGGCCATGCGGTCGTCTCCGTGTTGTACTACGCGAATTAGCTGCTGCGCAGGATGGCCGGCGGCATGTGCGGAACAAGAGTCATTCCAAGATAAATGTACATCATTGCAATTGCATGGTTATTCGTAACGCTCCTGATGGGGAGTGCGGAAGCAATCACCACGTCGGTAGTCGGTGGGGTACTGACTTTCGTCTTTTATGGCGCGCTGCCACTCGGGATATTCATGTATATCTTTGGCGGTCCACATCGGCGTTTGCAACAGGCACGCCGAAGTCGCGAGGCGGACACTAACCAGAATGACGAAGCCGGCGCGTGAGAAAGATCAAGTCGCCAGCCAAATGAAGCTCGCGATCCGTCCAGTCGTTCCATCGCGCCGGTACGAATAGAAATGTTCTTTGTCGCGCACGGTGCAAGCCTTGTCGCGCAGCACGACGGTCACGCCGGCCTCCCTCAGCGCCCGGGTCGCGAGCGCGGCGAGATCGGCGTGCCAGCGTCCGCCGATGCCGGGCACGAATGCGGCATCGCAATCCGCCATGCGGTCCAGAAAGATTTCGCGCACCTCTCCGCCGACCTCGAAGGCCGGCTGGCCGATGTGCGGACCGATCCAGGCGACGAGATCGAGCGACAACGGCGCAAGGCCTGCCCGCATGCCGGCGACGGTGGCCTGAAGCACACCGTCTGCCAGCCCGCGCCAGCCGGCATGCGCCGCGCCGACCGCACGCCCCTGACGGTCGGCGATGAGCACCGGCAGGCAGTCGGCAGTCATGATCGTGCAGGCGAGACCGGGACGCCGCGTCCACACGCCGTCGGCGCGCGGCGGCGCTGCCGGCCTGCTGCCGTCCAGTTCGATCACCTCGGTGCCGTGTACCTGCTCCAGCCAGACCGGCTGCGCACCGTCGAGTGCGAGCCTGGTCACGGTCTGGCGGTTGGCCGCCACCGCCGCCGGGGCATCGCCGACATGCGTACCGAGGTTGAGTCCGCCCTGCCCGTCCGCACCGCCATAGGCGCCGGTACTGACGCCGCCGATCCGCGTGGTGCAGCAGGCGCGCACACGGTCAGGCAGCGGCCAGTCGGGATGCAGCAGCGGCGGCGCGCTGTGCTCAGTCATCGCCGAGGGCGGCGAGCGCCGAAGCAAGGCCCAGACGCTCGGCCAGCGCGACGAAGTCGGCCGGGGGCGCGGTGTGGAGTTCAGGCCGCGACTGGTCGGCCGGATGATCGAAGGCGAGCCGCCAGGCATGCAGCGCCTGATGCGGCAGCAGTTCGCGGTCGAGCCGGGTGCGGCGCGGATTGCCGTAGGCCGGGTCGCCGATGAGCGCAAAGCCGATATGCGACGCATGCACGCGGATCTGATGCGTGCGACCGGTTTCGAGCCGGCATTCGATCAGGCTGACCGGCCCGCCGGCCGCGTCGAAATCGACCGTGGCGACGCAGTTGATGTGCGTGACCGCCGGCTTGCCGTGCGACACCACGGCCATGCGCGTGCGTTCGCGCGGATCGCGGCCGATGGCGGCATCGACGCTGCGGCTGGCCGGTCGGCCCCAGCACAGCGCCAGATAGCGCCGCGACACGCTGCGCGCCTGCAACTGGCGCACCAGATCGGTCTGGGCCTCGGGCGTGCGCGCCACCACCATCAGCCCCGACGTGTCCTTGTCGAGCCGGTGGACGATGCCACCGCGCGGCAGCGCGCGCAGCTCGGGATAGCGGTGCAGCAGTCCATTGAGCAGCGTGCCCGACCAGTTGCCGACCGCCGGATGCACGACCAGCCCGGCCGGCTTGTCGATGACGATGACCGTCGCGTCCTCGTACAGCACCGGAAAGTCGATCGGCTCGGGCAAAAAGGCCATCGACGCCGGATCGGGCGCCGGATCGAGGCTGAGCTGCTCGCCGCCGCGCAGCTTGCTGCGGGCATTGGCCGGCTTGCCGTCGATGGACAGGCGGCCGTCCTCGATCCAGGCCTGGATGCGGGCACGCGAATGCTGGGAGAACAGCTGGGCGGCGATGCGGTCGATGCGCTCGCCGGCGGCGTCCATGGGGGCAAGCGCAATGAGCGGCGCGACGCCGTGGGCGCTGGCCGACCAGACCTGGTCGTCGTCGCTTTCGGCATCGTCGGGGCCCGGAATTGCGGCGCTAGCCGTGCCGAAATTGATCACCATCGGTCCTCTATACTCGGCGCTTTTGTTGAACGGGTTGTACTCGAATGGCGGAGCGGATCACGCGGGGCGGCGCAAGCCGGTCCGACAAGGCGCGGCAGGCAATCTGGATGCGCAGCGCGGCGCGGGCGGTATTGGTTGTCGCGATGATTGCGGGCCTGGGCGCCTGCGGCAGCACACCCAAGAAAAACCAGAGCGCCGAGGAATTGTATGCCGACGCCAAGGAAGACCTGAGCGGCGGCGCCTGGGATGCAGCGAGCAAGAAGTACGACCAGATCCAGTCGCGCTATCCCTTCGGGCGCATTGCGCAGCAGTCGATGATGGATCAGGCCTATGCGCAGTGGAAAAGCGGCGACATCGCCCAGTCGCTCGCGACCATCGACCGCTTCGTCAAGCAGTACCCCAACCATCCCAACGCCGATTACATGTTCTATCTGCGCGGGCTGGTCAATTTCAATGACGGCAGCGGCTTCCTCAGCCGCATCTCGCGCCAGGATCCGACCGAGCGCGACACCAAGGCACTGCACGATTCCTTCGACGCCTTCCGCGAACTGGTCGAGCGCTATCCCGACTCGCGCTACTCCGACGATGGCCGCGCGCGCATGCGCTGGCTGGTCAATGCGATGGCGGCCTATGAGCTGCATGTGGCGCGCTACTACTACCGGCGCGGTGCCTATGTGGCGGCGCTCAACCGCGCGCAGACCGCGATCAGCGACTTCCAGACCACGCTGTCGAACGAGGAGGCGCTCTATCTCATGTTCGCGTCCTACGAGCGACTCGGCATGGAACAGCAGCGCGACGACGTGGGCCGCGTGCTGGCGCAGAACTTCCCGAACAGCCTGTATCTGAAGAACGGCCTGCCGACGCCGGACAAGCGCTGGTGGCAGTTCTGGTAAGGCGTCGCGCCTGAGCCACCCCCGAAAAAGCCGCTGCTGTCATGGCGCGGCTTTTTTGTTGTCAGCCGCGTGGCGCGAGGCAGTCGCGCAGGAAGCCGATGGCCTCGTCGCGCACCCGGGTGCGACGGAACGGCGGCAGGCTCTGCCAGATGCGCTTGCCATAGGGCTTCGAGATGAGCCGCGGGTCGCAAATCATCAGCACGCCGCAATCGGTTTCGCTGCGGATCAGTCGGCCGGCGCCCTGCTTGAGCGTGATGACCGCCTCTGGCAGCTGCCAGTGCGCGAAGGCGTTGCCGCCGTCGGCGGTGAGCTTGGCCAGTCGCGCCGCCAGCACCGGATCGTCGGGCGGCGCGAACGGCAGCTTGTCGATGATGACCAGCGACAGCGCATCGCCGCGCACATCGATGCCTTCCCAGAAGCTCTGGCTGCCGATCAGCAGCGCGCGCTCCGACTTGCGGAAAGTCTCGAGCAGCTCGCCGCGCGACAGGTCGCCCTGTTTGAGCAGCCGGATGCGCGCCTCCTCCAGCCGGATGCGCAGCAGATCGGCCGCCTTGTCGACCGCGCGCAGCGTGGTGCAGAGCAAGAAGGCGCGCCCGCCCGCCGCCTCGATCAGCGGCCAGGCAGCCTCGACCACCGCCTCGATGTAATTGGGATGCTGCGGCTCGGGCAGACCGGGCGGCGCATAGAGCAGGCCCTGGTTCGGATAGTCGAACGGGCTTGGCCAGGATTCGGCGCGCGCGTCGTCGAGACCCATGCGGCGCGTGAAATGGCTGAAGTCGCGCTTCACCGCGAGCGTGGCGCTGGTGAAGATCCAGGCGCGCTGCGAGCCCTCGCGCTCGCGCCGGAAGATGCGCGCCACCGACAGCGGCGAGCGGTGCAGCTGGATGCTCGACGCGAACACGTCGATCCAGCAGACCCAGTTGCTGCGCTTGTCGTCGTCGGCCGCGTCGTCGGGGTCGTCGGAAGCGGCCTCGCCGCCTTCGAGCGGCAGCACGGCGGTCGGCGCTTCGCTCTCGTCTTCGGGCGGCTCAGCGGGCAGGCCGGCTTCGCTGCGCCATTGCGCGAGCCGGGCGGCATGCTCGTTGGCGCGCCGCGCCAGCGCTTCCAGCTCCTCGCTGCGCACCGCCTGATCGTCGAGCGCAGCGCACACGTTCCTGAGCTGGCGGCTCAGCTCGTCGAGCGCCGGCCAGAACGGCGACGCGACCGCCACCTGGCTCGCGGCCAGCTTGAATGCGGCGCGGGTCTGGCCACCGGTCGGTCCGGGCAGGCTCAGGCGCAGATCGCGCACCGCCTTTTCGAGCGGCGCCACCAGCTCGGGCCAGCGCGCCGCGTCGCGCGCCGACGCCAGCCCCTCGACGACCGTGTCGCGGCACAGCTCCAGCAATTGCGAGCTGCCGAGCGACTCGCCGAAGAACAGCGTCGCGGTATCGGGCAGCTGATGCGCCTCGTCGAAGATGACCGTGTTGGCCGCCGGCAGCAGCTCGTTGATGCCTTCGTCGCGCAGCATCAGGTCGGCGAAGAACAGGTGATGGTTGACGACGATCACATCGGCCTGCTGCGCCTCGCGGCGCGCCTTCATCACGAAGCAGTCCTTGTGATCGGCGCATTCGGTGCCGATGCAGTTGTCGCGCGTGGAGGTGACCTGGGCCCAGACCGGCGAGCCTTCGGGCACGGACGCCAGTTCGGCCTTGTCGCCGGTGAGCGTGGTGAGCATGAAGCTGCGGATGCGGCGCAGCTGCGCGACTTCCTCGCGGGTGCCGAACTGGCCGCTGTCGAGCGCGCGCCGGGCATGGTGGTGGCACACATAGTTGGCGCGCCCCTTGAGCAGCGCCACCGTCACCGGCACGTTGAGCGCCTTGCGCACCGCCGGCAGGTCGCGGTGATAGAGCTGGTCCTGCAAGGTCTTGGTGCCGGTCGACACGATGACCTTGCCGCCCCACAGCAGCGCCGGCGCCAGATAGGCGAAGGTCTTGCCGGTGCCAGTGCCGGCCTCGGCCACCAGCGCGCCGCGCTGCGCGATCGCCTCGGCGATCGCCTTGGCCAGCTCCAGTTGTGCCGCACGCGGCCGATAACCACCTGCGGCCTGCGCGACTGGACCGTCGGCGGCGAACAGCCGCTCGACCTCCGCATCGTGCGCGCCGGGCGACACGACAGGCGGCGGAGCGGTTTCGCTGGGAGGAAGTTCCGAATCGGTCACCAGGGAGTTTTCCAGTCGGCGGTGGCTATACCCCTTACGGGCGAAGCGATTGTTTGAAAAGCGGTCGAATCACGTTTTAATCGTCGCAACGCCTAGTGAGCGAAATCACGCGCGACCGGGCATCGCTATGCTGGAATGTCCGGCGTCAACTGGATCTGCAACCAGGTGATCTGATCCTTGATTTGCAGTTTTCTCTTCTTCAGGCGACGAATTTGAAGTTCATCCTGGACCGGCGTAGCGCAAAGCCGCGTGATCACATCGTCGAGATCGCGGTGCTCGATTTGCAATTCGATGATTTGCTTCGCGATTGCATCCAGATCTTTTGCCAAGACCGGCCTCCGGTTCGTGTATTTGATTGACTGCCATGCTGGAAACGCTGTGCCAATGATGGCGCCCCGACAATATCCGTCCAACTCCGCAATTGTGCCCGGTGAGGAAAGCGTAATGCCTTCGCTGCGTCGCACCACGCCGCAACATCTTCCGTCACGACTGGGTTCGGCGCGTTTTCTGTTGTCGGCGTGCATCGGCCAGCATATCGGCGATCGGCGCGAGCAGCAGGATCGGGCCGGCGTGTTCACCAGCCGCCGTGCCTCGGGCTGCGCGCTGGCCGTGGTGGCCGACGGCATGGGCGGGCGCACCGGCGGTGCGCTGGCGGCAGAGCAAGTGCTTTCCACCTCGCGCACGCTTTTCGACGACTTCAATCCGGCGCATCAGTCGGTTCCCGATCTTCTCGCCGAAATCATCCGCGAAGCGCATACCGTCATTCAGCTGACGGGCGCCACCGCCGAGAAAGAACCGCACAGCACTTTCGCCGCAATGGTGATCCAGCCCGATTTGGTGAGTTGGGCCCATGTCGGCGATTCGCGCCTGTACTACTTCAAGGGATCGAAGCTCGAATTCCGCACCACCGATCATTCCTATGTCGAGCACTTGATCCGGATTGGAAAACTCGATCGCGAAGGCGCGGCCCACCATCGCATGGGGCACGTACTGACAAGTGCGCTCGGCACCGAAAAGCCGCCGGTCATCGATTTCGGAGAAACCCGCGACATTGCCGCCGGCGACAGTTTTCTGCTCTGCACCGACGGGCTCTGGCATTACTTTTCCGACGAGGAACTCGGCCAGATGGTCACCGCCGGATCGGCCCGAGAAGCGTCCGAATCGCTGATCGAGCACGCGCGCTACCGAGCCCGCGGCAAGGGTGACAACTGCACCTTTGCCATCGTGAAGTTGCTGGAAAACGACGCTGCCTGAATCGACTCGCTCACTGCTGCGCGTCTGAGGCGGCGGGTGCCGGGCTGGCATTGCCCTGACGCTCGGCGCGGCGGCGCGCCATTTCTTCCTGCCGGGCGCGGGCCTCGGTCTGCTTGCGCTCGTAGTCGCGCTGGGCGGCGGCGCGCTGCGCGGCCTGCTCGGCGATGGCCTTGTCGCGCGCGGCCTCGCGCTCGGCGCGGCGGCGCAGTTCGGCATCGGCATTGCGTTCGCGCGCCGGCGCGGCAGCGTCGAATTCGGTCCGGGCGCGTTCGGATTCGGCCTGGCGCCGCGCCAGATCGGCCTGATCCTGCTCGGCCCGGACGCGGGCGGTTTCGCTGCCGGCCAGGGCCTCGGCGGCGGCACGGTCGCGCGCCTGCTGGCGATCACGGTCGGCGGCCTCGCGCTCGGTGCGGACGGCGCCCAGCTCCACCTCGCGCAATTCGCCATAGGCGCTGCGGGCGCGCAGCTTGACGTCGCGCAGGCAGTTCGAGACGAGGAAGCGGCGGTGGCAGGCGACTTCGGCGTCGTAGACAGCCCAGGCGACGCTGTGCCGGGCCTGCTCGACCGCGGCGCGCGCGGCGGCGATGCGGCCTTCGCCGCCAAAGCTGTTGGGCGGGAAATCGCGGCTCACGACCGTGGCCGGGGCCTGGATCGGATCGCCTTCGGCGGCCGCCTGCGCAGGGGAAACGAGCGCAAAAACGGCCAAAACCGCCATGGCACAATGCGCGCCCTTTGCAGCAGCCCGACGGGAAAGAGGTATTGGATGGCTCAGGAACAAGATCGCAGACCGGAACAGACCGAGGCGCGGATTATCGCCCAGCTTGCAATCGAGCTTGGCGCGCGACCTGAACAGGCCCGGGCGGCGATCGGCCTGCTGGACGAAGGCGCCACCGTTCCCTTCATCGCGCGCTATCGCAAGGAAGTGACCGGCGGGCTCGACGACACGCAATTGCGCCTGCTGGCCGAGCGTCTGGTCTATCTGCGCGAGCTGGAAGACCGCCGCGCCGCCGTGCTGGCGAGCATCAATGAGCAGGGCAAGCTGACGCCGGAACTCACGGCCGCCATCGCCGCCGCCGATACCAAGCAGACGCTCGAAGACCTCTACCTGCCCTACAAGGTCAAGCGTCGCACGCGGGCGCAGATCGCGCGCGAGAACGGCCTGGAACCGCTGGCGCGCAAGCTGTTTGCCGACCCGACGCTCGATCCGCAAGCCGAGGCCGCCGCCTTCATCACCGAGGCGGTCGCCGACGCCAAGGCCGCGCTCGACGGCGCGCGCGACATCCTGGCCGAGGAATTTGCCGAGAACGCCGACCTGCTCGCCCGCCTGCGCGACAAGCTGCGCACCGAAGGCGTGGTGCGCTCGAAGGTGGTCGAAGCCAAGCGCGCCGAGGACGCCACCGCCGCCGACAAGTTCCGCGACTACTTCGACTACGCCGAAACCTGGCGCACCGTGCCCTCGCACCGCGCGCTCGCCATCTTTCGCGGCCGGCAGGCCGGGCTGCTGGGCATTGCGCTCACGCTCGACGATGCGGCCGAGGCGCTGGTCGAAGCCAAGCAGCCGCATCCCTGCGAAACCATCGTCGCGGCGGTGGTCGGCGTACGGCGCGCGGCCACGGTGCGCCCGGGCGACGCCTGGCTGGCGAGCGTCGTGCGCTGGGCCTGGCGCGTGAAGCTGCAACCCGGCCTCGAAACCGAACTGCTCGGCGAACTGCGCGAGAAGGCCGACGCCGAGGCCATCCGCGTGTTCGGTCAGAACCTCAAGGACCTGCTGCTGGCCGCGCCGGCCGGCATGCGCGCGACCATCGGGCTCGACCCGGGCCTGCGCACCGGCTGCAAGGTCGCGGTCGTCGATGCGACCGGCAAGCTGCTGGCCACCGACACCATCTATCCGCACGAGCCGCGCCGCGACTGGAACGGCGCGCTCGCAAGCGTCGCCGCGCTCGCCAGGCGCTTCAACGCCGAGCTGATCGCGATCGGCAACGGCACCGCCTCGCGCGAGACGGTGAAGCTGGCCGATGAACTCATCGCCAAGCTGCCCGAGCTGCATCTGACGCGCGTGGTCGTGAGCGAGGCCGGTGCGTCGGTCTACTCGGCGTCGGAATTCGCGGCGAAGGAATTTCCGGAGCTGGACGTGAGCCTGCGCGGTGCCGTCTCCATCGCGCGGCGGCTGCAGGACCCGCTGGCCGAACTCGTCAAGATCGAGCCCAAGGCCATCGGCGTGGGCCAGTACCAGCACGACGTGAACCAGCGCCAGCTCGGCGAAAAGCTCGACGCCGTCGTGGAGGATTGCGTGAACGCGGTCGGCGTGGACGTGAACACCGCGAGCGCGCCGCTGCTGGCCTATGTGTCCGGCCTCGACCAGACCGTGGCACGCAACATCGTGGCGCACCGCGAGCAGCACGGCCCGTTCCGCAGCCGCGCCGCGCTCAAGGAAGTGTCGCGGCTCGGCGCCAAGACCTTCGAGCAGGCGGCGGGCTTTCTGCGCGTGACCGACGGCGAGCAGCCGCTCGACGCGTCGGCCGTGCATCCCGAGGCCTATCCGGTGGTCGAACGCATCCTCGCGCGCATCCAGAAAAGCCTGCGCGAGGTGATGGGCCAGGGCGCGGCGCTGGCGGGCTTGCGGCCCGAGCAGTTCGTGGATGAGCGCTTCGGCCTGCCGACGGTGAAGGACATCTTCACCGAGCTGGAAAAGCCGGGCCGCGATCCGCGCGGCTCGTTCAAGGTGGCCGAGTTCCGCGAAGGCGTGGAAGACCTGCGCGACCTTCAGCCGGGCATGGTGCTGGAGGGCACCGTCACCAACGTGGCGGCCTTCGGCGCCTTCGTCGACATCGGCGTGCACCAGGACGGGCTGGTGCACATCTCGGCCATGTCGAGCAAGTTCATCAAGGACCCGCGCGAGGTGGTGAAGGCCGGCGACATCGTGCGCGTGAAGGTCATGGAAGTGGACCTGCCGCGCAAGCGCATCGCGCTGACGATGCGGCTGGATGACGAGATCGGCGCCAAGCCGGCGGCCGGTGGCGCGCGTGGCGAGGATCGCGGTTCGCGCAACGGCGGCGGCGCACGCCGCGATGGCCCGGGCGCGCAACAGCGCAGCTCGCGCGATGCCGGCCCGGCGGCCGGTTCGGCGATGGCGGCGGCCTTCGCCAAGCTCAAGCGCTGAGCGGCCGCAGCTGACCGAGCGGCGGCTCGGCGCGCGCCGGCGCCCGCGCCGCCTGCTCCAGCACAAAGCGGCGCACCTCGGCGATCTGCGCCGCATCGACCAGCGCCGGCGCATGGCCCACGCCGGCGAACTCCACGACGCGCGTCTGCGGCTTGCGCCGCTGCATCTCGCGCGCGACCGCCTCGGGCAGGATGTCCGACTCGGCGCCGCGCAGCACCAGCACCGGGCAATGCACCTGCTCCCACAGATGCCAGAGGTCGACGCCCTCCCACCAGCGCAGGCCGGTACGGCCGAACAGCCCGCCGCCCAGCGCCAGCCCGCGCGCGATGGCCGGGTCGTAGCGCAGCGCATGGCCGCCCTTGCCGTCGGCCTCGGCGCTGGTGGCGGCGAGCGTCGCCCACTGCTCGTCGGTGAGCGGGCCGAAGTCACGGCAGACGTCGCGCAGATGCGCCTCGACCTCTTCCTGGGTGTCGAAGCGCGTGTGCCGGCCCACATAGCTGGCCAGCCGCGAGATGCCGGTCCACGGCACCATCGGGCCCACGTCGTTGAGCACCAGCGCATCGATCGGCGTGTTGGCGCGCGCCGCCAGCATCAGGCCCACCAGGCCGCCCATCGAGGTGCCGAGCCAGACCGTCGGCAGCCGGCCGCGCGGATGACGCGCCGGCTCGGGCGCCTCCTCGCCGCCCAGCACCAGCGGCGGCCGAAAGCCGAGCAGCCGCTGCCACCAGTTGGGCTTGTGATGGCGCACCCGCGCCTGCGGCTCGGGGCCGTGCGACCGCTGCGCCGTGGGCCAGGCCGCCGCGCGATGCTCGATCGCCGACAGCACCGCCAGCGCATCCATCTCGTACTGGGCAAAGCCGTAATCGCTCGGCGCGGCCAGCCGGTCGCTGTCGCCCCGGCCGCTGAAATCGAAGCTCAGCACCTCGATCTCGGCTTGCAGCGCGCGCGCCAGCGGCTCGAAGTCGTGCCGGTTGCGCGTGAGGCCGTGGGCGCAGATCAGCCGCGCCTGCGGCTCGGCGCAGGCCCAGCGGCTCGCGGCCAGCCGGTGAAAGCTGTGCGCCGTCATCGACAGCGCGCTGAAGGTGTGCGGCAGGAGTGAGTCGTGCATGGCGTTCTCGTTATGAAGGGAGGAGCGGTGTTGCAGCGCATCATCGCAAGCTGCCGAGGCGGCATCGGTATCGATCGATGACAGCGCACGCCGGTCGGCCGATGCCCATGCGCAGTCCGGCTCAAGCAAACTTCGCGCTTTCGCCGCCCTTCTCTTCCGCGAGCCAGCCATGAACGACGACTTCCTGCGCGCCCTGCCCAAGGCCGAACTGCATCTGCACATCGAGGGTTCGCTCGAACCGGAGACCGTGTTCCGCCTCGCCGGCAAGCACGGCGTCGCGCTCAAGTACCCGAGCGTCGAGGCGCTGCGTGCCGCCTACGACTTCAGCGATCTCCAGTCCTTCCTCGACATCTACTACGCCGGCGCCGACGTGCTGCGCGACGAGCAGGACTTCTACGACATGACCTGGGCCTATCTCGAACGCGCCCAGGCCGACGGCGTGGTGCACACCGAGCTGTTCTTCGATCCGCAGACCCATACCGCGCGCGGCATCGGCTTCGAGGTGTTCATGCCCGGCCTCAAGCGCGCGCTCGACGCCGCCGCCGCCCGGTTCGGCATCAGTTCGCGGCTCGTCATGTGCTTTCTGCGCCACCTGAGCGAGGAAGACGCCTTCGCCACGCTGGAGGCCGCCACGCCCTGGCGCGACTGGATCACCGCCGTCGGCCTCGATTCGAGCGAGGTCGGCCATCCGCCGAGCAAGTTCGAGCGCGTGTTCGCGCGCGCCCGCGAGCTCGGCTATCTGACCGTCGCCCATGCCGGCGAGGAAGGCCCGCCGGCCTACGTGTACGAGGCGCTCGATCTGCTCAAGGTGAGCCGCATCGACCACGGCGTGCGCAGCCTGGAAGACCCGGCGCTGATGGCCCGGCTGGTGGCCGAGCGCATGCCGCTCACCGTCTGCCCGCTGTCCAACGTCAAGCTCTGCGTGTTCAGGACGCTGGCCGAGCACAACCTCAAGACCATGCTCGACCAGGGCGTGGCGGTCACGGTCAACTCCGACGACCCGGCCTATTTCGGCGGCTATGTGCTGGAGAACTATCGCCAGACCGCCGCGGCGCTCGGCCTGACGCGCGCCGAGGTGGCGCAGCTGGCGCGCAATTCCATCGAGGCCGCCTTCCTGCCCGAGGCCGAGAAGCAGCCGCATCTCGCGCGCATCGACGCGCTGCTGGCGGCCGGCTGACGCGCTTCAGCGCATGGCGGCCAGCCGCTCGGCCACAAAGTCCAGAAAGCAGGCAATCCGCGCCGCGAGCTGGGTGTTGCGGTAGTACACGGCGTTGATCGGCTGCCGCACATCGGCGGTGTCGGGCCCCAGCAGCTGCACCAGTGCGCCGCGCTCGCGGTCGGCAGCCGTCATGAAATCGGACAGGCAGACGATGCCGGCGTCCTGCAAGGCCAGCTGGCGCAGCGTCTCGCCACTCGACGCCAGAATGGCCGGCGCCACTGGCCATTCGTCGCCCTGCTCGCTGCGCAAGGGCCAGCGGTTGAGCGACTCGGGCTGGGTAAAGCCCAGCAGCACATGGTCGGCCAGACTCGCCACGGTCAACGGCGTTCCGCGCTCGGCGAGATAGCCCGGACTGGCCAGCACGCGCAGCCGGCTGGTGCCCAGCGGCCGTGCATGCAGCGTGGAATTGCGCAGCGGCCCGATGCGGATGGCGATGTCGGTCTGGCGTTCGAGCAAGTCGATGTTGAGCTCATCGGTATCGAGTTCGAGCGCGATCCGCGGATAGGCGCGCCGGAACGCCGGCACCAGCGGCACCACGCTGTGCAGCATGAAGGGCGTCGCCGCATTCACGCGCAGCCGGCCGGCGGGCTGTTCGCGGCGCGCTGCCATCTGCTCCTCGGCCGCATCCACCGCAGCGAGGATGGTGCGTGCATGGGCCAGGAAGGCGCTCCCCTCCTCGGTCAGTTCGAGCCGTCGCGTGGTGCGGCGCAGCAACGTGGCATCGAGCTTGTTCTCCAGCCGGCCAAGCGCACGGCTGACGCCCGAGACGGTCTGGTTCAACCGCGCCGCGGCGGCGGTGATGGAGCCGGCATCGATCACCGCAACAAGGGCCTGCAATTCATCGAGCGTGGTTTTCATCGCGGAGATCGGAGCTCGTCGGCACTGGCTGACTGTTGACTCTGACGCAAGAGTCATCTGCCGACAACCGTCTGTTTCTGCAAGAGAGCGCATCCCACACTCCGCCGCATTCCTTCGGAGTTCGACATGCCTCTCGCCCTCTTTGCGTTGACGCTCAGCGCCTTTGCCATCGGCACGACCGAGTTCGTGATCGTCGGCCTGCTGCCCACCGTTGCCACCGACCTCGGCATCAGCCTGCCGTCGGCGGGCCTGCTGGTCAGCCTGTATGCGCTTGGCGTGGCGGTCGGCGCGCCCCTGCTCACCGCACTCACCGGCCGGCTGCCGCGCAAGCAGTTGCTGCTCGGCCTGATGGCGCTGTTCACCCTCGGCAACCTGCTGGCCTGGCAGGCACCGGGCTACGCCTCGCTGATCGCGGCGCGCGTGCTTACCGGCCTGGCGCACGGCGTGTTCTTCTCGATCGGCTCAACCCTCGCCACCGGCCTGGTGCCGAAGGAGAAAGCCGCCAGCGCGATCGCCACCATGTTTACCGGGCTGACGGTGGCGCTCGTCACCGGCGTGCCGCTCGGCACTTTCATCGGCCAGCACTTCGGCTGGCGCGAGACCTTCCTGGCGGTGTCGGCACTCGGAGTGCTGGCCTTTGTCGGCAGCTGGGTGTTCGTGCCGGCCAACATCCGCCACGCCGCGCCGGCATCGCTCGCGCAGCAAGCCAGGGTGCTGGTCGAGCCGCGCCTGCTGCTGGTGTACGCCAAGACCGCCATCGGCTACGGCGGCAGCTTCATTCCGTTCACCTTCCTCGCGCCCATCCTCACCGAGGTGTCGGGCTTCAGCACCGGCGCGGTGGGCTGGGTGATGCTGGTGTACGGCGTGTCGGTGGCGGCCGGCAATCTGTGGGGCGGCCGGCTGGCCGACCGGCTCGGGCCGATTCCGGCGCTCAAGATCATCTTCGGCCTGCTGGCGACGGTGCTGCTGGCGCTCAACTTCAGCGCGCCGCACAAGTGGCTGGCGCTCATCACCGTGATGGCCTGGGGCGCGGTGGCCTTCGGCAACGTGCCCGGGCTTCAGGTCTATGTGGTGAAGCAGGCCGGGCGCTTCACGCCGCAGGCCGTGGACGTGGCCTCCGGGCTGAACATCGCCGCCTTCAACCTGGGGATCGCCGGCGCCGCCTGGGTCGGCGGGCTGATCGTGGCCCACCTCGGGCTCATGCATACGCCGTGGATCGGCGCGCTCGCAGTGCTGCTCGCACTGGCCCTCACGTACTGGAGCGGCGCGCTCGACCGGCGCCGCGACACCGCTCCGCTCGGGTCCCGCCTCATGCCGGCCCGCGACTGAACGCCTTTTCTCTCGTCCACCAGCAAGGAAATGCCATGCAAGCCAGCCTCATTCCGCCGTTCGGCCTCGGCAGCTTCCGCCTCACGGGTCAGGTCGTCATCGACTCGGTGCGCAACGGCCTCGACCTCGGCTATCGCCTGATCGACACCGCGCAGATTTACGGAAACGAGGCCGAGGTTGGCCAGGCCATTGCCGACAGCGGCGTGCCCCGGGCCGATCTCTTCCTCACCACCAAGATCTGGACCGCCAACTACGCTGGCGACAAGCTCATCCCGAGCCTGAAGGACAGCCTCGCCAAGCTGAGGACCGACCAGGTGGACCTGACGCTCATCCACTGGCCATCACCGGGCAATGCGGTGCCAGTGGCCGAGTTCATGGGTGCGCTGGCGCAGGCGAAGGCCGAAGGGCTGACGCGGCTGATCGGCGTGTCCAACTTCAACATCGCGCTGCTGCGCGAGGCGATTGCCGCCGTCGGCGCCGATGCCATCGCGACCAACCAGATCGAGCTGCATCCGGTGCTGCAGAACCGCAAGCTGGTGGACTTTGCACGCAGCCAGGGCATCCACATCACGTCATACATGACGCTGGCCTACGGCAAGGCGCTGAAGGAGCCGGCCATCCTGGCGATTGCCGAAGCTCATGGCGCAACGCCGGCACAGGTGGTGCTGGCCTGGGCGTTGCAACTGGGCTATGCGGTGATCCCGTCGTCGACGAAGCGCGAGAACCTCGCGAGCAATCTGTTGGCGCAGCAACTGGCGCTGACCGATGCCGACATGGCAAGCATCGCAGCCCTCGACCGGGGCGAGCGCCTCACCAATCCCGAGGGTCTCGCGCCGGTCTGGGACTGAGCGCCGGCTCAGCCGTGCTTGTGGCCGTGGTCGTGATGCTTGTGCCCGTGGTCGTGATGCTCGTGACCATGGTCGTGGTGGCCGTGATCGGCATGGGCATGGGCATGGCCGTGGTCATGCCCTGCGTGATCGTGCCCATGGTCGTGCCCGCAACCGCAATGCTCGTCATGCACATGCACCGGATTCATCGGCGCCGGCGCCTCGGGCCGGAAGGCGGCGCGGGCAGCGCTGGCGGTCACGCCAAAGCCGGCCAGCCAGGCCTCGGGCGCCACGCCGGGCAGGATCAGCAGACCGTCGTCGGTGACGGCCAGCGGCACATGCTCGCCACCGAGCGCCGCCGCCAGTCGGGCCAGCGCCGGCGCCGGGCCGGCGATGGCGATCACGTCCTCCTCGGCCGCGCCGACCAGCCAGAACGCGCCGCGACTGTCGAGCAGCACATCACCGACCGCCACCGGCGCTTCGAGCGCCAGTTCCACCGTGCCGGCAGTCGTCTCGACTATGAGCTGCGGCGTCGCGCGCTGGGCCGACGTGAGATCGATGGGCAGCGCCCGCTTGAGCAGGATGCCGGCCGGGCGCGCATTGCCGCCGAGAATCTTCTTGATGCTGATCGTGTCGCTCATGGGGCTTCTTTCTGGATGAATGCGTTCAGGTTGCGGCGCGGGCCGGCGGTTTCAAGCGGCGCGGCGCTCAGTCGTGCAGCGCATCGAGCGCCTGGTCGAGCCGGTCGACCGCGCGCACTTCCAGCCCCTCGAACTTGCCGCGCGCATCCTTGGGCGCATTGCCCTTGGGGATGACCGCAATCGAGAAGCCGAGCTTGGCCGCCTCGCGCAGCCGCTCCTGGCCACGCGGCGCCGGGCGGATTTCGCCGGCCAGCCCGACCTCGCCGAACACCACCAGCCCGCGCGGCAGCGGCTTGTTGCGCAGCGACGAATGGATCGCCGCGAGCACCGCAAGATCGGCCGCCGGCTCGCTGATCTTGACGCCGCCGACCGCATTGACGAACACATCCTGGTCGAAGGCGGCAATGCCCGCATGCCGATGCAGCACCGCAAGCAGCATCGCCAGCCGGTTCTGCTCCAGCCCGACCGACAGCCGGCGCGGCGCCGGCGAATGCGTGCTGTCGACCAGCGCCTGAATCTCGACCAGCAGCGGCCGCGTGCCCTCCTGCGTGACCAGCACGCAGGACCCCGGCACCGGCTTGTCGTGCGTGCTCAAAAACAGCGCCGACGGATTGCTCACGCCGCGCAGGCCGCGATCGGTCATCGCGAACACGCCCAGCTCATTCACCGCGCCAAAGCGGTTCTTGAACGCGCGCACGAGGCGAAAGCTCGAATGCGTGTCGCCCTCGAAATACAGCACCGTGTCGACGATGTGCTCCAGCACGCGCGGCCCGGCCAGCGAGCCGTCCTTGGTCACATGGCCGACCAGCACCACGGTGATGCCGTCGCGCTTGGCCATGCGCGTGAGCTGGGCCGAGCATTCGCGCACCTGGGCCACCGAGCCCGGCGCCGAGCTCAGCGCCTCGGAAAACAGCGTCTGGATCGAGTCGACCACCACCACTTCGGCGCGCTGGGCAGCGATCGTCGCCTCGATGCGCTCGAGCTGAATCTCGGATGCGACCGGCAGTTCCATCGCGCCGGCCGTGCTTTCCAGCAGCCCGAGCCGGCGCGCGCGCAGCGCAATCTGCGCCCCGCTCTCCTCGCCGCTGATGTAGAGCGCGCGCCGGCCGTTGGCATTGACGAAGGCGAGCGCCTGCAGCAGCAATGTCGACTTGCCGATGCCCGGATCGCCGCCGATCAGCACCACGCCGCCCGGCACCAGTCCGCCACCGAGCACCCGGTCGAACTCCTCGCTGCCGGTGGAGAAGCGCGGCATTTCCACCGCGTCGATGGCGCCGAGCGGCTGCACCGCCGCCGGCTCGACCAGCCCTTCGGCCCGACCGCGCCCGCCGAAGCGGTTGGCGCCCGGCGCCTCGACCGGCACTTCGCTCAGCGAATTCCAGGCGTGGCAATGCGGGCACTGGCCGGTCCATTTGGGCGCGACGCCGCCGCACTCGGTGCAGACGTACTGGCTCTTGCCGGGCTTGGTCGGCGCCTTGGCCATCAGCTGCCTCCGGCAATCACACGCCGCGCCACGCGCGGCGCGACGGCGCACATCAATTCATAGCCGATGGTTCCGCAATGCCGCGCCACCTCGTCCACCGGCAGCGCGCGACCGAACAGCTCCACGCGGCTGCCGATGCCGGCTTGCGGCACATCGGTGATGTCGACCGTCAGCATGTCCATCGACACCCGGCCGGCAAGCGCGCAACGCTCGCCGCCGATCAGCACCGGCGTGCCGTCAGGCGCATGGCGCGGATAGCCGTCGGCATAGCCGCAGGCCACGATGCCGATGCGCGTCGGCCGCTGCGCGACGAAGCGCTGGCCATAGCCGACCGCCTCGCCCGGCGCCAGTTGCTGCACCGCGATCAGCTCGCTGGTCAGCTCCATCGCCGGCCGCAGATCGAAGGCCGGGCCGTCGCGGTCGCCAGTCGGCGAACCGCCGTAGAGCAGGATGCCCGGCCGCACCCAGTCGGCATGCGTGGCCGGATGCAGCAGCACCGACGCCGAATTGGCCAGCGAACGCGGCCCCGGCAGCCCGGCGGTCTCGCGCTCGAAACGGGCCAGCGGACCGACGACGCCGTCGGGCAGATCGGCTTCTGGGAAATGCATCATCAGCCCGACCGTGCCGATGCTGCCGGCCGCGCGCAGCCGCTCGACCGCCTTGCGGCCGCGACCGTCGGCATAGCCGAGCCGGTTCATGCCGGTATTGAACTTGACGAACACATCGACCGGCGCCGCCGGCCGCGCGCCGAGAAGGAAATCGATCTGCGCATCGTCATGGATGACCGGCGTGAGCTTCAGCTCCAGCACGGCAGCCAGATCGGCGGCATCGAAGAAGCCTTCGAGCAGCAGGATCGGGCCGGTCCAGCCGCAGGCGCGCACCCGGGCCGCCTCGGCAATCTCGAGCAGGGCAAAGCCGTCGGCCGTGGCCAGCGCCGGGTAGACGGCTTCGATGCCGTGCCCGTAGGCATCGGCCTTGACGACGGCCCAGGCGCGCGATTGCGGCGCGCATTGCCGCACGCGGGCCAGGTTGTGCGCGACCGCAGCCGGGTCGACGGTGGCAAGAATGGGACGCGGCATGGAGGAGTTTTCGTGTGCGAGCGGCGTTGTCGGAGGTGAGGCGGAACCGATTCTAGACCCCGTCCCTCAGGCATTTTCCGAGCCCGCCAGCGCATGCTGGAACGGCGCCGGCCGCCGTCCGGAACGCCGCATCATTCGTGCTATAACGCCGCGACGCCGCCCTGCCCGGTCTCAAACCCAGCTCCAACCGCTCCCGATACCGACCCGTCTCTTGCAGCGCGCCCTCCGCTTTTCTCCCCCCGACTCCGCCTCATGAAGCGTGGCTTCTACACCATCATGGCGGCGCAGTTCTGCAGTTCGCTTGCCGACAATGCCCTGCTCATCGCGGCCATCGCGCTGCTGCGCGAGGCCGAGTCGCCGGACTGGATGACCCCGCTGCTCAAGTTCTCCTTCGTCCTCAGCTATGTGGTGCTCGCGGCCTTCGTCGGCGCCTTTGCCGATTCACGCCCAAAGGGCCGGGTCATGCTGTGGACCAACATGATCAAGATCGCCGGCTGCGCCACGATGTTCTTCGGCGCCCACCCGCTGGCCGCCTACGCGCTGGTGGGGCTGGGCGCAGCGGCCTACTCGCCGGCCAAGTACGGCATCCTCACCGAGCTGCTGCCACCCGAAAAACTGGTGGCCGCCAACGGCTGGATCGAGGGCACGACGGTCAGCTCGATCATCCTCGGCGTGGTGGTCGGTGGCGCGCTGGTGTCGGTCAAGATCTCCACGCTGCTGCTCGCATTCGATCTGCCCGGCGTCGATACCGGCATCGACTCGCCGGCCGAATCGGCGATCTGCGTGGTCGCCTTCCTGTATCTGGCCGCCGCCGCGATCAACTTCGGCATTCCCGATACCGGTGCGCGCTATCCACGCCAGCACACCAATCCGTTCAAGCTCATCGCCGATTTCGCGCATTGCAACCGCGTGCTCTGGGCCGACAAGCTCGGGCAGATCTCGCTCGCGGTGACGACGCTGTTCTGGGCCGCTGGCGCGACGCTGCAATTCATCGTGCTGGCCTGGGCCGAGTCGGCGCTCGGGCTCAACCTGTCGCAGGGCGCGATGCTGCAATCGGTGGTGGCGGTGGGCATTGCGCTCGGCGCGGCCTGGGCGGCGGCGCGGGTGCCGCTGCGCAAGTCGCTCTGCGTGCTGCCGGTCGGCACGGCGATGGGCTTTGGCGTGATCGCGCTGTCGCTCATCAACCGCAGCATCCTGCCGGCCGGCGGCTGGACCGTCGGCGGCATGACCTTCGAATGGGCGCTGGTCATCTCCAGCGCGCTGCTGCTCGCGGTCGGCGTGATGGCCGGCTATTTCGTCGTGCCCATGAATGCGCTGCTCCAGCATCGCGGCCATGTGCTGATGAGCGCCGGCCATTCCATCGCGGTGCAGAACTTCAACGAAAACCTCGGTGTGCTGACCATGCTTTGCGTCTATGCCGCGCTGGTGAAGCTCGATCTGCCGGTGACCGTGGTCATCACGGTGTTCGGGCTGTTTGTCGCCGCCGCCATGCAAATGGTGATCCGGCGCCATCAGCAGAATCAGCGCGAGCACGATGCGATGGCGCTGATCCCCGACGGGCATTCCTGAGCGGATCGCGCCGCTGACGCATCTGCGTCAGTCGCCGACCTGCTTGAGCGCCTCGACCGCGCGGCACAGGTCGGCCCAGGCCTTGGCCTTTTCGCCGGGGCTGCGCAGCAGATAGGCCGGGTGGTAGCTGACGACCGCCGGCACGCGGCGCCCACCCAGATCGAGCCGATGCACGCGACCGCGCATCTGGCCGACTGGCGCATCGCTGCCGAGCATGGCCTGGGCGGCAAACCGCCCCACCAGCAGCACCGCCGCCGGCGCCAGCAGCTCGGCCTGCCGCGCCAGATACATCGAGCAGGCCTGCACTTCCTCGGGCAGTGGATCGCGGTTGCGCGGCGGCCGGCACTTGAGCACGTTGGCGATGTACACGTCGCGCGCGCGGTCGAGGCCGATGGCGCCGAGCATCGAATCGAGCAGCTTGCCAGCCTGGCCGACGAAGGGCGTGCCGGTCGCATCCTCGTCGGCGCCGGGTGCCTCGCCGATGACCAGCAGCCGCGCCGGTCGGGTGCCGACGCCGAACACCACGTTCTTGCGCGTCGAGCACAGCGAGCAGGCGGTGCAGCCGGCGGCGTCGGCTTCGAGTGCCGACCAGTCCATGACGGCGATGGCGGCGCGCCGTTGCGCGCTGGCCGAGGCTGGGGCGACGGTCGGCGGCTCGGGAGGCAAGTCGGCAGGCAGATCGCTGGCCGGCAGCGGTGGCTCGATCGCATCGGCCTGCGCCGCGACGCTGACGTCAACAGGCTCGGCTGGCGCTGGTGGCGCATAGACCTCCAGCTCCGCCGCGACCGGAACCGCTGCCGCCAAGCTCGCCGGCACCGCCCGCGGCTGCCATTCATCGATGCCCAGCTCCGCCAACAGCCGGGCGCGGCGCGGATCGCCGCTCACCAGCACAGCCTCATCACGATCGCGTCTTCGCGGCGGAAGGTGCCGTTCGGGTAGTAGCCCTTGCGCAGGCCGATCTGTGCAAAGCCGCGCTTGTCGTAGAGCGCCCGAGCCGGCAGGTTGGACGGCCGCACTTCAAGAATCATGCAAGCGGCACCGGCGTCGCGCGCCAACTCGATGCTGCGCTCCAGCAGCCAGCCACCCAGACCCTGACGCTGGTGCTCGGGCGCGATGGTGATGTTGAGCAGATGCGCCTCGTCGAGCGCCGGCAGCAGCACCACATAGCCGATCGGATCGGCGCCGAGACAGGCCACGCCGGCGCGATAGCCATTGCGGATCGAGTCGACGAAATTGCCGGCGGTCCACGGAAACGGATAGGCCTGCTTCTCGATGCGCATGACGGCGGGCACATCATCCTCGGTCATCGCGCGTAGCACGGGCAGAACGGTGGTCGGATCGGCGGCCATGCGAAATCTCAGGATTGCGGCGGGAAACGTTCGGCCAGCGTCTGCGCGACTTTGTTGCGCACATACACCGGCAGCGCAAACTCGGGCGCGAAGCGGCGGCCGCCCGCCAGCATCTGTCGTGCCAGACGGGCAATGGCACCGGCCGTCACGCCCAATGCCGGATGAATTTGCGCCAGCGGCGACAGCCCGGGCAACAACGTGGTTGCGCCCACGACGGCCAGCTCGTCCCAGCGTTGATCGATCGCGTCGGCGATTTCGGCGAGCACGCGATCAGCCGCGGCGACGAAGGGATCGAGCACCGTCTGCCAGCCGCCTGCGCCGGGCGTTGCCCGGTACAGCGCGGCATAGAGCTCGCCCATGCGCGCATCGATGACGGTGAGCAGCCAGCGCCGATCGCCGACGGCGACCGAACTCGCCAGCGCATCGAGCGTGCCGACCGGCAGCACATCGACGTCGAGCACGAAGCCCAAACCCTGTGCCACGGCGGCGGAAGTGCGGATGCCGGTGAAGGCGCCCGGTCCGGCGCCGTAGGCGATGGCGTCGACTGCATCGAGGGCAAGCGCTTCGTCGGCCAGCAGGGCGACGATCTGCGGCAGCAGTTGCCGCGAAGCCTCGGGACCGCCGGGAAGCTGGAGTTCGCGCAGGCGGTGGGCGGCGAGCAACGCGACACCCGTGACGGGCCCCGAGGTATCGAGCGCAAGAATGATGGAAGTTGAGTGGTCGGACATCAGCCCGCCATTCTAGGCGAGCCCCGCTCAGCGCTTGTAGACCGCCTGCCCCTGTTCGCGGATGTGAAGGCGGAGCATTGCCCGGTCTTCGATGCTGAGCGAATCGTGCGTGGGCCGGGCCTGCGGCTCGATCGCATCGCCGTGGCGCCATCCCGAACGCTCGCCGCCTTCGACCCGGTTGCCCGGCGTGCGCTGCATCAGCTTGCTGCCATGGGCCGCAATCGCCTCCGCTGCCGACGGGAGCGCACTGCGCTCGCCCTGGGCCCAGGGACGTGCATCCGCCGGCGGCTGGGCGCCAACCGAGGCAAGCGGCATCATTGCGACCACTGCGGCGCCGATCACCCCCCGGACGCTGCCGCCCGCCTTCGATCCGCCGCCCGTCACAGCTTCGCAGTCCTGCATGTCGCTCATGTCGAAAGGAGAGAAAAATTGCGATGGCTTGAGTTTATCCGACGACTTGCGGGGCCTTTCCCAGCCCTGGCACAAGTCGGGTAAGCCATGTAACAGCCTGTCAGATTGACTGTCCCCTGCCCGTACCTGCATCGCTATCTTTGTAGGATCGGGCGACTAAACCTAGAAAGGATGGCGATATGGCCTTGTCCCAGCGCGTGCTGGTCGTCGACGACGACGAACGACTCCGTGACCTTCTCCGCCGCTACCTGACCGAGCAAGGCTTCAATGTATTTGTCGCGGCCGACGCCACGGCAATGAACAAGCTCTGGATGCGCGAGCGCTTCGATCTGCTGGTGCTCGACCTGATGCTCCCCGGCGAGGACGGTCTGGCCATCTGCCGGCGCCTGCGCGGTGCCGGCGACAAGACGCCGATCATCATGCTCACCGCCAAGGCCGAGGATGTGGACCGCATCATCGGTCTCGAAATGGGCGCCGACGATTACCTGCCCAAGCCCTTCAATCCACGCGAACTGCTGGCCCGCATCAATGCGGTGCTGCGCCGGCGCGGTCCGCCCGAAGTGCCCGGCGCGCCGACGCAGGAAGACATCACCGTGGTGTTCGGCGACTTCACGCTCAACCTCGCCACCCGCGCGCTCAAGAAGAAGACCGGCGACACCGAGGTGCCGATCGAGCTCACCACCGGCGAGTTCTCGGTGCTGAAGGTGTTTGCGCGTCATCCCAAGATTCCGCTGTCGCGCGAAAAGCTCATGGAGCTGGCGCGCGGCCGCGAATACGAAGTCTTCGACCGCAGCCTCGACGTGCAGATCTCGCGGCTGCGCAAGATCATCGAACCCGATCCGTCGAAGCCGAAGTACATCCAGACCGTCTGGGGTCTGGGCTATGTGTTCGTGCCGGAAGGCAAGGAATGAGTCCGGCCCGGGCCATCTGCCTGATCGTCGATCGGCCCCCGCAGCGAGGCTGATCGATCTTGATTCGCGCGTTTCGCGTCCGATTCCGGGCGCTCATGCCGGGCGGGCTGTTCTGGCGCACTTTCGTGCTGATCGGCCTGCTGCTTACGCTCAGCCTGACGGCCTGGGTGCTCACGCTGCGCTCGATCGAGCTGGAACCGCGTATCGAGCAGCTTGGCCAGCACCTCACCTCCATCGTCAACATCACGCGGGCGGCGGTGCTGCATTCCGCGCCCAAGCATCGCGGCGCCCTGCTCGCCGATCTGGCCGACAACGAATCGATCCGCATCTACGCCGTCGAGCCCGACGATGTCATCGAGCCGCTGCCGCGCGAGCCCATCTTCGACGGACTTGAGCGCTACATGGTCGAGCAGCTCGGGCCGGCGACGCACATCGCCGGCCGGGTCAACGGTGTGCAGGGTTTCTGGGTGAGCTTTTCCATCGACCAGGACGACTACTGGGTCGTGCTGGCGCGTGACCGCATCGAGCGTTTTCCGGGCGTGCAATGGGCGTTCTGGGCCGCCGTGGCGCTGGTGCTGTCGCTGGCCGGCGCGGCGGTCATCGTCGGACTGGTCAATCAGCCAATCGCCCGGCTCACCCGTGCGGTGCGCGAGCTGTCGCACGGCAAGCGCCCACGGCCGCTCGGTCGCAGCAATCTGCGCGAAATCCGCGAACTGAACGACAGCTTCAACCGCATGGTCGACGACCTGCAGCGCATCGAGGCCGATCGCACGCTGATCCTGGCCGGCATCTCGCACGACCTGCGCACGCCACTCGCGCGGCTCACGCTCGAAATCGAGATGGCGCCGATCAGCGCCGACACGCGCGATGCGATGGCCGCCGACATCATGCAGATGGACAAGATCGTGGCGCAGTTTCTCGACTTTGCCCGGCCGCAAAAGGCGGGCAGCGCCGCACCGGTCGACCTGAGCAGCATCGTGCTGGGCCAGGCCGAACTGGTCGCCCGGCAAGGCGCGCAGGTCGAGCCGCATGTCGCGCCGGACGTGATCGTGATGGGCCATGAAACCGATCTGACACGTCTGGTCGCCAATCTGGTGGACAACGCGCGCAAGTACGGCCGGCGCGACGATGCTCCGGCGCAGATCGAGGTCTGGCTGCGTCGACAAGGGCAGATGGCGGTGCTCGAAGTGGTCGACAGCGGCCCGGGCGTGGCGGAAGAGGATCTGGAGCGCATCAAGCGGCCGTTCACGCGCGGCGAGATCGCGCGCACCGAAGCGACCGGCGCCGGGCTTGGGCTGGCGATCGTCGAGCGCGTGATTCAGCGCATGGGCGGCGCCTGGCGGGTGGTGAACCGGCCGCAAGGTGGGCTGGCCATCACGGTCGAACTGCCGATCGGCAGCGAGCCGGCGACGCGCAAGCCGCCACGCAAGGGCGCCGAAGACGACGCCGCCTGATGGCTCGACGCTCTATGAGCGATTTATGCAAAATCAATTAGACAAGGTGTTTCGATAGCTTAGTATTCGGCCATCGCGTCGCTGCGGCACTGATTGAGTGGTGCGCGCGGCCGCAGTCCGGCAAGGCCATCGGTCTTGCCACCTTTTCCACATCATCAGGATCTGCCCATGAAAACCGTTGGCGACAAACTCGAAGCTTTCAGCGTTGTTGGCGTCAAGCCCGGCTTCAATCACCACGAAGAAAACGGTGTGTCGGCGTTTGAAGAGATCACCGAAGCCAGCTTCGCCGGCAAGTGGAAGATCATTTATTTCTACCCGAAGGACTTCACCTTCGTGTGCCCGACCGAAATCGTCGGCTTCAACAAGCTGGCTGCCGACTTCGCCGACCGCGACGCCGTGCTGCTCGGCGGCTCGACCGACAACGAGTTCTGCAAGCTGGCCTGGCGCCGTGAGCACAAGGACCTCGACAAGCTGGGTCACTACCAGTTCGCCGACGTGACCGGCTCGCTGGTCGACCAACTCGGCGTGCGTGAAAAGTCGGCTGGCGTCGCCCTGCGCGCCACCTTCATCGTCGATCCGGACAACACCATCCAGCACGTTTCGGTCAACAGCCTGAACGTCGGTCGTTCGCCGGAAGAAATCCTGCGCTTGCTCGACGGCCTGCAAACCGACGAGCTCTGCCCCTGCAACCGCGGCGTCGGCGGCGCCACGCTGTAATCGGCTTTACCGCCAGCCCGTTGCGAGCGATCCCGTGGTCGCTCGCCGCGCAACCCGCCCCCGGCGGGTTTTTTAATCTGCGCCCGATAGGAGATAGCAATGGAATTTCTGACATCGATCAAGGCTGCCATTCCCGATTATGCGAAGGACATTCGCCTGAATCTGGACGGCGTGATCGCGCGTTCGTCGCTCGCGCCCGAGCAGGCGGTCGGCGCGGCACTGGCGGCGGCATTCGCAGCCAAGTCGAAGTTCATCACCGACGCGATCCGCACCTCGGGCGCGCTGCCCGAAGCCGAGCTGAACGGCGCGCTCACGGCGGCGGCGCTCATGGGCATGAACAACGCCTATTACCCGTTCGCCGAATTCACCGGCGACAAGGAGCTGCAAGGCTCGCCGGCCCAGCTGCGCATGAACGCCTACGCCTCGCATGGCGGCACGACCAAGGTCAATTTCGAGCTGTTCGCGCTGGCGGCGTCGGTGGTGGGCAAGTGCCATTTCTGCATCAAGAGCCACTACGAACTGCTGCGCGAGAACGGTCTGACCATGCAGCAGCTGAAGGACGTGGGCCGCATCGCCGCCGTGGTGAATGCCGCCGCGCAGGTGCTGGCAGCCGAAGGGCTCTGAGCGCAGCCGGCGCGCGATTCACGCGTCGCTGCGCCAGCCGAGCTGCCAGCAGTCGTCGCCGCTTGTGACCGGTTCACAGGCGCTGCCCACGCCGGGCACATGCAGCAGCGTGCGGCCCAGCCAGAGCAGCGGCGCGCGCTGCCGCTGCCAGGGCGGCACGTCGAGCGACTGATACCACTGCCGCAGCGAGCGGCTCGGGCGGCGCGGATCGATGCGCAGCCGCTCGCCGCCCGAACGCGCCACGGCGCGCAACGGCGCCGTTCTGAGCAGCGCACCCGGAATGCCGACCGCTGCCGGCACGAACTGCCAGGCGCCGCGCCATTGCGGCAGCGTCCAGCTCGGTTCGCCGTCCCAGCGCAGTTGCGCTTCGGCTGCGGGCGGCTCGAAGGCCGGCAGACAGGCGACGCGGTCGCGATGCCGCAGCAGCTGGTGCTGTTGCCAGCGCAGATCGGGTGCGCTGTCGGCGGCGGCCTGCGACAGCTGGCGCCAGGCCTGATCGAGCCAGGCTTCGGGCGGTGGCGCGCAGCCGGCCGCTTCGAGCCAGCGCTGGAGCACGCTGCCACGCCGGTAACTGTCGAGCGCCGCCAGCGCGGTCAGGCTGAGCGTCGGCGCACTGGCATCGGGCAGCCGGCAGGCGGCCAGATCGGCGGCGATGAGGTTTTCGAGGCTGGCATCGGCGGCACCGAGCAGCCGGGCGCTGCGACCGAGCGTGTCGAGCGCATGCGGCGCGATGTCGAGCAGCGGCGCCAGCACCCGATGCCGCAGCGCATTGCGCAGCTGGTCGTGCAGCGCATTGGTCGGATCGTCGACATGCGCGATGGCATGGGCGGCGGCATAGGCGGCTATCGCCTGCGGATGCAGCGCCAGCATCGGCCGCCAGTGCGCCGGACGGTCGGCAGCCGGATCGCGCCAGTCGCGCATGCCGGCCAGACCGCGCGGACCGCTGCCGCGCAGCAGCCGCATCAGCAGCGTTTCGGCCTGATCGAGCGCGTGATGCCCGACCGCCAGCACGCCCACGCCATGCGCAGCGCACATCGCTTGCAGCGCCGCATAGCGCGCGCTGCGCGCCGCCGCTTCCAGGCCCTGCCCGCGCGTGCTGCCGACCGTCACCCGACGATGATCGAACTCGACGCCGAGCCCCGCCGCGAGCTGCGCCACCTGCCCGACCCAGCCCGCCGACTGCTCCTGCAAGCCGTGATCGACATGCAGGCAGATCAGCCGGAAGCCATGCTCGCGCGCAGGCCCGGCCAGCGCATGCAGCAGCGCCGCCGAATCGCGTCCGCCCGAGCAGGCCACCGCGACACCGCGCTCGCGCAAAAACAAAAGCCGTCGCGCGCACTCGGCAGCGACGGCTCTGGGCAGCGCGCCGGCACCCTCCCGGCCGCCGAGCGCGCCTGAGGGCGGATCAGACGCCGCCGGTTTCCTTGAACTTTCCATAACCCATGATGCGTTCGTGGCGCACGGCGAGCAGGTCTTTCACCTTCACGCCCTGGAATTGCCGCAACGCATCAGCCAGCGCGCGCTTGAGCAATTGCGCCATCGCCTGCGGATCGCGATGCGCACCGCCAAGCGGCTCGTTGACGATCTTGTCGATCAGGCCGAGCGCCTTCAGGCGATGCGCGGTAATGCCCAGGGTTTCGGCCGCTTCGGGCGCCTTGTCGGCGCTCTTCCAGAGAATGGATGCGCAACCTTCGGGCGAAATGACCGAATAGGTGGCGAATTGCAGCATCAACACGCTGTCGCCCATGGCAATCGCCAGCGCGCCGCCTGAACCGCCTTCACCGATGATGGTGGTGATGATCGGCACCTGCAATTCGGCCATGGCATAGAGATTGTGGCCAATGGCTTCGGATTGGCCGCGCTCTTCCGCATCGATACCCGGATAAGCCCCCGGCGTATCGACGAAAGTGAAGATCGGCAGATTGAATTTCTCGGCCAGACGCATCAGCCGCAGCGCCTTGCGATAGCCCTCGGGCTTGGGCATGCCGAAGTTGCGCAGCGTGCGCTCCTTGACGTCACGGCCCTTCTGATGCCCCAGCACCATCACCGACTGGCCGTTGAAGCGCGCCAACCCGCCCACGATCGACTTGTCGTCGGCAAAGCTGCGGTCGCCGTGCAGTTCGTGGAAATCGGTAAAGATTTCGCGGATGTAATCGAGCGTGTACGGCCGCTGCGGATGGCGCGCCACCTGCGAAACCTGCCACGGCGTGAGCTTGCTGTAGATTTCCTTGGTCAATCCTTCCGACTTCTTTTGCAGTCGGCGGATTTCTTCCGAGATATCGACGGCGGAATCGTTCTGCACGAACCGCAATTCTTCGATCTTGGTTTCCAGCTCGGAAACCGATTGTTCGAATTCGAGAAAAGTCGCTTTCACACGGCCCCTTTCATTCAACGATTCGCAATTGCGAATTCATTAGTATTCAACCGGAATCGGATCGAGGCTGCGCCACAGATACCAGGTGGCGACGGTACGCCACGGCTCCCAGTTGGCGGCCACTTCACGCGCCTCGCTGCGCGTGACCGGCTCGCCGCTGAAGTAGTGCAGCCCGATGGCCTTGAGCAGCCCGAGATCGTCGATGGGAAAGACGTTCGGGCGCATCAGGTTGAAGATCAGGAACATCTCGGCGGTCCAGCGGCCGATGCCGCGGATGGACGTGAGCTCGCCGATGATGGCTTCGTCGTCCATCGCATGCCAGTCGTGCGCATGGATCTGGCCGTCGGCAAAGTGCAGCGCCAGGTCGCGCAAGTAGTCGGTCTTGCGCTTGCTCAGGCCGCAGCCGGCCAGCGCCTCGGGCGTCATTGCCGCGACGCGTTCGGGCGCCACTTCACCGCAGGCGACACTGAAGCGGCCCCAGATCGCATCGGCCGACTTGGTCGAAATCTGCTGACCGACGATGGCCCGCGCCAGCGTGGTGAAGGGCTCGCCGCGCGAGCTGAGGTGCAGGCCCGCGTACTGCGGAATCAGCTTGCGCATGATCCGGTCGCGGTCGATCAGCGCCTCGCGCGCCTCGTCCCAGTAGGCCGGCGCCACGCCCACCGGCGTGACCAGCGCGACGGTTTCGACCGCCTCGATGATCTTGGAGCGCTTGAGCGCGACCGACTTGACCGAACCGTCCGTCGCCTTCACGCGCGTCGCCATGTGCTTCCCTGCGGGCTGTCTTCGAGGAGGATGCCGCGCGCCTTGAGCTCGTCGCGGATGCGGTCGGCGGCGGCAAAGTCGCGCGCCTTCTTGGCCGCGATGCGCGCCGCGATGGCCGCCTCGATCTCTGCCGCCTCGTCATCGGCGACCGCGCCGCCCTGGAAGAATTCGCGCGGCTCGCGCTGGCCGATGCCGAGCACGCCAGCCAGCTGCTTGAGCTGGCGCGCCAGCACCGCACTGCCGGTGCGGTTCACTTCCGACGCCAGCTCGAACAGCGTCGCGACCGCGACCGGCGTGTTGAAGTCGTCGTCCATCGCCTCGCGGAAACGCTGGGCGAAGGCGTCGTTCCAGTCGAGCGGCTCGGCATCGGCCGCGACCGCACCGAGCGCCGTGTAGAGCCGGCCGAGCCCGGCCCTGGCGTCGTCGATCAGCGTGTCGGCGAAGTTGAACTGGCTGCGGTAGTGCGTGCGCAGCAGGAAGAAGCGCAGCACTTCCGCATCGACCGTCTTGAGCACGTCGCGGATGGTGAAGAAGTTGCCGAGCGACTTCGACATCTTCTCGTCGTTGACATTGACGAAGCCGTTGTGCAGCCAGTAGTTGGCGAAGGTGACGCCGTTGGCGCCCTCCGACTGCGCGATCTCGTTCTCGTGATGCGGGAACTGGAGGTCGGCGCCGCCGCCGTGAATGTCGAAGGTGTCGCCGAGCACGGCGCAGGCCATGGCCGAGCACTCGATGTGCCAGCCCGGCCGACCACTGCCCCAGGGCGATTCCCATTTGGCCTCGGGCGGCTCCTCGGGCTTGGCGCGCTTCCACAGGGCGAAATCGAGCGGATCCTGCTTGTCGGCGTCGACCGCAACGCGCTCGCCGGCACGCAACTCGTCGAGCGACTTGCCCGAGAGCTTTCCGTAGCCGTCGAAGCTGCGCACCGCATAGTTCATGTCGCCCGAGCCGGCCTGATAGGCATGGCCGCGCTGTTGCAGCGTGCCGATCATCGCGAGCATCTGCGGGATGTGGTCGGTGGCGCGCGGCTCGACATCGGGCTGCTGGATGCCGAGCGCGGCCGAGTCCTCGTGCAGCGCATCGATGAAGCGCGACGTGAGCGAACCGATGGTTTCGCCGTTCTCGACCGCGCGCCGGATGATCTTGTCGTCCACGTCGGTGATGTTGCGCACGTAGGTGACGCGATAGCCCGACGCGCGCAGCCAGCGCTGGATCACGTCGAAGGCCAGCATCATCCGCGCATGCCCGATGTGGCAGTAGTCGTAGATGGTCATGCCGCACACATACATGCGCACTTCGCCTTCGACGATGGGCCGGAACATTTCCTTGCGCCGGGACAGCGTGTTGAAGATCTGGAGCATGTTGGGTGCTGTGGGCAGCGGTGCGAGACGCCGCCGATGGGAGTTTGGGACCGATCGGGCAAGTGCCGAAAGCCGCCGGGTCCGGGCTCCGGACCCGTCCGTGCAGCTCGGCCACCGCAGCCGCGACGCCCTGCTGCAAGCGGGGATTTCCGTCGGGCGGGACCGCTTCGGGCGGGTTGCTAGAATCGGGCGAAAGCCGCGAAGTATAGCAGCGCCCCCAGGGCGAACC
>NZ_MUHU01000005.1 GCF_002105195.1 Derxia lacustris | reverse complement strand
GGCGTGCGCAGGTCGTGCGACACGCCGGCCAGCATCAGCGCGCGCTCGCGGTCGTGGCTGTCGAGCGCGGCGGCCATGCGGTTGAAGCTGGCGGCGACCAGCGCGATCTCGGCCGGGCCGTCCTGGTCGAGCACCGGCGGCGCGCGGCCGGCGGCCACGTCGGCGGCGGCATCGGCCAGCCGGGCCAGCGGGCGGTTGATGCGCCGCTGTATCGAGAAGGCGCCGGCCAGCGCCAGCACCGAGCCGACCAGCGCGCTGCCCAGCACGAAGGTGGACACGTCGGCGAGCACGCCGCCGACCGCCACGCCCATCCACATCGGCGCGGGCGCGTCGCGCAGACGCAGCCACAGCATCCGCTCGGGCTGGCGCTGCCAGACGATGTCGCCCGCGCCGATGCGTGCCATGAAGCGCCGCAGCAGCAGCCCCACCAGCGGATCGCCGAAGCGGTCGGAGGCCATGCCGGGCGCCACGGTCACGAAGCGGCGCCGGCCGCCATCGCCGGCCAGCTCGGCCAGATAGCCGGCGCGCTCGGCCTCGGGCAGCCGGGCCAGCGCCAGACCCACGGCGCGCGCCTCGGCCTGCACGCTGTCGAGGTAGCGCTCCATGCGCGGCTTTTGCACCGCGCCCAGATAGAACAGCGCCAGCCCGAGCTGGGCCACGGCCACCAGCGCGCCAAGCAGCAGCAGGCTGCGGCCGAACAGGGTTTGCGGAATCAGGCGCGGGCGCGGCGGCATCAGCGCGGCGCGCCGTCGGGCGCAAACACATAGCCGTAGCCGCGCACCGTCTGCAACCAGCGCGGCGCGGCCGGGTCGGCTTCGATCAGCCGGCGCAGCCGCAGCATGGTCACGTCGATGCTGCGTTCGCCGGCGTCATGGTCGGGGCCGTAGGCCAGCTCGATGAGCCGCTCGCGCCCGAGCGGCCGGCCGGCATGGCTGGCCAGCGCATGCAGCAGCGCGAATTCGCCGCTGGTGAGCGTGACCGGCAGCTCGCCGCGCAGCAGCCGGCGCGCCGCCGGATCGAGCGTGTACTCGCCAAACCGGATCACGGCGGCGCGCGCGGCCAGCGGCGCCCGGCCGCTCATGGCCTGACGCCGCAGCATGGCGTTCACCCGCGCCAGCAGCTCGCGCGGATTGAACGGCTTGGGCAGATAGTCGTCGGCGCCCATCTCCAGCCCGACGATGCGGTCGACCGGATCGCCGCGCGCGGTGAGCATGAGGATCGGCAGCGTCTCGCCAGCGGCGCGCAGCCGGCGGCAGATGGCGAGACCGTCCTCGCCGGGCAGCATCAGATCGAGCACCAGCAGATCGAAGCGCTCGCGCAGCAGCAGCCGGTCCATCTGGCTGGCGTCGGCGGCAGTGCGCACCTCATGGCCCTGGCTGCCGAGGTAGCGCTGGAGCATGGCGCAGAGCTCGGCTTCGTCATCGACGACGAGCAGGCGGGCGGCGGTGTCGGTCATGGCGGGTGGGTGAGGGATGGACCGGGCCGATGCTAATCGCGCCCTGCCCGCGCGCCGTCGGCCGGAAAGCGGCTCGGTTTCAGCGGATTTCAAAACCGCGCCGCCGCAACACGCGCCGACACATGCGCCGCCCGGGCTAACCGCGCGCCAACACGGCGCGGCCAGAGTGGCTTGCGTCGTCAACCCCAACGGATGCCTGCCATGACCAAGTTCATCGCCCCTGCCCTTCTGCGCCGCGTCGGCGCCGCCCTCACCCTCGGTGCCGTCGCTGCGC
>NZ_MUHU01000049.1 GCF_002105195.1 Derxia lacustris | reverse complement strand
CCGCACCCGCACCCGCACCCGCACTCGCCCGCCCCGGCCCGACGCCCGCGCCACTGCCGCTCGCGCTGCGCCTGAGCGGCGGCTTCGGCGACCTGCTGCTGGCCGGCCGCGTGGTCGAGGCGATCCGCGCGCTGGCCGGCCACGGCCCGGTCACCGCCTACAGCGACCGGCCCGAACTGGCGCGGCTGGCGCTCGGCGGGCGCGGCCTGCTGGCCGAGGCGCGCGGGCTGCGCGACTGGCCGCGCGCCGCCGGCCTGCGCATCGAGATCGACCAGTTCCTGCGCTTTGCCGATGCGCCCGAGCGCTGGCGCGCCAGCCATCCGGCGCTCGCCGAATTGATCGCGCGCTCGGCCGACCGCATCGCCAGCGTGCGCGGCCTGGTCGCGCGCCATCCCCAGCTCGACGGCTACTGGGCCCGCTTCAATCTCGCCGCCGGACGCCGGCGCGGCGATGCGCTGGCCTGGAGCGCCGGCTTCGATCCGCTGGCGGCACCCGATGCCGCCCGCATCGGCCATGCCGCGCCGCTCACCCTCGCGCTCGACGAGGCCGACGCCGGGCCGCGCCTGCGCCTCGACCGCGCCGGCGCGCGCTGGATCACGCTGCACGACGGCTTCGACACCAGCGCCGGCATCCGCCCCGGCGGCGCCGTCAAATGCTGGCCGCTCGGCCACTGGGAGGCGCTGGTGCGCCAACTGCGCGCCGCCCGGCCCGAGCTGAAGCTGGTGCAGATCGGCGGCCCGACCAGCCGCGCCATCCCCGGCGTGGATGAATGCCTGGTCAGCCGCATCGGCCTCGGCGAGGCGCTCTGGCTGGTCAAGGGCGCGGCGCTGCACATCGACGGCGAATCGGGCCTGGTGCATGCGGCGCGCGCGCTCGGCACGCCGGCCGTGGTGCTGTTCGGCCCGACCGACCGCGACTTCTTCGGCTATGCCGGCAACCTCAACCTCGCCGCCGACGTCTGCGCGCCCTGCTGGTGGAGCACGCCCGACTGGATGGCGCACTGCCCGCGCGGCCTGGCCGAGCCCGAATGCATGGCCGCGCTCGCGCCCGCCGAAGTGGCCGACGCCGCACTGCGCCGGCTCGCCGACGACGATGCGGCGCGCGCCGGCGCCACGCCCGCCCTGCCGCCCGCCGAGCGCGCCGACCCGACCGCCCGCCCCGCTGCCCCCGCCGCCCCCCCCCCGCCTGCCCGCCCCCCCTGGCCTCACCCCGCCCACGCCGCCAGCGCCGTCAGCCCCGTCACGTCCACACCCCACTCTGCCCGCGCTGCCACACGCCCAGCGCTGCACCCCCACC
>NZ_MUHU01000048.1 GCF_002105195.1 Derxia lacustris | reverse complement strand
GGGAAGCTTCTCGAGATTCTCATGTTTGACAGCTTATCATCGATAAGCTTCACGCTGCCGCAAGCACTCAGGGCGCAAGGGCTGCTAAAGGAAGCGGAACACGTAGAAAGCCAGTCCGCAGAAACGGTGCTGACCCCGGATGAATGTCAGCTACTGGGCTATCTGGACAAGGGAAAACGCAAGCGCAAAGAGAAAGCAGGTAGCTTGCAGTGGGCTTACATGGCGATAGCTAGACTGGGCGGTTTTATGGACAGCAAGCGAACCGGAATTGCCAGCTGGGGCGCCCTCTGGTAAGGTTGGGAAGCCCTGCAAAGTAAACTGGATGGCTTTCTTGCCGCCAAGGATCTGATGGCGCAGGGGATCAAGATCTGATCAAGAGACAGGATGAGGATCGTTTCGCATGATTGAACAAGATGGATTGCACGCAGGTTCTCCGGCCGCTTGGGTGGAGAGGCTATTCGGCTATGACTGGGCACAACAGACAATCGGCTGCTCTGATGCCGCCGTGTTCCGGCTGTCAGCGCAGGGGCGCCCGGTTCTTTTTGTCAAGACCGACCTGTCCGGTGCCCTGAATGAACTGCAGGACGAGGCAGCGCGGCTATCGTGGCTGGCCACGACGGGCGTTCCTTGCGCAGCTGTGCTCGACGTTGTCACTGAAGCGGGAAGGGACTGGCTGCTATTGGGCGAAGTGCCGGGGCAGGATCTCCTGTCATCTCACCTTGCTCCTGCCGAGAAAGTATCCATCATGGCTGATGCAATGCGGCGGCTGCATACGCTTGATCCGGCTACCTGCCCATTCGACCACCAAGCGAAACATCGCATCGAGCGAGCACGTACTCGGATGGAAGCCGGTCTTGTCGATCAGGATGATCTGGACGAAGAGCATCAGGGGCTCGCGCCAGCCGAACTGTTCGCCAGGCTCAAGGCGCGCATGCCCGACGGCGAGGATCTCGTCGTGACCCATGGCGATGCCTGCTTGCCGAATATCATGGTGGAAAATGGCCGCTTTTCTGGATTCATCGACTGTGGCCGGCTGGGTGTGGCGGACCGCTATCAGGACATAGCGTTGGCTACCCGTGATATTGCTGAAGAGCTTGGCGGCGAATGGGCTGACCGCTTCCTCGTGCTTTACGGTATCGCCGCTCCCGATTCGCAGCGCATCGCCTTCTATCGCCTTCTTGACGAGTTCTTCTGAGCGGGACTCTGGGGTTCGAAATGACCGACCAAGCGACGCCCAACCTGCCATCACGAGATTTCGATTCCACCGCCGCCTTCTATGAAAGGTTGGGCTTCGGAATCGTTTTCCGGGACGCCGGCTGGATGATCCTCCAGCGCGGGGATCTCATGCTGGAGTTCTTCGCCCACCCC
>NZ_MUHU01000047.1 GCF_002105195.1 Derxia lacustris | reverse complement strand
CGGCCGCCTGCAGGCGCGCGCGGCCGGTGTTGCCGGTCGGCCGGCCGGCGCGGAATTCGCGCTCGAACAGGCGTGGCGGCAGCAGATTGCTCTTGAGCATGACGGTCTCCGGTTCAGATCTGGATGCCGTTCATGACGGGCGCGTTCAGGTTCATCGCCGGCGCGACGGCCGGGCTCAGGTAGTAGTACGAGACGCTGTTGGGCACCGTGGCGGCCGAGGGATTGGCCTGGCGGAAGGCGGCGATGCGCGCGGACTGGTTCTGCGCAATGCGCGCGCTGGCCGAATCGGCGCCGTCCCACAGCGCGGCTTGGAAGGCGGCGACCGCCGCCGCCTGACCGCTGCCGGCGGCAAAGCCGGCATACACCGCGTCGAGGCTGGCGAGGCTGCCGTCGCCGGCCGCGACATCGTCCACCGCCGAGGTGCCGGCCACCACGAAGTCGATCTGGTTCTGGATCGGCCAGGCGTAGTAGCTGTTGCCGCCGTAGGCGGTCTGGGCCTGCGGATCGGGCAGCGACGCGAGCAGCTGGGCATCGGTCACGCCGGGGCCGGCGGGCGGCGGCGCGGTCATCGCGAAGGCGCCGTTGGGCAGATAGCCCCAGTGCGGAAACATGCTGTTGTTGACCGCCGTGTGCTGCACCGCAGCCATGTGGAACAGCACGGTGGCGCTGCGCTTGAGGCCGGCCTTGGTCGGCGTCCAGGTGTAGCGCGGCACGCCGTCATGGTTGAACGCGGCCTGCACCGCGCCGAACCAGGCGTTGAGCGGCGCATCGGCGGCGACCGCCGCGTCGTCGGCATAGCTGGCCTCGATCACCCCCGACACGAAGTTGGCGATGGCGTTCCACCACGGCGTGCCGTCGTCGCGATAGGGGAAGGGCACCGGCAGGTTGCCGGTGTCGAGCTGGCGCGCGGCGAGGCTGCTGTCGAAGGCGGCGGCGTCGAAGCTGTAGTCGGCGAACAGGTTGCTGACGATCTGGTACAGCCCGATGCGGCCGGTCGGCAGGAACTGGTCGCAGAACTGGCCGGCCTGATAGATGCCGGCGCCGGCGCTGCCGCTGGCCTGGAGGTTGTAGACGGCGGTGTTGATGTCGAACACCTTGGCCAGATGCGGCTTGAGCAGCACCAGCACCGGATGGTCCGCGGCCAGCGTGCCGGCCTCGGCCAGCGCGGCGGCGGCGATGGCGAACTGCATCACCACGGTATGCGTGTTGAACAGATGGGCGCCGCTGAACCACCACTGCGCATCGGCGCTGCCGACCCACAGCTTGGCCAGCAGCCAGGCATTGGCATCGTCCTGCGGCGTGAACACATAGCCGCGGCCGACCGAGTCGACCTGGATCGCGAGCGGCAGCAGCGCGCCGCCGCTCACCGCGAACAGCGCGAACGGCGCGGCGAAGTACTGGCCGCTGCGCACCAGCCCGGCCGGCGCCACGTTGCCGAGCACCGGTGCGTAGTCGCAGACGAACAGCGTGCCGGCGCTGTTGGCGGCCTGCAGCGTGGCGAGCAGGGCGGCGCTGTCGTGGCTGCCGGCGGCGGCGCCGAGCCAGGCCGCCAGCGCATCGTTGCTGCCGCG
>NZ_MUHU01000046.1 GCF_002105195.1 Derxia lacustris | reverse complement strand
GCGTTCAGGTCCGCATGTTTGAGGGGGCATCGCCCCCGAGTTGGCGGGCCGGCCCGGCGCAGTGCGCTGCGTCCGGGAAGCCCCCGCAACGCGGGGGCCGCAGCCAGCCGGCGGGCCCCGCCCTCCCAGCCTGCCCCGGCCCGTCGCCAAGCAAGCACCAAAGCGGCTAGCGCCGCAGCAACCATCCCCCCGCCAGCGCCGGCCACACCAGCCCCAGCGCCGCCAGCAGCGCCCGCACATGGCGCCAGCCCGCCGCCTGACTGCTCGCGAACGTGGCGGCCAGATAGGGGTTGTCCGGCGCGATGTTGACCACCGCCAGACTCGCCGCCAGCAGCAGCCAGAACGCCGCCCGCCGTGCCCCGGCCGGCAGCATCGCCAGCAGCAGTCCGGCGCCCAGGCCCGCCAGTCCGCCCAGCCGCGCGCCCGGCGTGGCCCAGGCCAGCCAGTCCTCGGCGGCATACATCAGCGCATCGCCAATGCAGCGCAGCAGCAGCGCCAGCGCCGCCACCAGCAGCGTGACCGCCAGCCGGGGCGCGAGCGGCACCCGCGCGCGCATCGGCAGCAGCGCGAACAGCGTGCCGGCGGCCAGCCCGGTGGCGGCGCTCGCGGCTTCGAAGGCCATGGCGCGGCTGGCGCTCAGCGTCCACCAGTCGGGATGCTCGACCGGCTCGCCGACCCAGGCCGCGAGCGCATCGAACACCGGCGTGACCAGCCGGCCGGTGCCGAACGGCAGCGTCTGCGGCGGCAGTTGCGCCAGCAGCCAGAGCCCGGCCAGCACCAGCCCGACCGAGGCATCGCGCTCGTACCAGCGATTGCGCCACTGGCGCAGCCGGCTGCGGTCGAGCAGCGCCGGGCCGCTGGCCGCGCCGAGCCAGGCACCGAGCAGGCCGCCGGCCGCATTGGCGGCCAGATCGAGGTTGGACGCGACCCGGTTGGGCAGCCAGGTTTGCAGCGCCTCCATGCCGCCCGACAGCAGCGCGCAGCCGAGCGCCGCCAGCGCCAGCGCCCAGCCGCCGCGCAGGCGCGGATGCAGCGACCACGCGAGCAGCGCGCCGAGCGGCAGATAGCCCGCCACATTCACCGCGATGTCGAGATTGGAGATGTAGCGCTGCGGCGGCGCGAGCAGGAAATCGAAGGCGCCGAGGCCGGTATCGCGCCAGCCCGAGAACGGCGTGAGGCTGATGTAGACGACCACCAGCGTCCAGGCGGCGCAGGCCAGACGCGCGAGCGGCGAGGGCTGCTGGCGCCAGCGGTCGGGCGGCGGAGAGGGGTCGGCTAACATCGCAGCCGATTCTATCGGCCGGGTATGGCACCGGTTCCCCCCTTCCTCAGTCCCCGATGCTCGACGCCGCTTCGCTCGCCGCCGCCCTGGTCGCCGCCTGCCCCGATCGGCCCGCCTGGGCCCAGCCCGGCGCGGTCGAGATCGTGGACCGCACCGGCTCCACCAATACCGATCTGCTCGACCGCGCCCGCGCCGGCACGCTGGCGCCGCGCGTGCTGCGCATCGCGCTGGAGCAGAGCGGCGGACGCGGCCGGCTCGGCCGGCAATGGGTCGCGCCGCCGGGCGCGGCGCTGGCGCTGTCGATCGGGCTGCACTGGCCGGCCGGGCCGGCGGCGCTCGAAGGCTTCACGCTGGTCTGCGGGCTGGCGCTGATCGATGCGCTGGCCGGCGACGGCATCGCGGCGCGGCTCAAGTGGCCCAACGATCTGGTCGACGGCGCGCGCCGCAAGCTCGGCGGCATCCTGGTCGAGGCGGCGCCGCTCGGGCCCGAGGCCACGGCGGTGATCGTGGGCATCGGCCTCAATCTGGCGCCGCATGCGGCGCTGGCAGCGGTGCAGCCGCCGGCCTCGGATCTGGCCACGCTGGCCGGTCGGCCGGTCGATGCGCCGGCGCTGGTGGTGCGGCTGGTCGCCTCGCTGGAGGAGCGCGCGGCGCTGTTTGCGCGTGCCGGTTTCGCGCCCTTCGTGCCCGGCTTCGATGCGCTGCATGCCTGGCAGGGCCGGCCGGTGCGGCTCGCCGATGCGGGCGGCAATGCGCTGGCGCGCGGCACGGTCGAGGGCGTGGCGGCCAGCGGCGCGCTGCGGGTGCGCGGCGCCGACGGCACGGTCGCCGAGTGGAAGCATGGCGAGATCAGCCTGCGCGACGGAGCCGACGCATGAGAACCCTGCTGGCGGTCGATATCGGCAACACCCGCGTCAAATGGGCGCTGCGCGAAGCTGGCGCCGCGCCCGGCCTGTGGATTGCGCAAGGCGCCGGCCCGGCCGAGGCGCTGGCCGGCGCGCTGCGCGCCACGCTGCCCGGCGCCGCCGCGCTGAGCGAGGTCATCTATTCCAGCGTCGCCGGCGAGGCGCTCACCGCCGCGCTCGAACAGGCCTTGCGCGCAGCGGCCGGCGGCGCGCCGGTGCGGCGCTTTGCCGCGCGGCCGGCGGCCGGCGGGCTGGTCAACCGCTATGCCGCGCCCACGCTCGGGCCCGACCGCTTCGCCGCCGCCATCGGCGCGCGCCGGCTCTACGGCGACGGCGCGCTGGTGGTGGCCAGCTTCGGCACCGCCACCACGGTCGATACCGTGTCGCCGGCGCACGACTATCTCGGCGGGCTGATCCTGCCCGGCGTCGATTCGATGCTCGCCGCGCTCGCCAGCGATACCGCCCGGCTGCCGCGCGTCGCGCTCGCCGCCGCGCCGGTCGACATCCCCGACAGCACCGAAGCCGCCATTGCCGAAGGCGTGGCGCGGGCCCAGGCCGGCGCCGTGCGCGAGACGCTCGACATCGCGCGCCGCCGCTTCGGCAGCGCGCGGCTGGTGGCGGCCGGCGGCGCGGCCGGCGCGCTGCTCGGCCGGCTCGGCGAGGTGCAATTTCATGAAGACCTGGTGCTGGTCGGCCTTGCCGCCAGCGCCGAAGACGAAGGCTGGGAACCCGCATGAAGACCGTGGTCGCGCTGCTGCTGGCGGCGAACCTGGCGCTGTTCGGCGCCGCCCAGGGCTGGCTCGGCGAGGCGGCCTGGCGGCGCGTGCATCCCAATCGCGGCGATGCCGGGCGGGTGCTGCTGGAGCTGGCGCCGGAAGCGGTGACGGTGCCGAAGCCGGCGGCGCCGCCAGCGGCCGGGGAGGGTGGGACGAGCGGCGCAGGCGCGGCGGCCGGCGAAGCCGGTGCCGC
>NZ_MUHU01000045.1 GCF_002105195.1 Derxia lacustris | reverse complement strand
TGGGCCGCAGCGCGGCGATGCGGCGCCGGCTGGCCACGCTGCTCGCGCCGGACCAGCTGCCCGAGCTGATCGCGCTGTTCCTGCCGCCGACCGGCGTCGCGGCGCTGCTGGCGCAGGCCGGGCTGGCGCCGGCAGCCGGCGATGCACCGGCCGCCACCACCGACGCCGACGCGTGCCGCTGGCTCCTCGACCGCGTGCTCGGCACAGATGCAGCGGACCTCGTCCAGCCCCGCGCCGGCGCCACCGACGCCACCGCATCCACCGGCGCCGACCGAACGCCAGCGGCGGAAGCCACCGCGCCGCCGCGCGCGGAACCCGCGCCCGACAGCCTGCGCGCCGCACTCGAAGCCGCGCTGTTCGCCGGCAACGCGCCGGCCTTCCACGCCGCCTGGCGCGCCAGCCTCGCCAACGACCGCGACCGGCTCACCGGCTGGCTGCGCGATCTGGGCCGCAACGCGGCGATGCGGCGCCGACTGGCCGCGCTGCTCGCGCCGGACCAGCTGCCGGAGCTGATCGCGCTATTCCTGCCGCCGGCCGACGTGGCGGCGCTGCTGGCGCAGGCCGGGCTCGCCGCCCCCCAGACGCCGGCCGCAGCCGAGTCCGACCTCGCCCGGCGCTGGCTCATCGACCGCCTGCTCGCTGCCGATGCGGCGGACAGCGCCGCCACGGTCGGTGCCGCCACGCCATCCGCCGCCGATCACGACTCAGCCCCGGCGACCGCCGATACCAATGCCGATCCCTTCCCGCCGCTCGCCGCCGCCCTGCTCGGCAGCGGCGCCTTCGACCGCGCCTGGACTCGCGCGCTCGATGCCGAAACCGGCCGGCTGCATCGGGCGCTGCGCGATCTGGGCCGGTCGGAGCGACTGCGCCAGCGGCTGGCCGAGCGGCTGACGCCCGCGCAAACCGCCGAGCTGGCACGGCGGCTCGCTACCCGGTCGCCGGCCGGCCCGCGCCAGACGCTCGACGCCGCGCTGTTCACCGGCGCCGGCACCGATGCCCCGGCCTTCCACGCCGCCTGGCAGGCCAGCCTTGCCGCCGATGGCGACTGGCTCGCCGGCTGGCTGCGCGATGTCGGCGCCAGCGCCCTGGCCCGGCGCCGGCTGGTCGAGCTGATCGCGCCGGCGCAGCTGCCGGCGCTGGCCCGGTTGCTGGCGCCGGCCGAGGCGGCCGCGCTGCTGACTCAGGCCGGCTTCGCCGCCGCGCCGCCGCCCGCCGACATGGCTGCCGCCGCTGCCGCACCCGATGCAAGCGCTGCCGCCACCGAAGCCAGCCGGCGCTGGCTCATCGACCGGCTGCTCGCTCCGGCCGCCGCCGTTCCCGCCGTTCCCGCCGTTCCCGCCGACCCGCCGCCCGCCAGCGCCGCCCCGGCCGCCGCAGCGTCGCAGCGCAGCGCAGTCGCGGCAGCGCTGCCCGATCCCGGCGCGGCCGAACGCCCGGCCGCGACAACTGCCGCCGAAGCAACCGCGCTCCCGCCGCAGCTCGCCGCGCGCCACGCGCTCGAAGCCGCGTTGTTCGCCGCCGGCACCGATGCCTTCGACGCCGCCTGGCAGCGCGTTGTCGCCGGCGATGCCGACTGGCTCGCGCGCTGGCTGCTCGACCTCGGCCGCGCCGCCGGCATCCGACGCCGGCTCCACCTCACACTCGCGCCGACGCGGCTGCCGGAACTGGTCGCGCTGTTCGCGCCGCCGCCGGTCGCCGCCGCGCTGCTCGCGCTCGCCGGCCTCGGCGCCGCGCCGGCGGACGCAACGCACGCAGCCCGGCGCTGGCTCATCGACTGGCTGCTCGCCCCCGGACGCGCGCCGCATGCATCAGCCGACCGTGCCGACGCCGACCTGCTGCCCGCGCTGCGCGACCGGCTGCGCCAGCCCGACCTCGACCGCGCCCAACTCGACCGCGAACTCGCCGCCCTCGCCGCCGCCCATCCGCTGCTCGCAAGTGCGCTTGCACGGCTTGCCGCCTGCGGCGAAGCAGCTGCCGCCGAGACGGACGGCAGTGCGAGTACGCCGGCAGTCTGGCCCGGCAGCGCAGCGCTCGCCGCCGCCCTGCTCGACGACAACGACAACGACGGCGATGGCGATGGCGACAACGCCGCACAAGCCGCCGCCAGCCGCGCCGCCCGCTGGGCCGAAGCGCTCGCCGCCAGCCCCGACCAGCTGCGCCAGGCCCTGCTCGACCTCGGCCGCTCGGCCCGGCTGCGGCGCCGTCTCGCCGACCGACTCGCGCCGCAGCAGCTCGCTGATCTCGCCCGGCTGCTCGCCGCGCCGGCCAGCGCCGCCGCGCTGCTCGCGCTGGCGCTCGACCCGGCCTTCGCGCCTGCGGCCGACGCCGGCAGCGGCACCGATGTCGCCGCCGACGCCGAGGCAGCGCGGCGCCACTGGCTGGTCGACCGGCTGCTCGCGCCGCCGCTGCCGCCCACTGACGCCGCGCCGATCCCGCACAACCCGACCGAAGCCGTCGCCAAGCCCGCCGTGCCCGCCACGCCGGCCGGCGCGCCATCCGACGCCGACGCCGACGACGTGGCCCGGCTGGCCGATCTGGTGCGCGACTGGCGCGCCCGCTTCGGCACACCCGGCAACCCGGCCCGGCCCGTCGCGCCGACCGCCGATCCGCTTCCGCCAGCAAGCGCAAGCGCGCAAGCCGCAACCAGCTACAGCTCCAGCGCCGCCGAGCCGGTCGCGGGCGCCGCAACCGCACTCGCAAGCACCGCCACCGCTGTCGCCGCCACCGCCGCAGCCAACCGCCTGCGCCAGCGCCTTGCCCGCGCCGAAACCCGCGAACGCGCCATCCGCCAGCGCTCGCCGGCCCGCTTCGCCCGGCTGCTCGACCGTCTGGCCGGTCCGGCCGCAGCGCTGCTGCCGGCGCTGACCGAAGACATCCCCACGCCCGCCGCCAGCCCGGCAACGCCCGAGCAGTCACTCGACCTGCGCCGCCGCCAGCTCGACCTAGCACTGTCCGTCCCGCGCGGCGACCTGCCCGGACTGCTGCGCCGAGCGCTCGCGCCGCACATCGCCGCAGCCGCGCCAGAACGCCGACCGACCGCGCCCGACCATCCGCCGGCCACGCCAGCCACGCCCGCCACGCCCGCCACGCCCGGCCCTTATACAAATCT
>NZ_MUHU01000044.1 GCF_002105195.1 Derxia lacustris | reverse complement strand
GCTGATAGGTGGTGGCGAGGCTCATGGCGGCTTCCTGGCGGGTGGGCGAGGGCGGTGCCGGCTCATCTTGCCGCGCGCCGCGTCGGGCCGAAGCGCGCCGCACGCCACAAATCAGCCTGCGCACGTCACGCGGCAGCTGCGACCATGCTGCCTCCATCGACCGCACAAGGACCGCCATGCCACTGACCCGCACAACGAGATGGGGCGCCGCAGCGCTGCTGCTGCTGACGCTGGCACTGCCGGCACGCGCCGCCACCGGACTGACCCAGCTCGCCGGCATCGACGGCGACGGGCCGGTGACGGTGTTCCATCCGGCGGCCGGCAATGCGCGTGCGGTGGTCAAGGGGCCGTTCACGCTCACGGTGGTGCCCGACGGCGTGCCGCTGGCGGGCAACGGGCGGCTGATCGTCATCTCGCACGGCTCGGGCGGCGCGCCGTGGGTCTACACCGATCTGGCCATCGCGCTGGTGGCGGCCGGCTATGTGGTGGCGCTGCCCCAGCACGCCGGCGACAACGCGCGCGACCAGAGCGCCGTCGGGCCGGAAAGCTGGAAGCGCCGCCCGGCCGAGGTGTCGCGCGCCATCGATGCGGTGAGCCGCGACGCCCGGCTGGCGCCGCTGCTGGCGCTCGACCGCGTGGGCATGTACGGCATGTCGGCCGGCGGCCACACGGCGCTGAGTCTGGCCGGCGGGCGCTGGTCGCCGGCGCGGCTGCGCCAGCATTGCGATGCCCATCTGGAAGAGGACTTCCAGGCCTGCGTCGGCCTCGCCACCCGGCTCACCGGCAGCTGGCTCGATGCCGTCCGGCTGACCGTCGCGCGCGCCGTCATCGACTGGAAGCTGGCCGACGCGAGCTGGTACACCCATGACGATCCGCGCATCGCGGCGGTGGTTGCCGGCGTGCCCTATGCCGCCGATTTCGATGCCGATTCGCTCGCCGCGCCGCGCCTGCCGCTCGGGCTGATTGCCGCGCGGCGCGACCGCTGGCTGCATCCGGCCTTTCACGGCGACGCGATCCGCGCCGTCTGCACGCCCTGCGAGACGCTGGCCGATCTGGCCGACGGCGGCCACGGCGCGCTGCTGTCGCCGCTGCCGCCGCTCGGCAACGGCCTGCTCGCCGAGCTGCTGGCCGATCCGCCCGGCTATGACCGCGAGCGCGAAACCGCCGCGATCGATCAGGCGATCGTCGATTTCTTCCAGCGCCATCTGGCGCCGGCCGCGCCCTGGATGTGAAGCGTCAAGAGGTCCGCGGGTTTGCGGCCGGCAAGCCCGCGTGAACTCGTGCGTGATACCGGGCTGGAGGCACGCCTGCCGAAAATCGCGCGAGCGAAATGCCGAGCCCTTGTCCGTCAGCGGGCGCTTCACGGTGACACCCGGCGAGGCGTGCCAGCTCACCCGCCCAGCGCAGCGAATTCGCGGTCCGACGCGGCGAGTTGCAGCTGAGGTCGGCCCAGTACCGGACGACGGTGCGGCTGGTCCGGGCGCCCGCCTGCGCCGCAAGCGCTTTCAGGCCGTCCGCGGCGGCACGCCACCCGCGTGCCGCTCCAGCCCGTCGTCCTCGACCGGCCACCAGTCGCAGGCCGAGGCCACATGCTGATGCAGCCCCGGCCGCGCCGCGACCGGCGAGTCGAGCAGCCCGGCGCGCAGCCGCACCACGCCCGGCAGGCTGTCGCGGTCGCTGAACACCGGCGAGCCACAGACCGAGCAGAACCAGCGCCGCTTGCCAGGCGACGATTCATAGGCGCGCAGCAGCGCCTCGCCGCGCTCGAAGCGCAACTGCTCGCGCCGCAGCGACAGATTGGTCGCGAGCGGCCCGCCCTGGGCGCGCCGGCACTGGCCGCAATGGCAGATCTGGATCGGCGGCAGCTCGCCGGTCACGCCAAAGCGCACGCCGCCGCACAGGCAGCCACCCGCATGCATCGTCATCGTCCGTCCCTCCGGGTTCAGCGCGCGGCGCCGAGCCCGCGCAGCACCGTCGCGACCGATTCGAGCACGTCGTCGGCCAGCTCGCGGTCGGTCTTGAGCACGCCGTGGGAGATCGCCATCGCGCCCGTGAGCGCGGCCACGATCGTCGTCGCGAGCGCCTCGCGCTGCGGTGTGTCGGGCAGGCCGGCAAGCACCGCGGCACGCAGCGTGACGAAGGACTCGGCATAGCTGCGGCTCACCGCCTCGCCCTGGCGCCCGATCTCGCAGGCCGAGGCGAGCAGCGGGCAGGCGTCGGCGAGGTTGTCGCGCTTGGCCGGCGTGAGATAGCGCGCGAGCAGGTCGTCGAGCGCCATCGGCGCGTCGGCCTTGTGCCGGGTGAGCCGGTCGAAGCCGCGCCCGAAGCTGTCGGCGAGCGCGCAGGCGGCCAGCTCCTGCTTGTCGGCGAAATGCTTGTACAGCGCGCCGTGCGTCAGCCCGGCGGCGGCGCAGATCTCGGCCACGCCCACGCCGTCGATGCCGCGCTCCTTGAACAGCCGCGCCGCCGCGTCGAGCAGCGCCTGCCGGTTCTGCGCCGCCTGCTCCTTCGTGACCCGCATGGCCTGTCCTCCGGCAAAAGTCTTTGACGATGAGCGCAATCATAATTTAGATTGCGACCGCAATCTTTCAACCGTCGCCCGGAAGGACCGCCATGCTCGCCCGCCCCCTCGCCGCCCGCCTCGGGCGTCACGGCATCCATTACGCGTGGATCGTCGCCGCCGTCACCTTCGTCGCGATGCTCGTGACCTCGGCCGCGCTCGGCCTGCCCGGCGCGCTGCTGCAACCGCTCGAACGCGAATTCGGCTGGAGCACCGACGCGCTGTCGTCGGTGTTCGCGGTGCGCTTCGCGCTGTTCGGGCTGATGGGGCCGTTCGCGGCGGTGGTCATGCTGCGTTTCGGGCTGAGGCGCGTGGTCGCCTTTGCGGCGGCGCTGATCGGCGTCGCGCTGCTCGCGGGCACGCATGCGGGTTCGCTCGGCCAGCTCTTTCTGGTGTGGGGGCTGATGCTCGGCTTCGGCACCGGCATGACGGCGATGGTGCTCGGCGCGATGGTCGCCAACCGCTGGTTCACCGAGCGGCGCGGCCTGGTGATGGGCCTGCTCGCGGGCAGCAGCGCGACGGGGCAGCTCCTGTTCCTGCCGCTCGCGGCCTGGCTGGTCGAGCATGTGGGCTGGCGCACGGCGGTGCTGCCGGTGTGCGCGGCGGCGCTCGGCGTGTTCGCGCTCGTGCTGCTGCTGCTGAGCGACCATCCGGCCGACCTCGGCCTGCGCGCCTACGGCGAGACCTCCGATGCGCCGCCCGCGCCGCTGCCCGCCGCCGACTTCCTCGCGCCGTTCCGCACGCTCGCGGCGGTGTCGGGCAACCGCACGTTCTGGATCCTCGCGCTCACCTTCTTCATCTGCGGACTGAGCACCAACGGCCTGGTGCAGACGCATTTCATCTCGCTGTGCGGCGACTACGGCCTCGGCCCGGTGCCGGCGGCGTCGGTGCTGTCGATGATGGGCGTGTTCGATCTGGTGGGCACGACGCTGTCCGGCTGGCTGTCCGACCGCTTCGACAACCGCAAGCTGCTGGCCTGGTACTACGGCCTGCGCGGGCTGTCGCTGCTGTGGCTGCCGCATGCGGATTTCACGCTGCTCGGGCTGTCGGGCTTCGCGATGTTCTACGGCCTCGACTGGATCGCCACCGTGCCGCCGACGGTCAAGCTGTGCGCGGCCGAGTTCGGCAAGGAGCGCGCGGGCGTGGTGTTCGGCTGGGTGTTCGCGGCGCATCAGCTCGGCGCGGCCACGGCGGCCTACGGCGCGGGGCTGACGCGCGCGGTGCTGTTCAGCTACGGGCCGGCGCTGGTGGTGGCGGGCGCGGCCTGCCTGATCGCGGCGGGCGCGGTGATGCGCGTGCGGCTCGTGCCGCGCCTGGATGGCAAGACCTGAAGCCCCCCGGGGCCGCGACGGATGGCCGGCGGCGGTGGTGAAGCCCTCCCAGCCGCCGGTGCCGGCCGGGTCCACGTCGGTGCCCGTGTTCTTGCGGGGCGCTGCGCTGCGAAAGATTTCCATGGTCGCTCCGTGATGCGACGGTCCGCGCGGAATGCGTCGGCCCATGTCGCAGGCTTGCGTGCGCCGGCCACGCGCGACAGCGGCGCGACGGACTTCGGCCTGGCGGCGGGCGCCGGCAAGTGGGGGCGGGCGACAGCGGGCTTTCCCGCCCCGGTGCGCGCTCCGCGCCGGCGCTTGCGGTGGTGAAATCGGCGCCCCGCCCACTTCTGCCCCGGCCGCCACCATGCCCGTCGATCTCGCCCTCAAGCTTTGCCGGTCCGCCGTCGCGGCGCTGCTGCTCGCCGCCGGCGCCGCCGCCCACGCCGACACGCTCTGGAAATGGAGCTACACCGCGCCCGGCATCGTCGCGCGCGGCACGCTCACCACCACCGACGCGGCCGATGCCGAGGGCTATCACCGCATCACCGGCATCGACGGCAAGCGCAACGGCGAGGCCGTGGTGGCGCTGGCGCCAGCCGGCCGCGCGATTCCGGGCAACGACGGCTATCCGGTCGACAACCGCATCCGCTACGGCGAGGACGGCATGCTCACGATCCACGGACTCGGCCTTGTCACCGCCTCGGGCGCCCAGGCCAATGCCTTCTTCGACGGCCGGCGCGGCGCCGTGCCCTACCGCGAGGTGTTCTCCAGGGACGGCAAGCTGACCGAGACCGACGTGCTGTTCACCGCCGCGCCGGTGGTGGAGCGCTGAGCTGGCTGTCGCGCACAGCGCTTGCAACCGCCTTCATGGCGCCAGCCCGTCCGCGGCGCCCAGCGCGTCGAAAAAAACTGTCCCGGCGGCAGGCAGGCGCTCGACCGGTGCGGCTCGACATCGCGCGCCGCGACCGGCCTGCGCCGTGCAAACTCGCGGCAATTCAGACGACCGGCGCTCGTCGCTTCTTCTCACCGATTGTTCATGCTGCTTTTTCCCTTGCTGCAAATGATGAATCCGGCCATTGCGCCCGGAAATTCAAAGATTCATCTGGCCATCTCCAATGGCATCGAGGATCCGCTCGCGGTCTATTTCGATGGCGGATTCAATGCCTGGCAGTGCCTGCAAAGTCGGCGCAATTTTGAGCGTACACATGTGGTTTCGCTCATTCGCATGCATGGCGGCGAGGATCGCTGGCTGTTTGCCGGCGTTTACCGGTCGGGGCTGCCGGCGGCGCAGCCTGGCAAGTCGGAATGGATTTATCCGCTTGAAGAATTGCCCGAATGCACCGAAATGAATGGAAGAATCGTCGTGCGTTTCCGGCGATCGAGCCGCCAGTCCTATCTGCTTGCCGAGAATTGCGCCGGCAGCCTCGTGCTCGATGCAATCCTCCCCGAGCGCTTGTCGATCGGCGAATTTCCCGGCTTCAAGGCGGTAAATCTCGACAAGTCGGAGCTCGATCTCATTGTCCGGCATGAGGTCGAATCCTGGCGCGCGGCGCTGTCGAGCGTGGCCGGCGTCTATCTCATTTCGGATGGCGTGAGCGGCCGGCTTTATGTGGGCAGTGCAATCGGCGAAGGCGGCATCTGGCAGCGCTGGCAAAGTTATGCATCTACCGGGCATGGCGGAAATGTTGAATTGGTCAGGCTGCTCGCCGAGGCCGGCGCCGATCGTGCCAAGGGTTTCCGTTATTCAATTCTCGAAATCGCCGATACTCATGCGAGCGGCAACGACATTCTCCGGCGCGAATCGCACTGGAAGGAAGTGCTGCTCACTCGGCAATTCGGCCTCAATGCCAATTGAGTCGGGCATGCATGCCGCAATGCATCGAAGCCCGGCTTCTGGATTTGCCCGGAGGAGTTCATGACCGACCCGTCCGCATCGCCCGCGCCGCCCGCGCCGCCCGCGCCGCCCGCACCGGCCCCGGTTCGCACCCCTGCCGCGACGCTGCTCGAGAGCGTCACCCGATTCGCCGCCATCGCAGGCTCGCTCGTCGCACTCGGCCAGACCACCTCGTCATGGATCGACGGCATCTATTCGGCGCGCGCCGAACGCGAGAAAACCGAGCGCGAAGTGCGACTGGCCGATATCACCGAGCGCAGCAAGCTGGCCGAGAACTATCTGCAATTGATTCTCGCCAAGGACACGCCGGTCGACGGACGCGCCATTCTCTACAGCGCGCTCGGCCAGATCGAGGGCCATCCTTTGCAGCAATGGGCACGCCAGCGCTATGAGCTGTATTTGCAGAATCAGGCCCAGCTGGAACAGGCCTATTCGGCCCAGACCGAGGCGGCGCGGCATGCGCAGGAATCGGGTGGGCGAGTGGTTGCGCTCACCGCCGATATCGAGACGCTGAATGTCGAGATCAAGCAGAACATCGACAATCCGGACAAGCTGCGCGAATTGCAGGCGCGCCGCATCGACCTGTCGGGCAAGCTCGCGCGGGAAAGCGCCGCACTGTCGGTGGCGCAATTGCGGATCGACGAAGTGAAGGCCGTCATCGGCCGGGCGGTGACCGTCGATGCCACTGCCGCCGTACCGCTGAAGACGCGTGCCGATGCCATCGGCAATCTCAGCACCAAGGTGGATGCGGCCATGCTCAAGTCGCTGTTTCCCGAATCGGCGGCGGCCAATATCGATGGCGGCGCCGAATTCCTGCAAGCGGCACTCGAAGAATTCCGCATTTCCGATCCGCGCATGGTGGCGGCCATCATTGCCACCATTGCGGTCGAAACGCCCAAGTTCGAGGCCTATGAAGAGCCGGTGTCGCAGGGCGCGCGTTATGAAGGCCGGCGCGATCTGGGCAACGACACGGCCGGCGACGGCGTGAAATATCGCGGCCGGGGTTATGTCGGCATCACCGGCCGGGCCAATTACCGCCTTGTCAGCGAACAGCTCGGGCTCGGCAGCCGGCTGGTCGATTCGCCCGACGATGCGCGCAGCCCGGAGGTGGCGGCGCGGGCGCTGGTCTGGTGGTTCTACAAGCGCCAGGACAGGCTCGCCACGATTGCCGACGACCGCGAGTTCGCCACCGCCGCGCGTCGTCTGGTGGCGGGTGGCACGCGCGACCTCGACCGCTTTCTCGCCGTGTACGGCAAGGCGCTCGACAAGCTGGCCGCCGGCAGCCGCTGAGCCGACGGCGGGGGCGTCTGCCTCGTGTGCGGGCATTTCTGGCATATGGCTTGCTGAGCTTGCCCACTTCTCTGCCCCCCCGCCTCC
>NZ_MUHU01000043.1 GCF_002105195.1 Derxia lacustris | reverse complement strand
TTTTAAGGGATTTTGGTCATGAGATTATCAAAAAGGATCTTCACCTAGATCCTTTTAAATTAAAAATGAAGTTTTAAATCAATCTAAAGTATATATGAGTAAACTTGGTCTGACAGTTACCAATGCTTAATCAGTGAGGCACCTATCTCAGCGATCTGTCTATTTCGTTCATCCATAGTTGCCTGACTCCCCGTCGTGTAGATAACTACGATACGGGAGGGCTTACCATCTGGCCCCAGTGCTGCAATGATACCGCGAGACCCACGCTCACCGGCTCCAGATTTATCAGCAATAAACCAGCCAGCCGGAAGGGCCGAGCGCAGAAGTGGTCCTGCAACTTTATCCGCCTCCATCCAGTCTATTAATTGTTGCCGGGAAGCTAGAGTAAGTAGTTCGCCAGTTAATAGTTTGCGCAACGTTGTTGCCATTGCTACAGGCATCGTGGTGTCACGCTCGTCGTTTGGTATGGCTTCATTCAGCTCCGGTTCCCAACGATCAAGGCGAGTTACATGATCCCCCATGTTGTGCAAAAAAGCGGTTAGCTCCTTCGGTCCTCCGATCGTTGTCAGAAGTAAGTTGGCCGCAGTGTTATCACTCATGGTTATGGCAGCACTGCATAATTCTCTTACTGTCATGCCATCCGTAAGATGCTTTTCTGTGACTGGTGAGTACTCAACCAAGTCATTCTGAGAATAGTGTATGCGGCGACCGAGTTGCTCTTGCCCGGCGTCAATACGGGATAATACCGCGCCACATAGCAGAACTTTAAAAGTGCTCATCATTGGAAAACGTTCTTCGGGGCGAAAACTCTCAAGGATCTTACCGCTGTTGAGATCCAGTTCGATGTAACCCACTCGTGCACCCAACTGATCTTCAGCATCTTTTACTTTCACCAGCGTTTCTGGGTGAGCAAAAACAGGAAGGCAAAATGCCGCAAAAAAGGGAATAAGGGCGACACGGAAATGTTGAATACTCATACTCTTCCTTTTTCAATATTATTGAAGCATTTATCAGGGTTATTGTCTCATGAGCGGATACATATTTGAATGTATTTAGAAAAATAAACAAATAGGGGTTCCGCGCACATTTCCCCGAAAAGTGCCACCTGACGCGCCCTGTAGCGGCGCATTAAGCGCGGCGGGTGTGGTGGTTACGCGCAGCGTGACCGCTACACTTGCCAGCGCCCTAGCGCCCGCTCCTTTCGCTTTCTTCCCTTCCTTTCTCGCCACGTTCGCCGGCTTTCCCCGTCAAGCTCTAAATCGGGGGCTCCCTTTAGGGTTCCGATTTAGTGCTTTACGGCACCTCGACCCCAAAAAACTTGATTAGGGTGATGGTTCACGTAGTGGGCCATCGCCCTGATAGACGGTTTTTCGCCCTTTGACGTTGGAGTCCACGTTCTTTAATAGTGGACTCTTGTTCCAAACTGGAACAACACTCAACCCTATCTCGGTCTATTCTTTTGATTTATAAGGGATTTTGCCGATTTCGGCCTATTGGTTAAAAAATGAGCTGATTTAACAAAAATTTAACGCGAATTTTAACAAAATATTAACGCTTACAATTTCCATTCGCCATTCAGGCTGCGCAACTGTTGGGAAGGGCGATCGGTGCGGGCCTCTTCGCTATTACGCCAGCTGGCGAAAGGGGGATGTGCTGCAAGGCGATTAAGTTGGGTAACGCCAGGGTTTTCCCAGTCACGACGTTGTAAAACGACGGCCAGTGAATTCGAGCTCGGTACCTCGCGAATGCATCTAGAT
>NZ_MUHU01000042.1 GCF_002105195.1 Derxia lacustris | reverse complement strand
GTCGCTGCGCTGGCTCTGCCGGCGGCGGACGTGCTGGCCTTTGAACGCAGCGGCGGCGGTGGCCGCAGCATCACGCGCAACGAGGGCGGCGGCGTGAGTGGCAGCGCCTGGCGCAGCGGCAGCAACGACCGCGGCGGCGCCTTCCAGCGCAACCGCAACACCACCGGCGACGGCGCCGGCAACGTGAGCAGCAGCGCGGGCGGCAGCTTCAGCACCGCCAACGGCACAAGCGGCAGCACGAGCGGCAACGTCAGCCGCGATGCCAGCGGCAACGTCAACGCCAGCCGCAGCAGCAACCTGACCGGCGCCAACGGCAGCAGCTACAACGGCAGCACCACGGCCAGCAACGGCAGCGTCGTCCACAGCGGCGGCTGTACCGATGCCAGTGGCGCCGCCATCGCCTGCCGCTGAGCGCGCCGTGTTCGAGCCGCTGCGCCTGTCCTGGCTGCTGCCGCTGCTGATGGCGCTGGCCCTGCTGGAGGTGCTGCTGCTGCGCCGTCGCCAGCTGCGCTGGGATGCGCGCGATGCGCTCGCCTCGGCGGTGATTGCGCTCGGCCAGCCGCTCGGTCGCGCCGCCGGCGCCTGGCTGTTCGCCGGCCTGTTCGCCTTCACCTGGGAGCACCGGCTGTGGACCGTGCCGCTCGACCGCGCCTGGGCCATCGGCCTGCTGTTTGTCGGCGAGGAGCTTTGCTACTACGGCTATCACCGCGCGAGCCACCGCGTGCGCTGGTTCTGGGCCACGCATGCGGTGCATCACTCGCCCGAGCAGCTGAATCTGTCCGGCGCCTATCGGCTGGGCTGGACCGGCGGCATCACCGGCACCGGGCTGTTCTTTCTGCCGCTGGTGTGGCTGGGCTTTGCGCCGGCCGCCGTGTTCGGGATGCTGGCGCTCAATCTGCTGTACCAGTTCTGGCTGCATACCGAGCTGGTGCCCCGGCTAGGCTGGCTGGAGGGCATCGTCAACACGCCGTCGGCGCATCGCGTGCACCACGCGCGCAACGGGCCCTACCTCGACCGCAATTTCGGTGGCGTGCTGCTGCTGTGGGACCGCGTGCTTGGCACCTACACGCCCGAGCGCGCCGACATCCCCTGCGACTACGGCCTGCTGCCGCCGCTGCAAAGCCGCAATCCGCTGTTCATCAGCTTTCATGAATGGATCGCGCTCGGCCGCGACCTGCGCCGCGCGCCGCGCTGGCGCGACCGGCTCGGGCTGCTGCTGCGGCCGCCGGGCTGGCAGCCGGAACCGCGCCCCGCCCGTTTTCTCAAACCGCAAAGGACTTCAACATGAACCGCTTCCGCCCCGCGCTGCTCGCGCTGCTACTGCTCGCCGCCGCGCCGGCCTTTGCCCAGACCGCCGGCGGCGACCGCGCCGCCAAGGCCCAGCAGATGGTTGCCGAGCTGGAACAGCGCTTTGCCCGCGCCGATACCGACCACGACGGCCAGCTCACCCGCGCCGAGGCCGCCGCCATGCCGCGCGTGCGCGACAACTTCGACGCCATCGACAGCGGCAAGACCGGCGCGGTGACGCTGGCCGTCGT
>NZ_MUHU01000041.1 GCF_002105195.1 Derxia lacustris | reverse complement strand
CCACGCTCACGCCGGCGTCGCGCACTGCCCGTGCTCGAACATGCGACTCGCCTCGGGCATCGCGCCCGTGCGCAAGATGCGCGACGCCGGCGTGAGCGTGGGGCTGGGCGTGGATGGCTCGGCATCGAACGACGGCGCGCACATGCTCGGCGAGGCGCGCCAGGCGCTGCTGCTGCAACGCGTGGGCTTTGGCCCGGCGGCGCTGACGGCGCGCGAGGCGCTGGAAATCGCCACGCTCGGCGGCGCGAAGGTGCTGGGGCGCGACGACATCGGTGCGCTGGCGGTCGACATGGCGGCCGACTTCGTGGCCTTCGACCTGAGCGCGATCGAGTTTGCCGGCGCGCTGCACGACCCGGTGGCGGCGCTGGTGTTCTGCGCGCCGGGCAAGGTGGCGACCAGCGTCATCAACGGCCGCGTCGTGGTCAGCGAAGGGCGGCTTGCGACGGTGGATCTGCCGTTGGTGATCGAGCGCCACAACGCGTTTGCGCGCGAGCTGGTCAACGGCTGAGCGGCGCGGCTCGCTTCGCGCGTGGCGTGGCGTGGCGTCAGCGCGCCGCCGCCAGCCGCAGCACCGCCGCCGCGATCGGCCGCGCCCAGTCGGGCATCGCCTCGGCGGCGCAGAGGGATTGCAGCTTCCCGTCGCGCCAGTGCAGCAGCGCACGCGGCGCCGGCGCGCTGCCGGCCTGCGGATCGCCCTCGGCGCTGTTGTCGAACAGCTTCAGCTCGGCCAGCCGGGGCAGCAGCGCGATCAGATTGCGGCGGCCGGCGTCGTAGCGGCGCCGGATGTCGGCCTCGGGGATGTCGTGGCCGCCCTTGGCCACCCGCTCGCGCACGCGCTTCAGGTGCAGCTCTACGCTCGCCAGCCCCACGTACCAGATGCGCACCGCAAAGCCCGCATCGGCCGCCGTCGCGAGCAGCGCCGGCAGGGTGCTGGCGCCGAGCGTGGTCTCGAAGTTGAAGTCGAGCCGGCCGGCGATGGCGCGTTCGAGCAGCGTCTTGCCGGCGGTCCAGGCCAGACCGTTGGCCTCGCGCTGGCCCAGGCCGGGATTGGCGGCGATCAACTTGCGCGCGACCTCGTCCGGGTTGAACCAGTCGGCGCCCGACTGGCGCAGCAGCGCGCCGGCCACACTGCTCTTGCCCGCGCCGTTGGTGCCGGCGAGCACGCGCAGCGTCGGGCGCGGCGCGGCGGCAGATGGGTTGGGACTGGCGCCGGCGGGCGGCGGCGCGGCGGTCATCCGCGCGCGGCGGCCACGGCGGCGGCGCCGAGCGCCTCGGGCGTGGCATCGAACAGCGCATCGCCGGCGGCCCGCGCCTCGGCGGTCTGCATGCCGGCCAGCAGCGCCTCGAACTCGGCGCCGAGCGCTGCCAGCGGATCGGCCGGTGCCGGCGCGGCCGCCGTCAGCGCGCGCCAGGCGTCGAGCGACAGCAGCACCGCCTTCGGCGCGTCATGCCGGGTGATGGCCACCGCGCCCTGGGCGAAGGCGGTTTCGAGCACGCGGCCGAACTCGTTCTTGACCTCGGTGGCGCTGAAGGCGGGCATCTCGACCGACTGGCCGAGGGCGGTGGTAAGACTCAATGCCGATGCAGCCATGGTCGATCTCGCTTGCCGGGAATGAGTTGGCCAGTTTAGCCATTCCGGCCGGAATTGCCATGCCAATCGCGCCGGCCGTCGCTTGCCGCCGCGCGCCGGCCCGGCCCAGGCTTGCGTCGTCCGCGCCCAACCTCCACCGCCACCATGCGTACCCGCGATCCCGTTCCCCGCCCGCCCGCTCCCGTCTACACCCGCACCGCGCCCCAGCTCGGCAAGCCGCTCGAAGGCTGGCGACTGGCGCTCTACACCGTGATCTTCGAGGCCGACACGCGCGCCGGCCGGCTGTTCGACCAGGCCGTCATCGCGCTGATCGTGCTCAGCGTGGCGGTCGCCATCCTCGACAGCACGCAAAGCCTGTCGGCGCGGCTCGATCCGGCGCTTTATGTGGCCGAATGGGTCTTCACCCTGCTGTTCACCGCCGAATACCTGGCGCGGCTGATCTGCGTGCGCCATCCCTGGCGCTATGCGCGCAGCTTTTTCGGCGTGATCGATCTGCTGTCGATCCTGCCCACCTATGCGGCGGTGTTGCTGCCGGGCGCGCATGTGCTCATCGACGTGCGGGTGCTGCGGCTGCTGCGGGTGTTCCGCATCTTCCGGCTCACCGCCTATGTGGCCGAGTTCACCGCGCTGGCCCAGGCGCTGGCGGCCAGCTATCGCAAGATCGCCGTGTTCCTGAGCTTCGTGCTGATGCTCATCCTGGTGTTCGGCTCGCTCATGTACGTGGTCGAGGGGCCGGAGAACGGCTACACCAGCATTCCGGTGGCGATGTACTGGGCCGTCACCACGGTGACGACGGTCGGTTTCGGCGACATCACGCCCAAGACCGAGCTGGGGCGGCTGATCGCCTCGGTGATGATGCTGCTGGGCTGGGGCGTGCTGGCGGTGCCGACCGGCATCGTCACCGCCGAGATGACGGCGCAGCGGCGCGGCTGGCAGCCGCACACCGTCACCACGCGCAGCTGCCACGCCTGCCTGACCGAAGGCCATCTGCCCGAGGCCAATTTCTGCCGCAACTGCGGCGCCCGCCTGCCCGAATGGCGCAGCGACGCGGCTGCCGGCAGTCCCAGCGACGGGGCGCGTTGAGGCGGCGGCGGTCGGCAGCTGCGGGCGAATGCCGCTTGCCGGCGTCGCCGACTCAGCCCGCCTCGGGCGTGGCGGCCAGCGCCGGCGCCAGCAGCGCGCGCTTGTGCGCCACCGTCGCCCAGTGCGCATGGTCGGGCGGCGCCGGTTCGCGCACCGTGATGACCGGCCAGCCGGCATGGCGCGCAAGCCGCGCGTTGATCGCGGCAAAGGCTTCCTGGCCCGGCGGCAGCGCGGTATCGGCATGGATGGCGCCGACCGGGCATTCGGGCACGCACACGGCGCAGTCGATGCATTCATCGGGATGGATGGCGAGAAAGTCGGGCCCGGCGCGAAAGCACTCGACCGGGCAGACCGCCGCGCAATCGGTATGCCGGCAGCGGATGCAGGCCTCGGTCACGACGAAGGGCATGGCTCAGCCCGCAACCCAGTGCCCGAGCAGCCCGAGCGCGCCCACGCCCCAGGCGATCGGCGCGCCCACGACCAGCGTGGCGACGAACAGCCGCCACAGCCGCAGGAGCGGGCCGGCGCTGGCGATCGGGCCGCGCGCTGGCGCGGCCGGTGGGGACGAGAGCTGAGTCATGGCGATCAAGGCGGGAAACCGGGGCCGCCGACCGTAATCCTTTCGTGACGGTTGATCGAGCGCGCTAGCGTTGAGGCTTTGTTTCCCGAGAAGAAAGCCATGGACGGACTGCTGGGCCTGAAGGTCTTTCGCGAGGTGGTGGATGCGGGCAGTTTTGCCGGCGCGGCCGAGCGGCTGGGCCTGTCGGCCGCGATGACCAGCAAGCACATCGCTGCGCTGGAGCGCCGGGTCGGCGCGCGGCTGCTCAACCGCACCAGCCGCCATCTGAGCCTGACCGAGGTCGGCGCGCGCTATCACGCCCAAGCCGCCGGCGCGCTCGAGCTGCTCGACCAGGCCGAGGCCGAACTGCTCGGCACGCAAGACCGGCCGCGCGGCCTGCTGCGCGTGACCGCGCCGGTCTGGGCCGCGACGCCGCGCTTTGCCCGGATGCTGGTGGACTACCACGCGCGCTATCCCGAGGTGGTGATCGATCTGCGGCTGGAAAACCGCAAGGTCGATCTGGCGTCGGAAGGCTTCGACCTGGCGCTGCGCGTGACCAACGATCCCGCGCCCTCGCTGGTCGCGCGGCCGGTCTGCCCGATCCGGCTGCTGCTGGTGGCGGCGCCGGCCTATCTCGACCGCGCCGGCCGGCCGGCCGGGCCGGACGACATCGCGCGCCTCGACGCGATCCTGCCGACCTATGTGGACATGAGCTCGGTGACCCTGACCGGCCCCGCCGGCCCGGTAAAGCTGCGCCCGCGCGCCGTGCTCAAGACCGACGACACGCTGCTTGCGCTGCGCGCGGTGCAGGCCGGCCTCGGCATCGCCTGGCTGCCCGATGTGCTCATCGTCGACGACCTGGCCGACGGCCGGCTGGAGCGGCTGCTGCCCGATCACGAGCATCGGCCGTTCATGCTGCATGCGCTGTGGGCGAGCCGGCGCTTCATGCCGCCCAAGCTGCGCAGCTTTGTCGACTTTGCGGTGGCGGCGCTGGGGTGAGGCGGCGCGCGAATGCTTTTTGCCGACTTTCTTGCCGACCGCCCACGGCCCGGTCGCCCGGGCCGCTCGGCTCAATTCGCGTCGCTCGCCTTGTCCTCGCACTGGGCGCATTCCACCTGCTCCGGCGTCAGCCGGGCCAGCTTGGCCGCCGCGTCGCGCAGTGCGGTGCGCAGGCCTTCTTCCACCACCGGGTGATAGAAGGGCATGTCGAGCATCTGGGCCACGGTCAGCTGCTGCTGCACCGCCCAGGCCAGCAGATGCGCGATGTTCTCGGCGCGCGGGCCGAGCCATTCGGCGCCCAGAAAACGGCCGCTGCGCACGTCGGCATACACATGCATCAGGCCGGCGTTCTTCAGCATCACGCGGCTGCGGCCCTGGTCGGCAAAGTCGACCGTGCCGGTCACGAAGCAGCCCGGTTCCAGTTCTGCAAAGCGCTTGCCGGCCATCGCGATCTGCGGCTCGCTGAACACCACCGAAATCGGCGCGCGGCGCAGGCCGGCGGTCACTTCGGGCCAGTGGCCGGCGTTGTGGCCGGCGGTCTTGCCCTCGTCGGCGGCCTCATGCAGCAGCGGCACGATGTTGTTCACATCGCCGGCCAGAAACACCGGATGGCTGCCGCATTGCAGCGTGGCCGGGTCGAACAGCGGCACGCCGGTCTTGTCCAGCTCGAGGCCGGAGTTCTCCAGCGCCAGCTTGCCGACATTGGGGCGGCGACCGGTGGCGGCCAGCAGATAGTCGTAGCGCTCGGTCACCGGCTCGGGCCGGCCCGGCTCCACATAGGTGATGACGACCTCGTCGCCTTCGCGGTGAATGTCGGTCACGTCGGCATCGGCCGAGAGCGGGAACTCGGCGCCGAAGATCGCGGCCGCCGCGTCGATGATCGCCTCGTCGCTCAGCGGCCCGATGCGCCGGCCCTTGCCGAACAGCCGCATCTGCACGCCCAGGCGGTGCAGCGCCTGACCCAGCTCCAGCCCGATCACGCCGGGGCCGAACACCGCCACGCGCCTGGGCAGGTCGTCCCAGGCGAACACGTCGTCGTTGACCACCAGCCGGTCGCCGAGCGCGCGCCACGGCGGCGGCACGGCGGGCGCCGAGCCGGTGGCGATCACGATGCGGCCGGGCTTCACCACGGTGTCCTCGCCGACCAGCAATTCCATCGGCGCGGTGAATTTCGCGAAGGCTTCGATGCGGTCCTCGGCCGGGATCTTGAGCACGCTGTCCACCACAAAGCCGACGAAGCGGTCGCGCTCGCGCTTCACGCGGTCCATCACTTCACGGCCGTCGACGCGCACGGCGCCGTCCACATGCACGCCGAAGGGCGCGGTGTGCTGGGCGGCGTGGGCGGCCTCGGCGGCGGCGATCAGCAGCTTGGACGGCATGCAGCCGACGCGGGCGCAGGTCGTGCCGTGCTGGCCGCCCTCGATCAGCAGGGCGCTGGCGCCGGCCGCCTTGGCGGCGCGGTAGGCGGCCAGACCGGCCGTGCCTGCGCCGATGATGGCGACGTCGGGGGTCAAGGTTTTCATCGGTTTCTCCGGTGGTGGCACCGGCTGGGCCGGGGCGCTTGCAAGGGATTGCAGGAATTCGGGCTGCACGCGTCCGGCCGGGGCGCGCGGGCGCTGCGGCGAAACGGATGTGCGGTGGGGAAAAGCGGGGCGCGCCAGGCGCGGGGGAGGCGGCGCTGCGTTGCGGCGTCAAGCGGCTGCCGGGCGCGCAGCGCCGTCGGGTCGGGCACCCGGCGCGCAGTGGCGCCGGGCGGCATCGCGGCTTACTTGCCGGCGACGAAGGCGGTCACTTCTTCCGAGCCGCCGATGAGCTTGCCGTTCACGAACACCTGCGGCGCGGTCATCTTGCCGCTCAGCGCGCCCAGCACCTTGCCGCGCACCTTGTGTTCCAGCGGCACTTCGATGAACTCGTAGCCGGCGGCCTTGAGTTCTTCCTTGGCCTTGGTGCAGAACGGGCAGCCGGGCTTGGTGAACACCACCACCTGATCCGGCGCCTTGGCTTCGGGCGCGACGAACTTGAGCATGGTGTCGGCATCCGACACTTCGAACGGGTCGCCTTCCTTGTCCGGCTCGATGAACATCTTGATGACCACGCCGTCCTTCACCAGCATCGAATAGCGCCAGCTGCGCTTGCCGAAGCCGATGGCCGACTTGTCGACCAGCATGCCCATGCCTTCGGTGAACTCGCCGTTGCCGTCCGGGATCATGAGGATGTTGGCGCTCTCCTGATCCTTGGCCCATTCGCTCATCACGAAGCCGTCGTTGACCGAGATGCAGGCCACCGTGTCGACGCCATTGGCCTTGAGCGTGGCGGCCAGCTCGTTGTAGCGCGGCACATGCGACGACGAGCAGGTGGGCGTGAAGGCGCCCGGCAGCGAGAACACCACCACCGTCTTGCCGTCGAACACTTCAGCCGTCGTCAGATCCTTCCAGGCGTTGTCGACGCGGGTGCGGAAGGTGACGTTCGGGACGCGTTGACCTTCGCGGGATTGCAGTTCAGCCATCGTTTTCTCCAGTGTGTTCGGGGTTGTTGCGGGTTGAAGGGCGCTGCCTGTTGCAGCGATGGAGCGAAGTATCGGGAGGGGGTGGCGATAGGTCTAATTCATTGTGTTAAGCGAATCGATAGTTTATTGGCTATCGATTCCGCAGGCCCGATAGATTCGGCCAAAACGTCATCAGAACCCGGCTTCGCTGGTGAAAGCCAGCAACTGTCCGCCGACGGGATGCGCCAGCTCAAGCCCGCTGGCATGCAGCAGCAGGCGCGGCGCGGCGGCCAGCGCGGCGGCGTCGGCATACAGCTCGTCGCCGAGGATGGGATGGCCGAGCGCCATCAGATGCACCCGCAGCTGATGCGAGCGGCCGGTGACCGGCACCAGTTCGAGCCGGCTGCCGCCGGGCGCCGGCCCCAGCACGCGCCAGTGCGTGAGCGCCGGCTTGCCGGTCGCGGCGCAGACCTTCTGGCGCGGCCGGTTGGGCCAGTCGGCGGCGAGCGGCAGATCGATGCTGCCGCTCGGCGCGGCGGGCCGGCCGGCGACCACGGCGAGGTAGCGCTTGCGCGTCTCGCGCGCGGCGAACTGCCGGCTCAGCTCGCGCTGGGCGGCGGCGCCCCGGCCAAAGCAGACGATGCCCGAGGTGCCCAGGTCGAGCCGGTGCACCACCAACGCATCGGCGAAGCGCGCCTGCACGCGGCTGGCCAGGCAATCGGCATGCTGCGGGCCGCGCCCGGGCACGCTGAGCAGGCCGGGCGGCTTGATCGCCACGATCAGCGCCGCGTCGGCATGCAGCAGATCGAGGCTGGTATCGGGCGGCGGTGCGTAGACGAGCGCGGGCGGGGGCAGGGCGGCGGGCATGTGCCGATTATCGGCGCCGCTCGCCGGGCGGCCGACCGGGCGGGCGCGACTGGCGCCGGGCCGGCATCAGGGCGAGCTGTCGAGCCAGGGCATCAGCGCCAGCAGCCGCGCGATGCTGGCCGGGCCGGTCTCGGCGAAC
>NZ_MUHU01000040.1 GCF_002105195.1 Derxia lacustris | reverse complement strand
GCTTGACCGGGACCAGAACCTTCACCGTCGACTCCTCGCTTCGTTATCGTTTCCATACTGCTGCGTATGGGAAGCGCAAGTTAGGGGAGCCAAAGCCGGCTGTCAACCTTGGGCGATACTCGCGACTTCGCAATGTTGCCCCGCATCAGACATGTCCCGAGCCGCCTCCGCCAAACCCATTCTCGACCGCGAAGCGTGGATCGATGCAGCCACCGAGACTTTCGCCGAAGAAGGGCTGGCCGGCATCCGCGTGGAAACGCTCGCCAAGGCGCTCGGCGTGACCAAGGGCAGCTTCTACTGGCACTTCGACAACCGCGACGAGCTGCTGCTCGGTGTGCTGGAGCGCTGGAAGGACGGCCGCATGCGCGACATCGTCAAGCAGACCGAATGCGAGCCGGGCAAGGAATTCGAGCAGGTGGAGCATGTGCTGAGCGTCTACAGCACCACCCGCAGCCGCAAGGGCATGCGCATCGAGCTGGCGGTGCGCGACTGGGCCGGACGCGATCCGCGCGCCGCCGCCGCCGTGCGCGAGGTCGACGCCATGCGCTTCGACTGCGCGCGCAAGCTCTTCCTCGACGCCGGCCTGAGCAAGCAGGAAGCGTCGAGCCGCAGCATCCTCGTCTACGCCTATGTGTTCGGGCAGAGCCTGATGGACTGCGAGCGCTTCGACACCGACATCCAGCAGGCGCGCGCCGACATCTTCCGGCTCATCCAGGGCAAGCCGCAGGCGAGCTGAGCGCTGCGACGGACGTAAAAAAACGCGCATGCCGGTTTCGCCGGATGCGCGTTTTTTGTTGGCGCGAAGCCTCGATCAGAGCTTCTCGACCAGCTCCGGGACGGCCTGGAACAGATCGGCGACCAGCCCGTAATCGGCCACGCCGAAGATCGGCGCGTCGGCGTCCTTGTTGATCGCGACGATCACCTTGCTGTCCTTCATCCCGGCCAGATGCTGGATCGCGCCCGAGATGCCGACCGCGATGTACAGCTGCGGCGCCACGATCTTGCCGGTCTGGCCCACTTGCCAGTCGTTCGGCACATAGCCCGCGTCGACAGCGGCGCGGCTCGCGCCCATTGCAGCGCCGAGCTTGTCGGCGAGCGGCTCCAGCAGCTTGAAGGCTTCGGCGCTGCCCATGCCGCGGCCGCCGCTGACGATGATCTTGGCGGCGGTGAGTTCGGGGCGTTCACTCTTGGCGAGTTCGCGGCCGATGAAGCGGCTCTTGGTCTTGGCCGGCGCGGGCGTGAGGTTGGTGATGCTGGCGCTGCCGCCGGTGGCGGCGACCGGGTCGAAGGCCGTG
>NZ_MUHU01000004.1 GCF_002105195.1 Derxia lacustris | reverse complement strand
GCGCAAGGCTTCCCTCGCTGCGGCGCCGGGCGATGGCCGGTCCGCCAACTCAGGTCGCTTGCGCGACCTTCAAACATGCGGACCTGAACGCCTGCGGCGTTCGCCAACGCCCGTCGCCTTCGCTCGGCGCGCCAGACGCCCCGCCCGTCTCCCGCCCCGCGTCGCACCTCCTGAAGCTACTTGGGCAGATTAGGGGCCGCTTTGCGGCCCCATTGGGCCGATGTGTGGTTGGCCGGGTGAATTGCAGCGTGTGTGTCTTGCCTTAATAGCTTCAAGAGGCGGGCGGTGGGGCAGGGCCATCGCGGGGCGTCTGGAACGCCGAGCGAAGGCGACGGGCGCCGGTGAGCGGCGCAGCCGCTCAGGTCCGCATGTCTGAGCAACGCGCAAGCGTTGCGAGTTGGCGGACCGGCCGGCGCCCGTCACCGCAGCGAGGGCAGCCTTGCGCATCGCGCAAGGCCGTTCCAGTCGCCCCGCGAAGGCCCTGCCCCACCGCCCGCCGTTCTCTCAGCACCACCCGCGCGACCGCAAATCCGCCCACGTCGCATCAAGACACAGCCGAATCCGCGCCAGCAGCTCATCCACCTCGGCCGGCGTCATGCACAACGGCGGCGCCACGATCATCCGGTCGCCGACCGCGCGCATCACCAGCCCGTTGTCGAAGCAATGCTGGCGGCACACCATGCCCACGCCCAGCTCGGGTGCAAACGGCACGAAACCCGGGCCGTCGGCCGGTCCGCCCTTGCTCTTGCACAGCACCAGTCCGGCCATGAAGCCGATGGCTTCCGGCTCGGCTACTAGCGGATGCTCGGCCAGCGCCTCGAAGCCCTGCTTGAGCCTTGGTCCGGTGACTTCTGCAACCCTTTGCACCAGCCCCTCGCGCTCGATGATGTCGAGATTGGCGAGTGCCACCGCGCAGGCGACCGGATGGCCCGAGTAGGTATAGCCATGCTCGAACTCGCCGCCACGCTCGACGATCACCTCGCCGACGCGGTCGCCGACCATCACGCCGCCGAGCGGGAAGTAGCCGCTGGTCACGCCCTTGGCAAAGGTCATCAGGTCGGGCGTGAAGCCCAGGCGCTCGCTGCCCCACCACTTGCCCAGCCGGCCAAAGCCGCAGATGACTTCGTCGGCCACGATGAGCACGTCGTACTTGCGGCAGATGCGCTCGATCTCGGCCCAGTAGCCGGGCGGCGGCACGATGACGCCGCCCGCGCCCTGCACCGGCTCGCCGATGAAGGCGCCGACGTTCTCCGGGCCGATTTCCAGAATCCTGGCTTCCAGCCAGCTCGCGGCGAGCTTGCCGAACTCCCGCCGGTCCATGCCGTGACCGTGCTCGATCCAGTAGGGCTGGTCGATGTGGGCCACGCCCGGAATCGGCAGACCGCCCTGCTCATGCATGTACTTCATGCCGCCGAGCGAGGCGCCGGCCACGGTGCTGCCGTGATACGCGTTCCAGCGGCTGATGATGGTGCTGCGCCCGGGCTGGCCCAGGCTGGCCCAGTAGTGGCGCACCAGCCGCAGCACGGTGTCGTTGCCTTCCGAGCCCGAGCCCGAGAAGAACACGCGCGAGAAGCCCGGCGACAGCCTGGCCAGCCGCGTCGCCAGCAGGATCGACGGCTCGGTCGTGGTCTGGAAGAAGCTGTTGTAGTAGGGCAGCGTGCTCATCTGACGATGCGCCGCATCGGCCAGTTCGGTGCGTCCGTAGCCCACATTGACGCACCACAGCCCCGACATGGCGTCGAGGATGCGGTGGCCTTCGCGGTCGGTGATCCAGATGCCCTCGGCCGAACTGATGATGCGCGCGCCCCTGGCCGCGAGCGCCTTGGTGTCGGTGAAGGGATGGATGAAGTGCGCGCTGTCGAGCGCTTGCAATTCGCGGGTGCTGAGGCTGGCGGTCATGGCGCGGCTCCCGTGCGTGGCGGCGATTGCGGCCGGCGTGGCCGCATGCGGAGAAGAGGGCGGGCGCGCAACCGCGCCCGGGACATTGGCGGGCGCCGCAGCGCCCTTCAATCGATCAGACGTGCAGCAGCAGGTGCTCGCGCTCCCAGGGGCTGATGACGCGCATGAACTCGTCGTGCTCGGCCAGCTTGACCAGCTTGTAGACCGTGCAGAAGCGCTGGCCGAGCACGTTCTGCAAGGCCGGCGCCGCGTCGAGCAGCGAGATGGCTTCGCTCAGCGAGCGCGGCAGCTGGTAGTCGCTGTGATACGCGCTGCTCTTGCTCTCGGGGCTCGGCTCGATGCGTTCCTGCATGCCGAGCCAGCCGCAGGCCAGCGTCACGGCGGTGGCCACGTAGGGGTTGGCGTCGGAGCCGATCACGCGGTTTTCCACGCGTCGCGCATCGGGCGAGGAGTGCGGCACGCGGATGCCCACGGTGCGGTTGTCGCGGCCCCATTGCAGGTTGATCGGCGCGGCGGTGTGGCGCACGAGGCGGCGGTAGCTGTTGACGTAGGGCGCGAGGAAGGCCATCGCCGCCGGCAGGTACTTTTGCAGTCCGCCGATGTAGTGGCGGAAGGCATCGGACGGCTCGCCGCCATCGGTGCTGAAGATGTTCTTGCCGGTCGTGGCGCTCACCACGCTCTGGTGGATGTGCATCGCGCTGCCGGGCTCGTTGGCCATCGGCTTGGCCATGAAGGTGGCGTACATCTTGTGCCGCAGCGCGGCCTCGCGCAGCGTGCGCTTGAAGTAGAAGACCTTGTCGGCCAGCTCCAGCGGATCGCCGTGCAGGAAGTTGATCTCCATCTGGCCGGCGCCCATCTCGTGGATCAGCGTGTCGACCTCCAGCTCCATCACGTCGCAGTAGTCGTAGATGTCCTCGAACAGCGGGTCGAACTCGTTGACCGCGTCGATGCTGTAGTGCTGGCGGCTGGTTTCGGCGCGGCCGCTGCGGCCGATCGGCGGCGTCAGCGGCACGTCGGGATTGCTGTTCTGCGCCACCAGATAGAACTCGAGCTCGGGCGCGACCACGGCCTTGAGCCCGGCCTGGGCATACAGGTCGCGCACCTTGCGCAGCACCGTGCGCGGCGCGTAGTCCACCAATTGGCCGTCGTGGAAATAGCAGTCGTGCACCACCTGCGCCGTCGGGTCGGCGGCCCAGGGCACGAGACGCACGGTGGAGGCGTCGGGGATCAGGATCATGTCCCGGTCGTTCTCGGAGATGACGGCGTTGTACTCGTCGCTGTCGGGCGCCTCGCCGGTCACGGTCATGCCGAGCACGGCCTCGGGCAGGCGCATGCCGCGGTCTTCCTTGAACTTTTCGCGCGGCAGGATCTTGCCGCGCGCCACGCCGGTCAGGTCGGGCACGAGGCATTCGATCTCGGTCACGCGGCGTTCGTTGAGCCACAGTTCGAGATCGGCGTGGCCGAAGTTTTCACGGGTCGCCATGGGTTCACTCCTGGTGGGGGTTGCGGCGCGCGCCTGGATGCTCGTGCGCGCTGCCTCGATGGTCGCGCACGCAAGGGCTGTGCGCGCGACCGTCTGGTAAGTGCCGGACTGGGTTTGCCGTCAGGACGGCGGGCGCCAGTCGCGGCAGGCCGCGCCGAAGGCGCGGAAGATCGAAGCGGAGACCGGGTTGTCGGCGGCGCGCCATTCGGGATGCCATTGCACCGCGAGCGAAAAGCCCGGATGCGCATCGATGCTGAAGGCTTCGACCAGACCGTCGGGCGCGCTGGCTTCCACGGTCAGGCCGGGCGCCAGCCGGCCCACGCCCTGGCCGTGCAGCGAATTCACCTCGAAGCCCTCGCGGCCGGTGATGGCGGCGAGCCGGCCGCCGAGCGCTACGCGCACGTCGTGCGCCGGGCCGTACTGCACGTCGATGGGCCGGTCCCTGGGCTCGCGATGGTCGAGCGCGCCGGCGCGCTCATGCACTGCCTGTTGCAGCGTGCCGCCGAGCGCCACGTTCACTTCCTGCAGGCCGCGGCAGATGGCGAGCAGCGGCAGGCCGAGCGCGATCGCGCGGTCGATCAGCAGGAAGGTGGCGTCGTCGCGTTCCGGGTCGAGCGGCAGCGCGGCGTCATGCACCGACTGGCCGAAGCGCGCCGGATGCACATTGGACGGCGAGCCGGTGAGCAGCACGCCCGAGGCGACCGACAGATAGCGCTCGATGTCGCGCGCCGCCGGGCTGACCAGCGGCAGCGGCAGCGCCTCGGCCACGTCATGCACGGCGGCGGCGTACTTGCGACCGAGGATGAAGAAGGGATGGCCGCCGAGTTCTCGGTTGCAGCAGGGCAGCAGCACGAAGGGGCGCGGGGCGGACATTTGCGGAAGCCGGTGAGATGAAGGGCAGGGCGAGCCGCAAGGCCGGCGATTGTGTCGCGCGGCCTTGCGGGCGTCGGTTGCTGCGGGGTCGGAACCAAGCTTGCATGACGCTTTGGTACTCTTGAAAGGTCCACTTTGTCAGTAGCGAAGGTGCCACTTTGAGCGTTGCCCCGATTGCCGATCTGCTTGCGCGCGAGCTGGCCGAAGCCGATTTTCATCCGCGTCTGCCGATGCACCGGCGGCTTTACGAGTCGCTGCGCGGCGCCATCCTGAGCCGGCGGCTGGCGCCCGGCGAGCGCCTGCCGTCGTCGCGCGACCTGGCGGTGGAGCTGGGCCTGTCGCGCAACACGGTGCTGTCGGCGCTCAACCAGCTGCTCGCCGAAGGCTATGTGGAAGCGACCATCGGCAGCGGCACCTATGTGTCGCGCGCCATCGCCGAGCTGCCGGCCGCCGTCGCGCCGGCACTGGCGCGCGAGGAAGCCCGGCGCCGGCGTCATCCCGAGCCGGGCAATCGGCTGTCGGCGCGGGGCGTGCTGCTGACCGGCCGGCGCGCCAGCGAGCATGTGGAGATCCAGCCCTTCGCCGGCGAGGACGACGATTACGACGGCTTTCCGTTCAAGGTGTGGCAACGCTTGCAAGCGCGCCAGTGGCGCCAGGCGCGCGGCCAGCTGCTCGACTACGACCACGGCGGCGGCCATGCGCAATTGCGCCGCGCGGTGGCTGACTATCTGCGCGTGTCGCGCTCGGTGAATGTGACGCCCGATCAGGTGCTCATCACGCCCGGCACCCAGCAATCGCTCGACCTGTGCGCGCGGCTGCTGGCCGACAACGGCGATCTCGCCTGGGTCGAGAACCCCGGCTACTGGGCCGCCGAACGCGTGCTGCGCGCCAACGGCCTGCAACTGCGCCCGGTGGCGGTCGATGCCGAAGGTCTGGCGCCCGACGCCGACGACTACGCGACCCGAGCCCGCCTTGTGTACGTGACGCCGTCGCACCAGTACCCGACCGGCGTGGTGATGAGCCTGGCGCGCCGGCGCGCGCTGCTCGACTACGCCGCGCGCACCGGCGCCTGGATCCTGGAGGACGACTACGACGCCGAATTCCGCTACGAGGGCCGGCCGGTCGCCTCGCTGCAAGGGCTGGACGAGGCCGGACGCGTCATCTACCTGGGCACCTTCTCCAAGGTGCTGTATCCGGGCCTGCGCATCGGCTACATGGTCGTGCCGCCGGCCATCGCGGCCGACATGCAGACCGGCCTCTACGACCTGCAACGGCCCGGCCAGCTGCTGATGCAGGCGGTGCTGGCCGAGTTCATCCAGCTCGGCTATTTCGCCAGCCACATCCGGCGCCAGCGCCAGGTGTATGCCGAGCGCCGGCAAAGGCTTGCAAGCGCGCTGCGCGAGGCGCTGGGCCCGGCGCTGGAACTGTCGCCGGTGCAGACCGGCATGCATCTGGTGCTCTATCTGCCGGCCGGCAGCGACGATGCCGCGCTGGCCGAGGAATGCGCCGATGCGGGGCTGTCGGTGCGGCCGCTGTCGCGCTACTACCTCGATGCGCCGGCGGCCCGGCGCGCCGGGCTGGTCATCGGCTATGCGTATGTGAAGAGCGCCGGCATCGAGCCCGGCGCGCGCACGCTCGGGCGCATCCTGCGCCGGCTGTTTGCGCCGCGCGGACGGCGCAAGGCGGCCTGAGCGGCGCCGCGCTCAGGCGTGCGCGGCCAGCAGCGCTTCCTTGCCCTTGACGAAGGCCGCGCCCATCTTTTCGCGCTGCGCATCGTCGAATTCCTGTTCGAGGCAGTCGAAGATGTCCGATTCCTCTTCCTCGATGTGGTGCTCCAGCAGTTCCTTGAGCACCTTGGCGCGGGCCTTCCACGGCGCGGTCGACGCGCTGCCGTGGCCGAGCTGCTCGACCAGGCTGTCGGCCAGCGCATGTTCCACCTCGCCCTCGAAGCCCAGCTCCTTCTCGTCCTCGTCGGTCAGCTTCTTGAGCGCGGTGTAGACGACCTTCTCCTCGCTGCGCTCATGCGCGGTCAGCATGTCCTTCACCTGGCGGAACAGCTTCTTGGCGTCGCTGGCGTCGTCGGTGGCGCAGATCTGCGTCATGAGGTTCTTCACCTCGTCGTGGTCCTGCTTCAGGCAATCGCGGATGTCCATGCGGTGCTCCTCGGTGAATGACGCGCTCCGGGGATGGGGCGTGGCAGCCATGTTGGGCAGCGGCGCGGGCGCGGCGTGTCGGGCGGCGGGTGGCCTGGGTGTAGGCGGAAGGATCGCGTCCCTGCCCGGGCCATGACGACCGCGCGGCGCCGGCAATCGGCCCGGGTGCGGGCCTCGGCATCGACTTTCTCACGCAGCAACTGGCGCAAGGCTCCAACGCCCTCGGCGGCCGGGTGCCGGATTCATGAAAGCCGACACGATCCGGAAACGCCTTGTCACGCATGCAGATATCAACTGATGAAAATCGCCGGGTCGTTTCTCCACCCATATCCCGGAGTCCCATTCCATGAATCTGCCCCTCTCCCGGCGGCTGACCGCGCTGGCGCTGGCACTGGCCAGTTCCGGCGCGTTTGCCGCCACCACGCCGCTCTCGCTCAACTACACCGTCGATACCCTGACGTCGGGGCTGTACCAGTACAGCTTCAACTTGGTGCTCAGCAATGCCAGCGGCAGCTGGACCAGCGGCCAGCAATGGGACTGGCTGGTGATCGGCGACAGCAATGCCACCCATCCGGGTGGCTTCGGCTCCGACTGGACCTGGACCAGCGTCGCGTCCGGCACCTACGGCACGATCTCGACCGGCTCCAACGGCCACAGCGGCCCGACCGTCGGCGTCGGCGTGAGCGCGCTGCTGCCGGGCTGGACGCCGAGCGCCGTCGGCGATTCGCTGTCCTGGAGCGGCACGTCGTCGGTGCTGCTGCCGGCGGGCTCGCTCTACTGGTCGGCGCTGGCCGCCGGCGGCGGTGCCAGCACGGTGCAGTTCGCGGTCGCCAACCAGATCAGCGCCGTGCCCGAGCCGACCAGCGCCGCGCTGGTGATGGCCGGCGTGCTGGGCCTGGGCCTGCGCGGCCGACTGCGCAAGTCGCGCGCTGCGGTCTGAGTTTCCGCAGCTCCCGAGAAAAGCCCGCCGCGCGCGGGCTTTTTTGCGCGCCGGCGCGGCGCCTCAGCCGAGCAGGTCGCGCAGCCGGTACCAGCTCATCGCCAGCACCAGCGCCGGCGTGCGCAGCGCCGCGCCGCCCGGAAAGTTGCGATGCCGCAGCGCCGCGAACACGTCGAAGCGCTCGGCCGTGCCGGCGATCGCCTCGGCCACCAGCTGGCCGGCCAGTCCGGCCAGCGCCACGCCGTGGCCCGAGAAGCCCTGCACGTAATACACGTCGTCGGCGAGCCGGCCGAAGTCGGGCGCGCGGTTCATGGTGATGTCGACGAAGCCGCCCCACACATGCTCGATGCCCACGCCGGCGAGCTGCGGGAACACCGTCTCGATCCGCTTGCGCATGCTGCCGGGCAGGTCGGTCGGCGTGTGGGTGCTGTAGCTCACGCGGCCGCCGAACAGCAGCCGGTGGTCGGCCGAGCGGCGGAAGTAGTCGAGCACGAAGCTGTTGTCGCAGACCGCGGCATCGCTCGGAATCAGCGACTCGGCGCGGTCGCGGCCGAGCGGCTCGGTGGCGACGATGTAGGTGCCGACCGGCATCACGCGGGCCGCCAGGCGCGGCGCGATGCGGCCGCGTCCGGGGTCGATGCCGAAGCTGTTGAGCGTGGCATTGCCGGCCAGCAGCACATGGCGCGCGCGCAGCATGCCGCGCTCGGTGCGGATCAGCGTGCCGCCGCGTTCGCCGGCCAGAAACACGCCGGTGCCGTCGAAGCCGCTGGCCGGCGGCAGGGCGGCCGGGCTGCCGGTTTCCATCGCCAGCACCCGGGTGTTCTCGTGGAACACCACGCCGAGCCGCGCCGCCAGCTCGCCCATGCCGAGCGCGAGCCGCAGCGGATGCAGATGGCCGCCGCTGGGGTCGTAGCTGCCGGCCAGATAGCGCTGCGAGCCGATCCACGGACCCAGCTCGGCGCCGTCGATCCAGCGCAGGCCGCGCTGGCCGTACTTCTCGACCGCGTCGGCATGCGACTGGCGCAGCGCGCGCAGCTGATGCGGCCGGATCGCGACGGTGAGCGCGCCGGGGCGCCAGTCGCAGTCCTCGCCGATGGCGGCGGCGACCGCCGCGCGGCGCCGCGCCAGCAGGCCGAGCGCTTCGTGCGTCATGCCCCAGACCTGGCGCGCCCGGGTCGGGCCGAGCTGGCGCTCGATCACGCTCATGTCGCAGGCCAGACCGGCCAGCACCTGGCCGCCGTTGCGGCCCGAGGCGCCCGAGCCGATGCGGCGCGCATCGAGCACGCGCACCCGCATGCCGCGCGCGGCCAGCTCGATGGCGGCCGACAGCCCGGCGAAGCCGGCGCCGACGATGGCCACGTCGCAGGTGGCCGTGCCTTCGAGCGCGGCATGCGGCGGGCGCTGGGCCAGCCGGCCGGCGCTGGCGGCGTACCAGGAGCGCCGCGACAGGATGTCGTCGATGCGCAGCAGCTGATCGTCGCCGGGCTGGCCGGCGGCGCTGGCGGGATGGGCGCCGCTCATGCGCGCTCCCGGCGCGCCTGCTGGCCGGCCAGCCAGGTCCAGGCCAGGGTGGCGGCAGCGGCGGTGGTCAGGTCGGCATGGTCGTAGGCCGGGGCGACCTCGCACAGGTCCATGCCGATCCAGTCGAGATCGGCCAGCTCCTCGATGAAGGTGAGCGCCTGCGAGCTGCTGAGGCCGCCGGGCTCGGGCGTGCCGGTGCCGGGTGCAAAGGCCGGATCGAGGCAGTCGATGTCGAAGCTGAGATAGGCCGGCGCGCCGGCCAGCCGGGCGCGGATGTCGGCGATGACCTCGGCCAGCTGGCTGCCGTCGCGGCCGCGCAGCTCGCGCGCGCCGACGACCCGGCCGCCGCGGTCGCTGACGTAGTCGCGCGCCTCGCGCACCGCCGCCGAGCGGATGCCGATCTGCACCGTGCGGGTCAGGTCGATCAGGCCGTCGCGCGCGGCTTCATGCACCCAGGTGCCGTGGCCCGAGGGCTCGGCAAAGTGGTCGGTCCAGGTGTCGCAATGGGCATCGAAATGCAGCAGCGCGAGCGGCTGGCCGAGCCACTCGCGGTAGGCGCGCAGCAGCGGCAGGGTGATGGAGTGATCGCCGCCGAGCCAGAGCATGCGGTGGCGCGCGATCAGCGGCGCGATGTGGCCCGGCAGCGCGGCGCGCATCGCGTCGAGGCTGGTGTTGGGCAGCGCCAGATCGCCGGCATCGGCCAGCAGCTCGACCGGCGCGCCGCCGAACAGCGGATGGGTGCCGTCGCAGAGCATGCGGCCGGCGCGGCGGATCGCCTCGGGCCCGAAGCGGGCGCCCGGGCGGTGGCTGACCGAGCCATCCCAGGCAATGCCGGCGACGGCGAACGGCGCATCGGGCCGCTGTGCGAGGGCGGGGGCGCCGAGGAAGCCGGGCGCGGAAATCGGGCTGAGATAGGGGAAGGCGTGGTCGGTCACGGAGCGGCGGCGGTTGGGTGGAGCGGGCGGGGTCGAAGTGTGCCCGCAGCCCGCGCCGCTTGGCGACGCGGCCGCCGACCGGCGTGCGCTGCCGGCAGATGCGGCCGGATGAGGCAGTCGTCACACCGCGCCGGAACTGTTGCCTGCACCGCCGGCCGGCAGCCGATTGCAATCGAAGCCCCGGGCCGCCGGCCCGCTTTCCTCGTGCGATTCCATGAAAACTCTCCTCGTCACCGGCTTGCTGGCCGGACTGTTCCTCGGCGCCGAAGCCGGTGCCGCCACCGTGTCGGCCAGCGGCACGCTGGGCGGCTTCAGCTATGAAATCGTCGATCTCACGCCCGACGACGGCGTGGCCGCCTGGGGCTGGGTCGGCAGCTCGGGCGATGGCAGCGCGCTGGTTTCCAGCAGCACCGGCGGCAGCGTGTATGGCGACTGGGGCTGGGCCGGCCAGGATCTGGGCTATCTGCAACTCGGCGCGATCGCCGACCCGATCGAGCGGCTGGCTGCCGTTGGCGCGACCGCCGACGGCAGCCGCAGCGTGCAGGGCAATGCCGCCGCCAGCTACACGCTGATGTGGACCACGCTCGGTGCCAACTCGGCGCTGCGCGTGAGCCAGACCTTCACCGGCGACTGGACCCTGACGCCCGGCAGCGGCGCGAGCTTCTCCGCGCAGCTCAATGCCTCGCTCTGGGGCTGGTCGATGGATTGGGAGACCGGCGAGTTCCAGACCGCCAGCGTCGACGCCAGCGACACCGCCGACCTTGCCGCCAGCGGCGCGAGCGGCAGCGCCAGCCGCACGCTCGGCATCTACCTCGCCAACACCAGCGGCCTGGTGGTGGATGGCAGCCTGACCGCCAGCACCGCGCTCGGCCTGTCCGTGGTCGGCGCCGTGCCCGAGCCCGACAGCCTTGCGCTCGGCGCGACCGCCGGGCTGGCGCTGCTGCCGCTGCTGCGCCGGCGCCGTCCGCGCGGCTGAGGCGCGGCTGAGGCGCGCCGCGTCCTCACCCGAAGCGGGCAGGCCCGTCGGCAGCCGCGCGCCGGCCCGCACGGCAGTTGCGACGCACCGCACAAAATCGCTATTGCGGCCCGGCGCGGCGCGCCGGCGAACTGGCTAGGGTTGGGCCACCAGGCGAAATCTCGCCCCGAAATCCCACTTTCCCGCCCCGAACCCATGAAAACAAAGCCCCTGATCGCGGCCGGCCTGGCCGTCGCCGCGCTATCGCTGGCCGGCACCGCCAGCGCGTCGAACGCCAGCGCCAGCGTCACGCTCGGCGCCTTCCGCTACGAGCTGATCGACCTGACGCCGGACGACGGCATCGCCGCCTCGTTCACCGTGTCGCCCGCCACCTACAGCGGCAGCTATACCGCCACCACCCCGGGCGGCAGCAGCTCCGACGCCTTCGGTCCGGCGCCCGGCTCCATCACCTTCACCAGCAGCACCGGCAACGGCAGCGTGTCGTCCTGGGCCTTGCCCGAGTCGAGCCAGGTCACGACCCTGGTGCAGGGCGATCTGGGCGCCAGCTTCAGCGCGGTGTCGGGCCGCAACTACGACCTGGTGCTCGGCGCCAACTCGGCGCTGCGCATCAGCGCCGACTACAGCCAGCAGACCTCGCTCAGCGGCGCGACGGCCAGCACGCTGACCGCCGGCGCCGGCCTCAGCCTGACGCTGTACGACAGCAACTTCGATTTCCATTCCAGCCTGGTCGCCAACTCGCCGGCGCTGGCGCTGTCGAGCGGCAGCCTGTCGCTGTATGCCGCCAACAGCAGCAGCGGCGATTACTACGGTGCGCTCGCCGGCTCGGCCAGCGCCTCGATCGCCGGCGTCAGTTCGCCGGTGCCCGAGCCCGACAGCCTGGCGCTCGGCGCCGTCGCCGGCCTGGGCCTGCTGCTGCGTCGTCGCCGCCGCGCCTGATTCTTCCGCCTGCCGGTCCGGCCCCGCTCGCCCGAGCGGTTCGGCCGGCCGGCCCGGTGCCCGCAGGCATCGGACGCAAATCCTCCCCCGTTCGCTCTCCCGATCCGTTGCGCCCATCGGCGCAGACCTACACGCGGCCGGCCGCTTCGCCGGGGCGCGCAGGGGCTGTGCACGGACGTGGCCACCCGCCTGCCGGGACGACGCTTGGCGCCAGTTCCGGCCCGGCGTCCTGCGGGTGCCGGCGCTGACGACCGCAACGTCTTCAGGAGACCGTCATGTCCGCCACCCTTCCTCCGCAAGTCCCGCCCGCCTATCGCGGCGCGGCTGGCGCCAGCACGCTGGTCACACCGCATGAACTGGCGCTCAAGCGCATCAGCTGGCCGGCGGTGTTTGCCGGCGTGATCCTGGCGATGGTGCTGCAACTGCTGCTGACGCTGCTCGGCGCCGCCGTGGGCCTCGGCACGCTCGATCCGCTCCAGGCCGGCGGCTCGCCCGATGCCTCGACCTTCGGCGCCTCGGCTGGCGCGTGGTGGGTGGCGTCGAGCCTGATCGCGCTGTTCATCGCCGGCACGGTGGCCGGTCATCTGGCCGGCGTGCCGACCCGGCTCGACGGCATGCTGCACGGCCTGCTGGCCTGGGGGCTGGCGACGCTGATCGCCACCTGGCTGGTGACCAGCACGCTCGGCGCGGTGCTGTCCGGCGCCGGCCGCGTGGTGGGCGGCGTGGTGTCCACGGCCGCGACCGGCGTGGCCACGATGGCGGCGCCGGCGGCAGTCTCGGCAATGAACAACGCGCCGTCGTTCGACCAGCTGAGTGCCGCCGCCAGCACGCTGCTGGGCCAGACCGGCAAGCCCGGCCTGCAACCCGGCGCGCTCCAGGGTCAGGCCCGCGCGGCCGCCGGCGATGCGCAGTCCACCGCCCAGCGCGGTGCGGCCGATGCGCAGGCCGGCGATGTCGAATTCGACGCGCTGGTGCAGCGCCTGCTGGCGCGCGGCGACGCGGTGCTCGACCAGGTCGACCGCGATGCCGTGGCCAATGTGATCGTGGCCCGCACCGGCGTCAGCCGCGATGAAGCCAATCGCCGCATCGACGCCTGGCTGAACACGCTGCAACAGGCGCGCGCCAAGGCCGACGAATTTGCCGGTGCGGCCCGCCAGCAGGCCACGCAGGCGGCCGACACCGCGGCCCGCGTGGGTTCGCAGGCGGCGCTCTGGGCCTTCTTCGCGCTGGCCTTCGGCGCGGTGGCGGGCGCGCTCGGCGGACTGGCCGGCCGGCCCCGGCGCGCGCTGGTCGCCTGACGCGATGAGCGCCGGCGCGGCGGGCGGCCGATTGGCTTGCCCGCCGCGCCGGCAATTGGTTGTGCCGATGCGCCGCAGCGCTGGCTAGCATCGGCAGCATGAAACCCATCCCCTTGCCCGCAGCGCTCCGCCATGCCGACCGGCGTCGTCCGCCGGCCCGCGCCGGAGCCGCCGCATGACCGACCGCATCCTCATCCTCCAGCCCGCGCGCGACGACGGCCCGGCCTATCTCGGCAGCTGGCTCGCGGCGCGCGGCCTCGCGCACGAGGTGCTCGGCCTGGAAGACGGCGCCGCCGTGCCGGCCAGTGCCGCCGGCCTGCGCGGCCTCGCCATCCTCGGCGGCTACATGAGCGTCGGCGACGATCGGCCGGCGCTGCGCGCGACCGAGGCGCTGATCCGCGACGCCCTCGCGCGCGATGTGCCGATCATCGGCCACTGCCTCGGCGGCCAGCTCATCGCGAGCGCGCTCGGCGCCGCCGTGGCGCCGCATGCCGTGCCCGAGATCGGCTGGTTCCCGCTCGCCATCGCCGATGCGCCCGAGGCGCGCGACTGGTTCGGCGACACGCGCGACGCGCTCGTCTACCAATGGCACTACCAGAGCTTTGCGCTGCCGCCCGGCGCGGTGCCGCTGGCCGCCAGCCCGGCCTGCGCCCATCAGGCGTTTGCGGTCGGCTCGGCGCTGGCGATGCAGTTCCACATCGAGCTCGACGCCGCCAAGCTCGATTTCTGGCTCGCGCAAAGCCCGGACGAGATCGCCGCCAGCGCCACGGTGCCGACGATCCAGCCGGCCGCGGCCCAGCGCGCCACCGCCGCCCGGGCGCTCGCGCCGAGTCAGGCGCTGGCCGCGCGCATCTATGCGCGCTGGCTCGGCGAATCGGGCTGAAGCCGGCGCCGGCGCGCGCGGGCAGGCCGCAGCTGGCTGCGGAACCGCGCGACCAGGCCGCCGATCGCGTGCCGCCGCCGGACCGATTGCGCGCCAGCGTGCAATCCATCGCAGACCCGACGAAATGAGCGCGCCTTCACCGATGGCGTAAGGACCGCGCCTAGCCACACACTCGCGCGCCGGACAAATTCGTCCCCGGAATTCCCTGCCCATTCCTAGAAGAAGCGCCGATGTCCACCCCCGTGTCGAGCCGTTCAGCCCGTTTGTGCGTTTTCTGGTCGCTGGCTTGCGTCGGTGCCGCGCCCGCGCTGGCCGGCAGCGGGCTGGAGGTGGGCGTCACGCTAGGCAGCGTGCGCGTGTCGGCCTGCGCGGGCGACGCGGCGGCCGCAGTCGAGATCGGCCCGACGCGCGGCAGCACGTCGACCCGCGTGAGCGGGCCGGGCGGCAGCGCATCGGCCCAGGGCGGCGCGGCCGACGACGGCGGCGGCGGCTCGGCCGGCGGCCATCACGACAGCAGCTCGACGCTGACCGGCGTGTCGGCCAGCGCCTCGGCGGGCGGCGCGGGCACGGTGGCCGGGGCGGCGCTGGCCCGGGGCGGCGCCACGCGCGCCGGCACCGGTCTGTTTGCCGAGGCGCGCCAGGCGGCCGACTTCACCCTGCCGCCGCACGGCTGCCTGGTGGCCACGGTCGATTACCGGCTCGACTACAGCGTGGCGAGCGACGTGGCGCGCGGTTCGGTGCATCTGTCGGCCAGCCTCGACGCTGGCGACAGCTCGGCCGAGAAATCCTTCGGCAAGGCGCTCGCCGGTGCCGACAGCCTGGAACGCGGCGGCACGCTGACGCTGACGGTGCGCAACCCCGGCGCCCAGCCGCTGCCCGGCCGGCTGCTCACGCGCACGCAGATCGACGCCAGTCTGGTCGCCACGGCCGACTGATCTCGGGCGCGCCGTGGCGCCGTCGGCCGGATGCGCTAGCCGCGCGCAAACCGCGCCAGCGCCGCCAGCAGCTCGGGCACCACCGGCAGCGAGGCGTCGCGGTAGGCGCGGGCCTGACTCGCGCCGTCCAGCTCGGCATGCTTGAGCGTGTGGCACATGCCGTCGATCAGCCGGACGCTGGCATCGGGCCGCGCATCGAGCAGGGCGCTGCGGTCGGCCGGGCGCAGTTGCAGGTCGGTGCTGCCATGCACGATGAGCACGCGACCGGCGACGCCGGCGAGTTCGGCCGCCGGGTCGTGGCGCATCCAGCTCATCAGCAGCGGCTGCACCGCCGGGCCGAGCACCGCGTCGCCGAGCGGGCCGAGGCTGGCGGGCGGCCCGGCGAGCGGCTGACCGGCTTCGAGCCGTGCCAGCGCGCGGTCGAGATCGGCGCGCGCGGCCGGGTCGAGGCGCTGGGCGAGCTGGTCGCGCAGCAGCGCGCCGATGCGCCGGCCGGTGCCGCAGAGCAGGGCCAGGCCGTCGACCGGCTGGTGCTGTGCGGCCAGGGTGGCGAGCAGCGCGCCCTCGCTGTGGCCGGCGACGATCACGCGCGCAAAGCCGTGCTCGGCGCGCATCGCGGCGATCCAGCGCGCGAGGTCGTCGGCATGACCGTCGATATCGAGCGCGGCCGGGTCGTGTACCGCGTTGAGGCTTTCGCCGACGCCGCGCTTGTCGTAGCGCAGGCTGGCGAGGCCGGCGCGCGCCAGCCCGGCGGCGAGCTGGCGGTAGCTGTCGGTGCGCAGGCCGGCGCGGCTGTTGCCGTCGCGGTCGATCGGGCCGGAGCCGGCGACCAGGATGACCAGCGGCGCGCCGGCATCGGCTTCGGGCCGCAGCAGGCTGCCGCCGAGATGGCCGTCGGGCGCGTCGAGCTCGACCGGCTGGCCGTAGTCGGGCGGCAGCGCCGGGCGCGGTTCGGCCGGGTAGCTGCGGGTGACGCCGCTGGCGCGCGCCGGGTCAAGTCGCGCGAGGCCGGCGGCGAGGGCGCCGGCCGCCAGCGCGGCGAGCCAGCGCCGACGCGGCGGATCGGCGACGCCCGCTGCGACGCCGTCGGCGTCAGCGGCTGCGGGCCAGTTCGCGCGCATCGAGTTCCCACCCGGCGAGCCGGTCGGCGGCGGCGCGGCGCTGCGCCGGCGTGGCGCGGTCGTGCAGCGCGGCGATCAGCGCGCAATTGGCCGCCAGATCGTTGCGCCGGCGCTCGGCGCGCGCCGGATCGGCGGGGTTGGCGATGTCGTCCCAGCGCGCGCGCAGCAGGGCGCGGGTCTCGGCCGGCGCGGGCCGCTCGGCGGCGATGCGGCGCAGCGTGGCGAGCAGCACGGCATTGCCGCGCGCGCGGTCGTCCAGGCGCTGCTCGGGCGTGCTCGGCAGCGCCGCCACCGCCTCGTCGAGCCAGCGCCGCTGGGCCCGGTCGAGCCGGCCGTAAAGGTCTTCGCTGCGGTCGAGCGCGCGCTCGAAGGCGCGCTCGCGGCGCTTGGCGGCCGAGGCCGGCAGCCAGTTCTTGCGGTCGTCGTCGAGCCGCTCGGCGAGCCGGCGCTCGAAGCGGTCGAGCTGGGCCGGCGCCAGCGTGGGCGCCAGCTCGGCCAGCGCCGGCAGCGCATGCTCGAAGGCGGCATCGAGCCGCGCCTGCACTTCCTGCTGCCAGCCGCAGACGCGGGCACCGTCGAGCGGACCGTCGGCGCTGGCGCGGATGCGGCCGAGCAGGTCGGCGATCGGCATCAGCTCGCTGCGCCGGTGCCAGGCAAAGAACTCGTCGACGCCGGCCTGCACGCGCGGCTTCTGCGCCGGGTCGAAGTCGAACTGCCGGTCGAGCCACCAGCGCGCCAGCCGCGGGCCTTCGTCATAGCCCAGACGCAGGCTGCTGCAGCCGCTCAGGCAGACCAGCAGCAGCGTCGCCAGCAGCGCGCGCAGGCGGCGCGGCCAGGGCAGGGCGCAGGCGGGCAAGGACGGCGCGGCGGCGGCGTGCTTCATGGCTGCGGCGTCAGCCCGGCACCCAGCTGTCGCCGACCGGCTCGCGCGGATCCAGCTCCTGCATCTCGGCCGCGAACGGCTGGATCAGCGCCATGAACTGGGTAAAGCCGGGCAGACGGCGAAAGTTCTCGCTGCGCTGGCCACTGGTCCACAGCAGGCTCAGCAGCCAGAGCCGGTCGTGCTGGGTCGAGCGCAGCAGCTCGACGCCGAGGCAGCCGGGCGCCTCGCGCAGCACGCTGGCGGCCAGCTGGAGCGTCGGGGCGAAATCGCTGTCGGGCTGCGAAAGAATCTGGAAGCGGAGAGTTTCGGGCGTCATCGCAGGGTCTCTTCTCGTTGAGTTGGGCAAGGTGGGTGGCGGCAACGGTAGCACCGCGGCCCGGCCGCTTCAGCCTGCGTTCAGCTTCGATTCAGGCTGGCGCGCACGCCGCTGCCTAGCATCCGGCGCCTCAATCCCTCATTGCGAGTCGAGACCTCAACGTGGCTGTTCAGTTCGTTTTCTCGCGCCTGCTCGCCGGCCTGCTGCTGGCCAGCCTGCCGGCGCTGGCCGGCGCCCAGGCAGTGGCGCCGGCGGGCGTCGATCCGGCCCATCTCACCTGGCCGGCGGCGCGCGCCGTCTGGCTTGACCGCAGCCGCGATCTGGGCGCGGCGCGGCGCGACATCGAATCGGCCGATGCCGACACGCTGACCGCGCGCGCCCGGCCCAATCCCACGCTGTCGTTCAACGCGCTGTCGATCGATCCGCGCCACGGCCTCGGCCCCGGCGGGCTCGGCGACAAGCGCATCGACAGCACGCTGCGCATCGACCAGACCGTCGAGCGCGGCGACAAGCGCGCGCTGCGCATGAGCCGCGCCGGCGCCACGCTCGACGCGGTGCGCGCCGACTACCTCGGGCTGGCGCGCGCCGGCAGCGCCGCGCTGGCCGGCGCCTTCTACGACCTGGCCGCCGCGCAGGACCAGGCCGATCTGGCCCAGCAATCGGCGGCGCTGGCCGATGCCGCACTCGCGGCCGCGCTCAAGCGGCGCGATGCCGGCGACCTTGCCGCCGCCGCCGCCGAGCGCGTGCGCACCGACACCCTGCGCGCCCGCAACGACGCTGCCAGCGCCGGCGCCGCGCTGGCCCAGGCCCGGCTCGCGCTGGCGCGCGCGCTCGCCATCGAGCCGCAGGCGCCGCTGCTGCATGTGGAGCCCGACTGGCCCGAGCCGGTCGCCGACGAAGCCGGCCTGCGCGCCAGCGAACGGCGCCGGCTCGAAGCCGCGCTCGACGACCGGCCCGAGCTGCGCGCCGCCCGTGCCCGGCTGGTCGCCGCCCGCGCCGCGCGCGATCTGGCGCTGGCCCAGCGCCACCGCGACGTGACCGTCGGCGTGCAGGCCGAGCGCTATCCCGGCCCGGCCGGCACCGGCAGCACGGTTGGCATCGGCCTGAGCGTGCCGCTGTTCCTCGGCGACAACTTCGACGGCGCGATCCGCTCGGCCGAGGTCGACCTGGACCGCGCCGACGCCGCGCTGGAACTGGCGCGCGCCGATGCCCAGTCCGACATCGCCGCCACCGCCGCCGACCTCGACGCCGCCGCGCGCCGGCTGGCCCGCACCCGCGACGAACTCATGCCGGCCGCGCGCGGCGCGCTCGACGCGGCCGAATTCGCCTTTGCCCACGGCGCCAGCGGCGTGACCGACGTGCTCGACGCGCGCCGCGCCTGGCGCGCCGCCGAGGCCGACGCCATCGCCACCCGCGCCGATTACGCCCGCGCGCTTGCCGCCTGGCGCGCCCTGCTCGACCAGCCCTGAGCCGCGCGCCGCCCCGCCCCGCGCCGCCCGCCGTTGTGACCGGAACCCTTGCCATGCCCAGCTGCAAAACCCTGTCGATTGCCCCCCGCGCCCGTGGCGCCCTGATCGGCCTGCTCATCGCCGCCGCCCTGGCCGGCTGCCAGCGCCATGAGGCCGCGCCGGCCAGCCCGCCGGCCGCGCCCGGCCCGGCCGCGCTCGAACCCGCCAGCGACCGCCCCGCCGCCGACAGCGGCGCCGATCCCGAAGTGCCGGCCGCCCATGCGCCGACCGTGCCGCAGAACCGCAGCGTCAGCATCCTGCTGCCGGCCGATGCGCCGCAGCGCGCCTTCCTGCGCATCGCCGCCGCCGAAGCCTCGCCGGCGCCGCTGTGCGCCGCGCTCAATGCCCGCGTCGCGCTCGACGAGACCCGCACCGCGCGCATCAGCCCGGCGATCGCCGGCCGCGTGGTGCAGATCGGCGCCGACCTCGGCAGCGCGGTGCGCGCCGGCCAGCCGCTCGCCGCCATCGATGCGCCCGAACTCGGCAGCGCCCGCGCCGACGTGGCCAAGGCGCGCGCCGACGAAACCCGCAGCCGGCTCGACCGCGAGCGCGCCGAGCGGCTGTTCGAGGCCGGCGTGATCGCGAAACGCGACCTCGAAGCCGCCGTCGCCGACCATCAGCAGGCCGCCGCCGAGGCGCGCCGCGCCGATCTGCGCGCCGCCAATCTGGGCAGCAGCGCCGGCAGCGTCGGCAGCGACGGCGAGCGCTATGTGCTGCGCAGCCCGGTCGCCGGCATCGTCACCGAGCGCCATCTCAACCCGGGCCAGGAAGTGCGGCCCGACCTGCCCGATCCGCTGTTCGTCGTGAGCGACCTGGGCCGGCTGTGGATCGTGGCCGACCTGCCCGAGCGCGACATCGCGCGCGCCCATGTCGGCGGCCGCGCGCTCGCCGAGGTCGACGCCTGGCCCGGCCAGCGCTTCGAGGCGCGGGTCGAGCGCATCGCGCCGGTGCTCGATCCGGCCACGCGCCGCATCCGCATCGTCGCCAGCGTCGACAACCGCGACGGCCGGCTGCGGCCCGAAATGTTCGCCCGCCTCGCGCTGGTGGCCGACGGCAATGCCACCGCCATCCGCCTGCCCGCGACCGCCGTCGTCACCGACGGGCTGTACTCGCATGTGTTCGTCGAGGACGGCAACCGGCTGGTGCGGCGCCGCGTCGATGTGAGCCTGCGCGACGGCGACGCGGTGTGGATCGGCGCCGGCCTCAATCCGGGCGAGCGCGTCGTCACCGAAGGCACGCTGCTGGTCCAGAGCGAACTCGCCGGAGACAAGTGATGCTCGAACGCGTCGTGGGGTTTGCGCTGCGCGAGCGGCTGTTCGTGCTGGTGTTTGCCATCGCGCTGGCGGCCTTTGGCTGGCGCGCGTTCTCCAATCTGCCGATCGAGGCCTTCCCCGACGTGCAGGATGTGCAGGTGCAGGTCATCAGCCAGTGGCCCGGCCAGGCGCCCGAGGAAGTCGAGCGCGCCATCACCCAGCCGGTCGAGCGCGCCATGAGCGGCGTGCCGCACATGAGCCAGCTGCGCTCGGTGTCGATCACCGGGCTGTCGGTCGTGACCATGACCTTCAGCGAGAAGACCGACGACTACTTCGCGCGCCAGCAGGTGCTGGAGCGACTCGGCAATGCCGATCTGCCCGACGGCGTGCAGCCCAGCCTCGCGCCGCTCACTACGGCGGTCGGCGAGGTCTATCGCTACATCCTTGAAGGCCCGCCGACGCTGCCCGTGACCCAGTTGCGCGCGGTGCAGGACTGGCTCATCGCGCCGACGCTGCGCATGGTGCCGGGCGTGGCGGACGTGAACACCTTTGGCGGCGCGGTGCGCGAGATTCAGGTGGATGTGGCGCCGGCGTCGCTGGCGCGCTACGGCCTGGGCCTGGGCGATGTGGCCGACGCGGTCACCAAGGGCAGCGGCAATGCCGGCGGCGGCTGGCTGCGCTACGGCGACGAAGCGCAGGTGGTGCGCTCGGTCGGCAACTACCGCACGCTCGACGACCTGATGGCGACCGTGGTGGCTGCGCCCAAGGGTCAGCCGGTGCGCGTGAGCGATCTGGCCACCGTCACCGACGGCAAGCGGCCGCGCTCGGGCATCGTGGCCTTCAACGACCGCGACGACGTGATCGAAGGCATTGTCGTGATGACCAAGGGCCAGAGCGCCGCCGAGGTGGTGGCCAAGGTGGTCGAGCGCGTCGATGCACTCAATGGCGAGCTGGCGGCGCGCGGCTATCCGGGCGTCAAGATGATTCCGGTCTACAAGCGCACCGACCTCATCGCCCACACGGTCAGTACCGTGGCCGAGAACCTGATCGTCGGCGCGGCGCTGATCGTGGCGATTCTCATCGTCTTTCTGCGCAACTGGCGCGCGGCGCTGGTGGTGGCGGTGGTGATTCCGCTGTCGCTGCTGTTCGCCTTTCTGCTGATCGACATGAAGGGCGTGTCGGCCAACCTCATCTCGCTCGGCGCGGTCGACTTCGGGATCATCGTCGACGGCGCGGTGGTGCTGGTCGAGGCGCTGATGGTGCGTTATGCGCTCGGTCAGGCGGCGCACGGCGACGCCGCCGCGCATGACGGCCCGGGCCCGGCCTTTGGCGGACCGTGGCGGCTCGCGGTCCTGCGCCGCACCGTGCTCGACATGGGCCGGCCGATCCTGTTCGCCAAGGCCATCATCATCTGTGCCTTCCTGCCGATCTTCACCTTCCAGCGCGTGGAGGGAAAAATCTTCGCGCCGGTGGCGCTGACGCTCAGCTTCGCGCTGCTCGGCGCGCTGATCCTGACCATGACGCTGGTGCCGACGCTGCTCAGCTACATCGTGCAGAAGCACGACATGGCCGAGAAGCACGTCGGCTGGCTGGTCAGGCTGCAAGCCGGCTATCGGCGCGCGCTGTCGGCCGCGCTCGACCACAAGTGGGTGGTGATGCTGGCGAGCGTGGGCGTGCTGGTGGCAACGCTTGCATCGGTGCCCTTTCTGGGCAGCGAATTCCTGCCCAAGCTCGATGAAGGCAACCTCTGGCTCACGGTCAGCCTGCCGCCGCAGACCGCGCTCGACAAGACCAAGGAAATCGAGCGCGAGGTGCGCCGCATCGTGCGCAGCTATCCCGAGGTGGGCGACGTGATTACCCAGGTCGGCCGCACCGACGACGGCACCGATCCCAAGGGGCCGAACAACCTCGAAATCCTCGCCGCGCTCAAGCCGCACGATGAATGGCGCTTCGGCGACAAGAAGTCGCTGATCGCCGACATGAGCACGGCCCTGCATCGCATCCCGGGCCTGCAAACCAATTTCTCGCAGGTCATCGAGGACAACGTGGCCGAGGCGCTGTCGGGCGTGAAGGGCGAAATCTCGATCAAGGTCACCGGGCCCGATCTGGCGATCCTCGAAGACCAGGGCGAGCGCATCGCCGACATCGTGGCCGGCATCCGGGGCGCGGCCGATGTGAGCGCGATCCGCATCGGCGGCCAGGCCGAGATCGACGTGCTGCCCGACCGGGCGCGCCTGGCGCGCTACGGCCTCGGCGTGGCCGATGTGAATGCGCTGGTCAACGGCGCGCTCGCCGGCAACCGCGCCAGCGCCTTCTACGACGGCGAGAAGCGCTTCGACATCACGCTGCGCGTGGCCGCGAGCGCGCGCCGCGATGCCGATGCGCTGCGCCGCCTGCCGATCGCGCTGCCGGCCGGCGGCGACTACGGCACCGGCGCCACCGTGGCGCTCGGCGATGTGGCCGACGTGGTGGTGCGCACCGGTGCCGCGCGCATCGGCCGCGAGCGCGGCGAACGCAGCATCGCGGTCAAGGCCAATCTGCTCGGCCGCGACCAGGGCAGCTTCGTCGCCGAGGCGCAGGCCAAAGTCGCCTCCGCAATCCATCTTCCGCCGGGCTATCGGCTCACCTGGGGCGGCCAGTTCGAGAACCAGCAGCGCGCGATGAAGCGGCTGTCGGTCATCGTGCCGATCAGCTTCCTGGCCATCTTCGCGCTGCTTTTCTGGGCCTTCCGCTCGGTGCGCAACGCGGTGCTGGTGCTGGCGATGACGCCGTTCACGCTGGTCGGCGCGGTCGCCGGGCTGTGGCTGGCCGGCCTCAATCTGTCGGTGTCGGCGGCGGTGGGGCTGATCGCGGTGGTCGGCATCAGCGTGCAGAACGGCGTCATCATGATCGAGCAGATGACGGCGCTGATGCGCGAGGGGCGCGGCTTTGGCGAGGCCATCGTGGCCGGCGCGGTCGAGCGGCTGCGGCCGGTGCTCATGACTGCGCTGATGGCCGGCCTCGGCCTGCTGCCGGCGGCGTTGTCGCACGGCATCGGTTCCGAGACGCAACGGCCGTTCGCCACCGTGATCGTCGGCGGCATCGTGTCGGCCACCGTGTTCACGCTGTTCCTGCTGCCCGTGCTGTACCGGCGCTTCGGCGTCGAGTCGGGCGATTGAACCTGCGTTGCGCGGCGACCCGCCCGGGCGCCGCGCGGCGGTCCTGCAACCGCACCGGGCCCGAGGATTGAGCCATGCGCATCCTGATCGTCGAGGACAACGAACTGCTGGCCGACAGCCTGCGTCAGGCGCTCACCCAGCCGGGCTGGGCGGTCGACCGCTTTGCGACCGGCGAGCAGGCCGAGCTGGCGCTGCGCGTCGCGCCCTACGACCTCGCCATCATCGACATCGGCCTGCCGGGCATGGACGGCTTCGATCTGCTGCGCCGGCTGCGCCGTGGTCCGGTGCGCAGCGGCGGCGCCGACACGCCGCACGACAACCGCGCCACGCCGGTGCTGATGCTCACCGCGCGCGATGCGGTCGCCGACCGCATCCACGGCCTCGACCTGGGCGCCGACGATTACCTGGTCAAGCCGTTCGCGCTCGGCGAGCTGGAGGCGCGGGTGCGCGCGCTGCTGCGCCGGCATCAGGCCGGGCTGTCGCAGGAGCTGAGCTGCGCCCGGCTGCGCATGGACAGCCGCTCGCGCCGGGCCTGGATCGGCGAGGCCGAACTGGTGCTCACGCTGCGCGAGTGGGCGATCCTCGAATACCTGCTCGCGCATCAGGAGCAGGTGGTCGGCAAGGAGCGCATCGCCCAGGCGGTCAGCACCTGGGATGAGGACATCGCCGCCAACACCATCGAGGTTCACGTCTCGCGGCTGCGCAAGAAGGTGGCGCCGGCCGGTATCGAGATCCGCGGCATTCGCGGCTTCGGCTATCTGCTGGAGCCGGCGCGCGAGACCGGCGCGGCTTGCCCGGCGCAGGCCGGCGGCGCCGACGCGGCGGCAGCGCCCGCACCCACGGCGCACGGCGCCGACACGCCCGCCGCCGGCACCGCATGACGCCCGCCACCAGCCTGCGCCGCCGGCTCGTCGAATGGCTGCTGCCGCCGCTGCTGCTGCTGATCGGCATCAGCGCCGCCGTGGCCTATGGCATTGCGGTGCAGGTCGCGACCCGCGCCTATGACCGCGCGCTGCTCGATCCGGCGCTGGCGGTCGCCAACCATCTCAATTTCGACGGCGAGGTGCCGGTGCTCGACCTGTCGGCGGCGGCGCGCGATGCGCTGCTGGTCGACACCATCGACCGCGTCTTCATCAGCGTGGTCGATCACGATTCGCGCTGGCTGGTCGGCAGCCACGAACTGCCGCTGCCGCCGGCCGTCGGCAACGAGCCGCTGTTCTACGACGCCCGGCTGCCGTCCGGCCCGCGCGTGCGCGTGGTGGCGCTGCCGGTGCTGCGCGACGGCGTGCGCGTGGCCCTGGTGCTGGCGGCCGAAACCCAGGTCAAGCGCGACCGGCTGGTCAACGAGACGCTGGCCGGCGTGGTGCTGCCCTCGCTCGGCGTGGCGGTGCTGGCGGTGGTGGTGATCTGGCTCGGCGTCGGTCGCGGCCTGGCGCCGCTGCTGCGCCTGAGCGAGGAAATGCATCGGCGCAGCCCGCGCGACCTGAGCCCGCTGCCGGCGCGCGACCAGCCGGCCGAGCTGCAACCGCTGGTCGATGCCACCAACGAGCTGCTCGGCCGCATGGGCGATGCGCTCGCGGTGCAGCAGCGCTTTGTCGAGAACGCCGCGCATCAGCTGCGCACGCCGCTCGCGGGCCTGCTCGCGCAGACCGAGCTGCTGGCGCGCGAACCTGCCATCGCCGCCGATCCGGCCTTTGCCGCGCTGCGCGAGCGGGTCGAGCGGCTGCGCGCGGCGGCCGGCGATACCTCGCATCTGGCGCATCAGCTGCTCACGCTGGCGCGCGCCGATCCGCGCGAGCATCCGGCCGACCGCTTCGCGCGCTTCGATCTGCGCGACCTGGGCGACGAGCTGGCCCAGCGCTGGGTGCCGGCGGCGCTGGCGCGGCGCATCGATCTGGGGCTGGAGCTGGAATCGGCGCCGCTGCTCGGCGAGCGCTGGCTGCTGCTGGAGCTGGCGTCCAATCTCATCGACAACGCGATCCGCTACACGCCCGAGGGCGGCGTGGTCAGCGTGCGCACCCGCAGCGTCGACGGCCGCGCCCAGCTCGAGGTCGAGGACAACGGCATCGGCATTCCGGCGCAGGCGGCCGGACGGGTGCTGGAGCGCTTCTACCGCATCGACGGCACGCCGGGCGAGGGCAGCGGACTGGGCCTCGCCATCGTGCGCGAGATTGCCGACGGCCACGGCGCCGAGGTGGAGATCGGCGCGCCCGAACACGGTCGCGGCACGCGGATCCGGGTGAGCTTTCCGGCGCCGGGAGCGGCGGCCGACGGGCGCTGACGCGGCTCGGCTGGTTCGGCCGGCGTTCGGCCGCTGGCCGAGGCGGTCCGGCCGGCGGCGTCAGGCAGCCTTGGCTTCGCCCTTGAGGAAGGCCGCCAGCTCGGCATCCTCGCTCGACGCATGGATGGCGAACCAGCTCATCAGCTCGGCGGCAAAGCGCTGCACCGATTCGACATCGCCGCAGTCCCAGCGGTCGCGCACCCGGGCGATGGCTTCGAGCAGATGCTCATGCGCGCGGCGGTGGCGGCCGAGGTGGGCATAGCCTTCCTGCGCCATGAAGCCTTCTTCGGTCGCGGCATGCCGCAGCATGTGTTCATGCAGCGCCAGAAGATGCTCGCCAAAGTCGGCTTCAGCCGGATCGTTGAGGACGCCGACGATTTCCTCGAACTCCTTGTGGAGGTCGTCGATCGGCTTGAAACCGACCAGGATGCGATCGTGCAGCGTGGCGCCGGATGCGGCGGCGACGGGCTTGGGGGCGATGCTCGCTTCGGTCATGACGTCCTCCTGTGCGTAGGTGTAAGCAGACCTTAGTCGCGCCCCGGCAGGCCGCGATTGATGCAGCGCAAGCGCGGCGGGCCGCCCGAAAGTGGCCCGCCGGTACGCCGAAATCGGGCCGTCCGCCGCATCCGCGCATGCGCTTCGGGCACCGGATGGCCGGCGCTGCTGCCGGGGCGGGGGCGGCAGGGCCGGCTCGATTCTGTAGGCTTGGCCGATCCTGCTGCGCGCGCCAGCGGGTGCCGTCCGCGCGGAGTCGTCGTCGCCGGCAGTCGGGGCGCGCCGTCACCCTCTCTCTCCGGTCGCCATGATTCCTGCCGTTTCCCGTCCGCGCCTGGGTGCGCCTCTTCTGTCGCTCGCGCTCATCGCGCTGCCGGCTGTCACGCATGCGGCTGCGGAGGCCGCGCCGGCCGCGCTCGACCGGGTGGAAATCGTCGCCCGGCCGATGGCGGTGCTGCCCTATCGCCGGGCGCATGAGGTGATGGCGCGGGTGCGCGCCGCCAGCGCCGACCGGGTCGAGCTCGATCTGCGGCTGCTCGGCCGCGACGGCCAGCCGGTGCCCGGCATGGTGGTGCGCCTGCTCGGCCGCGACGACGAGGATTTCGGCGTGCTGACCCTGGCGCCCGACGGTCGGCTCGACTTTCCGTGGAACGACGCGGCGCTGGCCGCCGATGCCGACTTCGTGACCGACCGGCCGAAGAATTCGCTGTCGGTGCGCATGACGATCAGCGCCCGGCTGCCCACGACCGGCCTGCGCTACCGCGACCTGCGCGACGCCATCCTCGCGGCGCGGGAAGTGCGCGGCGCGGTGCTGCCGTGGTGGCTGCGGCTGGTGACGCCGACCATCAACTTCATCGACCTCTGCTACCCGGCGCCGGGCGCCACGGTGGCGCTGCGCGACAGCGCCGACGAGCCACTACGCCGCGCCGACCGCAGCAATGTCGACGACCTCGGCCGGCCGCTCCACTGCGCGCGCTTCACCGACAACGAGCCCGGGCTCGACCCGTCGGACCGCATCGAGCCGGCGCCGGGCTGGCAGCCGCGCTACGCGATCTCGCTGTTCTGAACCGGTCGGTTCACGAAGCGGTCACAATCGCGCCCCCGCACTGGGCGGGATTGACGGAAGTTGCAGATGGGGTGGTGGTCGAACGTGCCGATGCTGGCCGGCGCAGTGGTGCTGGCGTTTGCAGCCACGGTGCTGGCGGTGCTGTGGTTGCGGCGCGCGCGGCGCTGGCCGTATCACGCGCGGGTGCTGATGTCGCCGCCCGAGCGGCGGCTGTATGCGCTGCTGCTGCGCGCGCTGCCCGAGCATCAGATTCATGCCCAGGTGCAGCTGTCGCGGGTGCTGGGCGTGGACGCGGGCCATGACGAGCGCGAATGGTTCAACCGCATCAGCCGCATGAGCCTCGACTTCGTGGTCTGTCATCCGGATGCGAGCGTGGCGGCGGTGATCGAGCTGGACGATGCCTCGCACGACCTGCCCGAGCGCCAGGCCGCCGATGCCAAGAAGGATCATGCGCTGGCGTCGGCCGGCGTGCCGGTGCTGCGCTGGACCGTGCGCGACATGCCCGGCGTGCGCGAGATCCGGGCGGCGGTACCGCGCGCCCGGGCCTTGCGCTAGCCGCCGCTCAGCGCTTGCTGAACACCAGATCCCAGACGCCGTGGCCGAGCTTGAGGCCGCGGTTCTCGAACTTGGTCAGCGGCCGGTAGTCGGGCTTGGGCGCATAGCCGTCGGCGGTGTTCTGCAAGGCCGGCTCGGCCGACAGCACCTCGAGCATCTGCTCGGCGTATTCCTGCCAGTCGGTCGCGCAATGCAGCCGGCCGCCGGGCGCGAGCTTGCTGGCCGCGAGCGCGACGAAGGGCGGCTGGATCAGCCGGCGCTTGTTGTGCTTCTTCTTGTGCCAGGGGTCGGGGAAGAAGACATGGATCGCGCCGAGGCTGGCGTCGGGGACCATGTCGCGCAGCACCTCGATGGCGTCGTGACGCGCGATGCGCACATTGCCGATGCCCTGTTCGCCGACCAGCTTGAGCAGCGCGCCGACGCCGGGCAGATGCACCTCGCAGCCGAGCGTGTTGGTATCTGCAAGCGTTTGCGCAATCTGCGCGGTGCTGGTGCCCATGCCGAAGCCGATCTCGAAGATGACCGGATTGGCATTGCCGAACAGCGCTGCGAAGTCGAACCGGCGGTCGGGCGCGTAGTCGACCAGATAGCGCGGACCGAACTCGTCGAGCGCGCGCTGCTGGCCCGGGCCGACGCGGCCGGCGCGCAGCACGAAGCTGCGCACGCCGCGCTTGAGGATGCCGTCGCTGTGGCCGAGGTCGGTGGTGTCTTCCGGCGCGGTCTGCGGAACTTGCTGTGACTGCATCCGGCCCTCAGCGCGTGGGGGCGATCAGGCCGCCGGTCGGCGACGACGGCGTGGCGCTGTAGAGCTTGCGCGGCATGCGGCCGGCGAGGAAGGCTTCGCGCCCGGCCTCGACGCCCTTGCGCATCGCGCTGGCCATCAGCACCGGATCCTTCGCGGCGGCGATGGCGGTGTTCATGAGCACGCCGTCGCAGCCGAGTTCCATCGCAATGGCGGCGTCGCTGGCCGTGCCCACGCCGGCATCGACGATGACCGGCACCTTGGCCTTCTCGAGGATGAGCGACAGGTTCCACGGATTGAGGATGCCCATGCCCGAGCCGATCAGCGAGGCGAGCGGCATGATCGCCACGCAGCCGATGTCTTCGAGCGTCTTGGCGGCGATGGGATCGTCGCTGCAATAAACCATCACTTCGAATCCATCTTTGACCAGCACCTTGGCCGCCTCGATGGTCTCGGCCATGTTCGGGAACAGGGTCTGCGAATCGCCGAGCACTTCGAGCTTGACCAGCGTGTGGTCGTGGCTGTCGGTGCTGAGCAGCTCGCGCGCGAGGCGCAGCGTGCGGATCGCGTCGTCGGCGCTGTAGCAGCCGGCGGTGTTGGGCAGCAGCGTGAATTGATCCGGCGGCAGATGGTCGAGCAGGCTCGGCGCATTGGCGTCCTGGCCGATGTTGGTGCGGCGGATCGCCACCGTGACGACTTCGGCGCCGCTGGCGTCGATGGCGGCGCGGGTCTGGTCGAAGTCGCGGTACTTGCCGGTGCCGACCAGCAGGCGCGACGAGAAGCGGTGCTTGCCGATGTTGAGCGTGGTCATGAACGGTTCCTCGGAGGGCAGGTTGCGCGGCGGGCGGAGCGGCGGTGTTGCCGTTCAGGCCAGCGTCGGCGCGAGGCGGAAAGGGGGCGGCGCGGGCGGCGCGCAAAGCTTCATTTGCGCAGCACCTTTGCCTGATCGAAGTAGCGCAGCACGCGGCCGTCGGACTGCTTCAGATCCTTGTAGCTCAGGCCGGTTTCATGGCGGCCGGTCTTGGCGCGGTCGAGGTCGGCGCCGTCGGCGCTGGTGGGCAGCGCGAAGCGCAGGCCGGTGGCCGGCGGCGGCGCGAGGGTGCCGGCGGTGACGCCGGGCGCGCCCACGCCCGAAGGCGGCCTGGCGAGCGCCTCGAACAGCACGCGGCCGTCGGCGCGCGGCATGCGCAGGCCGAGCAGCCAGGCCACGGTCGGCGCCACGTCCACATTGCCCGACGGCTGCTGCACCACCGTGCCGGCGCGAAAGCTCGGGCCGGCGGCGACGAGCGTGTTGTGCACATCGACCGGGCTGAAGCTGCCGTGCATGCCGCGCGAGTTGAAGAAGCTGGCGTTGATGCTGCCGGGCAGGCTGCCGACGCGGGCGCTGGCGTCGTAGTCGAAGCTGGCGACCAGGTCGGGTGTGCGCAGCGCGGGCTGGGTGCCGCGCGGCGCGGTGGCGGTGCTGCCATCTGCGTTGGCGGCATCGCCCTCGGCTTCGAGCCGCACCGCGCTCATCGGCAGCGTGCCGGGCAGCTTGCCGTGGCGCGCGGCGACGAACAGCGCGCCGTATTCCTCGCGCGTCTGCAGAAAGCTCGCGAGCTTGCGCACCAGGGCGCTGTCGCCGCTCGGCACGTAGAAGTATTCGGCGCCGCCGTTGGCCGCGATGACCACCGCATTGGGCGGCAGGCTGGCCGGCACGCGGTAGCTGCGCGTTTGATAAGGCGTGCGCGGCTGGCCGCAGAGCGCGCCGGTCGCATCGAACAGCAGCGGATACACATTGGAGCCGTTGCGGCGCTGGCCGGCCATCGCCGAGGTCATGCAGCCGGCGCCGTCGAAGGCGGCGATGCCCAGGCGCGCCCGCGCGATGAGGTCGGCGGTGCGCGCCTCGCCCGACACCGGCCAGCCGTCGGCAGCGATGCCGTCAAGCTTGCCGCCGACGATGGCGCGCGGCGGAAACAGCGCCGGCGAGCCGGCCACGCTGCTGTGCCCGTGGTCGGACACGACGATGACATTGGTGGTCGTGGCGAGGCCCAGTTCGCCGAGCTTGGCCAGCAGTTCGCCGAGCCGCTCGTCCTGGGCGCGCAGCGCGAGTCGGGCGTTGGCGCTGCCGGGGCCGTAGCTGTGCTCGGTGCTGTCGGGCTCGCGCAGCCAGATCAGGCTCAGGTCGGGCGCGCGCACGCCGAGCACGCGGTCGAGATAGAGCTTGAGCAGCGCCTTGTTGGCCTCGGTGGCGCGCGGACCGGAGCTGTCGGTCGGATCGGCCGAGGCGATGCCGCCGCGCTGCGTGACGGTGACGACCGGCGCCTGCGCCGTGGGATTGCCGTTGTCGGGCGAAAGCGCCGGCTGGCCGCCGTGGGCGATGGGCGTGTTGCGCGGCAGCGCGAGGCCGGCGCGGCGCAGCTGCTCGGCCAGTTCGAGCGGGAATACCGCGTTCTCGTCGATGACGATGCCGCCGCGCTTGCGGTCCTGCAAGAACGCCGGGCCCGACTTGCCGACCACGGCGGTGCGCAGGCCGGCCTGCTGGGCGATCTCGAACAGCGTCGGCACGCGCAGCAGCCGGCCGTTGGCGGCCCGGTCGAGCGCGTCGAGCACGGCCCAGTCCTCGGTGAACACCGGCTGGCGGAAGTCGATCGGCCGGCCGGCGGCATCGGTGCCGCTCGCGCCCGGCGCCCACAGCGTGTTGCCCCAGAAGCCGTTGCCGGCCGGGTAGCTGCCGGTGGCCAGGCTGGCGGCGTTGATCATCGTCAGCGTGGGGAAGGTGGCGTGATGGTCGGCGAACCACACGCCGCGATCGCGCAGCGCCACCAGGTTGGGCGCGTCGTCGGCATTGATGGCGTCGGGCCGCAAGCCGTCCCAGACGAAGACGATGGTGCGCGTCGCCTGGGCCGGCGGGCGCGGACCGGTGTCGCGCGGCGCCGGAGGCGGTGCCGGCGGTGCGAACGACGGGTCGGGCGTGGCCGGCGTGTCGCTGTCGTCGGGCGCCGGGCCGGGCGCGGCGCAGGCGCCGAGCAGCAGCGCAAGCGCTGCGCCGGCCAGCGGCCGCAGCGCGGCCGGCAGACGGAATCCGGCGCGGATGGGGTGCGGCGGGCGCATCAGCCGCCGCCGACGGCGACCACGATCTCGATGCGGTCGCCGGATTCAAGCGCGGTATCGGCGTGGCGCGAGCGCGGCACGATCTCGCCGTTGCGTTCGACCGCGACGCGCTTGCCCGCGAGGCCACGCTCGGCCAGCAGTTGCGCGACGGTGCAGGGGGCAAGACGCTGGGATTCGCCGTTGATGAGGATGTCGAGCGCGGTCATGAGCTACGGGTGGCGAGGCACGACCGGCCTTCAGCACCGGGCAGGGCCGCGTGCCGGCGCGCAAATGAGTGGAGCGGGTGAAGGGAATCGAACCCTCGTATGAAGCTTGGGAAGCTGCCGTTCTGCCATTGAACTACACCCGCTCGGCAGGTTTCGCTGACGCGAAAGGCCGAGATGATACCGCCAGACGCGGCGCACCCGCTGGCGCGCCGGTCGGCGGCGGGCGTCAGACCGTCTTGTGCACGAAGGCCGCGCGTTCCACGTCGCTGATCCACACCACGCTGTCGCCGGGCGAGCCGGTCGATACCACCGCGACGATGGTGTCGAACAGCCCTTCGGCCACCTCGTCGGGCGCGACGATCTCGATGCGCACGCGCGGCAGCGAGTCCTTCAGCTCCTCCCGGATGCTGTGCCGGGCCTGCGCCGAGGGCGCGGCATGGCCCTCGGCCTTGATGACGGTCATGCCCGGATAGCCGGGCGCGCGGCGCAGCGCATCGCGCACGCCGGCCAGTCGTTGCGGTCCGAAAACGGCCTTGATTTCCTTCATGTCGGCTTCCTCAGTCGGCCTCGGGTGTGTCGTCGAACCACTTGTAGATGGTGGGCAGCATGACCAGCGTGAGCAGGGTGGAGGTGATGAGCCCGCCGATCACCACGATGGCGAGCGGCCGCTGCACTTCCGAGCCCGGCCCGGTCGCGAACAGGAAGGGGATGAGCCCCAGCATCGCCACCGTCGCGGTCATCATCACCGGGCGGAAGCGCATGCGCGCGCCGTCCTTCACCGCGTCGATCAGGCTGCGGCCCTGCTCGCGCAGGCCGCGGATGTAGCTGACGAGCACCACGCCGTTGAGCACCGCAATGCCCCACAGCGCGATGAAGCCCACCGACGCCGGCACCGACAGGTACTCGCCGGTGACGAACAGCCCGATCACCCCGCCCATCGAGGCGAACGGCAGCACCAGGATGATGAGCGAGGCCATCTTCACCGAGCGGAACAGCAGGAACAGCAGGAAGAAGATCGCCGCCACCGTGATGGGAATGATGATGCTCAGGTGGCCGAGCGCGCGTTCCATGTTCTGGAACTGGCCGCCCCATTCCAGGTAATAGCCCTCGGGCAGCTTGACCTTGGCCTGCACCGCCTGCTGAAGCTCGGCCACGAAGCCGCCGAGGTCGCGGTCGGCCACGTTGATGCCGACCACCACGCGGCGCTTGGCCAGCTCGCGGCTGATCTGCGCCGGGCCGTCCGTGACTTCGATCTTCGCGATGCTGGCGAGCGGCACATAGGCGCCGTTCGGCGCGCTCACGATGAGCTTGCGGATCGCCTCGACGTCGTTGCGCTGGTCTTCCGGCAGCCGCACCACGGCCGAGAAGCGCCGTTCGCCCTCGTAGATGTCGGTCGCCGCCTTGCCGCCGATGGCCATCTCGATCACGTCGTGCACATCGCTGGCGTTGAGCCCTTGCCGCGCGATGGCCTGGCGGTCGATCTCGATCTGCAAGTACTGCTGGCCGGTGATGCGCTCCACGCGCAAGTCCTGCGCGCCGCGGATGCCCTGCGCCACCTTGGCGATCTCGTCGGCCTTGGTCTTGAGGGTTTGCAGATCGTCGCCAAAGATCTTGACGGCGATGTCGGCGCGCACGCCGGTCACCATTTCGTCGACGCGGTCGGAGATCGGCTGGGCCATCACGATCTGCACGCCGGGCAGCACGGCGAGCTTCTTGCGCATTTCCTCGGTGATGGTGTCCTGCGTCCAGCCCTCGGGCCATTCGTCGCGCGGCTTGAGCGAGACGATGGGCGTCGACTCGTTCTGCGCCTGCGGATCGGCCGGCGATTCGCCCCGGCCCACGCCCGACACCGCGCTCTTCACGCCGGGCACCTGCATCACCAGCCGCATCGCCTCCATTTCCATCTTGATGGACTCTTCGAGGCTGATGTTGGGCACGCGGTTGATGCCGGGCACGACCGAGCCTTCCTTCATCTCGGGGATGAAGGCGCTGCCCAGAAAGGGCAGCAGCGACGCCGTGCCGACCAGCGTTGCAAGCGCGATCACCACGGTCTTCTTGGCATTCGCCATCGACCAGTTCAGCAGCGCGACATAGGGCTTCTTGATCTTGCGGATCAGCCAGGTGTCGTGCTCGTCGCCGGTCTCCACATAGCCGGGTTCATGGTGCAGCTGCTTCACCTTGAGCAGATAGCTCGACAGCACCGGCGACAGCGTGAGCGACAGCACCAGCGAGAAGAACAGCGCCAGCGCGATGGTGAAAGCCAGCGGCGCGAACATCTTGCCTTCCATGCCCTCCAGCGTCATGAGCGGCAGGAACACCAGAATGATGACGCCCACGCCGAAGATGACCGGCGTCGCCACTTCCTTCACCGCATTGAAGATCACGCGGATGCGCGACTCGCCCTCGTTGGGCCGGGCCAGATGCGCGAAGGCGTTTTCCACCACCACCACCGAGCCGTCGACCATCAGGCCGATGGCGATCGCCAGCCCGCCGAGCGACATGAGGTTGGCCGAGATGCCGAAATGGTTCATGGCCATGAAGGTGAGCAGCGGCGTGAGGATCAGCGTGGCCACCACGATCAGCGACGAGCGGATGTCGCCGAGGAACAGCAGCAGCACCACCACCACCAGCACCACGCCTTCCATCAGCACCTTCACCACCGTCATCACGGCCGAATCCACCAGCTCGGAGCGGTCGTAGTAGGGCTCGATGCGCAGCCCGCCGGGCAGCATGCCGCCGTCGTTGATCTCGGCCACGCGGGCCTTGATGCGCGCCACCACCTCCTTGGCATTGCCGGCCCGCATCATCATCACCACGCCGCCGACCGATTCGGTCACGCCGTTCTTCACCACCGAGCCGACGCGCACGGCGGTGCCGATCTGCACCTCGGCCACGTCGCGGATGTAGACCGGCGTGCCCTGCGATTCCTTCAGCACGATGCCGCGAATGTCGTCGAGGCTTTGCACCAGGCCGACGCCGCGGATCAGGTACTGCTCGGCGTAATGCGGCAGCACGCCACCGCCCGAGTTGGCGTTGTTGCTGGCCAGCGCCTGGAACACCTGCTGGATGGTCAGGCCGTAGTAGCGCAGCTTGTCGGGCGCGACGAGCACCTGGTACTGCTTCTCGTAGCCGCCTTGCGAGTTGATCTCGGCGACGCCCGAGATGGAACGCAGCAGCGGCCGCACGACCCAGTCCTGCACGGTGCGGCGCTCGGTGAGTTCTTCCACCGTCAGCTCGCGGTCGCCGTCATCGGGCCGGTCGAGCGTGTACTGGTAGACCTCGCCGAGGCCGGTGGACACGGGCCCGAGCACCGGCGCGATGCCGGCCGGCAGCCGTCCCGACACCTCGATCAGCCGCTCCATCACCAGCTGGCGCGCGAAGTACACGTCGGTGGCTTCGGTGAACACCAGCGTGATGAGCGACAGCCCCGGCTTGTTGAGCGAACGCAGCTCGACCAGGCCGGGCAGGCCGGTCATCGCGATCTCGATCGGCACGGTGGCAAAGCGCTCCACCTCCTCGGGCGAGCGGCCGGGCGCCTCGGTGGCGATCTGCACCTGCACATTGGTCACGTCGGGGAAGGCGTCGAGCGAAAGCTTGCGCGCCGCATTCAGCCCGAAGGCCAGCAGGATGACCGAGACCACCAGCACGATGAGGCGCTGCGCCAGCGCCCCGCGAATCAGCGACTCGATCATTGCCCCTCCATCTCGGCGCGCTTGCGCTCGTTGTTGAGATGGAAGGCGCCGTCGGTGACGATGGTCTCGCCGCCGCTCAGGCCCGACTGCACGATGCGCACGCCGCCGATTTCCTCGCCGAGCTTGACGGGCGTGAGCCGGTAGCGGTCGCCCTCGGTGCGCACGAACACGCGGTCGTCGTTGTCCTCGCGCACCACGGCCGAGGCCGGCACGACGAGGCGGTCGATCGGCAGCGGCTCGATCACCAGATTGGCCAGCATCGCCGGGCGCAGATGGCGCTTGGGATTGTCGACCTCGGTGCGGACCATGACGGTGCGCGTCTCGGGATTCACGATGTCGGCGACCCAGGTGATCTTGCCGACGATGGGCTCGACGCCGTTCGACGGCACCTCGATGCGCACGGTCTGGCCGGCTTGCACGCGGCCGATCTGCACCTCGGGCACCTGCGCGATGACCCACACGCGCGACAGGTCGGCGACGGTGAACAGCGCCTCTGCCGGCTGCACGACCTGACCCTTGTTCACCTTGCGCTCGACCACCACGCCGGTCACGGTGCTGACGATGGACGACACCGAGGTGATGGCGCCGGTGCTGGCGGTATGCGCAATCGCGCCGGCCGACACGCCCATCACGCGCAGCGCATCGGCGGCGGCGCGTTCTTCCACCGCCGCCACGCCGAGTTCGTTCTCGCGCCGTTGCAGCTCGGCCGAGCCGATCACGTCGGCGGCCAGCAGCAGCTTGGCGCGCTCCACGGCCTTGCCGGCGAGTTCACGCTGGGCGCGGGCCTTGAGCAGCGCGAGCTGGGCCGTGCCGAGTTCGGCGCTGTTGAGCTGCGCGAGTACCGCGCCGGCCTGCACCTGCTGGCCGGGCAGCGCCATCAGCTCGGTGACGCGGCCGGTGACGTTGGCGCCGATGCGCGCCACGCGTTGTTCGTCGAAGTCGATGCGGCCGACCACGCGCAGCGGCTCGCTTACCGGCGCGGTGGCGACCGGCGCGGTCTTGAGCTGGCCGGCCAGCGTCGGCGGCGCGGTCACCAGATTGGGATCGGCCGGCGCCTGGGTGGCGGCGCTGTCGGCCGGGCTTTCCTCGGTCTTGCCGCAGCCGGCGAGGGCGAGGGCAAGCAGGGTGGCGGTAAAGAGGTGGCGCGGATTCATGTTCATTCGCTGCGGGCCTGAAGGCGTTCGAGTTCGACGAGGGCGGCGCGCACGTCGTAGCGCGCGGCGCTGAGTTCATTGCGCGCCAGCCGGTAGGCGCGCTGGGCATCGAGGTATTCGAGGATTCCGCGCTCGCCGTAGCGGTAGGCGGCCTCGGCCACGCGCAGCGCCGCTTCGGCCTGACGCACGATGCCGGCCTCGTAGGCGCTGACCTGTCCGGTGGCGATGCGCCATTGCTGCCAGGCCACTTGCAGCGCCTGGTCCAGTTCCAGCTCGCGAGCGGCGAGGGCGGCGCGGGCGCGCGCCACCTCCGACTGCGCCGCGGCGATCGGGCCGTCGCGGCGGTCGAACAGCGGAATGCTCACGGACAGGCCGAGCTGGTTGGTGGCGATGTCGGGCGCGCGTGCCACGTTGCCGCGCAGCGAAAGGCCGGGCAGGCGCAGGCTGCGTTCGTAGTCCACGCGCGCCTCGGCGCTGCGCAGCGCGGCGCGCGCCGCGACCAGCTCGGGATGGCTGTCGAGCAGCTGGGCGCGGATGCGCTCGGGCGACGGCGGTTCGCTGCCCTCGGCGAGCGGCGTGTCGATGTCGCCTTCGAGGTCGAAGTTCTGCGGCAGCGCCGGCCCGACCGCGCGGCGCAGCTCGGCCTTGGCCTGCTGCACGCGCAGGGTGGCGGCCTGGGTGGCGCGCAGCGCGTTGAGCCATTCGGCCTCGGCGCGGATCTGTTCGTACTTGGGCGACTCGCCGGTCTTCACGCGCACTTCCACGCGCGAGCGGATCTGGTCGGCCAGCGCGAAGTCCTCGCGCGCATTGCGCAGCTCGGCGTCGCGCCGCAGCACGTCGTAGTAGCGCAGCTTGACCAGTGCGACGAAGTCGAGCGTGACCGCGCCCACGCCGGCGCGCGAGCTGTCGAGCGCAGCCTCGGCGGCACCGATGCGGGCGCCGCGCTGCGACGGATATTCGAGCGGCTGGCTCAGCGAATAGCTGCTGCTGCGGCCGTCGACCGCGCCGGGCTGGCGCGCCACCTGGCGGCCGGTCAGCGCCTCGATCTGCGGATTGGGGAAGGCGCGCGCGCCGGTCAGCCCGGCTTCGGCGGCGTCGATGCGGGTGCGTTCGGCGATCAGCGCCGGATTGGCGCCGCGCGCCAGCTCCACCAACTGGCGCAGCGAATAGCGCGCGGTGGCGGGCGCGGGCTCGGCGGCGCTGCGACCCTGGGCCAGCAGCGGATCGCCCAGGCCCGCGAGCGCGGCGGCGGAGCCCGGGGCGATGGTATGCAGTGGCGGCGGGGCGGCCGGCACGGCGGCGTCGGGCGACCGGGGCGGGACGGAATCGGCGGCGGACTGGGCCGCTGCGCTGCTGGCCAACAGCCCGCCGATCAGGCAGGCGAGCGCAGTGCGCAACAGGCGCGTTGGGGCGCGAGGCATCTTGGTTCTCGTTGGAGGGTGGTGCAGTGGATCGGATCCGGGGCGGCACGCGCGCATTCCGGAATGGCATCCGGCGCGGTGCTGCTGTGCCGCGCCTGACCTGCGGCCGGCGCGGCGGAATGGCGCGCCGCGGCGGCGCGCCTGGGCTGCGGCCTCAGCCGATGGGTGGGCGCAGCAGCGGTGCGGTGGCGGGCTCCGGCACCGCGAGCGTGGGCGGAGCGGGCGGGGCGTGACGGCCGGTCGGCAGCACGGACAGCGACGGCAGCGTCAGATCCATGTCGGGCAGCTCGCCGGGCGCCTGCGGCACCACCGGCACGCCGCCCGGGCTGGGCGACAGCCGCGTGCCGGCGTCGTCAGGGTTGGCGAACTCGCCCAGCGCCAGCGCCGTCTCGACCTCTTCCTCGAAATCCTCGGCCAGCGCCGGGTGATCGACGGTGAAGACCGTCAGTGCCAGCACCAGCGCCCAGATTGCCGCCATCAGCCCGCGACGCGACTTGCCGGCCAGTCGCGCCGGTACGGCGAGGCAGGCAAGCAAGGCAGTGCTGAAGGGGAAGCGGAGCGGCATGCAGGATGGCTGAGCAAGATCGCTGCCAATGCTGGCAAGCGTGGGCCGAACCATAGGTTGGACAGGCCTCGGCAGGTGAAACCGATGGTTTCATCGAGCTTTCTAAATTGACTATGCAAGTGATCGCAAATGAAGGCGCAAGCCTGACAAACCCCGAAATGCGTGCGTATTTGCACGGTATTTGCACCATCGGGAGGCGGCTCGGAGGGCGTATCGGCGGCCTCGCGCACAATCGGCGCCCCGCCACCGCCCGCTGTTTCGCGCCATGAATTCGCCAAGCACACCGCTGGAACGCCTGTTGCGCCATGCCGCGATGCCGGCGCTGGCCGGACTCATGGCGGCGCTGCTGGCATCGGCGCTGGTGGCCGGCGTGGCTCGCATGGCGCGCGACCGGCTGGCGATCGAGCGCCATGCCGAGACCGATGCGGCGCTGTTTCGCGTGCGCGACCAGCTCGACCGTCAGCTGCGCAATGTGCTGGCCATTCCCGAGACGCTGGGCGCGGTGGTGGCGGTGCGCGGCGGCATCGACGAGGCCGAGTTCGCGCTGGTGGCGCAGCGGCTGGTGGCGAGCAGCGCCTACATCCGCAATGTGGCGCTGGCGCCCGGCGACGTGATTGCTCAGGTCTATCCGCTGGCCGGCAACGAGGCGGCGATCGGGCTGCGCTACCGCGACCGGCCCGAGCAGCGCGACGCCGTGCTGCGCGCGGTGCAGACCCGCCGCACCGTGGTGGCGGGACCGCTGCATCTGGTCCAGGGCGGGCTCGGGCTGGTCAGCCGCACGCCGGTGTTTCGCGGCACGGCCGACGGCGCGGCGAGCCCGGCCTACTGGGGCATCGTGTCGCTCGCGATCAATGCCGACCTGCTGTTTTCCGAGGTGATCACGCGCGCCGGCACCGGCGATTTCGAGGTGGCGCTGCGCGGCATCGACGGCGCGGGCGCGACCGGCCCGGTGTTCGCCGGCCCGGCCGAGGTGTTCGGCGACGGCCCGGCGCTGATCGACTATCCGCTGCCCGGCGGCGGCAGCTGGCAGCTGGCCGCGCGCCCCACCGGCGGCTGGGCGCATCGCACCGAGCTGCCGGGCGCGCTGCTGGCGCTGGCGCATGGCATGGCGCTGCTGGTCGGCCTGCTCACCTGGCGGTTGGCGGTCGGGCATCGGCGAGTGGTGGCACTGGCCACGCTCGACCGCGTGACCGGGCTGCCCAATCGCCGGCTGTTCGAGGATCGGCTGGCGCAGGCGGTGGCGCTGGCGCGGCGGCGTGGCCGGCATGGCGCGCTGCTGCTGATCGATCTCGACGGTTTCAAGGCGGTCAACGACCGGCTCGGCCATCGCGGTGGCGACGAATTGCTGCGGCAGGTGGGCCAGCGGCTGGCTCAGGTGGCGCGGTCGGGCGACACCGTGGCGCGCTTCGGCGGCGACGAGTTCGCGCTGGTCCTGCCCGAAGTGGACGGCGGCGCGGCGGCGGCCGAGGTGGCGCGCGCCGCCATCGAGGCGCTGGCCGAGCCCTTGCCGGCCGGCGACAGCGCCAGCGCCCAGGTCGGCGCCAGCATTGGCGTGGCGGTGTTTCCGGCTGGCGGCGAGACGCTGGTGGCGCTGTTCGACCGCGCCGACCGCGCGCTCTACCGCGCCAAGTCGGCCGGCGGGCTGTGCGCCGAGCTGGCCGACTGACGCCGGTTCAGGCCGCCAGCAGCGCTTCGATTTCCTGCGTCAGCGATTCTGGCGAACTGGTCGGCGCATGCCGCGACACCACCTTGCCGTCGCGCCCGACCAGGAACTTGGTGAAGTTCCACTTGATCGCCTCGCTGCCGAGCAGCCCGGGCGCCGCCGACTTGAGATGGCGGAACAGCGGATGCGCGCGCTCGCCGTTCACCTCGATCTTGTCGAACATCGGGAAGCCGACACTGAACTTGGTCTCGCAGAAGTCGGCGATCGCGGTCGCGTCGCCGGGTTCCTGCTGGCCGAACTGGTTGCACGGAAACCCCATCACCACCAGACCGCGCCCGGCATAGGCCGCATGCAGCGCCTGGAGGCCGGCGTACTGCGGCGTGAAGCCGCAGCGGCTCGCGGTGTTGACGATGAGCAGCACCTTGCCGGCGAATTCGCCGGTGGTGGTCGTGCTGCCGTCGATGCGGCGCAGTTCGATGTCGGAGGGCAAGGTCATGGTCAAACCCGGGCGAGCGAGGAAGCGCCGCCGATGCGCTCGCGAAGCTCGTCGGCGGTGTCGCGCGGCATGTGGCCGCTGCGCAGATAGCGAAGATGCCAGCTGAGCGCTTCTTCTAGCAGATGCGGCGTGTGGCGTCCGGCGGCCTGACCGTAGGCGCGGCGATAATAGTCCTTGAGCGCCGGCTTGAAGTCGGGATGGGCGCAGTTCTCGATGACCACCTTGGCGCGCTGCTTGGGCGACAGGCCGCGCAGGTCGGCCAGCCCTTGCTCCGTCACGATCACCTGCACGTCGTGCTCGGTATGGTCGGTGTGCGACACCATCGGCACGATGCAGGAGATGTCGCCGCCCTTGGCCGTCGACGGCGTCATGAAGATCGAGATGTAGGCGTTGCGCGCAAAGTCGCCCGAGCCGCCGATGCCGTTCATGATCTGCGTGCCCATCACATGGGTGCTGTTCACGTTGCCGTAGATGTCGGCCTCGATCATCCCGTTCATCGCCAGCACGCCGAGGCGGCGGATCAGCTCGGGATGGTTCGAGATTTCCTGCGGCCGCAGCACGATGCGGCGGCGGTAGTCCTCGATGTTGGCGTACATGTCGTCGAGCGCCGCCGGGCTCAGCGACAGCGCCGTCGCCGATGCGCTGGCCAGCTTGCCCGAGCGCAGCATGTCGAGCATGCCGTCCTGCAGCACTTCGGTGTACGCGGTCAGGTCGTTGAACGGGCCGTCGTTGAGCCCGCCCATCACCGCATTGGCGATGTTGCCCACGCCCGATTGCAGCGGCAGCAGCTCGCGCGGCAGTCGGCCCTTGCTCACTTCATGCTCGAAAAATTCGAGGATGTGGCCGGCAATCTGGCGTGACGCCAGATCGGGCGCCGAGAAGGCCGAGTTGCGATCCTTCTGATGCGTCTCGACGATCGCCACGATCTTCGACGGATCGACCTTCAGATACGCCTCGCCGATCCGGTCATCCGGCCGCACCAGCGGAATCGGCTTGCGATGCGGCGGCAGCTGGGTGCCGTAATAGATGTCGTGCATGCCCTCCAGCGCCGGGTGCTGCCAGGAATTCACTTCCAGGATCACCTTGTCGGCGCAGTCGAGCCAGGTCTTGTTGTTGCCGATCGACGAGGCCGGGATGAGGTAACCCTCCTCGGTAACGCCCGTGACTTCAACGACCGCCCAGTCGAGCTTGCCCAGAAAGCCGAACCAGACCGACTGCGCCACATGCGACAGATGGATGTCGATGTATTCCATCTCGCCGGCATTGATGCGCTTGCGGCAGATCGGGTCCGACTGGTAGGGCAGGCGCATTTCCACGCCGTCCACCATGGCCAGCGCGCCATCGAGTTCCGGCGCGGTCGAGGCGCCGGTCCACACGCCGATCTTGAACTTCTGGCCGTTCAGGTTCGAATCCATGATCCGCTTGGCCAGCGCGGCCGGCACCTGCTTGGGATAGCCCGCCCCGGTGAAACCGCTCATGCCGACATTCACGCCGGACGGAATGAGAGCGGCGGCTTCTTCGGCCGACATGATCTTGCTTTGCAAGGCGGAATTGAGAACTCGGGAAGCGGTGGACATGGCGAATTGGGTTCCGGCGGGATTCGGATTCAAGGGGAAACAAGCCCCGTCAAATGATCCTGGGAACTGACGCATCGCTGACGGCATGCAAAAACGTTGTGGCTGGGACCCTCGCCCAAGCACCGTCGGAGCCCTTCCGCAAGCTGCCGCGAGTACCGGATTTGCCGTGTGAGTACCCACCGGTTTTCATGATGTGGATTATGAATCGGTCATCTTCTTAGGGGTGAGTCATTACGGGCGTGCGGAAACCCGGTTGGTACCAACTGACTTGCTGCGGCGCCGCAAGTCATCGCCGGCAGGGCATGACATGACTCACATTTTCGATGTGCGAGCGCCTTGGGGGGCGTATCAATCCGGATATCGCTCATGGAAAAATCCACTTGACCGCATGTCCTGATTAGCGATGGCGGCTCACTCGGTAATGTGAGATTTCGCCGAATCATTTCAGTTCCCGGATTGACAGTGCCGGTTGCCATGAAATGCGGCAATTCAAGTTGCGAGTCGTGCCGTTGTCCGTCGACTGCCCGTGGCTGGTTTGCATCCTGGCCGATGCCGCAGGTTCACCGTCCGAAGGAGCCCCCATGACCGCTGTACTCGCGTCGTCCGTTTCACGATTTCGACTTTCCGCCCCGCCGAAATCTGGCCCCGATGCTTTCGCACAGGCCATGCTCCATCGAATTGCCGCTGCATTGATCTTCATTTGCATCAGCCCGATATTTCTGCTGCTCACCGTGCTGATGGCTTTCGAAAAGGGCCCGATCTTTTTCGGCCATTTCCGGGTTGGGCGCGATGGCCGGATGTTTCGCTGCCTCAAATTCCGCACCATGGTTCCCGATGCGGAACGGGTGCTCCAGGAGTTGCTGGCACGCGACCCCGCGGCGCGCGAGGAATGGGCGCGCGACCAGAAGCTCATGAACGATCCGCGCATCACGCGCATCGGCCAGTTCCTGCGCAAGACCAGCCTCGACGAGCTGCCGCAACTGGTGAACGTGATCGTTGGCGACATGGCCCTGGTCGGTCCGCGCCCGGTCACGGCGCAGGAACTGCATCGCTATGGCCGCGCCCGCTTCCACTATCTGTCGGTCACGCCGGGCATCACCGGGCTGTGGCAGGTGAGCGGCCGCAACAACACCACCTATGAAGAGCGGGTCGAGCTCGACAAGCATTACGTCGAGAACTGTGGCGTCTGGTTCGATCTGAAGATCCTGCTGCGCACGGCCGTCGTCCTCGTCACCGGCGATGGTGCTCGATGACTGCTGGCAATTCGCTCGCCGCCCGCGGCGCCACGGCCCAGTCCGCCGCCGCCCTCAAGCCTGTGAGCGCCGCGAGCGGCAGCGGGATACCGGTCGTGCTGCATGTCGCCGGGCGGGTGGATGAACGCGCCTTCGCCTATCTGGGATCGGCTTGCCGCGCGCTCGATGCGCTCGGTGTCACCCAGGTGGTGCTGATGTTCCGCGACGACGAGCGCAGCCAGCTGCGCGCCGCGCTGCCGGCCGGCGTGCAACTGGTGCAGGTGCCCGGGCAATCGACGCTGCGCGGCTGGCTCGCCTTGCGCGGCGCCCTGCAATCGCTGCTGGCCGAGTGGCGCTTCACCGCGATCCATCTGCACGGTTTCATGCCCTGTCTCGTGAGCGCCTTCCTGCTCGGTCGCGATGTGCATCGCGGCCAAGTCTTTTACTCGCCGCACGGCTCGCGCGCGGTCACGACCTGGCGCGGTCTCGGTCTGTTGCTCACGCGTGCCGTGATGCGGCTGTCGGGCGTGGCGGCGCCGGTGCCGGTCGCAACCGTTCCGCACGAGGCGCACTGGCTGCGCCGATCCACCGGACTCGACACCAATCTGCTGGAAGCGGCGGTGGACGATGCCTATTTCACCGTGCAGCGAATCGACGAATCGCTCGGCAATTCCGGCAATTCTCCGCTGGTCATCGCGAGTTCCGGCACGCCGATCGATCCCGAGGCAGTCGATCGATTCACCCGACTGGCCATTTTTCTCGCCAGCGAAAATCCGCCGATTCAATTCCGCTGGTTCGGCAATCTCGACGGCGATTCGCGTGCGCGACTCAAGGCCGCCGGTGTGGAAATCATTGCCGAATCCGATGCCATGGCATTGGCAAATCGGCTGGCCAGCGTCGCCGTCTATGTCCAGGTCGATACCGAGGACGGCTTTCCGATTCATCTTGCGGCAGCCATGGCCGCCGGTTGCGCCTGCGTCAGCCATTTCTCGTTTTCGAATGCCGATCTGATTCGCCATGGCTCGACCGGGCTGATCTCGCACAGTCGCGACGAATTGCTCCGTTATGTCGGCTATCTGGTCGAGAACCCGGAGCAGCGCATCTCGCTCGGACGGCTGGCGCGCGACGAGGCGCGCCGCCGCTTCCGCATGACGGAATTCCGCGATGCCGTCAGCCGCCTCTACGGCCTGCCGCTCGCCGAAGAACTGGAGCGCGCGCATGTGCCGGCCTGAGCCGACCTGCGGCCATCTGCCCAGGCTGCGGCAAGGCCGGGCGCGACCGCCGGTCCGGCCGATGGCTGGTCGGGCGCGCTGATGTCGTCCCGTTCAAGCACCGGAGATTCGCGTCCCATGTCGATCCCGATCGCGCTGACGACGCAGGCCCTGCCCCGGCTGCGCAGTTCGCTGTCCTGGCTGCTGCTCGGCGTCGGACTGCTGGCGATGTATCTGCCGACCGTGGCCGGTCTGGCGCGAACCATGTGGTCCCAGGACAGCAATCGTCATGGGCCGATGGTGCTGGGCATCGCGCTCTGGCTGCTGCTGCGCGGCTTCGGCCCGGCGCTGGCGGCGGCAACCCAGCGCGGCGACCGTCCGCGTCTGCTCGGCGGCGGCTTGCTGCTGCTGGTCGGGCTCGGCTTCTACATCGTCGGCCGGGCGCAGGCGCTGCTGATGCTGGAAGTGGGCTCGCTGCTGCCGGTGCTGGCCGGGATCGGTCTGGCCTGCATCGGACCGCGCTTCGTGCGGCGGCTCTGGTTTCCGCTGGTCTTTCTGCTGTTCGTCATTCCGCTGCCGACTGCGCTCGTCGATGCCATTACCCAGCCGCTGAAGACCGGGGTGTCCACGCTGGCCGAGCAGCTGCTCTGGTGGGCCGGCTATCCGGTGGCGCGCCAGGGCGTGATCCTGTCCATCGGGCCGTTCCAGCTGCTGGTCGCCGATGCCTGTGCCGGCCTCAATTCGCTGTTCACGCTGGAGGCGGTGGGCGTGTTCTATCTGAACGTGGTGCGGCATCCGTCGGTACTGCGCAATGTCGGCCTCGCCGTGCTGATCGTGCCGGTCTCGTTCATCTCCAACACCCTGCGCGTGGTCACGCTTGCGCTCGTCACCTATCACTTTGGCGATGCGGCGGGGCAGGGCTTCGTGCACTACTTCGCCGGCATCCTGCTGTTCGTCATCGCGCTGCTGGTGCTGGGCCTGTTCGACCGGCTGCTGCGATTGGCCGGAACGGCGGTCGGCCGATGAGCGCGCTCGCGCCGGGCCTGCCGCGCGTGCCGCTCGCCTTCGCCTTCGGGCTGGCGGTGGCCATGGGCTGCGCGCCCCTGCTGTCGGATGCGCTGCGGCCCACCCAGCTGATGACTGCCCTCGACATCTCGCTCGAATCCGGCGTGCCGACCCGGCTGCGCGACTGGGTGGTGGTGCCGTCGCCGGCATTCCAGGCCAGTCTCGATCTCGTCGGCGACGGCGACGGTCAGGACAACACCAAGCCCTACGACCAGGTCGTGATGCGCGACTACCGCAACGAGGCCGGTGCGGTGGTCATGCTCGCGATCGCCTATGCGCGGGTGCAGCGGCAGGAGGTGAAGATTCACCGCCCCGACCTCTGCTACCGCTCGCAGGGCTTCGAGGTGCAAGCCATTGCGCCGGCCAGCTTCGCGCTGGTGTCCGAGAGCGGCGTGCCGGTCGTCGGCCGGCGTCTGCTTGCGCGCCGCGCCGACCGCCTTGAGGCGGTCGTGTACTGGCTGCGTACCGGCACGCAGTACAGCGATCGCGCCTGGGATGCCAGGTTGCAGATCTTCACCGACGGCCTCGAAGGCCGCGTTCCCGACGGTGTCCTCGTGCGCGCTTCGCAAATCGTCGCCAGTCCGGGCGATGCCGAGGCGGCCTGGGCGCAACTCGAAACCTTTCTCGCCGACCTCGTCGCCGGCAGCTCGGCCGACATCCGGCCCTTGCTGCTCCGCTGATCCAGCCAGTCCGGTAAACCGCCATGACACCAGCCGACTCTGCGATGACGCGATCGATCCTCGTCGTGATTCCCACGCTCAACGAAGCGCGAACCATCGAGGGCGTGATCGACTCCCTGCTTGCCGATCCGCCCGCGGGCGCGCGCCTCGACCTCGTCGTCGCCGACGGCGGCAGCAACGACGGCACGCAGGAAATCGTCGCCCGCCTTGCTGCCAGCCGCCCCGCGCTGCGCCTGCTGCACAACCCGCGACGGCTGCAAAGCGCCGCCGTCAACCTCGCCGCGCGCCTGCACGGCAGCGCCGCCGAAGTGCTGGTGCGTTGCGACGCGCATGCAATCTACCCGGCCGGCTTCCTGCGCCAGCTGATCGATTCGCTCGACCGCAGCGGCGCCGATGCGGTCGTCGTGCCAATGGATTCCACTGGCGACAACTGCGTCCAGCGCGCGGTGGCCTGGGTGTCCGATACCGTCGTCGGCTCGGGTGGCTCGGCGCATCGCGGCGGCCGCCGCAGCGGCTTCGTCGACCACGGCCATCACGCCGCCTTCCGCATGCATTCCTTCGTGCGCGCGGGCGGCTATGACGAGACCTACACCCACAACGAGGATGCAGAGCTCGACTGCCGCCAGCGCGCGCTCGGTTCGCGGATCTGGCTCGATGCCGACATCCGGCTCGCCTACCACCCGCGTGCCACGCTGCGTGCGCTCTGGCGCCAGTACTTCAACTACGGCCGCGGCCGGTCGCGCACCGTGCGGCGGCATCCGGGCTCCTGGCGGCCGCGCCAGCTTGCGGTGCCGGCCAATCTGGCGCTGTGCATTGCCGGCGTGGCGCTGGCGCCATTGCAGCCGGCCACGCTGGTGCTGCCGGTGGCCTATCTCGGCGCGCTGCTCTGGGCCTCGATCTGGATCGCCGTGGCGCGCCGTTCGTTGTGCGGCCTGCTGGCCGGGCCGGCCGCCTTCGTCATGCACAACGCCTGGGCGCTGGGCTTCTTCAACGGAATGATCACCGTGCGCGAAAAACCCTGGTCGGTCGAGGCCGCCGAGCCGCTGGCGCCCGCTTCGGCCGGTGCTGCGTCAGGGAGCAGCGCATGACGATCCTGCAGGGGCGGGATCGTCATGCTCCGCGTCCGCCGAGACGCAGTGCATCGAGTGGCGGCGGAGCGGCGGTCCGTTTGCCTTCCGGCTTTCCTGCGGACATGGCGACATTCGACAGCATTGCGCCAATGGCCGAGGAATGTGATTGAAATGGCAGTGGCTGGATTGTGTTGCACGATTTCAATTCACTGAAATCGTCTCGCGCTGCGACATTGACGATCTGCGGTCTGCGCGAAGGAATGGCTTGACGAATTGGCAAGGCAAGTGTTTTGCGATGTCATCGCGATCCGTATGCAATCTTGACATCGATTGCTGTCAATCGGCCTGAGCTACGGCGCGGGCTGAAGCCGTAACCATATTGAATGGCTGAATTCGACGGGGCTTGGACGGGTTAGGGACTTCGGCAAGCTGGGAGTCATGTTGGGCGATGAAATAGCCCAGCGCGCGAGATCTCAAATCGACGGTGGATATGCATATGCTTGGAACGATTCCGTTCAGTAATCGGCGATATGTCGGGAACGACATCGGCCAAATTGCGCATCCGACTCAATCTCCCGCGTCGATATCCGGGATTGCACCTGCGCTTTCCGCCGCCAGCGCCGAGTGGCCATTGAGAATTCTGCTGTGCATGTTGCTGATCTTGTACAGCGGCGCCTGGATTTATCCAGCGCAAGAAGGTTTCGGCGGCGCCGAGAATATTCAACTTACCAAGCCAGGCGGTGCTCCGTTCAATTATCTGACCTGGGTTTGTCTGTTGATGGCAATTGGTCGGGAGCTTTCGCAGTTTTCATCCGAGCGAGTTACCGCTTCGCTCAAGCCAATGGGTGCGCTGGCGACCGTGGGTTTCATCGCAGCCCTGGTCGGTTTCGATCCAATGTCGTCTTTCCGACTGTATTTTCTCTGGGTAGTAATGTTGATTGCGGCAGCCACGCTCGGTGCTGGCTTGTCCGAGAGCGCCGCCGTCCGCAGTCTGCTTATCGGATGCATGCTGATTGTCGGTGCCTCTGTACTCATGGCTTTGGTATTTCCCAATATCGGTATGCAGGCGGATCGTGACGCACGAGTTTGGCGAGGCGTATTCGCAGGGAAGAACGGATTTGGTTGGTTTGGTTCTATCGCACTCGTCATCGCAGTGGGTTTGTACGGAGCGGAATGTCGGCGATTGGCCATCTGCCTGATTCTGGGCAGTGCCATTTGCGTGCTGGCATCTGGATCCAAGGGCGCGCTGGTGGTGGCGCTGTCGGGCGTGGGCTATCGGCTGCTGCTGCCGCGTCTCGCGCGCCGTGTTTCCGCGCCGCTCGCATTCGTGATTCTGGTGCTGACATTCATTTTTTCGGCGATTGCAAGCCAGGTATTGATGCCGATCGTGCTGGAGGCGCTCGGGCGTGATCCAAGCTTGACCGGGCGCACCGATATCTGGGCGATGTATCTCGAAAGCATGTTGCGCAGTCCGTGGATTGGCAGCGGGCCAGGCGCATTCACCGGACTTTCGCCATTTACGGTAATTCTGGCGGCGCGTCTGGCAAGTCTGGGTGGCATTCTGACGCCGCACAACATGTATCTTGGGGCACTGGGTGATTCGGGCGTGATAGGCCTGTTCATCTATGTGTCCACGCTTGGTTATCTCGTATTCGTGGCGCCGCTGATTTATCAGTCGCGTACCGGATTCACCAGTGCTGGCATTGGCTTTCTCATGATGATCGTCGGTATCGTTGAAACCCATGAGATCTTCAATGCCGGTATCGGCGGCTATTGCCTGGTGTTGACGTATTCGATGGCGGTCAATCAGGCCGGTCGCGCGCACTCAGGACGTATTGCCGAATGCGGCGGCATTGATGCTGCAACCGATAGCAACCGAATTTGATGACGCCGAATACCGGGTCTGGAGAAAAGCATGGAAGCTGGAAAGAATTTGACCCCTCTCTCGGGCTTGGGCATTGGCTTTTGCACCTACAAGCGCAAGGAGGGCATGATCCGATTGCTCGATCACATCGCGATCGCGGCCAAGGCATTGCCGGCGCCGCCGATCGTGATCGTCGTCGACAATGATGGAAGCGATCCGAGCGTGGGTGAGGCGGTCGCCGAGTTCTCGCGCAATACGGGAATCGAATCGCGTTATCGCATCGAAAAACAGCCGGGCATTTCGGCGGCACGCAATGCAGTGTTTGCCGAAACCGATGCGCTCGGTGTGCGTTATCTGGCGATGATCGACGACGATGAATGGCCGTCGCCCGATTGGCTCGCGCAATTGCTTCGGACCAGCGAGGAACAGAAGGCGGTGGTCGTTGGCGGCCCGGTGCGGCCGGTCTTTCCCGATTCGGCGCAGCAGCTGCGCAAATGGGCGCGCTACTGGTCGGTCGACAAGCAAAAGTTGAACGGCAAGCCTTTCGTTTTCTGCACCTGCAATTTCCTGCTCGACATGGACAAGCTGCGTGACGAGCCGCGCCCCTTCTTCGACGAGGCCTTCGGCTTGTCGGGCGGCGGTGACACCGTGTTCTTCCGCAAGCTGTTCTTCCGTGGTCATCCGATGGCTTGGTCGGACGAGGCTTTCATCTATGAAGAAGTCCCGGTCTCGCGCGCGTCGCTCAAGTGGCTGCGGCAGCGCCGCTTTCGCGTTGGCAATCACGCCGCGCGCTGGGAAACGCTCGATTACGGCAAGGGGCGCGCCTTCCTCAAGTCGCTCGGGCTGACGGTGCGACTGCTGTTCTATCCGCTCTACAACCGCGAGCCCGATTCGCGCGCGCTGGGCTGGCTGCTGGAGTTCGACAAGGTGCGTGGCCGCTTCGCCTCGCATTTCGGCGACGTGTTCGTGGAATACGCGCGGCCGCAGCAGCCGGGCGAGAAGGTCTGCCGATGAACTGCCCGCAGCGCGTCCGTACCGGGGCGAGCGCATGACTGCGGTCGTCCGCCCGTCGCTGCTGAGCGAGCTCGAGCGGCGCTTCCGTCTCGTCACCTTCGTCACCACGATGGTGCCGACCATGGGCGCGCTCGGGCTCCAGTTCGTCACCTTCGCGCTGACCGCGCGCGGCCTGGGCATCGAGCAGTTCGGTCGCTACACGGCGGTGCTGGCCATCGTCGGCATCGCGGTTGAGCTGGTCGGGCTGGGCGGTGGCGATCTGGTGGTGCGCGCGGTGGCGCGCGACCGCGCGAGCTTCGGCCGCTACTTCGCGAAGATGCTGTTCCTCATCGCGCTCACGCTGCCGCTCGTGATCGGTGGCGGCCTGCTGCTGGCGCTCGGGCCGATGCAGCTCGACATGTCGCCGCTGTCGCTGGCGCTCGCGTTGCTGGCCGAGGTGCTCGTCGCGCGCATCTCCACCTCGCTTGAGCTGGTGATGGTGGCGCATGGCGATACCGCGCGTGCCGGCTGGCTGCGGGTGTCGGTGGTCTGCGTGCGGCTGGCGCTGGCGTTCGGCTTCTTCTTCGTGGCCGACCTGCACGATCTCGACGAATGGATTCTGGCGGTGCTGGCGCAATCGCTGGCGGCGACCGCCATCTGCATCGCGGTCGGCATCCGCTGCTATGGCGGGCCGCGCTGGGAAAGACTCGGCGAGGAAGCGGGCTCGGGCGCGGCGTTCTGCGTCAACCAGACCGCGCGCGCTTCCCAGTCCAACATGGACCGGGTGGTGCTCGCACGCTTCGCCGACGAGGCAGCTCTCGGCGCCTATGGCGCGGCGTCGCGCATCCTCCAGCTCGGGCTGTTCCCGATCCAGGTCGTGACGCGGATCCTCTACCCCAAGTTCTTCCAGAAGGGCGCGCAGGGCATCGGCGCCAGTCTGGCCTTTGCGGTCAAGACGGCGCCGGCGCTGGCACTGGTCGGCGCGGTCTCGGGCGCCGGCGTGGCGCTGGCCGCCATGCTGGCGCCGACGGTGCTCGGCAAGGTGTTTGCTGGCGCTACCGATACGGCCGGCCGGCTCGCGATCGCGATGCCCTTCATCGCGCTCCAGTACCCGGCCGCCGATGCGCTCACGGGCGCTGGCATGCAAAGCCTGCGCGCCGTCATCTATGGCGTGTCGGCCGTGGGTTTCGGCTTTCTGATGGTGTTCGGCGCCCGGCTTGGCGGCATCGACGGTCTGGTCTGGGCGTTCATCGCCGGACATGGCGCGGTTGCCGTGGCGCTCTGGCTGACCGCGTTCGTGCAGTGGCGCCGGCGCCGCTGAACCGGATGCGAGGCGGGGACCGGGCGCGCGAACGGCCGGTCCACCGGAGGAGACAGTTCGCACGGACGGCAGCCCATGACGGCTGCCGCGATTGAATGCCCACTCGCGTGGCGCTCATGTTTTTCTGGCTTATTGAGAGGCTCCAATGAAAGTCACAGTGATTGGTACGGGGTATGTCGGTCTGGTGACCGGCGCCTGCCTGGCCGAAATGGGCAACCACGTTCTTTGTCTGGACGTGGATGCGCGCAAGATCGAAATCCTCAACACGGGCGGCATCCCCATCCATGAACCGGGGCTGAAGGAAGTCGTGCAGCGCAATGTCGCTGCCGGCCGCCTCGAATTCACGACCGACATCGCGCATTCGGTCGCGCACGGCACGCTGCAATTCATCGCCGTGGGCACGCCGCCCGACGAGGACGGCTCGGCCGACCTGCAATACGTGCTGGCCGCCGCGCGCAACATCGGCCGGCTGATGACCGACTACAAGGTCATCATCGACAAGAGCACGGTGCCGGTCGGTACCGCCGACAAGGTCAAGGCCGCCATCGCCGACGAGCTGGCCGCGCGTGGCGTGGAGCTCGAGTTCTCGGTCGCGTCGAATCCCGAGTTCCTGAAGGAGGGCGCCGCCGTCAACGACTTCATGCGGCCCGACCGCGTGGTGGTCGGCGTGGACGACGAGCGCGCCGTGCTGCTGCTGCGCGCGCTGTATCAGCCGTTCACGCGCAACCGCGAACGCCTGCTCGTCATGGATGTGCGCAGCGCCGAATTCACCAAGTACGCGGCCAACGCGATGCTGGCCACGCGCATCTCGTTCATGAACGAGCTGTCGCGGCTGGCCGAGCGCCTCGGCGCCGACATCGAACTGGTGCGCGTGGGCATCGGCTCCGATCCGCGCATCGGCACCAGCTTCCTGTACGCCGGTGCCGGCTACGGCGGCAGCTGCTTCCCCAAGGACGTGAAGGCGCTGGTGCGCACCTCGGCCGAGAACGGCCTGCCGGCCACGCTGCTCAATGCCGTCGAGCAGGTAAACGACGAGCAGAAGCTGGTGCTGGTCGAGAAGCTGGTGAAGCGCTACGGCGAGAACCTGTCGGGCAAGACCTTTGCGCTGTGGGGCCTGGCCTTCAAGCCCAACACCGACGACATGCGCGAGGCGTCGAGCCGCGTCATCATCGCCGAGCTGCTCAAGCGCGGCGCCTCGGTCAAGGCCTATGACCCGGTCTCGATCGACGAAGCCAGGCGCGTCCTGGTCGACGTGGAAGGCAACACGCTGCCCGGCCTTACCTTCACCGACAGCGCCAATGCCGCACTCGAAGATGCGAACGGTCTGGTCATCGTCACCGAGTGGAAGGAATTCCGCTCGCCCGACTTCGACGGCCTGGCCGCCGCGCTGAAGGACAAGATCGTCTTCGACGGTCGCAACCTGTACGAGCCGGCGCTGGTGCGCGCCTCTGGCCTCGAATATCACTCGATCGGCCGCAACTGATGTGCCGAGGCCGGCGTGAGCCGGTCTCGGCGACGGGCCGCCCGCGCGGCTCGCAATAAAAAGGGGCGACCGGCCAACACCGGTCGCCCCTTTTTGCGTGGGGGTGGCGTCAGTACTCGTTCATCACCACGCCGAGCATGCGGGCCGGCGACTTGCCGAGCAGCGCCAGAAAGGACTGGAGCGGCGCGACCCGGGTGCGGCCTTTGCGGGCAATGGCGAGCGCCGAGCCGCACTTGGCCGCGATCACGCGCGCATCGGCGCCATACACCGCCGCCGGCGTGTCGACGATCACATGGTCGAAGCGCGCGAGCAGCTTGCTCAGCAGCAGACCGAAGGCCGGCCGCTGCACCAGTTCGAGCGGATTGGGCGGCTCGGTGCCGACCGGCAGCACGAACAGGCTGGGCAGCTCCTCGGCTTGATGTACCGCGTCGGTATCGAGCCGGCCGGTCAGCAGCGCATTGCTCAGGCCGGTCTTGTGCTCGCCGAGGTCGAACACCTCATGCAGGCGCGGCTTGCGCAGGTCGGCATCGATGAGCAGGGTGCGCGCGCCGAGCTGGCTGAAGGCCACCGCGAGATTGGCCGCGAAGAAGGTCTTGCCGTCGCCCGAATCTCGGCTCACCACCGCGATGGCGCGGCGTGCGTCCTCGGGCGTGGCATTCATCATCAGCCGGCTGCGCAGGTCGCGGAAGGATTCGGCCACGTCGCCGAACGGGTCGGTGGCGGTGACGAGTTCGGTGCCGGCCGACCAGCGCGCCTTGGGCAGATAGGGATAGTGGAACTGCTGCGACAAGGCCCACAGCACTTCGTCGCCGGTGGCGAAGTCGAGCGCGACGGCCGATTCGCCGAAGCGGGTGCCGTGATCGCGCTGGTGCCGCAGGATCTGCTCGACCTGATCGTCGGACAGCGGTCGCACACGGCGCAGGATCTGGCCGATGGGCGCGCCGCGCGCCTCCTCGACGAGATCGGCCAGGGGTGGGGTTTCGGCAACGGTGGCGAAGAAATCCATGGCGTTCAGGCTCGAAGTCGGGCGGGAGAGGTCTGCGCTCCGGCCAGGCGGCGCAGCGGCAGGCGGGCGAGCAGACGTTCCATCCGGGTCGGCGGCGGCAGCGGCGGCGGAATCACGCCGAGCACCTGCTGGCGCAGCAGCAGGGCGATGTCTTCGGTGGTGTGGATGCGCCGGTCGAGCAGTTCGCGTGCAAGCGAACCGGCGACGCTGAACAGCAGGCCGACGAAGATCGCCAGCCCGAGATTGGTCTTGAGCTTGGGGCCGGACGGCGCCGGCGGCGTGCTGGCGTACTTGACGATGGATACGTTGGTCATCGTGTTCTGGCTGGCGAGGCTGCTTTCCCCCACCCGCGCCAGTACCGCGTCATAGGCGCGCTGGGCACTTTCAACATCGCGCTTGAGCACCAGTGCTTCGTCGCGCTTGCTCTTGAGCTGGAGCACATGGGCACGCTGGGCTTCGACCAGGCGAGTCATGGTCTGCGCCCTTTCGCTGCTGGCGTTGTCGTCGGCCTCGATCGAGCCCGAGACGCGCTTGATCTCGTTGGCTCGCTGCTCGTTCAGCTGGGCGATGCGGGCACGCAACTCGCGCACGCCCGGATAGTCGGCGCCATAGCGCTCGCCCATTTCGTGCAATTGCGCTTCGCTCTGGCTGATGGTGGTCGAGAGCGTGGAGACCACCGGGCTGGCGAGCGCTTCGCGCAGGCGTTCGGCATTGCTGCGGCTCTGGGTCTGGCGGCTGCTGGCGTCGGCGCCGGCAGCCTGCAGCGAAACCAGCTGGGCGGTGAGTGCCGCGAGCCGGGTGTTCTCGGTGTCGAGCTGCTCGTCGGTTGTGATGACACCCGCTTCGCGCTGATAGGCCGAGAGCTGGTTCTGCGCCGCTTCGAGCTTGTCGCGCAGCTGCTTGGCGCGCTCGTCGAAGAAGCTGTTGCTGTTGCGCGCGCGTTCGACGCGCAGTTCGGCCGTGGTGTCGATGTAGGCCTGCATGAAGGCATTGACCAGGGCCGATGCCAGTTCCGGGCTGCTCGACGTGTAGTTGTAGTTGACCACGCCCGAATCGCGCGATGGCTTGATGTCGAGCTTGAGCTGGAGCAGATCGGAGAGCCAGCTCATGTAGTCGCCGACACCGTTGGTCTCGTCCTGCCATTTGGCATGGGTGTCTGCGTCGTTTTCGAGGCCGAGCAGGGTGATGGCCTTGCGCGCGACGCGCTCGCTGTTCATCAGATCGATTTCGGTGGTCATGTAGCCCGGCATCAGCGCGCTGGGCAGGACCACGCCGGCGACCGGATCGGGCGCCTTGATGTCGACCAGCACCGCACCCGAGGCGGTGTAGCGCTTCGGGGCGATGAGGGTGCTGACGATGCCCAGCGCGATGGCGATCACGAGGATGAACAGGCTCATCTTGCGATGCACCCGGAGGATGACGAGCAATTGGCTGAGCGACATGGAGGCGATCGGGAGGGGTTACTTGAGGGCGTCCAGGCCCTTGCGGAGCGCGGCCGGATCGACGGCGGGGGCGCCGGCGGCAGCGCTGCCCGCGCCGGGATTGCCGCCGGCGGCCGGCGCCGCCAGCGGCTGCGCGAACTTGCCGACATAGGTCACCGGCGTGGCGGCACGCAGCGCCTTGGTCGCATCGGCCACCGCGCGCCGGGCCTGATCGGCCTGGAGATAGCGCTCGATGGCCGGCCGCGCCTGGACGAGCCCGACCGCCGCCGGCGTGCTGCCGAGCAGGAACAGCACGGTCGCGCCGCCGGGCCGGGCGACGATGATCGAGTCGCCGCTGGCCAGTTCGGAGAAGCGCTTGAGCTGGTCCAGCGGCAGGTTCTCGGCCGGGATGGTGACGTTCTGCACCACCGGCCGCACGCCGGCGGCGGTGAGTGCGTCGCGGAAGGCCTGCGGCGAGCGCCGGCTGCGCAGCAGGCTGTCGGCGCGGCTGCTGGCATCGGCGCCGTCGAAACCGACCTGCTCGATGGCATAGAGCTGGCGGTTCGAGAACAGCAGCGGGTTGTCGTTGTAGAAGCGCTCGATCTCCTCGGGCTTGGGCTTGCCGGCGGCGATCGCGTCGCGCTCGACCTTGCTGCCATAGGCGCGTGCCAGTACCTCGCGCCGCGCCGCATCGAGCGCCTGCACCGTGCGCGGATCGCGGTCGAGTCCGTCCTTCACTGCCGCCTGGGCTGCCAGCTCCTGGTCGATCAGGCGTTCGAGCAGTTCGCGGCCGGCGCGTTCAGCCTGGTCGGCCGGAACGCCGTTGCGCTGCTGGAGCAGGTAGTTGAGCTGGTGCACGGTCAGCTCGGCCGAGCCCACCTTGACGGCGGTCTGGGTGTCGGACGGCTTGTGATCGCCGCCGCAGGCCGCGAGTGCGAGACCGGTGACGAGTGCAAGCCCTGCAAGGCGGAACGGGAATGAGGGCATCGAGGTGCGCAGAGGTGGCATGGCGGGAGGTGTGGACAGGTGCGCCGGGGCGCGAGCGCCGGCCGGCAGTGCTGTCGCGGAGTTTGGGTTTGCTCCGTGACTCGCCGACCCTGGACCGGCCGGACGGAGCGGGCGCGACGACGGAGGCGGTGAGGAGTCGGCTCGGAGCAAGTTGGGGCGCAGCGTTAAGGACGGAATCGGGGCGGCGGCGCTGACGGCGATCATCGACGGCCGGTGTCGCGCGATGCGGCAATGCACCTTCGGCCCCGTCCTGCGAGCTCGGGATTATCGAGTCCGACCCAGTACCGGCGTTTGTGCGCCCAGACCCAAATCGCCGCGAATGAGAAATATGACGCGGTGCAGCGATGGCGCTGGCGCGTTGCATGCCGCCTGAAATGCAGCGGGGGCGGATGCCTTGCGACATCCGCCCCCGTGTGTTGCCAGCCCGCGATCGCGCCGCGTCAGTCGGCCAGCTTGCGCTTGAGGATCTCGTTGACCTGCGCCGGATTGGCCTTGCCCCTGGTGGCCTTCATCGCCTGACCGACCAGCGCGTTGAACGCCTTTTCCTTGCCGGCGCGGAACTCCTCGACCGACTTGGCATTGGCCGCGAGCACCTCGTCGATGAGCTTCTCGATGGCGCCGCTGTCGCTGATCTGCTTGAGGCCGCGCGCCTCGATGATCGCGTCGGCATCGCTGCCTTCGCCTTGCCAGATGGCGGCGAACACTTCCTTCGCCGTCTTCTGGTTGATGGTGCCGTCGAGCACGCGCGCGACCAGCTTGCCGAGCTGCGCGGCACCGACCGGGGCGGCGGCCACGTCGATGCTGTGTTCGTTGACCGCGGCCGACAGCTCGCCCATCACCCAGTTGGACGCGGCCTTGTACGCGGCCGGCGCCTCGGCCTTGCCGGCGGCGTCGGTCAGCGCGGCGCGCGCGGCCTGCTCGTAATAGGCGGCGAGCGCATGGCTCGCGGTCAGCGTCTGCGCGTCGTATTCGGGCAGGCCGAAATCGCGCACGAAGCGCTCGCGCATCGCGGCCGGCAGCTCGGGCAGGCCGGCCTTCACGCGCTCGATCCAGTCGGGCGCGATGTCGAGCGGCAGCAGGTCGGGATCGGGGAAGTAGCGATAGTCCATCGCGTCTTCCTTGCTGCGCATCGAGCGGGTTTCGTCGCGGTCGGGGTCGTAGAGGCGGGTTTCCTGCACCACCGTGCCGCCGTCCTCGATCAGCTCGATCTGGCGGCGCACCTCGTAGTCGATGGCGGCCTGCAGGAAGCGGAAGCTGTTGAGGTTCTTGATCTCGCAACGGGTGCCGAATTCCTTCTGCCCGACCGGCCGGACGGACACGTTGGCGTCGCAGCGGAACGAGCCTTCCTGCATGTTGCCGTCGCAGATGCCGAGCCAGACCACCAGCGCATGCAGCGCCTTGGCATAGGCCACCGCTTCGGCCGAGGAGCGCAGTTCCGGCTCGGTGACGATCTCCAGCAGCGGCGTGCCGGCGCGGTTCAGGTCGATGCCCGACATGCCCTGATAGTCCTCATGCAGCGACTTGCCGGCGTCTTCTTCCAGATGCGCGCGCGTGAGGTTGATGGTCTTGGTGTAGGGCTCGCCGTTCTTGGGCGTGACCACGAAGCTCACCTTGCCGCCCTGAACCACCGGAATCTCGTACTGGCTGATCTGGTAGCCCTTGGGCAGGTCGGGATAGAAGTAGTTCTTGCGCGCAAAGATGCTGCGCGGCGCGATGGTCGCGCCCACCGCCAGCCCGAAGCGGATCGCGCGCTCGACGGCGCCGCGATTGAGCACCGGCAGCACGCCCGGCAGCGCCAGGTCGATGACGCTGGCCTGGGTGTTGGGCTCGGCGCCAAACGCCGTGCCGGCGGGCGAGAAGATCTTGCTCTCGGTGGAGAGCTGGGTATGGGTCTCGAACCCGATGACGACTTCCCATTGCATGGCGTGATCCTTTCTCAATAGCCGGCCGGCACGCGCAGATGCCAGTCGGTCGCGAGCTGGAACTGGTGCGCTGCGCCGAGCATGCGGGCCTCGTCGAGATGGTTGGCGATGAGTTGCAGCCCCACCGGCCGGCCACCGTCACCGAAGCCCGCCGGCAGGCTCATGCTCGGCACGCCGGCCAGACTGCCCGGCACCGTGTACAGATCGCTCTTGTACATGGCGACCGGGTCGGCCGATTTCGAGCCGATGTCGAAGGCCACGGTCGGCGCCACCGGACCGGCGATCAGATCGCATTGGGTGAAGGCGCGCTGGAATTCCTCGGCGATCAGGCGGCGCACCTGCTGGGCCTTGATGTAGTAGGCGTCGTAATAGCCGTGGCTCAGCACATAGGTGCCGATCATGATCCGGCGCTTGGGCTCGGCGCCCAGGCCTTCGGAACGGCTGGTCTTGATCATGTCGATCAGGTCGGCGTAGTTCTGCGCGCGATGGCCGTAGCGCACGCCGTCGAAGCGGTTGAGATTGCTCGACGCCTCGGCCGACGACACCACGTAGTAAACGGGGATGCCGAGCGCCGACACCGGCAGCGAGATCTCGACCAGCTCGGCGCCGAGTGCCTCGTACTGCTTGAGCGCTTCGCGCACGCGCGCTTCCACGTCGGGCGACAGGCCCTCGCCGAAGAATTCCTTGGGCACGCCGATGCGCAGGCCCTTGACCGGATTGGCCAGCGCGCGCGTGTAGTCCTCGCGCGGCCGGTCGAGGCTGGTCGAGTCCTTGGCGTCGTGGCCGAGCATGGCGTTGAACACCAGCGCCGCATCCTCGGCCGACTGCGTCATCAGCCCGGCCGTGTCCAGGCTCGACGCGAAGGCGATCATTCCCCAGCGCGACGGCCGGCCGTAGGTGGGCTTGACGCCGGTCACGCCGGCGAACGACGCCGGTTCGCGGATCGAGCCGCCGGTATCGGTGGCGCTGGCCACGGGCGCGAGCCGCGCCGCCACGCAGGCCGACGAGCCGCCCGAGCTGCCGCCCGGCACGGCGCGCTTGTCCCAGGGATTGAGCACCGCGCCGTAGGCCGAGTTCTCGTTGCTGGAGCCCATCGCGAACTCGTCGCAATTGACCTTGCCGAGCGTGACCATGCCGGCGCCCGCGAGCTGCTCGACCACCGTGGCGTCGAACGGGCTCATGTAGCCCTCCAGCATCTTGCTGGCTGCGGTCGACGCGAAATCGCGCGTCACGAAGATGTCCTTGTGCGCGATCGGGATGCCGGCGAGCGGCCCGGCATTGCCGGCGGCGATCAGCGCATCGGCGGCGGCGGCCTGCCTGAGCGTGACTTCGGGCCGCACGTCGAGGAAGACGTTGAGATCGCGGTTGGCGTCGATGCGCGCCAGATAGGCGCTGGCCAGCTCGACCGCCGACAGCTCGCGTTTTGCGAGCAGCGCGGACAGTTCGGCGAGGGTCTTGTGCGTGATGTCGGACATGGCGGCGCTCATTCGATGACCTTGGGCACGAGGAAGAGGCCGTCCTGGCGGGCCGGCGCGTTCTTCATCGTCTCGTCGCGCGGGATGAGCGGCTGGGCCGCGTCGTCGCGCAGGCGCTGGGCGCCGCCGAGCGGATGCGCCATCGGCTCGATGCCGGTCGTGTCGATCGCGCGCATCTGCTCGATGAGGCCGAAGATGCCGTTGAGTTCGCCGAGCGTGCGTTCGGCCTCGGCCGGGGTGATCTGGATGCGCGCGAGATGCGCGATGCGTTCGACATCGGAAAGCGTGAGCGACATGGGCTTGGCTGCGGTTGTCTGTTGGAGGGTATGCCGGCCGATCCGGCGCCGATGCAGCCGCGGGCCGATGCCCGCAGTACCGCGCCGAACGCGGCACGAACCGTGCGGAAGCAGGCCCGCAAACGCCGCAGCGCACTGCCGAAAACAGTGCCGCGTACTCGGGGAAGACCGAGGGATAGGGTAGCATTGCGCGCTTCACGCGGACGGCGGGCGCCCGGTGCAGCACCTATTGCGCGCGGCTCGCCAGTCCTCCGATCGCACGCGGACGTCGACGGTGAACGACCCCTTCCGCCGCGTGTGCCGGCGACCTCTGGATGGCACGGCGCCCTCCCTCCACGGCAGGATCTACATGCTCGGTTTTCTCTCCAAGTACTTCTCCAACGACCTCGCCATCGACCTCGGCACGGCCAACACCCTCATCTATGTACGCGGCAAGGGCATCGTCCTCGACGAGCCTTCCGTGGTGGCCATCCGCCAGGAAGGCGGCCCGAACGGCAAGAAGACCATCTGCGCGGTCGGCAAGGAAGCCAAGCAGATGCTCGGCAAGGTGCCGGGCAACATCGAGGCGATCCGCCCGATGAAGGACGGCGTCATTGCCGACTTCACGGTGACCGAGCAGATGCTCAAGCAGTTCATCAAGATGGTTCATCCGGGCAGCATCTTTGCGCCCAATCCGCGAATCATCATCTGCGTGCCCTGCGGCTCGACCCAGGTCGAGCGCCGCGCGATCCGCGAATCGGCGCTCGGCGCCGGCGCGAGCCAGGTCTATCTGATCGAGGAGCCGATGGCGGCCGCGATCGGTGCCGGCCTGCCGGTGAGCGAGGCCAGCGGCTCGATGGTCGTCGACATCGGCGGCGGCACGACCGAGGTGGGCGTGATCTCGCTCGGCGGCATGGTCTACAAGGGCAGCGTGCGCGTCGGCGGCGACAAGTTCGACGAGGCCATCATCAATTACATCCGCCGCAACTACGGGATGCTGATTGGCGAGCCGACCGCCGAGGCCATCAAGAAGGAAATCGGCTCCGCCTTCCCGGGCTCCGAAGTCAAGGAGATGGAAGTCAAGGGCCGCAACCTGTCCGAAGGCATTCCGCGCAGCTTCACGATCAGCTCCAACGAGATCCTCGAAGCGCTGACCGATCCGCTCAACAGCATCGTCTCGGCGGTCAAGAGCGCGCTTGAAGCCACGCCGCCCGAACTCGGCGCCGACATCGCCGAGCGCGGCATGATGCTTACCGGCGGCGGCGCGCTGCTGCGCGACCTCGACCGCCTGCTGATGGAAGAAACCGGCCTGCCGGTCTCGGCCGCCGAAGACCCGCTCACCTGCGTGGCGCGTGGCAGCGGCATGGCGCTCGAGCGCATGGACAAGCTCGGCTCCATCTTCACCTCCGAATAACGCTGCACAGGCCGGCCTCGGCCGATTCGACGGCATGGAACTGCAACCGCCGCCGTTCTTTCGCCAGGGCCCCTCGGCGCTGGCGCGGCTCATTTTCTTCGCCGGGCTGTCGCTCGTGCTGCTGGTGGTCGACGCGCGCATGCACACGCTCGAAGCGCTGCGCCTGACCGTGGGCACGGCGCTCTATCCGCTGCAACGCGGCGCGCTGTGGCCGAGCGAGATCGCGCGCGCCGTCGCCGGGCATTTCTCCGACGTGGCGACGCTGCGGCGCGAGAACGACGAGCTGCGCCGCCAGCGGCTGGCCGATGCCACCGAGCGCCAGCAAGCCGAGCAGCTCGCGGCCGAGAACACCCGGCTGCGCGCGCTGGTCGATGCGCGCGCCCGCGCCGGCATCGCCACGCTGATGGTCGAGGCGCTCTACGACACGCATGACCCGTTCACGCCGCGCGTCGTCATCGACCGCGGCAGTCAGGCCGGCGTGCGCGTGGCCGAGCCGGTCATCGACGAACTCGGGCTGGTCGGCCAGGTGGTGCGCACCTTCCCGTTCACCGCCGAGATCGCGCTGGCCACCGACCGCGAACAGGCCACGCCGGTGCAGGTGCGCCGCACCGGTCTGCGCACGCTGGCCTCGGGCGGCGATGAGCCGGGCACGATCGAGCTGCGCTTTCTGGCGGCCAACGCCGATGTGCAGGAAGGCGACCAGCTCGTCACCTCGGGGCTCGACGGCGTCTATCCGCCCGGGCTGCCCGTGGCCAGGGTGCGCACCGTGGTGCGCACGTCCGATTCCACCTTTGCGCGCATCGTCGCCGACCCGGTGGCGCACATCCGGGGCGCCAGCATGCTGCTGGTGCTGCGCGTCGAGGCTCAGCTGCCCGAGGGCAGCGATCCGAATGCCGCCGCCGTCGTTCCCGGAGCCAGGCCATGAGCAGCGTGGGTGACGTTCCCCGGCGCGACATCATCCTGCGGCCGGCGTCGCGGCCGTTCATCTATGCCTCGCTGCTCGGGCTGCTGCTGCTCGATCTGCTGCCCTGGGGCGGCCGGCTGTTCGTGCCCGACTGGCTCGCGCTCGGGCTGGTGTTCTGGCACATCCACCAGCCGCGCAAGGTCGGGCTGGGGCTGGCGTTCGCGCTCGGGCTGGCGATGGATGTGCATGACGGCGCGCTGCTTGGCCAGCATGCGCTGGCCTACACGCTGCTGTCGTATGGCGCCATTTCCATGCATCGGCGGGTGCAGTGGTTCAACCAGTTCGGCCAGATGATCCATGTGCTGCCGCTGCTGCTGATCGGCCAGCTGGTGAGTCTGGTGGTGCGGCTGGCGGCCGGTGCCGACTTTCCGGGCTTTGCGTATTTCGCGTCGAGTCTGGTGGCGACGCTGCTGTGGCCGCTGGCCAAGCTGCTGCTGCTGGCGCCGCAGCGCCGCACCGTCGACCGCGACGACAACCGGCCGCTGTAAGCCCATGCATCTGCCGAGCTTCCTTCCCGCGTCCTGTGGCGCCTGCCCGCGCATCGGTCGGCGGGCAGCCGCTGGCGGGGCTGTCCGATGAGCGCCGGCCTGCGCGACAACCAGCAGGAGCTGGTCAGCTTCCGGCGCCGGCTCGGCGTGGTGGCGGCGGTCATCCTGATCTGCTTTGGCCTGCTGATCGCGCGCTTCGCGTGGTTGCAGATCGTCAATTACGAGAGCTATCACGCCAAGGCCGAGGACAACCGCATCTCGGTCGTGCCGACGCCGCCCAATCGCGGCGTGATCGTCGACCGCAACGGCGTGGTGCTGGCGCGCAACTACTCGGCCTACACGCTCGAAATCACGCCGTCGCGGCTGGCGGCCGGCCAGCTCGATCCGACCATCGACGCGCTGGCCCGCATCATCGACATCCAGCCGCACCACCGGCGCCGCTTCAAGCAGCTGCTCGAAGAAACCCGCACCGTCGGCTCGCTGCCGATCCGCAACCGGCTCACCGACGAGGAAGTGGCGCGCTTCGCGGCCTGGCGCTTCATGTTTCCGGCGGTCGAGATCAAGGCGCGGCTGTTCCGCGAATACCCGCTCGGCGCGGTCGGCGGCCATGTGCTCGGCTACATCGGCCGCATCTCGGCCAAGGACGCCGAGCGCATCGAGGACTGGGACAACGCCGACGACTACAAGGGCACGGAGTACATCGGCAAGGTCGGCATCGAGCAGAGCTATGAGCGCGAGCTGCACGGCAGCACCGGTTTCGCCGAGGTGGAAGTGTCGGCCGGCGGCAAGCCGGTGCGCACGCTGAGCCAGACGCCGGCCACGCCCGGCAACAATCTGGTGCTGTCGGTCGACATCCGGCTCCAGCAGATGGTCGAGCAGCTTTATGGCGCGCGGCGCGGCGCGCTGGTCGCCATCGAGCCGAGCAGCGGCGATGTGCTCGCCTTCGTCAGCCGGCCCGGCTACGACCCCAATCTGTTCGTCGACGGCATCGATCCGGTCAACTGGAAGACGCTCAACGAGGACCCGGACAAGCCGCTGCTCAACCGGCCGTTGCGCGGCGTGTATCCGCCGGGCTCCACCTTCAAGCCCTTCATGGCGCTGGCGGCGCTCGAAAGCGGCAAGCGCACGCCGGGCTGGAGCTTTCACGACACCGGCGTCTTCAACTTCGGCGGGCGCCAGTTCCGCGACAGCAAGCCGGGCGGCAATGGCGTGGTCGATCTGCACAAGGCCATCGTCTATTCGTCGGACACCTACTTCTACATGCTGGCCAACGACATGGGCATCGACGCCATCGCCAGCTTCATGAAGCCGTTCGGCTTCGGCCAGCTGACCGGCATCGACATCGAGGGCGAGAAGAAGGGCGTGCTGCCGTCGAGCGAATGGAAGCGCAGCGCCTTCAAGCGGCGCGAGGCCCAGCAGTGGTATGCCGGCGAGACGATTTCGGTCGGCATCGGGCAGGGCTACAACAGCTACACCATCCTGCAACTCGCGCATGCGGTGTCCACGCTGGCCAACAACGGCGTGGTAATGAAGCCGCATGTGGTGCGCGAGGTGGTCGATGCGCGCACCGGCCAGCACCGGCCGACCGTGCCCGAGATGAGCTACACCATCCCGCTCAAGCCCGAGAACATCGAGGCGGTGAAGAGCGGCATGGTGGATGTGAACCGCTTCGGCACCGGCTCCACCGCGTTTGCCGGCGCGCCTTACGTGGCGGCCGGCAAGACCGGCACGGCCCAGGTCATCGGCATCAAGCAGGGCGCCAAGTACAACGAGGCGCTGACGCCCGAGCGCTTTCGCGACCATTCGCTGTTCATCGCGTTTGCGCCGGCCGACAACCCCAAGATCGCGGTCGCGCTGATCGTGGAAAACGGCGGTTTCGGCGCCAAGGCGGCCGGGCCGATCGCGCGCCGGGTGTTCGACTACTGGCTGCTCGGCAAATGGCCCGAGGAGCTGGACGATCCGCGCAAGGCCGCCGCGCTCATCGGCAGCGACGACGATCCGGCGCAAGGCCCGAGCGACGAGGAGCGCGGCCTGCCGCTGCCGGCGGCGCCCGACCTGCAACGCGATCAGGTGCGCGACGACCTCGCCGCGCCGCCGCCGGTGGCGCCGCGCCGGCCCGCGCCCGCAGCCGATCCCGGCGCCGCCGTGCCCGCGCCGGCACCCGACACCGCCGCGCCTGCCGGCACCAGCGCACCCGCCGCCGGCGCCGCCGCGCCGGCCGGCCATCCGGCGCCGGCCAATCCGCCCGGCACGCCGTCGCACCGCGATGCGCCCGACGCCGCGCCCGCCCCAGTCGTCCAGCGCAAGGAAGAAACGCCATGACCCGCCGCGAACTCTGGCTGCGCCTGCGGCCCTGGCTGCTGGTGTTCGACCCGACGCTGATGCTCATCCTCGGCGCGCTGGTCGGGCTGTCGCTGTTCACCATGGCGTCGAGCGCCAACAACTTCCCGGGCCGCTTCGACGGCCATGTGAAGAACCTGCTGTTCGCGCTGCTGGTGATGTGGGTGATGGCCAATGTGCCGCCCCGGCTGCTGATGCGGGTGGCGGTGCCGGTCTACATCGGCGCGGTCACGCTGCTGATCGCGGTGGCGCTGTTCGGCACCGTCAAGAAGGGCGCGCGGCGCTGGATCGATCTGGGCTTCATGCAGCTCCAGCCGTCCGAGCTGCTGAAGATCGGCCTGCCGCTGATGCTGGCCTGGTACTTCCACATGCGCGAGGCCACGCTCGGCTGGCGCGATTTCGCGCTGGCGGCGCTGCTGATGCTGCTGCCGGTCGGGCTCATCCTCAGGCAGCCCGATCTGGGCACGGCATCGCTGGTGGCGGTCGGCGGCTTTGCGGTGATCTTCTTCGCCGGCCTCAACTGGAAGGTGCTGGCGGCGCTCGGCATCACCGGGCTCGCCAGCCTGCCACTGGCCTGGACCTTCATGCACGACTATCAGCGCGAGCGGGTGCTGACGCTGATCGATCCGACCAAGGATCCGCTCGGCAAGGGTTTCCACATCATCCAGAGCACCATCGCCATCGGCTCGGGCGGGCTGTTCGGCAAGGGCTGGATGCAGGGCACGCAGACGCATCTGGAGTTCATCCCAGAGCGCACGACCGACTTCATCTTCAGCGTGTACTCCGAGGAGTTCGGCTTCGTCGGCAACTGCCTGCTGGTGACGCTCTACTTTTTGCTGCTGGCGCGCGGACTGATCATCGCCGGCAATGCGCCCACGCTGTTCGCGCGGCTGTTCTCGGGCGCCATCGTGTCCATCCTGTTCATGTACGCCTTCGTGAACATGGGGATGGTGAGCGGCATCCTGCCGGTGGTGGGCGTGCCGCTGCCGTTCATGAGCTATGGCGGCACCGCGCTCATGACGCTGGCGGTCGGCTGCGGCGTGCTGATGAGCGTGAACCGGCACCGCCAGCTGGTGCAGAGCTGAGCCGCTTCAGCGGCGCGGCGGCGGATTGGCGTCGTCGCCGGCCAGCTGCTTGAAGCGGGTGCGGTCGGCATCGAAGCGCGCATTGATGCGCGCGATCTCCTCATTGCGCCGTTGCATCAGCGCCAGCTCGAAGTCGCGCGAGCGGGCGTTCTCCTCGAGCTTGGCGTTGAGCGCCGCCGGCGGCTGGGTCTTCTTGTAGAACTCGAACTCGGCCTGGATCGCCAGCTTTTCCTTCTCCAGCGCCACCAGCCGGTTCTGCGAGATTTCCAGCATCGACTCGGATTCGGCCAGCGCCCGCTTGCGCGCCAGCTCCAGCGAATCGAGGTTGGAGAAGCTCGACAGCAGCACCCGGTCGCGCTGGCGCGCGGCTTCGCGCGCGCGTTCCTCCTCGGCCTCGCGGCGCTGCTGCTCGGCGCGCTGGGCGCGTTGCTCGGGCGTCAGCGGCGCCTCGATGGTGCGGCGCAGCGAGCCGTCGCGATTGAGCACGCGCTGCTCGCGATTGAGGCATTCCGGGATCGGCTGGTCCGACGAGATCAGCCGGCCGGCGGCATCGCGGCAGCTGTAGATGGTCGGCGGCGGCTTCGACGGCTCGGCGGCAGGGCAGCGGTCTGACGCGGCGACGGCCAGCGCTGTCGCGGCGGCGGCGAAGCCTTGCCGCGCGGCAGCCCGATTCATGTGCGGTCGACGCCGAAGCGTGCGCGGTAGGCGGCAACGTGTTCGCGCCAGGCGGCGAGGTCGCTGTCGTTGCTTGCGTCGAGCCAGCTCATGAGGTCGTCGAGATTGGCGATGGCGAGCACCGGCAGGCCGTATTCGGCCTCGAACTCCTGCACCGCCGAGCGCGCCGACAGTGCGCCTTCGACGCCCTTGCGCTCCATCCGATCGAGCGCGATGGCCACCGCCACCGGCGTGGCGCCGGCCGCGCGGATCACCTCGACCGATTCGCGCTTGGACGCGCCATCGGTCAGCACGTCGTCGATGATGACCACGCGCCCCTTGAGCGGCGCGCCGACCAGCAGACCGCCTTCGCCGTGATCCTTGGCTTCCTTGCGGTTGTAAGCGAACGGCACGTTGCGGCCGTGCCCGGCCAGCGCGATGGCGGTGGCGGCGGCCAGCGTGATGCCCTTGTAGGCCGGGCCGTAAAGCATGTCGAAGCCCAGTCCGTCGGCTTCGGCGGCGAGCAGGCTGCGCGCGTAATAGTCGCCGAGCGCACCCAGGCTGGCGCCGTCGCTGAACAGTCCCGCGTTGAAGAAGTAGGGCGAGGGACGCCCGGCCTTGGTGATAAATTCGCCGAAGCGCAGCACGCCTTGTTGCAGTGCAAAAGCAAGAAATTCCTGACGAAAGCTATTCAAGACTGCCTCAAAAGTCGTGGTTGGCTTGTGTGCCGATCGCGTCGCTGTCGTGCCAGCCAAGGCGCAAGAACAGGCCGGCGCAGCGCATCAAATTGCAGAAACGAGCAATGAATCACGGATTGTGAGCGGATTCGCCCGATCCTCCGATTTGCATTTTCCCAAAAAGACTACAGACCGCCGCCCGGAGGCAATTTGCGCCGGACGCGTCTTTCGCCACATGACAACGCCGCTGCGCATCATTACCGCCAATCTGAATGGCATTCGTTCCGCCGAAACGAAAGGATTTTTCGGCTGGCTGGTGCAGCAGGGCGCTGCCGCCGTCTGTGTGCAGGAGCTCAAGGCCCAGATCACCGATTTGAAGGAGGGGATGATCGTCCCATCCGGGTCATCCCTGATCGGTGAATTCGCTCACGCTCAGAAGAAGGGTTACTCGGGCGTGGGCCTCTACCTTGATCGCAATCGGTTTTCGGACATTGAAACCGAGCGCGGTTTTGGCGTGGCCGAATTCGACGACGAGGGCCGGATGATCGAGACGCGCTTCACCGCCGGCGGCATGAAGATCGCGCTCGTGTCGCTCTATTTGCCGTCGGGTTCGTCGGGCGATCACCGGCAGGCGTCCAAGTTCCGCTTCCTCGAGGCCTTCATTCCGCATCTGCAAAAGCTGCGCGACTGCGGCCGCGAAATCCTGCTCTGCGGCGACTGGAACATCGCGCACCGCGAGATCGACCTGAAGAACTGGCGCAGCAACCAGAAGAACTCCGGCTTCCTGCCCGAGGAGCGCGACTGGCTGAGCGGCGTGTTCGACAGGCTCGGCTATGTGGATGTGTACCGGCGTCTGCATCCTGATGCGACCGACGCCTGCTACACATGGTGGAGCAATCGCGGTCAGGCGCGCGCCAACAACGTGGGCTGGCGCATCGACTACCAGATCGCCACGCCGGCGCTGGCGGCCTGCGCGACGCGCGCGTCCATCTACAAGGACGCCTGGTTCAGCGACCACGCGCCGCTCACCATCGACTACGAACTGCCCGACGCATGAGCGCGCTGCTCGCGGTGTTCGGCAGCCGGCGCATGGCGGCGACGCTGCTGCTTGGCTTTGCGTCGGGGCTGCCGCTGGCGCTCACCTCGGGCACGCTCCAGGCGTGGATGACGGTCGAGGGGCTCGATCTCAAGACCATCGGCTTCATGACGCTGGTCGGTCAGGCTTACGTGTTCAAGTTCCTGTGGTCGCCGCTGCTCGACCGCTATCCGCCGCCGCTGGCGGGTGGGTTGTTCGGCCGGCGGCGCGGCTGGCTGATCGCATTCCAGCTCGCGCTGGCGGCGGCGCTCGGCGCGATGGCGCTGTTCGATCCGCGCGATGCGCTTGGCACGCTGGCCACGCTGGCGGTTGCGGTGGCCTTCCTGTCGGCGTCGCAGGACATCGTCTACGACGCCTGGCGCACCGATGCGCTGCTGCCGGTTGAGCGCGGCGCCGGCGCGGCCCTAATGGTGATGGGCTATCGCGGCGCGATGCTGGTGTCGGGCGGGCTCGCGCTCTGGATTGCCGATGTGTGGCTCGGCTTTCGCGGCACCTATGCGCTGATGGCCGGGCTGATGCTCGTCGGCGTGGCCGGCACGCTGCTCGCGCCCGAGCCGGCCGGCGCCGGACCGGCGGCGCCGCGCTCGCTCGCCGAGGCGGTGGTCGGGCCGATGAAGGCGTTCTTCGCCAAGCGCTGGGCGCTGGGCTTTCTGCTGCTGATCGTGCTCTACAAGCTCGGCGATGCGTTTGCGGTCGCGCTGAGCACCACCTTTCTTATCCGTGGCGCGGGTTTTTCGCCGGGCGAGGTCGGGCTGGTGAACAAGACCTTCGGGCTGTTCGCGACCATCGTCGGCGCGCTCGCGGGTGGTGCGCTGATGGCGCGGCTCGGGCTGTGGCGCAGCCTGTTCCTGTTCGGCGTCGCGCAGATGGTCAGCAATCTCGCCTACTGGGCGCTGGCGGTGCTGCCCAAGAGCCTGACCACCATGGCGACCGCCGTCGCGATCGAAAACCTTTGCGGCGGGCTGGGCACGGCGGCTTTCGTGGCGCTCCTTACGGCACTCTGCGACCGGCGTTTCTCGGCCACGCAATACGCGCTGCTGTCGGCACTGTCGGCGGTGGGGCGGGTGTACGTGGGGCCGGCGAGCGGCTGGCTGGTCGAGGAGATCGGCTGGGCCAGCTTCTTCCTCTGCACGGTGGCGATCGCGGTGCCTGGGCTGCTGCTGCTGATCGGCATGCGCGAGCCCGTCAGGCGGCTGGAGCCAGCCGACAAGCCCGATACCTGACCGGCCTTGTCATGAAATTGCGACACAATGCCGGGTTTACTGCTTTCGACCGGCATTCGGCCGGCGTCTCCTTTCTTCGAGGAAACCGACATGCTCTATCCCGAACTCTACAAGTCGCTCGAGTCCGTGCGCTGGAACATGGACCGGGACATTCCGTGGGATGAATTCGATGCCAGCCTGCTCACCGACGAGCAGGCCCGCACCATCAAGATGAACGCCATCACCGAATGGGCGGCGCTGCCGGCGACCGAAATGTTCCTGCGCGACAACCGCCACGATTCGGACTTCTCGGCCTTCATGAGCGTCTGGTTCTTCGAGGAGCAGAAGCATTCGCTGGTGCTGATAGAGTATCTGCGGCGCTTTCGGCCCGAGCTGGTGCCGACCGAGGAGGAGCTGCATGCGGTGCGCTTCGAGTTCGATCCGGCGCCGCCGCTCGAAACCCTGATGCTGCATTTCTGCGGCGAGATCCGCCTCAACCACTGGTATCGCTGCGCCTCGGCCTGGCATACCGAGCCGGTCATCAAGCGCATCTACCGCGTCATCAGCGAGGACGAGGCGCGCCATGGCGGCGCCTATCTGCGCTATCTCAAGAAGGCCATCGCGCACGGCCAGCAGCACATGGGCGACATCGCGCGTGCCGCCGTGGCCAAGATCGGCCTGCTCATGGCCAGCGCCCGCCGCACCGAGAAGCCGCTGCATCCGACCAATCTGCATGTCAACAAGGACCTGTTCCCGAACGACACGGTGCAGTCGCGGTTGCCCGAGCCGGAATGGCTCGAACACTGGCTCGACAGCCAGATCGGCTTCAACGCCGACTGGGAAAAGAAGGTGGTCGATCGCATCCTGCATGCGGCGAGCCTGCTGCTGCACCGCAAGTTCGAGACCGTGCAGGAGCTGAACCGCTATCGCAAGGAAGTGTCGGCCCAGGTCGCGGCGGCCGCCGCGGCGATGGCCGTGCCGCCGGCCGCGACCGCCTCCTGAGCGCTGCAAGCGCCTGCACAAGCCCGGACCTACCCTGTAGGACGGCGCTGACCGCTTTCCCTCCTCTGTTCGGGCGACGGCCGCGTCGGCCGCGCGGCACACTGCAACGGCAGTCGCGCCGCTGATGCCGGTGTGCCAGGGCTGGGATCCGCATGCCTTCTTGGCGTCATCCGGTCGCCTCAGACTGCGCCGCGTCAATTACAGGCATCGCCGATGCCGGAGGAGCAGTCCGCACATGCGTGCATTGGTCAACGTCACGATCGAACCCGCGCTGCGGGTTTTTGAAGTCTCGATCGACATCATCGGCCGCAACGCCAGTCAGGCTTCGCGGCGCATTCTCAAGGTGCTCGCCGACACGCCCCAGGGCGCGGTGCGCATCGCCCGCTGGCGCTATCCGCGCTCGACCGGGCTGCGTGTGCTGTCCGTCGGTTCGCTGGCGCCGCTGGCGTTCTGAGGCGCGCGACGGCGGGCCATAATCGGCCGATGCCAGCACGCTTCGAATCCAAGCTCTGCGACCGCGCGCAATTGCGCGACCGGGTCGCCTCTCTCCCCAGGCCGGTGGTGTTCACCAACGGCGTCTTCGATCTGCTCCATCGCGGGCATGTCACCTATCTCGACGAAGCGCGCGCCCTCGGCGCCAGCCTCGTCGTGGCCGTGAATGCCGACGCCAGCGTGCGCCGGCTCGGCAAGGGCGACGATCGACCCATCAACACCTGTGCCGACCGCATGGCGGTGCTCGCCGCGCTCGAAAGCGTGAGCCTGGTCGTCGAGTTCGACGAGGACACGGCGCGCGAAGCGGTGATCGAGGCCCGCCCCGACCTGTATGTGAAAGGCGGCGACTACGTGGTGGAAAACACGCCCGAAGGCCAGGCGGTGCTCGCCGCCGGCGGCGCGGTGCGCGCCATCGTCTTCGAGCATGACCGCTCGACCACGCGCACGCTGGCGCGCATCCGCGCCGCCGACGGCGAATGAGTGCGATTCCGGCGCATGTGCCGCTGGTCGTGCAGACGCGCGGCATCGGCAGCGCGCAAAGCATCGAGGCGGTGCATTACGGCAGCGTCGCGGTGGTGGATGCGGCGGGCCGGCTGCTGTGGTCGGCCGGCGATGCCCAGGCCAAGACCTTCACGCGCTCCACGCTCAAGCCGTTCCAGGCCCTGCCGCTGGTGGAGGACGGCGGCGTCGCGGCGCTCGGCTACGCGGATGAGGAAGTGGCGCTGCTCTGCGCCAGCCATTCCGGCCTTGACCGGCAGGTGGCGCTGGTCGAGACCATGCTGGGCCGCGCCGGCTGCACCGAGGCGCATCTGCGCTGCGGCTGCCATGCGCCGCTGCACTACCCGGCGAGCCAGATTCCGGCCGACGGCGCATGGACCCAGCTGCACAACAACTGTTCGGGCAAGCACGCCGGCTTCCTCGGCTGGTGCCGGCTGCATGGCGCGCCGCTCGACAGCTATTGCGACGAGGGCCATCCGCTGCAACGCGCGCTGCGCAGCCGGGTGGCACGGCTGGCCGGGCTCGACGACGCGCGCATCGCGGTCGGCATCGATGGCTGCTCGGCGCCCAATCTGGCGCTGCCGCTGGCGTCGATCGCGCGGCTGTATGCGCTGCTGGCGGTGCCGGCCGAGGCGCCCGCGCTGGCCGGCAGCCGGCTCGACGCGGCCGAGGCGCTGGCGCTGCTGGGCGACGCGATGGCCACCCATGCCGAACTGGTCTCGGGCCCGGGCCGCAGCGATTGCCTGCTGAGCGCGGCCTATGCGGCGCCCGGAATGCCGTCGCGCCTGATCGCCAAGGGCGGCGCGGGCGGGCTGCAATTGCTCGCCTTGCGCGAGCACGGGCTGGGGATTGCGGTGCGCATCTCCGACGGCAATGCCGGCGCGCTGATGTGCGCGACCGTGGCGGCGCTCGACGCCATCGGTGCGCTCGATGCGCCGGCGCGGGCGGCGCTGGGCGCGCAGCTGCGCACGCCCATCGTCAATCTGCGCGGCAGCGTCACCGGCGAGATGCGGGCGCTGGCGGCGCTGGCGCGGGTTGGCTGACGGCCGGGGCGTGGCGCCTGGCTGGGCTGCGTCCAGGTGCGGAACCGGTCCGCGGCAGGGCGGTGCGGCAGACCGCGCCACCCCGCGTCAAGCTCACTCGTGCCAGTCGACCAGCCCGTACCAGGCCGTCGCCAGGATCAGCACGCCGAACACGATCCGGTACCACGCAAACACCTTGAAGTCGTGCGTGGAGATGAAGCGCAGCAGCCAGCGCACGCAGATCATCGCGGCGATGAAGCTGAACAGTGTGCCCACGCCGAACAGCGGGATGTCGTCGGCGCCGAGCACGTCGCGCGCCTTGTACAGGCTGTAGGCGCCGGCGCCGATCAGCGTCGGGATGCCGAGGAAGAAGCTGAAGTCGGTCGCGGCGCGGCGCGACAGGCCGAAGAACATCGCGCCGATGATGGTCGCGCCCGAGCGGCTGGTGCCCGGAATGAGCGCGGCGCATTGCACCAGCCCGACCTTGAGCGCATCGACCCAGGTCATCTCGTCCACGTCGTTGATGCGCGGCTTGAAGCCCGAGCGCGCCTGGAGCCGCTCGGCGTACAGGATGATGAAGGCGCCCACGATGAAGGCGATGGCCACCGGCACCGGCGCGAACAGATGCGCCTTGATCGCCTTGCTGAACAGCAGCGCCAGCACCACCGCCGGCACGAAACCGATGACCACATTGATCGCGAAACGGTTGGCCTTGGGATCGCGGCCCAGGCGCAGCAGCACGTCGAGCAGGCGGTCCTTGTAGACCCAGACCACGGCCAGGATGGCGCCGGTCTGGATCGCGATCTCGAAGGCATCGGCCTTGGCCTTGCCGACCGCGTCGTTGAAGTCGAGCAGCGAGCCCGCGAGGATGAGATGGCCGGTGGAGGAGATGGGCAAGAACTCCGTCAGTCCTTCGACGATGCCCATGAGGATGGCTTTGACGAGCAGTACGAGATCCATGCGGTCGGGGAGGAGGAGAGAGGAATTGTCATGGCGCGGCGGGAGCCGCGACGGCGGGCGCGAGGCGGCCGGATTATGTCATCGGCCCCGTGCCGCAACGGTGTCGCCGCCAGCCTTTGCGAGACGTAAGCGAGGGATCGACCGGTAAGCGCGCAAAACCCGCGCCCGGTCGCGCGGTCGCATGGAAACCGGTGCCCGAGGGCGCCGCTTTCCAACCGCTTGCGAAAGGAGCGCAGCCATGCCATCCGCCTGGAATGCCAAGGACGAACGCATGTTCGAACACATCCGCGACAGCGCCGAAGCGCGCGGCAGCGACGACCGGCGCGCCGCCGAGATCGCCGCCCGCACCGTCAACAAGCATCGGCGCGAGGAGGGGCGCACGCCGAACCGGCGCACCCAGGGCAGCGGCAATCCCGATCTGCCGCTGGCCGAGCGCAGCAAGGACGAGCTGATGAATCTGGCGCGCGAACGCGGTCTCAAGGGCCGCAGCGCGATGACGAAGGCGCAGCTGGTTCAGGCGCTGCAAGCTTGACCGGCAGCGATCTGGCCTGGCGCCGGCGCAAGGCGCGCGCGCGGCGCGCCGGCCGGCCGTCCATCAGGTCGCCGAGCGGCCGCAGGCTGTCGACGCGGTCGCACACCACCTTGACGATGGCCACGATCGGCGCCGCCAGCAGCAGGCCGCCCACGCCCCAGAGCCAGCTCCACAGCATCAGCCCGATGAACATGACGGCCGGATCGATGCGCGACGACCGGCTCTGCAACCACGGCGTGACCAGCATGCCGATCAGCGTGGAAATGCCCCAGTTGGCCGCCACCGGCCCGAGCGCCGCGATCAGCGTGCCGGTCTGCATGAAGCCGCCGATCGCGCCCGCCACCGTGACGATGACCGTGCCGACGTAGGGAATCGTGTGCAGCACGCCGGCCGCCAGCCCCCAGAGCGCCGCGTTCTCGATGCCGAGCAGCCAGAACGCCAGCCACACGCCCAGCCCGTAGAGCACATTGGTCACGACCAGGATCGCCAGCGCGTACTGGATCTGCTCGGCGATGCCGTAGAGCACGCGCACCGTCGTCTTCTTGTGCGACAGCGTGCGGCCGGCCACGCGCACCAGATTGCGCTTGAGGTTCTCGCCCGAGGCCAGCAGGAAAAAGGCGAGAAAGCTGACCAGCAGCGTCTGCGAGGCCAGCGCGATGACGCTCGCCGAGCCGGCCAGCAGCCAGTCGCGCAGCGCCGTGCCGGCGCCCAGACCGGCGCCGGCGGGCGGCGCGGCGGCATTGCCACGGCCGGCGGGCGGACCGGGACTGGCGGCGCGTTCGAGCGTGGACAGCGCCTTCTGCACCCGGCCGACCAGGCTGCTGTCGCCGCTGTGCAGCTCGCGCACGGCAGCCGCCAGGCGTTCGGCGGCGGCGGGCAGGGTGTCGATCATCGCCTCGACGTTGTCTTCCAGCCGGACGGCGGCGCCGATGCCGGCGGTCCAGAGCGTGCCGAGCACCAGGGCGGCGCCGAGCGCGCGCGGGATGCGCTGGCGCGCCAGCCGCGCGACGGCCGGATTGAGCGCGAAGGCGATCACTACGCCGTAGGCGAGCGGGATCAGGAAGCCGGCGGCCCAGCGCATCAGATAGAGCAGCGCGGCGATGCCGAGCGTGGTCAGGAGCACGCGCTCGGCGCCGGGGCGCAGCCGGCGCTCGACCGGCGCGGCGGCGGAATCGGCGCGCTCCGGGGCGTGGGAATGGGCGGGGGTGGACATGCGGCGCGGCGCTCCAGGGCGCCGCGCCGCGGCCCGTCCGCGACGCCCATCGGCCCCAAGATTCCGGTTCTACCCGCCCCGGCGCGGCGCGCGCGTCGGCCGGCGGCGAGGGCGGATGTAGGACTGCGGGCGACGCCGCGCGGCGCGGTTCAGTCGCCGTCGGCGGCGTCGGCCTGGTCGTCGTCGGCCGTGCCGCGCAGCGCCAGCGCCCGTGCGTACACCGCCTTGCGATGCAGCCCGCTGATCTCGCAGGCCACCTTGGTGGCGCGGCTGAGCGGCAGCGCGGCCAGCAGCGGCTTGAGCAGGCGGTCGAGATCGGCATCGTCGGTGGCGCCGGGCGGCGCGGCCTCGATCACCAGCACGAATTCGCCGCGCGCATGGTTGGCGTCGGCGCCGAGCCAGTCGCGCGCCTCGGCCAGCGTGCCGGCAAAGATCTGCTCGTGCAGCTTGGTCAGCTCGCGCGCAATCACGATGCGGCGCGTGGCGCCGAGCGCTTCCTCCAGCGCGGCGAGGCTGTCGGCGATGCGATGCGGCGCCTCGTAGAACACCAGGCTCGCGTCGAGCGGCGCGAGCGTGCGGATGGCCTTGAGCCGGGCCTCGCGTGAGGTGGGCAGAAAGCCCGCGAAGTGGAACGCCGTGCCGTCGAAGCCGGCCGCCGACAGCGCCGTCGCCACCGCGCTCGGCCCCGGCATCGGAATCACGCGATGCCCGGCGGCGCGCACCGCCGCCACCAGCCGCGCGCCCGGATCGCTGATGCCCGGCGTGCCGGCATCGGACACATAGGCCACGCGTGCGCCGGCCGCGAGCCGCTCGATCACGCGCGCCGCCGCCTCGCGCTCGTTGTGCTGATGGCAGGCGATCCAGTCGCGCCGCCGGTCGAGCCCGAGGCGCGCCAGCAGCTGCTGCGAATTGCGCGTGTCCTCGGCCGCAACGGCGTCGGCGATGTCGAGGATGTGCAATGCGCGCAGGCTCGAATCGGCAACATTCCCGATCGGCGTGGCCACTACATACAATGCCCCGGCCGGCATCTGCTGGGCCCGCGCGGCGGCATCCAGCGCCAGCAGCCAGCGGGCGCGCTCGCCGCCGCCTTCGCCGCTCTCATCCGCGCCGGTCGCCCCGGCCATCTCCCCGCCTTCCGTCATGCCATTTCCCTTGTTGCCCGTCGGTCGCCGTCGCTTTGTGGGTGCGGCGGCCTGCGCGATGGTAGCCGCCGGCCTGCCGGCCGCCGCCCGCGCCCAGACGCCGATCCAGATCGCCACCCTGCTGCCCACGCGCACGCCGGCCTTCGCGCGCGCGGCGGCGGCACTGCTGGCCGGCGTCGAGGCGGCGCGGCGCGGCAGCGATCAGCCGATCGAGCTGCTGCAATTCGAGATCGGCGCCGAGCCGGCGGCCGCGCTCGACGGCCTGCGGCGTGCCGGCGAGGCGGCGGTGCAGGTGGTGCTGGGGCCGCTCACGCGCAGCGCGGTGCAGGCGCTGGCCGAGGCCGGACCGCCGGCGCTGCCGGTGATCGCGCTGGCGCCGCTCGACGGCGAGGCGCCGCGCAATCTGTGGCCGCTCGGCCTGTCGCTCGATGCCGATGCGCGCCAGATCGCCCGGGTGGCGCTGGCCGAGGCACGCGCTACCGCGCCGACGGCCACGCCGACTGCCGCCATCATCGCCAGCGCGCCGGCGCTGTTCCGGCGCGCAGCCCAGGCGTTTGCCGGCGAATTCCGCGCCGGCGGCGGCGAGATCGCGCTGACGGTGGACTGGGCGCCGGGCCGCGAGCCGGTGCTCGGCAAGGCGGTGCTGCAGACCGCCGCGAGCTGCGTCTTCCTCGCGCTCGACCGCGCCGGTGCGGCGGCGCAGCGGCCGTTCTGCGGCCGGCTGGCGGCGTTTGCCACTGCCCAGATCGACGACGGCCGCGACGCCGCCGGCCAGCAGGACCTCGACGGCGTGCGCTTTGTGGAAGTGCCCTGGCGCGTGCAGCCCGACCAGTCGGCGCTGGCCGCGTTTGCCCGGCCCGAGCCGGCGCTCGGCGCGCCCGAGCTGGAGCGGCTCTATGCGCTCGGCATCGATGCGCTGCGGGTGGCGGTGGAGATTGCGCGCGGCCATGACGGCTTTGCGCTCGACGGCGCGACCGGGCTGCTCACGGCGGCCGGCGGCCGCATCGAGCGGCGCGGCGCCATCGCCACGCTGCGCGACGGCGTGCTCGGGCTGGACGCGCCGGCGTGAACGCCGCGGCGCCGGCAGGCGAGGGCGATGCGCTCGCGCCGCTCGACCGCGCGCGGCGGCTGGCGCGCATGGCCGCCGGCATGGCGCCGGTGGCCGAACCGGCACCGCATCCCGCCGCCGACCGCCGCGCCATCGGCGCCGCCTACGAAGCCCGCGCGCGCCAGCATCTCGAAGCCGCCGGCCTGGTCTGCCTCGACGCCAACTGGCGCGCGCATTTCCACAAGCAGGCCGGCGAGATCGATCTGGTGATGCGCGACGGCGCCACCGTCGTGTTCGTCGAGGTGCGCGCCCGCGCCAGCGCGGCCTTCGGCGGCGCGCTCGCCTCGATCACGCCGGCCAAGCAGCGGCGCTGGTGGCTGGCGGCGCGCGCCTGGCTCGCCGCGCATGCCGCCGGCGCCGAGCCGCGCTGCCGCTTCGACGTGGTGGCCTTCGAAGCCGGCCGGCTCGACTGGCGCCGCGACGTGCTCGCCGCCTGACCGCCGCCGCCGGCCCGCAACCCGCCCCGACCCACTACCTATAATCCGCCGCCATGTCTCTCGCCCAACGCATCCAGCAGCATTTCGCCGACAGCATCGCCACCAAGCAGGCGGCACTCGCGGCGCTCGCCCAACCCATCGAACGCGCCATCGACATCCTGGCCGACGCGCTCGCCAACGACCGCAAGGTGCTGGCCTGCGGCAACGGCGGTTCGGCCGCCGACGCCCAGCACTTCGCGGCCGAACTGGTCGGCCGCTTCGAGCGCGAGCGGCCCGAGCTGCCGGCGATCTCGCTCGCCACCGACAGCTCGATCCTCACCGCCGTGGCCAACGACTACAGCTATGAGCAGATCTTCGCCAAGCAGGTGCGCGCGCTCGGCCGCAGCGGCGATGTGCTGCTGGCCATCTCCACCTCGGGCAATTCGGCCAATGTCATCGCCGCCATCGACGCCGCGCGCGAGCGCGAGATGACCGTGATCGCGCTCACCGGCAAGGACGGCGGCCGCATCGGCGCCATGCTGGAGCCGCACGATGTGAGCCTGTGCGTGCCGGCCGACCGCACCGCGCGCATCCAGGAAACCCATCTGCTCGTCATCCACTGCCTGTGCGACGGCATCGACTACACGCTGCTCGGAGAATGAACATGACTTTCACCCACGGCCTTGTGCGCGCCGCCCTCGTTGCGGCCGCGATTGCCGCCGTGCCGGCGCTCAGCGGCTGCTTTCCGGTCATCGTGGCCGGCGCCGCCGGTGCCGCCATGTCGGCCACCGACCGGCGCTCGACCGGCTCCCAGGTCGACGACCAGGCCATCGAGCTCACGGCCGCCAACCGGCTCAAGAAGAAGTACGGCGACAACGTGAGCGTGAGCGTGGTCAGCTTCAACCGCCGCGCGCTGGTCTACGGCCAGGTCGGCAACCAGCCGGCACGCGAGGAAGTCCTGCGCATCGTGCGCGGCGTCGACAACGTGCGCGACGTGATCGACGAGACCGAGATCAGCGACAGCACGCCGAGCTTCGGCACCCAGACCAGCGACACGCTCATCACGCAGAAGGTCAAGCTCAGCTTCATCGATGCCAAGGACGTGTTCGCCAACTCGGTCAAGGTGGTGACCGAGCGCGGCACCGTCTATCTGATGGGCATCGTCAGCGCGCGCGAAGCCGACCGCGCGGCCCAGGTGGCGGCCGGCGTGTCGGGCGTGATGCGGGTGGTCAAGGCCTTTGAAGTGGTCAGCGAGGCCGAGCTGGCCAATCTGTCCAGCGCCAAGCCGGCCGATCCCACGCCCGGCCCCACGCCGCGCAACTGACCGGCCCGCGCCATGACGCCCGACGGTCTGCTGACGGCGGCCGCGCTGCTGCTGCCGACCTTCTGGGCAGTCGGCGCGCGCAACCGGCTGGCGCGGCTGCGCGGCGCCGCGCGCACCGCCTGGCTGCGCACCGACGACCGGCTGAAGGCGCGCCACGAGCTGCTGCTGCGCTTCGTCGATGCCGCCGGGCCGGGCCTGCCGCAGGCCGCCGAGCAGGTGGCGGCGCTGGCGGCGGCGCGCAATTCGGCCGCGGCGGCGCGCCAGGGCGTGCTGGCCCGCACCGGCGCGGCCGATGCGCTCGGCCAGCTCACGCGCGCCGAGGCGGCGCTCGATGCCGCGCTGCTGCGGGTGCTCGATCCGGTGATCGCCGCCGGCGTCGCGCCGGCACCGGACCCGCTGGCCCAGGCGGTGACGCTGCCGCTGCTGCTGGCCACCTCGGCCCAGCCTGCGGTGCCGGCGCCCGCGCCGGCTGCGGCACTGGCCGGGCTGGAGCTTGAATTCGACGCCGAGCCGGCAGCGCTGCCGGCCGAGCCGCCCGTGCCGTTTCCGCCGCCGGGGCTGTTCGATGAGCTGGATGCGGTCTGCACCCAGCTCGATGTGGCGCGCCATGCCTACAACGCCGCCGCCGAGGCGCACAACGCGGCGATCGCGCAGTTTCCGGCCCGGCTGCTGGCCGGCGCGATGCGGCTCAAGCCCATCGGCGAGGCGGCCTCGCTCGGCTCGCGCGCGACCATTGCGCCGCTGGTGCGCCGGCCCGCGGCGGGCGACTGAGGCTGGCGGTCGGCGCGGTCGGCGCGCAGTCGTTTGGCCGCCGTCGCCAAGCCGCCGTCGCTCAGGCGTCGTCGCTCACGCGTCGTTGCCCGGCCGCAGTCGCCCGAGCGCAGCCGCTCGGCCGCCGCCACTCAGCTTTTCTTCACCACCGCATAACGCGCCAGCGTCGCCTTGCGCGCGGCATCGTGCTCGACGATCGGCGCCGGGTAATCGCGCCCGAGCCGCACGCCGCCGCGCCCGGCCGCGAGTGCCAGTTTGGCCGGATCGTGCAGCGCCTCGGGCGCGACCCGGCCGAGCGCCGGCAGCCAGTGCCGGATGAAGCGCGACTCCGGATCGAACTTCAGCGACTGGCTCGACGGATTGAAGATGCGGAACCACGGTTGCGCATCGCAGCCGCTGCTGGCGCACCACTGCCAGCCGCCGTTGTTGGCCGCCAGGTCGAAATCGTTGAGCCGCGCCGCGAACCACGCCTCGCCGCGGCGCCAGTCGATGCCCAGGTCCTTCACCAGAAAGCTGGCGGTCACCATGCGCAGCCGGTTGTGCATGAAGCCGGTCGCGTTGAACTGCGCCATCGCCGCATCGACGATGGGATAGCCGGTGCGGCCGTCGCGCCAGGCCGCGAAGCGCGCCTCGCCCTCGGCGCCGCCGACCCAGTCGATGCGGTCGTACTCGGGCTTGAAGGCGGCGCCGGCGGCAATCTGCGGCGCGTGATGCAGCAGCTGAAAGTAGAACTCGCGCCAGATGAGTTCGTTGAGCCAGACATCGGCGCCGCCCGGGCCGTCGTCGCTGGCGGCATCGGCCGCGACATTGGCGCCGTGCGCGAGCGCCGCGCGCACCAGCGCCCGCGCGCTCACGGTGCCGAAGCGCAGATGCACGCTGAGCCGGCTGGTGGTGTCGAGATGCGGGAAGTCGCGCGTGCGGCCGTAGCGGCCGATGCGCATCAGGAAGGCGTCGAGCGCCCGGGCGGCGCCGGTCATGCCGGGCAGCAGGCCGGCGCCGGCGAGGTCGGCGGGCGCAAAGCCCAGGTCGGCGAGCGCCGGCAGCGGCGCATCGAGCGGGCGCGGATCGGCGCTGCCGGCGGGCGCGGGCAGGGTCGGCGGCGCGGCGAGCCGGCCGGCGCCGACCGGCGCGGGCGCCTCGGCAGCGGCGCAGTCCATGCCGCCGCCGCATTCGCGCACCGCAATCCGCTCCGGCGTGAGATTGCGGCGCCAGGCGCGCGCATACGGCGTGAACACCGCGTAGAAGCGGCCGGCGCCGGTCATCAGGTCGTCGCGGTCGAACACCACCTGATCGCGCAGGATGCCGAGCCGCCGGCCGGCCGCCTTGAGCGCGCGGCCGACGGCATCGTCGCGCTCGACCGCCGCCGGCTCGTAATCGCGCGTCGCGTACACCACCTCGGCGCCGAGCGCGGCGGCCAGGCGCGGAATCTCGTCGCGCGCGCTGGCATGACGCACGATCAGCCCGCCGCCGCGCCGGCGCAGCGCCGCATCCAGATCGACCAGGCTTTCGCGGATGAACTCGACCCGCCGGTCGCGCGCGCTGGCATGCGGATTGGCGTCTGCGTCGAGCAGCGGCGCCAGGATGTCGCGGTCGAACACGAAGGCCGCGTACACCGTGCGCGCCTGACGCAGCGCGGCCGCGAAGGCGGCATGGTCGTGATCGCGCAGATCGCGGCGCAGCCAGACGAGGGCGGTGGAGTGGGTATCTGCCATGAAGAATCTTTGTGTGGGTCGCTGTGGCGCGCCGGCCATCGGGGATTTGCCGTAACGAATCCGGTCCCGGTTTGTCCGGCCGGCGACGGCACTTAGAATCGGCCGCATGCCAGCCACCACGCCAGACCAGACCTATTCGCTCGCGGCCCAGTTCCTGATCGCGATGCCGAACATGCTCGATCCCAATTTTGCGGGCTCGCTCGTCTTCCTGTGCGAGCACAACGAGCGCGGCGCGATGGGCCTGATGGTCAATCGCCCGACCGAACTCACGCTCGACGCGCTCTACGAAAAGATCGAGATCGAGCTGATGCGCGAACCGGTGGCCGGCCAGCCGGTGTTCTTCGGCGGCCCGGTGCAGACCGAGCGCGGCTTCGTGCTGCATGAGCCGGTCGACGACTCGACCTACAGCTCCACCGTCAGCATCGGCAGCACGCTGCGGCTCACCACGTCGAAAGACGTGCTGGAGGAGATGAGCCACGGCGCCGGCCCGCAGCGCGTGCTGGTCACGCTCGGCTATGCCGGCTGGAGCACCGGCCAGCTCGAGAACGAGATCGCGTCGAACGGCTGGCTCACGCTCGAAGCCTCGCCCGAAGTGGCGGCGACGCTCATCTTCGACACGCCGGTCGAGCAGCGCTATGCCGCCGCGATCAAGCAGCTGGGCTTCGACCCGGTGATGCTGACCGGTGAAGCCGGTCATGCCTGACGCGCCGGCCGAGGTCGTCCTCGGCTTCGATGTGGGCAAGCGGCGCATCGGCGTGGCCATCGGCAACAGCCTGCTGCGCAGCGCCACGCCGCTCGACGTGATCGAGGTGCGCGACAACGCCCAGGTGTTCGAGCGGGTGTCGGCGCTGGTGGCCGAATGGGCGCCGGCGCGCTTCGTGGTGGGTCTGCCCACGCAGGCCGACGGCAGCGACAACCAGGGCACGCCGGTCGCGCGCAAGTTCGGCAACCGGCTCGCCGGCCGCTACGGCAAGCCGGTGGTCTGGGTCAACGAGGCCTACAGCTCGGTCGAGGCCGAAGCGCGCCACCGCGACAGCCGCGCCGACGGCTCGGGCGGCTATGGGAAAATCGCCGCCCGCAAGACCGCCGGTGGTCGCACGCATGGCCCGGTCCTCGACCACCATGCCGCCGCCATCATTCTTCAGCAGTACTTCGACGAGTCTCCGACCGCCGCATCGACATGAGCCTTCCCGTTTCCGGTGCCGCCATTGATGCCGACGCCGCCTATCGCGCGCTGCGCGACGGTCTCGTCGCCCGGCTGGCCCGCCTGGGCGCGAGCGCGCCGGTTCTCATCGGCATTCACAGCGGTGGCGCCTGGATCGCCGAGCGCCTGGCGCGCGACCTGCGCATCGCTGAGCTCGGCTTTCTCGACATCAGCTTCTACCGCGACGATTTCTCGCGCGTGGGCCTGCATCCGCAGGTGCTGCCCACCGCCATCCCGTTCGCGCTCGACGACCGCACCGTGCTGCTGGTCGACGATGTGCTGCACACCGGCCGCACCATCCGCGCCGCCATGAATGCGCTGTTCGACTTCGGCCGGCCCGAGCGCATCGAGCTGGCGGTGCTGTTCGACCGCCACGCGCCCGCCAGCGCGCCCGACACGCGCGAGCTGCCCATCGCTCCGAGCGTGGCCGGCGCGCGCATCGAGCTGCCGGCCGGCGCCAATCTGCGGCTGCGCCGCGAAGGCGACGGCTTTGCCGCGTCGCTGGTGCCGGCGGCCGGATCGGCGCCTGCCGCGCCAGCGCCGGGCGATTCCGCCGCCTGATCCGCGGCGCGCCGTCGACGCGGCGCAACATCGGGCGCCCGGCTCATCGCGGCGCCACCCACGACAACCACACTCCGCCCGCCGGCCCCCGCGCGACCGCCTCCGCCGCCGCGCCCGCCCCACGAGACCGCAGCCAGCCATGTACAACCCCCAGCTCAACGAACGCGGCGAACTCAAGCACCTGCTCACGACCGAAGGTCTGCCCAGGCGCATCGTCGAGAACATCCTCGATACCGCCGCCAGCTTTGTCAGCGTGGGCGAGCGCGACGTGAAGAAGGTGCCGCTGCTGCGCGGCAAGAGCGTGTTCAACCTGTTCTTCGAGAACAGCACGCGCACCCGCACCACCTTCGAGATCGCCGCCAAGCGCCTCTCCGCCGACGTGCTCAACCTCAACATCAACGCCAGCAGCACCAGCAAGGGCGAGAGCCTGCTCGACACCATCGCCAACCTGAGCGCGATGCAGGCCGACATGTTCGTGGTGCGCCATGCCAGCAGCGGCGCGCCCTATCTCATCGCCCAGCATGTGGCGCCGCATGTGAGCGTCATCAACGCGGGCGACGGGCGCCATGCCCACCCCACGCAGGGCCTGCTCGACATGTACACGATCCGCCACTTCAAGAAGGACTTCACCAAGCTGACGGTGGCGGTGGTCGGCGACGTGCTGCATTCGCGCGTGGCGCGCAGCGACATCCATGCGCTGACCACGCTCGGCGTGCCCGAGGTGCGGGTGATCGGCCCGCGCACGCTGCTGCCGAACGGGCTGGAGCAGCTGGGCGTGCATGTGTTCCACGACATGGACAAGGGCCTGCGCGGCGTCGACGTCATCATGATGTTGCGGCTGCAGAACGAGCGCATGCAGGGCGCGCTGCTGCCGTCGGCGCAGGAGTACTTCAAGAATTACGGCCTCACGCCCGAGCGGCTGGCGCTGGCCAACCGCGATGCCATCGTCATGCATCCGGGCCCGATGAACCGCGGCGTGGAAATCGACAGCACGGTCGCCGACGGCGCGCAGAGCGTGATCCTGTCGCAGGTCACCTTCGGCATCGCGGTGCGCATGGCCGTGATGAGCGTCTGCGCCAGCCACTAATCAGAACGGTCACTCCATGAAAATCAAGATCCAGGGCGGGCGCGTGATCGACCCGGCCAACCGCGTGGATGCGGTGCTCGATGTATTCATCGCCGACGGCCGGATCGCGGCCATCGGCGCGGCGCCCGACGGCTTTGCCGCCGACCGCGTGCTCGATGCCGCCGGCCTGGTGGTGGTGCCCGGCCTCGTCGACCTGTGCGCGCGACTGCGCGAGCCGGGCTATGAATACAAGGCCACGCTCGAATCCGAGCTGAAGGCAGCGATGCACGGCGGCGTGACCACGCTGGTCTGCCCGCCCGACACCGATCCCGCGCTCGACGAGCCCGGGCTGGTCGAAATGCTCAAGTTCCGCGCCGAGCGGCTGCGTCAGGGCCATGTGTATCCGCAGGGCGCGCTGACGCTGGGGCTGAAGGGCGAAGTGCTCACCGAAATGGCCGAACTCACGCAGTCGGGCTGCATCGGCTTTGGCCAGGCCGATGTGCCGGTCACCAACACCCAGGTGCTGCTGCGCGCGATGCAGTACGCGCACACCTTCGGCTACACCGTGTGGCTGCGGCCGCAGGATGCCTGGCTGGGCAAGGGCGGCGTGGCGCATTCGGGCGCGGTGGCGGCGCGGCTGGGGCTCGCGGGCATCGGCGTGTCGGCCGAGACGATTGCGCTGCACACCATTTTCGAGCTGATCCGCATCACCGGCTGCCGCGTGCATCTGTGTCGCATCTCCAGCGCCAACGGCGTCGAGCTGTTGCGTGCCGCGCGCGCCGAAGGGCTGCCGGTGACGGCCGACGTGAGCGTGAACCACGTCCATCTCACCGATGTCGACATCGGCTTCTTCGACCCGATGTACCGGCTGGAGCCGCCGCTGCGCTCGGGCCGCGACCGCGCCGCGCTGCAACAGGCGCTGGCCGACGGCACCATCGACGCGATCTGCTCCGACCACTGCCCGGTCGACGACGACGAGAAGCTGCTGCCCTTCGATCAGGCCAGCCCGGGCGCGACCGGCCTCGAACTGCTGCTGCCGCTCACGCTCAAGTGGGCGCGCGAAGCCGGCCAGCCGGCGTCGGCGGCGATTGCGCTCATCACCCAGCGCGCGGCGGCCATCGTCGGCGCGCCGGCGCTGGCCCAGGGCGCGGGCACGCTCGGCGCGGGCGCCGTGGCCGACGTCTGCGTCTACGACCCCGAGGCCTGGTGGAAGGTCGAGCCGGCGCGCATCGCCAGCCTGGGCAAGAACACGCCCTTCCTGCGCCACGAGTTGCAAGGCGAGGTGGTCTGGACGCTGGTCGCCGGCGACGTGGCCTATCAGCGCGCGGCAGTCGCGGCGGCATGAGCGCGCAGCCGTCGGACGCCAGCGCCGCCCGCGTGCCGGTCAGCCCCGACATTGCGGTGCCGCTGCCGCCGCCCGGACTGCTGCCGCAGATCCGCATCCGGCTGCGCATCGCGGCCGCCGTCGCCACGCTGGTCGGCGGCTTTGCGGTGCAGCTGCTGCTGTTTCCGGTCATCGGCAAGGGCGGCCGCGATTTCGCGATGACGCGCTGGTCGCGGCTGATGCTGGTCGCCTGCGGCGTGCGCCGGCTGCCGGCCCGCATCGCGCCCGAGACGGCGCCAGGCTTTGCCGGCGCGCTGGTGCTGGCCAATCACGTCTCCTGGCTCGACATCCTGCTGCTGGCGGCGCTCCATCCGACGCATTTCGTGTCCAAGAGCGAGGTCGGCGACTGGCCGCTAATCGGCGCGATGGCCAAGCGCATGGGCACGCTGTTCATCGAGCGCGGCAAGCGCCATGCGGTGCACGCGATGATCCGGCGCGTGGCCATCGCGCTCGGCGGCGGCGAAAGCTGCACCGTGTTTCCCGAAGGCACGACCGGCGACGGCAGCACGCTGCTGCCCTTCCACGCCAACCTGCTCCAGGCCGCCATCGAGGCCGGTGCGCCGGTACAGCCGGTGGCGCTGCGCTACCGGCTGCGCGGCCAGCCGACCGGCGTGACCGCCTATTGCGGCGACATCAGCCTGGGCCAGTCGGCGTTTGCGGTGCTCGGCACGCCGGGCATCGAGGCTGAGCTGATCGCGCTGGCTCCCATCGCCTCGGCCGGGCTCACCCGCCACGAACTGGCCGAGCGCACGCGCTCCGCCATCGCCGCGGCGCTGGGCTGCGCCGGCTGATCCCGTTCATCGCTTCTCCGCACCGCTCAACCCGTCCGAGGAATCCGCCATGTCCGTCAATCCGTCCCGCTTCGCCGTCGGCGCCGCGCTTGCGCTGGCTGCCGTGTTCACCGCTCCGGCCCAGGCCGCCGACACCGGCGAGCCCAAGGAACTGAACATCTACAACTGGTCCGACTACATCGCGGACGACACCATCGCCAACTTCGAGAAGGAAACCGGCATCAAGGTCCGGTACGACAACTACGACAGCAACGAGGTGCTGCAAGCCAAGCTGCGCGCCGGCAAGACCGGCTACGACATCGTGGTGCCGGGCTCGGTGTTCGCCAAGCAGTACATCGCAGGCGGCCTGCTCAAGCCGCTCGACAAGTCGCTGCTGACCAACTGGGGCAACCTCGACAAGGCGCTGCTGGAGCAGCTGGCCAAGGTCGATCCGGACAACAAGTACCTCGTCGACTGGATGTGGGGCTATGTGACGGTGGGCATCAACGAGGCCCGCGTGAAGAAGGCGCTCGGCGACCTGCCCATGCCCGAGAACGCCTGGAGCCTGATCTTCGACCCCAAGTACGCGAGCAAGCTCAAGAGCTGCGGCGTGAGCTTTCTGGATTCAGCGTCGGAGGTGTTCCCGGTTGCCAACCTGTATGCGGGCAAGCCGCCCTACAGCGGCGTCGAGGCCGACTATCAGGAAAGCGCCAAGCTGCTCAAGAGCGTGCGGCCCTACGTCACGCTGTTCTCGTCGTCGGGCTACATCAACGATCTGGCCAACGGCTCGCTGTGCGCGGTGATGGGCTATTCGGGCGACATCAACATTGCGCGCCAGCGTGCGATCGAGGCCAAGAACGGGCAGAGCATCCGCGCGCTGATCCCGAGCACCGGCGCGACGCTGTTCTTCGACACGATGGCGATCCCGGCCGATGCGCCGCATCCCAAGAACGCGCATCTGTTCATCAACTACATCCTGCGCGCCGAGGTGGTGGCGGGCATCACGAACAAGGTCTTCTACGCCAACCCGAATGCGGCGAGCCTGAAGTTCGTGACCAAGAACGTGGGCGAGAACAAGACCATCTTCCTGAGCCCGGAGGACACCAAGAAGATGGTGGCGCCCGACACGGTGAGCCAGGACATCCGGCGGGTGCAGACGCGGTTGTTCACCAGCTTCAAGTCGGGGCGCTGATTTTTTTGGCAGCGGACCGGGGCTGGCCGGGATGGCCGCGGCGCCCGCTGGCGGCGGCCCCCGCGTGGCGGGGGCTTCCCGGGCGCGGCGGCCATCCCGGCCAGCCCCGGTCCTCGTGAATCGGCAAAGGTTGTTGGGGCTGTGATGCAGGCGCTGCGCTGGGTGTGATTGCCGCAGATGCTTGGACGCGGTGCCTTGGAAGATTCGGGGCGCCGCACGGACGGAGCTGACACAAACACAAAGGGCCGCAATCGCGGCCCTTGTTCATTCAGCGGCAGTGAAGGTTCGGACCGGAGGCGGCCGGAAGCGATGGCCCGCCGTCTGGCCAGCCGAGTGCCGGGCTTGGCGCCGGGCGAACGCCGCAGGCGTTCAGGGCCGCATGTCTGAGGGGGCGAAGCCCCCGAGTTGGCGGCCCGGCCCGGCGACAAGCCCGGCGCGAGGGCAGCACGCGCAGCGGGCCGCAGCCAGTCGGCGGGCCATCGCTTCCGGCCGCCTCCGGTCCTGCGGCCTAAAAAACATCAGCCGGCGTAGCCGTTCGGATTCCCCGACTGCCACCGCCACGCATCCCGGCACATGTCTTCCAGATTGCGCTGCGCGGTCCAGCCGAGCAGGTCGCGCGCCGCATCCACCCGCGCATAGCAGGCCGGCACATCGCCCGCGCGGCGCGGCACGATGTCGTAGGCCACCGGCCGGCCGGTCGTGCTGGCAAAGGTGTTGATGCAGTCGAGCACGCTGTAGCCCACGCCGGTGCCCAGGTTGACGGTCACTGACTTGTCCTTGGCGAACAGGTAGTCGAGCGCCTTCACATGGCCCTCGGCCAGATCGACCACATGGATGTAGTCGCGCACGCAGGTGCCGTCGGGTGTCGGATAGTCGCCGCCGAACACGCCGAGCTTTTCGCGCCGGCCCACGGCCACCTGCGTGATGTACGGGAACAGGTTGTTCGGGATGCCCGACGGGTCTTCGCCGATGGTGCCGCTCTCGTGCGCGCCGGCCGGGTTGAAGTAGCGAAGGATCGCGATGCGCCAGCTCGGGTCGGCGGTCATGCAGTCGCGCAGCAGCTCCTCGGTGTAGAGCTTGGTCTGGCCGTAGGGGCTCATGGTCCAGAGCTTGGAGTTCTCGTCGATGGGCACCGATTCGGGGTCGCCGTAGACGGTGGCCGACGAGCTGAAGACGAACTTCTTCACTCCGGCGCGCTGCATCGCCTTGAGCAGCTGGGTGCTGCCGAAGATGTTGTTGTCGAAGTACTCCAGCGGCTTCTGCACCGATTCGCCGACCGCCTTGAGCGCGGCGAAATGGATGACGGCATCGACCGCGTACTTGGCGAACACCGCGTCGAGCGCGGCGGCGTCGCGCACATCGCCGCGTTCCAGCGCGATGGTCGTGCCGGTGATGGCTTCGAGCCTCGCCAGCACGCCCGGATGGGCATTGCAGAAGTTGTCGAGGATGACGGCGCGATAGCCGGCAGCTTCAAGCGCCACGACCGTGTGCGAGCCGATGTAGCCGGCGCCGCCGGTGACGAGGATGGTCTTCTGGGTCAAGTGGTGGCCTATGAGGAGTCAGGTTCCGGGGCGCTGCGCCTGCGGGCAGTCGATCTGCCAGAGCCGGCGCGCGGCAGGGTCGCCAGCGAGCTGAAGTGCCGTGAGTTTGCCGCCCCAGATGCAGCCGGTGTCGAGTGCAACATGTTCGGGCGACAGGCGCAGGCCCAGCGTGGACCAGTGCCCGGTCACGACGGTGACATCGCGGCTGCGCCGTCCGGGCACATCGAACCAGGCGAAGTGGCCGGCGGGCGGAGCGCCCGTGCCGTCCTTGCTTGCGAAGTCCATCGTGCCGTCGGCGGTGCAGAAGCGCATGCGCGTCAGCGCGTTGACGATCACCCGCCAGCGGTCGGGACCGCGCAGCGAGTCGTCCCAGCGTGCCGGCGTGTTGCCGAACAGCAAAGCGAGGAAGTCGCGCCAGTCCGGCCCGCGCAGCCGATCCTGCAATTCGGAAGCGAGTTCGACGGTCTGCGCGGCGGTCCATTGCGGCAGCACGCCGGCATGCACCAGCAGATGGCCGTCCTGCAAATGCGCGAGCGGGCGGTGACGCAGCCAGTCGAGCAGCTCATCGCGGTCGGGCGCGGCGAGGATGTCGGCCAGCGTGTCGCCGCGCCCGGGCTTGCGAACGCCGGCGGCCACTGCCAGCAGATGCAGATCGTGATTGCCGAGCACCGCGACCGCGCGCTCGCCAAGGCTGCGCACCCGGCGCAGCGTGCCGAGCGAATCGGGACCGCGATTGACGAGATCGCCGCAGAACCACAGTTGCGGATCGGGCGGCGCGTCGGGAGATTGGGAGATGTGATCGAGCAGCGAGTCGAGGCTCGCGCGGCAACCCTGCAGGTCGCCGAAGGCAATGATGGGCGTCATCGCCGCATTCTGAGCCAGCCCGGTGCGCGCAGCCGGACGATGCGCGAGTATAGCCACACATAGGTCAGCACGAAGGCCAGCGCGCCGGCCGCCAGCGCCATGCCGCTTTCGAAGAACAGCACCGCCGGCACCACCGCCAGACAGGACAGCACCCACAGATAGGGCGCGGTGAGCGAATTGCTGCGCTGGCACACCAGCGCGTCGCCGGCCAGCTCGGGCGGCAGCACCAGCCGGCGATAGATGAGCTGATGCAGATGCGAGGCATCGGGCAGATGCGGATTGGCGCCCTTGACCACGCGCCGGCGGTAGACCGAGAACGCCACCTCGGTCAGCGGATAGCAGAGCAGCAGCACCGGAAACCAGGCCGACACGCGCGGATTGCGCGCCACCAGCAGGATCGACATCGCGCCGAGCACGAAGCCGAGGAAGTAGGCGCCGCCATCGCCCAGGAACAGGCTGCCGCGCGGCCAGTTCCAGAACAGGAAGCCGAAGATCGCGCCGGCCATCAGCAGCCCGCCCGACACGATGAACGGATCGCCGACGCGCCAGCCGACCACCGCCAGCGCCACGAACATCGCCGCCGTCACCACGCCGGCCAGCCCGTTGAGCCCGTCGATGAGATTGACCGCATTGGTGATGGTGAGCAGCGCCAGCAGCGTCAGCGCAAAGCCCGCGACCGGCCAGGCGATCACCGCATCGAGCCAGCCGATGTCGACGCGCGGAATGCGCAGATCGAGCAGCCACCAGGCCAGCGCGCAGGAAATGGCCATGCACACCAGCCGCCAGCGCGGCGAGATGCGCTTGGTGATGTCCTCGCCGACGCCGCCCAGAAAGCTCGGCAGCACGCAGCCGAACAGCCCGAGGATCAGCCCGCCCGTCACCGGGTTGTGCAGCTCGATCGCGGCCGCGCCGACCAGCGCCGCCAGAAAGATCGCGATGCCGCCGACCCGTGGCACCGGCGCGCGATGCAGCTTCTGCACGCCGGCCAGATCGTGGTCGAGCAGGCCGTTGTGGGTCAGCCGCGCGGCCAGCCGCAGGATGATGAAACCGACGATCAGCGAAACGATGTAGGCGATGCCGAACGAGAACATGGGCGCTCCTCAGCCGTGCTGGCCGGACCGGGCAAGCTGCCGTCCGTAGCGCCAGAACACCGGCGTGGTCCACATGCGCAGCAGGCTGAACACATGGTTGGCGAGGCGGCGCGGCGAGCGGTGGCTGTCGCGCCGCGCGTCGTGGATGACCTCGGCGGGTTCGACCACGCCGATGCCCAGACCGGCGAGGCGCAGGCGGGCACAGAGGTCGAAGTCTTCGCAGTACATGAAATAGCCCTCGTCGAAACCGCCGACGCGGGCAAACGCGCTGGCGCGCACCGCCATCGCCATGCCGGCCATCCAGCAGGGCGCGGCCGGCACCGCCGTGCGCAGACCCAGGCCCCAGCGCCGAAACAGGTCGAGCGGCGTGGGCAGGGCGCGAAAGAAATCGGCGCGCCGGCCGTCGGGTTCGAGCACCACCGGGCTGGCGAGCCCGAGCTGGCGGTCGGCGGCAAACGCCGCGACCAGCGCCCGCAGCGGATTGCCGACCAGCCGGATGTCCGGATTCATGACCCAGAACAGCTCGGTATCGCAATGCGCGAAGGCGGCGTTGTGATTGGCGGCAAAGCCGCGCGGCGCCGGGTTGTCGACGATGTCGAGCGCCACATCGTCGCGGTCGAAGCGCGGTGTCCAGGCCTCGGGCAGGTTGCGCGTGACGACGATCCGCGCGAGTCCCGCATCGTCGAGCGCGGCGATCTGGTCGAGCAGCCGCTGAGCGAGCAGGCCCTGGCCGTGGCTGACGATGGAAAGCGTGGTTCGCATGTGGATTGAGGCTGGCGAAAGTTCCGCCCGGCGTCCTTGCTGATTGGTTTCGGGATGTTGAACGGATTCTAGGTGGGCATGTTGCAATGCACAAATATTGCCCTGCTGTCCAGTGGGGCTAGGCCGAAAGGCCTCGGGCGGGCGGGTGCAAGCGATGTCATGAAGTGCAATGCGATGTCGCGTGCCAAGCCGCGCAGCGCCCGGCGCGCTGGCGGATTTTGCTGGCTGGCGCCCGGCCGTAACCCGGCGCCCGGTCTGTTTTGGCCGAGGTTGGCGCCGTCAGAGCTTGAGGCGCACGAACACGAACTCGGGGATGTGCCGGATCACCAGCATGATGAGCCGCCAGAGGCCCGGGGCGTAGACCACCGCTCGGCCGCTGCGCACGCCGTCGACGATGCTGCTGGCCACGGCTTCGGGCGCGGCCAGCCGGGCGCCACGGGCGCGGAATTCGGCCGTCATGGGCGTATCGGTGGGGCCGGGCTTGATGAGCACCACCTTGACGCCGGCCCGGTGCAGCCGGTTGCGCAAACCTTCGCAGTAGCGCGTGACCAGGCCCTTGGCGGCGCCGTAGACATAGTTGGACTGGCGGCCGCGGTCGCCGGCGACCGAGCCGATCACCGCGATGGTTCCCGCACCGAGCGGTTCGAGCCGCTGCGCGAAGGCTTCGGCCACCAGGCAGGCCGAGCTGCCGTTGAGGTCGAGCGCGCGCCGCGCGGTGGCCAGGCTGTGCTGGCAGGCGGCCTGATCGGGCAGCCAGCCGTGGGCGATCAGCACCACGTCCACGCCGCCGAGCCGGGCGAAGGATTGCGCCGCGATGGCGTCGGCGGCGCCAGCCAGGTCGGGCTGCTCGGCGTCGAAGCCGGCCACCTCGACCGAGCTGGCGCCGCGCACGCGCAAGTCTTGCGCGATGACGTCGAGCCGCGCGAGATCGCGGCCGGCGAGCAGGAGATGGGCTTTTTCGGCGGCCCAGAGCCGGGCACAGCATTCGGCGATGCGCGAGGTTGCGCCGACGATCACGACACGAGTCATGCGGTTTCCGCCGGCATTACCCGGCGCCAGAACGAGGAAGAAAAGGCCTTGTCGCGCCAGGGCGCGAACGCTTCGAGCCGCGCGCCGTAGCCGGCCGCGAACATTGCGGGCGACATGGCGGCGTCCTTGGCCGGATAGAGCGCGCCGCCGGCCGCCAGCACCTGCGCATCGAGGCGCCGGAACAGGTCGAGCGTGCTGGCGCCGAGGTTGGGAAAGTCGAGCGCCAGCGTGACGCCGGGCCGCGCGAACGACAGCAGGCCGGGCGCGCTGCGGTCGCCGAAGGTCTTGAGCACCGCCAGAAACGAGCCCTGGCCGCTGCGCGCGATGCTGTCGAGCAGCGCCTGCGTGGCGGCCGGACCGGCTGCGGGTGGCAGCACGCACTGGTACTGGTAGAAGCCGCGCCGGCCGTAGATGCGGTTCCATTCCAGCAGTCCGTCGAGCGGCCAGAAGTACTCGTACACGCTCTGGATCGCGCCCTCCGCATCGCGCGAGCGTGCGTAGTAGGCGGCGTTGAAGGCGCGCAGCGACAGCCGGTTGATGAGCGAGACCGGCGGTGTGAACGGCACGCCGCGACTGCGCGGCGCGGGCGGCAGCGTCGGCCGGCCGGCCAGTTCGTCGCGGCCGGCATGGCGGCCTGCCAGATACACGCCGCGCAGCGCGCCGTCGCGTGCCGACAGGCAGTCGATCCACGACACCGTGTACGGAAACTGCCGCTCGCGCTCGGCATTGAGCGCGAAGAATTCGGCCAGCGTGGCGAAGCGGGTCGAGCGCACCGACATCCAGCCGCTGTCCACCGGCATGAGCCGGAGGCGTGCGGTGACGATGAGCCCGGTCAGCCCGAGCCCGCCGAGCGTCGCGCGGAACAGCGCCGAATGATGCGTGGGCGAGCAGTCGAAGGCGCCGTCGGAGCACAGCAGGCGCAGGCCGAGCACATGGTCGCCAAAGCTGCCGGCCGCGTGATGGTTCTTGCCGTGCACATCGTTGGCGATGGCGCCGCCCACGGTGACGAAGCGCGTGCCCGGCACCACGGCCGGAAACCAGCCGCGCGGCAGGAAGTCGCGGACGATGTCGGACAGCAGCGTGCCGGCCTCGCACTCCAGCACGCCGCTGTCGGCGTCGAAGCCGAGGTAGCGGTCGAGGCCGCGCATCGCCACCAGATCGTGGCCCTCGTTCAGGCCCACGTCGCCGTAGCTGCGGCCATTGCCGGCGGCCAGCAGCGGCCGGCCGGCCGGCAGTGCCAGCCCGACCCGCGAGGCCGGCAGCGTCAGTCGATGCTGGAACGGCCCGGGCAGGCCCCAGGAACGCTGGCCGGCGCTCATGTGGCCAGCATCGAGGCCAGCACGCCCAGCCCGACCAGCGTCAGGCAGAAGCGATCCCGGGCCACGAAGACGATCGGATCGTCATGCATCTCGCCGCGCCCGGCCTTGAGCCAGATCCGGCCCAGGCCCAGGGTCATCAGCGCCACCAGGCTCCACAGGAATTCGGGATGGCGGTATTGCGCATGCGCGGTCTGGCTGTCGATGTAGAACGCGGTGACGAAGGTGGCGACCATGCCGGCTGCCGCGCCGAGCGCCAGCACCACCGGCGTGTCGCCGGGACCGTAGGCGCGCCCGGCCACCGTGGTCTTGCCCGCCGCCGTCATCAGCACCAGCTCGGCATAGCGCTTGAGCAGCGCCAGACTCAGAAAGCCGTAGGCGCACAGCGCCAGCAGCCAGAACGACAGCGCCACGCCGACCGCCGCCGCGCCCGCGACCACGCGCAGCGTGTACAGCGCCGCCAGCGTCGCCACGTCCACGAACAGCTTGCGCTTGAGCAGCGTGGAATAGGCCGTGGTGGTGACGAGATAGATCAGCAGCACGACCAGGAACCGCGGGCCGACCAGCGCGCCCAGCCCGATCGCCAGCAGCGCCACCAGCGGCGCCGCCAGCATCCCGGCCATGACCGGCAGATCGCCGGCGGCGAAGGGCCGCAGCCGCTTGCGCGGATGGGCCCGGTCGGCGGGCAGATCGAGCAGATCGTTGACCAGATAGATCGACGAGGCGGCGCAGCCGAAGGCCGCGAAGGCCACCAGGCATTGCAGCAGCGTGGTCCGGCTGTCGAGCACATGCGCGGCCAGCGGCGCCAGGAAGATCAGCAGGTTCTTCACCCACTGGTACAGCCGCAGCGCCCTTACCCACAGGCGCAGCCGCGTCAGCGCCGAGGCCGGCCGGTTGTCGAATTCCTGCGCGACCGTGCCGGCGGCGCGCGCCTTGGCGGTGACGGCCGCCGGCGCCTCGACCACGATGGACTCGCCGGCCTCGGCCCATACCGCCAGATCGTCGGAAGAATTGCCGGCATAGGCGAAGCCGCGCGCGCCGAATTGCGCCGACAGCGCCGCCGCCTTGCGATGCGACGACAGGTTCACGCCATCGGTGGCGAACACGCCGCTGAAAAAGCCCAGGTGCGCGGCGATGGGCTCGGCCACGCTGCGATGCGCCGCCGTGGCCAGATAGACCGGGCGCGTCGCCGACTCGCGCCGGGCCCATTCCACGAGATCGGTGCGATAGGGCAGGGCGTCGGGCGCGGGGCGGGCGTGCTCGGCCAGCCGCGCCTTCATGCTGGCCTTGCCGCCGGCCAGCCAGAACGGCAGCCGCAGCAGCAGCAGCGGATGGGTCTTGAGCAGTTCGAGCACCGACTCGTGCAGCGTGTCGGTGCGGGTGAGCGTGCCGTCGAGATCGAGACAGAGCGGCAGGGCGGCGTGTTCGGACATGATCCTCAATCCTTGGGTTGAACCGGCGGCCGGCGCAGACCCAGCAGCGACAGCAGCGGAATCGCGCCGACGCCCAGCACGATCGCAAACCACAGCGTGGCGGCGCGGCAGACCAGCGTGCATACCGCCGCCGGCGCCGGCGCCACGCCGGCCAGCACGAGCAGCGAGGCCATCGCCACTTCGGTCCCGCCCAGCCCGCCGGGCAGAAAGGTGACGACGCCGACGATCACGCTCGCGGCATAGATGCCCACCACCGTGAGCGGCGCCACCTCGGGCGCGAACCAGTGCGCCAGCAGCCACAGGCCGACGCCTTCCAGGCCCCAGGCCACGAAGGACAGCGCCAGCATCGGCAGCGGCCGATGCCCGGCCAGCGCCCCGGTCTGCTCGATCAGCCGTTGCGCCAGCCGCGCCAGGCCGAGCGCGCGATGCCAGCCCGAGCGCTCGGCCTGGGCGCGCAGGGCGCCGATGGCGCGCAGCGGCAGCGCCGGCTGGCGCAGCAGCGCGATGACGCCCAGACCGATGACCGCGATCGCCGCCAGACTCAGCGCGCCCATCTTCCAGAGCCCGAGTACCGGCAGCGCCAGCGCCAGCATCGCGACCATGTCCATCAGCCGTTCGAGCACGAACACCGACAGGCTGGTGCTGGTCGGCACGTCGAGCCGCGCCAGATAGGCGCTGCGCAGCGCCTCGCCGACCTTGCCCGGCGTGAGCGTGAGCGAGAAGCCCGACAGATAGATCAGGAAGTGCCGGCCGGTGGGGACGACATGGCCCGTGCTGCGCAGATAGGCGTCCCAGCGCAGATAGCGCAGCAGATAGTTGCCGAGCGAGAGGGCGAAGACGGCCAGGACCAGCCAGGCGGGCAGCTGGGTCAGCGCTTGCCAGCCACGGTCCAGTTCGGTGCGCGACTGTGTGCCCAGCAGCAGCGCAACGCCGGCGAGGGCCAGTGCCGCGATGAGGAGCAGAGCGAGGCGGTTCCGTCCAGGCGAGCGGACCGGCGCTTGGGCGGTGGCGGGAGAGGTCATTGGGGATGTGGCTCGCTTGATCTGCGGTCGGCGCAGGCTGGGATGTGCTGCGGTGAGGCCAATTGCGCCGCAGTGCAGCAACGGTAGCAGCAGTGCCGCGCGCCGCGGGTGCATGGCGGCTGGATCGTGCGGCACTAGCGTGCTGGCGCGGCGGCGTGGAGCGAAACGTTGCAGCTGGCGTTGAATCGCAATGCTGCCGCGTCGGGCTGGGGCGTGGCACGCACGGGGAATTCGCCATCGGCGAAGCGCACATGGCGATCGAAGATGGCGCGCGCCAGCACCCAGTCGGGTGAACCTGGCTCGGCCGAGATCGTCACGTTGCCATCGGCGGCGCGGTGATCGGCGCCGGCGAGGTGCGCGAAATCGTCGAGCAGCCGGGTCTGGCATTGCGCCATGTCGTAAAAGTCGAGACCGATCCTGCCGGTGTGCAGGCTGGCGATCGCGACCGCCAGAACCACGAGCGCACGCGCCGGCCACGCTCGCCAGCCACGCCACACCAGCACGAGCAGCAGCGCGAAGGCCACCGCGCTCGCATACAGGTATTGCGACTCGTTCTTGGAGATGAGCAGCACCGGCCCGAGCGGCGCGAGGTAGCCCAGCGGATAGAGCAGCGCGCGCCAGCGGTGGCGCAGCAGCAGCAGCACGAACAGCCCGCCATGCAGGACGGCCGCCAGAAGCAGCACCGGCGTGCGGCTGAGCCAGAGCGTCTGCGATTCGACGACACGCGGCGTCAGCGGGAATAGCAGGTAGGTGGTGGCATTCGTGGCCAGATTTGCCGGCGACGGGTCGATCCCGTAACCGCCGCCGCCCCGCGCGCCGCCAGCCAGCGCGGGGAAGCGCAAGGCCAGATAGCTGCCGACCAGCACTGCGGTGACAGCCAGTGCAAGCACGGCGCGCGGACGCAGCATCCGATCCCGGTCTGCCAGCGCCAGCAGCAGTACGGCTGGCAGCAGCGCCACCGCCGTCTCCTTCGAGGCCAGCGCCGCCGCGGTGCCGGCTGCGGCGCCAACCAGCAGCAGCACATGGCCACCGCGCCAGTACCTGCAAAAGGCGGCAAGCGCCAGCGCGCCAAACAGAAAGTAGGTCAGCTCGTAGATGGCGACGACCCACGACACCGAGAACGTCGTGAGCGGGCTGACGGCGAACAGCAGGGTCACGGCCAGCGCCGCGCGGCGCAGGAAGGGCCGGGTCGCAAGGTAGACCGCGCAGGCGGCAAGTGCATGGGCGAGGCCGCTCAGCAAGTGCCCGGCGAGCACTGGATGCGAGCTAGCAAGCACGCGGGCCAGCAGGCTGTAGCCGATGGGTCGAAAAAAGGTCGCGTTGCGCAGCCCTGCCACATCGGTGAGATCGAGGTGGGTTAGCTGGCCGGTATGGCGGAGCTGATCGAGCAGTTGCAGTTCGTCGTGGGAATAGAAGCCGGGTGCTGCGATCGACAGCAGATTGCCGGCCAGCGCGACAGCGACGACAAGCAGCAGCGCCAACGGGGTGGACAACGGTGGTGTTGCGCTGGCGGGGCCGGGCGGGCTCATGCGGGATTTCCGGAATGAATTGGCGGTTGCGGCAAGGGCACAGGCACTCGTGGTCAGAGCTAAAAGTAGATGAAGGGCTCCGACAGGTCGCGCTGCCAAAACATATCGAGCGCGGCCAGCGCGGCGGCAAACGGGCGCCAGCTGCCAGATCGGGGCGTGGCTCCGGCATGGGCGGCGCGGCGGCCGGGCGGATTCACGGGCGCGCCTCCGCAGGCGGGTTTGCCGGGAGCGCATGGAACTGCCCCAGTGCAATGCGCTGGCCGGCCACGGTTTCGCGCGGGCCCCAGTCGGTCACGACCAGCGGGGCGGCGACCGGCACCGGTCGGTGGCGCCTTGCCGCCACGTCGGTGGGGCGGGGCTCGCAGGCGCTCAGCGCGGGCATGAGGACGGCGGAGAGCGCGCCGGCACGATGGAGTCGCAATGCGGTCTGCCGATGATGGTTGTTTTCAGGCGGTGCTCAGGACTGGGCGAACAGTTCTTCCCGCGTGACCACCGCCGTGCCGACCTTGCCCACCACGATGCCGCCGGCCCGGTTCGCCACCGGCACCGCTTCGGCCAGCGGCACGCCCACGGCCACCAGGCTGGCCAGCGTCGCGACCACGGTGTCGCCGGCGCCCGACACGTCGAACACCTCGCGCGCGACGGCCGGGAAGTTGAGCACCGTGCCGGCGGTGAACAGCGTCATGCCTTCTTCGGAGCGGGTGAGCAGCAGCGCCTGCACGTCGAGGTTGGCGCGCAGGCGTTCGGCCTTGGCATGCAGGTCGGCTTCGGACGACCAGCCGCCGACCACTTCGGCCAGCTCGCTGCGGTTGGGCGTGAGCACGGTGGCGCCGCGATAGCGTTCGTAGTCGGCGCCCTTGGGGTCGACGATCACCGGCTTGCCGGCGGCGCGCGCGCTCGACAGGATGTGCGCGATGTGCGCCAGCCCGCCCTTGCCGTAGTCGGACAGCACCACCACGTCGGCGCCGGCAATGCGCTGTTCGATGTCGCCGAGCGCCGCGTCGAGCACCTCGTGCCCGGGCTTGCGTTCGAAGTCGATGCGCACCAGCTGCTGCTGGCGGCCGAGCACGCGCAGCTTGACGATGGTGGGCATCGCGGCGTCCTCGATCAGGCTGTCGGCGATGCCGCCGGCGCCGACCAGGGCGCGCAGACGCTGGCCGGCTTCGTCGCGGCCGATCACGCCCACGAGTTCGGCCCGGGCGCCCAGGCTGACGATGTTGCGCGCCACGTTGGCGGCGCCGCCGAGCCGGTCTTCGGTGCGGGTGACGAGCACGACCGGCACCGGCGCCTCGGGCGAGATGCGGTTGACGTCGCCGAACCAGTAGCGGTCGAGCATGACGTCGCCGATCACCAGCAGGCGGCCGGCGGCGAGGTCGTGGGAGGGCGTGGTGGTCTGCATGCGGAGAAGGGGAAGTTGACCGCGCGGGTCAGCGGCCGAGTGCCGGCAGCTCGGTCTGCGCGCGGTCGAATTCGGCCGGAATGCCAATGTCGATGAAATAGCCGTCGGTGCGGAACACGCGCGGGCGCAGTTCGGCGCAATGGGCCTGGAGCAGGTCGGATTCGAGGCTGAAGCGGCCGGCGAGGCCGTGGCGCGCGAACACCCGGCTGCGCAGCACATAGATGCCGGCGTTGATCCAGCCCGGGCCGCTGCGGCCCTTTTCGGAGAAGCGCGTGGCGCGGCCGTCCTCGACCACCACCTCGCCGAAGCGCGCCACGTCGTCGACCTGGCGCAGCGCGACGAAGGCGTCCTCGGGCGCGGCGGCATAGGCGGCGAGGAAGTCGGCAAAGTCGAGTTCGACGAAGGTGTCGCCGTTGAGCACCACCACGGCTTCGTCGGGGCAGTCGGCCAGCGCCAGCGCGATGGCGCCGCCGGTGCCGAGCGGCTCGGCCTCGACCGAGTAGCGCAGCGTCATGCCGCGATAGCAGTTGCCGAAATGCGCCTCGATGCGCTTGGCCAGATAGCCGACCGACAGCAGCACCTCGCTGAAATGCGCGGCGGCGAGCCGGTCGAGCAGGTATTCGAGAAAGGGCCGGCCGGCGATCGGCGCCATCGGCTTGGGCAGGTCGGCGACACGCTCGCGCAGCCGGGTGCCGAAGCCGCCGGCGAGCACCACGGCCTTCATGCGGCGGCCGGCGGCGTGAACAGCGCCGACTCGATCAGGCTGCACAGCGTGTGGCCGAGCAGGATGTGGCCTTCCTGGATGCGCGGCGTGCAGGTGGACGGCAGCTTGAGGCAGTGGTCGACGACCTCGTCGATGGCGGCCGGCCGGGCGCCGGTGAAGCCCACCGTGCGCAGCCCGAGCTGGCGCCCGAGCGCGAGCGCCGCGATCACGTTGGGCGAGCGGCCCGAGGTGGTGATGCCGATCAGCACATCGCCGGCCTTGCCGACCGCCTGCACCTGGCGCGCGAACAGCTTTTCGTAGCCGTAGTCGTTGCCGATGGCGGTCAGCACCGAGCTGTCGGTGGTGAGCGCGAAGGCGGCGAGGCCGGGGCGGTCGAACTCGAAGCGGCTGACCAGTTCGCCGGCCAGATGCTGGGCATCGGCCGCGCTGCCGCCGTTGCCCATGAACAGGATCTTGTTGCCGGCCTGGAGCGCGGCGACGCAATCGCGCGCGATGGCTTCGAGCGTGGCCAGCAAGGCCTCGTCGCGCTGGATGGCGGCGAGATGGTCGGCGGCGGCGCCGATCTGGCGGCGGATGGATTCGATCATGCGACTCTCCAGCTCTGGCGTCCGGTGGCGGTGAAGTGGCAGTTGCTCACCTGGCCGTCGAAGCGGCCGAGGGTCTTGATGACCGCCACGCGGCGGTCGGGCGGCACGAAGAACATCATGAATCCGCCGCCGCCGGCACCCGAGACCTTGCCGGCCAGCGCGCCGGCGGCGCAGGCGGCGTTGTAGATCTCCTCGATGTGCGGCGTGGAGACGGTGGCGGCGGAGCGCTTCTTCTGCTCCCAGCCGTCCTTCATCGATTCGACGATGCCGGCGAAATCGCCGCGCAGCACGCATTCCTTCATGCGCACCGCCTCGGCCTTGAGCTTGTGCATGGTCTCGATGGCGCTGGCCGAGCCGGCCTGCACATGCGAACTCTGGTCCGCGATGATCCGGGCCGACTCGCGCGACACGCCGGTATAGAACAGCACCAGCGAGGCTTCGAGCTCGCAGACGATCCATTCGCGCACCCGCAGCGGATTGATGACCGCGCGGTTGTCGGCATAGAACTCCATGAAGTTGAAGCCGCCGAAGGCCGCCGCGTACTGGTCCTGGCGGCCGCCTTGCAGCTTGCAGACCTCGCGCTCGATGTGGAAGGCGAGATGGGCGATCTCGTAATCGTCGAGCGGCAGGTTCAGCAGCTCGACGAAGGCGGCAATCATCACCACCACCAGCGTCGACGACGAGCCGAGGCCCGAGCCGATCGGCGCGTCGCAGAAGGTGCTGAGTTCGAGCGCGATCGGCCGGCCGCCGTTGTAGCGCTCGACGATCTCGCGGTAGACGGCGCGGTGCAGCTTCAGCTCGCCGTCCACTTCCACCGGCGCGTCGAGCGGCAGTTCGACCTGGCTGCCCTGGTCGGTGGCGATGAAGCGGATGCCGTCGGTGTCGCCGGTGCGCAGCACGGCATAGGCATAGCGGTCGATGGTGGCGTTGAGCACCGATCCGCCATACAGGTCGCAGTAGGGCGAAACGTCGGAACCGCCGCCGGCAAGGCCGAGGCGCAGCGGGGCGCGGGCACGGATGAGCATGGTGTGTGCGTCAGAGGTGGGAGGCGTGGTCGGGCGGCGGCATGTCCGCTTCGAGCACGTGGCGCATCGCGCCGAAGGTGAAATGGTCGCGGATGTGCTGCTGCTCGGCGGCGCTGCGGGCACGCCAGAGCGCATCGTCGCGCAGCAGGTCGAGGGTGCGGCGGGCGAAGGCCTCGGGGTCTTCCTCGATGAACAGCGCCGGCTCGGCCGCCGCCAGCCCCTGCGCGCCGGTCGGCGTGGTGACCAGCGGCAGGCCGAAGCGCATCGCCTCGACCACCTTGCCCTTGACGCCGGCCCCGGCGCGCAGTGGCGCCACGCCGGCGCGGGCGCTGGCGTAATGGCCGGCCAGCGCCTCGTCGGTGACGAAGCCGGTCACGACGATGCGGTCGGACGCGAGCACCTTGACCGCCGGCGACGGATTGGAGCCGACCAGGAACAGCCGCACCCCGGGCGCCTCGGCAAACACCAGCGGCATTACCTGGGACACCAGCCATTGCGCGGCATCGACATTGGGTGGATGGCCGAAGCCGGCGACGAACAGCAGATCGCGCCGCTCGGCCAGATTGGCGGCCGGATCGGGCGCGACATCGGTGTAGGCATAGGGCGGCAGCGTGGCGCAGGTCTGGCGCCCGCCGGCGGCGGCGATCAGGCCGCGCACGTACTCGGTCTCGGTGGCCGACGGGTAGTAGACGACATCGACCCGGGACCAGACCTCGGGCTCCATCTTGAGAAAGCGCTGGTACTCGGCGGCGAGCGCGCTGTCGTCGGGCGTGAGGCGCATCTGCTCCTGGAGCCGCAGATGGTGCACATCGTGGCCGTAGTACAGCAGCCGGGCGCGGGTGTTGGCGCGCAGGCTGTCGATGTAGTTGAGCGCGACATAGGGCCGCGACAGCAGCACGTAGTCGATGTGGGCGCCGTTCTCACGCGTCCAGCGGTCGAAATTGCCGCTGTACTCGGGGCCGTGGAAGACCTCGACGCCGGTGGCTTCGAGCGCCGGCGTGTAGTCGGGGTCGAACCACAGGTTCTCGGGCCAGAACTTCACGTTCAGGTCCATCGAGCGCAGCACTTCCATCACCTGCCACATGGTGCGCGAGCCGGCATCGCGGTCGGGCTGGGGCACGTAATGGTCGACGACCAGGATGCAGGGTTTGGCGCGGCTGCGGTCGCGCGCGACGAACACCTGCTCGGCATTGGGGAAGTGCTCGCGCGCCAGCACCTCGGCCCACTTGTCGCGGAACTTGCGCTGGTTCTCGACCTGATAGGCCTTGATGCCGCTGCCGGTATCGGTGCCGTGCGAGACGCCCTCGTAATGGATGACGACCGAGCGTGGCTGGTAGTACACGCGCTTGCCGGCGGCGCGCACCGCGAAGGCCAGATCGCTGTCCTCGCAATAGGCCGGCACATAGCGCTCGTCGAAGCGGCCGAGCTGCTCGAAGAAGTCGCGCCGGATCAGCAGCGACGCGCCCGAGCAGTAGTCGACCTCGCGCAGATAGTTGAACTGGCTGGCGCGCGGGTCCTGCAGCCGGCCGAAGTTCCAGGCCGAGCCGTCGTTCCACATGATGCCGCCGGCCTCTTGCAGCCGGCCGTCGGGATAGACCAGCTTGGAGCCGACCATGCCGCAGTCGGGCCGGCTGGCAAACACGTCGAGCAGCGCGTCGAGCCAGCCCGGCGTGACCTCGGTGTCGTTGTTGAGCAGATAGAGGTAGTCGCCGCGCGCCAGCCCGGCGGCGCGGTTGCAGCTGAGCAGAAAGCCGAGGTTGCGCGGGTTGCGCTCGTAGCGCAGGCCGGGCACGGCGCCGAGCCGGTCGATCTCGGTATCGCCCGAGCAGTCCTCGGCGACGATGACTTCGAACGGCACCGCCGGCGGATGGGCGGCGATCGAGCGCAGGCAGGTCAGCGTCACGTCGAGCATGCCGTAGGCCGGAATGACGATGGACACGACCGGCGCGGCCACCTCGGCAAAGCGCAGCTCGGCGAGCGCGGCGGCGAGCCGGTCGGGCGGGACCGGGCCTTCGGTGGCGGGCGCGGCGAGCTGGCTCGCGGCGCGCTGCCGCTTCCAGTTCTCGTAATGGACGATGCCGTCGAACAGCGGCCCGCCGAGCCGGTAGACGGTGTCGACCAGCCGGGTCTTGGCATCGTGATCGAGCGGCAGCCGGGTGTAGACCTGCCGCGCCAGCCGCTGGGCGCGCGGCCGCAGCGGTTGCAGCACCGCATCCCATTCGCCGCGCAGCAGCCGGGCCGCCACGCGCAGCGGCTGGGTCAGGCGCCAGGAGCGGGTGCGCAGCAGCGCCGCGAAGCGGGCTTCGAGCTCGGCAGTGCGCTCGACCTGGCCCTGGTGCTGGCGGCGCGCGCGCTCGAGTTCGGCGTCGAGCCGGAGCGCCCAGGCAGTGCGTTCCTCGAATTCGGTTTCCTTGGCGGCGAGTGCGGCTTCGAGCGTGGCGGCGCGGGCCTGGGCGGCCGCGGCGGCGGCTTCGAGCGCGGCGGCGCGCGCGCTGGCAGTTGCGGCGGCGGCTTCGAGGTCGGCAGCGCGGGCCTGCGCGAGCTGGACCTGCGCATCGCTGCGCGCGGCCCGGGCGCTGCCGGCATCGAGCTCGGCGCGCGCCGCGGCGGCGCTGGCGACGGCGGCGGCGCGTTCGTCGTCGATGGTCGAGGCCCAGCGGCGCAGCTCGATGTCGGCGCGGAACAGGTCGTCGGCCGGGTCGCAGAACAGTGACGGCGCGAGTCGCTCGACCAGCGGCCGGTCGGCGCACAGCGCGATGCGGTAGATGCACTCGGCCAGCTGCGGCAGCGCGCGCCGCACGCCGTCGGCCTGCGGCATCCAGGTCTCGACCGCCGGCGCCAGCTCGGCGCCGGACTCGGGCTGCACCCAGCCGACCGTGGCCAGGGTCTGGCCGTACAGCGCCACATGGCCGAAATGCCGGTCGAGTAGCGCGCGGAATTCCTCCGCGCTCAATTCGCGCACATGGAATTGATTGTGGCCGCCATCGGTCCTGGCATAGACCGCGCGATCCGGCGTGGAAATGACCAGCAGGCCGCCCGGTTTGAGCACGCGGCGAATCTCGGCCAGCATTTCCTCCTGCTCGGCCAGATGCTCCAGCGTTTCGAACGACACCACCATGTCGAATTCGGCCGCCGCAAACGGAATTGCCGTGGCCGAACCCTGGACGAATTGCAGATTGGGAAATTGCGCGCCGTATTGGGCGCGCGCATGCGCCACCGCCTCGGCTGAAATATCCACGCCGCAGACCGAGGCCGCCACCTGCGCAAGCAGGGCCGAGCCATAGCCTTCGCCCGAGGCGATATCGAGCAGCCGCTTGCCACCGGCCAATGCCGAGCAGACGGCATAGCGATGCAAATGCTCATAGCGGATGCGCCCATCGAGCGTGGGCAGAAAACGCTCGCCGGTCCACGGCAAGGGCTGGGCCAAATCGGCTGCGGGAGTGATGGAGCTTGAATTCATTCGACCGAAGCAGCCGGATTGCGCACCCGGCTGCGAGTGATTTCTATATTGCGCATTGGAATGCCGACCTGACCGAAGCAGACCCGGCTGGCCTGGGCCCGCAGGATGACGGCATCGTGGACCCAGTGCTGCTGCACATGCGCATCCTGGCTGCCGGTCGCGATTGCCACCGAAATGGCGTAATCGCCGACCGGCAGGATCGGCATGCGGAATTCGAATACGGCTTCGATCCGTTCACCGGCGCGTGCCGAACAGGGATCGAGCCGGTAAGTCAGATAGGTATTGTCGCCAAACACCGTCTGGCCAAGGCGGTCCTTGAAATCGAAACCGAGAATCACCGCATCGAGATCGGCGATGGCATTGGCCGCGATGACGATTTGCACCAGCTCACCGCCCACCACCCAGTCGAGCCGGGCGCCACTGGCGGCATCGCGCACGCAGGTATCGACGATGCGCGCGCCGCCGGCACCGAAGGATTCGGCACCGATCTGGAACGGCAATACCTCCAGATCGTTGCGCAGATTCGACTGATTGATGAATCGCTCGCGCATGTCGATGTAATCGGCATCGGCGGCGGGCGCTGGCGTTTCGGCAATCTCGGCCTGCTGCGTGGCCGAAATGTCTTGCGATTCGGCGACCAGATTTTCGAGATAGCGCTTGATGACGCTCTTGGGGCTGCCCAGATCGATGACGCGGCCGCGTTCGAGCAGCAGCGCGCTCGAACACAGATTGGTCACCGCCGAAATATCGTGGCTCACGAAAAGCAGCGTGCCGCGCTCCATGAAGCTGCGCAGAAAGCGCATGCATTTCTGCACGAAATAGGCATCGCCGACCGACAGCGCTTCATCCACCACCAGAATGTCGGCATCGACATGGGCGATCACGGCAAAGGCCAGCCGCACATACATGCCGCTCGAATAGGTCTTGACCGGCTTTTCGATGAAATCGCCGATATCGGCAAATGCCGCAATCCGGTCGAAGCGCTCGTCGATCTGCTCGGTCGACAGGCCGAACAAGCGGCCATTCATGTAGACGTTTTCGCGGCCGGAGAATTCGGGATTGAATCCGGCGCCGAGTTCGAGCAAGGCCGCGACCTTGCCGCGCACCGCCACCCGGCCGGCCGATGGCGCCAGCGTGCCGCAGAGGATTTGCAGCAGCGTCGACTTGCCCGAGCCGTTGCGCCCGACGATGCCGAAGGTTTCGCCCTGGGCAACCTGGAAATTGATGTCGGCCAGCGCCGGAAACTTGCTGTGATAGCAGCCGGCTTCCAGACCCAGCATTCGCTGCACCGGCGGCAGCAGCAATTGCTTGAGCCGGTCGCGCGGACTGGAATAGACCTCGAAATTCTTGCAGAGCCCTTCGACCTCGATGACGATTTCAGAGGACATCGGCAAACCCCCGCCGCGTCATCTGAAACCAGGCAAAGCACAGCAGCGCATAAACCGCCGAGGCGGCATTGACTGCCAGCCAGTAGCCGGCATCGGGCAGCGTGCCGTCGATCATGATCTGCCGGGTCATTTCCACATAATGGGTGATCGGATTGAGCATGATGAATGGCCGGAAAGCCGCAGGCACGGCCTGGATCGGATAGAAGATGGGCGCCATGAAAATGAGTGCGCTGGTCAATACGCCGACCACCTGACGCACATCGCGCGCATACACGCCGAGCGAGGCGAGAAACCAGCAATTTCCGGTGGTAAAGGCAATCAGCGGCAGCAGCGCAAATGGCAGCAGCAGCAGGGTTGCATGCAATTGGCCTTCCATCAGCAGATAGGCCAGGCACCACACGACAAGCCCCACCAGATAATGGAAGAAGGCCGACAGCACGGTCACGGCCGGCAGAATCTCCAGCGGAAACACCACCTTCTTGACGTAATTGGCGTTCTCGATGATGAGCGTCGGCGCGCGCGACAGGCATTCGCTGAAGAAGTTGAATACCAGCAATCCGGCAAACAGCACGATGGCGAAATGCGATTGCGAATCGGGCATGCCGGGCCAGCGCGACTTGAACAGCGTGCCGAAGGCAAAGGTATAGATCGCCAGCATGAACAGCGGATTGAACAGCGACCACAGCAGGCCGAGTGCCGAGCCCTGATAACGGCCCAGCACATCGCGCCGGGTCAGTTCAAAAATGAGCCGCGCATTGGTGCGCAGCGAGGGCAGCGGATTGAATCGCGCCTCTGAAATCGAGGATGCGCTCATGAACGACAGTCTTTCCTGAATCGGGCGGGAAGTGGCGCCGGGCCATCGGCCCGGAATGCGCGCCTTCGGTCAGGCGCCTTGCGCACCTGAAACATGAAGTGCGACGCCGGCCTGCCACGCGGGCAATCGAATGCCGAAACGCTGCTCCAGTGCGGAGCAATCGAGCCGGGAATTGAGCGGCCGGCGCGCGGGCGTGGGGTAGTCGCGGGTGGGAATCGGCTCGATCGCCTGCACTTTCAAGGCAGCAGCGCCGGCGCTCTGGCGCTCAGCGGCGATCAATTCGGTGGCAAAGCCATGCCAGCTTACTTGGCCGGACGCCACCAGATGCAGCAGTTGCGAATCGAAGCGGCCGGCGGCGCGGTCGCGCAGCGATTGCAGCAGCGCAATTGCGGTCACATCGGCAATCAGGCGCGCGGAAGTGGGCGCGCCGATCTGGTCGTCGATGATGCGCAGGGTTTCGCGTTCGCGCGCGAGCCGGAGAATGGTGCGCGGAAAATTCTGGCAGCGATGCGAATAGACCCAGCTGGTGCGAAAGCAGAGCCAGTCGGCGGCCGAATTGGCGAGGGCGATTTCGCCGGCCAGTTTGCTGCGGCCATAGGCATTGACCGGCGCGGTCGGGTCGCTTTCGCTGTGCGGCGTGTTGCCGCTGCCGTCGAACACGTAGTCGGTCGAGTAATGGATGACGAGCGCGCCAGTGGCGGCGGCGAATTCGGCGATGACGCCGACCGCATCGCCATTGATGGCGGTGGCGAGCGCTTCTTCCGATTCGGCCTTGTCGACGGCGGTGTAGGCGGCGGCGTTGAGGATGACGTCGGGCCGGTGCGCTGCCAGTGCGGCGCGCAGCGCGGCCGGCTCGGCCAGATTGCATTGCGCGCGGTTCACGCCGGTCACTTCGCCGAGCGGCTGGCAGCTGCGCAGCAGTTCCCAGCCGACCTGACCGTCGCAACCGGTCACCAGGATGCGCGTCATGCGTAGACCTCGGCGTCGCTCAGCAGCGGCGCGGCGGCGTCCTTGGCGGCGACCAGCGGCTCGCCGTCGAGCTGCCAGTCGATGCCGAGCGCCGGATCGTTCCAGCGCAGGCTGCGGTCATGCTCCGGCAGCCAGTACTCGGTCGTCTTGTAGAGGAAGTCGGCGCTGTCGCTCAGCACCGCAAAGCCGTGGCCGAAGCCGGGCGGAATCCACAGCTGCCGATGGTTCTCGGCGCTCAGCTCAACCCCGGCCCACTGGCCGAAGTTGGGCGAGCTGCGGCGCAGATCGACTGCCACGTCGAGCACCCGGCCAGCCACCACGCGCACCAGCTTTCCCTGCGGCTTGACCATCTGATAGTGGATGCCGCGCAGCACATTGCGCGCCGAGCGCGAATGGTTGTCCTGCACGAAGGCGGCGGCGCTGCCGGTGGCCTCGGCGAAGGTGCGCGCATTCCAGCTTTCGAGGAAGAAGCCGCGCGCATCGCCGAACACCTTGGGTTCGAGGATGAGCACTTCGGGCAGGCGGGTCGGAATGACGTTCATGCAGACGGGAACACGCGTTCGTTGATGATGCGCAGCAGGTACTGGCCGTAGTTGTTCTTCTTCAGCGGCTCGGCGAGGCGGGCCAGCTGCTCGGCATCGATCCAGCCCTGGCGGAAGGCGATTTCCTCGGGGCAGCACACTTTCAGGCCCTGACGCGTCTCGATGGTTTCGATGAAGGTCGAGGCTTGCAGCAGCGACTCGTGCGTGCCGGTATCGAGCCAGGCCATGCCGCGACCCATGATCTCGACCGACAGCTGACCGTCGGCCAGATAGCGCGCATTGACGTCGGTGATCTCAAGCTCGCCGCGCGCCGACGGCCGGATGTCGCGCGCGATGTCGACCACCCGGTTGTCGTAGAAGTACAGGCCGGTGACGGCGTAGTTGCTCTTGGGCTTGGCCGGCTTCTCTTCGATGCTGAGCGCGCGGCCGGCAGTATCGAAATCGACCACGCCGTAGCGCTCCGGATCAAGTACGTGATAGGCGAAGACCGTGGCGCCGTCGGTGCGCGCATTGGCGTTCTGCAGCCGCAGCGACAACTCGTGGCCGTAGAAGATGTTGTCGCCCAGCACCAGCGCAGCCGGGTCGCTGCCGATGAAATCGCGGCCCAGGATGAAGGCCTGCGCGAGGCCATCCGGGGACGGCTGCACCACATAGCCGATGTTGAGCCCCCACTGGCTGCCGTCGCCGAGCAGCTCGGCGAAGCGCGGCAGATCGCTCGGCGTGGAGATGAGCAGGATGTCGCGGATGCCCGCGATCATCAGCGTGCTCAGCGGGTAATAGACCATCGGCTTGTCGTGGATCGGCAGCAGCTGCTTCGACACCACGCGCGTGACCGGATACAGCCGCGTGCCCGAGCCGCCGGCCAGCACGATGCCCTTGCGATTGATGGCGCTCATGTGCGCTCTCCGTATTGGCGGTCGATCCAGTCGCGATAGCTGCCGTCGCGCACCCGGTCGACCCAGCCGCGATTGTCGAGATACCAGGCCACCGTCGCGCGGATGCCGGTCTCGAAGGTTTCCTCGGGGCGCCAGTCGAGTTCGCGTTCGATCTTGCTCGGGTCGATGGCGTAGCGGCGGTCGTGGCCCGGGCGATCCTTGACGTAGGTGATGAGGTCGGCGTAGCGGCCTTCTGCGCGCGGGCGCAGTTCGTCGAGGATGGCGCACAGCACGGTCACCACGTCGATGTTGCGGATCTCGTTCTTGCCGCCGACGTTGTAAACCTCGCCCGGCCTGCCGGTTTCGAGCACACGCTCGATGGCGCGGCAATGGTCGAGCACGAACAGCCAGTCGCGTACGTTGAGGCCGTCGCCGTAGATCGGCAGCGGCTTGCCGTCGAGCGCGTTCTGCAGGATCAGCGGGATGAGCTTTTCCGGAAACTGGAACGGGCCGTAGTTGTTGCTGCAATTGGTGGTCAGCACCGGCAGCCCGTAGGTGTGGTGATAGGCGCGCACCAGATGGTCGGACGCGGCCTTCGATGCCGAATAGGGGCTGTTGGGCGCGTAGGCGGTGGTCTCGCTGAACGGCGCGTCGTCGGGGCCGAGCGAGCCGTAGACCTCGTCGGTCGACACATGCAGAAAGCGGAAGCCGGCGCGCGCTTCGGCTGCGAGTTCCTGCCAGTACTTGCGCGCGGCTTCGAGCAGTTCGAAGCTGCCGTTGACATTGGTGCGGATGAATTCGCCGGGGCCGAGAATGGAGCGGTCGACATGGCTCTCGGCGGCAAAGTGCACGATGGCGCGCGGCCGGTGCGCTGCAAACAGCGCGGCGATCGCCGCGCCATCGCAGATGTCGGTATGACTGAAGATCAGGCGCGGATCATGCTGCGCCGAGGCGAGGTTCTCGCGATTGCCGGCATAGGTGAGCTTGTCGATCACCACGATCGGCTCATCGAACCGGGCAAGTCGATGCAGCACGAAGTTCGAGCCGATGAAGCCGGCTCCGCCTGTCACAAAAATCATGGGATCGCTTACCTGATGGGCTGCGGGCGGCGCGGAATGTCTTGGTCCGCAATTACCATTTGCCGCTGATGGGGCCGCCATTCTAGTGGCTGCATGAAAACCTTCGCTCCGCCCATCCTCACTCCATATTGTTGTCCTACCTGTTCAAGGAAAACCGCCGATGGCCCTCGATTCTTCCAACGCACCTGCCGCATCGCTGTTCAAGGCCTATGACATTCGCGGCGTCGTTTCGACCGCGCTCACGCCCGATGCCGTGCGCCTGATCGGCCAGTCGATCGCGACGCTCGCGCGCGAACGCGGCCAGACCGCCGCCGTCATCGGCCGCGATGGCCGCGTGTCGGGTCCGGAACTGGCCAAGGCGCTCGCCGACGGCCTGCGCGCCGGCGGCCTCGATGTGGTCGACGTGGGTCTGGTCGCCACGCCGATGCTGTACTTCGCCACCTATGAACTCGGCATTCCGACCGGCGTCATGGTCACCGGCTCGCACAACCCGCCCGAGTACAACGGCCTCAAGATGGTCGTGGCCGGCGAAGCCATCTACGGCGACACCATCACCGGCCTGCGCACCCGCATCGTGGAAGGCAAGCTGGCCGAAGGCGCCGGCGGCTACAGCACCGACGACATCGCCGAGCGCTACATCCAGCGCATCATCGGCGACGTCAAGCTGGCGCGCCCGATCAAGGTCGTGCTCGACGCCGGCAACGGCATTCCCGGCGCCTATGCGCCCGAGCTGTTCAAGCGCCTCGGCGCCACGGTGGTCAAGGAGCTGTTCTGCGAAGTGGACGGCACCTTCCCCAACCACCATCCCGATCCGGCCGATCCGCACAACCTCGAAGACGTGGCGCAGGCGCTCAAGGACACCGACGCCGAAATCGGCCTGGCTTTCGACGGCGACGGCGATCGTCTGGGCGTGGTGACCAAGGAAGGCAACATCATCTGGCCCGACCGCCAGCTGATGCTGTTCGCGCGTGACGTGCTGTCGCGCAATCCGGGCCAGCAGATCATCTTCGACGTGAAGTGCAGCCGCCATGTCGGCAATGTGGTGCGCGAAGCCGGCGGCGTGCCGCTGCTGTGGCGCACCGGGCATTCGCTGGTCAAGGCCAAGCTCAAGGAAACCGGCGCCCCGCTGGCCGGCGAGATGAGCGGCCACACCTTCTTCAAGGAACGCTGGTACGGCTTTGACGACGGCCTGTACACCGGCGCCCGCCTGCTCGAAATCCTGTCCCGTTCGGACGATCCGAGCGCGGTGCTCAATGCGCTGCCCAACGCCTCCAGCACGCCCGAGCTCAAGCTCGAACTGCCCGAGGGCGAGAACTTCACGCTGGTCGAGAAGCTGCAAGCCACGGCCAAGTTCGAAGGCGCGACCGAACTCATCACGATCGACGGCGTGCGCGCCGAGTTCCCCGACGGCTTCGGTCTGGCGCGTCCGTCGAACACCACGCCGGTGGTGGTGCTGCGCTTCGAGGCCGACAACGCCGAAGCGCTCGAACGCATCCAGGGCGAATTCCGCAAGGCGATCCTGGCGGTCAAGCCCGACGCCAAGCTGCCGTTCTGATGCCGGCTGCCCGCGCGACGGGCGGCGCCTGAAATGCAAAGAGGGCCTTTCGGCCCTCTTTGTTTTGGTGCAGCCCCGCTCCGTGGCGGGGTTGCAAGCCCTTGCAAACCTGCTTACTTGAGCAGCTTGGCGGCCAGTTCCTTCAGCTCGGGATGGTTGCGGCCGATCTCGATGTTGGCCTCCCACCAGCCCTGGCGCGTGCCGCAGTCGTAGCGCGTGCCGACGTAGCGGTGCGCCACGACCTTGCGCGAGCTCATCAGCGCGGCGATGCCGTCGGTGAGCTGGATTTCGCCGCCGGCGCCGCGCGGCGTGTTGACCAGCTCGGCAAAGACCTGCGGCTCAAGCACATAGCGACCGACCACGGCGAGCGTGGACGGCGCTTCCTCGGGCTTGGGCTTTTCGACCATGTAGGTCACCTTCGAGGTGGCCGGCGTGATCGGGTCGGCGGCGATGATGCCGTACTTCTTGGTGTCCTCGCGCGCCACGTCCATCACGCCGAGCACGCTGGCGCCATGGGCTTCGTACTGCTGCACCAGCTGCTTGGTCACCGATTCGTCGGCGTAGAGCAGATCGTCGGGCAGCAGCACCGCGAAGGGTTCGTTGCCGACGGCCGGCTGGGCGCAGAGCACCGCATGGCCCAGGCCGAGCGGCTCGGGCTGGCGGATGAAGATGAAGTTCACGCCCTTGGGCGCGATGCTCTTCACGATGTCGAGCAGCTCCTTCTTGCCGCGCGCTTCGAGCTCGGCTTCGAGCTCGGGCGCCTTGTCGAAATGGTCTTCCAGCGCGCGCTTGCTGCGGCTGGTGATGAAGATCATGTCGGTGATGCCGGCGGCGACCGCTTCTTCCACGGCGTACTGGATCAGCGGCTTGTCAACCACGGTCAGCATTTCCTTCGGAATCGCCTTGGTGGCGGGCAGCGAGCGCGTACCGAGGCCGGCGACAGGAAAGACGGCTTTGCGGACTTGGGTCATGGGAATTCCTGGAGTTCCTGGAGTGTGAAAGTCGGCGATCGGCGCAGTGAGCGCGCCTTGTGCATCGGGAGGAGGGCGTTGCGTCTGGCTGGCGGACTGCAAGGTACTGGAAGGCTGGCGGCGCGGGTAGCGCCCGAGCGCAAGCCTGCGGAAGGTCGGCACAGTTGCGGCGTGCGAGCGGTGTTGCTTCAGCATATTTCGCGCCTGCCGGGTCGCGCGCGTGTGCGCGAAGCGGCGGGATTGTAAGCTCGGCCCCCTTTCGCGGCAGCTGACGGTTGCGGGATGTTCGCCGCGAATGGCGACCTCGCGCCCGACCTTGGCACGCGACGATGTCATTCAGTACAGGGCGGGGCGGATGCGGGTTCTTCTGGTCAAGATCAGTTCGATGGGCGATGTGATTCACAACCTGCCCGTCGTCGGCGACATCCTGCGCGCCCGGCCCGAGGCGCGCATCGACTGGATCGTGGAGGAGGCCTATGCCGGCCTGCTCGGCCTGCATCCCGGCATCGCCCAGGTGATTCCGATCGCGCTGCGGCGCTGGCGCCGGGCGCCGCTGTCGGCGACCACGCGCGGCGAGGCCGGCGTGCTGTGGCGCCGGCTGCGCGCCAGCCATTACGACGCCATCGTCGACAGCCAGGGCAATGTGAAGAGCGCACTGGTAGCGCGCATCGCCCATGGCGAGCACCTTGGCTATGCACGCGAATCGGCACGCGAGCCGCTCGCGGCGGCGTTCTACGACCGCGGTTTTGCCAACGGGCCGTATTTCAGCCAGCCGGCCACGCGCCGCTACCGCGCGCTCGCCGGCTGGGCGCTGGGCTACGCGCCCGAGGGCGCGCCGCACTACGGCCTGACGCCACCGCCGCAGCGGCCCGACTGGCTGGCCGGCAGCGAGCCCTATGCGATCGCGCTCACCGCTACCGCGCGTGACGAGAAGCTCTGGCCCGAGGCGCACTGGCGCAGCCTGCTCGCGCAGCAGACGCGCGCCGGCCGTCGCGTCGGCTTGGCCTGGGGCAATGCCGCCGAGCGCGCGCGCGCCGAGCGGCTGGCCGACGGCATCGACGGCGCCCAGGTGGCGCCGCGCGCGCTGGGGCTGGTGGAATGGGCCGGCGTGCTGGCCGGCGCGAGCTGCGTGGTCGGCGTCGATACCGGGCTCAGTTTTCTGGCAGCGGCGGTCGGCGCGCCGGTGGTGGCGATTTACGTGGCCACCTCGCCGACGCATGTGGGCATCGTCGCCAGCACGCCGCATCGCTGCCTTGGCGACGTTGGCCAGCCGCCCGGCGTCGATGACGTGTTTGGCGCAATGCAAGAACTGGCGCGCGCATGAACCGGCCCGGCGCCGACCTGCGCCTGTCGCCGCGCGAGCGCCTGGCCGCCGCCGGCTATGCGCTGCTGTGGTGGATTGCCCTGCCGCTGGCCTTCGCGCGGCTGGCCTGGCGCGCGCGCCGCGAGCCCGGCTATGGCCAGCATCGCGCCGAGCGGCTCGGCCGGCATGCGCGCCGGCCCGATGCCGAGCGCATCTGGGTGCATGCGGTCTCGGTCGGCGAGACGCGCGCGGTCGCGCCGCTGGTCGAGGCGCTGGCGCGCGAACGGCCGGGCGCGGTGTTCGTGCTGACCCACATGACGCCGGCCGGCCGGGCTGCCGCGCAGCAGGTGTTTGCCGGGCTGATCGGCGCCGGCCGGCTCGAATCGGTGTTTGCGCCCTACGACATCGGCTTTGCGGTGCGCGGCTTTCTGGCCGCATTCCGGCCGCGCGTCTGCCTGCTGATGGAAACCGAAATCTGGCCGCAGCTGATCCGGCTGTCGGCCGCGCGCGGCGTGGCGGTGGCGCTGGTCAACGGCCGGCTGTCCGAGCGCAGCGCGCGGCGCGGCCGGCGCTTTGCCGCGCTGCTCGAACCGGCGGTGCGCGCCATCGCGCTCGCCACCGTGCAGACCGAGGACGACGCCGCGCGCATGCGCAGCTTTGGCGCACGCCGGCTGGCGGTCTGCGGCAACCTCAAGTTCGATCTGGCGCCGGCGCCGGCCGCCGTGGCGCTCGGCCGCGACTGGCGTGCGGCCATCGGCGCGCGCCGCGTGCTGCTGCTCGCCTCGACCCGCGAGCATGCCGGCCAGAGCGAGGAGGCGCTGCTGCTCGACCGGCTGCCGGCCGAGCGCGGCGGCGCGCTGCTGGCGATCGTGCCGCGCCATCCCCAGCGCTTTGCCGAAGTTGCCGAGCTGGCGCGCGCGCGCGGCCTGCGCGTGGCGCTGCGCAGTCAGGCGCTGCCCGCGCCCGACGACGAGGTGTGGATCGGCGATTCGATGGGCGAGCTGGCGGCCTACTACACGCTCGCCGATGCCGCCTTCGTGGGTGGCAGCCTGCTGCCGCTCGGCGGCCAGAACCTGATCGAAGCCAGCGCCTGCGGCTGCCCGGCCGTCATGGGGCCGAGCCAGTTCAACTTTGCCGAGGCTTCGCGGCTGGCCGTCGAGGCCGGCGCGCTGCTGCGCGTGAATGCCGCCGACGAGGTGTGGCCGGCGCTGTTCGGCATTGCCGGCGATCCGGCACGGCGCGCGGCGATGGCGGCGGCGGCCGGCACATTTGCCGCGCGCCATCGCGGCGCGACCGAGCGCAATCTGACTGCGCTCGCCGCGCTGTTCGACTGACTAGCGGCCGAACAGCCCGTCAACCTGCGTCAGATCGGCATCGCCGAGCCGGCCGGCGGCCGACTTGAGTTGCAGCCCGGTGTAGATCGCCTCGTAGCGCGCCTTGGCCAGATCGCGCTGGGTCGAGAACAGCTGCTGCTGGGCGTTGAGCACGTCGATGTTCACGCGCACGCCCACCTTGTAGCCGAGCTGGTTCGACTCCAGCGACGACTGGCTCGACTTCTCGGCCGTCTCGAGCGCACGCACCTGGGCCAGCCCGGAGGTGAGCCCGAAATAGGTCTGGCGCGCCGTCTGGGCTGCCTGCCGACGCGCGTTTTCCTGGTTCTGGCGCGCCTGCTCGTCGAGCGCCACCGCCTCGCGCACGCGGCCCTGGGTTGCGCCGCCGGCAAAGATCGGCACGCTCAGTTGCAGGCCGATGCTGTCGTTGCGAGTGCTGGTGCCGCCGATGCCGGCGATGGCATAGGTGGACAGATTGGACTGGTAGCTGCGCGCCACCACCACATCGAGCGTGGGCAGATGGCCGGCGCGCGCGCGTTCGATCTCGCGCGTGGCGATCTCGGCATTGACGCCGGCCGCCTGCACCTGCGGATTGTCGGCTTCGGCCGCCGCGACCCAGTCGTCGAGATTGGCCGGCTCGGGCGCGGCCAGCTGCACTGGCGTGCGCAGCGGCACCAGCTCGCCCGGCACCCGGCCGCTCACTTGCAGCAGCGCGGCGCGGCGCGTGGCCACGTCGTTGAGCGCGCCCAGTTCCTCGGCCACCGCCAGATCGAAGCGCGATTGCGCCTCGTTGGTATCGGTGATGGTGGCCGTGCCCACCTCGAAATTGCGCTTGGCCGAGGCCAGCTGCTCGGCGATGGCGACCTTCTTGGAGCGCACGAAATTGACCGTGTCTTCGGCCGCCAGCACATCGAGATAGGCGCGCGTCACGCGCAGCCGCAGGTCCTGCTGGGCCTGCGCCAGCTGGGCTTCGGCCGCCACCACCGCCAACTTGGCCTGCTCCCAGCCCACATAGCTCTGCCAGCGCAGCAGCGGTTGCGTGAGCTGGAGCGTGTAGTTGCGCGTGTTGTCGGTGTGCCGGGTGTCCTTGGGCGGGATCACCGCATCGAGCGAGTAGCGCTGGATGCCGGCGCTCAGGCCCACATTGGGCAGCAGGCTGCCGAAGGCCTGCGGCTCGCGTTCGCGCACCGACTGGGCCTGGGCGCGCGCGGCGGCATAGACCGGATCGCCGGCGAGCGCCGATTCATAGAACTGGAGCAGCGATTGCGCGCCGGCCGTGGCCGGCAGCAGCGCGAAGCCGAGCGGCAGCAGCGCCGCCGTCAGTGCGCGGGCAAGGCGAGTCGGACGCATGCGGGCTCCGGCTCAGTAGCGGCGCATGGTCGGATCGACCTGGCCCGCCCATTCATGCACGCCGCCGGCCAGATTGATGACGCGGGTGAAGCCGTTGCGCTCCAGCCAGAACGCCACCTGGGCGCTGCGGCCGCCGTGATGGCAGATGCAGACGATCTCGCGGTCCGGGTCCAGCTCGCCGACGCGCGCCGGGATGGTGTTCATCGGGATCGAGATCGAGCCCGGGATCTGGCACAGCTCGACCTCCCAGGTTTCACGCACATCGACCAGCAGCGGCTGTTCGGCGGCGGTATCGGCGAGGCGGGCGGCCAGTTCGGTGGGCTGCATCTGTTGCACGGCGGGCTCCTGCGCGGGCCGGAGGCGGCCCGCTGGATTTAGAAACGGAAGGTCGACGGCTGCTCGGCGTTGCGCAGCAGGGCCACGCGGGTCTCGAACAGGTTGCGCTGCGTGGCCGACTGGGCGCCGGTCTTGGTGAGCAGCAGGGCTTCCATTACCACGCCGCTGCCCACGAAGGCCGCCAGCCGGCCGCCGATCTTGAGCTGGGCCGCGAAGGCCGGCGGCAGCAGCGGCAGGCCGCCGGAGATGACGATCACGTCGAATTCGCCGAGCTGGGGCAGGCCGCGCGCGCCGTCGGCCACCACCACCTTGGCATTGCGCACGCCGGCGCGCGCCAGATTGGCTTCGGCAAAGCGCGCCAGCGCCGGATCGATTTCGACCGTGGTCACGTGCCGCGCGCGCGCCGCCAGCAGCGCCGCCATGAAGCCCGAGCCGGTGCCGATTTCGAGCACGGTGTCGTCGGGGCCGACCGCCAGTTCCTGCAGCACGCGGGCCTCGACGCGGGGCTGGAACATCTTTTCGCCCTTGGCGGCGCCTTCGACGTTGAGCGGCACTTCCACATCGGCGAGGGCGAGGCTGCGGTAGGCCGGCGGCACGAAGTCTTCGCGCTTCACCACGGCCAGCAGGCCGAGCACGGACGGGTCGAGCACATCCCAGGGGCGGATCTGCTGCTCGATCATGTTGAACCGGGCGCGGTCGAAGTCGAGGGTCGTTGTCGTCATTGGAATGAGGGTTTCAAGAGGGAGCGGCGCGGACGCGGACGCTCGGCAAGACCGGGAAACGGAGGAATCGCTGCGGCGCCTGCCGTGCCGGGCAAACCGCCGGGGCGCCTTTCTGAAACGGGCCGGATTCTAGCAAAGCCCCCCTTGTCAAGGCGGGCACAACGCGCTCGCAATCGGCGCGCGCAAGGGCTTGCGGCGCAGATGTTTCACCCCTGTCGCCGACTTGCGACGGATTCGCAATTCGCCTAAGGTCGGCCGGGCACGCGGGGGTCCTGCCGGCAAGTCCGGCGGGTGAGAGAGTCCCTTGAACCTGTCCGGATAATGCCGACGTAGGGAGCCGTGCCAGGGCGCCGTTCACCTTCGTTGCGTGAGGCGCCGGGCTCCTTCGTCGCACCGTCCCCGCTGCGGTTTCAGACGAACGGAGTCCCAGATGAACGCCAACCCGCAATTCCTCGCCGCGACCGCCCAGGTCGATGACGCGGCGGTCAAGCCGCTGCCCAACTCGCGCAAGTTCTACGCGCAGGGCTCGCGCCCCGACATCCGCGTGCCGATGCGCGAGATCAGCCAGGGCGACACGCACACCACGGCCGGCGTCGAGACCAATCCGCCCATCTACGTGTACGACACCTCGGGCCCCTACACCGACCCGGCCGTCAAGATCGACATCCGCTCCGGCCTCGCGCCGGTGCGCGCGGCGTGGATCGAGGAGCGCGGCGATACCGAAGTGCTGGCCGGCCCCAGCTCGGCCTTTGGCCAGGAGCGCGTGGCCGATCCCAAGCTCGCCGAGCTGCGCTTCAACCTCAAGCGCGCGCCGCGTCGCGCCAAGGCCGGCGCCAACGTCACGCAGATGCATTACGCGCGGCAGGGCATCGTCACGCCCGAGATGGAATACATCGCCATCCGCGAGAACGCGCGTCGCAAGGAGTACCTGGAAGGCCTGCGCGCCGGCGGCCCCACCGGCGAGAAGCTCGCGCGCCTGATCGGCCGCCAGCATCCGGGCCAGAGCTTTGGCGCGTCGATCCCCGAAGAAATCACGCCCGAATTCGTGCGCGATGAAGTGGCGCGCGGCCGCGCCATCATCCCGGCCAACATCAATCACCCCGAAACCGAGCCGATGATCATCGGCCGCAACTTCCTGGTGAAGATCAACGCCAACATCGGCAACTCGGCGGTCAGCTCGGGCATTGGCGAGGAAGTCGAGAAGATGACCTGGTCGATCCGCTGGGGCGGCGACACGGTGATGGACCTGTCGACCGGCAAGCACATCCACGAGACGCGCGAATGGATCGTGCGCAATTCGCCGGTGCCGATCGGCACGGTGCCGATCTATCAGGCGCTCGAAAAGGTCGACGGCAAGGCCGAGGACCTGACCTGGGAAATCTTCCGCGACACGCTGATCGAGCAGGCCGAGCAGGGCGTGGACTACTTCACCATCCATGCCGGCATCCGGCTCGCGTACATCCCGCTGACGGCCAACCGCATGACCGGCATCGTCAGCCGCGGCGGCTCGATCATGGCCAAGTGGTGCCTCGCGCATCACAAGGAAAGCTTCCTCTACACGCACTTCGAGGACATCTGCGAAATCATGAAGGCCTATGACGTGGCCTTCAGCCTCGGCGACGGCCTGCGTCCGGGCTCGATCTGGGATGCCAACGACGAGGCCCAGCTGAGCGAGCTGCGCACCCTCGGCGAACTGACGCAGGTGGCATGGAAGCACGATGTGCAGGTGATGATCGAAGGCCCCGGCCATGTGCCGATGCAGATAATCAAGGAGAACATGGACATCCAGCTGCGCGACTGCCACGAGGCGCCGTTCTACACGCTGGGTCCGCTGACGACCGACATCGCGCCGGGCTACGACCACATCACCTCGGCCATCGGCGCGGCGCAGATCGGCTGGTACGGCACGGCCATGCTCTGCTACGTCACGCCCAAGGAGCACCTGGGCCTGCCGAACAAGAAGGACGTGAAGGACGGGATCATGGCCTACAAGATTGCCGCCCATGCGGCCGATCTGGCCAAGGGCCATCCGGGCGCGCAGATCCGCGACAACGCGCTGAGCAAGGCGCGCTTCGAGTTCCGCTGGGACGACCAGTTCAACCTCGGCTTCGATCCGGATACCGCCAAGGATTTCCACGACGAGACGCTGCCGAAGGAGTCGATGAAGTCGGCCCACTTCTGCTCGATGTGCGGCCCGCACTTCTGCTCGATGAAGATCACGCAGGACGTGCGCGATTACGCGGCCGAGCAGGGCATCGCGGCCGAGGCGGCGCTCACGAAGGGCATGGAGGAAAAGTCCATCGAGTTCGTGAAGAAGGGCGCCGAGGTCTATCACAAGGCCTGACGGCGCGGTGGCAACCGGCCCGGCCTCCAGTGCCGGGCTGGCGGCAAAGCCCACCGTGTTCGCACCGCATTTCGTGCGATTTATCGCTTTGCCGCCTCCCTACCATTCCTGCCAATCTGGACGTGGCGCCACTCGCCCGTCAGCAAGGGCAGCGGCATGGACAAGATCATCGATTACGTGGCGGATGTGACTGGCGAGCGCGATCGCGATGCGATCGATGTGTCGGTCGCGCAGGCGTTGTTCGACTGCCTCGATCCCGATGCGCTGACGCTGTTCCGGCTGTTCGAGGACGATGCGCGCCAGCGCCGGCTGATGCCGCGCGCGGTATTCGGCGCCGGCTTCGAATCGCCGCTCGCGACGGTGCAGCTCAACCGCAGCCTGCGCACGACGCTGCCGCTGGTCGATGCCGAGCCGCTGGTCGAGCGCTGCGTGCGCCAGCGCATCGTGACGCGCGGCCTGACGCCCGACGGCCGGGTGCGCACGCTGTTCCCGCTTGCCTCCGACAGCGCGGTGATCGCGGTGCTGGAGGTGCTCACGCGCGACGCCATGAGCGCGCGCGAGCAGCGCATGGCGCTCGGCGTGCTGCGCATCCTGCGCAACCATCTCGCCATCCTCGACTACAGCGAGCACGACACGCTGACCGGTCTGCTCAACCGCAAGACCTTCGACGGCAACTTCAACAAGCTGGTCATGCGCGCCAATCGCAGCGAGGGCGAATCGCCCTGGTTTGCCATCGCCGACATCGACCGCTTCAAGCTCATCAACGACAACTTCGGCCATCTGTTCGGCGACGAGGTGCTGCTGCTGCTGGCCCGGCTGATGCGCGACACCTTCCGCAGCGGCGACAAGCTCTACCGCTTTGGCGGCGAGGAATTCATCGTCACGCTCGACCGCGCCTCGCCCGATGCCGCCGAGAGCGCCTTCGAGCGGCTGCGCGCGGCGGTCGAGGCGCATGAATTCCCGCAGGTAGGCCGGGTGACCGTGAGCCTGGGCTACACCACGGTGCTGCCCGGCGATCTGCCGGCCACCGCCATCGGCCGCGCCGACGAGGCGCTGTACTACGCCAAGGAACACGGCCGCAACCAGGTCTGCGGCTATGAGCTGCTGGTCGGGCGCGGCCTGCTGGTGGCCAAGGCCGAGCGGGCGGAGATGGAGCTGTTCTGAGCGCGCCCGGCGGCTGGCCGCCGCCGCATCGGGCCTGCCGCGTCAGGCCAGGCGTGCCGCCGCCTCAACCCGCCGGCGCGGCGCCCGCCTCGGCGATCAGCCAGTCGGTGAACAGCGCCGCCGGCCCTTCGCGCGCCAGCTCGGACGCGACCAGATACACCCCGTAGCGCGATCCCAGCCGGAGCGCCGGAAACGGCGTGATCAGCTCGCCGCGCTCGATGTAGTCGCGCAGGAACTGCGACTTGCCGAGGATCACGCCCTGGCCGCGCACCGCCGCCTGCATCGACTGATCCACGAAATTGAACAGCAGCCGGCCGGCCGGTTGCAGGCGCGGCTCGCCGGCCAGCTCCAGCCAGCGCTCCCAGCTGTTCTCGGCCGAACTCTGAAAGCCGTCGTCGAGCACCAGCAGCGTGCAGCGCGCGAGTTCGCCCGGCGCCGCCAGCCCGCCCACGCGCTCCAGCAGCGCTGGCGACAGCGCCGGCGTCAGCTCCTCGTCGAGCAGGCGCAGGGCGTTGCGCGGCGCCTGGTCGTCGCGGCAATAGCGGATCGCCAGATCGATCTCCTCGGCCACCATGTCGAGCACCGTGTCGCCCGAGTCGATGCGGATGTCGATGGCCGGATGCAGCCGCGCGAACGAGCTGAGCCGCGGCACCAGCCACAGCGACGCGAACGACGGCCAGGTGGTCAGCGCCACGCGGCGCCGCTCGGCCTCGCCGCGCAGCTCGGCCACGCAGCGGTCCAGCTCGCCGAGCGCGCCGCGCACCACGCGTTGCAGCTTCTGGCCAGCCAGCGTCAGCTCCAGCTCGCGCGTGCGGCGGATGAACAGCGGCCGGCCCAGCTCCTCCTCCAGCGACTGGATCTGGCGCGACATCGACGATTGCGTGAGATGCAGCTCCTCGCCCGCCAGCGTGAAGCTGAGCAGGCGCGCGGCGGCCTCGAAACCGCGCAGGTTGGCCAGGCCGAGCGGCCGGGTGCGGCGTGCCATGACGTTCTCCGGATCGTGCATGCATGTGATTTGCGCATGCATTATGCGCAGGGATTTCGTTTGTGCGGCAGCCTGCGAGCCGTCGATATTGCGGCTGTCGACGCGCAAGTTCTCGGGGCGCCGGGCGGATCGGCCGCCGCGCACCGGGCTCGCATGGCCGGCATGCATGCACTCGATGCATGCGAGGCATGCATGCGGCGCAGCGCGTCGGGGAGACCGTCATGGCGAAGGCAGGGGATGAGGCGCTCGCGCTCGACGCGGGCAGTGCGGTGACATTGGCGCTGGCGCGCGGCGATCTGCTGTGCGTGCGCGGCGGCCGGGTCTGGATCACGGAAACTGGCGTCACCGGCGACCATGTGCTCGATGCCGGCATGTGCCTGCGCGCCTCGGGCGCCGGGCCGCTGGTGATCGAGGCCTGGAGCGATGCGCGGCTGGCGCTGCGCCCGGCCGGCGCCGACGCAGCCGTGCCGCGCCGGCTTCCTATAATCGGCAGCTTCAGTTCTCTCGCGGAGTTGCCGTCATGGCCGCCGAAACCGGAATTTCCCCGTCTCCCGTCGTCGCTGCCGCTGGCGCTGCGCCAGCGGGTTCGCGCCGTGGCCTGCTCGTGGGCGGCGCGCTGGCTGCGGTGGCCGTTGCGGCCGGCGGCTTCAGCCTGCTCGGCGGCGGACAAGGCCCGGCGCCCGATGTAGCGCTGCGCACCCTGGCCGGCGAGTCGCTCAAGCTGTCCGACCTGCGCGGCAAGGTGGTGCTGGTGAATTTCTGGGCCACGTCCTGCACCACTTGCGTGCATGAAATGCCCGCGCTGGCCGAGGCGCACCGGCGCTTTGCCGCGCGCGGCTACGAGACGGTGGCGGTGGCGATGAGCTACGACCGGCCCGACTACGTGGCCAACTTCGCGCAGGAACGCGCGCTGCCGTTCAAGGTGGCCATCGACATCGACGGTGCGATCGCCCAGGCCTTCAGCGGCATTCCGGCCACGCCGACCAGCTTTCTGGTCAGCAAGCAGGGCCGGATTCTTCAGCGCTATGTGGGCGAGCCCGACTGGGAGGCGTTCGCGAAGCTGGTGGAAGCCGAACTGGCTGCCTGATCGCGTCAGGCGCTGAACAGCGCGGCCAGCCGGTCGCGCATCGCGCCCTCCAGCTCGCCCTGCCAGCGCAGCAGCGTCTGGCCGTCGCGGCCCACGACATAAAAGCTCGGTACCTGACGCACGTCGGGGAAATTGCGCCGGGCATCGGCCTGACGCAGCACCGGCCAGTGCGGCGGGCGTTGCGCGACGAAGCGCTTGAGCTCGTCGGCGCTTTCGTCGATGGACACGCCCAGCACGCGCAGGCCGCGTTCGCGGTACTCGGCCGCGAAGCGCTCGACCTCGGGCAGGTTGCGCAGGCAGTAGCCGCACCACGTCGCCCAGAACTCGACCAGCACGATGTTGCCGCGCAGCCCGGCCAGATCGATGGCGGCGCCGCTCGCCACATCGCTGCCGGCGATTTCCGGCCGCTCGACCGATGGCGGCACATAGCGCCGGCCGTGGCGCAGCGCGACGAAGCCGGCGCCGCCGACCGCCACGAGCCCCGCTCCGGCGATGCCGGCGCGCAGCCAGCGTCGGCGCTTGGGCGCGAGCGGGGCGTTCATCGCGTGGCTCGCATGGCGTTTGCCACGCCCGCGCCGGCCGATGCGTCGTGCATCAGCGCCTCACTCCGCCACGCCGGCGGCATGCGCCTGCTGGTCGGCGTGATAGCTCGACCGCACCATCGCGCCGACCGCCGCATGGCTGAAGCCCATCTCGGCCGCCTTGGCCTCGAACATCTTGAACACGTCGGGATGCACATAGCGCCGCACCGGCAGGTGATGGCCCGAGGGCGCGAGGTACTGGCCGATGGTCAGCATGTCGATGTCGTGGGCGCGCATGTCGCGCATCACGTCGAGGATTTCCTCGTCGGTCTCGCCCAGGCCGACCATCAGGCCGCTCTTGGTCGCCACGCCCGGATGGCGCGCCTTGAAGTCCTTGAGCAGCTTGAGCGAATGCTCGTAGTCGGCGCCCGGCCGCGCTTCCTTGTAGAGACGGGGAACCGTCTCCAGGTTGTGGTTCATCACGTCGGGCAGGCCGCCGGCAAAGCAGTCGAGCGCCTTGTCGAGCCGGCCGCGGAAGTCGGGCACCAGCACCTCGATCTGCGTGCTCGGCGTGAGCGCGCGGGTCTCGCGGATGCAGTCGACAAAGTGCTGGGCGCCGCCGTCGCGCAGGTCGTCGCGGTCGACGCTGGTGATGACGACATAGCGCAGCCGCAGGTCGGCGATGGTCTTGGCGAGGCGCGCCGGCTCCTCGGTGTCGAGCGGGTCGGGGCGGCCGTGGCCCACGTCGCAGAACGGGCAGCGGCGGGTGCACTTGTCGCCCATGATCATGAAGGTGGCCGTGCCCTTGCCGAAGCATTCGCCGATGTTGGGGCAGGAGGCTTCCTCGCAGACGGTGACCAGCTTGTTGGCGCGCAGCACGTCCTTGATCTCGTGGAAGCGGCCGCTGGCCGAGCCGGCCTTGACGCGGATCCACTCGGGTTTGCGCAGGATTTCGTGCGGCGCGATCTTGATGGGAATGCGCGCGGTCTTGGCCTCGGCCTTCTGCTTGGCGGTCGGGTCGTAGGTTTCGCGCGATTCGGCGGTGCGGGTGGTGCGCTCGGCGGCGGTGGCGCCGGCAACGGGCGTGGCCGGCGCGGCGTCGGCGGTCTCGGCTTGGGGGGCTTGGCTGCTGCTCATGGGGTCTCGCGGAGAGGCCGGAGCGTCAGGAGCGGGCCCGGCCGGAAGGGCGTTCGAGTGTGCCACAGGGGGTGGGGTTCGCCGGGGCGGTGGCGTATGGCGGGCAGGGGCTTGGCGGCCGTCGGGCAGCGCGCCGGGCCCGCGCGTCGGGCCGTTCAGCCGCGCCGGGCGCCGGGCCGATTCAGCCGGCGGCCTGCGACCGGCCGGCGCGCGGCAGCAGCGGCGAACGCGCCAGCAGCGCGCCGAGCGTGCCGCCGAGGCCGTCGATGAGCACATCGCCGCCCTCGAAACCGTGGTGATGGCCGACGATCTGCCAGCCCTCGTGCGCGAGGCCAAACATCCACAGCGCGCCGACGATCCACGCCAGCCCCAGACGCGGCAGCCCGCGCGCCCAGACCGCGCCGAACAGCGCAAAGCTGGCCAGATGCATCTGCACATGCAGCCGCATCGGGTAGACGTGGCTGGCCTGCCAGTCGGCGGCGGCCCAGACCATCACCAGCGTGAGCGCGATGGCCAGCGCAAGCGCGGCAGGGTCGAAGCGGCGGCTGGCCGGGCGGGCGAAGTGGGGCATGGCGGCGGTTGAGGAGGTGGGCGACTCAGGCCGGGCGGCCGAGCTGGTGCAGCAGCGCGTCGGTCAGTGACTTGGCGGCAGCGTCCCACGCAACTTGAGCGCCAGCGCGTGACATGTCGGTGGTTTCGAGCCCGGCATAACCGCAGGGATTGATGTCGGCATAGGGCGCGAGGTCCATCGCCACATTGAGCGCGACGCCGTGATAGGTGCAGCCGCCGCGCACCCGCAGCCCGAGTGCGGCGATCTTGGCGCCCGGTTGCGCTGCGGCATCGGCGCCGCCTTCGAGCAGATAGACGCCGGGCGCGCCGGCCTTGCGGTCGGCCGCGATGCCGAAGCCGGCCAGCGTGTCGATCACCGCCTGCTCGATGCGCGCGACCGCCTCGCGCACCAGATAGCCGCGCCGGCGCAGATCGACCAGCAGATAGACCACCACCTGCCCCGGCCCGTGATAGGTGATCTGCCCGCCGCGATCGGTCTGCACCACCGCGATGCCGTTGGCGCGCAGCAGATGCTCGGGCTTGCCGGCCTGGCCGAGCGTGTAGACCGGCTCGTGCTCCAGCACCCAGATTTCGTCGGGCGAGTCGGGCGTGCGGGCGGCGGTCAGGTCGCGCATCGCGGCGACCGTGGCCTCGTAGGGCACGCGGCCCAGCGTCCGCACCACCGGCGCGAACGGGCGCCAGCCGCTGCGCGCGGCGGCGGCGCTGTCGGGCAGTGCGCTCACAGCACCACCGACACCATCGGATGGCCCGACAGCTCGGTGTAGAGCGCATCGAGCTGGGCCCGGTCGACCGCGCGGATGGTCGCGGTCAGGCTCAGATAGGTGCCGCTCTTGCTCAGCCGCATTTCCAGCGTGGCCGCGTCCCAGTCGGGCGCATGGCGCTTGACGATGTCGACCACCGTCTGGGCAAAGTGATCGTGGCGCCGGCCCATGATCTTGATGGGGAAGTCGAGCGGGTACTCGATCAGGCTGTCGAGATTGGGATCTGCCATCGCGCCTCCTCGGTTCACTTGAACATCATGCGCATCGCGTCGATCGCGCTGCCGATCATGCCGGCCTTGTTGACGCTGGCCAGCGCCACCAGCGGCACCTCGCCGACCGGCCGGCCGTCGAGCGTGAGCTTGATGGTGCCGACCTGCTGACCGGTCTGGATCGGCGCCACCAGCCGTTCGCTGCGCTCGACCGCCGCCTTGATCTTGTCGCCCTGGCCGCGCGGCACGCTCACCACCAGCTCGCGGTTCACGCCGGCGCTCACCTCGTCGGCCGTGCCCTTGAACACCGGAATCGACTGCACCGCCGCGCCCTTGGCATACAGGCGCACATCGTCGTAATTCTGGAACGCGTAGTTGAGCAGCTTCTGCGATTCCTGCACCCGGCCGGCGGCGTTCTGCGCGCCGATCACCACCGAGATGACGCGCCGGTTGCCGTCGGGCGCACCGGTCTGCGGCTGGCCGGCGGCCGGCGCACCGGCGGCCGGCGCGGCCGGGAAGGCGCGCCGCGCGGTGGCGATCAGGCACCAGCCGGCCAGATCGGTGTAGCCGGTCTTGAGGCCATCGACCGACGGATCGAGCCAGAGCAGCCGGTTGCGGTTCTCCTGCTTGATGCCGTTGTAGGTGTACTCGCGGGTCGAGTAGTACGAGAGGTATTCGGGGAAGTCGGTCACCAGCCGCTGGCTCAGGATCGCCAGGTCGTGCGCCGTGGAGTAGTGGTTGGGGTCGCTCAGGCCGTGCGAATTGCTGAAGTGCGAGTTCTTCATGCCGAACTCGGCGGCCTTCTTGTTCATGAGGTCGGCGAACTGCTCCTCGGTGCCGCCCACGCGCTCGGCCAGCGCGATGGTCGCGTCGTTGCCCGACTGAATAATCATCCCGTGCAGCAGCTCGTCGACCGACACCTGCTTGCCCACCTCCACGAACATGCGGCTCGATTCCTTGTTGCCGCCGCTTTTCCAGGCGCGCTCGCTGATGAGCACCAGATCGGCTGGCTTGAGCGTGCCGGCCTTGATCGCGCTGAACACCAGATAGGCGGTCATCAGCTTGGTCAGCGAGGCCGGATCGGTGCGGGTATCGGCCTCCTGCATGGCCAGGATCTGGCTGCTGTTCACATCGAGCACCAGCCAGGACCGGGCCGCGATGACCGGCGGCGGCACCTGGGCCGAGACCGGCGCGGCAACGGCCGCGAGCAGCGTGGTGGCCGTGGCGAGCGCAATGGCGCGCAGGCCGGGAATGAGACGGTGTTGCATGGCGAAACCCTGATCGTTGTCTTGAAGTGGCCGCCCGGCGCAAGGCGCCTGGGGCGGCGGGAAAGCGGGCTCCGGTCGGGCCCGGAGCGGAAACACCGATGCGAGGCGCTGCCGTTCGCGCCTCGTCGGCCCCGGCGGCGGCGTCAGCCGGCGTCGTCGGCGGCCTCGCTGCCGGCCTGCGGCGCGAGGCGCGGCGCCAGTGCATCGAGCACCAGCGACTTGATGATGATGAGCCGGCGATGAAAGAAGTGGTCGGCGCCCGGCACCACCACCACCGGCAGCTCCTGCGGCCGGGCCCAGTCCAGCACCGAACCGAGCGGCACCGTGTCGTCCAGCTCGCCGTGGATGACCAGCGTGCCGGCCGGCAC
>NZ_MUHU01000039.1 GCF_002105195.1 Derxia lacustris | reverse complement strand
CGACCGGCCCGAGCTGCGCGCCGCCGTGACCCAGGCGGTGCGCCTGTACGAATGCCAGACCAGCGGCGACGAGGAAGTGGTGGCCGAGCAGGAGTTCGAGTTCAAGCTGGAATGAGCGCCGGGCCGTGCCCGCAACGCATGAAAAGGCCCGGCGATCCCGGGCCTTTTTCACATTTCCGGCATCGAGTGGCGAGCTGGCGACGAACAGAAATCCGCGCCTGACAAACGGGAAACGGTCGCAACAAGGCATTCAGAATCCGGCGCCTCGGACCACGCACACATGCTTGGCAGTCGGTGCAGCGCGGTCGCTCCTCCAAGGAATCGCCCATGCCGCGCCTTCGTCCCGTGGCCGCTGCGCTCGCCGCGCTCGGCCTTGCCGCCCTGCCCTCAGCCGTCGTCGCGCAACTGGCGCTCGACCGGGTGGAAGTCACCGGTTCCAGCCTCAAGCGCAGCGTCGGCAGCGAGGGCGTCGCGCCGGTGCTGGTGATCGGCAGCGAGGAGATCGCGCGGCGCGGCCAGACCACGGTCGAGGAAGTGCTGCGGTCGCTCACGCTGAACACCGGCAACAGCTTCAACGAGAGCTATACCAACAGCTTCGCGCCGGGCGCCGGCGGGATTGCGCTGCGCGGCCTGAGCCAGAAGAACACGCTGGTGCTGCTCAACGGCCGGCGCGTCGCGCCCTACGGATTTGCGCAGAACCTGCAGGACCTGTTCGCCGACCTGAATGCGATCCCGCTCAGCGCGGTCGACCGCATCGAGGTGCTCAAGGACGGCGCGTCGGCGATCTACGGCTCGGATGCGGTGGCCGGCGTGGTCAACATCATCCTCAAGCGCAATGTGCAGGGCGGCGTGCTGGCGGCGAGCGGCGGCCTGTCGAGCCGCGGCGACGGCTTCGAGAGCCAGGCCTCGCTCGGCTACGGCTTTGGCTCGCTGGCGGCCGACGGCTACAACCTGAGCCTGACCGGCAGCTATCTGCACCGCGACGAGCTGCTGGCCTCGCGCCGTGGGCTGACCAGGACCATGGACTACCGCGACCGCGGCGGCTTCAGCAACTGGCGCACCGCCGGCGCCTACGACACCGATCCGGGCACGGCCTTCGCGGGCTGCGGCGGCAGCATCAAGGGCAGCGTCATTCCCGGCAGCGATCTGGGCCGCGACGGCACGGCCTGCGGCTACAACCCGGCCGGCTATCTCGACCTGATGCCGGCGGCCGACCGCCATCAGCTGGTCGCCAACGGTGAACTGCGGCTCGGCGGCGGCGTGACCGCCTTCGGCGATCTGCTCATGAGCCACGGCATCACGCAGCAGAGCTATGTGCCGGCCAACCTCAACGGCGGTTCGGTCGCCTTCGACCCGGCGACCGGCGGCGTGCGTTCGGTAAGCAATCTGCTGCCGGTCGGCAACCCCGGCAATCCCTTCGGCACGCCGGTCGGCATCAGCTATGCGTTCCAGGAACTGGGTCCGCGCGGCGACGAGATCGCCAGCAATTTCTGGCGTCTGAACACCGGCCTGCGCGGCCTGCATGCCGGCTGGGACTGGGAAGCCGCCGCCGCGCACAGCAGCAGCCGGGTGACGATGCGCAGCTTCAACCGGCTCGATGCCGTGGCGCTGGAGCGTGCGATCGCCGACGGCTCGTACAACTTTGCCGATCCGGCGCTGACGCCGGCCGCCAGCGCGGCGCTGCGCATCGATCCGCGCCGCGATGCGGTCTCGCAGCTCGACAGCGCCGGCTTCAAGGCCTCGACCGAGGCGGCCCAGCTGCCGGCCGGGCCGCTCGGGCTGGCGCTCGGCGTCGACTTCCGGCGCGAGGCGCTGCTCGACCGCCCGGACGCGGCGCTGCGCCAGGGGCGGGTCGTCGGCCTGGGCTCGACCGCCACCGACGCCGCGCGCAACGTCTGGGCCGGCTATGGCGAGCTGGCGCTGCCGCTGCTGCGCACACTCGAAGCCACGCTCGCCGCGCGCTACGACCGCTACAGCGACTTCGGCTCGGCGTTCTCGCCCAAGGCCGGCCTGCGCTGGCAGCCGAGCGAGACGGCGCTGTTCCGCAGCACGCTGTCGAAGGGCTTTCGCGCGCCCACGCTGACCGAGAACGCGCATGGCGGCAGCTCGACCTTCTTCACCTACGTGGTGGATCCGCATGCACCCGATCCGACGGCGGCCGGCGGCAGCTCGCCGCAATGGGCCGACAGCTCGGTCGTGCTCACCGGCAATCCCCAGCTCAAGCCCGAGAAGACCCGCACCTGGACCCTCGGCACGGTGCTCACGCTCGATGCCGCGACCACGCTGTCGGTCGACTACTACCGGCTGCACCAGTCCAACGTGGTCAGCTTCGACAGCTTCGGCTACATGCTGGCCAATCCCGACCAGTACCCGGGCCAGATCGTGCGCGATGCCGACGGCCGCCTGCTCAGCCTGATCGTGCCCTACCGCAATCTGGTGGCGCTCGATACCGCCGGCGTCGATGTGCAGCTCGACCGGCGCTGGCGCCTGGGCAGCCTGGGCCAGCTCGACTGGAACGTCAGCTTCACCCAGGTGTTCGACTACAAGACGCCGCTGGCCGCCGACGCGCCGGCCAGCCAGCTCATCGGCCGCAACGACAACTACGTGGCCCTGCCGCGCAACCGGCTCAACAGCGCCCTCAGCTGGAGCCGCGAGGCGTGGAGCGGCACGCTCGCCAGCTACTACATCCACGGCTACGACCAGGTGCACAACGGCGACGAGAGCGTGACCCGGGTCGCCAGCAATACCGAGTTCGACTTCACGCTCGCCTACACCGGCGTGCCGGGCCTGCGGCTGCAGGCCAGCGTGCACAACCTGTTCGACCGCATGCCGCCCTGGGACGCGAGCCAGGGCGACCTGCCCTACGACCTGTCGGTCTACAACGCGCGCGGCCGCTACTTTCGCGCCGGTGCCAGCTACCGGTTCTGAGGCTCAGGCGCCGACCGGCGCATGCCGCAGCGCGGGCGCTGGCGCATCGGCATAGCGCTGCGCCAGCGCCGGATACAGCGGCGGCCCGAACAGCCGCGACACGGCGGTGGCCAGCGCCGCCGCCGCCATCAGCGACAGCACCATGCCGTGGTTGTCGATCATCTCCATCACGATGACGAAGGCTGTCATCGGCGACTGCGTGACCGCCGCGAGAAACGCCACCATGCACAGCGCCCCGAGCGCGCCCGGCCCCAGCCCCGGAAACAGCGCCGACAGCTCGGCGCCGATGCCCGCGCCGACCGCCAGCGACGGCGCGAACAGCCCGCCCGGCACGCCGCTCAGGAACGACACCAGATTGGCCAGCAGCTTGGCCGGCGCATAGATCCAGCCCGCGCCCGCCTCGCCCGCCAGCAGCGCGCGCGCCTCGTGATAGCCGCTGCCGAACACGCTGCCGCCGGCCAGCGCGCCGAGCAGCGCCAGCGCCAGCCCGCACAGCGCCGCGAACAGCACCGGCCGCTCCAGCCGCAGCGCCAGCAGCCGCGCCGGCATCCAGCGCGCGCTGTGCAGCAGCAGCCACGAAAAGCCGCCGCCCGCCACGCCGCACAGGCCGGCCGCGATCGCCACCGGCAGCAGCATTTCCAGCCCCGGATCACCGGCCGAGATGCGCCCGAAATACACATAGTTGCCCTGGAAGCCGAGCGCCACCACGCCGGCCAGGATGACGGCCGCGATGGTCGCGCCGTTGGTGCGGTGCTCGAAGCTGCGCGCCAGCTCCTCGATGGCGAACACCACGCCCGCGAGCGGCGCGTTGAAGGCCGCCGCCACGCCGGCCGCGCCGCCCGCCGCCACGAAATGCCGCATCGCGCCCATCGACACGCCGCCGCTGCCGGCCGCCGCGCGCAGTTGCAGCACCTTCCACGCGACCGCCGCGCCCACCTGCACCGACGGCCCCTCGCGCCCGGCCGAGAAGCCGCCGAGCAGCGCACCGCAGCCCAGGCCGATCTTGCCGAGCAGCACGCGCCAGTCGAGCAGCCGCGCGGCGGTGGCGGCGCTGGGCGAGTCGAGCGCCGCGATCACCTGCGGGATGCCGCTGCCCTCGGCGCCGGCGCTGTAGCGGCGCGTGGCCCAGACCACGCCCGCGCCCACCGCCGGCGACAGCACGAAGGGCACCCAGCCGCCCCAGGCCTGCGCATGCCGGAAGCCCTCGAATGCGGCATCGGCCAGCCGCGCGAACAGCACCGCCGCGCCGCCCACGCCCAGCCCCGCGAGCCAGAGCAGCCCGAAGCGCCACCAGGCGCGACGCAGGGTGCGGAAGAAGCGGTCGGGATGAATCGCGCGTGGGGTTCTGGGCAGCATGTGGCGATGATCGCGCGCGATGGGACAATCGCGCGATGAACACGCAACAAGACCCCAAGCCGCCCGAGGGCGCCGCCAACTCCGATGCCACCGATCCGCGTCTCGACGCCGTCGCCGGCGACGAAGCCCGCCCGCACCAGATCGGCGACGCCGATGTCATCGCCGCCATGCGGCGCTGGCTGGAGCGCGCCGTCATCGGCCTCAACCTCTGCCCCTTCGCCAAGTCGGTGTACGTGCGCAACCAGGTGCGCATCGTCGTCAGCGAAGCGCGCAATGCCGAGGACTGGTTCGCCGAATTCGAGCACGAGGTGGAACTGCTGCTCGCCACCGACGCCGCCGAAGTCGACACCACGCTGCTCGTGCATCCCAAGCTGCTGCGCGACTTCATGGACTTCAACGAGTTCGTGAGCATTGCCGAGGACCGGCTCGGCGAGCTGGAACTCGACGGCGTGCTGCAGGTGGCCAGCTTCCATCCGCGCTTCCAGTTCGAGGGCACGGCGCCCGACGAGATCGGCAACTACACCAACCGCGCGCCCTTCCCCACGCTGCATCTGCTGCGCGAGGCCAGCCTCGACCGCGCCATCGAATCGATGCCCGATACCGACGAGATCTGGAAACGCAACGTCGCCACGATGGATTCGCTCGGCTACGACGGCTGGAACGCACTGTGGAACGACGACCCCGAGGGCGCGCACTGATGAGCGACACCAACACTCCGCAGGACCCCGACGCGCCGGTGCGCGTCTCCAAGCTGATGGCCGGACGCGGCATGTGCTCGCGCCGCGAGGCCGACAGCTATATCGAACAGGGCTGGGTGATGGTCGACGGCCAGGTCGTCACCGAACTCGGCGTGCGCTGCCATCCGCAGGCCGAGATCGTGCTCAAGACCGAGGGCCGGGCGCGCCAGCAGTCGCTCGTCACCTTTTTGCTGCACAAGCCGATCGGCTATGTGTCGGGTCAGGCCGAGGACGGTTACAAGCCGGCGTCGATCCTGCTCGACGGCCCGACGCAATGGGAAGGCGACCGCAGCGGCGTGCGCTTCGCGATGAGCCAGCTCAAGGGCCTGGCGCCGGCCGGCCGGCTCGACATCGATTCGCAGGGGCTGCTGGTGCTGACGCAGGACGGCCGGATCGCGCGCCAGCTCATCGGCGAGGACAGCGGCATCGAGAAGGAATACCTCGTGCGCGTCAGCGGCCGGCTCGACGAGCGCGGGCTGGCGCTGCTCAACCACGGGCTGGCGCTCGACGGCAAGCCGCTCAAGCCGGCCAAGGTCAGCTGGCAGAACGAGCATCAGCTGCGCTTCGTGCTGCGCGAGGGCAAGTACCGGCAGATTCGCCGCATGTGCGAGCTGGTGGGCCTGCGCGTCGAGGCGCTCAAGCGCGTGCGCATCGGCCAGATTCCGCTCGGCAACATCCCGCCCGGCGAGTGGCGCTTTCTGCTGCCGTTCGAGAAGTTCTAGCCGGCAGCGGTCGCCGCCAGACCGTCGGCGCCCGCCGGGGTTGCAATGTGAAATTATCACACGTAGATTTTGCGCAATCGACGATGCAATCCGGGCAACTTCTTCATGCTTCCTCAATTCTTTCCTGCGCTGCGCCGGGTGCTGCCCGGACGCGGCACGCCGCCGACGCTCGATGGCTGGCTGATCGCGGCGACGCTGGCGATGCCGGCACTGGCCGGGCTGACCGCGCTGTTCGGCAATCCGCCCTGCGATGACGGCCACCGGCCGCCGCCCGAGCTGCTGCGCTGGCTGGTGATCGGCCCGGTGGTCGAGGAATGCGCGCTGCGCGCCGGCCTGCAAAACCAGCTGCGCGAATTCTGGCCCGCTGCGGCACGGCGCTGGCGGCTGGACGTGTGGCTGACGAGTGCCGGCTATGCGGCGCTGCTGGCGACGCAGACGCGGCATCCGCCGGCCGGGCTGGCGGCGCTGGCCGTCGCGTCGCTGCTGATCGGGATGGTGCATGCGCGCGCCCGCGACCGCGCCGACGCCCAGGGCGGCGCGGCGCTGGCCGGGCTGGGCGCCGCCATCGGGCTGCACATGGGCTTCAACGCGCTGATGCTGCTCGGCTGCGGCATGCCGCCACCGCCGCTGCTGCCGGGCGGGCCGCACTGAGCCGCCGGGCTCGCATCACTTGTCGAACTTGACCTCGGTGGCGACCAGCGTGCCGCCGTCGCTGCCGAGCAGGCCCTTGATCTCGACATAGACGCCGAGCTTCAGGCTGGCGGCCGTGCCGTCGCTGAACTTCACGCTGCTGCCGCTCGCATCGACGGTCACGCCGCGCACCACGAAGCTGGCCGTGCTGACAAAGCGGGTGATGTTGCCGCGCAGCTCGAACTCCTGCGCCGCCACATCGTCGTCGGCCTTCACCTCGACCTCGGTCGCCACCAGCACGCCACTTTTGACCGCGCCGCCGACCTGTACCCGGTCGCCGTTGGCCAGCGCCGCGAGGCTGCCATCGCTGAAGACCGCGCCACTCGCGTCGACCGTCACGCCGGCCACCACGAACCGCGCCGAGCCGGCGGTGCGGCCCGACACCACGCCGTCGATTTCGAGCTTGTTGCCGTCCTTGCCGCTGCCGGTCGGGCTTTCGCCCGGGGCGCCGCCAAAGCCGTCGATGGCCTCGACCGCCGACGCGGTGAGCACGCCGCCGCTCGGCGCCAGCACCGCGCGCACCCGCAGCAGCGCGCCGACACTGACCGAGGTCAGATCGCGCAGGCTGGCGCCGGCATAGGCCACTGT
>NZ_MUHU01000038.1 GCF_002105195.1 Derxia lacustris | reverse complement strand
GGCGATCTGGCCGTGGGTGATGGCGAGGGAGCGCACATCGCCGAGGTGGGTGAAGACGGGCAGTAGCTGCTCGCGGCGGATGCGCAGCGCCTCGTTGAGCTGCCCGCGCGCCTGAAGGATGTCGGCGATCTTGCCTTCGCACACCGCAATGCCGTAGTCGTTGGCCCAAGCCTTTTCCACTTCGAGCAGGCGGTGCAAAAGGACGACGGCTTCGTCAGGCGTACTCCGCTCGGCACGCGCAGCCAGCTCGAAGAGGATGCGATTCAGCCCTGTCGCCGTCAGATTGGCGGTCTCGCGAGCGCGGGCGCCAACCTGATCCAGCGCAGCCGCTTCGTCCTCGGCGCACCCCGCCCAGCACCAGGCGCTGGCCGTCTCAGCCGCAAGCCAGAACAGGCTGTCCATGTCGTCGCCGGCCAGCTCGTCCATCAGCCGGGCGCCGAGCTTGCCGGCCTCGGTCGGCGCCCCAGCGTCCTTCAGATCACTCACGACTTCGGGGCCGAGCCGGTGCATCAACGCGTGGTCCTCCGTCAGCTCGGCCAGTCGCAGCAACTCCCGCCGCTGCGCGGCCGTCCAGTGCTTGTGCTTGTCGTCGTTCTGCGTCCAGACCGTTCGCAGCACTGTCAGCGCCACGCTTGAGAAATGCCGGGCATCGCCAGCCGACAGTGCGCTGCGTGCGCGCAGCGCCGCCGCTACCAGCGGGTTCAGCATCAATTCATCGCCACCGGCTTCCCGATCGAGCAGCCCCAGCGCCAGCACCGTGTCGAGTGCCTGCCTGCCGTTGCTGTCGGCCACCTCGGCCGCGAGCGCGTCCCAGGCCCGGCGCGGCGCGGCGATGCCGAACACCTGCCCCGCATGCAGCAGCGCCTCCGCATCGCCACCCGCCGCCTTCAGCAGCGCATCGATGGCGAGGTTGCCGAGAAAGTCGGCCACCTCGGTGGTGCTTGCGTCGCCCTGGGCTGCGAGATAGCGGCGCATGTCGGCAATGGCCTGTTCCGCCTGCGCAATCGGCAGGTTGAGTTGCAGGGCCAATTGCAACCCCAGCAGGTCTTGCAGCCGCGCATTGCCGCCGGCGAGTTCGGCTGCGGCATCGCAGAGCGCTACCCGCCGCGCGTATTCGGCATGCCGGTCGTCGATGCCGCAGGCCGCAAGCTGGCGGTCGCGCAGGCGCTCGCGGTAGATCGGCGCAAGGCCGCCGAGCGCAATGCGCGCAAGGCCGGCGGCAAGGTCGCGGCTGCCGTCTTCGCTGTCGGGCAGGGCGAAGTCGTAACGGCAGGTGAGCAGCAGGCGGTTGTCGCCGCGCTTGTCGGCCAGCCGAAAGGCGCGCAGCACGGCGCGCAGCAGCGGCAGGGCCTCGTCGCGTGGCCGCAGCGCACTGGCGGCGTCGGCAATCCGGTCGCCGGGGCGTTCCAGGTCGTCCACGAGCAGGAGCAGCGGCATGGCGTCGGCGCTGCCGGCCAGCTCGGCGCTCTGCCGCAGCAGCGCGGCCAGTGCGTCGCCCAGGCATCGCTCCTGTTCCGGGCCGGAGGTGCTGTCCACCTGCGGCAGCCAGTGGTCGACGATGCTGCGCAGCTTGGGCTGGTCTTGCCAGACCTCGCGCAGCTTGCGCAGCAGGCGCTGCGGCGAGTAGTCCTGATGCACAACCACAAACTGCACGTTGGCGACGCTCGCCTGCCAGCGGTCGGCAATGCGCCCGGCCAGACTCGACTTGCCGTAACCGCCCTGGCCGTGAATGAGCAGGCCGACATGCTCGTTGGTCTGAAGCTCGCGCACCGCATCGGCAAGCTGCCGTCGCCGGCCCACGAACATCTCGGGCGTGGCCACTTTCAGGCCGTTGCCATGCTCGTCGCCCAGCAGGCGCATGCCGCTGTTGTGCGTGGTGCTGCGCCGGCTGCGCTTGCCACGCACCAGCTTGCCGCCGGCGGCGGGAGCGAGCCAGAGCCGCGCCATCGACCAGTCGCGCCCCAGCTGGCGGCGTTCGGCATCGGTGAGCGCGGGGCCGGCTGGCTTGGTCCTGGCTGCGCCTTCTTCCTTCAGTGCGCGCCGCGCGCTTGCGACGGCTTCGGCCAGCGGCTCATGCGTTCCGAGCGCGGCATAGAGGTGATGGGCGAAACGGATCGCCGCAATGTCGCTGACCGATCCATCCCAGCCGACGACGGCCGGCATGCCCGCCTGAACAAGACTCGCGGCCATCGCGTCGGCAACCGAGCGCTGAAACAGCGCCGGCTGGGCGGCCGACCGGCAGGCCGAGAGCACCAGCAACGCCGGCCGATGACTGCCAATGGTCTTGAGCAGGCCGCCGGCCGTGGTGCGGACCTCGTTTTGCGCGATGTCCTCGAAATACAGCGCCGGCTGTGGGTCGGACTTGCATTCGCTGCCGTCGCCGCCGTGGCAGGACAGATGCAGCACCTGATAGGGCTGGGCGCTGGCGCCGGCCAGGCGTTCGCGGAGATCGGGCGCGTAGCCGCTGTCGACGACCAGCAGCTCCACCGGCGTGTCCTTGACCGTTTTCGCAATCTCCTGCTCCTCGCGCTCGAAATCGAGCGAGTGCTGGCCGCGCGGTGCGGCGGCCATGAACACGATGCCGAGCTTCAGATCGTTGGCCGGTTCCGCTGGCGTCTGCGCCGCGCCGATGCGGCGGGTCACGTTGAACTGCTGAGTGTCGTGCAGCGCGAGATGCGCGCCCTTGCAGGCCAGCAGTTCCCAGGGCGCATGCAGCGCGGCGCGCTGGCCCTCGGTGAGTTCGTGCCCGGTGTCGGCAACGATTTCCAGGGTGATCGGATAGGCGAGGCGGTTCCAGTGCTCGCTCAGCCAACGGGCGTCGCCATCCAGCCAGTTCCACAGCGCCGCGCCTATCGCCAGCAGTTCGTTCTCGCCGCCGGCTTGGCGTGCATGGCGGTAGTGCGTGGTCGCATTGACGAGTGCCGTGGTGTCGAGCGGCCGCGACTGTGCGACCGGATGCAGCGGCGAGCGAAAGCGGACGGTGCCGGTTTCGATGAACAGCGTGAGCGTGGTTGTCATGGCGAAGAGGCGGGCGCGGCGTGGAAGCCATGAGCCTAGCTGCTGCCGACCGCACCGGGCAGAACCGGCCGCAGCAGGTGTGATTTGACCGAGGCATCCGCAAGGCAAGTCGGTTGAGCGGTTTGCGCCCCCTGCCCCTTTACAAGGCAGCGCGC
>NZ_MUHU01000037.1 GCF_002105195.1 Derxia lacustris | reverse complement strand
CCTGCGCGGCGACCAGCCGGCGCTGCGGCTGGCCACCCGCACCCAGCCCGAGAGCACGACCTGGCTGGTGCATCTGCCGCCGCAGCCCGACAAGGCCGCGCTCGAACGCGCCGCCGCCGATCTGCGCGCCCACGGCGTGGAGGATTTCTACGTGCTGCAAGACCCGCCGGCGCTGCGCAACGCGGTGTCGCTCGGCGCGTTTCGCGGAGCCGAGGGCGCCAACACCCATGCCGAGCGGCTGACGGCGCGCGGCATCAAGGGCGTCAAGATCACGGCGCGGCCGAGCGCGTCGGCGGTCGGCTTCGTCGAGGTGCGCGATCTGCCGCTGCCGACCCAGCCCGCCATCGAGCGTGCCGCGCGCGACTGGCCGGCCCAGCGCTGGCACGGCTGCGCCACGCTCGCCGCGCGCTGACCGGCCGGGCGCCGGTCGCGCGGCTTCGGCCGTTGGCCGCGCGCCGGTGGCCGAGGCCCGGCGGCCCGGCCCGCCACTTCAAGGCTGGTCGACGATGACCGGCCGTTCCCCGAGCGTCGAGGCGAGCTGGTCGCGCACCGTGCTGGCTTCCTCGCGGCTGGCAAACGGCCCCACATGCACGCGGAACAGGTTGCCGCGCAGCACCACGCGGCTGCGCTCGCCGAGCGCGCCGAGCCGGGGCGCGACCCGGCTCAGCGCCGCCTCGGCGTTGTCGCGCGAGCTGAAGGCGCCGAGCTGGAGCCAGGTGCTGGCGGCGCCGTCGGCCGGGTAGTCGGTGCGCGCGGGCGGCGCGACAGGCGGCACCGCCGAGGCCAGCGGCGCCACGCTCGCGCCGTCGCGCGGCGCGCTGCGCACGGCGGTCGGCGCCACGGTCGGCACATCGGCATCGGGGCCGCGCGCGCCGGCGGCGGCGTCGAGCGGCGCGGTCTGCAGCGCGGCGGTCGGCAGTGCGGCGGTCGGCAGCGGCGTGGCGCTCACGCGGGCGATGCTGGCGGGCGGCGCGGCAGCCGGCGCCTGGGCCAGCAGCGGCGCCGGCTCGCGCCCGCGCTCCTCGCGGATGCGCGCGATCTCGGCCGGCAGCAGCAGCTCGATGCGCACCGGCGCCGACCCCGTGCGCACCACATCCAGCTTGGCCGCCGCCGCATACGACAGGTCGAGGATGCGGTCGTCCTTGAACGGCCCGCGATCGTTGATGCGAAGAATGGTGCTGCGCCCGTTGCGCAGATTGGTCACCCGCGCCCAGGACGGAATCGGCAGCGTGGTGTGCGCGGCCGACAGCGCATGCATGTCATAGGGCTCGCCCGAGGCGGTCGGCAGGCCGTGGAACTGGCGCCCGTACCAGCTCGCCACGCCCTGCTCGTCATAGGGCTGGAGCAGGGTCATCGGCCGGTAGTCGCGGCCCATCACGGTGTAGGGCTTCATCGTGCCGGTCTTCAGCGGCTCGACTGCCGGCAGCGGATCGGGCAGCGCGGCCAGCTCGGCCAGGCTGGCGTCGCTCGGACCGTCGCGCCGGTAGTCACCGCCGCCGCGCTTGAGCGGGCCGCTGCCGGCGGTCTTGGGCGCGGTCGAGCAGCCGGCGACCAGCAGGCCGGAAAGCGCAAGGCAAAGGCAGAGTCGGGCGGACATCGGGGCGCCTGTCGCGGGACGGGATGGCGCAACTCTAGTCCAGCCGCCGCGCCGGCAAAGACCGGGAATGCGGCCCGCGCGGCCACAAAAAAACGGGGCCGCAGCCCCGTTTCGCATTCAGCCCAGAAACAGCCGATAGGCCGGATTCTCGGTCTCGTCCTTGTACGGATAGCCGAGCCCGGCGAGGAAGGTCTTGAACGCCTTGCGCTCGCCCTTGGGCACCTGCAAGCCCACCAGCACGCGCGAGGTGTCGCCGCCCTGGTTGCGGTAATGAAACATGCTGATGTTCCAGCCCGGCGCCATGCTGGTCAGGAAGTCCATCAGCGCGCCCGGCCGCTCGGGGAAGACAAAGCTGTAGATCAGCTCGCCCGCCGCCAGCGCGCTCTTGCCGCCGACCATGTGGCGGATGTGGCCCGCCGCCAGCTCGTCATGCGACAGATCGACGGTGGCATAGCCGTGCTGGGCAAAGCCGGCGGCGATCTTCTCGTTGTCGCCGGCGCTGGCGGTGCCGATGCCGACAAACACCTGCGCCGTCGCCGCATCGCCGATGCGGTAGTTGAACTCGGTGACGCTGCGCTTGCCGACCAGCTCGCAGAAGCGTTTGAAGCTGCCGCGCTCCTCGGGGATCGACACGGCAAACAGCGCCTCGCGCTCCTCGCCCACCTCGGTGCGCTCGGCCACGAAGCGCAGCCGGTCGAAGTTCATGTTGGCGCCGCAGGCGATCGCCACCAGCGTCTCGTCCTTCAGCGCGTGTTCCTTGGCGTAGCGCTTGAGGCCCGCGAGCGCGAGCGCGCCGGCCGGCTCGGTCACGCTGCGCGTGTCCATGAACACGTCCTTGATCGCGGCGCAGACCTCGTCGGTATCGACCACCACGTAGTCGTCGACCAGCTCGCGGCACAGCCGGAAGGTCTCCTTGCCCACCAGCTTGACGGCGGTGCCGTCGCTGAACAGGCCCACGTCGTTGAGCGTGACGCGCTTGCCGGCTTTCACGCTGCGCACCATCGCGTCGCTGTCCACGGTCTGCACGCCGATCACCTTGATGTCGGGCCGCACCTGCTTGATGTAGGCCGCCACGCCCGAGATCAGCCCGCCGCCGCCGATGGCGACGAACACCGCATGGATCGGCGCCTGATGCTGGCGAAGAATCTCCATCGCCACCGTGCCCTGGCCGGCAATCACCAGCGGATCGTCGAACGGGTGGACGAAGGTGTAGCCGTGGGCTTTCTCCAGCTCGGCCGCGTGCAGGGCGGCGTCGCTGTACGAGGTGCCGTGCAGCACGATCTGCACCGCGCTGCCGCCGTGGGCGCGCACCGCGTCGATCTTGAGTTGCGGCGTGGTCGTGGGCATCACGATCACCGCCTTGCAGCCGAGCCGGGCCGCGCCGAGCGCCACGCCCTGCGCATGGTTGCCGGCGCTGGCGGCGATCACGCCGCGCTCCAGCTGCTCGGGCGTGCAGTGGGCCATCTTGTTGTAGGCGCCGCGCAGCTTGAAGCTGAACACCGGCTGGAGATCCTCGCGCTTGAGCAGCACCCGGTTGCCGATGCGGCGCGAAATGCTCGGCGCCGCGTCGAGCTGGGATTCGATGGCCACGTCGTAGACGCGGGCGGTGAGGATCTTGCGCAGATAGTCGCGGGGCATGGTGGCTTGCGCGACGACCTCGGGCGGGCGATGTGGCGGCACCGGATCGGGCCGCCGGACGCGCCGGCGTGGGGTCGCGCCGGGCTGCTGAAAAGGGGTGGCGAGTATAGCCGCCGGGGTTGGGCGGCTCAGACGATGAACAGGTCGGCGGCGGTCAGCACGGTGCCGGCGCCCAGCGTGGCGACCAGCAGCGCGCCGCTGGCGCTGCCGGTTCCGTCGGCGTCGTAGTACAGGCTGCCGGTGGCCGGGTTGTAGATCAGCCGGTCGCCGCCATCGAGCGCATGGTTGCCGATGACGAAGGCCGCCGCATTCACCGGGCCGACCGCACCGAGCGCGCCGAACGCCGCATGGTCGAACTGGAGGCTGTCGTCGGCCGAGTTGAAGTCGGTGAGGCTGTCGGCATTGGTGGCGGCGCTGCCGCGCAGGGTGAAGCGGAAGGCGTCGAGCCCGGCGCCGCCGGTCAGCACATCGCGGCCGTTGCCGCCGATCAGCGTGTCGTCGCCGGCGCCGCCGCGCAGCGTGTCGTTGCCGCTGCCGCCATCGAGCAGATTGGCGCCGGCATTGCCGGCGATGAGATTGGCCAGCGCATTGCCGCTGCCGCGCAGGCCGGCGCTGCCGCCGAGCGTGAGCTGCTCCAGATTGGCGCCGAGCGTCCAGCTCACCGACGCCTGCACGCTGTCGATCTCGCCGGCGGCGCTGCCGGTTTCGCGGATCGTGTCGTTGCTGTTGTCGACCACATAGCTGTCGTTGCCGCTGCCGCCGATCAGCGTGTCGCGGCCGCTGCCGCCGTCGAGCGTGTCGTTGCCCGCGCCACCGTCCAGCGAGTCGTTGCCGGCGCCACCGCGCAGCAGGTCGTTGCCGTCCAGGCCGTAGATGTCGTTCGCGCCGGCGTCGCCGGTCAGCCGGTCGGCGCCGGCGCTGCCGGTGAGGATGCTGCCCGGGCGGGCGACAAAGTCGATGTGGGTGCTGCCGGTCGCGCCGAGCGCGCCGGCACCGCTGCCGTCGCTGAAGCGCCAGTCGATATCGATGCTGGCCGGCGGCCGCTCGGCACTGTTGGCATAGCCGAGGCTCGACAGCACCGCATCGACCCGGGCCTGACTGGCATCGGCGTTGAACACCAGCGTCAGCACGCCGCCGACGTTGCTGACGCTGGCCACGGCCACGCCGGCCAGCAGCGCGCTGCCGCCGCTGAACGCCAGCTGGCCGAGCGCCGAGAAGTGATCCTGCGTCGAGGCGCCGCCGTGGCGCGCCAGCGTGAGCCGGGCGCCGGCATAACTGTCGGCGGCGGCCAGCTCGGCGTCGTACACCCGCACGTCGGTATCGAGCGCCACCGCGCCCGAGCCCAGGGTGTAGCCGAGGCTGCCGCCAAGCGACGACAGCGGCTCGCTGGCGCCGGCGGCCAGATCGCCAAACTGGCTGTCGAGGCTGCCGTCGGCATTCAGGCGCAGCACGAAAGCGCCGGGATCCATGTAGGTGCCGGACGCCGCGACGACGATGCGGCCGTCGGCCAGCACCGCGACATCGGCGGCGCAGTTGTCGCCCCAGCTCCAGTCGAAGCTCACCTGGCCGCCATCGCCAAAGCTGCTGTCGAGCGAGCCATCGGCATTCAGGCGCAGCACGACGGAGTTGGCGGCAGCTTGGCCGCCGTCGCCATAGCCGGCCAGCAGGATCTTGCCGTCGGCCTGGAGCGCGATGCCGGGCTGCCGCTCGTCGAGGTTTTCCAGCACGTCGAGGACGCGCTTGCCGCCGCTGCCAAAGCCGGAGTCGAGGCTGCCGTCGGCATTCAGCCGCGCGAGCACGAAGGCGCTCGCGCCGGTGGCGGCGTCGTAGTAGGCGCCGGCCAGCAGCAGCTTGCCGTCGGCCTGCACGGCGCCAGCGCCGACCGAGCCGATGCCGCCGAAATCCACCGTGGTCGGGCCGCCGCCCAGGCCCGCAAGCGGCGCGCCGGCGGCATCGAGCTGCTGGAGGCGGACGGTCACGCCGCCCGCCACTGGCGTCAGCTGCGCCAGCAGCAGTCCGCCGTCGGCCAGCGCCAGCAGGCTGGCATCGGCGACAAAGCCGGCGTCGGCCGCGCCGAGCGTGACCCGACCGCCGCTGCCAAAGCCGGTATCGACATGGCCGTCGGCATCGAGCCGCAACAGCTGGAGTTCGACCGGGTTGCCGTTGTCGTAGCGATAGCCGGCCGCGACGATCCTGCCGTCGGCCAGCTGGCAGACGTTGCCGGTCACGCCGAGCGCGGTCAGATCGACGCTGCCGGTGCCGGCGGCGCCAAAGCCCGGATCGAGCGTGCCGGCGGCGCTCAGGCGGATCAGGCTGCGCACCTCGCCGCCGCCGCTGGCGCTGCGCACGAGCGCCAGCGTGCCGCCGGCGCCGCTGCCGAGGATTGCCGCGTCCAGTTCGGTGCCGGGCAGGTCGAGGGTCAGGCGGCCGTCGCCGCTGAAGCCGCCGTCGAGCCGGCCGCTGGCGTCCAGGCGCAGCAGCACGCGGCTGCGACTGCCGTCGCCGGCGTCGTCCAGGCCGAGCAGCAGCAGACCGCCATCGGCCTGCGGCAGCAGCTCCTGGGCATAGTCGATCAGCGTCGCATCCAGCTGCGCCCGCCCGATGGCCGAACGCGGCGGTGCAAAACTCGGCGCGGTGTTGGCCGGATCGTTGGTCGAGGTCGTCATGCGTGCGCTCCGCAAAGGTGGATCGAGGCGGCGCCGCCAGCCGGTGCCGCTGCGCGCCGGCGCGGGCGACAGGCCCGGCCCGGCGGCCGGACTCGTTTCTAGTGACGCGACCGGGCCTGCACATCCTGGCCAATTCGGTCATGTTGCGGCGCAGCGCGAAATGGCCGGAATTGCGACAAACCGCACCGGCGCCGCCCCGGTCCCGTGCTGGCACCGCCGCCGCCGGCCCGCCCTACACTGCGCGCCCCTTCCCCTCCGCAAGACGCGCCATGCCCGACTTCGATTTCGACCTTCTGCTGCGCGGCCTGCTCGACTGGCTGGCGCTGCCGCAGCAGGGGCTGACGGCGCTCGCGCTCGCCGCCTTCATCGCCGCCAGCCTGGTGCCGCTCGCCAGCGAGGCGGTGCTGGTGGCGGTGATCGCCGCGCGGCCGCACGAGTTCTGGCAGGCGATCGCGGTGGCGACGCTGTTCAACACGCTGGGCAGCCTCACGACCTACTGGCTTGGCCGCGTGGGCCGGCGCGCGCCGCATCCGGCCGCGCTTGATCGGCATGTGCGCTGGTTTGAGGCGCGCGGGGCGAAGACGCTGTTCTTTGCCTGGGTGCCGTGGGTCGGCGATCTGTTGGTGATCGTGGCCGGTTGGTTGCGCGTGAATGCCTGGGAAGCGACGGGGTGGATTGCGGCGGGGAAATTGCTGCGGTATTTGGCGATTGCGTTTGGGGTTGGGTGGGTGGTGTGAAATGCCGAGGCAATTTTCATTTTCGATTCGATATTGAATTGGATATATTTGAGCTGCGCGAACCTGAAGTGAACAGCGTTTTGCCGTGAGGTTCGCGCAAGCGCCAAGTCATTGAATTTATTGGATTCTGCTTGTGGATAAGTGTAGTGCGAGGGTGAGGCTTGCGGATTCTGCGGCAGGTTCGCGGAACGCCAGCTTTTTTGTCTGGAAAATCATGTGGTTGGGTTTGAAGAGTTTCTCCCGTCGTAATTGACGGGAGTGGATTGAAACCTGATCGGCGAGCTGGAACGGCTCGACCAGTCGCTGCGTTTCTCCCGTCGTAATTGACGGGAGTGGATTGAAACTCCTTGGCCTTGGCCGCAAGTTCCGCCACGCGGCTGTTTCTCCCGTCGTAATTGACGGGAGTGGATTGAAACATGAAGGCATCCCTCGAAGTCGTCCCGCAGCTAGAGTTTCTCCCGTCGTAATTGACGGGAGTGGATTGAAACGCGCACTCGCATGCTGGCGATGATGCGATCCGTTTCGTTTCTCCCGTCGTAATTGACGGGAGTGGATTGAAACCGCTTTGGAGGTGCAGCATGAGCAACGTCCAAGACGTTTCTCCCGTCGTAATTGACGGGAGTGGATTGAAACAGATTGAGGTGCAGATTGCCGCGACGGCGGTGGCTCGTTTCTCCCGTCGTAATTGACGGGAGTGGATTGAAACTCCTCCACGTCGTCGAACAGCTCGCACTGCCTGGTTTCTCCCGTCGTAATTGACGGGAGTGGATTGAAACCCGACGTGATCGCGGCGGCCGTCGCGACTGCCATCGGTTTCTCCCGTCGTAATTGACGGGAGTGGATTGAAACTTGTTGATGCGGCCGTCCGCCTGATACGTGCCCGACGTTTCTCCCGTCGTAATTGACGGGAGTGGATTGAAACGACATCGCGTCGGGCGGCCATGCATTTTCAGCAACGTTTCTCCCGTCGTAATTGACGGGAGTGGATTGAAACATGAGGCCTCAGGACTGGATGATGGAAAGGGTGCGGTTTCTCCCGTCGTAATTGACGGGAGTGGATTGAAACGTCTTGTCGGTAGCGGTCGCGCCCTGCAAATTGCGTTTCTCCCGTCGTAATTGACGGGAGTGGATTGAAACCGCTGGCTCGACGACGAAAAGGAAGGCTCGTTGGTTTCTCCCGTCGTAATTGACGGGAGTGGATTGAAACCTTTGCATGCGTTTGCACGACAGGGTTGATGCCCGGTTTCTCCCGTCGTAATTGACGGGAGTGGATTGAAACACGGCGCAGGAGGGCTGGTACGAGGGGACGACTGCGTTTCTCCCGTCGTAATTGACGGGAGTGGATTGAAACCTGCCGAAAGCTCGATGCCTACGACAGTGGCCGGTTTCTCCCGTCGTAATTGACGGGAGTGGATTGAAACTCCAGCGCGCTTTCGCAATCGGCCAGCTTCGGCCGTTTCTCCCGTCGTAATTGACGGGAGTGGATTGAAACTACGCGGGGCTGCTGCACGACGGCCTGTTCCTCGACCAGTTTCTCCCGTCGTAATTGACGGGAGTGGATTGAAACGTCTACCCCGAAACGCTCGGCTACGCTGACGGCATCGTTTCTCCCGTCGTAATTGACGGGAGTGGATTGAAACCTGGCTCTCCCGTCGCCCTGAGTGCGCCCCGGCCGGGGTTTCTCCCGTCGTAATTGACGGGAGTGGATTGAAACCTCGAGGTCGTGGCGAGCCCGACGGCGCGCCAGGGCGTTTCTCCCGTCGTAATTGACGGGAGTGGATTGAAACAGCTCGACCACCGCCGCTCCGTCGGCGCTGCGCAGGTTTCTCCCGTCGTAATTGACGGGAGTGGATTGAAACGGCGATGACGGCTGCGCGCTGTGATGCGGTCGGCGGCGTTTCTCCCGTCGTAATTGACGGGAGTGGATTGAAACGCTGCCGGGCGTTTCCGCTGCCGAGCCAGACCATAGTTTCTCCCGTCGTAATTGACGGGAGTGGATTGAAACCTGAGCGTGGAGCCGATGCTGGGGCCGATCAGCATCGTTTCTCCCGTCGTAATTGACGGGAGTGGATTGAAACATCCGAAACCGCATGCCGTTTTCTCCGCCCGCTGTTTCTCCCGTCGTAATTGACGGGAGTGGATTGAAACAACGGCACGGCGCTGGGTGGCGGGTTCTGGGTGGTTTCTCCCGTCGTAATTGACGGGAGTGGATTGAAACGGCCATCGCGCGCGCATTTACGGCGACAGCACGCCGGTTTCTCCCGTCGTAATTGACGGGAGTGGATTGAAACAGCACGTCCTTGACCGGCACGAAATCGTCGAGGCCGTAGTTTCTCCCGTCGTAATTGACGGGAGTGGATTGAAACCTGGTCAACGCGGCCGGCCTGCCGGTGCTGACGGGCGGTTTCTCCCGTCGTAATTGACGGGAGTGGATTGAAACGGCAACCTCGCGCGCTATCGCGGCATGCCCTACATCCGTTTCTCCCGTCGTAATTGACGGGAGTGGATTGAAACTACAAGGTCTATCTGGCCACGCACACCGGCGACACGGTTTCTCCCGTCGTAATTGACGGGAGTGGATTGAAACCCGATGAAGAACGCGATTGCCGCGATTACTGCGACGGTTTCTCCCGTCGTAATTGACGGGAGTGGATTGAAACTCCGCGACCGTCGCGGCGAGCATTTCGGCATTGGTTTCTCCCGTCGTAATTGACGGGAGTGGATTGAAACGGCCCCGAGGCGCAGAAGTCGGTGGATGGCATGGCGTTTCTCCCGTCGTAATTGACGGGAGTGGATTGAAACACGAACCGCATGACGTTGACTTGCGCCCAAGTACCGTTTCTCCCGTCGTAATTGACGGGAGTGGATTGAAACGTCCAAAGCCAGGACGACGAACCCGCCGCCGCGCCGGGTTTCTCCCGTCGTAATTGACGGGAGTGGATTGAAACTTTACTCGGCGCGGCCGGGATGGCGCTTGCCGCAGGGTTTCTCCCGTCGTAATTGACGGGAGTGGATTGAAAC
>NZ_MUHU01000036.1 GCF_002105195.1 Derxia lacustris | reverse complement strand
GTCGTCGCCAAGGTCATCGAGTAAGTAGGTTTCACGGCCTTGTCGTTGCGAGTCTGGGTTGCCAAGCCCAGACGCCTGAGCACGATGCGGGCCACAGCTGTTTCTAGGGGCATAGCTCAATTGGCAGAGCGTCGGTCTCCAAAACCGAAGGTTGGGGGTTCGATTCCCTCTGCCCCTGCCATCTAACGAAAGCACTGCCGGCAATCGGCAGTGCCTCATCAATGACAAATCGCAGCGTCGAGACCGTGATGACGGCCGCCGACAAGGTCAAGGTTGCACTCTCCTTGCTCGTCGTCGTGGCCGGTGTTGGCGGCTTTTATGCACTGTCGGCACAGCCGATGGTTCTTCGTGTCGTCGTGATGCTCGTGGCGATTGGCGTTGCAGTCGGCATCGCATGGGCTAGCGAGCCTGGCCGACGCTTTCTCGGCTTCGCGCGCGAGTCTTATCTCGAGGCTCGTCGGGTCACTTGGCCCACTCGGAAGGAAACCCTTCAGATGACTGGCGTGATTTTCGCGTTCGTTGTCGTGATGGCACTGTTTCTGTGGCTGGTCGACAAGGGGCTCGAATGGCTTCTTTATGACCTCATTCTTGGGTGGAAGCGCTAATGGAAGAAAACTCGGCATCTGCCCAAAAGCGCTGGTACGTCGTGCATGCCTATTCCGGAATGGAAAAAAGTGTGCAGCGTGCCTTGCAGGAACGTATTGACCGCGCGGGCATGCAAGACAAGTTCGGGCGCATTCTCGTGCCGTCCGAAGAAGTGGTTGAAATCAAGAATGGCCACAAGTCCATTTCGGAGCGTCGGTTTTTTCCGGGCTATGTACTAGTCGAAATGGAAATGACCGACGACAGCTGGCATCTGGTGAAGAACACCAACAAGGTGACCGGTTTTGTTGGTGGCGTGGGCAACAAGCCGACTCCGATCAGCCAGCGCGAAGTCGACAAGATCCTGACGCAGATGCAGGAAGGGGTCGAAAAGCCGCGCCCCAAGGTGCTGTTCGAAGTGGGCGAAATGGTGCGGGTCAAGGACGGTCCGTTCACCGATTTCAATGGCAATGTCGAAGAAGTGAATTACGAGAAAAGTCGCTTGCGCGTCTCGGTCACGATCTTCGGTCGCGCCACGCCGGTTGAGCTGGAATTCGGTCAGGTCGAAAAGGCCTGACGACGCTGTCGAAAGACAGGCGTTCGCGATTGGGACGGCGCTGACAGTCCCTGAGGAGCCGCAGTAGGAAATCTTCGGATGACCGAAACGGCGTTATCACTCGTGCTATTGGAAGCAAAATGGCCAAGAAAATCATCGGCTTCATCAAGCTGCAAGTGCCGGCCGGGAAGGCGAATCCGTCGCCCCCGATCGGTCCCGCGCTGGGTCAGCGCGGCCTGAACATCATGGAATTCTGCAAGTCATTCAATGCCCAGACTCAGGGTGTTGAAGTGGGCCTGCCGATTCCGGTGGTGATCACCGCCTACGCGGACAAGTCGTTCACCTTCGTGATGAAGACGCCGCCGGCGACCATCCTCATCAAGAAGGCGGCGGGCATCCAGAAGGGTTCCCCGAAGCCGCATACCGACAAGGTTGGCTCGATTACCCGCGCGCAAGCCGAGGAAATCGCCAAGACCAAGCTCAAGGATCTGACGGCTGCCGATCTCGACGCGGCAGTGCGCACCATCGCGGGCAGCGCCCGTTCGATGGGCATCACGGTGGAGGGTCTGTAAATGGCTGCCCAACAAACCAAGCGCAACAAGGCGATCCGCGCCAAGATCGATCGCAGCAAGTTCTATCCGATCGGCGAAGCCATCGCCCTGATCAAGGAAACCGCCAACGCCAAGTTCGACGAATCGGTCGACGTGTCGGTTCAACTCGGCGTCGATCCGAAGAAGTCGGACCAAGTGGTTCGAGGTTCGGTCGTGCTGCCGGCCGGTACCGGCAAGAGCGTGCGCGTTGCTGTGTTCGCCCAAGGCGCCAAGGCTGAAGAAGCCAAGGCTGCCGGCGCCGACATCGTGGGTCTTGAAGACCTGGCCGAACAGGTCAAGGCCGGCAATCTCAACTTCGACATCGTGATCGCTTCGCCGGACACGATGCGCGTCGTCGGCACGCTGGGCCAGATCCTCGGTCCGCGCGGCCTGATGCCGAATCCGAAGGTCGGCACGGTCACGCCCGATGTCGTCACCGCGGTGAAGAACGCCAAGGCCGGTCAGGTTCAGTACCGCACCGACAAGGCCGGCATCATCCACGCGACGATCGGCCGCGCCTCGTTCACGCCGGAAGCGCTGCAAAGCAATCTGAGCGCGCTGATCGAAGCGCTGAACAAGGCCAAGCCGGCTGCCGCCAAGGGCGTCTACCTGCGCAAGCTCGCCGTGTCGAGCACGATGGGCGTGGGTGTGCGTGTCGATCAGACCTCGCTCGTCGCGGCCTGATACCGGATTCAAGTCGGGATTCGAGAAGAATTCCGCAATGACTTTGGGCCACGCCTGGCCGGTCAAGCCGGGCGTGGGTTGTCAAAGACCGCTGGGGGCAAGCTGATGTCGATGCGAGCCTTAATCGATTGCCCAGCGTAGATGGCGGTCCCGAAGATTTGCAGTGTCATTTGATGTGGATGCTCCAAACCTCGGTCGCCGTTTTGTGGCCGGTGCAAGGTCTTTCGACCGAGCACCATTCAGTGGAGTAGGACCGTGGCTCTCAATCGCAATGAGAAGGCGGTTGTCATCGACGAGATCTCGGCAGAAGTTGCCAAGGCCCAGTCGATCGTCATCGCCGAATACCGTGGTCTGGAAGTGGGCAAGATCACCGAGCTGCGTCGCAAGGCGCGTGAATCGGGTGTCTACCTGCGCGTGCTGAAAAACACCCTGGCTCGCCGTGCCGTCGTCGGTACGCCGTTCGAAAAGCTCTCCGACAACATGGTCGGACCGCTGATCTACGGCTTTTCCGCCGATCCGGTTTCTGCCGCCAAGGTGCTGAACGATTTTGCGAAGGGCAATGACAAGCTGGTCCTCAAGGCCGGTTCGCTGCCCAATTCGGTTCTCGATGCCAATGGCGTGAAAGCCCTGGCCACGATGCCGAGCCGTGAGGAACTGCTGGCCAAGCTGCTTGGCACCATCCAGGCTCCGATCGCGCAATTCGTTCGCACGCTCAATGAAGTGCCTTCCAAGTTCGTGCGTGGCCTCGCCGCCGTCCGCGACCAGAAGGCCGAACAGGCTGAGTAACGCCTGTTCACTTCCGGAATCTCATCCCATCTTTGTTTTGGAGTAATTCAAATGGCACTCACGAAAGTTGAAATCATCGACGCGATCGCCGGTCTGACCGTGCTCGAACTGTCGGAACTGATCAAGGACCTCGAAGAGAAGTTCGGCGTCTCGGCTGCTGCTGCTGCCGTCGCCGTGGCTGCTCCGGCTGGTGGCGCTGCCGCCCCGGTCGTCGAAGAGCAAACCGAGTTCACCGTTGTGCTGACCGAAATCGGCGCGAACAAGGTCAACGTCATCAAGGCCGTGCGCGAACTGACGGGCCTGGGCCTGAAGGAAGCCAAGGATCTGGTCGACGGCGCGCCGAAGCCCGTCAAGGAAGGCATTGCCAAGGCCGACGCCGAAGCAGCCAAGAAGAAGCTGGAAGAAGCTGGCGCCAAGGCCGAACTCAAGTAATTCGCCTTGTCGTCATACCCGGAGGGTCGCTCGCGACCTTCCGGGTTTTTGCGTTTTTGCGGATCGCTTTGAAACAAGGCGTTTCGCGCGAGAAAAGTCGGCCATGACCTTGCGGGCCGGCCATCGATCCACCGACAAGGTCATCGCCTACTTTTCTCTGTCATAGAACGGAGCCTACATGTCCTATTCGTTCACCGAAAAGAAGCGGATCCGCAAAAGCTTCGCCAAGCGCGATGCGGTCCACGCCGTCCCTTTCCTGCTCACGACGCAGATCGAATCGTATACGGCCTTTCTGCAAGCCGACGTGCCCGTGGCGCAACGGCAAATCGACGGGCTTCAGGCGGCGTTCAATTCGGTGTTCCCGATTTCCAGCCATAACCAGATGGCGCGGCTGGAATTCGTGAGCTATCAGCTTGGAAACCCCGTCTTCGACGTCAAGGAATGCCAGCAGCGTGGCCTGACCTTCGCCGCCCCGCTGCGGGCGAAGGTGCGCCTCGTCATCATGGATCGCGAGGCGAGCAAGCCCACGATCAAGGAGATGAAGGAGCAAGAGGTCTACATGGGCGAAATGCCGCTCATGACCGTGAACGGCTCCTTCATCATCAACGGCACCGAGCGCGTCATCGTCTCGCAGCTGCACCGGTCGCCCGGCGTGTTCTTCGAGCATGACAAGGGCAAGACTCACAGCTCGGGCAAGTTGCTGTTCTCGGCGCGAATCATTCCCTACCGCGGCTCCTGGCTCGACTTCGAATTCGATCCGAAGGACATCCTGTTCTTCCGCGTCGACCGTCGTCGCAAGATGCCGGTGACGATCCTGCTCAAGGCCATCGGCATGGCGCCGGAGCAGATCCTCGCCAATTTCTTCTCCTTCGACCATTTCACGCTCCAGACCGAAGGCGCGCTGATGCAGTTCGAGTCGTCGCGCATGCGCGGCGAGATCGCCAAGTTCGACATCGTCGACAAGAGCGGCAAGCTGCTGGTGCAGAAGGACAAGCGCATCAACGCGAAGAACATCCGCGACATGGAAGCGGCCGGCATCAAGGTCATTTCGGTGCCCGAGGACTATCTGATCGGCCATGTGCTCGCCACCAACGTGGTGAACCCGGAGACGGGCGAGATCGTCGCGAACGCCAACGACGAGCTGACCGAAGGTCTGCTCAAGACGCTGCGCGACGCCGACATCCACGAGATCAAGACGATCTTCACGAACGATCTGGATCACGGCCCGTACATCTCGCAGACCCTGCGTGCCGACGAGACCGACAGCCAGCTCGCCGCGCGCGTGGCCATCTACCGGATGATGCGTCCGGGCGAGCCGCCCACCGAAGACGCGGTCGAGGCGCTGTTCCATCGCCTGTTCTTCGCGGAAGAGTCCTACGACCTGTCCAAGGTCGGCCGCATGAAGTTCAACCGCCGCATCCAGCGCGACGAAGTGACCGGTCCGATGACGCTGACCAACGAGGACATCCTCGCGGTCATCAAGACGCTGGTCGAGCTGCGCAACGGTCGCGGTGAAGTCGACGACATCGATCACCTGGGCAATCGCCGCGTGCGTTGCGTTGGCGAACTGGCCGAGAACCAGTTCCGTGCCGGTCTGGTGCGTGTCGAGCGCGCGGTCAAGGAACGTCTTGGCCAGGCCGAGACCGAGAACCTGATGCCGCATGACCTGATCAACAGCAAGCCGATCAGCGCCGCCATCCGCGAATTCTTCGGTTCGTCGCAGTTGTCGCAGTTCATGGATCAGACGAATCCGCTGTCGGAAATCACGCACAAGCGTCGCGTCTCGGCCCTCGGCCCGGGCGGTCTGACGCGCGAGCGCGCCGGCTTCGAGGTGCGCGACGTGCATCCGACCCATTACGGTCGCGTCTGCCCGATCGAGACGCCGGAAGGCCCGAACATCGGCCTGATCAACTCGCTGGCGCTGTATGCGCGCCTGAACGAGTACGGCTTCCTCGAAACCCCGTACCGCAAGGTCGAGGGTCAGAAGGTCACCGACCAGATCGACTACCTGTCGGCGATTGAAGAAGGCCGCTATGTGATCGCTCAGGCGAACGCGGAAATCGACGCTGACGGCACGCTGTCCGAAGACCTGGTCTCGGCGCGCGAAGCTGGCGAAACGATGATGGTGACGCCCGACAAGATCCAGTACATGGACGTGGCGCCGTCGCAGATCGTGTCGGTCGCGGCCTCGCTGATCCCGTTCCTGGAACATGACGATGCGAACCGCGCGCTGATGGGCGCGAACATGCAGCGTCAGGCCGTGCCCTGCCTGCGGCCCGAAAAGCCGTTCTCGGGTACCGGCGTCGAGCGTACCGTGGCCGTCGACTCGGGCACGGTGGTGAAGGCGCTGCGCGGCGGCAAGGTCGACTTCGTCGACTCGACCCGCGTGGTCATCCGCGTGAACGACGCGGAAACGCCGGCCGGCGAAGTGGGTGTGGATATCTACAACCTCACCAAGTACACGCGCTCGAACCAGAACACCAACATCAACCAGCGCCCGATCGTGCGCATCGGCGATGTGGTGGCACGCGGTGACGTGGTGGCCGACGGCGCCTCGACCGACATGGGCGAGCTGGCGCTTGGCCAGAACATGCTGGTCGCGTTCATGCCGTGGAACGGCTACAACTTCGAGGATTCGATCCTCATCAGCGAACGCGTGGTGGCCGACGACCGCTACACCTCGATCCACATCGAGGAACTGAACGTCGTCGCCCGCGACACCAAGCTCGGACCGGAAGAAATCACCCGCGACATCTCGAACCTGGCCGAAAACCAGCTCGCGCGTCTGGATGACTCGGGCATCGTCTACATCGGCGCCGAAGTCACCGCCGGCGACGTGCTGGTCGGCAAGGTCACGCCCAAGGGCGAGACCCAGCTGACGCCGGAAGAAAAGCTGCTGCGCGCGATCTTCGGCGAGAAGGCGTCGGACGTGAAGGACACCTCGCTGCGCGTGCCCTCGGGCATGAGCGGCACGGTCATCGACGTGCAGGTGTTCACCCGCGAAGGCATCCAGCGCGACAAGCGCGCCCAGCAGATCATCGACGACGAGCTGAAGCGCTACCGCCTCGACCTGAACGACCAGCTGCGCATCGTCGAGGCCGACGCGTTCCAGCGTCTGGAACGCGCGCTGATCGGCAAGACCGCCAGCGGCGGCCCCAAGAAGCTGCCGAAGGGCACGGTCCTGACCCAGGACTACATGGCCGAACTCGAGCGCTATCACTGGTTCGACATCCGCCTCGACGACGAGGAAGCGGCCGCGATGCTGGAAGCCACCAAGGAGGCCATCCAGCAGAAGCGCCACCAGTTCGACATCGACTTCGAAGAGAAGCGCAAGAAGCTGACCCAGGGCGACGAACTGCCGCCGGGCGTGCTGAAGATGGTCAAGGTCTACATCGCCGTGAAGCGTCGTCTTCAGCCCGGCGACAAGATGGCCGGCCGTCACGGCAACAAGGGTGTGGTCTCGCGCATCGTGCCGGTGGAAGACCTGCCGCACATGGCCGACGGCACGCCGGTGGACATCGTGCTGAACCCGCTCGGCGTGCCGTCGCGGATGAATGTCGGTCAGGTGCTCGAAGTGCATCTGGGCTGGGCCGGCAAGGGCATCGGCCAGCGCATCGACGACATGCTCAAGGACCACAACCGGTCCGAGGCGTCGCAGGTGCGCGAGGCGCTCAAGAAGATCTACAACTTCTCGGGCAAGCAGGAAGACATCGACTCGTTCACCGACGTCGAGGTGATGGAACTGGCGCAGAACCTGCGCAAGGGCCTGCCCTTCGCGACGCCGGTGTTCGACGGCGCGACCGAGGCTGAAATCAAGGGTGCGCTCGACATGGCCTACCCGGACGACATCGCGGCCAAGCTGCAACTCACGCCGGCCAAGACCCAGGCCCGGCTGTACGACGGCCGCACCGGCGAGGCATTCGACCGCCCGGTCACGGTCGGCTACATGCATGTGCTGAAGCTGCATCACCTGGTCGACGACAAGATGCATGCGCGCTCGACCGGCCCGTACTCGCTCGTGACCCAGCAGCCGCTGGGCGGCAAGGCGCAGTTCGGTGGCCAGCGTTTCGGGGAAATGGAAGTGTGGGCGCTCGAAGCCTACGGCGCTTCCTACGTCCTGCAGGAAATGCTGACGGTGAAGTCGGACGACGTGAACGGCCGGACCAAGGTCTACGAGAACATCGTCAAGGGCGATCACGTGATCGATGCGGGCATGCCCGAGTCGTTCAACGTGCTGGTGAAGGAAATTCGTTCGCTCGGGATCGACATCGATCTCGAACGCAACTAATCGGGACTGCAAGGAGGACGCATGAAGGCGCTACTCGATCTATTCAAGCAGGTCCAACAGGACGAACAATTCGACGCGATCCGCATTGGCCTCGCGTCGCCCGAGAAGATTCGCTCGTGGTCGTTCGGGGAAGTGAAGAAGCCCGAGACCATCAACTACCGCACGTTCAAGCCGGAACGCGATGGCCTGTTCTGCGCCAAGATCTTCGGGCCCATCAAGGACTACGAGTGCCTGTGCGGCAAGTACAAGCGGCTCAAGCACCGCGGCGTCATCTGCGAAAAGTGCGGCGTCGAAGTCACGCTGGCCAAGGTGCGCCGCGAGCGCATGGGCCATATCGAGCTGGCCTCGCCGGTCGCGCACATCTGGTTCCTGAAGTCGCTGCCGTCGCGTCTGGGCATGGTGCTCGACATGACGCTGCGCGACATCGAACGCGTGCTGTACTTCGAGGCATTCGTCGTGACCGATCCGGGCATGACGCCGCTGAAGCGCGCGCAAATCCTGTCGCCCGACCAGTACGACCAGGAATGGGAAAAGAATCCCGATGAATTCACCGCCTTCATGGGCGCTGAAGGCGTGCGCGAACTGCTGCGCACGATCGACATCGAGAAGGACATCGAGCAGCTGCGCCAGGATCTGGCCGCGACCGGCTCGGAAGCCAAGATCAAGAAGATCGCCAAGCGCCTGAAGGTGCTCGAGGGCTTCCAGAAGTCGGGCATCAAGCCCGACTGGATGGTGATGGAAGTGCTGCCGGTGCTGCCGCCGGAACTGCGTCCGCTGGTGCCGCTGGACGGCGGCCGCTTCGCCACGTCGGACCTGAACGACCTGTATCGCCGCGTCATCAACCGGAACAACCGTCTCAAGCGCCTGCTCGAGCTGAAGGCGCCGGAAATCATCGTCCGCAACGAAAAGCGGATGCTGCAGGAGGCGGTCGACTCGCTGCTCGACAACGGTCGTCGCGGCAAGGCGATGACGGGCGCGAACAAGCGTCCGCTGAAGTCGCTGGCCGAGATGATCAAGGGCAAGGGCGGCCGGTTCCGCCAGAACCTGCTGGGCAAGCGCGTCGACTACTCGGGCCGTTCGGTCATCGTGGTGGGCCCGACGCTCAAGCTGCATCAGTGCGGTCTGCCCAAGCTGATGGCGCTGGAGCTGTTCAAGCCCTTCATCTTCAACCGGCTTGAGCAGATGGGCCTCGCGCCCACGATCAAGGCGGCGAAGAAGGCCGTGGAATCGCAGATTCCGGAAGTGTGGGACATCCTCGAAGAGGTGATCCGCCAGCATCCGATCATGCTGAACCGCGCGCCGACGCTGCACCGTCTGGGCATCCAGGCCTTCGAGCCGACCCTGGTCGAGGGCAAGGCCATTCAGCTGCATCCGCTCGTCTGCGCGGCGTTCAACGCCGACTTCGACGGTGACCAGATGGCCGTCCACGTGCCGCTGTCGCTCGAAGCGCAGATGGAAGCGCGCTCGCTGATGCTGGCGTCGAACAACATCCTGTTTCCGGCTTCCGGCGATCCGTCGATCGTGCCGTCGCAGGACATCGTGCTGGGCCTGTACTACGCCACCCGCGACAAGATCAACGGCAAGGGCGAGGGCATGATCTTCGCCGACGTGGACGAGGTTCAGCGCGCCTACGACAACAAGGAAGCCGAGATCAACACGCGCATCACGGTGCGCATCGGCGAGGTCGAGGTCGACAAGGCGACGGGCATCCGCACGCCGAAGATCACGCGCTACGACACCACGGTGGGTCGCGCGCTGCTGTCGACGATTCTTCCGGAAGGTCTGCCGTTCTCGGTGATGAACCGGGCGCTGAAGAAGAAGGAAATCTCCAAGCTCATCAACACGTCGTTCCGTCGCTGCGGCCTGCGTGCCACGGTGGTGTTCGCCGACCAGTTGATGCAGGCCGGTTTCCGGCTGGCCACGCGCGCCGGCATCTCGATCGCGATGGGCGACATGCTCATTCCGGCGAGCAAGGAAGGCATCGTGGGCGCCGCCGAAAACGAGGTGAAGGAGATCGAGCAGCAGTACGCCTCGGGTCTCGTCACCAAGGGCGAGCGCTACAACAAGGTCATCGACATCTGGGGCCGCGCCGGCGACCACGTCGGCAAGGAAATGATGAAGTTCCTGGCCGTCGAGAAGGTCACCGACCGCCACGGCAAGGAAGTCGACCAGGAGTCGTTCAACGCCATCTACATGATGGCCGACTCGGGCGCGCGCGGTTCCGCGGCGCAGATTCGCCAGCTGGCGGGCATGCGCGGCCTGATGGCCAAGCCTGACGGCTCGATCATCGAGACGCCGATTACCGCGAACTTCCGCGAAGGCCTGAACGTTCTGCAGTACTTCATCTCCACCCACGGGGCCCGGAAGGGTCTGGCGGACACGGCGCTGAAGACGGCGAACTCGGGTTACCTGACGCGGCGTCTGGTCGACGTGACCCAGGATCTGGTCGTGATCGAGGACGATTGCGGCACCGATTCGGGCGTGGTCATGCGCGCGCTGGTCGAGGGCGGTGAAGTCATCGAGGCGCTGCGCGACCGGATTCTCGGCCGCACCACCGCGCTCGACGTGAACCATCCCGAGACCAACGAAGTCGTGTTCCCGGCCGGCACGCTGCTGGACGAGGATGCGGTCGAATCGATCGAGGCGCTCGGCATCGACGAGGTGAAGGTGCGCACGGCGCTGACCTGCGCCACGCGCTACGGCATCTGCGCCAAGTGCTATGGCCGCGACCTGGGTCGTGGCTCGCTGGTGAACACCGGCGAAGCGGTCGGCGTGATTGCTGCCCAGTCGATCGGCGAGCCCGGCACCCAGCTGACGATGCGGACCTTCCACATCGGCGGTGCGGCGTCGCGCGCGGCGGTGGCCTCGGGCGTGGAAGCGAAGAGCAACGGCACGGTGCGTTTCACCGCCGCCATGCGCTACGTGACCAACACCAAGGGCGAGCAGGTCGTCATCACGCGATCGGGCGAAGTCATCATCACCGACGACAACGGCCGCGAGCGCGAACGTCACAAGATCCCGTACGGCGCCACGCTGCTGCAACTCGACGGCAAGGTGCTGAAGGCCGGCACGCAACTCGCCACCTGGGACCCGCTGACCCGCCCGATCATCACCGAGCACGGCGGTCAGGTGAAGTTCGAGCATGTGGAAGAAGGCGTGACGGTCGCCAAGCAGATCGACGAGGTCACGGGCTTGTCGACGCTGGTGGTCATCGACTCCAAGCGCCGCAGCACGTCCAAGATCACGACGATCCGCCCGACGGTGAAGCTGCTCGACGAGCACGGCAAGGAAGTGAAGGTTCCGGGCACCGAACACCCGGTGACCATCACCTTCCCGGTCGGCGCGCTCATCACGGTGAAGGACGGTCAGCAGATCGGCGGCGGCGAAGTGCTGGCGCGGATTCCGACCGAATCGCAGAAGACGCGGGACATCACCGGCGGCCTGCCGCGCGTGGCCGAGCTGTTCGAAGCCCGTTCGCCCAAGGATGCCGGCATGCTCGCCGACGTCACCGGCACGGTCACCTTCGGCAAGGAAACCAAGGGCAAGCAGCGCCTGATCATCACCGACCTCGACGGTCTGGCCCACGAGTTCCTGATCCCCAAGGACAAGAACGTGCTGGTCCACGACGGTCAGGTCGTGAACAAGGGCGAGCTGATCGTCGACGGTCCGGCCGATCCGCAGGACATCCTGCGTCTGCTGGGGATCGAGGCGCTGGCGCGCTACATCGTCGATGAAGTCCAGGACGTCTACCGACTCCAGGGCGTGAAGATCAACGACAAGCACATCGAAGTCATCGTGCGCCAGATGCTGCGCCGGGTTCAGATCACCGACTCGGGCGACACGACCTTCATCGTGGGCGAGCAGGTCGAGCGTTCGGAGCTGTTCGACGCCAACGACGAAGTCATCGCCAAGGGCGGTCGTCCGGCGCTGTACGACAACGTGCTGCTCGGCATCACCAAGGCGTCGCTGTCGACCGACTCGTTCATCTCGGCCGCTTCCTTCCAGGAAACGACCCGGGTGCTGACCGAGGCGGCGATCATGGGCAAGCGCGACGAACTGCGTGGCCTGAAGGAAAACGTGATCGTCGGCCGTCTGATCCCGGCCGGTACCGGCCTCGCGTACCACACGGCGCGCAAGGTGAAGGAATCGCAGGACGCGCTCGAAGCCGCTGCGCTGGCCGCGCTCGAAGCGCTGCCGGCCTCGGCCGAGCTCAGCGCCCACAACGAGGAAAGCGCCTCGGACGCCTCGTAAGCGTTGCTCAGGCACTCCCGGTCCGCGGATCGGGAGTGCCCAAGGAAAAAGGGCCACCGGATTCGCGTCCGGTGGCCCTTTTTTCATGCCGATGCAGATCAGCTGGAGCTGGAGCCTTCCTCGGCGGCTTCTTCCGGCGCCTCGCGCTTGCCGACGAAGCTGGCGACCAGCACGCCCAGCTCATACAGCAGCGCCAGCGGCACCGCCAGCATGAGCTGCGAGACCACATCGGGCGGCGTGACGATGGCTGCGACCACGAAGGCGCCGACGATCATGTACGGCCGCACCTCGCGCAGCTTGGCCACCGACACGATGCCGAAGCGCACCAGCACCACGACCACGATCGGCACCTCGAAGGTGAGGCCGAACGCCAGGAACATGCCGAGCACGAAGCTGAAATAGGCATCGATGTCGGGCGCTACCTGCACCGACGCCGGCGCGAAGCCGGTGATGGCCTTGAACACCACGCCGAACACGAAGAAATAGCAGAACGCCATCCCCGCCAGAAACAGCAGAAAGCTCGACGTGAGGATGGGCAGCGCGAAGCGCTTCTCGTGCTGGTACAGCCCGGGCGCGATGAAGGACCAGGCCTGATAGAGCACATAGGGCAGGGCGATCACGAAGCCGACCAGCAGCACCACCTTGAGCGGCACCACGAAGGGCGCGATCACGCCGGTGGCGAGCAGCTTGCTGCCGACCGGCAGCGCGGCCGTCAGCGGCGCCGACAGCAGATCGAAGATCTGCTGCATGAAGGGCGTGAGCGCGAGCGTCACGACAATGACCGCGATGGCCGCGCGCACCAGGCGCTGGCGCAGCTCGATCAGGTGGGAGATGAAGCTCTCTTCCGGGGCTTGCTGCTGTTCGGTCATGAGGCGGTTCTGCGAAGCGCGCGGCGCACGCGCAGGGCACGCGCGCGCGGCGCGTACTTGAAGCCGACGGTGGCGCCGCCCTGAAGCAGCGCGCGCAGCGATTCGACCTCGGCGGCCAGGCTTTCCACGGTGGGCGCCGGCTTGACGAACTCGCCCTGTGCGAAGGCGTTGTGCTCGTCGCATTCCCACTTGTGCATCGGCCAGGGTTCGTTGACCTGGGCGGCGGTCGCGGCCGATTCGGTCTCGGCGGCGAGCTGCTGCACTTCGTGGCGCGCCGCGTCGATCTCGTGATGCACGGTCTGGAGGTTGTCGTCGACCGTCTTCTTCAGATCGCGCGCCGATTCCTCGATCTGCTGCTGCATCTTGCGCAGCTCGGCCAGTTCGACTTCGCGGTTGATGTCGGCCTTGACATCGTTGACGTAGCGCTGGGCCTTGGCGACCCAGCTGCCGACGGTGCGCGCAACCTTGGGGAGTTTTTCGGGGCCGAGCACCACCAGCGCAACCGCGCCGATGATGGTCAGTTCACCGAAGCTGAAATCGAGCATCGCCGCTTGCCGTGGTGAGGAGGGGAAAGTTGCAGGACGCGGCGGCACAGGCCGCCGTGGCGATCACTTTTCCTTCGCTTCGACGTCGATGGTCTTCTTCGCGTCGGCCGGCGTGGAAGCGGCGGCATTGCCTTCGGCCATGCCTTCCTTGAAGCCGCGCACCGCGCCGCCCAGGTCCTTGCCCACGCTCGTCAGCTTCTTGGTGCCGAAAACCAGCACCACGATGACCAGCACGATGAGCCAATGCCAGATGCTGAGACTGCCCATGTCGATTCCTTGTGTGTTCAGGGGTTGCGCGCGCCACCGGGGCGGCCGGCCATCAGCCGATGAGTTGCGCGTTGGTCCAGGGGCGGGGGCCCCCGATGATGTGCATGTGGAGGTGGAACACCACCTGTCCGCCGTCCTTGCCCGTGTTGAACAAGGTCTTGAAACCGTTGCCGGCGCCGTGCTCGGCAGCCAGTTTGGGGGCGAGGAGGAGCATTTTACCCATGAGGTCGCGGTGCTCCTCGCGCAGGTCGGCGAGGCTGGCGATGTGCTGCTTGGGAATCAGCAGCAGGTGCACCGGAGCCGCCGGCGCGATGTCGTGGAAGGCGATGAAATCATCATCTTCATAGGCCACCTTGGCCGGAATTTCGCCGCGCACGATCTTGCAGAAGATGCAGTCGGTCATGTCTGTCCCCTTGGTGTGATGCGGTTCAGCGGGCTTCGTCGGCGTCGCGGCTGGCGGCCTTGCGCGCCGCCTTCTCGTCGATGCCGGACAGCCCCTCGCGGCGCGCCAGCTCGGCCAGCACCGCCTCCGGCCCGAGATTGTGGTGCGCCAGCAGGACGAGGCTGTGAAACCAGAGATCGGCCACTTCGCCGGTGAGCAGGCGGGCGGCTTCGTCGGCGGGCCTGGCGCCGTGCTCGGCGTCCTTGGCAGCCATCACCGTCTCGCCGGCTTCCTCGGCAATCTTCTTGAGGATGGCGTCCTCGCCCTTGGAAAACAGCCGCGCCACATAGGACGTGGACGGATCGGCGCCCTTGCGCGATTCGATGGTGGCGGCGAGGCGTTGCAGCAGACTGGCGTCGAAACTCATTTGTAGATGCTTTCCGGATCGACCAGCACCGGATCGACCGCGACCCAGCGCGGCGCTTCGGTGCCGGCGTCGAGCCGTTCGAAGAAGCAGGAATGGCGCCCGGTGTGGCAGGCCACGCCAGCACGCTGCTCGACCTTGAGCAGGACCACGTCCTGATCGCAGTCGAGCCGGATTTCGAGCACGCGCTGGGTGTGGCCGCTTTCCTCGCCCTTGTGCCACAGGCGCTTGCGCGAGCGGCTCCAGTACACGGCTTCGCCCTGGGCGAGCGTGGCGGCGAGCGCGTCGCGGTTCATCCAGGCCACCATCAGCACATCGTTGGTCGCGGCTTCCTGGGCGATGGCGGGCACGAGGCCGTTGTCGTCCCAGCGGACATGATCAAGCCAGTCGCCGGCCTGGGCGTGATCGGCGCAATCGTGGGCGTGCCGGCTCATGGCGCGGCGCTCGCGATGTCGACCCACAGCCGGTCGGCGCGCGGCAGCAGGCCGTCGAGCGAGGCGACCACCTTGATCGCATGGCCGCGCACATTGGCCAGCGGAAGCGGGCCCCAGTAGCGCGAGTCGAAGCTGTTGTCGCGGTTGTCGCCCATCACGAACACATGCTCGGCCGGCACTTCATATGGGCCGAAATCCAGATGCCCGGCATGGCCCGGCTGGACCTCGCCGTTGACCGTCAGCTGGCCGTTGAAGGCCGCGATGCGGTCGCCGGCCACCGCCACCACGCGCTTGATGAGCCGCTCGCCATCGACCGGCGACTTCATGGTGATGACATCGCCACGCTGCGGCATGGCGCGCTCGGCGAGGTGAATGTCGGTGAACGGCACGCGCAGGTTGTAGGCGGTGTTGTCCACCAGCACGCGGTCGCCGATTTGCAGCGTCGGCAGCATCGAGCCAGTCGGGATCTGGTACCAGTCGGCGGCGGCCGAGCGGAAGGCGAACATGCAGGCGAGGAAGAGCGCGGTCGGCGCCCATTCGCGCAGCAGGCGGCGGAGCTGGGTTTTCATGGCGTGGACGGGGTTGGGTTGAGCGTGGCGCAGCGTTTGAGTAGTGCGGCCAGGGCGTGCCGCATTGCAGCGCACCCGACTGCCATCTTGCATCACAGCCGCATCGGCAGCCCTTGCGCGGCCATGAAGCGCTTGGCCTCTCCGACCGTGTGCTGGCCGAAGTGGAAGATGCTCGCCGCCAGCACCGCATCGGCGCGGCCGATCGACACGCCATCGGCCAAGTCTTGCAAGCCGCCGACGCCGCCGGAGGCGATCACCGGAATGCCGACGGCGTCGCTCACCGCGCGCGTCAGCTCCAGGTCGAAGCCCGACTTCGTGCCGTCGCGGTCCATGCTGGTGAGCAGGATTTCGCCGGCGCCGAGCGCTTCGATGCGCTTCGCCCAGTCGATCGCGTCGAGGCCGGTGGTCTTGCGGCCGCCGTGCGTGTACACCTCCCAGCCCGATTCGCCGGCGCCGGTGCGGCGCTTGGCATCGATGGCGATGACGATGCACTGCGCGCCGTAACGCGCCGAGGCGTCGGCCACCAGCTGCGGGTTGGTGACGGCGCTGGTGTTGATCGACACCTTGTCGGCACCGGCATTGAGCAGCCGGCGCACGTCGCCGACCTCGCGCACGCCGCCGCCCACGGTGAGCGGAATGAACACCTGCGATGCGACCGCCTCGATCACATGCAGGATCAGGTCGCGGTCGTCGCTGGACGCGGTGATGTCGAGGAAGGTGAGTTCGTCGGCGCCCTGTTCGTTGTAGCGCGCGGCGATCTCGACGGGGTCGCCGGCGTCGCGCAGTTCGACGAAATTGGTGCCCTTGACGACCCGCCCGGCGGTCACGTCGAGGCAGGGAATGATGCGTTTGGCGAGCACGGTCGGAGGCTCTTCGGCGGAAGTCGGGGAAGCGGCGATGCTAACCCGGCGGGCGCGGCGGCCCGCCAGCGCGTCAGGCGGCCGGCTTCTCGCCGCGCAGTTCGTCGGCGCGGGCCTGTCCGGCCTTTAGGTCGAGCGAGCCGGTGTAGATCGAGCGACCGCAGATCACGGCCTCGACGCCGTCGTCTTCCACCGCGCAGAGCGCCTCGATGTCGCTGACGGTGGCGACGCCGCCCGACGCGATCACCGGAATCTTGAGCGAGCGCGCCAGCTTGACCGTCGCCTCGATGTTCACGCCGCTGAGCATGCCGTCGCGGCCGATGTCGGTGTAGATCACGCCTTCCACGCCGTAGTCCTCGAACTTCTTGGCGAGGTCGACGACTTCATGGCCGGTGAGCTTGCTCCAGCCGTCGGTGGCGACTTTGCCGTCCTTGGCATCGAGCCCGACCATGATGTGGCCGCCGAAGGCGCCGCAGGCGTCATGCAGAAAGCCCGGGTTCTTCACGGCGGCGGTGCCGATGATGACGTAGTCGATGCCGTCGTCGAGATAGCGCTCGATCGTGTCGAGATCGCGGATGCCGCCGCCGATCTGCACCGGAATGCGGCCGCCGATGGCCTTGAGGATCGACTTCACGGCGGCTTCGTTCTTGGGCTTGCCGGCGAAGGCGCCGTTCAGGTCCACCAGGTGGAGCCGGCGCGCACCCTGGGCGAGCCAGTGGGCGGCCATGGCGCCCGGGTCTTCCGAGAACACGGTGGCATCGTTCATTTCGCCTTGCTTGAGGCGAACGCACTGACCGTCTTTTAGGTCGATTGCAGGAATCAGCAGCATGGGAAAGGGGCGCGGGTGGCAGAGATGAGGGCGGCCAAAGCAGAAGGATTCAGGGCTGCCACGAGGCGAAATTCCGGTACAGCGTCAACCCTGCGGTCGACGACTTTTCGGGGTGAAACTGGGTTGCAAAAATGTTATCCCGCGCTATTGCGCAGGTAAAGGCAGGCGTTTCGGGCGCTCCGTACTGGGTTTTGCCGACCGAATGCGCCGGGTCTTTCACCTGCGCATGAAAGCTGTGCACGAAATAGAACATGGCGCCGTCTTCCACGCCGGCCCACATCGCATGCGGGCTTTGCCGCACGTTGTTCCAGCCCATGTGCGGCACCTTCAGGCGGGTTCCGTCGGCCAGCTGCATGTCCTCGGGCCGAAAGCGCACGCAATGGCCGGGGATGAGGCCGAGGCCACCGGTGGGCAGATCGCCGTGGGTTTCGTCCGAGGCGTCGAGCAGCATCTGCTCGCCGATGCACACGCCGAACAGCGGATGCGTCTCGGCCATCTTCAGCACCGCGTCCTGCAGGCCTGATTCACGCAGGAAGCGCATGCAGTCGGGCATGGCGCCCTGGCCGGGCAGGATGACGCGGTCGGCGGCGAGCACTTCGGCGGCGTCGCTGGTCACGCGCACATCGGCCTCGGGCGCGCCGTGGCGCATGGCCTGATAGACGCTGCGGATGTTGCCCATGCCGTAATCGACGATGACGATGCGCCCGCTCACAGCATGCCCTTCGTGCTCGGGATGACATCGCCCAGGCGCTCGTCGCGGCTGGTGGCCATGCGCAGCGCGCGGCCGAAGGCCTTGAAGATGGTCTCGGCCTGGTGATGCGCGTTGTGGCCGCGCAGGTTGTCGATGTGCAGCGTGACCAGCGCGTGATTGACGAAGCCCTGGAAGAACTCATGCACCAGCTGCGTATCCAGCCCGCCGATGCTGCCGGCGGTGAACTTGCAGTCGAGCACCAGCCCGGGCCGGCCCGAGAAATCGACCACCACGCGCGACAGCGCCTCGTCGAGCGGCACATAGCTGTGGCCGTAGCGCACCAGGCCCTTCTTGTCGCCGACCGCCTTGGCGACGGCCTGGCCGAGCGCGATGCCCACATCCTCGACCGTGTGATGGCCGTCGATGTGCAGATCGCCGTCGGCATGGATGTCGAGGTCGATCAGGCCGTGGCGCGCGATCTGGTCGAGCATGTGGTCGAAGAAGCCGATGCCGGTGGCGAGCTTGGCGCTGCCTTGGCCGTCGAGATTGACGCTGACGCGGATGCGCGTCTCGGCGGTGTTGCGGACGACTTCCGCGATGCGTGGGCTGGGGCTGGTCATGGGCTCGGCGCGCGCCGGAAAGGGCGGCGGGCTTGGAAGGAAAAGCGGAGATGGGCCGGATGTTGGCATAAACCCGCGAGTGCGCCGTCGCCGTCGCGCGGCCGGTTACCGGGCAGAAAGACGGATGCGGGGCGGCATCCTTATGATGCGGTGCATCAATCAGCATTCGAGGCGAGGTGCCCGTGAGCGAACTCGAGCATTACGTGCGTGACGTGGAGGAGCTGAATCTGGAGATTCGCCGCCACGCGGAATACGCCGGATTCGATCTGCACGATCTGGCGGCGGTCGACCGGCTGATCGAGGCGCCGTCCGACCATTACGACGCCGAGCAGCGCGCCCGGCTCGACAAGCTGCGCGGCCTGCTCATCCTGCGCGGGCAGGTGCGGGTCGAGCGCATCCGCGACGGCCTGCCGACGCTGCCCGGCCCCAACGATCCGCCGCTGAACCTGCCGGACCAGCGCAACGACTGAGGCAGGCGCCGGCGCGGCGAGCCCGCGCCGGATTGGCCGGCGCCGCTCAGCCTTCGTCGACCAGCCGCAGCTCGGCGGCGCGCGCATGCGCCGTCAGGCCTTCGCTGTGCGCGAGCGTGCTGGCGATGCGGCCCAGCTTCTGCGCGCCGGCGGCGCTCACGTCGATGAGGCTGGAGCGCTTGATGAAGTCGTACACGCCAAGCGGCGAGCTGAAGCGCGCCGTGCCCGAGGTGGGCAGCACATGGTTGGGGCCGGCGCAGTAGTCGCCCAGGCTTTCGCTGGTGTAGCGGCCCAGGAAGATGGCGCCGGCATGCCTGAGCAGCGGCAGCAGCGCATGCGGATCGTCGACGCTGACTTCCATGTGCTCGGGCGCGACGCGGTTGGCGACGCGCGCGGCTTCCTCCAGATCGCGTACCACGACGATGGCGCCGCGGTCGCGCAGGCTGGTCGCGATGATGTCGCGGCGCGGCATCGTGGGCAGCAGGCGCGCGATGGCGGCTTCGACCGCATCGGCGAATTCGGCGCTGGGCGTGAGCAGGATGGCCTGCGCCAGTTCGTCATGCTCGGCCTGGCTGAACAGGTCGATGGCGACCCAGTCGGCCAGCGCCGGCACGGCGGCGGTGTTGCCGTCGCAGATGACCAGGATTTCGCTCGGGCCGGCAATCATGTCGATGCCGCAGACGCCGAACACGCGCCGCTTGGCCTCGGCCACATAGGCGTTGCCGGGGCCGACGATCTTGTCGACCTTGGGCACGGTAGCCGTGCCGTAGGCCAGCGCCCCCACGGCCTGCGCGCCGCCGATGGCGAACACGCGGTCCACGCCGGCGATGGCGGCTGCCGCCAGCACGGTGTCGTTGCGCAGGCCGCCGGGCGTGGGCGTGACCATCACCAGCTCGCCCACGCCGGCCACGCGCGCCGGGATCGCATCCATCAGGATCGACGACGGATAGGCCGCCTTGCCGCCCGGCACGTACAGGCCCACGCGGTCGAGCGGCGTGACCTTCTGGCCCAGCAGCGTGCCGTCGGCGTCGTGGTAGCTGAAGCTGCCGGCGGTCTTGTCGAGCTGGATCGCGTGGTACTCGCGGACCCGCTCGGCGGCGGCTTCGAGCGCCGTGCGCACCTCGGCCGGGATGGCGGCGAGCGCGGCCTGCAGCTGGTCCTGCGTGATTTCGAGCGCGGCCATGTCGGCCACTTCCACGCGGTCGAACTTGCGCGTGTAGTCGAGCACGGCGGCGTCGCCGCGCTTGCGCACGTCGGCCAGGATGCCGGCCACGGCGGATTCGATCGCCGCGTCGGTCTCGGCCTCGAAGGCGAGCAGATGGTCGAGCTTGGCGGCGAAGTCGGCGTCGGTGGTGGCGAGGCGGTGGATCAGCGGGGCGGACATGGCGGTGGCGGGTCTGCGAGGGAAAGACGGAGGATGGTGCCGGGAGCGGATGCTGCAAGCGCCCCGGCGGACGGGCGGCGCCGGCGCGGCGTGAGCGCCGCCAGCCAATCGTGGGCAGCGCGTCGGCGCCGCCACGCGATCAGCCTTCGACCGCGCGCCGGAACGAATCGATCAGCGGCTGCAACTCGGCATGCTTGAGCTTGAGCGAGGCCTGGTTGACGATCAGCCGCGAGCTGATGCGCATGATTTCTTCCACCTCGACGAGGTTGTTGGCGCGCAGCGTGCTGCCGGTGGAAACGATGTCGACGATGGCATCGGCCAGCCCCACGAGCGGCGCCAGCTCCATCGAGCCGTAGAGCTTGATGAGGTCGACATGCATGCCCTTGGCGCCGAAGAACTCGCGCGCGATGGCGGTGTACTTGGTGGCCACGCGGATGCGCGCGCCTCGGCGCACGGCCGCCGCGTAGTCGAAGCTGGCCGGCACCGCCACGCTGACGCGGGCGGCGGCGATGTTCAGGTCCACGGGCTCGTACAGGCCTTCGCCGTCGCCATGCTCGGCGCAGTGCTCGATCAGCACGTCCTTGCCGGCAATGCCGAAATCGGCGCCGCCGTACTGCACATAGGTGGGCACATCGCTGGCGCGCACGATGACGATGCGCAGGCCCGGGTCGCTGGTGGGCAGGATGAGCTTGCGCGACGACTCCGGACTTTCGGTGACGTTCACGCCGGCGGCGACAAGCAGCGGCACGGTCTCTTCGAAGATCCGGCCTTTGGAGAGGGCGAGGGTAAGCATCGGGCGAGTTTAGTTCAGTCGCCCGGGCCGTCCGGACCGGCAAACCGGCCGCCCCGCCGGCAGCGCGCGGGGCCGGCGGTGCGCTCCCGATAATCCCGCGCATCCGCCACCGCCCGCCCGTCGCCATGACCGCCAGCTTCTCCGTCCCGCCCGGCACGCCGCCGATGCCCGCCCTGCGCGCTGCCGCCGCGCTGCCCGCGCTTGTCGCCGGCGTCGGCGCCGATTACCTCGGCGTCTGGCGCCGCGATCTGCTCGCGGCGCCCGGCGTGCATGACGCCGCCACGCGCCGCTTCTGGCTCCAGACCGCCGACTGGCATGCCGACCTCGAACTGCCGCCCGACCGGCCCGACTTCACCGGCGTCGACGGCTTTGCCGCCTGCACCGACGCCCAGCTGCACTGGCTCGCCGGCCAGCGCGCCTTCGCCGGCATCACCCGGCTGGCCGAGGGCGGCCGGCTGTGCTGCTGGGATCGCCAGATCGACTTCGCGCTCGGCGATGCGCCCGACCTCGGCGCCAATGCGCTCGCCGGCGACACGCTGCATGAATGGGGCGCGCTGGCCGAGTACTACGAACTGTGGCGGCGCGAGCCCGGCAGCGCGGGCGGCGTCAGCCATGCCGCCGAGGGCGCCGTGCATCTGCTGCGCGCCGGCAGCTGGTTTGCCCGCGTGCGCGACCGCGCGCTGCCGGCCAGCCCGGCCCTGCGCGCGCGCCGCGCCCGTGCCGAAGGCCACGCCGGGCGCGCCGAGCTGATCGCCTTCGCCGATCTGGAAGTGTCGATCGGCCGCATCGGCGCCGACGGCGGCGCGACGATCGCCCATTCGACGCTGCCCTGGCTCGAAGGCTTGCGGATCGATCTGGCGCCGATCGGCTGAATTGCCTGCGCGGCAATCGATCGGCTCGACCTTATCGGCTTGCCCCGGATTGGCAATGCCGGCGCGCCGCAATCGAGGGCGGTGCCAATTCCGCGCCGCTGGCTGAATCGAAACGGCATTGCGGCCGTGATTCGCAATATGGAACGCCGGGAATTGCAGCCGGTCGCGGCAATTGCATTGCGAAATGACTTCCTGCAATGCAATTGCCGCTGCAATCGCGCCCGGATTGTCGGCCGAATGCCGAAATGCCTTGCGTGGCCAAGGCGCCGAGCGCCGCCTGCCGCCGCCGGATTCGGTGGGCGCATTGCCCGGCAAAGCACGCAATCACATTCGCAATTGCCGGATTGCCGGGCAATGCGCCAGCCCTTTTTCGACTCGCATCGCGAAATTGGCGTGCCGAATGTCGGTGGCTCGATTCACCCCAATGAGTGGAATATGCAAGCCTGAATTGGGCGACTCCGGTTTGGTGCCCGCACACCGGCTGGATGTTCGCCCTCGATTTCACGATATGCCAATTCAAAACCAGCATTGCAGCCAGGATTGCAAGCTCGCGCGCGAATTGGCTCTGCCGAATTCACTGCCCGCCGCGCCCGCGCTGGCATTGAGCGCCAGCCGCAGGCTGAGCCGCTCGCTCGCATGCCAGGCCACCTCGGCCTGCCAGAAGCGGCTGCGGTCGTAGCCGTTGACGCGCGCGAAGGCCGACAAATCCAGGTCGGCGCGGCCGAAGGCGCGGTCCCAGGCGGCGCGCGCAAACCAGCTCGCGCGCACCGTCGGCAGGCCGCGTTCGGCCAGATCGGCGCGCCAGGCCGAGTAGGCGGCGCCGGCCTCGGGCGACACCAGCCCGGCGCGGATCGCGCGCCAGCCGGCGGCGTCGGGCGCGTCGTTCATCTGCCAGCGCTCGACCGTGAGCTGCACTTCCCAGGGCGTGGTCCAGCTGGCGCCGGCGACCCAGCGGTCGGCCCAGCCGCGCGGCGCGGCGGGATCGGCGGCATCGAAGGCCGGCGGCGTGCTTGCGGCGCTTGCCGCGCCTGCCGCACTGGTGGCGCGCGGCGCCGAGCGCGGCCGGTTGCCGCCGCTCCATTCCAGATAGGCCACGACGGCGTCGCCGATCAGCCGCGACGCATTGGCGCCGACCTGCGGCGCGCCGCCTTCGCGCAGCTGCGCCACGGCGTCGAAGCTGCTGCGCTCGTCGAGCTGCGGCGCGAGCCGCAACTGGGCGCCGGCGCGGCGGTTCGTGCGCTCCAGGCCGGGCGCGAAATCGGCATCGGACAGCGTCGCGCGCCGGCTCAGACGCGGGATGAGCGCGAGCTGGGCCGAGCCCGCCGCGCCGAGCCATTGCGCGCGCAGCTGGGCCGTGCCGAGCCGGTTCTCGCGCAGGCTGGCCGGGTCCTGCGTGCTGCGCGTGACGACGGCATAGGCGCGCAGGAAGTCGCTCGGGTTCCAGCCCTGGCCCAGGCCCTGGCGCTGGTTGATGCGGCCGGCGTCGAGGAAGACGCCGCTGCCCGCGTCGACACTGGCCCAGGCTTCGCGCAGCGCGTTGCGGGTCTGGTCGGCCGGCGCCGGGCCGGCGAATTGCGCCGCTTCGAGCCGGTCGCTGAAGCCGAAGCGCCAGCGGCCGGCGTCGCGCTCGCTGCGGTAGTCGAGCGCTTCGCGCCACGCGAAGGCGGGCTGGCTGACGGCCGACTCGCGCCAGCGCAGCCGCTGCTGGCCGAGTTCGATGCGCAGGCCGGGGACGAGGCGCTCGGTCTCGGGCGGCGCGGCGGCGAGGTCGGGCGCGGACGACGGCAGATCGATCGGCTGGGCGCGTGCCACCGTTGCCAGCACCGCGAGCAGCGCGGCCGCGACGCGATGCCGCCCCATCACTCGCCCCGAAACCGCGGCAGGTAATCCCGCTGCAACCATTCCTCGGGAATGTCGCGCGCCACATAGCCGCCGGTCTGCATCACCGTCACCCAGCCCGGATCGAGCCCGTCGACGATCACGGTCTCGGTCGGCCGCAGCACGCCGGCTTCCAGCTGAAAGCGGCGGAACCAGGCGGTCTTGAGCAGCCGGCCCTCGGCGGTGAAATAGCGCGCCAGCACCGGCCGCGCATCGCGCTCGTCGATCCAGAAATCGACCGCCGCATAGGGCACGTCGTCGCGCTGCGCCACCAGATGCAGCCGGCGCGTCGCGCGCTCGGTGCCGTCGGCATCCTTCAGCGGCTCGGCCGTGTCGGCGTCGATGCGGTAGTCGAGCGCGAGCCGGGTGGTCATCACGTCGCCATTGCTGGCCTGGCCCAGCAGCCGCTGCTGCGGCGAGATGCGCACCGCGCTGCGCGCCGCCGGGTCGTAGAACCACAGGTCGAGGCCGTTGCGCAGCATCAGCTTGCCGGCGTCGCGCGCCGGGCCGATGAAGCGCACCAGGTTGCGGTACTGGCCGCTGCCGTCGCCGGCCGGCCGCGCATACACCGCGAGCGAGGAGCTGGCCACCAGCTTGCCGGCGCGGTACTCGGCCAGCGCGGTGTGCAGCGAGAAGCTGCCGGCCGGATTGCGCACCGCGTCGCTCGCGGCGAGCAGCTCGGCGGCCGGGCGCGGCTGGGCGGCATCCGCCGACGGCGTGAGCGTGCCGAGGCCGAGCGCCGGCAGCGCGCCGGCGCCGAGCGCGCCGGTCAGGCGCCGCCGGCCGGCATCGATGGGGCGCGGGTCGAGGCGATCACACATGACGCAGCGCCTCCACAATTTCCAGCCGCGCCGCGCGCCGCGCCGGCCACCAGCTCGACACGCAGGCCAGCAGCGCCAGCAGCGCCACCGCCAGCCCGAGCAGCTCGGGCGAGCCGAAGGCATCGACGCCGATCGGCACCGCCTGCGCGCGCCCCGGCGGCGTCCACGTCAGCCCTGCGTGGTTGATGCCGTACTCGGCAATCAGCGTGGCCGCGACCACGCCCGTGACCGCGCCGAGCGCGCCGATCAGCCCGCCCTCCAGCACGAACATGCGGCGGATCTGCGCGCGCCGCAGGCCGATGGCGCGCAGCGTGCCGATCTCGCCGATGCGCTCGCCGATGGCCATGTTGACCGCGTTGGCGACCGAGAACAGCGTGACCACCGCCATCAGCACCGCCACAAAGCCGAACAGGCTCGCAAACATGCCGACGATCTGGCCGTACTGCGGATTCATCGTGCCGAAGTCGTGAATCTCGACCGGCTGGGCGCGGTCGGCCAGCAGCGCGGCGATGCGCTCGCGCGCCGCCGGCAGATCGGCGGTGCGATGCAGCTGCACCGCAATCGCCGAGGCGCCGTGGCCGTCGGGGCCGAACACCAGGCGCTCGGCCAGCGGCAGCGGCAGCGCGATCTGCATCATGTCCAGCTCGCGCATCGCGTTGCGCTCCACCCGGTCGACGCGCATGCGCACGATGTTGGGCGCGCCGCCGGTGCCGGCCGCGAGCAGCTCGATGGCCACGTCGGGATCGGGCGGCGTGGCGGGCTGGCCGGCCGACGCGGCGGTGGCGTCCGTCGCTACGCCCGCCTGCGGCGCCTCGGCCGCATTGCGCGCGACCAGCGCCGCCAGCTCGGCGCCCATGGCCGGCGCGGCGGCGTCGTCGCGCGGCGGCAGCGGCAGGCAGTCGCGCACTTCCAGCGCCGCGCACAGGCCCAGCAGCTGTGCCAGACCAAAGCCGATGGTCCCGCTGTCGGGCCGGTCGGCGCGCAGCGCGCTGGCCAGCGGCGGCATGCGCAGGCCCGAGTCGTCCCAGGCCAGCATCTGGCGGCGCTCGTCGGCGCGCCAGCCGCTCGCGATGAAGTTGCTCGACGTGCCGGCCGCGAAATTGCCGGCCACGCCCTGCACATGCAGCACCGGCGTGACGACCGCCAGCATGGGCGCCAGCACCGGATCGGCGCGCAGCCGGGCCACGATGGCGTCGGCATCGCGCAGCGCAAACCGGCCCGCATCGGCGCGGCCAAAGTCGAGCCAGCCGCGCGCCGCGACGGTGAGATGGCCCGAGTTGCGAATGGTCTCGGTGCGCACCGCCTTGATCGTGGCCGCCACATAGCCGCCAAAGATCACGACGGCCGCCGCACCGACCGCGATGGCCGCCAGCGTGAGCAGGCTGCGGCGCCGGTTGCGCAGCAGGTTGCGCCAGGCCAGATCGAGCGTGTTCATGGCTGCGCTCCCGCGATCCGGCCGTCGACCAGCGCCACCAGCACATCGGCCCGGCTCATCAGCTGGGCGTCGTGCGACGAGAAGACGAAGCTCGTGCCCAGCTGCCGCTGCATGCGGCGCATGAGCGCGATGATTTCCGCGCCGGTCGCGCGGTCGAGGTTGGCGGTCGGCTCGTCGGCCAGCACCAGCGCCGGCTGATTGGCCAGCGCCCGGGCGATGGCCACGCGCTGGCGCTGGCCGCCCGACAGCTCGCCCGGGCGGCGGTCTTCCTTGCCGGCCAGGCCCACCTCGGCGAGCAGCTGGCGCGCGCGGTCGCGCCGCGCCGCCGCGCTGCCGCCGGCCAGCTGCATCGGGTATTCGACGTTTTCCAGCGCGGTCAGCACCGGCAGCAGATTGAAGTTCTGGAACACGAAGCCGAGCCGGCGCGCGCGGAAATCGGCGCGCGCATCGTCGTCGAGCGTGTCGAGCGGCGTGCCGTCGATCTCGACGCTGCCGCCGGCATCGGGCCGGTCGAGCGCGCCGATGAGTTGCAGCAGCGTGCTCTTGCCGCTGCCCGACGGCCCGGCGATCACGGTGAAGCCGCCGCGCGCCAGCGCCAGATCGATGTCGCGCAGCGCCGGCACGGCGGCGGCGCCGGCGCCGTAGGTGCGGCTCACGCGGCGCAGCCGGGCGATGGGGCCGCTGCCGGCGGCGGGCCGCAGTTCGGCGGCCGGCAGTTCGGTCGCGGACGGCGTGCCGGCCAGCCGCGCCAGTTGGGCGAAGGTCATGGCGGCGCTCCTCAGCGCAGGCGCACGGTCACCGCGACCGGCGCCTCGCCCACGGCAAAGCGCGCATCGCGGAACTCGGGCGGACCGGCGGTGCCGCGCGCATCGTTGCTGAAGCCGTAGGGCTCCTTCGGGATGCCGAACAGTCCGCGGTCGAGCTTCTGGTTGTCGTTCTCGTCGTGATAGACGGCCACCGCGTAATTGCCCGGCGCCAGATTGCGGAACACGACCGAGCTGCGGCCGGCCGCCGGCGCGACGCGCTGGGCCTGCACGCCGCCGGCCTCGGCCGGAAAGCCGTCGGCGCGGTTGTAGAGCGCCACCGCCAGATGGCCGCGCTGCGACGCGACGCCGTCGATGTCCACGCTGAGGTCGGCGGCGCGGGCGCCGGTGGCGGCTGCCGCGAGCGCGGCGAGCAGGACGAGCTTGTTCATGGGGCTTCCGGTGCGAGGGTTGCGATGGCCCGCATTGCAGCGCCCGCATGTATCGCCGGCTTGTCGTGGCGCGGGCTTCTTGTATTGCCGCGTGTCGCGCCGCGCGGCCGATACGCTGCGATACATGGCGGCCGCTGGTCGCGCCGCGCAGCCCGCGCCGGCACGCCAGAATCGCCCCAGCCCATTCCCGAGCCGAGCGCCGTGCAGCCCCGCCCCGACCACATCCTCATCGTCGACGACGATCCCGACATCCGCGACCTGCTCGGCGACTACCTCGCGCGGCAGGATTTCCGCGTGAGCTGCGCCGCCGACGGCCGCCAGATGCGCGCCGCGCTCGCGGCCGGCCCGGTCGATCTGGTGGTGCTCGACCTGATGCTGCCCGGCGAGGACGGCATCGGCCTGTTCCGCTGGCTGCGCGCCGGCGCGCATGCGCTGCTGCCGGTGGTGATGCTGACCGCGCGCGGCGACGACGTGGACCGCATCGTCGGCCTGGAGCTTGGCGCCGACGATTACCTGGGCAAGCCCTTTGTGCCGCGCGAGCTGGTGGCGCGCATCCGCGCCGTGCTGCGGCGCACGCGGATGCTGCCGCGCACGCTCGCGGCCGAGGAGCCGGCGCGCTGGCTGGGCTTTGGCGACTGGCGCCTCGACACCGTGGAGCGGGTGCTGGTCGATGCGCGCGGCGCGGTCACGCCGCTGTCGGGCGCCGAGTACGGGCTGCTGCGCTTCTTCCTCGACCATCCCAATCGCGTGGTCAGCCGCGACCAGCTGCTCGCGCATCTGGCCGGCCGCGAGGCCGAGGCCTACGACCGCGCCATCGACCTGCGCGTGAGCCGGCTGCGCCGGCGCCTCGGCGACGATGCGCGCGAGCCGGCCTACATCAAGACCGTGCGCAACGAGGGCTATGTGTTCTGCAAGGCGGTCGCGCCGCTCGGCGCCGACGGGGCGCCGCAATGAGCGCGGCGCCCGGTGCGCGAGCCACCGCCGCCTGCCGGCGCTGGCTGCCGCGCCGCTTCAACACCCTGGCCGCGCAGCTGCTGCTGCTGCTCGGCGCCGCCGTGCTGACGATCCAGCTGGCCAGCTTCGGCGCGCTGCTGTTCATCCGCGGCCATGAAACCCGCATGCAGATGTACGCCTTCATGGCCGCCGACGTGGATTTCGTGCGCGAGTTTCTGCGCAGCCTGCCGCCCGAGCGGCGCGCCGACTGGCTGCCGCGCCTCAACCGCGGCTACTACCGGCTGGCGCTGCTGCCGGCCGATGCGCCGCTCGCGCCGCTGGCCCATCCCGATGTGCTCGAAAGCCTCGCCATCGTCGAGGCGCGGCTGCACACCGCCGGCGACATGCGGCCGGCGCGGCCGGTGCTGGCGCGCCTTGCGCCCGATGCGGCGCCGCTGCCCGGCATCGCCATCGAGCTCGACGGCCGGCAGCAGCTGATGCTGCTGTTCGACACGCCGCCGCCCAACTCGGTGCCGCCGCCGGTCGATGTGCTCGGCTATCTGGGCCTGCTGCTGCTGGTCATCGGCGCGCTGGCGCTGCTGCTGGCGCGGGTGGCGACGCGCAGCCTGGGGCGGTTTGCCGGCGCCGCCGAGGCGCTGTCGGTCAACCTCGATGCGCCGCCGCTGGCCGAGGACGGCCCGGTCGAGGTGGCGCGCGCGGCCTCGGCCTTCAACCGCATGCAGGCCGCGATCCGGCGCCATCTCGATGAGCGCACGCAAATCCTCGCGTCGGTATCGCACGACCTCAAGACGCCGCTGACCCGGCTGCGGCTGCGCGCCGAGAACCTGCCCGAGGCGGCGCCGCAGCGCGCCCGCTTCATCGCCGACATCGAGGCGATGGATGCGCTGGTGAGCGAAGGGCTCGACTACGCCCGCAGCGCCCAGCTGCACGAGGCGCGCAGCCCGGTCGACCTGGACCGCCTGCTCGCCACCCTGGCCGAGGACGCGGCCGATACCGGCGCCCGCGTGACCGTGACCGGCCAGCTCGGCCAGGCGGTGCCGGCGGCGCCGCGCGCGCTGCAACGCGCCTTGCAGAACCTGCTCGACAACGCGCTGCGCTATGGCGACGGCGCGGCCGACATCACGCTGGAGCGCGCCGGCGCCGAGGTGCGCATCGGCGTCGCCGACCGTGGCCCCGGCCTGCCCGACGAACTGCTGGAGCGGGTGTTCGAGCCGTTCTATCGGGTGGAGGGCTCGCGCAGCCGGGCCTCGGGCGGCACCGGGCTCGGGCTGGCGATCGCGCGCAACCTGATGCGGGCGCAGGGCGGTGACATCGTGCTGAGCCGGCGCGCCGGCGGCGGGCTGCTGGCCACGCTGCGCATGCCGGCGCGATGATTTCGGGCCGATGGCTGGCTGATTGCCCGCGCCACCCGTCGCCCGCCAGCGCCCGCCGGCCGTCATCGCAATGTCCCGTCTTGCCGGCCAGGATGCCGGCGCGCCAACTTCGGCGATTTCCAGCGCGTTCCAGGAGCCAGCCCGCATGACCACCTACACCGGCAGCAACGGCAACGACACCCTCGGCGGCAGCAGCGGCGCCGACACGCTCGCGGGCGGTCTGGGCAATGACATTTATCTGGTGAATTCGCTGCGCGACAGCATCGTCGAGGCGGCGGGCGCCGGCTTCGACAGCGTGCGCACCGCGCTGCTCGACAGCAGCGGCGGCTTCAGCCTGCTGCGCTACGCCAATGTCGAGGCGCTGGTGTTCACCGGTGCCGGCGCGGCGCGGCTGCGCGGCAACGATCTCGACAATCTGATCCAGGCCGGCAGCGGCAGCACGGCCGACACGCTCTACGGCGGTGCCGGCGACGACACGCTGCTCGGCGGCGGCGGCAAGGACCGGCTCGAAGGCGGCAGCGGCGCCGACTGGCTCGACGGTGGCACCGGCGCCGACAGCCTGATCGGCGGCAGCGGCGACGACCGCTACTTCGTCGACAACCTCGGCGACCGCGTGTTCGAGACCGCCAATGCCGGCTTCGACATCGTCGAGTCGGACGGCATCGTGCTCGACATCAGCGCCAGCCGCTGGGTGAATGTGGAGGGCATCGTCCACACCGGCAGCGCCGCCGTGACCATGGTCGGCAATGCCGCCGGCAACCTCGTGCAATCGCTGTCGGCCGGCGCCGACCGGCTGTTGGGCGGTGCCGGCAACGACACGCTCGACGGCGGCGCGGGCAACGACACGCTCATCGGCGGCATTGGCGACGACGTGTATCAGGTGACCGCCGGCGACGCGGTGACCGAGGCGGCGGGCGAGGGCGAGGACAGCTTTGTCGGCCTGATTGCATCGATCAACCGCGCCGGCTGGTCGGGCAGCGTCGAGAACCTGATCTACACCGGCGCGACCCGCATCGCGCTCACCGGCAACGGGCTCGACAACCTCATCGTCGGTGGCGCCGGCGCCAACATCATCTCGGCCGGCGTGGGCGACGACGTGGTGTTCGGCGGCGCCGGCACCGACTCGATCCTGGGCGGCAACGGCAAGGACACGCTCTACGGCGGCGACACCGGCCACAAGCTCGACGGCGTCTACGGCGACAACGCGCTGTTCTTCACCCAGCTGCTCGACGACGGCGTGGCCGACACGCTGGTCGGCGGCCTGGGCGACGACCGCTATGTGCTCGACAACCTCGACGACCGGGTGGTCGAGGCGGCCGGCGGCGGCAGCGACACCGTCGTGGCGCTGGTCGATTACGACCTCACCGACGCGCCCAATGTGGAGAACCTGGTGCTCGACGGCACGGCCTGGTTCGGCGCCGGCACGGCGGCGGCCAACATCCTGGTCGGCAGCTCGGGCGAGAACTATCTCGACGGCGGCGCCGGCAACGACACCCTGCTCGGCGCGGTCAGCGGCGGCTGGTTCGGCATGGGCGGCGCGCCGACCGATGTGCTCGACGGCGGCAGCGGCGCCGATGTGCTGATCGCGCGCCAGTCGTCGGTGCTGTTCGGCGGCACCGGCGACGACCTGTATCTGGTCGATGCCGGCTATGGCGCGGTCATCAGCGGCAGCGACGACGGCGGCAACGACACGCTGATCTTCACCAACACCGGCTCGGCCGAGGCGATGGACGGCGTCGAGACGCTGCTGCTCTACGGCTCGGGCCTGGACGTGGAAGCGCAGGCGCAGGCGGCGCTGGCGGTGGCCATCGGCGTGGCCGGCAGCGGCTCGGCGGCGCTGTACACCGCGTTCGCCGACCTCACTGGCAACGACGAGGCCAATGCCATCGGCGGCAACGACAGCGCCAATCTGCTGCGCGGCCTGGGCGGCAACGACCACATCTACGGCTTTGCCGGCAACGACACGCTCGACGGCGGCCTGGGCGTCGACACGCTCGAAGGCGGCGACGGCGGCGACCTGTACCGCATCGACGCCGCCGACAGCGTGATCGAGACCGGCAGCGGCGGACTCGACATCGTCGAGAGCGACAGCGTCACCAGCTACGCCGGCTATGCCGGCATCGAGGGCCTGAGCTACACCGGCAGCACGGCGCGCCTGTTCACGCTGGGCGCGGCCAACACCAGCAACGACTGGTTCTCCGGCGGCAGCGGCGACGACACGCTGCGCGGCTATGCCGGCGCCGACACCCTGGCCGGCGGCGCCGGTGGCGACAGCATCGACGGCGGCAGCGGCGACGATTCGCTGAGCGGCAATGCCGGCAGCGATTTGATCCTGGGCGGCGACGGCAATGACGAGATCTACGCCACCGCCTTCGCCGCCAACGGCGACGGCGGCAACGACACCCTGCTCGGCGGCGCCGGCAGCGACAGGCTGCAAGGCTCGGACGGCGCCGATTCGCTCGACGGCGGCGGCGGCTACGACCAGTTGCACGGCAGCGCCGGCAACGACACGCTCCACGGCGGCGACGACGGCGACTACCTCTATGGCGAGGCCGGCGACGACGTCCTCTACGGCGATGCCGGCGACGACAGCCTGAGCGGCGGCGCCGGCAGCGACCTGATCTTTGGCGGCGGCGGTGTGGACACGCTGGCCGGCGGCGCCGATGCCGACGTGCTCTATGCGCTGGCGCCGGGCGGCGGCAGCACGGCCCAGCTGTGGGGCGGCGAAAGCTATGGCGGCGGCGACAACGCGCTCGACCTGTTCCGCTTCGACGCACTGAGCGCCACCGGCTACTCGGCCGGCACGGCGAGCTTCAGGGGCGGCATCGAGATCGGCGATTTCGAGAACGACGCCGACTATCTGTGGATCGACGGCGCGCTGGTCGGCAACGGCGACGCCACGCTCGGCTTTACCCAGGAGAAGGACTTTGCCGGCGGCAACTTCGCCAGGTCGGCCGAGATCGTGTTCGTGCGGGCCGATGTGGACAGCTTTTCCTACAACTGGGGCTGGAGCGGCAGCATCGCCGCCGCCGGCGTGACGGCCGCCATCGGCACGGCCGACAGCGCCTTCGCGGTCGGCGATGCGCGGCTGTTCGTGGTCGACGACGGCCGCGGCTCGGCGGTGTTCGGCTTTGTCAGCGCCAATGCCGATGCCGTGGTGAGCGCCAGCGAACTGAGCCTGCTGGCGGTGGTGAACAACGACAGCGCGCTGACGGCGGCAGACTTCCAGCTGTTTGCCTGACGCGCGCATCCAAGACATCCACCGGAGACAGCAGTGAGCACCTTCAACGGCACCAGCGGCAACGACACCCTCAACGGCAGCAGCGGCGTCGATTTCATGACCGGCGGGCTCGGCAACGATGTGTATGTCGTCAACCACCTGCGCGACCAGGTGGTGGAAGCGGCCGACGGCGGCCGCGACACGATCCGCAGCTCGGTGCTCGACGTGTTTGGCCGCTACAGCCTGCTGCCCTTCGCCGAGGTGGAGAACCTGAGCTACACCGGCACGCTCGCCAGCTGGCTGGTCGGCAATTCGCTCAACAACCTCATCCGCGCCAACGATGCGCGCGCCAGCACCGACACGCTGAGCGGCGGCGCGGGTGCGGATTCGCTGTTCGGCTTTGGCGGCAACGATCTGCTCGAAGGCGGCGCCGGCAACGACATGCTCGACGGCGGCAGCGGCATCGACACGCTGGTGGGCGGCAGCGGCAACGACTTCTACGTGATCGACGATCCGCTCGACCGCGTGGTGGAACTGGCCGGCGGCGGCTTCGACACGGTGCAGAGCGCGGGCGCGGTGCTCGATTTGCGGCTCGGCCGCTGGGCCGGCGTGGAAGGGCTGCTCTACAACGGCAGCGCTGCCGTCTCGCTGGTGGGCGACAGCGCCGCCAACCAGCTGCAATCGCTCGGCGCCGGCATCGACCGGCTCAACGGCCTGGGCGGCGACGACACCCTGCTGGGCGGCGGCGGCAACGACACGCTCATCGGCGGCGACGGCAACGATCTGCTGATCGGCGAGGGCGGCAGCAACGCCCTGGTGGGCGGCGCCGGCGACGACCTGTACTACATCAACGCCGCCGATTCGGTGATCGAGCTGCTCGGCCAGGGCAACGACAGCTTCTACGGCAGCAAGACCACGATCAATGTCGGCAGCCTCGCCTCGACCATCGAGAACCTGCTCTACATCGGCACCGATGGCGCCGCGCTGACCGGCAACCGGCTCGACAACTTCATCGTCGGCGGCAGCGGCGCCAATGTCGTCTCGGGCCTGGGCGGCAACGACATCGTCGTGGGCGGGCTGGGCGCCGATTCGCTCGCCGGCGGCGACGGCAACGACACGCTCTACGGCGGCCTGAGCGGGCTGGCCACGCCGCTCGCCGTGCCCGGCGTGGGCGCGGGCCAGTTCAACGATTTCACGCGCGACGACAAGGCCATCGACACGCTGGCCGGCGGCGCCGGCGACGATCACTACTACCTGGACAACACCGACGACGTGATCGTCGAGGCGGTCGGCGCCGGCGACGACACCGTGCATGCGCGCATCGACCTGGGGCTGGCGGGCTTTGCCAATGTGGAGAACCTGATCCTCGAAGGCACGGCCCAGCTCGGCGGCGGCGATGCCGGCGCCAATGTGCTGGTGGGCAATGCCGGCGAGAACCATCTGACCGGCGGCGGCGGCAACGACACGCTGGCCGGCGGACTGGCGCTCGGCGCCATCGCGTCCGACGGCCATGCCGATGTGCTCGAAGGCGGCAACGGCAGCGATGTGCTGATCGCGCGCGAGACCTCGGTGCTGCTGGGCGGCAGCGGCAACGACATCTATCTGATCGGCGGCGCGGCCGAGGCGGCAGCGGGCGAGCTGCTGGCGGGCGGCGACGATTCGTCCGGCAGCGACACGGCGATCTTCGCCATCTCGGGCTCGGCCGAGGCGCTCGGCGGCGTCGAGAATCTGGCGCTGCTCGGCTCGGGGCTGGCGGCCGAGGCGACGGCGCTGGCAGCCTGGGCCCGGGTCCATGCGCTGGCCGGCAGCCCGGCCGAGGTGGCCGCCGAGTTCGTGCCCGCCGGTCTGGCGCGCGACCTGACCGGCAACGAGCTGGCCAACACGATGACCGGCAATGCCGCCGCCAACCGGCTGCTGGGCCTGGACGGCAACGACAGCATCGCCGGCGGTGCCGGCAACGACAGCATCGAGGGCGGCGCCGGCAGCGACACGCTCTTCATCGGCGTGGTCGATGCGCCCGCGAGCCTGACCGTGGCCAGCGAGCTGGTCTACGGCGCATCCGCCGACGAGTCGGCCGACGACAGCACGCTCGACCGCTTTCGCTTCGACAGCGGCAGCGGTGCCGGCGCGGTCGGTGCCGATGCCGGCTTCTTCTTTGCCGCCGGCGCCGAGATCCGCGACTTCGTCGGCGGCATCGACCGCATCGAGGTGAAGGGCGCGCTGGTCGGCGACGGCGACAGCCTGCTCGAAGGCGCCACGGTCAAGACCGAGGCCGGCGGCAGCTTTGCGCAAGCCGCCGAGCTGGTCGTGCTGCGCGCCGATCTGGCCAGCGACTTCGCCAGCGCCGGCGACTGGCACAGCGCCATCTCGGCGGCCGAGGTGGGCGCGGTCATCGGCAGCGCCGACAGCGCATTTGCGGTGGGCGATGCGCGTCTGTTCGTGGTCGACGACGGCCGCAGCTCGGCGCTGTTCCGCTTTGTCAGCACCGACGCCGATGCGGCGGTCGAGGCCGACGAGCTGACGCTGCTCGGCGTGGTGACCGGCAGCGCCAGTCTCGCCGTGACGGATTTCGGCCTGTTCGCCTGAATTTCGACGCGTTCGCGCCACGACAGCATTGGCCTGCCGCGTGCCTGCCGTCAGCACGATGTGCGACGCTCGCGGCCGCGTTCGGGGGGCGGCGGGTTGCCGCCGCGCCGCCCGTCAAGTTCAACGAATCCGCCCGCTCCGGGCGAGCCAGCCGAGCCCATGCGCGTCCTGTTCATCCACCAGAACTTCCCCGGCCAGTTCAAGCATCTGGCGCCCGCCATCGCCGCCGAGCCGGCCAATGAAGTGGTCTGCATCGGCGAGGACGGCGCCATCGCCCGGCTCGGGCCGCCGCCGGCGCGGCTGCGCTTCGTGGGCTATGCCGCGCCGCGCGGCGCCGGCGAAGGCACGCATCACTATCTGCGCAGCACCGAGGCCGGCGTGCGGCGCGGCCAGGCGGTGGTGCGCCGGCTGCTGGAGCTGAAGGCCGAGGGCTTCGTGCCCGACGTGGTGGTGGCGCATCCGGGCTGGGGCGAGGCGCTGTTCGTCAAGGATGTGTTCCCGGCCACGCGGCTGCTGGTCTATCTCGAATTCTTCTACCGCGCCGAGGGCTCGGATGTCGGCTTCGATCCCGAATTCCCGGCCTCGCCCGACGACCTGTTCAAGCTGCGCATCCGCAACACGGTGCAGCTCATTGCGATGGAGCAGGCCGATGCCGGCCTGAGCCCGACCCACTGGCAGCGCGCGCAATACCCGGCCTTCTTCCGCGACCGCATCCGCGTGGTCCATGACGGCATCGATACCGCCGTGGTGGCGCCGTCGGCCGAGGCGCGCTTTGCCCTGCCCGACGGCAGCGAGCTGGCGCCCGGCGACGAGGTGGTGACCTACGTGGCGCGCAACCTGGAGCCCTATCGCGGCTTCCACAGCTTCATGCGCGCGCTGCCGGCGCTGCTCGATGCGCGGCCGAATGCGCGCGTGGTGATCGTCGGCGGCGACGAGGTCAGCTATGGCCGTCAGCCGCCCGAGGGCAAGACTTATCGGGCGATCCACGAAGCCGCGATCGCCGATCATCCGGGCCGTGCGCGCGTGCATTTCCTCGGCAAGCTGCCTTACGCGCGCTACCTCGATCTGCTGCGGGTGTCGCGCGCTCATGTCTATCTCACCTATCCCTTCGTGCTGTCCTGGTCGGCGATGGAAGCCATGGCCTGCGGCTGCTCGCTGGTCGCCTCGCGCACCGCGCCGGTGGAAGAAGCCATGACCGACGGCGTCAACGCGCGGCTGGTCGACTTCTTCGATCCGGCCGGCATCGCGGCGGCGCTGGTCGCCATCCTCGACGGCAGCGACGACGACCGGGCACGCCGCGCGCGCGCCCGCGCCGACGCCATCGCCCAGTACGACCTGCGCGGCGCCTGCCTGCCGCAGCTGCTGCAACTGGTGCGCAATCTCGCGGCCGGGCGCGCCGCATGAGCGCCGCGCGCCACCCCGCCCGTCCCGGAGCCTCGGCATGAAGACCTTCATTCACGACCATGCCCGGCTGTTCGGCGCGGCGGCGGCATTCAGCCTGCTCATCAATCTGTCGCTGCTGGCGCCGTCGCTGTTCATGCTGCAAGTGACCGACCGCGTGATGGCCAGCCGCAGCCTCGAAACCCTGGTGATGCTCGGCCTCGTCACGCTGATGGCGCTGCTGCTGATGCTGGTGCTCGACATGGTCCGCGCGCGGCTGCTGGCGCTGGCCGGCGTCAAGCTGGAGCGGCGCCTTGGCGCCGATCTGCTGCGCGAGATGTTCTACCGCCCCGCCGGCGCCGCGCCGGCCGGCTATGCGCTGCGCGATCTGGCCTCGCTGCGCACCTTTCTTGGCGGCGCGGGCGTGATCGCGCTGTTCGACGTGGTCTGGATGCCGATCTACATGGGCGTCATCTTCCTGTTCGACAACCTGCTCGGCGTGCTGGCGCTGGCGAGCGCCGCGATCCTGGTGCTGCTGGCGGTCGCCAACGAGCGCTTCACCCGGCGCCGGCTCGAAAAGCTGCAACAGGACGGTCGCGACGCCAGCCGGCTGCTCGACGCGGTGGCGCGCGGCGGCGATGTGGTGCGCGCGATGGGCATGGCCGGCGCGGTCATCGAGCGCAATCGCGCGGCCCAGGCGCGGCTGCATGCCGAGCAGCTCGGCACCCAATCGGTCGCGGGCGGCATCGGCAGCCTCACGCGCTTCTTCCGCCAGGGCGTGCAGGTGGCGATGCTGTCCACCGGCGCGTATCTGGTGGTCAAGCAGGAGGCGTCGCCGGGCGTGATGATTGCCGTGACCATCATCCTGGGCCGGGCGCTGGCGCCGGTCGAATCGCTGGTCGCGCAATGGAAGCTGCTGGTCGAGGCGCGCGCCGCCTGGGGCCGGCTGACGCCGCTGCTGGCGGCGCCGCTGCCCAGCCGCTTTGCCGGCCTGCCCGAGCCGACCGGCCGGGTCACGGTCGAGGGTGTGAGCTGGCGCGCGCCGGGCAGCGACCGCGCCATCGTGCGCGACCTCAATCTCGACATCGCGCCGGCCGAGGTGCTGGCGGTGGTGGGCCCGAGCGGCTCGGGCAAGTCCACGCTCGGGCGGCTGCTGGTCGGCGCGCTCGCGCCCACGGCGGGCCGGGTGCGCTTCGACGGCGCCGAGCTGAGCCAGTGGCCGCCCGAGCAGCTCGGGCGCCATCTCGGCTATCTGCCGCAGGACATTTCGCTGTTTCCGGGCAGCCTGGCCGACAACATCGCGCGGCTGGAGGGCGGCCGCGCCGACGCGGTCGTGGAGGCGGCCAAACGCGCGCGCGTGCATGAGCTGATCGTGGCGCTGCCCGGCGGCTACGACACGCCGCTCGGCGAGGGCGGCGCGCCGCTGTCGGGCGGCCAGCGCCAGCGCGTGGGTTTTGCGCGCGCCTGCTACGGCCGGCCGCGCTTCCTGGTGCTCGACGAGCCCAACGCCTTCCTCGACGAGGCTGGCGAGCAGGCGCTGATGGATGCCATCGCCGGCCTCAAGGCCGAGGGCACGACCGTGGTGGTGATTACCCAGCGCAGCAAGCTGCTGGCGGTGGCCGACCGCGTGGTGGTGATGCGCGACGGCGCCATCGAGCGCATTGGCGTGAAGGCGGCGGCCAATCAGGCCGCCAATCAGGTCGCCAGCCCGGCAGTGGCCGCCGCGACCAATGTGAAGGAGATCCGGCAATGAGCGCGATGCAGGAGCTTGCGGTCGTCGATGCCATCGAGGTCGATCCGCTCGACCGGCAGGTGCGCCGACTGATCGCGCTGGGCGGCTGGACCACGCTGGTCATCGTCGGCGGACTGCTGCTGTGGGCGTTGTATGCGCCGCTGAGCGGCGCCGCCTATGGCCAGGGCACGGTGCGCGTCGATACCCAGCGCAAGACGGTGCAGCACCGCGACGGCGGCACGATCAAGGCCATCCTCGTGCGCGAGGGCGAGCATGTGGTGGCCGGCCAGCCGCTGGTCGAGCTGGAGGATGTGCGGCTCGATGCCAACGAGGATGCGCTCGCCGGCCAGCTCGCGGCCGAGCAGCTCAAGGCGTCGCGGCTGATGGCCGAGCGCGCGCTCGCCACCAGCTGGGCGCCGCCGGCCGACCTCGTGGCGCGGGCCCGCCACGAGCCGCGCATGGCGGCGGCGGTGGCGCAGGAGCTGGCGCTGTTCAAGGCGCGCCGCGCCCGGCTCGACAGTCAGGCCGCGCTCACGCGCCAGCAGATGAACGATGTGCGCGTGCAGCTCGCCGCGCGCGAGCGCGAATTCGCCGCCGGCACCCAGGCGCTCGCGCTGATGGACGAGGAAACCGCCGCCAACCAGCGCCTGCTGGAACAGAACTATGTCAACAAGGTGCGCGTGCTCACGCTCCAGCGCAGCGCGGCCGAATACCGCATGCGGCTCGACGACAACCGCGCCGAGACCGCCAAGGCGGCGCAGACGCTGTCCGATCTGCAACTGCGGCTGGCCACGCTCGGCGACGGTCAGGTGCAGGAAGCCAGCAACGATCTGCGCGACAGCCAGGCCCGCATCGTCGACATCGAGGAGCGGCTGCGCGCCGCGCGCGACGCGACCGACCACAAGCTCATCGTCGCGCCGCTGGCCGGCCGCGTGACCGACCTGAAGGTGACCACGCCGGGCAGCTCGATCGGCCCGCGCGAGCCGGTGCTCGATCTGGTGCCCGACGATGCGCCGCTGATCGTGGAGACGCGGGTGCCGGTCGATGCGGTCCAGCATCTGCGCACCGGCCAGAGCGCCGACGTGCGGCTGACCGCGATCAAGCTGCGCGCCGCGCGCACGGTCGAGGGCGAGGTGGTCTATGTGTCGGCCGATGCGCTCGAAGACCGCCGCACCGGCGCGCCCTACTACCTGTGCCACATCAAGCTCGACCGCGCCCAGCTCGCCGCCGACGACATCGAGCTGCGGCCCGGCATGGCCGCCGAGGTGTTCATCCGCACCCGCGAGCGCACCGCCTTCGACTATTTCTCCGAGCCGCTGACGGCGGCGATGCGGCGGGCGTTCCGCGAGTGAGCCGGCTGCCGCGCCGGCCACGGCTAGAATCCGCACGCCTGTCGCCGGCCGCGCCGCTGCCGGCCGCCTGCAAGCCCTGTCATCCCAGCCGCTGAATGAGCCGAACCGTCTTCCCGCAGCCCGTACCGCGCCCGACCGTGCAACGCTCGTCCTGGGCCGTGCGCATCGCGGTGTGGAAGGCGCTGCTGCTGCGCGAGGGCATCGCCCGGCTGCTCACCACCCGCACTTCGTGGCTGTGGTTCCTGCTCGAACCGCTGGTGCACACGGTGTTCATGGTCACGATGATGACCGTGGTGCGGGTGCGCAAGGTCGGCGGCATCGACACCGCCGTGTGGCTGGTGGCCGGGCTGTTCGGCTTTCTGCTGTTCAAGCGCATCGCCACCCAGTCGGCCAATGCCATCGGCCAGAACCAGCCGCTGTTCCTCTACCGCCAGATCGTGCCGGTCGATTTCGTGCTGGTGCGCGCGGTGCTCGAAGCCTTCCTGCTCACGCTGGTGTTCTCGGTGCTGATCGTGATCGGCGAACTGCTCGGCATCGACGCCCGGCCGGCCGATCCGCTGGCGGTGATCGGCGCGCTGTTCGGCGCCTGGCTGATGGCGCTCGGCTTCGGCCTCATGGCCTCGGTCGGCAGCGAGCTGATCCCGGGCTTCAGACGCGTCATCGGCTTCATCATGATTCCGATGTACTTCCTGTCGGGCGTGATCGTGCAGCTGTCGAGCCTGCCCCAGCCCTATCGCAGCTGGGTGCTGCTCAATCCGGTGGCGCAGGCGCTGGAGCTGATCCGGCACGGCTTCTCGCCGATGTATCACGCCGCGCCCGAGGTGAGCCTGGCCTATCTGTACGAATGCGCGCTGGTGCTGCTGTTCCTCGGCCTGCTGCTGCAACGCCGCTTCCTCGACCGGCTGAAGGCGAAGCCGCGATGATCCGGCTCGACGATGTGGGCATGCGCTATCGCGGTCACGGCGGCAGTCACCGGGTGCTCGATGGCGTGAGCCTGACCATTCCGGCCGGTCTGGGCGTGGGCGTGATCGGTGCGCCGGCCAGCGGCCGCAGCACGCTGATCCGGCTGCTGGCCGGCATCGACCAGCCCACGCACGGCCGCATCGAGCACGATTGCCGCGTGTCGTGGCCGATCGGCAAGGCGACCGGGCTCAATCTGCAACTCAGCGGTCGCGTCAACGCCAAGTTCCTGTGCCGGCTCGAAGGCCGCGATCCGGACCATGCGGCGCGGCTGGCCTGGATCCATGAATTCTCCGAGCTGGGCCGGCGCTTCGAGCAGCCGGTCGGCAGCTACACGCCGGCGCTGCGCGCGCAGTTGCAGTTCGCGCTGTCGCTCGCCTTCGAGTTCGACGTGTATCTGTCGGACGAGGTCACGGCCATCGGCGAGGGCGCCTTCCGCGAGAAGAGCGCCGCCGCCTTCCGCCAGCTGGCGGCGCGCTCCGGGCTGGTGCTGGTGCACGACCGGCCCCGCGTGCTGCGCGAGTTCTGCAGCGCCGGCATCTGGCTGCACGACGGCCGGGCCGACTGGTTCGACGACATCGACGCGGCGCTGAGCGCCCACCAACAAAGCGGAAAGCTGTCTCCATGAGCAAGGACGTCACCCTGCCCGACGCTGCGCCGGCGCCCACGCCGGCCGCGCCCGCGCGCAATCTGCTGCCCGACATCGCGCCGGCGGCGCGGCGCAAGAGCCGCTGGCGCCGCTATCCGGCCTTCACCGCCGCCTTCGTGGCCACGCTGCTGGCGGCGCTGTACTGGGGGCTGATCGCCTCGCCGCGCTATGTGTCCGAGGCCCACGTCATCATCCAGCAGGCCGACATGCCGGGCGGCGGCCAGTCGGTCGATTTCTCCAGCCTGCTCGGCGGCATCGGTGGCGGCGACCGGCCCAACCAGATGCTGCTGCGCGACCATCTGCTGTCGGTCGACATGCTCGAAAAGCTCGATGCCCGGCTGCATCTGCGCGAGCACTACAGCGATCCGTCGCGCGATCCGCTGTCGCGGCTGTATGCGCGCGACAGCTCGATCGAATGGTTCTACAGCTACTACCAGTCGCGCGTGGCGGTCGAGTACGACGACTACTCGGGCCTGCTGCTGCTGCGGGTCCAGGCCTACACGCCCGAGATGGCGACCGCCATCGCCCGGGCGCTGGTGGAGGAGGGCGAGCAGTACATGAACCTGCTCGGCCACCGGCTCGCCGAGGTGCAGGTCAGGTTCCTCGAAAGCCAGGTCGGCGAGATGCGCGACCGCGCGCTGGCCGGGCGCCAGAAGTTGCTGGCGTTCCAGAACGAGCACGGCATGGCCGCGCCCGAGAACACCGCCGAGAACGTGGTGGGCATCGTCAACCGGCTCGACGGCCAGCTCACCGACCTCAATACCCGCAAGTCGGCGCTGCTCGGCTATCTGGTGCCCGACAGCCCGGCCATCGTCGACATCAATCTCCAGATCGCGGCGGTGCAGAAGCAGCTGGCGCAGGAGCGGCTGCGTCTGACCGCCAGCAGCGGCACGCCGCTCAACCAGACGGTCGAGGAATATCAGCGCCTGAGCATGGCGGCGCAGTTCGACCAGGATGTCTACAAGACCGCGCTGAGCGCGCTGGAGCAGGGTCGCATCCAGGCCGCGCGCACGCTCAAGAAGGTGTCGGTGCTCCAGGCGCCGACGGTTCCGCAGTATTCGATGGAGCCGCGCCGGCTCTACAACATCGCCGCCTTTGCGCTGCTGGCGTTTCTGCTGGCGGCCATCGTCCATCTGCTGATGGCGGTCATTTCCGAGCACCGAGACTGATATGAGACGACTGATCCTGTCCTGCGTGGCCGCGCTTGCGCTGCTGGCCGGTCCGGCCCGGGCCCAGCTGGGTGGCCTGTTCGCGCCGCCGGCCCCGGCCAGTCAGGCCACCAGCAGCACCCAGAGCAATCCGTCGGCCACGCCGGCGCTGCTGCCGGCCACGCCGACGCCCACGCCGAGCACCGCCCTGCCCGCGCCGCTGACCGCGGCGGCGCCCGGGCTGCCGGTGGTGCCGACCAATCCGGCGCCGGCCGGCTACGACTATTCGGCCAATCTCGCCAGCGACACCTTCGGCGCCAACCTGTTCACCGGCTCGTTCGCGCGGCTGAGCGCCTCGAACTTCAATGCCGATTACGCCATCGCGGTCGGCGACCTGATCCAGATCCGGCTCTGGGGCGCGTTCGAGTTCGATGCGCGGGTGCCGGTCGATCCCAAGGGCAATCTGTTCCTGCCGCATGTGGGCCCGGTGCAGGTGCTGGGCGTGCGCAACCAGGACTTGCAGCGCGTGGTCGAGACCGCCGTGGCGCGGGTGTTCCGCGCCAATGTGAGCAGCTACGCCAACCTCGCGGCGGCCCAGCCGGTGCGGGTCTTCGTCGGCGGCTATGTCAACCGGCCCGGCCTGTACGGCGGCACCAGCCTCGACAGCCCGCTCAACTATCTCGACCAGGCCGGCGGCATCGACCTCGATCGCGGCAGCTTTCTCGATGTGCAGATCAAGCGCGGCAGCACGCTGCGCAGCCGGCTCGACCTCTACGACTTCCTGCTCGACGGCCGCATGCAGCCGGTGCAGCTGGCCGACGGCGACGTGATCTTCGTCGGCCCGCGCCGCAGCACCTTCAAGGTGTCGGGGCTGGTCGAGAATGCGCGCCGCTTCGAATTTGCCGGGCGCCAGATCGGCGTGGCCGAGCTGGTGCGGCTGGCCCGGCCGATGCCCGCCGCCACCCATGTGCGCGTGGTGCGCAACACCGGCACCGTGACCAATACCGAGTACTACGCGCTCGACCAGACCGCCGAGCTCAATCTCGTCAACGGCGACGAGATCGAGTTCACCGCCGACAAGAAGCCCGGGATCATCACCGTGCGGGTGCAGGGCGAGCACGACAGTCTTCAGGAATACGTGCTGCCCTATGGCAGCCGGCTCGGCGACGTGATGCAGCGGATCCGCTTCTCCGACCGCTCCGATCGCAACAACATCCAGCTCTTTCGCGCCAGCGTGAAGCTGCGCCAGAAGCAGATGCTGGAAACCGCGCTGCACGGCCTGGAGGTGAGCGTGCTCACCGCGCGCTCGGGCACCAACGACGAGGCCGCGCTGCGGCGCGAGGAGGCGGCGCTGATCCTTCAATGGGTCGACCGGGCCCGCAAGATCGAGCCCTCGGGCCAGGTGCTGATCGCCGAGAGCAGCGCGCGCGACGATCTGCTGCTGGAGAACGGCGATGTCATCAACGTGCCGGCGCGCGACGGCCTGGTGCTGGTGAGCGGCGACGTGCTGTTCCCCAACGCCATCGCCTACGACCCCAAGCTGGGCGTGCGCGACTACATCGCCGGCGCCGGCGGCTTCGTGCAGAACGCCGGCAGCTCGCGCGTGGTGGTGGCGCACAACAACGGCAGCTTTGCCGATCTGGGCGAGGCCGACGCCTGGCATTTCGATGCCAAGGCCGGCGCGGTGCGCTCGGGCGACCAGATTCTGGTGTTGCCCAAGATCGACGTGAAATCGCGCCAGATCTGGAAGGACATGACCCAGATCCTGTTCCAGATCGCGCTGGCGGCGCGCGTGGTGCTCAATCTGTGAAACCCCAACGGAACGACCGGATCCCGCAATGAAGGTGCTCATCTACGGCGGCTGCCATGCCGGCGCGCTCAAGCGGATCTTCGACCGCTATGCGCTCGGCGAGCATCGCTTCGACACGCTGACCAACTACCAGCTCATCGCCGCCAAGACGCCGTTTCCCTATGAGCGTCTGGCTCATTACGACCTGGTCGTCTTCAATCCCATCCTCAACAAGGAGGACTGGAACACGGTCCACCTCGAGGACGCCTGCCGGCGCATCGGCCGGCCCTTCATCAAGTACCCGTGGCTGCAATGGGCCGGCTACTGGCCCACGCCGCGCCGACGCACCTGGGGCCGGTTCGCCGAATGGGGCCTGAGCTCGGTGCTGGGCCTGACCGGCATGCTCGAGTCGGCCAGCGATCCGGCGGCGTTCGAGCGCTTTTACGGCGCGCTGTTCGAGCCGCGCCATTTCGCCGCCGCCATGCCGCAGATGATGGAGCTCACCACCGAGCAGCTGCGCAAGCGCGAGCAGGAGTGCGCGGTGGACGTGAGCATTTCCGATTTCATCCTCGCCAACTACCGCCGCAGCCAGCTCTTTCTCACGCCCGACCATCCGAGCAATGCGCTGTATGCGCATGTGGTGCGCGAGCTGGCGCGGCTGGCCGGGCTCACGCTCGATCCGGCCTACGGCAGCCAGGCCATCGAGGTGCAGGAAGGCGTGCGCACGCCGATCCTGCCCGGCGTGGCCGAGGCCATCGGGCTGGAGTTCTCCAGCAGCGACTGGGCGCATCACGAGTTTCTCGGCCGCACCCACTACACCTTGCGCGAATGGGCGCTGAGCAGCTTTCCGGCCGGCGGCGTGACGCTCGGCGTGGCCAAGGCCAACACCCATATCCGCGCGCTCGACAACGAGGACGACAGCGTCGGCATCGTGCGCAACGGCCGGGTGCTCGCGGTCGGCCTGCCCGATGTCGACATTCCCCAGCACTGGGCCGGCCGCCTGCTCGGGGCCGACAACGCCGGCTTCCGGCGCGCACGCTTCTTCCGCGCGCACTGGGATTTCGTGCAGCCGTCGGTGTGACGGCGCCGGCGACGCTACGCCTGTCGCCGGCAAGTCTTCCTTCGAGCAGCGGCCTTGCACGCCGACAATTCAAACCGCATCGCGCCTGTCAGTCATCGACGATTCGCCTGCGTGTTGCAGCGCGGAACGCCTTTCCATCGAGATATTGCTCATGAAGCTCAACTTTCCGTTTTCTGGCGCCAAGACCGAAGATCAGTCGGCGGGCGATGTCGGCATGAAGCTGTTCAACAACGCCGACCTGGTGCCCGAGGCCTGGCACATCCAGCCACCCGAGCCGAAGCAGATCGAGGTGCGCGATCCCGAGACCGGCGAACTGCTGGAAGTGCTGATCGAGGAGGTGATGGTCGATGTGGATGCGCCGGCGCCCAACGAGGGCTTCCGCGTGTTCAATCCCACGCTGATCGCGCTCGGCGACGGCTTTGCGATGACCTATCGCGTGGTGCACGAGAAGCAGGAGATCCGCCGGCTGGCGGCCTGCCGGCTGACGCGCGGTTTCGAGATCGTGCCGGGCTCGGTCACGCCGCTGTCCGACCTGATCCGCTTTGCCGACGAGGAAAACCTCAACGAGCGCGCGCTCCAGTGGCATGCCGATGCGCGCTATCTGGTGCTCGACGGCGCGATCCATCTCATCTGGAACGACGGCGCGAACCGGCCGCGCAACCATCAGTTCATCGCGCGCATGGATGCCGCCGGGCTGCGGCCGGTGGCGCCGGCGCGCGAGATCTACCGCGCGCGGCGCGATCCGATCGAGAAGAACTGGATGCTGTTCACCGCCGAGTCGAAGCTGTGGGCGGTCTACGGCCTCTGCCCGCACGAGGTGCTGTCGGTGCGCGAGGAGGGCGACCGCTTCCTGCTGGCCGAGGAGGCGGCGGTGTCGCGCTGGCACAGCGGCTATCAGAACCTGTTCGGCGAACTGCGCGGCAGCGCCCAGCCGGTGCTGGTCAACGGCCGCTTCCTGACCATCGCGCATTCCAGCTACAAGACCCGCACCGGCCGGCGCTATCGCGCCTGCTTCTATGAATTCGCGCCGCGCGCGCCGTTCGAGGTGCTGACCGCCTCGACCGAGCCGTTCGAGCTGCCCAATCCCAAGGGCACCACCTTCGACATGCCGCGCCTCAACAAGGAGGTGGAGGAGGTCGTCTATCCCTGCGGCTTCGTGGTCAACGGCGACGAGGTGGTGATTTCCTACGGCATCAACGACGAGGCCTGCGCGGTCGCGCGGGTGTCCTTGCAGGCGGTGCTGGCCAGCCTCAAGCCGGTCAAGCGCGACTACGGGCTGAGCCAGGGCGTGGCGCTGCCGGCGGCCGGCGAGGCCGTGACCGACGAGCCGATGCCCGAGCTGCCGCCCGAACGCGTCGGCCTGCCGCTGTTCTGGTGGGATGCGGTCGACAAGGCCTTCGACGGCCAGGTCGGCAAGCGCCGCTTCGCCATCGGCAACTTCGGCGACATCGCCTCGATGGAGATCGTCGAGCGCATCAGCGGCATCCGGCCGCAGCAGCCCAAGCCGGGCGAACGCAAGCTGGTGTCGATCGGCTCGGTGCTGCACACGGCGCGCGACGGCGACGTGATCTGGGGCACCGGCGTCAAGGGCAGCAAGATGGGCTTCGAGAAGAAGGTCAGCGACCTGTCGGTGCATGCGGTGCGCGGTCCGCTCACGGTCGATTTCCTGCGCCGCAACGGCATCGACACCTCGAAGATCCGCGAAGTCTTCGATCCGGGCTGCCTGATTCCGCTGCTCTACAAGACCGAGATCGAGGCGGCGCAGGCCGCCCTCGGCGGCAAGTCGCGCGGCGTGCGCATCGTTCCGCACTACCGCGACGACCTGATGATGCGGCGCGAGCATTTCGGGATCGTCAGCCAGTTCGTCTCGGTCGACGACACGCCGATGGGCCTGATCGGCAATCTGCTCGGCGCCGAACTGGTCATCTCCAGCTCGCTGCACGGGATCATCTTTGCCGAGGCGCTCGGCATTCCGGCGGTCTGGCTCACCTCGATCGGCGGCGAGGATTCGCTCAAGTTCTACGACTACTACTACGGCACCGGCCGCTATGCCGTGAAGCCGGCCGAAAGCCTCGAAGCCGCCTTCAAGACCGCGCCGCCGCCGCTGCCCAGGCTGCGCTTCGACGACTACCTCGCCACCTTCCCGACCGAGGAAGTGCGCGCGCTGGCCGTCACCGCGCATGTGAAGGCCGGCAGCGCCATCGAGTTCAAGGAAGTGGACGAGGAACTGCTGCCCGAGCTGTTCCGCAGCGCCGGCTTCGACCGCCGCGACAGCAGCGGCCTGTGGATGACGGCGCGCAGCGCGCGGCTCGAAACCCGGGTGCCGGGCACGCATGCCGGCGACCAGGTGCAGGTGCAGCTGTCGCTGCATCCCTACAACCCGGCCGAGCTGCCGGTGCCGCAGCGGCTGCGCGTGCGGCTCAACGGCGCGGTGGTGGCCGAGCTGTCCTGGCTCCAGGCCTCGCGCGCGCCGGCCGAGCTGGTGCTGAACCTGCCCGGCGTCGAAGGCTCGACGCCGCTCGCCTTCGAGCTGGAAGCGCGCAGCGCCCGCTCGCCGCGTGCGCTCAAGCTCGGCGCCATCGGCTCGCCGCTGGCGGTCTGCCTCGACCAGTTCAAGGTCGCGGTCAAGGCGGCGCCGCTGCCGGTCGCGGCCGCAGCCTGAGCCGCGCGCGCCGCATGAGCGCCAGTGCCGCCGGTCCGGTCGTCGTCAGCTTCAGCAGCGGCGACGACTACTACCACCGTGCCGCCGAGGCGCTGCGCGCCGACTGCGCGCGCCTGGGCGTGGCGCACGACATCGTGCGCATCGATCCGGCGCCGGGCCAGGGCTGGATCGAGCTGTGCCGGCGCAAGGTGGGCTTCTACCGCGACATGCTGCGCAAGCATGGCGGCACCGTGCTGTGGATGGATGTCGACTGCCGGCTGCTGCGCGATCCGGCGCCGCTGTTCGGCGCTGGCGGCTTCGACGTGGCCGGCTTTCTGCGCAACTTCGCCGATCTGCGCAGCTTCGATCCGCAGGCCACGGCGCGCTTCTTCCAGCCGTCGATCCTGGCCTTCGCCGACACGCCGCGCAGCCATGCGCTGCTCGATCTGATGGTCGAGCTGGAGGCGGCCGAGCCGGCCAGCGCGACCGACGACTTTTTCCTGCAGGCGGCGTGGAAGCGGCTCGACCGCATGCCGGCGGTGCTGCTGCTGCCGCCCGATCTGGTGCTGGCCGAGGACGGCGCGCCGTCCGGCACGAGCGGCAGCGGCCAGCTGGCCGAGCTGGGGCCGGATAGCGGGCCGGCGTTTGCCTTTGGCCGCAGCGGCAATGTGCCGCTCTACCGCAAGCAGACGGCCCAGCACGAGGCCGAGATGTTCAGCCCGGCGCGGCGCAAGGCGCTGTTTCTGCACGAGGCCGCCGCCGCGCAGAAGGCCAGGAACGGCACCGATGCGCGCTTCTTTCTGCGCAAGGCCTACGAGGTCGATCCGGCCGACGACTCGGTCGCGCTGCGGCTGGCGCGCGCGCTGCGACGCGGCGGCGATTTGCCCGGCGCGCTGCTGTTTCTGCGCCGGCATCAGGGCGAGCCGTTCACGGTCAACCATGCGCGCCGCTTCGAGGCCGATTCGGCGCACGAGAGCGGCGACCTGGACCGCGCCGGCGCCGTGATGCGCGACCTGCTCGAACGCGGCACGCCGTCCGACATCGCCTGGGCGCGCAGCCGGCTGATGCGTCTGGGCACCGACCTGCGCGCGCGCGAACGCGGCATCGCCGATGCCGACCGGCCGCAGCTGTACTGGATGGAGAGCCCCTATCCGGGCAATGTCGGCGACATCCTCAACGCCTATCTGGTCGAGAAGCTGGCCGGCATTCCGCCGCGCCATGTGGCCGCCGCCAAGGGGCTGCTGGCGATCGGCTCGGTGGTGCGACTGGCCGGCGCCGGCTCCACGGTATGGGGCGCCGGCACGCCGCGCATGACCGACCGGCTCGATCCGCGCGCGCGCTATCTGGCGGTGCGCGGGCCGCTCACGCGCCAGCTGGTGCTGGCCTCGGGCGGCAGCTGCCCCGAGGTGTATGGCGATCCGGCCTGGTTCATGCCGGCGCTGTACCGGCCGGCGCCACGCCGGCCGACGCACAAGCTCGGGCTGGTCTGCCATTACGCCAATGCCGGCGAGCTGGTGGCCGGCGCCGGCGTGCGCGGCATCTCGGTGCTGCGCGCCGGCTATGACGACATCGAAGCCTTCATCGACGAGCTGCACGACTGCGAAACCGTGGTCAGCAGCTCGCTGCACGGGCTGATCCTGGCCCAGGCCTACGGCATTCCGGCGCGCTGGATCGAGCTGACCGACAGCGCCCGCGGCCTGCCCGGCGACGGCTGCAAGTTCCGCGACTACTTCATCACCGTGGGGCTCGACGGCGCCGCGCCGCTGCGGCTGGCGCGCGGCTTCGTGCTCACGCCCGAGTCGCTCGCCGCCGCGCTGGCCGAGCAGCGACCCGACGCGGCGCTCGACGCCGGCGCGACCGGCGCCGCCGGCCTGCTGCCGCAGCGCCAGATCGACCTCGCCGCGCTCGCCGCCGCCGCGCCCTTTGCCCTGCGCTGGCCACCCGCCGCCGGGGCCTGACACCGACCAAGGCCATCCATGTGGTTTGACGACGCTTACTGGCGTGCCGCCGCGCACGCCGCCCTGGCCGCCGCTGCCGAGTTCGACTGGGTGCTGACGCCGGCCGATTTCCACGGCCTGCATCCGCGCTTCCGGCCGCTCGAATATTCGGAAACCGGCCTGCCCGGTCGCGTGGCCTTCCTGTGTCACAAGGACGAGGCCGCCACGCTGGCGCCCGACTGGCGCGCCGCCGCCAGCACGCCGCGCCACTACCGCTTCGCCAACGAGGTGTTCGTGCTCGGCAGCCTCGAAGCCGCGCCGCGCGATCCGGGCGCCGAGCTGCAACGTCATCTGCGCTCCTGGCTCGCTACCTGCCGCACGCTGGCCGCCGAAACGCCGGCGCCGCGCGACGCCGGGGTGCGGCGCGCCCTCATCGTCGGCGCCTCGGGCCTGGGCAATGTCGGCGACGACCTGATCGCCGGCGAAATCCGCGCCCGGCTGCTCGACGACGGGCTGTTCGACACCGCCGACATCTCCAGCTTTGCCATCAAGCCGGCGCGGCTGCGCGGCGTCGACAGCGTCATCGTCGGCGGCGGCGGCCTGCTCTACGTGTCGCAGCAGGGCGAGCCCGACTACCAGAACCTCGCCAACTATCTGCGCTTCGTGTTCTGGTGCGAGCGCGCCGGGCTGCCCTGCCATCTGGTGGCCGTCGGCGACCAGGACTACGCCCGGCTGCTCGAACTCGATGCGCCATCGCGCCGCTTTGCCGCCGAGGCGCTGCGCCGCTGCGCCACCGTCAGCGTGCGCGACCAGGACACTGCCCAGCTGGTGCGCCGGCTGTCCGGCCGCAGCCCGAGCGTCGGCGCCGACCCGGTCTGGGCGCTGGCCCAGCATCCCGGCGCCGAGGACGGCCCGCCCGAGGGCGCCGCGCTCGCGCCGCTGTTCATCGGCGAATTCGGCCAGTACCCGGCGTTCGCCGACTGGCTCGCCGGCCCGGCGGTCGCCGACTGGTTCGGCGCGCTCGGCAACACGGTCGAGCCGCCGGCGGTTGCGCTCATGTCCAACGACGACGCGCGCCATGCGCGCACGCTCGCCGCCCAGCTCGCGGCGCGCGGCCTGCATCTGGTCACGGTCGATCTGCGCGGCAAGACGCCGGCCGAGACGCTGGCGGTGCTGCGCAACCATGAGCCGGTGCTGACCACGCGCTTTCATGGCGCGGTGCTGGCGCTGGCGGCCGGCCGCGCCACCGTGGTGTTCGACCGCCGCCACGGCAAGAAGGACCGGCTGCTGCGCTCGACCTTTCCCGAGCTGGCCGATCAGCTCATCGAGCCGCGCGACGGCGCCGACAAGCTGGCTGCGCTGGTCGAGCGCGCCCGCGCCGGCACGCTGCGCCGGCCGGCGCGCGACCAGGTGCTGGCGCATGCGCGCACCGCCCACACCCATGCGCGTGCCTTGCGCGCGGCCCAGCCCGACAGCGGCCGGCGCGCCGGCGGCCTGCTGCCGGCCGAGGCGCTGCTCGACGACAACGGCGCCATCCGGCTGTGCTGGGCGCGCTCGTGGGAGGAAAGCGGCGGCCACGCCAACCTGGGCGATGCGCTCAGCGCCTTCATCGTCGCCAATCTGGCCGGCCGGCCGGTGCGGCATACCGACTTCGGCGCCGACGTGGCCAAGCTGGTCGGCATCGGCTCGATCGGCCATGCGATCCGCAACGGCCAGGCGGTGATCTGGGGCACCGGCTGCTACCGGCCCGACCTCATGGTCCACAACGTGCCGCACACCCGCTACGACATCCGCGCCACCCGCGGCCCGATCTCGCGCGAATGCCTGGGCCGCGTCGGCGTCGACGCGCCGGCGGTGTTCGGCGAGCCGGCCTGGCTGCTGCCGGCGATGTTCGACGAGCCGGTCGAGAAGCGTTACGAGCTGGGCGTCATCACCCACATCGGCGACCTGCGCGCGCCCGCGCCCGATGCGCTGCCCAAGGAAGAGTGGGTGTGCTTCGACCTGCCCGATGCGCTGCGCGACTCGGTCGCTATCATCAACACTTGGCACACGGCCGATCTGGCCGGGCTGCTGGCCAAGCTGCGGCTGATCCTGTCGTGCAAGCGCATCGTGTCGCGCAGCTTTCACGGCGTGGTGATCGCCGAGGCCTTCGGCATTCCCTGCCTGCCGCTGTGCTCCAAGCCCGGCGTGCCGGCCGGCGCATTTGCCGCCGGCGCCGTGCCCAGCACGCTGCTCGACCGCCGCACGCTCGAATTCTTCAATTCGGGCTCGACGCGCCAGCACAACTTCTACGGCCAGCGCCGCAGCGTCGCGACCGACTGGGAGGCGCTAATCGCCGACATCGACCGGGTCTGGACGCCGCTCGACTACGATGCGCGCCCGCTGGTCGACGCCTTCCCCTTCGATCCGGTGGTCGATCCGCTCGCCGCCCGGGTACCGCTGCAACCCGGCCTCGCGAACCTCGTTTTCTGAAGCTGCCCATGCTCCCCAAGCCCAAGACCGCCCCGCTCGTCATGCTCGACGGCATGAACCTGAGCCTGGAAAAGGGCACCGGCATCGCGACCTATTCGCGCAACCTGAGCCAGTCGCTCGGCCAGCTCGGCTATCGCGTCGGCGTGCTCTACGGCCAGTGGTCGCCCGACCGTGGCGATGCGCTGCTGCGCGAGGCGATGTTCTTCGACTCGCGCGCGCCGGCCGAAAGCGCGCTCAAGCGCATCCGCAATACCTGGATCGATGCGGCGCGCGCGCGGCTCGGCGGCTTCAGGGCGGTGGAGGTGCCGGTGACCGGCCGCGTCATCCGCGACAGCCATCGCGGCCGGCTGCCGCACTTCGACCAGCTGTGCAATCAGCGCGGGCTGTTCCTGCGCGCGCACCGGGTGTTCAACCTCACGCGCCGCATCAGCGAAGTGCGCCTGCCCGAGACGCCGGCGGTGATGCACTGGACCTATCCGATCCCGCTGCGGGTGCCGGGCGCCATCAACCTGTACACGCTGCACGACCTGATTCCGCTGCGCCTGCCCTACACCACGCTCGACAACAAGCGCCGCTATCTGCGCATGCTGCGCAAGCTGGTGGCCTCGGGCGATCGCATCGTCACGGTGTCGGAGTGCTCGCGGCGCGACATCCTCGACCTGCTCGACGTGCCGGAAGACCGGGTCATCAACACCTATCAGACGGTCGAGGTGCCGCCCAAGCTGCTGGCCAAGCCCGACGAGGTGGTGCGCAAGGAGCTGCGCGGCCTGTTCGGGCTGGAGCACAAGGGCTATTTCCTGTTCTTTGGCGCCATCGAGCCCAAGAAGAATCTGGCCCGGCTGGTCGAGGCCTATCTGGCCACCAACGTGACCACGCCGCTCATCGTGGTCGGCAATCTGGCCTGGAAGGCCGATGACGAGATGCGGCTGCTCAATGCGCATCTGGCCGGCGTGGCCGGCGCGGGCGGGCCGCGCATCCGGCACATCGACTACGTGCCGTTCGCGGTGCTGGTGTCGCTGATCCGCGGCGCCAAGGCCACGCTGTTCCCGTCGTTGTACGAGGGCTTCGGGCTGCCGGTGCTGGAATCGATGCTGCTCGGCACGCCGGTGCTGTCGTCCAGCACCAGCTCGCTGCCCGAGGTGGCCGGCGATGCGGCGCTGCTGGTCGATCCCTACGACAGCCAGGCGATCGCGCGCGGCATCGTCGCGCTCGACAGCGACAGCGCGCTGCGGCGCCGGCTGTCGCTGGCCGGTCAGGCGCGCGCGGCGCATTTCGACGCCGCCGCCTACGAGGCCCGGCTGACCGCGCTCTACACCGGCCTCGGCGTGGCGCCGCCCGCGCGCGGCTGAGTCTGGTCATGCCCGCTTCGCCCGTCTTCTGCGATGTCACGCGGCTGTTTCGCCGGCGTGCCGACGGCATCGGCCTGACCGGCATCGACCGCGTCAATCTGGCCTATGCCAACTGGACGCTGGCGCGCGGCGGCCAGCTCTGCGTCTGGCGCGACTCGGCCTTCTCGGCGCTGTCGGCGCGCGATCTCAATGCCTTCACCCACGGCTTTCTGGCCGAGGCGGCGGCCGAGACCGCCAATCTGCGCCGCGCGCCGCGCCTGCCGGCCGGCAGCACCGGACGCGGCTGGCTCGGCCGCACCGCCGGCAATCTGGGCCGCACCGCCGGCGGCTGGGTCGGCGCGCTCGGGCGCCGGCTGGCGCCGCCGCGCGCCAGCGAGGGCGGCTGGCTGCTCAACGTCGCGCATCTGTGGCTCGACTCGCCGGCCGCCTGGGCCGCCGCGCGGGCCCAGGGCCTGCGCGTGGCGACGATGATCCACGACCTCATCCCCATCGACTTTCCCGAGTACGCCCGGCCCGGCGAGGCCGAGCGCCACCGGCGCCGGCTGCTCGGCGCGCTGCGGCATTCGCAGGCGCTGATCGGCAATTCGCAGGCCACGCTCGACGAGGTGCGCGCCTTCGCGGCGCGGCTGCAACTGCCGCTGCCGCCGAGCGCGGCGGCGCCGCTCGGCCATGCCCGGCTGCCGGCGCTGCCGCCGCCGCGCGCCACCGGCTCGGGCCGGCCGCATTTCCTCATGCTCGGCACCATCGAGCCGCGCAAGAACCATCTGCTGCTGCTCAACCTGTGGCGCGAGCTGGTGCTGGAGCTGGGCGATGCCGCGCCCGATCTGGTGGTGGTCGGCCGGCGCGGCTGGGAATGCGAGCAGGTGATCGACATGCTCGAGCGCTGCGAGCGATTGCGCGGCCATGTGCTGGAACGCAACGATGCCGACGACGAGGAGGCGCTCGGCTGGCTGGCCGGGGCACGCGCCTTGCTGTTGCCGTCGTTTGCCGAGGGCTTCGGGCTGCCGGTGCAGGAGGCGCTGGCGCTCGGCGTGCCGGTGCTGGCGTCGCCATTACCCGTTTTCCGCGAGATTGCCGGCGATGTGCCCGACTACTGTCCTGCCCTGGACGGACCGGGCTGGCGCCGAACTATCCTCGGCTACACAGCGCCGGACTCCCCGTTGCGGGAGGCGCAACTCGCGCGCATCGCCACCTACAAGGCGTTCACGTGGGAGGCGCATTTTCGGCAGGTCGAGAAACTGCTGGCTTGAACACCGCCAGCTGCACAGGAAAAAACATGCAGGGTCAATTTGCAGCTGTCGCCGGCGGGGGCCGGGCGGCATGGAGCGCGATGCGCAGTCAACTTGCCGGCGTCGGGCTGGCGCTCGGGCTGGCCGCCTGCGGCGGTGGCGGGTCGGGTTCGGCCGGCACGCCGGCGGCCCAGCCGACCGAGGTGGTGCCGGTCGTGGCCTTTGCGGCCGAAACCGGGCGCAGCGTGCTGCCCGACGGCACGGTGGCCTTCAGCGTCGCGCGCGCGCTGGCGAGCGGCGAGCGGCTGGTCTGCTTGGCGGCCGATGCGGCGAGCGCGGCCTGTTCCGGCAGTGCCAGCGCCGGCGTGTTGAGCTACACCGGGCTGGCCGTCGGCAGCCACGCCTTGCAGGTCGAGCTGCGCGACGCCACCGGCACGCTGGTGGCGCGCGCCAGCCGCAGCATCGAGATCCGCCAGCCCGAGGTGGTGGTCTACGGCGCCACGCCGGGCGGCATCGCGGCGGCGGTCGCGGCGGCGCGCGCCGGGCGCAGCGTGGCGCTGCTCGAAGCCACCGCGCATGTCGGCGGGATGATGAGCGGCGGCCTGACCAAGACCGACCTCGGCGTCAACGGCCTGCCGGTCATCGGCGGCTTTGCGCAGGAATTCCTCTCCGCCACCTATGCCGCCGAAACCGCCGCCGGCCGCTGCTCGGCCAACTGGCCCTGCGACGGCCGGAGCGACTTCGAGCCGCATGTGGCCGAGCGGGTGTTCGAGCAGCTCATCGGCGCCGAAGCCAATCTCACGCTCGAACGCGGCGCCCGGCTCACCGGCGCGAGCCGCAGCGGCAGCCGCATCGCCGCCATCGCCACCACGCGCGGCAGCCTGGCCGGCGCGGTCTTCATCGACGCCAGCTACGAGGGCGACCTGATGGCGCGCGCCGGTGCCAGCTACACCATCGGCCGCGAGGCGCGCACCGAGGCTGCCGCTGGCGACACGGCCGCGCTCGAATTGCAGGAGGACACCGCCGGCATCCGCACCGCGCTCAAGCCGTCCAGCCTGATCGTCGATCCCTATGTGGTGGCGGGCGATCCGTCGAGCGGCACGCTGCCCTTCGTCGAGCCCAAGCCGGCCTCGCTGCCGCCCGTCGGCAGTGCCGACCACCGCGTGATGGCCTACAACTACCGGCTCTGCGTCACCGACGATCCGCAGTCGCGCGTGCCCTTCACCCGGCCGGCCGATTACGACCCGGCGCGCTACGAGGGCTCGGCGCGGGTGGCGCAGGCGCTCGCCGCCAGCGGCCAGAAGCTCGACGAGCTGATGTTCCGGCCCTACCGCACCGTGCATGCGGCCGATCCCAACTACTACAAGTACGACCTGAACGGCGGCGCCACCTTCTCCAGCGACATGACGGCGGCCGATCTCAACCAGGCCTATACCGATGCCGACGAGGCCGGTCGCAACCGCATCCGCGCCGCCTACCGCAGCTACATCTCGGGGCTGCTCTACTTCTGGCAGACCGATCCGCGCTTCGGCGCGCTCAATGCCAAGGTCGCGCGCTTCGGCCTGTGCGCCGACGAGTTCACCGACAACGGCAACTGGCCTTATGCGCTCTATGTGCGCGAGTCGCGCCGGCTGCAAGGCGTCTATGTGCTCAACGAGAACGACCTGCGCCAGAACGGCCGCCGGCCGGCCATCGCCGACGTGATCGGCATGGGCGCCTACGACATGGACTCGCACTCGGCGCGCTACTACGCGCACTCGGTGCTGACCGCCGACCGCTCGCGGCGCGTCGATTCCATCGTGGTCGAGGGCTATCTCATCCTGCATCTGCCCGACGACCGGCCCTATCCCGTGCCCTATCGCAGCCTGCTGCCGCGCGCCAGCGAGGTGAGCAATCTGCTGGTGGTGGGCGCGCCGTCGGTCACCCATCTGGCGCTGTGCTCGATCCGCATGGAGCCGACCTTCATGGTGCTGGGCCAGTCGGCCGGCATCGCCGCCGCCGAGACGCTGCGGCTCGGCACGACGCTGCACGGCCTGCCCTATGAGCGGCTGCGTCCGCTGCTGCTGGCGGCCGGCCAGAAACTTTCCTTCGAGCGATGACCGGGACCGGCGCCTTCCGCTACGCAGTCTTCAATCGCGGGCTGCGCCGGCTCGACGGGCTCGATGTGTTTCTCGGCGCGCCGGTCGCGCGCTGCCGCTTCATGGCGCCGGCCGGCATCGAGGCCACGCTCGGCTGGGGCCGCAGTCCGCACGGCCGTCATGCCGAGGCGGTGGCGCGGCGGCGCGGCATCGCCTTCATCCATCTCGAAGACGGCTTTCTGCGCTCGGTCGGCTTCGGCCGCGCCGAGCCGCCGCTGTCGCTGCTGGTCGACGACCTCGGCGTGCATTACGACGCCGGCGCGCCGTCGCGGCTCGAAGCGCTGGTGCGCCAGCCGCTCGACGCGGCACGTACCGCGCGGGCCCGGGCGCTGATCGCCGCCTGGCGCGCCGCCCGCGTCTCCAAGTACAACCATGCGCGCGAATTTGCCGGCGAACTGCCGCCGCGCTATGTGCTGCTGGCCGACCAGACCTTTGGCGACGGTTCGATCCGCCACGGTCAGGCCAGCCCGGCCAGCTTTGCCCGGCTGCTGGCGCGCGCGCTGGCCGAGCGGCCCGATTGCCGGGTGCTGGTCAAGGTCCATCCCGAGGTGCTGGCCGGACGCAAGCGCGGCCATTTCGATCTGGCCGAACTGCGGCGCGAACCGCGCGTGCTGCTGCTCGGCGAGGATGTGCATCCGGTGCGGCTCATCGAGCAGGCCGAGGCCGTGTATGCCGTGACTTCGCAGATCGGCTTCGAGGCGCTGCTCTGGGGCCGGCCGGTGCATGTCGAGGGCATGCCGTTCTATGCCGGCTGGGGCCTCACAGCCGATGCCCGGCCGGCGCCCGACCGGCGCTGCCCGGTGGCGCTCGAAAGCCTGGTGCATGCGGCGCTGGTCGACTACCCGCGCTACCGCGATCCCGAGACCGGCGCGCGCTGCGAGGTCGAGCGCGTCCTCGACTGGCTCGGCCTGCAACGGGCTCAGCGCGAACGCTTTCCGCGTCAGATCTTTGCCGCCGGCTTCTCGGCCTGGAAGCGGCCGATCGTGCGCGACTTCCTGCAGGGCTCGCAGGTGAGCTTCGTGGAGGGCGCGGCGGCGGGGGGGGCCGGTGCCGACGCGGCGGTCCGGTCCGGCGCCATCGCACCCGACGCTACGCTGGCGGTCTGGGGCCGCGCCGCCACCGACCATGCCGGCCCGCTGCTGCGGCTGGAGGACGGCTTCGTGCGCTCGGTCGGGCTGGGCGCCGATCTGGTCCGGCCGCTGTCCTGGGTGATGGACCGGCGCGGCATCTATTTCGACGCCACGCGCGAATCCGATCTGGAGCATCTGCTCGCCACCGCGCAGTTCGACGCGCCGCTGCTGGCGCGCGCCGCCGCGCTGCGCGAGCGCCTCGTGGCCGAAGGGCTCACCAAGTACAACGTCGGCAGCGGCGCGGCGGCGGTGAATGCGCCGGCCGGTCGGCGCCGGCTGCTGGTGGTCGGCCAGGTCGAGTCCGATGCCTCGCTGCGCTATGGCGCGCCGGGCATCGCGCGCAATCTCGATCTGCTGCGCGCAGTGCGTGCCGCCGCGCCCGATGCCTGGATCGTCTACAAGCCGCATCCCGATGTGGTGGCCGGCCTGCGCCATGCCGGTCAGGGCGAGGACGGCGCCGCCGCCCATTGCGACCAGCTGCTCGCCGACGCACCGATGGGCGCGCTGCTGCTGGCGGTGGACGAGGTGCATGTGCTGACCTCGCTCGCCGGTTTCGAGGCGCTGCTGCGCGGCCGGCGCGTGGTCTGCTGGGGCCAGCCCTTCTATGCCGGCTGGGGCCTGACCGACGACCGGCTGCCGCCGGCCCGGCGCGGCCGCGCGTTGCCGCTCGATGCGCTGGTGGCGGCGGCGCTGCTGCTCTATCCGGTGTATCTGAGCCGCACGACCGGGCGCTACACCACGGCCGAACGCGCGCTCGACGAGCTGCTGGCCTGGCGCGCTGGCGGCCCGGCGCGCCTGCCGTGGTGGCGCCGACTGCTGCGCGCACTGCTCACGCTGCGCGCGCGCTGAGCGCGTCAGCCGGCCGGGTCAGTGGACTTCGGTGTGATGCAGCGCCAGCTGCTGGCTGGCGACGAAGGCGGGCTTGACCGGCGCCGGCAGGGCTTCTGCCGGCAGCACGGCCGGTTCGCGGGCCGGTGGTGCTGCCGGCGTCAGCCAGCAGTCGGGTGCGAAGCTCAGCGGCATGCCGCTGCGCAGGCGCTGGCGCAATGCGTCGACGATCATGGCCCGGCCCTCGGCGCGATAGAAGCTGCCGTTGATCTGGCTGCGTTGGGCCACCACATGCCGGAACGCGCGATAGGTCTTGAGCAGCGGCGGCTGCGGCGCGCACCAGAACTCGGGCAGCGGCTGCTGGCTTGCCAGCCCCGGCGCGTTGTACAGCGCCTGACCCAGCGCCTTCAGCGGCACCAGCCGGTGCAGCGCCGAGATGCCGGCGGTCGAGTTGATGGTGATGGCGGCGCGGGTCCGGCTCAGCAGCAGCGGCAGGCTGCCGCCGTTGAGGAAGAACACGCGGTCGCGCACCCCGTGCTGATGGGCCAGCCGGTTGATGAGCTGCCGGTAGTTGTTGCCACTGGCGTCGAGCGGATGGTTCTTGATGACGAGAAAGGCGCCGGCCGGCGCATGACGCGCAAACGACGGCAGGATTTCCTCGATGAAGGCACAGGTGTCGGCGAAGCGCGAATGCATGCGCACCTGGGCATCGGAATCGATCTGGAGCAGCGCGAGATACATGTCGCCCGCGCGGGCCATCAGCTGGCGTTGCAGCAGGCTGGCCGCATGCCGGCGCAGCGGCGTGCTGGCCAGCCGCAGCGTCCAGCGCAGACCCTCATGCCAACAGCGCTCGCGATGGGTGATGGCATGGCCGAGCAGTCCGCGACCCAGCCCGACCAGCGCGTAATGGCGCGCCGCATAGGCACCGAGCCGCAGCGCGGTGGTGCCGACCGGCAGGCTTACCGGCGGACGGCGGCGCGCTTCGGGCACCTGATGGATCGCCTCGACCAGCTCGTTGAGCGGCGAGAAGCCGTTCACGCCGTTGCGTTCGAGCGTGACCCAGTCGGGCCGCAGATAGCCTTCCTCGAACACATGCACGCGTACCTGCGGCGCGCGCTCGCGCAGCCAGGCGATGGTTTCGCGGTGGATCGGCCGGCAGTCGCCGAACAGCACCACGTCGGTGACCGCATGCTCGACCAGCAGATTGGCCAGACGGCGCGGCCAGTGTTCCAGGGTCAGACCGAAGAATTCGCAGTCGCCGCGCGCATCAAGCGCGTCGCCGCTGTTGAAGGCCACGCGCCGCACCCGCCCGAACTGCCGCAGCATCCGCGCAAGCTCGCGGAAAAAGGGTCCGACCGGACCTTGCAGCAGCAGGAAGCTAGGCTTGTTCATGGATGGCGGCATCGCTGTGTTGCACTCAATTCGGAAGCGAGGCCAGCGCGCCTCGCGGCCCCGCATTCTGTGCGAATCGTGTTTCCGGGCTGGCTCGGGGGGCAGAAAAAGCCTAACGGCTATCAATCTGCCCGTAACTTTCGGCGAGTTTTCGCTGCCTTTGTCCCGCTGTTGCAACTGCGTGCCCGTTTTGCCACGGCAACCGGGCCAGTTGCAGCAGAGCTTTCAGGGTGGCTGCAATGCTGCGCCGCATTAGCGCCGATGAGCCAGTCTTGACAGCCGCTTATCGGCGTTTTGCCGTCACCGTTGCTGCGAAGCCTCAGCTCACTCGCTCGATGCGCGCGCCCACCGCCGCGAGCTTGCCTTCCATGCGCTCGTAGCCGCGATCCAGGTGGTAGATGCGGCTGATCGTGGTTTCGCCTTCCGCCACCAGGCCGGCGATGACCAGCGAGGCCGAGGCGCGCAGATCGGTGGCCATGACGGCTGCGCCCGACAGCCCGGCCACGCCCTTGACCACCGCCGTGTCGTCCTGGATGGCGATGTCGGCGCCGAGCCGGATCAGCTCGGGCACATGCATGAAGCGGTTCTCGAAGATGGTTTCGGTCAGCACGCTGGTGCCTTCGGCCGTGCAGTCGAGCGCCATGAACTGCGCCTGCATGTCGGTCGGGAAGGCCGGATAGGGCAGGGTGCGCACGCTGATCGCCTTGAGCCGGCGTTCGGCGCGGATGCGGATCCAGTCGCCGTTGTGCTCGATGGCGGCGCCGGCTTCGGCCAGCTTGTCGATGACGGCCTGGAGCGTCTGCGGCGCGGCGTGCCTGAGCAGCAGATCGCTGCCGCCGAACACGCCGGTGGCGGCCGCGGCGCACAGGAAGGTGCCGGTCTCGATGCGGTCGGGAACGATGGCGTGCTCGGCACCGTGGAGTGCTTCAACGCCGTCGATCTCGATGCGGTCGGTGCCGGCGCCGGAAATCTTCGCGCCCATGGCGATCAGGCAGTTGGCCAGATCGACCACCTCTGGCTCGCGCGCGGCGTTCTCGATGACGGTGCGGCCGTCTGCGAGCGCGGCGGCCATCATCAGATTCTCGGTGCCGGTGACCGTGACCATGTCGGTCACGATGCGTGCGCCCTTCAACCGCTTGGCCTTGGCGTGGATGTAGCCGTGCTCGATGGTGATTTCGGCGCCCAGCTTCTGCAGGCCCTTGATGTGCTGATCGACCGGCCGCGCGCCGATGGCGCATCCGCCCGGCAGCGACACCTTGGCCGAGCCGAAGCGCGCCAGCAGCGGCCCCAGCACGAGGATCGAGGCGCGCATGGTGCGCACGATGTCGTAGGGCGCCTCGTCGCTGTGGAGCGTGGGCGTGGCCAGTGCGACGACCGCTTCCGGGTCGCGCACGGTGGCCGCTTCATCGATCTTGACGCCGTGCTGGCGCAGCAGCCGGAGCATCGAGGCGATGTCCTGGAGCCGCGGCACGTTGCGCAGCACCAGCGGCTCGGCGGTCATGAGCCCGGCGCAAAGAATGGGGAGCGCGGCGTTTTTCGCACCCGAGATGGAAATCTCGCCGCGCAGCGGCTGACCGCCGCGGATAAGCAGTTTGTCCAAGGCTTCCTTACTTGCCGGCCTCTTGTTCGGCCGGCGTGAGCGTCTTGAGACCAAGGGCGTGGATGGCTTCGCGCATGCCGTCGCCGATGGCCTTGTAGACGAGTTGGTGACGAGCCACACGGCTCTTGCCCTCGAATTCGGGCGAGACGATCACGGCGTCGAAATGCGCGCCGTCGTCGCCGAAGACCTGGATCGAGCTGCAGCTCAGTCCGGCGGCGATCATTTCCTGGATGGCTTCCTTGGTCATCATCTGGGCGGTACTCATGGCAGTGCTCCTGGGGCAGGGTGGGGAAAGGTCAGGTGCGCAGCTTGTAGCCGGACTTCAGCAGCGCAAGCGCAACCGTCGACAGCAGCGAAAAGCATGCCGCGACAATCCCGACACTGACCCAGGGCGACAGGTCGGCCTGACCGAAGAAACCGTAGCGGAAGCCGTCGATCATGTAGAAGAACGGGTTGAAGTGCGACACGGTCTTCCACAGCGGTGGCAGGGTGTGCAGCGAGTAGAACACGCCCGACAGCATGGTCGCCGGCATGATGAGGAAGTTCTGGAACGCGGCGAGCTGGTCGAACTTCTCGGCCACGATGCCGGCGATGACGCCGAAGGCGCCGAGGATGGCACTGCCCAGCAGCGCGAACACCGCGATCCACAGCGGATGCGCGAAGTGGACTTCGGCGAACCAGACGGTCACGGCAAACACGCCCGCGCCGACCGCCAGCCCGCGCAGCATCGCGCCCAGCACATAGGCCAGAAAGAACGTGGCCGGCGAGATCGGCGGCAGCAGGATGAACACCAGATTGCCGGTCACCCGGCTTTGAATGAGCGACGACGAGCTGTTGGCAAACGCGTTCTGCAGCACGCTCATCATCACCAGCCCGGGGATGAGGAAGGCGGTGTAGCTCACGCCCGGGTACACCTCGACGCGCTGCTCCAGCGCCTGGGCAAAGATCAGCAGATAGAGCACCGAGGTGAGGATCGGCGCGGCCAGCGTCTGGAACGACACCTTCCAGAACCGCAGCACTTCCTTGCGCAGCAGCATCGCAAAGCCGGTGAAGGCGCGCGGCTGGCGCGGCGTGGCGGCGGCGAGGTGGGCGGGCTGGCTGGGCATGGGGCTCGGTAGCTAAGGCGGGCGGACGACGGCTCAGCCGACGGTGGCGACGGGCGCGGCCGGTTCGGGCGCATCGCCGGTCAGGCGCAGGAACACGTCTTCGAGATCGGCATGGCGCAGCTCGATGTCGTCGATTTGCAGGCCGGCTTCGCGCAGGCGGCGCAGCGCGGATTCGATGGCGCCGGCGTCGGTGGCGGCCAGCGCGAGGCGGCCGTCGGGCAGGGCTTCGGCGCCGGCGGCGAGGTCGGCGGGCAGGGCGGCAAGCTCGCCACCGAGCCGGAACACCAGCCGCGTCGCCGCCTGCCGGCGCAGCAGCGCCTGGGTGCGGTCGAGCGCGACCACGCGGCCGAGCTTGAGCATCGCAATGCGGCCGCAGTACTGCTGCGCTTCTTCGAGGTAGTGCGTGGTTAGGATGACGGTGCAGCCCTCGCGGTTGAGCCGCGCGATGAACTTCCACAGCGTGTGGCGCAGTTCCACGTCCACGCCGGCGGTCGGCTCGTCGAGGATGATGACCGGCGGTCGATGCACCAGCGCCTGCGCCACCAGCACCCGGCGCTTCATGCCGCCCGACAGCGCGCGCATGTTGGCGTTGGCCTTGTCGCTCAGATCGAGGTTGTGCAGCACCTCGTCGATCCAGTCGTCGCCGCAGCGCGGGTCGCGCGCGCCGAGGCCGTAGTAGCCACGCGTGAAGCTCAGCGTCTCGCGCACGGTGAAGAAGGGGTCGAAGACCAGTTCCTGCGGCACCACGCCGAGGTTCATGCGGGCGAGCGCCGGTTCGGCGACCACGTCATGGCCCATCACACTCACGTTGCCGGCGCTGGCGCGCGCCAGCCCCGCGATGATGGAGATGAGCGTGGTCTTGCCGGCACCGTTGGGGCCGAGCAGACCGAAGAATTCGCCCTGCGCCACGTCGAAGCTCACGCCGTCGAGCGCGCGCGGACCGTTGCGGTACTGCTTGGCGACGTTGCGGACGGCGAGGGCTGGGACGGAGTTGGTCATGAATTCGGGCGCGGGAAGCGGGCCCGGATTATAGGGAGCGGCGGCGTGCGGCGATCCGGGGAAAACCGGCGCCGGCAGCCGGAAGTCAGGACGTGGCCGGCACGAGCCCGATCAGCTCGTCCACGCCGTAGAGCTTGGCCAGCTCGGCCAGCGCCGGGCTGGCGCCTTCGAAGGCCAGCGCGCGCGCGCCGGCGCTGCGACGCCAGGCCAGCAGCAGCGCCACCGCCGACGAATCGACATCGGTCGCCGCCGACAGGTCGATGCGCGTTTCGCCGGCGGCGATGGCCGCGCGCCCGGCGTCGAGCGCGGCGCTGGCTTCGGCCATGCGCAGCCGGACCGGAGCGCGCCAGGCCATCAGCTGGCCTTCCCGCCCGACAGCTCGGCGTTCTTGGTCTGGAGCGACTTGATGAGCCCGTCGAGGCCGCTCTTGTTCACTTCCTGCGCGAAGGTGTTGCGGTAGTTCTCGACCAGCCAGACACCCACGACATTGAGGTCGTAGATCTTCCAGGCGCCGCCGTCCTTGCGTTCGAGCGCGTAGTCGAGCTGGATCGGGTCGCCGCCCTTGGCCTGGATGACCTGGGTCTTGACGACCGCCTTGTTCGGCTGGTCGGCCTCGGGCCGGAACGGCAGGAAGTTGAAGCGCACATCCTTCACCTGCGTGAGCGCGCCGGCATAGGTGCGCACCAGCAGCTGCTTGAAGCTCTCGCTCAGCGCCTTCTTCTGCTCGGGCGTGGCCTGACGCCAGGCGCGGCCCACGGCCAGGCCGGTGGTGCGCTCGAAGTCCACATACGGCATCACCTTCTGGTCGACCAGCTGCATCACCTTGTTGATGTCGCCGCTCGCATAGGCCTTGTCGTTCTGGAGCGTGTCGAGCACCTCGGTCGAGAGCTGGCGGATCAGCTGGTCGGGCGCGCTGGCGTCGACGGCGGCGTGGGCCGCCGGCAGGCCGAGCAGCGCCAGGGCGGTCAGGGCTGCGCCCTGTTTCATCAGTTGGCGTCGTTGCATTTGGCTTTCCTCGTGCGGATGCCGGCGCAAGAGGCGCGCCGGGCGGTCATCTTCGGCGGGTGTGGCGGCGGCGGGTGTAACAGGCAGCCCGGCGGCTCAGCGCTTGACCGGGGTGGCGCCGTCGTCCTCGTCGTCGTCGTAGCTGGGCGCCGAGTTGGGCGGATTGCCGTCGTAGATCATCGAGCGGCGCCGTTGCAGATAGGCGTCGCGCGTGAAGGCATAGGTGTCGAACGAGGCGTTGTCGAGCAGCTTGGTGGTGTCGAGCAGCTCGGCGCGGATCGAGATCAGCCGCGTCGCCGACAGCGACCAGTACAGCAGGTCGTCGTTGATGTAGGCGATCGGTTCGCCGAAACGGTCGGCAACGAAACCGACCGCATCGCGCCCGGAACTCGGGCCGAAGAACGGCAGCACCAGATACGGCCCGCTGCCCACGCCCCAGACGCCGAGCGTCTGGCCGAAGTCTTCCGGCCGCTTCTGCAGGCCGGGCAGGGTGCTGGCCACGTCGGCGCAGCCGCCAAAGCCGAAGATGGTGTTGATCGTGAAGCGGGTGAGCGTGTGCGCCGTGTCGGCCGGCTTGCCCTGCAACAGGCTGTTGGTGGCCGACCAAAGATCGCCCACATTGCCGAACACGTTCGAGATGCAGTTGCGCAGCGGCTCGGGCAGCACCGCCCGATAGCCCTCGGCGACCGGCTTGGTCACATAGCGGTCGACCCGGTCGTTGAAGCCGTAGATCGAGCGGTTGAAGCCTTCCCAGGGATCGGCCGGGCTCGGCGCGCGGGCGCCGGTGGTGGCGCAGCCGGCCAGCGCCAGTGCGGCGAGACAGGCGGCGGCGGACGGGACGGCGGGCTTGGTCAAGGCGCGTTCTCCTTCTTGGCGCCGGCATCGGCGGCCGACTTGAACAGGAATTGGCTGATGAGGCTTTCGAGCACCACGGCCGATTGCGTCGAGCCGATGCGTTCGCCCGGCGCGAGATTGTCGGTATCGCCGCCGGCGTTCAGGCCCACGTACTGCTCGCCCAGCAGGCCCGAGGTGAGGATGGCCGCACTCGTGTCCTTGGGAAAGGCATAGCGCTTGTCGAGCTGGAGCCGCACTGCCGCCTGATAGGTCCGGTCGTCGAAGCCGATGTCGGCGACCCGGCCCACCACCACGCCGGCGCTCTTGACCGGCGCGCGCGCCTTCAGCCCGCCGATGTTGTCGAACTTGGCCAGCACCTCATAGGTTTCGCCGCGCTGGAAGCTGGCCAGATTGCCGGCCTGGAGCGCCAGAAACAGCAGCGCCGCCGCACCCAGCAGCACGAACAGCCCAACGAAGACATTCACCGAACGGGTTTGCATTGCTTTTCTCTCCGGCGCGCGTCAGCGGAACATCAGCGCGGTCATGACGAAATCGAGGCCCAGCACCAGCAGCGAGGCGATGACGACGGTGCGCGTAGTGGCGCGCGACACGCCCTCGGGCGTGGGCGCGGCGGCAAAGCCCTCGCGCAGCGCGATGAAAGTGACGGTGAAGCCGAACACCACCGCCTTGAGCAGTCCGTTGCCGATGTCGGTGAAGATGTCCACGCCGGCTTCCATCTGGCTCCAGAACGCGCCGGCATCGATGCCGATGAGCTTCACCGCGATCAGCCACCCGCCCAGGATGCCGACCGCAGAAAACACCGTGGCCAGGATCGGCAGCGCGATCACGCCGGCCCAGAAGCGCGGCGCCAGCACCCGCGCCACCGGGTCGATCGCCATCATTTCCATCGCGGTCAGCTGCTCGCCGGCCTTCATCAGACCGATCTCGGCGGTGAGCGAGGTGCCGGCACGGCCGGCAAACAGCAGCGCCGCCACCACCGGCCCCAGCTCGCGCAGCAGCGCCAGCGCCACCAGCAGCCCGACCGACTGCTCGGCGCCGTAGCGGCCGAGGATGTAATCGCCCTGGAAGCCCAGCACGAAGCCGATGAACAGCCCCGACACCGCGATGATGACCAGCGAGTAGTTGCCGATGAAATGGATCTGGTCGATCACCAGCCGGGGCCGGCCAAACGCCGACAAGCCCTGCGTCAGCAGGCGCAGAAACAGCCGCGCGCCTTCGCCGATGCCGGCCAGCAGGGCCAGCGTGCGCGCGCCGAGCCGGGCCGTGAAATCGAGTGCGGCGCTCATGCGCGCGGCTCCGTGCCGATGCCGAACTGCTCGGCCAGCGCCGGCGCGGCCATGTGGAAGGGCACCGGCCCCTCGGCGCTGGCGCTGATGAACTGATGCACGAAGGGATCGGCCGAACGCTCCAGATCGGCCGGCGCGCCCTCGGCGGCGATGCGGCCGTCGGCCACGAAATACACGTAGTCGGCGATCAGGAAGGTCTCGCGCACGTCATGGCTCACGATGATCGACGTGGCGCCGAGCGCCGTATTGAGATTGCGGATGAGATTGGCCGTGATGCCCATCGAGATCGGATCGAGGCCGGCGAAGGGCTCGTCATACATGATGAGCTGCGGGTCGAGCGCAATCGCGCGGGCCAGCGCGATGCGGCGCGCCATGCCGCCCGAAATCTCGGCCGGCTTGAGCCCGGCGGCACCGCGCAGGCCGACCGCGTTGAGCTTCATCAGCACCAGATCGCGGATCAGTTCTTCTGGCAGATCGGTGTGCTCGCGCAGCGGGAAGGCCACGTTGTCGAAGCAGCTCAGGTCGGTGAACAGCGCGCCGAACTGGAACAGCATGCCCATGCGGCGCCGCGCGGCGTAGAGCGACTCGCGCCGGGCCGGATCGATCGGCTGGCCGTCGAACAGCACCTCGCCGTGCCCGGGTCGCACCAGGCCGCCGATGAGCCGCAGCGCCGTGGTTTTGCCCGAGCCCGAGCCGCCCATGATCGCCACCACCTGACCGCGCGGAAACCGCATCGACACATCGATGAGGATCGGCCGTTCCGAATAGGCGAACGACACCTGCCGGAGTTCGACGAGCGGAGGGGCGGAGGCGGCATTCATTGGCGGGTGTGGTGCGCGAAGCCCTTGTTTGTTATTGAAAATCCGTTGTGAGGCCACTGAAAGGCAGGCGGCGGCGGATTCTAGCAGCGGGGTTTTTTGAGCCTGACTGCCGGATTGTGTTGCTTGGTAAGCCTGCGCAAGGCCCGCTGCGGCACTGCGGCAAGCCTGCCAGACCCGGGTGTTAGCATTTTGTGCATGACCCAGACCGCCCCGCTGATCGAGTTCGCGGCCGTTCGCAAGGCCTATCCCGGCAGCCGCGGCGATGCCCTGGCCGGCCTCGATCTGGCCATTGCGCGCGGCGAGTTCATTGCCGTGCTGGGGCCTTCGGGCGCCGGCAAGTCCACCCTGTTCAAGCTGATTGCCGCCATCGAGCGGCCGAGCGCCGGCCGCGTGAGCGTGGGCGGCCAGGATGTCGGCCGGCTGTCGCGTGCCGCCGTGCCGTGGTTTCGCCGCAAGCTCGGACTCACCTTCCAGGACACCAAGCTGCTCGACGACCGCAGCGTGCTCGACAACGTGATGCTGCCGCTGCTGTGTACCGGCAGCTTCGGTGAGCAGGCCGTGGCGCGCGGCCGCGCCGCGCTCGACAAGGTGGGGCTGCGCCAGTTCGAAAAGGCGCTGCCGGCCACCCTGTCGGGCGGCGAGCAGCAGCGCGTGGCGCTGGCGCGCGCCATCGTCAACCGCCCGGCGGTGCTGCTGGCCGACGAGCCGACCGCCAATCTCGATGCCGCCGCTGCCGAACGCATCGTGCAGATCTTTGCCGACTTCCATCGCCTGGGCACAACGGTGCTGGTGGCCACGCACACGCCCGACGTGCTGGCCGGCGCGGCGACCCGCACCATCCGGCTCGCCGACGGTCGGCTGGTCGGCGACGAGCGCTTCGCGCCGCCGGTCGCGGTGCCGCAGGGAGCCCAGCGATGATCTGGCTGCGTTTTCATCTGCATGCGCTTGGCGTGGCGCTGCGCGGCATTGCGCTCGAGCCGCTGAGCTGGCTGGCCGGCGTGCTGGTCATCGCGGTCGCGGTGCTGCTGCCGATGGTGCTGCACGCCACCGTCGGCGCGCTGGCGCCGCTGCTGCGCGACATCGCCGCCGACCCCGAGATCTCGATCTTTCTCGCGCCCGAGGCGCCGCCCGAAGCCACCGTCGCCCTGCGCGGCCAGCTCGAACCGCTGCTGGCCGCCGCCCGCGCCGACACGCCGGGCGCGCGCTTCAAGCTGCGCGAAGTGCCGCGCGGCGAGGCGCTGGAGCGGTTTCGCATCGAGGCCGGCCGGGCCGGCGGCGCCGGCGCGCTCGATGCGCTGAAGGACAACCCGCTGCCCGACAGCTTCATCGTGACCGCGAGCAATGCCGCGCCGGCCCGGCTGACCCGGCTGGCCGATGCGGCGCGTGCGCTGCCGGGCGTCGATCTGGTTCAGCTCGACGCGGCCTGGGTGCAGCGGCTGGCCGCCGCGCTCGGCGTGGTGACGGCGCTGCAATGGGGCCTCGCCGGCCTGCTCGCGCTGGTGGTGATGGCGGTCACCTTCAATGCCACGCGAGTGCAGGTGCTGCTGCTGCGCGACGAGATCGAGGTGGCGCGGCTGGTCGGCGCGACCGGCGGCTTCATCCGCCGGCCGTTCGTGTATCGCGGGGCGCTGCTCGGGCTGGCCGGCAGCACGCTGGCGCTCGGGCTGATGGCGCTGCTGGGCCATGCGCTGCGCGCGGCGGTCACGCAATACGGCGGCGCCGAATTCGCCGCGCTGGCGGCGGCGGTACCGGTGACGCTGCAGCCGGTCGAGGCCGGCGCTGCGGTCGTCGCCTGCGTGCTGCTCGGCGCGGCTGGCGGCAACTGGTCGGCCTGGCGCCAGTTGCGCACCCATCCCTGATCCCGGGTAGCCGCGCCCGGCGGCGTGATTTCCGCTGCAAAAGCCGCCGATTTCGTTACTCGGCAGCCGAACCGATTGGGCTAGGCTTTCTTCTATCGAAGCGGCCTATTTGATTCGTTTTGTAAATCGTAAGGCCGGCTTTCTCCGGCTTAGCACTCTCGCCTGTCGAGTGCTAAGATTTTTTCGACAGCGGCGCACCTGCCTTCGCGATGCCGCCGCCAAAGGAGATTTGCCAGATGACGAACACCGCCCTTGCCCTGACTTCCGGTCTGCAAACCCCGGCGCGGTTCAACATGCCGGTTCCGGTCGGCAACCTGGATACCTATATCCAGGCGGTCAACCGCATCCCGCTGCTGACGCCTGAGGAAGAGACCCGCTTCGCGCGCGAATTCCGCGACAACCACGACATCGACGCTGCCGGGAAGCTGGTGATGTCGCATCTGCGGCTTGTGGTTTCGATCTCGCGCCAGTACCTGGGCTATGGCCTGCCGCATTCCGACCTGATCCAGGAAGGCAATGTCGGCCTGATGAAGGCCGTCAAGCGCTTCGACCCCGAGCGCGGCGTGCGCCTCGTGAGCTTTGCGATGCACTGGATCAAGGCCGAGATCCACGAGTACGTGCTGCGCAACTGGCGCCTCGTGAAGATCGCCACCACCAAGGCCCAGCGCAAGCTGTTCTTCAACCTGCGCAGCATGAAGACCGGCTCGGGCTCGCTGAGCGATGCCGAGATCGACGCGATGGCCGATGCGCTCGACGTCAAGCGCGCCGACGTGGTCGAGATGGAAACCCGGCTCTCGGGCGGCGACGTGGCGCTCGAAGGTCAGGTGGAAGACGGCGAGGAGGAATTCGCGCCGATCGCCTACCTGTCCGACGACCATGACGAGCCCACCCGCGTGATCGAGGCGCGCCGCCGCGATGCGCTGGCCGGCGTCGGCCTGCAAGAAGCGCTCGACAAGCTCGATGCGCGCAGCCGCCGCATCGTCGAGTCGCGCTGGCTGGCCGAGGAGGGCGAAGACCTCACGCTGCACGATCTGGCCGGCGAATTCGGCGTGTCGGCCGAGCGCATTCGCCAGATCGAGTCGGCCGCGCTCAAGAAGATGCGCGGCACCCTGGCCGAATACCGCAGCTGACCTGCGCCGGTCGGGTTGCCCCGACCGCGCCGCTGCCGCACCATCCCGAGCCCGTGCCGATCCGCACGGGCTTTTTCATTGGCCGATCATGAAACTTCGCTTCACCAAGATGCAGGGCGCGGGCAACGACTTCATCGTCATCGATGCCACGCGCGAGCCGATCGAGCTGGCGCCGGAGCGCTGGCGCGCACTGGCCGACCGCCATTACGGCATCGGCGCCGACCAGATCCTGATCGTCGGCCAGCCGAAAGACCCGGCCAACGATTTCAGCTACCGCATCGTCAATGCCGACGGCAGCGAGGTGGAGCACTGCGGCAACGGCGCGCGCGCCTTCATGCACTTCGTGACGGCCAAGGGGCTGACGGTCAAGCGCCGCGTCAGCGTGGAAATCTTGCCGGGCCTCATCACGCTGGAGATGGATGCGGCCGGCGCGGTCACCGCTGGCATGGGCGTGCCGGTGCTCGATGCGGCGCGCGTGCCCTTCGACGCCACCAGCCTGCAAGCGCGCCGCGACGGCGAGCTCGACCGCTGGCCGCTCGACCTGGGCGACGCCACGGTCGAGATCGGCGTGGTGTCGATGGGCAATCCGCATGCGGTGCTGCGCGTGGACGATGTGGACACGGCGCCGGTCGCCAGCGTCGGCCCGCAGGTGGAGAACCATCCGCGCTTTCCGCGCCGGACCAATGTGGGCTTTGTGCAGGTGCTGGACGCCCACGCAATCCGTCTGCGCGTCTGGGAACGCGGCGCCGGCGAGACGCTGGCCTGCGGCACCGGCGCCTGCGGTGCGGTGGTCGCGGCCATCCTGGCCGGCTGGGTGCAGTCGCCGGTGCGCATCGAGGCGCGTGGCGGCGAGCTGAGCGTGGCCTGGAACGGCCCCGGCAGCGTCGCCTTCCTCGGCGGGCCGACCGCCATCGTGTTCGAGGGCGAGATCGAGATCTGATCGCCCCGCAGCGGGCCGGCCGACTGCACCATGCCCCGGCCGCCCGCACCGCTAGAATCCGCGCCCCGCCGCCCACGCCCTCCGCAAAGCCGCCATGTCCCTCGATCCGACCGAAGTTGCCGCCTGGCTCCAGGCTCATCCCGAATTCTTCAACGAGCATGCCGATGCGCTGGCCAAGCTCAGTCTGGTGTCGCCGCACGGCAATCGCGCGGTGTCGATCCAGGAGCGCCAGGTGGAAGTGCTGCGCGACAAGCTGCATGCGCTCGAACTCAAGCTGGCCGAGCTGATCCGCTTTGGCCAGGAAAACGACGTGATCGCCGAGAGCACCCAGCGGCTGGTGCGCGATCTGCTCATCGAGACCGATCCGCGCCGGCTGCCGGCGGCGGTGCTGCGCAATCTGAAGAACGCGTTCGCGCTGCCGGCGCTGGCCATGCGCATCTGGGGCGCGCCGGCCGAAGTCACGGCCGGCCAGTCGTGGGCGCATGAGGTGCCGTCCGACACGCGCAGCTTTGCCAACAGCCTGATGGTTCCGTACTGCGGCCCCAACTCGGGCTTTGATGCGGTGCGCTGGCTGACCGACGGCAACGACGGGCTGGTGATCCGCTCGGTGGCGATCCTGCCGCTGCGCGTGGGCGCGGCGCCGGCGGCGTTTGGCCTGCTGCTGCTCGGCTCGCCCGACAGCGAGCGCTTCACGACCGAGATGGGCACGACCTATCTGGCGCGCATCGGCGAGATCGCCAGCGCCGCGCTGTCGCGCCTGCTCAAGGCCTGAGCGCCGCGCCGGCGTGGACATCGAACAGCTGCCGCCCGAGGCGCGCGCCTTTCTCGACGCCATGCGCTGCGAGCGTCGGCTGGCGCAGCGCACGGTCGAGATGTATGCGCTGGCGCTGTCCGAGCTGATCGGCTCGCTCGGCGGCCGCGTGCCGCTGATGGCGGTGCAGCCGCTGCACATTCGGCGCGCGGCGGCGCAACTGGCCGAGCGTGGACAGGCGCCGCGCAGCGTGGCGCTGGCGCTGTCGGCCTGGCGCGCCTTCTATCGCTGGCAGGCACGGCGTGGCGCGGTGGCGGCCAATCCGGCGCTCGGCGTCAAGGCGCCGAAGGCGGCGCGGCTGCTGCCCAAGGCGCTGGTGCCCGATGCGACGGCCCAGCTGCTCGACAGCGACATGACCGATGCGCGGCGCGCAGCGCGACTGGCCGCCGCGCTGCGGGATGCGGCGCCGGCCGTGCCGACCGCCGATGCCAGCGCCGCGCCGGCCAGCGTCGCCACTGAAGCCGCCAGCATCGACCCCGTCGCGCTGCGCGACCGCGCCATGTTCGAGCTGATGTACTCCTCGGGCTTGCGCCTCGCCGAGCTGGTCGGGCTCGACCTGCGCGCCTCGCCCGATGCGCTCGGCTGGCTCGCCGACGATCTGCGCGAGGTGACGGTCACCGGCAAGGGCGGCAAGCGCCGCAGCGTGCCGGTCGGCACTCAGGCCGCCGAGGCCCTGCGCGCCTGGCGCCGCGCGCGGGTGCAGCTCGCCAGGTTCGATGAGCCGGCGCTGTTCGTCGGCCTGCGCGGCGCGCGGATTGCGCCGCGCGTGGTGCAGTTGCAGCTCGCTGCCCAGGCCGCGCGCGCCGGGCTGCCGGGCGGCGTCAGCCCGCACATGCTGCGGCACAGCTTTGCCAGCCATGTGCTGCAAAGCTCGGGCGACCTGCGCGCGGTGCAGGAGATGCTCGGCCACGCCAGCCTGTCGACCACGCAGGTGTACACGCGGCTCGATTTCCAGCATCTGGCCCAGGCCTACGACCAGGCCCATCCGCGCGCCCGGCGGCGCGATTGACGGCCGCCCGCTCCACTCCTCTTCCGCCCAAGCCATGACCGCCCGACTCATCCTCAAACCCGGCCGCGACAAGGCCCTGCTGCACGGCCATCCGTGGATCTTCTCGGGCGCGATCGAGACCGAGCCGCAGCGCACGCAGCCGGGCGCGACCGTGCAGGTCGAAAGCGCCGGCGGCAAGCCGCTCGCGCTCGCCAGCTGGTCGCCCAGCTCGCAGATCCGCGCCCGGGTCTGGAGCTTCGACCTGAGCCGGCCGATCGATCACGCCTTCTTCAAGCGCCGCGTCGCCGAGGCCATCGCGCTGCGCCGCGCGCTGATGCCCGACTTCGATCGCCAGGGCGCGCTGCGGCTGCTGCACGGCGAGTCGGACGGGCTGCCGGGCGTCATCTGCGACTGGTACCGCGCCGAGCTGGCGCCGGCCGCCGGCGGCGAATCCTGGCTCGTGCTCCAGCTCACCAGCGCCGGCGCCGAACGCTGGCGCGACGCGCTGGTGGCCGCGCTGGTCGATGCCACCGGCACGCCCAACGTCTACGAGCGCAGCGACAGCGACGTGCGCGGCCTCGAAGGGCTGGCGCCGCGCACCGGCGTCATCCGCGCGGCCGCCGGCGTGACCGGCCCGTCGGCCGGCTTCTCCATCGAGGAGAACGGTCTGCGCCTCGGCGTCGACATCGTCGGCGGCCACAAGACCGGCTTCTACGCCGACCAGCGCGTCAACCGCGCCAAGGTCGGCCGCATGGCCGCCGGCAAGCGCGTGCTCAACACCTTCTGCTACACCGGCGGCTTCTCGGTCGCGGCGCTGGCCGGCGGCGCCGAAAGCGTGGTGTCGATCGATTCCTCGGCCGACGCGCTGGAGCTGGCGCGCGCCAACGTCGCGCGCAACGGCCTCGACGCCGGCCGCGCCGACTGGATCTGCGACGACGCCTTCCAGGCGCTGCGCCGGCTGCGCGCCGAGGAGCGCCAGTTCGACCTCGTCATCCTCGATCCGCCCAAGCTCGCGCCGTCGGCCGCGCATGTGGAACGCGCCGCGCGCGCCTACAAGGACATCAACCTCAACGGCCTGCGCCTGCTGGCGCCGGGCGGGCTGCTGTTCACCTACTCGTGCTCGGGCGCGATCTCGACCGAGCTGTTCCAGAAGATCGTGGCCGGTGCCGCCGCCGACGCGCCGGCCGACGCGGTCATCGTCGAGCGCCTCGGCGCCGATGCCGACCATCCGCTGCGGCTCGCCTTCCCCGAGGGCGAGTATCTGAAGGGGCTGGTGCTGCGCAAGGCGGGCTGAGGCGCGGCGGCTCGACAACCCGCGCGGGCCGCCGCCCATTGCCGCCGCGCGCGCTTGAAACACCGCCGCCGCGCCCCACATGCCGTGCGGCGTTATCGTCAGCCCCGCGTCAAGGCGCCGCCTCCGGGCCGGGCGCCGCACAACACAACAGCAGGCGTCGCGCGACGCCGGCGCGAAGGTCGCTCCCGCCTTCGCCGAACCAAGGAAGCCCCATGTCCACCAACACCATGATTCCGGTCACGATCCTCACCGGCTTTCTCGGCGCCGGCAAAACCACGCTGCTCAACCGCATCCTCAAGGCCGAGCACGGCCACAAGATCGCGGTCATCGAGAACGAGTTCGGGCCGGAAAGCGTCGACAACGACCTGCTCGTGCGCGAGGACGGCGAGCAGATCGTCGAGATGAACAACGGCTGCGTCTGCTGCACCGTGCGCGGCGACCTGGTGCGCATCCTCGGCGAGCTGGCGGCCAAGCGCCGCACCGGCAAGCTCAAGTTCGACCGCGTGGTCATCGAGACCACCGGCATGGCCAATCCGGGCCCGGTCACCCAGACCTTCTTCATGGACGACGAGGTCGCCGAGAGCTATCTGCTCGACGGCGTGGTGACGGTGGTCGATGCCAAGCACGGCGGCCAGACGCTCGACGAGCAGGACGAGGCGCAGGCGCAGGTGGGCTTTGCCGACCGCATCCTGCTGAGCAAGACCGACCTCGTCACGCCCGAGGAAGCTGCCGCCATCAAGGCGCGGCTGGTGGCCATCAACCCGCGCGCGCCGATCAAGCCCGTGGCCTTCGGCGACGCCGACGTGTCGGACGTGCTCGACATCAAGGGCTTCAATCTCAACGCCATCCTCGACATCGATCCCGACTTCCTCGCCGGGCGTCATGAGCATTCGCATGAAGGCGACGTGGGAGCCTTCGCTTTCACCAGCGACAAGCCCTTCGACGGCGCCCGGCTCGATGAATTCCTGTCGTCGATCGTGCAGGTATTCGGCGAAAGCCTCTTGAGGTATAAGGGCGTGCTTTTCATCAAGGGCATGGATCGCCGGGTCATTTTCCAGGGCGTCCACATGATGATGGGCTCCGACATGGGCAAGGCCTGGGGCAAGGACAAGCGCACGAACAAGATGGTCTTCATCGGGCGCAAGCTGCCTCAGGACGTGATCCTGAAGGGGCTTGAGCAATGCTTGGTTAGTTAAATCAGAGGGATCGAGATGGCAGCGACCGCATCGAACAACACGCCGTCTTCCCGTGACGGTTCGGCCGCCGTGAACCCGGCTCACACCACCCGTTATGCCGGCATCACCGAGGCCGAACTCCTCGCGATGCCGGAAGAGGACTACATGAACGCGCAGCAGCTCGCGTTCTTCCGCGCACGGCTCCAGGCGATGGAGCAGGAAATCCTGCAGAACGCCGACGAGACCACCGAACACCTGCGCGAGACCGTCGTCGTGCCCGATCCGGCCGACCGCGCCACCATCGAGGAAGAGCACGCGCTCGAACTGCGCACCCGCGACCGCGAGCGCAAGCTGCTCAAGAAGATCCAGCAGGCGGTCCAGCAGGTCGACAGCGGCGAGTACGGCTATTGCGAGGAAACCGGTGACCCGATCGGGCTGCCGCGTCTGCTGGCCCGCCCGACCGCCACGCTCACGCTCGAGGCGCAGCAGCGCCGCGAGCTGAAGCAGAAGCTCTACGGCGACTGAGTCTTTCACCGTCATGAGTTCGACGAACAGGCGCATGCAATCCCGGTTGCTGCGCCTGTTTGCATTTGCGCGCAGCGCATGGCCGGCGTCCGTGCTGGCGCTGCTGCTGCTGTTCGGCCAGACGCTCGGGCAGGTTCACCGCATCGCGCATGCGGCCTGGCCGGTGCCCGCCGTCGAGCGGTCGGCGCTGCCGGCGGTCGGCGCGGCGGCGGTGGCCGACGAGCGCACTTCCCTGTTCGGCCATGCCGCCGACCGGATTGCCTGCGCGCTGTTCGATGGCGTTGCGCTTGCGGCGGCGCTGCCGGGCGTGGCGCTGGCGCTGGCCTTGTTGTGCGCCGCCCTGGTGCGGCGACTGTCGGCGGCCATCGCGCTGCCCGATCTGCGGCGCATTGCCGCCTTCCTTTCGCGCGCCCCGCCGCGCCCAGTCCCGTTCGGCTGAACCGGTGCCGGCCCGCGTGGCCGGCGTTGCCGCTTTCGCGGCAGGACTGTGCGCGTCCCTTTTCCCTCGCGGGCGCGCCAAAGGGATTCCCATGCAGGTTTTCGATGTTTTCCCGCGCGCCGCGATGGCGCGCGCGCTTTCGCTCGCCTTCGGGCTGATGGCCGGCGTCAACGGCGCAGCGGCGCTCGCCGCCGACGATGCGGCGGCTGGCGCTGGCGGCGCCGCGTCGTCGGCCGGCCGCGCCGCTGCCGCCGCAGCGGCGGGCGGCAGCACGCAGCTTCAGCTCGACACGGTGACCATCACCGCCTCGCCGCTCGGCCGCGACGATGAGCTGACCCAGGCCACGCCGGCCACCGTGCTGCGCGGCGATGCGCTGCGCGCGGCCGAGCGCGGCAGCCTCGGCGCGACGCTGGCCAACCAGCCCGGCGTGAGTTCCAGCGCCTACGGTGCCGGCGCCGGCCGGCCGATCATTCGCGGCATGGATTCGAGCCGGGTGCGCATCGCCGAGAACGGCCTGGGCGTCGGCGACGTGTCGGCCGCCTCGCCCGACCACCGCGTGGCGGCCGACAGCTTCAACTCGCCGCAGATCGAGGTGCTGCGCGGCCCGGCCACGCTGCTCTACGGCTCGGGCGCCATCGGCGGGCTGGTCAATGTCGTGTCCACCCGCATCCCGCTCGAACGACCCGACGCGATGCAGGCCGACGTCGGCGTGAGCAGCGCCAGCGCCGAGCGCGACACCACGCTGTCCTTCGGCATGACCGCGCCGGCCGGCGCCGACATGGCCTGGCGCGCCGAAGGCTTCCGCGACGCGAGCGGCGATTACTCGCTGGCCAAGCCGCTGCGCGACGCCAGCGGCCGCATCGTCGCCAGCGACCGGCTGCCGAGCAGCGGCGCCACCACGCAGTCGTTCGCGCTCGGCGGCGCCTGGTTTGGCGACGGCGCGGTGCGCAATCTGGGTCTGGCGGTGCAGCGCTACGAGTCGGACTACGGCATTCCCAACTACGCCGATCCGGTCACGATCCAGCTCGGCCGCACGCGCATCGAGGCACGCGCCGAACTGGCCCCGCCCGGCGACGGCTGGTTCGAGCGCGCCCGCATCAAGGCCGGCCACACCGAATACGGCCATGCCGAAGTCGCGCCCGACGGCTCGACCGGCGCGCGCTTCATCAGCCAGTCGAACGAGCTGCGGGTGGAACTGCCGCAGCGCGCGATCGGCGGGCTCGACGGCGCGGTCGGCGTCTCGGTCGACGACGGCAGCGTGCGCGGCGCGGGCGAGGGCGTGCTGCCGCGCACCACCAGCAACAGCCTCGCGGTATTCGCGCTCGAACGTCTGCGCGCCGGCCCGATGCGCTACGAAGCCGGCCTGCGTGGCGAACGCACGGCCTACCGCCCGGGCGAGGCCGGCGAGGACGGCAGCCAGCCGCCCAACCGCAGCTTCGGCCTGTTCAGCGGCTCGGCGGCGGCGTTCTGGTCGCCGCTCGCGGGGCAGGAGCTGGGCGTCACGGCTACGCTTTCGCAGCGCGCGCCATCGGTGCAGGAGCTGTATTTCGTCGGCGCTCATCCGGCCACCTTCGCCTACGAAATCGGCAGCGCCGAACTCGGCCGCGAACGCTCGCGCAATCTGGAGCTGTCGTATGCCGCCCACGCCGGCGCCTGGCGCTGGAAGACCGCGCTCTACGAGAACCGCTTCTCCGACTACATCCACGGCGATTTCGACGGCAGCAGCACCGCGCTCGATGACGGCGAAAGCCTCGCCAACCTGCGCTACCGCCAGGACGACGCGCGCTTTCGCGGCGGCGAGGCCGAGGTGGAATGGCAGGGCGAGGCACTGCGGCTGCGGCTCTGGGGCGATCTGGTGCGCGCGGTGCTCACCTCGGGCCCGCATGCCGGCGACAACCTGCCACGCATCGCACCGGCCCGATTGGGCGCGCAAGTGGGTTGGCGCAGGGATCGCTTCGATTTGTCGGCCGATATCACCGGCGTGTTCAGACAAAATCACGTCTCGCAATACGACATTCGAGATGACGCGGCCGAAGCACCGACGCCGGGCTATGTTCTGGCCGGCCTGCGCGCGCAGTGGCGACCGCTTGGCGCCAACCCGGACATGACACTGTTTCTCGCCCTGCGTAACCTGCTCGACGCCGATGCGCGCGTGGCTACGTCATTCTTGAAGGATCGCGCGCCACTGCCGGGGCGCTCGCTGGTGGTTGGAGCCCGTTTCGGGTTTTGACCGAGCGATTGCACGGCGAGCGCGATCAAGAATCGTGGCGTGTGGCCGAAGAACCAGTCAGGCCCGGAGTCCGAGAGCCTTGTGAAGGCAAGGCTCAGGCATCCTTTTGGTAACCGTGGTTGCCATGGCTTGTGTTACTGGCTGGTTTTGTGCTTGTGGCGGATGGGCGATGCTAGACTCGCGCCCGGCAATCCCGTCCCCGCGCACGTCTTCGCCGTGTACTACCTCCTCGGGATCAGGCAAACCACATGTTTTCGCTGTTCGGCAAAAAAGACCGCAAACGCTCCGAATCCACGAACAGCGGACTCGGTCGCACCGTCTACCCGCGCGACCAGCAGGCCGGTGCGGCCAGCGCCCAGTCGCGCAGCGACATCCAGCGGCGCCGGCAGGAAGAAATGACCGCCAAGATCAACGCGATCGAGTCGGAAATGGTCGCCGACCTGCCGCCGCTCGGCGCACCGCGCCGGGCAACGCCGGTCCCCAACGGCGTCGCGCTGCCGGCCGACGTCAAGCGCGAGCCCGATACCGCCCAGCAGCGCGGCGCGCCGCCCGACACCGTCGGCATGAGCGAATCGCCGTCGGTGCTCACCGCCGATCTTGAAGCGCTGTCGACCGACATCTTTCACGACTCGCCGGTCGCCATCGAGCTGAGCGATACCGGTGCCGGACTGCCGGCCGCGGTCGAGGAGGCGGCGATCTTCTACGCCAACGGCCAGAACGCCGAATGCATGCGCGCGCTGCGCGACGAGATCGCCGTCGACGGCAGCAATCCTTCGGTCTGGTATCTGCTGTTCGAGGCGCTCCAGCAGCAGGGCGACCATGCCGGCTTCGATGCGCTGGCGATGGATTTCGTCGTGCGCTTCGAGCGCTCGTCGCCGGTCTGGCGCGATCAGGCTGCGCCCGGCGAGTCCACCCTTCGCAAGACGCCGGGCCACAGTTACACCGTGGCGCTGCCGGCCGCGCTGGTGGCCCGCGTGGCCAACGATTTCGCGGCGGCGCGGCGTGCCATCAACAGCAAGGCGCGCATCAACCTGTCCTTCGATGCGGTCTGCTCGTCCGACGAGGCCGGTGCCGAGGCGCTGCTCGACTTCCTTGCCGCTGCGGCGCGCGGTCAGGCCCAGGTCTATCTCACCGGGCTCGGCACCGCGGTCGAGCGGCTCGGCGAGTCGGCGGCCAGCAACGACGGCCTGCTGCCGCGCACGGTCTGGCTGCTGCGGCTGGAGCTGTACCGGCTGCTGCGCCGCGACAACGAGTTCGAGGAGCTGTCGGTCGAATACGCGGTGGCCTTCGAGGTGTCGCCGCCGTCGTTCGAGCCGGTGCCCGAGCATTTCGTCGTCGACGACCGGGCGCGCCGGCGCGAATCCGGCGTGGCAACCGATCCGCGCGTCGCCGAGCTGCGCACGCTCGGTCCGCATCTGGAAGGCGATCTGCTCGGCCGCGCGCCCGAGGCGATCAGCATTCTCGAAGCGGCGGCGGCGCTGTCGGATCAGGTCGAGATCGATTGCAGCCTGCTGCGCCGGGTCGATTTCGCGGCCGCCGGCAATCTGCTCAACTGGCTGGTGTCGGCCCAGTCGCGCGGCAAGCAGTTCAACTTCATGGACGTGAACCAGTTGGTGCTGGCGCTGTTCCGCATCATGGGCATCACCGGCGTGGCCCAGGTCACGGCGCGCCGGCTCTAAAGGCGGCGCTCGCCGGCTCGACCCAGGTCGGGCGGCGGCGGGCTTGCAAGCCGGCCATCCGGCTGCATCTAGGGCACTCGTTTCAAGGAGCGCTCATGGAGCCCAACCAATCCCAGGGTCTGCCGCAGTACCACGGCACCACCATTCTTTCGGTGCGGCGCGGCAATCGCGTCGCCCTCGGCGGCGACGGTCAGGTCACGCTGGGCAACATCGTCGTCAAGAGCACCGCGCGCAAGGTGCGCCGGCTGTATGGCGACCGCATCCTCGCCGGCTTTGCCGGCGGCACCGCCGACGCCTTCACGCTGTTCGAGCGCTTCGAGGCCAAGCTCGAAAAGCATCAGGGCAATCTGCTGCGCAGCGCGGTGGAGCTGGCCAAGGACTGGCGCACCGACCGCATGCTGCGTCGGCTGGAGGCGATGCTGGCCGTGGCCGACCGCGAGCATTCGCTCATCATCACCGGCAACGGCGACGTGCTGGAGCCCGAGGGCGGCATCGTCGCCATCGGCTCGGGCGGCGCCTATGCGCAATCGGCCGCCAAGGCGCTGATCGAGAACACCGAGCTTGCGCCCGCCGACGTGGTGAAGAAGTCGCTGAGCATCGCCGGCGACATCTGCATCTACACCAACCAGTCGCACACCATCGAATCGCTCGACTGAAGGAGCACGCATGAGCCAACTCACGCCGGCCGAGATCGTCGCCGAGCTCGACAAGCACATCGTCGGGCAGGGCAATGCCAAGAAGGCCGTGGCCGTGGCGCTGCGCAACCGCTGGCGCCGCCAGCAGGTGGCCGAGCCGCTGCGCCATGAAATCACGCCGAAGAACATCCTCATGATCGGGCCCACGGGCGTGGGCAAGACCGAGATCGCGCGCCGCCTTGCGCGGCTGGCCGATGCGCCGTTCGTCAAGGTCGAGGCGACCAAGTTCACCGAGGTGGGCTATGTCGGCCGCGATGTCGAAACCATCATCCGCGACCTGGTCGAGGTGGCCATCAAGCAGGTGCGCGAGCTGGAAACCCGCCGCGTGCGCAGCCAGGCCGAGGAGCGCGCCGAGGACCGCATCCTCGACGTGCTGGTGCCGCCCACGCGCGACATCGGTTTTGCCGCCAGCCACAGCGAGGACAACGCCACGCGCCAGACCTTCCGCAAGCGGCTGCGCGAGGGCCAGCTCGACGAGAAGGAAATCGAGATCGAGATCCGCGAGGCCGCGCCCGAGTTGCAGGTGATGGCGCCGCCCGGGATGGAAGACGCGATGAACCAGATCCAGTCGATGTTCTCGGGACTGAACCAGGGCAAGAAGAAGCAGCGCAAGCTCAAGGTGCGCGAGGCCTTCAGGCTCATCGCCGACGAGGAGGCCGGCAAGCTGGTCAACGAGGAAGAGCTGAAGCTGCGCGCGCTGCAAAGCGTGGAGCAGAACGGCATCGTCTTTCTCGACGAGATCGACAAGATCGCGTCGCGCAGCGAAGGCCACGGCGCCGATGTGTCGCGGCAGGGCGTGCAGCGCGACCTGCTGCCGCTGGTGGAAGGCACGACCGTGCAGACCAAGCACGGCATGGTGAAGACCGACCACATCCTGTTCGTGGCCTCGGGCGCCTTCCACCTGAGCCGGCCGAGCGATCTGATCCCCGAGCTGCAAGGGCGCTTCCCGATCCGCGTCGAGCTCGATTCGCTGTCGGTGGCCGATTTCGAGGCCATCCTCACGCAGACCGATGCCTCGCTGGTGAAGCAGTACCAGGCGCTGCTGGCGACCGAAGGCGTGACGCTCGACTTCCAGCCCGATGGCGTGCGGCGGTTGGCCGAGATCGCGCATTCGGTCAACGAGAAGACCGAGAACATCGGCGCGCGCCGGCTGCACACGGTGCTGGAGCGGCTGCTGGAGCAGGTGAGCTTCGAGGCCGGCAACCCCGGCCAGCCGCGCGCGGTGGTGGTGGATGCCGGCCTGGTCAACGAGCGGCTCGGTGCGCTGGCGCGCGACGAGGATCTGAGCCGCTACGTGCTGTAAGCCGCTAGCCGAGGCCGAGCCGGCGCGCCAGCGTGCGCGCGTCGGCGGCGTCGAGCGACGGCGCGAGCCGCGCCAGCAGGCCGTCGAGGCTGGTCGCGCCGGCGGCTTCCTCGATGAGCACGCTGGCCATCGGTCCGACCAGATCGAGCAGTTCGCGCTCCACCCGGGCCAGCTGCTCGGGCGGCAGCCCGCCCGGTGCCGGCGCCTCGGTCGTGCCGCCCAGGATTTGTGCGGTCTGCGGCAGGTCGACGTGACGCTCGTTCACCTCGCCCGGCACAAACTGGTAGCTGCGGCAGCGCGTCTCGCGGAAGGCCAGCAGTGCCTCCTTGCCGCGCAGCGCGCGAAACGAGACGGCGACGATGTTTCCCGCCGCCAGTCCGATCCGGCAATGCCGGTTGTCCTCGGACACGGCGAACACCATTCCCGTCGCGCCCAGGTCGTTGAGCCGGCGCAGTTCGGCCAGCATTGCGATGTCGATCATGGCGGTGGGCCGATCAGGCGCGGCGCAGCCGCGACATCGCGAGCTTCATGCTCTTGGACAGCCGGGCGATGGCCTGGGCCAGCGAGCCGATCTCGTCGCTGCGATTGACGGCGGGAATCTCGTCGTCGAGCGCGCCGCGGCTGATGCGGTCGGCGATCGCGGTCAGTTCGACGATCGGCCGCGCCAGCGAACCGGCCACCAGCCAGGTCAGTACTGCCACGCCGATCAGCGTCACCACCAGGATGGCGATGGCGATGCGGTCGGCATGCTCGACGCCGCTCAGCACTTCCTCGGTCGCCAGCTGGGTGATGACGAACCAGCCCTGGTTCGTCTTCTCGATCCAGGCCAGCTGCTCGCGGTTGCCATCGGTGTAGTGCGCCAGTCCGGTCTGGCCGCGGCGTGCCGCCAGATAGGCCGGATGCGCCGAAAAATCCTCGAACCGGTCGCCGAGCCCATGATCCGTATGCACGATCAGCCGGCCGTCGGCATGAACCAGGAAGGTCTGGTTGCTCATGCCGTGGCGCTGCTCGGCGAAGTGCCGGGCGATCTTGTCGAGCGAGGTGGCGGCGGCCATCACGCCGGCCAGATTGCCGGCTTCGCCATGCACCGGCACCGCCAGGATCACCGTCGGCACGACGCGCGTCTTGCCCATCCCGACCTCGACGGCGAAGGGCTGGCCGGCGAGCACGTCGCGCACATAGCTGCGCTCGCCATAGCTGAAGCCGGCCGGATCGCGCTCGTCGCTGCGCGCCAGATTGGCGCCGTCGGGCCCGATCAGATGCCACAGATAGACGGTATCGAGCCGCGGATTGCGGCCGGCCGCCTGCAACACCCGGGTGATCTGCGGCGCCGACAGCGCCCGGCTGGCCGGCATGGCGGCCAGCAGCTCGATCGCGGTCCGGGTCTCGGACAGCCAGTCGTCGGTGGTCTGGCGCGCGCTTTCGCCGATGACCTTCAGCCGCGCTTCGGCCGTGTTGCGGGCTTCATCGATGAAGGTGCTGCGCACCGCGAGCCACAGGCCGCCGATCGGCAGCAGCGTGGCCAGCAGAAAGACGATCAGCAGGCGCTGGCGCAGCCCGAAGCGGACGACGTTGACGCTCGGCTGCGCGGCCGGCGAGGCAAGAGTGGGATTGGCGGACATGGGGTTTCAGTGGAGGAAGGGGAGAACCGATCCTAGAAACCCCGGCGCGCTGAAAAATGTTTTGTTACGAATGCCGAGCCGGGACTATTCCTTTTTTCCCGGCGTTCGCCGGGTCAGGCAGCCACGTCGGCCGGCGTGGCGGTGAAGCGATAGCCGGCGCCGCGCACGGTTTCGACATGCTTGTCGTGGCCGGTGGCGACCAGCGCCGCGCGCAGCCGCTTGATGTGGACATCGACCGTGCGCTCTTCCACGAACACATGGTCGCCCCACACATGGTCGAGCAGCTGGGTGCGCGAATGCACCCGCTCGCCGTGGGTCATGAAGAAGTGCAGCAGGCGGAACTCGGTCGGACCCATCTCCACCGTCTTGCCGCGCGCGGTCACGCGGTGGGTGGCCGGATCGAGTCGCAGGCCGCCGATCTCGACCGCATCGTCGGTGAGCTGGGGCGCGCGGCGGCGCAACACCGCCTTGATGCGCGCCAGCAGTTCCTTGGGGCTGAACGGCTTGGTCACGTAATCGTCGGCACCCGCTTCGAGGCCGGCGATCTTGTCTTCCTCGTCGGCGCGCGCCGTGAGCATGATGATCGGCACGTCCTTGGTGCGCTCGCTGGCGCGCAACTGGCGCGCGAAGGCGATGCCGGAATTGCCCGGCAGCATCCAGTCGAGGATGACGACGTCGGGCAGTTCGGCGCGGATCAGCGTCTGGGCCTGGTCGGTATCGAAGGCGCGCAGCGTCTTGTGACCGGCGAAGCTCAGGTTGACCGAGATGAGTTCCTGGATGGCGGGTTCGTCTTCGACGACGAGGATGGTGCTGGGCATGGCATGGACCCTTTGTGTGTCTGCCGGAACCGCGACGGTATGAACCTAGCGTGACACCGCCATGACACCGCCGCAACGGTTCACGCGCCGTGCCGACGGCGGCCGGGCTTTGCTGATAACTTCGCTGCCAGCACTTTCCTGCGCGCGCCGTTGCGGATGCCGGCCGAAGCCAGCCCTGCCACGGATTCCAACGCCCGCGAGCGCGTCGCGAAGACGATGCCCGCCCAGCCTCCGAGAGCCGCCGTGACCAGCCCCGTTCCCGCCCACGTCCTGCCGACCGAAATCACCCTGCATCAGCGTTCGCGCCAGCTCGAAATCGCTTTCGACGACGGCGCGCGCTTTCGCCTCGATGTGGAATACCTGCGCGTCCTGAGCCCGTCGGCCGAGGTGCGCGGCCACGGCCCGGGGCAGGAGGTGCTCCAGGTCGGCAAGCGCAACGTCAACATCGTGGCGATCGAGCCGGTCGGCAATTACGGCCTCAAGCCGGTGTTCGACGACGGCCATGAATCGGGCATCTACACCTGGCCCTTCCTGTACGAACTCGGGCGCGACCACGACAAGCTGTGGGCCGACTATCTCGCCACGCTGGCCGCCGCCGGCGCCAGCCGCGACCCGCTCTGATCTTCCTTGCCGGCCGCCGCGCGCGGCCGTTCACGTTTCTTTCCGCGCCCCGGCGCGGCCCGAGCCCAGCAGCATGACCAGCCAAGATCCCGCCAGCGCCACCACCCATTTCGGCTATCAGACCGTGCCCGAGAGCGAGAAGGCGCGCCGCGTCGCCGACGTGTTCCATTCGGTGGCCGCGCGCTACGACGTGATGAACGATCTGATGTCGGCCGGCCTGCACCGGTTGTGGAAGGCCTTCACCATCGGGCAGGCCGCCATCCGCCCAGGCATGCGGGTGCTCGACGTGGCCGGTGGCACGGCCGATCTGGCGCGCGCCTTCGCCAAGCGCGCGCGCGGCCCCGGCCGCGATGGCCGCGAGGGCGAGGTCTGGCTGACCGACATCAACGCCTCGATGCTCGGCGTGGGCCGCGACCGCATGATCGACGACGGTCTGCTGATGCCCGTGGCGCAATGCGATGCCGAGAAGCTGCCTTTCCCCGACGAGTACTTCGACGTGGTGAGCGTGGCCTTCGGCCTGCGCAACATGACCCACAAGGACGCGGCGCTGGCCGAGATGCGCCGCGTGCTGCGGCCGGGCGGCAAGCTGCTGGTGCTTGAGTTCAGCAAGCTGCTGCCGGGCCTCAAGCCGCTCGAAAAGCTGTACGACGTTTACAGCTTCAAGGTGCTGCCCTGGCTTGGCGCCAAGGTGACGGATGACGCCGAGAGCTATCGCTATCTGGCCGAATCGATCCGCATGCATCCCGATCAGGCCACGCTCAAGGCGATGATGGAAGGCGTGGGGTTCGACCGTGTCGAGGTGTTCAACCTCAGCGGCGGCGTGGTGGCCCTGCACAAGGGCTGGAAGTACTGACGGGAACCGGGCAAGGCATGCAAGGCGAGCAGGCGGAACACAGGGCGGATCGGATGGCGGAAGGGTGGCGTCGCAGGCATGCGGCAGCTTCGTTCATGGTTCACGCAAGTCTGGTGGCGCTGTTCGCGCTGCCCTTGCCGGCGGCGGCCGAATCCGATGCAAGCGCTGGCAATTCGGGCACGGCCCAGGCCGCGACCGGCGCCGCCGCCGAGGAAGCGCCGCGTCCCGTGCAGCGCAAGCGCGTGCGCGAAGCGCGCCCGGCGGCGCCGGTGCAGCCGACGGTGGCGGCACCGGTGCCTGCTGCGGCGCCAACCGGGCCGGTCGAGCTGGCGGGTGCTGCGCTGGTGAGCGCGGTGCTGGCGCTGGGCTTTGGCGCGCTGTCCGGTGCGCCGCCCACGCCGGGCATGGCGGCCGCCATCGTCGCGGTGCTGACGCTGTTGCTGCTGCTGGCGCTGATCGTCGCGTTGCGGCTGGGGCGCCGGGCCCGACGCCAGCGTCCGCTCGGGCCGCCGGTGGCGCAGCCGCTGCGCGATCTGGGGCCGATCACCATCGGGTTGCTCGGCCGCGAGGGCGAGGCCGGGCCGATCACGGCGCTGCTGGTGCCGCTGTCGCAGGCGGCGCGCGATGAGCCGACCGCCTCGGCGGCGCAGGCGCCGACAGCGGCCGGCCCGGCGCCGCGCGTTCCCGCCGGCTTCGATGCCGCCGGTTTCGTCGCGGCGGCGCGCGAACACTTTCTGCGGCTGCAACAGGCCTGGGACGACGGCGACACCGCCGGCATGGAAGCGATGATGACCGCCGCCATGATCGGCCGCGTGCATGGCGAACTCGAACGGCGCCAGGCCGAGCGGCGCCGCGCCGAGCACACCGAAATCCTCGCGCTCGATGCCGAACTCATCGGCGTGAAGACGGTCGGTGCGCAGTGGCTGGCGAGCGTGCGTTTCCGGGGCCGCATGCGCGATCTCGATGCCACGGTGGCGCTCGATTCGCCCGACGCCTTCGACGAGATCTGGAACTTCGATTGCGCCAGCCCCGGCGATGGCCGCTGGCTGCTCGCCGGCATCGAACCGCTGCACGCCCGACCGGAGTCCGCATGACCGCGACCCTTGCCTCGCCCGATACCGCCGTGCCGCTGGTAGCGCCGTCCGCCCTCGGGCGCGTGGCGCTCGGCGGGCTGACCGCCGCGCTCAACCATCTGATCGCGTCCGAGCAATGGGCGCGCGACCGGCTGCGCAACCATGCCGGCAAGACGGCGCACATCGCCGCCGCGCCGCTCGACCTGACGCTGGTGGTGATGAGCGACGGCCTGGTCGGCGCCGCCGCCAGCGTGACCGAGCCCGATGTGCGGCTGACGCTCGACTGGGCCGGGCTGCCGGCCAGCGCGCGCAGCGCCGCCGACGGCACGCCGCTCGAAGACGCGCTGCTGCGCCATGTGCATATCGAGGGCGAGGCCGACTTCGCCAACACGCTCGGCCTGCTGCTGCGCCATGTGCGCTGGGATGCGGAAGACGACCTCGCGCGCGTCATCGGCGATGCCGCCGCCTACCGGCTGATGAGCAGCGGGCGCAAGGCCGGCGCCACGCTGCGCGACGGCGCCCGGCGCGTCGCCGCCAACCTCGCCGAATACCTCACCGAGGAACGGCCGGTGCTGGTGCCGCGCGCCCGGCTCGATGCGCTGCGCGCCGACCTCGCGGCGCTGCAAGCCGATGCCGATCGGCTCGGCGCGCGCCTCGCCGCGCTGCCGGCGCGCAAGCCCGGCTGACTGCGCTGCGGCGGGTCGCCGCGCAGTGATCCGCATCGCGCAAGCCGGTCCGGTCGGCGGCTTAGAATCGCCGCTCCCCGCCCGCCGCCCGTTCCGGGTCGCGCCCCTCCGCCTTCCGTCCGTCTTCATGCTCAAGCTGCTGCGCCTCGCGAAAATCCTGTTCGTCATCCTCAAGTACGGGCTGGACGAACTCGCGGTGTCGAGCCTGCGGCATCCGGCGTTCAAGGTGCTGCTGCGGGTGCTGAGCATCGGCCGCAAGCTCGACGCGCCGCGCGGCGCCCGGCTGCGCATGGCGCTCGAAGCGCTCGGGCCGATCTTCGTCAAGCTCGGTCAGGTGCTGTCGACGCGGCGCGATCTGCTGCCGCCCGACATCGCCAACGAACTCGCGCTGCTGCAAGACCGCGTGCCGCCGTTCGACAGCGAGCTGGCGGTGCGCGAGATCACCCGCGCGCTCGGCGCCGCGCCCGAGCAGCTCTTTGCCGAGTTCGACCGCACGCCGGTCGCGTCGGCCTCCATCGCGCAGGTGCATTTCGCCCGGCTGCGCGATGGCCGCGAAGTTGCGGTCAAGGTGCTGCGCCCCGGCATGAAGGCCGTCATCGACGACGACCTCGCGCTCATGCGCGACGCGGCGGCGCTCATCGAGCGCGTGTGGCGCGACGGCAAGCGGCTCAAGCCGCGCGAGGTGGTCGCCGAGTTCGACACCTATCTGCATGACGAGCTCGACCTCATGCGCGAGGCCGCCAACGCCTCGCAGCTGCGGCGCAACTTCGCCGGCAGCCCGCTGCTGCGCGTGCCCGAGATGCACTGGGACCTGTGCCGCGAGAGCGTCATCGTCATGGAGCGCATGCACGGCATTCCGATCAGCCAGATCGAGCGCATGCAGGCCGCCGGCATCGACCTGCGCAAGCTGTCGAGCGACGGCGTGGAAATCTTCTTCACCCAGGTGTTCCGGCACGGCTTCTTTCATGCCGACATGCACCCCGGCAACATCTACGTGAGCGAGGCGCCGGGCTCGCTCGGCCAGTACATCGCGCTCGATTTCGGCATCGTCGGCACGCTGTCCGACCTCGACCGCGACTATCTGGCGCAGAACTTCCTGGCCTTCTTCAACCGCGATTACCGGCGCGTTGCGCAGGCGCACATCGACTCGGGCTGGGTGCCCAAGGGCACGCGCGTCGAGGAGCTGGAAGCGGCAGTGCGCTCGACCTGCGAGCCGATCTTCGACAAGCCGCTCAAGGACATTTCCTTCGGCCATGTGCTGCTGCGGCTGTTCCAGCTGTCGCGCCGCTTCAACGTGGAAGTGCAGCCGCAGCTGGTGCTGCTGCAGAAGACGCTGCTCAACATCGAGGGCCTCGGCCGCCAGCTCGATCCCGATCTCGACCTCTGGAAGACCGCGCGCCCGATCCTGCAACGCTGGATGGACGAGCAGCTGGGCCTGCGTGCCTTCATCAGCCGCAGCAAGGCCGAGCTGCCGCTGATCGCCGGCCGGCTGCCGCAGATTCCGCGCCTCGTGCATCAGGTGCTCGAACAGCAGATCGAGGCCGGCGAACGTATCGACCGGCAAGAGAAATTGCTCGCCCTGCTGGTCCGTCAGCAGCATCGCCGGCGCAGCGTCTGGCCGCTGCTGCTGATGTTTGCCACCGGACTGATCGTGGGGGTGCTGCTTGTCATCTATTTCATGCACGCCGGAGATGCGGCGTCGTTCGTCTGACCGACCGACCGGCGCGCTCCGGCCCGGCTGCCTCGCCAGCCTGAGCTTCGTCTGCGCCGGCGCATTCGCCCAGGCGCCGGTTCCCGAGCCGGCGCAACCGGCCGGCGCCGATTGCCGGACGCTGCTGGTCGATGCCGAGCGGCTCGCCTGCTACGACCGCGCCTTCGGCGTGCTGCCAGCCGGACGGGCCGCCGCCACTGCCTCTGCCTCTGCTGCACCGGACGCGCCCGCGCCCGCCGTCGTGGCGCCGGCCGATGCCACGCTCGCGCTGCCGCAGGCCAGCTATCTCGACGAGCAATGGGAACTGACGCCGGCCACGCGCCATTCCGCATTCACCTTCCGGCCCTATCAGGCGAGCTATCTGCTGCCGGTACATGTGACCGATTCGGTCAACCGCGCGCCGGTCACGCCCACGCGCGGCAGCGCCGACACGAGCCGGCTCCAGCGCGCCGAACTGACCTTCCAGCTCAGCTTCAAGACGCGGCTGCTGTCGGATCTGCTGGCCGATACGCCGGTGGGCGGCGGCGATCTGTGGTTCGGCTATACCCAGACCTCGTTTCTCCAGTCCTACAACAACGGGCTGTCGGCGCCGTTCCGCGAGACCAGCTACGAGCCCGAAGCCGTGTTCTCGCTGCATCCCGACGCGAGCTTCGCCGGCTGGCGCTGGCGCGTGCTGAACCTTGGCTATCTGCATCAGTCCAATGGCCGCAGCGAACCGCTGTCGCGCAGCTGGAACCGGGTATATGCGGCGGCCGGCATCGAGCGCGGCGATCTGGCACTGATCGTGCGACCGTGGTGGCGAACGCCGGAATCGCGCGCGGATGACGACAATCCGGACATAGCGCGCTACATCGGCCGGGTCGAATGGCAGGGCGTCTGGTCGCCCGGGCGGCAGCGGGTTGTGCTGACCGCACGCGGCACACCAGGCTTCGACAGCGGGCGCGGCAGCATCGCGCTCGACTGGAGCTTTCCGATCTGGTCGCGGTTGCGCGGCTATGCAAGGGCCTTCAGCGGCTATGGCGAATCGCTGGTGGATTACAACCATCGCCAGAATTCGCTGGGTCTGGGCGTGTCGCTCGCCGAATGACGCGCCGAAGTTCGCGCGAAATGCGCCGGTCAATGCCTGATGTAACCTCGGGGGCATTCCAGCCCTCTTTTCAAACCTTCTCCAGGAGCCTGCCGTGGACGCCCAAGAATTCATCAAGAAGACCGTGACCGAAAACCCCATCGTGCTGTTCATGAAGGGCAACGCGCAGTTCCCGCAGTGCGGCTTCTCGGGCCGTGCCATCCAGCTGCTGAAGGCCTCGGGCGCGGTCAACGTCGTCACCGTCAACGTGCTCGAAGACGACAGCATTCGCCAGGGCGTGAAGGAATATTCCAACTGGCCGACCGTGCCCCAGCTCTATGTCAACGGCGAATTCATCGGCGGCTCGGACATCCTGGGCGAAATGTTCTCGGCCGGCGAACTCCAGGAACTGATCAAGAAGGTCACGCCTGCTGCCTGATCGGATTCCGGGCGTGCAGCCGCCGGGCGGCGCGCGTCCGCGCATCATCGTCGCCATCACCGGGGCGACCGGCGCCATCTACGGCGTGCGGCTGCTCCAGGTGATGCGCGAATCCGGCATCGACACGCATCTGCTCGTGTCGTCCGCCGGCTGGCTCAACATCCGTCAGGAACTCGAACTCGACCGCAGCGAAGTGGAAGCGCTGGCCACGGTGGCGCATTCGGTGCGCGATGTGGGCGCGAGCATTGCATCGGGATCGTTCGCAACCGCCGGCATGGTGGTCGCCCCGTGTTCGATGAAGACGCTCGCGGCCGTGGCGCACGGCATGGGCGACAACCTCATCACGCGCGCCGCCGATGTCACGCTCAAGGAGCGGCGTCGGCTGGTGCTGATGGTTCGCGAAACGCCGCTCAACCTCGCGCACATCCGCAACATGGAAGCGGTGACGCTGATGGGCGGTGTGATCTTTCCGCCGGTGCCGGCGTTCTATCAGCGCCCGGCGAGCATCGCCGAACTGGTCGATCACACGCTGGGACGGGTACTGGATCTGCTGGGCTTGCCGCAGACGCTCACGGCGCCGTGGCAGGGGCTCGATCTGCGCGCCGGCCGTGCCGGCAATGACGCGGCATCGAGCTGAAGGAATTTTGGTGCCGCTTGTCCGACTCGAACGGACGACCTATCGCTTACAAGGCGATTGCTCTACCAACTGAGCTAAAGCGGCGCGGCGGCGCAGTCTACTTGATGCGCCTGAGCTGGGGACGGCCACCGGACGGCGGCGGCGCGGGCGGTTCGGGCTCGGCTGAAGGCTCGTCGTTGCTGTCGGCAGGCGACGGAACCGCAGCGAGTATCGGGCGCTCGGGCGTCGCATCTGCCGGGACTTCCATCTCGGCGTGGCGGGTGACCTCGAAGGCCATGCCGTGTCCGGTTTCGCGCGCGTAAATGGAAATGATGTTGTCGATCGGAATCGACAAGTCGCGCGCGACTCCGCCAAAACGTGCCTGGAAACTCAGCAGATCGTTGCCGATCGCCAGCTTGTGCGTCGCGAGCGGCGAGACGTTGAGCACGATCTCGCCGTTCTTGACGAATTCGCGCGGCACCACGGTCCGCTCGTCGACCGACACGGCGATGTAGGGCGTGTAGCCCGCATCGCCGCACCAGTCGTAAAGCGCCCGGATGAGATAGGGCTTGGTCGAGAGTTCTGACATGCCGCGAGTGTAGCCAAATGCGCCGGCGGGCAAGCCCTCAGCGGCGCATGACCTTTTCGGAAGGCGTGAGGGCTTCGATATAGGCCGGGCGGCTGAAGATGCGTTCGCCGTATTTCATGATCGGCGCGGCCGACTTCGGCAGGTCGATGCCGTAGTGGTCCAGACGCCAGAGCAGCGGCGCGATCGCCACGTCGAGCATCGAGAATTCCTCGCCCATCCAGTACTTGTGCTTGGTGAACACGGGGGCGAGCTGCACGAGCTGTTCGCGGATCGAGGCGCGTGCCTTCTCCTGCGCCTTTTCCACGCCCTTGGCATTGCGGCTTTCCAGCACCGAGACGTGGCTGAAGATGTCGCGCTCGAGGTTGAACAGGAACAGCCGTGCGCGGGCGCGCCAGAGCGGATCTGCCGGCATCAGCTGGGGATGCGGGAAGCGCTCGTCGATGTACTCGTTGATGATGTTCGACTCGTACAGGATCAGGTCGCGCTCGACGAGGATCGGCACCTGTCCGTACGGATTCATCACGTTGATGTCTTCCGGCTTGTTGAACAGGTCGACGTCGCGGATCTCGAAATCCATGCCCTTTTCGAACAGCACGAGCCGGCAGCGCTGGCTGAAGGGGCAGGTCGTGCCCGAGTACAGAACCATCATGTTGTTGCTCTCCACAATGACACAAGGGTGAGCATGCGCTCACCCTTGCTTGCGACACCGTACGGAACCGGGGTTCCGCACGGGCTTACTGATTTCAGCGGATGTCTTTCCAATACGCGGCGTTGAGGCGCCACGCAAGGAAGGTAAACACCGCCAGGAAGGCGAGAACCACGGTGCCGAGGCGGATGCGGGTCTGCTTGATCGGCTCGGCCGTCCAGGCCAGGAAGGCGACGAGGTCGCCGATCTGGTCGTCGTAGGCCGCTGCCTGGGCCGCGTCGACGGCCTTGAATTCCTTGTGCACGCTCTCGTGGAACGAGCCCGTGCCGAGGTCTTCGGTCTTGACGGTGGTGAAGCCGTTGACATCGTAGACGGTGGTCGTCTTGACCCACTTGGCATCGTGACCGCCGCCTTCGGCCGGCTTGGTTTCCTCGACGGTCAGCTCGCGCTGGCCTTGCAGGGCATAGAGGATGTGCGGCATGCCGACGTTCGGGAACACCGTGTTGTTCCAGCCGGTGGGCCGGCCCGAGTCACGGTAGAACGAGCGCAGATAGCTGTAGAGCCAGTCGACGCCGGGCGCTTCCTCGGTGGAGCGTGCACGAGCCTCAAGCGTGAGGTCGGGCGGCGCGACGCCGAAGAACGACTTCGCGTCGGCACGCGTCATCGAGATGGTCATCTGGTCGCCGATCTTGTCCGTCGTGAACATCAGGTTGTCCTGGATCTGTTCCTTGGTCAGACCGATGTCCATCAGGCGGTTGTAGCGCACGGCCGAGAGGCCATGGCAATTCAGGCAGTAGTTGACGAACAGCTTGGCGCCGTTCTGCAGCGCCGCGAGGTCCGTCGCCTTGGCGACAGGGAAGTGGTCGAGTTCCGGGCCTTCGTTGGCATGTACCGGGCTCATCCACAGGGTCGCGGCGGCCACGATGGCCGACACGGCTGCGAGAAGCTTCTTCTTCATGATTTTTGGGTCCTCGGGGCTCAGTGCGGCTTGAAGTTCACGCGCTCGGGCGGCTGCTTGAAGGTTCCGATCCGGCTCCAGATCGGCATCGTGATGAAGAAGCCGAAATAGATCAGGGTGCCGATCTGCGAAACGATCTGGCCGACCGGCGACGGCGGTTGCACGCCGAGGTAGCCGAGAATGACGAAGTTGACGAAGAACACCGCGTACACGGCCTTGTGCCAGAACGGGCGGTAGCGGATCGACTTGACGGGCGAACGATCGAGCCAGGGCAGGAAGCCGAGGATGATGACGCCGAGACCCATGAAGATCACGCCCCACAGCTTCGCGTCGAGCCAGAAGAAGTTGAACGTGTTGGCGCGCAGGATCGAGTAGAAGGGCGTGAAGTACCAGACCGGGGCGATGTGCGGCGGGGTCTTGAACGGGTCGGCCGGGAAGAAGTTGTTGGCTTCCAGGAAGTAGCCGCCAGCCTCGGGCGCGAAGAACACGATCGCCGAGAAGACCATCAGGAACATGCCCACGCCGAACACGTCGTGCACGGTGTAGTAGGGGTGGAAGGGGATGCCGTCGAGCGGAATGCCGCGGGCGTCCTTCTTGGCCTTGATTTCCACGCCGTCGGGATTGTTCGAGCCCACTTCGTGCAGCGCGACGATGTGCGCGACGATCAGGCCGATCAGCACCAGCGGCACCGCGATGACGTGCAGCGCGAAGAAGCGGTTCAGCGTGGCATCGCTCACGACATAGTCGCCACGGATGAACACCGACAGGTCGGGGCCGATCAGCGGGATCGCCGAGAACAGGTTCACGATGACCTGGGCGCCCCAGTACGACATCTGGCCCCAGGGCAGCAGATAGCCCATGAAGGCTTCGGCCATCAGCGCCAGGAAGATGGCGACGCCGAACACCCAGACCAGTTCACGCGGCTTGCGGTACGAGCCGTAGAGCAGCCCGCGCACCATGTGCAGATAGACCACGACGAAGAACATCGACGCGCCGGTCGAGTGCATGTAGCGGATCAGCCAGCCCCACGACACGTCGCGCATGATGTATTCGACGCTCGCGAACGCGACCGGCAGGCCGGCGGCGTTGAGCGAGGCATCGGGCTTGTAGTTCATGACCAGGAAGATGCCGGTCAGGATCTGGATCACCAGCACCAGCAGTGCCAGCGAACCGAAGAAGTACCAGGCGTTGAAATTCTTCGGCGCGTAGTACTCGGACAGATGGGCCTTGTAGGTGACCGACAGCGGGAAGCGGTTGTCGACCCAGTTCAGCAGCTTGACGCCAACGGGCGCGTCGGCGGGGACTTCGTGGAATTCAGCCATTTGTGGTCTCCGCTCAGGCCTTCGTGTCTTCGCCGATCAGCAGCTTCGTGTCGGACAGGTACACGTGCGGCGGAACTTCGAGGTTGTCGGGGGCGGGCTTGTTCTTGAACACGCGACCGGCCAGGTCGAAGGTGGAGCCGTGGCAGGGGCAGAGGAAGCCGCCTTGCCAGTCGTCGGGCAGACCGGCTTGCGCACCGGCGGCGAAGCGCGCGTTGGGCGAGCAGCCGAGGTGGGTGCAGATGCCGATCACGACGAGCAGGTCTTCCTTGCGCGACCGGGTCTCGTTCTTGGCATAGGCGGGCGTCATGCCGGCGCGATCCGACTTGGGGTCGGCGACCATCGAATCGGTCTTCTTGAGCGATTCGAGCATCGCCGCATCACGCTTGAGCAGCCAGACCGGCTTGCCGCGCCATTCGACGGTCTTGAGCTGGCCGGGCTTGAGGTCGGCGATGTCGACCTCGACCGGCGCACCGGCTGCCTTGGCCCGTTCTGACGGGGCGAAGCTCAGGATGAAGGGCGCTGCGACGGCGGCACCGAGTGCGGCGCCAGCGCCGCAGGTCAGCGTGAGCCAAGTGCGGCGGGAGGGATCGACTTCGGCATCGCCGGGCTGGCCGGCAGTCGGGTTCTGGGTACTCATGGGAGCAGGTTCCTCGAGAACGGATTCCTGATCGAGCTTTCGGCAGCACCTGGCGGCGCGGCTTGATCTCGTTGTTGGACGCGGATGGAGCGATCGGGTGGCTTGATGCTGCGGCGCCTCTTGTTGCTTGTGCGTGCGGGCCCTGGGCAGCAAAAGCCGCGTGTCCGGCATCGCGTGTGCGCCGGAACTTCTTTTACGTGCGCGGTCGGCGCAACGCGCCATTGTAGCCATTCCTGTCAAGCCAGAAAAACCTGTGTCCGTCGGTTCTGTGGCGTGGACCGCTTGGCAGCGACGTGATGCGTGCGCTAGGTCATCGTCCAATCATGTGGGCCAGCAGGCGCTGCGACGAAATGCCGGAGCGTCCGGTCGGCCCGCCGGCCTCGTCCTGGCCGCCGGCGCCATCAACAACATTCACAGAGGGTTTGGCAATGAGTTTTCTGAAGGAGTTTCGCGATTTCGCCGTGCGCGGCAACGTGATCGATCTGGCGGTGGGCGTCATCATCGGCGCCGGCTTCGGCAAGATCGTCGATTCGGTGGTGAAGGATCTGATCAATCCGCTGGTGGGCGTGTTCGTCGGCAAGCCCGACTTCACCAACATGTTTCTGGTGCTGAAGGCGCCCGAGAACTACACCGGCCCGGCGACCTACGAGGCGCTGACCAAGGCCGGGGCGACGGTCTTCGGCTATGGCGCATTCCTGACTGCGCTGGTGCAGTTCATCCTGTTGGCCTTCGCGATCTTCTGGCTGGTGAAGTTCGTCAGCGCGGCCCAGCGCAAGGTGGTGCGCGAAGCGCAGGCCGAGGCACCGGCCGCCCCCGCCGAGCCGCCCGAGGATGTGGTGCTGCTGCGCGAGATCCGCGACAGCCTGCGCGGCGTGTCGCGCTGAAGGCGGGAGGCGTCAGGCCGGGTTGTCGATGTCGATGAAACGGTGATCGAGCCCGAACTCGGCGGCGAGATGGTCGCCGAGCGCCTGGATGCCGTAGCGCTCGGTCGCATGATGGCCGCAGGCGAAGTAGGCGACGCCGGCTTCGCGCGCGATATGCGCGGTCGGCTCGGAGATCTCACCGGAGAGAAATGCGTCGCAACCGGCCTCGATGGCCGCGTCGAGATGGCTTTGCGCGCCGCCGGTGCACCAGCCGATGCGGCGCAGCGGCCGGTCGCTGCGGCCGACCACGGTCGGCGCGCGGCCAAGCGCGCTCTCGATGCGCAGCGCGAGTGCTGCGGCGGTCGGCGGCTCGGCCGGCTCGCTCCACGGCAGCATGCCGGGCTCGCCGGCATTGCCATGAATGTCGAGTCCGAGCGCCGCGCCAAGTTGCGCGTTGTTACCCAATCGGGGATGGGCGTCGAGCGGCAGGTGATAGGCGAACAGGCTGATGTCGGCGACCAGCAGCGCGCGCAGGCGGGCGTGCAGCCGTCCGGTCACGCGCGGGCTTTCGTTGCGCCAGAAGTAGCCGTGATGCACCAGCACCGCGTCGGCGTTGGCCGCGATTGCCGCCTCCAGCAGCGCCAGCGACGCAGTCACGCCGGTCACGATGCGGCCGATGCGCGGCCGGCCCTGCACCTGAAGGCCGTTCGGGCAGTAATCCTTGAAGCGCGCGCAGTCGAGCAGGCGATCAAGGTAGTCGGCGAGCGCCTGCCGTTCGATCTGCGCTGCATTGGGCATGGGAAGAAGGCTCTCCATCGGTCAACTAGAATCGCGCGCTCACAGAAAGCCCCGGATGCTACGCCGACTCTGGTTGATCTTTGCGCAGGCAGTCACTGCCGCGCTCGCTGTCATTTTTGTGCTCGAAACGCTGCGGCCGGACTGGCAATTGCCCTGGCGCGTCAGCGTTCCGGTCGTTGTGCCGGTTGTGCAGACGGCGCCGTCCGGCGCGCAGCCGACCGCCGTGCCGGCGCCCGCGTCCTATGCCGATGCCGCCCGGCGCGCCACGCCGGCGGTCGTCAATATCAACACCACGCGCGAACGCGGCGGCCGCGATGACCGCGTCTACCGCTATTTCTTCGGTGACGGCCAGGGCGGGCGCTCCGATCCAGACGCCAGCCTAGGCTCGGGCGTGGTCGTGAGCGGCGACGGCTATGTGCTCACGAACAATCACGTCATCGAGGATGCGGCAGGCATCGAGATCGTGTTCGGCGACGGTCGGCGCGCGACCGCCAAGGTGGTTGGCACCGATCCCGAGACCGACCTCGCGCTGCTGCGGGTCGAGGCTGCGCCGGGCGAGGAGCGGGTTCTGCCGGTGATCGAGTTCGGTCGCGACGAGGATGTGCATGTGGGCGATGTCGTGCTCGCGATCGGCAATCCCTTCGGCATCGGCTCCACGGTCACGATGGGCATCGTCTCGGCGACCGGGCGCGCCAATCTCCAGCTGAGCGTGTTCGAGAACTTCATCCAGACCGATGCAGCCATCAACCCGGGCAATTCGGGCGGTGCGCTGGTCGACGTGGCGGGGCGGCTCATCGGCATCAACAGCGCGATCCTTACCCGCACCGGCGCTGCCTCGGGCATCGGGTTTGCCATTCCGGTATCGACGGCGCGTCAGGTGATGGAGGGCTTGATCGCCGACGGGCAGGTGGTGCGCGGCTATATCGGTGTCGAGACCCAGGACGTGTCGCCCGAGCTTGCCGATGCTTTCCAACTGGCGAGCCGCAAGGGCGCGCTGATTACCGGCCTCGTGCGTGGCGGCCCGGCTGAACGTGCCGGCGTGAAGACCGGAGACATCCTCGTTGCCATCGGCGAATCGCCGATCGACGATTCGAGCGCGATGCTCAATCAGGTCGCGCGCCTCAAGCCGGGTGGGCAGGCTCGCCTCACGCTCAATCGCGCACGCCAGCGCATCGATGTGACCGTGGATGTCGGTCAGCGGCCGAGGCCGGCCAAGTCGCGGCGCCGCGCCGAGTAGCGTCCTGGCGGCCTTCGGGTTGACGCCCCTTGCGCACCGTGCATAGAATTGCGATTCCCTTGAATCGGGTGACTGGGTCTCTTGTCGCGCCAACCTTCAGTGACGTTGGCGGGCGCGCGGAACACCCGGCCGCATTCATTGCGAGTCGCTCTTTGGCTGCCCCGTTGCGCCATTGCGCGCATTTCGTGGTGCGGCAGTCCTCCGATCAAGAACTTCGACAAAGAACCTGCCGTCGTCGTCTTCCGAGATGTCGTCGGCGCCCGTTGGATTGGACTGCTATGCCCACCATCAGCCAGCTCGTTCGCAAGCCGCGCGTTCTCGCGCATGCGAAGAGCAAGAGCCCGGCGCTGGACAATTGCCCGCAAAAGCGCGGCGTTTGCACCCGCGTCTACACCACCACCCCGAAGAAGCCGAACTCGGCGCTGCGTAAGGTCGCCAAGGTGCGCCTGACCAACGGCTACGAAGTCATCTCCTACATCGGCGGTGAAGGCCACAACCTGCAAGAACACTCGGTCGTGCTGATCCGCGGCGGCCGTGTGAAGGACTTGCCTGGCGTGCGCTATCACATCGTGCGCGGCTCGCTTGACCTGCAAGGCGTCAAGGACCGCAAGCAATCGCGCTCCAAGTACGGCGCGAAGCGCCCGAAGAAGGCCTGATCGCCCGATCGTTTCAATGCCGGCCGCACATCGGTGCCGCCGAGTAAGTCGCCGCCCGTGGGCGGTCCCCGGAGCGCAAATCAACCGCGCCCAGACTGAAGCCAGGAGTCAGCAATGCCCCGTCGTCGTGAAGTACCCAAGCGCGAGATCCTGCCCGATCCGAAGTTCGGCAGCGTCGATCTCGCCAAGTTCGCCAACGTCATCATGCTCAGCGGCAAGAAGGCCGTCGCCGAGCGCATCATCTACGGTGCCCTCGACACCATCCAGGCCAAGACCGGCAAGGATCCGATCGAGGTGTTCACCGCCGCGATCAGCAACGTCAAGCCGATGGTCGAAGTGAAGAGCCGTCGCGTCGGCGGTGCCAACTACCAGGTGCCGGTCGAAGTGCGTCCGGTGCGTCGCACGGCGCTCTCGATGCGCTGGCTTCGCGAAGCTGCCATCAAGCGCAGTGAAAAATCGGCGGCTCTGCGCCTCGCCGGCGAACTGCTCGACGCAGCCGAAGGCAAGGGCGGCGCGATGAAGAAGCGCGACGAAGTGCACCGCATGGCCGAAGCCAACAAGGCGTTCTCGCACTTCCGCTTCTGATCGTTGCGAGGCCCGGGCCGTCGCACCAGCGCGGTCCGGCCGTGCAGCCGGCGGCCCGTCCCATCTTCACGTTTTCTCAGGTTCCCACCATGGCACGCAAGACTCCCATCGAGCGCTACCGCAACATCGGTATCTCCGCGCACATCGACGCCGGCAAGACCACGACGACCGAGCGCATCCTGTTCTACACGGGTGTGAACCACAAGATCGGCGAAGTGCATGATGGCGCCGCCACCATGGACTGGATGGAACAGGAACAAGAGCGCGGCATCACGATCACGTCGGCCGCGACGACCTGCTTCTGGAAGGGCATGGCCGGCAACTATCCCGAGCACCGCGTCAACATCATCGACACCCCGGGGCACGTCGACTTCACGATCGAAGTCGAGCGCTCGATGCGCGTGCTCGACGGCGCTTGCATGGTGTATTGCGCGGTCGGCGGCGTGCAGCCGCAGTCGGAAACCGTCTGGCGCCAGGCCAACAAGTACGGCGTGCCGCGTCTCGCCTTCGTCAACAAGATGGACCGCACGGGTGCCAACTTCTTCAAGGTCTATGACCAGATGAAGCTGCGCCTGAAGGCCAATCCGGTGGCGCTGCAAGTGCCGATCGGCGCGGAAGACAACTTCCAAGGCGTGGTCGACCTGCTCAAGATGAAGGCCATCATCTGGGACGACGCTGCCCAGGGCACGAAGTTCACCTACGGCGACATCCCGGCCGATCTGGTCGATGTCTGCGAGGAATGGCACGAGAAGCTGGTCGAAGCCGCTGCCGAAGCGTCGGAAGACCTGATGAACAAGTACCTCGAAGGCGAAACGCTGTCGGAAGAGGAAATCAAGCTTGCCATCCGCACCCGCACCATCGCTGGCGAAATCCAGCCGATGCTGTGTGGCTCGGCGTTCAAGAACAAGGGCGTGCAGGCCATGCTCGACGCCGTCATCGATTACCTGCCGTCGCCCGTGGACATCCCGCCGGTCGATGGTCATGACGACGACGACAAGCCGACCACCCGCAAGGCCGAAGACAACGAGAAGTTCTCGGCGCTGGCTTTCAAGTTGATGACCGATCCGTTCGTGGGTCAGCTCACGTTCATCCGCGTGTACTCGGGCGTGTTGAGCTCGGGCGATACGGTCTACAACCCGATCAAGGGGAAGAAGGACCGCATCGGCCGTCTGCTGCAGATGCATGCGAACCAGCGTGACGAAATCAAGGAAGTCCGCGCCGGCGACATCGCCGCTGCGGTGGGCCTGAAGGAAGTCACGACCGGCGAAACGCTGTGCGACCCTGAAGCGATCATCACGCTCGAACGCATGGAGTTCCCGGAGCCGGTGATTTCGCAGGCCGTCGAACCCAAGACCAAGGTCGACCAGGAAAAGATGGGCATCGCCCTGCAGCGCCTCGCTCAGGAAGATCCGTCGTTCCGCGTCAAGACCGACGAGGAATCGGGCCAGACCATCATCTCGGGCATGGGCGAGCTTCACCTCGAAATCATCGTCGACCGCATGAAGCGCGAGTTCGGTGTCGAGGCGAATGTCGGCAAGCCGCAGGTGGCCTACCGCGAAACCATCCGCAAGATCTGCGAAGAAGCCGAAGGCAAGTTCGTCAAGCAGTCGGGCGGTCGCGGCCAGTACGGTCACGTCGTGCTCAAGCTCGAACCGCAGGAGCCGGGCAAGGGCTATGAATTCGTTGACGCCATCAAGGGTGGCGTGGTGCCGCGTGAATACATCCCGGCGGTCGACAAGGGCATCATCGACACGCTGAACGCTGGCGTGCTGGCGGGTTATCCGGTTGTCGACGTCAAGGTCACGCTGTTCTTCGGCTCGTACCACGATGTGGACTCGAACGAAAACGCGTTCAAGATGGCCGCGTCGATGGGCTTCAAGGAAGGCATGCGCAAGGCCAGCCCGGTGCTGCTCGAGCCGATGATGGCCGTCGAGGTGGAAACGCCGGAGGACTATGCCGGCACGGTCATGGGCGATCTTTCGTCGCGGCGCGGCATGGTCCAGGGCATGGACGACATCCCGGGCGGCGGCAAGATCATCAAGGCCGAAGTTCCGCTGGCCGAGATGTTCGGCTACTCGACGACGCTGCGTTCGGCCACGCAAGGCCGCGCCACCTACTCGATGGAATTCAAGCACTACGCCGAAGCGCCGAAGAACGTCGCCGAAGCGGTCATCAGCGCTCGCACGAAGTAATCGGCCGGCGCCTCCCCGGTTTCACTGATTCGGATATCAAGGAAAGAACATGGCAAAGAGCAAGTTTGAACGG
>NZ_MUHU01000035.1 GCF_002105195.1 Derxia lacustris | reverse complement strand
TCGGCCCCTCGGGCTGCGGCAAGAGCACGCTGCTGCGCATGTTCGCCGGGCTTGAAAGCCCGAGCGCCGGCCATCTGCGCTGGTGGAACGAGCCGGCGCTGCCGCACAACAGCCCCGGCCGCCAGCTCGCGATGGTGTTCCAGGAGGCGACGCTCATGCCCTGGGCCGACGTGGCCGCCAATGTGCGCCTGCCGCTCGATCTGGCCGGCCTGCCGCGCGCCGAGGCCGCACCGCGCGTCGCCCATGCGCTCGACCTCGTGGGCCTTGGCGGCTTTCATCGCAGCTATCCGCGCGAGCTGTCGGGCGGCATGCAGATGCGTGCATCGATCGCCCGCGCGCTCGCCACCCGGCCCAATCTGCTGCTGATGGACGAGCCCTTCGGCGCGCTCGACGAATTCACCCGCAACAAGCTCGACGGCGATCTGCGCGCGCTGTGGCGGCGCGAAGACCTGACCGTGGTCTTCGTCACCCACAGCATCTACGAGGCGGTGTTTCTCTCGACCAAGGTGGTGGTGATGGCGGCGCGGCCCGGCCGCGTGATCGCCGAGATCGCCATCGACGGCCCCGACGAGCGCGGCGAGGACTGGCGGGTTTCCGCCGACTTCCTGCGCCATTGCCAGCGGCTGTCGGCGCTGCTCACCGAAGCCAACGCGGGAGCGCACTGATGGCCACGCCGCTGCTGTCGCATCCGCAGGCGCTGCGCGTGATTGCGCCGGTCGTCGTCGGGCTGGTGTTTCTCGGGCTCTGGCAATGGGCCTGCGTCGCCTTCGAGGTGCCGGTGTATCTGGTGCCCACGCCGCTGAAAGTGGCGCAAACGCTTGCAGCCAACTGGGCCAGTCTGCTCGGCGCGCTGGCGGTCACGATGAAGATCACGCTGCTGGCCTTTGGCGCGTCCATCGTGGTGGGCGTGCTGTTCGCGTTCTTGCTGGTGCAGAGCCGCATCGTCGAGGCCAGCCTGTTTCCCTATGCCATCCTGTTGCAGGTGACGCCCATCGTCGCCATCGCGCCGCTCATCATCATCTGGGTGAAAGAGCCGACGCCGGCGCTGGTGCTGTGCGCGGTGCTGGTGGCGCTGTTCCCGATCATCTCCAACACGGTGCTCGGGCTGCGCAGCGTCAATCCGGGGCTGCTGAACCTGTTCCGGCTCAACCGCGCGACGCGCTGGCAGACGCTGCTGCGGCTGCGCATCCCGAGCGCGCTGCCGTACTTCTTCGCCGGGCTGCGCATCTCGTCGGGGCTGTCGCTGATCGGCGCGGTGGTGGCCGAGTTTGTCGCCGGCACCGGCGGCACCAGCGCCGGGCTGGCCTATCAGATTCTGCAAGCCGGCTTCCAGCTCGACATTCCGCTGATGTTCGCGGCGCTGTTCCTGATCGCGCTGGCCGGCGTGGCGCTGTTCTTGGCGATGGCCTGGATCTCGCGGCTGGCGCTGCGCGGCTGGCACGAGAGCGAGCTGGGCTGAACGGCGCGGCCGGGCAGGGCGGTTTGCCCGGCGCAAATGCAATGCGGGCGGGACCGTCGCCGATCCCGCCCGCATGCCGCCGCGCGCGCCCGGACGGGCGCGCTGCGGTCAGCGCTCGATGCCCACGCTCACGCGCGTGGTCGCCGCCTCGCCAGCATCGGTCGTGGCGGTGACCACCACATCGAGCGGCCGGCGCTGGTTGCGCGGCGGCGTGCCGGTCAGCGTGCCCGTGGTCGGATCGAGCTTGAGCCAGGCCGGCAAGGGCTTGCCGTTGGCGAGCGTGGCGCTGAACGCGACCGAGGTGTCGGCCGGGCGCTGGAAGGCGGCGCCGGCCGCATAGCTGAACGGCTGGCCCGGCGTGGCCGAAGCCTCGCTGACCGCGCGCAGGGTGACGAGCCGGCTCGCGCCGGCAGCGCCGCTGGCGTCGGTGCCGGCGGGGTTGCCGGCCGAGCCCGCAGAGCCAGCGGAGCCGCCGGAGCTCGCCGAGCCCGCAGAGCCGTTGGAGCCGTTGGAGCCAGTCGAGCTGCCGGAGCCGGCCGAGCCGGTGCTGCTGCCAGCGCCGGCGTTGCCGGCTGCCGAGCCCGTGCCGCCGGCGCTGGCGTTGCCGCCAGTGTTGCCGTTGCCCGTTGCCGTGCCGCCATTGCCCACCGACGCTTGACCGCCGACGCCATTGCCACCGGCACTGGCACCGTTGCCGTTGCCGTTGCCGGCCGAGCCGGCTGCCGATGCACCGGCAGTCGCATCTGCGCCGCCGCTGGAGCCGCCGTTGCCCGATCCGCCATTGGCGCCGGCCCCGCTGCTGCTGGCATCGCCTGCGCCACCGAGGCCGCTGGCCGCACCGCCACCGGTCCCGCTACCGCCCAGGCCGCCTGCACCTGCGCCGCCCGTACCGCCTACACCGCCTATGCCGCCCGTGCCGCCCGTGCCGCTCGTGCCGCCGAAGCCGCCGAAGCCGCCGAAGCCGCCGAAGCCGCCGAAGCCGCTCGTGCCGCCAAGCCCTGCGCCGCCAAGCTCAGCGCCGCTGCCAAAGCCGCCGCTGGTCCCGCTTCCGCCCGAGCTGCCCGAGCCGCCAGCACCGCCAGCACCACCAGCCAGCCCGCCGCCGAGCACCGTCAGCGTGCCGGGCTGGTTCAGGCTCGCGGCAGCGCCGCCGTTGCCGCCGGTGTTGCCGCTCGACGGCGCCGTCGGCGCTGCCGGCACGGTCGTGCCGCCGCCGGTCGCGGTCGCATTGCCGCTGACGATCTGCGTGACCAGATTCTCCGCCTTCACGTTCGGCGCCGGCTTCACGGTCAGCGTGCCGTCGACATGGGCGATGTCGTAGTTGTCGGCGACGCCGCCGCTCGGATGGATGGCATAGCTGCCCGGCGCAACCGCCGGACCGCTCGGCGCGGCCAGCTGCACGCCCGACACCACCGCCGCCGTGTCGGCGTAGCGCAGCTGATCGGCGTTCACGCGCCAGGTCAGCGCCGGATCGACCTCGCCGGCGGTGCGGCTCTTGTCGTCGGCGGTCACGGTCAGCGCGGCCTTGTCCACGGTGAGCGTGCCGGCGACATAGCTGAGCGCGTAGTTGTCGGCGGCGCCGTTGCTGGCGCTGACGACATGCGTGCCGGCAGTCGCAGCCGCGCCGGTCGCGGTCGAGACCTGGACGCCGCTGACGACGCTGGCGCCGTCCGCGTACTTGAGCTGCGAAGCATCGACCGAGTAGCCGAGTGCCGGATCGGCATCGCCATAGGTCTTGCGGCCGTTGTCGGCGCGCACGGTGAGCGCCGCCTTGTCGACGGTGAGCGTGCCGGCGACATAGTTGAGCGCGTAGTTGTCGGCGGCACCGCCCGCAGCCGTGACCGCATGCGTGCCGGCGGTCGCAGCCGCGCCGGTCGCGGTCGAGACCTGCACGCCGCTGACGACGCTGGCGCCGTCCGCGTACTTGAGCTGCGAAGCATCGACCGAGTAGCCGAGCGCCGGATCGGCATCGCCGTAGGTCTTGCGGCCGCTGTCGGCGCGCACGGTGAGCGCGGCCTTGTCCACGGTGAGAGCGCCGGCGACATAGCTGAGCGCGTAGTTGTCGGCGGCACCGCCCGCAGCCGTGACCGCATGCGTGCCGGCGGTCGCAGCCGCACCGGTCGCGGTCGAGACCTGCACGCCACTGACGACGCTGGCGCCGTCCGTGTACTTGAGCTGCGAAGCATCGACCGAGTAGCCGAGCGCCGGATCGGCATCGCCATAGGTCTTGCGGCCGCTGTCGGCGCGCACGGTGAGCGCGGCCTTGTCGACGGTGAGCGTGCCGGCGACATAGCTGAGCGCGTAGTTGTCGGCGGCGCCGTTGCTGGCGCTGACGACATGCGTGCCGGCGGTTGCAGCAGCACCGGTCGCGGTCGAGACCTGCACGCCGCTGACGACGTTGGCGCCGTCCGTGTACTTGAGCTGCGACGCATCGACCGAGTAGCCGAGCGCCGGATCGGCATCGCCGTAGGTCTTGCGGCCGTTGTCGGCGCGCACGGTGAGCGCGGCCTTGTCCACGGTGAGAGCGCCGGCGACATAGCTGAGCGTGTAGTTGTCGGCGACGCCGTTGCTGGCGCTGACGACATGCGTGCCGGCGGTTGCTGCCGCGCCGGTGGCAGTCGAGACCTGGACGCCACTGACGACGTTGGCACCGTCCGCGTACTTGAGCTGCGACGCATCGACCGAGTAGCCGAGTGCCGGATCGGCATCGCCATAGGTCTTGCGGCCGCTGTCGGCGCGCACGGTGAGCGCGGCCTTGTCGACGGTGAGCGTGCCCGGCGCATAGCTCAGCGTGTAGTTGCTGGCCAGGCCGCCGCTGGCGTTGATCGCATGCATGCCGGCGCTGGCGTCGGCGCCGGTCGCGGTGGCGAGCTGGACGCCGGTCACGACGCTGGCCGTGTCGGTGTACTTGAGCTGAGCAGCATCGACGCCGTAGCCGAGCGTCGGTTCCGCATCGCCGTAAGTCTTGCGCGCATCGCTGGCCGTGATGGTCAGCGCGGCCTTGTCGACCGTGAGCGTGCCCGGCAGATAGGTCAGCGTGTAATTGCTGGCCGAGCCGCTGCCGGCGGTGATCGCGTGCGTGCCGGCCGTGGCGCCGGCGCCGGTCGCGGTGGCGAGCTGCACGCCCGACACGACGCTGGCCGTGTCGGTGTACTTGAGCTGAGCAGCATCGACGCCGTAGCCGAGCGTCGGCTCGGCATCGCCATAGGTCTTGCGGGCATCGCTGGCGGTGACGGTCAGCGCGGCCTTGTCCACGGTGAGCGTGCCCGGCACATAGCTGATGGCGTAGTTGCTGGCCGAGCCGCTGCCGGCGGTGATCGCGTGGGTGCCGGCGCTGGCATTGGCGCCGGTCGCGGTGGCGAGCTGCACGCCGGACACGACGCTGGCCGTGTCGGTGTACTTGAGCTGCGACGTGTCGATGCCGTAGCCGAGCGTCGGTTCCGCATCGCCATAGGTCTTGCGGGCGTCATTCGCCGTGACGGTCAGCGCGGCCTTGTCCACGGTGAGCGTGCCGGCGACATGGCTGAGCGTGTAGTTGTCGGCGACGCCGCCGGCGGCGGTGACCGCATGCGTGCCAGCGGTCGCCGCCGCGCCGGTCGCGGTCGAGACCTGCACGCCGCTGACGACGTTGGCGCCGTCGGTGTACTTGAGTTGCGAAGCATCGACCGAGTAGCCGAGCGTCGGATCGGCATCGCCATAGGTCTTGCGAGCGTCGCTGGCGGTGACGGTCAGCACGGCCTTGTCGACCGTGAGCGTGCCGGGCAGATAGCTCAGCGTGTAGTTGCTGGCCGAGCCGCTGCTGGCGTTGATTGCATGCGTGCCGGCGGTGGCGCTGGCGCCGGTCGCGGTGGCGAGCTGCACGCCCGACACGACGCTGGCCGTGTCGGTGTACTTGAGCTGCGAAGCATCGACGCCGTAGCCGAGCGTCGGCTCGCTGTCGCCGTAAGTCTTGCGCGCATCGCTGGCGGTGACGGTCAGTGCCGCCTTGTCGACGGTGAGCGTGCCCGGCACATAGCTGATGGCGTAGTTGCTGGCGCTGCCGCTGCCGGCGTTGATCGCGTGGGTGCCGGCGGTGGCGCTGGCGCCAGTCGCCGTGGCGAGCTGCACGCCCGACACGACGCTGGCCGTGTCGGTGTACTTGAGCTGCGAAGCGTCGATGCCGTAGCCGAGCGTCGGTTCGGCATCGCCATAGGTCTTGCGGGCGTCATTCGCCGTGACGGTCAGCGCCGCCTTGTCGACGGTGAGCGTGCCAGGCACATAGCTGATCGTGTAGTTGCTGGCGCTGCCGCTGCTGGCGTTGATCGCATGCGTGCCGGCGCTGGCGCTCGCGCCCGTGACCGTGGCGAGCTGGACGCCGGTCACGACCGCAGCCGTGTCGGTGTACTTGAGCTGCGACGCATCCACGCCATAGCCGAGCGTGGGCTCGGCATCGCCGTAAGTCTTGCGCGCGTCGTTGGCGGTGACGGTCAGCGCGGCCTTGTCGACCGTGAGCGTGCCGGGCACGTAGCTCAGCGTGTAGTTGCTGGCGCTGCCGCTGCCGGCGGTGATCGCATGCGTGCCGGCGGTGGCGCTGGCGCCGGTCGCGGTGGCGAGCTGCACGCCCGACACGACCGAGGCCGTGTCGGTGTACTTCAGCTGCGAAGCATCGACGCCGTAGCCAAGCGTCGGCTCGCTGTCGCCATAGGTCTTGCGCGCATCGCTGGCCGTGACGGTCAGTGACGCCTTGTCGACGGTGAGCGTGCCCGGCACATAGCTCAGCGTGTAGTTGCTGGCGCTGCCGCTGCCGGCGTTGATCGCGTGGGTGCCGGCCGTGGCGCTCGCGCCCGTAACCGTGGCGAGCTGCACGCCCGACACGACGCTGGCCGTGTCGGTGTACTTGAGCTGCGAAGTGTCGATGCCGTAGCCGAGCGTCGGCTCGCTGTCGCCGTAAGTCTTGCGCGCATCGCTGGCGGTGACGGTCAGCGCGGCCTTGTCCACGGTGAGCGTGCCGGGCACATAGCTGATCGTGTAGTTGCTGGCGCTGCCGCTGCTGGCGTTGATCGCATGCGTGCCGGCGCTGGCACTCGCGCCCGTGACCGTGGCGAGCTGGACGCCCGACACGACCGAGGCCGTGTCGGTGTACTTGAGCTGCGACGCGTTCACGCTGTAGCCGAGCGTCGGTTCGCTGTCGCCATAGGTCTTGCGCGCGTCGCTGGCGGTCACGGTCAGCGCGGCCGGCGTCACCGTCAGGACGTTGTTCGACGAGCTGGTCAGGCGGTAGTTGGCATTGCTCACCGCCAGCGTGCCCGCGCCGATCGCATGCGTGCCCACGGTCGCGGCGCTGCCGGTCGCGGTCGACAGCGCGCCGCTGAACACGCTGGCAATGCTGTCGCTGCCCACCAGCCCCATGCCGCCGACCGTGAAGGTCAGCGTCGGATCGGCGTCGCCGTAGACCTTGGTCTGGGCGTCGTAGCTCACGCCGAGCGTGCGCTGGGCGATGGTCGCGGTCGGGCTCCAGCTCGCCAGCGTGTAGTTGCCGGCGGCGCTGCCGCTCAGGCTCAGGCCGCTGGTCGTGATGGTCTTGTTGCTGCCCGCATTGGCATCGGCAAACAGGCCGGCCAGCGTGCCGCTCAGGCTCACGCTGTCGCTGCCCACCACCAGGCCGTCGCCGGCGCTGGCGCCGCCGCTGCCGAGTGCCGCCGTGCCGGTGAAGCTGGCGCTGCGGGTCGCGTCATAGGTCTTGCCGTTGGCCGTCACGCCGGTCAGGTTGAGCGACTTGGCGGTGATGGTCGCGGCCTGGCCGCTGGCGCCCAGCACATAGTCGCCGGCATGCGCGCCGGCCAGCGTCAGGCCGCCGAAGGTCACGTAGTTGGCATCGGCCACGTTGGCGCTGTTGTAGCTGCCGGTGGCGCTGCCGCTCAGGCTCACGGTGTCCAGGCTGTAGACGCGGCCGTCGGCCGTGCTGCCGCTGCCGGCGGCTTCGCTGGCCAGGCTGGCGCTGCCGGTCACGCTGGCGGCGCTGCTGCCGTCGTAGACGCGGCTGGCCGCCGTGCCCAGGCCGCTCGCATACACCGTCTTGGGCGTGATGTTGGCCGTGACCGACGCGGCGCTGATGACGTAGTTGGCGGCATCCGCGCCGCCGAGCGTGAGGCCGCCGAGCACCACGTTCTTGCCGTTGCCCACATGCCGGTCGGCAAATGCGCCGCTGGCGCTGCCGCTCAGGCTCACCGTGTCGCCGGCCAGATAGAAGCCGTCGCCGCTGCTGCCGCCGCCGCCGGTGACGCCGGCCGTGCCCGACAGGCTCGCCACGGTCGTGCCGTCGTAGACCTTGTCGATCGCGCTCAGGCCGGTGACCGAGATCGTCTTGGGCTGCACCGTGAAGCTGCTGCTGCCCGTGGTCACGCTGAACTGGTAGCCGAGGCTGCTGGCCAGCGTGCCCAGCCCGGTCAGCGACACCGTGTAGGTGCCCACCGGGATGAAGCCCGCGCCCGACGCCGTGTAGGCGCTGGTGCTCGATGCCAGGCTGCCGCTGGTGGCCGAGGCCAGCGTGTCGCCGTCGATGAAGCCGCTGGTGGTCAGCCCGGGCACGCTGCCCGTCGTGCCGTAGGTGATGGTTCCGCCGGCGCTCACGCCCACCGTGATCGTCGGCGCCGTCGCGTACAGGAACCAGTTGCCGCTGCCGGCATAGCCCGGCGTGCTGCCGGCGCCGTAGGTCTGGTTGTAGTGCTTCGAGTAGTTCGTCATGCCCTCGTCGGCCCAGTCGGGATGGCTGGAGTACACGAGGTAGCGGCCGCTGCCGGGATTGATGCCGGTGTCGGTGGCGACGTTGTTGTGGAAGTCGTTGCCGGCCGCCATCACGATGTCGCCGGTGCTGTTGCTCACCGGCGCGTCGAGGATGATCTGGGCGCTGCCGTTGCCGCCCACCAGCGTCATGCCGGTGCTGGTGGTCAGGCCCGACACCGCGCCGATCGTGCCCACCGTGAGGTTGCCGCTGGTCACGCGCACATTGGCCGTGCCGGCGCTGCCCGCGAGCGTGCCGATGGTGGTGCTGCCGGCGGCCAGCGCCACGCTGCCCGTGCCGTCCAGCAGCAGGCGCGTGGCGTTGATCGTGCTGCCCGCCGCCTGGGCGATGCTGCCCGTGCCGTTGGCTTCGAGTTCGAGATTGCCGGCGCTGGTGGCGGTCACGGTGGCGCCGCTGGCGAAGGTCAGCGCGCCATTGGTGCTGGCGAAGGTCAGGTTGCGGCCGGCGGCCTCGCCCGAGGTGACGGTGCCGCTCACGGTCGTGCCGCCGCTGCCGCCCTGCAGCCGCACATCGGCGTCAAAGGTGGACTGGCCGCTGCGCAAGGCCGCCGCCGCGCCCAGGTTGAGCGTGCCGATGGTGGTCGCGCCCGACTGGTCGCTGCGGCCAAAGCTCACGCGCTGGAAGCCGCTCGACTGCTTGAGGATGGCGCTGATTTCCGCCGCCAGCAGCGTGAGCGAATTGCCCGAGAGCGTGCTCGCGCCGAGGCTGGTGCCGGCCGTCGCGTCGGCCGCGCCCACGTCGAGCGTGGCCGTGCTGGCGCCGCTGATGAGCGTGTCGCTGCCCAGCACGATGCCGCCCTTGCCGGCGCCGCTGTTGCCGCCGGCGCGCAGCACGATGCTGCGGGTATCGCTGTCGCCCACGGTCGAGCCGGCGGCAAAGCGGATGCCCATGCCCCGGCTGCTGCCGTCGAGCCCCTGGTTGATGACGCTGATGCTGTCGCCGCGCAGATTGGCCACGGTGATCGCGCCGGCGATGTCGGGCGTCTTGTCGCTGTCGAGCAGCTTGAGGCTGAGCGCGCCGGTGCCGGTGTCGATGCTGCTGCCGGCCGCCATCGAGATGCTGGCCGAGCAGCTCGGGCAGTCGGCCGACACCACGCCGTTGGCCAGCGTCTGGTTGGCGGTGGCGGTGAAGTCGCCGTTGTCGGTGCTGATGTCGCCGTAGATGCGGATCGAGCGGCCGGCGTCGAGCGCGAGGTCGCCGCCCGCGCCGCCGGCCGACACGTTGATGTCGCGCACCACGGTGATGTCGCGGCTGGCTTGCAGCGTGACATTGGTGCCGGCGTTGAGCATGGCGGTCAGCGTCGAGGGCGTGATGACCACATCGCTGCCGGTGCTGGCCGAGAAGCCCAGCAGCCCGCTGTTGCCGCCCACGCTGGCATAGCCGCTGCCGTTGCCGGCGAACAGCGCGCTCGACCAGTTCAGGTCGCCGCCGGCGTCGCCGTTGAGCAGGCCGGCATTGCGCGGCGTGGCGAGGTTGTCCTTCACCACGGTGAGCGCATAGAGCGCGCCCGAATTCTTGCCGCTGGTGGCATTGGGCGCGGCCCAGATCAGCGGCCGGTACTGCACCGACTCGTCGCCGGTCACCGCGCCGGGCAGCAGCGCGTACTGCACGTCGCTGGTGTAGTTCTGGGTGTTGGTGCCGGTGCTGATGCCCTGGGTGCTCTGGCCGTTGGACGTGGGCGCGAGGCCCACCACGCTGTTGCGCCAGCTGGCCGGGCCGGTGGCGCCGGTCAGGCCCGAGATCAGCGTGACCGCGCCGGTGCCGGTCACGTCGCAATCGGCCAGATTGCTGAACACCAGCAGGTCGCCGGTGCGCACGGTCTGGCCGTTGACCGTGCCGGTCAGCACGGTGAGATAGCTGCCGAAGGCATCGTTGGCGGTGCTGCCCACGAGGCTGTTGCCGGCGCCCACCGCCGCATTGCGCGTGGTCTCGCCGGCGGCGATGCCGGTCGTGCCGTTGACCCAGGTGATCGCGCCGGCCTTGGCGCCGCCGCTGGCGGCGTCGGCGGTGTTGGTCCAGTCGGCCGAGCGGATGAAATAGTTGGTGTCGTAGCTGCTGGTGGCCGGGTTCCAGGCCTGCACCACGGTGATGCCCGACATCATCTGGCGGTTGGTGCCGGTCGTGCCCACGCGGATGCCGTTGCCGAGGCCGACGTGATCGCCGGTCGTGCTGCCGACGATGCTGTTGGCGGTGCTCACCGCGCCCGCGATGCCGCCGGTGTCGCCGAAGGTGACGGCGCCCGCGCCGGTGGCGCTGCCGTTGGCCCAGTAGGGGCTGGCCACCACATAGCGGCCGCCGGTCAGCACCGTGATGCCGGGCATCACGAAGGTGGTCGTGAGCGTGGGCGAGTTCTGTTCCCAGGCGGCCCAGCTCACGGCGTCGCCGTAATTGCTGCCCACCAGCGAATTGCCGGCGCCGATGCTGCCGCCGGCCGCGCCGCCGTAGTAGTTGCCGCTGCCGCCGTTGAGCCAGGTGGCCGCGCCCTTGGAGTTGGGCGCGCCCCAGCCCAGGTACACGCCCTGGGTGTAGCCGGCGGCGTTGAAGTCCCAGAACGGCGACGACACGACGGCATTGCCGTCGGCCAGCGCAAACACGCCGCCCGCGCCCACGCGGTCGCCGTCGCGCGTGACCGCGCCGGCCACCTGCCCGGTGGTGAAGTCGCGCACGGCCCAGGTGCTGTACCAGGTGCCGGTCGCGCCGTTGTAGGCCACGCGTGGCACCAGCGTGGTGGCCGGGCGGGTCGCGCCGCGCGTGCCCACCAGGCTGTTGCTGGCCGACACCGTGCCGACCACGCCGGCGCTGGCGCTGCCCCAGGTCACGGCGCCACGGTCATCCCACCATTGCGGATTGACCAGCACGAAGGCGCCGGCATTGCTCCCCTGCAGCTCGACCACGCCGTCGATCGGCAGCCGGTAGCCGAGCCAGTCGCGCGCATGGCTGCCGACGATGCTGTTGGTGGTGCCCAGCGTGCCGCCGCTGTTGCCGTCGGCCAGCTGGCCGGCGCTGTTGAACCAGGTGATGGCGCCCGCGTAGATGTTGCTGCCGTTGTTCCAGCCCGGGCTGGCCACCAGCACCGCGCCGTTCGAAAGCTCCTTCACGATCGGGTAGTAGTTGAGCGTGAAGCCGGTCGTGTACCAGTTGGACGCGGTGTTGTAGACGAAGCCCGGGCTGCCGCGATAGCTCGTGTCGCTGGTGCTGTTGGCCGTGTGGTTGAGCCACAGCGGGCCCAGGCGGCGCGTGGTGGAACCGTTCTCCACGTAGGTGCGCCCGCCGCTGCTGCCGGTGGACGTGTACTGCGAGGGCAGCATCAGCAGGTCGGGCAGGGTGCCCAGCCGGTCGCCGGCGGTGACCAGCGTGGTGCGGTTGGCGTCGCTGTACACGTCGGCGGCGCTGCCGAGCACGCTGTTGGCGCTGCTCACGGTGCCGGTCGTGCCGCTGCTGCCGATCATGCTCAGCGCGCCCTTGCCGTCGCCCCAGGTCGGGCTCACCACCATGTAGCGGCCGCCGCTCAGCGCCTGACCGAGCAGGCCGATGTGGTCGCCGGTCATGGTCTGGTAGGTGGTCACGCGCGAGAACGTGGCGCTCACGCTGCCGCCGGTACCGGCGTCGGTGAAGGTCTTGCTGCCGTCGCTGGTGGTGACGGTGGTGTAGGCGTCGGCGGTGCTGCCGACCAGGCTGTTGGCCGAGCTGACCGTGCCGACGATGCCGCTGGCGCCGCTGGCCCAGGTGACGGCGCCGCGCCCGCCGTTCCAGCTCGGGCTGCGCACGATGTAGTTGCCGTTGTCCAGCACGTCGACCGTGGTGGTGACGTTGGCGGTCCAGGCATAGGGGTTGACCGAGCCGTTCCAGCTGCCGCTGTAGAAGTAGGTCTCGCTGCCGCGGCTGTCGCTGTAGTGGTAGCCGCCCAGATAGTCGCCGGCGTTGTTGCCGACCAGGCTGTTGGCCGAGCTCACCGCGCCGGTCACGCCGCTGCTGCCGCTGCCCCAGGTCACGGCGCCGTAGTTCACGGTCGAGTACTGCTGGCCCGAGCGGTTGCCCCAGTAGGGGCTGAGCGCCAGATAGTTGCTGCGCCGGCCCGTGCTGCCGAGGGCGCCCACGCCCACCACGCCGGCCGAGCCGACCTGCGCATAGCTGTCGTTGCCCACCAGGCTGTTGCCCGAGCCCACCGTGCCGGTGCGCCCGCTGCTGCCCGAGCCCCAGGTGACGGCGCCGGCATTGACGCTGGCGCCGTTGTCCCAGCTGGTCGACCAGGTGACCCAGTTGCTGCCGTCGAGCAGCAGCATGCTGCTGCCGATGTTGTCGTCGGCGGCGCTGCCCACCAGGCTGTTGGACGACGACACCGTGCCGGCCAGGCCGGCATTGCCGCTGCCCCAGGTCACTGCGCCGGCAGTGCCGTTCCAGCTGGTGTTGGCGGCCAGCCAGTTGCCGTTGTCGAGCACGCGCAGGCCGTCGACCGAGGAGCTGTGGGCGGTGCGGTTCACGTACAGCCAGGTCGAGGTCTGGCTGTTGGCGTAGTAGGTGTAGGAGCCGGTCGTGTTGCTGAGCGCGCCCACGCCGTCGCCGGCATTGCCGCCGACCAGGCTGTTGGCCGACGACAGCGCCGCGCCGGTGCCGGCCGCGCCATAGGCATGGCCGTCGCTGCCCGACACCCAGGTGATGGCGCCGTTCGGCGCGTTGTTGATGTACTTGCCCACCGCGCCGTTGCCGCTCGCGGTCCATTCCGGGCTCAGCACCAGATAGTTCTGGAGCGTGCTGCCCACGGCGCGGATGCCGCCGCTGCCGACGAAGTCGTACTTGTTGCTGCCGACCAGGCTGTTGCCGCTGCCCACGCTGCCCACCGTGCCGGTGCTGGCGCCCCAGGTGGCGGCGCCGGCATAGGTGGCCGCGCCGTTGGTGAAATGCCGGCTGCCCACGGCATAGGTGCCGCCCGCCAGCGCCACCAGATCCTCGCCGACGAAGTCGCCCGGCGCGGCCGGCGTGGTGGTGCGGTAGTTGGCACCGGTGTTGTCGATGAAGGTGGTGGCGAAGGCCGAGTTCCAGTCGAGCACATAGACGTTGTGGCCGCTGCCGTCGCCTTCCACCGGCGCGGTCGAGCGGATCGGCGTGCTGCCCACCAGCGACACCGTCGACGACACCCGGCTGCCGGCGCTGCCGTCGGCGAGCTGGCCGTTGCTGCCGTTCATCCAGGTGACGGCGCCGCGGCCGTTGTCCCAGCCCGGCGTGGCGATCGCCACATTGCCGTTCGACAGCTCGACGATGGTGGTGGTCTTGGCGACCGAGATCGCGCTCGCATAGCCGGTCACGCTGACCTGCACGGTCTGGCCGAGGCGGTCGTTGGCATAGACGTTGGCGCTGCTCACCACGTCATAGGCGGCGCTGTTGCCGGTGAGGCTGTTGGTGCTGCTCACGGTCGAGCTGCCGCCGCCGGTGCTGCCGCTCTGCCAGGTGATGGCGCCCGACGAAATGCTGCCGGTCAGGCGCGGGTAGGAGCTGGTCAGGTCGTAGACGCCCGAGCCGATGCTCTGGCCCGAGTCGTAGGGCTTGAGGAAGTAGTACAGCCGGCTCGCCACCGTCTCGTAGTCGGGGCTCAGCACCAGATAGTTGCCGTTGCTCAGCGTCTGGATGCCGCCGCTGCCGACGCGGTCGTTGGCATTGCTGCCGCGCAGATTGGTCAGCAGCGCGCCGGTGCGGCTGTTGAACAGATAGGCCGCGCCGGTATCGACCGTGGCGCCGGTATCGGCATAGGGCGAGGTGACCACCACATTGCCGTTGGCCAGCACCTTGGTCGTCGTGCCGAAGCCGTTGGTGTTGCCCGGCGTCGGATCGGTGAGGCCCAGCGTGGCGAGCGCGCTGCCCAGCTCGTCGACGATGATGTTGCGCGGGTCGAGCAGCAGCGTGCCGGCCTCGCCGCCGGCGCGCGCGGCCAGGTCGGCGGTGCCGGCAAACGCCAGGCTGCCCTTGCCCGAGACCTCGGCCGAGCCGCCGTTGCCGCCGTTCTCGCCGCCGCGCGCCAGCAGATTGCCGGCGTAGACGGTCTTGTCGTCGGACCAGACGACCACCCGGCCGCCGTCGCCGTTGTCGGTGGCATCGGCGCGCAGCACGGTGCTGGCGTTGATGCCCACGGCCTTGGCATTGACCAGATCGGCATCGGCGCCATGAAAGCCGCCGCCGATGCGGATGCGCCCGCCGGTATTGCTGCCGCTCGCGTCGATCAGCGCGGCGCGCAGCTGCACGCTGTCGGCGCTGATGGTCACCTCGCCGCCGCTGCCGGCCGTGCCGTTGGCGCTGAAGCGCGCCGAGCTGAACACGCTGCCATTGGCCTCGCCGCTGGCGTTGGCCGTGCCGTGGCCGCCGTCGATGCGGATGCTGCCGCCCTGGGTCAGGCCGTCGGCGGCGAGCAGGGCGCTGGCGGTCTGCACCACCGTGTCGGCCTGGATGGCGATGCTGCCGCCGGCGCCCGCCGTGGCGCTGGCCAGCAGGCTGCCCGACTGGCTCACGAAGTCGGCGCCGATGGCGATGCGCCCGGCCTGGGTGCCGCCGGTGTCGATGCTGCCGGCCAGGTCGGCGACCGAGCCTTCCACCTTCACCGTGCCGCCGGTCGCCTTCACGCTGCCGGTGTTGGATACGAGCCGCACCGCGCCGTTGTCGCTGACCAGCGCGCCGTCGGCGCCGCCGCCGGCCACCGCCGCCTGCAGCAGCCGCTGGGCCGCGCCGGCGCTCATCACCACCATGCCGCCGTCGGCGACGACCATCTGGCGGTTCTCGACCAGCGCCTTGATCGTGGCCGGGTCGACGCGCACGCCGACAAGGTTGTTGCCGTTGACGTCGAGCGTGACCGCATCGCCGGCGGCGAGCGCCACTGTGCCGAGCCGCGCCGCGATCACGCCTTCGTTCAGCACCTCGGGCGCGAGCAGCGCCGCATAGCCGCCGTCGGCCGCGCTGATGCTGCCCTGATTGACCACCGCGCCGAACGCGCCGTTGCGGCGGAAATTCAGCTTGCCGTCCATGAAGTCGGCCGCCGCGAGATCGAGCGTGGACGCGACCAGCCCGCCCACATCCACCCGCGAGCCGGCGCCGAACACGATGCCGTTGGGATTGACCAGGATGACCTGGCCGTTGGCCGTCAGCCGCCCGTAGATCGCCGACGGATCGGCGCCGGTCACGCGGTTGAGCGTGGCCGCACTGGCGTTGGGCTGGGTGAAGTTGACGTGCGCCTGCGCGCCGATGTCGAAGCCGAGCCAGTTGATCGCCGCGCGCTGGCCGGTCTGGACGATGTCCATGCGGTTGCCCGACTGGCCGATGCTGGCGTTGCCGCCGACCACCGTGCCGCCGGTGGGCAGCGCGTTGCCGGCCACATTGCGCTGCGCGACCTGGGCCGCGAGCGTGGCCGCGTTGGGCGGCGCCTGGGCCGAGGCCGGTGCCGCCAGCGCCAGCCCGCCGGCAGCGAGCACCGTGCCAGCGACCGCGCGGCTGCGTTTGCCGCGCGCCCGCGCGAACTCGGCCACGGCCACAAAGGCGCCGAGGGCGTCGTTCCAGATCAATCGGTAGATGCGGTTCATCGAGCCGGGGCCGTTCTTCATGGCGGGTGTTCCAGTGGTGCGGTGTTGCGGGCGCGCCGATGGCGGGCGCGTCGGGAAAGAGGGCGGCGGCGCGCGGCCGGCGTCAGAAGGTCTTGACGAGCGAGACGAAGAAACGCGGGCTGCGCCGGGTGCCGTCGGCATCGAGGCCGGTGGCCGGGCTGCGCGCCGGGTTGTCGCCGTTGCGCCAGGCCAGCGTGGCGCGCACCAGCACATCCGAGGCGCGGCCGACCGACAGGCCCAGGCCGCTGCCGGCCAGCCGATAGCTGTTGGGCAGGGCGCTGGCGCTGTTCACGACGTGGTCGCGGCGCAGCTGGGCGCGGTCGTGGAACACCGAGGCGGTGACCAGATCGCCGAACTGGTGGCGCAGCTCCAGGCCCACGACGGTGGCGTCGTCGGCGCCGGGCTCGGACGAGGTGTAGGCGCGCACGCCATAGGTGCCGGTGGCGACGAACTTTTCCGACGCATCGAGATTGCGGTTGCTGAACTGGCCGGCGGCATTGATCGCCAGCGTGTCGGCGTCGGTGATGCGTTGCAGCCGGGTCAGGGTCCAGCTCACGCGCGAAAAGCTGCCGTTGCGGCCCGGGCCGTTGGCGACCTGGTCGTTGGCAAGGTCGCCGGCATTGCCGGCCAGATCGAGCCGGCCGAAGGCGAAGGCGACGCTGGCCTGCACCAGACCGCCGCCCAGCAGGTCGTCGAGCCGGTCGCCGGCCAGCGCGAAGGTGGTGAGCCGCACCGTCTTGTCGCTCAGGCCGATGCCGGCCACCGCGTTGTCGAAGCGCTTGCGGTCGTGGTCGAGCGTGGCGCTGAGGTTGCCGCGCAGGCCGCGCAGCAGCGGATAGCTCAGGCCGGCGCCGGCCACGTTGGCCGAGCCGGTGTAGCGGCTGCCCGACAGCGTGTAGCCGTAATCGAGCCGCGAGGCGTTGACGTTGGCGCGCAGGCCGTCGCTGCCGAGCGGCAGGCTGGCGGCGGCGCGGCCAAAGCGGGTGCCGGCGCTCTTGTTGACCAGCAGCTGCAACTGCTCGCCCTGGCCGAGCGCGTTGTTCACATAGCCGCCGAGCGAGGCGCGCGCCTCGCCGCTGGCCTTGGCGCCCGAGTTGTCGGCGGTGAACATGCCGGCCAGCACCGGCTTGTCCTTGACCGCCACCACCACGCGCGATTCGCCCTCGGCCTCGCCGGGCTCCAGCAGCGAGGTGGCGCTGACGCCGGGCAGATCGTTGAGCAGGCTGATGCCGCGTTGCAGATCGTCGGGCCGCACCGGGTCGCCGACCTTCTGGCGCGCGGTGATGAAGCCTTGCGCGCGGTCGTCGCCAAGCCGGGTCGCGCCCTCGGGCCGGTCGATGCGCACCGCGCCGAGCATGGCCTCGATGACATTCACCGTGACCACGCCGCCGGCCAGGTCCTGATCGGGCAGCCAGGTGCGCGCGAGCAGGCCGCGCGCGCGATAGGCCTCGGCGATCGCGTCGGCGGCGCGGCGCAGATCGGCAAAGCTGGCCGACTGGCCGACCCAGGGCGCGACGGCCGCCTGCAGGTCGGCCTCGGGGATGAGCCGGGCGCCGGCGATGCGAAAGCCGGTCACGTCGATGCGCGGACCGGCGGCGTTGTCGCTGCCGGCCGGGCGTGGCGCGGCGGATGGCAGCGTCGACGGCAGCGGCTGGGCCGGCTGGCGTTCGAGTTCGCGCAGCAGGTCGCCGGCTTGCGGCGCGGCCTGGGCGGCGGCGAGTACGGGAGCGAGCGCGAGACCTGCCGTGAGGCAGAGCGCGGCGGAAATGGGAGTCTGCATGTCCTGGCCTGATGGAATGTCGTCGGCGGCAGCGGGCGCACGCACGACTGGAATCTGCTCAGGACGGTAGAAGCGGCCGGATTTTTCGAGTGCTGGAAAAGCCGGGAATGCACAGCCCTGTTCGGCGGTGTAGGACAAGCCGGACGGCAGCGCGCGCCGGACCGGCGGTGGCACCGTAAATGCAAGCGAGGCCGGCTCGTTTCAGCTCTCAGCGCCGTTCCATGACCTCATTCCTGATCCGCAATGCCGCCGCCATCCTCACCGGCCTGCCGGGCGACGCCGCCCGCGCCAGCGGCCCCGACCTGCGGGTGCGCGCCGGCCGCATCGCCGAACTCGGCCGGCTGCGCCCGGCGCCCGGCGAAGCCACGGTCGACGCGACCGACTGCGTGATCTACCCGGCCTGGGTCAACACCCATCACCACCTGTTCCAGTCGCTGCTCAAGGGCGATCCGGCCGGCATCGATCTCACGCTCACGCCCTGGCTCGGCGCCACGCCCTACAAGTACCGGGGCGCCTTCGACGCCGGGCTGTTCCGGCTCGCGGTGCGCATCGGGCTGGTCGAGCTGGCGCTGTCGGGCTGCGGCACGGTGGCCGACCACAACTACCTGTACTACCCGGGCATGGGCTTCGACAGCTCGGAAATCGTGTTCGACGAGGCCAGCCGGCTCGGCCTGCGCATGGTGCTGTGCCGCGGCGGCCAGACCCGCACGCGCCAGCTCGAAGCCGACCTGCCGCAGGCGCTGCGGCCGGAAAGCCTCGACGACTTCCTCACCGATCTGCACCGGCTCGCCGCCGCGCATCACGACCCGGCGCCCGACGCGATGCGCCGCGTGGTCGCCGCGCCGACCACGCCGCCCTATTCGATGAGCCCGACCGAGCTGCGCGAGGTGGCCGGCGTGGCGCGCAGCCTGGGGCTGCGGCTGCACAGCCATCTGTCCGAGACCGTCGGCTATCAGGACAGCGTGCATTCCATGCATGGCCGGCGGCCGGTGCATTTTTGTGCCGAGCACGACTGGACCGGGCCCGACGTGTGGTTCGCGCATCTCGTGCATCTGGATGGCGACGAGATCGCGCTGCTGGGCCAGACCCGCACCGGCATCGCCCATTGCCCGCAGAGCAACGGGCGCCTGGGCAGCGGCATCGCGCCGGTGCGCGCGCTGGAGGACGCCGGCTCGCCGGTGTCCATCGCCGTCGACGGCGCGGCCAGCAACGAGGCCGCCGACATGATTTCCGAGGTGCATGCGGCCTGGCTGATGGCGCGCGCCAGGGCCGGCGCCGCGAGCCGCGCGCGCTGTCACGGCGGCGCGGGCGAGGCCGGCGCCGAAGCGGCCAGCGTGGAGGACGTGGTGCGCTGGGGCACGGCCGGCGGCGCGCGGGTGCTGGGGCTGGGCGCGGTCGGCACGCTCGCGCCGGGCATGGCGGCCGACATC
>NZ_MUHU01000034.1 GCF_002105195.1 Derxia lacustris | reverse complement strand
GTCATTGTGTTTGCGTGGGCTGGGTACGGGTGAGTTTGGGGTGTCGGCTGGCTGGCTCGGTGGCCAGTCTTCTGTTCACCGGCCTGTGCCGGCGCTGCGAGCCGGTATTCGCAGCTGCCGCTCGCAGGGCGCAAAACCACCCCCAATCGTCGCATCCCCAACCCGGCAAGGACGTGCGCAAGACAGCCCGACCTAACCCACCTCCTCGTGCCACAGCGCAGTGCCAGGCGCCGGACGGGACTGGGGGCCGACCGCGTCCGTCGGCGCGCCCGGCCCCCAGTCCCGTCCGGCGCCGTCCCCGATCAAACAGCCCGAACGCTGGCGGCCGTCTGCCCGAACAGCAGCTTCTTGCCCTCCTCCGTCACCGCCGGCCGCTTGAACTCGTCGCCGCGCGCATAGGCGCGCACCGTCGCCGGCCGCGCCGCGATCGCGTCGAGCCAGCGCTTGAGATGCGGGAAATCGGCCAGCTCCTGCTGCTGCTGCTTCCAGGGCACGACCCAGGGATAGGCCGCCATGTCGGCGACGGAATAGTCGGCGCCGGCCAGGAATTCGCTCTCGGCCAGGCGCCGGTCCATCACGCCGTAGAGGCGGTTGGTTTCCTTCACATAGCGCTCGATGGCGTAGGGCAGCTTCTCGGGCGCGTACAGGCCGAAATGATGGTTCTGTCCGGCCATCGGCCCGAGCCCGCCCACCTGCCAGAACAGCCACTCCAGCACCGTCTTGCGGCCGCGCACATCGGCCGGCAGAAAGCGCCCGATCTTCTCGGCCAGATAGACCAGGATCGCGCCCGACTCGAACACGGTGATCGGTGCGCCGCCATCGGCCGGCGCGTGATCGACGATGGCCGGCATGCGGTTGTTGGGGCTGAAGGCGAGGAACTCGGGCTTGAACTGGTCGCCCTTGCTGATGTCGACCGGGACGATGGTGTAGTCGAGCCCGGCTTCTTCGAGGAACAGGGTGATCTTGTGGCCGTTGGGTGTCGGCCAGTAGTACAGGTCAATCATCGAGGCGCTCCGTGGTTGCGACCGGCGCGGCAGGCACGCCGGCGCGGGTTTCGGAACGATCGTACTAAAACCCGCGCGACCGCGTGCGCTCAGTGCACGGTGCAGACCATGCAGGGGTCGAAGGAGCGCACCACATGCTGCACGCGCACCGGCACCTCGTCGCCGGGCGCGACCTCCACGCCTTCGAGTGCGGCCTCGAGCGCGCCGGGCGTGCCGGCGGCGTCGCGCGGCGAGAAGTTCCAGGTGGTCGGCGCCACGATCTGCCAGTTGGCGATGCGTCCGCCGCGCAGCTCGGCAAAGTGCAGCAGGCTGCCGCGCGCGGCTTCCATGCGGCCAATGGCGCGGCCGTCGGCGGCGGGCGCATGCGGCGCGTGGAAGGGCTCGCCGGGGCGGATCTGGCGCAGCCAGCCTTCGGCCGCGATGACGATGCGCGCCATCTCGATCAGCCGCGCCAGCACCCGCGTGTACACATTGCCGCCCGAGCGCGCGACTTCGGCGCAGATGAGCGGCTGGCCGTCGACCAGCTGCCGCGCGAGCGCGCCGGTTTCGAGCGTGTGGCCGGCATAGCGCGGCGCCTTGGCCCAGCTGTAGGCGCCGGGCCGGTCGGCATCGGGCAGGGTGCGGGCATCGGCCGGCGCCTGCGCCAGCCGGTCCGACGCGCCGGCATACCAGGCGTGGCTGATGTCCTCGGTGACGGCGGCCGGATCGGGCGCGGTCTGGCGCCAGGGCCGGGGCGCGGTGCTGAGCGGCCGGCCGGGCAGCTGGGCCGCCGGGTCGGTCGGCACATGGTGGGTGTCGAGGAAGCCGGCGCCGAACACCTCGCCGCCGTCGGCGCGCGGATAGGCGCCGAGGCTGAGGTAGCGGCCCGGGCCGGGCCCGAGCGCATCGAGCGCGAGCGCATCGGCCAGCCGCGCGAAGAAGCCGAGATCGCTCGCGCCGGCGCGCGTGGCCAGCAGCGCATCGAGCGCGGCGCGCGAATCGAGCGCAGCCACGGCTTCGAGCGGCGCGCCGAAAGTGGTGGCCTCAAGAAAGCGCCGCAGCTCGCGCACCTGGGCCAGCAGCCGGGTGCGCTCGATGGCATCGACGGCGCGCGTGCTGCCGCCGGGCACGATCGATTGCGTGTGCGGCCACTTGCCGCCGAGCGTGCCGAGCAGCGTGAACCAGCGCTGCCGCGCCGCCAGCGCCGCGCGCGCATGCTCGCCGGCCAGCGCCGCAAAGCGCCGTTCGGCCTCGGCAAACCAGGGCGCGCCGGCGTACACCGGCCGCGCAAAGTCGGGCATGAAGAACAGATAGAAGTGCGACAGGTGATCGGCCAGATTCTCGACCGCGCACATCAGGTTGATGGCATGCAGCCCGTTGGCCGGCGGCTCGATGCCCGCCAGCTGGCCCAGCGCGCGCGCCGCCGCCACGCCCTGCGCCACCGAGCAGATGCCGCAGATGCGCGGCACGATCACCAGCGCATCGGCGGCCTCGCGGCCTTCCAGCATCTGCTCGAAGCCGCGGTACATCGGCGAGTTCACCTCGGCGCGGCGCACCCGGCCGGCGCCGATGTCGAGCCGCACTTCGAGATCGCCCTCGACGCGGTTGAAGGGGCCGAGCACGAGGCGGCGGTCGGGGATGAGGGGCATGAGGACAGCTGCGGCGGGAGGAGGTCGGCCAATACTCGCCCGGGCCGGTGGCGACGGGCAACCCGCTCACTCCATCAGGGGACGCTGGCCGGATCGGGAGTTACAGCGCCCGGGAAGCGTGAACTGCGTCACGCGGCGCAAGAAAGGGAACGGTGAACCTCGCTGGCCCGACCGGCGCGGGTGCATCTGGCGCCGGCGCTCCTCCCCCATCCACCGAGGCCCTTCCATGCCCGTCTTTTCCCCTGCAAAACGCCCGCGCGCGTCGCTCGGACGACAGCTTGTGCCCGTGGCGCTCGCGCTCGCCACCGGCAGCAGCCTTGCCGCGCCAGCCACCGTTGCGGTCGACCCGCCCGTGCTCACCAATGTGCTCGGCACGGCAAGGTCGCCGTCGCTCCAGGCCCGCGCCACCACGCGCGGCCCGCTGAGCGAGCAGGTACTGGATCTGAGCATCGCCTACGGCACCGGCGTGCTGCGCAACCCCGGCGCCACCAGCCCCGCCACGGCCTATCAGACGGTGCATCTGCGCAGCTACCAGGACTTGAACCGCAAGCGCGATGCCAACGCGCCGGTCTTCATCGCGCCGACGATCGAGATGCAGCCGGCGCAGACCGTGCGCATCACGCTGCACAACGACCTGCCCGCCGAGCCGGGCTGCGGCGCCGGCGAGCATCCCGGCGACATCAACACGCCGCACTGCTTCAACAACACCAACCTGCACTCGCACGGCCTGTGGGTGAGCCCCACCGGCAACAGCGACAACGTGCTGCTCAACCTCCGGTCCAACGAGCGGTTCCAGTACGAATACAACGTGCCGGCCGACCATCCCGCCGGCACCTTCTGGTACCACACGCATGTGCACGGCTCGACCGCGCTCCAGGTGTCGAGCGGCATGGCCGGCGCATTGATCGTGCGCGGCAATCGCCAGCCGATCCTGGCCGCGCCGGGCGTCGCGCCGCGCAACGGCGACCTCGACGTGCTGCTCAAGGACCCGAGCGGCAAGCTCGCCTTCGAGCGCGTGGTGCTGCTCCAGCAGATCGCCTACGCCTGCCCGCACGACCCGGCCGACAAGACGCCGGACGCGGCACCGTGGAGCTGGGACTGCAAGCCGGGCCAGACCGGCGAGATCGAGAGCTACAAGGGACCGGTCTCGGGCGGCGTGTCCGCCGATGTCAAGACGACGGAACAGTTCGGCCCCGGCACCTGGGCCCAGTCGGGCCGCTACACCAGCATCAACGGCGTGGTGTGGCCGTGGTTCGAGGGCGCGATCGCCGGCCGGCTCGAACGCTGGCGCGTGATCCACGGCGGCGTGCGCGACTCCATCGGCGTCGAATTCCGCCGCGCCCGGCCCGGCCTGCGCCAGCTGCTCGCCGATCCGGCACGCCTGCCCGACAGCGACAAGCTCATCGCCGACGCCTGCACCGACACGCCGCTGCGCAACCACGCCGCCGCGTCGGACGGCCTGACGATGGCCGCCGCCAGCCCGCGCCTGCGCACGGTGCTGCAACCGGGCTACCGCAGCGACCTGCTCGTCACCTTCCCCGAGGAAGGCGACTACTGCGTGCTCGACATCAAGCCGGCCAACGGCACGGTGGACCGCGTCGACTTCAAGGACCCGGCGCTCAACCCGGTCGATGTGGCGAAGGATCGCCGCGCCGTGCTCGGCTTCGTGCACGTCGGCAAGGCCGCGCCGGGCAGCCTCACCGCCGGCAGCGCTGGCCCCGACGGCGCCGACAAGGACAACGAACGCCGCCTCATCGCCGATTCGCGCCTGCAGGCCCAGCTCATCCGGCTGGCCCGGCTCAACCTCCCCGACCCTGCGGTGCGCAAGGCGGTGATCGACGACATCGAGCACGGCCTGAAGCTCAGCCACTTCATCCCGCACCCCACGGTGACCGATGCCGAAGTGAACGGCCGCAAGAAGGAAAAGCTCGCCTTCCTCATCCAGGGCAAGCAGGACGGCTCCGGCTTCCTGTTCCAGGTCGGCGGCACCAGCACCGATCCCAAGGCGCCGCCCGAGGCCTATGTGCCCACCGCCATCCCGCGCCAGCTCGAACTGGGCACGGCGCAGGAATGGCAGCTGGAGTCGTGGTTCGTGGGCCATCCCTTCCACATCCACGTCAACCCGTTCCAGATCGTCGAGGTGCTCAACCCCGATGGCGTGGACGTGAGCGCGCCCGACACCAGCGACTGCCCCAAGGGCACGCCGTGGCCGGAATGCCCGTCGCCCGCCGCCAACCAGTACGCGGGCCTCAAGGGCGTGTGGAAGGACACGATCTGGCTGGAGAACTCGAACCCGCCGTCGGCCCCGCCCGCCTACAACGCCAATCCGCAGCCGCCCGCCACCGGCGTGTACCGCATCCGCGTGCGCACCCGCTACGAGCGCTACATCGGCGAGTTCGTGCTGCACTGCCACATCCTCGACCACGAGGACCAGGGAATGATGCAGAACGTGAGCATCGGGCTGCCGGGCAGCGCGGCGCCGACCGTGGTCCACGGCCACCACTGACGAGCCGAACCCGCCAGTGACGGCGCCGGATCGCGACAGCGGCCGGCGCCGTTTTTCATGCGGCGCCGCCGCTACTTCAGCGTCGTCTTGCGGATGGCCGGTGCCACCACGCGATGGTCGGCGACGGCGTTCTTCTTGACGCGCGGCGGCGTCGCCGACTTGCTCAGCGAGGCCAGTGCCACGAACCAGGCCTTCGGCATGTCGGTCGGCAGGCCGATGGGAATGCCGGCGATCTTGGGCGTGGTGTCGAAGGCATGGCCGGGGTTCTGGAAGCCCGGCTCGGTGCAGCTGATGCAGGCATAGCCGCCGCGCGTGCAGCTGCCCTGCCCGTTCCACAGCCGCGTGTTGCAGTCGGCGTGCGCCTGGGTGCCCTTGCAGCCCTGGTGTTCCATCATGCAGCCGAGGTCGCCGGGCTTTTCGGCGCTGGCCTTGAACTCGTAGAACTCGTTGCGCGTGCAGCCGTGATGCACGAGCTGGTCGGCGTAAAAGCGCGGCCGCCCGAGCGCATCGAGGTCGCCCGGCGCGAGATCGCCGGCCGCCAGTTGCGCGAGCGTGCCCGTCACCCAGTCGGGATGCGTCGGGCAGCCGGCGATATTCACCACCGGAAACCCCGCCGCCGAGCGCCAGTCGGCGCCGAGCAGGCCGCCGGGCCGCGCGCCCTCGTATTGCAGGCCGCAGGCTTCGGTCGGATTGCTGCCGCTGGCGCTGAAGCCGCCATAGGTGGCGCAGGTGCCGACCGCCACCACATGCCGCGCTAGCGCCGCCAGCTCGCGCAGCCAGTCGGCCATCGGGCGGCCGGTGCCGGCAAGAATGTGGAAGCGGCCCGTGCCGTTGGGGCCGCGCAGCGCCGCGCCTTCCACGCACAGCGCATCGAGCCGGCGGCGGCCGGCGCGGATGTCGTCGAGCAGCGCGATCAGCTCGGCGCCGGTGGCCTGCGACAGCGACGGATGCCAGAGCAGCTCGATGCCGAGATCGGGCCACAGCGCCGCGAAGTCGGGCGTGTCGGCGCACAGCAGCGACATGCTGCAACCACCGCAGCCGCCCGATTGCAGCCACAGCACGGTGAAACGGTCGTTCGTGTCGGCGGCAGCCATCACTTCTCCTCCAGCCCGAAGCGCACGAGCTTCTGCTTGAGCCCCACGCGCGACAGGCCCAGCGCCTTGGCCGCGCGCGTCTTGTTCCAGCGGTGTTGCAGCAGCGCCTCCTTGAGGATGGCGACCTCGATCGCGCCGAGCCGCTCGACCAGCGTGCCGGCCTCGGGCACGCGCATGCCGTCGCTGCCGTCGCGCGCGCTGCCGTTCATTTCGTTGACCGCCTGGCCGCGCAGCAGCTTGGGGCTCAGCGCGTCGGCCGGAATGACGAGGTCGTCGCAGAGCGCCACCGCGCGATAGATCTCGTTGCGCAGCTCACGGATGTTGCCGGGCCAGCCGTAGGTGAGCAGGCAGGCCATCGCCTCGGGCGCAAAGCCGCGCACCGGCTTGGCCAGATCGGTCGCGGCCTGGGCGAGGATGCTTTCGACGATCACGCCGATGTCCATCGTGCGTTCGCGCAGCGCCGGCAGCGTCACCGTCACGCCGGCCAGCCGGTAGTACAGGTCTTCGCGAAAGCGCCCGGCGCGCACCTCGGCTTCGAGATCGCGGTGGGTGGCGGCCAGCACGCGCACATCCACGCGGATGGACTGCGTCGCGCCGACCGGCCGCACTTCGCCCTCCTGCAGCACGCGCAGCAGCTTGACCTGCATGGTCAGCGAGGTGTCGCCGATCTCGTCGAGGAACACCGTGCCGCCGTTGGCGCGCTGGAACAGCCCGACATGATCGGCATGCGCGCCGGTGAAGGCGCCGCGCCGGTGGCCGAACAGCTCGCTTTCGAGCAGCGAGTCGGGAATGGCGGCGCAGTTCTCCATCACGAACGGGTCGGTGGTGCGCGGGCTGGCGTAGTGGATGGCGCGCGCCAGCAGCTCCTTGCCGGTGCCCGATTCGCCCTGGATGAGCACGCTCAGGTCGTAGCGCGCGATCTTCTGCGCGGTCTTGCACACCTCGTCGAGCGGACTGCCGGGGCCGCGCACCAGCCGGTCGAATTCATGATGCAGCGCCACCGCCGCCTGCTTGCCGCGCGCGCGGGCGCGCAGCGCGCTGGCGCCGGCGCGCAGCTCCATGTCGAGCCGGCGCACGTCGCGGTTGAGGCGGCGCGCTTCGAGCGCGTCGGACACTAGCGCCACGAGGTGATCGGGCAGCCAGGGCTTGAGCACGTACTGATAGATGCCGGCCTCGTTGATGCCCGCGATGATGTCCTCGGCATCGGTATGGCCCGAGATGATGACGCGGACGATTTCGGGCCAGCGCTCGCGCACGCCCTTGAGGAAGGCAATGCCGGTGGTGCCGGGCATGCGCTGGTCGCAGAGGATGAGGTCGACCGGCGTGTCGGGATTGCCGATGCGCGCCTCGGATTCCAGTACCTGCAATGCCTCTTCGGCCGAGCCGGCGGTGCGGATGTCGAAGTCGTCCTCGAGCGTGCGGCGGATGGCTTCGACCGAGTGGCGTTCGTCATCGATGACGAGGACTGTGGGCTGGAGCGATGGCATCCGGCGGAGTTTAGTTGTGCCGCGCTGGCGCCGAGGGTGGGGAGCGGATGGGCGGCGCCGACTGGCTGCGGCCCCGCGTTGCGGGGCTTCCCTCGCGGGCCGGTTGCGGCGGGGTCGGCGTGACAACTCGGCCTGCGGCCTCAGACAGTCACGCCTGAGCGCCTGCGGCGCTCCCCCCGCCGCAACCGGCCCGCGAAGCTTGCCAGAAGGCGCCGCCCATCCGCTCCCCACCCTCGGCGCGTCGGGCATCATCCACGCCGGACGAAAATCGTTTATCGAGTCAATATTTTTTTTGAATTACTCAATCGACCCAAAGTTGCAATTGACCAATATACTTTTAGCCACCCACCCCATTTAAATAGAAATGGCACCGCCATCAAACAATTCAATTGCCAACAATTGTCCTTTCATTTTAGTCCCAATTTGGCGCACCACCACTTGAATCCACGCATCCGACTCAAATGCATCGTATACATCATCGTAATGCTCTTCGCCGAATGAGCATACCAACCCCTCACTATCTGGATCGGCATTTCGAAGAATAAATGTCAAGTTATCTTTGTCAAACTCCCGAACTCTGCCAGTCCAATCACGCAGCAGTTTATTGTCAGCCTTACATGCTCGAATAGCAGATGTCACCGCGCTTCGGTCGTCCCGCGTTAAGGTTATCGATTCCCGCCCTATCAAGCGACCACTCAACTCCACCATCTCCACTTGCCCATGCGAGGGCGGCATTAAGTCTTTCAAAACTTCCAACAACTCAATTCCAATTTTTTGCTGCACTGTGGCGGCACCCAGCCAAATTAAAGCAGTTCGTAGCTTTTCAGCCCCATCACTGTAAAGCCCCCAATCCATACCCAACAAATCAGACGCGACCGGGACCCCGAATGAAACCTCGAAACTATTAAAAGCAAAACGCATTGCTGGCAAATCATAAGCCATCCGCAACGATTCGCGTGGACGACCAACGGAGACACTCCCCACGGTCATTTCCAACAATTTCTTTAATGCTGATATTGGCTGCTCAACCGCCCTAGCTATTACACTTGCAGGAACCCGCCCTTCAGCCAAGCCATTACCAATTAATCGACACGAAAGAAGTGGTTCCAAATCGGGCCAAAGCAACACGTTTTTATGTGGCCTAGCCATCTGTGGCACATCATCGAAGGAAAACAATGCCCACGACTGGCAAACTTTGTCATTTTCATTGACGTCAACAGCCCAAACCCATGGCTGACTCAATGCTTCATAGACACTTTTAATTCCAGACTTCAATTGATCAATAATGATATTGCTGGTTGGCACAACCAAAAATCGACGAAGATTACTTTCAAAGTCATCCCCAGATGCATACCACAACTGCATACGCCCATGACTCATCACAGTGAAAATTTGTGGGCCATTAAACTCATACAATATTTCAGCAAGCGTTGACATATCAAAACTATCGCTCGGGCACTCACTCCCATTAACGGCCCAAAGCATTTCCGACCTCACAATCAACTACAACTGCAAACAAAGAATGACGCTGCACATCTTGATATGGCCACCAAGTAATATGAGCAGGACTTTTTCTACTTGGAGTCGGCACAATACGGCCATGCTTTTCAGCATTCAGATAAGCTACCCCGATATAACGCCCCAAATGCGGCAATAATTTCTGCTGATGCAAACAACTTTCAACATCAGGAAAAATTGAGAGCCCATGCCTATTACATGCAGCGGGTCCAACCGCATTTATTGCGCGACCCTTTTCTGCTTGACTAAGGCAGTCATGCGTCGACACAACAGAATCCCTGAATATCATATAAGCAGATACCCCTGCAAGATCACTTTCTGGCGGACAACCATTAGGCAAGCCGTTCAGAAAGATCTTGTTAGCAGCGCCGTCTGAACTTTGCGATTCATCCGACAAACCCATTGAATCCATTCTACCCCCTACAAAACCAGCATAGATTAGTGACACACGCACAGAATGCCCTTGCTATGTGCAATTGAATACTATGACAAAAGCACCCAGTCAATTCCCACATTGATATATATTCAACACGCTATTGCTCCCATTTATTGTTTGGGATTTTTTCATTGCGCTCATAACAATTTTGTTTATTGCACGTATTGGATTATGCGTGCAATATTGAAACCATTTTGGTTCCATTTCAACACCACCATGCCCACCACCCTCACCCTCAAGAACATCCCCGACGAGGTCTACGCCCGTCTCAAGTCGTCGGCCGAGCTGCATCGCCGCAGCCTGAACAGCGAGGTCATCGTCTGTCTTGAGTCGGTGCTGATGCCGGGCCGGCAGTCGCCGGCGGAGCGGCTGGCGCGGGCGCGCGAGCTGCGCGCTGCCTTGCCGGCCGATGCCTTCCGCGCCGCCGACATCGATGCCGCCAAGCGCGAAGGCCGCAAGTGATCGTCGTCGACACCAACGTGCTCGCCTATCTCTACCTGCCCGGCGAGTTCACGGCCGCCGCCGAGGCGCTGCTCGAAAGCGATCCCGACTGGGTGGCGCCGGTGCTGTGGCGCAGCGAGTTCCGCAACATCCTCGCGGGCTATCTGCGGCGCGGCACGCTGTCGTTCGAGCAGGCGGTGGCGCTTCAGCGCGAGGCGGAAAGCCTGCTGGCCGGTGCCGAGCACGAGGTGGAGTCGCGCGCGGTGCTGGCGCTGGTGCGTGACAGCGATTGCACCGCCTACGACTGCGAGTTCATCGCGCTCGCCGAGCAACTCGGCACACGGCTGGTGACGATGGACAAGAAGCTGCTGCGCGCCTTTCCGGCGCGGGCGGTGGCGCTGGGCGCGGTGCAGTAGCTGCGGTGTGGCGGTCGCAGCTCAGGCCGCGCCGCCGCCGCGTGCCGCCTTGCGCAGCTGCTTGAATTCCTCGACCGCCGCGTCGACATCGACCGCGCGCTCGGCGATCTGCCGGTCGATGCGCTCGCCGATGGCCTTGAGCGCTGCGAGTTCGGCCTCGGTCGGCCCCTGCACCGGGATGAAGTAGCCGACCGTCTGCCCGTGGCGCGTGACGGCGACCGGTGCGCCGGCGGCGATGTACTCGGCCAGACCGGCGCGGAATTCGCGGATGCCGACTTGGGTGATTTCCATGGCGAGGCTCGATGGTGGGATTGCGTGGAGTGTGCCGAATTGTGTACACAAATTCAGCCCAGCACCTCCGCCACCACCACCTCCCACCGCTCGCACTTCACCCGCGCCAGATAGCGCGCATCGGTCTGCGCGCGGCTGAACGCGGCAATCGCGCCGACCCGCGCCGCGCGAATCTCGCGCCCGGCATCGAAGCCCGCCGCAATCGCACCGACCTCATTCCCGGCCGCATCGAGCAGCAGGCGCCGCTTGCCGCGCAGCTCCACCGTCAGCGGATCGCCCACGCGCAACGCGGCAATCGCGGCATGCACCGGCGCGCCGTCCTCGGCCTGACCGGCGAAGCCCCAATGCACCTCGGCCGGCTCCAGCAGCCGCCATTCGGGCGCGGGCGCCACGAGCGCGCGGGCCGACAGCGGCGCCCGACGCGCGAGCACGCAGTCGCCGGCGGCGTCGAGCGCGGCATCCCAGGCGTTGGCGGTGACGCCGCCCGCCTCGGGCCGGTTGGCCGCGCCGCCCGCGCGCAGCAGCGTCAGCGTGTGCCGCGCCCGCGTCATCGCCACGTAGAACAGCCGCCGCGCGGCGTCCGCATCGTCGCCGTCGCCCGCGCGCCCCCAGCCGTCGTCGAGCACGACGACATGGTCGAACTCCAGCCCCTTGGCGCCGTGGGCGGTGGTCAGCAGCAGGCCGCGCTGGCGCCGGCGCGCGGCGCGGCCCCAGTCGGCGAGCCATTCGACGACATGGGCCGACGGCAGCAGCGCGGTGCCGGCCTCGTCGGCGAGGTCGTCGAGCGCTTCGCCGAGCCAGTCGCGCCAGACGCTCGGCGGTTCGGCGCCGAGCCAGTCGCGCAGCTCGGGCAGGCTTGCGGCCGAGGTGGCGCGCAGCCGGGCGACGAGCTGGCGCGTCTCGCGCAGGCTCCAGAACGGCGGCGCGGGTTCATCGCCGAGCTGGGCCGCGATGCCGGCGCCGGCGCACAGCGCGCGCAGGCCGTCGAAGCTTTTCCAGTGCCGGGCGATGACGGCGCAGCGGCTCCAGTCCCAGCCGGGGTCGAGCGCGGCGAGGCGCGCGAGCTCGTCGATGGCGGCGGATTGCTGCACGCGCAGCGCGAGCGCGGCTCGGCGGGCGGCCGGCGCGACGGGCTGGGGCGCGACGCCCGCCTCGGCTGCCCCGCCGCCGCTGGCAGCCGCCGCGCCGCGCGCCCCCACGCCGGCCTCGCGCAGCCGGGCCAGCGCCTTGCCCGCGCTGCCGTCGTCGCGCGCGGCCAGCGCCGGCGCCTCGACGGTGACGGCGCGCGCACCCGGCGCCGTGGCATTCCATGCCTGCGCCGCGCCGGTTCTGCCGCCCGGCGCGGTCGCATCCCAGGCCGGCGTTCGGCCCGGCATCGTCGCCTCGCGCAACTGCGCCGCTGCCTGCGCCGCGATCCGCCCCTCCGCCATCGCCAGCGCCGGCACGCAATCCAGCAGCGCCACCCGCCCCTGCCCGACCGTGTCGCGCGCGGCCCAGGCGCCACCGGCCGCCTGCGCCTTGCGCTGGCGGTCGATCCGGATCGGATGCCCGGCCTTCATCCGCGCCGCCGCGCCGGCGATCACCACATTGGCCGCCGCCACGATGTGCGCCGTCGAGCGATGGTTCTCCACCAGGTAGGCCGGCCGCGCCTTGTAGTCGGCCTCGAAGCGCCGGATGAACTCGACCGACGCGCCGTTGAAGCCGTAGATGTTCTGGTCGTCGTCGCCGACCGCGAACAGCGTCAGCCGCCGGTCCTCGTCCTGCTCCTTGCGGCCGGCCAGCGCGGCGATCAGCTCGTACTGCTCGGGGCCGATGTCCTGGTACTCGTCGACCAGAATCCAGCGGAAGCCCGCCAGCAGCCGGTCGCGCGATTCGTCGGCGTCGCCCTCGGGCTGGTCGTCGCCGCGCAGCAGCGCGGTGGCGCGCCGCAGGATGTCGCGGAAGCGCTCGTCGTCGCTGCGGTCGCCGTGGTCCAGGCTCACGCCGGCCAGGCGCATGGCCAGCGCGTGGCAGGTCATCACGGTCACGCCGAGCGCGTCGTCGCCGATCAGCGCGCGCAGCCGGCGCCGGATTTCGGCCGCGGCGTGGCGGTTGTAGGCCAGCGCGATGATGCTGCCGGCCGGCTCGCGCCGCGCCCGCACGAGGAAGGCGATGCGATGCACCAGCACCCGCGTCTTGCCGGCGCCGGGGCCGGCGAGCACCAGCACATTGGTCGCCTCGCGGTCGTCGGCGACGATGCGCTGCTGCTCGGCATTGCGCAGGTCCTCGACGATCTCGCGCCAGGCTTGCGGCGTGGTCTGGCGCTCCAGCTCCTTCTCGCGGCCGGGCAGCCAGCGCTGCACAAAGCCGTCGCGCGGCTGGCTGAAGTAGTCGAGCGCGAGTTGCAGCGCGTCGGTCATCGCCTCCAGGCCGCGCGCCACGTACTCGGCCATCACATGGATTTGCAGCGTCTTCTCGCGGTAGTGCTGGGCCAGCGGCTCGAAGTCGGCGCCCGCGAACCGGCGGCTGCGGTCGCGCTCGACGCGCAGCGTCATCGCGCTGCGGAACACCGCCAGCCCCTTGTTGAGCCGCAGGATGTCCTGCTCATGCAGCCACAGCAGCGCGCGGTCGAGCAGGCGCGGCAGGTCTTTCGACGCGGCCTTGAGCGCGAGGTCGGCATCGAGCGCGGCGAGCAGCTGGCCGAGCGTGGTCGCGGCGAGCCGGTCGTTGCCGCGCGTGCCGGGTGGCAGGCAGGCGATGAGATGTTCGAGCAGCAGGCCGGCGGCGGCGATGCGGCGGCGCGCGATGTCTTCCACCGCCGACCACGGCCGGTTCAGGCGCAGCGACAGGCATTCGCTGTCGAGCCGGCCGAGCGCGATGCTGCCGCGCGCGGCGCCGTCGTCCTCGTCGCGGCCGTCGCCGGCCAGCGCGTCGAGCGTGCGCAGCAGCGCGTCGGGCGCGAGGTCGATGCCGTCGCTGTCGCGCAGGGTCTGGCACAGCCGGCGGATGTGCAGCGGCGCCGAGTCGCCCCGGCCGAGGTCGGGCGCGGCTTCGCGCAGCCGGGCGATGACGGCCAGCTCGGCCGCGCGGGCGCGCTCCAGCCGGTCGCGCGAGGCGTGCTGCACGGCGACGTGAACCCAGGCGGTCAGCGCGGTGTCGTTGCTGGCGATGCCGAGCGCCTCCAGCTCGTGCAGCGCGCGGCGCAGCGCGGCGGTGCTCAGGCCCGCGACGCCGGCCAGGCGGTCGGTGGTCACGCCTTCGTCGGCGCTGGCCTGCATCAGCTCGCTGACGATGGCGAGCAGCGCGCGGCGGCGCTCGGCGAGGTCGGTGGCGGCGTCGATGCGCCGGCGCGCGTCGTCGAGCGTGGCGATGCGCAGCGACGACGGGAAGACTTCGGTGACGTTCTCGTCGCGCAGCAGCAGTTCGGCTTCCTCCAGCCAGGCGAGCGCGGTGCGCAGGCGGGTGTCGTCGGTGCCGTCGTCGCGCTCGAAGATGTCGCGGTCCTCGTAGGCGAGCAGTTCGCCGGCGGTGGCGATGACGGGTGGCGTGGCGTCGGGGGCGGTGTCGGCGCTGGCGGTCGCCGAGGCGGTGGCGCTGGCCTGGGCCGCGCCGGCGGGCGCATGGGCTGCGGCGTCCGCGCCGCCGTCGCCGCGCCTGCGCGCCTCGCCGCGCGCGCTCATGCGGCGCAGCGCGCGCAGCACGGCGGCGATCTCGCGCTGCGTGAGCCGCGAGCGCGCCGACATGCCGAATTGCCGCTCCACATCCTCCACGGCGTAGAGCAGCACGCAGCGCGCGGCCCCGCGATCGCGCCCGGCGCGGCCGGCTTCCTGAAGATAGTTTTCGAGCGAGCCCGGAATGTCGGCATGCACGACGAGCCGCACATCCGGCTTGTCGATGCCCATGCCGAAGGCGTTGGTCGCGGCAATCACGCGCAGCGCGCCGCCCACGAAGGCGTCCTGCACCTGCTGCTTGCGCGACGGCGCGAGGCCGGCGTGGAAGTACTCGGCATCGCAGCCCTGGGCGCGCAGAAAGTCGGTCAGCTCCTCGCAGCGCTTGCGCGTGGCGCAATAGACGATGGCGCCGCCGTCGCTGCCCGGCGGCAGGTCGTGGTTGAGCAGGTCGAGCACCTGGGCGAAGCGCGTCGCCTCGCTGGTCGGCAGCACCGCAAATTGGAGGTTGTCGCGCCGCGCGCCGCCGTCGAACACGTCGAGCGCGATGCCGAGCTTGGCCGCGAAGTAGCCGACGATGTCGGCCACCACGTCGGGCTTGGCGGTGGCGGTCAGGCAGAGCACCGGCGGGATCGGCCCTGCGCCGGCCGATTCGCGGATGAAGCGCGCGACGTAGCGGTAGTCGGGCCGGAAGTCCTGGCCCCATTTGCTCAGGCAATGCGCCTCATCGAGCACCCAAGCGCCGATCTCGCGCTGGGCCACGGTGCGGCGGAACGTGCGGCTGCGCAGCTGCTCGGGCGACACGATGAGGATGCTCACGTCGCCGAGCCGCACGCGGTCGAGCACCTCGACCCGCTCGGGCAGCGTGAGCATGCCGTTGAGCGTGGCGGCGCTGGCGATGCCGCGTGCGCGCAGGCCGTTCATCTGGTCGGCCATCAGCGCCACCAGCGGCGAGATCACCAGCGTGAGCGTGCCGGTGCGCGCATGCCGCGACAGCGCCGGCAGCTGGTAGCAGACCGATTTGCCGGTGCCCGTGGGCAGCACGCCGAGCGCATGGCGGCCGGCCAGTGCGGCCTCGACGATGGCCTGCTGCATCGGGCGGCCGTCGGCCGTGGCGGGCTCGGGGCGGAAACCGGGCATGGCCGGAAACCAGTGCGCGAGCTGGCGCGTGGCGCTGAACTGCTCGCGGCACCAGTCGCAGGCCGGGTCGGCGCAGGCGCTATCGCGCAGTTCGCGCACGCGGGCGGCGCTTTCCGGGAACTGGTGCACGACCCAGGGCGGCAGCACGGAATTGCCGCCGGCGACGGAGAGCCAGCCGAGGGTGTAGGCGAGCGTCCAGCCGGTGCGGGCGAAGGCGGGTTCGGCGAGCGGCGCGGCGACGACGGTGGCATCGACCGCCGCGGCGTGGGCGCCCTCGCCGCCCGGCGCCGCCAGCGATGCGAGCCGCGCGGTCTCGTCCAGCGCCGCGATTTCGGCGAGCCAGCGCGCCGCCGTCGTGCGGCAGCCGGCGCCATCGAGCCGGGCCGCGATGGCGGCGAGCGCGGCCTCCGCATCGGGCCGCAGCTTGCGTCGCGCCCGCGTGAAGAAGCGGTCGAGCGCGCCATTGCCGTCGAGCGTGACCAGCCAGTGGAAGGCCGCCGCCAGATCGGGCGCCTCGGCTTGCAGCGCGGCGAAGGCGGCGTGCTGGTCGTCGAACAGCTCAAGCGCCAGCCGCGCGTCCAGCTCCGGATCGTTGCGGCGCGCGTGTTGCAGGGCGCCGTCCTGGTAGTGCTTGACCAGCCGGTGATACGGATTGCGCGGAAAGGCGAGCGGCCCGAGCCGCAGCGTGTCGAACGGCGGCAGGCGCAGCAGCCGCAGGCCGGGCCGCAGCGCCGCGAGCTGCGGCAGGTCGAAGGCGACGAGGTTGTGGCCAAGCACGAAGCTCGCGCCGTCGGCGAGCGCATCGAGGCCGTCGAGCGCTGCGGGCAGCTCGGCGCCGCTCGCGACCAGGCTGGCGCCGGTATCGGCCCGCAGCGCGGCCAGGCTCAGGAGCCGGCCGGACGTGGGGCTGATTTCAAGATCGAGCGAGACGCAGCGGGGAAGGAAGGCAGGTGATGCAGGCATGGCGCCGGAGTGTGCGGCAAGCGCCGCCCCGGCGCCGAGGCACTAAGGCGCCGCGGGCTTACGCGCCTTCCTCGTCGGGGTCGAGGTTCTTCATCAGCACCCGGCCGTCGGGAAAGACCTGGAAGCGCATGCCCGAATCGCAGTCCTCGAACACCGCGTCCCACAGGCGATAGAAGGTGTAGCTGTCGTCGCCCTTGCCGCCCTGGCCCAGCGGCGGCAGCGTGCCGGTGATGCGCACGTCGTTGCCCTGATCGTCGAAGGCGAGGCCGTTGGCCACGGCCTGGACGATTTCCTTGGGGGCGTCTGCAAGTTGCATGAGGTTCTCCGAGAGAGGTCGGGGACAGGTGCCGCCGATGGAATTGAAGGAAACACGACCAAAACTCCGTGAGCGAAGCAACCTGCGGACCACCGCCGGGCGGCGGGCGATCAGCGGTGCGGTTCGGGCAGCGCCGTCCACGCAAACCGGCAGATCGGCACGCGCGAGCCGTCGGGCGCATCCCACAGGTCGGAGCCGGCATCGCTCGCCCCGAGCGCGCGGTAGAAGGCCTGGGCACGCAGGTTGTCGCGCAGCACCCAGAGGAAGAGTCCGGCGCCGGGCGTCTCGGCCTGGCAGACGCGCGCCGCCGCCTCCATCAGCGCCCGGCCGATGCCCTGGCGCCGGCAGCGCTCGGCGACATGCAGGTTGTCGAGCAGCGCGCCCCAGTGCGCATCGGCGCCGGGCTGGACGCAGACGAAGCCGGCGAGCGCGCCGGACGCTTCATGCGCGAGCAACACGCGGCGCGCGGCCGGCGATTCGCCCAGACGCGCGCGCCAGAGCGCACGGCGGTCGGCCGCCGCATGGTCGGCGAGCCAGTCGGCGCGCAATGCAGCGCGGTAGGCGTCGCGCCAGCTGGCGGTGTGCAGGTCGGCGATGGCGTCGGCATCGGCGGGGCCGGCGGCGCGCAGTCGCATCGGTGCGGTACGCGGGTCAGCCGGCGGCGCCCGCCAGCGTGTCGTCGCCCAGATCGTCGACCTCGGCCACGACCACGCGGTAGCCGTCGAGGTCGCTGCCCTGGGCGGCTTCGGCGGCGCGCTGGGCCGGATGGTTGAGCAGCAGTTCGAGCGCGTCGATGCTCGACCAGTAGAAGACGCGCGAGTCGAGCCCGGTGGCCGGATTGGCCCAGGCCTGCTCGCCGATGAAGCCCGGAATCGCGCGCGCGGCGGCGGCGATGTCGTCTGCAAACGCATGCGGCGAGGTCTGCAAGCCGTGGCCGATGAAGATGAAGGTGGTCGAGTACTTGCTGGGCGCGGGCTCGGCGACGGGCCGCTGGGCGCGCGCGGCGGCGCGCAGGCTGCCGGAGCTGAAGACGGTGGTGGAAGTGGTGGCAAGCGCTTGCATGAAGGCCGGTCCTGGCTGGGAGATGGCGGAGCATCGCGCTGGCGGCCGGCGCCGGAAGTGCGTCCGGTCAACTCGGCGCACCGGGTGTTGCAGCGCCGACGCCCGATGCGCGCGCGCTGTGTTGCCGGTCACGGCGCGCCCGCAGCCGGCGCCGGCGATGGCCCGTACCGGCCCGAATCGTGACGCACGCCCGCGACGACCGGCCGACGGCGCTACTCGCCGTGCCGCCAGGAGCGCCACAGGATGCGCAGCGCCTGGAGCAGCGCCATCAGCAGGCAGCAGCAGGCGCCCACGCCCGCCGCCAGCCCGAGCAGCAACGGCAGCAGCGCGGCGTAATCGCCCTTGTGATTGCCCACAAACATCACGCCCCAGGCCGCCACCAGCCCCAGCAGCACGGCGCCCACCAGCAGCAGGCCGATGACGCGCGGGTCGGGCGGCGGCGCCGGCTGGCCGCGACTGCGCAGGCGCAGCCGGTAGACGGCATAGGGCAGCAGCACGAATGCCGCGATATTGAGCACTTCCTTCACCACGTCCATCGGCGCCATGCCTGTCGTCCCTGTGGGTTCGCCGCTCAGCAGATGCGCGGCAGCGGCTCGCCGCTGAGCCAGTCGACCACGCGCTGGCCGCCCATGCGCGTGCGCATCCGCACGAAGCCGTGGGCGTCTTCCACCACCGTGCCGACGCGCGCGGCCTGGGCGCCGAGCGGATGCGCGCGCAGCGCCGCCAGCGCCGCGTCGGCCGCCTCGGGCGCGACGATGGCGATCAGTTTGCCCTCGTTGGCGAGATAGAGCGCATCGAGGCCGAGCAGCTCGCAGGCGGCGGCGACCTGCGGCTCGAACGGGATCGCGGCCTCGTCCAGCTCGACGCCGCAGCCGCTCTGGCCGGCGATCTCGTTGAGCGTGGTGGCCAGGCCGCCGCGCGTGGGATCGCGCAGCACGCGCACCGCCTCGGCCGGCACGGCGGCGAACAGCGCCTCGACCAGGCCGTTGAGCGCGGCGGTGTCGGAGCGGATCTCGGTCTCGAAGCTCAGCGATTCGCGCTCGGACAGGATGGCGACGCCGTGGTCGCCGATGCTGCCGGACACCAGCACCACATCGCCCGGCCGGGCATTGGCGCCGCCGGTATCGCGCCCGGCCGGCAGCGCGCCGACGCCGGTGGTGGCGATGAACACGCCGTCGCCCTTGCCGCGCTCGACCACCTTGGTATCGCCCGCGACGACCGCCACGCCGGCCTCGCGCGCGGCGGCGGCCATCGACTCTGCGATGCGCTTGAGGTCGGCGAGCGGGAAGCCTTCTTCGAGGATGAAGCTGGCCGTGAGGTAGAGCGGGCGCGCGCCGGTCATCGCCACATCGTTGACGGTGCCGTGCACCGACAGGCAGCCGATGTCGCCGCCCGGAAAGAACAGCGGGCTGATGACATGGCCGTCGGTCGCGACGACGAGGCGCTCGCCGGGCGCGGGCGCCGGCAGCACGGTGCCGTCATTGCCCTGGGCCAGCAGCGGATTGGCGAAGGCCCGCGCGAACACCTCGCCGATGAGCTGGTGGCTGGCGCGGCCGCCGGCGCCGTGGGCCATGTCGATGCGGCCGGTCTTGAGGTCCAGGGGGCGGACGTAGGTGGGCTTCTTCTGGGTCATCGGAGTACAGGGGTTGAGTTGCTGTGCGGGGCTTGCGCTTGGGCGGCGCGGGTGGGGATCGGGGTGGCGGGCCGGCTGGCTGCGCCCGCCTGCTTCGCAGGCGGGTTCCCTCGCGGCACGGGCGGGACGGGGCCGGTCCGCCAACTCGCGGCCTGCGGCCGCTCAAACATGCGGACCTGGGCGCCACAGGCGCCCTCCCCGTCCCGCCCGCGCCGCGAGGCTTGCCAGAAGGCCCGCCACCCCGATCCCCACCCACGCCGCCCGCCCGTTCCCCTCGACGATTGGGGGATCAGGGCTTGTTCGACGAGTCGGCGGCCTTGGCCGCAGACAGATTGGAGCTTGCGGCCGAAGCGAACCGGCCAGACGGAATCGCAGGCGGGCGCCAGCCCGCCAAGCGCCACCGGCCAAACCGTGACGCCGCCTCCGCCCGCCCAATCCCCCTCAGCCCCAAAGCGGTGCTGCTCGGTGCCGGGGGTGGCGGGTGCGGGTCGGGCGGCTTCTGGCGCGCCGGGCGCGGGGCTTGCGGCGGGGTGAACGCCTTCGGCGTTCAGGCGTGCCTGTCTGAGCGGGCAACGCCCGCGAGTTGGCACGCCGCCCCCGCCGCAAGCCCCGCGCCCGGGAACCCGCCTGCCACGCAGGCGGGCGCAACCAGTCGCCGCCCGTACCGCACCGCCCACCCTCGGCACAAAACGAGGCACGCCCTCAAGCGCCACGAAAACGCCCATACGTGTAGTGCGCCGCACAAGCCCCCTCGCTGCTGACCATGCACGACCCCATCGGCGACTCCGGCGTGCACACCGTGCCGAACAGCTTGCAATCCACCGGCCGCTTCACGCCGCGCAAAATCGCGCCGCACTCGCACTGCTTGTGATCCGCCACCGGCTTGTAGCTCAGGTCGTAGCGCGCCTCCGCATCGAACTCCTCGAACTTCGGCCGAATGCGCAGCGCGCTCCACGGCACCTCGCCCAAGCCCCGCCATTCAAAGCTCTCGCGCTTCTCGAACACCTGATCGACCAGCGCCTGCGCGGCCTGGTTGCCGTCGCGGTCGACCGCGCGCACGAACTCGTTCTCGACCACGGCACGGTCCTCGTTCACCTGCCGCACCAGCATCAGCACCGCCTGCATCACGTCGAGCGGCTCGAAGCCGGCGATGACGACCGGCTTGTGATGGCTGGCGGCAAACGGCTCGTAGGGCCGCGAGCCGATCAGGATCGACACATGCGCCGGCCCGACGAAACCGTCGAGCACCACGCCCTCGCCGGCCGCCGCCGAGTCGAGGATGTGGGCGATGGCCGGCGGCGTGAGCACATGGCAGCACAGCACGCTGAAGTTGCGCAGCTCGCGCCTGGCGGCGTCGCGGATGACCAGCGCGGTCGGCGGCGTGGTGGTCTCGAAGCCGATGGCGAAGAACACCACCTCGCGCTCCGGCTCCTTCGCGGCCAGCTCCAGCGCGTCGGCGGCGCTGTAGACCATGCGGATGTCGGCGCCCTGGGCCTTGGCCTTGATGAGCGACATGCCGTTGGAGGCCGGCACGCGCATCGTGTCGCCGTAGGTGCAGAGCGTGACCTTGTGCCGCAGCGCGAGGTCGATGGCCTGATCGACGCGGCCGATCGGCAGCACGCAGACCGGGCAGCCGGGGCCGTGGATCATGCGCACGTTGGCCGGCAGCAGGTCGGTCACGCCGTAGCGCGAGATGGCATGGGTGTGGCCGCCGCAGAACTCCATGAAGGCGTAGTTGCGGTTGGGGTCGGCCTCGCTCGCGAGGCGCGCGGCGACGCGCTGGCCCAGGTCGGCATCGCGGAATTCATCGACGTATTTCATGCGCGGGCTCCGGGTGCGGTGGTGGCGCCGGCAGCCGGCGCGGCGTCGGCCGGTTCGGCATCGGCGAGGCCGGCGCGATTGGCCTCGAAGGCCGAGTCGAGCAGGCCGCCTTCGGCAAAGATCGCCAGCGTCCGTTCGGCTTCTTCCGGGTCGATGCGGCCGATGGCGTAGCCGACATGGACGATGACGTAATCGCCCGCGACCGCATCGGGCACGAGGGCGATGGAAATGCGCTTGCGCACGCCGCCGAGGTCGACGACGGCCTGCTCGGAGTCGACCGAGATGACGCGGGCGGGGATGGCGAGGCACATGTTTGAAGCTCCGTGATGCTGTGCGTGAAGCCGGCCGAAGCGGGCGGGTGGTGCGGGATTGCAGTGTGCCGGGCGCGCGCCCCCGACTGCGATGAACGACGCCTGAGCGCCGACCGCGCGACTCAGGCCGAGCCGCCGGGCAGCAGATCGCGGCAGGCCAGCATCTGGCGCGCGACCCAGGCCTGGCCGAGCGCAAGGCCCGAATCGCCGAGGCCGGCCCGGGCCGAATCGATCACCTCATGGCCGGCCTCGGCGAGGCGTCGGCCCAGGTCGACGCGCAGCAGGCGGTTGAAGAAGCAGCCGCCCGACAGCGCGATCAGGCTCAGCCCCTGACGCTGCGCGGCGGCGCCGGCCCAGTCGGCGAGGCCGGCGGCCAGCGTGGCATGGAAGGCGGCGGCCCAGCTCGCGACCAGCGCTGACGGCGCCGGCGCGGCGGCGGCGTCTGGCGCAGGCAGCACCGGTGCCGGCGCACTGCCATCCGGCCCGCGCCCGGCGTCGATGCCGTCGAGCAGCGCCTGCGCGAACGGCCGCAGGTCGAGCGCGACGAAGCAGCTGCCGGCGCCGGCCGGCCCTTCGACCAGCTGCCAGCCGTCGGCCAGCGCGCAATCGGCCAGCGCCAGCCCGCTGCGCTCCAGATGGGCGCGCGCCGCCGCTTCGAGCGCGATGGCGGCTTCGGCTTCCTCGGTCTGGCGGTCGCTCAGGCCGAGCAGGCCGGCGATGGCGTCGAACCAGCGACCGGCGCCGGTGGCGCGCGGGCAGTTGAAGTCGCGCGCCAGCAGGGTGGCGACGGTACGCGCGGCGGTCGCGCCGACGCGCGGCGCGAGGCGCGGCACGATCTGGTCGGCGCGGCCGAGCGCATGCAGCAGCGCGGCGGCCATGCGCCAGGGCTCGCGCGCGGCCACGTCGGCGCCGGGCAGCGCCAGCGGATGCAGCGCGCCCAGGCGCAGCCAGTCGTCGCGCTCCACCAGCAGCAGCTCGCCGCCCCAGGCGCCGCCGTCGCTGCCCAGGCCCACGCCGTCGAGCGCCAGACCGATGGCCGGGCCGTCGCTGCGGTACTCGGCCAGCGCCGCGCCGATGTGGGCATGGTGATGCTGCACCGCGACCGGCGGCACGCCGAGCCGGTCGGCGATGCGCAGCGCGAGCTGGCTGCTGAAGAAGTCGGGATGCAGGTCGTGCGCGATCACGCCGATCTCGATGCCGGCGCGCTCGGCCTCGGCCAGCAGCGCCTCGGCCGAGGCTTCGAGCGCTTCGCAGGCGGCGGGATCGCCGAGGTCGCCGTGCAGCGCCGACCAGCGCTGGCCGGCGTCGCTCACCAGACAGATGCGGTTCTTGAGCCAGGCGCCGAAAGCGAGGCAGGCAGCCTGCCCGGCCAGCGACGGCGCCGGACTCATGCGGCCTTGCCGAGCTGGGCGCGCAGCGCGGCGAGTTCGGCTTCGATGGCGGCAAGGCGGTCACGCACGGCGGTGGCGGCCGGAGCGTGGTCATGCGCGTGGTCATGGCCGTGGTCATGGCCGTGGTCGTGGCTGTGCGCATGGTCGTGCGCATGCGAATGCGCGTGGGCATGCGGCTGGCCATCGCCGTGGTCGTGCGCGTGGTCATGCTCGTGGTCGTGCTCGTGCTCGTACTCGTGCGCATGCCCATGGTCGTGCGCGCTGCCGGTCGCATGCGCCAGCTCATGCGCGAGCCACGCGGCCCAGGCCTCCATGCCCTCGCCGGTGCGCGCCGACACCTGCAGCACCTCGATGCGCGGATTGACGCGGCGCGCATGCGCGATCGCCTGCGCCACGTCGAAGTCGAGATGCGGCAGCAGATCGGTCTTGTTCAGCAGCATCAGGCTGGCCGCCGCGAACATGTCGGGGTACTTGATCGGCTTGTCCTCGCCCTCGGTCACGCTGAGGATCGCGACCTTGGCGCGCTCGCCAAGGTCCCACATCGCCGGGCAGACGAGGTTGCCGACGTTCTCGATGAACAGCAGTCCGCCGTCATGCAGCGGCAGCCGCGCGAACGCGGCCTCAACCATTTCGGCGTCGAGGTGGCAGCCCTTGCCGGTGTTGACCTGGATCGCTGGCGCGCCGGTCGCGCGGATGCGGTCGGCATCGTTGGCGGTCTGCTGATCGCCCTCGATCACGGCCACGGCCAGCGCCGGTTGCGTGCGGCGCAGATGCTCGATGGTGGCGCAGAGCAGCGTGGTCTTGCCCGAGCCGGGGCTGGACACGAGGTTGAGCGCGAGCACGCCATGCGCCGCGAAATGCTGGCGGTTGCGCGCGGCGACCGCATTGTTGGCGCCGAGCACATCCAGCTCCAGCTTGATCGCGCGCTCCTGGCTCATGCCCGGCACCGACACCCGCGCCGAGCCGGCGCCGTAGTGCAGATCGCCGCTGGCCGCGTCGGCATGGACGTGGTCGTGCGCATGGCCGTGACCGTGGTCGTGCGAATGCGCATGGCCGTGATCGTGCTCATGCGCCGCGCCGGTCTTCCCCGGCTCCCCGCTCGAACATCCGCAAACGACGCACATGGCTTACTCCTCGGTGGTGATGGCGGGCGGCGCCGCGTCGCGGACGATCAGGTCCGTCACGCGCAGCTCGGTGCCGCCGGTGGGTTGCAGGCGATGGCTGCCGCAGTTCGGGCAGGCATCGAGGCGCGACGCGATGGCCACGCTGCTGTCGCAGCCGAGGCACCAGGCGCGCGCCGGTTCTTCTTCGATGACGATGGTGGCGCCGTCGAGCACGGTGCCGGGCGCGAGGCCGTCGAGCGCGAAGCGCAGCGCGCGCACTTCCACGCCGGCCAGCACGCCGACGCCGAGCGTGAGCCGCGTGACGCTCGCAAAACCCTCGCGCGCCTGCGCATCCTCGACGATGGTCAGGATGCCGCCGGCCAGACTCACTTCATGCATCGGCGTCCTCCACGACATAGGCCACGCAGGGGTCGAAGGCGGCGGCCAGCAGCGCGCAATCGCGCGCCGCCACGGTGGCGTCGGGTGCCAGCAGCGCCAGCGCCCGCGCCGCTGCGCCTTCGGGATGAAAGTTCCATTCGGTCGGCGAGACGATGTCGTAGGCCAGCACGCGGCCGGCGCTGTCGGTCTCGGCGATGTGGGCGAGCACGCCGCGCGCGGTCTCGACCCAGGCCACGCCGATGCCGGGCGCGACCGCATGGCCGGCCGCCGCGAGCAGGCCGGGCGCGGCCGCGAGCCGGGCGATCTCCTCCAGCTTGGCGAGGATGCGGTCGAAGGCGCTTACGCCCGGCGGCGCGCCGACGTCGTGGCCGCCGGCGGCGCGGGCATGGCTGGCGCGGGCGCGGTTGGCCTGGGCGTGGGCGCCGTCGGCGCGGGTCCAGCAGCCGGTTTCGCGCGGGCCGCCGCGCCACTGCGCCTCGGGCAGCTGGCGCGCGTCGCGCCAGTCGCCGAGCCAGTGCGCGAGCGCGGTGGCATCGACGCTGGCCGGCAGCGCCGGGTCGGCATCGCAGGCCAGTTCGTCGGCGCGGTCGCGGCAGGCGGCGAGCCAGCGCGCCGGGCCGGTGGCGCCACGGTCGAGCCAGTCGCGCAGGCGGCCGGCGCGGTCGGACGCGATGCGGTCGAGCCAGTGGTCGGGCGCCACGCCGAACACATGCTGCGCGAGCCAGCCGCGCAGCAGCCGGGCCTGCTCGGCGCTGTCGGCGCCGGCCTGCTGGCGCCACAGGTCGCGCAGCGGCCCGAGCGTGTCGGCGGTGATGTCGGATTCGGCGCCGAGCAGGCGCGGCCAGTCGAGCCAGACGCGGCGCAGATGTTCGCGCTGGGCTTGCAGGCCGAGCGCGCTGCGCTGGGCGCCGTTGGCGCTGGCCGCCTCGCCGCGCGCCGCATCGAGCGCGAGCCGGGCGGCCAGCTCATGCGCGCCGCCGCACAGCGCATGCAGCTGGCCGAGCAGGCGCGGCACCAGATCGACGCCCAGGCCGCGCAGCAGCGAGCGCGCCACCGCCGGCCGGGTGCTGACGATGTTGGGCAGCGGCGCGCCGGGGCGCAGCCGCAGTTCGCCGGCCGGGTCGCCGCGCGGGCTCATCGGAATTCCCCGCGCAGGAAGGCGCGGCGCGCCGGGCGCGGCTCGGTGGCGCCACGGGCGGCAGGGCCGGTGCCGGCCGGCGCCCCGGGCACTTCGGCAGCGGCTTCGGCGGCTGCGGGCGCGAGCTGGCGCAGCACTTCCTCGGCCACCGCGACCGCTGCCGCCTGCCCGTCGAAGTCGAACATCGGCGAGAACAGCGAGCAGGCTTCATGCGCGCCGGCAGTCGCATCCGCGCCGCCGATGAAGGCGTAGTCGGCATCGCCGAGCCGGTGCATGCGCGTGGCGCCGGGCGCGGCGATGCAGGCGGCGGCGTCGGGCAGCCAGACCAGATTCATCGACCACGGCGTGATGAGGATGCCGAGCAGGCCGGCATCGGCGTCGGGCTGCGAAGCCGCGCCGCCGCCCGCCACGCGCACGCGCGCCGCGAAGCCCACCGCCTGCACGCGCAGCGCGACGTTGACCACCGGCATGCCGAGCATCCGCGTGGCGGCAATCGCCGCGTAGGCGGCTTCGAGCCGCGCCACGCGCGCGTCGGCCGGCGCTGGCGCATTCATGCGTCGATCACCATGAACTGCTCGGCCTCGCCGTCGCAGCGCGGGCAGCGCCAGTGCGCGGGCAGATCGGAAAAGGCGGTGCCGGCCGGCACCTGCCACACCTCGTCGCCGAGCGCCGGGTCGTAGACCCACCAGCAGATCTTGCATTCGAGCTTCGTCGCCGGATCGAGCCGGGCACGGTCGCCGAGATAGCTGCCCTCGAAGCGCGGCTGGTCGTGGAAGGCCATGTCAGCTGCCACCGCCGCAAAGCCACTCGACGACTTCGCCGAGGCGTTCGTCGGAGTCGGCCAGATCCTCGGCGGCGGCGAGCGCGGCCTCGGGCATGGCGGTGATTTCGAGCGTGTCGAGAATCACCGCGTCCTGCGAGTTGTAGTACGTGACCCGCCACAGCCCCGGCCACAGCGTGCTGCCGATGCGGCAGTTGCCGTAGCCGCGCGACAGCAGCACCAGCGCGCCGGCGCCCACGCGCTCATCCAGAAACGCGCGGTCGGCCGGGTTGAGCGGCAGCAGCGTCATGTTGATGACGTGGGCCAGCGTGCCGGCGCGGTGCAGCAGCAGCTGGTCGGCCAGCTCGGCCAGGATCGACGGCGCGTTCATCAAATGGCCGCGATACATCGGCGCCGGCTCGGCATTGAGCGTGGCCACGGCCGCGCGGTCGAGCGGCGCGGCTTCGCGCAGCGCGGCCGGGATGGCGCCCAGCTCGATCCAGTCGCTGCCGTCGTCGCCGAGCACGCGCCACACGCCGGCAAACACCGATTCCTGCACGCGCAGGCCGATGACATCGCCGGCCGGCTCGCGCCGCGCGCTGACCTCGCCTTCGCCGAGCACCTGATTGACCAGCGCGCGGTTGGCGGCGTCGAGCCCGGCCAGTTCGATGCGGCGGGTGCTGTCGGCCGGCGCGCCGCCGGCGATCGCCGCGAGCAGCTCGGTCATGCCGGCGCGGGTCGCGCGCAGCACCTCGTGGGCGGCGGACAGGCCGGCGACTTCCTCGGGCTCGGGCAGCGCGGGCGGCTGGTAGGTGTCCATGCCGCGCGGCATTTCCAGGTAGTCGAGCACGTCGTCTTCCTGCTGCGAGCCGGGGCCGATCACGCGGACGGGAATGGGGATGGACTTGAAGATGTCGTTCATGGCGGGCTCGGTTGGCTTGCGTTCGGGCGAAGGAGATTGGCGCTCAATGGCAGGCGCTGGCGCCGAGCACCGGGATGCCGATGCCGGGCGCGCGGCCCGGCGCGGTGGCGATCAGGCGGCGCGCCTCGTCGGCGAATTCGCTCCAGTCGAGCATGCCGCCGATCACGCCCTGCCAGCCGCCGTCGCGCACGAACACCACCGACGGCCGCTTGAGCGCGCCCTGCTTCTCGGCCACGGCGCGCTCGCTGGCCAGGCCCACGACGCCGATGCGGAACATGGCCTCGGGCGCGACGCCGGCTTCGGCCGCGAGCACGCGGCGCACCTCGGGCAGCACCACCGCCACGTCGAGGCATTCGGGATAGCGGATCGGATCGCCCCAGACGAACAGCACCGCCTGCCCGGGCTGGGCGAGGAAGTCGGCCAGCGTGTCGGCCTCGACCCAGACGGTCGCGGGCTCGGCGGCGAGCCGGTCGATCAGGCGCGGAACGGTCGGCGCATCGGCGTCGGCGGGCGGGGCGAGGAAGTCGTGCATGGCGGGCTTTCGGTACGGCGGATTCGGGGGCGCGGGAGGCGCGGATTCAACGGGCAAGGGGCGCGCGGGCGCGGCTCAGGCGGCCTTCTTGGCCGCGCCGCCGGTCAGCGCGGCGAGCGCATCGGCGCTCATGGCCGACGGCAGCGCAAAGCCCGGATCGGCGCCGGCCGGTCCGAACTGGTCGGTCAGCGCCGCCGCCAGCAGATCGAGCGTGGCATTCACCTCGGCCGCGCGACCGGCGTCGATGATCTCGATGGCCGAGTCGATGAACACCAGCACCCAGTCGCCGGGCGCGACCGCCCCCACCAGCGCGATGTTCACCTCGCGCAATTCGCCGCGGCCCAGGCATTGCGCGAGGCGCTCGCCGGCGCTCACCACCTGCATCGGAATTCCCATGCACATCGTCGTTCTCCTTCAGGCGCGCGCCGGCATGAAGCGGGCGTCGCCGGTGCGGCAGGCGTCTTCCTCGCTCGGGCGCTCGGCCTCGTAGCGGTCCATGCGCAGATGCGGCAGCGTCACCGCTTCCTGCTCGCTGAGCGGCGTGGTGCGCGGCGCAAAGCCCACGCCCCATTCGCGCAGCAGCGCGAGGCCGCGCTCGATGGCCTCGGGCAGCGTCGCCTTGATGCTCGGCCGCAGGCTGCCGCCGTAGTCCTCCAGCTGTTCGGGCTGGCAGCCCACCAGCGCCACATTGGCCGGAAAGCGCCCGGTGAACTGGGCCAGCGCCAGCACTTCCTGGAAGCCGGTCTGGTGCAGGCTCATCTTCTTGGCGCCCATGTAGGCCGGCACCTCGTCGTCGCGCGCGACCATCAGCGTGCCCGGCGCATAGCCCCAGTCGATCGCGTCGAAGATCAGCAGCGCATCGGCCGACTGGACGTGATGGATCAGGTACAGCCCCTGGGTCCCGCCGTCGATGATCTCGACCTCCGGGCCAAACTCGTATTCCTGCTGGATGCGCTCGACGCAGCGCACGCCAAAGCCCTCGTCGGCCCACAGCACATTGCCGATGCCCAGGATGACGACGCGACGCGCGCTGTCACCACTGGCGTGACAGCCGGCGCCGGACGGATTGGCAGGCAAGCTCGACATGAAAGATTCTCCGGAAATGCGGGTTTGATGCGGTCGGGCGGAAAGGCTCAGGCCGGGGCGCGCGGCGCGTGGCGGTGAACGCCGGCCTCGGCAAGCGCCACCATCGGCGGCGCCGGCGGCTCGGTCATCCGCCGCGCCCGGCGCGACAGCAGCGCCGCGCCACCGTCGGCGCGCAGCCGCTCCCAGGCCACGAAGCTGTCCCAGGCCGATTGCAGCGCCAGCCAGAACGCCGCATCGGCGCCGAAGTGCAGCGCGCAGCGGATGGCGGTGTCGGGCGTGATGCCGCGCCGCCCCTGCACCACCTCGTGCAGCCGCCGGCGCGACACGCCGAGGCAGCGTGCCGCCTCGGACTGGCTGATGCCGAGCGGCACCAGAAACATGCGATTGAGAAACCGCCCCGGATGCACCGGTCGCCGCAGCGGCACGCCGCCCGGTCGCTCGACCGGGGGCGCGCGCCGCAGCGCCTGCGAAGCCGGGGCGGCAGCCATGCCGGAACCGCTCAGTCCTTGAAGGTGCGGTAGCCCGACACCATCGTGCTGATGACGCTCTGGCGGCCCATGATGTCTTCGCGCACCGCTGCATACACATGCATGATGATGAAGAACACGATGAGCCACATGCCGACGTGATGCCAGGTATGCACGTCCTGCGACTGGCCCATCAGCGGGATGACCCAGCCAAAGGCCCGGTCGGCCCACGAGCCCGCCTGCGCACCCTCGCCGTACATCGCGAAGCCGGTGCAGATCATGAAGACGGCGGTCGTGAGGAAGAGCGAGAACATCATCAGCCGCGCCAGCGGGTTGTGGCCCACATAGCGGTTGGGCCGCTTGCTGAGGAAGTGGTACCACTTGAACATGGACCACACCTCGCTCCAGTAGGCCTTGCTGAACACCGGAATGGTGAACAGCTCGCGCGCATGGTGGTTGCCCACGATGGCCCAGTAGGCCCGCACCGCGAGGCCGATCGCCATCGTGTAGCCGGCAATGAAATGCGCGGCGCGGATATAGCCCATCACGAACACGTTGGTCGCCTCGCCCGGCATCGTCGGCAGCGGACTGCCGATGAAATAGCCGGTGATGCACAGCACCGTGATGGCGAGCACATTGACCCAGTGCCAGATGCGCACCGGCGCCTCGTACACATAGACCGACTTGATGCTCTTGCCACTCGTCACCGCATTTTCGTCGGTGCCGGTGGCCGCGGCCTTGTCGTCGTAAGTCGTCGCCTTGGCGTTCATCGCAGGCTCCTCAGCGGACCTTCACCGTCGTCAATTCCTTGCCGTCCGGGCTCATCACATGGGTCGAGCAGGCCAGGCAGGGATCGAAGGAATGCAGCGTGCGAAGAATCTCGACCGGCTGCTCGGGGTTGACCATCGGCGTGCCGAGCAGCGACGCCTCGAAGGCACCGATCTGGCCCTTGTGATCGCGCGGGCCGCCGTTCCAGGTGGACGGCACGACGCACTGGTAGTTCTCGATCTTGCCGTCCTTGATCTTGATCCAGTGGCCGAGCGCGCCGCGCGGCGCGGCGACCGTGCCCACGCCCTTGGCTTCCTTCGGCCAGGTGGACGGATCCCACTTGTCGACATTGGCCGTGGCGGTGTCGCCGTTGCGGATGTTGTTGACCAGCGAATGCCAGTCGTCGAGCAGCATCTCGCCGCAGTACTGGCCTTCGAGCGAACGCGCGAGCGTGCGGCCGATGGTGGTCGGCAGCAGCTGCTTGAGCGTGTACTCGGTCTCGGGCAGGCCCAGCGCCTTGGGGATGTCCTTGTTGATCATGCGGGCCGAGAACTCGATCTGCTCCTTGGGGCGCAGCACGTTCTGGTTGCCCTTGGCCGCATGGGCGTAGGCGAGGATGTAGCGCGCCAGCGGCCCCACTTCCATCGCATGACCGCGCCAGCGCGGCGCCTTGATCCACGAGTACTTGGCGTTCTCGTCGATCTGCTCGATGTTGGTCTTGCTGCCCTTGGCCTTGTCGCCGAGCACGTAGTTGGGCTTGGTCTCGCCGTCCCAGGGATGCAGGCCCTTGGTCTCGTCGGCGTACTCGTACCAGCTGTGCGAGACGAATTCCTGCACCTGCTCCGGATCGCGCGGATCGACCGGCAGGATCTCGTCCCAGTTGCCGTTGATGATGGCGCCGCCCGGCAGCTGCTGGGTGCTGTGGTCGTAGGCCACCTTTTCATAGGTGCCGTAGTCGAACACGTTGGTGGCCGACAGGCCGCCGCCGTAGAGCCAGCCGGCGTTCTTGTAGATGGTGCCGATCGCAAGCACGTCGGGGATGTAGACGTTCTTGTTGAACTCGATCATCTCGTCGATGCGCGCCTTCACGAAGTTGAGGCGCTCCATGTTGATCGGCGCGCCGGCCGCGCCGTCGCCATCGAGATTGATCGCGCAAGGCACGCCACCCACCAGATAGTTGGGGTGCGGATTCTTGCCGCCGAAGATGGTGTGGACCTTGACCCACTCCTTCTGCAGGTCGAGCGCTTCGAGGTAGTGCGTGACCGCCATCAGATTGGCTTCGGCCGGCAGCGCATAGGCCTTGCTGCCCCAGTAGCCGTTCATGAAGGGCCCAAGCTGGCCGCTTTCGACGAACTTCTTGAGCCGGTTCTGCACATCGCGGAAATAGCCCGGCGACGACAGCGGATGGCTCGGCGACACCAGCTGCTGAAGCTCCGAAGTCTTCTTGGGGTCGGCCTTGAGCGCGTTGACCACATCGACCCAGTCGAGCGCATGCAGGTGATAGAAGTGCACCGCATGGTCATGCACCTGCAGCGTCTTGGCCATCATCTCGCGGATGAGATGGGCGTTCGGCGGAATGCGGATCTGCAATGCATCTTCGACCGCGCGCACCGAGGTGAGCGCATGGCAGCCGGTACACACGCCGCAGATGCGCTCGACGAAGGCCCAGGCGTCGCGCGGATCGCGGCCGCGCAAAATCACTTCGAGCCCGCGCCACATCGTCCCGGTGCTGACGGCGTTGCGGATGATGTTGTTGCTGTCGACGTTCACTTCGCAGCGCATGTGGCCTTCGATGCGCGTCACCGGGTCGACGACGATGCGCCGGCCGGTGTCTTCGAGCTTGAAGCCTTGAGTTTCGTATCCCATGTCTTTTTCCCTGTCGGCCGGAGGTCAGCGCGCTTCGTTCTTTTCTTCGGCCCGCGCTTCGGCCTTCTTGTCGGCCGCGCGCTTGAGCGCGCTGGCCGCCGCATGCACGGCCACCACGGCGCCCGAGGCTGCCGCCAGCGTTCCGCCGATCTTGTCGGCATTGGCTTCCACGCCGAACTGCTTGATGGTGGTCAGGCGGTCGTAGAACGATCCCTTGTCCCAGAAGCCGTCTTCCGAGCAGCCGATGCAGCCGTGGCCGGCCTTGATCGGGAAGCTCGTGCCCTCGTTCCACATGGTCGTGGAGCAGGCGTTGTAGGTGGTCGGGCCCTTGCAGCCGACCTTGTAGAGGCAGTAGCCGCGGCGCGCGAACTCGTCGTCATAGCTCTCGACGAACTGGCCCGCGTCGAAGTGCGGCCGGCGGTAGCACTTGTCGTGGATGCGCTGGCTGTAGAACATCTTCGGCCGGCCCTGGCGGTCCAGCTCGGGAATGCGGTCGAAGGTGAGCATGTAGGTGATGACGCCCGTCATCACCTCGGCGATCGGCGGGCAGCCCGGCACCTTGATGATCGGCTTGTCATGGATCACCTGATGCACCGGCGTGGCCTGCGTCGGGTTGGGCTTGGCGGCCTGCACGCAGCCCCAGCTCGCGCACGAGCCCCAGCTGATGATGGCCTTGGCGTCCTTGGCCACATGCTTGAGCTGATCGACGAAGGGCTTGCCGCCGATGATGCAGCTCATGCCGTCCTGGTTGAGCGGCGGGTTGCCCTCGACGGCGAGGATGTAGTTGCCCTTGTACTTGGTCATCACCTCTTCGAGGATCGCCTCGGCCTGGTGGCCGGCGGCGGCCATCAGCGTGTCGTCGTAGTCGAGCGAGATCATCGACAGCACGGCGTCCTTCGCCAGCGGATGCGCCGAGCGGATGAAGGACTCGGAGCAGCAGGTGCACTCCAGCCCGTGCAGCCACAGCACCGGAGTGCGCGGCTTGGTTTCCATCGCATGCGCGATCTTGGGCACGAACGCCGGCCCGAGGCCGAGCGAGGTTGCCGTGAGCGAACAGAACTTCATGAAGCTGCGCCGGGTGATGCCCTGGCGCCGCATGACTTCGTAGAAGGTTTCCACCGTCTTTTTCTCCTGGGGTCGCGCCGCCGTGCGGTCTTCTCGATCAGACCGTTTACCCCCGCTGGACCGGGCCGCCGCGTTGAATTCCTCAAGGGCAATAAGCGGACCAGTTCTCATTCACATCGCGGGTGAACGCCAAGCCATTGAGAAAAAACGGGAATTTTTCGCGCGCACAAATTTTTCGGGGGTTAACCCCGAAAGTGTTGCAAAGCGTCAATCGATCATGAGGTGATCGGTTTTTCGCGCATGCGATCAGCGTGTTGTCACCCGCCGGCGTGTCGCGGCGGCACAGTTCGCGTCGGTGCGATGTTTGCGAGCAGCGCAGCCAGTGACACAACAAGACCAACGTCAGACGCCACCCATGCCCGACCTGCCCTTGCCCGCCCCCGCCCGGCCGCTGATGCCGCCCGACCATCCCGAGCGCCGCACGCTCAACGACGAAATCCACGCCCGGCCGACCGCGCGCATCCGCCATCCGGCGCTGGTCACGCATATCGCGGTGCTCAACGCCGGCATCGCGCCCGAGGTGGAGCACGCCCATCTGCGCAAATTGTTCGAATCCATCGGCGCGCGCTTCTCGCTCGACGAGCCGCATTTCATGCGCGCCAACACCGAGAACTTCACGCTCAAGTGGGAGCGCCACGGCGAGTTCTCGCGCTACTCGATCACCCAGCCGATCGCGCAGGACGCGGTCTGGGGCGCCGACGAGCCCGAGCTGTCGCATCTGGTGCGCGCGCCGGCCGACTGGCTGCGTTCCATTCCGGGACAGACGCTGACCGCGATCCACATCGTGCTGCTGCGCGCCGACCCCGACGCGCCGCCCGAAGAAGAGATCGAGCGCGCGCGCGCCTTTCTGGGCACGGCGCGGCTGTGCGGCGCCTGGCTGCGCGGCGGCACGTCGCGGGCGCGGGTCTATGCCAACTTCACCATCCGCGCCGACGGCTTCACGCGCTTTCTGGTGATGGGCGACCGGCTGCAGGAGGGCAAGGCCGGCCGCATCACCGCCGGGCTGGTAGAGATGGAGACCTACCGCGTGATGGCGCTGATCGGCTTTGCGCCGGCGCGCCGGCTGGGCGGACGGCTGGCGGCGTCCGAGCATCAGCTCGCCGAGCTGACCCAGGCCATCCACAAGCCCGAGCGCGACGACGTCGGCCTGCTCGGCGAGCTGATGCGGCTGGCCGGCGAGAACGAGATGGTGATCGCCGACCACACCACGCGCTTCTCGGCATCCAAGGCCTATTACGGCATCGTCCAGCAGCGCCTGGCCGACCTGTTCGACGAGCCGGTCGCGCATCTGATGGGCATCGGCCCCTTCGTGCAGCGCCGCCTGATGCCCGCGATGGCCACCATCGACGCGACCGTGCACCGCATGAACCAGCTGTCGGAGCGGGTCTCGCGCACCAGCGCGCTGCTGCGCACCCGGGTCGAGATCCAGACCGAGCTGCAGAACCAGGATCTGCTGCGCTCGCTCGGCAACGGCCAGCGCATGCAGCTGCACCTGCAGCAGACCGTCGAGGGGCTGTCGATCGCCGCCATCACCTATTACGCCAGCTCGCTCGTGCATCACATGGCCGAAGCGCTGCACGACGGCGGCCTGCATGTGTCGCCCGAGCTGGTCACGGGCGCATCGATCCCGCTGATTGCCGGCGTGGTCTGGTGGACCACGCGGCGGCTGAAAAGCCATCTCGCGCAGGTCATCGAGTAACGCCCGCGGGCGCAAGCGCCGTGATCGCTTGGCGCCGCCGGCTGCAAGCGGCGTGATCGCTGCGGCGCGCGCCATCGCGCAACTCGGTCACAACGCCGGCCGATCCGGCCATTTGCGCAATGCGCGCGCAATTGTGCGCACCGACAAACGCCGAATGCCCGACCATCGCGCCGCCGCGCCGCGCCGCATCCGGGCATGACGCGGCACCAAAACCCACAACGACAGGAACGAACGACCATGTCCCGCTTCGCCTTCCAGCCGCTTGCGCTCGCCGCGCTCGCGCTCTGCCTCGTCGCCGGCCCGGCCGCCCGCGCCGCCGACCTGCCGGTCGCCGAGGCCGCCGCCGTCACCCAGGCCACGACGGCCCAGACCACCGGCATCGCCACGCTGTTCGCGCGCTTCAACGCGCTGTTCGCCAGCGCCGTGCCGGCCGCCAACGACGCCACCCTGCTCGACCTGTTCGCGGCCGACCTGCTCGACGGCGGCGACACCCGCGCCACCGTCCTCAGCGCCAATGGCGTGCTCAGCGCCGACAACGTCGGCATCACGCTCACGCTCAACAAGATCGTCAGCGTCGCCGCCGACGGCAAGACGCTGCTCGCCAGCTTCATCATCAAGGCGCCCGACAGCACGGTGCTCGAACGGCCCGAGATGCAGTTCATCCTCGGCGACGACGGCAAGTGGCGCTTCTGGGGCGACCGCCGCCCGGCCTATGTCGAGCCGCATGCGATCAACAAGCGCTTCCGGCCCAATACCGCCAGCGCCTGGAGCTTTGCGCGGATGGTCGAGTTCTGGATCGACAACGGCGCGCCCGCCACCGTCGCCTATGTGCGCATCAGCGGCCCCGGCCTGCCGGCGTCGCAGACCTTTGCCCATCTGGGCACCGTGGCCGGCATCGTGCTGGGCCGCACCGTCACCGGCGGCAATTTCAATGTGCTGACCACCGGGCTGGTCAGCAGCAACTCCACCTGGATTCCGGAGTGCTCGAACAGCAGCGGCACGCAATGCGTCGACCTGAGCCTGATGAAGGCCAGCTCGCGCTACACCCTGGTGTTCTATGGCCCGACCTACAAGAAGGTCGGCGCCACCACCACGCTGGGTCTGCATTCGGTGCCCTACAGCAACGCCCAGGCCCAGACCAACCAGACGCGCTGGTTCGCCACGCCCAAGACCTTCAAGCCGGCGCTGGCGGGCAGCTTCGTCAGCGGCTCGACCGTGGCGCTGACCTGGACCCTGCCGACCGACGCCACCAAGACCATGGGCGGCGTCGGCGTCAACGCCGGCAACGGCGACACCAGCGTCAACGTCTGGAAGAACGTGGCGGCGCGCGCCACCAGCCTCACCTTCGGCAAGTGGACCTCGGCCAATCCGCCCAGCTGGGGCAGCGTGTGGCTGCATGTGGACGGCGCCGACGGCCACCAGTTCATCAGCAACCAGAACTGGCCGTACTGAAGCCCGCCTGAGCCGGCGCGCGGGAAATCCCGCTCCGCCGGCTGGCATGCAACGTGTATGAAGAAATGCCGATTCTTCATCCGCCGCCTGCCGCCATGGACCTTCCGCTCTCCGCCAGCCTGCCGCTCGCCCTCGCCTTCGGCGCCCTGCTCGGCGCCCGTCACGGCATGGATGCCGACCATCTGGCGGCCATCGACGGGCTGGTGCGGCTGCATGCGCGCGCCGGCCGGCACGGGCTGGCGCGGCTGGCCGGCGCGCTGTTCTCGCTCGGGCATGGCGCGGTGGTGCTGGCGGCGGCGCTGGCCTGCATCCGCACCGGCGGCCTGCATCTGCCCGACTGGCTCGACCGTGCCGGCAGCCTGTTCTCCATCGCCTGCCTGGGCCTGATCGGCGCCTTCAATCTCAAGGCGGCGCTGGTCGGCGATGCGCCGGTGAGCGGCTGGCGCGGCCGGCTGGTGCAGCGCGCGCCGGTGTTTGGCCGGGCCTGGGGCGGACTGCTGCTGGGCATGCTGTTCGCGATCTCGTTCGACACGCTGACGCTGGCGCTGTGGTTCGGCACGGTGGGCCTGGAGCGCGGCTCGGCCGCTGCCGGCGCCGGACTGGCGCTGGCCTTCACCGCCGGCATGTGCGCCACCGACTGCGCGAGCGGCTGGTGGATCAGCCGGCTGCTGCGCGGCCATCTGGCGCCCGGCTCGGGCGCGGCGCGCTGGGTGCCGGCCATCGTCGGCGCGGGCGCGCTGGCGGTCGCCGGCCTCGGCCTCGCGCGCCAGCTCAGCGTCAGCGCCGATGCGCTGGTGGAAGGCCGCGAATTCCTGCTCGGCCTCGGCTTTCTCCTCGCCAGCGGCAGTGCGCTCTGGTGGACCCGGCGTGTCGGAAGCCGGCGTAGCGCGGCTGTCTGATTTCTTCCGACGCCGCTTTTCCCGAAGGCCGATCTAAGCATCGGACTATCGGGTAAACCCTAGGCTCAAGTTCACGCACTTCTCACATTGCGGAACAACACCGGCTTAGACCGGCAGTTCGCCGCATCACCCGGATGCGGGTTGCGGTCGGTCAAGGTCGGCGGACGCCGACAGCCGCGCCCTCCATTTCCCCCCGCCCGCGCCTTCCGCTGCCCTGCCTCCGCGCTTCCGCGGATTCCTAGCCGGAATGCGGAACGCTGTCCTAGACCGCCGCGCCCGGCCCGCCCGCCGATTCAGCTTCCCCCCATTGCCGCCCGCTAACCCGGACAAGGACCGGCCGCCACTGCGCACGCCGGCCTGCGTCACGACTCACGTCTCACCGGGGGGCCACCATGGCAGCCAAGATTCCGTTTTCTCCTTCGATCATTGCCGCCTCGATCGCGATGGCAAGCCTGTTGTCCGCCTGTGGCGGCGGTGGTGTCGAATCACCCGTCGCAGCCGCCGGCAGCGCCGCCACGGCCGCCGCCGTGACCACGCCGGTCGCCACGCCGCGCGACGGCGCGGTGACCACGCCCGCGATCACCACCGCCGGCGGCCTGGCCAGCGAATCCGCCAGCACCGGCGGCAACCAGGCCGTGGCCGGCAGCAGCCCGGACGACAGCGCCGCCGGCGTCGGCCGCGCCACCGCGGCGGCGGCCATCGCCAGCACGCTGTCGGCCACGCCGGTCAAGCTGGTGGCCAGCAGCGATGCCGGCACCCTGGCCGCCGGCGCGCTCTGGCTGCCGATGAAGGAATACGACCTCACCGTCACGCCGGGCACCGCGCTCGACCTGAGCGGCCCGCTCCAGGGCTATAGCGCGCGCGGCATGTGCATGAACTGGGTGCTGGAAAGCATGTCGCCGCTCGGCAGCGCGACCGCCGCCACCACCTATGTCAACGAGATCAAGCGGCGCGGCTACAACCTGGTGCGGCTGCACGGCATCGACGCCGCGCTGATGCAGTCGGGCACGGTCGACGCCAACATCAACGCCGGCCAGCTCGACTCGCTGTTCCGCCTGATCGCCGAGCTGGGCAAGCAGGGCATCGGCTACACGATGGATGCGCAGTCGTACAAGACCGGCTGGGTCAACAACACCGCCGTCAACGCCAAGTCGCGCATCCATTACGACCCGCGCTACCAGGCCGCGTGGAAGAAGGCGGTCGACCGCATCTTCGACACGGTCAATCCCTACAACGGCGTGACCATCGCCAAGGATCCCAACCTCAAGGTCATCGTCGGCATCAACGAAGGCTCGATCGCCATGGTGGCCGGCGTGTCGGGCGGCAAGTTCGACGATGGCCTGAAGCCCGGCTTCAACGCCTGGCTGATGAAGAAGTACGGCAGCGTCGAGGCCTTCCGGGCGGCCTGGAGCGCCGTGGCGCTGGCCGCCGGCGAAGACCCGTCGCTCGGCGGCGTGGCGCTGCCGCTGCGCAGCGCCGGCAAGACCAGGCGCGAAGACGACTTCGGCCGCTTCATGGCCGAGACCGAGATGGCCACCGCCAGCTGGATGCGCGACTACCTCGCGGCCAAGGGCGCGGTCGGCAAGTTCAGCAATGCCAATTCCTGCCAGAGCTGGGGCGACACGCTGGCGCGCAGCCAGGGCGACGCCATCACCTTCAACAACTATCACGACCATCCGAGCGGCGACGGCGTGGGCAGCAGCATCGTCAACAACAGCGCCTTCGACACGATGGGCGCCTATCTGCGCGGCGCGGCCGGGCTGCGCTATCACGGCCGCAACTTCTACGCGACCGAGTTCTCGCAGCCGTTCTGGAACAAGTACCGCTATGAATCGGGCGCGATGAGCGGCGCGTTTGCCGCCCACCAGGGCTGGAACGGGCTGTGCAGCTTCGGCCACCAGCTCGACGCCACCGCCTACCAGAACCCGCCGAAGTGGGACCACCTGGGCCAGATCCGCAGCTTCTTCAACTGGGGCGATCCGATCCTGACCGCCAGCGACCGCATCGCCGCCTTCCTGTACCGGCGCGGCGACGTGTGGCCGGCGCGCTTCACCGTGGCCTACACCGCGCGGCCCGACAAGATGCTCGACTACCGCTGGGGCGCGAGCTGGATGATGAGCTGGACGCCGGCGGTGGCGAACATGTCCTTCATCAGCAAGATCGCCCAGATCACGCCCGACCAGACCGACGGCAACCGCAACTGGACCGGCAGCGGCACGGCGCCCAACTTCATCAAGGAGCCGCTGCTGACCAACGACGAGCTGACGCCCACGCCGCGCGCCGCCTTCGCCGGCTATGCCGCCGGCGATGCGCAGTGGTACGAGACCGCCGCCCGGGTGCGCGAGGCCGGCATGCTCTATCCCAACAACCAGACCGACGCGGTCAACGGCCTGGTCCAGTCCGACACCAACCAGACGATCTGGGACTTCAGGAACCGCGCGCTGCGCGTGGTCACGCCCAAGACCGAGGTGCTGACCTTCGACTCGACCGTGGTGCAGGGCAATGTGCTGTCGATCGGCCGCTTCACGCCGGGCGCGACGGTGGCGGCGATCGCGCTCGACAACGATCAGGCGCTGACCGCCACCAGCCGCATCCTGCTCACGCATGTGACCGACGCGCGCAACACCAACATGAAGTTCACCGACTCGACCGCCAAGACGCTGGCGGCCTGGGGCACGCTGCCGGTGCTGATGCGCGGCTCGGTCATCGAGGCGCGGCTGGCGATCTCGGGCAACTGGACGCTGTATGCGCTGGATGCCCGCGGCAACCGGGTCGAGACGCGGCCGGTGACGGTGGATGGCAACGGGGTGTCGTTCAAGCTCGACAACACCATCGGCGGGAAGGGGCCGGCGGTTTATTACGAGCTGGTGCGGCAGTGAGTTTTGCCTGCGGCGTTGGCTTGCTGGTTGATGCCGCAGGGCTGGCGCGGGCCGGGGTGGCGGACGGGCGCCGGCTGGTTGCGCCCTCCCGCGTTGCGGGAGGGTTCCCTCGCACCGGGACTGCCGACGGGCCGGTCCGCCAACTCGGGGGCTTCGCCCCCTCAGACATGCGGACCTGAATGCCTGCGGCATTCACCCGCCGGCAGCCCCGGCGCGAGGCGCCACCAGAAGGCGCCCGTCCGCCACCCCGGCCCGCGCCAGCCC
>NZ_MUHU01000033.1 GCF_002105195.1 Derxia lacustris | reverse complement strand
TACTCGATGACCTTGGCGACGACGCCGGCGCCGACGGTACGACCGCCTTCACGGATGGCGAAGCGCAGGCCTTCTTCCATGGCGATCGGGGCGATCAGCTTGACGGTGATCGTCACGTTGTCACCCGGCATGACCATTTCCTTGTCCTTCGGCAACTCGATCGCGCCGGTCACGTCCGTGGTGCGGAAGTAGAACTGGGGGCGGTAGTTGTTGAAGAACGGGGTGTGGCGGCCGCCCTCTTCCTTGCTGAGGACGTAGACCTCGGCGGTGAAGTGGGTGTGCGGCTTGATCGAGTTGGGCTTGCACAGCACTTGGCCGCGTTCGACGTCTTCGCGCTTGGTGCCGCGCAGCAGGATGCCGACGTTGTCGCCTGCCTGACCTTGGTCGAGCAGCTTGCGGAACATTTCGACGCCGGTGCAGGTGGTCTTGACCGTGGCCTTGATGCCGACGATTTCGATTTCGTCGCCGACCTTGACGATGCCGCGTTCGATACGACCGGTCACCACGGTGCCGCGACCCGAGATCGAGAACACGTCTTCCACCGGCATCAGGAAGGCGCCGTCAACGGCGCGTTCCGGGGTCGGGATGTAGGTGTCGAGGGCTTCGGCGAGCTTGAAGATGGCTTCTTCGCCGAGTTCGCCCTTGTCGCCTTCGAGGGCGAGCTTGGCCGAGCCCTTGATGATCGGGGTGTCGTCGCCGGGGAAGTCGTACTTGCTGAGCAGTTCGCGCACTTCCATTTCGACGAGCTCGAGCAGTTCGGCGTCGTCCACCATGTCGGCCTTGTTCAGGAAGACGATGATGTAGGGCACACCGACCTGACGGGCCAGCAGGATGTGTTCACGCGTTTGCGGCATGGGGCCGTCGGCGGCCGAGCACACGAGGATGGCGCCATCCATCTGGGCGGCACCGGTGATCATGTTCTTGACGTAGTCGGCGTGGCCCGGGCAGTCGACGTGGGCGTAGTGGCGGTTCGCCGTTTCGTACTCGACGTGCGCGGTGTTGATCGTGATGCCGCGCGCCTTTTCTTCCGGCGCCGCGTCGATCTGGTCGTAGGCCTTGGCTTCGCCGCCGAACTTACGCGACAGCACCGTCGTGATCGCCGCCGTCAGCGTCGTCTTGCCGTGGTCAACGTGACCAATCGTGCCCACGTTCACGTGCGGCTTGGTCCGTTCAAACTTGCTCTTTGCCATTTGCCGACTCCTCGGTCTTTCAACTGTGTTGCTGATGTTCAATTTCCCCGCCACCTAACAGGCGACGGGGAAATTCTGGTGCCCATGGCGCGGATCGAACGCGCGACCTCTCCCTTACCAAGGGAGTGCTCTACCACTGAGCCACATGGGCAAAACCTTGCATCACAAGACCGGACCTTCCACCCAGCAAACTGGAGCGGGTGAAGGGAATCGAACCCTCGTCATAAGCTTGGAAGGCTTCTGCTCTGCCATTGAGCTACACCCGCGAGTGCGATATCCGACCCTGCCGAGGCTTTCGCCCCGAAGCAGACAAATACCTCACGCCGCCGCAATCACTTGCCAACCGAACGACGCCGAGCCAACTGCCTGCCGAAAATCTTTGGTGGAGGAGGTTGGATTCGAACCAACGTAGGCGTAAGCCAACAGATTTACAGTCTGCCCCCTTTAGCCACTCGGGCACCCCTCCACAGGGAACCTCGAAGAATAGCGACGTGCATTCCGTTCGTCAACAGCGGTGACGCGAATCCGCATCATCCGTTTGCATTGACGAGCGTGAACTGCACGACGTCGGTCGACCGGTCGGCGAAGCCTGCGGCGCAGTACGACAGGTAATAGTCCCAGCGCCGCACAAAGCATTCGTCGTGGCCGAGCGCCGCGACGTCGGCGCGCCGGGCCAGGAAGCGCGCGCGCCATTCGAGCAGCGTGCGCCGGTAATCGGCGCCGAGCGCCAGTTCGTTGCGCACGGCAAGGCCGACGCGCGCCGCCTCGGCGATGAAGCGGGTGCGCGTCGGCAGCATGCCGCCGGGGAAGATGTCGGACTGGATGAAGTCGGGGCGGCGGCGATAGCTGGCGAACAGTCGCTCGTCGAGCGTGATGGTCTGGATCGCGGCGCGGCCGCCGGGCGCGAGACAGCGCGCGACGGTGTCGAACCAGATCGGCCACCAGCGCTCGCCGACGGCCTCGAACATCTCGATCGAGGCGATGCCGTCGTAGCGCTCGGCGAGATCGCGGTAGTCGCGCAATTCGAGCGTGGCGCGCTCGGCGAGGCCGGCATGCGCGAGGCGTTCCTGGCCCCAAGCGAGCTGGGCCGGCGACAGCGTGACGCCATGCACGCGATGGCCGGCGCGCGCGGCGAGCTCGGCGAAGCTGCCCCAGCCGCAGCCGACCTCCAGCAGCCGGCAGTCGCTGCGGCCGGCGCTGGCCTGGTCGAGGATGCGGCCGAGCTTGGCAGCCTGGGCGGCTTCGAGCGACTCGCTGCCGTCGCGATACCAGGCGCCGGAGTAGGTCATGCCGGCGTCGAGCCAGAGCCGGTAGAAATCGTTGCCGAGGTCGTAGTGCGCGCGGATGTTGCGGCGGCTGCCGGCACGGCTGTTGCGGCGCAGGGCATGCAGCAGCCGCAGGCCGGCGCGCGCGACCGCGCCGCCGGGCAGGCCACCTTCGAGCGCGGCGCGGTTGCGCGCAACCAGTTCGAGCAGCGCCGGCAGGTCGGACGTGTGCCAGTCGCCGTCGACCCAGGCGCGGGCGAAGCCGAGATCGCCCTCAGCGACGAGGCGGCCGAACACGCGCCAGTCGCGCACCGCGAGGTCGACGTGCAGCGGCGGCGCCGCGGCGCTGGCCCGATCCGGCGACGGGCTCATGCCGGGCGAAGCCGACGGCGACTGCATGCCGGACGACACCGACGGCAGCCGCGCGCCGGGCCCGGCATCGCCGAGCGTCATGCGCCGGCCATCGGGCAGGGTCAGCTCGACGCTGCCGCCGCACACCCGGTCGAGCAGGCCGATCACGCGCCGCGCCTGCCACGGCAACCGGCTGCCGGAGCGCGCCCGGGCGACGACCGCCGGCGCCGGCGCCGCATCGGGCAGGGCCGGCGCATCGGCGCAGGCGGCAGCGGGCAGTGCGAGCGCATCGGCATGCGGCGCGCCGGGCAGCGCAAAGGCATCGGCGGGGGACGAGCTCGGCAGCAGGCCGCGGTCGAGGGCGCAATTGCGGGTCATGACGGGTTTCCGCTCAGGAGTTGGGAGGCGCCGGCGTGGCGGGTTGCGGCGTAGTCAGGTTGGTTGTGGCGCGCGACCGCAGCGGCAGGCCGCGCCGCCACAGCCGCAGCGCCTGCAAATGGATGCGCGCCATCACCGCCAGCGTCCACAGCGGCTGGCGCAGCACCGCCAGCGCCAGCGCAGCGCGGGTCGCCGGCCGATAGCTGCCGCCCAGGCTGGCGACCAGCGCGGTCGCGCCGTCCACGGCCAGCTCGATGCGCACGCAGCCGGCGCTCACGCCCTCGGCGCCGCGCCGAAAGCCGAAGCGGAAGCGATAGCCGCCATCCACGCCAAAGAACGGCGACACCGCAAAGCGCTTGTCGGCGCCGAGCCATTCGCCGTCGGCGATCGGGCGGCCGTCGGCATGCGCGAGCAGATAGCGATGGCGCTGGCCGTAGGTGTTGTTCACCTCTGCGATCACCGCGCGCAGGGCACCGTCGGCGCGCTGGCAGAAGAAGAAGCTGACCGGGTTGAACGCATAGCCGAGCACGCGCGGAAAGGTGTGCAGCCAGAGCGCGCCATCGGCATCGGCAATGCCGGCGGCGGCGAGCGCGGCACGCGCCTGTTCGCGCAACGGCTGGCCGGCGCTGGCACCCAGGCCGTAATCGGCGTCATGCAGCGCCACCAGACCGAAGCGGTTGCGCGCCACGCCGGCCGCTTCCAGCGCGGCATCGCCGGTATCGAGCCGCAGCCGCAGCCAGTGCGCCGGATAGACGAAGGCATGGCGCAGCGGCGCCAGTCGCGCATGCCGCAGCCAGCCGCGCCCGAGCCAGGCCACCGGCGCGCCGGCGTCAGACATGCGCCTGCCGCCGCTCGGCGCCACTGCCCACGCCGGCGTCGAGCGCCCTGAGCACCGCATCGGCCGACGCCATGCCCGAGGTGAGCCCAGCCTCGTGAAAGCCGTTGCCGGTCCAGGCGCCCGCATGCCACACGCCGCCACGGCCCTGGATCTGGCCGAGCCGGCGCTGGGCCGCGACCGCCGCCGCGTCGAACACCGGATGCGCGTAATCGAACTCGCCCAGCACCGTGCCGGCCATCGGCTCGCGCACCGGATTGAGGCTGACGATGACCGGCCGCTGTACCGGCAGCGGTTGCAGCCGGTTGATGAGGTAGTCGACGCCGATGCGCGCCGGCGAGCCGTGACCGTCCACCGCGCTGTCGGCGCGGTAGTTCCAGGCGGCCCAGGCGCGTCGGGCGCGCGGCAGCAGGCTCGCGTCAAGATGCAGCAGCGTGCGATTGCGCTGCCAGCCGATCGCGCCGAGCAGCGCGCGCTCATCGGCGGCGGGCGCGTCGAGCAGCGCCAGCGACTGGTCGGAATGCGTGGCCAGCACCACCGCGTCGAAGCGTTCGACGCTGCCGTCGGCGCCGGTCAGCTGCACGCCGTCGGGCGTGCGGCGCAGCGCCACGGCCGCGCCGCGCCGGCCGGCCGGGCAGCGCGCCAGCAGCGCCTGCACATAGCGCCGCGAACCGCCGGTGACGGTGCGCCAGGGCGGCTGATCGATCATTTGCAGCAGCCCGTGATTGGCACAGAAGCGCGCCAGCGTCGCCACCGGAAACTCGCGCATCCGCGCCGTCGGGCAGGACCAGATCGCGCCGGCCATCGGCAGCAGATAGCCGTCGATGAACAGCGCCGAATAGCCATGCCGGTCGAGCCAGCCGCCGAGCGGTTCGTCGTCGGCGCGGGCATCGGCGGCCAGGGCGCGCGCCGCGCGGTTGAAGCGCGCGATGTCGGCCAGCATTCGCCAGAAGTCGGCCGACAGCGCATTGCGCGGCTGGGCCAGCAGCCCGCCCAGCCCCGAGCCGGCCCATTCCAGCGCGCGGCCGGCATGTTGCGTCTGCACCGAGAACGACATGGTCGTGGCGGTCGTCGCCACGCCAAGCGACTCGAACAGCCGCGTCAGTTGCGGATAGGTGTGATGGTTGAAGACCAGAAAGCCGGTATCGATAGCCACCGGCTGGCCGTCGATGACGACATCGACCGTATTGGCATGGCCGCCCGGCGCCGGCTCGCGCTCGTACAGCGCCAGGTCGAGCGCGCCCGGCGCCGTGGCCTCGCGCAGCCGCCACAGGCAGCCGAGCCCGGCCACGCCGCCGCCCACGATGGCGATGCGTCGTGCCACCTCAGCCACCGAGCGCGCGGTCGATGTCGGTGAGCAGCCGGCGGTCGCCCGGCGTGATGGTGCTCGGATAGCTCGCCACCGCCTTGCCCTCGCGGTCGATCAGGTACTTGTGAAAGTTCCAGCCCGGCTTGATGCCGGTGGCCTTGATGAGCGCGGCATAGAAGGGATTGACGCCGCTGCCGGTCACGGCCGACTTCTCGAACATCGGGAACTTGACGCCATAGGTGTTGAAGCACAGCTCGCCGATGTCCTTGCTGCCGCCCGGCTCCTGGCCACCGAAGTCGTTGGACGGAAAGCCGAGCACCACCAGCCCGCGCGGGCCGCGCTCGGCAAACAGCTTTTCCAGCCCCTCGTACTGCGGCGTGAAGCCGCAATAGCTGGCGGTGTTGACCACCAGCAGCACCTTGCCGGCGTACTGGCACAGCGACTGCGGCTTGCCGTCCTGCAAGCGGTTGAAGCTGAAATCGAGCAGCCGCGGGCAGCTGCCGGCCTCGGTCTGGGCGCCGGCGCGACCGGCCGCCAAGGCGGCGACCAGGGCGGCGCCGCCCATCAGGCAACGGCGGCGACCGGCCGAGGCGGCGGACAAATCCGCCGATGAGTGCAAAACCTTTGCGGGCATGGCCCCTCCAAAGCTCGATCGGCGCGTGCCCGGCCGGCGGCCGGTAGCGCGGTCACGCACAGACCGGCGTGCCCGCAATTGGTTCGACAACACGCCGATTGTCTTGGTCAGGGCTTTGACAGCTTCTAGAATCGGCCGCAATGGAAGAAAACACTGAACACGTCTCCGCCGCCACGCCCGGCATCGGCATCGCCGCCGTCGAGCGCGACACCGGCCTCTCGAAAGACCTGCTGCGGGTCTGGGAGCGCCGCTACGGCTTTCCCAGCCCGGCGCGCGACGGCTTCGGCGAGCGGGTCTATCCGGCCGAGCAGGTCGAGAAGCTGCGGCTGCTGCGCCGGCTGATGGGCGTGGGCCACCGGCCCGGCAAGATCATCCATCTGGCGCTGCCCGAGCTGACCCGGCTGGCCGGCGACACCGCCACCATGCCCAATCCGCCGGCCGCCGCCGCGCGGCCCTGTGAAGACCTCGACGCCTATCTCGACCTGGTGAAGCGGCATCAGTCCGAGGCGCTGCGGGCGATGCTGCATCAGGCGCTGGTGCGGCTGGGGCTGGCGCGCTTCGTCATGGAACTGGTGGCGCCGCTGGTCACGCGGGTGGGCGAGGCCTGGACGCGCGGCTGGTTCGAGGTGTTCGAGGAGCATCTGTTCACCGAGGCGCTGCAAACCGTGCTGCGCCATGCCATCAACACGCTGCCGGCGCCGGGCGGCAAGCCGAGCATCCTGCTCACCACGCTGCCGCAGGAACCGCACGGCCTGGGGCTGCTGATGGCCGAGGCGCTGTTCGTGCTCAACGGCTGCGCCTGCATGTCGCTCGGCGTGCAGACGCCGGTGTGGGACATCGTGCGGGCGGCGGCGGCGCGCAAGGCCGATGTCGTGGCGCTGTCGTTCTCGTCCTTCCTGAGCCCGGCCACCGTGTGCGACGGCCTGGCCGAGCTGCGCGGCCGGCTCGCGCCCGGAATCGAGATCTGGGCCGGCGGCAGTTGCAGCGCGCTCCAGCGCCGCACGCAGAAGGAAGTGGTGGTGCTGGCCGGGCTGGCCGACATCGGCACCGCGGTGGAGGCCTGGCGCCGCCGCGCGGCCGGCCCGGCGGCGCCGGCTACATCTGCTTGAACAGGTGGGCGTAGCCGCGGCTGACTTCGAGCTTTTCGGCGCAGCCGCGCAGGCTGACCAGCTGGCGTCCGCGCAGGTCGCGCGCCACGCCGGCGATGGCGCCGGTGTTGACCAGCGTGGCGCGGTGAATCTGCCAGAAGCGGTCCGGGTCGAGCTCGTCGGCCAGCTCGCGGATCGGCTTGCGAATAAGCGCCTCGAAGCCGGCGGTGACGACCCGCGTGTACTTGTCGCCGGCCATGAAGAACAGCACCTCGTCGACCGGAATCATGCGCAGCTCGTTGCCGATGCCGGCCTGGATCCATTGCAGCGCCGGGCGGCGCGCGGGCGCTTCGGCCGGTGGCGCGAGCCGGTCGAGCTGCACCGTCATGCGCTGCGACAGCTGGGCCAGCAGCGCCGCAAGCTCGGCCGGCGGCTCGGCCAGCCGGCGCTTGAGCCGCTCGACCGTGAGCGCGAGCCGGGCCCGCTCGGCCGGCTTGAGCAGGTAGTCGATGGCGCCCTGCTCGAAGGCCTCGACCGCGTATTCGTCATAGGCGGTCACGAACACCACCTGCACCTGGCCGGCCAGGGCGCGCGCCGCCTCGATGCCGCTGCTGCCGGGCATGCGCACATCGAGAAAGACCAGATCGGGCCGCAGCCGCTGCACCAGCTCGATGGCTTCGGCGCCGTTGCGCGCCTCGCCGACGATGGCGAGCTCGGGCCAGGCTTCGGCGAGGCGGGCGCGCAGCTGGTCGCGCATCAGGCGCTCGTCGTCGGCGATGACGGCGCGTGGCGGCGGCGCGCTCATGCCTCGGCCGCCTTGCCGGCGAGCGCATAGGGCAGCTCGATGGCGACGACGGTGCCGGCCGGCGCATTGGCCGTGACCGTAAGCCGGGCCTGGTCGCCGTGCAGCAGCGCGAGCCGGTCGCGGATGTTGGCCAGCCCCAGACCGGTGCCGCGCGTGCTGCTGTTGGCCGGGTCGAAGCCGACGCCGGTGTCGGCCACCGCCACCCGCAGCGCGCCGTCGACGATCTCGGCCGCGACGGTGAGCCGGCCGCCGTCGGGTGCCGGCTCCAGTCCGTGCTTGATGGCGTTCTCGACCAGCGACTGCAACATCATCGGCGGGAAGCTGGCCGAGCGCAGGCCGGCCGGCACGTCGAGCGCGACGGTGAGCCGGTCCTCCATGCGCACCTTGAGGATTTCGAGATAGCTGGCGACCAGTTCCAGCTCGCGGCCGAGCGTGGTGGCGCGCTCGCGCATCTTGGGCAGCGCGCCGCGCAGGTACTGGATGAGGTGCTTCTGCATGGTCGAGGCGCGCGGCGGATCGGTCTCGATCAGGTGGTCGATGGCGGCCAGGGTGTTGAACAGGAAATGCGGCTCGACCTGGGCCTGCATCGCCTGCATGCGCGCCTCGGCGAGCTGGCGCTTGATCTGCTCGTCGCCCGCCAGCGCCATGGCGGCAGCGGCGCTGGCCTCGACCCGGCGCCGGCGGCCGCCTTCCATCTTGAGGATGGCCGACAGCAGGCCGAGCACGATGGGCAGGTCGCCGAGGCTTTCATGCAGCGCCGAGCGCTCGCGGTTGCGGCGCCGGTCGTCGGCCAGCTTGTCGAGCTGCTCGGTCACGTCGTCGAGCGCGCTGCGCAGCTGCTCGGCGCGCTCCGGGTCGAGCGTGGCGAGGCGGGCGGCGGTGGCGGCCGGGATGGCGTCGGTTGCGTCGGCGGGCGCGGCGGACTGCGCGCCGGCACCGCTGCCCGGCGCCGGCGCGGCGGGCGGCGCGAGGGTGGCGGGCGCGGCGGGTTCGGCCGGAGCGGCGGGCGGCGCGGGCGGCGCCAGCGTCGAGCCGTCCTCGACCCGCACGCCCTTGCCGTCGATGCGCACCAGCGTGTGGTCCTTGCCGTCGCGGGCATCGATCAGCAGGCCGTCGCCGCCGAGCGAGATGCGAGCGCGGCCATCGCCCGGGCCGTCGCCGCTCACGTCGGCGATCACATGCTCGGTATCGCGGCGCGCGCCGCTGCCGGCCACCGGCACGATGTCGACCGCGCCGTCGGCGCCGATGTGGACCTGATAGCGCACGGCCGGCCGCGACGCCCCGCTGACCGGGTTGAACAGCGGCAGATCGATCAGGATGTTGACCACCACCAGCAGCAGCAGCCACAGCAGGCTGAAGCGTTTCCAGCTGATCGAGACCAGCCAGTCGGTATAGCGGCGCAGCCCGCGCCCGAGCGCCGGACCGGCGCGGTCGCGCAGGCGCGCCAGCGGCGCGGAGGAAGAAGCGGCAGGTGAGGTCATGGTGGACGAATCTAGCGCGCGGCCCGGTCGGCCGGGCCGGCGCGGCGATGCAATGCGGCAGGCGGCGCGCGGACGGCGCCGCGGCGGGCTCGGGCGGCGCGGCGGACGGCGCGCAGCGGCCCCGGGGCGGCGGACCGCCCGGCGGACGGCGGACTCAGGCGGCGGGCTTCTCGATCACCACGCGCGGCAGCTGGGGCAGCGCGGCGCCCGAGGCGCGCGTGGCCAGCTCATCGTTGTGCAGCCGCTTGCCGGCCTCGACCGCGCCGAGCAGATGCGTGGCCGCCGAGGCCACGGCGACGAGGGCGACGGCGGCAACCAGCGCGAACACGAAGCTGGCGATGCGGGACAGGAGGGAGGCCATGACACGGTCCTTTCGGAAGAGCCGGCGGCGGGTGCCGCGCGTTGGACCGCACTCTGGCGCTGCCCGGTCGAGCCTTCGAGCGGCTTGCGACGGACTGCGAAAACCGGGGTGCGAATTGCGCGCCGGGGCGATGGATTGCGCCGGCCGCGCGGCTCAATCTGCGCCGGCCCGGCGGCAGCGGCGCTGCCGGCCGGCGTGCCGCGCCGGTGCACAAACCCGCAACCGCGTCAGAAGCCCCAGTTGACGCCGAAGGACAGCACCGGCCAGCCGCGCAGCGGGCGGCTGTCGTCGCGCAGGCGCGCTTCGTCGTCGAGGCGGCGCGCGGCCGGATCGGCGAAGGCGCCGTCGAAATCGGCCGGTTGCAGCGCCAGCCCGAGATCGGCATGAAAACCGAGGCCGGCGCCGCCGACCGGCCGGCTGGCCCAGCCGAGCCCCACATAGGGCGCGAGCCGCCAGCGCACCGGATCGGCCAGCGCCGGCTGCTGGCCCGGCGTGCCGGCGGCCAGCCCGCTGCCCAGGCCCAGGCTGCCGGCCGAACCGGCCAGCAGCCGCAAACCGCTCGCGCCCGGGTGGTAGAGCGCGCCGCCGGTGAGCCGCAGACCGTCGGTCAGCTGCCAGTCGGCGAGCAGGCCGATGCCGGCCAGCCGACGACCCGGCGCCGGCGCGAGGCTGTCGGCGCTGCGTTCGGCATCGAGCCGACTGAAGCCGAGCCGCAGACCGGCGCGCTCGCCGGCCACCAGACCGACGCCGCCGGTGAGCCCGGGCTCGGCCGGCAGGCTCAAGCCTTCGGCAGCGGCGCTGCTGGCCAGGGCGCAGAACAGCGCACCAGCCAGCAGCGGCCGGGCGCGCGACGACAGGACGGACGGATGCGGAACGGACATGGCGACCTCCACGGCCCGCGACGGCGGGCAAGGCAAGCGGCGCGATGGCCGCAGCCGCGATGATCGCGCCGCGCCGGGCTCGGCGATCGCGCCGGCAGCGCCGCGATCCTTGCGCTGCCGGCGGTTTTGCGCGCGCTCAGCCGACGAACAGCGTGAGCACGCCGGTATGCGTGTGCAGCTGGTCGCGCGCGATCTCGCCGTTGGCGAAGAAGCCGGTGAGCGGAATGTCGCCCAGGCCCTCGCGGATGATGGCCAGCTCCTGCGACGGATCGGCGAACAGCTGGCCCGGCCGCGCCACGCAGCTGATGTAGAGCGCGCCCCGGATGCGCTTGCGCGCGTCGAGAGCCCCGGGCGCGCGCGGCGCCTCCAGCGCCAGCGCCGGCGCGTCGCTCTCGATGTCGTCGCGCAGCTCGGCGCAGGCGCGGCGCAGGTCGAGCGCCGCCGACACGCCATCGCGGGTGCAGAACAGCAGCCGCCGGCCCGGCTCGATGGCGCCGGCCAGCGCGATGCTGCCCTCGCGCGGATCGACCGCCAGCACATTGCGCAGCAGCATGTCGTGCGGCGCCGCGCCCGGCAGTTGCAGACCCACGAACAGCCCGTGCGCGAGGCGCGGATGGCGCATCAGCGTCATCGGCTCGTCGGCATCGAGGTCGGCCAGCAGCACCGCCAGCGCCGGCCGACCGTCGAGCTCGAACACCACGCTGCCCTCGCTGCGCGTGACCGCATGCGGGCCGGCCAGCGGCGCGCTGGCCTGCGCCACCCGCGACGCCAGATGCACCTCGCTGGAGAACACCACGCCCGACAGCCCGCTGCCGTACACGTTGGACGCATGGCCGCCGCCGGCCTGGGTCTCGTTGGCCAGCTGCACGCCCGGCCCGCGCGACGAGGTCACGCCGCCGAACAGCCAGTTGCATTCCACGCGCCTGGCCATGTCGGCGATGAGCCCGGGCAGATCGGGCGCGGCCGGGTCGGCATGCACCAGCGCGGTATGCGCGGCAATGGCGCCGCTCGGCGTGCGCGCGTCGGGCAAGGGCAGCGGCCGGGTGCCGGAGAACACTGAGAAGGCGTCGGCCGGCAGGTCGGCCAGCATCACCGACAGCGCCGGCTCGTCGAAATAGCCCATGCCCGGCGCGCACACGCCGATGCCGACCGAGCCGACCCAGTCGGGCACGCCGGTGCGCACGCGCAGGAAGGCCAGGATCTCGCTGGCATACGGCGCCAGCGGATCGCCGAGATAGGCGAAGCCGAGGCTGGCGCGACGCGCATAGGCCGGGCTGCGCGATTGCGCATCGATCTGCGCCAGGCACAGCTCGGTGACCATGCGCCAGTTGGGATGCACGGCATGGCCGTGGCGGAAGCGCCCGGGCGCGGCGGCGGCGGGCGTGGCAGGGGGAACGGCGGCGGACATCGGCAGCCGCTCAGGTCTTGCGGCTGCGCGGCGCGGCACGCCCGGTGTCGGCGGCGGCGGTCGCGCGCTTGGCGGCGGCCGCCGGCTTGGCGCTGGCGGCCTTGCGCGCCGGCGCGGCAGCCGGCGCGGCGCCGGCGGACGACTGCGTCTTGCCAACCGCAGCCTTGCGCGCGGCCGGCTTGCGCGCCGCCGGCGTGACGGCGGCCGAGGCGGTGCGGGCCGCCGGTGCGCCGGTGCCGGCCGGATGGGCGGCGCGCGGCTGGCTGGCCACAGCCGGCGCCGGGCCGGCAGCGGCCGGGGCGCCGCCTGGCGACGCCGACGCGGCGGCCCGGGCCGGCGCGGCCGCCGCCGTCGGCGCGATGCCGGCAGCGGCGGACACGGCGGCGGCAGACGCGGCACCGGCCGCATCGCCGGCCGCCTCGGTGGCCTGGGCCACGCCCTGGATCGCGGCACTGGCCACGCGCGCGAACTGGTCCTGCATCAGATTCCACCAGGCAGTGGCATTGGCGAGCGAAGCGCCGGTGGCCAGCTCCTTCATGAAGCCGGCGGGATCGGCCGCCGGGTCGGCGGCGGCCGGGCTCGCGGCCGGCGTGGCGGAGGCAGCGGCCGGCGGCGCGGCGGTGGCGCCGGCCGCGGCGGCCCCGGTGTCGGGCGGCAGGGCGTCGAAATCGTCCTCGGCGTCGAAGGCGTCGGGATCGGGCTCGGGCACGCGCTGGGCGGCCGGGCCGGCGGCGCCCTGCGGCGCGGCACCGGCGGTCGGCGCGGTGGCGGCTCGCGCCGTGGCGGGTGCGGCGGCAGCGGCGGCCCCGGTCGCGGGCGCGGCGGCCTCGGCGCCCTCGGCCGCGCCGCGTGCCGGCCAGCCGAATGCGGCCGCCACCGCGCCGGGCCAGCCGGCGGCGGCGCGCAGCGGATCGGTGGCCCAGCTGCTCGCGGCCTTGGCGGCTTCATCGAGCGCGCCGGCGGCGGCAGCAGCGCCGGGCCAGGCCGGTGCCGGCGTGGCGGCGGCCGGTGCGGCTGCGGCTGCGGCAGCGGCGGCAGCCGAGGCACGCTTCTCGCGGCCCGGCGCGGGCGCCGGTGCCGGCGCGGCCGGCGGCTCGGCGTGATGGCGCGCGGTCGGCGTGTCCATCGGCCAGTCGGGCGAGACCTTGCCGGCAGTCGGCGCCGGCGCGGCGGCCTCGGCCGCGCGGCGCGGGCTCATGGCCTCGAACAGCGCGCCCAGCAGGGTCAGCGGCTGGCCCGGCTCGGCGCCGTGGCGGGCCAGCTGCTCGGCATGCTCGCCGGGCTTGGCCAGCACCTCGCCGAAGGACTTGAGCGTGGCGACGGTGTTGCGCTGCACTTCCAGCGCCTGGATCGCGGTGTGCAGCATCGACAGATTGGTGTCGAGCCAGCCTTCGACCGCGCGCAGATCGGTGATGCGGCGGTCGAGCTCCTCGACATCGAACGACGGCAGCACGAAACCCGGCAGGCCGCCGGCGCCACCCGCGCCGCCGGCGCCGCCCCACAGGCTGCGCAGGAACTCGACGCCCGAGTTGAAGCCGCTCGCCATCGGATTGCCGCCGTCCCCGCCGAGTTGCCGGGGCAGGGAGAAACCGGGCAGGCCGAAGCCCGCAAAACCTTCCTTCGTCTTGTCGCTCATCGCGTCTCCTTGGCGCTGGGGCGGGTCGGGCGGTTGCGGCCGGGCCGTCCGCCGATCTCCGTCGGCAGTATGCGAGGAAATCGCGGCGCCGCCCTCCAGGGCGGCCCGGGTGGCGCGCCGGCGCCGCGCAGGGCTTCGCTAACATCGCCGCTCGCTCATTCCACCCGCCGCCGTGCCGATTCCGCCACCCTCGCCCGCCCTGCCGCATCCGCCGCTGCCGTCGGCCCGACCAGGTGCGACACGGCCTTCCGGGCCGGCGCGCCGCTGGGCCCGGCGCCTGGCCCGGCCCGGCGCGGCCGGCTGGCTGCTGCTGTCGGCGCTGCTGCATCTGGCGCTGCTGGCCGGCTGGCGCGGCATCGAGGAATTCGGCGCCGAAGGGCTCGACCGGCGGCCGGGCATGCGGGTCGAGCTGGTCACGCCGCCACCGGCGCCGCCCCAGCCGACCGCGCCGGACGAGGACGAGCCCGATCCCGAACCGGTCCGCCGCGCCCGACCGCCGGCCACGCCCGCGCCGGCCACGCCACCGGTGCCGGCCACACCGCCCGCACCGGCCACACCGCCCGCAGCCGCCGTGCCGCCCGCACCGGCCGATCCCGCACCGGCCGTGGCCGAAGCCCGCCCGGCCGACGCCGCCGCCCCCGCGCCGCTCGTGCGCGACGGCAGCACGGCCCCCGACGCCAGCGCCGGCCCGGCCACGCCCGTCACCGGCGTTCCGACCGCGCGCGCCGACGCCAGCGCCACCCCGCCCGCCAACGCCCCAGACGCCGACGCTCGCGCGGCCCAGCGCGCCGATGTCGCCGCCGCCGATGACGCCCCCGCCCCCTGGCCCGGCGACTGGCCCAGCCCCGTGCCCGGCCAGCGCCGCGAGATGCGCGTCGTCCCGCCCAGCCGCCAGCTCGACTTCAACGCCCGCGCCGTCGTCAACGGCAACGAATACTTCGGCAAGGGCGTGCTGCGCTGGCGCATCGGCCACGAGCGCTACTCGCTCGAACAGGAAGCCTCGCTCGACCTGCTCGTCACCTCGGTGCGGCTGCAGAACTCCACCAGCACCGGCCGCCTCGGCGAAACCGGTCTCGAACCGCTGCGCTACACCGAGAAGACCCGCACGCGCGCCCAGGTCGCCACCAACTTCAACCGCGACCCCGCGCACAACAGCATCAGCTTCTCGGCCAGCACCGCCGTGCTCCCGCTCGAACCCGGCGTGCAGGACCGCGCCAGCGTCACGATGCAGCTCGCCATCCTGTTCGCCAGCCGCGCCGACGAGATCACCGACGGCACGATCTACCACCTGCTGCTCGCCGGCGTGCGCGGCGCCGAGCCCTGGGTGCTGCGCGCCGGCGGCCCCGAAAGCATCGACACGCCCTTCGGTCCGCTGCGCGTGCGCCGCATCGAGCGGCTGCCCCGACCCGGCAGCCGAGACAACCGCGTCGAGGTCTGGTTCGCGATGGACTACGGCTGGCTGCCGGTGCGCATCCGCCACATCGAGGCCAACGGCAACCTCACCGAACTGACGGTCGCCAGCATCACCGCCCTGCCCGACCTGCCGCCCTGAACCCCGCGCCAGCGCGCACGGCGGCCGGATGCCGGCGGCCGCGCGCCGTGGTTGCCGATGCCGGGCCGACGATCCTGCCCGCCCCGCCCTTCGCGTTGCCCGATCCCCGACAAGAACAGGAAGCCCTCCGCCATGCCCCTCTCCCGCACCCCGCTCTGGTTCGACGACCTGCATGTCGGCCTGCGCCACCGCAGCGCCGACTCCGCGCCCGTCGACACCGCCGCCATCACCGGCTTCGCCGCCGACTGGGACCCGCAGCCCTTCCACCTCGATGACGCGGCCGCGCGCGCCACGCTGTTCGGCGGCCTCGCCGCCAGCGGCTGGCACACCGCCGCCATCACCATGCGGCTGCTCGTCACCAGCGGCGTGCCGGTGGCCGGCGGCATGATCGGCGCCGGCGTCCAGCTCGACTGGCCGCGCCCCGTGCGTCCCGGCGACGTGCTGCATGTGGTGAGCGAGGTGGTCGAGCTGATCCCGTCGCGCAGCAAGCCCGACCGCGGCATCGCCGTCATCCGCAGCGAGACGCGCAACCAGCGCGACGAGGCGGTGATGGTGCAGACCGCCAAGCTCGTCGTGCCGCGCCGGAACCAAGCGCTCGGGCAATAAAGTCCGAGCTATTTCCCTGATTTGCCCGGCAAACCTCGGCCAGACCCGAACTCGCGCAAGACGGCCTCGGACTTACCCTGACTTCCTGACGACTGGCGCGCCCGGCAACGGCGAGCACGAAGGCAAGCAGCGCCCGCCGCCCCCGGCAGGCAAGTGCCAGCGATCCCCGGAGAGACACACAGGATGCGGACCTCCGCAGCGCGCTGGCAGTGGCAGTTCGTCGGCGTCGAATGAACGGAGGCCGCGCTGTTCTTCAACCGAGCCAGTGCGAGATCTCTTCCATGCCTACGCAGCCTTCCGTGACCGGTCGGGAGCATGACTATTCCGGCGCCACCACCCTCATGTCGGCCACCGATACCGACAGCCGCATCACCTACGCCAACGACGCCTTCGTGAAGGTGAGCGGCTACGAGCGCGACGCGCTCATGGGCCAGCCACACAACCTCGTGCGTCATCCCGACATGCCGCGCGAAGCCTTTGCCGACATGTGGACCACGCTGCGCGGCGGCGAATCGTGGAGCGCGCTGGTCAAGAACCGCCGCCGGGACGGCGACCACTACTGGGTGCGCGCCAACGTCACGCCGATCCGGCGCGGCGGCCAGCTGGTCGGCTACATGTCGGTGCGCACCAAGCCAGAGCCGGGCGAGACGGCGGCGGCCGAATCGCTCTACCGCGACTTCCGCGAGGGCCGCGCCACGCATCTCGCCTTCCGCAAGGGCGTGGTGGTGCGGCGCGGCGCGCTGGCCTGGACCTCGCTGCTCAAGACGATGCCGCTGCGCTGGCGCACCCGCGCGGCGGTCGCGGGCGGCGGTGCGCTGCTCACCGGCGCGGCCGCGGCCGGCGGCCTGCACGGTGCCGGACTGGCGAGCTTTGCCGGCGCCGCGACGACGGTGGCGCTGCTGTCGGCGGTCTGGCTCGAATGGCAGGTCGTGCGGCCGCTCGGCGCCGTGCTCGACCAGGCGCGCGCCGTCGCCGCCGGCAATCCCGAGCGGCTGCCGGTGCCCGACCGCGTCGACGAGATCGGCATGCTCATGCGCGCCGTCAACCAGTCGGGCCTCAACCTGCGCGCCCTGCTCGACGACGTCGAGGCGCAGAGCGGCGCGCTGCACGCGGTCAGCGCCGAGATGTCGGCCAGCGCCGAGGACCTCGGCGCGCGCACCCGCACCGTGAGCGACAGCCTGGCCAACACCGGCGACGCGATGGCGCGCATGAACCAGGTGCTCGGCCACAGCTCGGAAGGCGCGCAATCGGCGGTGGCCCTGGCCGAGACCGCGAGCAGCGTCGCCTGCCGGGGCGGCGAGGTGGTGGGTGCGGTCGTCTCGCGCATGCAGGACATCGCCGACAGCTCGCACCGCATCGCCGACATCATCGGCGTGATCGACGCGCTGGCCTTCCAGACCAACCTGCTCGCGCTCAACGCGGCGGTCGAGTCGGCGCGCGCCGGCGAACACGGACGCGGCTTTGCCGTGGTGGCGGCCGAGGTGCGCACGCTGGCCCGGCGCTCGGCCGACGCCGCGCGCGAGATCAAGACGCTGATCGGCGCGAGCGTGGCCGGCGTGCGGGACGGCTCGAAGCTCGCCGACAGCGCCGGCGTCACGATGGACGAGGTCGTGCGCCAGGTACGCCGCGTGGCCGGACTGATCGGCTCGGTCAGCCGCGACACCCGGACCCAGACCGACAGCATCGGCGCGGTGAGCGACGCGGTCGGCGAGCTCGACCGCATCACGCGCAGCAATGCCGACGTGGTCGAACGCTGCGCCGCGGCCGCCACCGCGCTGCATGCCGAGGCCGACAAGCTGGCCGAGGTGCTGCGCTTGCATCGCGGTCAGTCATGAAGTGCCGGGGCAAGTGCGCACTGACGAACGCGGGACGAACGGTAGGTCGTTGCGCGTCGCGCCACGGCCTACCGCCGTTCACCCCGTCCATCAGGCCGAGCACGCTCTACCCCGTAGTCGGTATGGAACGAGGGCTGCCCAGCCCCTATCCTGAAACGGTCATCAATCCTTCAGGGAGGCTTTGACGAGTCTCCCGGGTCGCGGGCGCGGCATCTCCGGCGACATCAACCAACAGGCAGCAGATCGTGATGGGGAGCGTGTTCGACACCGGCGGCGTGGGTTTCGTGGTGCTGCTCGCGGCGCTGATGTTCCTGTCGTGCGCGGCAGGCGCCGGCATGATCGGCAGCCTCGACGTGCTCATCACGCGGCGGCGCCTTCGCATGCTGCAAAGGCTTGCAGACAACCGCGCCGACATCGACGCCACCGTGCGCCGCGCCGCCGAGACCGAGCAGTGGTACCAGGCCATCGTCGAGGCCGCGCCGGTCGGCCTGCTGGTGGTGGACCGCGACCGCCGCATCGTCAACGTCAACCAGGCCGCGCTCGACCAGTTCGGCTACACGCGCGGCCAGCTCATCGGCATGACGGTGGAAGACCTCGTGCCGGAAGACCGCCGCGCCGGCCATGACCGCAAGGTCGAGGCCTCGTTCGGCAAGGGCGCGACGCGCCGGCTCCAAGCCACGTCGGGCATCTATGCGCGGCGCGCCGACGGCAGCGTGTTCCCGGCCGACATCCGCATCAATCCGCTGCCTGAGCGCGACGGCCGGCCGTACAAGGTCGCGGTGTCGATCGTCGACCTGACCGAGCGCCGCCTGTTCGAGACCCGCTTCCAGGCCGTGTACGACCATTCGCTCGACGGCTTCGCCTTCATCGACGCGGGCCTCGGCATGTCGCACGCGAACGCCGCGCTGCGCGGCCTGCTCGGCATCGAAAGCCCGGCGCCCGGGCTCGCCAGCTTCTGCCCGCCGCAGCAGCCCGACGGCGAGGCGAGCGGGCCGGCGCTGCGCGCGCGCCATGCGCAGGCGCTCGCCGAAGGCTCGGCTGCCTTCGAGTGGAGCTTCCGCCATGCGAGCGGCGAGGCCCGACCCTGCCGCGTGAACTTCGTGCGCATCCAGCTCGGTGCCGAGACGACCGTGCTCGCCTCGGTGCTCGACCTGCGCGAGGCCAAGGCCGCCGAGGCGGCGCTGCACGAGGCGCGCCGCCGCGCCGAGGACGCCGCCGCCGCCAAGAGCCGCTTCCTGGCCAACATGAGCCACGAGATCCGCACACCGATGAACGCGATCATCGGCTTCGCCGATCTGGCGCTGCGCACCGATCTCACGCGCCAGCAGCACGACTACGTGCAGAAGGTGCACGGCGCGGGCGTGTCGCTGCTGCGCATCATCGACGACATCCTCGACTTCTCGAAGATCGAGGCCGGCCATCTCGCGCTGGAGCGCACCGAGTTCGACCTCGACGAGGTGCTCGCGGGCGTGGCCGCCGTCACGAGCCACAGCGCGGCGAAGAAGAACATCGAATACCTCTTCGACGTGTCGGTCGGGCTGCCGCGCCGGCGCGTCGGCGATCCGCTGCGGCTCACGCAGGTGCTGGTCAACCTTGCCACCAACGCGATCAAGTTCACCAGCGCCGGCGAGGTGCGTATCGCCTGCGAGGCCGACCCGACCGATCCCGACCTGCTGCATTTCGCGGTGGCCGACACCGGCATCGGCATCGCGCCCGACCAGATCGGCCGGCTGTTCGACGCCTTCACCCAGGCCGACGGCTCGACCTCGCGGCGCTTCGGCGGCACCGGCCTCGGGCTGTCGATCTCGCGCCAGCTGGTGCGGCTGATGGGCGGCGAGATCTCGGCCACCAGCAAGCCGGGCGAGGGCAGCTGCTTTCGCTTCAGCGCGCGGCTCGACCATGCCCGGCGCGATCCACGTCTCGATGCGCTCGGACGCGACGGCATCGCGGGCGCGCATGTGCTCGTGGTCGATGACAACACCAATGCGCGCGACCTCGTGCGCTCGACCCTGGGCGAGCTGGGCTGCCGCGTCGAGGAGGCCGAGAACGGCATCCGCGCGCTGGCGCTGGCGCATGCGGCCGAGCGCGCCGGCGATCCCTTCGCGCTCGTGGTGTCCGACTGGCGCATGCCCGGCATGACCGGCACCGACATGGCCGGCGCGCTGCGTGCCACCAGCGATCCGGCGCGCCTGCCACGCGTGGTGCTGCTCACCGCCCATCTGCCCGACGAAGTCGCGGCCGACGCGCGCGAGACGGGCGTGGCGGCGGTGCTGTCCAAGCCGCTCAATCCGCGCCTGCTGCATCGCGTGATGGCCGACCTCGCGCTCGAACGCGCGGCCGGCGCGGCCTCGCCCCGGCTCGCCGACATCGAACCTCGGCTGGCCGGCCGGCGCGTGCTGCTGGTCGAGGACAACCTGCTCAACCGCCAGATCGCGGTCGCGATGCTGGAGGCGGCAGGCGTCATCGTGGGCATCGCCGGCGACGGCCAGGAAGCGCTCGACCAGCTCGACGCGCCCGGCGCGCGCTGGGACGCGGTGCTCATGGATGTGCAGATGCCCGGCATGGACGGCCTGACCGCCACGCGCGCGATCCGCGCCGACCGCCGCCACGACGCGCTGCCCGTCATCGCGCTCACGGCCCACGCCCTGCCCGACGAGCGCGAACGCTCGCTGGCCGCCGGCATGAACGCCCACCTCACCAAGCCGATCGATTCGCGCCTGCTGCTGCGCACGCTGGCGGCCTGCATCGACGCCCGCGCCGACGCTCCCGAGAGAACACCCGTGCCCGCGCCCGTGCCGATGCCGGCGCCGCCCTTCGAGCGGCTGCGCGCGCGGCTCATGGAACAGTTCCGCGGCCATCACGCCGGCACCGCCGCCGCGATCGCCGCCAGCCTCGGGCTCGACCGCGCGACCGCGAGCCGGCTCGCGGCCGATCTCCAGGCCGACGCCGCCTGCCTCGGCCTCGATGGCGTGGCCGAGCTGGCCGCCACCATCGAGCGCCAGTTGCAGGACAAGCGCTCGACGCGCGGCATCCAGGCGACCGTGAGCGAGCTGGCCGACGCGCTCGCCGCCGTGCTCGACGACGACGCGCCACTCGGCAATCAGGCCGCCTGAAGCGGTCGCGCGTCTCAGCGCACCTCGTCGATCGCCAGGATCGCGCTCGCGCCGTGGCGGCCGCCGCCCGGCTCCGTCTGCGCCGGCGGCCTCGATCACGAGCGAGCGCGTCTGCGGCGCGGTGGCCGCGTCACAGGCGAAGGTGCCGGTCGGCTATAGCCCGCGCCTCAGCGCCGCGCCGACGCGCTCGGCGCGCCATCGCTGGCCGCCGCCTGCTGCGAGCGCCACAGCCGCCCGAACGCCCCGCCCCGCGCGCGCAGCTCCGCTGGCGTGCCGTCCTCGACGAGACGACCGGCCTCCAGCACCAGGATGCGGTCAAAGCGGTCGAGCGTTGACAGCCGATGCGCCACCGCCACCACCGTGCAGTCCTGCATCAGGTTGACCAGCGCGCGCTGAACCTCGTGCTCGGTATGACTGTCGAGCGCCGAGGTTGCCTCGTCCATCAGCAGCACCGGCGCGCAGCGCAGGAAGGCCCGGGCGATGCCGATGCGCTGGCGCTGCCCGCCCGACAGCGTCGCGCCGCGCTCGCCCACGAGCGTGTCGTAGCCCTGCGGCAGCTGGCGGATGAACTCGTGGCAGCAGGCATGGCGCGCGGCGGCCTCGACCTCGTCATCGCTCGCATCGGGGCGGCCGTAGCGGATGTTGTCGCGCACGCTGCGGCGGAACAGCACCACCTCCTGCGGCACGACGGCGATCTGCTCGCGCAGGCTGTCCTGCGCCACCTCGGCCAGGCACTGGCCGTCGATGAGGATGCGGCCCTGCTGCGGATCGTCGAGGCGCTGGATCAGGCTCACGAGCGTGCTCTTGCCCGAGCCCGACGGCCCCACCAGCCCCACGCGCTGGCCCGGCTCGATCACGAGGTTGAAATGCTCCAGCACGCGCCGGCCGTCCGGATAGGCGAAGCCCACGTCCTCGAACACGATGCGCCCGCCATGCGGCCGGAAGGCGCGCGCGCCCTGCTGGTCGGGCAAGGCATGCGGCGCGGCCAGCACCCTGAGCGTGTCGGCAATCGCGCCGAACTGCTGGGCCATGCCCACCAGCGCCAGCGCCAGGTCGCGCGAGCCATGCAGGATGCGGAAGGTGAGCGCGCTCACCAGCACCACGTCGCCGGGCGTGATGGCGCGGCGCTGCCACAGCAGGATGGCCCAGGCCAGCATGCCGCCCGCCATCAGCCACAGGCAGAGGTCGTGCAGCAGGCGGGCCTTCTCCAGGTACATCCAGCTGCGGCGCTGGGCCGCCGCCTCGACGCCGAACTCCCGCGCCAGCCGGTCGCGCTCGCGGCGGCGCGCGGCAAACGCCTTGACCGCCCAGACGTTGCTCACCACGTCCACCAGCTCGCCGCCGACCTTCGACGCCAGCTCCGCATAGCGGTGATGCACCGTGCGCCCGCGCATCCCGAAGCCGCCGATCACCGCCGCCACGAAACCCACGCAGGCCGTCAGCGCCAGGGCCATGCGCCAGTCGACCGTGAACAGCACGAGCACCGCGCCGACGAAATCCACCACCGGCGGCAGCACGTTCCAGGTGAGCGTGCCGAGGATGGCGCCTGTCGCGGCGGCCGCCGCCGTCACGCGCGCGCCGACCGAGCCGACCAGGTGCTCGCGGAAATAGCGCATCGCATGGCCGGTGAGGTGGTCGAACAGATCGACGCGGATGTCCACGCCGCTCGCCACCACGGCGCGCGCGCCAAGCCAGCCGCCGATGCGCCACAGCACGCTCTCCAGCGCAATCAGCGCGAGGAAGAAGCCGAAGGGATGCCAGACCGCCGCGCGGTCGCCGCTGGCCATCGCGTCCACCAGCAGCTTCATGCCGACCTGCACCGCCACCGCGCAGGCCGCCGCGAGCGTGATGGCCGCGAACAGCGCGCCGAACAGCCAGCGCCGCGCCTTCACGTAGCGCGCGAGGAAGGCGAGCGGCCGGTCGGGAATGGGACCGGTGAGGACGCGTGCCTGCCGGTCATCGCCGCTCACGGCGCTCAGGCCGGCAGCCGCGCGCGGGAAGGCGATCGCGCGGCGAAGGCGTCCACCTGACGCGCGAGCGCGAACAGCATCGGCTCGTGCGGCGGGCGCCGGCCGTCGGCGTCGGCATGGCTCCAGCAGCCGGTGGCGCAATGGCGCTCGTCGACCCAGCCGGGGTAGTCGAACACCGGATAAAGGCAGATGCCGCCGACCGGCGTGCCGGCGTCGATCGCGGCCATCACCTCGGCGCACACGAGGTCGAGCCAGGGTGCGCGCATCGGGCCTTCGGCGCCGGTCTCGGCCAGCAGCAGCGGCCGGCCGTAGCGCCGGTGCACCTCGGCCAGCAGGTGGCGCAGCGGGCGGTGTTCCGGATGGCTCGGCGGGAGGGTCTCGGCGCCGAAGTACCACTGATTGTCGGGGTAGTAGTTGATGCCGATGACGTCGAGGTAGTCGGGGCTGCCGCCGAGGCCGGGCCAGAGGTTGCCGGCAAGCATGTCCCAGCCCTGGTACTGCGCCTCGTGATGGCCGGCGGCGGCGAGCGCCTGCTCGGGCGTGGCGCCGGGCGGGCTGGCGACGCGGATCAGCGGATCGACATTGAGGATGCGGGCGCGCGGATCGACCGAGCGCACCGCGTCGATGCCGGCGATGGCGGCGCGCACGAGCTGGTGCTTGAGCTCGAAGCCGCGCGCCTGCGCGAGCGGATTGAACAGCCCCGCGTCGCCGCCGGCCCAGGCCCAGTACGAGATCTCGTTGACCGGGCACCACCACGGCACCTCGTCCGACTGGTCGCGCACCACCTCGGCGGCGGCGCGCGCGAAGGCCGCGAAGCGCTCGACGAAGGCCGGGCGCCAGATGTCGATGTCGTCGGGCCAGCCGTAATGGCAGAGGTCCCACACCACCGGCACGCCGGCCTCGCACGCCGCGTCGAGCATCGGCAGGAAGCTCGACCAGTCGTAGCGGCCGGGGGAGGTCTCGATGAGGTGCCAGCGCAGGCCATCGCGCGCGGCGCGCATGCCGTGGGCGGCGACGAGGGCATAGTCGGCGGCGGCAAGACGGTCGTGCCCGGTCGCGGCAATGAGATCGAGCCGGCGGCCGTCATGGCGCCGGTGGGTGGAGCACTCGAAGCCGGCCATGAAGAAGCTGTCGAACAGAGGCGTCATCCGGCCACTCCCGCCAGCACGCGGCCGGTCTCCATCTGCTCGATGCGGTGGTAGGTGGCGAGCGCCTGGGCGACCACCTGGTCCATGTTGTAGTACCGGTAGGTCGCGAGCCGGCCGACGAAGGTCACGTCATGCCGGCGGTCGGCGAGCGCGCGGTAGCGCTCGTAGAGCGCGGCGTTCTCGGGGCGCGGGACCGGGTAGTAGGGATCGCCGGTGGCCGACGGGTACTCGCGCGTGATGCTGGTGCGGCGGTGCTGCTGCCCGGTCAGGTGCTTGTATTCGGTGATGCGCGTGTACTGCACCTCGGGTGACGGATGGTTGACCACCGCCACCGGTTGCAGCCATTCGCGGTCGAGTGTCTCGTGCTCGAAGCGCAGCGAGCGATAGGGCAGCTGCCCGAAGCGGTAGCCGAAGAAGGCATCGACCGGCCCGGTGTAGATGAGGTGGCCATAGCGCAGCTCATGCCGGATGTCCTCGAAGTCGGTGTTGAGCATGAGCCGGATGTTCGGATGGTCGAGCAGGTTCTCGAACATCCGCGTGTAGCCGTGCAAAGGCATGCACTGGTGACGGTCGAGGAAGTAGCGGTCGTCGGTGCCGGTGCGTGCCGGCACCCGCGCCGTGACCGACCGGTCGAGCCGTGCCGGGCTCGTGCCCCATTGCTTGGTGGTGTAGCCCTTGAAGAACTTCTCGTACAGCTCGCGGCCGACCTGGCTCAGCACCATCTCCTCGGCATTGCGCGGCTCGGCGATCGGCAGCGCGCGGCTCGCCAGAAAGGCGGCCGCGGTGTCGGGCGTGAGGTCGAGGTCGTAGAGCGTGTTGAGCGTGGTGAGGTTGATCGGCACCGGCACCAGCTTGCCGTCCACGCTCGCGAGCACGCGGTGCTCGTAGTCGCGCCATTTCGTGAAGCGCGACAGGTAGGCGAGCACCGCGTCGGAATTGGTGTGGAAGATGTGCGGCCCGTAGCGGTGGACGAGCAGGCCGGCGTCGTCATGATGGTCGAAGGCATTGCCGCCGATGTGCGGCCGGCGGTCGGTGACAAGCACCCGCTTGCCGAGGCCGACGGCCAGCCTCTCGGCGAGCACCGCGCCCGCGAAGCCGGCGCCGACGATGAGGTAGTCGAAGCCCGGCGCGCGTGGTCTTGCAAAGGTTTGCACGGCGGCGATCCGGTGTGCGTCTCCGGGCGGCGGTCGGCTGCGCGCAGCCTCGCGCAAGCAGTCGAGCATGCGGGCGGCGGTGTCGTCCCAGGACATGCCGGCGATGGCGGCATCGGCGCGCGCGCGCACCGCGCCGGTGTCGGCGGCCAGTTCGTCGAGCGCGGTGGCGATCGCGGCGCCGAATTCAGCGGCCGTGGCGGCGATGCGCACCACGCCGCTGTCGCCGTAGCCGCGCACCACGTCACGGATCGGCGTCGAGACGACGGGGCGTCCGCCGGCGAGGTACTCGGGCGTCTTGGTCGGGCTGATGAAGCGCGTCGCCTCGTTGAGAGCAAAGGGCATGAGCGCCACGTCCCAGCCGGCGAGATAGGCCGGCAGCTCGTCGTAGGTGCGCGGACCGAGCCAGTGCAGGTTGTCGCGGTGGGGCAGCGTGGCGGTGTCGATCTTGACGATCGGCCCGATCATCACGAACTGCCAGTCGGGATGGCGGAAGGCCAGTTCATCGAGCAGGTCGAGGTCGATCCGCTCGTCGATCACGCCATGGAAGCCGAGGCGCGGATGCGGCAGGTCGGCCTGGTCCTCCGGCTCGTCAAGGTCGTCGCGCGCGGCGGCGAAATGCGCCACGTCCACGCTGCTCGGGAAGGCGTGCACGTTGGCATGACGTTCGCGCTTGGCCTCGTGCAGGCTGTGGCCGCCGGTAAACACCACGTCGGCGCGCGCGAGCAGTTCGGTCTCGCGGTCGAGCAGCGCGGCCGGCGCGCCACGGAAGGCCGACAGCTCGTCCATGCAGTCGTACACGACGAGCCGCGCGGCCCAGTGGGCGCTGAAGCCGAGCGCCATCGGCGTGTAGTACCAGAGCACTGGCTCGCGCACGCCGGCGGCGGCGAAGTAGTCGCCGAACAGGCGGCGCTGCGCCGCGTCGGCGGCTTCGCCCGAACAGCCGCGCGGCAGCCGGGGCACGACCACGCGCACGCCGCCGGGCACGTCATGCACGTCGAGCCGGGGCTCGGCCTCGTCGCAGGCGATCGGCTCCTCGACGAACAGCACGCGATGGCTCTTGGCGAGCCGCCCCATCACATGCTGCGGACGCTGCCAGACGAAGTTCCAGCGCAGGTGCGACAGGCACACGAGCGGTGGCAGCGCGCTGGCCGGAAAGCCCGATGCGCCGGCACCGGCATCGAGGGTGTCGAAGCGCTTGCGGCGCATCGGATCGGTCGCGCGCGGCGTGCCGCCGCCGAGCGCATGAATGGCGCTCTGGTGAGTTCCAGCCCAGCTCATTGCCTTCCCCTTGCAATCGATACCGCCCGGGGATCGGGCTGAACCGTTGATGCACGGTAGAAGGGCAAGCTCCCGCTTCACGAAAAGCTACATGTGGCGGACTCTGCATACATCCGCGCCGGCGAGCATGCTGCCGGTCCGACAACGCCCCGGCATAAATGGAGACAGACGATGAACGCCGATGACCTGCGCGCCCTGCAAACCCCGATCAAGGACCGCTACCGCGTCGATCCCGCGAGCGCCGTCATCACGCTGCGCGCCAGCGGCCGCGCGGGCGAAGGCATCACCTGCCGCGTCGACACCGGCCGTGCGCTGGTCGAGGCCGGGCTGCATCCGGCCACCGGCGGCGACGGCCTCGCGGCCTGCTCGGGCGACATGCTGCTGGAGGCGCTCGTGGCCTGTGCCGGCGTCACGCTCAAGGCGGTGGCGACGGCGCTCGGCATCGCGCTGCGCGACGCCCGCGTCGAGGCCGAGGGCGATCTCGACTTCCGCGGCACGCTCGGCGTGGACAAGGAAGCGCCCGTGGGTTTTCGCGCGATCCGGCTGCGCTTCACGCTCGACACCGACGCGGGCGCCGACCAGATCGCCACGCTGCTCAAGCTGACCGAGCGCTACTGCGTCGTGTACCAGACGCTCGCGAAGCCGGCCCTGCTGGCAACGAGCCACGAGGTCGGTCCGGTCGCGGGCTGACCGGCAGCGGGCCGCTTGGCCGCGCCCGCGGCACCCGGCGCGGATGACCGTCGCGCGACAGCCCGGTGCCCGCCCCGGTCACGCACCGACACCGCGCGCCCGACGCCCGCCCGTCGCCCTGTCGGCTCCTCGCCGACAGCCGACTCAGCCCGTTACCAGGCTCGCGCGCGCCGCCCGCCGCCGCGCCAAAGAATCCTCCGCCAGCGGCCATGCCGCAGCGCCGGAGGATTCCCATGCAAGCCGCCCCGCCCGAGCCCGTCACGCTCACGCTCGACATCAACCGCGAGCGCCGCACCGTCACTGTGGACGCGCGCACCACCCTGCTCGACCTGCTGCGCGAGACCCTCGGCCTCACCGGCACCAAGAAGGGCTGCGACCACGGACAGTGCGGCGCCTGCACCGTGCTGGCCGACGGCCGCCGCATCAACGCCTGCCTCAGCCTCGCCGCGATGCACGACGGCGGCAGCGTCGTGACGATCGAGGGCCTCGCCATCGACGCGCGCAACCTGCATCCGCTCCAGGCCGCCTTCGTCGCGCATGACGCCTTCCAGTGCGGCTACTGCACGCCGGGGCAGATCTGCTCGGCGGCCGGCATGCTCGACGAACTCGCGGCCGGCGCGCCGAGCCTCGTGACCGACCCCGGCTGCGCGATGGCGGTCGCCACCGACGCCGAGATCCGCGAGCGCATGAGCGGCAATCTCTGCCGCTGCTCGGCCTATCCCAACATCGTCGCCGCGATCCGCGAGGTGGCCGACACGCCGGTGGCCGACGACAGCCACACCGCGCTCGACGACGCCGACGCCGGCCCGCGCGCCGAACCCGCCGGCCCGGCCATGCCCGCCGCCGCCGCGCCCGGCCATCCGACCGGAGGCGCCGCATGAAGCCCTTCGCCTTCCGCCGCGCCGCCACGCCCGACGAGGCGCTCGCGCAGGCCACCGACGGCTTCGCGCGCTACATCGCGGGCGGGACCAATCTGCTCGACCTCATGAAGCTGGAGATCGAAGCGCCCGCGACCATGGTGGACATCAACCGCCTCGCGCTCGACCGCATCCAGCCGCTGCCGGGCGGCGGCCTGCGCATAGGCGCGCTGGCGCGCAACGCCGATCTCGCCGCCGACGGCCTGGTGCGCGAGCACTGGCCGCTGCTGTCGCGCGCGCTGCTCTCGGGCGCGTCGGCCCAGATCCGCAACCGCGCCACCACCGCCGGCAACCTGCTCCAGCGCACGCGCTGCAACTACTTCTACGACCCGGCCCAGCCCTGCAACAAGCGCGAGCCCGGCAGCGGCTGCGGCGCGATGGAAGGCTTCAACCGCATGAACGCCATCCTCGGCGGCAGCCCGAGCTGCATCGCCGTGCATCCGTCGGACATGGCGGTGGCGCTGCGCGTGCTCGACGCCGAGATCGAGACGCTCACGCGCGACGGCCGGCGCCGCAGCATTCCGCTCGGCCAGTTCCACCGCCTGCCCGGCGACACGCCGCACATCGAGACCGCGCTGGAGGAAGGCGAACTGGTGACCGGCGTGCTGCTGCCGCCGGCGCCGGTCGGCAGCCAGCATTACGTGAAGGTGCGCGACCGGGCGTCGTATGCGTTTGCGCTGGTGTCGATCGCGGCGGTGGTGGACGTGGCCGACGGCCGCATCCGCGCGGCGCGGCTCGCCTTCGGCGGGATCGCGCCCAAGCCCTGGCGCGACCCGGACGTGGAGGCACTGCTGTCCGGCGCGCCCGCGAGCGACGCGACCTTCGCCGACGCGGCCCGTCTGCTGCTGCGCAATGCGCGCGGCCACGGCCACAACGATTTCAAGATCCCGCTGCTCGAACGCACGTTCGAAGCCCTGCTGCACGACGCCTGCGGCCTGAGCCACACCAACGGCCACGATCCGCACGCGCCCACGCCCGCCGACCTGCGTCTGGCCCAGCCCGACCGCGGCAGCGAGCCGGTGGTCGTGCGGGCCGACGGTAGCGCCGCCGACGCGCCGGCCGGCCCGATCGGCCAGCCGCTGCCGCGTGTGGAAGGGCGGCTCAAGGTGACGGGGCAGGCGCGCTATGCGCATGAGGTGCGCGACCTTGCGGCGCCGATGCAGGTGACGGCGCCGAGCACGGGCGCGGCCACGGCGCAAGGCGTTGCGCCCGTGCCGTCCGCCGCCGCGCAGGGTGGCAGCCGCGCGCACGCGCATGGCGTCATCGTCGGCGCGACCGCCGCGCGCGGTCGCATCACGCAGCTCGACACGCGCGTGGCCGAGACCCTGCCCGGCGTGCTGCTCGTGCTCACGCATCGCAACATGCCGCGCCAGGGCCGCCCGGACGACGGTGCCGCGCCGCAGATGACGAGTGACCGCATCGACCAGTACGACCAGCCCGTCGCCCTCGTCGTCGCCGACAGCCTCGAAGCCGCGAGCGCCGCCGCGCGCCGCATCGAAGTGACGATCGAGCCCGACCTGTCCGGCGCCCGCTACGACATCGAGGCCGCGCGCGAAGCCGCCGTCACGCCCAAGGCAATGATCCGTCCGCCCGAGAGCATCGTCGGCAACCTCGACCGCGCGATGCGCGAGGCGCCCTTCACGCTCGACGCCACCTGGACCACGCCGCACCAGAGCCATGCCGCGATGGAGCCGCACGCCGCCGTCGCCGACTGGGACGGCGACGCCCTCACCGTGCATTGCGCCAACCAGATGGTGCAGCGCGCGCCGAAGATCCTTGCCGCCACCTTCGGCCTGCCCGAGGCAAAGGTGCATTGCATCAGCAGCTTCATCGGCGGCGGCTTCGGCGGCAAGCTGGAGGTGCGCGCCGAAACCGTGCTCGCCACCGCCGCCGCGCTCGCGCTCAAGCGCCCGGTGCGCGTGATGCAGACGCGCCAGCAGGTCTTCCACAACACCTCGCACCGCAGCGCGACGGTGCAACGCATCCGGCTCGCGGCCGACGAGAGCGGCGTGCTGAGCGGCCTCGGGCACGAGGTGCTCGCGAGCAACCGGCCGGGCGCCCACTTTTACGAGATGGCGGCCGACCAGACCCGCTCGCTCTACGCCGCCGCGCACCGCCGCACCACGCATCGGCTCGCGCCGCTCGACCTGCCGGAGTCGGCGTCGATGCGCGCGCCGGGCGAGGCCGTCGGCCTGCTCGCGATCGAGGGCGCGATGGACGAGCTGGCCGAGATGCTCGGCCTCGACCCGATCGAGCTGCGCATCCGCAACGAGCCCGAGGTCGATCCCGAGAGCGGCGCGCCCTTCTCCACCCGCCGCCTCGTCGATTGCATGCTGCACGGCGCGCGCCGCTTCGGCTGGGCCGACCGGCCGCTCACGCCCGCCAACCGCCGCGAGGGCCGGCTGTGGATCGGCACCGGCATGGCCGCCGCGATCCGCGGCAACCTGCTGCAACCCGCGAGCGCCCGCGTGCGCCTGGACGAAGCCGGCGCCACCGTCGAGACCTCGATGACCGACATCGGTACCGGCAGCTACACCGTGCTGGCGCAGATCGCCGCCGAGACGCTCGGCCTGCCGGTCGAGCGCATCACCGTGCGCCTCGGCGACAGCCGCCTGCCCGCCGGCCCCGGCAGCGGCGGCAGCTGGGGCGCGAACAGCTCCGGCATGGCCGTGCGCCTCGCCTGCGAGAAGCTGCGCGACAAGCTCGCGGGCACCGGCGAACGCACCGGCAGCGCCAGCGCCGACTTCAAGCCCGGCGACGAGCTGAAGACGTATTCGCAATACAGCTACGGCGCCCACTTCGCCGAGGTGTCGGTGGATGACGCGACCGGCGAGGTGCGCGTGCGCCGCATGCTCGGCGTGTTCGAGGCCGGGCGGCTGCTCAATGCGCGCACCGCGCGCTCGCAGGCGCTGGGCGGGATGATCTTCGGCATCGGCAGCGCGCTGATGGAGGAACTCGCGGTGGACGCGAAGCGCGGCTTCTTCGTCAACCACGACCTCGCCAACTACCACGTGCCCGCGCATGCCGATGTGCCGGCGCTGGAGGTGGAATTCCTGGAGAGCTTCGACGACAAGGCCAATGCGCTCGGCGGCAAGGGCCTAGGCGAACTGGGCATCAGCGGCGCGGGCGCCGCGATCGCCAACGCGGTCTGGCATGCCTGCGGCGTGCGCGTGCGCGACTACCCGATCACGCCGGACAAGCTCATGCGCTGAACATGGCATGGCCGCGCGATCCGGAGGAGAGCCAGACCGCGCGGCCACGTTCAAACACGACGCGCGGCCCGGGAGAGAGCCGGACCGCGTGCCCCCCCGCTTCAGCCCTTGTGATGCACCTCCTGCAGGCCGTACACCGGCGTCGGGATGCCCTCGTAGCGCGCCTTGAGTTGCAGCGACAGGTATTGCGAGTAATGGCGCGACTGGTGCAGGTTGCCGCCGTGGAACCAGAGGTTGTTCACCTGCGTCGGCTTCCACATGTTGCGCAGCTCGCCTTCCCAGGGGCCGGGGTCCTTGGTGGTGTCGGAGCCGAGCCCCCAGCACTTGCCGACCTTGTCCGCCACCTCCTGCGACACGAGCTTGGCGACCCAGCCGTTCATCGAGCCGTAGCCGGTCGCGTACACCACCAGATCGGCCGGCAGCTCGGTGCCGTCCTTCATGAGCACACCGTTCTCGGTCAGGCTCTCGATGCCGACGCGGCTCTTGAGCTTGATGCTGCCGTTGGCCACCAGCTCGCTCGCGCCCACGTCGATGTAGTAGCCCGAGCCGCGCCGCAGGTACTTCATGAACAGCCCCGAGCCGTCATCGCCGAAGTCGAGCATGAAGCCCGCCTTCTCCAGCCGGCCGTAGAAGTCGGCGTTGTCCTTCTTCATCTGCTCGTACACGGGGATGTGGAAGGTATGCATGATCCGGAACGGGATCGACGCGAAGGTCAGGTCGGCCTTGTAGGTCGTCATGCCCTTCTCCACCGCGTCCTCCGAATACAGCCCGCCGAGCGCCAGCTTCATGAGCGAATCGCTCGGCGCGATGTGGGTCGAGGTGCGCTGGAGCATCGTCACGTCGGCGCCGTTCTCCCACAGCGCGGCGCAGATGTCGTGCGCCGAGTTGTTCGAGCCGATCACGACCACCTTCTTGCCCTTCCATTCGTCGCCGCCGCGATGCTGGCTCGAATGCTCCTGCCGGCCCTTGAAGATGTCCTGACCGGGAATCTTCGGGATGTTGGGCACGCCCGACATCCCGAGCGCGAACACCACATGCGTCGGCCGCAGCGTGACGGGCTTGCCCTCGCGCAGCACGTTGACGGTCCATTCGCCGGTGGCCGGGTCCTGCTCGGCATGCTGGCACTCGGTCGATGACCAGTAGTTCAGCTCCATGATCTTCGTGTAGGCCTCGAGCCAGTCGCCGATCTTGTCCTTCGGGCAGAACACGGGCCAGTCGTCCGGGAACGGCAGGTAGGGCAGGTGGTCGTACCAGACCGGATCGTGCAGGCAGAGCGACTTGTAGCGCTTGCGCCAGGCGTCGCCCGGGCGCTCGTGCTTGTCGACGATGAGCGTCGGCACGCCCAGGCGCCGCAGCCGCGCGCCGAGACCGATGCCGCCCTGGCCGCCGCCGATGATCAGCACATAGGGCTGCCGGCTGTAGCCCAGCTCGGCCTGCTCTTCCTGGCGCAGTTCGAGCCAGGTCTTGCGGCCGGGATTCACGCCGTGCTCGGCGCCCTTGATGCGGTTGCGGCCCTTCTTCTCCTCGTGACCCTTCAGCTCGGTCATCGTCGTGAGCAGGGTCCAGCCGAGGCCGTTCTTGAGGCGCACATAGCCGCGACCGCGCGCGACGGCGGTCTCGAAGGTGAACCAGCCGCTCGTGATGCCGTCGGCGTCGGTCGCGTCCTGTTCCTCCTCGGTGCGGAAGTTCGACGGCTTCACGTCGGCGAGGCGGGCTTCGAGCAGATCGCGGATCTGGTCGCGGCCTTCCACCGTCTTTAGGTTCCAGGTGAAGGCCACGAGGTCGCGCCAGTAGCACTCGTCGCCGAACAGCGCGAGCGCGGCCTGCACGTCCTGCGCGGCGAGCGCGGCCTCGAAGCGGCCGAGCCAGTCGGCGAGCTTCGCGGCGGCGGGATTGGCCGCGACTTGCGCGGCCGGGGTGACGCTGGCGGTCATGAGCTGTCTCCTCCGAAGGTTGGCCGGGCGGATGCCGGCCTCGGGAGGAGTGGTGCAAGTTGTTGCGCCGCAATGATTTCAGGCAAAGCCATCATCGGTGCGGTTGCGCGACTTGCCTGCCTTCCCTGGTGACATGACGGGCCATCTGCCCGACCACAAGCCCAGGCCCGGCATGCTGCGACGCCGCACGACATGTCGCTTTCCGCTGCCGCAGCGACAGGTGTCGCCGATCGTGCCTGCGACGACTGTCTACGCGTGCAGCGCCAACGCGGCGCCATGAAGCGTGGTGATGCGACAGCTTCTTCACCTGAGAAGTCCCGGCCCGGAAAAATCGCTGCGGCCCGCGGCACCGGTCATTGGCCAATCTCCCGTGGGCGCTGCCCATCGCGCCGCTCGAACCGCATTACCCCAAGCCCTCAGCCAAGGGCGGGCGCCCGGCTCACTCCCGCCCGAACAGCAGCGCGCGCTGCACCAGTTCCGCCTGCCGCGAGCAGTCCATGCGACGCATCAGATCGACGACATGGCTGCGCACGGTCAGCACGCCGCAGCCGAACCGCTCGGCCAACTGCTTGACCGACTCACCCGAGCACAGACCATGAAGCACGCGAGCCTGCGCGGGCGTGATCGGGAATGCCGCCTGCAACTGCTCCGGACTCGGCAGCGCCGGCGGCGTCCGCAGTTCGGCCTGCGTGATCACCCACCGGTCCGCCCCCGTGAGTCGTGCCGCCGCCGGCAAGGGCAGCAGTTCGAGATGCATCGACTGTCCTTCGCCGATGCGGCAGTCCAGCCGCCCACGGACACCGGACATGGCGCCGCGCAACGCGGCCGCGAAACCTTCGCGCAGTCGGCCGTCGACGATGCCGAGCCGATTGCCGCGGATGCGGCCATGCGCCGGCGAGCCCAGCACCTCGCCTTCGAGGCTCCGGCCGTCGAGCGACGCGACATTCCAGTTCTCGTCGACCAGGAACACCAGTGCGCCGCCATGCTGCAGAACCTCGTGGATCGAGCGGCGCACCGCGCCGGTCCGGGTGAAGCATTCCGCGAAGGTCTCGCGCGCCTGATCCGAAAGCTCGCCCATCGCGCCGGAATGCAGTTGGGCGGCCGACACCGGGAGCCGCGTCGAGCGCAGGAGCGTGATGCCCGCGATCACGCCCGGGGACACATGCAAGGCCAGCGCGATCACCTGCTGCATCCCGTAGCGGCGCAGCAGATTGAAGAAGGGCTGGCTGCCCCATCGCTCGTCGGGAAAGGCCTCGTCACTGACCTGCCAATGCAGGCGCATTCGACCCTTCAGCGCGTTTTGCAGCAGGAGGTCGTACTGGTAGTAGTGCTCGCTGTATTCGGCCTGGAGCCCGGGGTCAACGCCGGTATGTTCATGCGCGAGCACCTGCTGGTCGGCGCTGCGCCAGACCAGCACGCTGGCCGTGTCGGCACCGACCAACTGGGCAAAGGACTTGCCGACATCGAGCCAACCTCCCTCGCCGCCCGCCACCGCCTGCAGGCTGTCACGGGCCTGCGCAAATACGATCTTGTCCATCGAACCGTCCCGTCGCCGTCAGCCTGCGAGGCAATCGACCCCAAAGTTGCGACGAATCTGGACGGACGATCCGGCACTGACAAGGGTGCGGCATTTGCCCTAGGCGGCCGCCAGCAGGCACTCGGCCGAACCACCGGCATCCTCGGCAGCCCCAAAAAAACAGGCCGCACAAGGCGGCCCGAAGTGGAGTGGAACGGAGGAGAAGCAGCGGGCGCGTCAGCGTGTCGGCGCCTCGGTCGAGAGCTGGCGCAGATAAGCCACCAGCTCCCAGATCTGCTCGGTCGAGAACGCCGTGCCCCAGGGCGGCATCACATCCGCCCCGTTGTTGCGCCCGTTCACGATGGTCTGGAACGCCGCCTCGGGCTCGAAGTCGGGCCGGCCCTTGAAGTTGGGCGCCTTCCCGCCCTCGCCGCCATTGCCGTGGCAATAGGCCGCGCAGGTCTGGTTGAAGCGCTTGCGCCCGGCATCGATGCGCGCCGGATCGTCGAGGTCGAAGGGCGCGGCGGCCACCGCCGCCTTCGCCTCGGGCGGCGGCGGGCTCACATGCGCCCAGGCCGCCGCCGTGCCGGCCGCCACCAGCCCGGCCAGCAGCAGCGCCCGACCGGCGATCCGGCCCGATGAAAAGAGGCATTCGCCGATCATCTTCTTCATCCTCCTCAGTCCACCGTGAACGCGATCAGCGCCGCGCCGCCGGGCAGGTTGCGGATCTCGGGGAAGGCGCCGGTCAGGAAGCCCGGCGCATGCGAGCCCAGCCCGGTCGGGATCACCACGTACTGCTTGCCGCCGACGCTGTAGCTGATCGGCCCGCCGCGCGCGCCCGAGCCGGCGTTGAACGACCACAGCTCCTTGCCGCTGTCGGCGTCGAGCGCGAACAGCTTGCCGTGCATGTCGCCGCTGAACACCAGCCCGCCGCCGGTCGCCAGCACCGCGCTCAGCGGCGGCAGGTCGAAGCGCACCTTCCATGCCGGCTTGCCGGTGAGCGGATCGAAGGCGCCGATCCAGCCGTCGGCCTTCTTGCCGGGCGGATCGACCAGCGTGATCTCCGACAGCCCGAGCGACAGCTGGCTCATCGCCACCAGCGGCGCCTGCTTGTCGCTGGTGACCGTGTTGCAGACCTCCATGCCGCTCGAATACCAGAGTTTCGTTTGCGGGTTATAGGCGCCGTGGTTCCAGCTGCGCGCGCCGAGCAGGTTGGGGCAGTGCAGCTTCTGCTTGCCGGTCTCGGGATAGTTGGGCTCGATCGGCAGACCGGTCTTCGTGTCCACGCCCTTCGACCAGTTCATGTTCTCGGTGTACTGCCACACGTTGCGGATCGCGCCGCTGTCCTTGTCCATCACATAGACAAAGCCGTTCTTGTTCAGATGCACCAGGCTGCTGCCGCCCTTGCCGTCGGGCACCAGCAGCGCCTCGTAGGCCGAGTCGAAGTCCCAGGTGTCGTTGGGCACTTCCTGGCGATGCCATTTCACCTTGCCGGTCTTGGGCTCCAGCGCGAGCAGGGTGGCGGTGTAGAGGTTGTCGCCCATCCGGTCGTCGCGGTTGAAGTCGGGCGCGGCATTGCTGGTGCCGATGTAGATGGTGTCGGTGGTCGGGTCGTAGGTGCCCGGCAGCCAGGCCGAGCCGCCGCCGCGCGTGCGGCTGTCGGCCGGCCAGCTCTTGGGGTCGTCGCGCGGAATCTCGAAGGTCCACACGCGCTGGCCGGTGTCGGCATTGACCGCGAAGATCTTGCCGACCACCGGCTGGTCGCCGCCGGTGGTGCCACCGAACAGCACATCGCCCGCGAGCTGCGGCGGCGACGAGAACAGCGCGCCGAACTCCTTCTTCATGTCGGTGAGCTGGGTCGACCACAGCTCCTTGCCGGTCTTCTGGTCGAGCGCGATGAAGCGGCCGTCGAGCGAGCCGATGAAGACCTTGCCGCGGCCCACGGTCACGCCGCGGCTGGCCGATTGATAGAACACTTCCTTCGAGGCCGGCGCGAGCTTGGCGGTGTAGCGCCACAGCACCTTGCCGGTCGCGGCGTCGAGCGCGAACACGTTGTTGTCGGCGGCGATGCTGTACATGACGCCGTCGATCACGATGGGCGTGGCCTGCAAGCCGTGGGTGATGCTGCCGGGCTGGTGAATCCAGGCCACATGCAGGTTCTTGACGTTGGCCTTGTTGATCTGGTCGAGCGGGCTGAAGCGCCAGGCGTTGTAGCTGCGGTGGTACTGGGGCCAGTTGGCCGGATCGTCCCAGCCCGGACCTTGCGATGCAGCATGTGCGGTCGTGGCAAAGGCCGCCGCCAGCAGCGTTGCGGTCAGCAGTCGGCGGGATGTTGCCGGCAGGGTGCGTCCCGGCCTGGCGTTGTGTGCATCGGTCACTTGTCGTCTCCAGAGTGCGTGCGATTTGGTGTGGTCTCGCGCCGGCGTCGCCAAGCGGCGGGCCGTGCACTGCAAGGGGCAGCTTCCATGCCGAGCGGGCCGGCGTGCGCTGACGGCTGGCCGTGACGCTCGCGCTCCGGCCGTCTTGCCGAGGCGCCGAGGCCGGCGACGGAGGCTGGCGTCAGCGCGCGCCAGGCGGTTGCAAGCGGTACCGCCGCGTTTCCATGTGTATCGGCCGGCGCGACAGATGATGCAGTCACCTGTCGCGCCGGCCGGACGCATGACGGGCCGGCCGCAGCGCATCGCAGGACGGCTGCGCTGGCGTCTTAACCCGCAACGCAAATGCCGCTTTTACCGGCGTGCCGCCGGTGCGGCGGCCTGGCTGTGCATTGCAGCATCGGCCATGCCTGTTCGGGCGCCGGGCGCCGTGGCACGGACGCTGCCCCGACTCCGCTGCGAGGCCTTCGCACGAAAGGCCCGCCGGGCGCCGGCCCGCGCCGCGCGCCCGCCACCCAGAGAGGATCGGAGACGCAATGAATCAACATCACCGCCCCCTGCGCGCGCATGCCCGCCGCGCATCCGTCGTTCTGCCGCTGCTCGCCGGCACGCTCGCGCCGCTGCCGGCGCTCGCGCAGTCCAACGTGACCATCTACGGGATCATCGATGCCGGCGTGCTGACGCAGAACCATTCGTCCGGCGGCAAGAGCCTCACGCGCATCGAGACCAGCGGCCTGCGCCAGAGCGTGATCGGCTTTCGCGGCACCGAGGATCTGGGCGGCGGACTGTCGAGCTTCTTCAACCTCGAATCGCATTTCGATACCGACACCGGCGCGCTGCACGGTACCGGCGATGCGCCGGGCTCGGGCACGATCCTGTTCCGCCGCCAGGCCAATGTGGGTCTGGCCGGCGACTGGGGCAAGGTGATCGTCGGGCGCCAGTACGGGCCGGCACTGCTCGCGCATCTCGATACCGAACCGCGCGCCTTCAAGGAGCAGTTCTCCAACCTCTACGCCTGGGCCTACAACCAGTTCGCGTCCACCGCCGACCCGACCGTGGGCATCAACGGCAACAACGATGTCGGCATCTTCATGAAGAACGCGGTGCAGTACCGCGCCACGTTCGGCCCGGTGGAAGGCGGCATCGCCTGGTCATTTGGCGAGCAGGGCGGCAGCCTGTCGCACAACAGCATCGGCGCGCTCGGGCTGACCTATCGCGGGCCGGTGGTGCTGTCGGGCTCCTACCAGATCATGAAGGACCAGACCACGGGCAATGCCAATGTGCGGCACTGGGGCGCGGGCGCGGCGCTGCCGCTCGGCGACTTCACGCTCAAGGCCAACTTCCTCAATGCCAAGAACGAGAACAGCGCCGGCGATGCGCTCTCGAACGTGAACGCCTGGGGCCTGGGCGCCGACTGGCGCTGGAGCCCGGCCAACACCGCCACGCTGGCCTACTACGACAACAAGGACCGCCGCCATAGCGACGATGCCACCCACAACATCGTGCTGAGCAACGACCACTTTCTGAGCAAGCGCACCACGCTGTATGTGCAGGGCGCCTGGGTCGATGCCAAGGCCGGCGCGACGCTCAAGACCAGCATCGTCGCGTCGGGCATTCCGGAGCAGGGCAAGAAGACCGCGCTGCTCAACATCGGCATCAATCACACCTTCTGACAAAGGGTTGCGTCGCGCCAGCGGCGCGACGCTCATCGACCCCTGGGCCGCCGACGCCTGACTCAGCCGATGGCGCCGATCTCGTGCGTCACGCCCAGCGCCGCCGGCCGCGCCAGCGTCTGGAACACCACGCAATAGCGCTCGGTGAGCTTGAGCAGCGCGGCGATCTGCTCGGCCGGGGCATCGGTATCGAGCCGGAAGTTGAGCCGGATCGCGCGAAAGCCGACCGGCGCCTCGCGGTCCACGCCGAGCGTGCCGCGAAAGTCGAGATCGCCCTCGGCCTCTATCGCCGCATCGCGCAGTTCCACGCCGAGCGCCGTCGCCACCGCCTTGAGCGTGACGCCGGCGCAGGCCACCAGCGCTTCAAGCAGCATGTCGCCCGAGCAGACGGAGAGGCCATCGCCGCCGGTGGCCGGATGCAGCCCGGCCTCGACCAGCGCGCGACCGGTCTCGACCCGGCAGCTGACACCGTCGCCGGCGCGGCCGGTGGCGCGCAGCGTGACCACGGCACTCGCCGGATCGCTGCGGTAGCGCTCCTTGAGCGGGGATTGCAGGGTGCGCAATTGGTCTGCGTTCATTCGGTCTCCTCGGCTGTCGATGCGGTGGCGCGTGCGATGGGGCGGGTCCGCGTCCGCCGGCCAGCGTCGGACGCGCCCGGGCCGAGTCTGCCGCGCCTGCCGGGCCGGCGTGACAGCCGTTTCATTCGCGCCCGCGACAGCTGTCGCCAAGACACAGGTGTGCGGATGGGTCGCATTGCGGCGCAGCAAGCGCCGTCGCCTGACCCGCTGCCCAGGAGAAGCCGTGCCGGAAATGCTTCTTTCGCGGTCCCGGCATGGCGCCGATTGCTGCGGGGCAAGGTCTTGCACCTCTAGAGACAGGCCGGCACACGCCCGGCCAACCTTCGGATGGAGACAAGACATGACCGACAGCGTCACCCAGGCCGCGCCCGTGGCGGCCAATCCCGCCGCGCAGAAGCTCGCCGACTGGCTCGCGCGCTTCGAGACCGCGCTCGCCGCGCAGGACATTCCGGCCGCGCTCGCCCTGTTCGACGCCGACTGCTACTGGCGCGACCTCGTCAGCTTTACCTGGAACCTCAAGACGCTGGAAGGCCGCGAGCAGATCGCCGAGATGCTCGGCGCCTGCCTCGCCGAGACCCGGCCCGGGCAGTGGCGCACCGAGGAAGAAGCCGACGCGACCGACGCCGACGGCATCACCAGCGGCTGGTTCACCTTCGAGACGGCGCTGGCGCGCGGACGCGGTTACGTGCGGCTGCGCAACGGCCTGTGCTGGACGCTGCTGACCACCATGACCGAGCTGAAGGGCCATGAGGAAAAGAAGGGCCGCAACCGCATCAAGGGCGCCGAACACGGCATCCATCCGGGCCGCAAGAGCTGGCTCGAACTGCGCCAGCAGGAAGAGGCCGAACTCGGCTACACCCAGCAGCCTTACGTGCTCATCATCGGCGGCGGGCAGGGCGGCATCGGCCTTGGCGCGCGGCTGCGCCGGCTCGGCGTGCCGACGCTCATCATCGACAAGCACGAGCGCCCGGGCGACGCCTGGCGCAAGCGCTACAAGTCGCTCTGCCTGCACGATCCGGTCTGGTACGACCACCTGCCCTACCTGCCGTTCCCGGACGACTGGCCGGTGTTCTGCCCCAAGGACAAGATCGGCGACTGGCTTGAGGCCTACACCAAGATCATGGAGCTGAACTACTGGTCGTCGACCGAGTGCGTGAATGCCGAGCAGGACCCGGCCACCGGCGCCTGGACCGTCAACGTCAAGCGCAAGGGCGAGCCGGTGACGCTGCGGCCGACCCAGGTGGTGTTCGCGCTCGGCATGTCGGGCGTGCCCAATATTCCAAAGATTCCCGGCCAGGACATCTTCAAGGGCGAGCAGCAGCATTCCAGCCAGCACCAGGGCGGCGCGGCCTACAACGGCAAGAAGGTGGTGGTGATCGGCTCGAACAACTCGGCGCACGACATCTGCGCCGCGCTGTGGGAACACGGCGCCGACGTGACCATGCTCCAGCGCACGTCGACCCACATCGCGCCGAGCGATTCGCTGATGAAGCTGGCGCTCGGCGGGCTCTACTCGGAAGACGCGGTGGAGAAGGGCATGACCACCTACAAGGCCGACCTCACGTTTGCCTCGGTGCCGTTCAGGATCATGCATACCTTCCACATCCCGGTGTACGAGCAGATGAAGAAGGACAACGCCGAGTTCTACGGCCGGCTGGAGCAGGCCGGCTTCATGCTCGACTTCGGCGACGACGGCTCGGGCCTGTTCATGAAGTATCTGCGGCGCGGCTCGGGCTATTACATCGACGTGGGCGCGAGCGAGCTGGTGGCCAACGGCAGCATCAAGCTCAAGAGCCGCGTCGGCATCGAATGCCTGACCGAGAACGGCGTGCTGATGAAGGACGGCACGGAGCTGCCGGCCGATCTGGTGGTGTACGCGACCGGCTATGGCTCGATGAACGGCTGGGTCGCCAAGCTGGTGTCGCAGGAAGTGGCCGACAAGGTTGGCAAGTGCTGGGGCCTCGGCTCCGATACCACCAAGGACCCGGGCCCGTGGGAAGGCGAGCTGCGCAACATGTGGAAGCCGACCCAGGTGCAGAACCTGTGGTTCCACGGCGGCAACCTGCACCAGTCACGCCATTACTCGCAGTACGTGGCGCTGCAACTCAAGGCGCGCTACGAGGGGATGGCGACGCCGGTGTATGGCTTGCAGGAGGTGCATCACAAGGGGTGATGCGGGCGGGATGACAGCCGTGGCCCGGTGGCGCAGATGCGCATGCCGGCCACGGCTTTTTTGCGTGTTCAGGCGACGGACCGCAGCACGCAGTCGTCGCCGCTCAGCACCAGCACCGGAATCGTGCCGGCCGCCTTGAGCGCTGCCACGGCGGCCTGCTGCTCGGGCGTGGCGTTGCCGTCGTCGCGCACCAGCACGCGGGCGGTGGTGTCCACATCGAGCAGCGTGGCATCGGCGGCCACCTTGCGCACCAGCTCCGACAGCGGCGCGATCGGCCGGCCGGCGGCGACCGCCATGTCGTGGATGGCGACGAGGTGCCGGCAGGCGCTGGCGTAAGCCTCGGCGATCTCGTCGCGGCGGGTGGCGAGCCAGGCGGCGTGCTCGGCGAACTGCTGGCCGAACTCGGGCGTGGCGAGCTGGGCGATGCGCGGGTCGGCGATGAGCTTGCTTTCCCAGAACGCGAGCCGCACCCGCTCGCCGGCGGCTTCGAGCGCGACCAGATCGACGCGTGCGGCGCGCTTGGGCGCGCCTTCGTCGCTCGGCAGCTCGGTCTCGAAATCGATCACGCCATCGTTGTGCGCGGCGATGTCGTCGATGAAGGCGTGCTGCGGGCCAAGCACGGCCAGCGAGTTGGCGATCCACTTCTTGAGGTTGTAGTGCAGCTCGGGCTTGGTGCGGCTGGCCGTGCCCTTGACCGTGAAGCGCAGATAGCGCTGGTCGGTCTCGGCCGCGCCGACGGCGTACTTGGCGTGGATGCTGGCGTAGGGCAGGCCGTCATGGCCGATGCCGATCAGACCGAGCAGCTGGCCACGGTGATGCAGGCTCACGTAGTTGCGGCGCAGCGCGAAGCGCACCACGGCGTCGCGGTCTTCCGCGTGAGTGCCGCCCGGCGCCCAGGCGCTGAGCAATACGCGCCACCAGTTCTTGGTCTTGGCGGTGGCCAGCTTGCGCAGCGGCGGCAGGGCGATCTGTTTTTCTAGGCGGGGCATGGGGCTTTCGGGCGGGGAAAAGACGTCGGGCGCGCAGGCGCGGGAGGCGCAAGTTACGCCACTTTGCGCACCTGCCTAGTTGCGGTCGGTCGACCGGCTGCCCGCCGCATCGACCGGCCCGCGCGCCGCCTCGATGCAGGCGGCCAGCGTGCGGAACAGCAGCCGCGCATCGATCGGCTTGGTGAGATGCGCGTTCATGCCGGCGGCGAGCGATTTCTCGCGCTCGTCGGGCAGGGCGTGGGCGGTGAGCGCGATGACCGGCAGCGTGTCGTGGCGCCGGTCGGCGCGGATCGCGCGGGTGGCTTCGAGGCCGTCCATGCCGGGCATCTGCACATCCATCAGCACCGCGTCCCAGGCCGCGCCGGGCTCGGCCAGCCGGTCGAGCGCTTCCTGGCCGTTCTCGGCCAGCCCCACGGTCACGCCGACCGATTCGAGCATCGCCACCGCGATCTGGCGGTTGAGCAGGTTGTCCTCCACCAGCAGCACGCGGCTGCCGGCGAGCCGCGTCGACCAGGCGTCGTCGGGCGTGCCGGCGCAGTCGTCGAGCCGTTCGAGCGCGAGGTCGGCGATCACGCGTTGCAGCAGGCGCGGATTGAGCGGCTTGGACAGCAGCGCCGCCACGTCGGCGGCCTGCGCATCGGCGGTGAGTTCGTCGAGGCTGTGCGCGGTCAGCAGCAGCACGCGCGGCACCTGGGCCGGATTGGAGGTGAGCCGCAGCGCCTGCGCCAGCTCGACGCCGCTCATGCCGGGCATGCGCCAGTCCGACACCACCAGCGCATACGGATCGCCGGCGGTGTCGGCGGCATGGGCCAGCGCCAGCGCACGGATGCCGTTCTCGGCGCAGTCGGGGCGGCAGCCCAGGTCGTGCAGGGCGCTGGCAACCAGCTCGCGCGCATGCGCGTTGTCGTCCACCACCAGCACCCGGGCGCGTTCGAGGCCGGCGCGACCGAGCGCATCGAGCCGGCGGTCGTCGGCGGCGCGGTCGAGCCGGGCGCTGAAGGTGAAGCGGCTGCCGACGCCCGGCGTGCTGTGCGCGGCGATCCGGCCGCCCATCAGCTGCACCAGCTGGCGCGAGATCGACAGGCCGAGACCGGTGCCGCCGAAGCGCCGCGAGGTCGAGCCGTCGGCCTGGGTGAAGGCGTCGAACAGCCGGTCGATCTGCGCCGGCGTGATGCCGATGCCGCTGTCCTCCACCGTCAGCGCGATGCGGCCGTCGGGCGCCGGCGCCGCCACCAGCCGCACGCTGCCGGCGTCGGTGAACTTGCAGGCGTTGGCGAGCAGGTTCTTGAGGATTTGCTGGAGCCGCAACGGATCGGTCACCAGGCTTTCGGGCAGGCCGGCGCGCAGCTCCAGTTCGAAGGCCAGCCCCTTGGCATCGGCGATCGGCCGGAACAACTGTTCGAGCTCGCCCAGCAGTCCGGCCAGCGCCACCCGCTCGGGCCGGATGTCGAGCTTGCCGGCCTCGACCTTGGACAGGTCGAGGATGTCGTTGATGAGATTGAGCAGGTCATTGCCGGCGGTCACGATCGACTCGGCGAAGCGCACCTGCTCCTCGTCCAGATTGCCGCGCGGATTGTCGGCCAGCAGCCGCGCCAGGATCAGCGTGCTGTTGAGCGGCGTGCGCAGTTCATGGCTCATGTTGGCGAGGAACTCGCTCTTGTAGCGGCTCGCGCGTTGCAGCTCCTCGGCGCGCGCCAGCAGCTGGGCCTGGGCCTCGCGCAGCGCGGCATTGCGCTCGTCGAGCTGGCGCTTCTGCGCATCGAGCAGCTGGTTGCGCTGGTCGAGCTGCTCGTTGTTCTGCTCCAGCTCGGCCTGCTGGTTCTCCATGCGCGCCTGCGATTCGCGCAGCACCCGCGACTGCTCCTCCAGCTCCTCGTTGGCGACCTTCAGCTCCTCCTGCTGGGCCTGCAATTCCTCGTTGAGCCGCTGGGTTTCGGTGAGCACGTCGTGCAGCCGCTCGCGGTAGATCGCGGCGTCGATGGCGCGGCCGATGCGGCCTTCCACCGTCTGCACGAATTCGTCGAAGGCCTCGTGCGGCGGCTGCATGAAGCCCAGCTCGATCACCGCGTTGACGCCGCGGTCGCCGTGCGCCGCAAACAGCCGCAGATGGCGCGGCGCCGCGCCGCCGAGCGCCGAGGTCACGCGCAGATAGTCGTCGGGCAGCGCATCGAGCGCGCGCGGTCGGCCGTCGGCGGCGGTCTGGCCGATCAGCCCGGCATTGCGCACGATGCGCGCCGGATGCGCCGCGTCGGGCGTGAAGGCATGCACCGCCACGCGGTCGAAGTGGACCAGATCGCGGCTGAGATAGGCCGCGCCCAGCGTCGCGCCAAAGCGCCGTGCAAAGAAGGTCAGCACCTCGGCGGCGACGGATTCGGCCGTGCGCTCGCCGGCCTTGGCGGCGGCCAGCTCGGTCTCGCCGCCGCTCATCCAGGCATCGCGCTCCAGCGCCCGGGCATGGCGCGCGGCTGCGTCGAGGCTGGCGCCGTAAAGCTCGGCCAGGCTGCGGATCTGGCGCCGGCCATTGAGCGCCAGCCCGACGCCCGACAGCAGGCCGATCAGCAGCGTGGCCGCCACCGCATAGGTGATGGTGGCCGAGGCCTGGGCATTGCGTTGCTCGCGCATCGCCTCCTCGGCGCCGATGAGGCCGGCGAACTCGGTGCGCATCGCATCCATCATCGTCTTGCCGCGCTCCGACCGGACGAACTCGGCGATGCCGTCGAAGGTGGCGCCGTCGCGGCGCTGCGCCACCACCTCCTCGGCATACACGACCCAGCGCCGGTGCAGGTCGGCGATGCGGTCGATGCGCGCCGCCTGCTCGGCATCGCCCACGGTGAATTCGCGCAGCGCCGCCAGCTGGCCGTCGAAGCCGGCGCTCGACAGCGCATACGGCTCCAGAAAGTTGCCGACGCCCGTCAGCAGATAGCCGCGCATGCCGGTCTCCGCATCGATCAGCAGCTTCTGCGCCGCATTGGCGCGCGCGATGGTCAGGTCGGCATGCTCGACCCAGCGCGCCATCGACAGCATGTAGAACACGATGCCGAGGAAGACCGCCGAGGTGAGCGCCGAGACCAGCAGCGGCAGCCCGACGTTGCGCGCCAGCACGCGGGCAAACGCCGCCTGGTGCAGCGCGGGAAGGGAAGATGAAGTGGACGTCATGGGCCTGAAGCGGCAGGTGGCTGCATCCGGCATTTCAGCCCGGTTCGGGCAAACGTCATCGAGTGTTGCAAATGGCGTTGCAGCAGTGCGCATCGCGTTTGCAACTCTTTTTCGGGCCGGATGCCGATGGGATAAACCGGCGCATCGCTCCAACGCAGCCCCGCATCCCCCATGGCATCTGTCAGCGCAACCAGTCCCTTTCCCGCTGCCGCGCCCGCACCGGCCCGCACGCCGGGCGACCTCGCGCTCGTCGTCATGGCGCGGCTGGCGCCGGTGCTGCGGCACGACCTCAACAACCTGATGACGGTGCTCAAGCTCGACCTGAGCGGCGCGCGCGCGCGGGCCCGCCGCGCCGCGCTCGACACTGCCCGCGTGACCGTGCTGCTCGACTCGCTGCACGACGGCCTGGCCCGGCTCGCCGAGGCCCAGGCGCGGCTGGTGGCCTGGCTCGATGCCGCGCCGGCGCCGGTGGCCGTCGGCCCCACGCTGGCCGAGCTGGCCGAGCTGTTGCAGGGCGCCTGCTCGCTGCGCGGCCGCAGCCTCGGCGTGGCGGCGCACGCACTCGAACGCAATGCCGGCGCCGAGCGCCATGCGCTGCGGCTGCTGACGGCGGCGGCGGTGCTCGCCATCGTCGACGGCGCCTGGGCCGATGGCGGCATCGAGCTGGATGCCGACAGCCGCGATGCGCGCATCGTCGTGGTGCTGCGCCGGGTCGCCGACGGCGCCGCGCGCGCCTTGCCGCTGGCACCGCCGCCGCGCGAACTGCGGCTGCTGCTCGACGATGTGGCGGCGCTCGCGCGCGACTGCGGCTGGAGCCTGGCCGCCAGCGCCGACGAGCTGCGTCTGACCGGTCCGCAGGGCTGACGCGACGGCGCGTTTCTCCGCGCGTACCGCAGGGTTTTTCGCGCGCATTCCGTGCCAGCCGGCGCCGGTTCGCGCCTGTGGAAAACGCCGATGGCAGCGCGCCGGCGATCCCCCCAATCTCGCCGTTCGCACAGGGCGGGACCGCTTGGTTTCCGCCGTCAAATCGCTACGTGCCCGGCGTGCGCCCGGGCCAGGGGCCGCCGGCATGGCCGGCACCGATAGCGGCGTGCGCTTCCCCCATCCCCAGCGTTTTCACCCCCGCCCGAACGCTCGGCCCGGCCGGCGGCTGCGGGCATTCCTGATCGGGAGACAGCCATGATTCGAGACGTGCAGGACATCCTCGACCTTTACGCGCACCACGGCTCCGCCCCTTATGGCGCCGAGACAGTCAGCCACCTTCAGCACGCCTTGCAGACCGCCACCCTGGCAGAAGAGGCAGGTGAAATGCCGGAAATCGTCGCCGCCTGCTTCCTGCACGACATCGCCTCGCTGCAACGTCTGCTGCCCGACGGCGCCCGCTCGGCCGAGGCCACCTTCGAGCAGCTCGCCGAGCTGTTCGAGCCGGCGGTGCTGGAGCCGATCCGGCTGCATGTGGCGGCCAAGCGCTACCTCTGCCTGGTCGAGCCCGACTACCGGCATCAGCTGTCGATGCCATCGCAGATGAGCCTCGACGAACAGGGCGGCCCGATGACCGCCAGCGAGGCCGAACGCTTCCTGCATGAAGAGTTCGCCTATGACGCGGTGCGCCTGCGCCGCTACGACGATCAGGCGCGCAAGCCCGACATGCAGACGCTGTCGCTGCATCACTTCGGTCGCGTGCTCGACTCGCTCGCCACGGTGGCGATGCGCTGAGGCCGGGGGCGGCGCGCTGCGCCGCCCAACCGGTAACAAGCTTCAACTTGTGCGTCGCCGCCGCTGCGGCGAGCATCGCGCGCTCGGCGGGCCGGTCCTCGGCCCGCCACCGACGACAGGTTGCGCCACGACGCAGCCGCCGGAGACGAGCCATGCCCGATGCGACGGCCAACGCGCCCGCGCACTTCACCACGCCGCGCGCCCTGCCCGGCATCTTCATCGTCCTCTGGAGCACCGGCTACATCGCCGGCAAGCTGAGCCTGGCGCATGCCGGTCCGCTCACCGTGTGCGGCCTGCGGTTCGCGCTGGTGGCGCTGATCCTGGGCGTGGCGGCGGTCGTCACCCGGGCGCGCTGGCCGCGCGGCCGCGAGCTGCTGCATCTGGCCGTCACCGGGCTGCTGGCGCAGGCGGTGCATTTCAACGCGCTGTACTACGGGCTGACGCTGGGCGTGTCGGTCGGCGTGTCGGCGCTCATCATGGGGATGATGCCGATCGCCACCACCGTGCTGGCCGCGCCGCTGCTGGGCGAGCGCACCACGCCGCGCCAGTGGCTGGGGCTGGTGGCCGGGCTGGCCGGCGTGGGGCTGGTGGTGGCCAACAAGATCGACACCGGCCATGCGCCGGTGGCCGCCTATGGCGTGATCGTGCTGGCGCTGGCCGGCTTGTCGCTCGGCACGCTCTACCAGAAGCGCTTCTGTGCCCGCATGGACCTGCGCAGCGGCGCCTGCGTGCAGTACGTGGCCGCCGCGCTGGCCACGCTGCCGCTGGCGCTCGGCCACGAGGGGCTGCAGATCGACGGATCGGCCGGCATGGCGGGCACGCTGGGCTGGCTGGTGGCGGTCAACTCGCTGCTGGGCGCGACGATGCTGTCGATGCTGATTCGCGCCGGCAGCGCGGCCCGGGTGGCGAGCCTGTTCTATCTGGTGCCGGGCGTGGCGGCGGCGATGGGGCTGGCGGTGTTCGGTGAACGGCTGGCGCCGCTGGCGCTGGCCGGCTTTGCGGTGACGACCGGCGCCGTGTGGCTGTGCACGCGGGTGAAGCTGCCGGCGCGCTGAGGCGACCGCGCTGGCGGGCCGGCGGCGCAACGACGGCACGACACCGACCCGCACGAACCGGCCCGGGCTTGATTGCGCGCAACGGCACCGCGCCCGCGCGCGCGGATGCTGCGCGCTCCTCCGCATTCCCGCCGCCGAGCCGCCGCCATGACCTACTTCTGCAACCTGGACGACCGCCAGAAATGGAACTTCGTCGCGATGCGCGTGCGTTGCGCGCTGCATCCCGAGCATCCCGAAATGATCGACCAGTACGTGCAGGTCGCCGGGCTGATGGTGCGGTTCGGCAAGCTCGACCCGTGGGAAGCCGCCGCCACCGCGACCCGGGTGCTGCTCGATACCGCGGTCGACCGCGAGCTGCCCGCGCACTGGCGCGCCCGCTGCCGCGCCAACCTGCCCGAGCAGCTCGACCGCATGGCCGCCATCGCGCTCACGCCCGGCCAGCGGCAGCTGGCGCATGGCCTGCGCGAGCGCGCCGGCGTGGTGCTCAACTGAGCACGGTCGGCGCCGGCAGGCCGGCCATCCAGCCTTCCACCGGATCGACCCGCGCCGGCAGGCCCCAGTCGGGCCGCAGCGTGGCTTCGGCGGCTTGCAGCGCGCACAGCAGCGCATCGAGCCGGTCGCCGCTGCCGTCCTCGATCAGCGCCGCCGCCTCGGCCGCCGGCAACCTCAAGCGCACCGCCAGCCCCAGCCCGCCGGCGCAGGCCGCCGCCAGCAGCTGAGCCCGCACGCCGGCGCGCTCGGCCGTGTGCCGGCGCCGGTCGTCGCTCTTGTAGCTGGCGCGCGTGAGATGGCGCGCCAGCACGCCCGGATAGGCCTCCAGCGCCACTCGCGCCGGATCGCCGCCGTCCAGCCCGAGGCCGGGCAGGCTCACGCCGGCCGCCATCAGCCTTGGCACGCCGGCATGCAGCATCCAGGCAACCGGCGGATTGACCCATTTCATCGACGGACTCGATCCGGCCACGCGGTCGACCGCGCGGTGCGCGAACTTGCCGCCGGCCGGCCGCGCGGCGCAGAACGCGCGAAAGCGCTCGCGCAGCTGGGCGCGCGGAATCGCGCAGCTGTGTGCCATGAGCGCGCGCCAGTCGCCCTCGGCGGCGCCGGGCCAGCCTTCGGCCAGCGCCAGTTCGCGCGGCCAGCCAAACGGAAAGTCGAAGCCGCCGACCCAGGGCCCGGGCGTCGCCAGCAGCTGCTCGAAGCCGTCGAGCGTGGGCAGTTCGTCGATGCGCTCCAGCACGAACAAACCGCCCGCGCCGAGCCGGCCGCGCGCCGCGACGATGGGCTTGCGGCGGCTCGGCGCCGAGCTGAAATCGACGCCAAGAAGCAGAGGAGCGGAACTGGAATCGGTCATGGCGGCGAAAGGCGGAATCGGCCGGGGCGGCTTCGACTTGGGTGCGGCGCGGGCCACAAGTTCCCGCGCGGGCGGCGCGCGGGCCGGCGGCGCAATTCTCGCCGGCCGCAGCGCCGGGCTGGCTGGGCAATTGCCCGCAGCCCTGCGCGCGGCCTGATGTCGGTCGGCCGGGCCGACACGTCGTGTTACTTTTGGCCGATGCCCTTTCGCTCCGTCAGCGCCCTGCGGCGCCTCGCCCTCGGTCTCGCCTGCCTGGCGATGCTGATGGCGGCGCTCGCGCCGACGGTGTCGCGCTGGCTCGCGGCGCAGGCCGAGGCGCCGCTGCTGGTGGAGGTCTGCCGCGCCGACGGCAGCCGCAGCGAGCCGGTCTGGCTGCGCGCCGCGCCGGCCGAGGCCGACCACTCGCACGACAGCCACGGCGCGCTCCAGCTCGATCATTGCGGCTATTGCGTCAACCCCGCCGGCGGTCACGGTCTGCTGCCGCCCGCGCCCGTCTTCGCCCTGTTCGGCCCGGCCAGCCATGCGCTGCCGGCGCTGTTTCTGCACTCGGCCCAGCCGCTGCCCATCTGGCGCTCGGCCAATCCGCGCGCCCCGCCCCTCCTCGCCTGATCCGCTCCCGTCCGTCGTAGTGCGCCCGGCCTGAAGGCCCCGGCGCGCCACGACTGTTCGCGTCCGCTTTCAGTCGAGGTTTTCCATGTCCGTCATCTCCGGCCGCAAGGCCGCGCAGGCGCTCGTCGCCGGCGCGCTGCTGGCCACTGCATCGCTGGTTGTCCATGCCGGCGGCGGCTTCGCGTCCGCCGCCTTTCCGCCCGACGAACCCTTGCGGCTGGCCGCCGCCGGCACGTCCGCGGTCGCGCCCGGCGGCACCGCCTCGGCCGCCGCCGCGCACATCGCCGTCACCGACGCCTGGGTGCGCGCCAGCGTGCCGGGCCTGACCGCCACCGGCGCCTTCCTCACCCTCACCTCGGCCACGCCGGCGCGGCTGGTCGGTGCCGCTTCGCCGGCCGCCGCCAGCGTCGAGCTGCATGAATCGATCGAGGAAGCCGGCGTGAAGAAGATGCGCCCGGTCGCCGCCATCGACCTGCCGGCTGGCACGCCGGTCAGCCTCGCGCCGGGCGGCTTTCACCTGATGCTCAACGGCCTCAAGGCGCCCGCCGCCGAGGGCGCGACACTGCCGCTGACCCTGCTGATCGACGACGGCAGCACCCGGCGCCAGATCGAGGTGACGGCCACCGTGCGCGCGCTCACCACGCCCGCCACCGATTCCCCGCATCAGCATCGCCACTGAGAGTTCCCATGAATCTGCGTCATTCCCTGGCCGCCAGCCTTGCGCTGGCCGGCCTGCTCGCCGTGCCCGTCGCGCAGGCGTCCTGCGGCTCGGCGTTCTGCCTAGTCAACACCGATTTTGCCGTCCAGGGCGCCTGGCTCGACCACGGCTGGCGCGGCGATCTGCGCTACGAACTGGTGCAGCAGAACCGGCTGCAACGCGGCGCGTCGACCATCGCGCCGTCCGATCTGGAAGACAGCAGCGAGGTCGAGCAGCGCACCCGCACCCAGCGCGTGACCGCCAGCCTCGACTACGGCTTCGACGCCCACTGGGGGCTGTCGCTGCAACTGCCCTTCATCGACCGGGTGCACGACCACCTGGCCGACGGCGCGCCGGTGAACTGGCATTTCCGCAAGCCCGGCGATGCGCGGGTGACCGGCCGCTGGCAGTCGGCGCTGCTGGGCGACACCGCCAGCGCCGGCAGCCTCGGGCTGATTGCCGGCGTCAAGCTGCCCACCGGCAGCACCGATGTGCGCAATGGCGACAACACGCCGGCCGAGCGCGCGCTGCAACCCGGCACCGGCACGACCGACCTGATCCTGGGCGGCTACTGGCGCGGCCTGCTGCCGCAGACCGGCCTGAGCTGGTTTGCGCAAGCCCAGCTGGAGCAGGCGCTGAACCGGCATGACGAGTTCAAGCCCGGCCACAAGCTCGGCCTCGATCTGGGCCTGCGCGCCGACCTGGGCGCGGTCGCGCCGATGGTCCAGCTCAACTGGCAGCAGCGCGCCCGCGATGCCGGCGCCGCCGCCGAACCCGACAACTCGGGCGGCCGCACGCTGGCCCTGAGTCCCGGCCTGTCGGCGCCGCTCGCGCCCGGCCTTCAGGGCTACGGCTTCGTGCAGATCCCCGTCGCCAGCAATGTCAACGGCGTGCAGCTCGCGCCGCGCTGGGCGCTGTCGCTCGGGCTGAGCCAGCGCTTCTGACACCGCACATCACATCGAATCAGGAACACCGCATGAACACCCTTCGCCACGCCAGTCTCGTTCTCGCCACCACCACGCTCGCCAGCCTGCTCGCCGCCTGCGGCGGTGGCGGCGACGGCGGCAGCGTCTCAAGCGGGCCGCAGACCGTGACCATCGCCTTCGACGCCATCGCCAACGGCAGCCCGGCGCGCTGCGGCAGCACGCTCGGCTCGCTCGGCAGCCCGGCGGTCGCGGCCACGCTGCGCGACCTGCGCTTCTACGTGTCCAACGTCAGGCTGGTGACCGCCAGCGGCACAACCGCGCCGCTCACGCTCGCCGGCAACAGCTTCCAGGGCAGCGGCGTCGCGCTGCTCAATTTCAACGACGGCAGCACCGCCGTGTGCGGCGGCAGCGCCATGACGCTCAACGCCAGCATCACCGGCACGGTGGCGGCCGGCAGCTATACCGGCATCGAGTTCGAGGTCGGCGTGCCCGAGTCGGTCAACCACACCGACTACGCCGCCGCCGCCGCGCCGCTGAACGTGGTGGCGATGGCCTGGTCGTGGCAGTACGGCCGCAAGTTCCTCAAGATCGAAGTCGATCCGGCCGGCGGCATCGCGCGCCCGAGCGGCACCGCCACCACCTGGTACACCCACCTCGGCTCGACCGGCTGCGCGGCCGACAGCGCCAGCAGCACCGGCTACACCTGCACCAACAGCAACCGCATGCCGGTCAAGCTCGCGAGCTTCAACCTCGACTCGCAGAAGGTGGTGCTGAACCTGAATGCGCTGTTCGCCAACACCAATCTGGCGCTGGATCAGGGCGGCGCCGCCGGCTGCATGTCGGGCAGCACCGATCTCGACTGCGTGCCGATCTTCGCCAACATGAAGATCGACCTGGCGACCGGCGCCCCGGTCGCCGGCGGCAGCACGAGCCAGGCGCTGTTCATCGCGGCGAGCAAGTGATGGGCGGCGCGCATCCCGACATCCGGGCGCGCGCCGGCAGGCCGGCCGCGCAGCTTGCTGCGGCCGGCGCGCTGGCGCTGCTGCTGGCCGCGTGCAGCGCCGGCGGCTCGGGCGGCAACGGCGTCGCCCACAGCCATGCCACGCCCTCGATCCCGGCCGCCGCCGGCCTGCCGCAGATGGTGGTGCCGGCCGACAACCCCTACACCGAAGCCAAGTTCGAACTCGGTCGCGCGCTGTTCCACGACACCCGGCTGTCGGGCAACGGCACGCAGAGCTGCGCGAGCTGCCACGAGCAGGCGCGCGCCTTCACCGACGGCCGGCCGCAGGCGATCGGCTCGACCGGCCAGACCCATCCGCGCAATGCCCAGCCGCTCGGCAATGCGGCCTTCCATGCCACGCTCACCTGGGCCAATCCCACGCTGGTCACGCTCGAACACCAGATGGAAGTGCCGCTGTTCGGCACCGATCCGGTCGAGCTCGGCATCACCGACGCCAACCTGGCCGAGGTGCTGGGCCGCTTTGCCGCCGACGCGCGCTATGTGCAGCTGTTTGCCGCCGCCTTCGGTGGCGGCAGCGAGCAGATCGGCATCGGCAACATCATCAAGGCCATCGCCAGCTTCGAGCGCGGCCTGACCAGCGCCGACTCGCGCTACGACCGCTATCTGGCCGGCAAGGCCACGCTGAGCGCGGCCGAGCTGCGCGGCATGCAGCTGTTCATGGGCGAGAAGGCCGAGTGCTTCCACTGCCACGGCAGCTTCAACTTCAACGACCAGATCCGCTACGTGGGCCAGGGCTCGGTCGAGACGCCGTTCCACAACACCGGCCTGTACAACCTCGGCGGCACCGGCGCCTTCCCCTATCCCAACCGGGGGCTGTTCGAGTTCACGAGCAAGGCCGCCGACATGGGCGCCTTCCGCGCCGCCAGCCTGCGCAATGTGGCGCTCACCGCGCCCTACATGCATGACGGCAGCATCGCCACGCTGGAGGAAGTGCTCGACTTCTATGCCGCCGGCGGTCGCAACATCGCCAGCGGCGCCCATGCCGGCGATGGCCGACTCAATCCGTACAAGAGCGACCTGATCGGCAACATCGATCTCACCGCGCAGGACAAGGCCGATCTCGTCGCCTTCCTGCGCACGCTCAGCGACGACACGCTGGTGACCAGCGCGCGCTTTGCCAAGCCGGCCTGGCTGCCCTGAACGCCGCCGCGCCGGCCCGACTCGCGGCCGGCGCGGCGGCATTCAGCCCCGATGCAGCAGCACCTGCAACACGAAGCTCGATCCGATATAGCCGAGGAACAGCAGCGCGAAGCCGGCCAGCACCTGACGCATCGCCACCCGGCCGCGCCAGCCGAAACGCCAGCGCCCGAGCAGCAGCACCGCGAACACCGCCCACGACAGCAGCGAGAACACGAACTTGTGATCGAGCCGGAATGGCTGGGCAAACATCTGTTCGTAGAACACCAGCCCGGTGACGATGCTGGCCGTAAGCAGGCCGAAGCCGACGAAGATGCTGCCGAACAGGATGCCTTCGAGTTGCAGCAGCGGCGGCGCCAGCCGCAGCAGCGCCTCGAAGCGGCGGCCGCCCGGCGCCACATGCAGCAGCCGGTCGAGCACGAAGATGCCGCAGGCATAGATGGCCGACACGCACAGCACGCCATAGGCCAGCATCGCCAGCAGAAAGTGGATGCCGAGCAGCGGCGTATAGCCGGCCTCCAGCCGCAGCACCGGCGGCGGAAAGGCCAGCAGCAGCAGCGTCGACGCCAGCCCGAGCGGGAACATCACCACGCCAAACAGGTTGACCGGCAGGAACAGCTGGTTGACCAGCTGGGCCGCGCAGCCGACCAGCACCATGAACGAGATGGCGGCGGCAAAGTTGAACCACAGCTGATGGCCGGCCAGCATCACGGCGAACAGCACATAGCCGTGGCCCAGCACCACGGCCAGCTCGGCCAGCCGCAGCCCGATACCCAGGCGCGGCGGCGGCGGCAGCGCGGCCAGGACGGCGGCGGGCTCGGCCGCGCCGGCGCGCGCCACGAAGCGCCACAGCAGCACGGTCAGCAGCAGATAAAGCAGCGCGACGAGGGAGAGTTCGGCGATCGGCATGCCAGGGGCTCGATGAAGTCCGGTGAGGGAAAAATGCCGGCGCCGCAGCTGCCGCGCCGGAGAAGCGCCGAGTTTGACACCGACCGCCGCCGACGCCCCGGCACCGGTCGCAGACGCCGGCCGCAGACGCGACAACGGCGCACCGTGCCGAAACACGGTGCGCCGTTGCGCAATGCGCCGACCCGACGGGCCGGCCGGCGGAAGGCTTACTCGACGCCGTTGTCGCGCTGGCGCGCGAACACGGCCTTGCGGATGCGCTCGTTGATCGACACCGGATCGGCATCGACCTTGCGCTTGGCAGCCGTCAGCGCGGCGTTGGCGATCGCGGCCTCGTCGTGGCGCAGCGGAATGCGGCCAGCGACATGGGTCGCGCCCGGAACGGCGGCACGGATCGCCTGACGGTTCGGGTGCTCGCCGATCTCGACCAGCGCGCCCGCTTCGGGCACGCCATTGAGACAGACGAAATCACCGATGACCTCGACCTTGCGGCCGTCGGCCGTCAACTTCACGAACGTGGCTTCGCCGCTGATGGGCATCGGCGTGATTTCGGTCGGGGTCGTCATGATTTACGCCTTTTCGCTGTACTTGGCCCAGAACTCGGCCTGGTTGACATAGGCACCGATGGCCAAGGCCTTGAACTTGTTGGACACGCCGCACTTGTAGCACTTGCCGCTCATGCTGAAGCCCTGGTCCGAGCAGAGATGGTCCTTGGTCTGCTGGCAGCCGGTGGCGCCGCATTCGCACTGGAACACCGTGCCGCGGCAGGTGTCGTTGTAGCTGCCCTTGCGCGTGCCTTCGCACACGACGAGGGCCGCGCCCTCGGGGGTGGTCCTGGTATCGACCAGCGTCTTGTAGGTGGTGGTGGCCATCTTCGTGCTCCCGGGATGCCTGAGTGAGTTGAATCGGAGTTCGCGCCATGTCGCGATGTCGCTGCATCGCGCTGTTTCCGGCGGCGGCGCCGTGCTGTAGGTTTTGAAGCCAACCCGACAAATCCCGGCGCCGCCTGCCGTTTGCAGCCGGTTTCAGCGAAAACCGTGCCGTCGCATCGCGCCTCCTTGATCCGCCTCAAGCCATGACCGCCCCGCCTGTGCCGCCGCACCCGCCCGCCGAGGGCCTCGACGAGGCCGCCTGGGTCGATGTCATCCACAAGATGGACGAGGTGTATTCGCGCCTGATCGAGGATGAGATCGCGCTCGAGCAGAAGAACGCCGAGCTGGAGGAATCGCACCGCTTCATCTTCAGCGTGCTGAGCGCGATGAGCGATCTGGTGCTGGCCTGCGCCGAGAACGGCGAGATCCAGGACAGCAACGATGCGCTGCGCGATCTGGTCGGCCGCAGCGAGGCCGAGCTGCGCGGCCGGCGCATGGCCGAGCTGCTGGCGCGGCCCGACGACGAGGCCGCCGTGCGCGCGCTCACGCACAGCGCGGCGCTGGCCGGGCCGCGCGCGGCGCGCGAGCCCGTCGAACTGCATCTGCGCGATGCCGCCGGCAATGCGGTGCCGGTCGAGGTGCATTGCTCGTCGCGCTTCGACGCCAACGGCCAGCGCTCGGGCTTCGTGTTCGTCGGCCGGCCGGTCGGCGAGCTGCGCCGCGCCTATCAGCAGTTGCAGGATGCGCACAACGCGCTCAAGCAGACCCAGGCCCAGCTGCTGCACTCCGAAAAGATGGCCTCGCTCGGCCGGCTGGTGGCCGGCGTGGCGCATGAGCTGAACAATCCGATCAGCTTCGTGCTCGGCAATGTGCATGCGCTCAAGCGCTATTGCGAACGGCTCGGCGACTACCTGGCGGCGCTGCATGCCGAGGTGCCGCCCGCCGAGGCCGAACGGCTGCGCGCCCATCTCAAGATCGACCGGACGCTGGCCGATTTCCCGTCGCTGATCGAGGGCACGCTCGAAGGCGCGACCCGCACCGCCGAGATCGTCGCCGGGCTCAAGCGCTTCTCGGCGATGGACCGCGAGGAGGCACGCGCGGTCGATCTGGCCGACGTGGTGGCGCGCGCGGTGCTGTGGGTCGGCAAGGGCACGGGCGGGCGGTTTGCGGTCACCCAGCGCGGCTTCGACGGCTGCCTGGTGCATGGCTCGGCCGGCCAGCTGATGCAGGTATTCATGAACCTGATCCAGAACGCCTGGGATGCGACCAGCGCCGCCGGCGTCGAGGCGCCGGCGCTCGACATCGCCGCCAGCCGGCTCGATGCCGGCACGGTGAGCGTGCGCTTTGCCGACAACGGGCCGGGCATTCCGGCGCCGCTGCTCGGTCGCATCTTCGATCCCTTCTACACGACCAAGCCGGTCGGCAAGGGCACGGGACTGGGACTGTCGATCAGCTACGGCATCGTCGAGCAGCACGGCGGACGGCTGCTGGCGGCCAGCGCGCCGGGCGGCGGCGCGGTATTCACGGTCGAGCTGCCGCTCGAAAAAATCGCGCCGATGTTGCCGCTGCAACCCTCGTGAAAGCCGTATGGCGGAAATTGCTGCGGCGCCGCACGAAATTGCACGCTCGAGTCGTCACTGACCCGAAGCTATACGGACAATCCGGCACGCACGCCGTCCCGATCTGCCAAGCCGGGAACGATCACTCCCCCGAACCCGCCCGGCAATGACTCACTTACAACTGGTGCTTTACGTCAGCAGCGCCACCCAGCCCATGACGGAAGCCGACATTGCCGCCTTGCTGGTGCAAAGCCGCGACCGCAATGCGCAGCTCGGCATCACCGGCCTGCTGCTCTACCGCGACGGCAACTTCATGCAGGCCATCGAAGGGCCGTCCGACGCCATCGTGGCGGTGTACGGCTCCATCTGCCGCGACCCGCGCCACACCAATGTCATCACCCTCATCGACACGCCGGTGCCCACGCGCAGCTTTGCCGCCTGGTCGCTCGGCCTGATCCATCTCGACGGCCTCGGAGAGCCGGTGGTGCTCTGCCGCGACGAATGCCCGCCGGTGACGCTGGACACGCTGACCGACAACTATGGCGCGGTCGCATTGCTGCGCGGTTTCTGCGAGCAGTTCAGCGTCGGCAAGCGCCACTGACGACGGCCTCAGTTGCCGGTGCGGCGCGGTTGCAGCGCACCAAATTCATGGGCTAGCAGCGCCTCGCCATGCTCAAGCACGTAGTAGCGGAAGGCCTCGGCCACCGGCGACAGGGTGCGGCTCTGCACATGCACCAGGTTCCAGCTGCGCACGATCGGCGTGCCTTCCACCTCGATGACCGCGATGCGGCCGGCGTCCAGCTCCAGCCCCAGCGTGTGCAGCGACAGCACGCTGAGCCCGATGCCGGCCATGACCGCCTGCTTGATGACCTCGTTGCCGGCCACTTCCATCGCCACGTTGGGCGTGAAGCGCGCCTCCTCGAAGAAATGCTCCATCGCCGCGCGCGTGCCCGAGCCGCGCTCGCGCACGATGAAGTTGTAGGGCGCCAGCGCATGCACCGGCGGATGACCGACGTTGAGCGACGGATGATCTGGCGGCGCAACAAAAACATGCGGATGCGCGGCGAAGGGCTCGGCGCGCGTCGCCACCTCCTTGGGCGGCCGGCCCATGATGGCCAGCTCGACCTCGTTGCGCGTCATCATCGCCATCAGCTGCTCGCGGTTGCCGACGCTGATGCGCACTTCCACGCCCGGATGCTCGCGCGTGAAATCGGCCAGCAGGCGCGGCACGAAATGGCTCGCCGTGCTCACCATGCCGATGTGCAGCAGACCCACGTCGATGCGCTGCAAGCGCGCCAGCAAGTCCTCGGCGTCGCGCAGCGTGCCGAGCAGTTTGCGGGCGTAGACCAGCACGTATTCGCCCACGGTCGTGAGCGACACGGTGCGGCCGCTGCGGTCGAACAGCGGCATGCCGACGTTCTCTTCCAGCTCCTTCACCTGCATCGACACCGCCGGCGGCGTGAGATGCAGCTCCTCGGCGGCGCGCGCAAAGCTCAGATGCCGCGCCACCTCGTTGAACACGCGCAGTTGGCGGAAGGTGACGTTCTTCATCGGCGATTGGCGGATTGATTCATCAGCCAAAGCTTACGTCAGCGGTAAGCAAGTTTGACTTTTCCTGAACGGATGTCACGCCGAGACTTCCTCTCAACGAACGACAACCACCGCTCGACGAGAGGAGACAGCATGAACACTGCCGTGGACCAAGGCGTCATCACCGACGCGAAGAAGCGCTACAGCGCCGGTGTCCTGAAGTACCGCCAGATGGGCTACTGGGATGCCGACTACGTGCCGAAGGACACCGACACGCTGTGCCTGTTCCGCATCACGCCGCAGGATGGCGTCGATCCGATCGAGGCCGCCGCAGCGGTCGCCGGCGAATCGAGCACCGCCACCTGGACCGTCGTCTGGACCGACCGCCTGACCGCCTGCGACAGCTACCGCGCCAAGGCCTACAAGGTCGAGCCGGTGCCCAACAATCCCGGCCAGTACTTCGCCTGGGTCGCCTACGACATCATCCTGTTCGAGGAAGGCTCGATCGCCAACATGACGGCGAGCCTGATCGGCAACGTGTTCAGCTTCAAGCCGCTCAAGGCCGCGCGGCTCGAAGACATCCGCATCCCGGTTGCCTACGTCAAGACCTTCAAGGGCCCGCCGACCGGCCTGGTGGTCGAACGCGAACGGCTCGACAAGTTCGGCCGTCCGCTGCTCGGCGCCACCACCAAGCCCAAGCTCGGCCTGAGCGGTCGCAACTACGGCCGCGTGGTGTACGAAGGCCTCAAGGGCGGCCTCGACTTCATGAAGGACGACGAGAACATCAACTCGCAGCCGTTCATGCACTGGCGCGACCGCTTCCTGTACGTGATGGACGCGGTCAACAAGGCCAGCGCCGCCACGGGCGAGGTGAAGGGCTCGTACCTCAACATCACCGGCGCGACGATGGAAGACATGTACGAGCGCGCCGAATTCGCCAAGGAACTCGGCTCGGTCGTGATCATGGTCGACCTCGTGATCGGCTGGACCGCGATCCAGAGCATGGCCAACTGGTGCCGCAAGAACGACATGATCATGCACATGCACCGTGCCGGTCATGGCACCTACACCCGGCAGAAGAGCCACGGCGTGAGCTTCCGCGTGATTGCCAAGTGGCTGCGCCTGGCCGGCTGCGATCACCTTCACACCGGCACGGCGGTCGGCAAGCTCGAAGGCGACCCGATGACGGTGCAGGGCTACTACAACGTCTGCCGCGACTCGTTCACCAAGCAGGATCTGCCGCGCGGTCTGTACTTCGACCAGGACTGGGCCGACCTCAAGAAGATCATGCCGGTCGCCTCGGGCGGCATTCATGCAGGGCAAATGCATCAATTGATCGACCTGTTCGGCGACGACGTGATTCTCCAGTTCGGCGGCGGCACGATCGGCCATCCGCAGGGCATCCAGGCCGGCGCGACCGCCAACCGCGTGGCGCTCGAAGTCATGGTCAAGGCGCGCAACGAAGGCCGCGACATCAAGAACGAAGGCCCGGAAATCCTCCGCGCCGCCGCGCAATGGTGTTCGCCGCTCAAGCAGGCGCTCGATACCTGGGGCGAGATCAGCTTCAACTACACGTCCACCGACACCAGCGATTACGCCGTGACGCCGAGCGTGGCCTGAACGACGCCCGAGCCCGCCGCGACCGCCACGCCATCGGCCATGCGAGCCGCGCGGGCAGCCCACCGAATCCGAGGAGACACGACCATGATGACCAACCCGACCGGCCGCCTCACGCAAGGCCAGTTCAGCTTTCTGCCCGACCTGACCGACGAGGAAATCTCGGCCCAGATCGAATACGGCCTTGAGAAGGGCTATGCCTGGAGCGTCGAGTACACCGACGATCCGCACCCGCGCAACACCTACTGGGAAATGTTCGGCCACCCGATGTTCGATCTGCATGACGCCGCCGGCGTGATGCTGGAACTGAAGGCCTGCCGCGAAACCTTCCCGAGCCACTACATCCGCATGATGGCCTTCGACTCCACGCGCAACGTCGAGACGATCACGATGAGCTTCATCGTCAATCGTCCGGCGGTCGAGCCCGGCTTCCAGCTCGAACGCATGGACACGGTCGGCCGCACGATGCGCTACTCGGTGCGCTCCTACGCCACCAACCAGCCCGAACGCGAGCGCTACGGCGCCAAGGGCTGACGCGCGGACGGCGCGGCACCGCCCGCGCAGGCGCCGGCCCCGGCACTGCCCGACGCCTGCGCGGCCTCCCTCGCGCTGACCGGCGGCGTTCCCTCCGCCTCCGGCCCGCGCAGCGGCGCCGCACCGTCCGCCTCCGTCAGGCCTGACCGTTTCTGCGAGCCCGATCGCGGCTGGCTGCATTGCCTCGCGGCCCAGCCCCGCGCGCCCGCAGTTTTTCCTTCCGCACCGCCCTTCGCCCGCTCCTGCCGGGCGTCGTGGCGGAGCCCTTGCCGGATGAAACGCCATGTCGAAGTTCCGCATCGCCCCCAGCCTGCTGTCGGCCGATTTCGCCCGTCTCGGCGATGAGACCCGCGAAGTCATCGCGGCCGGCGCCGACTGGATCCATTTCGACGTGATGGACAACCATTACGTCCCCAATCTCACCGTGGGCCCGATGGTCTGCGAGGCGCTCAAGCGCCACACCCGGCGCGCCGACGGCAGCTCGGCGCCGATGGATGTGCATCTGATGACCACGCCGGTCGATTCGCTCGCGGCAGCGTTTGCAGCCGCCGGCGCCGACTACATCAGCTTCCATCCCGAGGCCACCCAGCATGTGGACCGCACGCTGCAATCGATCCGCGCGGCGGGCTGCAAGGCCGGGCTGGCCTTCAATCCCGGCTCGCCGCTCGACCTGCTGGAATGGGTGGTCGAGAAGGTCGATCTGGTGCTCATCATGAGCGTCAATCCGGGCTTCGGCGGCCAGAGCTTCATCGATGCATCGCTGCGCAAGATCGAACGCGCGCGCCGCATCGTCGAGGCCAGCGGCCGCAGCATCCGCATCGAGGTCGACGGCGGCATCACGGCCGAGAACATCGGCCGCGCGGCCAGCGCCGGCGCCGACACCTTCGTGGCGGGTTCGGCGATCTTCAAGCCGGCCGACCGCTTCGAGGCGATCCGCCAGCTGCGCAATGCGCTCGCGCCCTTCGACAGCCAGCCCCAGCCGCTCGGCGACGACACCATCTCGCTGCCGGCGGCCGGCCCGCGCCAGCTGGTGGGGAGCCTTGCATGAATGCGCGCACCGACCTGCCCTACGGCACCGCGCCCTTCCTGCAGGCCACGCGCAATACCGCTGCGGCCGGCGCCGCCCAGCCGGCCACGGCCGCAGCGAAGCCGGCCGCCGCCGAGCCGGCCGCGCAACCCGCGCCGCCCAACACCGTGGCCGGCGTGCTCGCCGAGACCCGCATCGAGGACACGCTCGACGAACTCGACCGCGACCTCGTCGGCCTGGTGCCGGTCAAGACCCGCGTGCGCGAGATCGCCGCGCTGCTCGTCATCGACCGGCTGCGCCGCAACCTCGGGCTGGAGGCCGAAACGCCGTCGCTGCACATGTGCTTTACCGGCAACCCCGGCACCGGCAAGACCACGGTGGCGATGCGCATGGCCGAAATCCTTCATCGCCTCGGCCATGTGCGGAAGGGTCATCTGGTGGCGGTGACGCGCGACGACCTCGTGGGCCAGTACATCGGCCACACCGCGCCCAAGACCAAGGAAATCCTCAAGAAGGCGATGGGCGGCGTGCTGTTCATCGACGAGGCCTACTACCTGTACCGGCCCGAGAACGAGCGCGACTACGGCCAAGAGGCCATCGAAATACTGCTTCAGGTGATGGAGAACAACCGCGACGACCTGGTGGTGATCCTGGCCGGCTATGCCGACCGCATGAACACCTTCTTCGAGAGCAATCCGGGCATGTCGTCGCGCATCGCGCATCACCTCGACTTTCCCGACTACGGCCGCGACGAGCTGCTGACCATCGGCGAAACCATGCTGTCGCAGCGGCACTACCGCTTCGACGACGGCGCGCGCGAAGCCTTCTCGCGCTATCTCGACAAGCGCATCGGCCAGCCGCATTTCGCCAATGCCCGCAGCGTGCGCAATGCGCTCGACCGGGCCCGGCTGCGCCAGGCCGGCCGGCTGTTTGCCGACCGCGACCGCGTACTCAGCGCGGACGACCTCACCACGCTCACCGCCGCCGATGTGCTCGCCAGCCGCGTTTTCGCGGGCGACGCCGGCAGCGCTGCGGCCAACGAATTCGACGACAACCAGAGGGAAACAGCATGAGCGACGAACTGAAGGACTGGCTCGACCGGCATGGCGGCGACAGCGGCCTGACCGAGACCGTGCTGGCGATTGCCGGCGGCTGCCAGCTGATCGCCGAGGCCACGCGGCAAGGTCCGCTGATCGGCCTGGTGGGCAGCGCCGGCAGCAGCAATGTGCAGGGCGAGACGCAACAGCGGCTCGACGTCTACACCAACGAGCTGCTGTCGACCGCGATGGAAGGCTGCCGCAGCGTGGCCGGCTATGCGAGCGAGGAGCTGGAAGAAGCCATCGTCTCGGCGCGCCATTCGTCGGACGGCTGGCATCTGGTGCTGTTCGATCCGCTCGACGGCTCCAGCAACATCGACGCCAACATCTCGATCGGCACGATCTTCTCGGTGCTGCCGCATCCCGAGCCAGGTCGCGAACCGGCGGCCGACGACTTTCTGCAAGCCGGTCGCAACCAGCTCGCCGCCGGCTATGCGGTGTACGGCCCGGCCACGGCGCTGGTGGTGGCGGTCGCGGGGCGCGCAGCCAGCTTCACGCTCAACCCGGCCGACGGCGAATGGGTGCTGACGCGCGACGAGATCCGCGTGCCGACCGCCACCCGCGAGTTCGCGATCAACGCGTCGAACGAACGCTTCTGGGAAGCGCCGGTGCAGCGCTATGTGGCCGAGTGCGTGGCCGGTGTCGAAGGCCCGCGCAGCCGCGACTTCAACATGCGCTGGGTCGCCAGCATGGTCGCCGAGGCGCACCGGATCATCACGCGCGGCGGCGTCTTCCTCTATCCGCGCGACAACAAGGAACCGCGCAAGGCCGGCCGGCTGCGCCTGATGTACGAGGCCAATCCGGTCGCCTTCGTGATGGCCCAGGCCGGCGCGCATGCGGTGACCGGCTGCCATCCCATCCTCGACGTGAAGCCCGACGGCCTGCATCAGCGCGTGCCGCTCATCTTCGGCTCGGCGGAGGAAGTGGCGCGCATCGTCGACTACCACGCCGACACCAGCGCCAACGTGTCGCTGCAACTCTTCAAGACCCGATCGCTGTACGTGAACGCGCACGCCTGAAGGCGCGGCACGGAGGAGACAAGAACATGAGCAAGAAGCATCCGATCATCGTCGTGACCGGCTCCAGCGGCGCGGGCACCACCACCGTCAAGCGCACCTTCGACAACATCTTTCGCCGCGAGGGCGTGAAGGCCGCCGTGGTCGAGGGCGACGCCTTCCACCGCTACGGCCGCGTGGAAATGAAGGCCGAGGTCGCCAAGGCCGAAGCCGAGCACCGGCCGTTCAGCCACTTCGGCCCGGACGGCAATGTGTGGGATGAGCTGGAGCGCCAGTTCGCCGCCTTTGGCCGCACCGGCCGCGCCCAGACCCGCTACTACCTGCACAACGACAACGAGGCCGCGCCCTACAACCAGCCGGCCGGCACCTTCACCGGCTGGATCGACACGCCAGCCGATGCCGACCTGCTGTTCTACGAAGGCCTGCACGGCTGCGTGAAGACCGAGACCGTCGATCTGGCGCGCCATGTGGACCTGAAGATCGGCGTGGTGCCGATCATCAACCTGGAGTGGATCCAGAAGCTGCACCGCGACCAGAAGGAACGCGGCTACAGCACCGAGGCGGTGACCGACACCATCCTGCGCCGCATGCACGACTACGTGCATTACGTCTGCCCGCAGTTCGCCGAGACCGACATCAACTTTCAGCGCGTGCCGGTGGTCGATACGTCCAACCCGTTCATTGCGCGCGACATCCCGACGGCGGGCGAAAGCATGACCGTCATCCGCTTCAAGAATCCGCGCGGCATCGACTTTCCCTATCTGCTGTCGATGATCGACGGCTCCTTCATGAGCCGGGCCAACACCATCGTCGTGCCCGGCGGAAAGATGGAGATTGCGATGCAGCTGATCCTGACCCCGATGATCCTGCGGCTCATGGAAATCCGCCGCGCCCAGCTTTCGTGAAGGACGAGCGATGACCTCCACCTCCAGCGGCTTCGGCCATTCGGGCTGTCACTTCGCGGCGTCGGCCGATGCGGCGACCGGCGGCAGCGTGACCCAGTTGCGCTTCACCAAGGATGCACCGGCAGTGCGGGTTCATCGCCCGTCGCGGCTCGATGCGAAGACCATGGCCGGCGCGATCCGCGCGCTCGCCATGGACGCGGTGCAGAAGGCCAAGTCGGGCCACCCCGGCGCGCCGATGGGCATGGCCGAGATGGCCGTCGCGCTCTGGGACCGGCATCTGCAACACAACCCGGCCAATCCGCACTGGCCCGACCGCGACCGCTTCGTGCTGAGCAACGGCCATGCGTCGATGCTGATGTATTCGCTGCTGCACCTGACCGGCTACGACCTGCCGCTCGACGAGCTGAAGCAGTTCCGCCAGCTGCACAGCCGCACCGCCGGCCATCCCGAATACGGCATCACGCCCGGCGTGGAAACCACCACCGGCCCGCTCGGCCAGGGGCTGGCCAATGCGGTCGGCATGGCGCTGGCCGAAAAGCTGATGGCCGACGAATTCAACCGGCCCGGCCACACGGTCGTCGATCACCGCACCTACGTCTTCCTCGGCGACGGCTGCCTGATGGAAGGCATCAGTCATGAAGCCTGCTCGCTCGCCGGCGCGCTCGGCCTGGGCAAGCTGGTCGCGCTCTATGACGACAACGGCATCAGCATCGACGGCAAGGTCACGCCCTGGTTCGACGACGACACGCCGGCGCGCTTTCGCGCCTATGGCTGGGAGGTGATCGGCCCGGTCGACGGCCAGGATGCGGATGCGGTCGATGCGGCCCTCGTCGCCGCGCGCGCCGATGCCTCGAAGCCGACGCTCATCGTCTGCCGCACCGCGATTGGCGCCGGCTCGCCCAACCGCTCGGGCAGCGCCAAGGCCCACGGCGAACCGCTCGGCGACGAGGAAATCCGCCTGACGCGCGAAGCCATCGGCTGGCCGCATGCGCCGTTCGACATCCCGGCCGAGGTGCGCGCCGCCTGGGATGCGCGCGAGCACGGCGCGGTGGCCGAAGCCGACTGGCAGGCGCGCTTCGCGCTGTACGAGGCCGCCCATCCCGAGCTGGCGGCCGAGTTCCGCCGCCGCATCGCCGGCAAGCTGCCCGAGGACTTCCGCGAGACGGCATTCAAGCTGCTCGCGCAATCGGCGCAAAGCGATGCGGCGGTCGCCACGCGCAAGGCGTCGCAGATCGCGCTCGCCACGCTCGGCCCCGCGCTGCCCGAACTGCTCGGCGGATCGGCCGACCTGACCGGCTCGGTGCTGACCGACTTTCCGGGCTGCGGCGCGGTGCGCAAGGGTCAGCCGGGCGGGCGGCATGTGAACTACGGCGTGCGCGAATTCGCGATGGCGGCGGTGATGAACGGCATCGCGCTGCACGGCGGCCACATCCCCTACGCCGGCACCTTCCTCGCGTTTGCCGACTATTCGCGCAATGCCATCCGCATGGCGGCGCTGATGAAGATTCGCGTCGTCCACATCTTCACGCACGATTCCATCGGCCTCGGCGAGGACGGCCCGACGCATCAGCCGGTCGAGCATGCGCTGGCGCTGCGCGCGATTCCGGGTCTGGACGTGTGGCGGCCCTGCGATCAGGCCGAGACCAGCGGCGCCTGGATCACCGCGCTCCAGCAGTCCGACCGGCCGAGCGCGCTGCTGCTGTCGCGCCAGGCGCTGCCGGCCTGCTCGCGCTCGCCCGAGCAGGTGGTGGAGATTTCGCGCGGCGGCTATGTGCTGAGCGAAGCCGGCAAGCCGACGCCCGATGCCATCGTCATCGCCACCGGCTCGGAAGTGAAGCTGGCGCTCGAAGCGCAACGCGCACTCGCCGCCGAAGGCATTGCGCTGCGCGTGGTGTCGATGCCGAGCACCAGCGTGTTCGACCGCCAGCCGCCCGAGTGGCGCCGCAGCGTGCTGCCGGCCGACGTGCCCAAGCTCGCCATCGAGGCCGGCATCACGCTCGGCTGGTGGAAGTACGTGGGCCTCGACGGCGCGGTGATCGGCCTCGACCGCTTCGGCGATTCGGCGCCGGCCGAGGCGCTGTACGAAGCCTTCGGCATCACCGCCCGCGCCGTGGCCGACGGCGTGCGCGGGCTGCTGCAACAGCGCGCCGGAGCGGCGGCATGAAGAAGCTCGTCACCTTCGACCTGGACGGCACGCTGGTGCAGAGCGCCGGCGAAATCGCCGCCGCCTGCAATCTCACGCTGCGCGAGCTGAACCTGCCGCAGCAGCCCGAGGCGCTCATCACCGCGATGATCGGCCACGGCACCAGCGAGCTGTTGCTGCAACTGCTGGCCCAGGCCCGGCCCTGGCTCGGCCGCAGCGGCATCGCCGACTGGCATCGCCATGTGCTGCCACTGTTCCAGGTGAACTACCGGCTCACCTGCGGCACGAGCGCCACGCTCTACCCGGGCGCGCTGGAGGCGCTGGCGCTGCTGGATGCGGCCGGCGTCAAGCTGGCGCTGGTCACCAACAAGGAGGAGCGCTATGCCCGCGTGCTGCTGCGCGCGCTGGCGCTCGAAGGCCGCTTTGCCATCGTGATCGGCGGCGACAGCCTGCCGCGCCGCAAGCCCGATGCGCTGCCGATCGACTACTGCCTGCGCCAGTTCGGCATCGCGCCCAAAGACGCGGCGCATGTCGGCGACTCGTTCATCGACGTGGAAACCGCGCGCGCCGCCGGCGTGGCGGCCTGGGTGCTGCCGCATGGCTACAACCGTGGCCGCGACATCGCCGAGGCCAAGCCCGACCGCGTGTTCCACAACCTGCTCGACATCGCCCATCACGTACTGGCCGAGCGCTGCACCGCGCTTGCCGCCTGAACCGGCACTGCGCCGGCGGCCCGCAAGCCGGCGCCGGCGCGCCCTCGCATAACCCGCATTTCCGGTGCCGCTTTGGCGGCGCTCATCACATCCAGGAGACAAGCATGGCTCTCGTGTCATTGCGCCAGGTGCTCGACCACGCCGCCGAGTTCGGCTACGGCGTGCCGGCCTTCAACGTGAACAACCTCGAACAGATCCACGCCATCATGGAAGCCGCGCAGGAGACCGACAGCCCGGTCATCCTGCAGGCCAGCGCCGGCGCGCGCCAGTACGCGGGCGAGCCTTACCTGCGCCACATGGTGCTGGCCGCCGCCGAGATGCATCCCGACATTCCCATCGTGCTGCACCAGGATCACGGCGCCACGCCGGCCGTGTGCCAGCAGTCGATCCGCTCGGGCTTTACCAGCGTGATGATGGACGGCTCGCTGCGCGAGGACGCCAAGACGCCGGCCGACTACGACTACAACCTGCGCGTCACGCGGCTGGTCAGCGACTTTGCGCATGCGGTCGGCGTGTCGGTCGAAGGCGAACTCGGCTGCCTCGGCTCGCTCGAAACCGGCGAGGCCGGCGAGGAAGACGGTGTGGGCGCGGTCGGCAAGCTCGACCATTCGCAGCTGCTCACCGATCCCGATCAGGCGCGCGATTTCGTCGAGCGCACCGGCGTCGATGCGCTCGCCATCGCCATCGGCACCAGCCACGGCGCCTACAAGTTCACGCGCCAGCCCACGGGGGACATCCTCGCCATCGACCGCATCGCGGCCATTCATGCCGCCGTGCCCGACACGCATCTGGTGATGCACGGCAGCTCCAGCGTGCCGCAGGAATGGCTCGCGATCATCCGCGCCAACGGTGGCGAGATTGCCGAGACCTATGGCGTGCCGGTCGAGGAAATCATCCGCGGCATCAAGAGCGGCGTGCGCAAGGTGAACATCGATACCGACATCCGGCTGGCGATGACCGGCGCGATGCGCCAGCTGCTGAACGAGAAGCGCAGCGAGTTCGATCCGCGCAAGGCGCTGGCCGCCGCCAAGAAGGCCGCGCGCGGCATCTGCAAGCAGCGCTTCGAGGCGTTTGGCTGCGCCGGTCAGGCGTCGCGCATCAAGCCGCTGTCGCTCGACCGCATGGCCGAGCGCTATGCGGTGCGCGGCTTCGATTTGAAGGCAGTGGTCGCGGCCTGAGGCCCGATCCGGCGCGCGCCCGACCCTGCCGTGCGCAGGGTCGGAGCGTGCGGCGCGCCGCCCGGCAGAAGCGGCGCGCCGTCTGCCTCTTTTGTTGGCGACGCTGGCACGGCGCGTGCGATAGCGCCCCGGCCGCGCCGCCGGCGCACCGTTTCGATGCCGCCTTGCGCGACGCGCGGCCAAGCCAATCCCCGCCCCGCCGCCCGCGCCCCACCCGGGCCTGCGCGGCTCGACCTCATCAGGAAAATCCCATGCTCAAGGCTCTGATCTTCGATGTGGACGGCACCCTCGCCGAGACCGAACGCGACGGACATCGCGTGGCCTTCAACGCGGCCTTCCGCGACGTGGGCCTGGACTGGGAATGGGACGAGCAGCTTTACGGCGAGCTGCTGCGCGTGCCCGGCGGGCGCGAGCGCATCCGGCATTACATCGAGCACTACGCGCCGCCGATCGAGTGCGAGTTCGGCGAGATCCGCTCGATCGACCGGCTGATCGCCGACATCCACGGCACCAAGACCGCGCATTACGCCGGGCTGGTGGCGGGCGGCCAGATCAAGCTGCGCCCGCCGGTGGCCGAGCTGCTGCGCGCCGCGCGCCGCGCCGGCCTGCGCGTGGCCATCGCCACCACCACCACGCGCTCCAACGTCACCACGCTGCTGGAGCAGCTGATGCCGAAGGCGCGCGATGCGTTCTCGCCCATCGTCACCGCCGACGAGGTCGCCGCCAAGAAGCCGAATCCGGCGGTCTATCTCGAAGCGCTCGCGCGCCTCGGTCTCGACGCCGACGAAGTGATGGCGGTGGAGGACAGCGAAGCCGGCGTGCGCGCCGCGCTGGCCGCCGGACTGCGCGTGCTGCACACGCCGAGCGCCTACTTCCCGCAGCGCGTCGACGGCGTGACCGCGCGACTGGCCGGCTGCGGCCCGAATGACGACGCGGCCGATTGCCTGGTGGTGGCCGGGCTGGCCGAGCTGCGCGCGGTGGAACAGGCGATCGCGGCCTGAAGCCCCGGCGCCGGGCGGGCGCAACCCCGCCCGAACCCCAAAAGAAGCTTGGCAAAACACTCGGTTACCGGCCCTATGGCGGGCTGCCCGAGGGCTCAGGGTTGACTGCAAGCCAACGTCGCTCGCGCCAGTGCGAGCGACAGGCGCCAGAAACCCGCGCCGACCGCCACGGTCGGCTCCGCCAAGCCAAACCCGGGCCCTCAACCACCATGAATCTTCTCGCCAGCCTGAGCATCGCCAAGCGGCTCTATCTCGTCTCGTTTGCGCTGATTGCAGCGCTGACCGGCCTAGCCTTCGCCTCCTGGGCCCAGCTCAGCCGCGTCGGCGAGCTGGCTCAGCGCACCGCCGCCGTGCGCGTGCTGCAACTCGAACGCATCGCCAGCACCGAACTGTGCGTCACCCAGGTGCTGCTCCAGATCCGCCAGGCCATGCTGGTGAAGACGCCGCAGGACGTGGCCGCCGCCTCGGCCGACATTTCCGCCAAGCGGAAGCAGATTTCAAAGAACGATGACGACTTCCTCGCCGACCTGCCGACGGCCCAGGAGAAGGAATCGTTCCGCCAGCTCTGGCTCCAGCTCCAGTCGGTGACCTGGCCGGTGGCCGAGGAAAACATGCGACTGGTCGAGGCCGACCGCCGCAACGAGGCCTTCGAGATGCTGGCCAGCAAGACCATCCCGGCGTTCGCGCGCATGCAGGACTGGCTGGCCACGGCGCGCAAGGGCCAGAGCGAGCTGCTGACGACCGAGGTCAACGACATCGAGAAGTCGGCCACGCAGATCCGCATGCAGCTGACCGCGCTGGTCGCCGCGATCACCGTCGGCCTGATGGCCTTCTCCTGGTACCTGGCCGGCGTGCTGCGCCGCCGGGTCGCCGATTCGCAGGCGGTGGCCGAGCGGGTGCGCGACGGCAACTTCACGGTGCAGGTGGTCGATGAAGTGCGCGACGAGTTCTCGCCGCTGCTGGCCACGCTGAGCGAAATGCAAGGCTCGCTGACCGACGTGGTGGGCAGCGTGCGCCGCAATGCCGAAAGCGTGGCGACCGCCAGCCTCGAGATTGCCCAGGGCAACAGCGACCTGTCGCGCCGCACCGAAAGCCAGGCCGGCGCGCTCGAAGAAACCGCCGCCTCGATGGAAGAGCTGGGCACGACCGTCAAGCAGAACGCCGACAACGCGCGGCAAGCCAATCAGCTGGCCATGGGCGCCACCGAAGTGGCCGAAAAGGGCGGCGGCGTGGTGGCCGAAGTGGTCGAGACGATGAAGGGCATCAACGACAGCTCGAAGAAGATCGCCGACATCATCACGGTGATCGACGGCATCGCCTTCCAGACCAACATCCTGGCGCTGAATGCCGCGGTCGAAGCGGCGCGCGCCGGCGAACAGGGCCGCGGCTTTGCGGTGGTGGCGAGCGAAGTGCGCAACCTCGCGCAACGCAGTGCCGATGCCGCCAAGGAGATCAAGGGCCTCATCACCACCAGCGTCGAGCGCGTGGAACAGGGCTCGGCCCTGGTGGATCGCGCCGGCGCGACCATGAGCGAGATCGTCACCGCCATCAAGCGCGTGACCGACATCATGGGCGACATCAGCTCGGCCAGCGCCGAGCAGAGCGCCGGCGTCGAGCAGGTGGGCGAAGCGGTGCGCCAGATGGACCAGAGCACGCAGCAGAACGCCGCGCTGGTCGAGCAAAGCTCGGCCGCCGCCGAAAGCCTCAAGCAGCAGGCCGCGCAACTGGTCAGCGCGGTGGCGGTGTTCCGGCTCAGCCACAACTGATCGCAGCCGCTCCGGCCAACGAGCCCGCCTTGCGCGGGCTTGTTTTTGCGCTTCATTTCGATGATTATCGAATCATGGAAGAACAAGACGTCATCAAGGCCCTCGCGGCACTGGCCCAGCCGGTGCGACTGCGGGTGTTTCGCGCGCTGATCGTGGCCGGGCCCGAAGGGCTCACGCCCGGCGTGCTCGGCGAGCAGCTGGAGGTGGCCGCCGCCACCCTCTCCTTTCATCTCAAGGAGCTGATGAACGCCGGGCTGGTCTCGCAGGAGCGCGACGGCCGCTTTCTCATCTACCGCGCCGCCTATGCGCGCATGAACGACCTGCTCGGCTATCTCACCGCGCATTGCTGTGCCGGCCAGCCTTGCGAAACCACCACCCCGCCCGCCTGCGATTGCTGATTTCCACCAGCCCCAAGGAGCTGACCATGAAGCGCTTTCACGTTCACCTCAAGGTCGAGGACCTCGACCGCAGCATCGGCTTCTACACGCGGCTGTTCGCCGCCGAGCCGGCCCGCATCGAAGGCGACTACGCCAAGTGGATGCTGACCGATCCGCCAGTCAACTTCGCCATCTCCACCCGCGGCGCGGGCAGCGGGCTCGACCATTTCGGCATCCAGACCGACAACGCCGACGACCTGGCCGAACTCAAGTCGCGCGCCGAGGCCGCCGATCTGCCGCTGGCCGACGACGGCCTGACCACCTGCTGCTACGCCCGCAGCGAGAAGCACTGGATCACCGATCCGCAAGGCATCGCCTGGGAGCATTTCCATACGCTGGACAGCATTCCCGTCTTCCGCGAAGACGCCGCGCCGGCCAGCGTGTGCTGCGCACCCAAGGCGCCGGCGGGCAAGCCGGTCGGCATTCCGGTGCAAGCCGCGTCTTCCTGCTGCTGAGGGCGGTCATGACCACCAGCGTTCACAACGTGCTGTTCATCTGCACCGGCAATTCGGCGCGCTCGATCCTGGCCGAGGGCATGCTCAATCACATGGGGGCCGGCCGCTTCCAGGCCTGGTCGGCCGGCAGCCATCCGCTGGCGATCCAGCAGCAGGTACGCGAGATCGGCCGGCAATGACGACCCACGTCCTCATCCTCTGCACCCACAACTCGGCGCGCAGCGTGCTCGCCGAAGGCATGCTCAATCACCTCGCGCAGGCGGGCGGGCACGACGTGCGCGCCCATAGCGCCGGCAGCGCGCCGAGCGGTCGCGTGAACCCGTTCGCGCTCGAAGCGCTCGGCAATGCCGGCGTCGATGTGAGCGGCGCCGCCAGCAAGAGCTGGGACGCCTTCACTGCGCCCGATGCGCCGGTCATGCGCATCGTCATCACCGTCTGCGACAACGCCGCCAGCGAGACCTGCCCGTTCTGGCCCGGCAGCCCGGTGCAGGTTCACTGGGGCTATCCCGATCCGTCGAATGCCGACGGCGGCGACGCCGGCAAGCGGCGCGCGTTCGAGCTGACGCGCCAGGCCATCGGCTACCGGATGCTCCAGCTGCTGCAACTGCCGCTGGACCGACTCGACGACAGCGCGCTGCGCGCCGAACTGCTGCGCATCGCGCGCAGCTGACACACCCTCCTCCGACCAGAAGAACACCGGACCGCCCATGAATGCCATTGCCCCACCCCAGGCCGCGCCCGCGCCGATGAACCTGTTCGAGCGCTGGCTCACGCTGTGGGTGGCGCTCGCCATCGTCGCCGGCGTTGCGCTCGGCCAGCTCGCGCCCGCGCCGTTCCAGGCGCTCGGCGCGATGGAGGTGGCGCGCGTCAACCTGCCGGTCGGCGTGCTGATCTGGGTGATGGTCATCCCGATGCTGATGAAGATCGACTTCGGCGCGCTCGGTCAGGTGCGCCGGCACTGGCGCGGCATCGGCGTGACGCTGCTGGTCAACTGGGCCGTCAAGCCGTTCTCGATGGCGCTGCTCGGCGCGGTGTTCATCCACGGGCTGTTCGCCCGCTGGCTGCCGGCCGACCAGCTCGACAGCTATGTGGCCGGGCTGATCCTGCTGGCCGCCGCGCCCTGCACCGCGATGGTCTTCGTGTGGAGCCGGCTCACCGACGGCGACCCGTATTTCACGCTCTCGCAGGTGGCGCTCAACGATCTCATCATGGTGTTCGCGTTCGCGCCGCTGGTCGGGCTGCTGCTCGGGCTGTCGTCCATCGCCGTGCCTTGGGCCACGCTGCTGACCTCGGTGGGGCTGTACATCGTGGTGCCGGTGCTGCTGGCGCAGGCGGCGCGCAAGACGCTGCTGGCGCGCGGGCCGGCGGCCTTCGACGCTGCCATGGCAAGGCTCGGCCCGGCGTCGATGGCGGCGCTGCTGCTCACGCTGGTGCTGCTGTTCGCGTTTCAGGGCGAGGCCATCCTGGCCCAGCCGCTGGTGATTGCGCTGCTGGCCGTGCCCATCCTGATCCAGGTGTTCTTCAACTCGGGGCTGGCCTATCTGCTCAACCGGCTGGCCGGCGAGAAGCACAGCGTGGCCTGCCCGTCGGCGCTGATCGGCGCCAGCAATTTCTTCGAACTGGCGGTGGCGGCGGCGATCAGCCTGTTCGGCTTTCGCTCGGGCGCGGCGCTGGCCACCGTGGTCGGCGTGCTGATCGAGGTGCCGGTGATGCTGCTGGTGGTGCGGCTCGTCAACCGCTCGCGCGGCTGGTACGAGACGCGCTGCTGAAACTGCATTCGCAATTCATCTTCAAACGGAGACCGCGATGGTCACGATCTATCACAACCCCAAGTGCGGCACCTCGCGCAACACGCTGGCGCTGATCCGCAATGCCGGCATCGAGCCGACCGTCATCGAATACCTCAAGACGCCGCCGGCACGCGAGACGCTGGTGCAGCTGATCGCCGCCACCGGCAAGCCGGTGCGCGACATCATGCGCAGCAAGGAAGCAGTGTTCACCGAGCTGGGCCTCGACAATCCCGAGCTGACCGACGACGCCCTCGTCGACGCGATGCTGGCCACGCCCATCCTCATCAACCGGCCCATCGTCGTCACGCCGCTCGGCACGCGGCTGTGCCGGCCGTCCGAAGAAGTGCTCGACCTGCTGCCGGCGCCGCAGCAAGGCGCCTTCACCAAGGAAGACGGCGAGGTCGTCATCGACGCGGAGGGCCGCCGTGTCGCCCGCTGAGCACATGCGCCCCGGGCTGGCGCTGCCGGGCGGCAGCCCGGCGCCCGCGCCGGCTCCCGGCGTCGTACCCGACCTGGCCGATCTGCCCAATGTCGCGCCGGAGCTGTTCCGCCGGTCGTCGCCGGCCGATCTGGCGGTTGCGCCGCCCACGCATGCGCCGCGCATCGCCCTGCTCTACGGCTCGCTGCGCGAACGCTCGTTCAGCCGCCTGCTCACCGAGGAAGCCGCGCGCCTGCTGCAGGCGCTCGGCGCCGAGACGCGCATCTTCGATCCGCGCGGCCTGCCGCTGCCCGATGCCGAGCCCGACAGCCATCCCAAGGTGGTCGAGCTGCGCGCGCTGGCGCAATGGAGCGAAGGCATGGTCTGGTGCTCGCCCGAGCGGCATGGCGCGATGACCGCCATCCTCAAGGCGCAGATCGACTGGCTGCCGCTCAACAGCGGCGCGATCCGGCCGACGCAGGGCAAGACGCTGGCGGTGATGCAGGTGTCGGGCGGCTCGCAGTCGTTCAACGCCGTGAATCAGATGCGTGTGCTCGGCCGCTGGATGCGCATGCTGACCATTCCCAACCAGTCGTCGGTGCCCAAGGCCTTCCTCGAATTCGACGAGGCCGGCCGCATGAAGCCGTCGGCGCTCTACGACCGCGTGGTCGACGTGATGGAAGAGCTGGTGAAGTTCACGCTGCTCACGCGCCACCTGGGCGACTGGCTTGTGGACCGCTACAGCGAGCGCAAGGAAAGCGCCGAGGAGCTGTCGAAGCGCGTCAACCAGCGCGCGCTGTAAGCCCGGCTCAGTCGCTGGCGATGCGGCTCACCGCCGTGCCGTCGCGATAGCCGACGCCGGCCTCGTACTCGTTGTAGACGATGCGGAAATGCCGCTCCATGTCCTCGGGCAGCGGCAGCGTCGGCGCCAGTTGCGGCTGCTGGGCGAGCACGCCGTCGCGCTGCACCTTCCAGGCCGCCAGCAGCGCCAGCCGCGCTTCCTCGCGCGTGCGGCCGGCGCCGCGAAAGATGTATTGCACAGTCAGCATTTCGGCGACGACGAGGGTCGTGGTGGCGGTCAAGGCTCAGCTCCCGGGGCGAAGGTGGACATGCGGCGCGGCGCCATCGGCCTCGTCGTCATGGGGGTGCGGGTGGTCGTGCGGATGGTCGTGATCGTGGCCGTGGGCATGCACATGCGGATGGCCGGCTTCGACCAGCGGCACGACGTGAATGTTTCCGTGCCGCACGCCGCGCTCGGCCACGATGCGCTCGGCGCAGCCGCGCACCGCCGCCGTCGGCCCCTTGAGCAGCAGCGTCTCGATGCAGTGCTCATGGTCGAGATGGGCGTGCAGGCTGGCCACGGTGAGGTCGTGATGCTCGTGCTGGACGTTCATCAGCCGGTCGGACGCGGTGCGCTCATGGTGGTTGTAGACATAGCTCACGCTCGCCACGCATTGCGGCGCCTCGGCGCGCGCAAGCCGGTCGGCCTCGACCGCGCGCCGGATCAGGTCGCGCATGGCTTCGGAGCGGTTGCCATAGCCCTGGCGCGCGATCAGGCGGTCGAAGGCGGTGGCGAGGTCTTCGGGGAGGGAGATGGTCAGGCGGTCCATGTTTTCTCGTTGTCGTGAGAACGGCGAGTTTGCGCTGTCGGCTTGCTGGCGCGGGCGCCCCGGCGGCGGGCGGCTGACGCGGGTGGCCGCCGCTGGACGCGGCGGCTGCCCTTCGCTCCTTCGGTAGCCCGCGGGCCGGCAATCCAACTCAGCCCGACAGGCCGGGCTTCAGACAGGATTGCCTGAGCGCTGCGCGCTCACCCGCGTCTACCTCGTCGCTCGGCACCCTCGACAGCCGCCCGCCGCCGGGGCGCCCGCGCCAGCTATCTGTTCAACGGCCGATGCCGGCGCTGCGCGCCGGTATTCGAAGCTTCCGTGCGCAGGGCGCAAAACCACCACCAAACGTCGCATCCCCAACCCGGCAAGGACGTGCGCAAGACAGCCCGACCTAACCCACCTCCTCGTGCCACAGCGCAGTGCAAGGCGCCGGACGGGACTGGGGGCCGGGCGCGCCGTCGGCCGCGCCGAGCGCAGGGGCCGGACGTCGGCGAGCCGCGCAGCGGCTCAGGTCCGCATGTCTGAGCGACCCGCAAGGGTCGCGAGTTGGCGGACCGGCCGGCGTCCGGCCCCGGAGCGAGGGCAGTCGGCCGCAGGCCGACCGCGTCCGTCGGCGCGCCCGGCCCCCAGTCCCGTCCGGCGCCGTCCCCGATCAAACAGCCCGAACGCTGGCGGCCGTCTGCCCGAACAGCAGCTTCTTGCCCTCCTCCGTCACCGCCGGCCGCTTGAACTCGTCGCCGCGCGCATAGGCGCGCACCGTCGCCGGCCGCGCCGCGATCGCGTCGAGCCAGCGCTTGAGATGCGGGAAATCGGCCAGCTCCTGCTGCTGCTGCTTCCAGGGCACGACCCAGGGATAGGCCGCCATGTCGGCGACGGAATAGTCGGCGCCGGCCAGGAATTCGCTCTCGGCCAGGCGCCGGTCCATCACGCCGTAGAGGCGGTTGGTTTCCTTCACATAGCGCTCGATGGCGTAGGGCAGCTTCTCGGGCGCGTACAGGCCGAAATGATGGTTCTGTCCGGCCATCGGCCCGAGCCCGCCCACCTGCCAGAACAGCCACTCCAGCACCGTCTTGCGGCCGCGCACATCGGCCGGCAGAAAGCGCCCGATCTTCTCGGCCAGATAGACCAGGATCGCGCCCGACTCGAACACGGTGATCGGTGCGCCGCCATCGGCCGGCGCGTGATCGACGATGGCCGGCATGCGGTTGTTGGGGCTGAAGGCGAGGAACTCGGGCTTGAACTGGTCGCCCTTGCTGATGTCGACCGGGACGATGGTGTAGTCGAGCCCGGCTTCTTCGAGGAACAGGGTGATCTTGTGGCCGTTGGGTGTCGGCCAGTAGTACAGGTCAATCATCGAGGCGCTCCGTGGTTGCGACCGGCGCGGCAGGCACGCCGGCGCGGGTTTCGGAACGATCGTACTAAAACCCGCGCGACCGCGTGCGCTCAGTGCACGGTGCAGACCATGCAGGGGTCGAAGGAGCGCACCACATGCTGCACGCGCACCGGCACCTCGTCGCCGGGCGCGACCTCCACGCCTTCGAGTGCGGCCTCGAGCGCGCCGGGCGTGCCGGCGGCGTCGCGCGGCGAGAAGTTCCAGGTGGTCGGCGCCACGATCTGCCAGTTGGCGATGCGTCCGCCGCGCAGCTCGGCAAAGTGCAGCAGGCTGCCGCGCGCGGCTTCCATGCGGCCAATGGCGCGGCCGTCGGCGGCGGGCGCATGCGGCGCGTGGAAGGGCTCGCCGGGGCGGATCTGGCGCAGCCAGCCTTCGGCCGCGATGACGATGCGCGCCATCTCGATCAGCCGCGCCAGCACCCGCGTGTACACATTGCCGCCCGAGCGCGCGACTTCGGCGCAGATGAGCGGCTGGCCGTCGACCAGCTGCCGCGCGAGCGCGCCGGTTTCGAGCGTGTGGCCGGCATAGCGCGGCGCCTTGGCCCAGCTGTAGGCGCCGGGCCGGTCGGCATCGGGCAGGGTGCGGGCATCGGCCGGCGCCTGCGCCAGCCGGTCCGACGCGCCGGCATACCAGGCGTGGCTGATGTCCTCGGTGACGGCGGCCGGATCGGGCGCGGTCTGGCGCCAGGGCCGGGGCGCGGTGCTGAGCGGCCGGCCGGGCAGCTGGGCCGCCGGGTCGGTCGGCACATGGTGGGTGTCGAGGAAGCCGGCGCCGAACACCTCGCCGCCGTCGGCGCGCGGATAGGCGCCGAGGCTGAGGTAGCGGCCCGGGCCGGGCCCGAGCGCATCGAGCGCGAGCGCATCGGCCAGCCGCGCGAAGAAGCCGAGATCGCTCGCGCCGGCGCGCGTGGCCAGCAGCGCATCGAGCGCGGCGCGCGAATCGAGCGCAGCCACGGCTTCGAGCGGCGCGCCGAAAGTGGTGGCCTCAAGAAAGCGCCGCAGCTCGCGCACCTGGGCCAGCAGCCGGGTGCGCTCGATGGCATCGACGGCGCGCGTGCTGCCGCCGGGCACGATCGATTGCGTGTGCGGCCACTTGCCGCCGAGCGTGCCGAGCAGCGTGAACCAGCGCTGCCGCGCCGCCAGCGCCGCGCGCGCATGCTCGCCGGCCAGCGCCGCAAAGCGCCGTTCGGCCTCGGCAAACCAGGGCGCGCCGGCGTACACCGGCCGCGCAAAGTCGGGCATGAAGAACAGATAGAAGTGCGACAGGTGATCGGCCAGATTCTCGACCGCGCACATCAGGTTGATGGCATGCAGCCCGTTGGCCGGCGGCTCGATGCCCGCCAGCTGGCCCAGCGCGCGCGCCGCCGCCACGCCCTGCGCCACCGAGCAGATGCCGCAGATGCGCGGCACGATCACCAGCGCATCGGCGGCCTCGCGGCCTTCCAGCATCTGCTCGAAGCCGCGGTACATCGGCGAGTTCACCTCGGCGCGGCGCACCCGGCCGGCGCCGATGTCGAGCCGCACTTCGAGATCGCCCTCGACGCGGTTGAAGGGGCCGAGCACGAGGCGGCGGTCGGGGATGAGGGGCATGAGGACAGCTGCGGCGGGAGGAGGTCGGCCAATACTCGCCCGGGCCGGTGGCGACGGGCAACCCGCTCACTCCATCAGGGGACGCTGGCCGGATCGGGAGTTACAGCGCCCGGGAAGCGTGAACTGCGTCACGCGGCGCAAGAAAGGGAACGGTGAACCTCGCTGGCCCGACCGGCGCGGGTGCATCTGGCGCCGGCGCTCCTCCCCCATCCACCGAGGCCCTTCCATGCCCGTCTTTTCCCCTGCAAAACGCCCGCGCGCGTCGCTCGGACGACAGCTTGTGCCCGTGGCGCTCGCGCTCGCCACCGGCAGCAGCCTTGCCGCGCCAGCCACCGTTGCGGTCGACCCGCCCGTGCTCACCAATGTGCTCGGCACGGCAAGGTCGCCGTCGCTCCAGGCCCGCGCCACCACGCGCGGCCCGCTGAGCGAGCAGGTACTGGATCTGAGCATCGCCTACGGCACCGGCGTGCTGCGCAACCCCGGCGCCACCAGCCCCGCCACGGCCTATCAGACGGTGCATCTGCGCAGCTACCAGGACTTGAACCGCAAGCGCGATGCCAACGCGCCGGTCTTCATCGCGCCGACGATCGAGATGCAGCCGGCGCAGACCGTGCGCATCACGCTGCACAACGACCTGCCCGCCGAGCCGGGCTGCGGCGCCGGCGAGCATCCCGGCGACATCAACACGCCGCACTGCTTCAACAACACCAACCTGCACTCGCACGGCCTGTGGGTGAGCCCCACCGGCAACAGCGACAACGTGCTGCTCAACCTCCGGTCCAACGAGCGGTTCCAGTACGAATACAACGTGCCGGCCGACCATCCCGCCGGCACCTTCTGGTACCACACGCATGTGCACGGCTCGACCGCGCTCCAGGTGTCGAGCGGCATGGCCGGCGCATTGATCGTGCGCGGCAATCGCCAGCCGATCCTGGCCGCGCCGGGCGTCGCGCCGCGCAACGGCGACCTCGACGTGCTGCTCAAGGACCCGAGCGGCAAGCTCGCCTTCGAGCGCGTGGTGCTGCTCCAGCAGATCGCCTACGCCTGCCCGCACGACCCGGCCGACAAGACGCCGGACGCGGCACCGTGGAGCTGGGACTGCAAGCCGGGCCAGACCGGCGAGATCGAGAGCTACAAGGGACCGGTCTCGGGCGGCGTGTCCGCCGATGTCAAGACGACGGAACAGTTCGGCCCCGGCACCTGGGCCCAGTCGGGCCGCTACACCAGCATCAACGGCGTGGTGTGGCCGTGGTTCGAGGGCGCGATCGCCGGCCGGCTCGAACGCTGGCGCGTGATCCACGGCGGCGTGCGCGACTCCATCGGCGTCGAATTCCGCCGCGCCCGGCCCGGCCTGCGCCAGCTGCTCGCCGATCCGGCACGCCTGCCCGACAGCGACAAGCTCATCGCCGACGCCTGCACCGACACGCCGCTGCGCAACCACGCCGCCGCGTCGGACGGCCTGACGATGGCCGCCGCCAGCCCGCGCCTGCGCACGGTGCTGCAACCGGGCTACCGCAGCGACCTGCTCGTCACCTTCCCCGAGGAAGGCGACTACTGCGTGCTCGACATCAAGCCGGCCAACGGCACGGTGGACCGCGTCGACTTCAAGGACCCGGCGCTCAACCCGGTCGATGTGGCGAAGGATCGCCGCGCCGTGCTCGGCTTCGTGCACGTCGGCAAGGCCGCGCCGGGCAGCCTCACCGCCGGCAGCGCTGGCCCCGACGGCGCCGACAAGGACAACGAACGCCGCCTCATCGCCGATTCGCGCCTGCAGGCCCAGCTCATCCGGCTGGCCCGGCTCAACCTCCCCGACCCTGCGGTGCGCAAGGCGGTGATCGACGACATCGAGCACGGCCTGAAGCTCAGCCACTTCATCCCGCACCCCACGGTGACCGATGCCGAAGTGAACGGCCGCAAGAAGGAAAAGCTCGCCTTCCTCATCCAGGGCAAGCAGGACGGCTCCGGCTTCCTGTTCCAGGTCGGCGGCACCAGCACCGATCCCAAGGCGCCGCCCGAGGCCTATGTGCCCACCGCCATCCCGCGCCAGCTCGAACTGGGCACGGCGCAGGAATGGCAGCTGGAGTCGTGGTTCGTGGGCCATCCCTTCCACATCCACGTCAACCCGTTCCAGATCGTCGAGGTGCTCAACCCCGATGGCGTGGACGTGAGCGCGCCCGACACCAGCGACTGCCCCAAGGGCACGCCGTGGCCGGAATGCCCGTCGCCCGCCGCCAACCAGTACGCGGGCCTCAAGGGCGTGTGGAAGGACACGATCTGGCTGGAGAACTCGAACCCGCCGTCGGCCCCGCCCGCCTACAACGCCAATCCGCAGCCGCCCGCCACCGGCGTGTACCGCATCCGCGTGCGCACCCGCTACGAGCGCTACATCGGCGAGTTCGTGCTGCACTGCCACATCCTCGACCACGAGGACCAGGGAATGATGCAGAACGTGAGCATCGGGCTGCCGGGCAGCGCGGCGCCGACCGTGGTCCACGGCCACCACTGACGAGCCGAACCCGCCAGTGACGGCGCCGGATCGCGACAGCGGCCGGCGCCGTTTTTCATGCGGCGCCGCCGCTACTTCAGCGTCGTCTTGCGGATGGCCGGTGCCACCACGCGATGGTCGGCGACGGCGTTCTTCTTGACGCGCGGCGGCGTCGCCGACTTGCTCAGCGAGGCCAGTGCCACGAACCAGGCCTTCGGCATGTCGGTCGGCAGGCCGATGGGAATGCCGGCGATCTTGGGCGTGGTGTCGAAGGCATGGCCGGGGTTCTGGAAGCCCGGCTCGGTGCAGCTGATGCAGGCATAGCCGCCGCGCGTGCAGCTGCCCTGCCCGTTCCACAGCCGCGTGTTGCAGTCGGCGTGCGCCTGGGTGCCCTTGCAGCCCTGGTGTTCCATCATGCAGCCGAGGTCGCCGGGCTTTTCGGCGCTGGCCTTGAACTCGTAGAACTCGTTGCGCGTGCAGCCGTGATGCACGAGCTGGTCGGCGTAAAAGCGCGGCCGCCCGAGCGCATCGAGGTCGCCCGGCGCGAGATCGCCGGCCGCCAGTTGCGCGAGCGTGCCCGTCACCCAGTCGGGATGCGTCGGGCAGCCGGCGATATTCACCACCGGAAACCCCGCCGCCGAGCGCCAGTCGGCGCCGAGCAGGCCGCCGGGCCGCGCGCCCTCGTATTGCAGGCCGCAGGCTTCGGTCGGATTGCTGCCGCTGGCGCTGAAGCCGCCATAGGTGGCGCAGGTGCCGACCGCCACCACATGCCGCGCTAGCGCCGCCAGCTCGCGCAGCCAGTCGGCCATCGGGCGGCCGGTGCCGGCAAGAATGTGGAAGCGGCCCGTGCCGTTGGGGCCGCGCAGCGCCGCGCCTTCCACGCACAGCGCATCGAGCCGGCGGCGGCCGGCGCGGATGTCGTCGAGCAGCGCGATCAGCTCGGCGCCGGTGGCCTGCGACAGCGACGGATGCCAGAGCAGCTCGATGCCGAGATCGGGCCACAGCGCCGCGAAGTCGGGCGTGTCGGCGCACAGCAGCGACATGCTGCAACCACCGCAGCCGCCCGATTGCAGCCACAGCACGGTGAAACGGTCGTTCGTGTCGGCGGCAGCCATCACTTCTCCTCCAGCCCGAAGCGCACGAGCTTCTGCTTGAGCCCCACGCGCGACAGGCCCAGCGCCTTGGCCGCGCGCGTCTTGTTCCAGCGGTGTTGCAGCAGCGCCTCCTTGAGGATGGCGACCTCGATCGCGCCGAGCCGCTCGACCAGCGTGCCGGCCTCGGGCACGCGCATGCCGTCGCTGCCGTCGCGCGCGCTGCCGTTCATTTCGTTGACCGCCTGGCCGCGCAGCAGCTTGGGGCTCAGCGCGTCGGCCGGAATGACGAGGTCGTCGCAGAGCGCCACCGCGCGATAGATCTCGTTGCGCAGCTCACGGATGTTGCCGGGCCAGCCGTAGGTGAGCAGGCAGGCCATCGCCTCGGGCGCAAAGCCGCGCACCGGCTTGGCCAGATCGGTCGCGGCCTGGGCGAGGATGCTTTCGACGATCACGCCGATGTCCATCGTGCGTTCGCGCAGCGCGGGCAGGTGCAGCGTGGCGCCGGCGAGGCGGTAGTAGAGGTCTTCGCGGAAGCTGCCGGCGGCCACGCGCTCGCGCAGGTCGCGGTGGGTGGCGGCGACCACGGCCAGATCGACCGGCAGCGGGCGTTCGGCGCCGAGCGGCAGCACTTCGCCTTCGCTGAGCACGCGCAGCAGCCGGGTTTGCAGATGCAGCGGCATGTCGCCGATCTCGTCGAGGAAGAGCGTGCCGCCGTCGGCCTGCTGGATGAGCCCGCGCGCGCCCTTGGCACGGCCGCCGGTGAAGCTGCCGGCCGTGTAGCCGAACAGTTCGCTCTCGATCAGCGAGTCGGGGATCGACGCGCAGTTGATGGCCACGAAGGGCATGGCGGCGCGCGGGCCGCTGGCGTGCAGGGCGCGCGCCAGCACTTCCTTGCCGGCGCCGGTTTCGCCATGCACCAGCACATTCACGCGGCGGTCGGCGAGCCGGCGCACCTGGCCGACGAGCCGGGCCATCGCGGGATCGTCGCCGGCCATGCGGTCGAGGCCGGGATGGCGCGTGGCGCCGGCGGCGGCGCGCTGCGGCCGCGCGGCGACCGGGCCGATGGCACCGACCAGGCCGCTGCGCGACAGACTGCCGGCGCCGGCCCGGCCGCCGGGCACGCCCGGATCGGCGCCGGCCAGCACGGCATCGCCCACGCCCGGCGCGGGCAGGCGCGCGGGCCGGTCCTCGGGCGCAGCGCCGGCCTGCGGCGCCAGTCGCTGCGCGGCGGCCGGCGCGGTCACGGCGCCAGCGCCCCAGGCCAGCTCGGCGCCGACCCGGGCGCGTTCGCGCGGCGGCGTGACGGTGGCGTACCAGCGGCGCTGGCCGTCGGCGGCGATGGCGGTCTCGTCCATGCCGAGGCCGCCGCGCGCGAGGCGCCAGATCGCGTCCGCCGCGGCCGGAAACAGCTCGAACAGCGAGCGCCCGACCGGCGACGCACCCGGCAGCGCGCCCGGCCCCCAGCCGCGCGAACGCGCGCCCGAATTGGCGCCAACCACCAGCGCATCGTCGTCGAAGGCGAACAGCGTCTCGCCAGCCACATCGACCAGCCCCGGCCCGGTGCCGAGCCGCAGAATCCAGTGGCGCCGGAAGTGGCGCAGAAAGTTCGCATCCTCGATGCGCTGGGCGTAGAGGCAGGCGAGCTGGAAGGCCAGATGCTGGCTGTCGCGGCCCACCGGCGAGCGCAGCGCCGACACATCCAGCACCGCGAGCAGCTCGCCGGTCGGGTCGAACAGCGGCGCCGACGAGCAGGTGAGCGCGATGTGGGTCGCATCGAAATGCTCGGCCTGATGGCAGGTGATCGGCCGGCGCTCGATCAGGCAGGTGCCCACGCCGCAGGTGCCGGCATGGGCCTCGTTCCAGTCCGCGCCCAGGTACAGGCCGGCGCCGCGCAATTCGTCGTCGGTGGCCGGATTGCCGATGTAGTCGACCGTGATGCCGCTGGCATCGGTCAGCAGCAGCATGTAGCCGAGGTCGGCGACGCGCGAATACATGTCCTCCATGCCCGAGCGCGCCACGCGCAGGAAGTCTTCGAGCCGCTGGCGGTGCTCGCGCACCTGCTGCTGCGGCAGGATGCGCGCCGGCGTGGGCCGGGCCGGGTCGAGCCCGTGCTCGGTCATGCAGCGGGCCCAGCTCTGCCGGAACGGGTCCGGTGCGGCTGGCGGGGCTGCCGGATCGGCGACTGCCGACAGGACGTTGTCGATGTGCCGCGAGCGTTCGACGTGCGTGACCATGCTTCCTCCTCGTCGCGCGCCGGCCGGCGGACATGCCGCGGCCGGTCTGTGTTGTGTGTCTCCACCAGAACCGAGCATCGACGCCAGCGGACGGCTTTGTCCTTCGGGATCACCCTCGGGGATGAGCGGCGGCATGCGGGGTTCGGCGCGCTGCCGGGCAACTGCCGTGCCATCGCCCGCACCGTGGACGGGGCGCCGTGCCGTGGCCGCCTCGGGCGTGGCGCGCTGCGACAGTTGTCGCAGGCCATGCGGCAGACGGCGACAGTTGTCGCGCGACGTGGTCTGACCACGTCCACCGCATTGCGCAATGCCGTTTCAGTCGCCGAAGCTTTCGGCGACGAGGCCGGCGTAGACCGCCCAGGCCGAGCCGGCCTCGTGGGCGCGCATCTCGGCGCTGGCGGCGAGGTCGCTCGTGCCTTCGCTGATGACATTGATCTGCGTGCCGGCGGCGCCGTACACCGCGCTCACCGAGATCGCCTCGTCGGGCGCGAGCAGGCTGTAGCAGGTGTTGACCAGCCGCACGCCGGGCATGGGCCGGCCGGCCAGTTCGGCCGCCAGCACAAAGGCGCAGAGCTTGGCCTGGCTGTTGGCGGAGAAGGCCGACTTGGGCATCGGCTGGGCGAGGCTGGCGTCGCCGAGCACATGCACGCCGGCATGGCGCAGCGAGCGGAAGCCGGCCGGATCGACCGGGCACCAGCCGCTCGCATCGACCAGATCGGCCGCCACCGCGATGTCGGCGGCGCGCTGCGGCGGCACGATGCTGGCGAGGTCGGCGCTCAGGGTTTCGCCATTGGCGAGCCGCACGCGGCCGGCGCCGGCGTCGACGCCGACCACCTCGCCGCCGGCGGCGCGCGCAATCCATTCGATGCGCCCGGGATGCAGCCGGTCCCAGCCGAGCTGGAACAGCCGGCGCTTGGTGAAGTCGTCCTTGGCGTCGGCGATGACGATGCGAAAGCGCCGGGTGCGCCGTGCCAGCGCCCAGGCCATCAGGCTGGCGCGCTCATACGGGCCGGGCGGGCAGCGATAGGGGTTCTGCGGCGCGCCGATGACCACGGTGGCGCCGTCGCGCAGATCGGCGAAGCGGCGCCGCAGCTTGGCGAGCTGGTCGCCGCCGAGCCAGCCGTGCGGCATCAGCTCGCTGCTGGCGGCATCCAGCCCGTCGATGCTGCCGAAGCGCGGCGCGATGCCCGGCGCCACCACCAGCCGGTCGGCCGCAAGCACCCGGCCGTCGGCCAGCGTGACGCGCAGCGCGACCGGGTCGATGGCGGTCGCGGCCTGCGCGATCACTTCCACGCCGATCGCGCGCAGCGCCGCCGGGCCATGCGTGACGGCCGCCTCGGGCGCGATGCCGGCGAGCAGCGCATTCGACATCGGCCCGGTGACAAAGCGCGCGCGCGGCTCGACCAGGGTGACCGCCACGCCGGGCGCCAGCCGGCGCAGCAGCCGCGCGCAGGCGGCGCCGGCAAAGCCGCCGCCCACGATCACGACGCGCGCGCTGGCGGCGGCCCGCGCACGCGGCGGCGGCGCAGCGGTCGCCAGCGCAGCGCCGGCCAGCAGCAATCGGCGACGCAGTCGAGCGGTCATCGGCATCTCGGCAAAGGAAGAAGGCGGGCGGCGGACGCCACCACGCGGACGTTCAGCGGAAGGCGCGGGCCAGCGCGGCGATGTCGTCGTCGTCAAGCGCCCGCGCGATGCGCGGCATGACGCTGCCGGCCTCGGGCCGGGCGCGAAAGGCGCGCAGACCGGCTTCGATCCGCGCCGGCGCCAGCCGGGACAGATCGGCCAGCGGCGCGCCCAGGCTGTCGAAGCTGCGGTTGCGCGAATTGCGCGCCGGATGGCAGCTGAGGCAGTTGGCCACCAGCACCGGCAGGCGCTGGGCCGCCGCCAGCTGGGCCGTGCTGGGCGGCGGTGGCGGCAGCGGTTCGGCCTCGGCGCTGCCGGCCACCAGCGACAGCACGCCGCGTTCGGCTTGCAGCGGCGCGGCCACCAGCGGCGGCAGCGCGCCGGGTTCGGCGTCGGCAGCGGGTGCCGGCGCGGGCAGGGCCGGTGCCGGCGGCAGGCTGCCCGGCACCGGGCGCGCCGTGCCGGCCGCCGACGCAGTAGCGGCCAGGGTCAGCCCGGCCAGCGTCTGGAGCATCCAGCCATGCCGCATCGCCACCTCCGCCCGGGTCAGAACGACGCGGCCGCGGCGCCGCCGGCGCCGATCGCCACATAGCCGGCGGTGTTCTGCGCCAGCTTGGTGGCGCCGGCGACCGCCGTGCCCTGGTTGGTCCAGACATCGCCGAGCCGGCTGGTCCAGGCCTGACCGCCGCTGTCGAGCGCGACGAAGCGCGACACATAGCTCACCGCCGCGAGATCGACGCTGCCGACGCCGGCGGTGGCGCTGATGTCGGTCCAGGTGCTGCCGCCGTCGATGCTGCGCAGCACCGTGCCGCCGGCGCCCACCGCCACGAAGGTGTTGATGCTGGTGAGCGTGGCCGTGCCGCCGTTGATGTCGTAGCTGCCATAGCTCACCGCCGCCAGATTGGCCGCCGGCGCGCTGCTGCCGCTGTTCCAGCTCACGCTGCTCCAGGTGCTGCCGCTGTCGGTGCTGGTGATGAGCGTGCCGTTGGCGCCGGTCGCCACCAGCCGGCCGTTGCCATAGGTCACGCCGCTGAGGTTGGCGGTCACGCCCGAGGTTTGCGTGGTCCAGGTGGAGCCGTCGGTGGTGGTCTCGATCAGGCCGCCATCGCCGACCGCCACGAACAGGCTGCCGACCTTGGTCAGGGCGCGCAGCGCGCCGTGGCTGCTGCTGGCGGCGCGGGTCACGCTCCAGGTCAGGCCGTCGCTGCTGGTGAGCGCGGCGCCGCCCGCGCCCACCGCCAGGAACAGCAGGCTGGGCGTGGTGGCGTTGAGCGTGGCGGTGTAGACGCTGACCGCATACAGGTCGTCGGTGAAGCCGCTCGGCGTGGTGCTCTGGGTCCAGCCGGCAGCGCTCGCACCACCGAGACCGGCCCAGCCGCTGTACAGCGTGGCATCGCTCAGCAGATAGAGCGCGCCGGCCGGGCCGACTGCCACATAGCGGCCGGTGTAGAGCGAGGCGTTGACCGGGCAGGTGCGCTCGGCCGCGAAGGCCAGGCCGTTGAGCGCGGCGGGCGCGGTCGCCAGTGCCTTCCAGCTGCCGCTGCCGCCGGCCGAACGGGTATCGGCGCGCACCACCTTGCTGAAGTCGCCGCCCTTGCCGCCGCTGGTGCGCGCATCCACCGCCAGCCAGGTGCTCAGGTCGTTGTAGAGCGAGCAGGCGACCTGCGGGCTGCCCACGTCGACCAGGGCATTGCTGCCGGTCAGCGTGATCCAGTTGTCCTTGTTGAGGCTGGCGTCGCGCGCATAGAACAGCCAGTAGGTGACGCCGGACTGCGCGGTGAAGGTGGAGACGATGCGGCCGTCGCCACCGGTGGCGGCGAGGTCGGTGGGCGGCGCGACGGAGCTGCCGCCACCGCCACCGCAGGCGGCCAGAGCCGCAGCAATCAGGGCGGCGACCGAGGTGGTCGCGAAAGCCCGGCGAAACCTGATGTTCACGTGAACCTTTCGTGCTGAAAAAGCGCGGCGATTGTAGTCGGCGGGCATTGCGGGCCTGCGCGCGTCTGTCAGGGCGCGTTGCCGAGGATGCGTTGCTTGAAGCGCTCGAAGCCTTCGTCGCGGTCGGAGTAGTCGCGGCCGATTTCGAGCCGCCACTGGTTGCGCTCGGCCTCGGCGAAGGCTTCGAGCCGGTCGCGGTACCAGCCGTCGAGATGGCGGTCGCCAGCCAGGATCATGTCGGCGACCAGCACCGTGTTCACCGCGTCGCGGCCGAGCATGACGATGGGCACGTCGCGCGGCACCAGCCGCAGCAGCTCGGCGGCGGCATGGATGACATGCCGGCTGACGATGGCCGCGCCGGCCGGCATCAGCGGCAGCGGCGGCGCATCGACCGGCGGCCAGGCGGCGACGAGGAAGTGCGCCGGATGCAGCACCGGCTCGCCGGCGGCGTCGGCGCCGGTCTCCTCGGGGATGGCTTCGATGATGAAGCCGAACCAGCAGGCCGGCTGCCAGGTGCGCACGACCCGCGCGGCAAGCTCGCGCAGCGAATGGTGGTCGGACGGGTTGCTCGGCTGGGCGCTCATGGCGCGGAGCTTTCGGCGCGGGTGGTCATGACGGCCTCCGGAGGATGGACGGCGAGGGATGCGCGGCCGGCGCGGCGCCGGGCAGCGGGCGCGCCGCGCGACTGGCGCGATGCACCAGCCTAACCCGCGTCGGGCGCGCCGGGCAGTGCGGATGCGACGGGGGTGGGATCGTGGTCGTCGGTGCGGTCGTCGGCGTGGCGGGGCGCGCGGCTGGCGGACGCGAGCGCGGGCACATCGGGCACGTCGGGCACCGCAGGCTCGGCCGCCGCGACATCGGCGCGCTCCTCGTCGCCGTACTCGGTGGCGAAGACGCCGGCGTCGAGGCCGTTCTCGCGCAGCCAGCGCAGCATCGGCGCCTCGTAGCCGTGGGTGACGATCACGCGTCCGGCGCCGGTCGCGCGGATGGCGGTCATGAGGCCGGGCCAGTCGGCGTGGTCGGACAGCACGAAGCCGCGGTCGAGCGCGCGACGCCGGCGCGCGCCGCGCAGCCGCATCCAGCCCGAGGCGAAGCCGTCCGACGCCTCGCCGAAACGGCGCATCCACGGGCTGCCGGCGGCCGACGGCGGCGCGACGACGAGCGCGCCCGCGAGCGCCTTGCGGTCCTTGAAGTCGGTCACGAGCAAAGTGGGCGGCAGCGCGACGCCGGCCGCGCGATAGGCGCGGTCGAGCGCCTCGACCGCGCCGTGCACGACGATCGGCCCGATGGACGCATCGACGCCCGCGAGCACGCGCTGCGCCTTGCCGAAGGAATACGCGAACACCACGCTCGCGCGGCCGGCGGCGACGTTGGCGCGCCACCAGTCGTTCATGTCGGCGAAGACCTCGGCCGGCGCGGGCCAGCGGTAGATGGGCAGGCCGAAGGTGGATTCGGTGATGAAGCAGTCGCAGCGCAGCGGCTCGAAGGGCGCGCAGGTGGGGTCGGCGTCGAGCTTGTAGTCGCCCGACGCGACCCACACCTGGCCGCCGTGCTCGATGCGCACCTGGGCGCTGCCGAGCACATGGCCGGCCGGATGCAGGCTGATGCGCACGCCGTGGTGCTCGACCGTCTCGCCGTATGCAAGGGTTTGCAGGCGGATGTCGCCGAGGCGCTGGCGCAGCACGCCTTCGCCGATGGCGGTGGCGAGGTAGTGGCCGTGGCCGGCGCGGGCGTGATCCGAATGGGCGTGGGTGATGACGGCGCGGTCCACCGGACGCCAGGGGTCGATGAAGAAATCGCCGGGCGGGCAGTAGAGGCCCTCGGGGCGCTGGACGACGAGGTCGGCGGGGCGGGAGGCGGTCATGCGTGACTGATCCATCGGCCGGCCTTTCGTTCCCGTGGCGGGGCGGCTCAGTAGCGCCGGCCGATCTGGCCCGCGAGCCCGATCACGAGCCGCGCGACCAGCGCGACCGCGCGATGCGCGAGCCGCGCGGCCACGCCCGACGGCGCCTGGAGCACGGGCACGGCGCGCGCCATTGCCGCCTCGACCGAGGCCGCGAGTTCGGCGTTGAACTCGCGGCCGGCCACGACCACGTTGGCCTCGCGCGCATACAGCAGCGACAACGGGTCGATGTTGGAGCTGCCCACGGTGGCCCAGTCGGCATCGACGCAGGCGACCTTGGCGTGCAGGAAGGTGGGCGTGTATTCGCGGATGCGCACGCCGGCGTCGAGCAGCTCGCGGTAGAGCGCACGCGCGGCCCAGGCGGCGATGCGGTAGTCGTAGCGGCCCTGGAGCAGCAACGCCACGCGCACGCCGCGCCGTGCCGCGCCCACGAGGGCCTGCCGCAGCTGCCGGCTCGGATAGAAGTAGGGCGTGACGATCAGCACCCGCTCGCGCGCGGCGCCGATCGCGTCGAGATAGACGCGCTCGATCGCGCGGCGGTTGAGCAGGTTGTCGCGCATCACGAGGGCGACGCGCGGCGCGGCGCTGGCGCGGGGGATGCCAGGAGCGCCTGGGCCGTCGCCGGTGCCGGACGGCGTATCGGCAGCGATCCCGCGATCGGGCGCCGGGGCGATGCCGGCGAGCGCGGCCTCGCCGTCGGCCGGGCCGCGCTCGCCCGGCCGGGGCGCGAGACGGTCGGTGTCGGCGGGCAGCTCGCCGCGCGCGCGCAGGCCGCGCCAGAGCGTGCGCAGGTCGCGCCAGGGTTCGGGGCTGACCGCGAGGTCGCGCACCTGGCGGCGCCAGTCGCGGCGCAGCGCGGTGCGCAGCCAGGTGGTCTGCATGACGCCGAGCGCGCGCGCAGCGACCGGGCCGCGCACTTCCACCGCGTAGTCGAGGCGCGGCAGCTCGAAGCGGCCGTGATGGATGTCGAGCCGGTCGTCGATCACGTTGATGCCGCCGCAGAACAGCAGTTCGCCATCCACCACGCACAGCTTGCGATGCAGCCGCCTCAACCCCTTGGGATGGAACAGCGTGCGCCAGGCCGAGAACGGCCGGTACACGAGCAGGCCCACGCCCAGCGCGCGGCAGCGGCCGATGAGCCAGCCGAGCGTGTGCGCCGAGCCGAAGCCGTCGACCAGCAGCCGCACCTTCACGCCGCGCGCGGCGGCCCGGCCCAGGCAGTCGAGCAGCGCCTGCGCGCTCGGATCGTCGTGAAAGATGTAGGTCTCGAACTGGATGTCGTGCCGCGCCGCGTCGCAGGCCGCATGCAGCGCCGGGCCGAGTTCGTCGAAGCCGGTGAGCAGCCGCACCGTGTTGCCCGCCAGCAGCAGGGGCGGCGCGGGCGCGAGGCGCGCCGGCGTCATCCGGCAGCGGCGGCGCCGGCCGGGGCAAGGCCGCCGGTCTGGGCGGCGCTGCCGGCCTGGGCCAACGGCGCCAGCTCGGCCACCAGCGGCGCATGGTCCGACATGCGGGCCCAGCGCCGGCCGCCCAGCACCGTCGCCAGCTGCACCGCAAAGCCGCGCACATAGATGCGGTCGAGCGTGAGCCAGGGCAGCAGCGCCGGAAAGGTGCGTGCCGGCCGGCCCTCGAGCGCCTGGGCGCGCGCCGCGCCGAGCAGGCTGCGCCACTTGCCGCCCGGCTGGGCCGGCATCGACGACATCGCCTCGCACACGCCCAGCTCGGCGCAGATGCGCTCGTTGAGCCGGTTGTGCCAGTCGTTGAAATCGCCGGCGATGATGAGCGGCGCGCCGGCCGGCACCTGCTCGCGCACCAGCGTCACCAGCGCATCGGTCTGGCGCCGCCGGCTGCCGGCAAACAGGCCCAGATGCACATTCACCAGATGCAGCTCGTCGGCGCCATAGCGCTGCACCGCATGCAGCAGGCCGCGGCTTTCATAGGCGTGGTCCGACACATCGTGATTGCGCGCCGCGTCGAAGGGATGCAGCGACAGGATGGCGTTGCCGTGATGGCCGTGCTCGTAGACCGCATTGCGCGCATAGACCGAGTGGTAGTCGGCGCCGGCCAGGAAGCGCGTCTGCGGCTCGGCCGGCCAGTTGGCATGGCGCGCGGCATTGCGCCGGCTCACCTCCTGCACCTCCTGCAGAAAGACGATGTCGGCTTCGAGCGTGGCCAGCGCGATGCGCAGATCGTCGGTGCGGCAGCGCAGGTTGAAGGCGCTCACGCCCTTGTGGATGTTGTAGGTGGCGATGCGCAGCCGGCGCGGCAGCGCGGCGGCGGCAACGCGCCCGGCGGGCAGGCGGCTGGTGGCGGCGACGATGGAATCGGGCATGGGCGCGGCGCGTCAGGCCAGCGCCAGCGGCGTGCCGACCAGCGCCGGCAGTTGCAGGATCGCGTCGCGGTTGGAGGGCGAAAAGCACAGCGGCGCGGCCTGATGCCAGGGCAGCCATTGCCAGGCGGTGTGCTCACGCGGCGCGAGGCTCAGCGCGATGCCGCGCGGCACTTGCAGCCGGAACCAGTGCTCGGTGTTGTGGGTGACGCCGGGCGCATAGCGATGGCGCCAGTGCGGAAAGATTTCATAGCGCTCTTCGTGGCCCCAGTCGTGCAGGCAGTCGAGCGGCACACTGGCCGGCACGTCGTCCTCGGGCGGCGTGCGCCGCTCGACGATGATGCCGGTCTCCTCGCGCACCTCGCGCACGGCGGTCTCGGCCCAGGTTTCCTCGGCGCTGTCGCGGCTGCCGGTCACGCTCTGCCAGTAGCCGGCGCGGTCGGCGCGCTCGAGCAGAAGCACGTCGAGATCCGGGCTGTGGATCACGACGAGGACGGATTCGGGCCGCTTGTAGACCGGCTTGCTGGGGAGTTCGAGCATGGCGGGATTGAGGCCGAAAAGCGCCGGCCGGGCAAGGGGCCGTGCAAGAAATTACCCGCCCCGATCCGGGCGGAATCAGCGGGTCGAGATGACCGGGCGGTCGTTGGCATCGAGCGCGTAGCGATGCACAGACCGCGCGCCGGCAGGCGAGTTGCCGCCGGCGGTCGGCCCGGCGGTGGGTGCTTCGGTGGATGCCGCGGGCGGCGCGACAGCGGCAGCGGCGGCGGCCAGCGCCGCGAGGTCGGGCTCGCGGTCGCGCGCCAGCAGCAGCCGGCCGCGCCGGGGCACGGCGAAGGCCACCGCGCGGTCGTGGATGGCGCCGAGCAGCACCCGCATGCGCGCCGGCGACAGCAGCTGGGCCGCCGGATCGCCGGGCGCGGCCAGCTGCGATACGCCCTTGTTGAGCAGCAGCGGATCGAGCCGCACCGGCGCCGCATCGGCATCGAGATTGGCGACCGCCTCGGCCAGCAGCGGCGCAAAGCCGAGGCCGTAGCGGTCGAGCGCGGCCGGCGTGACCAGACTCACCACCTCGCCGGTGCGCAGGCCGAGGCCGACGCGCAGGTCGGCGGCGGCTGCGTTGGCATCGGCAGCCGCAGCACCCGGCGGGAGGGCGGCGGGCGCAAGCGCTGCGGCGAGCGGCCGGGTCGCGGCCAGCGCCTCGTCGTCGCCCGCGCCCAGCACGAAGGGCCGCAGCCGCGCGCCGTCGGCCGAATCGCGCGCAAAGCCGGCCGCGCGGCTCGCCGCGAACAGGCCGAGCAGCCGGCGGATGTCGACCTCGCAGCTGCCGGGCTGGCTGGCGCACAGCCGCCGCAGCGGTTCGAGATCGAGCGTCTGCACCAGACCGTCGGGATGGATCGCGCGCAGCACGCCGTCGGTGCCGATCAGCACGCGCGCCTCGGGCATGCGGCGCGCGAGCTGGTCGGCGAGGCTGGCCGGGCCGCTGTCGGCATCGAGCAGGCAACCGCGCAGCGCGAACACGGCCGCAAGCGTGGCAGCGAGCGCGCCGAAGATGAGCGCCCAGCGCGGACGGCGCGGCGCAAGGCGGAGTGCGGGATCGGGCATGCGGCGAGGCTAGCGCAGGGCATGAAAAAACCGGCGCGCGGCCGGTTTCGGTACAGCGGCGGCGGCACAGGCCATCGGGCCCGGCCGCCGCCGAAGCGGACCGCGCGGCACCCGGCCGCCCGGTCCGCCGGCCTCAGGCCAGCTTGGCCTCGGTCGCCTTCTCGTTCGGCCGCAGGCGGATGTGCAGCTCCTTCAGCTGCTTCTCGTCCACCGGGCTCGGCGCCTGCGTCAGCAGGCACTGCGCACGCTGCGTCTTGGGGAAGGCGATCACGTCGCGGATCGATTCAGCGCCGGTCATCATCGTGACCAGCCGGTCGAGGCCGAAGGCCAGACCGCCGTGCGGCGGCGCGCCGTATTGCAGCGCGTCGAGCAGGAAGCCGAACTTGAGCTGGGCTTCTTCCGCGCCGATCTTGAGCGCGCGGAACACCTTGCTCTGCACTTCCTCGCGGTGAATCCGCACCGAGCCGCCGCCGAGTTCCCAGCCGTTGAGCACCATGTCGTAGGCCTTGGCCTTGCACTTGCCCGGATCGGTTTCGAGGAAGTCCTCGTGGCCGTCCTTGGGGCTGGTGAACGGATGGTGGGCGGCGGTGTAGCGCTGCTCTTCCTCGTCGTACTCGAACATCGGGAAGTCGACGACCCACAGGATTTCCCAGTCGCCCTGGAACAGCCCGTTCTTCTTGCCGAACTCGCTGTGGCCGATCTTCACGCGCAGCGCGCCGATGGCGTCGTTGACGACCTTGGTCTTGTCGGCGCCGAAGAAGATCAGGTCGCCCGCTTGCGCGCCGGTGCGCTTGACGATCTCGGCCAGCGCGGCGTCGTGGATGTTCTTGACGATCGGCGATTGCAGGCCGGCGCGCAGCTCGGCGCCTTCCTTCAGCTCGTTGACCTTGATGTAGGCGAGGCCCTTGGCGCCGTAGATCGCGACGAACTTGGTGTAGTCGTCGATCTCGCTGCGCGGCATCGCGGCGCCGCCCGGAATGCGCAGACCGACCACGCGGCCGCCGGCCGAGTTGGCCGCGCCCGAGAACACCTTGAAGTCGACGTCCTTCATCACGTCGGTCAGCTCGGTGAATTGCAGCTTGACGCGCATGTCGGGCTTGTCCGAGCCGTAGAGCGCGGCGGCGTCGTCATAGGTCATGACCGGGAACTTGGCCGGCAGCTCCACGCCCTTCACCTTGCGGAAGACGTGACGCATCATTTCCTCGAACAGATCGCGGATTTCCTGCTCGCCGAGAAAGCTGGTCTCGCAGTCGATCTGCGTGAACTCGGGCTGGCGGTCGGCGCGCAAATCCTCGTCGCGGAAGCACTTGGTGATCTGGTAGTAGCGGTCGAAGCCCGCGACCATCAGCAGCTGCTTGAACAGCTGCGGCGACTGCGGCAGCGCGAAGAACTGGCCGGCGTTGACGCGGCTCGGCACCAGATAGTCGCGCGCGCCTTCGGGCGTGCTCTTGGTCAGCATCGGCGTTTCGATGTCGATGAAGCCGGCCTCGTCCAGATACTTGCGCACCTCGATCGCCACCTTGTAGCGCAGCTTGAGGTTGTTCTGCATGTAGGGCCGGCGCAGGTCGAGCACCCGGTGCGTGAGGCGCGTGGTCTCGCTCAGGTTGTCGTCGTCGAGCTGGAACGGCGGCGTGACGCTGGGGTTGAGCACCTCGACTTCATGCGCCAGCACTTCGATCTCGCCCGACTTGAGGTTGGCGTTGACCGTGCCTTCCGGGCGCCGGCGCACGACGCCGGTGATCTTCAGGCAGAACTCGTTGCGCACGCCTTCGGCCGTCTTGAACATCTCGGGACGGTCGGGGTCGCAGACGATCTGGGCCAGGCCTTCGCGGTCGCGCAGGTCGATGAAGATCACGCCGCCGTGGTCGCGCCGGCGATGCACCCAGCCGCAAAGCGTGACGGTCTGGCCGAGCTGCTCGGCCGACACGAGGCCGGTGTAATGGGTACGCATGAGGTCACTCCGAAAGTTTGTTCTCGATCCGCCCGCGGGCCCTCGGGGCTTCCGGCGCGGCGAATCTCTTGTGCATTGCCGGCGACCCGGTTGCTGGCGGGGCCGCGACGGCGCGGGATCGGCTCTGGAGGCGGGGCCGCGCAGGGCGCGCGGTCACCGTCGAGGCTCGGGTTGAACGGCTGCCGGCCGGTCAACCCTGCCGATTTCGACGGCGGTTCACGACGAAGCCGCCCGGTTCGCGCGTGCCATCGCGCGGCCTTGAAAAGGCAGCGCTGGCGGACGGAAATGGGCGGCTGGCGGACATGGCGCGCGACGATAGCACAAGGGTTTGCGGGCTCCGGCGCCCCGGCGCGGGCGGCATCGGAGCGCTCCGGCGGGCGCCCGCAGGCTCAGCCGGCGGTCGGCACGGCGGCGATGGTGGACGCGCCCTGGGCCTTGCCCGGCGCCACCACGCCGAGCGAAATCACGAACTTGAGCGCCTCGTCGATCGACATGTTCAGCTCGCGGATCTGGTCCGGCGACAGCACGATCAGATAGCCCGAGGTGGGATTGGGCGCGGTCGGCACATACACCGTCTGCTGGTCGGCACCGAGCAGCGCCTCGACCTCGCCGCCCGGCGAGCCGACCAAAAAGCCGATGGTCCAGGCGCCCGGCCGGGGGAATTCGACCAGCACTGCCTTGCGGAAGGCCTGGCCGTTGGGCGACAGCACGGTGTCGCTCACCTGCTTCACGCTCGAATAGATCGAGCGCACGAAGGGGATGCGGCCGAGCAGCTTTTCCCACCAGTCGAGCAGCCGGCGGCCGATGAAGTTGTGAGCCAGCACGCCCACGACAAACACGATGCCGACCGCCAGCAGCACGCCGGTGCCCGGCCATTCGAGGATGTAGGTGCCAGCGCGCAGGCTGGGCGGCAGCCAGTCGCGGATCTGGTCGAGCGTGCCGACGATGACGCGCAGCACCCAGACGGTGACGACCAGCGGGACAAGGATCAGCAAACCGGTGACGAAATACTTTCTCAAGCGAGCCCCGCAGGCGAAGTGAAGGAAGAGGCGTCAGGTCGTGCCGGCGGTCGGCGTCGCGGCCGGTGCGGCGGCGGGAGCCGGCGCGGGCGAGGCGGCGCCGGCAGCAGCAGGCGCACTGGCGGCAGCCGAAGTTTCCGCCGCTTTCTTTTCAGCTCGCTCGGCGGCCTTGTCGGAAGCGGGCTCGGTCGTCTTCTTCTCGCCGCGGAAATCGGTCACATACCAGCCCGAGCCCTTGAGCTGAAACGCCGGCGCCGTGACCTGCTTGCGGTAGCTGGCGGCGCCGCAGGCCGGGCAGCTGCGCTCGGCGGTGGCTTCGCTCATCTTCAGCCACTCGTCGGCGGCGTGTCCGCAGGCTTCGCAGCGGTAGGCATAGGTGGGCATGGCATCGCTCCAACGGCGTCGGTCCGGAAGGAAGACCGTTTGTTATCAGGGACTTGGCAGGGCGGCGAGTATGCCACCCGGGTGCGGGGGCAAATGGCGGCATTCGGCTGAAAAGCAAGATCGGCGCCGTCGGGATCGCGCCATGCCGCCGCGCGCGATGGCGGGCGGGCATGGCGCGGCCGCCACGGCAGGCGCCCCGGCCCTCAGCCGCGCGGCACCGGCTCGGCGAGCGCGCGCGCGATGACGTTGCGGCCGACGCGCGCCTTGGGCACCGGCATGTCGAACCAGGCGCGCACGTCGTCCTCAAGCCCGATGCCGTGCATGAAGTTGTAGATGGCCTTGCGCAGGCCGGCGCCGAGCGCGTCATGGTCGGTGCCGGTCGGGTCGACAAAGCCCACGTCGTTGCGCGCGAACACGGTCGGCGGCAGCGGCTTGAGGCTGACGCCATAGCTGGCCGGATCGAGCCCGACCGGCGAATGCACGGTGCATACAAACCGGTGGAAGAAGCCCGATTGCAGGCAGCCGTTGGCGAACAGCTGGCGCACGTAATCGAGCGCGTCGACCGTCTCCTGCGTGGTCTGGGTCGGGAAGCCGTACATCAGATAGGCGTGCACCAGGATGCCGGCGTCGCCGAAGGCCCGCGTCACGCGCGCCACCTGCTCGACCGACACGCCCTTGTTCATCAGCTTGAGCAGGCGGTCGGACGCGACCTCCAGCCCGCCCGTCACGGCGATGCAGCCGCTGTCGGCGAGCAGCTGGCACAGCTCGGGCGTGAAGCTTTTTTCGAAGCGGATGTTGCCCCACCAGCTGATGGTGACGCCGCGCCGGATCAGCTCGCTGGCGAGCGCGCGCAGCGCCTTGGGCGGCGCGGCTTCGTCCACAAAGTGAAAGCCGGTCTGGCCGGTCTCGGCGACGATGGCCTCGATGCGGTCGACCAGCAGCTCGGCCGCGGCGCCCTCGTAGCGGCCGATGTAATCCAGGCTCACGTCGCAGAAGCTGCACTTCTTCCAGTAGCAGCCGTGGGCCACGGTCAGCTTGTTCCAGCGGCCGTCGCTCCACAGGCGGTGCATGGGGTTGAGCATGTCGAGCAGCGACAGGTAGCGCGCCAGCGGCAGGCCGTCCCAGGTGGGCGTGCCGATGTCGGTGAAGGGCACGTCGGGTTCGGGGAAGTTGACGTAGCGGACGCGGGCGGCGGCCGTGATTGGCGCGGCCGTGGCGGTGGTGCCGTCGCCCGCTGGCGCATCGCCGGCCGCTTCGCGCACGAAGGTCCGCACCAGCCGGTCGCGCGAGCGCCTGCCTTCCACATGCTCCAGCAGCGCGAGCAGCGGCCGCTCGCCGCTGTCGAGCGTGACGAAGTCGAAGAAGTCGAACACGCGCGGCTCGGCCAGCTCGCGCAGCTCGGTGTTGACGAAGCCGCCGCCCAGCACCGTGACGATGGCCGGGTCGTGCGCCCTGGCCGTCTGCGCGATGCGGAAGGCCGCGTACACCGAGCCCGGAAATGGCGCCGACAGCAGCAGCACGCGCGGCCGGTGCTTTTGCAGCGCGGCGACGGTCAGCTCGCGCAGCTTGTCGTCGACGAGGTTGGCCGGCGCGGCCAGCGCGGCCGCGAGCGGATCGAAGCTCGGCTGGCTCGCGGCCAGCGATTCGGCATAGCGCACGAACTCGAAGCGGCTGTCGATGGCGTCGCGCAGCACGTCGGCGAGGTCGTTGAGATAGAGCGTGGCGAGGTGCCGCGCGCGGTCGTGGGTGCCGAGCGCGCCGAAGGCCCAGCCGAGCGGATCGCCGCCCTCGTCGTCCACATAGGCGTCGAGCGCCGAGAAGCGCGGCCCCTCGGGCAGAAAGCCGCCCGCGACGATGCGGTGCGCCAGCGTGGAATCGCGGCCCTGCAGGAAGGCGATGACCGGACCGATGGTGGCCAGATAGCGCGCGGCGTGCTCAAGAAAGAACGCGACCGGCTCGCTGCGCTGGCGCGGCGCGATGGCTTCGGCCCGTGCCTGCACCGCGCGCAGGCCGGCCGGCGACAGCAGCGCCAGCACCAGTTCCAGCGCCAGATCCTCCTGCGCCGCCGCGATGCCGCGCGAGCGCAGAAAGCCGGTGAGATAGGCGGTGGACGGGTAAGGCGTGTTGAGCTGGGTCATCGGCGGGATGACGCTCAGCACGCGCAGGGCAGTCGATGTCATGGCGATTACTTGGCCGAAGAGAAAAAACGCGCAAGCCGCGGGTCGGCAAGCTTGCATCGAAGCGGGTCTGGCGCCCGGAGGCTCAGCGCGGACAGGGCGCGGCGAGGTCCTGCCAGTCGGCGGTGGCCGGGGCGTCGGCGAGCTGTCCGGCGCAGACCTCGTGCACGGTATCGCGCAGCCAGCGGTGTGCCGGATCGGCCTCCATGCGCGGATGCCACAGCAGCGCGACGACGAAGCCCGGCACGGCAAACGGCAGCGCAAAGCTGCACATGCCGGCGCGCAGGTTACCGGTGTGCCACTTGGGCACGGTGGCGATCAGGTCCGAGCCGCGCGCCAGCGCCAGCGCCGCCGCAAAGCCGCCGACGATGCTCGCCACCTCGCGCGCGAGTCCCACGGCCCCGAGCGCGTCGTCGATCGGCCCCTTGTCGAGCCCCTGCCGCGAGACCTGGAGGTGCCGGCCCCGCGCATAACGCGCGGCCGTCATCTCGCCGCCACCGAGCGGATGGCCGGCGCGCACCACGCCGACGAAGCGGTCGCGGAACAGCGCGCGCGTGCGCAGCTCGGGGCTGCTGCTGGAGTCGATCACGCCGGTTTCCAGATCGACCGCGCCGTCCCGCAGCGGCGCGCTGTCCTTGTCGGCCTTCTGCACAAAACACAGCCGCACCTGCGGCGCCTGCTCGCCGACGCGCGCAATCAGGCTCGCGCCGAAGTTCTCGACGAAGCCGTCGCTGACGCGCAGCGTGAAGCTGCGCGCGAGTTGGCGCAGGTCCGGCGACTCGGCCGGGCGCAGTACTGCCTCGGCGTCCTGCACCAGCTGCGCCACGCGCTCGCGCAATTCCAGCGCGCGCGGCGTCGGCACCAGCCTGCGGCCGGCCCGCACCAGCAGCGGATCGCCGGTGATTTCGCGCAGCCGGGCCAGCGCCCGGCTCATCGCCGACGGGCTCAGGCGCAGCCGGTCGGCGGCACGCGCCACGCTGGCTTCGGCCAGCAGCACGTCGAGGGTGACGAGCAGGTTGAGATCGGGGAGCGACATGGCGCCACCCTAGCGCAGGCGTTCGGACATGGCGCGGCGCGCACGGACAAGTTGCGCCGCGCGCGCCTTCCGGCGGGTCGATGGGCTGACTAGGCTGGCTGCAACCACCGCCAAGGATCGACGTCGATGAAGCTCCTGCCCCTTCCGGCCCCTGCAATTGCCGCCCGCGCCGCACCACCTTCGCCGCGCGGGGCGCTCGCCAGCCTGTCGATGGCGATGCTGCTGCCCTCGCTCGGCACCAGCATCGCCAATGTCGGGCTGCCCACGCTGGCGCGGCATTTCGGCGCGCCCTTCCAGGCGGTGCAGTGGGTGGTGCTGGCCTATCTGCTGGCCGTCACGACGGCGATCGTCGGCGTCGGCCGACTGGGCGATGCGATCGGCCGGCGCCGGCTGCTGCTGGCCGGCATCGGGCTGTTCACGCTGGCGTCGGCGCTGTGCGGGCTGGCGCCCGGGCTCGGGCTGCTGATTGCGGCGCGGGCGGTTCAGGGCCTGGGGGCGGCGGTGATGATGGCGCTGACGCTGGCCTTCGTTGGCGAGGCGGTGCCCAGGCACCGGACCGGCAGCGCGATGGGGCTGCTCGGCAGCATGTCGGCGGTCGGCACCGCGCTCGGCCCGGCGCTGGGCGGCGCGCTGATCGGCGCGTTCGACTGGCCGGCGCTGTTCTTCGTCGGCGTGCCGCTGGGGCTGGTGACGCTGGCGCTCGCCTGGCGTTTTCTGCCAGCCGATCCTCCACGCGCGGGCAATACACGCTTCGATCCGGCCGGCACCGTGGTGCTCGCGCTGACGCTGGCCGCGTATGCGCTGACCATGACGCTGGGCCGTGGCCATTTCGGCGGGCTGAACGCGCTGCTGCTGGCGGCGGCGCTGGGCGGCGCGGGGCTGTTCGTGCGGGTCGAGGGCAAGGTCGCGGCGCCGCTGCTGAGCCCGGCGCTGTTCCGCAACCCGGTGCTGGGCGCCGGCTTCGCGATGAGCGCGCTGGTCACCGCCGTGGTGATGGCGACGCTGGTGGTGGGGCCGTTCTACCTGCACGGCGCGCTCGGCCTGGATGCCGCCGGCGTCGGGCTGGCGATGTCCTGCGGCCCGGTCGTCGCCGCGATGGCCGGCGTGCCGGCCGGCCGCCTCGTCGACCGCGTCGGTGCCGGGCGGGTCGTGATTGGCGGGCTGGTCGGCATGGCGGTCGGCTGCGTCGCGCTGGCAGTACTGCCGGCCGGGTTGGGCGTGCCGGGCTATGTGCTGCCGCTGGCCGTCGTCACGGCCGGCTACGCGCTGTTCCAGGCCGCCAACAACACCGCCGTGATGACCGACATCGCAGCCGACCGGCGCGGCGTGGTTTCCGGCGTGCTGAACCTGTCGCGCAACCTCGGGCTGATCACCGGCGCCTCGGTTCTGGGCGCGGTGTTCGCGCTCGGCTCGGGCAGCGAGGACGTGGCCGCCGCGCCAGCCGATGCCGTGGTGGCGGGCATGCACGTCAGCTTTGGCGTGGCCACCGCGCTGGTGCTGATCGCGCTGATCGTGGCCGCGCGCTACCGGCCATCTCAAGGCCGCCGCGCTCCGTGACGGCCAAGCCATCAGGCGACCCATCCCGTCGAAAACGCCGACGGCAAGAAAAAAGCCTTGAGCGCCGAACGCTCAAGGCTTTCTGTCTGCCGGACCGGGTCAGGCGGAATCAGAACGGAATGTCGTCATCCATGTCGTCGAAGCCCGTCGCCGACTGCTGCGGACGTGCCGCCGGCGCAGGAGCCGGCGCCGGACGCGGCGCACTGCCGCCACGCGAACCGCCACCCGAGTACCCGCCCGACGACCGCTGCGGCCGCGATTCGCGCGGCGCCGCATCGTCATAGCCCGAGCCGGCGTCGTCGCCGCCCATGCCCTGACGGCCGCCAAGCATCTGCATTTCATTGGCGACGATTTCGGTGGTGAATTTTTCCACCCCCTCCTTGTCGGTCCACTTGCGGGTCTTGAGGCGGCCCTCGACGTAGACCGAGCTGCCTTTCTTCAGGTACTCGCCCACGATTTCGGCGAGGCGGCCGCGGAACACCACGCGGTGCCATTCGGTTTCTTCCATCGGATCGCCGCTGTCCTTGGCCTTCCACTTGAGCGTGGTGGCCACGGTGACATTGGCGAGCGCATTGCCGTCGGGCATGTAGCGCACTTCCGGATCGCGGCCGAGGTTGCCGACGATGATGACCTTGTTGATCGATGCCATTTCAATCTCCTGCTCCGGCGGGGTTGCGCTTGGATGAGTGCGGACGAAAACGCCGGAGTTGCTGGGTTTGCGCGTCCGTGAACTGAGTTTATATCCAGTACCACGGCGGTGAAAACCGCCCGCTTACGGGCGGCGGGTCGCGCATTCTGCCCGGTCGCGTCAGACCCAGCCAGTCGCGTAGAACACCCCGATCACGAAGAACACCGCCGTCGTCTTGATGAGCGTGACCGCAAAGATGTCCTTGTACGACTCGCGGTGCGTGAGGCCGGTCACGGCCAGCAGCGTGATGACCGCGCCGTTGTGCGGCAGCGTGTCCATGCCGCCGCTCGCCATCGATGCCACACGGTGCAGCACCTCCATCGGAATGCCGGCCGCGTTGGCGTTGGCGATGAAGGTCTGGGCCATCGCCGCCAGCGCAATGCTCATCCCGCCCGAGGCCGAGCCGGTGATGCCGGCCAGCGCGGTGATGCTGATCGCCTCGTTCACCAGCGGATTGGGGATGGCCGCCAGCGCCTGCGACACGAACAGAAAGCCCGGCAGCGCCGCGATCACCGCGCCGAAGCCGTACTCCGACGCCGTGTTCATCGACGCCAGCAGCGCGCCGCCGACCGCCGCCTTGCTGCCCTCGCCGAAGCGCTCGGCCACGCGCTTCCACGCAAACGCCAGCACGCAGACGATGCCGAGCAGCAGCGCCGCCTCGACCGCCCAGATGCCGACCGCCTTGGTCACGTCGGCCACCACCGGCGCCTTGCCCTCCACGAACACCACCGACGCCTTCGGCCCGTAGAAGGCCGGAATCCAGCTCGTGAACAGCTTGTTGGCGACGCCCACGACGAACAGCGGCAGGATCGCGATCCACGGATTGGCGAGCGGCTGGTCGGCCGCCGTCTCGGGCTCGTTGACGAGCTTCTGGCCCGGCTTGGCGTAACCCTCGCCGGCGCGCGCGGCACGGCGGCGCAGCCAGTCGAGATAGCTCAGCCCGACCACAAAGATGAACACCGCGCCCAGCGTGCCGAGCACCGGCGCGGCGTAGGCGTTGGTGCCGAAGAACGAGCTCGGGATGATGTTCTGGATCTGCGGCGTGCCCGGCAGCGAATCCATCGTGAAGCTGAAGGCGCCGAGCGCGATGGTCCCGGGAATCAGCCGCTTGGGGATATTGCTCTGCCGGAACAGCTCGGACGCGAACGGATAGACCGCGAACACCACCACGAACAGCGACACGCCGCCGTAGGTGAGCAGCGCGCAGACGATGACGATGGCCGCCATCGCCCGCCCCGCGCCGACCAGCCCGATCACCGAGCTGACGATGGAGCGCGAGAAGCCCGACAGCTCGATCAGCTTGCCGAACACCGCGCCGAGCATGAACACCGGGAAGTAGTTCTTCACGAACACGACCATCTTGTCCATGAACAGCTCGGAATAGACGGGCGCGACGTGAGCCGGGTCGGTGAGGAGCACCGCGCCGAGGGCGGCCACCGGCGCGAACAGGATGACGCTGTAGCCGCGATAGGCGACGAGCATCAGAAAGGCCAGCGCGGCCAGGACGATGAGCAGGCTCATGGGGGAGGTCTCCGGTTATTCGTTGGGCAAAGCGGATGAAGACTGAACCGGGCAGACGACAGGTTTCTGTCGGAGAAACGGCAAGGCGGATGTCGGCTTGCGGGCGACAGCGCCGGGCGATGCCCGGTCCCGCGTTTCGATCTGGTAAATCGTCGTGCTGCCGCGCAGTCGGGCGCGGCGGAGATCGGCCCATGACCGCAGCGGAACTGCTCGAAAACCTCAATCTGCTCGACGAGCACGAACGCATCGAAGCCAAGCGCGCTTCCGAAGCCGGCAGGTCGGCGCTGGAAACGATTTGCGCGCTGGCCAATGAGCCGGGCCTGGGTGGCGGCTGGATCCTGCTCGGCGTGGCGAAGGACGAACTCGCGCTCTTCCCTGCCTACGAGGTCGAGGGTGTCGACACGCCGGACAAGCTCTCGTCCGACCTCGCCAGCCAGTGCCGCGACATGTTCAACCTGCCGCTGCGGGTCGACATCCGCACCGAGCAGCTCGGCGCGAAAGCGGTGGTCGTGGTCTGGGTCGCCGAAGCCCAACCGCAGGACAAACCGGTCTTCTTCAAGGCGCAGGGCTTGCCCAAGGGTGCCTTTCGCCGCATCGGCAGCACCGACCAGCGCTGCACCGAGGACGATCTCGCCGTCTTCTATCAAGGCCGGCGGCAGGAAAGTTTCGATGCCGGCGTTGTCGCCGATGCCGAACTCGACGACCTCGCGCCCGAAGCCATCGACGACTACCGGAAGTCGCGCGCCGAAGCCAACCCCGACGCGGAAGAGCTGCGCTGGCCGGATCACGAACTGCTCCAGGCGCTCGGCGGCCTGCGGCGCGACGACAGCGGGCGCTGGAAGCCGACCGTCGCCGGCCTGCTGCTCTTCGGCAAGCCGGCGGCGCTGCGACGCTGCTTTCCGATGACGCGGGTCGACTACATCCGCGTCCCGGGCCGCGACTGGGTGCCCGATCCCGAACGCCGTTTCGATTCGCTGGAACTGCGCGATCCGCTGTTCCGCCTGATCCGGCGTACCCAGGCGGCGGTGCTCGACGACCTGCCGCAGAGTTTCGGTCTGGCCGAAGGCGAATTGCAGCGCCAGGACAAGCCCGCCATTCCGCTGCGCGTGATCCGTGAAGCCATCGTCAATGCGCTGATGCATCGCAGCTACCGCAGCCACAGTCCGGTGCAGGTCATCCGCTATGCCAACCGGCTGGAAATCCGCAATCCCGGCTTCTCGCTCAAGTCGCCCGAGCATCTCGGCGAACCGGGCTCGCAACCGCGCAACCCGAAGATCGCAGCCGTGCTGCATGAGACGCGGTTTGCCGAAACCAAGGGCAGCGGCATCCGCGTGATGCGCGAAAGCATGGCGCAGGCCGGTCTGACGCCACCGCTGTTCGAATCGGATCGAGGCGGCGACCAGTTCGTTGCGCGCTACTTCTTTCATCACTTTCTCGGCGCCGATGACATCGCCTGGCTGGCGCGGTTTCGCGACCGGCAACTGTCGGACGAGGACGCCAAGGCGCTGATCGTGGTGCGCGAGGTCGGCGCAATCGACAACGCGACTTATCGTGACCTGAACAAGGTGGATGCACTGACCGCCAGCGCAGCCCTGCGCCGGCTGCGCGATGCGGGTCTGCTCGCACAAAAGGGGCGCGGATCGGCGACCTACTACGTGCCGACCGAGCGGCTGATGGCGGAAGACCGGGAAGCGCCGGCGGATCAGGCGGGCTTGTCTGCCAACTCGGGCGGCTTGTCTGCCAACTCGGGCGGCTTGTCTGCCAACTCGGCGGGCTTGTCTGCCAACTCCGACGAGCCCGCGCCAGCCGGTACCGAAGACAACGCGCGACAGGCGCTGCTGGCCGAACTCCCGGGACTCATCGCAGCGCGGGTCGGCGCGCTCGGACGACGCAGCCCGCCGGATGACGTGAAAGCCGTGATCGTCGACATCTGCCGCCTGCGCCCCTGGCGCGCGGAGGAATTGGCCCGGCTGCTGCGGCGAAATGCGCGGCATGTCGGCAGCAGCTATCTGCGGCCGCTATTGCGTGATGGGCTGCTGGAAATGACCAATCCGGAAGGAGTGAATGATCCGCAGCAGGCTTATCGGGCGGCGAGCGATGCTGATGAATCAGGATAAAAACGCAAAGGGCCGCCAACCACCAAGATTCAGGCTATAAGACTCAAGGTCTTTAGTCGAATACACGGCCAAAATCAAACTTAAGAGCAACATCACAAACCGCATTCCAATGCAGATTTCGCAATAGCGCGAATTTTCTCAATAAAACTCGAATCATCAATAAGCACTTCGCAAGTCGTATTTGCAAATTGCTGATTGTTGGCAATCTCAATACGAAGCTTACTTTGCACTGCCGCCACGGCTTTCTGCGGCGTTGAAACCAAGGTTCGTTCAGCCCGATGCGAATATAAGAGGATGTATTTTTTTATCGAAGCGCCTGAAGAATCACCAACCCAATAAAATTTGCGCAAATCCCCTTGTAAACTTTCAGACGGCACATTTGCGCCCTCTATTTCAAAGACAGCATACGGAACGCGACTCCCCTCAATGAACCAAGCAAAGTCAATCCTTCCATGGCAATAATTATCCCAGTAAATGACTGGCAATTCCCCCATTACTCCCAACCCTGCCGCTGCTCCCTCATCCCTCAGTAATTCCTGCATTTCAGCCTTATTCATTTCACGCCCCAAAATCCAAAATTAGAATAAACGAATTATGCATAAAGGCATTAGCGTGAATGAACCGGCACCCGCATCCCCAACGCCGCAATCGCCCAAACCACCATCAACCCAGCGCAAACCTCGAACACCGCCGCACGCCCGAAATGCGTCGCGACCCAGCCGCCGAGCGATCCGCCCGCCGACACGCCCAGCGATTGCACCGTGTTGTAAACACCGAGCGCAGTCCCCTTCGCCGCCGGCGGCGCGATCTTGCTGACCAGCGACGGCAGCAGCGCCTCAAGCACGTTGAAGGCGATGAAGAAGCCAAGCAGCAGCGCCAGCATGGTCCAGAAGTCGACCGGCAGCTGGCCGGTGGCAAAGCGGCTGGCCACCGCCTCGACCAGCGCCATCAGCACGATGGCGCCGACGAACACCCGGCGCATGCGCCCGCCGCGCTCGGCCGCGATGATGGCCGGCACCATCAGCACGAAGGCCACGGTGACGGCCGGCAGGTAGAGCTTCCAGTGCTCGACGACGGGCACGCCGGCCACATCCACCAGCAGCACCGGCACCACCACGAACATCGCGGCCTGGGCCACATGCAGCGCAAAGATGCCGAAATCGAGCCGCAGCAGCTGGCGGTTGGCCAGCACCTCGCGGAACGGCACGCGCGCGCCGAGCGCCGGCTGCGGCACGTCGGGCACGACGAACTTGACCACGCCGATGGCGGCGATCGCGAGCGCGCCGGTGAGCGCGAAGATGCCCGGCATGCCGATGGCGCCATACAGCAGCGGCGCCGCGACCATGCTGGCGGCGAAGGTCACGCCGATGCTGGCGCCGATCATCGCCATCGCCTTGCTGCGCTGGCGGTCGCGGGTGGCGTCGGCGACCAGCGCGGTGATGGCCGCCGAGATGGCGCCGGCGCCCTGGATGGCGCGGCCGACGATGATCCATTCGATGCTGTGCGCAATCGCCGCCACAAAGCTGCCCAGCGCGAACAGCCCGAGCCCGAACACGATCACCGGCTTGCGCCCAAACCGGTCGCTGGCGCGGCCGAAGACGATCTGCAGCGCCGCCTGCGTGAGCCCGTAGATGCCGATGGCCAGCCCGATCATGCTCGGCTCGGCGCCGCCCGGCAGGGTGTGCGCATAGACCGCAAACACCGGCAGGATCAGGAACAGCCCGAGCATGCGCAGCGCGTAGATGGCGGCGAGCGCGACGCTGGCGCGGCGCTCGGTGGGGGTCATGCCTGCCGGTTCGGACGGCGCAAGCAGGGCCTCGGCGGCGGTCGATTTCATGGCGGAGCGAGGGGAGCGAATCGAGGAACACGGCCGGCGCGTAAGGCAAAACCCGGGTCGTGCGTGGGGGCTGGGCTATAGTAGCAAGCTTGGCCTTTTGGCCTTGCGGGGCGTCAAACGGCACGCAAAACGCAAGGAAATATGGACGAAATCCGGATTCGCGGCGCACGCACGCACAACCTCAAGAACATCAGCCTCGACCTGCCGCGCAACCGGCTCGTCGTGATTACCGGGCTGTCGGGCAGCGGAAAAAGCTCGCTCGCGTTCGACACTTTGTATGCCGAAGGACAGCGCCGCTATGTGGAATCGCTGTCGGCCTACGCACGCCAGTTCCTCCAGCTCATGGAGAAGCCCGATGTCGATGTGATCGAGGGGCTGTCGCCCGCCATCGCCATCGAGCAGAAGGCGACCAGTCACAACCCGCGCTCGACCGTGGGCACGGTGACGGAAATCAACGACTACATGCGGCTGCTGTGGGCTCGCGCCGGCACGCCGTTCTGTCCCGACCATCCCGAGCACGCGCTCGAAGCGCAGTCGGTGGCGCAGATGGTGGATGCGGTGCTGGCGCGCCCCGAGGGCAGCAAGCTGATGATCCTGGCGCCGGTCATCGCCAACCGGAAGGGCGAGCACGTCGACGTGTTCGAAAGCTTCCGGGCGCAGGGCTTTGTGCGCTTTCGCATCACGCCGACGGGCGGCAAGCCGGCCATCCACGAGGTGGACGAGCTGCCCGAACTCAAGAAGAACGACCGCCACAGCATCGATGTGGTGGTCGACCGGCTCAAGGTCACGGCCGAGGCGAAGCAGCGGCTGGCCGAGTCCTTCGAGACGGCGCTGCGCCACGGCGATGGCCGCGCGCTCGCGCTCGACATGGAGACCGGCGCCGAGCAGGTGTTCAGCAACCGCTTCGCCTGCCCGGTCTGCGGCCACGCGTTGAGCGAGCTGGAGCCGCGCATCTTCTCGTTCAACTCGCCGCTGGGTGCCTGCCAGCGTTGCGACGGGCTGGGCCATGTGGACTGGTTCGATCCGCAGCGCATCGTGGCGCACCCGTCGCTGTCGCTGGCGAGTGGCGCGATCAAGGGCTGGGACCGGCGCAACCAGTTCTACTTCCAGATGCTGCAAGGGCTGGCGGCGCATTTCGGCTTCGACATCGACACGCCGTGGGAAGACCTGCCGGCCGAGGTGCGCGAGGCGGTGCTGATGGGCACCGGCGACACCGAGGTGGAATTCGCCTATCTCAACGAGCGCGGCAAGCCGGTGAAGAAGTCGCATCCCTTCGAGGGCGTGGCCAACAATCTTGAGCGGCGCTGGCGCGAGACCGATTCATCGGCGGTGCGCGAGGAGCTGGCCAAGTTCGTGGTCGTGCGCACCTGCCCCGATTGCGAAGGCTCGCGGCTGCGGCGCGAGGCGCGCTTTGTGCGCGTGGGCGAAGGCGCGCAGAGCCGGCGCATCTATGAAGTGAACGGCATGTCGCTCGGTGCCGCGCAGCAATGGTTCGACGAGCTCAAGCTCGAAGGCGCGAAGGGCGAGATCGCCGACAAGATCGCGCGCGAGATCCGGGCGCGGCTCGGCTTTCTCAACAACGTGGGGCTGCGCTATCTGAGCCTGGACCGCAGCGCCGACACGCTGTCGGGCGGCGAGGCGCAGCGCATTCGCCTGGCGAGCCAGATCGGCTCGGGGCTGACCGGCGTGATGTACGTGCTCGACGAGCCGAGCATCGGCCTGCACCAGCGCGACAACGACCGGCTCATCGAGACGCTCAAGCACTTGCGCGACCTGGGCAACAGCGTGCTGGTGGTCGAGCATGACGAGGACGCGATCCGCGCCGCCGACTGGGTGGTGGACATGGGCCCGGCCGCCGGCGAGCACGGTGGCCGCGTGATGGCCGCCGGCACGCCCGACGAGATGGCCGCCGCGCCCGACTCGCCGACCGGCGCCTACCTGAGCGGCCGGCGCGCGATCGCCGTGCCCAAGTCGCGCACGCCGCGCCGCCATGACGAGGACGGCGCGCCGCTGCAACTGGTGATTCGCGGCGCGACCGGCAACAGCCTGCGCAAGGTCGATGCGGCGATTCCGGTCGGGCTGTTCACCTGCGTGACCGGCGTCAGCGGCTCGGGCAAGAGCACGCTGGTCAACGACACGCTCTACACCGCCGCCGCGCGCCATCTGTACAACGCCTCGGCCGAGCCGGCGCCCTGCGAGGCCATCGAGGGGCTGGAGCTGTTCGACAAGGTCATCAACGTCGACCAGAGCCCGATCGGCCGCACGCCGCGCAGCAATCCGGCGACCTATACCGGGCTGTTCACGCCGATCCGCGAGCTGTTCGCCGAGGTGCCGCTGGCGCGCGAGCGCGGCTACGACGCCGGACGCTTCAGCTTCAACATCAAGGGCGGGCGCTGCGAAAGCTGCCAGGGCGACGGCGTCATCAAGGTGGAGATGCACTTTCTGCCCGACGTCTACGTGCCCTGCGACGTGTGCCGCGGCAAGCGCTACAACCGCGAGACGCTGGAGATTCTCTACAAGGGCAAGACCATCGCCGAGGTGCTCGACATGCGGGTGCAGGAGGCGGCGGTGTTCTTTGCGCCGGTGCCGGTGGTGGCGCGCAAGCTGCAAACCCTGCTCGACGTGGGCCTCGGCTATCTGCGGCTCGGCCAGTCGGCGACCACGCTGTCGGGCGGCGAGGCGCAGCGCGTGAAGCTGTCGCAGGAGCTGAGCAAGCGCGACACCGGCCGCACGCTCTACATCCTCGACGAGCCGACGACCGGGCTGCACTTCGCCGACATCGAGCTGCTGCTGACCGTGCTGCACACGCTGCGCGACCACGGCAACACGGTGGTGGTCATCGAG
>NZ_MUHU01000032.1 GCF_002105195.1 Derxia lacustris | reverse complement strand
GACAGCTCACGCCCAGCGCGCGGCAGCGGCCGATGAGCCAGCCGAGCGTGTGCGCCGAGCCGAAGCCGTCGACCAGCAGCCGCACCTTCACGCCGCGCGCGGCGGCCCGGCCCAGGCAGTCGAGCAGCGCCTGCGCGCTCGGATCGTCGTGAAAGATGTAGGTCTCGAACTGGATGTCGTGCCGCGCCGCGTCGCAGGCCGCATGCAGCGCCGGGCCGAGTTCGTCGAAGCCGGTGAGCAGCCGCACCGTGTTGCCCGCCAGCAGCAGGGGCGGCGCGGGCGCGAGGCGCGCCGGCGTCATCCGGCAGCGGCGGCGCCGGCCGGGGCAAGGCCGCCGGTCTGGGCGGCGCTGCCGGCCTGGGCCAACGGCGCCAGCTCGGCCACCAGCGGCGCATGGTCCGACATGCGGGCCCAGCGCCGGCCGCCCAGCACCGTCGCCAGCTGCACCGCAAAGCCGCGCACATAGATGCGGTCGAGCGTGAGCCAGGGCAGCAGCGCCGGAAAGGTGCGTGCCGGCCGGCCCTCGAGCGCCTGGGCGCGCGCCGCGCCGAGCAGGCTGCGCCACTTGCCGCCCGGCTGGGCCGGCATCGACGACATCGCCTCGCACACGCCCAGCTCGGCGCAGATGCGCTCGTTGAGCCGGTTGTGCCAGTCGTTGAAATCGCCGGCGATGATGAGCGGCGCGCCGGCCGGCACCTGCTCGCGCACCAGCGTCACCAGCGCATCGGTCTGGCGCCGCCGGCTGCCGGCAAACAGGCCCAGATGCACATTCACCAGATGCAGCTCGTCGGCGCCATAGCGCTGCACCGCATGCAGCAGGCCGCGGCTTTCATAGGCGTGGTCCGACACATCGTGATTGCGCGCCGCGTCGAAGGGATGCAGCGACAGGATGGCGTTGCCGTGATGGCCGTGCTCGTAGACCGCATTGCGCGCATAGACCGAGTGGTAGTCGGCGCCGGCCAGGAAGCGCGTCTGCGGCTCGGCCGGCCAGTTGGCATGGCGCGCGGCATTGCGCCGGCTCACCTCCTGCACCTCCTGCAGAAAGACGATGTCGGCTTCGAGCGTGGCCAGCGCGATGCGCAGATCGTCGGTGCGGCAGCGCAGGTTGAAGGCGCTCACGCCCTTGTGGATGTTGTAGGTGGCGATGCGCAGCCGGCGCGGCAGCGCGGCGGCGGCAACGCGCCCGGCGGGCAGGCGGCTGGTGGCGGCGACGATGGAATCGGGCATGGGCGCGGCGCGTCAGGCCAGCGCCAGCGGCGTGCCGACCAGCGCCGGCAGTTGCAGGATCGCGTCGCGGTTGGAGGGCGAAAAGCACAGCGGCGCGGCCTGATGCCAGGGCAGCCATTGCCAGGCGGTGTGCTCACGCGGCGCGAGGCTCAGCGCGATGCCGCGCGGCACTTGCAGCCGGAACCAGTGCTCGGTGTTGTGGGTGACGCCGGGCGCATAGCGATGGCGCCAGTGCGGAAAGATTTCATAGCGCTCTTCGTGGCCCCAGTCGTGCAGGCAGTCGAGCGGCACACTGGCCGGCACGTCGTCCTCGGGCGGCGTGCGCCGCTCGACGATGATGCCGGTCTCCTCGCGCACCTCGCGCACGGCGGTCTCGGCCCAGGTTTCCTCGGCGCTGTCGCGGCTGCCGGTCACGCTCTGCCAGTAGCCGGCGCGGTCGGCGCGCTCGAGCAGAAGCACGTCGAGATCCGGGCTGTGGATCACGACGAGGACGGATTCGGGCCGCTTGTAGACCGGCTTGCTGGGGAGTTCGAGCATGGCGGGATTGAGGCCGAAAAGCGCCGGCCGGGCAAGGGGCCGTGCAAGAAATTACCCGCCCCGATCCGGGCGGAATCAGCGGGTCGAGATGACCGGGCGGTCGTTGGCATCGAGCGCGTAGCGATGCACAGACCGCGCGCCGGCAGGCGAGTTGCCGCCGGCGGTCGGCCCGGCGGTGGGTGCTTCGGTGGATGCCGCGGGCGGCGCGACAGCGGCAGCGGCGGCGGCCAGCGCCGCGAGGTCGGGCTCGCGGTCGCGCGCCAGCAGCAGCCGGCCGCGCCGGGGCACGGCGAAGGCCACCGCGCGGTCGTGGATGGCGCCGAGCAGCACCCGCATGCGCGCCGGCGACAGCAGCTGGGCCGCCGGATCGCCGGGCGCGGCCAGCTGCGATACGCCCTTGTTGAGCAGCAGCGGATCGAGCCGCACCGGCGCCGCATCGGCATCGAGATTGGCGACCGCCTCGGCCAGCAGCGGCGCAAAGCCGAGGCCGTAGCGGTCGAGCGCGGCCGGCGTGACCAGACTCACCACCTCGCCGGTGCGCAGGCCGAGGCCGACGCGCAGGTCGGCGGCGGCTGCGTTGGCATCGGCAGCCGCAGCACCCGGCGGGAGGGCGGCGGGCGCAAGCGCTGCGGCGAGCGGCCGGGTCGCGGCCAGCGCCTCGTCGTCGCCCGCGCCCAGCACGAAGGGCCGCAGCCGCGCGCCGTCGGCCGAATCGCGCGCAAAGCCGGCCGCGCGGCTCGCCGCGAACAGGCCGAGCAGCCGGCGGATGTCGACCTCGCAGCTGCCGGGCTGGCTGGCGCACAGCCGCCGCAGCGGTTCGAGATCGAGCGTCTGCACCAGACCGTCGGGATGGATCGCGCGCAGCACGCCGTCGGTGCCGATCAGCACGCGCGCCTCGGGCATGCGGCGCGCGAGCTGGTCGGCGAGGCTGGCCGGGCCGCTGTCGGCATCGAGCAGGCAACCGCGCAGCGCGAACACGGCCGCAAGCGTGGCAGCGAGCGCGCCGAAGATGAGCGCCCAGCGCGGACGGCGCGGCGCAAGGCGGAGTGCGGGATCGGGCATGCGGCGAGGCTAGCGCAGGGCATGAAAAAACCGGCGCGCGGCCGGTTTCGGTACAGCGGCGGCGGCACAGGCCATCGGGCCCGGCCGCCGCCGAAGCGGACCGCGCGGCACCCGGCCGCCCGGTCCGCCGGCCTCAGGCCAGCTTGGCCTCGGTCGCCTTCTCGTTCGGCCGCAGGCGGATGTGCAGCTCCTTCAGCTGCTTCTCGTCCACCGGGCTCGGCGCCTGCGTCAGCAGGCACTGCGCACGCTGCGTCTTGGGGAAGGCGATCACGTCGCGGATCGATTCAGCGCCGGTCATCATCGTGACCAGCCGGTCGAGGCCGAAGGCCAGACCGCCGTGCGGCGGCGCGCCGTATTGCAGCGCGTCGAGCAGGAAGCCGAACTTGAGCTGGGCTTCTTCCGCGCCGATCTTGAGCGCGCGGAACACCTTGCTCTGCACTTCCTCGCGGTGAATCCGCACCGAGCCGCCGCCGAGTTCCCAGCCGTTGAGCACCATGTCGTAGGCCTTGGCCTTGCACTTGCCCGGATCGGTTTCGAGGAAGTCCTCGTGGCCGTCCTTGGGGCTGGTGAACGGATGGTGGGCGGCGGTGTAGCGCTGCTCTTCCTCGTCGTACTCGAACATCGGGAAGTCGACGACCCACAGGATTTCCCAGTCGCCCTGGAACAGCCCGTTCTTCTTGCCGAACTCGCTGTGGCCGATCTTCACGCGCAGCGCGCCGATGGCGTCGTTGACGACCTTGGTCTTGTCGGCGCCGAAGAAGATCAGGTCGCCCGCTTGCGCGCCGGTGCGCTTGACGATCTCGGCCAGCGCGGCGTCGTGGATGTTCTTGACGATCGGCGATTGCAGGCCGGCGCGCAGCTCGGCGCCTTCCTTCAGCTCGTTGACCTTGATGTAGGCGAGGCCCTTGGCGCCGTAGATCGCGACGAACTTGGTGTAGTCGTCGATCTCGCTGCGCGGCATCGCGGCGCCGCCCGGAATGCGCAGACCGACCACGCGGCCGCCGGCCGAGTTGGCCGCGCCCGAGAACACCTTGAAGTCGACGTCCTTCATCACGTCGGTCAGCTCGGTGAATTGCAGCTTGACGCGCATGTCGGGCTTGTCCGAGCCGTAGAGCGCGGCGGCGTCGTCATAGGTCATGACCGGGAACTTGGCCGGCAGCTCCACGCCCTTCACCTTGCGGAAGACGTGACGCATCATTTCCTCGAACAGATCGCGGATTTCCTGCTCGCCGAGAAAGCTGGTCTCGCAGTCGATCTGCGTGAACTCGGGCTGGCGGTCGGCGCGCAAATCCTCGTCGCGGAAGCACTTGGTGATCTGGTAGTAGCGGTCGAAGCCCGCGACCATCAGCAGCTGCTTGAACAGCTGCGGCGACTGCGGCAGCGCGAAGAACTGGCCGGCGTTGACGCGGCTCGGCACCAGATAGTCGCGCGCGCCTTCGGGCGTGCTCTTGGTCAGCATCGGCGTTTCGATGTCGATGAAGCCGGCCTCGTCCAGATACTTGCGCACCTCGATCGCCACCTTGTAGCGCAGCTTGAGGTTGTTCTGCATGTAGGGCCGGCGCAGGTCGAGCACCCGGTGCGTGAGGCGCGTGGTCTCGCTCAGGTTGTCGTCGTCGAGCTGGAACGGCGGCGTGACGCTGGGGTTGAGCACCTCGACTTCATGCGCCAGCACTTCGATCTCGCCCGACTTGAGGTTGGCGTTGACCGTGCCTTCCGGGCGCCGGCGCACGACGCCGGTGATCTTCAGGCAGAACTCGTTGCGCACGCCTTCGGCCGTCTTGAACATCTCGGGACGGTCGGGGTCGCAGACGATCTGGGCCAGGCCTTCGCGGTCGCGCAGGTCGATGAAGATCACGCCGCCGTGGTCGCGCCGGCGATGCACCCAGCCGCAAAGCGTGACGGTCTGGCCGAGCTGCTCGGCCGACACGAGGCCGGTGTAATGGGTACGCATGAGGTCACTCCGAAAGTTTGTTCTCGATCCGCCCGCGGGCCCTCGGGGCTTCCGGCGCGGCGAATCTCTTGTGCATTGCCGGCGACCCGGTTGCTGGCGGGGCCGCGACGGCGCGGGATCGGCTCTGGAGGCGGGGCCGCGCAGGGCGCGCGGTCACCGTCGAGGCTCGGGTTGAACGGCTGCCGGCCGGTCAACCCTGCCGATTTCGACGGCGGTTCACGACGAAGCCGCCCGGTTCGCGCGTGCCATCGCGCGGCCTTGAAAAGGCAGCGCTGGCGGACGGAAATGGGCGGCTGGCGGACATGGCGCGCGACGATAGCACAAGGGTTTGCGGGCTCCGGCGCCCCGGCGCGGGCGGCATCGGAGCGCTCCGGCGGGCGCCCGCAGGCTCAGCCGGCGGTCGGCACGGCGGCGATGGTGGACGCGCCCTGGGCCTTGCCCGGCGCCACCACGCCGAGCGAAATCACGAACTTGAGCGCCTCGTCGATCGACATGTTCAGCTCGCGGATCTGGTCCGGCGACAGCACGATCAGATAGCCCGAGGTGGGATTGGGCGCGGTCGGCACATACACCGTCTGCTGGTCGGCACCGAGCAGCGCCTCGACCTCGCCGCCCGGCGAGCCGACCAAAAAGCCGATGGTCCAGGCGCCCGGCCGGGGGAATTCGACCAGCACTGCCTTGCGGAAGGCCTGGCCGTTGGGCGACAGCACGGTGTCGCTCACCTGCTTCACGCTCGAATAGATCGAGCGCACGAAGGGGATGCGGCCGAGCAGCTTTTCCCACCAGTCGAGCAGCCGGCGGCCGATGAAGTTGTGAGCCAGCACGCCCACGACAAACACGATGCCGACCGCCAGCAGCACGCCGGTGCCCGGCCATTCGAGGATGTAGGTGCCAGCGCGCAGGCTGGGCGGCAGCCAGTCGCGGATCTGGTCGAGCGTGCCGACGATGACGCGCAGCACCCAGACGGTGACGACCAGCGGGACAAGGATCAGCAAACCGGTGACGAAATACTTTCTCAAGCGAGCCCCGCAGGCGAAGTGAAGGAAGAGGCGTCAGGTCGTGCCGGCGGTCGGCGTCGCGGCCGGTGCGGCGGCGGGAGCCGGCGCGGGCGAGGCGGCGCCGGCAGCAGCAGGCGCACTGGCGGCAGCCGAAGTTTCCGCCGCTTTCTTTTCAGCTCGCTCGGCGGCCTTGTCGGAAGCGGGCTCGGTCGTCTTCTTCTCGCCGCGGAAATCGGTCACATACCAGCCCGAGCCCTTGAGCTGAAACGCCGGCGCCGTGACCTGCTTGCGGTAGCTGGCGGCGCCGCAGGCCGGGCAGCTGCGCTCGGCGGTGGCTTCGCTCATCTTCAGCCACTCGTCGGCGGCGTGTCCGCAGGCTTCGCAGCGGTAGGCATAGGTGGGCATGGCATCGCTCCAACGGCGTCGGTCCGGAAGGAAGACCGTTTGTTATCAGGGACTTGGCAGGGCGGCGAGTATGCCACCCGGGTGCGGGGGCAAATGGCGGCATTCGGCTGAAAAGCAAGATCGGCGCCGTCGGGATCGCGCCATGCCGCCGCGCGCGATGGCGGGCGGGCATGGCGCGGCCGCCACGGCAGGCGCCCCGGCCCTCAGCCGCGCGGCACCGGCTCGGCGAGCGCGCGCGCGATGACGTTGCGGCCGACGCGCGCCTTGGGCACCGGCATGTCGAACCAGGCGCGCACGTCGTCCTCAAGCCCGATGCCGTGCATGAAGTTGTAGATGGCCTTGCGCAGGCCGGCGCCGAGCGCGTCATGGTCGGTGCCGGTCGGGTCGACAAAGCCCACGTCGTTGCGCGCGAACACGGTCGGCGGCAGCGGCTTGAGGCTGACGCCATAGCTGGCCGGATCGAGCCCGACCGGCGAATGCACGGTGCATACAAACCGGTGGAAGAAGCCCGATTGCAGGCAGCCGTTGGCGAACAGCTGGCGCACGTAATCGAGCGCGTCGACCGTCTCCTGCGTGGTCTGGGTCGGGAAGCCGTACATCAGATAGGCGTGCACCAGGATGCCGGCGTCGCCGAAGGCCCGCGTCACGCGCGCCACCTGCTCGACCGACACGCCCTTGTTCATCAGCTTGAGCAGGCGGTCGGACGCGACCTCCAGCCCGCCCGTCACGGCGATGCAGCCGCTGTCGGCGAGCAGCTGGCACAGCTCGGGCGTGAAGCTTTTTTCGAAGCGGATGTTGCCCCACCAGCTGATGGTGACGCCGCGCCGGATCAGCTCGCTGGCGAGCGCGCGCAGCGCCTTGGGCGGCGCGGCTTCGTCCACAAAGTGAAAGCCGGTCTGGCCGGTCTCGGCGACGATGGCCTCGATGCGGTCGACCAGCAGCTCGGCCGCGGCGCCCTCGTAGCGGCCGATGTAATCCAGGCTCACGTCGCAGAAGCTGCACTTCTTCCAGTAGCAGCCGTGGGCCACGGTCAGCTTGTTCCAGCGGCCGTCGCTCCACAGGCGGTGCATGGGGTTGAGCATGTCGAGCAGCGACAGGTAGCGCGCCAGCGGCAGGCCGTCCCAGGTGGGCGTGCCGATGTCGGTGAAGGGCACGTCGGGTTCGGGGAAGTTGACGTAGCGGACGCGGGCGGCGGCCGTGATTGGCGCGGCCGTGGCGGTGGTGCCGTCGCCCGCTGGCGCATCGCCGGCCGCTTCGCGCACGAAGGTCCGCACCAGCCGGTCGCGCGAGCGCCTGCCTTCCACATGCTCCAGCAGCGCGAGCAGCGGCCGCTCGCCGCTGTCGAGCGTGACGAAGTCGAAGAAGTCGAACACGCGCGGCTCGGCCAGCTCGCGCAGCTCGGTGTTGACGAAGCCGCCGCCCAGCACCGTGACGATGGCCGGGTCGTGCGCCCTGGCCGTCTGCGCGATGCGGAAGGCCGCGTACACCGAGCCCGGAAATGGCGCCGACAGCAGCAGCACGCGCGGCCGGTGCTTTTGCAGCGCGGCGACGGTCAGCTCGCGCAGCTTGTCGTCGACGAGGTTGGCCGGCGCGGCCAGCGCGGCCGCGAGCGGATCGAAGCTCGGCTGGCTCGCGGCCAGCGATTCGGCATAGCGCACGAACTCGAAGCGGCTGTCGATGGCGTCGCGCAGCACGTCGGCGAGGTCGTTGAGATAGAGCGTGGCGAGGTGCCGCGCGCGGTCGTGGGTGCCGAGCGCGCCGAAGGCCCAGCCGAGCGGATCGCCGCCCTCGTCGTCCACATAGGCGTCGAGCGCCGAGAAGCGCGGCCCCTCGGGCAGAAAGCCGCCCGCGACGATGCGGTGCGCCAGCGTGGAATCGCGGCCCTGCAGGAAGGCGATGACCGGACCGATGGTGGCCAGATAGCGCGCGGCGTGCTCAAGAAAGAACGCGACCGGCTCGCTGCGCTGGCGCGGCGCGATGGCTTCGGCCCGTGCCTGCACCGCGCGCAGGCCGGCCGGCGACAGCAGCGCCAGCACCAGTTCCAGCGCCAGATCCTCCTGCGCCGCCGCGATGCCGCGCGAGCGCAGAAAGCCGGTGAGATAGGCGGTGGACGGGTAAGGCGTGTTGAGCTGGGTCATCGGCGGGATGACGCTCAGCACGCGCAGGGCAGTCGATGTCATGGCGATTACTTGGCCGAAGAGAAAAAACGCGCAAGCCGCGGGTCGGCAAGCTTGCATCGAAGCGGGTCTGGCGCCCGGAGGCTCAGCGCGGACAGGGCGCGGCGAGGTCCTGCCAGTCGGCGGTGGCCGGGGCGTCGGCGAGCTGTCCGGCGCAGACCTCGTGCACGGTATCGCGCAGCCAGCGGTGTGCCGGATCGGCCTCCATGCGCGGATGCCACAGCAGCGCGACGACGAAGCCCGGCACGGCAAACGGCAGCGCAAAGCTGCACATGCCGGCGCGCAGGTTACCGGTGTGCCACTTGGGCACGGTGGCGATCAGGTCCGAGCCGCGCGCCAGCGCCAGCGCCGCCGCAAAGCCGCCGACGATGCTCGCCACCTCGCGCGCGAGTCCCACGGCCCCGAGCGCGTCGTCGATCGGCCCCTTGTCGAGCCCCTGCCGCGAGACCTGGAGGTGCCGGCCCCGCGCATAACGCGCGGCCGTCATCTCGCCGCCACCGAGCGGATGGCCGGCGCGCACCACGCCGACGAAGCGGTCGCGGAACAGCGCGCGCGTGCGCAGCTCGGGGCTGCTGCTGGAGTCGATCACGCCGGTTTCCAGATCGACCGCGCCGTCCCGCAGCGGCGCGCTGTCCTTGTCGGCCTTCTGCACAAAACACAGCCGCACCTGCGGCGCCTGCTCGCCGACGCGCGCAATCAGGCTCGCGCCGAAGTTCTCGACGAAGCCGTCGCTGACGCGCAGCGTGAAGCTGCGCGCGAGTTGGCGCAGGTCCGGCGACTCGGCCGGGCGCAGTACTGCCTCGGCGTCCTGCACCAGCTGCGCCACGCGCTCGCGCAATTCCAGCGCGCGCGGCGTCGGCACCAGCCTGCGGCCGGCCCGCACCAGCAGCGGATCGCCGGTGATTTCGCGCAGCCGGGCCAGCGCCCGGCTCATCGCCGACGGGCTCAGGCGCAGCCGGTCGGCGGCACGCGCCACGCTGGCTTCGGCCAGCAGCACGTCGAGGGTGACGAGCAGGTTGAGATCGGGGAGCGACATGGCGCCACCCTAGCGCAGGCGTTCGGACATGGCGCGGCGCGCACGGACAAGTTGCGCCGCGCGCGCCTTCCGGCGGGTCGATGGGCTGACTAGGCTGGCTGCAACCACCGCCAAGGATCGACGTCGATGAAGCTCCTGCCCCTTCCGGCCCCTGCAATTGCCGCCCGCGCCGCACCACCTTCGCCGCGCGGGGCGCTCGCCAGCCTGTCGATGGCGATGCTGCTGCCCTCGCTCGGCACCAGCATCGCCAATGTCGGGCTGCCCACGCTGGCGCGGCATTTCGGCGCGCCCTTCCAGGCGGTGCAGTGGGTGGTGCTGGCCTATCTGCTGGCCGTCACGACGGCGATCGTCGGCGTCGGCCGACTGGGCGATGCGATCGGCCGGCGCCGGCTGCTGCTGGCCGGCATCGGGCTGTTCACGCTGGCGTCGGCGCTGTGCGGGCTGGCGCCCGGGCTCGGGCTGCTGATTGCGGCGCGGGCGGTTCAGGGCCTGGGGGCGGCGGTGATGATGGCGCTGACGCTGGCCTTCGTTGGCGAGGCGGTGCCCAGGCACCGGACCGGCAGCGCGATGGGGCTGCTCGGCAGCATGTCGGCGGTCGGCACCGCGCTCGGCCCGGCGCTGGGCGGCGCGCTGATCGGCGCGTTCGACTGGCCGGCGCTGTTCTTCGTCGGCGTGCCGCTGGGGCTGGTGACGCTGGCGCTCGCCTGGCGTTTTCTGCCAGCCGATCCTCCACGCGCGGGCAATACACGCTTCGATCCGGCCGGCACCGTGGTGCTCGCGCTGACGCTGGCCGCGTATGCGCTGACCATGACGCTGGGCCGTGGCCATTTCGGCGGGCTGAACGCGCTGCTGCTGGCGGCGGCGCTGGGCGGCGCGGGGCTGTTCGTGCGGGTCGAGGGCAAGGTCGCGGCGCCGCTGCTGAGCCCGGCGCTGTTCCGCAACCCGGTGCTGGGCGCCGGCTTCGCGATGAGCGCGCTGGTCACCGCCGTGGTGATGGCGACGCTGGTGGTGGGGCCGTTCTACCTGCACGGCGCGCTCGGCCTGGATGCCGCCGGCGTCGGGCTGGCGATGTCCTGCGGCCCGGTCGTCGCCGCGATGGCCGGCGTGCCGGCCGGCCGCCTCGTCGACCGCGTCGGTGCCGGGCGGGTCGTGATTGGCGGGCTGGTCGGCATGGCGGTCGGCTGCGTCGCGCTGGCAGTACTGCCGGCCGGGTTGGGCGTGCCGGGCTATGTGCTGCCGCTGGCCGTCGTCACGGCCGGCTACGCGCTGTTCCAGGCCGCCAACAACACCGCCGTGATGACCGACATCGCAGCCGACCGGCGCGGCGTGGTTTCCGGCGTGCTGAACCTGTCGCGCAACCTCGGGCTGATCACCGGCGCCTCGGTTCTGGGCGCGGTGTTCGCGCTCGGCTCGGGCAGCGAGGACGTGGCCGCCGCGCCAGCCGATGCCGTGGTGGCGGGCATGCACGTCAGCTTTGGCGTGGCCACCGCGCTGGTGCTGATCGCGCTGATCGTGGCCGCGCGCTACCGGCCATCTCAAGGCCGCCGCGCTCCGTGACGGCCAAGCCATCAGGCGACCCATCCCGTCGAAAACGCCGACGGCAAGAAAAAAGCCTTGAGCGCCGAACGCTCAAGGCTTTCTGTCTGCCGGACCGGGTCAGGCGGAATCAGAACGGAATGTCGTCATCCATGTCGTCGAAGCCCGTCGCCGACTGCTGCGGACGTGCCGCCGGCGCAGGAGCCGGCGCCGGACGCGGCGCACTGCCGCCACGCGAACCGCCACCCGAGTACCCGCCCGACGACCGCTGCGGCCGCGATTCGCGCGGCGCCGCATCGTCATAGCCCGAGCCGGCGTCGTCGCCGCCCATGCCCTGACGGCCGCCAAGCATCTGCATTTCATTGGCGACGATTTCGGTGGTGAATTTTTCCACCCCCTCCTTGTCGGTCCACTTGCGGGTCTTGAGGCGGCCCTCGACGTAGACCGAGCTGCCTTTCTTCAGGTACTCGCCCACGATTTCGGCGAGGCGGCCGCGGAACACCACGCGGTGCCATTCGGTTTCTTCCATCGGATCGCCGCTGTCCTTGGCCTTCCACTTGAGCGTGGTGGCCACGGTGACATTGGCGAGCGCATTGCCGTCGGGCATGTAGCGCACTTCCGGATCGCGGCCGAGGTTGCCGACGATGATGACCTTGTTGATCGATGCCATTTCAATCTCCTGCTCCGGCGGGGTTGCGCTTGGATGAGTGCGGACGAAAACGCCGGAGTTGCTGGGTTTGCGCGTCCGTGAACTGAGTTTATATCCAGTACCACGGCGGTGAAAACCGCCCGCTTACGGGCGGCGGGTCGCGCATTCTGCCCGGTCGCGTCAGACCCAGCCAGTCGCGTAGAACACCCCGATCACGAAGAACACCGCCGTCGTCTTGATGAGCGTGACCGCAAAGATGTCCTTGTACGACTCGCGGTGCGTGAGGCCGGTCACGGCCAGCAGCGTGATGACCGCGCCGTTGTGCGGCAGCGTGTCCATGCCGCCGCTCGCCATCGATGCCACACGGTGCAGCACCTCCATCGGAATGCCGGCCGCGTTGGCGTTGGCGATGAAGGTCTGGGCCATCGCCGCCAGCGCAATGCTCATCCCGCCCGAGGCCGAGCCGGTGATGCCGGCCAGCGCGGTGATGCTGATCGCCTCGTTCACCAGCGGATTGGGGATGGCCGCCAGCGCCTGCGACACGAACAGAAAGCCCGGCAGCGCCGCGATCACCGCGCCGAAGCCGTACTCCGACGCCGTGTTCATCGACGCCAGCAGCGCGCCGCCGACCGCCGCCTTGCTGCCCTCGCCGAAGCGCTCGGCCACGCGCTTCCACGCAAACGCCAGCACGCAGACGATGCCGAGCAGCAGCGCCGCCTCGACCGCCCAGATGCCGACCGCCTTGGTCACGTCGGCCACCACCGGCGCCTTGCCCTCCACGAACACCACCGACGCCTTCGGCCCGTAGAAGGCCGGAATCCAGCTCGTGAACAGCTTGTTGGCGACGCCCACGACGAACAGCGGCAGGATCGCGATCCACGGATTGGCGAGCGGCTGGTCGGCCGCCGTCTCGGGCTCGTTGACGAGCTTCTGGCCCGGCTTGGCGTAACCCTCGCCGGCGCGCGCGGCACGGCGGCGCAGCCAGTCGAGATAGCTCAGCCCGACCACAAAGATGAACACCGCGCCCAGCGTGCCGAGCACCGGCGCGGCGTAGGCGTTGGTGCCGAAGAACGAGCTCGGGATGATGTTCTGGATCTGCGGCGTGCCCGGCAGCGAATCCATCGTGAAGCTGAAGGCGCCGAGCGCGATGGTCCCGGGAATCAGCCGCTTGGGGATATTGCTCTGCCGGAACAGCTCGGACGCGAACGGATAGACCGCGAACACCACCACGAACAGCGACACGCCGCCGTAGGTGAGCAGCGCGCAGACGATGACGATGGCCGCCATCGCCCGCCCCGCGCCGACCAGCCCGATCACCGAGCTGACGATGGAGCGCGAGAAGCCCGACAGCTCGATCAGCTTGCCGAACACCGCGCCGAGCATGAACACCGGGAAGTAGTTCTTCACGAACACGACCATCTTGTCCATGAACAGCTCGGAATAGACGGGCGCGACGTGAGCCGGGTCGGTGAGGAGCACCGCGCCGAGGGCGGCCACCGGCGCGAACAGGATGACGCTGTAGCCGCGATAGGCGACGAGCATCAGAAAGGCCAGCGCGGCCAGGACGATGAGCAGGCTCATGGGGGAGGTCTCCGGTTATTCGTTGGGCAAAGCGGATGAAGACTGAACCGGGCAGACGACAGGTTTCTGTCGGAGAAACGGCAAGGCGGATGTCGGCTTGCGGGCGACAGCGCCGGGCGATGCCCGGTCCCGCGTTTCGATCTGGTAAATCGTCGTGCTGCCGCGCAGTCGGGCGCGGCGGAGATCGGCCCATGACCGCAGCGGAACTGCTCGAAAACCTCAATCTGCTCGACGAGCACGAACGCATCGAAGCCAAGCGCGCTTCCGAAGCCGGCAGGTCGGCGCTGGAAACGATTTGCGCGCTGGCCAATGAGCCGGGCCTGGGTGGCGGCTGGATCCTGCTCGGCGTGGCGAAGGACGAACTCGCGCTCTTCCCTGCCTACGAGGTCGAGGGTGTCGACACGCCGGACAAGCTCTCGTCCGACCTCGCCAGCCAGTGCCGCGACATGTTCAACCTGCCGCTGCGGGTCGACATCCGCACCGAGCAGCTCGGCGCGAAAGCGGTGGTCGTGGTCTGGGTCGCCGAAGCCCAACCGCAGGACAAACCGGTCTTCTTCAAGGCGCAGGGCTTGCCCAAGGGTGCCTTTCGCCGCATCGGCAGCACCGACCAGCGCTGCACCGAGGACGATCTCGCCGTCTTCTATCAAGGCCGGCGGCAGGAAAGTTTCGATGCCGGCGTTGTCGCCGATGCCGAACTCGACGACCTCGCGCCCGAAGCCATCGACGACTACCGGAAGTCGCGCGCCGAAGCCAACCCCGACGCGGAAGAGCTGCGCTGGCCGGATCACGAACTGCTCCAGGCGCTCGGCGGCCTGCGGCGCGACGACAGCGGGCGCTGGAAGCCGACCGTCGCCGGCCTGCTGCTCTTCGGCAAGCCGGCGGCGCTGCGACGCTGCTTTCCGATGACGCGGGTCGACTACATCCGCGTCCCGGGCCGCGACTGGGTGCCCGATCCCGAACGCCGTTTCGATTCGCTGGAACTGCGCGATCCGCTGTTCCGCCTGATCCGGCGTACCCAGGCGGCGGTGCTCGACGACCTGCCGCAGAGTTTCGGTCTGGCCGAAGGCGAATTGCAGCGCCAGGACAAGCCCGCCATTCCGCTGCGCGTGATCCGTGAAGCCATCGTCAATGCGCTGATGCATCGCAGCTACCGCAGCCACAGTCCGGTGCAGGTCATCCGCTATGCCAACCGGCTGGAAATCCGCAATCCCGGCTTCTCGCTCAAGTCGCCCGAGCATCTCGGCGAACCGGGCTCGCAACCGCGCAACCCGAAGATCGCAGCCGTGCTGCATGAGACGCGGTTTGCCGAAACCAAGGGCAGCGGCATCCGCGTGATGCGCGAAAGCATGGCGCAGGCCGGTCTGACGCCACCGCTGTTCGAATCGGATCGAGGCGGCGACCAGTTCGTTGCGCGCTACTTCTTTCATCACTTTCTCGGCGCCGATGACATCGCCTGGCTGGCGCGGTTTCGCGACCGGCAACTGTCGGACGAGGACGCCAAGGCGCTGATCGTGGTGCGCGAGGTCGGCGCAATCGACAACGCGACTTATCGTGACCTGAACAAGGTGGATGCACTGACCGCCAGCGCAGCCCTGCGCCGGCTGCGCGATGCGGGTCTGCTCGCACAAAAGGGGCGCGGATCGGCGACCTACTACGTGCCGACCGAGCGGCTGATGGCGGAAGACCGGGAAGCGCCGGCGGATCAGGCGGGCTTGTCTGCCAACTCGGGCGGCTTGTCTGCCAACTCGGGCGGCTTGTCTGCCAACTCGGCGGGCTTGTCTGCCAACTCCGACGAGCCCGCGCCAGCCGGTACCGAAGACAACGCGCGACAGGCGCTGCTGGCCGAACTCCCGGGACTCATCGCAGCGCGGGTCGGCGCGCTCGGACGACGCAGCCCGCCGGATGACGTGAAAGCCGTGATCGTCGACATCTGCCGCCTGCGCCCCTGGCGCGCGGAGGAATTGGCCCGGCTGCTGCGGCGAAATGCGCGGCATGTCGGCAGCAGCTATCTGCGGCCGCTATTGCGTGATGGGCTGCTGGAAATGACCAATCCGGAAGGAGTGAATGATCCGCAGCAGGCTTATCGGGCGGCGAGCGATGCTGATGAATCAGGATAAAAACGCAAAGGGCCGCCAACCACCAAGATTCAGGCTATAAGACTCAAGGTCTTTAGTCGAATACACGGCCAAAATCAAACTTAAGAGCAACATCACAAACCGCATTCCAATGCAGATTTCGCAATAGCGCGAATTTTCTCAATAAAACTCGAATCATCAATAAGCACTTCGCAAGTCGTATTTGCAAATTGCTGATTGTTGGCAATCTCAATACGAAGCTTACTTTGCACTGCCGCCACGGCTTTCTGCGGCGTTGAAACCAAGGTTCGTTCAGCCCGATGCGAATATAAGAGGATGTATTTTTTTATCGAAGCGCCTGAAGAATCACCAACCCAATAAAATTTGCGCAAATCCCCTTGTAAACTTTCAGACGGCACATTTGCGCCCTCTATTTCAAAGACAGCATACGGAACGCGACTCCCCTCAATGAACCAAGCAAAGTCAATCCTTCCATGGCAATAATTATCCCAGTAAATGACTGGCAATTCCCCCATTACTCCCAACCCTGCCGCTGCTCCCTCATCCCTCAGTAATTCCTGCATTTCAGCCTTATTCATTTCACGCCCCAAAATCCAAAATTAGAATAAACGAATTATGCATAAAGGCATTAGCGTGAATGAACCGGCACCCGCATCCCCAACGCCGCAATCGCCCAAACCACCATCAACCCAGCGCAAACCTCGAACACCGCCGCACGCCCGAAATGCGTCGCGACCCAGCCGCCGAGCGATCCGCCCGCCGACACGCCCAGCGATTGCACCGTGTTGTAAACACCGAGCGCAGTCCCCTTCGCCGCCGGCGGCGCGATCTTGCTGACCAGCGACGGCAGCAGCGCCTCAAGCACGTTGAAGGCGATGAAGAAGCCAAGCAGCAGCGCCAGCATGGTCCAGAAGTCGACCGGCAGCTGGCCGGTGGCAAAGCGGCTGGCCACCGCCTCGACCAGCGCCATCAGCACGATGGCGCCGACGAACACCCGGCGCATGCGCCCGCCGCGCTCGGCCGCGATGATGGCCGGCACCATCAGCACGAAGGCCACGGTGACGGCCGGCAGGTAGAGCTTCCAGTGCTCGACGACGGGCACGCCGGCCACATCCACCAGCAGCACCGGCACCACCACGAACATCGCGGCCTGGGCCACATGCAGCGCAAAGATGCCGAAATCGAGCCGCAGCAGCTGGCGGTTGGCCAGCACCTCGCGGAACGGCACGCGCGCGCCGAGCGCCGGCTGCGGCACGTCGGGCACGACGAACTTGACCACGCCGATGGCGGCGATCGCGAGCGCGCCGGTGAGCGCGAAGATGCCCGGCATGCCGATGGCGCCATACAGCAGCGGCGCCGCGACCATGCTGGCGGCGAAGGTCACGCCGATGCTGGCGCCGATCATCGCCATCGCCTTGCTGCGCTGGCGGTCGCGGGTGGCGTCGGCGACCAGCGCGGTGATGGCCGCCGAGATGGCGCCGGCGCCCTGGATGGCGCGGCCGACGATGATCCATTCGATGCTGTGCGCAATCGCCGCCACAAAGCTGCCCAGCGCGAACAGCCCGAGCCCGAACACGATCACCGGCTTGCGCCCAAACCGGTCGCTGGCGCGGCCGAAGACGATCTGCAGCGCCGCCTGCGTGAGCCCGTAGATGCCGATGGCCAGCCCGATCATGCTCGGCTCGGCGCCGCCCGGCAGGGTGTGCGCATAGACCGCAAACACCGGCAGGATCAGGAACAGCCCGAGCATGCGCAGCGCGTAGATGGCGGCGAGCGCGACGCTGGCGCGGCGCTCGGTGGGGGTCATGCCTGCCGGTTCGGACGGCGCAAGCAGGGCCTCGGCGGCGGTCGATTTCATGGCGGAGCGAGGGGAGCGAATCGAGGAACACGGCCGGCGCGTAAGGCAAAACCCGGGTCGTGCGTGGGGGCTGGGCTATAGTAGCAAGCTTGGCCTTTTGGCCTTGCGGGGCGTCAAACGGCACGCAAAACGCAAGGAAATATGGACGAAATCCGGATTCGCGGCGCACGCACGCACAACCTCAAGAACATCAGCCTCGACCTGCCGCGCAACCGGCTCGTCGTGATTACCGGGCTGTCGGGCAGCGGAAAAAGCTCGCTCGCGTTCGACACTTTGTATGCCGAAGGACAGCGCCGCTATGTGGAATCGCTGTCGGCCTACGCACGCCAGTTCCTCCAGCTCATGGAGAAGCCCGATGTCGATGTGATCGAGGGGCTGTCGCCCGCCATCGCCATCGAGCAGAAGGCGACCAGTCACAACCCGCGCTCGACCGTGGGCACGGTGACGGAAATCAACGACTACATGCGGCTGCTGTGGGCTCGCGCCGGCACGCCGTTCTGTCCCGACCATCCCGAGCACGCGCTCGAAGCGCAGTCGGTGGCGCAGATGGTGGATGCGGTGCTGGCGCGCCCCGAGGGCAGCAAGCTGATGATCCTGGCGCCGGTCATCGCCAACCGGAAGGGCGAGCACGTCGACGTGTTCGAAAGCTTCCGGGCGCAGGGCTTTGTGCGCTTTCGCATCACGCCGACGGGCGGCAAGCCGGCCATCCACGAGGTGGACGAGCTGCCCGAACTCAAGAAGAACGACCGCCACAGCATCGATGTGGTGGTCGACCGGCTCAAGGTCACGGCCGAGGCGAAGCAGCGGCTGGCCGAGTCCTTCGAGACGGCGCTGCGCCACGGCGATGGCCGCGCGCTCGCGCTCGACATGGAGACCGGCGCCGAGCAGGTGTTCAGCAACCGCTTCGCCTGCCCGGTCTGCGGCCACGCGTTGAGCGAGCTGGAGCCGCGCATCTTCTCGTTCAACTCGCCGCTGGGTGCCTGCCAGCGTTGCGACGGGCTGGGCCATGTGGACTGGTTCGATCCGCAGCGCATCGTGGCGCACCCGTCGCTGTCGCTGGCGAGTGGCGCGATCAAGGGCTGGGACCGGCGCAACCAGTTCTACTTCCAGATGCTGCAAGGGCTGGCGGCGCATTTCGGCTTCGACATCGACACGCCGTGGGAAGACCTGCCGGCCGAGGTGCGCGAGGCGGTGCTGATGGGCACCGGCGACACCGAGGTGGAATTCGCCTATCTCAACGAGCGCGGCAAGCCGGTGAAGAAGTCGCATCCCTTCGAGGGCGTGGCCAACAATCTTGAGCGGCGCTGGCGCGAGACCGATTCATCGGCGGTGCGCGAGGAGCTGGCCAAGTTCGTGGTCGTGCGCACCTGCCCCGATTGCGAAGGCTCGCGGCTGCGGCGCGAGGCGCGCTTTGTGCGCGTGGGCGAAGGCGCGCAGAGCCGGCGCATCTATGAAGTGAACGGCATGTCGCTCGGTGCCGCGCAGCAATGGTTCGACGAGCTCAAGCTCGAAGGCGCGAAGGGCGAGATCGCCGACAAGATCGCGCGCGAGATCCGGGCGCGGCTCGGCTTTCTCAACAACGTGGGGCTGCGCTATCTGAGCCTGGACCGCAGCGCCGACACGCTGTCGGGCGGCGAGGCGCAGCGCATTCGCCTGGCGAGCCAGATCGGCTCGGGGCTGACCGGCGTGATGTACGTGCTCGACGAGCCGAGCATCGGCCTGCACCAGCGCGACAACGACCGGCTCATCGAGACGCTCAAGCACTTGCGCGACCTGGGCAACAGCGTGCTGGTGGTCGAGCATGACGAGGACGCGATCCGCGCCGCCGACTGGGTGGTGGACATGGGCCCGGCCGCCGGCGAGCACGGTGGCCGCGTGATGGCCGCCGGCACGCCCGACGAGATGGCCGCCGCGCCCGACTCGCCGACCGGCGCCTACCTGAGCGGCCGGCGCGCGATCGCCGTGCCCAAGTCGCGCACGCCGCGCCGCCATGACGAGGACGGCGCGCCGCTGCAACTGGTGATTCGCGGCGCGACCGGCAACAGCCTGCGCAAGGTCGATGCGGCGATTCCGGTCGGGCTGTTCACCTGCGTGACCGGCGTCAGCGGCTCGGGCAAGAGCACGCTGGTCAACGACACGCTCTACACCGCCGCCGCGCGCCATCTGTACAACGCCTCGGCCGAGCCGGCGCCCTGCGAGGCCATCGAGGGGCTGGAGCTGTTCGACAAGGTCATCAACGTCGACCAGAGCCCGATCGGCCGCACGCCGCGCAGCAATCCGGCGACCTATACCGGGCTGTTCACGCCGATCCGCGAGCTGTTCGCCGAGGTGCCGCTGGCGCGCGAGCGCGGCTACGACGCCGGACGCTTCAGCTTCAACATCAAGGGCGGGCGCTGCGAAAGCTGCCAGGGCGACGGCGTCATCAAGGTGGAGATGCACTTTCTGCCCGACGTCTACGTGCCCTGCGACGTGTGCCGCGGCAAGCGCTACAACCGCGAGACGCTGGAGATTCTCTACAAGGGCAAGACCATCGCCGAGGTGCTCGACATGCGGGTGCAGGAGGCGGCGGTGTTCTTTGCGCCGGTGCCGGTGGTGGCGCGCAAGCTGCAAACCCTGCTCGACGTGGGCCTCGGCTATCTGCGGCTCGGCCAGTCGGCGACCACGCTGTCGGGCGGCGAGGCGCAGCGCGTGAAGCTGTCGCAGGAGCTGAGCAAGCGCGACACCGGCCGCACGCTCTACATCCTCGACGAGCCGACGACCGGGCTGCACTTCGCCGACATCGAGCTGCTGCTGACCGTGCTGCACACGCTGCGCGACCACGGCAACACGGTGGTGGTCATCGAG
>NZ_MUHU01000031.1 GCF_002105195.1 Derxia lacustris | reverse complement strand
GTGTTCTACCTCAGCGGCTTCGATCCGCGCGGCGCGCCGTTCTACCGCCGGCTCTACCGCGACGAAGCCGCCGCGCAGGCCCGCGTCGGCGGCCTGCAACTCGACGTGGGCCCGCGCAAGCGCGACGGCGATTTCGCCAGCCGCTGGCGCATCGCCACGCCGGGCGACGCGACCGTCACCGACTACGACTTCCTGCACTGGGACGACCTGATCCGCCAGCACTGGCTGCGCAACGAGCTGAAGCTGCTCGCGGCCTATCTGGGCGTGATCTGGCTCGGCGTGCGCACCGGCGCGCTGTGGAAGGTGTGGCGCGCATCGTGGCCGCCGGGCGTGGCGGTGAGCTTTCCGTTCGTGCTGCTGGCGCTGGTGCTGGGTGCGGGCGCGGCGGCGGGGCTGGCGCTGGGCGCGTTGGCGGCGGCCGGGCTGGCGGATGCCGTGCCGGGCGCGCGGGCCATCGGCGCGCTGGCCGGGCTGGCGGCGTTCGCCGGCGTGGTGCAGCTCGGCCGGCTGATCGAGCGGCGCTTTCGCATCTACTGGCTGCTGCGCATCTACGCGTTTTCCATCCGCCTCGCGCTCGGCAAGCTGCCCGGCATGGAAGCGCGCATCGACGCCTTCGCGCGGCTGTTCGTCGAGCGCGTGCGCAGCTGCGATGCCGACGAGGTGCTGGTCGCCGCGCACAGCGTCGGCACGATCATGGCGCCGATGATGCTGGCGCGGGCGCTGGCGCTCGACCCCGAACTCGCGCGGCGCGGCCCGCGCATCGCGCTGCTCACGCTGGGCCAGTGCATCCCGATGGTCAGCTACATCCCGCAGGCCGCGCGCATCCGCGCCGACATGGCCGCGCTCGCCGCCGCGCGCGAGATCGACTGGGTCGATTTCACCGCGCCTACCGACGGCGCCTGCTTCGCGCTGGTCGATCCGCTCGCCACCTCGGGCATCGCCCAGCCCGATCCGGCCGCGCCGCGCCCCAAGCTGCTGTCGCCGCGCTTCGCCCGGCTGTTCACGCCGGCCAGCTATCGCGCGCTGCGGCGCGACTGGTATCGCACTCATTTCCAGTACCTGATGGCGAGCGAGAAGCCGGCCACCGAGCCCGGCGCCTACGATTACTTCGCCATCACCGCCGGCCCGCTGCGGCTGGCCGACCGCTTCGCCGCCCAGGCCGGCGTGCGCGACTGGAAGCGCTGAATCCGCACCGCCCGACACCGAGACCCGACCATGAGCTTCTGCCCCGTCCACCCCAAGCCGCTCAAGAGCAAGGCGTCCGCGCTGTGGATGTACCTGTTCAAGCGCCGTTCCTGGATGGACGGCCTGTTCGAGCGCAGCTACACGATGAAGATGGGCGAGATCCATTTCCCCGGCCTCGACCTGTACATGGTCAACGAGCCCAAGTTGTGGAAGCAGGTGCTCATCGACGAGGCGGCCGACTTTCCCAAGCACGAGCTGCTCGGCCATGCGCTGGAGCCGCTGCTCGGCGAGAGCATCTTCACCACCAACGGCGCGCAATGGCGGCGTCAGCGCGACATGATGGAAAAGTCGTTCGAGGCGGCGCGCATCAAGCATGTGTTCGGCCTCATGAGCGACGCCGCCGATGCGATGCGCGCCCGGCTCGACGCCCTGCCCGACGGCATCGAGTACGACGTGGAAATGGAGATGACCCAGGTCACGGCCGACATCATCTTCCGCACCATCCTGTCGGTGTCGCTCGAAGGCGAGGATGCGCGGCGCATCTTCAAGGCCTTCTCGCGGTTCCAGGAGCTGGCGCCGCGACTCATCATGCCGATCGTGCTGCGCTGGCCGCGCATCTTTCATCCCTGGCTCGCGGCGCGCGCCAGCCGGGCGGCGGCGAAGGAGATTCGCGGCGTGCTCGAAGGCTTCATCCGGCCGCGCCACGAGGCCTGGGCCCGCGCGCAGGCCGCAGCCCGCGCCGCCGAAGCCGCCGGCACGACCGCCACGCCGCCCGCCGCCGACGCGCCCGACGACATCCTCGCCAGCCTGCTCGACGCGGTCGATCCGGTGGCCGGCACGCATTTCAGCTTCGACGAGCTGGTCGATCAGGTCGCCATGCTCTTCCTCGCCGGCCACGAAACCTCGGCCAGCGCGCTGTCCTGGTCGCTCTATCTACTGGCCAACACGCCCGACATCCAGCAGCGCATGCATGACGAGGTGGTGGCCGAATGCGGCGCCGGGCCGGTGGACTTCGGCGCGATCCGCGCGCTGGAGCTGGTGCGCAACGTGTTCCGCGAGACGCTGCGGCTCTATCCGCCGGTGGGCTTCTTTGCGCGCAGCACGCCGGCGCCGCGCCGCATGCGCGACAAGGAATTGCCGGCCGATTCGACCATCGTGATCGCGCCCTGGCTGATCCAGCGCCACCGCGAGTACTGGGAGCGGCCGGACGATTTCGATCCCGACCGCTACTCGACCGAGTCGGCGCGCGAGTCGCTCAAGTGCGCCTATCTGCCGTTCAGCGCCGGGCCGCGCGTGTGCATCGGCGCGGCGTTTGCGTTGCAGGAGGCGGCGCTGATCCTGGCGACGCTGGTGCGGCGCTACCGGTTTGCACCGCTGGCCAGCCACACGCCGCAGCCGGTCGGGCGCATCACGATCCGGTCGGAGAACGGCATCCGGCTCGCGGTGCACAAGCGCGCGGGCTGAGCCGATGACGCCGCCGCCGCACGACATCCGCCCGGCGCCTGCGCCGGACTCCATACCACCCAAGCGCCGCCGTTTTGCCCTGCGCGAAAACAGCTGGCAGGAGCGGCTGGCCGGCTTCGCGCTGATGACGGCCATCGTGCCGCTGGCGGTGCTCGGCTATCTCATCATCTGCTGGGTCGGCTTTGCCGGTCGCACCGAGCGTGGCCGGGCCGGCGTGCGTGCGCTCGATCATTTCGTGAATGCGGCGGTGTTCAACGGGCTGGCCTGGGAATCGGTGTCGTCGCACGCCTGGCGGGTGCGCGACCGGAAGCGCTGGGCGCGCTTCGTGATCTGGCTCACCGACCGCTTCCAGCCCGGCCATTGCCAGCGCGCCAACAAGCGCGAGCAGCCGGTGATCGATCTGGTGCTGAAGAAGGGCCTGGAGAAGCGGACCATCGGCGCGAAGGACAACCGGCCCGATTGAGCGCGCCGGCGCTCACGGCATCAGCAGCCGCTCCTCGGCCAGCGCCAGCGCCTCGGGCAGGCCGCGCAGCACGACGATGTCGTCGGCTTCCAGCGCCAGTTCGGGCGAAGGATCGGCGCCGCGCACCTCGCGCCGCCGCACCGACACGACCGTGGCGCCGATCAGCTCCAGCCCCAGATCGCCAAGCCGGGCGCCCACTGCCCGCGCGCCCGGGGGCAGATGCACCGAATGCAGCCGCACCCGGCTCTGCGACGCCACCGGATCGTCCTGCCCGCCCGGGAAGAAACCGCGCAGCCCCGCATAGCGCTCCTCGCGCTGGCGCCGCACCAGCGCCAGCACCTGCGCCAGCGGCGTGCCCAGCAGCAGCAGCGCATGCGTGCCGAGCATCAGGCTGCCTTCGAGCACCTCGGGCACCACTTCGGCGGCGCCGGCTTCGCGCAGCCGGTCCAGGTCGCGGTCGTCGCGGGTGCGCACGATGACCGGCAGCGTGGGCGCCAGCGATTGCACGTGATGCAGCAGCTTCAGCGCCGAGGGCGTGTCGGCATAGGTGACCACCAGCGCCGCCGCGCGCGAGATGCCGGCGGCGATCAGGCTTTCGCGCCGGGCCGCGTCGCCGAACACCACGCTGTCGCCGGCGGCGGCGGCTTCGCGCACGCGGTCGGGGTCGAGGTCGAGCGCGACGTAGGCGAGGCCCTGGCTTTCGAGCACCCGCGCCAGGTTCTGGCCCGAGCGGCCGAAGCCGCAGATGACGACATGCTTGTCGGTCTGGATGCTGCGCGCCGCGATCTTGGTGAGATTGAGCGAGGCCAGCATCCACTCGCCGCTCGCAAACCGCAGCGCGATGCGGTCGCTGTACTGGATGAGAAAGGGCGCGGCCAGCATCGACAGCAGCATCGCCGCCAGCACGATCTGGAGCAGTCCCTCATCCACCACGCCCAGCTCGCCGGCCTGACGCAGCAGCACGAAGCCGAACTCGCCTGCCGTGCACAGCGCCAGCCCGGTACGGATCGCCGTGCCCGCGCTGCCGCCAAACACCTGCCCCAGCGCCGCCACCAGCCCGAACTTGAACGCCACCGGCAGGCAGATCAGCAGCGCCACCCAGCCCAGGTTCTCCCACACCACGCGCGGATTGAGCAGCATGCCGATGGTGATGAAGAACAGCCCCAGCAGCACGTCGCGGAACGGCTTGATGTCCTCCTCCACCTGATGCCGGTACTCGGTCTCGGCGATCAGCATGCCGGCCACGAAGGCGCCCAGCGCCAGCGACAGCCCGGCATGCTCGGTAATCCAGCTCAGCCCCAGCGTGATGAGCAGCAGGTTGAGCATGAACAGCTCTTGCGAGCGCCGCCGCGCCACGATGTGGAACCAGCCGCGCATCAGCCGCTGACCGAACACCAGCAGCAGCGCCAGCACCGCCGCCGCCTTCACGAAGGCCCAGCCGAGCGAGGTGGCCATGTCGCCCACATTGCCCTGCAGCGCCGGCACGATGACCAGCAGCGGCACCACCGCCAGATCCTGGAACAGCAGCACGCCGGCGATCTGGCGGCCGTGCGGCGCATCGAGCTCGATGCGCTCGGCGAGCAGCTTCATCACGATGGCGGTCGAGCTCATGGCCAGCGCCGCGCCCAGCGCAAATGCCGCGCGCCAGTTGAAGCCGTCGGCGGCCGGCCACCAGCGCGCCGCCAGCGCCGCCGCCGCCAAGCTGGCGCCGAGCGCCAGCCCGACGGTGAGCGCCACCTGCGTCAGCCCGAGCCCGAACACCTCGCGCCGCATCGCGCGCAGCTTGGCCAGGTTGAACTCCAGCCCGATCGAGAACATGAGAAACACCACCCCGAATTCCGCCAGATAGCGGGTGCGTGGCGTGTCGGGCACCACACCTAGCGCATGCGGCCCCACGACAATCCCGACAGCCAGATAACCGAGCATCGGCGGCAGGTGCAGCAGGCGGAACAACACCACGCCGGCCACGGCGGCCAGCAGCAGGAACAGGGGCAGGTCGAGGGCGGTACCCGTCATTTGGGGTCGTCAAGAGGAACGGCGCGCGAACGCGACAGGCTGGGAAAATTCCCGCCGAAACGGGTGACTGTCGAGCGGTATAATTTTTGCTTTTCGCAAAGTGTAGAACGCGAAGTGTCCGATTCCCAAGCTTCTTCCAGTGCCGCGATCGCGATCGATGTCCTCGAAACCGAGGCGGCCGGACTGCGCGCGCTGGCCGACAGATTGCGCGATCCGGTGGCGGCGAAATCCTTCGAAAAAGCCGTCGCGCTGGTGCTGGCGGCGACCGGTCCGGGCAAGCCCGGCCGCGTGGTGGTGTCGGGCATCGGCAAGTCGGGGCATGTGGGCAGCAAGCTCGCCGCGACGCTCGCCTCCACCGGCACGCCGGCCTTCTTCGTGCATCCGGCCGAAGCCAGCCACGGCGACCTCGGGATGATTACCAGCGACGACGTGGTCGTGGCGGTCTCCTACTCCGGCGAGGGCGACGAACTGCGCGCCGTGGCGCCGCTCATCAAGCGGCTCGGCGCCAAGCTCATCGCGCTCACCGGCCGGCCGCAGTCCACGCTCGCGCAACTCGCCGACGTGCATCTCGACGGCGGCATCGAGCGCGAAGCCTGCCCGCACAACCTCGCGCCCACCACGTCCACCACCGCCGCGATGGCGCTCGGCGATGCGCTGGCGGTGGCGCTGCTGCGCGCCCGCAGCTTCAGCGCCGAGGACTTCGCGCGCAGCCATCCGGGCGGCTCGCTCGGGCGGCGCCTGCTCACCTATGTGCGCGACGTGATGAAGACCGGCGACGCGATTCCGCGCGTGGCGGCCGGCGCCGGCCTCGGCGAAGCCATCATGGAAATGTCGCGCAAGGGCCTGGGCATGACGGCGGTGGTCGCGGCCGACGGCGCGCTCGAAGGCATCTTCACCGACGGCGATCTGCGCCGCCTGCTCGAACGCACGGTCGATCTGCGCGACGTGACGCTGGCGCAGGCGATGACGCGCACGCCCATTTCCATCGGGCCCGACGCGCTCGCCGCCGAGGCCGCCCAGGTGATGGACAGCCGCCGCATCCAGCAACTGCTGGTGGTCGACGCCGGCAGGCTGGTCGGCGCGCTCAACCTCAACCTGCTGATGGCGGCCAAGGTCATATGAACGACGCGCGCACCGCCGAACCGCCCAACGCCGCGCCGGCCGACGCCATCGCCGCCGCCGTGCTCGCCGGCATCGCGCCCGAGGTGGTGGCGCGCGCCGCGCGCGTGCGGCTCGCCATCTTCGACGTGGACGGCGTGCTCACCGACGGCCGGCTGGTCTACGGCGCCGACGGCGAGGCGCTCAAGCGCTTTCATGTGCACGATGGTCACGGCTTCAAGCTGCTGCGTGAGAACGGCATCGCGATCGCGCTGCTGTCGGGCCGGCGCTCGGCGATGGTCGAGCGGCGCGCGCGCGAGCTGAAGGTGGCGCACGTCATCCTCGGCTGCGAGGACAAGCTCGGCGCCCTCGCCGCCCTGCTGCGCGACGCCGGCGTGAGCGCCGACGAAGCCGCCTTCATGGGCGACGACTGGGTCGATCTGGCGGTGATGCGCCGCGTGGGCTTCGCCGCCACCGTGGCCAACGCCGCCACCGGCGTGCGCGCCCAGGCCCACTGGTGCGCCGCGCGCGCCGGCGGCAACGGCGCGGCGCGCGACCTGTGCGAGCTGCTGCTCGCCGCGCAGGGCAAGCTCGACGCCAGCTACCGCGCCCATCTCGACGCCGGGAGCGCGCAGGGATGAACAACTTCGTGCTGCGTCTGCTGCCGGTGTTCGTCGCCGCCGCGCTTGCGCTCGGCACCTGGTGGCTGGCCGAGAACCTGCGCAACTCGGGCGAGCCGGCGGTGGTCAATTCGCCGACCCATCCCGATTACGAGATCGGCCGGCTGCGCGCCGCCCGCATGTCGCCCGACGGTCGGGTGCAGACGCTGCTGCTGGCCGAGCGCGCCGACCATGTGCCCGGCACCGACACGCTCACGCTTCAGCAACCGCGCGTCGAGCAGACCGGCGACGCGCCGGTGCACATCGAGGCCGAGCGCGGCCTGTCGCTGCGCCAGGGCGAGGAAATCCAGCTCGAACGCGCGGTGCGGGTCACGCGCGCCGCCAGCGCCGGCCGCGCCGCGATGCAGCTCGACACCGAGCAACTCACCGTGCGCCCCGACGACGACACCGGCAGCAGCGACAGCGCCGTCACCATCCGTCAGGGCGATTCCACGCTCAGCGGTCTGGGCATGGACGCGAACAACTCTTTCCGGACATTGAAGGTGCGCAACGACATGCGCGCGGTCTTCGGACCGCGCCGCGGCGCCGCGCCCAACCCGTCAGGCAAACCATGACCAGACTCGCCTACCTCCTCCTCGCGCTGCTGCTGGCGGCCGCCGCACCGGCCGGCGCCGAGCAATCCGACAAGCTGCAGGAAACCACCATCACCGCCAAGCGTGGCGGGCTCGACGACCTCAAGCAGGTCAGCGTGTTCGAGGGCGACGTGGTCGTCACGCGCGGCACGATGGTGATGCGCGGCGAGCGGCTCGAAGTGCGCCAGGACCCGGACGGGCTCCAGTTCGGCACGCTCACCGCCGGCGCCGGCAAGCTCGCCACCTTCCGCCAGAAGCGCGACGGCGGCCCCGACCGCTGGGTCGACGGCGAGGCCGAGCGCATCGACTACGACGGCCGCGCGGACAAGGTCACGCTCACCAGGCGCGCCCAGCTGCGCCGCAGCGAGAACGGCTCGAAGCAGACCGATCAGGTGACCGGCCAGGTCATCGTCTACGACAACCGCAGCGACCAGTACACGGTCGACAGCGCCGAAGGTGCCGGCGGCCGGGTGCGCGCCGTGATCGCGCCGCGCGCCCCGGCCGCCGATGGCGCGCCGGCCGATGCGCCGGCCGCCGGCAGCGGCCCGCTCAAGCTCGATCGCAAGCCGGCGGGCCAGCCATGAACGCGCTTGCATCCACCTCCGAATCGGTCGCCGCGCTCGCGCCCGACGCACGCGCCTCGGTGCTCGTCGCCGAGCATCTGCGCAAGGGCTATGGCAAGCGCACCGTCGTGCACGACGTGTCGCTCGAAGTGCGCAGCGGCGAGGTCGTGGGGCTGCTCGGCCCCAACGGCGCCGGCAAGACCACCTGCTTCTACATGATCGTCGGGCTGGTCGCGATGGAGGCCGGCGCCATCACGCTCGACGGCCAGAGCATCGGCCGGCGCGCCATGCATGAGCGCGCGCGCCTGGGCCTGAGCTATCTGCCGCAGGAAGCCAGCGTGTTCCGCAAGCTCACGGTCGAGGACAACATCCGCGCCGTGCTCGAGCTTCAGCACGACGCCGACGGCCGCGCGCTCACGCGCAAGGTCATCGACGAGCGGCTCGACATGCTGATCGACGAGCTGCAGGTCGGTCACATCCGCTCCAACCTCGCTTCGTCGCTTTCGGGCGGCGAGCGGCGCCGGGTGGAAATCGCCCGCGCGCTTGCGACGATGCCGCGCTTCGTGCTCCTCGACGAGCCGTTTGCCGGCATCGACCCGATCGCCGTGATCGAGATCCAGCGCATCGTCCGCTTCCTCAAGGAACGCGGCATCGGCGTGCTCATCACCGACCACAATGTCCGGGAAACCCTGGGCATCTGCGATCACGCCTACATCATCTCGGAAGGCCGGGTGCTCGCCGCAGGCCGGCCGGACGAGATCATCGACAACGAATCAGTCCGCCGGGTCTATCTCGGCGAACACTTCCGCATGTAGGGCTGACGCACATGAAACAATCGCTCCAGCTTCGCATGTCGCAGCATCTGGCGCTGACCCCTCAGCTCCAGCAATCGATACGGCTGCTTCAGCTTTCCACGCTCGAACTCAACCAGGAGTTGGAGCAGATCCTCAGCGACAACCCGCTGCTCGAACGCATCGACAACCCGCTGTCGCAGGGCATGCAGCTGTCGGCCGACGGCTCGCTGCTGCAGAACCACGTATCGAGCGAAAGCGCGACGCCCACGCCAGAAATGCCGGTCGGCGAAGGCGAGGCCGAACGCCCGAGCGACGCCGACAACCGCGACGTCGAATACGAGGGCAGCAGCTTCGAAGGCGAAGGCGGCGGCGAATACAGCAGCGACTACGGCAAGCCCTCGGGCGAGGACGACGACACCCGGCCCCAGCTCGGCGAGGACGGCGTCACGCTGCGCGAGCATCTGCTCGAACAGCTGCGGCTCGAAAAGCTCGGCCTGCGCGAACGGCTGCTGGTCGGCATCCTCATCGAATCGCTCGACGAAGACGGCTATCTGCACGCCACCGACGAGGACATCCTCGAACTCTGGCCGCATGACGAGCCCTTCGAGCCCGACGAGCTGGCGGATGCCATCGACATCCTGCAAGGCTTCGATCCGCCTGGCGTCGGCGCGCGCTCCATCGCAGAAAGCCTGGTGCTGCAACTCAGCTCCGGCAGCGACATGACCGAGGACGTGGACGCCGACGTGCTCGAATGCGCCCGCACCATCTGCGCCGAGCATCTCCAGCTGCTGGCCCAGCGCGATTTCACCAAGCTGCGCAAGTTTTTGGCATGTGATGACGACACGCTGCGCGAAGCGCACATGCTCATCCGCCGGTTGAACCCGTATCCCGGATCCGCCTTTTCGCGCCATGAATCGAACTACGTCGTGCCCGACATCGTGGTGCGGCGCGTCAAGGGCGAGTGGACCGCGATGCTCAATCCCGACGTGATCCCCAAGCTTCGGATCAACGATCTCTACGCCAACATTCTCAAGGCCACGCGTGCGCAAGGCGGCGCAAATGCGGGCGGTGCAGCAGGCGGCGGCGCCTCACTTTCCTCGCAATTGCAGGAGGCACGGTGGCTGATCAAGAACGTCCAGCAGAGGTTTGACACCATCTTGCGGGTGGCGCAGGCTATCGTCGAAAGACAACGAGCTTTCTTCACACACGGTGAAGTCGCCATGCGACCGCTGGTGCTGCGTGAAATCGCCGACATCCTCGGCCTGCACGAAAGCACCGTGTCGCGGGTGACGACGCAGAAGTACATGTTGACCTCCTTCGGGACGTTCGAACTCAAGTACTTCTTCGGCAGCCATGTGGCCACCGAGACAGGCGGTGCGGCATCGTCCACAGCGATCCGTGCCTTGATCAAGCAATTGATAGGAGCCGAGAACCCCAAAGACCCGCTTTCAGACAGCCGGCTGGCGGACATGCTCGGCGAGCAGGGCATCGTGGTGGCGCGACGGACAGTCGCCAAGTACCGCGAGACGCTCAAGATCCCGCCTGTGAATCTCCGCCGGTCGCTGTAAGCGGCGCGGTCGCCTCTCCGGGCGGCGCGCGCCAAACCCCTGGCAATGCCGAAAGGAGATCGTGCGATGAATCTCAACATCAGCGGACACCACCTGGAACTGACCCCGGCCCTGCGCGAATACCTCGTTGAAAAGCTCGAGCGTGTTCGTCGCCACTTCGATCACGTGATCGACGTCGATGTCTTCCTATCGGTCGAAAAGCTTCGCCAGCGAGCTGAAATCAGTCTTCACATGCGGGGCAAGAAGGTGTTCGTCGAGGCCATCCACGAGAACCTCTACGCGGCCATCGACCTGCTGGTCGACAAGCTGGATCGCCAGGTGTGCAAGCACAAGGAAAAGGTCCAGGACCATGCGCACGAGTCGATGAAGTACAGCCTCCCGGCTGTCTGACGCGTCTTCTCTCCCAAGCCCCCGGCGATGTCGGGGGCTTTTTGCTTTATGGACCGGACCTTGAGGAGTTGTTGATTGCGTTAAGCGGGGCCTTTCCATGCCTCTGTTGCGAGTCATGACGCAGCGCAAAAACTCCCTATAATCTGCGCCCACTGCCATCCGGCCCCGGCTGGTCGAAAGCCGCGCGAAACCGCGCTGCACACGACCACCGCGTTGCCAACGTGAGGCCTACATGAATCAGATCAGCCGCCTCCTGCCTCCGACCAACGTCCTCGTTGACGTCGAGGCGACCAGCAAGAAACGGGTTTTCGAAGCAGCCGCGCTGCTGTTCGAGAATCACCAGGGGCTGGCCCGGGACAAGGTGTTCGACTCGCTGTTCGCACGCGAGCGCCTCGGCTCCACCGGGCTCGGGCAGGGCGTGGCCGTGCCGCACGGGCGCATCAAGGGCCTGCGCGATGCCGTCGGCGCCTTCATCCGCGTGAGCGACCCGATTCCGTTCGACGCGCCCGACGGCAAGCCCGTCTCGATCCTCATCTTCCTGCTCGTGCCCGAGCAGGCGACGCAGCTGCACCTCGAGATCCTGTCCGAGCTGGCGCAGATGCTGTCGGACCGCAATTTCCGCCAGTCGATCGCCACGGCGCCCGACGCCGCGACGGCGCATCGACTGCTCGTCGGCTGGGAACCGAATCGCGCTGCCGCGTGATTGCATCCACACCGTTGCGAGCCGTGCGGGCACCTCTTCCACTTCTGGCGACCGCATGTTGACCATCCGACGGCTGTACGACGAGAACGAATATCCGCTGCACCTGCGGCGCCTGGCCGGCTCGGCCGGCGAGAGCGCGGCCATCGTGGCGCCGCGCGCGCCCGACGGCATGGTTGCGGCGTCCGATCTGGTCGGGCACTTCAACATCATTCACCCGGGCCGCATCCAGGTTTACGGGCATCAGGAAGTCGAGTACGTGGCGCCGCTCGACAAGGCGTACCACACGCTCAAGACCAAGGAGCTGATCTCGCGGCGGCCGCCGGCGGTCATCGTGGGCGACAGCCTCGAGGTCGATCCGGCCGTGATCGCCGCCTGCGAGGAACACGGCGTGCCGCTCTACTCCAGCCCGGCATCGGCGGCCGAAGTGATCGACGTGCTGCGCATCTGGCTCGCCAAGCGCCTTGCGCCGACGACCACCGTGCATGGCGTGTTCATGGATGTGCTCGGCATCGGCGTGCTCATCACCGGCGAATCCGGTCTGGGCAAGAGCGAGCTGGCGCTGGAACTCATCAGCCGCGGCCACGGTCTGGTCGCCGACGACGCGGTCGATCTGGCGCGCATCTCGCCCAACACCATCGAGGGCCGCTGCCCGCCGCTGCTGCAGAACCTGCTTGAGGTGCGCGGGCTGGGCCTGCTCGACATCAAGGCCATCTTCGGCGAGACCGCCGTGCGCCGGAAGATGCGGCTGCGGCTCATCGTGCATCTGGTGCGGCGCCAGACGATGGACACCGAATACGAGCGCCTGCCGCTCGAAGCGCTGACTCAGACCGTGCTCGGCCTGCCGGTGCGCAAGGTGGTGATTCCGGTGGCGGCGGGGCGGAACATCGCCGTGCTGCTGGAGGCGGCGGTGCGCAACACCGTGCTGCAACTGCGCGGCATCGACACCATGCGCGAGTTCATCGAGCGCCAGAAGGCCGCGATGCAATCGTTCGCGCGCTGAGCGGCACGCACAACGAAGAAGGGGCGCACCGCGTTGCGACGGTGCGCCCCTTCTGCATTCAGGCTGGCCCGAACGGCCAGCCGTCGATCACTTGGCGTCGGCCGGCACTTCGGGTTCCTTGAACTTGGCGCCCGACTGATTGGCCATGTAGACGATGCCGCGACCGATTTCCACGTCCATCGCATCGCTCAGGCCACCGCGCGGCGGCATGGCGTTCTTGCCGGCCAGCGCCGACTTGAGCAGCGCGTCATAGCCCTGCGCAATGCGCGGCGCCCAGTCGGCGGTGCCGACCTTGGGCGCGCCGGCGGCGCCGGTGCCGTGGCAGGCATTGCAGGCGGCCTTGAAGATTTCCTCGCCGGTGCGCGGGGTGCGCGGGCCGGTCGGCGCTGCCTTGAGTTCGAACGCGGCCACGGGCGCGATGCGCTCGCCGATGGCATCGGAGGTTTGTGCACGCGAGCCTTCGCCACTGCGATCGCCAACGTTGACCGTGGTTGCAATCAGCAGGATGCCGACCACGACCGCCACCACGATGACGAGTACGGCGGTTAGAAACTGCTTGGGACTCTTGATGGCGTTGTCGCTCATGATGGTGATGACCGTGTGGAAGGGCGGGAGTTGGAATGATGGACAGGCCGGCTTGCAACCGCCTGTAAGTTGCGCCGGATTATATCCGCGCATACGTCAGGGGCGAAAATCGGTTATCTTCTTGGATTCGGCAGTAACGCACCCGGTTGCAGGTGCGATCGAAGCGGCGGTTCAGGCGCTTCGGTAGCCGAAAGTCAATGTCGGCGGGATTGTGGTTGCAGGTCTCGCCCGTCAATGCGCCCGTAGCTCAGCTGGATAGAGTACTGCCCTCCGAAGGCAGGGGTCGTGAGTTCGAATCTCGCCGGGCGCACCATCAAATCAAGGACTTGACGCTGTTTGCGGCGTTCTGGCGCTCAGCTCTTGCGCGCCACGACCGCCACGCCATCGTGCAGCTTGGCATCGGGCTTGAGCACCACGCGGTCGCCGGGCTTGACGCCTTCGATCTGCACCAGCTCGCCAAGCGCGGCGCCCACCGTCACCGGCACGAAGACCGCCGCGCCACCCTCCCCTGCCATGAACACGCCGCGCCGGCCGTCGCGCTCGGCCAGCGCTTCGCTGCGCACGGCCACGACTGGCTTGCGCTCGGCGGCCGTCAGCGGGCGCGACAGGAAGGCGATCTTGGCGTTCATGTCGGGCAGCACGCGCGGGTCATGGTCGACGAAGCTCACCTTGACCAGCAGCGTCGCCTTGCTGCGGTCGACGGTGGGGACGATGCGGCTCACCCGGCCCTCCAGCCGCAGCTCGGGCCAGGCGTCGAGCTGGATCTCGGCCGACTGCTCGGGCTTGATCCTGGCGAGGCTGCCTTCGGCCACGTCGGCTTCCACTTCGAGCGTGCGCATGTCGGCCATGCTGACGATGGCGCCGGTGGTGCCGGCCGCCGCCGAGAACGGCGTGAGGATGTCGCCGACATTGGCGTTCTTGGTCAGCACCACGCCGTCGAAGGGCGCGCGGATCAGCGTGTACTCGTAGGCGACCTCGGCGCTGCGGGCGTTGGCCTCGGCCACGCCGATGGCGGCGCGCAGGCTGCCGATGGTGGCGCGCGCCTTGGCGGTGCGGGCGGCGGCGGCATCGACCGCGCTCTGCGAGACGAAGTTCTGCCGCGCCAGATCGCGCGTGCGGTTGAGTTCGGCTTCGGCGTTGATGCGCTCGGCCTCGCCCTGTTCGAGGTTGGCGCGCGCCTGCCGGATGGCGGCGGCGGCCTGCTCGCGTGCGGCTTCGGCTTCGGCGCTTTCGAGCCGCGCGAGGATTTCGCCGGCCTTCACGCTCTGGCCTTCGGTGACGTTGAGCGCCATGAGCCGGCCGGTGGCCTTGCTCGACACGCTGGCGCGCGTCTGTGCCACGACGCGGCCGGTAGCGTTCAGCTCGGTGATGCCCTGGGACGGCCAAGCCAGCGCGACGGTGGCGAATTCCACCTCGCGCGGCGCGTTGACCGAGCGGAACACCGCCGCGCCGACCAGCGCCGCCACCACCACCGCGCCGACAGCCCATTTCCAGCGCCCGCGCCGACGCGGCGGCGTGCCGCGCTGCGGATCGCGGTCGATGCGCAGGGAGCCGAGCGCCGATGCGCTGGCGGACGTGGCCGGGCTGTCAGCCATGCTGAACTCCGATGGGCGTGGGGACGGGCGGAGTGTAAGCGGCGGGTTGCGGCACTGCGTCAGCGCCGGGGCCAAGCCAGTGCGAAACCCGCGCTTCAGCCGGCCAGCGCCGTCGCCTGCCGCTTCATCTCCGCCAGCCATTCCACCGCCAGCGTCCAGTTGCCGACCGGCTTGGGGTAGCGCCACGCCGGAAACCCCGCCGCAGCCCCCGGCAGCCCGAGCAGCGGATTGCCGCGCGCCCGCAGCCACGCATCGGCATTGCGCGCGAGGCCGGCGAGCCGCTTGTCCATGCCCCAGGCGCAGATGACCGGCGCACTGCCGATCGCGTCCTCGGGCGTGACCACGCTGGCGCCTTCGAAGATCGCGCCGAGCGCCGCCGCATCCGCGCCGCCTGCAATCAGCGCGTAGAGGTCGGCGCTCTTGGCCGCGCGGATGTCGGCCAGATTCACCACGCGCACATGGCGCCAGCCGGTCGCGGCCATCAGCCGCATCACCTGGTACTGCACGGAATCCGGCTTGGCCGGCACGCGCTTGCCGGCCCATTCAAGCCCGCCGAAGCCGGCCAGCGGCGCCGACGAGCCAGGATTCATCATCGCGACGACAGCGTCGGGCGCCGGCGCGCAGCCGCCGTCGGGCGCGATCGCGATGCCCGCGTCGCTGCGCACGATGTCGAGCAGCGCGCGCTTGGCAAAGTCGGCGCGGTCGGCGCGCCAGTCGTGGAACAGGCCGTGGCAGCGGAAGCGGACGCCTTCGACGAGATGCATGGCGGCAGTGGGGAAGTGAGCGGCGGGCGAGCTTAGCAGCGGCATCGGCGCAGCCCGCCCGCCGCGCGGCGGGCGCAACTTGCCGCCTGCCTCGCGCCGGCCGATGCTCGCGGCTCCGCAACCTCGCCCGGATTTTCATGAAGCTCATCCATGCAGCGCGCCTGTGCGCCGTTGTCGTCGCCAGCCTGGCCGCGACCGCCTTCGCGCATGAATACAAGCTCGGCGCCATCGAGATCGATCATCCGTGGGCGCGCGCCACCGTGCCCGGCCAGTCGGTCGGCGGCGGCTACGTCAAGTTGGTCAACGAGGGCGCGACGGCCGACCGGCTGCTCGCGGCCAGCTCGCCGGCGGCGGCGCGCGTGGAGTTGCACACGCATGAAATGGGCGCCGACGGCGTCGCGCGGATGCGGCCGGTCGCGGCCATCGAGCTGCCGGCCAAGGGCGCGGTCGAGCTCAAGCCCGGCGGTCTGCATCTGATGCTGCTCGACCTCAAGCAGCCGCTGGTCGTCGGTCAGCGCGTGCCGATCACGCTCAGGTTCGAGCGCGCCGGCGAGACCACGGTGGAACTGGCGGTGCAGGCCGTGGCGCCAGCCGAGGAGATGCACAAGCACTGAGGCCGGCCGGCGCTGGCCCCGACGCACGAGCAACGCGCCGGCGTTGGGGCGGCGTCCGCCTAGCGCGCCGCCGGCCGGCCAAACGCCGCCAGCGCCGCGCCCGTCACGCGCACGATTCGCCACTCGGGCATCACCGTCGCGCCCAGGCTTTCGTAGAAGCCGATGGCGCTTGCATTCCAGTCGAGCACCGACCATTCGAAGCGGCCGCAGCCGCGCTCGACCGCGAGCGCGCCGACATGACCGATCAGCGCCTTGCCCACGCCGCGCCCGCGCGCCGCCGGCACGACGAACAGGTCTTCGAGGTAGAGCCCGGGCTTGCCGAGAAAGGTCGAGAAGTTGCGGAACCACAGCGCGAAGCCGAGCGCGCTGCCGTCGGCGTCGCGCGCAATCGCCGCCTCGGCACTCGGCTGCGCGCCGAACAGATGCTCATGCAGCGCGGCCGGCGTCACCTCCAGCAGATGCGTGAGCTGCTCGTACTCGGCCAGGCCGGCGATCAGCGCGACGAGATCGGCGCAATCGGCCGGCGTGGCGGCAGCGATGCTGAAACGGGAAGACTCGGAAAGGCTTTGCATGGCCGTGGCGCGAAGTGGATGACGGCCGCGAGTGTGCACGCCACGGCCCGCAACGCGGCCGCCACAAGCGCCACGGCCCGCAGCACGGCTGCCGATGGGCAGTGCGCTGCGGGCCGTGGCCTCGCAAGACGCGACCGGTGGCGGTCGCGCCGGCGATCAGCTCTTCTTCTTGCCGGTCTTCTTGGCGGCGACCTTCTTCGCGGCAACCTTCTTGGCCGCGACCTTCTTGGCGGCCGGCTTGGCGGGCGCGGGCGCCGGTTCGGCGGCCGGCGTGGCGGCCGGCTTGCCGGTGGCTTCGTCGATCTCCTGCTGGAGCAGCGCGACTTCTTCCTTGAGCTTGGCGACGGCGGCATCGCAGGACGCGAGCTTGGTTTCGTCGCCGGCCACGTCGGCTTCGGTCTTGCGGATGGCAACGATGCCTTCGACCGCTTCGAGCGCCTGCGACTGGGCCTTGTGCAGCGCCTTGAACAGCTTGAGCAGCTTCTTGTCGTCGTCCTTCGGACGATCGGGCAACAGCCTCTTGGTGCCGGAATTGACGCCATCGACCCACACGGTGTGCAGGATGGCCGAGTCGGTCTTCTTGGGGGGTTTCTTCTTGGTTGCCATGGATGCGAGAAATGAGGGAGTCCGCGTTGGACGGGAGGCCGGTGCCGGCGTGACACCGGCGTGCCTGAAGGCGCACGCTAGCAGCCGGCGGCGCGCGCGGACAAGCCGGGCAATCGCGTCCGCCGGGTAACGGCGTGTCGCGGCGCACGGCGCACGCCTGCGTCAGCGCGGCTGGATCAGCGCGGTGAGCGCGGCTGACGGCTTGAGCCCGAGCATCACCGACAGCATCTGCTCGCAGCGGCGATAGGCGCGACGCGCATCGGCTTCGCGGCCAAGTGCGAGCAGCGCGCGGATGAGCTGGCCGTACACGCCCTCGGCCAGCGGTTCGGCTTCGACCGCGCGTTCGCCGAGCAGTACCGCCGCGTCCAGCTCGTTGCGCTGGCGCAGTTGCTCGCACAGCCGCTCGACGCTCTTCACGAAGCCGGCGCGATAGCGCTCGCGCGCTTCGACCATCCACGGCGCCTCGGCCTCGTCGCCGAGGAAGTTGCCGCGATACAGCGCCAGCAGCCGGGTCGCCAGCAGCCCCGGCGCGGCCGTGCCCGAGCGCACCGCCTCGACCAGCAGATCGAAGCCGACGCTGTCGGGCCAGACCAGCTCGGCATCGAGCGACACCCGGCCCTCGCCGACGATCACCGCCTCGGCCCGGCCGAGCAGCTTGCGCAGCCGCGACACCGTCATGTCGAACGAGGCGCGCGCCGAGTCGCCGTCGGCCTCGGGCCAGCAGGCGGCCAGCAGCGTGGTCACCTCGGACTGGCGGCCGGGCCGGCTGGCCAGGTACTTGAGCAGCTCCAGCGGCTTCTTGGGCGCCTTGGCGCCGAGCTTGAGCGGCGCGCCGTCGATCAGCACCTCGAAGCCATCGAAGCAGCGCAGCCGCACCGGCCAGGGCCAGCTCTCGTCGGCATCGGCGGGCGCGGGCAGGCGGCGCGCGCGCACCATCTCGCGCGCGAACTCGGGCTCGATGCCGAGCCGCAGCGCGGCGCTGCAAAGGCTTGCAACCACCGCCGGCAGCGGCCGCATCACCATCGGCATGCCCATCTCGCGCAGGCGCGGAAAGGCGGCACGCAATGCCGGCTCGGGATCGGCGCCGGCGCGCATCGCGGCCAGCGCATGGCAGCAGTCGAGCATGGCGGCCAGGCCGAGCGCCTGCTTGCCGGTGATGGTGGCGCCGAGGCTGGCGAAGATGGCGCCGGCGGCGTCGAGATTGCCTTCGCCGATGTGGGCATAGGCCAGCGTGAGCTGGATCGGCATCTGCCGGCCCAGGCTCAGGTCGGCGCGGCGGGCGGCGTCGAGCGCCAGATCGATGTTTTCGCGCGCCTGGGCGAAGCGGCCGGCCATCAGGTGCAGCCGGCTGCGGAAGTTGTAATAGAAGAAGCCCATCAGCAGCGGCCGCTTGGGGTCGATGTGACGGCCGAGTTCGTCGAGCTTGGCCTCGGTGGCGACCAGATCGCCGGCCGCCAGCAGCTGCTGGGCCTCGCAATTGAGCAGGCCGGTCTCCAGCAGCCGCAGCCGCGATTCGGCGACCAGCGCGCGCACGGTGGCGAGCATTTCGGCTTCGCGTGCCGGCTGGTTGTGATGGAAGTAGGCGTTGGCCAGCGACAGATACCAGCGCCCGCGCCGCAGCTCGCTGACGCGCTCGGCGGCGAACGACGCGAGCGTGATGCCGACGATCGGCGTGATCCACTCCAGCCGCGATTCGAGGTCGGCGTACTCGACCAGGATCTGGCTGGCGATGCAGCGCTCGGTGGCGTCGGTGGCGGGCGCGGGCGCCGACAGCAGCGCATGCAGCGCGTCGGCGGCGGCGCGCACCTCGGCGCTGTCGAGGTCGATCGGGTCGGCGAGCAGCGCGGCGCAGATGCGGGCCACGCCGGCGCGCAGCCGGATGATCGGATCGTCGAGCGTGGCGAAGTTGGGCAGATGCTCGGCGGCGCGCGCGCGCCAGCTGGCCAGCGCCTCGAAGCTGCCCCAGTCGGCGTTGTAGGCGAACAGCGCGGCGCAGATCGCCGAGGTGAGCCCGGCCGCATCGCCGTCGGCGCGAAAGCGTGCGAACGCCAGCTCGAACCAGCCGCGCGCCTCGATCTCGTCGACCTGCACCGTCGCCATGCCGATCCAGTAGGCGAGCCAGCCGCGCTCGCCGAGCGGCTGGCGCGGCAGCCGGGCCAGCCAGCCTTGCAGCCGCTCGACCCGGCCGGCGCGCGCAAAGCCTTCGGCGCCCAGCTCCAGCAGCGAGATCGCGGCGCCCTCGTCGGCAAAGTCGAGCGCCAGGTCGATGGCTTCGTCGAGCCGCTGCTCCTTGACCAGCGCGGCCAGCGTCGGCAGATAGCCGGCGCGCGCGGCATCGGCATCGAGCCGTTCGCGCAGATGGCGCCGGAACAGGCCGTGCAGCTCGTAGACCGGGCGCGGCCCGCCGTGGCGCTGCACGAACAGATGGCGCTCGGCGAGCGCGTCGAGCAGCGCCGGCGCGTCTTCGCGGCCGCTGAGCGCGACCGCGCTGGCGGCGCTGAACTCGCCCATCAGCGCCACCGCCGACAGCAGCGCGCGGGTGGCCTCGTCGAGCCGCTCGTCGACCTCGGTGGCGAACCAGCGCGCCACCAGCGCCTCGCGCTCGCGCTTCTCGGCCTCCGCCGATGCGGCGTCGCCCAGGCCGGCGAGCGCGCTCATGCCGCTCGCGCCCAGCATCACGATGCCGGCGGCCCAGCCGCGCGTCGCGCCATGCACCTCGGCGGCGCGGCCGGCGTCGGCGCCGCCGCGCGTGCGGGCGGCGATGAGCGCGGCGGTCTCGTCCACGGTAAACCGCAGCGCCTGCTCGACCAGCACCTCGATCAGGCCCTTGCTTTGCGCGCGCGCCAGCGCCGCGCCGGGCCGCGCATGGCTGGTGACGATGAAGCGGCGATCCGCCGGCGCCTCGTCGAGCGCGAGCGCGAACAGCCGGTCGAAGCGCTCCGGCGCCATCTCCTGCGCATTGTCGAAGACCAGCACCGCGCCCTCGGGCAGCCGCGCGAAGGCGGCGCGGAAATAGCGCCGCAGAAACACTTCGGCCTCGGCGGCCTGGGTCGGATCCCAGACCGGCAGCGGCGGTGCGGGCGGCGCGGCGCGCCGGCTCTTGGCGCGCGGCGGCTCGGCGGCGCCATGCCAGCCGAGCATGGCGGCGAAGTCCTCGGTGAAGACCGCCGTGTCGGCATCGCCCGGATCGATCCGATACCAGGCGGCGGGCCGGTTGCGCGTGGCCGGCCAGCTCGCCGCCAGCGTGGTCTTGCCGCTGCCCGGCTCGGCGCAGATCCAGACGCAGCGCGCGCTGTCGAAGGCCAGGTCGACGGCCGCCAGCAACCGTTCGCGCGGCAAGGCGCGGCGGCTGTCGGGCAGATCGAACTTGGCGGGGATCGAAGCCATGCGGCGGTTGCGGAGGAGTTGCCACGCCGTTAGCGGTTGCTTACCGGCGGTAACACCTGATTATGCGTGACCGAATGGGCAGTTTTGTCCTTCGGTTGCAAGGAATGCAGACAACCAGCGCGCTGGCTCAAATGCATAGCGGCGCGGCGCCGTCGCCAGCAGCGCTTCGATTTCGGCCGGGCTGGCGGCTGTACCCAGCCAGCACCAGCGGTCGAAGACCTGCACCGCGCGCGCCGGCGCGGCCGGATGGGCGCCGAATTCGATGGCGAAGAACAGGTCGTGCGCAAACGGCCAGGCCGGCAGCGCGCGCTCGGCCAGCAGCGCCTGCACCTGGGCGCGGTGCTCGTCGGCCGGCTGGGCGCCGGTGCAGGCGCCGGCGCAGCGGCCGAGCTGGCGGTTGAAGCAGGGCGCGTCGGCACGGCTGCGCTTTTCGAGCCCGAGCACGGCCAGGCACAGGCCGCGCGCCGGCGCCTCGGCGGCCAGCCAGCGCCGCGCCGCCGCGCGGTTGGCGAACGGCCCGGCATGGCGCGCATGGCCGGCGTGATCGCGCGCCAGCAGCAGCGCTTCGAGCGCGGCGGCCTTGGCATAGACCAGCCGGCCGTCGTCGCCCAGGCGCAGCGCGATCTGGCCCTGCTGGCGCCGCAGCGCCTGGTTGTGCGCCGGCAGCCGCTCGCCGATGAGCTGCCATTCGCGCAGCCGGGTGGCGAATTCGCCGGCGCAGGTCTGCCATTCGATCCGGCGCACTTCCTGGGCGATGCGCAGCTCGCGCGGATGGCGGTGGTCGTTGGTGAAATGGCTGCCGACGCGGTCGCGCAGATCGATGCTGCGGCCGATGTAGATCGGCTGCGGATTGAGGCCGTGGAACAGATAGACGCCCGGCGCATGCGGAATCGCGTCGAGCGCATCGGGCGGCAGATGGGTCGGCAGGCTCGGGCGCTTGAGCAGCCGGGCGATGGCGGCATCGAGCGCCGCCGCGCCGTGGACGCGCCCGGCATGCAGCAGATAGGCGCGGCAGAAGTGGGCATCGCCGAGGGCGCGGTGGCGGGTAATGGCGTGGCGTGCGAGTGTGGCGGCGGCCGGCGTGGCGGCGGCCTCGCCCGCCTGCGCCGCATCTGCCTGGGCCGCATCCGCCAACGCCGCATCCGCCGGCGCAGCGCCCGCCGACGCCGCCAGCGCCAGCCCGTGCCGCGCAATCAGCGCATCCAGCCCGTGCCCGCCGGCCGCCTCCGGCTCCAGCAGCCGCGCGAGCCGCGCCGTGCACAGCGTCCTGGCGCGGAAGGCCAGCCCGGCGCGCGCGAATTCGGCCTTGAGAAAGGCGTGATCGAAGCGCGCGTTGTGCGCCACCAGCACCGCGCCGTCGATGCGCGCGAGCAGCTCGGCGGCCACCTGCTCGAAGCGCGGCGCGCCGCGCAGCAGCGCGCTCGAAATGCCGGTGAGGAATTCGATCTCGGGCGGAATCGGCTGGCCCGGATCGACCAGCGTGGTCCATTCGCGCGGGCCGTCGGGCCCGTCCTCGATCAGCGCGATCTCGGTGATGCGCGCCCGGTCCGGCGCGAGGCCGGTCGTCTCCAGGTCGATGAAGACGCGGCGTTCGGGCGCGGCCGTGGTCAGTCCTTGCCGCGTCCGCGCGCCGCGCGCAGCAGCCGGGGCAGATGGCGCGGATCGGTGGTCTCGATCCAGGCCGCGAGCTTGCGCGCGTCGATGGTCACGATGCCGTGCTTGTTGGCATAGGCCTCGGCCGGCTCGTCCACGCCCTCCTGCGCCACGAAGAAGGCGCGCTTGATGTGCAGCGCCTTGGTCACGGTGTGGAAGGCATGCAGCTCGTCGAGCGCCGCCAGCCCGGTGCGGCGCGAGGCCCGCAGCGCGCCGACCGGCGTCGGCGAATCGCCGAGCGCCATCAGCACATCGATCGGCGCGCGGCCGGCAAAGCGCCGCGCCCGAAAACCGTGCGACTGCTGATAGGCCAGCGCCACGCGCGCGAAGCGCACCCGCTCCAGCCGCAGCAGCCCGGCGTGATCGAGGCTGACCGCGCCGGTCTCGATGCCGTCGTTGCCGCCCAGCTGCGGGATCTGCGTCGGCTGGATCGAGGTGACCAGCATGCTGTTGAGCGCGATGGTCACCGAGCCGCTGTCGCCGCTGCGGGTCGGCACGCCGCGCAGCGCGGTATCGACCACGGTGGCCGGGCCGCCTGGGCGCGCCACGCTGCGCTGCACCGGCGGCAGATCGGCCAGATCGTCGAACAGCTCCTCGATCGGCGCCTGGCCGCCGCGCGTATGCGCCACCGCCACCGCGACCGCATGCGGAATGGTCGGCGGCGGCGCCTCGATGGTGGCGGCGTCGTCGCTGCCGAAGCTGCCGGTCTTGCCGCCAACCCGGGCCCGGCGCACCAGCGCCTCGATGCCGAGCTGGCGCGCGCGTTCGGTCTCGCGCTCCTCGGTGATGGCGCGGTGGCGGCGCAGCCGGTGCCGCAGCGCCCAGACGATGAGCGCAGCAAATCCGGCAAGAAAGACGAGATAGAGAAGGGTTTGCTGCATCGGGCGCGAACGGACGTGAAGTGAGCCACCGGGCCCTGCGCGGGCCGGGGTTTGCGATTAGAGCGCAAAATCCCGGCACGTCGCCGTGTCGCTCCGCCACGACATTTTGCAAACCTCATGTTCCGGCTCCGTCATGTCCGCATCCCCTGCACGCACCGAGCGCAATGTGCTCGGCGGTCCGCTCCAGACCTGCTCGACCCGTCCGCTCACCGGCTTCTTCCGCGATGGCTGCTGCAACACCTCGCCCGAAGACCACGGCCAGCACACCATCTGCGTGCGCATGACGGCCGAGTTCCTGGCCTTCAGCAAGGCCGCCGGCAACGACCTGTCCACGCCGGTGCCGCAGTACCGCTTTCCGGGGCTCAAGCCGGGCGACCGCTGGTGCCTGTGCGCGCCGCGCTGGGTCGAGGCGATGGAGGCCGGCGCCGCGCCGGCGGTGGTGCTCGAAGCCACGCATGAACGCGCGCTCGAAGTGGCCACGCTGGCCGATCTGCGCTACCACGCCTGGGTCGGCGACGACGGAGCCGCCAAGTGAGCCGCTACGACTACGACCTCATCACGCTCGGCGCCGGCTCGGGCGGCGTGGCCGGCAGCCGCTATGCCGCATCCAAGGGCGTGCGCGTGGCGATCTGCGAGGACAGCCGCGTCGGCGGCACCTGCGTGATCCGCGGCTGCGTGCCCAAGAAGCTGTTCATGTACGGCGCGCAGTTCTCCGACGCGTTTGCCGACGCCGCTGGCTACGGCTGGACCGTGCCCGAACCCAGCTTCGACCTGGCCGTGCTGGCCGCCGCCAAGGCCAAGGAAACCGACCGCCTCGAAGGCATCTACCGCAAGCTGCTGGCCGACTCGGGCGTGACGCTGATCGACGGGCGCGGCCGGCTGCTCGATGCGCACACGGTCGACATCGGCGGCAAGCGCGTGACGGCTGAACGCATCCTGATCGCCACCGGCGGCAAGCCGGCCGCGCCGGCCATTCCCGGCATCGAGCTGGCGCTCACCTCCAACGAGCTGCTCGATCTCACCGAGCGGCCGGCGCGGCTGCTGGTGCTGGGCGCCGGCTACATCGCGGTCGAGTTCGCCGGCATCTTTCGCGGCTTTGGCAGCGCGGTCACCGTGGCCTATCGCGGCGACGCGCCGCTGCGCGGCTTTGACGAAGACCTGCGCCGCCGCCTCGCCACCGAGCTGGGCAATCGCGGCGTCGCGCTCGAAGCCGGCTTCGCGCCCGCCGGCATCGAGCGCGTCGGCGCCGAATTCATCGTGCGCAGCGCCGACGGCCGCGAGCTGCGCGCCGACGCGGTGCTCAATGCGCTCGGCCGGGTGCCCAATTCACGCGGCATCGGGCTGGAGGAAGCCGGCGTCGAAATCGACGCCAAGACCGGCGCGGTGGTGGTCGACGGCTTTTCGCGCACCACGCTGCCGGGCGTGTTTGCTGTCGGCGACGTGACCAATCGCGTGGCGCTCACGCCGGTGGCCATCGCCGAGGCGCGTGCCTTCGTCGACACCGAGTTCGGCAACACGCCGCGCCACATCGACCACAGCCTGATCGCCAGCGCCGTGTTCTCGCAGCCGCCGATCGGCAGCATCGGTCTGTCGGAGGAAGCCGCGAAGGCGCGCGGCCTGCGCGTGACCGTGTTCGAGAGCGACTTCCGGCCGATGAAGAACACCATCTCGGGCCGCACCGAGCGCAGCTACATGAAGCTCGTCGTCGACAGCACGACCGACAAGGTGCTGGGCCTGCACATGATCGGCACCGACGCCGGCGAGCTGGTGCAGGGCTTTGCGGTGGCCATCACGATGGGCGCGACCAAGGCCGACTTCGACCGCACGATCGCCGTCCACCCCACGGCGGGCGAGGAGTTCGTGCTGATGCGCACGCCGCGCAAGGCGGGCTGAGCGCCGGTCACATGCACGAATAGAGCTGCCCGAACAGGTCCACGACCAGTCCGGGCCGGGTCCAGCCGGCGAGCGCGAGCGCAATGGCGGCCACGGCGAGCGCCCAGCCCGCCACGCGCCACCATCGCGCCCGCGTCATTTCCGGCATGGCCTTCCCTTCATGCAAACGGCCCGCAGCTCGCCGAGTTGGTCCAGGTCGAGCCGCAGAGGTAGAGCGTGACGCTGGCCGTGTAGCCGATGCGTCCGCCGAGCGTCAGATATTGCTGCAAGGTCAGCCGCCCGGCCGCGTAGTGGTTGACGACCGTGTCGGTGATGGCCTGCGAATAGGCCGTGCCGGCCTGGGTGCTGGCCGCGACCGGCGCCGACTGCGCGCTTGCGCCGTTGGCATTCACCGCCGCCACCGCATAGCTGTAGCTGGTCGCGGGCGCGAGGCCGCCGTCGGTGTAGCCGGTGCCGGTGGTCGTGCCCACCTGCGTGCCGTTGCGCCACACCTGATAGCCGGTGGCGCCGCCGCTGGCGCCCCACGCCAGCGTGATCGACGTGCTGGTGCTGCCGGTCGCGGCCAGTCCGGTCGGCACCGCCGGCACGCCGGTTCCGCCCCCGCCGCCGCCCGTGAAGCCGCTGCCGATGCGATCGACCATCGCCTTGATGGCCGCCATCTGCACGCCGGCCTTCTGGTCGAAATTGCTGCCGTACCAGCCGATCCAGTCGAAGCAGCCGTTGGGGTTGGCGAGCGAGCCGCTGGCCGCCGTGGCGTGGCTGGTGTTGTCGACCACCGCCTGCGGGTACAGGACGATGAGCTTGTTGGTGTCGGCCCAGCGGTTGTAGCCGGTGTTGCGCAGGAACTTGTCGCCGATCTTGGTGTAGCCCTGCTGGCAGCCGTGCAGCGCCACATGCACCTTGCAGGCCTGGCCGGCGGCGCAGGCGGCCGGCACGAAGGCCCAGCCGGTCGAGTCCATGCCCTTGCCGGCGCCGATGAACTCGGTCTGGTCGAACTGCACCAGGCTGCCGCCGAGCGTGCCGGTGTTGCGCGCGGCCAGCGTGCCGTAGATCCATTGCAGCATCGTCCCGGCGCCATCGAAGCTGCAATTGCTGATGTACGGCGACACGGCCGAGCCGCAGGCGTTGTTGCCGGTGCTGTCGTAGTCGGTCGGGAAGGTATGGGCCGCGCCGCTCGGCTTGTCGTAGCGCAGGTTGGCGGCGCTCACGAAGTTGCCGGTGCCGACGTACATCGCCTGCACCTGGTTCATCACGCTGGTGGCCACCGTGGTGTCGGCGCTGCCGCTGAACAGGTAGATGCGCTGGCTGGCGATGTTGGCGACCGGGTCGATCTGGTTGCCGCTCCAGTTGCGCATGTTGGTCACCGACTGCGTGACGCTCGGCGACGACTGGTACATGCAGCCGGTGTAGTTGCGCTGGCCGGCGCAGTCGTAGGGCCCGCCGGCGAACACGCCCACGCCCTTGAAGATCGACGAATAGGCCACGCCGAGCTGCACGGCCATGAAGCCGCCGGCCGACAGGCCCGAGACCGAGCTTTGCGTCTTGTCGACGTTGTAGCCGGCGAGCGGCGGCGCGGCGCGGGCCGCGAGCGGCAGCGCGGCAAAGGGCAAGGCGAGGGACAGCGCAAGCGCATGCAGCGCGCGCCGGCGCGAGGGTGAAACTGAAATCACGGCGGTCTCCTCAATGCGCGGACTTAGCTTGCGTCCGCTGGCGCGCCACTAGACGCGCGGGGAGACCGTTTCTCAATGCGGGATTTCGTTGTCGGACAGCGCCGTCACGCCACCGCGAGCCGCGCCATCGGCTGCTCGCGGATCGGCAAGTTCGCCAGCCCGGCCACCACGCCCAGCACGACGGTGATGGCCCAGACCACGTCATAGCTGCCGCGCCTGTCGTACAGCCAGCCGCCCAGCCACACGCCCAGGAAGCTGCCGACCTGATGGCTGAAGAACACGAAGCCCGACAGCATCCCCAGATAGCGCACGCCGAACACCGTGGCGATGACGCCGCTGGTGAGCGGCACCGTGGCCAGCCACAAGAAGCCCATCGCCGCCGCAAACACCAGCGTGGAGGCGGCCGTGAGCGGCAGCGCCAGCCACAGCGCAATCACCGCCGCGCGCGTGAAATAGATGCCCGACAGCAGCCACTTGGCCTTGATGCGCGCGCCGAGCTGGCCAGCGCTCCAGGTGCCGGCGATGTTGAACAGCCCGATCAGCGCCAGCGCCCACACCGCCAGCTGGGGGTCCATCGCCTTGTCGCGCAGATAGGCCGGCAGATGCACGCCGATGAACACCACCTGAAAACCGCAGACGAAGTAGCCGACCATCAGCCAGCGGAAGGCCGGCGTGGCGAAGGCCTCGCGCGCGGCCGCCAGCGGCGACTGCTGCATGCCGGGTGCGGCGGGCGCGGCCGCCGGCTCGCGCAAGCCGAGGCCGAGCGGCAGCATCAGCAGCGCCAGCGCCGCGAGGCCGAACAGCGCCTGCTGCCAGCCGACATGGCCGATCAGCCATTGCGAGATCGGCACCATCGCGAACTGGCCGAACGAGCCGGCCGCCGCGCAAATGCCGAGCGCCTGGCTGCGCCTTGCGGGCGGCGCGGTGCGGCCGATCACGCCGTAGACCAGCGAGTAGGTGGTGCCCGAGCAGGCCACGCCGATCAGCACGCCGGCGCCCAGATCGAACAGCGGCACATTCGGCGCAAGCGCCATCAGCACCAGCCCGCCCGCGTAGCAGAGCACCGCCAGCGCCAGCACGCGGAAGGCGCCGTGGCGGTCGGCCAGCATGCCGGCGAAGGGCTGGGTCGCGCCCCAGAGCAGGTTCTGCAAGGCCAGCGCGAAGGCGAAGGTCTCGCGCGACCAGCCGCGCTCCTGCGTGATCGGCAGCTGCCAAAACCCGAAGCCGTGGCGAATGCCCATCGCCAGCGTGACGACGAATCCGCCGCACACGAGCACGGTGGTGAGAGACAGACGATGGCGCAGCGGCGGAATCATGACGGGTGGCGATAGCAGGCGGGGCGCCAGTTTGCGGGCTGCGGCCAGCGGCCGGGGATGAGCTGTTTGCATGGCTCGGATAGCCGCCGCGCATCCGGCACACTGCCGCAGCCGGTCCGCCGTCCGGCCCGCGGCCAGTGCCCGCCGGGCCTTGCCCGCCGCTGCCGCCGCGCCCGATTCCCGCCCAACTTTGCCGACCGCCGTGACCGATCTCAGCTCCGTCCTCGCCCCGTCCGCCGTCCCGTCCGCGCTTCCGTCCGCCGCCCTGCCCGCTCTCCCGCCCGCGCGCGCCGCCGTCGCCGCGCTCGAAGGCTCGCGCATCCGCGAGGTGGCCAATGCCGGCCTCGGGCTCGATGTGCTGCCGTTCTGGTTTGGCGAGCCCGACTGGCCGACCGATCCGCGCATCGTCGCGGCGGCGCAGGCGGCGCTGGCGGCCGGCGACACGCGCTACGGCCACAACCTGGGCCAGCCGGCACTGCGCGAGGCGCTCGCCGGCTATCTGTCGCGCTTGCACGGCAGGGAGATCGGCGCCGGGCGCGTGGCCGTCACCTCCTCGGGCGTGAGCGCGCTGATGCTGGCGCACCAGACCCTGCTCGATCCGGGCTCGCGGGTGGTCATCGTCACGCCGGTCTGGCCCAACCTCACCGAGGCGCCGGCGATCCTCGGCGCGCAGGTGCTGAGGGTGGCGCTCGACTTCGATGCCCAGCGCGGCTTTCGCCTCGACCTCGACCGGCTGCTCGACGCGCTCACGCCCGGCACGCGCGCGCTCGTCATCAACTCACCCAACAACCCGACCGGCTGGACGCTGACCGCCGCCGAGCGCGACGCGATCCTGGCGCACTGCCGCCGCCACGGCATCTGGATCGTCGCCGACGACGTCTACGACCGGCTCTGGTACGGCCATGCCGCCGATGCCGCCAGCGCGCGCAATCCGCGCGGTTACGCCGTGGCGCCCGGCTTCCTCGAAGTCGCCGAGCCCGAGGACCGGCTGCTGGCCGTCAACAGCTTCAGCAAGAGCTGGCGCATGACCGGCTTTCGCCTCGGCTGGCTGGTGGCGCCGGCGCCGCTGATGGAACGGCTCGGCGTGCTCATCGAATACAACACCAGCTGCGCGCCCGGCTTCGTGCAGGCGGCGGGGCTTGCGGCGCTCGGGCTCGGCGAGGCGGTGATCGAGGCCCAGCTCGCGCACTACCGCGCCGCGCGCGATGTGCTGGTGGCCGGGCTGGCCGAGGTGCCGGGCGTGCAGGTGGCGCTGCCGCCGGGCGCGATGTACGCGTTCTTCCGGCTGGAGGGCGAGCGCGACAGCCTCGGGCTGTGCAAGCGGCTGGTGCGCGAGCAGCGGCTCGGTCTGGCGCCAGGCCTCGCCTTCGGCGCCGAGGGCGAAGGCTTCGTGCGCTGGTGCCTGGCCAACGAACCGGCGCTGCTGCGCGAAGGCATCGCGCGGCTGCGCGTCGGGCTCGGCCGCTGACCCACGCCGCCACGCCCGGATTTGCCCTCACCCGCGCGGTGACAAGCCGGCGCCGGCCGAAATGCCGGTGTAGCTTGGTCGGATTCCCGACAAACCGGAGCATTCCGATGACGATCCAGGTTGGCGACACCCTGCCCGACGGCACCCTCTACGAGTACTACGACGCGCCCGAAGGCGCCTGCGTGGTCGGCCCCAACGCCTTTTCCGTGAGCGAGCTGGTCAAGGGCCGCAAGTTGGTGATCTTTGCCGTGCCGGGCGCCTTCACGCCGGGCTGCTCCAAGACCCATCTGCCCGGCTTCATCCGGCTCGCCGACGCGATCAAGGCCAAGGGCGTGGCCGACATCCTCTGCGTGGCGGTCAACGACGCCTTCGTGATGGGCGCCTGGGGCCGCGAGCAGGGCGCCGGCGGCAAGGTGCGTCTGCTCGGCGACGGCAGCGCCACCTGGACCACCGCGCTCGGCCTCGATCTCGACCTCGTTTCCAAGGGCCTCGGCGTGCGCTCGCAGCGCTACGCCCTCATCGCCGAGGACGGCGTGGTCAGGCATCTGGCCATCGACGTGGCCGGCAAGATCGAGGCGAGCACCGCCGAAGCCATCCTCGAACTGCTCTGAAACACGCGTCGCCGACCGATCTGGCACGGGTCTTGAAACAAGCGAGCTGCGTGCCTGTCAAACGCAACACATCCCGGGTAGATTTTCTGTCCGGGGTTCTTGACGCATGCGCATCTCCCCCGCGCATGCGATCCGGTCGGGGTGTTCGCAATGAAAATCCTCAAATTGAGTTCCCAGGGCTTGCCGCAGTCCTGGATTTCGCTCGAAGCCGCCGTGCTGCACTACGCAGCGGGTGACGTGCGCTGGGAAGTGGGCAGTCCGGTCGCGGTGTTCCGCGGCGGGCACAACGCCCGCACCGGCCGCCAGTCGGTCATCGAGGTCAACTCGATCATCGGCACCAAGGGCGTGCCGCGCATCAATCCCTTCCTGCTCACGCCCGGGCTCACCAACGGCAAGCTGTTCGCGCGCGACCGCCATGTCTGCGCCTACTGCGGCGGCCGCTTCGTGAGCGACGCCCTCACGCGCGAGCACATCGTGCCGTTCGCGCAGGGCGGCCGCGATCACTGGATGAACGTGGTCACCGCCTGCCGCGCCTGCAACCATCAGAAGGCCAACCGCACGCCCGAGCAGGCCCACATGCCGCTGCTCTACACGCCCTACATCCCGACGCTGTGGGAGGACTTCATCCTGCGCAACCGCCGCATCCTGTCGGACCAGATGGACTTCCTCATGGCGCATCTGCCGTCGGGCTCGCGGCTGCACGACTGAGCGTGCGCTCGCAAGCGGTGTCGCTTCGCACGCCACGCATTTCCGCCGTCGGGCGCCGAGCAACGATCCTGAGTGCGCGGCGGCGGACCGTGGGTTAGCGTTCAAGCTTCCTGCCCCGCCCGCCCAACAATGTCGAACCCCGCCTCCCGCTCCGCCCTCGCCCGCGTGCTCGTCGTCGAGGACAACCCGATCAATCGCGAACTGGCTCATGCCCAGCTCGAAAGCTTCGGCTGCGATGTGGAAACCGCCGAGAACGGCCAGGTCGCGCTCGACCGTCTAGCCGAAACCGGCTTCGACGTGGTGTTCATGGACATGCAGATGCCGGTGCTCGACGGCCTCGCCACCATCCGGCTGCTGCGCGCACGCGAGGCCGGCGCGGCAACGCACCAGCGCGTGATCGCGCTGACCGCCAACACCTTCCAGAGCGACATCGACACCTGCCTGGCCGCCGGCTTCGACGGCTTCATCGGCAAGCCCTGCTCGATCGAGGACATGCGCCGGGTGGTCGAGACCGCCATCGGCGCGCGCTGAAACGCAGGCCGGTCGGCCGCGGCGCCGGCGCGCGCACGTCTAGAATCGCGCGGCTTCGCCGGGCGCCGCCCGGGGCCCACGGCGCCACGCCATCTCCATTCCATGCCAGCAGCTCAACGCAAGATCGTCGTCCGCCAGTCGAAGATTCACGGGCGCGGCGTGTTTGCCGGCCGCGACCTCGACAAGGGCGAGCGCCTCATCGAATACAAGGGCGAGCGCATCTCGTGGGACGAGGCCATCGCGCGCCATCCGCACGACCCGGCCAATCCCTTCCACACCTTCTATTTCGATGTGGACGACGGCGTGATCGATGGCGGCGTGGGCGGCAACAGCTCGCGCTACATCAATCACTCCTGCAATCCCAACTGCACCGCCGTCACCGAGCCCGGCCCCGACGGCCTCCAGCATGTGTTCATCGAGGCCAGGCGCGCCATCCCGGCCGGCAGCGAGCTGTTCTTCGACTACGGCCTGGTGATCGACGGCCGCATCACCAAGCAGCTGCGCGAGGACTACCGCTGCCTGTGCGGCAGCAAGAATTGCCGCGGCACCATGCTGGCCGAGAAGAAGAAGAAACCCGCCGCCAAGAAGCGGGCGCGCACCTCGGCCAAAAAAGCCGCCGATAGCGCCGACTGAGCCGCCACCGCCCGCCCGACGCCTCGGCCGCCCGTCTTGCCGACGCGGTTTTGCGGGCCTCGCGCAGCCACCCCGGCGCACAATGCGGCGGTCGATTTCACCCTCCCACGGCGGCCCGCCGCCACGACATCGCATGCCCCACAGCCCCATCCAGCTCGTCCCCGCGCCGCGCCGCGCCGAACCCGCCGGTCGCAGCGCCCGCATCACCCGCGCCGAAGTGCTGGCGCTGTTCGATCTGCCGTTCAACGATCTGATCTTTCGCGCGCAGCAGGTGCATCGCGCCAATTTCGATCCCAATGCGGTCCAGCGCTCCACCCTGCTGTCGATCAAGACCGGCGGCTGCGAAGAGGATTGCGGCTACTGCCCGCAATCGGCGCATCACGACGCCGGCGTCGAAGCCACCAAGCTGATGGAAAAGGATGCGGTCGTCGCCGCCGCCCAGGCCGCCAAGGCCGCCGGCGCCTCGCGCTTCTGCATGGGCGCGGCCTGGCGCGGCCCCAATGCGCGCGATCTCGAAAAACTGGTGCCGATCATCGAGGCGGTGCATGAGCTGGGGCTGGAAACCTGCGGCACCTTCGGCCTGCTCGACGAAGGTCAGGCGCAGACGCTGCGCGCCGCCGGCCTCGACTACTACAACCACAACATCGACACCGCGCCCGAGCACTACGCCGACATCATCCACACGCGCAAGTTCGAGGACCGCATCGACACGCTCGACAAGGCGCGCTCGGCCGGACTCAAGCTGTGCTGCGGCGGCATCGTCGGCATGGGCGAATCGCGCGAGCAGCGCGCCGGCCTGATCGCCGAGCTGGCCAGCATGGCCGAGCCGCCCGAATCGGTGCCGATCAACCATCTGGTCGCGGTCGAAGGCACGCCACTTGCTGGCGCCGATGCGCTCGATCCGTTCGAATTCGTGCGCACCATCGCCGCCGCGCGCATCACCATGCCGACCAGCTTCGTGCGCCTGTCCGCCGGCCGCACGCAGATGAGCGACGAAATCCAGGCGCTGTGCTTCCTGGCCGGCGCCAACTCGATCTTTCATGGCGAGCGGCTGCTGACCACCGGCAATCCCGAGGCGGATCGCGACGAAAGGCTGTTTGCGCGGCTGGGGCTTCGCACGATGTGAACGGAGTTGCAGCCGTCTCTCCATGCGGGTCGCAGGCGAGTGCGCAGGCACTGATTTGGTGATCGAATTGCTGCGTCGCGGTACGATTAATCAGCAAAATGAATGCGTTTTACAGCGCATTCCTTCGGAATTCGGATTGCGGAAGTTCGTGGGCAATTGCTTTCTACCCTCAATTCATCGCACCAATTCCGCAACACCTCACTCCTTCCAGTCATAGGAAATCAAATGGGCGAAATCCTCATCGACGCGGCAGTCGGCGAAGCCGCCGCGGCAACCACGACCGGCCTGCTGATTCCGGTCATTCTGTCGGGCGGCTCCGGCACCCGGCTCTGGCCGATGTCGCGCGCCCAATATCCCAAGCAGCTGCTGCCGCTGCACGACAGCAACACGCTGCTCCAGGCCACCGCGCTGCGTACCGACGGCTTTGCTTTCGGCGCCGTGCGCCTGGGCAAGCCGCTGGTGGTCAGCAACGAGGAATACCGTTTCGTCATCGCCGAACAGCTCAAGGCCATCGGCAGCGCCGCCGAATCCATCGTGCTGGAGCCGATCGGCCGCAATACCGCGCCGGCGCTCACGCTGGCCGCACTCGAAGCCTCGCTCGATCCCGCCGAAGACCCGCTGCTGCTCGTGATGCCGTCCGATCACGTCGTCAACGACATTTCCGCATTTCAAAATGCATTGCGCGCCGGTATTCCGGCGGCGCAAAACGGCGCAATCGTGACTTTCGGGATCATTCCCGATCATCCGGAAACGGGTTACGGCTATATCGAAATCAAGGCCGACAATGTCGGCACGCCCGGCCCGATTGCTTCCTTTGTCGAAAAACCGGATGCCGAAACGGCCCAGCGTTATGTCGATTCGGGGCGTTTCGTCTGGAATAGCGGTCTTTTCATGACCCGCGCCTCGGTCTGGCTCAAGGCCATCGGCGCCTTCCGCCCCGACATCCTCGAAGCGGTGAAGGCAGCGCATGCCGCCGGCAAGCGCGACGGCCAGTTCCTGTTCGTGCCGCGCGCCGAGTTCTCGGCCAGCCCGTCCGATTCGATCGACTACGCGGTCATGGAAAAGCTGCCGGCCGACACCGGCACCGGCATCCCGGCCTGGGTCGTGCCGCTCGAATGCGGCTGGTCGGACGTGGGCGCCTGGGGCGCGCTGTGGGACGTGGCCGAGAAGGATGCGGGCGGCAACGTCACGCGCGGCGACGTGCTCACCACCGACACCACCGACACGCTGGTGCTGGCGCAATCGCGCATGGTGGCCTGCGTCGGCGTCGACAATCTGGTCATCATCGAGACGCCCGATGCGGTGATGGTCGCCAACAAGGACGACACGCAGAAGGTGAAGGACATCGTCGGCCAGCTGCAGAAGGCCGGCCGCTCCGAAGCCATCGCCCACCGCAAGGTCTACCGGCCCTGGGGCTGGTACGACAGCATCGACAACGGCCCGCGCTTCCAGGTCAAGCGCATCGTCGTGAATCCGGGCGCCACGCTGTCGCTGCAACTGCACCATCACCGCGCCGAGCACTGGATCGTGGTGAGCGGTACGGCCCGTGTCACGCGCGGCGAGGACACTTTCCTGCTGTCGGAAAACCAGTCCACCTACATCAGCATCGGTCAGGTGCATCGCCTGGCCAACCCGGGCAAGGTGCCGCTCGAAATCATCGAAGTGCAGTCGGGCAGCTATCTGGGCGAGGACGACATCGTCCGCCTCGAAGACACCTACGGTCGCAGCGGCGGCCCGATCTGCTGATCCTCCCCTGACGCGCCGGCCCGGCGGCACTTGCTGCCGTCGGGCCGGCCGCCCGTTTCTCTCTCACGCAAGCATGACGCCCACGACCGACTTCTCCCGTCCCGTCCTCTGCGTGCTCGGCCTGCCGTTCGACATCGTCGATCTGGCGGGCGCCGAGCAGGTCATGCGCTCCGCCATCGCGGACCGGCGCCGGATGTTTCTTTCCACGCCGAACATCAATTTCCTGATCGCCTGCCAGACCGATGCGGCCTTCCGCGAATCGGTGATCGACAGCGATCTGTCGGTCGCCGACGGCATGCCGATCATCTGGCTGAGCCGGCTGGTCGGCACGCCGCTGCCCGAGCGGGTTGCCGGCTCCACGCTGTTCGAGCGCCTGTGCGGCGACGCTGCGCGGCCGGTGTCGGTCTATCTGTTCGGCGGACCCGACGGCATTGCCGCCAAGGCGGCCGCGGCCATGAGCGCGCGCTGCCCGGGCGGCCGCTGCGTCGGTGCGCGTTCGCCGGGCTTTGGCACGGTGGCGCAGATGAGCCCGCCCGAAGTGCTGGCCGAGATCAACGCCAGCAAGGCCGATTTCCTGCTCGTCGCGCTCGGCGCGAAAAAGGGCCAGGAGTGGATCGTGCGCAATCTGGCGGCGCTCGACGCGCCCGCCATCAGCCATCTGGGCGCGGTCATCAACTTCCTCGCCGGCACCGTGTCGCGCGCGCCGCTGCTGGCACAGAAGCTGGGGCTGGAATGGATCTGGCGCATCAAGGAAGAACCCAAGCTCTGGCAGCGCTACTGGAAGGACGGCGTGGCGCTGCTGGGCATGCTCACGCGCTTCGCGCTGCCGCTGGCACTGGCGCAGCGCCGGCGCGGCGCGGCGGTGCCGGCCACGCTCGATGTGCGCGGCCGCCGGCTGACGCTGGGTGGCGACTGGAGCGCGACCGAAGCGCCCAAGCTCGGCGCAGCCTTCACGCTGCTGGCGGCAGCGCCCGGGCCGGTCGAGATCGATCTGTCGGGCGTGCGCTGGATCGACGGTCATGCGATCGGCAAGCTGCTGCTGCTGCGCGCGCACCAGAAGCGCGCCGGCCAGCCGCTCAACATCACCGCGCGCGGGCCGGCGCGTCGGCTCATCGAGCTGCATGCGGCCGGTTATCTGCTGGCCGCCGACAGCGCCCAGCCGGCTGGCGCCGCCGCGCGACTGCCGCTCTGATTGCGCCGGGCGGCCGACGCGCCGCCCTGAACCCGCCAGCGCCGCTCAACTGCCCTCGACGCCGATCACGCCCGCGCGCAGCGCCATCAGCGTGATCTCGGCCTGATTGGCCGCGCCGAGCTTCTGCTTGACGTTGTACAGATGCGTGCCGACGGTCGACGGCGACAGCTTGAGCGACTCGGCGATCTGCGCCACGGTCTGGCCGCGCGCCAGCTGCACGAACACCTCGAACTCGCGCGCCGACAGCTGCTCGATCGGGCCGCGCTCGCCACCGAATTCCTGCAAGGCCATGCGCTGGGCGATGGCGGCATCGACCACGCGCCGGCCGCGCGCCACGTCGCGGATCGCGTCGATCAGCGCCTCGGGCGCACCGCGCTTGCTCAGGTAGCCGAGCGCGCCGGCCTGGAGCGCGCGCTTGGGATGGCTCGTGTCCTCATGCGCCGACAGCGCCAGGATGCGGGCCGCGCGGTCGCGCGCGACGATGCGCCGCATCGCCTCGATGCCGCCCATGCCGGGCATCGCGATGTCCATCACGATCACATCGGGCCTGGCCTCGACGAACTGCTGGTAGGCAGCCTCGCCGCTGTCGGCCTCGGCGATCACCGCGATGTCGTCGGTCGATTGCAGCAGCAGCCGGAAACCCATGCGCACCACCGCATGGTCGTCGACGAGCATGACCCTGATCTTGTCCATCGGCCGACTATACGGCGCCGCCGTCGAGCGGCAGCCGCGCCGCCAGCGTGAGCCCGGCGCCGTCGCCCGAGGCCAGCAGCAGCCGGCCGCCGAGCGCCTCGGCGCGCTCGCGCATGCCGATCAGGCCCCAGTGGCCGGGCTTGTCGCGCGCATCGGCGGCCAGCCCCAGGCCGTCGTCGCGCACCTCGATGCACAGCTCGCCGGCATCGAGCCGCAGCGCCAGCCCGATGCGGCGCGCATGCGCATGCGCGACGGCATTGGCCAGCGCCTCCTGCGCGATGCGGTAGGCCGCCGTCGCGACCGGCCCGGGCAGCGGATCGGGCAGCGTGCCGGCGTCGTAGTCGAAGCCGATGTCGGCATGCGCGATGCGCAGATCGTCGATCAGATCGCCGAGCGCATCGGCCAGCCCGAAGCGGTCGAGCGCCAGCGGCCGCAGGCGCGGGATCAGCTCATGCACGCTGGTGTACATGCGCGCGGCCGTCTCGCCGATGAGCCGGGCCGCCGTGGCGCTGTCGGCATCGGCGGCGGCACGCTTTTCGAGCACCAGCGCCAGGCTGCGCACGGCGGTGATCTGCTGGCCCAGCTCGTCATGCAGCTCGCGCGCGATGGCGGCGCGCTCCTCCTCGATGCGGCGCTCGGTGCTGTGGGCCAGCGCGCGGTTCTCGTCGAGCCGGGCGCGCGCCTCGGCGGCGGCCAGGCGCTGCACCTCGTTGTCCTCGACCGCCTGCGCCATCGCGTTGAAGGCATGGCTCATGAGCCGGCCCTCGCGCCCGGCCAGCGCCGGCAGCCGGATGCGGTAATCGCCGCGCTCCATCTCGCGCAGGCCGTCGAGCAGCACGCCGAAGGGCTGGGTGATGCGCCGGGCGATCCACACCGCCAGCAGATTGGCCAGCGCCAGCCCGCCGGCCGCCAGCGCCAGCATGCGCAGCAGGTCTTCCCAGCCGTCGAGCGTGGCGCGCGAGGCATCGGCATGGATCAGCATCTGGCCGCCCGGCAACGCGATGCTGCGGGTCTCGATGCGGGGCGCGACCAGCTGCGCAAACCAGGCTGGCGCATCGCGCCCGGCCTTGTACTGCGACGGCGGCGAGGCATAGAGCAGTCGGCCGTCGGCCGCGCGCAGCTCGATCTCGGTGGCGCGCACCCGGCCCAGCCGCTCCAGAAAGCCGAGCATGCCCGGCAGCCCGGCCTGCTCATACACCCAGCCGACGCGCGCCAGCAGCTGGGCCGTGACGCGGCTGGAGGTCTCGATCTCCTCATGCACGCCGCGCCGCGTGTCCTGCACCTGCATGGCCACGAGCAGCGCGGCAAAGCCGAGCGTGAGCACGGTGAGGACAAGCTGGATGCGCAGGCGAAGACTCATGGCGTGGGCTTATGGCAGGCGGCGCGCAGGCTGTCGAGCGGCGCCCGGCAGGCTCATGAAAATCATGAGGCGCGATTCCAGCTTTACGCGAGGCGCACGCAGTGCAGCAATCGGCAATCTCCTTCCACACCGGGTTCGCGCCCGGCTCAACCCACCCGAGGAGACTGACATGACCTGGACCACCCCCGCCGCCACCGACCTGCGCTTCGGCTTCGAAATCACGATGTACATCGCCAACCGCTAAGCAGCGGCCAGCGAGCGGGCGTTCCTCGCGGGGCGCCCGCTTTTTTTTCGCGAACCACATTCAGGGCGACGCACATGCACATCCGCATCCTCGGCTCGGGCGCCGGCGGCGGCTTCCCGCAATGGAACTGCAACTGCCGCAACTGCGCCGGCCTGCGCGACGGCACGGTGCGCGCCACCGCCCGCACGCAGTCGTCGATCGCCGTGAGCGGCGACGGCGAGCGCTGGGTGCTGTTCAACGCCTCGCCCGATGTGCTGGCGCAGTTGCGCAGCTTCCCGGCGCTGCATTCGGCGCGCGAGCTGCGCGACACCGCCATCGAGGCCATCGTGCTCATCGACGGCCAGATCGACCACACCACCGGCCTCTACATGCTGCGCGAGCACCGCAAGCCCTGGCCGCTGTGGTGTACCGCGCCGGTGAAGGAAGACCTGAGCGCCGGCAATCCGCTGTTCGGCCTGCTCGCGCACTACTGCAAGCTCGACTGGAACGAAGTGCCGACCGATGCCAGCGCCTTCGAGATCGCGCGCGTGCGCGGCCTGGCATTCAGCGCGCTGCCGCTCATCAGCAATGCGCCGCCCTACTCGCCGCACCGCGATCATCCGCGCGCCGGCGACAACATCGGCGTGACCGTCACCGACGGGGCGAGCGGCCGCAAGCTGTTCTACGCGCCGGGCCTCGGCGAGATGGAACCGGCCGTGTGGGCCGCGATGCAGGCCGCCGACTGCGTGCTGGTCGACGGCACCTTCTGGACCGACGACGAGATGATCGCCCTCGGCGCCAGCCCCAAGCGCGCGGTGCAGATGGGCCATCTCGCGCAGAGCGGCCCGGGCGGAATGATCGAGTGGCTCGACCGGCTGCCCGCCGGCACCCGCAAGGTGCTCATCCACATCAACAACACCAATCCCATCCTCGATGAAGACAGCGCCGAACGCGCGCTGCTCACCGCCCACGGCATCGAGGTGGCGCATGACGGCATGGAGATCGCGCTGTGAACGCACCCCAAGGTTTCGCCCTCGCCTGGAACCGCGACGAGTTCGAGGCGCAACTGCGCGCCAAGGGCCGCGCCTATCACATCCACCATCCGTTCAACGTCATGCTCAACACGGGCAAGGCCACGCCCGAGCAGATTCGCGGCTGGGTGGCGAACCGCTTCTACTACCAGATCGCCATCCCGGTGAAAGACGCGGCGGTGCTCAGCAACTGCCCCGACCGCGAAGTGCGGCGCGGCTGGCTCCAGCGCATCCTCGATCACGACGGTTTCGAGATCACCGGCTCGGACGGCCAGACGGTGAAGGACGACGGCGGCATCGAGGCGTGGATCCGGCTCGGCATTGCCACCGGCCTCACGCGCGAGGAAATCACCGATCTGCGCCATGTGACGCCGGCGGTGCGGTTTGCGGTCGATGCCTATGTCAACTTCGCGCGCCGCGCGCCGTGGCAGGAGGCTGTGTGCTCCTCGCTCACCGAGCTGTTCGCGCCCGAAATCCACAAGCAGCGCCTCGCCACCTGGCCCGAGCATTACCCGTGGATCGAGAGCAGCGGCTTGCAGTATTTCCGCAACCGCGTGAGCCAGGCGCGGCGCGATGTGGAGCAGGGGCTGGCCGTCACGCTCGACCATTTCCGCAGCCGCGAGCAGCAGGACCGCGCGCTCGAAATCCTCCAGTTCAAGCTCGACATCCTGTGGGCGATGAACGATGCGATGGCGCTGCGCTACGGCGTGCAGGGCGTGGCGCAGTGAGCGCGCCGGTCGAGTCCGATGCCGCGCTCGCGGTCGTGCCGCGCGTCGCGCGGCTGTTCCGGCTGCAATACGAGGAGGTGCAGCAGAGCTGGGTGCTGCTGTATCCGGAAGGCATGGTCAAGCTCAACCAGAGCGCCGGCGAAATCATGAGCCGCTGCGACGGCAGCAAGACCGTGGCGCAGATCGTCGCCGAGCTGGAAGCGGCCTTCTCCGCCACCGGCCTGACCGCCGATGTGCTGGGCTTTCTCGACATCGCGCGCAGCAAGCGCTGGATCGAGACTTGAGCGCCGGGAGACGTGGATGAGCTGTCCTGAAAGCAGTACCGGCAATGCCGCTCTGGCGGCGCTGCGCACGCCGCAGGCCGCGCCCATTGCCGCCGGTGGTGTGGCGCCGGCCGGCCCGCCGCTCTGGCTGCTCGCCGAGCTCACCTACCGCTGTCCGCTGCATTGCGTGTTCTGCTACAACCCGGTCGACTTCGCCCGGCACGAAGCCGAGCTTTCCACCGACGACTGGCTGCGCGTGCTGCGCGAGGCGCGTGCCGCCGGCGCGGTGCAATGCGGCTTCTCGGGCGGCGAGCCCATGCTGCGCGACGACCTCGAAGTGCTGGTCGCCGAGGCGCACCGGCTCGGCTTCTACACCAACCTGCTCACCTCGGGCGTGGGCCTCACCGAGCAGCGCGCCGCCGCGCTCAAGGCCGCCGGGCTCGATCACATCCAGCTGTCGTTCCAGGACTCCACGCGCGAGCTGAACGACTTTCTCTCGCACACCCGCACCTTCGATCTCAAGCAGAAGGTGGCCCGCATCATCAAGGACCACGGCTGGCCGATGGTGCTCAACTGCGTCGTGCACCGGCTCAACATCGAGTACATCGACCGCATCATCGAGATGGCCGACGAGCTTGGTGCCGAGTATCTGGAGCTGGCCAACAGCCAGTACTACTCGTGGGCGCTGCTCAACCGCGACGAGCTGCTGCCGTCGCGCGCCCAGCTCGAACGCGCCGAGCGCATCACCAACGACTGGCGCGCCGCCCACGGCGACCGCATGCGCATCTTCTACGTCGTGCCCGACTACTACGAAAACCGGCCGAAGAAATGCATGAATGGCTGGGGCAATGTCTTCCTCACCGTCACGCCCGACGGCACGGCCCTGCCCTGCCATACCGCGCGCATGCTGCCCGGCCTCGACTTCCCCAATGTGCGCAGCATGCCGGTCGCCGACATCTGGCATTCGAGCGAAGGCTTCAACCGCTATCGCGGCACCGGCTGGATGAAGCAACCCTGCGCCAGCTGCGACGAGAAGGAGAAGGACCTGGGCGGCTGCCGTTGCCAGGCCTACATGCTGGCCGGCGATCCGGCGGCAGCCGATCCGGTCTGCGCCAAGTCGCCGCAGCGCGCCGTGGTGGACGCGGCGGTATCGCTCGCGCAGCAGCCGCGCAGCGCGCCAGCCCAGCCACTGGTGTTCCGCGATCCGAAGGAATCGCGCGCCAGAACAACAGCGCCCATCGCGCCGGACGAGAAAGTTTCTGCAAAGCCTTGCGTTATCCCCTGAGCGTGCTAGAGTCCGGCCTCTTCAGACGCGGGGTGGAGCAGTCTGGCAGCTCGTCGGGCTCATAACCCGAAGGTCGTAGGTTCAAATCCTGCCCCCGCAACCAGTTTCGAGAACGCCTCGTCGGCCACAAGCCTGCGGGGCGTTTTTCATTGTGGCGGCCGGATCGGAGCATTGCGGACCGGCCTGCCGCTGGTGCAGAAGAAGCCGAGCCCGGCCGTTACAGGCGTAGCCGGCGCGAAACGCCGCCCGCCCCGACGCAGCGCTAGCGTGCAGTGACCGATCGCGCTTTTCGGGGCCTTTCATGCACTGCCGCCTTGCTGTCCTGCCCGTTCTCGTCGCCCTGCTCGGCGGCTGCGCCGTCTATGGCGAGCCCTACCGCACAGAGGTGTATCGCGAAGACATCTATTACTCCCAGCCCTATTACGGCTCGCGCATCTACAGCGCGCCGCCGATCTATCAGCCGCGCTACTACACGCCGCCGCCGGTGATCATTGCGCCGCCGGTGATCGTTCCGCCGCGTTACGGCGGTGGATGGGCGCCGGGCTTCGGCCGCGGGCCACATCGCGGCGAGGGCTGGGGCGGCGGGCCGCGTGACGGCGGCCGCTGGCGCGGCGGCGACCGGCGCTGAGCGCCGACCCGCCGTCAGAACAGGTCGCTCGGCGCTCCGGCACGCGCGGCGGGATCGGCCAGCTCATCGAGCACCGCACGCAATTGCGCATAGGCAAAGTCCAGATCGTCGGCCGAGGTGCAGTAGGGCGGCAGGAAGTAGACCGCATCGCCCATCGGCCGCATGAGCACGCCGCGCGCAATCATCGCTTCGCGCAGCGCGCGGCCGGATGCCGAGGCATAGCCACCGACATCGCCAGCGGGCTGGGCCAGATCGAAGGCGGCGATCGTGCCCCACTGGCGCGGCCGCGTGACCAGCGGATGGCCGGCGATGGCCGCGAGCCGCTCGGCCTGCATCGCCTCCAGCGCGACGATCTTCGCCATCACGTCTTCGTCGTCGAACAGCTTGAGCGAGGCCAGTGCGGCGGCGCAGCCGAGCGGATTGGCGGTGAAGGTGTGGCCGTGCAGCAGCGCGCGGTCGACGTTTTCGCCGAGGAAGGCATCGTGGATGTGCGGCTGGGCCAGCGTCGCGGCCATCGGCAAGAAGCCGCCGGTGAGGCCCTTGCACACGCACAGCAGGTCGGGCGTGAAGCCGATGTGCTCGGCCGCGAACATGCGGCCGGTGCGACCGAAGCCGGTCATGACCTCATCGAAGATGACCGGCACGCCGCGCGCGCGCACCCGCTCGCAGACCGCACGCTGGAACGGTGCGCGCGCCATGCGCATGCCCGAGGCGCCCTGCACCAGCGGCTCGAAGATGAAGGCGGCGAGGTCGTCGCCATGCCGGTCCAGGTAGGCGTCGAGCCGGGCCAGCGCGGCGGCTTCCTCGGCATCGATAGAGGCATTGTCGATCCAGCTTTGCGGCCAGGGCAGGAAGTCGACGCCGAACAGCCAGTCCTCGAACGGCGTGTAGAAGCCCGACGACTTGCCAGCCGCCATCGCGCCGAAGGTGTCGCCGTGATAGCCGCCCTCGAAGGCGAGAAAGCGGTGGCGCTTGCGGCCCTGGTTGATCCAGTACTGGCAGGCGATCTTGAGCGCGACCTCGATGGCGGTGGAGCCGTTGTCGGAGAAGAACACATGCTTGAGCGGCGCCGGCGCGCGGGCCGCCAGCTCGGCCGCGAGGCGCGCGGCCGGCTCGTGCGCGATGCCGGCGAACATCGTGTGCTCCAGCGTCAGCGCCTGCTCGGCCAGTGCGCGGGCGATGGCCGGATGCGCGTGGCCGTGCAGATTGACCCACCAGCTCGACACCGCATCGAGATAGCGCCGACCGTCGGCGGCGATGAGCCATGAGCCTTCGCCACGCACGATGGGCAGCGGTGCGGGCGCGGTCTGGGCCTGGGTGAACGGGTGCCAGCAATGGGCGCGGTCGAGGGCGAGCCAGTCGGGTGCGGTCATGTCGAGGAGGAAGCGGTGGAGGGCAGCAGCATCACCAGCAGCACGCCGGGCGCGCCGGCGGGAGCGAGGGTGATCTGGTCGAAGGCGAGCGCGCCCTGCCGGGGGTGATCGAACAGGCGTCGGCCGCCGTCGCGCGACTGCACATCCTGCGCCGACCAGAGCCGCGCGAAATCGGCGCTGGCGGCGCAGAGCGCGGCGACCAGTTCGCGCGTTGGCGACTCGGCGACGAAGCCGGCGCTGTGGGCGCGGAACTCGGCGACCAGGCGCGCGGCGCGCTCGGGCCAGTCGCGCACCAGGGCGCGCGCCGACGGGTCGAGGAACATGAAGCGCAGCAGATTGCGCTCGCTGGCGCGCCGGTCGAGCCAGCCGGTGAAGAGGCGGCGCGCGGCGGCATTGGCGGCCAGCGCGGTCCACTGGCGGTCGAGCAGATAAGCCGGATGGCGCACCGCATCGACGCTGGCGAGCAGCAGCGGCGCGACGCTGTCGGCGAGCAGCGGCTGGGCCGGATCGCGCCGACCGGCCAGCTCGAACAGATAGCGGCGCTCGGCGGCCGAGAGTTGCAGCGCGGCGGCAAGACGCGCGAGCGCCTCGGCCGACAGCGCCACCGCCCGGCCCTGCTCGGCCCAGGTGAGCCAGGTGGGACTGAGGCCGGCGAGCTGGGCCAGCTCCTCGCGCCGCAGGCCGGGCGTGCGCCGGCGCAGGCCGGCCGGCAGGCCGAGCGCGGCCGGCGACAGACGCTCGCGATGGCTGCGCAGAAAGGCGCCGAGAGTGGGGGCTGGAGTCATGGTTTCGGGTACTTGGCGGTTGGCTTTTATAACAGGATAAGCAGCTGCCTGTTACCAGGAACGAGGCGGCGCTAGATTGGCCGCCCCAACCCACAGCGGAGCCTGCCATGCCAGCCGTCGACGATTCCTCCATTGCGCAATTCGGTGCCAGCGCGGCCGCCTATCTGACCAGCGCAGTGCATGCCGGCGGTGCCGATCTGGCGCGGCTCGCGGCGCTGACGCCGGCCGGCGGCACTGCGCGCGCGCTCGACCTGGGCTGCGGCGCCGGCCATGCCGCCTTCGCCATCGCGCCGCGCGTGGCCAGCGTGACGGCCTGCGATCCGACGCCCGAAATGCTCGAAATAGTCGCGGCCGAGGCGCAGCGGCGCGGGCTGGCCAATGTGCTGGCGCAGCCCGCCCATGCCGAGCGGCTGCCGTTCGCCGATGCGAGCTTCGACATGGTGGTCACGCGCATGTCGGCGCATCACTGGCGCGATCTGCCGGCCGCGCTGGCCGAGATCCGACGCGTGCTGGTGCCGGGCGGGCAGCTGGCGCTCATCGATGTGCTCGGGCATGAAGAAGCTGCAATCGACATGCATCTTCAGGCGGTGGAGCTGCTGCGCGACCGCTCGCATGTGCGCAATCGCAATCCGTCGGAATGGCGCGCGCTGCTGGCGGCGGCGGGCCTGATCGTCGAGGCGCACGAGGCCTGGCGGCTGCCGATCGACTTCGACGGCTGGCTGGCGCGCATGCGCACGCCGGCGGTGCGGGCCGCCGCCATCCGCGATCTGTGGCAGGCCGCGCCGGCAGCGGTGCGGGCAGCCTGGAAGGTGCAACCGGATTGCAGCTTTGAGCTGGACTGCGGGCTGTTCGTGGCGCGGCGCGCTGCGGCCTAGGCGTCGAGCGCTGCGCGCAGGGCCGGCGGCAGCGCCAGCGCATGCAGCTGGGCCGCCAGATCGGCGGCCGGGTCGAGCCGGGGCAGCTCGGCCAGCACCGGCAGCCGGCCGTGCCGCTCGATGGCGGCGCGGTTGGCGGCATTGGGCGCGCCGCTCATCACCACGCCGAGCAGCGGCAGGCCGCGCGCACGCAGCGCCTCGACCGACAGCAGTGTGTGATTGATGGTGCCCAGGCCGCTGCGCGCCACCAGCAGCACCGGCAGCGCCAGCTGGCGCGCCAGATCGATCATGAGGAAGTCGGGCGCGACCGGCACCAGCAGGCCGCCCGCGCCTTCCACCACCAGCCGCTCGGCGCCGGTCGGCAGCACGAAGCCGGCCGGATCGATGACGCGGCCTTCCAGCTCGGCGGCGCGCGCCGGCGATTCGGGCGCGGCAAACCGGCAGGCTTCGGGAAACACCCGCACGCCGGCCAGCCGCGCCACGCCGCCGCTGTCGTCGCCGTCGTCGGTGGCGGTGCCGGTCTGGGCCGGTTTCCAGTAGGCGGCCGGCCAGTGGTGGGCGATCCAGGCGCTTGCCAGGGTCTTGCCCACGCCGGTGTCGGTGCCGGCGATGAAGATGGCTTTCATGCGATGCGGACGAAGGCGAGTTCGTAATTCATGACCAGCGGCGCCGGGCAGGCCGCGAGCACGCGCCGCAGCGCGACCGGACGATGACCGGCGCGCGCGGCATCGGCGCCGATGGCCCGCAGCGCGCGCGCAAACGCCAGGCCGTCGGCATGCGGCTCGTCGACGCGCACGAACTCGATCCGGCAGCTGCGGCCGTGGACGGCGGCGAGCCGCCGGCACAGCGCGGCGAGCGCCTCGGCCCTGGGCAGCGGTTGCAGGCCGCAGTCGGCGCCGACCGCATCGTGCGCCGCGCGCCAGGCCGCGAAGGAGCCGTCGAGCAGCAGGCTGAAGGCCAGCACGCGGCATTGCGAAAGATGCAGATCGAGTACGGCTTCAAGCGGATGCAGCCATTGCAGGCACATGGCCGAGACGATCCAGTCGGGCGCGGGCGCAAAGCGGATCTGGCGCGCATCGGCCTGGGCGGCGGTCAGGCGCGGCTGATCGGCGAAGCGCGTGCGGCAGTGCTCGACCATGGCCGGCGCGAGGTCGGTGGCGAGCAGTTCGGCATCCGGCCAGCGTGCGAGCAGATGCGCGCTGAGGAAGCCGGTGCCGCAGCCCAGCTCGGCGATGCGGGCCGGCGCGGCAGCGGGCTCGGCCTGGGCGAGCCAGTCGGCGAACTGCGCGGCGGCGCTCTGCTGGGCGCGCGCTGCGGCGTCGTAGCGCGCGGCGGCGGCGGAGAAGCGGTCGGCGACGGTGAGCGGGCGCGGCGTCATTCGGTGGCGGGCGGGAGGGCGGCAACAAAGCGCGCGATGGCGGCGGCGCAGTCGTCCGGCGCATCGAGCGGCAGCAGATGACTGCCGGCCAGCGTCACGAGTTCCGTGGCGAGCGGCGCGAACAGGGTCTGCGCATGCTCGGGCGCGACGACGGCATCGGCAGCGGCGACCAGCGCGAGCAGCGGCACGGCGGGCGGCACGAAATCGCTGTCGCGCAACTGGCGCAGCGCCTCGGCGAGCGCGGCGCTGTCGGCGCGGTACGGCGGCACGGCGGCCGGCACCGCACCGCCTTCGGCACAACGCGCATGAAAGTCGGCGAGGCAGCCGTCGGCATCGAGCGCCAGCCGCGCCAGCATCGCGTCGACCGCGCGCGCCGGCATGCCGCTGCGCCGGCCGGGCGCGCGGCAGAAGCGCGTGAAGCCGTTGATCGACACCAGCGCACGCCAGCGCGGCGCAACCGTCGCCTGCGCCAGCCGCGCAAAGCCCCAGGAATGGCCGATGCCGATCCAGCCGCCGTCGTCGCGCGCAGCCGCGTCGGCGACCGCAGCGCGCGCCGGACCGAAGAAGCCCAGCTCCTCGGCCAGCAGTTCGTGCGCGGGAAAGCGGGCGCGCAGCGCGGCCGCGAGCGGATCGAGACTGCGCGCATCCAGCCCCCAGCCGTGGCAGAGAACGAAGCCCGGCATCAGTCGGCCTGCGTCGCGCGCCAGTCGAGGATGGCACCGGCGAGCGCATCGATCTGCGTCGCCGTATGCGAGGCCGCGAGCGCGATGCGGATGCGCGCGGTATTGGGCGGCACGGTCGGCGGCCGCACCGCCGACACCACCAGCCCGCGCGCCGCGAGCCAGGCCTTGAGTTCAAGCGCGCGCGCATCGCTGCCGACGATGACCGGCACGATGTGGGTCGTGGACGTGCCGGTATCCAGCCCGCCCGCCTGCAAGCGCTTGCGCAGCGCCTCGGCGCTCGCCGTCAGCGCCGCGCGCCGTGCGTCCATGCCCGGCAGCCTGTTCCACACCGCCAGCACGGCGGCCGCGAGCGGCGGCGCGATCGCCGTCGAATAGATGAAGCCGGTGCAGCGGTTGAGCAGGTAATCGCGCACCGCGCGGCTGCACGCCACATAGGCGCCCTGGGCGCCGATGGCCTTGCTGAAGGTGCCCATCGCCGCGCCGCGCCCGCCGATCCAGCCGCTCGCCAGCCCCTGACCGGTGGCGCCGGCCACGCCGGTCGCATGCGCCTCGTCGAGCCAGAGGAAGGCGCCGAACTCGTCGGCCAGCGCGGCGAGCGCCGGCATGTCGAGCGCATCGCCGTCCATGCCGAAGATGGTCTCGGCCACGATGAATTTCGGCCGCACGTCGCCCGCATGCTTTTGCAGCAGCTCGCGCAGATGGCCCAGATCGTTGTGCCGGAACCGCAGCTGATGCACGCCGGCGAGCTGGCAGGCGTGATGCAGGCTCGCGTGATTGAGCCGGTCGGCGAACAGCAGCGGCTCGGCGCCGAGCGTCTTGCGGTCGAGCAGCGCGGCGAGCGCCGTCGCATTGGCCTGATAGCCCGACGGGAAGACCAGCGCCGCCTCGGTGCCCTTGGCGGCGGCGATCGCGGCTTCGAGCGCGGCATGCTCGGGCCAGTCGCCCGACAGCAGCCGCGAGCCGGTCGCGCCGACGCCGCTCGCCTGCGCGGTCGCGCACAGCGCAGCGATGGCATCGGCGTCGCGCGCGAGGCCCAGGTAATCGTTGTGCGAAAAATCGGCGACGGCGCCGTTCAGGCTCGCCTGCCCGGGCAGGCTGCGTCGGCGCGAATCGGCTTCGAGCGCGGTGCAGGCGGCGGCATAGCGGCGGTCGAAATCGCCGCTCGCCGCGAGGATGCCGGCGCTCGCCTCAGTCATTGCCCGTCACGTCGCGCATCACTCGGCGTCGGCGGTTTCGCGCGGACCGGGGCTCTTCTTGGCGGCAGCGCGGCCGGTCTTGGCCGCCGTCTTGCCGGCCGGCTTGGGTTCGCGCGGCGCGAATTCAAAGCCGATCTTTCCGTCTTCCTGCCGCACCAGAAAGGCCTTGAACTTGCGGCCATTGCGATTGGAAACGAAATTGGTCAGCAGATCGGTCTTGCCTTCAGCCAATAGCTTGGTCATCTGCTCGCGCGCGATTTCCTGCTGAAGAATGACCTTGCCCGAGCGGAAATCGCAGCGCTTGGCCGGCTGGTTTTCGCAGACGTAATTCATGCCCTGCTCGAATACCTTGCCGCCGCATTTGGGGCAGGCGCCAAGCGCTTCGGCACCCGAGAAATCGACTTCCTCGCCGCCTTCTTCCTCGCCGTCGTTCTGGCCGAAGTCGAATTCAAGCTTGAAGGCATTGCCGGTTTCGGTCTTGAGCGCGTCGTCCGAAACGATGCGCAGAATCGCGGCAAACGGCCGGCCCATCTTCGAGCGAAAGCCTTGCAGCGGACCGATCTCGCGCTTTTCGAGCAGCTCTTCCACTTCAGGAATCTCGAATTGCCGGCCGCCCGGCACTTTCGTCATCGAGAATGAGCATTTGTCGCAGGCAAAGCGCCGGTAGTTTTCCTTGATCGTGCCGCCGCAATTGGGACAGGGCGTATGCAGCGTGGCGTAATCGCCCGGCACGGTATCGCTGTCGTATTCCTTGGCGCGCTTGACGATGAGTTGCGTCATCTGCGCGATTTCGCGCATGAAATCCTCGCGCGCCAATTGGCCGCGCTCCATCTGCGCCAGCTTGTATTCCCATTCGCCGGTCAGTTCCGGATGGGTCAATTCGCTCACACCCAGGCCATGCAACAGCGTCATCAACTGAAAGGCTTTCGCGGTCGGCAGCAGATCGCGGCCGTCGCGCAGCATGTATTTTTCGTTGATGAGGCCTTCGATGATTGCCGCGCGGGTGGCTGGCGTACCCAGCCCCTTTTGCGCCATCGCTTCGCGCAATTCGTCGTCGCCAAGCAATTTTCCAGCGCCTTCCATTGCCGACAGCAGGGTGGCTTCGTTGTAGCGCGCGGGCGGCTTGGTTTGCAGCGCAATTGCCTCGACCTTGTCGGCCAGCGGCTTTTCATTTGCGCCCACCGCTACCAGCGTGGCGTCGTCGCCCTGCTGATCGCGGCCATAAACCGCGAGCCAGCCGGCATTCACCATGACCTTGCCTTCGGTCTTGAAATGATGGTTCTCAATCTTGGTGACGCGGGTGGTCACCATGAATTCGGCCGCCGGGAAAAACACCGCGATGAAACGCTTGACCACCAGGTCGTAGATCTTCTGCTGCACATCGCCGAGCGCCTTGGGCGTCTCAAGCGTGGGGATGATTGCAAAGTGATCGCTGATCTTGGTGTTGTCGAAGATGCGCTTGTTGGGCCGGACGTAATTGCTGTCGAGCGCCTGCTTGCAATGCTTGAAGTAATTGTTCTGGCCGGCCAGCGATTCGAAAGTGGCGCGCACCGTGCCCAGATAATCCTCGGGCAGATGGCGCGAATCGGTCCGCGGATAGGTCAGCACCTTGTGCTTCTCGTACAGCTCCTGCGCGATCGACAGCGTGGTCTTGGCCGAGAAACCAAAGCGCGAATTGGCCTCGCGCTGCAATGAAGTCAGATCGTAGAGCAGCGGCGAAAGCTGGCTCGACGGCTTGGCTTCCTCGGTGACCGTGCCCTGCTTGCCGCGCGTGGCGGCGACGATTTCCTTCGCCTCGGCTTCGGACCAGATGCGGTTGTCGCGCAAATGCTCGGCCTCGGGCGCGGCGGCCAATTTGGCGGCGCGCGCCGTGGCTTCATCCTTCTTGTATTTGGGATCGAACCATTTGCCGTCGTAGGTACCGGCCGCCACGACGAATTCGCCGCGCACTTCCCAGTAATCGCGCGAAACGAAGTTCTTGATCTTCTTTTCGCGTTCGACCACCACCGCCAGCGTCGGCGTCTGCACCCGTCCGACCGTGGTCAGATAGAAACCGCCGCCCTTGCTGTTGAAGGCGGTCATGGCGCGCGTGCCATTGATGCCGACGATCCAGTCGGCTTCGCTGCGGCTGCGCGCGGCATTGGCCAGCGGCAGCATGTCTTCATCGCTGCGCAATTTGCCGAAGCCTTCGCGGATCGCGGCCGGCGTCATCGATTGCAGCCAGAGCCGCTTGACCGGCTGCTTGGCTTTTGCCGATTGCACGATGTAGCGAAAGATCAATTCGCCTTCGCGCCCCGCGTCACAGGCATTGATAAGCGCGGAAACATCCTTGCGGCGAATGAGCTTGCTGAGCAGTTTCAGCCGATCTTCATTCTTGGCGATCGGCTGAAGGCCGAAATCCTTCGGGATGACGGGCAGATGGGTGAAACTCCATTTGCCGCGTTTCGGATCGTCTTCGGCAAAGATTTCGAGCAGATGGCCGACCGCCGACGAAATGATGTATTCGTCCGACTCGAAATAGCCATCGTGCTTGGTGAAACCGCCCAAGGCCTTCGCGATGTCGTTCGCGACCGAGGGCTTTTCGGCAATGATCAGGCTCTTGGACATGGTGAACGCCAGCTCGAAAGAATGGGGGGCACACATCGGCCTGCCCGCAAGGGGGGCCAAGTGTAGGCGGTTTCAAAATTTCGGCACAACGCGGCCATGATGGCAGCGGGTTTCGTCATGCGGTGCTGCGCGGCGGCGTCAGCGGCCGCAGGACTGCCAGAAAGTTGCCGTCGTTGCGGCGCAGTCAGTGCAGTTCGCGCGGCGAACCGTCGTCGAGCAGCTCTTCGAGGATGAGCGCATCGACCTCGGCTTCCTGGCTCCACAGCACCATCAGCACGATGACCTTGAGCTGCTCGGCGCCGACCGGCGAATCGCCGACGGCAAATGCGCGATCGACGATGAGTTCGCGCTGGGCTGCATCGATGACGCCGGCCGATTCAAGAAAGCTGACGAAACCGATGGCATCGGCGCCGAGCTGGTCGAGCTCCCAGTCGGTGTAGACGCGGTGGCCGCCGGACTCGGCCAGCGCGGCAGGCACCGGCGCCGAGCTGGCCTTGGACAGGCCATTGAGCCAGACCAGCGCCTCGTCGATCTCGTCGCGCTCGAATCCGACGGCCGTGAGCTTGCGGGCCAGTACATCGCCTTCCGGACAGGCGCTCGGATTGAAATAGTTCTCGAAGAGATAGATGAGGACGTCGAACATGAAAATGACTCTACCCGCGAAAACCCTGAGCGGCAACCGATGAAAAGACGCCGTTTGGCAGCGTTTCAGGCGATCAAGCCGGACGTTGCAGACGCTGGAAGAAACCGCCCGGCAGCCGCGCGACCAGACCGTCCAGCTCCCAGTCGAGCAGCGCGGCAAGCATGTCGGCGGCGCTTGCATTGCAGCGTTCGGCCAGACCGTCGGCAGTAAACGGCTCGACGCCAGCGAGCGTGAGCCAGGGATGATCGGCGAGCGGACCGGCGGCGGCGTCGCGCCGGTCGGGCGGTTCTTCGCGCGGTTCGGCGGCGTCAGGCACCGGTGCCGGGCGCTGCGCCGCCGCCAGTCCGGCTGCGATGGTGGCGGGCGACAGCGGCTTTCCGGGCCCGGTGCGCCGGCCGCGCCGCCGGGGCTCGGACGCGGCGGCAAAGCCGATCGGCAGCAGCTCGTCAAGGATGTGGCGCGATTCGTCGACCAGCTTGGCGCCGTCGCGGATGAGCTGATGGCAGCCCTTGGACAGCGCGGAATGGATCGAGCCCGGCAGCGCGAACACCTCGCGCCCCTGCTCGGCAGCCTGACGCGCGGTGATGAGCGAGCCCGAGCCGGCCGCCGCCTCGACTACCAGCACGCCGAGCGACAGCCCGGAAATGATGCGATTGCGGCGCGGAAAGCTGGCCTTGTGCACGCCGGTGCCGAGCGGCTGCTCGGACAGGATGAGCCCGCCGGCCGCGATGCGATGGGCGAGCGCCCGGTTGCGCGCCGGATAGACGATGTCGGCGCCGGTGCCGATCACGGCGATGGTCGTGCCGGTTTCGAGCGCGCCTTCATGCGCCGCCGCATCGATGCCGAGCGCCAGCCCCGACACCACCACCAGCCCGGCGCCAGCCAGGTTGGCCGCGAAGCCGCGCGCATTCTCGATGCCCTGGGCCGTGGCATTGCGGCTGCCGACGATGCCGATGGTCGGCTGGGCCAGCAGCGCCAGATTGCCGATGGCCCACAGCAGCGGCGGCGGATCGGCGATGGTGAGCAGCTGCTGCGGATAGTCGGCATCGGCCAGCGTGAGCAGATGGCGGTCGGGCTGCTCGGCCCAGTCGAGCGTGCGCTCGATGAGCGCCTGCGCGTCGGCGTCCGGCGTGGCCGAGAGCGCGCGGGCGAGCTGGTCGCCGGCGCCGCGCACCAGGGCGCCGTGGCCCAGCGCGAAGATCTGCTCGGGCGGACCGAGCGCGGCCAGCAGCTCGCGCGCCGTGACCGCGCCCACGCCCTCGACCGCCATCAGCCGCAGCCAGGCGGCCAGCTCGGCGCGACGCGCCGGCGCCAGCGTCGCCATCGGCGTCAGTCGAGCTTGGAGACGAAGCGGTCGCCGATGCGCGTGGTGTTGGTGGCGCGCAGGATCAGGCCGTAGCTCACGTTGTCGAACACGCGGAACACGAACACGTCGCCATAGGCCTCGTCGGGCAGGCGCACGGTCTCGGGCTTGTCGCCGGTGCGGTCGGTGATGAAACCGCCGTAGCTCAGCAGGCGGAACACATGGCCGCGCTCCACGCCCTGGGCCGCGCCGCGGTTGAGCGAGATGACCATGTTGGTCGCGGCCTGGTCCACGCCGTTGTAGATCGACAGCACGCGGCCATCGATGACCGTGCTGGACTGATGCGGCAGATAGGTGGGGAAGTCGCCGCTCTCGGCCGGCACCAGCCGGTCGCCGACGCGGATTTCCTCGCGCGCTTCCTTGATGCGCAGGGTGGCCGGATCGCCCTGGGCCGCGACGTCGGCGATGCCGCAGTACACCGCCTCCCACGCGATGACCTTGCCGGTCTCAGGATCCTTGAGCGCCGTGGCCGGGCGGAACACCTGCCAGCTGCTGCCGGCACCGGCCGGCATGCCGCGCACATAGACGATGTCATTGGTGCCCATCACCACCCGGCCGTCCTGGGTCGCGACCACGCGCGGCGCGCTCGCCAGCCCGGTCTCGGACACGATCAGCGGGCGATTGAGAAAGGGCTCGATGGCGCTCGGATTGATGCTCGGAATCGCGCCGTCGCCGGCCGCCTGCACGCGGATGTGCGGCGACAGCTTGAGCGTGGCGATGCTGCCCGGCGCCGTGCTCAGGCGCAGCGTGGCGCGCCCGTTGATCTTGTCGAGCACCAGGATCTGGCCCGGATAGATCAGATGCGGATTGCGGATCTGGTCGCGGTTCATGCCCCACAGCTCGGGCCAGCGCCACGGGCTCTTGAGGAACAGGCCCGAGATGCCCCAGAGCGTGTCGCCCTGCTTGATGGTGTAGCTGTCGGGCGCATTGGGCGCCAGCTCCGACAGCGGCACGCCAGCCTGCGCGACCTGGTCGGCCACGCTGCGCTGCTGCGGCGTGATGGGGTAATCGACGGCCGAAACGGTCTGGAAGGAAGCGGCAGCTGCGAGCGCGGCGCCCAGAAGCGCGGTGCTAGACTTTTTCATTCAATCCCTCGGTTCGCGAGCCGGCTTGAGCCCGCGTTGGCGTGAGCCGCAGTTTCCCGCGCGATGGTGTGTTGGGTTGGATCGGAGCTGGCAGCGCCGGCCGCCGTGCAAGGCAGCGAGCGCGCTTGCGGCGCCGCACCGCAGCGACGGGCGGGCGCACGATGCCACGGATCAGCCGCCATGCCGGCGGCCCGGGGCTGAACTGGCGCAAGCGGTGACGCGAAAGGCTGAAGGCATATCGAGACAGCTGAAGGCGGGGGGCGGCGGAATTGCCTGCCAAGCTTCGCGCCCGAACGATTTTGTTGCGATTTTTGTTGAAGATTCTGCCGATAACAGCTTGACGGGGCAATCAATTCCCCCGAACTCGCGTGTTGCATCACACACAAGCCCATGGCACTGCTGACCATCCTCGAATACCCCGATCCGCGCCTGAACAAGGTCGCCAAACCCGTCGCGCAAGTCGACGACCGCATCCGCCAGCTCGTCACCGACATGGCCGAAACCATGTACGACGCGCCCGGCGTGGGCCTCGCCGCGACCCAGGTCGATGTGCATGAGCGGGTCATCGTCATCGACACGTCGGAGCACAAGAACGATCTGCGCGTGCTCATCAATCCGCAGATCGTCGCGGCCAGCGATGAGCTCAAGGTGTGGGAGGAAGGCTGCCTGTCGGTACCCGGCTATTACGACGAGGTGAAGCGACCGGCGCGGGTGCGCGTGCGCGCGCTCGGGCTCGACGGCAAGCCGCATGAATTCGACGCCGACGGGCTGCTGGCGGTCTGCGTGCAGCACGAGATGGACCATCTGCTCGGCAAGGTCTTCGTCGAATACCTGTCGCCGCTCAAGCGCAACCGCGTGAAGGCCAAGATGGCCAAGGCGCAGCGCGAGCGCGGCGGCGGTCGCTGAGCATGCGCATCGTCTTTGCGGGCACGCCCGAATTCGCCGCGACCGCGCTGGCGGCGCTGATCGCCGCCGGCCATCAAATCGCGCTGGTGCTGACGCAGCCCGACCGGCCAGCGGGGCGCGGGATGAAGTTGCAGCCCTCGCCGGTGAAGGCGCTGGCGCTCGCGCACGGCATCGAGGTGTTCCAGCCGGCGACGCTGCGGCCCGAACATGCGCGGCTGGGTGCCGAGGGCGCCGAGGCGCAGCGCCGGCTGGCGGCAGCGTTCGGCAAGGCAGGCAGCGACGCCGCCGCGACGCCTGCCGACGTGATGATCGTGGCCGCCTACGGCCTGATCCTGCCGCAGGCGGTGCTCGACCTGCCGACGCGCGGCTGTCTCAACATCCATGCCTCGCTGCTGCCGCGCTGGCGCGGCGCGGCGCCGATCCACCGCGCGATCGAGGCGGGCGACGCCGAAACCGGCATCACGATCATGCAGATGGACGCCGGCCTCGACACCGGCGCGATGCTGCTGGAGCGTCGGCTCGCCATCGGCGCCGACGAGTCCACCGGCCAGCTGCACGACCGGCTCGCGGCGCTCGGCGGCGAAGCCATCGTCGCGGCGCTGGCGCAGCTCGACAGCCTCGTGCCGGTGCCGCAGCCGGCCGACGGCGTGACCTACGCCGCCAAGATCGCCAAGGCCGAGGCCGCCATCGACTTCGCCGAACCGGCCGCGACGATTGCGCGCCGCATCCGCGCCTTCGATCCCTTCCCGGGCGCGAGCGCCGAGTGCGACGGCGTGGCGATCAAGCTCTGGGCCGCAACGGCGCTCGACGACGCAGCGGCGCATGCCAGCGCCGGCCAGCACGGCGCTGCCAGCAACGCCCCCGGCAGCATCCTCGCCGCCGACGCGAGCGGCGTGGTCATCGCCTGTGGCAGCGGCGCGCTGCGCGTGACCGCGCTGCAAAAGCCCGGCGGCAAGCGCCTCGCCGCGCGCGACTTCCTCGCCGGCCATGCGCTCGCGCCGGGCCAGCGCTTCGTGTCCGCCGCGCGGAGCCCCGCATGAGCGGCCTCGGCGTGGTCGACCTCGGCTGGTTCATGGTCGCGGTGATGATGCTCAACCTCACGCCCGGGCCCGACACCGCCTTCATCGTGGGGCGCAGCCTGGCGCACGGGCCGCGCGCCGGCGTGGTCAGCGCGCTCGGCATTTCGCTTGGCTGCTGCGCGCATGTGCTGCTCGCGGCCTTCGGGCTGACGGCCATCGTCGCGGCCTCGGCGACGGCGTTCACGGTCATCAAGCTCGCTGGCGCGGCCTATCTGATCTGGCTCGGGCTACGCATGCTGCTGGCGCGCGAGGACAAGGCGCCGGCGACGGGCAGCACTGCGGCCACAGACGGCGCACGGCACACGGCGGTACAAGACCAGACCGCCGCGCCGCTCCAGCTCGCCAGCGCCCGCACCGCCGTCCTCCTGCGCCAGGCGATGCTGACCAACCTGCTCAATCCCAAGGTGGTGGTGTTCTTCCTGTCGTTCTTCCCGCAGTTCGTGGCGCCGGCCGCGCCGTCCAAGGCGCTGGCCTTCGTGGCGCTGGGCGTGGTGTTCGTGCTGATGAGCACGGTCTACAACGCGGCGGTCGGCTGGAGCGCCGGCGCGCTGGTGCGGGCGCTGGGCAGCAAGCCCGGCCTCGGGCGCTGGCTCGGCCGGGGCGTCGGCGCCGGCTTTGTCGCGCTTGGTTGCAAACTCGCGCTGACTCCGAGGCATTGAAACCACTCGGTACGTTGAAAGCGCCCAGCGGCCCGGCATCTAATGCGGGCGCCCGCAAATCCGTCCGCGCGCGCCGTCAACGCAGGAGTGCCTCATGTTCAATTACCTGAAGACCGCCGTGCTCATGGCCGGCATCGTCGCGCTGTTCATGGCGATCGGTGCCGTGCTGGGTGGCCGCCAGGGCATGCTGATCGCGCTGGTCGTGGCGGTCGGCATGAACTTCTTCAGCTACTGGTACAGCGACCAGCTGGTGCTGAAGATGTACAACGCACGCGAAGTCGACGCCGCCTCGGCGCCGCGCTTTTACGCCATCGTGGCCGATCTGGCCGGACGCGCCGGGCTGCCGATGCCGCGCGTCTATCTCATCGACGAAGCCTCGCCCAACGCCTTCGCGACCGGCCGCGATCCCGAGAACGCCGCCGTCGCCGCGACCACCGGCATCCTGAGCGTGCTCACCGAGCGCGAACTGCGCGGCGTGATGGCCCATGAGCTGGCCCATGTGCAGCACCGCGACATTCTCATCAGCACGGTCAGCGCCACCATGGCCGGCGCGATCTCGATGCTGGCCAACTTCGCGGTGTTCTTCGGCGGGCGCGACCATGAAGGCCGGCCGACCAACCCGATCGCCGGCATCCTGGTGATGTTCCTGGCGCCGATCGCCGCCAGCCTGATCCAGATGGCGATCAGCCGCGCGCGCGAATTCGAAGCCGACCGGGGCGGCGCCGAGATCAGCGGCGATCCGCAGGCGCTGGCCGCCGCCCTCGAAAAAATCCATCGGTATGCCCAGGGCATGCCGCTCCAGACCACCGAAGCGCATCCGGAGACAGCGCAGATGATGATCATGAATCCGCTCTCGGGCGGCGGGCTGTCCGGCCTGTTCAGCACCCACCCGTCCACCGAGGAACGCATCGCGCGCCTCATGGAAATGCAGCGCAGCGGGGTCTACCCGGCTTGAGTACCCAGCGCCCACCCGCCCGGGCCGCGCAAGCGCGCCGCCCGGCACATCGCAAGCCCCATCAGCCCGCGAATTCCGCGGGCTTGTCGTCTTCGGACGGCCAATCCGGCACCGCCCGCGCGCCGGCCGCCCGAGCGCATCGCCCGACCGCCGCCGAGGCTGGCCGCGCGCGCATCAGCGCGGCGGTGAATCCCGGCACACTGGCCGGCCAGATCGCGCTCGCGGCGCAGATCTCGACCGCCGTGCGCGCCGGCAGCGCGCTGCCGCAGGCGCTCGCCGCGCTGGTGGTCGAAGCCCGGCTCGATGCCGCCGCGCGCGGCGCGGTGCAGGACATCGCCTATCGCACCATGCGCGAGCGCGGTCTGGCCGACGGCCTGATCGACCGCCTCGCCAGCCGCCGCCCGCCGGCCGAGCTGCGCGAGCTGCTGGTCGTGGCGCTCGCGCTCGCGGTGCAGGCCGACGCGCCCTATGCCGAGCACACCCTGGTCGACCAGACGGTCGAAGCCGCCAAGCCCGGCGAGCGCGGCTTCGTCAACGCGGTGCTGCGGCGCTTTCTGCGCGAACGCGCGGCGCTGCTCGACGCCGCCCGCCAGCGCCCCGAAGCGCGCTGGAACCTGCCGCGCTGGTGGCTCGACCGGCTGCGCGGCGCCTATCCCGAACGCTGGCAGGCCATCGCCGACGCCGGCCTGCTGCCGCCGCCGATGACGCTGCGCGTCAACCTGTCGCAAGGCACGCGCGACGCCTATCTGGCGCGGCTGGCCGAAGCCGGCATCGGCGCCGAGGCACTCGCCACCGCGCCGGGCGCGATCCGCTTGCAGCATCCGGTCGGCGTCGCCGCCCTGCCCGGCTTTGAAAGCGGCGCCGTGTCGGTGCAGGACGCCGGCGCCCAACTGGCCGCGCCGCTGCTCGATCCGCAGCCCGGCGAGCGCGTGCTCGACGCCTGCGCCGCGCCCGGCGGCAAGACCGCGCACCTGCTGGAGCTGGCCGACTGCGAGCTGCTCGCGCTCGACATCGATCCCGAGCGCCTGGCCCGCGTGGAGGAAAACCTCGCCCGCCTCGGCCGTCGCGCGCAGACCCGCGCCGCCAGCGCCGACCGCCCGGCCGACTGGTGGGACGGCCGGCCGTTCGACCGCATCCTGGCCGACGTGCCCTGCACCGCCAGCGGCATCGTGCGGCGCCATGCCGACATCCGCTGGCTGCGCCGCGAAGCCGATGTCGACCAGCTCGCAACACTCGCCGCCGGCATCCTCGACGCGCTTTGGCCGCTGCTGAAACCGGGTGGTAGATTCGTTTTCTCCACCTGCTCCGTCTTCCCGCAGGAAGGCGAGCGCCAGCTTCAGCGCTTCCTCGACCGTCATCCCGACGCCAGCGTCCTGCCCGCTCCGGGCCAGCTGCTCCCCACCGCCAACACCGCCCCTGCACAGTCCGATGACCACGACGGCTTTTATTACGCGCTGCTCCAGAAGCGCGCGCCGTCGGGCGGCGAATGAACCGGCCCAGCCCGGCCGGCGCCGCGCCTTGCGCGCGCTGATCGCGCTGCCGGCGCTGGCCGGCGGGCTCGGGCTGGCGCAGCCGGCGCGCGCCGACGGCATCGAGAACCGGCTGGCGCGCATCGAGCTGCTCGAAGACGGCTGGGTGCTGCAAAGCGAGCACGACGTCGAGCTGACGCCGGTGCTGGTCGAGGCGGTGCAGCGCGGCCTCGCGCTGTGGTTCATCACCGAACTTGAAGTGACCCGGCGGCGCTGGTACTGGCTCGACCAGACCGTGGTGTCGGCCCAGCTCGCCAGCCGCCTGTCCTACAACGCCATGACGCGGCAATACCGGCTCGGCGTCGGCGCGGCGGCGCCCGGCCATGGCGCGCTCACGCTGCGCTTCGACACGCTCGAAGAAGCGCTGCGCACGCTCGGCCGGGTGCGCGACTGGCGGCTCGGCGATGCAAGCCTGCTGCGCCACGGCGAACGCTACTCGGCGGCGCTGCGGCTGCGGCTCGACCAGGGCCAGCTGCCCAAGCCGTTCCAGCTCAACGCCATCACCGGGCGCGACTGGCACATCGCGTCGGAGTGGACCCGCTTCGACTTCGTGGCCTGAGCCTGCCGATGCCGCCCGCCGCGCCCACGCCCGTTCCGGCCCGCCCGCCGGCCGACACGCCACCGCCCGATCCCAAGGCCGACGATCCGGCCCGGCGCGCCGCCCGCGCCGCCAAGCGGCGCCGCACGCTGCGCTATCTGAGCGTGGCCTTCGCCGGCTTCGGCGGCGTGATCTTTTTTCTGTATGTGACGGCGGCGTCCAACTCCGCCTTCTTCAACCGCAACTACACGACGCTGCTCTACGCCAACCTGGGGCTGCTGGCGGTGCTGGCGGCGGCGGTGGTGTGGCTCGGCTTCCGGCTCTGGCAGCGCCATCGGCGGCGCCGCTTCGGCGCGCGGCTGATGGCGCGCATGGCGCTCACGCTCGGGCTGGTCGGCGTGCTGCCGGGCGTGCTCATCTACACCGTGTCGGTGCAGTTTCTGGCGCGCAGCCTGGAGTCGTGGTTCAACGTGCGGGTCGACAGCGCACTCGAGGCCGGCGTGCGGCTCGGCCAGGCCTCGCTCGATGCGCTGCGCAGCGATCTGGTCAACAAGGCGCACGACGCGGCGCTGGAGCTGGCCGACGCCTCGGTCTCGGGCCGCGCCGCCCTGCTGAGCCGGCTGCGCGACCAGACCCAGGCCGCCGATGCGGTGCTGTTCACCGCCAGCGGCCGGGTGCTGGCCACGGCCGGCGGCGGTCTGCTACTGGCGCCCGACCTGCCCGCGCGCGAAACCCTGGCCCGGCTGCGCGTCGCGCCCACGCTGTCGACCATCGAGGGCGACGATCCGGCCGACGGCGCGGCCCAGCCGCTGCGGCTGCGCGTCATCGTGCCGGTGCCGGCCAGCGCCGGCGCCCAGTTCGCCGCGCCGGCCGACGACGTTTACTTGCAGATCGTGCAGCTGGTGCCCGACAGCCTGGCCGACAACGCCAAGGCGGTCACCGCCGTGTACCAGGACTACCGCGAGCTGGCGCTGGCGCGCGAAGGCCTCGGCAAGGTCTACACCGTGGCGCTCACGCTCACCGTGCTGCTCGCAGCCTTCGCGGCGATGGTGTCGGCGCTGGTGCTGGCCAATCGCTTCGCGCGCCCGCTCGCCGCGCTGGCCGAAGGCACGCGCGCCGTCGCCGAGGGTGATTTCACGCCGCTGCCCGAGCCCGGCACGCGCGACGAGATCGCCGCGCTCACCCAATCCTTCAACCAGATGACGGCCCAGCTCGCCGACGCCCGCGCCGCCGTCGACGCGCGCGAAGCCGAACTCGCGCGTGCCAACGCCTATCTGTCGAGCCTGCTCGCCAACATCTCGGCCGGCGTGCTGGTGTTCGACGAACGGCTGCGGCTGATGAGCGCCAACCCCGCCGCCGAGACCATCGTCGGCACGCCGCTCAGCCTGCGCATCGGCACCGCGCTGCTGGCGCTGCCGGTGCTCGACCGCATCGCCGACGGCGTGCGCGACGCCTTCGCCGCCGCCGACAGCCGCGAGCCCTGGCAGGCGCAATTCCAGATCGAGCGCGACGGCGCGCCCGACCTCGCGCTGCTGGCGCGCGGCTCGCGCCTCGTCACCGCCGACGGCACGCTGCTGGTGATGGTGTTCGACGACATCTCCGACATGCTCTCGGCCCAGCGCGCGCTGGCCTGGGGCGAGGTGGCCCGGCGGCTCGCGCACGAGATCAAGAATCCGCTCACGCCGATCCAGCTCTCGGCCGAGCGGCTGGAGCACAAGCTCGCCGCCAAGCTCGGCCCCGAGGATGCCGCCGTGCTCAGCAAGGGCGCGCGCACCATCGTCACCCAGGTGGCGGCGCTCAAGCACATGGTCGACGAGTTCCGCGAATACGCCCGGCTGCCGCCGACCACGCTGGCCGCCGTCGATCTCAACCGGCTCATCGAGGAGGTGGCCGCGCTCTACGGCGGCGTCGAGGCGCGCTTCGAGCTGGCGCCCGACCTGCCGCCCATCCTCGGCGACGCCGGCCAGCTGCGCCAGGTCATCCACAACCTGCTGCAGAACGCCCAGGACGCGGTCGCCGCGCGGGTCGCCGAATCGGGCCCGATCCCCGTCCAGCCGGGCGACGACGGGGCGCATATCGTGGTGAAAACCGAGGCGCTACAATTCGCCGCGTCCGACCGGGCTGAAAAGTTGGGCGTCAGGCTTCAGGTCCGTGACAGGGGAACCGGTTTCAATCCCCGAATCGCGGCGCGCATCTTCGAGCCTTACGTCACCAACAAGCCGCGCGGCACCGGCCTCGGACTCGCCATCGTCCGCAAGATCGCGGAGGAGCACGGCGCCCGCATCGAGGCCGGCAATGCCGACAGCGGCGGCGCGATCGTGACCTTGTTTTTCACCAGACTCGCGGTTGCGCAGTCTTGATTCAGTTTTCCCCGCCGTCTCGCGCCGACGGCAGCGGGAGAGTCGGCAGGATCTAATTACATGGCCAACATTCTTGTCGTGGACGACGAAATCGGAATCCGCGAACTGCTGTCGGAAATTCTCGGTGACGAAGGCCACGTTGTGTTCACCGCCGAGAACGCCGCCCGGGCGCGCGACATCCGGCAGGAAGAGCGCATCGACCTCGTCTTGCTCGACATCTGGATGCCCGAGTGCGATGGCGTCACCCTGCTCAAGGAGTGGGGCGCGCAGCAGCTGCTGACCATGCCGGTCATCATGATGAGCGGTCACGCCACCATCGATACCGCGGTCGAGGCAACCCGCTACGGCGCACTCGATTTCCTGGAAAAGCCCGTCACCATGCAAAAACTGCTGGCGGCGGTACAGAAGGGATTGCAGCGCGGCCAGATGCTGCGCATCGCGCATCCGGCGCAATCGGCGCTCGCGCCGGTGCAGCTGGGCACGGTGCCGAGCGGCTCGGTGCAGCTCGAATCGCAGGCGAGCGTGCCGCTGCCGCGCAGCATCTCGCCGAGCCTGCCGGTCGAGGCCGCGCCGCTGGTCAATCTCGATCAGCCGCTGCGCGATGCGCGCGACGAGTTCGAGCGGCTCTACTTCGAGCATCACCTGGCCAAGGAGCACGGCAGCATGACGCGCGTGGCCGAGCGCACCGGACTCGAACGCACCCACCTGTACCGCAAGCTCAAGCAGCTGGGCGTGGAGCTTGGCCGCGGCACCCGCCGCATCGGCGCCGCGCGCGAGGCGGCCAATGCCGCCGCCGATCGTGGCGGCTATGACGACGGCCTCGCCGGCGAGCTGAAGTACGCCGCGCTCGGCGGCAGCAAGTCCTGACGCCAGTCGCGCTGTACACGCGGGCCGAAACCGGCCCGCTGCTTGCCGACTGGCGCGCCCGCCCGCCGGGCCAGCGCTGGACCTTCCTCTTCGACGGCGCGCTCGCCGCACCGTCCGACATCGCCGACGCCGTCGGCAGCGACTCCCAGCTTCACGCCATTGCCGGCTGCGCCTGTTGCAGCGGCCGCATGGCGCTGCGCGTCGCGCTCACGCGGCTGCTGCGCGGCCGGCCCGACCGCATCGCGCTGGTCATCGCCGACGCCGCCCATCTGGGCGCCGTGCTCGACCTGCTTGCGGGCCCGGAGTTGCGCAATCACGCAAACGTCATGCGCCAGCCCTGTCCACCCCTTTGAGGCGCGGGGTTGAAGCGGTTCAAGCTAGCCGCATCTAGGCCGTAACACAGGCAATGACCCACCTGAATTCGACCCTCGGGTCATGGGAGTCCGCATGAACCTCATCTACAACAGCGATCTGTATTGCGTCGTCGAGTTCGCGCTCGGCGCCGCCGATCCGCAGCCCGTCGAGGGCGCGCCCGAAGTGCGCAAGCTCGGCGGCTACGAAATCATGGACAAGGTCGGACGGCGCGAGATCTACCTCGCCGGCGCGATGGCCGAACGCTTCCGCCGCGACGTCGACCAGCTCATCGCGAGCGAGCCGACCATGGACGACATCGACGAATTCCTGGGCCGCTTCAAGCCGATCATGGCCCAGCCGGTCGCGCTGCACTGAGCGCGAAGCTCCGCGGGCGTCCCAGCCCGCGACGGCCCTGTCCCTGATGACGGGCCCACACCGCCCGCCGCGTCGCAAGACCCGGCGGGCGGTGCCATTTCAGGCCCGGCCGCTAGAATCGCCGACCCGTCCCGGCGCCGCCGGCACCGCCCTCGCCTTCACGCATCGCCCCAGCCATGACCGCTCCCGACCTCGCCGCCCGCCTTGCCGACGCCATGTCGCGCCGCATCCTCGTCCTCGATGGCGCGATGGGCACGATGATCCAGCGCTACAAGCTCGACGAGGCGGCCTATCGCGGCGAGCGCTTTGCCAGCTGGCAGCCGGCCGACCTCGAAGCCGGCAAGCAGCTCTTCCTCAAGGGCAACAACGATCTGCTGGTGCTGACCCAGCCGCAGGTCATCGGCGAGATCCATGAGCAATATCTGGCCGCCGGCGCCGACCTGATCGAGACCAACACCTTCGGCGCCACCTCGGTGGCCCAGGCCGACTACCACATGGCCGACCTGGCCTACGAGATGAACCTGGCCGCCGCCAGGATTGCGCGCGCCGCCGCCGACAAGTTCTCCACGCCCGACCAGCCGCGCTTCGTGGCCGGCGCGCTCGGCCCCACGCCCAAGACCGCCTCGATCTCGCCCGACGTGAACGACCCGGGCGCGCGCAACGTCAGCTTCGACGAGCTGGTCGCCGCCTATCACGAACAGGCGCGCGGTCTGTGGGACGGCGGTGCGGATTTGTTTCTGGTCGAAACCATCTTCGACACGCTCAACGCCAAGGCGGCGCTGTTCGCCATCGACCAGCTGTTCGAGGAACGCGGCGCGCGGCTGCCGATCATGATTTCGGGCACGGTCACCGATGCGTCGGGGCGCATTCTTTCGGGCCAGACCGTCGCGGCCTTCTGGCATTCGGTGCTGCATGCGCGGCCGATCACCATCGGTCTCAACTGCGCGCTCGGCGCGGCGCTGATGCGGCCCTACATCGCCGAGCTGAGCAAGATCGCCGACACGCACGTCTGCGTGTATCCCAATGCCGGCCTGCCCAATCCGATGAGCGACACCGGCTTCGACGAGACGCCCGACATCACGGCGCGGCTGCTGAAGGAATTTGCCGAAGCCGGCTTCGTGAACATTGCCGGCGGCTGCTGCGGCACCACGCCGGCGCACATCGCGGCGATTGCGGCCGCGGTGAAGGGCGTGGCGCCGCGGGCGGTCATTCACACCCGCTGAACGCGAGACGCCGGAAACAACCGGCGCCCTCGCACCCAGGATCAAGCGCCAAAGCCGCCTTCCCTCATTTCTCTCGGCGCAATGCCGATTCGGCCAATTGCGTCAATCGAAGACCTGCTGCCAGGCCGCGGCGCATGCGGCATCGCCATAACGCCGCTCGGCTTCCTGCATGACCTGAGCCGCCGGAACGACAGTCCATTGCGCCAGTGCCTGCGCCAATTGGCCAGCGGCATAAGCCGTGACCCCCGGATGCCCGGAGGCAACCGCGCGCGAAAACCCGCTTTCGGCCAGCAGCACATTGGCGCCGCGCGATACCGCATGGAAATACGCGCCCGAAACGATCATCGTATTGTCGGCATGCGCAAGAATCACGCATTGGGTCCGGCTCAATGATTCGTCGAGCTCTTCATCCGGCACATAGGCATTCTTCCAGACGACATCGAGATTTCGATCACGGATCGTCCGCTCGATGGTCTCGATGAGTTCGGCATCGCGCGCACGCCCGAGAATCAGCAAGGGCTTTTCACGCGGCCATTCGAGCAGCAACTGGTCGAGCTGCTTGTATTTGTGAATTGCCCCAAACCACAGGAAGGGAATATCGCGACTGCCATTGGTTGCATTTTCTGGCATCGACATCAAGGGATGCGGCACCACCTGCGAGCGAATCGATGACACCTCTCGATGAGTCACCGTCACGTCGGAAAAGAATGCCAGCATCTTGAGCATTGCAGCATGTGCCGGAGTGCTTTGCGGCAGGAAATGCGGCTTGAAATTGTGCCGCACCCAGATCAGGCGGCCTGCCATCACGCGATAGGTCAGCACCGACAGCAAGGCACGCACAACCGACACCCATTGCGGCCTGGGATTGTTCAGCATCCAATCCTCGAACCAGTTGAGAATCACGATCTTCTGGCTGCGGCGGCCGAATCTTGCATTCCACGGCCATTTCGGGCATGCCTCGACCGCGTAACCCAGCCGACGCCATATCTCTATGTTCTTGTTGACATACTGATTGTTTATTTCGGTAAATGGATAGCAATAAATCGTCTTCACTGATGGATTCCCGAACAAAACGAGCGAATCTGCAGGCAGCCGGGCAATGAATGCCTGAAACCGCGCAAACACCGATGGCAGTTGCACCCATTGGGTACCTGCCGCATGCAATCAGACCGTGCCGAAATGGCGACTTGAATCGGACAATTTTGCCGGCCGTGAATAAATGCGTCAGTCGAAATCCGCACATTCGTCGCTACCGGCCATTGCATTCGCTCAGGCAGCAAGTGCCCGCCAACCGATAACCATCCGGAGCGCGACAATCCGCCGGGGCCTGGTCATGAATGCAGAATTGCCGATGATCGGCCGGAAAATTCGCCAGGCAAATCGAGAAATACTGCGCAATTCATATTGCACGCATCAAATCGAGGAGAGCGTCCCATACGCGCATTGCAGCATGCGGACTTATAGTCGGATGCCTCCGATCGGCATCGCTCCAGACGATGCTGCCAATGCACAACCCTCACGATTAGCCAGCCTCGACATGTCCACCTCCGACTCCGCCCCGCTGCGTGTGCTCTATCTGGTTCACGATCTATCGGATCCAGCCGTCGACAAACGAACCATCATGCTGCGCGACGGTGGCGCTCGCGTGACCGTCGCAGGCTTTCGCCGCACGCCCGAGCCCATTGCCGAAGTTGCCGGAACTCCGGCAATCAATCTGGGGCAAACTCAAAATGGCGGCTTTCTGCAACGCATCATTGCCGTGCTGCAAATCGTTCTGTCCATTCGAAAGTACAGACATCTGTTTCTCGATTCGGATGTGGTGATTGCACGCAATCTGGAAATGCTCGCCATCGGCGTGCGCGGCCAATCCAGCGTCAATCCGGCCCCCAAGCTCATCTACGAATCTCTGGACATTCATCGTCTGCTGCTCGACCGGGGAATCGTCGGACGTGTCTTGCGTGGCCTCGAGGGCTGGCTGTCAAAGCGTGCGGCCGCCCTGATCACCAGCTCGCCAGCCTTTGTCGAAAACTATTTCAAGCCGCTCTCGCAGGTGCAACTGCCGGTCGTTCTGATCGAAAACAAGGTCTATTCAGGCGAGACCGCCTTGCCGGGCACATCGGAAATCGTCCGTCCGGCAGCCCCGCCATGGAAGATCGGTTGGTTCGGAGCGATTCGTTGCCGCAAGAGCCTGGATCTGCTGTCTGAATTGGTGAAGCGTGCTGAAGGGCTGGTGGAAGTGACGATCCGCGGCCGGCCGGCCTATAACGAGTTTGCTGATTTTGCCCGAAGCACCACCGAAACACCGGGACTGAGATTTGGTGGCGCATATCGCAATCCAGTCGATCTCGACCAGATGTACGGGAATATCCATTTCACCTGGGCGATCGACATGTTCGAGGAAGGGCAAAATTCCACCTGGTTGCTTCCGAATCGGCTTTACGAAGGCGGGCGCCACGGATCTGTCCCGCTCGCGGTCGCCGATGTCGAAACCGGGCACAAGCTCGCCGAGCTTGGGATTGGCCGCAATTTCCCGGTGCTGACCGTCGATGCCTTGCTGGATTTTTTCAGGACGCTGACCGCCGCCGAATATCAGGCAATGTCATTTGCGGCAAGATCGATTCCTGCCGCGACCTGGAGCTTCACTCGGCAGGATTGCGTCGAACTCGTTGCCGCATTGCGCTCGGCCGGTTCGACCTGAGTCGCAATAATTCCCGAAACCGGGCGATCTGCCGAGAATACGGCGGCAATTCCGCACCACCGGGCTGGCTGCAATCCACAATTATCCGCTGTGTTATTCTGAAAAGTAGATTCGACAGGTCGGGCAGCCGCCTCCTGCGACGGCGCCGGCGGCGTCATCCTCGTACCATTCGGGGGAAATTCGATGCCGGCCGGTCGCCCGTGCTCGCCATCCCGTCGTCAGGATGACCATCGTGACCAATACCGTACTGCTGAATAACGATTCCTCGCGCCCGCTGCGCCTCTCCGGCCTCGAAGCCCTGACCATCGACGACAGCACGCTGTTCGTGAATGTGGGCGAGCGCACGAATGTCACCGGCTCCAAGATGTTTGCCCGGCTGATTCTCAATGGCGAATACGACCAGGCGCTCGCGGTGGCGCGTCAGCAGGTCGAAAACGGCGCGCAGATCATCGATATCAACATGGACGAGGCAATGCTCGATTCAAAGGCGGCAATGACCCGCTTTCTGAATCTGATTGCCAGCGAACCCGATATCGCGCGCGTGCCGATCATGATCGATTCCTCCAAATGGGAAGTGATCGAGGCCGGCCTGAAATGCGTTCAGGGCAAGAGCATCGTCAATTCCATTTCGATGAAGGAAGGCGAAGAAAAATTCATCGAGCAGGCAAAGCTGTGTCGCCGTTATGGCGCCGCCGTCATCGTGATGGCCTTCGATGAAAAAGGGCAGGCCGACACTTTTGCGCGCAAGACCGAAATCTGTGCCCGCGCCTACAAGCTGCTCACCGAAAAGATCGGCTTTCCGCCCGAAGACATCATCTTCGATCCGAACATTTTCGCGATCGCCACCGGCATCGAGGAACACGACAATTACGCGGTCGATTTCATCGATGCCTGCCGCTGGATCAAGGCCAATCTGCCGCATGCGCGCATCAGCGGCGGCGTGAGCAATGTGAGTTTCAGCTTTCGCGGCAATGAGCCGGTGCGCGAGGCGATTCACACCGTTTTTCTTTATCACGCGATCCAGGCCGGCATGACGATGGGCATCGTCAATGCGGGCCAGCTCGGCGTGTATGCCGATCTCGATCCCGAATTGCGCGAGCGCGTGGAAGACGTGGTGCTCAACCGCCCGGTGCCGGCGCCCGCCGACGGCAGCGAGCCCAAGACCGCGACCGAGCGCCTGCTCGACATCGCCGAGCGCTTCAAGGGCACGGGCGGCAAGCGCGAGGAGAACCTCGACTGGCGCGGCACGGCCGACAAGCCGGTCACGGTCGAGCAGCGGCTGTCGTATGCGCTGGTGCACGGCATCACGACCTTCATCGCCGAGGACACGGAAGAAGTGCGCGCCGCCATCGCCGCGCGCGGCGGCCGGCCCATCGAGGTCATCGAAGGCCCCTTGATGGCCGGCATGAACGTGGTCGGCGACCTGTTCGGGCAAGGGAAGATGTTCCTGCCGCAGGTGGTCAAGAGCGCGCGCGTGATGAAGCAGGCGGTCGCGCACCTCATCCCCTACATCGAGGAGGAGAAGCGCCAGATCGAGGCGGCCGGCGGCGACGTGAAGTCGAAGGGCAAGATCGTCATCGCCACGGTGAAGGGCGATGTGCACGACATCGGCAAGAACATCGTCAGCGTCGTGCTCCAGTGCAACAACTTCGAGGTCGTGAACATGGGCGTGATGGTCCCGTGCAACGAGATCCTCGCGCGCGCCAAGGTGGAAGGCGCCGACATCATCGGGCTGAGCGGCCTCATCACGCCGAGCCTCGAAGAGATGGCCTATGTGGCCACCGAAATGCAGCGCGACGACTTCTTCCGCGTGAAGAAGATTCCGCTGCTGATCGGCGGCGCGACCACTTCGCGCGTGCACACGGCGGTCAAGATCGCGCCGCATTACGACGGCCCGGTCGTCTACGTGCCCGACGCGTCGCGCAGCGTGAGCGTGGCCCAGAGCCTGCTGTCCGACGAGGGCGCGGCGCGCTACATCGCCGAGCTGGAAACCGACTACGACCGCGTGCGCGAAGCCCATGCCAACAAGAAGGCCGCGCCGCTGATGCCGCTGGCCGAGGCGCGCGCGCGCAAGCCGGCGATCGACTGGAGCGCCGCCGCGCCGGCCCAGCCCAAGTTCCTCGGCCGCCGCGTGTTCCGCAACTACGACCTGGCGGAGCTGGCGCGCTACATCGACTGGGGCCCGTTCTTCCAGACCTGGGATCTGCATGGCGCCTTCCCGGCCATCCTCGACGACGCGGTGGTCGGCGACTCGGCGACCAAGGTCTACAAGGACGGCCAGGCCATGCTCAAGAAGCTGGTCGAAGGCCGGCAGCTCAGCGCCAGCGCGGTCGTCGGCTTCTGGCCGGCCAATTCCGACGGCAAGGAAACCATCACGCTCTACACCGACGACGACGCGCGCGACGAGGCCCACGTGCTGTTCCGCTGGAAGAACCTGCGCCAGCAGACCGCCAAGCGCGAAGGTGTGGAAAACAAGTGCCTCGCCGACTACATCGCGCCGCTCGACTCGGGCGTGCGCGACTACATCGGCGTGTTCGCGGTGACGGCCGGCCTCGGCGCCGACAAGCTCGCCGAGCGCTACGAGGCGGCCAACGACGACTACTCGGCAATCATGGTCAAGGCGCTGGCCGACCGGCTCGCCGAGGCCTTTGCCGAGGCGCTGCACGAGCGCGTGCGCAAGGACTTGTGGGGCTATGCGCCCGACGAGGCGCTCGACGCCGCCGCGCTCATCAAGGAGCAGTACGTCGGCATCCGGCCGGCGCCGGGCTATCCAGCCTGCCCGCGCCACGAGGTCAAGCGCGACATGTTCGCGGCGCTCGACCCGGCCGAGATCGGCATGGGCCTGACCGAAAGCTTCGCGATGACGCCGGCCTCGTCGGTGAGCGGCTTCTATCTGTCGCATGCCAAGGCGCAGTACTTCAACGTGGGCGACGTGGGCGAGGAGCAGCGCGACGCCTGAGCCTGGGCGGGTCCGCGGTCGGCTCCGAACCCCAGCCGCGTCGGACCGCCGCGCCGTCCGACGCCGCCGCGCCTACAGCCCGTAGGCGCCAGCCGACATCATGCCGACATGTCGGCGGATACGTGGAGTTGCACCCGGATGCGATAACGATCGCAACGCGGACACCGGTCCGCGATCTCCGGGGCGACTCCTCCTATGAAGATCCTTTTCGTCACGAGCGAACTGGCCGGGCTGGTGAAGGTGGGCGGTCTGGCCGATGTGAGCGCCGCCCTGCCGCGCGCGCTGGAGCAGGTCGCGCACGACGAAGTGCGCGTGCTGCTGCCCGGCTATCCGGGCGTGCTGGCCGGCCTGCGCGATGCCGCGCCCATCGCCGAGCTGCCCGGACTCGCGGACATCCCGCCGGCGCGCCTGCTCGGCGGCCGCGGCGCCGACGGCCAGCAACTGTTCGTCATCGACTGCGCGCCGCTCTACGACCGCCCCGGCACGCCCTACGGCGATCTGGCCGGCGCGGACTGGGCCGACAACGATGTGCGCTTCGCGCGGCTGGCCTTTGCCGCCGCCCAGATCGCCCACGGCCTGCCCGAATTCGACTGGCAACCCGACCTGATGCATGTGCACGACTGGCCGGCGGCGCTCGCGCCCGGCTATCTGGCCTGGCAGGACGGCGCGCGGCCGATCCCGAGCGTGACGACGATCCACAACCTCGCGCATCAGGGGCTGTTTCCGGCCCACCGGCTCGGCGCGCTCGGCGTGCCCGAAGCGGCCTTCGCGGTCGACGGCAGCGAATTCCACGGCCAGCTCGGCTTCCTCAAGACCGGCCTCTACTACGCCAATGAAGTGACCACGGTCAGCCCCAGCTATGCCGAGGAAATCGCCACGCCCCAGCTCGGCTGCGGCCTGCACGGCCTGCTCGGCGGCCTGCGCGACGCCGGCCGGCTCACCGGCATCGTCAATGGCGTCGATCCGGCCTGGAACCCCAGGAACGATCCCTATCTGGTGCGCCGCTTCGACGCCCGCAGCCGCGACGCCAAGCAGCGCAACGCCCAGGCCGTGCGGCACAGCCTCGGCCTCGCGCACAGACCCGCGCCGCTGTTCAGCCTGATCGCGCGCATGGTCTGGCAGAAGGGCGTGGATCTGGTCATCGACGCCTGCGAGACGCTGGTGCGCGCCGGCGGTCAACTGGCCGTGATGGGTGCCGGCGATGCCAGCCTGGAGCGCCGGATGCACGCCTTGTCGCAACGCCATCCGGGCAGCGTCGCGGTCAAGATCGGCTACGAGGAAGCGATGGCGCACAAGGTTTTCGCCGCCAGCGACTTCTTCCTGATGCCGTCGCGCTTCGAGCCCTGCGGTCTTACCCAGATGTACGCCCAGCGCTTCGGCGCCCTGCCCATCGCGCGCGAAACCGGCGGCCTGCGCGACACCATCGACGACGGCATCACCGGCTTTCTCTTCCCCGACAGCTCGGTGCGCAGCCTGCTCGGCGCGGTGCGGCGCGCGCTGCTGATGTTCAACTTCCGCCCCGGCATGAACCAGATGCAGCGCGAGGCCATGCGGCGCGACTTCGGCTGGGACCGGCCGGCGCAGGAATATCACCGGGTTTACCAGCGCGCGCAGGCGGCATGCCGCACGTCCGCCCGTCATGAGTAGACGCTTCGCGGTGGTGTTTCAAAGTTCCATACCGCAAGATTCGCGGACTGTTCGGTACCTCTCTTCTCTTCCGCGAATCCCCTCATGACGCCCCTCGTCCAGACCGCCGCCTGGCAAGCCCTGCGCGACCACTCCGCGCAATGGCAAGACCGCCCCCTCGTCTCCCTGTTCGAACGCGATCCGCGGCGGTTCGACGCCTTCTCGCTGGAAGCCGCCGGCGTGTTCATGGACTTCTCCAAGAACCATGTCGACGCGACCACCGTGGAGCTGCTGGCCGAGCTGGGCCGCGCGCGCGGCGTGGAAAGCCTGCGCGACGCGATGTTCGCGGGCGAGAAGATCAATCACACCGAGAACCGCGCGGTGCTGCATGTGGCGCTGCGCGCGCCCCAGGGCCAGCAAATCCTGGTCGACGGCGAGGACGTGGTGCCGGGCGTGCATGACGTGCTGGCGCGCATGGCCGGCTTTGCCGAACGCGTGCGCTCGGGCGAGCGCACCGGCCGCACCGGCAAGCCGTTCACCGACATCGTCAGCATCGGCATCGGCGGCTCCGACCTCGGCCCCTGCATGACGGTCGAGGCGCTGCGCTCGTCGCTGCATCCGCGCCTGACGATGCATTTCGTGTCGAACATCGACGGCGCGCATCTGGCCAAGGCGCTGCGCGACCTCAACCCGGAAACCACGCTGTTCATCGTGATTTCCAAGACCTTCACCACGCTCGAAACCCTGACCAACGCGCGCAGCGCGCGCGACTGGTTTCTCAAGAGCGGCGCCAGCCAGGCCGACGTGGCCAAGCACTTCGTGGCCGTGTCGACCAACGCCGAGAAGGTCGAGGAATTCGGCATCGCCACGCGCAACATGTTCGGCTTCTGGGACTGGGTCGGCGGGCGTTATTCGCTGTGGTCGGCGGTCGGGCTGCCGATCATGCTGGCGGTCGGCGCCGACGGCTTTCATGAGCTGCTCGCGGGCGCGCACGCCATGGACGAGCATTTCCGCACCGCGCCGCTGGAGCGCAATCTGCCGGCGCTGCTGGCGCTGCTGGGCGTCTGGTATCGCGGCTTCTTCGGCGCCACCAGCCAGTGCATCGCGCCGTATGCGCAAGACCTGAACCGCCTCGCCGCCTATCTGCAGCAGCTGGAGATGGAGAGCAACGGCAAGGCCGTCACGCGCGACGGCACGCCGGTGTCCGCCGGCACCTGCCCGGTCATCTGGGGCGAGCCGGGCACCAACGGCCAACACGCCTTCTTCCAGCTGATCCACCAGGGCACGGACGTGATCCCGGTCGATTTCATCGCCGCGCTCGACGGCGGCCACGATCTGGCCGATCACCACCGGCTGCTGCTCGCCAACTGCTTTGCGCAGAGCGAGGCGCTGATGACCGGCAAGGACGAAGCCACGGTGCGCGCCGAATGCGCGGCCGAAGGCAAGTCGCCGGCCGAGATCGACGCGCTGGCGCCGCACAAGGTGTTCGGCGGCAACCGGCCCAGCACCACGCTGCTGGTGGATCGCTTCTCGCCGCGCGCGATCGGCGCGCTGATCGCGCTGTACGAGCACAAGGTCTTCGTGCAAGGCGCGGTCTGGGATGTGAACAGTTACGACCAGTGGGGCGTCGAGCTCGGCAAGCAGCTGGCCGCGCGCATCGCGCCCGAGCTGCTGCCGGGCGCCGCCGTCGGCAGCCACGACAGCTCGACCGCCGGGCTGATCGCCCGCGCGCGCGCCGCCGCCTGAGCGCCGCGCCATCCGCCGGCGCCGGGCGCCGGCGGCACTGCGCGTTTCAGCTCCCCGCATGACCGGACATCGGCAGGCCATGCCACAGCAACATGACCGGCTGTGGCCTTGGCATTGCGTTACCTGCCCGCGCCCCTCCCAATCCCGAGAGCACTCACTTTCGTGACTTTTGTCACGCTTGTTGCCCGCCGCGTGGCGGCAAAGTCAGCCGGTTTCCCTGTGTCAAAGGCCAAACCGTGTTTCAGACTGCATCGGAACCCCGCCTCGGCACGTCCCGGCTGCTTGCCGGGCTGGCGCAACCCGACGCCATCGGCAGCGCACTCGCCGGCATCGAGCTGCGGCCGATCGGCGACGGCGACCGCGACTTTCTCGCCGCGCTGTTCGCCGCCGTCCGGCGCAACGAGGTCGCCGCCACCGGCTGGCCGGCCGAGCGCCAGCAAGCCTTCCTCGCCGAACAGTTCAGCTACCAGCAGCGCTACTACCGCGCGCATTTCGCCGACGCCGACTTCCTGCTGCTGATGCGCGCCGGCCGGCCGATCGGGCGGCTGTATGCACAGGCTTGCAACGGCGTGCTGACGCTCATCGACATCAGCCTGATCGAGGCGGTGCGCGGTCAGGGCATCGGCAGCGCGCTGCTGCAAGGTCTGGTGGCGCTGGCCGACGGCGCCGGCCTGGCCATGAGCCTGGCGGTCGAGCCCGACAACCCGGCGCGCCGGCTCTACGAGCGCCACGGCTTCGCCGTCGCCGATGCCAGCGGCTTCTATCTGCGCATGCTGCGGCCGGCGCACGCGCCGGAGGCGGCATGAGCATTCCCTCGCCCGCCACCCTGCGCAGCCTGATCGGCCAGCCCTTCCACATCTCCGCGCCCGCCGTCGGCAGCTTCGGCGCCCGGCTTGCAAGCGTTGTCGACGGCGTGCCGATGGACGCGGACCATGTCTGCTACTGCGCCGGCTTCGCGCTCGACGGCGCGCCGGTGCCGCAGGCCAGCTACACCGTGATCGCGCCCGACGGCGCGGTCTGGCAACTGTTGTTGACGCCGGTGCGACCCGGCGCCGATGGGCGGCCCGTGCTCGAGGCCGTGTTCCACACCCTTGCGTCGCACACATCAGGAGACAGGAAATGAGCGAACCCTTCATCGGCGAGATCCGCATGGTCGGTTTCAACTACGCGCCGTTCGGCTGGGCCTTTTGCGACGGATCGCTGGTCCCGATCAGCCAGAACAACGCGCTGTTCGCACTGCTCGGCACCACCTTCGGCGGCAATGCCCAGACCAACTTCGGCCTGCCCGACCTGCGCGGCCGCGCTCCGGTCGGCGCTGCGCTGTCGGGGGGCATCAGCACGCCGCCCGCCAACTATCTGCTTGGCGAACAGCCCGGCGCCGAGAACTTCACGCTGACGGCTGCCGCCGTGCCGCTGGCGCCGCACACCCACGGCGCCAGCGTGGTGGTGGCCGAAAAGGCCACGACCGCCACGCCCTCCAACACCGCGCTGATCGGCGGCGCGACCGACATCGACAACCAGGTCACCTACGCGAATTTCGCGCCGACCAGCCCTCCCGTCGTGCCGCTCGCCGGCAACTCGGTCGCGGTGGGCCAGCCGGTCAGCACCGCGCCGCCGGCGGTCGCCATTCCGACGGTCCCGCCCTCGCTGGCGCTGAATTTCATCATCGCGCTCCAGGGCATCTTCCCGTCCCGCGGCTGAGCGACGGCCGGCGGTTGCACGCCGGCCGCCGGCGTCTCGCCCTTCTTCATTCGACCCACTGCCGTCCCGCCCGCGGGACGGTGCAGGAGCAAGACCTCATGGCTAGCTGGTTCGGCAAGCGTTCGCGCAGGCAATCCGACGACTCCCACGGCAAGCGCCGGGCGAACGAGGGTCAGCAGCCGCCTGCCGCCGGCACGCCGGACCCGGTCCTCCGCGCGCCGCTGATGCTGGCGCTCGAACCGCGAATGATGTTCGACGCCTCGGTCGCCGTGGTGGCCGACGCCGCCGCCGACGCGGCCCAGCATGCCGCCGCCGAGACGCCGGCTGCCGACGCAGCGGCGCATGCCAGCGAGCGCGCCGCGAGCGACGACGCCACGCCGGCCGCCAAGACCGCCGACAGCGCGGCCGCCAGCGCCGTCGGCACCGACGCGCTGGGCACGATCGCCCGGCTCGGGCCCGACGCGGCCCAGCTCGGCCGCGCCGACGCCGGCGCCACGGTCGTCGTCATCGACGCCTCGGTGGACAACCCCGATGCCATCGTCGCCGCGCTGCCCACCGGCACCGAAGTCATCCGCCTGAACGCCGACAGCGACGGCCTGGCCCAGCTGACCGAAGCGCTGGCCGGCCGCAGCGGCATCGGCTCGATCCAGATCGTCACCGAAGGCACGACCGCCGCCCTGCGCCTGGGCAACACCTGGGTCGACAGGAGCGCGCTCGATGCGCACTCGACCCAGCTCGCCGCGCTCGGCGCCACCCTGGCCAGCGACGGCGACATCCTGCTGTACGGCTGCAAGACCGCCGACGGCGCCGACGGCCGCGCCTTCGTCGACGAATTCGCGCGCCTGACCGGCGCCGACGTGGCCGCCTCGACCGACTGGACCGGCGCCGCCAGCCTCGGCGGCAACTGGACGCTGGAGTACGCGAACGGCGACATCGACCACGGCCAGCTGCTCGACGCGAGCAGCGCCGCCGGCTACGACCATCTGCTCAACACGCTCGCGGCGGGCGACATCGTCATCATCGGCTGGGGCCGCACCAGTCCGGTCAGCCAGGGCGAGGTCTATCTGATGTCGCTGGTGGACGTGCCGGCCGGCACCACCATCACCCTCACCGACATCGGCTGGGACAACAACACCAGCGCCTTCCAGGCCAGCCCCAACACCAGCGAAGGCCGGCTGGTCTGGAGCCTGGGCAGCACGCTCCAGGCCGGCGACGTGGTGAGGGTGCTCATCTATCCGTCGAGCGGCGGCGCGACGATCACCAACGTCACCGACGGCACGACGATCTCGGCCGCCGAATACGCCACCTCGGGCTGGTCCGGCTCCACCTATGTGTTCAACGCCAACGGCGACGGCGTCTTCATCTACCAGGACTCGGCCGCCAATCCCTACTTCATCTTCGGCGTCAACACCTCGCAGGGCGGCTCGCCCTACACGGTGGACGGCTCGGGCTGGAATCAGCAGGTGTCGTCCAACGGCGATGCGCTGTCGATGCTGCCCAACGGCAGCGGCAGCCAGAACGCCCTCGTCGACGGCAGCACCGCGGTCGGCTTTCCGCAGCAGTCGCTGAACAACAACCTCCAGTACAACGGCAGCACCGTCGGCACCGACCGCGCGGGCTGGCTGGCGCGCATCACCGACCGCAGCAACTGGAACGGCGTCGACCTGACGGCCTCCTCGACCGCCACCAATTCCATCGGCACCACGACCGGCAGCTTCGGCATCGTCACCACGCCCAACACCGCGCCCGCGCTCGCGCTCGACAGCGGCAGCACCGGCTACACCGAGAACGCCAGCGCCATCGTGGTGAGCGGCGGCGCCACCGCGAGCGACACCGAAGCCAACTGGAACGGCGGCAGCGTGGCCCTGACGCTGAGCGCCAACGGCGACGCGGCCGACCTGCTCGGCATCGCCAGCGGTGGCGGCATCACCGTGGCGGGCACGACGGTGAGCTACGGCGGCAGCGCCATCGGCACGCTGAGCGCCGCCGTCGGCTCGCTGAGCGGCAGCAGCGTGACCGGCAGCGCGAGCGCCTCGCTGCTGGTCACGCTCAATGCCAGCGCCAGCAATGCGGCGGTCGAGGCGCTGGTGCGTGCCTTCACCTTTGCCAACAGCTCGGATGCGCCGTCCACCGCCACCCGCACCGTCTCGGTGGTGGTGAAGGACGCCGCCAACGCCCAGACCACGGGCACGCGCAGCATCGTGGTGACGGCGGTCAACGATGCGCCGGTGACGACGCTGCCGGCCAGCCTCACCGTGACCGAGGACGTGGCCACCGCGCTCACCGGCATCAGCTTTGCCGATGCGGATGCCGGCGGCGCCAGCGTGACCGCGACCTTCGGCGTGGGCAGCGGCGCGCTCACCGCCACCTCGGGCAGCGGCGTGACGGTGCTGGGCAGCGGCGGCGGCAGCCTGTCGCTGAGCGGCACGGTCAGCGCGATCAACAGCTTCATCGCCGCCAGCGGCCTGAGCTATCAGGGCGCCAGCAATGCCACCGCCGACGTGACGCTCACCGTCGGCATCGACGACGGCGGCAACAGCGGCAGCGGCGGCGCGCGGACCGACAGCGACACGACCACGATCCACATCACCGCGGTCAACGACCGACCGGTGGTGGGCAGCGGCGGCACGCATCTGGTGGGCAGCGGCAGCACCAGCGATGCGGCGGTCGGGCCGATCAGCATCGCCAGCATGCTGAGCGCCGGCAGCATCACCGACGTGGACGGACCGGCGCTCGGCATCGTCATCGTCGCGACGACCGGCGCCGGCACCTGGCAGTACAGCCTCGACGGCAGCAGCTGGAACGACTTCGGCACGGTGTCGTTCACGCAGGCGCTGCTGCTCGGGCCGACGGCGTCGCTGCGCTATGTGCCGGCCGCCGGCGCCACCGAGACGGCGAGCCTGACCATCGGCGGCTGGGACGGCTCGTCGAACGTCAGCGGCACCAAGGTCAATGCCGGCACGATGCCGATCGCCTCGGTCACCGCCGGCGCCTACACCGCGACGGTGAGCGTGACCGAGCCGAATCTGGCGCCGGTGCTGACGCCGGCCGCGCCCACGCTCACGGCCATCGGCGAGGACGACACCAGCAACGCCGGCGACACGGTGGCGAGCATCGTCGGCAGCAGCATCGCCGACGCCAACGGCAGCCCGGTCGAGGGCATCGCCATCACCGGCCTGAGCAGCGGCAACGGCACTTGGCAGTACAGCATCGACGGCGGCGGCAGCTGGAGCGCCGTGGGCAGCGTGAGCGACGGCAGCGCGCTGCTGCTGCGCGCCACCGACCGGCTGCGCTTCGTGCCCGACGGCATCGACGCCGACAGCGCCAGCGTCACCTACCGCGCCTGGGACCAGACCGGCGCGACCGCCGGCCAGCAGGGCACGAAGGTGGATGCGAGCGGCAACGGCGGCGCAACCGCCTTCTCGACCGCCAGCGACAGCGCCAGCATCGCCGTGAGCGCGGCCAACGACGCGCCGACGCTGGCCACCGCGAGCTTCAGCCTGACCGGCACCGACGAGGACACGGCGGCGGTCTACTCGGTCGCCGATCTGCTCACCGGCGCCGGCGCGGCGGATGTGGACCCGGGCGCGCTCGGCGGCATTGCCGTGACCGCGCTGGCCGGCAACGGCAGCTGGGAATTCAGTACCGACGGCGGCACGACCTGGACCGCGCTCGGCAGCGTCAGCCCCAGCAGCGCGGCGCTGCTCACGTCGGCCACGCAGCTGCGCTACACGCCCGACGGCGCGCATGGCGAGACCGCCAGCATCGGCTTCGTGGCCTGGGACCAGAGCAGCGGCAGCGCCAGCGGCACCGGCACGGTCAGCTCGGCCGACACCACGAGCAACGGCGGCACGACCGCGTTCTCGACCGCCGGCAGCAGCGCCAGCCTGGTCGTCACCGACGTGGACGACGCGCCGACCGTGAGCCTGCCGGCCAGCTTCAGCGTGACCGAGGACACGAGCGGCGCGCTCACCGGCATCGGCTTTGCCGACTTGGACGGCAGCGGCGGCGCGGCGACCGTGACGCTCGCGGTCGACAGCGGCACGCTCGCGGCCACGGCCGGCGGCGGCGTGACGGTGGCCGGCAGCGGCAGCGCCAGCCTGACGCTGGGCGGCACGATCGCCGACATCAACGCCTTCATCGCCGGCAGCGGCCTGAGCTATCTGGGCGCCGCCGATGCCACCGCCGACGTGACGCTCAGCGCCGGCATCGATGCCGACGGCAACTCGGGCAGCGCCAGCGGCACGATCCACATCACCGCCGTCAACGACCGGCCGGTGCTGGCCGATACCGCGCTCGACCTCACGGTCAACTGGAACCTCGGCGCGCCGTCCGGCGCGGTCGGCACCGCGCTCGGCGACCTGATGGGCGGCGTGAGCGACGTGGACGGCGACAGCCCGCTCGGCGTCGCCCTCGTCAGCAGCGACGAATCGCTCGGCCACTGGTACTACACGACCGACGGCGGCAGCAGCTGGAACGCCGTCGGCGCGGTCAGCGCCAGCTCGGCGCTGCTGCTGGCCAACGACGGCAGCACGCGGCTGTACTTCCAGCCCGACAGCGGCGTCACCGGCAGCACCTCGGCGGCGCTCGGCCTGCGCGCCTGGGATGGCACCGAAAGCAGCGCCGGCAGCCGGGTCAGCGTGATCGACTCGGTCACCGCCAGCTCGAGCACCGCCTTCAACATCCCGGTCAGCGGCACCTCCGGCATTGCCTCGCTCTATCCGAGCAGCATCAACGTCAGCGGCCTCGTCGGCAGCATCGAGAGCGTCACCGTCACGCTCAACAACCTGACCCACACCTTCAGCGGCGACCTCGACATCCTGCTGGTCGGCCCGGACGGACGCGGCGTGATCCTGATGTCGGACATCAGCGGCCGGCCGTCGAACACCACCCTCACCTTCAGCGATGCCGCCGCCAGCCTGCTGACCAGCAGCACGACCAGCGGCAGCTTCCGGCCCAACAACAACGGCATCAGCGCCGACAGCTTCCCCGGCGTGAGCGGCAGCTGGGGCGCGTCCCTGGCCACCTTCCAGGGCGGCAACGGCAACGGCAGCTGGGGCCTGTACGTGGTCGACGACACCGGCGGCGACATCGGCACGCTCGCGGGCTGGTCGCTGACCGTCTCGGCCGGCGCCCGGACCGCCTACAGCAACGCCACCGATACCGTGTCGGTCACCGTCGTCGAGACGCCCGAGGCGCCGGTGCTGACGCCATCCGCGCCGAGCTTCACCGGCATCACCGAGGACGACGGCGCCACGGCCGGCCAGACCGTCGCCGATCTGCTCGGCGGCAGCGTCAGCGACCTCAACTCCGGCGCGGTCGAGGGCATCGCCATCACCGGCCTGAGCGGCAGCAACGGCAGCTGGCAGTACAGCCTGGACGGCAGCAGCTGGAGCGCCGTGGGCAGCGTGAGCGAGAGCAGCGCCCTGCTGCTGCGCGCCAGCGACCATCTGCGCTTTTTGCCCGACGGCAGCAATGGCGACAGCGCCAGCGTCAGCTACCGCGCCTGGGACCAGAGCGGCGCGACCGCCGGCCAGGAAGGCACGAAGGTGGATGCGAGCGTGAACGGCGGCACGACCGCCTTCTCCAGCGCGAGCGACAGCGCCAGCCTCGTCGTCGGCGCGGTCAACGATGCGCCGACCGTCGGCACGACGAGCTTCAGCCTGACCGGCACCGACGAGAACACCGCCGCGACCTATTCGGTCGCCGATCTGCTCACCGGCGCCAGCGCGGCCGACGTGGATTCGGGCGCGCTCGACGGCATTGCGGTGACCGGGCTGGTCGGCAACGGCAGCTGGGAATTCAGCGCCGACGGCGGCACGACCTGGACCGCGCTCGGCAGCGTCAGCGCCGGCAGCGCGGCCCTGCTCGATTCGGCCGCGCAGCTGCGCTACACGCCCGACGGCGTGCATGGCGAGACCGCCTCGCTCAGCTTCGTGGCCTGGGACCGCACGACGGGCTCGGCCAGCACGACCGGCGCGGTCAGCTCGGCCGACACCGGCGCCAGCGGCGGCACGACGGCGTTCTCGGCCGGCGCGGCGACCGCCAGCCTGGCCGTCGCCGAGGTCAACGATGCGCCGACGCTGGTGTCGACCGTGGCCTCCATCGTCACCGACGAGGACACGCCGAACAGCCCGTTCAGCATCGCCACGCTGCTGTCGACCTTTGGCGGCGCGGATGTGGACGGCGACACGCTCGGCATCGCCGTCACCGCCGTCGCCGCGCACGGCAACTGGCAGTTCAGCACCGACGGCGGCAGCAGCTGGACCAGCTTCGGCACGGTCAGCGACAGCGCCGCCCTGCTGCTCGGCAACGCCACCCTGGTGCACTACCTGCCCGATGGCGCCAACGGCGAGACCGCGCAATTCAGCTTCCGCGCCTGGGACGGCAGCGTGGGCAGCGCTTCCACCACCGGCACGCGCGCGCTGGCCGATGCCTCGACCACCGGCGGCAGCAGTGCCTTCTCGGCGGTGAGCGACCTGAGCAGCCTGATCGTCACCGACGTGAACGACGCGCCGACCCTGGCCAGCACCAGCTTCAGCCTCGCCGGCAGCGACGAGAACACCGCCGCGACCTATTCCGTCGCCGATCTGCTCGCCAGCGCCGGCGCCGCCGACGTGGACTCGGGCGCGCTGGGCGGCATTGCCGTGACCGGCTTGGTCGGCAACGGCAGCTGGGAATTCAGTACCGACAGCGGCGCGACCTGGACCGCGCTCGGCAGCGTCAGCGCCAGCAGCGCCGCGCTGCTCGATTCGGCCGCCCAGCTGCGCTACACGCCCGACGGCGTGCATGGCGAGACCGCCAGCATCAGCTTCGTGGCCTGGGACCGCACGAGCGGCACGGCCAGCAGCACCGGCGCGGTCAGCTCGGCCGACACCGGCGCCAGCGGCGGCACGACGGCGTTCTCGGCCGCGACGGCGACCGCCAGCCTTGCCGTCGCCGAAGTCAACGATGCGCCGACGCTGGTGCCCGTGCCGACCTCGGTCGATACCACCGAGGACGCGCCGAGCACGCCGCTCACGGTCGCCACGCTGCTGGCCGGCAATGGCGCCGGCGACCTGGATGGCGACGCGCTCGGCGTGGCCATCACCTCGGCCAGCGGCCTCGGCCACTGGCAGTTCAGCACCGACGGCGGCAGCAGCTGGACCGATGTCGGCGCCGTCGGCGACAGCGCGGCGCTGCTGCTGAGCGGCGCGACCGAGCTGCGCTACGCGCCCGACGGCCACAACGGCGAGACCGCCCAGCTCGGCTATCGCGCCTGGGACGGCAGCACCGGCAGCGCCTCGACCTCGGGCACGCGCTCGACCGCTGACGCCAGCGCGACCGGCGCCACGACGGCGTTCTCGGCGGCGCTCGGCACGCTCGATGCCAATGTCGCCGCGGTCAACGATGCGCCGACGCTCGGCACCGCAAGCTTCAGCCTCGCCGGCACGGATGAGGACACGGCGGCCGTCTACTCGGTCGCCGATCTGCTCGCCGGCGCGGGCAGTGGCGATGTGGACAGCGGCGCGCTCGGCGGCATTGCCGTGACCGGTCTGGCCGGCCATGGCAGCTGGGCGTTCAGTACCGACGGCGGCGCGACCTGGACTTCGCTCGGCAGCGTCAGCGCGAGCAGCGCGGCGCTGCTCACCTCGGCCACGCAGCTGCGCTACACGCCCGATGGCGTGAATGGCGAGACTGCGTCGATCAGCTTCGTCGGGTGGGATCGCACGACGGGCTCGGCCAGCACGACGGGCAGCGTCAGCTCGGCGGACACCGGCACGCGCGGCGGCACGACGGCGTTCTCGGCCACGGCCGCGACCGCCAGCCTCGCCGTCGCCGACGTGAACGATGCGCCGACGCTTGCCACGTCCAGCTTCAGCCTCGCCGGTACCGACGAGGACACGACGGCGGTCTACTCGGTCGCCGATCTGCTTGCCAGCGCGGGCAGCGGCGATGCGGACTCAGGCGCGCTCGGCGGCATTGCCGTGACCGGCCTCGCCGGCAACGGCAGCTGGGAATTCAGCACCGACAGCGGCGCGACCTGGACTGCGCTCGGCAGCGTCAGCGCCAGCAATGCGGCGCTGCTCACCTCGGCGACCCAGCTGCGCTACACGCCCGACGGCCTCAACGGCGAGACGGCCAGCATCAGCTTCGTCGCCTGGGACCGCACCAGCGGCTCGGCCAGCGCGACGGGCAGCGTCAGCTCGGCGGACACCGGCACGCGCGGCGGCACGACGGCGTTCTCGGCCGCGACCGCGACCGCCAGCCTCGTCGTCGCCGACGTGAACGATGCACCGACGCTCGGCAGCACCAGCTTCAGCCTCGCCGGCACCGATGAGGACACGGCGGCCGTCTACTCGGTTGCCGATCTGCTTGCCAGTGCAGGCAGCGGCGATGTGGACTCGGGCGCGCTCGGCGGCATTGCCGTGACCGGTCTGGTCGGCAACGGCAGCTGGGAATTCAGCACCGACAGCGGCGCGACCTGGACCAGCCTCGGCAGCGTCAACGCTTCCAGCGCCGCGCTGCTTACCTCGGCAACCCAGCTGCGCTACACGCCCGACGGCCTCAACGGCGAGACGGCCTCGATCAGCTTTGTGGCCTGGGACCGCACGAGCGGCGCGGCCAGCGCGACCGGCGCGGTCAGCTCGGCCGACAGCACCGGCGGCAGCGCCTTCTCGGCCAGCGCCAGCACCGCCAGCCTCGCGGTCGCCGACGTGAACGATGCGCCGACGCTCGCCACCGCGAGCTTCACTCTTGCCGGTACCGACGAGGACACGGCAGCGGTCTATTCGGTCGCCGATCTGCTCGCCAGCGCCGGCGGCGCCGATGTGGACAGCGGCGCGCTCGGCGGCATTGCCGTGACCGGTCTGGTCGGCAACGGCAGCTGGGCCTTCAGCACCGACGGCGGCGCGACCTGGACTTCGCTCGGCAGCGTCAGCGCTTCCAGTGCCGCACTGCTCACCTCGGCCACGCAGCTGCGCTACACGCCCGACGGGCTGAATGGCGAGACGGCCTCGATCAGCTTTGTGGCCTGGGACCGCAGCAGCGGCGCGGCCAGCACGACCGGCTCGGTCAGCTCGGCCGACAGCGGCGGCGGCAGCGCTTTCTCGGCCGCGAGCGCGACCGCCAGTCTCGCGGTCGCCGACCTGAACGACGCGCCGACGCTCGCCACCGCGAGCCTCACCCTCAGCGCCACCGACGAGGACACGGCGCGCGAATTCAGCGTGGCCGATCTGCTTGCCAGTGCCGGCGCCAGCGATGTGGATGCGGGCGCCGCCGTCGGTCTGGCCATCACCTCGGCCAGCGGCCACGGCAGCTGGCAATACAGCACCGATGCCGGCGCGAGCTGGTTTGCGGTCGGCAGCGTGTCGACCGGCGAGGCGCTCGCGCTCGGCCAGTACGCGCTGCTGCGCTACACGCCCGACGGCGCCAACGGCGAGACCGCGACGCTCAACTTCGCGGCCTGGGACGGGACCGACGGCACGCTCACCGACGGCGCCGCTCGCGGCACGATCGACGCCGGCACACGCGGCGGCAGCTCGGCACTGTCGAGCACGCTCGCCGGCGCCAGCCTCGCGATCGCTGACGTGAACGATGCGCCGACGCTCGCCACCGCGAGCTTCAGCCTCGCCGGCACGGATGAGGACTCGGCGGCCGTCTACTCGGTCGCCGATCTGCTCGCCAGCGCGGGCAGTGGCGATGTGGACAGCGGCGCGCTCGGCGGCATTGCCGTGACCGGTCTGGTCGGCAACGGCAGCTGGGCCTTCAGCACCGACAGCGGCGCGACCTGGACTTCGCTCGGCAGCGTCAGCGCGAGCAGCGCGGCGCTGCTCACCTCGACGACCCAGCTGCGCTACACGCCCGATGGGCTCAATGGCGAGACGGCGTCGATCAGCTTCGTCGGGTGGGACCGCACCAGCGGCTCGGCCAGCACGACCGGCAGCGTCAGCTCGACGGACGCCAGCACGCGTGGTGGCACAACGGCCTTCTCGACCGCCGCCGCGACCGCCAGCCTCGCCGTCGCCGACGTGAACGACGCGCCGACGCTCGCCACCGCGAGCTTCAGCCTCGCCGGTACCGACGAGGACACGGCGGCGGTCTATTCGGTTGCCGATCTGCTTGCCAGTGCAGGCAGCGGCGATGCGGACTCAGGCGCGCTCGGCGGCATTGCCGTGACCGGCCTCGCCGGCAACGGCAGCTGGGCGTTCAGTACCGACGGCGGCACGACCTGGACTTCGCTCGGCAGCGTGAGCGCCAGCAATGCGGCGCTGCTTTCGTCGGCCACGCAGCTGCGCTACACGCCCGATGGGCTCAATGGCGAGACGGCGTCGATCAGCTTCGTCGGGTGGGATCGCACGACGGGCTCGGCCAGCGCGACGGGCAGCGTCAGCTCGGCGGACACCGGCACTCGTGGCGGCACGACGGCGTTCTCGGCCACGGCCGCGACCGCCAGCCTCGTCGTCGCCGACGTGAACGATGCGCCGACGCTCGCCACCGCGAGCTTCAGCCTCGCCGGCACCGACGAGGACACGGCGGCGGTCTATTCGGTCGCCGATCTGCTTGCCAGTGCAGGCAGCGGCGATGTGGACTCGGGCGCGCTCGGCGGCATTGCCGTGACCGGTCTGGTCGGCAACGGCAGCTGGGCCTTCAGCACCGACGGCGGCGCCACCTGGACCGCGCTCGGCAGCGTCAGCGCTTCTAGCGCCGCGCTGCTCACCGCGGCAACCCAGCTGCGCTACACGCCCGACGGCCTCAACGGCGAGACGGCCTCGATCAGCTTTGTGGCCTGGGACCGCACGAGCGGCTCGGCCAGCGCGACTGGCGCGGTCAGCTCGGCCAATACCGCCAGCGGCGGCGGCACGACGGCGTTCTCGGCCGCAGGCAGCACCGCCAGCCTCGCGGTCGCCGACGTGAACGACGCGCCGCTGCTCACCCGCACCGGCGTCATCGCGATCCCCGCCACCGACGAGGACACGGCGCGCGAAATCAGCGTGGCCGACCTGCTCGCCAGCGCCGGCGCCATCGATGCCGACGCTGGCGCCGCCCTCGGCCTGGCCCTGACCTCGGCCAGCGGCAACGGCGGCTGGGCCTACAGCACCGATGGCGGCGCGAGCTGGTTTGCGGTCGGCAGCGTGTCGACCGGCGAAGCGCTTGCGCTGGGCCAGTACGCCCTGCTGCGCTTCACGCCCGACGGCGCCAACGGCGGATTCGCCGGTCTCAACTTTGCAGCCTGGGACGGCACGGACGGCACGCTCACCGACGGCGCCGCGCGCGGCACGATCGACGCCGGCACGCGCGGCGGCAGTTCGTCGCTGTCGAGCTGGAACGGCGCCGCCCAGCTCACGATCGCCGACATCAACGATGCGCCGACGCTGGTCGTACCGGCCACGCTGGCGCTCGACGAGGACGGCTCGGTCGCCATCACCGGCATCGTCATTTCCGATGTGGACAAGAGCCTGATTTCCGGCTCGTTCCCGGTTGGCGGTCTGGTCGGCTCGCTCACGGGCGGCGGCATCGGCCTTGCGGCCGCAGCGTCCGGCAGCAGCTACAGCGCCAGCTTCTCGGTCGAGAGCGGCAGCCTCGTCGCCACGGCAGGCGCCGGCGTGACGGTGAGCGGCAGCGGCGGCGCGCTGACGCTCAGCGGCTCGCTCGCCGACCTCAACGCCTTCCTCGCCGCCAGCGGGCTGGTCTACCGCGCCGCGCCCGACGCCAACGGCAGCGTCACGCTGTCGCTGACGGTCGACGACGGCGGCAACATCGGCGCCGATCCGGGCCTGAGCGGCGGCGCGCACAGCGAAGCCGCCAGCGCCGTCATCCGGCTCGACATCGCCGCCGTCAACGACGCGCCGGTCGTCACCGCGCCGGCCACGGCGTCGGTCGGCGAAGGGCTGGCGCTGGTCTTCGGCACGGCGGGCGGCAATGCCATCGCGCTGGCCGACATCGATGCCGGCAGCGGCCTGCTGCGGCTGAGCCTCGCGGTCGATCACGGCAGCCTCACGCTGGCGCGCAGCACCGGCATCGAGTTCGTCAGCGGCGACGGCACGGATGACGCCAGCCTCGTCATCGAAGGCACGCTGGCCGACCTGCGCGCCGCGCTCGACGGCCTCGGCTACACGCCCGGCGCCGGCTTCCACGGCAGCGCCACGCTCAGCCTCGCGCTCAGCGATCTCGGCAACAGCGGCAGCGGCGGGGCACTCGTGGCCGATGCCAGCATCGCCATCGACGTGGCCGCCGCGCCGCGCGCGACCGAGGTCACGCTGGTCGATGCCGGCGGCAGCCACGGCGCCGGCAGCAGCGTGCTGCTGAGCGTCGGCTTCGACATGCCGGTGCTGCTCGACACCAGCGGCGGCACGCCGACGCTGGCGCTTGAGGTCGGCGGCATCACGCGGCTCGCGCGCTATGTGCGCACCGAGGGCGACCGGCTGATCTTCAGCTACACGGTGCAGGCCGGCGACAACGCCAGCAGCCTCGCGCCGGCCGGCAGCGCCGCGCTCGCGCTCGACGGCGCGGTGCTGCGCAATGCCGCCGGCAGCGCCGCCGTGCTCGATCTGCCGGCCACCACGCTCGCGGTGCAGCTCGACGGCGTGGGCCCGAGCGCCGGCGCCGCCGAGGCGGTGGCCTCGCTGCCCAACGGCGCCAGCATCAACTTCGTCATCCGCTTCGACGAGGGGGTGACCGGGCTGGATGCCGGCGACTTCGTGCTGCGCAGCACCGGCAGCGCCAGCGGCCGCATCACCGGGCTGAGCAGCGACGACGGCCGCAACTGGGTCGTGAGCGTGGCGGCGGCCGGCGACGGCAGCCTGGCGCTCGACCTGGCCGCCGGCGCCAGCGTCACCGATCTGGCCGGCAATCCGCTCGCCGCCAGCCAGCCCGGCATCGCCTTCGCCGTCGACCACGGCGCGCCCACGCTCGACGCCATCGTCCTGCTCGACGCCGACCCGGCCGCGCCCGCGACCCAGCGCTTCGAGCTGCGCTTCAGCGAAGCCGTCACCGGCCTCGACGCGGCCGATCTGCGCCTGGTGCTCGACGGCACGGCCAGCGGCCGCATCGCCGGCCTGACCCAGGTCGATGCGCGCACCTGGATCGTCAGCGTCGGCGCGCTGGCCGGTACCGGCAATGTGCGGCTGGCGCTCGACGGCGCCGGCAGCGGCATCGTCGATGCGGCCGGCAATGCGCTGACCGGCTCGGTGACCGGTCCCGGCTATGCCCAGACCGAGCCGCCCGCACCGGCGCCCACGCCTGCCCCCACGCCCACGCCGGCACCGGTGCCGGTCCCGGCCGTGCTGCCGGCGCCGGCGCCCATGCCGCTGCCGCAAGCCGCACCCGCGCCGGCGCCGGTCGGTTCCGATCCGGTGCTGCTGCCGGTCATCCAGCTGCCGCCGGCGCCGGCCGGCAGTCCGCCGGACAGCAGCTTCGACGGCACGCGCTTTGTCGATCGCACGCCGCCGGCGCCCACGCCTGCGCCTGCGCCCGAGCCGGCGCCGTTCAGCCTGCCGGGCATCGGCTTCTCGCCCTCGCTCCCGGTGCCGCTCGCGGCCCGGCCGCTGGCCGGCGAGCAGCGCATCGCCGCCGGCAGCGCCTTCAGCTTTGGCCTGCCCGACGGCACGTTCACCGTGCGCGATCCGAACACCCGCTTCTCGCTCACGGTGCGGCTGGTCAACGGCCGCGCGCTGCCGGCCTGGCTGCATTTCGATCCGGCGCGCGGCACGTTCAGCGGCAGCGTGCCGCCGGGCCAGTCGGGCCGGGTGCGGGTCGAGGTCACGCTCACCGACCAGAACGGCAACAGCGTGAGGACCGAGATCGACATCGACCTCGGCGCCGCCGGCCCGCGCGCCGCCCTGCCCGACGCGCTGGCGCCGCTGGCCCGGGCCGACGCCGCCGCCGACCGCTCCGGCGCCACGCCGCCGCCCGGCCGCGCCGGCTTCAGCCGCCAGCTCGACCACCACGGCGACACCGCCTTTGCCGACGAACTCGCCGCGCTGCTCGGCCTTGCCGACCGCCTCTGATCTCCACACCGGACCCCGACCCAGAAAGACCGCAGGCCATGAACCTCGCCCAGCACGCCATGCCAGCCGACCTCGCCCTCGTCCCCCAACCGCGCGCCGCCGCCCTGCGCGGCCTGCGCCTGCTGCCGCTCGCCCTTGCGGTGGCGCTGGTCACCGGCTGCGCCGTCACGCCCCGGCCGTTCGATGCCGAAGCTACCGCCCATGCCGCCGCCGCCGAGCGCGCCGCGCTGGTCAGCGGCCAGCAGGCGCCCGCCGGCCCGGTCACGCTCGAAGAAGCCCTCGCGCGCACGCTCAAGTACAACCTCGACTACCGCGTCAAGCTGATGGAAGAGGCGCTCGGCCAGCGCCAGCTCGACCTCGCCAATCTCGATCTGCTGCCGCGCATCGTGGCCGGCGCCGGCTATTCGTCGCGCAGCAACGAGCTGGCCTCGTCGTCGGTCGATGTGGTGACCGGCCGGCAATCGCTCGCGCCGTCCTACTCGTCGGAGCGCACCCGGCTGAACGCCGATCTGGGCCTGTCCTGGAACGTGCTCGACTTTGGCGTGAGCTGGTACTCGGCCCAGCAGCAGGCCGACCGCGCGCTCATCCTGCAGGAGCGCCGTCGGCGCGTCGCGCATCAGGTGGTGCAGCAGGTGCGCCAGCTGTGGTGGCAGGCGCTCGCGGCCCAGCGGCTCGAAGCGCCGATCGACAGCCTGCTGAAGAAGGCCAATGTCGCGCTGGCCGATTCGCGCACGGTCGAGGCCGAACGCCTGCGGCCGCCGCTCGAAACCCTGGCCTATCAGCGCCAGCTGCTCGACGTGATCCGCCAGCTCACGCTCATCCGCAACGGGCTGGTGCAGGCCAAGCCGCGCCTCGCCGCGCTCATGAATCTGACGCCGGGGCAGCGCTACGACATCGCGCCGCCGGGGGCGCTGGTCACGCCGGCGCTCGGCATCGATCTGGCGCAGGCCGAGGAACTGGCCTTCGCCAACCGGCCCGAGCTGATCGAGGCGCGCTACACCGAGCGCATCGGCGTGGCCGAGACGCGCAAGGCGGTCGCCAAGCTGCTGCCCGGGCTGGAGCTGAGCGTGGGCGAGCACTACGACAGCAACCGCTATCTGGTGAACCAGGGCTGGGCCGATGCCGGCCTGCGCGTGAGCTGGAATTTGCTCAACGTCTTCAACGCCAGGACCATCCGCGGCGCGGCCGATGCGCAACTGGCGGTGGCGCGCGAGCAGAAGGTGGCGCTCGGCATGGCGGTGCTGACGCAGGTGCATGTGGCCTGGGCCGATTACGAAGGCCGGCTGCGCCAGTTCGAGCTGGAGAGCGATCTGGCCGGCGTCGAGCAGCGCATCCTCAACCAGACCGAGAACGCGGTCGAAGCCAATGCCCAGGCGCGGCTGCAAAGCATTCTGGCCGGCGCCAATGCGGTGCTGTCGCAGCTGCGCCAGTACCAGAGCTATGGCGAATTGCAGAACGCCTACGGCCAGATCGGCGCCACGCTCGGCCTCGATCCGCTGCCGGTCGAAGCCACCGGCCAGGATGTAGCCTCGCTGACCCAGGCCTTTGCCGGCGCCGAATCGCGCTGGCAGAGCAAGCTGGTGGGGACGACGGAGACGAAGTGATGCTGAAAGCAGTACGCGCGGCCGCAGTTGCCGCGCTCATGGCGGCGCCGCTGGCGCCCGCCGCCCAGGCCGCCGAGTTGCCGGCCGACAACCGCATCCGCACCCAGCTGGTGTCGCCCAATGCGGTCACGGTGGCCAGCGAGATCGGCGCGCGCATCGTCGCGCTGCCGGTGCCGGAAGGCGGCAGCTTCAAGCGCGGCCAGCAGCTGGTGAGCTTTGAATGCGGCACCCAGCGCGCCCAGCTCGCCAAGGCCGAGGCTTCGCTCGATGCGGCGCGGCAATTGGTGAAAGTGAATTCGCGGCTGGCCGAGCTCAATTCCATCAGCAAACTCGACGTGGAACAGGCCGAGGCGCGCGCCCGCGAAGCCCAGGCCGAGGTGAGCTACATGCAGACCGTGCTCACCAAGTGCAGCGTGGCGGCGCCGTTTGCCGGCCGCGTGGCCAAGCGCTCGGCGGCGGCCTTCCAGGTGGTGGCGCCGGGCACGCCGATCCTCGACATCGTGGAAACCGGCCAGCTGGAACTGCGGCTGGTGCTGCCGTCCAAATGGCTGGTCTGGCTCAAGCCGGGCAGCAAGTTCTCCATCGACATCGACGAGCTGGGCCGCAGCTTTCCGGCGCACATCGTGCGGCTGGGCGCGCAGATCGATCCGGTGAGCCAGTCGGTCGCCGTGACCGGCGTGGTGGAAGGCGACGGCGCCGCGCTGCTGCCGGGCATGAGCGGCTGGGCCGTGTTCCCGAAATGAACGCGCCCGATCCGCGCCTGGCCGCCGGCGCTGCCGCCGACGCCCGCGCGCGCGAACTCGGCACGCTGCTGCTGCTGATGCGCCGGGCGCGCGAGGCCGAGGCGGAGGACGCGCTCGGCTTTGTAATCGTCAACGAGACGCAGCGGCTGCTGCCCTACCGGCAGGCGGCGCTGTGGCGCGATGGCGCCATCGGCGCACTGGGCCGGGTGAGCGCGCTGTCGGGGCTGGCCGAGACCGATCCGACCGCGCCGTATGTGCAATGGCTCGGGGCGCTGTTCCGCGCGCTGCCGGCGGCGGCCTTGCGCGGCGATGCTTCCTCGGCGGCTGCGGCCGGTGCGGCGGCAAGCCCGGCCGACGCCGCATCTGCCGCATCTGCCGCTGCCGCCGCGCCGCCGCGCCAGCTCGCGCTCACCGCCGCCGATCTGCCGCCCGACCTCGCCGCCGACTGGCCGCACTGGCTGCCGGCGCATGCGCTGTGGCTGCGGCTCGATCCGCCGGGCCGCTTCGGCAGCGGCGCGCTGCTGCTGGCGCGCGACGAGCCCTTCAGCGCCGCCGAACTGCCGCTCGCCACCGAGGCCGCCGCCGCCTTCGCCCATGCCCAGGCGCGCTTTGCGCCGCAGCGCGCGCTGCGCGAACGCGCCGGCGACTGGCTGCGCGCCGGCAAGCGCCGCCGCTGGGCGCTGGCCGCGCTGCTGCTGGCCGCCTGCCTGCCGGTGCGCACCACCGTGCTGGCGCGCGGCGAAGTCGTGCCGCTCGAACCCTTCCTGGTGCGCGCGCCGCTCACCGGCGTGATCGACCGCATCGACGTGCTGCCCAATCAGGCGGTCGAGGCCGGCGCGCCGCTGTTCAGCCTCGACGCCACCGCGCTCGCCGGCCAGAGCGCGCTGGCCGCGCACGCGCGCGACGCCGCCGCCGAAGCCTGGCGCCAGAGCGCCCAGCGCGCCGTCACCGACGACAAGGGCAAGCTCGACATGGCGCTCGACCGCGCCCGCCTCGACGAAAAGACCATCGAGGCCGACACCAGCGCGCGCCAGCTCGGCCGGCTGCGCGTGAGCGCCGCGCGCGCCGGCGTGGTCGTGTTCTCCGACCGCGACGACTGGCTCGGCCGCGCGGTGTCGGTCGGCGAGAAGGTGATGACGCTGGCCGATCCGGCGCATGTGGAGCTGGCGGCATGGCTGCCGGCATCCGAATCGGTGCATGTGGCGCCGGGCACGCGGCTCACGCTCTATCCCAACGCGGCGCCGGGCGAGTCCTACGGCGCGACGGTCACGCGCGTGGCCTATCGCGCCGAGCCGGGCGAGGACGGGATCCTGGCCTTCCGCTTGCAGGCGCGTTTCGACGACGGCGACACGCCGCCGCGCATCGGGCAGGTCGGCACGGCGCGGGTGCAGGGCGACTGGGCGCCGCTCGCCTGGTTTGCGCTGCGCCGGCCGCTGACGACCGCGCGGCAATGGCTGGGGCTGTGAGCGGCGCCGCCAGCCTGCCGGGCGCGGGCCCGACACCTTCGGCGCTCGACCTGGCCCGTGCCGGCATCCCGGTGACCGCCGCCGCACTCGCCGCCAGCCAGCCCCAGCCGCTGCCGCCGCTGCGCGAAGACCTCAGCCTGCATCCCGGCCCGCGCCAGCCCGACGGCTCGCCGAGCTGGACGCTGCACGACCCGGCGGCCAACCGCTTCTACCAGCTCGGCTGGGCCGCGTTCGAGATCGTCTCGCGCTGGCGGCTCGGCACGGCCGAGGCCATCGTCGCCGCCGTCCGTGCGCGCACCACGCTCGACCTCGGCGCCGCCGACGTGAAGGCGGTCGCCGACTTCCTCGCGCGCCACAGCCTGCTGCGCACCGGCACGCCCGAGCACACCGAGCGGCTCATCCGCATCGCGCGCGCGCGCCGGCTCGGCCATGCGATGTGGCTGCTCAAGCACTACCTGTTCATCCGCATTCCGCTGCTGCGGCCCGAGCCGCTGCTGCAACGGCTCGCACCCGCGTTCGCGCTGGTCTGCACCGCGCGCTTTGCGTGGCTGCTGGCGGCCGCCGCCGTGCTCGGCCTCGGCCTCGTGGCCCAGCGCTGGGATGAGTTCACCCACACCTTCGCCGCCTATGCTGGCCTGCAAGGGCTGGTCGGCGTGGGCGCGGCGCTCGGCTTTGCCAAGGTTCTGCACGAGTTCGGCCATGCGCTCACCGCGCGCCGCTTTGGCTGCCGCGTGCCGACGATGGGCGTCGCCTTCCTGGTGCTGGTGCCGGTGCTCTACACCGACACCTCCGACGCCTGGAAGCTGCCGGCGCGGCGCCAGCGCCTGGCCATCGGCGCCGCCGGCATGGCGGCCGAAGGCGTGCTCGCGGTCGCGGCCACGCTGGCCTGGAGCTTTCTGCCCGACGGCCCGCTGCGCGCCGGCATGTTCCTGCTCGCCACCACCACCTGGATCGCCACGCTCGCGATCAACGCCAGCCCCTTCATGCGCTTCGACGGCTATTTCCTGCTCTCCGACGCGCTCGGCCTGCCCAATCTGCACGACCGCGCGTTCGCGCTCGGCCGCTGGGCGCTGCGGCGCGCGCTGTTCGGCTGGAACGACCCGCCGCCCGAGCGCTTTGCGGCGCCGCGCCGGCGCTTTCTCGTGGCCTTCGCGTTCGCCACCTGGGCTTACCGCGCGGTGGTTTTTCTGGGCATCGCGCTGCTCGTCTACCACCTGTTCTTCAAGGCGCTCGGGCTGCTGATGCTGGCGGTGGAGCTGGGCTGGTTCCTGGCGCGGCCGGTGTGGAGCGAGCTGGCCGTCTGGCGCCAGCGCCGCGCCGAGCTGCGCTGGAACGGCGCCACCCGGCGCAGCGCCGTGCTGCTGGCGCTGGCCTTCGCCGCGCTGGTGCTGCCGTGGCAGCGCGATGTCGGCGCGCCGGCGCAGATCGGCGCGCACGAGGCTCAAAGCCTGTACGCGCCCGCGCCGGCCGAAGTCGTCGACGTGGCGGTGCGCGACGGCGCCGAAGTGACCGCCGGCCAGCTGCTCGCCCGCCTGCGCGCGCCTGAACTCGATGCCGAACTGGCCCGCGCCCGCGTGCGCGAAGCCGCGCTGCGCTGGCAGGTCGAGCGCCAGCCGCTCGATGCCGGCCTGCTCGCCGGCGGCGAAGCCATGCGCCGGCAATGGGACGGCGCGCGCGAACAGGTCGCCGCGCTCGAACGCCTCGCGGCCCAGCTGGAGCTGACCGCGCCCATCGCCGGCCGCGTGGTCGACGCCAGCGATGCGCTGCGCCCCGGCACCGTCATCGCCGGCGGCGAGCGGCTGCTCGGCATCGTCGCGCCCGGGCCGCAGCGCGGCGAAGCCTTCGTCGACGAGGTGGCGCTCGCGCGCCTGAATGCCGGCGCGGAAGTCGTCTTCATCGCCGACCGGCCCGAGGCGCGCGCCGTGCATTGCCGGCTCGGCGCCATCGACCGGCTGCGCCTCGCCGCGCTCGATGCGCCGGCGCTGGCGTCGGTGAATGGCGGGCCGATCGCGGTGCAGCGCAGCCGCGACGCGCTGCTGCCGACCGAGCCGCTGTTCCGGCTGCGCTTCGATCAGTGCGATGCGAGCGAGCTGCCGGTGAGCGAGGCGACCGGCACCGCACGCGTGGCCGGCAGCGGCCACAGCCTGCTCGGCCGGGCCTGGCGTGCCGCTTGGGCGGCGGTGTCGCGCGAGGCGGCGCTCTAGGCTGGCGCGGGTGGCCGCTCAGGCGACCCAGTTCTCGCTCAGCAGGCCGGGCACGCGCTCGAACTCGCGCAGATTGTTGGTGACCAGCGTCAGGCCTTCGCTGCGCGCCTGGGCGGCGATGTGCAGATCGTTCACGCCGATCGGCGTGCCGGCCAGCTCAAGCGCAGCGCGGATGGCGCCGTAATGCGCCGCCGCCTTCTCGCCGTAAGGCAGCACCGTGAGCCGGCTGCAGAAGTCGTCGACCACGGCCAGATTGCGCGGCGGATCGGCGCTTTTCTCGGCGCCGTGCATCAGCTCGGCCAGGGTGATGGCCGAGATCGCCATGCGGCCATGCTGCCGGTTGAACAGCTCGCGCACCTCGGGCGGACGGCGCTTGATGACGTGGATGACGATGTTGGTGTCGAGCAGATAGCGCAGCACTGGCGCGCCTCAGAACGCTTCGCGCTCGGGCTGCTGCTGGCTTGCGCGTTCGGCCATGAAATCGTCGGTGGCCGTCACGGCTGGCGTGGCGGCAAAGAAGCTGTCCCACACCGCGTCGGCGGGCGCGATGACCCGCTCGGCGCCCACCACCCGCACCTCGACCCTTTTGACGTTGTCGGGGAAACGGGTATCAGCGGGCAGGCGCACGGCCTGGGTGCGGTTGTTGGTGAAGACAGTGCTCAGGGTCATGAAGCGCTCCGGCTGCTGCGATATACACAGACTATATACACGGCCGCCGAAGCGCGTTCCATCAGCGCTCGACCGTCAGCGCAATCCCCATCCCGCCGCCGATGCACAGACTGGCGATGCCCTTCTTCGCATCGCGGCGCTGCATTTCATGCAGCAGCGACACCAGGATGCGGCAGCCCGACGCGCCGATCGGGTGACCGATGGCGATGGCGCCGCCGTTCACGTTCACCTTGCTCAGGTCCCAGCCCATCTCGTTGTGCACCGCGCAGGCCTGGGCCGCGAAGGCTTCATTGATTTCGAGCAGGTCGAGGTCGGCGGCGCTCCAGCCGGCCCGCGCCAGCGCCTTCTTGCTGGCCGGCACCGGGCCCATGCCCATGATGGCCGGGTCGAGGCCGGCGCTGGCGTAGCTGGCGATGCGCGCCAGCACCGGCAGGTTCAGCTCGGCGGCCTTCTTGGCGGTCATCACCAGCACGGCGGCGGCGCCGTCGTTGATGCCCGAGGCATTGCCGGCCGTGACCGTGCCCGCCTTGTCGAAGGCCGGACGCAGGCCGGCCAGCGCTTCGGCATTGCTCTTGCGGTTGAGGAACTCGTCGGCCGCGAATAGCACCGGATCGCCCTTCTTCTGCGGAATGCTCACCGGCACGATTTCATCGACGAACTTGCCGGCGTCCTGCGCGGCAGCGGCCTTCTGCTGCGAGCCGAGCGCCAGCGCATCCTGCTGCTCGCGCGTGATGCCGTACTTCTTGGCCACGTTCTCGGCGGTGATGCCCATGTGGTACTGGTTGTACACATCCCACAGGCCGTCGTTGATCATGGTGTCGACCAGCTTCCAGTCGCCCATGCGTGCGCCGTCGCGCGAGTTGGGCAGCACATGCGGGCTGGCGCTCATGTTTTCCTGGCCGCCGGCAATCACGATGTCGGCATCGCCGTCACGGATGGCCTGCACCGCCAGCGCCACGGCCTTCAGGCCCGAGCCGCAGACCTTGTTGATGGTGAAACCGGGCACGCCCTGGGGCAGGCCCGACTTGATGATGGCCTGACGCGCCGGGTTCTGGCCCACGCCAGCCGTCAGCACCTGGCCGAGGATGACTTCGCTGATCTGTTCGCCGGCCAGGCCGGTCTTCTGCAGCAGGCCACGGATGACGGTCGCGCCCAGCTCGGCGGCCGGAACCTTGGCCAGCGAGCCACCGAACTTGCCCACGGCGGTTCGCGCGGCGGCGACGATGACGATGTCGGTCATGCTGTTCTCCTATGGTCTCTTCACGATGAATTCAGTGCGGCGCCGCCTCAAGGTCGGTGCCGCCTTCCTGATCTGCCAGTTTGCCGGTTTGGCAAGACGGGCGCCCCGCAACATCGCAATTGCCCGCGTGACCGGCACGCGACGCTGCGGCGCAGCGCGCTAGCATCGCCCGGCCCCGTGTCAGCCACCAATCGGGGTTTGAAGCCATTCGCAACCGCACGTTGCCGCGCCCGGACGCCGCCATGACCGCCTCGCCCCTCGTCAGCCTTCGTCATCTCAGCAAGCGCTACCGGCGCGGCGGCCAGGACGTGCCGGTACTCGACGACATCACGCTCGACATCGCGGCCGGCGACTTTGTCGCGCTGATGGGCCCGAGCGGCTCGGGCAAGAGCACGCTGCTCAACCTGATCGCCGGCATCGACAAGCCCGACGCGGGCGAGCTGGTCGTCGACGGCATCGACATCACGCAACTCGGCGAGAGCGAGCTGGCCGACTGGCGCGCGCGCAACGTCGGCTTCATCTTCCAGTTCTACAACCTCATGCCGGTGCTCGACGCGCGCGAGAACGTCGAGCTGCCGCTGCTGCTCACGCGCCTCGGCCGGGCCGAGCGGCGCGAACGCTGCGACACCGCGCTCGCGCTGGTGGGCCTGGCCGACCGCGCCGGCCACTATCCCAACGAGCTGTCGGGCGGCCAGCAGCAGCGCGTGGCCATCGCGCGCGCCATCGTCACCGACCCGGTGCTGCTCATCTGCGACGAGCCCACCGGCGACCTCGACCGCCAATCGGCCGCCGACGTGCTGGCCATGCTCGGCGAGCTGAACGCGCGGCTCGGCAAGACCATCGTGATGGTCACGCACGACCCGCGCGCCGGCGAGGCCGCGCGCCGCACCACCTACCTCGACAAGGGTCGGCTGTCGGACCGCAACCCGTTTGCCGCGCACTGAAGGACGCCGCGTGTTCTATCTCCGCCTCGTGCTGCGCAACGTGTTCCGGGCCCGGCTGCGCGCCGGCCTCACCATCCTCGGGCTGGTGATCGCCATCCTCGCCTTCGGGCTGCTGCAAACCGTGGTGCGCGCCTGGTATGCCGGCAGCGACATGTCGAGCGCGTCGCGGCTGTTCACGCGCAACTCGATCTCGCTCACCTTCTCGATGCCGCTGTACTACCGCGAGCGCATCGCGGCCCAGCCGGGCGTGACGAGCGTCGGCGTGTCGAACTGGTTCGGCGGCATCTGGCGCGAGCCGCAGAACTTCTTCGCGCAATTCGCGACCGACATCGCGCTGCTGGCGCGCCAGTACCCGGAGTTCGTGTTCGACCCGGCGCAGTACGCCGACCTGATGCGCGACCGCCAGGGCGCCGCCATCGGCCGCGAGCTGGCCGCGCTCTACGGCTTCAAGCTCGGCGACCGCATCACGCTCAAGGGCACGATCTACCCCGGCAACTGGGAGTTCAACGTGCGCGCCATCTACGACGGCCGCGACGACACCGCGATCACGCGGCAGATGTATTTCCATTACGACTATCTCAACGAGACGCTCAAGACGTCCGCGCCGGCGCGCGCCAATCAGGTGGGCGTGTTCGTGGTGCAGATCGCCGACGCCACGGCCGGCGCCGAAATCTCGAAGCAGATCGACGACGGCTTCCGCAGCTCGCTGGCCGAGACGCTGACCGAGACCGAGAAGGCGTTCCAGCTCGGCTTCATCTCGATGGTCGAGACCATCGTGGTGGCGATCCGGGGCGTGAGCTATGTGGTGATCGTCATCATCATGGCGGTGGCCGCCAACACCATGGCGATGACCGCGCGCGAGCGCATCGCCGAGTACGCGACGCTCAAGGCGCTGGGCTTTGCGCCCGGCACGGTGGCGGCGCTGGTCATGGCCGAGGCGCTGCTGCTGGCGGCCATCGGCGCCGCCATCGCGATGGCGCTGCTGGGGCCGGTGGCGCAGGGCTTTCATGCGGCCACGGTCAAGGTGTTTGCCAAGTTCCCGGTGGTGCCCGAGACCTATGCGCTGCAAGCCGCCTGCGGGCTGGCGGTGGGGCTGGTGGCGGGCGCGCTGCCGGCCTGGCATTCGGCGCGGGTACGCATCGTCGACGGGCTGCGCCGCGTGGGCTGAACGCCGCCGGCCGGCGCCGGTCGACGCGCGGGCGGCATCAGGCAAACTCGCGCGCCGCCGTCTTCACCCCTCCCGGACCGCCTCATGACGCCCTTGCGCCTGCGCGCCTTCCTGCTGCTGCATCTGCTCGCCATCGCCGCGCTCGCGGTGCTGGTGTGGCAGAGCAACCGCCTCGTCGACGTGCCGCCCTTCGCCCGCGCGCCGGGCGAGAAGTTCCAGTGCACGTCCTATTCGCCGTACCACAAGCCCGGCCAGACGCCGTTCAACGCCGGCTTTGTGGTGCCGCCCGAGCAGATCGACGAAGACCTGGCCCACCTGTCCGAGATGTTCGGCTGCGTGCGCACCTATTCGGTCGATCAGGGCCTCGACCGCGTGCCCGAGCTGGCGCGCAAGCACGGCATGAAGGTGCTGCTCGGCATCTGGATCGGCCAGGACGATGCCAAGAACCGGGTCGAGCTCGATCGCGCGATCGCGGTGGCCAATGCCAATGCCGACGTGGTGAGCGCGATCATCGTCGGCAACGAGGTGCTGCTGCGGCGCGACCAGCCCGAGTTCCGGCTCAAGGGCTATCTGGATTACGTGCGCGAGCGGACCAAGCTGCCGCTCACCTATGCCGACGTGTGGGAGTTCTGGCTCAAGCATCCGGCCATGGCGCCGGCGGTCGACTTCATCACCGTGCACATCCTGCCGTTCTGGGAGGACATCCCGGTGCCCATCGAGACCGCCATTCCGCATCTGGACGCGACGATGGCCAAGGTCGAGGCGGCCTTTCCGGGCCGCGAACTGATGATCGGCGAGGTCGGCTGGCCGAGCGAAGGCCGACGCCGCGAAGGCTCGGTGCCGAGTCTGGTCAATCAGGCCAGCTTCGTGCGGGCGCTCGCCGCCCACGTCAAGGAAAAGGGCTGGCGCTACAACCTGATCGAGGCCATCGACCAGCCGTGGAAGCGGCTGAGCGAGGGCACGGCCGGCGGCTACTGGGGCTTCTACACGGTCGAGCTGGAGCGCAAGTTCGGCTTCGACGGGCCGGTGGCCAATCGGCGCGATGCGCCGCAGGTAGGGCTGGCGGCGCTGATCGGGCTGGCGATCGGCGCGGGGCTGGCGCTCGGCGGGCTGGGCGCGGCGCGCAAGCTGGGCGCCACGGCGGCCGCTGCCGCGCCGTCGGCGCCGGCGGTCGCGGCAGCAGGCGGGCTGCTGGGCCTGTTTGCCGGCGCGGTGCTGTGGTTGCAGCACGGCCACGCGCTGCTCGCCTACCGCAATCCGGCCGAATGGCTGAGCCTGGGCGCCATCACCGTGCTGAGCCTGCTGCTGGCGCTGCTGGCGGCGCAGGCGCTCGGCCGCGCGGCCGGCGGCGCCGACGACCCCTCGCCCGCCGCCGCTGCCGAGGCCCAGCCCGGCATCGCCGGCGCGGCGCAGCTGGCGGCGCAACGCTCGGCCACGGCGCCCGCCGCGCCGGCGCCGCTGCCGGTCACCGGCGCGGTCGAGGACATGCGCGCCACCACGCCCCTGCAGATGATTGCCCGGCTGCGCGCGCTGATCCTGTTTGGCGCGGCGGTCGGCGCGCTGCTGCTCGCGGTCGATGCGCGCTACCGCGACTTTCCGTGGCAGCTCTATGCCATCGGCGCGCTCGAACTGGGGCTGGCGCTGCCGCTCGCGCTAGGCGCGCGCTGGCCGGCGGCGAGCCGCGCCGAGATCGGGCTCGGCCTGCTGATCGCGCTCGGCGCCGTCGTGCGCTGGGCGGTCGAGCCGACCAATCCGGACGGCGTCGGCTGGATGCTGCTGGGGCTGGTGCTCGGCCTCGGCGGCCTGGGCGGACCGGCTCAGGCGCGCGCCTGGCTCACCGGCGCCAGCGGCCCGCGCAGCACCGCCACGCCGCCCAGCACCGCACCCACGGCCGACAGGTCGTAGCAGTACAGCACCAGCCCGGCCGCGCCGAGGGTCACGGCAATCCAGCCCAGCCCCGGCCGACCGAACACGAAAGCCAGCACACCGGCCGCCAGCGCCAGCCAGCCGAGCCGGTTCTCCATGAACAGCTGCGGAAACGCGGCGCGCGCATCGCAGGCCAGCCCCTCGGCCTGGCGCGCGCAGGCAACGGCCAGCTCGTCGTTCTGCATCAAGCCGTAGCGCACCGCGAGTGCCGCGGCGACCGCCGCAGCCACCACGGCAAGAAGGCGCCACGGGAGCAGGCGCAGGCGGGCGAGGGAAAAGGGCGAGGGCATGGGATTTCGTCTGGGTTTCAGGCCGATACAAACCGGCCGGGGCGGGCTGCGGCAGCGGCGCAACATCGCGCCGCCGCTGCCCGGGCTGGAGCGGCGCGATTGTGCCGAAAGCCCTGATTTATAGTCGCATCCCGCCGTAAGACGGGGCCGTTCCGCCGCCCCGCCGCGACCTCGTTCCGAGACCCGCCACCCGCATGAATCCTTCGATTCCCAAGCCGCGCAGCCGATTCCGCCGCGCGCTGGTCGCCTTCGTGATCGCCGCCGTCGTGTCGGCGCTCAATTTCGGCATCTGGGCCCGCTTCAACCGCGATGCCGTCTTCCCCGACTACGACTCCGGCGAAATCCGCGGCTTCGCCTACAACGCCTACCGGCGCGACCAGGGCCCGATTTCCAAGGTCTTCCCGAGCGATCAGGAGATCGAGGAAGACATCAAGCAGCTCGCCACGCAAAGCTCGCGGCTGCGGCTGTATTCGTCGCTGGAACTGCCGCACATCCTGCGCGCCGCCTCCGACGCCGGCCTGCGCGTGACCACCGGCGCCTGGCTGGCGCGCGACATGGACGCCAACGAGCGCGAACTGGCCGCCGCCATGCAGGCGGTGCGCCGCTACAAGAACATCGACGCCGTGATCGTCGGCAACGAGACCCTGCTGCGCGGCGACCTCACCGTCGCCCAGCTGATCGACTACCTCGACCGCGCGCGCCGCATGACCAGCAAGCCGGTCACCACCACCGAGCCCTGGCACATCTGGCTCAAGTACCCGGAGCTGGCCAAGCATGTGGATGTGATCGGCGTGCATCTGCTGCCCTACCACGAGGGCGTGCCGATCGAGCGCGGCGTCGACCAGACGCTCGACCGCTATTTCGAGCTGCAGAAGGCCTTCCCCAAGAAGCGCATCGTCATCGGCGAAACCGGCTGGCCGAGCAAGGGTCCGGTCATCGGCGCCGCCGTGCCGTCGGTGGAAAACGAGGCGCGCTACATCCGCGAATTCATGACCGTGGCGGCCGAACGCAAGCTCGACTACTACCTGATGGAGGCCTACGACCAGCCCTGGAAGGTCGAAGTCGAGGGCTGGGCCGGGCCCTACTGGGGCATCTACAACGCCGACCGCGACGCCAAATTCCCGCTCGCCGGCAAGGTGCGCGAGGACACCAACTGGGTGAACAAGGCGCTCATCGCCTCGATCGTCGCCTTCTTCCTCATGGCCTTTTCCAGCTACAAGTTCAGCGACTTCCGCTGGGGCGGCCGGCTCACCTTCAGCCTGATGCTGCAAATCTGCGTGACCGGCGCCGTGGTGGCCATTGCCACGCCGGTCGACTACTACCTGTCGACCCGCGATTCGGTCGCGCTGTGGGCACTCATCATGGCTTCGATGGCCACGGTGGCGGTGTTTCTGAGCAATGGCTTCGAATTCGCCGAAGTCATGTACCGCAAGCACTGGAAACGCCAATTCCACATGCAGGAGCCGCTGACCGCCGCCGAAGAACCCTTCGCCTCGATTCATCTGGCCTGCTGCAACGAGCCGCCGGACATGGTCATTGCGACCATCGACAGCCTGGCCGCGCTCGAATACAGCAATTACGAAGTGCTGGTCCTCGACAACAACACCAAGGACCCGGCGCTGTGGAAACCGCTTGAAGAGTATTGCGCCAAGCTCGGCCCGCGGTTCCGCTTCTTCCATTTGGAGAATTGGCCCGGCTTCAAGGCTGGCGCGCTCAATTACGGCCTGAAAGTCACCGATCCGCGCGCCGAAGTGGTCGGCGTGGTCGATGCCGATTACGTCGTCACGCCCAATTGGCTATCCAGCCTGGCGCGCCATTTCGTCACGCCCGACGTGGCCGTGGTGCAAGCGCCGCAAGCCCACCGCGAATACGAGAATCAGCCGTTCCGCCGCATGTGCAATTGGGAATTCGACGGCTTTTTCCGCATCGGCATGCATCACCGCAATGAGCGCAATGCGCTGATCCAGCACGGCACCATGACGCTGGTGCGGCGCAATGCGCTGGATGAAGTGGGCGGCTGGGGCGAATGGACCATTTGCGAAGACACCGAGCTGGGCCTGCGCCTGCTCGAAGCCGGTCTCGATGTGCGCTATGTGGACGAGATTCTGGGCCGCGGCCTGACGCCGAGCGATTTCGCCGCGCTGAAAAGCCAGCGTTTCCGCTGGGCCTTTGGCGCGATGCAGATTCTGAAGGGCCATTTCGCGCGCTTGATCGGCCGCGTGCCGACCAAGCTCACGCTCGCGCAGCGCTATCACTTTCTGACCGGCTGGCTGACCTGGTTTGGCGATGCCTTGCAGGCGGTATTTGCCGGCGCGTCATTGGTCTGGACGATTCTGATGCTGCATGCGCCCAAGACTTTCTCGCTGCCGGTGGTGTCGCTGATTACGCCGGTGGTGGGATTGCTGCTGGTGAAGGCGGTGCTCGGGCCAATCCTTTATCGCGCCCGGATGAAATGCAGCTGGTGGGACATCTTCGGCGCCTCGCTCGCAAGCCTGGGGCTTTCGCATGCAATTGCGCGCGGGATATTTGCCGGGCTGGTCAAGCGCAAGGGCGAATTCGTGCGCACGCCCAAGGGCTGGAAGGAAAAGGGCGGCCTGCTCGCGGCAATTGCGCCGATCCGCGAGGAATTGTGGATGCTGGTCGCGCTCTGGACCGGCGCATTGACGCTGCTTTACATGCGCGGATTCGACAACATGGAAGCGCAGATCTGGGGCGCGATGCTGTTGCTGCAATCGCTGCCGTATCAGGCGGCACTGGGTTGCCAGATTGCGGCGTTGTGGCCGGAGAAGGCGGTGACGGAAACGCCGCCGGTGGAGCCGAAACTGGGGGCGGGGCATTTGGCGGCTTGATTGGCTTGAGTGCCAGATAGCAAAAGGGCGGCAATTGCCGCCCTTTTTCATTTCCGAGTGCCAAGTCGATGGGACATTGCTTTTGCTCGGTTAACCGAGGGGCGACATTCCTCCGTCATTCGAAAGCAGCTCGCGAATCCGCTTCACCATGTCCAGATCCGCCGCCAGATAAGCCTGCTCGCGCAATTCCACCAGCATCGATTCCGGCTCGGGCTGGCCGGCGGCGGCTTCGGTTTCATACACGCAGCGCAGGAACAGCGCGTCTTCCGCGGGCGCCTCGATGGTCATGGTGAGCTGGCTGCGGCCGAAGGCGGCGCTCGCCAGCGCCTCGATGCGCAGCCGGTTTTCGGGCTCGGCGACGACCACGTCGCGCACCGCGAACGGCCCGAAATCGAGCGTGCGGCTCAGGCGCCAGCCGCCGTCGGCGCCGTGCGGCTGGCGTTCGCCGACCTCGGCCGATTCGAGCCCGAGCGCGAACTCGACCGGAAATTCGGCCCGCCGCACCAGGCCGGCCCAGAGCTGGGCCCGCGTGAGCGGCGCGATGAGCGGGTTGGTCGGATCGTTGATCTGGATGAGGTGTTCGTAGCGCATGCGCCGATGCTAGCGCGCCCGCCGGCGCGAGCCGGCGGCGCCTCGCCGGGCGCCCCGCGCCACGCCGTCGCGAAGAAAAATGTAACCACACCGGTGGCACGCCCATTGCTGAACACAAACTTGTACACAAGAAAACCAACCGTCCGTGGAGCGTCCCGTGCCGTCAACCCATCAAACCCGCCTGCCCCCGCTCGACCCGACCCTGGCCCGCACCGGCTACGCCTTCATCACCCTGTTGGCACGACCGCTTTCGGCCATGCCGCCGGCGGCCGATGACGCGCCGCTGATCGGCAAGCGCATCGCGGTCAAGGACAACATCGACGTCGCCGGCCTGCCCACGACCTGCGCCTGTCCCGACTACGCCTACAAGCCCGCGCACCATGCCGATGCGGTCGCGCGCGTTCTGGAGGCAGGCGCGGCCATCGTCGGCAAGACCAATCTCGACCAGTTCGCCTGCGGCCTCAACGGCACGCGCTCGCCGTATGGCGCGGTCGCCAACGCTTTCGACGTGCGCCACATCTCGGGCGGATCGAGCAGCGGCTCGGCGGTGGCGGTGGCGCTCGGCGAGGCCGATCTGGCCTTCGGCACCGATACCGCCGGCTCGGGCCGGGTGCCGGCGGCCTTCAACAATCTGGTCGGCTTCAAGCCCACGGTCGGCGCGGTCAGCACGCGCGGCGTGGTGCCGGCGAGCGCCAGCTTCGACTGCGTGAGCGTGTTCGCGCCCACCGTGGCCGATGCCTGGGATGCGATGTGCGTGCTCTACGACGCCGACGCCAGGCTCGATGCCACGCCACTGCCGGCGCGCCCGCGCGTGGCGATTCCGCAGCAGCTCGATCCGACCGTCTGCGAAGCCAGCCGCGCCGGCTTTGCCGATGCGGTCGATGTGCTGTCGGGCCTGGGCGCCGAGCTGCATCCGGTCGACGACACGCCGCTGGCCGAGGTGGCCAACTGGCTCTACGACTCGGCGCTGGTGGCCGAGCGCTACGAGGCGATCCGCGATTTCTTCGACCAGCGCGCCGAAGCCATCATCGAGCCGGTGCGCGGCATCCTGTCGCGCGGCCGCGAGCAGTCGGCGGCCGATCTGCTTGAAGTGCAGCAAAAGCTTGCCGACGCGCGGCTGCGGCTCAACCGCATCTGGGACGGGCCCGAGGCGCCGGTGGCCTTCGCGGTGCCGAGCGCGCCCTTCCTGCCCACAGTCGACGAGGTGCTGGCCGATCCGATCGAGATCAACCGGCTGCTCGGCCGCTACACCAATTTCGTCAACCTGCTCGGCTGGGCGGCGGTGGCGGTGCCGGCGTCGATCCGCGCCGACGGGCTGCCGTTCGGCATCACGCTGATCGGGCCGGCCGGCTCGGATGCGCGCCTGGCCGAGCTGGCGCAGCGCTTTCATCACGCCGCCGATGCGCGCCATGCGCTCGGCGTGGGCGCGACCGGGCGCGCGCTGCCGCAGGCGCGGCCGCTCGGCTGGCCGGCCGGCATGGCCGGGCGCGGCGAGATCGAGCTGGCGGTGGTCGGCGCGCATCTGCGCGGCCTGCCGCTCAACCATCAGCTGACGGAACGCGGCGCGCGCCTGCTGCGCACCACCCGCACCGCGCCGAATTACCGGCTGCATGCGCTGCCCGGCACGGTGCCGCCCAAGCCGGGGCTGGTGCGCGTGGCCGGCGCCGGCGCCGCCATCGAGGTCGAGGTCTGGGCGCTGCCCGAAGCCACGGTCGGCAGCTTTCTGGCCGGCATCGCCGCGCCGCTCGGCCTGGGCACGCTGGCGCTCGAGGACGGCAGCTCGGTACACGGCTTTCTGTGCGAGGCGCATGCGGTCGCGGCCGCGCCCGACATCTCGGTCTGGGGCGGCTGGCGCGCCTGGATCGAGGGCGGCCGGCTGCTGCCCGGCGGCGAAACCCTGGCCGAACCGGCCGCCGGCAGCGCGGTGACGACGGTCGATCTGCGCGCCACCACCGCCGCCGTGGCCGATGAAGCCATCGCCGGCACCGCCATCAGCTTTGCCGGCGGCGCCGAGCGCTATCCGGTGCAGCCGGGCGCCAGCAGCTACGGCAGCCTGCCGGCCGACGAGCCCACTGGCGCCAGCGCGGCGCGCGCCGCCGCCGTCAATGCCGGGCTCACGCTCAACGGCTTTCTGCTCGGCGCCGAAGCCGAGGCGCGGGTGCGCACCCAGTTCGAGCTGATCGCGCGGCTCTACGACACGCTCGAAGACGAGCCGCTCAAGCCCGGCGATGAGCCGGCGCCCACCTACCGGCCCTGACGCGAGGCGGTCATGAGCGAAGCCCAGCCCGCAACCGCCGTGGCGCTCGATGCGCCCGATCCGCTCGCCAGCGCGCGCGACATCGCCGCCGCCATCGCGGCCGGCCGCTGGAGCGCCAGCGCCGTGGTCGAGCAGACGCTGGCGCGCATCGCCGCGCTCGATCCGCAGCTCAACGCCTTCACGCTGGTCACGGCCGAGCGGGCGCGCGCCGGCGCCGCCGCCATCGATGCGCGCCGCGCCGCCGGCGAGCCGCTGCCGCCGCTGGCCGGCGTGCCCTATGCCGTGAAGAACCTGTTCGACCTGGCCGGCGAGGTCACGCTGGCCGGCAGCAAGCTGCTCGCGTCCGACCCGCCGGCCGAGCGCGATGCGGTGCTGGTCGAGCGGCTGGACGCGGCCGGCGCGATCTGCGTCGGCGCGCTCAACATGGACGAGTTCGCCTACGGCTTTACCACCGAAAACAGCCATGCCGGCGCCTGCCACAACCCGCATGCGCTCGCGCATTCGGCCGGCGGCTCGTCGGGCGGCTGCGGCGCGGCGGGCGCTGCGGCGCTGGTGCCGCTGTCGATCGGCTCGGACACCAACGGCTCGATCCGCGTGCCGTCGTCGCTGTGCGGCATCTGGGGCCTCAAGCCCACCTACGGCCGGCTGCCGCGCACGCGCAGCTATCCCTTCGTCTACAGCCTCGACCATCTCGGCCCGTTCGCGCGCAACGTGGCCGATCTGGCGCTGGCCTATGACGCGCTGCAAGGCCATGACGCCGGCGATCTGGCCTGCGCCGACCGGCCGGTCGAGCCGACCTTTGCCGGGCTGGCCGCGCCCGGGCCGATCCGCGTCGGCATCCTCGGCGGCTGGTTTGCCGAGCAGGCCGGCGAACAGGCGCGGCGCGCCGTGGCCCGCGCCGCCGAGGCGCTCGGCGCGACCGAAACCGTGGTGGTCGACGGCGCCGAGGCCGGCCGCGCGGCGGCCTTCGTCATCACCGCCAGCGAGGGCGGCGAGCTGCACCGGCTGCATCTGCGCGACAGCTACCAAGACATGGAGCCGCTGTCGCGCGACCGGCTCGCCGCCGGCGCGCTGCTGCCGGCGGCCTGGGTGCAGCGCGCCCAGCGGGTACGCGCGCTGTGGCATGCGCGGATGCTCGCGGCCTTCGGGCGCTTCGACCTGCTGCTGGCGCCGGCCACGCCGGTGCCCGCGCCGCCGCTCGGCGCCGCCAGCATCGAGATCAATGGTCGCCAGCTGCCGGCGCGGCCGAACATGGGCCTGCTGACCCAGCCGATCTCCTGCATCGGCCTGCCGGTGGTGGCCGCGCCGGTGGAAACCGGCGATGCGCTGCCGCTCGGCGTGCAGCTGATCGCCGCGCCCTGGGCCGAAGCGGTCGCGCTGCGCGCCGCCTGGCGGCTGGAGCTGGCCGGCGTGGCCCGCGCGCGCGCCGTGCCGGCGGCATTTGCAGGACTCGCCCCATGACCGACCCCGCCTGCAACCTGCCCGCCGTGCTGGCCGAGGTGACCGCCGCCTTCGAGCGCTACGAGCGCGCCCTGGTCGGCAACGACATCGCCGAGCTCGACGCGCTGTTCCACGCCGCGCCCAGCACCGTGCGCTACGGCGCGACCGAAAACCTGGTCGGCATCGACGCGATCCGCGCCTTCCGCGCCGCGCGCTCGCCGGCCGGGCTGGCGCGCACGCTGCACAACACCGTCATCACCAGCTGGGGCAGCGACTTTGCGGTGGCCAGCACCGAGTTCCGGCGCGCCGGCGACGCCCGCATCGGCCGCCAGCAGCAGACCTGGGTCCGCTTCGCCGACGGCTGGAAGGTGGTGGCCGCGCAGGTAAGCTGGCTGGCTCCTCCCGCCTGACGCCGGCACCGGACGACGTCCCCTGCCGCCACCCCATGAACGACGTCCCGCTGCCGCCCAAGCCATCCCGCGCCGACGAGGTCTATGCCCGTCTGCGCGACGACATCTTCGAATTCCGCATGCCGCCCGGCGAGCGCTTCACCGAGACCCTCATCGCCGAGCGGCTGGCCATGTCGCGCACGCCGGTGCGCGAGGCGCTGATGCGGCTCCAGACCGAAGGCCTGGTGCGCGGCTATTTCCGCAGCGGCTGGGAAGTGGTGCCGATCGACTTCGCGCGCTTCGACCAGCTCTATGAATTGCGCCAGCTGCTCGAAGCCCATGCGCTCGAAGTGATCGCCGGCGCCGCCACGCCCGACGTGGAAGCCGAGCGCGCCGCGGTGCTCGACCGGCTGGCGCAGCTGTGGTGCCGCCCGCCCGACGCGCGCAGCACCGACGCGACCGAAGTGGCGCGGCTGGATGAAAGTTTTCACTCCGGGCTCGTGCAGGCCGCCGGCAATGCCGAAATCACCCGCGTGCATGCCGACGTCACCGACCGCATCCGCATCATCCGGCGGCTCGATTTCGGCTATGCCCAGCGCATCGCCGCCACCTACGACGAGCACGCCGCGATCCTGCGCGCGCTGCTGCGCCGGCGCGGCGATCAGGCGGCGCTGCTGATCCGTGCCCACATCCGCCAGAGTCAGGCCGAGGTGCGCAAGATCACGCTGCACCGCCTGCACAGCTTTGGCGCGCGCTGAGCCCGGGCCCATCCACAGGAGGAAACCGTGAAGTCTGATTCGAGCAAGCGGCGGTCATCGCCGGTGGCCATGGCCTTGGCCCTCTGGCTGGCGGCGCAGGCCGGCAGCGGCGCCGCGCTGGCGGCGGGCACGCCGGCCGCCGCCAGCAAGCCGGCGCCCGGCATGTTCGCGCCCACGCCCGACAACCCGCTGCAACATCCGGCCGCGCGCAATGCCGGCAGCGGCCCGGCGCCGGTCACGCTCGCGCCGGGCGCGCCGGCCAGCCTCGCCGGTGCGCCCGATCTGGCGCCGCTGCGGGCCCAGGCCGCGCGCATCGCCGCCGAGCTGGCCGAGCGCTGCCCGCTCGCCGCGCCGTCCGATGCCGCCGCGCTCGACGCCTGCCGCCAGGCCATGTTCCACGGCTCGGCGCTGCGCAATGCGCTCGCGGCCGACATCGCCTGGGGCCGCGACGGCAAGTTCCCGACCTCGCCGCTAGCCGCCACCGGCCTGACCCGCTTCTCGCCCGATGCGCTGGCCGGCATGTATCTGCCGCTGTTCATGTTCAACGGGCGCTGGTCGGTGGACTACGTGCCCGAGGAAGGCCGGGCCCGGCTGCGGCTGGAGGCGGCATTCCGCAACCGGCTCGCGCCGGGCGAATTTCCGTATCCGTTCTGGCACGACCCGGCCAAGTGGAGCGCCTACGAGAACACCCACGCCATCGTGCTGTGGTGGGCGCCCGATGGCGCCAGCTTCGACGTGGGCCAGTTCAGCTGGCGCGGGCCGCTGGCGGCCGGCGCGCACATCGATCCGCTGCCCACGCCGGCCTTCGACGGCCGCTGGATGTGGACCGATGCGCAGGGCCGCATGCAGCCCAAGGTCACGCTGTTCGACGGCCTGTACAGCGCCGGCAATCCCTACAAGAAGCGGGTCGATGCGAGCTATCGCAGCTTTGCGCTGGCGCTGCGCAAGGGCGATTGCGTGAGCTGCCATTCGCCCGACAACGCCAGCGGCATGCAGCGGCTGGTGCTGCTGCAAACGCCGATGCATGCGGCGACCGAGATCGATGCGGTGCTCGATTCGATCCGGCGCGAGCGCATGCCGATCGACACCTACGGCAGCGAGATCGCGCTCGACGCGGCGACGCGCCGGCTGCTGCTGGATCGCGGCGCGAAGTTCGCGGCCGAGGTGAAGGCCGCGCGCGACTGGGAAGCGGCGCGCGACGGCGCCGCCAGGCCGGCCGCCCGCACTGCGCAGCTGCGCTGAGGCGCGGCTTCAGTCGCCGCGCCGGCGCTGGTGGGCGTGCGGCGGGCTGAAATGCGCGCCGGTCCGCAGCGGCAGGCGTGCCTCGCCGTCGAACGCTTCGGCAAGGTCGGCGCTGTCGCTGCCTTCGGCGGCGCGCAGCACGGCGGCGGCCGCATCCAGATCGGCGAGCCGCTGCTGCCAGCGGCATTCCTCGGCCATGAGGGTGGCGGCCTGGGCCAGCCGGCGTGCATCGGCGGCCACGCTGGCCACGGCATTGCCGGGCGCGGCCAGCCGGGCCGCCTCGACCGCCGCATTGAGCGCCAGCAGATTGCTGCGGAAGGCCAGCGCCTCCATCGCGCCGGTGAAGTCGGCCGGGCTCGGCGGGCGGGCGCCGCTCGCCGGCTCGGCGCCGACATCGGTGGCCGGGCCGTCAGCTGCGGAGGCGGCGGCTGGCGCGCCGGCACCGGCCGTGGCCGAGGTGGCCGCCGGCGCCGACCGCTCGGCCGCGCAGCCGGCTTCGCGCAGCCGGGCCACCAGCTGGGCCAGCAGGGTGATGTCGCCCTCGGCGCTGTGCAGCACCGCCAGCGCCACCACCAGGCAGGGCAAGAGCAGCAGCGCCAGCAGCAGCAGCAGGCCGCGCAGCATGGCGCGACCGGCCTCGACGCGCGCGGCGCCGTCCTGGCGCACGGCGGCGGCCACGGCGTCGGCCAGTTCGCCGGCGCGGCGCTCCAGCCGATCGGCATGGCGCTCGGTCGCACCCAGGATGGCGTCGGCGCTGGCGGCATCGGGCAGCGCGGCGGGGTCGAGCAGATCGGCGAGCGCGCCGCGCCAGGGCCGCAGCTCGAAGGCATAGGTGCGGGCGGCATCGGCCACCGCCGGCAGCGCGGCGTCGGCCTCCTGCAGGCGGCCGACGACATCGACGCTGTGGCCAAGCGCGGTGCGGGCGGCTTCGGCCAGCGGGCCGGGCGGATCGCCGGCACCGGCCAGTGCCTGCACCAGCCGGCGCGCGGCGGCCTGGGTTTCGGCGATCGCCGGCGCCAGGCTCGCGGCCTGATGCAGCGCGCCGAGCTGGCGTTCGACCAGCGCGGCGGAACTGCGCGTCTCGCGGTCGAACGCCAGCAGCGCAAGGCTGCCGAACGCGGTCAGCAGCGCAATGGCGACCAGCGGCGCCAGCAGCAGCCGGGCGCGCAGGGAAAGTCGGTCGGCGAGCATGGGAGATCGGGGGAGGAGAGGAGTGGTCCCAATCATCGGCGCGCGGCGGCGCCGGCAGCGCGCGGAGCAGTCGTGGCGCGGTGCGGCAATTCGGCTGCGGCGCGGCCTCAAGTTCTGCCGCCGGCTGCCGTCAGGCGCGTCGGGCGCATGACGCGCCAGCGCGGCCCGGCGGTGCGCCGCGCCGGCCAAGCCGCCAACCGCGCCGACGCAGCTCAGCCCGCCCGCGGCGGCGCCCAGCGCCGCCAGGCCAGCGCGCAGCCGCCGAGCTGGGCGCACAGCACCATCGCGATCACGCCCGGCCAGCCGAAATGCCGCCACAGCACGCCGCCCAGCACCGCGCCCACCGAGCCGCCGGCGTAATACACCGCGTTGTAGAGCCCCGAGGCGAGCGACCGCCCCTCGCGCACATTGGCCGCGACGAAGCTGATCGCCACCGTCTGCGCCACGAAGGTCGCGGTACTGGCCAGCGCCAGCCCGGCCAGCACCGCCGCAAAGCTCGGCAGCAGCGTGAGCAGCGCGCCGACCGCGCCGCCGCCCAGCGCCAGCACCAGCGTGCCGCGATAGCCGAGCGGCCCGATCAGCCGGTTGGTCAGCGGCGCCGCCATGAAACCGAGCAGATAGATCGTGAACACATTGGCCAGCGCCGCCGGCCCGAAGCCCCAGGGCGGCCCGGCCAGCAGCAGGTTGATGTAGGTGAACACGCCAACCTGGCACAGCAGCACGCAGAAGCCCACCGCGCAGGCCGCCATCAGCCGCGCATTGCGCGCATGGCCCAGCAAGCCGCGCCAGGCCGCGCCCAGCTCGCGCCGGGCCACAAAGCGCCGTGACGCCGGCAGCAGCCGCGCCACCACTAGCCCGCCCAGCGCATTCAGTCCGCCCAGCACCACAAAGGCCGTGCGCCATTGCGACCATTCCGCGATCTGCCCGGTGAGAAAGCGCCCGGCGAAGCCGCCCAGCACGCAGCCCGCCACGTAAGTGCCCATTGCCGCGGCCATCCGGCCCGGCGCCAGCTCCTCGCCGATGTAGGCCACGATCACCACGGTGATGCCGGGGATGAACAGCCCCTCGACGAAGCGCAGCGCCACCACCTGCGGCAGCGTCTGCGCAAAGCCGATGGCGATCGTCGGCAGCGCCACCGCCAGCATCGACGCCACCACGAAGGCCTTGCGCCCGAGCGCATCCGAAACCATGCCGGTGAGCGGCGACAGCAGCGCCACCGCCATCACCGTCGCGCCCACCGTGGCGCCGACCGCCGGCGCGCTCGCGTCGAAGGCGCGCATCAGATCGGGCAGCACCGACTGGATCGAATAGACATTGATGAAGGCAAACACGCCGATCAGGCCGAACAGCCAGCGGGGCGCAACGCGTGCGGGAGCGACAGAAGCCATGACCGGGATTATCCCGGCGCCCCCGCGCCAAAGTCGGTCCGAAAATCTGTGGATAACTTTCTGACCGATTGGGTGCAACCCGGCCTTCGCGGCAAAAGTGCCAAAAACCGTCCCCGACCCTCCACAAGCCGCACCTGGGAAAGCCGTCGGGTTGTGCCTCATGGCAAGTGACTGATTCCAAAGCCGATGAAGAAGTTATCCACAGAAAAGGCGACCGATCATCAGTTCTCTCATTCATAAATAGAAATTCATCCACAAGGGCAAAGCCGCGCGCCGCGCGCGTAAGCCGGGCCTGCCCGGAGCTGTTGCTCAGGCACGCCGGCTTGTTACTGCGGATGATTGGACTGACCAATTTCCCGCAAGCGCGCGGCATGCTTTTGCCCCCGCCCAACCCGTTTGCGATTGCCCGCCCATGGTTGCCAGCCTGGTTCTGCTGCTCGTCTATCAACTCGTCGGTGAAGTCACCGTGCGGTTCTTCGATCTCGACCTGCCCGGGCCGGTACTGGGCATGGCACTGCTGCTGTTCACGCTGATGGCGCGCCGGCGCGTGTCGCTGGCACTGGCCAACACCACGCGCGGGCTGCTCGACAACCTGGGGCTGCTGTTCGTGCCGGCTGGCGCCGGCCTCATTTCGCAGGCCGGGCGCATCCAGGGCCACTGGCTCGGGCTGATCGCCACCGTGGTGCTGAGCACGCTGCTGACGCTGGTGGTCACCGGCTGGACGATGAAATTGATGATGCGATGGACCGGCACGCTGCCGCCGGCCGCTGAAGACGGCGCAGCGGGCGCTGGCGCGACTGCGGCCGCTGGCCCGGCCCCCGCCAGCCCGGCCGTGCCGGCAAGCGCGCCAGCGCCCGCTGACGGAGACCGCGCATGAACGCCCGGCTGTCGGAAATCTGGATCTATCTCGCGCCGACGCCGATCAATGGCCTGCTGCTGACGCTCGGCGCCTATCTGGCCGGGCTGTGGATTTTCGAGAAGGCGGGCCGGCGGCCCTGGCTCAATCCGGTGTTCATCGCGATCGGGCTGGTGATTGCGGTGCTGCTGGCGACGCATACCTCCTACGCGGCCTATTTCGAGGGCGCGCAGTTCGTGCACTTTCTGCTCGGGCCGGCCACGGTGGCGCTGGCGGTGCCGCTCTACGCCAATGTGCTGGCGGTGCGGCGGCTGGCGCTGCCGGTGCTGGTCACGGTGGTGGTCGGCGCGCTGGTGGCGTCGCTGTCGGCGGTGCTGATCGGCCAGCTGTTCGGTCTCGACCGCACGCTGCTGCTCACGCTGACGACCAAGTCGGTGACCACGCCGGTGGCGATGGGCATTGCCGAGCGCATCGGCGGCATTCCGTCGCTGGCGGCGGTGATGGTGATGTTCACCGGCATGAGCGGCATCGCGCTCGGCGTGCTGACGCTCAGGCTCACGCGCGTGACCGAGCCGCAGGCGCTCGGCTTTGCGCTGGGGCTGGGCTGCCACGGCATCGGCACGGCGGAATCGCTGCGGGTGAATCAGACGGCGGGCGCGTTTGCCGCGCTGGCAATGGGGCTGACGGCGATGGTCACGGCGCTGTTCGTGCCGGCGCTGGTGCGGTTGTTGGGGATTTAGCAGCCGGGGCGGCCTTGCCCGCAGGCGAGCGTCCGGCCGAACCGGCCGCCGCTGCGTTCGCGCGCCGCAGCGCGCCTCAGGCCTCGGCCAGCCGCGCCAGGAAGGCCGGCGCGATCAGCTTGTGCATCGGCGTGACCGGCAGCATGTAGAGCCGGCCGAGCCAGTTGCGCGTGTGCACGACCGTCGTCACCACCACCGCCGCGCCCTCGCGCCGCAGCGACACCACCACCTTCAGATGGCGGTCGTCGTCGCCGAGCAGCACTTCGTCGGGCGTGTTGGCGATGAGCGTGAAGATGCCCACGCGCTCGCCGGGCCGGTAATCGGCGCCGGCGCGCGTGGCCGACACGGCGGCCAGACCGCCCAGATCCTTGAGCCCGAACGGCGCCACCACGCGATTGCGCAGCGCCATCGCCGCATCGATCCAGCGCGGCGTGCGGCGCGCGGCCTTCAGGAACAGGTCGAGCGCCGACAGCGACGGATCGGCGACCGGCACCGTCCACGCATCGAAGAAGCTGGCGCCGGGCAGCAGCCGGGCCACGGCGCTGGCGGGCGGGACGGTGCAGGGCGCGGGCTTGTTCATGAGCGCGTCAGAGCAGCTTGAAGCCGAAGCCGCGCAGCTTTTCCGCCAGCACATCGCGGCCGGTGAGCGCGGCGGCGTCGGCGATGCGCTTGATGCTGTGCGGCGTCCACTGGTGCGCCTTCATGCCCTGGGATGTGTAGAAGGCCTGCATCGTGGCGTCGTAGGCGTCGATCTCGGGCAGTTGCGCTTCGAGGCTGTAGCGCTCGCGGTGCAGCACCGCCGGCTGCGGCAGGCGCGGCTTGACGGCGCCGGCCTTGGCCGGCTTGCCGACGCACAGACCGAACACCGGCGTGACCAGCGGCGGCAGCGCCAGCTCGGCCGCGACCTTGTCGACGTGATTGCGGATGCCGCCGATGTAGACCGTGCCGAGGCCCATCGACTCGAAGGCGGCGCTGGCGTTCTGCGCCGCGAGCGCCGCGTCGATCACGCCGACCAGCAGCATTTCCAGATAGTCGAGGCCGGCCGACGGCGCGGCGGCACGCTCGGCGCACTGGCGCAGCCGGGCCAGATCGGCCAGCCACACGAGGAAGGTCGGGCAGTCGGCGATGTGCTTCTGGCCGCCGGTCCAGTCGGCGAACTTGGCCTTGGTCTCGGGCGCCTCGACGGCGACCACGCTCCAGACTTGCAGGTTCGAGGACGTGGCGGCCGATTGCGCGGCGGCGATGCCGGCTTCGAGCGCGCCGGCCGGCAGCGCATCGGGCAGAAAGGCGCGCACCGAGGCATGGCCGAGCAGGCTGTCGAGCACGGCATTCCAGGGCGCCTCGGCGGCGACGGCGGGCGGGTTGGTGGCGCCGTAGCGCGCGGTAATCAGGTTGAGCGGGGTGGGAGCGGTCATGGCTGTTCTTGGACGAGTGGAGGCAGGTCGGTGGCCGGTTTGGCGCGGGGTAGGATCATGCGCGCCGCCGCCCGCGCGGCGAATGGCCGGTAGCAGTCTGGAATCGTCGAAAAAGAAATGAGCCCCTCCTCCCCCGCGCTTCATGTGCTGTGCCTGTGTGCCGAGTGGTGCGGCACCTGCCGCGACTACCACGCGCCCTTCGCGGCGCTGGCCGCGCGCCATCCCGAGGCGCGCTTCGGCTGGATCGACATCGAGGACGAGGCCGACCGCATCGGCGAGCTCGACATCGAGAACTTCCCGACCATTCTTCTGGCGCGCGAGGTCGACGGGCGCTGGCAGGCGGTGTTCTTCGGCACGGTGCTGCCGCACATCGAGCTGCTCGCGCGCCAGGTGCAGGAAGCGCCTGCGATGGCGCCGCTCGCGCCTGGCGGCCCGCACGGCCTCGATGCGCGCGAGCTGGCCTCGCTCCAGGCGCTGGTCGACGGGCTCTAGCCCGACCGATTGCGTCGGATGTGTGTTCGTGCGCGCAAATGTGGCCGCAGCAACACGCCGGCGGACGGCTGTTGCGCCACGTCAACCCGACTGACTTAGTAGGTTGTTACCGTCGACCGCGCCGCCGGTCTGGCCCTTGCGCCGCCGTGCCGACCGCTTCCCGTCGGTCGCTCTGCCACTTCCCGGCGCCTTCCCCCATGAATCCGCTCGATATGCCTGTCCTCACTTCCATTGCGCCCGATCTGGTCGCGCCGCTCTTCGCCAGCGGTCTCAAGCCGTTGAACATCGCGGGGCGCGAGCTGCTGCCGATCGTCCAGGGCGGCATGGGGGTGGGCGTGTCGGCGCACCGGCTCGCGGGCACGGTCGCGGCGGCGGGCGGCGTGGGCACGCTGTCGTCGGTCGATCTGCGCCGGCTGCATCCGGACCTGATGGCCGCGACGCGCACCCTGCCGCCCGGCGAAGGCGCCAAGACCGCGATCGACGCGGCCAATCTGGTCGCCATCGAGCGCGAGATCACCGCCGCTCGCGCGCTGTCGCAAGGCCGCGGCCTGCTGGCCATCAACGTGATGCGCGCCATCAGCGCCTACGCGGCGCATGTGAAGCACGCGCTCGAATGCGGCATCGACGCGGTGGTGGTCGGCGCCGGCCTGCCGCTCGATCTGCCCGATCTGGCGGCCGAGCATCCCAAGGCGCTGCTGGTACCGATCCTGTCGGATGCGCGCGGCGTGGCGCTGGTGGTCAAGAAGTGGGAGCGCAAGCGCCGCATGCCCGACGCCATCGTCATCGAGCATCCGGGGCTCGCGGCCGGCCATCTGGGCGCGGCGCGCGTCGCCGACGTCAACGATCCGCGCTTCGACTTCGAGCGCGTGATTCCCGAGACCGTCGCCTTCCTGCGCTCGGCCGGGCTGGAGCAGGTGCCGGTGATCGCCGCCGGCGGCGTGCGCAACCATGCCGACATCGCGCGGCTGCAGGCGCTCGGCGCGGCCGGCGTGCAACTGGGCACGCCGTTCGCCGTCACCCAGGAAGCCGACGCCGCGCCCGAATTCAAGGCGGTGCTGGCCGGCGCCAGACCCGAGGATGTGGTCGAGTTCGTCAGCGTGGCCGGCCTGCCGGCACGCGCGGTACGCACGCCCTGGCTCGAGAAGTACATGCTCGCCGAGCCGCGCCTGCAACAGACGGCGCAGGTGAAGTCGCGCTGCACCAAGTCCTTCGACTGTCTGGCGCAATGCGGTTTGCGCGACGGCAAGGTGGGCTGGGGCCAGTTCTGCATCGACCATCAGCTCGGGCTGGCGCTCGACGGCGATACCGACAAGGGCCTGTTCTTCCGCGGTGCCGGCGTGCTGCCCTTCGGCGCCGAGATCCGCCCGGTCGATGCGCTGCTGCGCCATCTGCTGACCGCCGCGTAAACCGGGCCGCTGTGGCGGCGCCGCGACCCGGCCGCGCAACGCGGCTTGCGTCGCAGGGCCGCGGCGGACGCGGGCGTAAAGTCTGCCGCCTTCAGCCGCCACTTTCCGCCCGCTTGCCGAGCCCGATCGCATGACGCTCTCTTCCGCCCGCCCTGCCCCTTTCCCTTTGCGCGCGTTGCGCTGCCTGCCCGTCGCGCCGCTGGCCGCGGCGGCACTGATCGGCACGACGCCGGCGCATGCTGCCGATGCGCGCGACGCCGTCGTCGCGGCCGACACCCTGCTCACCGGTCTGGCCGCCCGCAACGGCGTGCGCGACGGCTATCTCGACATGCTGGCCAGCAGCGGCCTGCTGCTGCGTCCGGCGCCGGTCAACGGCCCGAGCCTGCTGCAAGGCGACGAGCCCGACCGCAATCCGCTGCGCCGCGCGCCCGAGCGCGTGATCGTCGCCCGCTCGGCCGATCTGGCGGTCAGCGTCGGCCCCTATGCGGGCCGGCCGGCCGCCGGCGCCGACGGCCTGGGCCATTACGTCGCCGTCTGGCGCACCGGCGACGACGGCGACTGGAAGCTTCAGGTGGATGCGGCCATGCCGCACGGCGACGGGCCCGGCGCGGTCGATGCCGTGGCCGGCCTGCCGCTGCTGCCCTGGGTGGCGCCGGCCGGCCTGTGCGATGCCAACGCCCTCGGCGCGGCCGAGCGCCAGGTGGTCGATGCGCGCGCCGGCGGCAATGCGCCGGCGGCCCGGCTCTATGCCGCCGATGCCGTCGTGCTGCGCAGCGATCTGGCGCCGGTGGCCGCCGGCGCCGCGCCGCGCGGCCGGGTCTGGCGCGACGCGCAGATGCGCGGCACCTGGGTCGCGCAATCGCAGGATCTGGCGGTGATGACCGGCTTGGTGCGCACCGACGCGGCCGAGCGCGGTTACGGATTCCTCCATGCCTGGACCTGCGAAGGCGGCGGCTGGAAGCTCAAGCTCGATCTGGAAAACCTGCCGCGCTGACCGGTGCGGCGCACTTGCGCGGGAGAACGACGATGGAACATCGCTTCACGGTAGGCGGCATGACATGCCAGGGCTGCGTGCGCTCGGTCTCGGCGGCGCTGCAACGCGTCGATCCCAAGGCCGAGGTGACGGTGCATCTCGACACCGGTGTGGTCGAGGTGAAGAGCGAACTCACGCATGCCGAGCTGGCGGCGGTCATCGACGATGCCGGCTACGAGGTCGAGGCCGGCTGAGCCGGCAAGTCCGCGCTGCAATGCAAACCGGCCCGCGCGGGCCGGTTTCGCTTACACCGGCGTGATGATCGGCGCGACCGGGTAGTCGAGCACTTCCAGCCCCACCGCCTCGAAGGCGCGCACCCGGCGCGGCTTGCCGAACCTGAGGCTTTGCGACGGCTTCTGGAACCAGCTCACCACCTGCTCCAGCTGCGGCGCCAGAAACAGGAACAGCGCCACCAGAAAGGTGCGCGGCACCTGTTCTTCCCACAGGCCGTGTTCCTTCAGGTACTCGGCCGAGGCGGTCGCGGCCTTGGCCATGTCGTACTCGCCGTCGACGATGGCCATCACCGGAAAGCCGAAGGCGCCGTTCGGCGCGGCCACGTCGAGCCGTACCTCAAGCCGGCGCGCGCGGCCGTCGATCTCGGGTGCCTGCACCGGACCCGAGGCGCCGAGGATGCGCCAGCCTTCGCGGCCTTCGAGCCAGCAGCGCACGAAGCCGGGCGCGCCGATCACGGCGTCTTCCGGGTCGTCGATGCTTTCGGCCTGGGTCCAGACCACCGGCATGCGGGTGAGGATGGCGAACTCATGCGCATCGGAGCGCGCATCGATCGGCACGCTCTCGAAGAAGCGCTTGTACTCGGCGTCGATACCAGCTTCGGTAGGACGCTCGCGCTGGAACGAGACGAGACGGGCGGCAAGTTCGGGGCGGGTAAGGGCGAAAGTGAGGGGATCGGCCATGGCTCAGGTTTCGTAAGAGTTTTTCCTAGTCTGCACGCCGCAGCACAGGTTTGCACGCGGTTTCGATTGCGTTAGTCGGCACTCGCTGCCGTCTGTCGGCGTGCTGCCGGCCAGCGTGCGGAACACGCCGTCCGCGCCGACCGGGCAGCGCGGACTTCCATCATGCCGGGGTTGCGGAGCCAGGCACCGCCTCGCTCGTCAGCCAGGCCTGGGCTTCGGCAACTACGGCACGCAGTTCGGACAGCAGCAGGCCGTTGGGCGGCAGGGCGTCGGGTGGCAGCGCCATCGGCAGCGCGCTGCGGCCGGCTTCGCGCCAGGTGGCTTCCCAGGCCAGGCAGGCGCGGTGCAGCCGGGTGGCGCCGATCTGGGCCGACAGGCCCTTGAGCGTGTGCACGGCGCGTGCCACCTCGTCGGCGCCGCTGTCGGCGGTGAGCGGCAGGCCGCCGGCATAGGCCTGGGCAAAGCCGCGCAGCAGGCGCGCATACAGGTCGCGCATGCCGCCCACCAGTTGCAGTCCGGCGTCGACATCGAGCCGGGCCGCGACCGCGCCTTGCAGCAGCGAGGTGATGACCGGCATGTCGGCATAGGCGGGCGGCCGGGTGATGAGGCCGGCCGGCCGGGCGCCGGGCTTGCCCAGGCCCGAGAAATCGGCGACCGCGCGCTCCAGCAGCGCGAAATCGATCGGCTTGGTGAGGTAGGCGACGATGCCGGCGTCATGGGCGCGGCGGCGCTCGTCGGCCAGCGCATGCGCCGTCAGCGCGATCACCGGCAGGCCGGGCCGCAACTGGCGGATGCGGCGCGCCGCCTCGATGCCGTCGAGCACCGGCATCTGGATGTCCATGAGCACGGCGTGATAGGGCCGGCTGGCGCGCTCGACCGCGTCGACGGCTTCCTGGCCGTTCTCGGCAAAGTCGAGCGTGGCGCCGGCCTGGCACAGCAGCTCGCCGACCATGTCGCGGTTGAGCGGGTTGTCCTCGGCCAGCAGCAGATGCAGGCCGGCGAGCGTGGGCGCGGCGGGCTGGGTCGCGCCGCCGCTGACCGGCCGGTCGAGCAGCGCCTGCACATGGCGCCCGCGCAGCGGCGCGGCGAGCAGATGCGGATGGCAGGGCAGGCTGGCGACGACCGGCGGCGTGGCGCCGGCGCCGAGCAGCAGGGCCAGCTCGGCGCCGGCGTCCTGGCAGGCGCGCGCCAGCGCATCGAGCCGGGCCGGCGCGAGTTCGGCCGGCGCGACGACCAGATCGCCGCGCGCCGGCAGCCGTGGCGCCACGGCCGGGCCGGCCCAGTCGCGCACGTCGAGGCCGCGCGCCACGAGCCAGCCACGCGCCGGCGCGACCGGCTCGGACGCGAACTCGGCCAGCAGCACGCGCCGATGCGGCCGGGCCGCCGGCGGCGCCGCTGCCACCTCGGTCAGGCCGGGCAGGCGCACGGTGAAGCAGCTGCCCGCGCCGGGCGTGCTGCGCACGTCGATGCGGCCGCCCATCAGCCGGACCAGCCGATGCGAGATCGCCAGCCCGAGCCCGGTGCCGCCGAAGCGCCGCGTCAGCGAGCCGTCGCCCTGCTCGAACGGCGAGAACAGCCGCGCGATGTGCTCGGGCGCGATGCCGATGCCGGTGTCCTCCACCTCGACCACCAGCCCGCCGTCGGGGCCGGCGCGGCGCAGTCGCAGCGTGACCCGGCCGCGCTCGGTGAACTTGACCGCATTGGTCACCAGATTGAGCAGCACCTGGGTGAGCCGCAGCGGATCGCCGATCACGCGACGCGGCAGCGCCGGGTCTTCGTCGAGCAGCAGCGCGATGTGGCTGGCGGCGGCCCGGTCGGCGGCGATCTCCACCACCTGATCGACCGGATCGCCGAGGTCGAACTCGATGCGCTCCAGGCTGAGCCGGTTCTCCTCGATCTTGGACAGGTCGAGCACGTCGTTGACCAGTGCCAGCAGCAGCGCGCCCGACTTCTCTATGCGCTCCAGATACGGCCGCACGCCGTCCTCCACGCCGAAGGGCACGGCGCGCAGCGCCAGCTGGGCATTGCCGATCACCGCCGCCAGCGGCGTGCGGATCTCATGGCTCATGTTCGCCAGGAAGTTGCTGCGCGCCTGGGCCAGCTTGCGTGCCTCGGCCAGCGCGCGGGTGTGCTCCAGCAGGCTGTCGTTGAGCAGCCGGCGCTCGGTGGTGTCGGTCTGGATGCCGGCGATGCGCAGCGCCCGGCCGTCGGCATCGCGCTCGTAGGCGCGGCCGCGCAGGAACACCCAGCGCCAGTTGCCGTCGGCGCCGCGCATGCGGTGCTCGACCGCCAGCCGCTCGCTGCGGCCTTCGATGTGCTCGGCGAGCGCGCCGCGCAGCGCCGGCAGATCGTCGGGATGGGTCAGCGACAGCAGCGCGGTCAGGTCGAAGTCGAGCCCCGGCGCATGGCCGAGCCGGGTCAGCAGGTTGTCGCCGCAGAAGATGCGGCCGGTGGTCAGGTCGAGATCCCAGTAGCTGTCGTCGCTGGCCTGGAACACCCGCTCCAGCCGCCACCAGCTGTCGCGCAGCGCGTTCTCGGCCGCCTTCACCTGCGACAGGTCGTAGGCCTGGAGCACGAAATGGCGCGGCTGGCCGTCGCTGCCGCGCACCAGCGAGACCGCGATGGCGGCCGGCAGCGCGCTGCCGTCGCGGCACAGCAGCCGCACTTCCAGCTCGCCGGTCACGGCGCGGCCGCGCAGCAGCCGGGCCGCGCGCGCCAGCAGCCGGCGCATGTCGTGCCGCGCGATGACCTTGTCCGGCCGGGCCAGCAGCAGCTCGCGCGGCCGGTCGAGCATGCGGCACAGCGCCGGATTGGCGTCGATCACGCGGCGGTCGAGCCCGACCAGCGCCATGCCGATCGGCGAGTCGTGCATCGCGCCGCGAAACCGCTCCTCGCTTTCGGCCAGCCGGCGGTGCTTGCGCCGCATGCCGGCGAACAGATAGGCGATGCCGAGCGGCGGCAGCGTGACCATCGCCAGCGTGGCCACGCAGTGCATGAAGGCGGCATGGCGCAGCGGCCCGAAGGTACCGCCGTCGAACGTCAGCAGCACCGTGGCCTCGATGGCCAGCACCAGCAGGCAGGTGGCCAGCACGCTGAAGCGCAGCGCCGCGATGCCGAGCGGCAGCTCGACGATCATCAGCCAGTGCGGCGCGCGCGTGCTGGTGAAGGCGGCCAGGCTCACCAGCAGCAGCAGCGCGCCGGCCAGCTCGGTGCCGCTGTCCTGGCCGGGCTGGCGCGGTTCGGGCCGGAAGCCGCCAAGCATGCGTAGCAGCTGGGCGCGCGACAGCGAGATCGCGCCGGGCACGACGGTGGCGATCATCAGCGCATCGGTGGCCCACCAGAGTTGTGCCGCCTGCCAGCCGTCGATCTTCCAGCTGGCGCCGAAGGCCAGGCCGGCGAGCGCCGCGCCGGGCAGCGTGCACAGACTGCCGGCGATCAGGAAGGCCATGAGCTGGCGCTTCTGGTTGTCGCGCGCATGGGCGTCGATGCCGAGCCGCGCGAACAGCCGCTCGCACAGCCCGAGCGTGAGCCCGTGCGCGAGTGCGCAGGCCAGCGCCAGCGGCCAGGTCGAGGCGCCGAGCGCGGCGGCCAGCGCCTGACCGGCGGCGGCACCGGCGGAGCCGCTCAGCAGGCAGTGCCGGCGCGCGCTGCCGTCGCGCCGCAGCAGCGCGCCGAGCAGCAGCGCATCGGGCAGCAGCAGCGGCAGCAGCGCGCCGCTGGCGCGGGCGTGCAGCATCGTCAGCGCGACGAGCGCGGCAGCGAGAACGAAGACGACGAGATTGCGCGCCACTTCGTGCGCGGCGAGCGACGCGCGGGGCTCGATCGGTCGCACGGGGAGCGGTACTGGCATGACGGCGGCGTCACCGGCACAGGACCGGCGCGCGAGGGGATAGAGGCGACACTGGCCAGTATCGGCAGTCGGCCGGCGCGCGTTGGGCGGAACATGCTGCCGATTGCCGCTCAGCTTTCGGCTTAACCCGCAAGGCCGGAGCCCGCAGCGGCGACATCGACTTGTGCTCCGGGTCACAAAGTCGTCATGCCGATGTCACCGGCCTGTCGCCACCGGCTCGCAGAGTCGGCCGGCCATGAACATCCTGCTCGTCACCGATGCCTGGGCGCCGCAGGTCAACGGCGTGGTGCGCACCTGGACCGAGGTGCTGCGCGAGGCGCGCGCACTCGGCCTGCGCATCGAGGTGGCCGCGCCCGATGCCGGCCCGACGATGGCCGCGCCCACCGAGCCCGGCGTGCGCCTGAGTCTGGCGCCGGTGCGGGTGCTGGATGCGGCCCTGGCGCGGCTGCCCGGGCGCCGGCCCGATGCGCTGCACATCGCCACCGAAGGCCCGCTCGGCCTGGCCGCGCGGCTGCGCGCCGGGCGCGAGGGCTGGCGTTTCACCACCTCGTATCACACGCGGTTTCCGGAATACCTCGCGGCCCGGCTCGGCCTGCCCGAGGCGCTCGGCCATGCGGCGCTGCGCTGGTTTCACCGGCCGGCGCGGCGCGTGCTGGTGCCCACGGCCAGACTGCGCGACGAGCTGGCGGCGCGCGATTTCCGCCATCTGCGGCTGTGGTCGCGCGGGGTCGACGGCGCCGCCTTCCGGCCCGAGGCGCCGCCCGACGAGGTCGCGCCGCCCGGCTTCGAGGGCTTGCCGCGGCCGATCTTCCTGAGCGTGGGCCGGGTGGCGCGCGAGAAGAATCTGGAGGCGTTTCTGGCGCTCGACCTGCCCGGCAGCAAGGTGGTGGTCGGCGGCGGCCCCGAGCTGGCCCGGCTGTCGGCGCGGCATCCCGAGGTGCGCTGGCTGGGTCCGCGCGCGCACGCGGCGCTGCCGGCCTGCTATCGCGCCGCCGATGTGTTCGTGTTTCCGAGCCGCACCGATACCTATGGGCTGGTCATGCTCGAGGCGATGGCCTGCGGCTGTCCGGTCGCGGCCTATCCGGTGACCGGGCCGATCGATGTGGTGGGCGCGGGCGGCGTGCTCGACGCCGACCTGCGCGCCGCCTGCCTGGCGGCGCTGGCGCTCGATCGCGCGGCGGTGGCGCACTCGGCGCGCAGCCGCAGCTGGGAAGCCACGGCGCGCCAGTGGCTCGATGCGCTGGTGCCGCTGCTGCCGATGAATTCAGCGCGCCGCCGGCAGCTCCGGCTGGACGGTGGCGCCGAGCCCGGCGGCTTCGGCTTCAGCCTCGGCACGGTCGGCGCGCTGGTGCGCGGCGGTCCGCAGGCTGCCGGCCAGGTCGGCGACGCGCTCGGCCGTGCGCTCGACGCTGCGCGCGCCACTGGCAATGACGCTGGCGCCCAGCGCCTCGGTCTCGGCCACGAGGGCCGCCGCGGGCAGATCGGCAACGGCCACCTCGGCTGAGGCTGGCGCCACTGCCGGCGCGGGCGGCGTGAAAGCCTTTGCAGCCGGCGCGGCCGCCGCGTTGCGAGCCGCCTGCTCGGCGATGAGCAGCCGGCTTGCCGAGGCGCCCGCCATCAGCCACAGCCGCGTGCGCCGCGACAGCCCGAAGGCTTCGGCCGCGAGGCTCACCGTCTCGACCAGCGCATCGGGCCGGGCCGCTGGCGCGGCTGCGGGCGGCACTGGCGGGGCCGGCGGCGTTGCGGCGGTCGCCGGCGCAGCGTTGCGGCGCCGCTCCAGCTCGGCCTCGATCGCCTCGGCCAGCTGACGGTTGAGATCGTCGTCGGCGGCAGCGGCGCCGGCCGGCCGGACCGGCGCGGCGGTGGCGGCCGCCGGGCGCGGCGCCCGCCGGGCCAGCAAGCGGCGCAGCAGCGCCGCCGGCGTGAACAGCTCGGCGACCAGTTCGCGCAGCCGGTCGACCATGCCGACCAGCAGGCTTTCGCGCTCGCGGTCGGCCCACATCAGCGCGCCGATGCCGCCGGCCAGCAGCGCCAGCGGCGTGGCCACCGCCAGCGTCACGCCGATCCAGCTGTCCCAGAGCAGCACGATGACGACCACCAGCAGGCCGATCAGCCCGAGCGTGGCCACCACCGCGCCCACGCTCGCGACCACGCCGCGCATCACCATCAGCCGCAGGTCTTCCTCGGCCGCGCGCAGCAGCAGCCGCGCCAGCCGGGTGGCCGAGGCTTCGGCCGCCTGCGGCCCGGTGGCCGCGTCGTCGCGAGGCGTCATGGCGCGGCTCAGTCGCGGTTGCGCAGCACGGCGAACAGCACGCCGAGCGCAAAGCCCGCGCCGGCGGCCACCGCCACCGATTGCAGCGGCCGGTCGCGCACGTATTCGCGCGAGGTCTCGGCGCCCTGCTCGGCCAGCGCGCGCGCGCTGTCGACCTTGGCGCGGGCGAATTCGGTCGTGGCCTGGGCCAGCGCGGCCGCACGGTCGCTCACCACCGAGGTGCCGTCGGCGATGCGTTCGCGCAGCGCCACCAGTTCCTCGCTCGATGCGCTGGCGATGTCGGAAAGCAGCTGCTCGAAATCCTTGGCGATGCGGCCGGCGGCGGCGCTGTCGGCGGCGTTGGACGTGCGGGCGCGCAGTGACGAAGCGATGGAACTCATGGTCTTTCTCCTTCGGTTGATGGCTTGGAACCCCGGATTCAGCTTCGGCCCGGCCGGGGGTGCCGGTCTTGAGTTGGCTCAAGCGCGCCGACGACAAGGTCGCTCACGAAACCCATGACGGCCATCGCGACAAACACGGTCAGCAGAAAATTGACGCCGACCGAGGCCAGCACCGGTCCGCCCAGACAGACGGTGGCGCCGAGGATGGCGATCATCACGAACACGACGACGTGGTACAGCATGGGCTTCTCCTTGCTGGCTTCGCCGTCGGCTTCGCGGCGTGGTCACAGTGTCGACGCGCGGCCCCGGGCGGCCTGTGAGCCCGGCGGTTCGGCTTGTGTCGCAGTGTTACGCGCGCGGCTGTCAGCGCAGACCTACAGCGCCGGCGCCAGACGGCGGCCGGGCCGTCTCGGGATTGGTGCGCGCCGGCAGGATGGCCGTCACCCGGGTGCCGCGACGCGGCGCCGATTCGACCTTGAGCCGGCCGCCCAGGCTCATCAGCCGGTACTTCATGCCGGCCAGGCCATGGCCCGGCGTGTCGGCCAGCAGCGCGGTGTCGAAGCCCACGCCGTCGTCCTCGACCACCAGCTGCACCTCGGCATCGAGCTGGCGCAGCGCCAGCCGCACATGGCTGGCATTGGCGTACTTGTAGATGTTGGTGAAGGCCTCCTGCGCGACCCGGTACAGCGCCAGCCCCGAGCTTTCGTCGACCGTCACGCCGGGCTCGATGTCGAGCGCCATCTCGCCGCCGAGGCGCTGGCGCTGCTGCTCGGCAAAGCCGCTCAGCGCCGGCACGAAGCCGAGCGTGGTGAGCGTGGACGGCCGCAGGTCTTCGATGATGCGGCGCTTGAGCGCGACGCCGTGCTCCAGCAGTTCCTTGAGGCTGCGCAGCCGCGCCAGCGCCTTTTCGTCGGCGCCCTTCAGCCGGCCGGTGGCGGCGGCCAGATCGAACTTGGCCGCCGTGAAGATGGCGCCGAGCTCGTCGTGCAGTTCGCGCGACAGCCGGGCGCGCTCGTCCTCGCGCGCCGATTGCAGATGGCTGGCCAGCCGGATCAGTTCGGCGGTGCGCTCGGCGATGCGCACATCGAGCTCGTCGCGCTCGCGCTGCACCGCGCGGCGCTGCCGTTCGCTCTCGTGCGCCAGCCGCTCGCTGTGACGCAGGAACAGCCCGAAAGTCATCAGCACGAACAGCGTGGCGAAGGCGATGCCCAGCCGGGCCCAGTTGGCGGTGCGCTCCCAGTCGCGCGTGATGACTTGCAGCCGCTGTTCCTCGTAGGCCAGCAGCCGGCCCACGCCGTCGCGCACGGCTTCCATCTTCTCGAGGCCGACATCGGTGCGCACCACCTCGGTCGCGGCCTCGCCCTGGCCGCGCTGGCGCAGCCGCATCGACACGTCGAGCTCGGCCATCTTGGCCTGCACCGCCTGCTCCACCGGGCCATACAGCGCCTGGCCTTCCGCATCGCTCAGGTAGTGCTGATGCGCCAGCCGGGCGCTGCGGCCGACCGCGTCGATGGCATTGCGATAGGGCGCCAGATAGCGCTCGTCGCCGGTCAGCACGAAGCCGCGCTGGCTCGATTCGGCATCGACCAGCGCCGCGCCGATGGCTTGCAGCGTGCGCTGGATTTCCAGCCGCTCGGTCACCTCGGTCGAGCCCTTGGTCGCCTCGTGATGGCTGTACTCCGACAGCCCCAGCAGGCCGAGCGACAGCGAGGCGCAGACGAACAGGCCGCGCGCCAGCCCGCGGCCGCGCAACGGCGGCTCGATGGCCGGATCGGCGGCAGCGGGCGCCGGACGGCGCAGCGGGAACAGGCGATTGAACGGAGGAAGCATCGGCCGGGATGACTTTGCCTGCGCGCGCAGGCAGGGCTGGAAATGTAGGAGAGGGCCGACGGAGGCTTGCGGGCGACTCTTGCAGTGCGCCGAAGGTGGCCTGCCCACAATAGTTCCATCGGCTTCGCGATGGCAAGAAACCGCCGACGGAAGCCACCGTCGCCTCGCGGCCCGATGCGGTCGGGTTCAGGCCATCGCGCCGCAGCCCGGGTGACTGCATGTAACACCATCGAAGACACCGGCCAAGGGCGTCGAACATGACGTCCGGGCCATCCAGGACGCACACCGGAACCAAGGAGCCAGCGATGACCATTCTGCAAGCCAACCGCCACGACAGCGCCACCGGACTGACCGACCGCAACACCCTGCGCGCCGAGGCGCGGCGCAGCGTGAGCGACGGCGCGGTCACGGCCGCCTATGCCGCCGACCGCACGGCCGTGATTGCCATGTTGCAGACCGCGCTGGCCACCGAACTCACCTGCGCGTTGCGCTACCGGCAGCACTACTTCGTGGCCAAGTCGCCGGTCTCGCCGTCGATCAAGGATGAATTCCGGGAACACGCCGCCGAGGAACAGGAACACGCCGACCAGCTGGCCGAGCGCATCGTGCAGCTCGGCGGCACGCCCGATTTCAATCCCGCGACCTTCGCGTCGCGTTCCGATGCCGAGTACGTCGCCGGCACCGAACTGCGCCAGATGCTGACCGAGAACCTGGTCGCCGAGCGCATCGCGGTGCAGGCCTACACGGAAATGATTCATGCGATCGGCGAGAGCGATCCGACCACGCGGCGGATGCTGGAGCAGATTCTCGCGAAGGAAGAGGAGCATGCGGACGAGCTGTCCGACCTGCTTCCTCGCGAGTGAAGGCCCGGCCTTCGCAGTCCCCCTCCTGCGGCGCCCCGTCCCCCGACACTGGGGCGCATTTCGGGTACGCTCGACTCAGGTCAGGCGTACCCGTCTTTTTTTCTGCATCACCCTGAAAAGCCATGCCGATCCGTATCCGAGTCGCCATCTGCGATGACCACGCGATTGTCCGGGCGGGCTTCCGTCAGTTCATCGCCGACCAGGCCGACATGGAAGTCACGGCCGAGGCCGAGACCGGCCGCGCCGCCCTCGACATCGCCCGTTCGGGCCGCTGCGACGTGCTCCTGCTCGACATCTCCATGCCCGGCCAGAACGGCGTCGACACGCTGCGCGCCATCAAGGCCGGCCAGCCCGAACTGCCGGTGCTGATCCTGTCGGGCTACCCCGAAGAAAACTACGCGCTCAGCCTGATGAAGATGGGCGCGAGCGGCTATCTGCGCAAGGACGTCGATCCCGACGAGGTGCTGCGCGCCATCCGGCTCGTGGCCCAGGGCCGGCGCTATGTGAGCCAGGCCGTCGGCGAGATGCTCGCTGCCGGCATCGACGATCCCGACGCGGCGCCGCCGCACACCCGGCTGTCCGACCGCGAGCAGCAGGTCTTCCTGCGCCTTGCGCGCGGCGAGACCGTCACCGGCATCGCCGAGGCGCTCAATCTGAGCGTCAAGACAGTCAGCACCTATCGCGCCCGGCTGTTCGAGAAGCTGAGCCTGCAATCGAACAGCGAGCTGACCTACTACGCGATGAAGCAGGGCCTCATCGAATGAACTGAGGCGGCTCCGCCAAAGCCAAAGGGCCGGCAACGCGCGCTGCGTTGCCGGCCCTTTGTGCTTGATGAAGCCGTATCGGCGATGCCTCTTCAGCTCATTCGCCGCCCGCCCCCAGGCGGTCGCGCAGATAGTCGGTGAGATCGTCGATCTCGCCCGACTTGTCGAAGAAGGCATCGGCGCCGAGCGCGAGACACAGGTCGCGCACCTCGGGGCCGGCTTCGTTGGTGAGCACCAGCCGCACCGCGCGCCGGTCGCTGCCGGGCCGCTGGCCGAGCCAGGTGAGCACGCCGATGCCCGTTCCCTCGCGCAGCCACAGGTCGAGCACGAGCACGTCCCAGCGGTTCTGCGACAGCCATTGCTTGGCGTCGGCCTCGGTCTCGGCATAGCCGACCACCTTCACATGCTTGACCTCCTCAAGCAGCGGGATCAGTCGGTCGCGGATGACTGGCGAGTCCTCGACGATGAAAATCCTGAGCGCGGCATCTACCGCCATGATGTTGTGACGCTCCATCTGGGCTACATGCACCGTCTGCATGCCGACTCCCGGTAAATCGATAAAAGGCAGTTCCGCGTTCGGGACCGCCGGAGCGACCGGTAACGCCATGCATCATCGCTCAAACCCTCGCGCAGCGATGCGCAGGCAGGAGCGATCCATCCGGTCCCGTCACCCTGTTTCCCCTCGGACTTCCGGAGCAGCCGGGCTCGGCAAACCATGCAGGATTGTCTGGTTGCGGGCGCTGGCGGATTGCCGGAACCGTCTGTGCCGCCCGGTCGGCGAACTTCCAGCCGGGCTGTAGGAATGATCCGACGCCGGCACCGGCCAGGGTCTGGCGGGCGCCACCAATGCAAAAAGGGGCCGAAGCCCCTTTTGCCGCCGCTGCGTCCGCGCTCAGTTGCGCTGACCCACGCGCTCGTCGTTGATGTCGATGTCCTTGGTCTCGCGCACGAACAGCAGCCCGATGACGAAGGTGATGCCGGCCACCACGATCGGGTACCAGAGCCCGTGATAGATGTTGCCGTTGGCCGCCACCAGCGCGAACGAGATGGTCGGCAGGAAGCCGCCGAACCAGCCGTTGCCGATGTGGTAGGGCAGGCTCATCGACGTGTAGCGGATGCGGGTCGGGAACATCTCGACCAGCATCGCCGCGATCGGGCCGTAGACCATCGTCACGTAGATCACCAGGATGGTCAGCAGCACCACCAGCATCGGCTTGTTGATCTGCGCATCGTCGGCCTTGGGCGGATAGCCGGCGGCCTTGATCTCGGCGCCGAGCAGCTTGTTGAACTCGGCATTGCGGCCCTTGAACGCGGTGCCGTCGAGCGCCTCGCCGTCGAAGCTCTGCACGCTCTTGTCGCCGATCTGGATGGTGGCCAGCGACCCGGCCGGCGCCGGCACGATGCTGTACGACACCGAGGCCTTGGCCAGCGCCGCCGCCGCCACGTCGCAGCTCGACGCGAAGTTGGGCTTGTTGGGATTGGCGAACAGCTCGAACTGGAAGTGGCAGCTGCCCGGATCGGCCACGATGGTGACCGGCGACTTCTCCTGCGCCATTTCGAGCGCCGGATTGGCGTAGTGCGTGATGGCCTTGAACAGCGGGATGTAGGTCAGCGCCGCGATCAGGCAGCCGGCCAGGATGATCGGCTTGCGGCCGATGCGGTCCGACAGCGAGCCGAACACCACGAAGAACGGCGTGCCGATCAGCAGCCCGATCGCCACCAGGATGTTGGCCGTCGCCGAATCGACCTTGAGCGACTGCGTGAGGAAGAACAGCGCGTAGAACTGGCCCGTGTACCAGACCACCGCCTGACCGGCGACCAGCCCGATCAGCGCCAGGATCACGATCTTGAGATTGCGCCACTGGCCGAACGACTCGCTGATCGGTGCCTTCGAGGTCTTGCCCTCTTCCTTCATCTTCTTGAAGGCCGGCGATTCGCTCATCGACAGGCGGATCCACACCGAAATGCCGAGCAGCAGGATCGACACCAGGAAGGGCACGCGCCAGCCCCAGTTCTGGAACGCCTCTTCACCCAGCAGCGTGCGCACGCCCAGGATGACCAGAAGCGACAGGAACAGGCCCATCGTGGCCGTGGTCTGGATCCAGGCCGTGTAGGCGCCGCGCCGGCCGGCCGGCGCGTGCTCGGCCACATAGGTGGCGGCACCGCCGTACTCGCCGCCGAGCGCCAGGCCCTGCAACAGCCGCAGCGCCACCAGGATGATCGGCGCCGCCATGCCCCACGAGGCATAGCCCGGCAGGATGCCGACGATGAAGGTCGACATGCCCATGATGAGGATGGTGACCAGGAAGGTGTACTTGCGCCCGACCAGATCGCCGATGCGCCCGAACACCAGCGCGCCGAAGGGCCGCACCGCGAAGCCGGCGGCAAACGCCAGCAACGCGAAGATGAAGGCCGAGGTCTCGTTCACGCCGGCGAAGAACTGCTTGGAAATGATCGCCGCGAGCGAGCCGTACAGATAGAAGTCGTACCACTCGAACACCGTGCCAAGCGACGACGCGAAGATCACTTTCTTCTCTTCGCGCGTCATGGGCGCCGCGCTGCCCATCGGAATAGCCGCTGCCATGTTGTCTCCTCCACTGTCGGGATTTCTGCCCGGAGAAACACCCCGGTTCCGGCCGATTGGGCATTTGACGCTTTACACGGGGCTTACCGTTTTCACCTTCCGGCAAGTGTCGGCGAGCCGGTTTGTGCGGCTGCAATAACGGCATTCAGCCAACGCCAAATATGGTCAATGGATGAAGAAGCATGGGATTTGCATTGCGGGCGCACATGGCCGCGTCGCGCTCGGTATTTACACCGAGGCCGACTCATGCAAAGGAATTCCGCCGCAGCCGGGCAGTGCGGCAGACCTGGGGAAAATGCCGAGTCCGCCGTTGGGCGCCGCGCCTAGTGCGGCGTGGCCGATTGCCGGGTGACGGCAGGCGCGGCCGCAGGCAGGCTGATCCAGGCCCAGGCCGGGCGCTGGAACAGCCAGCGCAGCGGCGTTGGCCGGGCCAGCCGTTCGAGCGCGAAGGCACTGCCGATGGCCAGCAGCGTGACGCCGAGCGCCAGCGGCACCGCCGGCAGCCGCAGCCCGGTCAGGCTCCAGCCCAGCAGCAGAAAATGCACCGGCAGCGAATGCGCCAGATACACGACGATCGAGCGCCGGCCGCAATAGGCCAGCCAGCCGAAGGCGCGCAGCTGCGCCGTCAGCGCGGCGAGCGCCACCGCCACCAGCGCGCCCGTCAGGCTCAACGCCAGATGCACCGGCGACATTTCGACATAGCGCGGCGCGATCACCGTGGCCCAGCCGTTGATGCCGGCCCAGACGACGATGGCCGCGAGCGTCGCCAGCCGATGCCGGCCGAACCATTGCGCCAGCTCGCCGATGCGGGCGGCAAACAGCCAGCCCAGCGCGAAATAGATGAAGCGCTCGGCCGTCGCATCGATGAACAGCAGGCCCGACTGCGGATCGGCCAGATTGATCGCCGCCGCGCCGATGAGCACCGCCGGCGCGCTGGCGCCGCTCATCAGCCGCGCCAGCACATAGAACAGCGGCAGCAGCAGGATGAACCAGAGCGGCCCCGGCTCGTTGAAGGCGTGGCTGAAGAACATGGCCAGCGCCGCCATGCCCGACGGCCCGTTGCGCCAGTGGCCGAGCAGCAGGTATTCGAGCCCGAACCACAGGAAAAAGAAGTACCAGAAGTGCACCAGCTTGCGGTCGAGATAGAGCCGCCACGGCCGGCCGAGCACCGGCCCGAGCAGCAGACCCGACACCAGGAACAGCCCGGGCAGCCGCAGCGTCTCGGCGAAGCGCATGGCGGTGCCGACCGGGCCGGGCGGAAGCGCGTACTTCCACATTTCTAGGATGACGTGCAGCACCACGATCAGCAGCACGCACAGGCCGCGCGCATGGTCGATCCAGTCGATGCGGGAGCTGCTGGCGGACTGGGACTGCGCGGGCATTGCTGAAGCCGGCATGCAAGTCTCCCGAGACGAGGCGAGCGTCGTTTTGTGACTTAGCTCACCGATGAGTAGATTGAAATCGCTTCGAAGTCTAATAATTTCTAGGGATAAATTCTAGAAATATCCGAGAAATCCCCGCTTCAAGCCTTCCGTCCGGCAACTGGACGCGGCGCGACGGGCACAGCGACCGGCTTGTCTGCGAAGCTCGCCGACTCCTCTGCCCGCCCGACACCCATGAACCTGTCTTCCGCCTTCAGGACCGTTTTCGGCCCATTGGCGCTTTTCTTGATGGCCCTGCCGACCGGCGGAATGGCGCAGCCCGCCGCCGAGCCGGCGCCCACCACCGCTTCGCCGGCGCGCGCCCCGGCCCCGCCGACCGCCGCACCGGCCGCGCCACTCGGGCGGCCGCGCATCTGCCTGGTGCTGTCGGGCGGCGGCGCGCGCGGCGCGGCGCATGTCGGCGTGCTCAAGGTGCTCGAAGAACTGCATGTGCCGATCGACTGCATCGCCGGCACCAGCATGGGCGCCATCGTCGGCGGCGCCTACGCCTCGGGTACCAGCGTGGCCGAGATGGAGGCACGGCTGCAAAGCCTGACCACCGAGGCGCTGTTCACCGACGATCCGCCCCGGCCCGAGCGCTCGATGCGGCGCAAGGCCGACGATGCGCGGCTGTTCGTCGGGCCCGAGATCGGCGTCGATGCCGAGCGCGGCCTGCGGCTGCCGAAGGGCGTGGTCTCGGGCACGGCGCTGGAGGCGGTGCTGCGCCGGCTGGTGCACAGCGGCGGCGTCAACCGCTTCGACCGCATGCCGATTCCGTTTCGCGCGGTGGCGACCGACATCGAGAGCGGGCAGATGGTGGTGTTCGCCCAGGGCGATGTGCCCAATGTGATGCGCGCCAGCATGTCGGTGCCGGGCGTGGTCGCGCCGGTGGAAATCGGCAACCGCGAGCTGGTCGACGGCGGCCTGGTGCGCAATCTGCCGGTGGACGTGGCGCGCGCCATGGGCGCCGACGTGGTGATCGCGGTCAACCTGGGCACGCCGCTGATGAAGCGCGAGGACATCAACTCGGTGCTCGACGTGTCGGGCCAGATGATCAACATCCTCACCGAGCAGAACGTGCGCGCCTCGCTGGCCCAGCTGACGACGCGCGATGTGCTGATCTCGCCCGAGCTGGGCGCGTTCTCGGCCGGCGATTTCAGCGGCGCCGCGCTGGCGGTGGCCATCGGCGAGGCGGCGGCCCGGCTTGAGGCGCCCCGGCTGGCGGCGCTGGCCGTCGCGCCCGAGGTCTATGCGCAATGGGCCGAGCGCTTCGATGCGGCGCGCAACGGCTCGCCGCTGAGCCATGCGCTGCCGATCGCCGAGGTGAAGGTGACCGGCACCGAGCGCGTCAATCCCGAGGTGCTGCTGCGCGCCGTGAGCACCCGGCCCGGCCAGCCCTTCGACCAGCGCACCATGGACGACGATCTGCGCCGGCTCTACGGCTGGGGCGACTTCGAGCGCGTGGGCTTCAAGGTCGACGAGGCCGCGACCCGGCCGGTGGTCACCTATGACGTGAGCGAGAAGAGCTGGGGCCCCGACTACCTGCGCTTCGGCCTCGGGCTGCAAAGCGATTTCTCGACCGATTCCAGCTTCACGCTGCTGGCCAGCTATCGCCGCACCTGGCTCAACAGCTACGGCGCCGAATGGCGCAACGACCTGCAGCTGGGCCGGCACAACCTGCTGCATTCCGAGTTCTTCCAGCCGCTCGACCTGGACCGGCGCTGGTTCATCGCGCCGCACATCGATGCCGGCCTGCGCCCGCTCACGCTCTACAACGGCGATGCCAAGCTGCTGCGCTACGGGCTGGCCGAACGGCTGGCCGGCATCGACCTCGGCCTCGATGCGTCGAGCAGCCTGCAATTGCGCGCCGGGCCGGTGTTCGGCTCGCGCCGGCTCACGCTCGATACCGGTGCCTTCCCCGGCGTGCCGCATGAAGTGTCGGATCGCGTCGGCGCGCTGCGCCTGCAAGCGCGCAGCGACACGCTCGACAACCGCCAGTTCCCGGGCGACGGCCATGCCGCCAGCGCCACCGTCACCGGCTCGCGGCGCGAACTGGGCGCCGATGCCGACTACACCCGCTGGGAGGCCGACTGGATGTCGAGCGCCTCGCTGCGCAGCCATGTGCTGGCGCTGCGGCTGCGCGCCGGCGGCAAGTTCGGCGGCAATCCGCTGCCCATTTCCGACCAGTTCCGGCTCGGCGGCTTCATGAATCTGTCGGGCTATGCGCCCGACCGCTTCTACGGCGGCGGCTATGAGCTGGCCACCATCACCTATGCCGACCGGGTGCTCGAGATTCCGCTGCTGCGCGGCGCCTATGCCGGCATGGCGCTGGAGCTGGGCCGCATGCGCCAGCAGCCGCTCGGCGGCGGCAGCGGCGTGCGCAAGTCGCTCGCGCCCTTCGTTGCGGTCGACAGTCCGCTCGGGCCGGTGTATCTCGGCCTTGGCCTTGCGCCGGACGGCATGCGTTCGGCCTACATCACGCTCGGATTGCCATGACCAAGAACTCAAGCGACTCCTCCGTCCCGACCTCTGCCGCCGACCGCGCGCGCTGGCGCGCCAATTTGCGCGACGAACTCGACTCCGCCGCGCTCTACGAGGCGCTGGCCGGCGCCGAAGCCGATCCGCAGCGCGCCGGCGTGTTCCGCGAGCTGGCCCAGGCCGAGCGCACCCACGCCGGCTTCTGGGTGCAGCGCTTGCAGGGCGCCGGCGAAACCGTGGCGCCGCACACGCCGTCCTGGCGCGTGATGACCATGAGTCGGCTGGCCAGGTGGTTCGGCGTCGGCTTCGTGCTGCCCACGCTCACGGCGGCCGAGTACGCCGATCGCAACAAGTACGCCGACCAGCCCGACGCGGTCGCGGCCGGCCTGTCGGCCGAGGAGCAGCAGCACGCCTCGGTGCTGCACGCCGCCGGCCGCGGCGACATGCATGCGGTCGCGATCGCGCGCGGCGAGCGTCAGCCCGATGCGGCGCATCTGCCGAGCGCCGCGCCCGCGTCCGCGCGCGGCATGACCGGCGACGAGATCGCGCGCACCGAGCGCTGGCATCGCGGCGCCTCGGGCAACGATCTGCGCGCGGCGGTGCTCGGCGCCAACGACGGGCTGGTCTCCAACTTCTGCCTGGCGATGGGCGTGGCCGGCGCCGGCGCCGACGGCAAGACGCTGCTGATGACGGGCGTGGCCGGCCTGGTCGCAGGTGCCTGCTCGATGGCGCTCGGCGAATGGCTGTCGGTGCTCAACGCGCGCGAATCGGCACAGTCGCAGATGGCCAAGGAAGCCGAGGAAATCGAGAACACGCCGCATGCCGAGCAGCGCGAGCTGGCGCTGATCTATCAGGCCAAGGGCATCGCGCGCCGCGACGCCGAGCGGGTGGCGGCGCAGATCATGCAGAACAAGGACACGGCGCTGGAGACGCTGACGCGCGAGGAGCTGGGCATCGACCCGGCCGAGCTGGGCGGCAATCCGGTGAGCGCGGCGGCGATCTCGTTCGGGCTGTTCGCCACCGGTGCGCTGATCCCGATCCTGCCGTTCATGTTCGGCTCGGGGCCGTGGGCGATGGCGGCGAGCGTGGGGCTGACGGCGGCGGCGCTGTTCGGCATGGGCGCGGCCACGTCGCTGTTCAACGGGCGCACGGTGATGTACTCGGGCGGGCGCCAGGTGCTGGTGGCGGGGTTGGCGGCGGCGGTGACCTGGGG
>NZ_MUHU01000030.1 GCF_002105195.1 Derxia lacustris | reverse complement strand
GGAGAAGAGATGGCAAAGCAAAAGGGGCGACTCAGAGTTGAGTCGCCCCTTTCAGAGGAGGAGCCTGACGATGACCTACTTTCACACGGGAACCGCACTATCATCGGCGCGGAGGCGTTTCACTGTCCTGTTCGGGATGGGAAGGAGTGGGACCACCTCGCTATGGTCGTCAGGCATAACTTGTCGATTTCTTGTTAAGTACGGTCAAGAGACGAGCACTCGATCAAGAAATCCAATTTAGAAGAAGCAATTGCTACAGAGTTGGGGAGTGATCGCATTGTTAGCGACATTCTGATCGACCATTGGCATACACCAAGGTTATAGGGTCAAGCCTCACGAGCAATTAGTACTGGTTAGCTTAATGCATTACTGCACTTCCACACCCAGCCTATCAACGTCCTGGTCTCGAACGGCTCTTCAGGGAGATCAAGTCTCCAGGGAAGTCTCATCTTCAGGCAAGTTTCCCGCTTAGATGCTTTCAGCGGTTATCTCTTCCGAACTTAGCTACCCGGCGATGCCACTGGCGTGACAACCGGTACACCAGAGGTTCGTCCACTCCGGTCCTCTCGTACTAGGAGCAGCCCCCGTCAAACTTCCAACGCCCACGGCAGATAGGGACCAAACTGTCTCACGACGTTTTAAACCCAGCTCACGTACCACTTTAAATGGCGAACAGCCATACCCTTGGGACCGGCTACAGCCCCAGGATGTGATGAGCCGACATCGAGGTGCCAAACACCGCCGTCGATATGAACTCTTGGGCGGTATCAGCCTGTTATCCCCAGAGTACCTTTTATCCGTTGAGCGATGGCCCTTCCATTCAGAACCACCGGATCACTAGGTCCTGCTTTCGCACCTGCTCGACTTGTCGGTCTCGCAGTTAAGCACGCTTATGCCCTTGCACTATTAGCACGATGTCCGACCGTGCCTAGCGTACCTTCGAACTCCTCCGTTACCCTTTAGGAGGAGACCGCCCCAGTCAAACTGCCTACCATGCACTGTCCCCGACCCGGATAACGGGCCAAGGTTAGAACCTCAAACAAACCAGGGTGGTATTTCAAGGATGGCTCCACGAGAGCTAGCGCCCCCGCTTCAAAGCCTCCCACCTATCCTACACAGATCGGTTCAAAGTCCAATGCAAAGCTACAGTAAAGGTTCATGGGGTCTTTCCGTCTAGCCGCGGGGAGATTGCATCATCACAAACATTTCAACTTCGCTGAGTCTCGGGAGGAGACAGTGTGGCCATCGTTACGCCATTCGTGCAGGTCGGAACTTACCCGACAAGGAATTTCGCTACCTTAGGACCGTTATAGTTACGGCCGCCGTTTACCGGGGCTTCGATCAAGAGCTTGCACCCCATCACTTAACCTTCCGGCACCGGGCAGGCGTCACACCCTATACGTCCACTTTCGTGTTTGCAGAGTGCTGTGTTTTTATTAAACAGTCGCAGCCACCTATTCACTGCGGCCCTGTTTGGCTCCGTTTGTACAACTTCACCTACTGAGGGCGTACCTTATCCCGAAGTTACGGTACAAATTTGCCGAGTTCCTTCTCCCGAGTTCTCTCAAGCGCCTGAGAATACTCATCACACCCACCTGTGTCGGTTTGCGGTACGGTCCCGTCAAGCTGAAGCTTAGTGGCTTTTCTTGGAAGCTTGGTATTACTCACTTCGTGAACAATGTTCACTCGTTATCACGCCTCATCTAAGCCGCCCGGATTTGCCTAAGCAGCACGACTACACGCTTGAACCAACTATTCCAACAGTTGGCTGAGCTAACCTTCTCCGTCCCCACATCGCACTTGACGGCGGTTCCGGAATATTAACCGGATTCCCATCAGCTACGGCTCTCGCCCTCGCCTTAGGGGCCGACTCACCCTACGCCGATGAACGTTGCGTAGGAAACCTTGGGTTTACGGCGAGCGGGCTTTTCACCCGCTTTATCGCTACTCATGTCAGCATTCGCACTTCCGATACCTCCAGCATCCTTTACAAGACACCTTCACAGGCCTACGGAACGCTCTCCTACCATCACATTTCTGTGATCCGCAGCTTCGGTGACTGGCTTAGCCCCGTTACATCTTCCGCGCAGGACGACTCGATCAGTGAGCTATTACGCTTTCTTTAAAGGGTGGCTGCTTCTAAGCCAACCTCCTGACTGTTTTAGCCTTCCCACTTCGTTTCCCACTTAGCCAATCTTTGGGACCTTAGCTGGCGGTCTGGGTTGTTTCCCTCTTGACGTCGGACGTTAGCACCCGGCGTCTGTCTCCCGCGCTCATACTTCCAGGTATTCGGAGTTTGCTATGGCGAAGTAACTCGCAATGAGCCCTCCAACCATTACAGTGCTCTACCCCCTGGAGCAATACGCGAGGCACTACCTAAATAGTTTTCGGAGAGAACCAGCTATTTCCGGATTTGTTTAGCCTTTCACCCCTATCCACAGCTCATCCCCTAGTTTTTCAACACTAGTGGGTTCGGGCCTCCAGTGAGTGTTACCTCACCTTCACCCTGGCCATGGATAGATCATCCGGTTTCGGGTCTACACCCAGCGACTGAACGCCCTATTAAGACTCGGTTTCCCTGCGCCTTCCCTATACGGTTAAGCTTGCCACTGAATGTAAGTCGCTGACCCATTATACAAAAGGTACGCCGTCACCCCTTGCGAGGCTCCGACTGTTTGTATGCATGCGGTTTCAGGATCTATTTCACTCCCCTCCCGGGGTTCTTTTCGCCTTTCCCTCACGGTACTGGTTCACTATCGGTCGATTACGAGTATTTAGCCTTGGAGGATGGTCCCCCCATCTTCAGACAGGATTTCACGTGTCCCGCCCTACTTGTCGCAAACTTAGTTCCACAATGGTGTTTTCGCATACGGGGCTATCACCCACTATCGCCGGACTTTCCAGACCGTTTTGCTAACACCACTGTTAAATCTTGCAGGCTGATCCGATTTCGCTCGCCACTACTTTCGGAATCTCGGTTGATTTCTTTTCCTCTGGCTACTTAGATGTTTCAGTTCACCAGGTTCGCCTCACATGCCTATGTATTCAGCATGAGATACCCTTGCGGGTGGGTTTCCCCATTCGGACATCTCCGGATCAAAGCTTATTTGCCAGCTCCCCGAAGCTTTTCGCAGGCTATCGCGTCCTTCATCGCCTGTAATCGCCAAGGCATCCACCACATGCACTTATTCACTTGACCCTATAACCTTGGAGAATCTTTACGATTCCAATGCTATAGGTTGAGCAAAATGCTGCTGCCAGTATTTCTGGCTGATGCAATCACAACCCATGAATCAGCAATTTCTTGCTGATTTCTGTATTTGCTTCTTCTAAATTGTTAAAGAACAAAAGCCTAATGGCATTGCGATAGTGACTTTCGCTATCGCAATGCGTCTGAAGAGTTTTGGTGGAGGTGAACGGGATCGAACCGATGACCCCCTGCTTGCAAAGCAGGTGCTCTCCCAGCTGAGCTACACCCCCAGTTGGATAATGTTGGTGGGTCTGGTTGGATTCGAACCAACGACCCCCGCCTTATCAAGACGGTGCTCTAACCGACTGAGCTACAGACCCTCCTTATCAAACACAGGAGTCCTGCGCACCTAGTCTTTCCAGGTGCACCCTTCAGACAGACTTTTCTAACAGCCGATAAGAGTGGGCGTTTATTGAGTGAGATACTCTAGAAAGGAGGTGATCCAGCCGCACCTTCCGATACGGCTACCTTGTTACGACTTCACCCCAGTCATGAATCCTACCGTGGTAATCGCCCTCCTTACGGTTAGGCTAACTACTTCTGGTAAAACCCACTCCCATGGTGTGACGGGCGGTGTGTACAAGACCCGGGAACGTATTCACCGCGACATGCTGATCCGCGATTACTAGCGATTCCGACTTCATGCAGTCGAGTTGCAGACTACAATCCGGACTACGATCGGTTTTATGAGATTAGCTCCCCCTCGCGGGTTGGCAACCCTCTGTACCGACCATTGTATGACGTGTGAAGCCCTACGCATAAGGGCCATGAGGACTTGACGTCATCCCCACCTTCCTCCGGTTTGTCACCGGCAGTCTCATTAGAGTGCCCTTTCGTAGCAACTAATGACAAGGGTTGCGCTCGTTGCGGGACTTAACCCAACATCTCACGACACGAGCTGACGACAGCCATGCAGCACCTGTGTCCCGGCTCCCTTTCGGGCACTCCCACCTTTCAGCAGGATTCCGAGCATGTCAAGCGTAGGTAAGGTTTTTCGCGTTGCATCGAATTAATCCACATCATCCACCGCTTGTGCGGGTCCCCGTCAATTCCTTTGAGTTTTAATCTTGCGACCGTACTCCCCAGGCGGTCTACTTCACGCGTTAGCTGCGTTACCAATCAGTAACCTGACCGACAACTAGTAGACATCGTTTAGGGCGTGGACTACCAGGGTATCTAATCCTGTTTGCTCCCCACGCTTTCGTGCATGAGCGTCAGTGTTATCCCAGGGGGCTGCCTTCGCCATCGGTGTTCCTCCACATCTCTACGCATTTCACTGCTACACGTGGAATTCCACCCCCCTCTGACACACTCAAGCCTTGTAGTTTCAAATGCAGTTCCCAGGTTAAGCCCGGGGATTTCACATCTGACTTGCAAAACCGCCTGCGCACGCTTTACGCCCAGTAATTCCGATTAACGCTTGCACCCTACGTATTACCGCGGCTGCTGGCACGTAGTTAGCCGGTGCTTATTCTGCGAGTACCGTCATTAGCGTCAGGTATTAACCAACGCCGTTTCGTTCTCGCCAAAAGTGCTTTACAACCCGAAGGCCTTCTTCACACACGCGGCATGGCTGGATCAGGGTTTCCCCCATTGTCCAAAATTCCCCACTGCTGCCTCCCGTAGGAGTCTGGGCCGTGTCTCAGTCCCAGTGTGGCTGGTCGTCCTCTCAGACCAGCTACGGATCGTCGCCTTGGTAGGCCTTTACCCCACCAACTAGCTAATCCGACATCGGCCGCTCCAATAGCGCGAGGTCTTGCGATCCCCCGCTTTCCACCTTGGTGCGTATGCGGTATTAGCTATCCTTTCGGATAGTTATCCCCCACTATTGGGCACGTTCCGATGCATTACTCACCCGTTCGCCACTCGCCACCAGGGTTGCCCCCGTGCTGCCGTTCGACTTGCATGTGTAAGGCATGCCGCCAGCGTTCAATCTGAGCCAGGATCAAACTCTTCAGTTTAATCATGCTTATTGCCCTTACTTTCGTAAGGTCGCGACTCAACGAAATTTCAGGTTTTCACCTTACTTTTTTGTGAGCCTTTATTGCTTTGAGCACACTGCGCGCCTCGCGGCATGCAGCCCCATCACAACAAACGCCCACACTTATCGGCTGTTAACTTGTTAAAGAGCGATACTGCAATCTACCTACAACTTGCTTCGCCTTGCTTGGCGCCGCGTCGTCATCAGCAGAGAGGCGAGATTATGCACTGCTTTTTTCTCACCGTCAACTGTTTTTGAACTTTTTTATTTCGCTGCCATCTCGGCAAACCTTGCGGCCCTGCTTCCTCAGCAGCGAAATCATCGTTCAGCAACAGCTGAGCCATCGACTATAACCAGAACATCGCTAGTTGGCAAGCGGCTCGTGCGCAAATGTGGTTTCACCATCCACACACAGCTTGGTCATATCCAACTCAAGCCCATTACTTAACGACGGCGATTTTTTCCCGCTTGCCGCCCTTGTAGGTAAACAAGGTCAGCGAACCGTTCTTGATGTCGCCCTTTGCATCAAACGAGATGCGGCCCGTGACCCCCTTGTAGTCCTCCTTTGCCAGGAAGGGCAGATAACGCTCAGGCTCCGTCGAGCCAGCCTTTTTCATGGCATCAGCCATCACCATGACAGCGTCATAGACGTACGGCGCATAGATCTGGACATCGGCTCCGGCGCGCTTCTTGAAGTCAGCGCGGAACGCGTCCATCCCCTTCTCTTCCTCTCCGGTAACACCGCCAGCCTCGGCGCAGATCACCTGGCCGTCAGCCATGCCGTCGCCCGCAAGATTGACCAGCCCTTCGGTGCAGATGCCGTCGCCACCCAGCAACTTGGCGTTGATGCCCAGTTGCTTCATCTGGCGCAGCAGCGGTCCTGCCTGCGCATCCATGCCGCCGTAGAAGACGACATCGGGAGTGGCTGCCTTGACGGCGGTGAGGATGGCGCTGAATTCAGTGGCCTTGTCAGTGGTGAACTGAGTGGCGACGATTGCGCCGCCAGCCGCCTTTGCTGCCTTGGCGAACTCGTCGGCCACCCCTTGGCCGTAGGCCGTTCGGTCGTCGATGACCGCAATGCGCTTGCCCTTGAGCGGGCCAACGGCGTACTGCCCAAGCCGCGCACCAAGCTGGCTGTCGTTTGCGACGACGCGAAACGTGGTGTTGAAACCCTGCTGCGTGTACTTGGGCGCGGTCGAGGACGGCGAGATCTGCGGGATACCGGCGTCGTAATAGATCTTGGAAGCGGGAATGGAAGTGCCGGAATTGAGATGGCCAACGACACCGACGACCTTCTCGTCGACCAGCTTCTGCGCCACTGCCGTGCCCTGACGCGGATCGGCGCCATCGTCCTCGGATATCAACCGGAACTTCACCTTCTTGCCGCCGATCGTGACGCCCGCCTTGTTGAGGTCATCGATCGCGAGCTTGGCGCCCCATTCGTTGTCCTTGCCGAGGTGAGCCTGGCCACCCGACATCGGCGCCACATGACCGATCTTGACTACCACTTCCTGCGCCTGGGCGCCGCCGGCAACCGCCAGCACGCAAAGCGCGGGAAGCAGCCTGTCCGCAAACTTGAGCATTCGATTCCTCCAAGGATTGGCACGGTTTGACCGCATCGATTAAACACCAAGTTCCCCAGGGAAACCGGGGCCGAAACCCAGTCTTGCGCAGGACGCGCCACATCGTTTCCCTGCTTGTCGCGTGACCGCACCGCGCAGCGCCCGGGCGGAAGGGAATGGGATACTCGCGGCTCGTGCCTCAGTCGCCCCCTGCCATGCTGCAAACCATCGAATTCGAACGCCCGGCCCCGCTGACCGATACCGACGGTCCCGCCTGCAGACCGCCGCCGCCCATCGTCGCGCAAGCCTGGGCCCGCGTGCCCGAGCCGCTGACCGCCGAACGCCGCACCGAACTGAAGGCCCGCGCGCGCGCGCTGCTCGCGCATCAGGACGCGGTGCTGGTCGCCCACTATTACGTGGACAGCGATCTGCAAGACCTGGCCGAGGAGACCGGCGGCTGCGTCGCCGACTCGCTGGAGATGGCACGCTTCGGCCGCGATCACGCGGCGCGCACGCTGATCGTGGCGGGCGTGCGCTTCATGGGCGAGACGTCGAAGATCCTGAGCCCCGACAAGCGCGTGCTCATGCCCGATCTCGACGCCACCTGCTCGCTCGATCTGGGCTGCCCGGTCGATGAATTCACCGCCTTCTGCGACGCCAACCCAGACCGCACGGTGGTGGTGTATGCCAACACCAGCGCGGCGGTGAAGGCGCGCGCCGACTGGACGGTCACATCGAGCATCGGCCTGGAAATCGTCAAGCACCTGCATGCGCAGGGAAAGAAGATTCTCTGGGCGCCCGACCGCCATCTGGGCGGCTACATCCAGGCGCAGACCGGCGCCGACATGCTGCTGTGGCAGGGCTCCTGCCTGGTGCATGACGAGTTCAAGGGCACCGAGCTCGAACTGCTGCGCGCGGCCCATCCCAATGCCAAGGTGCTGGTGCATCCCGAATCGCCGGCTGCCGTGGTCGCGCAGGCCGACGTGGTCGGCTCGACCTCGCAGATGATCGCGGCCGCAGTGAAGAGCGACGCGACCGAATTCATCGTCGCGACCGACAAGGCCATCCTGCACAAGATGCGCGCCGCCGCGCCGGGCAAGACCTTTGTCGAGGCGCCGACCGCCGGCAACAGCGCCACCTGCAAGAGCTGCGCGCACTGCCCGTGGATGGCGATGAACGGGCTCGAAGGCCTGGTGCAGCTGCTGGAAGCGGCCGAGCTGGGCGCCGTGCCCGGTCATGAGATCGAGGTCGAGCCGGCGCTCGGCCGCCAGGCCAAGGTGGCGATCGACCGCATGCTCGACTTTGCCGCCGCGCACAACCGCAAGCCCGCCCCCGCCTTCGCCACCGAGGGCTCACAGGGCTTCGGTCCGGCCTGAGTCCCGCCCGCAACACAACCCGAATCCGCGCACATGCCAACTACCAACACCACCCGCTTCGGCTGGAATGCGGCGCTGCAAGCCGCGCTCGAAAGCAATGTCGCCGCCGTGCTTGCCGAGGACGTGGGCAGCGGCGACCTGACCGGCCTGCTGGTGCCCGAGCACGACAGCATCAAGGCGCGCGTGCTGCTGCGCGAGCGCGCGGTGCTCTGCGGCCAGCCGTGGTTCGACGCGGTGATGCGCGCGGTCGATCCGCGCATCGAGGTGAACTGGCAGGCCGACGAAGGCGCAGCGCTTGCGCCCGACAGCGTGGTTTGCACGCTGGCTGGCCCGGCGCGCAGCCTGCTCACCGCCGAGCGCAGCGCGCTCAATCTGCTGCAACTGCTGTCGGGCACGGCCAGCGCCACGCGGGTGTTCGTCGATGCGATCGCCGATGTGCCGGGCAGCCGCGCCCGCATCCTCGACACGCGCAAGACGCTGCCCGGCATGCGGCTGGCGCAGAAATACGCGGTGCGCGTGGGCGGCGGCGTCAATCAGCGGCTCGGGCTTTACGACGCGGTGCTCATCAAGGAGAACCACATCGCGGCGGCCGGCGGCATCACGCCGGCGCTGGCGGCGGCGTTTGCGCTCGGCGACGAGGTGGCGGTGCAGGTCGAGGTCGAGAACCTGAGCCAGCTGCGCGAGGCGCTCGACGCCGGCGCCAGGTCGGTGCTGCTCGACAACTTCGCGACCGGCGCGATGCGCGAGGCGGTGGCGATCAACGACGGACGCGGCCAGCAGCGCGCGCTGCTCGAAGCCTCGGGCGGCGTCAGCCTCGACACCGTGCGCGCCATCGCCGCGACCGGCGTCGACCGCATCTCGATCGGCAGCCTCACCAAGGATTTGCACGCGACCGACTTCTCGCTGCGCGTGATCGGCTGAAGCCGCGCCACTAATGACAAGGGCCGACCGGCTTGCACCGGTCGGCCCTTGTCATTGGTGGCGCGTCTGCGGGACTCAGCCGCGCGGCGGAATCTGGTAGTGCTGCTCGGTCATCAGATCGACGCCGCACGGCAGCGTCTGCACCCAGTCGATGAATTCATTGACCGCCGCGCCACCGAGCGGCGCGCCGTGCTGCGGCACCATCAGCCGGATGTCGAGCTGCTTGACCATCTTGGCCCAGAAGCGCAGCACCTTGTTCGACACCATGTAGCGCCGATGGAAGGCCTCCATGCGCGGCAGATGCGGCGCCAGCGAGGTAATCGGCGACTTGGCATCGAGCCCGCTACCAAACGAAGCGCCCAGGTCGCCCGAGAACAGGATGCGGCTCACCGGGTCGTAGAACTGGAAATTGCCTTCGGCATGCAGAAAGTGCGCGGGCAGCGCGATCAACTCGGTGCCGCCGAGCGGGATGCGCGCACCGGCATCGCCGATGCCGACGATGCGGCCCTCGGTCTTGCCGCGCTTGCAGAAATGCGGCGCGAAGCGATCCCAGATCTTGGAGATGTAGACGGTGGCGCTGGCAGTGGTGGTGAGCCAGCGGTCGAGCGACGCGATGATGTCGGGGTCGGCATGCGAGGCGAGGATGGCCGTCAGCTGGCTCGGCGGGAAATGCGCCGTCATGCCGAGGTAGAGCTCGTTGTAGGCCAGGTTACCGCCCGGATCGATGATCGCGCCCGTGCCGTTGTTGATGATGAGGAACTGGTTCGACTGCACCGCCTGATCGCTCTCGTGACCGAGGTCGGTGAACATCAGGCAGGCATGGTTGGCGTCGCGATACAGCTCGACGGGCATGGGTGACTCCGGTTGCACGGGTGAGGCGGACGCACACGGTAAGTGCGGCTTCGTCCGGCCGCGATTGACAGTTGTCAACGCGCGCCGGTGCTCATCTCCAGGCTGGCCATCGGCGTGAAAAGCATCACGTTTTGCTACGTGGACCGAGCACGCTCGGCAGCGCTTCGGCGGCGGTGTCGGGCCAGTCGCGCGTGGTGTGCAGGCCACGGCTTTCATGCCGGCCCATCGCGCATTCGACGATCAGCGCCGCCACCTCGACCAGATTGCGCAGTTCGAGCAGATCGCGCGTCACGCGGAAGTTGGCGTAGTACTCGTCGATCTCCTGGCGCAGCAGCTCGATGCGCGCCTGCGCCCGCTCCAGCCGCTTGGTCGTGCGCACGATGCCGACGTAGTTCCACATGGTGCGGCGCAGCTCGTCCCAGTTCTGGGTGATGACGACTTCCTCGTCGGCATTGGTGACGCGGCTTTCGTCCCAGGCGCGCAGTTCGCGCGGCGGCCGGGCCGGGCGCGCGAGGATGTCGTCGGCGGCCGAGCGGCCGAGCACCAGGCATTCGAGCAGCGAATTCGACGCGAGCCGGTTGGCGCCGTGCAGGCCGGTGCAGGCGGTTTCGCCCACGGCATAGAGCCCGGCCACATCGGTGCGACCGGCCAGATCGGTGACCACGCCGCCGCAGGTGTAGTGCGCCGCCGGCACCACCGGGATCGGTTCCTTGGTGATGTCGATGCCGAAATCGAGGCAGGTGGCGTGGATGGTCGGGAAGTGCTCCTTCACGAACTCCGGCGGCTGGTGGCTGATGTCGAGATGCACGTAATCGAGCCCGCGCTTCTTCATCTCGAAATCGATGCTGCGTGCCACCACGTCGCGCGGTGCCAGCTCCAACCGCGCGTCGTGATCGGGCATGAAGCGCTTGCCGGCGTCCTTGCCCGCGCCCGGCGGCAGCTTGAGGATGCCGCCCTCGCCGCGCACCGCCTCGCTGATGAGAAAGCTCTTGGCATAGGGGTGGTAGAGGCAGGTCGGATGGAACTGGATGAACTCCATGTTGCTCACGCGGCAGCCGGCGCGCCAGGCCATCGCGATGCCGTCGCCGGTCGCGGTGTCGGGATTGGTCGTGTAGAGGTAGACCTTGCCCGCGCCACCACAGGCCAGCACGGTGTCCGACGCGGCGAGCGTGTGCACATGGCCGGTTTCCTCGTCCTGCACGTACAGGCCGCGACAGCGCCCTTCCTCCACGATCAGGTCGACGCCCATGTGGTGCTCGAACAGCGTGATGTTGGGCTGGCTGCGCACCATCTGCTCCAGCGTCACCTGCACCGCATGCCCGGTCGCGTCGGCCGCGTGGATGATGCGGCGATGGCTGTGGCCGCCTTCGCGCGTGAGGTGGTAGCCAAGCTCGCTGCTGGCGTCGCGCGTGAACGGCACGCCAAGCCGGATCAGCCAGGCGATCGCCGCCTTGCCGTGCTCGACGATGAAGCGCGTGGCCTGCTCGTCGCACAGGCCGGCGCCGGCGACCAGCGTGTCGCGCACATGGTCGTCGATGCTGTCGCCGGCATCGAGCACCGCCGCGATGCCGCCCTGGGCCCAGTTGCTGGCGCCATCGAGCAGCGCCTGCTTGGTGACGACCGCCACCTTGCGATGCGCCGCCAGATGCAGCGCCACCGACAGGCCGGCCAGACCGCTGCCCACCACCACCACATCAAAGCTGTATTGCGTCTGCATGTTCATGCCGGCAAGGCCTCCGGCTCGAAGTCTTCACTCGGCCACACGATTTCGTTCTGTTCCGCCACCAGCGGCAGGTCGCGACTGCCGGGCGGCGTCTTGCTCACCAGCGCATACAGCACGCGCACCGCATGCGACAGCGCCTTGGGATAGCGCGCGCCCTGCAGCAGCAGGCCCATGAATACCGCCGAGAACACGTCGCCCATGCCGTTCGGCAGCGGGTCCACGTCGAGCAGCGGCGTGTCAATCTTCCAGGCGTGCGGACCGGCCACGCAGAGCGTGCGCAGCGTGCCCTCGGCCACGTCGGGCGTGCGCAGGCTGGTGATGACGACCACGCGCGGCCCGAGCAGCCGGGCCAGCGCCACCGCATCGCCGGTGGAATCGAGCGGCCGGCCGACGATCTGCTCGAACTCGAACTGGTTGGGCGTGATGACGTCGGCCGCCGGCACGGCGTGATCGCGCTGAAATTCGGCGATGCCGGGCCGCACGAACACGCCGCGGCCCACATCGCCGATGACCGGGTCGCAGCAGTAGATGAAGTCTTCGGCGAGCGCGCCGCGTGCCGCGCGGATTTCGCGCACCGCGCCGAGGATGACTTCGCCGATGGCCGCGTCGCCCAGATAGCCCGACAGCACGGCGCGGCAGCGCACCAGCATGCCGCGCGCGCGCAGACCGTCGAGCACGTCGCGGATGTGGTCGGCGCCAAACACCTGCCCAGTGAACGCGCCGTGCCCGGTGTGGTTGGAAAACTGCACGGTGTTGACGGCGAGCGGCTCGATCCCGAGACGTTGCAGGGGAAAGACCGCCGCCGCATTGCCGACATGCCCGCAAGCCACATGCGACTGGATGGACAGCAACAACGGTGGCGACGCGAAGTCGAGAGGAGCGGTGTTCATTGAAGAGGCTCTGGCGCGGGCACGACGGCGATCGACGCGAACGCCAAATCGGCCCAGCCCGAAATTATGACGCCGTGAAGAAGCGCACGCGCCGACGGGTGATGCTGCGCCGCACACATCGGCAGCATGAATGCCGGTCCGACCGCCCGTGTGCCACGCGGTTCACCCGAGCCGGGATGCGCGGCCGCACGGGCACAATCGGGCCACAAGCAGACGGAGGAGAACGACGATGATGACGGCCATCCTGACCGACATCCATGCCAACCGGGAGGCCTTCGAGGCCTGTCTCGCGCATGCCGAGCGGCAGGGCGCGACACGTCATGCGCTGCTGGGCGACTTTGTCGGCTACGGCGCCGATCCGGGCTGGGTGGTGGATCGGGTGCGGGAGCTGGTAGATGCGGGCGCCACGGCCGTCGTCGGCAATCACGACATCGCGGCCACTCGCGGCCTGCGCACGCCGATGTCGTCGGCAGCCCAGCGCGCCATCGACTGGACGCGCAGCCAGCTCACGCCGGCGCAGGCCGACTTCCTCAGCGCCCTGCCTTTCGAGGTGGAGGACGGGCCGCTGCTCTATGTGCATGCCAACGCCTGGAACCCGGAAGGCTTCGAGTACATCGAGGGCATCGTCGAGGCCGGCCGCAGCATGCGCGCGACCAGGGCGCGCATCACCTTCTGCGGCCATGTGCATCAGCCGGCGGTCTATCACATGGGGCTCAACCAGCGCGTCGAGCATTTCGAGCCGATTCCGGGCAGCGTGCTGCCGCTGTCGGCAGCGCGGCGCTGGCTGGTGCTGCCGGGCTCCTGCGGCCAGCCGCGCGACGGCAATCCGGCCGCCTGCTATGCGCTGTTCGACGAGGTGACGGGCATGCTCACCACCCAGCGCGTGCCCTACGACCATCCGGCCGCCGCCGCCAAGGTGCGCGCCGCCGGCTTTGCCGCGCCGGGCGATCTTTCCGCCCACGGCCGCTGACCATGCTCGGTGTGCGCAAGCTGGGCCCTGGCATGGTGGTGGACGGCTATCGCATCGAGGCGCATCTGCATCGCGGCGGCATGGCGGCGCTGTGGAAGGTGACGCGCGACGATCTGGCCGCGCCGGCGGTGATGAAGACGCCGGCGCTCAGCGATCCGTCCGATCCGACCGGCATCGTCAGCTTCGAGGTCGAGCAGATGATCATGCCGCTGCTCACCGGGCCGCATGTGCCGCGCTATCTGGCGGCCGGCGGCTTCGAGGAGCAGCCCTACATCGTGATGGAGCTGCTCGAAGGCGATTCGCTGCGCGCGCGCTTCGATCAGGCGCCGCTGCCGCTCGACGAGGTAGCGCGCATCGGCAGCCAGGTGGCGACCGCGCTGCATGCGCTGCATCACCAGCGCGTGATCCATTTCGACCTCAAGCCGAGCAATGTGATGTTCCGCCCCGGCGCCGACGGCCAGCCCGCCGACGCGGTGCTGATCGACTACGGTCTCGCGCGCCACGAGCGCCTGCCCGATCTGCTGGCCGAGGAGTTCCGCGTGCCGATGGGCACCGGGCCCTACATCTCGCCGGAGCAGGTGCTGCGGCAGCGCAACGATCCGCGCAGCGATCTGTTCTCGCTCGGCGTGCTGCTCTATCACCTGGTCACGGGCCAGCGGCCGTTCGGCTTTCCCAGCAGCATTTCGGGGCTGCGCAAGCGGCTGTGGCAGGCGCCGGTGCCGCCGCGCCGGCTGCGGCCGGAGATGGCGCCGTGGATGCAGGAGGTGATCCTGCGCTGCCTGGAAGTGGATGCCGAACAGCGCTACGGCAGCGCGGCCCAGCTGGCTTTCGATCTGGCGCATCCCGAGGAAGTGCAGCTCACCGAGCGCGCCGAGCGCAGCAAGGGCACGAGCTGGCTCGACGGCCTGCGCATGCGCTGGCGCGCCGTGCTGCCCGAGCCGGCCGCGCATTCGGTGTCGTCGCAACTGGCGCGCGCGCCCATCGTGATGGCGTCCGTCGACGTGACCCAGGAGCACGAGGCGCTCGCCGACGCGGTGCGCGCGATGGTGCGGCAGGCGGTGCAGGCGCTGCCCAATGCGCGCGTGGCCTGCGTGACGGTGTTGCGCACCAACCGCATCGGCATGGACCAGACCACCGACAGCGAGGGCCGCAATCTGCATGTGCGCCGGCTCATCGAGTTGCAGCACTGGGCCCGGCCGCTGCAACTGCCGCCCGGTCGCGTCACCTTTCATGTGCTGGAGTCGCCCGATCTGGCGGCGGCGCTGTTGCAGTACGCGACCGACAACCGGGTCGACCAGATCGTGATCGGCTCGCGCGGGCCGTCGGCGGCGCTCAAGCGTTATCTGGGCAGCGTCACGACCGAGGTGGTGGCACGCGCCGAGTGCACGGTGACCGTGGTGCGCGTGGGCTGAGCGGCGCGGGCCCTGTGCTAGCGTCATCCGCTCCCACACCGACTTTTTCCTCCGCCATGACCGCGTCGATTCGCTACACGATCGCAGCCCGCCAGCCCGAAGCCCATCTGTTCGACATCACGCTCGCCATCGACCCGGCCGCCACGCCCGGCGATGTGACCGTCGCGCTGCCGGCCTGGATTCCGGGCAGCTACATGATTCGCGAGTTCGCCCGCAACATCGTCTCCATCGAGGCGCGCGCGCTCGGCCGCGACGGCGCCAAGGCCGGCCGCAAGCTGCCGCTCGTCAAGCTCGACAAGCACACATGGCGCATCGCCGCCGGCAGCCAGGGCGTGCTGCTGCGCTACGAGGTCTACGCCTGGGATTCGAGCGTGCGCGCCGCCCTGCTCGACGAGACGCGCGGCTTCTTCAACGGCACCAGCGTGTTCCTGCGCGTGGTCGGCCGTGAGGACGAAGCGTGCAGCGTCGACATCGAAGCGCCCGCGCGCAGCAGCGGCTGGAAGGTGGCCACCGCGCTGCGCCCGGCTGCCGGCAAGGGCGGCGCCAAACGCATGGGCTTTGGCCGCTACGAAGCCGCCGACTACGACGAACTCGTCGATCACCCGGTCGAGCTGGGCACGTTCGACTGGATCGAGTTCGAGGCGCACGGCGTGCCGCACGGCATCGCGCTGGCCGGCGCCGGCGCCCGGCTCGACCGCGACCGGCTCGCCGCCGACATCAAGCGCATCTGCGAAGCGCAGATCGCCTTCTTCGAGCCGGCCACGCGCGCTGCGCCGATGGAGCGCTACGTGTTCCTGGTCAACGCCGTGCCCGACGGCTACGGCGGCCTCGAACATCGCGCCTCGACCGCGCTCATCTGCACGCCCGAAAGCCTGCCCGCGCTCGGTCGCGCCGACACCAGCGACGCCTATCGCGGCTTCCTCGGCCTGGTGTCGCACGAGTACTTCCACACCTGGAACGTCAAGCGCATCAAGCCGGCCGCCTTCGCGCGCTACGACTTCGACCGCGAGGCCTACACGCGACTGCTGTGGATCTTCGAGGGCTTCACGAGCTACTACGACGACCTGTTCCTGGTGCGCAGCGGTCTGATCGACGCGCCGCAATACCTGCGCATGCTCGCCAAGACCGTCAACGACGTGGCGCGCGGCCCCGGTCGCCACCGCATGAGCGTGGCCGACAGCTCCTTTGACGCCTGGACCAAGTACTACCGCCAGGACGAGAACTCTCCGAACGAGATCGTCAGCTACTACCAGAAGGGCTCGCTCGTCGCGCTCGCGCTTGACCTGCTGATCCGGCGCGAATCGGCCGGCGCGCATTCGCTCGACGATGTGATGCGCACACTCTGGGTCCGCTTCGGCCGCGACTTCTACGCGCTGCCGCCAGCCGAGCGCAGCGGTCTCGGCGAGGATGAATTCGCGGCAGTCGTGCTGGCCGCAACCGGCATCGACGTGGCCGAGGCGGTCGCCGCCTTCGCCTACGGCAGCGCCGATCTGCCGCTCGACGAACTGCTGGTCAGCGCCGGCGTGCAGCTCACGGTCAAGCCGGCGAGCGCCGCCGCCCTCGGCATCAAGACCCGCGCCGCCGGTGCCGATTGCGTGATCGCCACCGCCTATCGCGGCGGCGCGGCAATGACGGCGGGCCTGTCGGCCGGTGATGTGCTCGTTGCCCTCGATGGTCGGCGCGTCGGCCACGCCAACCTCGGCACGCTGCTGGCCGATTACCGCGTCGGCGACCGGGTCGAGATCACCGCCTTCCGCCGCGACCGGCTGCTGGTGCGCAGCGTGAAGCTGGGCAGCGCCGACACGACGATCGAGCTGGCTGCCGGCGACGGCGTGCAACTCGATCGGCCCGGCGCCTGGCTTGCCAGCCCGGCAACCGCAACCGCCGCACCAGGCAGGCGCCGCAAGAAGACTGCGTGCTGAGCGTCAACCCGCCGCAGCGCCTGCCACGACAAGGCCTCGGCCGGCCTCGTGGCAGCGCGCCACCGTCAGGCGCCGCCGGTGGCGCCCAGACCGAACAGCGCCGCGAGTGCCGCGCCCGGATCGACTGCGCGCATGAAGGCCTCGCCCACCAGAAAGCCGTTGACGCCCGCGTCGCGCATCAATTGCACATCGGCGCTTTGCAGGATGCCGCTCTCGGTAATCACCATGCGCCCGGCCGGAATGCCTCGGAGCAGATCCAGCGTCGTCTGGAGGCTGGTCTGGAAGGTGCGCAGATTGCGGTTGTTGATGCCAACCAGCGGCGTGCGCAGCTGCAAGGCCCGGTCGAGCTCCCGCGCGTCATGCACTTCCACCAGCACGTCGAGCCCGTAATCGAAGGCCACGGCCTCGAAATCGGCCAACTGGGCATCGTCGAGCGCTGCCACGATCAGCAGCACCGCATCCGCGCCCCACAGCCGCGCCTCGGCGATCTGCCACTCGTCGACGACGAAATCCTTGCGCAGCAGCGGCAGATCGCAGGCCGCGCGGGCCGCCTTCAGGTCTTCCGCTCCGCCGCGAAAATAGTCGCGATCGGTCAGCACGCTCATGCAGGCGGCGCCGTTGCGGCGATAACTGCGCGCGATCTCCGCGGCATCGAAGGGATCGCGCAGCAGGCCCTTGGAGGGCGATGCACGCTTGGCCTCGGCAATCACCGCCGGCAGACCCGCGCGCCCCTTGGCCGCCAATGCACGCGCAAAGCCGCGGGTCGCGACGACATGGCGCGCATCGGCGTCGAGCGAGACAAAACTGCGCCCCCTGCGGGCCTGCGCCACTTCTTCGCGCTTGGTGGCCAGAATCTTGTCGAGAATGTCGCTCATGGATGATCGGAAAAAAACGCGGGCGGCATTGAGAACGCCGAGAAGCGGAATGCAACTGGCACGCAGTGGGTGCTGATGCTATCTTTCCGCAGTAACTCTGAAATGGGTCAACCCTCGATGCTTAACTGCATCGCGAGATAGAGCATGTCCAGTATACCGACGCAACTTACCCCTGGCATTGAGATGGCAGCACTGCGCAACAAGTGCTCATCGTGCAGCATGCATGAATTATGTCTGCCAGTAGGTCTGGATATCGAAGACATGCGCAGGCTCGATTCGGTCATTACCAAACGCCGGCGAGTCCTGAAAGGAGAAATGCTTTTCCGGATGGGTGAGCGTTTTTCCAATCTCTACGCAGTGCGTGTCGGGCATTTCAAGACCACGCATATCGATTCGACCGGCCTGGAACAGGTCACCGGTTTCCAGATGGCCGGGGAACTGCTCGGTTTCGATGCCATCGCCACCGAAAGTCATCATTGCAATGCAGTAGCGCTGGAAGACTCGGAGGTTTGCGAACTTCCTTTCAGCCGCATCGAAGATCTTTCGCGAGAAATTCCCAATCTTCAGCGTCATTTCCACCGAATGATGAGCCAGGAGATCACGCGCGAGCAGGGTCTCATGCTGATGCTGGGAGCGATGCGCGCCGAGCAGCGGCTTGCTGCCTTCCTGGTCAATCTGGCTACCCGGTATGCCCGGCGTGGCTATTCTGCAAAAGCCTTCCAGCTTCGCATGACCCGCGAGGAAATCGGCAGCTATCTCGGCCTGACCATCGAAAGCATCAGCAGACTGCTCACCCGCTTTCGCAAGCAAGGCCTGATTGCCGTTGCACACAAGGAAATTGTGCTGCTCGACGTCGAAGGCTTGAAGACCATCATTTCGACTACGAACTCGAATGAGTCTTTATCCGTGAAGGCCTGTGATTGAAAGGCGATTCAGGAACATCGCGCAACAGTATGAAAGTCATCGCCGAGGACAATGCGCACAAGGTCCAAAAGCCGATGAATCCCAGGGTGTAGAGCGCAGGAGAGTTTTCAGGCATTGGAAAGCCGAAAACAGTGAGATCTCCGGGTGCAAATATCGAAAAAAACACCCCGTCGGCTGCTGCAGCCATCAAAAATGATGGCCACAGCACCTGCATCAGCCTGAGCATTTTTGCCTCGCTCGCTTCAAGACCCATTTACATCCGGCTCGCGCGCTCGAAGGGAGTTATTGATCTCCCTTTGCTGCGAGGTTGGGTTTAAGTCCATGCACGCCGGTGGCATTCTTTGGCCACTCTGCAACCAACCGCCAGCGATCCCCATCCTGAAGTACCAGTTGGTAAGCAACTGGCTTCAGTGCTGGAGCAGGCGCAATGTAAAGCGCCTCGCCATTGGTCAATGTTGCCGCGAGCATTTCGACATGAAGATCGTCCTCCGATCGAGTTGGGTGCGCGAGTAGGAGTTCCACTATCGGGGGCCATGCGTAATCCGGTTTCGCATGCAGGCTCAGCCGAATCTTTCCATCTGCGGCCAACTCGAGATCACCTTCGAGCTTGAGTTCCGCAGCCGCGTGATCCCGCTGCAATGCCTGATTGATGGCCGTTCCCTGCTTGTAATAGTCATCGACCACCAAGGCCTCGGGATTGGTAACCGCCAGCCAGGCGGTATAGCCGCCGGCAACCACCACAATTGCCGGCCCTACCATCAATGCCCAAGGCCAGAACTGGCGATACCAGGGCGGCATATCCGCAGATACTGATTTCATGCAAAACACCAACTCTCGCTCAAGGCATGTAAAAGACTGAACGCTCGCGTACCGATTGAATCGGAGCCTCAAGACTTTCAATGACGAATTCAATCTTGTTGGATCCGTGCTCACCGCTCTCCATCGGCGCCGCCACCTCAACCGCGACTGCATGTGTCGATGTCGCCTCGACCTCGATCACCGCATCGTTCTGAACACCGATCCCCTCGATGCCATTGACCGCAATTCGATAACGATGCGGTGCCTCGTCGGTATTCATGACCTTGATCTGATAGACGTTGGCGATCTTGCCCCCATCGATTTCCCGCGCCAGCACGCCACGGTCGCGAATCACGTCGACCTTCAGAGGATTGCGTGTGAACAAGGCACCAGCCCAGACCGCAACGATCAGGATCAGCACCGAGGTATAGATCAGGGTTCGTGGCCGGAGGATGTGCCACAAGACCTGGGTATCCGGATACTTGCCCTCGAGTGCGTTCTCGGTGGTGTAGCGAATCAGGCCTCGCGGGTAATTCATCTTGTCCATGATGTCGTTGCATCCGTCGATGCAGGCACCGCAGCCGATGCACTCGTATTGCAGGCCTTCCCGAATGTCGATGCCGGTCGGGCAGACATGCACGCACACGCCGCAATCCACGCAGTCGCCAAGCCCTTGCGACTTGTGATCCAGTTTGCGCGGCCGGGAACCACGCGGATCGCCGCGCGCCGTGTCGTAGGTGACGATGAGCGTATCGCGGTCGAACATCGAGCTCTGGAAACGCGCATACGGGCACATGTACTTGCAGACCTGCTCGCGCATGAAACCGGCCTGCAGCAACGTGAAGCCCGCATAGAACAGCATCCAGAACAGCGCCCAGCCGCCGACGGTGAACGCCAGCGTCTCATGGGCAAGCTCGCGAATCGGCGTGAAATAGCCCACGAAGGTGAAACCGGTCCAGAGCGCCAGCACCGACCAGACACCGAACTTGGCGCTGCGCAGCATGAGCTTGCGGCCCGACCAGGGGGCTTCGTCCAGCTTCATGCGCTTGGTGCGATCACCCTCGATCACCCGCTCGATCCACATGAAGATTTCCGTGTACACGGTTTGTGGACAGGCATAGCCGCAGAACAGCCGCCCGGCGACTGCGGTGAACAGGAATAGCGCATAGGCCGAGATGATCAGCAGGCCCGTGAGATAGATGAAGTCCTGCGGCCAGAGCACCAGCCCGAAGATGTAGAACTTGCGCTCGGCCAAGTCGAACAGTACGGCCTGGCGATCGTTCCACTGCAACCAGGCGGTTCCGTAGTAGAGGATCTGCGTGAACCACACCAGCGCCCAGCGCCAGTGATCGAACCAGCCGTTCTTGACTGCACGCGGATAGATCTTGATGCGCTTCTGATAAAGCGTCTGACCTTCGCCATCGTCGACCGCGCCGCGCGTCTTCTCGCCATTGGCCTGCTGAAAAGCAGAAGAGGCCGCGGTTGAGGCGGCCTCTTTCGAAGAACCCGCAGCAGCAATGCCGGCCACTTCACCGGACTTCTTGCCACTACTGGACATTTTCAACTCCTGCACGGAAGGGCATACGCGCCCTTCCTATCGATCCACCAACGGACGCAAATCATTCAGCCATTGCCGTCTTTGCCGGCGCCTCACCCTTGTTGGACAGGCTCCAGACATAGGCTGCCACCAGATGGATCTTGGCTTCGCCCAGGAACACCCGGAACGACGGCATCTGGTTGGTACGACCCAGGGTAATCGTTTCAGTGATCGTCTGCGCCGAACCGCCGTACAGCCAAGTCTTGTCGGTCAGGTTGGGAGCACCGATCGCCGGATTGCCCTTGCCTTCCGGACCATGGCAGGCGGCACAAGCGGCGAACTTGTCCTTGGCGAGCGCGGCCTTGACCGAATCGTGTCCCGACCCCGAAAGGCTGAGAACGTATTGGGCCATGTTGCTCACGTCGTCGGCCGTCCCCAGGACGGCAGCCATCGAAGGCATGGCGGCGATGCGACCGTTGAGAATCGTCTGCTCGATGTATTCGGCCGAACCCTCGCCCAACCAGTCCTTGTCGGTCAGGTTGGGGAAGCCCTTCGCACCGCGGGCGTCGGAGCCGTGGCACTGCGAGCAGTAGGTGAGGAACAGGCGCTCGCCGATCTGATGCGCCTGCGGATCGGCAGCCACTTCCTTCAGATCGAGCTTGGCATAGCGATCGAAGATCGGATCGAACTGCTGACCCGCCTTCACGATCTCGGCCTCGTACTGCCCCTTGGACGACCAGCCGAGCGAGCCCTTGTTGGCACCCAGACCCGGATAGAGCGCGAGATAGGTGAAGCCGAACACGATGGTCAGCACGAACAGCCATACCCACCAGGACGGCAGCGGGTTGTTGTATTCCTCGAGCGTCTCGTCCCAGGTGTGGCCCATGGTCTCGACCGGGCCCTTCACCTTGGCCGTCATGTTCGACCACAGCACCCATGCGCAACCGAGGATCCCGACAATCGTGATCCCGGCGATGTAGTAACTCCAGAAGCTGCTCAGAAAGTCAGCCATTTCGAATCCCCTTTATTTTCCCGGCGTTTCCGCTCGATCGTCGTCGGCGAAGGGAAGTTGCGAAGCCTCGTCGAAGTCGGCGCGATTGCGGCCGTTCCAGGCCCACACCACGATGCCGACGAAGACCAGAAAGCTCATGACCGTTGCCGCACTGCGCAAGACGTTCAGCTCCATTGCAATCTCCCCTTCTGCTACCGATCAGCGGCGCGAAGTGATGGCCGTGCCCAGAACCTGCAGGTAGGCGATGACCGCCTCCTGCTCCGTCTTGCCGCGAACGGCATCCGCAGCACCGGCGATTTCGTCGTCGGTGTACGGCACGCCCACTGCGCGCAACGCCTTCATGCGCGGTGCCAGACCGTCGGCATCAACCGCCGACTTTTCGAGCCAGGGGTAGGCCGGCATGATCGACTCGGGCACCACGGCGCGCGGGTTGTTCAGGTGAACCGAATGCCAGCGATCCGAATAACGACCACCGACGCGGGCCAGATCCGGACCGGTGCGCTTGCTGCCCCACTGGAACGGATGGTCATAGACGAACTCGCCAGCCACCGAGTAGTGACCGTAGCGTTCGGTCTCGGCACGGAAGGGACGAATCATCTGCGAGTGGCAGTTGTAGCAACCCTCGCGCTGATAGATGTCGCGGCCGGCGAGTTGCAGCGCGGTATAGGGCTTGAGGCCATCCACCGGCTGGGTCGTCGAGCGCTGGAAGAACAGCGGAACGATTTCCACCAGCCCGCCGAACAGGATCGTGACGAGCGTCAGCACCAGGAGCCAGCCGACGTTCTTCTCGATCAGATCGTTCTTCAACTTCATGTTGTTGTCTCCTCTCGACTCAGTGCGCGTGGGCGGCGACGGCCGGGATGCGGGCGTCGACCGGTTGCGCGCCGGCGATGGTCTTGAACATGTTCCAGGCCATCAGAAGCATGCCGCTGAGGTAGAGCACGCCGCCGGTAACGCGGATCACGTAGTACGGATAGGTGGCCTTCACGCCTTCGACGAAGGTGTAGGTGAGCGTGCCGTCCGGATTGGTGGCGCGCCACATCAGGCCCTGCATCACGCCGGCGATCCACATGGCGGCGATGTACAGAACGATGCCGATCGTGGCGATCCAGAAGTGCATGTTGACTGCCGGGACGCTGTACATGGCGCTGCGGCCAAAGACGCGCGGCAGCAGGTAGTAGATCGAGCCGATCGAGATGAAGCCGACCCAGCCGAGCGCGCCCGAGTGCACATGGCCCACGGTCCAGTCGGTGTAGTGCGACAGCGAGTTGACCGTCTTAATGGCCATCATCGGGCCTTCAAAGGTGCTCATGCCGTAGAACGAGAGCGACACGATCAGGAACTTGAGGATCGGATCGTCGCGCAGCTTATGCCAGGCACCCGACAGGGTCATGATGCCGTTGATCATGCCGCCCCAGCTCGGGGCCAGGAGAATCAGCGAGAACACCATGCCGAGCGACTGGGTCCAGTCGGGCAGCGCGGTGTAGTGCAGATGGTGGGGGCCCGCCCACATGTACGTGAAGATCAGCGCCCAGAAGTGCACGATCGACAGGCGATACGAGTAGACCGGACGCTCGGCCTGCTTGGGCACGAAGTAATACATCATCCCCAGGAAGCCGGCGGTCAGGAAGAAGCCCACGGCGTTATGGCCGTACCACCACTGAACCATCGCGTCCTGTACGCCGGCGTAGGCCGAGTAGCTCTTCCACAGCGTGACCGGCACTTCGGCCGAATTGACGATGTGGAGCAGGGCCACCGCCAGGATGAAGGCGCCGTAGAACCAGTTGGCCACATAGATGTGCTGGACCTTGCGCTTGGCGATCGTGCCGAAGAAGTTGATCGCATAGGCGACCCACACGAGGGTGATCGCGATGTCGATCGGCCATTCGAGTTCGGCGTATTCCTTGCCGGTCGTGAAGCCGAGAGGCAGCGTGACTGCCGCCGAGACGATGATCGCGTTCCAGCCCCAGAAGGTGAAGGCAGCGAGCGCATCAGAGAACAGGCGCGTCTGGCAGGTGCGCTGGACCACGTAGTACGACGTCGCGAAGAGCGCCGAGCCGCCGAAGGCAAAGATGACGGCGTTGGTATGCAGCGGACGCAGGCGCCCGAAGCTGAGCCATGGCAGGTCGAAGTTGAGCTGCGGCCAGGCGAGCTGGGCGGCAATGAGTACGCCAACCAGCATGCCGACAATGCCCCAGATCACCGTCATGACGGCGAACTGGCGCACTACCTTGTAGTTATATGTGCTTTCGCGAGTTGAAGAACCCATGGCACCCCTCGTGCAGACCTAGGAATTGACCCAAAAATCGGTATGAAATCGTAACCGCGAGATGGCTAGGGGGGCTTGACAACGATCAAGCGCGAATCCCCGACAGCCAAACTCAGGTTGGACGGTCGTCACGTGCAGTCGGCTCTTGAGGCCCGCCGCCGGGATGATCCTCGTCCTGCAAGATGCGCCATGCCGGGCCTTCGAGATCGTCGAACTGGCCGCCCTTGGACATGCGCAAGAAGATCCACACTGCCGCGAAGACGATGCCGACCGACAGCGGGATGAGGATGAACAGGCTTTCCATACACGCAAACCCGAGCAAGTCTAACGGATTCGTAACAGTCGCAAGGCGTTGAAGACCACCAGCAGCGAGCTGAGCGACATTCCGAGGCTCGCAACCCACGGCGTGACGAACCCGAAGGCTGCCGCCGGAATCGCGAGGGCGTTGTAGACCGAGGCCCAGCCAAGGTTCTGCCGGGTGATGGTCATGCCCCGGGTTGAAACGGCAAATGCAGCGTCGATGGCGCCGATGTCGCGCGACACGAGCACCGCATCGGAGGCGATCTGCGCGATCTCGGCGCCCTCGCCCATCGCGATCGACACATCGGCGCCCGACAGCACCGGCGCATCGTTGATGCCGTCGCCGATCATCGCGACGCGGCGGCCATCGGCTTGCAGCTTGCGCACGAAGGCGAGCTTGTCCTCGGGCAGCAGCGCGCCACGCGGCGCCTCGATGCCGACCTGGGCTGCCACCGCTTCCGACGCCGCCTGGCTGTCGCCCGACAGCAGCCAGACGCGCAAGCCGCGCGCCTTGAGCCGCGCGACCAGCTCGGCAGCGCCGGCGCGCACCGGCGCGGTCACGGTCCAGCGCGCGAGCGCGACGCCGTCACGCGACAGCACGACGCCGTCGAGCGCAGCCGCCTGCGCCGCATCGTCGAGCGCAAAGGCCGGCGCGCCGATGCGCCAGTGCGCGCCGTCGATCCGCGCCTCGACGCCGCGCCCGGGCACCGGCGTGCGCGCGACCGACTCGGGCACGGCCACGCCGGCCGCCTGCGCGCCGCGCAGCAAGGCCCGCCCGAGGGGATGCGTGCTGCCGGCTTCGAGCTGGGCTGCGATGCGCCAGCAGGCATCGGCCGGCAGCGCGCCGAGCAAGGCGATCTCGGCCGACGGCGTGGCCTGGGTGAGCGTGCCGGTCTTGTCGAACACCACGTCGGTGACGGTTGCCAGCGCCTCCAGCGCATCGGCACGCGCCAGCAGCACGCCGCGCCGCGCCAGTGCGCTGATGGCCGCCGCAAAGCTCGCCGGCGTGGCGAGCGACAGCGCGCAGGGACAGGACACGACCAGCAGCGAAATCGCGATCGGCAGCGCGCGCGCCGGCTCGATGAACCACCACAGCGCGGCGACCACCGCCGTCAGCCCGAGCAGCGCCGCCAGAAACCAGGACGCGATCCGGTCGGCGACCCGGCCCACGCGCGGCCGCTCGCTGGCAGCGCGGTCGATGAGCCGGCGCATGACCGACACCGTGCTGTCGGCCTCGATCCGCTCGACCCGCCCGAGCACCGGCGCGCGCAGATTGACCGCGCCGGCCGGCAGCGCCTCGCCCTCGGTGCGCGCGACCGGCTGCGATTCGCCGGTGAGCAGCGACAGATCGATCTCGGCGCGCGCCGAGGCCAGCGTCACATCGACTGGCAGCGCCTGACCGGCCGCGATCTCGATCAGCTCGCCGGCCGCCAGGTCCTCGACCCGGGCCGATTCGCGTGTGCCGTCGGCGCCGATGCGATCGATCCGGCGCGGCGCCAGCCGCATCAGGCTGTCGACGCCCTGCATCGCCTTGCGCCGCGCGCCGACCTCAAGGTAGCGGCCGCACAGCAGCAGAAAGACGAACATCGTGATCGAGTCGAAGTAGACCTCGCCGGCATCGACCAGCGTGTGCCAGCTGCTGGCCGCAAAGGCCGCGACGATGGCCACGACCACCGGCACATCCATGCCCACGCGGCGGGCGCGCAGATCGCGCCAGGCGCCGGTGAACATGGGCGCGGCCGAGTACAGCACCACCGGCGCCGTCATCAGTAGGCTGACCCAGCGGATCAGCGTGACGAACTCGGGCTCGATGTCGCCGCCGCCGTCGAGATAGAACGGCACCACGTACATCATGACCTGCATCATTCCCATGCCGGCCACGAACAGCTGGCGCAGCATGCGCTGCTGATTGGCCTTGATGACCGCGTCATGCCGGTCCACGTCGAACGGCCAGGCGCGATAGCCGACCACGTCGAGCGCATGCAGGATCTGCGACAGCTTCACCCGCGCCGGATCCCAGCGCAGCGTGGCGCGCTCGGTCATGAGATTGATGTTGAACGACAGCACGCCAGCCACCCGGCCCACCGCCTGCTCGCCAAGCCAGATGCAGGAGGCGCAGCGGATGCCCTCGATGGTGAGCACTGCCTCGCGCTGGTCCGGTGCCGGCTCGCGCACGAAGCCGCGCTGAAAGCGCTCGTCGTCGAAGGCATCGAGATCGCGCGCCGGCCGCGCATCGTCGGCTTGCAGCGCCAGCGCCTCGCGCCGCTCGTAATAGGCGTCGAAGCCGCCCTCGACGATGGTCTGCGCCACCGCCTCGCAGCCGTGGCAGCACACCGGCCGGAGCTTGCCCTTGAAATCGACGAACAGCCCGAGCCCCCGGGGCACCGGCGCGCCGCAGTGAAAGCAGTCGCCGCGCGCGTCGGTCTCGGCCGCCAGCGTCATCGCAACGCCCCTGCGCTCGGCGCGACGCAGAACCAGCCACCCTGCTGCTGCACCGCCGCATTGGCGCGCCACAGGCCGAGCAGACCGAAGGCAATCACCAGCGTGCCGGCTGCCACGCGCACCGCCGGCCGGCGCCACCAGCGCACGCCACGCGACACCGCGAAGCCCAAGGCCAGCAGATTGGGCAGCGTGCCCAGGCCGAAAGCCAGCATCACCGCCGCGCCGCGCAGCGGCGAACCCGTGAGCATGGCGCTGAGAATCATCGAGTAGATGAGGCCGCAGGGCACGAAGCCCCAGAGCAGCCCCATCGCGACGCCCTGCCCCGCCGTGCGTACCGGCAGCACGCGCGCCAACATCGGACGCAGCGCCGACCACAGCCGCCCGCCCAGCCGCTCGACCTGGGCCAGCGCCGGAAACAGCCCGGCCAGATAGGCGCCGAGCGCGAGCAGAAACAGATTGGCCAGCAGATAGAGCGCGTGCTGCACCGGGAATACCGCATTCGCCAGCAACGCCGCCGAACCGAGCGAGCCGGCCACCGCACCGATGAAGCCGTAGGTGATGAGCCGGCCCGCGTTGTAGGCCAGCTGAAGCTGCAAGCCAGCACCCGCAGTGCCGGCGCTGGCGGGCACCGCGCCGCCCGCCGCAAGCATCTCGCGCTGCGCGACGATAGCCACGGTCCGCTCGCGCGGCGCCGCCGACATGCCGAGCGCCGAGACGATGCCGCCGCACATGCCGGCGCAATGCACGCCGCCCATCAGACCGACCACGAAAGCCGCGCCGACCGTGACGGCGCCTGGCGGCCCGAAGGAATGAGTCAACAGATCAAGCATCGTGCCATTGTGCGCCATCGCCCCCGGCGCACCGGCGGATGCGGGCATGCCTCAGATGGTGCGGGAGTAGCGCTTGACCGGCTCGGCGACAGTGGCGCGCAGGAACTTGTCGAACACCATCGCGATGTTGCGCACCAGCAGCCGGCCCTTGGGCGTGACCGTGATCCATTCCGAATCGATGGTCACGAGACCGTCGCTGGCCATGCCTTCGAGTTCGCGCAATTCGGGCGCGAAGGTTTCGTCGAAGTGGATCGGATAGGCGGTCTCGATCGAGCGCTTGTTCAGCTCGGCGTGGCACAGCAGCGTGTGGATGACGGTGCGCCGCAGCAGATCGTCGTGCGTGAGCGCGATGCCGCGCACGATCGGCAGCCGGCCGGCGTCGAGCGCGCCGTAGTACTCGGGCAGCGTCTTGGCGTTCTGGTGGTAGGTCGGGCCGACCGCGCCGATGGCCGACACGCCGAGCGCGATCAGGTCGGCATCGGCATGGGTCGAATAACCCTGGAAGTTGCGATGCAGCCGGCCATGGCGCTGGGCGATGGCCAGCCCGTCGGTCGGCTTGGCGAAGTGGTCCATGCCGATATAGACATAGCCCGCCTCGGCCAGCCGCAGGATGCAGACATGCAGCAGGTCGAGCTTCTGCTCGGGCGACGGCAGATCGTCCTGGTTGATGCGGCGCTGCGGCTTGAACACATGCGGCAGATGCGCGTAGTTGTAGATCGCGATGCGGTCGGGGCTGATGTCGAGCACCTGTTGCAGCGTGCGGTTGAAGCTCATCACGTTCTGATGCGGCAGCCCGTAGATGAGATCGACCGACACCGAGCGGAAGTTCTGCTCGCGCGCCGCCTGCACCAGCTCCTGGGTCTGCTCGAAGCTCTGCTCGCGATGCACTGCCTTCTGCACCACCGGATCGAAGTCCTGCACGCCCAGGCTGATGCGGTTGAAGCCGATCTGGCGCAGATGCGCGATGCGCTCCGGCGTGACCGTGCGCGGATCGACCTCGATGGAGAACTCGCCGATCTGGTCGTCGGCCAGCGGGAAGGCGGCGTCGATGGCGCCCATCAGCTGTTCGAGCTGGTCGTGCGACAGATAGGTAGGCGTGCCGCCGCCGAAGTGCAGCTGCTCAATGCGCTGCTGGCCGCCGAACATCTGGCGCTGCATGTCGAGCTCGCGCAGCAGATAGCCGAGGTATTCGTCGGCCTGCTCGCGATGGCGGGTGACGATCTTGTTGCAGGCGCAGTAGTAGCAGACCGATTCGCAGAACGGCACATGCACGTAAAGCGACAGCGGCCGGCGATTGCCGAGCAGCTTGCGTTGCTCGACCGCGAGCGCGTAGTGCTCGGCGCCGAAGCCGGCGTGAAAGCGGTCGGCGGTGGGATAGGAGGTGTAGCGCGGACCGGAACGGTCCAGACGGCGAATCAGCGGAGCGTCGAACTCGACGCCGGCGAACGCGTGGCCGACTTCGTGCACGATCGTCTCCTTTCGAATGCTTTTGGCCCCTGATGCGGGTATGGGGCGACTCTAAGCAGCAGACGTCGGGACGGGCTTGATATGTGTCAACGGCCCCGGACCGCCTTGTCCCTGGGCCCGGCGGCGCTGGCGACCGCCGTGGTGAGCAAGCGTTACCGCATCAGCCGGCGCCCGAGGCGCAGGCACTGGCGCCGGCACCGAGGTCGAGCACCGAGGCATTCGCGGCGACTGCCGCGACATCGTGCAGACCGGCCGGCGCGCGCACCGGGACGGTCGAGCGCAGCGCCGCGCGGGCCGGCATGCGCACCACCGCATGCCGCTCGACCAGCGCATCGAGCGAGGCGCCGCCGGCGATGTCGCCGAGCAGCGCGCGCGTGGCGGCGTCGAACGGCGCGGCGGCATCGAGCGCGCGTGGCAGCGACCGCACGCCGCCCTCCTGCGCAAGCAGCAACAGCAGCGTGCCGCCGGCCGCCGGCCAGGGCAGCGCCACGAAGCTGACCGGCGCGGCATCGGCGCCCGAGGCATCGGCACCGAGCGGCAATGCCACCCGCGCCGCCGCGCCGAGACCGACGCACAGCCGCTCGATCGCATGACGCGGGTCTTCGAGCTGGCGCCCGACCAACCGCAGCCAGGCCGGATGCGCGCCGATCCAGCCGCGCATCGCCGAGTTGATGCGCACCACGCCGCCACGCCCCACCACCAGGAAGGGCAGCTCCTCGCGTCGCGCCGCATCCTCGGCGGCGAGCCGCACGGCCATCACCTGCAGATGGGCGCGTGCGGCCGTGGCCAGCCGCGAACCGGCCAGCGACCAGACCGCGCGCTGCTCGGGCGCGGCGGTGCGCAGCAGATCGCGCGAATGGATGAGCTGGGCCGTGAGACCGCCGGCGCCGACCAGCACCTGGGCATCGGCCAGCTCGGCGCAGCCGGCGCCGTCGGAACCGATGCTGTGGACCGGGCCGTCGTCGTCGCGCCAGACCTCGTAGCGCAAGGCTGGCTGACCGCAGGCCGCCGCCAGCGCGCCGAGCACGGCGTGCCAGGCGTCGCCGTCGTCGCAGCGCTCGCAGACGACATCGATCGAAGCTTCCAGCTGGTCATAAACGGACGTATCCACGATCACACCTCCATGGCCCGTCCCAGCACGCTCCATGCCAACGAACAAAAACGTCATTCCGGGCCGCGTCCCTCAAATGCAGGATGCAAACGACCGAGAGGTTCGTGAAACTTTTCCTCACAAGGACAGCGACAGTGAGGAATTGATGCAACCGAGCCGTAGCGCACTGGTGGACCAGGCCCTCAACTGGTTTCGGACGAGCGAAGAAAGTGCGCGCGAGACCGGTGCGCCAGCCCTGCGGCCGGCGACCGGCACGCCGGGCCGGCTGCTGCGGCCCGGTCATCCCGAGCGCAGTTGCGTGGTGCTCGACCTGACGCCGGAAACCGCGACCGGCGCCGAGCTGGCCCTGCTGCTGGCGGCAGGCGCCGACCGCGATCTGGGCTTTGCCGGCCGGCATGCGAGCTTTACCGCCGCCGTGGCCGAGGCGGCCGCCGTCGTGGTCACCTGCGACGACGCGGAGGATCTGATCGCGCGGGTGGCCGGCTGGCGCATCGCCAGTCCGCAGCTGGCGGTCGTGGTGGCGCTGCATCGGGTCGACACGGCGGCGCTGCGCGCGCTGTTCTCGGCCGGCATCGGCGATTTCGTGCTCGCGCCCTTCGACGGCGAACAGCTGCGCGCCCGGCTCGATGCCGCCATCGCCCGGGCCGGCAGCCGCAGCGACCAGCCCGGCGGCGAATGGCCGCTGATGGTGGCGACCGGCACGCTCGGCGACGAATCCTTCCGCCAGCTCAAGGGCCGCATCGTCGCGTCCTTCGAGCGCGGCTACATCGAAGGGATGCTGCGGCGCAGCGCCGGCAACATCTCGCAGTCGGCGCGGCTGGCGCGCAAGAACCGGCGCGCCTTCTTCGAGCTCATCAAGAAGCACGAGATCGACGTGGCGGGCTTTCGCGACGCCGATCTGGGCCTGCCGGGCGACTGAGCCGCCCTGCGCCGCTCAGGCCGCGGCGAACTGCTGGCTGAAGCGCGCGAACGCATCGAGCCGGGCGCGCGCCGCGCCGCTGTCGATGGCTTCGCGCGCGCGGGCGATGCCATCGACGATCGAGCCCGCCACATCGGCCGCGTAGAGCGCCGCGCCGGCATTGGCCAGCACGATGTCGCGCGACGGGCCCGGTTCGCCATCGAGCACGCCGAGCAGCCGCGCCTTCGACTCCTCGGCCGACTTCACCTGAAGCGCGCCGAACTCGATCGGCGCAAAGCCGAGGTCTTCGGGATTGAGCACGTACTCGCGCACCTCGCCGTTGTGCAGCTCGCCGACCCGCGTCGGGCCGCTGAGCGAAATCTCGTCGAGCATCGCGCCGGTGGCCGCATCGCTGCCATGCACGACCAGCACATGGCGCGCGCCCAGGCGTTGCAGCACGCGCACCAGGATGCCGACCAGATCGGTGTGGAACACACCCAGCAGCTGATGCTTGGCGCCGGCCGGATTGGTGAGCGGCCCGAGGATGTTGAACAGCGTGCGCACCGCCAGCTCCTTGCGCACCGGCGCCACATGCTTCATGGCCGAGTGATGGTTGGGCGCGAACATGAAGCCGATGCCCACCTCGCGGATCGCGCCGGCGATCTGCTCCGGCGTCATCTTGAGATTGATGCCGAGCTGCTCCAGCACATCGGCCGCGCCCGAGCTTGAACTGGCCGCGCGGCCGCCGTGCTTGGCCACGATGGCGCCCGCCGCCGCCGCGACGAAGCTCGCCGTGGTGGAGATGTTGAAGGTGTGCGACGCATCGCCGCCGGTGCCGACGATGTCGAGCAGGTTGTCGTGCTCGGGCACCTCGACCTTGGTGGCGAATTCGCGCATGACAGTGGCGGCAGCGGCGATCTCGCCGACGGTTTCCTTCTTCACGCGCAGGCCCATCGCGAGCGCCGCGATCAGCACCGGCGACATCTCGCCGCGCATGATCTGGCGCATCAGCGCCAGCATTTCGTCGTGAAAGATCTCGCGGTGATCGATGCAGCGCGACAGGGCTTCGGCAGGCGTGATGGACATGGGCAGGCAGGTTGTCGGGATTGAAGGGAATGGCCGGCAAGCGACGCCTGCCGGCGAGCCGCACAAGGCGCTCAGGCAGCGACCAGCGCCGGCTGCCTGAGGAAGTTCTGCAGCAGCGTGTGGCCGTGCTCGCTCAGGATCGACTCGGGATGGAACTGCACGCCCTCGATCTGGAACTCGCGGTGGCGCACGCCCATGATTTCGCCGTCGTCGGTCCAGGCGGTCACTTCCAGGCAGTCGGGCAGCGTCTCGCGGCGGATGGCGAGCGAGTGGTAGCGGATGGCGGTGAACGGGCTCGGCAGGCCGGCGAACAGGCCCTCGCCGATGTGCGTCACCGGCGAAGTCTTGCCGTGCATCACCACCTTGGCGCGCACCACCTCGCCGCCAAACACGTCGCCGATGGCCTGATGGCCCAGGCACACGCCCAGCAGCGGCAGCTTGCCGGCGAAGTGGCGCAGCACGTCGCACGAGATGCCGGCCTCGCGCGGCGTGCACGGCCCGGGCGAGATGCAGATGCGCTCGGGTGCCAGCGCCTCGATCTCGGCCAGGGTGATCTCGTCGTTGCGCGCCACGCGCACCTCGGCGCCCAGCTCGCCGAAGTACTGCACGAGGTTGTAGGTAAAGCTGTCGTAGTTGTCGATCATCAGCAGCATTGCAATCTCCGGTGGTCTCGTGGGGGTCGCGGGCGACGGCGTCAGAAGCGCTCGTCGAGCCCTTCCTGCACCTGCTCGGCGGCACGCAGCACGGCGCGCGCCTTGGCCTCGGTTTCCTTCCATTCGCTCTCGGGATCGCTGTCGGCAACGATGCCGGCGCCAGCCTGCACATGGAGCATCCCGTCCTTCACCACGCCGGTGCGGATGGCGATCGCCAGATCCATCTCGCCGCCAAAGCTCAGATAGCCGACCGCACCGCCATAGACGCCGCGCTTGACCGGCTCCAGTTCCTCGATGAGTTCCATCGCGCGCACCTTGGGCGCGCCGCTCAGCGTGCCGGCCGGGAAGGTCGCCTTGAGCACGTCGAGATTGCTCAGCCCCGGCTTCAGCCGGCCCTCGACATTGCTCACCATGTGCTGCACATGGCTGTACTTCTCGGTGGCGAAGCGCTCGGTCACGACCACGCTGCCGGTCTCGGCGATGCGGCCGATGTCGTTGCGCGCCAGGTCGATGAGCATGACGTGCTCGGCCACTTCCTTGGGGTCGGCAGCCATTTCGGCGGCCAGGCGTTCATCCTCGTCGGGCGTGTTGCCGCGCGGCCGGGTGCCGGCGATCGGCCGCAGCACCACCTTGCTGTGCCGGTCGCCGGGCAGCTTCTCCTCGCGCACCAGAATCTCCGGGCTCGCGCCCACCACCTGAAAGTCGCCGAAGTCGTAGAAGAACATGTATGGCGACGGATTCAGCGAGCGCAGCGCGCGGTAGAGCGTGAGCGGCGAATCGCGGAACGGCTTGCGCAGCACCTGGCCGAGCACCACCTGCATCAGGTCGCCGACCGCGATGTATTCCTTGGCCTTCAGCACCATCGCCTTGAAGTCGTCCTTGGCGAAATCGCGCCGGATCTCGGTCTGCATCGACGGCTTGCTGTACGGGATGCCGACCGTCTTGCGCAGGCTTGCGTGCAGCTCGCGCAGCCGCGCCTTGGCACGCGCGAACGCCTCGGGCTCGGCCGGGTTGGCGTAGACCAGCATGTAGGTCTTGCCGGCCAGGTTGTCGACGATGACCAGCTCCTCGGTCAGCAGCAGCAGGATGTCGGGCACGTCGAGCGCATCGGGCTTGCCGGCCGGATGCACCGCCTGGGCATGGCGCGCGAGGCGCGGCTCCATGTAGCGCACGCAGTCGTAGCCGAAATAGCCGGCCAGTCCGCCCGCAAAGCGCGGCAGCCCCGGCCGCAGCGCCACCTTGAAGCGCGCCTTGAACTCGGCCACGAAGTCGAGCGGATTGCCGCTGTGCGTCTCGACGACCTTGCCGTCGGTGACGACCTCGACGGTATCGCCACGCGCCCGCAGCACCGTGCGCGCCGGCAACCCGATGAACGAGTAGCGCCCGAAGCGCTCGCCGCCCACCACCGATTCGAGCAGAAAGGAATGCGCGCGCCCCGACGGGTCATGCGCGAGCTTGAGATAGAGCGACAGCGGCGTGTCGAGGTCGGCGAAGCATTCGAGCAGCACCGGGATGCGGTTGTAGCCCTCGGCGGCAATCGCGTTGAATTCGATTTCGGTCATGGCGGTATTCGTCTTGGCGACCGCGCGACTGGGCGCAGTTCGGCCCGCGCGGCTGGCGGGACTGGGTGTTGCGAAAGGGATTGGCCGAGGGTGCGGAGGCGTCCTGGCCGGGACGCGCGAAGACATTCACTGGCCCGAGGGCCAGCGCCACCAGCGCAGTTGCGCGAGAAAGGTCGGAGTCTTCGAGGAAGGCATGGAACGTTGCGGTTCTTGGCTTCGGATCTGGCGGGACTGGCCCGGGTTTGCCGGCCCGCGACGCGATGCGCGGGCTGCCTGCTTGCAAGTGCGGTTCAGAGCGCGGCGTTGTAGCCGTCGATCCAGAGCGCCGCGTCGAGAAGCGTGGCGACTATAGCATCGGCCTCCAGCGTCTCGACCGGCTGGCCCTCGTTGTAGCCGTAGGGCAGCAGCAGCACCTTGCAGCCGGCGTTGCGACCGGCCAGCGCGTCGTTGATCGAGTCGCCGATCATCACCGACGCGGCCAGATCCACGCCCATCAGCGCGGTGGCGTGGCGCAGCGGCTGCGGATCGGGCTTCTTCTGCGGCGTGTCGCCGCCGCCCACCAGCGCGTCGAAGAAATGCGCGAGCTGAAAGCGTTCGAGCAGCGGCCGCACCAGTTCGCTTGGCTTGTTGGTGACCACCGCCAGCTTGATGCCGCGCGCCCGCAGCACCGCCAGCCCCTCGGCCACGCCGGGATAGCGCTTGGCCGTGGTGCCGTTGAAGGCGCGGTAGCTGTGCATGAACACCGGAAACCAGCGCTCGACCAGCTCGGCGTCCACCGGCGCGTCCATGTCGCGGCCGGCCGCCACCGAAAACGCGCGCTCGACGAAGTTGCGCGAGCCCTTGCCGATCATGGCGCCGGCGTCGTCGCGGGTGAGCGGTTCGGCGTCGACCGCCTGCCGGAGCATGGCGTTGCCGGCATGCATCATGTCTTCGACGGTATCGAGCAGCGTGCCGTCGAGGTCGAGGAGGGCGGCGCGGATGGCGACTGGAGTCATGGCGTCCTGATCTTGGGAGGCGGACGGCGGCGCGTCCGGCAGCGGGAGGTCGAAAGCCTAGCCGGCTTTCAGGGCTTGCGGACAGGCGCCGCAGCCGATCGGGCTCAGGCCGCCGCGCTGCCGGCCAGCGCCAGCTCGGCGCGCAGCTGGGTCACCACCGCCGCGTAATCGGGCTTGCCGAAGATCGCGCTGCCGGCCACGAAGGTGTCGGCGCCGGCCTCGGCGATCTGGCGGATGTTGTCGATCTTCACGCCGCCGTCCACTTCGAGCAGCACCGGCCGGCCGCCCATCGCCAGCTGCACATCGATCAGCGAGCGCGCATAGCCCAGCTTCGACAGCGTGCCCTCGATGAAGCTCTGGCCGCCGAAGCCCGGGTTCACCGACATCAGCATCACGATGTCGATCTGCTTGAGCGTGTGCTCCAGCCAGTTCAGCGGCGTGGCCGGGTTGAATACCAGCCCCGGCTTGCAACCCAGGCTGCGGATGAGCTGGATCGTGCGGTCGACATGCCGCGTCGCCTCGGGATGGAAGGTGATGTAGTCGGCACCGGCCTTGGCGAACGAGGCGGCCAGCTCGTCGACCGGCTCGACCATCAGATGCACGTCGAGCGGCACCGGCGTGCCGTCGGCCTTCTTGCAGTAGGGCTTGACGGCCTGGCAGATCATCGGGCCGAAGGTCAGGTTGGGCACGTAATGGTTGTCCATCACGTCGAAGTGGATGAAATCCGCGCCCGCATCGATGACCGCCCTCACCTCCTCGCCGAGCCGCGCGAAGTCGGCCGAAAGAATGGACGGGGCAATCCGGTAGCTGCGCTCTTGGGACATGGATTTCTCGCTTGCTGGAATGGGCTGGAACGGCGCCGCCGCCAGCCCGGAAAACGGCCGCCGATTCTAGCCGCGGCCTCACGAAGCGCAGCGAAACGCCCGTACCACGCGTTACCCTATGCCGCCATGGACAAAGCCCGCTACGAAGTCGACATCACGGTCGTGACCCGCTATCTGCCCGAGCAGAGCGGTCCCGAGCACGGTCAACACACCTGGACCTATACGGTGCGCATGCGCAACGCCGGCAGCATTCCGGCCCAGCTCATCTCGCGTCACTGGGTCATTACCGACGCCAACGGCGACGTGGAAGAGGTTCGCGGCCTCGGCGTCGTGGGCCAGCAGCCACTGCTCGCGCCCGGCGAGACCTTCGAGTACACGAGCGGCACCAGCATCGTCACGCCGACCGGCTCGATGCACGGCGAGTACTACTTCACCGCCGAGGACGGCACGCAGTTCGCCGCGCCGATTCCGATGTTCACCCTCGCGGCGCCGCACGCGCTGCACTGAGCCTCATGCGTCGCCGCGCCCGGGCCGATCGCGTTGCGCGTCGGGTTCGGGCAGCGCGGCGGCGGCCGCTTCCAGTTCCTCTTCACTGTGCCCGCCGCGCCCGCTTTCGCGCGGCGTGGCCATCGTCCACCAGACGATGAACATCAATAGTCCGAGCCCGAACAGCGCTTCGACCAGCATCAGCCACATGACATCCCCCGCAGCAGCAATCCGGATGCGCTTGCGCATCGTCGCCGTCGCACGCCTGCTCGACGCGCCCGGCGGCCCGCGTCACGTCGCGCGCGACGCCAGCGCCCAGCCTGCCACCGGCGGCGCCACGCCGCGAGTCGCCGACAACCCTCGAAACGTCGGCGACAGCCGTCGGCCGGGCGCAGCCGCGCATTCGCACGGCGACGCGGCGATGCGTGCCGGCGCGTGGCGGCAGATGGCGCCCGCGCTGACCGCCGGCGCCCTGGCCGTGCTGCTGGCGGGCTGCGCGAGCACGCCCGTCGGCGCGCCGCCCGAAGGGCTGCCGACCGTACCGCCGCCCGCCAGCGAGCCCGGCGCCGCGCCCGAAGCCACGCCCGCGCCCGGCACGCCGGCCAAGCCCGCCAAACCCGCGCCGCCGCCCGCCGCCACGCCCGCGCCGATCCGCCCCGCCGCGCCCAACTCGCTGGTCACGCCGGCGCTCGTGCCGGCGCGCTTCGCCGACCTGCCCGGCTGGGACGACGACGATCCGCGCGAAGCCTGGCCGGCCCTGCTGCGCAGCTGCGGCGCGCTGCGCAGCAGGGCCGAATGGTCCGTGGCCTGCGCCGACGCGGCCCGCGTCGACGCGAGCGACAAACCCGCCGTGCGCAAGTACTTCGCCGATCACTTCACGCCGTGGCGCGTGCGCAATGCCGACGCCAGCACCGCCGGCCTCGCCACCGGCTATTACGAGCCGCTGCTGACCGCCTCGCGCAGCCGCGCCGGCCGCTTCACCGTGCCGCTCTACGCGCCGCCCGACGACCTCATCGGCATCGACCTCGGCGACAGCCAGCCCGACCTGAAGGACACGCTCAAGGGCCTGCGCCTGCGCGGCCGGCTCAGCTCGATGGCCGACGGCCGCAAGCTGCTCATCCCCTACTGGACCCGCGCCGAGCTGATGACCGGCGCCGGCGCCAGTTCGCTGGCCGGCAAGGCGCTGGTCTGGGTCGAGGACCCGATCGAGGCGTTCTTTTTGCAG
>NZ_MUHU01000003.1 GCF_002105195.1 Derxia lacustris | reverse complement strand
GACGGGAGTGGATTGAAACTTTACTCGGCGCGGCCGGGATGGCGCTTGCCGCAGGGTTTCTCCCGTCGTAATTGACGGGAGTGGATTGAAACACATTCAATTTCGACGCGAATGGCAATGGCATGACCGGTTTCTCCCGTCGTAATTGACGGGAGTGGATTGAAACGAGACGGCGCACATCGTCCTGCGTCATCCACGGTGCGTTTCTCCCGTCGTAATTGACGGGAGTGGATTGAAACCTCGACCACCATCCACGCATTGCCGGCGGCCAGCGTGTTTCTCCCGTCGTAATTGACGGGAGTGGATTGAAACCGCGCTTCACCAGCGCGACGCTGGGTTTCTGGTCGTTTCTCCCGTCGTAATTGACGGGAGTGGATTGAAACAAGCCGAGATCGAGAGGCGCCGGCAGAACCCGACTGTTTCTCCCGTCGTAATTGACGGGAGTGGATTGAAACGTCATAGGCCACCAGCCCGCGCGTCTGGTGCGACAGTTTCTCCCGTCGTAATTGACGGGAGTGGATTGAAACGTCGCGGGCCGGCTGGTAATGGGCATGGGGCTGACGTTTCTCCCGTCGTAATTGACGGGAGTGGATTGAAACCCGACACGCAGGTCGGCCGCAAGGGCCGCGTCGCGCAGTTTCTCCCGTCGTAATTGACGGGAGTGGATTGAAACTGAATTCGATGCGCACGCGGTTGTAGGCGTCGCTCGGCGTTTCTCCCGTCGTAATTGACGGGAGTGGATTGAAACTCGCGCGCGCTCAGGTCCACGTCGGCGGCGCCGGTTTCTCCCGTCGTAATTGACGGGAGTGGATTGAAACAACACGTCGAGCCAGCGCGCGGTGCTGTGCTACCCCGTTTCTCCCGTCGTAATTGACGGGAGTGGATTGAAACAGCGTCGGGATCGGCAGCGCATGCGCTTCCTCGATGTTTCCCCGCCGCAATCGGCAGGAGCGGATTGAAACGAGATCGTGCCGTGTGTCGACGACCTGCTGCACGGTTTCTCCCGCCGCAGCAGGCCGTCCCACCAGTCTGACCAGCAAGGCATCGCCGGCACCGCTGCGCTCGCTTGTTTTCATGTTTGTTCGGTACGCCCGATGGCTGGATCACTGCATCGGCCGGCCGGTGGCGCGCACGCAAATACCGTTGCGTTTAGCCATGCGCCGCCGCTTCTATTGCGCCGCCGCCATGCCGGCATCCAGAAAATGCGCGCCACAATGATCTGGATCAGATTCGTGAGTTATGCCGCAATTCCCAATTTTGGCTCGGATCATTTCGGCCCTATGGTTTGTCTTGAACCTGATTGGTTAGACTTTGCGGTACTCAATGCTCATGGCCTAACCCTTTCAGATCATGCCGTCGCCTTTGCCCGCCAATTTCCGCCCGCTGGCGCATTTGAATGCCGGCGCGAGCAATGCAGAAGCCGGCGGCCATTTGCTTGTCGAGCATTTGCAAGAGGTGGCCAAAATGGCGGCGCAATTCGCGCAGCCATTCGATTCCGCGCAATGGGCATCGTTTGCAGGGCTTTGGCATGACCTTGGCAAATACCGCGCCGGTTTTCAGCGCTATTTGCGCCAGAACCCCGATGCGCATATCGAGCAGCGCACCGCTTCGGCCGATAAAACCCATTCCGCCGCCGGCGCGCTCTGGGCCGAAAGTCGGCTGATCGAAATGGCTCGGGCGGCCGTCGGGGCGGCCGGCGCCAATCCGCGTCAGCAGGCCGACGCCGAGAGGCAGGCGCGCTTTGTCGCCCGCGTGCTCCAGTACCTCATCGCCGGCCACCATGCCGGCCTCGACGACTGGAGCGGCGACACGGAGTGCGGGCAGGGGTTGTGCGCAAGGCTGCAAGGGGCCGACGCCCAGCGCGAACTGGTCGATGCGCTGGCCGGCGCAGAAGGCATCGCGCCGCCCGATGCCGTATTGCGTCCCGACGCCGCGCCACCCGCGTTCGCCACGCTGCGCATCGAAAAGCCGGGCGAGGGCGAGATTCCGGGCCGCTTTGCGCTCTGGGTGCGCATGCTGTTCTCGGCCCTGGTCGATGCCGACTTTCTCGACACCGAGCGCTACATGGACGGCGGCAAGTCGGCCCGCCGCGCCGGCTTCAAGCCGCTGCCCCAGCTGCTCGAAGCGTTCGACGCCAAGCTCGCGCAAAAGCTGGCCGACACGCGCGCTGACGGGCTGGCCGAAACAGCCGTCAACCGCGTGCGCGCCGACGTGCTGGCGCAATGCCGCGAGCGCGCCGCCGAGGCGCCCGGCGCCTGGTCGCTCAGCGTGCCCACCGGCGGCGGCAAGACGCTGTCGAGCCTGGCCTTCGCGCTCGGCCATGCGGTGCGCCACGGCAAGCGGCGCGTCATCTACGCCATCCCCTACACCAGCATCATCGAGCAGACCGCCGAGGTGTTCCGGGGCATCTTCGGCGCCGAGCAGATCGTCGAGCACCACAGCGGCGTCGAGGTCGACGAGACCCGCGAATCGGCCCACACCCGGCTTGCCTGCGAGAACTGGGATGCGCCGCTGGTCGTGACCACCAACGTCCAGCTGTTCGAAAGCCTGTTCGCGCGCCGCACTTCGCGCTGCCGCAAGCTGCACAACCTCGCCGGCAGCGTCATCGTGCTCGACGAGGCCCAGGCGCTGCCGCCGGCCTATCTGCAACCCATCGTCGATGTGCTGCGGCTGCTGATTCGCGACTACGGCGTGACCGTGCTGTTCTGCACCGCCACCCAGCCGGTGCTCACCTCGCCCGCGCTGGCCGATGTGCGCAAGGGGCTGAAGGGCTTTGCCGCTGGCGAGGTGCGCGAAATCGTGCGCGACCCGGCGGCGCTGCATCGGGCGCTGCGCCGGGTGCGCGTGCAGCTGCCGGCCAACCTCAACCAGCCGCGCGGCTGGGCCGAGCTGGCCGACGAGATCGCCGCGCACGACGCCGTGCTGGCCGTGGTCGGCCGGCGCGCCGATGCGGCCGAGCTGTACCGCCAGCTCAAGTCACGTGCCGGTGACGACGACAGCACGGCCGGCGGCCTGTGGCATCTGTCGGCGCTGATGTGCGCCCAGCACCGCGCCGATGTGCTCGGCCAGATTCGCGCCGCGCTCGCGGCCCGGCGCGCGGCGCTGGCCGCCGGCCGGCCGGCGTTGCCGGTGCGCATCGCGAGCACGCAGTTGATCGAGGCCGGCGTAGATCTGGACCTGCCGGTGGTCTACCGCGCACTCGCCGGGCTCGATTCCATCGCCCAGGCCGCCGGCCGCTGCAATCGCGAAGGCCTGCTCGCCGAGGGCGTGGTGCATGTGTTCGTGCCGCCCAAGGAGCCGCCGCCCGGCGTGCTGCGCCGCGCCGTCGGCAAGAGCCGGCTGGTCTGGGCCGGCGAGCCGGCCGATCCGCTCGCGCCCGAGCTGGTGAGTCGCTATTTCGGGCTGCTCTACAACGACGAAGCGCTCGACGCGAAGGACATGCGCGGCAAGCTGCGCGCCCAGCCCGACCTTGCGACGGCCACGCTGCCGGTGCGTTTTCGCAGCGCTTCCGACGCCTTCCGGCTCATCGACGAGGCCGACGGCGGCACGGTGTTCGTGCGCTATCCGGCCGAGGGCGTGGATGCCGGTTTCGACGCGATGTTCGGCGCGCTCGAAGCCGGCCGCACCGAATGGGGCCTGCTGCGCAAGCTCCAGCGCCACACGGTCACGCTCTACCGCCATCACCTGCTCGACCTGCTCGCGCGCGGCGACGTGCGTGAAGTGCCCAACTTTCCGGGCCTGTACGTGCAGGCGTCCGACACCTTCTACGACCCCGCGCTGGGCGTGATTGCCGACGGCGCGCCGGGCGATCCGGCCGCGCTCGTCTTCTGAACTTTGCAAGGGGAGCCATGAAGCCTTTCTGCCTTGAAGTCGCGGGCGATTACGCCTGCTTCACCCGCCCCGAAATGAAGGTCGAGCGCGTGTCCTACGACGTCATCACGCCGTCGGCGGCGCGCGCCGTGTTCGAGGCCATCTTCTGGAAGCCCGGCATCCGCTGGGCCGTCGAGCGCATCGAGGTGCTCAAGCCGGTGCGCTGGATCAGCGTGCGGCGCAACGAAGTCGCGTCGGTGGCGTCGGTGCGCAATGCCATCGCCGCCATGAACGAGGGGCGCGGCAGCATCGGCATCGACATCGAGGACGACCGCCAGCAGCGCGCCGGCCTGTTCCTGCGCGACGTGGCCTATCGCCTGCACGCGCGCATGGAGCTGCTCGGCGACGACGCGCGCGCCAACCCCGCCAAGTACGTCGAGATGTTCCGGCGCCGCGCCAGCCAGGGGCAGTGCGTCAACCAGCCCTATCTCGGCTGCCGCGAATTCGCGGCCCGCTTCCGGCTGGTGGATGCCGACGCCGAGCCGGCCACGCCCGAGGCCAGCCTCGACGGCGATCTGGGCTGGATGCTGTTCGACCTCGACTACGCCAGGGCCAGCGAGCCGCGCCCGCGCTTCTTTCGTGCCGTCGCCACGCGCGGCGTGCTCGACATCGCCGGCGCCGAGGTGCGCGGATGATTCTTCAAGCCCTGTTCCGCTACTACGAGCGCAAATGCGCCGACCCCGATCCGGCCCGGCGCCTGCCGCGCTTTGGCTTTGAAGACAAGCCGATCCCGTTCGTGCTGGAGCTGGCGGCCGATGGCCGGCTGATCGACATCACCGACACCCGCGACGGGCCGGCCAAGAAGAAGGTCGCCAAGTCGTTCTGCGTGCCGATGGGCGTGAAGAAGACCTCGGGCGTGGCCGCCAATCTGCTCTGGGACACGGCCGAATACGTGCTCGGCCTCGACACCAAGGACAAGCCCGAGCGCGTGGCCCAGCAGCACGCGGCCTTCGTCGCGCGGCTGCACGCCTTGCCGGCCGAAGCGCAGGCCGACGCCGGCATGGCGGCGGTGCTGGCCTTTCTGGCCGCCGATCCGCTCGCCGCCGTCGAGGCGCATGCGTTTGCCGCCGAGATTCGCGAGAGCAATCCCGTCGTGACTTTCCGGCTCGCGGGCGACAGCGATCTGGTGTGCGAGCGGCCGGCGGTGGCGACCGCAGCGCTGGCCGGCGAGCCCGACGCCGAGGCTGGCGAGGCGCCCGGCATCTGTCTCGTCACCGGCGGCACGGTCGCGCCCGAGCGGCTGCACAGCGCCATCAAGGGCGTGTGGGGCGCGCAGACCTCGGGCGCCAACATCGTCTCGTTCAACCTCGACGCCTTCCGCAGCCACGGCAAGGAGCAGGGCGCCAACGCTCCCGTCAGCCCGCGCGCCGCCTTTGCCTACACCACCGCGCTCAACCATCTGCTCGCGCGCGACTCGCGCCAGCGCATGCAGGTGGGCGATGCGTCCACCGTGTTCTGGGCCGAAAGCGCCGCTGCCGCCGAGGCGGAAGACGCCTTCGCCGCCGTGTTCGGCGAAGCCACCGACGACCCCGATGCGCGCACCGGCCGCATCCGCGCCGTGCTCGGCAGCGTGCAGTCGGGCGGCTACGCGCGCGACGGCGGCGGCGACCGCTTCTACGTGCTGGGCCTCGCACCCAACGCCGCGCGCATTGCCATCCGCTTCTGGCATGTGGCCACGGTGGACGAGGTCGGCGTGCGCATCGGTGAATGGTTCCGCGATCTGGCCATCGCGCGCGGCCCGGGCGATGCCGAGTTCCCGAGCCTGTTCCGCCTGCTCAGCGCCGTGGCCGTGCTCGGCAAGGCCGACAACATCCCGCCGCGCCTGGGGGGCGACGTGATGCGCGCCGTGCTGTCGGGCGGCGAATTCCCCGTCACCTGGCTCAACGCCGCCGTGCAGCGCTGCCGCGCCGAACAGCGCGTGACCTATCTGCGCGCGGCGGCCATCAAGGCCTGCCTCAACCGCGCCATCCGTTCGCATTCCCGCGAGAAGGAGTTTTCGCCCGTGCTCGATCTATCCATCACCGACCGCGCCTATCGGCTGGGCCGCCTGTTCGCCACGCTCGAAAAGATTCAGGAAGAGGCCAGCCCCGGCCTCAACGCCACCATCCGCGAGCGCTACTACGGCGCCGCGTCGAGCACGCCGGCCACCGTCTTCACCACGCTGCTGCGGCTCAAGAACCACCACATCGCCAAGCTCGACAGCCGGGGCCGCGCCGCCAACTTCGAGAAGCTGGTCGGCGAGATCGTCGGCGCGCTCGATCCGCTGACCGGCTTTCCGGCGCATCTGGCGCTGCCCGAGCAAGGCCGCTTCGCGCTCGGCTACTACCACCAGCGCCAGGCCTTCTTCACCAAGGCCGACAAGCCGGCCGAGTCGCCTGCCGCCGTCGACGACGCGCCGGCCGACATCGCCGCCGCCTGATCCATCGCCGCTTCGCTCCAACACAAAGAACGCCCAAGGAATCCGCATGACCCTCGCCAACCGCTACGACTTCGCTCTCGTGTTCGACGTGCGCGACGGCAATCCCAACGGCGATCCCGACGCCGGCAATCTGCCGCGCCTCGACGCCGAAACCGGCCACGGCCTCGTCACCGACGTGTCGCTCAAGCGCAAGGTGCGCAACTTCGTCAGCCTCACGCGCGACCAGTCCGAAACCGAGCCCCAGCCCGGCGAAAAGCGCCACGAGATCTATGTGCGCGAGCGCGCTATCCTCAACGTGCAGAACCAGCGCGCCTACTCGGCGCTCAAGCTCGACGCGCCGGTTGAAGAAGCCGCCGACGCCGCGCCCGAACCCGAGGACGGCAAGAAGAAAAAGCCGGCCAAGGAAAAGCGCAAGGGCAGCGCCAGCGACGTGGACAAGGCGCGCGCCTGGATGTGCCAGAACTTCTTCGACGTGCGCACGTTTGGCGCCGTCATGTCCACCGGCGTGAACTGCGGTCAGGTGCGCGGCCCGGTGCAGCTCACCTTCGCGCGCTCGGTCGAGCCGATCGTTGCGCTCGAACACTCGATCACCCGAATGGCCGTGGCCACCCAGGCCGAGGCCGACAAGCAGGACGGCGACAACCGCACCATGGGCCGCAAGCACACCGTGCCCTACGGCGTGTACGTGGCGCACGGCTTCGTCTCGGCTTTTCTGGCCAGGCAGACCGGCTTTGGCGAGGACGACCTCGAACTGCTGTTCCAGTCGCTGGAAAACATGTTCGAGCACGACCGCTCGGCGGCACGCGGCGAGATGGCGACGCGCGCGCTCTACGTGTTCAAGCACGACAGCCAGCTCGGCAATGCGCATGCGCATGCGCTGTTCGACCGGCTCAGCATCAAGCGCAGGCCCGAAGTGGACATCGCGCGCGGCTATGCCGACTACAGCGTGACGCTCGACGAAGCCGACTGGCCCGCCGGCGTCACGCTCATCAAGCGGGTTTGACGCGCGGGCTCAGTGGCGCTCGCGCCAGCTTTGCGGCCGGCGCCGCTGATGGGCGGCGGCGCGCAGGGTGAGCGTGTCGGCTTCCACCGAGTAGAGCAGCCAGTACGGAAAGCCCTTGAGCGTGATGGCGCGCGTGCGTGGCGATACCGGCGTGCCCAGCGCCGGATGGGCCAGCACCAGCGCAACGGCATGGTCGACGGCGGCAAGAAAGCGGGCTGCCGTGGCCGCGCCGGCGGCGCTCCGGTAGTAGTCGACGGCGTCGCGCAGTTCGCGCTCGGCCGCAGGCGCGATGGCGACTTTCAAGCCGGACGGCCGAGCCCGGCGCGCAGCTCGCGCAGCACCGTGTCGTAGTCGCGCGCATCGGCTTCGCCGGCCGCTTCGGCGTCGATGCGGCGTTCCGCCTCTGCTGCCCAGGCGGCCAGCAGTTCGGCATCGGCCGGCAGGCTGGCCATCAGCTCTTCCGCCAGCCGCGCGCGTTCGTCTTCGGGCAGGGACAGCGCTTCGGCGTGCAGGCGTTCGTAGGCGGTAGGCATGGCAATCGGCTCCCGGTGCAGGTTGGGCCGAGTTTATTCCGCAGCATCCATCACCGAGGCCGCCCATGAGCGACGACCGCACCGACTCCATTGCGCTCTCGGCGCTCCAGCACTGGGCCTATTGCCCGCGCCAGTGCGCGCTCATCCATGTGGAGCAGGTGTTTGCCGACAACCTCTACACCCAGCGCGGCAATGCTGTGCACGAGCGGGTGGACACGCCCGAGGTCGAAACCCGCGCCGGCTATCGCATCGAGCGCGCGCTGCCGCTGTGGAGCGAGCGGCTCGGCCTGATCGGCAAGGCCGATGTCGTCGAGTTCACGCCCGACGGCCAGCCCTTTCCCGTCGAGTACAAGCACGGCTCGCGGCGCAAGTCGGCCCGCATCGCCGCCTGCGACGACCTCCAGCTCGCGGCCCAGGCGCTCTGCCTCGAAGAGATGACCGGCCGCGCCGTGCCCGAAGGCGCCCTCTACTACGCCAGCAGCAAGCGGCGCCGCATCGTGCAGATCGGCCCCGCGCTGCGCGCCGAGGTGGAAGCCGCCACCGCCGCCGTGCGCGCGCTGGTGGCCGAAGGCCGCGTGCCGCCCGCCGTCGACGACGAGCGCTGCCGCGCCTGCTCCCTCATCGACCTGTGCCAGCCCGGCGCGCTCGCCGACCCGGCGCCGCTGCATGCGCTGCGCGCCCACCTCTTCGACCCCGACGCCTGAGCCGCCATGCAACTGCTCAACACGCTTTACGTGACCACGCCCGACAGCTATCTGCGGCTCGACAACGACACGCTGCGGCTGGAGATCGAGCACGAAACCCGGCTGCGCGTGCCGCTGCATCACCTGAGCAGCGTGGTGCTGTTCGGCAACGTGGGTTTGTCCACGCCACTGATGCACCGCTTTGCCGACGCCGGCATCGCGCTGGTGATGCTCGACGCCGGCGGCCGCTTCAAGGCCCGGCTGGAGGGCGGCGTGAGCGGCAACGTGCTGCTACGTACCGCCCAGCTGCGCCGCGCCGACGACGCGGCTTTCGCGCTCGACACCGCGCGCGCCTGCGTGGCCGGAAAAATCCGCAACGCGCGTCAGGTGCTGCTGCGCGGCGCGCGCGAAACCAAGCTGGCCGACGAAGCGCGCGACATCGCGCGCGGCGCCGACGATCTGGCCGCGAGCCTGCGCGCGCTGCCCACCGCCACCGACCTCGACGCGCTGCGCGGCTTTGAAGGCGAAGCCGCGCGCCAGTACTTCGCGCGACTGCGGCTGCTGGTGAAAGCCGACCGGCGCGACGCCTTCGGCATGGACGGCCGCAACCGCCGCCCGCCGCGCGACCGCATCAACGCGCTGCTGTCTTTCCTCTATTCCATGTGGATGAACGACTGCCGCTCGGCGCTCGAAGCCGCCGGGCTCGATCCGCAGGTGGGCTTTTTGCACGCGTTGCGGCCCGGCCGCGCCGCATTGGCGCTCGACCTGATGGAGGAATTCCGGCCATTTGCCGACCGGCTCGCGCTCAGTCTGGTGAATCGCGGGCAGGTGAAAGCCGGCGATTTCATCGAGCGCGAAGGCGGCGCCGTGTCGCTGGAAAGCGATGCGCGCAAGGCCGTGGTGACGGCATTTCAGGAGCGCAAGCAGGAAACGATTGCGCATGCGCTGTTTGCCGAGCCGATTGCGCTCGGATTGATTCCGCTGATTCAGGCGGGATTGCTGGCGCGCGCGATTCGCGGCGAAACCGAAGGCTATGTGCCTTTCACGCCCAAATGAGGCCGCCATGCTGGTGATTGTCTGCTACGACGTGAATACCGAAACCCGCGAAGGCCGCCGCCGCTTGCGCCGGGTTGCCAAGGTGTGTGAAGGCACCGGGCAGCGGGTGCAGAAATCGGTATTCGAATGCCAGATTGGCGTGATGGAAATGGAAGCGCTGGAAGCCCGCCTGCTGTCCGAGGTGGATCTGGCGACCGATTGCCTGCGCATTTACCGAATGCCCGACACGCGCGGCTGCGAAGTGCGCCAGCACGGCCAGTTTCGCTCGGTGTATTTCAAGGGCCCGCTCGTGATTTGAGCGCGGCTAGAATGCCGTGTGCGCGAACCCCAAGTGACCGGCGATTTGCCGGGAGGTTCGCGCTGACCGCAAGGTCTTGATTACATGGCATTTTGCTTGTGGATAACTCTTTCTCGCACCTCAGCCGACATGCTTCGTGTCCGGGTCCGCGCAAGGCGGGCTTTTTCGGCTGTGGAATCAGGCGCTTGGACGCGAAGAGTTTCTCCCGTCAGAAATGACGGGAGTGGATTGAAACTGAATAACGCCCTGCATGCGCGCGAACGACAGAAGTTTCTCCCGTCAGAAATGACGGGAGTGGATTGAAACCGCGCCAGACCCGGCCGAGTTCGCCGCGTTTGCCGCGTTTCTCCCGTCAGAAATGACGGGAGTGGATTGAAACTCGACGGTGCGCGTGTAGCCGGCCGACTCGTGCGAGGTTTCTCCCGTCAGAAATGACGGGAGTGGATTGAAACGACGAGGTGCACGGCCTCGACTGGCTGCAGGACGACGTTTCTCCCGTCAGAAATGACGGGAGTGGATTGAAACGTGCAATCGGGCGCGGGCAACGTGGCCACGTTCGTGGGTTTCTCCCGTCAGAAATGACGGGAGTGGATTGAAACTTTTTTTTGCCTTTGCGAAATAGCACCTAAGCGTCGTTTCTCCCGTCAGAAATGACGGGAGTGGATTGAAACGCGCTGCTTGACGAAAGGACCGCGCCATGAGAGCCCAGTTTCTCCCGTCAGAAATGACGGGAGTGGATTGAAACATCGCCACACCTCACGGCAGCCCTGCCATTCGACGGTTTCTCCCGTCAGAAATGACGGGAGTGGATTGAAACGGTGATGGACACGGTCATCGACGACACGCTCAGTTTCTCCCGTCAGAAATGACGGGAGTGGATTGAAACTCATTCGAGAAGCCGAGGATTGTCGCGCCCGTATCGCCGCGTTTCTCCCGTCAGAAATGACGGGAGTGGATTGAAACTCCCGCAGCATCACCGCTACGGCGCCTGCCGCTCCGTTTCTCCCGTCAGAAATGACGGGAGTGGATTGAAACCCCGGTCTCGCCTGGCCGCGCCAACGCGCACCGCGTTTCTCCCGTCAGAAATGACGGGAGTGGATTGAAACCTATCGTCGGCGGGTAGCGGCTTCCTCACCGACTAGTTTCTCCCGTCAGAAATGACGGGAGTGGATTGAAACAGCCCGGCGACCGCTCAGGGCAACGGCCTGTCGTCCGTTTCTCCCGTCAGAAATGACGGGAGTGGATTGAAACAAGCTCGTTGCCCGCCACTGCATTGAGCGCAGTGCGGGTTTCTCCCGTCAGAAATGACGGGAGTGGATTGAAACCAGCGTCACGCGGCTGGAGGCTATGCGCATCCAGTGTTTCTCCCGTCAGAAATGACGGGAGTGGATTGAAACCGGCACGTTGCTCAGCAAGGACATGCGTGACGCAGGTTTCTCCCGTCAGAAATGACGGGAGTGGATTGAAACGATCCGTCGGTGAATTCGCCGGTCGCGTGGTAGTGGCGTTTCTCCCGTCAGAAATGACGGGAGTGGATTGAAACTTCTTGAACGCGCACTGTCGGCAGGCTGTGGCCTCGTTTCTCCCGTCAGAAATGACGGGAGTGGATTGAAACTGTACAAAGCCGGTATCAAGCCCGGCCCGCTTCTGGTTTCTCCCGTCAGAAATGACGGGAGTGGATTGAAACCGTCGTCAGCACCGACAACGGCAGTCCGCTGTAGGTTTCTCCCGTCAGAAATGACGGGAGTGGATTGAAACGTCTACCCCGAAACGCTCGGCTACGCTGACGGCATCGTTTCTCCCGTCAGAAATGACGGGAGTGGATTGAAACACCGACGGGAATGCCGGCACCAACACGCCGCGCACCATGTTTCTCCCGTCAGAAATGACGGGAGTGGATGGGTGGCGGGCTTGGCGTGGCCCGATGAAGTCGGAAATGGCCGCCTATCGAGGCGGCGTCTTGCTGCCGCCCATCCGGCCCGCCTCACCCATCCAGCGCCGCCATCTGCCGCTCCCGCTCGCGCGCAATCACCAGCGTCGTCTCCGCCTCGCCCAGCCCCAGCGTGTCCAGCACCCGCGCGGCAATCTGCAAGCCCGCTTCCAGCGCCTCCGGCACCACGGCGGTCGCACCGGCCCGGCGCAATTCGCGCGCATGTTCGGCATCGTGCGAGCGCGCGTAGATGGGCACATGCGGGCAGGCCGCGCGCATGGCCCGCACCGCATGCAGCGCGGCGGCCGGCTGGTCCATGGTGATGACGATGGCGGTCGCGCGCGCCGCCTCCAGCTTGCGCAGCAGCTCGGGTCGGGCCGCGTTGCCGTAGTACACGGGCAGGCCGGCGGCATGGTCGGCGGCAGCGCGGCGCGCATCGCTTTCCACGGCGGTCCACGGCACGTCGCGCTCGGTGAGCAGGCGCGCGACCAGCTGGCCGATGCGACCGTGGCCGGCGATCACCACATGCCCGGCCAGCGCGCCGGGCGGTGCCGCGTCCACCGTGGCGGCGGGCTGGCGGGCGCCGGCGCGGGCGTCCAGGGCTTGTGCCAGCCGCTCGCCCAGCCGCGCCGCGAACGGCGTGGCAAACAGGCTCAGGCTCACCACCAGCAGCATGAACTGGCTCAGCCCGGCGTCGATCAGGCCGCGCGCGAGCGCATCGCCAATCACGATGAAGGCGAATTCGCCGCCCTGGCCGAGCAGCAGGCCGCCCTCGGCCGCGCGGCCCCAGTCCAGGCCGCCGGCGCGCAGCACCAGCGCCACCACCGCCGCCTTGATGGCGAACAGCCCCAGCACCGACAGCGGCAGCCAGAGCGGATCGCGCGCCAGTGCGCCCAGGTCGATGCCCATGCCGACCGACATGAAGAACAGGCCCATGAGCAGGCCCTTGAACGGCTCGACCGTCACTTCCACCTCGTGACGGAACTCGGTCTCGGCCAGCAGCAGCCCGGCCAGGAAGGCGCCGAGCGCCAGCGACAGCCCGAGCGCGCCGGTGAGCGCGGCGCTGCCGAGCGTGACCAGCAGGATCAGCGCCATGAAGGCATCGGGCGCGCGCTGCTGGGCAAAGTGGCGCAGCACCGGCCGCAGCACGCGCCGGCCCAGCAGGGCAAATGCCGCGATGGCCAGCGCCGAACGCAGCAGCGCCATGCCCAGGCTGGCGAGGCTGGCGCCCAGGTCGGGCACGGCGCCGGCGGCGTCGGCCAGCACGCCCACCAGGATGAGCAGCGGCACCACCGCCAGGTCTTGCAGCATCAGGATGGAAAAGCCGGCCTGCCCGAGCGGTGTGGCCAGGGTGCGGCGTTCCGACATCCATTGCATGACCACCGCCGTGGACGACAGCGCCAGCGTGCAGCCCAGCAGCAGCGCCACACGCGGCGAATTGCCGAAGGCAAACGCCAGCCCGCCGATGACCGTCGCGCTGGCCAGCACCTGCGCGCTGCCGGCGCCGAACACCCAGCGCCGCAGGCTCCACAGCCGCTCGGCCGACAGTTCGAGCCCGATCATGAACATGAGGAAGAGCACGCCCAGCTCGGCCAGCGAAGCCACCGCCTCGGGATGCGGAAAGGTCAGCGCCGCGAGCCAGGGCTGCGCGTCGGCCCACAGCCCCAGCCCGTGCGGGCCGACCAGCACGCCGGTCGCGATGAAGCCGAGCGTCTGGTTCACGCGCCAGCGTTGCAGCAGCGGAATGAGGACGCCGGCGAGCGCGAGGAACAGCAGCGTCTCGCGCAGATAGCCAAGGGTGGGATGGTCGGGCACGGCGGCGGCGGGGAAGGGTGACGGCCGGCCGAGGCTAATCGGCGCGGCCGGGCGCGCCACCGGTGCGGATCAACAAAATGAAAGGCCCGCGAAGGCTTTGCGCCATCGCGGGCCCGGGCCGGGCCGGCACTGCCGGCAGCTGCGGAGGCTCAGTGGTGCGGCGCCAAGTTGGCGCGCTCGGCGCGGTCGGCGGCTGCGTACAGGTCTTCGGCCAGACCGCGGTCGGTGGTCAGCAGCTCGTCGGCCAGATTGCGCACGTAGGCGATGTCGTCGCCCATGTCGAACTCGCCCACGAAGGGGTTGCCCAGGCCGGCCGAGAACCAGTGGCGGAAATCCTTGCCCACGGTGGCGAGACTGGCGGCGAGTTGTTCCCACACATTGGCGGCGGCAACGGCGGCGTGGATGGCGGGATGCTGGATCGATTGCTTCATGTTCGGCTCCGGTAAGACGTCGGGTTGCCGGCGTCGCAGTGATGTTGGAGCGAAGTATCGGGTTTACCCTCGATATGCCGGAACTGAATCATGCGAATGTCCGGCATTCACCAAAATGATCGCGCCATGAACTTCCGCACTCTCGATCTGAACCTGCTGCGCGTCTTCGATGCCGTCATGGCCGAGCGCAATCTCACCCGGGCCGCCGAGCAGCTGGCCATGACCCAGCCCGCCGTGAGCAATGCGCTGCGCCGTCTGCGCGAGGCGCTCGGCGATCAGCTGCTGGTGCGCAGCGGCGCGCAGATGCTGCCCACGCCGCGCGCCGACGCGCTCTGGCCCGAGGTGCGCGATGCGCTGGCGCGGCTGCGCGAACTCATCGCGCCCGACCTGTTCGATCCGGCCCAGTCGCGCCGCGTGTTCCGGCTGGCGATGGCCGACGTGACCGCCGCCACGCTGATGCCGGCGCTGGTCCAGCGCATCGAGCGCGCCAATGCGCAGATCAATCTGCGCCTCGTGCCGCTCACCTCGCGCGATCCGCGCCCGCTGCTCGACCGCGCCGAGGCCGATCTGGCGGTCGGCTACTTCCCCGACGTGTTTGCCGCCATCGCGCGCGAAGGCCCGCTGTCGCCGCTGCGGCGCGAGCAGCTCTATGAAAGCGAATACGTCTGCGTGATGAGCGCCGACCATCCGCTGGCGGCGCCGGGCGCGCTCACGCTCGATGCCTACTGCGCCGCGCCGCATCTGCTGGTGAGCTTTTCGGGCCGCGCGCACGGCTTTGTGGATGAGGCGCTGGCGGCGGCCGGACGGCAGCGCCGGATCATGCTGACGGTGAATCAGTTCTTCACCGGCGCGCGGGTGGTGGCCAATTCCGATCTGCTCACGCTGCTGCCGCGCACCTTTGTGCCGACCACCGGCTTTGCCGACCGGCTGGCGGTGCGGCCGCTGCCGATCGCGCTGGAGCAGGTGTCGGTCGAGGCGGTCTGGCATGCGCGCAACCGCCACGATCCGGCGCTGGCCTGGCTGCGCGGCGTGCTCATCGAGGCCGGCGCCGACGTGCATCTGCCCGAGGACGACAGCGGTCCCGAGCATGCCGACGGACTGGCGCAGAGCCTGCTGGCGGCCACCGGCGACGATGCCGATGCCTGACGGCGCGGCGCCATGCGATGGCGTGGCGCCATTGGCATGGCCCGGCGCGCCACCCAGCGCATTGGCGCCGGGCAAAAAAAAACGACCCGGTTCACTTGCGTGGACCGAGTCGGAGGAGGAGACGGATTGAACTGTAGGGACGGCCGGGCTCACACGGAAATGAATGTTCTGAATGCTGGGCATTACCGCCGTGAATAACGTGTCGGTTCAGACCGCGCCGGCAAACCGTTCCCGCAGCAGGTTCTTCTGCACCTTGCCCATGGTGTTGCGCGGCAGTTCTTCCACAGCAAACACGCGCTTGGGCACCTTGTAGTTGGCGATGCCGGCCTTGAGCGCCGCGATCAGCACCGCCTCGTCCACCGTCGCGCCGGGTCGCGCGACCACCACCGCCACCACCGCCTCGCCGAAGTCGGCATGCGGCAGGCCGATCACCGCCGATTCCGCGATGCCCGGCATCTCGTCGATGAAGCTCTCGACTTCCTTCGGATAGACGTTGTAGCCGCCGGTGATGATCAGGTCCTTGCTGCGGCCGACGATGCTCAGATAGCCGTCGGCATCGAGCCGGCCCACGTCGCCGGTGCGGAACCAGCCGTCGGCGGTGAAGCTTTCGGCGGTCTTGTCCGGCATCTGCCAGTAGCCGGCGAAGACGTTGGGGCCCTTGATCTGGATGTCGCCGATGGTGTCGGCGGCGACCGGCGCATCGCTGCCATCGACCACGCGCACGCCGATGCCCGGAATGGCCGGGCCGACGGTGCCGGGGCGGCGCAATGCGGGGTCGCCCCCGACCGGGTTGGAGGTGTTCATCACCGTCTCGCTCATGCCGTAGCGCTCGACGATGGTGTGGCCGGTGCGCTCGCGCCACAGCTCGAAGGTTTCCTTCAGCAGCGGCGCCGAACCGCTGACGAACAGCCGCAGGCCGGCGCAGCGCTCGCGCGTGAGGCCGGGCTCGGCCAGCAGGCGCACGTAGTAGGTGGGCACGCCCATCATCACGGTGCAGCGCGGCAGCAGTTGCAGCATGGCGGCAGGGTCGAGCTTGGGCAGGAAGATCTGGCGCGCGCCGGCGATCAGCGCGCCGTGCGCGGCCACGAACAGCCCGTGGATGTGGAACAGCGGCAGCGCATGCAGCAGGGTGTCGCGGTCGTCGGGCGAGCCTTCGGGCGCGAGGCGCCAGCTCCACAGCTTGCGCAGCGCCAGCGCATTGCTGGCCATGTTGCCGTGCGTGAGCATCGCGCCCTTGCTGCGGCCGGTGGTGCCCGAGGTGTAGAGCAGCACGGCCAGGTCGCCGTCGGCGCGCTCCAGCGTCGCAAAGTCGTCGGCGTGATGCGCGGCGCGGTCGAGCAGGGTGCCGCTGCGGTCGTCGCCGAGCGTGTACACAACTTCGGCGCCGCCGCAGAACGCCGCCTTGCCGACCCAGCTGAAGTTGGCCGGCGTGCACACCACCACCGCAGGCTTGGCGTCGCCGATGAAATACTCGATCTCGGCCTTGCGATAGGCGGTGTTGAGCGGCACGTACACCAGCCCGGCGCGCAGGCAGGCGAGGTAGAGCATCAGCGCCTCGACCGACTTGTCGACCTGCGCGGCGAGCCGGCTGCCGGCAGGCAGATCGAGCGCCGCGAGCAGATTGGCGATGCGGCCGCTGCCGTGATGCAGGTCGGCCCAGCTGTACAGCAGCGGCGCGCCCTGGCCGTGCGCTTCGATGGCGCAGGCGGCGCGGTCGGCCGGAAAGTTGGCTTCGAGAATGGTGTACAGGTTGGTCATGAGTCGTGTGCCGGGTCGTGATGCGCGCGTTTACCGCTTCCGGGTCGGTGCAAACCCGCGCGCTAGAATGATTTTTTGAGGATTATCAAACGCCATGAACGCTCCCCACAGCTTGCCCGTGGCGCAGCCCGACGCCGCCGAAGTGCCGGGGCAGCCGGCCGCCGACCGTCCGCGCCTGCGCGAGATTCCGTACAACTACACGTCCTTCTCCGACCGCGAGATCGTCATCCGCCTGCTCGGCGAAGAGGCGTGGGCCACGCTTGAACTGCTGCGCGCCGAGCGCCGCACCGGCCGCAGCGCCCGCATGCTGTTCGAGGTGCTGGGCGACATCTGGGTCGTGCAGCGCAATCCCTATCTGCAGGACGACCTGCTCGACAACCCCAAGCGCCGGCGCGCGCTGATCGATGCGCTCTGGCATCGCGTGCGCGGCATCGAGGCGCGGCGTGACGGCGGCGACGCCAGCCGCAATGAGCGCGTCGCGGCGCTGGTGGCGTCTGCAAGCGCTGCCATCGAGCATTTCGCGGCCGACTTCGACCGCGTGGCCGAGAAGCGCAAGCAGGTCATGCAGCTGCTCGGCCGCATCACTGCCAAGGACAACATCAAGTTCGATGGCCTGTCGCGCGTGTCGCATGTGACCGACGCGACCGACTGGCGCGTGGAGTACCCGTTCGTGGTGCTCACGCCCGATACCGAAGCCGAGATGGCGCCGCTGGTGCGCGCCTGCTTCGACTGCGGGCTGACCGTCATTCCGCGTGGCGGCGGCACCGGCTACACCGGCGGCGCGGTGCCGCTCACGCCGTGGTCGGCCGTCATCAACACCGAGAAGCTCGAAGCCATGAGCGCGGTGGAAATGCGCGATCTGCCCGGCGTGGGCAAGCCTGTGCCCACGGTGTTCTCCGAGGCGGGCGTCGTGACCAAGCGCGTGGCCGAGGCGGCCGATGCGGCGGGCTTCGTGTTCGCGGTCGATCCGACCTCCATCGAGGCGAGCTGCATCGGCGGCAACATCGCGATGAACGCCGGCGGCAAGAAGGCCGTGCTCTGGGGCACGGCGCTCGACAACCTCGCCTGGTGGCGCATGGTCGACCCGAGCGGCAACTGGCTCGAGGTCACGCGCATCAACCACAACCTCGGCAAGATCCACGACGCCAAGGACGTGATCTTCGAGCTGATCTGGCGCGACGGCCGCATGGCGCCCGAATCGGCCGAGATCATCCGCACCACCACGCTCAACATCGACGGCGCGCGCTTCCGCAAGGAAGGGCTGGGCAAGGACGTGACCGACAAGTTCCTGTCGGGCCTGCCGGGCGTGCAGAAGGAAGGCTGCGACGGGCTCATCACCGCCGCGCGCTGGATCGTGCATCGCATGCCCAGGCATGTGCGCACCGTGTGCCTGGAGTTCTTCGGCCAGGCGCGCGACGCGATTCCGAGCATCGTCGAGATCAAGGATTACCTCGACGCCCAGACCCGCAAGGGCGCGCCCGAAGGCATGGCGCCGGTGATGCTGGCCGGGCTGGAGCACCTCGACGAGCGCTATCTGCGCGCCGTGGGCTATGCCACCAAGAGCAAGGCGCACGGCGGCGGCCTGCCCAAGATGGCGCTGTTCGGCGACATCGTCGGCGACGATGAAAACGCCGTGGCCGCAGCCGCGAGCGAAGTGGTGCGCATCGCCAATACGCGCGTGGGCGAAGGCTTTGTGGCGGTGAGCCCCGAGCAGCGCAAGAAGTTCTGGCTCGACCGTTCGCGCACCGCCGCCATCAGCAAGCACACCAACGCGTTCAAGGTGAACGAGGACGTGGTGATTCCGCTGCCGCGCATGGACGAGTACACCGACGGCATCGAGCGCATCAACATCGAGCTGAGCATCCGCAACAAGCTCAAGCTGGTGGCCGAGCTCGACCGGCTGCTGCAAGCCAATCTGCCGCTCGGCAAGACCGACGATGCGGCCGATCTGCCGAGCGCCGACATCATCGAGGGCCGGGCGCATGACGCGCGCGAGCTGCTCGAAAAGGTGCATGCGCGATGGAGCTTTGTGCTCGGCAACATGGACCGCACGCTGGCCGAGGCCCAGGCCGAGCTGGTGCGGCTCGGCTACGACTATCTGCTCGACCAGTTCGGTCCGCGCATTGCCGTGCGGCCCAATGTGCGCGTGTTCGACCTGGTGCAGGACCGGACCATCCGCATCAGCTGGAAGCGCGAGATCCGCGCGCTGTTCCGCGAGCTGTTTGCCGGCGCCGCCTTCGAGCCCACGCTCAAGCTGTTTGAAGAGGCGCACAAGAAGGTGCTGCGCGGCCGCGTGTTCGTGGCGCTGCACATGCATGCCGGCGACGGCAATGTGCACACCAACATCCCGGTCAACAGCGACGACTACGAGATGCTGCAAACCGCCAACGAGGCGGTGGCCCGCATCATGAAGCTGGCGCGTTCGCTCGACGGCGTGATCTCGGGCGAGCACGGCATCGGCATCACCAAGCTTGAATTCCTCACCGACGAGGAGCTGCGGCCGTTCACCGAATACAAGCAGAAGGTGGATCCGCAAGGCAGGTTCAACAAGGGCAAGCTGCTGCGCGACCATCGCTTCGTCGAGGACGGCAAGGCGATGGCGCCGGGCGATCTGACGCATGCCTACACGCCCAGCTTTGGGCTGATGGGACATGAGTCGCTGATCATGCAGCAGAGCGACATCGGTGCCATCGCCACCAGCGTGAAAGACTGCCTGCGCTGCGGCAAGTGCAAGCCGGTCTGCGCCACGCATGTGCCGCGCGCCAGCCTGCTCTACAGCCCGCGCAACAAGATCCTCGCCACGTCGCTGCTCATCGAAGCCTTCCTGTACGAAGAGCAGACGCGGCGCGGCGTGAGCATCAAGCACTGGGACGAGTTCAGCGACGTGGCCGACCATTGCACGGTCTGCCACAAGTGCCTCACGCCCTGCCCGGTCAAGATCGACTTCGGCGACGTGTCGATGAACATGCGCAACCTGCTCACCAAGCTGGGCAAGCGCAAGTTCAATCCGGGCAGCAAGGCGGCGATGTTCTTCCTCAACGCCACCGACCCGGACACCATCAAGATGACGCGGGCCGCGATGGTCGGCATCGGCTTCAAGGCGCAGCGCTTCGCGAATGACCTGCTCAAGAAGTTCGCGCGCAAGCAGAGCGGCCATCCGCCGGCCACCGACGGCGGCCGTCCGCCGATGCGCGAACAGGTGATCCACTTCATCAACAAGAAGCTGCCGGGCGGCCTGCCGACCAAGACGGCGCGCGCGCTGCTCGACATCGAGGACAACGAGATCGTCCCGATCATCCGCGACCCGAAGAAGACCACCGCCGATACCGAGGCGGTCTTCTACTTCCCGGGCTGCGGCTCGGAGCGGCTGTTCTCGCAGGTGGGGCTGGCGACGCAGGCGATGCTCTGGCATGTGGGCGTGCAGACGGTGCTGCCGCCGGGCTACCTGTGCTGCGGCTATCCGCAGCGCGGCGCGGGTCAGGCCGACAAGGCCGAGAAGATCCAGACCGACAACCGCGTGCTGTTCCACCGCGTCGCCAACACGCTGAACTACCTCGACATCAAGACGGTGGTGGTGAGCTGCGGCACCTGCTACGACCAGCTCGCCACCTATGAATTCGACAAGATCTTCCCGGGCTGCCGGATCGTCGACATCCACGAATACCTGCTGGAGAAGGGCGTCAAGCTGGAGGGCGTGGAAGGCACGCGGTACATGTATCACGACCCCTGCCACACGCCGATGAAGCTGCAGGACCCGCTCAAGACGGTGAATGCGCTCATCACCACGGTCGACGCGACCAAGATCGCCAAGAACGAGCGCTGCTGCGGCGAGAGCGGCACCTTCGGCGTGACCCGGCCCGACATCGCGACCCAGGTGCGCTTCCGCAAGGAAGAGGTGATGCGCGCCGGCGCCGACAAGCTGCGCGCCGACGGCTTTGCCGGCGACGTGAAGATCCTGACCAGCTGCCCGAGCTGCCTGCAAGGCCTCACGCGCTACAACGAGGACTCGGACACCACGGCCGACTACATCGTCATCGAGATGGCCAGGCATCTGCTCGGCCCCGACTGGCTGCCCGAGTACGTGAGCGCGGCCAACCACGGCGGCATCGAACGTGTCCTCGTCTGACGCCCGCATTCCCGGCTGCCCGCTCTGCGAGGGCGATGGCGGCCGGGTGCTGCTGCGCATGCCGCGCTGGCGGCTGGTGCTGGTCGAGGACAGCGCCTTTCCGGGCTATGTGCGCATCGTCTGGAACGACCATGTGCGCGAGTTCAGCGACCTCGCGCCGGCCGACCGCGTGGCGCTGATGGAAGTCGTCGCCACCGTCGAGCGCGTGATGCTCGCGGTGCTGGCGCCCGACAAGATCAACCTCGCGGCCTTCGGCACGATGGTTCCGCATCTGCACTGGCATGTGATCGCGCGCTTTGCCGACGACAGCCACTGGCCCGATGCCATCTGGGCACCGGCGCGGCGCACGGAGGCCGGCCCGCGCTGCACCGCAGCAGGGCTGCGCGTGACGGAATTCACGCGGCAATTGCTGGACGCACTCGAAGCGCACTCGGACTGAAAGCTCCCGGCGAGGGCATGGAGCTTGCTGAAGCCGGACTGGTTTTTCATAGGATGGGCGGGCAGGCGCCCATCGGCCAGCGGCGCGGCAAGCGTCGGGTTTTGTCCGAGTCACCATGCAAACAACAATTCCGCGGGCGACGCCAGTCGTACGTCCGTTGCGGCCGACCGCCGCACTCCTCGCATTCTTCCCGGCGCTCTCCCTTGCCGACGACGCCGCCAACAGGCCGCACACGGTCGGCTTCGATGCCATCAGCAGCGGCGACAGCGCCTGGATGCTGGTGGCCACGGCGCTGGTGCTGCTGATGACGCTGCCCGGACTGGCGCTGTTCTATGCCGGCATGGTCCGGCGCAAGAACGTGCTGACCCTCTGCCTGCACACGCTGGCGTGCTGCTGCGCGGTGACGCTGCTGTGGGTGGTGGCCGGCTACAGCCTGGCCTTCACGCCGGGCGACACGCCCTTCCTCGGCGGCTGGCAGCGGCTGCTGCTGCACGATCTGGTCTATCTCAAGGATGCGGCGCGGCTGAGCGTGAGCCATCTGGCGCCGACCATCCCCGAGTCGGTGTTCGTGATGTACCAGCTCACCTTCGCGATCATCACGCCGGCGCTCATCGTCGGCGCCTTTGCCGAGCGCATCCGCTTCGGCGCGATGCTGGCCTTTCTGGCGCTGTGGTCGCTGCTGGTCTATGTGCCGGTGGCGCACTGGGTCTGGGAGCCGAGCGGCTGGCTCGCCAGCCTGGGCGCGCTCGACTTTGCCGGCGGCACGGTGGTGCACATCAATGCCGGCGCGGCGGGTCTGGCCTGCGCCTGGATGCTGGGGCCGCGGCGCGGCTATGGCTCCGAGCCTTTCGTGCCGTTCAACCTCGGCTTCACGCTGACCGGCGCGGCGCTGCTGTGGGTCGGCTGGTTCGGCTTCAACGCCGGTTCGGCGCTGGCGGCGGACGGCCGGGCCGGCATGGCGATGCTGGTCACGCATGTGGCGGCGGCGGCGGCCACGCTCACCTGGCTGGCGATCGAATGGATGGCCAAGGGCCGGGTCACGCTGCTGGGCGGCTGCTCGGGCGTGGTGGCCGGGCTGGTGGCGATCACGCCGGCATCGGGCTTCGTCGGGCTGGGCGGTGCGCTCGGCATCGGCGTGCTGGCCGGCATCGGCTGCTTCTGGGGCGCCACCCAGCTCAAGCATCTGCTGCGCGCCGACGATGCGCTCGACGTGTTCGGCATCCACGGCATCGGCGGGCTGATCGGCGCGCTTGCGACCGGCGTGTTCAACGCGCCGGCGCTGTCGGGCGCGAGGACCGATGTGCTTACCCAGGCCATCGCGGCCTTCGCCACGCTCGGCTACAGCCTGGTCGTGTCGCTGCTGCTGCTCAAGCTGATCGATCTGGTGATCGGCCTGCGCGTGAGCGCCGAGCAGGAAGACCTCGGCCTCGACCTGGCGCTGCACGGCGAGCAGGTGGCCTGAACCGCATCGGCGCCGTCGAGGCGTGCATCTGACCCAGAGGAGCATCGAGATGGAACCGGAAATCGACAGCGTCACCCTCGCTGTGGCCGCGCGCATGCATGTGGCGCTGCGCCGCAAGACCGGGCGCGTGACCGACACCGAGTGGATGGCGACCAATCCCGACTACACGCGCGAAGTGCTGCGGCTGGCGCGCATCGCCGACGATGCCGAGCTGGACGCGATCGCGGCGCGGCTGGAGGCGGCGGTGTTCAAGGGCAACGGCGCGGCCGCGTCCGCCCGCCGTGCCACCGAGGCGGCGGGCGCGCCGACCCAGGGCCGCTACGTCGGCAGCCTGCGCTGAGCTTTCTGGCGGACGACCCTGTCCCACGCTGGGCGGGTGCCGCTGGCCGGTCGGCTGCCATGGGGCGACGCTCACTGTCGTCGCCGCCCGAATACGCGAAACTGCCGAAATCGAATCGGGCTTTCCGATTTGTCGTTTTGCGGGCGGGATTTCGGGCGTGGCATCCATCGACAACATACTTTTCACCGACGCGACCGCGGTCCAGCACTGGCTGAATCGTGCCCTGTCGCAGGAGCCCGAGCGCTGGGTCGATCAGGCCGAGGCCGGGCTGGTGTCGGTCGGTCAGGGACCGCAGGCGGGCATCGCCCAGCTGGCGGCGCTCGAAACCCTGCGCCTGCCGCTGATCGAGGCGCTGCGCTCGCTGGCGCGCGAATCGGCCGGCCGCGCGCTGCCGCTCGACGAGATGCAGACCGCCGCGCTGCTGCGCGCGCTGCGCATCCTCGGCGCCCTGCGCGATGCCTATTCGCGGCTGGTGGACGGCGCGGCCGATGCCCCGCAGGCGCCGCCCTCGCGCGAGAACGCCGCCACCGACCGGCGCGGCCGTGAACTGCCGCCGCCGCCCGATGTGCTGGCGGTGTTCGGCGTGCAGCAGCGCAGCGTGTCGCCGCGCGCCATCGCCATCCAGCGCGCCATTGCGGCCCAGATGCAGGCCATGCTCTGGTGCCTGCGCGCGCATGTGGACATGCCGCAGCGCGACTGGGATCTGCTGGTGCGCCTCGCCAAGCTGGCGCGCCAGCACGGCGCGGTCGATGCACCGGTGACCGATCCGGCCTTTCCCGACATCGTGCTCACGCCGCGCGCGGCGGCCGCCAGCGTGGCGCTGCTGATGCTGGCCGATCCGGGCGCGCTGCCGCTGGCCGAATACGAAGTGGCGCGCGACCTGGCGCTGCGCAATGCCCACAAGATCAAGCTGCGGCTCGATTCGGGCGACAGCGCGGTCGAGGCCTCGGTCTGGCCGTCGGTGCGCGCCACGCCGCTCGAAACCTTCCGGCTCGACACCCGGCCGCTGGCCGATGTCATCAAGCGCTATGTGGCCGAACTGGGTGCCGGCATGGCGCCGGCCAGTCTCGGGCTCACGCGGCGGCTGGCGTCGGGCGCGCTGATCGGCGTGCTCAACCGGGTGCAGGAGCGCTGGCGCACGCCGGCGCCGGCGCCGCTGGTCTGGCGCAAGCCGCTGGCGCCGCAGGCGCTGGTGGTGCCGACGCTGCATCGCATGCTCGGCGCGCTCGGCAAGGGCGGGCGGGCTGCCGGCGGCGCGATGGTCGATCGCGGCACCTCGGTCTACCAGTACCGCCGCCACGATGTGGACCGCGTGGCCGGCGTGCGCAGCACCGATGCCGCCAAGCGCCGCTTCGACGACATCTTTGCGGTTGCCGAAAGCTGGAACCTGGACGGCGAGAACGCCGCCGGGCTGTCCGGCCGGCGCGATGCCGGCATGCCGCGGCTCAATCACGATCAGCTGGTGGCGGTAAGGCTCGGCGGCGACGACAAGGGCGCGCCGCTGTTCGCGGTGGTCGAGTCGCTGATGCAGGCGATGCCGGACGGCGGCGAGCGCGGCGTGGCCCAGGCCTTGCGGCTGCGACTGCTGCTCGGCGCGCCGGCGGTGGTCAGCATCAAGCTCGACGGCAATACCTTCGAGGAGCTGTTCATGCTGGTGCCGCCCGCGCCGGTGGCGGGCGTCGACGCGGTCGGCCCGACGCTGATACTGCCGGTCGGCCGCTGGCGCGAAGGCAGCGAGACCGATGTGATGTTCGACGGCCGGACCCTGCGCGTGCGGCTCGGCAAGCTGCTGTTCCGCGGCCTCGACTTCGATCAGGTCACGTTCGTCGAGCTGGGCTGAAGCCGGCGCACCCGGGCCACGCGCTCGGGCGGGAAGGCCACGGTCATCGTCGTGCCGACACCCACCTCGCTGGCGATGCGCAGCTGCGCCTCATGGCGCGACAGCGCGTGCTTGACGATGGCCAGCCCCAGCCCGGTGCCGCCGGTCTCGCGCGAGCGGCCGCGATCCACCCGGTAGAAGCGCTCGGTCAGCCGCGGAATGTGCTGCGGCGCGATGCCGATGCCGGTATCGGCCACGCTGAACAGCAGCTCGGGCAGCTGGCCGTCGGGCGCCGGCGGCACCGCCAGCCGCACCGCGATCCGGCCGCCATCGGGCGTGTAGCGGATGGCGTTGGAAATCAGGTTCTCGAAGGCGCTGGCGATCTCGCCCTCCACGCCCAGCAGCACTACGCCGGGCTCGACCGCAAAGTCGATGTCGTGGCGCCCGCCGCTCAGCGAGCGCGCCGCCTGCGCCAGCCGCTGCATCAGCGGATCGAGCTCGACCCGGCTGTCGCGCGGCGCATCGGTGCCGGCCTCCAGCGCCGACAGCGTGAGCAGATCCTCGACCAGATGGCGCATGCGGCCGGCCTGGTCGCTCATCAGCGCCAGAAAGTGGCGCGTCTGCTCGGGCGGCATGTCCTCATGTTCGGCCAGGGTTTCGAGGAAGCCGGCCAGCACGGTGAGCGGCGTCTTCAGCTCATGCGACACATTGGCCACGAAGTCGCGCCGCATCGTCTCCAGCCGGTCGACCTGGGTGATGTCGCGCGCCAGCAGCAGCCGCTGGCCCTCGCCGTATTCCACCAGCTGGATCGAATAGAGCCGCGCGCCGTCGCGCGTGAGCCGCAGCGCGAGCGGCCGGCTCCAGTCGCCGTGTTCGAGATAGCCGGCGAATTCGGGGCTGCGGACCAGATTGGTGATGGCGCTGCCGGTATCGGCATGCAGCTTCAGGCCGAGCATCGCGGCGGCATTGGCATTGCACCAGACGATGTGGTTGTCGCTGGTCAGCGTGACCACGCCCTCGGGCAGCGCCTGGGCCGCGCGGCGAAAGCTCAGCAGCGCATTGGTCACCTGCTGCAACTGCTGCTGCTGGGCCCGGCGCTGGCGGTAGAGCAGGGCGAACACGTCGTCCCACATGCCGATGCCGCGCGGCACCGGCTGCTCGGGATCGTCGAGCCAGCGCGCCAGCCGCGCGAGCCGGGCGCTGCCGTAGATCCAGGCGGCCAGCGCCAGCGCGAATCCGAAGCCGAAGCCCAGGGCCGGCCCGAGGCTCGCGACAAGCGCACCGACGAAGCTGGCGATCAGCAGGAACTTGAACAGGCTTTGCATTGCGGGCCGGCGCGACGAACGAAAGCGCGCATGGTAGCCGCGCCCGCCGACGCGTCGGTGTCAGCGCGGATTGCGCAGCCAGCTCGGCAGGTTGCGCCGGTCCTTCACCACCGACAGCGTGGCGCCCACGCGCTGCACCCGGCCGATCACATCGCCCTTGAGCGCGTTGTGGCAGTCGAGCTGGGTGGTCGACAGGAAGAAGTCGGCGCGGCGCCAGTCGCGGGTGACGCGGAACTGCGGCGACAGATAGGCCGCCGCCTGCGCGCCCTCGGCGCAGACCGCCACCTGATAGGGCTCGCGCACGGTGCGGCCCTCGCGGCGCACGAAATCGTTCAGCTCGCCGGCCGCCTCGCGCAGGCTGGTCGACCAGTAATCCGACTCGTAGCGCGTGCTGGCCTGGGCCGTGCCGCCGGCAAACAGCGTGTTGTAGGCCACGTATTCATAGGGATGCAGCCGCAGCAGCAGCGTGGCCTGCGCCAGGCAGAGCCCGGCCAGCGTCGCCACCACCGCCCAGGCCATCAGAGGCCGGCGGAACAGCGCGCGCCAGGCCAGATGCCAGCCGCAGGCCGCCAGCACCGCCGCCACCGGCACGATGAACAGGAAATGGCGCAGTCCGTTGTAGAGCGGCGGCGCCTTGAGCCAGGCGAAGCCGAGCGGAAACAGCAGCGCCAGCAGCACCGGGAACAGCACTAGCGCCCGCCGGCGATCCTCGGGCGCGGCCGGGCGCCAGTGGCGTGCCGCCGCCACGCCCCACCACGCCAGCGCGCCCAGGCCGGCGAGCAGCACTTCGGGCATCCGCACCAGGAAGTAGGTGGGCAGGTAGCGGCCCGGCACCTGATCGAGCGCCAGCGTCTGGCCGTCGAGGACGGTGAACATGCCGAACGAGAAGTGCGAAAAGGTGTGCGCCGCCTCGGCCAGATGCCCGAGGTCCATCACCGCCCACGGCCAGCACAGCGCCGACACGGCAAGACAGGCGGCCGCCGCCGGCAGCAGCGCCAGCACCGAGCGACCGGCGAATTCGATCTTGGCGCGCAGCCCGGCCGGCGCGGTCAGCAGCAGCGCCATGCCGAGCGTGGCCAGTACATACATCACCGCAAACACGGCGCCGACACGCATGCCGAAGGCCGCGCCGATGGCCAGCCCGAGCTTGAGCGCGAGCGCCAGCGGCGGCCGGGGCAGCAGCGGCGCGATGCGCACCGTGTAGTACAGCGCCCAGGTCATGAAGGCGGCGAACGGCACATCCTTGGTGTGGGTGAACAGCGCACCGGTCCAGGCGCCGGTCAGACCCAGCAGCACCGCCGCCGCCACGCCCACCTTCTCGCTCGCGATGTGCCGGCCGAGCCGCCAGACGGCGACCATGCCGAACAGCCCGAACAGGCCCGACAGCAGATGACGCAGCTCCCACACGCTGGCGCCCTGCACATCGAGCGCGCTCGCCAGCCAGGCCGCGACCAGATCGAACAGGCCGCCGTACAGGTAGAGATTCTTGTAGCCGAAGGCAAACCGGTCGTCGAAGCCCGAGCGGTAGAAGTCGAGCAGCAGCTGGCCGTAGGTGTGCTGCACCGGCTCATCGTTGCTGAGTGCCACATCGCCGTAGCAGAACAGCACATACAGGCCGAGCGCGCAGAACAGCGCCCAGCTTGCCGTGCGGGTCCAGCCGAGGGATTGCCAGGCACTGGCGCGCCAGGGTTGCGGCGGCGCGGGAAGGGTTCGGCCGCCCGACTGGGCGAAGCCGAGGCTGGTCATGACTGACCGGAGGAGATTGGGAATCATGGGGGGCTGGGGCCAGCGCTCGATGAGGGCGCGGTCCGGCGCCAGACGGTAAACCTGCGAGAGGTTGGGGGAGACGCGCGGGCCTCTGGCCAAACCGCAACGCCTCCGGTTTCACGCAGCGCCGCGCGCGAATTCTACAAGCGGGCCGATTGTCGCAATCGGACGAAAACCGGCCGAAATGTAGTCATTGGCTGACGAACGTGGGGCGAATCGCCCGCTATGCGTGATGCTGCACTGCAGCGTGCGCCAGTGTCCGTCACCAGGGCGCCAAACTTGTATCGGGGCTTGCGCAGGTCTGCCCAAGGCAGCCGTCGGGCGCGGCGCATGTTCGTGGCATGGGGCTTGCTGGTATGGTTTCGACGGGTTCGAGGTTGTGACAATTCCAACCTCTGTGTCATTTTGGCGACAGCTTGGCGTCGCCAAATCATCCCCACGGTTCTCCACGATGTCGGGTAGCAAGGTCTGAAGGCAAGCGCTGATCGAAGGCGCCCGACAATTGCAGACCGCTGGTCGCGAAGCGACCGGCGGTCTTTTTTTCGTCTGCGGTTTCAGCCTGCGCTGCTGTCGGCGGCCTCGCGCTTCAGGCGTTCGGCCTTGGCTTCGAGTTCGTCGCGGGTTTCGACGTGGGCCGGATCGAGCGGGATGCATTGCACCGGGCAGACGATCTGGCACTGCGGCTCATCGTGATGGCCGACGCATTCGGTGCATTTGCCTGGGTCGATCTCGTAGATCTCGTCGCCGAGCGAGATGGCCGAGTTGGGGCAGACCGGCTCGCAGACGTCGCAGTTGATGCATTCGCTGGTGATCTTGAGTGCCATGTGACCGTGCCGCTCAGCGACCGCTGCGTTCCTGCAACCAGCGCTCGACGCTCGGGAACACGAACTTGGAAACGTCGCCGCCGAGCTGGGCGATCTCGCGCACGATGGTCCCGGAGATGAACTGGTACTGATCGCTCGGCGTGAGAAAGAGGGTTTCCACGTCTGGCAGCAGATAGCGGTTCATGCCGGCCATCTGGAACTCGTATTCGAAGTCGCTCACGGCGCGCAGCCCGCGCACGATGACGCGCGCGCCCTGGGCTCGCACGAAGTCCTTCAGCAGGCCGCGAAACGGCTCGACGGTGACGTTGGGATAGTGCGAAAGCACCTCGCGCGCGATGGCGACGCGGTCTTCGAGGTTGAAGTAGGGGCGCTTGTTGACGCTGTCGGCGACGCCCACGATGACGCGTTCGAACAGGCCCGAGGCACGTCTGACGAGGTCTTCGTGGCCACGGGTCAGCGGATCGAAAGTGCCCGGATAGACCGCGGTGATCATGTTGTCAGGCTCCCTGGGGGCAGATCGGCACCCGCGCCGTCGGGCGGCGGGCAGGACAAAAGATGATAGTGGACTTGCCCGGCACGATCATGGCGCAGGGTTGCCAGCCCGAGTTCGGCGGCGAGCGGCGTGATGTCGTCCTCGGCCTCGACATAGATGCGGCCGCCCGGACGCAACAGCTGTAGCGCCAGCGGCAGGCTGCGCTCGATCCAGCCGTCGCGGAACGGCGGATCGAGGAAGACGAGATCGAAGCGCTCGCCATCGCGCGCGGCGCGCTCGGCATGCACGAGGGCGTCGGCGGCGAGGGCCAGAATCGTGCCGGCGCCGAGCTTGCCGGCGAGTGCGCGGATCGAGGCGATGGCGGCGCGCGAGCGATCGACGGCGACGACCCGCGCCGCGCCGCGCGAGGCGGCCTCGAACGACAGTGCGCCGCTGCCGGCGAACAGATCGAGGCAGCTCAGGCCGTCGAGCTGCTGGCCGAGCCAGTTGAACAGGGTTTCGCGCACGCGGTCTGGCGTGGGGCGCAGGCCTTCGCCCTCGGGCACGGGAATGGGGGTGCGCTTCCATTGGCCGCCGATGATGCGCAGGCGGTGGCTGGCGCCGGCGGCGGCAGTGCGCGGGCTTCGGGCTGGTTTCATGGCCGGGATTCTAGGCAAGGTGGTCGGCTAGAATCCGCGATTACCCTGCGGCGACCCCTCCCCATGTTCGGATTTTTCAAGCGCAAGCTTTTTGGCGACAAATCGGCGGACAAGACGACCGCGGAGCCGGCTGCTGCACCGGCAGTGCCGCCCGCTGTCGAGCGCGCGGCGCCGGCGGCGGTCGATGCGCCGGCGGTGGCGCCCGCTGCCGCTGCTGCCGCGATCCCGTCGGTGCCGGCAGCAATCCCGGCGGCGCCGGTGGCCGAGCCGGTCGCGGCGCTGGCGCCCATCGCCGAGCCCGAGCCGACCCAGCGCAAGTCCTGGCTCGGCCGGCTCAAGGCCGGTCTGTCGCGCACCGGCCAGTCCATTTCCATGCTGTTCGTCGGCGCCAAGGTCGACGATGCGCTGCTCGAAGAGCTGGAGTCGGCGCTGCTGATGGCCGATGCCGGCGTCGAGGCCACGCAACTGCTGCTCGACCGGCTGCGCCGGCGCGTGAAGGACGACAAGATCGTCGATGCCGAGCAGGTGCGCGTGGCGCTGCGCGAGCTGCTGGCCGAGCATCTGCGCGTGCTCGAACGGCCCTTCGTGCTCGACGCCGCCAAGCCGCTGGTGGTGATGGTTGCGGGCGTGAACGGCGCCGGCAAGACCACCAGCATCGGCAAGCTCGCGCGCCACATGCAGGCGGCCGGCTGCAAGGTGCTGCTGGCGGCCGGCGACACCTTCCGCGCTGCCGCGCGCGAGCAGTTGCAGATCTGGGGCGAGCGCAACAACGTGCATGTGATCGCGCAGGAAAGCGGCGATCCGGCGGCGGTGGTGTTCGACTCGATCCAGGCCGGCGCGGCGCGCGGCATCGACGTGGTCATCGCCGACACGGCCGGCCGGCTGCCGACCCAGCTGCATCTGATGGACGAGCTGCGCAAGATGCGCCGCGTGGCGACCAAGGCGATGGCCGGCGCGCCGCACGAGGTGCTGCTGGTCATCGACGGCAATACCGGCCAGAACGCGCTGGCCCAGGTCAAGGCCTTCGACGATGCGCTCGGGCTCACCGGCCTCATCGTCACCAAGCTCGACGGCACGGCCAAGGGTGGCGTGCTGTGCGCGATCGCCGCCGGCGGGCTGCCTGGCAGCCGCATCGCGCGGCCGATTCCGGTGTACTTCATCGGCGTGGGCGAGAAGCTGGAGGATCTCCAGGCGTTCTCGGCCGACGAGTTTGCCGAGGCGCTGCTGGGCTGAGCGCGGCTTCAGCCGGGCCGGCGCCCGACGCTGATGCGCTCGATGCCGGCCAGATCGCGCGCGCTGGCCACTTCTTCCAGGCCGGCTTGCGTCAGCAATGAACGCACCGCCGCCGACTGGTCATAGCCGTGCTCGATGCCGACCCAGCCGCCCGGCAACAGATGCGTTTCAAGCCCGGCGACGATGGCGCGGATGCAGCTGAGCCCGTCGCGCTGGTCGGTGAGCGCGCCGGCCGGCTCGAAGCGCAGATCGCCTTCGGCCAGATGCCGGTCGCCGGCGGCGATGTAGGGCGGGTTCGACACGATCAGCCCGAAGCCTTCGTTGCCGAGCGCGGCGGTCCAGTCGCTGCGCAGCAGCCTGACGCGGCCCGGCGCATGGCGCGCGGCATTGGCGGCTGCCACTTCCAGCGCCTCGGCCGACAGGTCGACCGCCCACAGCTCCAGATCGCGCCGCTCGGCCGCCAGCGTCACCGCGATCGCGCCCGAGCCGGTGCCCAGATCGAGCACGCGTGCGCCGGCGGGCGCATGGGCCAGCGCCCATTCCACCAGCAGCTCGGTTTCGGGGCGCGGGATCAGTACTCGCCGGTCCACCGCGAAGGCGCGGCCGAAGAATTCACGCTGCCCGACCAGATAGGCCACCGGCTCGCCCGCGCGACGGGCCGCCGCCAGCGTCGCAAAGCGCGCCTGCGTCGCCGCATCGACCGCGTCCTCGTCATGCGCGATGAGCCAGGCGCGCGAGCGACCGCTGGCATGGATCAGCAGTGCCAGTGCATCTGCGCGGTCGAGGCCGGCGGAGCGCAGCAGGCCGCGGTAGTCGGCGGCGGGCGGGGGCGGATCGGCGGGAAGGGCGCGCGGACGCTCGGACATGGCGGCGGTGGTGAGTGGCTGGGACTAGTGTGATGCGCAGCCGGCCCGGTACCGGGCCGGCCAGAGCGCGCTTGCCGGTCATCGGCACGACGCTCCTGCGCGTCGGGCGGCCGGTCAGGCCGGCGGGCGCTTGCCATGCACAGGCAACGCACAGGCTGCACACCGATTGTCCCATGCTCATCCACAGCTCATGCACAGCAGCGGCGCGCGCAACTGCTTGATGCAATGGGAAAACTGGGCCGGCCGCCCATGTTTTGGGCAGCGCCGTCACAAGCTGGCGGTCCCGGCGATCGGGGGCAATCCCGGGGCTTTCCGGCGGTCCTCCAAACTTGCGAGGGTGGGCGCTGGGTACTACAATTAGTAGATCGACAAAGCGCAAACACTACCCCTAGTGTTTGGCTGTCGAGGCGAACTTTTCCGGCCCAGTCGCTGTCCGCGCTATTTCATGGTTTGGCATGAGCGTGCCGGGCAGGCGTCCAGCAGCTGCGCGCCGCCGGATCGGAATACCGCGCTCATCGTCGTTTCCGCCGTGCCGGGCGTCGTTCGGCACTCCGCCGAACCTGCATTTCAGATCGATCTTTTTCGCAATGCGCTTGCCGCTTCCGCCCCGCGTGGGGCTGGCATCGCCAGCGCATTCACACCCATTTCCGCGCAGGGCGCCCGTCGCGCCGCGCCGATGTGTCTTTCCCAGGAGACTCCATGGATCAACTGACCCAGCCGATCGACCCCAGCGATGTCAGCTCCGCTGCCCGCGCCTATCCGTCCGAATCGGGCGTGAATTCGGCGCGCGCCACGTCCTTCGCCGAGTACCGCGTGATCCGCCGCAACGGCGCGGTCGTCGCGTTCGAGCCGTCGAAGGTGGCGGTGGCCATGACCAAGGCTTTCATCGCGGTCAACGGCGGTCAGGGCGCGGCCTCGGCACGCGTGCGCGAAGTGGTGGAAACGCTCACGCGCGACGTGGTCGCCGCGCTGCTGCGGCGCCAGCCGGCCGGCGGCACCTTCCACATCGAGGACATCCAGGATCAGGTCGAGCTGGCACTCATGCGCTCGGGCGAGCATGAAGTTGCGCGCGCCTATGTGCTGTACCGCGAGCGCCGCTCTGCCGAGCGTGCCGCCCAGCATCAGGAGCAGGTCGCCACCGGCGGCATCAGCGTCACCGACAACGGCGTCAAGGTGCCGCTGCCGATGGGGCAGCTCGAAGCCATCGTGCGCGCCGCCTGCGAGAACCTGGGCGATCAGGTCGCGGCCGAGCCGATCCTCAAGGAGACCGTCAAGAACCTGTACGACGGCGTGCAGATGGACGAGGTCTTCAAGTCGATGGTGCTCGCCGCGCGCGCGCTGATCGAGAAGGACCCGGCCTACAGTCAGGTCACGGCGCGCATCCTGCTGCACACCATCCGCAAGGAAGTGCTGGGCGAGGAAGTGCTGCAGGGTGCGATGGCCACGCGCTATGCCGAGGTGTTCCCGCAGTTCATCAAGGCTGGCGTCGAGGCCGAGCTGCTCAACCCCGAGCTGCGCAATTACGACCTCGGCCGCCTCGCCGCCGCGCTCGATCACACGCGCGATCTGCAATTCGGCTACCTCGGTCTGCAAACCCTGTACGACCGCTACTTCCTACATGTGCGCGAGCGCCGCATCGAGCTGCCGCAGACCTTCTTCATGCGCGTGGCGATGGGCCTCGCGATCAACGAGATCGACCGCGAAGCGCGCGCCATCGAGTTCTACAACGTGCTGTCGAGCTTCGACTTCATGAGCAGCACGCCGACGCTGTTCAACTCGGGCACGCTGCATTCGCAGCTGTCGTCGTGCTACCTGTCCACCGTCACCGACGACCTCGACGGCATCTACGAAGCGATCAAGGACAACGCGCTGCTGGCCAAGTACGCGGGCGGCCTCGGCAACGACTGGACGCCGGTGCGCGCGCTCGGCTCGCACATCAAGGGCACCAACGGTCAGAGCCAGGGCGTCGTGCCCTTCCTCAAGGTGGTCAACGACACCGCCGTGGCGGTGAACCAGGGCGGCAAGCGCAAGGGCGCGGTCTGCTGCTATCTCGAGACCTGGCACCTCGACATCGAGGAGTTTCTGGACCTGCGCAAGAACACCGGCGACGACCGCCGCCGCACTCACGACATGAACACGGCGAACTGGATTCCCGACCTGTTCATGAAGCGCGTGATGGAAGGCGCCGACTGGACGCTGTTCTCGCCGTCCGACACGCCCGATCTGCACGACAAGGTCGGCAAGGCCTTCGAGGCCGCCTACACGCGCTACGAAGCCAAGGCCGCCGCCGGCGAACTCAAGCTGCATCGCAAGATTCCGGCGCTGCAACTGTGGCGGAAGATGCTCGGCATGCTGTTCGAGACCGGCCATCCGTGGATCACGTTCAAGGACCCCTGCAACATCCGCTCGCCGCAGCAGCATGTGGGCGTGGTGCACAGCTCCAACCTCTGCACGGAAATCACGCTCAACACGAGCGAGACCGAGATCGCCGTCTGCAACCTGGGTTCGGTGAATCTCGTGGCGCACATGAAGCGCACCGATGACGGCCGCATGGTGCTCGACCACGCCAAGCTGCGCCGTACCGTCGGCATCGCCATGCGCATGCTCGACAACGTCATCGACATCAACTACTACGCGGTGCCCAAGGCGCGCAACAGCAACCTCAAGCACCGTCCGGTCGGCCTCGGCATCATGGGCTTCAGCGATTGCCTGCACCTGATGCAGACGCCCTACGGCTCGCCCGAAGCCGTGGCCTTCGCCGACACGTCGATGGAAGCGGTGTGCTTCCAGGCCTACTGGGCCAGCACCGAGTTGGCCGCCGAGCGCGGCCGCTACAGCAGCTATCGCGGCTCGCTGTGGGATCGCGGCATCCTGCCGCAGGACACGCTGGCGCTGCTGGCCGAAGAGCGCGGCGGCTATGTCGAAGTGGACATGAGCAGCTCGCTCGACTGGGACGGCCTGCGTGCCCGCATCCGCGAATACGGCATGCGCAACAGCAACTGCGTGGCCATCGCGCCGACCGCGACCATCAGCAACATCATCGGCGTGTCGGCCTGCATCGAGCCGACGTTCCAGAACCTGTACGTGAAGAGCAACCTCTCGGGCGAGTTCACGGTGGTCAACGACTACCTCGTGCGCGACCTGAAGAAGCTGGGGCTCTGGGACGAAGTGATGGTGTCGGACCTCAAGTACTTCGACGGTTCCTGCGCCAAGATCGACCGCATTCCGGCCGAGCTGCGCGCCATCTATGCGACGGCGTTCGAGGTGGAGCCGAAGTGGATCGTCGAAGCCGCGTCGCGTCGCAGCAAGTGGATCGACCAAGCCCAGTCGCTCAACATCTACATGGCCGGCGCCTCGGGCAAGAAGCTCGACGAGACCTACAAGCTGGCGTGGCTGCGCGGCCTCAAGACCACCTACTACCTGCGCGCGTTGTCGGCCACCAGCGCCGAGAAGTCGACCGGTCGCGGCGGCGAGCTGAATGCGGTGTCGAGCGATGGCGGCGCGGGCGGCTATGGCGCCTCGGGCGCGTCCACGGGCGGCGTCGGCGCGGCATCGTCGGGTGGCTTCAATGCCGCTGCGGCGCTGCCGGTGGCGGCCGCAGCCGAGGTGCATGAACTCGTGCTGCCTGAACCCGAGATCGTCGGTCAGGTCTGCAATCTGCGGCCGGGCGATCCGGGCTTCTCGGACTGCGAAGCCTGCCAGTAAGCCGGCTGCGGTCGGCCGCCGGACGCGTTGGCAACGGCGCGTCCGGCCTTCAGTTTTTCGCGGGTATCGGCGCGCAGTCGCTGCCGGCCCGCCTCATTGAAATCACGGAGAACAACATGCTGTCCTGGGACGACGAACCCGCCGCACAACCCGCAGCCCCGCAACAGGCGCCGCTGACCCCGCGCTTCGAGATGGACCCCTCGCTGCGCCTGCGCGAAGTCGCGCACGAGCTGCGCGAAGTGGTCGAGCAGCTGCAAGTCACGTCGCCGCTGCCGTCGACCCTCGACTACCTGCGTACCGCCCAGGCCGCGCAACTCGCGCCGGTGCAGCGCGCGCCCGTGGCCGCCGCGCCGGTGCGCAAGAGCGCCGCCGACGAGCGCCGCGTGAACGTGGCCGACAAGCGGATCATCAACGGCGCCACCGACGTGAACCAGCTCGTGCCGTTCAAGTACAAGTGGGCCTGGGACAAGTACCTCGCCGGCTGCGCCAACCACTGGATGCCGCAGGAAGTGAACATGGGTCGCGACATCGAGCTGTGGAAGAGCGACAAGCTCACCGAGGACGAGCGCCGGCTGGTCAAGCGCAACCTCGGCTTCTTCGTGACCGCCGATTCGCTGGCCGCGAACAACATCGTGCTCGGCACCTATCGCCACATCACCGCGCCCGAATGCCGCCAGTACCTGCTGCGCCAGGCCTTCGAGGAAGCGATCCACACGCATGCCTACCAGTACATCGTCGAATCGCTCGGGCTCGACGAGTCGGAGATCTTCAACGCCTATCACGAGGTGCAGTCGATCCGCGACAAGGACGAGTTCCTGATCCCGTTCATCGACACGCTGACCAACCCCAACTTCACCACCGGCACGCCCGAGAACGACCAGCTGCTGCTCAAGTCGCTCATCGTCTTCGCCTGCCTGATGGAAGGGCTGTTCTTCTACGTGGGCTTCGTGCAGATCCTGGCGCTCGGCCGGCAGAACAAGATGACCGGCGCGGCCGAGCAGTACCAGTACATCCTTCGCGACGAGTCGATGCACTGCAACTTCGGCATCGACCTGATCAACACCATCAAGATGGAGAACCCGCATCTGTGGACGCCGGCCTTCCGTGAAGAATTGCGCGGGCTGTTCATGCAGGCGGTCGAGCTCGAGTACCGCTATGCCGAAGACACGATGCCGCGCGGCGTGCTGGGTCTGAACGCGCCGATGTTCAAGGGCTATCTGCGCTTCATCGCCAATCGTCGCGCCCAGCAGATCGGTCTCGACGCGATGTTCCCGAACGAGGAAAACCCCTTCCCGTGGATGAGCGAGATGATCGACCTGAAGAAGGAACGCAACTTCTTCGAGACCCGCGTCATCGAGTACCAGACCGGCGGCACGCTCGCCTGGGACTGATACGCAACCGACGGTCATGCGCACGCAACAAAAGCGAGCGCTTTTGGTCCACGCGTTGTTAAAATCAAATTCATATGATTTGTGCTTGAACGAGCGACGGTGACCGCTACCGAATCCGACCCGCCGACCATCGCATGCTCCGGCATGCCGGTCGGTGCAAAGCAGGCGCGCATGGCCTTCGGCCTTGCGCGCCTTTGCGCATTGGTCGGCCGCTTCGTTCAGTTGGCTGCCGACCGGCGGCCGGGCCTTTCATCCAAGTTCGGGTCTGTTCAATTCCCCCTGTGAAGGAGATCGTCATGGCAACTGCCAAGAAGACTGCCGCCAAGAAAGCGCCGGCCAAGAAGGCTGCGGCCAAGAAGGTCGCTGAGAACGTCGTCCCGGTGAAGAAGGTCGCGGCCAAGAAGGCCGTGGCTGCGCCCGCGCCCGCGCCCGCCCCGGCTCCGGTGGCCAAGAAGGCTGCCGCGAAGAAGGCCGTCGCGACCAAGGTCGCCGCCAAGAAGGTCGTGGCCAAGAAGGCTGCGGCCGCTCCGGCGCCGGCACCTGCCGCCAAGAAGGCCGCTGCCGTGAAAACGGTTGCAAGCGCGCCGGTCGCCAAGAAGGCCGCTGCCAAGAAGGCAGCCGTCAAGACCGTGGCGGTGAAGAAGGTCGCCGCCAAGAAGGTCGCGGCCAAGAAGACCGAAACGCCGGTGAAGACCGTCGTCGCAGCCAAGAAGGTTGCCGCCAAGAAGGTCGCCGCGAAGCAGGCCGCCGCCGTCCCGGCCAAGGCACCGGCCAAGAAAGCCGCCGTCGCCAAGAAGGCGGTCGTCGTTGCCAAGAAGGCGCCGGCCAAGAAGGCGGCCGTCGTCACGCCGCCGCCGGCCGCGAAGAAGGCTCCGGCCAAGAAGGCGGTTCCGGCCGCCAAGAAGGCACCGGCCAAGAAGGCCGCCGCGAAGAAGGCGGCCAAGCCCGCCGAAGCCGAGGCCGCGCCGGCCTGGCCCTTCCCGACCACGCCGCGTCCCTGACCGATTCGATTGCGCGCCGGTCGATGACGCCAGCCGGCGTCATCGACGCCGGTGTGGCTGAAGGAGCGTGATGCTGTACGAAATCTTCCGTCTCATCATCGACACCGCCGGCGACATTCTCGGCGGGGCGCTGCTGCTGCGTGCCTACATGCAGTGGGTGCGCCTGTCGCCGCGCAATCCGGTGTCGAGCTTCGTGTTCGCGCTCACCAATCGCATCGTGCTGCCGTTGCGGCGCGTGCTGCCCGGCGTGGGCGGCATCGACTGGGCGAGCATCGTGGCGGCGCTGCTGGTGGCGCTGCTCGTCAATCTGCTGCTCACGCTGCCCATCTACGGTTCGGTCGATCCGATCGGGCTGGTCATCGCGGCGGTGTTCGGCTGCGTGAAATGGGCCGCCTATCTCGTGTTCATGCTGGTCATCGTGCATGTGATCCTGGGCTGGGTGAATCCGCATGCGCCGATGGCGCCGGCCATCGACATGCTGGTCGCGCCACTGCTGGGCCCGATCCGGCGCGTACTGCCGAGTTTCGGCGGCATCGATTTCTCGCCGCTGGTGCTGCTGCTGGTCGTGCAGATCGTGCTGATGCTGGTCGGCCGGATCATGGGCGCGGCCATCGGCGTGTTCTGACGCTGCTGTGGCCGACTGGCTGCGCCGCGACAACGCGGGCCGGGTACTGATCGATCTTCATGTGCAGCCCGGTGCGCGCAGCACCGAGGCTGTCGGCCTGCACGACGGCGCGCTCAAGCTCAAGCTGGCCGCGCCACCGGTGGATGGCAAGGCCAACGAACTTCTCATCAAATGGATTGCCGAGCGTTGCGGCGTGGGCCGGCGCGAGGTGGAACTGGTGTCGGGTCAGACGTCGCGCCGCAAGCGGGTGAGTGTGACGGGCATTGCCGCCGGTGAGCCGGCCTTGCTGGCGCTGATGCGGCAGCTGCAAGGCGACGCGAACTGAAGCGCCACCGTTTTCCTGCTGCAAGCGAGCGGCCTTGCGCCGCCCGCAGCCACCCTATCAGTGCGTGACGCGCGTGCCGCCGGCACCGCTCAGCAGCCGCACCCGGTCGCCGGGCGCGAAGCTTTCGTCGGCTGCCTGCACGATCACGCGCAGATCGCCGTTGTCGAGCTTGACCGTCAGTTCGAGGCCGTTCTGCGCCGAGCCCTTGCCTTCGATGGCCTGACCGGCCAGACCGCCGACGATGGCGCCGCCGATGGCCGCCAGCACCGACCCCTTGCCGCCGCCGACGCTGCTGCCGGCGATGCCGCCGACCACCGCGCCGCCAGCGGTGCCGATGCCGGTCTGGCCCTTGTCGATGGTGACCGGCCGCACGCTTTCGAGCGTGCCCATGCGTACCGTCTGCTCGCGGCCCACGGTGTTGGCGTCATAGACCGAGGCCGAGGTGCGCGGCGCCGCGCAGCCGCCGAGCAGACCGGCCGACAGTGCCGTGACGACCACTGCGGCGACAAGGCCGCGCCCGCGTGACGCGAGCTTCGGGGCATTGCGATTGGCTTGATGGCTTTCCATGATCTTCATCCTCCCTGCACGAGGAGCGTTGTCTTGTGCAAATCACGCTACCACGGTGCCGAGCCGAATTCGGCCGCGAATTGTGAGCGGATATCGGCAGCGGTGAAGTGATGATTCTGGGCCCCGCGATGGGCGATCTTGCGCGCGCCGAGGATGGCTGCGATGCGCCCGGTGATGCTCCAGTCGAGCCCACGCTGCATGCCGAACAGCAGGCCGGCGCGATAGGCATCGCCGCAGCCGGTGGGGTCGACGATGCGCTCGGCCGCGACGCAGGGAATCTCGTGCATCTTGCCGCGCACATGGATTTCCGAGCCCTTGCCGCCGCGTGTCACGACGAACACCGGCGCCAGCTGCACCACTTCTTCGAGCGGCTTGCCGATGCGCTCGCACATCAGCCGCGCCTCGTAGTCGTTGACCGCTACGACCTCGGCCAGCGAGATGAAGTGCAGCAGCTCTTCGCCGTTGAACATCGGCAGGCCCTGGCCCGGATCGAACACGATGCGGATGCCGGCGTCGTGCATCTCCTTGGCGTGCTGGAACATGCCGTCGCGGCCGTCCGGCGCGATGATACCGATCTCGACATTGGGGCCGGCGTCGGCCACATGGTTCTCGTGCGAATGGTTCATCGCGCCCGGGTGGAAGGCGGTGATCTGGTTGTCGGCGCGGTCGGTGGTGATGAAGGCCTGCGCGGTGTAGGCCGACGGAATGCGCTTCACGCAGCGGGTGTCGAGGCCGAGGTTGCGGAAGCGCTCCAGATACACGTCGGAGTCCTGGCCGACCGTGGCCATGACGATGGGCTTGCCGCCGAGCTGGTTGAGGTTGTAGGCGATGTTGCCGGCGGTGCCGCCGAATTCGCGCCGCATTTCGGGCACGAGGAAGGCGACGTTGAGGATGTGAACCTGGTCCGGAAGGATGTGTTCCTTGAACTCGCCGGGGAACACCATGATGGTGTCGAAGGCGACCGAGCCGCAGATGAGCGTTGACATGGTGTGAACCGGTTTCAGGGGAAGAAGGCGTCGACGGTGTAACCCGAGACGCCGCCGACGTCGATCCGGAGCGGAACGACGATCAGCTGTTCGGCCCGCGCGGCCAGGCCGCTGCGCGCAAGGCGCTCGGCATCGGGCTGGGCGGGAAGGTAGTCGGCGGGCGCCAGCATGCGGCGCGCGATGAGCTTGCCCTGCACATCGGTGAGCGAAACGTCGAGTGAGGGCCAGGATTGGTCCCAGCGCGCGTCGTTGCGCAGGCCGGCGCGCAGCTCGTAGGCGCCGGCCTCGCCGGTCTGGCGCAGGTCGGCGCTGGCGATGCGCAGCTGGTCGGCGCGGCGCGGCAGCGCGATGACGCAGCCGAGCCGCGCGCAGGCGGCGTCGAGCGCCGGGCGCGCGGCGGGCAGGACTGCGGCGGCTTCGTCATGAAACAGCCAGAGCGCCTGACCGGCGAGCGTCAGCGTCAGCAGCGGTGCGGCCACGGCGAGCGCGATGCGGCTGCCGCGCGAAACCTGGTCGCGATGCCGCATGAACGAGGGCACGAGATCGGGGTTCTCGGCGATGCCGCGCGGCACCGGCGTGCCGGGCCGGCGCTCGACCTCGATGAGGGTGAGCGGCCCGAGTTCGTCGCTGCCGCCGACCGGCGTGGCGCGCGCCTTCTCGTAGGCGACGGCGGCGCGGGTGGCCCAGGCGCGGTCGAGCGGCGGCTTGGCGGCGGCATCGGGCGCGGCGGGCGGCGCCGGCGCCGCGGATGCGGTCGGCGACGTGCTGTCCGGCGGCTGCGCATCGGTGGCTGGCGCGCTTGCAGCGGGGCGGATCGGGCCGGGCGCCGCAGTTTCGGTGCCGGGCGGCACCGCGGCTGCGGCAGCCGGCGGTGTCGAAGCCGGCGGCGTGCCTGGAATGGTGGCGGCCGGCGCGGCTGGCGGCTGCACTGCGGCAGGAGCAGCAGGGCTGGCGCTGGCCGGGCTGGGTGCCGGCGCGGCCGCCGGAGTAGGTGTCGGCACTGCCACCGGAGCCGGCGCTGCTGCGGGCCTGAGCGGTACCGGCGTTGCCGCAGGCGCGGTTGGCGCGATGTCGGGCCGGGCCGCAGCCGCACCGCCGATCGGCGCGACGACAGGCGCGGCAGGCGTCGGCGCCGGCGGCGCAGTGCCTGTCGGCGGGGTGGCTGGCCGGTCGACGGCGGTCGGCTCGCTGCGTGGCGGCGCTGCCGGCTCTTCCCGGATCACCGTGATCGGCCCGTCGCCGAGCGTGGCCACATAGCGCAGCTGCTCGATGCCGTTGAACACGGTGGCGCAGGAGCCGCATTTCACGAGCCCGCGCCTGAGCTTCAGCTGGTCGGACACGACCCGGAAGGTCGTGCCGCAATTCGGGCAGCGGGTCGCGAGGGCCATGGGCGCCAGGAAGCGTGAGTGGGTGGGATCGCCGTCGCGACGAAGCCGGCGGGCTTCAGCCGGGCCGACGGCCGGCCAAGCATACCCAACCGTCGAGCGTCGCCGCGACGCCCACCGGCAGGCCGCAACCGGCATACACGGCGGCCACTTCGTCGGCCTGGCGCTCGAGCACGCCCGACAGCACCAGCGCGCCGCCCGGCTTGACCTGCGCCACCAGCGCCGGCGCCAGCACCTTGAGCGGATTGGACAGGATGTTGGCCACGACCACGTCGAAGCCGCCGGCCGACACGCTGGTCTCGGCATCGTGAAAGCGCGCCTCGACGCGGTTGCGCGCCGCGTTGTCGCGCGCCGCGATGACCGCGTTGAGATCGATGTCGAGCCCCTCGGTCTCGCCCGCGCCCAGCAGCCGCGCCGCGATGGCCAGGATGCCCGAGCCGCAGCCGTAATCGAGCACGCGCGCGCCGGCCGGCAGCTCGCGCTCCAGCCACTCCAGGCAAAGCCGCGTGGTCGGATGGCTGCCAGTGCCGAAGGCCATGCCCGGGTCGAGCACCATCACATGCTCGGCGCCGGCGGGCGGCTCGTGCCAGCTCGGCACGATCCACAGTCGGCCGATGCCGATCGGATCGAACTGCGCCTGCGTGGCACGCACCCAGTCCTGCTCGTCGACAAGGCGGATCGCCTCGCGCTGCGGCTGGCGGCCGGCGTAGACCTCGGCGAGCCGGGCTTCGAGCGCCAGCGCCGCGTGCTCGGCCGATTCGCCGGCATCGATGAGCACGACCATCAGGTTGTTGGTCCAGGCCGCGACCTGCGGCTCCAGGCCGGGTTCGCCAAAGATCGGCGCCTCGGCGTCGGTATCGAGATCGGCGTCTTCCACCGTCACCGACAGCGCGCCGGCATCGAGCATGGCGTCGCCGAGCGCCTCGGCTTCGGCTTCGCCCATGCGGTAGACGAGTTCCGCGTACATGGGCGTCTCCTTCGCGTGTTGCCGCCCGGTCAGACCGGGCCGTCGCCCTGCTTGCGTTGCGCAAGCCGGTGTTCGAGGTAATGGATGCTGGTGCCGCCCTCGATGAACTTGGGATCGAGCATCAGCTCGCGGTGCAGCGGGATGTTGGTCTTGATGCCCTCGACCACCATCTCGCTCAGCGCCACGCGCATGCGGGCGATCGCCTGATCGCGCGTCTTGCCGTAGGTGATGAGCTTGCCGACCATCGAGTCGTAGTTGGGCGGCACGAAATAGTTGTTGTAGACGTGCGAGTCCACGCGCACGCCGGGGCCGCCCGGCACATGCCAGTTGGTGATGCGGCCCGGGCTCGGGATGAAGGTGAACGGGTCTTCGGCATTGATCCGGCATTCGATGGCATGGCCCTCGAACTTGATCTCGCGCTGCTTGAACGGCAGCGGCTGGTGCGCGGCGATGAGGATCTGCTGCTGCACGATGTCGATGCCGGTAATCATCTCGGTCACCGGATGCTCGACCTGCACCCGCGTGTTCATCTCGATGAAATAGAACTCGCCGTTCTCGTACAGGAACTCGATGGTGCCGGCGCCGCGGTAGCCGATCTTCTTGCAGGCATCGGCACAGCGCGCGCCGATGCGGTCGCGCAGCTTGGGCAGAAGATGCGGCGCCGGGGCTTCTTCAAGCACCTTCTGGTGGCGGCGTTGCATCGAGCAGTCGCGCTCGCCCAGATAGACCACGTTGCCATGCTCGTCGGCCAGGATCTGGATCTCGATGTGGCGCGGATTCTCGAGAAACTTTTCGAGATAGACCTCGGGATTGCCGAAGGCTGCGCCAGCTTCGGCGCGGGTGGTGGTCACCGCGCTGATGAGCGCCGCCTCGGTATGCACCACGCGCATGCCGCGACCGCCGCCGCCGCCCGACGCCTTGATGATGACCGGATAGCCTACGGCCCGCGCGATCTTCACGATCTCCTTCGGGTCTTCGGGCAGGGCGCCGTCCGAGCCCGGCACGCAGGGCACGCCGGCCTTGATCATCGACTGCTTGGCCGAGACCTTGTCGCCCATCAGGCGGATGGTGTCGGGGCGCGGGCCGATGAAGGTGAAGCCCGACTGCTCGACGCGCTCGGCGAAGTCGGCGTTCTCGCTCAGGAAGCCGTAGCCGGGATGGATCGCCTCGGCGTCGCTGACCTCGGCCGCGCTGATGATGGCCGGCACATTGAGATAGCTGAGTGCCGACGGCGCCGGGCCGATGCAGACCGACTCGTCGGCCAGCTTCACGTACTTGGCCTGCGAATCGGCCTCGGAATGGACGACGACCGTCTTGATGTCCATTTCGCGGCAGGCGCGCTGGATGCGCAGCGCGATCTCGCCTCGGTTGGCGATCAGGATTTTCTGGAACATGGGGGTGAAGCCTCGGGATCGGGGAGGGCGCCGGGCGGCGTGGAGCCGGCGGCGGCGCGCAGCTAAATCGTGCGCGCCCGGAAGGCGGGAATGCTCAGCCGATGATGAACAGCGGCTGGCCGTATTCGACCGCCTGACCGTTCTCGACCAGGATCTGCTTGATCTCGCCGCTGGCGTCGGCCTCGATCTCATTGAGCAGCTTCATCGCCTCGATGATGCAGAGCGTGTCGCCTTCCTTGACGGTCGAGCCCAGCTCGATGAACGACTTGGCGCCCGGCGAGGGCGAGCGGTAGAAGGTGCCGACCATCGGCGACTTGACCACATGGCCCTTGGGCGCCTCGGGTTCGGCGGCGGCCACCGGCGCGGCGGCCGGTGCGCCGGCCACGGCGACCGGAGCCGGCGCGGCGGCCTGCTGCACATAGACGGGTGCCGGTGCGGGCGGCGCGGCCTTGACGATGCGTACCTTGCCGTCGGCCTCGGTGACTTCGAGTTCCGAGATGCCGGAGTCGGCGACGAGATCGATGAGCGTCTTGAGCTTGCGGAGATCCATGCGTGTCCTGAAAGGCGTTGCCCGTGCGGCAGGGCCGGAATGCGGCGCTGCGACAGCCGCATCTGATTCAAATTGGCTTCAATTGTAGCCAATTTGTATTTACTGGGGATATTTGCGCTCAACCCGGTGGCAGGGTCATCAAGTGACGGGTTGCACGGCCGGCGCCGTTGGCTGCCGTGCCGGCGGGCGTTGCTGGGTTGGCGCCGTGGCACCCGGACGCCGCGCGGGGCGGCTGGCAAGGCGGCGCAGTGTGGCGACAACGTCGGTCAAAGTCCAGCCATTGCGCCAGCAACCGCCGGCAGCCGCGCCGTTCAGTGCGCGCCGCCGGCGCTGGTCAGACTGGCGCGCAGTGCGGCGAGGTCGAGCCGGCCGGCATGGCGTGCGCGCACCGCGCCGTCGGGGCCGATCACCACGGTGTAGGGCAGGCCGCCGGCCTTGTCGCCGAGCGCGCGCGCATGGTCGGTGCCAGTGGCGGCGCCGAGCAGCAGCGGATAGTCGATGCCGAGCCGGGCGCGGAAGTCGCGCACCGCCTGCGGGCTGTCGATGGCGATGCCCACCAGGCTCACGCCGGCCGGCGCCAGCTCGGTGGCGATGGCTTGCAGCCCGGGCATCTCTTCGACGCAGGGCGCGCACCAGGTGGCCCAGAAGTTGACGACCACGGTGCGGCCGGCGAACTCGCTCAGCGCACGCGAACGGCCATCCAGATCGTCGAAGCGCGCGGCGAACAGCGCCGCCACCGCCGGCTCGGCCGGATGAAAGCCGGCGGCCGTCTTGCCGGCCGGCGCATCGGCCGAACGCGCATCGAGCTGCAAGCCGGCGATCAGGCCGCCGCCCAGCGCCACCGCCGCCGCCAGCAGGCCGATGACCGGCCCGAACTTCAACTTCATCGCTTGCTCCGTTGGCGCATGAAAGATTCAGCCGAGCAGCGCGGCGAGCGCATCGCGCGACAGCCGCTCGGGCACCTGCTCGCCGATCTGCCGCGCCTGACGCGGCGCATAGCAGGTGATGTGCACCGCCTCGCCGCGCCACAGAAAGCTCAGCCGCTCGACCCGGCCGCGCCCGAAGGGGTTGGCGATCTCGTCGGCATCGGCATCGACGCCGGCATTGAGCAGGTCGATGTGCACTTCCTTGCTGGTGTCCACGTAGGCCTGCAAGTACACCTCCGACAGCTCGCCGGCGGTGCCGTTGGCGACCGCGCCGACCAGCCACAGCGGTTGATGGCCGAGCAGCGTCATCACGTCGAGCGCCACGCGGCGCAGCCGCTCGACCCGCGCCGGCTGGCTGTCGCCCTGGTAGAGGCGCTGATAGGTGCGCAGCTCCTCCTCGATTTCGTCGTCGTCGGGCAGCAGGTCGGCATCGCCCTGCTGGCGGCCGAGCACCTCGCGCGCGGCCTTGCGCTTGGCCGAGGCGTAGTCGAGTCCGTCCTCGGCGACGAGGCGGGCGGCGGCGGCGGCGATGCGCTCGCGGAGATGGGCTGAGCTGGACATGGAATCGATGGTAGCGGAGGGGCGGCAGCGGATTGCCGCGCATTCCGCTTGGACGCCGGCCCGGCGTGGCGCGTTCCCGCCCGACGTCGGCGCCGGGCGGACCGCCGGCGCGTCAAAACCCGTCCGATAGAATCCCTCGGCATATGCACATCCACATTCTTGGCATCTGCGGCACCTTCATGGGCGGTGTCGCGCAGCTCGCGCGCCAGGCGGGCCATCGCGTCACCGGTTGCGACGCCAACGTCTATCCGCCCATGAGCAGCCAGCTCGAAGCGGCCGGCATCGAACTGATCTCGGGCTGGTCGCCCGAGCAGCTGGGCCTCGCGCCCGATCTGTTCGTGGTGGGCAATGTGGTCAGCCGCGGCAATCCGCTGATGGAAGCCATCCTTGATCGCGGCCTGCCGTACACCAGCGGCCCGCAATGGGTGGCCGAGCACATCCTCGCCGGCCGGCATGTGCTGGCGGTTGCCGGCACCCACGGCAAGACCACCACCAGCTCGCTGCTGGCCTGGATTCTGGAAGACGCGGGCCTCGCGCCGGGCTTTCTGATCGGCGGCGTGCCGCTCAATTTCGGCGTGTCGGCGCGGCTGCACGGCGACTGGAGCAGCCCCTGCTTCGTCATCGAGGCCGACGAGTACGACACCGCCTTCTTCGACAAGCGCAGCAAGTTCGTGCACTACCGGCCGCGCACCGCCGTGCTCAACAATCTTGAGTTCGACCATGCCGACATCTTTCCCGACCTGGGCGCCATCGAGACCCAGTTCCATCATCTGGTGCGCACCGTGCCGGGCAGTGGCCGGCTGGTGACGAATGCGCGCGAACCGGCGCTGGCGCGGGTGCTGGAACGCGGCTGCTGGTCGGCGGTGGAACGGTTTGGCGCCGAGGACGGCTGGTGGTTGCGCGAGGTGCCGGCCGTCGGTGTCGCCTCGGGCGGCGCGACGCTGATCCCGCCCGCCGCCACCGATCTCGAATTCCTGCGCGGCAATACTGTACTCGGCCGGCTGCCCGCCAGCGCCTTCGACATCGCGCTGCAAGGCGAGCACAACCGCATGAATGCGCTCGCGGCGCTCGCCGCCGCCGAGCACGCAGGCGTGGCGCCGGCCAAGGCCATCGACGCGCTCGCGCGCTTCCGCTCGGTCAAGCGCCGCATGGAGCTGCGCGGCGAGGCGGCCGGCGTGCGCGTGTACGACGATTTCGCGCATCACCCGACCGCCATCGAGACCACCGTCGCCGGCCTGCGCCGCGCCATCGGTCCCGGCCCGCGCATCCTCGCCGTGCTGGAGCCGCGCTCCAACACCATGAAGCTCGGCGCCATGAAGGCCCAGCTGCCGGGTTCGCTTTCGGGCGCCGATCTGGTGTTCGGCTTTGGCGCGCGCGAGGGCCGCGACGCGCTCGGCTGGGATCTGGCCGAGGCGCTCGCGCCGCTCGGCGACCGGGCCCGCGCCTTCCACGAGCTGGCCGATCTGGTCGATGCCGTGGCCGCCGCCGCGCGCCCCGGCGACCGCGTGCTGGTGATGAGCAACGGCGGCTTTGGCGGCGTGCATCACCGGCTGCTCGACGCCCTCGCCGGCAAGGCCGACGCATGAGCGCGCCGCGCATGGACGACTGGCGCGACGGCCGGCCCGGCGGCGCGGGCGAGCGCGGCGACAGCGCGCCGGCAGCCGTCGTGTATTTCCACGGCTTCCGCTCGTCGCCGGCGTCGTTCAAGTCGCGCCGGCTGGCGCGCGCGCTCGACGATCTGGAGCTGGGCGACCGCTTCCATTCGCCGTCGCTGCCGCCGTCGCCCTCGCTGGCGGCGCGGCTGGCCATCGCGGTGTGCCAGGTGGCGCTCAACGGCGCCGATCCGGCACGCGAGCTGGTGGTGGTCGGCTCGTCGCTTGGCGGGCTCTACGCCACGGTCGCGGCCGAGCGGCTCGGTTGCCGCGCGGTGCTCATCAATCCGGCGGTCAATGCCCAGCGCGACCTGTCGGGGCTGGTCGGCACGCACACCTATTTTCACGACGAGAGCCAGAGCTTCGAGTTCCTGCCCGGCTATGTGGACGAGCTGCGCGCGCTCGCGCCGGCCGGCATCACCCGGCCCGAGCGCTATTTCCTCATCGCCGCCACCGGCGACGAGGTGCTCGACTGGCGCGAGGCCGACGCCTTCTACGCCGGCGCGCGCAAGACCATCGTGCAGGGCTCGGATCACGGCCTGTCCGACTTCGAGGACCACCTGCCGGCCATCCTCGATTTCTGCGGCATCGCGGCCTGAGCGCCGCGCCCTTCTCCGGAACAGCAAGCCATGAGACTCAACGCCAAGGTCGCCATCGTCACCGGCGCCGCCAACGGCATCGGCCTGGCCACGGTGCGCAAGTTCGCCGCCGAGGGCGCGATCTGCATCGTCTGCGACCTGGACGCGGCCCAGGTGGATGCCGCCGTCACCGCGCTGCACCGCGACGGCGCCCAGGCGCGGGGCTTCGTCGTCGACGTGACCGACCGCGAGAGCGTCGACACGATGGTCATGGCCACGCTCGACGCCTACGGCCGCATCGACGTGCTGGTGAACAACGCCGGCATCACCCAGGACGCGCGCCTCGTCAAGATGACCGCCGCCCAGTTCGACCGCGTGATCGACGTGAACCTGCGCGGCGTCTTCAACTGCGCGCAGGCGGTCGCCGACGCGATGATCGGCGCCGGGCGCGGCGTGATCCTCAACGCGTCGAGCGTGGTCGGGCTGTACGGCAACTTCGGCCAGACCAACTACGCCGCGACCAAGGCCGGCGTCATCGCCTTCGCCAAGACCTGGGCGCGCGAGCTGGGGCCGAAGGGCATCCGCGTGAATGCCGTCTGCCCGGGTTTCGTCGCGACGCACATCCTCGACACCATCCCGGCCAAGGTGCTCGACCAGATGAAGGCCCATGTGCCGCTCGGCCGCCTCGCCCAGCCCGAAGAAATCGCCAACGTCTATGCCTTCCTCGCCAGCGACGAGGCCAGCTACATCAACGGCGCCGTCATCGAGGTGGGCGGCGGCATGACGGTCTGAGCGCCCGGGCCGCCGGTCCGGGCCGCGCTCGCCGCAAGCCCCACCGGCGCCCGTTACCGTCAGGCGCTAACCTCCGCGCTTTCCGCCGCACGCCGCCCTGCCGGGCGCGCGGCCATCACCTGCTACCCACGGGCCGCTCCGCGCGGCCCTTTTTTGCGATCCACGATGCAAGTTCTGTTTGAAGAAGACGGCGGCTTCAAGGCCGGCGCCGTGCTCGACGCCCACGGCGCCGACGCCACCAACTACCAGGTCGAGATGGCCTCGGGCCGGCGCGTGAAGATCAAGGCCGCCAATGTCGTGCTCAAGTTCGACGCGCCGCCGGCCGACGAGCTGCTGCCCGCCGCGCAGGCGATGGCCGACGAGATCGACCTCGACTTTCTGTGGGAAGTGGCGCCGCAGGACGAATTCGACGTGGCCGCGCTCGGCGCCGAATACTTCGGCGGCAAGCTCAGCCCGGTGCAGTTCGCCGCGCTGCTGCTGCGCGTGCATACCGCGCCGATGTACTTCCGCCGCAAGGGCAAGGGCCGCTACCGCCCGGCGCCCGAAAACGAACTCAAGGCCGCGCTCGCCAGCCAGGAAAAGAAGCGCATCGCCGCCGAAAAGCAGGCCGAACTGGCGCGCGAACTCATCGAGGGCCGGCTGCCGCCGGGCTGGGCCGCCGAGCCCGGCCAGGATCCGGCGCTGGCGCGCGCCGCCTTCCTGCTGTTCAAGCCCGACAAGAACGGCATGGAGTGGAAGGCGCTCGACGCCGCCGCGCACGACTCGCATCAGCAGCCCGAAAAGCTGCTGCTCAAGGCCGGCGCGTTCGCGTCGGTCAAGGATTTGCATCGCGGCCGCTTCCTCGTGGAATGGTTTCCGCGCGGCACCGGCTTTGGCAATTTCGAGCTGCCGACCGCCGCCGTCGACGCCGCCGCCAGCCTGCCGGTCGCCGATGTCCAGGCCTTCTCCATCGACGATTCGCAGACCACCGAGATCGACGATGCGCTGTCGGTGCAATGGCTGGCCGGCGGCACGGTGCGCGTCGGCGTGCACATCGCCGCGCCTGGGCTCGCCATCCGCCCCGGCGATGCGCTCGACGCCATTGCGCGCAAGCGCCTCTCCACCGTCTACACGCCGGGCGAGAAGATCACCATGCTGCCCGACGCGCTGGTGCAGGTGTTCACGCTCGGCGAGGGCACGGCGCGGCCGGCGCTGTCGATCTACGGCGACTTCGATCCCGAATCGGGCGAATGCCTGGCCACCAGAACCGTGGTCGAGCGCGTGCCCATCGCCGCCAACCTGCGCCACGACCAGCTCGATGCGCTCATCACCGAGCAGACGCTGGTCGACGACGACACCGAATTCCCGTTCAAGCGCGAGCTGCGCATGCTGGCCCGCCTCGGTGACCGGCTCGCCAGCGACCGCGAGCAGATTCGCGGCAAGCCCGAGCCGCGCAACCGCACCGACTTCAACTTCCGCGTGGTGGTGGGCGACGACGGCGCCGAGCGCATCGTCATCGACCAGCGCAAGCGCGATGCGCCGCTCGACCGCATCGTGGCCGAGTGGATGATCTTCGCGAACAGCAACTGGGGCCGCCTGCTCGACGAGGCTGGCGTGCCCGGCATCTACCGCGTGCAGACGCACTGGGCCCGGCCCGGCGCGCGCCAGAGCGCGGTGCGCATGCAGACGCATGCGGCGCAGCACATCGGCATCGGCGTCAAGCACTACGCCTGGAGCAGCTCGCCGCTGCGCCGCTATGTCGATCTGGTGAACCAGTGGCAGATCCTGGCCGTCGCGCGCGGCGAGCCGGTGCCCTTCCCCAAGAACTCGGCCGAGCTGTTCGCGATCATCGGCGCCTTCGATGCGGCCTACGCGGCCTATGCCAGCGTGCAGTCGGCGCTGGAGCGCTACTGGTGCTTGCGCTGGCTGGCGCAGGAAGGCTGCATCGGCGGCGGCAAGCGGCTCGACGCCGTGGTGCTGCGCAACGAGAACGTGCGCCTCGCCGCGCTGCCGCTGGTGCTGTCGCTGGCCGGCATCGGCCATCTGCCGCCGGGCACGCGGGTTGAAGTCGACGTGATCGCGGTCGACGAAGCCGCGCTCACGGTCGAAGGCCGGCTCGCCGCCGTCCACGAGGAAGCCGCGCCCGCCGACGTGGAGGCGCTGGAAGACGACCTGCCCGACAGCACCGACGCCGTGGCCGAGGAAGCCGAGGGCGAAGCCGCCGTGGTCGGCGCCGCGCCGGCCGCCGATGCCGATGCCGGCGACGGGGAAGTCCCCGCTGCCGCCACGCCCGCGACGGCGGACGATGCGCCAGCCGGCACTGTCTGAGTGCCGGCCCGCCGCTAGAATCCGCCGCCATGACCGAGACCCTGAGCGCCCCGCGCCGCTTCGATTTGCGCGACTGGTATGACCGCAACCGCGTGCTGGCCGTCGCGCTCGCCGCGTCCTTTCTGCTGCACGGCCTCGGGCTGACGATCCATTTCGTCGCGCCCGAAACCTTCGAGATCAAGGCGAAGGACCCCGGCATCGAGGTCGTCATCGTCAACAGCCGCAGCGAGCGCGCGCCGGCCCAGGCCGATGTGCTGGCCCAGGTCGCGCTCGAAGGCGGCGGCGACCACGAGACCAAGCGCGCCGGCACGCCGCTGCCCAATGTCGGCGTCGAGAAGCCCGGCGATGCGCTCAACGATGCGGTGCGCAAGCTCCAGCAGCTCGAAGCCGAGCAGAAGAAGCTGCTCAGCTCGCTCGACAAGAACGGCCGGCCGATCGCCGCCGCCAACGACGCGCCCACGCCGGCGCCCGATCCCAAGCTCAACGGCGCCGACCTGATCGACTCGGCGCGCGCCTATGCGCGCCAAGCCGCCATCGTCCAGGAGCGCATCGAGGAAGAGAACAGGCGCCCGCGCAAGCACTTCTTCGGCACCGGCGCGCGCGACTATTCGGCCGCGCTCTACGTCGAGAACTTCCGCAGCAAGGTCGAGAAGTGGGGCAACCTCAACTATCCCGAGGAGGCGCGCGGCAAGGTCTACGGCGCGGTGCAGATCAGCGTGGTGATCGATGCCGACGGCAGCATCGTCGACATCGGCGTGGACAAGAGTTCGGGCCACAAGCTGCTCGACCAGGCCGCGCTCAACATCGTCCGGCGCGCCGCGCCCTATGGCCGCTTCACCGCGCAGATGAAGGGCGAGATGGATTTGCTGTCCATCACCCGCACCATGATGTTCACCAACGACCAGCTCGAAACCCGCGCCAAGTGAGCCGGTTTTTCGCGCCGGTCTCATCGCCGCCCGCCCCGTGACCGCCAACTCCGCCGCCCGCACCGACCGCTATGCCGTGGTCGGCAATCCCATCGCGCACAGCCGCTCGCCGCAGATTCACGCCCGCTTTGCGGCCCAGACCGGCGAGCCGGTGAGCTATGACCGCATCCTCGCGCCGCTCGACGGCTTTGCCGCCACCGCGCGCGCCTTCTTCGCCGACGGCGGCCGCGGCCTGAACGTGACCGTGCCGTTCAAGCTCGACGCCTTCCGGCTCGCCGACCGGCTCAGCGAGCGCGCCGCCCATGCCGGCGCCGTCAACACGCTGTGGATCGACGCCGACGGCCGCATCCAGGCCGACAACACCGACGGCATCGGCATCGTGCGCGACCTGCGCGACAACCTCGGCGTGACGCTGGCCGGCGCGCGCGTGCTGCTGCTCGGCGCCGGCGGCGCGGCGCGCGGCGCGCTGCTGCCGCTGGTCGACGCCGGTCCGGCCGAGATCGTGATCGCCAACCGCACCGAGGCGCGCGCCGAGGAGCTGGCGGCGTCGGCGCTCGCCGCGCGTGCCGGCGGCGGCGGCGCCGCAACCCCGGGCGCCACCCGCCTCGGCGCCAGCCGCTTCGATGCGCTGGCCGGCCGCTTCGATGTCGTCATCAACGCCACCAGCGCCAGCCTCGACGGCGGCCTTCCACCTGTTGACGATGCCCTCTTGAAGGATGCGGGTTTTGTTTACGACATGATGTACGGCGCAAACCCGACAAGTTTTCTCGTCCATTCGGCCGCCTGCGGCGCCACGCGGCTGGCCGACGGCCTCGGCATGCTGGTCGAGCAGGCCGCCGAATCCTTCTTCGACTGGCGCGGCAAGCGGCCCGAGACCGGCGGCGTCATCGCCGCCATCCGCGCCGAGCTGGCCGCCAGCCGGCCCTGAGCCGATGCGCATGGGCGCCGGCATCGCTGGCCTCGCCGGCACGCTCTGGCGGCTGGCGCTCATGGCCGGCGCCGGCGCGCTGGTGGTGCAGGCGCTGTTCTTCTGCAAGATCGGGCTCTGGGTCGTGATCGATCCGGGCACGACCAGCTTCATGCGGGCCCAGCAGCTGCGGCTCGAAAGCCCCGAGCCCAATGTGCCGCGCGCCGAAGTTCCCGCCGCCCAGCCGCGCCGCGCTGCCGCCAATCCGCCGCCGCGCCCGGCCGGCCAGCCGGTCATCCAGCACGCCTGGGTGCCCTACGAGCGCATCAGCCGCAACATCAAGCGCGCGGTCATCGCCGCCGAGGACAGCAATTTCACCGAGCACGACGGCGTCGACTGGGATGCGCTGGAGCGCGCCTGGCAGAAGAACCAGCGCCGTGGCCATGTGGTGGCGGGTGGCTCCACGCTGACCCAGCAGCTCGCCAAGAACCTCTTCCTCACGCCCGAGCGCAGCTATGTGCGCAAGGCGCAGGAGTTCGCCATCACCTGGATGCTCGAGTTCTGGATGGACAAGCCGCGCATCCTCGAGGTCTATCTCAACGTCGTGGAATGGGGTGTCGGCGTGTTCGGCATCGAGGCGGCGGCGCATCACTACTACGGCGTGAACGCCGCCGTGCTGACCGCGCCGCAGGCCGCCCGGCTGGCCGCGATGCTGCCCAATCCGCGCTACTTCGACCGCAATCGCAACCATCCCCAGTTGCTGCGCAAGGCTGGCATCGTGCTGGCACGCATGAATGGCGCAGCGCTGCCCTGAGACTTTGCGCACCGCCGGCTGCAAGCCGGTTTCACGCTTCGGGGTTAAGACGCTGGCAGGCGCGCAAGTCCACCGCTTATTCTGATTTCCGGAACACACGCGCTCCCTACAGTGGACTCGTGACCTGCCGATGAGCGAGTCGGGCGCTTGTTACCAATACCCGCTCGACACTCGGCACGAATGTTGCCAACGTGAGCTTGTCGCGGTCGTCCGTGCCGTCACGTTGTCGCTCTTTGAGCGCTCTTTAGTTTCCTCCTGCCGCTTACGCCCGCGCTCGCCCGACTGGCTTCGTCAATCGCCCCCCATTGCGGGCAGTTGCCTGTCCCGCAGCTACCGAACGCGTGCACGGTTTGCGCCTGATGCCCTTCGGTGTTGCGCGTTTTCCGGCAGGACCGAACCAATGACCCCGTGAAAGGTCTGGTTCCGAAAGATCGAATCATTGTCGATTCTTTCCCAAAGCTCTTTTTCCCGCTCTTTGCTGCCGCGTCATTGAATATTTTCATTGCCGCCCGGCTGCCGCCGGGTCAAGGGAGGGCGATATGGGAAACTTGCTGGATCGATTCCACGAGTCGTATAGCGCGAAGCAAAGCGTCGAAATGACGCTGGAGGAATATCTCCAGCTTTGCGCCCGCGATCCGATGGCTTACGCCACGCCAGCCGAGCGCATGCTCGCGGCGATTGGCGAACCGGAAATCGTCGATACCCGGAGCGATCCGCGGCTGTCGCGCATCTTCAGCAATCGGGCCTTGCGGCATTACCCCGCATTCGATGGTTTTTTCGGCATGGAAGCGGCGATCGAGCAGATCGTTTCGCATTTCCGCCACGCCGCCCAGGGCCTCGAAGAAAAGAAGCAGGTGCTCTATCTGCTCGGGCCGGTTGGCAGCGCCAAGAGTTCTCTTGCCGAGAAGCTCAAGCTGCTGATGGAGAAATACCCCATCTATGCGCTCAAGGGTTCGCCCATCAACGAGTCGCCGCTCGGCCTGTTCAATCCGCTCGACTATGCGGATGTATTGGAGCAGGACTACAAGATTCCGCGTCGCTATCTCACCGGCATTACCAGCCCGTGGGCGCAGAAGCGCCTGGCCGAATACGACGGCGATCTGCGCAAGTTCAAGGTGGTGCGCATCCAGCCCTCGGTGCTCAATCAGGTCGGCATTGCCAAGACCGAGCCGGGCGACGAAAACAATCAGGACATTTCTTCGCTGGTCGGCAAGGTCGATATCCGCAAGCTCAAGCTGTTTGCCCAGGACGATCCCGACGCTTACAGCTATTCGGGCGGCCTGTGCATCGCCAATCAGGGCATTCTCGAATTCGTCGAAATGTTCAAGGCACCGATCAAGATGCTGCATCCGCTGTTGACGGCGACGCAGGAAGGCAATTTCAAGGGCACCGAAGGCTTTGGCGCGATTCCGTTCCAGGGCGTGATTCTGGCGCACTCGAACGAAAGCGAATGGCAGAACTTCCGCAACAACAAGCACAACGAGGCTTTCCTCGACCGGATCAATGTGGTCAAGGTGCCGTATTGCCTGCGCGTGCATGAGGAAGTGAAGATTTATCGCAAGCTGCTCGATCACAGCTCGCTGACTGCTGCACCCTGCGCGCCCGGCACCCTCGAAATGATGGCGCAATTCAGCGTGCTCACGCGGCTGGAAGATCCCGAGAATTCGAGCATCTATTCGAAGATGCGCGTGTATGACGGTGAAAACATCAAGGACACCGATCCGCGCGCCAAGACCATCCAGGAATACCGCGATTTCGCTTCGCCCGACGAAGGCATGCAGGGCAGTTCGACCCGTTATGCCTACAAGATTTTGTCGCAGGTCTTCAATTACGACACGCAGGAGATTGCCGCCAATCCGGTGCATCTGATGTATGTGCTCGAACAGAAGATCGAATCCGACAATCTGCCCGAGGAAACCAAGCGCAAGCACATTTCCTACATCAAGGATTGGCTTGCGCCGCGCTATGCCGATTTCCTCACCAAGGAAATCCAGACCGCCTACCTCGAAACCTATTCGGAATACGGCCAGAACCTGTTCGACCGCTATGTGACCTATGCCGATTACTGGGTGCAGGGCCAGGATTACCGCGATCTGAATACCGGCGAATCCTACGACCGCGCGATGCTCAACAGCGAACTCGAAAAGATCGAGAAGCCCGCCGGCATCAGCAATCCGAAGGATTTCCGCCAGGAAATCGTCAATTTCGTGCTGCGGGCGCGTGCGGCCAATGGCGGCAAGAATCCGGTCTGGACCTCGTATGAAAAGCTGCGCGAGGTGATCGAGAAGCGCATGTTCTCCAATACCGAGGAGCTGTTGCCCGTCATTGCATTCACGGCCAAGGGATCGGCCGAGGAGCAGAAAAAGCACGAATCGTTTGTGACCCGGATGCTTTCCAAGGGCTATACGGAGAAACAGGTTCGCGTGCTGGTCGAATGGCATCAGCGCACCAAGAAAAGCAGTTGACCCGCCGCAGGGTGTGAGGTCTCGGCCTCGGGAGGACGAATGTCCAGCATCATTGATCGCCGCCCCAACGGGCGGCACAAGAACGCCGCCAATCGCGAACGCTTCATTCGCCGCTACAAGCAGCAAATCAAGCGTGCGATCGCCGACACCATTTCCGGACGCAGCATCAAGGACATGGACGGCGCAGCCGAAGTCACGATCGACGAGCGCGGTATTACCGAGCCGTCGTTTCGCAACGGCCAGGGCGGCAACAATATCTGGGTGAATCCGGGCAACCGGAAATTCGTCCCAGGCGATGAAATCCCGAAGCCGAAAGAAGGCGGCGGGCAGGGCGGTCATGGCGGCGAGGGTGAAGACAGTTTCACTTTCACGCTGTCGCGCGAAGAGTTCATGCAACTCTTCTTCGACGACCTTGAATTGCCCAATCGCCTGCGCGAGGAACTTGCGCTATCGCCGGAAATGAAATCGCGCAATGCCGGTTATGCGCGCGAGGGCTCGCCAAGCCGATTGTCGGTCATGCGCACGATGCGCCAGGCATCGGCGCGGGCGCTGGCACTTTCCGACGATCCCAACGATGAGGAAATGGCGCTTCAGGCGCTGCTCGACGAAGCGCGGGCGCGTGGCGATTCGCTCGCCGTCATTGCCGAGATCGAGCGCCAATTGATGGCCTTGCAGGAAGAGCGGCTGGAGCGCGTGCCCTATCTGGAAGAGCTTGATCTGCGCTATCGCAATCGCACGACTTATCCGGCGCCGGCTTTCAAGGCGGTGATGTTCTGCCTGATGGACGTGTCTGGCTCGATGGATGAGCACAAGAAGGATCTGGCCAAGCGATTCTTCACGCTGCTGCACCTGTTTCTCACGCGCAAATACGATCAGGTCGATCTGGTCTTCATCCGCCATACCGAATCGGCGCAGGAAGTCGATGAGCAGACCTTCTTCTTCGACCGGCAATCGGGTGGCACGCGGGTGGCAAGCGCGCTCGAATTGATGATCGAGATCATGCGTGCCCGCTATTCGCGTGGCTGGAATGTGTATGCGGCCCAGGCCTCGGATGGCGATTGTCTGATGGACGATGGCGTGCGTTCGGTTGGGCTGCTGCAGAAGGAAATCTTTCCCAAGCTGCGTTATTTTGCCTATATCGAAACCCGCGACGAGGACGATTTTTCGATGCGGCCGACCGGCCTGTGGAGCGCCTATTCACCGCTCGACGGCAAGCCGGTGTTTTCCATGCGGCATGTGGCGGCACCCAACGAGATTTATCCGGTGTTTCGCGGCTTGTTCGAAAAGCGCGCGACCGAAAAGCGCTAATCAGGAGGGCGGGCAATGGGCTATATCTCGACCGGCAGCGAATGGACCTTCGATCTCATCCACGCCTTCGACAAGGCGATCGGCGAGATTGCGCTCAATGAATTCAAGCTCGACATCTATCGCAACCGACTCGAGGTGATCGGCTCGGAGCAGATGCTCGATGCTTATGCGTCGGCCGGCATGCCGGTGCATTACGCGCATTGGTCCTACGGCAAGGAGCTGGTGCGAAACGAGCGCGCCTACAAAACCGGCCGTCAGGGGCTTGCCTATGAGATCGTGATCAATTCCGATCCCTGCATTGCCTATCTGATGGAAGAAAACACCATGCTGATGCAGGCGCTGGTGATTGCGCATGCGAGCTACGGCCATAACGCGGTATTCAAGGGCAATTACCTGTTCCGGCAATGGACCCAGGCCGATGGCATTCTCGATTACCTGGTGTTTGCGCGCGATTACGTGCGCAAGTGCGAGGAGCGTTACGGCATCGATGCGGTCGAGGACGTGCTCGATGCGGCCCATGCATTGCAGCATCACGGTGTTGACCGCTATCGCCGGCCGCCGCCGCTGTCGGCCGATGCCGAACGCCGGCGCCAGGAAGAATCGGATGAAACGCGCCGCCTGATGTACGACGATTTGATGGCGCGCACCACGCTCAAGCACGCAGCCGAAATCGAGGCCAAGCACGACCGCTATCCGCCCGAGCCGGAAGAGAATCTGCTGTATTTCATCGAAAAGAATGCGCCCAAGCTGGCCACCTGGCAGCGCGAGGTGGTGCGCATCGTGCGCAAGATGGCGCAGTACTTTTATCCGCAGACGCAAACCCAGGTGCTGAATGAAGGCTATGCCACTTTCACGCACTACAACATCCTGAATCGGATGTACGAAAAGGGCCTCATCAACGATGCCTACATGATGGAATTCCTGCATTCGCACACCAATGTGGTGTTTCAGCGCCAGGATCCTGAAGGCCAGAAGATGTACCCGATCAATCCTTATGCGCTCGGCTTTGCCATTTACCGCGATATCCAGCGCATCTGCCTGCATCCCAGCGAGGAAGACAAGCACTGGTTCCCGGAATTTGCGGGCAGCAAGGATTGGGTCAAGGTGACCGACTTCGCGATGCGCAATTTCAAGGATGAATCCTTCATCCGGCAATTCCTGTCGCCGACCGTCATCCGCGATTTCCGTTTCTTTGCGGTGGAGGACAGCGTCAACAAGAGCGTTTATCGCGTCGATGCAATTCACAATGAAGACGGTTATCGGCGCGTGCGCAGTCTGCTGGCCGATCAATATGCGCGTGAGAATCGCGTGCCCGATATTCAGGTCACGCAATACAACCGGCTGACCGATCGCTCGCTCACGCTCACGCATACGCGCGCCAATCAGCGCCCGCTCGACGACGAAAGTGCCGGCAAGACGTTGGAGCATCTGGCCAATCTGTGGGGCTTTCCGGTGCGGGTCGAATCGCGCGATCCGGGTTCGGAAGCGCGGGTCGGTCTGCTCACGCGCTCGCCGCGCGGGCTGGCGGCGACGGCCTGATTTGCGCCGCCTGATCGGTGCCGCATTGTCGGCGCCGCGTTTTTTTCCACGCCACCGGGCGGCCGCGCTTCAGTCGCGTCCGTCGAGCAGCGGCTCCAGCCCCTGGGCCAGGGTGTCACGCAGCAATTTGACCCGCGCACTGCCACGGGTGCTGCGATGCCCGAC
>NZ_MUHU01000029.1 GCF_002105195.1 Derxia lacustris | reverse complement strand
CGGCCGGTCCGCCAACTCGCCAGCGAAGCTGGCTCAGACATGCGGACCTGAACGCCTGCGGCGTTCGCCGGCCACCGTCACCGCAGCTCGGCGCCACCGAATCCGCCGCCCCGCCTCACCCCCGTCCGCCGCCTTTCACTGCCTTGGGGCTGGATTGCCGCGCGTTGCGCGGCTTGGGCTGCGGGGATGGCTGTGCGCTCTGTGTGGCTGTGCGCACTGGCGTTTGCCGCCAGGGCGCGGCGGCGATCAGTAGTAGCTCAATGCCCGCGTCTTGCCGCGGAACACGCGGTAGACGAACGCGGTGTAGACGAGGATCGCCGGCAGCACCACGGCTGCGCCGACCAGCACGAACCACAGGCTTTCCGACGCGGCCGCCGTGTCCCAGATCGTCATCTTGTCGATGACGAGGTAGGGGAAGAGGCTCACCGCCAGCCCGTTGAACGCCAGCACGAAGATGCCGACCGTGCAGGCGAACGGTGCCCAGCACCAGCGTTCCAGGCCGCGCGCATTGCCTTCGTCCGCGTCATGCGCCAGCCGGCGCAGGAACAGCCAGCAGGCCAGGAACAGCGCCGCCGTGAACAGCGGGATCGGCGCGAGGAAGAAGATGTTCGGCAGCGAGAACCACTTCTCGAAGATGCGCGCGCTGACGATGGGCGTGGCGATCGACACCGCCGCGATGCCGAGCGCCGTCAGCACCAGGCACACCTGGGCCCAGCGCACCGCACGCGCCTGCAACATCCCTTCGGTCTTGATGAGCAGCCAGCCCGCGCCGAGCAGGCCGTAGCCGGCCGCGAGACAGGCGCCGATGCCCAGGCTGAATACATCGTTGACCAGGCTCGGCACAAAGCCGGTCACCACGCGGCCGAGCATCACGCCCTGGGTCACGGCCGCCAGCAGCGAGCCGGCGAAGAACAGCCGGTTCCAGAGCGGCTTGTGGCTGTCGCGCGCCTTGACGCGGAAGTCGAAGGCCACGCCGCGCAGGATCAGCCCGAGCAGCATCAGCGCCACCGGCAGATAGAGCGCGGTCATGATCGCGCCGTGCGCGAGCGGAAAGGCGATCAGCAGCAGGCCCACGCCGAGCACCAGCCAGGTTTCGTTCGCGTCCCAGAACGGGCCGATGGTCGAGACCATCACGTCTTTCTCGTCGTCGCCGGCACGCGCCATGAGCAGGCCGACGCCGAGGTCGTAGCCGTCGAGCACCACGTAGGCCAGGATCGCGAAGCCCATCAGCGCCAGAAAGACGACGGGCAGCCAGAGCGCTTCGCCGCTCAGGCCGGCGGGGATGAGGTCGTTCATGCGTGGCTCCGGAGGTTGTGGTTGGCGGCGCTTTCGGCGGGCGTGTCGGCGCCCTGGCCGGCCAGCCGCGGATCGTCGGGCTGGGCCGCGATTTCCTTGGCCTTGCGCGCCATGTGGAACACGACCGACACGTAAGCCACGATCAGCGCGAGATAGAGCGTCAGGTACATCGCCAGCGTGAAGGCCACATTGGCCGGCGCGACGGTGGTGGCGGCATCGGCGGCGGTGAGCACGCCGGTCACGATCCACGGCTGGCGGCCGATTTCGGTCGTGTACCAGCCGGCGACCAGCGCAATCCAGCCCAGGAAGGTGGCGGCGACGAAGGCGCACGCGAGCCAGGGCTTGAGCTCGCCGCCGCGCCGCAGCTGCCAGACGCCGGTCCAGGACAGCGCCAGCATCAGCATCCCCACGCCGACCATGATCCGGAACGCGAAGAACACCGGCGCTACCGGCGGATGCTTGCCCTCGAACTGGTCGAGGCCCGGGATCTCGGCATCGAAGTCGTGGCCCAGGTAGAGCGAGGCCAGCGCCGGAATGGCGATCTCGTAGCGGTTGCTGCGCGTGGCTTCGTCGGGCAGCGCGAACAGCACGGCGGGCACGCGGCGCTCGGTCTTCCAGATGCCTTCCATCGCGGCCAGCTTGGCCGGCTGGTGATGCAGGGTGTTGAGCCCGTGCAGGTCGCCGGCCACGATTTGCAGCGGAATCAGGATCGCCGCGAGCGTGATGGCGGTACGCAGCGTGGCGCGCACCTCATCGCCACGGTCGCCGCGCAGCCAGCGATAGGCCGACACGCCGGCCACCAGAAAGGCCATCGTCAGGCCCGAGGCCAGCAGCATGTGCACCAGCCGGTAAGGCATCGACGGATTGAAGATGACCGCGATCCAGCTGGTCACATGGGCCACGCCGTCGCGCATCTCGAAGCCGGTCGGCGTCTGCATCCACGAGTTGAGCGCAATGATCCAGAACGCGCTCAGCGTGGTGCCGCCCGCGACCAGAAAGGTGGCCGCCGTATGCAGCCTTGCGCCCACGCGCTGCTGGCCGAACAGCATCACGCTGAGAAAGGTGGCTTCGAGGAAGAAGGCGGTCAGCACCTCGTAGCCGAGCAGCGGGCCGGCCACATTGCCGACCGTGGCCATGAAGCCCGGCCAGTTGGTGCCGAACTGGAAGCTCATGGTCACGCCGCTGACCACGCCGATGGCGAAGGTCAGCGCGAACACCTTGACCCAGAAGCGGTAGGCGAGATTCCACTTTGCGGCGCCGCTGGCGTTGAAGCGCAGCTTGAAGAACAGCAGCAGCCAGCCCAGCGCGATGGTGATCGTCGGGAACAGGATGTGGAAGGTGATGTTGGCCGCGAACTGGAGTCGCGACAGGAGAAATGCGTCCATTGCTTTGCGCCTCGGTTGATTGCGAATCGTCCCGTGTCGCCCGCGCGTCGTGGCACGCAGGTCGTTGCTTAGCCGGCGTCAGCGGCCGAGCTTGAGCTTGTCGGTCAGCTCCAGCAGCTTCACCACGCCGGTGCCCAGCTTCATCAGCTTTTCGAGCGTGGCGGGTTCGAGCCGGTTCACGTCGTCGAACCAGCCCATGAGCAGCTCGATGAAGTCGTGCATCTCGCGCATGCGGTCCTGGGCATGGCGGTCGTCGGGACTGCTGGCGTCTTCGAGCACGGCGTCGCGCAGCATCGACAGGGTTGGATCGACTTCGCGCCGCCGGCGTTCCTCGGCCAGCGTGCGGAAGATGGTCCAGACGTCTTCGGGCGCCGAGAAGTATTCGCGCCGGTCGCCGGGCTGATGCGACAGCTTCACCAGCCGCCAGCTGGTCAGCTCCTTGAGCCCCATGCTCACGTTCGAGCGCGAGAAGCCGAGCTCCTCGGCGATCTGGTCGGCATTGATCGGCGCCGGCGCCAGAAAGATCAGCGCATACATCTGCCCAACCGTGCGGTTGATGCCCCAGCGGCTGCCCATCTCGCCGAAATGCATCACGAAGCGCTGCACCAGCGGCGTCATGTGCGGCTCGCAGGCAATGCGATGGCGGAAACGGCCTTGCGCTGGCTCATATGAACCTCCTGTAATTTCAGTAATTACTGAAATTATTGCACGAACGCAAAGTTCGGGGACGCGCGAAGCGAGCTTGCGGAAACGGAAAGCGCAGAAACGACAATGGCCGGCGCAGCGGCCGGCCATTGCAATTCGGCCCGGGCAGAACGCCCCGGCGCGCGGAAATCAGTGCTTGCCGCTGCCGGCCTGCTGGAGCGCGGCTTCGAGCTGGGCCGCCTCGATCGCGCCGGGAATGCGCTTGCCGTCGGCCAGGATCAGCGTCGGCGTGCCGGTCACGCGCAGCTTCTTGCCGAGCGCCACGGTGCGGTCGATCGGGTTCTCGCAATCGCCCTTACCTTCGGGCGCCTTGCCTTCCAGCATCCAGTCCTGCCAGGCCTTTTCGCGCTGCGAGGTGCACCAGAGCTGGCGCGACTTGGTCACCGAATCGTCGCCCAGCACCGGGTAGTAGAAGCGGTAGAGCGTGAGGTTGTCGGTGGCCTTGAGCGCCTGCTCGAAGCGCTTGCAATAGCCGCAGTTGGGATCGACGAAGACCGCCAGCACCCGCTCGCCCTTGCCGTGCACGCTCTTCTGCGCCAGATCGAGCGGCAGATCGTTGAACGCCACCTGCGTGAGTTCGTCGGTGCGCGCCTGGGTCAGGTTCTTGCGCGTGCGGGTCTCGAACACCGCGCCGACGATGAGCAGCTCGGCGGCCGAATCGGTGTAGGCCAGCTCATCGCCGAGCTGCACTTCCCACAGGTCGCCGTAAGGCAGCTTGCGCACCTCGCTGGCCGGCGGCGCACTGGCGCCGAGACGCTCGGCGAGCCTGGCCTTGATGCTGGCGATGGTGGCGGCGGTCGCGGCATCGACCGGCTTGGCGGCCGACTTGCCGGCGGCGGGCTTGTCGGCGGCGGGCTTGGCCGGCGCCTTGTCGGTGGCGAGCGCGGCGGCGCCGAAGGCGAGTGCGGCAGCTGCGACGAGCGCCGCAAGCGCGACGCGAGGTTGGGTGAGGCGAAGCGTCATGGGATTCCTTGGGGCGCGCCGATTCAGCCGAGCGCGTGGCGGATGAGGCGATTCTTGAGCGGGCCGACCCGGTCGAGCAGATCCATGCCGGCATTGCGCAGCATGCCGAGCAGCGGATCGGTGGTGCTGAACAGGCGTTGCAACGTGTCGGTGGCGGTGAGCATCAGCGCGAGGTCTTCGCGCCGCGCGCGCGGATAACGGCGCAGCAGCTTGAGATCGCCGAGGTCGCGCATCGGCTCGCGCGCCGCCAGCACGTCGAGCAGCGCGGCGGCATCGAGCAGGCCGGCATTGAGCCCCTGCCCGGCCAGCGGATGCATGAGATGCGCGGCGTCGCCAACCAGCGCGATGCGCGGCGCCACCACCGGCGACCCGTGCATGAAGCGCAGCGGGAAGGCCGCCGGCCGCGTCAGCACGCGCATGCGACCGAGCGCCGATCCGCAGGCGGCTTCGACCTCGGTGGCGAGCGCGGCGTCGTCCATCGCCACGAGCGCGTCGGCGCGCGACTCGGGCACCGAGAACACCATCGACACATGGCGCGAGGCGCCCTCGCCTTCGTCGGCCAGACCGGCGCGCGGCAAGGGCAGCAGCGCGAGGATGGCGCCGCTCGCCTCGGGCCCGAGAAACCACTGCCGCGCGACATCGCCATGCGGCCGTTCGCAGAGCAGATCGGTGACCACGCCCGAATGACCGTAGGCGCGGATGTCGCTGCTCAGGCCGGCGGCGGCGCGCAGCGTGGAGCGGGCGCCGTCGGCCGCGACCAGCAGCCGGGCGCGCGCACTGCCGCGCCCGAGCGTGACGCGCGCTTCGGCCGCGTCGATGGCCACGCCGGTCACTTCGTCGTCGGCAATGGTGATGCGCGGATTCAGCTCGCAGCCGAGCGCCAGCGCGCGTTGCAGATTGCGGCCCTCGACGATGTGCGCCAGCTCGCGCACGCAGGCCTCGTAGGCCGAGAAGCGCAGCCTTGCCGGCGCCGCATCGCCATGCACGAGCATGTCGTAGACCGGCGCCATGCGTTCGCGGTCGAGCTGGCCGGCGATGCGCAGCCGCTCCAGCAGCCGCATCGACGCGGCCGAGATGGCAAATACGCGCAGATCCCAGGTTTCGCGCACCGGCGCCGGCTTCGGCCCGACCAGCAACACCGACAGCCCCAGCTGCGCGGCACCGATGGCGACCGCACTGCCAACCGCTCCGCGACCGGCGACGACGAGATCGAAACTGGCGTTGTTCACGATGATTGAGGGCGGGTTGAAACGGGAGGGCGCCATCATAGACCGCGATTCGTGGCTTTCTCGCCGCAGTCTGCTGAACATGCTGCGTGCAATTCCGAAAAGTCTGTCTATAATTGCGGGCTCAGCAGTTGGCCAGATAGCTCAGTCGGTAGAGCAGCGGATTGAAAATCCGCGTGTCGGTGGTTCGATTCCGCCTCTGGCCACCAAGAATTTCGGCAAACGGGTTGGCAGCGCAAGCGGCCAGCCCGTTTTGCTTTGCGGCGCGCAGTTTTCAGCCGCGCGCGCTGCCCGATTCCCAGTCCCAAAAGCAGAACGGCCGCCCCGGTATCCGGAGGCGGCCGTTCTGCCATTCCGCCCGGCATTCGCCGGGCCGGGATCACTTCTTCTGAACCCAGGCGCCGCAGAAGCCGTTCGGGCTGATTTCGGTATCGCCGGGGATGGCGTTGCAGCCGCCCTTGTCGGTCGGCTTGGCGCCCGGCACGAACTGGATGCAGCTGGCGCAATGCTTGTCGCCGTTCGGGGTGTCCTGATACTTCAGCGCGTTGCGCATGGCGGCGTTGGTCGCGGCATGGGCGCTGCCGCAGACGGCGAGAACGGGGATGGCGGCGAGCGCGCCGGCCATCTTGAACACTTGGCGACGCGACAGATCGGTTTGGCTCATGACAGTCCTTTGGGTTGGCAGGTCGTCGCGCGCTGTCACCGGAAGGGGTGCGCGCGCGAGCGGGTGGACCTTAATCGAAGCGATCGGTTTCGTGCATGACGCGGTGCAGCACTGCGTTGGCCTCAGACGACGTGCCAATTCAGGACAGTTCCAGCAGCCAGGGGCACGAGTTGATCGCGGTCATAGGCGAGCGATCCGGGGATTTCGAAGGGCTCGCGGCGCAGGGTAAGCCGACCTTCGTTTCTGGGCAGTCCGTAGAAGTCCGGCCCGTTCTCGCTCGCAAAGGCCTCAAGTTTTGCCAGCGCGCCGGCCTGCTCGAAGGCCGTTGCATAAAGCTCCATCGCATGTAGCGCGGTGTAGCAACCGGCGCAGCCGCAGGCCGTTTCCTTGGCGCCTTTGGCATGCGGCGCGGAGTCGGTGCCGAGAAAGAATTTGTTGCTGCCCGAGGTCGCGGCGGCCAGCAGCGCCTCGCGATGCAGCTCGCGCTTGAGGATGGGCAGGCAATACCAGTGCGGCCGCACGCCGCCCGTGAAGATGGCATTGCGGTTGTAGAGCAGGTGATGCGCGGTGATGGTGGCGCCGATGCGCTCGTCGGCCTCGGCCACGAACTGGGCTGCGTCGCGCGTGGTGATGTGCTCGAACACGATGCGCAATTCGGGGAAGTCGCGGCGCAGCGGAATCAGCTCGCGCTCGATGAACACCGCCTCGCGGTCGAACACGTCGATGCCCGGATCGGTGACTTCGCCATGCACGCAGAGCGGCATGCCAGCTTCCTGCATGGCTTCGAGTGTCTTCGCGCACCTGGCGAGGCTGGTGACGCCGGCGTCGGAATTGGTGGTGGCGCCGGCCGGATAGAGCTTGACGGCGTGCACGAAGCCCGACTCGCGGGCGCGCCGGATCTCGTCGGGCGGCGTGTTGTCGGTGAGGTAGAGCGTCATGAGCGGATCGAAGCTCATGCCGGCAGGCAGCGCGGCAAGGATGCGCGCGCGGTATTCGGCGGCCAGCGCGGTGGTGGTGACCGGCGGCTTGAGATTGGGCATGACGATGGCGCGCGCGAACTGGCGCGCCGTGTCGGGCAGCACGGCGGCCAGGGCGGCGCCGTCGCGCAGGTGGAGATGCCAGTCGTCCGGGCGGCGGAGCGTGAGGGACGAGGGCGTGGCGGCGGGGGCGGTGGTGTCGGTCATGCGGCCGATTTTAGGCGCGGCCGGCGGTGCAGCCGGCCGCGCGCCCCGCCCTGCCTGCTCAGTCGTCCATCAGCAGCTTGCGCACTTCGTCGACCAGATCGGCGAGGCAGTGCTTGACCGTGTCGAACTGGCCGCTGGTGGGGATGAGCGGCACGCTGTAGGCGCCGCCGAGCGATTCGCTCAGCGCCTTGATCTTGGTGGCCACTTCCTCGTAGCTGCCGACGATCGACATCTCCAGCAGCGCGGCCGGGTCGAGCGCGACCGACTGCGACAGGTCCTCGTTGACGCCGAGCTTGGCGAGCCGAGTGGCGAGGCTGGCGAAATAGGGCTCGGCGATGGCGACGGCTTCCTCGCGCGTGGCGGCCGTCATGCAGAAGCGCGGCACGACGAACTTGGGGTCCGCGCCGCCCGAGGCTTCGCGGTAGAGCGCGGCGGCGGCTTGCAGGCGCGCCACCGTCCACGTGGCGCCGCCCATCAGGCCGTGGCCCAGGCGCGCGGCGGTGCGGATGTTGGCCTCGGTGCTGGCGGCCATCCAGGTCGGCACCGGCTGCGACGGGCGCGGCACCAGCGTGAGGTTTTCGGTCTTGAAGTGCTTGCCTTCAAAGCTCACGTCGGTCTCGGCGAACAGCTTGGCGATGAGTTCCATCGCCTCGAACATCCGCGACTCGACCATCGCCTCGTCCATGCGGAAATGCTTGCCGATGGACGTGAACGGCGAGCCGCGGCCGATACCGAGATTGAGCCGGCCCTTGCTGAGCAGATCGAGCGTGGCGATGTCCTCGGCCAGACCGACCGGATCGCGCAGGCCGGCGAGCAGCGCGGCCGAGCCGATGCGCGCCTTGGTGGTCACGCCCGACAGATGGCCGAGCAGCGCGATGGCGGCGCCGGTGGGCCAGACATCGTCGAAATGCTGCTCGCCGATCCAGATGTCGTCGAAGCCCATGCGGTCGGCCTCGCGCACGAGGACGAACTGGCGGATCAGCGCCCGGCTGGCCTCGGCCGTCGGGTTTTCGCAGAGACAGAGGTAGCCGATTCTTGGTGGCGTCATGGCGCGTGTCGAACAGTGGTTGTGGACAAAAGCGCGACGCCGGCGGGCGCGACAAGCACGCCACGGGCGCCGGAACAATGGGCTTTGTGCAAGTCCTTTGCCACACGACAAAGCCGACAAAAAGCCTTCGGCACCCGTCTTGCATCGCGAGCCGGGTCTTCCTCCTTGAGTCACATACAAAAAGTGCGCACCCATCTCGACTGGTCAGCCTACGAAAGCTATGGCGCCGGCGACGCCTATGCCCACATCCCCGCCACCGGCGGCGATTACGCCAAGGCCACGGCCGTGTGCATCGGCGCCCGGCAATGCCAGGGCACCTCGCCCAAGGGCCTGATGTGCCCGAGCTTCCGCGCCACCGCCGACGTGGCGCATTCCACCCAGGCCCGCGCCGCCGCCCTGCGCGCCGCGCTCGACGGCGAATACGGCGCCGAACCCTTCCTCGCGCCGCAGCTGGCCGAGGCGATGGACCTGTGCGTCGGCTGCAAGGGCTGCAAGCGCGAATGCCCCAACGGCGTCGACATGGCCGCGCTGCGCACCGAGGCGCTGGCCCAGCGCCGCGAGCGCGAGCCCGCCTCCACGCGCGACAAGTGGTTCGCCAACTTCCCGGAAATGGCCGCGCAGGCGCGCAAGTTCGGCCCGCTGCACGGCTTCGCGCTCACGCTGCGCGAGAAGCTGCCGTTCGTGGCCAGGCTCGTGGAGCAGCGCTTCGGCATCGCCGCGCAACGGCCGCTGCCGCGGCTCGCGCCGAGCGCCTTCCTCGACCGCTCGCCGTCGGTGTATGCGCCGGCCGCCCTGCCCGCCGCCGCCGATGCGCCCGCCGCGCCGGCGCTGCGCGAAGTGGTGCTGCTGGTCGACAGCTTCACCAACCAGCTCGACCCGGCCACCGCCGACGCCGCCGTCGCGGTGCTGACCGCCGCCGGCTATGTGGTGCACATCGCGCGCGCGCTCGACGGCGCGGCGCCGCTGTGCTGTGGCCGCACCGCGCTGTCGGGCGGCTTTGTCGAGCGCGCCCGCGAGCACGCGAGCCGCATGCTCGACGCGCTGGAGCCGATGGTCGATCGCGGCCTGCCGGTGCTCGGGCTGGAGCCGTCCTGCCTGCTCATGCTGCGCGACGAGTACCACCAGCTCGGCCTCGGCGCGCGTTCGCAGAAGGTCGCCAAGAACACCTGGCTGCTGGAGGAATTCCTGGCCCGCGAGCACGACGGCAAGCGGCTCAAGATCCCGTTCAAGACCGACGCCGCGCCGCGCAAGGCGGTGGTGCACGGCCATTGCCACCAGAAGGCCTTCGGCGCGCTCAAGGCGATGCGCAAGGTGCTGGGCCTGGTGCCCAACCTCGAAGTCGAGTTCATCGAATCGAGCTGCTGCGGCATGGCCGGCAGCTTCGGCTACGAGGCCGAGCACTACGACATCTCGATGAAGATGGGCGAGCTGGCGCTGCTGCCGGCGGTGCGCGCCACGCCGGCCGAGACCGAGGTGATCGCCAACGGCACCAGCTGCCGCAGCCAGATCGCCGACGGCGCCCAGCGCAGCTCGCGCCACTTCGTGCACACGCTGAAGGACGCGCTGGCCTGAACGCAAACGGGGCCGGGTTCGCTCGACGCAAACCCGGCCCCGGAAAGCGGCCCGCCGTGACGACGGGCCGCGCTAACCGCGCTGCGCGCGATCAGCTCTTGAAGGTGGCGTGTTCCTTCTTGCTGAAGTTGCTGGTGTCGCCACCGGCCGCCGCCATCGCGCGCATCTTGCGGCGCATCTCGGGGATCTTGCCGTGCGGCGCGATGCGCGAGACGAGACGCTCGGCATCCTGCGAACCGCACTTGGGGCAGGTCACGACGGTGGACGACCGCACGAGCACTTCGTATTGCTCGTCGCAGGCCTTGCAGTGGAATTCGTAGATCGGCATGACTTTCCTCGGGGGATCGGCGCGGCCGTCGCGGTTGCCTTGTCGGCTTTGCGACAAGCGGCGGGTTCAGTCGGGCTTAGGCAAAAACAATGCCGCGCGCGCGGCGCGACGGCGCCAGTCTCGCAGCGCGCCGGCCGGCGGCGCCCGGCGCTGGCGCAAGCGGCATCACCATTCGCCGTGCAGCCGCAGCGCAATCGCCTGCACCGGCCCGCGCGCCCGGTTGTAGGCCGGATCGACGATGTGCTGGCCATCGAGCGTGAGCACGAAGCCGCCGCCGAGCGCGAGGCTGTAGTAGGCCTCGAAGATGCGCTCCGCGCCCGGATCGAGCCCGCCATCGCCGACGAAATAGCCCAGCCCGCCGGCGCGCAGATAAGCCACATGCGCCGACGACAGCGAGTTGCGCGCCACGCCCAGGCCCGCGCTGTCCTCGCCCCGGCCCCAGCGCGCGCCACCGATGCGCAGCGCCGCCGCGACCGACGCATCGATCTCGGCAAACGCGTACACCTCGCTGCGGCCGTCGCTGCGGCTGGCGCGCAATTGCGCCGCGACGTCGTCGGCCAGCTCCTGCTCGGCGGTGACGCCGAAGCCGCGCTTGTCCTGGCGCCGGCGCACGGTGGTCAGGTCGGGCACGGTGCCGGGCGCGGCGGCGGCGAGCGCATCGCTGAAGCTGCCCATCGCCGTGGTGTTGCGAAAGCCGAGCACGCGCAGCGCGCCCGGCCGGCCGGCCAGTTCATGCCGATGCTCGATCTCGACCGCGTCGCCGTGGTTCTGCGCCAGATTGGGCGCGAGCGGCAGTCCGTTCGCCTCCTTGGGCAGGCGGAAGCGGCCGATGCGCGCGGTCCAGTCGTCATGAATCCATTCCACCGTGCCGCCGACCGAATAGCCGCGCGCATCGGCCGGAAAGTCCCAGGCGCCGTAGGTGAGAAAGCTCCAGTTGAGAAAGCCGGTGCGCGGGTCGTGCGCGATGTCGTTGTCGTCGAACACGTCGTTGGCCGCGAAATTGCCGAGCGTGACCACCACCCGGCGCCGGTCCACGCTGTGCGCGAACTGGTTCTGGCCCTGCTCCAGCTGCTCCTGCTCGCCACCGAGGTTGAAGGTCTGGCGCATGAACAGCCGCGCGCGGTGCAGCGTGGGCTTGGTGCCGCCCACCTTCTGCATCTCGCCGTTGGTGAGGCCGCCCAGGCCCGCGAGCCTGGACAGCGGCAGGCCCTGCACCACTTCCGGATTGGCGAACAGCTCGGTGTTGGCGAACGGCTTCCAGCCCAGAAAGGCCGTCGCCGACATCGAATAGCTGCGCTCGTACTCCGACTTGAGACTGAGCGGCCCGCTGTAGGCCGCGTTGAAGCGCGGCTTGGTCTGGCCGATCAGCGTGACCTGGGCATTGGCGGCGAATTCGCCCAGGCCAAGGTCGCCGCTGTCCCATTGCCCGGCCTGTGCGCCGCCGGCCGTCATGCACATCGCGGCGGCCGCCGCTGCGAGAAAAGTCCTGCTCATGCCATCGCCTGCCAAAGAAGAGCCGCGCAGGCTGCCACAGCTGAATTTCAAATCGGCATCGCACGCAGCGCTTTCCTACAGCTGGACGCGGTCCGGCCCCACACCGGCGCGCGCCGTCGGCGCGGATGCTGAAGCCCTAAGTTGGATTGTCGCGAAGGACAACACATGAACATCCGCGCACTGTTTTTTGGCGAACGCTCGGTCACCAAGGTGGCCGCCGTGTACGACAACGCCGAGGCCGCCGGGCTGGCCGCCGAGGCCATGCGCCGCGACAGCGGCATGGAGCCCTGGCAGGTCCGCATCCTGCGGCCGGGCGAAGCCGATGTCGGCGCCAAGACCGAACCCGAGGACGACGGCATCTGGCACACGGTGCTGCGCGCCCACGCCACCTGCGGCGCCATCGGCCTGGCGCTCGGGCTGGCGCTTTTCGGCGTGCTCCATGCGGTCGGGCAGGCCGCCGTGGTCACCTCGCCGCTGCTGGCGGCGCTGGCGATGAGCGGCGTGGGAATGATCTTCGGCCTGATGGTCGGCGGCGTCGTGAGCATGCGGCCCGACCATGCGCCGCTGATCGCCGCCACGCGCAAGGCAGTGGAAACCGGCCGCTGGGCCGTCGTCGGCCATCCGGTCGACGAGCGTCAGGCCGAAGCGGCCAGCCTGAGCCTGCATCGCCACGGCCATGTGGGCGAAACGCTGCGCACCCTGTAAGTCCCGCGCCGGCTGCCCTTGTGAAAACGGCCTCCGCGCCGGAAAACGCGAAGGCCGTGGAGGGCAGTCGGACGGCCTCAGTCGGGCGTCATGTCGGGATGAAGAATCACCTCGTCCGGCATGCCGGGCTGGATGCCGGGTTCGAGCGTGATGCCGGAAATGGCGTCGTAGCCGGTCTCGCCCTCGAACATCACCACCGCGTCGGGCGGAAATGCGCCGAGCAGCTCGATCATCTGTCTGACGTTCATGCGGGGCTTTCCTTGTCGAAGTTGTCGCGCCTCAGTGGCTGAGGATCTTCGAAAGAAATTGTTGTGCCCGGTCGCAGCGCGCCGCCGGATCGCCGAAGAAGGCCTCCTTGCTCACGTCCTCGACCACCTTGCCGGCGTCCATGAAGATCACGCGGTTGGCGACCTTGCGCGCAAAGCCCATCTCATGCGTGACGACCATCATCGTCATGCCCTCCTGCGCCAGCTGCACCATCACGTCGAGCACCTCGTTGACCATCTCGGGGTCGAGCGCCGACGTGGGTTCGTCGAACAGCATGACGATCGGGTCCATCGCGAGCGCCCGGGCGATCGCCACCCGCTGCTGCTGACCGCCCGAGAGCTGGCCCGGAAACTTGGCCGCCTGCGCCTTCAGGCCCACGCGGTCGAGCAGCTTGAGACCGCGCTCGGTCGCCTCGTCCTTGCTGCGGCCCAGCACCTTGATCTGCGCCAGCGTCAGGTTCTCGGTGATGCTCAGATGCGGGAACAGCTCGAAGTGCTGGAACACCATGCCGACCTTGCTGCGCAGCTTGGGCAGATCGGTGCCCGGCGCCGTGAGGCTGGTGCCGTTGACGCTGATGTCGCCCTGCTGGAACGGCTCAAGCCCGTTGACGGTCTTGATGAGCGTCGACTTGCCCGAGCCGCTCGGCCCGCACACGACCACCACATCCTTCTTCTCCACGCTGGTCGTGCAGTCGGTCAGCACCTGGAAGCTGCCGTACCACTTGGACACGCCCTTGAGTTCGATCATCGGCATGAGCGCCTCTCGCTTTCTTGGTCGGTTGGGATGCGCGCTCAGCGCACGATGGCGATGCGGGCCTGAAGCCGCTTCACGAGCGTCGACAGGCTGAAGCTGATCGCGAAGTACACGACCACCGCGAGCAGCGTGCTCTCGATCGGCCGGCCGAAATTGCGCCCCGCCACGTTGAAGCCCTTGAACAGGTCATAGGCGCCAATCGCGTACACCAGCGAGGTGTCCTGGAACAGGATGATGGTCTGCGTCAGCAGCACCGGCAGCATGTTGCGGAAGGCCTGCGGCAGGATCACCAGCCGCATGTTCTGGCCATAGGTCAGGCCCAGCGCCTGGCCCGCAAACACCTGACCGCGCGGAATGCTCTGGATGCCGGCGCGCATGATCTCGGCGTAGTACGCCGCCTCGAAGGCGATGAAGGTGATGACCGCCGACAGCTCCGCGCCGATGGGCTTGCCCACCAGATAGGGCATGAGCAGGAAGAACCAAAGGATCACCATCACCAGCGGAATCGCGCGCATGGCGTTGACATAGAACGCCGCCGGCCAGTCGAGCCATTTGCGGCCCGACAGCCGCATCAGCGCCAGCACGGTGCCAAAGAAGATGCCGCCCAGCATCGCCACCACGGTGAGTTGCAGGCTGAACAGCAGCCCCTTCAGCAGAAAGTCGCTGACCAGCGACCAGCTGAAGAAATCCCAGTCGAGATTCAGCATGTCAGTGGCCTCCGCTCATGGCGGGGCCGACGAAGCCCGGAATGCGCACCCGGCGCTCGATGAAGCTCATGACGAAATAGATCGCGCCGGCGGTCACCACGTAGAGCCCGGTGACGGCCAGATAGACCTCGATCGGGCGCGAGGTTTCCTCGGTGGCCTGCATCGAGAACATCGTCAGCTCCGAGATGCTCACGGCAAACGCCGCGGCCGAGTTCTTGACGATGCCCATCGACTCGCTGGTGAGCGGCGGCAGGATGATGCGGAAGGCCATCGGCAGGATCACGTAGCGATAGGTCTGCGCCGTGGTCAGGCCGAGCGCCTTGCCCGCCATGCCCTGGCCGCGCGGCAGCGCCTGGATGCCCGAGCGCACCTGCTCGGAAATGCGCGCCGAGGTGAAGAAGCCGAGCCCGAACACCACCAGCACAAAGCCGGGCAGCGCCCGCATGGCCGGGATGAGCGCCGGAATGACGTGGTACCAGACGAAGATCTGCACCAGCAGCGGGATGTTGCGGAACAGCTCGGTCCAGGCCGTGCCCACCCATTGCGCCGGTTTGGACGGCAGCGTGCGCAGCGTGCCGACCAGCGCGCCGATAGCCAGCGCCACCAGCAGCGACAGCCCCGACACCGCCGCCGTCCAGCCCCAGGCAGTCAGCATCCAGTCGAGATAGGTCGTGCCGTCGCCGATGTCCTCGGTGAAGAATTCCCAGTTCAGGGCCATGCGATCCCTCGTCGGTAAAGGGTTGGAATTGACGCGCGCCCGACCGGAACGGGCCTGCGCCGGCTGGGTGCAGAGGCAGACCCGCGCGGGCGTTCAGCCGATCACGACTTCTTTGTGTAGTCCTCCATCGGCTTGTCGTTGGGATTGGCGATGGCGTCCTTGAGCCGCTGGCTCATCGGCACGTCGGGGTTGTTGCCCTTGGGCGGGATCGGCGACTGGAACCACTTGACGTAGAGCTTCTCGAACTCGCCGCTCTTCATCACCTTGCGGATGTAGCCGTCCACCGCTGCCTTGAAGGCCGGATCGTCCTTGCGGAACATGATCGCGATCGGCTCGACCGACAGCGGCTCGCCGACGATGTCGAACTGCTTCGGATCCTTCGCGTTGGCGATGTTGCCGGCGAGGATGTAGTCGTCCATCACGAAGGCGTCGGCGCGGCCCGACTCCAGCAGCAGAAAGCTCTCGGCGTGGTCCTTGCCGTAGACCTCGTTGAAGTTGACGTTCTGGCCACGCTCGCTCTTGCGCAGCGTTTGCACGGAGGTGGTGCCGGTGGTGGTGGCCACGGTCTTGCCGTCGAGCTGGGCCACGGAGTGCAGCCGGCTGCCGGCCTTGACCGCCATGCGCACCTCGGTCACATAGGTGGTGAGCGCAAAGCTCACCTGCTTCTGGCGCGCAGCGTTGTTGGTGGTCGAGCCGCATTCGATGTCGACCGTGCCGTTTTCCACCAGCGGAATGCGGTTCGACGAGGTGACCGACATGTACTCGACGGCCAGCTTGGGCAGCTTGAGCTGCTTTTGCAGGTCGGCCAGCAGGTTCTGGCACAGGTTGACGTGGAAGCCGGCGTACTGCCCGTTGCCGAGCGTGTACGACAGCACGCCCGAGGAATCGCGCACGCCCACGGTCACCTTGCCGGTGTCCTTGATCTTCTTGAGCGTGCCGGTGAGTTCCTGGGCGCCGGCGCCGCTGGCAGCGACGGACGCGCCGACGGCGATGAGCGCGGCCAGCAACACGGATTTGGTCATGACGACTCCGATGACGAGTGGAAACGGGTGCGTGACGGCAGCGCTGCCAGGTCGGCAGGCGGCGCCACGGCGCGCCGATCATGGCATGCGGCCTTGCCGCCGTTCGGTCGAAACGTGGCACTGCAAGCGCAGGCATTTCACGGCTTGACTGCGACGGACAGCAATCGGCATGCCGGCGCCGCGCAGCGCGCGCCCCGGCCGATGCGCGGCAAGCCGGCGCCGCCGGACGCGGTTACGCGCGCTCGCAATCCCGGGACGCCGCGCAAGAAAGCGGCAGCACGCGCGCGCTGAACTGCGGGCCTCGGCCACGCAGGGCCGGCGACACGGAGAACGGCATGGACAGCGGCAAGCGCGCTTGCGCGCGGACGGATCAGGCGGGCGGCGCGCGCGGGCCGGCGCGAGCGCACACGGGGCGCGCTCGGCGCGCGGGGGCGCTGGCGCTGGTGGCACTCGCGCTCGTCACGGGCAGCGGCGCCGCGCTGGCCCAGCCGCGCGGACCCGGCGGCCCGGGCGGCGGCTTTGGCGGCGCGCCGGGCGGTGGCGGCCCCGGCGGCGGCCGCTGGCTGCACGGCGGGCATGACGGCTATTTCGGCTGGTGGTGGGTGGCCGGGCCGGTCTGGTATCTGTGGTCGCTGCCGCCGGCCCGGCCCGAGCCGCCGGTCACCACCGTCATCGTCGAAACCGCACCGCCGGCCGCCAGCGTCGCCACCGCTCCGGCCCCGGCCGCCGTGCAGCCCAGCTGGTACTGGTGCGAGGCGAGCCGCGCCTACTACCCCTATGTGGCGAGCTGTACCGGCGGCTGGAAGCAGGTGCCGGCCGTGCCGCCCGCGCCCGGCGACGGCAGCGCCGTGCCGCCCAGCACGCCGGCGCCCGCCGCCGGCAGCACGCCGGGAGCCGCGCAATGAGCCGCCGCCCGACGCCGGCCGCCGCGATGAACGCCATGACCGTCGCGCCCGTCACCCACCGCCCGAACCGCCCGCTGGCCGGGCTCGCGCTCGGCGCCGCCGCCCTTGTCCTCGGCGCCTGCGCCCAGCTGCCGACCGGCCCGAGCGTGATGGTCATGCCGGCCGCCAACAAGCCCTTCGAGGTCTTCATGGCCGAGGATGAGCAATGCCGTGGCTGGGCCCAGCGCGCCATCGGCGCTCCGGTGGCCGACAGCGCCAACGCCAGCCTGGCCACCAGCGCCACCGTCGGCACCGCGCTCGGGGCGGCGGCCGGCGCGCTGGCCGGTGGCAGCGGCCAGGCCGCCGGCGTGGGCGCGGCGGTGGGCATGGTCACCGGCGCGGCGGTCGGCGCCAACCAGTCGCAGGCCACCGGCGGCGAGGCGCAACGGCGCTACGACACGGCCTATCTGCAATGCATGTACGCCAAGGGCAACCAGCTGCCGGCCGCGTCGGCCTACGGCACGCGCAGCTATCGCTATCGCTACTACGAACCGGAGCCCGAGGTGATCGTGATGCCGCCGCCGCGGCGCTGGTAGCTGCTGCGGCGCACTGGCCCCTTCGGCGCGCGTCCGGTCGGCGCTTTCGCCGCCCGCAGCCGGCGCGGACAATCGCGCGGATGACTTCCTCCGCCGCATCCGCCACCGCCGCGCCGCACTGGACCGAACCCGGCAGCGCCGGCTATCGCCAGATCGTCGCGGCGCTCTTCCTCGCCGGTTATTCCACCTTCTCGCTGCTGCACTGCGTGCAACCGCTGCTGCCGGCCTTCGCCAGCACGTTTGGCGTGAGCCCGGCCGAGGCTTCGCTCGCGCTGTCGCTGGCGACCGGGCCGCTGGCGCTGTCGATCCTGCTGGTCGGCGCGGCCTCGGAACGCTGGAGCCGCAAGCGGACCATGACGGTGTCGATGTTCGGCGCTGCCGCGCTCGATCTGCTGGCCGCCGCGATGCCGGGCTGGCACGGCCTGCTCGCGGCGCGGATGGCGGTCGGCATCGTGCTGGGCGGCGTGCCGGCGGTGGCCATGGCCTATCTGGCCGAGGAGATCCATCCGCGCGGCCTGGGCTTTGCGATGGGGCTTTACGTGAGCGGCACCTCCATCGGCGGCATGACCGGGCGGGTGGTGACCGGGCTCGCCGCCGAGGCCTGGGGCTGGCGCGCGGCGCTCGGGCTGACCGGCGCGCTCGGGCTGCTGGCGGCGGCCGGCTTCGTGGCGCTGCTGCCGGCGTCGCGCAATTTCCGGCCGCGCGCGGCCACCGGCGCGGGCTTTCATCTGCGCGCCTGGGCCGCGCATCTGGCCACGCCGGGGCTGCTGCCGCTGTATGGCGTGGGGCTGCTGGCGATGGGCGGCTTCATGACGGTCTACAACTACGCCGGCTTCCGGCTGATGGCGCCGCCCTACTCGCTGACGCAGGCGCACATCGGGCTGATCTTTCTGCTGTACCTGATGGGCACGCTGGCGTCGTCGAGCGCCGGCTGGCTGGCCGACCGGCTCGGGCGCGGGCCGGTGCTGATCGGCTCGGTGCTGATCGCGCTGACCGGGCTGGCGCTCACGCTGGCCCTGCCGCTGGCGCTGCTGATCGCCGGAATCGGCGTGTTCACCTTTGGCTTTTTCGCGGTGCATGCGCTGGCCAGCGGCTGGGTCGGGCGGCTGGCGCGCGGCAACAAGGGCCATGCGTCGGCGCTCTATCTGCTGGCCTATTACCTGGGCGCGAGCGTGATGGGCTCGGCTGGCGGATGGTTCTGGATGCGTGCGGAGTGGCCGGGAGTCTGCGGTTTCGTCGCGCTGCTTCTGCTGTCGCTGCTCGGCTGCGCGCTGTGGCTGGCGCGGCTGAAGGCGACGCCGGCGGCCGTGCCGGACGCGCTCGCCGCCGAAGCCCGGGGCTGACCAGCGCCTGCCTTCAGGACCGCGTGCCGACCGCCGCCGCAAGCCGGGGCGCGGCGCCCGCCTTGACGAGCCAGTCGTCGATCTCCCGGATCGCGTCGGCTGCGTCATTGCGCCCGGCCTCCAGCGCGCGGGCCGTGCCAAGCAGCTCTGCGGCCCGCGCCCGGTCGCCCGACAGCAGGGCCAGACGGCCGCGTTGCAGCGCGAGCCGGGCGGGCCAGTCGGGCGCCTGCTCGGATTCATTCAGCGCGTCGGCATCCAGCCCTTGAAGCAGGACGGCGACGCCGGCCGTCCTTCCCATGTCGAGGCGGGTGCGCGCCGCGCCGAACTTCAGCGCCTGCATCGTGGGATGGTCCTGACCGAGCGCGTCAGCGCCCAGCTTCAGGCCCGCGCCGAAGACAACGTCGGCGGCGGTCAACTGGCCGGCGTTGCGCAGGGCAGCGGCCTGGTTCGCGATCGCATTGATCCGGCCCTCGGAGTTCGGCCCGAGCACGGCGCCATAGAGATCGGCGACTTCGCCGAAGGCCACGGCGGCTTCGCGGTAGCGCCGGGCCTGCGCCAGCAGGGTCGCGCGCGTCACCCTGGCGTCGGCGACTCCGGTGCTTTGCGCACCGAGACGCGCGGTCAGGCAGGCGATCGACTTGTCCGCCAGCGCCAGCCCTTCGTCGGCGCGGTTCTGATAGCCCAGCGTGTTGGCGAGGATGAAGGCGGTGAAGCAGGTCCGCACATGATCGGCGCCCCAGATCGCGACCTGCCGCTCCATCAGATCGCGCGCCAGTTGCTCGGCCTGCGCATGGTGGCCGAGCATCGTGTTCATGTTCGACAGCGCGCCCTCGACATGGCCGGCGATGACCGGGTCGGCGAAGCCGGGTTGCCGGGCGATCGCCCAAGCCTGAGCGTAGTCGCGGAACGCATCTTCAAACTGCCGTCGCTCCACATGAATGGAGCCATGCTGGAACAGCAGCTCGGCCTGCAACTCGGGCGGCACCGGCTTCAAGGGCTTGAGCAAGGCTTCGGCGTCGGCCAGCAGCTTCTCGGCTTCGTCCAGATGGCCCGAGACCGCGAGCAGATAGACATCGGTCAGCATGACGAAACCGCGCTGCTCTACGTCCGGCGCGGTCGAGCGCGCCCATTCCGCGACCGCCTTGCGCCCCTCCGCGAGCGCGCTCGGGAAATCCGACAACTTGTTGAAGACGCCATGCAGCGCCGCATGGATGCCCGCCCGCACCTCCGGCGAGGTCTGTACGAGCGTGCCGTCCACCTTGCCGGCAGCGGTCCTCGCCGCCTCGGCCACGGTGACATCGCGCCGACCGGCCAGCGCCGGGTTCGCGGCCTCGATGAAATCGTCGATCAGGAACTTGTTCAGCGCGGATTTGGTGGCCAGCTCGTGCGCGGTCTGCTCGCGCGCGGTGCGCAGTTGCGCGTAGAGCTCGAGCGCGGTCAGCAGCCCCGCGAGCAGCACGCCGATCACCGCGTACAGCCAGGGCCGGCGCCGCCGCAGCGCGAGCAGCTGTTCGCCTTCGATCTGTCGCTGCCGCGCTTCGGCCATCGCCGCGCGCCGCGCCTCGTGCCGCTTCGGCAGCGCGGCCAGCGCCTCGGCCAGCTCGCTCGCGCTGCCGAAGCGCCGGACCGGATCGCCGTCGGTTGCACGCGCGATGTCGGCGCGCAGCAGTTCGTCGTCGATGTCGCGCTCCCAGCCGACGGCGAGGCCGCGCTGCAGATCGCCGACGACGATCTGGTACAGCAGCACGCCGAGCGCATAGATGTCGCTGCGCACGGTGGCCGGCTCGTCGGCCAGCAGTTCGGGCGCGGTGTAGAGCAGGGTGCCGCGCGCGGCATCGAAGGCGATGCCGTTGACGACCGTCAGCCCCAGCGGCGTGATGCCGAGCACGCCGAGCCGCGCCATGTCGAGCAATCGGCCACTGCCGAAATCGACCAGCCGGCACTGCCAGCCCGCGCCCGCCGGCTCGACCAGCACATTGGTCGGCTTCAGATCCTTGTGCAGCACCGCGAGCGAATGCGCCGACGCCACCGCCTGCGCGATCTGCAGGAACAGCGCCAGCCGATCCTGCAATGCCAGTGCGGCCAGGCGGCCGTCGGCCCCTGCCCATTCGGCGAGATTGACGCCGCCATATTCGCTTTCGACGAAATAGGGCGGTTCGCTGAAATTCCAGTCGATGATGCGGACGAAATCGGGCCGGTCGCCGAGCGCATTGCGCAACAGCCGCGCGAGCGTCACCTCGCGCTTGAGCGACGACATATGCTGCTCGGCGCTCGCGAATTTGAAAACCCGCTCCTCGCCGGTTTTGATATGTCGCGCGAGCCAGACGTCATTCGCTTCGGAAGCGCCGAAACGTCGCTCCAGCCGGAAATGCTCGCGCTGTGGCACATGATCGCCGGGGCGGAATTTCGGCATGCCCGCATCCGAGCCCGAAATCGCCGTGCGCTCGATCGCCACCGACAGCCGATAACCGACGCGCGGAATGCTCTCGATATGCTGCGCATGCGCGGGACCGATCGCATTGCGCAATTTGGCGATCGCATTCGCCAATACATTGTCGACCGTCGGCTGCCCGCGCCAGACTTCGCGAATGAATTCCTCGCGCGGCACCGCCTTGCCGGCGTTCTGCAACAGCAGATTCAATACTTGCAACGGCTTGCGCTGGATTTCCACCGCGCCGCCATCGACACTGAGTTCGAAACTGCCTTGGTCGAACACGACCGAGCCGAATCGATATCGATAGAGATTGGTCACATTCCCTCCATGCGCGGATGGAAATGCATTTTCAAGACGGCCGGCGCAACCCACAACCGTTCCGGCCGGGCGCCGCGCCCGGGACCGGACATGCGACACGCCGCCGTGCCATCGCTTTCACGCCGGGGGAATCAGCGCCACGGCCATCGAGGTGATCGATTGGTGATCGCCAGGTGAAGCCTTTCGGGGCGCGAATCAATACATTGCATTTGATCGCGGCGATGGGCTGCGGGCGATGAAATGGGGCCGGAGGAGTTTCTGGTCGGCCGGTTCATTGAAACTTCTCTGGAAGGATATTGCGATGGAAACGCACAAGCTGGTGGTGTGCGCGGCATTCATGCTGCTCGGCAGTGCTTCGGCCCAGGCCGAGACGATCTATACCTACAACTTCACGGCCACGGTGGATGGCGCGGAATATTGCTGCTCCTCCGTTTATACGCAAGGAGAAATCGTGCATGGCACGTTCTCTTATGTGGCAGCGCCAATGACGACGTGGGGTGATTTATCATATGCCCCGCAATACACATTCACCGGCTTTACGCCGGATTCGGGCACGGGAGCAATCACGCTCCCGACCGAAATGAATCCCGGCGATGCATGGAGCGGAGCAAGTGCGTCATCGGGCAATGTGCCAGGTGGCTGGAATTGGTACGGCAGCACCGGCTGGAAAACCGCGCTCGTTTTCGATTCCCACTTCAACACGGTGAGCGAACCGGCCAGCACCGGATGGGCGTGGGCAACTATTTCTTTCAATTCCATGTCCGATATTGCCGCGGCAGATCGGAGCAATTGGATCAATGGCGCGCTGCCGTCATTCAGCACGTTTACCGCCGGCAGCAGGGTGGCTTATGGCTCGTGGTCGGCCGCAGCCGGCGCCGACGGCTACGAAGCCACCATCACCGGCCTGACGCTCGCCTCGGTGACCTCGACCACGGCGGCCGTGCCGGAGCCTTCGTCCTGGGCACTCATGGGACTGGGCGCGCTGGGGCTGGCGTTGCGGCGGCAGACCGGCCGGCGTTCCATGCCTCGTCACCTGGGCGCCGCGTAACCGATCTGCCTGTCACCTGCCCGCCTGCGGCCGGCGGTGCACAGACGGCGCGGGGCCGGCAAGCCCATCCCGCGCCTTCACCGTCGCGCCGCGATCTCCAGCATCAGCGACACGCGTGCCTTGACCGCCGACAGCCGCCCGGCCGAGGTCCAGCCGGGCGGCAGCGCCTCGCGCAGCACGGCGGCACCGTGGATGCGGCTCGCGAGCATCACGCGCAGTCCCGCCGCGACCGGCGCCGCGAGCGCGGCCTCGATCTCGCGGTGCACCGAGCCGTTGCCCGTGCCCGCGACGACGAGCCCGTCGAGCCCGGCCGACAGCAGCGCGCGCACCACCACCGCGTCGCTGCCCGCGTGGCTGGTCAGGATCGCGACGCGCGGCAGGCCGTCGGGCGTCAGCGCCGACACGTCGTGGCGCGGCCGCTGCGCCGGGGCCGACACCGGCGCGCGGCACATCAGTTCGTCGCCCGCGATCGCGGGCGGCCAGTCGTCACCGTCGGCCGCGTCCGGCTCGTACAGCGGTGCGTCGGCCGCCTCCGCCGCGCCTCCGCCGCGCTCCGCGCGCGCAAACTCCACCGTCGCGCCACGCGCCCAACCCTCGACGCCCGCCTCGCCCGAATCAAAGGCGTCGAGGGCACTCGCGCTGACCTTCATCACCCGCGCCGCCGTGTGGATGCGCCCGGCAAAGCTCACCAGCACGCCGCGCAGCCGCGCCGCCGGGCTGGCCGCGACCGCCACCGCCTCGAACAGATTGAGCGGCCCGTCGGCCGACAGCGCATCGGCCGGCAGCATCGCACCGGTGAGCACCACCGGCTTGTCCGAGGCCAGCGTGAGCGCGAGCCACCAGGCGGTCTCCTCCAGCGTGTCGGTGCCGTGGGTCACGACCACGCCGTCGATGTCGGCGCGCGCCAGCAAGGCCGTCAGGCGCGCCGACAGCGCCAGCCACAGCGCATGGTTCATGTCCTTGCTGTCGAGCTGGGCCAGCGATTCGGCCTCGATGCGCGCCAGCGCCGCCAGGCCCGGCACGCAGGCGACCAGATCGTCGGCGCCGAGCACGCCGGCGCGGTAATCGGTGCGGGTGCCGGCCGAGGAGCTGAGCCCGGCGATGGTGCCGCCGGTGGCGACGATGGCGATGCGGGGGAGAGTCATGGCGCGCGCTGGAGTGGGCAGGCGGGCGATTCTGCGCGCGGCCCGGCTTGCGCCTCAGAAATCGAAGGCCGGCCGCAGCGCGGCCAGATGATCGCGAAACACGCGCACCCGCGCCGACAGCAGCCGCGCCTGCGGATAGACCACGCTGATCGGCATCGGCGCGCCGCTGTCGGCGGCCAGCACCTCGCGCAGACGGCCGGCGCGCAGTTGCGGCATCACCTGATAGCTCAGCAGCCGCACCAGCCCGTGGCCCTGCACCGCCGCCTCGACCAGCGCATCGGCGCTGTTGCAGGCAAACCGCCCTTCGAACGGCGCGCCGCCCGTGAACTGGAGGCAGACGTGATCGGCCAGCGCCGCCAGCTCGGCCGGCTCGCCGTGTCGCGCGAGGTAGTCGGGGCTGGCGCAGCGCACCCAGCGCGTGTGGCCGATCTGCACCGCGCGCAGCGATGAATCGGCCAGCCGCCCGATGCGCACCGCCACGTCCACGCCCTCGTCGAGCAGATCGATCTGGCGGTCGTTGAGCATCAGGCTGGCCGACAGCGCCGGCTCGCGCGCCAGCAGATCGAGCAGCGCCGGCGCCACATGCATGCGGCCGAACAGCCGCGGCGCGCTGATCACCAGCCGGCCCTTCGGCTGCACCCGCGCGCGGCGCGCGGTCTGCTCGGCCTCGTCGACCAGCCGCAGCACCTGGCGCGCGCGCTCCAGGTAGTCGGCGCCCTCCTCGGTCAGGCACAGCCGGCGCGTCGTGCGCTGGAGCAGGCGCGCGTCGAGATGGGCTTCGAGCGCCGCCAGCGTGCGCACCGTGCTGGTCAGCGAGCGGCCGGTCTGGCGCGCCGCCGCCGACAGCGAACCGGCTTCGACGATGCTCACGAACAGTTCCATCGCGGCGAGTCGATCCATGCGATTGCTCCGTTGAACGCATCAATCCAATGCGGCTGGCGGCGATTATCAACGGCGACCGGCGTGCCTATGCTGGCCGCCATGAACCCAGACCGCCTTCCGCCGCCCGTCCGCCTGCTCGGTTTCGACCACGCGGGCATCCGCGTGTCGGACCGCGCCGAGGCGCTCGACTTCTACGCCCGGCTCGGCTTCCGGCTCACGCTCGATCTGCCCGCGCACCGGGCCTGCGAGCTGGAAAGCGCCGACGGTGCGCGCATCAACCTCATCTTCAACGGCGTGCGCCAGCCCGGCCGCGCCAATGTGCTGCTCGATGCGCCGGTCAAGCTGCCGGGCATCACGCATGCGGCCTTCGTCGTCGACGACCTCGACGGCCTGCAGGCGCTGCTGGCGCGGCACGGCATTGCCATCACCGAAGGGCCGCATCCCATCGGACCGCGCCGCATCGCGCTGTTCATCCGCGACCCCGACGGCAACGTCCTCGAATTCAACCAGCTCATCGAAGGAGACAAGCCATGAAGCTCTACGACCTGACCCTGTCCGGCAACTGCTACAAGGTGCGCCTGCTGGCGGCGCTGATCGGGTTGCCGCTCGAACTGGTGCCGGTGGATTTCCTGGCCGGCGATCACAAGCGCGCGCCAGTCATCGAGCTGAATCCGCTCGGCCAGCTGCCGGCGCTGGAAGACGGCGCGGTGGTGCTGCGCGACTCGCAGGCCATCCTCGTCTATCTGGCGCGCAAGCACGGTGGCGAAGCCTGGCTGCCGACCGAGCCCGAGCCGCTTGCGCGCGTGATGCAATGGCTCTCGACCGCCGCCAACGAGGTGCAGCACGGGCCGGCCGATGCGCGGCTGGTCGACAAGTTCGGCCTGCCGCTCGACAAGCCAAGCACGCTGCGGACGAGCGATTTCATCCTGCCGCTGCTCGACCGCCATCTCGCCACGCGCGACTGGCTGGAACTGGGCCGGCCGACGATTGCCGACATCGCCGTGTTTCCCTACGTGGCGCTGGCGCCCGAGGGCGGCGTGAGCCTCGACGGCTATGCGCACATCAACCGCTGGATTGCGCGGATCAAGGCGTTGCCGGGCTATGTCGCGATGCCGGGCACGGAGTGAGCGGGCGGCTCAGGCCACCTCGACCCGCGCCACGCCCGGGAGCCGGGCAAATCCGCGCGCGCTACGGCTTGCCGCCGCCTCCGGCCATGTAGCAACATACCTACAAACTCCGGAGGCGCCGCCATGACCATCACCACCCTGTCCAGCCGCGAATTCAATCAGGACGCCAGCAAGGCCAAGAAGGCCGCCGCCGCCGGCCCGGTCTTCATCACCGACCGGGGCCGGCCGGCGCATGTGCTGCTCACCATCGAGGACTATCAGCGCCTTGCCGGCGTGCAGGCCAGCATCGTCGATCTGCTCGCCATGGCCGACGCCGACGCGGTCGAGTTCGAGCCGCCGCGCGCCGGCGAGCTGTTCCGGCCGGCGGACCTCGCCTGATGTTCGTGCTCGACACCAACGTCGTCTCGGAGTTGCGCAAGGCCCGCAGCGGCAAGGCCGATCCGCGCGTGATCGCCTGGGCCGCGCAGGTGGCGACCGCCAGCCTCTATCTGTCGGCGATCACGGTGCTCGAACTCGAAACCGGCGTGCTGCTCATCGAGCGGCGCGATCCGGCGCAGGGCGCGCTGCTGCGCCGCTGGCTCGACGATCAGGTGCTGCCCGCCTTTGCCGACCGCGTGCTGCCGGTCGACGGCGCCGTGGCGCTGCGTTGCGCCGGGCTGCATGTGCCGCAACCGCGCGCCGAGCGCGATGCGCTGATTGCCGCGACCGCGCTGGTGCACGGCATGACGGTCGTCACCCGCAACAGCGCCGACTTCGCGCCGACCGGCGTGGCGCTGCTCGATCCCTGGCAGGGCTGACTCACGCCGCCTCGACCCGCTCCACCCCCTGCAACGCCCACATCTGCGCATACAACCCGCCCTGCATCAGCAGCGCCACATGATTGCCGCGCTCGGCCACGCGCCCCTTGTCGAGCACCAGGATTTCATCCGCATCCACCACGGTCGACAGCCGGTGCGCGATCACCAGCGTCGTGCGGTCGCGCGCAATCGCCTTCAACTCGCGCTGGATCGCCTGCTCGCTGCGCGTGTCGAGCGCCGACGTGGCCTCGTCGAACACCAGGATCGCCGGGTTCTTGAGGATGGTCCGCGCGATGGCCACGCGCTGCTTCTCGCCGCCGGACAGCTTGAGCCCGCGCTCGCCGACCGTCGTGGCATAGCCATCCGGCAGCCCGGCGATGAAGTCGTGGATGTGCGCCGCCCGCGCCGCCGCCACGATTTCCTCGTGCGTGGCGCCGGGCCGGCCGTAGCCGATGTTGTATTCGATGCTGTCGTTGAACAGCACCGTGTCCTGCGGAACGATGCCGATGGCCGCGCGCAGGCTGTGCTGCGTCACCGCGCGGATGTCCTGCCCGCCGATGGCGATGCGCCCGCCGTCAACGTCGTAGAAGCGGAACAGCAGCCGCGCCAGCGTGCTCTTGCCCGAACCGCTGTGGCCCACGACCGCCAGCTTGGCGCCCGGCGCGATGGTGAAGCTCACGTCGAACAGGATCTGCCGCTTGTGCCCGCCGTCGGCCGTCTTGTCGTAGCCGAATTCAACGTGCTCGAAGCGCACTTCCGGCCGCGTCACGTCGAGCACGGCGGCACCCGGCGCATCGGCGATCTCGCGGTGCGCCTCCAGCAGGCCGAACAGCCGGTCGATGTCGGCGATGCCCTGCTTGATCTCGCGGTAGATCACGCCCAGGAAGTTGAGCGGCACATAGAGCTGGATCATGAAGGCGTTGACCAGCACCAGATCGCCGAGCGACATGCGGCCATCGACCACGCCGAGCGTCGCGCGCCACATGATCGCGGTGACCGCCATCGCGATGATCGCGCTCTGCCCGGTGTTGAGCAGCGACAGCGAGCTTTGCGAGCGGATCGCCGCGCGCTGCCAGGCCAGCATGCTTTGGTCGTAGCGGCGCGCCTCCCAGTCCTCGTTGCCGAAGTACTTCACCGTCTCGTAATTCAGCAGCGAGTCGATGGCCTTGGTGCTGGCCGACGAATCCAGCTCGTTCATGGTGCGGCGCAGATGGGTGCGCCACTCGGTCACGACGATGGTCCACGCGATGTAGAGCAGCAGCGCAATCACCGTGATGCCCGCGAACCACGGGTCGTAGCGCGCCACCAGAATCCCGATGATGAGCGCGAACTCGACGATGGTCGGCAGGATGGAATAGAGCGTGTAGCTCACCAGGCTCTGGATGCCGCGCGTGCCGCGCTCGATGTCGCGCGTGACGCCGCCGGTCTGCCGCTCAAGATGAAACCGCAGCGACAGCGCATGCAGATGCCGGAACACCTCGATCGCCGCCTTGCGCACCGCGCCCTGGGTGACGCGCGCAAAGACAAACTCGCGCAGCTCGGTGAAGGCGGTAGTCGCCAGCCGCAGCGTGCCATAGCCGACCAGCAGCGCCGCCGGCACCACGATGGCGACCGTCGCCGCGCTCTGCGCATTGGCCGCGCCGGGCGCGAGCCGGTCGACGATGGCCTTCATCACCAGCGGCACGGCCACGTTGGCGCCCTTGGCGCCGGCCAGCAGCAGCAGCGCCACGATCACGCGCGCCTTGTGCTCGAACAGATAGGGCAGCAGCCGGCGCAGCACCTGCCAGTCGGTCTTCTGGCGCGCGGTTTCGGGGGCCGGACCGGCCGTGGTGGGACGACGCATGCCGCGCATTGGCTGACGCTCGCTGGCTGATGAAGCGGGATTCGACCCGGGCGGCGGCGCTTGCGTTTCAGCCTGCGTTTCGGTCTGCGAAGCGCGATTGCTGCATGACATCATCGGCGCCCGCCGGCCCGGGAAAGGGGCCGGCGATTATGAATGCCCGACCGGAACCGCCATGAACCAGCCCGCCAACCCGCCCCATCTGCTCAACGAAATGCCCGTGCTGCGGCTCATCCCGATGCCGGCCGATTCCAACCCGTCGGGCGACGTGTTCGGCGGCTGGATCATGTCGCAGGTGGACTTGGCCGGCAGCGTGCCGGCGGTGCTGCGGGCGCGCGGGCGGGTCGCGACGGTGGCGGTCAACGCCTTCAGCTTTACCGCGCCGGTCAACATCGGCGACCTGGTCAGCTTCTTTGCACGCATCGTCAAGACCGGTCGCACCTCCATCACGGTGGAAGTCGAGGTGTGGTCGCAGCGCCGACGCGGCGAGCTGGAGCTGGTGAAGGTGACGGATGCGGTGCTGACTTATGTGGCGGTGGATGCCGCTGGCAAGTCGCGGGAGTTGCCGGCGCAATAGCAACTGGGGAGGCGCGCAATTCAATATTCACCTATCGATTACAACACCATGCTCGAACTACTTCCCGCCGGAAAATTTCTCTTGGACTTGATTGAGAAGTTCGCCATATTGATTAAGAATAGAATTTTAAAAGAACGAAAACTGGCGGATCCGATAAGGACGCAAGCACAAAGAGTCATCGATGCTTTCGAAGCGCACGACATCCCACGCCAACAGATACCCTACCTACTGCCAAACGATCAAGATATCGATATGAAATTCTTTTCCTCAGCCGACCTGCTGACAGAGAAAATCAACCCCAGACTGATTCAATTTACCGCCGAGATACTGGATCTACGCAGAGAATGGCTCGATGGAGTTGATGAACATCGACACAAGAGCATTCACATCTACAAACGCATCGATTGGGCAACTCATTGGCTCAAAGAAAGAAGAACCGTTTTCAATGCATGTTCAACATTGCATATTTTTATTGTTCAAGCAGACGATACCCTACCCCATGAAACCGGCCCAATATTGCTAGTCCATGAGGAGGCCCTAGAACCGCTCCATCAACTCAACATAAGCAGATACCATTTACTTTCGGATATTTGGGATTTGGAGCATCCCCCCTGCGCTGAAACCGCACTGGCTTTATTGGCACTTTGCGAAACACTTGGCATCCCCAGCATGACCCATGAAGTGACAATCGCTCAACTTGAATCGGCAGCCAACGGTAGTATTTTTCTCAGCGATGCAATAAAACAAGCAAAGCATAGATTCGCCTTGAATGCTGAGTGGGTACCGCTGCGATATCACGCAAACAACCTCAGCAACGAAACGCACAAAACCACATGGAACAACGCCGTACAATTGTTGAAGAATGCGGGAATTGAATTGCCAAAATATCCAAAATGATGCCTTCACACCCCTCGATCGATAACATCCATCGCCATTGCAGCGAGGATTACTTGCCCACCTCCGTCGCCCCCATCCAATAGCAAAGCAGCGCCGCCGGAATCCGCATGATTTCCACCCCCGGCGCACTTTCGCCCAGGCCGCCAAGCGGCCCGAAGTCGGCCAGCGTCTTCGTCACCACATAGCCACGCGCAAGCTTCTTCTGTTCGCACAATTCAATCAGACCTTTCAATTCGCGCGGACCGGTGTGCTGGGCCCGGTATTTCACTTCGAACGGAATCAGCCCGCTTTCGGTTTCGGCCACCAGATCGACTTCGCGATCCTTCTTGCCACGCCAATAGCTGAATCGCACGCTCTGCGCGTAATAGCGCGCAAACAGATGCTTGAACACCGCCGTTTCGGTCGCCACACCCAGCGCCGCCGGGTCTTCAAGAATTGCCTTGCCTTTCAGCATCACCGCCGGAGCGATCGCGGCATCGGCGAGATAGACCTTGAATCTGGCCCTCAGCACCTCCTTGCCGTAGCCATAGGGCGGCAGCCGATAGATGAGATGCACCGCCTCCAGCAATTCGATGAAACTTTGCGCGGTGGCGCGTTTCACCTCCAGATTGGCGCACAGGTCGGTCATGTCGAGCAGACCACCGTCATGCAGGCACAGATACAGAAAGGTGTGCTCCAGATCGAGTACGCGACGCACGCCAAACAACGCCGTCATGTCGCGCTTGAGCACCTTGTCGATGATGTCTTCGCGCAATAGGCGCTGCGCCTGGGTAATGCTTTCTACCTGGGCGGTTTGCGGAAAGCCGCCGCGCACAAGGTATTCATGAAAATGCCCGGCATAAGGCGCGGCAATTTCGCCGGCACGCAAAAAATCGGGCGGCGTCCAGTCGAACAATTCACGCAATGAACGCAAGGTAGGCAGCGGCGGCAATTCCACCCGCTTGATTTGCAGATATTCGTAGAACGAAAGCGTGGTGAGGCGAATGGTGTGCCAGCGCCCCACGCCCGATTCCTGCGCGGCTTCCACCAGCGGCATGGCCGAGCCGGTAAAGGCAATGCGCCGGCCTTTCTGGAAATCGACCTGATGCTTGACCCAGGTGCCCCAGTCGCGAATGAATTGGGCTTCGTCGAGAAACAGGTAATCGAGCCCGGCAGCCTTGGGCTCGCGCTCGCGCCAGGCAGCCAGCACGGCGTCGATGCCGGCGAGCTTGAGCAGCGGATGGTCGAAGGTGACGTAGAGGATGTTGGCCGGCGGCACGCCCGCCTTCAGCAAGGCGTCGATCGACTGAAGCATGAGCGTGGTCTTGCCGATCTGCCGCGCGCCGGCGAGCAGCACGGCGCGCGGCGCGGGCGGCTCGGTCATCCAGCTGTGCAGTTCGCGGAAGGCTGCGCGGCGCCAGTCCGGCAGGTCGGCGATGGATTCGCCGCGCCACCAGGGGTTGAACTGCGAGAGGACGGCGATGAGTTCGTCTCTTGAGATCTGCATTCGGCATTTTCAGACTGTGACTCGATATTAGTATCAGTACATTTGTACTAAATGAAGTTTTTTAATCGCAACCAAATGAATTCCGATCCGTTGCGGCGCCTTCCTCTCCTCCGAAAACGCGCGCTGCCGACCTAAGGTTTGCCCCTAGCCAGCCGCCCCGGCGCCAATTCCGGCACTGAAGCGGCGCGCCGCCCTGCCTAGCATTCGCGGACTTTTTCCTCACAGTGAACAGGGAGCATCGACATGGACATGGCAATCGGTACGGCAGTGCTGCGCAAGACCGAGCTGGGCCGGGCCGAGATCGGCCGGCGTGGCGAGGGGCTGTCGCGGCGCGAACGCACGCTGCTAGTGGTCGCCGATGGCCAGCGCCGCGCGGCCGAGCTGTTCGGGCTGATCGGCGCCGAGGATCACGCTGCGCTGCATCGGCTGGTGACGACCGGGCTGCTCGAAGTGGTGGATGGCGCGCCGGCCGCGCCGCTGGCCGAGGCCGATCCGGTGCGCAGCTTTGGTCTGATCGACAGCCTGAAGGAGCAGGTCAGCACCTTCCGCAGCGTGGTCTACCAGGAATTTCCATGAACGCCGCCGGCTGAATCAGCCGCGCAGTGCCGCCTGAAGCGCCTGCACCAGTCCGGTCAGCGCGGCATTCAGTTCAGCGGCGCGGGCCAGCCGGCGGTCGACATCGGTCGCGGCCGGGTCCAGCTCCATGGCTTCGATCTGCACCACCAGCCCGACCGCGCCCACGGTGGCGCAGGCGCCGCGCAGCGAATGGCACAGGCGCCGGGTTTCCTCGGTCTGGTCGTCGGCCACCGCGCGCAGCAGCTCGGGCGCGCCGCTGGCGTAGCTGGCGGCGAACTTGCCCAGCACCCGCTCCAGCAACGGCCACTGGCCGTTCACCGCACGCAGCGCGGCAGCCAAATCCAGCCCGGCCACGCCGGCCAGCCGCTCGCCGAGCGGCGGCCCGGCGATGGTCGCCGCCGCGCCCGGCGCGCCGCCGTCCGCGCCGCGGGCCGGCATCGGCAGCCAGCGCAGCAAGGTGCCGTAGAGCCGCTCGGGATCGACCGGCTTGCCGATGTGGTCGTTCATGCCGGCGGCCAGACAGGCGGCGCGGTCCTCGCCAAACGCATTGGCGGTCATCGCGATGATCGGCAGGCTGGCACCGAGCCGGGTTCGGATGGCGCGCGCCGCCTCCAGCCCGTCCATGACCGGCATCTGCATGTCCATCAGCACCGCGTCATAGGGCCGGGTGCAGGCCAGCTCGACGGCACGCGCGCCGTCCTCGGCCACGTCCACCACCAGACCGGCCAGCCGCAGCAACTCGTCGGCGACCTCCTGGTTGATCGGGTTGTCCTCGACCAGCAGCACGCGCTGGCCGGCGTGCTGGCGGCACAGCAAGGCCTCGGCGCGGCCCGGCTCGCCGGCTGCCAGCGCCGGCAGCCGGCCCTCGCGGCGCAGCACGCGCATCAGGCCGTCATGCAGCGCCGACGGCGTGATCGGCTTGACCAGCACCGCGTCGAAGGCCGCGCCGCGCGCCTGCTGCCACATCGCCGGCTCGTCGAAGGCCGACACCAAAATGCTCGGCGGCATGCCGCCCTGGAGCCGCGCGCGCAGCTCGCGCAGGGTGTCGACGCCGTCGAGCGGCGCCATGCGCCAGTCGATGAGCATGAGGTCGTAGGGCTGGCCGGCGCGCATCGCCTGCTGCACCTGCGCGATGGCTTCATGGCCGCCGGGCGCGGTGTCCACGTCGAGGCCCAGCTGCGCGAGCCGGTCGGTGAGGCTGGAGAGCGCTTCGGGCAGGTCGTCGACCACCAGCGCGCGCAGGCCGTGCACATCGAGCGGCGCGGCGCGCTCGCCGGCCTCGGCGCCGCGCGCCAGCCAGGCGGTGAACCAGAACCGGCTGCCGATGCCGGGCGCGCTGTCGACGCCGATCTCGCCGTGCATCAGATGCACCAGATGGCGCGTGAGCGCGAGGCCCAGGCCGGTGCCGCCATGGCGCCGGGTGGTCGAGCTGTCGGCCTGCTCGAAGGCGCTGAACAGCAGCGGCAGCGCCTGCGGCGCGATGCCTTCGCCGGTGTCCTGCACCTCGAAGCGCACTTGCAGCCGCCGGCCGTCCTCGCGCAGCAGCTCGCCGCGCAGCCGCACCCAGCCGCGCTCGGTGAACTTGACCGCGTTGGCCAGCAGATTGACCAGCGCCTGGCGCAGCCGGGTGGCATCGCCGCGCAGCCGGTCGGGCAGATGATCGGTGTCGAGCACCAGCTCGATGCCCTTCTCGCGCGCGCGCTGGCCGACCAGCTCGAAGCTGCTCGACAGCAGCGCGTCGAGCGAGAACTCGGCTTCCTCCAGCACCATCTTGCCGGCCTCGATCTTGGACAGGTCGAGGATGTCGTTGATGACTTGCAGCAGATGGCGCGCCGCCACGTCCACATTGGCGAGCCGCTCGCGCTGGAGCGCATCGCGGGTGTCGCGCGCCATCAGGTGGGTGAGGCCGAGGATGGCGTTCATCGGCGTGCGGATCTCATGGCTCATGTTGGCCAGGAAGGCGCTCTTGGCGCGGGTGGCGGCCTCGGCCTGCTCGCGCGCGCTGCGCAGCTCGGCATTGGCGGCTTCGAGCTGGGCCTGGGTGCGCTTCATGGCGGTCACGTCGAGCGCCAGCACCGCCACGCCGCGCACCGCGCCGTCGGCGCCGCGATGCGGCACGCAATGCACCTGATGCACATAGGCGCTGCCGTCGCGGTCGATGCCGTTGCGCTCGAACTCGCGCCGCTCGCCGCGCAGCGCGCATTCCATCTGCGGCCGCACTTCCTCGTACATGGCCGGGCCGAGCAGCGTGCGCATGTCGCTGCCCAGCGCCTGCTCATGCTCCACGCCGAACAGCGTCAGCGCGCCCCGGTTGACGAAGCGGCAGCGCAGCCCGGTATCCCAGTAGCCCACGTTGCCGGGGATGGCGTCGGTGATCGACTGGCCGAGCCGCATCGAGGCTTCGAGCGCGGCATTGGCGGCGGCGAGCTGGCCGGCGCGCTCGGTCACCAGCGCCTCCAGCCGGTCGCGGTAGCGCGCCACCTCGGCCTCGGCGCGCAGCCGCTCGGTGATGTCCTCGCCCAGACAGACCAGATGCGTGACCTGCCCGTCGGGCTCGACCAGCGGCAGCAGCGTGACCGCGAGCCGATAGCGGCTCGCGTCCTTGCGGCAGATTTCCAGCCCGCCGCTCCAGGGCTGGCGCTGGCTCAGCCGCGCCGCCACCTCGGCATGCAGCTCGGGCGGCAGATCGGGGCTGTGCAGCTGGAACGCGGTCATGGCCAGCAGCTCGTCGCGGCTGTAGCCGGTGTTGCGCGCGGCGGTGTGGTTGGCGAACTCGATGCCGAAGTCGAGGCTGAAGATGTAGACCTCGATCGGGCTCTGCTCGACCGCCAGCGCCAGCTTGCGCATCAGCGCGTCCTGCGCGCGGATCGGTCGCAGGTCGACATAGCTGCTGACCCAGCCGGCCGGTTCGCCGCCGGCATCGCGCAGCACGCCCGAGCTGATCGCCACCGGAATCGCGCTGCCGTCGCGCGCGCGCCGATGGCCCTGGCCCACATAGCTGCCGTGCTCGGCCAGCTGGCGCCGGGCCTCGGCGAACTGCTCGCGCGCGGCCTCGGTGTCGGGGATCAGGTCGTCGACAGGCAGGCCGATCAGCTCGACCTCGGCATAGCCCATCAGCCGGCAGAAGGCGGGATTGGCGAACACGAGACGGAACTGCCGGTCGGTGAGCGCCAGCGGCTGCGACGCCTGGCGGAAGGCGTCGGCGAACAGCAGCCGCTCATGCTCCAGCCATTTGCGCGCCTCGATGTCCGCGACCCGCGCCGCATCGTGGACGGCGGCCTGCACGGCGGCACGCCGGGCTCGATGGCGCGACAGGACCAGGGCGCAGGCCAGCGCGACCGTGACCATCAACCAGACCCACTGCGGCACCTTGGCTCCCGACACGACGGCGGCGCGCCCTCGGGTCCGCCACCGGCTGACTAGCTGTTGTTTCGACCGGGTACCGATTCTGCCCCGGGGCGCGGCCCGCGCCTCTCGGGACTGATCCTTGCTCGGCCGGCTGCGCCACCGCGCGGCGCGTGCCAAGCCCTTCAAACGCGACAGCGCCGCGCCTTCCCGCCAGACCATTTCCGCACTGAAAGGCGCGACCCATGATCAAACGTCAATACGCAAAGCTGCGCTTCACCGCCAAGGGCTGGGTCATCACGCTGCTCGGCGAAGACTTCGCCAACAAGGGCAACGACCAGCTCGCGGCGCAGGAATTCGCCGACGACATCAACGACGCCTGCGTCGGCCTGACCCAGGACGAAGTGCGCGCCAAGTACCTGTCGGGCGCCGCCAGCGCCAGCTGAGGCCGGTCCGGCTCAGACCACGCGGCCGAACCACCACAGGCTGAGCCCGCCGGCCAGCAGCGCCAGCAGCCCGCCGGCCAGCGCCAGCAGCGCGGTCACCTCGGTCTCCTTCACCTCGAAGGCGATGCGGCTCGACAGGCCGGCATACACCTGGCGCAAGTCCTCGGCGCTGCCGGCGTAGAAGTAGCTGGCATGCGTGGCCTCGGCGATGCGGCGCAGCGAGTCCTCGTCGAGCCGGGCGCGCAGGCTCCAGCCGTCGAACTCCACCGTGCCGCCGTCGCGCGTGCCGACGCCGACCGTGTAGACCTTGATGCCGCGCTCGGCGGCCATCTTGGTCGCGGCGACCGGATCGACGCCGGTGGTGGTCTGGCCGTCGGTCAGCAGCACCACGGCGGCCGAGTTGTAGGAGCCGGGCGGCACCGGCGTGAACGGCGGCGGCTGCTTGGCATCGGGCTTGCGCCGGGCCCGGTCGGCGCTGCGGCCGGTGGCCTCGTCCAGATCGATGCCGGCCTCCGGAAACAGCGTCGCCAGCGACAGCACCAGCCCCGAGCCGATGGCGGTGCCGCGTTGCAGCTGGAAGCGGTCGATCGCGGCCAGCACATCGTCGCGGCTGACCGTCGGCGCCTGCACCACCGAGGCGGTGCCGGCGAACGACACCACGCCGATCCGGATGTCGCGCGGCAGCTGATGCACGAAGGTGCGCGCGGCCTCCTGCGCGGCGGTGATGCGGTCGGGCTTGACGTCGGTGGCGCGCATGCTGCCCGACACATCCATCGCCAGCACGATGGTCTGCTGCTGCATCGGCAGCTTGATGCGTGCCGTGGGCCGCGCGCCGGCCAGCAGCAGCAGCGCCAGCGCCAGCCACAGCAGTGCCGGCGGCAGATGCCGGCGCCAGGCCGGATGGCGCCCGGCGGCCTGCCGGATCAGCGCCAGCTGGGCCACCTTGAGCGTGCTCGGCCGGCGCCGGCGCAGCAGCAGCACATAGCCGGCCAGTACCGGCACCAGCAGCAGCAGGCCCCAGAGCAGCTCGGGCCAGAGGAATCCGATCATCGCGAGGCTCCGGAGGACGGGGGATGGGCGCGGCCGGCCGGCGGCGCGGGCTTGTGCCAGCGCCGCGCCGCCACGCCGGGCGGACGGCGCCGGCGCAGATCGACGCAGCGCAGCAGGATGTCGAGCAGATCGTCGGCCGGCGTGAATTCGAGCGTGTCGGCACCGGCGCCGGCGAGCGCGGCCCACAGCTCGGCATCGCGCGCCTCGGTCAGCGCCTGCAGCCGCGCGGCAAAGCCGGGCGCGTCGGTATCGGCGGTGAACAGCTCGCCGGTCTCGGCATCCTCGAAGCGCAGCTGGCCCAGACCCGGCAGCAGCGGCTCGATGCCGTCGGCGAGGCGCAGCGCGGTGAGGTCATGGCGCCGCGCCAGCCGGCCGAGCGGCGCCTGCCAGCCCGGCGCGCTCAGAAAGTCGGACAGCACGAAGACGATGCTGCGCCGGCGCGCGACGGCGTCGGCGGCGCCGAGCAGATCGGCCAGCGCGGTGGCATGCGGCGCGCGGCCGGCCGGCGCGCGTTGCAGCCGGTCGAGCAGGCGCAGCACCTGACGCCGGCCGGCGCCGGGCGCCAGCAGTTCGACCGCGCGGGCGGCCTGCGGTCGGTACAGCAGCGCGCCGACGCGGCAGCCCTGGCGCACCAGCACCCGCGCCAGCAGCGCCACCAGCTCCAGCACCAGACCGGCGGCGGCGCGATCCATGCTGGCCGACAGGTCGAGCAGCAGCCAGGCGGTCGCGTCGCGCTCCTCGGCAAACAGCCGCACATGCGGCTCGTCGAGGCGCGCGGTCAGGTTCCAGTCGATGTGGCGCGGATCGTCGCCGGGCTGATACAGGCGCAGATCGGCCAGCTCCAGCCCGTGGCCGCGCCAGAGCGTGCGGTGCTCACCCTGGAGCAGGCCGTCGAGCCGGCGCAGCACGGTCCATTCGAGCCGGCGCAGCAGCGCGTCGGGGCGCTCGGCGGTGGCGGGCGGGGGCGGCGTGTTGCCTGCGCTGCCGGTGGCCGCGGCGGCCGTGCTCACCGCGCCTCCCGCGCGGCGGCTTCGGGCGCCGGCACGCGCGCCAGCACCTCGGCGATGAGCTGGTCGGCGCTGGCGCCGTCGGCCAGCGCCTCGTAGCTCAGCACCAGCCGGTGCCGCAGCACGTCGGGCGCCAGCTCGGCCAGGTCTTGCGCCAGCACATAGTCGCGGCCGCGCAGCAGCGCCAGCGCCTGGGCCGACTCGACCAGCGCAATGCTGGCGCGCGGGCTGGCGCCAAAGTCGAGCAGCGGCGCCAGCTCGGCCAGCCCGTGGCGCGCCGGCCGCCGCGTGGCATCGACCAGCCGCACCGCATACTGGATCAGCCCCGGATCGGCATAGACCTCGCGCCGCGCGTGCTGCAACTGCGCCAGCTGCTCCATGCTGGCCACCGCCTGCACCTGCACCGGCTCGGCGATGGCGCGCGCGACGATCACGAATTCCTCCTCGGGCTGCGGATAGTCGACCAGCACCTTCATCAGAAAGCGGTCGACCTGCGCCTCGGGCAGCGCATAGGTGCCTTCGCTCTCGATCGGGTTCTGCGTGGCCATCACCACGAAGGGGCGCGGCACCGGGTGCGACTCGCCGGCAATCGTCACCTGGCGCTCCTGCATCACCTCCAGCAGCGCGCTCTGCACCTTGGCCGGCGCGCGGTTGATCTCGTCGGCCAGCAGCAGATTGGCGAACACCGGCCCGAGCGTGGTGCCGAACTCGCCGCTGCGCTGGTTGTAGATGCGCGTGCCGACCAGATCGGCCGGCACCAGGTCGGGCGTGAACTGGATGCGCCGATAGCTGCCGCGCAGCGTCGCGGCCAGGGTGCGCACGGTGAGCGTCTTGGCGAGGCCGGGCACGCCTTCGACCAGCAGATGGCCTTGCGCCAGCAGCGCCACCAGCACGCGTTCGAGGAAGGCGTCCTGGCCGACGACCACGCGCTTGACTTCATAGAGGATGCGTTCGGCGAGGGCGGCGGCGGCGGTCGGGTCGAAGGACATGGCAAGGCTCCGTGGGGACGATGAAGCGGCGGCCGGCGGGCCGCGAACGACTACGCAAACGGGCGACGCGCACCCGCCGGCAACTCAGAACGGCGACATGCCCACCGCGCCCATCGCGGCCTCGATGGGCACCGCGAAGCCGATGCCGATGAAGGTCTCGTGCGGGGTCGGATTCATGATCGCGGTGACGATGCCGACCACATTGCCGTCGAGCGTGACCAGCGGCCCGCCCGAGTTGCCCGGATTGGCGGCGGCATCGAACTGGATCAGTCCGGTCATCGGCGCATCGCTGCCGGGCGCGCCAAAGCGCCGGTCCAGCCCCGACACCACGCCGGCCGAGGTGGACGGCCCGATGCCGAACGGAAAGCCGACCGCCAGCACCTCCTGCCCGGGCAGCAGGTCGTGGCTGGAGCGCAGCGTGGCGGCATGCAGATCGTCGGGCAGCACGCGCGCGCGCAGCACCGCCAGATCGATGCGCGGATCGGCGCCGATCAGGTCGGCCGGCGACTCGCTGCCGTCGGCAAAGGTCACGCTGATGCGGCCCTTGCCCGACACCACATGCAGATTGGTGAGGATGCTGCCGTCCTCGGTCACGACCACGCCGCTGCCGATGCTGATGCCGCTGTCGGGCGCATGCGGCGGGCCGGCGCCGTCGGGCGCGCGCGCCGGATTGCGGCCGATGTCGGGATGGCCGGGCGGCAGCGCCGGCGCGCGCCGGGCCGGCGCCGGCTCGCTGCGGCTGCCGGGTCCGCCGGCGCCGCCGGACCGGGGCCGCGCCGCCGCTGCCGGCGCCTCGTCATGCTCGACCTTGATGCGCACCACCGACGGCGCAATCGCCGCCTGCGCCGCCGCCAGCGCCGAGGCGAGCGGCTTCTTGCCGATGGAGGCGCGCAGCGCCTGATCGATCTCGTCGATCTCGGGCACGACCGGCAGCGGCCGCAGCCAGGCGGCCCAGCCGGCCAGCGCGGCCACCGCCAGCAGCGCCGCCGCCCAGACCCAGCGCTCATGCCGCCGCAGCAGCGCGCGCCAGCGCCGGGGCGCGGCCGGTACGGCGCTCGCGGCCGGCTCGGCGGGTTCGGCCGGCGGCGCGATTGCCTGGGCACCGACCGGCGCCAGCACGGCAGCGGCCGCCGCGCGCGACGGGGAACGACTCTGGATGGGCCTGCGACTCATGGGCGTGCTCCGGCTGCGTGGGGCTGGGGGCACGGTAACGCCGCGCGGAAGCCAGCGGCAACTGTCGCCGGCCGGCAAAAGCGCCGGCGCGGTGTTACGTGTCGAGGCGCGGAAAGACCACGCTGACGCGCAGGCCCAGCCCGCCGTCGCCGGCGTCGAGCACGGCGTCGCTGCCGTGGGCGCGGCAGATCTCGCGGACGATGGCCAGTCCCAGTCCGCTGCCGTCGCCCTGGCCGTCGCGCAGGATGCGATAGAAGCGGTGGAACACCCGCTCGCGCTCGGCCGGCGCGATGCCGGGGCCGGTGTCGGTCACGCTGAACAGCAGCGCGGCCGGCGTGTCGGCGGGCGTGTCGGCCGGCGCGACCGCCACCGTCACGCTGCCGCCGCGCGGCGTGTAGCGCAGCGCGTTGTCGACCAGATTGAGCGCCATCTCGCGCAGCAGCGCCGCATTGCCGAGCACGCTGCGCGCGGCGGTCGGCGCGCCGGCCAGCGCCTCGGCATCGAAGCCGAGATCGATGCCGCGCGCGACCGCGATCGGGCTCAGCTCGGCCGCCACCTCGCGCGCCAGCGCCACCAGATCGAGCGGCGCGCGCTCGCTGGCCAGCCCGTTCACCGCCTCGGCGCGCGACAGCGCCAGCAGCTGGTCGGTCAGGCGCTGGGTGTGGCGCAGGCTGTGGCCCAGGCCGTCGAGCGCGCTGCGCATTTCGGCCGGGTCGTGCTGGCGCAGGCCGTAGTCGATCTGGGTGCGCAGCACCGCCAGCGGCGTGCGCAGCTGGTGCGCCGCATCGGCCAGAAAGCGCTTGCGCGCCTGCACCATCGCCTCGATGCGCTCCATGTGGTGATTGACCGCCACGATCAGCGGCGCCACCTCGGCCGGAATGCCGCGCGTCGCGACCGGCGTCAGATCGTCGTCGCGGCGCTGGGCAAACGCATCGCCCAGCCGCGTGAGCGGCCGGAATGCGGTGGTCAGCGTGAGCCAGATGACGATCAGCCCGCCGCCGACCAGCAGCGCCTGACTGCGCAGGCTGTCGATGAACAGCTCGCGCGCGACGCGGGCGCGCAGCTCGGTGGTTTCGGCCACCACCACCAGCACGCTGTCGGCATTGCGCTGCTCGGGGTCGTAGAGGCGCTTGCGCAGCGTCACCACGCGCACCGGCTCGCCGCGATAGTCGCCATCGAGCGTGGCGGTCGGCGCGGTCGAGGGCGAGGGGCGCGGCAGGTCTTCATAGCCGGTGATGGCCTCGCCGTCGGGCCAGTACACGCCGTAGAACACGCGCTCGTTGGCGCCGTCGCCCAGCATGTCGAGCGCGGCATAGGGCAGATCGACCACCACCTCGCCATGCACCGAATAGCTGCGGTCGGCGATGAGATGAGCCGACGACAGCAGGCTGCGGTCGTAGGCGCGGTTGACGGTCTCGCGCGCGGTGCGCTGGGCGGTCCAGCCGTTGACCAGCAGCAGCAGCAGCATCGACGGCAGCAGCCAGCGCGCGACCCGGCCGCGCAGGCTCACGCCGCCCATGCCGGCCATCAGCGCGCCAAAGCGCCAGCCGCGCGCCCGATGCTCGGTGCCGGGCAGGCGCGGCGGCAGCTCCACGGCCGATGGCGCCGCGCGCTTCATTCGCCCTCGCTCAGCAAGTAGCCCAGGCCGCGCAGCGTGGTGATGACCGCGCCCGAGCCTTCGAGCTTCTTGCGCAGCCGGCTCACATAGCTCTCGATGGCCTCGGGCCGCGCGTCGGCATCGAAGTCGAACACCTTCTCGAACAGCAGCTCGCGCGACACCGGCTTGCCCTGGCGCGCGACCAGCGCCTCCAGCACCGCCAGCTCGCGCGGCGTGAGCGCGACCGGCTTGCCGTCCAGGCTGACGAGCCGGCTGCTGCTGTCGATGTCGAGCCGGCCCACGCGCTGCACCGGCGCCCGGCCGCCGCCGCGCCGCAGCAGCGCCTTGATGCGCGCCTCCAGCTCGGCCAGCTCGAAGGGCTTGGTCAGGTAGTCGTCGGCGCCCAGGTTGAGGCCGCGCACGCGGTCGTCGGTGCTGCCGCGCGCGGTGAGGATCAGCACCGGGATCGCGCTGCCGCGTGCGCGCAGCCGGCGCAGCACCTCCAGCCCGTCGAGGCCCGGCAGCGACAAGTCGAGGATGAGCAGGTCGTAGGGCTGGGTCAGCAGCGCATGGTCGGCATGGTCGCCGCGCGCCATCAGGTCGATGGCATGGCCGCCCTGGCGCAACGCGCGCGCCAGCCATTCGGCGAGTTCTTGCTGGTCTTCGACAAGCAGCAGGCGCATGGTTCGGTCTTTCTCGGCGACAGACGGGCGGGCCGCGATTTCAACACGATGCAGCGCCGCCCGGTCAGTCCGCCGGCGCCAACCGCAAGCCCTCCCCGACATTCATGGAACTCCGTCAGCTGCGCTATTTCGTCCGCGTCGTCGCCCTCGGGAGCATGGGTCGCGCCGCCGACGATCTTGGCGTGGTGGTGTCGGCGCTGAGCCAGCAGATCAGCCGGCTCGAAGGTGAACTTGCCGTGCGTCTTCTGCAACGCAGCTCGACCGGCACCCGGCCGACCGAGGCCGGTCTCGCCTTCCTGCATCAGGCCCAGCTCGCCCTGCGCCATGCCGACGATGCCGCGCGCGCGGCCCAGCTGGCGCGGCTGTCGGGCCATGCCAGCGTCGGGCTCGCGCCGTCCACGTCGGCGGTGCTGGCGCTGCCGCTGCTGCGGGCGATGCGCGAGCGCCATCCCGATGTGCGGCTGCGGCTGGTCGAGAGTCTGTCGGGCAATCTCGCGTCGATGCTCGCGACGCGCCAGCTCGATCTGGCCGTGCTGTTCGCCACCGATGGCACCCAGCGCTGGAGCGTGCAGCCGCTGCTCACCGAACGGCTGTTCCTGCTCGGCGCGCGCGAGCTGCCCGGCCTGCCGCGCGAACCGCAGGTCACGCTCGGCAGGCTGGCCGGCGTGCCGCTCATCATGCCGACCGGCCAGCACGGGCTGCGCTCGATCATCAACGCCGGCTTCGCGCGCGCCGGCTTCACGCCCGACGTGACCTTCGAGATCGACGGCCTCGCCGTGCTCATGGACGCGGTGCGCGCCGGCCTCGGCGCGACGATCCAGCCCGGCGCCGCCAGCGTGCGGCTGCCGCGCGACTGCATCGTCGCCTCCGAGATCGCGGACGCGGGGCTGCTGCGCCGCAACCTGCTCGCCAGCCTGTCCGACGACGAGCTCTCGCCGGCGGCGCTCGCGGCGCGCGTCGTGCTCGCCGACGTGGTGCGCGAGCTGGTGCGCGCCGGCGACTGGCCCGGCGCCACCCTTCACGAAAGCTGAAGCCCCCTTGCCGGACCGCGTCTGGCGCCGTCCATCACCGCTTCCTAGATTCCGGCCACCCTGGAGGAGAACCGGATGCTGGATGTTTTGGTGATCGGCGGCGGCAACGCCGCCCTGTGCGCCGCGCTCACCGCGCGCGAAGCCGGCGCGAGCGTGCTGATGCTCGAATCGGCGCCGCGCGAGCTGCGCGGCGGCAATTCGGCGCACACGCGCAACCTGCGCTGCATGCACGACGCGCCGCAGGACGTGCTGGTCGATGCCTACCCGGAAGAGGAGTACTGGCAGGACCTGCTCAAGGTGACGGGCGGGCGCACCGACGAACAGCTCGCGCGCCTCGTGATCCGCGCCTCGTCCACCTGCCGGCCGTGGATGGTGAAGCACGGCGTGCGCTTCCAGCCGCCGCTGTCGGGCGCGCTGCATGTGGCGCGCACCAACGCCTTCTTCATGGGCGGCGGCAAGGCGCTCGTCAACGCCTACTACCGCAGCGCCGAAAAGCTCGGCGTGCAGGTGCGCTACGAGACGCCCGTCGAGCGCATCGAGCTGCGCGACGGCCGCTTCGTCGCCGCCATCGGCCGCAACGGCGAGCGCTTCGAGGCCCGCAGCTGCGTGGTCGCGGCCGGCGGCTTCGAGTCCAACCGCGAGTGGCTGCGCGAGGCCTGGGGTCGCGACGAGCGCGGCGAATGGCCGGCCGACAACTTCCTCATCCGCGGCACGCGCTTCAACCAGGGCGTGCTGCTGCGCCAGCTCATCGACGCCGGCGCCGACAGCATCGGCGACCCGTCGCAATCGCATTGCGTGGCGATCGACGCGCGCGCGCCGCTCTACGACGGCGGCATCTGCACCCGCATCGACTGCGTGTCGCTCGGCGTGGTGGTGAACCGCGAGGCGCGCCGCTTCCATGACGAGGGCGAGGATTTCTGGCCCAAGCGCTATGCGATCTGGGGCCGGCTGGTCGCGCGCCAGCCGGGGCAGATCGCCTGGTCGATCATCGACGCGAAGGCGGTCGGCCGCTTTATGCCGCCGGTGTTTCCGGGCACGCGCGCCGACACGCTCGACGACCTCGCGCGCCAGCTCGGCCTGCCGGTCGGCCCCTTCGTCGAGACGCTCGCGGCCTACAACGCCGCCTGCCGCGTCGGCCGCTTCGACCACACGACGCTCGACGACTGCCATACCGACGGCATCGCGCCGCCCAAGACGCACTGGGCGCTGCCGATCGACACCCCGCCGTTCTACGGCTACGCGCTGCGGCCGGGCATCACCTTCACCTACCTCGGCCTGCGCACCGACGCGACCGCCGCCGTGCGCTTCGCCGACCAGCCGAGCGACAACCTGTTCGTCGCCGGCGAAATGATGGCCGGCAACGTGCTGGGCCAGGGCTACACGGCCGGCGTCGGCATGTCGATCGGCACGGCCTTCGGCCGCATCGCCGGCGCCGGTGCCGCCGCCGCGAGCCGCCTCGCCACCGCGCGCACCCACACCGCGAAGGAGGCCCGCCATGCGTTCGCCTGATGCCCTGACTGCCGCCGCGCCGCGCGCCGCCGGCGCCGCTTCCGCCAAGTCAGCGAATGGCGCAGCGACCGCCCCCGCCGCGCGCGTGATCCCGATCCGCGCCCTCGACAGCAACACCGCCGAGGTCGCGCGGCAGATGCAGATCTGCAATGCCTGCCGCTATTGCGAAGGCTTCTGCGCCGTGTTCCCGGCGATGACGCGGCGGCTCGAATTCGGCGCCGCCGACGTGGCCTATCTCGCCAACCTCTGCCACAACTGCGGCGCCTGCTATCACGCTTGCCAGTACGCGCCGCCGCACGAGTTCGCGGTGAACGTGCCGCGCGCGATGGCGCAGGTGCGGCTCGACAGCTATGCGCAGTTCGCCTGGCCGGCGCCGCTCGGCGCGGCCTACCGCGCCAACGGACTCGTGCTGTCGCTGGCGCTGTCGGTCGGGCTGGCGCTGTTCCTGGCGCTCGCGCTCGCCGCCACCGGCGGACTCGTGCATGCGCCGCTCGCGGGCAATTTCTACGCGGTGTTTCCGCACAACCTGCTCGCGGCGCTGTTCGGCGCGGTGTTCGGCTGGGCGGTGCTGGCACTCGGCATGGGCGTGCGGCGCTTCTGGCGCGAGCTGGCGCCGGGCGGCATCAGCGCGGCGGCCGGCGCCGAGGCGGCGAGCGCCGCGATCACGCTGCGCTATCTCGGCGGCGGCCACGGCGACGGCTGCAACGAGGCCGACGACGCCTTCAGCCTCGCGCGGCGGCGCTTCCACCACCTGACGGCGGGCGGCTTCATGGCCTGCTTCGCGGCGACCGGCGTCGCGACGCTCTACCACTACCTGCTCGACCTGCACGCGCCCTATGCGCTCACCAGCCTGCCGGTGCTGCTCGGCACGGCGGGCGGCGTCGGCCTGCTGGTCGGCCCGGCCGGCCTGCTGTGGCTCAACCTCAGGCGCGATCCGCAGCGCGGCGACCCGGCGCAACGGCCGATGGATCGCGGCTTCATCGCACTGCTGCTGCTCACCAGCGCCACCGGCCTCGGCCTGCTCGCGGGCCGCGACGGCCCGGCGATGGCGCTGCTGCTCGCGCTGCATCTGGGCGTGGTGATGGCGCTCTTCCTCACCCTGCCCTACGGCAAGTTCGCGCACGGCGTGTTCCGCTGCGCCGCCCTGCTCAAGCATGCGATCGAGAAGCGCCAGCCCGACCGGCTGCGCCTCGGCGCCGACTGAAGCCTCGCGGCCGGGCGCGTTGCGTCCGGCACGACCGGCGATCCCCTGCCAGCGATTCGACAGGCAGGACTTCGACCATGCGCCGCGCCAGGTCGGCGGCGCTCCACAACGACAGCCTCCACCGCCCTTTCCGGCGGTGCGTCGCCCGACCACCATCCCATCGAGGAGACATCCATGACCACCCCTTCGACCGCCGCCGACGGCGGGCGCCGCGCCTCGCGCCTCGGCGCCGTGCTGCGCGTGACCAGCGGCAACTTTCTCGAACAGTTCGACTTCTTCCTGTTCGGCTTCTACGCGACCCACATCGCGCGCGTGTTCTTCCCGGCCGCGAGCGAATTCGCCTCGCTGATGCAAACCTTTGCAGTGTTCGGCGCCGGCTTCCTGATGCGCCCGCTCGGCGCCATCGTGCTCGGCGCCTATATCGACGAGGTCGGCCGCCGCAAGGGGCTGATCGTGACGCTGGCGATCATGGCCAGCGGCACGCTGCTGATCGCCTTCGTGCCCGGCTACGACAGCATCGGCCTGCTCGCGCCGGCGCTCGTGCTGATCGGCCGGCTGCTCCAGGGCTTCTCGGCGGGCGCCGAGCTGGGCGGCGTGTCGGTATACCTGTCGGAGATCGCGACGCCGGGCCGCAAGGGCTTCTACACCTCGTGGCAGTCGGGCAGCCAGCAGGTGGCGGTGGTGCTCGCGGCGCTGCTCGGCTACGGCCTCAACCAGTCGCTCGACGCGGCCGAGGTCGCGGCCTGGGGCTGGCGCGTGCCCTTCTTCGTCGGCTGCATGATCGTGCCCTTCATCTTCTTCCTGCGCCGCAGCCTGACCGAGACCGCCGCCTTCCAGGCCCAGCGCCATCACCCGACCACGGCCGAGGTGTTCCGCACCATGCGCGCCAACTGGCGCCTCGTCATCGCCGGCATGCTGCTCAGCTCGATGACGACCTCGACCTTCTATCTCATCACCGTCTACACGCCCACCTTCGGCAAGACCGTGCTGCATCTGAGCACCGCCGAGAGCCTGCTGGTGACGGTGTTCGTCGGCCTGTCGAACTTCGTCTGGCTGCCGGTCGGCGGCACGCTGTCCGACCGCTTCGGCCGCAAGCCGCTGCTGGTGGGCGTGGCCTTCGTCGCGATGCTCACCGCCTATCCGGCGCTGCACTGGCTCGCGCAGGCACCGAGCTTCGACCGGCTGCTCGCGGTGCTGCTGCTGCTGTCGAGCTACTTCGGCCTGTACAACGGCGCGATGGTCGCAGCGCTCACCGAGGTGATGCCGGCCCAGGTGCGCGTGGTGGGCTTCTCGCTCGCATTCAGCCTGGCCACCGCCGTGTTCGGCGGCTTCACGCCGGCCATCTCGACCTGGCTCATCGAGACCACGGGCGACAAGGCCGCGCCGGGCGCCTGGCTCAGCGTCGCGGCGCTGTGCGGCCTGAGCGCGGCGCTGTTCCTGTACCGCCGCTCGGCGCCGGTCATCGGCGCCGATCCGGTGCGCAACGGCGCCTGAGCGCCTCGCTTCAGCGCGCCGGCAAGGCCTCCAGCCCGGTGCGCTCGATGACCGGCGCGGCGGCCGGCGAGCCGAAGTAGCGGATCAGCGCCCGCGCCGCCTCGGGCGCGCGCGCCGTCGTGGTGATGCCGGCCGAGAAGAAGGTCGCGCGCTGGGCGCCCTCGGGCAGCACGCCCACGAAGTCCACGCCCGGCACCGGCAGCAGCTCGCTCACCTGCTGGAAGCCGATCTCCGCATCGCCGCGCGCCACCACCGCCGCGACGCGCGCGCTCTCGATGCGCTGGAGCTTCGGCGCGATCGCCTCGGCCACGCCGAGCTTCGGGAACAGTTCGGTCGAGAGATAGGTGCCGCTCGCGCTGGCCGAGTAGGCAACCGACTTCGCCGCGAGCAGCGTCTGCTTCAGCGCCTCGACCGTCGCGATGTCGGGCCGGGGCGCACCGGCGCGCACCACCATGCCGATCGACGAGCGCACGAGATCGACCTCGCTGCCCGGCACCACCTTGCCCGCCTTCACCAGGGCGTCGAGCGCCGGGCGCGCCAGGATCACCACGTCGGCCGGCTCGCCGCGATCGAGCCGGCTCGGGATCGAATCGGCCGCCCCGCCCTGCGACGCACCGAATGCCGATCTGATCGTGTGCCCGGTGTCGTGCTCGAAGGCCGGCACCAGCTCCCGGTAGGCGGCGGTGAAGGCACCCGAGGTCATGACATCGATCTCGGTCGCGAGCGCCGGACCCGCGAGCAAGGCGCTCGCCGCGATGGCCGCGCCGACGCGGCGCAACCGGCCCATCGGATCGGGACGGAATGACAAGCCGGACATGGCTTCTCCCTTGGTCGTGAAATGGCGCGACGTTAAGAGCGCCGCGCCGCCCGCGACAAGCCGCGCAGCGCGGGGACATTCCCCAGCCCCGATCGCCAGCGGATTGCCAGCTTTGCGCCCTAGGAACGCGCCCTCGCGCGCGGCGCCTGCCCGCCGGAGCGCGAGGCCGACGCAGCGCCGTGCAAGCCTGTGCAAGGCCGCCGCGACACGGGACTTTCCCTGAGCGCCGCGCCGTCTCCCCAGGGGAACGCCCCTTGGCCGCCGCAACCTGCCGGCCATCGCCAGAATTTCGACAGCCTCCGTCCCTAACTTGCACCTCGCCGCAGCACGCGACGACAACGACAAGACCCGCAAAGGGGGAGACGAAATGAAGCTTCAAGCGATGGGCGCATGCGCCCTGGTCGCCGGCCTGGGCGCGACGCAAGCCGCGTTCGCGCAGACCGCGCCGGCCGCATCCTCGGTGACGATCTACGGGATCATGGACGCCGGCATCGAGTACCGCACCCGCAACAACAGCGGCGGCGACGGCATGTGGCGCGTCAATTCCGGCGGCCTCAACACCTCGCGGCTCGGCTTTCGCGGCAGCGAGGATCTGGGCGACGGCAACCGCGCCGTGTTCAACCTGGAAGGCGAGGTCAACCTCGATACCGGCGCGAGCGGCTCGGCGATCTGGGGCCGGCTCGCCTACGTGGGGCTGGAGCGCAAGGGCCTCGGCACCGTGATGCTCGGCCGCAACTCGACCACCGTGTACGACTTCGTGCTGCCGCACGACTTCATGGGCTATGCGCCGCAGTACTCCTGGCTCACGTCCACCGCCAGCGTGCCGGCCACCGGCTACACCAGCCGCGTGAGCAACGCCGTCAAGTACGTCGGCAAGTTCGACGCCTTCACGCTCGGCGCGCATTACAGCTTTGGCGAGGTCGCCGGCGCCACCGGCTCGAACAGCGCCTACGGCTACGGCCTCGGTTACAACAAGGGCGCGGTATCGGCGCAACTGAGCTTCGACGAAGGCCGCAGCGGCGGCACCGAGGCGCTGCCCGCCTCCACCCGCAACCGCAGCGTCGTCGGCTCGGGCAGTTACGACTTCGGCCCGGCCAAGCTCTACGCCGGCGTGCGCGCCACCACCCGCGCGCCGGCCGTGCCGAGCGCCGCCACGCCGCACAACCGGGGCGACCTCTACTGGCTCGGCGCCAGCGCGCCGCTCACGCAGGCGGTCACGCTCTACGGCGGCGTGTACTACGAGAACAAGCGCGATACCGATTCCAATCCGGCCATGCTCGCCGGCAAGCTCACCTACAACCTGTCGAAGCGCACCTGGCTCTATGCGGTGGCGGCCAGCGCGCGCAGCAGCAAGGACGACGCGAGCGGCCGCGTGCCGACCGGCGTGTTCCGCGACCAGACGCCTGTCGGCAGCCAGCAGTCCGGCTTCGGCGTCGGCGTGCAGCACCGCTTCTGAAAAACACGAGGAGACAGCATGAACATCGTCATCAGGCGCCGGGCCATCGCGCTCGCGCTCGCCGCCCTCGGCACCTGCGGCGCGGCGCGCGCCCAGAGCGCCGCCGACATCGCCCAGGCCAAGGTCGAGGGCCAGGTCGTGATCTACAGCGCCACCGACCAGAAGCAGATCGCGCCGCTGCTGCGCGACTTCGAGGCGCTCTACCCGGCCATCAAGGTCGAGTACCACGACATGAACTCGACCGAGGTCTACAACCGCTTCATCTCGGAAAGCGCCGCCGGCGCCTCGGCCGACGTGATGTGGTCGTCGGCCATGGACCTGCAGGTCAAGCTGGTCAACGACGGCTATGCGCTGGCCTACAAGCTCAGCGACGCCAGCAAGCTGCCCGACTGGGCAATCTGGAAGAACGAAGCCTTCGGCACCACCTACGAGCCGGTCGGCTTCGTCTACAACAAGCGGCTGGTCGATGCCGCCGACGTGCCCAAGACCCACGCCGACTTCACCAGACTGCTCACCGCCAAGGCCGACAAGTTCAAGGGCAAGGTCACCACCTACGACCCCGAGAAGAGCGGCGTCGGCTTCAGCTTCCACAGCCAGGACGCGCTGACCAATCCGGCCGGCTTCTGGGAGCTGGCGAAAGCGATGGGCCAGACCGGCGTGCGCGTGCAGTCGAGCACCGGCACGATGATGGAACGCATCGCCTCGGGCGAGAACCTGATCGGCTACAACCTGCTCGGCTCCTACGCGCTGACCCGCGCCGCCAAGGACCCGAGCATCGGCGTGAGCTTTCCGACCGACTACACGCTGGTGATGAGCCGGGTGATGTTCATCGCCAAGGGCGCCAAGCATCCGGCCGCGGCGAAGGTGTTTCTCGAATACATCTTGTCGCAGCGCGGCCAGACCGTGATCGCGAGCGACGCCGACCTGTTCGCGATCCGCTCCGACGTGAAGGGCGACACCACCATCAGCGGCCTGCAGGCCCAGCTCGGCAATGCGCTCAAGCCCATCGTCATCGGGCCCGGGCTGCTCACCTATCTCGACCAGGCAAAGCGGCTTGAATTCCTCAAGCAGTGGAACGCCGTGAAGAGCCCGAAATGAGCACGCCCGCGACCGCCCTTCCGCACGGCAAGCATGCCGGCGACGATGGCCACGGCAGGCGCACGCGCCCGGCCCGCCTGCCCTTCCCGACCGCGCGGGTGGCGGTCGTGGGCGTGCTGGCCGTCTGCGTGCTCACGCCGCTGCTGCTGATCCTGTACCAGAGCTTTCTGTCGGGCGCCTTCTTCATGAAGGGCAGCTCGGCCACGCTCGACGCCTTCCGCTTCATCTTCGAGGATGAGGACTTCTGGGTCGCCGGCCGCAACTCGGTGGCGATCGCGCTCGGCATGGCGGCGATCTCGCTGCCGCTCGGCGCGGCGCTGGCCTTCCTGATGGTGCGCACCGACCTGCCCGGCCGCCGCCTGCTGGAGCCGCTGCTGCTGGTGCCGGTGTTCATCTCGCCGGTGGTGCTGGCCTTCGGCTATGTGGTGGCGATGGGGCCGGTGGGCTTTGCCTCGGTGTGGGCCGAGAAGCTGTTCGGCTTTGTGCCGTGGAACATCTACTCGCTGTTCAGCATTGCGCTGGTCGCGGGGCTGACGCATGTGCCGCACGTCTACCTGTACTCGTCGTCGGCGCTGCGCAATCTGGGCAGCGATGTGGAAGAGGCGGCGCGCATCGCCGGTGCCAATCCGTTCAAGGTGGCGCTGCATGTGAGCGTGCCGCTGATCGCGCCGGCGCTGCTGTATGCCGGCGTGCTGATGTTCTTCCTCGGCTTCGAGATCTTCGGTCTGCCGCTGGTGCTGGGCGACCCCGAAGGCCATCTCGTGCTGACCACCTATCTGTACAAGCTCAGCAGCAAGCTCGGCACGCCCAGCTACCAGCTGATGGCGGCGGTGGCGGTCTGCATCATCGCGGTCACGCTGCCGCTGGTGCTGCTGCAACGCCTGCTGCTGCGCACCGCCAACCGCTACGCCAGCATCAAGGGCAAGGCCGCGCGCCAGCGTCCGCTGATGCTGGGCAAGTGGAAGTTCGCGGCGTTTGCCATCGTGGGTCTGTGGCTGCTGTTCACGGTGCTGATCCCGCTGGCCGGCGTGACGCTGCGCGCCTTCGTGACCAGCTGGGGCGAGGGCGTGAACCTGCTCGACGTGCTCACGCTCGACAACTTCCGCCAGGTGTTCGAGGACCGCACGATGGTGCGCGCCATCGTCAACTCCATCCTGATCGGCACGGTGGGCGGCGCGATTGCCGTGGCCTGCTATGCCGCCATCGGCCTGAGCACGCACCGCAAGCACGACGGCCTGGTGCGCATCGTCGACTATCTGGTGATGACGCCGCGCGCCATTCCGGGCCTGCTCGCTGGCTTGGCGATCTTCTGGGTCTTCCTGTTCGTGCCCTTTCTCAATCCGCTGCGCAGCACGGTCATCAGCATCTGGATTGCGTACACGGTGGTGTGGCTGGCCTACGGCATGCGGCTGATCCAGAGCGCGCTGTTGCAAGTGGCGCCCGAGCTGGAAGAAGCCGCGCGCCTCACCGGCGCCAGCGCCGGCCGCACGCTGCGCGACATCACGCTGCCGCTGATCCGCAACGGGCTGCTCGCGTCGTGGCTGCTCATCTTCATGATCTTCGAGCGCGAGTATTCGACCGGCGTCTATCTGCTGGCGCCGGGCACCGAGGTGATCGGCTCGGTGCTGGTCTCGCTGTGGTCCACCGGCGCGGTGGATGTGGTGGCCGCGCTTTCGCTCATCAACATCGCCCTCGTGGGCACCGGGCTGGCGATTGCGCTGCGCTTCGGCATCAACCTGCACAAGTGAGACGGCCATGACGACTGCAACCGCACAACCGCACAAGGCAAGCACGATGAACGCTGCCACCACCGTCCTGAGCGTCAGCGACCTGAGGCTCAGCTATGGCGACAACCCCATCCTCAAGGGCGTGTCGATGGACCTGCATCGCGGCGAGGTGATCTCGCTGCTGGGCCCGTCGGGCAGCGGCAAGACCACGCTGCTGCGCGCCGTGGCCGGGCTTGAGCAGCCGCATGAAGGCCGCATCGCCATCGCCGGCAAGACGGTGTTCGACGGCGCCGGCCGCATCGAGATTCCGGCCGAGCAGCGCAACCTCGGCCTGGTGTTCCAGAGCTATGCGCTGTGGCCGCACAAGACGGTGTTCGACAACGTGGCCTACGGCCTCAAGCTGCGCAAGACCGATGCCGCGACCATCAAGGAGCGCGTCGGCGATGCGCTCGAGAACCTCGGCCTCGGTCATCTGGGTGCGCGCTATCCGCACCAGCTGTCGGGCGGCCAGCAGCAGCGCGTGGCCATCGCGCGGGCGCTGGTCTACAACCCGCCGGTCATCCTGCTCGACGAGCCGCTGTCCAACCTCGACGCCAAGCTGCGCGAGGAAGCCCGCGCCTGGCTGCGCGAGCTGATCGTGCGACTGCAACTGTCGGCGCTGGTGGTCACGCACGACCAGGGCGAGGCGATGGCGATGAGCGACCGCATCCTGCTGCTCAACGGCGGCAAGATCGAGCAGCAAGGCACGCCGACCGAGATGTACAGCCAGCCGGCGTCGCTGTTCGTCGCCGGCTTCATGGGCACCAACAACACGCTCAAGGGCCGCGTCAGGTCGCGCACCGACGACGACATCTGCCTCGACCTCGGCGAGCACAAGCTCTGGGGCAAGCGCCGTGGCCAGGCCGCGCCGGGCGGCATCGGCGACGAGGCGGTCGGCGTGGTGCGGGTCGAGGGCGTGAAGCTCGCGGCCGGCCCCGGCCCCAACTGCCTGCCGATGGATCTGGTCACGTCGATGTACCTGGGCGACCGCTGGGAATACGTGCTCGACAGCGCCGGCACGCTGGTGCGCGCGCATGGCAACGCGCCCATCGAGGCCGGCCGGCGCTGGGTCGAGATTCCGCCGGAACGGCTCTGGGTGTTTGCCTGAAGCACGCGCTGACGCTCGCGGCCTGCGCGCTCGGCGGCGCGGGCTTTGCCGCGCTGCACATTCCGCTGCCGTGGATGCTGGGTTCGCTGTTCGTGATGGCGGCGCTGCGGCTGGGGCCGCGCACCGGCAGCACGCCCCGGCGCGGGCGCTTTGCCGGGCAGTGGATCGTCGGCACTGCGCTCGGCTTGCAGTTCACCCCGCCGGTGCTGGGCGCGGTGGCCAGCGTGGGCGGATGGCTGCTGCTCATCGCGGCGAGCGCGCCGCTGCTGGCCTGGGTCGGCAGCGCGCTGCTGCGGCGCTGGTGCGCGCTCGATGCGGGCACGGCGTGGTTTGCCAGCATGCCGGGCGGCGCGATGGAAATGTCGGTGCTGGCCGAGCGCGCCGGCGCGCGCGTGGACCGGGTTGCCATTGCGCAAAGCCTGCGCGTGCTCATCGTGGTGGTCACGCTGCCGCCGCTGTTCGTGCTGCTGGGCGTGCATGGCAGCGACAGCTGGCAGGTGTCGGGCGCGCTGCTGGCGTGGCCGGCGATGGCCGGGCTGCTGGCGGCCAACGCGGCGCTCGGCTGGCTGGCGGCGCGCGCCGGCATTCCCAATGCGTGGGTGCTGGCGCCGCTGTTCGGCGCGGCGCTGGCGGCCGGCGCGGGCGGGCTCGACGGCCATCTGCCGCTGCCGGCGGTGGATGCGGCGCAGGTGCTGATCGGCGCCGCGCTCGGCGCGCGCTTCGACCGCTCGATGCTGACCGGCGCGCCACGCTTCGTCGCGGCGGTGGTGATGAGCAATGCGGTCGCGCTGGCGCTGTGCGTGCTGCTCGCCTGGGCGGTGGCGGCGGCATCGGGGCTGGCGCTGCCGACGCTGGTGCTGGCCGGCGCGCCGGGCGGCATCTCGGAGATGGCGCTGACGGCGGGCAATCTGGGGCTGGGCACGCCGGTGGTGGTGGCGGCGCATGTGATGCGAGTGGTGCTGGTGGTGCTGTCGGCGGGGCCGATGCACGCGCGGGTGATCGCTCGCAACAGCTGAGGCGGCTCGGGTAGGCCAAGCTTGTCCAACTGGTGCGTGCCAGAACCGCATCGAATGCTTCGGTGACAACAATCCGGCAGCCCGCATCGAGGCCGCCGTACCGTCATCGGGGGCCGCATGGCGCGGATCGACACGGCAGCATTCATCACACCCGGCGCGCGCCGGCATGGCCTGCGGGCCGGCATGACCTGGCTCGCGGTCGCCGCGCTGGCGGCATGCAGCGTGCTCAACCCGGTGCCATCGCAGGACGACGACCGCTTCTTCGGCCGCAACGACGGGCAGGCGGCCAGCCGGCCCACCGACTGCATCGCCGGCGACACGCGCGACGCCTGCCAGCCACCGCCAACCCGGCTCGACGACTACGCCGCCGGCCTCGGCCACGACCTGTGGGATGCCGACCTGCGCCGGCGCCAGCTGACCCGGCTCGGCGTCGAGCGCATGCAGATCGCCAGCGCCTACAACGCCCTGCTCTATCCGCTCGGCGCGCTGGTCGGCGCCGCGCTGCTCGCCGATCCGTCGGCCAGCCTCACGCGCGACGCCGCCGCCGTCGCGCTCGGCACCTACGGCCTGCTGTCCTCCGGCATCCCCGACCGCGACAAGCTCTATCTCGAAGCCGCGCGCCAGACCTCGTGCGCGATGACGCTGGCGAGCGTCGATCTCTATCCGGCCGGTGACCGCAACTGTTCGGCTGGGTCGAGCGTGTGTCGCGCGCACGAAGCCGGCTGGTACTCGGCCAGCGGCTACGGGCTGGCGCTGGCCATCGACCAACTCGACCGTGGCCTGCGCGAATACGAAAGAAACTTCAACAGCCTGCAGCTCTCGGCTCGGCCGCGCGTGCGCAAGGCGGGCGGCCCGGCACCGACCACGCTACAGAAGCGCCTCAACGAAGTCGGGGCGGCAACCGCCAGCGGCTCAAGCGGCCCCAGCTACAAGGACAGCCTGCTCAAGCTCCAGGCGCTGGAACGCGAAGACCTGGAAAGCGGACGCAGGGAGCTGGCCAAGCTGCGCGCCATCGACGCCGAGTTGCGCGACGCCGGCCCGCACCTGCGCCAGCGCGTTTCGGAAGTGAACCGGCGGCTGCTGCAAGCGCTCAACGATCGCGCACCTGCGCTGGCCAAGCCTGACCAGTTCGCCAAGATCGTGGCTGAGCTCGCCACCGAAGTGGCTGCGATCAAGCAAGGCCTGCCCAATGTCCAGAACGGCATAGCCACCGGACAGGGCGCGCGCAAGCCCGCCGAGCCGCTCAACGCCAGCGACCTGTCGGCCTTCGACGATTGCTCGATGAAGGAATTGCGGAAGCTGCTCGGCGACACCCGCGCCACCCTGCTCGATGCCATCGGCGTGGCCCGGCAATGGCAGACCGACCACGAGGCCCGGCGCGCCAGCGTCACGGCCGAAGCCCTGCGCGCCAATTGCAGCGCCGACCTGTTCGGCAGCGCCGCCGCGCTCGGCCTGCCGGCCAAGCCCGCCGCCGGAGCCACGCCATGAGCGCCGCCCGCGCACGCCGCGCGCTGCAAGCCGCGTTCCGCCACGCCGGGCGCCAGCTGGCTGGGCTGGCCCGGGGTCTGCCCGACTGGCTCGATGCCGGCGCGGTGCATGCCATTGCCCTGCCGCTCGATCCGGCGCGCTGGGAATTCAGCCTTGCCGTCGCCGACGGCATTCCGCTCGCGGCGCTGCCGGCCCGCTGGCAGCTGGCGCCCGGGCTGCCGCCGCTGCGGCTGCGCCGGCTGCGCGCCGCGCCGGCGCGGGCGCAGAACGCCATCGGCCTCGAACGCCTGGCCGTGCCGACCGGCACCGGCACCGCCACCTGTCTGGTGCGCGACCGGCTCGCGCCCAACCGCAACTACCTGCTCAGCGCCGGCCATGTGCTGGCACCCGATGCCCGCGCGCGCTGGGACGACCGGTTCGCGCTCAGCTTTGGCGACCGCGCGCTCGACCTCGCCGGCAAGCTGCGCGAATGGCAGCCCGCCGTCGGCCTCGATGCCGCCGAGCTGCCGCGCAGCCCGATCGACGCCGGCCTGATCGAGATCGATGCGCTGGTACTCGCCGAGCTGCGCGAACTGCTCGCCGCCCGGCCCGATGCGCTGCCGACCGGCATCGACGACCAGCTCGCGCCCGACCGCGCAGTAAGCCTGCGCCGCACCGACGGGCCGCTGGCCGGCGCGCTGCGCATCAACTGGTCGGGCAAGGTCAGCATCCCCGATGGCGACGACTATCCCGACTACTTCCTGCTCGACGCCGTGGGTTACGCCACCCGCGCGCCGACCCGGCCCGGCGACAGCGGCGGCGCCGTCTGGACCGCCGACGATGCCCTGCTCGGCATGCACATCGGCGAGATCGATCCGCTCGCCAGCCAGGGCGCCAATGCGGTGTTCGGCCGCATCGCGCCGGTGCTCGACTGGTACAGCGTCAAGCCCTATCTGCGCAACGATCCGGCCACGCTCACCGAGGCCGACCGGCCGCGCCTCGCGCAGCGCAGCGCCACGCCGCCGGCCAGCGCCTTCGCGCCCGAGCCGACGCCGGCCCGGCCCGATGCCGCCTTCCGCGCACGCGAGATCGAGATCGTCGCCAAGACGCTGTGGGGCGAGGCGCGCGGCGAATCGCAGGCCGGCATGGAAGCCGTCGCCTGCGTGATCGACAACCGCAAGCGCAGCGGCTATCGCGGCCGCACCACGCATTCGGCGGTCTGCCTCGACCCGAAACAGTTCAGCTGCTGGAACCTCGACGATCCCAATCGCCGCAAGCTCGAAGCGCTCGACGCCCGGCCCGACGACGACTATCGGCGCGCCCGCGCCATCGCCGAGCGGCTGCTCGACGGCGGCATCGCCGACCCGACCCGCGGCGCGCGCCATTACGTGACCCGGGCCGCGCGCGAGCTCACCTACTGGGCGCGCGGCAAGTCGCCGAGCGCCGTCATCGGCAACCACGCCTTCTTCAACGACATCGCCTGATCCGCCATGGACAACGACATCCTCGACCTGGTGATCGGCCTGGTGCTGATCTACGCCGTGGTGGCCCTGCTGGTCACCTCGCTGCAGGAAGCCATCGACGGCACGCTGTTCAAGGGCCGTTCGGTCGTGCTCTACCGCATGCTGCTCGAAGCCTGCGGACGCAGTCGCGACCTGCGCGAGCGGGTGCTGGCCAATCCGCTGGTGTTCGCGCTGTCGGCCGGCGACAAGCCCGCCGATCCCGACAGCTGGTTGGCGCGCGGCCCGTCCGAGATTCCGCCCGACGTGTTCGCGCGCGCCCTGCTGATGGAACTCGATCCGGCCAGCGGCGGCCGCCCGCCGTCCGACAGCCATGCCACGCCGAGCGCCTTCCTCGATGCGCTCGACGGCAACCAGGACGATTCCGACGCCACCCGCATCCGCAAGACGCTGCGCGGGCTGGCGGTCGGCCACGAGGGCGACTGGACCGGCTTCGAGAACGCCATCGCGGCCTGGTTCAGCCTGATCGGCGACCGCGCCAACGGCTGGTTCCGGCGCCGCAGCGCCAAGGCAACCTTCCTGATCGGCTTTGCGGTGGCGGCCAGCCTCAACCTCGACAGCCTCAACATCGTCGAGCGGCTGGCCAGCGAGCCCGAAGCCCGTGCCGCGCTGGCCAACCTGGGCGAGCGCGTCGCCGCCGAGCGCGAAGGCAAGCCCGATCCGCGCCCCGCCACCGGCTCGGCCCAGGCGCCCGAAGCGCGCCTGTCGGCCAGCCTGACCGATGCCTACAACCGGCTGCGCCCGGCCTTCATGCAGGACAAGGACATCGCCCAGCTGCAATACCGGCTCGGCGACGTGAAGACCTATTGCGCGATTCCGGGCTACATCGCCAAGGGCGAACGCGGCGGCTCGGCCAACGACGGGCCAAAGAAGGACGGCGACCCCAACGCCACGGAAGCCGACAAGCTCGCCAGCGCCTATCTGTCCGAGCCGAAAAGCTGGCTCGAAGTCATCCCCTTCGCGGTGCTGCCGGCGGTGGAAGTGGCGCTCGGCCATTACCCGTCGCCGGTATCGGGTCGGACGACCGACAAGCCGGCCAACGAGAGCGAGACCTACACCACCCTGCGCCATGCCCATGCCTGCCTCGCCCACATCTCGGCCTGGGTGCGCGCGGCGCGCACCGTGAGCAAGTCCGAAGACGTGCGGCGCGCAATGGGCGAAGCCGCCGGCTTTCTGGAGGAAGCCAAGGCGGCGCTCATCACGCTGATCGGCCAGGAGCGGCCGAACCAGCGGCTCGCGCGGCTGTTTGCGCGCAATCCGGAGCTGTTCGCCGAATGCGCCCGGAGCGAATCCAGCCTCGCGGCGATCCGCGACTGCATGGGCGACCGGGGCAATCTGCTGGCCAGCCTGCCGATCGGCTGGACGCCGACCAACAAGGCGGCGCAGTTCTGCAAGGTGGCGGTCGGCCCGCTGCCCGGCGCGACCGAGCGCGGCACCGAAATCGGTCTGACCCAGATCACCCGCTGCGAGCAGGTCTGCCGCAAGAGCTGCGAGGCGCCCGCAGCCGCCGTCGCACTTGCCAAGGCCGAGGGCAACACGCCCGATTCCGGCCAAAGCTGTCAGCAATGCGTGACCGAATGCAGCCGGACGGCCTACCGCCCCGTGACCGTCAGCCTCGATCCGGCAAAGCCTCAGCCCGACGGCTGGCTCTGCACCGCCAAGGTCGACGAGCGCGCCGAGATCGGCCTACGCTCGATGGCGATGCAGAGCAGCGGCAGCCTGAACTGGCTGCGCGTCCTCGCCGGCCTGGTGCTGACCACCGCCTTCATCGCACTTGGCGCGCCGTTCTGGTTCGACGTGCTGAGCCGCGTGGTCAAGCTGCGCGCCGCCGGCCGCCTGCGCGCCGATGAGGAAACCGCCGCCAAGGGCACCGGCAATGCGCCGCTGCCGTCCATCGCCACCCCGCCGGCGGATGGCAGTGGCGGAGGCGGCGCAGCGGCAGCCAAAAGCAGCGATGCGCCGGCCGGCATGGCGGCCGGGCTCAACGATTTCGAGAGCCAGCTCACGCGGCGCGAGATCGCCGCGCTCCAGGTCCGGCTCGGCGTCGCGCCGTCGAGCGTGCTCGACCGCGAAACCCGCATCGCGCTTAACAAGTGGCAGAACGACAACGGCTATACGCCGCTGCTCGACCAGCTCACGCCCACGCTCTACGAAGCCATCATGCAGCGCCCGGCCATCGCCGGCGCCAGCTCGGCCGCCAGTGCCGGCACCCGGCTGCGCGCCGGCGGCACGCTCGGCGGCGGCGCCAGCGGCCTCGGCGCCACGCTCGCCACGCTGCTCGATTTCGACTTCCGCAGCGGCGCCGGCAGCGCCGGCCGCTTCGATGCCGATCTGCGCGCGCTGGTCGTGCTTTACCGGCTCAAGAAGGAACGCGCGGCGGCGCTCGCCGCCGCCAGCGGCTTGGCGCCGCGCGATTGCGATCTGGCGCTGCCCAGGCTGGCGGAAAATGCGCCGGCCAGCCTTGACGAGATCGACGACGAACTCAACCGCGAGCTGCTCGGCTATCAGGGCACATCGGTGCTGCCGACCACGACCGTCGGCTCGCCGCCGGCCGCCCCGGCCAGCGCCCTCGCCGCGCGCCATCTGCGCGACGAGGCGCCCTGGCTCGACTGGGCCTATGGCGAGCTCGGACAGGTCGAGCGCAACCGCCATACCCGCGACGCCAGCAATCCGCGCATCTGCGAATACCTCGATGCGGTGGCGCCCGGTTTCGGCGACCACGGCGATGCCACCGCCTGGTGCGGCGCCTTCGTCACCTGGGTGCTCACGCGCTTCAACGCCGAGGTGGCCGCCGCCGGCGGCAGCCTGATGCTTGCCGGTGCGAGCCGGGCATTTGCCGCCCTGCCGGCCCCGCCCGCCAGCCCCGGACTGGCCAACAGCTGGGCCCAATGGCAGGACGCCGGAAGCCCGCCGGAACTGGCCAGGCGCACCAACGCCACCGACCGCAAGCGCGGCGACATCGTCGTGGTGAGCGTGGGCGAGAACCGGCATCACGTCGGCTTTTACGTCGGCGACAACGGTGGCCGCGTGGTGCTGCTCGGCGGCAATCAGGGCGACGACCGGGTCAAGCTGTCGGCCTTCCCGGCCGGCGCGATCGAGTGCGTGAACAATCCGCTCTGGCGCCAGTCCTGACTGCCGCCGCCACCGGAGCCCGCCATGCAGATCGACCGTCTCGACCATCTCGTGCTCACCGTCGCCAGCATCGACGCGAGCTGCGACTTCTACGCCCGGGTGCTGGGCTTCGAGGTCGTCAGCTTCGGTGCCGGCCGCAAGGCGCTCGCCTTTGGCCGGCAGAAGATCAACCTGCATCAGGCCGGCCGCGAGTTCGAGCCCAAGGCCGCCGCGCCCACGCGCGGCTCGGCCGACCTGTGCTTCATCGCCGTCACGCCGCTCGACGCGGTGATCGCCGAACTCGGCCGCGCCGGCGTCGCCATCGAAGACGGACCGGTGCGGCGCACCGGCGCGCGCGGGCCGATCCTGTCGGTCTACTTCCGCGACCCGGACGGCAATCTCATCGAGGTCTCGAACGAGATCGCGCCGGGCTAGGACGGCAGCGGCGCGCGGGCACAATCCGCGCCCCGCTTCCGTGACCGCCCGCGATGTCCCTCCAGCAACACGCCCTCCCCGCCGCGCCAGCCACGGCCACGCGCCACGCCGATCTGGCCGCCGTCATCTCCAGCATCGCCATCGTCGGCATCGCCACCGGCCTGACCGCGCCGCTGGTCACCGTGCGCATGACCGCCGCCGGCCATTCCGCCGAAGCCATCGGCCTGATGGCGGCGCTGCCGGCCGTGGGGCTGACGCTCGGCGCGCTGGCGTCGCCGCTGCTCACGCGGCTCGGCACGGTCAAGCGGCTGATGCTGCTCGCCACGCTCGGCTCGATGCTCGCCACCTTTGCGCTCGGCGCCAGCGCCAGCCTGCCGGTGTGGATCGCCGCGCGCCTGCTCATGGGCTGCTGCGACGGCGTGGGCGTGGTGCTCGGCGAAGCCTGGCTCAACCATCTGGCCGACGAGCGCCGGCGCGGCCGCCTCGTGGCGCTGTACGCGACCATCTACACGCTGTGCCAGGCCGCCGGACCGGGGCTGCTCGCGGGGCTGGGTGCCGACGGCTGGGCCGCGCTCGGGCTGGTGACGGCGCTGCATCTGGTCGCCTGCGGCTTCGTGCTGGCCACGCGCGGCGACTTCGAGCACGACGCCGAGGAAGCCGGCGGCGGCCTCGCCGGGCTGGCCATGCTGCTGCGCGCCACGCCGTCCATCGCCGCCGGCGTGCTGCTGTTTGCCGTGTTCGACGGCACAGTGCTGGCACTGATGCCGGTCTACGGCCTCGCGCACGGCTTTGGCGAGGCGCGCTCGGCGCTGATGATTAGCGCGGTGTTCTGGAGCGACGCCGCGATGCAGATTCCGCTCGGCTGGCTGTCCGACCGCATCGGCCGCGCCCGCGTGCATGCCGGCTGCGGCGCGGCGATGACGCTCGCCGCCTTCGCGCTGCCGCTGGCCGCCGGCAGCGGCGCCGACTGGCTGCTTTGGCCGCTGCTCTGCGTGATGGGCGCGGCGGCCGGCGGCACGTACACCTTGGCGATGGTGCTGACCGGCAGCCATTACGGCGGCGGGCGGCTGGTCGCGGCGAATGCGGCGCTGGGGTTGCTGTGGGGCGCGGGGAATCTGCTGGGGCCGGGGGCGGGGGGGGTGGCGGTGGGGCGGCTCGGCGGGGAAGGCTTGATGCTGATGTTCGGCGGGCTGGCGGCGGTGTTCTCGCTGGCGGCGATGCGGGCGGTGAAGCGCTTGGGCGCAGGCGCCAGGGTTGACGGCCACAGCGCCGGGCAATGAGGCCCGACCTGCATCGGTCGCCACGCTTGCCAGCGAGCGATGCCCGACCTGAAGCCTGCACAGACCGCCGCTTATCCACCTTCGACCCCGCCGTCGACGCACCCCACGCC
>NZ_MUHU01000028.1 GCF_002105195.1 Derxia lacustris | reverse complement strand
TCGATGGCAAGGTGGTCGGCTTCACGAACAGCTCGTCATCGCAAATGAAGCCGACCACCTTGCCATCGAGATAGAGCGCGTACTCGCCGAACATGCGTTTCGCGACGAGGCCGGGCAGGCGAGCGGTATCGAGCAGGAAATCGACGGTGGATGGTTGCGAGGCCATGACGGAAACGGTCGGGACGGAAGCTGGATGATGCCGCCCCGCCGCGCGATCCTCCACAGCAGCCCATTTCCGAAAGGAGCCGCCCTTGCTTCGCCCTGCTCGCCTTACCGTGCTCGCGCTCGCGAGCCTCGCCAGCTCCGCCGCGCATGCCGAAGCCACGATGGGCGATCTGCTGTGGCTGCTGATCTTCCAGCTGCCCGTCGCGCTGGTGGGCGGCGTGGCGCAATGGCTCTGGCCGTGGGTGCTGTGGCCAGGCGTCGCGGGGCTGGCGCTGTCGGCGCTGGCCTGGCCGCTGCTGCGCGGCAAGCCCGAATGGCCGGTGATCGTGAAGCTGGCGGCGCTGTTCAGCGGGCTGGTCGTGTTGCTGGGGCTGACGCTGCTGGGCGCAGCGAGTCTGGCGGAGCGAGTGGTGCCTGGGGCGACCGGGTGGGTTTGAAGCGCGAGGCAACGTCGGACATCACATGTACAATAATCCGTACATATCGAGGAGCCAGCCATGGATGCCGTGACCTACACCACCGCGCGCGCCAATCTCGCCAGCACGATGGACCGCGTCTGCAATGACCACGAGCCGGTAATCATCACGCGCAATTCGCAGCAATCCGTCGTGATGCTGTCGCTGGAGGATTACAAGGCATTGGAAGAAACCGCCCATCTGCTGCGCACGCCAGCCAATGCACAAAGATTGCTCGACGCGATTGCGCAATTGAATTCCGGCAAGGGCCAGGAGCGGGAATTGGCGGAATGAAGATCGTCTTTGCCGATGCTGCCTGGGAGGATTATTTGTACTGGCAGCAGCAGGACCGCAAGATGGTCGAGCGGATCAACAAGCTGATTCGCGAGATTCAGCGCGAGCCGTTTTTAGGGATTGGAAAACCGGAGGCGCTCAAGCACGCGCTGGCGGGATTCTGGTCGCGCAGAATCACGGATGAGCATCGGGTGGTTTATCGGGTGGTGGGGGATGAGTTGCAGTTGGTGCAGTTGCGGTTTCACTATTGAGCAGGCAATTCTGGCCTGTCGTGTTCACGGCGATGAGCAATCAATTCCATCAACATTCCAGCACAGGCCTCATACCGGATCGGCCAGATCAATCACCTGATCTCGAAAGTCCGGGCATGGGTCAAGCATCCGTTTCGGATCATCAAGCGGCATTTCGGATTCACCAAGGTTCGCTATCGCGGCCTGGAGAAGAACACCGCGCAGATTCACTCGCTGTTCGCGCTGGCGAATCTGTTCATGGCACGGCGGCAGTTGGCGCAGGCCGTGTGAACGGGGCCAGCAAGGGGCACCAAGCCCGATTGAGTCGCTGCTGGGCCACGAATGCGACCCTCTCGTTAAGTGAAATGGCATTGGAAACGAAAATGCTGCGACGACTCTCCCAGCTTCGCGCTCGAAATACGAAGCTGCCACGTTAAGCGGCGTTGTGAAGAGCGTCCCTTAGGAAGCCAGACGAACCAATTCAAGTTGAATTGCGCGAATTAATTCATCCAAACAGCGCTGTATCAATGCCCAATACTTTTGATCCGAACTGGCAAGATTATCCTCCAGATCACGCTCCAAATACTCGCGAAGAGAAGCCTCCACTCCCGGGACAAGTTCCAAATGATGCGAGTTATTTCGATAAACACGAATTCGATGCAAAGCATCAAATAACGATGGATAAGATGCCTTAATTTTGAGGAAAAAATATTTACCCTCCGAAATAGAATTGCCATATCTATCAATACTTTCAACAAAGCAACGATTTAAAATATTCAACACAGAAGCCAAAGTTTGTAGATCCTCGACTACTGGCGCATCGCGCAAATGATCTGCCTCAGGAAAAGAGTTTGGGCCAAACAAGCTTGGCTGTTTTGCACACTTAGCAACTCGTTCTAGTTCACGCATATCTTCAGCTATCTCACGAAGCCTAACGGCAAGAAAAGTAGCGCGATCTTCATATGCAGTCAGGCGCATTCGCCAAGGGCGACCCTCACGACGAGCATTCTCGCTTGCAACATAGGTTGCCAAAACAGAATAAGTGACATAAGGGTATTCAGGAGCAGAGACAACTCCATAGCGAAACAGATGAGTACATGCCTGCCCTTGTGCAGAGGCCTGCTGAAATTTTTGGATATCACCAACAGACAACGCCTCCAAAAATTTATACTCCTCCGGATAAAAACGCTCCAACTCATCAACAACGTGCCTAACATAAAAAACGAGTTCGTCATCACGGAGAGCGCGCTGCTTATCTAGCCTTCCCTTTGCTACCTTCAATGGAAATGGCTCACCCGCCACCTGAGCAATCTGCGCAACATGACTGCAAGCCAAACGCGTTAATAACGGATGACCAGCATACTGTTCAAAAAGCGATATGAGTGCAGTAGCGTCATAACGCATACCAACAATTTTCCCAATTTTTTGCACCAATTCATTTGATTCGGAAACGGAAAGCCCACGCAAAAATATCGTAGTTACGATACCAAAAAGCGGATTTTGAAAATCCCCGAATCGGCTTTCCTCAGCAATTGCTGGATTTACCCCTGCTATTATTACGTTAAATCGAGGAAATGTTGATTGCGCCGTACGAATTGCCTGCCAAAATTCGAGAAATTCGGATTCCCAGTGCTCATCCGCTGCGGTTCGCGGCGTAATCCACTCAATCTCATCAATAATAATTGTTAGCCGCTCAAGCGTCGCCGCCCGCACTAAATTACGCATAACCAACAGGAAATCATCAGCCGCATCTAATTCATCAAATACTGGCAAAGGCATATTTAACTGATCGCGAACAAGGCGCTTAACGATATATTGGAGCACCTGGTTCCAATGGCGCTTTCTAAATGACGGCGACTGACCATCAAATACTTCCACTCGATGCTTCGGATCTTTTTCAAGAATGCGCTGCAGCTTCCAAAGCAGAGACGTCTTCCCGGTCTTACGAAGACCAAAAATCGCAGCATTTTCGCTGCGCCTGCAAAAATCTAAGATTTGCCCTAATTCATGCCCTCGACCAAAAAAGTAGGTATCTTCACGCAACGGCAGCGTATATTTGTAACGATCAAGAAGCAAAAAGTGCTTTTGAAGTTGGTTGCGAACAGTCCATGCATCTGCATGCTTATCAAGAAGAGTGGCTGCCGTAAACGGAACGACAATTCTTGACTCTTTATTTTCCAGCAAATAAGACGATACCCAAGCATCCGCATTAACCGCTTCGGAAATCAAAAAACAAAGAAGCGGTTCAACTCTTCCTTTGGCAGGATCGGTAGAAAAGACGTGTTCTATCGCACGAATAGTTCTAGGCTCAACTGTTTCGTATTTTGAGTATGCAAGCACTACTTCATACTCAAACCCATACGACTCAGCAAGATCAAGTGAAGCACGAAGAAGAAAAACGGTAATCGTTGTACGTTCGTACGTTCTAGAATTTGCCCAAGAAACATCAAAACCGGCATCAAGAAATGGATCAAGCAGATTAGTTTCTCTTCGACGGTGAAGTAGGAATGGCTTGACACTCTCATGTATTATTCCCGGCATATTCACCCCCAATAAGATGGTTTTAGTGCGAAACACCTATAGCTTACAACATAGCGTCTCAATAAACCAAGCACTTCGCAGCACTTGAGGAACCTATTCACAATCACATACTGCAAGAACAGTATCTTGAAAAAGATTGGTGCTTTCAAAGAGACTGAGCCGCATCTTTTTATCGAGACGTCCTAAATAAATAGACGTGAATTCACATGCGGCTTCAGGCGCATCCACGGCTTTTATTCAACTAATTAACAGATATCCATATCTCAATAACGTTTACTTTGCCAGCATTGCCTTCTCCCGTGTTTGTGCAACCGCATTGGCAAACGCAACCCACGCTTCAACCCCAATATCCTCCGCCCTCGCCGTAAGCCTGATCCCTGCCCCCTCCGCCACCTCCGCCCCCCCCGTCTCAATCACATAAGCATTCAACGTATTCCGCAGCATCTTCCTTCTCTGCGAAAACCCCGCCGCAACCACCTGCGCAAACACCTTCTCATTCACCGCCCCCAATTCCGCCGCTGGGCGCGGCCTCATCCTTACAACCGCCGAATCGACTTTCGGTGCCGGATCGAAACTTTCGGGCGGTACGTCCAATACCTGCTCCATTTCATAGCGGTATTGCAGCATCACCGAAAGCCGGCCGAATTCGCTGTCGCCGGGCGCGGACACCATGCGCTCGACCACTTCGCGCTGGAGCATGAAGTGCTGGTCCTCGACCCAGGGCGCGGCGGCGACGAGGTGGAACAGCAGCGGGCTGGAGATGTTGTAGGGCAGGTTGCCGACCACGCGCACGCGCCGGCCGGCCTCGCGCATGCCGCGCGCGAAGCCGGCGAAGTCGAACTGGAGCGCGTCGCCGGCATGCACGACGAGGTCTTCGGGCGCGTATTCGCGGTTGAGGCGGGCGATGAGGTCGCGGTCGATTTCCACGACATGCATCGGCCGCTCGGCGGGTTCGATCTCGGCGAGCAGCACGCGGGTGAGCGCGCCGAGGCCGGGGCCGATCTCGATGACGGCGTCGCCGGGCGCGGGCGCGACGGCGCCGACGATGGCCTGGACGATGCCCTGGTCGACGAGGAAGTTCTGGCCGAAGCGTTTGCGGGCGCGGTGTTCCATGGCGGGCGATCTCGGGAAGAAGGAAGGGGCGGCGCGGCGGTGGCGCGCGGCGGCAAGTCGGAAGAAGTCGGGGCCGGACGGCGCGGGCGTCGGTCGGCGGCGCGATGAAGCCGCGCCAACCGCCGCGCCTCAGCCCGGCCGGGCGAGGTGGTGGCGCGCGAGTTCGGCGGCGGTGTCGATGGCGGCAATCATGCTGTCGGCCTCGGCGCGGCCAGTGCCGGCCAAGTCGAGCGCGGTGCCGTGGTCGACCGAGGTGCGCACGACCGGCAGGCCGAGGGTGATGTTCACGCCATGGCCGAAGGTGGCGAACTTGAGCACCGGCAGGCCCTGGTCGTGAAACATCGCGAGCACGGCGTCGCAGTCGTCGAGCACGCGCGGATGGAACAGCGTGTCGGCCGGCAGCGGGCCGCGCGCGTCGATGCCGCGCTGGCGAGCGATGGCGAGCGCGGGCGCGATGGTGTCGATTTCCTCGCGGCCCAGATGACCGCCCTCGCCCGCATGCGGATTGAGGCCGGCCACCACGATGCGCGGCGCGGCGATGCCGAAATTGCCGCGCAGGTCGTCATGCAGGATTTGCAGCGTGCGCAGCAGGCTGGCTTGCGTGATGGCGGCCGGCACCTCGGCCACGGCCAGATGCGTGGTGGCGAGCGCGACCCGCAGCGGGTTGCGCAGCGCGGCGGTGCGGCCGGCCAGCATCATCACCACGCGGTCCACGCCGGCGCGCTCGGCAAACCATTCGGTATGGCCCGAGAAGGCGATGCCGGCATCGGCGATGGAGGCTTTCTGCACCGGCGCGGTGACGAGCGCGCCGCAGCGCCGGTCGCGCGCGGCGTCGAAGCTGCCGGCGAGCAGGCCCAGCACATGAGCGGCGTTGGCCGGATCGGGCTGGCCGGTCACGACTGGCGCGCCGAGCGGGATGTGCTCGACCGGCACGAGATCGAACAGGCCGGGTGCGCCGACGAGCGCGGCAGCGGCGGCGAGCGTGGCGCGGTCGCCGAAGACGAGGAAGTCGGCGGGGCGCCAGCGAGTGTCGGCCGGGCCGGCGGGATCGCCCGCCGCGTCGAAACCGACCAGCCGGGCGATCGCCGCCGCCGTCACCTCGGGCCCGACGCCGGCCGGCTCGCCGGCGGAAATGGCGAGCGGGCGGTCGAGCGGCGGACGCGGCGGCAGGTTCATGACGGCGGAGCGGGCGGCTTCAGTTCACCGAATCGAGGCGGATTTCCACATACGCACGGTCGCGCTGCTCGCGCACCCAGTCGTCATAGGCCTCTTCGGCCTTGCGCTCGCGGATGGCGGTGCGCGCGGCAAGCCGCTTGCGCTCGGCCGGCGCATCCACTTCGCGGCGCTCCAGGACCTGGATCAGATGCCAGCCGAACGGCGACTGGATCGGCGGGCTGATCTGGTTGGGCGTGAGCTGGTTCATCACGCCCTCGAACTCGGGCACGGTGTCGCCCGGATAGAGCCAGCCGAGGTCGCCGCCCTGCGCGGCCGAGCCGTCGCGCGAATAGCGCTTGGCCATCTCGTCGAAGGCCGAGGCGCCGGCCTCGATGCGGGTGCGCAGGTCGGCGAGGCGCTTTTCGGCTTCGGCGTCGCTGAGCTGGCCGTCGTTGGTGCGCAGCAGGATGTGGCGCGCATGGGTCTGGGTGACCTTGTCGGCGATGGCGGCCTGATCGTTGCGGCGGCCGAGCAGCTTGAGGATGTGATAGCCGCCCGGGCTGCGCACGATGGCGCTGAGCTGGCCCGGTTGCAGCTGGGCCACCGCATCGGTGAACAGCTGCGGATAGCGGTCGGCGGTGCGCCAGCCCATGTCGCCGCCGCGCGTGGCTTCAAAGCCATCCGAATAGCCGGCGGCCAGCTTGGCGAAATCGCCGCCCTCGCGCAGCTGGCGCAGCACGTCCTCGGCGCGCGCCTGGCGCTGGGCCTGCTGCACCTGGGTGGCGTTCTCGGGCACGCGCACCACGATCTGGGCGATGTCGAGTTCGACCGGCGTGGGGTTGTTGCGCTGGGCTTCGAGGTAGGCGTCGATCTCGGCGTCGGTGACCTGCACCTTGCTGTCCACCTCGCGGTCGCGCACCCGGCTCAGCAGGATTTCGCTGCGCACCTGACTGCGGAAGTCGCTGAACACCACGCCCTCGCGCTCCAGCCGGTTGCGGAACTCGGTCAGCGTCATGCGGTTCTGCTCGGCGATGCGGCCGACCGCGCGGTCGAGCATCGAGTCGTCGACGCGGATGCCGGCATCGCGCGCGGCCTGGGCCTGCACCCGGTCCACCACCAGCCGCTCCAGCACCTGGCGTTGCAGCACATCCTCGGGCGGCAGCTGAGTGTTGCGCGCGGTGAGCTGGCGCTGCAACTGGGCCACGCGCGCCTTCAGCTCGTTGTAGGTGATGACTTCGTCGTTGACCACCGCCACCACCACGTCGAGCAGTTGCGGCGTGGCGGCCGGGGCGGCGGCGCTGGCCGGCGCCGCCGGCAGCAGCGCGCCGCCCAGCGCGGCGGCGCACAGCAGCGCGCGCGCCCGGCGGCCAAGCTGGCGGCCGAAGGCGCGCGCGGATTGACGGGCCGGCTGGCGGCCGGCGGGGCCGAAGGATTGCTGCATGTCCATCACTCGTATTGAAGATAGGCCGGAGCGGGTGCGCCCCCGGCATTGATCGGGCGGTAACCCGGGATGTTGCGGCGCACCGCGTCGAGCGGGCTGTTGCCCACCCGCGTGAGGCCGCCCAGCTCAAGCTGGAAGAAGAAGCCCGTGGTCTGGGTGGAGGCCGAGGTGGCGTAGCGCTGGATGGCGATGCGGCCGACCCAGCAGCAACCGTCGTACTCGAAGCCCGCCAGCCCTTCGACCAGCCGGTTTTCCAGCGTGGAGTAGTTGGCGCGCGCCAGCACCGACCAGTGCTTGCCGATCGGGAACTGGCCGCCCACGTCGTACTGCTGGAGCTGCTCGCGCAGATAGCGGTAGTTGATGTTGAGCGCCACGCCCGGCTCGGGGCGCCAGCGCACGGTGGCGGTCGAGCGGTAGGTCTGATGGGTCTGGGCGTCGACCTGCAGCAGCGCGTCGGCCGACAGGGTATTGCTCACGTCGCCGCCGACCAGCGCGATGTAGTCGGACTTGCTGGCGTTGGACAGCAGCTCGGTGCCCGAGCCCACGCGCCGGTCCGAGAAGTAGAAGCGCTGGCCGAGCGCGGCGCGGAAGCGTTCGAGCCCGGTCTCGGATTCGAGGAAGCGCGTGGTGACGGCGGTGGTCAGCTGGTTGGCATCCGACACCCGGTCGTAGCCCGAGTAGGCGTTCTCGGTGAACAGCTGGGCAAAGCTGATGTCGGCCAGCGCGGTGTCGAACATCGGCACGCCGGCCTGGTAGTGATAGGGCGTGCGCACATAGAACAGGCGCGGTTCCAGCGTCTGCACGAAGCCGCGGCCGAACAGCGTGGCATCGCGCTCGAAGATCAGGCCGCCGTCGACGCTGGCGGTCGGAATCGCGCGGCTGTAGCCGGGTTCGTAGATCGAGCCCGACGGAATGCTGGCGCGGTCGAGCGCATAGCTGGCGGTATTGAGTTGCAGCTTGGGCGTGAGGAAGGCGCCCGGCGCGAGGATCGGATAGCTCAGCGACGGAATCGCCACCACGCGGTTGCCGGTGACCATCGCGCCGGTCAGGTCGGGCCGGTCGATCGGATGGGTGAAGCGGGTGGCGTCGGCATCGAGATTGAGGTCGAAGCCGGCCACGTCGTAGCGCCACGCCTTGAAGCTGAGCTGCGGCTCGCGCTCGTAGGGGATGGCGACCGGATTGACCTTGTCCTGCAGCACCTGGAACTTCTGCTCGCGCAAGGTGGCGTTCCAGTTGCTGCCGTTCCAGCGCAGGCCGGCTTCCTGGGTGAGCTGACGGTTTGCCGCGCTCACGATGGAAGTCGAGAAGTCCGACAGATAGTTGTCGTCGGACACGCGCTGGTAATTCACGTAGCCGCTCAGGCCGCGCGCGACCTGCGACAGATCCTGGTTGTGGATCGAGCGCAGCAGCCAGCGCCGTTCGCCGGTCTGGCGGTCGTTGTCGATGACATTGCCGATCAGCACGCCGTTGTAGCTCTCGCCCAGATAGCGGAACTCGTTGCCCAGCTCCAGCCCGCGCTTGCTGAGCAGGCGCGGCGTGAGCGTGTAGTCGCGGTTGGGCGCGAGGTTGACGTAGTACGGCGTCGACAGCTCGATGCCGCGCGACGAGGTGTAGCCGAAGGTCGGCGCCAGAAAGCCCGACAGCCGCTCGTCGCCGACCGGAAAGCGCATCCACGGCGTGGCGAACAGCGGCAGCCCGCCGAACTCGACCACCGCATTGCGCGCCACGCCGTCCTGCGCCGCCTGGTCGATGTCGATCTCGGTGGCGCGCAGCACCCAGGCTTCGTTGTCGGGCGTGCAGGTGGTGTAGCGCACGCCCAGCAGGCGCACCAGATCGTCGCCGAGGAATTCGGTCAGGTCGGCGCTGCCGCGCGGCGGATCGATGCGCACGCCCTTGGCCGGGCCGGCCGGACGCGGCTCGAAGGTGAAATCGCCCTTGCCGAGCCGGCCGCTGTCGGTGTCCAGCTCGTAGAACGCGTGCGGCCCGCGATAGCTGTTGCCGCCGCGATAGAGCTGCACCGCGCCGTCGGCATCGAGCGTGTTGCGGATCTGGTCGAAGTCGATGCTGTCGGCGCGCAGCAGCGCGCTGCCGCGCCGCACCTCGGCCTGATTGGCCGCGTCGCCGGTCACGCGGGTGGCGCGCTCGGGCGTGCCCTCGACCCGGGCGCCTTGCAGATAGACCGGCAGCTGCTCGGGCGGCGTGGCCGTCAGCCGGTCGAAGCGCAGCCGGCGGTCGAGCCGCAGACCGCCGGGCTCGACGGTCTGGCCGGCGGGCGCGGTGTCGGCGCTGCCGGCGGCCGGCTCGGTCACGGGCGGCGCGGCGTCGGCAGCTTGCTGGGCGCACGCGGGCCAGGCGTGCAGGGCCGCACCGACCGCGAGCGCAAGCGCGGCCGGACGGGCGACGGGCAGAACGGCCAGGCGATGCAGGCGGGCGTGCAACAACACGGGAGACGGTGCGGGAGGCGAAGCAATGGCGGTTGGCGGGCAGACCGGGCAGCGCACCGGGCAGTCGCGCGAGCGTCCGGCCGGCCGATCCGCCGGGTCCGGAGGGCGCCCGTATTATAGGGACGGCCCCTCGCCGCCCGGCCGGGGCCCCATTCCAGCCCGATCGCCGCCCCTCATGACCTCCCCCGACGCTCCCGACGCCCGCCTGGCCGAACTGCGCGACTGGCTCGCGCCACTCGCCGCCGCCCACGGTTTCGACATCGCCACACTCGCGCCGGCCTCGGCCGATGCCAGCTTCCGGCGCTACTTCCGCGTGACCGGCGACGCCGGCCGCAGCTTCGTGGCCATGGACGCGCCGCCGCCGCAGGAAGACGTGCGCCCCTTTCTGCACGCCGCCGCCGAGTTCGCGCGTGCCGGCGCCCGCGTGCCGGCCGTGCATGCGCAGGACGCCGAACGCGGCTTTCTGCTGCTGGAGGACTTCGGCCACACGCCCTATCTGAATGTGCTCGACGCCAGCACCGCCAACGTGCTGTACGGCGCGGCGATCAAGGCGCTGGTCGGCTTCCAGGTCGGCGGTGCCGGCGCCGACTTTCCGGCCTATGACGAGGCGCTGCTGCGCCGCGAGCTGGAGCTGTTCCGCGAGTGGTACTGCGTCAAGCATCTCAAGCTCGACCTGACGCTCGGCGACTACAAGATGCTCGACAACGTGTTCGACGCGGTGGTGGCCAACAACCTGGCCCAGCCGCAGGTGCTGGTGCACCGCGACTACCACTCGCGCAACCTGATGGTCATCGAGGACAACTTCCCCGGCCCCGGCATCATCGATTTCCAGGATGCGGTCATCGGCCCGATCACCTACGACCTGGTCTCGCTGCTGCGCGATGCCTACATCGCCTGGGAGGAGCCGCAGCAGATGGACTGGGCGATCCGCTACTGGGAGCAGGCACGCGCCGCCGGCCTGCCGGTGAGCGAAGCCTTCGGCGACTTCTACCGCGACTTCGACTGGATGGGCCTGCAACGCGCGCTCAAGGTGCTGGGCATCTTTGCGCGGCTGGCCATCCGCGACGGCAAGACCGCCTATCTCGACGACATCCCGCGCGTGCTGGCCTATGCGCGCAAGGTGGCCGAGCGCTACATCTCGCTCAAGCATCTGATGGAGCTGTTCGACCGCATCGAGCAGCGCAAGCCGGTGATCGGCTACACCTTCTGAGCCGGCCGCGCATGAAAGCCATGATCCTCGCCGCCGGCCGCGGCGAACGCATGCGCCCGCTCACCGACGACTGCCCCAAGCCGCTGCTGCCGGTCGCCGGCCGGCCGCTGATCGCGCGGCAGATCGATGCGCTGCGGGCCGCCGGCATCACCGACATCGTCATCAACACCGCCTGGCGCGGCGAGCGGCTGGTGCAGGCGCTCGGCGACGGCGGCGCGCTCGGCGTGACCATCGCCTGGTCGCACGAGAGCGAGGCGCTGGAGACCGGCGGCGGCATCGCCACCGCGCTGCCGCTGCTCGGCGCAGAGCCCTTCATTGCCGTGTCGGGCGACGTGTTTGCCGACTACGACTACGCCGCGCTCGCGGCGCGCGCGCCGGCGCTGATCGGCGATCACAGCGATGTGCATCTGGTGCTGGTGCCGAATCCCGACTTCCATCCGGGCGGCGATTTCGCGCTGGGCGAAGGCGGGCGGCTGGCGCGGCGCGCGGCGGGCGCGGCGAGCTACACCTTCGGCAACATCGGGCTGTATCACCCGCGCCTGTTTGCCGGCCGGGCGCCCAACGTGCGCTTCAAGCTGCTGGAGCTTTACCTCGCCGCCATCGATGCCGGGCGCGCCGGGGCCGAGCTGTTCGAGGGCGCCTGGCACAACCTCGGCACGCCGGACCAGCTCGCGGCGCTCGACCGCGAACTCGCGGCGCGCGCGGCGGCCTGAATCCGCAGGCGCGCAAGCTCGCCATCGCCACCCGCACCGCCCACCCGCGCCGCGCCCGGCCAGTCCGCCGCCCGCGCCGCCTCACAAGGAAGCTCCATGTCCCAAGCAAGCAACGACAGCGACCACGGCATCTACCGCGCGCGGCGCGAGATGCTGGCCGAGCGCCTGCGGCTGGCCGGCGGCGGCGTCGCCCTGGTACCGACCGCGCCGGTGGCGATCCGCAGCCGCGACAGCGAATTCCCGTTCCGGCACGACAGCTACTTTCATTACCTCACCGGCTTTACCGAGCCCGAGGCGCTGCTCGCCATCGTCTGCGACGCGAGCGGCGTGCGCAGCCATCTGTTCTGCCGCGCGCGCGATCCGGAGCAGGAGGTCTGGACCGGCTGGCGCCTCGGCCCCGACGCCGCGCCCGCCGCGCTCGGCGTGGATGCCGCCGCGCCGATCGAGCGGCTCGACGCCGAGCTGCCCGGGCTGCTCGCCGACCGGCCGGCGGTGTGGCTCGGCTTTGGCCACAGCGCCGCGCTCGACGCCCGCGTGGCCGCCGCCTTCGAGCGCCTGCGCGAACGCGCGCGCAGCGGCGTGCAGCCGCCGGCCGCGCTGCGCGACCTGACGCCGCTGCTCGACGAAATGCGGCTGGTGAAGGACGCGCAGGAAATCGGCACGATGAAGCGCGCCATCGCCATCTCGGCCCATGCCCACATCCGCGCGATGCGCCACGCCCGCGCCGGCCAGCGCGAGTACGAACTCGAAGCCGAACTGCTGCATGAATTCCGCCGCCACGGCGCGCAATCGCCGGCCTACGGCTCCATCGTCGCCAGCGGCGCCAATGCCTGCGTGCTGCACTACGAGCGCAACGACGCGCGCATGGCGCCAGGCAGCCTGGTGCTGATCGACGCCGGCTGCGAACTCGACGGCTATGCGGCCGACATCACCCGCACCTTCCCGGTCGACGGCCGCTTCACGCCCGAGCAGCGCGCCGTCTATGAGGTGGTGCTCGCGGCCCAGGCCGCCGCCATCGACTGCGTGCTGCCCGGCCAGCCCTTCGACGCCGCGCACGACGCCGCCGTGCGCGTGCTGGCGCAGGGGCTGGTCGACCTGAAGCTGCTGGCCGGCAGCGTCGACGAGGTGATCGCCAGCGGCGCCTACAAGCGCTTCTACATGCACCGCACCGGCCACTGGCTCGGCCTGGATGTGCATGACGCCGGCGATTACCGCGAGCCGCTGGCGGCCACGCTCGGCAGCCCGGATGCGGCGGCGGAGCGGCCGTCGCGCCGGCTCAAGCCGGGCATGGTCGTCACCGTCGAGCCCGGGCTTTATCTGCGCGGCGACGATCTGCCGCCGGGCTTTCGCGACATCGGCATCCGCATCGAGGACGACGTGCTGGTCACGGTCGCCGAGGGCGAGGTGCTGAGCGAGGCGGCGCCGAAATCGGTCGCGGCCATCGAGACGCTGATGGCGGAGGCGCGGGCATGAGCGCGGACGACGGGCTTGCCGGCATGGCGGCGAATGACGCGCCGGCCGCGCGCGTCGACATCGCCATCCTCGGCGCCGGGCCGGTCGGCGCGGCCTGCGCGCTGCTGCTGGCGCGGGTCTGGCCCGATCCGGCGCGGCTGCTGGTGGTGGATGCGCGGCCGGCCGGCGCGGCCGCCGGCGATCCGCGTGCGCTGGCAGTGTCGGAAGGCTCGATGCAGCTGCTGGCGCGCATCGTCGATGCGGCGGCACTGGCCAGCGCGCCGATCGAGCAGGTGCATGTGTCGCAGCGCGGGCATTTCGGCCGCACGCTGCTGGCCGCGCGCGAGCTGGGCGTGGGCGCGCTCGGCCGGGTGGTGCGCTATCGCGAGCTGATCGCGCCGCTCGAAGCCGCGCTGGCCGCGAGCGGCGTGCGCGTCGCCCGGCCGGTTGCCGCGACGCCGGTCGCCACGCCCGGCGGCTGGCGCCTCGACCTGCCCGACGGCGCGGTCGAGGCGGCGCTGGTCGTGCATGCCGAGGGCGGCGTGTTCGAGCGCGGCGCGGCGGCCGGCGTCGCGCCAGCCACGCCCGCCACGCCCGCCACGCCCGCCGACGCCCGCGCCGCCGCGCCGGCCGGCACCGGCACCGCCGCGCGCGCCCTGCCCGTCCGCGAGCGCGACTACGGCCAGAGCGCCGTCATCTGCGAGGTCACGCCCGCCGCACCGCGCCACGGCTGGGCCTTCGAGCGCTTCACGCGCGGCGGCCCCATCGCGCTGCTGCCGGTCGACGACGGCCGGCGCATGTCGCTGGTCTGGTGCGCCGCGCCGGCCGAGGCCGAACGCATCGCCGCGCTCGACGATGCCGCCTTCCGCGCCGAGCTGGGTGCGGCCTTCGGCAGCCGGGTCGGCCGGTTTGCCGCCGCCGGGCCGCGCCATGTGTATGCGCTCGGCCAGGTCGCGCGCGATACCGGCGGGCCGCGCGAGGTGGCCATCGGCAATGCCGCGCAAATCCTGCATCCGGTCGCCGGCCAGGGCTTCAACCTGGGGCTGCGCGATGCCGCCGCGCTGGCCGAGGCGCTCGCCGCCGAACCCGCCGCCGCCTTCGATCCGGCTGCCGCGCTGGCCCGCTACCGCGCCGCGCGCCGGCGCGACCGCGACTTCGTGCTGCACGCCACCGACGCCCTCGCGCGCCTGTTCACGCTGCCGCTGCCGGGTGCCGGCCATGCCGCCGGCGCCGCCATCGCCGCGCTCGACCTGCTGCCGCCGTTGCGCCGGCCGGTGGCACGCGCGCTGATGTTCGGCCTGCGCTGACGCCGGCGGCGCCCGCGCCGACCCGGCGGACCGCCGGCCGGCACGGCGCGCCGAGGCGCCATCCACCCCGGCCGGACCACGTTTCAACGCGCGCTAAAATGCGCGCCTTTTCCGCGTCCCGGACCGGTGGCAGATCGCCCCCGCGCTCCTCTCAAGGCCACGCGGTTCCCGTCCCCGAACCGCGCTCCGCGCCCAAGCTGCCCCCGCCATTTCCATGACTTCCGGTGTCCGCATCGGTCCATTCGTGACCGCGAACAATGTGTTTGTCGCGCCCATGGCGGGCGTGACCGACCGGCCGTTCCGCGCCCTGTGCCGGCGCTTCGGCGCCGGGCACGCCGTGAGCGAGATGGCCGCGAGCAACCCCCGGCTGTGGGGCACCGAGAAGACCCAGCGCCGCCTCGACCACGCCGGCGAAGCCGCGCCGCGCGCGGTGCAGATCGCCGGCGGCGACCCGGCCATGCTGGCCGACGCCGCGCGCTACAACGTCGACCGCGGCGCCCAGATCATCGACATCAACATGGGCTGCCCGGCCAAGAAGGTCTGCAACGTGGCCGCCGGCTCGGCGCTGCTGCGCGACGAGGCGCTGGTCGCGCGCATCCTCGAAGCCGTGGTCGGCGCGGTGGACGTGCCGGTCACGCTCAAGACCCGCACCGGCTGGAGCCGCGACAGCCGCAATGCGCTCGCCGTCGCGCGCATCGCCGAGCAGTCGGGCATCGCGCTGCTCACGCTGCACGGCCGCACCCGCGCCGACCTGTACGAGGGCGAGGCCGAGTACGACAGCATCGCCGCCGTCAAGGCCGCCATCCGCATTCCGGTGGTCGCCAATGGCGACATAGACTCGCCCGAGAAGGCGGCCCGCGTGCTGGCCCACACCGGCGCCGACGCGGTGATGATCGGCCGCGCCGCGCAAGGCCGGCCCTGGCTGTTCCGCGAAATCGCGCATTTCCTCGCCACCGGCCGGCGCCTCGCGCCGCCGAGCATCGGCGAAGTGCGCGCGGCCCTGATCGAACACCTGCATGCGCACTACGCCTTCTACGGCGAGCTGACCGGCCTGCGCACCGCGCGCAAGCACATCGGCTGGTATGTGCGCGCGCTGCCCGGCGGCGAGCCGTTCCGGGCCCGGATGAACACGCTGGAATCCACGCAGGCCCAGGTGGCGGCCGTGGTCGATTACCTCGACTCGCTCGGCCCCGCCGATGCGCCGCTGCCCCAGGCCTCCTCACAACACCCCCTCCAACCACTGGCCGCATGACCCCCAGCCCGATCGAAGAGTGCATCGTCCTTGCGCTCGAAAAGTACTTCCAGGACCTCGATGGCGAATCGCCCAGCGCCGTGTACGACATGGTCATGCAGGCGGTCGAAAAACCCATGCTCGAAGTCGTGATGCGTCAGGCTGCGGGCAAGCAGTCGGTCGCCTCGGAGATGCTCGGCATCAACCGCAACACGCTGCGCAAGAAGCTGCAGCAATACGGCCTGCTCGAAGGCAAGTGAAGAAGAACGCCATGATCCAACGCGCACTCCTCTCGGTTTCCGACAAGACCGGCATCGCCGAACTCGCCCGCGAGCTCGCCGACCTCGGCGTCGAAATCCTCTCCACCGGCGGCACCGCCAAGCTGCTTGCAGGTCTGGGCATTCCGGTCGTCGAGGTCGCCGACCACACCGGCTTTCCGGAAATGCTCGACGGCCGCGTCAAGACGCTGCATCCCAAGATCCACGGCGGCATCCTGGCCCGGCGCGACCTGCCCGAGCACATGACCGCGCTGGAACAGCACGGCATCGGCCGCATCGACCTGCTGGTGGTCAATCTCTATCCGTTCCGCGAAGCCGTGGCCAAGGCCGATTGCAGCTTCGAGAACGCGATCGAGAACATCGACATCGGCGGCCCGACCATGCTGCGCTCGGCCGCCAAGAACCATCGCGACGTGGCGGTGGTGGTCGATCCGGCCGATTACGCCGTCGTCACCGCCGAGCTCAAGGCCTCGCGCGAAGTGAGCTACGCGACCAAGTTCCGGCTCGCCAAGAAGGTGTTCGCGCACACGGCGCAGTACGACGCCGCGATCACCAACTACCTCACGGCCATCGAATCCGAAGCGCCGCCGGCCGAGCTGGTGCCGGCGCGCGACGCCTATCCGCAGACCTTCAACCTGGCCTTCGAGAAGGTGCAGACGCTGCGCTACGGCGAGAACCCGCACCAGTCGGCCGCGTTCTACCGCGACCTGGCGCCGGCCGCCGGCGCGCTCGCCAACTATGTGCAGTTGCAGGGCAAGGAGCTGTCCTACAACAACCTCGCCGACGCCGATGCGGCCTGGGAATGCGTCAAGACCTTCCCGGCCAACGAACCGGCCTGCGTCATCATCAAGCACGCCAATCCCTGCGGCGTGGCCGTGGGCGCGACGCCGCTTGAGGCTTACTCCAAGGCGTTCAAGACCGACTCGACCTCGGCCTTCGGCGGGATCATCGCCTTCAACGTGCCGCTCGACGGCGCGGCGGCCGAGGTGGTGGCCAAGCAGTTCGTCGAAGTGCTGATCGCGCCCGGATTCACCGACGAGGCGCGCGCGGTGTTCGCCGCCAAGACCAATGTGCGCGTGCTCGAAATCGCGCTGCCGGCCGGCTTCGGCGTGGCCAGCCCGTTCGAGATCAAGCGCATCGGCGGCGGCCTGCTGGTGCAGTCGCCCGACGCCAAGAACGTGCAGGTCGAGGAACTGAAGATCGTCACCAAGGTGCAGCCGACGCCGGCGCAACTGGCCGACCTGATGTTTGCCTGGAAGGTGGCCAAGTTCGTCAAGAGCAACGCCATCGTGTTCTGCGCCGGCGGCATGACGCTGGGCGTCGGCGCCGGCCAGATGAGCCGGATCGACTCGGCGCGCATCGCCAGCATCAAGGCCGAGAACGCCGGGCTGACGCTGCAAGGCTCGGCGGTGGCGAGCGATGCCTTCTTCCCGTTCCGCGACGGGCTGGACGTGGTCTGCGATGCGGGCGCGACCTGCGTGATCCATCCGGGCGGCTCGATGCGCGATCAGGAAGTGATCGCGGCGGCGGATGAGCGCGGGATTGCGATGGTGCTGACGGGGACGCGGCACTTCCGGCATTGATCGCCGCCGGCTGAACGGCCGGCTTGGGGAAAAGGGCTGCGGCACTTCGGTGCCGCAGCCCTTTTTGCTTTTGCGCGCGGCGCTGGCGCCACGGCGGATCGGTACCGCACCCGGATTCCGGCCGCGAGCGGCAGCGCACCGCCCGGCCCGTGCCGGCGAGATGACGCATCGGCCTTCATCGCGCCACGTCTTGTCACCGCTGTATTGTTGTGTACATTTTGAATGTAACGAAAGCAACAAACCTGACAGTGGCAAGCGCGAGCTAGCGCCGATCACCATGCATTGCGATAGACAACAGGCTGGAATAACGATTGCTATTGCCACAGCTCCGGTAAATAAACTGTTGAATATAGCGTTACCGGATACGGAAACTCATTCGAACGAGTGAGTGCCTCCGTAGAAATTCGCAGGAATGAACACTGCCGTCGGGAATCACCTCGCTGGACCGGTCACCCTCGAACCGTCGATATCGACCGGCCATTTCGCATCCCCTTTCAGGAAAAGACATGCGCAGTTTCTCCATCAGCAAGCTTGTACTTGGCACTTCGATCGCAATGGCGGCCCTTTCAGCGATTCCGGCCTCCGCACAGTCGGTGACGATCAACGTGGCGGTCGCGGCCAATTTCGTCGATACGCTCAACAATCTCATCACCGCCTATGGCTCGGCGGGCTATACCTATTCGGGCGCGAATTTCACGATCACCTCGGGCGCCACGGCCACGCTGGCGTCGAACATCTCCACCGCGCTGAACGCCAGCAACCCCACGCCCTACGACCTGTTCTTCGCAGCCGACGACACCACGCCCGCCGCGCTCGACGCGAGCTACACGGCGGTCCAGACGCCCTGGTTCTATGCCCAGGGCAAGCTGGTGCTCTGGTCGAAGAACGGCCCCAACGTCACCAGCGGCCTGGGAACGATCACCGGCTACTCGGCCGGCCAGATCGCCATCGCCAACCCGAGCACCGCCCCCTACGGCAAGGCGGCGCAGGAGGTGCTGAGCCGGCTTCACAGCATCACCTATCCGGGCGGCAGCTACGACGCGAAGTTCACGCAGTACACCACCATCGGCACCACCTACACGGCAGTGAACACGAGCAGCCCCGGAGGCACCGCCAGCCTGGGTTTCGTCGCCAAGTCCCAGCTTTGCAACGGCACGAGCGGCGCCTACAAGACCGGGCTGGCCGGGACCTGGCACGAGTACTCGCCCACGACCACCGTCGGCGGCAACGATCACGAAAAGATCCTTCAGCACGCCGTCGCAATCACCGGCCGGCCGGGCGCCAATGCGAGCGCCGTCACCGACTTCTCGAATTTCGTCACGAGCACGGCCGGCAAGGCAATCATCGCCAACTGGTGCTACCTCACCACGCCCTGAGCGCGAAATGATCGATGTGGCATGAGCACTTCAGCGCTCATGCCGCATCCGGTTTCCGGGCAATGCTTGCCAAGAGCATTGCCCGGATTTCATTTGAAATTCAAGTAGCGCAATAAAAGATCATTCCGAACTCATTCAAGCCAGTCGATTCATCGCAATTCAAGGCCGTTCGATAAAGCGGCCGCATTCTTTTCTGCCGCACATATCAAGACAAACCATCCCGGCGACGCCGATTCCAGGCGATTGCACAAAACCGGGTTCATCGCCGTGCCGACGCCCGATCCACGCGATGGAACAAACCATGCTCTGCGCCCTTCACATATACGAACCTACATAACGCAACTGGAATCCAGCCATGCGCAAAGCCTCCGCACGCAGCAGCCATACCGTCTTCAGGAAACGCCAGCTCTGTCTCGCCATTTCGTCGCTGCTGTGCGCGCCGCTGGCGCTGGCGGCACCCACCGGTGCGCAGGTGACCGCCGGGCAGGCCGTCGTCGGGCAGGCCGGCAGCGTCACCACCGTCGACCAGTCGAGCCAGAAGGCCAGCATCAACTGGCAGGGCTTCAGCGTGGGCGCCGGCGAGACGGTCAACTTCCGTCAGCCGAATGCCTCGGCCATCACGCTGAACCGCGTGGTCGGCAACGAGAAGAGCGTGATCGACGGCGCGCTGAGCGCCAACGGCAAGGTCTTCCTCATCAACTCCAACGGGCTGCTGTTCAACCAGGGCAGCAGCGTGAACACGGCCGGTTTCGTGGCCAGCACGCTCAACCTGAGCGATGCCAATTTCCTGGCCGGCAAGTTCGTGTTCCAGGGCAGCGGCGCGGCCGGCTCGGTGGTCAACCAGGGCAGGCTCACGGCGAGCGACGGCGGCTTCGTGGCGCTGCTCGGCGGCAGCGTGTCGAACCAGGGCGCGATCGTGGCCAGCAAGGGCACGGTGGCGCTCGGCGCCGGTCAGCGCATCACGCTCAACTTCAGCGGCGATGCGCTGGTGAGCCTGAGCGTCGATCAGGGCGTGCTCGATGCGCTGGTGGAGAACCGCGACGCGATCCAGGCCGACGGCGGCCTGGTGATCCTGAGCGCCAAGGCGGCCAGCGGGCTGCTGAGCGCCCAGGTCAACAACACCGGCGTGGTGCGGGCGCAGACGGTCGGCGAGCTCAAGGGCCGCATCGTGGCCCAGGCCGACGGCGGCACCGCCAGCATCGGCGGCACGCTCGACGCGTCGGCGCCGGCGGGCGGCGACGGCGGCAGCATCGAGACCACCGGCCACGATGTGCGCATCGCCGACAGCGCGACGCTGACGACTGCCTCGGCCAGCGGCGCGGCCGGCCACTGGCGCATCGCCGCCGACGACCTCGCCGTGGGCGTGGACGGCAACCTGACCGGCGCGGCGCTCAGCCGCGCGCTGGCCAACGGCAATGTCGAGGTCGACTCGACTGCCGGCGACCTGACCGTGAACGAGGCGGTGAGCTGGAGCGCCAATACGCTCGGCCTGGGCGCGCCGCACAACCTGAAGATCAACAGCGTGATGTCGGCGAGCGGCAGCGCCGGCCTCGCGGTCAGCCACGGCAGCGGCAACGATGCGGACGGCGTGCCCTACGGCATCGTCACCGCCCAGGGCAGCAATGCCGACTTCACCGGCCGCATCGATTTCAGCGGCAGCGGCAAGCTGACCATCGACGGCATCGAGTACACGGTCATCGCCGACATGGCCGGGCTGGAGGCGGTCAAGACCGCGCTCGACGGCCATTACGTGCTCGGCGCCGACATCTCGGCCAACAGCTGGACCACGCCGATCGGCAGCGGCAGCGATGCCTTCAGCGGCAGCTTCGACGGGCTGGGCCATGCGGTGACGGGCTTGTGGGTCCAGACCGCGACCAGCCTGTTCGGCACCGTCGCGGCGGGCGCCACGGTGCGCAATGTGGCGCTGCCGTTCGTGTTCTCCGGCAACTGGGACGGCGGCGTGCCCGACGACCCGAGCCAGACCGCCGCCGGCCTGCTCGCCAACGTGAATCGCGGCAGCATCGTCAACAGCTTCACCGACGGCTATCTGCTGGTGAACGCGGAAGCGGTGGGCGGGCTGGTCGGCGTGAACTCGGGGCTGATCGCGCAGAGCTATTCGCAGAGCACGATCAAGATCTTCGGCGCCTATGGCGGCGGACTGGTCGGCCGCAACGAGGCTGGCGGCCGCATTGTCGACAGCTCGGCGCGCCAAGCCTCGAACAACCAGAACATTGCCGGCGGCTCGGACAGCATCAGCTACGTCGGCGGGCTGGTGGGCGTGAACGCCGGCAGCATCGAGCGCGCCTATGCAACCGAGCAGTTCTATATCGCCGGTAACGGTGGCTCGGATTCGAACGCAGTGGTCGGCGGTCTGGTCGGGCTCAACGAGGCGAGTGGCGTCATCGACTCGGCCTATGTCAGCCACGGCACGAGCGATGTCAACGGCTCCTTCGGCGGGCATCTGTCTGGCTTTGTCGGCGACAACGCCGGGACCATCAGCAACGCCTACTACGGCGCCGCGATGAGCGATTACTCCAACTGGCTGGCCGGCTTTGCGTGGCGCAACAGCGGCAGCATCAGCAACGCCTATGCGGTGGTCGGCACGCCGGCGACCTCGCTCACGCGCTACGGCTTCGTGGCCGAGAACACCGGCACGCTCAGCAACGTGTACTGGAGCGGCGCGGCCGCCGAGGGCTCGCCGGCCGTCATCGGCACCGAGGGCGCCAGCTGGCTCGACGCCAGCGCGGCCACCCGCCTGGCCAGCTATGCCGGCTTCGACAGCTCGGTCTGGGCGGCATCGGCGGCGGGCTATCCGCTGCTGCGCCAGTTCGCGGTCACGGTCGCCAGCGCGAGCGACGTGGAATACGGCAGCGACGCGGCCAGCGTGCTCGGCTCGCTGACCTTGCGCGGCGCGCAATGGGGCGACACCGGCGCCAGCCTCACGCTCGACAGCTCGGCCAATGCCGACGCCGGCCAGCACGCGGCCGCCAGCTGGCTCTCGTCGGCCAGCTACGACAACCTGGGCGGCAGCTTCCGCATCGTGCCCAGGACCGTGACCGTCACCGGCGCGGTCAGCGACAAGACCTATGACGGCACGACCGCCGGCGTGCTCAGCGGCGGCGGCAGCATCGTCGGGCTGGTCGGCAGCGAGACGCTCGGGCTCGACCTGATCTCGGCGACCTATGCCGACAAGAACGCCGGCAGCGGCAAGGACGTGACCCTCGCCTTCACCGTGACCGACGGCAGCAACGGCGGCAAGGCCAGCAACTACGCGGTCTCGACCCACGCCACCGCCGGCATCGACCGGCTGGCGGTCAGCGCCACCTTCAGCGCCAGCGACAAGACCTACGACGGCAATGCCGACGCCAGCGTGACCGCGCGGCTGCCCGGCGCAGCGGCCGGCGACAGCGTGACGCTCGGCTGGACCAGCGCGCAATTTGCCGACAAGAACGCCGGCCAGAACAAGACCGTGACGCTGGCCGGCCTGTCGCTCTCGGGCAGCGACGCGGCCAACTACGAGCTGCAATCGAGCGAGCTGCACACCACCGCCAGCATCGCCGCGCGCGCGGTCGATCTCTACGGCGTCAAGCCGGCCGACGGCACGACGACGATCGACGGCACCAGCCTTTATGTGCGCAACGCCGTGCCCGGCGAGGTGGTAACGCTCGGCGGGACGGCCAGCTACGCGGCGGCGGGTACCGGCGTGCAGGCCATCACCGGCACCGGCGGCCTGACCCTGGCCGATGCCAACTACACGCTGGCCGGCGCCAGCGGCCATGTGGTCGTCGGCAGCGCCGGCCTGGCGCTGGAGCGCGTGGCGAGCGGCTCGGCGACGATGAGCGTCGCGGGCAGCACCACGACCGTGACCCAGACCAGCGACAAGGCGGTCATCGACTGGCTGCGGCTGTCGATCGCCAGCGGCGAGACGCTGAACTTCGTGCAGCCGTCGGCCACGTCCATCGTGCTCAACCGCGTGACCGGCAACGAGCGCAGCGTGATCGAGGGCGCGCTCAATGCCAACGGCCGCGTGTTCATCCTCAACTCCAACGGCGTGCTGTTCGCGGCCGGCTCCAGCGTGAACGTGGCCGGGCTGGTCGCCAGCACCGGGCAGATTTCCGACGACGACTTTCTGGCCGGCCGCTACGTGTTTGCCAGCAGCGGCGCCAACAGCGTGATTTCCGAAGGCGACATCGTCATCGTCGATGGCGGCTTCGTCGCCTTGCAGGCGGCCGGCGGCGTGACGCAGACCGGCAGCGTCACGGCGCACGGCGGCAAGGCCGTGCTGGCATCGGCCGGCTCGCTCGCGCTCACGCTCGACGACGCCGATGTCGGCCTCGCCGGCTACACGCTGAGCGGGCTGACCGGCAGCACCGGCGTCGGCGGCCGGGTGGATGTGGCCTCGGCCGGCGGTGGCCTGCTCGAAGTGGCGGGCAGCAGCGTCGCGCTGGCCGACAACCTCGCGCTCGACACCGGCAGCGCCGGCACGCTGTCGCTCTCGCTGCCCAGCGTCGACATCGGCGCCGGCGGCAATGTCGGTGCCGGCTTCGTCACCGACAACCTCGCGCTGCGCAACCTCGCGATCAATGCCGCCGACGGCAAGCTCGCGGTCGACGCGCCGCTGGCCTGGTCGGCCGACACCCGGCTCACGCTTGGCGCCGCGACCGACATCGACCTGAACCAGCCCATCAACGCCAGCGGCAATGCGGCCGGCCTCGCCCTGACCTACGGCGCGGGCGGCGACTACCACGTCAACGCGCCGGTCACGCTGAGCGGCGCCGGCGCAAGCCTGAACATCAACGGCGCCGACTATGTGCTGGTGCACGACATGGCCCAGTTCGCCGCGCTCGACGACAGCGGAGTCGCCAACGGCCATTTCGCGCTGGCGCAGGACCTCGACGCGGCCGGCACGACCTACACCGGCGCGGTGGTGGACACGCTGACCGGCACCCTCGCCGGCCTGGGCCATGCGGTGTCCAATCTCACGATCGATCCGACCTACGTGTACGCCTCCAACATCGGCCTGATCGGCACGGCGGCGGGCAGCCCCGATGCCATCACCACGCTGCGCGACATCGGCGTGGTCAACGCCAGCATCGTCGATGGCTATTCGGAAGTGGGGGCGCTGGCCGGCCGCGCGAACTTCGCCGTCATCAGCCATGCGTGGTCGAGCGGCACCGTGGCGGGCGGTTCGGCCGTCGGCGGGCTGGTCGGCGTCACCTTCCGCAGCAACATCGTCGATTCCTACTCCGACGCGGCGGTCAACGGTTCGCCGCGCCAGACGGGCTACTCCGAAATCGGCGGGCTCGTCGGCAGCATCACCAAGACCGATGTGCTGCGCTCGCACGCCACCGGCGACGTGACCGTCATCCCCCAGCCCAGCACCGACGGCACCACCAGCATTCCCACCAACATCGGCGGCCTCATCGGGCGCATGACCGACGGCAGCATCATCGACTCGTGGGCCAGCGGCAACGTGACCGCGTCGAAGGCCAGCGTCTATGTGGGCGGGCTGGTCGGCGCGGCCAGCGCCTCGGTCAGCGCAACGTCGCCGCTCACGATCCGCGACAGTCATGCGAGCGGCAAGGTGGTGGGCGGCACCCAGGTGGGCGGGCTGATCGGCGCCGTGTCCACCTACGAGACCGGCAGCGTGGTCATCGGCAACGTCTGGGCCAGCGGCGACGTGACCGCGCATTACGACGGCGGCGGTTCAGGCGGCTACGCCGGCGGGCTGATCGGCACCGTGACCAACACCTTCGGCAGCCCGGAGACCACCAGCATCACCATCGACAACGTGCGGGCCTCGGGCAACGTGAGCTTCGACGGCGACTACGGCAGCTATATCGGCGGGCTGATCGGCAACCTCGGCTTCGGCACGCTGAGCAACGCGACCGCGACCGGCAATGTCACCGGCAGCAAGTACGACGGCGGAGTGGGCGGGCTGGTGGGCCAGAACAGCGGCCACATCATCAACGGCCTGGCGACCGGCGACGTGAGCGGCGCGAATTCGGTGGGCACGCTGGTCGGCTCCAATCTGGGGCCCGGCAACATCGAGCACAGCGAGAGCAGGGGCAAGTACAAGAGCGGCGACGGCAGCGATCCCAAGTCGGTCGGCAGCAACTACGGCAAGGTGGGCGCCGACGTCACCTATCACGACGCCGCCGCCGAAGCCGCCGCCCGCGCGGCAGAGGAAGCCGCCCGCGCCGCCGAGGAAGCCCGGCTCGCCGCCGAGGAAGCTGCCGCCCAGGCCGCCGCCGAAGCGGCCGCAGCAGCCGCAGCCGAAGCCGCCGCCCGCGCGGCCCAGGAAGCGGCCGCCCGCGCCGCGCAGGAAGCCGCCGCGCTGGCCGCCCAGCAGGCGGCCGACCGGGCCGCTGCCGCCGAGGCCGCTGCGCGCGCCGCCACCGAGGCTGCCGCCGCCGCCCGCCTGCAACAGCGCAGCGCTGCCGCCGCCAGCGAAGGCAGCCGCGCCAGCGCCGCCGTACAGCGCGAGACGCGCCAGCCCCAGCCCGCCACCGACGCCGGCCAGAGCGCGCGGCCGGCGCCCGTCGACGCCAGCATCAGCTACGGCCGCAACTTCTCGGCCCGCACCAAGCGGGTCGAGGTCAATGGCCAGGTGTTCGAAATCGACGCCGAGGACGAGGACGACAAGCCCAAGCGCTGATCCGCTCCCGCCCTGCGCCGCGCGGCGGCTGCGGTCGGCATGCCGGCTGCACCCGCCGCTGCGGCGGCGCCCTTCTCCTCCTTCTCCGCCCGCTCCATGAACCAGCACCGCTTCGCCCTGCGCGCCCTCGCCGCGCCCTTCGCCCTGTGCGCTCTCGCAACCCTGCCCGCCGCCGCGCGGGCCCAGGCCGCGCCGCCCGCCGTGCCCGCCTACGGCATCGGCGATGCCATCAAGGAATCGCAACCGCCGCGCCCGCCGGCACCGGCACGCGCGCCGGCGCCGGTCATCGTCGAGCCCGACCGGCGCCCGCTCGCCCTGCCCGCCGGCGAAACCCTGGCCGTGAAGGACTTCCGCCTCGAAGGCGTGCAATACCTGCCCGAGGCCGAACTGCTCGCGCTGCTGACGCCCTGGCGCAACCGCGAACTCGGCATGGCCGACATCGAGGCCGCCGCCGAGCGCATCACCGCGCGCTACCGCGAACGCGGCTATCTGGTGGCCTACGCCTATGTGCCGCGCCAGGACGCCAGCGCCGGCACGCTCACGCTGCGCATCGTGGTCGGCAAGCTCGGCCGCGTCGCGCTCGCCAACCGCAGCCCGGTGCGCGACAGCCTGGTCGACGCCGCCTTCGACCCGCTGCGCGCCGAAGGCACGGTGGCGCGCGCCACGCTGGAGCGCGCGATGCTGCTGGTCAGCGATCTGCCCGGCGCCGCGCTGCCCAAGGTCACGCTCGCGCCGGGCGCCGAGCCCGGCAGCTCCGACGTCGACGTGGACATCGACGCCGGCCGGCGCGTCACCGGCTATGTGCTCGGCGACAACCACGGCTCGCGCTACACCGGCCGGGCGCGCGCCAGCGCGGGCGTCGAGGTGGCCTCGCCGTTCGGGCTGGGCGACCGGTTCGGCATCAACGCGCTGGCCTCGCGCGCCGGCGGCCTGCTCAACGGCCGCGCCGCCTACAGCCTGCCGCTGAACGCCAACGGCCTGCGCGCCGAAGTGGCGGCCTCGAAGACCACCTACGAGCTGGGCGGCGACTACCGCGATCTCGACGCCTCGGGCAGCGCGCACGGCGCCGAAGCCACGCTCAGCTATCCGCTGCTGCGCAGCCGCGACCGCAACCTGAGCCTGAGCCTGGGCGCCGCCGCGCGCCGCATGCGCGACGACATCGCCGCCACCTCCACCGTCACGCCCAAGAAGGCCAATGCCGCGACGCTGGCCGCGCAGTACGAAGCCTGGGGCAGCCTCGGCGCGCTGCCGGCCTATGCCGGCCTCAACCTCGGCCTGACCGAAGGCCGGCTCGACATCACCGACGAAAGCCAGAAGGCGCTCAACCGCGCCGGCGCCGACACCACCGGCGGCTATGGCCGGCTCAATCTGGCGCTGACCGGCAACCTCGAACTGGGCGGCGGCTGGAGCGCCCTCGGCAACGCCAGCACCCAGAAGGCGCTGCGCGACAAGAACCTGGACCCGAGCGAGCAGATGGGCATCTCGGGCCCGAGCGGCGTGAAGGCCTATCGCGAATGGGTCAGCGGCGACAACGGCTATCTGCTCAATGCCGAGCTGCGCCGTGCGCTGCCGGCCGTGGGCGGGCTGGTGCATTCGGTCGGCGCCTTTGCCGATCTGGGCCGCGCCGCCCTGCAGAAGGCCGGCTACACCGCCACCACCAACGGCGTGCGGCTGGCCGATGTGGGCCTCGGCTATCAGCTGCGCTGGGAGTCGGTGCTGGCGCGGGTGCAACTGGCGCGCGCCGTCGGCCCCGAGCCGGCCACGCTCAAGAACGACAGCCGCACCCGGCTGCTGTTCCAGGCCGGGCTGGCGTTCTGACCCCGGCGCGACCTCAGCGCGCGCCGGCGGCCCAGTCGGCGTAGACCGCTGCCGCGTCCGGCTCCAGCCAGGGGCCGTCCACGCGGATGCCGAGCGGCGCCAGCATCTGCGCGCAGCCCGGTGCGATGGTGTCGATGCCCTGCGCCGCCATCGCCGCGCCGCTGCCGGCAAACACCACGCGCGCGACGCCGGCCCAGTACATCGTGCCCGAGCACATCGGGCAGGGCTCGCCGCTTGCGTACACGGTGGCGCCGCGCAGGGCCTCGGCGCCGAAGGCCGCGAGCGCGTCGCGCACGGCATTGGTCTCGGCATGACCGGTGCGGTCGCCGGGCACGGCGGGCGCGTTGCGCGCCGTGAGCGTGCGGCCGTCGGCGGTGACGAGCACCGCGCCGAAGGGCATGGCGCCGGCCGCAACGGCCGCGCGCGAGGCGCGGATGGCGTCGCGCAGATGCAGCGCATCGACCGGCGAGAGGCCGGCGCTCTTCGGGTCAGATTTCATCGATGCCAGTCGTGCGCGCATCGGCCGCCGGCCGGCTCTTGTCGGCCAGCGCGAAGCGGTCGCGCGTGGTCACGTAGAAGCTCGCGCCGAAGCGCCCGACCGGGAAGTAGTCCTGCAGGCTCACGCGCCATTTCTGCGTGTCGACCAGCCCGTCGCGCGCGCGCAGCGACAGCACGCGGCCAAAGAACACCAGCCGGCTCGGCGTCTCCAGCTTCTCGTGCAGCACGCATTCGAAGGCCACCGGCGCCTCGGCGACGCAGGGCGGCGCGACGCGCGTGGCCGGCACGGCGGTGAGCCCGACCTGCTCCAGCTCGTTGACGCCCTCGGGAAAGGCGTGGCCGCAGCCGTCCATGCGCTCGGCGATCGCCTCGTCGCAAAGATGCACGACGAATTCCCCATTCGCGAGGATGTTGGCCGCCGTGTGCTTCAGGCCGCCGTCGTGCTGGCGGTTGATGCTCACCATCACCGTCGGCGGGTCCTCGCCGAGCATGTTGAACATGCTGAACGGCGCGGCGTTCACGCGGCCGGCCGCGTCGACGGTGGTGATGAGCGCGATCGGCCGCGGCACGATCAGGCTGGCCATCAGCTTGTAGCGCTCGTAGACGCCCAGGGTGGTGAAGTCGATGTCCATGGCGGGCCTCATTGCGGCAGCGGCGTGTCGATGCCCTCGACCAGCCACTTGAGCGACCACAGCCCGGCCTCGGGCAGCACCGCGCCGGCGGCCACCACTTCCTTGCCGGTCTGGTCGCGGATCGGCCCGGCGAAGGGCAGGAGCCGGCCGTCGACGATTGCCTTGCGCTTGTCCTCGAAGGTCTTGGCGAGCGCGGGCGGCACCTCGGCGTTGAGCGGGCTCAGCTCGATCATTCCCTCCTTCATGCCCCACTTGGTGTCCTCGGGCGCCCACTTGCCGTCGAGCAGCTGCTGGATCTTGTGGCGGTAGTACACGCCCCAGTTCACGGTGTTGGCGCTCATGTGCGCGCGCTTGCCGTAGCGGCTCATGTCCGAGTCCTGGCCGAAGGCATGGATGCCCTTGGCCTCGGCCACCTGCACGGCGGCCGGCGAATCGGTGTTCTGGTACAGCACGTCGGCGCCCTGGGCCACCAGCGTCTCGGCCGCCTGGCGCTCAAGGCCCGGGTTGTACCAGCCGTTGACCCACACCACCTTCACCTTGATGGCCGGGTTCACGCTGCGCGCGCCGAGCGTGTAGGCGTCCAGATTGCGCAGCACCTCGGGGATGGGAATGGAGCCGATGTAGCCGAGCGTGTTGCTCTTGGTCTTGCTGCCGGCCAGCACGCCGAGCAGATAGGCGCCCTCGTAGAACCGGGTCTGATAGATGCCGACGTTGCTGGCCATCTTGTAGCCGGTCGCGTGCTCGAACTTCACGTTGGGAAACTGCTTCGCCACCTTGAGCGCCGGCTCCATGAAGCCGAACGAGGTGGTGAAGACGATCTTGCAGCCGTCCTGCGCGAACTGGCGGATGACGCGCTCGGCGTCGGAACTCTCGGGCACGTTCTCCACGTAGCGCGTGCGCACTCGGCCGGCAAAGGCCTTGTCGACCGACTGGCGCGCGAGGTCGTGCTGGTAGGTCCAGCCGCCATCGCCCACCGGGCCGGAATAGACGAAGCAGGCGTCGATCGGCGCATCGGCGGCGCGGGCCGCGAGCGGCGCGGCGGCCATCAACGCAATGGCGAGGCCGAGCTTGCGGAGGGAAGAAACGGGGCGATTCGGGGCGGGCATGGCGCAATCCTCGGAACGGTGCGTGGCTGGGTCGAGGCAGCCAGGCTCGCGGCTGCATTTTGTATACATGCAGTCGCCGTGCCAGCCTTTAATTCGGTTCAATTCATTGATTAAAAAGTGAAATTCTGATTTTGTGAAATGTATACATAGGTGCATCTGCGCACCGTGGCGGCACCTTGCGCGGCGATCGGGTGCGCCCGGCGAGGGTCGGGCCGCGTCAGGCCGGTGGCGCCGCCGGCACCCGCACCTGCCCTTCCAGCTCGCGCAGATGCGCCTCCATTTCCGCGACCGCGCCGGCCGCGTCGCCCAGCTCCATCAGCGTCACGATGCGTTCGTGCTCGCCGTGCTGGCAGCTGGCGTGAGCCGGTTCGTCACGCTCGTACAGCGCCACGATCAGCGAGCAGCGCGACATCAGCTGCTCGAGGAATCCGCGCAGCACGCGGTTGCCGGCCAGATCGGCCAGCGCCAGATGGAAGTCGCCGGCCAGCCGCACCCAGCGCGCGTGATTGCCCTCGGCCAGCGCGGCCTGCTCGGCGCGCAGGCGCTGGCGCAGCCGGTCGAAGTCGGCGCGCCCGGCGGCGGCGATGGCGAGCGGCAGGATCGCCGCCTCCACGCCGCGCCGCGCCTCGAAGATCTCGCGCGTTTCCTCGGGCGTGGGCGCCGCCACGCTGGCGCCGCGATTGGGCCGGATGTCGACCACATGGCTCTCGGCCAGCCGGCGCAGCGCCTGCCGCACGACGGTGCGGCTCACCGCGAACAGCTCGCACAACTCGGCCTCGGGCAGCTTGGTGCCGGGCGCGAGCCGCTGGTTGACGATGGCATCGAACAGCGCCGCCACCACCGCCTCGTCCATCGTCCCGCCCGCCGCGCCCGGCGCAGGCGCCAGGCCCGCGCGACGCGGCCTGAGCGCCGCAAGCGCCGGGCTGATGGTCATCGTTCGCGGAGCATCGCCACCCGAAGGCGCGGTGGCGGAAGACGCGGAAGCAGGCAATGCCGAGGGACGGGACGGAGCTTTCATGGCGGCCGAGCATAACCGCGCCCCGTGCTAGCTTCGCCCCCCGAAAGCGCGCGGAAACTGCCCGCCAGACAACGCCGCCAAAGCCCGCTCCGCCCCGGCACAAGACTCCGCCAGCCAGCCACCCGCATCCACCCGAAGGGCCGCAACGCGGCCCCATC
>NZ_MUHU01000027.1 GCF_002105195.1 Derxia lacustris | reverse complement strand
GTTCCTTGCGCGCATGGCCGGTGCACGAGTACACCGCGCTCCAGGTCAAGAAGGCCACCGTCGGCACCGGCCATGCGCGCAAGGAACAGGTGCAGGACATGGTCGTGCGCCTGCTCACGCTGAGCGGCACGCCGCAGGCCGACGCGGCCGACGCGCTGGCCTGCGCGATCACCCATGCGCATGCCGGCCACGGCATCGGCGCGGCGGCAGCAGCGCTCGGCGTGACCCAGCGCTCGGGCCGGGCGCGCTTTCGCGGCGGGCGGCTGGTGGGCTGAGCACCGGGACAGGGGCGCGCAGCCAGGTCGGCCGCATGGCGCGGCGCCCGCCGGCGCGCGCGCCACGACGCCTGTCGCGGCAGCCTTGTTTCCACCTCTGTCGTGGCAGCCCCTCGGCTACGCTCGCCCATCCTTCACTCCCGACTGCCCCCAAGATGATCGGCAAGCTCACCGGCCGCCTGCTCGAAAAGACGCCTCCCACCGTGCTCGTCGACGTGCACGGCGTGGGCTATGAAGTGGACGTGCCGATGAGCACGTTCTACGCCCTGCCGCCGCTCGGCGAGACGGTGTCGCTGCGCACCCATTTCGTGGTGCGCGAGGACGCCCAGCTGCTCTACGGCTTTGCCACCGAGGCCGAGCGCGCCGCCTTCCGCCAGCTGCTCAAGATCAGCGGCGTGGGCGCGCGGATTGCGCTGGCGGTGCTGTCCGGCCTGTCGGTCGATGAGCTGGCGCTGGCCATCGTCCAGCAGGAGGCGGCCCAGCTGGTGCGCGTGCCCGGCATCGGCAAGAAGACCGCCGAGCGGCTGCTGCTCGAACTCAAGGGCAAGATCGGCGCGCCGGCCGGCGGCCTGCCCGCCGGCCTCGACGGCGCGCCCGGCACGGCCGCCAACGACGCCGACCAGTCCGATGTGCTCAATGCGCTGGTCGCGCTCGGCTACTCGGAGCGCGAGGCGGTGGCGGTGGTCAAGAAGCTGCCGCCCGGCGCCTCGGTCGAGGACGGCATCCGCGCCGCGCTGCGCCTGCTCGCGCGAGGTTGATCGCCGCCCGACGTCTGCCGTTTCAGGAGCCCGCCATGCCCGTCCCCGTCCCGCGCCCGACCCGCGATTCCGAGCTTCATGGCACACCGGCGCCGGCCGCCGCGCTGCTCGCCGGATGGCTCGCGCTGACGCTGCCCGGCGGCGCGCTGGCGCAGACGCCGGCGGACTTCGACGGCGCCACGCCGGCCGCGCGCACCGCCGCCGCGCCGAGCGCCGCCGCCGGCAGCGCCGACCGCGCCAGCGCCATCTCGGGCTGGCGCTTTCTGCTCGACAACGACCGCTTCGTGCTGCCGGCGCGCAGCGATGGCGGCTATACCGGCGGCTGGCGCTTCGACTACGGCTTTGCGCCCGCCGCCACGCCGGGCTGGCTGGAACCGGCGCGCCAGCTCGGCGGCGCGCTGCTGGGCGGGCCGGCCACGCTCGACTTCAGCCTGGGCCAGCTCGCCTACACGCCGCGCGATGCCCGCATCGCCACGCCCCAGCCCGACGAGCGGCCCTGGGCCGGCCTCCTCTATGCCGCGCTGTCGGCGCACCGGCTCGATGCCGGCTTCTACCGCTCGCTCGAACTCAAGCTCGGCGTGGTCGGGCCGGCGTCGCTGGCGCGCCAGGCGCAGAAGGAAGTGCATCGGATCGTCGGCTCGGACGATCCGGCCGGCTGGGACAACCAGTTGCGGGCCCATCCGGCGGCGCAGGTCGAGGCGATCGGCGTGCTGCGGGCGGCCGAATGGGGCCCGCTCGGCGTGGACGTGAACGCCGGCGCGGTGGCCGGCACGCTGCGCAACTACGGCGAGGTCGGGCTCGGTCTGGTGCTGGGCGCGCGGCCGCCACGGCTGCCGGCGCTCACGCCCAATGTGCATGAGCGCGTGGTGTTCGACGCCGCCGCCATGCGCGAACTCGGCGCCGACGGCTGGCACGGGCTGAGCGCCTTCGCCCATGCCGGCGCGCAGTTCTACGCCAGCAACCGCTTCATCACCGGCGGCACCTACGGCCCGCGACCCGAGGTGGATGTGCGCCATTCGGTCGGCACGATCAGCGCCGGCCTGCACTGGGCCTTCGCGCGCGACTGGACGCTGAGCTATGTGCAGATCCGGCGCGGCGCCGATTACGTCTCGCGCAACCCGGCCGTGGGCGAGACGCCCGAGCGCTGGGGCGGCGTGCAGCTCACGCATACCTGCGGCTGCTGAGGGCGGCGCTGCGGCGCATCGGCAGGCGCGGCTGCGCGGCGGCCATGTCGCGCACGCCATGCGCGGCCCGCGCCGCCGCCGCGCTTCACAAGCCGGGCAAGCCGCCCAGCCGCCACGCGAAAAAGCCGAACACATCCGCCCGCTCGTCGAGCCATTGCGCGCGCGTGCTGCCCGGGCCGTGGCCGCCCTGCCAGTCGATGCGCAGCAGCACCGGCGCGGCCCCGGGCGCCGGATCGGCGGCGCGCAGCCGGGCCGCCATCTTGGCGCTGTGCCAGGGCTCGACGCGCGGATCGTTGATGCCGGCGGTCAGCAGCACCGCCGGATGGCGCTGGCCCGGCGCGATGTGCTCATAAGGGCTCATCGCGCGCAGCGCCGCAAAGCCGGCCGCGTCGGTCACGCTGCCGAATTCGGCGATGTTGGGCACGCCGTTGGCGGCGGTCTCGGCGCGCAGCAGGTCGAGCAGGCCCGACGAGACGACCGCCGCGCCGAACAGCGCCGGCCGCTCGGTGATGGCGCGCCCGGCCACGATGGCGCCGGCGCTCGCGCCCCAGATGCCGAGCCGCTCCGGCGCGGTGAGCCGGCGCGCGACCAGCGCCTCGGCGCAGGCCAGCGTGTCGAGCCAGCTGTTGGGCTTGGCGGCGCCGCTGCCGGCGGCCTGCCAGTCGCGCCCGTACACGCCCGAGCCGCGCGGATCGACCACCGCGAACACGCCGCCGGCCTGGACCCAGGCCAGCCGCGACGGCGAAAAGATCGGGTCTTCGGTGGCGCCGTAGGCGGCATAGGCCCAGACGATGGCCGGCCGGCTGGCATCGGCCGGCGCGTCGCGGCGCCGGATGACGGTCATCGGCACGAGCACGCCGTCATGCGACGGCACGAACCAGTCCTCGGCCAGCAGCTCGTCGCGGGCGCGGCCGGGCGCTTGCAGGCCGGTGTTGCGCAGGCTGCCGTCGGCGCCGACCTCGGCCAGCCAGCGCGGCTCGGTCCAGCCTTGCAAATCGAGCAGCAGGCCGGGCAGGCGGCGGTCGGCGACGTTGTCGGCCAGGCTGAAGCCAAGGCCGGCGGGCAGCGGGATCGGGCGCAGGCGGGCGGCGTCGGTGGGACTGGCCGCCCCCGGGCGCGCGCCGGCCGGAGCGGCGCCCGCATCGCCGGCCGCGTCGTCGAGCCGGTAGAGCCGCTTGGCCAGCCCCTCGCGCGCTTCCACGTACAGCCCGTCGGCGGCGACCGCGATGCCGGCCAGCACGCGCTGGCTCTCGGCCACCAGGGTCGGCGCGCTGGCGGCGTCGAAGCGGGCGAGCGGCGCGCCGACCAGCCGGCGCCGCGCGGCGTCGCGCTCCACCAGCGCCCAGGCGCGGCCGCGCGCAAATGCGAAATCGACCACGCCGTCCTCGCGCCGCGCGAGCCGCCGCCACGCCGGCCGGCCGGCACGCAGGTCGTCGAGCCGCGCATGCCACAGCTCCAGCGCGGCGGTCACGCCGTCGGTAAAGCGCGCGACCGCATCGCCGTCGTCGGACAGCAGCAGCGCCGGAAAGCGGATCGTCGGCGGGCCGATCTCGGGCGCGTCGAGGTCTTCGTCGCCGGGCAGCGGCACCAGCCGCGCGCTGGCCGCCGGCGCGCCGACCGTCAGGCGCCAGAGCCGGCTGCCGCGATAGCGGTCGGTGGCCGGGCTGTCGATGCCGGCCGGCGGCAGACGCGCAAACCACAGCTCGCGTCCGTCGGGCGCGAAGGCGACTTCGCCGCGCGCCGCGCCCTCGACCGGCGTGCCCAGTTCGCGCCGCGTGCGCACGTCGATGAGATGCAGCGCGGCATTCTCGGCGCCGGCCACCGACAGACCGTAGGCCACCACGCGGCCGTCGGGCGCGGGCTCGAACCAGTCGATCGCATGCGGCCGGCCGCTGCGGCGTTCGAGCGCATCGGGATCGACCAACACGATCTCGGGCGCGGTCGGCCCGGCGCGCTGCACCAGCCGGAACTGGTTGGCGCCGCGTTCGCGCTTGAGATAGACCAGCGCGCCGCCCGGCAGCCGGCGCGGCGCATCGATGACGAAGGGCAGCTCGGCCTCGGCGTCGGCCAGCGCGCGCCGCAGCGCCTGACGCTGCGGCAGCGCGGCCAGCACGCGGCTGGCGTACAGGCCCTCGGCATGCAGCCAGTCGAGCACGCTCGGATCGCCGAGGTTCTCGAGCCAGCGCCAGGGGTCGCGCAGCACCTCGCCGTAATAGAAGTCGAGCGCCGGACGCTCGGGCACGCGCGGCGCGGCGGGCACGGGCGGCGGCTCGGCGCCGACGCGCGCGCCGGCGGCCAGGACCAGCAGCGCCAGCAGCCGGCGCAGCGCGGCGCACATCGGGCCAGCCGATCGCCATGCCGGCCAGGCGGCAGACGCGGCGCTCATGCCGCCACCGCCCGGCCGCGCGCCTCGGCCGTCGCCAGTTCCTGCGCCGACAGCGCCCAGCGCGTGCTGTCGCCCAGCCGCGCCACCGCCAGATCGATGAAGGCGCGCACCCGGCTCGGCAGCGCGCTGCGGCTGCCGTAATACACATGCACGCCCAGATGCTCGGCCACATGCGCCGTCAGCAGCGGCACCAGCCGGCCGGCGCGGATCGGCTCGGCCGCCGAAATGCCGGTCAGCTGGCCGATCACCTGACCCGACAGCACCGCCCGCACCTCCATCTCGGCATCGTTGGTGGTGATGGCCGGCGCCATGTCGCGCTGCACGCGCTGGCCGTCCACCGACAGTTCCCACGGCAGCAGCCGCCCGTTGACCGGATGGCGGAACACGCAGCAGCGATGCAGCGCCAGCTCGTCCACGCTGCGCGGCGCGCCATGCCGCGCGAGGTAGTCGGGCGTGGCGCAGACGATGAGCTGGAGCGAGAACAGCCGCCGCGCAATCACTCCCTCCTCGGCCGAGGTGCCGAAACGGAAACCCACATCGACCCGCTCGCGCACCCAGTCGCCGATGCGGTCGTCGAGCTGAACGTCGGGCTGCACGCCGGGATGGGCGGCGCAGAACTCGTCGATCAGCGGCCACACGACCGGCACGAATACCGACTGCGGCCCGACGATGCGCAGCGGCCCGGCGATGTCGTCCTTGGCATTGCGCACGCGTTGCAGCGCGCGGTCGAGCGCGGCGATGGCCGGCTGCGTGGCTTCGAGGAATTGCCGGCCCTCGTCGGTGAGGGCGATGGCGCGTGTGGTGCGGTGCAGCAGCCGCACGCCCAGATGCTCCTCGAGCTGCGCCAGCGCCTGGCTGGCCGCCTGCGGGCTCACGCCCTGGGCCGCCGCCGCACGCCGCAGGCTGCCCAGCTCGACCGCCTTGGCAAACATGGCGATGGCGCGCAGTTCGTTGATTGCCATGCGCAAACTCCCCCGGAAACGGCTGCCGATTATCAATTTCGGCTTGCGTGTGGTTCAAGTGTTTCGTGGCTAGTGCCTTGATAACGGCGGGCCTAAGGTGCGCCCTGAGCCGACCTGCATCTGCGGGCCCGGCATTTCCATCGCATCGCAAGGAACCGCCATGAAGCAACGTCAACTCGGCAGCAGCGGCCTCGAAGTGTCGGCCCTCGGCCTCGGCTGCATGGGCATGAGCATGTCCTACGGCACGCCGCCCGACCGGCAGGAAATGGTGGCGCTGCTGCGCGCCGCCGTCGAACGCGGCGTCAGCTTCTTCGACACCGCCGAGGTCTACGGGCCGTTCGTCAACGAAACCCTGCTCGGCGAGGCGCTGCGGCCGCTGCGCGAGCGCGTGGTCATCGCGACCAAGTTCGGCTTCAACGTCGATCCGGCCGGCAAGCCGGGCTGGTCGGGCCTGAACAGCCGGCCCGAGCACATCAAGGCCGTCGCCGACGCCTCGCTCAAGCGGCTGGGCATCGACTGCATCGACCTGTTCTACCAGCACCGCGTCGATCCCGACGTGCCGATCGAGGACGTGGCCGGCGCGGTGAAAGCGCTGATCGCGGCCGGCAAGGTGAAGCACTTCGGCCTGTCCGAGCCGTCGGCCGCGACGATCCGGCGCGCGCACGCGGTGCAGCCCGTCACGGCCGTGCAGAGCGAATACTCGTTGTGGACGCGCGGCCCCGAAGCCGAACTGCTGCCGGCGCTGGAGGAACTAGGCATCGGCTTCGTGCCCTATGCGCCGCTCGGCCGGGGCTTTCTCACCGGCGCCATCGGCGCGCAGAGCAGCTTCGAGAGCGGCGACTTCCGCAACTCGCTGCCGCGCTTCGCGCCCGAGGCGCGCGAAGCCAATCTGGCGCTGGTCGAGCTGCTGCGCGGCATCGGCGCGGCCCGACAGGCCACGCCGGCGCAGGTGGCGCTCGCCTGGCTGCTGGCGCGCAAGCCGTGGATCGTGCCGATTCCGGGCACGACCAGGCTCGCGCGGCTGGAGGAAAACCTCGGCGCGATCGCGCTGCAACTCACGCCCGCCGACCTCGCCGACATCGACCGGGCCGCCGCGCACATCGCGGTACAGGGCGCGCGCTACCCCGAACAGCTCGAAGCGCTGACCGGCCGCTGAACCCTCACTCCCAGGACATCCCCATGACCTTCCCCGTTCGCGGCTATGCCGCCCATTCGCCCACCGGTCGGCTCGGCCTGTTCGACTTCGACCGCCGCGATCCGCGCCCCGACGATGTCGTCATCGACATCCTGTTCTGCGGCGTCTGCCATTCCGACATCCACAACGTGCGCAACGACTGGGGCAATGCGGTCTATCCGATGGTGCCGGGCCACGAGATCGTCGGCCGGGTGCGCGCGGTCGGTGCCGAGGTCACGCGCTTCAAGGTCGGCGACGCGGTCGGCGTCGGCTGCCTGGTCGACTCGTGCCGGCATTGCGCCGCCTGCGGCAAGGGCTGGGAGCAGTACTGCGAAAACGGCATGACGCTGACCTACAACGATGTCGACCGGCATGACGGCCTGCCCACGCACGGCGGCTATTCCGAGCGGATCGTGGTCAGCGACGCCTTCGTGCTCAAGCTGCCCGACGGCCTCGATCTGGCCGGCGCCGCGCCGCTGCTGTGCGCGGGCATCACCACGTACTCGCCGCTGCGCCACTGGAAGGTGGGACCGGGCAGCAAGGTGGCGGTGGTCGGCCTCGGCGGCCTCGGCCACATGGCGCTCAAGCTCGCGCATGCGATGGGCGCCGAGGTCACGCTGTTCTCGCGCTCGCCGGGCAAGGAGGCCGATGCGCGCCGGCTCGGCGCCGATCACATCGTCATTTCCACCGACGAGGCGCAGATGGCCGCCGTGGCGCACCGCTTCGACCTCATCCTCGACACCGTGCCCACCGTCCACGACGTGAATCCCTATGTGCCGACGCTGGCCAACGGCGGCACGCTGGTGCTGCTCGGCTATCTGGGGCCGCTGGAGCCGGCGCTGAATTCGGCGCCGCTGGTGCTGGGCCGCCAGGCCGTGGCCGGCTCGCTGATCGGCGGCATCGCCGAGACGCAGGAGATGCTCGATTTCTGCGGCGAGCACGGCATCGCGTCCGACATCGAGACGATCCGCATCCAGGACATCGACGCGGCCTATGAACGCATGCTGCGCAGCGACGTGAAGTACCGCTTCGTCATCGACATGGCCTCGCTCAGCCAGCCCGGCTGAAGCGGTCGGCGACGGCGGCGCGCCCGGACCGGCAGTCCCGGCCGCGCCCGATGTGTCGAAGCTGGTTGCAGGGCAGGCGCGGTTTAGACTCGCCCGCTCCCCCGCCCGGCCCGTGCAGCCGGCGTGCCTTCGACTCCATCCCGCCGCCCAAGATGCCCCGACTGCCCGCCTCGTCCGCCGTTCCTTCCCGTTCTGTCGCGCTGCGCCGGCAGCTGCTTGCCGCCGGTCTGGCGCTTGCCGCACTGGCGCCGCCGCCCGCCGCGCAAGCCGCCGACGCGGTGCCGCGCACGCTGCTGCCGGTCGTCAACGCCGCCGCCATCGCCGGCCGCTGCGATGCCGAGCTGGAACGTGCGCGCAAGTTCAAGGCGGCGATCGAGGCCAAGGCCGAGCCGGCCGGCGTGCTCGCCGATCTCAACCAGCTGTCGCGCCAGACCGAAGACTTCTTCGGCCCGCTCGAACTGGTCGCCAACACCTGGCCTGACAAGGCCACGCGCGATGCCGCCGACGCCTGCGCGCTCAAGTACACGCCCTTTGTCGCCGAGCTGTTCCAGAGCGATGCGCTGTACCGCCGCGTGCGCGACTTCGTGCCGGCCGACGACATCGACGCGGCCTACCGGCGCGACCTGCTCGACGGCTTCGAGGACAACGGCGTCAGCCTGCCGGCCGACAAGCGCGACCGGGTGCGCGCGCTGCAAAGCCAGCTCAACGAGCTGGGCCAGCAGTTCAGCAAGCGGCTGCGCGAGGACAAGACCACGGTGACGATGACGCCGGCCGAGCTGGCCGGGCTGCCGCCCGACTATGTCAAGGCGCTGCCGCGCGATGCCGCCGGCAATGTCCAGCTCGACCTGAGCTATCCGCAGTACCGCCCGTTCATGGAACAGGCGCGCAGCGAGGACGCGCGCCGGCGCTACTGGACCGCATTCCAGCGCAAGGGCGGCCAGCCCAACATCGAGCTGCTGAATCGCCTGGTCGCCACCCGCACCGAGCTGGCCGCGCTCTACGGCCAGCCCGACTTCGCCACCTTTGCGCTGCGCCGGCGCATGACCGGCACGCCGGCCACCGTGTTCGACTTCCTCGGTCAGGTCGGGCGCGCCGTGACCGACGGCGAGAAGGCCGACATCGCGGTGCTGCGCGAAGCCAAGGCGCGCGAGCTCGGCAAGCCGCTCGACGCCGTCACCGTCGAGCGCTGGGACACCGCCTATTACGACGCGCTGGTGCGCCGGCAGAAGTTCGACATCGACCAGGAAGCGCTGCGCAAGTACTTCCCGACCGAGGCCGCGATCGCCTTCGCGCTGCGCATCAACGAGACGCTCTACGGGCTGCGCTTCGTCGAGCGCAAGGTCAAGGCCTGGCATCCGGACGTGCGCTATTTCGACGTGTTCGACGCGACCGCCGACGGCAAGCCGGGCGCCTTCGTGGCCGGCGTCTATCTCGACCTGTTTCCGCGCAAGGACAAGTACGGGCATGCGGCGGCCTTCCCGCTGCGCGGCGCGTCGGCGCCGCTCGGTCGCCGGCCGCTCGGCGCGCTGGTCACCAATTTCAATCGCAAGGGCCTCAATCACGACGAGCTGGAAACGCTGCTGCATGAGTTCGGCCATGTGATGCACGGCGCGCTGTCGCGCGTGCGCTATCTCGACCAGTCGGGCACGGCGGTCAAGCGCGATTTCGTCGAGGCGCCGTCGCAGATGGCCGAGGAATGGGCCTGGCAGACCGAGTCGCTGGCGCTGTTCAGCCAGCTCTGCAAGACCTGCCCGCAACTGAGCGCGGCGCAGATCGGCAAGCTCCAGGCGGCGCGCCATTTCGGCAACGGCATCCAGTACGCGCGCCAGTGGCTCTATGCCAGCTACGACATGCAGCTCTATTCCGGCGCGCCGCAGGATGCCGGCGCGCTGTGGAACCGGCTCGAAGGCGCGACGCCGCTCGGGCATGTGGCCGACACCTGGTTTCCGGCCGGCTTCGAGCACATCGCCAGCGGCGGCTATGCGGCCGGCTACTACGGCTATCTGTGGTCGCAGGTGCTGGCGCTCGACATGGCCTCGACCTTTCGCGGCGGCCGCATGCTCGATCCGGCGCTCGGCCAGCGCTATCGCGACGAGGTGCTGAGCCAGGGCGGCCAGCGCGATCCCAAGCTGATGGTTGAACGCTTCCTCGGCCGGCCGATCAGCAATGCCGCCTTCCTCGAAGAACTGGGCGCGCCGGTGGCGCCGGCTGCGGCCGGTTCGCCCGCCGACGCCGGCGTCGCCTCGGCCAGCCCCGCCCGCCCCTGATCGCCCCAAGAAAGCGCCCGCCATGCCCATCGAACGAGACGCCCTGAGCAGCCGCCCGGCACCCGCCGCCGAGGCCACGCGGGTGGTCAGCGGCCGGCCCGCCTCGCCCAACGAGGAAGCCTTCGAGCGCGCGCTGCGGCCCAAGCAGCTCGACGATTACGTGGGCCAGAAGAAGATTCGCGGCCAGCTCGAAATCTTCATCGAGGCGGCGCGCCGGCGCGCCGAGGCGCTCGACCATGTGCTGCTGTTCGGCCCGCCGGGCCTGGGCAAGACCACGCTGGCGCACATCGTGGCGCGCGAGATGGGCGTGAACCTCAAGCAGACCTCCGGCCCGGTGCTGGAACGGCCGGGCGACCTCGCCGCGATCCTCACCAATCTCGAAGCCAACGATGTGCTCTTCATCGACGAGATCCACCGGCTCTCGCCCGTGGTCGAGGAAATCCTCTATCCGGCGCTGGAGGACTACCAGATCGACATCATGATCGGCGAGGGTCCGTCGGCGCGCAGCCTCAAGCTCGATCTGCAACCGTTCACGCTGGTCGGCGCCACCACGCGCGCCGGCATGCTCACCAATCCGCTGCGCGACCGCTTCGGCATCGTGGCGCGGCTGGAGTTCTACACGGCCGAGGAGCTGGCGAGCATCGTCGTGCGCTCGGCCGGGCTGCTCAACACCCGCATCGACGACGACGGCGCATTCGAGATCGCGCGCCGCTCGCGCGGCACGCCGCGCATCGCCAACCGGCTGCTGCGCCGGGTACGCGACTACGCCGAGGTCAAGGGCAAGGGCGTGGTCACCATGGCCATGAGCGAGGCGGCGCTGGTCATGCTCGATGTGGACAAGGTCGGCTTCGACCTGATGGACCGCGCGCTGCTGGAGGCGGTGCTGCACAAGTTCAGCGGCGGGCCGGTCGGGCTCGACAACCTCGCGGCGGCCATCGGCGAGGAGCGCGACACCATCGAGGACGTGATCGAGCCCTATCTGATCCAGCAGGGCTATCTGCAACGCACGCCGCGCGGACGGGTCGCCACTGCCTCGGCCTATGCGCACTTCGGGATTGCGGCGCCCGTGCCCGCCACGCCACAGCTCTGGAACGACGGCAGCGCCTGAAGTGCAACCGTCCGGCCTCGCTCGAAACAATTGCTTTCCGCCGTGGCCTGCGAGCAAGGTCGCGGCCCATGTCCCTGCATTCCTGTCGGTTACAATTTTTCGATGATCTGCTTTCGACATGCGGTCCGCGTCTATTACGAAGACACCGACGCCGGCGGCATCGTTTATTACGCCAACTATCTTCGTTTCCTGGAACGCGCGCGGACCGAAATCCTGCGCGCCCACGACATTCATCAGGCCAGATGGATTGCGGAGCAAGGATTGGCATTCGTCGTGCGGCGGGTCGAGGCCGATTACCTCGCGCCGGCCCGGCTCGACGATGTACTCGAAATCGTCACCCGACCGGCCGATATCTCGGGCGCCAGTCTCGATCTCGCGCAGGAAATCCGGCGCGACAACGATCTGCTGCTCAGCGCCCGCATCCGTCTCGCCTGCCTCGATATTCAACGCAATCGCCCGGTCCGGCTGCCGCCGCAAATCAGGGCCATCTTTTCCCGCGCCGATTGATTCGCCGCCCACTCACATAAAACTCCTCGCCTGCGCATGAACGCGTCTCCCGAACTTTCGATCGTCCAGCTCGTGCTCCACGCCAGCCTGCTGGTGCAAATCGTGATGGCGATCCTCGCCGTCATGTCGCTCGGCTCGTGGACGACCATCTTCCGCAAGCTGCTGCTGCTGCGGCAGACCGCCAGCCAGACCCAGCGCTTCGAGGAGGAATTCTGGTCCGGCGGCGACCTGGGCAAGCTGTATCAGCGGGTGCATGCCAAGCGCGCCGAAGCCGGCACGCTCGAACGCATCTTCGATGCCGGCATGGGCGAATTCCTGAAGTGGCGGCAAACGCCCGGCGCCGATCCGCAATCGATGCTCGACGGCACGCGGCGCGCAATGCGGGTGGCATTCCAGCGCGAACTCGATGCGCTCGAACGCGGCCTGCCATTTCTTGCCAATGTGGGTTCGGTTTCGCCGTATATCGGTCTGTTCGGCACCGTATGGGGGATCATGCACGCCTTCGTCGGGCTGTCGAATGTGCAGCAGGCAACCCTCGCCAGCGTGGCGCCCGGTATTGCCGAGGCATTGGTCGCGACGGCAATCGGCCTGTTTGCCGCCATTCCGGCATTCGTCGCTTACAACCGTTTCAGCGCCGATGTCGACCGCCTTGCCAACCGCCTCGACAATTTCGTCGACGAATTCTCCAACGTATTGCTGCGGCAGAAATAAGCGCCCGCGTCATGGCAAGCCTGCAATCCAATTCGCGTTCCCGCCGCCGTCGCGCCAAAGCGGAAATCAACGTGGTCCCGTATATCGACGTGATGCTCGTGCTGCTCGTGATCTTCATGGTCACGGCGCCGTTCGTGAATCCGTCGGTGGTCGAGCTGCCGAGCGTCGGCCGCGCCTCGCCGCAGCAGCAGGCCACGCCGTTCGAGGTGGTGATCCATGCCGACGGCAGCACCTTCATGCGGCTGCGCGAGCCGGGCGTGCAGGAAACCGCCGCCGACATCGCCACGATCATTGCCGAGGCCCGGCGCATCCAGGCCACGCGGCCCGACACGCCGGTGGTCATCTCGGGCGACAAGAACGTGAAGTACGACACCGTGGTCCAGGTGATGGGCGGCCTGCAGCGCGCCGACGTGAAGCGGGTGGCGCTCAACGTGCTGCCCAAACCCTGAGCCCGACCGCGCCGTGACTTCCGCACTTCAGATGCCGATCAATCCGCGCCGCCCCGAGCGCCGCCGCGATCCGGGCTGGATCAAGCCATTCGCGCTCGCGCTCGGCATGCATGGGCTGCTGTTTGCGCTGCTGGCGCTGGGCGTGGCCTGGCATACCGAGGAGCCGGCGGCGGTGCAGGCCGAGCTGTGGTCCGAAACCATTCGCGAGAGCGGCGCCGCGCCCAAGGCCGAGACGCCGGCCGAGCCCGCGCCGGAAGAAACCCGACCGGTGCCGCGCGAGGAGGTGGTCGTGCCGCCCACGCCGCCGCAGCCCACGCCGCAACCCGTGCCACCGCCGCGCCCGGTGCCGCCGCCGCCCGCGCCGGTCGTGCCGCCCGCGCCCACCAAGGCCGACATCGCGCTCGAACGCCAGCGCGCCGCCGCCCAGGCGCAGAAGGAAGCCGAGCAGGCCGCCGAGCGCAAGCGCATCGAGCAGCAGAAGCTCGACGACGCGCGCCAGCGCGACCTCGCCGAACGCAAGCGCCAGGACCAGCTCAAGGCCGATCAACTGAAGGCCGACCAGCAGCGCAAGGCCGAGGACGACCGCAAGCGCCAGGCCGATGCCACCGCCGCGAAGGCCAAGGCCGACGCGGATGCCAAGGCCAAGGCGGATGCCGACGCGAAAGCCAAGGCCGATGCCGCCGCCAAGGCCAAGGCCGATGCGGCCGAAAAAGCCAAGGCCGACGCCGCCGCCAAGGCCGCTGCGCAGCAACGCTTCGACAAGGATTTGGCGCGCATGTCCGCCATGGCTGGCGGCAGCGGCGCCAGCGGCCCGACCAGCGCCACCGGCGGCAACGGCAGCGGCCAATCCGGCACCGGCCGCGATGCGGTCAGCAGCGGCCCGCGCGGCGACGGCGGCTATGCCGGCCGCGTGGCGCAAAAAATCCGCAGCAATACGGTTTTCGACGTGCCCGATTCGCTTTCAGGCAATCCGCCGGTCGTCTATCACGTCACCCTCGACCCGACCGGCGATGTGCTCGACCTGCGCAAGACCCAATCCTCGGGCGTGCCCGGCTTCGACGAGGCGGTCGAACGCGCGATCCGCAAGAGCGCGCCCTTCCCGCCCGACGCCAGCGGCCGCCCGCCGCGCGAATTCGACGTTTCCCATCGGCCCAAGGACCGTTGATCCCCATGACCCAAAGACGCGATTTCCTCGCCGCCACCGCTGCCAGTGCCGCCCTCGCGGGCGCCGGCAATGCGAGCGCCCAGCTCAAGATCGACGTGACCGGCGTCGGCGCGCGGCAGATTCCGGTCGCCATCGCCGCCTTCTCCAACGAGCCGGCGCTCGCCGCGCAGAACCTGCCCGCCATCACCGACGTGGTGCGCGCCGACCTCGTGCGCTGCGGGCTGTTCCGCATCGTCGATGGCGGCAATGCCGCGCTCGACGAGAACAGCCAGATCAACTACGCCGACTGGAAGAGCCGTGGCGCCGACGCGCTGGCCGTGGGCAGCGTCACGCGGCTGGCCGACGGCCGCTACGACGTGCGCTTTCGGCTGCATGACGTGGCGCGCCAGCAATCGGTCGTCGGCAGCTCGTTCACGCCCGGCAGCAGCCAGATCCGGCTCGCCGCGCACAAGATCGCCGACCAGATCTACGAAAAGCTCACCGGCGACCGCGGCATCTTCGCCACCCGTATCGCCTATGTGCTCAAGCGCGGCACGCAATACCAGTTGCAGGTGGCCGATTCCGACGGCGAAAACGCGCTGCCGGCGCTGACCTCGGGCGAGCCGATCATCAGCCCGGCGTGGAACCCGGACGGCACCCAGCTCGCCTACGTGTCCTTCGAGCGCCGCAAGCCGATCGTCTATGCGCATTCGCTGCCGACCGGGCAGCGCCGCGTGGTGGCCGAGTTTCGCGGCAGCAATTCGGCGCCGGCCTGGTCGCCCGACGGCCGCACCATCGCCGTCACGCTCACGCTCAACAGCACCAGCCAGATCTATCTGCTGAGCGCCACCGGCGGCGGTGCGCCGCGCCGCATCACCAGCTCGTCGGCCATCGATACCGAGGCGGTGTTCTCGCCCGACGGCGGCTACATCTACTTCACCAGCGACCGCAGCGGCGGCCCGCAGATCTACCGCATGCCGGTCGGCGGCGGCGATGCCCAGCGGCTCACCTTCAAGGGCGACTACCACACCAGCCCGCGCCTGTCGGGCGACGGCAAGCAGCTGTCTTACGTGGCGCGCCGCGAAGGCCGCTTCCGCGTGGCGGTGATGGATCTGGCCACCAGCGACGAGCTGCTGCTCACCGAAGGCCCGATGGACGAGAGCCCGAGCTTCGCGCCGAACGGCCGCTATCTGCTCTACGCCACCACCGCCGGCGGCCGCGATGCGCTCGGCATGGTCTCGACCGACGGGCGCATCCGCTCCCGCCTCACCGTGGCCAGCGGCGATGTCCGCGAGCCCACCTGGGGCCCGTTCATGAACTGAATCCGTGGCGTCGCCGCAAGGTGGCGCCCGTCCCGCGCACCGCGTCCCGCGATGCGCCGTCTACCCGCAGTACCTTTCTTCCCGCCCACGCTGCAAAAGGAAACCTCCATGAAGATGCGCACCGCCCTCTCGCTGGCCGCCCTGGCTGCCCTCGCCGCCTGCTCCAGCAAGGTCCCCGTCGAAACCGCCCCGGCGCCGATCGTCACCGCCCCGGCCGCCGCCACGCCGGCCCCGGCCCCCAAGGCCGACGCCCGCACCGTCGCCCCGGTCGCCGTCGATCCGCTGAACGATCCGCAAAGCGCGCTGGCCAAGCGCAGCGTGTACTTCGACTTCGACAGCTACGCGATCAAGGCCGACTACCAGGGCACGATCGACGCGCACGGCAAGTACCTGGCCTCGCGCGCCGACCGCAAGGTGTCGATCGAAGGCAATGCCGACGAACGCGGCACGCGCGAATACAACCTGGCCCTCGGCCAGAAGCGTGCCGAAGCCGTGCGCAAGGCCCTGACCCTGGTCGGCGCGCCCGAAGCCCAGCTCGAAGCCGTCAGCTTCGGCAAGGAAAAGCCCAAGGCCACCGGCCATGACGAAGCCTCGTGGGCCGAAAACCGCCGCGCCGATCTGCGTTACCAATAAGCGGCGCAGGCAGCGGGGAGCACTGGGCGCGCCGCCAGGGGGCCGACGTAGAATCGGCCGCTTCCAGCGTCCGCGGCCCAGCTCTCCTCATGATCCGTAAAGTCCTGCCCGCCGTGGCCATGCTCAGCCTGAGCCTGGCCGCCCTCTCCCCGGCCCGCGCCGGCCTCTTCGACGATGACGAAGCCCGCCGCGCCATCCTCGATCTGCGCAACCAGATCAAGTCCACGCAAGACACCGACCGCGACCGCGCCGACCAGCTCGAAAAGCGGCTCACCAAGCTCCAGTTCGACAGCGCCCAGCAGAACGACAGCCTCAGCCAGGAAATCGCCCGGCTGCGCGGCGTGATCGAGACGCTCCAGCGCGACCTCGCCGACCAGCAGCGCAAGCAGCGCGACTACTACGCCGACATCGACTCGCGCCTCAAGCGCAGCGAGCCGCAGCAGGTCACCATCGACGGCCAGCAGGTCGCCGTCGAGCCCGAGCAGATCAAGGCCTACAACGCCGCCTTCGAGGCCTTCCGGCAGAGCCAGTTCCAGCGCGCCGCCGACGGCTTCAGCCAGTATCTGGCGCGCTATCCGGACGGCGCCTATGCCGGCCTCGCCACCTTCTGGCTCGGCAACGCCCAGTTCGCCACGCGCGACTTCGCCAAGGCCATCGACACCCATCGCGCCTACATCAAGGCCTGGCCCGACAGCGCCCGCGTGCCCGATGCGCTGCTCAATGTCGGCAACTCGCAGGTCGAGCTCGGCGACAAGAAGAACGCGCGCACCACCTTCATGGCCATCACCATCAAGTACCCGGACTCGCCGGCCGCCGCCAGCGCCAAGGACCGGCTTGCCACCGTCAAGTAAGGCCACGCCATGACTGCTACCGTCCGTCCCGCCGTCGTGCTGCTTTCCGGCGGCATGGATTCGGCCACCGTCCTGGCCATCGCGCGCGAGCAGGGCTTCGCCTGCCATGCGCTGTCGCTGCATTACGGCCAGCGCCACAGCGCCGAACTCGATGCCGCGCGCAAGGTCGCCGCGGCGCTCGGCGCGGTGCGCCACGAGGTGGTCAGCCTCGACCTGTCGCACCTGTTCCACGGCCCGCACGGCTCTGCCCTCACCGATACCGCGATCGACGTGCCGACCGCGCCGGCCGCCGCCGGCACCATTCCGGTCACCTATGTGCCGGCGCGCAACACCATCATGTTGTCGATCGCGCTCGGCTGGGCCGAGGTGCTCGGCGCGACCGACATCTTCTTCGGCGCCAATGCGGTCGATTACTCGGGCTATCCGGATTGCCGGCCGGCCTATGTCGACGCCTACACCACGCTCGCCAACCTCGCCACCAAGGCCGGCGTCGAAGGCCAGGGCATGAAGGTGCATGCGCCGATCATCGACCTGTCGAAGGCCGACATCGTCAAGGCCGGCATGGCGCGCGGCGTCGATTTCGGCATGACGGTGTCGTGCTACCAGGCCGACGAGCACGGTCATGCCTGCGGCGTCTGCGACGCTTGCCGGCTGCGGCGGCAAGGCTTCATCGACGCTGGCGTTGCCGATCCCACGCGCTATCGCCAAGCCTGAGTGCACAGTTTCGTGGCCGGCATTTCGCCCATTGGCATCCAACGCCGGTTTTGACCGTATCGAAATTGGGCAGCTATAATCTTCGGCTGCCTGTCGCTTGAATTTATTTGGCGACAGGTAGAGTGACGAAGCAATTGCAGGGTCGTTAGCTCAGTCGGTAGAGCAGCGGACTTTTAATCCGTTGGTCGCAGGTTCGAGTCCCGCACGACCCACCAACGTCACTGTGGTGTTGAAGCATCAGTACAACATCGCAGTTGCAGCTTTCGGAAACATCGCTATACTTGCGGTCTTTCCTTGGCAGCAACAGGAAAGAAAGTTCGGCAAAGCAATGTTGCCGAATGCTGTAAACGGGGGGCTCTTAGCTCAGTTGGTAGAGCAGCGGACTCTTAATCCGTAGGTCGAGTGTTCGAGCCACTCAGGGCCCACCAATCCCCCTTCCGCCGTTCAGCGCGGGTTCCAAAGCCTGGTTCAGTTTGCGCATCTGCGCGCAATAGAATCTGGCGTTGTGCGCAAGCCTTCGCTCGATTGACTGGCCATGTCGATACTCGCCCTCGGGCTCAATCACAACACTGCACCCGTCGCGATTCGCGAACGCGTCAGCTTCACGCCCGAAACGCTCGGCGCGGCACTTGCCGCCCTGCGTTCCGTCTTCTCGCGCTCGGCGCCTGAAGTCGCCATCGTCTCCACCTGCAACCGCACCGAGCTGTACTGCGCGTCCACCTGCGACATGGACGCCGCGCGCATCGGTGGCTGGCTGGCCGACTGGCACAAGCTCGATCAGCACGCACTCGTCAGCCATCTCTACACGCTGCCGCAGGAACAGGCCGTGCGCCACGCCTTCCGCGTGGCCAGCGGGCTCGACTCGATGGTGCTCGGTGAGCCGCAAATCCTCGGCCAGATGAAGCAGGCCGCGCGCACCGCCGAAGCCGAAGGCGCGCTCGGCTCCATGCTCGGCCAGCTGTTCCAGCGCACCTTTGCCGTCGCGAAGGAAGTGCGCACGCAGACCGAGATCGGCGCCCACTCCATCAGCCTGGCGGCGGCGGCGGTACGGCTCGCGCAGCGCATCTATCCGCGCATCGACGAGCTGAACGTGCTGTTCGTGGGCGCGGGCGAGATGATCGACCTGACCGCCACGCACTTCGCGGCCCAGCGCCCGCGCAGCATCGTCATCGCCAACCGCACGCTCGAACGCGGCCATGCGCTGGCCGAGAAGTTCGGCGCCAGCGCGATGCGCCTGAGCGACCTGCCCGCCCGCATCGCCGAATTCGACATCGTCGTCTCATGCACCGCGTCGACGCTGCCGATCATCGGCCTCGGCCTCATGGAGCGCGCGCTCAAGACGCGGCGCCACAAGCCCGTCTTCATGGTCGATCTGGCGGTGCCGCGCGACATCGAGCCCGAAATCGCGCGCATGCCCGACGTCTACCTCTACACGGTCGACGACCTCGGCGAGGCGGTGCGCGCCGGCATGAATCAGCGCCAGCTCGCCGTCACCCAGGCCGAAGCCATCATCGAGACCCGCGTGCAGGGCTTCATGAACTGGCTGGAGCGGCGCGGCAACGTGCCCACCATCAACCAGGTGCGCGAGGCCGGTGAGCAGCTGCAGGCCGAAGAACTCGCGCGCGCCCGCCGTCTGCTGGCCGCCGGCCATGCGCCCGACGAAGTGATGGAGCAGCTCGCGCGCCGCCTCACCAACAAGTTCATGCATCGCCCGCTCGCCGCGCTCAACGAAGCCACCGGCGAGCCGCGCGAACGCCTGCTTGACGCCGTCCCGCAACTCTTTCCGCTCGAACCGCTGCCCCGCGGCCGTCGACGCTAGGCGGTCTCATGAAGGCCTCGATGCAGGCCAGGCTGGACCAGCTCTGCGTCCGCCTGAGCGAGATCGAACTCGCGCTGCAAGACCCGAACGTCACGCGCGACATGACGCAATACCGTCGCCTCACGCGCGAGAACGCCGAACTCGGCGCCATCGTCGCGCGCTACCGCGACTGGAAGACCGCCGGCGCCGACCTCGCTGCCGCCGAAGACATGCTGCGCGACCCCGAGCTGCGCGAATTCGCCGCTGCCGAGGTGGACTCGGCGCGCGAGCGCATCGACGCCACCGAGCGCGAGCTGCAAACCCTGCTGCTGCCGCGCGACCCCAACGACGATCGCCCCGTGCTGCTCGAAATCCGCGCCGGCACCGGCGGCGACGAGAGCGCGCTGTTCGCCGGCGACCTGCTGCGCATGTATCTGCGCTATGCCGAACGCCAGGGCTGGCGCTGCGAGGTCATGTCCGCCTCGGAATCGGAGCTGGGCGGCTACCGCGAAGTCATCGTGCGCATCGAGGGCGACGGCGCCTACAGCCAGCTCAAGTTCGAGAGCGGCGCGCACCGCGTGCAGCGCGTGCCGGCGACCGAGACGCAAGGGCGCATCCACACCTCGGCCTGCACCGTGGCCGTGCTGCCCGAAGCCGACGAGGTCGACGTGCAGATCGCGCCCGACGAGCTGCGCATCGACGTGTTCCGCGCGTCGGGTGCCGGCGGCCAGCACATCAACAAGACCGAATCGGCGGTGCGCATCACCCATCTGCCGACCGGGCTGGTGGCCGAATGCCAGGACGACCGCTCGCAGCACCGCAACAAGGACAAGGCCATGAAGGTGCTGGCCTCGCGGCTGCGCGACCTGCGCGTGCGCGAGCAGCAGGGCCGCGAGGCCGCGACGCGCAAGAGCCTGGTCGGCAGCGGCGACCGCAGCGAGCGCATCCGCACCTACAACTTCCCGCAGGGGCGGCTGACCGATCACCGCATCAACCTCACGCTCTACCGGCTGGAAGGCGTGATGGCCGGCGAACTGGACGAGGTGACGGCGGCGCTGCGCAGCGAGCATCAGGCGGAGCAGCTGGCCGCGCTCGGGCAGGACTGACGGACTAAATGGCTCGGCGCGGCCTGATTTCAGCGCGCGCCACCGCCCAGTGCCTCGGCGAACCAGGCCGCCGGCAAGCCCGACTCGCGCTGCGCCCGCGCCCAGTCGAAGGCCGGGCCCGGATCGGTCTTGCGGCCGGGCGCGATGTGCTCATGCCCGGTCACGCCGGCAATCGGAAATGCCGCCGCGATCGCGCGCAGCAAGGGCGCCAATGCCGCGTACTGGCGCGCGTCATAAGCCAGCGAATCCCTGCCCTCGATCTCGATGCCGATCGAGAAATCGTTGCAGCCGTCGCGCCCGCGCCAGTTCGATACGCCCGCATGCCAGGCTCGTTGCCCGAGCGGCACGAATTGCAGCAGCGAACCGTCGCGGCGCAAGAACAGATGCGCCGACACCCGCAGCGGCAGAATCGATTGCAGAAACGCATCGCCACGCGGATCGAGCTGGCCCAGAAAGAAATCGCGCACCTCATCGCCGCCGAACTGCCCGGGCGGCAGGCTGATGTTGTGCAGCACGATCAATTCCACCGCCTGGCCTTCGGGCCGCGAATTGCAATGCGGCGAAGCGAATTGCTGCGCGGCGGCGCACAGGCCGGCGGCGTCGATTGCGCAATCGGCGGCAGACAATTGCGGCAGGGGCAATTCAGGCGAGGGCAATCCGGCGGCAGGCAATTCCGATCCGGGCGATTCGGCGCTCATCCGATATCCAGTTGCTGCATGCGATAGCGCAATTGCCGAAATGTCAGCCCGAGCAATCGCGCCGCCGCCGTGCGATTGAACTGGGTCTGCTCCAGCGCCTGGCCGATGATGTCGCGCTCGATGCGCTCCAGATGCTCGGGCAGCGACAGCGGAAAACTCACCCGCCCGGCCGGCGACGGCATGCCATCGGCCGCTGCCGCCGCCGTGCCGCCCGAGGACGGAATCGTCGGCCAGTCGAGCGGTGGCAGCTCGGTCGCGGCACGCGGCGCGGCGGATGGTTCGGCGAGCTGCGGCGCCGGCGGCAGGCTCGGCACGCTGGCCGGACCGATCCATTCGCCCGGTTCGCCGGCAGCCCAGGCGGGCGCCGCATTGGCCACCGGCAGCGTCGGCGCCGAATTGGGCATGGCCATGTCGAGCGAATCGATTTCGGTGCCGACGCTCAATGCGCTGGCGCGCTCGAGAATGTTTTCCAGCTCGCGCACATTGCCCGGAAAGTCATAGGCATGAAGCATGGCCAGCGCCGCCGCCGAAAGCCGCTTGGGCGCAGTTCTTTCGCGCTCGGCCAGCCGCAGCAGAATCGTGTCGACCAGATCGTCGAGATCTTCCTTTCGCTCGCGCAATGCCGGCACATTCAGCTCAAGCACATTGAGGCGATAGAACAGATCGGAGCGGAACAGTCCTTCGGCCACATGCGCGACCAGATTGCGGTGAGTGGCGCTGATGATGCGCACATCGACCGCTTCTTCCGCATTGCCGCCGAGCTTGCGAATGCGCCGTTCCTGGATCGCGCGCAGCAGTTTCACCTGCATCGACAAGGGCAATTCGCCGACTTCGTCGAGCAATAGCGTGCCGCCCTGGGCGGCCTGGAAAAAGCCTTCGCGGTCGCTGTCGGCGCCGGTGAATGCGCCTTTGCGATAGCCGAAGAATTCGGCCTCCATCAGGGTTTCGGGAATCGCGCCGCAATTGACCGCGACAAAGGGCTTGTGGGCGCGCGCGCTGCACTGGTGGATGGTGCGCGCCACCACTTCCTTGCCGGCGCCCGATTCGCCGTGAATCGCCACCGGCGCCATGCTGCAAGCCAGCCGCACCACCAGCTGGCGCAGCCGCTCCATCGCGGCCGAGCGGCCGATGAGCCAGACCTTGACATCGGCGCTGGCGCGCACGGTGACCGGCGCGCTGTCGTCGCGCACCCGCAGCGCCGAGCTGACGGTGGCGCGCAGCTGGTCGAGCGCGACCGGCTTGGACAGGTAGTCGAAGGCGCCGGCCTTGAGCGCCGCGACCGCGCTTTCGGCGCTGCCGAAGGCGGTGAGCACGGCGATCGGCAGCGCCGGGAACTGCTCGGCCACATGGCGCACCAGGTCGATGCCGTCGCCGTCGGGCAGCCGCATGTCGGTCAGGCAGAGCGCATAGCCGCGCTGCTGGAGCAGCTCGCGCGCGCGTTCGAGCGTGAGCGCCGCATCGACATCGAGGCCCATCTTGATGAGGGTGAGTTCGAGCAGTTCGAGCAGGTCGGGCTCGTCGTCGACGATGAGCACGCGCTGCGGCTGCCGTCCTTTGCTGGTCATGTGGCTTCCTGTGCGGGCGGTCGTGCCGCCGGATCCTTGTCGGCGGCCGGCGGCAGGCGCAGCGCAAAGCTGGCGCCGCGCGCCTCGCCGGCGTCGGTCTGCAAGGCCAGTGCCGCGCCGTTGGCAATGGCCAGTTCGCGCGACAGATAAAGGCCCAGGCCGGTGCCCTTGCGGTGGGTGGTGAAGAAGGGTTCGAACAGCTTGCCGAGATGCTCGGGCGCGACGCCGGGGCCGTCGTCGGCCACCACCAGCAGCGGCGCGCCGGGCAGCGGCCGCAGCGTGATGCTGACCGCGCCCGGCGCGGCGCTGGCATAGCGCAGCGCATTCGACAGCAGGTTGGAGACGATGCGCGCGAAATGCAGCCGGTCGAAGCGCAGCCGGGCGTCGGCCGGCACATCGACCCGCACCCGGGCGCGCTCGGCGGCGCTGCCGGGCAGCTGCTCGGCCAGCACCGTCTCGATGGCTTCGCGCAGCCGGAACACCTCGGGATCGATGCGCATGCTCTGCGACACCGAGAGGATGTCCTCGACGATGCGGTCGATGCGCAGCGCGTTGTCGGCCACGATGCCGTGCAGCCGCGCATCGGCCGGATCGGCCTGCTCGCCGAGCAGCGCATTGGCATGCGCGATGGCGGCGAGCGGATTGCGGATCTCGTGCGCGATGCTGGCCGTCAGCCGCCCCATCGACGCCAGCTTGAGCTGGGTGGCGCGGGTCTCGGCCTCGGCCAGATCGTCGATGAAGACGATCAGCGGCGCCTCGCCGGCGGGCGCGGCGCCGGCCAGCCCGACCGGCCGCAGCCGCAGCTGGCGCTTGCCGTGCGCCGCCGCCGGGATCGCCTCGTTGGGCAGGGTGAGCAGCGCAAACGGCGGCAGGCCGCCGGGCTGGCTGCGGGTCCAGGCCTGGAGCAGCGCGGCCAGCTCCCACCAGTGGCCGCCGTTGGGCGTGATGGTGCGGCCTTCGAGCGCATCCAGCTCGCGCCCGAGCAGCCGGCGCGCCGCCGGATTGGACAGCTGCACCCGCGCATCGGCGCCGAGGATGAGCACGCCCTGCGGCATCTCCTGGATCACGGTGGCGCTGACGCGGAACTGGGCATTCAGCTCGGCCGCCGTGGCCGCCACCAGCGATTCCTGCGAGCGCACCCGCTGCGCCAGCTGGGCCAGCACCAGCGCCACCGCAAACATCGTCGCGCCGAGCAGGCCCGATTCGAGATAGGGCACATCGCCGGCCGCCACCACGTCGCGCACCACGGTGTCGCCGATGATCGCGATGCTGACCACCGCCGCCACCAGCAGCGCGAACGAGCGCTCCAGCAGCAGCGAGGACGTGACCAGCGGCGAGAAGTACAGCGCCACCAGCCCGCTGCGCACCCCGCCCGCCACCGATTGCAGCAGCGCGACGGCGACCAGATCGGCGACCACGCCGATGCGGGTTTGCAGCCGCGCCGAGCCCGGCCGCAGATAGACGATGTTGAGCGCCGCCAGCGAGAAGCAGCAGTAGAGGATGAGCGTCGCCACGCCGAGCGGCGTGCTGGCCACATACAGCCGCTGCGCCGACGCCAGCGCCGTGAGCCCGAAGGCCAGCACGCAGCGCACCACGCAGACCACGCGCGCGCGCTTGAGCGCCAGCTGGTCGGGATCCTCGCTGCCGAACAGCTGGGCCGTCGGCGGGGTCGGCACTGCCTGCATCAGCCGTGGGCGGGCGCGCCGCGCAGCTTGTTGACCAGCGTGACGCCGGCCAGCACCACGGCGCCGGCCACGATGCCGACCGCGCCGTTGAAGGCCATCGGCGCGAGTCCGCTGAACAGCGCGCCGGCCGGCCAATGGCGCACGCCGGCCGACAGCACCTCCTCGAAGTGATGGGCGGCCGGCACGCCGTGCACCAGGATGCCGCCGCCGACCAGAAACATCGCCACCATGCCGGCCGCCGACAGCCCCTTCATGAGCCAGGGCGCGCCGGCCAGCATCAGCCGGCCCAGACCCGCGCCGGCACCGCCGCGCCGCATCAGCCACAGGCCGGCGTCGTCGATCTTGACGATGGCGGCGACGAAGCCGTAGACGCCCACCGTCATCAGCAGCGCGATGCCGATCAGCACCGTCACCTGGGTGAGGAAGGCCGCGTCGGCCACCGCGCCGAGCGTGATGGCGATGATCTCGGCCGACAGGATGAAGTCGGTGCGGATCGCGCCCTGGATCTTGTCCTTCTCGTAGGCCACCAGATCGAGCGCCGGATCGGCGGCGGCGCGCGTCAGCGCCTCGCGCTCGGCGGCGGCTTCGGCGCCCGGATGCAGGAACTTGTGCGCCAGCTTCTCGAAGCCCTCGAAGCACAGGAAGGCGCCGCCCACCATCAGCAGCGGCGTCACCAGCCACGGCGCGACCGCGCTGATGAGCAGCGCCGCCGGCACCAGGATGGCCTTGTTGCGCAGCGAGCCGAGCCCGACCGCCCAGACCACCGGCAGCTCGCGGTCGGCGGCGACGCCGGTGACCTGCTGGGCATTGAGCGCCAGATCGTCGCCGAGCACGCCGGCCGTCTTCTTGGCTGCCACCTTGGTGAGCAGGGCCACGTCGTCGAGCACGCTGGCAATGTCGTCGATGAGGGCAAGCAGGCTGGATGCGGCCATGCGGTGGGCTCCGTGCGCGGGGAAAGGGGTGGCGCGGAATCTCTCATATCCCGCCACCACGCGGGCTGCGGCGGCTCCAGGAACTGATACCCCGTTGATACCGCCCGGCACTGTCGGGCACCAGGCGACTTGCCTAGTCTTGGCTCACACACAAATCGCGCCGGCCACCGCCCGGCACCGGCCCGAACGCACCAGGAAACCGCCATGACCGCCACCGCCCGCCTCGACTCGACCGAACTCGGCTTCGCCCTCGCCCGCCTGACGCTGTGGGGCGATGAACTCGCCCGCTGCCTGCCCGCTGGCGGCGGCTACAGCGGCGTGGCGCGCGCCCGCCTCGCGCCCTGGGTCGGCGCCGACGCCGGCGACCGCCTGCCGACCGGCGCCGAAAATGCCGCCGCGCTGACCGGTCGGCTCGACCGGCTGCTGCATGCGCTGCTCGCCGCCGAGCGCGGCCTGGCCGTGGACCTGGGCGCGCAGGCCAGCGCCGCCGGCCGCGACGAGCTCGCGCATCAACTGGCCTGCGTGGCGATGGCCATCGACGCGACCCAGGCCGCGCTGGCGCTGCTGCCGGCACGGGAACAGGCCAGCGGCTGGCGCGCCCAGCGCCTGAACGCGCGCTCGCGCCAGGCCGGCGAGCTGCGCCGCTTCGGTCCGCAAGCCGGCATGCCGGCGATCAATGCCGACTGGAGCGGACTGGCGCCGGGCCGCCTCTGAGCCGCCGGATCAGTTCGGTATCAGTCGCGCGGCAGTGCCGGCTTGTGCCGCGCCGCCGGCCGGCGGCGGCCCGACAGTGACGCCATCCGATCGCAGTCCTCACAGGAGCCCAGACATGTCGCAAGAGCAGCAAGCCCTTCGCATCGCCATCGTCGGCGGTGGCATCTCCGGCCTGGCCGCCGCCTACCAGCTCAAGCAGCGCCGTGCCGGCAGCGGCGGCCGGCCGCTGGACATTCAGCTGTTCGAACGCCTGCCCGGCCTCGGCGGCAATGCCGACACGGTGGTCGTCGAGCTCGGCCGGCACTACGGCCGCGATGCCGACGCCGGCCCGAGCGAGCCGTTCCACCGCTGGGCCGACCTCGGCGTGAACGACGCCAACCTCAGCGCCTACAAGCGCATGGTCGCGATGATGCAGACCGTGGGCTTCAACCTGCATGTCGAGATGAAGCCGCTGCTCGACACCGCCTCCTACACCGCCGCCGACGGCAGCGTCACGCTCACCGACGACGCCGGCCTGAGCCAGGGCGTGAGCCAGTCGCGCATGCGGCTCGGCAGCGAGCCCAACGCCGGCCTGCTCACCGGCTTCAGCGCGCTGTACCGGCTCGGGCTCGACAAGGTGCCCGCCAACGACGGCCCGCCGGGACCGGGCGAGGTCGGCGACGACTACACGGTCGACGACTTCCTGCGCGACACGCTGCGCGACCTCGCGCCGCTGCGCGCCACCGCCGCCATGCTGATCGAAGAGCAGCGTCAGGCCAGCCTCGGCGCAGCCGACCCCTATCTGCCGCCGCTCGCGCCGCTGCCGGCCGACGACGCCCGGGTGCGCCAGCTGGTGCAGCAGGCCGCCGACGACATCCTCTATCCGCGCATCGGCGCGATGTACTTCGCCGATCCCGAGGGGCCGGGCACGATGCCGCTGCGCTCGCCGTTCCAGTACTACAAGGTGCAGGAGGGCGGCAAGGAGCAGCCCTATCGCTGCTACTTCGACTTCGGCGCCCACCGCTGGCTCGAAACCCTCGACCGCTGGCTGGTCAACAGCTCCGACGCGGCGGTGCGCTACGCCTCGTTCACCGGCTGCCCGGTGCAGGTCGAGCTGGCCGACGGGAAGGCGGTCGTGCATCGGCTCGATGCCGACGGCCGGCGCCAGCCCGGCGAACCCGGCGAGCGCTTCGATCTGGTCATCAGCGCGGTGCATGCCGACAACGCGCTCGACCTGATCGCGTTCGGCGCCAATCCGCCGCGCGTGGGCGAGGCGAGCGTGCCGGAGCTGCTGGCCAGCCTGCGCTACACCGCCAGCTATGCCGTCTGCCATACCGACAGCCACCGGCTGCCGCGCGACCGCGCGGCCTGGCGCACCTACAACATCCCGGTGCGCAAGAACTATGGCGACGGCTACCGCATCGACTACGTCGTCAACTACCACCAGAACGATCCGGCCAATCCGGTCTACGACGCGGCCGGCCTGCCCGAGTACTTCGTGTCGCTGCTCAACCGGGCCGATGTCATCCCCGAGGCGCTGGTGCTCGACCGGGTGGCGCCGGCCGCGCATCAGCGTCATGCCCAGGCCGGCGTGGCGGCGGGCGCCAGCGGCTACCGCGATTGCGCGCGCGGCCAAGCCGCCAGCGGCGGCGCCGGCTATGCCCCGGACAAGGCCTGGACACTGTTCAAGCACAACGTGCTCGATGCCAACTGCCTGAAGGTGCAGCGCCAGATGGCCCAGTTCAACGCCAGCGTGGGCGCGCATCGGCTGCTCGACGGCGCTGCGCTGGCGCAGCCGATCCTGTTCACCGGTGGCTGGATGCTGGGCGCCGGCCTGCATGAGCAATGCATCGAGCAGGCCGAGCGGCTGGCCGAGCTGATCTACGGCGCCGGCCCCGGCGCACGGGTCGGCTGATGCCCGGATGCGCTCCGGTTCAGCCCGGCAGGGTGTTGAAGCGCGGCATCACGCCGGCCAGCCCGGCGGCCAGCCCCGCCGCACGCAGCTGGCCGAGCCGCTCGGCCGCGCCGGGTCGCCGCTCGGCCGCATCGGCACCGGCGCCGATCAGCGCGATGTGGTGATCGGCCCAGGCGCAGCCTTCGGCCAGGGTGTGCCGGTGCAGCGCCTCGGCCTGGGCGCGCGCGCCGGCCACATCGCCGTGGATCAGGCAGCTTTCGGCGGCGGCGACGCGAAAGCGGTAGTGGTTGTGACCGACGCAGCCGCCTTCCAACAGCGCATTGCCGGCGGCGATGGCCTGGTCGCGCTCGGCCGCGGCATCGCTCAGCAGCGCCAGCGTGCCCAGCACCCAGGGGCCGATGAAGCTGGCGATGCGCAACTGCTCGACCAGCTCGCGCGCGCCGGATGTCGGCGCGGGCAGCCTCGGAAGCGCCGCGCATCCAGTGCGCCCGGGCCCGGCTTTCGAGCAGAAAGGGCTCGAAGCGCGCGACGCCGAGTTCGAGCGCCAGCGCCAGCGCGGCCTCGATCTCGGGCAGCGCGGCGTCGGGCCGGCCGAGCGACAGCCAGGCCCAGCCGGCGGTCAGCCGCGAGACGACGGTGGCGCGGCGGTTGCCGGCGCGGCTGCCGATCTCGGCCGAGGCGAGCGCATCGGCCAGCGCCAGCTCGGTCTGGTTGGCATACAGCCGCACGGTGCCGAGCATGAAGCGGTTGGCCGCCTCGATCTCGACCAGCCCGTGGCGCTCGCACAGCGCCAGGCAGTCGCGGAACACGCTGGCGGCGGTGGTCATGCGGCCTTCGGCGTAATACGAGTCGCCCAGGCCGCTGAGCGCGCGCGCCTCGGTCTCGACCGCGCCGGCGCCGCGCGCATGGCGCAGCGCCTCGGACTGGTGATGGCGCAGCGTGGCGAAGTCGCCGCGCGGGAAGTACAGATTGCCCTTGAGGTAGTGCAGCTCGGCCAGCCGGGCCGATTCGCCGGCGGCCTGGGCCAGCGGCAGGCTGGTGTCGATCAGCCGCTCCTCGGCATCGAGCCGCTCCAGCAGATTGAGCATGCGCGCCAGCCCCACGGCCGCCGCGAGCCGCTGGCCGACATCGCCGGCCTGGTCGTGGGCGGCGGCGAACCGGTCGTGCGCCTCCTGCGTGAGGCCGTGGCGCGCGGCGATCTCGCCGCACAGCAGATGCGCGGCCACCGGATCGGTCGGCGCGTAATCCACCGCGACGCCGGCACGCGCCAGTTCGAGCGCGGCCGGGTACTGATGCAGCGCCAGCTTGTCGCGCGCGGCGGCGGCGAGCGCGGCCGGCGCGGCGGCATCGCGGGCGCGGTGCAGATGCAGCGCATGCAGCATGGCGTCGCTACCGGCATAGGCGGCGGCGATGCGCCGGTGCAGCTGGCAGCGCTGGGCCGCGGGCATGGCGTCATGGATGGCGCGCTGGATCAGGTCGTGCACAAAGCCGTAGTCGCCGCCGCCAAGCGCGCGCAGCAGATGCTGGCGCAGCGGCAGCTCGGGCTGGTAGTCGGGCTCGTCGATCACCTGGCGCAGCAGCGCCAGCCCGAAGCGCGGCCCGATCGCGCAGGCGGCGCGCAGCGTGCGGCAGTCGCTGCGCGAAAGCTCGTCGAACTTGGTCTGCACCAGATTGCGCAGGCTGTCGGGCACGGCGCCCAGCCGCTTGCCGTGCAGCAGCTGGGTCAGGAACAGCGGATTGCCCTGGGCCTGGGCCACGCAGCGCTCGCGCCAGTCGGCATCGGCGGCGTCGAACTGCGCCGCCAGCGCGGCGGCCTCGGTGGCGCGCAGCGGCGCCAGATCGAGCAGGGTGAGCGCGGCATCGGCCAGCCCGGGGCGCAGCTGGCTGTCGAGCGGATCGCGCTCATGGCGCGAGGTCAGCAGCCACAGCACCGGCGCCTCGCGCAGGTCGTGGATCAGACCGCCGAGCAGCTCGAACAGCGGCCGGTCGGCCCAGTGGATGTCCTCCAGCACCAGCAGCAGCGGCTGCCGCACCGCCACTTGCAGGATGAGATGGCCGACGGCATCGCGCAGCCGCGCCATGCGCTGCTCATAGCCGAGCGCGACATCGACGCCGGCCAGTCCGGCTGGCTGCGGCAGCCCGAGCAGCGGACGCAGCGCACAGGCCGCCTCGACCGGCAGCATGGCCAGCGCCGCGCCGAGCTGGGCATCGGCGCCGCCGAGCAGGCCCTCGACCAGCGCGGCCAGCGCCGACAGGCCGCCCTCGCCGCCAAAGTCGAGCACATTGCCCTGATGCACGCTCAGCCCACTCTGCTGGGCGATCTCGCGGCATTCGGCGGTCAGCCGCGACTTGCCGATGCCGGCCACGCCGCGCACATAGACCACATGGCCCCACTGGTCGCGCACCGCCGCCTCGGCGATCGACTTGAAATGGCTCACCTCCAGATGGCGGCCGCAGAGCGGCAGTTCGCGGTCGAGGTCGTCGCTGCGCTCGCCGCGCCAGAGCAGCCAGTCGGCGCCGGCCGGCTCGAACAGAAAGCGGTCGCGCAGCAGCGGCGCGAGGCTGCTGCGCAGCAGCACGGCACTGCCGCGCAGCGCCAGATCGGCCGGCGGCGCATCGGGCGCGGCCGCCGGCCCGGGCCAGCCGGCCAGCCCCAGCTCGATGCGCTGGCCGGCGTCGTGCAGCAGCCGGGCCAGCGCGATGGCGCTGCGCAGCGCGCGCTCGGCATCGCTGCGAAAGGCGCGCGGCAGACCGAAGACGGCAAAGCCGCCGGCGCCGGCCGGCAGCAGCTGGCCGCCGAACTGCGTGACCAGCGCGGCACAGGCCGGCGCCAGCGCGGCCGGCGGCGGCGGATCGAGCCGCAGCGCCACCACGGTGCGCAGCTCGGCGGCGTCATCGTCGGCTGCGGCAACGGTGGCAGGCAGTGCGGCCGCCAGCGCCAGCGCCGCCGCCGGCTCGACCAGCGCCTCGACCTCCACCTGATAGATGCGCGCCAGATTGCGCGCCGTACGGTAGAGCACCGAGCGGCCGCTCTCGGCGCGCTTGATCGAGGCGATGGACACCACCGCGCGGCGCTCGAAGCAGAGATCGGCCAGGCCGTCCTGGCTCAGGCCGAGCCGGCGCCGGTGCGCCTTGAGCGCCTCGGGGTTCAGCACGATCCGGCCATCGAGTACGGCAGCCTTGGGTTCGCAACTCGGTTCCATGGTCCAGTCCGGCTTTGCAGGTCGAACCGCGGATTGGACTCGGGAATGCGGCAGGGCAGCAGGTAAAACCGGGATACCAAACTGATACCGCACAAAAGCTGCGGCTTTTACCTGTGCCGCCTAGTGTCTGCGCCACGACGAGGCGCCACGAGGATCGCCCCGCGAACGCAGACAGGAAGCCGCCATGCCCATCCAATCGCCCCACTTCGGCCGTCCCGGCCTGTACCGCCTTGCCGCCCGCACCCCGAGCCCCTCCGCCGGGCTGGTCGCGCGCGGCCGGGCCGCCAGCGCGCCGCAACGCGGCCGCGCCGCCGCCAGCCCCATGCAGGCCAGAACGCCACTGCCGGTCGCGCCGCCGCCGCTGTCGCCAGCCACGCCGGCTGCGCCGTCGGCATCGGCCGCGCAGTCGGCGCCGTCAATGCAGCCGCTGCCGGCGCGCGGCGAGCGCCGCGCCATCACGCCGGTCGGCCGGCCGGGCCGCGTGGCCGCGCCCGCGACTGCGGCCAGCAATGCCGACGCCTTCCACGCCGGCCGCGGCTGAAGCGCCCGTCGCTCAGCCCTGCGCCAGCCGCACCAGCGTGATGGCAAGCGGCGTGGTGATGGCGCCGAGCGCCGTCCCCAGCACGATGGCGCCGGCCACCGCGCCCTGCATGCGACCGAACTGCTGCGCCATCAAATACACATTGGAGCCGGTCGCCAGCGAGGTCATCAGCACCGCGACGGCGGTTTCCATCTCGCCCAGACCGGTGGCCAGCGCAATGCCCAGCGCCACCAGCGGCTGGGCCAGCAGCTTGAAGCCGGCGATCGCCAGCGACTGGCCCAGCGCCTCGCGCAGCCCGTATTCGACGATGCCCATGCCGAGCGCGATCAGCGACAGCGGCGCGGCGGCCTCGCCGATCATCGCCAGCGTGGCGTCGAGCGGCCGGGGCAGATCGAGCCGCGTGGTGCCGAACAGGCTGCCGAGCAGGATCGCCGCGACCAGCGGATTGGTCAGCACGCTCTTGACCACCTTGGCAAAGCCGGCCGGCGACACCGCGCCGTGGCGCGACCATTCGACCGACACCGTCACCAGCGTCCACAGCGTGAGCGAGTTGAACACCAGCACCAGCGCCACGCCGGGCAGCGCCGCATCGCCGAGCAGCACCCGCGCGAGCGGAATGCCGAGCATCACGTTGTTGGGAAACACGCCGCCCAGCGCAAACACCGACTGCGCCTCGCCGTCCAGGCCAAAGCCCTTCCAGGCCGCCAGCCGCGCCAGCGCAAACACCACGAACACGCTGCCGAAATAGGCCGCCAGCAGCCGGCCATCGACCGGCGGCAGCTTGGACAGCCCGGCCATCAGCCGGAACAGCAGCGCCGGCAGACCGATCGAGAACACGAAGCGCAGCAGCGTCCGGGCCATGTCGTCGCCCCAGCCCGACCAGCGCGCCAGACACCAGCCCAGCAGCACCAGCGCGAACAGCGGGAAGGCCAGCAGCAGGTTGTCGAGGAAGGCGGACATGCGCGCGGCCCGAAGCGAAAGGGCTGCCATTGCAGCACGGAGCGGCTGGCCGAAGCCCCTAGAATCGCGGCCTGCGCGCCGGGCGGTCCCTCGCTTTCGGCGCATTCCCTCCCCACCGAGCGTCGTTCCCGACGGTGTCAGCCCTGGCCTCCTCCCCCGCTCCGACCGATGACGATTTCCGCGCCGCGCGCGACGAACTGGCGCGCGCCATCGTCGGCGGGCTGGTGCTGCTCGGCTATTTCGGGCTGGTCGAGGCGACGGTCGGCTGGAGCGCGCTGTTCGGCCAGCTGGCCGGCGCCGGGCCGCTGCCGCTGCTGCTGGCCGTGGGCGGACTGGGCGGCAGCTATGCGCTGCGGGCGCTGCGGCTGGAGCAGCTACTGGCGCCGGTCGGCGCCGCCGCTGCCACCGGCGCCGCCGCTGCGGCTGCCACCGCTGCCGAGCCCGCGCCCGGCTTCCTCTGCCTGCTGCGCTGCCTGCTGCTGAACAACGCGGCCAACTGGCTGCTGCCGGCGCGCGCCGGCGATCTGGGCCTGCCGCTGCTGCTCAACCGCGAGGCCGGCCTGCCCCGGTCGCGCGGCCTGGGCGTGCTGCTGTGGCTGCGGCTGCTCGATCTGCAGGCGCTGGCCGGCATCGGCGGGCTGGCGTTTGCGCTCGGCGCCGAGGGCGTGGCGCGGCTCGGCGGCCTCGCTGCGCTGGCCGGCTCGGCCGTGGCGCCGGCGCTGATCCGCCGGCTCGCGCCGTGGCTGGCGCGGCGCGTGCCACGGCTTGAGGCGGCGCTGGCGCTGCTCGACCGGGCGCCGGCGGCGTTTGCGCGCGACATCGCACTCACCTGGCTGGCCTGGGGGCTCAAGCTCGTCGCACTCGGCGGCGCGCTGGCGCTGCTCGGCGACATCGGCCTGGGCGCCGGGCTGGCCGGCGCCATCGGCGGCGATCTTTCCACCGTGCTGCCGGTGCATGCGCCGCTCGGCGCCGGCAGTTTCGAGACCGGCGTGCTGCTGGGCCTCGCGCCGTTCGGCCACCCAGCCGCCGGTCTGCTCGGCGCCGCCGTGCAACTTCACCTGCTCATGCTGGCCGTGGCGCTCGCCGCCACCGGCGCCAGCCTGCTCATCCCTTCCCGGCTTTCCTCGCAAGAACACTCATGAATTCACCCGTCACCGGGCAAGCCGCGCCGGCGCTGTCCATCGTCATCCCGCTCTATCACGAGGCCGGCAATGTGCTGCCGCTGGTGGAGCGCGTGCATGCGGCCCTCGGCGATTACGCCGGGCCGTGGGAACTGATCCTCGTCAACGACGGCAGCCGCGACGCGACGCAGGCCGAGGCCGAACAGGCGCGCGCACGCTGGGGCGACCATGTGCGCCCGCTGGAGCTGGCGCGCAACCTCGGCCAGACCGCCGCCATGCAGGCCGGCATCGACGCGGCGCGCGGCGAACTCATCGCCACCCTCGACGGCGACTTGCAGAACGATCCGGCCGACATCCCCAAGATGGTTCGCGCCCTCATCGACCGCAAGCTCGACCTGCTCTGCGGCCGGCGCGCCAACCGCAAGGACGCGCTGCTGCTGCGCAAGATTCCGTCGCGCATCGCCAACCGGCTGATCGGCCGCATCACCGGCATCACCATCAGCGACTACGGCTGCTCGCTCAAGATCTACCGCGCGTCGATGATCAAGCGCGTGCGCCTCTACGGCGAGATGCACCGGCTGATCCCGGTCTGGGCGGCGATGGTCACCGCGCCGAGCCGCATCGGCGAGATCGACGTGGCCCACCACGCGCGCACCGTGGGCGAGAGCAAGTACGGCATCTCGCGCACCTTCCGCGTGGTGCTCGACCTGCTGACGGTGTTCTTCTTCATGCGCTTCCAGGCCCGGCCGGGGCATTTCTTTGGCGGGCTGGGGCTGTTCTTCGGCTTTGTCGGCGGGTCGATGATGACCTGGCTGGCGTTTGTGAAGCTGGTGCTCGGCGAGCCGATCGGCGGCCGGCCGATGTTCTTCACCGCGATGCTGCTGCTGATGTTCGCGGCGCAGTTCATCACCACCGGGCTGGTCGCCGAGATGCTGACGCGCGTGTTCCAGCCCACGCGGCCCACGCCGCTGACGGATGCGAGCCCGGTCGGCGAGCGCGCCGGCGGCTGGCATGTGCTGCCGGGCATGGCCGCGCCGGCCGATGCTGCCGCAGCCTCGGCCGGCCTTGCCGCAGCCAGCCCGGCGCCGGAGTCGCTGCGGTGAGCGCGATCTTCTCGACCGCCGAGCGCGGCCTGGGCGCGAGCCTGCCGCGCCGCATGCCGGTGTTCATCGGGCTACTGGTGTTTGCGCTTGCCGGCTTCTGGATCGGCAGCAGCCAGCAGCCGCTGTTCGACCTCGACGAAGGCGCATTCAGCGAGGCCACGCTGGAGATGCTGCGCAGCGGCAACTTCCTCGTCACCACGCTCGACGGCGCGCCGCGCTACGACAAGCCGATACTCAGCTACTGGTTGCAGGGCCTGTCGGTGAGCCTGTTCGGCGTGCATGAATTCGCGTTCCGGCTGCCGTCGATGATCGCGGCGACGCTGTGGATGTGGATCACCTTCGGCTTCGTGCGCGAGCGCGAGTCCTATCCCGAGGCGCCGTGGCTGGCAGCGGCGTCGCTGGCGCTCGGGCTGATCCCGGCGCTGATCGGCCATGCCGCCACCGCCGACGCCATCCTCAATCTGCTGCTGGCGGCCGCCGGGCTGGATTTGTGGCGGCATTTTGAAAGCGGCCGGCGCGCGCCGCTGCTGCGCGCCGCGCTGTGGATCGGCCTGGGCGTGCTGGCCAAGGGACCGATTGCGGTCATCGTGCCGGGGCTGGCCGGGCTGGTCTGGGCGCTGTGGGAGCGCCGGCCCTTCGTGTGGCTGCGCGCCGGCTTCGACTGGGCCGCGTGGCTGGTGGTGCTGGCGGTGGTGCTGCCCTGGGGCGTGGCCTGCTGGCTTGCCGACGACGGCGACTTCATCCGGCATTTCCTGTTCGACCACAACGTCAACCGCTACAGCCGCACGATGGAAGGCCACGGCGGCCACCTCTGGTACTACGTGGTCACGCTGCCGCTGATCGTGGCGCCGTTCACTTCGCTGCTGCCGGGCGCCTTCCGCCGCGCGCTGGCCGGCGATGCGCTCGACCGCTACTGCCTGAGCTGGTTTGCCGTGGTGTTGGCGCTGTTCTCGTTCTCGTCCACCCAGTTGCCGCATTACCTGCTGTACGGCTGCACGCCGCTGTTCGTGCTGTTCGGGCGGCAGGCGCTGCGGCTGCCCGGCAAGCTGGCGCTGCTGCTGCCGGGCTGGATCGTGCTGGCGGTGATTGCCAGCGTGCCGCTCTGGCTGCCGACGGTGGCGGCCAACACGCATCACACCTGGGATGCGGCGGTGCTGGCCGGCGCGCTCGATGCGGTGGGGCCGGGCTATGTGGCGGTGTCGCTGGCGGCGCTGGTGCTGGGCTTTGCGGCCTGGGCGTTTGCGCCGCTGAGCGGGCTGGTGGTGGTCGGCATCGCGATGCAGCTGGCGGTGTGGTTTGCGCTGGTGCCGGCGATCGCCAACGGCCAGCAGCAGCCCACGCGGCAGGCCGGGCTGCATGCGCGCGCCGCCGGCGCCACGGTGGTGAGCTATGCGACCAAGCTGCCCACTTTCAGCGTGTATCGCGGCGCGGCCACGCCGGCCCGGCTGCCCGCGCCGGGCGAATGGGCCTTCCTGCGCATCGATCGGCTCGCCGATCTGCAACGCGATCTCGGCCCGCAGGCGCGGCTCGCCGAGGAGTTCCGGCAAGGCGGCGTGCTGCTGATGCGGCGCGAGGCGGATGCGCCGGCCGCCCTCCCCGCCGCACCGGCCGACGCCAATGCCGCGCCGGCACCGACCGCCGCGCCGGCGCTGGCAGCACCCGCCGCCGCGCCCGCCCGCGCCGCCGAATGAACGCCTACCTCGCCGCCCTTGCGAGCCGCCATGAAGCGCGCCGCGCCGTGCTGCCGCCGGCCTGGGCGGCTGGCAGTGCAGCGCGCGAAGCCCTCGCGCTGGCCCTGGTCTGCGCCGTGCTGGCCGGCGGCATCACGCTCGGTGCCGGCTATCACGCCGGCTTCCATGTCATCAACGATGCGGCGCGGCCGCTGTCCGACCGCGCGCTCAGCCTGCTGACCTATTGCGGCGACACCGTGCCGGCGCTGCTGCTGCTGGCGCCGTTCGCGCATCGCTTCCGGCAGCTGGTGTGGTTTGCGGTGGTGGCGGCGCTGGTCGCCACGCTGTTCACGCACGGGCTCAAGCCCGTCATCAACCTGCCGCGCCCGCCGGCCGTGCTCGCCGCCGATGCCTTCCGGCTGGTCGGCTCGCCGTATCAGCGCGTGAGTTTTCCGTCGGGTCACAGCGTCACCGCCTTCGTGACGGCGGCGGTGCTGGCCTGGCATGTGCGCCAGCGCTGGCTGCGCGCGCTGCTGATGGGCGCGGCGGCGCTGGTGGCGCTAAGCCGGGTTGCGGTCGGTGCGCACTGGCCGGTCGACACGCTCGGTGGCGCGGCGCTCGGGTTGCTGGCCACGGCGGTCGCCGCGCGGCTGCTGCGGCGCTGGCAGGGCGGACTGGGCTTCTGGCCCTATCACTGCATCGTGCTGCTGCTGGCAGGCGTGTGCGGCTGGGCGCTGTGGCTCGGGCCGCCGTATGCGCTGGCCACGCCGCTGCTGCGGCTGCTGGCGGTCATCGGGCTGTTCTGCCTGCTGCGCGACTTCGTCTGGCAGCCGGCGCGCGCCGCCGCCAGCGCCAGCTGACGCCTCAAAACGAAACCGCCCGCAGCGCCCTCCCGCCGTGACGGGAGTTTGCTGCGGGCGGAATACCGCGTTGATCTGCTGCCCGCACCCGGCGCCAGCCGGGGCGAATGCAGCCTTGCGATCAGCGCTTCTCGCGGCTCGCGCGGCGACGCAGGAACAGCGCCGCGACACCCAGCCCGGCCAGCGCGATCGGCGCCGGTTCGGGCGTGGCGACGGCCGAGAACTGCGCCGTGACCGTGCCGTAGGGCAGCGTGGGTACGCCACCGGCCGAGCCGAGCGTGCCGCTGGCGATCACGTTGTAGGTACCGGCGCCCAGCCCGGAGTAGCTGAAGCCGTTGGCCGACGCATCCAGGTCGGCCACGGTGGTGTCGAGACCGCCGCTGAGGTTCCCGATGGTCAGGTAGTAGTAGGTCGTGGGATGGGCGCCGCCCGACACGCTGGACACCAGCGGCTGGATTTCGCCGGTGACGTCCCAGGTGCCGCTACCGAGCGTGAAGCTGCCGATGACGAAGCTGTTGAAGGACGAGAGGACTGGCGCCTGGAAGTAGTAGTCGTAGGTCTGTGCCTGCGCACTGCCGGCCGTGCCGGCCGCGAGCGCCAAGGCTGCGACGACATGTCTGAGATGCATTGCACTGCTCCTGGAGGACGAGAGGAAGGACTGCTGGCTCGAAGAATTGGCGTCCGGACCGGAAACCGCTCCCCGAGAGCTGCCAAGGCCATCTGGCAACCCATCTGGCGACCGCGCGACTCCACCGGCCAGCGTTGGTCAGCATGAGTCGAGTCTATGGATGCGACCTGTCCCGACAAGGCATTAGCGCACACACGTTCAAGATCAAGTCCTTGTTTTAACTAGGAATTTTTCTGAACACGAATAAGAAAAATGCCCTGTGAAATCGGTTTTCACCGATTTCACAGGGCAATCCGGAGCCGTGGTCAAGCCGGCGCGCGGCGCACTCCGGTCAGCGTTACATCGCGATGTGAAATCTTTCGCGTTTCACATCACGGAGCAGGCTTGGATTCGCGCGGGAACTGCGGGGTTCAGGCGCCCGGCTTGCGGCCGGCCAGAAAGGCCGCGATGGCCTCGCGCGCGGCCGGCTCGCCGAGCAGGCGCTCGAACAGCGCGCCTTCCTCGTCGATGCGCTCCAGCAGCGCTTCATGCGCCTTGCCGGCCGTGCCCTTGCCGCTGATGCCGCGCAGCAAGTCGCGCGTGGCGCGCACCGCCTCGGGCGGCAGCGCGACCAGCTTGGCGGCCTGGCGCAGCGCATAGGGCAGCAGCTCCTCGGGCGGCACCAGCCGGTTGACGAAGCCCATCTCCAGCGCCTCGTCCACGCCGAAGGGTTCGCCGAGCAGCAGCTTTTCGGCGGCGCGCTGATAGCCGGCGATGCGCGGCAGCAGCAGGCTCGATGCGGCTTCGGGGCACAGGCCCAGGCGCGCGAACGGCGTGGCGAACACCGCGTCGTCGGCGGCATAGACCAGATCGCAGTGCAGCAGCAGCGTGGTGCCGATGCCGACCGCCGGGCCGCGCACGGCCGCGACCATCGGCTTCTGGCAGCAGGCCAGGTTGCGGATGAATTGCAGCACCGGCGCCTCGCTGCCGCGCGGCGGATTGGCCTGGAAATCGGCCAGATCGTTGCCGGCGCAGAAGGCCTGGCCCTCGGCCGCGAACAGGATGGCGCGCACGTCCGGCTCGGCGGCGGCACGGTCGAAGGCCTCGTTCAGCTCCTCGTACATGGCGGCGGTGAGCGCGTTCTTCTTCTCGGGGCGGTTGAGCACGATGCGCAGCACGCCGGCTTCGATGTGGGTCAGGATCAGGGGCATGGCGGGTTCTTTCCTGAAGAAAACGGAAACGCCCGCGCGGTCCGGCCAGTCGGCCGGATGCGCAGGCGCTGGCGCCATTGTCCGCGCAGCACGGCCGGCGCGGAACGCGTTGCGATCAAGGACCGCGCCGCCCGCCGGGCGATGCAGCTGCCACCGGTCGCCGCCCGCCGGCCGATGCCGCCGCTACCAACCGCCGGCAGCAGCGGCCCGCCGCCGTCAGATCTTCCCGCTCACCACCAGCCCGATCCAGCGCGCCGTCGTGTCGAGCGTGCCGGAGTTGAAGCCGTAGGCCTTGGCCTCGGTGTTGAAGATGTTCTTGCCCAGCAGCGTCACGTTGAAGGCGCGGTCGCGCCGGCCGATGCCGATGCCCACGTCGGTCACGCCATAGGCGCCGATCCAGCCGTAGTCGGACAGCGTCACGTCGCTGTTGTAGCGGCTGACCCAGGCGTAGTTGGTATCGACGAACAGCTCGTTGGCGCCGGCCAGCGGCTGGCGGTAGTCGATGCCGAAATTGGCCGACAGCTTCGATGCGCCCGGCAAGGTGCGGCCGCTCAGATCGCGGTAGGCCGGCGCGCCGCTGTAGGCGTTCTCGGGCGGCTGCGGCGAGTTGGTGAACACCTTGTAGCGCGCATCGTTCCAGGCCGCCGCCAGCCGCAGCGTGGTGCGCGGAATGCCGCTGTAGAAGGCATCGACCTCCAGCCCGCGCGCCCGCACCTTGGGCGCATTGCCGGTCAGCGCGCTGTAGTAGGTGGTGCCGTCGTTGTTGAGCGCCGTGGTGTAGGCATCGACCACCTGGGCCTGCTGCTGGTAGTCGCGGATGTTGGCCTGGAACACGTCGGCCGCCAGCGTCAGCGTGCGGTCGAGCAGCGTCGACTTGAGGCCGATCTCGTACTGGTCCGACTTCTCGGGCCTGGTGGTGGCCGAGAAGTTGTTGAGGTACTGCACCACCGCCGCCTTCTCGGCATGCGCATAGCTCACATAGCCGGTCACCTCCTCGCTGAACTTCCAGCTCGGGCTGAAGGTGAAGGTGCGCTGGGTCTGGCGGAAGGGCTCGGCATTGGCGCGGTTGTAGAGCAGGCCGAGCTGGCTCTTGCGGATCGATTGCGCGTCGTACAGCTGGCGCTTTTGCGCATTGCTGAGCGCCGCCCACGAGGCCACGCCAAAGTACTTGAGCGCCGCCGCATTGGCCTGGGCATTGGCCTGCGCCAGCCGGCTGCCGCCGAGCGTGCTGGTGGTCAGCGCCGAGGTGCCCGGCGCCACCACCACCGCGCCCGGCGTGCCGGCCTTCACCACGCTGCCGTCGAGCACGCTGACCGCCGACGTGCCCGAGTTGTAGTACGAGTCGAAGCCGCCGAGCGCCACGCCCGAGCTGGCGATGGACGGATTCAGCTCCGGCGCAAAGCCGTTGTCGGCGATGCCCACGTAATTGCTGCCGCGCCGGTTCTCGAAGGTGAGACGGCCGCCCACATTGAGCGTCAGCGGATCGCTGACCTGCCACTTGAGGTTGCCGAAGATGGCCGGCGCCTTGTTCACGCTGGTGGCCGTGCCCGAGCGCCGCAGCCGCTCCAGCGAATTGGTCAGCAGATAGCGCCCGGCCGCATCGGCATCGAGCCGCGAGTACTGGCCCGCGTTGGCAAACCAGGCGCCCGCATCCGAGCCCCAGCCGGTCTTCGAATCGACGTAATGCCGGTTGCGGATGAAGAACAGCCCGGCCGTGCCGTCGAGATCGTCGGTGAGCGCCGACGTGAGCTTGAGTTCCTGCGTGATCTGCGCATAGCGCACGCCGCCGCCGCCCTGGGTCGAGATGTCGAACGGCGTGCCCTCGTCGTTGCGCGCGTCGAAGTAAAGATCGCGCCAGGCGCTGATCGAGGTGAGTTTTGTGCTGTCGCTCAGCTGCCAGTTGAGCTGGGCCGACAGGCCGCGCGTGCCGGTCTGCAAGGCGCGCTGCTCATCCTGGTTCTGGGTGCCGGTGTCGTAGTTGAGATAGCCGCCCGCATAGCTGTAGCTGCCCAGCTGGCCAAACCAGCGCCGGCCCAGCCGCGTGCCCGCATCGTTGGCCAGATTGACCGGCGTGCCGTTGGAATAGGTGGCCGGCGGCCGGTGGAAGAAGTTGAGCCCGTTGTCGTTCTGGAAGGTGCGCGGCTGAAGGTCGGCGATGAAGCGCGCCGAGAAATCGCTGCTGGGCTGGAGCAGGAACTGGAGCTTGCCCGACAGCTTGTTGCGGTCGGTGTAGCTGCTGTCGCCGGCGTCGTAGGTGTTGAAGTACTCGCCGCGCCGCTTGCTGATGTAGAAGGTGCCGCGCCAGGCCAGCAGATCGTCGATGACCGGGCCGCCGAGCGCCGCCGTGGCAAACAGCGCATCGCGCTGGCCGAGCCGGATCGAGCCCTCCGCGCTCGGCGTGAACGACGGCGCGCGGGTGGTGATGTTGACCCCGCCGATGCTCGCGTTCTTGCCGCCGAACGTGCCCTGCGGCCCGCGCTTCACCTCCACCGAATCGATGTCGACAAAGTCCCAGGACGCGAGGCCCGAATAGGCATAGGGCACGCCGTCGATCGTGATGACCACGTTCGGGTCCTGCGCCTCGGACGAGCCCTTGCGGCCGATGCCGCGAATCGACAGGTCGGCGCTGCGCGCATTGCTGCTGTTCTGCCGCGTGACATTGGCGGCGCGCCGGGTGATGTCGCGCATCGAATCGGCGCCGAGCCGCTCCAGCTCCTCGCCCGCCACCACCGAGCTGGACGCCGGCACCTCCTTGAGCGCGGCCAGCCGGTTGCGGCCGCGCACGGTCACGGCCTGGAGCGCGGGCGCATCGCCACCGGCGGCAGCCGGCGCGCCTGCCGCAGCACCGGCCGCGCCGGCGGCCTCGGCGCTGCCGGCGGCCTGGGCCGATACCGCGCCCGCCGTGGCCGCGCCGGCATCGCTGCCGCGCGCCTGCAACTCGCGCGTGAGCCGGGCAGCCTCGGCCTCAAGCCGGCGCGACTCGGCATTCACGCGGTCGAGCGCGGCCTTGAGTTGTTCGGACGAAGCAGCGTCGGCCGCCTGCGCGACCGGCATCGCCGCCAGACCGGCGGCAATCAGCAATGCCAGGGGAGAAAGACGAAAGGGCGCGAAATAAGACACGGAAAGCTCCTTGAGAACTTTGAGCCCCAAGGCAACGCCCATGCCATTTGCCGACGAATTGCGCGCAGCAGCGAATTGCGGCGGTTTTGCCGCATTGAGCCAGCAAATTGCATTGCTGGCGGAAATACCGATGGATGGGATTGGGCCGGATAACCCATTTCTGAAACATGAAGTTGCGAAATACCGCGCAACATTTCGGAAGCGTTTGCTGGGAAACAGTCATGCGGCACCGGGGCGATTAGTTATTGCCTAGAGGCATGAATTTGCTGGGGTTTTTTGCGGTTGATTGGTATTGGCGGTGGGGTGGTGGCTATGGTTGTGATGGATATAGGCGGGGGTTGATGGCTTTGGGCAGTGCGGCATGGGGATTGCTGGCAATTGCCGTTTTGGCTGGAATTGCGGGGTTGGCAGCAGGGGGCTTTGGGGATTTGGATGTGGCTGGCGATTCAATTGCAATGTGACTATTGGCACGAATTGCGGGGGATTGGCGGGTGGAATTGCGGAGGTTGCAATTCGCGGCGGTCGCGGCAATGCCGCGACTGCAAATCCGCAGTGGGAATTGGCGGCGCGATGCCGTCCCGGCATCGCGCGGGCCGGCTCCGCCGGCCCCTTGAGGCCCTCCGGGCCTACTTGGCTGGGCTCACGGACCTCAGGGCCAGCCGGAAGCCGCCGCCGCTCCAGCGGAAGTCGCGGCGGGCGCGGAGGCGGGAGGCCGACCGGGCGATGCCGGGCGGGAGGTTCCACGCGCCGCCGCGCAGGGCGCGGCCCTCTCCTTCCTCTCGATCCTCCGGATCGAACTCCGTCTCCAGGCGGTACTGCCTTGGTCCTCCTGCGCTCCACTCCCACACGTTTCCATGCACGTCGTACAAGCCCCACGGGTTCGCTTCGTACTTCCTCACTTCCGTCGTGCCTCCCTGTTCCCTGTTCCAGTTCGCACGGCCTGCCTCCGCTTCGTCTCCCCACCAGTACGCTGTTTGGCTTCCAGCCCTCGCCGCGTATTCCCATTGCGCTTCGCTCGGCAACCCTCCTTCCACTCCCTCCGGCAGGTGTTCCTTCAGCTTCCCCAGAAATCCCTGAACGTCGTCCCAGCTCACTTGCTCCACCGGACGCCTCGCCGCCTCCGGCCCCTCCTTGAACTCGCTCGGGTTGCCTCCCGTCACCGCCTCCCACAGCTCTTGCGTGCACGGCGTGTCCGCTAGCCAGTAGCCGCTCGTCAGTTCCACCCGGTGGCGCGGCGATTCATCACCTGTGAACTTCTTTAGTTGCTCATCCAGCCGCGCGCGCTCCTCGTCCGGCGAGCCCATCCAGAAGCCGCCCGGCTCGATCCAGCGAAACCGCTGCACGACCGCGCCGACGCGCAGATCGGCGAACAGGCCGTGGCGGTCGTCGCCCCAGCCGCTGGCCCACACCGGCGGGAAGTCGGCCGGTGCGCGTTGGCTGTCGGCGGGGTCAGTCCACATGGCGCGGTCCGGTGAGCCTGGCCGGGTTCCCGGGGGACGTTCGGCGCGGGCCGCTGCCCGGCCATTTGCCTACCAGCCCCCCGGGGCCCTTGCGCTTTGCCGAGCCGATGGCCCGGACCAGGTGCCGCCTGGTCCGGCGCGCCGATCCGGGCGCGCATAAGCTCAGGGCAAGCCGGAAGCCGTTGTCGTTCCAGCGGTTGTCGCGGTGGTTGTGGTTGCGCAGGCCGGCAAAATCGGCGTCGGACAGCAGTTGCTTGTGGTCGACCTGAGCAGCGCCGGACCGGCCGGCGCCGCCCTTGCCACCCGGCGCGCGCAAGGTCGGCGGCAGCAGTGCCGGGCCGTGCGCCACCTCAACGCACACGGCCCAGAACGACTCGGCACCGTCGGCGACGAATGCGCGCCGCAATGCCAGCACGCGCGCGGCGGCGAGAGAGGCGTTGAGCTCGGATTGCGCCGGCTCGGGGCGTAGCGCGGGGATCGCGAAGTGGTGGATGGTCACGGCTTGTTGGGGCGTGAGTTCTTCTCGGGCTTGTGGACGGGTTTTTCGACGGCGGCTCCTCCAGCCCCCAAAACCGGCCCCTCCGAGGCCACCTGCCGGGCTGGGCTCATGCACCTCAGGGCAAGTCGGAAGCCGAAGCCGTACCAGCGGTAGCCGCGGTGGTCGCCGCTGCGGCAGGCCGACCGGGCACTGCCGGGCGGCCCGCCCCATGCGCCGCCGCGCAAAGCGCGGCTCTTCACTTCTTGTTCTTGTCGATCCTCCGGATCGGACTCCGTCTCCAGTCCGTACTCCCTTGCTCCTCCCGCGCACCACTCCCACACATTTCCATGCACGTCGTACAGACCCCACGGATTCGCCTCGTACTTCTTCACTTCCGTCGTGCCCTCCTGCTCACCGTTCCAGTTCGCTCGGCCCGACTCCTCTTCGTCCCCCCACCAGTACGCCGTCTCGCTTCCCGCTCTCGCCGCGTACTCCCATTGCGCTTCGCTTGGCAGTGCACCTTCCACTCCCTCCGGCAGGTGCTCCTTCAACTTCCCCAGAAAATCCTGCACATCATCCCAGCTCACCTGCTCCACCGGTCGCCTCGCCGCGTCGGCTCCCTCCTTAAACTCGCTCGGGTTGCCTCCCGTCAGCGCCTCCCACAGCTCCTGCGTGCACGGCGTGTCCGCTAGCCAGTAACCCCGCGTCAGTTGCACCTCATGCTGCGGATGTTCGTCGTCATCGCCCACGCCATCCGGCGAGCCCATCCAGAAGCCGCCCGGCTCGATGAAGCGGAAGCGCTGGTCGATGCCGGCTAGGGTGAGGCCCATGTAAAGGCCGTAAACGTCATGGCCGAATGCCGGCGCGGCGCGCTTGTCGATGCGCAGCAAGTCGCCGCCAGTCGCATCCAGTGTCAGCGCCTCGCCCCAAGGCGCACTGAAGTGGAATCGCAAGCCGCCCGCCCCGGCGGAAAAGCCGTCGGCCCAGGACGGCCGCCGCACCGCGCCGAGCACCACCTCGCGACCGGGTGCGCGCAAACGCACCACCGCCCCCTTCACCCGGGAAAGATTCGTCAACTCGATCGGCTCACGGCCGGCAAGCCGGTGTTGCCGTACAACACCGGCAACCTCGACCTGCATGACTACACCCTCGCCACCCTGAAGGGGCAGACGGACCAGCCTTCGCCCGTGCCTTGGCAAAGAGATCGATCCAGCGCCTGCTACCTCGCGCGCGATCCGTTCGGGTGGAACAGCAAGCAGCTTTGCGCCCTGCTGCCTCAAATACCAGGACTGACGCGCGCCCCCTTCATCGGAAGGCAAAGACGGCAGCACCACCTCGCCGTACACCGCAACCGCACCACCACGCCGAAGGGCTGCTTCATTGACCAGTCCGCTGAGCACGCCAAACTCAGCTGCATACGTTTCGAGCAACCGACGCGGCGCATCCGACAACAGCAGGGCAAAACCTGCGCCTAGCGGATCTCGTTGCTCGGCCGAAACTGCGCGCAAACGTGCGGGCCAGTCCTCAGTGAGGAAATGGCGCGCCAGTGTCAGCTCCGCCTCGAACTGCGTCCGCGCGCCATCACCCAGTTCGTACCAGAGCGCTGCATCGTTGAGCGGCAGCGCGAGTTGCTCGGCGCGCAGCACAGCCATGTGCTCGTCGGCTTCCGACAGGTCCGCTTGCATCAACCGGCGCAACCGATGCGCCTGCCAGCGCAGCCGGGCTGGGAGCCAGCGCAAATCGGCCTCGGCTGCCGGCATGGCATTCGGCGCCAGTCGCGTGTCGCACAGGTTGAGCTTCTCGACCATCGGGTGGTTCCAGACCTGCCACGCCAGCGCTGCACCGGCCTTGCCCGCCACCAGCGTGGCCAGTGATCGCAGCAGCGGAAAACTCACCTCACCGCATTGCGCAAGCAGCGCCAGCAGGCTCGCCACCGCACGGTCATCCGCCGCCGTGGCGGCTTGCCAGTGGAGCAAGTGGCAGGCCGCTCTGCCGGCGGCCGGCAAGGCATTCGCACGCAAAGGCAGGGCAAGCACCTGCGTGCCAGCTTTTGCCCGTGCACGCAGCCAGCCCTCAAACGCGGCGTGGCGCACGGCGTCAGCTGCGCCGAAATCACTGATCGCCAACACCGACCTGTCCTGCAGGTCACGCCATGCAAGCGGCTTTTGCCTGATCTTGTCCCGCACCCATGCATGCGGCGGCAGCTTCGGGTCATTGCAGAACTCGGCCACCTGCACTGCGCGAATACCGATCACGCGGCGCACGCGAGAAACAAGTTCGACGATCTCGCGCCACAGCGGTACGAGGCTCGTGCTGCGCAGGTCGAGCAGCAGCGTCAGTTCGCCTGGCCAGCGGCGGGAAGACTGACGCGGCAGCGGCAGCAGATCGCTGCCGCGCGCCAAACGCTCAACCGCGCGCCGCCAGTCCACCGACCGTCGCCAGTGCTCCTGCGTCGAGCGATCCAGCGCTGCCTTCAAAGGCTCGCGCAGCACCGCCCAGAGCCGATCCCCGTCTTCGCGCGTGCCGCGCTCAATAGCTGCTTGGGCGTCGCTGCCGCTGGGACGAGGCTCGGGCGGGACCGCTGGCCGCGCTACGGGCTCGCCCGGCACCGCAGGAAAGTCGCGAGGAATTTCGGTGGCCGAATCCTTCACCACCGCCCACTCCTGCGGCATTCGCAAGGGAGGTCTGGTTTTGACCGGACTGTCGGGAACGGTCGGCAGCAGCACACGCGATGACGGCGGCGAGACTGGTGGCCGCTCTGGCTCGAGACGAAAGCCCGGCGCTTCGGCATCGGGACTGCCCGGTAGCGCGAACCAGTCAAGCGAACCCAACTGCAAGGCATCGAGCAAATCGGCGCGCGAAATCGGGCCGCGCGCGACGCGTTGCGCTCTGCCTGACGATTCAGCCCTCAGGCGGGCGTTGCTGGTTTTGCTCACGATGCTTTACCAGTGCATAAGCTGACAATTCCCGAAGCAGCACGACCGCGCGCACAACATCGCCCGACGACAAGCGCAACAAGCCGTAGAGCAGATCAAGGTACTCGGCGAGGCCCACGGTCGGCAGACCGTCATGCAAAGCAGTTTGCCGGTCGGCCCAGGTTTGGACGGCCGCGAGTTCGAGCACCGTGGCCGGCTTGGCTTGCGCCGCATCTCCCTCCGGCACAGCGGCAGCGACATCGAACACACGCAAAGGCCGATGCGCACGCGCCCGGTCAACGAGCCATTGCACGAAATCCTGCCGTGTGTTCGACGCCGGCTTCACGTTCAACGCCATGCAGCGGCGCACAAAGGCAGCCGGCAATTCACGGTCCTCATTGGTTGTGACGATCACAAGCGGGTAATGGCTTTCGCAGGACACCTGTTTGGAGAGCCACGGCACTTTGAAACTGCGGTTGCCAAGCACGTCAAGCAATGCATTAGGCACGTCCGCATCCGCCTTGTCGATTTCGTCGATCAGCACGACGGAACGAGGCCACTCGGCAGGGCGAGGGCGCCCTTCACCGTCTACCGGAACCGGAGCCTTCATTGCAGACCAAATAGCTCCCTCTGAGCTGAATTCACTCGGATCGAGTTCTGTTTTCAGCCAGTCAACTAGCTTGTCAGGATTGACATCCACCGAGCGGATTGCGCCAATCGTCTGAGCATGCGCCAAACGCCGCACCACGTCTTCGCGGTATTTGAGGTCACTCGCTTCAAAGCGCGGGTGAATGACTTCGACGAAAAGCGGCACGCCAAATAGATGCGCAGCTGCACGCGCAATCTGGCTCTTTCCGCTCCCAGCCTCACCACGCACAAGCAGCGGACGCAAACTCGCCCAAGCAAGCGTAAGCGCACGGGTTTCATCAGCGCCCCAAGCATGCCAAGCCTGCGGGAATCGGTCATCCTCAGGCAATTCCTCAATGGATCCTGAAGCAAGGGCGAAGCAGTCGAAAACCCCGGGGAATATCGCTGAATTCTTCATTGTGCAGGACTCATAGCACTCTCCAATGTATCGACAACATTTGCCATACCATCTTCCGAATTCGCTGAAAGCAGCGCGTAAAACAGGCGGCTATCGTCATACAACTTTTCCTGACTCATATTGAGCCTGACCAAAAGAACTCGCTTACGACCGGTACTCTTAGAAAAATCAAGTTCAGCATACACCTCAGCCATAGCCCAACCACTGACGAAATAATTTTTGCTGAGAACAGCGAGCACAAATTTTGATGCTTTCAACCCTTTATCAATTCCCTGAGCGACATCATCACCATTTTTTAACTGCTCTTTCGCATACCAGATTATCCGCCCTCTCTTCCTTAACTCAGCCACCAGATCATCAACGAATGATTTGCAATCCTTTGATGCGTGGCTGACAAACAAGTCGTACACCATATCCCTGGATGCAGCTTGCGATGAACTTTGCAGACCAGATTTTCCCTTCGAATTGTTGACAGCACGGGCAGTGTGAATTCCACCGACGACCCATCTAATTCTCGATGCTAAATCCGCGCTTGAAAGTCGAACACTCTGCAAGAAAATCGACGCCATGCCCTCATCGGCGGGCCGGATGACAATTGAATTGATAGCTCTGGCCACGCCCATGGCTATGGTGGCAGCCTGCCCAGAAGAGGGTTGAGCTGCCGCGCTCAATCGCAAGTGCACAGTGCCAGCACGCCCCGCCTCGCGGGCATTGAAAAACATAGTTCTTAGATCCGCAATTGCATCAGAATCGAGAGCACTTAGAGTAGTTCTATTTTTACCAGACCGATCCGCAAAAATATTGTACAGCGCAACGAGTATTATATTTTCAAACCCGCCTTTTGCCGGAACATCAACTACAAAAGCATCTTTGAAAACAGCAGCCTGATCAGACACACGAATATTCAAACCCAGCACCCCGGCCACCACAATCGCCGACAACAATTCGCTTTCCGCATGGCTTGCGTGAACATAGGATCCGTTGTTATACCCCGCATCTCCTACATCACTTAAACTCGCTCGAACTAGATTTTCGTCGACGCATCGTTTTGCAGCGTAGACAAGAAGAAATTCTATCCAGCAAAGTTCATGCTCGGATATGACCCGAACATCATGTTGATTCTCTGGCGCGACCAATTGACACAACATCCAGAATAAAACTTCAACCCTGGCATCCGGCATATCAGCAAAGCATCGCGCAACGATCTCTACTTCAGAGAGATTTCTGATACACACGCCGGGAAGTTTTTCCGAGATCAAATCTATTAGCTGTGCGACGAATGGCCCGGCGAACCTTTGCTTTGCCTGAATTCCTCCAAGTTGTTTCAGCAAGTCGTTGTAATAAGCATCGCGATTAAAAGCCATCTCAGCCTCAAACTAATGTTGACGCCAGATATGTTATCGATCGCGATGCTGCTGCACGCGAATTAGGTGCCCGATGTCCGGAGGCTGTTCACACCGCCTCAAACAGCCCCGCCGCCCCCATCCCCGTCCCAATGCACATCGTCACCATCGAGTACCTGGCCCCCGTCCGCCGCATCCCATGAATCGCGGTCGCACTCCGAATCGCGCCAGTAGCCCCCAACGGATGCCCCAACGCAATCGCCCCCCCATTCGGATTTACCTTCACCGGATCGAGCCCAAGCTCCCGGATCACCGCCAGCGACTGCGCAGCAAACGCCTCATTCAGCTCAATCCAGCCAACGTCACCCAGCGCCACGCCCGCCCGCTCCAGCACCGCCGGAATCGCCACCTTCGGCCCGATCCCCATCACCTCCGGCGGCACGCCGCGCACCGCAAACCCGGCCCAGCGCGCCAGCGGCACCAGACCAAAGCGCTTGAGCGTGGCCTCGTTCACCAGCACCAGCGCGCCCGCGCCGTCCGAGGTCTGCGAGCTGTTGCCGGCGGTCACGCTGCCAAAGCCGGTCGCGCGGCCGCTCGGGTCCTTGGGCGCGGCAAACGCCGGCCGCAGCCGCGCCAGCGCTTCGAGCGAGGTGTCGGCGCGCGGGCCTTCGTCCACGCCGGCGAGGCGGCGCCGCACCTCGGTCTCGGCCGTGCCGAGCCGCGCAAAGGTCTCCGCAATCTCGAACGGCGCGATCTCGTCGGCAAAGCCGCCGCTAGCAATCGCCGCGATCGCGCGCCGGTGCGACTCGACCGCAAACGCGTCCTGATCCTCGCGGCTCACCTTCCATTGCTGGGCCACCTTCTCGGCGGTCAGGCCCATGCCCCAGGCGATGGCCGCGTTCTCGCCGGCGCCGGCAAAGATGGCCGGGTTGAACGACGGCTTGCCACCGCCCATCGGCACCATCGACATGCTTTCCACGCCGGCGGCAATCATCACCTCGGCCTCGCCGGTGCGGATGCGGTCGGCGGCGATCTGCACCGCCGTCAGGCCCGAGGCGCAGAAGCGGTTGACCGTGGCGCCGGCCACGCTGCTGGGCAGGCCGGCCAGCAGCGCGGCCACGCGCGCCACGTTCAGCCCCTGCTCGCCCTCGGGGAAGGAGCAGCCGACGATCATGTCGTCGATGGTCGCGGGGTCGAGCGCCGGCACCTTGGCCAGCGCGGCGCGCACCGCGTGGATGAGCAGATCGTCGGGCCGGGTGTTGCGGAACATGCCGCGCGGTGCCTTGCCGATGGGCGTGCGCACGGCGGCAACGACGTAGGCGTCCTGGAGTTGCTGGGTCATCTTCGTTTCCTCGTTCAGTTGCGCACCGGCTTGCCGCCGTTCAGCAAGCTCATGATCCGTTCCTGCGTTTTTGCATTGCCCAGCAGGCGCCCGAAATGCTTGCGCTCCAGCGCCAGCAGCGTGGCCTCGTCCACCGGCGAGCCGGCCTCGACCGCGCCGCCGCACATCACCTCGGCGATGGTGGCGGCGAGCTGTTCGTCATAGGCGGTGATGAGCCCGCCGTCGCGCAGGTTGACGAGCTGGGCGCGGATGGTCGCCAGCACCGAGCGGCCGGCCGCCGCAAACGTGCGGCCCGGCAGCGGCGGGCGGTAGCCGGCGCCATGCAGACCGCGCGCGGTCTCGATGGCGGACGACAGCAGCTCGTGGATGTTGAGCACGATGGGATCGTCGGGCAGCAGATAGCCGAGCTTGCGGCTCTCCAGCGCCGAGGTGCCGACGCTGGCCATCGCCACGCCAGTGAAGAAGTGCTTGAGCACCGGCAGCGGATCGCCGCCCTCGGGCGTCAGCTCGGCGGCGCGCCGCGCCAAGTAGGTGCTGCCACCGCCGCCCGGCAGCAGGCCGACGCCGATCTCCACCAGCCCGACGTAGCTCTCCAGATGCGCCACGCGCTTGGCGCAATGCACGGCCAGCTCGCAGCCGCCGCCCAGCACGATGCCGGCGAGCGCCGCGACCGTCGGCACGCTGGCGTAGCGCATGCGCAGGAACACGTCCTGAAGCGCCTTCTGCGCCGGCTCGATGCCGGCCGGGCCCTTGGCCATGAAGGCCGGCAGCATCGCCTGCAAGTCGGCGCCGGCCGAGAACGGCCCGCCCGTGAGGCTGGCCGGCTGCCAGATGACGAGGCCCTTGTAATTGGCCTCGGCCAGGTCCAGCCCCTTGTGCAGCCCGGCGATCACGCCCGGGCCGATGGTGTTCATCTTGGTCTTGAACGAGGCGATCAGCACCTCGTCGCGGCCGGCGCCGTCGGCCTGCCACAGACGGATCGACTCGTCCTCGAAGACGGTGACGCCGGCCGTGCGCGGGTCGGCGCTGCCGTCGCCGGCAAGGCTAGCGCGGAAGATCTGGCGCCCGTACACCGGCAGCTCGCGCGGCTGCACATAGCGGTTCTCGGCCGCCGACCATGAGCCTTCGGCACCGTGGGCGGCGTCGATCTCGCCGACCCAGGCCGGCAGCGGCGCGTCGCTCAATGCCTTGCCGGCGGCGATGTCCTCGGCGATCCAGCCGGCAATCTGCTTCCAGCCGGCGTTCTGCCAGGTCTCGAACGGGCCTTCGCTCCAGCCGAAGCCGAAGCGGATCGCGAGGTCAACTTCGCGCGTGCTGTTGGCGATGCTGGCCAGATGCACGGCGATGTAATGCCAGGTGTCGCGGAACACGCTCCACAGAAACTGCGCCTGCGGATTGGTCGAGTCGCGCAGCAGCTTGAAGCGCTCGGGCGCGGGCTTCTTGAGGATGCGGCCGACGATGTCGTCGGCCTTGCCGCCGGCCGCCACGTATTCGCCCTTGGCCGGGTCGAGCCGCAGGATCGCCTTGCCGTCCTTGCGGTAGAAGCCGGCGCCGGTCTTCTGGCCGAGCGCGCCTTTCTCGATGAGCGCCTTGAGCACCAGCGGCGTGCCGAAATGGGCGCGGAACGGATCGTCGGGCAGGCCGCGTTCCATCGTCGCGATCACATGCGCGAGCGTGTCGAGCCCGACCACGTCGGCGGTGCGGAAGGTGCCCGACTTGGCGCGGCCGAGCTTGCTGCCGGTCAGGTCGTCGATCACGTCGAAGCCAAGCCCCAGCCGCGCCGCGTGATGGAAGGCCGACAGGATGCTGAACACGCCCACGCGGTTGCCCACGAAATTGGGCGTGTCCTTCGCATGCACCACGCCCTTGCCGAGCGTGTGCGTGAGGAAGCTTTCCAGCGCGTCGAGGATGGCCGGCTCGGTCGCGGGCAGCGCGATCAGCTCGGCCAGATGCATGTAGCGCGGCGGGTTGAAGAAGTGCACGCCGACAAAGCGCCGCGCGAGTTCCTCGGCAAAGCCTTCGCTGAGTGCGGCGAGCGGCAGGCCCGAGGTGTTGGTGGCAAAGATCGCGTCGGGCGCGAGATGCGGCGCCACCTTGTCGTAGAGCGCGCGCTTCCAGTCGAGCCGCTCGGCGATGGCCTCGATGACGAGGTCGCAGCCGGCGAGCTTTTGCAGGTCGGTCTCGTAGTTGGCCAGCTCGATCAGGCCGGCGTCGGCCGGGTCGGCAAAGGGCGCGGGCTTGAGCCTGGCCAGCGCCGCCACGGCCTTCTCGGCGATGGCGTTGGGCTTGCCTTCGGTCGGCAGGTCGAACAGCACGACCGGCACGCGCGCGTTGATGCAATGCGCCGCGATCTGCGCGCCCATGACGCCGGCGCCGAGCACCGCGACCTTGCGGATGTGGATGGACATGGATGGCTCCTGGATCAGAACAGCGCGGCGTCGAGCGCCATGAGGTTGTCGGCGCCCGAGCGCCCGGCGCGGATGAGCCCGGCGGTCTCGGGCAGCAGCCGCGCGAAGTAGAAGCGCGCGGTGGCGAGCTTGGCGGCATAGAACGGGTCGCCGCCGTCGGCCTTGGCCAGCGCCACCTTGGCCATGCGCGCAAACAGCCATGCAAAGGTCAGGTGGCCGACGATGCGCAGGTAGTCGCTGGCGGCGGCACCGGCTTCGTCGCGGTTGCCCATCGCCTTCATGGCGATTTCCATCGTCATCTTTTCCACCTTGCCGGCCAGATCCGCGAGCGGATTCACGAATTCCTGCATCGCCTCGTTCACGCCCTCTTCCTCGATAAAGCTCTTAACGAGATCGCCGAACTTGCGCAGCCGCGTGCCCATGTCGCCGAGCACCTTGCGGCCCAGCAGGTCGAGCGCCTGCACGCCGTTCGTGCCCTCGTAAATCATGTTGATGCGGGCGTCGCGCACGAACTGCTCCACGCCCCATTCATGGATGTAGCCGTGGCCGCCGAACACCTGCTGCGCCTGCGTGGTGGCGATGAAGCCGTTGTCGGTGACGAAGGCCTTGCACACCGGCGTGAGCAGCGCGACGAGGTCGGCGGCCTGCTTGCGCGCGTCCTCGTCGGGGTGGTGATGCTCGATGTCGATCTGCAGCGCGGTCCAGTAGAGCAGCGCGCGCGCGCCTTCGGTGTAGGCGCGCGCGGTGAGCAGCTGGCGGCGCACGTCGGGGTGGACGAGCAGCGTGTCGGCGGGCTGGTCGGGCTCGGCCGGGCCGGCGAGCGCGCGGCCCTGGCGGCGGTCCTTGGCGTAGGCGGCGGCGTTCTGGTAGGCCACTTCACCCAGGCCCAGCGACTGCACGCCGACCGCCACGCGGGCCGCATTCATCATCACGAACATGGCTTGCAGGCCGCGATTGGGCTCGCCGATGAGCCAGCCGCGCGCGTCCTCCAGCACCAGCTGGCAGGTGGCGTTGGCATGGATGCCCATCTTGTGTTCGATGCCGGCGCAGAAGATGGCGTTGCGCTCGCCGGGCGTGCCGTCGGCGGCCGGGATGAATTTGGGCACGAGGAACAGCGAGATGCCCTTGCTGCCCTCGGGCGCGTCGGGCAGGCGCGCCAGCACCAGATGGACGATGTTGGGCGTGAGGTCGTGCTCGCCGGCGCTGATGAAAATCTTGCTGCCGCTGATGGCGTAGCTGCCGTCGTCTCGCGGCGTGGCCTTGCTGCGCAGCAGGCCGAGGTCGGTGCCGCAGTGCGGCTCGGTCAGGCACATGGTGCCGAGCCATTCGCCGGTGACGAGCTTGGGCAGGTAGGCCGCCTTGAGCTCGTCACTGCCGTGGGCGTGCAGGCATTCGTAGGCGCCGTGGGTCAGGCCCGGATACATCAGCCAGGCCTGGTTGGCCGAGTTGCCCATCTCGAAGAAGGCAGTGTTGAGGACATAGGGCAGGCCTTGACCGCCGAAGTCCGGGTCGGCCGAGAGCGTGGGCCAGCCGGCGTCGCGGTATTGCGTGTAGGCGGCGACGAAGCCGGCGGGCGTGGTCACGCTGCGGGTCTCGCGGTCGTAGTGGCAGCCCTCGGCGTCGCCGGGCAGGTTGAGCGATTGCAGCAGCTGCTCGCAGAACTTGGCGCCCTCCTCCAGCACGGCATCGAGGGTGGCGCGGTCGGTGCCGGCGTGGGCGGGGAGTTCGGCGAGCACGGACTCGGTGGCGAGCACTTCGTGCAGCAGGAACTGCATGTCGCGGAGCGGGGCGCGGTAGCTGGGCATTGGGTTTCTCCGGTACGCGGCGGTGGGGCGGGAAGATGGG
>NZ_MUHU01000026.1 GCF_002105195.1 Derxia lacustris | reverse complement strand
CTTGCCGCTGCACGCGGCCTGCCACGGCTGGAGGCGATGGTCGCCAACTGGATCCGCCGCGTCTGCGAGGTGGAAATCCCGCACGGCTGCCTCTACGTGAGCAGCGCGGTCGAGTTCGACGACCGGCCCGGCGCGGTGCGCGATGCGCTGTACGCGCTGGTCGACGACTGGCAGGCCGCGTGCAGCGGCAAGCGCCGGCTCGAACACGGCGGCGCGGAACACGCGGTGGTATTCGCCGAGGACGGCGATCTGCAAGTCCTCGCGCGAGCCGAAATGCGCGAACACGCCCGACTTGCTCATGCCGGTGCGCTCGGAGATGAGGCCGATGGTCAGGCCCTCCAGGCCGTCGCGCGCGGCCAGGTCGAGCGCGGCGGCGAGGATGGCGGCGCGGGTCTGCTCGCCCTTGCTGGCGCGGGGGGTGGGGGTGTCGGGCATGCGGTGAGTGGCTTGTGTTGAAACGAACGGTCGTGCTTTTTTAACCGGGATTGCGGGGCGGGGAAAGCGCGGAACGGTGACATTGGGGTTTGTCGGGAGGGGGCAGACATCATTTACCCTGCCCCGTTGTTCGTTTTTTAATAAAAACAATTATTCTGAACAAACGACAAATCTGAACAAAATCAGCCTGCGATGACCCTCGCCTCCATCGATCCTGCCGTGCAGCAAGCTGTCGCCGTTCTCACAGCGAACACCGGCCTATACGCCCAGCTCATTGACGCTGAAGAAGCCGAGGCGCAGCCGCGTTTGCGAATCGAACTCGCTGAAAATGTTGTGGACTACCTCGTACACAGCGAAGCAGAGATCACACCCGCCCTGCTGGTAATGCTGCACCTGCGCACAGACAGCACGCCGCCCGATCTGCTCATCGCCCCCCAGCTCACCGCAACCCAGGCCGCGCGCTGCCGCGAGCTGGGCATCCAGTTTCTCGACGCCGCCGGCAACGCCTACCTCAGCGCGCCGGGGTTGTTCGTGTTCGTGAGCGGGCTCAAGGCCGAGCCCAAGACCGCCGCGCGTCTCATCAAGGCGCGACCGGCGGCGGCTGGCGGCACCGGCAGCGCGATGCGCGTGGTGTTCACGCTGCTCGACCGCCCCGCTCTGCTCGACGCCACCTATCGCGACATCGCCGCCAGCGCCGGGGTGTCGCTCGCCAGCATCCGCCCGGCGCTCGACGATCTGACGCTGCGCGGGCATCTGCGCAGCATCGCTGCCGGCAAGCGCCGCCTGACCCAGCCGCGCCGGCTGTTCGAGGAATGGGAACACCTCTGGCCCACGCGGCTGAAGCCGCGCCTGAAGGGCCGCCGCTTCACCGCCAGCCGGCCCGACTGGTGGCGCGATCTGGACCCGCGCGAGCACGCCGCGCAATGGGGTGGCGACGTGGCGGCCTGGCATTACACGCATCAGCTCAAGCCGGCGACGGTCACGCTCTATGCCCATCCCGACGCCCTCGCCGACAGCACGCGCGGTCTGGCCCGCGCAGGTCTGCTGCGGGCCGATGCGCGCGGCGAGGTCGAAATCCTTCCGCGCTTCTGGCAGCTCGACACGCTCGCGCCGGCGTCGGCGCTGGTGCCGGCGATGCTGGTGCATGCCGAGCTGATCGCGACGCTCGATCCGCGCTGTCTGGCCGTGGCGCAGGCGCTGTACGAACAAGAGATTGCAAGCGCCATCGCCCTTGCTTGAGGCCCCAATGCCAGACTCGGTCCTCGTTGCCACGGCACCCATCCGAGCCCGCCCATGCCCACCCTCGGCCTCATCTCCGACACCCACAACCTCATCCGCCCCGAAGCGCTCGCGGCCCTGGCCGGCTGCGCCGCCATCGTCCACGCCGGCGACATCTGCGGCCCCGAGGTACTCGCCGCCCTCGCCCGCATCGCGCCGGTGACTGCCGTGCGCGGCAACAACGACCGTGGCGCCTGGGCTGCCGCCATTCCCGAGCAGGCCACGCTCGACATCGCCGGCATCCGCGTCTTCGCCGTGCACGACGCGCTCGACGAGCGGCGCCATCCGCAGGCCGCGCAGGCGCGCGTGATCGTCACCGGCCATTCGCACCGGCCCGCGCTGGCCGACGACGGCCGCGTGCTGCGCATCAACCCGGGCAGCGCCGGTCCGCGCCGCTTCACGCTGCCGATCGCGCTGGCGCTGCTGCACATCGCGCCCGGCGCCGACGGGCCGGCGCTGCGGGTCGAGTTCGTCAATCTGGCGGGCGACGCGGCGGTGCCGGTGGCGAGCCGCTGAACCTCACTCGCCAAACCGCTCCAGCATGAAGTCCACGAAGCTGCGCAGCTTCGGCGTCATGCGGCGGTCGCGCGCAATCACCAGATGCATCGGCTTGGGCGTCGGCAGCCAGTCGTCGAGCAGGCTTTCGAGCCGGCCGGCCGCGATGTCCTCGGCCAGCAGCGCGGCCGGCAGCAGCACCAGCCCGAAGCCGGCCAGCGCCGCCGTGCGCAGCGCGATGCCGTTGTTGGCGCGCAGCCGCACCGGCCCGGGCGGCGCCGGCGCCGCATCGCGCAGCCCCCAGGGCACGTCCTGCCCGCCATAGGTGAAGACAAGGCAGCGATGGCGCGCCAGATCGGCCGGCGTGGCGGGGCGGCCCTCGCGCGCCAGATAGCCGGGCGCGCCGCACAGCGCCATGCGATAGGGCCGCAAGGGCCGCGCCACCAGCCCCGAATCGTCGAGCCGGCCGACGCGGAACGCCGCGTCATAGCCCTGCCCGACCAGGTCGACGGTGAGATCGTCGAGCACCAGTTCGGCATTCACCTCGGGATGCGCGCCGAGATAGTCGACCAGCGCGCCAGCCAGCTGGAGGCAGCCGAAGGCCACGGTGCTGCTGATGCGCAGCGTGCCGCGCGGGCCGATGCGCATCGCCTCGGCATCGTCGTCGGCGGCTGCGACCTCGGCCAGGATGGCGCGGCTGCGCTCGCAGTAGCGCGCGCCGATCTCGGTGAGCGCGAGCCGGCGCGTGCTGCGCGCAAAAAGCTGCGCGCCCAATGCCTCTTCAAGCTGGCGGATGTGCTTGCCGACCATGCCGGCCGACATGCCGAGCGCGGCGGCGGCGGCGGTGAAACTGCCCCGGTCGGCCACGGTGACCAGGACTTCCATGCTGCGCAGCTTGTCCATGCGGATTGCGTACTCGCGGTGAGAACTCTAGGCACCGGCGCGCGGTTCACGCGGGCGGTGGCGGTTTGCACAATCCCGGCTCCCCAAACGCTTCGGAGAGCAGCAATGAAGATCGTCATCGTCGGCGCGACCGGCACGCTCGGTCAGGCCATCGTCGCGCAGCTCGGCGCGCGGCACGAGATCGTGGCCGTGGGCCGCACCAGCGGCGCCCGGCATGCCGACATCACCGACGCGGCCAGCATCGCCGCCGCGCTCGGCGCCATCGGCCGCTTCGACGCCATCGTGGCGGCCGCCGGCGATCCGCATTTCGGACCGCTGGCCGAGACCACGCCGGCGCAGTTCGCGGTCGGGCTGCACGGCAAGCTGCTCGGGCAGATCAACGTGGCGCTGGCGGCGCTGCCGCTGCTGAACGACGGCGGCTCGATCACGCTGACCAGCGGCTGCCTGAGCGACTGGCCGGTGCGCGGCGGTGCGAATGCAAGCGTTGCCAACAGCGGCATCGATGCCTTCGCGCGCGCGGCGGCGGTGGATGTGCCGCGCGGCATCCGCATCAACGCGGTGAGCCCGACGGTGCTGACCGAGTCGCTGCCGAAGTACGGCGCCTTCCTGCCCGGCTTCGAGGACGCACCGGCGGAGAAGGTGGCCCGGGCCTACCGGCGCAGCATCGAGGGCGCCGAAACCGGGCAGGTGTTCCGGGTCTGGGGCTGACGGCGGCAGCGGCGGCGCAACCGGCCTGCCGCGCCCGCCGCCCTCAGCCGCGCCAGCGCTCCATGTCGCGCCGATCCCGCTTGGTCGGCCGGCCGTGCAGCTGCACGCTCGGCTCGGGTGCGAGCTTGTGCTGCTCGGCCTCGCGCTCGCGGGTCTTGCGGCTGGCCTCGGTCTCGGCATAGAGCGCCTGGGCCACCGGCGCCGGGCCGCGCACATCGCTCACGCCCAGCACCTGAAGCTCGAACTCGCCGCCCGGCGAGCGCACCAGCAGCCAGTCGCCGCAGCGCACGTCGTGCGCCGGCTTGACGACCGAACCGTTGAGCTTGATGCGACCGGCCTGGCAGGCCTCGGTCGCCAGGCTGCGCGTCTTGAAGAAGCGCGCGGCCCAGAGCCACTTGTCGAGTCGGACACGTTCAGTCACGGCCATAGGCAGTCATCCCCGGCGATTGATCGATGAGCGAAGCCGACGCCCGCGCGGGCGTCGATGAAAACGCCATGCCGCCGCGCGGCACGGCAAACACGCGCTCGGGCGTCACCACGCAGATGGCATCGCCCGGCGCGGCAGCGGCCAGCAGGCCGCCGGTAAAGGCACCGAAGGCCGGCAGCACGCCCACGCGCGTGCCGAACCAGAAGCACGGCAGCCGGACGCCATCGCGCCGCGTGGCGAGCCGCCAGGCCGGATGCAGATGGCCGGCGAGCGTGTAGGCGCCCGCCACCGGCTGCGGGTGATGGCAGAGCGCAAAGCCGTCCTCGCGCCAGCCTTCAGGCAGCGCGTCGATGCGCAGATCGGCCGGCAGCGCGCCGGCCCTGGCGTCGTGATTGCCGCCGACGAGTGCCAGCGCGAGCTGGCTGCGCCGGGCGCGCCAGTCGCGCAGCGCGGCCAGCGTGAGCGGGTTGTGGCCGTGGCCGTCGTGCATGAAGTCGCCGAGAAAGATCACCCGCTCGGCGCCGTGGCGGTCGATGGCGGCATCGAGCCGGCGCAGGTTGTCGGCGGTGGTGCCGGCCGGCACCGGCATGCCGTGGGCGCGGTAGCTGGCAGCCTTGCCGAAGTGGGCGTCGGCGACCAGCAGGGTGCGGCGGCGCGGCCAGTCGAGCGCGCGTTCGGGCGCGAGAAACAGCTGTTCGTCGTGCAGCGTGAAATTCATGCGGACAAGGCTAGGCCTTTGGCGGGGCAATGGCTGTCGGCGGCGGGGCGGGGATTGCCCGCAGCGCGGTGACGGCGGCCGGTGCCGGTCACGGCGTCTTGCCGAGCGCGGCGGCGACGGCATCGATGCGGGCGCGCCGCACGGCAGTGCGGATCGCCTCGGTCGGGCTGGCGGCCGGGTCGCGGCGGGCATGGCTGGCAGCGGCAGCCTTGGCGGCGGCGCCGGCGTCCACGCCGCGCGCGGCGGCGAGTGCGGCGAGCCAGGGTTCACGCGGCGGATAGCCGCTGTCCTCGAAGCCGAGCCGGCCGCGCCGGTCGCATTCGCAGGCGTCGAGGGCGCGCGCGAAGCGCTCGGGCTTGCGCAGCGCGTCGCTGGCTTCGAGCGTGTCGAGCACGGTGGCGGCGCGCATCTCGTCGATCTTGCCGAAGCGCGTGTGCTCGCGCGCCACCAGCCGCGCCAGATCGCGGCAGTCGGCCGGCACCTTGAGCCGCGTGCTCACCAGCTCGACCAGATCGGCGCTGCGCCCTTCATGGCCGAGGTGGCGCGGCAGCACGTCGGGCGGCGTGGTGCCCTTGCCCAGGTCGTGCAGCAGCGCGGCAAAGCGCGCGTCGAGCGGCAGGCCGAGCTTCGCGGTCATGTCGATGACCATCATCGTGTGCACGCCGGTGTCGACTTCGGGGTGGTAGTCGGCGCGCTGCGGCACGCCCCAGAGCGCGTCGAGCTCGGGCAGCAGCCGCGCCAGCGCGCCGCAATCGCGCAGCACGGCAAACATGCGCGACGGCCGGGCTTCCATCAGGCCGCGCGCCAGTTCCTGCCAGACGCGCTCGGGCACGAGTGCGTCGACCTCGCCGGCCGCGACCATCGCGCGCATCAGCGCGAGCGTCTCGGGCGCGACGCTGAAATCGGTGAAGCGGGCGGCAAAGCGCGCCAGCCGCAGGATGCGCACCGGGTCTTCGGCGAAGGCGGCGCTCACATGGCGGAACACGCGCGCCGCGATGTCGCGCCGGCCGCCGTGCGGATCGACCAGTTCGACGGCGGCATTCACCTGCCGCTGGCCGGGCATGGCGGCGGCACCGACCTGCCCCGCCGCCAGCGCGAACGGTCCGCGCGCGATCGCGTTGACGGTCAGGTCGCGGCGCAGCAGATCGTCTTCGAGCGTCACGTCAGGCGCGGCATGCACCGCAAAGCCGTGATAGCCCGGGCCGGTCTTGCGCTCGGTGCGCGCGAGTGCGTATTCCTCATGCGTGACCGGATGCAGGAACACCGGGAAATCCTTGCCGACCGCCACGAAGCCCAGATCGAGCAGCTGCTGCGGCGTGGCGCCCACCACCACCCAGTCGCGGTCCTGCACCGGCAGCCCGAGCAGCTCGTCGCGCAGCGAACCGCCAACCTGATACACGCGCGGCGGCGCGGGCCGGGCGGGCGGCAAGGCGGGCGAGAGATCGGTGCGGGCTACGGTCATGGGCGGTGGCGGGCGGCGTGGTCGCTGGCGGGACGGGCGGTGGCGGGCACTGGGGTCGGTGTGACGGGCGGTGGCGTCGGCGGCGCGCGCTCAGGCGTCGTGCAGCGCGTCGTACTTGGCGATGGTCACCGGGTCGGCCACGCCGGCGGCGATCCATTCGGCCACCGCCGGCAGCGCCAGCACCGCCGCCACATAGCCCTGCGCCGCCAGCGACAGCGGCGCGGCATAGGTGACGAAGCGCGCCACCACCGGCGCATACATCGCATCGGCGGCGGTGAAATCGGCGCCGAACAGGAAGGGACCGCCGTGGGCCGCGAGCAGTTCCGTCCACAGCGCATCGATGCGCGCCACGTCGGCCAGCGCCTCGGGCGTGTGGCCCTTGCCCGGCGAGCGCTTGCGGATATTCATCGACATGGCCTGACGCAGCGCCGCAAAGCCCGAATGCATCTCGGCCGCCACGCTGCGGGCGCGGGCGCGCTGGCGCAGATCGGCCGGCCAGACGCGCGCGGCCGGATGGCGGTCGGCGAGGTATTCCAGGATCGCGAGCGAATCCCAGACCGCAAAGCCGTCGTCGAGCAGCACCGGCACCCGGCCGGCCGGCGACACCTCGGCGATGCGCGCCGCCGTGTCGGGCTGGGCCAGCCGCACCAGCCGCTCGGTGAAGTCGAGGCCCAGATGGCGCATCAGCACCCAGGGCCGCATCGACCAGGAGGAATAGTTCTTGTCGGCAATCACCAGCTCGTACATGGCATGACCTCGGCGGAAAGGGGGCGGTCAATGTCGCGGCGCATGACGCGGCGCGTCAAACGGCGATTGTCGATTGTGTGGATGCGTGCGCTGCATGCGCGGCTGCATGCATGTGGCGGGCCAGCGCTGCGCCGGCCCGCGCGGGCAATCAGCGGCCAGCGGCGCGCCGGAAGGCATCGAGATGCCCGGTGCGGCCCAGGCCGCCGAGCCAGCCGGCGGCAATCTCGACCGAGGCGAGCGGGCCCAGATGCAGCTCGGGCGCGGGCGCCCAGCCGGCCGGCGCCACGTTGTCCGCCTTCATCGAATCGAGGTTGTCGCGCGACATCAGCGGGCCGCCCGGCGCGTATTCCAGCGCCAGCGCCTGCAGGCGCGCGAGCGGCCCCGGCAGGCCGACGACGCAGCGCCGATGACCGGCCGACTGCGCCGCAAACTTCACCAGCTCGCGCAGCGAATACACCGTGGGGCCGCACAGCTCATAGCTGCGGCCGACGGTCTCGGCGTTGTCGAGCGCATTGACGAAGGCGCGCGCCACGTCGTCGACGAACACCGGCTGAAAGCGCGCCTCCGCGCCGCCGAGCGCCAGCACCGGCGCAATGCCGGCCAGCCTGGCGAACAGATTGAGAAAGCTGTCGTCCGGGCCAAACACCACCGACGGCCGGAACACCGTCAGCGCCAGCGCCGAGCCGGCCGCCTCGCCGCGCAGCGCAGCCTCGCCATCGCCCTTGCTGCGCAGATACATCGACGGCCCGGCCGAATCGGCGCCGAGCGCGCTCATGTGCAGCAGCCGCAGCGGCCGGCCGGCGCGCGCCGCCTCGGCCTTCATGGCGACGGCTATCGCGCGCGGCAGATCGACATGCGCGCGCGCGAAATCGGGCCCGTAGGGCTCGCCGCGGCGCGAATGCAGGATGCCGACCAGATTGATGACCGCGTCCTGCCCGACCATCAGCCGGGCGAGCGCGGCATGGTCGTTGACGTCGGTTTCCACCAGCCGCACGGTGGGCAGCGGCAGCAGTTCGCGGCCGCGCACCGCGCGCCGCGTGGGCACCGTGACGCTGGCGCCGCGATTGACCAGTTCGCCCGCGATGGCCCGGCCGATGAAACCCGTGCCGCCGATGAGAAGAATGCGTTGATGCTTCATGGACTCGCTTGTCGTTGATCTTGTTGTGCTGCGGGTCGGATCAGGGCAGATCGGTGGCGGCAAGCGCGCTGGGCGCAATGCTGCCGAGCCGGCTCCTGAGCGACTGGGGACGGCCCTCGAACAATGCCGCATAGAGCGTGGCGTTCGCGAGCACTCTCTTCACGTAGTCGCGGGTTTCGTTGAACGGGATGGTCTCGGCAAAGATGGCGCCCTCCACCGGACGGGTGAGCGTCGAGCGCCACTGGCGCGCCCGGCCCGGGCCGGCGTTGTAGGCCGCCGAGGCCAGCACCGCCGACTGGTCGAGATCGTCGTAGACCAGCTTGAGATAGCTGGTGCCGAGCGTGATGTTGGTATCGGGCTCGTCGATCAGCTCGGGCTTGTAGTCGGCCCAGCCGATGCGCTTGGCCACGTATTTGGCGGTCGCCGGCATCACCTGCATCAGCCCGGCCGCGCCGACCGAGCTGCGCACCGACGGCATGAAGCGCGACTCCTGCCGCACCAGGCCATAGACCCAGGCCGCATCCAGCCCCAGTTGGCCGGCCTGGCGCTCGACCAGCTCGCGGAACGGGCTGATGTAGCGCAGCGAGTAGTCGTGCTCATCGCGGGTGCGCTCGGCCGAGGCGATGGCGCGGTCGTACAGGCCCTGCCGGCGTGCGTATTCGGCGGCGGCGAGCAGCTGGCGGTCGCCCAGGCCGCGCAGCTGCCAGTTCCATTCGCGGATCGCCTCGAAGCGCAGGTTGAGCGCGTAGAAGCGCAGCGAGCGGCCAATGCCGGCGTTGACGGCGAACGGCGCGACTTCGCCATCGGCCGGCGCGGGCGCGCGCGGCGGCACGACGATGGGCCGGCCCAGATCCTCATGCGCGAGCAGCGCGTAGAACGAGCCGTCGCCGGCGATGGAGCGCAGCAGCTCCCTGGCGCGCTCGGGGCTTTGCGGCTGGATCGCGCGGGCGCGCCAGTAGATCCAGGCCGGGTCGGCGGCCATCGTCGGGCTCATGCGCTCGATGGTGCTGCGCAGCAGCTTCCAGTCGGCGGCGCGCAATGCGGCGCGCGCCTGCCACTGCAACACGTCGTCGGGCTGGCGGCTGTCGGGCGCGAGCGCGTCGGCGCGGCGGAAGTAGTCGAGCGCCTCGGCCAGTGTGCGGCGCGCGGCCACGCCGCCGAGCTGGCCCCAGGCGGCGGCGGCGCGCGGCGCGGCAAGGCGCGAGCCGATGCGGTCGGCCCAGACGGCGGCGGCGCGCACGTCGTCGCGCGCAATGCGGATGACGGCGAGCACGGCCAGCTCCTGCGCCACCGGGTCGGACAGATCGGCCTTGGCGAGGTAGGCGGCGGGCTTGTCGGCGGCCTGGTCGAGCGCGGACTTGTCGGGCAGGTTGCTGAGCCAGCGCGCGGCGCGGCGCGCCTCGGTCAGGCGGTTGGCGTCGTAGGCGATGCGCAGGAAATGCCAGATGTCGTCGTCGTTGAAGGCGCCGCCGGCGGCAACGGTCTCGACCAGCAGCTGGCAGCCGTCGCCCCAGCCCTTGCCGTCGAACAGCAGCGGGCTGGCATCGCGCGCGAGCGCATCGCGCAGCGCCTGGCGGCCGGTCGGCGACAGCTCGCCCTCGGCCGAGCCGGCGCTTTCGCCGAGCAGGCGCTGGGCACGGAAGGCCAGCGCATAGCAATCGAGCTGGCGGTCGTCCTTCAGCGCAAACAGCGGGTATTGCTGCTCGAACAGATTGGCGTCGCGGCGCCGGCCGATGGCCAGCAGCCAGTCGTTGCGCAGCCGGTCGGCGATCGCCTCGCCCTGCCAGCGCGACAGGAAGGCGAGGATGTCGGCATCGGGCGTCGTGGCGCGTGGCAGGCCGTTGCTGTCGTAAATCTGCGCGCGCAGCCGGTAGTACTCGACGTATGAAGGGATGTCGAAGCCGGCCGGCAGCGCATCGGCCAGCGCCTGCACGCGGGCGGCATCGTTGGCGCGCGAGGCCTCGCGCAGGGCGACGAAAATGTCGTCGGCGCTTTGCGGCACGGCGGCCCGGGCGGCAGCCGGCGCGGCACTCGCATCGAGACAGCAGCAAAGCGCTATCGCCACCACGGCGCGCACATTTTTACGAAGGAAGGCAGACACCATGAGCACGACCGGTTCGGGGGACGAAACGACTCTAGCACGCAGGGAATTGCGCCAATTGCTGCTCAAAAAGCGCGCCGAAATCCCCGCCGAAGCGCGTTTGCAGGCCGAGGCGGCGATTGCGCGCAACGCCTTCGATGCGCTGCTTGCGCTGGCCGGCGCGCGCGGATTGCAGGGGTTGGTGGTGTCGGCCTATCTGCCGATTCGCGGCGAGCCGGTGCTGGATGCGCTGTGGCAGCGGCTGCTGGAGGCCGGCGCGCGGCTGGCCTTGCCGGTGGTGGTGGAAAAGGCCGCGCCGATGGTGTTCCGCGAATGGGATGGGGCCGAGCCGACGGGGCGCGATGCGCTCGGGCTGGCGGTGCCGGCGGCGGATGTGCGGGTGACGCCGGAGGTGCTGGTGATTCCGTGCGTCGGGTTTGATCCGGCGGGGTGGCGGCTGGGGTATGGCGGGGGGTACTACGACAGAACACTCGAGCGCCTAGTAGATAAAGGGGCCAAATCTGTCGGCGTTGGCTTTGAACTATCAGCTCTTGATTTGCAACCTGCACTTCACGATATTAGGCTGCACTTCATCTGTTCGGAAGCCCGATTAATTGACGAACAGTCAGCGCACAAAAGCTAGACGGCAACTTAGCAACTTATAAAAAAGGGAAGAGAGCACTTCATCTCAATCAAACAAAGCTTAAATGGAGCAACTGTCCTTTCAACCAGAAAATGTCACACAACCACAAACCAAATTAAGACAAATTAGCCCCACACGACACAACGCGAGCACCTTTACTTTCCGCCAACGAAAATCATGAATAACAAGACAACCACCAGCTCATCAATCAGCTCATCAGACGTGGACGATTGGTTCGAAGAGGAATTCAATGAGCCGCATGAAATTCCCTCCACCGACCAAATCAAACTCGACCCAGCAGAAAAGTATTCAAGGAGTCAGCTTCGCGTCGTCAGAGAAACAAAAGATTATCAACTAGATTATCTGAAGCACGCGCTGCAACCAGGCAAGGAATTGATCGACACGGCCCCAGGTTATCAGCGCAGACTAAGGTGGCCTAATAAAAAACGGTCACTTTTGATTGAATCATTTTTACTTAATATTCCTGTGCCAGCCGTTTTTCTTTTCGAGCGAGACTACAACGAATATGAGGTTATCGACGGGCGACAGCGCATAGAGACTATTCGCTCATTTCTGGCCAATGAATTTCCACTCACCGGACTGGAATACTGGCCCGAACTTGATAGAAAGCGCTTCAATGATTTGCCCTTGGTTTTACAAAAAGGACTGTTGCGCCGCAGCCTCTCCGCCGTCGTGTTGCTGGCAGAAACACGTGGAGTAGGCACCGACGAAATTGATGTTCGCCGCGTGCTGTTCGATCGATTAAACACAGGAGGGATTCGGCTTAACCCTCAAGAACTACGGAACGCCCTTTACCCAGGAAAATTTAATGCGCTACTAATTAAACTAGCCCGATCAGCTCCTTTCACTACCGCGTGGGGCATTCCGCCGTACACACGTGATGAAGAGCATGATCCGCCCGAAGAACTTCTTAAGAACGCTCTTTTCGCATCGCTCGCCGATGCTGAGTTGGTATTGCGCTTTTTTGCTTTGAGAGATGCAATAATCGAAAAGCGAAGCGGATCACTTCGCCGCATCCTTGATCGCTACATGGCGAGTACCACGGAAATCACAACGGAAAATTTGGCAACGCTAGAGATTCAATTTTTAAGCGCATTATCTCGACTGACGAACCTGTTCGACCAAGAACCTTTTAAGTTGCCAACAACTAATCGCACGAGTCGCCCGCTGTACGATGCACTTATGGTTGCGCTTAGCTTGACACCAGAGTTGGATATCGAGAATCGCAAAAGAGAAATTCAGAAAATGCTTAAAGAGGCCTTGGGAAACCAGTCGAATTACGACGTACTTGTTGGCCGAGGAAATACTATCGATGCGGTACGACAACGTGTTGCACTAGCTGGAAAAATTCTGCGCACGGAGACTTAACTCCATGAGTAATCTGGACCACGTCCTTAAAGACTTTCGATCCGACGTCGAAAGGACAGAGCATTTACTCAATTTGATCAAAACCTTCAGAGAATTCGGAGCAAGCACCCCTCCATCATCACTACATGATGGAACCACCAAATGGACCACTGCAATGTCATTATATGACGCATCAAAACTTCGCCGCACAGACCTACCCATTTTATCCGGATCATTACAACTTTATCTCGCCGGACGATTTGAGTACTGCATCAAGCAAGTGGTAGAGGTCGTGGCAGATGAAATCGCATCCCGCGCCCTTAAATATGCAAACCTTCCAGACTGCATCAAGAGCGAGCTAAGAATAAAAACTTTAGAAATTGCTCAAAACCCACGAAAATATGGTTTCGATGACAATCAAGCCGATGCAATATTAACTGCGTTTGTAGAGTCGAAAGCTGATGAGAACAAACCCATAAACATTAGTAGCGCTGCCCTTTCCATCACAGAATCCAACATGAAGGATCGAATACTAACCGACATACTGAAACGAGTTGGAATTCAAGACTACTGGAAAGATGTGGGAAAACAGACCGCCATCAAACTTGAACTCGAAACATCTTCTGATGGCGAAACAACAGCAAAAGCCCAAGCAACGCTGAATGCAATCATGGATGAGCGAAATCAAATTGCACACCCAACATCCACAACGCAATTTCCGGATCCAGATCAAGTATTAAATGCGGCCAGATTCCTTAAGACACTTGCTTGCACCACAATTGATCTCGCAAAGATTTACTTGGCTGCAAATCGCCCCAGCTAGCTACAAGCTCGATAGATTGAATGCATCCAGTTAGAAATGCATTCAATCATCACCAATCTGCACGTAAGCTTATCGACGCCCCTGTAATCCCAACCGCCCCCAAAGCCCCTTCACCGGCCCTGCTGCATTCAACGTGTAGAAGTGCAATCCGGGCACGCCGGCCGCGAGCAACCGTTCGCAAAGCGCCGTCATCACATCGAGCCCAAACGCGCGAATCGACGGCAAATCATCGCCGTAATCGCGCAGCCGCTCGCCAATCCATCTCGGCAATTCGGCACCGCAGCCTTCGGCAAATCGCCGCAGACTCGTGAAATTGGTGATCGGCATGATCCCCGGCACGATAGGCACTTCAATTCCGGCCTTGCGCACGTCGTCCACAAAGCGGAAATAGGCGTCGGCATTGAAGAACATCTGCGTGATTGCCGAATCGGCGCCGGCATTCACCTTGCGCACGAAATTGGCCAGATCGGCCGAGGCCGAGCGCGCCTGCGGATGCACTTCCGGATAGGCCGCCACTTCGATATGAAAATGGTCGCCGGTTTCGGCGCGGATGAATTCGACGAGTTCATTCGCGAAGCGGAATTCGCCGATCTCGCCCCAGCCCGAGGGCAGGTCGCCGCGCAGCGCCACGATGCGGTCGACGCCGCTCGCGCGGTATTCGGCCAGGATCTCGCGGATGCCGGCGCGGGTGGAACCCACGCACGACAGATGCGGCGCGCAGGGCACGCCGTCGCCGATGATTTCGAGCGCGGCGGCGAGCGTGCCTTCGCGCGTGGTGCCGCCGGCGCCAAAGGTCACGCTGATGAAGTCGGGGCCGAGCGCGATGAGTTCCGCGCGCGTGGCCGCCAGCTTCAGCGCGCCCTCGGGCGTCTTGGGCGGGAAGAATTCAAAGCTGTAGCTGCGTTGCATGTGGGGTCCGATCAGGCTTCGCGGGCCGGGACGAGGAAGGACAGCAGCCAGGAAATCAGGCCGTAGAGCAGCCCGCCGAGCACGCCGGCGCCGAGGCCGCCGACGCTGAATCCTTCAAGGATCGAGCCGACAAACCAGAACAGCAGGCCGTTCACCACCAGGTAGAACAGCCCGAGCGTGAGCACCGTGATCGGCAGCGTGACGAGCACCAGCACCGGCCGGATCAGCATGTTGACCAGCCCCAGCACCGCCGCCGCGATCAGCGCCGAGCCGAAGCTGGCCACATGCACCGACGGCAGCAGCCAGGCCACGCCGAGCAGCGCGATGGCGTTGAGCAGCCAGACGAGCAAAAGCCGCATGTGTCCTCCTCTGGAAGATGGAGTGACGCCCCGCGAACGGGGCGCCAGAAGTCGCAGCCGGCCACCGCAAGCGGCGGCCGGGCGCCGATCAGTAGCGGTAGCTGTCGGGCTTGAACGGGCCCGACTTGTCGACGCCGATGTAGCGCGCCTGGGCGTCGCTCAGTTCCGTCAGCTTCACGCCGAGCTTGGCGAGTTGCAGGCGGGCAACCTTCTCGTCGAGGTGCTTGGGCAGCACGTAGACGCCGATCGGATAGGCCGAGGTGTTGGTGAACAGCTCGATCTGGGCGATGGTCTGGTTGGCGAACGAGCTGCTCATGACATAGCTCGGATGGCCGGTGGCGCAGCCCAGGTTCACGAGGCGTCCTTCGGCCAGCAGGATGATCCGCTTGCCGCTCGGGAAGATGACGTGATCGACCTGGGGCTTGATGTTGTCCCAGGTGTATTGCTTGAGGCTGGCAACGTCGATCTCGTTGTCGAAGTGGCCGATGTTGCAGACGATGGCCTGGTCCTTCATCGCCACGAGGTGCTCGTGGGTGATGACGTGCAGGTTGCCGGTCGCGGTCACGAAGATGTCGGCATGGGCGACGGCGTCTTCCATCGTCACCACGCGATAGCCCTCCATCGCGGCTTGCAGGGCGCAGATCGGGTCGATCTCGGTGATCCACACCTGGGCCGACAGCGCGCGCAGCGCCTGGGCGCAGCCCTTGCCCACGTCGCCATAGCCGCAGACCACGGCGACCTTGCCGGCGATCATCACGTCGGTGGCGCGCTTGATGCCGTCCACCAGCGATTCGCGGCAGCCGTAGAGGTTGTCGAACTTGCTCTTGGTGACCGAGTCGTTGACGTTGATGGCCGGGAACTTGAGCTTGCCGTCCTTGGCCATCTGGTACAGGCGCTTGACGCCGGTGGTGGTTTCCTCGGTCACGCCCTTGATGTGGGCGAGGCGGGTCGAGTACCACTTGGGATCGGTCGCGAGCTTGGCCTTGATGGCCGCGAACAGCACCGTCTCTTCCTCGCTGGTCGGGTGCGCGAGCACCGACTGGTCGGTTTCCGCGTCGGCGCCCAGATGCAGCAGCAGCGTGGCATCGCCGCCGTCGTCCAGGATCATGTTCGAGTAGCCGCCATCGGCCCATTCGAAGATGCGGTGGGTGTAGTCCCAGTACTGCTCCAGCGTCTCGCCCTTGACGGCGAACACCGGCGTGCCGCCGGCGGCGATGGCGGCAGCGGCATGGTCCTGCGTGCTGTAGATGTTGCACGAGGCCCAGCGCACTTCCGCGCCGAGCGCATTGAGCGTCTCGATGAGCACGGCGGTCTGGATGGTCATGTGCAGCGAGCCGGTGATGCGCGCACCGCGCAGCGGCTGCTCGGCGGCGTATTCCTGGCGGATCGCCATGAGGCCGGGCATTTCGGTCTCGGCGATCTGGATTTCCTTGCGGCCCCAGGCGGCGAGGCTCAGGTCGGCAACGATGAAGTCTTGCGTGGCAACGGGTTTGATGACGGCGCTCATGACTCGCGCCCTCCTTTCGTGGTTAGGGAAAGATGGTTCGCGAGCGCCGTTCTTGCACCGGGCGAGCGGCCCGGCTGGTGTGGCTGGACTGGCCGGCAGGGGATGCCGCAGTCCGCCGCGCTTCGAGCCTGGCAGGGTCGAAACCCCGTCGCAGCGCCCCTCGAAGTGCGGCGCGGATTATAGAGCGCGACTGCGCGCGCCCGATCGAACGAAAAGCCGGCCGCCGACTGGCTCAGAGCGTGCCGGTGCGGGTGTTCTCGTAGGTGGGCTTGCTCGCCGCTGGCGGGATGAGCGCTGCCGGCGCACTGGCGGCCTGCTTCGCGGCACGCATGCGCCCGAGCTTGCGCAGCGCGCGGCCCGGAAACGCCAGCCCGTTCGACCACAGCCAGCGGATCGGCGCGAAGCCCAGCACGATCGCGATCGGCACCAGGATGGTCGGCGACGCGCCGTGCTTGAGGCCGTGCACGAACAGCGAGTAGTACTCCTTGAAGATGGGCGCGGCGCGCATCTTTGCCTTGAGGATGCGCCACGGCACCAGCGGCTCGTCGAAGCAGTCGGGGATCGGCAGATTGCTCACGCGGAAGTTGAGCATCGAGCGCACGCACTTCTCGCACTTGCCGCAGTTGCGGCCGTTCGACGCCTCCTGCCAGCACACGCGCAAGCCCTGGGCGCCCGCCGGCCAGGTGGCGATGGCGGCCACCTTCTGCGTGCGGGTATGGCTCGCGCCGTCGTGGATGACGGCCATGCGCTCGCTCGACAGCAGCGCATCGGTGATCGGCAGCGAGCCGTAGGGAATCACCAGCTCGTCATAGGCCTTGGTGCTGCCCACCAGCGCCACGCGCGCCGTGCCCTGCACCGTGTGCAGTGCGGCGGCCAGCGCGGCCACATGCGCGTCTTCCCAGCTCACCTGCACCAGCTGGCGGAAGTTGGTGCGGATGCGGATCAGCGGCACCTGCACATCGGCCAGCGTGCGGCTGGCGCTCTCGAAGGCATGGTCGTAGGCGGCCTGATCGTCGAGCCCGATGTCGAAGCCGTGGATGAAGGCGCAGGCCTTGAGCTTGCGGGTGCGATGACCGACTTGCGCCTTGGCATGCCGCATCGCGGTAAACGTGGCATCGACCCCGCCCGAGAACGCCGCCACCGCCTCGAAGGGCGCGGCCGGCAGCAAGGGCTCCAGCACCGTGTCGGCGAACACGCGGATGCGCTTGTAGTTCTTCGGAATCCAGCGCGCCCAGGCTTCGCCGAATTCCTCGAGATTGGCGAGCAGGCCGTGGGTGACGGCGCCGGTCACATGCACATCGGCATGCAGCGTCATTGCCCACTGGTAGACAGCGAGCAGAAATATTTCAGCGTCAGGCTGATCCCAGGCCCAGGGCTTCTCGGCCTCGAACCACAGTTCGCCGAAGGACTGGCGCCCAGCCGGCGTCAGCAGGGAAATCTCGGCGCTGTGGCGCACAAAACGCTCGCTGCCCACGACGCGCGGTGCGCCGATCAGCAGCGTGTTGGGGCTTGCGCCCGTGGACGGCTTCGGATCCAAGAATGACCTCGCGGGTTGGGGCAACACGGAACGTCAATGGGCATTCCTATGTCGCCACTCGCACCTGAATGCGGATTTTCTCTTAGTTTTACCCGCTACCGTCCGGCGCCGATCAAAGGAACTTGCGCAGGTTTTCGACCTTGTCAGTCGCTTCCCAGGTGAATTCCGGCTCACTGCGACCAAAGTGTCCATAGGCCGCCGTCTTCTGGAAGATGGGCCGGCGCAGGTCGAGCATCTCGATGATGCCCTTGGGTCGCAGGTCGAATTCCTGCTCCACCAGCTGGGCGATCTTGCCGTCGTCGATGACGCCCGTGCCCTTGGTGTAGACGGTGATGTTGATCGGCCGCGCCACGCCGATGGCATAGCTGAGCTGCACCTCGCACTGCGTGGCGAGGCCGGCCGCGACGATGTTCTTGGCCACATAGCGCGCCGCATAGGCGGCCGAGCGGTCGACCTTCGTCGGGTCCTTGCCCGAGAACGCGCCGCCGCCGTGGGGCGCCGCGCCACCGTAGGTGTCGACGATGATCTTGCGGCCGGTCAGGCCGGCGTCGCCGTGCGGGCCGCCGATGATGAAGGCGCCGGTCGGATTCACGAGGTAGCGGGTGTCGCGCAGCATGTGCGGCGGCAGCACCGGCTTGATGATCTCCTCGATCACCGCTTCCTCGATTTCCTTGTGCGTCTTGGACGGATGGTGCTGGGTCGACAGCACCACGGTGTGCACCGACTCCGGCTTGCCATCCACATAGCGCACGGTCAGCTGCGACTTGGCATCGGGCCGCAACCAGGGCAGACGGCCATCGCGGCGCAGCTGGCTCTGGCGCTCGACGAGGCGATGCGAGAAGTAGATCGGGAACGGCATGAGTTCCGGCGTCTCGTCACAGGCGTAGCCGAACATCAGGCCCTGGTCGCCGGCGCCCTGATCCAGATGCAGGCCCTTGCCTTCGTCGACGCCCTGGGCGATGTCGGGCGATTGCTGGCCGTAGCACACATGCACCGAGCAGCCGTCGGCATCGAAGCGCAGTTCGGGATCGTTGTAGCCGATGCGGCGGATCGCCTCGCGCGCGACCTTGGCGTAGTCGACGGTGGCGCGGGTGGTGATCTCGCCGGCCAGCACGCACAGGCCGGTGGTCACGAGGGTTTCGGCGGCCACGCGGGCGGTCGGGTCCTGCGCCAGGATGGCGTCGAGGACGGCATCGGAAATCTGGTCGGCCACCTTGTCGGGATGGCCTTCGGAAACGGATTCGGAAGTGAAGAGAAAGTCGCGGCCCATGATTGTTTTGGCTCCTGTACGTTGGGTACGACGGGGCGGCCAAAGCGGGCTTGTCTCCCTGCGGGAGCGACGCTTTAGCGGTATTTGTAGAACGCCCCGCAAGTTGTCCAGTTAACTCGGCGTGCGAACATTATAGGTTTGTGACGCCGCCCTCTGCTGGGCCGTGGTTTGGCAAACAGCCAGCACAATCCGGCCCATCTTTCGACACTTCCCCACTCCAACGTTCCGATGCTGACCTTGCTGCGCGTCCTGTCGCTGCTTCCCCTGCGCGCGCTGGCTGCCATCGGCAGCGTCGGTGGCTGGATCACCTGGGCTTGCAGCCGCCGCTATCGCAGCCGCATGAGCGCGAATCTGCGCCAGGCCGGGCTGTATTCCAGGGCCACGCGCAATGCGGCGATCGCCGCTGCCGGTCAGGCGCTGGCCATCCTGCCCAAGATCTGGCTGCGCCCCAATGCAGAGGTGAAGCGGCGCATCGTCTGCAACTCGCTCGATGTGCTCGACGCCGCCGAAGCCGAGGGCCGCGGCGTGATCTATCTGGTGCCGCACATCGGCTGCTTCGAGGCGGCGGCGTCGCTGCTGGCATCGCGCAAGCCGCTGATGGCGATGTACCGGCTGCCGCACAAGTCCTATCTCAACGAGGTGCTGCGGCTCGGCCGGCTGCGCGAGGGCATGACGGTGGCGCCGGCCACGCTCGGCGGCGTGCGCGAACTGGCGCGGGCGCTCAAGCGCGGCGACACGGTGGCGATCCTGCCCGACCAGGCACCGTCGGGCGGCGAAGGGCTGTGGGTCGATTTCTTCGGCAAGCCGGCCTACACCATCACGCTGCCGGCCAAGCTGTGGCGCATGTCGGGCGCGGCCATCGTCATCACCGAGCCGCGGCTCGATGCGCTGCACGGCGTGTATCGGGTCGAGTTCACGCGCTTCGTGCCGCCCGCGTCGGACGATGCGGCGGTGTTCACGCTGGCCATGAACCATGCGCTCGAAGACCTGATCCGCCGCATGCCCGACCAGTACCTCTGGGGCTACAACCGCTACAAGCATCCGGCGGGCGCGCCCGAGCCGCCGGGCGGCCTCGCCAACCATCTGCGCTGACGCGCCTGCAACGCCGGCGATGCGCCAACTGCGCCGACGGGCCGGGGCGCCGCCATACTTCGCGCCCGCGCCTTCGGCCTGACCGGAGCGCCCTCGCCCGTCATCGCTTTCGCCCTGCCCATGTCCGAAGAAGCCGCCAAGCCTTCCGTCTCCCTTGCCTCGCGGCTGGCCGCCCATGCCGGCATCGGCTTCATCGCCGCGCTGCGCTTCGTGCCCTATCCGCTGCTGCGCGCGTTTGGCGAGGCGCTCGGCAGCCTGCTGTGGCAGGTGGCGCGCTCGCGGCGCCGGGTGGTGCTGCGCAATCTCGAACTCTGCTTTCCCGAACTGGACGAAGCCGAGCGCCGCAAGCTCGGCCGCGAGCATGTGCGGCGGCTGGCGCGCAGCGTGGTCGATCGCGCCATCCCGTTCTTTGCCAGCGCCGAGCGGGTCAAGCGCTTCGTGCGCATCGAGCATCGCGAGCGCATGCCCGACGACCGGCCGGTCATCCTGCTGACGCCGCACTTTCTCGGGCTCGATGCCGGCGCGCTGGCGCTGTCGATCGACCGCGACTGGTGCTCGGTCTTCAGCACGCAGAGCAATCCGGTGTTCGACCGGGCAATCCGCGCGGCGCGGCTGCGTTTCGGGCGCGGACTGCTCATCTCGCGCAACGAAGGCATGCGACCGATGGTGCGGGCGATCCGCGCCGGCCGCGCCTTCTACTACCTGCCCGACATGGATTTCGGCCCGCGCGACTCGGTCTTCGTGCCGTTCATGGGCATCGAGACCGCCACCATCACCGGGCTGGCGCGGCTTGTTCAAATGACCGGTGCGGTGGTCGTGCCCTGCGTCACGCGCATGACGCCCGACGGCTATGTGCTCACGCTCTACCCGGAGTGGGAAAACTTTCCGGGCGACATCAGCCCCGACGATCCCATCCACGCGCGCCGCATGAATGCCTTCATCGAGGAGCGCATCCGTGAGGCGCCGGCCGAGTACTACTGGGTGCATCGGCGCTTCAAGACGCGCCCGCCGGGCGAGCCGTCGCTGTACTGAGATCAGCCTTCGACGATCTTCTTGAGGTCGGCCGCGATGTCGGCCGGCGGTTGCTCGCCGCGCAGAAACAGCCGCAGCTGCCCTTGCGCATCGAGCACATACATGCCGGCGAAATGGTCGACGCTATAGCTGTCGGGCGTGCTGCCCGGCACCTTCTGATAGAAGGCGCGCCACTGCCTGGCAACCTCGGCCACCTGCTCCGGCGTGCCGGTGAGGCCGATGAAGCGCGGGTCGAAGGCCGGCACGTAATGGCCGAGCAGCTCGGGCGTGTCGCGCTCGGGATCGACCGAAACGAACAGCACCTGCACCTTGTCCGCGTCGGGGCCGAGCTGCTTCATGGCCTGCGACAGCACAGCCATCGTGGTCGGGCAGATGTCGGGGCAATGAGTGAAGCCGAAGAACAGCACCACCGCCTTGCCCTTGAACTGCGCCAGCGTGCGCGGCTGGCCGTCATGGCCGGTGAGGCTGAAATCACCGCCGATGCTGCTGCCCGTGATGTCGGTGCCGTGGAACTCCGGCTTGTGCGAGCAGCCGGCAAGAGCGAGGACGAGGGCAAGCGCAACGGCGGCAAACTTCATGGCAGATGGAGGTAGTGGTCGACCAGCAGCGCCGCGAACAGCAGCGCCAGATAGACGATGGAATAACGGAAGGTCTGGCGCGCCACCGCATCGCTGTAGCGACGCCAGACACGCCAGGCCAGTTGCACGAAACGCGCACCCAGCAGCAGGGCAGCGGCAAGGTACACCAGCCCGCTCATGCGGATGGCGAAGGGCATGAGCGTGACCGCCACCAGCGCCAGCGTGTACAGGAACACATGCAGCCCGGTCAGCTCGCGGCCATGCGTGACCGGCAGCATCGGCAGGCCCGAGGCGCGGAAGTCCTCGGTGCGGTAGAGCGCCAGCGACCAGAAATGCGGCGGCGTCCACACGAAGATGATGAGCACCAGCAGCCAGGCCTCGGGCGTGAGCTGGCCCGTGGCCGCGACCCAGCCGAGCGCCGGCGGCATCGCGCCCGACAGCCCGCCGATCACGATGTTCTGCGGCGTGCTGGGCTTGAGCAGCACCGTGTACACCACCGCATAACCGACGAAGGTGGCAAACGTGAGCCACATGGTTTGCGCATTCACCCAGGTGAGCAGCACGAACATGCCGGCGCCGCCCACCGCGCCCGCGAAGGCCAGCACCTTGTGCGGCGGCAACTCGCCGCTGGCGGTGGCGCGCCGGCGCGTGCGGCTCATGCGCGCATCCACCTCGCGCTCGATCAGGCAATTGACGGCAAATGCCGCGCCGGCCAGCAGCCAGATGCCTAGCGAGCCGGCCAGCAGCGTCTGCCAGTGCGGCGGCTCGGGCGTGGCCAGGAACATGCCGATCACGGCGCAGAACACCGCGAGCTGGGTCACGCGCGGCTTGGTCAGCGCCCAGTACTGGCGCAGGCGTTCGGGCGGGCGGACAAGAGCAATGCTGGCTTGCATGGCATGACCTCCTCAAGAACCGGCGGCGCCACCGGCAGGGTGCGCCGCGCGTGATTTCACGATGCCTGGAGCGGCCCCGCGCTGCGGGCCGGGCCGGCGCGCTGCGGCAGCGCCAGCGCGACGGCACGGCCTGCGCGCCGCCGGACCGCGAGCAGCACAAGCAGCAGCAGCCCGGCCCCCGCGTTGTGCGCGACGGCAACCGGCAGCGGCAGGCCGTACTGCACATTCGAGACGCCGAGCGCCACCTGCGCAAGCAGTGCCGACCCCAGCGCCAGCGCCAGCGGACGGAGTCCCGGCGCGAAGAAGGCCCGCAGCGCACAGCGCGCGATCGCGATGAAGGCCACCAGCGCAAACATGCGGTGCGACCAGTGGATGGCGGTGAGCGCGGCAAACGGCAGCGGCTCGCCGTCGGCGGCCAACCCGAGCGGGCGCAGCAGATGGAAGGCGTCGCGAAAGTTCATCGGCGGCAGCAGCGCGCGCTGGCACAGCGGCAGATCGGGGCAGGCCAGCGCCGCGTAATTGGTGCTGACCCAGCCGCCGAGCGCGATCTGCACCGCGAGCGCGCCGAGCGCCAGCGTGGCCGCCGCGCGCACCGAACGCATGCCGCGCGGCTCGGCCGGCCGGCGCCGCGCGCTGCCGGCATCGGAAGCAAAGCCGAGCCAGGCCAGCAGTGCAAGCGTTGTCATGCCGCCGAGCAGATGGCCGGTGACGATGGCCGGCTTGAGCAGCAGCGTGACCGTGAGCGCGCCGAACGCGCCTTGCAGCAGCACCACGCCCATCAGCAGCAGCGCCACGCGGGCCCGGCCCGGCGCCCGCGCGCGTTCGCGCCAGGCCGCCAGCGCCAGCGCGACGATCAGCAGGCCGAGCGTGGCGGCGACATAGCGGTGGACCATCTCCTTCCAGGCCTTGGCCATCGAGACCGGACCGAAGGGATCGGCCTCGGCGGCGGCGCCGATGTGCGCGCTGGCCAGCGCCGGCGTGGCATGGCCGTAGCAGCCGGGCCAGTCGGGGCAGCCCAGGCCCGCATCGGTCAGCCGCACGAAGGCACCGAGCACGATGGTGCAGAAGGCCAGCCCGGCCGCGAGCCGCGCCAGCAGCAGAAATCGGCCGTCATTCCCCGCCGCCCAGCGCACGAGCAGCGCCACGCCCGCGAGACCGAGCACGACGATGACGAACAGGACGACGGCGGTGGCGGGCTGCATGCGTGACCTGTGAGGAAAGAGAAGCGCAATCAGCCGATGCGCGAAACCTTGAGCAGGCGCGACAGGTCGCGGCGCATGCGGGCGGGATCGGGCTCGGCGGGCCAGGTGAGCATGAGTTCGTCGCGCGGATCGAGCAGATGCGGCGCGGCGTCGATGTCGGTGGCGTCGGGGTCGCCGGCAAGCCAGCGCGCGAGGGCGGCGCGGCTCGCGTCATTGGCCAGCCGCAGCACGATCAGGTCGGGATGCTCGGCCAGCAGCGCGCGGTCGGGCTGGCCGTCGTCGGTCACGATCCACAGGCGCGCGATGCGGTCGCGGTCCTCGCCGGTGGCGGTGCGCAGCTGGCGCGTGTAGTAAAGATTCTTTCGGCATGCCGCTTCGCAGGCGGCCGGCGCGGCGACCAGCATGCGCCAGCGGCGCGGCTGGGCCGATTGGTGCAGCGTGGCCGGCCGACCGTAGCTGTCGAGCAGATCGAGCGCCGGCAGACCGCGCGGCGGGTCGACGATGGCGCCGTAGTTGGCGCGCCCGCCCGGCCAGTCGAAGGAATAGGCGAGCAGTGCCGCCAGCAACGGCGCCGCGCTGATCGCGAGCACCAGCCACAGCTGCCACAGCCGGGGCCGAACGCGCAGCACGGCGGCCATGCTCAGGCGCCCTCGCGCGCGCCGGGGCGGGCGGCGGCGTCGTGCTCGTCCACGGCAAATTCGGCGCGCACGGCATCGTCGCCCGGCTGCGGATGGGCGCGCCGCCAGCCCGAGCGCAGCCATGCCACCAGCGCCACGCCGGCCAGGCCAAACCATTGCACCGCATAGCCGTAATGCTTGGTCGCGCCCGAGCCGGGCTGCTCCCACTGGCGCACCAGGCCGTCGCCGCTGTCGCCGGTCTGCTGCACGACGAAGGGTTGCAGCACGAGGCCGGTGCGCTGCGCGAAGGCGTCGAGCGAGAAGTTGAGCCAGATGCCCTTGTCCTTCTCGGCCCCCATGCCGGACAGGTTCCAGTAGCTGGCCACCTGGGCCTCGGCCTTGCCATCGAGCAGGATGTCGCCGGCCGGCGGCGGCGGTGCCTCGACATGTGCGCGCTCGGCCGGATCGCGCGGCAGCCAGCCGCGGTTGACGCTCACCGCCGCGCCGCCGTCGGCCGGCACAAAGGCGGTGATGAGGTAGAAGCCGACGCGCTCGCCGACCATGCGGTTGTCGATGTACACGGTCGACTCGGGCACGAAATGCCCGCGCAGCCGCACATGGCGCTGGGCCACGGCCTGCGGTTCGAGCAGCGTGCCGCCCAGCTCGATGGGCGCGGCTCGGTCGGCGGCGGCGGCCTGCTCGAACAGCGCGGTCTTTTCATGCGCGCGGTCGAGCTGCCAGCGCCCGAGCGCAAGCGTGAGCACAATGAAGCCGGCGGCCGCGACGCTGGGCCAGAACGAGGGTTTGAACGGGACTGCCACGGTGGTCCAATGCGGTGACTGATCGAACCGGGACAATGCCATGAAGCTGCTGATCGGCCTCGCCTTCGTCACCATCGTCGCCAGCCTGTTCTCGGCGCTGTTCTTCCTCATGAAGGACCGCGACGCCAAGGGCCGCACGGTGCGCGCGCTGACCCTGCGCATCGGGCTGTCGATCGCGCTGTTCCTGTTCATCCTGCTGGCCTGGCGGCTCGGCTGGATCGAGGCGAACGGGGTGCAGTTCAAGCGCGCGGCCTCGCTGCTTCAGAGCCAGTACACGAGCACATAGAGCCCGAGCCAGACCACATCCACGAAGTGCCAGTACCAGGCGGTCGCCTCGAAGGCGAAGTGGTGGCGCGGCGTGAAATGCCCGCGCCGCGAGCGAACGAACATCACGCTGAGCATGATGACGCCGAGCGTCACATGAAAGCCGTGGAAGCCGGTGAGCATAAAGAAGGTCGAGCCGAACACGCCCGACGTGAGCTTGAGATTTAGCTCGGTATAGGCGTGGTGATACTCGAAGGCCTGGAAGCCCAGGAACACCGCGCCAAGCAGCACCGTGAGCGCCAGCCCGAGCGAGAGCTGGCCGCGCTTGCCTTCGAGCAGGCCGTGATGCGCCCAGGTGACGGTGACGCCCGAGCTGAGCAGCAGCAGCGTGTTGATGGTGGGAATCGGCCACGGGCCCATGGTCTCGAAACTGTCGACCGTGCCGGCCGGGCCGAGCGTGGGCCAGGCCGAGCTGAAGCCGGGCCACAGAAAGGCGCGATGATCGGCATCGGACAGCCAGGGCACGGTGAGCACCCGGGTGTAGATCAGCGCACCGAAGAAGGCGCTGAAGAACATCACCTCCGAGAAGATGAACCAGCCCATGCTCCAGCGGAACGAGCCATCGACCTGCCGGCTGTAGCGGCCCGATTCCGACTCGTCGATGACCTCGCCGAACCAGCCGAACAGCATGTAGGCCAGGATCGCAAAGCCGAGCGCGAGCGACCACGGCCCGGGGCCGATGTCGTTCACCGTCATGGCCGCGCCGAACACGACAAACAGCATGGCGCAGGAGCCGACCAGCGGCCACTTGGATGGCGCCGGCACGTAGTAGTGCGGCGCTGCCACCGCATGCGCGGCCTGACCTGCCGGGGGCGTGACGCTCATGATCGGTTCTCCTTCGGTTGAAGCTTCATTTACGTCACCTCTTCAGGCCAGCACCAGCCGCACCACCACGACCAGCGTGAGCACGAAAAGCAGCCCGGCGACCAGCCCAGCCACGATGAGCTGGATCGGCCGGATGCGCGCCAGGTCGGCCGCATGCGCCGCGCCGCGCCGCACGCCGAAGAACGACCAGAACACCGCGCGCGCCACCTGCACGATGCTGGCGCGCGGCGGACGGTCGTCGGCGCCGCTCATGCGCCGGCTCCGCTGCCGACCTTGGCGCTGGCGGCCGCATTCGGTATCTCGAAGAAGGTGTAGGACAGCGTCACCGTGGCGACCTCGCGCGGCAGCTCGCGGTCGAGCATGAGCACCACGGCAAAGCGGCGCGTCTCGCCGGCGCGCAAGGTCTGCTGGCGAAAGCAGAAGCACTCCAGCTTGCGCAGATGGGCGGCGGCCTGCACCGGCGCATAGCTCGGGATGGCCTGACCGACGATGTCGCGCGCGCTGTGATTGGTGATCTCGTAGTCGATGCTGACCAGCTCGCCGGGATGGGTGTCGAGCGAGGCATGCAGCGGCCGGAAGCTCCAGTCGCCGCGCGTGTTGGCATCGAATTCGAGCGTGACCGTGCGACTGGCATCGACCGCCGCCGGCGTGGCGCTGTCGCGCCGCGTGAGCTGGTTGACGCCGGTCAGCTCGCAGATCGACTTGTAGAACGGCACCAGCGCAAAGCCGAAGGCGAACATCACCGCCGCCATCACCGCGAGCTTGCGCAGCATGACGGCGTTGAGGGCGATCGCGCGCGCGCGGCTCATGCTCATCAGGCGCCGAGCAGCCAGAACTTGACGATGATGCCGAAGAAGAAGGCGGCAGCGACCGAGGCCAGGATGAGCGCGGTGCGCAACGCGGCACGGCGGCGCGCGGCCAGATCGATGACCGGCAATTGGGTGGCGGCGCTGCGGGCTTCGCGCGGCAATGTCATCGCCATGAGTTCGTCGTTGATCTGCATGCTGATCTCCTCACTTCACGACCGGCGGTTCTTCGAAGGTGTGGAAGGGCGCCGGCGACGGCACCGTCCACTCCAGCCCTTCCGCGCCCTCCCAGGCCTGCGCGGCAACGCGCGGCCCGCCGCGAATGCACTTGAGCACCGCCCACAGAAAGATGAGCTGCGAGAAGCCGAAGCCGAAGGCGCCGATGCTGGCCACCATGTTGAAGTCGGCGAACTGGAGCGGATAGTCGGCATAGCGGCGCGGCATGCCCGCCAGCCCCAGGAAGTGCATCGGGAAGAAGGTGACGTTGAAGAACACCAGCGAGCACCAGAAATGCGCCTGCCCGAGCCGCTCGCTATACATGTGGCCGGTCCATTTCGGCAGCCAGTAATAGGCGCCCGAGAACAGCGCGAACAGCGAGCCCGCGACCAGCACGTAATGGAAGTGCGCCACGACGTAATAGGTGTCTTGCAACTGGATGTCGATCGGCGCGACCGACAGGATCACGCCCGTCAGCCCGCCGATCGTGAACACGAAGATGAAGCCGAGCGCGAACAGCATCGGCGTCTCGAAGGTCATGGCGCCGCGCCACATCGTGGCCAGCCAGTTGAAGATCTTCACGCCCGTGGGCACGGCGATCAGCGCCGTCGCGTACATGAAGAAGAGCTGGCCCGTGACCGGCATGCCGGTCGTGAACATGTGATGCGCCCAGACCATGAACGACAGGATCGCGATGGAGCCCGTGGCGTAGACCATCGAGCTGTAGCCGAACAGCGGCTTGCGCGCGAAGGTGGGAATGACGTGCGAGATGATCCCGAACGCCGGGAGAATCATGATGTAGACCTCGGGGTGCCCGAAGAACCAGAAGATGTGCTGGTACATCACCGGGTCGCCGCCGCCGGCCGCGTTGAAGAAGCTGGTGCCGAAATGGCGGTCGGTCAGCACCATCGTGATGGCGCCCGCGAGCACCGGCAGCACCGCGATCAGCAGGTAGGCGGTGATGAGCCAGGTCCACACGAACATCGGCATCTTCATCAGCGTCATGCCGGGCGCGCGCATGTTGAGGATGGTCACGATGATGTTGATCGAGCCCATGATCGAACTGGCGCCGAGGATGTGCAGCGCGAAGATGGCCATGTCCATGCCGATGCCCATCTGCACCGACAGCGGCGCGTACATGGTCCAGCCCGCCGCCATCGCGCCGCCCGGCACGAAGAAGCTGGTGACGAGCAGCAGCGCCGCAGGCGGCATCAGCCAGAAGCTGAAGTTGTTCATGCGCGCGAAGGCCATGTCGGAGCAGCCGATCATCAGCGGCACCATCCAGTTCGCGAAGCCCACGAAGGCCGGCATGATCGCGCCGAACACCATGATCACGCCGTGCATGGTGGTGAGCTGGTTGAAGCGCTCGGGCTCGAAGATCTGCAAGCCGGGCTGGAACAGCTCGGCGCGGATGCCCAGCGCCAGCACGCCGCCGCTCAGCAGCATGGTGAAACTGAACCACATGTAGAGCGTGCCGATGTCCTTGTGATTGGTGGCGAACAGCCAGCGCCGCCAGCCGGTGGGCGCGCCGTGATGCTCGCCGTGGGCGTGCGGATCGTGGGGCTGGTCGATGCCGGGCAGGACTGCACTCATCGCGTTCTCCGGCGGCCGGGTTGAAAGCCGCAAGTCACATGCATCTTCGATGGCGCCGCCGGCTCGGCAGCGCCGTCTTCATTACCGGGCGGCGCGCGCCGCCGCGATGTCGCGGGGCTGCACGATCTGGTCGACGCTGTTGCCCCAGGCGTGCTTGGTGTAGGTGATGACCGAGGCGATCTCCACATCCGACAGCTGCTGCCACGCCGGCATGCGGTTGTTGCGACCATGCAGCAGCACGCCGATCTGCTCGGCCGGCGCCGCCGTGACCACCGGGCTGGCGATCAGCGCCGGCGCGCCGATGGCGGCATTGCCGGTGCCGCCGGCCTGATGGCAGGCCGCGCAGTTGCTCTCGAACACGGTCTTGCCGCGCGCGGTCAGCTCGCCCAGCTGCCAGACCTTGGCCGGATCGTCCGCAAGCGCTTGCAGCTCGCGCTTCTTGGCGACGACCCAGGCGGCATAGTCCTCGCGCGAGAGCACCCGCACGACGATGGGCATGTAGGCGTGCTCCTTGCCGCAGAGCTCGGCGCACTGGCCGCGGAAGGTGCCGACCGTGGTGGCGCGAAACCAGGTATCGCGCACAAAGCCGGGGATGGCGTCCTGCTTGACCGCGAAGGCCGGCACAAACCACGAGTGGATGACATCGCTCGCCGTGGTGATGATGCGCACCTTGGCATCGACCGGCACCACCAGCGGCTGATCGACTTCGAGCAGGTAGTTGGGGTTGCTGTCGCGCTCGCTGCCGAGGGAAGCGAGCTGCAATTGCCCGCGCGGCGTGGCCAGCGTGGACAGCAGCGCGATGCCCTCGCCTTCGCCGCGCAGATATTCGTAGCCCCACTTCCACTGGTAGCCGGTGGCCTTGATGGTGAGGTCGGCGCTCGACGTGTCCTTCATCGCCACGACGATGCGCGTGGCCGGCACCGCGATGGCCACGACGATGAGGAAGGGAATCACCGTCCAGATGATTTCCACGGTGGTGTTCTCGTGGAAGTTGGCCGGCTTGTGGCCGAGCGACTTCCGGTGCCGCAGGATCGCGATGAACATCCACGCGAACACGAACAGGAAGATCGCCACGCAGATGCCCATCACGTAGTGATGCAGGCTGTAGATGTCTTCGGCGAGCGGTGTGACCGGGGGCGCGAGGTTGTAGCGACTCTGCACGCCATCGACCGCAAAGGCCGAAGGGGCGATGAGCGCAAGCGCAATGCCGAGCGTCCTGAGCATGATCTCCCTCGCTTTGGCAAGCGCTCGGCAGCGGGGCGGCGCGCGGCATGAACCGCACGACGCCGGGCCTGGGGCACCCGACCGGTTTTACGTTGGCATGTCGGCACGCGGCCAGCGCTTGGCGCAGCTGACGTCGGGCTGACGAAGAAGGCGGACCGATCATAGGAACGATCCGCCGCCATGCGCACCGGGGGCTTCCCCTCAGGCCGCCCTGTGGCGCAGGCCCGGGCGGTACCACCGTGCGGGCTCGGCCGAGTCTCGGCGCGGCGGTACCGGCAGCGCACTCGCGCTAACAGACGGCAACATCGCGCGCGGTTTCAGTCGCGTGGCGGGCCGGGGCGCTTGAGGGCCGAGAGCGGTACCGAGGCGATCTCGCCGCCGCCCGGCAGGGCTTCGCGGCGCTGGCGCGGCGCGGCGGCCCAGGCATGGCCGTAGACGATTTCGAGCGTGACGGCGATCAGGCCATCCGGCCCGCGCGCGCCATCGAGCGCGGCGAGGAAGCGGGTGCGGAAATCGCGCGCATGCAGGCGCGGCGCGCGCGCGGCGAGCGGATTGCCGCTGAGCGCACGCAGGTCGGCGAGCAGCCTGGCCGGATCGGCATAGGTGAGCGTGATGCGCTCCATGCCCATCACCGGATCGGCGAAGCCCGACCGCACCATCAGGTCGCCGAGGTCGTGCATGTCGGCGAAAGGCACAAAGGCGCGCGGCGGATCGCCGGGCCAGAGCGGGCGCAGCTCGCGCAGGCTGTCGGGACCGAGGCAGCTGAACATGAGCGCGGCGCCGGGCCGGCTCACGCGCCACCATTCGGCGATGGCGCGGCCGAGGTCGGGCGCGAAATGCAGCGCGAGGTTGGACCAGAGCAGATCGAAGCTGGCATCGGCGAACGGCAGCTGGGCGAAGTCGGCCTGCACCAGCTCGGCGCGCGCGAGGCCGGCAGCGCCGCTGCGGCCGCCGGGCAGGCTCGGCGAAAGCGCGCCCATGCCCACGCGGTCGAGCAGCCGCGCCACCGTGCCGCCGAGCCCGGCCGCCTGCCGCGTGCGCACGGCGGCGCGCGCGAGCATGGCGTGGGCCAGATCGACGCCGGTCCAGGCGGCCTGCGGATAGCGGTCGGCGAGCGCCGGCAGCGCATGGCCGGTGCCGCAGCCCAGGTCGAGCGCGCGCGCGGGCTCGATGCGCAGCGGATCGAGCCGTTCGAGCAGCCGCGATTCGACCTCGCGGTGGAAGAAGTCGTGGTGGTCGAAGTCGCGCGCGCGGCGCTCGAACTGGAGGCGCGCGGCATGCGGATCGATCAGGCCGGCGTCGGTGCGGGAAGTGGAGGAGGTCATGGCGCGGCAATGGTGCCATGCGCCAGCATCGGCGCGATGAGCCCTCGCCTGCCCACCGCCGCCCTGCCCGCGCCTGCCGATGCCGCCGCGCGCCGACCCGAAAAGCGGCATTCGCCGGGCGGGTTTGCGCGCGAACTGGCGGCGGCGCTGTTCGGCAATCGCTGCGTGGCTTGCGGCGCGGCGGCCGGCGCGCGCGGCCTGTGCGCCGCCTGCCTGCGCTCGGCCCGGCGCATCGAGCGCCAGCGGCCGCGCTGCCTGCGCTGCGCCGAGGCGCTCGACGCCACCGCATTCCACGCCCTGCCGCTCGACGGCGCCGGCCCGCTGCCGATTTGTGCGCACTGCGCCGCCGCGCCGCCGCCGTGGTCGCAGGCGGTGGTCGGCGCGGCCTATGAACCGCCCTGGGACCGGATCGAGCTGGCGCTCAAATTCGGCGCCGCGCTGCCCAATGCGCCGGCGCTCGCCAGCCTGATCGAGCTGGCGCTGCGCGCGCGCCACGCCGATCTGGCCGGCTGGTGGCTGCTGCCGGTACCGCTCGCGCCGGCCCGGCTGGCCACGCGCGGCTACAACCAGGCCGACCGCATCGCGCGGGCGCTCGCCGCCGGCACCGGCGCGCGGGTGGACAATGGCGCGCTTTTGCGGCGGCTCGACACGCCGGCCATCGCCCGGCTCGGCCGCGCCGCGCGGACCCGCGCGCTGACGGGCGCCTTCGCGCTGGCGCCGGGCGCGCAGCAGCGGCTCGCCGGCCAGCGCATCGCCCTCATCGACGATGTGATGACCACCGGCGCCACGTTGCGCGCCGCCGCGCTCAGCCTTGCGCCGTTGCGGCCCGGCGCGCTCTGCGTGCTGGCTGCGCTGCGCACGCCGCCGCCCGACTCCTGAACCAAGGCTTCTGCAATGTTCGATGTGGTGCTCGTCGAGCCCGAAATCCCGCCCAACACCGGCAATGTCATCCGTCTGTGCGCCAACACCGGCGCGCGGCTGCATCTGATCGAGCCGCTCGGCTTCACGCTCGACGACGCCAAACTGCGCCGCGCCGGGCTCGACTATCACGAGTACGCACGGGTGCGCACGCATGCCAGCTTCGATGCCTTTCTGGCCGCGCGTCAGCCCGATCCGGCGCGGATGTTCGCGCTCAGCCGGCATGCCTCGCGGCCGCATGCCGAGCTCGCCTTCCGGCCCGACGACGTGTTCGTGTTCGGCTGCGAGACGCGCGGCCTGGCGCCCGAACTGCGCGACCGCTTCGCGCCCGAGCAGCGGCTGCGCCTGCCGATGCAGCCCGGCAACCGCTCGCTCAACCTGTCCAACGCGGTCGCGGTGGTGGTGTTCGAGGCCTGGCGCCAGAACGGCTTTGCCGGCGGGCAATAGCCGCGCCCCAAGCAAAAACGGCCGGCAGCTCGACGCCACCGGCCGTTCTCTGCGCGGGCTGCGGTCAGGCCGCCGCGCGGCTCGCCGCAATCAGTTCGCGCATCACTTCGAGCAGTTCGTCTTCGCGGTAGGGCTTGCCCAGATAGGCATTCACGCCGAGCGCTTCGGCATGGTTGCGGTGCTTGTCGGCGGTGCGCGAGGTAATCATCACGATCGGCACATCGGCGATGCGCGAATCGCTGCGCACATTGCGCGTCAGGTCGAAGCCGTCCATCCGCGGCATCTCGATGTCGACCAGCATGACGTCGGGCCGGAACTCCTGGAGCTGCTCCAGCGCATCGACGCCGTCCTTGGCCAGCACCACCTGATAGCCCTCGCGCTGCAGCAGCCGCTGGGTCACGCGGCGCACGGTGACCGAATCGTCGACCACCATCGCCACCGGCAGGCTGGCCAGCGCGCCACTGCGCGGCGCCTCCGGCGTCGGCGGCCGGGCTGCGGCGTCGAGCGCGCCGTCGGCCGCCGCCGCGACCGCCTCGGCCGAAACCGCCTCGCCCTCGGCCTGCGGCGCCGGACGCGGCCTGACGCCGAGCCGCTCGACCAGCTGCACCGGATCGATGATGAGCACCACATCGCCCGAGCCGAGCACGGTCGCGCCAGTGATGCCGACCATCCGCGCCAGCTGCGGGCCGATGTTCTTCACCACCACTTCCTGATTGCCAACCACTTCGTCGACATGCAGCGCCACCCGCTTGCCGCCCGATTCGAGCGTCATCACCGGCGAATAGCGCTGGGCGATGGCATGGCTGTGCAGGTCGCCGAGCAGCGTGGGCAGATAGGCGAAGTCGGCCGGTGCGCCGGCCACGTCGAGCCGGCCGTCGGCATAGGCGGCCGCCAGCTGCGGCGCGCGCAGCTGCTGCACCAGCCCGACCAGCACCGCCGGAATCGCATGCAGCCGGCCGCCGGCGCGCACCAGCACCACCTGGGTCACGGCCAGCGTGAGCGGCAGCCGGATGGTGAAGGTGACGCCCTGGCCCGGCCGGTTGTCGATCTGCACCCGGCCGCCGAGCGCGCCGGCCTCGGCGCGCACCACGTCCATGCCCACGCCGCGCCCGGCCAGCGAGGTGACTTCGTTGGCGGTGGTGAAGCCGGGCGCGAACACCAGCTCGGCCGCCTGGGCGTCGCTGAGGATGGTGCCGGCGGCAATCAGTCCCTTGGCACGCGCCTTGGCGCGGATCGCCTCGACATCGATGCCGGCGCCGTCGTCCTCGAAGGCCAGCTCGACCTCGTTGCCGCGCTGGCGCACCGCCACCACGATGGTCCCGGTCTCGGGCTTGCCAGCGGCCAGCCGGCGCTCGCGCGATTCGATGCCGTGCACGACCGAATTGCGCAGCAGATGCTCGAACGGGCCGGTCATGCGCTCCAGCACGCCGCGGTCGAGTTCGACCGTGGCGCCGCGGATTTCGAGATTGACGCGCTTGCCGATCTCCTTGGCCGACTGGCGCACCACGCGATACAGCCGCTCGGAAGCGCTGTCGACCGGCACCATGCGCACCCGCATCAGGTCTTCCTGCAATTCGCGCGTGAGCCGGGCCTGGCTGGTGAGGCCCTTGTTGGCGCCCTCCATGCCCTTGACGATGTTCTGCTGGAGCGTGGTCACGTCGCTGACCGATTCGGCCAGCATCCGGGTCAGTTCCTGCAAGCGCGAGAAGCGGTCGAATTCGAGCGGATCGAAGGAACGGCCGGCCTCTTTCTCGGCCTCCATCCGGCTCATCATCTGGGCCTCGGCGGCGATCTCGATCTCGCGCAGCTGGCCGCGCAGGCGGCCGACGTTCTCGGTCAGATCGCCAAGCGCGCCCTTGACGGTACCGAGGTCGTTTTCGAGCCGGGCGCGGGCGATGGAGACTTCACCCGCGTTGTTGACCAGCCGGTCGAGCACGTCGGCGCGCACCCGCACCAGCGATTGCGGCCGGGCCGGGCGCTGCGGCGCGGCGGCCGGCCCGGCGGCGTCGGTCGGGCCGGCGGCGGCCGGCAGCGCGGCGGCTTCGGCCACGCCAGCCAGCTGCGGCTCGGCAGCGGCAGGCTCGGCCACCGTCGGCGCGGCGAACGGTTCGGACGGCGGCGCGATCGCGTCGGCCGCCACTTCGGCGTCGCTGCCGGCAAACGGCGCCGGTTCGCCCGGCTCGGTGCCCTCGCCGACCGGATAGCGCGGGCCGTCCGGATCGGTGAGCGGCGCCACCGGCCAGTTGAAGATGCGCGGCGGACCGTGCGGCAGCTCGTCGGCCTCGGCAGCAGGGAATGGCGCCGGTGGCTCGGACGGCGCCGGCACCGGTTCGGCGACCGGCGCCGGGACGACCGGCAGCGCCGCCTCGGCCTGGGGCTCGAAGATCGGCGCATCGCCGGCCAGCCGTCCGAATTCGGCATAGGCGCCGTCGAAGGCTTGCAGCAGGCCGTTGAACAGCTCGGCCGACGGCGTCTGGCGCGCCGCCTCGATGCGCGATTCGATGTCGTGGCAAAGCGCGCCGAGCCGCATCGCGCCGGCCATGCGCGCGCTGCCCTTCACCGTGTGCAGCGCGCGCAGCACGCCGGCGAGGGTTTCGGCATCGGTCGGCGCGGCGGTGAGCCGGGCCAGACCGCTTTCGATGCGCGGCATGTAGTCGCGCCCTTCCTCGATGAAGATGTCGATGAGGTCGGGGTCGATCTCGTTGTCGGGCAGCTCGATCCGGTCGGCGCCATCGGGCTCGGCCGGCGCGACCGGGCTGGCCGCCAGCCGGACTGGCGCGACCGCGACCGGCGCCGCCGGGAGCGCCGGCATTGCCGGCGCCGCATCGGCGACCTCGCCGGCCAGCTCCGACAGGTCGAGGTCGATGTTGCTGATCGAGCGCGTGAACACGTCCTTGGGCGCGAAGCCCACATGCAGCGTGGCGTCGGCCGACGGTTCGTCGGCCGGCAGCTCGATGTCGAGTTCGAGTTCGAGATCGTCGCCGAAGCTGTCGAGCCGGGTCTCGTCGATGGCGGGCGCGGGGCTTTCCTGGCGTGCGGCGCCGGCGCGCTCGCCCCAGTGCAGCGCGAGTTCGTGGGCGCGGGCCAGCAGGCCGGCGTCGGCCTCGGGATACAGGCCGGCGGCAAAGCGATGCAGCATGCCGGCCAGCCCGTCGAGCACGTTGTCGAGCGTGTCGAGCTCGGCGCTGGCGGGCACGATGTGGGCGCGGCTGGCGGCCTGGAGCGATTTCTCGACCGTGCCGGCCAGTTCATGCACCGGCAGCAGGCCGGCGGTGGCCGAGCAGCCGGCAAGCGAATGCGCGGCGCGCACCGCCGGCTCCTGCAGCCGGCCGTCGGGGAACTGGCGCCAGCGCGAGACTTCGGTTTGCAGCCGGCGCAGGCAGTCGTCGGCCTCGGTCAGATAGATCTCGTAGAGCTGGGTCGAGATGACGAGCGGGCCGATGCGACGCTCGTCGGGGCCGACCTGCGGTTCGGCCGACGTGGCGGCCGGTTCGGCTTGGGGCGTGGGGTCGGGCACCGGTTCGGGTTCGAACGCGGGCTCGACCAGCGACGGCGCGGCGGCCACGGAGGCGGTCGCGGCATCGGCGGGCAGCGCCGGTTCGTCGGCCGGCGCCGGCAGTTCGGCCGTCGGCTCGGGCTCGTGGGCCATGCCGCGCACCAGCGAGCTGCCGGCCAGGAAACCCATCGGCAGAGCCTCCTCCTCGCCCGGCGCCGGCGGCGTGCGCAGCAGCGCCTCGATGGCCGGCACGGTGGCCAGCAGCTCGGGCGGAAAGCGCGACGGCGGGATGATCGGCAGCGGCTCGGCCGACGCGGCCGGACTGGCGGCGGCTCCGGCTACCGGCGCGTCGGTTGGCGCGGCCGCGGGTACGTCTGCGGCAGCGTCGGCCTGGGTCGGTTCGGCGACTTCGGCGGCGGCATCGGCGACGGCGGCGATTTCCGCCGCAGCCGAAACCGCCGGCTCGGGCGCGAGCGCATCGACTGCGCCGAGATCGATGTCGAGCGCCGGCTCGCCGACCGGCGCGACGTCGGCGAGCGCAACCGCGCCGTCGAGCCGCTGGGTGGTGGCGGGCCCGACTTCGTCGCGGAAGCGGAAGTCGGGATAAAGCCCGTCGTCGTTCTGGAAATCCGGATCGAAACCGGGTTCATGGTCAAGCGGCGGCGCCGGGTAAACAGGTGAGTCAGGCGCCGCGAATGTGTGCTCACCACTCAAAAAAAAATGCTCGCCCTCCCGCACCCGGTCGGCTGCCGCGATGAGCCGTTCAGGCAACACCGCATGCAACTGGCCGGCGGCGATCTGCTCGACCCAGCTGCCGAACTGGCGATGCGCCGCGTGCGTCAGCCCGAACAGCGCCGTGTTGCCCGGCCGCTCCTCGGCCAGCCACACGTTGTAGACCTGCTCCAGCGCCCAGGCGGCCTCGCCGAACTGGCGCAGGCCGACCATCCGGCTCGATCCCTTGAGCGTGTGGAAGCTGCGCCGCAGCGTGGTGAGATTGCCCTGATGGCCCGGATCGCCCTTGCAGCGGCCGAGCGCGCCGTCGATGGTGTCGAGCACCTCGCGCGCTTCGCCCAAGAAGATGTCGAGCAGCTCGGCGTCGATGGTCTCGTCGTCGGCCGCGGCCAGCGCAAGCGTGGCGGCGTCGGGCGCCGGCGCGTCGAGCGAGGCCGGATTGCGATGGTCGAGTTCGGCGAGCGCGAGGCCGAGCGCCTCGACCGAGCCTTCGGGCCCGGTCTGGCCGGCCAGCGCCAGCGCATTGGCGGCGGCGATCTGGAGCCGGCTGTCGTCGACCAGATCGGCGTCCTGGCGGATCTGCGTGAGCAGGCCTTGCAGCGCCGGCACCACGCCGGTGGCGCCCGCGTCGCCGGCTTCGCGCAGCTGACCGAACAGTTCGCGCGCGCTGTCGATGCTGGCGCGGATCTCCTGCTCGACGCTGTCGTGATCGGCCGGCGCGGCGTCCGCGACCTCGATCGGCTCGATCGGCTCGATCGGCTCGATCGGCTCGGTCAGCTCGACCACTTCGGTCAGTTCGGCGAGCGGCGCATCGGCCAGTTCATGCGGCGCGAGCGTCAGCTCGGCGGCAGCGGCGTCGGGCTCGGGCGCGATGGCATGCAGCGGCGGCGGCACGGTCTCGGTCGGGCCACGACGCGGGCCGTCGGCGCCCTTGACGCGCCAGCCGCCGCGCTCGGGATCGCGCTCGAGTTCGGGATGCGGCGCGCCGGTCGGCTGGCGCAGCGAATCGACCACGAAGCCGAGCGCGCCGAAGGTCTGGGCCACGCGGTCGAACTCGACCGGATCGGGCTCGACCGTGGGATCGGAGAAGCGCTCGATCGCGGCGCGGCAGTCTTCCATCGCCTGATGGGCGCTGTCGTGCTCCAGCAGCGCGAGCGCGCCGGCGCTCTGCGCCAGCAGCGCGGCGCAGTTGCCCAGGCCGTCGCGCCGGGTCGGATCGCGGAAGAAGGCGTCGAGCGCCTGCTCGATGGCGCGCAGATTGGCCTGGATCTCGCCGACCAGCGTGGCCATGGTGGCGCGCTCGTGGGCTTCGCTCGACAGCGCGGCCAGCCAGGCCACCGACTCGGTGCTCGGCTCGCCGGCCAGCGCATCGCGCAGCCGCGCGGCGATGGTCTCGGCGCGCTCGGCGTATTCGGGGCTCAGGCGGTTGAAGGTGTCGAGCCCGTGTTCGAGGAACAGCACGGCGGTCGCGGTCTCGATCGCCAGCTCGGGCGTGGTGACGCCGGGCGCGGCGGCGCAGGTCTCGGCCACGCCAACGATGGCCGACGAGACGGTGACGATGCCCGGCTCGGCCAGCTCGGCCGCGACGTCGGCAAACAGCCGCGCCTGACGCAGCAGGCTGCCGGCCTCGGTCGGCTTGCCGCCGACATAGCGGTCCCAGGCCGAGCGCACGGCGGCGAGCTGCTCGCGCGCGCGCTTGACCACGCGGTTGTCGACCCGGCCGTAGCGCGGCTGCGCATAGTCGCGCGGCACCTCGGCCAGCCGGTACACGCTGCGCACCCGGGCGATCTCGGGCGATTGCGAATCGGCCGTCGACAGATGGAACAGCGCATCGGCGAGCAGCCGCTCGGCCAGCGCCGGCTGACCGCTCACGGCGCGCCGCATCTGCATGTTGACGCGCGCCGCCAGCCGCTTGAGATGCAGGTCGTCGGGCGCGACCGCGCCTTCGGCCAGCCCCTGGCAGAGCGCATGCAGCACGGTCCAGAACGAGCGCGCGGCGCCCGGCGTCTGCGCGGTGCGGAAGTTGCGCACCGCCGAACCCATCTCGGACGCGGCCGTGGCCGGATCGATGTTGCGCAGCAGCTTGAGCAGGCCGCGCTCGTACTGCGCGCGCGCCGGCGCCAGCGCAGCCGGATCGGCGACCGGCTCGCAACTGTCGTCGTCGATCACGCGCTCGCCGAGCTGCGGGAAGAACAGGTCGGCCGGATGGGCCCGGTCGATGCCGATGATGCGGGCCAACTCGCGGTACTGCGGAAACAGCCGCACCGGCTGATGCGGCTGGCCGGCGAGCAGGTCGTCGAGATAGTCGACCAGTCCGGCAAAGGCGCGCTCGATGCTCGCCACCGTGTCGGGCGAGCAGAGCGAGGGCGCGTCGACGAAGCGGTCATAGACCCGCTCGCCGAGCGCGGTGATCTGCGGCACGCCGTCGAGATCGACCATCTGCAGCGCGCCGTGCGCCTGATGCAGATGGGTGCGCGCGACGCGCAGCTGGGTGATCTCGTCGGCATGCACCGAAAAATTGCGCAGTCCGGCGATCGACGCTTCGAGCGCCTGCCGGACCTCGTCGATGACCCAGGACAGCGGACCGGTATCGATCCCTGCCGAGGCGTTGGCCGTCGTCATTCGCTAACTCCTTCTGGGCGAATCAGGCGACGCGGAAGCGTGCGACCGAGTTCTTCAGTTCCTTGGCGAGCGCGGCCAGTTCGCGGATCGAGCGCGCGGTCTGTTCGGTACCGAGCGAGGTCTGCTCGGTCACCGTCAGGATTCGCTCGATGCTGCGCGCCACGCTGCCGGCCGAGCCGGCCTGCTCCGACGTGGTGGTGGAGATGCGCTCGATCAGCTCGGCCAGCGTGCGCGACACCTCGCCGATGCCTTCGAGCGAACGGCCCGCGTCATCGGACAGCCGCGCGCCTTCGACCACACCCGCGGTCGACTTTTCCATGGCCGCCACCGCGTCCTGGGTATCGGTCTGGATGGTGCGGATCAGCGCCGCGATCTGCTTGGCCGCCTCGCCCGAGCGTTCGGCCAGCCGCTGCACTTCCTCGGCCACCACCGAGAAGCCGCGTCCCGCCTCGCCGGCCGACGCGGCCTGGATGGCGGCGTTGAGCGCCAGCACATTGGTCTGCTCGGTAATGTCGGTAATCAGCTCGACGATTTCACCGATCTCCTGCGACGACTCACCCAGCCGCTTGATCCGCTTGGACGTGTCCTGGATCTGCTCGCGGATTTCGTTCATGCCCGAGATCGCGTTCTGCACCGCGAGCCGGCCGTCGGCGGCCGCCTTCAGCGACTGCCGCGCCACCTCGGCCGATTCGGCCGCCGACGTCGACACTTCCTGAATCTGCTGCGCCATCAGCAGCACCGACTCGCCGGTCTCGCGGATTTCGCGCGACTGCGACTCGGATGCGGTGAGCAGCGCCTGCGAGCGCTGGGCCGCCTGGCTCGACGCATTCGCCACCTGCTCGGCGGCGTTGTTGATCCGGCCGACCAGGTTGCGCAGTTCCTCGACCGTGTAGTTGACCGAGTCGGCAATGGCGCCGGTGATGTCCTCGGACACCGTGGCCTGCACCGTCAAGTCGCCGTCGGCCACCTCTTGCAGTTCGTTCATCAGCCGCAGAATCGCCGCCTGGTTCTGGTCGTTGACGCGCTTCATTTCCTGCTCTTGCCGCTCGGCCTGCTCGCGCCGGCCTTCGGCCTCGACCGCCCGGCGCTGGCTCTCGTCGATGAAGCTCTTGCCGAGCGCGATGCCCAGCCCGACCACCAGCGCACCGCTCACCAGAATGATGAGGAAGTCGACCTTGCGGCCCGAGTCCTCGGCCAGATAGGCCGCGCGCAGCTCCAGCAGTCCGTCCTTCACCGCCTCGGAGTCGGTCGCGATGCGGGCGGCAAAACCGCGCGCCTCCTGCATCTGCTTGGCCGGCTCCATGCTCATCAGGCCGCCGAGCGCTTCGCGGTAGCGCGCGACGATGGCGCGCAGCCGGGCCACGCCGGCGCGGGTGTCGGCATCGTCGGTGGCGCGCTCCTGCTGGTCGAGCGCCTCGGAAAAGCGCGTGAGCTGGGCATCGAGCCGGCCGATCGCGGTCGCATCGTTGTTGAGCGCCGCGCTGGCGCCCATCAGCGCGCCGATGGTCCGCGTGACCTCGCCGGCCTGGGCCGCGAGCTGGAGCGAACTGACGTAGTCGCGCCCGGCCGCGCCGCGCGTGCGCGCCGCCGCCAGCTGACGCTCGACGATGGTGATGAGCTCGCGGTCGGCGCCCTTGGTCGCCTCGAAGGCGCGGCTTTGCTGCGCGATCAGCGCCTCGGCACCCTCGATGCGATTGGCCGCCGCATCGCTCGGCTCCCACAGCTTGGCGAGCTTATCGTAGGCCGCGGTCGAATCGCCCGAGGTGGAGTTCTGCAGCTCGACCAGACTGCGCTGCACCGTGCCGTGGGCATCGCGGAAGATGGCATAGGCCGCCTGCGAGCCGACCACCGCATCGCCGGCGGCACGCGCCATGCGCTGGGTGTGCATCAGCAGCGAGCCGACCACGTCGATCTGGCGGCTGAGCCGATTGGCCACGCTGAAGTCATAGGCCAGCGTCGCGGTGCCGATCACCGCCGCCGCCGCCAGCGCGCCAATCATCCAGCGCGTGTCGGCACCGACGCGGGCGCCGGGCAGGCCCTCGGCCTCGCCCGGCACCGCCAAGGCGGGCGCCGGCGCAGCCCCCGCGCGCCCGAGGCGTCCGCCCAGCCCGGACGGCAGTCGCAATACGGGGAACCTGAATGCCATGAGCCTCTCCTGTATCCCGCCCGTCGTCGGGCGAGCTGTTCAATGTGAATTCGGGAACCGCAATCTCAGATGGCCGAGATGTGCAGGAAGCGCGCATCGGTCGCCAGTGTCGCCAGACTGAGTTCGCGCCAGTCGCGCCGCTGATCGTCGGTCCAGACCGCCGCGCCGAGCGCACCCGGCTCGGTCGCCGATTCTGTACGGGTCCAGGCGCCGGTGGCGTGCAGACCAAGCATGCGGCTGACCAGCACCGCGGCGTTGATGTCGAGCCCCGCGCCAAACACCAGCAGCCGGCTGTCGCGGTCGAGCCGGGTCGGCGCGCCACCGAGATAGCGCGCCAGATCAACCACGCTCAGCAGATTGCCGCGCACGCTGGTCAGGCCGCAGAACCACGGCAGCGTGTGCGGCACCGGCACGATGCCCGGCACCGGCACGATTTCGCCGGCCTCGGTCAGATCGACCAGCCAGCGCTCGTCGTTGATGCCGATGCCCAGATGCGAGCTGCCGACATGCGAAACCTTGGCGCGCGCCAGCCGCTCGGTGAGATCGGCCTGGAACTGGCGCAGGCGGGTGCGGGGCTCGTTGCGTGCCATGGGATGCGTCAGGCGCCGAGCGCCGCGATCTTCGACAGCAGTTCGTCGGCGTTGATGGGCTTGGTGACGTAGTCGCGCGCGCCCTGGCGCATGCCCCAGATCTTGTCGGTTTCCTGGCTCTTGCTGGTGCACATGATCACGGGGATGTGGCCCACGTCGGGGTCGCGCGAGATCTGGCGCGTGATCTGGAAGCCGTTGGCACCCGGCATGACCACGTCCATCAGGATGAGGTCGGGACGCTGCTCATGCGTCTTGGCGACGGCTTCCTCGCCAGAATCGGCGGTGGTCACCACGAAACCGGCCTTGGTGAGCAGGTCGGCGAGGAAAAAACGCTCGGTCGGGGAATCGTCGACGACGAGAACCTTCTTGATCGCCATGAATTATTTCTCCGGGGAAGGGACGACTCAGGCGGCGCGGCCGGCGTGGGCGCGGACGGTCTTGAGCAGGCTGTCCTTGGTGAAGGGCTTGGTGAGGTATTCGTCCGACCCGACCAGCCGGCCCCGGGCCCGGTCGAACAGGCCGTCCTTGGAGGACAGCATGATCACCGGGGTGACGTGAAATTTCGGGCTCTTCTTGATGAGGGCGCAGGTCTGGTAGCCATCGAGCCGCGGCATGAGGATGTCGCAGAAGATGAGATCGGGGACGTGGTCGCTGATCTTGGCGAGCGCATCGAAGCCGTCTTCGGCCAGGATCACCTGGCATCCGGCCTGGACGAGAAAAATCTCTGCGCTGCGTCGAATCGTGCTGGAGTCATCGATCACCATGACCTTGATGCCGGCCAGCGGGGAGTCTTGAGTCATCGGATAAGCCTGATCCGCATCGCCGCAGCCGACGATGCCTGGGGAGAAACGATTCTAGTGGCGGGTCATGACGCAGGCGCAGCACGCCTTGCCGCTAATGTGCAATCGCACGCGTCCTTGACCCGACAAGACGGTGACTTTTGCTCTTTCTCAAAGCTCCGTCAGCTCGAAATCTTCCTTGCGCGCGCCGCATTCGGGGCAAGTCCAATTCGGCGGGACGTCTTCCCAGCGGGTGCCGGGCGGAATGCCCTCTTCGGGCGCTCCGGCCGCTTCGTCATAGATCCAGCCGCAAATCAGGCACATCCAGGTCTTCATCTTCGAATGGGGATAGTGAACTTCGGGTGAGGGAGCGACGCCGGACGCCGCGCGGGCGGGGCGAACGGAGTCGCTAGAATCGGTCGGGACGGTCCGGCTGCCGGCCGCGAGCGGCGGCGCGCCGGGCCGGCCCGACCAGCGCGCATTCTGCCCGGTCCCGTCCCGGAACTCCTCATGACCGATGTCAACACCCCCCCGCTGATCCTCACCTTCGCCGCCACCGATCCCACGTCGGGCGCCGGCTTGCAGGCCGATCTGCTCACCTTTGCCGCGATGGGCTGCCACGGGCTGTCCATCGTCACCGGCGTGACCGTGCAGGACACGGCCGGCGTCGAGGGCATGCTCGTGATGGAAGGCGAATGGGTCGAGGATCAGGCCCGGCTGCTGCTCGAAGACATGCGCGTGTCGGCCATCAAGGTCGGCGTGCTCGGCTCGGCCGAGAACGTGCAGATCGTGGCCGAGATCGCATCCGACTATCCCGAGCTGCCGCTGGTGCTCGATCCGGTGCTGTCGTCGGGCCGCGGCGATCCGTTTGCCGACGAGGACCTGATTGGCGCGATGTGCGAGCTGCTGCTGCCGCAGACCCTGCTCATCACGCCCAACAGCATCGAGGCGCGCCGGCTCGCCTACCGCGACGAGGAGGAGCCCGACGAAGAACCCGACCTCGCCGAATGCGCGAGCCGGCTGCTCGCGATGGGCGTGGAGAACGTGCTCATCACCGGCACCCACGAGGGCACGCCCACCGTGGTGAACCGCCTGTACAACGCCACCGGCCTGGTGCGCAGCGACGAATGGGAGCGGCTGCCGGGCACCTACCACGGCTCGGGCTGCACGCTGGCCTCGGCGATCGCGGCGCTGCTGGGCCAGGGCATGGCCCTGCCCGACGCGGTGCGCGAGGCCCAGGAATTCACCTGGGCGGCGCTGGCCGGCGGCTTCCGACCAGGCATGGGGCAGTCGCTGCCCGACCGCTTCTTCTGGGCGCGCGCCGAAGAAGACGGCGAGGAAGCGGCGCCATGACCGGCGGCACCGGCCAGCGCACGCTGCCGCCAGCCGCCAGTCCGGCCGAGCTGCGCATCGCCGCGCGCCGCGCGCTGCGCGGCCTCTACGCCATCACGCCCGAAGACCTGCGCGGCCCGGCGCTGGTGACCGCCACCGCCGCCGCCGTGGCCGGTGGCGCCGCGCTCGTGCAATACCGCGCCAAGCATGACGACGCCGCCCAGCGGCTCGCCGATGCCCACGCGCTCGCCGCCGCCTGCCGCCACGCCGGCGCCCTCTTCTTCGTCAACGACGACGCCGAACTGGCCCTCGCGGTCGGCGCCGACGGCGTGCACCTCGGCCGCGACGACGGCCCCATCGCCGCGCTGCGCGCCGCGCAGCCGCGCCTGCTGATCGGCGCCAGCTGCTATGCCGAGCCCGAGCGCGCCCGCGCCGCCGCCGCAGCGGGCGCCGACTACCTCGCCTTCGGCGCGGTCTTCCCGTCGCCGACCAAGCCCGCCGCCGTGCGCGCACCGCTCGCGCTGTTCGATGAAGCGCGCGCGCTCGGCCTGCCGCTGGTCGCCATCGGCGGCATCACGCTGGTCAATGCCGGCGAAGTCATCGCCGCCGGCGCCGACGCGCTTGCCGTGGTCACCGACCTGTTCCGCGCGCCCGACATCGCCGCGCGCGCCAGCCAATACGCGCAGCTCTGGCGCTGACGCGCCGGCCGCCCTCCCCTCAAGCCTTCACGGAGACTCCTCATGAGCAGGAACGACGAACTCTTTGCGCGCGCCCAGCGCAGCATTCCCGGCGGCGTCAACTCGCCGGTCCGCGCCTTCCGCCAGGTCGGCGGCACGCCGCGCTTTTTTGAACGCGGCGCCGGCGCCCGGCTGTGGGACGCCGACGGCAGCGAATACATCGACTACGTCGGCTCCTGGGGCCCGATGATCCTCGGCCACGCCCACCCCACGGTGGTCGAAGCCGTGCAGCGCGCCGCCGCCGAGGGCCTGGGCTACGGCGCCCCGACCGAAGCCGAAATCGTCATCGCCGAAGAGGTGATGAAGCTCGTGCCCTCGCTCGAAAAGATCCGCTTCGTGTCGAGCGGCACCGAAGCCGCGATGAGCGCCATCCGCCTCGCGCGCGGCGCCACCGGCCGCACCCGCATCGTCAAGTTCGACGGCTGCTACCACGGCCACGCCGACTCACTGCTGGTGAAGGCCGGCAGCGGCCTGCTCACCTTCGGCAACCCGACCAGCGCCGGCGTGCCGGCCGACTTTGCCGCGCACACCCTGGTGCTCGACTACAACGACATCGACGCCATCGACGAATGCTTCGCCAGGCTCGGCAGCGAAATCGCCTGCGTCATCGTCGAGCCCATCGCCGGCAACATGAACTTCGTGCGCGGCACGCCGCAATGGCACGCCCGCCTGCGCGAGCTGTGCACCCAGCACGGCGCGGTGCTGATCTGGGACGAGGTGATGACGGGCTTTCGCGTGGCGCTCGGCGGCGCGCAGTCGCTCTACGGCATCGCGCCCGACCTGACGGTGCTGGGCAAGGTGATCGGCGGCGGGCTGCCGGTCGCGGCCTTCGGCGGTCGCGCCGACGTGATGAAGTTTCTGGCGCCGGAAGGCCCGGTCTATCAGGCCGGCACGCTGTCGGGCAATCCGGTGGCGGTCGCGGCGGGGCTGAGCACGCTCAAGCTGATCCAGGAGCCGGGCTTTCACGAGCGGCTCGGCGCGCAGACCGCCAGGCTGATGGCCGGCTTCAAGGCTGCGGCCGAGAGCGCCGGGCTGCCGCTGGCGGTGGACAGCGTGGGCGGGATGTTCGGCTTCTACTTCCGCGACGGCCTGCCCGGCACGCTGAGCGAAGTGCACACGGCGGATGTGGAACGGTTCAAGAAGTTCTTCCACGCGATGCTGGATCGCGGCGTGTATCTGGCGCCGTCGGCGTATGAGGCGGGGTTTGTGAGCGCCGCGCACGATGACGCGGTGGTGGCGGAGACGCTGGTGAAGGCGGCGGGGGCGTTCAAGGCGGTGGCTTAAGCGGCAAGGTAATTAATTCAAGTATTGCGTATCGCCAAAATCGATCCGCAATACTGTATTTTTCAACGAAAGTCATTTGTACGCATTTGCATTTTTATGGCTTAAGACTTCAACAAATTACATATATTGCGATCAGTGGCCCTGCCTTAATAAAAATATAGTTAAATCGCCCCACTAGCAAATTTAGACACTATAAATATAGTGAATTACATTCCATCTTAAACTTGACGAACCCCACAATCGTGCACACGATATCGTATTTTTCGACGCCGATACGACAACGCCATAGTCATAATATTAGAATCGGTAACCCAGCCTAATGTTGGCCCACAGCGCCAACAGCATCTTGCGAATGAATTGCAAGGTTGTCTCGCCGATACACAACCCGTCAGCGCTCGCCCGCCCCTCGACATCGGGGCTTACCATATTCGCCACACATTGGAGACACAATGTCCAACAGAAGCGCAGTTGATACGATTCGAGGGTATTTTTATCAATTTGATTTATCCATATTAAGCATCGTCACACTCCCGAATCCCGACGACTCAATTGAAATTGAATGCATAGAGGATATCGACATTCGATCCGCAAACGAAACTACAGCAACTCAATGCAAATATTACGCAAAAACAGAATACAACCATTCAGTGATCAAAGAAGCAGTGATGTATATGCTATCGCACTTTAAAGAAGTTCTTGACGGGATTAAACCAAAAGTAGCATATATCATTCAGGGCCACTTTGCAGGGGGCCAAGAAAAACTGGATGGCAAAATCGACGTTGATTTTCTGAAGCAAAATTTTTTACATACAAAAAAGATGGAATCGTTCGCCATCACGACATCGAACTTGGGTTGAGCAACACCGACGTCTTAGAATTCCTACGGCGCCTAACAATAAATGTTCGCGCGGTTGATTTTGACTCGCAATTTAATCTAGTTTTGCAGCATCTAAAAACTCATTTTAATTGCAGACAAGCCAGCGCCGAGTACTTTTTTTACAACAGCGCACTCGCGGCAATCAGAGAGATAGCAATCAAATCGGCAGCCGCCGATAGAAGAATCACAAAAGCAGAGTTTTTAAGAAAAATCAATAAAACCAATGTTCTTTTTGATGAATGGCTGATCCAAAAGAAAGGCAAGAAAGCACATTACGCCAATCTTCGCCAAGAATACTTCACTCTTCTAAACATCTCTCCGTTTGAGCGCTTTTTTCTCTTTGAGATCGATAGTAAATCTTACGATAGAGCAAATCTAAAAGAGCTACTTTTTATTACCTCAATGAAATGGTCAAAGCTTACAAAGCGGGAGCCAACTCCTTTTTGTCCATACGTATATGTTCATGGGCTTACTGACAGCGAATTAGTTGAGCTTAAAAATGAACTGCAAACAGAAGAATTTCGAATTATTGACGGGCACAATTTTCAAGGTGCAAATTTCGATTCAAAGACAATCGCACAACAAGCAACGCCAGGAAATAAGATTCGACTTAAGATTCTTAATTCACTCGACGCATTACGCGCGACTGTGACATCAATCAATAAAACAAGAAAAGTTTATCAATTTTACCTAAACACTGCTTACTTCGTCTTCGACGATACTGCAGTTCATCACGTGAAGATTCAAGTGGAAAGCCCACTTGATATCAAAACGATTATCTGAATCTGAAACTACTCGGAAGCCAACATGACTCTCGCAAGCCAAGACGATAGCATTAACGCACAAGTAATTGCTGTCTTTCCAGACAGTGTCCGTATTGTTGTAGACGATTTAGAAGATTTTAAAATCGCCGAGGAGTCTTTAAAGGTTGGATCTCACTTAAAGATCGCCGATAACGAGAATGCAGTTCTCATCGCAATTATTGAAAATTTTCAAATTTCCGTTAACGAAAAAGGAAAGCGCGAGCACATAATTGAAGCCTTTCCACTCGGCATTCTGAGAAATGGGAAGTTTGAGCGCGGCGGAGATTCACTTGCCACCCCCCCCAAAAAAGTGGAGCCAGCAACAATCGACGACATTAAGCAAATATACGACGGGTCAGTTGATTCAAACAAGAAATTTTGCTTTTCCAAATTATCTTCCAACAGAGAAGTTGCCGTCCCGATCGACGGAAACAAGTTTTTTAATAAACATATTGCAATTGTTGGATCGACGGGATCTGGCAAATCACACACGCTCGCTACAATTATTCAAAATGCAGTCAAAGAAAAAGGCGAAGGATTTTCACTCAATAATTCTCATATAATTGTTTTTGACATTCACTCAGAATACAAATCCGCATTTCCGGATGCGACTTACATCGACACCTCTAGCCTGACACTCCCATACTGGATGCTAAACAGCGAAGAACTGGAAGAGTTTTTTTTAGACACAGAGGCAAATGACCATAACCAAAGAAATATATTCAAAGAGGCGATTATTTTAGATCGCCGAGAAAAATTCACCGGCTCATATGCTGAAAAGCAAAAAATCCATTTAGACACACCACTTCTATTTGATATTAATAAAGTACTTGAGTATGCCAAAGCCAAAAATACAGAAATGATTGATACTGGCGAAGTATATGCCAACAGCAATAAAGAAAAGGCCGGACAACCTAGACTTACCCAAGGGAGCCTGCATGGGAAACTCACCAACTACGTAAGTCGACTAGAAAATAAAATTAATGATAGAAGGCTTGAATTTTTTCTAGGCGAACAATCAAGGAGCATTACCTTTGAACAAACGCTCCAAATGCTAATGGGCTACAAACCCGGCAGCATGTCCAATGTAACGGTGATTGATTTAAGCGGAGTACCGTTTGAAGTGCTGAGCATTACGGTATCTCTGATATCGCGCTTGATATTTGAATATGGCTACATCTACAAGCGCTCACGCTGCTCACAAAATCCCAGCGAAACAATCAACAACAACGCTCCGATTTTACTTGTATATGAAGAAGCTCACAAATACGCCCCCAACAGCGAACTATCGAAATACAGATCTTCGAAAGTGGCAATTGAAAGAATTGCCAAGGAGGGTCGTAAGTATGGCATTACTTTATTACTCGCAAGCCAACGCCCCTCAGAGATATCAGAGACCATTTTTTCACAATGCAACAATTTTATTGCCATGCGACTTACCAATCCCATTGATCAAGGATACGTAAGAAAACTGCTTCCAGATTCACTTGGATCACTAGCTGAAAAGATGACATCGTTTCGACAAGGCGAAGCCCTTCTTGTCGGCGAATCAGTTGTCTTGCCAACGATCGTGCAAATTGATCCGTGTGGCAACGCACCTTCTTCCAATGACATTCCTTACTGGGAACTTTGGAAAGAGGAATGGAAGGAGATTGACTTCACAGATATAAAAAGAGAATGGTATAAATAAAGGCCCAAAGATTCAGATGGGATAGTTAATAGCCAACATCTTTTTTAGTGCATCAGCGACCGAATCGATTCCAAATGGATTCGATTCGGCAGTCCCAGACAAACCGTTATTACTCAGACAATGGAACAAAAATCTTCCAACTTAGAAAGTCACGCGAATTAGTGACTTACGGCAAAAGATTCAGTGCTCTAAATTGCCAACTAATAACAAATATCTTTGTTAATGCGCCCCAGCCGCCTCCGCCCCCCCCGCCCCGCCCTTCTTCGCCGGCTTGGCCACCCAGACCAACCCGATCATCGCCACGAACAGCACCGCCGAGCCCCAGAACACATCGTTCACGCCCAACATCGCGGCTTGCGTGTCGATCATCCGGTTCACCACCGCAGTCCCCTGCTCCGCCGTCATCCCCGTGCCGCGCAGCGCCTCGAAGGTGCGCAGCGCCGCCGGATCGGCGTTGGTCATGTGCTCGACCAGTTGCGCGTGATGCAGCGTCATGCGGTTGTCCCACAGCGTGGTCGAGATCGAGGTGCCGAACGAGCCGGCCAGAATCCGGCAGAAGTTCGATAGCCCCGACGCCGCCGGGATGCGCTCGGGCGGCAGCCCCGACAGCGCCGCCGATACCAGCGGGATGAAGAAGAAGGCCATCGCGATGCCCTGGATCAGCGTCGGGATGACGATGGACGCCATGCCGATGTCGGTCGTGTAGCGCGAGCGCATCCAGAACACGAGCGCGAACACCAGCAGCGCCAGCGTCGAGTAGAGCCGCGTGTCGACGCGGTGGATGGTCAGCCCGACCACCGGCGACAGCAGCACCGCCGCCAAGCCGACGGGCGCCAGCGCCATGCCGGCCATCGTCGCGGTGTAGCCCATGTACTGCTGCAACCACAGCGGCAGCAGCACCACGTTGCCGAAGTAGAGCCCGAACGACACCGACAGCGTGACCGTGGCAGTCCAGAAATTGCGCCGCGTGAACAGCGACAGATCGACCACCGGATGCTTCTCGGTCAGCTCCCAGATCAGGAACACGACCAGCCCGACCACCGCAATCAGCAGCAGGCCCACGATCAGCGGCGACTCGAACCAGTCGAGCTCCTTGCCCTTGTCGAGCGCGACTTGCAGGCAGCCGACCCAGAGCACGAGCAGCGCGAGACCGATGCTGTCGATGGGCAGCTTGCGCGTGGGCGTTTCGCGCTTGCGGTAGATGGCCCAGGTGCCGGCGGCCGCGACGATGCCGACCGGCACGTTGATGTAGAAGATCCACGGCCAGCTGATGTTGTCGGTGATCCAGCCGCCGAGCAGCGGGCCGATCACCGGCGCGACCAGCGTCGTCATCGACCACAGCGCGAGCGCCAGCCCGGCCTTGGCCTTGGGAAAGCTCGACAGCAGCAGCGTCTGCGACAGCGGAATCATCGGACCCGCGACTGCGCCCTGCAGAACGCGGAAGAAGATCAGCATGCCGATGTTGGGCGCCACGCCGCAAAGCCAGGACGTGAGCACGAACAGCAGCACGCTGGCCACGAACAGCTTGACCGCGCCGATGCGCTGGGTGAGCCAGCCGGTGATCGGCACCGTGATGGCATTGGCGACGCCAAAGCTCGTGATGACCCAGGTGCCCTGGTTGGCGCTGACGCCCAGATCGCCCGCAATCGTCGGGATGGCGACGTTGGCGATCGAGGTGTCGAGCACGTTCATGAAGGTGGCGGTCGCCAGCACGATGGTGCCGATGACGCGGGTCGCGCCTTCGAGCGGCGGATGCGCGGCGGGTGGCGCGGCCGGCGCCGGGGCGGGCGGCGCGCCGGCCCCGGCCGGCAGTGCGGAATCGGAAGCAGCCATGCCGGTTCAGCCGTGACGTTGCGTGGCAGCGGCGGCACCGAGCGGCGCCGGAATGCGCTGGCCGGCCACGTCCACCGCCGCGCGCTTGCCCGCGACCGGCGCCGGAGCGCCCGCGCCGAGGTTGCGGGCGATGATGTCCGCGACCAGCTTGTCGGCTTCGGCCGCGGCGTCGGTGTAGCTCGCGGTCAGCGCCTGCGACGCCGGACGCGGCGCGGTGGCCACCGCCGGGCCGGTCTGGTCGTGCACATCCACCGTCGCGACCATCGACAGGCCGATGCGCAGCGGATGTTCCTTGAGCTGGGCCGCGTCGAGCGCGACCCGCACCGGCACGCGCTGCACGACCTTGATCCAGTTGCCGGTCGCGTTCTGCGCCGGCAGCAGCGAGAAGGCCGCGCCGGTGCCGGCGCCAAAGCCCACCACGCGGCCGTCGTACTCGACCTTGTCGCCGTACAGGTCGGAGGTGAGCTTGACCGGCTGGCCGATGCGCATGTCGGTCACCTGCACTTCCTTGAAGTTGGCATCGACCCAGACCTGATCGAGCGGGACGATGGACATCAGCGGCGTGCCGGCCGCGACGCGCTGGCCGACCTGCACATTGCGCTTGGCAATCTGCCCGCCGACCGGCGCGACCAGCGCCGCGCGATGCAGCGCCAGCCAGGCTTCGCGCACCCGCGCCCCGGCGCGCAGCACGTTGGGATGGTCGGTGGCGGTGACGCCGCGCGTCAGCGACTGGTTGGCCAGCAGCTGCTCGCGCGCGGCGGTGGTCGCGGCTTCGGCGGCGGCGAGCTGGCTGCGCGCGTTGGCGACGGCGTTGCGCGCGTGCTCCAGCTCCTCGCCCGAGACGGCGCCGCTGGCGGTCAGGCCGGCGCGGCGCTTGAGGTCGTCCTCGGCCTTGGCCAGGTCGGCGCGCACGCGCTGGGCGTCGGCTTCGCGCAGCTTGACCTGCGCGGCGTAGCTGGCGTCGTTGGCAAACAGGGTGCGCACCTCGCGCACGGTCTGGCCGAGCTGGGCCTCGGCCTGGTCGAGCGCGACTTGCGCATCGGCCGGGTCGAGCTTGATGAGCGGCGCGCCGGCGGCGATCACGTCGGTGTCGTCGGCATAGATGGCGAGCACCGTGCCGCCCACTTGCGGCGTGACCTGCACCACGTTGCCGGCCACGTAGGCGTTGTCGGTCTCGACATACCAGCGCGCGTTGTCGTACCAGCGCCAGCCGGAGATGGCCGCCCCGATGACGACGACGGCGGCCACGGCGAGCAGCGCCTTGCCGCGGCTGAACGGCGGCTTGTGCATCGGGCCGGCGGCGGGTGCCTGGGCGGCGGCCGGGCGGCCGGTGGCGGGAGCGTTGTTGTTGGTGTCCATGGCGATTCTCAGGATTGAGGGCTGTAGCCGCCGCCGAGCGCGCGGACGAGGCCGATCTGGTTTTCAAGCGCGCGGGCGCGCAGTTCGGTGCCGGCGCGGCGTGCGGCGAGCACGCTGCTTTCGGCGCTGAGCACCGTGAGGAAGCTGCCGAGGCCGGCGCGGTAGCGCTGTTCGGCCAGCGCATAGGCGCTTTCGGCGGCGGCCTGGGCGGCGCGCTGCTGCTCGGCCTGACGGTCGATGGCGCGGCCCGAGGTGAGCGCATTGGCCACGTCGCGGATGGCCAGCGTCAGCACCAGGTTGTAGCTCTCGACAGCTTCGTCGGCGGCGGCCGAGCGCGCCGTGAGCTGGGCGCGCAGCCGGCCGCCCTCGAAGATGGGCAGGCTGATGGCGGGCGCGACGCCCCATTCGCGGCTGCCGCTGTCGAGCAGGTCGCCGAGGCCCAGCGCATGCAGGCCGGCGAACACGCTCAGATTCACGTTGGGATAGAAGGCGGCGCGCGCCACGTCCACGCCGGCGAGCGCGGCTTCGACCCGGCGGCGCGCGCCGACCACATCGGCGCGGCGGCCGAGCAGGTCGGCCGGGATCACGGCAGGCGGCGGCAGCAATTGCTGGCCGGCGAGGCGCGGCGCCAGTTCGGCCAGCCGCTGCGGCGCGACGCCGGCCAGCGCGGCCAGCGTGTGGCGACCCAGCTCGATGCGCTCCTCGGTGGCGGCGATGTCCTGGCCGGTCTGCGGCACGGTGGTTTCGGCCTGACGCAGCTCGACCCGCGTGTCGAGGCCGGCGGCGACCCGCTCGGACACGATCTGGCGGATGTGCTCGCGCTGGGCCTGGGTGGCGACGAGGATGTCGCGCAGCTCGATGTCGCGCGCGAGTTCCACGTAGCTGGTGGCGATCTGCGTCGACAGGATCCAGCGCGCGGCGGCCACGTCGGCCTCGGCCGCGCGCGCCTGACCGAGCGCGGCGGCGAGCGCGGCGCGGTTGCGGCCGAACAGGTCCAGCTCCCACTGGCCGCCCACGCGCAGCAGCGCGTCGGCATCGACCGAGCCGGCCAGCGGCGCGGGATAAATGTAGTTGTCGCTGAAGCGCTGCTGCGTCACCGAGGCCTGGCCGTCGACGCGCGGCAGCAGCGCGGCGCGCGCGGTCTCGATGCCGGCGCGCGCCTGATCGAGCCGCGCGCTGGCGATGCGCAGCGACGGCGAATCGGAAAGCGCGGTGTCGATCAGGCGGTCGAGCGCCGGGTCGCCGATGGCGCGCCACCAGTGGTCGCCGGGCCAGGTGATGGGCGTGGCGGCAGCGGCGCTGTTGGCGCCGAGCGCAGCGGGATCGGTGAACGCGGCCTTCGGTGCGATGCCCTGCATGTCGGCGCAGGCGGCCAGCGCGAGCGCGGTCGCCAGCGCGAGCGCAGTCGTGCGCCGGGGCCGCGCGGCGACAGCCCGGCGCGCCGTCGGCGCGATGGAATCCGGCCGGTTCATGCGTCCTCCTCCTCGCCGCGCGGCGCATTGGCGTTCATGCGCTGGCCGTTCTCCAGCATGCGCAGCAGCAGCGCGCGCAGCACGTCGTGCTCCTCGCGGCTGAACCCGGCCAGATGGCCGTTGATGACCTCGCACAGCGCCCGCGGGATCAGCGCCGCGAGCCGCTCGCCTTCGGGCGTGAGTTCGAGCTTGACCACGCGCCGGTCCTCGGTCGAGCGCACGCGCAGCACCAGCCCCTTGGCCTCCAGCCGGTCGAGCAAGCGGGTGATGGCGCCGGTGTCGATGCAGCCTTCGCGCGCCAGCTCGGCGGCGGTGCTGGCGCGCCCCATGCTGATGTGCAGCAGCGGCTTCCACTGCGCGTCGGTGATGCCGTGCTCGGCCATGCGCTGGTCGATGGCGCGCGTCATCGACACGACGATCTGGCGCAGCGTGAAGCCGAGGCTCTGGCTCGGGTCGTAGTTGTCGGCGGTATAGAAATCGATGTCTGGCATGGCGGCCTTCAGGTCCGGTAGGACGATGGCTGCCATGTATATCACTGCTCAGGCAGCAATTGCTGCGTCAGAAGCTGCCGGTTACAAACGTGTCTGTTCAGCCGCCGAAGCCTTCGCGGGCGCGGTCGCGCGCCAGCAGTTCGTGCAGCGCGTCGCGCGGCGTCGTGCCTTCGAACAGCACGCGGCAGACGGCATCGGTGATGGGCAGGGCCACGCCGAGCCGGCGGCCGAGTTCGCGCGCCGGGCGCGCCGAGCGCACGCCCTCGGCCACCTGACCGAGCGCGCCGACCGCCTCGGCCAGCGCCTCGCCGCGCCCGATGGCGAGGCCCACGCGACGGTTGCGCGACAGGTCGCCGGTGCAGGTGAGGATGAGGTCGCCGACGCCGGCCAGCCCCATGAAGGTGTCGGCGCGGGCGCCGAGCGCGAGGCCGAGCCGGGTCATCTCGGCCAGTCCGCGCGTGATGAGCGCGGCGCGCGCATTGAGGCCCAGTTCCAGCCCGTCGGCCACGCCGGCGGCGACCGCCAGCACGTTCTTGATCGCGCCGCAGACTTCCACGCCGGCCAGATCGCTGGAGGCGTAGATGCGCATCGCGTCGCCGTGGAAGACGGCGGCGAGCCGGTCGGCGAAGGCGATGTCGTCGGCCGCGAGCACCAGGGCGCAGGGCAGGCCGCGCGCCACTTCGCGCGCGAAGCTCGGGCCGGAGAGCGCGGCGGCCGGCACGCCGGGCAGCGCTTCGGCCATCACCTCATGCAGCAGGCGGTCGCTGCCTTCTTCAAAGCCCTTGCAGAGCCAGACCACGGCGGCCGGCGGCCGGAGCGCGAGCCGTTGCGCCGTCGCGCGCAAGGCGGCGGCCGGCGTGGCGATGACCACGACGCCGCAACTGGCGGCGCGGTCGAAATCGGCGGTGATGGCAAGACGGTCGGGCAGCCGCGTGCCCGGGAGATAGCGCGCGTTCTCGCGCGCGGACTGCATGGCGGCGGCGGCTTCGGCATCGCGTGCCCACAGGAGCACATCGCGGCCCTGGCGCGCGAGCGCGGCGGCCAGCGCCGTGCCCCAGCTGCCGGCGCCCAGCACGCCGACCGGTGCTCCGATCGATGCGTCAACCGGCATGCCGACCGGCACATCGGCCGGCCAGCCGGGCGCAGCGCCCGGAGCGGGCCGGTCCTGCGCCGTCGCCGTGCCGCTGGCGGGCAGCGCGGGCTCGTGGCCAATGCCGGTCATGACCCGCGCCGCCCGTTCGACTTACTGCACCGTGCCGTTGCCGGCTTCGGCCTGACGCTGCGCGAGGCGCTGCTGGTAGAAGGCTTCGAAGTTGATTTCCTGCAGCAGCACGGGCGGCAGGCCGGTGCGGGTGATGAGGTCGGACAGGTTGGCGCGCAGATAGGGGTAGACGATCGACGCGCAGAGGATGCCGAGGATCGGGTCGAGCTGGTCTTCGGGGATCGACTCGATCTGGAAGATGCCGGCCTGCTTGGCTTCGGCCAGGAACAGCACCTTGTCCTTCACGCGGGTGGTGATGGTGGCGGTGACTTCGACCTCGAAGATGCCGGCGGCGAGCGGCTGGTTGGCCACGTCCACCTGGATGTCGACGGCCGGCGCTTCCTGCTCAAGGAAGATCTGCGGCGCGTTCGGCAGTTCGAGCGAGGCGTCCTTCAGATAGACGCGCTGGAGATTGAAAACGGGGGCCTGCGCTTGCTGGTCAGCCATGAAATGCACCTGTGGGGATTGCCGCCCGTGCGAGGGCGGAAAAATGAGCGGGCGTGAAACCCGGACGGCGGCCGCTCGGCGCAGTCCGGCAGAAATCGGGGGCGAAGCCCGCGCGCGGCCGGCTCAGGCGGCAAGCAGCGGATCGAGCCCGCCGCGCCGGTCGAGCGACAGCAGATCGTCGCAGCCGCCAACATGCTTGCCGTCGATGAAGATCTGCGGAACGGTCGTGCGGCCGGTGCGCTCGACCATTTCGCGCTTGAGCGCGTCGTCGTCGTCGGGATAGAGCTTTTCGATGCCGGTGACGCCCTTCTTCACCAGCACGCTTTCGGCGCGCCGGCAGTAGGGGCAGCTGTCGCGGAAGTACATGACGATCTTGGCCATGGCGGAGTCCTTGTTGTGATGGGCGCGTCAGGCCGTGCGCAGCGGCAGGCCGGCGGCTTGCCAGGCAGTCACGCCGCCTTCGAGCACGACCACCTCGCCGAAGCCGGCCTTGGTCAGCAGCGCGAGCGCGCGCTGGGCGCGCTGGCCGCTCTGGCAAACCACGATCAGCGGCTTGCTCTTGGCCTTGGTCAGCTCGGCGCTGCGCGCTTCGAGCTGGTCGAGCGGAATGTTGCGGGCGCCGGTGATGTGGCCGCGCGCGAATTCCTCGGCGCTGCGCACGTCCACCAGCCAGGCATCGCGATCGTTGATGAGCCGGGTGGCCTCGAAATGCGAGACACCGCCCTTGCCGCCGTTGCGCAGGATGGGCCAAAGCAGCAGTGCGCCCGACACGAGGGCGGAGGCGACGAGGTACCAATACTCGAGCAGGAACTTCACTTGGGGCTGACCTTGCGGCGCGGCATGCGCGCGGATGAGGGAAGCGTCAGGGCGACGCCAAAGTCGGCCATTATAAAATGCCGGGGTTTTCCTCCCGCCGCGCCCAGCTCGCAGGCGCGCATCCAGCGCCGCCGCCAGCCCGCAAACCACCGCCCAGAGGGCGCCGCCGCCGGACCCGGTTTCCAAACCTTGCAGCGCAACGCTGAGCCCGCCATGCATAAACTCGTTCTCATTCGCCACGGCGAATCGCAGTGGAACCTCGACAACCGCTTCACCGGCTGGACCGATGTCGACATCACCGAAAACGGCGCCCGCGAAGCCAAGGCCGCCGGCCAGCTGCTCAAGCAGGAAGGCTATTCGTTCGACATCGCGTTCACGTCGGTGCTCAAGCGCGCGATCCGCACGCTCAACACCGTGCTCGACGAACTCGACCAGCTCTGGATTCCGGTCGAGAAGCACTGGCGCCTGAACGAACGCCACTACGGCGCGCTGCAGGGCCTGAACAAGAGCGAGACCGCCGCCAAGTACGGCGACGAGCAGGTGCTGGTGTGGCGCCGCGCCTATGCGATCGCGCCCAATCCGCTGGCGCTCGACGATGAACGCCATCCGCGCTTCGACGCCCGCTATGCCGACCTCGACCCGGCGCTGCTGCCGGCCACCGAGTGCCTGAAGGACACCGTGGCGCGCGTGCTGCCCTACTGGGACGAGACCATCGCCCCCACGCTGAAGAGCGGCAAGAAGGTCATCATCGCGGCCCACGGCAACTCGCTGCGCGCGCTCATCAAGTACCTCGACGGCATCTCCGACGACGACATCGTCTCGCTCAACATCCCGACCGCGCGCCCGCTGGTCTATGAGCTGGACGACGACCTCAAGCCGATCCGCCACTACTACCTCGGCAATCAGGCCGAGATCGAGGCAGCGATGAATGCCGTCGCGGCCCAGGGCAAAGCCAAGGCGGCTTGAACCCCATCGCGCATCGAGGCCGGCGGTCGATGCCGGCCGCAAGCCGTGCCGCCCGGGCCGGCGCCGTCGCGCTGCGGCCGGGCGCGGCGGTCTTGCTGGCGGCGGCGCTGCTGACCGCCATGCCGGCCGGCGCCGCGCCGACGCCGGCACCCGCAGTCGCCATTCCCGCGCCGGCACCGGTCGGCGCCACCGCCGAGCAGCGCCGCGCCGCGCAGAGCGAAGCCGGCGAGCTGCGCGACCGCATCCAGTCGCTCAAGCGCGATCTGAACAAGGCCGAATCCGACCGCAGCGAGGCGCGCGATGCGCTGCGCGCGTCGGAAGCGGCCATCTCCGAAGCCAACCGCCAGCTGCACGACCTGGACACGCGCCAGCGCGAAACCGAAGCGGCGCTGGCTGCGGCGAATGCCGAGCAGGCCCGCGTCGAGCGCGAGATCGCCGATCAGCGCGAACGGCTTGCGCGGCTCGCCCGGGCCGAATACACGACCGGCCGCATCAGTCCCTGGCAGCTGCTGCTGTCGGGCCAGAACCCGAACGACAGCGGCCGCAGCCTGGCGCTGCTCGGCTATGTGGGCCGGGCCCAGCGCAAGGCCATCGACGAACTCGAAGCGGCCGAGCGCCAGCAGGCCGAGCTGGCCGCCAGCCAGCGCCAGCGCATCGACGAGCTGGCGGCGATCCGGGCCGAGCAGGAAACCGGCCGCGCCACGCTCGAACGCGAAAAGCTCGCGCGCAGCGCCACGCTGGCCCAGGTGTCGGCGCGGCTCGACGAGCAGCGCCGGCAGGTCGGCGCGCTGGAGCGCGATGCCGAGCGGCTCAACGGTCTCATCGACAAGCTCGGCAAGATCATTGCCGACGACGAACGCCGCGAGCGCGAGCGCATCGCCGCCGAAAAGCGCCGCGCCGAGCAGGCCGCACGCGATGCCGCCAAGGAAGCCGCGCGACGCGAGCTGGCCGAGCGCGAAGCGGCGCGCAAGCGGGCCGAGGCCGATGCGGCGCGCGCACGGTCGGGCACGGTGCAGCCGGCGCCGGGCACCGGCAATCGCGCCACGGCGAGTGCGGGCGCAGGCCCGTCGGCGCCGGTGGGCGGCGCATCCACGCCGGCGGGCAGCGCCGGCGCGCCATCGGCCGGCACGCCGGAGAACGTCGCGCCGCCGGCCGGCGCCGTCGCGCGTGCCGCCGAACCCGCTGCGCCGCCACCGCCGCCGCCCGCGCCGAGCATCGCGATGCTGCCCGACGGCTCGGCCTTCGAGGCATTGCGCGGCCGGCTCGCCCAGCCCGCCGCCGGCGAAATCACCGGCCGCTTCGGCCGTCCGCGCGACAACGGCCAGTCGACCTGGAAGGGCCTGTTCATCGCCGCCCCCACCGGCGCCGAAGTGCATGCGGTGGCACGCGGTCGGGTCGTGTTCGCCGACTGGCTGCGCGGCTTCGGCAACATCGTCATCGTCGACCACGGCGGGCAATACCTGTCGATCTACGCCGGCAATGAATCGATCTACAAAACTGCAGGTCAGAGCGTTAACGCCGGCGACACAATTGCCAGCGTGGGCGCGACCGGGGGCGCCGAACGCCCCGGCCTATACTTTGAACTCAGGCATGCAGGCGCGGCTATTGACCCTTCCGGGTGGCTGCGCTGACTGCATGATGCAAAGCCCGGCATCTCGCGCCGGGCTGTTTTTTTGCAGCGATTTCTCCGGCAACAGCCGTCTCGCAATAGGTGGATGAACGATGGGCAGCAAGTTGAAGAGCCTGGGTCTGGTTTCGGCGGGTGTGGTGGCGGGCGTGCTGGTCAGCCTGCAACTGACGGCGGTCGCGCAGCGCGAACCCCGCCCCGCCCTGCCCTACGAGGAAATCCGCCAGTTCACCGACGTGTTCGGCGCGATCAAGAGCAACTATGTCGAGCCGGTGGAGGACAAGAAGCTCGTCACCGAGGCGATCTCGGGGATGCTGACCAGCCTCGATCCGCATTCGCAGTACCTCGATGCCGATGCGTTCAAGGAACTCACCACGCAGACGCAGGGCGAGTTCGGCGGGCTGGGCATGGAGATCGGCAGCGAGGACGGCTTCCCCAAGGTGATCTCGCCGATCGAGGACACGCCGGCCGCGCGTGCCGGCGTGCATGCCGGCGATCTGATCGTGCAGGTCGACGACAAGCCAACCAAGGGCATGAGCACGACCGACGTGGTCAAGCTGCTGCGCGGCAAGCCCAAGACCAGCGTCACGGTCACCTTCGCGCGCAAGGGCGAGAGCAAGCCGATCGTCATCACGCTTGAGCGGGCGGTCATCAAGGTGGCCTCGGTCAAGTCCAAGATCGTCGAGCCGGGCTATGCCTATCTGCGCATCACCCAGTTCCAGGAAGCCACGGCCGAAAACCTGGTGACGCAGTTCAACAAGCTGGCGGCGCAAGGCCCGCTCAAGGGCATCGTGCTCGACCTGCGCAACGACCCGGGCGGCCTGCTGAATGCGGCCATCGGCGTGTCGGCGGCCTTCCTGCCCAAGGGCGATCTGGTGGTGTCGACCGACGGCCGCACCGACGATGCCAAGCGCAAGTTCTTCGCCAATCCCGAGGACTATCTGCGCGGTCGCGGCACCGAGGATTACGTGGCCAAGCTGTCGGTCGATGCCAAGCGGCTGCCGATGGTCATCCTGGTCAATCGCGGCTCGGCGTCGGCGTCGGAGATCGTCGCGGGCGCCTTGCAGGATCACAAGCGCGCGACCGTCATCGGCACGCAGTCGTTCGGCAAGGGCTCGGTGCAGACCATCCTGCCGCTGTCGGCCACGACCGCCATCCGGCTGACCACGGCGCGCTATTTCACGCCGGCCGGCCGCAGCATCCAGGCCAAGGGCATCACGCCCGACCTGCTGGTCGACGAATACAAGGACGGCGATCCGCTGGCCGAATTCGGCACCCGCGAGGCCGACCTCGACCATCACCTGGCCAATCCCGAGGGCGGCGAGGCGGCGGCCGAAAAGAAGACGCCGGAGCAGCGCGCCGCCGATGCCAAGCGCATCGAGGAAATCCTCAAGAACCGCAAGCCGGTCGAGTACGGCAGCGCCGACGACTGGCAGTTGCAGCAGGGCCTCAACCAGCTCAAGGGCAAGCCGGTCGAAACCGCCAAGCCGCGCGTCGAGACCGCCGCCGTGAGCGGCGACAAGGGCGCCGCTGCGCCGACCAAGCAATGAGTTGTCGCCGCGCGGCGCGCTTCGCATTCCGGAGCGCGCCGTGAACGACGATCAGCTGCTGCGCTACAGCCGCCACATCCTGCTCGACGAGATCGGCATCGAGGGCCAGCAACGGCTGCTCGATGCGACCGCGCTGGTCATCGGCGCGGGCGGCCTGGGTTCGCCGGCGGCCATGTATCTGGCCACCGCCGGCCTCGGCCGGATCGTGATCGCCGATGGCGACACGGTCGATCTCACCAATCTCCAGCGCCAGATCGCGCACAGCACGGCGCGCGTCGGCTGGCCCAAGGCCGCATCGGCACGCGAGACGCTGGCGGCGCTCAATCCGCAAATCGAAGTGGTGGCGATCGCCGAACGGCTGGCCGGCGATGCGCTGGCCCGCGAGGTGGGCCGCGCCACGGTCGTGCTCGACTGCTCCGACAATTTCGCCACCCGCCATGCCGTCAACCGCGCCTGCGTGGCGGCCGGCGTGCCGCTGGTGTCGGGCGCGGCAATCCGCTTCGAGGCGCAGGTCAGCGTGTTCGACCCGCGCGATGCGGCCTCGCCCTGCTACCACTGCCTGTTCCCCGAGGCCGACGACGCCGAGGAAATCCGCTGCGCCACCATGGGCGTGTTCGCGCCGCTGGTCGGCATCGTCGGTGCGATGCAGGCGGCCGAGGCGCTCAAGCTGGTGGCCGGCATCGGTCGCAGCCTGGCCGGCCGGCTGCTGCTGCTCGACGCCCGCAGCATGGAATGGACTTCGATCAAGCTGCCGCGCGACGCCGATTGCCCGGTCTGCGGCCAGCGCCATCACTGATTGCTTCGCATGCCCAAGCTGCTCAATGCGCGTCGCGCGCTCGCTCTCGTCTGCCTGATTTCGGTCGGCGCCATGGCTTCAGCGCTTTATGTCCAGCATGAGCTGGGCGTGGAGCCCTGCCCGCTGTGCATCGTGCAACGGCTGGCCTATGTGATTGCCGGCGCCATCGCGCTGGTGGGTGCGCTGGTCGGCACCCGGCCCTGGCTGATCCGGCTGCTGGCGGCGCTGTCGGCGCTCGCCTCGGCGGCAGGCCTTGGCGTGGCCAGCTGGCACACCTGGCTCATCGCCCATCCGCCCGAAAGCGCCAGCTGCGGTCGCCCGTTCAGCTGGATGCTGCAGAACTTCTCGCTCGAACAACTGCTGCCGCGCATCTTTGCCGGCCATGGCGACTGCCTGACCGTGGAATGGACGCTGTTCGGCTTCAACATCCCGCAGCTGTCGATGATGCTGCTGGCCACGATGCTGGCGCTGGGCCTGCTGGCCCTGGCGCGCCCGGGCCGCAGCCCGGGGCTGTTCGAAGGCGCCTGACGCGCCTGCCGATCAGACCAGCAGCAGGGTCGCGATCTGACCCTCGGCGCCTTCGCCCGGTGCCCGCAGCCAGCCGCTCTTGGCATAGCGGTGCCACTTGCCGCCCACGTAGCTGAGCACGAGGTTGGCGCGCGCATCCACGTCGAAGCCGTCGGGCAGACGGCCCTGGAACAGCGCGGCACGCAGGCCGCGCGCAATCGCCGCTTCGAGCCGGTCGAACAGCTCGTTCATGCGCACTTGCAGGCGGTCGTTCTCGCCCACCAGCGCATCGCCGACCAGCACCCGCGTCATGCCGCGGTTCTGTTCGGCAAAGCCCAGCAGCGCGAGCACCAGGGCGCGCGTCTGCTCAATGCCATCGTCATGGTCGGCCGCGCATTGCTCGGTGATGCCGAGCAGCGTGCCTTCGATGAATTCGATGAGCGACTCGAACATCTGGGCCTTGCTCGCGAAGTGGCGGTAGAGCGCCGCTTCGGAAACTTCGAGTCTGGCCGCGAGCGCCGCGGTGGTGATGCGCTCGCCTTTCGGGTGCTCCAGCATCTCGCCGAGCGCTTGCAGGATCTGCACGCGACGTTCGCCAGGCTTGCTGTAGGCCCGCTTGCGGGCGGTACCGGCGTCGTCGGTGATGTGGTCGTTCGCGAGTGTGGTGAGAGTCATCTTTCGAGGTCGGCGCTGAAATGCGTTTTGACAAAAATGTCACAGGAAATATCAAACGCGACGATTCTAGACAGCGGTCACTCGCCGGCACCATTCACGGCGACATAGAAACGGCCTTCCGCCCATCCTGTGAAAGCGACCGCATGCCGACCGTTTGGACACCTAGAAGCGTGAAATTTTACGTTGCAAGATGCCGATTGACGTGATTTTTTCCCTCGCCCACGTCGCACGTCGATGCATGTGTTTCGGCAGATGCGCGGTCATCAAAACTGTGCTCATGCCGAGCGCGCGCGCCGCGACGAGATTGGGCAGGCTGTCCTCCACCAGCACGCAGCGGCGCGGATCGACCCGCTCGCGCGCCAGCAGCGCGCGCAGCATCGGCCGCGACGGCTTGGGCCGCAGCTGGCCGTGCAGCGTCATCTGCTCGACCGCGACGCAGCGCTGGAAATGCCGGTCGATGCCCAGATGGAACAGCAGCGCCTCGGCATAGGCGCGCGGGCCGTTGGTGAACAGGATCTTGCGGCCGGGCAGCCGGCGCAGCGCCGCCGCCAGTCCGCGCTGCGGCACGATCAGGGCCGCCAGATCGTCGAAGGCATGGGCCTCGCGCAGGAACTCGGCGGCATCGACGCCGTGCTCCCGCACCAGCCCGAGCAGCGTGGCGCCGTAGCGCTGCCACAGCTCGCGGCGCAGCCGGTCGGCATCGGCGGGCGAGTAGCCCAGGCGCCGCACGATGTAGGCCGTCATCAGCCGGCTGATCTCGGGAAAGATCGCGGTCGAGGTGTCGTGCAGGGTGTTGTCGAGGTCGAACAGCCAGACCGGCGCACGGCGCGGCGCCGGTAGCTCGGCGATCTCGCGCCGCGCGCTGACTGGCGGGCCGAGGTCCGCGCGACGGCGGCCGAGCGGCCCGGTCTGGCGACGGACGGCCGGCGGGCGGCGCGTCACCGCTCAGTACGAGCGGATCATCGTCCCCACGCCCTTCTCGGTGAGGATTTCGAGCAGCAGGCAATGCGGCACGCGGCCGTCGATGATGTGGACCGCATGCACGCCGGCCTTGGCCGCGTCGAGCGCCGAGCTGATCTTGGGCATCATCCCGCCGCTGATCGTGCCGTCGGCAAACAGCTCGTCGATGCGCTTGGCGGTGAGCTTGGTGAGCAGCTCGCCGTTCTTGTCGAGCACGCCCTTGATGTTGGTGAGCAGCACCAGCTTCTCGGCCTTGAGCACCTCGGCCAGCTTGCCGGCCACCACATCGGCGTTGATGTTGTAGGTCTCGTTGTCCTCGCCGAAGCCGATCGGCGCGATGACCGGGATGAACTGGTCGTCCTGCAGCGCCTTGACCACCGCCGGATCGATGGCGGTGATCTCGCCGACCGAGCCGATGTCGTGCAGCTTGGTCGGATCGTCGCGGTCGGGCAGCAGCAGCTTGCGGGCGCGGATCATGCCGCCGTCGCGGCCGGTCAGGCCCACCGCCTTGCCGCCGGCATGGTTGATGAGGCCGACGATGTCGCCCTGCACTTCGCCGCCCAGCACCCACTCGACCACTTCCATGGTCTCGTCGTCGGTGACGCGCATGCCCTGGATGAAGGTGCCCTTCTTGCCGATCTTGGCCAGCGCCTCGTCGATCTGCGGGCCGCCGCCATGCACCACCACCGGGTTGAGGCCGACCAGCTTGAGCAGCACCACGTCCTCGGCGAAATCCTGTTGCAGCGCCGGATCGGTCATGGCGTTGCCGCCGTACTTGATGACGATGGTCCGGCCGTGGAACTTGCGGATGAAGGGCAGCGCCTCGGACAGGATTTCCGCCTTCACGCGCGGCGCCACCTTGGCGGCTTCGAGGGTGGGATCGAGTTCCTGGGTGTCGCTCATGGCAAAGGCTCGGGAGGAAGGGAAACGGGGCCGCAGTCTAGCAGCGCAAAAAGGCGCTTCCGGCAGCGAAAAGCTTGTGAAATCAGCGGGAAAGCGCGCTGGCGCGCAGGGCACGACGAGCGGACCGCGGCAGGGCGGCGCACGCCGGTTGCGCCGCGGCGCCCGGTCGGCCCTCAGTCGCGGGTCAGCGTGCAGCGGTCGCCGCCGGCGCGGCGCTCGACCGTCACCCGGCTGATCGCCGGCAGGGCCGCTTCGAGCTGGTGCCACACATAGGTACAGAGGTTTTCGAGCGTGGCCGGGCCGATCTCGGGAATCTCGTCGAGAAAGCGATGGTCGAGCCGTTCGCGCAGCGTGGCCAGCGCGGCGCGGAAATAGCCGAGGTCCATCAGCATCCCGTTCTTCGGGTCGGGCTGGCCGCGCAGGCTGACGAGGACGTGATAGGTGTGGCCGTGGATGCGGCGGCTGGAATCCGTCTCGATCGTGCGCTCCAGCGTGTGGGCGGCGTCGAAGAAGAATTCCTGGGTGAGTTCGTGAATCATCGGATGCCCAGGTACTTGTGGGTCTGTGCGCTCAGGCGCCAGCGCGGATCGCGCATGCAGGTGTCGACGGCGAGGCGGGCGTTGTCGCGCGCCAGTGCGCCGTCCATGGGTTGCAGGAAGCGGTGGTCGAAGTCGAGTTGCGCCAGCGCGTCGAGATCGAGGCCGGCCTGCGGCACGACCACCTTCAGCTCCTGGCCGCGCGTGGCGACCAGCGGCGCGCCGGCCTTGGGGCTGACGCAGAGCCAGTCGATGCCGGGCGGCGGCGCGACCGTGCCGTTGGACTCGACCGCAATCTCGAAGCCGCGCGCATGCAGCGCATCGACCAGGGCCGCATCGACCTGCAACAGCGGCTCGCCGCCGGTGAGGACGACGAAGGGGCGGATGGTAACAGCGGCCAACGTCGGCCATTGCGCGGCAATCTGGTCGGCCAGCGCTGCGGCGTCGGCAAACTTGCCGCCGAGCGTGCCGTCGGTGCCGACGAAGTCGGTGTCGCAGAAGCGGCAGACCGCGCCGGCCCGGTCGGCCTCGCGGCCGCTCCACAGATTGCAGCCGGCAAACCGGCAGAAGACTGCGGCGCGGCCCGCATTGGCGCCCTCACCCTGCAACGTGTAGAAGATTTCTTTCACCGAATACGCCATGCGCGTCGCTCCCGAGATGCCCGCATCGCCGCGCGACGCCCGTGCCGCTGCGGCACCATCGTGCGCCGCCAGCCCCGCGCCGGCAGCCGGACCGGCCGGCCGCGCGGGGCGGCAAGTCTAGCGGGCGCCCGGCCGGGCCTGCTGCAAGTTCCCTTTCCCACCCGGCGTGCGGCGTTCTGCCAGCGCGGCATGCCGGTCGCTCCCGACCCCATCCCAGGAGACGGCATGACCAGGCTCAACATCAATGGCCGCGAGTTCCAGTTCGACATCGCGGACGACACGCCGGTGCTCTGGGCACTGCGCGACAGCGCCGGCCTGACCGGCACCAAGTTCGGCTGCGGCATGGCGATGTGCGGTGCCTGCACCGTGCATATCGACGGCCAGGCCACGCGCGCCTGCATCACGCCGGTGAGCGCCGCCGTGGGCAAGAAGATCGTGACCATCGAGGCGATCGGCAACGAGCGCATCGGCAAGGCGGTCCAGGCCGCCTGGGTCAAGCACGACGTGGCCCAGTGCGGCTACTGCCAGAGCGGCCAGATCATGAGCGCGACCGCGCTGCTCAAGGACAAGCGCAAGCCGTCCGATGCCGACATCGACGCGGCCATGGCCGGCAACGTCTGCCGCTGCGGCACCTATCAGCGCATCCGCGCCGCCATCCACGACGCCGCCCAGGCGCTCGCCTGACCCCGGGAGCCATGCAGATGCAACTCGACCGCTTTCTCTCCGACCCCGCCGCGCGCGCCGAGGCCGACCGTGCCGCCGCCGGCCTGCTCGCCGCCACCGGCGCAGCGCAAGGCGGCGACGCCGCCATGCTCGACGCCACCGGCCCGCAACGGCTCGACCGGCGCCGCTTCCTCGTAACCACGGCCGCCGGCGGCCTGCTGATCGGCCTGGCGCCGCTGGCCCGCGCCGCCGACGAGCAGACCGACAAGCCGCAGATCTGGGGCGCCGCGCCGCCGCCCAAGGCGCTGCCGACCGGCCCCTTCATCCGCATCGGTGCCGACGACGGCGTGACCGTGCAGGTCAACCGGCTCGACTTCGGCCAGGGCGTGCAAACGTCGCTGCCGATGCTCATCGCCGAGGAACTCGACTGCGACTGGCGCCAAATCAAGCCCGAGCTGGCCCCGGCCGGCGACGCCTACAAGGACCCGGTGATCGGGCTCCAGATGGTCGGCGGCTCCAATTCCATCAAGAACTCCTGGCTGCACTACCGCACGCTCGGCGCCAGCGCGCGCAGCCTGCTGGTCGCCGCCGCCGCGCGGCAATGGCAGCTCGATCCGGCCGTGCTGCGCACCGAGAACGGCGCGGTCGTCGGCCCGAACGGCCGGCGCGCGCGCTACGGCCAGCTCGCCGAGGCGGCCGCCGGCCTGCCCCTGCCCGAGACCATCCTGCTCAAGCGGCCCGACCAGTTCCGGCTGCTGGGCAAGCCGACGCGCCGGCTCGATGCGCCGGCCAAGTCGACCGGCCGGCAGAGCTATGGCATCGACCGCCGGCTCGACGGGCTGAAGGTGGCGGTGGTCGCGCATCCGCCGGTGTTCGGCGCCAAGGTGGCGTCGTTCGACGACGGCAAGGCACGCGCGATCAAGGGCGTGCGCGCGGTGCTCAAGGTGCCGGCGGATCGCGGCGGCGAAGCCGTCGCGGTGATCGCCGACGGCTACTGGCCGGCCAAGCAGGGCCGCGAAGCGCTGGAAATCAAGTGGAACAGCGACGGCCTGGAAAAGGTCAGCACGCCCGACCAGATCGCGCGCTACCGCGAGCAGGCCAGGACCAGGGGCACGGTCGCGCTCGCCGCCGACATGAGCGCGCTGGCCAAGGAGCCGCCGCTCGGCGCCGGCACGCGCAGCGCGCCGCAGGCCATGCCGGTGGCCGCCAGCGGCGCCACCGCCGCCAAGGTCATCGAGGCCGAGTACGTCTTTCCCTATCTGGCGCACACGCCGATGGAGCCGCTCAACTGCACCATCGCCTTCAAGGACGGCGCGGCCGAGGTCTGGTGCGGCTCGCAATTCCAGGGCATCGACCAGGGCGCGGTCGCGCGCACGCTCGGCATCGAGCCGGCCAAGGTCAGGTTCAACACCGAGATGGCCGGCGGCGGCTTTGGCCGGCGCGCGGTGCCGACCAGCGATTACGTGGTCGAGGCCGCGCAAGTGGCCAAGGCCTGGGCCGCAGCCGGCCATGCCGAGCCGGTCAAGATGATCTGGAGCCGCGAGGACGATGTGCGCGGCGGCTACTACCGGCCGCTGCATGTGCACCAGGCGCGCATCGCGCTCGATGCCAAGGGCCAGGTGCTGGCCTGGGAACACCGCATCGCCGGCCAGAGCATCGTCAAGGGCACGCCGTTCGAGGGCTTTCTGTTCAAGGACGGCGTCGACGGCACCATGGTCGAGGGCATGGGCGCGCCCTATGCCGTGCCGATGGAGCTGTCGGTACACAACATGGAAGTGAATGTGCCGGTGCTGTGGTGGCGCTCGGTCGGCTCGACCCACACCGCCTATGTGATGGAAACGCTGATCGACGAGCTGGCCGCCAATGCCGGCGCCGATCCGGTCGAGTACCGGCGCCAGCTGATCGGCAACCAGCATCCGCGCCACCTTGCGGCGCTCGATCTGGCGGTGGCCAAGTCGGGCTACGGCAAGCGCAAGTTGCCGGCCGGCCGAGCCTTTGGCGTGGCGCTGCACGAAAGCTTCAACACCGTGGTGGCCTATGTGGTCGAGGCCTCGGTCGCCGACGGCGTGCCGAAGCTGCATCACGTCTGGGGCGGCGTGCATTGCAACTTCGCGGTCAATCCGCTGACCGTGACGGCGCAGGTGGAAGGCGCGGCGCTGATGGGTCTGGGCACCACGCTGCCGGGCGCCGCCATCACGCTGAAGGACGGCGTGGTCGAGCAGACCAACTTCCATCAGTACACGGTGGCGCGCATGCCCGACATGCCGGTGGTCGAGGTGTTCATCGTGCCGTCGGCCGCCGCGCCGACCGGCATGGGCGAACCGGGTCTGCCGCCGCTGGCGCCGGCGTTTGCCAACGCCATCGCAAGGCTGACGGGCAAGCGGCTGCGCTCGCTGCCGTTCGACCTCAAGTCGGCCTGACGGCAGCTGGTCCGCGGCCGGCCGAGCGGCGCGGGCAAAGGCACAGGCAGCGCCGCGCCCGACCGCGCGGCCCGGATCGCAAGCTCCGGAGTGCCGCCGCCGCGCCGGCCCGCGACAATCGCCACTCGATGACGGAGGCGATGCGATGAGCGAGCGGGCAATCCAGCGGGCGGGCGATGCGGCGGTGAGCGGCGCGGCAAGGGGCGCGGCGGCCGGTCCGCATCCGGCCAGCGGCGCCGACGCCGACCGCCAAGCCGGTGCCAGCGCCGGTGCCCCCGCCGACCGCCACGCCACCGTCGTCGCCGAGCTGTGCCGCTTCATCGAGGCGGCCGATGCCGAGCCCACGCTCGCCGATCTGGCCGCGCGCGCGGGCTTCAGTGCCTGGCATCTGCAACGCGTGTTCAAGGCCGTGACCGGCCTGAGCCCGAAAGCCTGGGCCGCCGCGCGCCGCGCCGACCGGGTGCGCGAGCGGCTCGCCGCCGGCGCGCGCGTGACCGATGCGCTGCATGCCGCCGGCTATGGATCGAGCGGGCGCTTCTACGAGGCCGCCGACGCCGTGCTCGGCATGACGCCGGGGCGCTATCGCGCCGGCGGCGCCGGCACCGAGATCCGCTTCGCCGTCGGGCAATGCTCGCTCGGCGCCATCCTGGTCGCGCAGACGGCGGTCGGCCTGTGCGCGGTGCTGCTCGGCGACGATCCCGACGCGCTGCTGCATGAGCTGCAACGCCGCTTCGGCGCCGCCCGCCTGATCGGCGGCGATGCCGACTTCGAGCGCACCGTGGCCACGGTCATCGGCTTTGTCGAGGCGCCACGGCTGGGCCTGGCGCTGCCGCTCGACCTGCGCGGCACCGCCTTCCAGCAGCGCGTCTGGCAGGCGCTGCGCCAGATTCCGCCCGGCAGCACCGCCAGCTATGCCCAGATCGCCGAACGCATCGGCGCGCCCAAGGCGGTGCGCGCGGTGGCCGGCGCCTGCGCCGCCAATCCGCTGGCGGTGGCGATTCCCTGCCACCGCGTGCTGCGCAGCGACGGCGGGCTGTCGGGCTATCGCTGGGGCGTGGAGCGCAAGCGCGCGCTGCTGGAGCGCGAGGCCGGCCCGCCCGGCGCCGCAACACACCAGCCCTGACCGCGCACGCCCGGGTTGCAAGCGCCGTCATCGCGCCCGGCGCCGACTGTTGCGCCCCAACCCGCATGGAGTCGCACATACGAATCATTCCGCACCGGCATGCAGTAAGAAATTCACCTAATTTTTTCTAGGATGGGAAAGGTCGGCATCACACGGCAGCCGGCCCTGCACTGCGACTTATGTCGCGCAGATGACTGTTTCGCTCGGGTTTCCCTCGCTTCCTGTCACCCCCGGGTTTGTCCTCGCTCCGCATTTGGGTGCGGGCATTCCGGTGGCGGCGTCCTCTCATCAGACCAACTCAGGAAGCCCAGCAATGCAAACCAACAAAACCCGGCCGACACGGCTGCAACCCCTGCTGCTCGGCCTCGGCCTGGTGGCCAGCGGCAGTGCCGCCGCCGCCCCGGCGCTCGGCGTGGCCAGCGACTACAACCTCTTCCTGTTCGGCAACAGCCATCAGACCTCGGACACCCAGGGCCGGATCGCGGTCGGCGGCGATGCCAGCTTCATCAACATGCCGGTCGGCGATCTGGCCAGCGGCAATGCGCCCACGCTGGTGGTCGGCGGCGATCTCGATCTGCACAACGCCACGCTGCGCGCCGGCAGTTCGCTGGTGGTGGGCGGCGATGTCACGCTCGGCAATGTGCAGCTCAACGGCAATCTGTCGGCCGGCGGTTCGGTCACGCTGGCGCCGTCGGGGCAGGTGAACGGCAACGTCACCTACGGCAGCAGCCTGAGCCGGTCGGCGAGCTTCACGCTCAACGGCACGGCGAGCCAGGGCAGCACCACGCTGCCGGTCGACTTCGGCGCGGCGCGCAACTATCTGACCGCGCTGTCGACGGCCCAGGTGGATGCGGCCGATCCCTCGGCCGGCCTGACCTGGGGCGCGCTCAATGTCAACGCCAGCACCGGCGGCACCAGCTTCTTCAACGTGTCGGCCGACGTGTTCAACCACGCCTACTCGGGCTTCAACATCTTTGCGCCGAGCGGCGCGACGGTGGTGCTGAACGTGGCCGGCAGCTCGCTGTCGGTGCCCAACACCGGCTTCAGCCTGAGCGGCGGCATCGCGCTCGACCATGTGCTGTTCAACTTCTACGAGGCGACGTCGATCAATGTGCAGGGCAGCGCGCACGGCAGCTATCTGGCGCCGCTGGCCGACGTGACCGGCGGCTGGGGCGGCTTCAACGGCACGCTGATCGCCAATTCGCTGTCTGGCGCCGGCGGCTCGGCAAGCGGACTGGAATTCCATGTGCGCGACTACGGCGGCGGACAGAACACGCTGTTTGCCGGCGATGGCCTGCGGCTGCCGACGACCTCCGCCGTGCCCGAGCCGTCGGCGCTGGCGCTGATGCTGGCCGGCATCGGCACGCTGGGCGGCCGGCGCAACCGCAAGCGCGCCTGAGCGACCGCGCCGGCAGCCGGCGTGCGGCGGCCGGGCGACAGTCGGGTGGGCCGGTCCCGAAACGGGCGGGACCGGCCGGCCCGATGCGCTCAGCCCGCCGCGCGCGCGCCTGCCGGGCGGCTGTCGGCGCCCTGCGCGGCGGCCTGCGGCTCGGCCGCGATCACGCGGTAAGCCAAGCCGGCGCAGCCCGCGCCGAGCAGCGGCGCGAGCCAGAACAGCCACAGCTGCGACAGCGCCCAGCCGCCCACGAACAGCGCCGGCCCGGTGCTGCGCGCCGGATTCACCGAGGTGTTGGTGATCGGAATGCTGACCAGATGGATCAGCGTCAGCGCCAGCCCGATGGCGATCGGCGCAAAGCCCTTGGGCGCGCGCGCATCGGTGGCGCCGAGGATGACGATCAGGAACATGAAGGTCATGACGAATTCGCAGACCAGCCCCGACAGCAGCGAATAGCCGCCCGGCGAATGCTCGCCATAGCCGTTGGAGGCCAGGCCGCCGGCCAGATCGAAGCCGGCCTTGCCGCTGGCGATCAGATAGACCAGCCCGGCGCCGACGATCGCGCCCGCCAACTGCGCGCCCACATAGGGCAGAAAGTCGCCGGCCTTGAAGCGCCCGCCGACCAGCAGCCCGAACGACACCGCCGGGTTGAGATGGCAGCCCGACACATGGCCGAAGGTGAAGGCCATGGTCAGCACGGTGAGCCCGAAGGCCAGCGAGACGCCGGCCAGGCCGATGCCCACCTCGGGAAAAGCGGCGGCCAGCACGGCGCTGCCGCAACCGCCGAACACCAGCCAGAGAGTGCCGATGAACTCGGCGGCGACACGATTGGCAATGGGCATGGGAAATCTCCTCCGCGATCCGGAATGCCACGCCCGCCGCACCCGCGTTGCCGGAAGACCGACGAATAGGCACGTCACGCGCGGCCGACGCGGCCGGCGAACACCGCCGACCGAGGCAACGCGGCGCCATTCAAACGCCATTTCGTGAACATGAGCACGTATGGATACATTTCATTCGGATGCATGCGTTGACACCGCTTCGCGCATCCGGGGCTAGCGCAAGCCGAATTCCACGCCGGCCGCGTCGCCGCCGAGCTGCGGCTCGTTGAGGAAGACGCGGTCGCGCGCCACGCCGAGCGTGTCGACCAGGGTGCGCAGCACCACGCGAGCCCGCGCGAGCGCGAGGTCGCGCAGCTCGGCCGCATCGGCGGGCGCGGCCCCGGACGGCGGGCGGCGGGCCGGATCGGGCGCTGCGACGGCGGCTGCCGGCGCGGCAACCGGAGCTGCCGGCGCGGCGCCGGCGGCGCGCGGCTGGGCCTCGGCCCGGGCGGCGCGCAGCGGCTCGCCGTCGCGCGCCGCATCGGCATGACCGACCACATCGAGCCGCAGCGCCGGCCGGTCCTTGAGCGCGGCGGCCAGCTTGGCAAGCCGGGCGCGCTGATCGTCGGCCAGCAGCGCCGAGCCGGGCGCGAAGTCGATGCGGTCGAGCGCCTCGGCATCGGCGCTGCCGCCGGCGAATGCCGCGCCGAGCAGCCGGAACGGCGAGGTGACGGCGCGCGTGACCAGATTGAGCAGCGCCCGCCCGATGACGCCGCCGACCGAGAACTGCGGATCGTCGAGCGAGCCGGCGATCGGCAGGTCGAGGTCGATCTCGCCGCGGCTGTTCTTGAGCAGCGCCACCGCCAGCAGCACCGGCAGCTGGGTCGCGGTCGGGCTGTCGACCCGCTCGCCGAAGGTGAGCTGGTCGAGGAAGACATGGTTGTCGGCGCTGAGCCGGCCGTGGTCGATGCGGTAGCCGAGATCGACCGAGAGCTTGCCGCGCTCGATCGGATAGCCGGCGTACTTGGTGGAGTAAGGCGTGAGGCCGGGCAGGTCGATGCCCTTGGCGCTGGCCTTGAGGTCGAGCGCCAGCGCGGGCGCGAGCGGCGCGATGCGGCCGGCGATGACGACCGGCGCATCGCCGTCGAGCCGGGCCGCGACGCGCACCTCGGCCGGCTCGGGCGCATCGACCGCGAGCCGGCCGATGGCACCGCCAAGGTCGGTGAGCCGGGCGCGGTAGTTGGGCCGCACGAAGTCGTCGGTGAAGTCGACGCTGCCGTTGCCGAGCGCGATGCCGTCGATGCCGAGCGCGACGGCGGGTGCGGCGGGTGCGGCGCTGGCGGGCGCCGATGCCGCACCGCCCTTCTCGGCCGGCTGGCCCGGCGGCTTCTTGCGCAGATCGGCGAGATTGAGCCGGCCCTCGGGCGAGATGCGGACGCGGGCGTGAAAGCCGCCGATGGCGATCTGGCCGACATCGAGCGCCAGCGGCGCGGCGCCGCGCAGCGCCAGCCGGTCCAGCGTCAGCGCCTGCCAGCTCACCAGATCGGTCGTGCCGGCGGCGTCGGCGAGCCGGAAATCCTCGATCAGCAGATTGCCGGCATAGCCGACACGCGGCGCGGCGCCGGGCGCGAGCGCCAGATCGAGCTGGCCGCGCGTGCTGAGCAGCGCCGACGCGAGTTGCGCATCGAAGCTGTCGGCGAGCCAGGGCTGGGCCGGCGCCAGATCGATGCGGCCAAGGTCGAGCCGCAGCCGTGCCGCCACCGGCGCCAGCGCGATCCAGCCGTCGGCGGCGATGCGGCCGGCGCCGAGCCGGGCCTTGAAGTCGAGCGGCACCTGATCGGCGCTGCCCGGCGCGAGGCGGCCGGCGCCGACTGCGATGCCGGTCAGCCGCTGCCGCAGCGCCGGGCGGCGCGTGAAGTCCTCGATGCCGACCTCGCCGCGCTCGATGCGGGTTTCGGCGAGGGTGACGGTCCAGGGCGCGGCTTGCGGCTCGGCGGCGGGTGCGCTGGTCGCCGCGCCGGCCGCAGAGCTGGTTGCGGCCAGCGCCGGCGTCGGTGCGGCGTCGGTCGGCGCCGCGCGCAGCAGCCGGGCCCAGCCGAGGCTGCCGTCGGCCAGCCGGCGCAGCTCGACGCGCGGCGCGTCGAGCCGCAGCCGGCCCAGGTCGATGCGGCGCGCGGCCACATCCACCGTGCCGCCGTCGAGCGCGAGCCGGGCCAGATCGAGCTCGGCGCCAGCCTCGGCCGGGCCGCGCAGCCGCAGCCCGCGCAGCGCGATGGCGATGTCGCTCAGGCGCGGCGTGGCGGCGCTGCCGGCGTCGAGCGTGGCGGCGGCATCGAGCCGGCCGCCGAGCTGGCCATCGAGCCTGCCGGCCAGCCAGGGCGCGAGGTCGTCGAGCCGCAGGTCCTGCAGCGCAATGCGCAGCTGCGCGGCCGGCGGCGCGAGGCCGACGCTGCCGTCGAGCCGCAGCCGTTCGCCGGCCGGCGTGCCGGCACTGGCCACGAGCCGGCCGGTCTGGCCCGGCGCATTGCCCAGGCCGGCGAGGTCGAGCGCAATCGCCTGCAGCCGGCGCTCGACGCCGCCGACCGTGGCATCGACCAGCCGCAGGCTGCCGTCGGCGATGCGCAGCCGCGCGAGGCTGAAATGCCAGGGCGCGGATGGCGCGGCCGCCGGAGCCGGAGCCGGAGCCGGAGCCAGCGCAGGTGCCGGCCCGCCAGTCGCCGTGCCCGCCTCCGCCCGCAGCGGCTGCGCCAGCAGGCGCTGCCAGTTGCTGCCGCCCGCATCCCGCATCAGCTCCAGCGCCGGCGCGTCCAGGCTCAGTTCGGCAATGGCGATGTCGCGGTCCAGCAGCCGGGCTTCATCCAGCACCAGCGCCAGCCGGCGCAGCGTCAGCAGCCGGCCGTCGGCGCCGGTCAGTTCCAGCTCGCGCAGGGCGGCCGAGCCGCGCAGCGTCAGCGCCGCCGCCACGGCCGGCGCGTCGGCGCTGGCGGCCACGGCGCGCCGGTAGCTGAGCGTGAGATCGGTATCGAGCAGCCCGTGCGGCAGCGCAAACGCCGGCGCGAGCGGCGCCAGGCTCAGCAGATTGGGCAGATCGAGCCCGTCGAGCTTGAGCCGCAGCACCGTGTCCAGGCTCGGGCCGAAGGGCAGCAGCTCGCCCTCCAGCGCCAGCGCCGCGCCGTTGACCCGCGCCGCCAGATGCGGCTGCACCCGGATCTCGGCATGCGCCGGCAGGCTGGACACGAAGGGCAGGCCGAGCGCGATGGCATCGATCTCGTCATGCCGGCCGCGCACCCGGTCGTCCAGGCTCAGCCGGCCGTCGGCGATCTCGATGTTGTGCAGCGCAAAGCGCGCCGGCCCGGCGTCGGGGTCGCTCGGCCGCGCCGCCAGCCGCGCCAGCACATCGTCGACATTGCTTTGGCCCGGCCCGGTGCGCGCCAGATGCAGCTCGGGCGCGTCGAGTTGCAGCGCATCGGCCACCGGCGCCAGCCGCCACAGCGATTGCCAGGCCAGATCGACGGTGGCGCCGCGCAACGCCAGCAGCGGCTCGGTCTCGTCGGCGGCGCCGGCCACGCGCAGCCCGGCCAGCGTCAGCCGCAGCGTGAAGGGGTTGAAGCGCACCTGCTCCAGCGTCAGCGCGCGGCCGAGCGCATCGCTGCCGGCGCGCTCGGCGCCCCAGCGCAGCAGCGCGGGCAGGCCGGCAAAGCCGAGCAGCGCATACAGCGCCAGCAGCAGCGCCAGCGCGCAAGCGGCGCGGCGCAATCTTGGGTTGAGGGATGTCATCGGGGCCTCCGGGGCCGGCGATTATCCGCAAGCGCCGGCCGGCCGGGCTGTCAGCCGACCGGCGCGGCGGCGGTCGGCCGGCGGGCTCAGATGACCCAGAAATCGGCCGCCGTCAGCAGCGTGCCGGCGCCGAGCGCGGCGAACTGCACCGCGCCAAACGCGCTGCCGCTGCCGTCGGCGTCGTAGTACAGCGCGCCGGTGCTCTGGTTGTAGACGATGCGGTCGCCGCTGTCGGCCACGGCGCCCAGCGCAAATGCGCCGGCCGCCAGCGCACCGACCGCGCCGATGCGGCTGAACACCGCATGGTCGAACTCGATGCGGTCGTCGGCGGCGACGAAGTCGGCAATGCGGTCGACATTGGTCGAGGCGCTCAGCGCGCTGCTGAAGCGGAAAGCGTCGAGGCCGGCGCCGCCGCTCAGGCTGTCGCGGCCGGCGCCGCCGTCGAGCGTGTCGTCGCCGGCCAGTCCGCTCAGCGCATTGGCGCCGGCGTTGCCGGTCAGCGCATTGGCCAGCGCATTGCCGCTGCCGGCCAGCGCATCGCTGCCAGCGAGGGTCAGGTCTTCGAGCGTGGCGCCGAGTGTCCAGTCGACCGTGGCCAGCACGCTGTCGCGCTCGCCGGCCAGGCTGCCGGTCTCGACGATCACGTCGCCGCTGGCATCGACCACGTACAGGTCGGCACCGGCGCCGCCCGCGAGGGTGTCGTTGCCCGCGCCGCCATCGAGCCGGTTGGCGCCGTCGTCGCCGGTCAGGCGGTCGTTGCCGTAGTCGGAGCCGACCAGGTTCTCGATGCCGGCGAGCTGGTCGCTGCCGCCGGCGCCGGTGGCCTGGGCGCCGACGATGCGCAGATCGACGCGCACGCTGCCGTAGGCGAGCCGGTAGTCGGCGGTGTCGCTGCCGGCGCCGCCGTCGAGCGAATCGTCGCCGGCGTCGGACACCAGCCAGTCGTTGCCGTCGCCGCCGAGCAGGCTGTCGTTGCCGCCGGCGCCGTCGAGCCGGTCGTTGCCGCCGCCGCCTTCGAGCCGGTTGTCCTCGTCGTCGCCGGCCAGCGTGTCGTGGCCGACCGCCGAGCCGACCAGCACTTCGATGTTGCGGATCAGGTCGATGCCGGCCGCGCCGGTGTCCTGGGCATCGCTGCGCGCCAGGTCGACCGCGACGCCGGCCGCCATCGCCGAGTAGTCGAGCCTGTCGATGCCGGCGCCGCCGTCGATGACCGAGTTGCCGCGCCGCTCGACGATGACATCGTTGCCGTCGCCGCCAAGCAGGGTGTCGTCGCCGCCGGCGCCGATCAGGCTGTCGTCGCCGTCCAGGCCAACGAGCCGGTTGGCGCCGGTATCGCCGGCGAGCGTGTCGTTGCCGACGCTGGAGCCGATCACCGTCTCGATGCCGGCGAGCACATCGTTGCCGGCGCCGGTGGCCTGGGCCGCGGTGAGCGCGAGATTGACCGTGACCGCACCGTTCACCGTGCGGTAGTCGGCGGTGTCGCTGCCGTCGCCGCCGTTCAGGCTGTCGTCGCCGGCGCCGCCCGCCAGCACATCGTTGCCCGCGCCGCCGAGCAGCGTGTCGTTGCCGGCGCCGCCAAACAGCGCATCGTCGCCGTCCAGCCCGGCCAGGGCGTTGGCGCCGGCATTGCCCACCAGCCGGTTGGCCAGCTCATTGCCGGTCGCGGCCAGGGCCGCCGCGCCGGTCAGCGTGGCGTTCTCCACATTGGCCGCCAGCGTCACCGAGACCGAGGCGAACACCGCATCCACGCCGGCGCCGGCCGCCTCGATCACGCTGTCGCCGGCGTTGTCGAGCACATAGCTGTCGTTGCCGCCCAGGCCGCTGAGCGTGTCGGCGCCGGCGCCGCCGTTGAGCAGATTGCTGCCGGCGGTGCCGACGATGGCATTGGCCAGCGCATTGCCGTAGCCGTTGACATTGCCGCCCGCGAGTTCGAGGTTTTCGAGATTGGCGCCGAGCGTGAAGCCCACGGTGACCGTGGCGCGCACCGTGTCGCTGCCCTCGCCGGCCAGCTCGCGGATGCCGCTGCCGCTGTCGTTGAACACCCAGTACACATCGTTGCCGAGCCCGCCGATCAGCGAGTCGGCGCCGCCGTAGTCGCCGGTCAGCGTGTCGTTGCCAGCGCCGCCGATCAGCAGATCGCTGCCCCAGCCGCCGTCGAGCGAGTCGTCGCCGGCATTGCCGTAGAGCGTGTCGTTGCCGTAGTCGCCGGCCAGCAGATTGGCGCCGGCATTGCCGCGCAGCACGTTGTCGCCGCTGTTGCCGCCGCCCCAGAGCGAATCGCTGCCGAGCAGGGTCAGGTTCTCGACGCCATAGCCGAGCGTGAAGCCGATGGTCGACTTGACCAGATCGACGCCGCCGCCGTTGTCGATCACCACATCGCCGACCGTGTCCACGAAATAGATGTCGTTGCCGGCGCCGCCATCGAGCGTGTCGGCACCGGCGCCGCCGTCCAGCACGTTGTTGCCGGCATTGCCGGTGATGCGGTTGGCCAGCGCATTGCCGCTGCCGTTGAGCGCCAGGCTGCCGCCGCCAAGCACCAGGTTTTCCAGGTTGTCGCCAAGGCTCCAGCTGATGCCGGCGAGCACCGTGTCGTCGCCTTCGCCGGCGGCCTCGACCACGGTGTCGAGCGCATCGACGCTGTAGCTGTCGTCGCCGCCCTCGCCCACCAGCGTGTCGGCGCCGCCGTTGCCGGCCAGCGCATTGCCGGCGGCATTGCCGACGATGAGGTTGTCGGCCGCGTTGCCGCTGCCGGCGATTGCATCGCTGCCGACCAGGAACAGGTTCTCCACCTCGGCGCCGAGCGTCTGGCTCACCGAGCTGACGATGGCGTCGCTGCCGCCGTCGGCCGCCTCGATGACGACATCGCCGGCGTTGTCGACGAAGTAAGTGTCGTCGCCGCCGCGCCCTTCGAGCGTGTCGGCGCCGCCCGCGCCGTCGAGCCGGTTGGCGGCGTCGTTGCCGGTGATGCGGTTGGCCAGACCGTTGCCGGTCAGGTCGGCGGCGGCGCTGCCGGTGAGCACCAGGTTCTCGATGTCGGCGGCGGGCAGCGTGTACGAAGCGCTGACCTGCACGGTGTCGTTGCCGCTGCTGTCCGCGATGGCGTCGTTGCCGCCGACCACGTACAGGTCGTTGCCGGCGCCGCCGATCAGGCTGTCGTTGCCGCTGCCGCCGTCGAGCACATCGTCGCCGCTGCCGCCGGTGAGCGTGTCGTCGCCGGCGCCGCCGTTCAGGCGCACGCCGGCCGTGCCGGCATAGGCAATCACGTCGCCATTGGCGCTGCCGGTCACGCTCGGCAGCTGGGCCGTGCCGCTGGCGTCGTAGCGCTGGGTGTAGAGGTCGTAGCCGAACGTGCCATAGACCTGCCAGCTCAGCGCAAAGCCGCCGTCGGCCGTGGCCTCGACCACCGCCTCGCCGCCGTTGCCGGTGACGGTGGTTTCGGCGCCCACACGGCTGCCATCGGCGCCAAAGCGCTGGAACACGATGGCGCTGCCGCTCTGCCAGCTCACCACAAAGCCGCCGTCGGCCAGCGCCGCCACGCTGGCGCCGAACTGCACGCCGGCCTGCGTGGCATTGACGATCTCGACGCTGGCGAGCGCCGCGCCGCTGGCATCGAAGCGCTGCATCGTCACCTCGGCGCCGATGTCCCACACCGCGACAAAGCCGCCGCCGGCCAGTCCGGCCAGATCGCGCAGGCTGGTCTGGTAGTAGCTGGCGGCGGTGATGCCGGCGCCGACCGCCGCGCCGCTCGCGTCATAGCGCTGGGCCAGCCAGCCGCTCGCGGCCCAGTCCTGCCACATCGCCACATAACCGCCGTCGGCCAGCGCCGCCACCTGGGGCGCGATCTGGTCGCCGGTGACGCTGGCGTTGATGCGGGTCTCGCCGCCGAGTGCCGTGCCGCCGGCGTCGTAGCGCTGCGAATAGATGTTGCGCTGGCCGCTGCTGTCGCCGTCCTGCCCGGCCGACTGCCACACCACCACATAGCCGCCGCCGTCGAGCGCGGCGATCTGCGGCTGGCTCTGGGCCAGCGCGGTGGTGGTGTTGACGACCGTCTCGCCGCCGAGCGCCGCGCCGCTCGCGGCAAAGCGCTGCAACACGATGTCGGAAGTGCTGCCGACCTGCTCCCAGGCCACCACATAGCTGCCGTCGGCCAGCGTTGCCACCTGCGGCCGGTACTGCAGCCCGGCCGTGGTGGTGTTGACATGCGTCTCGCCGCCCAGCTTTTCGCCGGCGCCGGAAAAGCGCTGCGAATAGATCTCGTAGTCGCCGCCGGTGAGGCTTTGCCACACCACCACATAGCCGCCGTCGGCCAACGGCGCGATCACCGCATCGGTCTGGGCGTCGGGATTGGCATTGCTGGCATTGACCGGCTGGATGCCGCCGCTGCGCAGCGCAAAGCTGGCGTTGTCGAGCCGCAGCGTCTCGATGCTGGACAGCGTGTCGTTGCCGGTCGCGGTCGAGCTGACGGTCCAGCGGCCGAGCGCATCGAGCCCGAGCACGACCGCCTCGTCGCTCGCGGCGATCGCTGCCTGATCGGCAATGCCGGCCGTGCCCGCGATGAGTTCACTGCCCGCCGTGCCGGTGTAGAGCGCCATGTTGCTGTCCTGTGTGGGGGAGAAGGCGCGGCGATGCTAGCGGGGCGGCGGGTGCGGGCGAAGGAAGTGCGGCGCGCTTGTGCCTGGTCGATCTCAGGTCCAGTCCGGTCGATCCGGCGCGAACCATTCCTGATCGACGAAGCGGCCAGTTCTGCGCAGGAGTTCGAGCAATTCTCGGTCGGCATAGTCGCAACCGGTCGTCCCCGGATCGGTCTGCTGCTCCTTGGCGGCCTGCGCCGGGAGATGCCCGCCGCCTGCCACCAGCTCGGTAGCCAGCGGGGCATAGCCGGGCTGCCAGGCATTCACCGCACCCAAGGTCTCGCGCAGGCTGCGCAGGATGGCCATGCCCGCGAAATCGAGATCGCCGAAAAAGCTCACCGGCAAGGCCTGCGCACCGAACAGCCAATCTTCCAGCCGCAGCAATCCGGCCTGCCGGGCAGGCGCCGCAGTGGCGCAATCGGCGCCCGTGCGCAAATACAGCCGGCAGGCAGCGCGCGACCGCAGACGACGGGCGCCGCCCCTGAAGCCAGCCGCGTACACCAGCGCGCTGCGCTGCCAGCTGCCAGCGCGCCAGTCGGCCATGCGCTCAAAGGTGACGAGGTTTTCGACGAAAAGTACAGCGTCGAAGTCGACCGGCAAGTCGACCAGCAGCTGGATCGGCCCCTCGTGAAATTGACCTGGCGTTGCGCCAAGCAAACGCAGCAGTTCGTCGCGGCTGTCGAGCAGCTTGGAGCGGCCCTGGAAGGCACGGGCCGACGCCTCGCGCAAAGGCATCGACCGGCGCGCGACACACAGTGCATGCAGCGCTTCGAGACTGGCTGCCGCCTCCTCCGGCACGAGGCCGCTCAGACCCGCCAGCGGGTTGCGCGCGAGGTAATCGAGCAGCGCCAGCACATCGACGCCGACGGGCGCGGCAACCGCCCAGCGACCGCGCAAATGGTCGAGCAAGCGCCGCTCCCAGCGCTCATCGCGGCGCACATGACCCACCGCCGCAGCCAGTCCATCGAAGTCGAGCAGTTCGATCTGCGGGCGACGGTCGGTAAAGCCGGCAAATTCGCGCGCCGGCCCGAGCTTGAGCCGGACCGCACCACCTTCGCACCAGGCCTCGATCAGCAGGCGCCAACGGTCGAGCTCATCTTGATCGTGGCAATCGAACAACTCGGGCGCCGCACGTCGATCCAGCGCAAGCCGCACCGGCCCGTCGCCAGTCGTGCGCTCCGCCCGCTCAAGCAGGCGCAGCGCAAGGCGCCGGATGAAGGGATCAGGAGTCGCGTGGGGCATCGACATCGGGCGGCAATGAAGCAAGATAGGCCGCCTGCGCGGCGGCACGGCTTTGCGCGATCTGCTCGGCCCAGAGTCGCGCCATGGGTTCTCGGTGATGGAGCTTTTCCTGCACCTCGCTGTGGAACAGCTCCTGGTCGCCACGCCGGCCGTAGACCTTGGAGAAGGTGAACTCCTTGTCGAACTCGGGCTTGACCGCACCCGACTTGGCCGTGGGCATGGCAACCACCAGCTGCAAGCCGAGCGTGCCCGACAAGAATCGCAACACGCTGCGCGACCGGGCTTCGTCCATCTTGGAAAACGCCTCGTCGCTGAGCATCAGGCGCAGCGCCGATCCACCGCGCCGGTCCGGCCCGAAATGCCCGAGCGCATGTGCCAGCACAGCCGAGCGCACCACGTAGAACGGCGTTTCCAGTTCGCCGCCGGAGCCCGTGCCCCAGGTGGAAAGTCGGGTCTGACCGACGGCATTGCTGCGCACGATGTCGTAGCGGCGGTAGTTGCGAAAGTCGGCCAGCTCGCGCAGTGCGCGTTCGCCGCTGCCCTGGTCGGCATCGAGCAGCCACTGCCGAATCTGCCCCGCCGTGGCGCGCTGCTCGTCGCTCAGCAAGGGCGAGTCGAACAGCGAACCGCGCTCGCGCTCCAGCCCCTCGGCTGCCTGCTCGACCGCCTCGAAGAACTCGAACACCTTCTGCTTGGCCGGTACCCATTCCCATTGCAGGCGAAAGCTGTCGGCGCCAAAGCGCAGATTGGCCAAGTGCTGGTTCAAGCGCCGCAACGTGTCCAGTCCGCGCCGCACGTCGTCACGCACCTTGAAGCAGAAACTCGTCGTGAACACGGCATTGAAGTTGGACTCGGCGTCGCGCAGTCGGCCGGCGTTCTCGGCCAGCCCGATCGCCCGCTGGCGCCGGACCTGCTCGGCCACGGCGGCGCCGGTGTTCACCACCACGCCGAGCAATTCCTCCAGCTTGTCGACGTTGCGCGGCGCGTCGGACCAGAGAAAGCGCTCCGATTCGCCGCGGGCGCCCGAAAGATAGAGGCCGACCTTGTCGCCCAGCTCGCGCATGCCGTGCGGGATGGACGAACGCAGGCTGGCGATGCGCTGACGCATCGCATCGCGCGACACCGCTTCGTCGACCGCCAGTGCGTGGGCGTCGGCGACCAGCTGGGCCTCGGTCGCCGTGTCATGCGCGACCGAGGTGAAACGGGCCACCCAGGTCATCTGGAGCGTGCATTCAAGGTCGAGCGCAGGCAGGCGCCGATCGAACTCGGCGTCCTGCTCACGCAGTCGCTTGAGCTGATCGCCCACGGCGCCGAATTCCTGCAGCTCCTGTTCCTTGCGCTCGCGGACTTCGGCGATGCGGCGGTCGAGCGCGTCACGCTCGGCAAACAACGCCTCGATCGACGACAGATCGAGCGCCTTGAGTGCCTGCGCGGAATGGGCATGCTGGCGCTGGGCTTCGAGCACCGCAAGCGCGAGTGGCTCGATCGGCACAAAGCTCGCGCCCTGAAACATGCGTACCAACAGGCCAAGCTCGCGCTGCCTCTGTTCACAGGCGGCAATCTCGCGACCAAGCCGTGCCAGCTCGGCCTCGCAGGCAAGACGCCGGCGCCGCCGCGCGGCCTCGCCAAAGGCCAGTTCCGCATCGGGCAGGCGGCAGGCAAACATGCCGTAGCCGCGACTGCCGATGCCTTCTTCCATCAGCCCTTGCGAGGTGCGGGCGAGTTCGTCTTCATCCGCCACCTTGCGCACGCGGCCGTACTGGGCCAGCAAGAAGGCCCAGGCCACCGGATGGCGACAGACAAGCTCGTGCAGCACGGCCTGAGCCTCGGGCTGGCGCCCGCCGGTATCGGCGAGCGCCTTGCTGCCCTGAACCACCTTGGGCGAACGCGAAGCGAAATGCCGCTTGACCAGTCGGGCACAACGCGCCTCCCAACCTGCCTCGACAATGATCGCGAAGCGGTCGCCGCCCATATAGCCCTCGATCGCGTTCTGCCAGGTCGAGCCCGGCCTGGGCTCGACCAGCTGCCACAGCAGATGCGGCCGGGCCTCCGGATAGTCATGCTCGATCAGCTCCACCGCCCGGGGCGCCTCGCGCGACCCGGGCACGCGGCCGGCCTGAAGCAGGCGCAACTCGGCATCGCGCTCGGTCCGCTCGTCTTGCAGCCTGGCCAACTCGACACTGGTCGCGGTCAGCGCACGCAATACCGACGGACCGAGAGCGGCCTCATCCGCACCGTGGATGTCTGCGCCAACCCGGGCCAGATCGGCATCGAATGCATCCAGCTCCGCCCCCGGCAGTTCGGCGTCGAGCCGGGCATCGCGGTCGTAGCCATCGGCCAGCACCGGCCAGAGCGCCAGCAGCCGGCGCGTCGGCTCATGCAGGCGATCCACCGCAGCGGCAACCTCGGGCAAGGCCGTCAGGTCGAAGACGATCAGTCCGCGCAGCTGGGTAAACAGACCAGCCAGACCGTGGATGGCCGCGCGCAGATTCTTCCAGTGCAGACGGAACTGGTCGGCCTGGATCCGGACCTCGTTGTCGAGCGCTGCCTTCTGACGCGCCACATCGCTGTCTTGCAGACGCGCGACCACGGTCTCGCGCTGGCCGCGCAACTGTTGCTCTTCTGCCGCCAGCGAATCCTGATGCGCCTGCAAGCCCTCGTGCCGCCGCAGGGCGGCATCGATCTGGCGCCGGCATGAGTCCAGCTCGGCACCGGTGTCGGCACGGGTGCGCAGGGCATGCGCAATGGTCGTCACGACAAAGCGACGCGCCTCGTCGAGCACGCGGTCGGCGCATTCGGCAGTGGCGTCGAGTCGGTTCAGATTGCGCTCGAACCGCTCGGCTTCGGCCTTGAGGTCGGCCATCGAGCGCATCAGCTGACGCATCTTTTCGAGGTCGGGGCCGAAATCGTGCGGTTCCAGAATCTCGTCGCGCACCAGTTCGTTGACGTTGCCGAGTTCCTTGTAGGCCATGGCCTTCACGATCGACCGCGCCGCGCGATTGGCCTCGGGTTCGCCGACCGAGGTCTTGCCCATCAGCGCACCGTACAGATGCTGGAGATAGCGCCCCTTGTTCTCCTCGAAGCGCTGAACCGCCTCGGTCCCGCACTGGCGCTGCAAATGGACGTAAAGATCGCGCAAGGGCAGCGGCTCGCGCTGGCCATCGGTCGGCGCGGTGCGGGTGAGCTGGGCAAATTCGAGCGCACCGCGCACGAGAAAGAACCATGGCCCGCGCACGTACTGGGCACGCTGCGCCTCCACCGAGGCCTCCAGCCCCACCAGCGCGGTGAGCGGTGCGGCCGTCTCGCCGGCCTGCGGCGAAGCCTCGAAAACGATGGCGACGTAGGTGGTGGACTGCGGCCGCAGAAATACGCCGTCGGCCTGCTGGCCAGTGGCATAGGCCGGCAAGGTGCGCGGCTCCTTGCCACCGCGCCGGGTCTGCGTCGATTCGTCCTGGCCGATGTTGAAATGCACCAGATGCTGGCGCGCCGCCGTGAGCACCACCTGAATCGCATCGAGCAAGGTCGACTTGCCCGACCCCGATTCGCCGGTCAGCAGCACCGTGTCCGCAAACACCCATTCGCGATTTTCGAGCGAGCCCCAGTGCCAGGTCAGCAGCTTGGCGATCTTCATGCGGCGGCATCCTCGGCCGCCGGCGCCGGCGGATGCCGCAGTCCGGCCACGCGCAGCGCATCGTCGAGCGCCTCGTCGCTGACAAAGCTCATGACCGGCCGCAGCACGGCAAGCCCCATCTCCATCGAACTGGCATCGTCGCCCTCGTACTGGATGACCCGATGGCGCCGCAGTTCGCGCAGCAGGCCCAGTCGATCGGTCGCCGAAGTCGGCAGCTGATGCCCAAGCAGCGAAACCACCGCCTGCGAAAGCTCTTCAAGGCTGATCGGCAAACGCTCGTCGAGCAGCGCACGCCGGCCGGTCAGCGCCTCGGTGTACAGAAAGCGCAGTGCAATCACTGCCGCGACGAAGTCGCGCGACAGCCGGGCACGCAATTGCCGGCCAACGTCGGCGTCGCCATCGACCTCGGCGCGCTCGCCGGGCGGATGCAGCCGAAAGATGCGTGCATCGGCATCGTGGGCCAGATAGAAACCCACCGCCCCAAACCACTCGCGCAGCAGCTCCTCGCATTCGCCAGCGTCGTCATACAGCGCGGCCTCGCTGCGCGACCAGTCGCGCCACAACACGCCGCCCGCCAACAGCCGCGCCACCAGTTCGGCAAACCGCGTGCGACCCAGCCGGCCACTCCCCTCGGTCGACAGACGCTGATCGAGTACCTGGGCAAGAGTGGGCAGCATGGCTTGGCGGCGGCAGAAAAGTCAGCGAGCCGTGCCGCGCGACTCGCGCGCTGCCAGCTCGTAATCGTCGGCAACGAAAAATTCGTTCTCGATCCGCCCGGGACGGCGGCGCACATCGACATGCACCCGCCCTTCTGGCGAACGCGCCGCGCCGACCGCGTGCAACACCCGCAAGGCATCGCGGGCCGTCTTGACGGTCAGGTCGCCCAGACCGATCGGGCCACGCTCAAGCAGCGGCAGCAGACCGGCCAGCAAGTCTCGGTCGCCGAGCGCGAAGGCCTCGGCCTCGGCGCGCCGCAACGCAGCGTCAAGCCGACTGGCCGCGTCGATGACCAGCGGCGCCATCGCTACCGCCGGCAACTCGTCGCGCCGCTGCGGTGCCCAGCGCAGCACCGCCGGTGCCAGTCGGACCTCGCTCATGGCAAGCCGTCCGCCAAGCACGTCGAGCAAGGTCAGGCGTGCCGGCGCCGGCTGCTCCTTGAGCCAGCCCATCGTTCGCCCAAGCGGCGATTCGGCACCGTAATCGAGCGACAGCGCCTGTCGCAGCAGGCTCGCAAAGCGGCGCACATAGTTGTTCATCTCCGAGCGCAGCATCGGCAGCTTGGTTTCGCAGGCCGCATCGACCATGGTCTGAATGCGGTCGGCCAGCCATTGCATCGGACTGCGACCCTGGGTCTCGCGCTCCAGCCAAGGCGCGCGCTGGAGCAGATGCGCATCGATCGCCATGCGCGCGTCGCCGGGCAAGGCCAGCACGCGGTCGAGCGCCTCGGCGATGTGACCGCGATGACGCTCGGCCGAGTCGGCCACCAGTCGCACCGCGTACTCGCGCGCAAAGCGCTTTTCGATGAACTCGTTGAACTCGCTCCAGGCCACCTGCTGGGCCAGCGCTTCGCGTGTGAGGCTCTGGATCAGCTGGCGGAAATACTCGATGTCGTCCTGCAAGTCCTGCACGACGCGGCTGGCGAATTCATGCGCATCGAGCAGCTCGTCGGCATCCTGGCTGTCGAGAAAGGCCGCCAGCGCCTTGCGCGCCGAGCGCATGTTGCGTTGCCGGGTACGGGTACGCGAATCGTCGAGTTCGGCAAAGGTCTGGCTGAAAGCCTTGCCGGCACGACTGAGCTTGAGCGTGGGCCGCAGATCGATCGGATCGCGGTAATCCTCGATCCAGCCATGCTGCTTGAGCTTGAGCAGCAATTCGCCGGCGCAAGTCCGCTCCTCTTCTGCCGACACCGCCCGGCCATCGTCGAAGGCCTGGGCTCGCAGTGCCGGATCGGCCAGCGCACGCACGATTACCTCGATGACGATTTCCCGCGTCAGCGGCTCCGAATAATCGGCATTCGTGCCGTGCACGCGCTCGTGCAACTGACGCAGCACCGTCGCGCACAACTCACGGTTGCCATGCGTCAGCGGCCGAAAGAACTGCTCGCGCGGTGAATTGAAAAAATGCATGCCGCCAATCCCGGGCTGCGGCGCTCAGCCGCGCCATTCGAAACGCTGGGCCAGCGCATCGAGCGTGGCATTCGATTGCACCGCGTCATGCGGAATCAGCAAATACCGCCAGGGCTTGCCGCCGTTCCGGCGCGAATAATCGGATGCATGTGCGCACCATTGCGCAGCGGCCAGCGCCTTGGCCCGCACTTCGTCGGTTTCGATATCGCCGGCGCGCTTGGTTTCGATGAGCAGATTCTCCAGTCGGGTCGTAGCCACGAAATCCGGCACATATTCCGGCTGCTCCACGCCCCGGCGGTAATAGATATTGAATTGCTGGGCCACCGGCCGAAACCAGCGCTGCGAATCGCGCTCAAGAATCACGGCCAGCACCCGCTCGGTATCCGAGTGAAACTTCTGGAAGGTGTAGGCGCAACGGCTGAAGCCCCCGTACACCAGCGCCGCAATGCGGCTGCGGTCGGCAGGCGGCTGATGCAGCGCAAGCACCTCGCCCTGGGCCGTGACCGCGCACGGACGCAAGGGCGTGAAACCCTGGCTGACCACCACCTCGGTTTCATCGGCGCTCTCGAAATGATTGCGGGCCAGTTGCGCATGTAGATTGTCGGCAATCGACTTTGCATGATTGCCGAGCACGCTGTGCAATTCATCTTCGGACTTCAGATAGGACCGGAAATGCGCCACCACCTGTTCGGCCAATTCATTGAGCAGATCGCCGTGATCGTCATAGGAAATGTCGTCGAAATCGATCAGTTCCCGAATCACATAATCTGCCAGCCGCAATTCCTGCACGATTGAAGATCGGCCATAAAGCAATTCCTCACCGCTCTGCAATCCGCGACTGACCAGCTGTTCGTCTTGCGGCTGGAAATTGAAGCGCGAGACATCGAGCGCAAACGGGCGATAGCCCGAGCGGACCGCGCCCTTCGGCTTTACCAATATCCGCGGAATGTCGATGGTGTGCTCGGCCACCAGCGCCAGCGTCTTGCGCACGATCTCGACCACCGAAGGTCCGTCGGCCGGCAACAGCTCGCCTTGCGACGGCGGCAATCTGGCCTGGACCCGGGCCGCGATGCCGGCCTGCACTTCGGGCTCGGTCAGCGCCGCGCTGGTCGGCACGACCGGTGCCGCATCGCCCGCCGGCCCGCGCCGGCTCAGATCGTTGACCACATCCAGCACCGCCTGCACCACCCGGGTCTGTTCGCCGGTGTAGAGCGCCGTGCCAGGCACCGGCCCGACCGGATAGCTGCCGCCAGCAGGCGTGGCATTGGCCGGCGCGAGGCCCAGCAGCGCCGTCAGCGTGGACTGCACCGACAGATTGCGCAGCGGCGGCGTGTCGGCATCGAGCGGTGCGAGCTTCAGCTCCTTGAGCCGGATCGGCGAGTCGCCGCGCCCGGCCTCGTCCACCACTTCCTGAAAGCGGTCGTGGGCAATGATGTTGAGCCGGTCCACCACCTCGACGCCGGTCTTGCGGCCATAGGGCAGGCGCAGACCGCGCCCGATCGACTGCTCGATCAGCGTGCGGGCGTTGGCCGCCCGCAAGGGCACGATGGTGTAGAGGTTGGTCACGTCCCAGCCCTCTTTCAGCATGTTCACGTGGATGACGATCTCGGTCGGTTCGTCATAGCTCTCCACCGCCAGCAGGCGCTGCACGATCTCGTCGCCCTCGGCGCCGCTGGTGGTGCCGCTGTCCACCTGAATCACCTTGCCCGCATAACGCCCCTCGAACAGCTCGCCGGAAATCAGCTGCATGAGCTGGCTGGCGTGCGCGGTGTCGCGCGCGATGACCAGCATGAAGGGCTTCACCACGCGCTCGCCGGTCTGCTGCGCATAGGTCAGCAGATGCACCTTGGTTTCCTCATGCACGCGCACGCCGTCCATGAGCTTGATGCGCTCCAGCTGCTCGGGGCTGTGGGCCGACGGATCGAAGTTCTGCTGGGTGACGACGGCCGGCTCCTTGACGAAACCATCCTCGATCGCGCGCGCCAGCGTATAGCCCATCACCACGTTCTTGAACGGCACCGGCCCCTTGGTCGATTCGGTAAAAGGCGTGGCCGTCAATTCCAACCCGAGCAGCGGCTTGAGCTCATTGAGCGCCCGCACGCCCGCACTGGCGCGATAGCGATGCGATTCGTCCATCAGCAGCACTAGATCGGGCAGACCGGCCAGATAGTCGAAATAGCTCTGACCCAGATATTCGGAAAGCCGCTTGATGCGCGGTGCCTTGCCGCCGCGCACTTCCGAATTGATCTTGGAAATGTTGAACACATTGATCTCGATGCCGCCCAGCAGGCTGCGCGTGCCCTGGCGCTCATAGGTTTCACCGTCGATCACCTCGGGCGGCGTGACTGCGAATTCGGCAATGCCCTTGAACACGTATTTGGGCGTGTTGGGCGTGAAATCGCGCTTGAGCTTTTCATAGATCGTGAGGTTGGGCGCCAGCACAAAGAAATGCCGATAGCCGAAGGCCGCATGCAGAAAGGCGATGAAGGCACCCATCAGCCGCGTCTTGCCCACGCCGGTGGCCAGTGCAAAGCACAGCGACGGGAAATCGCGCTCGAAATCCGACAGATCGGGAAACTGCGCCTTCAGCGCCTCGACCATCGCGGCCAGATCGGTGGGCGTGCGCGCCGAATGGTCGCGCAGGGCCGGCACCGAATCGATGGCCGCCACCAGCCGATGCAGGCTTTCGGCCTGGGGCGCGCGCAGACTCAAGCGGCCGGCAATGGCGCGGGCGATGTTTTCCGGATTCATTCGCTGCTGTCCTTCTTGTTTTTGGGGGCGGCGGGCCGGGTGCTGCGGCGCGTCTTGTCGATGAGCCTGACCGGCGCGGCAATCGTCGCCTCGAAATCGCGCTCGGCCCGCGAAGGCGCCGCGAGTTCCCGCGCGCGAAACAGGTCGAATTGCGCCTCGGCCTTGGCATGCGCCAACTCGGCGCTGACCTTGCCCGCATGCGTGAGCACATCGCGCTCGGTCATGCGCAGAAAGTCGTCCAGCCGGGCAATCCAGTCGCGCATGGTCATCGGCTTGCGCGACTGGGCCTGCAATTCGGCCACGTCGATATACGCACTCACGATGCGATTGAGCGTCGCGAGTTCGGCTTCATCGAGATAGTTCTTGGCAATCGTCACATCGGCCTTGCGAATCGGCCCGCCCTTCGCCGCGCCAGCCCAATGAGTGAGGCCCATGTTGGGCGCGGCGGCATCGGCGCGTGCGGCAATCAATTCGGCCGCGGTGTGGCCATGGGCGGCCCAATGCATCCTGTTTTGCACCGCTGCAAAAAACCGCTGCGAAGTCTCGACCGTCGGGTCGTAATCGATGCTGGTCGCATAAATGTCGAGCACCTTCTTCCAGAACAGCTTTTCGGAAGAACGGATGTCGCGGATGCGCGCGAGCAGCTCGTCGAAATAGGCATCGTCCTCGGCGCGCTTGAAACGCTCGTCATCCAGCACGAAACCCTTTTGCAGGTAATCGCGCAACGTTTCGGTGGCCCAGCGCCGGAATTGCGTGCCGCGATGCGAGCGCACCCGATAACCGACCGCCAGCACCACTTCCAGCCGGTAATGCTTGAGGCTGCGGCTCACGCTGCGGCCGCCCTCGTCGCGAACCTGTAAGTACGGCTTACAGGTTGCCGCCTCGTCCAGCTCGCCCTCGGCATAGATGGCGCGCAGGTGCTGGGTGATGTTCTGCGGCGTGCTCTGGTAGAGCTCGGCGAGCTGCTGCTGGGTCATCCACAGCGTGCGTTCTTCCAGGCGCACCTGGAGCCGGGTGCTGCCATCGGGCGCCTGATAGAGCAGGAACTCGCCGGCCATGGCTCAGCCCTCGTCGCCGCCAAACAGCGCCTGCTGTCGCGGCACGCCCGGTTCTGGCCGGGGCGCCTGCGGCAGGTTCTCGACATTGAGGCTGTAATCGTCATGGCTCCATTCGCACTTTTGCAGAACCATTTTCGGAATCTTCTTGACCGTGAGATTGGCGAATTGGTCGGCATTGCCGCGAAAGGCCGCGCAGCACACCAGCAGCGAGCGCTGCGGCCCCACTTCCTCGGCCAGCGCGCGCAATTGCTCGGCGCCGAGGGTTTGCGTGGTGACGTAGATGAAATCGCATTCGCTGCTATGGCCGTGCTGCCAATACAGATCGGCGCTCGGCGCATAGCTGAAGCCTTCAAGCTTGCAAATGGCCTCGGCGAGCATTTCGGGGTTGTATTCGCGATTGATGACCCACTGGCCCCAGCGATCCTGCTTGAGCAGGCTGGGTGCGAGGCGGTAATAGCGGAAACCGCCGCCGCCTTTCCATTTAGTGAGTTTTGTAATGCCGGCTGTATCCTGCCCATCGATTACGCGTTGTAGCCGGGGCACGATGTGAGTGTCACAATGCTCGCCAAGCTCGATCATCACCCAGCGCCTTTGCATTTTATGTGCTACTGCGCCCGTAGTGCCGGACCCGGCAAACGAATCAAGCACCCAATCTCCAGGATCAGTGCAGAGCTCCAACACCTTATGAAGGAGCGCTTCCGGTTTCTTACCATTCGGAAAAGAGACGCCCCCTCTTTGGTTAAGTTATTAAGCGGAAATCCTTCCCAATAAGTCCCCGCCTTCTCCAGCTTAACGAGTCGATCTCCCTTCTTAATCGCGACGTCACCTAGCCAAGCAATTAGGTCGCAATTATTACCCTTGTAGTACAGGGTAATTTTTTGACCCTTGCGGCGACCAGACCTAGGTATGTACTCGATACTGAAAAAATCACCTTTTCCGGCGGTGGCGTCCATAACTCGCGTACGAATTGAACTCTGCGCGTTAGTGTCTCTAAAAACTCGATCAAAGTATTTCTTATAGCACTGCTGTTCAGTAAGGCCTTCTCTAGCGGCAAGCACAGAGATTGGCAGCATTACCACGCCGTAATGCGTGTATACGTCAATTGGTTCACCATTGCCGTCTTGAATCTGTTTGAAAAATTCTCTTCGCCCCAAGTCCAGAAGTACTCTGGTGTATTTCCAACTTTTACCCTCAGCACGCATCTCTTCAATGACGTCGAATAAATCTTCTTCATCGTACACATCGTTGAATTTCACAAATCCATGCATTCCATCTTTGTCATTAGCATAAATCAAGATATGTTCAGTATTTTTCTTTAACCTCTTGTCTTCCCCGCCACCTGAAGCACCCGCGGTCTGCTTCATTCGAACGCTTACATGATTAAGGAAATTGGACCGTCCAAAGACTTCGTCAAGCAGCACTTTGGCATAAGCCATTTCTTCATCATTAAGTTGACAGAGAAAGACTCCGTCTGAGCGCAATAATCTTTTAAGGCAAATAAAGCGCTCACGCATCAGTGATAGCCATATAGAGTGCTCCAGTCCATCGTCATAGTGCTTCATCGCCTGCCCAGTATTGTATGGCGGGTCGATATAGATGCATTTCACCTTCCCCGCAAATTCCTGCTCCAGCGCCTTCAGCGCGAGCAGGTTGTCGCCAAAGATCAGTCGATTGTCGAATTGATCGTTGTCCGAAACCCGCTGCTTCGCGCAATAGCTCTTTTCGGTATCTTCCAGAAGAATGCGCGGTTCGAGTTTCGGCCGCACATCCTTGCCGATCCAGGTCAATTCCAGTTTCTGCTTCATCGCTGCATTCCTGCTTGCGGGCGCGGCCATGCCGGCGGGCGGGCGCCTCATTTGGGGGTATTCGCTTGTCGCGGGCTTCGGGCCGGCGGCCTTCGGCGGCCAGTGCCCCGGCGCCCGCGCGGGCCGGTCAGTCGATGCGCCACTCGCAGGCGAACAGCGCTTGCAGCGTCACCCGGCGGTCGAGCTGGGCTTCGAGGTCGTCGATGAGTCGGTCGCGCTCGCGCTGGATTTCATCCTGCCGCACGAACAGCTCGCGGCGCTTTTTGTCCCGTTGCGCTTCCAGCTCGCGCTGCTCCTTCTGGAACGCGAGCTTTTCGGCCAGCGTGGCGGCGCTGCGGCCGCGCGTGCGGGCTTCCTTGATGCGCCGGTCAAGCTCCTTGATTTCGCGTTCGAGGCCGAAGCGCAGATCGTCGGCCCAGGCGTCGAGCTTGTCGGTCTCGGCCGCGAAGTAGTCGAGGTTGCGCGTTTCGACATGGCCTTCGATTTCGCTGCGCCGGGCGTCGAGGCTGGCACGCAGCGCGGCGGGCACCGGAGCGGCGGCCCAGGCGGGCTCGGCCTGGCCGGGCAAGGCGAGCAGCTTTTCGCACAGCTCGGCGTCGAGCGGCTGGCCGCCGGCCTCGGCGGCGATGAGCAGGTAGTCCTCGGTGGTGCCGAGCGCGGCGATGGTCAGGCGCTCGACCACCACGCTGCCGCCGCTGCCACGCAAGGCCAGCAGCCCATCGACGCGGCTGCCGTAGGCGGCGTAGTCGAGGTGCAGGCGCGCGGGCGGCAAGGGGGCGCGCAGTGCGGCCGCGAGCAGGCCCTGGGCGAGCGGATGCTGGAGCCGGTACACATGCGCGTCGTCATTGCGGCGCGGTAGCTCGTAGCGGCCGGCCGGCACGCCGGGGCCGGGCTCGGCCACGCCTTCGGCGACAAGTTCAAGCGGCGCGGGCAGCGTGAAGGCGAGGCCGTCGGCGTCGAACCGGGCGCGGCCGTCGAGCATGGCGCGCGTGAAGCGCATGAGCAGCCGTTCCATGCGGTCGAGGCTGGCGCTGGCGTCGGCCGAGGTGACGCGCAGGCGCTGCTGAACGTCTTCGTCGAAGTGTTCGAGCAGGGCGCGGCGGGCGTCGAGCATGGCGGCATCGATCTCGCCGGCGAGGTCGTGACGCAGCTGGGCGAAAGCGGCGTCGATGTCGTCGGGATGGCGGCAGCGCTGGTAGATGTCGGCGATGCGGCGCTCGAAATCGACGCCCGATTCGATGGCGCCGAGCACTTCGTCGCTCACGCCGAACACGCCGTCGAACAGGCGGAATTTCTGGTCGAGCAGCTCGAAGACACGGACATCGGCCTGGTTGTCGAGGTTGAGGAAGTTGACCACGACCACGTCGTGCTTCTGGCCGTAGCGGTGGCAGCGGCCGATGCGCTGCTCGATGCGCTGGGGGTTCCAGGGCAGGTCGTAGTTGATGACGAGCGAACAGAACTGGAGGTTGATGCCTTCGGCGCCGGCTTCGGTGGCGATCATGATGCTGCCCTGCTCGCGGAACCAGTCCACCAGCGCGGCGCGGGTGTCGGCGGTACGCGAGTTGCTGACGCGGTCGGTGCCGCGATGACGGGCGAGCCATTCGGCATGGATGCGGCGGGCGTCGCCGTCGCTGTTGCTGCCGTTGAAGAGCACGACATGGCCGGCGTGCTCGGTCTGGCCGAGCAGGTTCAGCAGGTAGCTCTGGGTGCGGCGCGATTCGGTGAAGACAATGGCCTTGCGCGCGGCGCCCATCTCGTCGAGCCGCTCGAAGGCGGCCTTGAGGGCGGTGAGCAGGGCCGCGCCCTTGGCGTTGTCGGTGATCGAGACGGCGAGGTCGCGGAAGGCTTCCAGCTCGACGATTTCGGCGCGGATGGCGGCGATTTCGTTCTCGCCTTGCGGGCGGCTGTCGTCGAGGTTGGCGATGCCGAATTCGTCGGCCGTAGCGTCGAAGGATTCGTAGTCGTCGCCCAGCTCCGACGCGGCGGCGATGCGCTCGCCGAGCGTGCGGCGCAGGCGGTTGACCAGGGTGTCGAGCGCGCCCGCGATGGCGAAGGTGCTCGACGACAGCAGCTTGCGCAGCACGAGGGTGATGAGCTGGCGCTGGCTGTTGGGCAGCGCGAACAGGCGCTCGCGCTGGAGGTAGGCCGAAACCAGCTCGTAGAGCGTGGCCTCGTCGGACGAGGGCTTGAAGTCGTAGCGCACCGGGATGCGCCGGGTGTACTTGACGTAGGCCTCGACCTCGCGCCTGAGCGTTCGCTTGCAGATGGGTGCCAGCCGGCGCTGCAACTCGGCGAAGTTGCCGGCGTCGCGCGCATTGCCGAATTGCTGGCGGAAGCTGTCGAGATCGCCGAAGACGAGGTCGTCGATGAAGCTCACGAGGCCGAACAGCTCAAGCAGGGTGTTCTGGAGCGGCGTGGCGGTGAGGAAGACCTTGGGCGCGTGGGCGAGCGCGTCGCGCAAGGTGTTGGCGGTCTTGTTCTCGGGCTTGTAGACGTTGCGCAGGCGGTGCGCTTCATCCACCACCACGAGATCCCAGGGCACGCGGGCCACGTCCGCCGCCTTGCCGGCCGCGAACTGGTACGAGCAGATGACGATGGCCGTGGCGACGGCGCCGGGCGCGGCGGCCTGCTCGAAGGGGTTGGCGACGCCATCGGCCAGCGCCTTCTTGTACGACGTGGCTTCGACAATGATGGCCGGCAGACCGAACTTGTCGGCCAGTTCCTGATGCCATTGCTTGCGCAGATTGGCCGGCACGATGACGAGGATGCGGCGCCTGCGCTCGGCCCAGCGCTGGGCGATGAGCAGGCCGGCTTCGATCGTCTTGCCCAGCCCGACCTCGTCGGCAAGGATCACGCCGCGCGACAGCGGATTGGCGGTCGCAAACAGGGCGGCGTCGATCTGATGCGGATTGAGGTCGACCTGGGCATCGAGCAAGGCGCCGGTCATGCGCTCGATCGAATCGGCTGGCGCCTTGAGCGTGAGCTTGCTGGCGAAGTAGGCGAGCTGGTGTGGGCTGTACTGCATCGTCGCAGGCATGTGACCGGTCCGATGCGAGCACCGGACCGGCGCTACTGGTTTTGAGGGTCAGACGTTGAACCGGAAGTGCATCACGTCGCCGTCCTTCACGACGTATTCCTTGCCTTCGAGCCGCATCTTTCCCTTCTCCTTCGCACCCTGCTCGCCCTTGAACGCGATGAAGTCTTCATAGGCGATCACTTCGGCGCGGATGAAGCCGCGCTCGAAGTCGGTGTGGATCACGCCGGCGGCCTGGGGCGCGGTCGCGCCGATCGGCACGGTCCAGGCGCGCACTTCCTTCACGCCGGCGGTGAAATAGGTTTGCAGCCCGAGCAGGCTGAAGCCGGCGCGGATCAGCCGGTTGAGGCCGGGTTCCGACATGCCGATGTCGGCCAGGAACACCGCCTTGTCCTCGTCGCTCAGGTCGGAGATTTCGGATTCGATCTTGGCGCAGATGGCCACCACCGGCGCGCCGTGCTTCGCGGCGTATTCCTTCAGCCGATCCAGGTGCGGGTTGTTCTCGAAGCCGCCCTCGTCCACGTTGCCGACGAACATCGCCGGCTTGGCGGTGATGAGGCACAGCGTCTTGACCAGCGCGCGCTCGTCGTCGCTGAGATCCAGCGCGCGCACCGGCAGGCTCTGGTCGAGCTGCTTCTGGCACTTTTCGAGCACGTCGACCAGCTTCTTGGCGTCCTTGTCGCCCGAGCGCGCGATCTTGCCGTAGCGGTGCAGCGACTTTTCGACCGTGCCCATGTCGGCCAGGCACAGCTCGGTCTGGATCACTTCCAGGTCGTCGATCGGGTCGACCTTGCCGGCCACGTGGATGATGTTTTCATCCTCGAAGCAGCGCGCCACGTTGACGATGGCGTCGGTCTCGCGGATGTGCGCGAGGAACTGGTTGCCCAGACCTTCGCCCTGGCTCGCGCCGGCCACCAGCCCCGCGATGTCGACGAACTCGACGATGGCATGCATCACGCGCTCGGGCTTCACGATCAGGCTCAGCGCGTCGATGCGCGGATCGGGCACCTCGACCACGCCGGTGTTCGGCTCGATGGTGCAGAACGGATAGTTCTCGGCCGCGATGCCGGCCTTGGTCAGCGCGTTGAACAGGGTGGACTTGCCGACATTGGGCAGCCCGACGATGCCGCATTTGAGGCTCATGGAATTTCCGATCAGGTGAATGCGCGGGAGTGTAGCGAGGCGGCCCGGCGGAGTTCTTGTCAGGGCGCGCGGCGGCGCGAGGCGGGTTGACGGCGGCGGCGCGCTGTCCGCGCCGGCCCGGCCGTTCAGCGCGCGTGCAGCTTCGCCACGGCCTTGTCGCCGTCGCCGCGCACGAAGTCGTCCATCACGTCGAGCGCCGCGTCGATGGCGGCGTCGATCTCGTCCTGGTGCGTGCGGCTGGGCCGGTGCAGCACGAAATCGGCGACCTGCTGGTTGAGCGCCAGCGAGCGCGGATGGCCGATGCCGATGCGCAGGCGCCAGAAATCCTGGCTGCCGATGCGCGCGGCGATGTCCTTGAGCCCGTTGTGCCCGCCCGACGACCCGCCCTTCTTCATCTTGACCGTGCCGGGCAGGAAATCGAGTTCGTCATGCGCCACCAGGATTTCGTCGGGCGCCAGCTTGTAGAAATTGGCCAGCCCCGACACCGAGATGCCCGAGCGGTTCATGAAGGTCTGCGGCTCGCAGAACCAGACCGGCAGGCCGGCGAGCTGGCCCTTGGCCGTCAGCGCCTGGTAGGCCTTGTCGGCACGCAGGCTGGCGCCGGCGCGCGCCGCCAGCCGGTCGGCAAACCAGAAGCCGGCGTTGTGGCGCGTGTCGGCGTATTCCTGCCCCGGATTGCCGAGGCCGACGATGAGCTTGATGGCTTTCATGGCGGCAAGAAAAAGGCCCGCGCGGGGCGGGCCTTTTGCTGGCTTGCGGCGCGATTACTCGGCAGCGGCTTCGTCGCTGGCGCCCTTGGCGGTCGCCACGGCCGACACGATGGCGGCTTCGATGCCGGCGGCGGGGATTTCCACGCCTTCCGGCAGCACGAGATGGCTGGCGTGCAGCGTGACGCCGGCTTCCAGCGTGCTCAGGTCCACCGAGATGAATTCCGGCAGGTTGCCCGGCAGGCACAGCACTTCCAGTTCGGTGACCAGATGGCTGATGACGTTGTGGCCCAGCTTCACGGCCGGCGATTCTTCGCCACCCACGAAGTGCAGCGGCACCTTGATGTGGATCTTTTCGGTCGCGCTGACGCGTTGCAGGTCGACGTGCAGCACGAGCTGCTTGTACGGGTGGACCTGGAAGTCGCGCAGCAGCACGGGGCCGGCTGACACGCCGTCGATGCTCAGATCGAGGATCGACGAATGGAAGGCTTCCTTGCGCAGCGCGTGGAAGATCGAGTTGTGATCGAGCTCGATCGACACCGGCGCGGCCGTGCCACCGTAGACGATGGCAGGAACCTTGCCCGCGCGACGCAGGCGGCGGCTCGCTCCGGTGCCCTGCAGGGTGCGCGTGACGGCTTCAACTTTCATGTTTGCTCCAATGGCTGTGCGCCCCGCGACCAGGTGCGCACTGTGAAAAAACGCCGGCACAAAGGCCGGCGTGCAGATGAGTCGGCAGCCTTATTCGATGAACAGGCTGCTGACCGAATCGGATTTGGTGATGCGGTTGATCGTCTCGGCGAGCAGCGCGCCCACCGAAAGGACGCGGATCTTGCCCGACTTGGCGGCGTCGTCGCGCAGCGGAATGGTGTCGGTCACGACCAGCTCGTCGAGCGCCGAATTGGCCACGCGCTCGGCCGCGCCGCCCGACAGCACGCCGTGCGTGCAATACGCCAGCACGCGCTGGGCGCCGTGATCCTTGAGCGCCTGGGCCGCCTTGCACAGCGTGCCGGCGGTATCGACCATGTCGTCCATGATCACGCAGGTGCGGTTGGCGACGTCGCCGATGATGTTCATCACCTCCGACACGTTCGCCTTCGGGCGCCGCTTGTCGATGATGGCGAGGTCGCTGTCGAGCCGCTTGGCGATGGCGCGCGCGCGCACCACGCCGCCCACGTCGGGCGACACGACCAGCAGGTTCTGGAAGTCCTGCTTCCAGATGTCGCCCAGCAGCACCGGCGACGCATAGACGTTGTCGACCGGGATGTCGAAGAAGCCCTGAATCTGGTCGGCGTGCAGGTCCATCGTCAGCACCCGATCGACGCCGGCCACTTGAAGCATGTTGGCGACGACCTTGGCCGTGATCGCGACCCGCGCCGAGCGCGTGCGGCGATCCTGGCGCGCATAGCCGAGGTAGGGAATGACGGCGGTGATGCGGCCGGCCGAGCTGCGCTTGAGCGCGTCGACCATGACCATCAGTTCCATCAGCGTGTCGTTGGCCGGCGCGCAGGTGGACTGGATCACGAAGACGTCGCGACCGCGCACGTTCTCGTTGATCTCGACCATGACCTCGCCGTCGGAAAACCGGCCCACAGTCATCTTCCCGAGCGGAACGTTGAGGTTGCGGGCGACTTCGGCTGCGAGCCTGGGGTTCGCGTTGCCGGTGAAGACCATCAGGTTTTCGGCGACGGGTGTCATGGCGTGCTTGGAGTCAAGAGCGAACAGACGGAGGGACGTGGAATCGCGCACAGTGAAAAGTGCCGGGCCCACAAAGCAAAACGCCCGCCAGGAAAGCCTGGCGGGCTAATGCTGGCAGGGGAGGAAGGACTCGAACCTTCGGATGCCGGAATCAAAATCCGGTGCCTTAACCAACTTGGCGACTCCCCTAATGCAACGCCTGACGGCGATGCACAAATGACCGCTTGCTTACGGAAGCTGACCGGTCCAGTCGAGCAGCGGATGAACATCGACTCCGCTTGCCATCGTGGCCGTCATGCCCGCAGGCAGCTCGAGCACCGAACTGTTTGCGCCTTGAGGCAGTTGCGCAACGCAGCTGGCACCGGAGCCGCTCATCCTGCCGTGCAGTCGGTTGGCATGGAGCCAATCGAGCGCCGTGCGAACCCTGGGATAGCGGCTTGCTGCCACTGGCTCCATGTCGTTGTGACCGAAGCCGAGCGTGTCTTGCCTGCCGCTTCCCGGAGCCGCGAAAAGCATGGCTTCCGAAAAGCTCGCTACTGTAATTTCCGGTGTATTCCGTGTCAACTCGGGGGCGGAAAAAATCTCTGCCGTGGGCACCGATGTGCCGGGAAATACAACAAGGTAGTCGGCTGGCGGCAGGTCAACGGCGCGCAGCAGTTCGCCGATGCCTTCGGCGAAGGCGCTGCGGCCGTAGATGAAGAAGGGCACGTCGGCGCCGAGCGCCAGGCCGATTTCCATCAGCCGCTCGCGCGCGAGGCCGAGACGCCAGAGCCGGTTGAGGCCGAGCAGCACGGTCGCGGCATCGGAGGAGCCGCCGCCGAGGCCGCCGCCGGCCGGGATCGCCTTGCGCACGGCGAGGGTGACGCCGGCGGTGCAGCCGGTGGCGGCGCGCAGCGCGAGTGCCGCGCGCACCGCCAGATCCTGTTCGGGCGGCAGATCGGCCATGCCGGCGCTGCGCTCGATGCGGCCGTCGGCGCGCGGATGCAGCTCGACTTCATCGGCGAGGTCGAGCAGGCGGAACACGGTTTGCAGCCGATGCCGGCCATCGGCGCGCCGGCCGACGATGTGCAGGAAGAGATTGATCTTGGCCGGCGCCGGCAGCACGACGCCGCCATCGTCGAGCCAGCGGATGGGCGGCATCACGGCGCGACTCCGGTCCAGTCGTCGATGACGATGCGCACGTCGATGGCGGGCGGGCCGGCGCGCCGCAGCCGCAGCGCGGCCGGATGCGTGCCGTCGGCGGACATGCGCGGATAGGCGATGCTCCAGCCGTCCTCGTCGAAGGCTGCAGGCGCGCGCGGACGGCCGCTGCGGTCGCGGCCGCGCAGCCAGTCGCGCAGGCCTTCGACCGGCAGCGGCGCGCCGAGCCGGCGCGCGGCAAGTTCGTCGGGCGAGACGGCCACTTCATCGCCGGCGCTGCTGCGCATGCGCGCGCGGCCGGGCTCGATCCACAGTTCGGCGACGATCTGGCCGAGCGGCGTGGCGAAGGCGAGCGAGCTGGCATCGCCCTGCTCGGCCCAGGTGAAGCTGCCGCTGCTGTAGGCGGGCTGGGCGTCGGGCGCGAGGTTTTCGGTGGTGATGGAGAGCCGGCCCGAGACCGTGAGCCCGGCCGGCCGGCAGTCGACCGCAGCGCAGTCGGGCGCATGAAGGTCGCTCACGGCGGCGCCGGTGCCACGCGGGTCCGGCACTGGCGTGGCTGCGGCAGCCGGCGCGGTCGCGCCGCGTCCGGCCATTCCGGCGCATCCGGTCAGCGCCGCGCATGCCAGCAGCATCGCCGCGACACCGGCGCCCGGCGCGCGGCGCACTTGCCCAGCCATCAGAAGCGCACGTTCAGCCGGGCCAGCGTCTCGACCAGCGTCTCGTTGGCCGGGTCCTGCGCACGGGCGGCGCGCCAGGCCTGCTGGGCCGCATCGCGCTTGCCGGCCACCCACAGCACCTCGCCGAGATGGGCGGCGATTTCGGGGTCGCCGCGCAGCTGGTAGGCGCGTTGCAGCGTGGCGATGGATTCGTCGAGCCAGCCCTGGCGGTAGAGCACCCAGCCCTTGCTGTCCATGATGAAGGGGTCGTCCGGCGCCAGTTCGAGCGCACGGTCGATGAGCCGGCCGGCCTCGTCGAGCCGCTCGTTGCGGTCGGCGAGCGAATAGCCGAGCGCGTTGTAGCCCTGGGCTTCGCCGGGCCGCAGCTCGATCACGCGGCGCAGTGCGCGCTCCATCTCGGCCGGCTTGCCGACCTTGTCGGCCGCCAGCGCGTAGTCGTAGAGCAGTTCGGGCGCGTCGGGCGACTTGGCGAGCGCCTCGGACAGCACGCGGAACGAGCCCTGCGAGTCCTTGCCGTCGCGCAGGATCTGCGCCTCGGTCAGGGTGATCTGCATGGCTTCCGAGTCGTCGCGCGCCGGCAGGTCGTGCAGCACGCGGCGCGCATCGTCGATGCGGCCGTCGCGTGCGGTGAGCAGCGCCACGCGCATCTGGGCGGTGAAGGCGCGCGCGCCCTGCACGCCGCGCAGCACCTCGGCGGCGCGCTTATAGTCGTGCCGGTCCTCGTACAGCTGGGCCAGGCCGAAGCGCACCGCATCGACATCGAGCCCGCCGTTGTTGGGCACCGCCCGGGCGGCCGCGATGGCGCGCTCGAAGCCCGTTTGCGCGAGGTCGAAATCCTTGATCTGGTAGGCGATGCCGGCCGCCGCCGCGATGAGCCGGGGCGGCGCCGACTTGTCGAGCAGCGGCTTGACGACGGCGCGCGTGGCATCGACATCGCCGCTCTGGGCCAGCGCGCGCGCATAGGCGAGCCGCACTTCGAGCGCGTCGGGATGGGCCTTGGCGTGATCGCGCAGCAGGCCGATCGCGGCACCCGGGTCGCCGGCCGAAAGCAGCTCGGCGGTGGTCAGCACGGCCAGCTCGTTGTTGGGGTCGAGCTTGAGCGCGGCGCGCGCCTCGACCAGCGCGCGGTCGCGCTGACCGGCGCCGAAGGCCGCGCGGGCCAGCGCCAGCCGCACCTGGGGCTGATTGAGATAGGGCTGGCCGAGCCGGTCGAGCACTTGCAGCGTGGCGGCCTTGTCGCTGCCAATGGACGCCTGCTGCTGCAATTCGGCAAATGCCAGCTCGGGATGGGCCAGACCGGCCAGCCAGGTCTTGAGCAGCGGCTCGGCCTCGGCGATGCGGCCCGACTCGACCAGCAGACCGCGCAGCGCGGTCTGCGCATCGCGGTCCTCGGGCGCAATCTGCGACCACAGCCGCGTCGCTTCGAGCATCGCGTCGACATCGCGGCGCGCCAGCGCGATCTCGACCGCGCGCTTGGCCAGCCGCGCATCGCCGGTGCTGCGCGCGACCGACAGATAGGTGGCATAGCCGGCCGCGACCTCGCCGCGTTGCAGGGCGATCTCGGCCATGATGATCTGGTACATCGACGGCGCATCGAAGCGCTCGTCGGGCAGCACGCGGCGGGCGGCGGCCACGGCGGCGGCGGGCGGCTTGGCGTCGTCCGAGGCCTGGGCCAGCGCCACGCGGCTTGCTGCGGCAGTGGCCGGCAGCGCCGTCATCAGCCCGGCTGCGCCAAGGGCCAGCGCGAGCGCCCGACTAGAATGTTTGAGCCTTCCGATGTCCATTCGCCGTGCCCGATCGCAAGTGATTTGTTCCGTGGCAAGCATAGTCCATGCACGCAAGGCCGGCCGGCCGTGACGCCCTGATACCTCCATGCCAGAACTCCCCGAAGTCGAAGTCACCCGGCGCGGCATCGAGCCGCATCTGCTCGGCGCGCGCGTGGTCGCGGTGCGGCTGTCGGACAAGGCGCTGCGCTGGCCGCTGGCCGCCGAGGCGCCGGCGCTGCTGGCCGGCCAGACCGTGCTGTCGGTCGACCGGCGCGGCAAGTACCTGCTGATCGAGACCGCGCCGGGCTGGCTCATCGTTCACCTTGGAATGTCGGGCCGGCTGTCGGTGCTGCCCGACGGCGTGCCGCCCGGCGCCTGGGACCATGCCGATATCGTCATCGACGGCGCCGCCGGCCGGCAGCTGCTGCGGCTGACCGATCCGCGCCGCTTCGGCGCCGTGGTGTGGCATGCGCGTGCCGACGGTCCGCTGGCCGGGCACAAGCTGCTCGCCGCGCTCGGCATCGAGCCGTTCTCGGCCGGCTTCGATGCGCGGCTGTTCCATCGGCTGGCGCAGGGCCGGCGTACCGCCATCAAGCAGGTGCTGCTGGCCGGCGACATCGTGGTGGGCGTGGGCAACATCTATGCATCCGAGGCGCTGTTCCTGGCCGGCATCCGGCCCACCACGGCGGCCGGCAAGCTGTCGCTGGCGCGCTGCGAGAAGCTGGTCGCGGCGATCCGCGACGTGCTCGGGCGCGCGATCGCGGCCGGCGGCAGCACGCTGCGCGACTTCGCCCGCAGCGACGGCTCGCCCGGCTATTTCCAGCTCGAAACCGCCGTCTACGGCCGCGCCGGCGAGCCCTGCCGCGTCTGCAGCGAGCCGGTGCGCGCAATCCGTCAAGGACAGCGCGCGACCTTCTGGTGCTCGCACTGTCAGCACTGAAACCGCGTGCTACGGTCGCCGGTCGCCCCCAATGCGCTAACCGACGGAGTTGAAGCGATGAGCCAGTTTGCCCGCCAGGTCGAGGATTACAGCAGCTGGCGCGGCAGCCTCGCGCAAGCCATCGGGCGCCACCGCGACTGGGTCGCCGAGCACGGACTCGACAGCCCGGCGGTCGGCGCCAGCGTCGCGCGCATGCTCGAGCGGCTGCGCGGCGAGAAGCTCACCGTGGCCTTCGTCGCCGAGTTCTCGCGCGGCAAGAGCGAGCTCATCAACGCGGTGTTCTTCGCCGGCTACGGTCGCCGCATGCTGCCGAGCGCCGCCGGCCGCACCACCATGTGCCCGACCGAGCTGGTCTACGACCCGACGCTGCCGGCCGGCATCCGGCTGCTGCCGATCGAGACGCGCGGCGAGCGCGGCACCACATCCGACTACCGCAACCGGCTCGACGCCTGGACCGCCGTCAACTTCCGCATCGACGATGCCGACGCCGTGGCGACGGCGCTGGCGCGCGTGGCCGAGACGCGCAAGGTGCCGGTCGCCGTCGCGCGCGCGCTCGGTCTGGCCGAGGACGACGACGGCGCCACCGAGATCGAGATCCCGGTCTGGCGCCACGCCATCATCAACTTCCCGCATCCGCTGCTGGAGCAGGGGCTGGTGGTCATCGACACGCCGGGGCTGAACGCGCTCGGCAGCGAGCCCGAACTCACGCTCAACCTCATCCCGGGCGCCGATGCGGTGGTGTTCATCCTGGCCGCCGACACCGGCGTGACCCAGTCCGAGCATGCGGTCTGGACCGAGCATCTCGACGGCATCGCGGCCACCCACCGCGTGGTGGTGCTCAACAAGATCGACGCGATGTGGGATGCGCTGCGCACGCCGGCCGAAGTGGCCGGCGAGATCGAGCGCCAGACCCGCGAGAGCGCCGCCACGCTCGGACTGGCGCGCGATCAGGTGTTTCCGCTCACCGCGCAGAAGGGGCTGGTGGCCAAGATCGCCGGCGACGCCGACCTGCTGACGCGCAGCGGCCTGCCCGATTTCGAGCAGGCGCTGGCGCAGCGGCTGGTGGAACAGCGCCAGCGCATCGTGCGCGGCCAGCTCGCCATCGACCTCGACAGCATCGACCGCGAGGCCCACGCCATCCTGGTCGGCCGCTCGCGCATCGTGTCCGAGCAGCTGGGCGAGCTGGAATCGCTGCGCGGCAAGAACCGCGCGGCGGTCGACCGCATGCTCGAACGGCTGCAGAACGAGCGCAGCGACTTCGACAATCTGGTCAAGCAGCTGGTGGCGCTGCGCGCGGTGTTTGCGCGGCTGTCCAACCAGGTGTGGTCGGTGCTGGGCGAGGACGCGGTGCGCGAAGCCGCCGCCGAGGCGCGCGAACGCATGATCCAGCACACCTTCTCGGCCCAGCTGCGCGGCTCGATGCACGACTACTTCGACACGCTGGCCGAGCGCATGCGCATCGCCCAGTCCACGCTCGACGAGATCCAGTCGCTGGTCAACGCCATGGGCAAGCGCTTTGCCGCCGAGCGCAGCATGACCATTCCGCCGGCGCCCAAGCTCAAGCTCGGCCGCTATGCCGAGGCCATCGACCGGCTGCGCCGCAAGGCCGATGCCCACTTCAGCACGGTGCAGATCGTGACCCGGGTGCGCGCCAATCTGGTCGACCGCTTCTTCGCCGCCATGTCGCAGGGCGTGCGCGACATCTTCGACCGCGCCGGCCGCGATGCCGAAGCCTGGCTCGACTGCGCGCTGACGCCGATCGAATCGCAGGTGCGCGAGCAGCAGCGCGATCTGCGGCGCCGGCTCGAATCGATCCGCCGCGTGCATGAAGCCAGCAGCGAACTCGAAGAACGCGTGGAAGAACTGCGCAGCCAGCTGGTCGTGGCCGAAGCCGAATGCAGCGACCACGACGACCGCAGCGCCGAGCTGCGCGCGCTGATCGGCACCGAAGTGATCTCGCTCACCGCCACCGACGTGCCGCGCCTGCGCATGGCCGCGTCGGCCGCCCAGCGCGGCGCCACCGCCTGATCGCGCGGCGCCGGCCGGCGCCAGCGCCTCGGGCATCATCGGCCGATGCCCGAATCCCGCCCCAGCTTCTCCGCCCGCATCGTCGACTGGCAGCGCCAGCACGGCCGCCATCACCTGCCCTGGCAGCAAAGCACCGACGCCTACCGCGTCTGGCTGTCGGAAATCATGTTGCAGCAGACCCAGGTCGCGACGGTCATCCCCTACTACGAGCGCTTCCTGGCGCGCTTTCCGACGGTGGCGGCACTCGCCGCCGCGCCCGACGGCGAGGTGATGGCGCTGTGGGCCGGCCTCGGCTACTACACCCGGGCGCGCAATCTGCACGCCTGCGCGATTGCCGTCATGCGCGACCACGGCGGCGTCTTTCCGACCGACGCCGCCACGCTCCAAACCCTGCCCGGCATCGGCCGCTCGACCGCCGCCGCGATCGCCGCGTTCAGCTCGGGCGAGCGCGGCGCCATCCTCGACGGCAATGTGCGGCGGGTGCTGGCGCGCTGGGCCGGCATCGAGGGCTGGACCGGCGCGCCGGCGGTCGAAGCGCGGCTCTGGACCCTGGCCAACAGCCTGCTGCCGCCGCCCGCGCCGGGCGCCATCGAGAGCTACACGCAAGGCTTGATGGACCTCGGCGCCACCGTCTGCACGCGCGGCAAGCCGGGCTGCGACGCCTGCCCGCTGGCCGCCGATTGCGTCGCGCTGCGCGACGGCCGCACCGCCAGCCTGCCGTCACCGCGCCCCAAAAAGGCCGTGCCGACGCGCGCCGCCGCGATGCTGATCGCGCTGCACGGCGACGAGGTGCTGCTGGAGCGCCGCCCGCCGAGCGGCATCTGGGGCGGGCTGTGGACGCTGCCCGAATTCGCCGATGCGCCAGCGCTCGCAACCGCGCTGGCGCGGCTCGATGCCGACGCGGTCGCCCGGCCGCTGGCGCCGCGCGAGCATCAGTTCACGCATTTCAAGCTCAGCTTCGTGCCGATGCTGGCGCGACTGGTGCGCAAGCCGACGGTCGCCGCCGAGCCGGGCCAGCTCTGGCTGGCGCTGGCCGATGCCGCCGACGCCGCCCTGCCCACGCCGGTCAAGCGCGTGCTGCTCGACCTGCATGCCAGCGAGCGCGGCGGGCTGTTCGGCAGCGAGTGACGCGCGGCGCGGCGCCGCCTGCCGTCACAGCACCTTCTGCTGGCGCAGATAGGTATCCACGATGGCCAGCCGCTCATGGCCGCTTTCCAGCTCCATCAGCTTCTGCTTGGCCTTGAGCGGCACCGGCAGCACTTCGCACAGCCGGTTGGCGACCCAGCCGGCCTCGTGCAGCGCATAGGGCTCGTGGAAGGGAAAGCTGTCGAGCGCGCCGGGCTCGGGCGGCGCTTCGGCGGTGTCGCGCTTTTCCTCCAGCTCGGCGATCAGGCGCGCCAGCAGCGCCACGCATTCGCGGTGCTCCAGCGCCACCGGCGCCGGCGCATCGACCGCAATCGGCTCGACATTGGCGCGCACCAGCCCGTTCGACTGCACATGCGATTCGAGGATGCGAAAGCGCTCGCGGCCGACGGTGCGGATGTGCAGCACGCCGAGATCGCGCATGTCCCAGGCCAGGATTTCGGCGAAGCAGCCGACCGCTTCGGGCACGGCGGCCTCGCCCGGCTTGCGCGACACCTCGTTGCCCTGGGCGATCAGGCACACGCCAAAGCGGCTGCCGTCGCGCAGGCAGTCGCGCACCATGTCCATGTAGCGCGCCTCGAACACCCGCAGCGGCAGCACGCCGGACGGGAACAGCACGGTGTTGAGCGGGAAGATCGGCAGGTCGTTCATCGCGGAGGCGGCCGGAGCGCTGCCGGCGTCAAAAGGGAGGAAGCGCGACGGTACGCCCGAAATGCCGGCGCCACCGACCCCGCGTCGCATCTGCGGCAGCGCAAGCCTGTGGCAAAGAACACCACGCTGGCGTCCCGGACAGCTTCGTCCCGTCAGGCCCCTGCGACTAGGCTCTGGCCCGCAGCAATGCATCCGCAACACGCGGCACGGCAACCACCGCAGACCGCCCCTCAAGAAGAGAAATCCATGTCGATCAGCCTCAAGTCCCTCCTCGCCGCCGCCGCCCTGGCCATGCTCGCCGCCTGCGCGACCGAAAGCTCGCGCAGCGTCGCCGTCGAGCGCGTGCAGTCGGCCGCCGCGCCCTACACCGGCGCCGTCACGCCGGTCTCGGTCGGCAAGTTCGACAACCGGTCGAGCTATATGCGCGGCGTGTTCTCCGACGGCGTCGACCGCCTCGGCAGCCAGGCCAAGACCACGCTCATCGCCCATCTGCAACAGTCGCAGCGCTTCTCGGTGCTGGACCGCGACAACCTGACCGAAACCGGCCAGGAGGCGCGCCTGCAAGGCACGGCGCAGACGCTGCGCGGCGCGTCCTACGTCATCACCGGCGACGTGTCCGAATTCGGCCGCAAGGAAGTCGGCGACCACCAGCTGTTCGGCCTGCTCGGCCGCGGCAAGACCCAGGTGGCCTATGCCAAGGTCACGATCAACGTCGTCAACAGCCTCACGGCCGAAGTCGTGTTCTCGGCCCGCGGCGCCGGCGAGTACGAACTGTCGAACCGCGAAGTGCTCGGCTTCGGCGGCACCGCCGGCTACGACGCCACGCTCAACGGCAAGGTGCTCGACTTGGCCATGCGCGAAGCGGTCAACAACCTGGTCGCGGGCAAGGACGCCGGCCAGTGGGGCAGCAAGTGATGCGGCGATTGCAAACGTCGGCGCGGCTGCTGGCGGCAGCGGCGGTGCTGCTGACCGCCGGCTGCGCCGCGCCGCCGCCCAAGCCGCTCTACATGTGGGAAGGCTTTCCGCGCGGCCAGTACGAGACGCTGCTGCATGACGGCAGCAGCAGCCCGCAGGACCAGATCCAGAAGCTGGAAGCCGTGGCCGAGAAGGCACGCGGCGCCAATGCCGCGCTGCCGCCCGGCTTTCGCGCCCATCTGGGCCTGCTGCATCTGACCGCCGGCGACAGCGCCCAGGCCCGCGCGCTGTGGCAGGCCGAGCGCGCCACTTTCCCCGAGTCGGCGCCCTACATCGATCAGCTGCTCAAGCGGCTCGATCCGCCCGCGTCGGCCGACGCAAGGAAGGCTTCATGAACGCCCTGCGCCTTGCGCTCGCCGCCGGCTGCGCCGCCCTGACCCTGCTGGCCGGCTGCGCCGCGCCGGCCGCATACGACTACTCGGCCTTCCAGGCCGCCAAGCCGGCCTCGCTGCTGGTGCTGCCGCCAACCAACGATTCGCCCGAGCTCAAGGCGTCGCCGGCGGTCTGGGCCAGCGCCACCCTGCCGCTGAGCGAGGCCGGCTACTACGTGCTGCCGGTCACCCTGGTCGAGCAGACCTTCCAGGAAAACGGCGTCACCGGCGCCGAGGATGCCCAGGCGCTGCCGCTGGCCAAGCTGCGCCAGGTGTTCGGCGCCGATGCGGCCGTGTATCTGCGCGTCAAGCAGTACGGCACCAGCTATGCGGTGCTGTCGAGCGAGACCCGGGTGACGGTGGAAGGCCGCATCGTCGATCTGCGCAGCGGCCAGGAGCTGTGGAAGGGCTCGGCCACGTCCTCGTCGGCCGAGCAGCAGAACCAGTCGGGCGGCGGGATCATCGGCGCGCTGGTGCTGGCGGTGGTCAAGCAGATCGCCGGCACGGTCAGCGATGCGTCGTACAACTACGCGGTCATCACCGACCAGCGCCTGCTCGGCGCGCCGCGCGTCAACGGCATCCTCGCCGGGCCGCGCTCGCCGCTGTACGGCCAGCCGCCGCTGACGCCGCGCTAGCCGGCTTCAGCCCAGCTCGCGGTGCCGCACGATCACATGCGGCACCTCGGCCGCCAGCGCCTTGGCCAGCCGCTCGCAGCACCACACCGAGCGGTGCTGGCCGCCGGTGCAGCCGATGGCCACCGTCAGATAGCTGCGCTGGTCGCGCACGAAGGCCGGCAGCCAGTTGCGCACGAAGCGCTCGATGTCGTCGGCCAGCCGCAGCGCGTCGGGCACCGATTCGAGGAAGTCGATCACCGGCCGGTCGCGCCCGGTCAGCGTGCGCAGCGACGGGTCGTAGAAGGGATTGGGCAGCGGGCGCAGGTCGAACACCATGTCGGCATCGAGCGGCAGGCCGCGCTTGAAGCCGAAGCTCTGGAACATCAGCGTCAGCCCGGTCCATTCGCGGCCGACGAAATCGCTGACCCAGTGGCGCAGCTTGGGCGCCGACAGCGCAGTGGTGTCGACGATGAGCCCGTACTGCGCCAGCTTGCCGACCACGTCGCGCTCGCGCTCGATGGCCTCGATGAGCGAGGGCGTGGAATCGGCATCGACGCCGATGGCCGTCGGCGACAGCGGATGGCGCCGGCGCGTCTCGGAATAGCGCCGCACCAGCTCGGGCGTGCTGGCGGTGAGGAACATCATCCGCACGTCGGCGCCGTAGGTGCGCAGGCCCGCGATGATGTGCGGCAGCTCGGCCACCGAAGCGCCGGAGCGCGCATCGATGGCGACCGCCACCTGCTCCTCGCCCTGCTCGCGCAGATGCGCGACCAGCTCCGACAGAAAGGCGGCCGGCAGGTTGTCCACGCAATAAAAGCCCGAATCCTCGAGCACCTTGAGCGCCACCGATTTGCCGGCGCCCGAAACGCCGGTGATGAGCACGATCTTCTGCATGGCTTGCCTTGTGGATCAGTCGTCGTCGTCGGCGAAGGCCGGAAGGCTGCCCGCCGCGCGCGGCATGAAGGTGACAGGCGCGTCACCGGCCGGCGTGGCGCAGGGCTCGGCATCGGCCTCGTCGAAGGCGATATCGCCATCGGCATCGGGCACGCCGGTCGCGGCAATCGTCTCGAACGGGTAGCGGCTGCGGTCCATCAGATGCGACGGCACCACCGCCGACAGCGCCGAGAAGCAGTTCTCCACGCGGCCCGGAAAGCGCTTGCCCCAGTCGCGCAGCATCGCCTTGATTTCCTGGCGCTGGAGGTTGGGCTGCGAGCCGCACAGGTCGCACGGAATGATCGGAAACCGCCGCGCCTCGGCCCAGCGCTCCAGATCCGTTTCTTTCACATAGGCGAGCGGGCGGATCACCACATGCCTGCCGTCGTCGCTGACCAGCTTGGCCGGCATGCCCTTGAGCTTGCCGCCGAAGAACATGTTGAGGAACAGCGTTTGCAGGATGTCGTCGCGGTGATGGCCGAGCGCGATCTTGGTCGCGCCCAGCTCGTCGGCCACGCGGTACAGGATGCCGCGCCGCAGCCGCGAGCACAGGCCGCAGGTGGTCTTGCCCTCCGGAATCACGCGCTTGACGATGGAATAGGTGTCCTGCGTCTCGATGTGGAACTCGATGCCGCGCTCGCGCAGATAGGCCGGCAGCACCTCGCGCGGAAAGCCCGGCTGGCCCTGGTCGAGGTTGACCGCCACGATCGAAAAATCGATCGGCGCGCGCTCCTTGAGCATGAGCAGCACATCGAGCATCGCGAAGCTGTCCTTGCCGCCCGACATGCACACCATCACCCGGTCGCCGGCCTCGATCATGTTGAAGTCGCCGATGGCCTGACCCACCAGCCGGCACAGCCGCTTGCTGAGCTTGTTGTTCTCGTAGGCGCGGCGTTCGTCCGCCTTCGCGAGCAATGCGCTCATCTCAAACCTCCTTGATGTGGAAGACCTCGACGCCGACCGACGCGCAATCGGGATAGGCGTCGGGCTTCTCGCTCGTCACGCGCACGGCGCGCACCAGCGGATGCGCAAGCAGCGTGCGGGCGATGTCGTCGACCAGCGTTTCCTGCAAATGGATGTGGCCCTGGCGCACCCGCGCCAGCACCGCCTCGCGCATCAGGTCGTAGTCGACCACTTCTTCGAGCGAATCGCGCGCCGGCGTGGTGCCGGCCAGCGGCACCCACAGCTCCACGTTGAGGATGACGCGCTGCTCATGCTTTTTCTCGAACGCATGCCAGCCGATGGACAGGTCGAGCTCGTAGTCGCGCAGGAAGAGGCGACGGCAGTCGCGCAGGGCGTCAGGGGAAAAGATCATGAAATCAGGCCGGTGGAGCTGGGCGGGCAACGATAACCGATGACTGTCCGGCTAGATCGACGCTGCCAGGCGATCGAATTTCGTTTCGCGCTCAGCGATCGGTCCAGTAGCGCCACAGGTCGAAGGACAGTTGCCGGTGATGGCGTATCGACAGCAGGTAAACCGTCCGCAGCTCGTCGGCCGGCAGATAGAGCAGCAGGTAATCGCCGTGAAGGTATTCGCGCATGGCGTCGGGCACGCCGGGCGGCATCGCCGCGAGCAGATCCAGCGCCTCGGCAGACTGTGGCGCCCGATCCAGATAGCGCCGCCCCAGGCGCGGGAAGCGCGCGAGGTTGGGCAGGACCGTGGCGCGCAGTTCATCGAGCAGCCGGTCGAAGGCCGTCGCCGCGCCGGCCTCGGCAAGAAAGAGTTCGATGGCGTCGAGTCTGGCGAGGAAGCTCTCGGTCAGCTCGACACGCCAGGGCGTCTCAGCCATGACGGTCGTCGGATTCAGGCCGCGGATCGGATGCGACGGGCGCCGCCATCGCACGCCGCCGCTGCAAGGCTGCGAGTGCGCCATCGGCCTCCACCGTGCGGCCGGCGGCGATGTCGGCCAGACCGCGACGGGCATCGTCGAGCAGCAGCAGGTGGATGCGCTCGCGTTCGAGCCGGTGGTAGTAGTCGAGCCGATCGGCGTCGATCAGCGCGACATAGCTTTCGCCGTTGCGGGTGATGACTTTCTCGGCGCCGGCCTTGGCTTGTTCGGCCAGTTCGGAAAGGTTGGCGCGTGCCTGGGTGAAGGGCACGACGTCGCTGGTTGAAATGCCCATGAGCAGCTCCGATCCATGAAAGTACAGAATTCTGTGCAGTTTACTGTCCAGCGAACAGATTCCGGCTTTCTGGCGCTTCACCGCGCGGGATGCCGTCAGCGCGCCAACCCCTGCCCGCCGTCCACCTTCAAATCCACGCCATTCACATATGCGCCGCCGAGCGCCAGAAACACCACCGCCTCGGCCAGATCGCGCCCCTCGCCGATGCGCGCGAGCGGAATGGCTTCTTCCAGCTTGCGCCGCTCGCTCTCGGTGAACTGCCCATCCGGCCAGTCGAAGCTGCCCGGCGACACCGCATTCACGCGCACCTCGGGCGCGGCCTCCAGCGCCAGCGAGCGCGTCACTGACGCCAGCGCCGCCTTCGACGCCGTGTAGAACAGATAGCCCGCGAGCGGCCGCTCGATGCTGATGTCCTGCACGTTCACGATGGCGCCGCGCGCGCGCCGCAGCGCCGGCAGCAGTTCGATGGCCAGCCACGCCGGCACGAAGCAGTTGCTGGCAAACAGCTGCTGCGCGCGCGCTTCCTCCTCGGCCAGCGCTTCGGCGATGGCGCTGGCGGCGCGGTGGTCGCCGGCCAGCCCTTGCGTCGATTGCAGCGGCGTGCGGAAGAACTCCGACGCGTTGTTCACCAGTACGTCGAGCCGGCCGCGCCAGGCCAGCGCCTTGCGCGCCAGCTCGCCGCAGCTCGCGCGCCCGTCGAGCGCCTGCTGCACCACGGTGGCCGAGCCGGGCCGGCGCGCGTCGAGCATGGCGCACAATTCGGCCGCCTCGCCGGGCGAGTTGCGGTGGTGCACGACGATGTCGGCGCCGGCCGCATGCAGGGCCAGCGCAATGCTGCGGCCGAGCCGCTTGGCGCTGCCGGTGACGAGCGCCACGCGGCGGTCGGCGCCCGAATCGGCGCCCGTTGAATGCGCTTGCTGCGCGAGGTGAGGCAGGTTCATTCGCCATGCGGCCGCAGCCGTGTTGATTTCCGATGCCGGTCGCGTCGCCCGAGGCGCGCGCCGTCGTGTTTTGTCCGACCGAGTGTAGACGCGAGGAGTTCGCCGTTTTGCGTGCCCAGCCATCCCGCCGCCCCGCCCTGCCCGCGCCCGAACCCGAGGCGCTGGCGCAATCGCAAGCCCTGGCCGACCAGCTCGTGGCCGCCCTGCGCGCCGCCGGCGGCTGGCTCGGCTTCGACGATTTCATGCAGCGCGCGCTGTACACGCCGGGCCTCGGCTATTACGCGGGCGGCAGCCACAAGTTCGGCCGCCTCGCCGCCGACGGCAGCGATTTCGTCACCGCGCCCGAGCTGTCGGCGCTGTTCGGCCGCACGTTGGCAAACAGCGTGCGCGCGGTGCTGGCGGCGGCCGGCAGCGGCGTGGTCATGGAATTCGGCGCCGGCTCGGGCGCGCTCGCGGCCGACCTGCTCGGCGCGCTCGGCGATGCCTGCACCGAGTACCGCATCGTCGAGCTGTCGGGCGAGCTGCGCGAACGCCAGCGCGCCACGGTCGCGGCGCGCATGCCGGCGCAGGCGCACAAGCTGGTCTGGCTCGACGAACTGCCCGCGAGCTTCGACGGCTGCATCGTCGGCAACGAGGTGCTCGACGCGATGCCGGTGCAGCTGGTGCTCTGGACCGGCGCGGAATGGCGCGAACGCGGCGTGGCGCTCGGCGACGCCGGCTTTGTGTGGGAAGACCGCGCGCCGACCGCCGACACGCTCGCGCTCATCGACGCGAGCGTCGGCGCGGCGCTGGCCGAGCAGGCCGGCGTCGACCGGCCCGACGCCGCGCTCTACGCCAGTGCCCTGCCCGCGCCCTACCTCACCGAACTCGCGCCCGCCGCCGACGGCTTTGCCGCCACGGTCGCGCGGCTGCTGCATCGCGGCGCGGCGATCTTCATCGACTACGGTTTTCCGGCCGCCGAGTACTTCCATCCGCAGCGCGCCGAGGGCACCTTGATGTGCCACTACCGCCATCACGCGCACGGCGACCCGTTCTTTCTGCCGGGCCTGCAGGACATCACCGCGCATGTCAATTTCACCGGCATCGCGCTGGCCGCGACCGGCGCCGGCGCCGAGCACGCCGGCTATGCGGCGCAGAACCGCTTCCTGCTCGACGCCGGCATCGCCGACCTGATCGAAGCCGCCGGCGAGCCGACTTCCGCCGCCTATCTGCGTGCCGCCGCCGAGGCCCACAAGCTGCTGTCCGAGCATGAGATGGGCGAGCTGTTCAAGGTCATCGCCTTCGCGCGCGGCATCGACATCGCCGTGCCCGGCTTCGCCAGCGGCGACCGGTCGCACACGCTGTAGGGGGCGGCCGTGCTGCGCTGGTTTCTCGCGATCTTCGTGGCGCTGGTGCTGATCGGCGCGGTCAACCCCTGGCTGCACCGGCTCGGCTTTGGCCGGCTGCCGGGCGACATCCGCTTCCGGCTGTTTGGCCGCGAGGTGTTTTTGCCGATCACGACCACGCTGCTGCTGTCGGCGCTGGCGAGCGTGGTCGCCAAGCTGCTCTGAGCCGCAGCGCAAATGAAAACGGCCGGAAGCCCGGCCGTCGCGGTTCAGCCTGGCGGCTGCGTCACACGGTCTCGACCGAGCCGTCGAGCGCCATCAGCAGACCTTCGACTTGCAGGTTCGGGTACTTCTCCTTCACCTGCGCCTTGAAGGTGGCGATGGTCGCGGCATGCGCATCGCGCTCGCTGGCGGCCGAGGCCAGATGCGCCTCGCCGAGCACCAGCTTGTAGGCGCCGCAATCGCGGTGGTCCATGACCATCACCTTGGGCACGGCGTGCAGCTTGATCGCCACATCCAGATGGCTCCAGAACGTGGCGTTCCAGGCCGGAAAGCGGTCCGACACCGCGCCGAGCGAGGCGCCGGCCAGCACGACGTGGTCGTAATGCTTTTCCAGGCCGCGGCCGTTCATGTAGCTGGCCACGTTGTCCATCAGGCGGTAGTCCATGCAGCTCAGCAGCAGCGCATCGGCATGGCCGCCGGCCAGCGCGAGCGGGCTGCGCGCGAACAGCGCGGCACCGGCGCCGAGCGCGGCCACCTTGGCAAAGCCGCGCCGGCTCAGGCCGGCCTCGCGCAACACATTGGGAAATTGCTTCATCGCGGGTCTCCAGGTTCTGTCTTGTGAATGGCCCCGCGAGGCTAGTGAGCCGGTCGGCATTGCAATCTGACGAACCGCACACTTATTCCCATTCATTTCAAAAAATGAAATCTGAATGACAGCAAGCGTCGGCTCACAGAACGGCGCCAGACCGGCCACGGCGGCTCGATGTGCACTGCATCACCCGCAGCGCCGGCAACGGAAGCCGCCTTAAGGATTCCTAAACGTATTGCGACCAGCTTTTCTCGGTCGTTCACCTAGACGTGAGCGGCGCTCCTTCCAGCCATCAGTGAGAAAAGCCAGTGAAGAAACCTCTCGCCATCGCCGTCGCGCTTGCCGCGCTGTCGGCCGCCTCCGGCCTGGTGCTTGCGCGCCAGACCGCCGCCAGCACCGAACCGATCCAGCCGATCGAGGCCGCGCGCATCACCCAGCCGGCGGTCGTCGAGCTGGGCAAGAAGCTGTATTTCGATCCGCGCCTGTCGCGCTCGGGCGCCATCTCCTGCAACTCCTGCCACAACCTGGCGGCGGGCGGCAGCGACAACCTGCCGACCTCCATCGGCGACCGCTGGCAGCAGGGCCCGATCAACTCGCCGACGGTGCTCAACTCGCGCTACAACCTGGCCCAGTTCTGGGACGGCCGCGCCGCCACGCTCAAGGCCCAGGCCGGCGGCCCGATCGCCAACCCGGGCGAGATGGCGTCCACGCATGAACTCGCGGTCGAGACGCTGCGCAGCATTCCCGGCTATCGCGATGAATTCCGGCGCGCCTTCGGCAGCGAGGCCATCGACCTGGACCGCGTCACCACCGCCATCGCCACGTTCGAAGAAACCCTGGTCACGCCCGATTCGCGCTTCGACCGCTGGCTCAAGGGCGACAGGAAGGCGCTCAACGCCACCGAGCTGGCCGGCTATGCGCTGTTCAAGTCGAACGGCTGCATCGGCTGCCACAACGGCCCGGCGGTGGGCGGCGCGTCGTTCCAGAAGCTCGGGCTGGTCGAGCCCTACGCCACCGCCAATCCGGCCATCGGCCGCGCCGGCGTCACCGGCAAGGAGGCCGACCGCAATGTGTTCAAGGTGCCGACGCTGCGCAATGTGGAACTGACCTATCCCTATTTCCACGACGGCAGCGTGAGCGACCTGAAGGATGCGGTGCAGATCATGGGTCGGGTGCAGCTGGGCCGGCAGATCGGCGATGACGATGCCGGCCGCATCGTCGCCTTCCTGCGCACGCTGACCGGCAACCAGCCGGCCATCGTGCTGCCCCAGCTGCCGCCGTCGGTGGCCGGCACGCCGGCGCCACGGCCGTTCTGAGCGGCCGCCCCGCAGCCGGTCGGCCCGCCTTGCGCGCACGGCGCCGACCGGCTGCGGTTACAACCCGCAGTGCGACCTGTCGCGCGCCGGGTTCAGGCTCGCGCTTGCGGCAGCCGCCGCCCCCAATCACTCATCGCGAGGACCAGATGAACATCGGACTCAAGCGCGCGCGCGTCGCGCTGCCTCTTGCCTGCGCCCTGGCCGGCGCCGTTTCGCTCGCCAATGCCGCCGAGGCGCCGATCCGGCTCGTCAATGCCGACGGCCAGGGCACGGCCATCGGCAGCGTCACGCTGGCCGACACGCCCAATGGCCTGCAACTCACGCCGGCCCTCACCGGCCTGCCGCCCGGGCCGCACGGCTTTCATGTGCATGCCAACGGCAGCTGCGACCCGGCCAGCCCTGACGGCAAGCCGGTGCCGGCCGGTGCCGCCGGCGGCCATTTCGACCCCGAAGGCCACAAGCACCATGCCGGTCCGGCCGGCATCGGCCACCTGGGCGACCTGCCGGTGCTGGAAGTGGATGCCGACGGCCGCGCCAGCAAGCCGGTGATCGCGCCGCGCCTCAAGCTGGCCGACGTGACCGGCAAGGCGCTGATGATCCATGCCGGCGGCGACAACTATGCCGACGACCCGGCGCCGCTCGGCGGTGGCGGCGCCCGCATCGCCTGCGGCGTGGTGCGCTAGGCCAGCGTGGCGCCGGCCGGCAGATGGGCCAGCAGCCACAGCAGCGGCGGCAGCACCAGCGCCGCCAGCAGCCGGGTGGCCGCCGTCAGCCCCCAGCCGGCCTGACGCGCCAGCCCCAGCCCGACCAGCCCGGCCGCGTAGAGCGCGGCCAGCGCCAGCGCCAGCGCCGGCTCGCCGCGGCATTCCAGCCGCAGGCCATGCCAGTCGGCCAGCACGAAGCCGCCCGCGACCAGCGTGGTCCAGCCAAACAGCGTCAGCGCCAGCAGCAGGCCGGCGGCGCAGATCAGGCAGCGGTCGTGCGGCGGCCGGTCGCGCGCCACACCGAATTCCTGCGTGATGAATCGGGCATCCAATCTGTACCTCATTCCGCCGGCATTTCCGCAATGCGAATTGCAGCCATTCGGCCGATTGCATTGGGCGAAATGCCCGCTATTCCAATTGCACCAGCCGCGATTGCGCGGCAATCAAACGCCGGTTCCCCGGCGGAGCTAGGTCATTCTTTTAGCGAGAATAAGGGTTTACGCAAAGCCGCAAATGCCGGCCAGCCTGCCGCAATTGCACAAATTTGCCGGCGGGCGTGATTCCATTCTCATAAATGCGGTGGCGTTCCACATCAAGCAACGCCCAAGCCGGCAGCCTCCGGGCACATTGGCCGCATGCATCGCTCAATCCTTGCCGCACCCGTCATGGCCCGCAAAAGTGGGTCCGCGCTTCGAACCTGCCAATTCGAAGGATGGCATTTCGCTGGGCAAAACTGCGCCGGCGCATTCATTCGCATGCCGAAATGCCAAAACGCATTGCTGCACAAACCGCCAGGCGTCCTTGACCGATTGCGGAATGGCGCATTAACAAGCGATTTGCCGCACAGCCTTGTGCCATTCACCGAAAGCCAATTGCAATGAGAAATCCCTGGGTCGACTACGCCAAGGGCATCGGGATCGCGCTGGTGGTCTGGGGTCACGTAGGGCGTGGCGTGGCGGCGGCCGGTCTGGTCGGCGACGCGGCGCTGCATGCGCGCATCGACAGCCTGCTCTACAGCTTTCACATGCCGCTGTTCTTTTTCCTGTCGGGGCTGTTCTTCAAGGAATCGATGGCGCGCCGCAGTGCATTGCAACTGGTGGCAAACAAATTCGATTCGGTGGCCTATCCGTTTTTTGTGTGGTCGCTGCTGCAAGGCTTGCTGGCGATTGCCGGCGCGCAATGGACCAACACCGGCAGCAGTCTCGGCGGATTCTTTGAATTTCTCTGGCGACCGGGCGGCCAATTCTGGTTCCTGTATGCGCTGTTTCTCATCATGATGGCGTCGCTGGCAATCTATCGGCGCCGCAGCCTGCCCTGGCTGATTGGCGTGCTGATCGCCACCGTGATATTGCATTTCATCGCTTCGCCGCTGCCGCGCTTTCTGCCGCTGGGCCGGGTGTTCTTCAACTTCTGCTTCTTCTCGGCCGGCATGGTTTTCAATGAATTCCAGCCGGCGGTGCTGCGCCACAAATGGCGCGCGTTGCCGGCGGTGGCGCTGGCGTTTGCCGCAAGCGAATGGCTGTTGCAAATGCGCTGGCCGGCCAATGAAATGCTGGCCTTTGTCACGGCATCGGCCGGCATCGGGCTGGTGGCGGTCGGCTGCATGTGTCTGGAGGCGGCGGCCGACCGGCTCGGCTGGCTGGCGGCGCTTGGCGCGTCGTCGATGGCGATCTATCTGGCGCACATCCTGGCCACCGCCGGCACCCGGGTGCTGCTGCTGCATGCGCTGCATGTGCGCGACTACTGGACCCACATGCTGGTGGGCAGCGTCTGCGGGCTGCTGCTGCCGCTGCTGGCCGCGCGACTGGCGCCGGCGCTGCGGCTCGACTGGCTGTTCGGCGTGCCGGCGGCGCTGTCGCTGGAGCGTCGGCTGGGTCGGGGTGGGCGGGTGGCGGCGGTGCCGGCGCGCTAACCGGGGCAGACGGGGCCGGCTCAGCCACCGCCCCCCCGCGCGGCCGAGCCCGGCCAGCCGCCGGCCCGCCCGGCATTTCCGTGACCGATTTCCGTCTTTTGCCGCCGCGCCGGGCGCAATCGCCAAACAGCCCGGCGCCTGTACCGCTGCTCCATCGAACTCCGTCCGACGCGCGTCCCTAGCATCGGTCTCGCCGGTCTGCCCGCCCGCTTGCGGCAGGCGCCGGCCCAAGACAACGCAGATCACGCGACCACAGGACACTCGATGGACAGGACCGAATTCGCCGGCGCAGCGGCCGACGGCTTGCTGGCAAACGCACTCGCCGCCTTGCGCGCCGGCAATCTCAATGTGACCGAGCTGATCGACCGGGCCCAGCAGCTGGTGGGCCTGCGCCGGCTCGATGCCGCCGCCACGCTCTACCGCGCCTGGCTCGACAGCGGCGACTCGCCCTATCGCAACGTGGCGCTCTACAACCTGGGCACGGTGCTCGGCTCGCTCGACCGCTGCGACGAGGCGGCCAAGGTCTATCGCGAGGCGCTGGCCAGCAAGCCCGACTTCATCCAGGCCCATCTCAACCTCGGCCACCAGCTCGAACGCCTGGGCCAGCGCGAAGCCGCCCTGGCCGAATGGCGCTCGGTGCTCGACCTGCTCGACATCCAGCCCGAACTCGATGCCGATACCGAGCTGCGCCTGCATGCGCTCAACAACCTCGCGCGCGCGCTGGAGGAGATGAAGCGCTACGACGAGGCCGAGACCTACATGGAAGTGAGCCTGGCGATCCGGCCCGACCAGCCCAAGGTGATCCAGCATTTCGTGCACATCCGGCAGAAGCAGTGCGCCTGGCCGGCCGCGCGCGAGCTGCCCGGCGTGTCGGCCAACAAGCTGCTGATGGCGACCTCGCCGCTGGCCACGCTGGCCAGTACCGACGATCCGGCCGTGCAACTGCTGGCCGCCAGCCGCTTTGTGGCCGAGCGGGTGCGCCAGCCGGCGCCGCTGCCGGCGCACCGCGATGGCCGCGAGGGCAAGTTGCGCATCGGCTATCTGTCGGGCGACTTCTGCCTGCATGCGGTGGGGCTGCTCACGCCCGAGCTGTTCGAGTTGCACGACCGCGAGCGCTTCGAGATCTACGGCTTCTGCTGGTCGCGCGAGGACGGCACCAGCCTGCGCAAGCGGCTGGTCGAGGCCTTCGACCATCACGTCCCGATCGGTCATCTCGACGACGAGACCGCCGCGCGCGTGATCCATGCCAACGAGATCGACGTGCTGATCGACCTGCAAGGCCTCACCGCCGGCGCGCGGCCCGACATCCTGGCGCTGCGGCCGGCGCCGGTGCAGATCGCCTATCTGGGCCTGCCCGGCACCAGCGCCCTGCCCGGCGTGGACCATGTGATCGCCGACCGCTACGTCATGCCCGACAGCCTGCTGCCCTACATGACCGAGCAGCCGGTCTATCTGCCGCACTGCTATCAGGTCAGCGACCGCAAGCGCGAGGTGGGCGTGACGCCGACCCGCGCGCAAGCCGGCCTGCCCGACGACGCCTTCGTGTTCTGCTCGTTCAACAACAACTACAAGTTCACCGAGCCGATGTTTGCCAGCTGGATGCGGATATTGGCCGGCGTGCCGAACAGCGTGCTCTGGCTGCTGGCCGACAACCTGTGGGCCGAGGACAACCTGCACCGCGCGGCCGCCGCCGCCGGCGTGAACCCGGCGCGGCTGATCTTTGCGCCGCGCGTCGGCCCGGCCGATTACCTGGCCCGGCTGCCGCTGGCCGACCTGTTCCTCGACACCTTTCCGTTCAACGCCGGCACCACCGCCAACGACGCGCTGTTCATGGGTCTGCCGCTGGTCACGCGCTCGGGCCGCAGCTACATCTCGCGCATGGCCGGCAGCCTGCTCACGGCCGTCGGCCTGCCCGACCTGATCGCCGACGATGCCGCCGGCTACGAGAAGCTCGCCATCGCGCTCGGCAACACGCCGGCGCGCGTGGCCAGCTACCGGCGCTATCTGGCCGAGCAGCGCATGAACACGCCGCTGTTCGACATCCCCGGCATCGTGCGCGAGCTGGAAGCCGCCTACGAGCGGCTGGCGGGATGAACGCGCGCGCGCCGGAAGCCGTGGCGCTGGGCGAGGCCGCCGAGGCCGCGCCGCCGCCCGGCCCGACCGCCGCCGCCGCGCCCGGCGCCACCACCGCCGCCGACCCCTTGCTCGCCGCGCTGCACTGGCTCTGCCGCCATCACGGCCTGGAACGCAGCAGCGCCGCGCTGCTCGACGGCATCGCTGTGGACGACCGGCTCGCGCCGGCGCAGGCGCTGGCCGCGCTGCGCAATGCCGGCTTCAACGCCGGGCTGGTGCAGCGCGCGCCGGGCGACATCCTCACGCTGCTGCTGCCGGCGGCGCTGTTCATGCGCAATGGCGAGGTGCTGATCGCCAGCGCCCGCCACGGCGCCGATTTCGAGATCGTGCTGCCCGCGAGCGGCCTTGCCCGCATCGCCACCGAAGCCGAACTGCTGCGCGACTACGCCGGCAGCGCCCTGCTCGCCACGCCGCGCGCCACCGGCCAGCGCGCCACCGGCCAGCGCGCCCACGGCAGCGGCGACGCGGCCCTGCTCGCGCCGGGCCAGCACTGGCTCTGGGGCACGCTTGGGCGCTACTGGCCCTATTACCGCTCGGCGATGCTGGCGGCGCTGATCGTCAATGTGCTCACGCTGGTCAGCGGCTTCTTCACCTCGGTGGTCTACGACCGGGTGATTCCGCATCAGGCCTTCATCACGCTGTATGCGCTGGCCGGCGGCGCGCTGCTGGCCACCGGCTTCGATCTGGCGGCGCGCCAGCTGCGCAGCCATCTGATCGACCATGCCGGCAAGAAGGCCGACCTGGCGCTCGGCAGCCTGATCTTCCGGCAGACGCTGGGCATCCGGCTTGAGCACCGGCCCGAGTCGGCCGGCGCCTTTGCGCATCAGGTGGCGCAGATCGAGACCGTGCGCGACTTTTCCGCCTCGGCCACGCTGGCGGCGCTGAGCGATCTGCCCTTCGTGGCGCTGTTCATCGCCGTGACCTGGCTGATCGCCGGGCCGCTGGCCTGGGTGCTGGTGGTGAGCGTGCCGCTGGTGGGCGGGCTGTGCTGGATCAGCCAGCACCTGCTCAAGCGCCACATGCGCGCCAACCAGATCGAGCAGGCGGCGCTGCACGGCGTGCTGATCGAGGCGGTCGAGGGGCTGGAGGAAGTGCGCGCGGCCGGCGCGCAAGGCCATTTCCTCAAGCGCTACGAGGCGGCCAATGCGGCGGCGGCGCAATCGGCGCTGGGCACGCGGGCGCTGTCGAGTTGGGCCAACAACATCGCCGGCATGTCGCAGCAGCTGGTGACGCTGGCGATGCTGGTCTGGGGCGTGCATCTGATCCATGACGGCACGATCACCGGCGGCGCGCTGATCGGCGCGGTGATGTTTGGCGGCCGGGCGATCGCGCCGCTCGGCGGCGTGGTGGCGCTGGCCACGCGCTATCAGGGCGCGAAGGCGGCGCTGCTGATGCTCGATCAGCTGATGGGGCTGCCGACCGAGCGCCACGCCGACCGCACTTATCTGGCGCGGCCTGAGATACGCGGCGACCTCGCGCTGAAGGAGGCGAGCTTTCGCTATCCGGCGCGGCGCGGCGGCGGCCATGCGGGCGCGGCGGCCGGCGGCATGGCCGGGCTCGGCGTGCCGGGCGGCGCGGCGCCGGCGGCCGCCAGCACGCCGGCGCCGCTGGTGCTCAAGGGCGTGACGCTCAACATTTCTGCCGGCGAGCGGGTCGCCATCCTGGGCAAGATCGGCAGCGGCAAGTCGACGCTGCTGCGGCTGCTGGCGGGGCTGTACCAGCCCAGCGACGGCACGGTGCTGGTCGACGGGCTCGATCTGCGCCAGATCGACCCGGCCGATTTCCGCGCCCAGACCGGCTTTGTCGCGCAGGAGCCGCGGCTGTTTCACGGCACGCTGCGCGAGAACGTGTTCATGGGCCGGCCGCAGATCGATGCCGAGCACTTTCAGCGCGTGGCGGCGCAGATCGGCCTCGACCGCATCGCCGCCGCTCATCCGCTGGGCTGGGACTTGCCGGTGGGCGAGATGGGCACGCTGCTGTCGGGCGGCCAGCGCCAGCTGGTGGCGCTGGCGCGCTGTCTGGTCACCGAGCCGCGCCTGCTGCTGATGGACGAGCCGACCAGCTCGATGGATGCGCAGGCCGAGGCCGACTTCATCCGCCAGCTGGGCGCGACGGTGGCCGGCCGCACGCTGGTGGTGGTCACGCACCGGCCGGCGCTGCTCGCCATCGTCGACCGCATCGTGGTGATGGAGGCCGGCAAGGTGATCCTCGACGGCAGCAAGGCGCAGGTGCTGGCGGCGTTGCAGGGGCAGGCGGCGCCGGCTGCGGCCGCACCGGCCAGCCCGGCCTCGATGCCCGACGCCGCGCCAGCCCGCCCGGCCGAAGCGAGCGCCGCATGAGCCGCTCCGCCACCGGCCGCTTCCATCCCGGCGACGCGCGCTTTCTCGACGGCCTGCGCGACGCCCGGATCGCCGAGCGCACGCCGCGCGCCGATGCCGCGCTCTGGCTGATGGCGCTGCTCATCGCCGCCGCGCTCGGCTGGGCCTGCGTCGCGCGCGTCGATGAAATCACCAAGGCCGAGGGCCGCGTCGTGCCCGACGGCCGCGAACAGCTGGTCGCCAGCCTCGAAGGCGGCCTGCTCGCCGAACTGCTGGTGCGCGACGGCGAGCTGGTGCAGGCCGGCCAGCCGGTCGCGCGGCTCGACCCGACGCGCGCCGCCGCCCAGAGCAACGAAGGCCGCGCGCATCAGCTCGCGCTGCGCGCCAGCCTGGCCCGGCTCGATGCCGAACTGCGCGGCGGCGCGCCGGTCTGGCCGGCCGAGCTGGCCGAGCGCCCCGACCTGCGCCGCGACGAAGCCGCCACCCTCGCCGCGCGCCGCCGCGCGCTCGACGAGGCGCTGGCCGGCAGCCGCGCCAGCCTCGAACTGGCCCGGCGCGAACTGGCGCTGGCCGAGAACCTGGCCGCGCGCGGCCTGCAAAGCGAGATGGAAGTCATCCGCCTGCGCCGCGCCGCCAACGATGCCGAGATGCAGATCGCCGAGCGCCAGAACCGCTTCCGCCAGGACGCCGCCGCCGAGCGCGCCCGGCTCGCCGCCGACCTCGCCGCCAGCAATGAGCAGCAGATCACGCGGCGCGACGTGCTGGAGCGCGGCACGCTGCTGTCGCCGGTGCGCGGCATCGTCAAGAACATCCGCATCGCCACGCGCGGCGGCGTGGTCGGCGCCGGCGCGCCGGTGATGGACATCCTGCCGGTCGGCGAGCGGCTGAAGATCGAGGCGCGCGTCAAGCCGGCCGACCTCGGCTTTCTGCGCGTCGGCCTGCCGGCGCAGATCAAGCTCAGCGCCTACGACTACTACAGCCACGGCGGCCTGAGCGGGCGCGTGGAGTACATCAGCCCCGACGCGCTCAGCGACGAGCGCGCGCCGCCCCAGCCCGACGGCGGCTGGTTCCGCGTCATCGTCAGCGCCGACGCCTCCACGCTCGCGGCCCACGGCGAGCCGCTGCCGGTCGTGCCCGGCATGACCGCCACGGTCGAGATCCGCACCGGCGACCGCACGCTGATGGACTACCTGCTCAAGCCGGTGCTCAAGTCGAGGGAGGCCTTCCGTGAACGATGAACCGCTGACCGGCGGCGACGGCGCAGCGCCCGCGCGCGGCGGCTTCTGGCGCGAGCTGCTGGCGCTCGGCATTGCCGTGCTGGCCGCGCTGCCGGTGCAGGCCGCGCCGCTCGATCTGGCGCTGGCGCCGGCCGACCGGCTTGCCGCGCTCGGCGCCACCGCCGTCAAGCCGGTGCTGCTCGCGCCCACCGACGCGCGCGGCGCCGAGGCGCGGCTGCAAGCGCTGGCAACGCTCGCCGCCAATCGCAGCGCCCTGGTCGCCGCCAGCGAGCACGACGCCAGCGCCAGCAAGGGCGATGCGGACGAAGCCGCCGGCGCGCGCTATCCGCGCATCGACGCCAGCGCCCGCGCCGCCTTTGCCGGCGCCGACACGCCCTGGCTCGGCAACGGCCGGCAAGTGTCGGCCGGGCTCAGCGCCAGCCTGCCGCTGGTCGATTTCGGCCGCCAGCGCGCGCTCGAAGACTGGCGCCGCCGGCTCGCCGACGCGGCCGAACTCGGCGCCGACGCCACCCGCGAAGCCGTCGCGCTCGAAGCCGTCAACCTCGCGCTCGAACGCAACCGCGCGCGCGCCCAGCTCGATGTGCAGCGCCAGTACGCCGACCGGCTCGCCGACATCGCCGCGCGCATCGCCCAGATCGTCGCGCTCGACCGCGGCCGCGCCAGCGAGCTGGTGCAGGCGCGCAAGTCGCAGCTGCAAGCCGAGATCGGCCGCGACGCCGCCCTCGCCGCGCTGCGCCAGACCGAAACCCGGCTGCGCCGCTTCATCGGCGACGACCTCGCGCCGGCCGAAGACATCGCGCCCGCCTTCGCCAACCCGATCGCGCCCGACGAACTGCCGCGCCTGGCCCGCAATGCGCGCGACCAGCGCCAGCTGCGCGCCCAGGCCGCCGCCAGCGAGCGCTATGCCGACGCCGTCGCCGCCGGCCAGCAGCCGCAGATCGGCCTCGTCGCCGGCCGCAGCCTCGGCCGCAACGGCGAACTCGCCGCCGGCTCCTGGACCGCCGGCGTGCAGATGAGCGTCACCCTGTTCAACGGCCGCGCCGATGCCGCCGCCCGCAGCGCCGCGCTCGAACGCGCGCGCGCCGCCGAAGAACGCGCCAACGACGCCCTGGCCGCGCGCGAAACCCAGCTGCTCGATCTGGCCGACAGCGCCGCCGCCGCCCGCGAGCGCGCGCGCGCCTATGCCGACGTGCTGCGCGCCAGCGATGAAGTGCGCACCGCCACCTTCCAGCAATGGGCTGAACTCGGTCGCCGCTCGCTGTTCGACGTGATGAGCGCCGAAGGCGATCACGCCGCGCTGCACGCCGCCTATCTCAATGCCCTGTACGACAGCTATGCCGCCCAGTTGCGCCTGCGCGCGCTCGGCACCGGCCTGCTCGCGCTGCGCTGAACCGGCGGCATTGCACCGCCGGCTGCCCTGCTTCTTTCTGCTTATTTCAGACCGAGCAATTCCACATCGAAGATCAGCGTGGCCTTGGGCGGAATCACGCCCGGATAGCCGCGCTCGCCATAAGCAAAGTCGTGCGAGCAGGTGAGCTTGGCGCGCGTACCCACCGACAGCTTGGCCACGCCCTCATCCCAGCCGCGAATCACCTGACCCTGGCCAATCACGAACTCGAACGGCGACGCGCGATCGCGCGAGCTGTCGAATTTGCTGCCGTCTTCGAGCGTGCCGGTGTAATGCACCACCACCGTCTGACCCTTGGCCGGAAAACGCACGCCGTCGCCCGGCGTGATGATTTCGATCTCGACTCCCATGGCATTCCCTTTCATTCGCTTGATATGAGCGGGCGATTATGCACTGCCGGCAGCATCGGGATTACCAGCGCCAGGCCCAATTGCGCAGAAAGATTGCCAGCGCAATGAATGCCGCGACATTGGCGACCACCGTCAGCCAGAAAATCGACCGAAATGGCTGCTTGCGCGATTTGTGCCGCAACCATTGCTGAGCAAGAATTGCCCCGGGCCAGCCGCCGATCAGCGCGAGGAAATGCAGCGTGCTTTCCGGAATGCGCGAAGTGCGCCCGCCGCGTTCGGCATTGTCGATGGCAATCGATTTGTCGGTCGAATAAAAGCAATAGCAAACCACGCTGGCCACGATATAGCCGACACCGGGCTGCCAACTCACAGCCCATTTGAGCGCCGCAATCGCATAGATCAGCGCAAATGCCGGAATGGCGAGCGTCGATGGCCAGCTCCACGGCGCGGCCGATTCAACCCGCTGCGGCTTGGCCGGTGGAGTGGCGTGCAGCAATTTCAGCCGGCACGCCTGCTTGCGCCCTTGCGGCGAAATCTCCACCTCGAATGCCAGCCTGAGTCCTTCACGCGGCCGGCTGCCCAGCCCGGCAAATGCCGAGATGTGCACAAAGATTTCCGGACCGGCGGGGTGAGTTTCGATCAGACCAAAACCACGCTTGTCGTTCCAGGATTTGAGGGTGCCGGTGAATTGCATGGGAAGGATTGGATATTGTGAAAAACAAGAATGATCTGATATTGCCGCAAAACCCGCCAAAGCCAGCCAGATTTATCCAGCCGCCGACCAGACAATCCGCCATTCCTGCGTCGCCTCATCCCATTCCTCAAGCAGCTCCACCGGCGGCGCGCCATCCAGCCCAATCTGCGGACCGCCGCCGCGCAATGGCGGATGATCCTGGGCCAGCGGCTCGAAGAAATAATTGTAGAACTTCCAGCCCTCAGCGCTCGGGTCCTTGTCGCCATTGAAAGCCACGAAGGCCGAATTCTCGATATTGGCCGTGGGAATGCTGGCGCGCAGCAGGCAATTGCTCCAGTCGGGCAATATCTGCAATGCCTCGCGCGATGCGTGGGGACTTGGCCATTTGCCAGAAGAACACCAGTGATACAGCGGCTTGGCGCGCAATACCGGCTCGGCCTGCACCGGCACCGGCGGCAGTCGCCCGGTTCTGCGGATATGTGCAGCGATGCTTTCTTCCGAGCCATAGACCAGCGCGCGCGAATCGAGCAGCCGATAAAGACGCGGCTCGAAGGTTTCGATACCCATGATCCGCAATTGCGGAAAGGCCGGATTCGACGGATTGATCGTGACCGGATATCGCCGCTCATAAGCCGCAAATCCGCCGATCCAATCGTTGACATGCTCCAGGCTGCGCAACAGCGCCAATCGCCCTTGCGGCGAATCGGTGCGGAAGATATTGGCCAAATCTTCGGTGCGATGACGACCGAAATCGTCGACCAGCCGCGAACACACGATCAGAAAGCCTTCGAGCGCCTTTTCGGTCAAAAGTCCATCGAGCATCAGCGCCAGCATTTCGGCCTGCTCGCGGGTAATCGGATCGTCTTCGGGATACCAATTGCTCAACAGATGCAGCATTGCGGCCTGCCTCCTCAATTCCAAACTCTGGAAACTCGATGCACTTGAGACTGCGAAAATTGGCAGTGTTCAACCCCTTTGCGGCAAACGAGGTCCGATAGTGCCGCCCACCGGCACACGCCCACCGCCCGGCGTTTCTGGAGCGCGACTTGCTTGCCAACGGAAAATCCCCTTCAACACCCTTGCAGGGGGGCTTTTCCGTGGCCTTCGCTTCAATTCGTCTGACGAATGTCGCGGCTGCGGGGCGGTTCAGGCCGCCAGCCCCTGCGCCAGCTCGCGGCCGCCGGCCTGCGACGCGCCCGGAGACCGCTCATGCACAACAGCCCGCCGCCTCCGCAACCGGAGCAATGGGTCATCTGGAATGGCTCGTCCGGCATTCTGACCATGGGCACGCTCGGCCGGATAGAAACCGGCGCCGAGGGCCGCATTGCCTGGCTCGACCGGCCATTCGACATGGTCGGCCCATTCAGCCTCGATGAACTCGAATCGACCGGCCGAATCCATTTCGCCGCCTGCATGGTCATGTCGCGCCAGCGCTGGCATGAAGACCAGGTGGAATTGCGCCGCGAAGGCTATGAACAGCGCCGCGCCGCACAGGAACGGCTGAATGAGAAATACGGCCACTTCTTTGGCCATGACCACGGCGGATTTGCAGGCCAGCCGCAGCACCGGCAATTCGACGAAAAGCAGCATCGCGAAACGCTGAATCTGCCAGCCGAAGGCGAACTGGAACCGGCCCAGATCAAGAAGGCTTATCGCCGACTGGCGCAAAAAGCCCATCCCGATGTGGGCGGCAGTCATGAGCAATTCCTGCGCATTACCGAGGCGCGCAATGCGCTGCTGGAACGCGCCGCCTGAAAATGGCGCAATCGCGGCGGGGCCGGATTTACAGCGGAATCACCGGAATGCAGATTTCGCATTCGAATACGCCGGTTGCGCTGTCGAATACCGCGCCCTTGGGGTAGTGCTCAAAACTCGGCCGATTGTCGAGTTGCAGACCGCTCGACGGCAGCCAATCGCGCAGCAATGCGGCCCAGGCTTCGCCCACCTGCTCGACCCTGCCCTTGAATGCGAGCACCGCATATCTGCCGCCCGGAAGCAGCGATTTGATTGCGCCGCCATTCACCACGAAATCGGGCGCCACTTCGGCGCAGGCGTCATAGCGGCATTGTTCGGGCGCGGTAATGCTCGGATCGTCATGGCTGATGCCATAGCGCGCATGATCCGGCCCCAGCCGATTCGTTACCGCCCAGGGCACATAAGTCTGCTGCCAGAATTGGGCTATCGATTCACCATAAGCGCCCAGGTGGCGCAAATAGGCAATGGTCACGGGCGCGCGGTCGATCAGCATCACTTTCATGAAAGTCTCCGGATTGGGGTTGCGGGAGACTTCATGGTCCACGCCCGGCGCAGCCCAAGCCTGATCGGGCTTGCTGTTCACCTGACTCAAATTGCCATTCGACCAGCGCAGCAAAGTCTGGCGCTCACGCCAGGCGGTCGGTGAACAGCCGAATCGGCCCCGGAATGCGCGCGCAAATGCCTCAGCCGAACCAAAACCCACGGACAAGGCAATGCTCAGCACGCGAGCGCGCGGCTGGGCCGCAAGCCGCATTGCCGCCACCTCGACCCGCCGGCGCCGCAGGTAATCGCCAAGCGTTTCGCCCATCCAGGCGGCAAACAGGCGGTGGAAATGAAACGGCGAGAAATGCGCGACTGTGGCCAGCGTGGCGAGATCGAGCGGCTGGTCGAGATGAGCGTCGATATGCGCCAGCACGCGGTGCATGCGGGTTTGGTATTCGGTGCGGGGTGGAGTGATTGGCGGCATGAACATACATTCATCATGGCTAGGAACAAAACCCTCTGCGAGTCGATATTGTTTCTGCCAGGTCAATTTTGACGTGCGATCAATTTTCAAACCCGGCAAGGCAATATTTTTATTATGAACTATATATCCGACAAAGAAGCCACTCGGCGCAATCATGATTTCTGCCTGTGCGATCCCGATCAATAACTTATCGCCATCTCATTCGCGGATTCAAAATCTTAGGTATTTTAGTTGCGCAATTAAATTGATGTCATAAAACCTAGCCACGCATTATCGAACGCAGCACAAGAAAAAAGAACGATGCTGTCGACCTAAGACCACCCAGGCTTTTAGACAGCATTATTGATTACAGCCTCAATACGGTGACCATCGGGATCAATTACAAAGCATGCGTAGTAGTTGGGACCATAGTCAGATCTCAATCCCGGCTCGCCGTTGTCCGTTCCGCCGTGGCGTAGTGCTTGCTCATAGAAATCGTGCACTGAATTCCTGCTCGGCGCGGAGAATGCCAAGTGAAAACCGTGGCCCTTGGCGGCGGACGATTCACTCGCCAGTTTTATGCAAAATTTGTCATCCCCTCCTTCAATTCCGTATCCGACCGCTTGATCGTCCTCCCCGGAACGAATGTCTTCAAACACACGAATATAGCCCAGAGACTTCAGTGTGTGGTCATAGAACTTGGCCGCTCTTTCTATATCGGTTACCGCGAAGGAGATGTGGTGGAGCATGTGCATGACGTGATCGACTTTGTTTGGCTTTGGTGGCTGAGGGAACTCAGCCCATGTGCAGGAAGCACGGGAAGGAAACTTGCTATCCAACGAACGATCTTGGCGCCCGCGCCGTATTGGCGAGCGCATCGAAGAAGACCCACAGGATCAGTCGATGTGGGCGATACCGATTGCCGAGCGACGTGGCTATTGGCGTGCGGTTGTGGCCGTTGCCGCCAAGAATGCCCGCATGGCCCGGGCGATGCTGGCGAAGAGCGAATCTTTTGCGCCAATTATCTGAAGCGAGTTCCACATCGCTCCGATCCACATTTGTTTGGATAGTACCGGCTTATTCGTTCGCGTGACTGCACGCGTTGATGTGCAAGGTTGGACCTGCACGGGGAATGCCTGGACGTTCTCCAATCTGAACTGCAACACCCGCCCATTCAGTAAGGTGCAGGGATGTCAGGACAAGAGAACTACCGTCAATTACGCCCCGAGGAACGCATCGCACTCGCCGGGATGATGCTGGTTTAATTCTAGGGGATGGTGCAATTGCCAAGCCCGGCTAACGATCGAGGCCCCCGCGCGCGTCTTTCATCAGGGTCAGAGGTGAAAGCAATTGCCTCACAAAGACCGGTTGTAGTTTCGCAGTCTTTTCCTTGCCGATTTGACGTTGTCTGTTTGTATTGAGCGATTGGCCGTGAATTGATGTTTGATGGATGGTTATTTGCGCGCCTGAATTTATTCAGGCCGGGACCGGCTTTTTCTTGACAGATGGGGAAGCCCTTGTAGTAGTTCGAATTAACGGGCGCCGCTAGGCGTCCCGTTGAATGAGGGGTTAGGCCGCACGGTGCTTGACAACCACGACATCGCTCGAAGGCGCAGGCCAAAGCTGAAGATCGTATTTGTCGTTTCCATCGAGGCCATCCTCAGACAATGAACCGAGATTTGAATAGCAAATGCGGACTCGGTACGTGCCGGGGACGATTTCAATTCTTGCTGCCTCCGGAAAGTAGTCTGTGCAGCCCGCGATTACCAACCGCTCGCTCTTTACAGCAAGTGAGCACTCCACGATGTGATCGTAGTCTGCGGTTCGCAAAGTAGGCTCCTTAGCGAGGATTTCTAGCGTGACGGGGACCTCCATGTTTCTAACGGTCCCTACTCCAACTGTTCCTGGAGCAATAGCCAGAAGCCTGCCAACTGCTTCATCGTCCCAGGAGTCCGAAAGATCGCCGACAGCTGACTCGTCCTGCAGATAGAACTGAAAGTAGTCGGCGAAGAGTTGATATTTGTGCATGTGTAGTGCGGCCTAACGAATGAAAGGGACTTCCCTGTCCCGAAGCTGCGGCCCGGAAACCGCTGAACGGCACTGACGTGCCACGATGGAATTCTCACAATTCATCGCGTTCACTTTCGAGGGTAGCGAAGTCCATATACAAGTTGGTATCGATCTGGCCACACAGGTTTTTGCACTCCATGCCGTCGATGAATCCGGCAAGGCGATTCTGGTGAGGCCGAAGGTCAGCAGGAAGGAACTGCTCGGCGCCCTTGCAACTCTTCCGCCCTGCGTGATCGGCATGGAAGCTTGCTCGGGCGCGCATTTCTGGACGCGGCAATTCGAGCGGTTCGGCCATGTGGTCAGTCGATGGACGATTTCGATTGCCGGGCGACGTGGCTATTGGCGCGCAGTACTGACAATTGGAGCGAAGAACGCGCGCATGGTTTGGGTGATGCAGGCAAAGAGGAATTCTTGCGCCCATTGCGTGAAACGATTCCCGCATCGCTCCGATCCACATTTGATTTAGTAGCGTCGGCTTATTCGTTCGCGTGACTGCACGCGTTGATGTGCACGGTTGGACCTGCACGGAGAATGCCTGTTCAACCTGGGGGATGGCGCAATTGCCTAGCCCGGCTAACGATCGAGGCCCCCGCGCGCGTCTTTCATCAGGATCAGAGGCAATTCGATTGCCTCGCAAAGACCGGTTGTAGTTTTGCAGTCTTTCCCTTGCCAATTCGACGTTGTCTGTTTGTATTGCGCGATTGGCCGTGTGTTGCTGTTTGATGGCTGGTTGTTTACGCGCCCGAATTCATTCAGGCCGGGGCCGGCTTTTTCTTGACAGACGGGGAAGCCCTTGTAGTTTGAATTCAGCGGCTGCCGAAGGCAGTCCGCTGGAATGATGGGTTGGGCCATCACGGGCGGTCCGGACGAAGCCGCCCCAACATTGGTTGAAGCCTTACGAATTGTGCGGAAGCCGTCTCTTCCCATGGCCAAACACCGCTCGGGGTTGGATATACGATTTGGACAATATTAAACGGCCTGTTTCTGTAATACCGTTCGCACCCAAAGGTGTACTCGGCGAGAGCTTCCTTTTCCACTGGCTCGAAGTAGACGGAACACCCTTCAAGAAAGCCGTGGTAGGGCGAGCCACGACTGAAAATCTTGCCCGATTGCACCTGATCAAGGTATTTCATGATCAACACATGCCCAAGTTTTACGCTTAGGCCAACAACGATTGCCTCTGGCGACCCAGTTGTCTGTTGAATTCCAATTGAGTACGCAAAATCGGGTTCGTCAGACGTCTTGCCGAATACGCCAACAACATGACAGCCAAACTTTTCAATATCGCGCTTGACTCTCTCATCGTTCTCATGCCTCTGCTCTGGTGAGATGCTCATGATGTCCAATGTTTGAATTCACCGGCCGCCGGAGGCGGTCCGGTGGAATGATGGGTTAAGCGACATTTGGAAATAACCACTCATAAATCAGTCTTTACGGTTGGGTGGAGTCCATATAGGAAGGGTTAGGCCGCATTTTGCGAGATGCTGCCTCTACCAGGGCTGCGCCGCTGGCGTGCCCTGGTGATAAATGAGCTGCCACTGTGCGCCCACTTGTACCCAAACCGAAGAACGGAGCGTGTGGTTCTCAAGTGTGCCGTTCAGCTTGAGGTGAGCCGAGCGGTAGGTGAGCAACGAGACGCCGCGCTCTAGCTGCTGAAGATTGAAGTTTTCTGAGATCACCTGAGTCGATGCCTTCTGCTCACTTAAAAAGCGCACAACTGTCACGCGGTCGTATTCGCGTCCAGACCGGCCGACTTCATGGAAGTCTTTGTGAAGCAATTGTTCCAAGCGCTGGACGTCGCAACGAACGCCAGGGTGATGAAGCTCTACCTCAAGCGCTTGAATGGTGACAAGGAGTGAGTTCATTGTGCGAGGAGACTTATGCGGCCTAACGTGTTTTAGCATTCACATCGCGCCCGATAACACTGCCATCGCCGCGACTCCTAATCATCAATTTACCGCGCAACCCGATGATTCATCTAGAAATTTCCGCGCATAGGTCAATTGCATCCGCGTATTAGAACCGAGCGCAAATCCTGCACCGCAATCCGCAGTCGTTCGCATATCGCCATCCGCGCCGGATAACACGGCCATCTGCCGAATAAAGCCGCACAGCCAAGCACCACAAATTCCAAAACAATCAATGCACTACGCTGCAATCCATCATTCCAGCATGCGCTAACAAGAATCCCCCTCCCCCACCACCCAGCACCCGTCCGAATGGTCATCCACCACCCCCACCGCCTGCAACCACGCATAAACAATCACCGGCCCCACAAACTTGAACCCGCGCCGTTTCAATTCCCCTGAAACCCGCTCCGACAATTCCGTCTTTGCGCGCGCAATTCCGTCCCGGTTCACAATCGGCTGGCCGCCTGCCATTCCCCAAACCCATTCGCTGAAATCCTCGCCATTGGCTTGCATGGCGAGATAGGCGCGCGCATTGCCGATCACGGCTTCTATCTTGGCGCGCGAGCGGACGATGCCGGCATCGAGCACAAGCCGGTCGACATCGTCGGAAGTGAATTGCGCGACCCGCGCCGGATCGAAGCCGGCAAACGCGCGGCGGAAGGCGTCGCGCTTGCGCAGGATCACGCTCCACGCGAGGCCGGCCTGGAAGCCGTCGAGCATCAGGGCTTCCCAGAGGGCGCGGCTGTCGCGCTGGGGGCGGCCCCATTCGTGGTCGTGATAAGCGCGCATCTGCGGGTCGGTGCCGACCCAGGCGCAGCGGGGGAGTTGGTCGTTCATGCGCGTTTCCGGGGAGAAAACGCGCAGCTTGCCGTTCAGCCGGCGAGGCCGAAAGCCGCGAGCGTGGTCGGGTCGGGTTCGCCCTTGAAGGCGATGGCGAGCACTTCAAACCCGTTGGGCGCGCTGAAGATTTTTCCGAAGCCGGCGGCCTGGAGCGCGGCGAGCAGCGACTTCTGCGTGAAGCCGGTCTTGTGCGCGAAGAAGTCCTGGCCGCTGCGCTCGATCTGCACGCCGTAGCCGTAGATCACGTCCGACACCAGGATGGGCCCGAGCTGGGACTGGTAGAGCACATCGTCGATGTCGAGCCCCTGCTCGATGACGGTGCGCATGACGGCCTGCACGTCGGGCACATGAATCTGCGCGACGCCGCCGTCCTTGAGCACATGCAGAAAGCCGGCGAGCACCTTGGGCACGTCGTGGCGGTAGTAGTGCTCCAGGTTGTGCGAGCAGTAGACGGCGTCGAACTGGCCGGCGTCGAGCGTGGTGAGCTTGCGGGCGTCGCAGCAGATGTCGGGCTGGCCGGTGGGGTCGATGTCGAGCAGCAGGTGTTCGTAGCCGGCGTACTGGCCGGGCAGCGGGATGGCCTTGCTGTTGCCACCGACGTTGAGGACTTTCTTCATGGCTGGTTCCTGTGCGGCCCGCGGGCGGGCCCGGCTGTGCGGGGCGGTGCGCGCCGGCGCGCTGGGCGGCGGCGGGCGGGTTCGCCAGGCGGGATGAGCCGCCGGCTGCGCTGCAAGTGTCCGGGCTTCGCGGGCGGCGGAATCGCCGATTTGGTCGGGGATTCCGCCGTGTCGCGTCAGATCAGCGGGTGGTGCTGGCGCGGGTCGCCGAGCAGGTCGTGGGCCGGCAGTGCGCTGGCGTGGCCGGCGCCGGCCGCATCGGCGGGGGCCGCCGGCGTGTGGCCGAGCACGGCATGGCTGGCATGCGCGGCTTCGCTGCCGGGCAGGGTCTGGCCCGGGTCGTTGAGCAACTCATGCAGGGCCGGCGCGGTGGCGTCGGTCTTGGCGTGGGCTGTATCGGTGGCGGGCGGCGTGCTGGCGCTGCCGGCATCGGCCTTGGCCAGCCAGACGTCGGCCATCGCATGGTTGCTGCCGTCGGCGGTCTGGTAGCTCGACACGAGGCCGAGCAGGTTGCCGTGGTCGACCGTGCTGCCGGCCTTGGCGCCGAGGTCGAGGGCGGTGATGCCCAGCTCCTTCAGCGCATGCAGTTCGCCGGCGTCGGTCTTGCCGTTGCTGTTGCCATCGACCCAGACCTGGAGCGCGGCGAAGCTCGCATCGGCGGCGCTGATCTTGCCGTCGTGGTTGCTGTCGAGCGCGGCGAGCGCGTTGTAGCCGTTGCCGGCGCGCTGGCCGTCGGCGAGCGGCGTGGCAGTGCCGAACAGCTCGCTGCCGTTGTCGATCGTGCCGTTGCCGTTGCGGTCGAGCACCAGCAGGCCGTCCTTGGGCGCGACCCAGCCGACCTGATGCGCATGGCCGCTGGCGAGCAGGTCGAACACCACGCCGTGGGCGGCGCTCAGGGTGCTGACGCCGTTGCCGTCGAGGTCGAGCACGATCGGCGAGGTGGCGACCATCGCGTCGAGCTGGGCATTGCTCATGGCCTGGATCTGCGCGCTGGTGAAGGCGGTCGACTGGGTCATGGTCATGGCCGCGAGATCGGCGGTGGTGAAGGCCGACGACTGCGCGGTGCTCAGCGCCACGATCTGCGCGGTGGTCAGCGCATGCGCCTGGCCGGTGGTCAGCGCGGCGATGTCGGCGGTGGTGAAGGCGCCGATCTGCGCGGTGCTGAGCGAGGCCACTTGCAGCGTGGTCAGCGCGGCCACCTCGGCGGTGGTGAAGGCGGCCACCTGGGCGGTGGTCAGCCCGACCATCTCGGCGGTGGTCAGCGCCACCACCTGCGAGGTGGTGAGCGCCGCGATGTCGGCGGTGGTGATGGCCGCGACCTGGGTCGTGGACAGCGCCACCAGCTGGCCCGTGGTCAGCGCCGCCGCCTGGGCGGTGGTCAGCGCCGCGATGCCGGCGGTGGTCAGCGCATGCACGCCGGCGGTCGACATGGCGACCAGCTGGCCGGTGGTCAGCGCCGCCAGATCGGCGGTGGTGAGCGCGGCCACCTGGGCCGTGGTCAGCGCTGCCACTTCGGCGGTGCTCAGGCCGGCCACCTGGGCGGTGGTGATGGCGGCGATCTGCGCGGTGGTCAGCGCCGCCACATTGGCCGTGCCGAGCGCGCCGATCTGGGCGCTGGTGAGCGCGGCCACGTCGGCGGTGGTCAACGCGGCCGTCTGGCCGGTGCCGAGCGCGGCCACCTGGGCCGTGGTCAGCGCCGCCGCCTGGGCGGTGGTCAGCGCGGCGATCTGGCCGGTGGTCAGCGCGCGCACATCGGTGGTGGTGATGGCGACCAGATCGGCGGTCGTCAGCGCCGCGACGGCGGCGGTGGTCAGCGCGGCGATCTGCGCGGTGGTGAAGGCGGCCGCCTGGGCGGTGGTCAGCGCCGCCGCCTGGGCCGTGGTCAGCGCCGCCATCGAGGTCGACAGCACGGCGGCGAAGTCGGCGGTGGTGATGGCCGCGACCTGGGCCGTGGTGAGCGCCGCGATCTGCGCGGTAGTCAGCACATGGGCCTGGGCAGTGGTCAGCGCCGCCACTTGCGCGGTGGTGAGTGCGGCGGTGCCGGCGGTGGTCAGCGACGGCAGCTGGCCGGTGGTGAGCGCGGCCACCTGGGCGGTGGTCAGCGCCGCCACGTCGGCGGTCGTCAGCGCCGCCACCTGCGCGGTGGTGAAGGCCGCGACCTGAGCCGTGGTCAGCGCCGCCGCCTGCGCGGTGGTCAGGGCCGCCACTTGCGCGGTGGTGAGCGCGGCGACCGCGGCGGTGGTCAGCGCGGCCGCCTGGGCGGTGGTCAGCGCGGCCACGGCGGCGGTCGTCAGCGATGGCGCCTGGGTGGCCTTGATCGCGGCAATCTGCGCCGTGGTCAGCGCGGCAGCGTCGGCGGTGGTGAGTGCCGCCAGCTGGGTCGAGGTCAGCGCGCCGACCGCCAGCGTGCTCAGTGCGGCGGCTTCGGCCGTGGTCAGCGCGGCAATCGCCGCCGTGGTCAGCGCCGGTGCCTGCACCGAGCTGAGCGCCGCCACCTGCGCGGTCGTGAGGTTGGCCACCTGGGCGGTGGTCAGCGCGGCGATCTGCCCGGTGGTCAGTGCCGCCACCTGGGCCGTCGTCATGGCCGCCAGATCGGCGGTGGTGATGGCCGCGACCTGCCCGGTCGTCAGCGCCGCCACATCGGCGGTGGTGAGCGCGGCGGCCTGGGCGGTGGTCAGCGCCGCCACTTGCGCCGTGGTCAGCGAACGCGCCTGGGCGCTGGTGATGGCGGCAATCTGGCCGGTCGTCAGCGCGGCCAGATCGGCGGTGGTGATGGCCGCCACCTGGCCGGTGGTCAGCGCCGCGACCGCGGCCGTGGTCAGCGCTGCGGCTTCGGCCGTGGTCAGCGCGGCGATGGCGGCGGTGGTCAGCGCCGGCGCCTGGGCCGTGGTCAGCACCGCCACCTGGGCGGTCGTCAGATTGGCCACCTGGGCGGTGGTCAGCGCGGCCACGCTGGCCGAGGTCAGCGCCACGATCTGGCCGGTGGTCAGCGCGGCGGCCTGGGCCGTGGTGAGGGCCGCCGCCTGGGCGGTGGTCAGCGCGGCCACATCGGCGGTGGTCAGCGCCACCGCTTGCGCGGTGGTCAGTGCCGCCACTTGCGCCGTGGTCAGGGCGCGCGTCTGGGCGGTGGTGATGGCCGCCACCTGGGCGGTCGTCAGCGCCGCCAGATCGGCGGTGGTCACGGCGGCGATCTGCGTGGTGCTCAGCGCCGCCACCTGGGCCGTGGTCAGCGCGGCGGCCTGGGCCGTGGTCAGCGCCGCCACCTGGGCCGTGGTCAGCGAGACCAGGGCAGCGGTCGTGAACGCCGCCACCTGCGCGGTGGTGAGATTGGCCAGCGCGGCCGTGGTGAAGGCCGGCGCCTGCACGCTCTTGATCGCGGCAATCTGCGCCGTGGTCAGCGCGGCCGCATCAGCGGTGGTCAGCGCCGCAATCTGGGTCGAGGTCAGCGCGCCGACGGCCAGCGTGGTCAGCGCGGCGGCCTCGGCCGTGGTCAGCGCGGCAATCGCCGCCGTGGTCAGCGCGGGCGCCTGCACCGAACTCAGCGCCGCCACCTGGGCGGTCGTGAGATTGGCCACCTGGGCGGTGGTCAGCGCCGCCATCTGGGCCGCGGTCAGCGCGGCGATCTGGCCGGTCGTCATGGCCGCCAGATCGGCGGTGGTGAGGGCCGCGACCTGCGCCGTGGTCAGCGCCGCCACGTCGGCGGTGGTGAGCGCGGCCGCCTGCGCGGTGGTCAGCGCGGCAATCTGCGCCGTGGTCAGCACCCGCGCCTGGGCGCTGGTCAGGGCCGCGATCTGGCCGGTGGTCAGCGCCGCCAGATCGTCGGTGGCGAGCGCCGCCGCCTGGGTCGTGGTCAGCGCCGCCACCTGGGTGGTGGTGAGAGCAGCCGCCTGGGCCGTGGTCAGCGCCACCACTTGCGCGGTGGTCAGCGCGGCGATGGCGCCGGTGGTCAGGGCCGCCGCCTGCGCGGTGGTCAGCGCGGCCACGGCAGCCGTGGTCAGCGCCGAGGCCTGGCTGCTCTTGATCGCGGCAATCTGCGCCGTGGTCAGCGCGGCCGCGTCGGCGGTGGTGATGGCGGCAATCTGGCCGGTGGTCAGCGCGCCGATGGCGGCGGTGCTGAGCGCGGCGGCTTCGGCCGTGGTCAGCGCGCCGATGGCGGCATTGGTCAGCGCGGCGGCCTGGGCCGAGGTCAGCGCCGCCACTTGCGCCGTCGTCAGGTTGGCCACCTGGGCAGTGGTCAGCACGCCGGCCTGGGCGGTGGTCATGGCGACGATCTGGCCGGTGGTCAGCGCGGCCAGATCGGCCGTCGTCAGCGCCACGGTCTGGGCGGTGGTCAGCGCCGCCACTTGCGCCGTGGTCAGCGCGGCGGCCTGGGCGGTGGTCAGTGCTGCGACCTGGGCCGTGGTCAGCGCGGCGGCGCTGGCGGTGGTCAGGGCCGCCACTTGCGCGGTGGTCAGCGCGGCGACGGCGGCGGTGGTCAGCGCCGGCGCCTGCGTGGCCTTGATCGCGGCAATCTGCGTCGTCGTCAGCGCGGCCGCGTCGGCGGTGGTCAGGGCCGCGAGCTGAGCGGTGGTCAGCGCGCCGATGGCGGCGGTGCTCAGCGCGGCGGCTTCAGCCGTGGTGAGCGCGGCGATGGCAGCGGTGGTCAGCGCCGCCGCCTGGGCCGAACTCAGCGCCGCCACCTGGGCGGTCGTGAGGTTGGCCACTTGCGCCGTGGTCAGCGCATTGGCTTCGGCGGTGGTCAGCGCGGCGATCTGCGCCGTGGTCATGGCGGCCAGATCGGCGGTGGTGATGGCGGCAATCTGCGCGGTGGTCAGCGCGGCCACGTCGGCGGTGGTCAGCGCCACGGCCTGGGCGGTGGTCAGCGCCGCCACTTGCGCCGTGGTCAGCGCGCGCACCTGGGTGCTGGTGATGGCGGCAATCTGGCCGGTGGTCAGCGCCGCCAGATCGGCCGTGGTGACGGCGGCAATCTGGGTCGTGGTCAGCGCCGCCACCTGGCCGGTGGTCAGCGCGGCGGCCTGGGCGGTGGTCAGCGCCGCCACCTGCGCCGTGCTCAGCACGGCCACGGCAGCGGTGGTGATGGCCGCCACCTGGGCAGTGGTCAGCGCGGCCACGGCGGCGGTCGTCAGCGACGGTGCCTGCGTGGCCTTGATCGCGGCAATCTGCGCCGTCGTCAGCGCGGCCGCGTCGGCGGTAGTCAGCGCCGCCAGCTGGGCCGAGGTCAGCGCGCCGATGGCCAGCGTGCTCAGCGCGGCGGCTTCGGCCGTGGTGAGGGCGGCGATCGCAGCCGTGGTCAGCGCGGCGGCCTGGGCCGAGGTCAGCGCCGCCACCTGCGCGGTGGTGAGGTTGGCCACCTGCGCCGTGGTCAGCGCATTCGCCTCGGCGGTGGTCAGGGCCACGATCTGGCCGGTAGTCAGCGCCGCCAGATCGGCGGTGGTGATGGCCGCGACCTGGGCCGTGGTCAGCGCCGCCACGTCGGCGGTGGTGAGCGCGGCGGCCTGGGCAGTGGTCAGCGCCGCCACCTGCGCGGTGGTCAGCGAGCGCACCTGGGCGGTGGTGATGGCGGCGATCTGGCCGGTGGTCAGCGCCGCCAGATCGGCCGTGGTCACGACCGGCAGCTGGGTGGTGGTCAGCGCGGCAATCTGGCCGGTGGTCAGCGCCGCCGCCTGGGCGGTGGTCAGGGCCGCCACCTGCGCGGTGGTCAGCGCGGCCAGCGCGCCGGTGCTGATCGCGGCCACCTGGGCGGTGGTCAGCGCGGCCACGGCGGCGGTCGTCAGCGCCGGTGCCTGCGTGGCCTTGATCGCGGCAATCTGCGCCGTCGTCAGCGCGGCCGCGTCGGCGGTGGTCAGCGCCGCGAGCTGGGCCGAGGTCAGCGCGCCGATGGCCAGCGTGCTCAGCGCGGCGGCTTCGGCCGTGGTGAGGGCGGCGATCGCGGCCGTGGTCAGCGCGGCGGCCTGGGCCGAGGTCAGCGCCGCCACCTGCGCGGTGGTGAGGTTGGCCACCTGCGCCGTGGTCAGCGCATTCGCCTCGGCGGTGGTCAGGGCCACGATCTGGCCGGTGGTCAGCGCCGCCAGATCGGCGGTGGTGATGGCCGCGACCTGGGCCGTGGTCAGCGCCGCCACATCGGCGGTGGTGAGCGCGGCGGCCTGGGCGGTGGTCAGCGCCGCCACTTGCGCCGTGGTCAGCGCACGCACCTGGGCGGTGGTGATGGCGGCGATCTGGCCGGTCGTCAGCGCCGCCAGATCGGCGGTGGTCACGGCCGGAATCTGGCTGCTGGTCAGCGCCGCGACTTGCGCCGTGGTCAGCGCGGCGGCCTGGGCGGTGGTCAGGGCCGCCACCTGCGCGGTGGTCAGCGCGGCCAGCGCGCCGGTGGTGATCGCGGCCACCTGGGCGGTGGTCAGCGCGGCCACGGCGGCGGTCGTCAGCGACGGCGCCTGCGTGGCCTTGATCGCGGCAATCTGCGCCGTCGTCAGCGCGGCCGCGTCGGCGGTGGTCAGCGCCGCCAGCTGGGCCGAGGTCAGCGCGCCGACGGCCAGCGTGCTCAGCGCCACGGCTTCGGCGGTGGTCAGCGCGGCGACGGCGGCGGTGGTCAGCGCCGGTGCCTGCACCGAGGTGAGCGCCGCCACCTGGGCGGTGGTCAGGTTGGCCACCTGGGCCGTGGTCAGCGCGCCGATCTGCGCGCTGGTCAGCGCCACCACCTGGGCCGTGGTCAGCGCGGCCAGATCGGCGGTGGTGATGGCGGCCACCTGGGCGGTGCCGAGCGCGGCCAGATCGGCCGTGGTCAGCGCCACGCTCTGGGCGGTGGTCAGCGCGGCCAGCTGGGCGGTGGTCAGCGCCCGCGCCTGGGCGGTGGTCAGCGCGGCAATCTGGCCGGTGGTCAGCGCCGCCAGATCGGCCGTGGTCAGGGCGGCGATCTCGCCGGTGGTCAGCGCCGCCACCTGGGTGGTGGTGAGCGCGGCGGCCTGGGCGGTGGTCAGCGCGGCCACCTGCGCCGTGGTCAGCGCGGCGACCGCGGCGGTCGTCAGCGCCGCCACCTGGGCAGTGGTCAGCGCGGCGACCGCAGCCGTCGTCAGCGACGGCGCCTGCGTGGCCTTGATCGCGGCAATCTGCGCCGTCGTCAGTGCCGCCGCATCGGCGGTGGTGATGGCCGCCAGCTGGGCCGAGGTGAGCGCGCCGATGGCGCCGGTGCTCAGCGCGGCGGCTTCGGCCGTGGTCAGCGCCGCGACGGCAGCAGTGGTCAGCGCCGCCGCCTGGGCCGAACTCAGCGCCGCCACCTGGGCGGTCGTCAGATTGGCCACCTGGGCGGTCGTCAGCGCCGCCGCCTGCGAGGTGGTCAGCGCGGCAATCTGGCCGGTGGTCAGCGCCGCCAGATCGGCGGTGGTGATGGCCGCCACCTGCGCCGTGGTCAGGGCCGCCACGTCGACGGTCGTCAGCGCCACCGCCTGGGCGGTGGTCAGCGCGGCCACCTGCGCGGTGGTCAGCGCGCGCGCCTGGGTGCTGGTGATGGCGGCAATCTGGCCCGTGGTCAGCGCCGCCAGATCGTCGGTGGCCAGCGCCGCCACCTGCCCGGTGGTCAGCGCCGCAACCTGGGTGGTGGTGAGCGCGGCGGCCTGGGCGGTGGTCAGCGCCACCACTTGCGCAGTGGTCAGCGCGGCGGCGGTGCCGGTCGCCAGCGCCGCCACCTGGGCCGTGGTCAGCGCGGCAATGCCGGCGGTGGTCAGCGACGGCGCCTGGGTCGACTTGAGCGCGGCAATCTGCGCCGTGGTCAGCGCCGCCACGTCGGCGGTGGTCAGCGCGGCCAGCTGGGCCGAGGTCAGCGCGCCGACCGCCGCCGTCGACAGCGCGGCCGCCTCGGCGGTGGTCAGCGCGGCCACGGCCGCCGTCGACAGCGCCGCCGCCTGACCGGTGGTCAGCGCGGCAATCTGCGCCGTGGTCAGGTTGGCCACCTGGGCGGTGGTCAGCGCGGCGGCCTGGGCGGTGGTGAGGACCGCGATGCGGCTGGTCGGCAGCGCGGCCAGATCGGCGGTGGTCAGCGCCACGGTCTGCGCGGTGGTCAGCGCGGCCACGGCGGCGGTCGACAGCGCGGCCGCCTCGGCCGTGGTCAGCGCGGCGATGGCGGCGGTGGTCAGCGCCGGCGCCTGCAGGGCGGTCAGCGCCGCCACCTGCGTGGTGGTGAGGTTGGCGATCTGGGCGGTGGTCAGCGCCGCCACCTGGGACACGGTCAGCGCCGCGATCTGGCCGGTGGTCAGCGCGGCCAGGTCGGCGGTGGTGATGGCCGCCACCTGGGTCGTGGTCAGCGCGGCCACGTCGGCGGTGGTGAGCGCGGCGGCCTGGGCGGTGGTCAGCGCCGCCACTTGCGCCGTGGTCAGCGCGCGCGCCTGGGCGGTGGTGATGGCGGCAATCTGGCCGGTCGTCAGCGCCGCCAGATCGGCGGTGGTCACGGCGGCGATCTGGTTGGTGGTCAGCGCCGCCACCTGGCCGGTGGTGAGCGCGGCGGCCTGGGCCGTGGTCAGCGCGGCCACCTGGGCGGTGGTCAGCGCGGCGACCGCGCCGGTGGTCAGCGCCACCAGTTGCGCGGTGGTCAGCGCGGCCACGGCGGCGGTGCTGAAGGCCAGCGACTGCGTCGGCTTGATGGCGGCGATCTGGGCCGTGGTCAGCGCGGCGGCGTCGGCGGTGGTCAGCGCGCCGATCTGCGCCGAGGTCAGCGCGCCGACCGCCAGCGTGGTCAGCGCGGCCGCCTCGGCGGTGGTCAGCGCGGCGATCGCGGCGGTGGTCAGCGCCGGCGCCTGCAGGCTGGTCAGCGCGGCCACCTGGGCCGTGGTCAGGTTGGCCACCTGCGCGGTGGTCAGCGCGGCCAGCTGGCCGGTGGTCAGCGCCAGCACCTGGGCCGTGGTCAGCGCGGCCAGGTCGGCGGTGGTGAGGGCCGCGACCAGCGCGGTGCCGAGCGCGGCCACGTCGACCGTGGTCAGCGCCGCCGCCTGGGCGGTGGTCAATGCCGCCACCTGGGCCGTGGTCAGCGAGCGCGCCTGGGCGCTGGTGAGGGCGGCGATCTGGCCGGTGGTCAGCGCCGCCAGGTCGGCGGTGGTGACGGCGGCGATCTGGTTGGTGGTCAGCGCGGCCACCTGGGCCGTGGTCAGCGCGGCGGCCTGGGCCGTGGTCAGCGCCGCCACCTGCGCGGTGGTCAGCGCCGCCAGCGTGGCGGTGTTGAGCGCCGCCACCTGGGCGGTGGTGAGCGCGGCGACGGCGGCGGTGGTCAGCGACGGCGCCTGGGTCGCGCGCAGTGCCGCGACCTGGGTCGTGGTGAGCGCGGCGGCATCGGCGGTGGTCAGCGCCGCCAGCTGGGCCGAGGTCAGCGCGCCGACCGCCGCCGTCGACAGCGCGGCGGCTTCGGCGGTGGTCAGCGCGGCGATCGCGGCGGTGGTCAGCGCGGCGGCCTGGGCCGAGGTCAGCGCCGCCACCTGCGCGGTGGTGAGGTTGGCCACCTGCGCGGTGGTCAGCGCATTCGCCTCGGCGGTGGTCAGGGCCACGATCTGGGCCGTGGTCAGCGCGGCCAGATCGGCGGTGGTGAGGGCGGCGATCTGCGCGGTGGTCAGCGCAGCCACGTCGGCGGTGGTCAGCGCGGCGGCCTGGGCGGTGGTCAGCGCCGCCACCTGGGCGGTGGTCAGGGCGCGCGCTTGCAGGCTGGTCAGGGCGGCAATCTGGCCGGTGGTCAGCGCCGCCAGATCGGCTGTCTGCACCGCGGCGATCTGGGTCGTGGTGAGCGCGGCGACCTGGGTCGTGGTGAGCGCGGCGGCCTCGGCGGTGGTCAGCGCGGCGATCTGGGCGGTGGTGAGCGCGACGGTCTGGGCGGTGGTCAGCGCCGCCACCTGGGCCGTGGTCAGCGCCGCCACGTCGGCGGTGGTCAGCGCCGGCACCTGGGCGGTCGTCAGGCCGGCGACCTGGGCAGTGGTGAGCGCGGCGGCCTGGGCCGTGGTCAGCGCGCCGATCTGGCCGGTGGTCAGCGCGCGCAGCTGGCCGGTGCCGAAGGCCGCCACCTGGGCGGTGGTGAAGGCGGCGATGTCGGCGGTCGGCAGCACCACGATGCCGGTGGTGGCGATGGCCGGAATCTGGGTCGTCGTCAGCGCCACCAGTTGCGCGGTGGTGAAGGCCAGCCAGTCGGTGGTGGTCAGCTTGGCGATCGACGCCGTCGACAAGCCCGCGATCTGCGCGGTGGTCATCGAAGTGATGATGGAGGCCATGGGTGAAGCTCCTTGTGAGGCGTGACGCCCGCCGCGCGACATGGGCCCCGAGGCGGGGCGCGCACATGACTCGACCGGTTATCGGTTCTTGGATCAGTCGCGCAGGCTAAGTGGCGCCTCCAACCCCGATAGCCCGAAGCAGGCCGTGAAAGCCCCCGGAATTGGCCGCTAAAGATTTGCGTCGCCGCGCCGTCTGGGCGGTTGGCGCGCGTGCCGCCACGAGCTGACGCGGCGCGGCGCGCGACCGGCGGCGCCGGCGCCCGGATGGCGCAACGGCGGACGCCTGGCAGCGCGGTGGCCGACCTTGCCGGCGCGGCGGATGGCATTGCCGCCGGCGCCGGCTAACCTCGCGCCATGACCGCGTCCCCGCCCCATTCCGCCCTGCCGCGCCGCGACCTGCCGCGCCGCTCCCCGCCGCGCAGCGCCCTGCCCCGCAGCGCCCCGACCGCCGACCGCCGCCACGCCGGCCCGATCCGCCGGCCCCTGGCCGCGCTGCTGCTGGCCGGGCTCGCCGCGTTCACCGCGCCGGCCGGCGCCGATGCCGATCCGCACAACCGGCGCCACACGCCGCTCGCGCAGATCACGCCCGCCAACGTCGGCCGGCTGACCCTGGCCTGGCGCTTTGCCACCGGCGCCCGGCGCGGCCATGAAGGCGCGCCGCTGGTGGCGGGCGACACGCTCTATCTGGTCACGCCCTGGCCCAACCGCGTCATCGCGCTCGACCTCGCCAGCCAGCGCCCGCGCTGGACGGTGACGCCCGAGCAGGACATGTCGGCGCCGGCGCGCATGTGCTGCGACACGGTGAATCGCGGGCTGGCGTTCGCGCCGGCCGAGCCCGCGCCGGACCGGCGCCGCGCGCCCGGCCGCGCCGCCGCTTCCGCCACGCCTGCCACCGCCGGCACCCTGGTGCTCGCCACCGCCGACGCCAGCCTGATCGCACTCGACGCCGCCACCGGCCGCCAGCGCTGGCGCGTGCAGCTCGACGATCCGGCGCGCGGCGCCAGCAGCAGCGGCGCGCCGCGCATCTTCGGCAACACCGTCATCGCCGGCATCGCGGGCGGCGAATACGGCCTGCGCGGCCATCTCGACGCCTACGACCTGGCCACCGGCGCGCTGCGCTGGCGCGGCTGGAGCACCGGTCCCGACGCCGACCTGCTCATCGATCCCGAGCGCAGCCTGACCTGGCGCGACGGCGCGCTGCGCCCGGTCGGCCCCGATTCATCGCTCGCCAGCTGGCCCGGCGACGCCTGGAAGCTCGGCGGCGGCACCACCTGGGGCGCGTTCGCCTACGACGCGCAGCGCAATCTGGTCATTTACGGCAGCGGCAATCCGGGCAGCTGGAATCCGCGCCAGCGCCCCGGCGACAACCGCTGGACCGATGCGCTCTGGGCGCGCGACCTTGCCACCGGCCGGGTGCGCTGGGTGTTCCAGCTCACGCCGCATGACGAATGGGATTACGACGGCGTCAACGAGGCGCTGCTGTTCGACGGTCCGGCGCCGGCGCGCCGGCCGCTGCTCGCGCACTTCGACCGCAACGGCTTTGCCTATGTGCTCGACCGCGCCAGCGGCGAGCTGCTGCGCGCCGACCGCTACGACCCGGCCGCCAACTGGGCCAGGCGCATCGACCTGCGCAGCGGCCGGCCCGAAGTGGACCCGGCCAAGTCACCGCAGGCCGGCGTCGACGACGAGCCGGTGCGCGACATCTGCCCGGCCGCCATCGGCGCCAAGAATCAGGCGCCGGCCGCCTACAGCGCGACGCGCGGGCTGTTCTACGTGCCGACCGTGCGGCTGTGCATGGACATGGAAACCTTCGCCGCCGACTACGCCGCCGGCCAGCCGTGGATCGGCGCGAGCTATACGCTCAAGCGCGCGCCGGCGGTGGCGGCGGCAGCCGAACGCGGCAGTGCCGACGCGCCCGCAGCAGCAGCAGCAGCAGCAGCAGCCGACGCAGCCACCGACGCCACGCCCGCCCGCGCCGCCCCCGGCGCCCTGCTGGCCTGGGACGCGCTCGCCGGCCGCGCGCGCTGGACGCACGAAGAAGCGCTGCCGCTGTGGGGCGGCGCGCTGTCGACGGGCTCGGGGCTGGTGTTCTACGGAACGCTCGATGCGCGGCTGAAGGCGCTCGATGCGCGCAGCGGCAAGCTGCTCTGGACCTCGCCGCCGCTGCCGTCCGGCGTGGTCGGCAATGTGACGAGCTGGGAATGGCGCGGCCGGCAGTACATCGGCGTGCTGGTCGGCATCGGCGGGCTGGCCGCCGATCCGGACGGCATCGGCAAGCTGGCGGGCGTGGCGCCCGCGCCGCCGGCCGACGGGGAATTGCTGGTGTTTGCGCTGCCCGTGCGGCGCTAGCGCGCGACGGGCATGGCGGCTGGCTTGCCGGCGAGCCCGCTGTCGATGGCGGTCGGCCCGTGCGTCGTGGCTGGCGGCTCCTTCCCCGCCCTGGCCCGGCGCCGCGCCTGCGGCATCGATCGGTGCTGGCCGGCGCCGGCTCAGGCGGCGCGGCGGCTGGCCTTGGCGGCGGCCTCGAATTCGCGGTCGATGGCCTCGTCGATGTCCTTGTACTGGAAGGCCACGCCGCGCGAGAGCGGCGAGTACTGCTTGCGCGGCAGCTGAAGCGCGTCGCCACGCTCGCAGATCTGGCGCGCCAGCGAGGGAATCATCTGGGCGAAGGGCGAGGACAGCGGCAGGGTGTCGGCGACGGCTTCGGTGCGGGGCATGGCAGGGCTCCTGTGATCTGTGTGATCTGTCGGCGGTCACCTGTGTGCGGTGACCATGGAACGCAGCTTGAACCCCTTCACGCTAAAACTTTAGACGGCTGCCTTCTGTGTTTTGCGTCAGAAGATTTCTTACAAGGGTCGGCGCGCGGACATGCTGGTCCTCGCTCAGGCGGGCGATGCCGGGCCGGCTGCCGCTTCCAGCTCGCGCAGCATGCGGGCCACGCGGTCGTGCAGTTTCTCGGTGGAAAGCGATTCGCGCAGCCGCTCGACCATGAGGGCAAATGCGAAGGGCGTGGGTCGCGGCGGTGCGGCAAGCAGCAGCGGCAGCGCGCTCATGCGGTCGAGCGCGGCGCGCAGCCGGCCCAGCTCCAGTTCCTGCTCCAGCGCCTCGCTGTCGGCCTGCACCAGCAGCAGGTTGGCGGCGTCGTGCTGACGAAACACTTCGTAGAAAAGTCCGGCCGAGGCCTGGACCTGACGCGCGCTGTGCGGTGCGCCCGGGTAACCGGTGAAGACCAGGCCGGCAATGCGCGCAATTTCGCGGAAACGCCGGCGCGCGAGTTCGCTGGCGTTGAGCGAGGCGAGCACGTCGTCCATCAGCCCGGCGGGCGAGAACAGGCCGGCGTCGATCAGCCCGCGCCAATCGACCGGCTCGGCCGACAGCAGCTCGAAGCCGTAATCGTTCATCGAGATGGAAAAGCTGCCGGGCCGGTCGCGCGCCGCGCGCCAGGCCAGCAGCGAGCCGAGGCCGATGTGCACCATCCGCCCGGCAAACGGGTAGCAGAGAAAGTGATGGCCCTCGCGCGAGCGGAAGGTCTCGCAGACCAGCCGGTCGGGCGTCGGCAGCGCCGACCAGCGTTCCTGCAACTCCAGCAGCGGGCGCAGCGCGGCGATCTCGGGCTCGGCGAAGTCGCCGGCATGGGCGCGCGCCAGCATTTGCAGCGACGCGCCGGCCAGCTCGCTCGACAGCGGCATCTTGCTGCCGCCCCATTGCGGCACGACGCCACGGGTCTTGGTCGCCTTGCGCACATAGGCGGTCATCGCCTGCACCCGCACCAGCTCCAGCACCCGGCCGGCAAATACAAAGCAGTCGCCCGGCTTGAGATAAGCCAGGAAGCGCTCCTCGATGCTGCCGATGCGGCCGCCACTCAGCCAGCTCACGCTCATCATCGCGTCGCTGACGATGGTGCCCACGCTCATGCGATGGCGCCGCGCGATCGCCACCGACGGCACGCGGAACACGCCCGCCTCGTCGCGCGCGATGCGGTGGTATTCGGGATAGGCCGCGAGCGACAAGCCGCCGCCTTCCACGAAGCCGAGCGCCCAGTCGAACTCCGCGCGCGTGAGCGCACGAAAGCTGTACGCCGAATGCACCTCTGCATACATGGCGTCGGGCGTGAAGCCGCCGCCGAGCGCCATGCTGACCAGATGCTGCACCAGCACGTCGAAGGGCTTGGTCGGCGGCTCGCGCGGCTCGACCTGCCGGGCCAGCGCGGCCTGGCGCGCGGCGGCCGCCTCGACCAGCTCCAGCGCCTGGGTCGGCACCAGCGTCACGCGGCTCGGCCGGCCCGGCGCATGGCCCGAGCGGCCGGCGCGTTGCAGCAGCCGCGCCACGCCCTTGGCCGAGCCGATCTGCAACACCCGCTCGACCGGCAGAAAGTCCACGCCCAGGTCCAGGCTCGATGTGCAGACCACGGCCTTGAGCCGCCCTTCCTTCAGCCCCAGCTCGACCCAGTCGCGGATTTCCTTGTCGAGCGAGCCGTGATGCAGCGCCAGCAGCCCGGCCCAGTCGGGCCGCGCCGCGAGCAGCGCCTGATACCAGAGCTCGGCCTGACTGCGCGTGTTGGTGAACACCAGCGAGGTCGCCGCCGCATCGATCTCGGCCACCACCGGCTCCAGCATCCGCGTGCCCAGATGGCCGCCCCAGGGAAAGCGCTCCATCGACGGCGGGATCAGCGTGTCGATCAGCAGCTGCTTGGGCAGCGCGCCCTGCACCAGCACGCCGGCGTTCTCGGCGCCGAGCAGCGCGGCGCGCGCGGTGGCGAGGTTGCCGAGCGTCGCGCTCAAGCCCCAGACCACGAGCGCCGGGTTCCATTGCCGCAGCCGCGCCAGCGCCAGTTGCACCTGCACGCCGCGCTTGCTGCCCATCAGCTCATGCCATTCATCGACCACCACCATGCGCACCCGGCCGAGCTGGGCGCGCGCATCGGCGCGGGTGAGCATCAGCGTCAGCGATTCGGGCGTGGTGACGAGGGCTTGCGGCGGCTTGCGGTCGAGCCGGGCGCGCTCGGCGCTGGCGGTGTCGCCGGTGCGCGCGCCGAGCCGCCAGTCGGGTGCGAGCGCGGCGGCGGCGTCGGCCAGGGCGCGCGTGGTGTCGGCCGCCAGCGCGCGCATCGGCGTGATCCACAGCACCGTGTGCGGCGCCGCCTCGGCGCCAAAGGCCGCGAGCGCGCCGAGCCACACGGCGTAGGTCTTGCCGGCGCCGGTGGTCGCATGCAGCAGGCCGCTCCGGCCGGCAGCCACCGCCGCCCACACCTCGCGCTGAAAGGCGAAGGGCTGCCAGCCACGGGCCGCGAACCAGTCGTCGGGCGTCTGCCGCTCAGCCGGCATCGACACCGCTGTTCAGGTCGGCGGCGGCAATCTGGCGCCGCAGCGTGGCGTAGAGCGCCTCGGGCGCGACCGGCTTGGCCAGGTAGTCGCTCATGCCGGCGGCCAGGCAGCGCTCGCGGTCGCCGACCATGGCATTGGCGGTCATGGCAATCACCGGCAGCCGCGCCAGCCGCGGATTGCGGCGCAGCTCGCGGGTCGCGGCATAGCCGTCCATCACCGGCATCTGCACATCCATCAGCACCGCGTCGTATTCGGCCTCGGCCAGCCGATCGAGCGCCTCGGCGCCGTGCTGGGCCAGATCGAACAGCATGCCCTGGGCGCGCAGCATTTCGCCGGCGACGATCTGGTTGAGCGGGTTGTCCTCGACCAGCAGCACGCGCCGGCCGGCCAGCTCGGGCTCGGCCACGATGGGCGCCGGCGCCTGGGCAACCGGGGCCGGCGCCGGCAGCGCCAGCGGATCGGCCAGCCCGAAATCGAGCGTGACGGTGAAGGTGGCGCCCATGCCGGGCGCGGTGGCCACGTCGATGGCGCCGCCCATGCGCCGCACCAGCCGGCGCGTGATCGACAGGCCGATGCCGCTGCCGCCGTGGCGCCGGGTGCTGGAGCCGTCGCCCTGGGTGAAGGGGCGGAACAGCCGCTCGACCGTGGCATCGGTCATGCCGAGGCCGGTGTCGATGACGACGAAGCTCAGCCGCACCCGGTCGGGCACCACGTCGGCGGCATCGGGATCGTCGGCCGGCGCCGGCGGCAGCTCGGGAAAATCGGGCAGCGCGTCGGCCGGGGCCAGCTCGCACAGCAGGCTGACGCCGCCGCGCTCGGTGAACTTGACCGCATTGCCGAGCAGATTGGTCAGCACCTGACCGAGCCGCAGCGCATCGCCGACCAGCCCGTCGGGCACGTCGGCGGCGCGCCGGATGCGGAATTCGAGCCCCTTGTGCTGGCACACCGGCGCGATCACGCCGCTGGCGCCGTCGAGCACCGCATCGAGGCTGAACGGCTTGCGCTCGACCACGAACAGCCCGCTCTCGATGCGCGACAGGTCGAGCAGATCGTCGAGCAGGGTCATCAGCGCATTGGCGGCGGCAAACGCGTTGACCAGCAGATCGCGCTGGCGCACGTCGAGCCGGCCGCCGAGCGCCTGGCGCAGCAGGCCGAGCACCGCATTCATCGGCGTGCGCACCTCGTGGCTCATGTTGGCCAGGAATTCGCTCTTCGCGCGGCTGGCGTCCTCGGCGGCAATGCGCGCCTCGGTGAGCTTGAGCGCCTCCTGCTCCATGTCGATCACCCGGGTCACGTCGCTGAACGAGACCAGCGCGCCCGGCACATGGCCGTCGAGCTCGGGCGGCAGCCGGCGCGTGTTGACCGCCAGCCAGCGCTGGCCGCCGCCGGGCTGGGGCACGCCGACGAAGCCCTGGCTGGCCAGCAGGTCGAGCGCGCGGCGCGTCGGGTAGTCCTCGTGCGCGAGCGGCGCGCCGTCGCGGCCGATGAGGCTGTAGCTCTCGTCCGACAGCGCGGCATCGTCGGCATTGAGCAGGGTGCGCGCGGCGGCGTTGGACGCCAGCAGCGAGCCGTCGGCGCCGATGACCAGCACGCCCTCGGCCAGCACCTCGATCATGCTGCGGTAGCGCATCTCGCTGGCGCGCAGCCGCTCCTCCAGCCGGCGCCGGTCGGTCACGTCATGCACGATGGAATAGAGCAGCGGCCGGCCGTCGCGCTCGATCGGGCCGGAGTAGACCTCGACATCGCGCAGCTGGCCCGAGGCGAGCCGGTGCCGGAACCGGAACTGGCGCCGCCGCTCGCGCCGCGCATCGTCCATCTCGCGCGCGATCTGCTCGGGCGACAGGATGTTGAGATCGTTGATGCGGCGCGCCAGCAGCTGCTCGCGGCTGTAGCCGTAGAAGCGGCAGGCGGCGGCATTGGCATCGACGATGGCGCCGGTCTCGGCATCGACGAACAGCTTGACCGACAGGTTGCGTTCGAACAGGTCGCGGTAGAACTGGGCGCTCGCGACCAGCTCGATCTGGCGCCGCTTGAGCCGCCACAGCAGCAGCACCAGCGCCACGCCCATGCCGACGAACAGCGCGGTGACCACCATGCCGCGCCGGCGCGCCGAATCGACGCCGCGCTCCACATTGGCCAGCACGCGCGGCGCGCTCAGGCCCACGGTCACGATCAGCCCGGCCTCGGGCAGGCGGCGCCAGGCGTAGAGCCGGCGCGTCTTGTCGAAGCTGCCCTCGTCGAGGAAATAGCCGGTCAGCGGCGCATCGGGCGCCAGAAACGGCCGGTCGAGCCGCACCTGGCGGCCGAAATAGCTTTCGGCATCGACGCTGCGGGCCAGGAACTGGCCGTCGGCACGCAGCAGCGCCGCCACGTCGCCGTCGTGCAGGCCGAGCTCGGCCAGCTCGGCCGACAGCTGGAGCGGCGACATCGACAGCACCAGCACGCCGCCAAACCGGCCGTCGCGCTCGACCCGGCGCGAGAACTGCACCGTCCAGGCATTGGACATGCGGCCGAGCAGCGGCCGGCTGATGAACAGCCGGTCCGGCCCGCCATCGGCATGCGCCAGGAAATGCTCGCGGTCGCCCAGATCGATCGGGCGCCAGCCCGGCAGCGTCGAATAGGCCAGCTGGCCGTCGGCACCGATGAAGCTCATCTGCGTGAGCAGGCCGCGCGGAAAGGTGGCGCCGGCGGCACGCGCCTCGCCGTCGAAGGCCGGCGTGGCGGCCGGCGGGCGCTTGCGCAGATAGTCGAGCACCACGTCCACCGAGCGCACCGTGGCATCGACCCGGCCGCCGACCGCCTGGGCCAGCGTGACGGCGGTATCGGCGGCATCGTCGAGCGTGGTGCGGCGCAGCTGCTCGATCGAGCGGTCGAGGTTCCACCAGTACAGGCCCAGCACCGCCAGCGTCGCCACCACCAGCGCGGCGATCACGGTATTGAAGCGGCGCGCGATGTCGCGGCGTGCCGCATCGTCGCCTCCGCTGACGGAGCCAGGAGACGGCGCAGCCGCGGAACTGGAGGAGGACGAAGCCATGGGCACGATGCGCTGAGGACGCCCGGAGGCGCCAAATGCGGCATGGCGCCCCGGGGCGCCGCACCGCTCGCATCGACAGTACACCGGCACCGAGCCGGACTGTTGCGCCAGATCGCCCCCGAGTTACACGGGGGGGCTGCGACCGGAGCAGCGGCGCCTCGCCGCCGACGGTCGTGGCGCGCCGACCTCAGTCGGGCAGCACGCCCAGGTCCATGCCGCGGAACACCGAGCAGCGCTTGAACACTTCGAGCGTGGGCGCGCAGTCCTTGTGCGAGCAGTACTTGGCGGTGAGCTTGGACAGGCCCTTGATGTCGCGGCCGGTCGCGGCCGGAAACACGTCGGCCAGCTGATCGACCAGCTCGCCCGGCACGGCCAGACCGAACTGCTCGGTCATCACCGACCAGATCTTGCGGCGCGCCTCACGGTCGGGCGGGTTGAACTTGATGAGCGCGATGCAGCGGGAAACGATCGCCTCGTCGATGTCGTCGACCCGGTTGGTGGTGAGGAACAGCAGGCCGTTGAAATACTCGAGCACGCGCAGGAACACGCCGACGACCGCGTTGGCGGTCATGTTGTCGTCGCGCCGGCGGATGTAGACATCGGCCTCGTCGATCAGCATGACGGCGCCCCAGCGCTGGGCCCGCGTGAGCACGTCCTTGAGCGCGGTTTCCATCGCCGCCACGTTCAGGCCCAGCTGGCCCGAATGCACGCGGTACAGCGGCCGCCGGATGATTTCGGAATAGACCTCGGCGGTGAGCGTCTTGCCGACGCCGGCCGGGCCAGCGCACAGCACCGTGGTGCCGCCCGACTTGCCGGCCACGATGTCGTCCATCAGCACATCCATCTCGGCGGTCAGGATGTCGATCAGGTCGGTCTGCTCGGCCGGCAGCACCAGCTTCTGCTTGAGCGCGGGCTTGTATTCGTACAGCTCCATGTCCTCGACATGCACCCACAGGTAGTGATGCAGGTCGAGGTGGAACATGAAGATCAGCGGATGCACCGGCAGCTGGGTGAACAGGTCCTTGCGGCGCGATTCCTGGATTTCCTTGACCTCGTCCTCGGCGTCGTAGCGGTTGCTCTTGGCGGCCTTTTGCAGATAGGGCCCGAGGATGTCGCCGGTCGCGTCGAGCGTGAGCACGCGCTGGGCCAGGATGCCTTCGTCGTTGACCAGGCGCGCGCTGCCGCCGCCGGTCGACAGCACCACCACGTCCTTGCGCGACCAGTCGGTATCGCGATGGGTCGAGGTCGGGTCTTCGGCGTAGTAGCCGGTGCCCTGGCCCGAGAACTGGGCGCCGTACTGGCCGCGCCAGTCGAAATAGATCTCGCTGGTGCGGTCGTAGGCCGCGATCAGCTCCTCGGTCTCGTGGATATAGCCCTTGGCGGCAAAGATCTCGGCCACGGTGCGCCCGGCGATCTCGGTGCCGTTGATGCGCAGCGTGTTGGAGGCCAGCGTGCCCTTGGCATTGGCCTTGAGCTCGATGTAGACCTTGCCGGTCTCGTCGTTGGACGAGGGCGTGTAGTCGATGCGCGTCACCACATAGGGCAGCGGCCGGGTGGTGACGCTGGCGGTGAAGATCCAGCCGCGCTGGGCATCGGTGCTGAGCCACTTGGCGATGGCCGGCACCAGCTGTTCGAGATCGTCGGCCTTGAAGCGCATGCCGTCGTCGTTGAGCGCCTTGTGCAGCGTGGCGATCTGGGCCGCGCGCAGCTTCATCGCCGGGCCGCCGGCCTCGTAGAGATTGCCGAGGAAGGCCAGCTCGTCGGCGCTGATCTGGCTGAAGTTCACCTCGACCTTGTTGCCGAAGCGCAGCTGGTCGTTGAGGTGCGACAGGTTGGGGAACTGGTCGATCAGCGCCAGTGCATGGACGCGTTCGATCTGAAGCTTCATGGCTTGCTCTCCACGGTGCGGGCGTCGGGAGCGCGACAAAGCCACGGCCCGGTTGTCGGGTTTGTGGCGGAGGGAGGTTTGTCGCGCGACTGGAGCGCCTGCTAGGCAGGTTGTGTGCCGAGCTGTACAGCGGGAGCGGAAGCGGCGGCCCGGCCGGCACGGCGGCGGCGCCAGCCGCGCAGGCTCAGGGCGAGCGCGCCGCCGCCCAGCAGCATGAGGTTGGGATCGGGTTCGGGCACCGGGCTGGTGACCAGGATGTGGAACTTCGGGACGCTGGCCAGGAAATCGACGATGTAGATCGCATGCGGATCGAGGATCGGCGACAGCATCCGGAATTCGGGCTCCAGATAGATGTCCTGGTTGGCATAGCCGGATGGCGGCTCGAAGGCGCCGGTGGCGGTGTAGCTGACGGTGATGCTGCCCTTGCCGATGCAGTCGGTGGCGGCGCAGGTGAAGGCGGTCAGCCCGGCCACGGTGGCCGGGAACTCGCCGCGCGCGAACTCCTGAAAGCTCTGGGCCTGGGCCGAGAAGCTGAACGACTCCTGCCGGTACAGGTGATAGGAGAAGTTCCAGGTCGTGGCCGCCGACCAGGAGGCGACGACGCCGGACGGGATGGTCGACGGCCCCGAGGTGACGGGCGTGCCGCGGACGATGTCGCCGATCCAGAAGTCGCGCTCGGCCTGGGCCGGGCCGCAGGCAAGCAGCAGGGCAAACGGCAGGCAGACGGCAAGCGGGCGGGTCTGGCGGGACGGGAGCTGGGCGAAGGGCATGGTCGGTCTCTCCTTGGGTCGGCGTCGGGACGACGCCCAATCGAGCAGACGCCGGTGCCGGCGCGGCGCGCTTGACCGCCGTCAAGCCCGTTCCGGCGCCCGCGGCCGGCCCGGCGGGCGGCGCGGCGGCGACGATCGGCGGCGCGTCCGGGTCGCGCCGTCGTTCGTGCCGTCGTTCGGGTCGTCGTCCGTGCCGCCGCCCGCAGCGGCGCCGTCAGCGATCCGCGCAGCGCGACACCGCCGGCACCGCCATCCCCACCAGCGCCAGCGCGGCGGCACCGGTGGCCGGCTGGCAGCCGGGCGCGACCGTGTCGCCAAAGCGCAGCGGCAGCGCCACCAGCGCCGGATTGCGCGCGCGCAGCAGCTCGCCGGCGAGCCGGTCGACGATGGCGCCGCGCGCGGCGGTCTCGGGCGCGACGGCGGGCAGCGCGAAGCGGTCGCGCGCCGAGGCGGAATGGCTGTCGCCGGGCGCATGCACCCGGTCGCTGGCCGGCGCGGCGATGTCGAGCCAGATGCCGCGCGCGCCCGGCGCGAGCGCCGCCGCCAGTCCGGCATGGCCGCCCGGATCGGCGCTGCCGCCTTCCACCACATCGACGGCGCGGCCGCCGAGCGCGAGCCGGCCGGCCGGCAGCCAGGGCCGAAAGCGCACCGCATCGAGCAGCGCGCGGCCGAGCGTGAGATCGGCCGGCTGGGCCAGATCGGCGCCGGGCTGGCCGTCGACCGCGCTGGCGCTGCGCGCGCGGCCACCGTTGCCGAGCCAGAGCGCGCCGCCGCCGGCATCGACCAGCTGGATGCTGAAGTCGAGCGCCGGCGCGATGGCGCGGCCGGCGCCGGCCAGCGGCACCGCCAGCCCGGCGCGGTCGAAGCCCGCCACGCGCGCGGCCTGGGCCAACCGCTGGTCGCGCAGCCGCTCGGTCGCGGCCTGCCAGCGCCGGTGCAGCGCGTCGTCGACCCGGTCGGGATGCAGCAGCAGATCGCCGAGCGTGCTGGCGTCGGGGTCGAGGCCGGCCGGGGCGGCAGCCGGCGCAGCGGACGCGGCTGCGGCTGCCGCGGCGGCAGCGGCTTCGGCCGGCCGGCCACGGCGGCGCGCGGCCGGCTGCGGTGCGGTCGGCGCGGGCGTGCCGGCCACGGGTGCCGCGCCCGGCTGCCAGTCGCCGGGCAGATCGACCGGCGCGGCCTCGGCCAGCCGGTCGAGCCGGCGCACGACCGACAGCTGAAGGCTGTCGAGCAGCGCCTGGCCGCGCGTGGACCGGCGCAGCAGCAGATCGAGCGGCAGATGCGCCAGCACCGGCGCCAGATGGTCCTGGCGCAGCACGTCGGCGACGGCGGCGGCCAGCGGCCGGTCGGCGCTGCCCGGCCGGCAGGCAGCGCGCAGATCGAGCCGCGCAAAGGCATCGGCCAGCACCAGATAGACGCCGGCACCGACCGCGCCGCCCGACACCGCGCTGAGCGTGCGCAGCCGGGGCGCGAGCCGGCCGCAGCTCAGATCGTCGGCCTCGGCCAGGGTCAGGCCGGTGGCGAGCGCGGCGCCAAAGCCGCCGCCGTGGGCGCTGATGTGGATGTCGCCGACATCGAGCCGCATGTGCGCAAAGTCGCGCTGCGGCAGGCCGCCGGGCAGCGGCGCCGGCGCGGCCGCCAGCGGCAGCGCCTCGTCGGCCTCGGGCTCGGCCAGCGGATCGAAGCCGCCGGCCCAGGCCAGCAGCAGCACGGCGGCCAGCATGGTGCCGCGCACCTCGCCGAGCCAGCGCCGCTGGGCCCGGCGCCACAGCAGCGTCAGCCCGCCGAGCAGCGCCAGCGCCACCGTGGCCCACAGCAGCAGGATGGCCGGCGTGCCGATGGCGCGCGCCGCCGCCACCGGCAGGCCGGCGAGCGCCAGCGCCAGGGTCAGCGCGCCGGCCATCAGCAGGCTCGGGCGCCAGCGCGCCGGCGGCAGCCGCAGGCCGCGCCAGCGTCGCCGCATGGCGAGCCGGCGTTCCAGCCGCGGCAGGCCGCGCCACCACAGCAGCGGCAGCAGCGCAAACAGGACCAGCGCCGCCAGCACGGCCAGGGTGCGCGCCAGCCCGGTCTGGGCCGGCGCCTGGGCGGCAAAGCCGGCCACGGTCGCGGTCCAGGCCGGCAGCGCGACGAACACGCTCGACAGCGCCAGCGGCAGCGCGCGCGCCGGGCAGTCCTCGCCCAGCTCGGGCCGGGCCACGTCGGCCATCAGGTCGGCCACCACCAGCCGCACGACGCCGGCCAGCAGCAGCGCGGCGGCCACGAAGCTGGCCACGCCGCTGCCGGCCAGCCGCCACAGCGCTTCGGGATCGGAGGCGAATTCGCCGCGCGCCAGCAGCAGCCCGCCGAGCGCGCCGCGCGCCCAGGGCCGCGCCAGCAGCCAGCCCAGCAGCAGTCCGACCGCGAGCGGCGCGGCGAGCCGGTGGAAGCAGATTTCGAGCAGGCCGTCGGCGCCGGGCCGGGCAGCGGGCGCGCTGGCGGGCGGATCGGCGGGACTGGCGGACGGCGTGGGATCGGCGGAAACGGCGACGGGGGAATCTGGAACGCTGGGCACGATCGGCATGAGTTGGCACGTCATTGGAACGCGGACCGCGCGGCGCCGGTCGGGCGCAGCCTGGGGAGCGGTCGGCGCGACGGCGCAGCGTAATCGGCCGCACCGGCGTGCGCACTTTCGCACGCCGCGCCGGTGCCGGAATTCACGCGCCGGCGTTGTCGGCGACGCCAGTCGTCACTGTCGGCCGGCGCGTGCTCAGCCAGCGCGCCAGCGGCCGCTCGAAGTTCCGGTACGACAGCTGCGCCAGCACCAGCGTGATGCCGAGCACCAGCGCAAACAGCGCCAGCCGCAGCGCCACGCCCGCATCGGCCGGCGCCAGCCAGGCGCGGCTGACCAGATGCAGCACCAGCGCATGGAACAGATAGCCGCCGTAGGACACGCGGCCCACCGCCACCACCGGCCGCGCCGCCAGCAGCCCGGCGCCGGCGCGCCCGAGCAGCAGATGCGCGAGCAGCGCGAACACCAGCAGATCGATGGCGCTGTAGACCCAAACCTCGCGGCCGGCGCCGGCCATGATCCCGGACACCACATTGCGCAGCAGATCGACGCCGGTCGCGCCGTCGGCCCGGTTGACCAGCAGATAGCTGGCCGCATACACGGCAAATCCGGCCAGCCCCAGGCCCCAGGCGGCATTCGACAGCCGGCGCGTGAGCCAGCCGCGCTCCTGCATCAGCCGCAGGCTGGCGCCGAGCAGAAACGCGTCGAACTGGCAGACGCTGGCGGCATACACGCCAAAGGCGCGCTCCAGCGGCGTGGGCAGCGCGTCGGCGATGGCCAGCGCATAAAGCCAGCGCAGCGCCGGTCCGCAGGCCGCCAGCAGCAGAAACACCGCCAGCCGGCGGCGCGGCGCCAGCGCCATCAGCAGCAGCGGAAACAGCAGATAGAACTGCTGCTCGACGCTCAGCGTCCACAAATGGCCAAACGCCGGCCAATCGGCCGGGCCGGGCCAGAAGGTGAAAATCATGTGCCAGTTGAAAACGAATGCCAGCAGCCAGGGCAGATTGCCGAATTGCGCCGCCTGACCTTCGGCCAGCATGAATGGCAGATTGATCGCCACATAAAGCAGATAGACCGGCACGATCCGCACAAAGCGGCGCCAGAAGAAATCGCCGACCGCAGCGGCATCGAGCGGCGCAAATCCGCTGGCATTGCGATACAGGCTGTGCGAGATCACATAGCCCGAAATGCCGAAGAAGATCCACACGCCAATCCAGCCCATCGGCAGCAGATGGCAATGCTGGGCAATCACCATGGTCATGGCCACTGCGCGCAATCCGTCGATGGCGTCGAGGCGGGAAACCGGGCCGGCTGCTGTCATGAGTTGCAATCGATCGATCGAATTGCCGGCAATTCGGCGCGCGAATGCGCACCGCCAATTGCAGGCGGCGCGATGCTGGCCCGGCCATTGGCGCGGCGCCGCTGCAATCCGTCACGCCCGGCGCCGACGGGCGGCGGAAATTCGCGATCCAGAACAAGCCCGCCCGGCGCCGCATTGCGGGACATGTCAGTGGGCGCACGCCATCGCCACCGCGCCGCGAAACCGCCAGAACCCGCCGGTCCGCCGGCCGGCACAGCACTAGTGGCTGACGGCGCCGGGCCGGCGCGCTACACCGGTGCCGAGCCATCATGCAAGCCACCGCCCACACCCCGCCCCAGAACCTCGTCCCGGTCCGCTCGGCCTGGCCGAAGCGAATTGCGCGCAGCCTGTACTGGCAATTGCTCGGGCTATTGCCCGACCGGCCCTATCTGGCGCTGCGTTACCGGCTGCGATTCGGCCAATGGCCCAATTACCGCAAGCCGGCGCATTTCAATGAATTCACCCATGCCTACATGCTGCGCGCGCGCGATCCGCGCATGCGCACGATTGCCGACAAATATCTGGTGCGCGGCTTCATCGCCGAGCGGGTCGGCGAACGCTATCTGGTGCCTTTGCTCGGCGTCTGGGATTGCCCGGCCGCGATTCCGCTGGAGCGATTGCCGCGACCGCTGGTGCTGAAGGACACGCTCGGCTCGGGCCGCAATATCGTCATCCGCAATGCCTGCCCCGAAGCCATCCGGCGCGCGCGGATTGCGCTGGCCGACTGGCAGCACGCGCCCTATTGGCATCGCGAGCGCGAATGGGCCTATGCCGGCGGCCGCTCGCGGGTGATTGCCGAACCGCTGCTCGACGACGGCGTGCATGAATTCCCCGACGATTTCAAGCTCTATCTCATCGGCGGCGAATTGCAATTCATCCAGGTGGACCGCGACCGGTTCGGCAATCACACGCGCAATCTGTATTCGCCCGATTGGCAATTGCTGCCGGTGCGCATGACCAAGCCGCAGCGCCCGGCCGATGCGCGCCCCGCCGCGCTGGCCGAGATGATCGAGGTGGCGCGCCGGCTCGCCGAGGGCTTCGAGTTCTTGCGGGTGGATTTCTATGCGCTCGGCGGGCGGCTGCTGATCGGCGAGCTCACCAACTATTCGGGCGCCGGCTGGGAGCGCTTCGATCCGCCGGAGTTCGCGCTCAGGCTGGGCGACCGCTGGCGCGCGGCGCAGGCGGCAGGCCGGTCGCCCGGGGCTTGAGCCAGCGCGCGAGCCGCCGCTCGACCGCACGATGCACGACCCAGCCGAGCGCCACCGACGCGGCGGCCAGCACCGCGACCGCCGCCCAGGCCAGCGCCGGCCGGCCCGCTCCGCTGCCGGCGCGCTTGACCGCGACCGCCGCCGCAATCATCACGAAGGGATGGCTGAGGTAGAGCGCATAGGACGCATCGCCGAGCGCCACCAGTGCCCGCCCGAGCGGCCGGCGCCTGGGCGCGATGGCCAGCCCGGCCCACAGCGCCAGCGCCGCCGGCAGGCCCCAGCCCCAGACGCGCGCGCCCGGCAGCAGCCCGGCCGTGCCGTCGGCCGGCAGCATGGCGGCGGCCAGCGCCAGTGCCGCGAGCGCCGGCAGCAGCAGCCAGCTGCGCGCGGGCCTGCCGGTGAACATGCCGGCGGCGGGCGCATCCGGCGCCGACACGCCCGGCTCGGCCGCCGGCGCCACGCGCCACAGCAGCGCCACCGCCATGCCGAAGGCGAATTCCAGCGGCATCGGCGACGCCAGCACCGACCACGGCGCCACGCCGGCCGCACCGCCAATCGCGCGCGCAATCGCAAACACCGTCAGCAGCGAAATGCCGATTCCCGCCATTGCCGCACGCCGATTGCCGAGGCCGATCCAGAGCGCGAACACGCAATAGAAATAGATTTCGAATACCAGCGTCCAGGCCACGCCCAGCACCGGATTGCCGAGCGGCAGCAGACTGAATGAGGCGGCCAGATTCCAGCCATTGGCATCGATGCTGCGAAATGCCAGTCCGCTCGCATGCAGCAGCAGAATTGCGCCGGTCACCAGCCAATAGAGCGGATACACGCGCAGCGCCCGCCGCAGCAGAAAGCGCCCGCCCGCGCCCGGCGCGCCGAACTGCGCCCAGCCGGTGTGAACCATGATGAAACCGCTGATCGCGAAGAACACGTCGACGCCGGCGGCGCCCAGCAGCGTGAGCCACACCGGCGGCGCGGCGGCACCGAACAGCGGCAGGCATTCCTCGATGGCATGGTGAATCACCACCGCCAATGCGGCGGCAAATCGCAATATCTGCACGCCGTCGAGCGTGGCATTGCGCGGCAAGGGCTTGCTATTCATTGGCGCGGCGGCTTTCAAAAAATGGCCGGCGCAAATGAAAATGCCGGCGCAATCTGCACGGCCAATTGTGCAAATCGCGCCGGCAATTCCGGCAGCGGGCTGGCGCAATTGCGCCAGAAACCGCAAACAATCAGCCGGAAATCTGCACCACCACCTTGCCGAAATGATTGCCCGAAGCCAGATGCCGATAAGCCGCCTTGGCCTCGGCAAACGGGAACACGCGGTCGATGATCGGGCGAATTCCGGCATTTGAAATGAGCCGGTTCATGTCCTCGAACATGGCGCGGCTGCCGACGAAGATGCCGGCCAGCTTCTTGGCGCCGCCGATCAGGGCCAGCGGATTGGCCGCGCCGCCAAAGCCGCTCACGCCGCCGATGATGGCAATCGTCCCGCCCATCTTGGCCGCCGCCACCGAGCGTTCGAGCGTGCCCTGGCCGCCCACTTCCACCACCAGATCGACGCCCTCGCCGCCGGTCGCGGCCAGCACCGCGTCCTGCCATTCGGGCGTGCTGCGGTAGTTGATGCCGACATCGGCGCCGAGTGCCTTGGCGCGCGCCAGCTTGTCGTCGCTGGACGAGGTGATGACGACCTTGATGCCGGCCGCCTTGGCCAGTTGCAGCGCCCAGATCGACACGCCGCCGGTGCCGAGCAGCAGCACGCTCGCGCCCGGCTTGAGGCCGGCGGCCACGAACAGCGCATTCCACGCGGTGACGGCGGCGCAGGGCAGCGTCGCGGCTTCGAGAAAGCTGAGGTGCTCGGGGATGGCGACCAGCGAGTGCTCGGGCACGACGGCCTGCTCGGCCAGCATGCCGTCGTCGGCGCCGCCAAAGGAGCCGGCGATGCCGGCCGGCGTCTGCGCGCCGCTGACCCAGTGCGGGAAGAAGTTGGCGCAGACGCGGTCGCCGAGCTTGAAGCGGGTCGCGCCCGGGCCGGTCTCGATGACTTCGCCGGCGCCGTCGGAGCAGGGGATGACCGGGGTTTCGCTGTGCGCGAAGTAGCTGCCGGTGGCGACCATCAGGTCGCGGAAGTTGAGCGAGGCGGCGTGCAGCTTGAGGCGGACTTCGCCGAGGGCGAGCGGGCGTGGGGTTTCGGTGCTCGGCGCGAGCGCGTCGATGCCGGCGGCGAAGGGGATGCGGTAGGCGTTCATGCGGTCTCCTGGAGTTCTGGCCGGCAGGCGGCGCCTGACGGCAGCGCAGGCTAGCCGGCGACGGCACCGTGGCGCCAGCCCCGCGCTCCACCCGCGCAAACGCCGGCGCTCACATCGGGTAACCAACTGCAAACCGCCGGCACAAGCGCCGCATAAATGCGAAAGCACAGCGAAATTTTTGTTTGCGCCGACCGCCGACCGACCGGCATCCCGGCGCGCCCTTCACGAGGTTCAGATGGACGATTTCGCCAGCGCCACGATGCTGCGACTGCTGCTCGGCGCGATGCGCCGCCGGGGCATGCGGCTGCCCATGATTCCGCCCGCGGGCAGCCTGGCGTCGCTGGCGTCCAAGCGCGCGGTGCTGCTGAGCGCGGTCGCGCAGAGCGGGCCGGCCATGCTGATCGAGCTGGCGCGCGACATCGACGTGGTGCGCGACGAGCCGATCCATCAGGCGCTGGCCTGTGCCGACGATCCGCTCGACCTGATCCGGCGCTGGCAGCGGCTGGAGCAGTACGTGCACTCGGCGCACCGGGTGGCGGTGCTCGACTTCGACCGCAGCCAGGCCGAGCTGGCGCATGTGCCGCGCACGGCGGCGGGCGCGGCGCCGCATCCGTTCGAGAACCTGGTGGTGCTGGGCGTGCTGATCGGCGCGGTCGAGAGCCTGGGGCTGGGCCCGGTGCAGGCCGAGATCGATGGCGTGCCGGTGCATCCGCAGCCCGATGCCGCGCGGCTGTCGGATCTGGTCGGCGCCGCCCGCACCGGCCGCTGGCGGCTGCGCTGGGACGACCGGCCGGCGGACCGGCGCGGCGCGGCGCGCCAGGCCCAGTGCCCGCCGCCCGACCTGTGCGACACCCTGCCCTGGCCCGAGCTGGCCCGGCGCATCGCGCGCAGCGTGCTGGCCGATCCGGGCGCGCCGCAGCGGCTGGCCGATACCGCGCGCACGCTGGCGCTCGCCCCGCGCTCGCTCCAGCGCACGCTGGCGCGGTACCGGCTCAGCTTTACCGCCGTGGTGGCCGAGGCGCGCACCCGCGCCGCCGCCTGGTGGCTCATCAATTCGTCGATCGAGCTGGCCGAGGTGGGCTTCGTCTGCGGCTTCAGCGACCAGCCGCATTTCACGCGCGACTTCCAGCGCCGCACCGGCATCACGCCGGCGCGCTACCGCCAGATGGGCAACGGCCGCGGCGACCGCATGCCGGTGCGCGAATCGGCCGGGCTGGCGCTGGCCTGGTGAGCCGGCGCGCCCGCTCCGGCCTCAGTCCTCGCGCAGCCACACCTGGGTGCGGCCGAGCAGCGCAAAGCCGATGAAGCCGCGCACCTCCAGCCGCCGGCCGTCCGCGCTCTCGGTGAGCCGCAGCGAATAGACCTTGCCCGACTTCGGGTCGAGGATGTCGCCGCCGCTCCAGGCCGCGCCGTCGGCATCGCGGCGCAGGTTGCGGATGATGGTCAGTCCCTCCAGCGGCTGGTCGCGGCGCTCGTCGGCGCACTTGATGCAGACCGGGCTGACCGGCGCGACCAGCAGCTTCTCGATGCGGCCCGACAGCCGGCCGTCGGCCTCGGTGATGCGCACCAGCGAGCGCGGCTGGCCGGTCTCGTCGTCGATGGTCTTCCACAGCCCCACCGGCGTGGCCTGCGCCGCCGTGGCGGCCATGAGCAGCGCGGCCAGCGCGGCCGTCCTTCGCATCGCGTTCACCATGTCTTCAGCACCCGGTAGACCACCGACGGCGCGACCCGCGCCATCACCTTGAGCAGCCGCGTCTTGCCGATGTAGATCTCGTCCTCGTCGGCTTCCAGCCCGGCCACGATGGCGTCGGCCACGTCGGCCGGCGCGATCTTGCCGCTGCCGCGCCCGGCGGTCATGCGCGTGGCCACCAGCGGCGGCAGCGCCTCCACCACGCGCACCTGCGGCGATACCGACTCGACCTGATAGCGGAACGAGCGCGTGAACGAGCGCAGCGCCGCCTTGGTCGCGCAGTACACCGGCGAGCTCTTCTTGGGCGCCAGCGCCAACCCGGTGGTGATGTTGACGAAGGCGGCGCTGTTCTGGCGCTGGAGCAGCGGCAGCAGCGCCGCGCACAGCAGCAGCGGCGCCTGGAAGTTGAGCGCGATCTCGTCCTGGCTGGTCAGCTCGATCTGCGGCACCGGCGTGGTCGGGAAATCGACCAGATGCTGCACGCCGGCGTTGTTGATGACGATCGACAGGTCGGGATGGCGTGCCTGCACCTCGGCCACCAGCTGGGCCCGGCCGGTCGGCGTGGCCAGGTCGCAGGCCAGGAAGTGCAGGCGCGGCAGGGCCGGTGGCCGGACCGGCGCATGGCGCGCGCAGGACAGCACCTCGCAATCCAGGTCGAGGAATTTCTCGACCAGCGCCTGGCCGATGCCGGTGGTGCCGCCGGTGACCAGCACCTTGCGTCCGTCAATTCGCATGCAGGGTCTCTTTCATTCGTTTCATCACCAGTTCGCAGACATAGCCCGATGAGCGCACCGCCGCGCCGGCATGCTCGCCGGGCGGATGGGCGGCGGCGCCGGCGTAGTAGATGCCGGTGCGGGCGCAATGGTTGGCCGGCTTGGCGAAGCCGGCCGGCGTGATGACCGGCGTCACCCGCGAGTCGAGCCCGTGGCGGGCGCGGAAATCGGCCGGCGCCAGCAGCGTGGCGCCGCGCAGCTGGCCGGTGATGCCGGGCAGCAGGGTTTCGAGCCGCAGCAGCACGAAGGCACGCGCCAGCTGCTGCACGCGCGGATCGTCCTCGCGGCCGGCCGGCAGGTAGAAGTAGACGTTGGCGGTGCGCACGCCGCCCTGGTCGCCCAGGTCGCTCGAAAAGAAATGGAAGCCGAACTCGGTCGGCAGCCGGCCTTCGTAAAGGTCGCGGAACCAGTGGCGGATGTCGGGCGGGTAGTAGACGTGGGTGTGGATGCCGGCCGGCAGCGCATGGCGCGAGTCGATGCGCAGCAGCAGCATCGACAGCGCCAGTCCGGGCGCGAACCGCTCGGGATGGTGGCCCGGCTTGGGCAGGGTCGACACGACGATGTCGGCGGCCAGCGGCCCGCCGGTGGTCTGCACCAGGTTGCGGCTCGCGTTCTGGTCGATGCCGAGCATCTCGCAGCCGAGCAGCAGCTGGCCGCCCAGCGCCAGGAAGCGGTCGCGGAAGGCATCGGCCAGCGCCTGCGGTCCGCCGACCGGCGTGATCGGCGTGGCATAGCCGTAGCCGTAGTGGAACTCGTCGTCGAGCGCATCGAGCCGGAAGCGGTCGGGCGCGACGCCCATCAGATAGGCCGGCAGCATCAGCAGGTCGGCGGCGCGCCCCGAGATGCGGCAGTCGTCGATCAGCTCGACCAGGCTGCCCGGCCGCAGATGGCCCGCCGCGCGGGCCCGGCGCAGGCCGCGCACATAACGCAGGATCGCGCCGGCATGCGGCAGCAGTCCGGCCACGGTGCGCAGGTCGGGCGGCAGGCGGTAGTTGCGCTCGCCGGTGAAGATGCGCGTGGCGCTGCGCTCGAAGCGATGCTCGATGCCGAGCTGGGCCAGGTCGCCCAGCAGGCCCTTGCCGAAGTCGTTGCAGGCGATGACGTAGCGATAGCCGTCGTCATGCAGAAAGCTGCCGCACAGGCCGCCCACGCGGTCGAGCCGCTCGATCAGCACCACCGCCAGGCCGTGCTGCTGCAGGCGGATCGCGGTGGCCAGACCGCCCAGTCCGGCGCCGATCACCACCGCGTCGGCGCTGGCCGGCATGCCGCTCTCGGCGCGCTTCATGACGCCAGCCCGAAGCGCTCGACCAGATGGTCGGCGGTGCGCAGCGCCAGCGCATACAGCGTCAGCGTGGGGTTGACCGAGCTGCCGGTCACGAACTGCGAGGCGCCACCCACGTAGACGTTGTTCAGCCCGTGCACCTTGCCCCAGCGGTCCACCACCGAGCTGCGCGGGTCGTCGCCCATGCGCATGCTGCCGGCCAGATGGGCCTCGAACGGCGTCGGATTGAGCCGCACCGTGCCGGCGCCGGCGGCGCGGAACACGCCGGTCAGCGTGGTACGCGCGGCATCGAAGATGCGCAGATCGTTGGCATGCCACTCGTAATGGATGCGCGCCTGGGCCTGGCCGTTGGCATCGCGCCGCGTGGCCGACAGCGCGACCCGGTTGTCGCGTACCGGCAGCCCCTCGCCGAACACCACCGCGAACAGGCTGCGGTCGTAGTCGCGCATGGCGTCCTTGAGCGCCTGCCCCCAGAGCCCGCGCAGCGGATCGACCGCCATCACGCCGGCGCCCGAGCCGTTGAGCGACTCGATCGCATAGCCGCCCACATAGCCCGCGCCGGGCGCCGGATAGGCCCGGTCGAGCGACACCACGTTGCCCATGTTGTAGCCGACGCCCGCATTCACGCAGTCGGCGGTCACGCCCATGCCCACCAGCCCCACATGGCTGAACAGGTTGCGGCCGACCTGGTCGCGGTCGTTGCCCAGGCCGCGCGGATGGAAGGCGTTGGCCGAGTTGAGGAACAGCCGCGGCGTTTCGAGCGGGTTGTTGCAGACGAGGAACAGCCGGCCCTGCACCGAGCGCCGGTTGCCGCTGGCCAGATCGAGATAGTCGACGCCGGTCACGCTGGCGCCGTCGCGGCCCTGGGTCAGCCGCAGCACCTCGGCCTGCGCCACCAGCTCGATCCGGCCGCGCGCCAGCAGCGGCGCCAGCAGCGCGCGATCGGCCTGGAACTTGGCATCGATGCGGCAGGACGAGCGGCAGTAGCCGCAATGCACGCAGGCGGCACGGCCGCCGCCGGCGCGCGACGCGACCGCCACCGGCCCCGCGCCCGAGCGCAGCGACTGGCGCCGCAGCCCGAGCCGCAGCAGCCGCGACGAGCGATAGAAATCGAAGGCCGGATTGGGATAGGCGCGCCGGCGCTGCTCGGCCCAGGGCAGCGGTGCGCCGGCCACGCCGATCTGCTCCTCGGCGCGGTCGTAGTAGGGCGCCAGATCGTCGTAGCCGATCGGCCAGTCGGCCAGGCTGGCGCCCGGCACCGCGCCGAAGGTGGAGCGCATGCGGAAGTCGTGGCGCATGAAGCGCAGGCAGACCGAGGTCCAGACCAGCGAGCCGCCGCCCACGCCCTGGCCGAAGTTGGGCGCGCCGCCAAAGGCATTGCCGGTCACCTCGTACTGCGAGTTGGGCCAGGCGCGCTCCCACAGCGCCAGCTCGTTCTCGACGAACTGGGTCGCATGGCGGGTGAAATGCCGGCCCTTCTCCAGCAGCAGGATGCGCAGGCCGCGACCGGCGAGCCGGTCGGCGAACACGGCGCCGGCAATCCCGGCGCCGACGATGACCACGTCGTAGACGGGGCGCCCGCCGGCGCTGGCGGCGACGGGCTGGAAACGATCGAACTGGGTCAGCGATTCCGACATGAATGACCTCGGATGACAGGCATCAGCCGGCGCTCGGCGCGCGGCACGGAACTGAATCGGGATCGGGATGGCCGCCGCTGTCGACGCTCGGGCCGGGCAGGCCGATGTCGAGATAGGCGGCCGGCTGGGCGTAGTAGTGCAGGACGGTCAGCGCGCGGATGCCGCCCCACAGCGGCGCGAATGCGGCCTCGGTGGCGACGACCTCGGTCAGCGCCGTCTGGCGCGCCGCGTCGAGCGCGGCGAAGCCGATGCCGAAGGTCTGCAAGGCCAGCGCATCGACGGCGGCCAGGCCCTGGCTCACGGCGCCGCCGCCGTCGGCGGACCGGGCCAGCAGGCCCGCCGCCACGTAGTCGGCCGAGCCGAGCGCGAGCGCCGACGGCGACCGGTCGGCCGGCACGATGCGCCCGACCAGCGCCGCGACGATGGCGTACTCGGCGGCAGTCAGCGCAGTGGTGGCGGTGGCGGCCGCCGTCGGCAGGGCCGGCAGCACCGCGCCCAGGCCGCCGGCCAGCAGAAAGCCGCGGCGCGCGAGTCTTGTGCTCATGTCAGGCCTCCTGTGCCGCGAGCTGGCGTCCGGCATCGACTGCCACCGGATCGAACCGCCGCGCCACCGCGAGGTAACTCGAACGCAACTTGACGCGCTGCACCTTGCCGCTCGGCGTGACCGGGATCGACTTGGGCTCCAGCGGCACGATCTGCCGCACCGTCAGCCCGAGCCGGGCGATCAGCGCCTGGCGGATGCGCTCGTCGCGCGGCCCGTCCTCGGGCGCCTCGACGGCGCGGCGCTCGTAGAACACGACCAGGCCGGCATCGTCGGCGGCTGACTCGGTATCGATCTGCACGCAGGCCACGCGCGCCACGCCGTCGCAGGTCTCGCGCACCACCGCCTCGATGTCGTAGGGAAAGCGGTTCTCGCCGTTGAGCACGAACATCTCGTCGGTGCGGCCGAGGATGACGAGCCGGTCGCCGACCAGCTCGACCACGTCGCGGGTGTCGTAGAAGCCGTCGGCATCGACCAGCGACACCACCTGGCCGCCGACCAGCGCGGTCTGCGCCACCGAGTCGCCCCGGATCAGCAGCGCGCCGTCCTCCGGCCGCACCCGCGCCTCGATGCCATCGACCAGCGGCCCGCAGGTCACATGGATCGCGTCGCCGCGGCAGACGCGGGTGTAGCCGGCCAGCGGCGGCTCGATCGACACCGCGAGCGTGGCCTCGGCCAGCCCGTAGCACGGCGACACCACGCCGGCGCGCAGCCCGTGCGGCGCCAGCGCCCGCTCGAAGGCGGCGATGCTGGCCGGGCGCACCGGCTCGGCGCCGACGCCGAACCATTTCATCGACGACAGATCGGGCACGGCGCGGCCCGGATGCAGCCGCCGCACGATCATCTCGTAGGCGAAGTTGGGCATGCTGCACACGGTGCCGGCGTGCTTTTCGATGAGCGTCAGCAGCTGTACCGGGCGGCGCACGAACATCGCCGGCGGCATCAGCACCAGCGGCATCGCGTTGTACAGCGAGAGCAGGAATTTCCCGATCAGCCCCATGTCGTGATAGAGCGGCAGCCAGCTCACCATGCAGTCGCGGCGCGCATCGATGTCGAGCCGGCTGCCGATCGCGGCGAGGTTGGCGAGCAGATTGGCGTAGCTCACGCGGATGCCCTTCGGCGCGCTGGTACTGCCCGAGGTGAACTGGATGAAGGCGATGTCCTCGGCGTCGAGCGGCGCCGGCTCGGCCCAGTCGGCGCCGGGCTCGGCCGGCAGCAGGCGCAGCAGCCCGGCGCTTTCCACCAGCCACAGATGCGGCGCCCGCACCTCGGCCAGCGCGCGCACCGCCGCCGCCTCGCCGCTGCCGTGCAGGTAGTGGCGGAAGTGCGGCAGGATCGGGCCGATGCGCTCGTCGAAGCGCGCCGGGCTGGCCAGCGCATGGCGTGGCGGCAGCGGCACCGGCGTGGCACCGAGCCACATCAGGCCCAGCCACACCAGCGGGAAATGCGACGTGGTCTCGGCGCTCAGCAGCACCGCCTCGCCGCGCCGGATGCCGAGCGAGGCCAGCACGGTGGCCATGCGCGGCGCGGCGGCGGCCAGCTCGCGGTAGCCGAGCACGGCCGGATTGGCGTCGCGGTCGGTCTGCACATGCACGCCGCGCTCGCCGGCGTCATGCAGGCGGCGCCAGAAATCGGCCAGTTCAGCACGCGGCGGCATTGGCTTCTCCGGTGGCATGCAGCGGCGCCAGGGTGTCGAGATGCAGGCCGACGGCATCGACCAGATCGCCCACGCTGCGAATGTGGGTGGCCGAATCGAGCGAAATGATCATGTCGAATTCATCCTCGATGGCGGCCATCAGTTCGATCAGTCCGATCGAATCGAAACCCAATTCGTCGACCAGCAGTTTCGACGGCGTGACCGTCTTGCGGACGCGCATGGCGCCGGCAACGATTTCGATGACGCGATTCTGGAAAGCCATGATTCGAGTCTCCTCAGGAACGAAAGTCGGGGAAATGCCGGCGGAATACGTCGAGCGCGCGATCGAGGTCCTGCTGGCGGTGCGTGGCGATATAGCTGGTGCGAAAGCCGGCGGCCGATTCGGGCACGGCGGGCGGCCCGACCGGATTGACATAGACGCCGGCCTGCATGAATCGCTTGTAGGCCGACAGCGCCAGCGTGTAATTGCCGAAGATGACCGGCACGATTTGCGCGCCATGAAACGGCGCGTTGTAGCCGATGGCCCGCAATGCGCCGGCCATGTAGGCGGCCTTTTCCAGCACCGCGGCGCGGCGCTCCGGTTCGCGCCGGACGATGTCGAGCGCCGCCAGCACCGTGGCGATCACCGAGGGCGGCAGGCTGGCCGAGAAGATGTGGCCGCCACCGTTGTGCTTGAGGTACTCGATCACCGCGCGCGAGCCGGCGACATAGCCGCCGAGCGCGGCAAAGGCCTTGCTGAAGGTGCCCATCACCAGATCGACCTCGGCCTCGACGCCCTGCAACTCGGCCACGCCACGCCCGGTCGGTCCGAGCACGCCGACCGCATGCGATTCGTCGACGAACAGCCGCGCGCCGTGCTGGCGCGCCAGCGCCGCGATGCCGCGCAGATCGGCGATCGTGCCCTCCATGCTGAACACCGAGTCGGTGACGATCATCCGGCGCCGGCCGGCCGTGCGTTCGAGCAGCTTGCCCAGGTGGGCCAGCTCGGCATGGCGGTAGATGAGGCAGTCGGCGCCCGACAGCCGCACGCCGTCGAACAGGCTGCGGTGGTTGCGCGCATCCATCAGAACCACGTCGCCCGGGCCGCACAGCGCCGACAGCGCGGTGAGATTGGTCTGGTAGCCGGTGCTGCACAGCGCCACCGCCTCGCGGCCGAGGAAGCCGGCCAGCTCATCCTCAAGCTGGTTGTGGATGTCGAGCGTGCCGTTGAGCAGCGGCGAGCCTGAGCAGCCGCTGCCGTAGCGGTCGATCGCCGCCTTGGCGGCGCGCTTGACGCGGCTGTCGTCGGCCAGCCCCAGATAGGAATTGGTGCCGAGCAGCACCCGCTCGCGCTGATCGGAAAAGGTGATGACCGAATCCTGCGCGCAATTGAATTCGGGATAGAGCCCGTAAATGCCGCCGAGCCGCATGGCATTGACGCGCTGGTAATTGCCGACGCGCTGGAAGATGTCGGACGACGGCGCCGGATTCTGATGCTCGCGAATCATGCGTTCGAATGCCGGCAGATCGGGGCAATGCGTGCCGAGGCGATTGCCGGCACTGTGCAGCGTGTTGTCGGGCAATTCGATGGCATCGGTGAGCAACCGGGCCAGAGTGGCGCCAAAGCGCGCATCGCGGCAATGGCGCACGAAATAGGCGAGCGGCCTGATTTCGGCGCCGAGCGTCATCTTGGGCGTGTAGTTGGTAATGCCCAGCTCGAGCCGCGAGCGCCCGAGCGCGATTGCGCGCGCCACCGACAGCACGCTGGCGGCGCGATACAGATTGGCCTCGCGGTAATGCTCGAAGTCGTAATCGACGCCCCAGTCGAGCATGGTGTAGTCGTCGGCGCCGATCAGATTGAGCATGAAGCCGATCAGTTTTCCGCGCTGCCGGAAGACGATGGTTTCGCTGGCGCCGCGCAATTGGCTGGCGCATTCGGCAAAGAAGGCCGGCGTGAGCTGCTCGCGGCTGTAATCGGCGGCACGCGCATTCACATTGCTCCAGAGCCGGCCGAATTCCTCGGCCAGATGGCCGTAATCGCCGAGCACTTCATGGGTGATGCCGAATTTCTCGTCGAGCCGCAGGGCGTTGCGGAATTTCAGCCGGGTCTTGCCGTCGAGGCAGGCCAGGTAATCGTCGAGCGAATCCCAGCGCAACGGCAGCACGGCATTGGGAAAGCCCACGCTCGGCGCATAACCGAGTGGCGCGAGCGCGGCGCGGTATTGCGCATAGCGTGCCAGCGGAATGTCGCGGATCAGGATGAAATCGGCGCCGTGATGGGCGGCGAGATTGCCGAGTTCATGGTCGAGCTGGTCGATCACGCTGTCGAGCAGCGCATCGCTGGCCAGCGCCAGGCCCTCGCCAATCATGGTGAAGTAGCCCAGTTCGACGATCCGGAACTTCATGAAGTCCGGAAACCATTGCTTGACGGTGGTGCGCGCCAGCGCCGGCAGCTTGGGATCGAAAGTGGAAAAGTCGGTATCGCAGACATAGGCATTGGCATGCGCCACGACCACGCCGCCAAACCGGAAAGTCAGGTAATAGGGCGTGATGTCGTTGACCCGGGCGCGCTCGACCACGGCAAGAAACTCGGGCCGCATCGGCGTGGGAATCGGAAATGCCTCGCCCCAATGGGCCGGTATCAATTCCTCCTCGCCCACATGCAATTCCACCTGGAGACGGCTTTTTTCTGTCATGGAACTCCCCTTTCTCGCACGGTCCGGCGCATGAATCGATGCCGGGCAATTGCCCGATCGCCGGATTGCGGATCGATTGCGATCGCCGGTCGATTGCAGGCCATGCTGAGTGGGGAATGGCGGGCTGTCTTGAATAACCGCGCCAGTTCGCGCGGCCTGCGATCTGGCGCAAGAGCGCGGCGATGCGGCCGGCACAAAAGCGAAAAGGCCGGCCAGCGCTCACGCGCTGGCCGGCCTCGGCAAACGGCCGCGTAACGCGGCGCTCAGGTCTGGCGCGACTGCGCCTGCGTGACCACGCTGCCCGGCGGCAGGCTTTGCGTGACCCAGACATTGCCGCCGATGGTCGAGCCCTTGCCGATGACGATGCGGCCCAGCACGGTGGCGCCGGCGTAGATCACCACGTCGTCCTCCACGATGGGATGGCGCGCATTGCCCTTGACCAGCGAGCCGTCGTCGGCGGTCTCGAAGCGCTTGGCGCCGAGCGTGACCGCCTGATACAGCCGTACCCGCTCGCCGAGGATGGCGGTCTCGCCGATCACCACGCCGGTGCCGTGGTCGATGAAGAAGCTGCCGCCGATGCTGGCGCCCGGATGGATGTCGACCCCGGTCTGCGAATGCGCGATCTCGGCGATCACGCGGGCCAGCAGCTTGGCGCCGAGCGTGTAGAGCGCATGCGCGACGCGGTGATGGATGATGGCCCGCATGCCGGGATAGCTCAGCAGGATCTCGGCAGTGCAGGTGGCGGCCGGATCGCCCTGGTAGGCGGCATGCAGGTCGCTGACCAGCAGGCCGCGAATCTCGGGCAGGCGCGCGGCGAAGGTGGCGGTCACGCGGGCCGCGTCGCGGGCGATGGCGTCGTCGGCCACGTCTTCATGGCCGGCGTCGAACATCAGGCCGCGCCGCACCTGCTCGCGCAGCAGGCTCAGCGTCTCGTTGAGCGTGTGGCCGACGAAGAAATCGATGCTCGCGTCGGTGAGCACGCGACGGCCGAAATGCGTGGGGAAGAGCGCGCAGGCCAGGCCGTCGAGCACGCGGATCAGCGCTTCGCGCGACGGGTATTCGCGGATGCGGCCACGGTGGCGGATGTTGTGCGTGACTTCGCGCGAGTCGCGCAGCCGGGCGACGATGTCGCTCAGGTCCCATTGCGGGAAGTCGGTTCCGTTCGAATCGGTCGGCGTATCCATCGGCATCTTCTTGTGCTCTTGCGTGGGTCGGAGGTGCGGTCGCGCACGGCGCCGGCAGGCCCGGCGCCGGGGCATGACTTTACGCCGCGTCGGCGCCCCGCCCGGCCTGCGCGCCGCGTTCGCGCCATGCGGCCAGTTCGCCCAGATCGACGATGGTGAGCAGCGCACCGAGCGGCTCGCCGCCGGCATCGAGCGGCAGCGGGCGACGCCGCAGCGCGACCAGCCGGCTGCGGCCGGCCGGCAGCGCGGCGCGATACACGCCGCCCTCGTAGCGCGGATCGGCGATGCGGCGCGCCGGCTGGGCCTCGGGCGGCAGCGGCTGGCCGTCGGCATCGAGCAGGCTGAACTCGCCGGCGGCCAGCCGCGCCTCGTCGCAGCCGAGCAGCAGCGGCGCGGCGCGGTTGCCGGCCAGCACGCCGCCGGCCGAGTCGAACATCACCAGGCCTTCGGGCACGGCGTCGAACAGCGCGCGGTAGCGCGCCTCGCCGGCGCGCAGCAGGGTTTCGAGCCGCATCCGCTCGGTCACGTCGTGGACGATGGCGTAGAGCAGCGGCCGGCCGTGCATCTCCAGCGCGCCGGAGTAGACCTCGACCTCGCGCGTGCGGCCGCTGGCGAGCCGGTGCACCAGCCGCAGATGGTTGCGCCGCTCGCGCCGGGCGGCGTCGAGCTCGCGCGCCATCGCCTCGGGCGTGAGCGGATTGAGCGCGGCGATGTTCATGGTTTCGAGCGTCGCGCGCGGATAGCCGTAGAACTCGGCGGCGGCCGGATTGGCGGCGACGATGGCGCCGTCGACCGGATCGATCAGCAGCTTGACCGAGCGGTTCTTCTCGAACAGGTTGCGATAGCTGGCTTCGCTCTCGGCCAGTCGCAGCTGCTGGGTGCGCATGCTCAGCAGCAGCGTGACGACCACGACCAGCAGCACCAGCGTGAGCCCGGAACCGGCCAGGGCGCTGCCGCGCGCGCGCTGGGTGGCGGCATCGGCGAGCGCGAGCGCGCTCGATTCGGACAGCGCGACCACGGCGGTGAGCGGCAGGCCGTCGAGCCGGCGCCAGGCAAAGATGCGCCGGTCCGGATCGACCGTGCTGGGGCCGGCATACACGCCGCCGGCCGGCGCGCCGGGCAGCAGATAGGGCCGGTCGGGCGGCAGCGTCTGGCCGAGCACCGCATCGAGATCGACGCTGCGCGCCATGAAGGCGCCGTCGTCGCGGATCAGGCCGGCCGAGCCGTCGCCGTCGAGCCCGAGCTCGGCCATGCGCGCCGACAGAAAGCGCGGCGAGACCGACAGCACCAGCACGCCCGCCAGCTGGCCGTCGCGGCGCCAGGGGCGCGAGAACTGGATGCTCCATTGCCCGGTGGCGCGGCCGCGTATCGGCGCGCTCATGAACATGGCGTCGTGCCCGGGATCGAGATGCACGCGGAAATACTCGCGGTCGGCCAGATCGACCATGGGCGCGTCGGGCAGCGTGGTGTAGAGCAGCCGGCCGCGCGCATCGATCACGCCGATCTGGTGGATCGCGCCGGGCGGGAACATGGCGCCGACCACGCTGGCGGCGGCGGCGAATTCGCGCCGGTTGGCCAGGGTGCGGTCGCGCAGAAAGCCGAGCGCGAAATCGACGCCGCCGAGCGTCGCGCCGAGCTGGCCGGCGATGGCATTGGCGAGCCGCTGGGCGCCGGCCTCGGTCTGCGCCAGCGCTGCGGCGCGCAGCCGCTGCGACGAGGTTTCGAGCAGGCTCCAGTACAGCCCGATCAGCAGCAGCGTGACCGCCACCACCGCCGCGATGGCCAGATTGAAGCGGCCCGGCGTCAGTCGCGCGAGCCGGGCCAGCGGCGGCGGTGACGCGGCTCTCATGGATGCCGCTCGCCGGCGCGGCGCGGGCCGGCCAGCGGCAGCTCGACGCGGAAGGTGGTGCCGGCGCCGGGCTGGCTTTGCACGCAGATGCGCCCGCCGTGGGCCTCGACGATCTGGCGCACGATGAACAGCCCCAGCCCCAGTCCGCCGGTGCCGCCGTCGCCGGTGGCACGCTCGAACGGCTCGAAGATGCGCGCGCTGTCCTCGGCGCGGATGCCGATGCCGTGGTCGCGCACGCTGAGCACGGCGCACTCGCCCTGGCGCTCGAGCGCGATGGCGACCGGCTGGCCGGCGCCGTAGCGCAGCGCATTGGTCAGCAGATTGGTCGCCACCTGCTCCAGCCGCATCGCATCCCAGTGGCCGACGATGCCCTCGGGCGCCAGCAGCGTGCAGCCGCCGACGCCACGCAGCGGCTCGGCGAAGCGCTCGACCACGCGGCGCAGCAGCGCGCCCAGATCGGTGGCGGCCGGCTCGATCGACAGCCGGCCCGAGCGGATGCGGGTGATGTCGAGCATGTCGTCGATCAGCCGCGCCAGGCCGTCGACCAGCTCGGCATCGCTGGCCAGCATGCGTTGCAGCTTGTCGGGCGTGAAGGCGGCGAGATTGCCGCGTTCGAGATGGCGCGCGCGCAGCTGGCCTTGCAGCCGCAGCGCGGTCAGCGGCGACTTCAGCTCGTGCGAGGCCATCGCCATGAAGTCGTCGCGGATGCGCACCGCGAGCTTGAGCTGCTCCTGGGTCTCGCGCAGCTCGGCCAGCAGCGCTTCCTGCTCGGCCTGGCTGCGCCGCAGCGCCTCCAGCTGCTCGCGCAGCGCCAGCCGCTGGCGGTACAGCTCGATGAAGACATTGACCTTGCTGCGCACCGCATGCGCATCGAGCGGCTTGTGCAGGAAGTCGACCGCGCCGGTCTCGTAGCCCTTGAAGGCGGCATTCAGCTCGCGCCCACCGGCGGTGACGAAGACGATCGGAATGTGCTTGCTGCGCTCGGCGCCGCGCATCAGCTCGGCCAGCTCGAAGCCGTTCATGCCCGGCATCTGCACATCGAGCATGGCGAGCGCGAAGTCGTGCCGCAGCAGCAGCTCCAGCGCCTCGTCGCCGGAGCGCGCACGCAGCACCTCCAGGTCGTCGCGGCGGATCGTCGCCTCGAGCGCGACCAGGTTCTCGATGCGGTCGTCGACCAGCAGCACGCGGGCGCGCGCCGCCGGTGGCGCGGCGAACAGGTGGGCAGACGGTGGGGCGTTCATCGCATCACTCCAGCGCCGCCAGATAGCGGCCGATGTCGGCGGCGGGCAGCACCGCCGCGGGCGTGAACCGCGCGAGCGCGGACTGGGGCATGACCGGCATGCGCGCATCGGCGGGCGCCTGCACCACGGTCAGGCCGCCGGCGCGCCAGACCGCTTCGAGGCCGGCGGCGCCGTCGTCGTTGGCGCCCGACAGCAGCACGCCGATGGCATCGGCGCCGAGCGCGCTGGCGGCCGAGGCGAACAGCACGTCGATCGACGGCCGCGAGAAATGCACCGGCGCGTCCAGGTCGAAGGCGAGGCAGCCGTCGCGCCCGATCAGCAGGTGGTAGCCGGGCGGCGCAAAGCGCAGCGCGCCGGCGCGCAGCGGCTCCTTGTCGAGCGCCTCGGCCACGTCGAGCGCGACGCGCGGCGCGAACACCTCGGCCAGCAGGCTCGGCTGGTCGGCCGGCAGATGCACGACCACCGCCACCGCCAGCGTCGCCGGCAGCTCGGGCAGCAGCGCGCCGAGCGCCTCGATGGCGCCGGCCGAGCCGCCGAGCACCACGGTGCGCGGCACGCCGGGCAGCGCATGGCGCGGCACGCGCGGGCGGTGGGTCAGACGATGCGGCGCCATCGTCGTCACACCCGCCGAAAGATGCGCGCCGGCGCGTCGAAGGTTTCGAAGGCGCTGGCGAGCGCGGTGAACTGCACCGTCTCGCGCGCGCCCAGGCCGAGAAAGCCGCGATGCACGAGCGAATCGCGGAACAGCCCGAGCGCACGCTCCTGCAACGGCCGGTTGAAGTAGATGAGCACGTTGCGGCAGGAGATGTAGTGCAGCTCGGAGAACACGCTGTCGGTGGCCAGACTGTGGTCGGCAAAGGTGATGTTGCGGCGCAAGGCCGGATCTAGCCGGGCCGCGTCGTAGGCGGCGGTGTAGTAGCTGGCGAAGTCGGCGCCGCCGCCCGAGGCGCGGTAGTTGGCGGTGAACAGCTTGATGCTCTCCAGCGCATAGATGCCGGCTTCGGCGCGCTTGAGGCTTTCGGGATTGATGTCGGTGGCATAGAGGATGGCGCGGTCGAGCAGGCCTTCCTCCTTGAGCACGATGGCGAGCGAATACACCTCCTCGCCGGTGCTGCAACCGGCCACCCACAGCTTGATCGACGGCCAGGTGCGCAGCAGCGGCACCACCTCCTGCCGGAAGGCGCGGAAGTAGGCCGGGTCGCGGAACATCTCGCTCACCGGCACGGTGAGGAATTGCAGCAGCCGCGCAAAGCAGCCGGCCTCGTGCAGCACCCGCTCCTGCAGGCCCGACACGGTGCGGCAGCCGAAGGCCAGCAGCGCCTGCCGCACGCGGCGCCGCAGCGAGGCCGGCGAGTAGTTGCGGAAGTCGTGGTTGAACTTGCGGTAGATGGCCTCGACCAGCAGTTGCAGCTCGATGTCGAAATCGTCCTCCGGATAGACGAAATCGTCGGCGCTGGGCGGGGCGGTCTGGCGCGTCACAGCCGGTCCACCTTGGGCATCCACACGCGGATCAGCGAGATCAGCTTGTCGAGATCGACCGGCTTGCTGAGGTAGTCGTTGGCGCCGGCGGCAATGCACTTTTCCTGGTCGTCGCGCATGGCCTTGGCGGTCACGCCGATGATCGGCAGACGGGCAAAGCGCGGCTGCTGGCGGATTTCGCGCATGGCTTCGTAGCCGTCCATCACCGGCATCATGATGTCCATCAGCACCAGATCGAGGTCGGGCTGGGCGTCGAGCCGGTCGAGCGCCTCGCGGCCGTTGCGCGCAATCACCACGCTGGCGCCCTTGTGCTCGAGCGCGCTCGTCAGCGCAAAGATGTTGCGCACGTCATCGTCGACCAGCAGCACGCGCCGGCCCTCGAAGGCCTGCTCGCGGTTGCGCACCGCGCGCAGCATCTGCTGGCGCTCGGGCGGCAGGGTCTTTTCCACGCGATGCAGGAACAGCGTCACCTCGTCGAGCAGCCGCTCCGGCGAGCGCGCGCCCTTGATGATGATCGAGCGCGAGTAGCGCCGCAGATCGTCCTCCTCCTCGCGCGTGAGCACGCGGCCGGTGTAGACGATGACCGGCGGGAAGGAGCAGATGTCGCCCTCGGCCATGCGGCGCAGCAGCTCGCGGCCGGCCATGTCGGGCAGCGTCAGGTCGACCACCATGCAGTCGAACACGGTGTCGCGCAGCGCCGCCAGCGCTTCCTCGGCGAGCGCGACGGCGGTGATCTGCACCTCGTCGTCGCCGATCAGCCGGGCCATCGCGTCGCGCTGGGTGGCGTCGTCCTCGACCACCAGCACATGCTTGATCTTCTGCGCCAGCTTGCCCTCGATGCGGGTGAACATGCCCTTGAGCGCGTCCCGGTCGGTCGGCTTGAGCACATGGCCGATGGCGCCCATCTGCAAGGCGGTCTGGGCATTGTCGAGCGCCGACACCACATGCACCGGAATGTGCCGGGTGGCGCCGTCGTGCTTGAGCTGCTCCAGCACCGTGAGGCCGGAGTGGTCGGGCAGCTTCATGTCGAGCAGCACGGCGTCGGGCAGATGCTCGCGCGCATCGGCGATGCCGTCGTCGGCGGTCTCGGCCAGCAGGCAGTTGAAGCGCATCTCGTGCGCCAGATCGAACAGGATGCGGCCGAAGGCCGGATCGTCCTCGATGACCAGCACGGTGCGGGCGCCGGCGTCGAGCCGGTCGCGGTCGTCGACGGGGCGCGCGCGCGGCGTCGTGTCGAGTGCCGGCGCGGGGGTATCGCCATGCGCGCGGCCGAGCCGGGCGGACGGCGCGGTGGCAGCGTCGCTCGCGGGGGCCGCCGCGGCGCCGGCGGGCGCGGTGCCGAGCGCCTCGGTCAGCGCGGCCAGCTGCCCGGTGCGCAGCAGCGGATCGGCCGGAACGGCGTCGGCAAGGTCGAGCGGCAGCGTGAGCGTGAAACGGCTGCCCTGCCCCGGCGCGCTCTCCACGCCGAGGCGCGCGCCGAGCAGCCCGGCCAGCTCGCGCGAGATCGACAGCCCCAGGCCGGTGCCGCCGTACTTGCGGCTCACCGTGCCGTCGGCCTGGCGGAAGGCCTCGAACACCGCCGCCTGCTGCTCGGGCGGAATGCCGATGCCGCTGTCCTCCACCGTCAGCGCGATGCGGCCGTCGGGCGCCGGCGCCGCCACCAGCCGCACGCTGCCGGCGTCGGTGAACTTGCAGGCGTTGGCGAGCAGGTTCTTGAGGATTTGCTGGAGCCGCAACGGATCGGTCACCAGGCTTTCGGGCAGGCCGGCGCGCAGCTCCAGTTCGAAGGCCAGCCCCTTGGCATCGGCGATCGGCCGGAACAACTGTTCGAGCTCGCCCAGCAGTCCGGCCAGCGCCACCCGCTCGGGCCGGATGTCGAGCTTGCCGGCCTCGACCTTGGACAGGTCGAGGATGTCGTTGATGAGATTGAGCAGGTCATTGCCGGCGGTCACGATCGACTCGGCGAAGCGCACCTGCTCCTCGTCCAGATTGCCGCGCGGATTGTCGGCCAGCAGCCGCGCCAGGATCAGCGTGCTGTTGAGCGGCGTGCGCAGTTCATGGCTCATGTTGGCGAGGAACTCGCTCTTGTAGCGGCTCGCGCGTTGCAGCTCCTCGGCGCGCGCCAGCAGCTGGGCCTGGGCCTCGCGCAGCGCGGCATTGCGCTCGTCGAGCTGGCGCTTCTGCGCATCGAGCAGCTGGTTGCGCTGGTCGAGCTGCTCGTTGTTCTGCTCCAGCTCGGCCTGCTGGTTCTCCATGCGCGCCTGCGATTCGCGCAGCACCCGCGACTGCTCCTCCAGCTCCTCGTTGGCGACCTTCAGCTCCTCCTGCTGGGCCTGCAATTCCTCGTTGAGCCGCTGGGTTTCGGTGAGCACGTCGTGCAGCCGCTCGCGGTAGATCGCGGCGTCGATGGCGCGGCCGATGCGGCCTTCCACCGTCTGCACGAATTCGTCGAAGGCCTCGTGCGGCGGCTGCATGAAGCCCAGCTCGATCACCGCGTTGACGCCGCGGTCGCCGTGCGCCGCAAACAGCCGCAGATGGCGCGGCGCCGCGCCGCCGAGCGCCGAGGTCACGCGCAGATAGTCGTCGGGCAGCGCATCGAGCGCGCGCGGTCGGCCGTCGGCGGCGGTCTGGCCGATCAGCCCGGCATTGCGCACGATGCGCGCCGGATGCGCCGCGTCGGGCGTGAAGGCATGCACCGCCACGCGGTCGAAGTGGACCAGATCGCGGCTGAGATAGGCCGCGCCCAGCGTCGCGCCAAAGCGCCGTGCAAAGAAGGTCAGCACCTCGGCGGCGACGGATTCGGCCGTGCGCTCGCCGGCCTTGGCGGCGGCCAGCTCGGTCTCGCCGCCGCTCATCCAGGCATCGCGCTCCAGCGCCCGGGCATGGCGCGCGGCTGCGTCGAGGCTGGCGCCGTAAAGCTCGGCCAGGCTGCGGATCTGGCGCCGGCCATTGAGCGCCAGCCCGACGCCCGACAGCAGGCCGATCAGCAGCGTGGCCGCCACCGCATAGGTGATGGTGGCCGAGGCCTGGGCATTGCGTTGCTCGCGCATCGCCTCCTCGGCGCCGATGAGGCCGGCGAACTCGGTGCGCATCGCATCCATCATCGTCTTGCCGCGCTCCGACCGGACGAACTCGGCGATGCCGTCGAAGGTGGCGCCGTCGCGGCGCTGCGCCACCACCTCCTCGGCATACACGACCCAGCGCCGGTGCAGGTCGGCGATGCGGTCGATGCGCGCCGCCTGCTCGGCATCGCCCACGGTGAATTCGCGCAGCGCCGCCAGCTGGCCGTCGAAGCCGGCGCTCGACAGCGCATACGGCTCCAGAAAGTTGCCGACGCCCGTCAGCAGATAGCCGCGCATGCCGGTCTCCGCATCGATCAGCAGCTTCTGCGCCGCATTGGCGCGCGCGATGGTCAGGTCGGCATGCTCGACCCAGCGCGCCATCGACAGCATGTAGAACACGATGCCGAGGAAGACCGCCGAGGTGAGCGCCGAGACCAGCAGCGGCAGCCCGACGTTGCGCGCCAGCACGCGGGCAAACGCCGCCTGGTGCAGCGCGGGAAGGGAAGATGAAGTGGACGTCATGGGCCTGAAGCGGCAGGTGGCTGCATCCGGCATTTCAGCCCGGTTCGGGCAAACGTCATCGAGTGTTGCAAATGGCGTTGCAGCAGTGCGCATCGCGTTTGCAACTCTTTTTCGGGCCGGATGCCGATGGGATAAACCGGCGCATCGCTCCAACGCAGCCCCGCATCCCCCATGGCATCTGTCAGCGCAACCAGTCCCTTTCCCGCTGCCGCGCCCGCACCGGCCCGCACGCCGGGCGACCTCGCGCTCGTCGTCATGGCGCGGCTGGCGCCGGTGCTGCGGCACGACCTCAACAACCTGATGACGGTGCTCAAGCTCGACCTGAGCGGCGCGCGCGCGCGGGCCCGCCGCGCCGCGCTCGACACTGCCCGCGTGACCGTGCTGCTCGACTCGCTGCACGACGGCCTGGCCCGGCTCGCCGAGGCCCAGGCGCGGCTGGTGGCCTGGCTCGATGCCGCGCCGGCGCCGGTGGCCGTCGGCCCCACGCTGGCCGAGCTGGCCGAGCTGTTGCAGGGCGCCTGCTCGCTGCGCGGCCGCAGCCTCGGCGTGGCGGCGCACGCACTCGAACGCAATGCCGGCGCCGAGCGCCATGCGCTGCGGCTGCTGACGGCGGCGGCGGTGCTCGCCATCGTCGACGGCGCCTGGGCCGATGGCGGCATCGAGCTGGATGCCGACAGCCGCGATGCGCGCATCGTCGTGGTGCTGCGCCGGGTCGCCGACGGCGCCGCGCGCGCCTTGCCGCTGGCACCGCCGCCGCGCGAACTGCGGCTGCTGCTCGACGATGTGGCGGCGCTCGCGCGCGACTGCGGCTGGAGCCTGGCCGCCAGCGCCGACGAGCTGCGTCTGACCGGTCCGCAGGGCTGACGCGACGGCGCGTTTCTCCGCGCGTACCGCAGGGTTTTTCGCGCGCATTCCGTGCCAGCCGGCGCCGGTTCGCGCCTGTGGAAAACGCCGATGGCAGCGCGCCGGCGATCCCCCCAATCTCGCCGTTCGCACAGGGCGGGACCGCTTGGTTTCCGCCGTCAAATCGCTACGTGCCCGGCGTGCGCCCGGGCCAGGGGCCGCCGGCATGGCCGGCACCGATAGCGGCGTGCGCTTCCCCCATCCCCAGCGTTTTCACCCCCGCCCGACCGCTCGGCCCGGCCGGCGGCTGCGGGCATTCCTGATCGGGAGACAGCCATGATTCGAGACGTGCAGGACATCCTCGACCTTTACGCGCACCACGGCTCCGCCCCTTATGGCGCCGAGACAGTCAGCCACCTTCAGCACGCCTTGCAGACCGCCACCCTGGCAGAAGAGGCAGGTGAAATGCCGGAAATCGTCGCCGCCTGCTTCCTGCACGACATCGCCTCGCTGCAACGTCTGCTGCCCGACGGCGCCCGCTCGGCCGAGGCCACCTTCGAGCAGCTCGCCGAGCTGTTCGAGCCGGCGGTGCTGGAGCCGATCCGGCTGCATGTGGCGGCCAAGCGCTACCTCTGCCTGGTCGAGCCCGACTACCGGCATCAGCTGTCGATGCCATCGCAGATGAGCCTCGACGAACAGGGCGGCCCGATGACCGCCAGCGAGGCCGAACGCTTCCTGCATGAAGAGTTCGCCTATGACGCGGTGCGCCTGCGCCGCTACGACGATCAGGCGCGCAAGCCCGACATGCAGACGCTGTCGCTGCATCACTTCGGTCGCGTGCTCGACTCGCTCGCCACGGTGGCGATGCGCTGAGGCCGGGGGCGGCGCGCTGCGCCGCCCAACCGGTAACAAGCTTCAACTTGTGCGTCGCCGCCGCTGCGGCGAGCATCGCGCGCTCGGCGGGCCGGTCCTCGGCCCGCCACCGACGACAGGTTGCGCCACGACGCAGCCGCCGGAGACGAGCCATGCCCGATGCGACGGCCAACGCGCCCGCGCACTTCACCACGCCGCGCGCCCTGCCCGGCATCTTCATCGTCCTCTGGAGCACCGGCTACATCGCCGGCAAGCTGAGCCTGGCGCATGCCGGTCCGCTCACCGTGTGCGGCCTGCGGTTCGCGCTGGTGGCGCTGATCCTGGGCGTGGCGGCGGTCGTCACCCGGGCGCGCTGGCCGCGCGGCCGCGAGCTGCTGCATCTGGCCGTCACCGGGCTGCTGGCGCAGGCGGTGCATTTCAACGCGCTGTACTACGGGCTGACGCTGGGCGTGTCGGTCGGCGTGTCGGCGCTCATCATGGGGATGATGCCGATCGCCACCACCGTGCTGGCCGCGCCGCTGCTGGGCGAGCGCACCACGCCGCGCCAGTGGCTGGGGCTGGTGGCCGGGCTGGCCGGCGTGGGGCTGGTGGTGGCCAACAAGATCGACACCGGCCATGCGCCGGTGGCCGCCTATGGCGTGATCGTGCTGGCGCTGGCCGGCTTGTCGCTCGGCACGCTCTACCAGAAGCGCTTCTGTGCCCGCATGGACCTGCGCAGCGGCGCCTGCGTGCAGTACGTGGCCGCCGCGCTGGCCACGCTGCCGCTGGCGCTCGGCCACGAGGGGCTGCAGATCGACGGATCGGCCGGCATGGCGGGCACGCTGGGCTGGCTGGTGGCGGTCAACTCGCTGCTGGGCGCGACGATGCTGTCGATGCTGATTCGCGCCGGCAGCGCGGCCCGGGTGGCGAGCCTGTTCTATCTGGTGCCGGGCGTGGCGGCGGCGATGGGGCTGGCGGTGTTCGGTGAACGGCTGGCGCCGCTGGCGCTGGCCGGCTTTGCGGTGACGACCGGCGCCGTGTGGCTGTGCACGCGGGTGAAGCTGCCGGCGCGCTGAGGCGACCGCGCTGGCGGGCCGGCGGCGCAACGACGGCACGACACCGACCCGCACGAACCGGCCCGGGCTTGATTGCGCGCAACGGCACCGCGCCCGCGCGCGCGGATGCTGCGCGCTCCTCCGCATTCCCGCCGCCGAGCCGCCGCCATGACCTACTTCTGCAACCTGGACGACCGCCAGAAATGGAACTTCGTCGCGATGCGCGTGCGTTGCGCGCTGCATCCCGAGCATCCCGAAATGATCGACCAGTACGTGCAGGTCGCCGGGCTGATGGTGCGGTTCGGCAAGCTCGACCCGTGGGAAGCCGCCGCCACCGCGACCCGGGTGCTGCTCGATACCGCGGTCGACCGCGAGCTGCCCGCGCACTGGCGCGCCCGCTGCCGCGCCAACCTGCCCGAGCAGCTCGACCGCATGGCCGCCATCGCGCTCACGCCCGGCCAGCGGCAGCTGGCGCATGGCCTGCGCGAGCGCGCCGGCGTGGTGCTCAACTGAGCACGGTCGGCGCCGGCAGGCCGGCCATCCAGCCTTCCACCGGATCGACCCGCGCCGGCAGGCCCCAGTCGGGCCGCAGCGTGGCTTCGGCGGCTTGCAGCGCGCACAGCAGCGCATCGAGCCGGTCGCCGCTGCCGTCCTCGATCAGCGCCGCCGCCTCGGCCGCCGGCAACCTCAAGCGCACCGCCAGCCCCAGCCCGCCGGCGCAGGCCGCCGCCAGCAGCTGAGCCCGCACGCCGGCGCGCTCGGCCGTGTGCCGGCGCCGGTCGTCGCTCTTGTAGCTGGCGCGCGTGAGATGGCGCGCCAGCACGCCCGGATAGGCCTCCAGCGCCACTCGCGCCGGATCGCCGCCGTCCAGCCCGAGGCCGGGCAGGCTCACGCCGGCCGCCATCAGCCTTGGCACGCCGGCATGCAGCATCCAGGCAACCGGCGGATTGACCCATTTCATCGACGGACTCGATCCGGCCACGCGGTCGACCGCGCGGTGCGCGAACTTGCCGCCGGCCGGCCGCGCGGCGCAGAACGCGCGAAAGCGCTCGCGCAGCTGGGCGCGCGGAATCGCGCAGCTGTGTGCCATGAGCGCGCGCCAGTCGCCCTCGGCGGCGCCGGGCCAGCCTTCGGCCAGCGCCAGTTCGCGCGGCCAGCCAAACGGAAAGTCGAAGCCGCCGACCCAGGGCCCGGGCGTCGCCAGCAGCTGCTCGAAGCCGTCGAGCGTGGGCAGTTCGTCGATGCGCTCCAGCACGAACAAACCGCCCGCGCCGAGCCGGCCGCGCGCCGCGACGATGGGCTTGCGGCGGCTCGGCGCCGAGCTGAAATCGACGCCAAGAAGCAGAGGAGCGGAACTGGAATCGGTCATGGCGGCGAAAGGCGGAATCGGCCGGGGCGGCTTCGACTTGGGTGCGGCGCGGGCCACAAGTTCCCGCGCGGGCGGCGCGCGGGCCGGCGGCGCAATTCTCGCCGGCCGCAGCGCCGGGCTGGCTGGGCAATTGCCCGCAGCCCTGCGCGCGGCCTGATGTCGGTCGGCCGGGCCGACACGTCGTGTTACTTTTGGCCGATGCCCTTTCGCTCCGTCAGCGCCCTGCGGCGCCTCGCCCTCGGTCTCGCCTGCCTGGCGATGCTGATGGCGGCGCTCGCGCCGACGGTGTCGCGCTGGCTCGCGGCGCAGGCCGAGGCGCCGCTGCTGGTGGAGGTCTGCCGCGCCGACGGCAGCCGCAGCGAGCCGGTCTGGCTGCGCGCCGCGCCGGCCGAGGCCGACCACTCGCACGACAGCCACGGCGCGCTCCAGCTCGATCATTGCGGCTATTGCGTCAACCCCGCCGGCGGTCACGGTCTGCTGCCGCCCGCGCCCGTCTTCGCCCTGTTCGGCCCGGCCAGCCATGCGCTGCCGGCGCTGTTTCTGCACTCGGCCCAGCCGCTGCCCATCTGGCGCTCGGCCAATCCGCGCGCCCCGCCCCTCCTCGCCTGATCCGCTCCCGTCCGTCGTAGTGCGCCCGGCCTGAAGGCCCCGGCGCGCCACGACTGTTCGCGTCCGCTTTCAGTCGAGGTTTTCCATGTCCGTCATCTCCGGCCGCAAGGCCGCGCAGGCGCTCGTCGCCGGCGCGCTGCTGGCCACTGCATCGCTGGTTGTCCATGCCGGCGGCGGCTTCGCGTCCGCCGCCTTTCCGCCCGACGAACCCTTGCGGCTGGCCGCCGCCGGCACGTCCGCGGTCGCGCCCGGCGGCACCGCCTCGGCCGCCGCCGCGCACATCGCCGTCACCGACGCCTGGGTGCGCGCCAGCGTGCCGGGCCTGACCGCCACCGGCGCCTTCCTCACCCTCACCTCGGCCACGCCGGCGCGGCTGGTCGGTGCCGCTTCGCCGGCCGCCGCCAGCGTCGAGCTGCATGAATCGATCGAGGAAGCCGGCGTGAAGAAGATGCGCCCGGTCGCCGCCATCGACCTGCCGGCTGGCACGCCGGTCAGCCTCGCGCCGGGCGGCTTTCACCTGATGCTCAACGGCCTCAAGGCGCCCGCCGCCGAGGGCGCGACACTGCCGCTGACCCTGCTGATCGACGACGGCAGCACCCGGCGCCAGATCGAGGTGACGGCCACCGTGCGCGCGCTCACCACGCCCGCCACCGATTCCCCGCATCAGCATCGCCACTGAGAGTTCCCATGAATCTGCGTCATTCCCTGGCCGCCAGCCTTGCGCTGGCCGGCCTGCTCGCCGTGCCCGTCGCGCAGGCGTCCTGCGGCTCGGCGTTCTGCCTAGTCAACACCGATTTTGCCGTCCAGGGCGCCTGGCTCGACCACGGCTGGCGCGGCGATCTGCGCTACGAACTGGTGCAGCAGAACCGGCTGCAACGCGGCGCGTCGACCATCGCGCCGTCCGATCTGGAAGACAGCAGCGAGGTCGAGCAGCGCACCCGCACCCAGCGCGTGACCGCCAGCCTCGACTACGGCTTCGACGCCCACTGGGGGCTGTCGCTGCAACTGCCCTTCATCGACCGGGTGCACGACCACCTGGCCGACGGCGCGCCGGTGAACTGGCATTTCCGCAAGCCCGGCGATGCGCGGGTGACCGGCCGCTGGCAGTCGGCGCTGCTGGGCGACACCGCCAGCGCCGGCAGCCTCGGGCTGATTGCCGGCGTCAAGCTGCCCACCGGCAGCACCGATGTGCGCAATGGCGACAACACGCCGGCCGAGCGCGCGCTGCAACCCGGCACCGGCACGACCGACCTGATCCTGGGCGGCTACTGGCGCGGCCTGCTGCCGCAGACCGGCCTGAGCTGGTTTGCGCAAGCCCAGCTGGAGCAGGCGCTGAACCGGCATGACGAGTTCAAGCCCGGCCACAAGCTCGGCCTCGATCTGGGCCTGCGCGCCGACCTGGGCGCGGTCGCGCCGATGGTCCAGCTCAACTGGCAGCAGCGCGCCCGCGATGCCGGCGCCGCCGCCGAACCCGACAACTCGGGCGGCCGCACGCTGGCCCTGAGTCCCGGCCTGTCGGCGCCGCTCGCGCCCGGCCTTCAGGGCTACGGCTTCGTGCAGATCCCCGTCGCCAGCAATGTCAACGGCGTGCAGCTCGCGCCGCGCTGGGCGCTGTCGCTCGGGCTGAGCCAGCGCTTCTGACACCGCACATCACATCGAATCAGGAACACCGCATGAACACCCTTCGCCACGCCAGTCTCGTTCTCGCCACCACCACGCTCGCCAGCCTGCTCGCCGCCTGCGGCGGTGGCGGCGACGGCGGCAGCGTCTCAAGCGGGCCGCAGACCGTGACCATCGCCTTCGACGCCATCGCCAACGGCAGCCCGGCGCGCTGCGGCAGCACGCTCGGCTCGCTCGGCAGCCCGGCGGTCGCGGCCACGCTGCGCGACCTGCGCTTCTACGTGTCCAACGTCAGGCTGGTGACCGCCAGCGGCACAACCGCGCCGCTCACGCTCGCCGGCAACAGCTTCCAGGGCAGCGGCGTCGCGCTGCTCAATTTCAACGACGGCAGCACCGCCGTGTGCGGCGGCAGCGCCATGACGCTCAACGCCAGCATCACCGGCACGGTGGCGGCCGGCAGCTATACCGGCATCGAGTTCGAGGTCGGCGTGCCCGAGTCGGTCAACCACACCGACTACGCCGCCGCCGCCGCGCCGCTGAACGTGGTGGCGATGGCCTGGTCGTGGCAGTACGGCCGCAAGTTCCTCAAGATCGAAGTCGATCCGGCCGGCGGCATCGCGCGCCCGAGCGGCACCGCCACCACCTGGTACACCCACCTCGGCTCGACCGGCTGCGCGGCCGACAGCGCCAGCAGCACCGGCTACACCTGCACCAACAGCAACCGCATGCCGGTCAAGCTCGCGAGCTTCAACCTCGACTCGCAGAAGGTGGTGCTGAACCTGAATGCGCTGTTCGCCAACACCAATCTGGCGCTGGATCAGGGCGGCGCCGCCGGCTGCATGTCGGGCAGCACCGATCTCGACTGCGTGCCGATCTTCGCCAACATGAAGATCGACCTGGCGACCGGCGCCCCGGTCGCCGGCGGCAGCACGAGCCAGGCGCTGTTCATCGCGGCGAGCAAGTGATGGGCGGCGCGCATCCCGACATCCGGGCGCGCGCCGGCAGGCCGGCCGCGCAGCTTGCTGCGGCCGGCGCGCTGGCGCTGCTGCTGGCCGCGTGCAGCGCCGGCGGCTCGGGCGGCAACGGCGTCGCCCACAGCCATGCCACGCCCTCGATCCCGGCCGCCGCCGGCCTGCCGCAGATGGTGGTGCCGGCCGACAACCCCTACACCGAAGCCAAGTTCGAACTCGGTCGCGCGCTGTTCCACGACACCCGGCTGTCGGGCAACGGCACGCAGAGCTGCGCGAGCTGCCACGAGCAGGCGCGCGCCTTCACCGACGGCCGGCCGCAGGCGATCGGCTCGACCGGCCAGACCCATCCGCGCAATGCCCAGCCGCTCGGCAATGCGGCCTTCCATGCCACGCTCACCTGGGCCAATCCCACGCTGGTCACGCTCGAACACCAGATGGAAGTGCCGCTGTTCGGCACCGATCCGGTCGAGCTCGGCATCACCGACGCCAACCTGGCCGAGGTGCTGGGCCGCTTTGCCGCCGACGCGCGCTATGTGCAGCTGTTTGCCGCCGCCTTCGGTGGCGGCAGCGAGCAGATCGGCATCGGCAACATCATCAAGGCCATCGCCAGCTTCGAGCGCGGCCTGACCAGCGCCGACTCGCGCTACGACCGCTATCTGGCCGGCAAGGCCACGCTGAGCGCGGCCGAGCTGCGCGGCATGCAGCTGTTCATGGGCGAGAAGGCCGAGTGCTTCCACTGCCACGGCAGCTTCAACTTCAACGACCAGATCCGCTACGTGGGCCAGGGCTCGGTCGAGACGCCGTTCCACAACACCGGCCTGTACAACCTCGGCGGCACCGGCGCCTTCCCCTATCCCAACCGGGGGCTGTTCGAGTTCACGAGCAAGGCCGCCGACATGGGCGCCTTCCGCGCCGCCAGCCTGCGCAATGTGGCGCTCACCGCGCCCTACATGCATGACGGCAGCATCGCCACGCTGGAGGAAGTGCTCGACTTCTATGCCGCCGGCGGTCGCAACATCGCCAGCGGCGCCCATGCCGGCGATGGCCGACTCAATCCGTACAAGAGCGACCTGATCGGCAACATCGATCTCACCGCGCAGGACAAGGCCGATCTCGTCGCCTTCCTGCGCACGCTCAGCGACGACACGCTGGTGACCAGCGCGCGCTTTGCCAAGCCGGCCTGGCTGCCCTGAACGCCGCCGCGCCGGCCCGACTCGCGGCCGGCGCGGCGGCATTCAGCCCCGATGCAGCAGCACCTGCAACACGAAGCTCGATCCGATATAGCCGAGGAACAGCAGCGCGAAGCCGGCCAGCACCTGACGCATCGCCACCCGGCCGCGCCAGCCGAAACGCCAGCGCCCGAGCAGCAGCACCGCGAACACCGCCCACGACAGCAGCGAGAACACGAACTTGTGATCGAGCCGGAATGGCTGGGCAAACATCTGTTCGTAGAACACCAGCCCGGTGACGATGCTGGCCGTAAGCAGGCCGAAGCCGACGAAGATGCTGCCGAACAGGATGCCTTCGAGTTGCAGCAGCGGCGGCGCCAGCCGCAGCAGCGCCTCGAAGCGGCGGCCGCCCGGCGCCACATGCAGCAGCCGGTCGAGCACGAAGATGCCGCAGGCATAGATGGCCGACACGCACAGCACGCCATAGGCCAGCATCGCCAGCAGAAAGTGGATGCCGAGCAGCGGCGTATAGCCGGCCTCCAGCCGCAGCACCGGCGGCGGAAAGGCCAGCAGCAGCAGCGTCGACGCCAGCCCGAGCGGGAACATCACCACGCCAAACAGGTTGACCGGCAGGAACAGCTGGTTGACCAGCTGGGCCGCGCAGCCGACCAGCACCATGAACGAGATGGCGGCGGCAAAGTTGAACCACAGCTGATGGCCGGCCAGCATCACGGCGAACAGCACATAGCCGTGGCCCAGCACCACGGCCAGCTCGGCCAGCCGCAGCCCGATACCCAGGCGCGGCGGCGGCGGCAGCGCGGCCAGGACGGCGGCGGGCTCGGCCGCGCCGGCGCGCGCCACGAAGCGCCACAGCAGCACGGTCAGCAGCAGATAAAGCAGCGCGACGAGGGAGAGTTCGGCGATCGGCATGCCAGGGGCTCGATGAAGTCCGGTGAGGGAAAAATGCCGGCGCCGCAGCTGCCGCGCCGGAGAAGCGCCGAGTTTGACACCGACCGCCGCCGACGCCCCGGCACCGGTCGCAGACGCCGGCCGCAGACGCGACAACGGCGCACCGTGCCGAAACACGGTGCGCCGTTGCGCAATGCGCCGACCCGACGGGCCGGCCGGCGGAAGGCTTACTCGACGCCGTTGTCGCGCTGGCGCGCGAACACGGCCTTGCGGATGCGCTCGTTGATCGACACCGGATCGGCATCGACCTTGCGCTTGGCAGCCGTCAGCGCGGCGTTGGCGATCGCGGCCTCGTCGTGGCGCAGCGGAATGCGGCCAGCGACATGGGTCGCGCCCGGAACGGCGGCACGGATCGCCTGACGGTTCGGGTGCTCGCCGATCTCGACCAGCGCGCCCGCTTCGGGCACGCCATTGAGACAGACGAAATCACCGATGACCTCGACCTTGCGGCCGTCGGCCGTCAACTTCACGAACGTGGCTTCGCCGCTGATGGGCATCGGCGTGATTTCGGTCGGGGTCGTCATGATTTACGCCTTTTCGCTGTACTTGGCCCAGAACTCGGCCTGGTTGACATAGGCACCGATGGCCAAGGCCTTGAACTTGTTGGACACGCCGCACTTGTAGCACTTGCCGCTCATGCTGAAGCCCTGGTCCGAGCAGAGATGGTCCTTGGTCTGCTGGCAGCCGGTGGCGCCGCATTCGCACTGGAACACCGTGCCGCGGCAGGTGTCGTTGTAGCTGCCCTTGCGCGTGCCTTCGCACACGACGAGGGCCGCGCCCTCGGGGGTGGTCCTGGTATCGACCAGCGTCTTGTAGGTGGTGGTGGCCATCTTCGTGCTCCCGGGATGCCTGAGTGAGTTGAATCGGAGTTCGCGCCATGTCGCGATGTCGCTGCATCGCGCTGTTTCCGGCGGCGGCGCCGTGCTGTAGGTTTTGAAGCCAACCCGACAAATCCCGGCGCCGCCTGCCGTTTGCAGCCGGTTTCAGCGAAAACCGTGCCGTCGCATCGCGCCTCCTTGATCCGCCTCAAGCCATGACCGCCCCGCCTGTGCCGCCGCACCCGCCCGCCGAGGGCCTCGACGAGGCCGCCTGGGTCGATGTCATCCACAAGATGGACGAGGTGTATTCGCGCCTGATCGAGGATGAGATCGCGCTCGAGCAGAAGAACGCCGAGCTGGAGGAATCGCACCGCTTCATCTTCAGCGTGCTGAGCGCGATGAGCGATCTGGTGCTGGCCTGCGCCGAGAACGGCGAGATCCAGGACAGCAACGATGCGCTGCGCGATCTGGTCGGCCGCAGCGAGGCCGAGCTGCGCGGCCGGCGCATGGCCGAGCTGCTGGCGCGGCCCGACGACGAGGCCGCCGTGCGCGCGCTCACGCACAGCGCGGCGCTGGCCGGGCCGCGCGCGGCGCGCGAGCCCGTCGAACTGCATCTGCGCGATGCCGCCGGCAATGCGGTGCCGGTCGAGGTGCATTGCTCGTCGCGCTTCGACGCCAACGGCCAGCGCTCGGGCTTCGTGTTCGTCGGCCGGCCGGTCGGCGAGCTGCGCCGCGCCTATCAGCAGTTGCAGGATGCGCACAACGCGCTCAAGCAGACCCAGGCCCAGCTGCTGCACTCCGAAAAGATGGCCTCGCTCGGCCGGCTGGTGGCCGGCGTGGCGCATGAGCTGAACAATCCGATCAGCTTCGTGCTCGGCAATGTGCATGCGCTCAAGCGCTATTGCGAACGGCTCGGCGACTACCTGGCGGCGCTGCATGCCGAGGTGCCGCCCGCCGAGGCCGAACGGCTGCGCGCCCATCTCAAGATCGACCGGACGCTGGCCGATTTCCCGTCGCTGATCGAGGGCACGCTCGAAGGCGCGACCCGCACCGCCGAGATCGTCGCCGGGCTCAAGCGCTTCTCGGCGATGGACCGCGAGGAGGCACGCGCGGTCGATCTGGCCGACGTGGTGGCGCGCGCGGTGCTGTGGGTCGGCAAGGGCACGGGCGGGCGGTTTGCGGTCACCCAGCGCGGCTTCGACGGCTGCCTGGTGCATGGCTCGGCCGGCCAGCTGATGCAGGTATTCATGAACCTGATCCAGAACGCCTGGGATGCGACCAGCGCCGCCGGCGTCGAGGCGCCGGCGCTCGACATCGCCGCCAGCCGGCTCGATGCCGGCACGGTGAGCGTGCGCTTTGCCGACAACGGGCCGGGCATTCCGGCGCCGCTGCTCGGTCGCATCTTCGATCCCTTCTACACGACCAAGCCGGTCGGCAAGGGCACGGGACTGGGACTGTCGATCAGCTACGGCATCGTCGAGCAGCACGGCGGACGGCTGCTGGCGGCCAGCGCGCCGGGCGGCGGCGCGGTATTCACGGTCGAGCTGCCGCTCGAAAAAATCGCGCCGATGTTGCCGCTGCAACCCTCGTGAAAGCCGTATGGCGGAAATTGCTGCGGCGCCGCACGAAATTGCACGCTCGAGTCGTCACTGACCCGAAGCTATACGGACAATCCGGCACGCACGCCGTCCCGATCTGCCAAGCCGGGAACGATCACTCCCCCGAACCCGCCCGGCAATGACTCACTTACAACTGGTGCTTTACGTCAGCAGCGCCACCCAGCCCATGACGGAAGCCGACATTGCCGCCTTGCTGGTGCAAAGCCGCGACCGCAATGCGCAGCTCGGCATCACCGGCCTGCTGCTCTACCGCGACGGCAACTTCATGCAGGCCATCGAAGGGCCGTCCGACGCCATCGTGGCGGTGTACGGCTCCATCTGCCGCGACCCGCGCCACACCAATGTCATCACCCTCATCGACACGCCGGTGCCCACGCGCAGCTTTGCCGCCTGGTCGCTCGGCCTGATCCATCTCGACGGCCTCGGAGAGCCGGTGGTGCTCTGCCGCGACGAATGCCCGCCGGTGACGCTGGACACGCTGACCGACAACTATGGCGCGGTCGCATTGCTGCGCGGTTTCTGCGAGCAGTTCAGCGTCGGCAAGCGCCACTGACGACGGCCTCAGTTGCCGGTGCGGCGCGGTTGCAGCGCACCAAATTCATGGGCTAGCAGCGCCTCGCCATGCTCAAGCACGTAGTAGCGGAAGGCCTCGGCCACCGGCGACAGGGTGCGGCTCTGCACATGCACCAGGTTCCAGCTGCGCACGATCGGCGTGCCTTCCACCTCGATGACCGCGATGCGGCCGGCGTCCAGCTCCAGCCCCAGCGTGTGCAGCGACAGCACGCTGAGCCCGATGCCGGCCATGACCGCCTGCTTGATGACCTCGTTGCCGGCCACTTCCATCGCCACGTTGGGCGTGAAGCGCGCCTCCTCGAAGAAATGCTCCATCGCCGCGCGCGTGCCCGAGCCGCGCTCGCGCACGATGAAGTTGTAGGGCGCCAGCGCATGCACCGGCGGATGACCGACGTTGAGCGACGGATGATCTGGCGGCGCAACAAAAACATGCGGATGCGCGGCGAAGGGCTCGGCGCGCGTCGCCACCTCCTTGGGCGGCCGGCCCATGATGGCCAGCTCGACCTCGTTGCGCGTCATCATCGCCATCAGCTGCTCGCGGTTGCCGACGCTGATGCGCACTTCCACGCCCGGATGCTCGCGCGTGAAATCGGCCAGCAGGCGCGGCACGAAATGGCTCGCCGTGCTCACCATGCCGATGTGCAGCAGACCCACGTCGATGCGCTGCAAGCGCGCCAGCAAGTCCTCGGCGTCGCGCAGCGTGCCGAGCAGTTTGCGGGCGTAGACCAGCACGTATTCGCCCACGGTCGTGAGCGACACGGTGCGGCCGCTGCGGTCGAACAGCGGCATGCCGACGTTCTCTTCCAGCTCCTTCACCTGCATCGACACCGCCGGCGGCGTGAGATGCAGCTCCTCGGCGGCGCGCGCAAAGCTCAGATGCCGCGCCACCTCGTTGAACACGCGCAGTTGGCGGAAGGTGACGTTCTTCATCGGCGATTGGCGGATTGATTCATCAGCCAAAGCTTACGTCAGCGGTAAGCAAGTTTGACTTTTCCTGAACGGATGTCACGCCGAGACTTCCTCTCAACGAACGACAACCACCGCTCGACGAGAGGAGACAGCATGAACACTGCCGTGGACCAAGGCGTCATCACCGACGCGAAGAAGCGCTACAGCGCCGGTGTCCTGAAGTACCGCCAGATGGGCTACTGGGATGCCGACTACGTGCCGAAGGACACCGACACGCTGTGCCTGTTCCGCATCACGCCGCAGGATGGCGTCGATCCGATCGAGGCCGCCGCAGCGGTCGCCGGCGAATCGAGCACCGCCACCTGGACCGTCGTCTGGACCGACCGCCTGACCGCCTGCGACAGCTACCGCGCCAAGGCCTACAAGGTCGAGCCGGTGCCCAACAATCCCGGCCAGTACTTCGCCTGGGTCGCCTACGACATCATCCTGTTCGAGGAAGGCTCGATCGCCAACATGACGGCGAGCCTGATCGGCAACGTGTTCAGCTTCAAGCCGCTCAAGGCCGCGCGGCTCGAAGACATCCGCATCCCGGTTGCCTACGTCAAGACCTTCAAGGGCCCGCCGACCGGCCTGGTGGTCGAACGCGAACGGCTCGACAAGTTCGGCCGTCCGCTGCTCGGCGCCACCACCAAGCCCAAGCTCGGCCTGAGCGGTCGCAACTACGGCCGCGTGGTGTACGAAGGCCTCAAGGGCGGCCTCGACTTCATGAAGGACGACGAGAACATCAACTCGCAGCCGTTCATGCACTGGCGCGACCGCTTCCTGTACGTGATGGACGCGGTCAACAAGGCCAGCGCCGCCACGGGCGAGGTGAAGGGCTCGTACCTCAACATCACCGGCGCGACGATGGAAGACATGTACGAGCGCGCCGAATTCGCCAAGGAACTCGGCTCGGTCGTGATCATGGTCGACCTCGTGATCGGCTGGACCGCGATCCAGAGCATGGCCAACTGGTGCCGCAAGAACGACATGATCATGCACATGCACCGTGCCGGTCATGGCACCTACACCCGGCAGAAGAGCCACGGCGTGAGCTTCCGCGTGATTGCCAAGTGGCTGCGCCTGGCCGGCTGCGATCACCTTCACACCGGCACGGCGGTCGGCAAGCTCGAAGGCGACCCGATGACGGTGCAGGGCTACTACAACGTCTGCCGCGACTCGTTCACCAAGCAGGATCTGCCGCGCGGTCTGTACTTCGACCAGGACTGGGCCGACCTCAAGAAGATCATGCCGGTCGCCTCGGGCGGCATTCATGCAGGGCAAATGCATCAATTGATCGACCTGTTCGGCGACGACGTGATTCTCCAGTTCGGCGGCGGCACGATCGGCCATCCGCAGGGCATCCAGGCCGGCGCGACCGCCAACCGCGTGGCGCTCGAAGTCATGGTCAAGGCGCGCAACGAAGGCCGCGACATCAAGAACGAAGGCCCGGAAATCCTCCGCGCCGCCGCGCAATGGTGTTCGCCGCTCAAGCAGGCGCTCGATACCTGGGGCGAGATCAGCTTCAACTACACGTCCACCGACACCAGCGATTACGCCGTGACGCCGAGCGTGGCCTGAACGACGCCCGAGCCCGCCGCGACCGCCACGCCATCGGCCATGCGAGCCGCGCGGGCAGCCCACCGAATCCGAGGAGACACGACCATGATGACCAACCCGACCGGCCGCCTCACGCAAGGCCAGTTCAGCTTTCTGCCCGACCTGACCGACGAGGAAATCTCGGCCCAGATCGAATACGGCCTTGAGAAGGGCTATGCCTGGAGCGTCGAGTACACCGACGATCCGCACCCGCGCAACACCTACTGGGAAATGTTCGGCCACCCGATGTTCGATCTGCATGACGCCGCCGGCGTGATGCTGGAACTGAAGGCCTGCCGCGAAACCTTCCCGAGCCACTACATCCGCATGATGGCCTTCGACTCCACGCGCAACGTCGAGACGATCACGATGAGCTTCATCGTCAATCGTCCGGCGGTCGAGCCCGGCTTCCAGCTCGAACGCATGGACACGGTCGGCCGCACGATGCGCTACTCGGTGCGCTCCTACGCCACCAACCAGCCCGAACGCGAGCGCTACGGCGCCAAGGGCTGACGCGCGGACGGCGCGGCACCGCCCGCGCAGGCGCCGGCCCCGGCACTGCCCGACGCCTGCGCGGCCTCCCTCGCGCTGACCGGCGGCGTTCCCTCCGCCTCCGGCCCGCGCAGCGGCGCCGCACCGTCCGCCTCCGTCAGGCCTGACCGTTTCTGCGAGCCCGATCGCGGCTGGCTGCATTGCCTCGCGGCCCAGCCCCGCGCGCCCGCAGTTTTTCCTTCCGCACCGCCCTTCGCCCGCTCCTGCCGGGCGTCGTGGCGGAGCCCTTGCCGGATGAAACGCCATGTCGAAGTTCCGCATCGCCCCCAGCCTGCTGTCGGCCGATTTCGCCCGTCTCGGCGATGAGACCCGCGAAGTCATCGCGGCCGGCGCCGACTGGATCCATTTCGACGTGATGGACAACCATTACGTCCCCAATCTCACCGTGGGCCCGATGGTCTGCGAGGCGCTCAAGCGCCACACCCGGCGCGCCGACGGCAGCTCGGCGCCGATGGATGTGCATCTGATGACCACGCCGGTCGATTCGCTCGCGGCAGCGTTTGCAGCCGCCGGCGCCGACTACATCAGCTTCCATCCCGAGGCCACCCAGCATGTGGACCGCACGCTGCAATCGATCCGCGCGGCGGGCTGCAAGGCCGGGCTGGCCTTCAATCCCGGCTCGCCGCTCGACCTGCTGGAATGGGTGGTCGAGAAGGTCGATCTGGTGCTCATCATGAGCGTCAATCCGGGCTTCGGCGGCCAGAGCTTCATCGATGCATCGCTGCGCAAGATCGAACGCGCGCGCCGCATCGTCGAGGCCAGCGGCCGCAGCATCCGCATCGAGGTCGACGGCGGCATCACGGCCGAGAACATCGGCCGCGCGGCCAGCGCCGGCGCCGACACCTTCGTGGCGGGTTCGGCGATCTTCAAGCCGGCCGACCGCTTCGAGGCGATCCGCCAGCTGCGCAATGCGCTCGCGCCCTTCGACAGCCAGCCCCAGCCGCTCGGCGACGACACCATCTCGCTGCCGGCGGCCGGCCCGCGCCAGCTGGTGGGGAGCCTTGCATGAATGCGCGCACCGACCTGCCCTACGGCACCGCGCCCTTCCTGCAGGCCACGCGCAATACCGCTGCGGCCGGCGCCGCCCAGCCGGCCACGGCCGCAGCGAAGCCGGCCGCCGCCGAGCCGGCCGCGCAACCCGCGCCGCCCAACACCGTGGCCGGCGTGCTCGCCGAGACCCGCATCGAGGACACGCTCGACGAACTCGACCGCGACCTCGTCGGCCTGGTGCCGGTCAAGACCCGCGTGCGCGAGATCGCCGCGCTGCTCGTCATCGACCGGCTGCGCCGCAACCTCGGGCTGGAGGCCGAAACGCCGTCGCTGCACATGTGCTTTACCGGCAACCCCGGCACCGGCAAGACCACGGTGGCGATGCGCATGGCCGAAATCCTTCATCGCCTCGGCCATGTGCGGAAGGGTCATCTGGTGGCGGTGACGCGCGACGACCTCGTGGGCCAGTACATCGGCCACACCGCGCCCAAGACCAAGGAAATCCTCAAGAAGGCGATGGGCGGCGTGCTGTTCATCGACGAGGCCTACTACCTGTACCGGCCCGAGAACGAGCGCGACTACGGCCAAGAGGCCATCGAAATACTGCTTCAGGTGATGGAGAACAACCGCGACGACCTGGTGGTGATCCTGGCCGGCTATGCCGACCGCATGAACACCTTCTTCGAGAGCAATCCGGGCATGTCGTCGCGCATCGCGCATCACCTCGACTTTCCCGACTACGGCCGCGACGAGCTGCTGACCATCGGCGAAACCATGCTGTCGCAGCGGCACTACCGCTTCGACGACGGCGCGCGCGAAGCCTTCTCGCGCTATCTCGACAAGCGCATCGGCCAGCCGCATTTCGCCAATGCCCGCAGCGTGCGCAATGCGCTCGACCGGGCCCGGCTGCGCCAGGCCGGCCGGCTGTTTGCCGACCGCGACCGCGTACTCAGCGCGGACGACCTCACCACGCTCACCGCCGCCGATGTGCTCGCCAGCCGCGTTTTCGCGGGCGACGCCGGCAGCGCTGCGGCCAACGAATTCGACGACAACCAGAGGGAAACAGCATGAGCGACGAACTGAAGGACTGGCTCGACCGGCATGGCGGCGACAGCGGCCTGACCGAGACCGTGCTGGCGATTGCCGGCGGCTGCCAGCTGATCGCCGAGGCCACGCGGCAAGGTCCGCTGATCGGCCTGGTGGGCAGCGCCGGCAGCAGCAATGTGCAGGGCGAGACGCAACAGCGGCTCGACGTCTACACCAACGAGCTGCTGTCGACCGCGATGGAAGGCTGCCGCAGCGTGGCCGGCTATGCGAGCGAGGAGCTGGAAGAAGCCATCGTCTCGGCGCGCCATTCGTCGGACGGCTGGCATCTGGTGCTGTTCGATCCGCTCGACGGCTCCAGCAACATCGACGCCAACATCTCGATCGGCACGATCTTCTCGGTGCTGCCGCATCCCGAGCCAGGTCGCGAACCGGCGGCCGACGACTTTCTGCAAGCCGGTCGCAACCAGCTCGCCGCCGGCTATGCGGTGTACGGCCCGGCCACGGCGCTGGTGGTGGCGGTCGCGGGGCGCGCAGCCAGCTTCACGCTCAACCCGGCCGACGGCGAATGGGTGCTGACGCGCGACGAGATCCGCGTGCCGACCGCCACCCGCGAGTTCGCGATCAACGCGTCGAACGAACGCTTCTGGGAAGCGCCGGTGCAGCGCTATGTGGCCGAGTGCGTGGCCGGTGTCGAAGGCCCGCGCAGCCGCGACTTCAACATGCGCTGGGTCGCCAGCATGGTCGCCGAGGCGCACCGGATCATCACGCGCGGCGGCGTCTTCCTCTATCCGCGCGACAACAAGGAACCGCGCAAGGCCGGCCGGCTGCGCCTGATGTACGAGGCCAATCCGGTCGCCTTCGTGATGGCCCAGGCCGGCGCGCATGCGGTGACCGGCTGCCATCCCATCCTCGACGTGAAGCCCGACGGCCTGCATCAGCGCGTGCCGCTCATCTTCGGCTCGGCGGAGGAAGTGGCGCGCATCGTCGACTACCACGCCGACACCAGCGCCAACGTGTCGCTGCAACTCTTCAAGACCCGATCGCTGTACGTGAACGCGCACGCCTGAAGGCGCGGCACGGAGGAGACAAGAACATGAGCAAGAAGCATCCGATCATCGTCGTGACCGGCTCCAGCGGCGCGGGCACCACCACCGTCAAGCGCACCTTCGACAACATCTTTCGCCGCGAGGGCGTGAAGGCCGCCGTGGTCGAGGGCGACGCCTTCCACCGCTACGGCCGCGTGGAAATGAAGGCCGAGGTCGCCAAGGCCGAAGCCGAGCACCGGCCGTTCAGCCACTTCGGCCCGGACGGCAATGTGTGGGATGAGCTGGAGCGCCAGTTCGCCGCCTTTGGCCGCACCGGCCGCGCCCAGACCCGCTACTACCTGCACAACGACAACGAGGCCGCGCCCTACAACCAGCCGGCCGGCACCTTCACCGGCTGGATCGACACGCCAGCCGATGCCGACCTGCTGTTCTACGAAGGCCTGCACGGCTGCGTGAAGACCGAGACCGTCGATCTGGCGCGCCATGTGGACCTGAAGATCGGCGTGGTGCCGATCATCAACCTGGAGTGGATCCAGAAGCTGCACCGCGACCAGAAGGAACGCGGCTACAGCACCGAGGCGGTGACCGACACCATCCTGCGCCGCATGCACGACTACGTGCATTACGTCTGCCCGCAGTTCGCCGAGACCGACATCAACTTTCAGCGCGTGCCGGTGGTCGATACGTCCAACCCGTTCATTGCGCGCGACATCCCGACGGCGGGCGAAAGCATGACCGTCATCCGCTTCAAGAATCCGCGCGGCATCGACTTTCCCTATCTGCTGTCGATGATCGACGGCTCCTTCATGAGCCGGGCCAACACCATCGTCGTGCCCGGCGGAAAGATGGAGATTGCGATGCAGCTGATCCTGACCCCGATGATCCTGCGGCTCATGGAAATCCGCCGCGCCCAGCTTTCGTGAAGGACGAGCGATGACCTCCACCTCCAGCGGCTTCGGCCATTCGGGCTGTCACTTCGCGGCGTCGGCCGATGCGGCGACCGGCGGCAGCGTGACCCAGTTGCGCTTCACCAAGGATGCACCGGCAGTGCGGGTTCATCGCCCGTCGCGGCTCGATGCGAAGACCATGGCCGGCGCGATCCGCGCGCTCGCCATGGACGCGGTGCAGAAGGCCAAGTCGGGCCACCCCGGCGCGCCGATGGGCATGGCCGAGATGGCCGTCGCGCTCTGGGACCGGCATCTGCAACACAACCCGGCCAATCCGCACTGGCCCGACCGCGACCGCTTCGTGCTGAGCAACGGCCATGCGTCGATGCTGATGTATTCGCTGCTGCACCTGACCGGCTACGACCTGCCGCTCGACGAGCTGAAGCAGTTCCGCCAGCTGCACAGCCGCACCGCCGGCCATCCCGAATACGGCATCACGCCCGGCGTGGAAACCACCACCGGCCCGCTCGGCCAGGGGCTGGCCAATGCGGTCGGCATGGCGCTGGCCGAAAAGCTGATGGCCGACGAATTCAACCGGCCCGGCCACACGGTCGTCGATCACCGCACCTACGTCTTCCTCGGCGACGGCTGCCTGATGGAAGGCATCAGTCATGAAGCCTGCTCGCTCGCCGGCGCGCTCGGCCTGGGCAAGCTGGTCGCGCTCTATGACGACAACGGCATCAGCATCGACGGCAAGGTCACGCCCTGGTTCGACGACGACACGCCGGCGCGCTTTCGCGCCTATGGCTGGGAGGTGATCGGCCCGGTCGACGGCCAGGATGCGGATGCGGTCGATGCGGCCCTCGTCGCCGCGCGCGCCGATGCCTCGAAGCCGACGCTCATCGTCTGCCGCACCGCGATTGGCGCCGGCTCGCCCAACCGCTCGGGCAGCGCCAAGGCCCACGGCGAACCGCTCGGCGACGAGGAAATCCGCCTGACGCGCGAAGCCATCGGCTGGCCGCATGCGCCGTTCGACATCCCGGCCGAGGTGCGCGCCGCCTGGGATGCGCGCGAGCACGGCGCGGTGGCCGAAGCCGACTGGCAGGCGCGCTTCGCGCTGTACGAGGCCGCCCATCCCGAGCTGGCGGCCGAGTTCCGCCGCCGCATCGCCGGCAAGCTGCCCGAGGACTTCCGCGAGACGGCATTCAAGCTGCTCGCGCAATCGGCGCAAAGCGATGCGGCGGTCGCCACGCGCAAGGCGTCGCAGATCGCGCTCGCCACGCTCGGCCCCGCGCTGCCCGAACTGCTCGGCGGATCGGCCGACCTGACCGGCTCGGTGCTGACCGACTTTCCGGGCTGCGGCGCGGTGCGCAAGGGTCAGCCGGGCGGGCGGCATGTGAACTACGGCGTGCGCGAATTCGCGATGGCGGCGGTGATGAACGGCATCGCGCTGCACGGCGGCCACATCCCCTACGCCGGCACCTTCCTCGCGTTTGCCGACTATTCGCGCAATGCCATCCGCATGGCGGCGCTGATGAAGATTCGCGTCGTCCACATCTTCACGCACGATTCCATCGGCCTCGGCGAGGACGGCCCGACGCATCAGCCGGTCGAGCATGCGCTGGCGCTGCGCGCGATTCCGGGTCTGGACGTGTGGCGGCCCTGCGATCAGGCCGAGACCAGCGGCGCCTGGATCACCGCGCTCCAGCAGTCCGACCGGCCGAGCGCGCTGCTGCTGTCGCGCCAGGCGCTGCCGGCCTGCTCGCGCTCGCCCGAGCAGGTGGTGGAGATTTCGCGCGGCGGCTATGTGCTGAGCGAAGCCGGCAAGCCGACGCCCGATGCCATCGTCATCGCCACCGGCTCGGAAGTGAAGCTGGCGCTCGAAGCGCAACGCGCACTCGCCGCCGAAGGCATTGCGCTGCGCGTGGTGTCGATGCCGAGCACCAGCGTGTTCGACCGCCAGCCGCCCGAGTGGCGCCGCAGCGTGCTGCCGGCCGACGTGCCCAAGCTCGCCATCGAGGCCGGCATCACGCTCGGCTGGTGGAAGTACGTGGGCCTCGACGGCGCGGTGATCGGCCTCGACCGCTTCGGCGATTCGGCGCCGGCCGAGGCGCTGTACGAAGCCTTCGGCATCACCGCCCGCGCCGTGGCCGACGGCGTGCGCGGGCTGCTGCAACAGCGCGCCGGAGCGGCGGCATGAAGAAGCTCGTCACCTTCGACCTGGACGGCACGCTGGTGCAGAGCGCCGGCGAAATCGCCGCCGCCTGCAATCTCACGCTGCGCGAGCTGAACCTGCCGCAGCAGCCCGAGGCGCTCATCACCGCGATGATCGGCCACGGCACCAGCGAGCTGTTGCTGCAACTGCTGGCCCAGGCCCGGCCCTGGCTCGGCCGCAGCGGCATCGCCGACTGGCATCGCCATGTGCTGCCACTGTTCCAGGTGAACTACCGGCTCACCTGCGGCACGAGCGCCACGCTCTACCCGGGCGCGCTGGAGGCGCTGGCGCTGCTGGATGCGGCCGGCGTCAAGCTGGCGCTGGTCACCAACAAGGAGGAGCGCTATGCCCGCGTGCTGCTGCGCGCGCTGGCGCTCGAAGGCCGCTTTGCCATCGTGATCGGCGGCGACAGCCTGCCGCGCCGCAAGCCCGATGCGCTGCCGATCGACTACTGCCTGCGCCAGTTCGGCATCGCGCCCAAAGACGCGGCGCATGTCGGCGACTCGTTCATCGACGTGGAAACCGCGCGCGCCGCCGGCGTGGCGGCCTGGGTGCTGCCGCATGGCTACAACCGTGGCCGCGACATCGCCGAGGCCAAGCCCGACCGCGTGTTCCACAACCTGCTCGACATCGCCCATCACGTACTGGCCGAGCGCTGCACCGCGCTTGCCGCCTGAACCGGCACTGCGCCGGCGGCCCGCAAGCCGGCGCCGGCGCGCCCTCGCATAACCCGCATTTCCGGTGCCGCTTTGGCGGCGCTCATCACATCCAGGAGACAAGCATGGCTCTCGTGTCATTGCGCCAGGTGCTCGACCACGCCGCCGAGTTCGGCTACGGCGTGCCGGCCTTCAACGTGAACAACCTCGAACAGATCCACGCCATCATGGAAGCCGCGCAGGAGACCGACAGCCCGGTCATCCTGCAGGCCAGCGCCGGCGCGCGCCAGTACGCGGGCGAGCCTTACCTGCGCCACATGGTGCTGGCCGCCGCCGAGATGCATCCCGACATTCCCATCGTGCTGCACCAGGATCACGGCGCCACGCCGGCCGTGTGCCAGCAGTCGATCCGCTCGGGCTTTACCAGCGTGATGATGGACGGCTCGCTGCGCGAGGACGCCAAGACGCCGGCCGACTACGACTACAACCTGCGCGTCACGCGGCTGGTCAGCGACTTTGCGCATGCGGTCGGCGTGTCGGTCGAAGGCGAACTCGGCTGCCTCGGCTCGCTCGAAACCGGCGAGGCCGGCGAGGAAGACGGTGTGGGCGCGGTCGGCAAGCTCGACCATTCGCAGCTGCTCACCGATCCCGATCAGGCGCGCGATTTCGTCGAGCGCACCGGCGTCGATGCGCTCGCCATCGCCATCGGCACCAGCCACGGCGCCTACAAGTTCACGCGCCAGCCCACGGGGGACATCCTCGCCATCGACCGCATCGCGGCCATTCATGCCGCCGTGCCCGACACGCATCTGGTGATGCACGGCAGCTCCAGCGTGCCGCAGGAATGGCTCGCGATCATCCGCGCCAACGGTGGCGAGATTGCCGAGACCTATGGCGTGCCGGTCGAGGAAATCATCCGCGGCATCAAGAGCGGCGTGCGCAAGGTGAACATCGATACCGACATCCGGCTGGCGATGACCGGCGCGATGCGCCAGCTGCTGAACGAGAAGCGCAGCGAGTTCGATCCGCGCAAGGCGCTGGCCGCCGCCAAGAAGGCCGCGCGCGGCATCTGCAAGCAGCGCTTCGAGGCGTTTGGCTGCGCCGGTCAGGCGTCGCGCATCAAGCCGCTGTCGCTCGACCGCATGGCCGAGCGCTATGCGGTGCGCGGCTTCGATTTGAAGGCAGTGGTCGCGGCCTGAGGCCCGATCCGGCGCGCGCCCGACCCTGCCGTGCGCAGGGTCGGAGCGTGCGGCGCGCCGCCCGGCAGAAGCGGCGCGCCGTCTGCCTCTTTTGTTGGCGACGCTGGCACGGCGCGTGCGATAGCGCCCCGGCCGCGCCGCCGGCGCACCGTTTCGATGCCGCCTTGCGCGACGCGCGGCCAAGCCAATCCCCGCCCCGCCGCCCGCGCCCCACCCGGGCCTGCGCGGCTCGACCTCATCAGGAAAATCCCATGCTCAAGGCTCTGATCTTCGATGTGGACGGCACCCTCGCCGAGACCGAACGCGACGGACATCGCGTGGCCTTCAACGCGGCCTTCCGCGACGTGGGCCTGGACTGGGAATGGGACGAGCAGCTTTACGGCGAGCTGCTGCGCGTGCCCGGCGGGCGCGAGCGCATCCGGCATTACATCGAGCACTACGCGCCGCCGATCGAGTGCGAGTTCGGCGAGATCCGCTCGATCGACCGGCTGATCGCCGACATCCACGGCACCAAGACCGCGCATTACGCCGGGCTGGTGGCGGGCGGCCAGATCAAGCTGCGCCCGCCGGTGGCCGAGCTGCTGCGCGCCGCGCGCCGCGCCGGCCTGCGCGTGGCCATCGCCACCACCACCACGCGCTCCAACGTCACCACGCTGCTGGAGCAGCTGATGCCGAAGGCGCGCGATGCGTTCTCGCCCATCGTCACCGCCGACGAGGTCGCCGCCAAGAAGCCGAATCCGGCGGTCTATCTCGAAGCGCTCGCGCGCCTCGGTCTCGACGCCGACGAAGTGATGGCGGTGGAGGACAGCGAAGCCGGCGTGCGCGCCGCGCTGGCCGCCGGACTGCGCGTGCTGCACACGCCGAGCGCCTACTTCCCGCAGCGCGTCGACGGCGTGACCGCGCGACTGGCCGGCTGCGGCCCGAATGACGACGCGGCCGATTGCCTGGTGGTGGCCGGGCTGGCCGAGCTGCGCGCGGTGGAACAGGCGATCGCGGCCTGAAGCCCCGGCGCCGGGCGGGCGCAACCCCGCCCGAACCCCAAAAGAAGCTTGGCAAAACACTCGGTTACCGGCCCTATGGCGGGCTGCCCGAGGGCTCAGGGTTGACTGCAAGCCAACGTCGCTCGCGCCAGTGCGAGCGACAGGCGCCAGAAACCCGCGCCGACCGCCACGGTCGGCTCCGCCAAGCCAAACCCGGGCCCTCAACCACCATGAATCTTCTCGCCAGCCTGAGCATCGCCAAGCGGCTCTATCTCGTCTCGTTTGCGCTGATTGCAGCGCTGACCGGCCTAGCCTTCGCCTCCTGGGCCCAGCTCAGCCGCGTCGGCGAGCTGGCTCAGCGCACCGCCGCCGTGCGCGTGCTGCAACTCGAACGCATCGCCAGCACCGAACTGTGCGTCACCCAGGTGCTGCTCCAGATCCGCCAGGCCATGCTGGTGAAGACGCCGCAGGACGTGGCCGCCGCCTCGGCCGACATTTCCGCCAAGCGGAAGCAGATTTCAAAGAACGATGACGACTTCCTCGCCGACCTGCCGACGGCCCAGGAGAAGGAATCGTTCCGCCAGCTCTGGCTCCAGCTCCAGTCGGTGACCTGGCCGGTGGCCGAGGAAAACATGCGACTGGTCGAGGCCGACCGCCGCAACGAGGCCTTCGAGATGCTGGCCAGCAAGACCATCCCGGCGTTCGCGCGCATGCAGGACTGGCTGGCCACGGCGCGCAAGGGCCAGAGCGAGCTGCTGACGACCGAGGTCAACGACATCGAGAAGTCGGCCACGCAGATCCGCATGCAGCTGACCGCGCTGGTCGCCGCGATCACCGTCGGCCTGATGGCCTTCTCCTGGTACCTGGCCGGCGTGCTGCGCCGCCGGGTCGCCGATTCGCAGGCGGTGGCCGAGCGGGTGCGCGACGGCAACTTCACGGTGCAGGTGGTCGATGAAGTGCGCGACGAGTTCTCGCCGCTGCTGGCCACGCTGAGCGAAATGCAAGGCTCGCTGACCGACGTGGTGGGCAGCGTGCGCCGCAATGCCGAAAGCGTGGCGACCGCCAGCCTCGAGATTGCCCAGGGCAACAGCGACCTGTCGCGCCGCACCGAAAGCCAGGCCGGCGCGCTCGAAGAAACCGCCGCCTCGATGGAAGAGCTGGGCACGACCGTCAAGCAGAACGCCGACAACGCGCGGCAAGCCAATCAGCTGGCCATGGGCGCCACCGAAGTGGCCGAAAAGGGCGGCGGCGTGGTGGCCGAAGTGGTCGAGACGATGAAGGGCATCAACGACAGCTCGAAGAAGATCGCCGACATCATCACGGTGATCGACGGCATCGCCTTCCAGACCAACATCCTGGCGCTGAATGCCGCGGTCGAAGCGGCGCGCGCCGGCGAACAGGGCCGCGGCTTTGCGGTGGTGGCGAGCGAAGTGCGCAACCTCGCGCAACGCAGTGCCGATGCCGCCAAGGAGATCAAGGGCCTCATCACCACCAGCGTCGAGCGCGTGGAACAGGGCTCGGCCCTGGTGGATCGCGCCGGCGCGACCATGAGCGAGATCGTCACCGCCATCAAGCGCGTGACCGACATCATGGGCGACATCAGCTCGGCCAGCGCCGAGCAGAGCGCCGGCGTCGAGCAGGTGGGCGAAGCGGTGCGCCAGATGGACCAGAGCACGCAGCAGAACGCCGCGCTGGTCGAGCAAAGCTCGGCCGCCGCCGAAAGCCTCAAGCAGCAGGCCGCGCAACTGGTCAGCGCGGTGGCGGTGTTCCGGCTCAGCCACAACTGATCGCAGCCGCTCCGGCCAACGAGCCCGCCTTGCGCGGGCTTGTTTTTGCGCTTCATTTCGATGATTATCGAATCATGGAAGAACAAGACGTCATCAAGGCCCTCGCGGCACTGGCCCAGCCGGTGCGACTGCGGGTGTTTCGCGCGCTGATCGTGGCCGGGCCCGAAGGGCTCACGCCCGGCGTGCTCGGCGAGCAGCTGGAGGTGGCCGCCGCCACCCTCTCCTTTCATCTCAAGGAGCTGATGAACGCCGGGCTGGTCTCGCAGGAGCGCGACGGCCGCTTTCTCATCTACCGCGCCGCCTATGCGCGCATGAACGACCTGCTCGGCTATCTCACCGCGCATTGCTGTGCCGGCCAGCCTTGCGAAACCACCACCCCGCCCGCCTGCGATTGCTGATTTCCACCAGCCCCAAGGAGCTGACCATGAAGCGCTTTCACGTTCACCTCAAGGTCGAGGACCTCGACCGCAGCATCGGCTTCTACACGCGGCTGTTCGCCGCCGAGCCGGCCCGCATCGAAGGCGACTACGCCAAGTGGATGCTGACCGATCCGCCAGTCAACTTCGCCATCTCCACCCGCGGCGCGGGCAGCGGGCTCGACCATTTCGGCATCCAGACCGACAACGCCGACGACCTGGCCGAACTCAAGTCGCGCGCCGAGGCCGCCGATCTGCCGCTGGCCGACGACGGCCTGACCACCTGCTGCTACGCCCGCAGCGAGAAGCACTGGATCACCGATCCGCAAGGCATCGCCTGGGAGCATTTCCATACGCTGGACAGCATTCCCGTCTTCCGCGAAGACGCCGCGCCGGCCAGCGTGTGCTGCGCACCCAAGGCGCCGGCGGGCAAGCCGGTCGGCATTCCGGTGCAAGCCGCGTCTTCCTGCTGCTGAGGGCGGTCATGACCACCAGCGTTCACAACGTGCTGTTCATCTGCACCGGCAATTCGGCGCGCTCGATCCTGGCCGAGGGCATGCTCAATCACATGGGGGCCGGCCGCTTCCAGGCCTGGTCGGCCGGCAGCCATCCGCTGGCGATCCAGCAGCAGGTACGCGAGATCGGCCGGCAATGACGACCCACGTCCTCATCCTCTGCACCCACAACTCGGCGCGCAGCGTGCTCGCCGAAGGCATGCTCAATCACCTCGCGCAGGCGGGCGGGCACGACGTGCGCGCCCATAGCGCCGGCAGCGCGCCGAGCGGTCGCGTGAACCCGTTCGCGCTCGAAGCGCTCGGCAATGCCGGCGTCGATGTGAGCGGCGCCGCCAGCAAGAGCTGGGACGCCTTCACTGCGCCCGATGCGCCGGTCATGCGCATCGTCATCACCGTCTGCGACAACGCCGCCAGCGAGACCTGCCCGTTCTGGCCCGGCAGCCCGGTGCAGGTTCACTGGGGCTATCCCGATCCGTCGAATGCCGACGGCGGCGACGCCGGCAAGCGGCGCGCGTTCGAGCTGACGCGCCAGGCCATCGGCTACCGGATGCTCCAGCTGCTGCAACTGCCGCTGGACCGACTCGACGACAGCGCGCTGCGCGCCGAACTGCTGCGCATCGCGCGCAGCTGACACACCCTCCTCCGACCAGAAGAACACCGGACCGCCCATGAATGCCATTGCCCCACCCCAGGCCGCGCCCGCGCCGATGAACCTGTTCGAGCGCTGGCTCACGCTGTGGGTGGCGCTCGCCATCGTCGCCGGCGTTGCGCTCGGCCAGCTCGCGCCCGCGCCGTTCCAGGCGCTCGGCGCGATGGAGGTGGCGCGCGTCAACCTGCCGGTCGGCGTGCTGATCTGGGTGATGGTCATCCCGATGCTGATGAAGATCGACTTCGGCGCGCTCGGTCAGGTGCGCCGGCACTGGCGCGGCATCGGCGTGACGCTGCTGGTCAACTGGGCCGTCAAGCCGTTCTCGATGGCGCTGCTCGGCGCGGTGTTCATCCACGGGCTGTTCGCCCGCTGGCTGCCGGCCGACCAGCTCGACAGCTATGTGGCCGGGCTGATCCTGCTGGCCGCCGCGCCCTGCACCGCGATGGTCTTCGTGTGGAGCCGGCTCACCGACGGCGACCCGTATTTCACGCTCTCGCAGGTGGCGCTCAACGATCTCATCATGGTGTTCGCGTTCGCGCCGCTGGTCGGGCTGCTGCTCGGGCTGTCGTCCATCGCCGTGCCTTGGGCCACGCTGCTGACCTCGGTGGGGCTGTACATCGTGGTGCCGGTGCTGCTGGCGCAGGCGGCGCGCAAGACGCTGCTGGCGCGCGGGCCGGCGGCCTTCGACGCTGCCATGGCAAGGCTCGGCCCGGCGTCGATGGCGGCGCTGCTGCTCACGCTGGTGCTGCTGTTCGCGTTTCAGGGCGAGGCCATCCTGGCCCAGCCGCTGGTGATTGCGCTGCTGGCCGTGCCCATCCTGATCCAGGTGTTCTTCAACTCGGGGCTGGCCTATCTGCTCAACCGGCTGGCCGGCGAGAAGCACAGCGTGGCCTGCCCGTCGGCGCTGATCGGCGCCAGCAATTTCTTCGAACTGGCGGTGGCGGCGGCGATCAGCCTGTTCGGCTTTCGCTCGGGCGCGGCGCTGGCCACCGTGGTCGGCGTGCTGATCGAGGTGCCGGTGATGCTGCTGGTGGTGCGGCTCGTCAACCGCTCGCGCGGCTGGTACGAGACGCGCTGCTGAAACTGCATTCGCAATTCATCTTCAAACGGAGACCGCGATGGTCACGATCTATCACAACCCCAAGTGCGGCACCTCGCGCAACACGCTGGCGCTGATCCGCAATGCCGGCATCGAGCCGACCGTCATCGAATACCTCAAGACGCCGCCGGCACGCGAGACGCTGGTGCAGCTGATCGCCGCCACCGGCAAGCCGGTGCGCGACATCATGCGCAGCAAGGAAGCAGTGTTCACCGAGCTGGGCCTCGACAATCCCGAGCTGACCGACGACGCCCTCGTCGACGCGATGCTGGCCACGCCCATCCTCATCAACCGGCCCATCGTCGTCACGCCGCTCGGCACGCGGCTGTGCCGGCCGTCCGAAGAAGTGCTCGACCTGCTGCCGGCGCCGCAGCAAGGCGCCTTCACCAAGGAAGACGGCGAGGTCGTCATCGACGCGGAGGGCCGCCGTGTCGCCCGCTGAGCACATGCGCCCCGGGCTGGCGCTGCCGGGCGGCAGCCCGGCGCCCGCGCCGGCTCCCGGCGTCGTACCCGACCTGGCCGATCTGCCCAATGTCGCGCCGGAGCTGTTCCGCCGGTCGTCGCCGGCCGATCTGGCGGTTGCGCCGCCCACGCATGCGCCGCGCATCGCCCTGCTCTACGGCTCGCTGCGCGAACGCTCGTTCAGCCGCCTGCTCACCGAGGAAGCCGCGCGCCTGCTGCAGGCGCTCGGCGCCGAGACGCGCATCTTCGATCCGCGCGGCCTGCCGCTGCCCGATGCCGAGCCCGACAGCCATCCCAAGGTGGTCGAGCTGCGCGCGCTGGCGCAATGGAGCGAAGGCATGGTCTGGTGCTCGCCCGAGCGGCATGGCGCGATGACCGCCATCCTCAAGGCGCAGATCGACTGGCTGCCGCTCAACAGCGGCGCGATCCGGCCGACGCAGGGCAAGACGCTGGCGGTGATGCAGGTGTCGGGCGGCTCGCAGTCGTTCAACGCCGTGAATCAGATGCGTGTGCTCGGCCGCTGGATGCGCATGCTGACCATTCCCAACCAGTCGTCGGTGCCCAAGGCCTTCCTCGAATTCGACGAGGCCGGCCGCATGAAGCCGTCGGCGCTCTACGACCGCGTGGTCGACGTGATGGAAGAGCTGGTGAAGTTCACGCTGCTCACGCGCCACCTGGGCGACTGGCTTGTGGACCGCTACAGCGAGCGCAAGGAAAGCGCCGAGGAGCTGTCGAAGCGCGTCAACCAGCGCGCGCTGTAAGCCCGGCTCAGTCGCTGGCGATGCGGCTCACCGCCGTGCCGTCGCGATAGCCGACGCCGGCCTCGTACTCGTTGTAGACGATGCGGAAATGCCGCTCCATGTCCTCGGGCAGCGGCAGCGTCGGCGCCAGTTGCGGCTGCTGGGCGAGCACGCCGTCGCGCTGCACCTTCCAGGCCGCCAGCAGCGCCAGCCGCGCTTCCTCGCGCGTGCGGCCGGCGCCGCGAAAGATGTATTGCACAGTCAGCATTTCGGCGACGACGAGGGTCGTGGTGGCGGTCAAGGCTCAGCTCCCGGGGCGAAGGTGGACATGCGGCGCGGCGCCATCGGCCTCGTCGTCATGGGGGTGCGGGTGGTCGTGCGGATGGTCGTGATCGTGGCCGTGGGCATGCACATGCGGATGGCCGGCTTCGACCAGCGGCACGACGTGAATGTTTCCGTGCCGCACGCCGCGCTCGGCCACGATGCGCTCGGCGCAGCCGCGCACCGCCGCCGTCGGCCCCTTGAGCAGCAGCGTCTCGATGCAGTGCTCATGGTCGAGATGGGCGTGCAGGCTGGCCACGGTGAGGTCGTGATGCTCGTGCTGGACGTTCATCAGCCGGTCGGACGCGGTGCGCTCATGGTGGTTGTAGACATAGCTCACGCTCGCCACGCATTGCGGCGCCTCGGCGCGCGCAAGCCGGTCGGCCTCGACCGCGCGCCGGATCAGGTCGCGCATGGCTTCGGAGCGGTTGCCATAGCCCTGGCGCGCGATCAGGCGGTCGAAGGCGGTGGCGAGGTCTTCGGGGAGGGAGATGGTCAGGCGGTCCATGTTTTCTCGTTGTCGTGAGAACGGCGAGTTTGCGCTGTCGGCTTGCTGGCGCGGGCGCCCCGGCGGCGGGCGGCTGACGCGGGTGGCCGCCGCTGGACGCGGCGGCTGCCCTTCGCTCCTTCGGTAGCCCGCGGGCCGGCAATCCAACTCAGCCCGACAGGCCGGGCTTCAGACAGGATTGCCTGAGCGCTGCGCGCTCACCCGCGTCTACCTCGTCGCTCGGCACCCTCGACAGCCGCCCGCCGCCGGGGCGCCCGCGCCAGCTATCTGTTCAACGGCCGATGCCGGCGCTGCGCGCCGGTATTCGAAGCTTCCGTGCGCAGGGCGCAAAACCACCACCAAACGTCGCATCCCCAACCCGGCAAGGACGTGCGCAAGACAGCCCGACCTAACCCACCTCCTCGTGCCACAGCGCAGTGCAAGGCGCCGGACGGGACTGGGGGCCGGGCGCGCCGTCGGCCGCGCCGAGCGCAGGGGCCGGACGTCGGCGAGCCGCGCAGCGGCTCAGGTCCGCATGTCTGAGCGACCCGCAAGGGTCGCGAGTTGGCGGACCGGCCGGCGTCCGGCCCCGGAGCGAGGGCAGTCGGCCGCAGGCCGACCGCGTCCGTCGGCGCGCCCGGCCCCCAGTCCCGTCCG
>NZ_MUHU01000025.1 GCF_002105195.1 Derxia lacustris | reverse complement strand
GCGGCCTTCAAACATGCGGACCTGAACGCCTGCGGCGTTCGCCGACGCCCGGCACCTGCGCTCGGCGCTCACGAATGAGCGCCCCGCCCGCCACCCGCCCAGCCGCTTTCCGGATCGGAGCGGGCTGGCCGCTGCGCGGCTGAGGGGGCGAAGAGTCAGCGGCTCGCTGGCGCGTCGCTCGGGGTCGCGGGCGAAGGTCGGCGTGCGTGAGTGCGGTGCCGTCTGCTTGCTGCTGAGCCGAGCCTACTGAGTTGAGTTGAGCCGAGCCACCAAGCCAGCGAGGCACTCGAAGCAGAGGCGTCCGCTCGCGGACGCCCGTCGCCCTCAGAACCAAAAAGGCGTTGCGCGGGGTTGGGCCGGCGGCCGCTCGCGTCGGCGCCCGCCGGCCCAACCCCGCGCAACGCCAACCGCGCCACCTCCGGTTACACAGTCGCCCGGCCCGTAAACCCTGCCGCCCACGCCGCGCATTACAAAGGCGGCGCGGCAAGTGCCGCATCACGGAGACACAAACATGAGCCGCTTCCCGTTCCCGCGTCTGCCCGTCCTGGCCGCCGGACTCGCCACGCTGGCCGGCATTGCCTTCGCGCCGCTGGCGCAGGCCCACGGTTATGACGACGAAGTCCGCGTCTATCGCGGCGAGCGCGTGGTGGTGGTCGACGACGACCGGCGCGACTGGCATGAACGCCGCGAGCATCGCGGCCGCCACTGGCGCGACGACTGCGACGACGACGTGGTGGTCGTGCGCCGCGCGCCGCGCGTGATCTACGAGGAAGTGCCGGTGGTGCGCGAACGCATCGTCTACCGCGAGGTGCCGGTGTATCGCGCCGCGCCGCCCGCGCCGGTGTACCGCGAGCAGACCGGCTACTACGGCGGCGGCCCCAACCTCGGCACGGTGACCGGCGCGATCGCCGGCGCGGCCATCGGCAGCCAGATCGGCGGCGGCAATGGCCGCACGGCCGCCATCGCGATCGGCTCGGTACTCGGTGCCGCCGTCGGCACCGGCGTGCGTTACTGAGCGGCCGAACCGTTGCCGGCTGCCGCCGCCCTGGCCTGACGCGCGACCCGCGTCGGGTCGTCGAGCGTGTAGGCGTGCTTGATCGCGTCCCAGGCTTCCTCGGCGGTGTCGACGAACTTGAACAGGTCGAGATCCTCGGGGCCGATCATGCCGGCCTCGACCAGCGCCTCGAAGTTCACCACCTTGGTCCAGAACTCGCGGCCGAACAGCAAGATCGGCCGGCGCCGGCTCTTGCCGGTCTGCGTCAGTGTCAGCACCTCGAACAGCTCGTCGAAGGTGCCGAAGCCGCCCGGGAAGCACACCAGCGCCACCGACCGCATCAGGAAATGCATCTTGCGGATTGCGAAGTAGTGGAACTGGAAGCACAGCTCGGGCGTGATGTAGGGGTTGGGCGCCTGCTCGAACGGCAGCGCGATGTTCAGCCCCATGCTCGGGCCGCCCACGTCGAAGGCGCCGCGATTGCCGGCCTCCATCACGCCGGGGCCGCCGCCGGTCACCACGATCACCGGCTCGCCCAGATCGCGTGAGCCTTCGGTGACCAGCCGGCCGAAGCGCCGCGCCTCCTCGTAGTAGCGCGACATTTCCACCCGCTTCTCGGCGCGGTGGATGGCACCGGCATCGCCGCCCTGGCGCGCGGCGGCAAGCAGCTCCTCGGCCTTGTCGCGCGGCTGGATGCGCGCGCTGCCGAAGATGACGATGGTCGACTCGATGTTGAGATCGCGCTGGATCAGCTCGGGCTTGAGCAGTTCGAGCTGCATGCGGATCGGCCGCAGCTCCTCGCGCAGCAGGAACTCGGTGTCGGTGAAGGCCATCCGGTAGGCGCCGTTGGGGCCCTGGTAGTGCGCGACCAGCTCTTCAGCGGTGCGCGCTTCCTCGTGGGCCGAGGGGAAGTTTCTTGCCTTGAGCGCCTGATGACTGTCCATGTGCTTTTGGAGGGAGTTGGCTGCGGAAAAGCCAGCTTAGCAGCGGCTATGCTCGGCCGATGAACGAGTTTCGCCCTGCTTCCGCCCCGTCTTCCGGCGCACCCGCCGACCGTACCGATCCGTCCGCCGCGCCGGCGCCGCTGCGCCCGGCCAGGCTCGATTTCCTGCCCGACGGCCGACCGCATTCGCGCGATTACGGCGATGTCTACACCAGCGATGCCGGCGCGGCCGGCCAGGCGCGGCATGTGTTCCTGGGCGGCAATGGCCTGCCCGGTCGCTGGCAGGGGCGGGCGCGCTTCACCGTGGTCGAGACCGGCTTCGGCTTCGGCAACAACTTCCTCGAAACGCTCGCTGCCTGGCGGGCCGATCCGGCGCGCTGCGCGCGGCTGTGGTTCGTGTCGTTCGAGGCGCATCCGGTCACGGCGCAGGAACTGCGGCGCGGTCATGGGCTGACCGATGCGACCGCCGCCCCATCCGCCGCGACGCCGCATGACGCCGCCGAACTCGCGCGCCAGTGGCCGCTGCCGCTGCCCGGCCTGCACCGGCTCGAATTCGCCGACGGCGCGGTACAGCTGCTGCTGGCCTTCGGCGATGCCGGCCAGCTCGCGCCACGCCTCACGCTCGGTGCCGACGCCTTCTATCTCGACGGCTTTGCGCCCGACCGCAATCCGCGCATGTGGAGCGCGCGGCTGTTCGGCGCGCTGGCCCGGCTGGCCGCGCCCGATGCCACCGCCGCCACCTGGACCTATGCGCGTGCCGTACGCGATGCGCTCGCCCAGGCCGGCTTCGAGGTCGGCCGCGCGCGCGGTCACGGCGACAAGCGCGACATGCTCGTGGCCACGCTGGCGCCGCACCGGCGCGCGCGCGCATTGGCGCTCGCTGGCACGGGCTCGGGCGAGACCGGCGCCGGCAATGCCGACCGCGGCGCCGCCATCGACCCCGCCGCGCGCCAGCCCGCCACCAACCGCCGCCACGAACCCGCCCGCCGCCCGCCCGCAACCGCCCTCGTCATCGGCGCCGGCCTGGCCGGTTGCGCGGTGGCGGCCCGGCTGCTGGCGCGCGGCCTCACCGTGACGCTGATCGACGCCGGCCCGGCACCCGCCAGCCTCACCTCGGGCAATCCGGCCGGCGCGCTGCAACCGCTGGTCGCACGCGACGATGCGCGCCAGGCCCGCTTCGCACGGGCCGGCTATCTGGCCGCGCTGCGCAGCCTGCAAGGGCTTGCAAGCCTCGGCCTCGACGTGGGCGGCGAACGCGCCGGCCTGCTGCATCTGGCCACCGATGCCGCCGAGGAAGCCGCGATGCGCGCCGCGCTCGCCGCGCTCGACTTTCCGCCCGGCCATGTGCGCTGGGTCGAGCGCGCCGAAGCCGCCGAACTGGCGCGCGGCCCGGTGCGTGGCGGCATGCCGCTGCCGCCCGGCGCGGGCGCCATGGCCGGCGGCTATCTGTTCCCCGACGGCGGCTGGCTGGTGCCGGCGCGCTATTGCGGCGCCCTGCTCGCGGCGGCCGATCCGCGCGGCGAACGCCTGCGGCCCTGCTTCGGCACGCCGGTCGCCGCGCTGCAAGCGGCCGCCGCCGGCGGCTGGACGGCGCTCGCCGCCAGCGGCCAGACGCTCGCCGGCGCCGACATCGCCGTCATCGCCACCGGCGCCGAAGCGCTGCCGGCCCTGCCCGCCGGCGCCGCGCTCGACTGGCCGATCCAGCGCATCGCCGGCCAGCTCAATCTGCTGCCGATGTGGGCGCCGGCGCCCGCCATTCCGGTGACCGGCGACGGCTATGTGCTGCCGGCGCTGGCGGCCGGCGTGCTGGTCGGCGCCACCTATGAGCTCGATCCGGCGCGCGTCGCGGCGGTGGCCGCCAACGGCCAGCTCACGTCCGCTGCAGAAGCCGAGAACCGCGCCCGCTACGCCCGTCTGCTCGATCTGCCCGAGGCCGCCCTGCGCGCCGCCGCGCTGCTGCCCGCGCCGGACGCCGATGCCGACACTGACGCGCCCGCCCTGCCCGGCCGCAGCGGCCTGCGCGCGGTCGCCTCCGACCGGCTGCCGCTGGTCGGCGCCGTCGGCCAGGCGCTCGACGCCGCCGCGCCCGACCATCATCTGGCCGACTGGCCGCGCCTGCCCGGCCTCTATGCCGCCACCGCCTTCGCCTCGCGCGGCATCACCTGGGCCGCGCTGGCCGGCGAGATCGTCGCGGCGCTGGCCTGCGGCGATCCGGCGCCGGTCGATACCGAGCTGCTCGACGCCGTCGATCCGGCGCGCTTCGCCCAGCGCCGCCACCGGCGCGGCCGCTGACGCCTGCGCCCGTGCCGCAGCGCGCTACTGCTGCTGCTGCTCCTGCGCCATCTGCTGGCCCTGCTGCTGCTGGGCCGGCGACTGCTGCGCGAGCGGCTGCGCATCCATCACGGCCACCGCCAGCGGCTTCTTCTCCGCCAGCTCGAATTCGCGCAACTGCCGGATCATCGGCTCGTCGAGCTTGAAGCCGGCCGCCAGCAGCAGCACGCCGCTCGCCGCATGCAGATCGCGCCCGAGCACCATGCCGGGCCGCAGCGCCTCGGTGCCGACGAAGCGGCCGCGCTCGCTGCTCCAGTTCGGATCGTCGAGCACCGCCTCGAAGATCTCGATCAGCTTCGGGTCGTAGCGCTTGTCGCTGCCGCGCAGCACCACCTCGCGCGCCTGGGCGGCGGTCATCTTGCTGCCGGTCAGCAGGCCGATCTGCAACTCGTCGAAGTCCTCGCAGATGGCGATGATCCGCGCGCCGACCGGCACCTCCTCGCCGGCCAGCCCGAGCGGAAAGCCCGCGCCGTCCCAGCGCTCGTGATGCGCCTTGATGTAGGTGGCGGCGTTCTTCAGCTCGGCCAGCCCCATCAGCGCGGCCGCGCCCTTGTGCGGATGGCTTTGCAAGCGTTTGCGCGCCGGCAGATCGAGCTTGGCCCAGCTGTGCTCCAGATCGGCGTCGGCCATGCCGATCTTGCCGATGTCGTGCAGCAGCGCGCCGAACACGATGTCCTGCTGATCGCTCGGGCTCAGGCCGAGCTTGGTCGCCATCGCGCGCGCCAGATCGGCGACCCGCTTGCCGTGGCCCGCGATCGCCGGCGAGCGCAGCTCGATCAGCGTCGAGAACGAGCGCACCGCATTCAGGAAGGTGGTGCGCAAGTCCTTGTGCGCCAGCTCCAGGAAGGAGTTGGTCTGCGCCAGCTCGGAGGTGCGCGCCTTGACGCGGTCTTCCAGCTCGGCATTCAGCCGCGTGAGTTCTTCCTTCTGCGCCCGCGTGAGTTCCTCGAGCCGCTCGCGCTCCTCGGCCAGCCACTTGGTCTGCAAGCCTTCGCGCACCACCAGCACCAGCTCGTTGTCGTTCCACGGCTTGTGCACATAGCGGCTGACCTGGCCGCGATTGATGGCGGCGATGGTGCTGGCCGTGTCGGCATGGCCGGTGAGCAGGATGCGCACCGTCTGCGGCGCCAGATTGCGCACCTGCTCCAGCAGCTGGGCGCCGTCCATCTCGGGCATGCGCATGTCCGAGATGACGCAATCGACCGGCTGGCCGGCCAGCAACTCCAGCGCCTCGGCGCCCGAGCCGGCGGTGAACACGTCGATGTCCTCCTTGCGGAACATGCGGCGCAGCGCCGACAGGATGCTCGGCTCGTCGTCCACCACCAGCACCGACGGCCGCCGGGTTTCGCCCGGGCCGAGGTCGAGATCGAACAGTCCGTCCATGCTCACCCCGCCACCATGTCGAGCAGCGCGCGCAGCCGGCGCTCGATGCGCGGACCGAGGCTGGCCAGATCGTCGTCGGCCAGCTCGGCCAGATCGGCCGGCGGCTCGCGCTCGCCCAGGCCGTCGATGCCGCCGCTGCGCTCGATCCAGGTCGCGTAGGCATTGCCAAAGCGCAGCAGCCCGACCAGCCGCAGCGAGCCGGGCTGGGCCGTGTCGTCCCATTGCCGGGTGCCGTGGTGGCCGGCGACGGCGCGGCACAGATCGACCGGAAAGCGCCAGTGCTCGACCAGCCGCGCGCCCAGCTCGGCATGGTCGAAGCCGTACCACTGATGCTCGATGCCGATCTTGTCGACCGCCGCCGCGCGCCGCGCCGCGCGGACCGCGCGATGGCGCTCGGGCCAGAGCAGCGCGGTCGCCAGCTCGCCGACGTCGTGGACGATGCCGGCCAGAAAGGCGCGCGTGGCGGGCAGGCCGCGACGCAGCGCCAGGCATTCGCTGGCGGCGGCGCAGGCCAGGCTGTGGCGCCAGAAGGCGTCGAGGTCGAAGTCGGCGCTTGGGTCGGGCCGCAGGCTGTCCATCGCGCGGCCGGCCACGATCAGTGCGCGCGCATTCATCAGGCCGAGCACGGTGATCGCGTCATGCACGCTGTCGACGCGCCGGCTCAGGCCGAAGAACGGCGAATTGGCCACGCGCAGCAGCCGCAGCGTCAGCACCGGATCGCTCTCGACACCGCTGGCCATCGCGGCCAGGCTGACGTTGTCGTCGGCCAGCTCGCGCATGCTGGCCACGAAGCCGGGCGAAAACGCCGGCAGCCGGTTGAGCAGGCCGATCGCGGCGCCGACCGGATCGGCGTCGGCCGGGCCCGGCGGCGCGCGCCGTTCGGGCGCGGCGTTGGCGTCGGCATCGACGCTGGCGGCGCCGCGGACCGGGCTGGCGGGCGGCAGGGCGATCATCGGCCGCCTCCGGTGCGCGGGCCGGCGTCGCCGCGCGGCAGGCTGGCGCTGCCGGCCAGATCGGCGCCGTGGGTGCCGTCGCCGAGCACGATCATGTCGCCCTGGGCGCGCGAGATGCCGCCGAGCCGGAAGAAGCTGGCCTCGACCGCATCGGGCGCGGTCCATTCCAGCGGCAGACGCGGCAGCGCCGGCGCGCCGGCATGGCCGGCGGCGCGCTTCCAGCGCCGGTAGCTGCCGAGCGTGACCGAGGGCAGCAGCTGCTCGATGCTGGCGCCCGGAATCGCGCCCGGGCCGAGCGCGCGGCCGGCGGCCGGATTGGCCAGCACCACCATGCCGCCGTCGTCGACGCCGATCACGCCGACCGGCAGCAGATCGAACATCTCCTGCGAGATGTTGAGCAGCTCCAGGTCGCGCAGGATTTCGTCGGTCTTCTCCTCGATGCGGCTTTCGAGCGCGGTGTTCAGGCCTTCGAGCTTGCGGTTGGCGAATTCGAGCGCCTCGCGCAGCCGCTCGTTGTCGCGCTCGATGTCGAGCCGGCGGAAGGCTTCGCCGATCTGGGCGCGCAGATGCTCGTCGTTCCACGGCTTGGTCAGGAACTTGTAGATCGCGCCCTCGTTGATGGCGTCGGTGATCGACTGCACGTCGGTAAAGCCCGACAGCACCAGCCGCATGGTCTGCGGATGCAGGTCCTTCACGCGCTTGAGGAATTCGGTGCCGCTCATGATCGGCATGCGCTGGTCCGACACCACCACATCGACCGGCTGGGTGGCCAGCAGATGGAAGGCTTCGCTCGGGTCGGTGGTGGCCAGGATGGTGTAGCCGTCGCGCCGCAGCACGCGCTTGAGCGCCGACAGGATGTTGGGCTCGTCGTCGAGCAGCAGCAGGGTGCGCGGCGCGGCGGCCGGCACATGCGGTTCGCCGTCGTCGCGCGGCGCGCGCACCAGCTGGCCGGCATCGCGCAGCGCGGTGCTGGCGCCGATCAGCGGGCCCTGCATCAGCCGGCAGCCCAGGCGTTGCAGCAGCACGCGCTGCGATTCGCGCTCGACGCCGCAGGCCACGGCTTCCAGGTCGAGCCAGCGCGCGATGCTGAGGATGGAGCGCAGCAGCGCGTTGTCGGTCGGGTCGCTCTCGATGCGCGCGATCAGCGCCGCGTCGAGCTTGAGCACATCGACCGGAAAGCGGCGCAGAAAGCCGAGCCCGGCCTCGTCCTCGCCGAAATGGTCGATCGCGATGCGCACGCCGGCGCGGCGCAGCTCGCGCACCTGGGCCACCAGTGGCTCGTTGTCGGCCAGCCGGGCCTGGGCCAGCAGGCTCAGCTCGATCTGGTCGGGGCGCAGGCCGGCGCGCGCGATCTGTTCCTGCAGCACGGCGGCAAAGTCGGCGCGCAGCAGCAGCCGCGAGGCGATGCGCAGGCCCAGGCGCGGCACGCCGCGCATGTCCTGCATGGCCTCGGCATAGCCGCGCATGCCTTCGCGCAGCCACCAGCGGCCGAGCGTCGACGTGAGGCCGAGCTGGCGCGCCAGCGTCCAGGTGGCGGCGCTGTCGAGCGCATTGCCGTCGGGATCGGTCCAGCCGAGCTGGCTGTCGATGCAGACCGCGCGGCCGGTGGCCACGTCGAGGCGCGGCTCGACGCGCAGCCGGAATGCCGGCTCGGCGGCGCTGGCCGGCGCGGCCGCCGGCTCGAACTCGTCGCTGAACAGCACGATGTCCTCGGCATCGCGCTGGGCCGTGCTCAGGCGCTGGGCGTCGGTGCGGAAGGCCAGGCCGATGCGCGCCTCGCGCGCCTGGGCGGCGCCGATCTGGCGGTCGTAGAGCACCAGGCTTTCATGCTGCTCGGCGGCGTACTTGAGCGCGGCGAGCGTGGCGCGGAACAGCGCCGCGGCATCGGCGCCGTCGTCGGGAAAGATCGCCACGCCGGCGCGCGGATCGAGCGTGAGCCGGGTCGCGCCGATGGCGATGTCGGGCTTGAGCGCATCGACCACCTGGGCCGCGATCTCGCGCGCATGCAGCGCATCGGCCAGATGGGGCAGCAGCAGCGCGAAGCGCGCCTGGCCGATGCGGCCGATGTCGAAGCCGGCCTGCTCGAAGCGGCGCAGCCGGTCGGCCACCACCTCCAGCAGCGCGGCCTCGTTGAGCTCGCCCAGCAGCGACAGCGCCGGGCCCAGATCGCCCGGCTCGACCGCCAGCAGGCAGAAGCGCGCGTCGGCGCCGGCATGCTCGTCGGCGCGCCGCCGCACGGTGTCGAAGAAATGGCTGCGCCGCGCGAAGCCGGTGTCTTCGTCGCGCTGGAACTGTTCGGTCGCGGGCACGATCAGGACGCCTTGGTGTCGGCACCGCCCTTGATGGGCAGGCAGAGGTTGAAGCAGCTGCCCTGGCCCGGCGTGCTGCGCACGGTGATGCAGCCGCCATGCTTGCGCACGATGCTGTAGCTGAGCGACAGCCCCAGGCCCGTGCCCTGGCCCACCGGCTTGGTGGTGAAGAACGGGTCGAAGATGCGCGCCACATGCTCGGGCGCGATGCCGCAGCCGGTGTCGGCAATGCTCACCACCACGTCCTCGCCCTCGACCGCCGTGGTCACGGTGATGAGGCCGCGCGTGTAATCGCCCTGCTGCACCCGGGCGCGGATGGCGTGCGCCGCGTTGACCAGCATGTTCATGAACACCTGGTTGATCTGCGAGGCGTTGCAGTACACCGGCGGCAGCCCGGCCAGGAAGTTGCGCTTCACGTCGGCGATGTACTTGACCTCGTTGTTCACGATGTTGAGCGTGGAATCGAGGTTCTTGTGCAGATCGGTCCACAGCCATTCGCCGTGGTCCACATGCGAGAAATCCTTCAGGTCCTGCACGATGCGGCGCACCCGCGCGATGCCGTCGAGCGACTCCTCGATCATGTTGCCGAGGTCTTCGCGCAGATAGGGCAGGTCGATTTCCTCGGCCACGGCGCGCGCCTCGGCCGGGCCGCGCTCATGCGCGTCGATCAGCCGCAGCAGATCGCCCACGTAGTCGCGCAGCGTGTTGAGGTTGCTGTTGATGAAGCCGATCGGGTTGTTGATCTCATGCGCCACGCCGGCTGCCAGCTGGCCGATCGAGGCCATCTTTTCGGATTGCAGCAGCTGCTGCTCGGCCTGGGCCAGCTTTTGCGCATAGGCCAGGCGCTCGGCCAGATTGAGGTCGGGCACGCGGGTTTCGGCGCCGGCCGGGGCGGCCTGCGGTTGCGGCGTGGCGCGGCTGGCGGGCGTGGCGCCGGTCGCTGCGGCCGGCTCGGCCTGGGCGGGCAGCGCGGCGGGGCCGGCTGCGGAATTGTCGATCGCGTGCATCGCGATGCTCCGTCGGTTCTCGGGCCCGTGCGGAAGCCCGGGCTGTCTGAGTCTTGACGGCAGCCTCGGCCCGGGAATGAAGCGACCGGCGCCGGAAAAGCGCAGCAAACCCGGCGGTGTTCAGGCTTTGCGCCGCCGCACCGCGCGCCGGCTCAGCCGGCGCGCAGCGCGTCCACGATCTTCATGCGCGCGGCCTTGAGCGCCGGCAGAAAGCCGCCGACCGCGCCCATCGCCAGCGCGAACACGGCGGTGCGCAGCACGATGCCCGGCGTGAGCCGGAAGCCGAAGGCCAGCTGCGAGAAGTTGACGAAGTTCATCGTCGACACGGTGATGGTTTGCAGAAAGCTCGCCGCCACCAGCCCCACCACGCCGCCGAGCGCCGCGAGCAGCAGCGACTCCAGCAGAAAGGCGCCGAGGATGCCGCGCCGCCGGAAGCCCAGCGCGCGCAGCGTGCCGATCTCGGCGGTGCGGGTGGCGACGGCGGCATACATGGTGATGGCCGCGCCGATCATCGCGCCGATGGAAAAGATGACCGACAGCACCATGCCGAGGATGGTGATGAAGTCGGACAGCGACTGCGACTGCTTCTCGTAGAAGCGGTTCTCGCGCTCCAGATCGACCTTGAGGCGCGGATCGGCATCGAGCCGGGCACGCAGCGCATCGAAGCTGTCGCTCGTGGCCAGCCGCGCCAGCACGCTCGAATAGGCGTTGCGCCGGAAGCTCTGCAGCATCTGGTCGACGTCGCCCCAGATCTCGCTGTCGAAGCCCGAATTGCCGGCATCGAACACGCCGACCACGGTCCACTTGCGCTGCGCAAAGGCCAGCGACTGGCCCAGCTCGACGCCGGCATAGCCGTCGCGCACCTGGCGCCCGACCACGATCTCGGTCGAGCCGGGCCGGAACATGCGGCCCTCGATGAGCCTGACCTGCGGCCGCAGCGCCGCGCCCGCCGGGCCGGTGCCGCGCACCACCACGTTGGCGCGCTTGCCGCTGCCCAGGCGCGGCAGCGAGTTGAGCACCACGCATTCCTTCGACACGAAGGGCTGGCCGGCCGCATCGCGCGCCACCTCGGGCACCGACTCGATCAGCGAGGCCTGATCGCGCTGGATGCCGCTCTGCACCTCGGTTTGCGCGCCCTGGCGGATCACGATCACGTTGTCGGCGCGGCCGGTCGAGACCAGCGTCTCCTTCAGCCCGGCGTCGAGCATGAGCACCGCCGCGAACACGAAGATGACCAGCGCCATGCCACCGGCGGTGAGCGCGGTGGTGAGCTTGCGCACGCGCAGGTTGCGCGCGATGTAGTTGAGCGGAATGGGCATGGCGGCGGGAGCGGTCGGCGACCAGCCGATGCTAGCCGCTCGACGCCGCCACCGCCGTCATGCACGCCGATCAGTCCAGGAAGTCCTGGTACTCCTTCTGCTCATAGCCCTTGAGCTTGAGCCAGGGCAGCTCGGCATCGGCCAGCGCCGGCGTGCGCGGCACGACGCGGGTGATGCGGCGCACGCTGCCGTCGTCGCGGCCGGTCTCGATCTCCAGCGCCACGCGCAGGGTGTTGGACCAGAGCACGCGGTTGGTCCAGCCGTTGCGGCGCTCCTCATGCCATTCGGCGCCGGCCGGCGCGGGCCGGTTGATGCGCGGCATCGCCATCACGACCTTCTGCGGCACCAGCGCCGCCGCGCCTTCCCACGAGCCGTCGAAGCCGGCCACCGCGTATTCGGCCGGCGGCAGGAAGACGATGAGCCGCGCCGCGTCGTCGACATAGTCGGCGCGCACCGCGCCGGCGGCGTCGCGCGTCAGGTGCTGGGTCGCGGCCTCGAAATCGAAATGCTTGTGGCCGCCATGCTCGGCCGCTTCGCCGTGGCCGGCGCGGTGCTCGGGCAGCAGGCGCTGCATCCACACATGGCCGGGGCGGCGGATCAGCAGATTGCGGAAGTTGCGCGTCTCGGTGATGCCGGCATGGCTGACCAGCAGGCTTTCGTAGCTGACGACGGCGTCGAGCGGCGGCAGTTCGCCGGCCGGGATCGGCGCCGCCACGGCAGCGGCGGCCGCCACCGGCAGCGCGCGCGGTGCCGGCACCGCCGGCGCGGCGAGCGCCGGCTGGGCGCCGCTCGCATCGGCCAGCGCGGGCGCGCCGGCGGCCAGGGCGGCGCTCAGCGCCACGCCCAGACCCAGCTGCCGCAGCGGCAGCGCTGCGGCCATGCGCCGCACAAACAAGCATCGGTACTGCATCTTCATCGCTCCGTCGGCGCCGCGATGCAGCGCCGCTGAAAAGGAAAAAAGGCCGGTCCAGGGGCGGACCGGCCGAGCGCGCCCAGGGGGAAGGCGCGGTGTCCTGCGGGCTTCACAGCCTTGGCGTCACAACCCGCCGGCGGACTTGAGCAGCGTGAACACCTTGGTGTTGTCGATCGTGCCCTTGAAGGTCTTGGACGCGGCGCCCGTGGCGTACAGCTGCACATCGCCGCCGCCGTGGGTTTCCGAGCCGACATCGCCGCGCTTGATGACCACTTCCTGGAGGTAGTCCTTGCCTTGCACCGTGGCGCTGTCGAGCGCGGTGCGGGTATCGGGCCGGTTGTTTCCGCCGCCGAACACCAGCGTGGTGTAGGGCAGCTGGTTGGCGTCGAGGCTGTTGGCGCCGGTGGCGTAGTTGACGTTCAGGCCAAGGATCGGCGTGCCCTTCTTGCCGTAGCCGTTGAAGGCCATCGTGTGGTCGTGGTCGGCGGTGACGACGATCAGCGTGTTGGTCAGATCGACCTTGGCCAGCGCGGCCTTGACGGCGTCGTCGAAGGCCACCGTGTCGGTGACGGCGCGGTAGGCGTTGGTGCCGTGCAGCGCATGGTCGATGCGGCCGCCTTCCACCATCAGCACATAGCCGTTGCTGTTCTTGGACAAGATGTCGATGGCCTTGCTGGTCATCTCGGCCAGGCTCGGTTCCTTGGTCGGGTCGCGGTCGGCCTCGTAGCTCATGTGGCCTTGCGACAGCGCCTGGTCGAACAGCGCGATCACCTTGGTGCCGGCAGCGGTCGGCAGCGCATTGAACGTGGTCAGGTCGCTGGCGTAGCTGTAGCCCTTGGCCTTGAGTTCGGCGACCAGATCGCGGCCATCCGGACGGCCGCGCTTGGCGGTCGCGTCATACGGGCGCCAGTAGCTGCTGATGCCGCCCATCAGCACATCCACGCCATTGCCCAGCCGGGTGTTGAAGCCGGCACCGCCCGGCACGGCCTGACGCGCGATCTCGTACTCGGCGTTGCGGTGGCACACATGCGCATAGGTGGCGGCCGGCGTGGCGTGGGTCAGGCGCGCGGTCGTCACGGCGCCCGTGCCCTTGCCCTTGGCGATCGCGTATTCGAGCAGCGTGGTCACGGCGGCGCCGTTGCTGGTCGAGCAATTGTTCACCGCGTCCGACACGTTGGTCGCGGTGTCCTTCGACGGCGCTTGCGCGACGGTGTTGCCGTCCATGCTCAGCACTTCGTTGCGCTGCTTCACGCCGGTCATGTAGGCCGCCATCGACGGGGCGCTGTCGGTGGTCTGGGCGTCGAGCGAATAGGTCTTGATGCGCGCCGTGTAGGGCAGCGTGTCCATCGTCAGCGAGCCGGCTTCGCCGTACTTGTAGATGCGCGCGGCAGTCTTGGGCACCGGGCCCATGCCATCGCCCAGGAAGAAGATGATGTTCTTCGCTTCGCCGGCGGCGTGGGCCGGCAGCGCCGTGCCGCCGAAGGCGGCGGCGAGCGCCAGCGCGACGGCCGTGTTGATGCTTTGCTTCATGGTCTTGGCTCCGTTGCGTGGCGGGTTCACAGGCCGATGGCCTTGCGGATGATCGAAAACACTGCGGTGTTGTCGAGCGTGCCGTGGAACCCGTCGGCTCCCAGACCGGTGGCGCCCAGGAAGACGTCGCCGCCGCCGTGGGTCTCGCCGCCGGCGGGCATGAGCACCGCGGCTTCCTGGTGATAGTTCTTGTCGTAGACGACGGCGTCGGTCAGGTCGGTCATGGCGGCGCGCGACGATTGCACGCGGCTCTCGCCATTGCCGAACACCAGCGTGGTGAAGGGCTTCTTGTCGGCGTCGACGGCCGGCTTGGTCGGGTCGGTGTAGCTCCTCATCAGGCCGAGGATCCCGGGATTGCTGTCGCTGGTCTTGCCGGTGCGCGTGGCATAGCCGTTCATCACCATCGTGTGATCGTGGTCGGCGGTCACGACGATGAGCGTGTTCTTCAGATCGGGATCGATGACCTTCATCTTGTCGATGGCGGTCTTGATGGCTTCGTCGAAGGCCTTGGCGTCCTGCAGCGCCTTGCGCGCGAGCGTCGGGTGCAGCGCCTGGTCGATGCGGCCGCCTTCGACCATCAGGAAGAAGCCCTTCTGGTTCTTGCTGGCGATGTCGATGGCCTTGGTGGTCATCTGGGCCAGGCTCGGCTCGACGGTGGCGTCGCGGTCGAGGTCGAAATTCATGTGGCCCTTGGTGAACAGGCCGACGAGACGGGTGCCGCTGGCGGTCGGCGCGGCATTCAGCGCCGTCAGGTCGTTGACCACCGTGTAGCCCTTGGCCTTGAGTTCGGCCGTCAGGTCGCGCGCGTCGGTGCGCACCGAGCCCTTGGCATCGCCCTTGGGCAGAAAGTGCTGCCAGCCGCCGCCGAGCACCACGTCCACGCCGTCGCCGAGCGCGCTGTTGTAGCCGCTGCCGCCCGGCACGAGTTGCGCGGCGATGTTGTTCTCGCCGTCGCGGTGGCAGATGTGGGCGTAGGTGGCGGCGGGCGTGGCGTGCGTGACCTTGGTGGTCGTCACCACGGCGGTGGCGCGGCCGGCGGCCTTGGCCAGTTCGAGCAGCGTGGTCACGGGCGTGCCGTTGCCGCTGGTCGGGCAGGTGGAATCGGCGCCGATGAAGTAGCCGTTGCCGCTGGCGTCGAAGGCGCGGGTGTCGCTCGACATGCCGATGACGTCGTTGTTGGCCTTCACGCCGGTCATGTAGGCGGCCATCGACGGGGCGCTGTCGGTGACTTGCGCGTCGTTCGAGAAGGTCTTGATGAAGGCCGTCTCGGGCAGGGTGTCGATGGTCATTTCGCCGTCTTCGCCCACCGCATAGATACGCGCCGCGGTCATCGGGACGATGCCGTAGCCGTCGCCGAGGAAGAAGAGAACGTTCTTGGGAACGGGGTCGCTGTTGCTGTCGTTGTTGCAGCCGGCCAGCGCCAGCGCGCCGGCGATCAGCCCCGCCATCAGGCGAATTTTCATGAGAGAGCTCCGTGTGAAGACGGCGCACTCTCGTCTGCCCGTGTGACGTCGCCGTGAAGCGACATGTCGCATCGCGGCGATGCGACAGGCGGTGCGCGCGCCGTTCGGCCGGCGCGCTTCAGTGGGTGGCGGTGCAGGTCAGCGCCGCGGCCGCCGGCAAGGCCGGCGCCGCAGCGGCAGCACTGCCGGCCGGCGCCGGCTTGCGCTCGGGGCTGGCCGGCGGCCTGGGCGCGGCCGGGTCGGGCGCCAGCTGCGGCGACTGCGCGAACCAGGCCCGCATGCAGTTGGTGCCGGCATGCAGGTTGTCGCGCGCGGTCGCCAGCGCGACCAGATCGATCGAGGCGTAGTCGAGCACCGCGCAGCGCAGCGAGGTGGCGGACACGAAGGACGGCTCGGCGCAGGGGCTGCGGTCGCCGTCGGCGGCAAAGCGCTCGACCGGCGGCCGGTCCGCCGGCTGTCCGGCGCCGGCCGCATCGTCGTCGTCGCCGACCTCGATGTCGGTGCGCCGGCCCAGGCCGATGTCGCGCAGATGGGCGCCGAGCAGCGTGGCGCCGCGCAGATTGGCGCCGTCGAGATCGGCGCCGCCGAGCCAGGCGCCGGTCAGGCAGGCGCCGGTCAGATCGGCCTGGCGCAGGTCGGCGCGCACCAGCAGCGCGCCTTCCAGCCGCGCATGGCGCAGCGCCCGGCCCTTGAGGATGGCGCGCTGCACCCGGCTCTGGGCGCTGTCCCAGGCGGCCGGCGTGGTCCAGCTGTCGCGGCGCAGTTCGGTCAGCGTGGCCGGATCGAGCGGCTGGGCGAACAGCGCCTGCTCGCGCAGATCGAGCCGGCGCATGCCTTCGAGCACATCGCAGGACAGCACCGACCAGCCTTCGCGCCGGCACCAGTCGGCGCGCGCCACCGCGCGGTCGAAGATGCGCGGCGGCCGGTAGCGCAGCAGGTCCTCGACCTCGGCCGCGCGCGCCGCCGGGCAGCTCGGCGAGGTGCTGGCGCCCGGCGTGTCGCCGGCCTCGACCGGCGCATGGCCCAGATGCACCGCCAGCCAGCCCGGCCAGCGCGCCATCAGCTCGCCTTCGGTAGTGACGGCCTGCGGCAGCAGCAGCTGAAGCGTGCAGAAACCGGCCAGTACCACGCCGCCGCAAGGCAGGCCGCTGCGCCAGAAGAAGATCCACGGCGCACCGAGCAGCACGACGAGCGCGATGGCGAACACCTGGGTCGGCATCGACTGGGCCCAATGGCCGAACAGCGGCGTGAAGTGCAGCAGCACGGCGGCGCTCAACGCCCACAGCAGCGTGGGCAGCAGCCGCGCGCACAGCGCCCGCGGGCCGCGCTCGCCGAGCGGCCGCACCAGCGCCAGCGCCATCGCGGCAAACATCGTCAGCACGCCCACGCGCACGCAGACGTAATCGCCGCCGAACAGCACCAGCATCAGCCCGAGCAGCAGCAGCGCATACGCGGTCCAGCCCACCGGCCCGAGCCGCAGCTGCGCGAACAGCTCATGCCACCAGTGCAGCCAGCGGTCGCGCTTGTCCATGATGACCGGCCACATGGCGATGACCAGGATCAGGTCGATCCACAGCGCCACCCGCTGCGCCGTGGTGACCACCGCCGACTGATAGCCGAGGAAGCGGATCTGCATCGCGAACAGCGTGACCACCGGCAGCGCGATCAGCGTGATGGCGACCACATGCGCGGTGAGGTTGCGCACCAGCGGCGTCATGTCGCCGGCCAGCAGATAGCTGTAGGGAAAGACATGCAGCCGGTCGCGCAGGCTGCCCGGATCGTGGCCGCGCGGACCGGCCGCCGCATCGAACGCATAGAGCTTGCGCGACAGCAGCTGGAACTGAAGCAGCAGGTTGAAGTGCAGCAGCGTGAGCAGATAGGGCGACAGCGCGTAGAACGCGACGATCGGCACCTCCTGGTTCACCACCGGCAGCGGCACGCTGCGGCCGAGCAGCAGATGCATGTCGGTCGTGCCGATGACCACCAGCAGCAGGTAGGCGCACACCGCCATGAAGGTGAAGTGCAGCACCGCCACGCTCTGCGAGGCGCTGTTGGCGGTCTCGAGCAGCGCGCCGGCCAGCTTGGCATCGGGCGCGTCGGCGGCGGGAGAATCGGGCGGCGCGGAATCGGACATCGCTGGCTCGTGACAGGGGGATGGCGCACTTTCCGGCGCGCCGGCGCAGGTCACAAGCAGGATGTTTTCCGGGCGGACCGCCAGCGCGGCGATCAGGGCATGGCGCCGTCGGTGCCGGTGCCGCGCGCCGTGGCCCGACCGGCATCGAGCCCGTACTTGTGCAGCTTGGCGTAGAGCGTGCTCTTGGCGATGCCGAGCCGGCGCGCGGCCTGGGTGAGGTTGCCCTGCGTGGCGACCAGCATGTCGCGGATCGCGCCGCATTCGGCGGCGTCGAGCCGGGTGCCGGCGAGCGCGGGCTCCTCGGTGCCGGCGCGCTGCGGGCCCGTGGCGGCACCGCCCCGGTCGTCGGCGCCACCCAGGACGGCGGCGCGCCATTCCGGCGGCAGCGCGTCGGGGCCGATCACCGGCCCGCGCGCCATCAGCACCAATCCTTCGACCACGTTGCGCAGCTCGCGCACATTGCCGGGCCAGTCGTGCGCGGCCAGCGCCGCCAGCACCGCCGGATCGAGCCGGCAGGCGCCACTGCCGTGCTCGCGCGCGAAGCGGGCCAGGAAGTGCCCGACCAGCGCATGCAGGTCGGCATGCCGCGCGCGCAGCGGCGGAATCTGCACGCTGGTGACGGCCACGCGATAGAACAGGTCCATGCGGAAGCGGCCCTCGGCCACCTCGCGGCGCAGATCGCGGTGGGTCGCGGCCACCAGCCGGAACGACACCCGGCGCGGCTGGTTCTCGCCGAGCCGGTGGATCTCGCCGCGCTCCAGCACGCGCAGCAGATGCGGTTGCAGGTCGAGCGGCATCTCGCCGAGTTCGTCGAGGAACAGCGTGCCGCCGTTCGCGGCCTCGAACTTGCCGACCATGCCGCCGCGCCGCGCGCCGGTGAACGCGCCCTCGGCATAGCCGAACAGCTCGCTCGCCAGCAGCTCGCGCGACAGGCCGCCGCAATTCACCGCCACGAAGGCGCCGTCGCGCCCGGCGCTGGCGCGGTGGATGCCCTGGGCGAACTCCTCCTTGCCCACGCCTGTCTCGCCGAGCAGCAGCACCGGCACGCGCGCGGCGGCGAGCTGGCTGGCGCGCGCCACCGCCTCGCGCATGGCCGGGTCGCGCGCGACGATGTGCTCGAAGCCGGCCGGCGTGGCTTCGTCGGCGGGCGCGCTGGCGTCGGACGGGTCGGGCGCCGCGCCGGCCGACCGGGCGGGCGTCGTGCCAGTGCCGCGTCGCCCATCGCCGTCGCGGGCATCGCCGCGACACAGCGCCGCCGCCTCGCCAAGCCATGACGACAGTCCGGCACCGACCGGCCGGCGCTGGCCGCCCGGCGCCGGCAGCGTGACCAGCGTGCCGATGCGCTCGCCGCCCTCCAGCACCGGCTGCACGCGGTCCGGATCGATCCAGTCGGGCAGCGCGCCGGCGGGCGCCGGCGTGCCGGCAAAGCTCAGCGCGCCGATGCGTCCGCCGCCGGCGCGCCACCAGTTCTCGCCGCCGGCCAGGGCCTGGGCGCCGGCATTGGTCTTGATGGGATAGCCGCGCCGGTCGAACACCATCACGCCGTCGCGCTGCGACGCCGCCAGCAGCGGCACCGCGCGGTCGAGCAGGCGATAGCGCAGCTCCATCTCGCGCGCCGCGATGCGCCCGGCGATGCGGTTGGCGGTCGTCACCACCAGCGCCAGGCTGTGCCGGCTATAGCTCTCCGACAGCCCCGACACATCGACCACGCCGAGGATTTCGCCATCGAGCGGATGGCGGATGACGGTCGCCGAGCAGGTCCAGCGCTTGATGCCTTCGCAGTAATGCTCGGCCGAATGGATCTGCACCGGCTCGCCGACCGCAAGCGCGGTGCCGATGGCGTTGGTGCCGCAGATCACCTCGCTCCAGGTCACGCCCGGCAGCAGATGGATCGACTCGGCGCTGCCCATGGTGCCGGTGTCGCCTTCGAGCTTGAGGATGGTCCCGCTGACATCGGCCAGCGCCAGCATGGTGTCGGTGCCGGCCAGCAGCGCATGCGCATCGACCAGTACCGGCGCGGCCATGTCGAGCAGTTCGGCATTCGACTGCCGCAGCGCATCGAGCCGGCCGGCGGCGATCGGCTCGGGGCCGCCGCAACGGCCCGGGTCCACCTTCAGGTCGAGGCAGCGCCGCCACGAGCCGCCGACGATGGGCCGGGGCGCGGGCGCCGCGGGCAGATCGCCGCGCAGCAGGCATTCCCACGCGGTCATGACGAGCGCGTCGTTGTCGGGGTTCGAGAACATGGCTCGCGCCTCCTTCGCTTGATGGTCTCCATGCGTCCGGCCCTTCGTGGTCGGGGCCGGTACGCGCCGTCGTCCGCGCTGACGCGGGGCAGGCGAGGGTGCATTGCGCCCGCGCGGCCGACAAGCCGGGAGTTCGCGGAGCGCGCTGCGGGAGGGCCTGCGTGCAAGAGCGGCGCCAGCCGGCGTCCGGCGGGTGCACAGCAGGCACGCGAACGCCCGACCGACCGAAAATCGGCCGGTCGGGCGTTCGATGGGCGTCCGGATTTCGAACGCCTCGGGCTCAGTCCACGCGCTCGGGCAGCGGCAGCTTCACCCAGTCCTTGTAGAAGGCGTCGATGTCGGGCTCGAAGTCGTGCAGCACCGGGTACCAGGGCGTGGGCGCTTCCACGTCATGCAGCGTGGCGCACTGCGGGCAGATGTACTCGCGGTAGACCTGCCACTTCGTGTCCGGCCCCATCAGCCTGGGATAGACCTCGCTCATCGCCTCGTCGCTGTCGCGCACGTACACATGGGCGAACAGCTTCCAGTTCTCGCGCCAGCCGCAGAACTCGTGGCCGCAGTCGCATTTGACGCGCCATTGCTTGGTGTCGGCGCGCTGCACGATGTAGAGGTGCGGCCCGAGCGGCAGCACGACGCGGTCGTCCCAGTCGAGCTTCTTCTGCAGCACCTCGATGTACTGCTGGAAGCGCTCGGCGTCCTTCGGCATCGACAGCATGCGCAGCGTGGTGTCCCAGTCGAGCTTGCCGTCGACGAGATTGCGGACCTGATCGGTGGTGTAGGTGGTCATGGGGCTCACTCCTCGACGAGAACGACGGTGTGGACATCGGGCATCTTCGACAGGTCCATGCGGTACTTCGAACCGTAGGACGGCACGCCGAGGTCTTCCTCGCGCAGGGTCCAGCTGGCGGGCAGATCCCAGAACTTGCGGAAGCCGTTCTCGAACTTCTGCGACAGCCCGAAGCTGGTGGCGAACATGTGCTGCACCTGCGGCGACGCGTCCTTGAGCAGGATGCGTTCGCGCTCCTGCTTCATCCAGTCGGCCACCGGCACCGAGCGCGCCAGCCGCTCCTTGCGGATTTGCAGCCGCTGCTGCGCGGTCTGCTTCGCATCGACGGTCCACTGGCCGTTGCCGTCCTTCGTGGCCACCGCGCCGTGCACCTTCTGCGCGAACTCGGGCAGCAGGAAGCCGTTGTTCAGGTCCTTCTGGATCGACTCGATCTCGCGGTCGAGCGGATCGCCGAAGCCCGGGCCGCCGCGCAGGTAGTTGAGGTAGAGGTCGTAGTTCGAGTAGCAGTCCTCGGTCGTCATGCACTGCTGGTCGCGCTTGACCGTCGCCCCTTCGTTGAGATGGTTCTCGTAGTCGGGGAAGTCGGGATTGGTGTCGGCCCCGAGCGGCAGGCTCTCGCCGTTGGCGATGCGGTACTGCAGGCCGGTCTTGTGCGCCTCGAAGCGATAGCCGGTGGCGGGCGGATAGCCGCCCATCATTCCCCAGTCGCTGTTCATGTAGCCGTTGCCCATGAAGAACATGGTCCAGTCCTGCGCCTTCCAGACCATGCGCAGCGTCTCGAAGCCGCAGCCGCCGCGGTACTTGCCGTAGCCGCCCGAATTGGCCTTCACGTTGCGGCCCAGATAGAGCAGCGGTTCGGCCATCTCCCAGATCTCGATGTCGCCCATGTCGCCTTCGGGATTCCAGATCGCGGCGGCATGGTTGAGGCCGTCCTTGATCGCGCTGGCACCGGTGCCGCAAGACGACGCCTCGAAGCTGTTGACCGCGTGGATGTCGCCGTCCTGGTTGATGCCGCCGCCCTGCAACCAGTTGCTGGTGTTGGCATTGCCGGCGTTCACCTCTTCGAGATAGCCGCGGCTGAAGTAGGCCTGGCCGAGGCCGCGCCACATCGTGGTCCAGGCCGACACCAGGAAGTGCCAGGCATAGGCATGGCCGGTGCGGCGGTCGTCGGGATTCATCCAGCCGCCCTTGGGCAGATGGAATTCGGTGCCGTAGTAGGCGCCGTCGTTGATGCGCTGGGTCGGCACCAGGGTCTGGGTCATCATCACCCAGATGCCGCTCGTGAACGCCACCTGATGCGCGTTGTACGAATGCCAGCCCCAGCGGCTCGCGCCCTCGAAATCGAGCCGCCAGGTGGCGTCGGCGCGGATCTCCATCTCGACCGGCGAATGCATGATCGAGTCGAGCTTGGCGAACGCCGACGAGGTCTGCACGTCGGGATGCGCATAGGGCACATCGACGAAGGCCACCTTGCGGTAGATGCCCGGCATCGTCATCGCCTTGATGCGCGTGTTGAGCCCGCGCCGGCCTTCCTCGATCACCTCGTAGGCGAAGCGCTCGTAGTCGTCGAGGCCGACCTCGTCGATCACCTCCTCGATCAGGTCACGGATCATGTGGCAGCCGGCGATGCGGGTGCGCTCGTCGAGGATCCAGTACTTGGGCGTGCGCACCGAGCGCTGCGATTCATGCAGCCAGTCGCGCAAAGGTGTGTCGTTGATGCCGGTTTTGCGGCAGGTAATCATGTAGCCGTCGCCGAAGCGTTGCACCTGGCCGGTCGACATCGAGCCGGGCGTCACCGCGCCGGTGTCGATCACATGGGTCACGCCGCCGACCCAGCCGATCAGCTTGCCGTGCGCGAAGATCGGCACGATGGTCGCGATGTCGCAGGGGTGCACGTTGCCGATCGCGCAATCGTTGTTGGTGAACATGTCGCCGGGCTTGATGCCGGGGTTGGTTTCCCAGTCGTTCTCGATCATGTACTTGATCGCCGCGCCCATCGTGCCGACGTGGATGATGATGCCGGTCGACGTGAGCACGCAGTCGCCGGCCGCGTTGTAGAGCGTGAAGCACAGCTCGCCTTCCTGCTCGACGATGGGCGAGGCGGCGATCTTCTTGGCGGTCTCGCGGGCGTGCACCAGACCGCCGCGCAGCTTGCTGAAAAGCTTCTCGTAGCCGATCGGGTCGCGCTCGCGCAGTTCGAGCTTTTCGAGGCCGTTGTAATGGCCGGTCTTCTTGGTCCGGTCGAGCACGCCGTCGCGGAATTGCTTGAGCGTCTGGCCGGTCTTGAGCAGGTCGGCGATGCCGACTTCCTGGGCTGAAAGCATGTTCATGGCGGGCTCCTTACTTCACTTCCTTGAGGTGAAACAGCCGGTGCTTGTCGAGGGTCGTGGCGAACCCCTTGGGCACGACGAAGGTGGTCGCGTCCGACTCGACGATGGCCGGGCCGAGGATGCGATTGCCGGGCTTGAGCGCCTCCATCTTCCAGAGCGTCGCGTCGAACCATTGCTTGTGGCGGTAGAGCTTGCGGGTGCCGGTGCGCGCGGCGGCGGGCGGAATGTCGCCGCCGTCCTCGTCCTCGGGCAGGACGGGTTTCTGCGTGATCACGGTGCCGCGCATGATCGCGCCCGTCACCGAAAAGCCCAGTTCCGGCGAGCGCGCCGAACTCGCGTAGACGCGGCCGTAGGTGTCCTCGAAGGCCGTCACGATGGCGTCCCAGTCCTCGGCGGTGGCGGCCGTGGCAATCGGCGAATTGATCTCCAGATCGTTGAGCTGGCCCATGTACTGCATGCGGTAGCCGGGCCGCAGGATCACGTCCTCGGGCTTGAAGCCGTTGATGCGGAACTCCTCGATCACCTTGGCCGCGAGCGCCGACCAGGCGGCCTGGATCGTCTCGGCGGCCTTGACCTTGGCGGCGTCGTCCGCGTCCTGCGGCAGCGCCAGGTCCACGCTCTTGTCGTAGCGGTACTCGAAGTCGGCGCAGGCGCAGCCGAAGGCCGAGAAGCCCGCCGCCCAGGCCGGCACGATCACGTCCTTGAAGCCGAGCCCTTCGGTATAGCCATAGGTGTGCACCGGGCCGGCGCCGCCGTAGCTGAAGCAGACGAACTCGGTCGGGTTGTAGCCCTTGGCGCTGACGTTGCTGCGCAGGTATTCGCGCAGTTGCAGGTCGAGCAGCTCGATCACGCCGGCCGCCGCGTCCTCCACCGACAGGCCGAGCGGATCGGCGATCTGCGCCTTGATGTGCCGGCGCGCGCGTTCCACGTCGAGCTTGATGGCGCCGCCGAGGAAGTTGTCGGGATTGAGGTAGCCGAGCACCACATGGCAGTCCGACACCGACACCGTGTCGAGCCCGCTTTCGGGCCAACAAGTGCCGACGCGATAGCCGGCGCTGTCGGGGCCGAGCTTGAGCGAGCCGCTGTAGGGATCGAGCCGCACGAAGCTGCCCGCGCCCGCGCCCACCGAGTCCATCGTGACCAGCGGCAGCGACAGCACCAGCCGCGCCATGTCGGGGTCGGACGCGATCGCGAAGCTGCCCTTGGTGATGAGCGCCATGTCGAAGCTGGTGCCGCCGATGTCGCTGCACGCGATGTTGTCGTAGCCGAGCGTCTCGCCGAGCAGCTTGCTGCCGATGACGCCGCCGATCGGCCCCGAGACGATGGTGCGGGCCAGCTCCTTGGCCTTCCAGCTGATGGTGCCGCCATGGGTCGCCATCACGCGCAGGTCGAACTTCGCGCCGTGCCTGGCGAACCGGTCGCTCACCTTCTTGAGCGTCTGGCGCGACGGCTCGGCCGCATAGGCTTCGAGCACCGTCGTGTTCATGCGGTGACTTTCCTTGCGCTGCGGGTAGTAGTCGACCGAGGCGAACACCGGAATGTCGGCGCCGAGCTTCTTCAGCTCGTCGAGCGTCACGTCACGGGCGCGCTGCTCGCTCGTGCCGTTCTTGTGCGATTGCAGGAAGCAGATGACGATGGCCTTCGACCCTGCCGCGACCAGCTCGCGCGTGGCCTGGCGCACCTCGGCCTCGCGCAGCGGAATCACGATCTCGCCCTGCACATCGGTGCGCTCGGTCACGCCGCGCGTGCGCGACAGCGGCACCAGCGGCTCGTCGTAGCGGTGGGTGTTCAGGTGGATGCGCTCCTCCAGCGCATAGCCCAGATAGCTCTGGATCGCGCGGCCCATCGAGTGCACATGCTCGAAGCCCTTGTTGACCATCAGGCCCACGTCCAGGCCCTTGCGCTGCACCACGCGATTGAGCATCGCGGTGCCCGAGTACACGCAGGTGACCAGCTCCGGATAGACCTCGTCGACGCCGCGCTGCCAGTGGGCGAGCGCGTCCTCCGACGAATTGAAGATGGCGAGCGATTCGTCCTCGGGATTGCTCTGGGCCTTGCCGACCACGAAGCGGCCATCGGCGCGCACGAAGAAGGTATCGGTCATGGTGCCGCCGGCGTCGATCCCCATGACCTGGACCTGCGCGGCGGGCGGGCGGTTCTGACTTTGTATGGACATGCGTGTCTCCGTCTCCTGGATGACGCCGCGACGGCCGGGCGAACTGCCGGGCCAGCGCGGCGCAGGAAGACAGGGGCAATGCATGTGCCACGGGCTGCCAGCGCCGTGAACGCGCTTGCAAGCGCTTGTTTTTGAAGCGGAATCCGCCGCCGCGCCGGTGCGCATCAGGGTTGATGCCCAGCTCCGGAAATCGAACGTCCGCGACCCCGGCGACGCGTTTTCGGGCGCCGGTACGTCGGTCGGCGGACGTACCGGCGCCGGCTCAGTCGGCCAGCCCGCCCGCGATCGCCTCGACCCGCGCGACCAGCTCGGGCGTGATGCGCGGCGCCACTTCCACCGCCTTCATGTTCTCGACCACCTGGGCCGCGCGGGACGCGCCGGTGATGACGCTGCTCACGTTCGGATTCTTGAGGCACCAGGCGATGGCGAATTGCGCCAGCGTGCAGCCCAGCTCCTGCGCCAGCGCTTCGAGCTTGCCGACCGCCTCGTTGCGCGCGGGATTGGTGAGCAGCTCGGCGAGCCAGTCGTAGCCGGCCAGCGCGCCGCGCGAGCCGGCCGGCACGCCGTTGCGGTACTTGCCCGTCAGCAGGCCCGAGGCCAGCGGGCTCCAGGTCGTCAGGCCGATGCCGATGTCTTCATACAGCCGGGCGTATTCCTGCTCGACCCGCTTGCGCGCGAACAGGTTGTATTGCGGCTGCTCGACCACCGGCTTGTGCAGGTGATGGCGCTCGGCCACGTCCCAGGCGGCGCGGATCTCGTCGGCGCTCCATTCGCTCGTGCCCCAGTACAGCGCCTGGCCGCGCTCGATCATGTCGTGGAAGGCCCAAACCGTTTCCTCGACGGGCGTGTGCGGATCGGGCCGGTGCGCATAGACCAGATCGACGAAGTCGAGCCCGAAGCGCTCCAGCGAGCGGTCCATCGCCTGCAACAGGTATTTGCGGTTGAGCGTGTTGCGCAGGTTGGGCGCGTCGTGCAGGCCCCAGAAGAACTTGGTGCTCACGATGTAGCTCTCGCGCGCCCAGCCGAGCTGGCGCAGCGCCTCGCCCATCACGCGCTCGCTTTCGCCGTGCGAATACACCTCGGCGTTGTCGAAGAAGTTCACGCCCGCGTCATGCGCGGCGGCCATGCATTCGAGCGCGGCGCCGGTATCGAGCTGATTGGCGTAAGTGACCCACGAGCCGAACGACAGCTCGCTGACTTGCAGGCCGGAACGGCCCAGACGTCGGTATTGCATGCGGTGTTCTCCCTGATGGCCGCGACGGCGGCGCTCGGCATCGGACCACGCCGCCCGCTTGTGGTGCAACCGGGCTTTCCGCAATCCGAATTACGGTGTGCAATTCCGCGATGCGGCATCAGTGGGCCATAACCCGGGCATTACCATTCGGAAAACACGTAGCCATACGGCTGCGCACTGCCCTCGGGCACTCGCCCGCGCACCCCCGCAACACCCCACCGGAGACGCCCATTGAACGCGCCCCAGACGCGACGTATCCAGTCGATCCTCGTCGCCAACCGCTCTGAAATCGCCATTCGCGTCATGCGCGCGGCGTCGGAACTCGGCATTCGCACGGTCGCCATCTACTCGCACGAAGACCGCTTCGCGCTGCATCGATTCAAGGCCGACCAGAGCTATCTGGTCGGCGAAGGCAAGAAGCCGCTCGCGGCCTATCTCGACATCGACGACATCATCCGCATCGCCAAGCTGGCCAAGGTCGATGCGATCCATCCCGGCTACGGCTTTCTGAGCGAGAACCCCGACTTCGCGCGCGCCTGCGCCGAGGCCGGGCTGATCTTCATCGGCCCGACGCCCGAGGTGATGACCACGCTCGGCAACAAGGTCGCGGCGCGCAATGCGGCGGTGGCCGCCGGCGTGCCGGTGATGCCCGCGACCGATCCGCTGCCGCTCGACATCGAGGGCGCGAAGGCGGCGGCGCTCGGCGTCGGCTATCCGGTGATGCTCAAGGCGAGCTGGGGCGGCGGCGGTCGCGGCATGCGCGTGATCGAGAACGAAGCCGATCTGGAGGCGCAGCTGCCCGTGGCGCGCCGCGAGGCTGCCGGCGCCTTCGGCAACGACGAGGTCTACCTGGAAAAGCTGGTGCGCCGCGCGCGCCACGTCGAAGTGCAGCTGCTCGGCGACAAGCACGGCAACCTGGTGCATCTGTTCGAGCGCGACTGCTCGGTGCAGCGGCGCAACCAGAAGGTGGTCGAGCGCGCGCCCGCGCCCTATCTGTCGCCCGAAAAGCGCGCCGCGCTCTGCGATGCCGCGCTCAAGCTCGGCCGCGCGGTCGGCTACACCCACGCCGGCACGGTCGAGTTCCTGATGGACGCCGATACCGACGAGTTCTATTTCATCGAGGTGAACCCGCGCGTGCAGGTCGAGCACACGGTGACCGAGGAAGTCACCGGCATCGACATCGTGCAGAGCCAGATCCGCGTGAGCGAAGGCGCGATGATCGGCGACCTCGTCGGCGTCGAGGGCCGCCCGCCCTGCCCGGTGCCGAAGCAGGAAGACATCCGCCTCAACGGCCATGCGCTGCAATGCCGCGTGACGACCGAAGACCCGGAAAACGGCTTCACGCCCGACTACGGCCGCATCACCGCCTATCGCAGCGCGGCCGGCTTCGGCCTGCGGCTCGACGGCGGCACGGCCTATCCGGGCGCGGTCATCACGCCCTACTACGACTCGCTGCTGGTGAAGGTGACGGCCTGGGCGCCGAGCGTGCGCGAGGCCATCACGCGCATGGACCGCGCGCTGCGCGAGTTCCGCATCCGTGGCGTGGCGACGAATCTGCAATTCGTCGAGAACGTCATCAACCATCCCGACTTCATCGCCGGCACGGTCATCACGCGCTTCATCGACAGCACGCCCGAGCTGTTCAAGTTCAAGAAGCGGCGCGACCGCGCGACCAAGGTGCTGGGCTACATCGGCCAGGTCATCGTCAACGGCCAGCCCGACATGAAGGGCCGCGCCAAGCCCGACCTGTCGCATGCCCACATCGTGCTGCCCAACCGCAGCGGCCTGCCCGGCAGCGACCTGACCATGCCGCCCGCACCGGGCACCCGCCAGCTGCTGGAAGACCTCGGCGCCAAGGGCTTCGCGCAATGGATGCTCGACGAGCCGCGCGTGCTGCTGACCGACACGACGATGCGCGATGCGCACCAGAGCCTGTTCGCGACCCGCATGCGCACCATCGACATGCTGCGCATCGCGCCCTACTACGCGCGGATGCTGCCGGGCCTGTTCTCGCTCGAATGCTGGGGCGGCGCCACCTTCGACGTGGCGATGCGCTTCCTCAAGGAAGACCCGTGGCAGCGCCTGACCCAGCTGCGCGCCGCCGTGCCGAACGTGCTGTTCCAGATGCTGCTGCGCGGCTCGAACGCGGTCGGCTACACCAACTATTCCGACAACGTGGTGCGCTACTTCGTGCAGCAGGCGGCGAAGGAAGGCATCGACGTGTTCCGCGTGTTCGACTCGCTGAACTGGGTGCGCAACATGCGCGTGTCCATCGACGCGGTGCTGGAGACCGGCAAGCTCTGCGAGGGCGCGGTCTGCTACACCGGCGACCTGTTCGACGGCACGCGCAAGTACAACCGTCAGTACTACGTGCGCATCGCCAAGGAATTGCAGGCCGCCGGCGTGCACATCCTCGGCATCAAGGACATGGCCGGCGTCGCGCGGCCGCGCGCCATCAAGGAGCTGGTGCGCATCCTCAAGGAAGAAACCGGGCTGCCGATCCACTTCCACACGCATGACACGAGCGGCGCGGCGGCCGCCTCGGTGCTGGCGGCGATCGAGGCCGGCGCCGACGCGGTCGACGGCGCGCTCGACTCGATGAGCGGCCTGACCTCGCAGCCCAATCTCGGCTCGATCGTCACCGCGCTCGAAGGCACGCCGATGGACCCGTGCCAGGACCTGAGCATCGACCGCGAATCGCTGCAAGCCATCAGCCATTACTGGGAAGGCGTGCGCAAGATCTACGCGCCGTTCGAGAGCGAAATCCGCTCCGGCACCAGCGATGTCTACAAGCACGAGATGCCCGGCGGCCAGTACACCAACCTGCGCGAGCAGGCCCGCAGCATGGGTCTGGAGCAGCGCTGGCCCGAGGTGTCGCAGGCCTATGCCGACGTCAACCGGCTGTTCGGCGACATCGTCAAGGTCACGCCCACCTCCAAGGTGGTCGGCGACATGGCGCTGTTCATGGTCGCCAACGATCTCAACTCGCGCTCGGTGCTCGACCCCAACCGCGAGATCGCCTTCCCCGACAGCGTGATCTCGCTGTTCAAGGGCGAGCTGGGCTTTCCGGCCGACGGCTTTCCGGCCGAAATCTCGCGCAAGGTGCTCAAGGCCGAGCCGCCGGCGGCCTATCGCCCGGGCGACACGCTGCCCGACGTGGACCTGGCCGCCGCGCGCAAGGATGCCGAGAAGGCCGCCGGCCGCCTGGTCAGCGACACCGACCTCGCCAGCTATCTGATGTACCCGAAGGTCTTCAAGGACTTCGCCGAGCATCAGCGCCAGTACGGCGACGTGAGCGTGCTGCCGAGCCCGACCTTCTTCTACGGCATGGCCGAGCGCGACGAGATTTCGGTCGACCTCGATCCGGGCAAGACGCTGGTCATCCGCATGCAGGGCACGGCCCAGGGTGAGGATGACGAGGGCACGAAGATCTTCTTCGAGCTGAACGGTCAGGCGCGCGTGCTCAAGGTCGACAAGGCCGGCGCGGCCAAGGCCAATCGCCATGTGCAGGCCGATCCGGCCAATCCGGCGCATGTGCCGGCGCCGATGCCCGGGATGATCGTGATGGTCGCGGTCAAGCCCGGCCAGACGGTGAAGGCCGGCGATCCGCTCGTCTCCATCGAGGCGATGAAGATGGAAACCCAGATCCGCGCCGACCGCGACGGCACGATCAAGGCCATCCATGTGAAGTCGGGCGAGACGGTGGCGGCACGCGACCTGCTGGTCGAGTACTGACGCGCGCCCCGGCTGCCGCGCAACTGCGTGGCGGCCGGCGCGGCCGGTGCAATGCCGGCCGCGCGATTCTTGTGCACTGCCGCATGCGCCCGGAGCCAATCCGGGTCATCGGCAAATTCAATCGGCAGCGCCGCCAACCGGCCGGTTCATCGAACCTTGCGGCCGGAATGACGGTCTAGACTCGCCCGATATGTCTGACACAAGTAATCCAAAGAAAGAGCGCGGGATGTCCCACGAAGAATTCTCCGAACAGGATTGGCGGCGCTTTCTGCGCAGCCTCGGCGAAGACCCTGACCGTCAGGGCCTGCTTGAAACCCCGCATCGCGCAGCCAAGGCCTGGAAGGACTGGACCGCCGGCTACGACATGAAGCCGGCCGACGTGCTCAAGGTGTTCGAGGACGGCGCCGAGGAATACAACGAGCTGATCGTGGTGCGGAACATTCCGGTCTACAGCCATTGCGAGCATCACCTTGCGCCCTTCTTCGGTACCGCATCCATCGGCTACACGCCCAAGGGCCACATCGTCGGGCTGAGCAAGCTGACGCGGCTGGTCGAATGCTTTGCGCGCCGGCTGCAGGTGCAGGAGCGGCTCACCATCCAGATCGCCAATGCGCTGATGGAGCATCTGCAACCGCGCGCGGTCGGCGTGGTCATCCGCTGCCGCCATCTGTGCATGGAAAGCCGCGGCATCCGCGCCTCGGGCGAGGAGACCGTCACCTCGGCACTGCTCGGCGAATTGCAGACCAATCTGGCGCTGCGCACCGAGTTCCTCAACCTAGTCAACACCAAGGGCTGAGGTCATGGCTGCCGCCGAGCTGGCCGACCGCGCGCGCTATGCGCACTGGGCGCGCGACACGCTGCGCTTCTCCGATACCGACAAGCTCGGCCACATCAACAATCTGGCCATCGCGGCCTATTGCGAGACCGGCCGGGCGCATTTCCTCACCGAGCTGATCGGTCCCGATCTGCGGCCGGCGCAGGGCGTGTTCGTGCTGGCGCGCTTTGCCATCGACTACCGCGCCGAGCTGCACTGGCCCGGCACCGCCGAGATCGGCACGGCGGTCGCGGCGCTCGGGCGCAGCTCGCTCACGCTGGCGCAGGCGGTGTTCGACGGTGAGCGCTGCGTGGCCACGGCCGAGAACGTGATGGTTCTGATCGACGTGGTCACGCGCAAGCCGGTGGCCATTGCCGACGAGCTGCGCGCGGCGCTGGCGCCGCTCGGGCTGCGCTGAGCGAGCGCGCCAAAGCTGGCGGTTACGATTTCAGGCGGCTCGGCGCCGCATGCGCCGGCTGCCCGCATCGATAGCCACGAAAGCCGTCACATGGCCCGCCCCAAGGCCGACAAGGCCCGCCAGGAAGAACCTCGCGAAACCCAGCGCTCGAAGGCCGCCGACAAGCTGCGCAAGCGCGTCGCGGATGCGGCGCCAGCCGATGCGGCGATCGACGCGCTGTACCGCGACATCCGCGAGCTGCTGGAGCAGGCGCGCGCCCGCGTGGTGGTGCAGGTGAACCAGGCGCTGGTGCTGAGCTACTGGCACATCGGCCGGGCCATCAAGCAAACCGTCGTGACCGAGGCGCGAGCCGACTATGGCGACGCCACCATGCAGAAGCTGGCCGACCGGCTGGTGCCGGAATTCGGCACCGGTTTCGGCCGCCGCAACCTGTTCCGCATGGTCAAGCTCTACCAGTGCTTCGACAGCCTGGAGATTGTGACGACGCTGTCGGCACAGTTGAGCTGGTCGCATCTGGTGGAGCTGCTGAAGGTGGACGACCCGACGCGGCGCGGCTTTTACGCCGAGCTGTGCGCGCGCTCGCGCTGGTCGGTGCGCACGCTGCGCGAGCGGATGGACAGCCTGCTGTTCGAGCGCACCGCGATTGCAAAACAGCCAGAAGAAGTCATCCGCCAGGAATTGGCCCAATTGGGCAAGGGCGACGACCCCAGCCCGGCGCTATTCCTGAAAGACCCGTATCTGCTGGACTTTCTGGATCTGAAAGACGGCTTTACCGAAAAGGACCTGGAAAGCGCCATTCTGGCCGAGCTGGAACGCTTCATTCTTGAACTGGGCAGCGACTTTGCCTTCATGGGCCGGCAGAAGCGCATTCAGGTGGGCGGGCATGACTATTACATCGACCTGCTGTTCTTTCACCGCCGGTTGCGCCGGCTGGTTCTGATCGAATTGAAGCTGGGCGAATTCAAGCCCGAGCACAAGGGCCAGGTGGAGCTGTATCTCAAATGGCTCGCCAAGCATGAACGGCAGCCGGGCGAGAATGCACCGATCGCCATCATCTTGTGCAGCGACAAGGATGCCGAGGTCGTGGAATTGATGGACTTGGAACCCGACGGGATTCATGTGGCCGAGTATTGGCTGCAATTGCCGGCGCAGGAAGTGTTGCGCGGGAAATTGCACAAGGCGCTGGTCGAGGCCCGGATGCGGCTGGAATTGCGCGGCATTGGCGCTCGAAACGAATGAGGCAGGCGGAAACGATTGCGGAAGCGCCGACGGCCTGACAGCACGGGCATGTTCTGGCGCTGCACCCCTCCCTCACCCCGCGCCGGCCTTTCTTTCCACTTCCGCTTGTCGCCCGCCGGCGCCTTCGCGCCGCGCGCAACGCCGGGCTGCCGGTCCTTGCCCTGCGGCAGACAATTCCTGTTTCCGACGCTGAAGCCGTAGCTGCTGCGCAGCACAATCGTCGACCGACCTCCGGCGGCGCACTTCGCCGGCGACAACAACAGGAGACTCATCCATGTCCGTTCCCGAACGCGGCACGCAAGCCGATACCGCCTGCGTCACCGCCTCCGACGGCAATCCCGTGCCCACGTTGTCGCAGGATCTGGCCTGCGCGCGCGCGGTCGAGGTGCATGAGCCGGCCGCCCACGGCGGCAAGCTCGGTCCGCTGCTGCTGGCGGCGCTCGGCGTGGTGTACGGCGACATCGGCACCAGCCCGCTCTATGCCTTCAAGGAATGCATGAATCCGGAGCACGGCATTGCGCTGACCGTGAACAACGTCTACGGCATCCTGAGTCTGCTGTTCTGGTCGGTGCTGCTAGTGGTGTCGGTGAAGTACGTGATCTTCGTGATGCGCGCCGACAACCGCGGCGAGGGCGGCGTGCTGGCGCTGGCGGCGCTGGCGCTGCGCGGTACCGAGGGGCATCCGCGCGCGCGCTGGTGGCTGTCGGTGCTGGGGCTGTTCGGCGCGGCCATGTTCTATGGCGACGGGATGATCACGCCGGCGATCTCGGTGCTGTCAGCCGTGGAAGGGCTGGAGGTGGTGACGCCGGCCTTCACGCGCTGGGTGCTGCCGATCACGCTGGTCATCATCGTGTTCCTGTTCGCGATCCAGAAGCACGGCACGGCGGTGATCGGCCGCTTCTTCGGGCCGGCGATGGTGCTGTGGTTCGGCGCGCTGGCGGTGATCGGCGTGGTCAACATCGTCGAGCATCCGGCGGTGCTGGCGGCGTTCGCGCCGTGGTACGCGATCGGCTTCTTCCAGGAACACGGCTTTGCGTCGATCGCGGTGCTGGGCTCGGTGTTCCTGGTGCTGACCGGCGCCGAGGCGCTGTATGCCGACATGGGCCATTTCGGCGCGCGGCCGATCCGCATCGCGTGGTTCGGCTTTGTCATGCCGGCGCTGCTCATCAACTACTTCGGCCAGGGCGCGCTGGTGCTCGAGCATCCCGAGGCGATCCGCAATCCGTTCTTCCTGTCGGTGCCGGAGTGGGCCACGCTGCCGCTGGTGCTGCTGTCGGGCTTTGCCACGGTGATCGCGTCGCAGGCGGTGATCTCGGGCGCGTTCTCGATGACGGCCCAGGCGATCAAGCTCGGCTATCTGCCGCGCATGCGGGTGCAGCACACCAATGAGCGCGAGATCGGCCAGATCTACGTGCCGCTGGTCAATCGCATGCTGCTGCTGAGCGTGATCGCGCTGGTGCTCATGTTCAAGACCTCGTCGGCGCTGGCCTCGGCCTACGGCATCGCGGTGGTCACGACGATGGTCATCACCACGGTGCTGGTCTATGTGGTGCTGCGCCGCGTGTGGGGCGTGCGCAAGCTGTATGCGCGCGGCATCGTGCTGATGTTCCTGGTGCTCGATCTGGCCTTCTTTGCCGCCAACGCGCTCAAGATCGGCGACGGCGGCTGGTTCCCGCTGGTCATCGGCACCATCGCCTTCACGGTGCTGTCCACCTGGGAGCGCGGCCGGCAAATCCTGTTCGAGCGGCTGCGCGAGCTGAGCATTCCGGTCGATGCCTTCGTCGGCGCCATCGCCGCCGGGCCGCCGCCGCGCGTGCAGGGCACGGCGGTGTTCATGACCAGCATCGGCGACGCGGTGCCGGCCGCGCTGCTGCACAACCTCAAGCACAACAAGGTGCTGCACGAGCGGGTGCTGCTGCTGACGGTGCGCATCCTCGACGTGCCGCACACGGTCGACGAGGAGCGCGTGCAGGTGGTCGAGCTGCCCGAGGGCTTCGCGCGGGTGGAAGCCTGCTACGGCTTCAAGGAAGACCCGGATGTCGACGAAATCATGCATGCCGCCGCCGCCCGGCTGGGCTTCTGCTACGAGCTGATGGACACGTCCTACTTCGTGTCACGCCAGACCGTGGTGCCGACCAACATGCCGGGCATGGCGCTGTGGCGCGAAAAGCTGTTTGCGTGGATGCAGTCGAACGCGGCGCTCGCGACCGACTTCTTCAAGATCCCGATCAACCGCGTGGTCGAGCTGGGCACGCAGATCGACATCTGAGCGCGGCGGGCGCCGGTGCAAGGCCGGCGCCACGGGCGGGCGCTTGCGCTGGCCCGCTCGCGCAAGGCGGCTGCAAGGCCGGCGCGGCCCGCCCGCGCGGCCGCTTCAGCGGCGCAGCCGCGTCGCCGCCCGCGCCCGCGCGCGCCAGCGCAGGATCAGCAGCCATGCGCCCAGCATGCCGCCCAGATGCGCGAAATGCGCGACGCCCTGGCTGGTGCCGGTCACGCCGAGCAGCAGCTCGATGCCCGCATAACCGGCCGCGAAGGTGCGCGCGCGCATGGGAATGGGCGGAAACAGCGGCACCACCTCGCGGTCGGGAAAGAACACCGCCCAGGCCAGCAGCAGCCCGAACACCCCGCCCGACGCGCCCACCGTCGGCACCAGCGAGCCGGTCAGCGCAAGAAAGATCAGTTGCGTGATCGCGGCGGCGACAACGCTCGTCAGATAGAGCACCCAGAAGCGCGCCGCGCCGAGCGCTTCCTCGATCTCGCGGCCGAACATCCACAGGCCCAGCATGTTGAAAGCGATGTGCGAGACGCCACCGTGCAGGAATGCGCTGGTCACGAGCTGCCACGGCAGGAATCCTGCTTCCAGCGGCCACAGGGCGAAGAGGTAAAGCATCAAGTCGCCACGCAGCTTCTGTACAAGGAAGACGACGACATTCACAACGATAAGCAAAGGAACGGCAGGCATGCGGGCGTTTGCGTCAGGAAGAGCGGCAGGCAAGAGGCCGGCGCGGCAATGCGGATCGCGCCGGGGTGAACATGCAAAGCATTGAAGTCGTGCGCATTCCCATGCGCGGGCCGGGCGATGTGACGGGCTTGGCGGAGCTTCTGGCGCGAGGAACGGTACGCGCGGACGAGATCCTAGCCATCCTGGGAAAGACCGAAGGCAACGGGCTGGTCAACGACTTCACCCGCGAGTACGCGGTGGAAACCGTGGCCACCCTGCTCGCCGACGCGATGCATGCGTCGCGGACCGACATCGCGCGGCGCATCGCCATCGTCATGTCGGGCGGCACCGAAGGCGTGCTGAGCCCGCACATGACGGTGTTTGCGCGGCGCTGGACCAGCAAGACCGCGCCCGCCGGCAAGCGGCTGGCGGTCGGCATCGGCAGCACGCGCGAGCTGCAGCCGCATGAAGTCGGCCGGATGGCGCAGATCCAGGTCACGGCCGAGGCGGTGCGCGCGGCCATCGCCGACGCCGGCATCGACGACACGGCCGACGTGCATTTCGTGCAGGTGAAATGCCCGCTGCTGCGCGTGGCCGACATCGAATCGGCGCGCAGCCTGGGCGAGAAGACCGTCACGCTCGAAACCCGCGAGTCGATGGCCTGGTCGCGCGGCGCCTCGGCGCTGGGCGTGGCCATCGCGCTCGGCGAGCTGCCCGAGGAAGCGGTGCGCGAGCGCGACGTGCTGGCGCACCGCACGCTGTATTCGTCGGTCGCGTCCTGCTCGGCCGGCAATGAGCAGAAGCATGTGAGCGTGATCGTGTTCGGCATGAGCCTCACCTCGGCCAGCCCCTACGCGATCGCGCACCGGGCCATGCGCGACCCGATCGATGCCGATGCGGTGCGCGGCGCGCTCGCCGACCTGGGCATCGCGCCGGCCGACGCCGCGCGCCGCGTGGTCAACGTGCTGGCCAAGGCCGAAGCCGATCCGACCGGCCATGTGCGCGGCGCGCGCCACACCATGCTGTCCGACGCCGACCTCGACGCCACCCGCCATGCGCGCGCGGCGGCCGGCGCGGTGATCGCGTCGGTGGTCGGGCAGACCACGCTCTACGTGTCGGGCGGCGCCGAGCATCAGGGGCCGCCGGGCGGCGGGCCGGTGGCGGTCATCGCCAAGGTGGACTGAGCGCGGCGTTCTGCCGCCGATGGGCGCGCGCGGGCGGCTGGCAGAATCGCGCCGCCGCCCACTCCCGCCCGCCGCCATGCAGTTGAAGCTCCCCGCCGTCGTCATCGACTGGCTCATCCGCCGTTCGCGCCGCTCGCCCTATCCCAACATCGGCAACTACATGGAACGCGGCTGGCTGCTGCGCTGCGACCGCAAGCGCGCCTGGCCGCCGTTCGGCGCGCGCATCCATCACGTCTTGCGCTCGGACCACGACCGCGCGCTGCACGACCATCCGTGGTGGAACGTCAGCTGGGTGCTGCGCGGCGGCTACTGGGAAGTGACGAGCGCGGCCGAAGGCAGCACCGGCGTGCTGCGGCCGGAGGCGGCGGTGCTGATCGAGCAGCTGGGCGCGCTCGATGCGGCGACCGGCGCGGCGCTGGCGCGGCAGGCGGCGGCGCTCGGCGTGTTCTGGCGCGGGCCGGGTGCGGTTGTGTTCCGGTCGGCAGCGACCGCGCACCGGCTGGTGGTGCCCAGCGGCGGCGAGGCGTGGTCGCTGTTCGTGATGGGGAAGAAAAGCCAGTGGTGGGGCTTCATCACGCCGGACGGAAAGATGTACTGGCGCGCCTACCTCAAACGGCACGGCCGCGAGGTGTGAATGACGGCGGCGCTCAGGCCAGCTTGAAGGTGTTGACCGTGCCGAGCAGATGCTGGGCCTGGTCGCGCAGGCTGGCGGTCGCCGCCGCGCTCTGCTCCACCAGCGCGGCGTTCTGCTGCGTGAGCTGATCGATCTCGCCGACCGAGGCATTCACGCCCCCAAGGCCACTCGACTGCGCCGCCGCCGCGCCGCGAATCTCGCCGATCAGCGCCGCGACGCGATCCACCTGCTCGACGATGCCGCTGATGGTGCCGCCGGTCCGGCTCACCAGCTGCACGCCACGGTCGATGGTGTCGGTGGTGTCGTTGATGAGCGAGTTGATCTCCTTCGCCGCCGACGTGCTGCGATGCGCCAGTGCGCGCACCTCGGCCGCCACCACCGCAAAGCCGCGCCCGTGCTCGCCGGCCCGTGCCGCCTCGACGGCCGCATTGAGCGCGAGGATGTTGGTCTGGAACGAAATGCCGTCGATGACCGAGGTGATGTCGCTGATGCGCCGGCTGGCCTCCTGGATCTGACGCATGCTGGCCACCACCGCCTCCACCTGACGGCCGCCCTCGCCGGCCACGCTGGTCGCCTCGGCCGAGAGCGTGTCGGCCCGGGCGGTCGCCTCGGCCGTCGCCGAAACCCGCTCGACCATCTCGTGGATGGTCGCCGACGTCTCTTCCAGGCTCGCGGCCTGGCGCTCGGTCCGCGTCGAAAGATCGAGCGTGCCCTGCGAGATTTCCGAGCTGGCTACCGACACGCCGCCCGCCACATTGCGGATCGTCGAAATGGTCTCGTGCAGGCTCGCGAGCATGCGCGACAGACTGGTGAGCATCGCCTCGACCTCGCGCGGCTCGCGCCCGCTGACCCGGGGCGGCCCGCTCGACAGGTCGTTGTCGGCGATCCGGCCCAGCAGCGCCGACACCTGGCGCAACGGCGCCAGCACCTGCCGGCCCGCCCCCACCCACAGCAGCAGCACCAGGGCCGCAAACACCGCCGCAAAGCCCACCAGCTGCCAGATGCCGCGGTGGAAATTGCGCTCCGCCTGGGCGTTGAGTTCCTTGGCCTGCGCCTCGCGATAGGCCAGCGAACTATCGAGCGCCTGCTCGAACTCGCGATCCAGCGCCGAGGTGTGCTCTTCGAGCGTGGTCATGTAGAGGAACAGATCGTTGTTGCGCATCGCGTCGAACAGCGGCGTCACGCCCAGATCGACGTACTTGCGATAACGCGCCATGTAGTCGTCTGCCAGCGCACGTTCGGCCGGATCGGTGGCTGTCGCGGCATAGGCCTGCGCGCTCGCCTGCGACTTGGTCATCTTGTCGGCGGCAAGGGCGATGGCCTCTTCGGCGCGCTGACCTTGCCCGGACGAGCGCAGCACCGACGCCTGCGCCAGCCACACCCGCGCGGTACGCGTGTGATTGATGGCATCGACGAGGTTGAGGACCACGCGGATTTCGCGGTTGACGCGATCGAGCGAGTCGTTGCTGTCGCGCAGCGCCGTCAGGCTGGAGACGGTGGCAAGGCCGAACAGCAACGACAACAGCCCGAGTGCAGAAGCGAGAAGCTGGCTTATCGAGGGCTTGAAACGCATGGCGGCACCGGAATGGGAGGCGAGTGGGTGGAGCCTCAAGATGCCCAAGATCCGATGCGCGGAATGCGTCGATGTCCGGCGGGAAAGCGGTGCAGATCGGCCGCCATCGCGTTCACGAATGCCGACAAATCCGAACCTGACTGAAATCGACTTGCGATGCGGAATTCGGGTACGAGATCGAGGATTGCCGTCGCTTTCGCGCAATTGCCCGTCGCATCCGCTTGCCTCGCCGGAGTTGGCCTCACCTACATTGACTCTGCTGCATGGCAATGCAGTCGCGCCAATCGGCCTTCAAGCCAATTGGGAGTCGAGCGATCGAATGGTCAACATCAACCAGCGGCGGGCGGGATCAATGTCGAAGACAAGTTTGCTGTTTTCCATCGTTGTTGGAATTTTGCTTGGCGGCTGCGGTGACGATTCTTCGCCACCCGCTTTCAGTCAGGTTGTCGCATTTGGCGACAGCTATTCCGATGCGGGCAATGCCAACGGTTCGCAAGCCATCTCGAAGTCCCTGCTTCAACCCATCGGACCGGTCGCTGTCGATGCCAGCCTCACTCAGGTCGAAACGCCGGACGAGACGCATTATTGGCAAGGTCATTGGTCGAACGGCGTGACTGCGGTCGAGAATTTGGCGACGCTGCTCAATGTTCCGCTGGTCGACTATGCCGTGGGCGGCGCCAAAAGCGATGCCGGCAACTATTACGCCTGGATGGACCCTTACATATCGACGGGCGTTCTGGGTCAGATCGACAGATTCAAGGGCGCATTGGCCAGCAATTCTGCCGATGCGAATGCGCTCTACGTGGTTTTCATTTCCGCCAACGACCTGTTCCAGCATGTGGACAGCAATATTGTCGATAGCAGCAGCACGCCGCTCACCACTGCCGCAGTCCAGGCGTTGGCGGATCAAAGCGTCGCCAACATCGAAACCGCCGTCCAAAAACTGAAGAATCTCGGCGCAATGCATGTGATGGTGGTCGGCTCCAGCGATCTGGGATTGCTGCCGTGGGCCAACTGGAAAAACTATCAGAGCCTGGCAGTGGAACCGGTCTCATTCGTCAGTGAAGCGAGCACTTTCCGGGATCGGATCAACAGTCGCTTGTCGGCTGAATTGGCACCGATTGCGCGCAATCTCGGCATCCAGATTCATTACTTCGATCACACTGCGGCAAGCACCCGGATTCGGTCGAATGCGGCAGCGAACGGATATCTCAATATCGTCGATGCATGCCAGCCGGGCGGCGCGACAGGCAATTTCACTGCGGCATGTGCCAATCCTGACAGCTATTACTTCTGGGATGAATACCATCCGACGCGGCGCACGCACAAGTTGATTGCCGATGAGATGCTGGCAACGCTGGCGCGGTAATCTTGGGAAGAATTTTTCAAGTACTGCATGATTGAAAGCGACTGACGCCCAATAAAGCGCGGTGAAGCCGTCGTTTCAGCATTATTGGGGCCGCAAGATCAGCGCCTTGAATGGCTCACCCGTTTTTCGGGCGGGCCATTGTTTTTTTGGCGGCAATCTCTTCCTGCCGTGACATGCATGGCCGTGCCGATTGTCGATATCGATTCAATCTCACGAATGCACCTGCAACACCTTGATCGCCACGAAATTCGCCGACTCCAGCACCCGGCCGCGCGCCATTTCCATCCGCGTTTCCAGCGTTTCCCTATTGCCAGCCGCAGCCGGCTTGAGAAACACATCGGCCCAGATCTTCCCTTCGAGATAGTGCAATTGCGTCTTCTCGATATCCACCGGCAGATCGCCGAGGCAATCCTTCAATTCGGCCAGCAATTGCTCGCGGCCGGGCAGTTTCACCACCGCGCCGTCGATCACGTCGTCTTCCGGGTCGATATGGATCGTGGCGTCGACCACGCCGTGCAATTTCAATAGCCGGTGGCGCGCGCTTTCGGCGATGTAATGGCCTTCGCTCACGCTGATGAGCGGGTCGACCAGCATGTGGGCATCGACGATCACGCGGTCGCCCATCTTGCGGGTGCGCAGGCGGTGCAGGTCGCGCGCGCCCGAGGTGGCGCGCAGGGTTTCGCGGATGGCGGCCACTTCCTCGGGCGAGGCGGCGCGGTCGGTCAGGTCGGCAATCGCGTGCCAGCCAAATTCCCAGGCCATGCGCACGATCATCACGCCGACGATGGCGGCGGCGAGCGGGTCGAGAAAGCGGTAGCCGGCCATCGAGCCGAGCACGCCCACGGTCACCACCAGCGACGAGGCGGCGTCGGAGCGCGCATGCCAGGCGTTGGCTTCGAGCATCGACGACTTCACGCGCCTGGCGGCGGCCAGCATGTAGCGGAACAGCAGTTCCTTGGACACCAGCGCCACCAGCGCGACGGCCACGGCGGCGGCGCCGGGCACATGCGCGGCATCGGGCGGCGGGCCGAACAGCCGGTGCACGCCGGCCCAGAGCATGCCGGCACCCACGGTAGCGAGCAGCAGCGACAGCGCGAGCGAGGCGGCGTTCTCGAAGCGCAGATGGCCGTAGGGATGGTCGTCGTCGGCCTCGCGGCGGCTGTGATGGTTGGCGAGCAGAACCACGAAGTCGGAGGCGAGGTCAGACAGCGAATGCACGCCGTCCGATACCAGCGCCGCCGAGTGCGCGAGCACGCCGATCAATATCTGCACGCTGGCGAGCACGACGTTGACGGCCACGCTCACGAGCGTGCTGCGCTGGGCGGTGCGGCGCACATCGTCGTCGTCGGGAAGGTGGGCGTGCGTGGGGAGTTCGGCGTGCATGGCTGGCCGCGTGCGGTTGGCTGGAAGAGGCGGAAATGGTAGCCCGCGAGCGGCGGCAGGACGGCGGGCATCGGCATGCGGCGATCAGCCGGGCGGTCGCCCTCCACCATGCGGGATGGGCGGAACGGCGGGCGCGCTATCGTCGCTGCGGTCCTGGGCGAGGGAGACGGAAATGCGGCAAGGCAGAACGGTGGGACGGGCGCAGGCGGTCGGCGACGCGGTGACGCGGCGGGCCGTGCAGGTGGCCGGCGCGGCGGCGCTGGCGGGCGCGCTGATCGGCACGGCGCTGGCGGCGGGCGCAGCCAAGCCGGCGCCGACCGAGGCGGCCGAGGTGGTCTCGACGCTGCCGGGCGCCAGCAGCAGCCGGCCCGGCGAGCAGCGGCTTTCCACCGCCGCCCAGCGGCAGGCCGGCGAAGCGCGGCTGGCGCGCGAGCTCGCCCGCCGGCGCGAACTCGACGAGCTGGCCGCGCGGCCGCAGCCGCCAATGGTGGTGGTGGTCGATCCGCGCGAGCGCGACCGTTCGCGCGAGCGGCCGCCGGCGCATCGCAACACGCCCGGCGCCGGCACGCCATGACGCTCGCCAGCAGCGAACTCGACCGGCTGCTCGACCGCTTCGCGCGCCATCCGCGCTGGCTGGTGCTGACCGGCGCCGGCATCAGCACCGAGTCGGGCATCCCCGATTACCGCGACGCCGGCGGCGCCTGGAAGCGCAAGCCGCCGGTCGATTTCCGCGACTTCATGGCGCGGCCCGAGGTGCGCGCGCGCTACTGGGCCCGCAGCGCCATCGGCTGGACGCTGATGCGCCGCGCCGAGCCCAATGTTGGTCATCGCGCGCTGGCCGCGCTGGAAGTCGCCGGGCGGCTGGAGCTGCTGGTCACGCAGAACGTCGACGGGCTGCATCAGGCCGCCGGCAGCGCGGCGGTGGTCGATCTGCACGGGCGCATCGACACGGTGGTGTGCATGGGCTGCCGCGAGCGCACGCCGCGCGCGCAGTTGCAGGCGCGGCTGGTGGCGGCCAATCCGGACTGGCTGGGCCTCGCGGCCGGCATCGCGCCCGACGGCGACGCCGATCTCGACGGCCACGACTTCTCGCGCTTTGCCGTGCCGGCCTGCGAGCGCTGCGGCGGCGTGCTCAAGCCCGACGTGGTGTTCTACGGCGAGAACGTGCCGCGCGAGCGCGTCGATGCAAGCTATGCCGCGCTCGCCGCCGCCGATGCGCTGCTGGTGGTCGGCTCGTCGCTGATGGTGTTCTCGGGCTTCCGGTTTGCGCGCGATGCGGCCCGGGCCGGCAAGCCGGTGCTGGCAATCAACCTCGGCGTCACGCGCGCCGACGACCTGCTCGCCGACAAGATCGCCCTGCCCTGCGGCGCGGCGCTGGCGGCCCTGGCCGGCGCCGGCTGAACCGCCGTCCGGCGCGCGCCGCGTTGCACGGGCCGCAAACGGTTGCAGCCAGAAATGTGCGCGCGCTTTCGCTTGCGTTTCGGACGCTCGCGGCAATCTGCGGCTGCCATGCTCGGCGCTCGTTCAACCCGCCTGCGAGACCACGAAATGACTTCCCTGCCCCGCCGCCGCCTGCTTGCCTTTGCGCTGGCCGGCCTTGCCCTGCCCGCCTTCGCCGACCCGCCCCACGGCCACGGCGGCGGCGAACATGGCGACGGCCGCGGCCCCGGCGGCAACGGCCCGCGCGGCCATGACGACCGGCGCGACTGGCATGACGACCACCGCAACTGGAGCGACGAAGAACGCCCGCGCGGACCCGAGCGGCGCGAATGGGCGCGCGGCGAGCACATGCCGCGCGGCACCCGCGTGGTCTATGTCGACGACTGGCGCGCCCGTGGCCTGCGCCGGCCGCCGCCCGGCCATCGCTGGGCGCGGGTCGACGGCCAATGGCTGCTGATCGCGGTGGCGACCGGCGTCATCGTCGACATCCTGCTGCACCAGTGATGCGCTTTCGATGCGCATGAAAAAGGCCCGACGCGTCGGGCCTTTGCATTGGTGGCGGGCGCTCAGAGCCCCATGCGCACGGCGCTTTCCACATAGCACTTGACCCAGAAGTCGAACATCGCGGTTGCGGGCCAGAACGGGTCGTAGACGGAAATCATGCTGTTCTCCTTGGGAGGCGCTCCGGGGCCGAAGCAGGTAGAGGCATGGTCCGCAAATGCGAAACGGCCCGGGGTCGGTCCCGGGCCGTTTCGCTTGTCGGCCGACGCCGCCTGTCTGCGGCATCCGGCGCCGACCTGGCAGCGCAGCTGTCCTACAACGCCGCCCGCCTCAGCTCGACGAGGCGGGGCGCGGCGTCGCCACCTGCGCTTCGGCCGCCTGCCGCGCCAGCAGTTCGCCGCCAGCCGAAATGGCCCGGGCGCTGTCCTCGTCGTCCACCGCCAGATGGCGCGTCTTGGTCAGCGACACCACCACGCCGCCAGCCAGAATCGCCAGCGTGATGCCGAGCGACAGCAGCGGCGGAATGTGGCCGATGAACTCGGCTGCCAGGATCTTGCCGCCCACGAACACCAGCACCAGCGCCAGCGCGTACTTCAGGTAGTCGAAGCGATGGATCATCGCCGCCAGCGCGAAGTACAGCGAGCGCAGGCCCAGGATCGCGAAGATGTTGCTCGTGTACACGAGGAACGGGTCGAGCGTGATGGCGAAGATCGCCGGCACGCTGTCCACCGCAAACACCAGATCGACCACCTCGATCACCACCACCGCCAGGAACAGCGGCGTGACCCACAGCACCGGCTTGCCACCGCCCTTGGGCGGCTGCCGCGTAAAGAAGTGGTTGCCGTGCAGCTTTTCGGTCACGCGCAGATGGCGCCGCAGCCAGCCGATCAGCTTGTTCTTCGCCATGTCGGGCTCATGCTCGGCGCCGAACCACATCTTGATGCCGGTAAAGATCAGGAAGGCACCGAAGAACCACATGATCCAGCCGAAGCGCTCGATGAGCGCCGCGCCGGCGCCGATCATCACCGCGCGCATCACGATGGCGCCCAGCACGCCCCAGAACAGCACCCGGTGCTGGTACTCGCGCGGGATGGCGAAGTAGCCGAACAGCATCGCGATCACGAAGACGTTGTCCATCGACAGCGACTTCTCGATCAGATAGCCGGTGGTGTACTCGATGGCGGCGGTCGAGCCCATCTGCCACCAGACCCAGCCGCCGAACGCGAGCGCGATGAAGATGTAGAACGCCGACATCTTCAGGCTCTCGCGCACGCCGATCGCATGGTCCTTGCGATTGAACAGGCCGAGGTCGAGCACCAGCAGCACGCCGACCACGGCCGCAAACACCAGCCATTGCCAGGCCGGATGGCCCATGAGGCTGGCAGCGAAAAAGGCATCCATCGCGGCGTCCGTCGCTCAGTCGTTGCTGTTCGCGAAGCCCAGCAGATGCATCAGGCTCGTGAACAGGTTGAAGATCGACACGAACAGGCTGACCGTCGCCATCACGTAGTTGGTCTCGCCACCCTTCACGATGTTGTTGGTCTCGAACACGATCATGCCGGCCATCAGCAGCACCACCACCGCCGACACCGTGAGCGCCAGCGCCGGGATGTCGAAGAAGATCGCGCCGAGGCTCGCCAGGATGGCGACGATCATGCCGGCGAACAGCATCTTGCCCATCGACGACAGGTCGCGCTTGGTGGTCAGGCCGATGGCCGACATGCCGAAGAAGATGGCCGCCGTCGCGCCGAGCGACATGGCGATCACCTCGGCGCCGCCGGGCAGCTTGAGCGTGTGGCTGAGCAGCGGCCCGAGCGTCCAGCCCATGAAGCCGGTGAGCGCAAACGTCAGGCCGACGCCGGCGCCGCTGTTGCGGAACTTGGTGATGGCGAACAGCAGGCCGTAGAAGCCGATCAGCGTGACGATCAGGCCCGGGCCGGGAATGCCCATCGCCGTGACGGTGCCGGCCACCAGCGCGCTGAACGCGAGGTTGGCGCCGAGCAGCGCATAGGTCTGGCGCAGCACCTTGCGGGCGGCGTCGGGGGTGACGGCGCCGTCGAACCAGGGACGGCTTTCGACGGTGGTCACGTTCGAGTTGCGGATGTCCATGACGGGCTCCTTTGTGGCTTGAAGGACAAAACAGCGGGAAGCCGCAGTCTCGGCCGGAAGCCGGAACCGAAAAATCAGCTTTCGACTGACTTTCATGTAGGTTTTTGCGAAGCTTGCGGTGAGTTCACACAGGAAATCCCGCAATGGCCGGCTTCAACTATCGCCACCTGCACTACTTCTGGGTCATCGCCAAGGAAGGCGGGATTGCGCGCGCGGCAGCGCGGTTGGGGCTGGCGGTGCAGACGGTGAGCGCGCAGCTGCGCACGCTGGAGGCCGATCTGGGTCAGGCGCTGTTCACGCAGGAAGGGCGCGGTCTGGCGCTGACCGAGGCCGGCCGCATCGCGCTCGACCATGCCGACCGCATCTTCCAGATCGGCGAGCAGATGGAGGAGGCGCTCGCGCATGCGGGCGGCGCGGGCGGGCTGCGGCTGTCGGTCGGCATTGCCGATTCGCTGCCCAAGCTGGTGGCGTTCCGGCTGCTGCAGGCGGTGATCGCGCCCGGCGCCGGCATCCGGCTGAGCTGCCATGAGGGTGAGTTCGAGGATTTGCTCGGCGATCTGGCGCTGCACAAGTTCGACGTGGTGCTGGCCGACCGGCCGGTGGCGCCGAACGCCAGTCTGCGGCTGTTCAACCATGCGCTCGGCGAGACCGGCATCGCCTGGTTCGGCACAGCCGAGCTGGCGGCGCAGTACGGCGCCGGCTTTCCGCACAGCCTGGATCGCGCGCCGGTGCTGCTGCCGACGCGCCACAGCCTGCTGCGGGCGCGGCTGGAGCAATGGTTCGAGAGCCTGGGCATCCGGCCGCGACTGGCCGGCGAGTTCGAGGACAGCGCGCTGCTGGCCACGTTTGCGCGCGGGGGCCTCGGGCTGTTTCCGGCGGCGGAGCTGGTGGCCGAAGACCTGGCCGAGCAGCACGCGCTGCTGCTGGTCGGCACGAGCCCGACGGTGCGCGAGCAGTTCTATGCGATCGCCGCCGAGCGCCGCATCAAGCATCCGGCGGTGGAGCTGATCTGTGCCGGCGCCGGCGCGGTGCTGAAGCCGGACGGCTGAGCGGCGACGCGTTCCGACGGGCCGTCAGGCCGCCGCCTTGCCGCCGCCCTCGCCGCCGGGCTTGAGATCGGCCACGCCGTGCGGCCGGCCATCGGCCTCGCGCAACTCGGCTTCGCGCTGGAGCTTCTCGTTCGACAGCAGCTCCTCCAGGTCGAGCCGGCCCTGCTCCACCAGCCCGAGCAGCGCCTTGCGGTCGTCGCGCACGGCAAAGCTGCGCTCCAGCATCTTGCGGTCGTAGCGCTCGAATTCGCGCACCACCTGATGCGCCGCCTGCCGCGCCATGCCCAGATGCATCAGCGATTCGGCCGCCGCCTCCAGGCTGGAATGGAAGGTTTCGCGCACCGACACGATGCCCAGCTCGCGGAAGGCATAGGCCTCGGTCCGGCTGCGCGCGCGCGCCACGATCGGCAGCGCCGGCCAGCGCTCGCGCAGCAGCCGGGCGACCTTGATCGCCGCGACCGGATCGTCGATGGCCAGCACGAACAGCCGCGCCTCGTCGATGCCGGCCTGGCGCAGCACGTCGAGCCGGGTCGCGTCGCCGTAGTAGCAGCGCCAGCCGAATTCGCGCATGACCTCGATCTGATCGGGATCGCGGTCGATCACCGTGGTCTCGACGCCGCGCGCATTGAGCACCCGCACCAGGATCTGCCCGAAGCGCCCGAAGCCGGCCACGATCACCGGCTTGCGCTCGTCGATCGGCTCGTTCTTGCCCGGCGCCAGCCGCCGGCGCAGGAAGCGGTCGGTCGCCACGAACAGCAGCGGCGTGGCCAGCATGGTCACCGCCACCACCGCATTGAGGATGTCGGTGCTGCGCGCCGAGAAGTTCTTCTGCGACTCGCCGATGCCGTAGATGACGAAGGCGAACTCGCCCACCTGCGACAGCGCCACGGCAAACAGCCCGGCATCGCGCGGCACCTGGCCGGCGCCGCGCGCCAGCCCGTACAGCAGCCCGAACTTGATTGCCACCACCAGCGCCGCCAGCCCGAAGACCAGCCCGGGCTGATTGGCCACGAGCCGCAGATCGACCGTCATGCCCACGGCGATGAAGAACAGCCCGAGCAGCAGCCCCTTGAACGGCTCGATGTCGAGTTGCAGCTCATGGCGGTATTCGCTGTCGGCCAGCAGCACGCCGGCCAGAAAGGTGCCGAGCGCCATCGACAGCCCGACCGCCTGCATCGCAATGGATACGCCGATGACGATCAGCAGCGCCAGCGCCACGAACAGCTCGCGCAGCCCGGTGCGCGCCACCGCCCGCATCACCGGGCGCAGCAGCGTGCGGCCGATGACGACGATGGCCACGATTGCGCCGAGCGCCGGCAACACCGCGCCGGCGCTGATGCGCGCGTGATGCCCGGGCGCCACCAGCGCCGCGATGAGGAAGACCGGAATCACCGCCAGATCCTGGAACAGCAGCACCGCGAACGACGCCTCGCCGCCCGGCGTGTCGCGCAGCCCGCGCTCCTCCAGCGAAGCCAGGCCGAGCGCGGTCGACGACATGGCCAGGCCCATGCCGATGATGAGCGCCTCGCGCCAGTCCACGCCAAACGCCAGCGCGCCGCCAAAGGCCAGTGCGGTGCTGCCCGCGACTTGCAGCCCGCCGAGCCCGAAGATCGGCCGGCGCAGCGCCCAGGCCCGCGCCGGCTCCAGCTCCAGCCCGATGAGGAACAGCAGCAGCACCACGCCGAACTCGGCGAAATCGAGCACCCGGTCGGGATCGCGCACCAGCCCGAGCGCCGACGGCCCGATCACGATGCCGGCGATCAGATAGCCGAGCACGGCTCCAAAGCCAAGCCGCTTGAACAGCGGCACGGCAACCACGGCGGCGGCGAGAAACACGCCGGACTGGACGAGATAGGCGGGGGCGGCGGACATGGCCGCGAGGTTACCGCCCAAGGGCGGCGGCAAGACGTCGCGGGGCCGAACGGAGGTAACCGCGCCGCCGCGGCGCCGGGCCGCGCTGTAACAAGCGCCTCAAGATTCTTTCCCGTTGGCCGGCGGCCGGCACAAGGCGCGATGGTGCTCGGCACGGCAGGCACGCGCCTGCGCCACCCAACCCTTCCGAGGAGAACCGCATGCCAGCCAAGCCCGCCGGCCGCTACCCCCGCCGACGCCACTGCGGCGCCCGGCCATGACCGGCCCCGCTCTGGCCGATTCGCCGCCGCTGCTGGTGGTGGCCAACGCCGGCTCGGGCCGGCACGACAGCGCCGAACTGGCCCAGGCGCTGACCGCGCGGCTCGGCGTGCCCGGCGCCGGCCGGCGCCATGAGCTGCTGCTGGCGCAGCGCGGCGCCGATCTGCCGGCGTTGGCCGTCGAAGCGCTGCGCCGCGCCCAGGCCCGGCGCGGCGTGGTGGTGGCCGCCGGCGGCGACGGCAGCATCAACGCGGTGGCGCAGGCGCTGCTGGGCGCCGACGTGGCGCTCGGCGTGCTGCCGCGCGGCACCTTCAACTACTTCGCGCGCAGCCAGGGCGTGCCGATCGATCTGGCCGAGGGCATCGAGCTGCTGGCCCAGGCCCGGCCGACGCTGCGCCGGGTGCAGGTCGGGCGGGTCAACGGCCGCGTCTTCCTGGTCAATGCCAGCCTCGGGCTTTATCCGCGCCTGCTGGAAGACCGCGAGGTCTGGAAGCAGCGCCTGGGCCGCAGCCGCGCGGTGGCGGCACTGGCGGCGCTGGTCACGCTGTGGCGCGAGCACCGGCCGTATGCGCTCGGCCTCGACCGCGCTGCGCCCGACGGTGCCGCCGACGCCGCGCTGCGGCTGCGCGCCTCGACCCTGATCGTCGGCAACAACCCGCTGCAACTGGCGCGGCTCGGCCTGCCCGAGGCGCAGGCGGTGGTCGACGGCGAGCTGGCGGCATTTGCGCTGCCGCCGCTCGGGCCGCTGGCGCTCGGCCGGCTGCTGCTGGCCGGCGCGCTCGGCCGGCTGGCCGATTCGGAGCAGCTCACGCGCTTTGCCTTCGGCCAGCTGACCGTGCATGCCGGCCAGCGCCGCGCACGCCACGGCGTGAAGCTGGCGCTCGACGGCGAACTGCTGCGGCTGGCGACGCCGCTGACCTTCGATCTGGCGCCGACGCCGCTGCATCTGGTGGTGCCGGCCGGGCTCGAAGACTGCCGCGATGCCGCGCTCGACTCCGAGGCCGCCGCATGAGCCGCCTGCTGTTCCTGTCCGACCCGCATTTCGGCACCGAGCGCGCGCCGGTGGTGGCGGCGCTGATCGCGCTGGCGCAGGCGCTGCGGCCCGATCTGCTGGTGCTGGCCGGCGACATCACCCAGCGCGCGCGGCGGCGCCAGTTCGCGGCGGCGCGCGATTTCGTCGATGCGCTCGGCGCGGCGGCGCGCGTGGTGCTGCCGGGCAATCACGATCTGCCGCTGTTCAACCTGTGGCGGCGCTGGCGCGCGCCCTATGCCAATCACTGCGCCGCCTTCGGCCCCGAGCTGGAGCCGGCGTTCGAGAGCGCCGAGCTGCTGGTGCTGGGCGTCAACACCACGCGACCAGCGCGACACAAGGACGGCGAAGTGTCGGCGGCGCAGATCGCGCGCGTGGCGGCGCGGCTGGCGCAGGCGCGACCGGGCCAGCTGCGCATCGTGGTCACGCATCAGCCGCTGCTCGCCATCGAGGAGAGCGACCGGGCCAATCTGCTGCACGGCCATCGCGCGGCGGCGCAGGCCTGGACCGAGGCCGGCGCCGATCTGCTGCTGGGCGGGCATGTGCATCTGCCCTATGTGCGGCCGCTGGCGCCGCCGGGCGCGGCACGCGCGGCCTGGGTGGTGCAGGCCGGCACGGCGGTCTCGGCGCGAGTCCGCGCGGGCGTGCCCAATTCGGTCTGGCTGCTGGGCTGGGCGCGCGACGGCGACGGGCCGGCGGCCTGCCGCGCCGACCGCTACGACTTCGATGCCGCGACCGGCCGCTTTGCGCGGGTGGAACGCCATGCGCTCGCGCTCGACCGGCGCCAGCCCTGAGCCGGCAACGGTCTCAGTCGGCGGCCGGCAGGCTCAGGATGAAGCGCGCGCCGCCTTCGGGCCGGTTGGCGGCGGTCAGGCTGCCGCCCATCGCCGTGGCGAGCGCGCGCGACAGGCTCAGGCCCAGCCCCACGCCGCTGTCGCTGGGCGCGCCGACGCCCCGGCCCACGAAGGGATCGAACACCCGTTCCAGCGCCTCGGGCGGAATGCCGGGGCCGCGATCGCTCACGCTCAGCTCGACCCGGTCGCCGACGCGCACGCAGTCGAGCTCGATGACGCTGCCGTGCGGGCCGAACTTGCCGGCGTTGTTGAGCAGGTTGAGCAGCACCTGCACCAGCCGGCGCTCGTCGCCGCGCAGCCGCAGCGCATCGGGGCAGGCCACCACCAGCCGGCCGACGCGCTGACCCAGCGTGGCCTCGGCCAGCGGGCGCAGCCGGTCGAGCAGCGGCGCCAGCGCCAGCTCGGCGATGTCGACGCTGAAATCCTCGCGCGCGGTGCGCGCCAGTTCGAGCAGCTCGTTGATGAGCTGGAGCTGGTGGTTGCCGGCCTCGACGATGTGGTCGAGATGGCGCCGCGCGCGCTCGGACAGCGCCGCGCCTTCCTGCACCGGGATGAGCTGGGCAAAGCCGAGCACGGCATTGAGCGGCGTGCGCAGCTCATGGCTCATGCGGGCCAGGAATTCGTTGCGGGTGCGCATCTCGCGCTGGGCCAGATCGCGCTCGTGGCGCAGCCGGGTGGTCAGCTCGCGCTGGGTCACGTCGCGCGAGAAGCCGACGATGCGGCGCGACTGGCCTTCGCCGTCGAGCTCGACATGGGCGCTGAACTCGATCTCGGCGCTGCCGCCGTCGGGCTGGCGCACGCGCAGCACCACCGGTTCGCGGCCGGGCCGGCGCTCGACCAGCAGCCGGCGCGCGCCGGCGACCGATTCCACATGGAAGCTGGCAAGCCAGCCGTCGAGATCGGGCGTGGGCGCGTCGGGCGCGAGGCCGTGCTGGGCCCGCACCCGGTCGTCCCATTCGACCCGGCCGCCCTGGCCGTCCACCGTCCACAGCCCGAGGCCGGCGGCGGCCGAGGCCAGCGCCAGCCGCGACGCCAGCCGCTCCAGCGCGCGCTGATGCTCGCGCTGCACCGTGACATCGGCGAACGACAGCACGAAGCCGCGCGCGCCCTCGGCATCGAGCGCCACCGGCGCGCCGTTCACATCGAGCCAGCGCAGCTCGCTGCCGCTGCGGCGCAGGCCGACCACGCGGTTGTGGAAGGCCGGGCGGGTCTCGAAATGCAGCAGCTCGGCCGGCGCGACCCGGTGCGGCTGGCCGTCGGCGCGCAGCAGTTCGGCGCGCGCCAGCAGGTCGCTCAGGCAGGCCGGCGGCAGATCGCTGGCAAAGCCCAGCAGCGCGGCGGCGCGCGGATTGGCCGAGACGATGCTGCCGTCGCCGCGCAGCAGCAGGATGCCCTCGTGCAGCGTGTCGACCACGCTGCGATGCACCGCCTCGCTGCGCATCAGCGCCGCCTCGGCGGCCTTGCGTGCGCTCACGTCGCGCGCCGTGACCTGCACCGCCCGCACGCCGCCGGCGGCATCGAAGACCAGCGTGGACAGCCCTTGCAGCCAGACCCAGCGGCCGTCGGCATGGCGGTAGCGGTACTCGACCGGCGGGCTCGGCTCGCGCCGCTCGATCATGGTGTCGACCGCCGCGCGCGCCCGCACCGCGTCGGCCGGATGCATGAACTGGTAGCGCGAGCGGCCCAGCAGCTCCTCGGCGCGATAGCCGAGCAGCGCCTCGCAGGTGTCGAGCATCACGGTGTAGCGGCCGTCGATGTCGTGCTGGCAGACCAGATCGCGCAGGCCGTCGTTGATGATGCCGAGCCGCGCCTCGCTGGCCGCCAGCTCGGCGGTGAGCGCGGTGAGCAGCAGCATGGCCGTGGCCAGCGTGGCGATGTAGGCCCACAGCGACAGCAGGCTCACATGGGTATCGGCGCCGGCAAACGGCCCCTGGCCGAGCGCCGTGCCGAGCGCCGCCAGCGCCGACAGCAGCAGCCCGCCGAGCGAGGCCAGCGCCACGCCCGAGCGCAGCGCGACCCAGATCAGCACCAGGAAGGGCACGAAGACCAGCGGCAGCGTCAGCCCTTGCAGCGCCGGCACCGCGCCGAAGAACAGCACCCAGCCCAGCCACAGCAGCAGCAGCAGGCCGGCGCCCCCCTCGGCCAGCGCGCGCAGGTCGCGGCGCCAGGGCGGCCGCGCCGTCGCCGCCAGCAGCGGCACGCCGCAGACCAGCGCGCCGACCGCGTCGCCGCACCACCAGTAGAACCAGGCGCGCGGCGCGGCGGCGCCATCGACCAGCCCGTGCAGCGCCAGCTGGGCCACGCCGTTGCTGGCGTTGACCATCATCGCCAGCAGCACGCCGAGGCCCAGATAGCGCAGCACATCGCTGCGCCGCTCGAAGGCCGGGTCGAATCCGCTGCGCCGCAACATCCACGCGCCCAGCACCGGACCGGCGGCATTTCCGCAGGCGATGCCGGCCGCCAGCCAGGGGCTGGCACTGATGCCCAGATTGACCGCCAGCGCGCCGAGCCAGACGGCCGGCCACATGCGCGGCCCCCACAGCAGCAGTCCCGCCAGCGCAATGCCGGTGGGCGGCCAGATGAGGGTGATGTGCGTCCCGACGTAAGGCACGGCCAGCCCGAGCCGGCCGGTGACGTAATAGGCGCAGGCAATCGCAAGCCATTGCGCGACAAGGCGGGCGGCACTCGGGCCGGCGGCGGGGGCAGGGGTGGCGATCACGCGGCGGGGAACGGAATTTCCTTTGGAATCAGGCGGTCAGATATGCATGACCCACTGCAGCACGTTCTTTGCGACGAAGCCGAGGATGCCGAAGGCCAGCACGATGAACAGCACGATGGTGCCGAACTTGCCTGCCTTCGACTCACGCGCGAGGTTCCAGATGATCGCGAGCATGAGAACGATGAAGCCGCCCACGCCCCAGGTCAGGCCGAAGCCGGCGATTTGTTCTTCGGTATAGCCGAACACGAGAACCTCCAGAAAAGCGCCGATGCTACGCCGCGCCCATGGCGCGAGCGTTTTCAACTCCTCCCAGCTGAAAGCCGCTCATGTCCTCGCCACACCGCCTTCGCCTGCTGTTCGGATGGTTTGTCGCACTTTTATTGTGCAGTGCCGCATCGGCGCAGGAACTGCCGCGCACCGGCGTGCCGCACGGCGAGCCGCCGCCGGCGCGCCGGCCGCAGACGCCCGAGCCGCCGTTCCCGTATCGCAGCGAGGATGTGGTGTTCGTCAATGCGCGCTCGCATCTGCAACTGGCCGGCACGCTCACCGTGCCGCAGGGCGCGGGGCCGCATCCGGCGGTGCTGCTCATCTCGGGCTCGGGGCCGCAGGACCGCGACGAGAGCTATTACGGCCACAAGCCCTTCCTGGTGCTGGCCGATCACCTGAGCCGGCTTGGCATCGCGGTGCTGCGGGTCGACGACCGGGGCGTGGGCGGCTCCCAGCCCGGTCTGCGCGAGGCCACCACCGCCGATCTGGCGCTCGACGTGGAAGCCGGCGTGGCCTGGCTGCGCACGCGGGCCGAGATCGACGGCGCGCGCATCGGCCTGATCGGCCACAGCGAGGGCGGACTGATCGCGCCGATGGTGGCGAGCCGCGATCCGGCCATCGCCTTCATCGTGCTGATGGCCGGCGTGGGCGTGCGCGGCGGCGAGGATGTGCTGGCCCAGGTGCGCGCCATCAACGAGGCCGCGGGCGCCACGCCGACCGAGGTTGAGCAGGCGCTGACCGTGGCGCGCGCGGTGCAGGACGCGGCGCGCGCGCCAGCCCGACCTGCGCCAGGCGCGCGCCGAGCTGATGCGCACGCTCGCTGCCGGCGGCATGCCGGCCGAACAGGCGCGGCGCGAGTCGTCGAGCATCTATTCGGCCTGGTTCCGCTACTTCCTGGCCTACGACCCGGCGCCGACGCTGGCGCGCGTGCGCTGCCCGGTGCTGGCGCTGGGCGGCAGCAAGGACCTGCAGGTGCCCAGTCCGCTCAACCTCGGCGCGATCCGCAGCGCGCTGGCATCGAACCGCGACACCACGATCGCCGAGCTGCCCGGCCTCAACCACCTGTTCCAGACCGCCGACAAGGGCCTGCCGTCGGAGTACGCCTTCATCGAGGAAACGCTCGCGCCCGAGATGCTCAATCTGGTCGGCCGCTGGGTGGGCGCGCGCGCGACCGCCGTGCGCGCGACGGCGGCGGTGCGCTAGGGCACGGCCACACGGCGCAAGCCCTGCCGGCGGCGCCCCTTGTTCGGTGAACGGCGCGACGCGCGCGGTCCGCCAGGGGCGGGAAAGGCTGGTCGGCACGCGGCCCGGATCAGGCCGGCCGCGCCGCGACCGCGCGAATCGGGTCCAATTGCGCGGGCAATGCGATTGCATTGCGGCAATTCACGCAATTCGGTTCGGACGGAAATGAAAGCCGATTGCCCGGCAGCCAGAGCCATTCAGGCTCGATTCCGCGCCAGCAAATCCGATACGGCCGCGCGCGTGAATCAGGCGTAAAGCGTCTGACCCGCGACGAGATTCGGCCAGTTCTCGCGCAATTTCTTGGCGATGGTGGCGACGAGTTTCTTGTCGGACGCCGCGCCGGGGCCGACCCAATCAGTCCCCTGCGACCACATCTCGAAGAAGCAATGCATCGTCGCGTCATATTCGGTGCCGGTCGGCACGGTCATGTCGTGCAATGACACGATTGCGTCCTTGCCGACTTCGAGCCGCCAGTCACGATCGTCTTCCACCGAGCCGAGCAATGCCGCCACATCGGCATCGCCCCATTCCTTAGAAATGTCGAAAGCCATGGTCTTCTCCACGGGATGAAACCCGACAAACGCGACAGGGAATTGCGCGCGGTATGGCTTTCAGCAATTTCGGGGCCGGGCGACGCGGATCGCCGGCGCCGTGGCTCAGGGCGTGGCCGGCAAGGCGGGCGAGGGCGTTCCGCCCGTCATGGCGCGGTCGCAGCCCCGTCACCAGGGCGCGTGCCCCATCGTCTTGCGCAGATGAACGTAGTCGTAGAAATCGCTGAGCATGAAATGCCGCATCTGCGGTTCGCGCATGTGGCGCTGGACTTCGTCGTCGCCATTGAGCCAGCGTTGCGCCGTGATGCGGAATTCCTGCGGCATGCTCAGATTGAAAGGCGAAGGCTCGATCAGCAATCGCACGATCTGCTCGAACAGCAATCGGTAAGTCTGGTCTTCGGCTTCGAGATATACCGGCCCGAAATCCTTGCCATATCGGCCGAAGAGTTCGAGGTAATCATCGGCGTCGGGTTTGCCTGCGGCGGGCGATGTGCTCATGATGATCGCTCCCAATTGTTGAAAGTGCAGGCGACATCATGCCAAGCCTCGAAGAAGCGCGCGCCCTGCTGGCGGCAAATCCTTTCCCGCCCAATCCGTGGATCGAGATCACGGATGACGCAATTCTCATCAAATGTGGATTCACCGACACGCTCGAACGCATCCTGCGCTGGGTGCCGAAGGCGCGCTGGGTTTCGGAAAAGCGGCATTGGACGGTGCCGCTCACCGCCGCCGAAATGATCCGCTCGGTATTGCCCGAGGTTTCCCGTCTGGCCGAGGCCACGCTCGAAGAAGACGCCGCCCTGCGTCGCGCCCGCGCGCGCAGCCTGGTCGAGCCGCAGGCGCCCGTGACGCCACCCGCGCCGCGCGTCGCACCGGCCGAGCTGCCCACGGCGCGCGACCTGTTCCGCGATTCGGCGCGGCTGCTGTTCGGCACCGACTGGCAGCGCGACACCGCGCGCGCCCTCGGCCGCGACGAGCCGGCGCTGGCCTGCTGGCTCGTGGGCGAGCAGGTGGTCGAGGCCGACGAGTCGGCGCTGCTCGGCGAAATGCTCGACCTCATGCGCCGCCGCGCCGTCGAGATCACCGCCGCCGCCGATCGTTTCGAGCGGGTGAAGGCCGCGCTCGCGAAGCCGGCCGAAGGCTGAAAACCCGGCCGCACCCGACCGATCACGTACCTCGCGCCAGCCGGCTGTTCATCGCTTCCGGCGCGCGCCCCAAGGCCGTCAAACCTATCCACATCCTGTGGAAAAGTTTCTGGCGGAAATCCATCCACAGGATTTGTCGCCGGAACTCGCGGCGATGAACGGTCACGCCATCGCCTTGCAAGCCTTTTCACCGCGCGTCCGCTCTGGGGAAAACTTTGTGAATAGCGCGCGCCAGCGCCTGTGGACAAGCTTCTGGACAACCGCCGGATATCCAGTGGCATATCCAGTAGTCCAGCCTTGAGGAAAAGCGGTGTCCAGCCTCGTGGAAGACCGGTGGATACCCTCGTGGAAAACCACAGTCGAAGCCGGTGGATTGCCAAGGGGAAAAGCCGGTGCGCGGGCGGTGGACAACTCCCCGCCCGCCACGGCCGCCTACCGGCCCGCAGACGGCCTTGCGCGCCCTTTCCGAGCGCAGGATCAGCCCGGCAGCAGGCTCACGAGTTGCGCCGCGCCCTGAGCCTCGATGCGGCAATCGATCGGCAGGAAGCGCTCGATCACCGCGAAATTGCTGCGCGCATGCGGCGTGACCTCGCTGCAGGTAAAGCTGGCCGCGCGCCCGCTCGCCACCACGGCCAGCGCCAGCGGCAGCGCGATCTGGTCGGCGAGCTGCGGCCCGAGCGCCGCGCCGCTCGCAAGCCACGCCCGCGCCTGCGCCACCACTTCCCCGGCCACGCGCTCGGCCGACACGGCCTTCTCGCCAAAGCCGGTGAACAGCTCGGTGACGTGCTCGCACGCGAAGGTGGCCAGCACCGCATTGCCCGGCCCCTCGTTCGCCCGCAGCGACGGAATCTGCAACTGCGCCTCGCTCCAGCCGAAGGCGCGCGCCAGCGCATCCAGCTCGCGCCGCGCGACCTGACGCGGCACGGCCGCCACCAGCGCCTCGCCGAAGGCTTCGCGCAGCGCGCCGCGCTCGGTCAGGTCGAAGGGCAGCAGCGCCGCCGGCGGCCAGACCGCCACCTCGATCTCGCCACCGCCGGCCGGAAAGAAGCCATGCCGATGAATCTTCAGCTCGATGCCGGCACCGAGCCGCCGCAGCAGCGGCGCAAACGCCCGCTCGACGAAGTGATAGGGCGGCGCCATCGGGTTGTGCGTGCCGCCCGACAGCAGCAGCCGGCTCGGCTCAGTCGCCAGCAGCAGCGGCGGCAGCAGCGTCTGCAACAGCAGCAGGCAGCTGCCCGCCGTGCCGATGGCAAACCGGTACTCGCCACCACGCACCGCGCCCGGCGCAAAGCTCACCGCGCAGGAACCGGCCTGCGCGCCTTCCACCGTCGCGTCGCAGATGGCCTGGGCCGCCTGCACGCAGGCCAGATGCTGGCGCATCAGCCCCGGCCGCGAGCGCCGCGCGCGGATCGCCGTGACGCGCACCGGCTGCCCGGTGCACATCGCCAGCGACAGCGCGCTGCGCAGGATCTGGCCGCCGCCTTCGCCGGCCGATCCGTCGATCTCGATCATGGCTATCCCTTCACGCAAACCACCTGGCGCAGCGTGTGCACCACGTCGACCAGATCGGTCTGGGCCGCCATCACCGCGTCGATGTCCTTGTAGGCCATCGGGATCTCGTCGATCACGTCGGCGTCCTTGCGGCACTCCACGCCCTCGGTCGCGGCACGGTGATCGGCCAGCGTGAAGCGGCGCTTGGCCTCGCCCCGGCTCATCGCGCGGCCGGCGCCATGCGAGCAGCTCGCAAAGCTCTGCGGATTGCCCTTGCCGCGCACGATGAAGCTGCGCGCGCCCATGCTGCCCGGAATGATCCCCAGCTCGCCTTCCTGCGCGCTCACCGCGCCCTTGCGCGTCACGTACAGGTCCTGGCCAAAGTGGCGCTCGCGCTGCACATAGTTGTGATGGCAGTTCACCGCCTCGATGTGGCTCTGGAAGTTCTTGCACAGCACCGTCTTGGCCGCCTCGATCACGCGCCGCATCATCACCTCGCGGTTCACGCGCGCAAATTTCTGCGCCCAGCCCACGGCGCGCACGTAGTCGCCGAAGTACTGCGCGCCTTCCTCGAAATAGGCCAGATCGCGGTCGGGCAGATGCACGTCGTTGCGCTGCGCATCCTTCTTCGCCAGCTCGATGAACATGGTGCCGATGGCATTGCCCACGCCGCGCGAACCCGAATGCAGCATGAACCACACCGCGCCCGCTTCATCCAGGCAGACCTCGATGAAATGGTTGCCGGTGCCGAGCGTGCCGAGCTGCTTGTGGTTGTTGGTGTTCTTCAGCCGCGGATGGTCGCGGCACAGCTCGGTGAACTCGGGCTCAAGCGTGGCCCAGGCGGTATCGACCGCGCCCGGCGTCTTGCTCCAGGCGCCCACGTCGCGCGCACCGGGCGTGCGGCCATGCGGCACCGCGCGCTCGATGGCCGCGCGCAGCGGCGCGAGATTGTCGGGCAGGTCCTCGGCGCGCAGCGTGGTCTTGCAGGCCATCATCCCGCAGCCGATGTCGACGCCCACGGCGGCCGGAATGATGGCCTTGAGCGTGGGAATCACCGACCCGACCGTGGCGCCGATCCCCAGGTGCACGTCGGGCATCGCCGCGATGTGCGGCCACACCACCGGCAGCCGCGCGGCATTGGTCAACTGCTTGCGCGCCTCGGCTTCCACCGGCACGCCGCGCGTCCACATGCGCAGCGGCACGCCACCGTGCACGTCTTCTTCTTCAAAGTTGTATTGCGTATCCATCTTCTTGCTTTCTGCGGCGTGACCGCCGTCTTGTTCCTGCCGAAAAATCCTCACGGAAGAAGGCGACAAGGGTCGGTGAAACGTTCGTGTTCTACCAGCTGAACTACGGTCCCACAGTGACGGGACCGACGGGACTCGAACCCGCGACCACGAGCGTAGGAGGCTGTAGTTCCACCAGCATTCGCCCTCGACCGATCGGAAACCGGTTAGCTGTATTTCATGTGCATCTTCATCGGTGCTGCCTTCCTTGAGTTGATTTCACTGCGCATCGAGCGCCACCTCCTCGATCGTGCCGACCCAGTGCTCCGGGCCGAGCCGGCCTTCGGCAAAAGCGGCGATCAGGTCGAACACCGCATCCGAGAAGCCGCCCACGTTCAGCACGTCGGCGCGCTCCAGCGCCTGCGTGGTCGCGCCGGGCTGGAGATCGATGCAGACCAGCCGGGCCTGCGGACAGCGCCGCTTGAGCGCATTCCACTGCGCCATCGTTTCGGTGGCGCCGCGCCGGGTCGCATCGACCCAGGATTCGTTGTCGGACACGATGACCACCAGCTCGGCCTTGGCGTGCTGCGCGTTCAGCAGCTCGATCGGCGCGCTGACGCAGGTGCCGCCGCCACCGATGGCCGCCAGCCGCGCCGCGTTCTCCAGCACCGGCGCCGAGGCGTCGAGTGCGATGCCCACGACCTTCTGCTCGAAGGGCAGCACGCGCGCCTTGCGGTTGCGCCGCAGCAGCGCGGCCGCCACCAGCGCCGCCACGTCGATGCAGCGCATGGTCGAGGTGGCCGAACCGCGCCATCCGCTCACCGGCGAGGCCATCGAGCCCGACACGTCGGGGCAGACCACCACCCGCCCGTGGATGCGCGGCACGTTGCCGAGCGCGACTTCCATCGCGTCGTGCAGCGCGGCGCGCACCGGCTCGGGCAGGTTGGCGCCGGTCGCCAGATAGGTCGCCATCAGCTGATAGGGCAGCACGCCGGCGCGCCGGATCGCCTCGGCATCGCGCAGCCGCGCGGCCACCGCGTCGGCCATGCCGTCGAGCGCGAAGACACCCTGCCGCGCCAGCGTGTTGAGGCCCTGGCGCAACGTCTGCCACGAGGCGCGGCGCGCGATGGCGGCCCGCTGCGCCGTCGTGAGCGGCAGCGCGTCGAGCAGCTGGAACGGCAGCTCGGGCGGCTCGGCGTCGCTACCCTCGGCCAGCGCCTGCTTGAAGCGCTCGAAGGCGAGCGTCGCCGGCGGCAGCGCGGCAGCGTCGTGCGGCTTGCCGATGAGCCAGGCAAACCAGGCGGCGCGCCAGGCCTCGGCGGGCTTGGGGTGAACCATCTTCACCACGTCGGCCAGCGACGGCGCATTGCCCACGGCCGCATGCAGCAGCCGCGTCTCGTTCGCTTCGAGCAGCCAGCGCTGCACCAGCTTCTTGGGCCGGCTGCCGAGCGACTTCCGGCCCACGGCGCCGCTGCGCAAAATCTGCACGAAGTTGCGCAGCTGCTTGCCGTTGTCGATCACGCGGTCGAACACGCGCGCCAGCAGCTGCACATCGCGCACCGCGAGCACGGCGGCCAGCAGCGCCGGCAGGTCCTTCATGCGGCCCGAGCGGCGCGCGTAGAGCGCGGTGCGGGCGATGAATTCGGCGTCCACCTCGGCGGCCAGCGCCAGCACGGTGTCGAGCTGGGTGTCGGCGTCGGCATGCCAGGTGGCGCCGAGGCAGCCGGTGACCGCGAGCTGGGCCAGCCGGTGGCGCGCGCCGTAGGCATAGGCCGGCGATCCCATCGCATTGCGCGCATCGGCGGCCGGCGCGAGAGCGCCGGGGCGGGTGCGGAACAGGGCGGTGTCGATCATGGCGGCCTCCGGGCTGCGGGTTGTTGCTGCGGATGGCCTGTCTTTGCAACCGGCGTGCCGGACCGAGGCCGCACTTGCCAGCCAATGCGCAAGTCATTGAATCGACAATGAAATATCCGCTAAAGCGCCAACATGCGCCGCACCGGCCGCCATCAGTTTTCCGGCCACACTAGAATTCTCGCTAGTCGATCTATCCGGAAAGCGCATGGCCGCCAAACCCAACGTCGTGATCGGCTTCCTCGGCACCCAGCTCGACGCGGGCGGCAATCCGGGCCGCTGGGAGAAATGGCGGCCGACCGTGTCGCTGGCCCAGCACGAGGATCAGGTGCTCGACCGGCTGGAGCTGCTGCATTCGCGCAGCGCCATCGCGCTGGCCCGGCGCGTCGCGGCCGACATCGCCGCCATCTCGCCCGAGACCACCGTCAACCTGCACGAGCTGGAGCTGGCCGATCCGTGGGACTTCGGCGAGGTCTATGCGGCGCTCTACGACTGGGTGCGCGCCTACCCCTTCGACCCCGAGCGCGAGGACTACCGCGCCCACATCACCACCGGCACCCACGTCGTGCAGATTTGCCTGTTCCTGCTGGTGGAGGCGCGCTTCTTCCCCGGCGTGCTGCTGCAGAGCGCGCCGCCGCGCCGGCAACGCGCGGGCGCCGCCGGCACGCTCACGCTGATCGACCTCGACCTGTCGCGCTACGACCGCATCGCGGCGCGCTTCCACCGGGAGCAGCGCGATGCGGTGGCCTTCCTCAAGAGCGGCATCGCCACGCGCAATGCGCGCTTCAACGCGCTCATCGAGGAGATCGAGCGGGTCGCGGTGCGCTCGCGCGCGCCGGTGCTGCTGGTCGGGCCGACCGGCGCCGGCAAGTCGCATCTGGCGCGCCGCATGTTCGAGCTGAAGAAGGCGCGCCATCAGCTGGAGGGCGGCTTCGTCGAGGTGAACTGCGCCACGCTGCGCGGCGACGGCGCGGCGTCGGCGCTGTTCGGCCATCGCAAGGGCGCGTTCACCGGCGCCGCGAGCGACCGCGCCGGGCTGCTGCGCACCGCGCATCGCGGGCTGCTGTTCCTCGACGAGATCGGCGAACTCGGCCGCGACGAGCAGGCGATGCTGCTCAAGGCGATCGAGGAGAAGCGCTTCTTCCCGGTCGGCGCCGATGCCGAGGTGTCGAGCGACTTCCAGCTGGTGGCCGGCACCAACCGCGACCTGCGCGCCGAGGTGGCGGCCGGGCGCTTTCGCGACGACCTGTTCGCGCGCATCAACCTGTGGACCTACGCGCTGCCCGGCCTGGCCGAGCGGCCGGAGGACATCGAGCCCAATGTCGAGCATCTGCTCGCGCTGGCAGCGCAGGAAAACGGCCGCGCGGTGCGCTTCAACGTCGAGGCGCGGGCGCGCTATCTGCGCTTCGCGCAATCGGCCGAGGCGAGCTGGCGCGGCAACTTCCGCGACCTGGGCGCGAGCGTGACGCGGCTGGCCACGCTGGCCGACGGCGGGCGCATCTCCGAGGCGCTGGTGGCGGCGGAGATTGCCCGGCTGCGCTGGCTGTGGGGCGCGAGCCCGCCCGCAAACGGCTCCACGGCCCCGCCAGACGCCGCCGCGCCCCTCCGCGCGGCCCTGACCGCCCCAGGCGCGCCCGAGCCCGCCAGCGCCCCGCCAGACGCCGCCATCCACGCCCACGCGGCCACGGTCGACCTCGCCACGCTGCTCGGCGACGCCGCCTTCGCCGAACTCGACCTGTTCGACCGCGCGCAACTGGCCGCCGTGGTGGCCGTCTGCCGCGACGCCCGCACGCTGTCCGACGCCGGGCGCCGCCTGTTCGGCGCCAGCCGCGCGCGCCGCAGCGTCGTCAACGACGCCGACCGGCTGCGCAAATACCTCGCGCGCTTCGACCTCGACTGGGAGCGGCTGGCCGGCTGACGCCGCGCGCTCAGCCCAGCCCCAGCATCTGCGCCACCCGCCGCGCCAGCGCATCCGGCTCGAAGGGCTTGCGCAGCAGCTCCACCGCCGTGATCGGCTCGTTGCCCGCATGGCCGGTGATGAGCACCACCGGCAGCCCCGGCCGCAGCTCGCGCACCGCCGTCACCAGCTGGCGGCCGTCCATGCCGCCGGGCAGGCCCACGTCGCTCACCATCAGGTCGATGCGCGCGCCGGTCTGCACCAGCCGCAGCGCCGCCGCCGCGCCGCTCGCCTCCAGCACGCGATGGCCCAGCTCGCGCAGATGCTCGGCGGTCAGTTCGCGCACATCGGGCTCGTCTTCCACCAGCAGCAGCGTGCGGCCGGTCTCGGGCTGGCTGCCGCCGCCGAGGTTCTGGTTGAAGCCGTGAAAGGGCAGCAGCAGCCGCACCGTCGTGCCCTGGCCCGGCTCGGTCGAAATGCGCACCGACCCGCCCGACTGCTTGACGAAGCCATAGATCTGGCTCAGCCCCAGCCCCAGCCCCGTGCCGCGCCCGAGCGGCTTGGTCGTGAAGAAGGGCTCGAACACCTGCGCCAGCACCTCGGGCGTCATGCCCGCGCCGGTATCCGACACGGCAATCGACGCATAACGGCCCGGCTCCAGATCGTCGGCGCGCTCCACGTCGCCGCCGCCCAGCACCAGCTCGGCCGTGCTCACCGTGAGCCAGCCGCCGTCGGGCATGGCATCGCGCGCGTTCACGCACAGGTTGAGCAGCGCGCTTTCGAGCTGGTTGCGGTCGCACATCACCAGCCAGGCGCCGTCGGCGAGCTTGAGTTCCACCTGCACCGCCGGGCCGACGGTGCGCCGGATCATGTCCTCCATGTCGCGCGCCACGGTGTCGAAGCTGACCGGCTCGGGCTTGAGCGCCTGCTGGCGCGCAAAGGCCAGCAGCCGGTAGGTGAGGGCGGCGGCGCGCTGCGCGGCCTTCTCGGCGCGGTCGAGATAGCCCGGCAGATCGGCCGGGCGCCCCTGGCCGAGCCGCAGCCGCGCCATCGCCAGCGAGCTGGTGATGCCTTGCAGCATGTTGTTGAAGTCGTGCGCGATGCCGCCGGTGAGCTGGCCGATCGCGCGCAGCTTGTCGCCCTGGCGCAGCTTGGCCTCGGCGCGCTCGCGCTCGGCCGCCTGCTCGCGCAGCGTGTCGAGCGCCTGGCTCAGATCGGCGGTGCGCTCGGCCACCAGCGCCTCCAGCTGCTCGCTGCCGCGCATCAGCACCTCGCGCGCGCGGATCTGGTCGTCAATGCCGGTCGAGCTGCCGAGCCACTCGATCACGCGCCCGCGCGCATCGCGCAGCGCCTTGGCGCGGCTCTGGAACCAGCGCCAGCCACCGTTGGCCGGATGCCGCAGCCGGAAGTCGGTCTCGTAGCCATCGCGCGCGGCCGCCATGCGCCAGGCGGCGAGAGCGTTGTCGCGGTCGTCGGGATGGACCGCGTCGAGCCAGCCGAGGCCGAGCGCGTCGTCCGCCGACTGGCCGGTGAAGCTCGTCCATTGCGGGCTCGACCAGGTCCATTCGCCCTCGCCGACCGCGCGCCACACCAGCTGCGGAATGCCCTCGATGAGCGTGCGCAGCCGCGCTTCCGACGCCCGCAGCGCGTCCTCGGCCTCGCGCTGGCGCTTGATGTCGTTGAAGAACACCGCCACGCGATGCTCGCCCGGCGCGCCGACCGGAATCGCATGCACCTCGTACCAGCGGCCGAGCGCGGCGACCTCGTGCTCGAAGCGCGCCGCCTGGCCGCTGCGCGCGACGCGGCCGTAGATCTCGAACCAGAACGGCTCAAGCGTCGGCGCCAGCTCGCGGATACAGCGGCCGACCGGATCGTCGAGGCCGGTCTGGGCGCGGAACGCGGGGTTGATGTCGAGAAAGAGCGGTAATCGACCGGCCGGTCGGCGGCGTCGAACAGGACTTCGATGATGCAGAAGCCTTGGTCGAGGGCGTCGAGGAGGTCGGGGCGGGGGGAAGGCGGTGTGGCTGGCCCGGCCACGGAACGGTCCGCCGGCGCGCCGTTCCGGTGATCGGGGGACGAGCCGCGTTGCGGAAGGGCGGCAGGAGTCACGGCGGGTTCGGGGCGGGGTTGGCGATGGAGGGGACGGTAGCGCCAGGGAGGGGGTGACGGAGTCGGAAACAAATGGAGGCGCTGCATGGCGATGTGGGTCGCGGCGTGGCAGTCCTCTGGAAAAGCCAATACGAAGAATTTTTCATTGGGCGGGTCATCAATTTCGTGTTCACAGCGATGAGCAATCAATTCCATCGACGTTCCAGCGCAAGCCTCACATCCCCCGCCCCGGCTGCATGAACCGCTCCGCCTAAAGAATCGCGAACTGATTCATCGCCGCCTTCCAGTCATGCGCGGCGCGCGACCGATCCGCCGTGATATTGCGTAGCGCCAGCCACAGCAGCTTGCTGGCCGCGTCGTCGCTCGGGAAGTGGCCGCGCGTCTTGATGATCTTGCGCAGCTGCGCGTTCACGCTCTCCAGCGCATTGGTCGTGTAGACGATCTTGCGAATCTCGGGCGGGAAGGCGAAGAACGGAATCACCCGATCCCAGGCGCGGCGCCAGGCCGCGACGACCGTCGGGAATTTGATGCCCCACGGTCCGGCCTCGAACGCCAGCAATTCCGCCTCGGCCGCCTCCGCACTCGGTGCGCTGTAGATCGGCCGGATCGCCGCCGCCAGCGCCTTGCGCTCCTTCTAATTCGCGTAATCGAGGCTGTTGCGAATCAGATGGACGATGCAGGTCTGCAAGGTCGTCGCCGGGAACACGGCGCTGAGCGCATCGCCTATGCCTTTCAGCCCGTCGGTTACGGCAATCAGGATGTCGTGCACGCCACGCGTCTTCAAATCGTCGAAGACCTTCATCCAGAACTTCGCGCCCTCGGTGCTTTCGATCCACAGCCCGAGAATGTCGCGCGTGCCGTCGGACCGGATGCCGAGCGCGAGGTAAATCACCTTGTTGCGCACGACGGCGTCTTCGCGAATCTTCACGCGCAGGGCGTCGAAGAAAACGACGGGAACCATCGGTTCCAGCGGGCGCGCCTGCCAGGCGGTGACTTCGGCCATGACGGCATCGGTCACCGAGCTGATGAATTCCGGCGAAACCTCGGTGCCGTATTGCTCGGCGTGAAAGCCCTGAATCTCGCGCATCGTCATGCCGCGCGCATACATGGCAATGATCTTGTCGTCGAAGCCGGTGAAGCGGCGTTCGTGCTTCGGGATCAGGATCGGCTCGAAGCTGCCGTCGCGGTCGCGCGGGACTTCAATGCGAACCGGGCCGTCCTGGGTGAGGACGGTCTTGGCGCTTTTGCCGTTGCGCTGATTGGGCTTGTCGGCCGGCTTGGCGGCGCCCGGGGAATAGCCGAGGTGGTGACTCAATTCGGCGCCGAGCGCGCGTTCGATCAATGCCTTCTTGAAGGCCATCGAGGCAGCGTTGATGGCTTTACGCTCATCGAGCCGTTCGCGAATTGATCAAGCAGTTCGGGCGGGATTGAGGGCAGCGCCGGGGCGGCGGCTTTGGGAGTTCTGGGTTTGCGGGGCATGGCGGCTCCTTCAGGGGGAGGTTATGCAGTGAACACAGAATTTCTGACAGGCCGCCGCCGCCGCTCTGCTCAACCAGTGAGCCACGCTTTTACCCGTGCCCAGACGCTCTGCGACGAGTGGTTCGTCTCTTGCACAGCTGTGCTGGGCGCACGGTCATCCACCTGGGAAACTACGCTGGGTTGGACGTCTGCCGTCTTGCCGAAATAGGCGGCTTTGGCCTTTTTGTCTCGACGACGTTCTGCTTCGACCTGGGCGTTAGACCAAGGGCCGGCCTCCAGAACGCGGTTCCTGCGTATCACGTAGTGGGACCGGCACTTCTGGTTCCAGTTGCCCACCGACGGATCAAGCGAGACCGACTCACCGTCGAATGTCATGCGCCAATCTGTCGGCGTAAACGGCGTCACGACTCGGTCGCCACAGCCGCAGCAGCACGAGTGAACTGCGGTTGCGTAGTCCACCGAGATGTACAGCATGCCGGGATCCAGCTCGCGAGGGACATTGCGGACGAAGCGATGCTCCAAGGTCTGGTGACGCATCATGTCTGATCTCCATTGAGCAGCATGCCGCCATCTGTGGTGTACGTGCTGTGGTGTTCGTTTTCCAGATCGCGGTAGAAGCCTCGGAGCTTCTTCCACTTCACCACTGCCAAGCACGCGTTCAGGGCGTTCAGGTCGGCAACCTGGATGTTGGACGCGTAAAGGTCCTGACCACCACCGCCCGCGAAGGAAATGCGGCCCTGGTGAACGTGCTCGCGCTTCTCTGGCGTGCTTGTGGTGACGCGCAAGATGCCGCCCAGGCTGCCGTTGGTGAGTTCCAAGCCCATGCCGACGTCGATGAACGTCACGCCCAGCGCCTCGAGCTTGGTCACCACAGCGCACTTCTCGTCGCCAGCATCCATGCTGAGGAACGCAAATGTGATGCCGTCCAACAGGCCGAGCGTCTCCGCCTTCATCTCGACAGGGTGCGCTTCGATGAAGCGGTGCATGCGTCCGTAAATGTCCTTCAGGTAGTGCACCTTCTTGGGCGCGTCTCGCAGCTCATCCAGCGACGGTGCACCAGGCGCACGGAAGGCGTTGTGCGACAGGAAATCGTCTGCGTCGAAAAGGCGGATCTGCTTCACCGGCGTCTTCGCGACGAAGTCGAGGATGTAGCCACCGGTGCCGCCGAGGCCGATGACGGCCACGACCTCCTGCTCCAGCTTAGCGGCCAGCGCGCCGATCCCGACGCGGCTGGAGGCCGTATCGAGGTAGTTGAAAACACTGGCCTCCTCTTCCTCGTCGCCGCCGCGGAACACGCGCGGGCTGATCCCCGGCAGCAGCACCGCAGCCGGCCCGGACACGATGGTCGCGTAGGTCGACATCTTGGCGTAGTAGTCCGGGTAGCCCAGATCGTTCGGCTTGCTGGAGAAGCTGAAACGTGCCTTGAGCCCGTGGCCAAGGTCGGTGTTCGGCTCCGCATGCGAGATGCCCTGCAGCCGCGTCCCGTCGGCATTGCAGGGGAAGTCGCCGTCCCAGTTGATGACGTGCGTCTCAGGCTTGCGGGTTCGGTCGCCGGCCAAGTCAAGGGCCGACGACAGCGTGCCGAAGCGCACCTCGCGCTGCGCGTTGACGTAGGGCACTTCCAGCATCACCAGGAGGCTGCCCTGGATGCGCATGAAGTAGCCCTCCGAACGAAGGCGGGCGAGGTCGGGATTAAGACTGAACAGTGCGGGTGACATTGAAGATCGTCCCTTGCTTCTTGACTTCGACGGAGCCGCCCTCGCCGAGCTCGCCGGCGTGGGGGAGCGAGGCCGCATTGCGGTAGGTCATCGAGAACTTGACGTTCGTCTCGCTGCCCGCATTCGGGTAGTACAGCTTGACCACCTGCTCGAAGGTGACATGCTTGTCCGGCACGGACTTCTCTTCAGAGTTGACCAAGATGACGTAGCCCGTGTCCGGCTTGGGCGCGGTGATGAAGCGCTCGATGCCGGGCGCTTCGAGGTTGATGCGCTCGTCGGGGTCGATCAGGCGGTCTTCACCGCCGCGAACTTCCAGGAACACGGCTTCGTCCGGCGCCGCGTCGGCGAGGTCGTACAGGATGCTGCCCAGCATGTCGGCGCGGCCCCAGGCCAGCTGGCGGTCGTTCAGTGAGAACTTGAAGTCGCGGTCAGACTTGAACGCAATGAAGCGTTCGGCGCCCTTGCCGCGGAGGTCGAAGGTCTCATCGAGGCGGACGTCCTCGAAGTCACCCGTGTCCAGGTAGGCGAACAGAATGTAGTCAGCGCGGTGGTCCAGGCCCGCGCTGGCCAGGATTTGCCGACCGGTGGGAACCGGGTCCGGCACATCAATGTTGCGGAAGGTCAGCCCTTCCAGGGCAAACCGAATGCGGTAGGCCGAAGCCTCCTTCAGGGCACGACCCTCGCGGATCGCTTCACCAACGTCGTCGTAGTTCATATGTTCCTTTTGGAGTCTGTAGGCAGCTCCACTGCTGCCCTACATCCACTCAATCGGACCGACCTGACGTCGCCGGTAAACTTTTTTAGAAAGACTTCAGCAAGGTGCCTTGCGGCACAGCGCCGCACACGAAAAACGCCGGGCAGTTGGGGCACGTCATGTCTGACGCCTCTGCCCGGAAGTTGCCAGCACGGATGTTGCCCAGGATGCCGCCCAACTTGACCTGACTCTTGGTCAGTTGATTGGTCGTCAGCACCAACGGTCGGGCAGCGGCGTCGGCCAGGTATACCAACTCCACGATTGCGTCCGGGAAGGCGGCGCGGGCCGCAAGTGCGAACGCGGCGGCTCCGACGTCCCTGCCTGCACTACTGGTGGCGTGCCCGGTCTTGACCCGCCGCAGCGTTCGAACCCCATTGCGCACCAAGACCTCGTCAGGCCTGACCTCAACCTCATGGTTGTCAAAGGTGATTCGCAACGCAGTGGGAGCTTCTACCAAGGCGCCAGCACGCGACTCCAGGAAGTAGCCAAGCATCGCCGAGGCCATGCCACGGAATTCCTCAACGTAGCCGTGGTCATGAAGACCATGGGTCACAAATGCCTCCGCGATTAGCGTGTCGCACTGGCCAGCCGAAATGGCGCCCTGGGCGATGACGGCCCTATAGACGTCCCGGATGGCCTCATGCATCAACATGAAGGCGCTCACTCGTCGGCGGCCGCCGACCTGCAGCAGGTGCGTGTACAGAAACCGCCGCCCGCACCCCTCGTAGAGGGCAATCGCCTCAGCGCTGAAGCGCGGCGTACCTGAGAAGTTCACCGGTATGTGCGCGACATCCGGGGCCGGCGGCAATACCGTCGATGGCGTGACGAGCTCTGGCTTCACGCCGCCGATTCGTTCGAGGAACTTGGACAACAGCCTGGAGGAGCCGTTGGACTTCGTCGTGGCGGCGTAGAACGCTAGACGGTCCCTGGCTCGCGACATTGCCACGTAGAAGAGGCACTCCTGCTCCTCGTTGTGCGCGGCTCGGGCAATTTCATCTGGGCTGCCCTCCCCGCCTGTGACCATGCCGTTCGGCGGCGGGCACTTGGAGGGCCGGATGGCGCCCGGGATCGAGTCCTGATTCACACCGACCATGTGGACGACAGGGAACTCCAGGCCCTTTGACCCGTGGATAGTCATCAGGCGCACCGCGTCGATGCCCTGGGCCGCCGCAGGAAGTTGCCTGAGGTCCCTGTCGTCGCGCAAACGTAGAAGCCTCCGGACGCGGTCCGCCAGGCGCTGGATCGGGAGACCTTGACCGTTGGGCTGGACCCGCACGAAGTTCATGAACTGCCAGATGGCGATGCCTTGGGCCTGGTCGGGAACGCTGGACGACGCGGCAATGCGCGCAGCCATTCTGGTCCGGTCGAGCAATAGGGTCGCCAGCACCGTCCAGGGTTGAGAAGTGGCAGTGAAACCGTCCAGCGCAACGCCAAGTGCAGCCAAGGCGGCCTGCCCGCCTAGCGTGACGTCGGGTGCTCCTTGCAGCCATGCTCCAGGCTCAACCTCTACATTGCGCAAGTGCCCAAACACGCGCACTGCGTCTTCAAGCGTCATCGCGAACTCGGGCCAGCAAGCGGTGCGAATCAGGCCCATTGCACGCCTGTCCACGAGGAGCGTCAGCACCGCAACCAAGTCCTTTATCTCGGTACGCTCGAAAAGGCTGCCCAAGAACAGTACGGGCACGCCGGCACGCTCAAGCTCTTGGCCGGTGTCGGACAGCCTGTCATTGCCTCTGCAGAGAACCGCCTGGTCGCGATAGCGGAAGCCTGCTGTCCGGAAGCGCTCAATGCTGTCGACGAGCGCCGGCGTCACGAGTGCGCCACCACCGACCGTGATGATTTCTGGCTTTGCGCCACCGGCGCCGCGGTCGGCTTTGAGCGCCGTAGGCCCATCCGCTGCACTCATGGTGGCCGCGAAGGTCGAGAAGGCGCCGACGATTTCCGAGGTGGAGCGGTAGTTAATGTCCAGGCTGTCTCGGACCCCTCCTGGGAAGTCCTGGTGGCCGAACCGCGCCATGTTGAACGACGAGGCCCCCCGGAAGCGATAGATGGACTGCTTGGCATCCCCAACCACCCACAGGTTCTCCCCGGTGGGTTTGAGGGCCGTGAGCAGCCGCACGCTGCTTCGATTCACGTCTTGGTACTCGTCGACCAAGATGTGGTCATAGTCGCCCTGCAGCTGGGTCCTGACCTCCTCGTCGCGCTCTAGCAGGAGCACTGGCTGCATGACCAAGTCACCGAAATCGACGCTCCCCGCCGTGGCCTTGAGCTCCTCGTAGAACGCGTAGACCTTGGCAACCTCTTCCGCCTTCTCAGCGGCTTCGAGGGCGGCTGGGTCGGTCGCCGCTGCGCGCATGTCATGAGCCAGGGCAAGGTAAGCATGAGGGCCAGTGACTTCGTCCTTAGCACGGGAGACCGCGGTCAGGATGTCGGCCACTGTCTGAGAGGGGTCGTACAGATTTCGGTAGCGCTTAAGGCCGAGCCGAGGGAACTCGTTTTCGAGCAATTCAACGGCCTCGGTGCGGTCCATCAGCCGAGGGTCCGCAGGTAGCCCACACCGGTCGTTGAACCGCCTGAGGATGTCCAGGCCAAAGCTGTGAAACGTACCAATGCACAGCGCGGCCGCTTGCTGTGGGCGCTTTTGCGCAAGCCGCTCTGCCATCTCTCCGGCAGCCTTGTTCGAAAAGGTAAGGAGGAGGATGCGCCTGGGGTCAACGCCATCGTCGAGCAAGCCCTCGACACGGGCCACCAGTGTGCGCGTCTTCCCCGTACCTGGACCGGCCTGGAGCAAGAACGCAGCGCCACGGTGTTCGGCCGCGGTTCTCTGCTTGTCGTTCAGCGGTATTTCGACCGGTTCCGCCGCGACGACGTTCGGAAAGGCTGGGAGCAACAGGGCGTCCAGCATCTGCTGCGCGACGACTTCGAACGGGGCCCCAAGGCGCGCCGCAATGTCGGAGCAGGTTTGGCTTTGGGCTACATGCTGATCGACAATTACGTGCCGAGGAAGAAGAAGCTCCCGCGCAAAGAGGTCCATCTGGACCTCCCTTCGCTGGCGTCGGCTGTAGTCGACGACGCGGTCCATCCCGACAGGTGCCGCTTCCGAGGTACGGGCCGGGTCGATGTTCGCCGCAGGCTCAGCCTCTTGTTCGCCGTCACCCAGTTGTGCGTGCCCGATTTCGTGCGCTACCAGGAACGCCTGTTCGAAGGGCAACCCTTTTTTCTCATGGACGATGAGGGGGACGTCGGGATCAAAGTTGGCTCGCCCTCCATCGAGGAGCGCGCCACCTGGAGCGCAGCTTTCGACCTTGATGCCGAGGTCCTTGGCTATGCCGACAGCAAATTCATACGGTGACCACGGATTGCGTCCACTCAGAACGGCCGCGTCATGCAGTCGCCGAGCGTGCTGCCTCCCCAGCTCTATGGGGTCCATGACTACTCCTCGCGGAGCAGGTTCGAAATCTGATGTTCGTCGAGACCAGCGTCTCGCAAGACCGTCTCGAATGACACCTTCTCAGGTGCTGTTGGCTTGACGGTCGACTTCTTAGCGCGGACTGCTGAGACCATCGGAGGAAGCGTGAGATACGAGAGAAGCGTCTCTGTCGATGTTTTCAACGCCTCCGCCACAGTCGAGGCCATGCGTCGGGGTAAGGTCGTTACGTCTATTCGACGTTCGCGGAATGCAACACCAACCTGCAACGGCAGGGCAAGTACATCGAACGCCTGTGTGAAGGTCTTCGCTGGAGCAGCTTGAAGGGTCTCCAGGGACACACTGCTCTCTCGAAGCCGTTCCATACGTGAAGAAACGAGCGCTACTTCCGCGGCGCTTGGCGGATCGTCGTCGTCAATCTCACGAGAAAGTTCTCTGGAAAGATCGACCAACGCGATTGCGTGCTCAGGGTACTTAGCAAGGTAGCGCTGAAGGACGCCGGCGCCAGGTTCAAAGTCCATAGCAAAGGCCCTGAGGACGTCTTCTGCTGGGATTGCATGATTTCTGGTCATCACAGCCTCCCCTTGCTCTCGAGACGACGCCGCAACGATGCGAAAGCCTTATCCCGGTGCGTAGCGATGGTCTTCGGGGTCTTGCCCAGCACTTTGCTGATAGAGCTAACTGAGGGGTCGCTCGACTCGATGGGGACTTCCTGGCGCAGCATCACGACGATCCTCCTTTGGAATTCAGGCAGGTTGTCAATCGCTTCATCGAGGAGCAACCAGTAATTTTTTTCGTCGAGCGCGTCGGCGTTGAATGGGTCGTACTCGCCCATGGCTTCGTGGACATGCTTGGGCACATCATCATCGTTCGTGCCAAGCTCCTCTGTCCGATTCTCATGCTTCCAATGGCGGTCGCTTGCGTCGTAGCGATCACCTGCGACGGCCGAATTGAAGTTGACTTCGTAGAAATCGAGACGCTCCTCGTACTCCAACCGGTCGCTGAGCAGCAGGTCGACGAAGCGGTCGACGACTTCCTCCTGGATGTTCTTCTCGGTCAGCGACGCGACGGCGCCGCCCGACCTGGAAGTCGGCCTAGCCAGCTGAACAACGCGGTCAAGAAGCGCGTGTGTGAGCTTGTCGCGGTGAGCGCCGGCAGGCGCGTTGCGGATGAAGTACAGCAGTGCCTCAGACGATACAAAACCTGGCGCACTGCTTTTCCTTGCAGCAGCGCGTGCCTCCAGTTCCTGAGGGCTGGTGGCGGCTAGATCGACTAGCTCTGCTTCAACTAATGCGCGACGGCAATAGAGAACGCCGTCAAGCGTGTACTTGCGGAGGGGGCGTGACACGACTATTCCTCGTTATCGTGCGCGGTGGCTCTTCGGTGAGAGCTCTCCCAAATCTAACCAGAGGGGCGCCGGTCTCCGTCTATGTGGAGCCAGCTAGAAGCGCTTCTGGGTCCAACCTCTCACGCCATGTCTGGCGCCGCAGCCCCCTCTAGGAATCTTTCAACAACTGCGTCAGCAATCTTTCACTTACTTGGCACGGATTTCACTATCCGTGTCACCCGACAACAATCAAACGTCGATATTGCCGGCCGACAACGCATTCCGCTCAATAAACTCCCTGCGCGGCTCCACATCGTCGCCCATGAGCGTAGTAAAGATTTCATCCGCCGCAATCGCATCCGAAACCTGCACTCGCAACAGCCGCCGCACGGTCGGGTCCATCGTCGTTTCCCACAACTGCTCGGGATTCATTTCACCCAGGCCCTTGTAGCGCTGCACCTGCACGCCGCGCTGCGCTTCGACCATCAGCCAGGCCATTGCCTCGCGGAAATCGCGCACGCCGGCTTCCTTGCGCTTTTCGCCGGTGCCGCGCGCGATCCTTGCGCCTTCGCCGACCAGATCGCGGAAAGTCATTGCCGCATCGGCCAGCGTCGAATAATCGGCGCCATGCACAAAGTCGGCATCGATCACGCTCACGCGCACATTGCCGTGAATCACCCGCTCGATTCGCAGCTGATGCTTTTCGGTCTTGACATTGAGCTGGGCATAAACATGCACCGTGCCATTGCCCAATACCGCGCGCAATGCGGCGGCGCTTTCTTCGGCGCCGGCCAGGCTGTCCAGATCAAGCCGCACGCCATCGGCAATTGCATGCAGCGTCTTTTCATCGATCAGCCGCGACAGCCGCCGCACCACCGATTGCGCCACCAAGTGCTTGCGTGACAATTCGCCGAGCGCTTCGCCACTGATGGCAATTGCGCCTTCGGCCGGAATCAATTCCGCGTCATTCAGCGCCAGCTTGAGCATGTGCGCGTCGAATTCGGCATCGTCCTTTACATAGCGTTCGTCCTTGCCGTGCTTCACCTTGTAAAGCGGCGGCTGAGCGATATAGATATGGCCGCGTTCCACCAGCGGCGTCATTTGCCGATAGAACAGCGTGAGCAGCAGCGTGCGGATATGCGCGCCGTCCACGTCCGCGTCGGTCATGATGATGATGCGGTGATAGCGCAGCTTGTCCGGATTGAAATCGTCCGTTCCGCCGCCGGTGCCAATGCCGGTGCCCATTGCGGTAATCAGCGTCGCAATCTGCTCGCTGCTCACCAGCTTGTCGAAACGCGCGCGTTCCACATTCAATACCTTGCCGCGCAGCGGAAGAATTGCCTGGAACTTGCGGTCACGCCCCTGCTTGGCCGAGCCGCCCGCCGAATCGCCCTCGACGATATACAGCTCGCATTTGGCCGGGTCTTTTTCCTGGCAATCGGCCAGTTTTCCGGGCAGGCCGGCGCCATCCAATACGCCCTTGCGGCGCGTCATGTCGCGCGCCTTTCGGGCCGCTTCGCGCGCCCGCGCCGCATCGACGATCTTGTTGCAGATGATCTTGGCGTCGATCGGCTTTTCGAGCAGAAAGTCTTCGAGCGCCTTGGCGACGATTTCTTCCACCGGGCCGCGCACTTCGCTCGACACCAGCTTGTCTTTCGTCTGGCTGCTGAATTTGGGCTCAGGGACTTTCACGCTCAATACGCAGGCCAGACCTTCGCGCATGTCATCGCCACCGGTTTCCACTTTCGCCTTCTTGGCGAATTCATGTTCCTCGATGTACTTGTTGATGATGCGGGTCATGGCCGCGCGCAGGCCGGTCAAATGCGTGCCGCCGTCGCGCTGCGGAATATTGTTGGTAAAACAGAGCACCTGCTCGGCATAGCTCTCGTTCCATTGCATCGCCACTTCCACGGTGATGGTCAGACCGTTGTCGAGCAGCTTTTCGCCGGTGGCATAAAACACGGTCGGATGCAGCACCGTCTTGGCGCGATTGATGTAATCGACAAAGCTCTTTACGCCGCCGGTCAGTGCAAAGTCTTCTTCCTTGTTCTGGCGCTGATCCACCAGCCGGATGCGCACGCCATTGTTCAAGAACGACAATTCGCGCAGCCGCTTGTTGAGGATTTCGTACTGAAATTCAACATTGGTGAAGATCGTGTCATCGGGCAGGAAATGCACTTCGGTGCCGCGCATTTCGGTCGGGCCCAGCAATTTGAGCGGCGAGATTTCCACGCCATCCACCGTTTCGAGCACGCGGTCCTGCGGCACGCCCTGGCGGAATTCCATGAAATAGGCCTTGCCGTCGCGGCGCACCGTCAGGCGCAGCCATTTGCTCAGCGCATTCACGCAGCTCACGCCCACGCCGTGCAGCCCGCCAGACACCTTGTAGCTGTTCTGGTTGAACTTGCCGCCGGCATGCAATTCGGTCAGCGCGATTTCGGCCGCCGAGCGCTTGGGCTCGTGCTTGTCGTCGAATTTCACGCCCGTCGGAATACCGCGCCCGTTGTCGGTGACCGAAATGGAATTGTCGGTATGGATGGTCACGACGATGTCGTCGCAATAGCCGGCCAGCGCCTCGTCGATGGAGTTGTCCACAACTTCGAACACCAGATGATGCAGACCGGTGCCGTCCGAGGTATCGCCGATATACATGCCGGGTCGCTTGCGCACGGCTTCCAATCCTTCAAGGATCTGGATCGATTCGGCGCCATAACCGCGGCTTGCGGCGGATTGCGTGTTGTCGGAGGCTTGTTCTTCGGGTTGTCGGGCGTCGGTCATGCTGGTTTCCCAATCACTGGTATTGCGGTGTCGCCGAATTGAATCCGGGCCGGCGCGGGCCTTGTCATTGCAAGGTCGATGCTCAAATGCGCATCGGCATTACCACGTACTTGAAGCTTTCATCCTCGGGCAGGGTCAGCAGCGCCGATGAATTGGCATCGCCGAGCGCGACCTGCACGGTTTCATTCTTGAGATTGTTGAGCACATCGAGCAGATAGCTCACGTTGAAGCCGATATCGAGCGGCTCATGCGTCCAGGCAATTTCCAGTTCTTCGAGCGCGTCTTCCTGCTCGGCATTGGTCGAGCTGATCGACAGCGCATCAGTCTGCAATGACAGCCGCACGCCCTTGAACTTGTCGCTCGTCAAAATGGCTGCGCGTTGCAGCGAATGCAGCAGTTCTTCGCGGCGAATCGCAAAGTTCTTGGTATAGCCGCTCGGAATCACGCGCTGGTAATCGGGAAACTTGCCCTCGACCAGCTTGCTGATGAGTTCGATTTCGCCAAACGTGAATCGGATCTGGTTCTGCGCAATCTCGATCTTGACGGCTTCTTCGCCGTCGCCCAGCAGGCGTTGCAATTCGAGAATCGTCTTGCGCGGAATGATGACGTCGGCCTTCGGCACTTCGCCTTCGATTTCATGGGTGGCAAATGCCAGCCGGTGGCCGTCGGTCGCCACGGCCGATACCCGGCCCGCGCCCGTCACCAGCAGCAAACCGTTCAGGTAATAGCGGATGTCCTGCTGGGCCATCGCGAAATGCACCTGAGCGAACAGCCGCTTGAGCGTCTTTTCGGGCATGGAAAAGGACGCGATGAATTTGTCTGGCGTATTGACGACCGGAAAGTCTTCCGCCGGCAGCGTCTGCAACTTGAAGCGCGACTTGCCGCTGTCGATGCCGAGTTTCTTGTCGGCCAGCGTGAGTTTCACGTCGCCGCCCGGCAGCGCGCGAAGGATGTCGAGCAGCTTGCGCGCGGCAACCGTGGTGCTCGCGTCGTCCTTGCCGGCGCCGATGGCAGCGCGCGTGGTGATCTGGATCTCGATGTCGGTCGCGACGAACGCGATTTCCTCACCCTGCTTGCGCACCAGGATGTTGGCCAGGATCGGCAGCGTATGCCGCCGCTCGACGATGCCGCTGACGATCTGCAAGGGGCGCAACAGGGTGTCCCGCTGGGTCTGGACGAGCTGCATGGTTTTTCCTTGAAGAAGTTTCTATGACTGAATGAAAGTGATGATGATCGGTCGCGTTTTCTGTGGATAACCAGCGTTTCCGTCATCGAATCAAGGGGTTGCTTGTAGGCAGAAGCCTGCGTCCTTCAGTCCGGCGCCTTGTGGACAGCCAGGGACTGTTTTTGGCGGTTTCTTTCAAACCGCCGTTTGCTCACAAATGGCGCCCGGCTTTTCCACAGATTTTGGCTGCGATGCCGGTCGGGCAATGCGCGCATCGGCAAGCGCCATCTGGTCTGCAATGACGGGGTTTTGGGCCGGTCATGGTCTTGTTCCTGAAGTTCTTTTATTGAATTGACCTTGATGATGATCGACCGACTTTTCTGTGGACAAATCGGCTTTCATCTTTCAAATCAGTGCCTTGGAGTCAGGTACAAGCGGCGTGATTGCGCGCCTGCGGGTTGTGGGCAGCTGGGGACAACAAACCGGCCAAACGCCCGAACCGCCGGTTGAGCACAAACGCTGCCGAGCTTTTCCACAGCTTTGCCGACCGATCAGCTCTTCAGCGTCTGCTCCAGCACATGCAGCGCGTGATTGAGTTCGGTGTCGTTCTGGCGGTCGTTGGCGATCTTGCGCACCGCATGCAACACGGTCGTGTGATCGCGCCCGCCGAACAGCTCGCCGATCTCGGGCAGCGATTTCTGCGTGAGTTCCTTGGCCAGGTACATCGCGATCTGGCGCGGCTTGGCGATGTTGGTCGGCCGGCGCTTGGAGTACATGTCGGCGACCTTGATCTTGTAGTAGTCGGCCACCGTCTTCTGGATGTTCTCGACCGTGATCTGGCCGCTGCGCACCGCGAGCAGATCGCGCAGCGCGTCCTTGGCCACTTCCACCGTCACCTGCCGGCCGTGGAACGACGAATAGGCCAGCACCTTGCGCAACGCGCCTTCCAGCTCGCGCACATTGCTGCGCAGATGCTTGGCGATGAAGAAGGCCACTTCCTCGGAGATATCCACACCCTCCAGGTCAGCCTTCTTGATGAGGATGGCGACCCGCATCTCCAGCTCCGGTGGCTCGATCGCCACCGTGAGCCCCGATTCGAAGCGCGACTTGAGCCGGTCCTCGATGTTGGTCAGCTCCTTGGGATAGGTGTCGCTGGTGATGATGATCTGCTTGCGCGCGGCCACCAGCGCCTCGAAGGCATAGAAGAACTCTTCCTGCGTGCGGGTCTTGTTGGCCAGGAACTGGATGTCGTCGATCAGCAGCATGTCGAGCGACTGGTAGTAGGCCTTGAACTCGTCGAAGCTCTTGCGCTGGTAGGCCTTGACCACGTCGTTGGCGTACTGGTTGGCGTGCACATAGCGCACCCGCGCGCCCGGCGAATTGGCCAGCACCGCATTGCCGATGGCGTGGATCAGGTGGGTCTTGCCCAAGCCCGTGCTGCCGTACAAAAACAGCGGGTTGTACGAGACGCCCGGGTTCTCGGCCACCTGGTTGGCGGCGGCGCGCGCCAGCTGGTTGGCCTTGCCGGTGACCAGGTTGTCGAAGATGAGGTCGGGATTCAGGCGCGAGCGCTCGTGCGCCGGGCTCGGATCGTGATGGTCGGCCGGCGAGTGCAGGCCGGCGGGCGCGGGCATTTCGTGCGCGTCCGGGTCGACGATGTCGTCGTCGCTGCCGCCACGGCGCGTGGTGACGACCGCCGGCGCGGCCACGGCCGGGCGCTGTGGCGCGGGCGGCGGGCTGGCGGCGGGCGCTGCCTGCGCGGCGGCCGCTGCGGTCGACGTCGGCCGCACGATGGCGCCGGCGAGCACGAAGCGCACTTCGGCCGGCCCGGCGAGCAGCTCGTTCGCCAGTTCCGACAGCCGCCCCGCGAATTGCGAGCGCGCCCAGTCGAGTTTCACGCGGTTCGGTGCGGCGATCTCGACACGACGGTTGTCGGTGTCGAGCGCCTGCACGCTGAGCGGCTTGATCCAGGTCTTGAATTGCTGCGGCGGCAGCTCTTCTTCGAGCCGGCGCAGGCATTCATCCCAAAAAGCTTGCATAGAGGAGGTGTCGATTGCGGGCGAGGAAATGGGGTCGGGGCCGAAGGGCGGGCGACCATTGCGTCCGCGCGGCATGCCGTGGGCAGGCCGGGTTCATGGGTTCGTGTTCGAAGCGGTTGCGCGGCGGGCGGGACATGCATGCCGGGCCGACGGATGAACCGGCCGACTCTCGGGCCGATTGCCCGGTGAAGCCTTGCCGATCCCGTCGTGCGCAGGCGAGCCGCGACGCTGGAGAGACCGCAGATTCTACCGGTCGGGCCACAAGTTATCCACAGGTTTGCTCAGCGCGAGAGATTGGTCTGCCGGACGGGCTCGGGCAGTAGCTTGTTGACAGATGGACAAAACCCCCGAAGAATGCCGGGTTCCCCAGAGTCCAATTCAGCGAGATTTCGCCATGAAACGCACCTACCAACCTTCGGTCGTCCGTCGCAAGCGCACTCACGGCTTCCTCGTGCGTCAGCGCACCAAGGGCGGTCGCGCCGTCATCGCCGCGCGTCGCGCCAAGGGCCGCAAGCGCCTGGCCGTCTGAGTTTGGCTGTCTTGCGGCCTGCGCCGACAGGCGCTGCGCCCAGGTCGTCCAGCTCAAATTCGGTGCGATGAAGCGCTTTTGCGCACTCGTCGGCCCGACGGCCTTCTCGGCCGTCATGAAACGGCGTCGCGCCGGCGGATCGGTTCATTTCGATCTCTTCGTGCTCGCGGCAGCCGACCGTCCCGCTCCTCCCGAACACCTCACGGCACCGGTCCCCGACTGGCGTTTTGGCTGCGTGATCGGGCGCAAGGCCGTGCGTCGCGCGGTCGACCGCAATCTCGCGCGCCGCATTGCCCGCGAGGCTTTGCGTGCTGCCATCGACAGCGGTCTGCGGCCCGGCGATTACGTCTTCCGCGCCCGGCGCGAGCTGGGTGCCGACAGTGTCAAGGCACGCAAGAGCACCGACCGCGTGAGCTTTCGCCATGTGCTGCGCGGCGAGGTCGACCAGCTGCTCGCGCGCCATGTGCGCCCGCCGGCGTCCCTGCCGGTCGCGTCCGACGCGGCCTGAGCGGCGCGCGATGCGATTCCTCCTCTCATTGCCGAGCCGGCTGCTGCTCGCGCTGATTCGCGGCTATCGCTTCTGGCTCAGCCCGTGGATCGGGCAGCAATGCCGCTTCGTGCCGAGCTGCTCGCAGTACACCGCCGAGGCGATCGAGCGGCACGGCGCGGCAGCCGGCAGCTATCTCGGCGCGCGCCGTCTGCTGCGCTGTCATCCGTGGTGCGAAGGCGGCCACGACCCGGTTCCCGACGACTGGCGCAACCGTCCGACGAAGCCCGCCGCGCCGTCCCGGCACTGACAGGGCGCACCGCTACAATCCGCGCTCCGCACGCGCCCCGCGCGTCCCGAAAGCCCCACAAGCGCGCCGGCCGATAGCGCCCGCGTGCCCTGTCCGAGACTTCATGGATATCCGCCGCACGATCCTCTGGGTGGTCTTCTCGATCTCCCTTCTCCTTCTCTGGGAAGCCTGGCTCAAGCACAGCGGCCAAGGCACGCTGTTCGGCGGCCCGACCGCTACGGCGCCCGTGCCCGCCGCCGGCCATGCCGATGTGCCGACCGCCGCCAACGGCACGGCCACGCCCGGCGCCGTCCCGTCGGGCGAGCCGGCGCCGGCGATCGAAACCCGCAAGGTCGACATCACGACCGATGTGCTCGCGCTGCAATTCGACACCGTCGGCGCCCAGCTGGTGCGCGCCGAGCTGCTGCGCCAGCGCGACGCGGTCGACGAGACCCGCAACATCGTGCTGCTCGACAACCGCCCGGGCGAGCGCGTCTACCTCGCGCAGACCGGCCTGATCGGCGAAGGCCTGCCCAACCACCGCACGCCGTTTGCATGGGTCGAAGGCCCGACCGCGCTCGCGCCCGGCCAGGACAAGCTCGACGTGGTGTTCGAAGCCGCCAGCGGCGCCGTCAAGCTGCGCGAAATCTGGACGCTGCGCCGCGGCGCCTACGACATCGCGGTGCGCCATGAGGTGGTCAACACCGGCGAGCAGCCCGTGTCGCCGTCGCTCTACCTGCAGATCACGCGCGACGACGGCAAGCCGGCCGGCGAATCGCGCTTCTATTCGACCTTCAGCGGGCCCGCGCTCTACAGCGCCGAGACCCACTTCAAGAAGCTGAGCTGGTCCGACATCGAGAAGAACAAGGTCGAGCTGCCCAAGCCGGCCGACAACGGCTGGATCTCGATCGTGCAGCACTACTTCGTGACCGCCTGGATTCCGCAGGCCGGCAGCGAGCGCGAATTCCGCGCGCGCAAGGTCGACAGCAACCTCTACTCGATCGCCGCCGTGCAGCCGCTCGGCGCCATCGCCCCGGGCACGACCAAGACCGTCGAGAGCAATCTCTTCGTCGGCCCGCAGGATCAGAAGTCGCTCGAAGCGCTCAACGACAAGCTCAAGGTCGAGGGCCTCGATCTGGTGGTGGACTACGGCTGGCTCACCGTCGTGGCCAAGCCGCTGTTCTGGCTGCTGCAGAAGTTCCACTCGCTGATCGGCAACTGGGGCTGGGCCATCATCGCGCTGACCGTGCTGGTCAAGGCGGTGTTCTATCCGCTGTCGGCCGCGAGCTATCGCTCGATGGCCAAGATGCGTGCCGTCACGCCGCGCCTGCAAAAGCTGCGCGAGCAATACGCCGACGACAAGCAGAAGCAGCAGATGGCGATGATGGAGCTGTACCGCACCGAGAAGATCAATCCGCTCGGCGGCTGCCTGCCGATCGTCGTGCAGATTCCGGTCTTCATGGCGCTGTACTGGACGCTCGGCGCGGCGGTGGAAATGCGCAACGCGCCGTGGATCGGCTGGATTCACGATCTGGCCGCGAGCGATCCGTGGTTCATCCTGCCGGCGCTGATGGTCGGCACCATGTTCATCCAGCAGCGTCTCAATCCGGCGCCGCCCGATCCCGTGCAGGCCAAGATGATGATGTTCATGCCGCTGATCTTCGGCGGGATGATGTTCTTCTTCCCGGCCGGGCTGGTGCTGTACTGGGTCGTCAACAACTGCCTGTCGATCGCCCAGCAATGGCAGATCACGCGCACCATCGAAGGCAAGCCGATCTTCGGCCGCGCCTGAGCGCGATGGCCTGATGGCGCCCTGCGGCGCCTGACAACGACAGCCCGCACGGGCCGGATGCGCAAGCCTCCGGCCCGTCGTCATTTGGAGTACTCGCTATGCCTCTTCACGACGACGATCCGGTGATTGCCGTTGCCACCGCGCCGGGCCAGGGCGGCATCGGCGTGGTGCGCATCTCGGGCGGGCGCGATGCCGATGGCAGCGCGGCCGCGCTCGACTGGCTCGTGCGCGCCATCGTCGGCCGGGCGCCGGCGCCGCGCCATGCGCATTACGGTGCCTTCCTCGATGCCGCCGGCCAGCCCATCGACCGCGGCATCGCGCTGCTGTTCGCCGCGCCGCATTCCTACACCGGCGAGCATGTGCTGGAGTTGCAGGCGCACGGCGGCCCGGTGCTGCTGCGCATGCTGGTGGCGCGCTGCCTCGACATCGCGCGCGCCGCCGGCGTGCCGCTGCGGCTGGCCGAGCCGGGCGAATTCACGCGCCGCGCCTTCCTCAACGACAAGCTCGATCTGGCCCAGGCCGAGGCGGTCGCCGACCTGATCTCGGCCCAGACCGAGGCCGCCGCGCGCGGCGCCGCCGCCTCGCTCGACGGGCGCTTCTCGGCCGACATCCATGCGCTGGTCGAGCGGCTGACCAATCTGCGGCTGCTGGTCGAGGCGACGCTGGATTTCCCCGAGGAGGAGATCGACTTTCTGCAAGCCTCCGACGCGCTTGGCCAACTGGCGCGCGTGGAAGCCGAACTCGATGCGCTGCTGGCGCGCGCGCGTCATGGCGCGCTGCTGCGCGACGGTCTGCGCGTGGTGCTGGCCGGCGTGCCCAATGCGGGCAAGTCGAGCCTGCTGAATGCGCTTGCAGGCGCCGAGGTGGCGATCGTGACGCCGGTGGCCGGCACCACGCGCGACCGGGTCGAGCAGACGCTGGCCATCGACGGCATTCCGCTCGTCATCGTCGATACCGCCGGTCTGCGCGCGACCGAGGACGCGGTGGAAGCCATCGGCATCGAGCGCAGCTGGGCGGCCATCGAGCGCGCCGATCTGGTGCTGCATGTGCATGACCTCACGACCGCCGACGTTGCCGAGAATGCGGTCATCGCGGCGCGCTTTCCGGCCGGCGTGCCGGTGCTGCGGGTGTTCAACAAGGTCGATCTGGCGGGCGCGCCGACGGAGCCGGGCGCGGCGGATGCGGTGTTCATCAGCGCGCGCCAGGGGCTGGGGCTGGATGAGCTGCGCGCGCGGGTGCTGGCGGCGGTTGGCGTGCCGCAGGCGCAGGAAGGGACCATCACCGCGCGCTCGCGTCACCTGGAGGCGCTGCGGGCTGCGCGCGAGCATCTGGCGCAGGCGCGCGCCAATGTGACTGGCGGCGACGGCGTGGCCGGCAGCCACGCGCCGCCGCTCGACGATGCGCATCTCGACCTGTTTGCCGAGGAGCTGCGCCTCGCTCAGGAGGCGCTGGCGAGCATCACCGGCGCGTTCACGGCCGATGACTTGCTTGGGAAAATCTTCTCGGCGTTCTGCATTGGAAAGTGACCGCGGCAAGCCGCGGCCACCTTCCGCCTCACCCCAGCGTCCGCGCGTGATGCTCCAGGTGCTCTTCCACAAAGCTCGCGATGAAGAAGTAGCCGTGGTCGTAGCCCGCATGGCGCCGCAGCGTCAGCGGCTGGCCGGCCGCAGCGCACACCGCCTCGAACCGGTCGATGTTGAGCTGCTCGGCCAGGAACTTGTCGCCCAGGCCCTGATCGACCAGCAGCGCCGGCGCGCGCGCGCCGGCCTCGATCAGCGCCGACGCGTCATGCGCCGCCCATGGCGCACGGTCGGCGCCCAGATAGGCGCCAAACGCCTTCTCGCCCCAGGGGCACAGCGACGGCGCGGCAATCGGCGCGAACGCCGACACGCTGCGCCACAGCGCGGGGTTTTTCAGCGCCAGCGTGAGCGCGCCATGCCCGCCCATCGAGTGCCCGAAGATGCCCGCGCGCGCTGCATCGGCCGGGAACTCGGCCAGCACCAGCGCGCGCAGCTCCTCGTTGATGTAGCTGCCCATGCGCCAGCGCTGCGCCCACGGCTCCTGCGTGGCGTCGAGGTAGAAGCCGGCGCCGTGGCCCAGGTCCCAGGCATCGCTGGCACCGGCCACGCCGGTGTCGCGCGGGCTGGTGTCGGGCGTCACCAGCATCAGCCCGAGGCGCGCGGCCACGCGCTGGGCGCCGGCCTTGATCGCGAAGGTTTCCTCGGTGCAGGTGAGGCCGGCCAGATAGAACAGCACCGGCACCGGACCCAGCGCCGCTTGCGGCGGGCGGTAGACGCCAAAGCGCATCGGCAGGCCGATCACGCTCGATTCGTGCTGATAGAAGCCCTGCGTGCCGCCAAAGCACGCGTGTTCGGAGAGCGTGGTGATGGCCATCAGTACAGCACCACCGAACGGATCGACTCGCCGCTCTTCATCAGCTCGAAACCCTTGTTGATGTCTTCGAGCTTGAGCGTGTGCGTGATGAGCTCGTCGATGCGGATCTTGCCTTCCATGTACCAGTCCACGATCTTGGGCACGTCGGTGCGGCCGCGCGCGCCGCCAAAGGCCGAGCCCTTCCATTCGCGCCCGGTCACCAGCTGGAACGGCCGGGTCGAGATTTCCTCGCCTGCCGCCGCCACGCCGATGATGAAGCTCTGGCCCCAGCCCTTGTGGCAGCACTCCAGCGCCTGGCGCATGGTTTTCGTGTTGCCGATGCACTCGAAGCTGTAGTCGGCGCCGCCGTCGGTGATCTGCACGATCGCGTCGACCACGTTGTCGACTTCCTTCGGGTTGACGAAGTGCGTCATGCCGAAGCTGCGCGCCATCGCTTCGCGTTCCGGGTTCAGGTCCACGCCGATGATCTTGTCGGCGCCGACCATCTTCGCGCCCTGGATCACGTTGAGGCCGATGCCGCCGAGGCCGAACACCACCACATTGGCACCGGCCTCCACCTTGGCGCTGAACACCACGGCGCCCACGCCAGTGGTCACGCCGCAGCCGATGTAGCAGGCCTTGTCGAAGGGCGCGTCGCTGCGGATCTTGGCCAGCGCGATCTCGGGCACCACGATGTAGTTGCTGAAGGTGCTGGTGCCCATGTAATGCAGGATGGGCTTGCCGTCGAGCGAGAAGCGGCTGGTCGCATCGGGCATCAGGCCCTTGCCCTGGGTCGCGCGGATCGACTGGCAGAGATTGGTCTTGCGCGACAGGCAGAACTTGCACTGCCGGCATTCGGGCGTGTAGAGCGGGATGACATGGTCATCCTTCTTCAGGCTGGTGACGCCGGGGCCCACGTCCACCACCACGCCCGCGCCTTCATGGCCGAGGATGGCCGGAAACAGCCCTTCGGGGTCGGCGCCCGACAGCGTGTACCAGTCGGTATGGCAGATGCCGGTGGCCTTCACTTCCACCAGCACTTCGCCGGCGCGCGGGCCGGCGAGATCGACGGTTTCGATGGTGAGCGGTGCGCCTGCCTGCCAGGCGACGGCTGCTTTGGTCTTCATGCGGGGGGCTCGTCGGCGGATTGAAAGAGGCGCAACTCTACCGGCGCGATTCCGCATTCATTGCGTTTGGGCGCGCGCTGCGGGTTTGACCCGAGACCCCAGCCGCGCGGTGTGCGGCCGCTTTCAGGCCAGCCCGAAGCCCGCGCGCTGCTTGCGCGTGGTGAGCGCGAACTGCTCGGTGATGGTGAGCACGCGGTCGCCGGCGATCAGCTCGAAGCTTTCGCCCGCCGCCAGCTCGCCGCTGCGCCGCACCTCGCAATACCAGCCGCAGACGCCGGCCTGAACCATCATCTTGGGTGCATGTTTGAAGCCCATCGCCGCCGCGAACTTGTAGCAGGGCTGGCGCGGCTCGGTCACCACCAGCTCCACCTCGCCAAAGCGCATGCGGTCGCCGATCCAGACTTCGCTTTCGAGCAGGCCGGCGATGGTCAGGTTCTCGCCCAGCGCGCCCCAGGGCAGATCGGGCAGCTCGGCATAGGGAATGACGCCGGCTTCCATCACCCGGCCCTCGGGCCGCAGCGCCTGGCGCCGCATGGTGTTCCACAGCGCGTAATGCTCGGACGGGTAGACGTACACCGCCTTGCCGAGGCCGCCATGCACCGACAGATCGACCTGCTCGTCGCCCTCGATGCCGAGCGGGCGCACCGTGGAGCGGCCACCCTCGACGGGCGTTTTCACATAGGCCGACATGACCTTGCCGTGCGCGGTTTCGAGCGGCGCGGCGCGCCCGGCGGAGATGGAGAGAAGATGCATTTGGCGTGCGGGAATTGATTGAAATCGGAGCCGCCAGTCTAAGCCGCTCGCCGCGCGGGCTGCCATCGCAAACCCGCGGGCGCTGCGGCCGGCGCCCGCATTGCACGGGCGCCGTGGTTCAGGCTGCGGTCAGGCCGCGAGCCGCTTCTCGAAGTCGGCCTTGATCTCTTCGAGCCGTGCCGGCAGCTTGTCCTGCAACTTGGCGAACAGCTCGGCATGCAGCGCGAATTCCTGCTGCCAGCCGTCGCGGTCGATGCTGGTCACCTTGCCGAACTGCTCGCGCGAAAAGTCGAGGCCGCTCCAGTCGAGGTCGTCGTACAGCGGCGTGACGCCGAACACATGCTCGGTGCCGGCGCCGGCCTGGCCTTCGATGCGGGCAATCATCCACTTGAGCACGCGCATGTTGTCGCCGAAGCCCGGCCACACGAACTTGCCGTTCTCGTCGGTGCGGAACCAGTTGACGCAGAAGATGCGCGGTAGCGTGGCGCCGGTGCTTTGCAGCTTGGCGCCCAGCCGCAGCCAGTGCGCGAAGTAGTCGGCCATGTGATAGCCGCAGAACGGCAGCATCGCGAACGGATCGCGCCGCACCACGCCCTGCTGGCCGGCAGCGGCGGCGGTGGTTTCCGAGCCCATCGTCGCGGCCATGTACACGCCCTCGTCCCAGCTGCGCGCCTCGGTCACCAGCGGCACCGTGGTGCTGCGGCGGCCGCCGAAGATGAAGGCGTCGATGGTCACGCCTTCGGGGTCGTCCCAGGCCTCGTCGATGACCGGGTTCTGGCCGGCCGGCACGGTGAAGCGCGCATTGGGGTGCGCCGCCTTGCGGCCGGTTTCCCTGGCGATCTCGGGCGTCCAGTCCTTGCCCTGCCAGTCGATCGCGTGCGCGGGCGCCGGGCCCATGCCTTCCCACCACACGTCGCCGTCGTCGGTCAGCGCGACGTTGGTGAAGATCACGTTCGCCTTCAGCGAGGCCATGCAGTTGAAGTTGGTCTTCTCGTTCGTGCCCGGGGCCACGCCGAAATAGCCGGCTTCGGGATTGATGGCGCGCAGGCGGCCGTCGGCGCCCGGCTTGATCCACGCAATGTCGTCGCCGATGGTCGTGACCTTCCAGCCGCCGAGGCCGGCGGGCGGGATCAGCATCGCGAAGTTGGTCTTGCCGCAGGCCGACGGGAAGGCCGCCGCGACGTGGTACTTGCGGCCCTCGGGCGAGGTGACGCCGAGGATGAGCATGTGTTCGGCGAGCCAGCCGGTGCCGTCCTGCTCGGCGGCCTTCAGGCCCATGTTCGACGCGATGCGCAGCGCGAAGCACTTCTTGCCGAGCAGCGCATTGCCGCCGTAGCCCGAGCCGAACGACCAGATCTCGCGCGTGTTGGGGAAGTGGACGATGTACTTGGTGTCGTTGCACGGCCAGGCCACGTCGGCCTCGCCCTCGGCCAGCGGCTTGCCCACGCTGTGCACGCAGGGCACGAATTCGCCATCGGTGCCGAGCACGTCGTAGACGGCGCGGCCCATGCGCGTCATCGAGCGCATGTTCACCACCACGTAGGGCGAGTCGGTCAGCTCGATGCCGATGTGCGCGATCGGCGAGCCGAGCGGGCCCATCGAGAACGGGATGACGTAGAGCGTGCGGCCCTTCATGCAGCCGTCGAACAGGCCCTTGAGCGTCGCGCGCATCTCGGCCGGATCGGTCCAGTTGTTGGTCGGGCCGGCGCCTTCGGGCGTGTCGCTGCAGATGAAGGTGCGGTCCTCGACGCGCGCCACGTCGCTCGGGCTGGACCAGGCGAGGTAGCTGTTGGGGCGCTTGGCGTCGTTCAGGCGACGCAGGGTGCCGCTGTCGACCATTTGCGCGCAGAGTCGGTCGTATTCCTCTTCCGAGCCGTCGGCCCAGTAGACCGAATCGGGCTTGGTGAGCGCCGCGATGCTTTGCACCCAGGCCACCAGTTTCGGGTTGCGGACATAGTCGGGTACACCCAGACGGGCGCTGTCTGCTTGATTCATGAAGTGCCTCTCCCTCACATCACATTGACGAAATCCCGGGCCGGCGGCGCTCGGTCGGCGCCGCTGCTGGCCGCATGCGTTCGCGCGCAGTCGTTATTGCTTTTCTTGAGCCGATGAACATAACCGGTCGTTCGGGCCGTCACGGCTGGCAACTTCCGGCAGCTGCCACGCAGGGGAAACCAGCGGATTGCGGCGGTCCATCACCCGGACTGGCGAGGGGAGGGCGCGGGGCCGTGCGGCGGCATTGCGCATATCACGATGCGCAATGCCGCATTGTGGAACGCAATCGGCCGGCCCTGGCCCGCCTCGGCTTTCGCTTTTCACACGCATCCACGACCATTGCAGTCATGAACATTGCCGTACTCGATGACTACCAGGACGCGGTGCGTCACCTCGACTGCTTCAAGCGGCTCGATGGACACACCGTCAAGATCTTCACCAACACCGTCAAGGGCGTGGGGCAGCTGAGCGTGCGATTGCGCGATGCCGAGGCGCTCGTGCTGATCCGCGAGCGCACCCGGCTCAATGCCGCCGTGCTCGACAAGCTGCCCAACCTGCGCGTCATTTCGCAGACCGGCCGGGTCGGCCGCGACCCCGACAGCCATCTCGACATCGCCGCCTGTACCGCGCGCGGCATTGCCGTGTTCGAGGGCCAGGGCGATCCGACCGCCGCCGCCGAACTCACCTGGGCGCTGGTGCTGGCGGCCCAGCGCCGGCTGCCGCAATACGTGGGCAAGCTCATCCACGGCGCGTGGCAGCAGTCGGGCCTGCGCGGCGCGACCATGCCGCCCAATCACGGCCTGGGCCGGGTGCTGCGCGGCTCGACGCTCGGCATCTGGGGCTATGGCCGCATCGGCCGGCTGGTGGCGGGCTATGGCCGCGCCTTCGGCATGAAGGTGATGGTCTGGGGCAGCGACAAGTCGCGCGCGGCGGCGGTGTCCGACGGCTATCTGGCGGCGGCCTCGCGCGACAGCCTGTTTGCCGACAGCGATGTGCTCAGCGTGCATCTGCGGCTGGTCGAGGCCACGCGCGGCCTGATCGGCCATGAGGACTTGCAGCGCATGAAGCCGACCGCGCTGTTCGTCAACACCAGCCGCGCCGAGCTGGTCGAGCCCGATGCGCTGCTGCGCTCGCTCAACAACGGCCGGCCGGGCTTTGCCGCACTCGACGTGTTCGAGTCGGAGCCGATCCTGCAGGGCCATCCGCTGCTGCGGCTCGAAAACACCATCTGCACGCCGCACATCGGCTATGTGGAGCGCGACAGCTACGAGCGCTACTTCGGCGAAGCCTTCGACAATCTGCTCGCCTACCTGGCCAACGACAGCGCGCGCATGCATCCCAAGCTGGTCAATCCCGAGGCCCTGACGGCCCGGCAACGCAGCTGAGGCCGGCGATGGACAGCGACTCGGCCAAGCAGTTCGGCGCGCATGCCAGCGCCTTCGAGCTGTCGCCGATCGCGACGGCGTTGCTCGATGCCGAGCTGCGGCTGCGGGTCTGGAATTCGGCGATGGCCGAGCTGACCGGCGTGCCGGCTGCGGTCGCGCTGGGACGTCGGCCGAGCCAGGCGCTGCCCGAGCCGATGGCGAGCCAGATCGAGGCGACCGCGCGCCGCCTGCTCGACGGCCCGGGCCGCGACCAGTCGCGCGAAGCCTTCACCTGGGACGAAGGCCCGCAGCGGCGGCGCTGGCTGAGCCTGCACCGGCGCGTGCTGCGCGACGCCGCCGGCAGCGCCACCGGCCTGCTGCTGCATGCCACTGACGCCACCGAGGAACGCATGCTCGGCCAGCATGTGGATGCGCTGCGCGAGGCGCTCGAATCGGCCGGCCTGCTGGTGCTGCGCTACGACCGCGACGGCCGCGTGGTCGATGCCAACGCCACCGCCCAGGCGGCGCTCGGCCACGGCCGCGCCGAGCTGCTCGGCATGGACATCTTCGAGCTCGACGCCGATTCGCCGCGCAGCAATTTCGGCATCACCTGGGCCCGGCTGATGCAGACCCACGGCCACTACTACCAGACCCGGCTGCGCCGCCGGGATGGCAGCCTGCTGCCGGTGGAAGTGTTCTGCGCCTTCTCGGCGCTGGGCGGCGACCCGACCGTGTTTGCGCTGGCGCGCGATCGCAGCGCCGAGCTGGAACAGCAGCAGGCGCTGCTGCACTCGTTTGCCGAGACCCGTGCCATCGTCGAGAGCGCGCCGCTCGGCATCGTGTTCTTCAAGGACATGCAGCCGGTGCGCATCAGCCAGCACATGAGCACGCTGCTCGGCTATGACGCCGGCGAGCTGCGCCTCATCGACTGGACCCGGCTGGTGGAGTCGGAAGCCGAGGTGCGCTCGCTGGCCGCCACCGCCATGACCGCGCTCGATACCGGTCGCGCCTTCACGCTCGAATGCCGGCTGCGTCGCAAGGACGGCCAGCCGTTGCTGTGCCGGGTGTACGGCGCGCCGATCGGCAACACCCACTGGCGCAGCGCCGGCGCGGTCGTGTGCCTGCAAGACATCACCGAGCAGCGCGCCATCGAGAAGGCGCTGCGCAATGCGTTGCGCGAGCTGTCGCTGGTGTTCGACAGCGCGGTGCTGGGGCTGGTGCATGTGGCCAATGGCCGCATCGTGCGCGCAAACCCGCATTTCGAACGCCTCTTCATGCAGTCGCCGGGCGCGATGCATGGCGCCGAGGTCGAGGCGCTGTTCGACGATCCGGACGAGTTCGCGCGGCTGCGTGCGCGCTTCGCGCGCGAGGACGGCCGGCGCGGGCCCTATCAGTTCGACTGCCGGCTGCGACGCGGCGACGGCAACCGCTTCTGGGCCGTGGTGCATGGCAGCTGGCTCGACACCGGCCGCGACGACAGCTGCGCCACCATTGCCGCCATCGTCGACGTGACGCGCGAGCGCGAATCGGAGCAGGCGCTGCGCGAGTCGGAGGAGCGCTTCCGGCTGTTTGCCGAGAACATCGGCAGCGTGTTCTACATCGGCGATGCCGGCAGCGGCGAGATGCTCTACATCAACGCGCGCCAGTACACCGACATCTTCGGCGCCAGCCCCGAGACACTGCGCCACGATGTCTTCGGCGCGCTGTGCCATGTCGATCCCGACGATCACGCGCGCATCCGCGCCTATGTGGAGCGCGAGTACGACGACGAGGCCGAGGGCGGCGTCGACTTCCGCATCCTCAATCCGCTCAAGGGTCGGCGCGTCGGCCATCTGCGGCTGTATCGGCGCCAGCTTGCCAACGGACGGCTGATGAACCTCGCCATCGTCGACGACGTGACCGAGCAGCGCCATTCGGAGGAGGAGCGGGTGCGCGCGCTGGAAGAGCAGCGCGACCTGCTGGTGCGCGAGGTGCATCACCGGATCAAGAACAATCTGCAAGGCGTGGCCGGCCTGTTGCAGCAGACCGCGCGCAGCCGGCCGCAGCTGGCCGACATGCTCACCGAGGTGGTCGGGCAGATCCAGGCGATCTCGCAGGTGCACGGCCTGCAGATGCGCGCCCGCGAGGCGCTGCCGCTGCTGGCGATGGCCAAGGCGGTGGTGGGCAATGTGGGCTCGCTCTACGACATGCGGTTTGCCGTCACCGAGACCGGCGACTGGCTGGCCGACGTGGTGCTGCCCGAGCAGGAGGCGGTGCCGCTGGCGCTGGTGCTCAACGAACTGGGCACCAATGCGGTCAAGCATCGCCGGCCGCAGGCGCCGGTGCTGGCGCACTTCGCCGCCGAGGAGGATCGCGTGGTGGTCACGCTCACGCACGAGGGCCGGCTGCCCGAAGGCTTCGACCTGGCGCGCATCGGACGAGCCACGAGCGGGCTGGGGCTCATCAAGTCGCTGCTGCCGCGCCGGGGCAGCCAGTTGCAGCTGTTCGACGACGGCGCCTGCGTGGTCACGCGGCTCACGCTCAGCCCGCCGGCGATCGCGCGCAAGGGCGGCTGAGCCGCGCCGGCGTCAGCGCCGCTGGCGCCGGCGCGCGGGGCTTGCCGCGTCGCCCTGGCTTGCCGCCATCGCGGACTTGGATGCGGCTGCGGGCGCGCGCGCGGCGCCAGCGCTGCTGCCGCCCAGTCGCGCGCTGATCTCGGCCGCGAGCCGCAGCACCGCCTGCGTGGCGCGCTCGCGCTGGGCCGTGGCCGGCTCGTTCTCGAACAGGCTGACCGACACCGCGCCAACCGCGCGCGCGCTGCCGGCCGCGCACACCGGCGCGCCGTAGAACAGCAGCCCGTCGCGCACCTCGCCGGCATCCACCGACCAGCCGCGCGCACGGATGTCTTCCAGCTGGAGCAGCAGCGCATCGAGGCTCTCGACGCTGTTGCGCGTGAGCGCGCGCGGCCAGCGCCCGCGCAGCAGCCGGCGCACTTCGTCGGGTGGCAGCGTGGACAGGATCGCCTTGCCGGTGGCGGTGAACGCCGCCGGCAGCCGCATGCCGGTGCGGAAGTTGAGGCCGATCGGATGCGAGCCGTTGCGATGCGCGAGGTAGACCGTGTCGCACTGGTCGACGGTGGCGAGCAGATAGGCCACGTCGCGCTCGGCAAGCCGGTCGAGCGCCAGGCCGAATTCGCGCGTGAGATCGGTCTGCTCGGTGAAGGCTTCGGCATAGCGCGCGATGGCCGGGCCGATGCGATAGAGGCCGCCGGTCTCGCGATGCAGCTGGCCCACATGCGCGAGCGTGCCGCAGAGGTTGTGCGTGGAGCTGCGTGGCAGGGCGAGGCGTTCGGCGAGTTCGGCCACGGTCATGCCGTGCGGCGAAGCGGCGACCAGATCGAGGATGGCGGCGGCGCGTTCCAGCGCCGGTACGAGGACGGACATGGTCCAGCTCCTTCCTTGCCGCGCCCGCGAGCGGACGCACTCATGCGCGGCGCCGCAATCTATCCAGCCGGTTGAACGCGGTTCAATAGGTTGTATCTACATTGGTGTTTGTCCGCAGAGTCAGTGCCCCACCCGTCCCGCATGATTCGCCCCGCACTGCACCGAAAGGGCAGTGAAAAAAGAGAGCGGAATCCGCCATAGCAAAGAGACAGAGTTGGGAGACAGCGGCGGCATCGATGACGGTGTTGCCGCACGGAACGACGGCGCGGAGTCCACAAGGCCCGCGCCGTCGGGACGCTTGAGAGGAGTAAGGCGATGGCCAACGGACATCCCCAGGATTGCATCCTCGAAACTCGCGGCATGACCAAGGAGTTTCGCGGTTTCATCGCCGTCAACGATGTGAACCTCAAGGTCCGTCGCGGCGACATCCATGCGCTCATCGGCCCCAATGGCGCCGGCAAGACCACCTGCTTCAACCTGCTGACCAAGTTCCTCGCACCCACGCGTGGAACCATCCTGTTCAACGGCGACGACATCACCGGCCTCAAGCCTGCGCAGATTGCGCGGCGCGGCGTGATCCGCTCGTTCCAGATCTCGGCCGTGTTCCCGCATCTGACGGTGCTCGAGAACGTGCGCATCGGCCTGCAACGCAATACCGGCTGGTCGTTCCGCTTCTGGCAGAGCGCCAGCAGCCTCAAGGTGCTCGATGCGCGCGCGCTGGAGCTGCTCGAACAGGTCGATTTGCAAGGGTTTGCAAAGACGCTCACGGCCGATCTGCCCTATGGCCGCAAGCGCGCGCTCGAAATCGCCACCACGCTGGCGATGGAGCCCGAACTCATGCTGCTCGACGAGCCGACCCAGGGCATGGGCCATGAGGACGTGGATCGCGTCACCCAGCTCATCAAGAAGGTGAGTGCGGGCCGGACCATCCTGATGGTCGAGCACAACATGAACGTCATCTCCAGCATCGCGGATCGCATCACGGTGCTGGCGCGCGGCGCGGTGCTGTGTGAGGGCGATTACGCCGAGGTGTCGCGCGATCCGGCGGTGCTCGAGGTCTACATGGGCACGTCCGAAGTGGAACTCGAAGGGGCGCACTGATGGATGCCGTGGTGGAACAGATGGCGGCCGCGCATGGCGCCGCGTCGCGCCCGCTGGTGCTCGACATCGCCGACCTGCACGCCTGGTATGGCGAGAGCCACATCCTGCACGGCGTGAACATGCAGGTGCGCCAGGGCGAGGTGGTGGCGCTGCTGGGCCGCAACGGCGCGGGTCGCACGACGACCATGCGCGCGATCATGGGTCTGACCGGCGCGCGCAAGGGCTCGATCAAGGTCGGCGGCGTCGAGACGATTGCGCTGGCCACGCACCGCATCGCGCGCCTCGGCATCGGCTTCTGCCCCGAGGAGCGCGGCATCTTCGCGTCGCTGAGCACCGAGGAAAACCTGCTGCTGCCGCCGCGTCTGCCGACCGACGGCAAGCCGATGAGCATCGACGAGATCTACGCGATGTTCCCCAACCTCAAGGAACGCGCCAAGAGCCCCGGCACGCGGCTGTCGGGCGGTGAGCAGCAGATGCTGGCCGTGGCCCGCATCCTGCGCACCGGCGCCAACCTGCTGCTGCTCGACGAAATCTCCGAAGGCCTGGCGCCGGTCATCGTCCAGGCGCTCGGGCGGCTCATCACCACGCTCAAGGCCAAGGGCTTCACCGTGCTGATGGTGGAACAGAACTTCCGTTTCGCGGCGCCGCTGGCGGACCGCTTCTACGTGATGGAGCACGGCGCGATCGCGATGGAATTCGCGGCCGCCGAACTGCCCTCGAAGCAAGCCACATTGCATGAGCTGCTCGGGGTCTGACGTTCGTTTTCATGTGACCAAGGAGACAGCATGAAACTCAAGCACGTTGCGATCGCCACGCTTGCCGCGCTGGGCGTCGCACAGGGCGCGCAGGCGCAGATATCGGGCGACACCGTCAAGATCGGCTTCATCACCGACATGTCCGGCCTGTACGCCGACCTCGACGGCCCGGGCGGCGCCGAAGCCATCAAGATGGCCATCGCGGATGCGGGCGGCTCGGTGGCCGGCAAGAAGATCGAGTTCATCAGCGCCGACAACCAGAACAAGGCCGACGTGGCCGCGAGCAAGGCGCGCGAGTGGTTCGACACCCAGGGCGTGGACATGATCGTCGGCGGCACCAACTCCGCCGCCATGCTCGCCATCAGCAAGGTCGCGGCCGAGAAGAAGAAGCTGTTCATCGTGGTGGGCTCGGGCTCCACGCGCATCACCAACGAGGACTGCGCGCCGGCCAGCACGCTGCACTACGCCTACGACACGCGCGCGCTCGGCTACGGCACGGGCTCGGCGGTGACCAAGGCGGGCGGCAAGAGCTGGTTCTTCCTGACCGCCGACTACGCCTTCGGCCAGTCGCTGGAGAAGGACACGAGCGACGTGGTCAAGGCCAACGGCGGCACCGTCACGGGCAGCGTCAAGCATCCGCTGTCGGCCAGCGATTTCTCGTCTTATCTGTTGCAGGCGCAGTCGAGCAAGGCGCAGATCCTGGGCCTCGCCAATGCGGGCGGCGACACCATCAACGCGATCAAGGCGGCCAACGAATTCGGCGTGACCAGCACGATGAAGCTGGCCGGCCTGCTGATGTTCATCACCGACATCCACGCGCTCGGCCTCAAGGCCACGCAGGGCATGTACCTGACCGACAGCTGGTACTGGAACCAGTCGCCCGAGTCGCGCACCTGGTCGCGCCGCTACTTCGAGAAGATGAAGAAGATGCCGTCGTCGGTGCAGGCCGCCGACTACTCGGTGGCGAGCAACTATCTCAAGGCCGTGGCGGCCGCCAAGACCGACGACACCGATGCCGTGCTCAAGCAGCTCAAGTCGGCGCCGATCAACGACTTCTACGTGAAGAACGCCGTGGTGCGCGACGACGGCAAGGTCGTCCACGACATGTTCCTGTACCAGGTCAAGACGCAGGCCGAGTCGAAGGAGCCCTGGGACTACCTCACGCAGGTGGCGGTGGTGCCGGGCGACAAGGCCTACAACAGCAAGGCCGAATCGAAGTGCGCGGCCTGGAAGTAAGCCGCTGAGCCGAACGCGGGCCGGAAAGGGCATGCCCTGCCGGCCCGTTTTTCTTCCTTCTTCCGCAACGAGATCGCCATGACCGAACTCTTCGGCGTTCCGCTTCCCGCGTTGCTCGGGCAATTGCTGCTCGGGCTCGTCAACGGTTCGTTCTACGCGATCCTGTCGCTCGGGCTGGCCGTGATCTTCGGGATGCTCAACGTCATCAACTTCGCCCACGGCGCGCTGTACATGATGGGCGCCTTCGTGGCGTGGATCGGGCTCACCTACTTCAACCTCAACTACTGGGTGATGCTGGTGCTGGCGCCGCTGGTGGTGGGCGCCTTCGGCATGGTGATCGAGCGGCTGCTGCTGCGCTGGCTCTACAAGCTCGACCATCTCTACGGGCTGCTGCTCACCTTCGGCATCACGCTCATCGTCGAGGGCGTGTTCCGCTCGGTGTACGGCGTGTCGGGCCAGACCTATCCGGTGCCCGATGCGCTGCGTGGCGCGACCAATCTGGGCTTCATGTTCCTGCCCAATTACCGCGCCTGGGTGGTGCTGGCGTCGGTGGTGGTCTGCATCGCCACCTGGGCCATCATCGAGAAGACCAGCCTCGGCGCCACGCTGCGCGCCGGCACCGAGAACGCGCGGCTGGTGCAGGCCTTCGGCGTGAACGTGCCGCTGATGATCACGCTCACCTATGGCTTTGGCGTCGCGCTGGCGGCGTTTGCCGGCGTGCTGGCGGCGCCGGTGTTGCAGGTGTCGCCGCTGATGGGCGGCAACCTGATCGTGGCGGTGTTCGCGGTGGTGGTGATCGGCGGGATGGGCTCGATCCTGGGCTCGATCCTCACCGGTCTCGGGCTTGGCGTGATCGAGGGCTTCACCAAGGTTTTCTATCCCGAGGCGGCCAACACGGTCGTGTTCGTGATCATGGCCATCGTGCTGCTGCTGCGGCCGGCCGGGCTGTTCGGCAAGGAGCGTTGAGATGGGCTCGCAGACCAGGTTCGTTGGCTACTTCACGCTGTTTGCGCTCATCGCGCTGATGCCGGTGCTGGGCGTGTATCCGGTGTTCGTGATGAAGGCGCTGTGCTTTGCGCTGTTCGCCTGCGCGTTCAATCTGCTGATCGGCTTCACCGGGCTGCTGTCGTTCGGGCATGCAGCCTTCTTCGGCGCGGCGGCTTATGCGGCCGGCTATTCGATGAAGGTGTGGGGCTTTCCGGCGCCGGTGGGGCTGGCCTTCGGCGCGCTGGCCGGGGCGGCGCTGGGCTTCGTGTTCGGCACGCTGGCGATCCGGCGCAGCGGCATCTACTTCACGATGATCACGCTCGCGCTGGCGCAGATGGTGTTCTTCATCTTCCTGCAGGCACCGTTCACGGGCGGGGAGGACGGACTGCAATCGGTGCCGCGCGGCAGCTTTCTCGGCATCGATCTGGCGAGCGACATCAAGCTCTACTACGTGGTGGCGGGGCTGTTCACGGCGGCGTTCTGGTTCATCCATCGCATCGTGCATTCGCCGTTCGGGCAGGTGCTCAAGGCCATCCGCGAGAACGAGCCGCGCGCCATCTCGCTCGGCTACGAGGTCGATCGTTTCAAGCTGCTGGCCTTCGTGCTGTCAGCAGGTCTCGCCGGGCTGGCAGGCGCGATCAAGACCACGGTGCTCGGCTTTGCCACGCTCACCGACCTGCTGTGGACCACGTCGGGCGCGGTGATCCTGATGACGCTGGTGGGCGGCATGGGCACGCTGGTCGGGCCCATCCTCGGCGCGGTGCTGATCGTGGCGCTGGAGAACAAGGTGGGCGACCTGGGCACCGGCCTCGCGTCGCTGACCGGCGTGGACTGGTTCAACTCGCTCGGCGAATCGGTGCAGATCGTCACCGGCCTGATCTTCGTGATCTGCGTGCTCGCTTTCCGGCGCGGCGTGGTGGGCGAGGCCGATGCGCTGGCAGCCCGTCTCTCGAAGAGCGCCCGTTAGCGTGATGGGCGTCACGGGCGGCTACCGGCGGAGAAACCCGCTTCACCGCTGCTCGGACAACCGGTGTTCAAGGTTTCGGTAACCCGTGTGAGCGCCTAGGATGCGCAGGTTTACGGAACCACTTCACGCATCCTTGGACGACGCCCACCTCTTCGGTCGCACCGCCGACGGCACGAAGGAAATCCTCAGCAAGTCCGGCCGCCTTACCCAGAGTGAGCGGCTGGTGCTGATCGTCATTTCCGAGCCGGTCAGCGTCGAGCGACTCATCCTCAAGCTGCCAAGTCTGTCGGCCGACCGGGTGCGGCGCGCGGTGCAGCGGCTGGTCGATCTGCGGCTGATCTATGAGCTGCTGCTGGAGCCGGATGCCACGCTGCCGCCGGTCGAGAACATTCCGGTCGCGGTGGCCCAGGACTTCCTGCGGCAGAACGAGGCCGATCCGGTGTCGCAGGTGGTCACGGGCGATGAACTGGGCACATCGATGCGCATGCGCGCCTTTGCCGATTCGGTCTGGGTCGGCAGTCCGCCGCCGGTGGTGGCGGGCGAGGCGATTCCGCTGTCGGCACTGTTCAAGGCTGGCGGGGCCAGCGAGCCGGTGCGCCGGGTGCCGACCGATGAGCTGGAGCAGATTGCGCGCGCGCGCATCCGCGCCGACATCCAGGCGCGCCGGCTCCAGCGCGAGCGCAGCGAACGCCACGACGCCGATCAGCGCATCCAGCAGCTCGAAGCCAGCTTTGGCAGATCGCTCGGCGCAGGGCGTCGACGCAGCAGCCGGCCGGCATGGTCCGAGCCGCCGCAGGTGCGACATATCGCGCGTCCGCGTGGCAACAATGGGCTGACGACCGGCGTGCTCCTGTTTCTGCTGGCGCTGGCGGCGTTGTTCGGCGCGGTGTCGGCGCTGGTCACGCTGCTGCATCTCTGAGATCGCGGCAAGCCGCCGCACTGTTCCACGTGAAACGAAGACCGCCTGCCGGCTTGCGCTGGCAAGGGCTAAGTGACTGATCCGCCTATACTTTCGTTTTGCCGCAGGTGACCTCCCATGCTCTATCCCAAGGAATTCGACGTGATCGTGATCGGTGGCGGCCATGCCGGCACCGAAGCCGCGCTGGCCGCCGCCCGCATGGGCTGCGCCACCTTGCTGCTTACGCACAACATCGAAACGCTCGGGCAGATGAGCTGCAATCCGTCCATCGGCGGCATTGGCAAGGGTCATCTGGTGAAGGAAGTGGACGCGCTGGGTGGCGCCATGGCGGCGGCCACCGACGAGGGCGGCATCCAGTTCCGCATTCTCAACAGCAGCAAGGGACCGGCGGTACGCGCGACCCGCGCCCAGGCCGACCGCATTCTCTACAAGGCGGCGATCCGGCGCCGACTCGAGAACCAGCCCAATCTCATGCTGTTCCAGCAGGCGGCGGCCGACCTGATGGTCGAGGGCGATCGGGTGGCCGGCGCGGTGACGGAAAGCGGCATCCGCTTTCGCGCCCGCACGGTGGTGCTGACGGCCGGCACCTTTCTCGACGGCAAGATTCACATCGGCCTCAACAGCCATGCGGGCGGGCGCGCGGGCGATCCGCCGTCGGTGGCGCTGTCGGCGCGGCTCAAGGAACTCAAGCTGCCGCAGGGCCGGCTCAAGACCGGCACGCCGCCGCGCATCGACGGGCGGACCATCGACTTCAGCGTGATGACCGAGCAGCCCGGCGATCTCGACCCGGTGCCGGTGTTCAGCTTTCTCGGCTCGGCGAGCCAGCATCCGGCGCAGCTGCCGTGCTGGATCACGCACACCAACGAGCGCACGCACGACATCATCCGCGGCGGCCTCGACCGCTCGCCGATGTACACCGGCGTGATCGAGGGCGTGGGTCCGCGCTACTGCCCGAGCATCGAGGACAAGATCCACCGCTTTGCCGACAAGGCATCGCACCAGATCTTTCTTGAGCCCGAAGGACTGACCACGCACGAGTTCTATCCCAACGGCATCAGCACCAGCCTGCCGTTCGATGTGCAACTCAACCTCGTGCGCTCGATGCGCGGACTTGAAAACGCGCATCTGCTGCGGCCGGGCTATGCGATCGAGTACGACTACTTCGATCCGCGCGAGTTGAAGTCGAGCTTCGAGACCAGGTCCATCGGCGGGCTGTTTTTCGCGGGCCAGATCAATGGCACCACGGGCTACGAGGAAGCCGCCGCGCAAGGGCTGCTGGCTGGCGTGAATGCGGCCTTGCAGGCGCAGGGCAGGGAAGCGTGGTCGCCCGGGCGCGGCGAGGCCTATCTGGGCGTGATGGCCGACGACCTCATCACGCGCGGCGTCACCGAGCCCTATCGCATGTTCACGTCGCGCGCCGAGTTCCGCCTGAGCCTGCGCGAGGACAACGCCGACATGCGACTCACCGAGATCGGCCGCAAGCTCGGCTGCGTCGACGATGCGCGCTGGGACGCCTTCAATCGCAAGCGCGACGCTGTTTCACGTGAAACCGAACGGCTGAAGTCGATCTGGGTAAATCCACGCATGGCCGAAGCCGCGCAGATCGCCGACATCCTCGGCACGCCGATTGAGCGCGAATACCGGCTGGCCGATCTGCTGCGCCGCCCCAACGTCAGCTACGCCGCGCTCATGACGCTGCCCGCCGCACAAGCCGATGCGCCGGTCTTCGCGCCCGGCCAGCCCGGCAGCAGCGCGCTCGAAGCCGACCGCCAGATGCGCGAGCAGGTGGAAATCGCGATCAAGTACGCCGGCTACATCGACCGCCAGGCCGACGAAGTCGCGCGCAACGCCTCGAACGAGAACACGCGTCTGCCGGCCGAACTCGACTACGCAGCGGTGCCCGGCCTGTCGATCGAAATCCGCCAGAAGCTCGCGCGCCACCGGCCCGAGACCATCGGTCAGGCATCGCGCATTTCGGGCGTGACGCCGGCGGCGATTTCGCTGCTGCTGGTCCATCTCAAGAAGAGCGCGCCGCGCCGCAGCGTCGCGTGATGGCCGGCCAGACCTCGCGCAAGGCCAAGCCGCGCAGCGCCGATTTCGACAGCCTGCGCCCCGACTTCGAGCGCCGCCTCGACGCCGCCGCCCTAGCGCTCGGCCTCACGCTCGCGCCGGCGCAGGTAGCCGCGCTGCTCGACTACCTCGCGCTGCTGTCGCGCTGGAACGGCGCCTACAACCTCACCGCCGTGCGCGATCCGGCCGAGCAACTCGTGCTGCATCTGTTCGACTGCCTCGCCGTCGTGCCGCCGCTCGCCGCTCGCCTTGCCGACGGCGACACCGTGGTCGACGTGGGCTCGGGCGGCGGCCTGCCGGGCGTGGTGCTCGCCATCTGCCTGCCGCGCGTCGTCGTGCACACGGTCGATGCGGTGGGCAAGAAGGCCGCGTTCGTGACCCAGGCCAAGGGCGCGCTCGGCCTCGCCAACCTGCATGCGCATCACGCGCGCGTCGAGGCGCTGCTGCCGGGGCGCGACCTCGCGCCGGCGCGCGTCGTCGTCTCGCGCGCCTTCGCCTCGCTGCTCGACTTCGTGAGCCTCACTGCCGCGCTGCTCGGACCGCAAGGCGAATGGGCCGCGATGAAGGGCATCGACCCGCAAGCCGAGCTGGCCGAACTGCCCGCCGGGCTGCGCCATCTCGGCACTCAACGCCTCGAAGTGCCCGAACTCACCGCTGAACGGCATCTGGTCTGGCTTGCGCCGCCAGCCGGTCATGACGCAGTGCAGCGCGCTTGAGTACCATTGCCGACCCTGCGCATCACCCATCCCGCCGTCTTCCGGCCCCGTTTTTCCTCCCGCAACACCCCATGGCCAAGACTTTTTGCATTGCCAATCAGAAGGGCGGCGTCGGCAAGACGACGACCAGCGTCAACCTTGCCGCCGGGCTCGCGGCGCTCGGCCAGCGCGTGCTGCTCGTCGATCTCGATCCTCAGGGCAATGCCACGATGGGCTCGGGCATCGACAAGTCGGCGCTCGGCGCCACCGTGTACCAGGCGCTGATCGGCAGCGCCGACGTGGCCGGCGTGCGCGTGCGCAGCGAGGCCGGCGGCTATGACGTGCTGCCGGCCAACCGCGACCTCGCCGGCGCCGAGGTGGAACTGGTCGGTCTCGACGCGCGCGAATCGCGCCTCAAGACGCTGCTGGCGCCGGTGCAGGGCGATTACGACTTCATCCTGGTCGACTGCCCGCCGTCGCTGTCGCTGCTCACGCTCAACGGCCTGTGCGCCGCCGACGGCGTGGTGGTGCCGATGCAATGCGAGTACTTCGCGCTCGAAGGGCTGAGCGATCTGGTCAACTCGATCAAGGCCGTGCACCGCAATCTCAACCCGCAGCTCAAGATCATCGGCCTGCTGCGGGTGATGTTCGATCCGCGCATGACGCTCCAGCAGAACGTGAGCGAGCAGCTGGTTCAGCACTTTGGCGACAAGGTGTTCAACACCATCATTCCGCGCAACGTGCGGCTCGCCGAGGCGCCAAGCTATGGCCTGCCCGGCGTCTGCTTCGACCGCGCCAGCAAGGGTGCCCAGGCCTATGTGGCCTTCGGCGCCGAACTCGTCGAGCGCGTGAAGGCGCTCTGAACCGGAGCCATCCATGCCGCTGCGCCTGCTCACCCTGCCTGGCTGGCAGGGCTCGGGTCCGTCCCACTGGCAGACCGCCTGGGAACACTCGCACGGCGCGGATCGCGTCGAGCAGGCGGATTGGAATGCGCCCGATCCCGATGCCTGGGCCGCCGCGCTCGACAGCGCGTTGGCCGAGGACGACACGCCGGCGATGCTGATCGCGCACAGCCTGGGCTGCGCGCTGGTGGCGCACTGGGCGGCGCAGCGCGGACAGTTCCTGGGCCGTGCGGCCGGCGCCTTTCTGGTGGCGCCGCCCGATGTCGAGCGCCCGAGCGCGCCCGACGCAGTGCGCGGCTTCGCGCCGCTGCCGGCCGGATCGCTGCCGTTTCGCGCGCTGGTCGTGGCATCGACCGACGACCCCTACTGCGGCTTCATGCGCGCCGGCATGCTGGCGACGCGCTGGGGCGCGGAGTTTGCGAGCGTCGGCAATCTCGGCCACATCAATGCCGACAGCGCGCTCGGCGACTGGCCCGAAGGCTGGGCACTCTTCGCCGCCTGGGCCTCGGCCCGCGACGACTGATCCACCCCACACGCATCCACATGGCGACCAAGAAACTCAAGGGACTGGGCCGCGGCCTCGAAGCGCTGCTCGGACCGGGCGCAAGCGATGGCCTCGGCGACAACGCAGCCACCGATCAGCCCGGCGAGCTCGCGCTCGACCTGCTCCAGCCCGGCAAGTACCAGCCGCGCACCCGCATGGACGAGGGCGCGCTGCTGGAGCTGGCCGACAGCATTCGCGCGCAAGGGCTGATGCAGCCGATCCTGGTGCGCGCCGTCGGGGCAGGGCGCTACGAGATCATCGCCGGCGAACGGCGCGCGCGCGCCGCGCGGCTGGCCGGGCTCGACAAGGTGCCCGTGCTGCTCAAGGACGTGCCCGACGAGTCGGCCGCCGCGATGGCGCTGATCGAGAACATCCAGCGCGAGGACCTCAATCCGCTCGAAGAAGCGCAGGGCGTCGAGCGGCTGATCCGCGAATTCGGCCTCACGCATGAGGAGGCGGCCAAGGCCATCGGCCGCTCGCGCAGTGCCACGTCCAACCTGCTGCGGCTGCTTAATCTGGCCAAGCCGGTGCAGCAGATGCTGCTCGCCGGCGACATGGAAATGGGCCATGCGCGCGCACTGCTGGCGGTCGATGCGGCGACGCAGATCCAGCTCGCCAACGAGGTGACGGCGCGGCGCCTGAGCGTGCGTGACACCGAAAAGCTCGTGACCCGCAGCCAGCAGGCGGACGACCCGAAGGCGAATGCCAAGGCCCAGGCGCGCAACCGCGATCTGGTGCGGCTGGAGGAAGAGCTGTCGGATGCGCTCGCGACCAAGGTCGAGATCCGTGTCGGGCAGAAGGGCGCGGGCAAGCTGGTCATCGACTTTGCGAGCTACGAACAGCTCGACGGCATCATCGAAGGGCTGCGCGTCGAGCGCTGACCATGAGCGCGCCTGATGTCGCAGCAGTCGGCCTCGATGTGGTGCGTGCCGCCGCCGCGCTGCTCGACGGCCAGATCGTGCGCACGCCCTGCCTGCACTCGCGCACGCTGTCGCGCATCGTCGGCGCCGAGGTCTGGCTCAAGTTCGAGAATCTGCAATTCACCGGCGCGTTCAAGGAGCGCGGCGCGCTGGTCAAGCTGGCGTCGCTCACTGGCGAGGAGCGCGCGCGCGGCGTGATCGCGGCTTCGGCCGGCAATCATGCGCAGGGCGTGGCGTATCACGCGCAGCGGCTCGGCATCCCGGCGACCATCGTCATGCCCGTCTACGCGCCGCAGGTGAAGGTGGACGGCACGCGCGAATTCGGCGCCGAAGTGGTGCTGGCCGGCGAGAACTTCGACGCCGCGCGCGACACCGCGAATGCCATCGCCGCCGAGCGCGGGCTGGTGTTTGTCCATCCCTATGACGATGCGGCGGTGATCGCAGGGCAGGGCACGATCGCGCTCGAAATGCTCGACGCCGTGCCGGCGCTCGACACGCTGGTCGTGCCGATCGGCGGCGGCGGGCTCATCGGCGGCATGGCCGGCGTGGCCAGGGCGCTGAATCCGGCCATCGAAGTGTTCGGCGTGCAGGCGGCGCGCTTCCCGTCGATGTGGGCCCTGCGCCATGGCCAGTCCGCGACCTATGGCGACGCCAGCATCGCCGACGGCATTGCGGTCAAGTCGCCGGGCGTCATCACGCGTGAACTGGTTGCGCGCCATGTGCGGGATGTGCTGCTGGTCGACGAGGGCGACATCGAGCAGGCCATCGTCATGCTGCTGGAGATCGAGAAGACGGTGGTCGAAGGCGCAGGCGCGGTCGGGCTCGCCTGCCTGCTGCGGCACCGGGAGCGCTTTGCCGGTCGGCGCGTGGGGCTGGTGCTGTGCGGCGGCAACATCGATCCGCGTCTGCTTGCGGACCTCATCGAACGCGGACTGGCTCGCTCCGGACGGCTCGCGCGCATCGTCGTGGCGGTGCGCGATGTGCCGGGCGGACTGGCGACCGTGGCCCGGCGGGTCGCCGAACTCGGCGCCAACATCGAGCAGATCGAGCATCGCCGGATTTTTTCGGCGCTGCCGGCCCAGACCGCCGAGGTCGAGCTCGTGCTGCGCACGCGTGACGCGGCCCATGTGGCCGAATTGCGGCGCGCGCTGGAAGCAGCCGGTTTCGGTTTGCGGCCCGAATAAACCGTACGTGAACGCCGGGAATGGGGCAGAATCGCCCGCGTTTTGCTTTCATCCGACTGACAAAACGCGTTTTTTGTCTTTGCTGCACCGCAACGATGCTTGCATGCACAAATGCCAACAAAGGTTCCGCACCGGTTTGACGCCGAATTGTTGATAAACGTAAAATCAGCCGGTTTTCTGAATCGCCCTTCTCTGTACGGCAATCAGTGCTTTTCCGGGAGTAGTTCCCCGAGGATCGCCAGGGCCGACACTCACGAGCAGCCGAACGCGCTCTCCCGCCACAAGCGGACGCGTTTGTCCTGCGGCCGATCAGGAAGCGGGCCCATCAGCACCGCACAGACGGTGCGCAGGCGCCGCAAGGATTCGATGAATTGCCTCTGAAGATCGTTCTCGCGCAGTTGGCCGTGACCCTGGGTGTCGCGCTTTGCTCTGGAGCGATCGGCGGCGTGCGCGCGCTGATCTCGGCCGGGCTCGCGGGGCTTGCTTGCGTGTTGCCCAATGCGCTTTTCGCGTTGCGGCTTGCACTCGCGGTTCGTCGTCCTGGCGGTGCCAATCCGGCCAGCTTTCTCATCGGCGAGTTCGTGAAGGTCTTGCTCACGATCGTCTTGCTGTTCGCCGTCGCGAAAGGGATTCGGGATTTGTCGTGGCCGGCCTATATCGCCGGCATGATCGCGGCGCTGCAAAGCGTCTTTGTCGTCTTGTTGATCAGGAAGTAGCGAATGGCCGCCGAACAGCACGCTCCGACAGCATCCGAATACATCGTCCACCACCTGACCCATCTGTCGTCGAAGCATCAGGGCTTCATCGTCGACATGTCGGTCATCAATCTCGACACGGTCTTCTGGGGCATCGTCACCGGCCTCGCGGCCATCACCATCCTGTTTCTGGCCGCCAACAAGGCCACCGCAGGCGTTCCCGGACGCTTTCAGGCGTTCGTGGAAATGATGGTCGAGATGGTCGACGAGCAAGCCAAGTCGATCGTGCATGGTGATCGCAGCTTCATCGCACCGTTGGCCCTCACCGTCTTCGTGTGGGTCGTGCTGATGAACTCGCTCGACTTCCTGCCCGTCGATCTGCCGGGCCGCGTCATCGAATGGCTTGGCCTCGAACACAGCATCCACTATCACCGCATCGTGCCGTCGGCCGATTTGAACGGCACCATCGGCCTTTCTCTCGGCATCCTCATCCTGATGCTGTACTACGGCATCAAGATCAAGGGCGCGGGCGGCTTCATCCACGAACTCTTCGCCGCCCCCTTCGGCATCGCGCTCGCTCCCGCCAATTTCCTACTCAACCTCATCGAGTACGCCGCCAAGACGGTCTCGCTCGGCATGCGGCTGTTCGGGAACATGTACGCCGGTGAGCTCGTGTTCATGCTGATTGCTCTGATGGGCGCGACCAACATTCCTGCGCTCTGGGGCATGCACTTCGTTGCAGGCCTGATCTGGGCGATCTTCCACATCCTGATCGTGGTGCTGCAGGGGTTCATCTTCATGATGCTGACGCTGGTGTACATCGGCCAGGCGCACGAAGGGCACTGATTCCACGATCGGCCGCTTTCCAATCTCGTTTCCACAAATCCCAACTTTCCCACCAAGGAGTCATCATGACCAACGTCGCTCTCGTCGCTCTCGCTTGCGGTCTGATCATCGGTCTGGGTGCCATCGGCGCCTGTATCGGTATCGCCCTCATGGGTGGCAAGTACCTCGAAGCCGCTGCTCGCCAGCCCGAGCTGATGAACACGCTGCAAACCAAGATGTTCCTGCTGGCCGGCCTGATCGACGCCGCCTTCCTGATCGGTGTCGGTATCGCGATGATGTTCGCGTTCGCCAACCCGTTCCAGGGCTAATCCAGAGCGAAAAACGAGAGGCTTGCGGGCCACCGATATAGGTCCGCCAGCCACTGTTTCAGTTTGGATTGCGGCCGCGCCAGATGCGCGGGGCCGTCGACGCCGCGAGGAATACCGTGAATCTGAATTCGACCCTCATCATCCAGTGCCTGGTGTTCTTCGCCTTGGCCTGGTTCACGATGACCTTCGTCTGGCCGCCCCTTATCAAGGCGCTCGACGAACGCCGTGCCAAGATCGCCGAAGGACTCTCTGCCGCCGACAAGGGCAAGGAAAGTCTCAAGGAAGCTCAAGTCACCATTGGCAAGCTCGAAGCCGAAGCCCGTCAGCGCGCTGCCGAGATCGTCGCCCAGACCGAAAAGCGCGCCCAAGCGCTGATCGACGAAGCCAAGGCGCAAGCCAAGGCCGAAGGTGAACGCCTCTTCGCTGCCGCCAAGGCCGAGATCGAACAAGAAGCCAATCGCGCCAAGACTGCCCTGCGCGATCAGGTTGCCGCGCTGGCCGTCGCCGGTGCCGAGCAGATTCTCCGCAAGGAAATCAACGCCCAGGCACACGCCGATCTGCTGTCGCAGCTCAAGGCCCAGCTCTGACGGATTTCCGTCCAACCGTTCGTTCAGGATCGATCCATGGCGGAAATCTCGACGATCGCCCGGCCTTATGCCGAGGCGCTGTTCCAGGTCGCGAAGCAGGGCAACCTGCAAGAGTGGGCTGACACCGTGAGCCAACTGGCGCTCATCGCTGCCGACCCCCAGGTCGTCGCGATCGTCGGTGATCCGCACACGACCGACACCCAGCTGTTCGACCTCTTCAGCGGTGTGCTTGGCGGTTCGCTGCCGGGCAATGCCGTGGGCCTGCTGCGCACGTTGATCGAGAACGGTCGGCTCGCACTGCTGCCCGAGATCGCGCGTCAGTTCGCCTTTCTCAAGAACGCCCATGAAGGCATCGCCGACGCGGACATCACGAGCGCCTTTGCGCTCGATGACGCCCAGGTGGCCGAATTGGTTGCCGCGCTCGAACGCAAGTTCGCGATCAAGCTGCGCGCCAAGGTGACGGTCGATCCGTCGCTGATCGGCGGCGTGCGCGTCGCGGTCGGCGACGAAGTGCTCGACACCAGCGTGAAGACGCGCCTCGAACAGATGCGCACCTCGCTGACGGCCTGAGCCACCCGGCGCCAGCCCCAGGATTCAAATACGGAGAGTGACGATGCAACTCAATCCTTCCGAAATCAGCGAACTGATCAAGAGCCGGATCCAGGGCCTTGACGCTTCGGCGGAAATCAAGAACCAAGGCACGGTCGTCTCGGTGACCGACGGTATCGTGCGCGTGCACGGCCTGTCCGATGTCATGCAGGGCGAAATGCTCGAGTTTCCCGGCGGCTCGTTCGGCCTCGCGCTGAACCTCGAGCGCGACTCGGTGGGCGCGGTGATTCTGGGCGACTACGAGCACATCAAGGAAGGCGACACCGTCAAGTGCACGGGCCGCATCCTGGAAGTGCCCGTCGGCCCCGAACTGCTCGGCCGCGTGGTGAACCCGCTCGGTCAGCCGATCGACGGCAAGGGCCCGCTGAATGCGAAGCTCACCGACGTGATCGAAAAGGTCGCGCCGGGCGTCATCGAGCGTCAGTCGGTCGACCAGCCGGTGCAGACCGGCCTGAAGGCCATCGATTCGATGGTTCCCGTCGGACGCGGCCAGCGCGAACTGATCATCGGCGACCGCCAGACCGGCAAGACCGCCGTGGCTGTCGACACGATCATCAACCAGAAGGGCAAGGGCATCTTCTGCGTGTACGTGGCGATCGGCCAGAAGGCCTCGACCGTCGCGAACGTGGTGCGCAAGCTCGAAGAAACCGGCGCCATCGCCTACACCATCGTCGTGGCTGCCACGGCGTCGGAATCGGCCGCGCTGCAATATCTGGCCGCCTACTCGGGCTGCACGATGGGCGAGTACTTCCGCGATCGCGGCGAAGACGCGCTGATCGTCTATGACGACCTGACCAAGCAAGCCTGGGCCTATCGTCAAGTGTCGCTGCTGCTGCGCCGCCCGCCGGGCCGCGAAGCCTATCCCGGCGACGTGTTCTATCTGCACAGCCGCCTGCTCGAACGCGCTGCCCGCGTGAACGCCGACTATGTCGAGAAGTTCACCAACGGCGCCGTCAAGGGCAAGACCGGTTCGCTGACCGCGCTGCCGATCATCGAAACGCAAGCCGGCGACGTGTCGGCCTTCGTTCCGACGAACGTCATCTCGATCACCGACGGCCAGATCTTCCTGGAAACCGACCTGTTCAACGCCGGCATCCGTCCCGCCATCAACGCGGGTATCTCGGTGTCGCGCGTCGGTGGTGCGGCCCAGACCAAGATCATGAAGCGCAAGGACACCGGCGCCGGCGTGCGTCTGGCCCTGGCCCAGTACCGTGAACTCGCGGCCTTCGCCCAGTTCGCTTCGGACCTCGACGACGTGACCCGCAAGCAGCTCGAACGCGGCCGCATCGTCATGGAACTGATGAAGCAGGCCCAGTACCAGCCGCTGCAGGTGTGGGAACAGGCGCTGACGCTGTTCGCCGTGAACAACGGCTACTTTGACGACATCGAAGTCAAGAAGGCGCTCGATGCCGAAAAGGCGCTTCGCGAATTCGTGAAGAGCAAGTACGCCGCGTTGGTGTCGACCGTCGAAGCCAAGAACAACCTCGACGCAGATTCCGAAAAGGCGCTGCACGAGGCCGTCAAGGATTTCAAGAAGACCGGCGCCTACTGATCAGCGCGTGAAGCGTCGGCCGTGCACCAGCGCGGTCGGCACCGACTGATTGTGTAAGCCACTCCCGGGGATTCGATATGGCGGGCTCCAAAGAAATCCGTACCAAGATCAAGAGCGTCCAGAACACGCGCAAGATCACCAAGGCGATGGAAATGGTCGCCGCGTCCAAGATGCGCAAGGCGCAGGAACGCATGCGTGCGGCCCGCCCCTACGCGGACAAGGTGCGCAACATCGCCGCGCACCTGAGCGAGGCCAATCCCGAGTACAGGCATCCCTTCCTCGTGCGTCGCGAGACCGTCCGCAATGCGGGCGTGATCGTGGTCACGACCGACAAGGGCCTGTGCGGTGGCCTGAACACCAATGTGCTGCGCATCACCCTGGCCAAGCTGCGCGAGTTCGACGCGGCCGGCGTCAAGGTGCAGCTCACGGCCATCGGCAACAAGGGCCTGGGCTTCCTGAACCGGGTCGGCGGCAAGGTCGTGTCGCAGCTGACCCAGCTCGGCGACACGCCCCACCTCGAAAAGCTGATCGGTCCGATCAAGGTCCAGCTCGACGCCTACGAGCGCGGCGAGATCGACGCGGTCTACCTCTGCTACACGAAGTTCATCAACACGATGAAGCAGGAGCCGGTGATCGAGCAGCTGCTGCCGCTCACGTCGGACAAGTTCGCGCAGACGGAAGCCGAAAAGGCTGCCTACGGCTGGGACTACATCTACGAACCCGATGCCAAGTCGGTCGTCGATGAATTGCTTGTGCGCTACCTCGAAGCGCTGGTGTATCAGGCCGTGGCCGAGAACATGGCGTCCGAGCAATCGGCGCGCATGGTCGCGATGAAGGCTGCCTCGGACAACGCGAAGAGTGTGATCGGCGAGCTCCAGCTCACCTACAACAAGGCGCGTCAGGCTGCGATCACGAAAGAACTCTCCGAAATTGTCGGCGGCGCTGCTGCGATCGGCTGATCGGGACCGGATTCAATATTCCAAGGAAAGGAAAGACGATGAGTGCTGTATTGGCTACGGGCCAGATCGTCCAGTGCATCGGCGCGGTTGTGGACATCCAGTTCCCGCGTGATGCAATGCCGAAGGTGTACGAAGCGCTGACGCTCGAAGCGAACGATTCCAAGTTCGCCGAGCCGGGCCTGACCTTCGAGGTTCAACAACAATTGGGTGACGGCGTCGTCCGCACCATCGCGCTCGGCTCGTCTGACGGCCTGCAGCGCGGCATGAAGGTCGCCGCCACCGGCGCCGGCATCACCGTGCCGGTCGGCACGGGCACGCTCGGCCGGATCATGGACGTGCTGGGTCGCCCGATCGACCAGGCCGGCCCCATCCCGGGCGGCGAAGTGCGCGCCATTCACCAGAAGGCGCCCAAGTTCGACGAGCTGTCGCCGTCGGTCGAACTGCTGCCCACCGGGATCAAGGTTATCGATCTGATCTGCCCGTTCGCCAAGGGCGGCAAGGTCGGTCTGTTCGGTGGCGCCGGTGTCGGCAAGACCGTGAACATGATGGAACTCATCAACAACATCGCGAAGTCGTACGGCGGCTTCTCGGTGTTCGCCGGTGTGGGCGAGCGGACTCGCGAGGGCAACGACTTCTATCACGAGATGGAAGAGTCGAAGGTTCTCGACAAGGTCGCGATGGTGTTCGGTCAGATGAACGAACCCCCGGGCAACCGTCTGCGCGTGGCGCTGACCGGCCTGACGATGGCCGAGAAGTTCCGCGACGAAGGCAAGGACATCCTGTTCTTCGTCGACAACATCTATCGCTACACGCTGGCCGGTACGGAAGTGTCGGCGCTGCTGGGCCGCATGCCGTCTGCCGTGGGCTATCAGCCGACGCTGGCCGAAGAAATGGGCAAGCTGCAAGAGCGCATCACCTCGACGAAGACCGGCTCGATCACCTCGATCCAGGCCGTCTACGTTCCGGCGGATGACTTGACCGACCCGTCGCCCGCCACGACCTTCCTGCACCTGGACGCCACCGTCGTTCTGTCGCGCGACATCGCCGCGCTGGGTATCTACCCCGCCGTCGACCCGCTCGACTCGACCAGCCGCCAGCTCGATCCGCAGATCGTCGGCGAAGAGCACTACGCGGTCGCCCGCGGCGTGCAGGTCACGCTCCAGCGCTACAAGGAACTGCGCGACATCATCGCGATCCTGGGCATGGACGAACTCTCGCCCGAAGACAAGCAGGCCGTGGCCCGCGCCCGGAAGATCCAGCGCTTCCTGTCGCAGCCGTTCAACGTGGCCGAAGTCTTCACCGGCTCGCCGGGCAAGATCGTCCCGCTGAAGGAAACCATCCGCGGCTTCAAGATGATCGTCAACGGCGAGTGCGACCACCTGCCCGAACAGGCCTTCTACATGGTCGGTTCGATCGACGAAGCCTTCGAAAAGGCCAAGACGCTGTCCTGAGCGTCCCAACTTAAGGGTTAGCTCATGTCCACGATTCACGTCGACGTCGTTTCGGCCGAACAGCTGATCTTCTCGGGCGAGGCGAAGTTCGTCGCGCTGCCCGGTGAAGCCGGCGAGCTCGGCATCCTGCCGAAGCACACGCCGCTCATCACCCGGATCCGTCCGGGCGCGGTGCGCATCGAGCGCGCCGACAACAACGAGGAAGAGTTCGTCTTCGTTGCTGGCGGCATTCTCGAAGTGCAGCCGGGCGTCGTGACCGTGCTCGCCGATACGGCGATCCGCGGCCACGACCTCGACGAAGCGAAGGCGGCTGACGCCAAGAAGCGCGCGGAAGAAGCCATGGCCAATGCGGCCAGCGACATCGACTACGCGAAGGCGCAGTCGGAGTTCGCGGTGATGGCGGCCCAGTTGGCGGCCATCCAGAAGCTGCGCAACAAGCGTCACTGAAGACCGGGCAGCCCACGCGGCTGCCGGCGGATTTCGACGGGCGGCCTCCGGGCTGCCCGTCGTCGTTTCCGGCGATGCAGCAGCGCCGCCCGGCTCTACACTCGGTTCATGGATTCAGCGCTCATCGCCTATCACGCCGGCAGCGGCGGCGATCACAAGGGTCGGCTCATCGGCCGAATCCTGGGCTATGACGACTACCGCATCGAGCATGTGCATGACTTCGTGCAATGGCTTTTTCCGTTGCCGGAGCCGAGCGCGTTCAATCTCGAGGCGCCGCCGCTGACCGCCGCCGACATCGCCGAGCTGCGCCAGCGCCCGGGCCTGACGCGCGGAATGCTGCAAGGCTTCGTGCAGATCACGAGCTATTTCGGCTTCGTCGCCGATGGCGATTTCGTGGCGCTGGCCGGACTCGATCTGGCGGCGCGACTCGATCCGGCGCTGATCGTGCCGGCATTGCGTTGCGGACCCGAGATCGTGCGCCGGGCTGGGCAGTGGGCCACGCCGTACAACCACAATTTCCGGCGCATCTCGCGCATGCTCGCGGCGCTGGTCTGGGCCGGGCATCCGAAGGTGGCGCAAGCCTTTCACCAGGCGCTGACCGACATGCCGGCCGAAGCCAGCCGGCATATCGACGAACATGTCCGTGGCTACTGGGCGCGCGCCGTTGCGGTGCAGCCCGATCTGCCGGCCTGACCGGCCGCCAACCTCTCACCGCGCCCTGGGCGCCGACCGCCGTGAACGACCGCTTTCTCCGAGCCCTGCTGCGCGAACCGACCGACACCACGCCCGTGTGGCTCATGCGCCAGGCCGGTCGCTATCTGCCCGAGTACCGCGCCACGCGCGCCCGCGCCGGCAGCTTCATGGCGCTGGCGCAATCGCCGGCGCTGGCCTGCGAGGTGACGATGCAGCCGCTCGACCGCTATGCGCTCGACGCCGCGATCCTGTTCTCCGACATCCTCACCGTGCCCGACGCGATGGGCCTCGGCCTGTCGTTCGCCGAGGGCGAAGGCCCGCGCTTCGCGCATCCGCTGCGCGACGAGGCCGCCGTGGCGGCACTCGAAGTGCCCGACATGGCCAAGCTGCAATACGTGTTCGACGCGGTGAAGGAAATTCGCGGCGCACTGGCGGCGCGCGGCGATGCCGCCGTGCCGCTGATCGGCTTTTCGGGCAGCCCGTTCACGCTCGCCTGCTACATGGTCGAGGGCGGCGGCTCGGACGATTTCCGCACCATCAAGACGATGCTGTACTCGCGGCCCGACCTGCTGCACCGCATCCTCGACATCAATGCGCAGGCGGTCGCCGCCTATCTCAATGCGCAGATCGAGGCCGGCGCGCAGGCGGTGATGATCTTCGACACCTGGGGCGGCGTGCTGGCCGAGGGCGCGTATCAGCGCTTCTCGCTCGCCTACATGAAGCGCGTCGTGCAGAAGCTGCATGTGGAATGGGACGGCCGGCGCATCCCGTCCATCGTCTTCACCAAGGGCGGCGGGCTGTGGCTGGAGCAGATCGCGGCGACCGGCTGCGATGCGGTCGGGCTCGACTGGACCGTGAACCTCGGTCAGGCGCGCGCCCGCATCGGTGACCGCTGCGCGCTGCAAGGCAATCTCGATCCGAATGCGCTGTTCGCCAGCCCCGACCAGATTCGCGGCGAGGTGGCCAAGGTGATCGAAAGCTTTGGCATCGTCGAACCCGGCGTCGGCCATGTGTTCAACCTCGGTCACGGAATCTCGCAATTCACGCCGCCCGAAGCGGTGACGGCGCTGGTCGATGCGGTTCACGACTACGGTCGGCGTATTCGGGCGAACGGCAGCTGATTTCGCCAGATGCGAATTGCAGAACTTGACTTATGCACATCTCCGCAAGTTTGTGCCGACATCGCCCGGCTCCGGCCGCCGGGCGAGGAATCTGACGCAAGTCGTTGATTCTTCTGCAATTGTGCGAAAAACCGGTTTTGCACTTCCGCGCCAAGCCACTGATTTGACGGCGTTTTCGATTTGCCTGCCGGCTGTGTCCACAAAGTTATCCACAGCTTTGATGCGCTGGCACTGCGGCCCGAGGTCTGGAGCGGTCACTCGGCCGGCGTCAAGCCGGCCAGTCCAGTCCGGCGCTGGTGGATTGGTGACGACGTGTTACGCCAGTGCGGCTGCGGCCGGCCCGCGCGCCGGTCGGTCGCCGGTTTTGGGTCGCGCCAGCATGCTTTCGTGTCGCTCTGATAGACCCAGGTCAAGGCGGTCTGGCGTTTTGCAGCGTCCGGTCATCCGGCGAATGGCATGGCTGGGACAGGCAGTTCCGGACTTGACTTATGCACATTTCCGCAACTTCGCAGCCGGGCCGACCGGAAACCGCGATGTAAGCCGGCTTGACTTGCAACCCATTGTTTTGCTTGGGTTTTATTCATCGCCTTACTTGAGCGCGGTGACGCAAGCCCTTGATTTGCCATCGCTTCGGCGGCCAGCGCACAGACACTTCCACAGAGTTATCCACAGAATCGTCCCGCGCCTCGCGGCAACTGCCGGAGGCGGCGGATGACCATCCTGCGCGTCGGCCTCGATCTGCCCAGCCGCGAATGCTTCGAATACCGCGCGCTGCCGGGCGTGAATGTTTCACGTGGATCGCTGGTGCTGCTGCCGTTCGGGCGCAGTCAGGTGGTCGGCGTGGTGCTCGGGCTCGCCGACACGCCCAGCGTCGATCCGGCCCGGCTGCGCGATTGCGTGGCGGTGATCGATGCGCTGCCGCCGCTGCCCGAGGACTGGCTCGCGCTCATCGCATTTGCCGCGCGCTATTACCAGCGTGGCGAGGGCGAATCGGCCCTGCAGGCGCTGCCGCAATCGCTGCGCGCAGCGGCCCAGTACCGCCAGGGCGAGGACGGCACCTGGAGCAATCCGCGCCTCGACCGGCTGTTGCGGCCCCCCGCCGCAGCGCCACGCCGACGCGGCAAGCCGACTTCGCCCTCGACTGAAAGCCCGCAGAAAGCAGAGTCAGCCACCGATCCCGATGCCCGGCTCAATCCGCATCAGCGCGCGGCGGTCGATGCGATCGCGGGCGGGCTGAGCGCGCCCGGCACGCCGCTGCTGTTGCACGGCATCACCGGCAGCGGCAAGACCGAGGTCTATCTCGCGGCGGCCCGGCAGGCGCTCGCGCTCGGGCGTCAGGCGTTGCTGCTGGTGCCCGAGATCAATCTCACGCCGCAACTGCTGGCGCGGGTGGAAGCGGCGCTGCCCGGCCGCCGCATCGTCGCGCTGCACAGCGGGCTGGCCGAGCTGCCCCGACTGCGCGGCTGGCTGGCCGCTGCGGCCGGCGACGCCGACATCGTGCTCGGCACCCGGCTGGCCATCTTCACGCCCATGCCGCGGCTCGGGCTGATCGTGGTCGACGAGGAGCACGACGCCTCTTACAAGCAGCAGGACGGCCTGCGCTACTCGGCGCGCGATCTGGCGGTGTGGCGCGGCCATCAGCTGGGCGCGCCGGTGGTGCTCGGCTCGGCCACGCCGTCGTTCGAGTCCTGGGCCAATGCCGAGGCCGGCCGCTATCGCCGGCTCGACCTGCCGCTGCGCGCCCGCGCTGGCGCGGAGCTGCCGCAGATCTGCATCGTCGGCGGTGCGCGTCCGGCTGGCGCCGTGCTAGTGGCGCCCCCAGCACCCGCGCCAACGCCAGCGCCAACGCCAACGCCAACGTCCGAAGCCACCGAAGCCACCGCCGGGCCCCAGGCGCCACCCCTCCGCCTGCTCGACGAAGCCGCCAGCGGCCTCAGCCCCGACGTGCAGCGCGCGCTCGCCGACTGCCTGGCCGCCCACCGCCAGAGCCTCGTCTTCCTCAACCGGCGCGGCTATGCGCCGGTGCTGTCCTGTCCGTCCTGCGGCTGGGCCGCCAGCTGCCAGCGCTGCTCGGCGCATCTGGTCTGGCACAAGGCCGACCGTCGGCTGCACTGCCATCTCTGCGGGCTGGAGCAGCGCGTGCCGCGCGCCTGCCCCGATTGCGGCAACCAGGACGTGCGTCCCTTCGGCCGCGGCACCCAGCGCATCGAGGAATCGCTCGCCGAACTCCTGCCCGACGCCCGCATCCTGCGCATCGATGCCGACTCGACCCGGCGCAAGGGCAGCGCCGAAGCGCTGTTCGAGCAGGTGCATGCCGGCGAAGCCGACGTGCTGCTCGGCACCCAGATGGTCGCCAAGGGCCACGACTTCCAGAACGTGGCGCTGGTGGTTGCGCTCGGCGCCGACGCCGCGCTCTACAGCCACGACTTCCGCGCGCCCGAGCGGCTGTTCCAGCAGCTGATGCAGGTGGCCGGCCGCGCCGGCCGCGCGGTACAGCCCGCCGATGCCGGCGCCGCCACGCCGCGCGCCCGCGTGCTGGTCCAGACCGGCGTGCCCGACCATCCGCTCTATGCCGCGCTGGTCGCGCACGACTACGCCGCCTTCGCGCGCGACCAGCTGGCCGAGCGCCAGGCCGCCGGACTGCCGCCCTACACCCATCACGCCGTGCTGCGCGCCGAAAGCCGCAACCTCGCCGATGCGGTCGGCTTTCTGGCCGCCGCGCGCGACTGCGCCCAGTCGCTCGGCGACGACAGCATCGGCGTGTTCGATCCGGTGCCGATGAGCGTGGTGCGCATCGCCAATGTCGAGCGCGCCCAACTGCTGGTCGAGGCCGGCCAGCGCGCCCGGCTGCAAGCCTTTCTGCCGCGCTGGATCGCCGCCTTTGGCGGTCAGCAGCTGGTCGGCCGCCAGTCCCGGGCCGGCACGCCCACGGTGCGCTGGCATCTCGAAGTCGATCCGATCGACATCTGACGCGGGCGGCCAATACCGGTTGTCCGGTCATTCGCACTGCATCGCAACAATTCCAAAGCCCTGTGCAAGAATTTCCCACGATTCATTGGGGACGCTGCGCTTCTATTCGGCGTTGGTATTGCTGCTTTCACTCCGCTATCTGAATGCTATTCAATTCGCCTGAATTCGCCTTTGTGTTCTTTCCGGCGGTCTATCTGCTGTTCAGATTGCTCGCACGGTTTCGTCGCGCCTGGCTGGTCAACAGCCTGCTGGTCGGCGCTTCGCTCGCCTTTTATGCTTACTGGATGCCGAGCGCGCTATTCATCCTGCTCGGCTCGATCCTGTTCAATTACTTTTGCGGCCTGCGCATTCTGGCGCGGGTCGGGGCGGGTAGATCGGCCGGTGGCTGGGTGGCATTGGGCGTCACGGGCGATCTGGTATTGCTGTCGATCTTCAAGTACGCCGGTTTCTTTGCGCAATCGGTCAACGACGTGTTTTCAGTCGGTTTGCCGGTGCCGCATATTCTGCTGCCGATCGGCATTTCATTTTTCACCTTCACCCAGATTGCATTTCTGGTCGATGCCGCCGCCGGCAAGGTGAAGGAATGCCGCTTTCTCGAATACCTGCTGTTCGTCACCTATTTCCCGCATCTGATTGCCGGTCCGATCCTGCATCACGCGGAAATGATGCCGCAGTTCGCCAAGGAGGAAACCTATCGCGTGCGCGGCGAGGTGATCGCCTCGGGCGCAATTCTGGTGGCGCTCGGCCTCATCAAGAAAGTGCTGCTCTCCGATGGCATTCAGCCCTATGCGGCAGTGCTGTTCGATCAGCAATATGCGGCTGCACCCAGCGCGCTGGTGTCGTGGATGGGCGCCATCGCTTATTCGCTCCAGCTGTATTTCGATTTCTCCGGCTATTCCGACATGGCGGTCGGCATTTCGCTCTTGTTTGGCGTGAAGCTGCCGTTCAATTTCGATTCGCCGTACAAGGCGCGCAACATCGTCGATTTCTGGCGTCGCTGGCATATCTCGCTGTCGAGCTTTCTGCGCGATTACCTCTATATCGCGCTCGGCGGCAATCGCCGGGGCAAGGCGCGGCGTTACGTCAATCTGATGCTCACCATGCTGCTCGGTGGCTTGTGGCACGGCGCGGCCTGGACTTTCGTCATCTGGGGCGGTCTGCATGGCGCCTATCTCATGCTCAACCACGCCTGGCGCGCGGCCAAGGACGGCCCGCTCAAGGGCGCCGCGCCGCTGTTCCGCAGCCGCGCCTACGCCGTCGCCGCCTGGGCGCTGACCATGGCGGCAGTGGTCGTGGCCTGGGTCTTCTTCCGGGCGTCGCGGGTCGAGGTGGCGCTTGAAATCCTCAAGGGCATGGCTGGCGCCAACGGCCTCGGCAGCGCCGCCGACTATCTGCGCTGCGGCTATGTGCAGGCCTGCGTCGATGCGCCGGCGGTGGGCGGGCTGCGCCAGCTCGGCCTCACGGCGGCATTGCTGCTGATTGCCGTTGCGCTGCCCAACAGCATTGCCATTTCCGAATATGTGCGCGGCCATTTCTCCGGGCTCAATCGCGGCCTGGGCTGGCGCGCCGCCTTCATTGTCGGCGCCGTCGTGCCGCTGTGCGCCTTTGCGGTGTTTCTCACCAGCGCGCGTGGCGTTTCCGAATTCATCTATTTCAACTTCTGACCATGCTTCGCTCAGCGATCAAGATTTCAATTGCGCTTGGCGCCGGCCTGATTGCCGCCGTGCTGGCGGGCGAGGCGGTGTTTTCGGCCTTGCCGGTCAATCGCGTGGCCTGGGGTGCATTGGCCACGCCCGAATGGCGCGGACCGCGTCTGGAACCCGATGTGACCACCACCTATTCGACCGAATGGGATTTGTCCGAAGCCAATCGGCTGCGCATCAATCGCATGGGCTTTCATTCGGCGCTTGAATACCAGCCCGGCACGCCGATGGTCGCGCTGCTCGGCGACAGCTATATCCAGGCGATGATGATTCCGGACGACCGCACCATCGACGGTCTGCTCAACGGCCGGCGCGCCGACAATCCGGCGATCTACAACCTGGGCGCCAGCGGCGCGCAATTGCCGACTTACACCCGCATGGCGGCCGAAGCCCGGCGCCATTATTCGCCGCAGGGCGCAGTGGTATTGGTGTCGCGCAACGACATTTATGAATCGATGCTGCCGGTCACGGGCTTCGAGAATTACCGCCGCAATGGCGAGGAATGGCTGCCACCGCAATATCTGCCGCCCGAAGCGCGGCGTTCGCCGGTCAAGGCGGCGGTCATGCATTCCTCGCTGTTCAATTATTTGCGCGGCAATCTCAAGATGGGCCAGACGCCGGTGTTCAAGGGCGGCCGGCCCGGCGATCACGAGCCGGCGGCAGTGGTCGGCGCCTATGCGCCGATGTCGCCCGACGAATGCCGGCCGATTTACCGGCATTTCCTCGAAACCTTTCCGGGCGAGGCCGGATTGGTGCCGGCCCAGGTGGTGCTCGTCTTCGACAGCCAGCGGTCGCTGCTCTATCCGGGCGGAAAGCCGTCGCCGGCCGCCGATACCGTTTGTCTGCCCGAGTTCGCCGCCGCAGCGCGAGCGGCCGGCTTTGGCGTGATCGAGCTCGAATCGATCTTTCGCGCCGAATACGCCAGCCAGCCGCGCCGCTTCGACTTCTGGCCGCGCGATGTGCACTGGAACGAGGAAGGCCATCGCATCGTGGCGCGCGAAATCGAGCGCGAACTGCGCGCCCGGGGCGTCTGGCACTGACGGCGCCGCAGCCTGCCGCCGGTCGGCTTTTTCGGCGGCGGGCGCCAAACCCGGCTTGCTAGACTCGCCCGGCCAGTCGCGCGCCCCGCCGGGACGCATCCGCGGCTGAGTGCCAACCAGAAGCGCGCCTCCATGTCCTTCCCGCTCAATGCCCCGCAGCAAGAAGCTGTCGTCACGATCGATCGTCCCTGCCTGGTGCTCGCGGGTGCCGGCTCGGGCAAGACGCGCGTCATCACGGCCAAGATCGCGCACCTGATCGGCAGCGGCTACGAGGCGCGCGAGATCGCCGCGCTGACCTTCACCAACAAGGCCGCCAGCGAGATGAAGGAGCGCGCCGACGGCCTGCTCAAGACCGAAGGCAAGTCGGCGCGCGGGCTGGTGGTGAGCACCTTCCACTCGCTCGGCGTGCGGCTGCTGCGCGCCGAGGGCCAGCATCTCGGGCTCAAGCCCAGCTTCTCCATCCTCGATTCGAGCGACGCCTACGGCATCCTGCAAGAGCAGCTCGCCACCACCGACAAGAAGCAGATCCGCAGCGTCCAGAACCAGATCTCGCTGTGGAAGAACGGCCTCGTCGACCCCGAGCCGGCCAACGAGCTGGCGCGCACCGAGGACGAGATCATCGCGGCGCGCGTCTACCGCAGCTACGACGCCACGCTGCGCGCCTATCAGGCGGTCGACTTCGACGATCTGATCCGGCTGCCGGTGCGGCTGTTCAGCGAGAACCATGCGCGGCTGCTGCACTGGCAGGGCCGGCTGCGCTATCTGCTGGTCGACGAATACCAGGACACCAACGCCTGCCAGTACGCGCTGATGAAGCTGCTGGCCGGCCGCGCCGGCTCGTCGGGCGCCTTCACGGCGGTGGGCGACGACGACCAGAGCATCTACGCCTGGCGCGGCGCCTCGCTCGAAAACATCCACCAACTGGAAAAGGACTGGGCGCAGCTCAAGGTCATCAAGCTGGAGCAGAACTACCGCTCCAGCCAGCGCATCCTGGCGGCGGCCAATTCGGTCATCTCGCACAACCCCAAGGTGTATGAAAAGAAGCTGTGGAGCGACCACGGCATCGGCGACGCGATCAGCCTCAAGGTCTACGAGACCGACGAGGAAGAAGCCAAGGAAATCGCGCTGCGCCTCATCGGCCACAAGTTCGAGCGCCGCGCCGAGTTCCGCGACTACGCCGTGCTCTACCGCTCCAACCATCAGGCGCGCGTGATCGAGCAGGCGCTGCGCAACGAGAAGATTCCTTACGTGCTGTCGGGCGGGCAGAGCTTCTTCGAGCGCGCCGAGATCAAGGACCTCACCTCCTACATGCGGCTGCTGGCCAATGGCGACGACGATCCGGCCTTCATCCGCGCGATCACCACGCCCAAGCGCGGCATCGGCCCGACCACGCTCGAAGCGCTCGGCAGCTATGCCGGCGAACGCAAGGTGTCGATGTTCGAGGCGGCCTATCTGCCCGGCGCCTACGAGCGGCTCGGCCGCAAGCTCGACGACATCCGCGAGTTCGGCGACTTCATCAACCGCATCACCTATCGCGCCGAGCGCGAGACCGGCGACGAGCAGGTCGGCGCGCTGGTGCTGGAGCTGCTCAAGGCGATCGACTACGAGGCCTATCTGTACGACCAGCACGACCAGCGCACCGCCCAGGGCAAGTGGAGCAACGTGATGGAGTTCGTCGAGTGGATCAGGAAGCGCGCGGCCGCCGATGAATTCCACCAGGCGCGCACGCTGATCGAGGTGGCGCAGACGATTGCACTGATCTCGATGATGGACGGCAAGGACAAGGACCTCGACGCGGTCAAGCTGTCCACGCTGCATGCGTCGAAGGGGCTGGAGTTTCCGCATGTCTTCCTCGTCGGCGTCGAGGAAGGGCTGCTGCCGCACACCCGGCCCGACGATCCGGGCGAGGAAGAGCCCGAAGGCGTCGCGCGCATCGAGGAAGAGCGCCGGCTGATGTACGTGGGCATCACGCGGGCCCAGCGCTCGCTGCATGTGAGCCTGTGCCGGCGGCGCAAGCGCGGACGCGGCAAGGCGGCGTCGGCGATCAATTGCGAGCCGAGCCGCTTCATCGCCGAGATGGGGCTGGACGCGCCGCAGCAGCAGAAGAAGCCCGAGGAAAAGCGCGACACGCGCGCGATGTTCGCCGACCTCAAGGCGATGCTCGGCAAGTGATGCGGCCGCCGAGCGCCCTGGCGCGCAGTGCGGGCCGGCTGCTGCGCGATCCGGTGCTGCTGACGCTGCTCGCGGCGCTGCCGGCGCTCGGCTGGCTCAGCACGCTGCCGGTCGCGCGCTGGCCCGGGCTGATCGACTGGGACACGCTGGCCGCGCTGGCGGGCTTGCTGGTGCTGACCAAGGGCGTCGAGCTGAGTCAGGGGCTGCATCTGGCCGGCCAGCGGCTGATTGCGCGGCTGCCGACCGAGCGTGCGCTGGCGCTCGGGCTGGTCGCGGCGGCGGCGCTGTTGTCCACCGTGCTGACCAACGATGTCGCGCTGTTCGTGCTGGTGCCGTTCACGCTCGGGCTCGGCCGGCTGGCGCAGTTGCCGGTGGCGCGACTGGTGGTGTTCGAGGCGCTGGCGGTCAATGCCGGCTCGGCGCTCACGCCGATCGGCAATCCGCAGAATCTGTTCCTGTGGCAGCGCAGCGGCGTGGGCTTCGGCGCCTACATGCTCGCGATGCTGCCGATGGTGGCACTGGCCTGCGCGCTGCTGCTGGCGCTGGCCGCAATCGCTTTCAGGGGCAGGGGGCTGGCACTCGCGGCGGGGCGCGCGGCGCCGGCGCTCGACCGGCCGCTGCTGTTCGGCGCGCTCGCGCTCTATCCGCCGTTTCTGCTGCTCACCCATCTGCATCGCGCGCCGCTGGCCTGCGCGCTGGTGATCGGGCTGTTCGCGCTCCTGCGGCGGCGCCTGCTGGCGCGCGCCGACTGGGGGCTGATCCTGGTCTTCGCGCTGATGTTCGTGGATCTGGGCCTGCTGGCCGGGCTGGAGCCGGTGCGCGCTGCCGTTGCCGGACTCGGGGTCGAAGCGCCGGCGCGGCTCTACTGGCTCGGCATCGCCACGTCGCAGTTCATCAGCAATGTGCCGGCGGCGCTGCTGCTGGCCCGGCTGACGGACGACTGGCAAACGCTTGCAATCGCGGTCAACGTGGGCGGCTTCGGGCTGGCGCCCGGCTCGCTGGCCAATCTGATCGCGCTCAGGCTGGCCGGCCGCCACGGCAGCGGCTGGCTGTTCCACGCATGGTCGCTGCCGTTTCTGCTGCTGCTCGCGCCGCTGGTGTGCCGGCTGGCCGGGCTGGGCTGAGCCAGCCGATCAGCGGAAGCGGTACTGCGTCGTGACCATCACGACATTGGCCTTGTAGTCGTACAGCGGCGTGCCGTCGGTATTGAGCAGGTTGGAGCTGCGCGTGACGCGCTGGAGCTGGAAGCCGACCTGCCAGCGGTCATAGGGCAGCCAGTCCAGGCCCAGCGTGTGCTGGAGCGAGTTGTCGAGCCGCGCCGGTCGGGTGGTGAGATTGGACTGGATGCTGTTGGGATCGCCGCGGTAATCGTCGCGGCGCCACATGCTCTCGACATTGGCGGTGACCTTGGGCGTGACGCTGTAGCTCAGCTTGCCGTCGAGCGACGAGGTCAGCGAATAGACCCGGTCGTAGGCATCGGTGCCGCTCACGCTGCGCCCGCCGGTCAGCTCGGCGCGCAGCTTGCCGGTGAACTGATAGCGCAGCGTCAGCGAGGCGACCGGGCCCCAGAAGTCGCGCTCGGGCACCTGATCGTGATGGCGCCGGGCCCAGCCGATGCTGGTCTGGGCTTCGGTGAAGCCGCCGGGCCGGTAGATGAGGCCGGCGCCGAATTCGCGCTGGGTGTAACTGTTGTCGATCGGCGCGGTCACCAGGATGACCCGGTTCGGGTATTGCCCGTCGGTCAGCGTGCCGTACAGATAGAAGTCGTCGTTGCGGCCGTTGATGTAACCGGCCTGCACGCCCACGGTGGAGATCTTGTTGTCGTTGGTGCGCAGCGAGCTCGACGAGTTGGTCGACTCGCGGTGACCGGCGCTCAGCGTCAGCCGGCGGTCGGGGCGCGGCCGGTAGTTGCCGACGAAGTCGAGCCGGTCGGTCTGGAGCTGGTTGAGCCCGGCGACCAGCGCCGACAGCGATTGCGACTGGTTCGCGATGGCGGTCTGGGTCTCGTCGCGGCCATAGATGAGCGTGCCGTCGAACTCGTTGCCCAGCTGCCAAAACCAGGTGGCGCTGCCGTTGACCAGCGTGCTGTTGAACTGGGTGTAGTCGCGGTAGGCGTTGTAGCGCACGTTGGCATCGACCACGAAGCGCTGGCGGCTCACGTTGGCGCGCGCATTCACGTCGAGATAGGGCGCGTAGGTGATGTCGGCGCGCTTGGCGCCGAGCGACGAGTTGCGATCGTTCGGCGTTACGCCGTCGGGCAGCCGGAGGATGTTGTTGTCGGACGAGACGGTCATCCCGGCCGAGTAGGTGATGCCGGTGCGTTCGGGCGTCGCATCGAACGGCACCAGCGCCTGCGATTGGGCTGTGATGCACCAGCCTGGTCCCAGCGCGGCGGTGGCAATTGCCAGGCGGACGAGGCCGCGCGGCACGGAGGGCGAGTTCATCGGCTGTCCCCGAGATTTCATCAGGCTGTGCTTTCGTTGACCGTAAGCGCCCACCGGGAGGGACGGGCGGCGTTTCGGCGCCCGAATTTACACGCCTGTCGCTCCAATCGACGATTGAAAAGCCCGACAGCCGTTGCACGGTGGATGCTTGCAGGTTGATGGTCGGCTGCGGCAGACCTTGAAACCCATGGGGCCGAACGTTTGAACTGGATGGCACTAGTCGTGCATCCTCAAGCGTTGCCCAGAGGCCCATCCCAGTATGGTGAACGAACTGCACGCCCCCACGAACCCATGATCCTTCAGAGCCCACAAGTCGCGTTTTCGCGCGGTCGAGCGTCGTTCATCGGCCTGGTCCGGATGTCGGTCGAACCGACGATCGTCGTGCTGAGCCTGCTCATCTCGGCATTGCTGGCGGGCCGGCATTTCGGCGGTGCCGAACTGGTGCTGGCAATGATCGCGTTCTCGCTCACTTTCCCGGGCGAGGTCTCGATGCGCAAGATCAAGCGCGGCCTGATGGTGTCGGTCTGCGCAAGCTGGTGCGTCACCTTCGGGCTGATGCTGTTCTTCGGCTGGGCCACGCGCTTCATCTGGCACTTCGATCCGCTGATGCTCGCGATCTGGTTCGCGATCACGCCGGTGGCGCTCTATGCGGCGCACAACATCATTCCGCGCCTCACGCCGCAGCTGCTCGCCATCGACGGCTTCCGCAAGTCGGTGATCGTCGCGGCCAACGATTCAGGTCGCAAGCTGGCGCGCAACCTGCGCGAGGAGCCGACGCTCGGCTTCCAGTTCATGGGCTTCTTCGACGACCGCACCGGCGACCGTCAGCCGCCGCTCGAGGAAGGCCCGCTGCTCGGCTCGATCGACACCGTGGCCGAGTACGTGAAGAAGAACGCCATCGAGGCGGTGTTCATCGCGCTGCCGATGGCGCATCAGCCGCGCCTGCTGGCGCTGCTCGACGAGATGAAGGACACCACCGCGTCCATCTACTTCGTGCCCGACATCTTCATGTTCGACCTGATCCAGGCGCGCATCGACGACATCAACGGCGTGCCGGTGCTGGCCGTGTGCGAGACGCCCTTCGTCGGGCTGAACGGCATCATCAAGCGCATCAGCGACATCGTGCTGGCGAGTCTGATCATTCTCATGATCAGCCCGATCCTGCTCACGGTCGCCATCGGCGTGAAGCTCAGCAGCCGCGGTCCGGTCATCTTCCGCCAGCGCCGCTACGGGCTGGACGGGCGCGAGATCATGGTCTTCAAGTTCCGCAGCATGACCGTCACCGAGAACGGCGCCGAGGTGAAGCAGGCGCAGCGCAACGACAAGCGCATCACGCCGTTCGGCGGTTTCCTGCGCCGCACGTCGCTCGACGAACTGCCCCAATTCTTCAATGTGCTGATCGGCACGATGAGCATCGTCGGACCGCGTCCGCACGCGGTTGCACACAACGAGCAGTACCGAAAGCTCATCAAGGGCTACATGATTCGGCACAAGGTCAAGCCCGGCATCACGGGCTGGGCTCAGGTCAATGGCTTCCGGGGCGAGACCGAAACCCTCGACAAGATGCAGGCGCGGATCGAGTACGACCTCGAATACCTGCGGCGCTGGTCGCTCGGTTTCGATCTGTTCATCGTCTGGAAGACGCTGGCCGTGTTCACCAACCGCACCAACGCCTATTGATGCTGCGGTCGCGGGCTGCCACGAGCGCTCCGCCATCGCAGGTCCAACCCACTCCTCTTTCCCATGCAAATTTCCATGCGCAATCGCGATTTCACCAGCCGGCTGGTGAGCTTGTTCCTCCTCGTTCTGGCAATCGGTTTCGGGACGGCAAGCCAGGCCCAGACCCATGCGGACGAGCGCTTCCTGCTCGGCTCGGGCGACCTGCTGCGCATCGTGGTGTTCCAGAACCCCGACCTGTCGATCGACGCCCGGGTGAGCGGTCTCGACACCGTCAACTTCCCGCTGATCGGCGAGATCAGCGTGCGTGACCTGACGCCGCGCCAGGTCGAGGCGCTGATCGCGAAGAAGCTCCAGGACGGTCAGTACGTGAAGGCGCCGCAGGTGCTGGTCAACGTCACCGAGTACCGCTCGCATCTGGTGTCGGTGCTGGGAAATGTGAATCGTCCGGGCCGCTATCCGCTCGATCTCGACTACAGCCTCTCCGATATCGTCGCGGTGGCTGGCGGCGTGACGCCGGCCGGGGCCGACGTGGTGGTGCTGAGCCGTACCGAGAACGGCACGACCAAGAACACCGGTTACGACCTGGAAGCCCGCTATCTGCCGGGCGCCAATCCGGTGCAGGACGTGAAGCTGGTGGCCGGCGACGTGGTCTACGTGCGCCGCGCGCCGCTGTTCTACATCTATGGCGAGGTCAACCGTCCGGGCGCCTTCCGCCTCGAACGCAACATGACCGTGCAGCAGGCGATCTCGGCCGGCGGCGGCATCACGCTGCGCGGTACCGAGCGCGGCGTGCGGGTTGCCCGCCGCGATGCCGATGGCCGCACCACCGACGTCCCCGGCGTCGGCCCCACCACCGTCATCCAGGCCGATGACGTGATCTACGTGCGCGAAAGCGTCTTCTGAGAGCGAGGCCATGAACTTTTTCCAACTCCTCACCGTCATCCGCGCGCGCTGGACCATCGCGGTTGCGGTGTTCGCGACCGTCGTCGGCGTGACCACCGTGCTGTCGCTCATCATGCCGAAGCAGTACACCGCCTCGGTCAACTTCGTGGTCGATCCCAAGGGCGCCGATGTGCTCGGCGGCGGCGCGGGCGCCTCGGTGGCCATGGTCACGCCGGCGCTGGCGGCCACCTACATGGCCACGCAAGCCCAGATCCTGCAAAGCAAGCGCATCGCCACCCAGGTGGTGCGCAAGCTCAACCTGCTTGAAGAACCGCTCATCAAGCAGGAACTGGCCGACGCGACCGATGTGCGTTCGCCCGAAGACTTCGCCGCCGATCTGCTCGGCCGGCGCACCGACGTGGCCGCCGCCAAGGACAGCCAGCTGCTCACCGTGAGCGTGACCTGGCCCGATCCCGAAACCGCCGCGGCGATCGCCAACGGTTACGCCGACGCCTATCGCGGCTTCACCACGCAGATGCGCACCCAGCCGGCGCGCCAGAGCGCCGAGTTCTTCAACGAGCAGCTCAAGACGCTGCGCGGCGACCTCGAACGCGCCCAGTCCAAGCTGTCGGCCTATCAGCAGGAGAACAAGATCGCCGCTTCGGATGCGCGGCTCGACATCGAGAGCGCGCGGCTGGCCGAGCTGTCGTCGCAACTCTCGCTGGCCCAGGGCTCGTCGGCCGATGCGCGTTCGCGTGCGGCCCAGGGCGGCCGTGCCGGTGCCGCGATCCCCGAGATCGCCACCTCCGGAATCATCACCCAGCTGCGCGGCGAGGTTGCCCGCGCCCAGAGCGAGCTGGATCAGGTGGCCAAGGCCTACGGCCCCAACCATCCGTCCTATCAGCTGCGCGCCGCCCAGCTGGCCGCCGCCCGCGACAGCCTCGAACGCGAACTGCGCTCGCTGTCGAGCAGCATGGGCAGCGCCAGCCAGGCCAGCGAACAGCGCGAAGCCGAAATGCGCCGCGCCGTCGACAACCAGCGCCAGAAGGTGCTCGAACTCGGCCGTCAGCGCGACGACCTGTCGGTGCTGGCGCGTGAAGTCGACAGCGCGCAGAAGGTCTTCGACATGGCGCTGCAACGCTTCGCCGAAAGCAACATCCAGAGCCAGGCCAGCATCACCGATGCCACCGTGCTCAATGCCGCCAGCGTTCCCGATCGCCCGTCCAAGCCCAAGGTGTTCCTGAACATCCTGGTGTCGGTCGTGGGCGGCGCGCTGCTGGCGCTGTGCGTGGCCATCCTGGTCGAACTGTCGGACCGCCGCGTGCGCACGGTCTACGACGCCGCCGACTTCGTCGATGCGCCCATCCTCGGCGTGCTGCCGCCGGCCAGCGCCCGCCTCCAGGGCTCGCCCGCCGTCGCCCTGCCGGGCGGGGCATCGGGCAAGGGCCTGCTGGGCCGCTGACCTCAAGCACCCGCGAAACGATCAAGGAACTCAGACCCCATGAACATCCACACGCGACCCACGCCCGCCGAGGGCGGCCAGCAGGGCGTCGAGACCATCGTGGCGCGCGACGCCGTGCCCGAGCAGGCCCCGGCCGAGCCCGAGATCCGCGACCGGCCGCTTGGCGAAATCCTCAAGGAAGTCGCCGCGCTGAGCACCGACCAGATCAACGAGATCCTGTCGCACCAGCGCACGCGCGGCATCCGCTTCGGCGAGGCCGCGATCGAGCTGGGCTATGCCTCGGCCGACGTGGTGCGCTATGCGCTCGCGCGCCAGTTCCACTATCCGTATGACAGCAGCGCCGATTCGGGCCTCGCGCCCGAGCTGGTCTGCGCGACCGCGCCGTTCACGGCCGCCGCCGAAGCCATCCGCGGCGTGCGCAGCCATCTGCTGTCGGGCGCGCTGTCCGAGCCGTCGGTGCAGGTGCCGATCGCCATCGTCAGCCCCAATCCGGGCGAGGGCCGCAGCTATGTGGCCGGCAATCTGGCCATCGCCTTCGCCCAGCTCGGCCGCCGCACCATCCTGGTCGATGCCGACTTCCGCAAGCCGCGTCAGCACGAGATGTTCGCCAGCCCCAAGAGCATCGGTCTGGCCGGCGTGCTGTCGGGCCGCACGCAAGCCGACGTCATCCACAAGGTGCGCGGCTTTCCGAGCCTGGCGCTGCTGCCGGTCGGCGTCACGCCGCCCAATCCGCTCGAACTGATCGAGCGGCCCGCGTTCTCGCTGCTGCTGCGCGAGTTCGTCAGCAAGTTCTCGTATGTGCTGCTCGACACGCCGGCCGGCTCCTTTGGCTCGGATGCGCGCGCCATCGCGGCGCGTTGCGGCCATGCGGTCATCGTGACCCGCAAGGACCGCACGACCGCCGCCCAGCTGCGCGATTTCAGCGCCAGCCTGCGCGACACCGGCTGCAAGATCGTCGGCGTGGTGCTCAACGAGTTCTGATCGCCGGGACGCGCCGCGGAGCCCGGCCCGCAGCGCGTCCCCGTCGCCGGCGGTTGCCACCGCTTGTTCCCTGGCTCGGCAACGGACGGCCTCATGAAGAAGACCTTCGAATTCCCCAACACCCTGACCACGGTGATCTGCACCGTGGCCCTCATGCTCGCGGCCGCCTACGGGCTGGTCGTGGCGGTGGCCGGCATCAAGCCGGCCGTGCTGGTGCTCGCCGCCATCCTCGGCATGTTCGCGTTCGCGCTGCCGATCGAGGCGCTGATGCGCGCACTGCTCATCTACAGCGTGTTTCTCTCGGGCGTGCTGGTCTATTTCACGCCGCTCGGCCCCAATGCCTACTGGCCGGCCGCCGGCCTCGGCGTGGTGCTGGGCGTGCGCATTCCCATCGAGCTGCTGTCCGGCGCGCGCGAGCGCAAACGCAGCGGCAGCAGCGGCGACGGGCCCGGTCGCGGTCCGATCGCCACGCTGTCCAATGTGGTGCTGCTGGTGGCGGCGGCGTTTCCGGTCACGGTGCTGGTGTCGTCGGTCGTCGGCGGCGCGCCGATGGATCAGGTGCTGCTCGGCATCAAGGCCTATTTCGGCTATTGGCCGCTGATGTATGTGCTGGCGCTCGGCATGGCGAGTGAGAAATTCATCGCCTGGGCCTGGAAGGCATTGTTCTGGTGCTCGCTGATTCAGGTGCCATTCGTGGCATTCCAGCGCATCGTCATCATGCCGCAGCGACTTCAGGGCGCTTCCGAATTCGATTCCATCGTCGGCACCTTCGGCGGCGATCCGTTTGGCGGCGGCTCGAATGCCACCCTGGTGCTCTATTGCCTGGTCTCGCTCTATCTGGCGGCCAATTACTACCGCGTGGGCGTGCATCGCATTGCAGCTGTCGCGCTCGTCATTTGCACCAGCCTCGCCTGCATCTTTGCCGGCGAAGTGAAGGCGGTAATCGCCTTTCTGCCGATGGGCCTGACCGCCGCCTTCTGGGACACGCTGCGCAAGAAGCCGATCCGATTCGTCTACATGCTGGTGGCGGCCGGCGGCTTTGCGCTCGCCATCATCTTTGCCTATCAGGCCATGTACTGGTCCAAGAATCAGGAAGTGACTGGCGCGAGCGAATCGGACGGCATGACCAAGTCGCTCACCTATGCCTTCAATCCCGATCAGGTGTCGGTCAATACCGGCGAATTGTCGCGTGCCGCGGTGATTGCACTCTGGAATCAGGATGCGCGCGGCGACATTCCGCGGCGCTGGCTCGGTTATGGAATCTTTGCCAGCCGCGCTTCCGAAACCTTTTCGATGGGCAAGGCGGCGGCCAAGTATTACCCGCTCAACATCAACTGGACCACGGCGGCGGCGCTGCTCTGGGATTTCGGGCTGCTCGGGATGATTACCTTCTTCCTGATCCCGATTTCCACGATTGCGCTAATCCTCAAGATCAGCGCCCATCCGCAATTGAGCCCCGAGACCCGGGCCCAGGTGCATGTGGCGCTCGCCATCATGGTCATCGGGGTGCCGTTCCACTTTTATCAGAACTACGTCTATCTGCATCCGCCGACGCAATGGCTGTATTACTTCGCGATCGGCTATGCGATTCATGTGGCGCGCGGCCTGCCTGAAATGCCCAGCACCCGGCGCAAGTCGGTGCGCGCCTCCAGCGGTTTTCGCGGCATTGCCGCCGCGCATGCCGATGCACATCTGCCGGCGACTGCCGAGCTGTCGAAATGACACGACCGTTATGCGTCGTCGCGACGTGGTTCTATGAAAGTCAGGGCATGCTCGACTTCAAGTACCGCTTGCGCGCGCTGGCCGACAATTACCGGCTGATGGTTTTCACGCGGCGGCCGCTCGATCCGAGCGATTTCGATGGCGTGGAATTCGACCAGATATTGCTGGCCGAAAAGGCCGATCTGCCCGGACTGCTGCGCTATCAATGGCGGCTGTGGCTGCGGGTGCGTCTGCTCGATTACCACGCGGCAGTATTGCTCGGATCGCATTTCGGTTTTTTGTCGGCCGCATTGCCGCGCTCGGCGCTCTACTGGAATGAGCATCCGCTGCAAATCGTGCCGCGCGACCAGAATCGCGGGCTCAAGCGGCGCATTTACACGCTGATGCTCAAGCTCTGGTATCGCGCCTCGAATCGGGCGGCGGTGGTGCTGCCCATCAGCCATACGCTGCGCGACGATTTGCTCGCGCATGGCGTGAGAGGCGGCCATACCCGGGTCGAATGGATGGGCGTGGATGAAACCTTCTATTCCCATGCCCGGGTGCGCCAGATCGGCGATCGGCTGCGCGTGATCTATGTGGGCACAGTGCAGCCGGCGCGCGGCCGCGACGTGATGCTCGACGCCTTCGCCCGACTCAAGCAGGAAGGCGTGCCGGCGCATCTGACCATCGTCGGCGCCTCGCCCGAGCAGCTCGACTATTGCCGCGAGCGCGTGGCCGAGCTTGGCATCGGCGACGTGGTGCGCGTCGAGGGCCGGGTGCTGGGCCGCGAAGTGCCGCAATGGCTCGACGAAGCCGATGCCGGCTTGTGCCTGTGGGAAAACCGGCCGCATTGGCAATTCAATCCGCCGACCAAGCTGTTCGAATATCTCGCGGCCGGATTGCCGGTGATTGCGAGCGATATCCGCACCCATACCGATTACCTGCGCGAAGGCTATTCGGGCGCGATCTTTCCGTATGGCGTCGACGGTCTGGTCGATGCCGTGCGGCGGCTCTGGCGCGATCGGGCGCAATTCGGCGCCATGAGCGAGGCGGCAATGATCGAAGCTCGCCAATACCGCTGGAGCGGCGTGCGACCGCAATTCGAAGCTTCGGTCGAAGCGGCTGCCGGCCGTGCAATCCAGGGCCGCAGCCAGCCCATCGACGATTCGGCGGGAAAGGCGGCCAAGCATGGCAAGCTTTCCTGATACCGCAGGCTTCGACCGCGCAGCCGACATTGCGCTGCTGACGCGATTGCAGGACCAGCTGCTCGAGCGGGTGCGCAGCCTGCTGCAGGGCGCGCGCGAGGTGGTGCTGCTCGACTATCCCAACAATTCGAACGTGGGCGATTCGCTCATCTGGCTCGGCGCCCTGGCGCTGGTGCGCCGGCTCGGATTGAAGGTGCGCTACTACTCCGATTGCCGCAATGCCGACATGGCGCGCCTGAGCGAATTGGCGCGCGATCGCCGGCTCGCCTTTCTGCTCAATGGCGGTGGCAATTTCGGCAGCCTCTGGGTGCATCACCAGCATTTCCGACTCGATATCTTCGAGGCCTTTCCCGACAACATCATCATCCAGTTGCCGGTCAGCACCCATTTCGACGATCCGGCCGGTGCCCTGGCCCAGCGCACGCGCGAGGTATTGGCGCGCCGGCCCAATGTGCAACTGCTGGTGCGCGATCGGCCGTCGGCCGATGAATTCCGCAGCCGATTCGGCATCGAGGCCTGGCTGGTGCCCGATCTGGCCTTCATGCTCGGGCCCTTGCCGCGGCTGCCGGCGCAATGCCCGCGCATTGCGCTGCTGCGCTCCGACAAGGAAAGACGGGCCGATCAATCGCTGGCGGTCGGCGCGGATGTGCCGGTGGTCGATTGGCTGGACGAAGATCGGGAAGAGCGCTTGTGGCAGCGCACAATCCATCTGATGGGCGGTGTCGTTCGCGCTTTCGATGGCGATCACCAGTTGCTCGGCTGGCTTTACGAGCGATTGAGCCGAGCCCGGCTGCGGCGCGGAATCGCGCTGCTGTCGCGCGGCGAAACCGTGCTCACCGATCGGCTGCATGCGCATGTGTTGTCGGTATTGCTCGGCATTCCCAATTCGATCGGCGACAACTCGACCGGCAAGGTGCGCGCGCTTTACGACGCCTGGACGCATGAAAGTGCCACGGTGACCTGGTGCGGTGCGGCCACGGCGCCGGCGCAATCGGCGCCCGCCGCGTCCGAATTTGCCGCGATTCGCGGATGAGTTTCGACTTGCATTCGGCCACTTGCCGGCCCGGGCAATTGGCAATTCAGTCCGGGATTGGTGGCGCCAGCACTGCCGGGGCGCAGATGAACGCAGTTCGATCAATTGTTCCATTCGATGACAGTCAGCAGTCCATGTCGAAGCCGCATGCGAAATTCCAGATTCATTCCAGTCGCGTGGCCGCCATTCATTCGGCGGCGCGCTGGCTGGAATGGATTGCGTGCGGCGCCGATGACGGCAATGCGCATATCGCCGAACCGGGAGCTGCCGTGAAGACCTGCTCTGCTGCCGCCGCGCGTCCGCTGCCGGCGCGCGTCCTGTCCTGCGCCGCCGCCATGCGCGGCCGCCCGGAGGGCGCGCCCGCATGACCGCCGTGCCGCCCAAGCCGCCGCTGCATGTCGTGACCTGGTTCTACGACTACCAGCCCGGCCTTGCCATCTACCGTCAGCGGCTCGAACTGCTGGCCCAGCACTACGAGCTGCATGTGGTGGTGCGCAGCCCGGCGCATCCGCCGCGGCTCGGGCTGGCGGCCGATGCGCGGGTGCAGGTGCTGGCGGTGTCGGACGGCAGCTACTGGTCGCTGGTGCGCTACTGCCTGCTGGTCTGCCTGCATCTGGCCGGCGCGCGGCCGGCGCCGGTGTTCCTGTTCACCTCGCATCTGTCGATGGCGGCGCTGTGGCTGCGCCGGCGCCCGGTCGCCATCTACTGGAACGAGATGCCCTCGCACTATTTCTCGCGCCATGCGCGCGGCTCGGTGAAGGGGCTGTTCACCGGCGCGTTCCGGCGCCTGACCTACTGGGGCATGCGCTCGGCGCGGGTGGTGATGCCGATCAGCCGCTTCATGGCCGAAGACCTGATCGCCCAGGGCGCGCGGCCGGGCCGGGTCAAGCTGGTCGACATGGGCGTCAGCGTCGACCATCTGCCGGCGCGGCTGCGGCCGCAGGCACCCGACGGCGCCGTCACCGTCTGCTATGCCGGCACGCTCACCGGCGAGCGCGGCCGCGAACAGATCGTGGGCGGCGTGCTCGCGGCGCTGGCCGCCGGCGTGCCGGTGCGGCTGCTGATCGTGGGCGCGCCCGAGGCCGACCAGGGCGCGCTGCGCGCCGCCTTCGCCGCCGCCGGCCGCGCCGACGCGCTCGAAGTGCACGGCCTGCTGTCGAGCGCCGAGGTGTTCGCCGCCTATGCGCGCGCCGACCTCGGCGTGACCCTGCTCGAACCCAATGCCCACTTCGAGTTCAATCCGCCGACCAAGCTGTTCGAGTACCTGGTCGCCGGCCTGCCGGTCATCTGCAACCGCATCCGCACGCTCACGCATTACGTCGACGACGGCAGCACCGGCTTCCATTGCGACTACAGCGTCGAAGGCGTGGCCGAAGCCATCGCGCGCGCGGCCGCCGACCGCGCCGCGCTCGGCGCCATGCGCGCGCAATGCATCGACGCCGGCGAGCGCTACCGCTGGGACCGCGTCGCGCCGACCTTCCTGGCCCAGATCCAGCGGCTCTATCTCGCGCCCGGTCATGCCGGCGCCGAGGCCGAGCCCGCCCGCGCCGTGCAGGCGCGCGACTGAGGCCCGCCGGGCCCGTCAGCCGCGCCGCAGCGCCACCCCAACCGTTCGGGAGCCCCCATGAAAGTTTCAATGATCGGCACCGGCTATGTCGGCCTCGTCACCGGCGCCTGCCTGGCCGAAATGGGCAACGACGTGCTCTGCCTCGATCTCGACGAAAACAAGATCCGCATCCTCGAAGGCGGCGGCATTCCGATCCACGAGCCCGGGCTCGACGCGGTGGTGGCGCGCAACGTCAAGGCCGGCCGGCTGCGCTTCACCAGCGACGTGGCCCGCGCGGTCGCCCACGGCACGCTGCAATTCATCGCCGTCGGCACGCCGCCCGACGAGGACGGCTCGGCCGATCTGCAATACGTGCTCGCGGCGGCGCGCAGCATCGGTCGCCTCATGACCGACTACAAGGTGGTGGTCGACAAGAGCACCGTGCCGGTCGGCACCGCCGACAAGGTGCGCGCCGCGCTCGCCGACGAACTGGCCAAGCGTGGCAACCCGGTCGATTTCGCCGTCGTGTCGAACCCCGAATTCCTCAAGGAAGGCGCGGCGGTCGACGACTTCATGCGGCCCGACCGCATCGTGATCGGCGCCGACGATGAGCGCGCCATCCTGCTCATGCGCGCGCTCTACGCGCCGTTCCAGCGCAACCGCGAGCGGCTCATCACCATGGACCTGCGCAGCGCCGAACTCACCAAGTACGCGGCCAACGCCATGCTCGCCACCCGCATCTCGTTCATGAACGAGCTGGCGCTGCTGGCCGAGAAGATGGGCGCCGACATCGAGCGCGTGCGCCTCGGCATCGGCTCCGATCCGCGCATCGGCACGCACTTTCTGTACGCCGGCGCCGGCTACGGCGGCAGCTGCTTTCCCAAGGATGTGAAGGCGCTGGTGCACACCGCCGCCGACCAGGGCCAGCAGCTCGAAGTGCTGGCCGCCGTCGAGCGCGCCAACGATGCGCAGAAGCGCGTGCTGGGCCAGAAGGTGGTGCGCCGCCACGGCGAAGACCTGACGGGCAAGCATTTCGCCGTCTGGGGTCTGGCCTTCAAGCCCAATACCGACGACATGCGCGAAGCGACCAGTCGCGTCGTGATCGAGGATCTGCTCGCGCGCGGCGCCACCGTCAGCGCCTACGACCCGGTCGCCATGACCGAGGCGCGCCGCATCTTCGGCGAGCGCGCCGGCCTCACGTTCGCCGCCAGCCCGCTCGCCGCCGCCGACGGCGCCGATGCGCTGCTCGTCGTGACCGAATGGCTCGAATTCCGCAGCCCGGATTTCGACGATCTCAAGCGGCGGCTGCGCGCGCCGGTCATCCTCGACGGCCGCAACCTGTTCGATCCCGAACTCGTGCGCGGCTTCGGCTTCGACTACGAGGGCATCGGTCGCGGCACCGGCCCGGCGAGCGCCGAATGAAGGTACTCGTGACCGGCGCGGCCGGCTTCATCGGCATGCAGGTAGCCCAGACCCTGGCGGCGCGCGGCGACACCGTGGTCGGCATCGACAACCTCAACGACTACTACGACCCGGCGCTCAAGCAGGCGCGGCTCGATGCGCTGGCCGCCGCGCCCGGCGCCGAGCGCTTCCGCTTTGAAAGGCTCGACATCGCCGACACGCCGGCACTGGCCGCGCTGTTTGCCGCCGAGGGTTTCGAGCGCGTCGTGCATCTGGCGGCCCAGGCCGGCGTGCGCTACTCGCTGCAGAACGCCGCCGCCTACGGCCAGGCCAATCTGGTCGGCTTTCTCAACATGCTCGAAGGCTGCCGCCACAGCGGCGTGCAGCATCTGGTCTATGCCAGCAGCTCCAGCGTCTACGGAGGCAACACGCGCATGCCGTTTGCCACCACCGACGCGGTCGACCATCCGGTGAGCCTGTACGCCGCGACCAAGAAGGCCAACGAGCTGATGGCGCACAGCTATAGCCATCTGTATGCGCTGCCGACCACCGGCCTGCGCTTCTTCACCGTGTACGGCCCCTGGGGCCGGCCCGACATGGCGCCGTTCCTGTTCGCGCGCGCCATCCTGGCCGGCGAGCCGATCAAGGTGTTCAACCACGGCCGCATGCGGCGCGACTTCACCTTCATCGACGACATCGTCGCCGGCGTGATCGGCGCGCTCGACCGCATTCCCGCGCACGATCCCGATTTCGACCGTGCCGCGCCCAGCTCGGCCAGCTCCTGGGCGCCGTACCGGCTGTTCAACATCGGCCGCAGCGAGCCGGTCGAGCTGATGGACTTCATCGGCGCGCTCGAAGCCGAACTGGGCCGCCCGGCCATCAAGGAACTGCTGCCGATGCAGCCCGGCGACGTGGAAGCCACCTGCGCCGACACCGCCTCGCTCGAAGCCTGGACCGGCGTGCAGCCGCGCGTGAGCCTGGCCGAAGGCGTGCGCCGCTTCGCCGCCTGGTATCGCGACTACTACCGGGTCTGAGCGCGCGCCGCGCGCCCGCTCATCCCCGCCATGACCGCTTCCCGCTCCCTGCTGAACGGCGCCTTCTGGGCCGCCGCGCGCACCTGGGGCACGCGCGCCACGTCCTTCGTGGTGTTTGCCGTGCTCGCGCGCCTGCTCACCCCGGCCGAGGTGGGCGAAGTCACGCTCATCGCCTCCTGGCTGCTGGTGCTGCAAATGGTCTGCGACCTCGGCGTCAGCGACTACCTGGTGCAGTCGCGCGAATCGACGCCGCAGCAGCAGTCGGCGGTGTTCTGGGGCCAGTTCGCGGTCGCGGCGCTGCTGGGCCTGGGCATCTTCTGTCTTGCCGGGCCGCTCGGCCGGGCGCTGCTGCCCGAGCAGCCCGATGCCGACCGCATGGTGGCGCTGATGTCGCTGGTGCTGCCGGTGGCGATGCTGGCGCGCGTGCCCGAGGCCATGCTCAAGCGCCGGCTCGATTTCCAGGCGCTGGCGCTGCGCTCGATGCTCACCATGCTGGTCGGCGGCGCGGTCGGCGTGGGGCTGGCGTGGATCGGCTGGGGCGGCTGGGCGCTGGTCATCAAGACCCTGGTCGAGGCGGTGATGGACGTCGTCGTCACCTTCTCGGTGGCGCGCTGGAATCCGTTCGTGCGCTTCTCGCGCGAGTCGCTGCGCGAGCCGCTGATCTTTGCGCGCGGCATCGTCGGCTCGCGCCTGCTCGAGGCGCTGTACGTGCGCGCCGACGCCATCATCGTGGGCCAGTTCATGGGGCCGGCGGCGCTCGGCATCTACTCGATCGGGCAGCGGCTGTTCGTGGTGGCCAACGATCTCATCGGCGGCTCGCTCCAGCAGATCTCGGTGCCCTATCTGTCGCGCGTCAAGCATGACGCGGCGCAGCTGCGCGCCATGTTCAACCAGCTCACCGAGCTGAGCTGCGTCATCACCTTTCCGGTGTTCATCGGGCTGGCGCTGATGGCGCCGGTGCTGGTGCCGCTGCTGTTCGGGCCGCGCTGGGGCGAGTCGTCGACCGTGCTGGCGATCCTGGCGCTGGCCGGCGCGCCGTTCGGCCTGCAGCACTTCATGTACGTGATGCCGGTGGTCACGGGCGACGGCCGCCGGCTGCTGCGCAACAGCGCGCTCGGCACGCTGCTGGGCTTTGCATTGCTGGGGCTGGGCAGTTTCTGGGGCATTACCGGCGTGGCCGCCGGCTTCGCGCTGCGGCCCTGGCTGGTGACGCTGACGGTGTCGCTGCCGACCGCCGCCACCCTCCTCGGCGCGCGCCGGGCCGAACTGCTGGCGCTGGCGCTGCCCGGGCTGATCGGCGCGCTTGCCGGTCTGCTGGTGTCGCTGCCGCTGCTGCGTCTGGGCGGCGGCCTGGTGCCGCTCTGGCAGCTGCTGCTGCTGAGCGCGGGTTTCGCCACGGGCCTGCTGCTCGGCGCGGGCCTGTTCCGGCAGCGGCTGCAACTGCTGTGGATGCGCTTGCGCCGCCCATGAAAAAGCCCCGCCGGTGAGGGCGGGGCTCGCTTGCCGCAGCGGCCCGGGCCGGCTGGCCCGGACCGGCGTCGATCATTCGCGGACCAGTTCGTAATAGAACACCGGGCCGATCCACTGGTTCATGTTGTCGAGCGACACGCCGAGCTTGCCGCCGATGTTGCCGGTCCACATCTGGCCCAGGCGGTTGCCGGCCAGGTCGAGCGCATACAGCTTCCAGCCGGCGGTCGGGCTCAGCTTGAGCTGGATGTCGGTCTTGGCGCCGCGCACCAGCATCGGGAAGGTGCCCCAGCTGGTCACGGTCTGCTCGTTGGCATCGGAGAACTTCATGCCCGAGCCCTTCACGTTGCTCAGATGGACCATCAGGATCCGCTTCGACGCGGTGAGGTTGGCGCCGTCGAGCGACATGGCGGCCACCGTCACATGCGGGGTCGAGCGGCTCACGTTCATGAAGTCCTGCTTCGCGTCGCTGCGCTCGCCCATCACGATCACTTCCGAGCGCGGCGTGGCCACGTCGATGAGCTGGTTCGGGATGTCGTAGTAGATCTGGTTGGTATCGCTCTGGATGATCCCGCTCGGCGCATTGGTCTTGTTGGTCGAGTCGATCTTGCCGCTCTCGCGGATGCGGGCGGCCATCTCGAACCAGGTCGGATCGGCGCTGCCGACATAGGCGGCGCGCACGGTCGGCGTCAGGTCGTCGGTCACGCGGTTCGGCTCGCGGATTTCGGCCGGCGCGTCGGCGGCGGGGCCGGTCCAGTTCTTGTTGCCGTCGGTCACGCTCGGCGGAATCAGCTCGACGCCGTTGACCAGCGCGCGCTTGATGAAGTGGCCGCCATAGCTCATGAGCCAGGTGGCGCCCCACTTGTAGGCGTTCATTTCATCGGGCCGCACCACATAGCCGACCTTGTAGCGCGCCTTCGACACGTCGCCACGGCGGAACAGCATGGCCGCGATGCGGTCGTTGGCCACGTTGATCGGATCGCCCCAGACCATGAAGGTCTGCATCGCGCGATAGCGATCCCAGTAGGCGTTGGTGTCGTAGGTGGTGGCGTCGGTCAGCGAGGCGAAGCTGCAGATGCCCTGCCAGTCCTGGTGCGCGGCCATCGCGCCGATGACCGCGCCGGCCTCGTGGCGGTACTTGTTCCAGTACACGTCCGACACCTCGGTTAGGTAGGTCGGCTTGGCGTAGGTGTTGAGCATGGCCGCCTTGGACAGGTAGCCGAACATGTTGTCGAACAGGCTTGCGTGCTTGATCGAGCCGCCCAGGCCATACGAGCTGGGATGGTCGTTGTAGGTGTTGTAGGTCACGGCCGAGACGGCATTGCGCGACTCCACTTCCATCCAGCTGTTGCGCACGTTGTACTGGCTGAACTTGCCGGTGTAGCCCAGGCCCTTCAGATAGGCCTGCTGCCAGTTCGAGGTGGAGGTTTCGGTCGCGGCGATGAAGGCGGCGAAGTCGGCCTCGCGCTGGGTCTTCGACGACGGCGAGTACGGCGGCATGTTCACCGTGCCGCCGGACAGGCTCTCGGCCCCGCCGATCGACACCTTGGCCCAGGCGCTGCGCCAGGCGCTGTCGCTGCCGTACTTGTTCTGCAGCCAGGTGTTCCACAGCGGCTTGTAGGCGGCGTTGAAGCTGCCCGAGAAGCCGGCGATGAAGGCCATCGGGTTCTCGTTCACGCCGATCAGCAGCTTGAGACTGCTGTCTTGCAGCAGCGGCTTGCCCAGATACGGGTTGGTCGTGTTGAAAACCTTGTTGACGACCGTTTTCCAGTTGTTGCGGAACAGGTCGCTGGTGTTGATGAGCGTCTTCGCATCGCCCGACGGCGAGGCCGATTCGGCATCGGCGCCGCCGGCCATGTAGCCGCCCGAGCTGGAGAACACGTCGGCGCTATAGCCGATGCCGCGCTTGCTCAATTCGGCCGCGAGCCGGAAGAAGCGGTCGAGTTTCACCGGATCGATATCGGCATTGCCGGTCGGGCTCGATTTCATCAGGCCCGATTCGAAAAGATGGAAACGCACGAAATTGAAGCCACGCCGTTGCAGCTCGTCGACCGTGGCGGTGGCGGCCGCCGCCGAGGTGGGCATCGGCGCGGTCGGCAGCACCCAGTTGGCGCACATCGACTTGCTGTTGTAGCCGCTCAGCGGGCCCGACAGGTCGAGCGCGCTGCCCGGCACGACGGTCAGGTTCTGCGTGCGCAGCGAAAACCATTGTTCGCCGTAGGCGGCAAAAGTGCTGTCGACGGTGGCGGCCGCGGTGGCTTTGACCGAGGCATCGAACTTCGGCAGCGAATCCTCGGTGTTCACGTCGTTGGCGGCCGGATCGACCTTGTGCGCGAAGGTGGTGTCTTCGGTGGCCGACTGGGCCGTGGCCGCCGTGCCGCTCGCGCTGGTGTCGGAACCGGAGCCGCCGCTGCAGGCGGTGAGTGCCATCAGGCACAGGGAGGCAGCGGCAACCGCCGTCAGATGAAAGGTCTTTTCGAACATGGAAATTCCTCTTGCCAAATCCTGCCGATATGCGAGCGCTCAATTGCAATTGCCGCGCGGTATTGCTGGCGGTTGCCGGGTGGGCGGCATCCAAGAGCGAATCGGAACAGGGCGCAGTTATACGGGCAGAGAGTTGGAATTCGAGGGGGGCGAAATGCGTGCTGAATGGCAAAACCCAAATGAATTAGGAATGAGGATTAGGCGCTGCTAGGTGTTTTGCGAGGAATGAATAAATTCCACCCGTAGTCAAACCGGGTGACTGTTGCAGTGGCTAGTCGGCATGAAACGAAGCTGCAAGGCACAAACCATTGCCGGTCTTAAAAAGCGACACATTTCTGCATTGTGAGAAAAATGAACTGTAATGACTAGGGTTTACCCTAGTTAGTAAAGCGGCGATTTGTGCCTTGCCCGCTTCCGGGTCTTCCCGGGCTTGGGCCGACCGGCGGCGGATAAAGCCGGACCGGATGGCGGAGCACGGTGGCCCGCGCCGGTCCGCGTGGCGGGTGCTCGCTGCCGCGATCAGCCTTGACAGTCGCGTGCGAGACGCAGTCCGGCGATCTGCCAGCGCGCGCCGGGCGGGAAGAAATTGCGATAGGGAATTCGCGCATGGCCGGCGGGCGTCGCCCACGAGCCACCGCGCAAAACCTGCTGGCCGACCATGAACTTGCCGTTGTATTCGCCGACCGCGCCGGGATCGGGGCGGTAGCCGGGATAGGGCGAGTAGGCCGAGGCGGTCCATTGCCAGACGGTGCCGGTCAGGTCGGCGAAGCGGCGGTCGGCGCTGGCGGCGGCGGCTTCCCATTCGGCTTCGGTGGGCAGGCGGGCGCCGGCCCAGCGTGCATAGGCGTCGGCCTCGTAATAGGACAGATGGGCGACCGGCGCGGCGAGGTCGAGCGGCGCGATGCCGGCGACGGTGAATTCGCGCCAGTCGGCCTGGCCGGCGTCGGGCGCGAGCCAGTAGAGCGGATGGCGCCAGCCGTCGCGGCGAACGCGGTCCCAGCCTTCGGCGAGCCACCACTGCGGCTGGTCGTAGCCGCCGGCGCGCACGAAGCCGAGATAGTCGCCGGCGGTCGTGCAATGGCTGGCGAGCGCATGGGCGTCGAGGAAGACGCGGTGGCGCGGGGTTTCGTTGTCGAAGGCGAAGCCGGGGCCGGCATGGCCGATCTCGACCAGACCGGCGGGGCGGGCGATCCACTGCGGCGCGGCGGCGGCCGGTGGGCGGCTGGCGCGGGCCGCATGCCAGGCCGGCGCGAGCGGGTTCTGCGCCAGCAGATGCTTGACGTCGGTGACGATCAGCTCCTGATGCTGCTGTTCATGCTGAAGGCCGAGTTCGACCCGCGCCGCGAGCTCGCTCGGCGCGTGGCAGTCGGCGCCGCCGAGCAGCCGGGCGATGCGCGCATCCACGTCGGCGCGCCAGGCCAGCACTTCGTCGAACGCCGGGCGGGTGAGCAGACCGCGCCGGTCGCGCGCGAACGGCGTGCCGATGGCCTGGTAGTAGGAGTTGAACAGCGCGCGGAACGCCGGCTGCGCGGGCGCGAAGCCGGGCTCGTGGGCTTCGAGCACGAAGGTCTCGAAGAACCAGGTGGTGTGCGCGAGATGCCATTTGGCCGGGCTGGCGTCGGGCATGGACTGGGCGGCGCAATCCTCGGCCGACAGCCCGTGCAGCAGCGCGACGCTGGCGGCGCGGACCGCGCGATAGCGCTCGGCGAGCGCGGCCGGGCTCATGCGACGCGGGCGTGGGCCAGCGCAAAGCGCTCGTCGGCATCGAGCCACAGATGGTCGAGCTGCCAGCCGGCGCCGCGCAGCAGTCGGCGCAGTTCCGCCGGGCAGTACTTGTGGCTCGACTCGGTGTGGATGCGGCTGCCGAGCGGAAAGAAATGGCTGCGGCCGCGCCAGACCACTTCAATGTCGTAGCGGGCTTCGAGGTACATGTCGATGCAGGCCTGGGTCGGATTCCAGCGCGCCAGATGGCGCCAGTCGGCGGCGCGGAAGTCGGCGCCGAGCCGGCGGTTGGCATTGCGCAGCAGATTGCGGTTGAAGGCGGCGGTCACGCCGAGCGCATCGTCGTAGGCGGCTTCGAGCTCGGCGACCGGCTTGAGCAGATCGACGCCGAGCAGCAGCTGGCCGTCGGCGCCGGCCTGGTCGCGCAGCCGGGCGAGCAGGGCGACGGCGGCGTCGGGCGCGAAATTGCCGATCGACGAGCCCGGATAGAAGAACAGGCGCCGGGCGCCGCAGACGTCGGCGGGCAGGGCGAAGTCGGCGCTGAAGTCGAGGCCGATGCCGAGCACGTCGATGCGCGGCCATTCGCGCGCCAGCCGCTCGACCGCGCCGGCCAGGTAGTCGACCGAGATGTCGAGCGCCACGTACTGCTGCGGCGCGAGCGCGGCAAACAGCGATTCGGCCTTGCGGCAGTCGCCGGCACCCAGGTCGATCAGGGTGCAGCCGGCGCCGACCGCGCGCGCGATGGCGGCGCGCTGGCTGGCGAAGATCGCCGCCTCGGTGCGGGTCGGGTAGTACTCGTCGAGCAGGGTGATGGCGTCGAACAGCCGCGAGCCGAGTTCGTCGTAGAGGAACTTGGGCGAGACGCGCGCCGGCCGCGCTTCGAGCCCGGCCTGGAGCTCGTCGGCCAGCGCCGCGTCGTCGATCGCGCCGAGCTGGATCAGCCGTTCGGCCGGGCGGCGCGGCGGCGGCATGAGCGGCGCGATCGCGCGCTGGGCCAGTACGGTTGGCTGCATCGGTCTGCCTCGTCTCTCGGGTTGGAATGGGCCTCCGACCCAGACTAGACAGCCTGCACATGACGCGCTGTAGGACGACTTGCCGACCGGCGGCGCGGCTTGATGCCGCACCGGCGCCGGCGCGCGGCCGCGACCTATACTCGACCGATGACCTTCCTGCGCCGTTGCCTGCTGCTGCTGCTGCTCGTCGCGCTGCCTGCCCAGGCGGTGCTGGCGCTGGCTGGCCGGCATTGCCCGGCCGGCGCCGCGCCGCTGGCGCATGCGGCCGCAGCGGCCGAGCCGGCGCCGCATGCGCATCGCGCGCACCGTCCGGCGGCGGTCGAGCAGGGCGGCAAGTCCGCCGCCGATGCGCAGGGCTTGCGCGCTGCCGGCGTCTGCTGCGGGCTGGCGGTGCTGCCGCCGGGCTTCATCGCGGTGTCGGCCGGCCAGTTCAGTCATGCGGCGGCCGCCGCCCCGCCGCCTTCCGGCTATGCCGACCCCTGGCTTGCCACGCCGCGCAAGCCGCCCCGCCACTCCGCCTGATTGCGTCTCGCGCGCCAGCGTCCTTGCGCCGCTGGCATCGACCGATCTTCCGGAGGATTTCCCGTGTTCCCGTTTTTTCCCCTGCGCCCCGGCGCGGCCGCGCTGGCGTTGGCCGGCGCGCTCGCCGGCTGCGCCACGCCCCAGGCCGGCGACGCCCTGGCCGGCCTCGATGCCGAGATCGCGCCGCGCACCGGCCAGCCGCTGCCCGCCTTGCGCACCGACCCGCCCGAGCCGCCCGACCTCGGCGCCGACCCGCTCGACGCCGAACGCGCGATTGCGCTGGCGCTCGCGCACAACCCCGGCCTTCAGGCCGATCTGGCCGAACTGCTGCTGGCCGATGCCGACCGCGCCCAGGCCGGCCGGCTGCGCAATCCCGCGTTCGGCTTTTCGCGGCTGGTCAACGGCGCCGGCGCCGACATCGACCGCAGCGTCACGCTCGACCTGGTCGGCCTGCTCACGCTCGGGCTGCGGCGCGACATCGAGCAGCGCCGCTTCGACCGGGCCCGGCTGGTCGCGGCCGATGCCGCCGTGCGGCTCGCCATCGACACCCGGCGCGCCTGGATCGAGGCGGTGGCCGCGCGCCAGGCCCTGGTCTATGCGCACCAGGCGGTCGATGCCGCCGCCGCCTCGGCCGAGCTGGGCCGGCGCATGGTCGCGGCCGGCCAATGGCCCCGGCTGGCCCAGTTGCGCGAAGACGCCTTTCTGGCCGACACCCGCGCCCGGCTGCAACGCGCCGAACTGGTCGCCACCGCCACGCGCGAACGGCTGGCGCGGCTGATCGGGCTGACCGACGTGACGCCGCCGGCGCCGCGCACGGGCGGCCCGACCCAGCCGCCGCAAGCGGTGGCCGACGCCGCATCCGCACCGTCGCAAGTCGCCGCCGCCGAGCCGCTGCCGCACCTGCCCGACCGTCTGCCGCCGCTGCCCGCCGTAGCGCTCGACCTGCGCGATGCCGAGCAGACCGCGCTCGACAGCCGGCTCGACGTGCAGGCCGCCCGCCTTGATGCCGAAGCCGCCGCGCGCGACCTGGGGCTGGCGCGCGCGACGCGCTGGATCAATGTCGCGGAGCTGGGCTATGCCAACCGCAGCAAGCCCGGCGAGGCGCGCGCCGACGGCTACGAGATCAGCCTTGAGCTGCCGCTGTTCGACCAGGGCGATGCGCGCCGCGCGCGCGCCGAGGCCGGCTACTGGCAGCGCGTGCAGCGCACCGCGCAGGCCGTGGTCGATGCCCGCTCCCAGGTGCGCGAGGCGCATGCGCGCTACCGCGCCGGCTGGCAGCTGGCGGCGCGCTACCGCGACGAGGTCATCCCGCTGCGGCGCCAGATTTCCGACGAGCAGCTGCTGCGCTACAACGCCATGTTTGCCGACGTGTTCACCCTGCTCATCGATGCGCGCGAGCAGATCGACGCGGTGACCGGCGCCATCGAGGCCGAGCGCGATTTCTGGCTCGCCGAGGCCGATCTGCAAGCCGCCATCGGCCGGCCGCTGCCGCTGGCCGCGGCGCCGGCCACCGTCGCGCCGCAGCCCGCCGCCTCCGTCCAGGCCCCGCAACCCGCCCCCGAGCACAACCATGCCCACTGATCGCCGCCATTTCCTCGCCGGCGCGGCGCTGCTCGGCGCCGGCGCCGTCAGCCGCGCGGCCCAGGCCGCCGTGCCCGAGGCGCCCACGCAAGCCTCGCCGCTCACGCAACCGCCGCTCGCGCCCACGGCCGGCCGGCCCTACAACCCGGTCGTCACGCTCAACGGCTGGACGCTGCCCTTCCGCATGAACGGCAACGTGAAGGAATTCCATCTGGTCGCCGAACCCGTCGCGCGCGAGATCGCGCCCGGCATGGTCGCCAACCTGTGGGGCTACAACGGCCAGAGCCCCGGCCCCACGCTCGAATGCGTCGAGGGCGACCGGCTGCGCATCTTCGTCACCAACAAGCTCGCCGAGCACACCACCATCCACTGGCACGGCGTGCTGCTGCCCAACGGCATGGACGGCGTCGGCGGCCTGACCCAGCCGCAGATCGCGCCCGGCAAGACCTTCGTCTACGAATTCACCATGACGCGCTCGGGCACCTTCATGTACCACCCGCATGCCGACGAGATGGTGCAGATGGCGATGGGCATGATGGGCTTCATCGTGGTCCACCCCAAAGATGCACGGCAGATGCGGGTTGACCGCGACTACTGCTTTCTGGTGTCGGCCTACGACATCGATCCGGGCAGCGCCACGCCGCGCGTGATGACCATGACCGACTTCAGCCTGTGGACCTGGAATTCGCGCGTCTTCCCCGGCATCGATCATCTGGTGGCGCGTACCGGCGAGCGGGTGCGCATCCGCATGGGCAACCTGACCATGACCAACCACCCGATGCATCTGCACGGCGCGGTGCTCGAAGTGGCCGGCACCGACGGCGGCTGGGTGCCCAAGGGCGCGCGCTGGCCCGAGGTGACGGTGGACCTGCCGGTCGGCGCCATGCGCGCCGTCGAGTTCGACGCCAGCCTGCCCGGCGACTGGTCGTTCCACTGCCACAAGTCGCACCACACCATGAACGCGATGGGCCATGCGGTGAACCTGCCCGTGGGCGTGGACCAGCGCGACATGCTCGCCAAGCTGCGCCGGCTCATGCCCGACTACATGCCGATGGGCCAGGCCGGCATGGCCGAGATGGGAGACCCGCGCATGGCCATGCCGCTGCCCGACAACACCCTGCCGATGATGAGCGGCCAGGGCCCGTTCGGCCCGATCGAGATGGGCGGCATGTTCACCGTGCTCAAGGTGCGCGACGACCAGCCGCGCGGCAGTTACGCCGATCCGGGCTGGTATCGCCATCCGCCCGGCACGGTGGCGCGCGAATGGACCGGCGCGCTGCCCGCCAGCGTCGAGGCGCCCGCGCCGACCGCTCCCGCCACCCTCGACGCCATCAAGCCCGCCGCCGGCGGACACCGGCACTGACCCAGGAGACTTCCATGCGAGCCATCGATCCGAAGAAGAGGCATTTCATCTGCGCCTTGGCGCTGCTGCCGGCGGCCATGGCCGTGGCGCAGACGCCGCCCGCGCCGCGCCCGCTGGTGGCCGGCGAGGTGCGCAAGCTCGACCTGCGTGCCGGCACCGTCACGCTGCGCCATGAACGCATCCCCAATCTCGACATGGACGCGATGACGATGGTGTTCAAGGCCCGCCCGCCGGCGCTGCTCGACGGCCTCAAGCCCGGCGACAAGGTCCGCTTTGCCGCCGACATGGCGGGCGGCGAGCTGGTGGTGACGGCCATCGAGCGGTGAGCGGCGGGGCCGGCCGCGTTGCCGATGTGGGCGGGCGGTCGCTTCCGTGGGGCGCGCACCGACCATCGATGTTGCGGTGCAGCGGCCGGTGTCGCGGGTAAACGTTAAGAAGTTGGGGAACGGCGCATTCCGTGCGTTGAAACGGCCAAACGCCTTCGGATAGCTTGCCCGGTACTTCCGCGTCCCTGACGGGCGCGCGGACCGGTCGCCGTCAGGCGGACCGGTCCGCGATACCTCCAAAGCCTCCTGCGCCCCCCGACCCATGTCCTCCTCAGTCAAATACCGCCCCGACATCGACGGCTTGCGGGCCGTGGCCGTGCTCTCGGTCGTCCTCTTCCATGCCGGCATCTCGGGTTTCCCGGGCGGCTATGTGGGCGTGGACGTGTTCTTCGTGATCTCGGGCTACCTCATCTCCAAGATCATCTTCACCGAGATCGAGAACGGCAGCTTTTCCATCGTCACCTTCTACGAGCGCCGGATCCGCCGCATCCAGCCGGCGCTGTTCGCGATGGCCGCCTTCACGGTGGCGTTCTTCGCGCTGTTCTTCACGCCGATCGATTTCAAGGCGCTCGGGCAGAGCCTGGCGGCGGCGCTGCTGTTCTCGTCCAACATCTATTTCTTCGTGAAGAGCGGCTACTTCGATCCCGATTCGGAGACCAAGCCCTTCCTGCACACCTGGTCGCTGGCGGTGGAGGAGCAGTACTACGTCTTCTTCCCGTTCTTCGCCTGGCTGATGTGGCGCTATGCGCGCCGGCAGTTCAACGCCGCCATCCTGGTGCTTGCGGCGGCGTCGCTGGCTTTCTCCATCTGGCAGCTGCGTGCCGATGCGGATGCGGCCTTCTACCTGCCGTTCGGCCGCATGTGGGAGCTGATGATCGGCGCCGTGCTGTCGCGCGGCATCGTGCCGCCGATCCGCAGCGCGGTCGGCCGCGAGATCGCGTCGGCACTGGGGCTGGCGCTGATCGCCGGCGGCGTCTTCCTGTACGGGCCGCACGATGCCTTCCCGGGCGAGCGCGCGATTCCGCCCTGCGTGGGCGCGGCGCTGCTGCTGCATGCCGGCGCCGGCGGCACCGGCCGCGTGGGCGGGCTGCTGGCGCTGCCCTTCATGACCTTCGTGGGGCGCATCTCCTACTCGCTCTACCTGTGGCACTGGCCGCTGCTGGTGGCGGCGCGCTACATCCTGTTCCGCGAGATGACGGCGGCCGAATCTGCGGTCTATCTGGCGGTCGTGCTGGCGTTTTCGTGGGCCTCGTGGAAGTGGATCGAGACGCCGTTCCGCTCGGCCAATGCCGGCTTTGCGATCGGCCGCAACGGCATGTTCGCGGGCACCGCCGCCTTCATGGTGGCGGGGGTGGCGTTCGCGATCGCAGGTCAGCTCGGCCGCGGCTTCCCGGATCGCTTCGAGCCGGCGGCGCGCAACTATGCCGCGGGTGCGCTCGACACCAATCCCGACCGCCTGACTTGCGATCGCGCGTCCGTCGAGCGAGTGAAGGCGGGCGATCTTTGTGAAATCGGCGCGCCCGGCACTGCCGAACCCAGTTTCGTGCTGATCGGCGACAGCTTTGGCGATGCGATCGCGCCCGGCGTGGACGCCGCTGCCCGCGCCGCCGGCCGCAAGGGCTATGTGCTGACCTACAGCGGCTGCTATCCGATGATCGGCGCGGTCCGTTCGGATGGATCGACCGCCAAGTGCGCCGATTTCATGGTGGCGGCGGTCGAGTTCATCCGCGCGCATCAATCGATCGATCATGTGCTGATCGTGGCGCGCTGGACTGCGGCGGTGCTTGGCACGCGCTACGGCCAGTTCGCCTCCAACCAGGCCTGGCTGCTGCGCGACGACCAGACGGTGACGCCGAGCTATGCCGAGAACCGCCATGTGGTCGAGCGCGGCCTGCTTCGCACGCTCGATGCCATGGGCGACAAGCAGATCACCGTCATCGCCCACATCCCCGAGCAGCGCTACGACATCCCGCGCGCACTGGCGCTGTCGACGCTGTTCGGCACGCCGCCGATGGTCGATCTGCCGCGCAGCGAGCACGACAAGCGGCAGGCGCTGGCGCGCGAGGTGCTGGCCAAGGTGCGTGCAGTCAAGCCTTTCGAGCTGATCGACGTGGGCGCGCGGCTGTGCGATGAACAGCGCTGCATCACGGCGGCGGATGGCTGGTCGCTGTATGCCGACGACAACCATCTGGGCCGGCGCGGATCGATCTGGCTGGCCGACCTGTGGGGCCAGGCGCTGGCTGGCGGTCAGCCGCCGCAGGCCGCCGCCGCGACGGCGGCGGTTGCAACAGCGCTGCACTGAGTTGCGGCCGGCGGGCGCGGCATGACGCCGGCATGGTCGGCACTGGCGCCGTGGCTGGCGCTCGGCGCTGCCACGCCGGCGCTGCTGCATCGCGCGGTCGGCGTGCGCGGTGCGGGCTGGGCGCTGGCGGTCGCGGGCTATGCGCTGGCGGCCGCGGCCGGGCGGCTGCATGCGCCGGCCGGTCTGGCGCTGGTGCTGCTGGCGCTCGTCGCGGCCGGCTGGCAGGCGACCGGCGCCGGGCTGCGCTCGGCCGCCCAGCTCGGCTTCGTGCTGCTGGCGGCGGCGCTCATGACGCATCGCTGGCCCGGCTTCGACAATCTGCGCGTGCTCGGCGCCCAGCGCTTCACGCCCGACGCGCTGCCGTTCTCGCTCTACTTCAATCTCGACACGCCCCTGCTGGCCCATGCGCTGCTGCTGGCCTGGGCGCCGCTGCGCCTGCGCCGGGCGGCGCCGGGCTGGTTTGCGGTCGGGCTGCTGGCGGGTGCCGCCACGGCGACCGTCTGCCTGGGCATGGGCGTGGCGGCCGGCGCGCTCGGCTGGGCGCCCAAATGGCCCGAGGCGGCCTGGCTCTGGCTGGCCGGCAATGCCGCCTTCACGGTGCTGATCGAGGAGGCGGTGTTCCGTGGCTGGCTGCTGGCCGGGCTGGAGCGTCGGTTCGGCCGGCCGACGCTGGCGCTCGGGCTGTCGGCGCTGGTCTTCGGGCTGGCGCATGCGGCCGGTGGCGCGCTGCTGGTGGCGCTGGCCGGGCTGGCCGGCGTGGGCTACGGGCTGGCCTGGCGGCGCGGCGGGCTGGCGGCGGCGATGCTCGCGCATCTGCTGGTCAACCTCGCGCACTTCGGGCTGCTGACCTATCCGGCGCGCGGCTGAGCGCTGCGGGCGCTCTGGGCGTTGAGCGCGACCATCGCGTCGGCCTCGTCGGCGCGGGTCGGGCGCAGTTGCAGCGTCGGCAGGCCGGCCGCGAGTCGCTCGTGCTGGCGGTCGAGCCAGCGCAGGAACTCGGCCTCGGGCAGCGGGCGCGAATACAGATAGCCCTGCAATTCGTCGCAGCCCAGCTGTTCCAGCAGCCGCGCCTGGGCTTCATCCTCCACGCCCTCGGCGACGGTGGTCATGCCGATGGCATGGGCCAGCTGGAGGATGGCGCCGACGATGATCCGGCTCTCGCCGCTCTGCGCGATGTCGTGCACGAAGGAGCGGTCGAGCTTGAGCTGGCGCGCCCGCACCAGCCGCAGATAGGACAGGCTCGAATAGCCGGTGCCGAAGTCGTCCAGCGCCACGTCGAGGCCGAGCGCGCGCAGCTCGGCCAGCCGCTCGACGAAGCCGGCCGGGTTCTCGATGGCCGAGCTTTCGGTGATCTCGATCAGCAGCTGGGCGCCGCCGATGCCGTGGCGCAGCAGCGCCGCGCCGAGCCGTTGCACCAGGTCGGGCTGCTTGAACTGCACCGGCGACAGATTGATGGCGATGCGGCAGGGCCGGCCGGCCTGGGCCAGCCGGGCCGCCAGGGCGCAGCCGGCGTCGATGACCCAGTCGCCGATCGGATTCATGAGGCCGAAGCGCTCGGCGATGGGCAGGAATTCGCCCGGCGCCAGCACGCCGCGCCGCGGATGGCGCCAGCGCAGCAGCGCCTCGGCGCCGGCCGGGCGGGCGCCGCAGGCCGTCACCTTGGGTTGCAGGAAGAGTTCGAGCTCGCCGCGGCCGAGCGCGCCGATCAGCTCGGCATGGGTGCGCAGCGTGTCGCCGGTGGCCAGCGCGATCGACGGATCGAACACGCAATGCCGGCTGCGGTCGGCGTGCTTGGCGGCGCGCAGCGCGGCATCGGCATGCACCAGCAGCTGGCGTGCGTCGGCCGCATGGTCGGGCAGCAGCGCAATGCCGACCGAGGCCGAGATGCGGATCTCATGCCCGGCGATGTTGCGCGGCAGGTTGACCTGGGCGATCAGCCGGTCGGCCAGCGCGGTCACGTCGGCCAGCGCGGGCGGCTGCGGATAGAGCAGCGCGAACTCGTCGCCGCCGAGCCGCGCCAGCTTGCTGCCGGCCGGCCGGCACTCGGCCAGCTCGCCGGCCACGCGGCGCAGCAGCTCGTCGCCGCCGGCATGACCGAGCGCATCGTTGATGGCCTTGAAGCCGTCGAGCCCGAGCACCAGCAGCCCGACCCGGCCGCCGTCGCGCCGGGCCCGTTCGGCGGCAGCGGTGAGCCGGCGCAGCAGCCGGCGCCGGTTGGGCAGGCCGGTCAGCGCGTCATGCACGGCCATGCGGCGCAACTGGCTGCTGGCGCGCGCCAGCGAGCGCGCATGCGCCTCGGCCCGGTTGCGCGAATGCGCATCCAGCTCGGCCACCGTGGCGCCCAGGCCCAGCATGCCGATCACGCCGGTCAGCACCGTGGCCAGCAGGTTGTCGGCGCTCAGCGAGCCGAGCGCACCGCAGACCGCGCCGGGCGCGAACTCGGCCGCCGCCATCGCCGTGTAGTGCATGCCGGTGATGGCCAGACCGAGCGCCATCGCGCCGGCCAGCGGTGCCGCGCGCGAGCCGGCCCGGCGCTGCTGCAGCCAGCGCAGGATCACCACCGCCGCGCCCGATGCCGCCACCGCAATGCCCACCGACAGCGCGAACAGCCCGGGCCGGTAATGGATTGCTGGCTGCATCTGGAGCGCCGCCATGCCGATGTAGTGCATGGCGCCGATGCCGCCGCCGATGACCAGCGCGCCGAGCGCACCGCGCAGCGGCGTCAGCCGGTCGCGCAGCGTGAGCCCCAGCGCCAGTGCCGACGCGGCGACCGCCAGCGCCCAGGACAGCGCGGTCAGGCCCAGGTCGTAGCCGACCGGGATCGGCAGCTCGAAGGCGAGCATGCCGATGAAGTGCATCGACCAGATGCCGGTGCCGAGCGTGGTGGCGCCGCCGGCGAGCCAGAACGCCTGGCGGCGCGGCCGGGCATCGCTCAGCCGGCCGGCCAGCAGCAGCGCCGTGTAGGCGGCGCCGGTGGCCACGATCAGCGAAAGAAGAACGAGTAGCGGGTGGTAACTGCCATGCATCGGGGCGATCCGGTCGCGGCGCGCGCCGATCGGACGCCTGCAACGGCGTTACGGCGCGGCGCGCGCGGGCTTGACCGGACCTGAGCGCGGCGCCGACGGACGGCGCCGCGCGCCGGTTCAGCCGCGCTGCTGGATCTGCGTCACGTCGCGCACCGCGCCGGTATCGGCGCTGGTGGTCAGCGCCGCATAGGCTTGCAGCGCCGCGCTCACCTGACGGTCGCGGTACAGCGGCTTGAAGGCGCGGTCGCCGCGCGCCAGCTGCGCCGAGCGGCGCTGCGACAACAGCGACTCGCCGACATTGAGATGGATCGTGCGGTTCGGGATGTCGATGACGATGCTGTCGCCGTTGACCACCAGCGCGATGTCGCCGCCCATCGCCGCCTCGGGCGAGGCATGGCCGATCGACAGCCCGCTGGTGCCGCCCGAGAAGCGCCCGTCGGTCAGCAGCGCGCAGGCCTTGCCCAGGCCCTTCGACTTCAGATAGCTCGTGGGATAGAGCATCTCCTGCATGCCGGGGCCGCCCTTCGGGCCTTCGTAGCGGATCACGACCACGTCGCCGGCCTTGATCTTGTCGGCGAGGATGGCCTCGACCGCCTCGTCCTGGCTCTCGAACACGCGCGCCGTGCCGGTGAACTTGAGGATGCTGTCGTCGACGCCCGCCGTCTTCACGATGCAGCCGTTGCGCGCGATGTTGCCGTAGAGCACCGCCAGCCCGCCGTCCTGGCTGAAGGCATTGGCCTTGTCGCGGATGACGCCCTTGGTGCGGTCGGTGTCGAGCGAGGGATAGCGCCGCTCCTGGCTGAACGCCACCTGGGTCGGCACGCCGCCCGGCGCGGCGCGGAAGAACTGCTTCACGGCCTCGTCGGCGGTGGTGACGATGTCGTACTTGGCAATCGCCTCGCCGAGCGTCTTCGTGTGGATGGTCGGCACGTCACGGTTGATGAGCCCGGCGCGGTCCAGCTCGCCGAGAATGGCCATGATCCCGCCGGCGCGATGCACGTCTTCCATGTGCACGTCGCTCTTGGCCGGCGCCACCTTGCTCAGGCAGGGCACGCGGCGCGAGATGCGGTCGATGTCCTTCATCGTGAAGTCGACGCCGGCCTCGCGCGCGGCGGCCAGCAGATGCAGCACGGTGTTGGTCGAGCCGCCCATCGACACGTCGAGGCTCATGGCGTTTTCAAACGCGGCAAAGCTGGCGATGTTGCGCGGCAGGACCGATTCGTCGTCCTGCTCGTAGTAGCGGCGTGCGATCTCGACGGCGGTGCGGCCGGCCTGCAGGAACAGCTCGCGGCGGTCGGCATGCGTGGCGACGATCGAGCCATTGCCGGGCAGCGACAGGCCCAGCGCCTCGGTCAGGCAGTTCATGGAGTTGGCGGTGAACATGCCCGAGCACGAACCGCAGGTCGGGCAGGCCGAGCGTTCGTATTCGGCCACTTCGGCGTCGCTCACCTTGTCGTCGCCGGCCTTGATCATCGCGTCGATCAGGTCGACCGGGATGATCTTGGCTTCCCACTGCACCTTGCCGGCTTCCATCGGCCCGCCCGAGACGAACACGGCGGGGATGTTGAGCCGCAGCGCGGCCATCAGCATTCCGGGCGTGATCTTGTCGCAGTTGCTGATGCACACGAGCGCGTCGGCGCAGTGGGCGTTGACCATGTACTCGACCGAGTCGGCGATCAGGTCGCGCGAGGGCAGCGAATACAGCATGCCGCTGTGGCCCATGGCGATGCCGTCGTCGACCGCGATGGTGTTGAACTCCTTGGCCACGCCGCCGGCCGCCTCGATCTCGCGCGCGACCAGTTGGCCCAGGTCCTTGAGGTGGACATGGCCCGGCACGAACTGCGTGAAGCTGTTGGCGATGGCGATGATCGGCTTGGTGAAGTCGTCATCCTTCATGCCGGTGGCGCGCCAGAGCGCGCGGGCGCCGGCCATGTTGCGGCCGGCGGTCGAGGTGCGTGAGCGGTATTGGGGCATGGCGTGGATCCCGTGAAGAGCGGTTCGGGCCGGGCGGGTTTGCGCTGGGCGCGGCGGCGGCCCGGTCGCGCGCGAGGGCGCGCGGGGAACCCGAGAGTATCCCGCATGCGGCGGGCGGCGCTGCCCGGCGTGGTGTGCGGGCCTTGCAGCGGCGTAGCGCCCGTCATGCCCCTGCGGCGGCCGGGCCTATTCTTGCGGCCGTCCAGAAATCCACAGGAAGCCGCCCGATGATTACCGCCTCGATGCTGTCGCTGATGCGCGATAGCTGCATGAACGCCCTGATCCTGGTCGAGAACGTCGAGGAGGCCGAGTTCCGCCGCTCGCGCCTCACCCGCGCCGAGGTGCGCCGGCTGTATCGCGTGGTGGCCGAGACCGCGCGCAACCTGGAGCCCGAAGTGCGCGCCGCGCTGCCCAAGATCGACTGGCCGGGCTGGGCGCGACTGCTCGCCGCCCTCGATGCCGGCGACGGCGACGAGCAGACGACCGAGGTGTGGGAAGCGGTGCGGCTGCTCGGGCCGGGCACGCTGACCTGGCTGCGCGTGTATCCCAAGATTCATCCCGAGCTGTTCGAGATGAAGCCGGCGGTGTGAGGCCGGGGGCGCCTCACGCCGCCTTCAACGCCCCGCCCTCGCCGCAGCGCGCGCAGAACACGGTGCCTTCGCGCAGGTGATAGCGCACCGTCTCGCCGGCGGCCACTTCGCCGCCGCAGCCGTCGCAGACCGAGCCCACCTCCATCAGCAGCTCGCCAAAGCCGTCGAGTGGCGCCTCGAATTCGCCGACCTTCTTCGGCCAGGCGGCGGGCTTCACGATTTCGCCGCGGTAGTGGTTCTCGATGGCATGCCAGCGCTGCACCAGCGCCTCGCTCAGCCCGTGCTCGCGCAGCACCGCCAGCATCAGCGCCTCGCGGTGGTCGAACAGCTCGTCGGAAATCACCATCCAGTGATGCGAGTTGCGCGGCCGGTTGCCGAAGTACACGCGCTCGCCGGTGATGAGCTCGTGCAGGAAGGAGTACTGCTTCTCGACCAGCCGCTGTCTGGTGAACTTGTGGAAGAAGGGCGCGAGCAGCGCGTCGGCATAGACGCGGTCGTAGAAGTCTTCGAGCACCGCGCGCACCACGCGGCCGCCGTCGAGCGCGGCCCAGAGCGCAGGGTCGGGCGGCGGCGGCGCGGGCTCGGGATGGCGCGGCGCGGCGCTGGCGGAGTGGGCGGGATGGCCGTGCGGCGGCTGCGGCTGGGCCGGCGCGGCGTCGGCTGCGGCATCGGAGGCGCCAGCGTCGGCGGCGCGGCCATCGCCGCCCGGCAGCGCCTGCAATTGCACCGACTCGCCCTCGGCCAGCACGTCGATGGCCCAGCGGCCGAAGTCGTCGGCGCGGTCGAGCACCAGCTCCAGATAGAAGTCCTGCGCCGGATCGCTGGCGGCGCGGGCGCGGCCGTCGAGGCCGTCGGCATTGCGCAGCCGGATCGGTGTGCCGACCGGGCAGGCGAGGGCGCTCAGCGGCTCGAATTGCAGCTTGCAGCGGCCGTCGGCGAGCGGCGCCTTGGCGGCCAGCAGCGCGTCGATCCAGAAGTGCGCCGGATCGGGCGGCGCGAGCGCGAGGTCGGTTTCGGGCACGCAGACGCAGGGCAGGAAGTAGCCGAGCGCGGCCAGTTCGGGCGCGAGATTGCGCTGGGCGCGCTCGCCGGGCTGGCCGGCGGTGGCGCGTTGCAGGCAGCTGCGGCAGCTTCCGCCACGGCAGGAGAAGGGATGGGCGACGCCCCGGCGCAGCAGGGCGTCGAGCACGGTTTCGCCGGGCAGGGTCTCGATGACGGCAGTGGCGGTGCGGAGCAGCGGCATGGCGGCGGCGCGGAGGTGCGCTCGTTGTGGATGTGACGCCAGTCTGCGCAGCCGGGCCCGCGTCCGCAGCCTGTTAGCGCAAACACCGGGCGCGGAGTTTGTGCGGCATTTCGCGCTTGGGCGGATCGTCGCCGGTGGGCGCGACGCGTGCGCCGCCAACCCGGCGCGCCGGCTCAGCCGCCGCGCGCCGTCATCGCCGCCTCGCATTCGGCGATGGCTTCGGCGAGCAGCGCCGCGCCTTCGGCATCGGTGGCGATGCCGCGCGCGCTGGCGCGGTCGCGCATGTTGACCAGCGCGAGCTGCCAGGTGTGGTCGAGCGCCGAGGCTTCGGGCTTGCCGCTGGCGCCGCTGTCGTGGACATGGGCGCGGTAGAGCGGCCCGCGCTTGCCGATGGTCAGGCGCACCCAGCGCTCGGCGGCGGTGTCGGCGGGGCGCAGCGAGCTGGCGAGAGTGGTGTAGTCGGTCGAGGCCATGGCGTGCGGTGGAGGAGGAAGGTCGGCGCATCCTAGCCGGCCACCCCGCTGGCAGAATCGCGCCGCCCTTTGCCACCCCGCCGCCCATGCCCCGCAAACCGCGCCCGCGTCCCGCCACCCACGTCACCCTCGCCGAGGTGGCGCAAGCCACCGGCGTCAGCGCCATCACCGTCTCGCGCGCGCTCAACACGCCGGCGCTGGTCGCCGAGGCGCTGCGCGAACGCATCCTGCAAGCGGTGGAGCAGATGGGTTACGTGCCCAACCGGCAGGCGCGGCTGCTGGCGGCGGCGCGCTCGCAGACGGTGCTGGTGCTCATCCCGTCGCTGACCAACACCGTGTTCATCGATGTGCTGGCCGGCATCGACGCGGTGCTCGGCCCGGCCGGCTACCAGATCCTCATCGCCAACACCCATTACTCGGCCGACGAGGAATTGCGCCTGCTGCGCAGCCATCTCGAATTCAAGCCCGACGGCATTCTGGTGAGCGGCCTCGCGCAATCGCCCGACTGCCGCGCCTGGCTCGACCGCCACGGCCTGCCGACGGTCCACCTGATGGACCTGGCCGACGACGGCCGGCATTGCGTCGGCTTCTCGCAGCTGGCCGCCGGCCGCGCGCTGGCCGATCACCTGGTCGCCAGCGGCCGCCGGCGCATCGCCTTCATGGCCGCCCAGCTCGACGAACGCACGCTCAAGCGCGCCGACGGCTGGCTCGCCGCACTCACCGCCGCCGGCCTCGACGTCGCCGGCCTGCGCTTCGACGATCCCGCGCCGTCGAGCATGGCGCTCGGCGCCGCGATGCTCGACCGCATCCTCGACGCCCGGCCCGACTGCGACGCCGTGTTCTGCTGCAACGACGACCTCGCCATCGGCGCGCTGGCCCGCGCGCGCCAGCGCGGCATCGACGTGCCCGGCCGGCTCGCGATTGCCGGCTTCAACGATCTGCAACCGGCAGCCTGGACCGCGCCCGCGCTCACCACTGTCGCCACGCCGCGCGAACGCGTCGGGCTGGAGGCGGCGCGGATGCTGCTCGACCTCATCGCCGGCCAGCCGCCGGCCGCGCCCTGCGTCGATCTGGGCTTTGAGCTCAAGCTGCGCGACAGCGCCTGAATTCGGGAAATCCCGGTCATTGCAAACCGTTTGATAACGCTAACATCTGCTCCCACAAGCGCAGCTTCGGTGCTGCGCTTTTTTTGCGGCTTTGGATTGTTAACGTAAACATGAACTCACCCAACCTGGTCGTGATGGGCGTCGCCGGCTGCGGCAAGAGCAGCGTGGGCGCGGCGCTCGCCACCGCGCTCGGCGCCACCTGGCTCGAAGGCGACAGCTTTCATCCGCCCGAGAACGTGGCCCGCATGCGCGCCGGCATCGCGCTCACCGATGCCGACCGCGCCGGCTGGCTCGCCGCGCTGGCCGACCGCCTGGCCGCCGGCCGCGCGCGCGGCGAGCGCATGGTGCTCGGCTGCTCGGCGCTCAAGCGTGCCTACCGCGACCGCCTGCGCCAGGGCGACGCCGACCTCGTGTTCGTCCATCTCGCCGGCACGCGCACCCTCATCGCCGAGCGGATGCTGCTGCGCGAAGGTCACTACATGCCGCTCAGCCTGCTCGACAGCCAGTTCGCCGCGCTGGAGCCGCCCGATACCGACGAAGCCCACATCACCGCCGATGTGCGCCACGGCCCCGACCAGCTGCGCGACGAGGTGCTCGGCTGGCTCGCCGCGCGCGCCGCCGCCTGACGCCGCACCTCATTCCAGCTCACATACCGACCGTACCGAACGCGGCACCGCCCGAGGAGACCTCGCATGAACACCACCACCCTCACCGGCGCGAGCGCGCCTGCCCGCCCGGCTGGCGGACGTCGCTGGCGCATCGGCGGCCTGCTCGGCATCGGCGTGCTCGTGAACTATTTCGACCGCATCAACCTGTCGGTCGCCGCGCCGCAGATCCAGCAGGAATTCGGCCTCGACGCGTCCGACCTCGGCCTGCTGTTCAGCGGCTTCTTCTGGACCTATGCGCTGCTGCAAATCCCGACCGGCGTCGTGCTCGACCGCTTCGGCGTCACGCGCATCGGCCGCATCGGCGCCTTCCTGTGGGGCGTGGCCTCCACGCTCACGGCGCTGGCCGGCGGGCTCGGCGGCATCCTCGCCGCGCGCGCCATCCTCGGCGTGGCCGAGGCGCCCGGCTTTCCGGTCAGCTCCAAAGCCACCGGCTACTGGTTTCCGCGCCGCGAACGTGCCATGGCCACTGCGCTGTTCGATGCCGCCGCCAAGTTCTCCAATGTGATCGGCGTGCCGCTGATTGCCTTGGCGGTCGTGCATCTGGGCTGGCGCTGGGGCTTCGGCATTACCGCCGTGCTCAGCTTTGCCTATTTCGTCGCGTTCTATCTCATTTACCGCGACCCGAGCGCCGACCCGAAACTCACGCGAGAAGAACGCGATTACATCGTGAATGGTGGCGCCACGCCCGAAGGCGTTTCGGCCGAAAGCGCGGTCGGAATGCTCGGCTATCTGCTCAGGCAGAAAAAGGTCTGGGGTTTGACCATCGGCTTTGCCGCCTATGGCTATACCTTTTATCTGTTTCTCACCTGGCTGCCCGGCTATCTGGTGCAGACCATGCACATGAGCATTCTCAAATCGGCCGGCTATGCCGCGATTCCGTGGATGTGCGCGACGGTGGCCGATCTGATTGTCGGCGGCTGGCTCATCGACCATCTGATTGCGCGCGGCCATGACGAAACCCGGGTGCGAAAAGGCGTGCTGCTCGGTGGAATGGCCTGTGGCCTTGCGGTATTCGGCGCCACGACCACCACCGATCCGACGATTGCCATCGTGTGGATTTCAATTGCGCTGTCGGGATTGGCGGCCGCCGCGCCGGTCGGCTGGTCATTGCCGTCATTGATTGCGCCGAAAGGCGGCACCGGCACGGTCGGCGGCATCATGAATTTCGCCAACAATCTGATGGGTGGCGTGGCGCCCATCGTCACCGGCTATATCGTCGGCTCGACCAATTCATTCGCGAATGCGTTTCTGGTGGCGGGAATCGTGCTGCTGATCGGGATGGCGGCATTCACGTTCCTGCTCGGGCGGATCGAGGCAGTGCCGGAGCCGGTGCGGGAGTGATTGCGGGCCGGGCAAATCGGGCCTGCGCGGCGGCAACGCGGATCGGTGGCTGCAAGCGCGGCCACTGGCGCGCGGCGTGGTAAAGGGTGATACGGCAACATCAGCAACTCCCCGGTCAACCCTCTTCCGTCCTTCGAACTCATGTCCGGCCAGCTCGACATTCCCTGCATTCCCCTGCCCGACGAGGCCGCCGCGTGAGCCTCGAAGGCCAGCTTCCAGATCGCAAGTCGCTCCGCGCTGTCACCGGAAAGACGGCCGACTGGTCCGAGTTGGCCAAGGACTGCGTGGCCTTCGCCAACGCGCTTGGCGGCCGGTTGCTCATCGGCATCGGGGACGGCGAAGAACTGCCGCCGCAGGGGCAGCGCATTCCGCCGGAGTTGCCCGACGCATTGCGGCGGCGTCTGGGCGAATTGACGGTCAACGTCGCGGTGCAGCCCGAGCTGCTGCGCACGCTCGACTTTCCGGCAGTGACGACGCTCAAGCGCATCGAGGATCACCGTCTGCGCGCGCTGGTGCTGGAAGACCTGGGGCGCTATCCGGGCTCGCCCATCGGCGACGTTCACCGGCGCATCGGCGAGGAAATTCCGCGTCGGCGACTGCGTTCTGTACTCAGCGAGCTGATGGCTGCCGGTGCGGTGCGCATCGCTGGCCGGCTCAGGAGCGCGCGCTACTTTCTGGCCGGCTGATACCGGTGTCAAAGCAGCCGGTTTTTTGACGCGACGGCGTCAAATCAGGCGTCGCCTGTCAATTCGAATTGAACGGTACGCGGGCAAGCGATTGATATGAAAGAAGAAGTTTTTTGACGTGACTGACCTTGAAGCGTCGTCGATGTCAAAAACCCCGGTCAAAACACCCGCCCCGCATAAATCCCCAAGCCCACCGCCACGCTCGCAAACCGGTCGCCGGTCACCGCCTTGGCCGCCGGAAACCCGGCGCAAATCCCATCCACCAGCAGCCGCAATCCGGTCGAGCCACCGGTGAAATAGAGCGCATCCACATCCTCCGGTCGCAGCCCGGCCATGCGCACGGTTTCGGTCGCCGCCGCGACGATCCGCGCAATCTCGCCTTCGACCGCCTGCACCAGCTGGCTTTCGTCGAAGGCCACGCTCAATTCGCGCTCGATCAGCGACAGGTCGATCTGGGTTGCGCCGCCGGCAGCGACCGCGATCTTGGCGTCTTCGGCGATGCCGAGCAGGGCGTGGCCGAGCTGGTCTTCGAGCACGCGCATCAGGCGGGCGTGCTGGGCGCGGTCGGCGTACAGATGCTTGGTGCCGGCAAAGTCGGCCAGCCGGCGCGGGCTGTAGAGCGTGTTGATGAGGTGCCAGGTGGCCAGATCGAAATACACGCTGCTCGGCACCGGCTTGCCGTCGGGGCCGTTGCTGCCGTGGCCGAGCGGCCGCAGCACGCTGGCCAGCGCCACGCGGCGGTCGAAATCGGTGCCGGCCACATGCACGCCGTGATGGCCGAGCAGGTCGTCCGAGCGGTCGAGCCGACTGGCACGCCCCGGCCCCACGCGCACCAGCGAGAAGTCGGACGTGCCGCCGCCGATGTCGACCACCAGCACCACTTCCTCATGACTGAGCCGCGATTCATGGTCGAAGGCGGCGGCGATCGGCTCGAACTGGAACGCGATGTCGCGAAAGCCCACGCTGCGCGCCGCGCCCTCCAGCGCGTCCTGCGCGGCGCGGTCGCGCACCGGATCGTCGTCGACGAAGAAGGCCGGCCGGCCGAGCACTGCGCTGCGGATTTCATGGCCGGCGGCGCTCTCGGCGCGGGCCTTCAGATGGCGCAGGAAGGTGGCGATGATGTCCACGTAAGGCAGGCCGCGCCCCCCGCCGATGTCGGTCGTGCGGTCGATCAGGTCCGAGCCGAGGATGCTTTTCATCGAGCGCATGAGCCGGCCGTCGATGCCGTCGATGTAGGCGGCGACCGCCGCGCGGCCGTATTCGATGCGCTGGTTGTCGGCATCGAAGAAGACGGCGGTCGGCAGCGTGACCGCGCCGTTCTCCAGCGGCACCAGCCGGCCGGGCTGCGCCGACCCCGGATTGGCCGCAGGCAGCGCCACCGCCGAGTTGGAGGTACCGAAGTCGATTGCGCAGTAGCTCATGGGCCAGTCGTCAGGAGGAGGGGAGGGCGCGCAAGACTAGCAGCGCGCCCGCAGAAGTCGGCACTCGCGCCTGTCATCAAATTCCGTGAAATCCGTCACTTGACTGACTTTCTCGGATTGCGCGGTATCAAGCGCCATATGGCGGCAAGCCGGGATGCTCGGCCGCATTCGATTCCGCGAGGCTTTTCATGGACAGCATCAACGCCCTTGTGCACTGGAGCGACGAGTTCAGCGTCGGCATTCCGGAGGTGGACGAGCAGCATCGCGGCCTGTTCGAGCTGGTGAACCGGGTCTACGAGGCGGCCCTGCATCACGCCAGCTCGGCCGAGGTGCGCGAGATCGTCGATGCGCTGGAGCACTACACGGTGCTGCACTTTGCCGACGAGGAGCGCTACATGCTGCATGCGCGCTATCCCGATTTCCCGTCGCACAAGACCAAGCACGACGACTTCGTGGCGCGGGTGCGCATCGAGAAGCAGCGGCTCCAGGCCGGCTTTCCGCTCGAACTCGACATCGTCAATTTCCTGAGCGACTGGCTGGTCAGCCACATCCAGCGCGCCGACCGCGACTTCGGCGAGTACGAGCGCCATCTGCACGAGGATGTGCGCGGCAGCCGGGCCGGCTTCTTCGCGCGCTTCTTCGGCGGCACGGCGACCCAGACCCAGCCGGCAGCGCCGTCCAAGGGCTTTGGCGGCTGGCTCAAGCGGGTGTTCTCGGCCGAGCCGGCGCCGGTGCCGGCGCCCGCGCCGCAGACCCGCGCCGGCGCGTCGACGGCGGCGGCCGGGCCGGTCACGCGACCCGGCGGCGCCCATGCCCAGCCGCAGGACGGCGCGATGGACCTGACCCGCGCGGTCGAGCTGCTGATGCGCTGGAAGGCGCAGTTCCGCTCCGCCATCGAGGAAGGCCGCGACGGCGAGCTCGACCCGGCGGTGGTCGGCCGCAGCGACATGTCGGCGCTCGGCATCTGGCTGGCCAACGACGGTCGCCAGCGCTTCGTGACCCATCCGGCCTACGAGGATGTGCTGATGTGGAATGCCGAACTGCATCGGCAGGCCACCGAGCTGGTGCTGATGCTGCGCGCCGGCCAGCGCGACAAGGTGCTGGAGCACGGCCTCGACGGCGGGCCGTATGCGCTCGCCGGCATCAAGCTGAGGCGCGATCTCACGCGGCTGTTCACGCCGCACTGAGCGCCGCGCCGGCGACAGCTTCGGCAACATCCGTCACCTCGCCCTGGGCAGACTTGTCCGCCCGCGGCACTACCATGGCGGCCCTGCCTTCGAGGCGCTTTCGGTCGCATTCATGATTCCTGTCGAGCAAGCCGCAGTGTCGCCGGACGGCAAGGTCGGTTTCACGCGCTGCGAGGCCATCGGCTTCGGGCTTTCGCTGGCCGGACTGGCCTTCGTGCTGCATTTCCATCTGCTGGCGGCGCTGTTTGCCGGCTGTCTGGTGCATGAGCTGGTGCATCTGCTGGCGCGCCACGGACCGCAGCAGCGACGCGGCCGGCGCAAGGTGATCGTGATCGGCGGCATGACCACGGTGGTGGTCGGCGCGCTGGTGGCGGCCGGGCTCGGGCTGATCGCGTTTGCGCGCGGGCCGGCGATGGCCGACGTGATCTCGCGCAGCGCCGAGGTGCTCGATCAGGTACGCGACGCGCTGCCCGAGCAATGGGCCGGCTATCTGCCCGACGGCCTCGACGAGCTGCGCGAGCGCGGCGCCGAGCTGCTGCGCAGCCATGCCGCCGAGCTGCAACTGGCCGGCCGCAGCGCCGGGATGCTGGTGGTGCATCTGCTGATCGGGATGATCGTCGGCGCGATGGTGTCGCTGCGCGAAGCCTCGGGCGACTTTCGCGGCGGGCCGCTGGCCAGCGCGCTCCAGCACAGCCTGCGCGCCTTCGGCAGCGCCTTCCGCAACGTGATCTTTGCGCAGATCCGCATCTCGGCCATCAACACCACGCTGACCTCGATCTATCTGGTGGCGATCCTGCCGCTGTTCGGCGTGCAGCTGCCGCTGCTCAAGACGCTGATCGTCTTCACCTTCGTGATCGGGCTGATCCCGGTGGCGGGCAATCTCATCAGCAACACGGCCATCGTGCTGGTGGCGCTGACGCACCACCCGGTGACGGCGGCGGCGTCGCTCGGCTATCTGATCTTCATCCACAAGCTGGAGTACTTCCTGAACGCGCGGATCATCGGCGGGCGGGTGCATGCGCATGCCTGGGAGCTGCTGGCGGCGATGCTGGCGTTCGAGGCGGTGTGGGGGATTGGCGGGCTGGTGGCGGCGCCGGTCGTGTATGCGTTTGTGAAGTCGGAGCTGGTGCGGGTCAGGCTCGTTTAGTCGAGGTTGCTGCGGCTTGGCGGGTGGCGGGCGGGGCGCTCAAACGCGAGCGGCCGCCGCTGGACGCGGCGGCTGCCCTTCGCTCCGGCAGCAGGCGCCGGCCGGTCCGCCAACTCAGCCCCTTCGGGGCTTCAGACATGCGGACCTGAACGCCTGCGGCGTTCACCGGCGCCTGCCACCTGCGCTCGGCGCTCACGAATGAGCGCCCCGCCCGCCACCCGCCCAGCCGCTTTTCGGTTCCGAGCGGGCTGGCCGCTGCGCGGCTGAGGGTGCGAAGAGTTGGCGGCTCGCTGGCGCGTCGCTCGGGGTTGTGGGGGCTTGGGTGAGGTGGTGCTGTCAGGCTGGTTGCCGAGCCGAGCCGAGCCGAGCCGAGCCGAGCCGAGCAAGCGAAGCACTTGAAGCAGCAGGCGTCCGCCCGCGGACGCCCACCGCCCTCTGAACCGAAAAGGCGTTGCGCGGGGTTGGGCCGCCGGGCGCCGTCGTGAGCGCCGAGCGCAGGCGCCAGCCGCCGGCGAACGCCGCAGGCGTTCAGGTCCGCATGTTTGAGCGCCCCACAAGGGGCGCGAGTTGGCGGACCGGCCGGCGTCTGGCGCCGGAGCGAAGGGCAGCCGCCGCGTTCAGCGGCGGCCGCTCGCGTCGGCGCCCGGCGGCCCAACCCCGCGCAACGCCAGCAACGTCAATCAAAGCTCCCGCAGCGCCGCCTCAAGCTCCGCAAGCCAGGCCGCAGCCGACGCATCGCTAGGCATCCGCCAGTCGCCGCGCGGCGACAGCGCCCCGCCCGCGCTCACCTTCGGCCCGTTCGGCATCGCAGTCCGCTTGAACTGGTTGGCAAAGAACCGCCCGATGAACAACCGCAGCCAGCCGCCGATCTCCTCCAGCGAATAGGCATTGCGCTTGTCCTCCGGAAAGCCCGGCGGCCAGGCCCCGCGCGTCCTGTCGCTCCATGCGTGATGCGCCATGAACGCGATCTTCGACGGCCGAAAGCCGAAGCGCGCGAAGAAGTACAGGTTGAAGTCCTGCAACTCGTAGGGCCCGATCTTGGCTTCGGTGCTTTGCGGCGCGTCGCCTTCGCCGGCCGGGATCAGCTCGGGCGAGATCACGCTGCCGGCCACGTCGGCCAGCGTGGCGCAGGTGGCTGCGTCGAACTGGCCGTCGTCGATCACCCAGCGGATCAGGTGCTGGATCAGCGTCTTGGGCACGCCGGCGTTCACGTTGTAGTGCGCCATCTGGTCGCCCACGCCGTAGGTGCACCAGCCGAGCGCCAGCTCCGACAAGTCGCCGGTGCCGATGACGATGCCGCCGAGCTGGCCGGCGAGCCGGAACAGGTAGTCGGTGCGCAGGCCGGCCTGCACATTCTCGAAGCTGAGGTCGTAGTGCGCCGCGCCGGCGGCGTAGGGATGGCCGATGTCCTCCAGCATGCGCAGCGCGGCCGGGCGGATGTCGATCTCGGCATGCGTGGTGCCGAGGCCCTTCATCAGCGCCCAGGCATAGCCCTTGGACGCGGCGCCGGTGGCGAAGCCGGGCAGGGTGTAGGCGTGGATGTTGGCGCGCGGCAGGCCGAGCAGGTCCAGCGCGCGCGCGGTGACGATCAGCGCATGGGTCGAGTCAAGTCCGCCCGAGACGCCGATCACCACCTTCTTCAAGCCGGTTGCGCGCAGTCGCTGCACCAGGCCCGCGACCTGGATGTTGTAGGCCTCGTAGCAGTCGGTGGCGAGCCGTGCCGGATCGGCCGGCACGAAGGGAAAGCGCTCGATGTGGCGGCGCAGGCCGAGGTCGTCGGCCGGCGGCGCAAGGGTGAAGGCGATGCGGCGCCAGCCGGCGGCGGCGCTGCCCGCCGGCCCGGCAACGCCGCCCGGCTGCGTCGCGGCGCCGAGGCCCGCCGCGCCCAGCGTCCGCGCGTTGTCGTCGAAGCTGCCCATGCGCGCGCGCTCCTGGCGCAGCAGGTCGAGGTCGATGTCGGCGGTCGCGATCTGGTCGCCGGTCGGGAAGCGCGTGCTCTCGGCCAGCACCTCGCCGTTCTCGTAGATGCTCACCTGACCGTCCCAGGCCAGGTCGGTCGTCGATTCACCGAGGCCGGCCGCCGAGTACAGATAGGCCGCTGCGCAGCGCAGCGAATGCGACTTGCACAGCAGCCGGCGCGTGTCGCTCTTGCCGATGGTGATGTTGCTGGCCGACAGATTGGCCAGCACGGTGGCGCCGGCCAGCGCGGCCAGCGCGCTCGGCGGCACCGGCACCCACACGTCCTCGCAGATTTCGGCGTGCACCACAAAGCCGGGCAGGTCGGCGGCGGCAAACATCAGGTCGGTGCCGAAGGGCACGCTGCGTGCGCCGACCGCAATCGTCTGCCCCGCCACGCCGGCGCCCGACGCGAAATGCCGCTTCTCGTAGAACTCGCGGTAGTTGGGCAGATAGGTCTTCGGCACCACGCCGAGCAGCTGGCCGCGCTGGATGGCGACCGCGCAGTTGTACAGCCGGTGGCCGTGGCGCAGCGGCGCGCCGACCAGCAGCAGCGGGCGCCAGTGCGCCGAGGCGGCGACCAGCGTGTCGATGGCGGCCTCGACCGCGTCGAGCAGCACGTCCTGCAACAGCAGGTCGTCGATGGCATAGCCCGACAGCGCCAGCTCGGGGAAGACGGCCAGCGCCACGCCGTCGCGGTCGCAGGCCTGGGCCAGCCGCGCGACGGCATCGGCATTGGCGGCCGGATCGGCGAGCCGGGCGGGATTGCTGCACGCGGCCACGCGCGCAAAGCCGTGGCGGTAAAGGGAGAAGAAGCTCATGGGCAGGAACCGAAGCGAGCGCGGCCCGTGCCGGCACCCCGCGAACGGGTGCCGGCACGGGCCGCCGGTGGGCGGCGATCGGGCCGATTCTGACCGACGCCGCCGGGCTGCGCCTGCCGCCGCCTCAGGCAAACACGTAATCCCCCAGCGCCGTGGCGGCCGAGCCGTCCACCACCGCGATCAGGCTCAGCTCGTTCGCGTCCACCGTCGCATCGTCGGCGCCCGACTCGAACAGCCAGACCGCGCTGTGCACGCCGTTGTCAACCACGAACACGCGCACATCGCCGGCCGCATAGGCCGAGTCGGCGCTGCCGATGGCGCCGGCCGCGACCGATGCCTTCTCGATGCGGCCGCTGGCGTCGCCCTGCACGATGACCAGCTCGGCATCGACCGAGAAGCCGCCCGGCCCGGCGACCGTCACGCCGCCGTCGATGACCGCATCGCCATTGCCCACGCCGAACACCGTCGCGCCGAGCGTGATGCCGTCGCTGCCGGTCGTGAAGTCGGCGATGCGGTCGGCCGCGCCGGCGTCGTCGAAGACGAAGTCGTCGAGCCCGGTGCCGCCGCTCAGCACATCGCGGCCGGCACCGCCGTCCAGGCTGTCGTCGCCGTTGCCGCCGGCCAGCGTGTCGTTGCCGGCGTCGCCTTCGAGCGCGTCCTGGCCGGCGCCGCCGTTGAGGTTGTCGTTGCCGCCGCCGCCGGCCAGGGCGTTGTCGTCGCCGCTGCCGGTGAGGCTGTCGTTGCCGCGTCCGCCGTCGGCGTTCTCGATCGACAGCAGCACATCGCTGCCGGCCGCGCCGCTGGCAGTGCCGGCGCCCAGGTCGATGCGCACCGTGCCGCGCGCGTCGCCGTAGTCGACCGTGTCGCTGCCGGCGCCGCCGTCGATGCTGTCGTTGCCGGCCCCGCCGAGCAGATCGTCGCTGCCGTCGCCGCCGGCCAGGCTGTCGTTGCCCGCGCCGCCGGCCACGGTGTCGTCGCCGCTGCCGCCGTCGAGGCTGTCGTTGCCGCCGGCGCCGTCGAGGTCGTCGTCGCCGCCTTCGCCGAGCAGCGCATCGCCGCCCTTGCTGCCGTCCACGCTGTCGTCGAAGGCGCTGCCGTCCACGCCCTCGACCGAGATCAGGCTGTCGCTGCCGCCACCGCCGCTGGCATGGCGATGCGCCAGATCGACCGTGACCGCGCCGTCGGCGGCGCGGTAGTCGGCGGTGTCGAAGCCGCTGCCGCCGTCGAGCCGGTCGTCGCCGGCGCCGCCGTCGAGGCTGTCGTCGCCGTTGCCGCCGGCCAGCGTGTCGCTGCCGGCATTGCCGCTCAGGTCGTTGGCGCCGGTGTCGCCGGTGAGCCTGTCGTCGCTGCCGCCGCCTTCCGCGTTCTCGAAGCCGGCGAGCGTGTCGCTGCCCTCGGCGCCCGAGGCCCGGCCGCTGGCCAGGCTGACGCTCACGGCGCCGGTCGCGCCGGCATAGCTGGCGGTATCGATGCCGTCGCCGCCGGTCAGCGAATCGTTGCCGGCGCCGCCGTCGATCACGTCGTCGCCGATGCCGCCGTCGAGGCTGTCGTTGCCGTCGCGGCCGTCGAGGTGGTCGTCGCCGGCCTCGCCGCGCAGATTGTTGTTGCCGGCGCTGCCGCCGATGTCGTCGTCGCTGTCGCCGCCGTCGACATCCTCGATCGAGCGGAAATGCAGGCTGTCGCTCAGGTCGGCATGCACGCCGCCGCTGGCGGTTCGGTAGCTGACCGTGTCGCGGCCGCTGCCGCCCGAGAAGGTGTCGTTGCCGTGGCCGCCCTCGAAGCGGTCGTTGCCGGCGCCGCCGTCGAGGCTGTCGTCGCCTTCGCCGCCGTCGAGCGTGTCGTTGCCGTTGCCGCCGTGCAGCGTGTCGTTGCTGCTGCCGCCGTCGACGCTGTCGTCTTCCGTGTCGACTTCCTGGCGCTGGATGGTGCTGCGGGTCATGTGTTTTTCCTCGTTGGCGCGATCTGGCGCCACCGACGCGGGGCGCTTGAAGGGATCTCGTCAACGGCTACGGCATGCCCCGCCACAAGCTGAGGCCGGCGAGTCGGCCGGGGCATCAGGCAAACACGTAGTCGCCCAGCGCCGTGCTGGCCGAGCCGTGCACATCGGCCAGCAGCGTCAGTTCGCTCGCGTCGACCACCGCATCGGCATTGCCGGCCTCGAACAGCCAGACCGCGCTGTGCACGCCGTCGTCGATGACGAAGACGCGGGTGTCGCCGACCGCATAGGCCGAATCCGCGCTGCCGATGGCGCCGGCCGCGACCGTCGCCTTCTCGATGCGGCCGGCGGCCACGTCGCCTTCCACGATGACCAGTTCGGCATCGACCGTGAAGCCGCCCGGGCCGGCGACCGCCACCGCGTTGTCGATCACCGCATCGCCGTTGCCGATGCCGAGCACGGTGGCGGCCAGGCTGATCTTGTCGCCGCCGCTGGTGAAGTCGGTGATGCGGTCGGCGCCGCTGGCATCGCTGAACACGAAGGTGTCGTCGCCGGCGCCGCCGGTGAGCACATCGCGGCCGCTGCCGCCGGCCAGCCGGTCGTCGCCGGCGCCCGCGTCGAGGCGGTCGTTGCCGCTGCCGCCGGCGATGTCGTCATTGCCGGCACCGGCCGAGATGCGGTCGTTGCCCGAACCGCCGTCGATGCTGTCGTCGCCCGCGCCGGTGTGGATGAGGTCATGGCCGGCGCCGCCGGTCACGCTGTCGTCGCCGACGGTGCCGGCAATGTCGTCGGCGCCCCTGCCGCCGCGAATGTGGTTGATCTCGTGATTCACATCGTCATGACCGCCGCGCTTCAGACCCATGGCTCTCTCCTCGGGGATGGGTGGGGCGCCGCCGTGGGCGCCCGGGTTGGGCGGGCCGCACCATGCCGCGCCGCCGTCCGTGGAGTGCATTTAATGTGATGTTTTCACATTTAACAAGTGGGGCCGATGAAAGGTGGGGCGCGAGCAGTGAATGCCGTTCAACGGCAGGCGATCACACGGCAGGATTGCATCGCTTGCGATGAAATCGCGTCCAACCTCAAACTCGCCGCATGAATCCCGATGCCGCCCAACTCGCCGCCGATGCCCTGCGGCTCGACCGCCAGCTCTGCTTTGCGCTCTATTCCACCAGCCTGGCCATGACCAAGGCCTACCGCCCGCTGCTGGCCGATCTGGGCCTGACCTATCCGCAATATCTGGTGATGCTGCTGCTGTGGGAGCGCGACGGCCTCGGCGTGGGCGAGCTGGGCGAGCGGCTGTTCCTCGACTCGGCCACGCTCACGCCGCTGCTCAAGCGGCTGGAGGGCGCCGGTCTCATCGCGCGCAGCCGCGACCCGGCCGACGAGCGCCGGGTGCTGGTCGGCCTGACCGCCGCCGGCCAGGCGCTGCGCACGCGCGCCGGCGCGGTGCCGGCCGGCGTGCTGGCCGCCTCGGGCTGCGGGATGGATGAACTGCTCAGCCTCAAGACGCAGCTCGAAGCGCTGCGCACGCAGTTGCAGCGCGCCGGCTGAGGCCGGGCTCTTGCCACGAACGGATACAAATCCGGCCGCAGTCACAAATTAAGTTGTGTACGATTAAATCGTTGTCTACTTAAACCGGCAGCGCGGACCGATCCCGCCGCCCCGTTCCCCAAGGAGCCCGTCATGTCCCTCGAAAAAGTCCTCTACACCGCCCAGGCCACTGCCACCGGCGGCCGCGATGGCAAGGCCGTCAGCAGCGACGGCAAGCTGGAAGTGAGCCTCGCGCTGCCCAAGGAAATGGGCGGCAACGGCGCCGGCACCAATCCCGAGCAGCTGTTCGCGGCCGGCTATTCGGCCTGCTTTCTGGGCGCGCTCAAGTTCGTGGCCGCGCGCGACAAGATCGCCGTGCCGGCCGACGTGAGCATCACCGGCAAGGTCGGCATCGGCCCGCTGCCGACCGGCTTCGGCATCCAGGCCGAGCTGGCGATCTCGCTGCCGGGCGTGGACCGCGAAGTGGCGCAGAAGCTGGTCGACGCGGCCCACATCGTCTGCCCGTACTCCAACGCCACGCGCGGCAACATCGACGTGACGCTGACGCTGGTGTGAGGGCGGCCGCGCTCAGATGAACTGGTAGTCGCCGAGCGCGGTGTCGGTCACGCCGGTCAGGAGCGCAAGCAGGTCGAGCTCGTTGGCTTCGACGTTGGCGTCGGCGTCGCGGGCGTGGAACGCCCAGACCGTCGTGTCGCTGCCGTTGTCGATGACGAAGATGCGGCTGTCGCCGACGGCATAGGCGGCGTCGGCGCTGCCGATGGCGCTGGCGACGGCGCCGTTCGAAACGTAAGGCTCGGCGCTGCCGGCAAAGTCGTTGGTGAAGATCACCAGCTCGGCCGCCTTGGAGAAGCCGCCAGTCGTCGTCGCGACGCTCGCGTTGTCGATCGTCGCGTCGGCATTGCCTACGCTGTAGAACCAGCCTGTGCTTTCGATCGCGATGTGATCGACGCTCGACGCGAAATCGGCGATGCGGTCGCTGTAGGCATACGAGGACGCCGGCATCTGGAATCGATCGGCCCCGGCGCCGCCGTAGAGCACGTCGGCACCGGACTCGCCGGCCAGCGTGTCGTTCCCGTCGCCGCCCAGGATCGTGTCGTCGCCGCTGCTGCCCTCGAGCTGGTTGTCGCCGCGGTCGCCGGTCAGCCGGTCGCTTTTTCCGGTGCCGCCCAGGTTCTCGATCGAGCTGAGCGTGAAGCTCGACGTGGCGCCGAACGTGGCCGTGCCGGCGGCGAGCGACGCGGTGACGGCCTCGCCTGACCCATAGCTGAAGATCAGCCAGTCGTTGCCGTCGCCGCCATCGATCCGGTCGTTGCCGTCGCCACCCATGAATGTGTCATTGCCGTTGCCGCCGCTCAGCGTGTCGTTGCCGGTGTCGTATTCGCTGTAGTCCGTGAACCAGTCGTTGCCGTTGCCCCCGGTCAGGCTGTCGTCGCCACCGCCGCCCCTGAGCGTGTCCGCGTTGGCGCCGCCGTCGAGGCTGTCGTTGCCGTCTCCGCCGTCGAGATCGTCGTAGCCGCTGCCGCCGTCGAGGCTGTCGTCGCCGTCGTCGCCGTAGAGGGTGTCCTTGTCGCGGCCGCCGCGCAGGGTGTCGTTGCCGGCGCCGGCGTAGAGCCAGTCGCGACCCGTGCCGCCGTCGAGGCTGTCGTTGCCGGCGCCACCGTCGAGGTCATCGTTGCCGCCGCCGCCGATCAGGCTGTCGTTGCCGCCGCCGCCGATCAGCCAGTTGTAGTCGGCATTGCCGCGCAGCGAGTCGCCGTACTGGCTGCCCAGCACATTGTCGATGTTGCGCAGCCGGTCGTTGCCGTCGCCGCCGGAGCTGGTGCCGGCGGACAGATCGACCTGGACGGCGGCGCCGGCGCCGTCGTAGCGGGCACGCGCAGCGCCGCCGCCGATCAGCAGATCGTCGCCGGCGCCGCCGATCAGGTCCTCGTTGTATAGCCAGGAATTGCTCGACCCGCCGGCCACCAGGGTGTCGTTGCCGGCACCGCCGTCGAGCACGTTGGAGCGGCCGTCGCCGGTGATGCGGTCGTCGAAGGCGGTGCCGATCACGTTCTCGATCGACACGAGCGTGTCGTTGCCGCCGCCGCCGGTGGCATGGCCGCTGACGAGGTTGACGACGACGGCGCTGCCCGCGTCGGCATAGTCGGCGGTGTCGTTGTCCGTGCCGCCGTCGAGCAGGTCGGCGTCGCTGCCGCCGCGCAGCGTGTCGGCGCCGGCTTCTCCATGGAGCTGGTCGCGGCCGGCGCCGCCCACGAGCAGATTGCGTCCCGCGTCGCCGGTCAGCCGGTCGCTAAAGCCGCTGCCGATCAGGTTGTCGATGGCGGTGAGCGTGTCATGTCCTGCGGCGCCGGAGCTGATCCCGTAGCGCAGATTCACCGCCACGGCGCCGGTTGCGCTGCTGTAGTCGGCGGTCTCGTGGCGCGAGGTCGAGCCGATCAGCAGGTCGTCGCCGAGGCCGCCGTCGAGCGTGTCGTTGCCGGAAATCCCGGTGAGGGTGTCATTGCCGCTGCTGCCGGTGATGCGTGTGGCCATTTCGAAGCTCCCGCGTGATGGGCGCGGTCGGTCGCGCCCGGGTTGGTCGTGCCTGCGGGGCGAAATGCTTGCCAGCCTTGCGGCGGCATGCGGCAAGCCGGACCGGTTTGGCCCGGAACTGCGTCATCAGATGAACTGGTAATCCCCCAGCGCCGTGCTGCCGGTATTGAGCAGCAGCGTCACCAGCGCCAACTCGCCGGCCGATACCGCCGCATCGCCATCGGCGGCGTGGAAGGCCCACACCGCCGTCTGCGCGCCGTCGTCCAGCACGAACAGGCGCGCGGCGCCGACCGCATAGGCGCCGCTGGCGCTGCCGATGGCGGTCGCCGCCGCACTGGCGCTGGCAATGCTGCCGGCAAGGTCCGCCGTCACCAGCACCAGCTCGGCGCTGGCGGCAAACCCGCCCGGCCCGGCCACGGCCACCGCGCCGTCCACCGTCGCATCGCCATTGCCCAGACCCCAGGCCGAGGCGTCGAAGACGAGCCTGTCGCTGCCGCTCGCAAAGTCGGCGACGCGGTCGCTGCCGGTCGGGCTGTCGAACACGAACCGGTCGGCGCCGCTGCCGCCGATCAGGCTGTCGTCGCCGGCGCCGCCGCCGAGGGTGTCGTCGCCGTCGCGGCCGTCGAGCGTGTCGTTGCCGGCCGCGCCGTCGAGCCGGTTGGCGGCGCTGCTGCCGAGCAGGCGGTCGTCGAAGCCGCTGCCGGCGGCGTTCTCGATCGAGATCAGCGTGTCGAGCCGGGCGCCGTAGTTGTCGTTGGCGTACTTCAGGCCGAGCACCACCTGCACCGCGCCGGACCGGGCGGCATAGCTCACGCTGTCGCTGCCGGCGCCGCCGTCGAGCATGTCGGGGAAGTCGCCGCCGTCGAGCGTGTCGTCGCCGGCGCCGCCTTCAAGCGTGTCGTAGCCGCCGCCGCCGACCAGGATGTTGGCGCCGGCGTCGCCGGTCAGACGGTCGTTGTAGTCGCCGCCGCGCAGGTTCTCGATCGACACCAGCGTGTCGTTGCCGATCGCATAGCCGCTGGCCAGCCCGGTCGCGAGCGAGGCCACCACATTGAGGAAGCCGTCGTCGAACAGCGCCCAGTCGTTGCCGGTGCCGCCGAGCAGCCGGTCGTCGCCGGCGCCGCCGCGCAGCGAGTCGTCGCCGCGCCCGCCGCCGAGCGTGTCGTTGCCGGCGCCGCCGTCGAGCAGGTTGGCATTGCCGTCGCCGGTGATGCTGTCGGCAAAGGCGCTGCCGAGCGCGTTGTCGAAGCCGATCAGCCGGTCGTTGCCGTCGGCGCCGCTGGCGCTGCCGCTGGCCAGCGCGATGACCACCGCGCCGCCGGCAAACGCATACGAGGCCCAGTCGAGGCCGTCGTGGCACACGAGCAGATCGTCGCCGAGGCCGCCGCTGAGCACATCGCTGCCGGCGCCGCCTTCGAGCGTGTCGGCACCGGCGCCGCCGTGCAGATAGTTGGCGCCGGCGTCGCCGGTGAGCCGGTCGGCGAAGGCGCTGCCGGACACATTCTCGATGGCGCTGAAGCTGTCGTTGCCGGCACCGCCGATGGCGCGGCCGCTGGCCAGGTTCACCACCACCGCTGCCGTCGCATCGCCCAGATCGAGCCAGTCGCCGCCGGTGCCGGGCGGGTTGTAGCCCAGATTCAGCTCGTTGCCGCCGCCGTCCAGGCTGTCGTTGCCCGGCCCGCCGCGCAGCGTGTCGTGGCCGGCACCGCCCAGCAGCGTGTCGTGACCGGCGCCGCCCGCCAGCAGATTGTTGCCGTCGCTGCCGACCAGCCGGTCGGCAAAGGCGCTGCCGACGGCGTTCTCGATGTCGATCAGCGTGTCGTGCCCGTCGGCGCCCGAGCTGCGGCCGGCCAGCAGATTGATGACCACCGCGCCGGGCGCGGCGCTGGAATCGACCGTGTCGCCACCGAACTTGCCGCCGTAGATCCAGTCGTCGCCCGGGCCGCCGACGATCCAGTCGGCGCCGTAGCGGCCGCTGATGCGGTCGTTGCCGGCGCCGCCGTCGATGCTGTCGTCGCCGTCGCTGCCGTTGAGTGTGTCGTTGCCGCTGCTGCCGACGATGCGTGCCATGGGCCGTCTCCGTGAAGGGGCGCGGGCGCGCCCGCGCTGGCCGGAGTCATGCCACCGCCGCCGGTCGCACGCAGGACTGCGCGACGACCGGCGGCGCGGCCGGCGTCACACGAACTGGTAGTCGCCGATTGCCGTCGTCTCGGTATTGAGCACCAGCGTCACCAGGGTCAGCTCGCTGGCGGCCACCGCCGCATTGGCGTTGTCGGCATGGAATTCCCACACCGCGCTCTGGCTGCCGTTGTTGACGATGAAGATGCGCTCGTCGCCGACGGCATAGGCGCTGCTGGCGCTGCCGATGGCCGCTGCCGCCAGACTGGCGCTGGTGATGCTGCCGGCAAAGCTGTCGGTCACCAGCACCAGCTCGGCGGTCTTGGCAAACCCGCCCGGGCCGGCCACCGCCACCGCGCCGTCCACCGTCGCATCGCCATTGCCCAGACCCCAGACCGAGGCGTCGAAGACGATCTTGTCGGTGCCGGTCGCAAAGTCGGCGATGCGGTCGCTGCCGGTCAGGCTGTCGAACACGAACTGGTCGGCGCCGGCGCCGCCGGTCAGGCTGTCGTTGCCGCCGCCGCCGGTGAGCGTGTCGGCGCCGCCGCCGCCGGCGAGCGTGTCGTTGCCCAGGAAGCCGGCCAGCACATTGGCCTGGGTGTTGCCGGTCAGCTTGTCGCCGAGCGCGCTGCCGTACACGCCCTCGATGGAGAACAGCGTGTCCTTGCCGTCGCCGCCGGTCACCTGATTGGCCGCCGCCGCGAGGTTGACCACCACCGCGCCGCTCGATTGCGTGTAGCTCGCCACGTCCAGGCCGTCGCCGCCGCTCAGGCTGTCGTCGCCGGCGCCGCCGTTGAGCACGTCATTGCCTTCGGCGCCGATCAGCACATCGTTGCCGGCGCCGCCGAAGAAGGCGTTGTCGCCGGCATTGCCGACCAGCCGGTCGGCGGCCGTGGTGCCGATGGCGCCCTCGATGCCGACCAGCCGGTCTTCGGCATAGCTGTTGCTGCCGCGATAGGCATAGCCCACGTTGAGGTTGACGCGGATCGCCACCGTCTCGTCGGCATACGAGGCCAGATCGATGCCGTCGCCGCCGAGCAGGGTGTCGTTGCCGGCGTCGCCCTGGAGCGTGTCGTCGCCGCTGCCGCCTTCGAGCGTGTCCTGCCCGCCGCCGCCGTAGAGCTTGTCGTTGCCGGCGCCGCCGTACAGAAAGTCGTAGCCGTCGTAGGTATCGACGGTGTGGCTGGCGGTGCCGCCGTAGAGCACATCGTTGCCGGTCTCGCCGAACAGGCGGTCGGCGCCGTCGCCGCCGGTGAGGGTGTCGTTGCCGAGGCCGCCGAACAGGTCGTCGGCATAGCCGCTGCCGTTGACGGCGCTGCTCGCGCCGCTGGTGGCGAACACGAAGTTGGCCTCGGTCAGCGTGGCGGCATCGACGCCGCTGAGCAGGAAGGTGTTGGTATCGCTGCCGCCGTGGCTGGAAAACGAGGTGCCCGAGGCGGTGCTGCTGAACAGCCGCTGCACGGTGTCGAAGTCGGAGATGCCGAGCGCGCTCACGTCGAGCCGGTCGCCGTCGGCGACGCTGAAGTCGGTGACGGTGTTGGTCTCGTAATCGCCCTCGTCGCGCACGATGAAGCGGTCGGCGCCGGCGCCGCCGGTGAGCGTGTCGTTGCCGAGGCCGCCGTCGAGCGTGTCGGTGCCGATGCCGCCTTCGAGCGTGTCCTGCCCGCCGCCGCCGTAGAGCTTGTCGTTGCCGGCGCCGCCGACCAGCAGGTCGTAGCCGCCGTAGGCCTCGCCGGCGGTGCTGGCCGAGCCGCCGAAGATCACGTCGTTGCCGCCCTCGCCGAACAGCTTGTCGTTGCCGTCGCTGCCGGTGACGGTGTCGTTGCCCAGGCCGGCGAACAGCGCATCGTCATAGCCGCTGCCCAGCACGTTGTCGCTGCCGGTGGCGGTGCTGAAGACAAAGCTGGCGGCGGTCAGCTCGCCGAAGGTGACGCCGCTGAGCGTGAGGTAGGAGGTGGTGCCGCCGGTCGCCACGGTGAGCGTGTTGCCGTAGTTGTAGTAGGCGGTGCCGGCCAGCCGTTGCAGGCTCGCAAAGTCGCTGACGCCGAGCGCGCTCACGTCGATGCGGTCGCCGTCGGCGAGCGAGAAGTCGAGCACGGTGTCGCTGCCGCCGTCGCTGACGCGATAGGCGAACACGTCGGCGCCGGCACCGCCGGTGAAGCTGTCGTCGCCAAAGCCGCCGTCGAGCGTGTCGTTGCCGATGCCGCCTTCGAGCGTGTCGTTGCCGCCGCCGCCATAGAGCTTGTCGGCGCCGGCGCCGCCCACCAGCAGGTCATAGCCGCCGTAGTTCTCGTTCAGCGGCGAGGCCGAGCCGCCGAACAGCACATCGTTGCCGGCCTCGCCGAACAGCTGGTCGTTGCCGTCGCTGCCGGTCAGCGTGTCGTTGCCCAGGCCGCCGAACAGGTCGTCGCCATAGCCGCTGCCGAGCACGCCGTCGGAGCCGGTCGCGCTGTTGAGCAGCACATTGGCCGGCGTCAGGCCGGCCACCGCCAGCCCGTCGAGCGTGAGCGTGTGGGTGTAGCCGTTCAGGCGGTAGCTGAACGAGGTGGCGCTCTCGCTGTTGCCGATCAGCCGTTGCAGCGTGGCGAAGTCGCCGATGCCGGTGGCGCGCAGGTCGAGCACATCGCCCTCGGCCGCGCTGAAGTCGACGATGTGGTCGGTCTCGCTGGCGCTTTCCACGTTGAGCACGAACACGTCGGCACCGTCGCCGCCGAGGTAGTTGTCGTCGCCGCGGCCGCCTTCGAGCGTGTCGGTGCCGATGCCGCCTTCGAGCGTGTCGTCGCCGCCACCGCCGTAGAGCTTGTCGTTGCCGGCGCCGCCCACCAGCAGGTCGTAGCCGCCGCCGGTCTCGTTGGCCGGCGTGCCCGAGCCGCCGTAGAGCACATCGTTGCCGGCCTCGCCGAACAGCTGGTCGTTGCCGTCGCCGGCGGTGATGGTGTCGTTGCCGCGGCCCGAGACCAGGGTCTCGCCATAGCCGGTGCCGTTCAGCGCGTCGGCGCTGTTGGCGGTGTCGAGCACCACCTTGCCGGTGCCGAAGTCGCTCGACCACAGGCCGGTGAAGGTCGTGTTGTACCAACTGCCGGCGTTGTAGAGGCTGAAGACGACATTGCCGCTGTTGTCGAAGCTGAGCAGGCGTTGCAGCGTGGCGTAGTCGCTGATGCCGAGCGCCGACACGTCGAGCACGTCGGTGCCGAGCGTGAAGTCGGTGATGACGTTGCTGTAGCCCTCGCCGAGCACGAAGCGGTCGGCGCCGGCGCCGCCGGTGAGCTGGTCGCTGTCGGCGCCGCCGATCAGGGTGTCGTTGCCTTCGCCGCCGTCGATGGTGTCGTTGCCGATGCCGCCGTCGATGGTGTCGGCACCCAGGCCGCCGGTGATCGAGTCGTAGCCACCGAGCCCGGTGATGCTGTCGTTGCCGGCGCCGCCGGTGAGGGTGTCGCTGTATGCCGTGCCTGTGATCGTGGCCATCGTGTCTCGCCCGAACTTGGAAGTGTGAGAAACCAAACAGAAATGAAGCTGGATCGGGTTCTACGCCTTCTTCATTCGCGGAAAAAGTCCTAGGCGGTTGCTGGCCGATGTTCTAGGCGGCGGCAGGCGGCGGCGGCCGATGGAAGGGCGGTTGGCGGGCGCTGGCGGCGGGCGCCCGGCCGGCGCCGCTCATGCAAGCGATGGCATCGCGTCGAACCGGGCGGCGGTCGGCGGCAGCTTGCCGCGCGCCCGGGCCAGCGCTGCGATCTCCTTGTCGAGGGTTGTCATCACCCAGCTGCTGCCGTCGGCCGGATCGGACCAGGCGGTGTTGGTCAGGCCAAAGCCGGCCCAGCTGCCGGCCCGGTCGAGCACCGCCTCGGTCATGAAGCCGTCGACATGGCCGGTGTGCGCCAGCACCGTCACGCCGGGCAGCTGCTGCGCCAGCCAGCCGAGCGCATAGCTGCCCGAGGGCAGGCTGCGCAGCCGCGCGACGGCGCCGGCGGGCAGGGCGGTCGGCTCGCCGCGCAGCGCCTTGAGCAGGGTGTCGATCCAGTGCGCATAGCTGTCGGCGGTGCAGGCCCAGTAGCCGGCCGGCGCCAGTACCTGCTGAAGGATTGCGTAGAGCGGATCGCTCTCGTCGGGCCAGGCCAGGGTCGTGGGCGAGGCGCCTTCGTAGCCGTGCGGCGCCTCGGGCGCGAGCGCCGAGAACGGCGCCCAGCTCAGGCGCAGACCGAGCGGCTCGACCAGATTGGCTTGCAGCAGCGCCTCGAATTCCTGGCCGGTGACGGCTTCGGCCATGAGGGCGGCGATCAGATAGCCGGCGTTGGAATAGGCGTAGTCGCGGCCCGGCACGATGCCGTCGACCGGCGGCTGTTGCAGCGTCCAGCGCGCCACGTACAGGCGCCGGTCGTGCAGGCCGTCGGGCAGCGGCTCGGGATCGGCGGCCACGTCGGCCAGCAGGCGTTCCTCGTCGTCGCCGCTGCCGGTGAGCGGAACCACGCCGCCCAGATGGTCGAGCCATTGCGCGAGGGTCACGTTGGCGTAGTCGGCGCGCATGGCGGCGGCGAGGGTCGGCAGCACATCGGCGATGCGCCATTGCCAGCCCAGCCGGCCCTGCTCGACCAGCCGGGCAATCGTCATCGCGGTCATGGCCTTGCCGTTGGAGCCGAGATAGAGCAGGTCGTCCGAGCGCAGCGGCTGGCCGCCGAGGTTGCGCAGGCCGGCGACGCTCAGCTGCTGGATGCCGGGCTCGCGCCAGCCCATGGCGACGCCGACCAGGCCTTGCGTCACCGCCCGGCGCGCCGCGTCGGCGGTGGGCGGGCTGGCGGGCGCGGCATCGTCGCCACCGCCACAGGCGGCGAGGCTGGCCGCGCCGAGGCCGACCGCGAGCGCGGTTTGCAGGAACTTGCGGCGTGAGAGCGCAGGCGCGCCGATCGAGGACGGGTTCATTTCACGGCTCCGGTGGGGGAAGGCTTGGGGCTGGCCAGCGCATCGATGGCGGCGACAACGCGCGCCGGCTGGTCGGTTTGCAGGTAGTGGCCGGCGTCGGGCACGCGCTCGACGCGGGCGGCGCCGGTGAGCAGCAGCCAGTCGTCGCGCAGGCGGTCGAGCATGTCGGCGAAGGCGCCTTCCTCGAGCGGCGCGCGCCGGGTCGAGACCAGCAGGCGCGTGGGCAGCGGCTGCGGCGGCGGGCCGATCAGGCGCTCGCGGCAGATCGCCTGATCGTCGAACTCGCGCCGCGCGGCGGCGCCGAACAGCACTGAGCGCATCACCTGCACCGTGCCGGCCAGCGCCGGCGACGTGGCCTTGAGGCTGACCAGATGGTCGGGATGGGTCGGATCGAGCAGCAGCACGCCGGCCACGTCCTGCGGATACAGGCGTGCAAACGCGTGCTGATACAGCCCGCCGAGCGAATGGCCGACCAGCAGATAGGGCGGCGGCAGGCCGGCGCTCTGCAACAGCTGGTGCAGTTCGGCCGCCACGCTGCACGGATCGCGCGGGCCGGCCACGCTGGCGCTGTCGCCATAGCCGGGCCGGTCGTAGCTGAACACCGTGTGCCGCGCCGCAAGCTGCTGCGCGACCGTGGCCCAGGGCGCGCGGCCATCGCCGAGGCCGCTTTGCAGCACCACCACCGGGCCGGTGGCGACGGCGGGGCGCTCGATGGACACCGCCACCGGCGCGCCACCCGGTCCGGCAATCGACTTGTCGGCCGGCGCGGGCGCGCTGGCGCAGGCCGACAACAGGGCCGCAAGGCCGGCCAGACAGGCGCGCCGCCAGCGCAGCGGCAGCGCCGGATTCGAAGGAACAGCAGTCATCGGGAGGGAGGCCGTGCAGTCGATGCCGGCCGGGAGTGGAGGACGGCCGCATCCTGCTGGCGCCAACCTTTGGCAAAGCCAAAGGCAGCCGGCGCTAGAGTCGCCGCCATGCATCTGCTCATCATCGAAGACGACATCGACCTGGGACCGGCCCTGCTGTCCGCACTGCAACCGCAGGGCTTCAGCTGCGTCTGGGTGCGCCGGCTCGGCGACGCGCTGGCGCTCGACCGCGAGCCTTTCGACGCCGTGCTGCTCGACCTGAGCCTGCCGGACGGCGAAGGCCTGACCCTGCTGCGGCGCTGGCGCGCCCGGCGCAACGACGTGCCGGTGATCGTGATTACCGCGCGCGGCGGGCTCGACGAGCGGCTGGCCGGGCTCGACAGCGGCGCCGACGACTATCTGGTCAAGCCGTTCGCGCTGCCGGAGCTGATCTCGCGGCTGTGGGCGCTGCACCGGCGCTGCGCGCGTCAGGCCAGCGACGACTGGACGCTCGGCGATCTGCGCATCGCGCCGCGCAGCCATGAGGCCTGGCTCGGCGGCGTGGCGCTGGAACTGTCGGCGCGCGAATTCCGGCTGCTGCTCGAACTTGCGCGCGAGCCCGGCGCGCTGGTCTCCAAGAGCCTGCTCGGCCAGCGGCTGGAGCCGCTCGGCGATCCGGTCGATCCGGCCACCATCGAGGTCCATCTGTCCAATCTGCGGCGCAAGGTCGGCGCGAGCCGCATCCGCACCGTGCGCGGCGTGGGCTACCAGTGGGTCGTGCATGACTGAGCCGGCCGGGCGCTGGCGCCGGCTGCGCCAACCCTCGCTCACCCGGCGCGTGCTGCTGGCGCTGACGCTGGCGGTGAGCCTGAGCTTCGTCGTGCTGCTGGCCATCGACTGGCTCGACCTGCAAACCGGCGACGCCGGCGCGCGCGCCCTGCCCGGCGTGACCCGCGCGATGGCGCTGAGCCTGCCCGCCGGCGCAACCCCGGCCGACGCGCAGGCCGCCATCGCCGTGGTGCGCGCCGCCGACCGCCAGCTGCATCTGCTGCGCCAGGAGTCGGGCCTGGGGCTGGGCGAGGTGCGGCTGCGGCTGGAGCGGGCCACTGCTGCCGCCCCCGCCGCCGCGCCGCTCTACGAAAGCCCCGACACCCCGCCCGCCAGCGCCGCGCCCGATGCCAGCGCCATCCTCGCCTGGGCCGGCACGCGCTACTGGGTGGCCAGCCACCGCACGGCCGACTGGCAGCTCACCCTCTACGAACCGGCGCCGCCCGAAACCACGCTGCTGCGCTGGCTCGGCGCCGATCTGCTGCTGCCCTATCTCATCGCGCTGCCCATCGTGATGCTGCCGCTGTGGTGGGCGGTGGTGCGCGGACTGCGGCCGCTGCACGGCTTCGTCGAGCAGATGCGCGCGCGCTCGCCCGACGATCCGCGTCCGCTGGCGCTCGACCTGCGCTATGCCGAGCTGCAACCGCTCGGCAGCGCGTTCGAGGCGCTGCTGGCCCGCGTCCGCGCCAGCCTTCAGCGCGAGCGCCAGCTGGTGCAGGACGCCGCCCATGAGCTGCGCACGCCGCTCGCGGTGATCGGCGCGCAAGCGCATGCACTCGCGCATGCCGCCGACGCCGCCGAACGCGCCCGGGCCCAGGCCGCGCTCGACCGCGCGGTCGAGCGCAGCGCGCATCTGGTGCATCAGCTGCTGACCCTGGCCGCGCTCGACGACGCCAGCCCGGCCGCGGCCGCCGCGCTGGTCGATCTGGTGGCGCTGGTGCAGCAGCATCTGGCCGGCGTGGCGCCGCTGGCCCAGGCGCGCGACATCGAACTGGCGCTCGATTCGCCGGACCGGCTGATGGCGGCCGTCGAGCCCGCCGTCCTGCACTCGATCCTCGACAACCTGGTCGGCAATGCGCTGCGCTACGTGCCCGACGGCGCGCAGGTGCTGGTGAGCCTGGCGGCGCCCGCCGGCGACGCGGCCTGGGTGCTCGGCGTCGCCGACGACGGTCCCGGCATCGCGCCGCAGGAACAGGCCCGGCTGTTCGAGCGCTTTCAGCGCGGGCGCGATGCGCGCGCGAGCGGCTCGGGGCTGGGGCTGGCCATCGTGCGGCAGGCGGTGCAGCGGCTGGGCGGGCAGATCCGCGTCGGCCCGGGGCTGGGCGGGCGCGGGGTGAGCTTCGAGGTGAGGGTGGGCGAGGGCGTCCGGCGCCAGCCGCCGGCCCGGGCGCGACCCGGCCCGGCGCCATTCACACCGCAATCCCCGCCGTGATCGTCGCCACGAAGCCGCTCGTCACATCGCCGCTGAGCGTGAGCATTTCGCGCGTGGTGCCGTCGCTGAACACGTTGTCGGCGGCGAAGCTGGTCACGCTGGTGTTCTGGCCGTGGCTCGCGTACAGCGTGCTGGCATAGACCGCCGCCGTGATGTCGAGCGGAAACGCGAACTGCGTCGTGACCACCGCCGTGCCGCCCAGATTGCCGGCCAGATAGGCCTGCATGTGGATGTGGGTGATGCGGCCCGCATACCAGCCCGGATAAATGGTGGTGAATTCGACCTGGCCGTTGCTGTCGGTGGTCTGCACGCCGCGCAGAAAGGTCTGGCCGACGGTGTTGCTGCCGCTGGTCTGGGCATAGCCCGAGTACACGCCGTCCTTGTCGCAATGCCAGATGTAGACCGCCACGTTGCTGAGCGGCGCGCAGTTGTTGTTCACGTTCTCCAGCGTGATGCGCAGGGTCAGCGGCACGCCGGTCTTCGACTCGGTGATGTCGCTGCGCACGATGGCGCTGTTGCTCAGGATGGCCAGCAGCGGATACGGCCCCTGGGTCTCGGTCGGGATCAGCGCGCAGCTCGACGCGGTGGTGGTGGCGCGCGTCACGGTCAGGCCGTAGCTGCGCGTCGTGCTGCCGTCGGCGGCCGTCACCAGCACGGCGATGCTGTTGCTGCCGCTCGCCAGCGCAATCGCGGCCGAGGCGCTGCCGCTGGCCACCGTGGTTCCGTTCACCTTCACCGTGGCACCGCTGGCATTGACCGTGGGCGTGACGGTGACGCTGGTGACCGTGTCGCCGACCGCCACGCTGTAGGCGGTGGTGGCGGCCGCAAAGGCCGGCGACAGCGTGCCCGACGACAGCGCCAATGCCGCCAGGCTGGCGTCGGCCGAGAGGGTGGTGGTGGTCGTGGTCGAGCCGGTCGAGGTCGAGCTGCCGTCGCTGCCACCGCCGCCGCAGCCGGCGGCCAGCGTGCTCGCGCCCAGAAAGGCCAGCGCGCTGCGGCGCGAGAGTCGGGCCGGCGGGCCGGGGTCGGCGGCGTCTTGCGGGCGGAGCGGGGACGGGCGGTTGTGCATGGAGAGCCTCGGGCCGGGAGTTCAGGTCCGGGCGAGGGTGGGCGGGCAGTGTTCCGCGCGCGTTGCCGGCGTGTTGCCGGCGACGGTCGGCGGCCGCAAACAAGAACGCGCCGTCCGGCAGGCCGGAGCGGCGCGTTGCTGCGTTGCCTGGGCGGTGCGCGCGGCCGGCTGGCCTCAGTCGGCCTTGCGCAGCTTGAGCGTGCGTTGCAGCGCGTCCAGCACCTGGGCTTCGGCGGCGGCGCGCAGGGCCAGCCGGCGCGGTTCGAGCAGGCGGCGGTTGGCCTCGAAGTAGACGTTCTCGGCGGCGTGGCGGTAGGCGGCGCTCGGCAGGTAAAGCGTTTGCGGCGTGCGCACCTGGCGCACCAGGGCTTCGAGCTTGGCGGCCACATGGCGGTAGTCATCCGCATTCATGGGCTTGCGACCGCTGTCGTAAGCGTCGAGCGTGCGGCAGCTGTCGGCTACATGCTCGGCCCACTCGGGCTGGTTGAACGGGGCGGTCATCACTTCTCCTTCATTCGGGGCGACTGCGAGACCGAATCGTGGCCCGTGCTGCTCCGCACCGATGGGACGGTTAGCGGTGCTTCGGCGGCGCAATCCGGTGCGTGTAGGAAGTACGCCTACGCAGGAGAACTGCCGTTGATGAGAGTCGCAGCGCCGGGCCCGTCGCCGGTGGCGATGCGCGCCTGTGTGCTGCGCCGCACACAAGCGCCCGCCGCCGCCGCGCCGGCTCAGCCCGCCAGCGCCTCCTTCGGCCCGAAGAACTCGACCCGCACCCGCTCGCGCGCCACGCCCAGCGTGTCGAGCAGCCCGAGCATCTCGCGCATGAACGGCGCCGGGCCGAGCAGGTAGACATCGACCGCGCCGTCGGCCGGCAGCAGCCCGGCCAGCGCGGCGGCGTCGATGCGGCCGTGCTCGGGCGCGTCGGCCGCCGTCGCGCTGTAGCGAAAGCGCGGCGTCACGCCCGCATGCGCGGCGGCGATCGCCTCGATGCGCGCGCGAAAGGCCGCCACCGCCGGCGTGCGCGCCGCATGCACGAAGCCGATGCGCCGGCCGGCCGGCGCGGCCGCCTCCAGCATCGCCAGCGCGGGCGTGATGCCGACGCCCGCCGTGATGAACAGCAGCGGCCGGCTGCCCTCGGCCAGCGTGAATTCGCCGGCCGGCGGCGTCACGGCCAGCACCGTGCCTTCCACCGCCTGGTCGTGCAGCCAGTTGGACGCCACGCCGCCCGCCTGCCGCTTGACGCTGATGCGCAGCCCGTCGCCGCCCGGCGCCGCCGACAGCGAGTAATTGCGCCGCAGCGTCGCGCCGCCGATGTCGAGCACCAGCGCGATGTACTGGCCCGGCAGCCAGGCGGGCAGGGCGCCGCCGTCTTCCGGCCGCAGATGCAGCGACAGGATTTCGTCGCTCTCGCGCACCCGCCGGGCCACGACAAAGCGCCGGGTGCCGCGCCAGCCGCCGGGTTGCGCGGCGGTGTCGGCATAGACCTTTTCCTCGGCCGCGATCAGCAGCGCGGCCAGCTCGCCATAGGCCTCGGCCCAGGCGGCGAGGATGTCGTCGGTGGCGGCTTCGCCGAGCACTTCGCGGATCGCGCGCAGCAGGCACTGGCCGACGATCGGGTAGTGCTCGGGCGCGATGCCGAGCGAGACATGCTTCTGGATGATGGCCGGCAGCGCAGGCGCGATTTCCTCCAGCCGGTCGATGTGCGCCGCATAGGCCAGCACCGCGCCGGCCAGCGCGCGCGGCTGGCTGCCGTTGGCCTGGTGCGCCTGGTTGAAGAAGGCTTTCACCGCCGGAAAGTCGCGGAACATCGATTGGTAGAAGTGCGTGGTGATGGCTTCGCCATGCGCGCGCAGCGCGGGCACGGTGGCCTTGACGAGGTCGATGGTCTGTTGGCTGGGCATGAGGGGCTCCTGAAGATGGCCCCGCAAGGTCTCAAGCGCCGTGCCATGCGCCAAGTGACTGATTGCGCGTTGAAATCGCGCTATTGATGTGCTTGTGACAACATGCGGGAGGTTGTTCAAACAACATCCTGGGTTGTGCCGATGACATCGAACGATGACTTTTTGCCCATCCCGGCCGCGTCCGGCGGAGCGATTGCCGACCCGGCCACAGATTCGGCCGCGCGCTACCGCGATCTGCTCGCCGCCGTGCGCCGGCTGGTCGATTGCGATGCCGCCGCGCTGCTGCGGCTGGACGGCGACGCGCTGGTGCCGGCGGCCATCGACGGGCTGGCCGAGGAGACGCTGGCGCGCCGCTTTGCCGTGGCCGATCACCCGCGGCTGGCCACGCTGCTGGCGGCGCGCGGCCCGTGGCGGTTTGCGCCCGACACCGCGCTGCCCGATCCCTATGACGGCCTGATCGCCGACCAGCCGGCGCTGCTGCCGGTGCACGACTGCCTCGGCGCGCCGCTGCGCGCGGGCGGGCGGCTGTGGGGCGTGGTCACGCTCGATGCGCTCACGCCGGGCGCCTTCGACGCGGTGCCGGCCGACCGGCTGCGCGCGCTGGTCGCGCTGGTCGAGTCGGGCATCGACGCGGCGCTGGCCATCGAGCGGCTGGCCGAGCGCGCCGAACGGGCCGGCGAAGTCGCGCGCAGCCTTGGCAATGCCGCCGACCGGCGCGAACTGGTCGGCAGCAGCGCCGCGCTGCGCCGGCTGCGCGCCGAGATCGCCACCGTGGCCGCGTCCGACCTGACGGTACTGGTGCAGGGCGAGACCGGCGCGGGCAAGGAGCTGGTGGCGCGCGAGCTGCACGCGCGCTCGGCGCGGCGCGACCGGCCGCTGGTGCAGCTCAATTGCGCCGCGCTGCCCGAGACGCTGGCCGAGAGCGAGCTGTTCGGCCATCGCAAGGGCGCGTTTACCGGCGCGGTCGCCGACCGCAGCGGCCGCTTCGAGCTGGCCGATGGCGGCACGCTGTTCCTCGACGAGGTGGGCGAGCTGCCGCCGGCGGTGCAGGCCAAGCTGCTGCGCGCGCTGCAAAGCGGCGAGGTGCAGCGCCTGGGCAGCGACCATCCGCGCCGCGTGGACGTGCGGGTGATCGCCGCCACCAACCGCGACCTGCGCGCCGAGGTGGCGGCCGGGCATTTCCGCGCCGACCTGTATCACCGGCTGGCGGTGTTCCCGCTCAGCGTGCCGCCGCTGCGCGAGCGCGGCCGCGACGTGATCGCGCTGGCCAATGCCTTTCTGGAGGAGAACCAGCACCGGCTCGGCGCGCGCAATTTCCGGCTCGGCGCGGCGGCGCGCGAGGCCCTGCTCGGCCGCGACTGGCCGGGCAATGTGCGCGAGCTGGAGCATGCGGTGGCGCGCGCCGCGCTGCGGGCGCTGGCCGAGCAGGGGCGGCGCGCAAGGTGGATCGGGATCGAGCCGGCGCATCTGGGGCTGGATGCCGCCGCCGAGAGCGCGGACGCGCCGGTCACAGCTGGCGCGTTGCGCGCGACAGGCGTCGCTACGGAAGCGGCGCCTGCCGGCTCGGGCGACGGCGCACCCGCCGCACCCGCCGGCCTGCGCGCCGCCACCGACGCCTTCCAGCGCGACTGGATCGCCGCCGCGCTCGCGCGCCACGCCGGCAACCTGGCTGCCGCCGCGCGCGAGGCCGGCATGGATCGCGGCAACTTCCACCGGCTGGTGCGGCGCCTGGGCCTCGGCCGCGACTGAGCCGGCGCGCGGCGCTGCACCGCGCCAACCCGCCTCCGCCGTCAGCCCCCGCGCCTTGCCGCACTGCGTCATTCCGGCGCACCGCCGCCCCCGTCGCGCGTGCCGGCCTGCATCACCCCGGGCCGCGCGCCCGGCCGATGTGCGCCACGCCGCGCCGCCGCCGGCCGTCCTTCCGCTCCGCCGGCCCTGGCCCGAAACCTGTAACGCCGTGCGATCTGCGGATAGCCGTCATTGGCAAGCCCGGGCGGGCGCGCTAACGTCCGCGCCCCTCCGGCTGGCAAGCGCGCAGCCCGCGCACCGCCTCACATACAAAAAATTCCAAACAGCAATCGTCAGAGAGGCTTCACCCATGTCCACCGAAATCGAGTCCGGCGCCGCCCCAACCAGCGACGCGGAAATCGCCCTGCGCGATGCCGCCCGCGACTACCACCGCTTCCCCACGCGCGGAAAAATCTCGGTCAACGCCACCAAGCCGCTCGCCAACCAGCGCGACCTGTCGCTCGCCTATTCGCCCGGCGTCGCCTATCCCTGCCTCGACATCCAGGCCGACCCGAGCAAGGCCGCCGAATACACCTCGCGCGGCAACCTCGTGGGCGTCATCACCAACGGCACCGCGGTGCTCGGCCTCGGCGACATCGGCCCGCTGGCCGGCAAGCCGGTGATGGAAGGCAAGGGCTGCCTGTTCAAGAAATTTGCCGGCATCGACGTGTTCGACATCGAGCTGGCCGAGCGCGACCCCGACAAGCTCATCGAGATCATCGCCGCCATGGAGCCCACGCTCGGCGGCATCAACCTTGAGGACATCAAGGCGCCCGAGTGCTTCTACATCGAGCGCGCGCTCAGCGAGCGCATGAACATTCCGGTGTTCCACGACGACCAGCACGGCACCGCCATCATCAGCAGCGCCGCGCTCATCAATGCGCTTGAAGTGGTCGGCAAGCAGATCGGCGACGTGAAGGTCGCCGTCTCGGGCGCCGGCGCCGCCGCCATCGCCTGCCTCGACGTGATGATCGGCCTCGGCGTCAAGCGCGAGAACGTCTACGTCTGCGACAGCAAGGGCGTGATCCAGGCCGACCGCGCCGACGCCGACCGGCTCGATGCCAGCAAGAAGCGTTATCTGCAAAGCACCGCCGCCCGCACCCTGGCCGACGTGGTCAACGGCGCCGACGTGTTCCTGGGCTGCTCGGCCGCCGGCACGCTCACCGCCGACATGGTCAAGACCATGGCCAGCCAGCCGATCATCCTGGCGCTCGCCAACCCCGAGCCCGAGATCCGCCCCGAGCTGGCCAAGGCCGTCCGGCCCGACTGCATCATCGCCACCGGCCGCAGCGACTACCCGAACCAGGTGAACAACGTTCTCTGCTTCCCGTACATCTTCCGCGGCGCACTCGACAGCGGCGCCCGCCGCATCACCGAAGCCATGAAGCTCGCCTGCGTGCGCGAAATCGCCGCGCTGGCCAAGGCCGACATCAGCGACGAAGTGGCCGCCGCCTACGCCGGGCAGGAACTGCGCTTCGGCCCCGACTACCTCATCCCCAAGCCGTTCGACTCGCGGCTCATCCTGCGCATCGCGCCGGCCGTGGCCAAGGCCGCCGAGGAATCGGGCGTGGCCGAGCGCCCCATCGCCGACATGGACGCCTACCGCGAATCGCTCGGCCGCTTCGTGTACCAGACCGGCATGTTCATGCGCCCGGTGTTCGGCCAGGCCAAGGCCGCGCCGGCCCGCGTGGTCTATGCCGAGGGCGAGGACGAACGCGTGCTGCGCGCCGTGCAGGTGGTGCTCGACGACGGTCTGGCCAAGCCCATCCTCATCGGCCGCCCGGCCGTGATCGCCGCGCGCATCGAACGCGCCGGCCTGCGCTTCAAGCTGGGCGCCGACGTGGAAGTGGTCGACACCGACAACGACCCGCGCTACCGCGACTACTGCGACGACTACGCCCGCCTCATGGGCCGCGAAGGCGTCTCGCCCGACGCCGCCAAGATCGCCATGCGGCGCTCCAACACGCTGATCGCCGCCATGCTGGTGCGGCGCGGCGATGCCGACGCCATGCTCTGCGGCCTCGTCGGCCGCTACGACGCCCACTTTGCGCATGTGGAAACCGTGATCGGCAAAAGCGCCAGCGCCAAGGTGATGGCCAGCATGAATGCGCTGATGCTCGACGAGCACACGCTGTTCGTGACCGACACCTTCATCAACGAAGAACCCACGGCCGAGGAATTGGCCGAAATCGCGCGCATGGCAGCGGAAGAAGTGCGGCGATTTGGCTTGCCGCCGAAAGTGGCCTTTCTGTCGCACAGCATGTTCGGCAGCAGCAAGCGGCCGTCGGCATTGCGGGTGCGCAAGGCGGCTGATCTGTTCAAGCTGCAATCGCCGCATATCGAATGCGATGGCGAAATGCACGGCGATGCGGCACTGTCGGAAGAGATTCGGCTGCATGTGCTGCCGGAAACCTCATTGACCGGATCGGCCAATGTGCTGGTGCTGCCGAATATCGATGCCGCCAATATTCTCTTCAATGTGCTGAAGATTACCGGCGGGCATGGGGTGACGGTGGGGCCGATTCTGCTGGGGACTGCGAAGCCGGCGCATATTCTGACGCCGTCGGCGACGATGCGGCGGGTGGTGAATATGACTGCGCTGGCTTCGGCGGATGTGGCTGCGGCGAAGGGGCGGTGAATTAGGGAGCGTCTTCACAATCACCTCCACCATGCGCGCCGCTCCAATAAATCAACGGGATGCAGGCTCAATAAATAGTAGAGGCGAGATTGTGACGAATATCCTTGGGGTGTGGTTTTTATTCGGGTGAGTTCACCTGAATGAATTATAAGGGTAGTCGGATGCGAGTCTGGCTGCCCCTTTTAGTTTTCAGATTAAAATTGGAACGATTGGCTGATGTCGGCGCCAATTTATTAGGCAAGCTGCGGCGCAAGCGATTGAATTTTCGTTAATTGTCTTGGCTGGTGTCAGCTTATCCAGTGACCACTTTGGATTTTTTCACAGTTACCAAAGGCATGCAGGGTTTATATGATGTGTGGTGTGTGGACGAAATTATCCGGATCAATCAAAATGCTCGTGGAAGCAGTGAATTATTGAGTAAACTTGATGAATCAGTGTCAAGTGTAGCGACGAGTGAAGGTGTATGAGGCGCGATACTCAGGCTAAAACAAATCAGGGCGTATAGCTCTTGCACTCCAAGCACCTATCAGAGGAGCACATCATTGCAGAACAATCTAAATATTCGTGGCGAACCCGTTCAGTCAGTATACAGCAGCTTTCGCCAAGGCAAATTCATTGTTAATAGACGATACCAGCGCAAGTTGGTTTGGACTCTGGCCGAGAAGCAGCGTTTCATCGATTCGCTGATGAATGAGTATCCAGTGCCTTTGTTCTTAGGTGTTGGTTTCAACCATGCAACACGTGGGTCTTGCTTTGAGATCCTTGACGGCATGCAGCGACTCGAGGCGATTACCTCATTTATCGAAGGCGAGTTTCCAGTACAGGGACAGTACTTTGATCTAAGCACTGTCGCAGAAACCAATAAGCTTCTACAGGAAGGAACGCTCGCTCAGAAGACTCCAACTCTACCTTTCGAGTCTTGCTCAAAAATACTTAATTATCCTTTGCCGATCTCCACTTCTACGTACACCTCAGTTACAAACGTCGATGAAACATTTCGTCGGATCAATACTGGTGGCGTGAGACTTTCCCGTCACGAAGTGCGCCAAGCTGGCGCAATTTCAGAATTTCCACAACTAGTTCGAAGGTGTGCGATCTACATACGTGGAGATGCATCGCACACGGACATTGTTGATTTAGATGCAATGCGGAGCATCAGTCTTACTAAAGAGGACTTGAATTACGGGATTAAAATCAAAGAGACTTTTTGGAATAAATGTCATATTCTGACCGAAGAGAATATCTTGGCGTCTAGAGACGAGGAGGTTGTGGCTCACATTCTTCTTCATATGCTTCTTAAAGAAGATGCTCAAACTTCTTCTCGATTTCTGGACGATGTTTATTCAGATGGATCGGCCCTTGCGATCGCTGCGAGTGACGCGGTTTTGAAATACGGTGCCGAAACAATCTACAAGCACTTCTGCTTTGTTTTTGATGAGCTTCGTAAAACTATTGATGAATTCGGCGATAACCTTGCTGCTCATCTGTATACCGATGAGCCGAAGCGACTGCAGAATGCATACCAAGTCTTATACCTCTCATTTTATGAGCTCTTAATGCAAAAAAACCGCAAGGTGCAGAACTATCGCACCTTGGCGCAAGCTTTGCGCGGTATAGCCACGAATTGTATGGGTGAATTGAATAGTGACAACAAATGGCAGCAGAGGCATCGTGTACAGATGATTCACGCTGTCTCGGGAGTGATGGCTGGACATTTTGTTCCAAGAGAAGGAATGGATCCTACTGCACTGTCTTGGGTGGAGAATTTGGAGAATATCCTAAATCAATCGAGAACTGAGAATGTCTGCTACGACTTCAAGATTGGTCTTTACTCCCTTGGATCTAAATCAGATTTCAATCATGCTCTACTTTCCAAAATAGTTCGCACTCTTACAGCAATGTGCAATTCACACACGGGCGACAACTATGTAATTCTCGGAGTTGCTGACGATGGGCAAGATGCGAATCGCCACAATCAGACGTATGGCTCTCGGGCCCGCAAGTACGACAATTTTTACGTCGCTGGTATAGGAGCAGAAGCGGCAAAGTTCCATAGAGGTATTGATCAATACCAGCAATTTTTACAGCAGTGCATCGAGAAGGAGCCCGTGAACGACGAAGTTAAAAGACAAATTCAACGTAATGTCGTCTTTGTAAAGTACTACGACAAGGACGTTGTGCTGTTGAAGCTTTCGCGCGTAAAGAATCCAATGCGCTATCAGGGGCAGATTTACGTGAGAAAAATTGCGAATACAGATCCGATACCAATTGCTCCTGATGACGAATTCGCTTTCTTCGACGAATTCCGCGAACAATCAACGCGCTACCCATATCAAACCAACTAGGGATGCTCTTCACAACCTCGCCGGAACATTGACAATAGCCGCCATCTCTTCCGGGGCCACACCATGAAGTAGATCCTTCGCCTCGCTCGACTACGCCAACAAGAAGCGCGTGACGCGGCGGGAAAGATTCCTCCGTGAAGTGGACGCAGTGATTCCGTGGGCAGCACTGATAGCGGTGATCGAACCGCATTATCCGAAGACCGACCTGCGCGGCGGCCGCCCGACGCTGCCGCTCGAAGCCATGCTGCGCGTGCACTTCATGCAGCAATAGTTTGCGTTGTCCGATCCGGCGATGGAAGACGAGCTGCACGAAAGCGAATCGATGCGCCGTTTTGCCGGCCTGAGCCTGATCGACGACGCTATTCCGTCCGACACCGCGATTCTGCGATTCCGTCACCTGCTGGAGAAGCACAAGCTTACCGAAGCCATTGGCGCCGAAGTCCGACAATTGCTCAAGTCGCGCGGCCTGATCCTGCGCACCGCCACGATCATCAACGCCCCGAGTTCAACCAGGAACGCCGACGGCCAGCGCGATCCGGATATGACGCAAACCAGGAAAGGCCAGCAGTGGTACTTCGGCATGAAGGCCCATATCGGCGTCGATGCCGAATCGGGCCTGGTGCATACCGTTGTGACCAGCACCGCTGGCGTCAACGACAAATGCCGTTTCGATCAATTGCTGCATGGTGACGAAACCGCCGTGTGGGCAGATCGCGGCTACGACTATCCCGACATTCTCCGGCGCTGCGCCGAGCGCGGGCAATTCCTCGGTATCGCTCTGCGCAAGACACCGGGCGAACCGCGCTGGCAAGTGGATCGCCAGATCAATCACCTGATCTCGAAAGTCCGGGCGCGGGTCGAGCATCCGTTCCGGATCATCAAGCGGCAGTTCGGATTCGCCAAGGTTCGGTTCGCTATCGCGGTCTGGAGAAGAACACCGCGCAGATTCACTCGCTGTTTGCGCTGGCGAATCCGTTCATGGCGCGGCGGCAGTTGGCGCGGGCGGTGTGAATGAAAGCCTTGAAGGGGCGCTAAGCCCGATTGAGTTTGCTGTCGGGCGGTAAATGCTGCCTCTTCTGCGAGTGACGGCATCGGAAACGAAGGTGCCTCGACGACTCATCCAGCTTTACGCTCAAAATACGAAGCTGCCGTGTTGCGTGGCATTGTGAAAGGTATTGTTAGGCCATTTTCTATGACCACATGGAACCTAGAAGAGACCCGGGGCCATATTAAAAGGCTGTTTGGGCCTGAGCAGTTGGAGCTTGCAAAGCCAAGTCTGCGCTCAGTGATTGACCGAAGGCGCTTCGCTCACTATCACTTTGACGAAGCTCGATCAATTCTCAGTGGGCACATTGATCAAAAGCTAGCCTCGACATCAATGATTGAAGTTCTACTTGGAGGTACTGACGAAGAGCAAAGCAAGCTCGATCTCTGTCTGACAATGGTTGGGGCAAATGTGCTTGCTTGTGTGCAAAGCATTCATGCCATCGGAGACATTTTCGGTCATGCTTTGTACTTCAGCTTGGGCTTGAATTCATCTGCCAAACCGCTTCCAGCGCGGGATATAACAAGCGCCTCAGTTGCCAAGCTTTTGCGCGCGAATGCTGTTCTTGCCTCACTGTCAACTCTGCTAGAGCAATTTTCTAGCGGAGGGGAAGCGCTTCACATTGCGGCACTGGCGAACCAAGGAAAACACAGAAGTATCATTCGTACCAACCTCTGGGCGGATGCAACTGGTTCGGCAAGCAATCCGTATGAACTGCGTTTTGAGTCTTTCAGCTTCAAAGAAACTACGTATGCCGAAACAAGCGTCAAAGACTTGCTTACCAGTGAGCATGATCGTGTTTCGAAGCTGGTCGTCGATACAGGAGTGGCGTTGAACGCAACGCTATCTCTTCTCTCGCCGGTCTAACTGGTCGTATATGGACTCCCCCAAAACGTGAAGACTAATCGATGGCTCTGGCTCAAGCGATAAACCTTGCAGTCTTATACCCGGCGTCCTGGAGGGCTGAACACCTGCGCCAACATGGAATTCACGAGCACCGAAGCGCCAATCGTTGCAAGTGGCTTCAGAAATGAGCCGGAAGAGTTATCGGCGTCAAACGGCGCAGAATGCAATGTAACTTGACAACAATAATTACTGTAGCTACGCTAAACCATGCGCATTGAGTACGATTCAGCCAAGGATGTTTCCAATCGCGCCAAGCATGGAGTGTCTCTTGCGTTGGCCGAGCAATTGGATTGGGGATCGGCATTGGTCTGGATCGACAACCGGTTTCAGTACGGCGAATTGCGGATGATTGCCCTCGCACCTGAAACCAATATTTTGTACTACGTTGCCTTTGTGGATCGCGGCGATGTTCGCCGCATCATCAGTTTGCGCAAAGCCGAACGTCGCGAGGTAAAGCACTATGTCGAAAACTTCTAAGCACCCATTGATCGTCATGCCGACCGAAGAGGAAGACGCTGCCATTCTCGCGGCGGCAAAGTCCGATCCCGATGCGCAACCCTTGACCGATGAGCAACTGGCATCGATGGTTCCGCTGCGCAACTTGCCGGGTCGGCCTAAATCCCAAAGCCGGAAATTGCTGGTGTCGATTCGCTATAGCCCCGAAGTCGTGGCCTATTTCAAATCGACCGGGGCTGGCTGGCAGTCTCGGATGGATAGCGTGCTCAGGGAGTACATCGAAACGCATCCGCGCTGATCGGCGCTATTCACCTGTATTGCGCGGCTGAATGCTCATTGCCTCATTCCTCCGCCCACTCCTATGCCCCCCAAAATCAACCCCCGCGAAATCGAATTCATCGCCATTCGCGCGCAGGGCCCGGGTGGGCAGAATGTCAACAAGGTTTCCAGCGCGGTGCATTTGCGTTTCGACATCAACGCCTCCTCGCTGCCCGAATCGGCCAAGCAAACGCTGCTGGCCTTGTCCGATCAGCGGCTGACCAAGGATGGCTGCATCGTCATCAAGGCGCAGTCGGCGCGCAGCCGCGATCAGAATCGGCTTGAGGCAATTGCGCGGCTGGAGGAAATGGTCGCCGAGGCCTTGCACGTCGATCCGGTCCGGCGCGCGACCAAGCCGAGTTATGGCGCCAAGCAGCGCCGGCTCAAGGGCAAGGCAATTCGCGCACAAGTAAAGGCCGGGCGCGGCAAGGCATTCGAATAGGCTCAGCCGCATTCACGATTTGGCGCCTGCCACCAATTGCCGGCAAAGCGGCGCGCAATCTCAGCCCGCGCCGACAATTTCCCGCGCCATTACCGCCCGATATCCGCTCGGCGTGCATCCTTTTGCGGCGCGGAATTGCCGCGTGAAATATCCCGGCTCGGCATAGCCCACTCTCGCGCCCACCTGCGCCACCGGCAGCGCGCCTTGCGCCAGCAGCGCGCAGGCGTGGCCGATGCGGCGCTGCGTCACATAGGCGCTGATCGACATGCGGGTGCTGCGCTTGAACAGCCGCTGGAGCTGGCTCGGGCTCACATGGGCCAGCGCGGCCAGCGCTTCCAGCGCCACCGGCTCGGTGTAGTGGGCGTTGAGCCAGTCGAGCACCTGGGCCAGCCGCTGGCGCTCGCGCGAGTTGCCGGCCGGGGTGATGGCGCTGGTCGCCAGCGTCTGCCGGTCGGCATCGGCGCACAGGCCGAGCAGCGTCTCGATCAGCCCGAGCCAGTGCCGCTCGGGTGCGGCGCCGACCAGCGCCAGCAGTTGCCGCGCGGCGCGTTCGCGTGCCTGGGGGCTGAACAGCAGGCCGCTGCCCGCCGCATCGAGCAGCCGGCGCAGCGGCGCCAGTTCGGGCGACACCTCGATCAGCGCGCCGATCCAGGCCTCGGTAAACCAGCAGACCATCGCGCGATGGCGCGGCGCGGCGCCGACCGTGCGGCTCGATTCCCAGGCGTGCGGCAGGTTGGGGCCGACCAGCACCAGGTCGCCGTCGCCATAGCGCGCGATGTGGTCGCCCACGAAGCGCATGCCCTCGCTGCCGAGCGTGAGCGTCAGCTCGAACTCGGGGTGGTAGTGCCAGTTGAACGGAAAGCTCGCCAGCTGGCGGTCGAACAGCAGCCAGGAGCGGTCGGCGGGCATCACCACGGTTTCGAGCCAGGGCCGCATCGGCTTCTCCTTTTGCGCGCATTGGCGGGGGTAGAAATGCGGTGATCGTACAAATAGATGCGGCGGCGCTGCCATTGCGCCGGGCCGGGCGCGGCGACGATGGCGCGCCCCAATTCCTGCGAAAGCGCCCGTCATGGCCCACAACTTCCTCGTCCCGCTCACCGGCTCGTTTGCCATGCCGGCCGCCGAGAACCCCACCGTCGCGATGATCGAGGCGGCCTATCGCGCGCTCGGGCTCGACTGGCGCTACCTCAATTGCGAGGTGGCGCCCGAGCAGCTGGGCGCGGCGGTGCGCGGCGCGCGCGCAATGGGCTGGCGCGGCTTCAACTGCTCGATCCCGCACAAGGTGGCGGTCATCGAGCATCTCGACGGGCTGGGCGAGTCGGCCCGCATCATCGGCGCGGTCAACACCATCGTGCGGCGCGGCGATGCGCTGATCGGCGAGAACACCGACGGCCAGGGCTTTGTGCAGGCGCTGCGCGCGGTCGCCGATCCGGCCGGCAAGACGGCGCTGGTGTTTGGCGCCGGCGGCGCGGCGCGCGCGGTGGCGGTGGAGCTGGCGCTGGCCGGCGTCACGCGCATCGGCATCGTCAACCGGGGGCGCGAGCGCGGTGCCGCGCTGGCCGAGCTGGTCGCGCGCCACACGCCGGCCGAGGCGCGCCATCTGCCCTGGGACGGCAGCTTCCGCATCCCGCCCGACACCGATCTGGTCGTCCACGCCACCTCGGTCGGCCTGTTCCCCGACGTGGACGCGATGCCCGCCATCGACGTGAGCACGCTGCTGCCGACCATGGTCGTGGCCGACGGCATCCACAACCCGCCGCTGACCCGGCTGCTGCGCACCGCGCGCGAACGCGGCTGCGCCGTGGCCGACGGGCTGGGCATGCTGGTGAATCAGGGGGTGATCGGCATCCGCCACTGGACCGGCCTGGAAGCCGATCCGGCGGTGATGCGCGCGGCGCTGCTGGCGCTGGAGTTGTGAGGCGCCACGCCGGCAATTGCCGCCTGTGAGCGAATTGCGCAATTGCCGAGTATTTCGTCCGCCAATTGCGCTGCGAGTGAATTTGCAGCCATTTGACCGTGCTAGCGATTCACCCAAACAGGCGATGCTGTGACCGCTCAATTCCCGAGCGATCCGGTCGCGCTTGCAACTTTGCTGCAGCGGACTGAATTATCCGAGGCGAATTAGGATTCCCGGATCGGAGGCCCCTTGGCTAAGCTCCTAGCCATCACATCGGAGGGCCAATGTCGATCGGGGCGACGCAATGAATCACTCAATCGGGGGGCGCAAGGTGGCATGGTGGGCCCGTTGTCTTGCGATTCTTCTATTGCTCGGCGGGCTGCTGCTGGCGTTTGTCGAATTCAATGGCGGAATTGCCGGGTACAGCGTGATGGTGCATTTGCCCGATGAAGGACCGCTGGCGATTGCCATCGAGATTTATCTGTTTGTCCTGATCGCTTATGTGGCGATTGTCGGCCGCAATCCCGATGGCTTGTTCTTCGTGGGTTCGTTGTCATGGCCGATCTGCTCGATGGCAAATCGGCCGATTCTCAGAATGCTGGGCATTCGGAGTCACCGCCGATCTGGTCGTCAATTGCGGGCGCATATCGCCGAGCATTGATTGCCGGAAATTGCGCCGGATTTGGCTGGCGCTCCTTGGATTCCGCCGCGCGCCATCTTGCCTATCATCGCCCGCGTTCAATTTCGATTCGGGCGAGCAATGATCGGACTCAAGGCGTGGGCGCTGCTGGCGGCACTCTGGCTGGCGCATTCGGCGCAGGCGCAGGAGGCGGCCGAGCCGGTGCCCGAAATGCAGCGCATTCCGGTGCCGGGTGCCGGCGCTTTTGGCGGCGATCTCGAAATGGTGGCGCAGGTCTATCGGCCCGACGGGCCGGGGCCGTTTCCGGTGCTGGTGTTTTCGCATGGGCGGGTCGGCACGGCTTTCGAGCGCCTGCACATGAAGCAGCCGCTGCCGGCGGCGCGGGTGCGCGAATGGCTGCAACGCGGCTATGCGGTGGTGGCGCCATTCCGGCCCGGCTATGGCGAGACCGGCGGCGCCGATGCCGAGTCGTCGGGTGCGCGTCACGATGCGGATGGCAGTTGCACCGCCCGGCCCGATCCGTCGCGCACCGCGCTGGCCGGGCGCCGCGCAATGCTGGCCGCGATCGACTGGGTCCGCGCCCAGCCCTGGGCCCAGGCCGACCGGTTGCTGCTCGAAGGCCAGTCGGCCGGCGGCCTGACGACGGTGGCGCTGTGCGCCGCCAATCCGCCGGGCGTGGTGGGCTGCATCAATTTCGCGGGCGGGGCCGGTGGTTCGCCGGCGACCCAGGGGCGGGTCTGCTCGCCCGAGCTGCTGGAGGCGCTGTACGGCGAGTTCGGCCGCACGACGCGGCTGCCGAATGTGTGGCTCTACTCGGCCAACGACCAGTACTGGGGCGAGGCGGCGCCGCGCAGCTGGCATGCGGCATTCGCGGCCGGCGGCAGCCCGACCACTTTCATCGCGCTGCCGGCGCTGCCCGGGGCGGATGGCCATCTGGCGTTTTATCGCGGTCCGCGGCTGTGGCGCGCGCCGCTGGCCGACTGGCTGATGCGCAACGGGTTTTGAGCCGGGCGTCGTGCATCACGCCATTCGACGATTGCGCAATGAGGCAATTTGGGCTTGGCGCGCAATGCCAAGTCCGATTCGGAGATTCTGCCCGGACAGGCCTGTCCGTCATTACCGCCGGCTTGCTTGCATGATTTGATGGATCGCTGCCGATTGCCTGCTGCCGCCGGCATTGGGCAATTGGCCGCGCAATCCAACGGAGAAGATCATGAATGGCAAGCTGTTTTCGAGGGCCGTGCTGGCGGCTGCACTGATTGCAAGCGGCACCGCCCAGGCGGAATTGAGGAATTACGATCTGAGTTTCACGTCGACCAATTTCTGGGAGCCGTCTGGAATTTACGAGCCGCCGCCGGTTTCGACCGTAACGGGTTCCTTCGGCATCACCGCCGATTCCTTGACCGGCACGCTCAATTCGGTGAATTCGGTGAATCTGACGGTGGCTGGCCATACTTATTCATTGTCTGAAATCGTGTGGGACGTCGCAGGAGGCAATTTCAACCGGATTGGTGGCGCGCTGTCCGGCGCTGGCGGCACGACTGGTGGCACCAACGATTTTTCCCTCGGCTGGGTGCCGTATCGGGGCGCTGCCTATATGAGTTTCAATTACACAACGCCCGATACTCGCGGTGGCTATCTCGGCGGCACTTTGAGCACGCACATCACGCTGACCGAGGTGGCGGCGGTGCCCGAGCCCGGCGCCTTCGGTCTGGCGGCGCTGGGCCTGCCGCTGCTGCTGTGGCGCGGTCGGCGTGCGGCGCGGCGTGCCGGCGGTGCTTTGACCGGCTTGCGCAGCGCCTGACGCGCGGCCGTCGGCTCACCTGGCGTTTGCGCCTGCGGCGTGGCGGATCGGCCTATCCTCGGCCGCTTTCGCCACGTTTCGTACTTCTCGCCATCGTGTCCGCCTCGCCGTCCCTGCCCATCGCCGCCGCTTCGTCGCCCGAGCGGGCGCCTTGTCCGCCTGCCCCCGTCGCCCTCTCGCCCACGCCGCCCTGGCATTTGAGCGGCCCGGCGCCGTCCGATCTGCTGGCCGCGCAAGGCTTTGCCGTGCTCGATCCGGCGGCGCTTGCCGCCGTGGCCGATCAGCCGCCGGCCGCCATCGATGCGCTGCGGCCGTCCTGGGCTGCGCTGCCGCCCGACGACTATCTGCGCGACGGCGGCGCCTACCGCTTTCGGCGTCATGCCTCGCTGGTGCAGGACGTGGCGGCCGGCACGCTGGCGGCCGTGCCGCATCGCGCGCACTGGCAGCCCACTTCGTACAACGCGCTGCATGGCGGCATCGAGCGCTGGTTTGCGCCGGTGGCCGACGAGACCGCCGCGCTGCCGGCTTGGCATGCGCTGATCGCCGGCCTGGGCCGGCTGTTTGCGCGCGCGGCCGGCGTGGAGCGCTGGTTCATCGAGGCGCACCAGTTCCGCATCGACACGGCGCGCGGCATTGGCCGGCCCACGCCCGAGGGCGCGCATCGCGACGGCGTGGATTACGTGGCGGTGGTGCTGGTCGAGCGCAGCGGCGTGCGCGGCGGCGAGACGCGGGTGTTCGACGCGGCCGGGCCGCATGGCATCCGCTTCACCATGACCGAGCCGTGGTCGGCGCTGCTGCTCGACGACGCGCGCGTGATCCACGAGACCACGCCGCTGCAATCGGGCGACGGGCTCGGCTTTCGCGACACGCTGGTGCTGACCTTCCGGCGCGGCGGTTTTCAGGATGCGGTGAGCGCGCCATGACGCGACCGTCGCGCGGGCCGGGCCGCAAGGTGATCGTCACGCGCGCCGCGCCGGCCGAGGCCCGCGATGCCGAGACGCGCCGGCCGGGCGCGCCGGCCTCGGGCGAGGAGCAGCGGCGCGGTGCCTTCGAGGCGCCGCCACGGCGCAATCCGCTGGTGGCGGCGGTGATGCAGCGCAAGGCCGGCACGCATCGCAAGCCGCACAAGGCGCTGCGGCGGGCGCTCAGGTCGCGCGGCGAGGAGCCGGGGCAGGACTAGGCGCGCGGGCGCCCGCGGCGGCAGCGGCGCGGTCGTGGCGCTGGTGCGGTCGCGGCGTGCGCCGGCTCAGTCGCCTGCCGGCGCGGCACTGGCCGCCAGCACCTGGGCCGCGACCCAGTCGGGCGCATCCAGCGGCAGATCGTGGCCGGCGCCCGGATGCACGCGCAGCCCGGCGCCCCAGGCCGCCGCCAGCCGCTGCGAGCAGCGCGGATTGACCAGCGCATCGCGTGCGCCATTGAGCAGCAGCAGCGGCACCGGTGGCGCGGCGCGCGGCGCGCTGAAGCGCGCGGCCGCCAGCAGCTGGCGCAGCGCATTGGCCGGCGCCACCGGATGGCGCCTGCGCAGCGCCACCCAGTCGGCCAGCAGTGCGGCGCGTTCGGCCGGCGTCCAGCGTGGCAGGCGCGCGAGGTCGTCGGGCCGGCCGGCCGGCGCCGTGGCCGCGCCGGGCCGGGCGCGCGCGCTGGTCATGCGCAGCACGCTGGCCTCGATGCCGGCGGCGCTGCGGCCCGGCAGCAGCAGGCCCAGCAGCCGCAGCCAGTTGCCCGGGCGCAGCCGCTGCTGTGGCGGGCTGAACGGCCGCAGGCTGGTGTTGACCAGCACCGCGCGCGCCACCTCCTGCGGATGGCGGCTGGCCCAGGCCACGGCCACCATCGCGCCGAGCGACATCGCCAGCAGATTCACGCGCGGCGCGGGCGCGTCGGGATGGGCGTCGGGCAGGGCGGCGGCCAGCGCCTGCCAGTGCGCGCGCGCCGCCTCGGCCATGGCTTCGACGCGCGCCGGGCTGGGCAGGCGATGCAGCCGGCCGTTGCCGGGCAGGTCGAGCGCGATCACGCGTGCGCCGGGCAGGGCGGCGGCCAGCGTGGCCGGGAAATCGCCCCAGTGCCCGGTCTCGCGCGTGAGGCCGCGCAGCAGCAGCCAGGTCTGGCCGGCGGCGGGCTGGGCGGCAGGCGCGGCGGGCGCAGCAGGCGCAGCAGGCGCGGCGTGGCGCGGGCTGGCGGGCGGACTCATCCGCGCGCTCTCCGCGGCCAGCGCCCGGGCGTGGCGGCCGGCGCCGGCATGTACCAGCGCGCGATCGCCGCCGCGCGTTCAGCTTCGCGCGCCGGGCCTTGCGGGCACCAGCGCCGGTGGCTGGCGGCGGCGCGCATCAGAAAGTCGAGCCAGGCCAGATGGCGCCGCAACACGCGCGCCTGCCGGTGGCCGATCAGCGGATTGAAGATGCCCCGGCGCGAGAACAGCTGGCGCGGGTTCTTGCGGATCCACAGCCAGGAGCCCATCTCCAGCGTCAGCGGCAGGAAGACGCTGCCCGGCCGGTCGAGCGCGCGCCGGTAGAGCCAGTCCCACAGGTCGCCGTGCGCCAGGTACTGCCGGCTCTGCGGCTCGAAGATGTAGGGGTGATGCGGGTTCGCGCTGTCGAACACCGCGCCGAGCGCATGCAGCTCGGGCAGATGCTCGATCGGCGCCGGACTGTGCGCATACGGAAACCAGATGCGGTCGGCCGCGCCGAAGCCCGAATGGCAATCGACGCTGAGCGCGAACGGCCGGCCGAGCAGCTCGCGCTCGACCGTCGCGCAGACGGCCTCGGCCTCGGGCTGCATCGGCGCGCCGGCTGCACCGCGATACCACGGCAGCGCCGGCCCCAGGCGCTGGCCGCCAACCAGGAAGGGCACGCGCCCGGCGGCATCCACCGGCGCATTGCGCATCAGGTCCACGCCGGCCGGATTGGCGCGCGTGCCGAGCCACAGCCCGCCCGGATTGACCACCGGCATGAACACCAGCCGCAGCCGGTCGAGCAGGGCGTGCAGTGCCTCGTCCCAGGCCAGCCGGCTCACCACCTGACGCAGACAGGCCAGCGCCACCTCGGCGCCGATGCGTTCCAGCCCGTGCACGCCGCCGAACACGCCGAGCGCCGGCAGCGCCGGATCGGGATTGCCGAGCGTGACCACCGGCAGCATGAAGCGGCGGCCGCCGGCGCCGATGTGGCCGGCGCAGTGCAGCGCCAGGCCGGCATCGGCCGGCGCGCCGTCGACGATGGCGAGCAGTTCGGCGAGTTCGGGCAGGTCGGTCTCGGCCGGCGCGGCGGCGCTGGCGCGGTGTACATCGGACGGCGGGCGGGGCGGGCTTGGGGGCATTGCGGCGCGGCAGGGGCGGAAAGACGGCAGACAGGCCGCCGGGCGCTGGCGGCCATGTCGGCGCGCCAGCCCCAACCATAGCCCCGCCGTGTGCCGGCCGATGCAATGAATCGGTCATGCGGCGCGACTAGCTTGCAGGCTTCACCGGTGCGCAACCGTTCCTTCATTGGCGTGCCACGAAAGGAGAGTCCCGATGCGCGGCCAGATCGTCTTCATTCAATCGCCGGGCGGCCGGCTGGCCGGTTCCGCCGGCGTGGTGGTGCGGCGCAGCGCGCGCGGTTCGGCGCTGGCGCTGGCGCTCGGCATGCTGGGCGGCGCGGTCGAGCTGGTGGCGCTGTGCCGCGCGCGGCTGGCGAGCCTGCGGCGCGACTGAGCCGGCCGCCGCCGGTGTCGGCGCCCGGCTGACATCCGCTGCGTGCCGGCGCCGACGCGGCCATGCGGCGGGGGCCTGCGCGCCGGCCGGCGACCCACGGCGACACTGGCTCCACACAGACACGGGAGCCCGGAATGAACAAGCAACTCACCAGAGGTTTCGCCATCGTCGCGCTGACCGGCGCGCTGGTCGGCACGGCCGGCGTGGCGCTGGCCCAGCAGGCCGGCTCGACGACCCTCGGCATCAGCCAGACCGAGGTCAAGGAGCTCATCAACGGCTGGAGCGTCAAGAAGCAGATCCTGGGCGCGACCGTCTACAACGAGGCGCAGGAGAAGGTCGGCAAGGTGGACGACATCATCGTCGCGCCGGACCGCTCGGTGTCCTACGCCATCGTCGGCGCGGGCGGCTTCGTCGGCCTCGGCAAGCATGAGGTGGCGATCCCGGTGCAGCAGTTCCGCCAGAGCGCCGGCAAGCTGGTGCTGCCGGGCGCGACCAAGGATGCGATCAAGGCGCTGCCCGAGTTCGAGTACTCGAAGGCGGCCAAGTCCTGATCGCGCCGGTTCCAGCGTTTTCGGTCGTGACCTTGCCGCGCCGGCGGCACCGACCGGGATTCGCCGGGAGCGGGGGGTGATCGGGTGACCCTGGCCTGACGGCCGCCCCCGATGCTTGCGCCGCTCCGGGCACGGCAAGCCGGATTCCCGCACGGGGTCCGGCTTTTGTCATGTTGGGACCGGGCTCAGTCGCCGCGCTCGGCGGGCGCGGCGGCGATGAGCCGGGCCATCGCGGCGAGGCGGGCGGCATCGACCCGGCCGGCACGCTCGACCAGCCAGAGCTGGCGCCGCGTGAGTTCGCGGTAGAGCGCGCCGTGGCCGCCGGGCGCGGCATTGGCGGCGGCGCGCGCGGCCTGCGTCGCGTCGGCCTCATCTGCCGCGCCGGTCGCACTCGCCGCCTCCGTCGCCTCCTTCGCGCGCGCCAGCTCGGCCGCGTCGAGCGCATCGAGCGCCGCCAGATGCCGCGCCATCACGCCCACATCGCCGCGCGACGGCGGCCCCGACGCGGCGCCGGCCAGCCCGCGGCTTTGCGCCGCCGCCAGCGTGCCGCGCGTGATCGGCAGCAGCGCCGCCAGCGCGTCGTCCTCGGCGATGCCGAAGCTGGCCCAGACCCGGGCCGCCTCATGCAGCAGCGTCAGCAGAAAGCTGGCCGCATGCCCGGCCGAGCCGTGATAACGCGCCCGCGCGCCGGGCGGCAACCGCAGCGGCCGCAGGCCCACGCTGGCGGCCAGCGCGCGCAATTGCGCTTCGAGCGCGGCCGGCGCCTCGATCGCCACGCTGGCGCCGTCGAGCAGATCGAGCGCCAGCTCGGGATCGGAAAAGATTTGCAGCGGATGAAATCCGCCGGTCGCGGCGCCGGCCTGCGCGGCGGCGTCGAGCGCGCTCAGCTCGGTGGCGCCGCTGCAATGCACCACGGCCATGCCGGCGCGCCAGCGCAGCGCCGCCGCCGCCGGCGCGATGGCGTCGTCGGGCACGGTGAGGAAGACCAGATCGGCGCCATCGACGGCGGCCTGCGCCGCGGTGGCGATGCAGCCGGGCAGCCGGGCCGCAAGCGCTTGCGCCGAGGCCGGCTGGCGGCTGGCCACGGCCACCACGCGGGCGCCGCGCCGGGCCAGGGCGCGCGCCAGGGTGCTGGCGAGCCGGCCGGCGCCGATGAAGGCCAGCTTCGGCGCCGCCGCTGCGCCGCTGGTACGGAATGGGGTCGAGGGCATCGTGGACAACCCGGGGCTGAGTCGACAATGGCGCCAGCATGCCTTGCGGCGCGGCATCGGATGCCACCGATTGCCGGCGGCGCCGGCTCGGCCCAGGCTGGACCGCGCGCCGCAGAGCGCAGCACCAAACACAACGACACGGGACAGGAGCGGGAGCGATGCCAAAGCAGGCCAGCATCGGGCGCAGCGACGCGGCACGCACGGAGGGCAGCGGCCGTGGCTGGCTGCTGGCGGCGACGGCCTGGCTGGCGGTGGTGCTGCTGGGCGCCACCTTCATCGGCGGCCGGCGCCTGTCCGACTACCGCGCCGACATCGATGCCGAGGCCGCCGACCGGCTGCGCAGCGCGGTCTACAACGTCGACATCAGCTTCCGCCAGTGGTCGGCGCTGCCGGTGACGGTGGCGCGGCTGCCGCAGGTGACCGGCTTTCTGCGCGCCCGGCCCGGGCCGGCACAGCCGCCGGCCGATGCCGCCGAGGCCGAGCTGGCGCGGCGCGCGCTGCTGGGCCGGCCCGAGGTGCCGGCGATGGCGCACTGGCTGCTCGACCTGACGCGCGATTTCGAGGTGCAGCAGGCCGCGCTCATCAGCGCCGAGGGCGTGTCGCTGGTCGACAGCGGCTATGCCGCCGGCGAGCGCGACACCATCGGCCTGAACGTGAACGACCGCAGCGCGGTGATCGCGGCGCTGCGCGACGGGCGCGGCTACATGTACACGGTGGGCAGCGTGAGCGGAAAGCGCGGCTTCAGCTTCGTGGCGCGCGTGACCGAGGCCGGCCGCACCCTCGGCGCGCTGCTGTTCAAGAGCGATCCGGCGGCGCTGGAGCGGCTGTTCGCCGATGCCACCGGCGCGCTGCTGCTGCTGACCGACGACGACGGCATCGTCATCGCGGCCAACCGGCCCGCGCTGGTGCTGTCGCAGCTGCCGCTGCTGCCCTATCCGGCCGGGGCCGAGGCGCGGCTGACCCAGCAGTTCCTGCGCCTGCCGCCGCGTCTGGACTGGACTCCGGCCACGCGCGAGTTCGCCGGCAGCGCCCATCCGGCGGTCGAGATCGACGGCCGGCCGCATCTGGTGCGCGCGCAGGCGGTGGCCGGCTATCCCTACCGGGTCTGGGTGCTGGCGCCGCTCGACGAGGAGCCGACCGTGATCGCCGGCGTGCTCAACGTGACCATGCTGGCGCTCATCGTCGGCTGGGCGCTGGTGTGGCTGGGCTGGCGCGGCAACGAGCGCGAGCGGCTGGTCCGGCGCACCCGCAGCGAGCTGCTCGACATGGTCGCCTCGCTGCCGCTCACGCTGTTCCGTTATCGCGTGACCGAGGACGGCAGCACCAGCTTCGTGTTCGTGGGCGGCGGCGCGGCGCGGCTGTTCGGCCTGAGCGAGGAGGCGCTGCATGCCGCGCCGCAGCGGCCGTGGCAGCTGCTCGGGCTCGATCCGCGCGATCCGCCGACCGCGCCGCGCACGGTGATGGCGGTGATCGACGGCCGCGAGCGCTGGATCGCGGTCGACGGCCGGCGCTCGACCGACGGCGGCGGCGCCAGCCTGATCGACGGCTTCTGGCTCGACGTGACCGCGCGCCATGCCGCCGAGCGCCGCTTCGACGCCGCCTTCGAGCATGCGCCGGTCGCCTTCTTCTTCTTCGACTTCGACACCGGCATCCACCGCTGCAATCCGGCCGCGCTGCGGCTGTTCGGCGCCAGCCATGCCGGCGCGCTCGAAGGCCTGCTGCCGTGGCGCGCGCCGCTGTCGCCGCCGCTCCAGGCCGACGGCCGCAGCAGCGAGGCGCATGTGCGCGACATCCTCGGCGACGGCGACGGCATCGAGACCGGCGGCTCGCGCCGCTTCGACTGGACCCATACCCGCATCGACGGCGCCAGCTTCACCGCCAGCGTGGCGCTGATGCGCGTGGGCGACGAGGGCGAGGGCCAGTTCTTCGCGGTGGTCGACGACATCAGCGCGCGCAAGGCGTCGGAGGACGCGCTGCGCGCCGCCAGCGCGGCGGCGCAGGAGGCCACCCGCGCCAAGTCGGCCTTCCTGGCCAACATGAGCCATGAAATCCGCACGCCGATGAACGCCATCATCGGCATGACCCGGCTGGCGCTGATGAACGACGGCCTCGGCGAGCGGCCGCGCGACCAGATCGGCAAGGCCCATCGCGCCGCGCTCGACCTGCTGCATCTGCTCGACGACCTGCTCGACATGTCCAAGATCGAGGCCGGCCGGCTGGAGCTGGAGCGGGTCGAGTTCGCGCCGCAAAAGCTGCTCGACGACTGCATCGACCTGATCGCCGACGCCGCCGCGCGCAAGGGGCTGGAGCTGCTGGTGAGCGCGCCGGCCGACCTGCCGGCGCGCCTCGTCGGCGACCCGACCCGGCTGCGCCAGGTGCTGGTCAATCTGGCCAGCAATGCCATCAAGTTCACCGAGCGCGGCAGCGTCACCCTGGGCCTGAGCCTGGGCGAGCCGCGCGACGGCGAACTGCTGCTGCACGGCTGGGTGCGCGATACCGGCATCGGCCTGTCGCCGGCCCAGCGCGAGCGGCTGTTCGAGCCCTTCGTGCAGGCCGACAGCAGCACCACCCGGCGCTTCGGCGGCAGCGGGCTCGGGCTGAGCATCTGCCGCGAACTGGTCACGCGCATGGGCGGCGGCATCTGGGCCGAGAGCCAGCCCGGCATCGGCAGCACCTTCCACTTTCATGCGCGACTTGGCGTCGGCGGTGGCGCCACGCTGCCGCTCGACCATGAACTGCGCGGCTGCCGGCTGCTGCTGGTCGACGACAACGCCGATGCGCGCGAAGTGCTCGGCGAGATGGCCGAATCGCTCGGCCTGGCGGTGGCGCGCGCGCCCGACGGCGTGGCCGCGCTCGATCAGGCCGAGCTGGCCGACGCCTGCTGGGACTGGGTGCTGATCGACTGGCAGATGCCCGGCATGGACGGCGTGGAAGTGGCGCGCCGGCTCGGCGAGCGGCTGGCGGCGCGCTTCGGCGGCCGGGTGCCGCGCGTGCTGCTGGTGACCGCCTTCGACCGTGGCGAGGCGCTGCGCGCCGCCGCCGGCCTCGATCTGGCCGAGGTGCTGTCCAAGCCGGTCACGCCGTCGTCGCTGCACGACTGCCTGCTGCGCACCCGGCGGCCGCTGCCGGCGACGGGCGGGCGTGGCGCCGACGACGCGGCCGCCGCCGGGCCGCGCTGGGTCATGCCCGCGCCGCCGGCCGAGCTGGCCGGGCTGCGCGTGCTGCTGGTCGACGACAGCCCGGTCAACCAGGAGGTGGCGCGCGAGCTGCTGGCGCATGCCGGCGTGGACGTGAGCTGCGCCGACAGCGGCGCGACGGCGCTGGCCCGGCTGGACGCCGATCCGCATTTCGACTGCGTGCTGATGGACTGCCAGATGCCCGGCATGGACGGCTATGCCGCCACCCGCGAGATCCGCGCCCGCAGCGCGCTGCAAGCGCTGCCGGTCATCGCGATGACCGCCGGCGTGCTGGCCGAGGACCGCGAGCGCGCGCTGGCCGCCGGCATGGACGACCACCTCGGCAAGCCGCTCGACGTGGCGCGGCTGTATGCGCAGGTGCTGCGCTGGGGCCGGGGCGGGCGCAGCGCCGGCTGACGCGCCGGCGCTGCGCTGCGGCGCGGGCGTCGGACTGTGCGCCTGTCTGCGCGGGTCCGTGCGCCGGCCGGCATGCCGGCGCGCCGCGCGACTCAGCCGGCCAGCAGCCGTTGCGCCAGCGCCCGGCCGTTCAGAAACGCCGCTTCCACGCGCGGCCCGCCGAGGAAGTCGCCGCAGGCGCCGAGGCTCAGCGCCGCATCCCACCACGGCGCGCCGGTGGCCAGCGGGCTGGCTTCGGCCGGGCGTGCATAGCGCCAGCGATGCGCCACCGCGTGATGCAGCGCCAGCCGCGCGCCGGCCGGACCGAGCGCGGCGCGCAGTTCGCTCACCAGCCGCGCGGCGGCCTCGGCCGGGTCCAGCTCCAGCTGGGTCTGGCTCCAGTCGGCACTGGCCTGGGCGATCCAGTGCGCGCGGCCGGGTTCGCGCGGGCGGCCCGGCTTGCTGTCGTTGCGCGCGATCCAGGCCAGCGGGCCGCGCGTCGGCCAGGCCGCGTCATAGGGCCAGTCGGGCGCGTCGGTGATGGCCATCAGCGTCCAGCACGGCAGCATCGGCGTGGCGCGCGCGGCGGCGGCCCAGTCGGCGCGATGCGCGGCCAGCAGCGCGGCGGCCTGCTCGGCCGGCAGCGCCAGCAGCACGGCGTCGAAGCCTTCGTCGTCGGTGGGCGCGGCCGAGGTGGTCGGCGTTGCGGCCGGTGTTGCGCTCGCCGGCGCCGCTGCCGGCGCGAAACGCAGTCGCCAGCCGGCGCCGTCGCGTTCCAGCGCCGTCACCTGGGCCTGGGTGCGCAGCGGCAGACCCTCGGCCAGCCGGCGCGCCAGCTCGGGCATGCCGGGCACGGCCACATGGCGCAGCTCGCGGTCGGGCCGGGCGGCCGGCGGCGCGAGGCTGCCGGCGCGCGCCTCGCCGGCCAGCCGGGGCGCCCAGTGCGCGATCCAGCCGGCATCGGCGCCGGCATCGACCACGGCGATGAAGTCGGGATGGCGCGCGGTGAAGTACTGCGCGCCATGGTCGAAGGCGAAGGGCTGCGGCCGGCCGTCGGCGCCGCCGTGCTCGCCGCGCCGGGTGCTCATGCGGCCGCCCGCGCCGCGCGCCTTGTCGAACAGCACGGGAGCGAGTCCGGCCAGCGCGAGCTGGCGCGCGCAGGCGCTGCCGGCAATGCCGGCGCCGACGATGGCGATGCGTTTGGGGGGCTGGGTCATGGGCAGGCGGAGGAGAGGGCCGGCGCGGTGGCCGGGGCAGGGCGCAGACAGTGCGCGCCCGGTGGCGGTTCCCGGCCGGGCCGGCCGCCTGCCGGCGGCCTGGGCGCCACCGTCCGCCGGCCGCGCCGGCTCAGCCGCCGACCAGCTCGGCGAGGATGCGGGTCCAGTGCGAATAGAGCGCGTAATGCCCGGCCTCGGGCAGCGGCAGCACGCGGGCGCGCGGCAGCCGCTCGGCCAGCTTGTGCGCCGCCTCGATGGCGACCATGCCGTCGCCTTCGCCATGCCACAGCCGCACCGGCGGCTGGAGCCGGGACAGGTCCAGCTCCCAGGGCCGCGCCAGCAGCAGCAGCTCGGTCACCAGGTCCTGCTCGCCGCGCCGCACGCTGGCCAGCAGGCCCTGCGCATAGCTGGCGCGCAGGCGCGGATCGGCCAGCGCCAGCCGGTCGGCCTCGGTGGCGCTGTCGAGCGTCTGCTCCAGATGCCGGTAGACATCGGCGCGCACGCTCTTGACCGTGCCGCGCAGCAGCGGCGGCAGCAGGGCCGGCGCATGGCGCGCCAGCATCAGGCTCATGCGCAGGCTGGGCGCATAGGCGCCGAGGTCGTCGATGCGCTCGATCGGCGGCATTGCGGCCACCAGCCCGAGCTGCTCGACGCGTACCGGATCGGCCAGCGCCACCGCCAGCGCATACGGCGCGCCGGCCGAATAGCCGAGCAGCGAATAGCGCCCGAGCCGCAGCTGGCCGACCAGCGCCGCCATGTCGGCGGCCCAGTCGGCGATGCTGCGCGTGGGCAGGGGATCGGAATCGCCGCTGCCCGGGCGCTCGGGCACGATCAGCCGCAGCCGCAGCCGGTGCAGCACGCCGTCGTCGGGATGGCGCAGAAAGCGCGAACCGGCCAGACCGTGCATCAGCAGCACCGGGCGGCCGTCGGCCGGACCGCTGTCCGAATAGGCCAGCCAGCGCCCGTCGGCCAGCCGCAGGCCGAGGCCGTCGGCGCCGTTCTGGCCCGGCGCGGCGGCCAGCGCATAGGGCGCGACCGGCTGGGCCGCGAACGGGCTCGGCAGCGCGGCCGGCGCCGGCGCGGGCGGCGCCTGCAACCACAGCGGACTCGAGTAGATGGCCTGGAGCAGCTCAGGCTGGCGCCGCACGCCGACCTTGGAGAACACCCGCTTCAGATGCGTCTTGACGGTGTTGAGCGAGACCGACAGCCCGACCGCGATCTCGTCGAGGCTGCGGCCGAGCGTGATCTGCTGGGTCACGCGGGCTTCGGCCGGCGTCAGGCCGAACAGCGCGCACAGCCCTTCCTGCGACAGCGCGCGCGAGGCCGGACCGGCCGCCATCACCAGGAACAGCGGGCTGCCATTGGCCGGGCCGAGCCGGCTGATCCACAGCGAGACCGCGCCGGCCATGCCGGTCTGGCCGAGCCGCAGCGGCAGTTCGCCGGCGCCCGACTGGGCCAGATCGAGCGTGCCGGCGAGCAGCTCGCGCGGCCGCGACACCAGCCGGCCGGCTTCCTGCGCGAGCGCGCCGTTCTGCTGGGTGAGGGCTTGCAGCGCGGCATTGATGCACAGCACCGCGCCGTCGCCGCGCACCACCGCCATGCCGAGCGGCAGGCGATCGAGCACGCCGTCGAGCAGGTCGCGCGCGGCATCGCTTTCGGCGAGCCGGCGCTGCATGTCGTGGGCGCGGACGAAGTGCGGCGCGAGCAGCGCCAGCATGGGTTCGGCGCCGTCGCCGTCGGCCGGCGTTCCGGGCCGGTCGAGGAAGGCCGAGAGGCGATCGAGCAGCTGCGGCCAGAGGCCCGGCCGCGAGGCGGTGTCGTAGATGAGCCCGATCAGGTCGGACAGCCTTGCATGGGTATCGCTGGGTACTGGCATGGGCGCCGATGCTAGCGACGGGTTCGCGGCGCTCGGCATCGGCTCCGACGGGAACGTGAACTAGTCCCGTTAGCGATGGCAGTTCACTCTTGCAGGTGACGCCGCGTTTGGACACTCGCGCGCGCATTTCCCGCCTGACGCCATGCGCGGCCGCATGGCGGGCGCTGCCGGCTCTAGCCGGCGAGGCCGGCGTGCAGCGCGACGAACTCCTGCGTGAGCTTGTGGCGCGGGTCGAGATGGATCATCGGCAGCGCCTGCTCATGCGATTCGCGGATGCGCACCGAGGCGCTCAGATAGGGCTGGAGCACCGGCAGCCCCTCGTCGACGAGTTCCTGCACCAGCCGCTGCGGCAGGCTGGCGCGCGGCTGGAACTGGTTGACCACGATGCCCTCGACCTTGAGTTTTGGGTTGTGGTCGGCCTGGATCTCGCGCACGTTTTCGAGCAGCGAATACAGCGCGCGGCGCGAGAAATCGTCGCAGTCGAACGGGATCAGGCAGCCCTCGGCGGCGATCAGCGCCGAGCGCGTATAGAAGTTGAGCGCCGGCGGCGTGTCGATGAACACCTGGTCGAAGCCGCCGGCCAGCTCGGCCAGCAGCTCGCGCAGCTTGTAGATCTTGTGCCGCGATTCGAGCTTGGACTGCATCTCCTCCAGCTCGGGCGAGGACGGCAGCAGCCACAGGTTCTCGAACGGCGTGGCGGCCACGAAGTCGGCGGTCGGGCGCGGCCGCACCACGAACTTCAGCGTCTGGTCGAAGAATTCGGCGAGATGCGGGCGCTCCTCGGCGGCGCCGGCGCCCAGCAGGTAGTGCGACGAATTGCCCTGCGGATCGAGATCGACCACCAGCGTGCGCCGGCCCTGGCTGGCGCTGATCGCCGCGAGGTTGCAGGTGATGGTCGACTTGCCGACGCCGCCCTTCTGGTTGAACACCACATGCCGCATTGCCAGTCCTTCGCCACGAATTGAGAGGGGGAAATCGCGGCCCGCATCGTCGCATGCGGGCGCGGCGGCGCCTTACTCGGCCGCAGCTTCGGCCGGCGCTTCGAGCGGGCCGGCGGCCAGACCGCGCCGCAGCAGCGCCGCGACTGCGTCGTCCAGATCGAGGCCGGCGGCTGCGGCGGCGGCGCGCACCTCGTTGACCAGCGTCTGTTCGAGCTTGACGGCGAACGGGATCAGGCCGCGCGCCTGGTCGAGCTTGCGGCGCTCGCGCTTGTCGAGCGTGCTGCCCTTGGCAAAGCGGTCGGGCGGCAGGGCGGCGCGCAGCGCGTTGTCGAGCTTGAGGGCCTTGTTCTTTTCGAGGTCGGTGCGCTTCATTGACATGGTCTTGCTCCAGCAGGAATGCGCCGGGGCCGGCGCAACAGGGCGCGCATTGTGCCCGGCGCGGCGGCCGCGCTGTCCGCCGGCCGGCCGCGCGGCACGTCAGCGCAGCAGCCCGAACACCTTCTCGGCCAGCTTGCTGCCGGCCGCGAGCGGATTGGCGCGGATCGCCTTCTCCTCCTCGCCCACGGCGGTGAACAGTGCCGCCAGCGCCTTGCTGGTCACCCAGCTTTCCACCGAGCGCTCCGGGCCTTGCAGCAGGCCCAGACCGGCGGCCTGGCCGGCGAGCGCGTTGTACTGGCCGGCCAGCCCGGCGCGGTCGGTCACGCCCTTGACGATCGGCAAAAACCTGGCGCCGAGCGGCTCGCTGGTCTTGGCGCGGAAGTAGTCGGTGGCCGAGGTGTCGCCGCCGGTCAGGATGCGCTTGGCATCGTCGACGCTCATGCTGCGCAGCGCATCGAGCAGCAGCGGCTTGGCCAGCGGCACCGCCTGCTCGGCGGCGCGGTTCATGGCCAGCTCCAGCTCGTCGAGCGCCTTGCCCTGGCCGGTCATGGCCAGCAGCGGCCGGGCCTGCTCCAGCGCGCCGGGCAGCCTGATGCGCAACTTGGGGTCGGCCGCAAAGCCGTCGGGCCGGCCGAGCTTGCCGACCGCCGCGCTCACGCCCTGCTCCAGCGCGGCGCGCAGGCCGCCGGCGCTGTCGCTCTGGCTGAGGGCGTCGAGCGGACCGGCCAGCGCGCCGCGCGAGAAGGGCAGGCCGGCGGCCAGGGCGAGCAGCGCGCGGCGGCGCGGCAGGAAAGCGGCTTTCATCGAGGATTCTCCGGTGGCGCCGGGCGGCAGGATTGCGCCACCCGGCTGGGACGAGCCGCGCATCTTGGCGCCTGGAGTTGTCGAATGTCCGCTTTTGCCGCGCCGTCGCGCATCAATCTGATTTACCAGCCCAACCTCACCGGTGTAGGGCGGCATGCCAGCGCCTTCGACGCGGCGCTGCGCCGGCTGGCCGGCGCCGAGACCGAGATCGTCAGCATCGATCCGGCCGACACCGGCGCCGTGGTCGCGCTGATGGATGCCGAGCGCGCGCCGGCCGACCAGATCACCCTGTTCTTCACGCTCAAGTTCGCGCATCTGCTCGGCGAATTCGTCGGCCGCAAGCTGGCCTGGGCGGTGTTTGAAAGCGACCGGCTGGCGCCGCCCTGGGTCAAGTCGCTGGCCGGCTTCGACGCGGTCTGGACGCCGAGCGACTGGGGCCGGGGCGTGCTGCTGGCGCATGGACTGCCGCCAGCGCGCGTCGTCACTGTGCCCGAGGGCGTCGAGCCGCTCGACTATTACCCGGCACCGCTCGCGCACGACGGCTTCGTGTTTCTGTCGGTCGGCAAGGTCGAGCGGCGCAAGAGCCTGGACGAGCTGATCGCGGCGTTCTCGCTGGCCTTCCCGGCGCATCTGCATCCGCGCGTGCGGCTGCGGCTCAAGGCCGACTACCCGCGTTTTCCGGAGCGGGTGCTGGCGCTGCGCGAGCGCGTGGCCGGCGATGCGCGCATCGAGGTGCTGGCGGGCGAGTTCAGCGATGCGCAGATGGCCCAGCTCTACCGCTCGGCCGATGCCTTCGTGTTCCCGTCCAAGGCCGAGGGCTTTGGCCTGCCGGCGCTGGAGGCGCTGGCCTGCGGCCTGCCGCTCGCGGCGGTCGATTGCAGCGGCCAGTCGCAATACCTGGCGCGCATCGGCGGGCTGTTCCGGCCCATCGGCTACCGGCGCGGGCCGATCGACGATCCCGACTACGCCCACTACTACCGCGCCGATTACGGCATCGAACCCTTCGGCGACTGGGCGCTGCCCGATCTGGCCGATCTGGTGCGCGCACTGCGCGACCTGCGCGATGCGCATGCGCTGTGGCAGGCCCGGGCGCTCGCCGCATCGCGCCGGCTGCGCGAGGAGTTCGGCTGGGACGCCTGCGCCCGGCTGGCCTGGCGCCAGTTGCGCACGCTGTAGCCGGCGGTCGGCGACAATGCCCGGCCTTCCGCATTCCACACAGGCCGGCCGCATGACGCATTCCCCCTCAAATCCCGCGGCCGATCCCGCCGGCGACACCGCTCCCGCCGCCACGCCCGAGGCGCCCGAAACGCTCGACGCCACCGACGCCGCCGGCTTACCGCTGCTGCACTGGACCGACTCGGCCGGCGGCACCTACAGCGCGCGCTGGCGCTCCGAAGCCGGCGTCGCGCCGCCCAAGCGCGTGGTGCTGGCCGACGACCGCATTCCCGCCGACGTGGCCTACCGGCTCGCCTGCGAAGGCACGGCGCTGCTGTGGACCGGCGACTTCCAGAACGCGCGCCAGCTGCTCCAGGCCATGGCCCGGCGCATCGGCAACGTGCCCGAGCGCAAGCAGCGCCGCCGCGCCGCGCCGGCCGCCAAGGCCGCCGCTGCCGCGCCCGAGGCCGTCAGCGCCGTCCTGCCCGACAGCGGCAAGGCCGCCGTGCCGCGGCCGGTCTCGGTCATCGCGGTCGCCGACTTCCACCGCCACCGCCTCGCCCAGGCCCAGCGCGCGCGCACCCTCGGCATGCTGCTGATCCCGCTCGACGCCGACTACGGCATTCCGCTGCGCCGCGCGCCCGATGTGCGCGCCGCCTGCCAGGAGGTCTGGGGCGCGCCCGATGCCAATGCCGCCGCCGTGTCGCTGCGCGAACTGCTCGGGCTGGTCGGCGCGCATGAATGGCGCCGCAACGGCGTGGAAATCGGCCCGCTCGCGGCGGCCCGCATCCATCCGCACTACGGCGTGTTCTCGCCGGTGCGCGGCGAATACTTGGCCCTGCTGGCGCGCGCCCCGCTGCCCGAGCGCTGCGAGCTGGCCTTCGACATCGGCACCGGCACCGGCGTGATCGCGGCGCTGCTGGCCCAGCGCGGCGTGGCGCGCGTCGTCGCCACCGACATCGATCCGCGCGCGCTGGCCTGCGCGACCGAGAACCTCACGCGCCTCGGCTACGCGTCGCGCGTGCGCGTCGAGGCGACCGATCTGTTCCCGGCCGGCCGCGCGCAACTGGTGGTCTGCAATCCGCCCTGGCTGCCCGGCAAGCCGGCCGCGCCGGTCGAGCGCGCCATCTACGACCCCGACAGCCAGATGCTGCGCGGCTTTCTGGCCGGGCTGGCCGAGCATCTGGCGCCCGGCGGCGAGGGCTGGCTGGTGATGTCCGATCTGGCCGAGCATCTGGGGCTGCGCACGCGCGCCGAGCTCAAGGCGATGTTCGAGGCGGCCGGGCTGGTGGTGGTCGGCACGACCGACATGCGGCCGCGCCATCCCAAGGCGCTCGACCCGACCGATCCGCTGCATGCGGCGCGGATGCGGGAGGTGACTCGGCTTTGGCGGCTGGCGGCTGCGGCGTGATTCGCTTTGGTTGAGCTGGGGTGCGCTGCCGGGCGGGTGGCGCTGGCGCGCTCGACGCGGGCGCCCGCCTGCGGCGGGTTCCCGCGTTTGCCCGGCGCTGACGGGCCGGCCCGCCAACTCAGGCCGCTGGCGCGGCCTTCAGACATGCGGGCCTGAACGCCTGCGGCGTTCGCCCGCCAGCGCCGGGCAAACGCGGCGCCCACGAGTCGCGCGCCAGCGCCACCCTCCCGGCAGCGCTTTGGCTACTCGGGCCGATGGGGCCGCGTTGCGGCCCTGGGGCTGGCGATCGGGTTGGGCAGGGGTTTGCGCATGACGGCGTTGGCCAGCACTTCGCCGCGCACTTGCACCAGCTGGCGCTTCACCACCGAAAAGCCCATCCGCGCGAAGAAGCCTTCCGCCGTCAGGCTCACCTCGGCATGCAGCTCGGCGATGCCGCGCTCGCGCGCCTCGGCCTCAATGCGCTCCAGCAGCGCGCGGCCCACGCCGCGTCCGCCGGCCGCGCTGGCGACAAAGCAATGGTCGATCAGCCCCGAGGCTTGCAGATCGGCATAGCCGACCGCCACGCCATCGACTTCGGCCACGAAAGGATCGAGCCGCGCCATCCGCGCCGCCCACAGCGCCGGATCGTGATCGGCCGGCGCCCAGGCCGCGAGCTGGGCCGGCGAGTAGTGCGCGCAGGCCACTTCATGCACGGCGGACTCGAACACGGCGCGCAGCGCCGCAGCGTCGTCAGCGCGATAGCGCCGCAAGCTGAAACGAGCGCTCATGGCCGAAAGGAACGGAGCACGCACCGGCGCCAGACCGCCGCAACCCAGCCGCCAAAGCAGCGCAGCCGTACCCCGCCAGCAAAGCGCCGCCGCGCACAACCAGCACAACCGCCACCGCAGCAGGCGTCCGCCAAGGACGCCAATCGCCCTCCGAACCGAAAAGGCGTGGCGCGGCATTCGGCCGCCGGGCGCCGTCGTGAGCGCCGAGCGCAGGCGCCAGCCGCCGGTGAACCGCGCAGCGGTTCAGGTCCGCATGTTTGAAGGCCGCGCAAGCGGCCTGAGTTGGCGGACCGGCCGGCGACTGGCGCCGGAGCGAAGGGCAGCCGCCGCCTCCAGCGGCGGCCGCTCGCGTCGGCGCCCGGCGGCCGAATGCCGCGCCACGCCAGCCGCGCAACTAAGACGCCAGCCATCGCGTCCCCGCATGGATCGCCAGCCCGACCAGCCCGCCGACCACCGTCCCATTGATCCGCACGAATTGCAGATCGCGCCCCAGATGCCGCTCCAGCTCGGCCGTCATCTCTTCGGTGTTCCAGGCCGCGACCCGCGCCACGATGTAGCGCCGGATGTCCTCGCGGTAGCGCCCGATCAGCGGCGGCGCGGCCGCCACCAGCTGGGCGTCGATCCAGTCCTGCATCGGCCGGTCGGCGGCCAGCCGCGCGCCCAGCGTCAGCGCCGCATCGGCCAGCCGCCGCGCCAGCGTCGAGTCGGCGCGCGCCAGATCGTCCCTGAGCCAGCCGAGCAGCTCGCTCCACAGCTCATGCAGATAGGCCGCCAGCGCCGGATGCGCCAGCGCCTCGTCGCGCAGCGCCGCCGCGCGCAGCCGGAATGCCGGGTCGTGCTTGAGCTTGTCGATGAACTCGGCCGCGAAGGCGTCGAACTTCAGTCGCAACTCATGCTGCGGATCGGCCGCCATGTCGCCCAGCAGCCGGCCGACGCCGGCCACCAGCTTGTCGGCCGCGAAATTGCCGGCCATGTTCTTCAGCCCCAGATAGCGCAGATAGCCGACCTCCTCGCCGACCGCGCCGGCAATCCGCTGCTGCACCGCCGGATCGTCGAGCAGCAGCGCGATCTGCATCAGCACCTCGTCGAGCAGCGCCTGATGGCGCCGGTCGGCGGTGAGGAGGTCGAGCAGCTGGCCGGCCAGCGCCGACACATCCACCCGCTCCAGCCGCGCCACCACCGTGACGCGCAGCCAGGCGCGCAGCCGGTCGTCGTCGAGCGCCTCCAGGCCGTAGCGCGCCAGCGCCACCAGCTGCCGGCCCACGGCGTGCGCGTTGTCGGGCCGGGCCAGCCAGTCGGCCAGCCGCGCGCCGGCCTTCAGGCCGTGCAGCTTGGCCAGCACCTGCTCGTCGCTTAAAAAATGGGCGCAAATGAACTCGGCCAGATTGGCGCCGATGCGTTCCTTGTTGGCGGGCACGATTGCGGTATGCGGAATCGGCAGCCCGAGCGGATGCCGGAACAGCGCCGCCACGGCAAACCAGTCGGCGATTGCGCCGACCATCGCGGCCTCGGCAAAGGCCGCCACATAGCCCCAGGCCGGATGGCTGTTGTGCAGTGCAACGGCGGTGCCGTAAAGCAGCGCGGCGGCGGCCAGCAGGCCAAGCGCGAAATGCTGGATGGGAAGGCGCATCGCTCAGGCAAAAGTTGAATCCGGTCCGCATGTTGGCGCATGCCGGGCCAGCGGCGCGCGGCCGGCATGCTGCAAAGCTTTGCAGTCTCACGCCGCCGGTCGGCGCTGTGCAGGTGCAGCATTCATTGCCCGATCGCCGACACGCTGAGGTGACTACAATCGCGGCCCCTTTGCCCTTGGCCGTGCCTGCGATGACCGATCTTCTTTCCGTTCCGACCCTTTCCGACCGTTCGTGCGCCGCGCGCTTCGCGGGCAACCGGGGCTATCGCCTCGCAGGCGATTTCGTCTGCCTCAACGCCGGACTCGACTGGGCGGCGGACGCGCCCGAAGACCTGGCCTATGCGCTGCAATTGCGCGCCCGGCCGCTCGGTGCGGCGCTGGAAACCAGCGTCAAGGTGGCCGAGCTGCGCTTTGTCGGCGGCCGGCCGAGCCAGATCGAAGGCTGGACCGTGGCGCTGCCACCGGCCGGCAACGGCGAATGGACGCTGGAACTGGCGCTGTGCGCCGGCACGCCGGGCCAGTACGAGACGCTGCTCGACCGCGCCGAGTTCGACCAGACCCAGGTGTTCCTGCAACCGCGTCTGGCCGGCGCGGTCGGCTACCGCTTCGGCAGCGATGCCGGTTTTGCCGGCACCCGCGTGGTGCTGGGCGTCGACGCCATCGCCAATCCGCGCGCCGAGGGCAATCTGAGCGGCGACCTGGCGCTCGAACTCTGGGCGCTCGACCACCGCTACGACGGCGGCGCCTTCAGCGGCATTCTGGTGGCCGGCACGCCGGTCGACCGGCTGGCCGGCGGCGAATGGCGCCACGACCTGCGCGCCGAATGCCAGGCCGCACCGCTGCCCGCCGGCGAATGGCGCCTGGTGCTGATGCTGCGCGAATGGACCCCGGCCGGCCTGCTGACGCGCGACTACGTGGAATTCGCCGCCTCGCATGTGGTGACCGCCGAATACTTCGGCGCGCCCGAGCATGACGGCGTGGCCGCCGGCACCGGCATGGCCGACGCCGCCACGCTCGCCGAGGCGCAGGCGCCGGAAGCGGCGGTTGCCGTGACCGAACCGGTTGCCGCCGTCGAGGTGCCGGCTGCTGCCGTCGAACCGGTGGCCGCCATCGAAGCGCCGGTCGCCGAAGAAGCCGCCGCCCCGGCCGCCCGCAGCAAGGCTGCCGATGCCGCCGACAAGGCTGCCGCCATCGCCAAGGCCGCGACCGATGCGGTCGCCGCCGTCGCGCCCAAGGCCGCGTCTGCGGTCGCCGCTCCGGCCGCCCCGACCGCCTCGGTCGCGCCGGTCGCCAAGGCGCCCGCCACCCCGGCCAAGCCCGCCAAGGCCGGCAAGCCGGCCAAGGCGCCCAAGGCCGAAGCCGCGCCCGACCTCACGCTGGTGTCGGTCAACAACGGCACCGAATCGCAGCTGCTCGCGGTCAAGGGCCTGAGCAAGCCGATCGCCAAGGCCATCATCGCCGGCCGGCCGTACCACACCATCGAGGCGCTGCTCGACGTCAAGGGCATCGGCCAGAAGCTGCTCGACAAGCTGCGTCCGTCGATCCGCCTGTAAGCGCATCGATCGGCGGGCCATGCCCGCCCGCCGCGCGGCCCGGCGTTAAAGTGGCCGCCCCGCGCAGTCGTTCCGCGACGGCAGCCCGGCCTTCCTGCGAAGGCCGCGGCCCAGCGGGCGCCCGGCCGATCCGGGCGGCAGCCTGACCTTTGCGTCAGCGCCCCGCCGCCCCGCGCCCCCGCCCGATTTCCTCCCGGCCCCGGGCATACCCCGTGGACCGTCAGTTTCGCGAGTGCCGTGTCGTTGCTTTCCGCAATGGCGTGGCGCTGCACTGCCGGCAAGCATTTCTCACCGCTGCGCTCCAGGCGCCGCGTCACGATTGCCATTCCCGGAGGAGACCCAACCATGCGCCGCACCCGCAACGCCAAGATCGTCGCCACCCTCGGCCCGGCCAGTTCCGACCGCGCCGCCATCGCCGCGCTGTTTGCCGCCGGTGCCGACGTGTTCCGCTTCAACTTCAGCCACGGCAGCCATGAAGACCATGCGCGCCGGCTGGAGCTGGTGCGCGACATCGAGCGCGAGACCGGCCGCCCGATCGCCGTGCTGGCCGATCTGCAAGGCCCCAAGCTGCGCATCGGCCGCTTTGCCGACGGCCCCATCACGCTGGCCGAAGGCGCCGAATTCACGCTCGACCTGGATGCCGACCGGCCCGGCGACGCGCGCCGCGTGCCGATGCCGCATCCGGAAATCTTTGCCGCGCTGCATGCCGGCACCGCGCTGCTGCTCGACGACGGCCGCATCCGGCTCGACGTGCTGGAGTGCGACGCGCGCCATGCCCGCACCCGCGTGGTCAACGGCGGCGCGCTGTCCGACCGCAAGGGCGTCAACGTGCCCGGCGTGCTGCTGCCGATGTCGGCGCTGACGCCCAAGGACCGTGCCGATCTCGACTTCGCGCTCACGCTCGGCGTCGACTGGGTCGCGCTCAGCTTTGTGCAGCGGCCCGAGGACATCGCCGAGATCGCCGACATCGTGCGCAAGCGCGCCGGCATCGTCGCCAAGCTCGAAAAGCCGTCGGCGATTGCCGCGCTCGATGCCATCGTCGAGGTGGCCGATGCGGTGATGGTGGCGCGCGGCGACCTGGGTGTGGAAATGCCGGCCGAGCAGGTGCCGGCGATCCAGAAGCGCATCGTCCGCGCCTGCCGCAAGGCCGGAAAGCCGGTGATCGTCGCCACGCAGATGCTGGAGTCGATGACCGCCGCGCCGGTGCCCACGCGCGCCGAAGCCTCGGACGTGGCGACCGCCATCTACGACGGCGCCGATGCGGTGATGCTGTCGGCCGAATCGGCCAGCGGCCGCTACCCGACCGAAGCCGTGGCGATGATGAATCGCATCATCGAGCAGACCGAGGCCGACCCCTGGTACCGCGAAGTGCTCGACACCTCGCACACCGAGCCCAAGGCCACCGCCGCCGACGCCATCGGCTATGCGGTGCGCCAGGCCACGGCGCTGCTCGGCGCCTGCGCCACCGTGGCCTACACCAGCAGCGGTTTCTCGGCGATCCGCATGGCGCGCGAGCGGCCCAAGGCGCCCATCGTCGGCATGACGCCGCATCAGGCCACCGCGCGGCGCCTTGCGCTGGTGTGGGGCGTGCATCCGGTCAAGTGCGCCGAGGTGGAACGCGTGGGCCAGATGAGCACGCTGGCCTGCCGCACGGTGCTGGAACAGGGCTTCGGCCGCGCCGGGCAGTTCATCGTGATCTCGGCCGGGCTGCCGTTCCGCGAGTCGGGCACGACCAATCTGATGCGGGTGGTCGAGCTGAAGGATCGGGCCGGCTGAACGCCGCGCGGCCGATTGCAACAGCCGTGGCGGCTGGCGCGGCCGTGGCTAGTCTTGCGCGCACCGGCCGGCGCCGCCGTGCCGGTCGTTCCACGACCGCAGGGAGATCACGATGCCGCAACCCGTTTCCGTCCGCCCGCCGCGCGTAGCGCTGGCGCTGCTGCTCGGCCTTGGCCTGGCCGCGCCGGCGCTGGCCGCGCCCACGAGCTGGGTCGACCGCTACTACGGCCGGAATGCCTATCTGACCGCCTACGACGTTTCGGGTCATGGCTTCAATTCCACGTCGGTCCTGCTGGGCAGCGACACGCCCGAGCGCTGGGACGGCCACATCGGCGACAGCGGCGCGGGCTGGAGCGCCGACACGCGGGCCAGTCTGGTGACCGCGCCCGGCACGGCCACGTCGGTGCTGGCGGCGACCGGGACGGCGCCAGGCGGCGCCAGCGGCCATGCCGCAGCCGATGTGCGGGACCAGCTGCTGTTCGACGTGCCGGGCCTCATCGGCGAGGCGCGCGCCGTCGTCGGCGTGCGCTTGCGCGTCTACACCGACCCCACGGTCGGCGCGGGCGCGCTCCGCGATTCGGCCGGGGCCAGCGTGACGTTTTCCTGGCGCGCCAACAACGACTTCCGGTTCTACAGCGGCGAGGACGTCAGTTGCGATGCCGCCGGCGTCTGCGGCCGGGTCCACAACATCGTCGATGGCGACAACCGCCGCTATGCCGACAGCGACCTGTACACCTTCTACATGCCGCTCTACAGCGGTGCCCGGACCGCCGAGCTGGGCCTGTCCGCCACCACCATCGGCAGCATGGTCGAGGGCGGCAATGCCCTGTCGCAGTCGCGCATCGAATGGGGCGGCATCACCGGCGTGTACATGAACGGCGCCGAGGTGGCCGGCTGGTCGGTCAGCTCGCTGTCGGGCGTGGATTACGCGCGCAGCTACATCACCGCCGTGCCCGAGCCGGCGGCGTCGGCGGCGTTCGGCGGCGGCCTGCTGCTGGCGCTGGGCATGATCCGGCGCAAGCGGCATCCCGCCACGCGCGCGTCGGCGCCGGACGCGACACGCCAATGACAGCGCAAGCAAACGTGACGGAGCAATCGCCCTGAAAGCTGGCGCGCCGGCAATCGCGCCGGATTCACCCCGCGGACATTGACGGGAAACAGCATCGCGGCCTTTCCAGCCCCGATCGCCTCCGCCCGTGAAAACCTCCGCCCCGCTTCGCCACGCCGTCCGCCTCGGCCTGCTCGCCGCCGCCATCCAGTCGGCCTATGCCGCCGAGCCGGTGCTCGACACCGTCGTCGTCAAGGGCCTGCGCGACGACGTGCCCACGCTCGCCAGCCGCAGCGCGCCGAGCGCCTCGCTCAAGGCGACGCAGCCGCAATCGATCATCAGCCGCGCCTACATCGAGGACAGCGTCGCGCCGACCGGCGACTACACCAACATCATCGGCATCGCGCCGAGCGTGGGCGGCAGCGTGGCCGCCAACGGCCCGGGCCTGGGCGAATCCAAGCTCACGCTGCGCGGCTTCCAGGATGGCGAATACAACGTCACCTTCGACGGCATTCCCTTCGCCGACACCAACAACCCGACTCACCATTCCAACGCCTACTTCCCGGCCACGGTGATCGGCGGCGCCAGCGTGGAACGCGGCCCGGGCACGGCCAGCAACCTGGGCCAGGCCACCTTCGGCGGCTCGGTCAACCTGGTGTCGCGCGAGCTGATGGAGACCACCACCTTCAGCCCCTTCGCCAGCTATGGCTCGTGGAACACGCGGCTGATCGGCGCCGAGGTGAACACCGGCGTGCTGAAGGAATCGCACGACCTCGCCGCGTCGATCCAGGTCTCGCATGTGGAGACCAACGGGCGCCAGACCTGGAGCGGCTTCGGCGGCGACAACGTCACCTTCAAGGCCCAGCTGCCGCTGGTGCCGGGCACCACGCTCACGCTGTTCGCCGCGCGCTCGGACGAGAAGTACAACGCGCCCGACAAGGCCGGCGTGACGCAGGAGCAGGTAGCGCTGTTCGGCAAGAGCTACAGCCTGAATGCCGACCCGAAGAGCCAGAACTACTGGGGCTACAACAACGTCCGCAAGCGCACCGACTTCGACTATCTGGGTCTGGTCAGCGACCTGGGCAACGGCTTCGCGCTCGACAACAAGCTCTACACCTACGCCTACAACAACCAGACGCTGTCGGGCCAGGACGCCTCGGGCGCGACTGCCAACGGCACCAAGGCCGGCGCCACCGGCAACACCGATGTGCCGGGCTACAGCAAGCTCAACGCCTATCGCGTGTTCGGCGACATCCTGGTGCTGGGCAAGACGTTTGCGGCCGGCACCGCGCGCACCGGCCTGTGGTGGGAACACGCCAGCACGCTGCGCAACACGCGCGACCTCGACTGGACGCTGGGCGGCATTCCCAACCCCAAGGAAAGCAGCGCGCCGAAGGACATCGCCTACGACCAGGACTCGGGCTGGAAGCAGGTCCAGCCGTTTGCCGAATTCGAATGGCGCGCGACCGAGGCGCTGACCGTCACGCCCGGCTACAAGTACGTCCACTTCGAGCGCTCGATCGACGCCCGCGTGAACCAGACCACGCGCACGCCGCTGGAGTACTCGCACACCTACACGACCACGCTGCCCTTTCTCACGGCCAACTATCGGCTCGCGCGGGAATGGTCGGTGTACGCGCAGACCGCGCGCGGCATGCTGGTGCCCGACCTGTCGTACTTCTATGTGAACAACCCGTCGCGCAGCAGCATCGATCCGCAGACCTCGCGCAATCTGCAACTGGGCGTGGTGCACAAGTCGGAGCGGTTTGCCTTCGACGCCGACCTGTACCGCATCAGCTTCAGCAACAAGATCGCGTCGACCGGCACCGGCAACGACCTCGTCTACTACAACCAGGGTGGAGTGACCTACAAGGGCGCCGAGGCCCAGCTCACGTACTACGCGGGCAGCGGCTTCTCGCTGCACGGCAATGGCTCGGTGAACCGCGCCGAGGCCAACGACAGCGGCCTGCAAGTGGCCAAGGCGCCGAGCATGACGGCGGCCAGCGGCGTGTTCTACGGCGACGGCGTGTGGAACGGCTCGCTGGTGGGCAAGCGCGTGGGCAGCCAGTTCGCCAAGGACGGCGAGCCGGCGGCATACCGCATCGCGGCCTACAACACGGTCGATCTGGCGGCGGGCCGGGTGCTGGTCGATGTGCCGGGCCTGCGCAATGCCAAGGTGCAGCTGGGCGTCTACAACCTGTTCAACGGCCAGTCGGCGACGGCGATTTCGGCCAGCAGCAAGGGCGCGCGCTTCGACCAGTACAGCTATCAGCCGGGGCGCAATTTCATGCTGAGCCTGAAGGCCGACATCTGAGCGGCGTGGCCGGCTAGCGCGCGCCGGCGACTGCCTGCGCGCGCCGGCGCCAGCCGAGCAGGCCGAGCCCGACGCCGAACGCGAGGCCCGCGGCCGGCTCGGGCACCGGCGCGCTGTTGGTGAGGCTGATCGAATCGATGTGGAAGGCATAGCCGACCCGCCGGCCATCGTCGGTCCGTCCGTACACATCGCCCTGGCGGTCGTAGACCAGTCCGCCGATGTCGATGCCGCGCAGGCTGCGGAAGGTGGTGCCGTCGAGCAGCGGGCCGGCCGGGCCCACCAGGTAGAGCGAGAAGCGGTCCTGCGACAGCGGTTCCGACGTGGCGGCACCGAAGCGCTGGATCAGCAATTCCTCGGCGCCACCACTGCCGTCGGCGAGATCGGCGTAGGCACTTTCGTTGCCGGCCGGATGGCTTGGCAGGCCGACCAGGCTGCCGTCGGGATTGGTCAGGCTCACCTGCAGCCAGTAGCGCGCGCCGGCCGGCCGCGTGCCGAGGTCGGCCAGCTCGTCGCCATAGGCCCAGCTGCGGTTGTCGACCCAGGGCGAATCGAGGTCGATCGAGACGCTGCCGTGCATGCCGAGGCCGATCCAGCTCGACGGCATTTCGTTGGGCAGCGTCGGCGGCAGGCGCGGGTACAAGCCGGTGACGGTGCCGGCGAAGTCGATCTCGATCTGGGCGGCCGGCGCCGGCAGGGCCGCGCCGGCAAGACCGAGCGCCAGCAGCGCGGTGGGGATGAGGCGGTTCATGCGGGTCTCCTTGCGTGAGGGAGCTTGCCGGCCGTCCGGGGGGAGGGCGCTCAGCCGCCGGCCTGCATCGCCTGCATCAGCAGCGAATACGAGCGCAGCCGCGAGGCCTGATCGTGAATGGCCGACGCCACCATCACCTCGTCGGCGCCGGTGCGCTCGATGAAGGCGCGCAGCTCGGCGGCGACCGCTTCGGGCGTGCCGGTGGCGGTGCAGGCGAGGGCGTCGTCGATGACGGCGCGCTGCTGCGGCGCGAGGTTTTCCGCATAGCCGGCGCGCGGCAGCGGCAGCTTGCCCGGCCGGCCGCTGCGCAGATTGACGAAGGCCTGCTGCTGCGAGCTGGCCAGCAGCCGCGCCTCGGCATCGGTATCGGCGGCAAACACGCTGAAGCCGAGCATCACATGCGGTTTGGCCAGCCGCGCCGACGGCTTGAAGCGCTGCCGGTACAGCGCGACCGCCGCCATCATCTGCGCTGGCGCGAAGTGCGAGGCGAACGCATACGGCAGGCCGAGCGTGGCCGCGAGCTGGGCGCCGAACAGGCTCGACCCGAGGATCCACACCGGCACCGCCAGCCCCTCGCCGGGCACGGCGCGCACGCTGCCGCGCTCGGGCGAATGCGGCTCGAACCAGTCGAGCAGCTCCAGCACATCGCGCGGAAAGCCGTCGGCGTCGGCCAGCAGGTCGCGGCGCAGGGCGCGCGCGGTTTCGCGGTCGGAGCCGGGCGCGCGACCGAGGCCGAGATCGATGCGGCCCGGGAACAGCGATTCGAGCGTGCCGAACTGCTCGGCCACGACCAGCGGCGAATGGTTGGGCAGCATGATCCCGCCGGCGCCGACGCGGATGTGCCGGGTGGCCGCCGCGATGTGGCCGATGACCACGGCGGTCGCGGCGCTGGCGATGCCGGGCATGCCGTGATGCTCGGCGACCCAGTAGCGCGCATAGCCGAGCGCTTCGGCGTGCTGCGCCAGTTCGGCCGCGCGTCGGAAGGCGTCGGCGGCGGTCTGGCCGTCGGGGATGGGGCAGAGGTCGAGGATGGAGAGCGGGGTCATGGCAGCGGCTTTGGTCGGCGAGGAGGCCGGGCCAGCCTAGCAGCGCGGGCCGGCGCGCGGGCACGGCCCGTGTATCCGCCGTTGCAGGCTCAGTCGGCGGCCAGCGCCACCCCGCCCAGCAACAGCCCCGCCAGCGCCTCGAACTCGGCGCCATCGCCCACCGCGCGCCGGTTGGCCTGCATGTAGCGCGCATGGCTGGCCGCCAGCTCGGGCTGGAGCAGTTCGCGCAGCAGCACGGCCGGCGTGCGGCCGGTGCTGTCGACCGCGCCTTCCAGCTCGGGCGCGGCCTGGAGCAGGGCGGCGGCGATGGCCGGCGCGCCGACGCGCACGGCGGCATGCAGCGGGCTGGCGTCGTCATGCGCGCTGAGCCGGGCCAGCTCGGGCGCATGGTCGAGCAGCACGCGCACGCAGTCGGCCGAGCGCGCATGGATGGCGGCGAACAGCGCGCTGCGGCCCAGGTGGTCGCGCGCCAGGGCGCCGGCGCCGGCCGCCAGCAGCGCCTGCACGGTGGCCAGATCGCCGTCGTCGGCGGCCAGCATCAGCGGCGTCTGCTGGCGGAAATCGGCCAGATTGACCAGTTTTGGCCAGCGCGCGATCAGCGTGCCGATGCTTGCCGGCCAGTGCGCGAGGAAATCGCGCAGGGCTTTTTCCTGCGCCGGCGCGAGCCGGCCGCTGCGGCTGCCGGCAGCCAGACCCGCCGCCAGCGTCGAGCGCTGCTTGAGCAGATGCAGCAGAAAGCTGTCGCCGTGGACATCGCGCAGGCCGCGGTCGTGCAGCGCGTGCTGCTTGTCGAGCCAGCGTTGCAGCCCGGCCTGATTGCCGCCGAGCACCAGCTCCAGCACCGCCTCGTAATGCTTGCGCCAGGACGGCAGCGCATCGGCGCGGCGGCGCGCCGGGCCGGCATACGGCCAGGCCAGATCGGCATGGAAATAGTCGGCGGCCTCGGCCACGTATTGCTGAAAGCCCGGCAATTCCTCGGGCGCGGTATTGCGGAACAGCCCGAAATGCCGCAACTGCTCGAAACGCCGGACATGCCGGTCGATGGACAGGCCGGCTTCCTGCGGATTGGCGACCAGGGTGGCAAAGGCGTCGTTGGCGATCAGCGGGCGCAATTGGCCAATGCCGTGCTGGCGCGTGGCCTGCAATGCGGCATCGAATTGGCGATTGGCTTCGGCCAGATCGCCGCCGGCAATTGCATGCAGCGCGGCAAAATAATGAATCTGCGGCGCAAATTCGTCGGCGAGCGAATGGGCGCGCGCGCGTTCGAGCAATTGCGCGACCTTGTCGGCGGCATCGTCGGGTCGGGCGCGGCGGTCTTCGCCATCGAGCAATTGTTCGAGTTCGAGCGCAATCGTGTCGAATTGGCGCCGGGGCGTATCGGCCAGTTGTTGCAGCCGGCGCAGCAGCATCTGGCGCAATGAAAGCGCCAGCGGCTTTTCGCGCGCCAGCGAGCGCAGCAGGTCGTAATCGCCGATTTGCGCCACGCGATTCCAGTGCGGCTTGCGCTGGAGGCTGGCGCGCGTGGCGTCGGCGAGCCGGTCGCGCGCGGCCAGGCCGGCCAGCCGGTCGAGCGCGGCGCGGGTGAGCCGGGCCAGTTCATAGGGCGTGTAGGCGAACAGATCGTCGAGCGGCGAGTCGGCCGTGGCCTCGCCGAGCTGGTGTTCGAGCAGGCGCGGCAGCAGGCGTGCCAGCTGCCGCGCCTGCGACGGCAGCACGGCCAAAAAGGCGCCGCTGCGCAGATGCGGCGGAATCAGCGCCTCGAAGGCCTGGTCCTGCGCCTCGACGCTGTCGGCATCGCGCGCGGCGACCAGCGTGAGATTGGCGGCCAGCCGGGCCAGATCGAAGAGTTGCAGCGCCTTGTTGCGGCGACCGTCGGCATCGAGCGGATCGAAGGCCGGGCCGTGCAGCGCCGCGCCAAGGCTCAGGTAGACCGATTGCACCGCGCGCGCGATCAGCAAATGCCGACGCAATTGCGCCGGCGTGGCGCCGAATTGCGGCTTGAATTGCAATTCGAGATCGTCAGTGAATTGCGCGCGAATTGCAGCGGCGTCGGGGATTGCGCCATTGCGCCAGCCGGCGAATGCGTCGGCGCTGCCGAATTGCCGCGCGAGGCCGCCGTCGAGTGCCTGGTCGAGCCAGTCGAGCCGGCTGTCGAGCGGCAGGCTCAGATGCGGCGGATCGGCGCCGAGATCGGCGGTCGGCAGATATTGCAGATAGCCGTCGGGCAGGCTCGGATCGGATTGGGCGCGCAAGGCCCACAGGCCAAGCCAGCGGCCCAATTGCGGCGCGAGCAGATGGCTGGCCAATTGCCACAGGATTTGCGCCGGGCCGGCGCTGCCGGTGGCAACGTAGTTTTCGAGCGCGGCGTATTGCTCGGTCAATTCGGCCAGCTGGGCGACGGCAATGGCGCTGTCGGCGGCCGGCGAATCGAGTTCGAGATCGGCCAGGATCGAATGCAGCAGCCGGTCGAGAATGGCGCGGCTTTTTTCCGGCGCGAGTTCGCGGCGCAGAAAGTCGTCGAGCCGGGTTTCGCTGCGGGCGAAATCGCTGCCGAGCTGGCGGCTGAAGGCGAGCAGCAGGATTTCCGGGGGCGCAATGGCGGGCATCAAGAGTTCCGAAAGGGCTTGATGCGCATTGCCGCGCGGGCGGCTTGCGGCGGTGGCGCGGGCCGGCGCGGCGGCGCGGCTCCGGCGGCAATGCGCACGGGAGGCGGCCGGACGGCGCCGGCGACCGGCCGCTCCGAGCAAGTTCGGTGCCGCGCCCGGGCGGCCGGGCTCAGGCCGGCGCGGTCAGCAGCGCATCGAGCCGGTCGAGCGCGGCCTGCGTCTGCTGCATGACGGCGGCCTGCGCGGCCGGGCTGGCGAGCGCATCGCTGACCAGTCGCGCGCTGGCGCAGATGCGCAGGGCGCTGGCCGGCAGGCCGTCGCGCAGGCCGGCGGCGACCGGCTGGCCCAGCCTCACGCGCAATGCCGGCGCGGCGCCGAAGTCGAGATCGAGCCCGGCGAGCTGGCGGTGCAGCTGCGCCACCTGCGCCGGCGCGAGCGGCCGGCCGGCCGCATCGAGCGGGATGAAGGGGAAGACGGTCTGGCGCGCATCCCAGTCGTGGCCGCGCGCAAGCGCCGGCACGGCCAGCGCGACCCGCTGCGGCCCGGCGGCCAGCCGCGCGGCCACGGCGGCGCCCCAGTCGGCCAGAAAGCCGTCGGCGGCGCCCGGCGCCAGCGCGGCAAACCGGCGCAGCTCGGCCAGCGCGGCCTCCCAGCGCAGCAGCAGGCCGGGATTGGCGCCGGTGTCGAGCGCGGTGGCGCCGGGCCAGTGCAGCGGCCAGTCGGCGCGGCCCGAATAGCCGCGCAATTCATCGAGCGGCGTGCCGCGCGCGCGCCGGGCCAGCTCGGCCGGCAGCAGCAGCGCGCCGCTGAAGGCCGGCCCGCCGACGAACTTGGAGCCGGTGACCGCGACCGCAAAGCCGCGCGCCAGATGGTCGGCCACCGTGCCCGGCGCGAGCCGGAACTGGCAGCCGTCGACCAGCACCGTCAGGCGGGCGCCGTAGCGCGCGGCCAGCCGCGCGGCGCAGTCGGCCGAGGGCGCGACCAGGCCGGTCTTGGACACATCGGTGAGCACCAGCAGGCAGCGCTCGCCCTGGCGCACGACGGCGTCGACGGCGGCCTCGAAATCGGCATCGACGGCGTCGGCCGGGCGCGGCTGGCCGTCGGCCTCGCGCAGCGCGATCTGGCGCGGCGTGGCGACCGCCGCCAGCGCGCCGACCGGCTCGCCGCGCGCCACGCGCGTGCCCCGGCAGCTCAGGCTGCCGAAGTGCCGGCCGTCGAGCGCGAGCGGCACGCCGCTGCCGGTTTCGGCACCGTCGGCCATCACCGCCTGCACCGGCGCGCGCTCGGGGCCGGCGGCCAGGGTGATGGCGATCAGATGCACATCGGTGCCCGAGGCGGCGAGCACCGCTTCGCTGCCGTCGACGCGCTCGGCGCCGGTCAGCGCGAGCAGTTCGCGCCGGATGCGCCCGGCTTCGGCGGCCTGCGATTCGGGCCGGCCGGCGAGGCGGCCGAGCAGCCGCGCGGCGGCGTCGAAGCCGGCCGGCGACAGCGCCGATGCGGTCGACGAGCCCAGCTCGACGATGCCGGCATCGGGCAGGCTGGCGCAGCCGTAGCGGTTGAAGCCGAAGGCGTCGGGCCGGATGCGGTCGTCGCCGCCCTCGGTGAGCAGCTGGGCGGTGGCGGCGCGCATGCCGGGCAGCGCAAAGCGCGGCGGCGCGGGCGTGACCGCATGCAGCGTGCTGCGGGCCGGCGCGGCGGCGCCGGGGATGAAGGCGGACGGACGGGCGGCGGACGTGAGCGCGGGCGGCATGGCGGTGGCCTTCCTCAGGAATGGAATGCGGGTGGCGCGGCGGCCTGGGCAAGCCGGCGCGCCAGCAGGGCACGCACGGCGGCGAACACGCGCTGCATCGGCGCGCGCTTGTAGGGAAAGAGTTCGACCGGATCCATCGAATGCACGACCGCGCCCGGATCGACCTCGAACACCAGCAGCTCGCCGGCGGCGGTCTCGGCGCAATCGACCACCAGCCAGTCGAGCCCGAAGCGCTGGGCGATGGCCTGCAAGGCGCCGGCATGGCGGCGTGCAAAGCCGCTGTCGAAGTCGCGCATGAAGGCTTCTTCCTCGGCGCGCTTGGCGGCGCTGTCGGTCATGCCGGCGTTGAGGTAGTGAATCATCCAGTCGGCCGAGATGGCCATGTGGCCGGCATGCGGCACGCCATCGACCAGGGCCACGCGGAACTTGCGGAACAGGCCGTCGGCATCGCGGTAGTCGATGAAGCGGGCGATGAAGAATTCGCGCTCCGGCTGGCGCGCCAGGTAGGCGCCGAGCGCGCGCGCATCGTCGATCTTTTCGAGGCCGTGGCCGGCATGCGAATCGACCGGCCGCACGATCAGCGGCCAGGGGCCGTCGCGCAGCAGCCGGTCGAGCGGCGCGCGGCCGTTGGCGATGGCTTGCAGCGCGGCGCGCGGCGCGCGCGCGGTGGCCGGCATGCGCAGGCCGGGCACGTCGGCCAGCAGCTCGCAGGCGCGGTCGCGCGCGGTCAGCGCGATGCGGCCCGGCAGGTTGAGTACCGGGCGCGGCCAGCCGGCGATGGCGCGCCCCAGGCGCGCCAGCACGGCGCGGTTCTCGTCCGACTCCGAGATGGCGACAAAGGCCAGATCGTGCGGCGGCAGCTCGGCCGGGATCGGCTCGCCGGGCATCAGGTAGAGCTGGGTCAGCGCCACGTCGCCGTCCTCGAACAGGAAGGGCAGCGGCGCATTGGCCATGAGTTCGCCGGGCGCCATCAGCATCAGCAGTTGCAGCGCGGGCGGGCGCGCGGCCGGCAGCCGGTACACGCGGCGCAGTTGCAGCGCCTGGGCCAGCGTGGCGCGGCCGAGGTCGTCGAGCCCTTGCAGTTGCAGCAGCGTGGACAGGTCCATGAGCGCGTCGGCATCGCTTTCGGCGCTGCTGGCGCGGGCGATCAGCGCCTGCGAGATCGGCACGAGATCGGCCTTGTCGAAGGCCAGCCGCATGAGGCGGGCGAGGCCCATGAGGCCGGGGCCGCTGCCGTCGTCGGCGGCGCGGGCGGGCACGGATTGCGGAGGGGCGAGGGCGGCCGGAACGGCGCTGTTGCTGCTCATGAGGCGGTCTTGTCGGCGCCGAGCCGGAGGGCGGCGCGGGCGAGTACGGCATCGACCAGCGCGGCAAGGTCGCTGGCGTCGGTGCGGTGGTTGACGACGGCGGCGCGGATCGCGAGCCGGCCGTCGATGACGGTGGTGGAGGGCACGGCGATGCCGGCTTCGTGCAGGTCGGCGACCAGGTCGGCGTTGAAGCGGTCGAGCGCGGCGCGGTCGGCGGCGCGGCGGCCAAAGCGCGGATCGCCGGCGCCGCCGCGATGGCGGAAGCAGACGATGTTGAGCGCGACCGGCGCCAGCAGCTCCAGCGCCGGTTCGGCGGCGATGCGCTCGGCCAGCCCGCGCGCGAGTGCGCAGCTGCGGTCGATGGCCGCGCCGATGGCATCGGTGCCGTAGGTGGCGAAGGTGAACCAGGTCTTCAGCGCCCGAAAGCCGCGCGACAGGTCGGGCCCGAGATCGCAGGGCCAGGGCGAGCCGGCCGCCAGCCCGCGCGTGTCGCGCGCCAGATAGGCGGCCGGCGCGGCGAAGGCGGCGAGCTGGTCGTCCTGATCGCGGACCAGGATGAAGCCGGCGTCGTAGGGCACCTGGCCCCATTTGTGGAAGTCGAGCGCGATCGAGTCGGCGCGCTCGATGCCGGCCAGCAGCGGCGCCACGCCGGGCGCCAGCATGCCGAGCGCACCGAAGGCGCCATCGACGTGGAACCACAGTCCGGCGCGTGCGCACAGGTCGGCCAGCTCGGTCAGCGGATCGATGGCGCCCACGTCCACCGTGCCGGCGGTGCCGGCCACAAAGAAGGGTTGCAGGCCGGCGGCGCGGTCCATCGCGATGGTCGCGGCGAGCTGGGCCACGTCGATGCGGTGGTTGGCGTCGACCGGCACGCGGCGCAGCGCATCGCTGCCCAGGCCGGCCATGTCGAAGGCGCGCGCGAGGCAGCCGTGCGCGCTGCTGCCGGCATAGCCGACCAGCCGATGGCCGCTGTCGCGCAGGCCGTGGCGGCGCGCGCCTTCGCCGAGCGCCCGGGTGCGCGCGACCAGCACGCCGATGAAATTGGCCATCGACGAGCCGGTGACGAACAGCCCGCCCGCCGTCGCCGGAAAGCCGAACAGCTCGCGCATCCAGACGACGATCTGCTTTTCCACTTCGAGCGGCATCTGGTCGCGCCCGCCCAGATTGGCGTTGAGGCCGGCGGCCAGCATCTCGGCCAGCATGCCCACGGCGGTGCCGCCGCCCTGCACCCAGCCCATGAAGCGCGGATGCGCATTGCCGACCGAATGCGGCAGCACCTCGGCCATGAAGCGCGCATGCGCCTCGGCCAGCGGCGCCGGCTGGCGCGGCAGCGGCGCGCGCCAGCCGGCGCGCAGCTCGGCCGGGATCGGCTGCCAGACCGGATGCGCGCGCAGCCCTTCGAGATGATCGAAGAGATCGTCGAGCATGCGATGGCCCTGCTCGCGCAAGGCACCCCAGTCGGCGGGGTCGAGCGAGCCGGCGGCGTCGGTGGGGTCCTCCATGGCGTCCTGCGGCGTGCGCGATGCGCGAAGGCGCACCGATCCTTGCCGAGGATAGGGGCTGGTCCCGATGACAAGCGGCCGAACAACGTGGGAAAGCCGCGTTTCTTCGGCCGCTGTGGCGCGCGCCTCAGCGCTGGTTGACGGCCAGCGCCTCGCGCTCGCGGCCCAGCATCGCGACCGACGACACCAGATCGGCAAAGCGCTCGCCCTGCACGATGACGTGGCTGCGCAGCTGCTCGGCCGCGCCTTCGCTGTCGCCGGCGAGGATGGCGTCGACCACCGCGCCGTGCTCGCTGAACGAGGTGCTCATGCGGTTGCGCACCCGCAGTTGCAGCCGGCGATAGGGCCGCAGCCGGCGGTGCAGCGTCAGCGCCTGCTCTTCCAGAAAGCCGTTGTGGCTGGCGGCATAGATGCGGGCGTGGAATTCCTCGTTGAGCTGGTAGTAGCGGTCGGCGTCGCCGGCATCGCGCGCGGCCTGGCAGGCCTCGTGCGCGGCGCGCAGCGCCTGCTGCTCGGCGGTGCCGATGCGGCGCGCGGCGAGCCGGCCGCACATGGCTTCGAGTTCGGCCATCACCTCGAACATCTCGCACAGCCGGTCGGAGCCGATCTCGGCCACCACGGCGCCACGACGCGGCCGGATCTCGACCATGCCGATCGCCGCGAGCTGGATCAGCGCCTCGCGCACCGGCGTGCGCGACACCTCGAAGCGGTCGGCCAGCTCCTGCTCGTCGAGCCGCATGCCGGGCACGTAGGCGCCGGTGACGATCAATTCCTCGATGGCATCGCTCAACTGCTCGGAGCGACGCGGTGGCTGGCTGCTCATGACACCTCCATGCAGAACGCGGGGTTAATTATACGTACCGATTGACTCATGCATTCAAGCGGTAATAACGTGCATACAAGACGAGAGCTTGCGAATACATAAACGCAGCCGGGTTTCAGCCTCCTTGCGATGAACACCCAGTTTGGCGCTGACCGCGCGGCCCTTGCGCCGCCGGCGCCGCCGCCCACCCCGGAGAGGAGACGCTCCATGAATCGCCACCGCCGCAGCCTTGTCCAAGGCCTCGCCGCCGGCGCGCTCGCATTGCCCGTCCTGGGCAATCGCGCGTTCGCCGCCACCAATCTCAAGATCTCGCACCAGTTCCCGGGCGGCACGCTCACCGAGGGCGACTTCCGCGACCGGCTCTGCCGCAAGTTCGCCGCCGAGCTGGAAAAGCGCTCGGGCGGCGCGCTCGGCGCCACGGTCTATCCGGGCTCGTCGCTGATGAAGACCAACGCCCAGTTCAGCGCCATGCGCAAGGGCGCGCTCGACATGTCGCTGGTGCCGCTGTCGTATGCCGGCGGCGAGGTGCCCGAGGTGAACATCGGCCTGATGCCGGGCGTGGTCACCTCCTACGAGCAGGGCATGGGCTGGAAGGGCGCCGAGGTGGGCAAGGCGCTCGCCGACGTGCTGGCCGACAAGGGCGTGCTGCTGGTGAGCTGGATCTGGCAGGCCGGCGGCACCGCCAGCCGGGGCAAGGCCATCGTCGAGCCAGAAGATGCCAAGGGAATGAAGGTTCGCGGCGGCAGCCGCGAGATGGACATGGTGCTCAAGCAGGCCGGCGCCGCCGTGCTGTCGCTGCCGTCGAACGAGATCTATGCCGCGATGCAGACCGGCGCGCTCGACGCGGCCATGACGTCTTCCACCAGCCTGATCTCGTTCCGGCTGGAGGAAGTCGCCAAGCAGCTCACCACCGGGCGCGGCCGCACCTACTGGTTCATGTTCGAGCCGCTGATGATTTCGCGCAGCCTGTTCGAGGCGCTGCCGAAGGACCAGCAGCAGCTGATCATGACCGTCGGCGCCGAGATGGAAAAGTTCGCGCTCGACGCCGCCAAGGCCGACGACGAGCAGGTGGCCAAGGTCTATGAAAAGGCCGGCGGCAAGGCCAGCGACATGAGCGCCGCCACCGTGGCCAAGTGGCAGGCCATCGCGCGCGAGACGGCGTGGAAGGACTACGCCGCCAAGAACGACGGCTGCGCCCGCATCCTCAAGCTGGTGGAGAAGACGCTATGAGCCACGGCTTCGAGCTTGAAGGGCACGCGCCGGCCGCGCCGGTGCTGCCGGTGCGCGGCGCCCTGGGGCTGGCCGGCCGCGCGCTCGGCTTCGTCAACCGCAGCGTGCTGCTGCTGTCGATGCTGGCGCTGCTGGCCGCCTGCGCCATCCTCACCGGCAGCGTGGTGCTGCGCTACTTCCTGCACATCCCGACCGACTGGCAGGACGAGGCGGCGGTGTTCCTGCTGGTGGGCGCCACCTTCCTGTGCGGCGCCCATGTGCAGAGCCAGCGCGGCCACATCGGCATCGAGGCGGTGGCGGGGCTGCTGCCGCCGGCGGTCAACCGGGCGCGCCAGGTGTTCTGCGACATCGTCTCGACGGCCTTCTGCGCCTTCTTTACGTGGAAGTCGTGGACGCTGTTCCACGAGGCTTGGGTGGACGGCCAGACCACCTCGTCGTCGTGGGCGCCGCCGCTCGCGATCCCTTATGGCCTGATGTCGGCCGGCATGACGCTGCTCACGCTGCAACTGCTGCTGCAACTGGTCATGCACTTCCACCGGGAGCCGCGAGCATGAGCGCCGCCGCCATCGGGGCCATGTACGGCGTCGGCACGCTGCTGCTGATGTTCTCGGGCATGCCCATCGCCTTTGCGCTCGGCGCCATCGCCGTGCTGTTCATGTACTTCTTCATGCCGGCGGCGTCGCTCGACACGGTGACGCAGAACGTCTACGAGGAAATGGCCAGCATCACGCTGCTGGCGATCCCGCTGTTCATCCTGAAGGGCGCGGCCATCGGCAAGAGCCGCGCCGGCGCCGACCTGTACTCGGCCATCCACGCCTGGCTGCACAAGGTGCCGGGCGGGCTCGGCATCGCCAACGTGTTTGCCTGCGCGCTGTTCGCGGCGATGGCCGGTTCCAGCCCGGCTACCTGCTCGGCCATCGGCAGCGCGGGCATTCCGGAGATGCGGGCGCGCGGCTATTCGCCGGGCTTTGCGGCCGGGATCATCGCGGCCGGTGGCACGCTCGGAATTTTGCTGCCGCCGTCGATCGTGATGATCCTGTTCGCGGTCGCGGCCGAGCAGTCGCTGGGCCGGCTGTTCCTCGCCGGCATCGGGCCGGGCGTGCTGCTGGTGCTGCTGTTCTCGGGCTATGCGGCGTGGAAGTTCAGGCGCGAATACGCGGTGGCGCTCAAGGTCTATGAGGGCGGCGGCGCCAAGTCGGCCTATCTGCATGAAGAGCATTTCACGCTGGCCGACAAGACCCGCATGCTGCCGCGCGTGCTGCCCTTCATCGTGCTGCTGATCGGCGTGATGGTGGCGCTCTACGGCGGCTTCGCCACGCCGTCGGAAACCGCCGGGCTGGGCGGGCTGCTGGCGCTGGGCCTCATCGCCGTCATCTACGGCGTGTGGCGGCCGAGCCAGGTCAAGCCCATCCTCGCCAGCACGCTCAAGGAGTCGACGATGCTGATGTTCATCATCGGCATGTCGCTGCTGTACTCCTACGTGATGAGCTATCTGCACATCAGCCAGAGCGCGGCCGAATGGATCGTGGAACTGCACTTGTCGCGCTGGGTGCTGCTGGCGACCATCCTCGGCTTCGTGGTGGTGCTGGGCTTCTTCCTGCCGCCGGTGTCGATCATTTTGATGACCGCGCCCATCGTGCTGCCGCCGCTCAAGGCCGCCGGCTTCGATCTCATCTGGTTCGGCGTGCTCATGACCATCGTGATGGAGATGGGCCTGATCCATCCGCCGGTCGGGCTCAACATCTTCGTCATCAAGAACGTGGCGCCCGACATTCCGCTCAAGGACGTGATCTGGGGCGTGATGCCCTTCCTCGGGCTGATGTTCGTGGCGGTGCTGCTGCTCTGCCTCTTCCCCGGGATTGCGACGGCGCTGCCGGATGCGGTCATGGGCGCGACGGGACGCTGAGCATGAACACCGTCACCGACAGCACGGCCGGCCGCTGGGACCGGCTCGGCCGCAAGCGTGCCGCCGCGCTCGAACGCGCGGCCGCCGTGAGTCCCACGCGCAACGTGCCGCCCGATCGCATCGTGGCGCTGCTCGAAGCCGTCATCGACGCCGGCGACCGGCTCTGCATCGAGGGCAACAACCAGAAGCAGGCCGACTTTCTGGCCCGCGCGCTGGTACAGACCGATCCGCAGCGGGTGCGCGGGCTGCATCTGGTGCAGTCGGTGCTGGCGCTGCCCGAGCATGTGGACATCATCGAGCGCGGCCAGGTCGACCGCATCGACTTCAGCTTCAGCGGGCCGCAGGCCGGCCGGCTGGCGCGGCTGGTGGAGAGCGGCCAGATCGCCATCGGCGCGATCCACACCTACCTCGAACTGTTCGCGCGCTACTTCGTCGACCTGACGCCGAACGTGGCGCTGATCGCGGCGCAGGCGGCCGACCGCGAGGGCAACCTCTACACCGGCGCCAACACCGAGGACACGCCGGTGATCGTCGAGGCCACGGCCTTCAAGGGCGGCATCGTGATCGCCCAGGTCAACGAGATCGTCGACACGCTGCCGCGCGTGGACATCCCGGCCGGCTGGGTCAACTTTCATGTGCAGGCGCCGACGCCGCATTACGTCGAGCCGCTGTTCACGCGCGATCCGGCCATCGTCACCGAGACCCAGGTGCTGACCGCGATGATGGCGATCCACCTGTATGCCGAGTACGGCATCCGCCGGCTCAACCACGGCATCGGCTTCGACACGGCGGCCATCGAGCTGCTGCTGCCCACCTACGGCGAGGAGCTGGGGCTGCGCGGAAAGATCTGCACCCACTGGGCGCTCAATCCGCATCCCACGCTCATTCCGGCCATCGAGGCGGGCTGGGTCGAGTCGGTGCATTGCTTCGGCTCGGAAGTGGGGATGGAGAACTACGTCGCGGCGCGGCCCGACATCTTCTTCGTCGGCGCCGACGGCAGCCTGCGCAGCAACCGCGCGATGAGTCAGGCGGCCGGCCATTACGCCTGCGACTGCTTCATCGGCTCGACCTTGCAGATCGACTTGCAGGGCAACAGCTCCACCGCCACCAAGGGCCGCATCGCCGGCTTTGGCGGCGCGCCCAACATGGGCGCCGACGCGCGCGGCCGGCGCCATGCCAGCCCCACCTGGCTCAAGGCCGGCGCCGAGGGCCGCGCGCCGGGCGCGATGCCGCGCGGCCAGAAGCTGGTGATCCAGACCGTGGAAACCTTCCGCGAGCAGATGGCGCCGACCTTCGTCGAGACGCTCGACGCCTGGGCGCTGGCCGAAGCCTCGGGCATGGACCTGCCGCCGGTGATGATCTACGGCGACGACCTGACCCATGTGATCACCGAGGACGGCATCGCCAACCTGCTGCTGTGCCGCACGCCCGAGGAGCGCGAGCAGGCGATCCGTGGCGTGGCCGGCTACACGCCGGTGGGTCTGGCGCGCGACCGGCAGGCGGTCGAAAACCTGCGCGACCGGGGCGTGATCCGCCGGCCCGAGGACCTGGGCATCGACATCCGCCGCGCCAACCGCGACCTGCTCGCGGCCCGCAGCATCAAGGACCTGGTCCATGCCTCGGGCGGGCTGTACGACCCGCCCAAGAAGTTCCGCAACTGGTGAGCGCGATGGAAAACATGACGATGGAATTTGCCGCGCGCGACTGGCGTGCCGGTGCGCCGCCCGACGCACCCGACGCGGCCCGCGCCGGCGCCGTGCTGTGCGGCGTGGTGGCCTCGGGCAACCTCGAAGTGCTGGTCGAGCCGGGCAGCGCGCCCGCGCTGTGCAGCATTGCCGTGGCGACCTCGGCCGAGGGCTTCGGCGACATCTGGCGCGCGGTGCTGGCCGACTTTGCGGCGCGCCATGCGGTGGGCGGATTGCGCCTGTCGATCAACGATGCCGGCGCGACGCCGGCGGTGGTGAGCCTGCGGCTCGGCCAGGCCTTCGAGGCTTTCAGGAGCGCGCCATGACGCCGCGACGCACGAGCTATTACGAGGCCACGGCACGCGCGCGCATCGCGGCGCTGGTCGATGACGCCAGCTTTGCCGAGTTCTGCGGGCCGGCCGAGCGCCGCACCAGCCCGCATCTGGCGGCGCTCGGCGCGCCCGTGTCCTTCGACGATGGCATTGCGGTCGGCGCGGCGCGGCTCGGTGGCCGGCCGGTGCTGATCGCGGCGCAGGAAGGCCGCTTCAACGGCGGCGCGGTCGGCGAGGTGCACGGCGCCAAGCTGCGCGGCCTGCTCGACCGCGCGCGCGCCGAACGGCCGGCGGCGGTGCTGCTGCTGGTCGATTCGGGCGGCGTGCGGCTGCACGAGGCCAATGCCGGGCTGATCGCCATCTCCGAGGTGATGCGGGCGCTGCTGGCGGCGCGCGCGGCCGGCGTGCCGGTGATCGCGCTGGTCGGCGGCAGCTGCGGTGCCTTCGGCGGCATGGGCATCGTCACGCGGCTGTGCAGCGCGGTGCTGATGTCGGAGGAAGGCCGGCTGAGCCTGTCCGGCCCCGAGGTGATCGAGACGGTGAAGGGCGTGGAGGAGTTCGACTCGCGCGACCGCGCCCTGGTGTGGCGCGTGACCGGCGGCAAGCTGCGCCGCGCGCTCGGCGAGGCCGACCGGCTGGTGGAAGACGACGTGGCGGCCTTCCGCGCGGCGGCGCTCGACTGGCTGGCGGCATGGCCCGGCGCGCCGGCGCCCGATGCCGAGCTGGCCGCGCTGCGCGGCGCGCACGCGGCGCTGGCCGAGCGCGCCACGCACTTTGCCGACACCCGCGACGGCGCCGAGGTGTGGCGCGCGCGCGGCTTTGCCGAACCCGCGCGGGTGCCGATGCTGGCGGCGGCCGAATTCGAACGCGCGCTGGCCGAGGCCGGCGCCCACGGGAGCGCGACATGAGCGACGACCTCAATCAGTCGGCCGATGCGCCGGCGCTGTTCGACGCGCTGTTCGGCGCCGGGCGCCATCGCATCGCGGTCGAAGGCAGCTTTGTGTGCGGCAGCGCCGAGACCGATGCCGGCCCGGTGCATGTGATCGGCACCTGGGACCGCGCGGCGGTGGATGTGACGCTGGCGCTGCGCGTGGCCGGCGCGGTGCTCGACGCGATGGCCGCCGATGCCGAGGCGGCGCGGCCCATCGTCTTCATCGCCAGCACCTCGGGTCAGGCGCTGTCGCGGCATGACGAGCTGCTGGGCGTGAACGGCTATTTCGCGCACATCGCGCGCTGCGTCGATCTGGCGCGGCGGCGCGGCCACCGCACGCTGGCGCTGATCCATGGCGAGGCGGTCAGCGGCGGCTTTCTGGCCTTCGGGCTGCTGGCCGACCGCGCGATCGCGCTGCCCGGCGCCCAGGTGCGGGTGATGGATCTGCGCGCGATGGCGCGCGTGACCAAGCTGCCGCTCGAAGACCTGCAAGCCCTTGCACTCAGCTCGCCGGTGTTCGCGCCGGGCGCCGACAACTACTGGCGCATGGGCGCGGTGCACGACATCTGGCCCGAGGCCGGCTGGCCGGCGCTGCTGGCCGAGGCGCTCGCGGCCGACGACGGGCATGCGGCGGACGAACGCGCCGCGCTCGGCGCCGAACGCGGCGGACGCAAGCTCGCCGCCGCCGTGGCCGCGCAGGTGCTGCGCGAGGCGCGCGCATGAAGCGCTGGCGCCGGCACGATCTGGTGTGGCTGCGCACCGACGGCCCGGCCGCCGCCGTCGCCGCGCCCGCCGACCGGGATGCGCTGCAAGCCTGGATCGCCGAGGGCCGGCCGGTGGTCGTGAGCCGCCAGATGCCGGGCGCCCACCCGGCCGCCGGTGTCGCGGCCGGCTTCACGCTGCCGGGCACCGGCGCGCGGCGCCGCGTGGCGCTGGCCTTCCCGCCCGAGTCGGTGCAGTGGCACGCCGAGCCGCCGCGCCCGCGCGAGCTGGTCGACGCCGCGCCGGCCGGCTGGCGCGCCGCGCTCAAGCGGCTCGATGCCGAGGCCGAGGCGCTGGGCCTGCGCGTCGGCGTCTGCGGCTCGCTGGTCAACCAGCACTTCACCGGCGAGCCCTGCCTGCGGCCCGACAGCGACATCGACCTGGTGGTCGATTGCGCCGATGCGGCTGCGCTGCGCCGCGCGCTCGACTGGCTGCCGGTTGCCGCGCGCATGCTGCCGCTCGATGGCGAACTGCGGCTCGGCGACTGGGCCGTGGCCTGGCGCGAGGCTGCTGCGGCGCTGGCACGCGGCGGCGCGGCGAGCTGCCTCGCCAAGTCGGACACGGCGGTCGCGCTGATCGCGTTCGACGACTGGCTCGCGGGCGCCGTCGACGGAGCACGCCATGCCGCTTGAGCCGACACCGCCACTGGCCCTCGCGCGCGTCGCGCCCACGGCGCCGATCCGGCCCGCTCGCCACGCCGGGGTGCGCGCCGCCACGCTCGCGCGCCGCATCGACGCGCTCTGCCTGCACGCGCTGCGCGACGAGGCGCTGGCCTGGCCCAAGCCCGGGCTGGTCACGCCGCGCGACGCCGGCAGCCACCGCGACATGGACATCCGCACCTTCCTCGCCAGCGTGACCGCGCTCGACGGCGCCTTCGCCGCGATGGCCGAGGCCGGCGCCGCCGACGCGCCGCTCGCCGACCTGCAGCAGATCGGCATCGACGCCGAGCTGCGCATGCGCGCCGCGACCGCCGGCGTCAACACGCATCGCGGCGCCATCTTCAACCTGGGCCTGCTGGCGGCGGCGGCCGGGCTGCGCGCGGCGCAACCCGCGCGCTGGGGCGGGCAGGGCTGCGGACGGATCGTGGCGCGGCGCTGGGGCGCGGCCATCGTCGCGGCGCGCGCGCAGGCGCCGGGCACGCATGGCAACGCGGTGTTCCGCGCGCATGCGGCCGGCGGCGCGCGCGCCGAGGCGGCGGCCGGCTTTCCGACCGTGCACGGCGTCGGCCTGCCGGCGCTGCGGCGTCTGCGCGGCGCCGGCGTGGACGGCGAGCGCGCCGTCGTCGGCTGCCTGATGGCGCTGATGGCGCGGCTCGACGACACCAATCTGCTCTGGCGCGGCGGCGCCGACGGGCTGGCCCATGCACGCGCCGCCGCGCTCGCCTTCGAGGCCGACGGCGGCGTGCTGGCCGAAGGCTGGACCGCGCGCCTGTGCGCGCTGCATGAAGACTTCGTCGCGCGCCGGCTCAGCCCGGGCGGCAGCGCCGATCTGGTCGCCGCGACGCTGGTGGTCGAGGCGCTCGACGGCCAGCCATGAGCCGGCTCGCCATCCTCTGCCCCGGCCAGGCCGGCCAGCAGCCCGGCATGCTCGACGCGCTGATGACCGCGCCCGACCTCGCGGCGCTGCGCGATGCCGCCAGCGCCGCGCTCGGCGAGGACGTGGCGCGCTGGTGGGCCGGGCTCGACGCGGCGGCGCTCTACCGCAACGGGCCGGCGCAGTTCGCCATCGCCTTCTTCCAGCTTGCCGCGTGGGCGCGGCTCGGCCCGCTGCTGCCGGCACCGGCGCTGGTGGCCGGCTATTCGCTCGGCGAGCTGGTCGCCTACCACGTCGCCGGCGCGCTCGATGCCGCCGAGACGCTGCATCTGGTGCGGCTGCGCGCGCGCTTCATGGACGAAGCCGCCGCCGCGCTCGAACCGGCCTCCGACGCGCCGCGCCTGCTGCTGTGGCGCGGTCCGCGCGCCCGCGCTGGCGAGGCCCGGCTGCATGCCGCGCTCGCCGAGGCCGGCGCCGCCGTTTCCATCCACCGCCCGGGCGGCGAACTGGTCATCGGCGGGCCGCCGGCGGCGCTGGCCGCGCTGCTCGCCGCGCCGGGTCTGCCGCCGGGCCATCTGCATCCGGTGCGCGTCGGCGTGCCGTCGCACACGCGCTGGCTGGCGCCGGCCGCCGCCGCCTTCCGCGCCGCGCTCGAATCCAGCGCGCTGGCCGCGCCGCGCTGCCCGGTGCTGGCCGGCATCGACGGCCGGCGCGTGCAGACCCGCGCCGCCGCCATCGACACGCTCGCGGCCCAGATCGCCGCGCCGCTGCGCTGGGACATCTGCAACGACGCCCTGGCCGAAGCCGGCATCGACCGCGCGCTGGAGCTGGGGCCGGGCAGCGATCTGTCGCGGCTGGCCGGCGGCGTCATCGGCGGCGACGCGGCCCGCTCGGCCGGCGACTTCCGCGCGCCGGCCGCCGTCGCCGCCTGGGTCGCCGGCTGAGCTGCCGCCGGCGAGCTCTCTGCTGCATATCGATCAGGGGTGAAGCCGTGCTGCTGCATGTTGGGCAGGCTGCTGCGGCCTGACACGCAGCCCGCGCCCGATCCCGAATATTCATCTGCGAATCGCGTTCTTTACCGGTCCGGGTGCGCTCGCGACACTGGCCACTCGTTCCCTCGCAGTACACATCCGCCGGGATGATTCGATGCCAGTCCGAAAACCGGGCCCGCCGCCGCCAATTTAGCTGTACGGCAAATGCATCTTCAATCGCCGGGGGCCGACTGTCGGGGGCAGCAGTCTCCGAGGGCCATCGCGCCGCGCCGACCATGCCGGCCCGCCGTGGCGACCTCGTCCGTTCACACGACAACAAGCAGATGAAGATGAAGCCCTCGACCCTCTCCACCTTCCGGCGCATCGGTGGTGCTGCCGCCCTCCTCGCCTTCGCCTCGCTGGCCCAGGCCCAGACCGCCGCTCCGGTGCAGGTAGACAACCCCTACGGCATCGGCGCGCTCTGGACCCAGAGCGACTTCGTCGCCAAGGCGGTGCTCAGCATCCTGGCCGTCATGAGCGCCGGCAGCTGGTACGTCATCATCACCAAGCTGCTTGAGCAGACCCGCATCGGGCGGCATGGCAAGGCCGCCGCGCGCGACTTCTGGAATGCCGGCACGGTGCAGGCCGGCGCCGGCAAGCTGGCCGAATCGAGCCCGTTCCGCTTCATCGCCGAAGCCGGCCTCGAAGCCACCCAGCGCCACAGCGGCCTGCATGCGCATGTCGACTTCAACGACTGGGTCGACCTCTCGATCCACCGCGCCACCGAGCGCGTGCAGCGCCGCCTGGGCGCCGGCCTGAGCTTCCTCGCCACGGTCGGTTCCACCTCGCCGTTCGTGGGTCTGTTCGGCACGGTCTGGGGCATCTATCACGCGCTCACCGCCATCGGCGTGGCCGGTCAGGCCAGCATCGACAAGGTCGCCGGTCCGGTGGGCGAGGCGCTCATCATGACCGCCATCGGTCTGGCGGTCGCGGTGCCGGCGGTGCTCGGCTACAACTGGCTGCTGCGTCGCAACGTGGCCGCGCTCGACGATGTGCGCGACTTCTCGGGCGAACTGCATTCGGTGCTGCTGAGCGGCGCCGTGGCCCAGCAATCCAATCCGTCTTCCTCGTCTGCCGCCGTGCCGCACAACGGCCAGCTCCAGCCCGCCTGAGCCCCGCGCGGCGCCGAAGGAGCCAGTCATGGCAATGAACATTCCCGCCGCCGGTGGCGGCGAGGACGAGGTGGTATCGGCCATCAACACCACGCCGCTCGTGGACGTGATGCTGGTGCTGCTCATCATCTTCCTCATCACGATTCCGGTGGCCAACTACTCGGTGCCGGTCGAGCTGCCGAAGAAGCGCAACGAGATCCGCGAAAGCAAGCCGCAGGACATCGTGCTGTCGGTCGACACTCAGGGCGGCATCTTCTGGTTCGACGGCAAGGTGGAAAGCACCGATGCGCTGGTCGAGAAGCTCAAGAAGGTGGCGGTGCAGGATCCGCAGCCCGAAGTGCATGTGCGTGGCGACTCGAAGAGCGATTACGCCGCCGTGGGCCGCATCCTCTATGCCTGCCAGCGCGCCGGCATCCTGAAGGTGGGCTTCATCACCGAACCGCCGCCGAAGGGATGACGCCATGAGCAGACTGCGCAAGAAGCGCCGCGAGATCGTCGACGACCTTCCCGTGGCCGACATCAACACCACGCCGCTCATCGACGTGATGCTGGTGCTGCTGGTGATGCTCATCATCACCATCCCGATCCAGCTGCATTCGGTGAATCTGAATCTGCCGGTCGGCAATCCGCCGCCGAGCGACTTCAAGCCCGAGGTGGTGCGCATCGACATCGATCCGGCCAGCACCGTGTTCTGGAACGGTCTGCCGGTGGCCGATCAGGGCGACCTCAAGGCCAAGCTGGCCGCCGCCGCAGGTCAGGCGGAGCAGCCCGAGATTCATGTGCGCCCCGACAAGGGATCGAAGTACGACGTGTTTGCCGACGTGATGATCGCGGTCAATCAGGCGGGGCTGCAAAAGCTCGGCGTGATCGGCAGCGAGCAGTTCATCGATCAGTGAGGACTCCATGAGTGCGAATGCCTTGCCCAATGTCATCCCGCAGAGCGCCCGTGCAGCCGCCACGCTGCCGCGCTCGGCGGCCTACGGAAAGACGCCCGCCGGCAACCGCAGCGTGGGGCTGGCGGTGGTCATCGCCGTTCACCTGCTGCTCGGCTGGGCCCTGGCCTCGGGGCTGGCGCGCCAGGCGATCGAGATCGTGAAGAAGCCGATCACGATGACGATCATCCCGGACCAGCCGCCGCCCCCGCCGCCGCCCAAGGTCGAGAAGATCAAGGAGACGCCCAAGGTCAAGACGCCGCCGCCGCCGGCCTATGTGCCGCCGCCCGATGTGGCGCCGGTGGTGCAGCAGGCGCCGGTGATCGCCGCGGTGCAGGCCCAGCCGCCCAAGGAGCCGGCCGTCATCGCGCCGCCGGCACCGCCCGCGCCGCCCGAGCCCAAGGTCGAAGCCAAGCCCGAGCCGGTCAAGCAGGAGATCAGCCTTGCCTGCCCGGGTTACCAGGGCGTGCTGGCCAGCTCGCTCGAAGACGCGTTCGACCGCGTGGGCGTGGTCGGCACGGTGCGCACCCGCATCACGGTGCGCGGCAGTCAGGTGGTCGAGGCGACGCCGGTTTCGGGTCCCAAGGAGTATTACAAGTACGTGCAGGCCGCCATCAAGCGCATGAAGTGCTCGGCGGGCGGTGCGGATGAAGTGCAGGTGACACTCGACGTGGCGTTCGCGCGCTGAAGTCGGGGGTTGGCAGGCCGGTCGGTCGCGTCGCGGGCAGGCGACGCGACCGATTTGTTTTTTGTGCGGGCGAATCGGTTTACAACCGCGCCAGCGATTGCCGCACGCCGGCGTCGATGCTGCTGAACACCGCCGGCGGAAAGCCGTCGGGCAGACGCTGGCCCACGGCGTCGAGTGCGGCCGGCAGGCGGATGGCCAGCGCGTCGATGGCGGCTTCCATCGCGGCCTGACCCAGGCCACAGCGCGCGGCGGTGTCCACGAAATGCCGGCGCTGGATTTCGGCGAGCTTGTCGTGGGCGTTCTTGCCGCGCAGCGCCATTGCCAGCTTGAGCTTGCGGTAGTCGAGCAGGTTCGGTCCCTTGCCGATCACCGGCCAGGCCGAGAGCACGTCGTAGAGCGGCGTGAGGCGGTAGCGCCCGCCGGCATGCAAGGCGATGCTGAAATTCTTGGCATGGCCATCGGTTGCGGCCAGCAGCCAGAACAGCAATTGCGCGCGCAGCAGGCTGTCGAGATCGCCGGCGCGCTGCTCGGAGAACGCCAGCACGCCGGCAATCGCGTCGATGCCCGGGCCGCCGTCGCTTTCGTACTTGCGCATGCCGGGCACGCCCAGGGCCTGACAGAAATCTTCCTGCGGCAGGCGCAGCCAATGGTCGCCGCTGGCCGCCAGCTTGCGGTCGAAGCGTTCCACGATCAGCACCTTGCGATCTTCGAACTGGCCGATGCGGGTGCGCGCGATGTCGAGCCCGCATTCGCGCAGCAGTTCCGAGCACAGCCATTCGTTTTCGACCGAGCTGTTCATGTCGGCGCGACGGTTGCCGACCAACCCGAGCGGCAACTTGAAGATGTGGGTCGTGGGCGTGGCGCCGCGCGGCCGACACCAGCGGCCGTCGTGCCGCGTGAAGGCGGTCTTCTCCTGCGCGCCGGCAATGGAAATGCGGAAATCGTCGGCGTCGCCGGCCATGCTCCAGGCGCTGCCGGGCGTGATGGCGGCGCCGATCAGCCGTGCCACGCCGGCATCGTCGAGCGGTTCGGCATCGATGCAGCGCAGGTCGGCCGGTTCGGCGTCGGGCGCCAGCAATTGCAGCGCGCCGACGCAATCGCGGCCGACGGCTTCGAGCAGGTCGAAGGCGGCTTGCGTCGTGGTGCCGAAGCGGCCTTGCAAGCGTTTGCGGATGACGTCGCTGTCGGGCAGCAGATTGTCGAACCACGCCTCGACCGCTGCGCCCCGCAGCGGCACGCCGTCGAAGTTGAGCGGCAGCGACAGCGAGAGCGGTCGGGCTTCCGGCGAGCGCAGCCAGTCGTCGTCGTAGCGCAGTTCCATCGGGCCGCGCGCTGGCAGCCGCCATTCGCCCACGCGCGTGCCGTTCATCCACAGCGCCAGGGCGCGTTCGCGCGAGCGGCGTGCCATCACCACTCCGGCGGGGTCTGGCGCAGCCGCGCGGGTGGATCGTCGCTGCCCTTGTCCTGCAACACGAATTCGAGCCCGAGCGCATTGGCGAGCATGAGCAGCCGGTCGAGCGTGATGCGCTCGGGGCTGGCTTCGAGTTCGGACAGCCGGTTCTGGCTGATGCCGAGCTGGGCCGCGAGACCCGCCTGCGGCAGCCGCAGCGACTTGCGGCGGGCGGCCAGCAGCTGGCCGGCCTGGCTGGGGTTGATGAGGCGCTGGCGCATGACGAAATCCATCGGAAAACTCGATAAATGCAGTTTATCGCCAAACCCGATAACCATCATTCATCGGCAAAGCCGATAAAAAAGGGGGCGAGCCGCATGCGGCATCGCCCCCCTTCTGCACGGCCGCATCGGCGCGACCGCTTGGCGGCAGGCCGTGTCACCGGCCCGCCATCTAGCTCACGCCATCACAGCTTGCTGGTGAACAGCACGCCCACCACGCGCGGGATCGCCGGCACATAGCTGTTCCAGGTCTTGCTGCGCGGGGTGTCGTCGTTGAGCAGGTTCTTGACCACCAGGCTCACGTCGAAGCTCTTGTTGCGATGGCCCACGCCGACCGCCGCATCGACCAGGAAGTTGGACGGGATCACCGCATACGACGACAGCGCCACGTCCGAGTTGTAGCTCGACGTGTAGGCCACGTTGGCGCTGGTGTGGAACTCGTGATCGCCCCAGGCGGCCTGGCGGTAGTCGGCACCGATGTTGGCGCTGAAGGTCGGCGCGCCGGCAAGCTGCTTGCCGCTCAGATCGCGGTAGGGCGCGGCGCCCGCGTAGCCGTTTTCCACCGGCTGGGCAGCGTTGGTGAACGACTTGTAGATGGCCCGGTTCCAGGCGCCCGAGAAGCGCAGCGTGGTGCGCGGAATGCCCGCGTACACGCCGTCGAACTCGAGCCCCTTGACCTGCACCTTGGGCACGTTGCCGGTGGCCGAGGTGTAGTAGAAGGTGCCGTCGTTGTTGAGCGCGGTCGTGTACTGGTCGACCACGCGCACCGACTGCTGATAGTCCTTGATGTTGCTGAGGAACACGTCGGCGTTCAGCACCAGCGTGCGGTCGAGCAGCACCGACTTCAGGCCCAGCTCGTACGAGTCGGTCTTCTCGGCCTTGACCGGCGTCGACACGCCGTTCACCAGCTGCGAGATGCCGGCCTTTTCACCGTGCTGGAACGACGCATAGCCGGTCAGGTCGCGGCTGAACTTGTAGCTCGGGCTCAGCACCAGGGCGGGCTGGGTCGAGTTGAAGGTCTTGGCTTCGGTCGAGTTGAACAGCACGCCGATCTGCGACTTGCGGATCGATTGCGCATCGGCCAGCTGACGCTTCTGCGCATCGGTGAGCGCGGCCCAGTTGGCGGCGTTGAAGTACTTCTTGGCGGCGGCATCGGCCTGGGCGCTGGCGGCGGCCAGCGCGGCGGCGTTGGTCGTGTCGGTGGTCAGCGCCACGGCGCCGGCGGCCACTTGCGTGGCACCGGCGGTACCGGCCGGCACCACGTTGCCGTTGAGCACCCAGCGCGAGGCGGTGCCGGTGTTGTAGTACGAGTCGAAGCCGCCCAGCGTCACGCCGTTGACCGACGACGGATTCAGCTCGGGCGCGCTGCCGTTGCTGACGATGTAGCTGCTGCTCTCGTTGCTGCGGTTCTCGCGCGTGAAGCGCAGGCCGGTGGTGACGGTCAGCGGCTCGCTCAGATGCCAGTTGGCCTGGGCGAAGATCGCCGCGTTCTTGTTGCGGATGTTCTGCACGCCGGCCGGCGAGTTGTAATACATGCCCAGATTGGCCAGCGAAGCCACCATCAGCGCCCGGCCCGCGCCGTCGGCGTCGAGGCGGTTGTACTGACCGTTGTTGGCCCACCAGGCGCCGGCGTCGTTGCCCCAGCTGCGCTGGTATTGCGCCACGTTCTTCACGTCCATCAGGTAGATGCCGCCCTGATAGTCCACAAAGCCGCCGGTGCTCGACGAGATGCGCAGCTCCTGGCTCAGCTGGCGGTAGTCGTTCCAGAAACCGCCCGAATTGCGCATCACGTCGAACGGCGTGCCTTCGTCGTTGACGGCGTTGAAGTGGTAGTCCTTGTACGCGGTGATCGACGTCAGCGTGTGGCCGCCGGCCAGCTTCCAGTTCAGCTCGGCCGAGGTGCCGCGGCTGCCGGTCACCAGCGGACGCTGGTTGTCGTTGCTCAGTTCGGCGTAGTAGTCGCCGAGCGAATAGCCGGTGTTCTGCGTGAACCAGCGGCGCGACAGGCGGGTGCCGTTGTCGATGGCGGTATTGGCGCTGCCGTTGGAATAGGTCTTGGGCGTGGGCGTGAACACCGTGCGGCCGTTGGTGGTCTCGCCGGCGCGCGGTTGCAGCTCGAAGGCCAGGCGCGCGCTGAAGTCGGTCGTGGGCGTGAGCAGGAATTGCACGCGACCCGAGATGCGGTCGGTGTTGGTGTAGGTGATGTCGCGGTTGTACTGGTTGACGATGTCGCCCTGCTGGCGATTGGCCGAGAAGGTGCCGCGCCAGGCCAGCAGATCGTCGACCACCGGGCCGCCGACGGCCGCCGTGGCGAGCAGGCCCTGCTTCTGGCTGAACTGCACCGAGTAGTCGCTGGTGGCGGTGAACGACGGCCGGCGCGTGGTGATGTTGACCACGCCGACGCTGGCGTTCTTGCCCAGCAGCGTGCCCTGCGGGCCGCGCGTCACTTCGACCGTGTCCACGTCGACGAAGTCGAAGCTGGAGGTGAGCGCGTTGTAGGCGAAGTTCACGCCGTCGACGATGACGCCGACGCTCGGGTCCTGCGCCTCGGTCTGGCCGATCTTGCCCAGGCCGCGGATCGACAGGCTGCTGGTGCGCTGGTTGCCCAGGTTCCACGACACGTTGGCGGCGCGCTTGGTGATCGCGTCGATGCCGTAGGCGCTCAGGCGTTCGAGTTCCTGGCCCTGCACCACCGAGACCGACAGCGGCACGTCCTGCAGCCGCTCGATGCGGTTGCGGCTGCGCACGGTCACGGCGTCGAGCGCCGGGGCTTCCTCGGCCTTGGGCGCATCGCCTTCGGCGGCATGCAAGGGATTGCAGGCCAGCAGGGTCATGCCGGCGACGACGGCGGCAATCGGGGAGAGGCGGAAAAGTCGCGCGTCGTCGCGCAGGGTCGCGGACGGGCGCGACCGGCGGGTGTCGAGATGTCGGTTCATGTGTTTTCCCCTCCGTTTTGTTTTGAGGGCTAAGGCATACGGAGAACGCCTCTTTGAGCGAAGCGCATGCCATGCCGAAACGAGGGCGCAACAGATGCGTCCGGACGTGACCGAAAACGCGGCCCTGCCCAGGGGAAACCGGGTTTTTCAGGCGGACGAAAAAGGCCCGCTACACGCTTGCGCGTGGCGGGCCCGAGGGGTGTTGCCGGCTGCACAGTTGCGGCCATGCCAGCAGCGGCGCGGCACGCGGCTGCTGCAAATCAACCGCCGTGCCGGCGGTTCAGGTGCCGGCTGCTGGCTTCATCCGCGCGGCTTGATGACGAACCAGCGCACCCACTGTTCACGGCGCAGCAGCACGTCCACCGGCTTGGCGGTATCGATGCGGCCGAGCACCGCGCGCAGCTGTTCGGCGCCGTGGATGCCGGTGCCGCCCAGGCTCAGCAGGATGTCGCCGGTGCGCAGGCCGGCGCGCGCCGCGAGGCCTTCCACGCCGGTGATCTGCACGCCGCGATCGAGCTGGAGCGCACGCCGGTCGGCGGCGGTGATGTCGGACACCGTCAGGCCCAGATCGCGCGGCGGCTCGGCGGGCGCCACCACCGGCTTGGCCGGCGCTGCCGGCGCGGCGGCGACCTTCTCCGGCTCGAGCTCGGCATAGCGCACCGTGACTTCGACCGGCTGGCCGGCGCGCAGCAGCCTGACCTTGTGGCGGCCGCCGGGCACGCCCGCGCCGACGATGCGCGGCAGGTCGTTCCACTTGTCCACCGTCTTGGCGTCAACGCCGACGATCACGTCGCCGGGCACGATGCCGCCGTTGTCGGCCGGGCTCTGCACTTCGACACCGCGCACCAGCGCGCCGCTGGCGCGCGGCAGGCCGAGCGTGCCGGCCACGTCGGGCGTGACCTCGGCGACCTGCACGCCGATGCGGCTGCGGATCACGCGGCCGTGCTCGCGCAGCTGGTCGGCGACGCGGCCGGCTTCCTCGATCGGGATGGCGAAGGAGATGCCCTGATAGCCGCCCGAGCGGCTGAAGATCTGCGAGTTGATGCCCACCACCTCGCCGCGCTGGTTGATGAGCGGCCCGCCCGAATTGCCCGGGTTGATCGCCACGTCGGTCTGGATGAAGGGCAGCAGCTCGCCGGTCTCGCGCGCCTTGGCGCTGACGATGCCGGCGGTGACGGTGTTGGCCAGATCGAAGGGCGAGCCGATGGCGATGACCCATTCGCCGACGCGCAGCCGGTCGGCATCGCCGAAGGCCAGCGTCGGCAGGCCGCTGGCCTCGATCTTGAGCAGGGCGACGTCGGTGCGCTTGTCGGTGCCGATGACGCGGGCCTTGAACTCGCGCCTGTCGGTCAGCCGCACGATCACTTCCTCGGCATCGGCGATGACATGGGCATTGGTCAGGATTTCGCCCTCGCTGCCGACGATGAAGCCCGAGCCCACGCCGCGCGGCGCGCGCGGTTCGTCGGCGTCGGGCTGGGGCCCGCCCGGGCGCTCGGCCTCGGGCGCCGGGCGCGCGAGCGGGCCCGGCGTCCTGCTGTCGGGCTTGGCGTCGGGCGCGGCCTTGCCCTTGTTGTCGGCGCGCGGCGGCGTCTTGCCGCGCGGCGCGGGCTTGGCCGGCTCGGCTTCCTCGGGCGCGCCGAAATGCTTGCGCAGCAGCTCGTCGAGATCGGCGCCGCCGGGCACGCCGGCATGCGGCGCGGAGACGGTGCGGATGTTGACCACCGCCGGGCCGACGCGGTCGACCAGATCGGCGAAGTCGGGCAGGCCGCGCACCAGCGGCGCGGCGCCGACAGCCGTTGCCGGCGCATCGGCGGCCAGCGCCAGTCCGGCCGGCAGCAGCGCGAACGCCAGCGCCAGCGCGAGCCGGCGCGGCAGGGCGCTGGCCATTGCCGGTTGCGTGGCCGGCCTGCGGCCCGCGCCGCCGGCCGGCGGCGCGGCGGCCGTGGCGGTGAATGCCGGCCCGCTCATCGTGCCGCGCTCGTGCCGGGCGCGACGGCCGCGCGCAGATCGGCCAGCGTGGTCACGCGCGGACCGTGCAGCGCCGCGATCTGGCCCACGTCGAGCTTGAGGCGGGCGATGTTGTCGGCCAGATTGACCGTGTAGGGATTGGCCGGCGGCGGCACCGGCGTGCCGGCGGCCACCGGCGTGTAGGCATCGGCCTCGACCAGCACCTTCGACTCGGGTAGCCAGACCAGCGCGAAGGCGTCGTTGTGGCCCGAGCCGACGATCTCGTGCACCTCGACCTTGCGGTCGCCGAACTCGAACTTGCCGCTCACGGTCTGGAACTTGGGCGCCTTGCCCGATTGCGCGAGGCGGTCGGGCACCAGCGTGTGCGGCGCGGCCCAGGCCTTCTCGTAATAGCTCTCGTTGCCCTTGAGCGTGACGATGGTCGCGCCCTCGGCCACGAAGGTGCGCAGGCCGCCCGAATGGTCGAAGTGCACATGGGTGTTGATGACGCACTTGATCGACTTGCTCGGCACCAGCTCCTTGGCCTTGGCGATCAGCGCCAGCGAGCGATCCTCGTTGAGCGGCGCCTCGACCAGCACCAGGTAATCCTTCTCCTCGACCAGCACGCTGTGATGCGTGCCGCCGGTCAGGTACCAGACGCCGTCGCCGAGCTTCTGCGCATCGACCTTGATCGGCGCCGGCTTGAAGCTGGCGACCTCGGCCGGCACCTCGAAGTTGAGCGCCGGATTGCGCTTGACGTCGGTGACCGTCAGGTCGAGCACCGGGAAGCCGCCCTGGCTGCGCACGATGCGCGTGGGGAAGGCCACGCCGCCGAAGTCCTTGTAGCCGCTGAAGCGGGTTTCGAGCAGCGTGTCGCCGAGCACCGGCGTGTCGGTCCAGGTCTGGATGCGCTCGACGCGGCCTTGCGAATCGAGCTTGCCGACGTACTTGTACTTGCCGTCGACGGTGAAGCTCACCTCGGTGCCGCCGAAGCCGCCGGTCAGCGTCGCGCCATTGGCCTTGGCGGCCTTGATGAAGCCCTGCGGCGTCGACCAGATTTCGGCCTGACGGTCGATCACGGCGGCGGGCTGGGCGGTGGCGTTGCCGGGCGCCGCATTGGCCGTGGCGACGCGGTTCCACGCCGTCTTGCCGAGCACGTACTGGTCGGCGCGCTGCTCGACCGGCGCCGGGCGCACGCGCGGCAGTTCCACCACCTGGCTGCGCACGATCTGCACCCGCGCGGCCTGCTTGGCGTAGTCGATGTCGGCCACATAGCGGCTCACGTCGAACGGCGGCCAGGCTTCGCCGGGCGCGGGGGCCTGGCCAAACTGGAACCAGCGGCCGGTGCCGGCAAATTCGATCGAGCCGACGCCGTTGGCATCGAGCGCCTGCGCGGCGGTATCGAGCGAGACGGGCGACAGCGATGCGCAGGCCGACAGCACCGCAGCGGCGGCGACGGACAGCGGAAGAGCGGAGAAGCGGATGGACATGACGCGACCTCGGGCCGGGACTGGAAACGGGATGCGGCCGGGCGAAACCCGGCACGCGCTTGAGGCGTGCCCGGGCAACTCCCGTTCCACGGTGTTTCAGGGGCTTGACGGTCGCAATGCAGCCAGAACCGGCGCCGGCGTGCTTGGCTTGCAGCAGCATGGCCGGCGTCGCTGCTTGGGTTTGCGCATGGTGGCAAGTGCGCCGGCCGCGTCCGGTCAGGCCGGCGCGGCGCGCTTGCAAGCCGCCGCGCCGGCCGGCTTCAGCCGTTGAACTTGCCGGCGCGGTAGTCGGCCATGGCTTGCAGGATTTCTTCCTGCGTGTTCATCACGAACGGGCCGTACTGCACGATCGGCTCGTTGAGCGGCTTGCCGGCGATGAGCACGGCGCGCAGCTCCTCGCTGCCGGCGTTGACCACGGTCACGCCGTCGCTGGCGGCGTCGTTGGCCAGAATGGCCATGTGCGCCGACGCCACCGCCGTGCCGGCCACCTCGGCCGTGCCGCGATACACCGCCAGCACCGCGTTGTGGCCGGCCGGCAGCGGCTGCGCGAACTGCGCGCCGGCCGGCAGATGCAGATCGAGATAGACCGGCTCGGTGAACTCGCCCTGCACCGCGCCGGCCACGCCGGCGGCGCTGCCGGCAATCACCCGCACCGTGCCGCCGTTTTCAAGATGCACTTCGGGCACGTCTTCGGGATCGATGTCGCGGTAGGCCGGCGCGCTCATCTTTTGCTGCGCCGGCAGGTTGATCCAGAGCTGGAAGCCTTCCATCCGGCCTTCCTCCTGCTCGGGCATTTCGCTGTGGATCAGGCCGCTGCCGGCGTTCATCCATTGCACGCTGCCGTTGCGCAGCAGGCCTTCGTGGCCGGCGCTGTCGCGGTGGCGCATGCGGCCGGCGATCATGTAGGTCACGGTCTGGAAGCCGCGATGCGGATGGTCGGGAAAGCCGGCGATGTAGTCGTCGCGCGCATCGCTGCTGAAGTTGTCCAGCATCAGCAGCGGATCGAGCCGGCGTTGCAGCTTGTGGTCGATGACGCGGGTGAGCTTGACGCCGGCGCCATCCGACGTGCGCTGGCCGGTCACCACGCGCTCGACCCGGCGCGGCTGGGCGATGGCGTTCATGCGGCGCTCACATTCAGCGCGGCGATCTGCGCATCGGCGTCGGCAAAGGCGGCGGTCGCGGCCTCGGCGCCCATCGCAAAGCCTTCGGCGTAGACGAACTGCACATCGCTCATGCCGAGGAAGCCGAGCGCGACCTTGAGATAGGGCGTCTGCGTGTCGAAGGCGGTGTCGCGGTACTTGCCGCCGCGCGCAAACGCCACGTAGACCTTCTTGCCGGTGAGCAGGCCTTCGGGGCCGTTGGCGGTGTAGTGGAAGGTGACGCGGGCGCGGCTGATGGCGTCGAACCACAGCTTGAGCTGGGCCGGCACATTCAGGTTGTACATGGGCACGCCCAGCACCACCACGTCGGCGGCCTGGATCTCGGCGATGTAGGCATCGTCGATGGCGACGCGGGCGGCCTGCTCGGGCGTGCGCTGGTCGGCGGGCGTGAACAGCGCGCCGACGGCGGCGCCATCGAGCAGCGCGGGCGAATGGGCGCCCAGGTCGCGCAGCGTCACTTCGGCGCCCGGATTGGCGGCCACCAGCTTGTCGACGATGCGCTTGGCGACGACCGTGGAGTTGGAATCGGCGGCACGGACGCTGGACAGGATTTGCAGGATCTTCATGGCGGGCCTTTCTGGGCGGGTGGTGAGTCGATGGGTGAACTGTATTGATCGCAATCCGCGCTATAAACCCAGTTTGCAGCACAACACTGTTGCATTGATGGATCAATGGACATCGAACCGAACGACCTGCTGCTGTTTGCCCGCGTGATCGAGACCGGCTCGCTCACCGCCGCCGCCGACCGGCTCGGTTGCCCCAAAAGCACGGTGTCACGCCGGCTGACCCAGCTTGAGACGGCGCTCGGCGAGCGGCTGCTGCTGCGCACCACGCGCCGGCTCACGCTCACCGACTTCGGCGCCAATCTGCTGGTGCATGCGCGCCAGATCGCCGACGAGGCCGACGCCGCCGCCAACCTGGCGCTGCACCGGCAGGCGCGGCCGGGCGGGCGGCTGCGCATCTCGGTGCCGTCCGAGGGCTTTGGCATCGCGCTCGACCGGGTGCTGGCCGGGCTGCTCCAGCGCTATCCCGAAATCGTGCTCGACGTGGACATGTCGGCGCGCCGCGTCGACCTGATCGCCGAGGGCTACGACCTGGCGATCCGCATGGGCGAGCTGCCCGACGACGCCACGCTGGTGGCGCGGCGGCTGTTCGGCCACGGCTGGGGGCTTTACGCATCGCCGGTGTATGTGGCGCTGCGCGGCCGGCCGCGCGAGCCGGCCGATCTGGCGCAGCACGACGGCATTGCGCTGCGCGGCCGCACCGGCGAGCCGGCCGGCTGGCGGCTGACCGGCCCGGCCGCCGACGGCGCCGAGCCGGCGCGCTGGGACGGCCTGCCCAAGCTGCGCGCGATGGTCAATTCGCCGCTGCTCATGCTCGATTTCGCGCTCGCCGATCTGGGCATTGCCGCGCTGCCGGTGCAGGTGGCGCGCGCGGCGCTGGCCGAGCGCCGGCTGGAGCCGCTGCTGCCCGACTGGACGCTGCCTTGCACCACCTGCTGGGCGGTGATGCCCGGGCGCCGGCTGATGCCGGCCAAGACGCGGGTGCTGCTCGATGCGCTGGAGGCGGCGGTGGCCGAGGCGGGGCTGGACTAGCCGCCTTGCGCGCGCCGAGCGGCCAGCTCGTGCAAGCGGCGGCAGGTGCGCGCGAGGCTGTCGACCGCCGCGCGGGCGGCATCGACATCCCAGTCGCTCGCCACGAAGGCGCTCAGCGTTTCGTTGTAGCGCGGCCCGATGGGGCAGCTCGATCCGCGTTCCGGCAGCAGGTTGCGCGCCTGCTTGCGGCCGCGCGCCGCGAGCTTGAGCAGGCAGTCCTTGGGATCGCTTTCCTGCTCGGGTTGTGCCGGCACGCGATGCTCGGGCACACCCAGCAATGCGGCGATGCCGGCGCGGTCGCCGAGCAGCCAGGCTTCGGTCTCGCGCACGGCAAAGCGCATGAGCAGATCGGCGGGCCGCGTGGCCAGCCGCCATGCCTGCAAGGCCGTCGGCGCGCATTTGGCATTGTCGAGATCGGCGACCACCACATGCGGCAGCACCGCCGCTGCCTTGCGATACACGTCGAGTTCGGCGCGGATGTTGCCGACGCCACGCTTGACCAGCAGGCGCTTGATGACGAGTGCCGGACTTGCATGCGCAACCAGCCGGCGCATCACGGCCGCGCTCAACTCGTCCTCGACGACGACCGAGAGATAGACCGTCATCGGCGTCAGAAAATGCTGAGCTGGGCCGGCGGCGCCGGATCGCCCTTCGGCCCGAGTGCCTCGTTGACCGTGTAGCCGGCGCGCACCAGATCGCGCTCTTCCTCGGTGGCAAGCCGCACTTGGCTTCCGTCGCCGGTGGGATCGAGCCGCAGCACGTCGAGCGGATCGACGCTCGAGTGTTCGAGCATGGCCGCGCTGTGCGTGGTGATGAACACCTGCCGGCGGTACTTGGCCTTGCGCTGCATGTCGACGATCAGCCCCGGAATCTGCCGGACGATGCGCTCGTTGAGCGACAGCTCGGGCTCTTCGAGCAGCAGCAGCGAATCGCCGTCGAGCAGGCTCCACATGATGCCCAGCAGCCGCAGCGTGCCGTCCGAGAACTGGTCCTCGCGCTGCCAGCCGGCATCAGGGCGCCAGTGTTCGTACAGCGCTTCGAGATGCGGCCGGCCAGTCACCTCGTCGCGCTTGAATTGCAGCTGGCGCATGTTGGGCACGCAGGCGCGCAACGCGCTTTCCATCTTGCGCAGCCGGGCATCGCGAGTGCGCGGCGTGGTACGTGCGATGCGCTCCAGGAAGGACTGGCCGAAGGGATCGCCGCCGATCTGGCCGCCCGCAAGCTCGGTGTGCTTGAGCAGCTGGGGCACAAGATGCAGATAGGTGAGCGCAGCGAAGAATTCGGCGACTTCGCGGAACGACTGATTCGCCGTGACCTGTTCGAGGCTGGTCTGGGTGAGGCGGGCGGCGTCCTTCTTGTCGGCGGCGTCGGGGCGATTGAGCAGCACATACCCGCTGTCGAGCGCCTCGGCCTTCTCGCGTGTGACCAGCACGCGCTGCGCGCCCTTGCCTTCGCTGCCGAACGCAAGCGTGTAGCGCCAGCGCGCCGGCTGATCTGGGCGGTCGGCTAGTTCGATGCAGATTTCCACCTCTGGATCGCGCCGCGCGAGCAGGCAGCGCAGCCGCGTCATGCCGCCACGCGCCTTCACTGCCAGTTGCAGACCGCCGCCTTCGGGCCGGGCGATGTCGCGCAGAAAGCGCAGCACATCGAGCAGGTTGGACTTGCCCGACGCGTTGGGGCCGATGACATAGACCCGCTCGCGCAGCGGCACGTCCACCGATTTGAAGTTGCGCCAGTTCTTCAATGCCAGCCGCGTAATCAGCATGGCTGCACTCCCGTCGTTGTCTGCGTTGTTTCGAGCGGGGCGAGCCTAGCACCCGGGTTTAGCTGCCCGCATGCCAGCCGCGCGCCGGCAGCGGCTGCGGCCCGACCTGCTTCCAGAACTTGCTGAACGAGTCGCACGGCCCGGCCGGCCGGCCGAAGCAGCGCGGCACTGGCAGCAGCTGCGTGGCCAGCGCCGCCAGCGCGCTGTCGTAGCCGGGATTGACGCTGCGCCGCGTGACCACCCGGGCGCGGTCGTGCAGCAGCGGCGTCAGCGCGGTCAGATCGCCGAGCAGCACCACGTCGCAGATGTCGTTCATGCGTGCCAGCACGAAGCGCCAGCGCAGCGCCGACCACGGAAAGCGCGCGTGAAACGGCAGATGGATCACGCCGATGCGCAGCGCGCCGGGCAGCGGCAGCGCATCGGCGGTGGCGGCCAGCGCCGGGCCTTCGCCGGGCCGCGCCAGCAGCATCCACGGATGGACCAGCTCGACCGGGCGCGCCGGCTCGGCGGCGAGCATGGCGCTGAGTTCGGGCAGATCGGCGGGCCGGGTGAAGCGCCAGCAGGGCAGCGGCAGCCAGTCGGCGAGCAGCGCATCGGGCGGCGCGGGCAGCAGCGGCGGGTCGGCTGAGTCGGGGTTGTCGGCGGCGCTGCCGTCGGCGGTTGGATTGCGGTCGGCGGCGGCAGCCGGCCCGTCGGCGGCGGCCGGTCCGGCGCCCGGGCCGCTTGCCGGCAGCAGGCCGCGCGCCAGCTGCTCCATCGCCTCGTAGCTGCGGTCGATGACGCTGCCGGCGCTGTGCCAGTCGGCCGGGGCGAAGCGCGCCACGTTCTCGGCGTTGAAGACATAGGGCTTGCTGGCAAAGGTGCCGGCGACCCATTGCCAGCTCAGGTGATTGCTGGCCAGGTCGCCGTCGAGCAGATGGCCGTAGAGCCAGTCGGCGCCGGCGCGCCAGTGCACATGGCGCACATGCACCGCATAGCTCGCCAGCCACAGCCGCGCATGGTTGTGCAGCCAGCCGCAGCGGTGCAACTGGGCGACGGCGCGGTCGATGGCGGCGACGCCGGTGCGGCCGCAGCGCAGATCGGCCGGCAGCGTGGGGCGGTAGCGCACGCCGGGCAGGGCCGGGCGCCGGTCGGCAAACAGCGCCTCGCCGAGTCGCTCGGCGCTGTCGGCGAAGAACTCACGCCAGCCCAGCTGCCACAGCAGCTTGTCGTCGTCGCCCAGGCCGTTGCAGGCGGCCAGGTGATCGCGCAGCGCCGGCAGGTCGACAAAGCCGTGGGCGATCCATGGCCCCAGCCGCGTGACCGCGCCGCCCAGATGGTTGCGGGTGCGGGCATAGCCGCGCACGTCCACGGCGGCGATGCGCTCGGCGAGGGCGGCGTCGGTGGGCGCGAAGGGCAGGGCGAAGCGGCTGGAGGGTTTCATGCGCGCTTCGACCGCGCGCCGGGGCGGCGGGTTCAGCGCGCGGGTTGCGGCGGTCAGCGCCCGGTCTTGAGCGTGGCGGCGGTCGGCGGCGTGGCGATCACATCGTCGAGCACCACTTCCACGCCCTTGGCGTCGTAGTAGGCGGCGCGGGTGCTTTGCAGGGGCAGGCTGGCGTCGCTGCCGATGCGCCGGAAGGTCACGCGCACCACCGGCGCCGAGCGCGGCTGCACGCTCGCAAAGCTCGACACGCCGAGGCCGGCGCGCAGGTCGAGCACCTTGATGCCGTCGGCGTCGAGCTCGGGCGGCAGCTTCCAGCCGCCGGCGGCGACCTGCCGGGCCAGCTCGCTGGCGGCCTTGAGCGCGACCGGATCGAGCGGCGGCGCGTGATAGCGCAGCCGGCCGATGCTGCCGTCGGGCAGCAGCCCCACCAGCACTTCCGAGCCGAACACCGGCAGGCCGGCCGAGATGCGCTCGAAGCGCAGGCTGCGCGCCACCAGCAGCGCGTCCTTGCGCGGATCGAAGTCCTTGGGCAGCAGCTGCGGCTGGCCGGCGCCGATGTACTCGTCCTGGAAGTTGGCGAAGCTCAGTTCGTCGACCGGATAGCCGGCCTTCTTGAGCACGGTAAGGGCGCGCGGCAGCAGCACGTCGCGGCTGTTGGCGGCCGGGTCGAGCGGCTTGGTACCAAGGCCGTAGTCGGGCAGCTCGATGGCGCTGCTGGTCGGGTTGTCGCTGCGTTCGAGATAGCTGAACTGCTTGTTCGACGCGATGCGGAATGGGCCGGCGGCCTGATAGCTGGTATCGGTCGGCAGGTTGCGGCCAAAGCGCGCGGCAATGCTGCGCGCCAGGTCGCTGCGCTCGGTCAGGCTCACTTCGCGCGGCTTGGGCGCGGGCACGCCCGGCACTTGTGCAAAGGCTTGCATCGTGAGGGCGGCGGCGATCAGCAGCACGCCCGGCTTGAGGATGTTCATGGCGGTTTCCTTGGCGGGTTGACGGGCGGCGTTCAATTGCAGACCCAGCGCCAGGCGATCCAGCTCGCGGGCAGGGCATCGGCCAGGCGTTGCGTGGGCGTTTCGGCATCGCGCCGCTGCACCGCCTCGGCCTCGGTGCGGCCGGTGCCGGCGATCACCGCGCACACGCCGCTCTGCACATCGATCAGGCCGGCGCTCATCCAGGCCTGGCGGTAGCTCACATTGCCGAACGGGCCGCCGAGCATGCCGAGCCACATGCCGACCGTCGGCAGCTTGGTCGCGCTGTCGAGGTTGTCGTGGTTCACGTCGCCGGCATGGCCCATGGCCACATGCAGGCCCTGGAACACCGGCCACCATTGGGTCGTGAGCGACACCAGATCCATCGGGCAGCTGGCGTTGAGCATCAGCGCATTGAGATTGCCGTTGGAGCCGAACACGCCCGAGCCCGGGAATTCGCCCAGCCGCAGCGAGCTGCCGATGTTCACGAAGTTGGCATTGCGGCCGATGCCGTTCTTGGCCGTCACGATGAAGTCGGGCGAGGACGCGACCGGCGGGTTCTGGCAGCTGCCGTGGCCCGAGAACACTTGCAGGTCGGCGCTCGACCAGTCGGCCTCGACGCTGTCGCTGCCGCCAAGGCTGTCCTCGCGGTAGTCGCTCGGCCAGACCAGCGTGTTCTGCCAGAAGCGCCGCAAGGCATGACCGCCGAACAGGTTGAACATGCCGTAGAAGCCCGAGGCCGCGTCGCAGGTGAGCGTGACGTCGTCCTTGCTGGTGAAGCCCTGGGCGTCGCTGTAGCGCTCGACGCAGCCCATGCTCACATTGGTGGCCGCCGCCGGCTGGGCGACGAAGGCGCAGCCGGCAATGCCGGCCGCAACGAGCAGTTTGTTGATGGACATGCTTGTCCCCTCCGAGGGTGTACTGGTGCCGCATGCCGGTTTAAGAAGCATTTGTTCTGCGGCTTTTGTGCCGGTGCCAGCGGCATCGACCGGGCGCAGCCTGCGAGCCGGCCTCCCACCGATTGCCCACCGATGCACGGCGCCCGGGGAGTGAGCGCTTGGGTATTTCTAGCCGGTCGGTCTAATATCGGCCGCATGACCGATGAATCCACCACCGCGCGCCGGCGCGGCCGCCCCGCCCGCAATGCGCTCGCGCCCGACGCCACCCGCGAGGCGCTGCTGCGCGCCGGCGTGGCGGCGCTCACCGAGAAGGGCTTCGCCGCCACCGGCATCGACGAAATCCTGCGTGCCGCCGGCGTGCCCAAGGGCTCGTTCTATCACTGGTTCCCGAGCAAGGAAGCCTTCGGCGCGGCGCTGGTCGAGCGCTATGCCGGCTACTTCGCGCGCAAGCTTGATCGCCATCTGCTGGCTGTCGACGAGCCCTCGCCGCTGGCTCGGCTGCGCGCCTTTGCCGCCGATGCCACCGCCGGCATGGCGCGCCACGACTGGCGCCGCGGCTGCCTGGTCGGCAACCTGGGCCAGGAGATGTCGGCGCTGCCCGAAGGCTTTCGGGCCCGGCTGCTGGCGGTGTTTGCCGACTGGGAAGCGCGCGTGGCCGACTGCCTGCGCGCCGCCGTGGCGGCCGGCGAGATCGCGCCCGCCACCGACTGCGAGCGCGCCGCCCGGCTGTTCTGGATCGGCTGGGAAGGCGCGGTGCTGCGCGCCCGGCTGGAGCGCGGTCCCGACGCGCTCGACCTGTTCATCGACGGCTATGTTGCAAGCCTTTGCAGAAAGCCGTCACCAAAGCGGCGCAAGCCGGCCTGAGCCCCATCCCGCCCCCAAGGAGACCTCATGAAAGCCATCCTCATCGAGAAGGACGACGCCGGCTATCGCGCCGCGCTGCAGGACATCGACCCGGCCCGCCTGCCCGACGGCGACGTGACCGTGCGCGTGGCCTACTCCACGCTCAACTACAAGGACGCGCTCGCCATCACTGGCAAGGGGCCGGTGGTGCGCAAGTTCCCGATGGTGCCGGGCATCGATCTGGCCGGCACGGTCGAGATCAGCAGCCATCCCGACTTCGCGCCCGGCGATGCGGTGCTGCTCAACGGCTGGGGCGTGGGCGAGGGCCACTGGGGCGCGCTGGCGCAGACCGCGCGGCTCAAGGGCGACTGGCTCATTCCGCTGCCGGCCGGCTTTACCGCGCGGCAGGCGATGGAGATCGGCACCGCCGGCTATACCGCGATGCTCTGCGTGCTGGCGCTGGAACAGCACGGCGTCGTGCCGGCCAGCGGCGAGGTGCTGGTGACCGGCGCGGCCGGCGGCGTGGGCAGCGTGGCGGTCGCGCTGCTGGGCAAGCTCGGCTATGACGTGGTGGCCGTGAGCGGCCGGCCCGAGGAGGCCGACTACCTCAAGGCGCTCGGCGCGCGCGAGGTGCTGGTGCGCGCCGACTTTGCCGCGCCGGGCAAGCCGCTGGCGCGCGAGCGCTGGGCCGGCGCGGTCGACGTGGTGGGCAGCCATGTGCTGGCCAACGTGCTCGCCAGCACCCGGTACGGCGGCACGGTGGCGGCCTGCGGACTGGCCGGCGGCGCCGATCTGCCGGCCACCGTCATGCCCTTCATCCTGCGCGGCGTCACGCTGGCCGGCATCGACAGCGTGATGCGGCCCAGGGCCGATCGCATCGCGGCCTGGGACCGGCTCGCGCGCGACCTCGATCCGGCCAGGCTCGGCGCGATCGCGCGCGAGATCGGGCTCGGCGAAGTCATCGATAGCGCCGCGCAGATCATGGCCGGCAAGCTGCGCGGCCGCGTGGTGGTGGATGTGAATCGTTGAGCCCGGGCCGGGCGGCGCAGTGGCCACTGACGCATTGCCGCAACGTCGGCGCCGCCCATAGCCAACGGCGTCGCCGCCCAAAGCAGGCAGCCGGGAAAACTTCCTGCGCCGCCGGCGCAAAACCTGCCCCGCACTGCGGCAAACTCGCGCGCGCCCAACACCCGTACGGAGTACGGGACCGATAGCCTTCCGCGCGCAGAACCCCCATGCCCTCCCTTCCTTGCCCTGCCGGCGCTCGCGCGCCGCGTCCGTCGCGCCTTGCCCTGGCGCTTGTGCTGGCCTTTGCCTCGCCCGCGCTGCTGGCCCAGCAGGCCGCCGTGCCGGCCGATCCCGCCGCCAAGCCCGCCGACGCCGCGCGCCCGGCCAGCGCCGCCAAGCCCGGCAACCTCACGCTCGACACGGTGCAGATCACCGGCGGCCAGCGCAGCGAGGTCGATGCGCGGCGCCTGTCGACCGCGCCCAAGACCGTCATCGGCCGCGACGAGATCAACCAGTTCGGCGACAGCAACGTGGGCGACGTGCTGCGGCGCCTGCCCGGCGTGACGCTCGGCGGCCCGCCCGGGCGCCCGGGCGGCGATGTGCGCATGCGCGGCCTCGGCAACGGCTACACGATGGTGCTCATCAACGGCGAGCGCATCCCGCCGGGCTTCTCGATCGACACCCTCTCGCCCGAGCAGATCGAGCGCATCGAGATCATGAAGGCGCCGACCGCCGAGTTCGGCACCCGCGCCATCGCCGGCGTCATCAACATCGTGCTGCGCGAGGCGCTCAACCTGAGCAGCACCGAGGTCAAGCTCGAAACCTCGGTCGAGCACGGCCGCTTCTCGCCGCGCGCCTCGCTGACGCGCAACGACCGCTTCGGCGACGGCAACGCCTACAACTTCTCGACCTCGGTGTTCCATTCCGACCAGCTCACCGAGACCTCGACCCGCACGCAGACCTTCGACACCGCGAGCGGCGCCTTGCTGGCCGACCGCAACGAGACCGCGCGTTCCATCGGCGAGCGCCAGGGCCTGCATCTGGGCTCGCGCGTGCAATGGCGGCTGGCCGGCGGCGACCAGTTCGTGCTCATGCCCTTCCTGTTCGCGCTGCGTGGCACGACCGACACGCGCAGCCAGCTCACTCAGCCGCTCGGCACCGCGCCCTACGCGACCAGCCATACCGACGGCGACAACAGCGATGCCAACGGCCGCATCAGCGCGCAATGGCAGCACCGGCTCAATGACGATGGCGCGCGGCTCCAGCTCGATCTGAGCCTGGGCGGCTCGGAGAACCGCAACAAGGCGGCGCGCGACGAGTTCGGCGCCAACGGCAGCCAGAGCCGCACGCTCGATACCGACAACCGCAGCACCGACCGCACGATCAACAACAAGGGCAAGGTCAGCCTGCCGCTGGAGAGCGGCCACAGCCTCGTGGCTGGCTGGGAAGTGGAACGCGCCAAGCGCGGCCAGACCAAGACTTCGGTCGAAAACGGCGTGTCGCAGCTGGCCGGCTTTGGCACCGAGACCGATTCCACCATCCGCACCCTGGCCGGCTGGGCCCAGGATGAATGGGAGTTCTCGCCGGCCTGGTCGGCCTATGCCGGGCTGCGCTGGGAGCAGATCGCCACCACCAGCCGCACCGCCGGCAGCCAGAGCGACAACACCAGCTCGGTCTGGTCGCCGCTGTTCCATGTGGCCTGGAAGCCCGATGAATCGACGCGCGACCAGGTGCGCCTGAGCCTCACGCGCAGCTACAAGGCGCCGCAGCTCGGCCAGCTGTCGGGCCTGCCCACGCTGTCGGTGCGGCCCAACGATCCGAGCAATGCCGACAGCGTCGGCAATCCCGATCTCAAGCCAGAACTCGCCACCGGCATCGACCTGGCCTACGAGCACTACATCGGCCGGCGCGGCGTGACCAGCATCGGCTTCTTCCAGCGCCGCATCACCGACCTGATCCGCTCGGTGACGAGCTTCGGCAGCGTGCCGTGGTCGGACACGCCGCGCTGGTTCACGCGGCCCGAGAACGTCGGCGATGCGGTCACGCGCGGCATCGAGCTGGAGGCGCGCGCCAGCACCGACGAGCTGTGGACCGGCGCCACGCCGGTCAACCTGAAGGCGAGCGTCAGCTTCTACCGCTCGCATGTGGACGGCATTCCGGGCCCGGACAACCGGCTCGACCAGCAGCCCAAGGCCCAGGGCAGCCTGAGCGCCGACGGCAAGGTGGCCGGCCTGCCGCTCACGCTGGGCAGCGGCGTCACCTGGACGCCGGTGACCGTGGTGCAGACCTCGCCCACGCAGGAAAGCCGCAGCGGCACCAAGATCGGCGTGGACGTGTTCGGCGTCTGGGCCTTCACGCCGGCCTCGCAGCTGCGGCTGGCGGCCAGCAACGTGTCGGGCCGCGACTACCTGAGCGGCGGCAGCATCGTCGCCGCCTCGGGCATCACCCAGACCACGAGCACCACGCAGCGGACCAATCCGGTGGTGTCGGTGCGCTGGGAACTCAAGATCTGACGCGCGGCGGCGTTCAGTAGCGCCGGCCCGGCCCGGCGTCGGTGCTGAGCGCCTGCCAGCAATGCCAGGGCAGGGTCACGCCGCGATCCAGGTCCTCGATGGCGACGGCGCGCACATCGGGCGCGCGCGAGATCACGTTGCCGAAGATGGTCGCGAAGGCCACGTCGGCCGCATCGCGGCCGGTGCCGAAGCGGATCAGCGCCATCGGAATCGCGGTGCCGGCCGGATCGAACAGATACCAGCGGTCGCCGAGCCACACCTCAACGTAAGCGTGGAAATCGAGCCGGCCGTTGGCGGGCATGGCGCCGTAATCGGTGCCGGTCGCAAAGCGCGCCGGCAGGTTGACCGCGCGGCACAGCGCAATCATCAGATGCGCGAAATCGCGGCACACGCCGACGCGGTCGAGCAGGGTGTTGGCGGCCGAGGTGTTGGTGTCGGTGGTGTTGGCGGCATAGGTCACATGGCCGCGCACCCAGTCGCAGATGGCCTGGGCCCGGCCGTGGCCGCGCGGCAGATGGCCGAACTCGGCGATGGCGAACTTGACCAGCCGGTCCGACTCGCAATAGCGGCTCGGGAAGACATAGGGCAGCACCTCGGGCGGCAGCGCCGGCACCGGCTGCTCGGTCAGCAGCAGCGGATCGGCGAAGAAGTGCGTCAGCTCGATGGCGGCGCTGTAGCCGAGCGTGAGCGGGCCGGGCAGCGCGCTCAGGCGCAGAAAGCGGGTGCCGGTGGCCGGATCGGCATGCAGCAGCGTGGGCACCGGCTGGTTCAGCGTGAGCCGCTCGTTCCACACCGCCTGCTGCGGCGTGAAGGCGGCATGCAGGTTGAACACGAAATCGGCGCCGAAGGCATCGACCTCGTAATGCAGTTCGAGCTGGACCTCGATGCGTGTCATGGGCGGCAGTGCAAAGGGTGGAGGCGGGCGCCCGAGGCTAGCGAGGCTGTGTTGCGGTCTTGCGGTGGGCGGCGCGCCATGTCAGCCGATTGCCGTGCACAGCTCGACCAGCGTGCCGTCCTTGCCGCGCACCCAGGCCACGGTCTGGCCCCAGGGCATCGCGGCCGGCGCCACCAGCGGCTCGGCGCCGGCGGCGACCGCGCGGTCGAAGGCGGCCGGCACGTCGGCGCAGACAAGGCCCAGCTCGATGCCGAGCGGCGTGCCGCCGTCGTCGACCTTGCGATAGCCGGCCGGGAAGTGGGCGGCGCCGAGCTCGTGCGCGGCAAACGCCAGCGTGGTGGCGCCGGTGTCGAGCTCGCCATAGCTGCCGGACTCGTGCAGGAAGCGCCGGCTGAAGCCGAAGGCCGCTTCATAGAACGCGAGCGCATCGGCGACCGAGCTGACGTAGACGATGGTGTAGCCGAATTTCATGCGCTTCCTCTGTGGTGAGCGGCGTGACGGGCAGCGCCGGCGGCGCGGTCAAGGCCGGATGATGGCCCGACCGCCGAGGATGCGCCGATGGTTTCGCCACCTCACCCGCGCAGCACGCCCTTCCCGACCCCATCCCCCGGCCGGAAATCCGGAAACACCTCGGCCAGCCGCGCCGACGGCAGGCGCAGATGGCGCTCGGCCAGCGCGGCATACACGTCGCGGAAGTCGGTGGTGATGGCCAGATCGCGGCCCTCGTAGAGCGCGCTGTCGTCCAGCCCGGGCCAGCGGCCGTGCACCTTGCCGCCGGCCACCGGGCCGCCGAGCAGCCACATCGCATTGCCGTGGCCGTGGTCGGTGCCGCGATTGCCGTTCTCGGCGGCGGTGCGGCCGAATTCCGACATCACCACCACCACGGTATTGGCCCAGGCCGGGCCGAGCGCCTCGGGCAGCGTGGCCAGGCCCTTGCCCAGCTGGGCCAGTCGCGCCGCCAGATGGCCGGTCGCCGCGCCTTCGCCGGTATGGGTGTCCCAGCCGCCCACGGCCATGAAACCGAGCTGCACCCGCGCGTCCTTGCGCATCATCTGGCCCAGGCGCCGGCAGTCCTCGCTGAAGCCGGCCGGCAGCGGCGCGCCATTGCTGGCGGCCTTCATCTCGCGGTCGACGCTGGCGGCGTCGTTCAGGTCGAGCAGCTCCTGGCGCGCGTCCTGGCCCTTGCGGTAGGCGCGGCCGAGCGCATCGTCGCCGGCATACAGGCGGTCGAAGGCTTCGGCCACGGCCGGCCGGTCGAGCACGCTGGGCGCGGTGGCGCTGCGGCCGCTGGCGATGTTGGCCACGGTCTCGCGGCCGGCCCAGATCTGCGGCAGCGACTGGCCGATGCTCACCGCGCGTACCGGCGCGGCGCGTTGCTCGGCCGTGGCCGGCAGTCCGCCAAGCAGCCGGTTGAGCCAGCCGTCGGCGGTCGACTTGCGCCCCGGCGTGCCCGATTCCATGAAGAACTGGGCGTCGAAATGCGAGCGCGTGGCATCGGGCGAGCCGCTGGCGTGGACGAAGCCGAGCGTGCCCGACTGCCACAGCGGCAGCAGCATCGACAGCGCCGGATGCAGGCCGAAGCGGCCGTCGAGGTCGAGCGCGCCGCCATCCTTGCCGGGCGCGGCCAGCGCGATGGTCGGCCGGCGCGCCGCATAGCTCGGCTCGGCATGCGGCGCGACGATGCTGAGCCCGTCGATCGCGCCGCGCAGAAACACCACGACCAGGCGCGGCGCGCTGTCGTCGCGACCGGCGCCGCTGGCGGCGGCATCGACCGCGGCGGCACTGGCGCGGCCGGCCGGCGGCATCAGCGCCCAGGCGCTGCGGCCCACGGGCAGGGCGAGGCCGCCGGCGGCGAGCGCCACGGCCTTGAGCAAGTTGCGACGGTGCATGGAACCTCCTGCGAAACGATGGGCGCCGCCGCCATGGGCGGCGCGATGTGGGCTGGCGCGGCGGATGCGGCGGCGCGGTGGGCGATGTACGGGGCGGCGCGGGTTGGCGCGCTGTCGGTGGCGTTGGCGCGCCCTCAGTGGCGCATGAAGTCCGGGCTGCCGAGCACCAGCGCGGCGCGCAGTTCGGGCCGCGCCTGCTGCACCGCGTCGCGGGTGCGCGGCGAGATCGCGTCGCCGAGCGTGGCGAGCAGCGCGGCGGCGTCGAGCGGCTCGGCGCGCACCGGCGTGGGCCGGGCCGGCGCCGCATCCTCGGCCATCGCCCGGTCGGGCACCGGCGCTTCCACCAGCGCCTCGAAGGGCCTGCCGAGCGGCAGCCGGCCGGCCGCCAGCGTGCTGGCGAAGTTGACCCGGCGCGCGACGGCGTCGGGATTGAGCCAGGCCTCCTCGGTGTCGTGCCAGCCGTCGGGCGTGACGCAGCCGTACAGCGGCATGCCGGCCTGGGTCAGCACCGCGCGCAGCGGCAGCGCGTTTTCCACCGCGATGCCGGCCACGCGCACCGCGCTCACCACCTGCCGGTAGGGCGTCTTGAACTTGGCGCCGCGCACCGCCGGCGCGCGGAACTCGGCGCTGGCGAACAGCGTGCGCAGCACTTCGCGGATGTCGCCATCGGTGTCGCCGAAGCGGCGCGCCAGCCGGTCGACCAGCGCCGGCGGCGGCGCGTCGGCGACGAAGGTCTGGGCCAGCTTGAAGCCGATGTGCTTCGCCGTGGCCGGATGGCGCGCCAGGGTGTCGAGCGCGCGCTCGCCCTCGGCCTCGCCGGCCGGCGCAATCGTCTGGCCGAGCCAGACCTTGGGCTCGTCGTCATGCCGTTTGGGATCGAAGCCGAACACCGAGGGCGCGTCCTTCTGCGCGTTGTAGGTCCAGCCGGTCAGCATGCGCGCCAGCTCGGTCACGTCCTTCTGGCTGTAGCCGCCGTCCACGCCGAGCGTGTGCAGCTCCATCAGCTCGCGCGCGTAGTTCTCGTTGAGGCCGGAGTTGCGGCCGCCGGGCAGGGTCTTGCCCGCCGCCACCGAGATCCAGTTGTCGAGATAGAACAGCATCGCCGGATGGCGCGCGGTGGCGCCGAGCAGGTCGCGGAAGCGGCCGAAGGCATGCGGCCGGATCGCCTCGCGCTCGTAATTGCCGGCCAGCAGCTTGATCGGCCCCTTGTCGGCAAACACGTTGAAGTGGTTGAACCAGAACTCGGTCATCACCTCCTCCAGCTGGCGCGGGCTGCGCAGCGCGCGCAGCAGCCGGGCCTGGCCGTCCTCCAGCGCCACGGTCTGCACCAGCTCGCGCCGCAGCGCCTTGCCGGCGTCGTCCTTCTTGCCGGCGGCGAGCGACTCGCGGTAGCGCGTCAGCAGCCCGTACTGCGACAGCTTCTGCGTGGGCAGCGCATCGAGATCGGCTTGCAGATCGGCCGGCAGCGCGATGCGCTCGGGCGTGAGCTGCTCGGCGATCCAGCCGTCGATGCCGAGGCTGCGCAGCCGGGCGCGGTCGGGCGCGGCCGGGCCGAAGGCCAGCCGGGCGAGCACATGGGTGTCCTCGCCGATGGCCGGATTGGCGCTGGCAAGGTCGGCGGCCTGCGCTGCGGGCAGGGCGCGCGTCAGCGCCAGTGCGCCGGCGCCGGCCAGCCCGGCGCGCAGAAAGGCGCGGCGGCCGGTGGTTTGCGTAAGACGGAGATTCACGATGGTCAGGCCCGGGCAGTGATGACCGGCCTAGCCTAGTCCGGCGCGCGCCGTGCCGGCTGAACGCCGGCTGAAGTGTGTTTCCAGATGCAGCCCGGCTCAGTCGAGCCCGGCGGCCAGCGCACGCGTGAGTTCGGCGGCGCCCATCTCGCGGCAGCCGGCGGCGTTCTGCCCGGCCCATAGCGGCGTGAAGTCGGCGCGGCCCAGCGCCTCGGCGGCTGCGCGCAGCGGGCCGAGCGCGGCGGCGGCGAGCGGAAATGCCGGCGCGTCGGCGCACAGCGGGCCCAGCTCGCGCATGGCGCGGTTGACGATGCCGCGCGCCGGCCGGCCGGTGAACACGTCGGTCAGCGCGGTGTGCGCGGCGTCGGGCCCGGCCAGCGCGGCGCGATGCAGCGGCCCGGTATCGGCCTCGGGGCAGAGCAGATAGGCGGTGCCGACCTGCACCGCGCTCGCGCCGAGCGCCAGCGCCGCGCGCACGCCGCGCGCATCGGCAATGCCGCCGGCGGCGATCACCGGCAGCCGCACCGCATCGACCACCGCCGGCAGCAGCGCGAACAGCCCCGGCTGGCGCGCCAGATCGGCGCTCAGAAAGTGGCCGCGATGGCCGCCGGCCTCCAGCCCCTGCGCGATCACGCCGTCGGCACCGTGCGCTTCGAGCCAGCGCGCCTCGTCGACCGTGGTGGCCGAGGCCAGCACCCGGGCGCCCCAGCGCTTGACGCGCGCCAGCAGCTCGGGCGCCGGCAGCCCGAAATGAAAGCTCACCACCGGCGGCGCGAACGGCTCGACCAGCTCGGCCAGCGCCGGCGTGAACGGCTGGCGCCCGGGGCCGGACGGCAGCGCGGCTGGGTCCAGGCCCAGCTCGCGCGCAAACGGCGCCAGCCGCGCCTGCCAGGCCGCCTCGCGCGCGGCATCGGCCGCGGGCGGCGTGTGGCAGAAGAAGTTGACGTTGAACGGCAGGCTGCTGGCGCGCAGCAGCGCGAGTTCGTCGCGCAGCCGGGCGGCGTCGAGCGCGGCCGTGGGCAGCGAGCCGAGGCCGCCGGCCGCGCCGACCGCGAGCGCGAGCCGGGCGGTCTGGGCGCCGGCCATGGGCGCCTGCACGATGGGCAGGGCGGTGCCGAGCAGGGGATGGAGCGTGGGCATGCGGTCTTCCTTGCGGCGGTGGGCGAAGGCGCCAAGCCTGCCGCCGGGCGGGCGCGGCCACAACCGCCGGCTAGATCAGCTGCGGCGCCAGCAGCGCCTCGATCCAGTCCATGAACACCCGCACCCGGCGCGGCAGATGGCGCCGGTGGGCGAACAGCAGCTGCACCGGCATCGGCGCGGCGCGATGCTCGGGCAGCAGCTCGACCAGCCGGCCCGCGTCCACCAGCGGCCGCAGCGCCGACGCCGGCGACTGCACGATGCCCAGCCCGGCCAGACAGGCCGCCGTGTAGCACTCGCTGCTGTTGACGGCCAGCGCGCCGGGCATGGCGACGAACTGGGTCGCGCCGTCGCCATCCACATACTCGAAGCCCGGCGTGCGCGCGCCGAGCAGCGGCTGGTAGTGGATGAGCCGATGCCGCGCCAGATCGGCCGGCGACTCGGGCCGGCCGTGGCGCGCGACGTAATCGGGGCTCGCGAAATTGCCAAGCGGCCAGCGCCCGAGCGGCCGCGCCACCAGACTCGATTCATCGAGCGCGCCGACGCGCAGCACGCAGTCGAAGCCCTCGCGCACCAGGTCCACGCGGCGGTCGGTCGCGCTCAGCTCCAGCTCGATGGCCGGATGCGCGGCCAGAAAATCGGGCAGCGCCGGCAGCACCAGATCGCGCGCCACGCCGACCGGCATGTCGACCCGCAGCCGGCCGTCGAGCCGGGCCGCCTCGGGCTGGAACAGGCCGTTCAGCTCATCCATGTCGGCCAGCAAATCCTTGCAGCGCTCGTAGAACACCTGGCCGTCCTGGGTCATCTGCACGCGCCGCGTGGTGCGATGCAGCAGGCGCGTGCCGAGCTGGGCTTCGAGCTTTTGCACGGCGGTCGAAATCGTGGCCTTGGGCAGCGCCAGCCGGGTGGCGGCGTCGGTGAAGCTGGCCAGTTCGGCCACCCGCGTGTAGATGCGCATTGCGTCGAGCTGATCCATGGGCGGGCTCCGAATTGTTCTTGGGTGTTGAACAGTCTATTCGCCTGCGACGGGTTTATTCGTCTGTTAGCCAACAATAGACTGGTTTTCATCGCGCGGGCCGCTGGCCGCCGAGGCCGCTTCCGGCAATGCAACCCAGCGGATCCTGTCTGGAGTGACCGCCATGAACAGCAAGATCGCCCTCGTCACCGGCGGCAGTCGCGGCCTGGGCCGCAATGCCGCACTGGCCCTCGCCGCGCACGGCGCCGATGTGGTCGTTACCTACCGCAGCCGCGCCGACGAGGCCGACGCCGTGGTGCGCGCCATCGAGGCGCTCGGCCGGCGCGCCCTGGCCCTGCCGCTCGACGTGGCCGACAGCGCCAGCTTCGCGGCCTTTGCCGCCGGCCTGAAGACCGCGCTCGCCGACCGCTTTGGCCGCGAGCGCTTCGACTGGCTGCTCAACAACGCCGGCATCGGCATAAACGCGACCTTCGCCGAAACCACCGAGGCGCAGTTCGACGAGCTGATGAAGATTCAGCTCAAGGGCCCCTTCTTCCTCACCCAGGCGCTGCTGCCGCTGATCGCCGACGGCGGCCGCATCCTCAATGTGTCGACCGGGCTCACGCGCTTTGCGCTGCCGGGCTTTGCGGCCTATGCGGCGATGAAGGGCGGCGTGGAAGTGCTGACGCGCTATCTGGCCCGCGAACTGGGCCCGCGCGGCATCGCCGTCAACACGCTCGCGCCCGGCGCCATCGAGACCGACTTCGGCGGCGGCGCGGTGCGCGACAACCCGCAGATGAATGCCCACATCGCGGCGCAGACCGCGCTCGGCCGCGTCGGCCTGCCCGACGACATTGGCGGCGCGGTCTGCGCGCTGCTGTCGGATGACGCGGGCTGGATCAACGGCCAGCGGGTGGAGGCGTCGGGCGGGATGTTTCTGTGAGCCGGGCGGCGCGGCGCTGACTGTCGGCCGCCTGCCGTGACGCCGCGCTTCCCGTGCATCATGCGGCGATGAAACCACCCAAGAGACTGCTTTCCGTCATCGAAGAAGGCCTCGTCGACTCCGTCGTGCGCCAGCTCATGAGCGGCAAGGAAGCCACCGTGTATGTCGTGCGCTGCGGCGAGGAAGTCCGCTGCGCCAAGGTCTACAAGGAGGCCACGGCGCGCAGCTTCCGCCAGGCCGTCGACTACACCGAGAACCGCAAGGTCAAGAACAGCCGGCAGGCGCGCGCGATGGCCAAGGGCACGCGCTTCGGGCGCGAGGCGCGCGAGGAGGCCTGGCAGAACGCCGAGGTCGATGCGCTGTTCCGCCTTGCCGCTGCCGGCGTGCGCGTGCCCAAGCCGCATCTGTTCCACGACGGCGTGCTGCTGATGGAACTGGTGACCGACGCCGACGGCAATGCCGCGCCGCGCCTCAACGATGTGCAGTTCTCGCCCGAGCAGGCGCGGCGCCATCACGCCACGCTGGTGAAGGAGGCCGTGCGCATGCTCTGCGCCGGCGTCGTGCATGGCGACCTGTCCGAATTCAACATCCTGCTGGCCGGCGACGGCCCGGTCATCATCGACCTGCCGCAGGCGGTGGATGCGGCCGGCAACAACCACGCCAAACGCATGCTGCTGCGCGACGTGGACAACCTGCGCGACTTCTTCGGCCGCTTCGCGCCCGAGCTGCTGGCGAGCGACTACGGCAACGAGATCTGGGCGCTGTACGAGCACGGCCATCTCACGCCCGACACGCCGCTGACCGGCCGCTTCCGCGCCGACCATCGCCCGGTGAATCTGCGCGATGTGCTCGGCGTGATCGAGGACGCCAAGCGCGAGGAAGAGATGCGGCGCCAGCGCGAGGCCGGCGAAGGCTGACGCCGCAGCGGCGCTGGCCTCAAGGCGCCGGCCTCAAGCCGCCGCCGCCCTGCGCCTCAGCCCCGGCGCCGCAGCCGCGACGCCACCACCCAGGCGATCGCGCCGGTCAGCGCGCCGATGATCGCGGCCATGATCCAGAAGCCGTGATCGTTCTCCCCCAGCGGAATGCCGCCGACGTTCATGCCGAACATGCCCGACACCAGGTTGATCGGCAGCGCCAGCACCGTCACCAGCGTGAGCGTGAACAGGGTGCGGTTGCTCTCCTCGGCCATGCGTGCCGAGGCCTCGTCCTGCATCAGCTTGATGCGCTCCTGCACGCCGGCGATGTCGCGCAGCACCAGGGCAAAGTCCTCGGTCGCGGCTTGCAGCTGGGCGATGTCGTCGGGCGCGACCCAGGCCGGCGGCCGCGCCAGCATGCGCATCAGCGCGCTCGGCTCGGGGGCGAGGAGGCGTTGCAGCCGCGCCATCAGCCGGCGCAGGCGCGGCAGCTCGGGCAGATGACGCTCATGGCGGCCGGCCAGCAGGTCGTCTTCCATCAGATCGGCGCGCTCGACCACCTGCCGCACGATGGCTTGCAGCTCGTCGGCCTGATCGTGCAGCAGATGGTCGAGCAGCTCGACCGTGGACGCCGGCGCCGCGCCGTGGCGCACCGCCATGCGCAGCCGGTCGATGGCGCGCAGCGGATGGCGCCGCGCGCTCACGAACAGCCGTGGCCCCAGGCTCAGCCAGAGCGTGGCCACATCGCCGGCATCGAAGGCGAAGTCGAACACCACGTCGTTCATCACGCCGAACAGCCGTTCGCCGTCGCGCTCGATGCGGGTGGTGCGCGAGCCGGAGTGCAGCTCGTCGAAGAAGTTCTCTTCCAGCCCGGTGTGGGCGCGCATCCAGGGCTCGGCGCCGGCGTGGCTGAGGTTGAAGTGCAGCCACAGAAAGCCGGTGACGTCGGCGCCGTCGGGCCGGCCGCCAGCCGCGTCGCTGCCGCCGGGCTGGCTGTCCGCCATGCCGCCCGCCGCCTCGAACGCCGCCAGCAGCGCCACCGCCGCGCTGGCCGAGTCGACCGCCGTGGCCGGCCGACCGGGCCGGAAATGCCAGCCGCAGATCAGCCCGTGATCGTCGCTGCCATAGCTGGCAGCGGGCGCGCCGGCGGCCATGACGGCGCGGCTCAGGCGCGGCCGCGCGCCAGGCGCGCCACGATGCAGCCCGGCGCGTGCATCAGGCCGCGCGACGGCGGCGCGCCGCCAGCACCGCGAGCGGCAGGCCGAGCGCCAGCATCGCCAGCGGATCGGCTTCGGGCACGGCGCTGATCGCGCTGAAGTTGCTGACCGTGGCGACGGCGCCGCCCCAGATCGCATCGCTGTTCATCGTGAACGCGAAATGGCTGCCGGCCGCGACCGCAAAGCTCGCGTGGCCGCTCTGCGCGTCCCACAGGCCGTCGCTGCTCAGCTGGTAGGCCGTGCCGTCGAGCACATAGCCGAAGCGGTCGTAGCTCGATCCGCCTTCGTCGGCGGTGAGATAGCTCCAGTCGAAGCTGACCGTGCCGGCGTGCGCGAAGCTGATGCCGTAGCTGGTCGTGCTGCCGTCGAGCGGCGCGGCGTCGAAGTCGGCGAAATTGGCCGAGCTGAGCGTGAGCGTGCTGCCGTCGTTGCTGGCGCTGCCGTTGCCGCCGTTGGTATTGCCGAGCGTCCAGTTGCCCGGCGCGCTGCTGCCGGTGAAGGCGGCCTGGGCGCTGCCGATGCAGGCGCAGCCGGCCAGGGCGATGACGAGATGCTTGAAGTTCATGGCGATCAGTTCCCGAAGGTCTGGTTGACGAAGACCGAGCCGCCGAGATCGGCGTCGTCGAAGGCGAAGACGAACCACTGGTTGGGGTTGCTCAGGCCGCCCGGCGTCACCGCCAGAAAGTCGTTGTCGTTGCCGACATAGAGCGTGTGCTTGACCTTGCCGCCGATCACCACGTCGGCGCCGAAGGTCATGCCTTCGAGCTTGGCCGGGATGGCGGTGTTCTTGAGGCCGGCGGCGAGCAGCTTGGCGGCGATGTCGAGGAACAGCGTCTTGGGCATGGCCAGCGGCAGCAGGTTGGCGGCGCCGGTCAGGTTGCTCACGTCGGCGGCGCCGGCGGTATCGACCTTGTAGATGCGCTTGACGTCGGCCTTGCTGTCGTCGCCCAGACCCTTGCCGTCGCGCTCCAGCACCAGCAGCTCATGGTCGTTGAGCGCCAGCACTTCGCTGGAGTTGTAGGCCTTGTTCTTGTCGGCCAGGAAGTTGTCGTAGACGAACTGCTTGCTCGCGCCGCTGGCGATGTCGATGCGGATGATGCGGTTGGCGCGGCCGCCGTCGCCGCCGTCCTGCGCGAGCGGGCTCTGCATGAAGCCGAACAGCACGCGGCCGTCGGGCGAGATGGCGAGGCCTTCCATGCCCTTGTTGGTCACGCGGCCGGTGGCGTTGGCGGCGATTTCGGTCGCGCCCACGGCCGACTTGCTGGCGATGGCGAAGTTGGCCGGCAGCGTCACGGTGCGGCCACGGCCGCCGGTCGCGCGGTCGAATTGATAGATGTAGGGGCCGTACTCGTCCGAGATGTAGACCGTGCTGCCGTTGCGCGACACGCGGATGCCTTCGGGATCGAAGCGCGCGTCGGCGGTGCTGGCCGAGGTGGTCGCCGGGTCGAAGTTGTCGGAGCGGCCGCTCAGGTAGTAGTGGGTGGCGTCGTTCTTGGTGGGCGTGGCGGCATGGCCGCCGACCGTGCCGCCGTACTTGAGTGGCGTGCGGCTGTACAGCAGCGTGGTGCCCACGAGGCTGGGCGTGAGCGTGAACGGCAGGCCGGTGGCGGCGTCGGCGCGCTGGGTCAGCACCAGGTCGAGCGTGTGGAAGCGCGGGATGTAGCTGGTGGTGTTGTCGACGCTGGCGTTCCAGTCGACGGCGTTGGGGCCGCGGTCGGGCAGGGCCAGAAAGCGGCTGCCGCCGACCCAGGCCAGGCCCGAGCCGACGCCGCCGAACAGGTCGCCGCGCGCGCCGTTTTCGAGCGTGCCGGTCTGGCCCGAGAAGTCGGTGGCGGTGGCCGACAGCTTGCCGATGGCGATCAGATCGACGGCCTGCGCGGGCAGGGTGCAGAAACTGCCGAGCGCGAGCGCGGCGGCGAGGGCGAGACGGGTCGGGCGCATGGGCGGAGTCCGGAGTGGGGGTCGCGCATGGTCCGCAGGCTGCAAGGCAGGGCGATGACGGCGCCGCTGCCGTCCGACGTCAGGCAAGCGCCCGGGCCACGTCGGCTTGCAGCGCCGCCAGCAGCGGCGCCGGGTCGGCCGCGAAGTAGAAGTGATCGCCCTCGTAGCGCCGATGGCCGAGCCAGCGCTGCGTGAAATAGGCCCAGTGCGTCACGCCCTCCTCGGTCACCAGCCGGTCCTGCGCGCCGACAAAGGCCGACACCGGCATCGGCAGCGTGGGCGCGAGCGGATCGGCGCGCCAGGTCTCGAACAGCGCCAGGTCGGCGCGGATCAGCCGCGCCACCGCCTGCCAGTTGGCCTCGTCGTCCAGAAAGCCGGCCGGCGTGCCGCCGAGCGCGGCGAGTTCGCGGCGCAGGCCGGCGTCGTCGAAGCGGTGCAGCGAGCGTTCGCGCGTCTTCTTCGGCGCGCGGTTCGGCGCCTCGAAGCCCGACAGCCCGAGCCAGGCCGGCAGCGGCGCGCCGTCGCGCAGCAGTTCGAGCGTGAGCTGGTAGGCGACCAGCGCGCCCATGCTGTGGCCGAAGAAGGCGAACGGCCGGTCGAGCCGCCCGTCCAGCGCCGGCCGCAGCAGCGCGGCCAGCTCGGCAAGGCTGGGCGGCAGCGGCAGGCGGTGCAGCCGCAGCCGGCCCGGATAGGCCAGCAGGCAGACCTCCCAGTCGTCGGGCAGGCGCGCGGCCCAGTCGCGGAACACCAGATGCGAGCCGCCCGCGTGATGGAACAGGAACAGCCGCAGCCGCGCATCGGGGCGCGGCCGGGGCAGGACGAGATGGGGATGGTCGGGCGCGGTCATCGGGCAGCGGAAGCGGGGCGCGGAAGTGTTGCGAGCAGGACCAGCGCCAGCAGCTCGACGCCGGCGCCGACCCAGCCGAGCCGGCCGGCGCCCCAGCGTTCGAGCGCCTGGCCGCCGAGCAGCGCGCCGCCGGCCATGCCGAGATAGAGCGCGCTGGCATTGAGCGACAGCGCCGTGGCCAGCGCGCCGGGCGCCAGCCGCGCGAGCCGCGCCTGTTGCAGCGGCGGAAACATCCAGCCAGCGAAGCCGTAGAGCGCGACGACCGCGACGGCGGCCAGCGCAACCGGCTCGCCCGCCGCCGCGCCGTCCGCGCCCTGCGCCAGCAGTGCCAGCAGCGCGAACGCCAGCGCCTTGCCGCCGAGGCTTGCGACCGTCGCCAGCGCGGCGCGGCCGCCATCGACCAGGCGGCCGGCCAGCCGGTTGCCCGCCGCGCCGGCCAGACCGAACACCAGCAGCAGCGCGCCGAGCCAGCCCGGCAGGTCGGCATCGATGGCGCCGAGCGTGGCGGCCAGATAGGTGTAGACCGCAAAGCTGCCGCCCACGCCGGCCAGCGTGACCAGCAGCGTGCCGAGCACCGCGCCATCGCCGAGCGGCCGCAGCCGTGCCGCGAGGCCGGGCGCGCCGGCATCGGGCGGCGGCGCGCGCAGCTGCCACGCCATGCCGGCGGCGGCGGCCAGCGCCGGCAGCACCGTGGCCGCAAACGCCGCGCGCCAGCCGAACTGCGCCGCCAGCGCGGTGGCGAGCGGCACGCCGGCCACCAGCGCCAGCGTCATGCCGCCGTACACGCGCGTGAGCGCCCGGCCGCGCAACGCCGCCGGGCTGGCCGCCACCGCGCAGGCGCTGGCGGCCGGGAAATAGCAGGCCGCCGCCAGCGCCAGCAGCAGCCGTGCCGCCAGCAGCGCGGCCGGGCCGTCGGCCAGCGCCGCGCCCAGCCCGGCCAGCGCAAAGGCGCCGAGCGCGCCGAGCAGCACCGGCCGCCGCGCGCAGCGTGCCGTCGCCACCGCCAGCAGCGGCGCGCCGACGGCATAGGCCAGCCCGTAGCCGGCCGCGAGCCGGCCCGCCTCGGCCAGATCGAGGCCCAGGTCGGCGGCGATGGCCGGCAGCAGGCCGGGCAGCATGAAGGCGTCGGTGCCGACGGCGAACACGCCGGCCACCAGCCAGCCGTCGCGCAGGGCGGGCGGCGGCGCGGTGTGCGGCACGGCGCAGCAGGCGCGGGCGAGCGGCGTCATGCGGCGGCCGCGTCGTCCTTGCGCGCGTCGGCGACGGACTGGCCGATGGCGTCGGCCAGCGCATCGAGCGTCGGGTGCTCGTAGATGAGCGTCGGCGACAGCTCGACGCCGTAGGCGTCTTCCATCTCGCCGATGAGCGCGACGGCGGCGCTCGAATCGACGCCGTAGTCGCCGAGGTTGGCGTCGTCGTCGATGTCGTCGCCGGCCAGGTCGGCCTCGCGCGCGACAAAGTCCTTGAGCTTGTCGCGGATGGAATCGTGCTGGTTCATGTCGTCTCCTTGTTGAGGTGAAAGGTCAGGCGGCGGCGAGCGCTTGCAGCAGCTCGCCGGCGGTGGGCGTGGCCGGCGCGGCGCCGGCGCGTGCGGCATGCGCGGCCCACCAGCGCGCGGCCTCGCGCGCGGCCGGGCCGCAGGGCGACAGCGGCGCGGCCGGGTCGGCGGGGTCGGGGCGCAGCACCACGGTCTCGAGGCCGTAGGCCGGCAGATGCGGATCGGGCCGCAGCACGAAGGCGGCATCGGCGGCGGCCAGACGCTCGCGCAGCGGCGCGGGCAGGCCGGCGTCGGCGGTCCATTGCAGCGCCGAGCCGAGCAGCGCGAAGTCGGCGCCGAGGGCGCGCGCGGCGGCCAGATCGGCCGGCGTGGCGATGCCGCCGGCCAGCCCGAGCGCGATGCGCGGCCGGCCGGCGGCGACGGCGTCGTCGCGCAATGCGATCAGCCGCGCGAGGCTGGCGTCGGCGCGGTCGGCCGGCGCGGCGCGCCAGTCGGAGCGGTCGAGGCAGATGGCATCGGCGAGCGGCGCGCCGGCCAGCGCGGCGCGGGCGGCGGCCGGCAGCCCGGCGCGGTCGAGCTGGGCCGGCGTGGGCGGCGCGAGGAAGGTGCGCGCCGTGTCGGCATCGCGCAGCTTGACGAGCAGCTGGTGCCGGCTCGGGCCGCCGTCGGCGGGCAGGCCGGCGGCACGCCAGGCCAGCAGCTCGGGCGTGATTTCGGGCGCGCCGGCCAGCTCGATGGCGTCGATGCCGGTCTCGGCCGCCACGCGCCAGAGCGCGGCCTCGCGCGCCGGATCGCTGCCGTCGCAGACGAGGTTGAGCCCGAGCCGGCCCGGCGCGGCGGTGCCCGCGAGCGAGCGCGTGGCGCGCAGGCGCACGGCGAGCAGCCCGGGCTCGACCCCGGCGCTGCCGGCGAAGGCGAGGCAGCCGGCGGCGAGCAGGCCGGCGAGCATCTGCGCCGGTGCCACGTCGCCGCCGAGGCCGCCTGCGACGAGCGGGCTGCGGCAGCGCCAGGCGCGCTCGAAGGGGCCGGGCTCGGGTTGCGGCATGGCGGGCGCGCTGGCTGCGGGGGCTGCTGCGGTCGGTGTCGGCGGTGGCAGCGGCTGGCTCGGCGCCGGCACCGGCGCGGCGGCCGTCGCAGGCTGTGCCGAAGCCGAAGCCCCCCGCCACCCCGCGCGCACCTCCGCCAGCAGCCGCGTTAGCACCTCGCCCGGCCCGATCTCGTGGAACACCGTCTCGCCGGCGTCGAGCAGGTACTCGACCGTCTCGACCCAGCGCACCGGCGCATGCAGCTGGCGCGCGAGGTTGGCCGCGATGTCGCCCGCGCCATACGGCCGCGCGCTGCAATTCGCCACCACCTCGATGCGCGGTGCGGCAAGACTTGCCGCCGCCAGCGCCGGCGCGAACTGCCCGGCCACTGGCGCCATCGCGCGCGAATGAAAGGCGCCGCTCACGCGCAGCCGCACGCAGCGCGCGCCCGGCGCGACGCCGGCCTTCACCAGCGTCTCGAAGCGCTCGATGCCGGCCACGCTGCCGGCCAGCACCAGCTGCTTCGGGCTGTTGTGATTGGCCAGATCGAGGTCGAGCGCCTGCTCGGCGACGATGGCCTCGACCGCCGCGCGGTCCAGGCCGATGACGGCGCACATCGCGCCGCCGGTCACGGCCGACATCAGCGCGCCGCGCCGCTGCACCAGCCGCAGCCCGGTCTCGAAGTCGAACACGCCGGCCGCATGCAGCGCGGCGTACTCGCCGAGGCTGTGGCCGGCCACGCGGTCGGGCGGCGCGCCGCCGCTGTCGAGATGGCGCCGCAGCGCCAGCACGCTCACCGCGTACAGCGCCGGCTGGGTGAAGCGCGTGTCGTTGAGCTGGCGGCGCGGATCGTCGAGGCACAACTCGCGCAGCGACCAGCCGAGGACGGCGTCGGCTTGCGCGACGGCGTCGGGATAGGCGTCGAACAGCTCGGCGCCCATGCCCTTGAATTGCGAGCCCTGGCCCGGAAAGAGCAGCGTGGTCATGACAGTGCTTCCTCGTCGAGGCGGTTGGCGGAGGGCGATGCGAAGGGCGCGGCGGCCGGGCCGTGCAGCACCAGCGCCTGGGCGTGGCCGGCGGCCAGCGCGGCGTCGAAGGCGGCGAGGCCGCGCGCGGCCGGCAGCGGCAGCAGGCCGTGGCGGTCGAGGAAATGCGCCTGCTGCGACTCGCTCATCGGCATGCCGCCGTCGGCCCACCAGGGCCAGTCGATGGCCAGGCTGATGCCGTGGCGCCGGCCGGCGGCGACCGCGTCGGCGCGCGCCTGCGCAAAGCCGTCGAGCCAGCCGTTGGCGAAGGCGTAGGCGGTCTGGCCGGCATTGCCGCGCACGCCGACCACCGAGCCGAACACGGCGAAGAAGTCGAGATCGAGCGCGGCGCTGGCGCGGTCGAGCGTCAGCGCGCCGGCCAGCTTGGGATGCAGCACGGCGCGCGCGTCGGCGCTGGCCTGGCGCGCGAAGCGGTCGTCGCGCAGCACGCCGGCGCCGTGGACGATGCCGGCAACGCGGCCGTGGCGCGCGGCCAGCTCGGCGAGCAGCGCGGCGACCGCGTCGGCGTCGGCGATGTCGAGCGCGTGATGGCGCAGCGCGATGCCGGCGTCGGCCAGCGCGCGCAGCGTGGCCGGGTCGGCCGGCGAGCGGCCGCAGGTTTCGATGGCATGGCCGCGCGCGCCCAGGTGCAGCGCGAGTTGCCGGCCGAGGCCGCCGAGCCCGCCGGTGAGCAGGATGGCGCCGGGCCGCAGCGGCGGCGCGGGCGGGCTGGCGGGCACGGCGCTGCCGCGCCAGATGCGGTGCTGGCGCCGGCCGTCGCGGTGGCGCAGGGCGTCGGGCTGGGCGGTGGCGCTGCGGGGGGCGGTGGCGGCGGGCCGGGCCAGTTCGGCGAGCAGGTCGGCGGCGGGCAGGGCGGCGCCGGCGGGCGCGTCGGCATCGAGCACGCGCAATGCAAGCCGGCCCGATTCGTCGGCCAGGCCGAGCGCGAAGCCGCGCAGCGCGGCGGCCAGCGCGGGATCGTCGCGGCGGCTGACCAGCAGCAGGTCGAGCGCGGCGCCGGCGGGTTGGCCGGCAAGCGCGCGGGCGAGGTTGCGCAGCCAGTCGAGCAGGCCGCAGGCGGCGGCGAGCGTGGCGGTGGGCGCCGGGGCGCTGCCGCTGCCGCCGGTGGCGAACGCTGCGGTGTCGACGACTAGGCGCGGCGGCGCATCGGCCGGAAAGCCGCCAAGCAGCGCGGCCCAGTCCTCGAAGGCGTCGGGCAGGCGCGCGATCACGCAGGGCGCGCCGGGGCTGGCGGCGAGGTCGCGCGCGAGCCGGCCGTCGGCGTCGAAGACGAGCAGGCTGCCGGCGGGCGCGGGCGTGCCGTCGGCGATGGGGCCGGCGTCGATCCAGACCGGATGGGCGAGGGCGGTCGGGGCTTCGGCGTTGGCGGCGGTCGGCGCAACGAGCGCGGCGGGTGCGACGGGTGCGGCGGGCGCAGCGGACGCGACCGCCGTCGCAGCCGGGCCGGCGTGGGGCGCGGCGCTGCCAGCCGCCGGGCGCAGCTCCAGCCCGTCGAGCCGCAGCACGAGCCGGCCGGCGGCGTCGCGCGCCTGCACGTCGAAGCAGGGCGCGGCGCCCGGGCGGCGCTGCAACTGCGGCCGGACGTCGCCGTGCGCGTCGGGTGCGACCCAGGCGCCATCGAGCCGGAACGGCAGCGCGCCGCCGAGGCCGAGCGCGGCGAAGGCGGCGGCGAGCGCATCGACCGGCAGCAGGCTGGCGGCGGCCGGCGTCGAGTCGGCGCCGGGCTCGACCGTCAGCTCGGCCTGGAACAGCACCGGGCCGTCGTCGAGCGCGATCTCGACCGTCGTCGCGGCGCGCGCGCCGGCGAGCGTGGTGCGCAGGCAGGCGCCGGGCGCGAGGTCGGCGGGCGCGGCCCAGACCGCGTCGCGCGCGGTCAGGCTGCCGGCGCCGCCGAGCCGCCGCGCCGCGCCGAGGGCGGCGTCGAGCAGCAGCAGGCCGCGCCGGGCCTGCAATGCGGCATCGGCCGGCCGGCCGGCGAGCCAGGGCGCGGCGCCCGCGACCAGCCGGCGCGCAAAGCCGAGGCCGTCGAGCCCCGAGACGTTGGTGCCGAGCAGCGCGCAGTCGGCGGACCTGGGCGCGGGCGGCCGGCGCAGATGGCCGTCGCCCACCGGCCGCGCGAGCATGACCAGCCGCAGCGGCGTGCCGGGCAGCGGCAGCCGGCGCCGCGTGCGGCCGGCGTGCAGCGCGTTCCAGTCGATGCGCAGCCGGCGCTCGGCGAGCCAGCGCTGGGCCAGTTCGCGCAGCGTGGCGGCGGCGCTTCCAGGGTCGGCAGCACTGGCGCCGGTCGCCGCATCGGCCGGCTTGCGGCGCGGATTGCCGGCCGCGCTCCAGCCGGCGCCATCTGCCGTCCGCGCGCCGACATGCGCGTCGAGCGCGGCGATCAGTTCCTCGCGCGAGCTGGCGACGATGGCGAGCCGCTCGTCGAACAGCTGGCGCCCGGTCTGGAGCGTGTATGCGATGTCGTGCAGCGCGGCCTGCGTACCGAGCCCGGCCGGATCGGGCAGGCGCCGCGTCAGCATGCCGCCGTCGCCGGGCAGCGCGGGCTGGGCCAGCACGCGCGCGGCCAGCGCCTGCGCCGCTTCGTCGAGGTTGCGCGCCGGCCCCAGATCGGCGAGCCGCAGCGCGGTGCCGGTGGCTTCGGCCACCTGCGCGACCAGCCGCGCCATGCCGGCCGGGCTGATGCCCAGCGCGCCGAAATCGCGCGCCGGGTCGAGCGCGGCCGGCGCGCAGCCGGCGCGCTGGGCCTGCGCCGCGCGCAGCTGATCGAGCAGCCGGGCCGCCGTCGCCGCGCGGCCGCCGCGCCCGGGCGCGAGCCAGTCGAGCAGGGCCTGCGCCGCGTCGCGCAGCCGCTCGGCATCGGGCGCGGACAGCAGGACCAGCGCGGGGTCGCCATCGGGCGTGGCGGCGACGGCCGGCGGCGCCTGTTCGAGCACCAGATGCGCATTGACGCCGCCGAAGCCGAAGGAGCTGATGCCGGCGCGCAGCGGAAGCGGCATTCCGTCGGCATCTTCAGGCGGCGTCCAGGCGCGGCCTGCCGTGACCAGCTCGAACGGCGAGCCGGCCAGGTCGATGTGCGGATTGGTGCTGCGGTGATGCAGGTTGCCCGGCAGCCGGCGCGCCTGCATGGCAAACACCAGCTTGAACAGCCCGGCCATGCCGGCGGCGGCTTCGAGATGGCCCACGTTGCTCTTGACCGCGCCGAGCGCGCAGCGCGCCTCGGGGCCGGCGCCGAGCTGGCGCCAGGCCGCCTTGAGCGCATTGATCTCGATTGGATCGCCGAGCGCGGTGCCGGTGCCGTGGGCTTCCACATAGCCGATCGAATCGACCGCCACGCCGGCGTTGGCGACCGCGTCGGCCACCAGCGCGGTCTGGGCGCGCGGATTGGGCGCGGTCAGCGAATTGGCGCGGCCGCCGTGGTTGACCGCGCTGCCGCGGATCACCGCATGCACGGTGTCGCCGTCGGCCAGCGCCTGCGCCAGCGGCTTGAGCAGCACGCAGCCCCAGCCTTCGGAGCGCACATAGCCGTTGGCGCCGGCGTCGAAGGTCTGGCAGCGGCCGTCGGGGCTGAGCATGCCGGCCTTGGCGTACTGGATCGTCATCTCCGGGTTGAGCAGCAGGTTCACCGCGCCGGCCAGGCAGAGCTCGGCCTCGCCGCTGCGCAGCGCCGTCACCGCGCGGTGCAGCGCCACCAGCGAGCTGGAACAGGCGGTGTCCAGCGTCTCGCTCGGGCCGCGCAGGTCGAGGAAGTAGGAGATGCGGTTGGCCAGCATGGTCTGGTGCGTGCCCGAGGCCTGATGCGGCTCGCGCGGGCGGTCGGGCTGCTCGATCGCGCCCTTCCAGTCGCTGCCGCTGGCGCCGACGAACACGCCGACGCGCCGGCCGGCGAGCGTGGCCGGCGCGACGCCGGCGTTCTCGATCGCCTCCCAGGCGGCGGTGAGCATGAGCCGCTGCTGCGGGTCCATCGACGCAGCCTCGCGCGGCGCGATGCCGAAGAAGGCGGCGTCGAAGCCGTCGACCAGCGGCGCGAAGCCGCCCCAGCGCGACGCGGTGACATTGGCCGGCCCGAGCGGATCGCCGTCGAAGTCGCGCCAGTCCCAGCGCTCGGGCGGCACCTCGGTGACGAGATCGTCGCCGGCCAGCAGATGCGACCAGTAGGCGGCCAGGTCGTGCGAGCCGGGCATGGCGCCGGCCATGCCGACGATGGCGATGGCGGCGTGCGCAGCGCTGGCCGGCCGGTCGGGAGCGGTGGCGCCGCTCATGCCGGCTGCCCCGCGACGGTGTCGAGCGCGGCGAGGCGCGCGGCCAGTTCGGCGGCGGCGTAGTCGTTGCGATAGCGCGCGGCATGGCGGTCGAGCGCGGCGGCGTCGGCCGAGGCCAGCAGCGGCGCGCTCAGGTGCAGCGCGACGAAGGGCGCGGCGCCGATCAGCGCGTAGTCGGGTTCGAGCGCGCGCGCCAGCCCGGCGAGCGCGGCCGGATCGGCGAGCGTGGCGTCGGCCAGGCCGAGCAGCAGGGCGCCGCGCGCGCGCAGCCGTTCGATGGCGCGCAGCAGATGGGTCGGCGTGCCGCCGCCGCGCTGCGCGACATCGAGCGTGAGGAACAGCGGCGCGGCGCTGCCGCCGGCGCGCGCGAGCAGGGTTTCGAGCGCGCTTTCGTGATGCGGATCGAGCCGGTCGCCGGGGCCGGGCGCGGCGCTCAGCAGCAGCAGCCCGGCATGGGCGCCGAGGCCGGCGAGCGCGGGCAGGGCGGCGTCGGCCAGCGCCGGCCCCGGGAAGGCGACCGCGCGGCCGCGACCGAACAGGCGCGCGAGGTGGCGCTGGCAGTCGGCCCAGGCGGGGTCGGCGTCGGTGGCCGGCGCGACGGGCGCGGCGGCGGGCGGCGCGGGGGAGAAGGCGGCGGCCGGGGCGGCCGAGGCGGCCGCTGCGGCGAGGGTGGCCTGGGCGTCGAGTTGCGCTTCGATCTCGGCCCACAGCGATTGCACCTCGCGGCGGCGCGGGGCGGCGGCGGTGGCCGGTGCGGCGCCGGCGGCCGACGGGGCTGCGGGCGATGCGGCAGCGGGCGTCTCGGCGGCCAGTGGCACGGCGGCGGGCGGCGCCACCGGCGCCAGCATTTCGAGCGTGCTCGCCGGCGCGACCATCGTCGGCGGGGCAATCACCGGCGTGGCAATCGCCGGCGCGACGACCGCAGCCGCAGCCGCAGCCGCCACCGGCGCGGCCACCGCCAGCCCCAGCTGCGCCCGCAACTCCGCCGCATGGTTCGCCGTCACATGCCGCGCCAGATCGGCGAGGTTGTCGAACTCGAACAGCACGGTCGACGGCACGTTGAGGCCGAAGCGTTCGTTGAAGCGGCCCATCAGGTCGGTGGCGCCGATCGAGTCGAGGCCCAGTTCCACCAGCGGGCGCGCGGCCGGCACTTCGGCCGGGTCGAGCTTGAGCACGTCGGCGGTCATCAGCGCGAGCACGCGGCAGACGGCGGCGTCGAGCGCATCGGCGCCAGCCGGCGCGGCGGGTTGCGCGGCCGGGCTGGCGCCGCCAGTCAGGCGTTCGAGCAGTTGCAGCGCCTCAAGGGCGGTGAGGTCGGCGCGCGCGGCGCCGTCGGCGATCAGTTCGTTCATGGCAGCGGTCCGGTGGCGGTTCAGGCGGCGAGCTTGGCGGCGAGGAAGTTGACGGTGGCGAGGTACTTCCACAGGTCGAACTCATGGGCATGGCGCTCGGTGCGCATGTAGCGGTCCTGGCCCAGGTCCAGCTCGTTCCAGCGCAACTTGAGCTGTTGCAGCACCTGCCAGCCGCGCGACTGGCGCTGGCGTGCCTTGAAGTAGCCGTCGATGAAGCGCGCCGTGGTGTTGGCCACGTTGCCGTAGCCCGAGGGCGCGTTGAGGTAGCCGAAGAACAGCAGGTTGTCGTGCTTCGGCGGGACCATGTGCAAGAAGATGCCCGACAGCCCGCGCGTCCAGTCCACCACCGACTTGTCGAGGAAGGGCAGCGACACCTCGAAGCCGGTGGCATGCACGACCACGTCGATGTCCGCGCTGCTGCCGTCGGTGAAATGCACCCGGCCGCCGTCGAAGCGCGCCACGTCGGGCTTGGGCACGACATCGCCGTGGCCGACGTGATAGAGCAGCTGCGAATTCATGATCGGGTGCGCCTGGTCGATGTCGTGATCGGGCGCGGGCAGGCCGAAGGCGGTGCCGTCGAAGCCGGCGAGCCGGATGGTGGCCTTCACATGGGCCCAGTAGTCGGCCGGCGAATCGAAGCGCTTGGCCTCGTTCATCAGCCATTCCTGGGTCGGCTTGCCGTCGAGGAACTTGGGCAGGTAGTGATAGCCGCGCCGGGTCGAGTGGAAGGCTGCGACGGCGTTCTGGCCCGCGTCCACCGCGATGTCGCAGCCCGAGTTGCCGCCGCCGATGACGAGCACGCGCTTGCCGCGAAACATCGTCGCGGTCTTGTAGTCGCCCGAGTGCAGCTGCTGGCCGGTGAACTCGCCGGGATAGGCGATGCGGCGCGGCTTGCGCAGCAGGCCGTTGCAGACCACCACGTCGCGGTACACCGGCGCGCTGCCGTCCGAGAGTTGCAGCTGCCAGCCGTCGGCGCCGTTGCAGGCGCCGGGCGCGGCCTGCATGCGCTCGACGGCCACGCCGAAGCGCGCATGGCGTTGCAGGTCGTAATGCGCGGCCACCTGCTTGAGGTAGTGCCAGAACAGCGTGTGGCGCGGATAGGCCGGCCAGTCGGCGGCCATCGGCACATCCGAGAACTGGGTGTTGCTGCGCGAGCTGATGAGATGGGTCGATTCATAGACCTTGGAGGCCGGGCCCGAGGGCTGCCAGTTGCCGCCGAAGTCCTCGGCCGCATCGACGATGTCGAAGTCGATGCCGGCGCGCGCGAGCGTCTTGCCCACGGTGATGCCCGAGGCACCGGCGCCGATGATGCAGACGCGTGAGGGTTGTTGCATGTCTTCCTCCCTGAGGTGGCGGCCGGTCGTGCGGCCGCGTCGGTTGTTGTGGTGGGGCGGGCGGCGCTCAGGCGAGCGCGGGCTGGCCGACGCTGGCGCGCAGCAGCGCCATGGCCTCGGCGGCATCGAGCTGGCCGGCGCGCACGCGGGCCAGGATGTCGGCGGGGCTGGACGGGGTGGCGGGCGCGGGCGTGGCGGCCGACGTGGCTGGTGCGGCGGTGACTTGCGCGGCGGGTGCCGCCGGCGCGATGGCCGCAGGCGCCGTGTCGGGCACGGTCTCGATCCAGCAGCGGCGGCGCGCGAAGCGGGTGCCCGGCAGCGCCAGCCGCGCGATGGCGGCGCGCGGCGCGCTCCAGTCGAGCCGGCCGGCGACCCAGGCGTTCGCGGCGCGGGTCAGCGCGGCGGCGTCGAGGCCGTCGATGTCGGCCGGCAGCGTGGCGTCGGCGCGCCGACCATCCTCGGCCTGGCCGCTGGCGAGCGTGACGCCGGCCGGCGCCGTCGCGCCGTCGCCCGCGCCGAGCCAGCCGTCGAGGCCGGCGAGCAGCGCGGCGCCGTCGTCGGCCACCACCGCCAGCCGCACCGGGCGCGCGAGGCGGCCGGCGCGCAGCACCTGGGCGGCGGCGTCGAGTTCGGGCGTGCGCGGCTGGGGCCGCAGCCAGTCGGCGAAGTCGGCGACCTGCTGGCGCAACTGCGCCGCGCTGCCGGCCGAGAACACGAACAGCCGGGCGCCCGGCGCGGCGGCCGGCGGCGATGGCACCTCGGTGGCTTCCTGCAACACGAGGTGGGCGTTGGAGCCGCCGGCGCCGAAGGAGCTGATGCCGGCGCAACGCGGCAGCGGCCGGCCGTCGGCATCGAGCGGCGCGGGCCAGTGGCCGAGCGCCGTCTGCACATGAAAGCGCGTGTCGGCGAAGCGGATCGCCGGATTGGGCCGGTCGGCATGCAGCGTGGGCACCAGCGTGCGGTGCTCCAGTTGCAGCAGCACCTTGGTCAGCGCGGCGATGCCGGCGGCCGATTCGAGATGGCCGAGGTTGCTCTTGAGCGAGCCGAGCGCGCAGTCGCCGCCGGCGCCTGCAAAGGCTTGCACGAGGCCACGCACCTCGATCGGATCGCCGAGCGGCGTGCCGGTGCCGTGGGCCTCGATGTAGTTGACGGCGCGCGGATCGACGCCGGCGCGGGCCAGCGCATCGCCGACCAGCCGGCCCTGCGCATTGGGATTGGGCACGGTGTAGCCGTTGCTGCGGCCGCCGTGGTTGACCGCGCTGCCCTTGATGACGGCCAGCACGCGGTCGCCGTCGGCGCGTGCGCGGTCGAGCGGCTTGAGCACCACCGCGCCCACGCCTTCGCCGGGCACATAGCCGTCGCCGCCCTCGCCAAAGCTGCGGCAGCGGCCGTCGGTGGAGGCGAATTTCAGCTCGCTGAGCGTGCGGTACTTGTAGGGATGCAGCGACAGGTTCACGCCGCCGGCGATGGCGGCGTCGCAACTGCCGGCGCGGATCGCCTCGCAGGCCAGATGGATGGCGCTCAGCGAGGACGAGCACATGGTGTCCACCGCCATCGACGGGCCGTCGAAATCGAGGCAGTAGGAGACGCGGTTGGCGATGGACGCGAACGACGACATGCCGAGGCCGCGCTCGCCGCGCGCCATCGCTTCCACGCCGAGGAACTGGTACTCGCTGTACATGGCGCCGGCGTAGACGCCGATGCGCTGGCGCGCGGCGCCGGCCAGCGGCTGCTGGAGCGAGGCCGGCGTGTGGCCGGCGTTCTCGACCGCATGCCAGGCGGTTTCAAGAAAGAGGCGCTCCTGCGGGTCCATGCGCTCGGCCTCGCGCGGGGCGATGCCGAAGAACAGCGGATCGAAGCGGTCGATGCCATGAGAGAGGCCCCAGGGGGCGGAGTGGCCACGCTTGGCGCGGCCCGCGACCGGGTCGGCCGGCGGCAGCGGCCAGGGCTCGGGCGGCACCTCGGTGACGGCATCGACGCCGTCGGCGAGCAGGGTCCAGAACTCGGCGAGCGTGGCTGCGCCGGGGTAGCGGCCGGCGACGCCGATGATCGCGATGTCGGCGTGGCGGGCGGGTTGGGCGGTGGTGGACGGCGCGGCGCTGGTGGCGGGCGCGGCGGGTGGCTCGGCGACGAGTGCTGCGATGGCGGGCGCTGCGGCTGCGGCTGCGGCTGGCGCGGCCGGGAGCGTCGGTTCGGCGCTTGCGGCGCCCGCAGCGCGGCCGGTCGGCGCGGGCGCGGCGGCGGCCGGCGCGAAGCCTTGCCGCACCTCGTCCGCATGGTCGGCGAGCAGGCGGTCGGCCACCTCGTCGAGGTTGTCGCACTCGAAGAACAGCGTGCGCGACAGGTCGCGGAAGTCGGCGTCGAGCGCGGCGTTCAGCTCCATGACCATCACCGAGTCGAGGCCGAGATCGGCGAAGGCGGCGGCGCTGTCGAGCCGCTCGACCGGGCGGCCGGTGGTGCGCGCGAGCAGGCCGCGCAGGTGGTCGAGCAGGGCGTGGCGCAGCGTGGTGGAGTCGGTGGCGGGCGCCGCAACCGGGGCGGTTGCGATGGCGGGCTTGAGCCAGCCGGTGGCGGGCGCGATCCGGTCGGCGCCGTCCGCGCGCGGCATGCCGACCACCGGCCCGCCGGCATCGAGCAGTCCGGCCTCGGCCCAGGGCTCGACCCGCGCCGGGAACACGCAGCCGTCGGCGCGGCCGTCGCGCGCGGCGGCCAGCGCCACGTCGAACAGGCGCGCGCCGTCGTCGCGGCCGACGGTGGCGATGCCGAGCGCGCGGTGGCGCGCGCGGGTGGCCTCGTCGACCTGCATGCCGCCGTCGTGCCAGAGCGGCCAGGCCAGCGCCAGCGTGGCGCCGTGGCGGCGGCCGGCGGCCACTTCGGCGCAGCGCCAGCGCGCGAAGCGGTCGAGGAAGGCGTTGGCGGTGGCGTAGTCGGCCTGGCCGAGGTTGCCGAGCACGCCGGCCAGCGACGAATAGGCCACGAACCAGTCGAGCCGGTCGTCGGCCAGCTCGCGGTCGAGCGCCACGGCGGCGTCCATCTTGGGCTGGCAGACGGCGTCGAGGTCGGCGAGGTCCTTGCGCAGCACGAAGGCGTCGCGCAGCGTGCCGGCGGCGTGCAGCACGCCGGCCAGCGGGCCGAGCGCGCGGGCGTCGGCCACTAGGGCGCGCAGCTGCGCGGCGTCGGCGATGTCGGCGGCGCGGTAGCGGGCGCGGGCGCCGAGCGCGCGCAGGCCGTCGAGCGCGGCGTCGATGCGGGCATCGGCCGGGCGCCGGCCGCAGAGCAGCAGGCCGATGCCGGGCGCCGAGGCGGCGAGCCGGCGGGCGAAGTCGAGGCCGAGGCCGCCGGCGCCGCCGGTGATGAGGTAGACGCCGCCGGCGCGCGCGAGCGGTGCCGGCGCGGCGGTGGCGGCGTCGCCGAGCGCGTCGGTGCCGGGCACGAGCTCGAGTGCCTCGATCTCGCGCCGGCCGTCGGCATGCAGGCGCAGCAGCGCCGGGCGGTCGGCCAGCACGCGGCTTTCGGCGAGCAGGGCGCGGGCGGTGCGCGCCGGGTCGTCGGCCCAGGCGGCCGGCAGGCCGACCACGCGCACGACGCTGGCGGGGCTTTCGCGGTGCAGGCTGCGCGCGAAGCCGATGACGGCGGCATGGGCCTCGGCGACCAGGCTGGCGTCGTCGCGGTAGCCGAAGACGATGCGCAGCGGCTTGCCGGCGGCGCCGGCAAGTGCGGCGCGGCTGGCGCGCCAGAGCGCGTCGAGGCCGTGGCGGCGCGCGGCCGTGAGGTCGGGATCGGCAGCGGAGAGCGGCGGCGCGAGCAGGGCGTCGAGGACGATGAGCGGGGCGCTGGCATCGGTGGCGGGCGCGGCGGCCTCGGCGGCGAGCGCGGCGGCGAAGGCGACCGACCAGCCGGCGTCGGCGCCGATCAGCCGGGGCGCGACGGCGGCGGCGAGGCTTTCGGCGGCGAGCGGCCGGGCGCGCCAGACCGGGCGCATCCAGCGCAGGCGGTCGGCGGTGGCGGGCGCTGGCGCGGCGCCATCTGCAAAGGCTTGCACGGCCGGCGTGGCGGTACCCGCGTCGAGCTGCCTGAGCACGATGTCGCGCATGGCGCCGAGCACCGCGCCGTCGGCATCGAGCAGCCAGGCGTCGTGATGCGCAAGGCCGGCGTCGCGGCCCGGCGTGCGGCTGCGCAGCAGCAGGCGGCGCGCGCTGCGCAGGTCGCCAGCGATGTCGAGCGCGCCGATGGCGAAGGGCACGAAGGTGGCGCCGGCCGGCGCGCCGTGGCGCAGCAGCAGCGGCACGATGGCTTGCAGGCAGGCGTCGAGCAGGCCCGGATGCCAGCCGCAGCCGGCGCCGCGCTGCCAGTCGGCCTCGGCGAGCCCCAGGCTGGCGTCGGCGCTGGCGTCGTCGAGCCGCAGCTCGCGCAGCGGCGCAAAGGCCGGGCCGTAGCCGAAGCCGCAGTCGGCGAAGCGGCGGTAGAGCGTGGCGTGATCGAGCCGCTCGGCGCTGCCGGCGGGCGCGCCGCCGGCGTTGCGCAGCGCCTCGGTCAGTGCCTGCGCCGAGGCGCCGACCGGCTCGACCCGGCCGCGCGCATGCAGCAGCGGCGCGCCGCCGTCGCGCGGTTGCGAGCGCAGCTCGAAGCCGGCGCTGCCGTCGGCGTCGGCGGGCGCCAGATGCAGCGCGATGGCGCCATCGCGGCCGGCGCGCCAGGGGCGGCCGAAGCTCGCGTTGCGGATCGCGCCGACCGGCCGGCCCAGCGCGAGGCTGGCACCGGCGCGCGCGAGTTCGAGCCAGCCGGTCGCCGGCAGCACCGCCTCGCCGTGGATCGGGTGATCGGCGAGGAAGAAGGCGTCGGCCGCCGGCGCGATGGCGACGGTGTCGGGCGCGACGACGGTGAAGCGCGCGGCCGCCGGCGCCGGTGCGGGCTCCGCCGGCGTCGCGGCCAGCCCGCTCCACGCAAACGCGGCGCCCGCGCGCTCGGCCAGCAGATGCCGCGCGAGCGAGCAGTCCTGGTGCTCGAAGGGATAGGGCGGCAGCGCCAGCAGCGTCGGGCGCGACTCGCCCCACCAGCTGGCCCAGTCCACCGCGCAACCGGCGAGCCAGGCTGCCATCGTCTCGGCCTCGGCGGCCGGTGCGGCCACCGCCGGGCCCGGCTGCGCGCGCCGCACCAGCGTGGCGGCCGGCGCGGCGAGCAGCGCCGCGCGCAGTCCGGCGCAGTCGCGCGCGGTCACGATCAGGCGCGCCGGCAGCGGCTCGCGCGCGAGCTGGAGCGTGCGCGCCAGCGCCGCCAGCCGTGCATCGTCGATGCGGCCGGCGTCGATCTCGGCGACCAGCTGGGCGCAGCGCGCCGCCAGCGCCGCCGGCGTGCGCGCCGACAGCGGAAACAGCCCCAGCGCCAGCGGCGCGGCGGCTACCGGTGCCGCGCGGTACTCCTCCACCACCGCATGCGCATTCGCGCCCCCGGCGCCGAAGGAGCTGAGCGCCGCGCGTCGCGGACCGCCGTCGGCCGGCGCCGGCCAGTCGGCCGCCTCGGTCTGCACGCGGAACGGCGTGCGCGCCAGATCGATGTTGGGATTGAGCCGGCGGAAGTTGAGCAGCGGCGCGAAGCGCCCGGCATCGAGCTGCAACAGGATTCGCGTGAGCCCGGCGATGCCGGCGGCCGATTCGAGATGGCCGATGTTGGTCTTGGTCGACGCGACGGCGCAGTGGCCGGCCGGCAGCGGCGGCTCGCCGCGCGCCTCGGCCGACTCGGCAAACGCGCGCGTCAGCCCGTCGATTTCCACCGGATCGCCGAGCCGGGTGCCGGTGCCGTGCGCCTCGACATAGCCGATGCTGGCCGGTGCCACGTCGCCCGAGGCCAGCGTGGCGCGGATCAGCGCCGCCTGCGCAGCCGGCGTCGGCACGGTGTAGCCGTTGGCCTTGCCGCCGTGGTTGATGCCGGTGGCGCGCACCAGCCCGAGGATGCGGTTGCCGTCGCGCAGCGCCGCCGCGAGCGGCTTGAGCACCACCGCGCCCGCGCCCTCGCCGGGCACGAAGCCGTCGGCGTCGTCGCTGAACGCATGGCACTGGCCGCTGGCGGTCAGCATGCGTTGCTGCGACAGCCAGACGAATTTCGACGGATGCAGATAGACGTTCACGCCGCCGACCAGCGCCATCTCGGCCTCGCCGCGCCGCAGGCCTTCGCAGGCCAGATGCAGCGCCGTGAGCGAGGCCGAACAGGCGGTATCGACCGGCAGGCTCGGCCCGCGCAGATTGAGCAGGAAGGACACGCGGTTGGCCACCGACCACGGCATCGACGTGGGGAAGACCGGCTGGCCGCGCTGCCACAGCGCCGCGCCGGCCAGCGCATGGCTTTGCGTCGTCACGCCCACGTAGACCGACACCGGAAAACCGTCGCGCGCATCCGCGCCGGCGCGATGGCGGTAGAGCGCGAGGCCGGCGTCCTCGAGCGCCTGCCAGGCCACTTCGAGAAACAGCCGCTCCTGCGGGTCCATCGTCTCGGCCTCGCGCGGCGCGATGCCGAAGAAGTCGGCGTCGAAGCCGTCCACGTCGTCGAGGAAGGCGCCCCACTTGCAATAGCTGCGGCCGCGCTGGCCGGCGGTCTCGTCGGCCTCGTAAAAGCCGTCGAGCGACCAGCGCGCGGCCGGCACCTCGCGCACGCTGTTCACGCCGGCGGCCAGGTTGCGCCAGAACGCGGCCACGTCGTCGGCCCCCGGATAGCGCCCGGCCAGGCCGACGATCGCGATGTCGTCGGTCGAGGTGGAGGAGAGGCGGGCGGCTGCCAGGCGGGGAGACTCGGTGGGGCGGGTGCGCGGGCGCAGCACCGGCCAGTCGGAAGGCGCTGCAAGCGTTTGCGCGGCGGCCGGCGCGGCGGGCGCCAATCCGGCCAGCGCCGCGTCGCGGTGATGCCTTTCGAGATGCGCGCGGATGTCGGCGAGCCGGTGGCAATCGAACATCAGCGTGCGCGTCACGCCCGGCACATGGCGCGCGAGCGCGGCGTTGAACTGGTTGATCGCGATCGAGTCGATGCCCAGCTCGTCGAACTCGGCCTGGGCCGCAAAGAGGTCGGCGGCAATGCCGGTGACTTCGCTCAGCAATTCGGCAAGGCGGCGCTCGATGGCGCTCCAGGATTCGGTCACGCGTTATCTCCCAATGCAAATGCGGCGCTGCCCGGGGCGGATTGCCGCAGGCAGCGTCGATATGAAAACCGGGGAGGAGAGGGCGGAATGAATTGCGGCGCTATTTGAAAGTAACCGTTCATTCATTGGATCATCCATTTGAATGAGCGGCATGCGGCCGTCTGATTGATTCAATTCAAAGCAGCAGCCATGCCATCAAATTGAATTGACCGTCGCTTGCTGGGAATGAGCGCCCAAAAAACGAATTGCCATTCGCTGGCGGGGTGAAACGGCGGTTGCTTCACCGCGGCGCAGGTGTCACCGGCTGCAACAGGCGGCGAAATGTCGGTGAACGCTTTTCTGTTGCAGCCGACGAATTCCAATTCGCGTATTCCCTAGGAATTGCGGCCGAATTCAAATGGCATGGAGCTTGCGCCAGACTGACGCGGCAAATCACCCAGGTCCCGCCACGAGGACCGGATTGCCGCTCGAAGAAAAATATCCGTCAGGGAGACAGACATGCACCCAAACCTGGTTCGCCGGGTGACGGGCGCGCTCGCGTTCGCCGCAATGGCGTTCGTGGCGAGCCCGCCTGTCGAGGCGCGCATCACGCGCATCGATCTCGTCACCGGCCCCGCCTTCGGCGATGCCAGCTTCGGCACGGTCGGCAAGTTCGACCGCATCGTCGGCCGCGTGTATGGCGAGCTCGATCCGCGCCTGCCGGCCAACCGCGCGATCCAGGACCTCGAACTCGCGCCGCGCAATGCGCGCGGCCAGGTCGAGTACGCGATGGATGTCTATCTGCTGCGGCCGCGCGACGCCGCGCGCGGCAACGGCGCGCTGCTGTTCGACATGCCCAATCGCGGCAACAAGTACGCGCACTTCTCGTTCAACGTCGGCACCGTGCCGGCGGTGTCCACCAGCGATCCGGGCGCCAGTCTCGACGGCGCCGGCGACGGTTTTCTCCAGGCGCGCGGCTACACCGTGGCCTGGGCCGGCTGGCAGGGCGACCTGCTCGCCGCGCCCAACCGGCTGCGCTTCGACGCGCCACTGGCGCAGGGCGCGGGCGGCGCCGTCATCACCGGCCGGGTGCGCTCGGAGTTTCTGGTGACCGCGCGCAGCGCCACGCTCAACCTGAGCAGCGGCTCCTTCACCGGCATGACGCACGCCAGCTATCCGAGCGTCACGCTCGACACCGCCGGCGCCACGCTGACCCGCCGGCGCCATGAAACCGATGCGCGCGAGCCGGTGGACGCGGCCGACTGGCGCTTCGCCGACTGCCTCGCGACGGCGTTTCCGGGCACGCCCGACAGCGGCAAGATCTGCCTGCGCGACGGCTTCGACCCCGACTATCTGTACGAGCTGATCTACACCGCGCGCGACCCGCGCGTGCTCGGCGCCGGCTTTGCGGCGACGCGCGATCTGGTGTCCTTCCTGCGCCATTCGCTCACCGACGATTACGGCAATGCCAATCCGCTGGCCAATCGCATCGACACCACGCTGGCCTACGGACTTTCGCAGGCGGGGCGCTTCATGCGCGCCTATCTGCATCTCGGATTCAATGCCGACGAATCGGGTCGGAGAGTCTTCGACGGAATGAATCCGCATATCGCGCCGGAATTGATTCCGCTGAATGTGCGATTTGGCCAGCCCGGCCGGGCTTATGGCCAGCATGAAGACCACGATTACCCGGCGGCCGAAGGGCCATTCAGCTGGGGCCGCGAAGAAAACGCCCGATTCGGCGAAACCGACGGATTGCTGGAACGCTGCAAGCAGACCGCCACCTGCCCGAAAATCGTCCAGACAGTGAGTTCGATCGAATATTGGCAGGGGCGAATGTCGCTCAATACGGCAAGCCGGAATGGATTGCACGATCTGGCTCTGCCGGACAATGTGCGGCTATATCACTTTGCCGGCACCCAGCATGTGCCGGGCGGCGGTCAGGCAATCAATTGCCGCTATCCCAACAATCCCAATTCGTATCAGGAAGGCCAGCGCGCCTTGCTGGTGGCGTTGCACGACTGGGTCGCCGGCCGGGCGCTGCCGCCGCCGAGCCGCTATCCGCGCGTGCGCGCCGGCAGTCTGGTCGCGCCCGATGCGGCCTCGGTCGGCTGGCCGGCGATCCCGGGCGTGAGCTTTACCGGGCAGATCAACGGGCTGCGCCGGCTCCACTTCGGCAACCGCTTCGATGTGGATGACGAGAGCGGTGTCATCACGGTCGAGCCGCCGCGCGAGACCGGCCCGGCCGCCACGCTGCTGGTGCCGCGCGTCGATGCCGACGGCAACGAGGTCGACGGCGTGCGCTCGGTGAGCCTGCTGGCGCCGCTCGCCACCCACACCGGCTGGAATCTGCGCAAGCCGGGCTTCGGCGACGGCGAGCTGTGCGGCCTGCAGGGCGGCTATTTCCCGTTTGCCACCACGGCCGCCGAGCGCGCCGCGAATGTCGATCCGCGCCTGTCGCTGGTGGAGCGCTACGGCGATCACGCCGGCTATGTGCATGCGGTGCGCCTGGCCGCCGGCCAGCTCCAGCGCCAGCGTCTGCTGCTGCCCGAGGATGCGGCGCGACTGATTTCCCAGGCCGATGCCAGCAGCGTGCTGCGCTGAGGCGGACCCGCCTTTCCCACCACAACCACGGCCCCATGAGGCCGGAGGAGACATCGAGATGACTGCAAGCCGCTCTGCTTCCGCGCTCCGGCGCACCCTGGTCTGCGCTGCCGCCGTGGCCGGCGCCCTGGCCGCCGTGCCGGCCGCCGCCGAGCCCAAGCTGCATGTGGAGGAGTCGGTGAAGCTGGCCGCGCCGGTGAGCAAGGTGTGGGCGGTGCTCGGCAGCTTCGACGGGCTGGCCAAGTGGCATCCGGTCGTCGCGAGCACCGAGATCACCAAGGGCAGCAACAACCGCAAGGGCGCGGTGCGCTCCATCACCACCAAGGACGGCGCCAAGCTGGTGGAGGAGCTGCTCGACTACGACGCCAGCGCGCATTCGATGCGCTACCGCGTCGTCGACTGGCCGCTGCCGGTGACCGACTACGTCTCCACGCTCAAGGTGGTGGCCGACGGCAGCGGTTCGCGCGTGGTGTGGACCGGCGACTTCCTGCGCGCCAAGAGCGCCGCCGATGTCGACGACAAGAAGGCGCGCGAAATCATCGCCGGCATCTACACCGCCGGCTTCGACGGCCTGCGCACCGCGCTCGGCGAAGCGGCGCCGGCCAAGTAGCGCCCGCGCCGTGGGCGATTCGGGTCTTGCGCTGCGCGGCATGCCGCGCCTGTCGCTGCCGGGCGGCGAGGCCGGGCGCGCGCTCGCGCTCGCGCTGTCGGTGGCGCTGCATGCGGCCTTGCTGGTCTGGCTGCCGGCGCGCCCGACGGCGCCGCCTGCGCCCGAGCCGCCGGCCCGGCTCGCGCTGCGGCTGCTGCCGGCGCCCGAGCCGGCACCGCCGTCAGTACCGGCGCCGGCGGCCGCGCGGCCCGCAGCCCATGCCGGCCCGGCCCGGGCGCCGGTGCAGCGGAAGTCCACGGCCCGCCCGGTCGTCGCCGCGGCAGGCTCGGCCAGCAGTCTTGCCAGTGCCGACGGCGAGGACGGCGGCGCCGTGGGCGACCTGAACTACCGCCGCTTCTACGACGACAACCCGAAGCATCCGATGCGCTGCATGGTCGGGCATGTGGCGCAAAGCTCGGGCGACCACGATTCGGCCATCTACATCTACGAGGACTGCGCGAAGCGCGGCGACAACTTCAGCCTGCTGTCGCTCGCCGTGTACTACGAGGTGGGCGCCGGCCATCTGGCGCGCGACCCGGCCAAGGCGGCGGAAATCTTCCATCGCATCGCCACCGGCAGCGCCGAGGCTATGCCGCGAACGGGATGTTCTATTACGGGCTGGTGCTCTATTACGGCCTCGGCGTGGCGCGCGATGCCGCCGCCGGGCTCGACTGGCTGGCCCGGGCCAGCGCGCGCGGCGACCGCGACGCGGCCGAGTTCATCGCGCTCGACCAGGCCGGCAACGCACCGCCGGCGGAGCGCTACTTCAGGCGCTGAGCGCGCGGTCGGGGCTAGAGTGAGGCCGCTCCTCCAACCCCAAGAGAGATAGTCATGACCGCTCCGCTTTCCGGCCCCAATCACGCGCCGCTGTCCTGCGGCAAGCCCGCCTGGCTCGTCGTGCTGCTGCATGAGCACGGCAGCGACGGCGACCATGTCGTCGAGCTGGCGCTCGACTGGGCGCCCAATCTGCTCAAGGCCGAATTCATCGCGCCGCATGCACCGCTCGGCGAAGGTCGCGCGCGGCACTGGTTTGGCGCCGATGCCGACGGCCAGCCCGATCCGGCGGCGCTCGACGCGGCCGCCGCCGCCGTGCTGGCCGCCGCCGACGGCTGGCTGGCCGAGCGTGGATTGGGCGCCGAGCGGCTCGGGCTGCTCGGCTTTGGCGCCGGCGCCACCGTGGCCTTGCGCGCCGGGCTGAGCCGGCCCGGCCTGGGCGCGGTGGTCGCCATCGGCGGTGGCGTGGCGGGTGCGGTGCCGGCGCCGCCGGTCGGTGCTGGCGCCGAGTCGCTGCCCGAGCTGCTGCTGGTGGAAGGCGCCGATCCGGCACCCGCCGGCACGCCCGATGTCGCGGCCAGCGCAGCGCTGCTCGTCGAGGCGGGCTGGACGGTGCAGCGCCAGTCCAGCCCGGGCGACTGGCACGGGCTGACCGAGGCCGGGATCGATGCGATCGCGCGGTTCCTGAAGGGGGCGCTGACGCGGGTGGGGGTGGAGGCGGCGGGCGAAGAGCACGATCACTGAGCCGGGCGCCGTCTGGCGTTGCACCGATTGCCGCCGCGCCGATCAAGCCGGATCGGCGCCAGAGGCCGCCATCCTGGTGCGACGTCCCCAGCTGCCCCGCATCACTCGGCCAGAACATGACTCCTCGCCTGAGCCACCGCCAGCGCAGCGCTCTCGTGCGACAGCAGCGTCGCCGCGCCTTCGGCCGAACCCTCCGCTGCCGGCATGACGCGCTCGAACATCGCCCGCTCGTAGCGCGCCACCGCCTCGGCCCAGTCCTCGCCCGCGATCAGCTCGCGCGCAAGCTCGGCGGCATCGAGCATGGCCGCGTTCACGCCCTCGCCGCCGAACGGCGACATCAGATGCGCGGCGTCGCCAATCAGCGTGAGCCCGCGCCGGCTTGCCCAGCGATGGCCGACCGGCAGCGCGCAGATGTGGCGCACCGCAAAGCTGTCGTTGGCGGCGCGGAACAGGTCGGTGATGGCATCGGCATAGCCCGCGAATTCCGCCACCAGCCCGGCGCGCACCGCCGCCGGCGAACTGAAGTCGAAGCGCCTTTCGGCCCAGTCGGCCGGCACGCGGAAGATGGCGTAGCCGCGGATGTGCGCATGGCCGTTGCGCTGCGCAATGATCTCCATGCCGTCGCCGTGCGCTTCCATCTTGCCGTGGCCCACCAGCCGCGCCAGCGCCGGATGGCGCGCGTCGACATCGTCGATGCCGAACTCGACGAAGGTCAGCCCGCTGTACTGCGGCCGGTACGGCGACAGCAGCGGCCGCACCCGCGACCCCGCGCCATCCGCGCCCACCACCAGATCGAAGCTGCCGGCGTGGCCGTCGGTCAGCGCGAGATGCCAGCGGCTGTCGGGCCCGGCTTGCAGATCGGCCAGCGCAGCGCCCCAGCGCACCGTGCGGGCCGGCAGCGAATCGAGCAGCAGCGCGCGCAGGTCGGTGCGGTCCACCTCGGGGCGGTTGCCGTCGCTGCCGGCATCCTCGAACAGCAGGCGAGCCGACTTGTCGAGCACGCGCGTGCCCTGGTCCTCGTAGCGTGCGATGCGCTTGAAGCCGGCACCGAGCCCGGCGCGCTCGATGGCCAGCAGACCCGATTCCTCGTGCAGGTCGAGCGTGCCGCCCTGCGGCCGTTCGAGCGGCCCGGATTCGCGCTCGAACACGGTCGCGGCGATGCCGGCCACATGAAGGATGCGGGCCAGCGCGAGGCCGCCGGGGCCGCCCCCGACGATGGCGATGCTGGGTTGCGTGGACATGGGCCGTGCTCCTTGGCGATAGAATAGGTTCCTATGCATAAAAGCATAGTCACCTATGCAACGTCAAGGCGATCATGACCGACCACCTGCCCTCCAATCCCATGAAGCTCATCGGCCGCGCGGCGCGCGCCTTCACGCGCATCGCCGATGGCGATCTGCGGGAGATGGGTTTCGCGACGGGTCAGATTCCGGTGCTGGTGGCGCTCAAGCACCAGAAGGCGCTGTCGCAGGCCGAGCTGGCGCGCATCGCCCGCGTGGAGCAGCCGAGCATGGCCCAGTTGCTGGCGCGCATGGAGCGCGACGGGCTGGTGGAGCGGGTGGCCGATCCGGCCGACAAGCGCAGCCGGCTCATCTCGCTCACGGCCGATGCCGCGCGGCGCATGCCCAAGGCCAAGGCGATCATGGACAAGCGCACCGGCGAGGCGCTGGAAGGCTTCAGCGCCGAGGAAACCGCCCAGCTGATGACGCTGCTGGAGCGGCTCAACGCCAACCTCGACCGCATGGGCGACGAGGCGGCGGGCTGACCGGCCCGCTCAGGCGGCCTGCTCGATCTTCTCCACCAGCAGCGGCCTGACCTGCGCCACCCAGGCGTCGAGCCGCGCGTCGGTGTGCATGCCCTGCGTGCGCTGATCCAGCACCAGCCCCACAAACCGCCCGTCGATCACCGACGCCGAGTGCTCGAAGGTATAGCCCTCGGTGCTCCAGTCGCCGACGATCTCGGCGCCGTAGCCCAGCAGCACGTCGTGCAGCTTGCGCAGCGAACTCGCGAAGCGCTCGGTGTAGCGCTCCTGCGCGCCGAGGCCGAACAGCGCCACGCGCTTGCCCGCCAGCGGCGTGCCGCCCGGCATCTTGGCCAGGAATTCGGCCCAGTTCGATTCGAGGCAGCCGGCGGCGTGGCCCGGAATCTGGCCCACGCCATAGCTCGGCGAGCCGAGGATGAGCGCGTCGTAGGCCAGCAGGTCGGCCGGCTCGATGCGGTTGACGTTGACGGGCTTGGCCGCCAGCTCGTCGCCGAGCCGGGCGTGGATTTTCTTGGCGATCAGGCGCGTGGTGCCGGTCTCGGTGCCGAAGAAGATGCCGATCTTGTTCATGAGGAGCCTGGAAGGTGCGGGTTGGACGGCCCCGGGCGGCTTGGCGCAAATGTCGCGCGCGGCACCGACAAACGCGCCAGAACGCGTGCCGGATCAGCCACTTGCGCGCGCGCCGCGCCCGGGCGCCGGTCCTCAGGCAAGAAGCATGCGGCGCTCGCCGACCCGATAGGCAGCCGATTGCGAGTCGCTGCGGCGAAGCGATGTGAAACCGCTTGCAGCGAACGGCAACCTGATGCAGATCGCGGCAGTTAGTTGATGTTGAGCGATAAATGCCTGCAATTGCCGTGGGCAAGCCTGGGCGCAAGCGGCTATCCTCGCGTCAGATCAACGAAAGGATCGCCCCATGACCCAATCCACCGCGGAGCTTGAAACGCTCCTGATGCAGCGCTCGCTGAGCGACCCGGAGCTGCTCGCCAAGGCGGCGCAAGCGGCCGATTACCGCATCCTGCCGGACGCCACCGTCATCAAGATCGGCGGCCAGAGCGTCATCGACCGCGGCCGCGCCGCCGTCTATCCGCTGGTCGACGAGATCGTCGCCGCGCGCAAGCAGCACAAGATGCTGATCGGCACCGGCGCCGGCACCCGCGCGCGCCATCTGTACTCGATCGCCGCCGGCCTCAATCTGCCGGCCGGCGTGCTGTCGCAACTGGGCGCCTCGGTGGCCGACCAGAACGCTGCGATGCTGGGCCAGCTGCTGGCCAAGCACGGCATCTCGGCGGTCGAGGCCGCCGGCATGTCGGCCGTGCCGCTGTTTCTGGCCGAAGTGAATGCCGTCGTGTTCAGCGGCATGCCGCCCTACAAGCTGTGGATGCGCCCGGCTGCCGACGGCGTGATCCCGCCCTACCGCACCGACGCTGGCTGCTACCTGGTGGCCGAGCAGTTCGGCTGCAAGGCCATGATCTACGTGAAGGACGAGCAGGGCCTGTTCACCGGCAATCCCAAGACCGACAAGCACGCGACCTTCATCCCCAGGATCAGCGTCGACGAGATGAAGGCCAAGGGCCTGCACGACTCGATCCTCGAATTCCCGATGCTCGACCTGCTCAAGAACTCGCTGCATGTGCGCGAAGTGCAGGTCGTCAACGGCCTCGTGCCCGGCAATCTGACCCGCGCGCTCGCCGGCGAGCATGTGGGCACCATCATCACCGCGAGCTGAGGACCGACCATGTCTGACACCACCAACGACATCAAGCATGTTGCCTCGCCGCTCGCGCGCCAGACCCTGCTCGACGGCAGCCTGACCCGCCCGGTCGCGGGCGGTCGCCCGATCCGCCTGCTGCCCTGGTTGCAGGTCGTCAAGATCGGCGGCCGCGCCATCATGGATCGCGGCGCCGAAGCCATCCTGCCCATCGTCGACGAGCTGCGCCGCCTGCTGCCCGAGCACCGCATGCTCATCCTGACCGGCGCCGGCATCCGCGCGCGCCACCTGTACGGCGTGGGCCTCGACCTGGGCCTGCCGGTCGGCTCGCTGGCGCCGCTGGCCGCGAGCGAAGCCGGCCAGAACGGCCACATCCTGGCCTCGCTGCTGGCACCGGAAGGCGTCTCGTATGTGGAGCATCCGACCATCGCCAACCAGCTCGCCATCCACCTGGCCGCCGCGCGCGCCGTGGTGGGCAGCGCCTTCCCGCCCTACCACCACCATGAATTCCCGGGCTCGCGCATTCCGTCGCACCGGGCCGACGTGGGCGCCTTCCTGCTCGCCGACGCGCTCGGCGCGGCCGGCCTGACCATCGTGGAAGACGTGGACGGCGTGTACACCACCGACCCCAAGGGCGCGGACGCTGCCAGCGCGAAGTTCCTGCCCGAGACCAGCGCCGCCGAACTGGCCTCGCACACCGGCACGCTGCCCTTCGACCGCGTGCTGGTCGAGGTGATGGCCAATGCGCGCCATCTGGAGCGGGTGCAGATCGTCAACGGTCTGGTGCCGGGCCGGCTGACGGCTGCGCTGCGCGGCGAGCATGTGGGCACGATCGTGAAGACGGGCGCGAAGCCGGTCTGAGCGAGGCTTGCATGGCCGCGCACGACTCGTGCGCGGCCATGCTCGCATCAGGGCAGAGGCTCGTCGTCTTCCAGCCCGCCTTGCGTGTCTGGCGCAGCGTCGTCGAACACGGCGCGCACCGCTGCAACGATCGCTTCCTGACGGGCATGCAGCGCGCCACCCGAGTCGAATAGCTCAGGCAAGGCTCGGCGCAGCTTGTTGCTGACGGTCCAGTTCTCCTGTCTGAGCGACCGGATGATGCGATCGGCATCCGCGTCGGGCATTTCGACCAGCTGCTTGATCGCTGTCCGTGCCCTGTCGTGCTGGCGCAATGCCAGCGCCTCGTTCGCCATTTCGTGCTCGACCGTCTGGCGCAGCACCGCGCTCAGATAGCGGGCGTGCTCGGTCAGATCGGGATAGCGCCACGCATGCTCGGCGTCGGCGGTTTGCGTGAACTCGAAATCGGTCGGCACGCCATCGGCGCAGATGCGCTGCTGCCCGAAGCGATAGCTGCCGGCATGACGGCGCATGAACGGCCGGGAGAAGACTTCCAGCGCCTGCTCGTAGTCGGCGCTCCCCTTGGCCGTGCCGGCGATGGTTGCCGACACCGGCACGATGATGTTGGCCGGTACCGCGCCATCGGCGGCGAGCAGATGGTTCACGAGAAAGCGGTGAATCCGCCCGTTGCCGTCGGTGAGCGGATGCAGATACACGAACGCGAACGACACCGCCGCTGCACGCGCGACCGTGTTCGCGCCACGCGTGCGCCGTTCGACTTCGCGCAGTGCCTGTGTCATGCCATCCACCAGTTCCTCCGATGGTGCGACGTAATGGACGATCTGGGCACGGAAGCTGTTCTGGCCCACGAATACCGGCGAGCGCCGAATGCCGAGCCGCAAGGCGTCATCGCCGAGCACGGCGCGTTGCAGCACGAGCAGGCTAGCAGGCGACAGCACATCGTCCATGCGGCCGCTGAACTCGGCGATGGCTGCCGCAAAGCGGCCGACACGGTCGCTCCGGTCGCCTTCGTGCTCGATCGCGAAGCTTGACCGCGACTCCTTGAAGGTCAGCCAGGCGGCGCTGCGCAGGAGCAGTTCCGGTCCGTAGGTCTCGTCGAGCTGCCGCACGCCGGCAGCCACGTCGTAAAGCCAGCCGCGCTCACGTTCGGGGCCGAGATGGACCATCGGGCAGAACCCGCTCGGGCCGGGCAGGTTGTTCTTGACGCGCCAGCGCCGCACCAGATCGGCTCGTGCCGCGGTGAGGTACTCGCCGGCATCGATCGCATCGGTGTACGGCACATTGGGCGCCGTGTCCGGTGCATCGAGGCGCCCGCCGGTGAACCACTCGTAGAAAAAGGCGGTGCGGCGCGCATAGCTGCCGGTCGGCGCCTCGCGCACCCAGGCGGCGACTTCCTCGGGATCGACGCAGGCAAACAGGCGCGAGAAGAACTCGAAGTTCAGCCGCTCGTACTTGAGCCCGAACTCGAAATGACCGCGAAACGAGTCCGCCGGCTCGTACTGCGCGGGCCAGGTCAGCAGCTCCTGGCCCGCAACCCGCTCGCGTCGGCGCAGCTTGCCAACCTGGCTGCGAGTGAAAAGCGGCTGCACGGTGGTGATGCCGTACCGCTCGGCGAGGCGCTGGAAACCGATGGGAAAGTCAGGCATGGCGGACGTATTTCGCTATCGGGGCTGCCATTTTGCTAGAGAACCCGGTGAATTCCACCAGAACGTTATAGCCGCCGCGCCATGTCCGCCTTGCGCGCCACCAGCTTTTCGGCCAGCGCGGCGCTGCCGCCGGCATCGCGCACGGTCGCGCGGATCGCGTCGTCGTCGATGGCCGCAACCACCGCAATCGCCGCGCGCACCGCGTCCTCGCTCATGTCGCCGAACAGCCGGCGCGCGCTCGGCGGTTGTCGGGATCGGCGCGCAGGCTGTCCAGCTCGCCGACCGTGGTGCCGAAGGCGCTGCCCTTCGGGTCGCCGAGGGCGCGGAATTCGAGCGCGCCGCCGACGTCGAGCGTGAGCACGCGGCCGCCCGCGACGCCCTGGTTGTCGCCATTGAAGCCGGCGGCGTCCCAGTTGGCGGTCCAGGCGTGCACGCCGAGCCAGCGCTGCGCCTCGCGGCGCTCGGCCTCGTCGAGCTGGGCGATCGTCTTCTTGTCGAGCGGCACGAACACGGTCGCGATCTCGTCCGGTGAAAGCGTTTGCACGTAGTCGAGCGTCGGCGCGCCGGCAAGGCGGTAGAGCTGGGCCGCGAGCCATTCGTTGCGCGCGTGGGCGGGCGTGTCGAGCGTCTTGATGTAGTAGCGACTGCCGTCGTCGGCCTCGAACACGGCGGCCGGATTGCTGCCGAGCTGGCGGCCGACGCGGCGCAGGCGGGTGGCGTCGAGCGGCGGCGGGACGATGGCCGACGTGGGCGTCGTCGCGGTTGCGGGCGCTGTCGTGCCGGTGGCGGCTGCCGGCGCGGCGGGCGCGCGCGGCGTGGAAGCGGGCGCGCGGCTCACGGCAGCGGCCGCGCGCGGCGCACGACGGCGAGCTGGCCCGGCGTCTCTATCGCGCCGTGGCGCGCGCGGCGCACGGCGCGGATCGCCTGCTCGGGCTCCATGCCCAGTTCGGCCAGCAGGCGCGCGGCCATCATCCCGGCGCGGCCGAGGCCGCCCTTGCAATGCACGACGATGCTGTCGCCGGCGCGCAGCAGGGCGCGGATGTGGGCGCCGTGCACGAGCCAGTCGCGCTCGAAATGCTCGGTCGGCACGCCGTAGTCGGCGATCGGCAGATGGCGCCAGTCGAGGCCGCGCCGGCGCACTTCCTGGCCGAGCAGCGGCACGCGCAGTTCGAGCAGCTCGTGCGGCTCGACCAGCGTGAGCACGAGCCGCGCGCCCCAGGCCTCGATCACGTCGAGGTCGAGGCCGAGATCGCGCGCCCAGGCGCCGGTGGCGGCGGCCTTGTCGTGCTTGCCGGGGCAGAAGGTGATGCCGATGCGGCCGTGATCGGCGCAGGCGCGGACTTCGGCGATCTGGAGCGGGTGGGTGAGGCTGGTGCGGGCTGCCATGGATGTTCTCGCACGGAGCGGGGGAGGAGCGGGGATGCTGCCATGACGGCCGACGTGGTGCCCTGATCCCGGCAGGGTCGTGCAGATGGCGATGGGTGGCATCACCGCAGGCCCGCCACCTCCGCCAGCCGCGCCACCGACTTCCGCGCTTCCTCCGCCGACGTGAAGTTCGCGAAGCCGAGCAGCAGGCCGCCGTCTTCGGCGCCGCTTCCGTCGTCCGTGTCGCCCGTACCCACGCGCCAGTCCCCCAGCGCCTGCACCGCCAGCCCCCGCGCCCTTGCCTCGGCGGCGATGCGCCGGTCGTCCCGCCCCGCCGCCAGCCGCGCGAGCAGATGCAGCCCGCCCGCCTGCGGCGCCACCCGCCAGCCCGGGCCACCGGTCGGCGCCGGCGTGTCGGTCGGCACCGCCGGGCCAGCCGAAGCGGGCTCGTCCGCCGGCACCACCGCCTCAGCCTCAGCCAGCGCCTCGGCCAGCCAGCCGCGCCGCTCGGCGTACAGCGCCCGCATGCGCCGCAGATGCCGCGCGAAATGCCCTTGCGCCATGAAGTCGGCCACGCTCGCCTGCGTCGCCACCGGCCCCGGCCCGTGCAGCGTCTGCGCCGCCGCCGCGAAGCGCCCGACCTCCGCCGCCGGCACCACGAGATAGGCCAGCCTCAGCCCCGGAAACAGCAGCTTGCTGAAGCTGCCCGCGAACAGCACGCGCCCGTCGCGGTCGAGGCTGGTGAGCGCCGGCAGCGGCCGGCCGTGGTAGCGGAACTCGCTGTCGTAGTCGTCCTCGATGATCCAGGCGCCCGCGCGGCTCGCCCAGGCAAGCAGCGCGAGTCGGCGCGGCAGGCTCAGCGCCACGCCGGTCGGGCTCTGGTGCGCGGGCGTCACCACCGCGAAGCGGGCGCGCGGTGCCAGCGCCTCGCCGGCCGCCACGTCCAGCCCTTCGGCATCGACCGGCACCGGCGCGAGCTTCAGCCCGGCCAGTTCCAGATGCCGCCGCGCGAACGGATAGCCCGGGTCCTCGAACCAGCCGCCCTCGCCCGGCCGCAGCAGCGCCCGGCAGACCAGGTCGAGCGCGGCGCGATAGCCCGCCGTCACGAACACCTGCTCCGGCGCGCAGGCGATGCCGCGCGCGATGCCCGCGTGGATGGCGATCGCGCGCCGCAGCGGCGCATGCCCGGCCGGATCGGGATGGCCCATGGCCGCGACGTCGAGCGCGCGCGCCTGCCGGCCGGCGATGCGCGCCCAGGTCTTGCGCGGAAAGGCGTCGAGCGCCGGCAGGCCGAGCTGGAAGGGCAGGAGCGTGGCCGATTCGATGCGCGGCTCGACGGACGGGATCAGGCGCGGCGAAGCCGGTGCGGGCGCGATCGGAAGCGGCGAAGCCGGGGCAGGCGCATCGGGCGGCGTCGGGTCGAGGGCCGTGCCGGTGGCCGTCACGCCGGGGGCGGCGATGGCCCCCGGCGCCCGCGCCGCGCCCCGATTGGCCCGCGCCCAACCCGCCACGCCCGGCGCCACGAAGCTCCCCGCCGGCCCGCGCGCGGCGACGAAGCCCTCCGTCGCCAGCACCTGATAGGCCAGCTCGACCGTGCCGCGCGACAGGTGCAGTTCGCTCGCGAGGCTGCGCACCGACGGCAGACGCGCGCCCGGCGCGAGCTGCCCGGCCGCGATCGCCTCGCGGATGCGCCGGCAAAGGCGCAGATGGATCGGCCCGTCGCCGGCGGCGGGGGCGAGTGGCGCCTGTGGCATCGGCATGTCCTGGTCATTCGTGCGTTTCTTGGCCCTGTCGGCCGGGACATGAGCTTCCTAGAGTGCCCGCAGCGCAGCAAGCCGCCGCGCCTGCCCTTGGAGACCACCTTGACCGCGCTGCGCCTGCCTTATCCGACCCTCTCGCCCGAGGCCTATCAGGGCTTCATCGCCACCAAGAAGGCGCTCGCGCACAGCAGCCTCGGCCGACCGCTGGTCGAGTTGGTGTACCTGCGCGTCTCGCAGATCAACGGCTGCGCCTTCTGCCTCGAAATGCACAGCGCCGCGCTGCGCGAGGGCGGCATGCCCGCGCCCAAGCTCGACGGCGTGGCCGGCTGGCGCGTGAGCGCGCATTTCAGCGACCGCGAGCGCGCCGCGCTGGCCTGGGCCGAATCGCTCACCGACGTGGCGCGCACGCATGCGCCCGACGAGGACTTCGCGCCGCTGAAGGCGCATTTCAGCGATGTGGAAATTGCGGACCTCACGTTCGCGGTCGCGCTGATGGGTGCGTTCAACCGGCTGGCGATCGGGATGCGGCAATAGCTGGCCGGCTCGCCGCCAGCGCCCCGAACCTCGGGTCGATTCCGCCAGCGCCTCACGCATCGTCCGGCAGCAGCCTGCCTTGCTGCGGATCGGGCGGCCACGTCCCGGCATCCCGGCGCGCCTGAAACCAGCGATGCATGGCCGCATCCTCGACCGCGTACTCGCCGCGCGCCGATTTCCACACCAGGGCCGGCGTGCGCTGCCGGAGCGATTCCAGCGCCTTCTGCGCCTGCTGCACGCTCACCGGGCGCCCCAGCTTGTCACGATAGAAGCGCAGCGCCTCGGCGTCATACGGGCGAAAGCGCGGCCCCTGGTCGAGCATCCGCCACAGCAGCACCTGCTCGGTCGGCTTGAGGCCCAGATAGTCGGATTCCATCTGCGCTTCATCCTGGGCCTGCTGGTCGCGCGCCGCCTGTTGCAGCGCCGGCTCGAAGCGCCCGCTGTGACCCGACAGGGGGCTGAGCACCGCCCCCATCGCCGCCATGAAGAACTGGGGCCGATGGCCGAAAGCGGCAAACGCCTCCTGCAATGCCGCCCGGTCCACCGGCACAAGATCGGGCCGCTGGGCCTCGACCAGCCCGGCCACGTGGGCGATGAAACCGGTGTCGAGCGGCGGCAGCGCCTGGATCTGCGAGCCATAGAACGGCGCCCCCGCATTGACCACCAGACGCAGCAGCTTGTCGCGGTCGGAGCCGGACATCACGAGCATCAGGTTCACCCGGCCCGGCTGATTCATCTGGTCGCGCGCCGATTTGAGCGCCGTCATCGCCGCCTCGCCCGCCTCGCTGGTCAGAGCGTGCTGGGCTTCGTCGATGATCAGCGCCACCGGCTTGCCCGCCGCCTGTTGCAGGCTGCGCAGGGCGTCCACCAGGTTCAGGCCGTCGATCTGGCCGATCTTGCCGGTGTCGATTTCAAGCGCGCCGGCGACCTTCACGGCTTTCAGGCCGGCCTTTCTGGCCGTCCGGGCCACCAGCCCCAGATGCGCCTCCAGCGCCCGGGCGATGGCCTCGGCAATCAGGGTGCCGGGGTCGCGGCGGGTGTCGGCCCAGAGGTCCACGTACACCACCTCGACGCCAGCCTGTTGCAGGGCAGGCGCCAGATCGCCTTGCAGGAAGGTGCTCTTGCCGGTGCGGCGGGGCGCGGCGAGGAACAGGCCGTTGTGCGCGTCGCCGAGCAGGGAGCGGCCCTGCAAGGCCAGCACGAACTGTTGCGCGAGGTCGGCGCGGTGGTACGTGATCAGGCGATTGCCTCTTCTTGTCTCTGATGGGGATGCTTTATCCAGATCGAGATAAAACGGGATAGTCGGGCTTGCCGGCGGGGATGGGCGGCAACGACAGCGCATGCAAGATTGGGCTGAGCGCGACGCAGCGCACCCGCATGTGGATCACATGCACGCCTTCGCTCGATTCGATCTGTGTGGCCGCGTCGGTAAACACAGCGCCGCGAGTGTGCCGCGCTGGCCTTGGCCGAATCGCTCACCGACGGTGGCGCGCACGCATGCGCCCGGCGAGGACTTCGTGCCGCTGAAGGCGCCTTTTAGCGATGCGAAGATTGCGGATCTGAGCTTCGCAGTGGGGTTGATGAGAGCGTGTAACCGGTTGGTAGTCGGGATGCGGAATAGGCTGCGCCAATTGCCAGTTAAAACGCTGTCAGTCGTGATCTGGTGCCAGTGCCGATAGCGTCGATCTTGTGGAGGTCGATGCAATGCTGCTGTAGATGGGAGTGTCAGGGCACGGACTTCGGCCACTTTAAGTGGTGTAGGTGAACGCAGACAGGCTATTGAAATCATGACGCCTCCACTAATTACACCTACCTCTATGACGGCTTAGAAAGAGTTGATTGTCTTCGGTTGAGGAGTTGAGCATCACCTTTGGTCTTGATAAAGCTCTTATGCAGCCTCAAACGTAAGGGATGCTCATATTTCACGCCTTAGGCGCAACGCCGCCTTTTCGACCCAGGCCGAATCCGACTCGGTATAAATCTGGCATGTCAATTCTTCCATCCTTCTTTGTCTCAATTAATCCCAGTCGTTGCAGGTCGTCCCGAATTCCATCCCAGCCTCTGTCAGTGTGCTGTGCCGGAAGTCGGTCCGAGTCGGCGCTGCTGAGCCCGTGAGGGAACTTTTCCGACCAGCGGGTAACCAGTTCTGAGTAGTTGCAAGGCACATTTAGCGCCCGCAGTGTATTCAAAATATCGGTGACCCAAGGATAATCCTCGGCGACTTCTGCTACCCGTATGTCTGAGGCCTTTTGTATACCTCTCTTAATGCTCTCAAAATGTAGCGCGAACTCATGGCTTGGATAGCGTTCCTCGGAATCTTCTGCCGCCTGGCGGATCGCAGCAAGAAAAGATCGCGGCGAGGTTTGGCCTCGCCCATCTGCTAGGTGACCGATTGACCACGTATAAGGGATGCCGCGTCTTCTGTCTCGCCCCATCCATGGCCCCGCAATTTTTTCGAAAGCTATTTTTTGGGCGCCAGACTCTCTCTTCATATCGTCTGGAAGCTGCCATCGGCCATCGGAGAAGCTTGCGGAGCAAATCTCTCTGATTATTTGCCCCCCAGGGTCAGGTGCTGATGCCAATCGTTGCCAGAGTAGTCCATGAAGATCGTGTCTTGCCCATGATAGTTCTGCTTTGGTTGCAAGCAATTTTGATGCGTCTGGGAAATTGAAGACGGTTCTCTCAGCTTGGTCTTCGCGCAAGAATACTTTCGCATACAACCCAGGATGCGTCTTAAGCCACAGAACAGCTCTCAATAAGCCCCTGACGATGTTGTCCATTTGTTGCCAATCGGCGCTGGTGCGATCCAGTGCGTCAAAAATAATTAATCCTCGCCAAGATCGAGGTTGCTGCATGAGATTGACTGCGGCCTCTGGCTTTTCTTTTAGCCATGTGACAGTGGCATTCCAATTTTCCATTGGAATTGATATGTTGGAAACCTTGCTGACCCAGCGCAAAATAACGGCTCGCCATATGTCATAAGGCTCTGTTCCGGCGGCAAGCGATTTGGCGAGTGCATCTGCATTTGGAAATTCAGGGGATTCTTTGCTTGCAAATCCGGTGTGAATAACAACGTTATCAAGCTCGCGCAGGCTCGATCGAAGAGTTTTTCGAAGGCTGTCAGACTGAAGTGCTGCTGTCCAAAAAGACTTGCCGACGCCGCGGCCACCAACAACGACATGCGCGTCTAATCGAAGCGCCTTCATATGAGACAGTGGCGCGTAAATGGTGTCAGGTTGTGGGGTTTCGCCGTGATTGCTGGTCTCGAGAGGTGCGTCGAGAATGGCCTTTCGAACAGCAGTAGCATCAGTCATGGGGAGGGGTCAGTTCCAAGGTGTCATTCACACCGGTGATAATGGCGCCGAAGAGTTGATTAATCAATTGCTTGTCAATCACCGCAAGTCGGCCGGCTAGCGAACTTAGAGCAGCAAAGCTCCGGTGCCATCTTATTTCCCAAGGTGAATGAGGGGCATACGGGTCAGATTCTTCGAAATGAAACCTGTTAGCTGCCGGTTCACCTGCTGGTACGGCATCATAAAGCAATGAGAATAGATCTGCTGCATGTTCCCGCAGGCCGATCACATACTCAACTTCTTCTGTCTCAGGGATAAGTGCTCCAACTAGCTGTAGACGTTCGCGTATGGTGGTTGCTGCATTTCGTTGCAACCAGTGCTCGAAGAGTATTTGATAGCCAGACCAAGTTTGACTGCCGTCCACCGCAAATAACAAAATAAGCTTTGCGCCCAAGTCTGTTAGGCAGGTGGATGCCACCTCATCGATTCCCGCGCGAGAGTCAAGCAGGATTACATCTGGATTTGTCTTGAGTTCCAGTTCGTTGATTAGGCGATTAAGACGTTCAGACCAACCTTCTTTTTTTCCAGTTTTGGAGATTTTGGGCATCCAAATGCGGCCCAGCTTCGAAATGTAATCCCCGGGTTCTGCTCCATGTGCTGGTGTGACAAATATCTCGCCATCTCTGGCTAAGTCGCTCGTCGCGATCATGGATTCAATAACAATCTCGGTGTTGTCTACGAGATCTTCGAGAAGCCAATCGGTCACCCCGAATTTAGGTTGGCGATCTTCTGGTAGTAGAGAGGTAGAAAGGCCAGGGGATTCCAAATCAAGGTCTACAATGAGAACGCGCTTGCCTTCTTGTGCTAAAGACCATGCGAGTGCAGAAAGGGCGGTAGATCGCCCGACTCCCCCTTTGATTGAATAGAATACTATGCGAGGTGCGCCATTTGAAATCGGGGCAATTTTTTCCCAGCAGCTTTCTGTGGCTAGTCGATCGGCGACCCACACATTTGCAAAGCTGGTTAATTGAAATACAGTTGCATTTTGCTTTGCCTGTTCGAGCGTCGTTTCATATAGGAGCATGTTGCTTGGAGTAAATGCGTGCGGTCCGAGAGCATTAGATAGCTCGCTTGCAACAGCCTCCGCTTCTTGAGTGATTGATTGCGCTCCATTGTCATATGTTTCTTGCGCGTCTTCTGGAATGATTAGTCGTATGCGGCCATAAAGGTCGCGGTTGACTAGCATCCACGGGAGTGTGTTGATCCAGTCGCTGTGGGCAATAAATACATTGCTCACAATTTCCAGTGTTTGGTCAAATGTAGTCATGGAAGCAGTCCTTCGGTACGCGCTTTTTTTACTAATTCGGCTACACTATTGCAACCGGATTTGTGTGTGGCTGCAATGGCTTCATTAAAACTTGCTTGTCCTGCATATCTCTGTGAAATGGTCCAGTTTTCGAAGGGATTTTCTGATGATAGAGCATATTCAGTTCCGGCGTGATGGCCTGTCCGATAGCTTTCAAAGCGCGCCCATATCGCATTGATATGGTCCCGATCCTCTCTTTTTGCAGGCGCGTCGGTTTGTGGATTTATTTCCATTCCGAATGCTTGCATCAATGCTTTGAGGCCGCATTCTGCTGCTACGCCGTACAGATGATCTGCATTGGCCCAACGGCTCTGTTCAAACAACAGGCCTGCATCATGGGTATGACGAGTGTGGGCATCTTGAAAATCAGATTTCATTCTTAGTGTCCTTTGTATTGATCATCGAAAACTTTGTCGACCCTCACTCCACCGTCACGCTCTTGGCGAGATTCCGCGGCTTATCCACATCCGTCCCCCGAGCCGTCGCCGTGTGATACGCCAGCAGCTGCAACGGCACCACATGAAGAATCGGGCTGAGCGCCCCGTAGTTCTCCGGCATGCGGATCACATGCACGCCCTCGCTCGGCTCGATCTGCGCGCCGGCATCGGCAAACACATACAGCTCGCCGCCGCGCGCCCGCACCTCCTGCATGTTGCTTTTCAGCTTTTCGACCAGCGCATCGTTGGGCGCGACGGTCACCACCGGCATCGCGGCGGTCACCAGCGCGAGCGGGCCGTGCTTCAGCTCGCCGGCCGGGTAGGCCTCGGCGTGGATGTAGCTGATCTCCTTGAGCTTGAGCGCGCCTTCCAGCGCGATCGGGTAGTGCATGCCGCGCCCCAGGAACAGCGCGTTCTCCTTGCGCGCAAAGCGCTCGGCCCAGGCAATGATCTGCGGCTCCAGCGCCAGCACGCTCTGCACGGCGGCGGGCAGGTGGCGCAGCGCCTTCAGCGCCTCGGCTTCCTCCTCGTCGCTCAGGCGGTTGCGGCTCTTGGCAAACATCAGCGTGAGCAGATACAGCGCCACCAGCTGCGTGGTGAAGGCCTTGGTCGAGGCCACGCCAATCTCCACGCCGGCGCGGGTGATGAACTGCCAGGTCGTCTCGCGCACCATGGTGCTGGTGGCCACGTTGCAGATGGCGAGCGTCTGCTTCATGCCGAGCGATTGCGCCTCGCGCAGCGCGGCCAGCGTGTCGGCGGTCTCGCCCGATTGCGAGATGACGACCACCAGCGTCGACGGGTCGGGCACCGAATCGCGGTAGCGGAATTCGCTCGCCACTTCCACGTTGCACGGAATGCGCGCGATGGATTCGATCCAGTACTTGGCCACGCAGCCGGCGTAGTAGCTGGTGCCGCAGGCCAGGATCAGCACCCGCGTCAGGCTGCGGAACGGGCTCTTGTTCTTGGCGATGCCGTACAGCTCGGGGCCGATGCCTTCCACCGCTTGCAGCGTGTCGCTGATGGCGCGCGGCTGCTCGAAGATTTCCTTCTGCATGTAGTGGCGGTAGGGGCCCAGTTCCACGGCGGCGGTGTAGGCGGCGACGGTGCGCACCTCGCGCCGCACTTCCTTGCCCTCGGCGTCGAAGATCCACACGCGGCCGAGCTGCACGTCGATCACGTCGCCGTCCTCGGCGTAGATGAACTGGTCGGTCGTGCCGGCCAGCGCAAGCGCATCGCTGGCCAGAAAGTTCTCGTTCTTGCCCAGGCCCACCACCAGCGGCGAGCCGCGCCGCGCGCCGACCACGCGATGCGGCTCGTCGCGGCAGATGACGGCGATGGCAAACGCGCCGGTCAGCTCGCCCACCGCGCGCTGCACGGCGGCGAACAGGTCGCCGTCGTAATAGCTGTCGACCAGATGGACGATGACTTCGGTATCGGTCTGGCTCACGAACTGGTAGCCGGCGGCCTTCAGGCGCGCGCGCAGCTCGTCGTGGTTCTCGATGATCCCGTTGTGCACCAGCGCAATCCGCGCGCCGTGCGGGCCGTTGCTGAAGTGCGGATGGGCGTTGTCCTGCGTCGGCGCGCCGTGCGTGGCCCAGCGCGTGTGCGCGATGCCGGTGAAGGCGTGCAGGTCACGGGTCTGCTCGTCCAGCTCGGCCACGCGCGACACCGAGCGCGCGCGCCTGAGCTGGCCGTCGGCATACACCGCCACGCCGCAGGAGTCGTAGCCGCGGTACTCAAGCCGCCGCAGGCCCTCGACCAGCAGGGGCACCACATCCCGTTGCGCCACCGCGCCGACGATTCCGCACATGACCGACTCCATCCGTTTGAAAAGCGATGGACGATGCTAGCCGGCGCTGCCTGAAACAGGCTTTCTGAATCGGCTTGCAGATGAAAGAATCTTCCGCGATCTGAATCTGACGAAAGAATCTTTCGCATGCCGCCCATCGACAGCCCTTTGCCCGCGCCGGCCGGCGCCAGTGCCGATCCGTCGCCGTCCGCCGCGCCGCAGCTTCCGGCCGTCGCGCTGGACGCCATCGACCTGCGCATCCTCGATCTGCTTCAGGACGATTGCGCCCTGACCAACCAGGCGCTGGCCGATCTGGTTCATGTGTCGCCGCCCACCTGCCTGCGCCGCGTGCGCCGGCTGGTGGAAGCGGGCGTGATCGAGCGGCGCGTGGCGCTGCTGTCGGCCGAGAAGCTCGGCGCCGGCCTGACCGCCATTCTTGAAGTGACGCTGGACCGCCAGACGCCCGAAGCCTGGGCCGCCTTCGAGGCCCGCGTGGCCGACGAGGCGGCGGTTCAGCAGTGCTATCGCGTGACCACCGGGCCGGATTTCGTGCTCATCGTGCAATTGACCGACATGGCGGCGTATCACGCTCTGGTTCATGCGGTTTTCACGGCGGAGGCCAATGTGCGCAACCTGCGCAGTTTCTTCAGCGTGCGCCGCAGCAAGTTCGAGCCAAGACTCGCTCTTGGCCGCCTGCCGTGAGCTGCGATCCGTTGGTCGGCCGAAAGGCGCTCAGCGTTTGTGACTGGCGCCTTCTTGCAGTGCAGCACCCCACAATGTTCCGAGACATCGCACAAGACGGTGCGCCTGCCTTTCTCCGTCGACTACGCCAATGACCGCTGCCAACGCCGCCCGGGCGCCCTCCGTTCCCACCCTTGTCGGCATCCAGGCCCTGCGCTTTGTCGCGGCGATGCTGGTGGTTGCCATGCACGGCACGCAGATGGCCGTCGAACGCCTGGGCGTGCCCGGCGGCCGCCACGACTACTGGGTCTACGGCTCGTTCGGCGTGCACATCTTCTTCGTCATCAGCGGCGTGGTCATGGCGCTGAGCACGCACGACTGGAAGCCCGAGCCCGGCGTGTTCAAGCGCTTCATGCAGCGCCGCGTCATCCGCATCCTGCCGATGTACTGGATCGCCACCACGCTCAAGCTGGCGGCGGTGCTGGCGGTGCCGGCGGCCGCACTGCATGCCGATCTGAGCTTCGGCCATCTGGCGCTGTCCTATCTGCTGATCCCGCATCTCGATGCCTTCGGCGAGCCCTTCCCGCTGCTGGGCGTGGGCTGGACGCTGTCGTTCGAGTTCTTCTTCTACTTCGTGTTCTCGGCGCTGCTGGCGCTGGGCTGGCCGCGCATCGCGGCGTCGGTGGCGCTGTTCGGCGTGTTCAACGCGCTCAACCAGGGGCTCGATCTCGAAGCCTCGGTCACCTTCTTCCGGCTGTTCTCGCCGCTGCTGTTCGAGTTCTCGGCCGGCATGCTGATCGCCAAGCTCTGCCTGCGCGGCTGGCGGCTGCCGCTGCCGGCGGGCGTGGCCGTGATCGCGCTCGGCTTCTGGGGCGCGAGTGCCTGGCCGGCCTTCTTTGCCGACGACTTCGTGCACAACCTGATGTATGGGCTGGCCGGCTTTGCGGTGGTGCTCGGCGTCACGTCCATCGAGGGCACGGTCGGCAGCCGCATTCCGCGCTGGCTGCGCACGCTCGGCGATGCGTCGTTCGCGCTCTACCTGTTCCATCCTTTCGTGATGGCGGCCGGCGCGGTGTTCGTCAAGCTGGGTGCGCGCACGCCGGCGCTGGCCGTCACGGCGGCCTCGGTGGTGAGCGTGCTGGCCTCGGTGGCGATCTACAGGCTGGTCGAGCAGCCACTGACCAACTGGCTGCGCCGCATCGTCGAGCCGCGCCGCGCCGAGCTGCGCCGGGTGGTGCCGCCGATCCAGCCGCCGACCAAGCCGCCGGTGGCGCGCAGCGATGCGAACGCCGCGCCGGACACGCCCCGGCTCTGAACTGCGCCGCCCCTTTCCCTCCACTGCCTAGACGGACGACACGCCCATGAGCGCCGGCGGAAAACGCCCCTTCATCTATCTCGTCTGCCCCTTCGCCCCGATGGGCGGCGGCATGTACAAGGTCATGGATTACCTGATCCAGGCCCAGCATCAATACCCCGGCTCGCCCGAGCTGCGCATCCTCGATTCGCGCGGCGGCGGGCGGGTGTGGTTCACGCCGCTGGTGCTGCTCAAGGCGCTGCTGCAACTGATCTGGGCCCGCATCACCGGTCAGGTGGCCGGCGTGCATGTGAACGTGGCCGAGCGGCTGAGCGTGGTGCGCAAGGGCGTCATCATCCTGCTGGCGCATCACCTCGGGCTGCCGGTGGTGCTGCATCTGCATGCGGCCCAGCTGCATCTGTTCTATCGCGGGCTGCCGGGCTGGGGTCAGGCGCTGCTGCGCCATGTGTTTGCGGTGTCGGACGAGATCGTGGTGCTCGGCAAGGCCGGCAAGCGCTTCGTGATGGACGACCTCAAGGTGCCGGAAAAGCGCATCACCATCCTCATCAACGGCGTGCCCGGCCCGGCGCAGCGGCCCGAGCCGCGCCGGCATGACGGCGCGCCGCACATCGTCTTTCTGGGCAATCTGCTGGAGCGCAAGGGCGTGACCGACCTGCTCAATGCGCTGGCCCGGCCCGAGCTGGCAAAGCTGCACTGGAAAGCCACCTTTGCCGGCGGCGGCGACGTGGACAAGTACCGCGCCGCCGTGGCCGAACGCGGCTTGCAGGACCGGGTGAGCTTTCCGGGCTGGCACAACCAGGAGCAGGCCGGCGCGCTGCTCGACACCGCCGACATGCTGGTGCTGCCGTCCTATGACGAAGGCCTGCCGCTGGTGATTCTGGAGGCGCTGGCGCGTACCACCGCCGTCGTCTGCACGCCGGTCGGCGAGATTCCCGACGAGCTGAGCGATGGCCGCAACGCGGTCTTCGTCACGCCCGGCGACGTGGCCGGCATCGCCGTCGCGCTGGCCGACCTGATCGGCGATCCGGACCAGCGCGTGCGGCTGGCGCTGGCCGGTCGCGCGCTCTACGAGGAGCGCTACGCGATGGGCGTGTTCTTCCGCAACCTGCTCGCCATCTACCGCCGCCACTTCGACCGGGAAGCCTTCCCGCCCGAGCCGCTTCCCGTCTGAGGCCCGCCTTGATCGACAACGCAAACGACCTCAACCACGGCAGCACGCTGCGCGCCGACGTGTGCATCGTCGGCACCGGTGCCGCCGGCAGCAGCCTGGCGCTGCGCCTCATCGACAGCGGTCTCGACGTGATCGTGCTGGAGTCGGGCGGCGACAAGGAAGAGCCCGAGACCCAGGCGCTCTACAACGGCGAGACGGTGGACGAGGCGATGCACTCGCCGCCCGACAAGTACCGCCAGCGCCGCTTCGGCGGCTCGACCACCATCTGGGGCGGGCGCTGCATGCCGCTCGACCCGATCGATTTCGAGGCCCGGCCCTGGATCGCCAACAGCGGCTGGCCGATCGGCTACGACGCGGTCGCGCCCTACTACGAAGGCGCGACCCGCCTCGCCGAAACCGGCGAGAACGATTTCGACGGCGCCACCGCCTTCGGCCCCAAGCCGCCCGAGATGTTCGCCGGCTTCTACAGCGCGCGCGTCACGACCGACTCGCTCGAACGCTTTTCGCTGCCGACCAACTTCGGCGCGCGCTACCGCCACAAGCTCGCGGCGGCCAAGAAGCTGCGCGTGCTGACCTATGCCAACGTGATCGACATCGGCCTGAATGCCGAGGGCACGCAGGCGCGCTCGGTGGCGGTGGCCACGTTGGCCGGCAAGCGCTTTACCGTCGAGGCCAAGTCCATCGTGCTGGCGACCGGCGGGCTCGAAGTGCCGCGCCTGCTGCTGGCCAGCCGCGCCGTGCATGCCGACGGCATCGGCAATGCGCATGACGTGGTGGGCCGCTACTACCAGTGCCACATCGCCGGCAATGTGGGCGAGCTTCAGGTGAGCGGGCCGACGAGCAAGGTGCGCCACGGCTACGAGCTGTCGCCCGAGGGCATCTACTGCCGGCGCCGCATGGCGCTGGTGCCCGACGAGCAGCGCCGGCTCAAGGTCGGCAATCTGGTGGCGCGGCTGCACTTCCCGACCATCATCGATCCGTCGCATCGCATCGGCGTGCTGTCGGGTCTGTACATGGCCAAGTTCTTCATCAGCTACGAGTACAGCAAGCGACTGCATGGCGGCGACAAGGCCACGCTCGGCCGCTATGTCGCGCATGCCCGCAACATCCTGTTCGACTCGGTCGACACGCTCGGCTTTCTGTCGCACTGGATCCGCAAGCGCACGCTGGCGACGCGCAAGTTTCCGTCGGTCATCCTGCGCAACAAGAGCAACCGCTTCAGCCTCGAAGTGCATGGCGAGCAGGAACCGCAGCCGGCCAGCCGCGTGAAGCTCATGGCCGACAAGCGCGACGTGTTCGGCATGCCCCAGCTCAGCATCGACTGGCGCTACACGCAGAAGGACATCGAGACCGTGAGCACGTCGCTCGACGTGATCGGCGAGGAACTGCGGCGCGCCGGCGTGGGCGAACTGAGCTATGACCGCGCCACCATCGAGCGCGACGTGATGCGCTATGGCGCCTACGGCGGCCATCACATCGGCACCGCGCGCATGGGCAGCGATCCGCGCAGCAGCGTGGTCGATGCCAACTGTCAGGTGCATGGCGTGGACGGGCTGTTCGTGGCGAGTGCCGCCGTGTTCCCGACCTCGTCGCAGGCCAATCCGACGCTGACCGTGATCGCGCTCGCGCTGCGGCTCGGCGATCACCTGCGCGCGCGCCATGGCGTTGCCGGCGCGACCCTCGCCGGCCAGCCCGCGCGCGCCACGGCCGCGCCGGTGGAGCTGCCGGTGGCTGCGCGCGGCGCGCTGCCGGGCGGGCAGGGCGCGCTGGCCTGATCAACAACGGCCGGCGCATGACGCCGGCCCGACCGCCCGGCCGCCTCGCGCCGGGCGCATGCACATGCCCGCGCGCGCAAGGCCGCGCCGGGCCGAAGGAGCAGAACAGATGCGGGTTCTCGTGATTGGCGCCAGCGGCTACATCGGCAGCCGGCTGTGCGAACTGATGCGGCTCCAGGGGCCGCAATGGGAAGTGGTGGCGGCGGTGCGCAGGCCGCGCGCCTCGCTGCGCGTGAGCAGGCAGATCACGCTCGAAGCGACCGACCCCGCCCAGGTGGCGGCGGCGCTCGCCGACGTGGACGCGGTGGTGAACTGCGTCGCGGGCGATGGGCATTCGATCGAGGCGGGCGCGCGGGTGCTGTTCGACGCGGCGCTCGCGGCGAAGCACAAGCCCATCGTCGTGCACTTCAGCACCATGGCCGTGTACGGCTCATCGACCGGCCTCGTGCGCGAGAGCGACGAACTCAAGGCGGACATCGGCTGGTATTCCGAAGTGAAGGTCAAGGCCGAACTGATGGCGCGCGACTTCCACAACAAGGGCGGGCGTGTGGTGATCCTGCGGCCGGGCATCGTGTACGGGCCGGGCAGCGAGCTGTGGATCGGCCGCACCGGCCGCTGGCTGCGCGCGGGCCGCCTGGGTGACATCGGCGAGCTGGGCGATGGCATCTGCAACCTCGTGCATGTGGACGACGTGTGCGCGGCGGTGCTGGCTTCGCTCACGCGGCGCGAGGCGATCGGCGAGGCCTTCAACCTCGCGGCGCCGGGGCCGGATACCTGGAACCGCTTCTTCGCGCGGCTCGCGGTGGCGATCGGCGCGACGCCGTTGCAAAGGCTTTCGGCGCGGCGCGTGCGCTTCGACAGCAAGCTGTTCGGCCCGCCGCTGAAGATCGGCGAGATCGTGTTCAAGAAGCTCGGGCTGAAGGTGGCGGGCTGGCCGGAGCCGATTCCGCCGTCGGTGTTTGCGGTGTGGCAGCAGGACATCGTGCTGTGCCCCGACAAGGCGACGCGGCTGCTGGGGCTGCGGTGGACCAGCGACGACATTGGCGTGCGGCAGTCGGCGGAGTGGTTCGTGCAGCGGTATCCGGCGGCGGCTTCGGGGCGGCGCGCGGCGGTCTGATTTTTTGGGTTGTGTCGCGGAGCGGGGAGGGGCGCGGGCGGGGTGGCTGGAGCGGCCTCGCGCTGTGCGCGAGGCTTCCCTCGCTGCCTTCGGTAGCTCGCGGGCCCGGCTTGCCAACTCAGCCCGGCGTAGCCGGGCTTCAAACAGGCAAGCCTGAACGGCCTGCGGCCGTTCTCCCGCGCCTACCTCGTACGCTCGGCGCTCCAGACGCCCCGCCCGCGCCCCTCCCCGCTCCGCGACAACGTTAAGGTTCGACGGCTGATGGGGCCGCTGCGCGGCCCTTGCATGGGCTCGGGCGATGTGCGGGACTGTTGAATGCAGTCGCAGTCGCAGTCGCAGTCGCAGTCGCAGTCGCAGTCGCAGTCGCGAAGAGCAGGCTCAACGTCAGGCTCAGGCGAGTGAGCAAGCAACCCACCCACCAATCAGTCGACGCGTGGCACGAGCCCGAGGGCCGCACAGCGGCCCAATGGGCGTCAACGCAGCGCGGAGGGGTGGGGTGGGGTGGGGTGGGGATGAGCGGGGCGCGGGGTGACTGGAGCGGCCTCGCGCGATGCGCGAGGCCGCTCCAGTCACCCCGCGCCCCGCTCATCCCCACCCCGCGCCGGACCCCTCACAAAGCCCTCAGCCCTTCTTCTTGACCGGCCGCTGCCACCCCTCCCGCGCCACCTGCGTCTTCCCGTTGAGGATCAGCGCATTCGCCGGCGTGTCGCGCCACACCGTCGTCCCCGCCGCCACCGTCGCGCCCGCGCCCACGACCACGGGCGCCACCAGCTGCGTATCGCTGCCGATATGCACGTCATCCTCGATCACCGTGCGGTGCTTGTTCGCCCCGTCGTAGTTGCAGGTGATCGTCCCGGCGCCGATGTTCACCCGCTCGCCCACGGTCGCGTCGCCGACATAGCTCAGGTGATTGGCCTTGCTGCCGCGCCCGAACTGCCCGTTCTTCACCTCGACGAAATTGCCGATGTGAACCTCGTCGCTCAGCCGCGTGCCGGGCCGCAGCCGCGCATAGGGCCCGATCACCGCGCTCGCGCCGACCGCCGCGTCTTCCAGATGGCAGAACGCATCCACCCGCGTGCCGGCGCCGACCGTCACATTGCGCAGTACCGCATACGGCCCCACGCGCGCGCCGTCGGCCAGGCTCACCGCGCCCTCGAACACGCAGCCCACGTCGATGAACACATCGCGCCCGCAGACCAGCGTGCCGCGAATGTCGATGCGCGCCGGATCGGCCAGCGCCACGCCGCGCTCCAGCAGGTCGGCGGCGAGGTTGTGCTGATGCACGCGCTCCAGCGTGGCGAGCTGCACGCGCGAGTTCACGCCCTCGATCTCCCAGTTGTCGTCGGGCTGGGTCGATTCGATGGCCAGCCCCTCGGCCACGGCGATGCCGATGACGTCGGTCAGGTAGTACTCGCCCTGGGCGTTGTCGTTGCGCAGCGCGGCCAGCGCCCGGCGCAGGAACGGCGTGGGCAGCACCAGCACGCCGGTGTTGATCTCGGCGATCGCGCGTTCCTCGGGGCTCGCGTCCTTGTGCTCGACGATGCGGGCGATGCTGCCGCCCTCGCGCACGATGCGGCCGTAGCCGGTCGGGTCGCCGAGGTGGGCGGTGAGGATGGCGAGCTTGCTGTCGCCGGCCAGCGCGACCAGGCGTTGCAGCGTGGCCAGGCGCGTCAGCGGCACGTCGCCGTACAGCACGAGCGTGGGCGCGGCGTCGTCGAGTTCGGGCAGCGCCTGCATCACGGCATGGCCAGTGCCGAGCTGCTCTGCCTGGGTCGCCCAGCGGATCGGCACCGGATCGCCGGCGCCGCCGTCGAAGGCCGCGCGCACCCGCTCGCCGCCGTGGCCGATCACCACCGTCAGCCGGCTCGGCGCGAGGCTGCGCGCGGTGTCGAGCACATGGCCCAGCAGCGGGCGGCCGGCGAGTGCGTGCAGCACTTTCGGCAGGTCGGAATGCATGCGTTTACCGCGTCCTGCGGCGAGGACGACGATGTTGAGCGCGGTGGTCATGGCGGGAGGCTTGCGGAGGTGGAGCAGGCGCGCCGCGCGAGGGCGGCGGGGAATGCGCGCCGGCGCGGGCGACGCGCCGCGCGCATCGGCCCGCGCCGGTGGCGGGTGCGGGCGAGTCTAGCAGCGGGGTCGGCGCGGCCGCGCCGCCCGACCGTCCGGTTTCAGCCGCGCGCCAGCGACGCGCGCATGCGCGTCGACAGCCGTTCGAGCCGGCCTTCGAGCCAGACCCGCAGGCGCGGCGTGTGACGTTCGCCGATGGCCCAGAAGCCGAGGCAGGCGGCGATGAGCACGCCCATCAGCGAGAAGCCGAAGGCCACGCCCGCCGCGTCGAACTCCACGTAACGGTCGCCGTAGCCGACCGCGGTCAGCAGCACGAGCAGCAAGGGCACATGGAAGGCGTACACCGAGAAGCTCACGCTCGCGAGCCGCTCGGCCGCGTGCGCGACCGGCGTCCACAGCGGCCGGCCGAAGCGCGCGAGCAGCAGCAGCACGAGCGTCGTGCCCAGACCCGTGAGCAGGTCTGTGCGCAGATAGCCGTCCTCCCAGCGCGCCGGCAGCCAGGCGAGACCCGCCGCGAGCAGCACCGCCGTGCCACCGATCAGCGTCGACCAGTAACCGCGCGAGCGCACCGCCGGCAGCGCCGCCAGCCTCAGCACCGCCGCGTGGGCGAAGGCGCCGAGCATCCACACGCCGAAGCGGCCGACGAACATCCAGTGCTGGCGCGTGCGCAGCATCAGCCAGCCCGCGAGCAGCGCCAGCAGCAGCCAGCCGACGCGGCGCCGGCCCACGCCGATCACCAGGCAGGGGAAGACGAGGTAGTACCACCACTCGTTCGGCAGGCTCCACAGCGGCGCGTTGGTCGGCATCAGCTCGGTGAAGGGCTGGAGCAGGAAGAGGTGGGCCAGCACGCGCAGCGGTTCGAAGGCGTCGGCGGTCGCCATGCCCCAGTAGAAGTCGGCGCGAAACAGCACCGGATCGCCGGCCTGGAGCGCGCCGATCGCCCAGGCCGCCATCAGCGCCGTCAGCGTCGCCAGCAGCGATACCGGCAGGATGCGGGCCATGCGCGCCGCCAGATAGCGGCGCCAGCAGAAACTGCCCGCCCGTTCGCGCGCCAGCATTGGCCCGCCGACGAGAAAGCCGCTCAGCACGAAGAACACCATCACCGCGCCGTGGCCCGCGTTGGCGAACAGCACCATCGCCTGCTGGTACCACTCGGCATAGCTGATGGCATCGGCATGCTCGGGCACGCCGAGCGCGAGGATCGCCACGTGATGTGCCAGCACGACCAGCGCCATCGCGCCTCGGATGAGGTCGAGCCAGGCCGCGTAGCCGACGGAAAAGCCCGCTAGCGCGGGCGCGGCGACGGCGGCGGTCGCGCGCTGGGGAGTACTCATGTTCTTGGTCTGTCCTGATGCGATCGCCAGTGTCTTCAGGCCTGCCGACGCCTGCCGCGCGGTGACGATTTCTTGCAGCATCGTGAATTTTGTCACCTCGTGGGAGGTGGTTCGCACTGCCTTGCCCGCCGGCCGTCGGCGTCATGGCGCTGTGTGTCCGGTGCGGTGGCGGACGGGCGCGCCGCCGGTGCGGACGGTGGGGTGAAGCGCGGGCTGGTGGCGGCGGGCGGGTAGCATGGCGGGTTGCCGGATTTCCCGCCTCTTTCCCCCGCTTTCGGACTCGCCATGAAGCTCAGTGACGCCCGACTGACCGACCCCGCACCGACCGCTTCCACCGCCCGCCGGGCGCTTGCCCAGGCCCCGCTGTTCGACACGCCCGTCGAGCTGCCGGCGCAGGAAGTCAGCCGCGATGTGCTGATCGAGAAGTACGCCAAGAACGACGAAACCACGATCCAGCAGGTGCGCCGCCGCGTGGCGCGCGCGCTGGCCGCCGTGGAGGCCCGCCCGGGCGACTGGGAGGAGCGCTTCTATCAGGCGCAGGTGCAGGGCTTCATCCCGGGCGGGCGCATCAACTCGGCTGCCGGCACCGAGTTGCAGGCCACGCTCATCAACTGCTTCGTGCAGCCGGTCGGCGATTCGGTGTCGTCGGTCAAGGACGGCAAGCCGGGCATCTACGGCGCGCTGCTCGAGGCGGCCGAGACGATGCGGCGCGGCGGCGGCGTGGGCTACGACTTCTCGCGCATCCGGCCCAAGGGCGCCTTTGTGGCCGGCACCCAGAGCGCGGCGAGCGGCCCGATCAGCTACATGCGCGTGTTCGACCAGAGCTGCTCCACGGTGGAAAGCGCCGGCTCGCGGCGCGGCGCCCAGATGGGCGTGCTGCGCGTCGATCACCCCGACGTGCTCGACTTCATCCACGCCAAGCGCGACGGCAGCCTGACCAACTTCAACATGAGCGTCGGCGTGACCGACGGCTTCATGCAGGCGGTCGAGGCGGATGGCGACTGGGAGCTGGTGCATGCCGTCGCGCCGCGCGTGCCGGCCGGCCAGCAGCCCGAGCAGCGCACCGACGGCCAGTACGTGTACCGGCGCGTCAAGGCGCGCGAGATCTGGTCGCAGATCATGGAGAGCACCTACAACCATGCCGAGCCGGGCGTGCTGTTTCTCGACCGCATCAACGAGGACAACAACCTCTGGTACTGCGAGCGGATCGAGAGCACCAATCCTTGCGGCGAACAGCCGCTGCCCGACTACGGCTGCTGCGACCTCGGCTCGATCAGCCTCTGCGGCTTCGTCGACAACCCGTTCACCGAATTCGCGCGCTTCAACTTCGAGCGCTTTGCCGACACGGTGGGCGTGGCGATCCGCATGCTCGACAACGTGCTCGACGCGACCGTCTGGCCGCTGCCGCAGCAGCAGGCCGAGGCCCAGGCCAAGCGCCGCGTCGGCCTCGGTTTCACCGGCCTCGGCGATGCGCTGCCGATGCTGCGCCTGCCCTACAACTCGGCCGAGGGCCGGGCGATGGCCGAACGCATTTCCATCGCCATGCGCGACGCCGCCTACGGCGCGAGCGTGGAACTGGCCAAGGAGAAGGGCCGCTTCCCCAAGTTCGACGCCGAGCAGTATCTGGGCGGCCGCAACTTCGCCGCGCGCCTGCCCGACGAGCTGAAGGCCGCCATCGCCGAGCATGGCATGCGCAACAGCCATCTGCTGTCGATCGCGCCGACCGGCACCATCAGCCTGGCCTTCGCCGACAACGCCAGCAACGGCATCGAGCCGCCGTTCTCCTGGTGGTACACGCGGCGCAAGCGCGAGCCCGACAACTCGATGCGCGAGTACCGCGTCGAGGACCACGCCTACCGCCTGTATCAGGCGCTGCACGGCGGCGCCGACGGCAAGCCCGTGCCGCTGCCGCCGTGGTTCGTCACCGCGCTGGAAATGAGCGCCGCCGACCACCTTGAAATGGTCGCCACTGTCGCGCCCTATATCGACACCGCCATCAGCAAGACGGTCAACGTGCCCGAGGACTATCCGTTCGAGGACTTCAAGAGCCTGTACTTCGATGCCTGGAAGCGGCGGCTCAAGGGCATCACCACCTACCGGCCGAATGGCGTGCTCGGCGCGGTGCTGATTGCCGATGCGCCGGCCAAGCCGGCCGAGGCGGCGGGCGGTGCGACGGCAGGCTCGGCCGGCGCTGGCGCGGCGAGCGCATTGGCGACCGAGGCGCAGACCGGCGCGCATCCGGCCGACGCCGCGCATGCCGCCGCCGGCGGCGCCGAAGGGCTGCTGCCCGGCTTCGACCTGCCCGGCGACGGCACGACCGCCTTCCCCGAAATCGGCGCGGGCGCCCACGGCACCGCGCCCGCGCCGGGCGGCGCCGCCACCTACGCCTACGCCGCCGAAGTGGACCGCCGGCTGCGCGTGGAAGTGCCGCACAAGCATGTCGTCGGCACGCTGCAATGGCCCGACCGGCCGCATCTGCCCAAGGGCGCGGAAGGCTGGGTCAGCGAGTTCATCGAGCATCCGATGGGCGCGTTCGCGGTGTTCGTCAGCCATCTCAAGAAGGGGCGCTCGGCGCTCCAGCCCTTCGAGGTGTGGGTCAACGGCAGCGAGCAGCCGCGTGCGCTCGGCGCGCTGGCCAAGACGTTGTCGGTCGATCTGCGCAGCCAGGACCGCGCCTGGGTGCGGCGCAAGGTCGAGGCGCTGATGCGGCTGCGCGGCGACGACTATTTCGAGATGCCCGTGCCGCCCGATGGAGAGCTGCGCCGCATGCCGAGCCTCGTCGCCGGCTTCGCGCATCTGGTCAAGTGGCGGCTGGAGCAGTTGCGCGCCTGGGACGACGCCGGCGGCCCCACGCCGCTGATGGATGCGCTGATGTTTGCGCGCGAGCCCAAGACCGGCACCGAAGGCACGCTGAGCTGGACCGTCGACGTGCGCAACGACGCCACCGGCGACGACTTCGTGCTCGGCCTCAAGGAGCTGGATCTGGGCGACGGCCTGCGCCGGCCGTACTCGATGTGGCTCGCCGGCGAATATCCGCGCGCGCTCGACGGGCTGTGCAAGGTGCTGTCGATCGACATGCATGTGATCGACCCGGCGTGGATCGGCCTCAAGCTGCGCAAGCTGCTCAAGTTCGCCGAGCCGCTCGGCGATTTCATGGCGCGCGTGCCGGGCGATACCGGCCAGCATCCGCGCTCGCAGACCTGGCCGAGCACCGTGGCCTATGTGGCCGCGCTGATCCTGCATCGCTACAAGATGCTCGGCATCCTCGACGAGACCGGCCAGCCGCTGAACCCGGTCGGGCTGGTCGACGTGGCCGCCGCCAAGGCCGAGCAGGCCCGGCCCGAATCACGCCCGGCAATGCATGGAAAGGTGTGCCCGGAATGCGGCAATGCGGCGCTCATCAAGAAGGATGGCTGCGAGTACTGCACGGCTTGCGGGCACATCGGGGCTTGCGGGTAAGGCTTCTTGACCGGACGACGGCAAGCTTCGACACTCGTTAAATCAAGCGCTAGCGCTTTAACGCTCGATTTAACGATCATGCGAACGAAATACGTCGATACGCTGCCGGCCGAACTCCAGCTTGAAGCGCAGCAGCTTGGCGCGGCGCTGGCCCGGCTGCGGCAGGCGCGGCGGCTGCGTCAGGAAGACGCGGCCATGCGCAGCGGCCTGTCGCGCAACACCGCCTACCGGCTGGAGAAGGGCGATCCGGGCGTGGCCATCGGGCAGGTGCTGCGCTATCTCGCGGCCATCGCGCCCGGGGTGTCGCTGCTGGCCTTGCTTGGCGAAACCGATCCGTCGCTGCATCTGCTCGCCAGCCGCGAGCGCACCGAGCGCGTGCGCCGCCTGTCCGGCAAGGAGCTGCAGGACCTGGATTTCTGAGATGGCGACCCGCACCCAGACCAGCACGCTGGCGGTCTTTGCCCATCTCGACGACGGCTGGGCGCCAGCCGGTCTGCTCACGCTCGACGAGGCTGGCCCCGAAGTCAGGGCGTCGGAATTCGGCTATGGCACGCGCTATCTCGCGCGACCGAATGCGCTGGAAGTCGATCCGGTCAGCCTCGCGCTCGGCGGTCCGGCGGGGCAGGCGGGCGTCAAGGTGGTGCCGGCAAACGGGCTGGCGCAGTTCGGCGGCATCCGCGATGCCGCACCCGACGCCTGGGGCCGGCGCGTCATCGAGGCCAAGTTGAAGCGGCCGGCCAACAGCCTGCCCGAGTCCGAGTACCTGTTGCATGCCGGTTCGCAGCGGGTGGGCGCGCTCGATGTGCGCGCCGGCCTCGCCGAGGGCGAGAGCGCCGGGCCGCAGTCCTGGGCAGCGCTCGACTATCTGCTGGAAGCCGCCGAGCGCATCGAGGCCGGCGAGCCGGTACCGGCGGCGCTCGAAGCCATCTTCGTCGGCGGCACCGCCCTGGGCGGCGCGCGGCCCAAGGTCACGGTGCGCGATGAGCAAGGCGTGCTGTGGCTGGCCAAGTTCCCGAGCCGGGGCGACCGCTTCGACATTCCCACCGTGGAGGCGGCGACGCTGCGGCTGGCCCAAGCCTGCGGGCTGAGCGTGCCGCCGGTCTGCACGCGCGACATCGGCGGGCGGCCGGTGATGCTGATCCGGCGTTTCGATCGCGTGTGGTCGGACGACGATCCGCAGACCGATGCCGGCCCGGATCGCGCCGAGCGCCGGCTGGCCTTCATCAGTGGGCTGACGCTGGTCGGCTGCGACGAGACCGAATCGCAGGCTCGCAGCTATCTCGATCTGGCGCAGGCCATGCGCCGTCATTGCCGGCTCGACCGTCTGAAGGCCGATTGCCACGAGCTGTTCGCGCGCATGGTCTTCAACCTGCTGGTGACCAACGACGACGACTATCTGCGCAATCACGGCTTCCTGTGGGATGCCGTCGGTCGCGGCTGGCGGCTGAGTCCGCTCTACGACGTGCTGCCGCGCCCGACGCTGGCCTTCGAGCGCCAGCTGCATCTGGGCGTCGGCTTGCAGGGGCGTGCCGCCACGCTGGACAACGCGCTCAGCGGTTGCAGCGCCTTTCTGGCGTCGGAAGGCGAGGCGCTGGCGCTCATGGACCGCGTCTATCGCGGCGTGCGCGAATGGCGCCAGCGCTTCGAGGAATGGGGCGTGGCGGGCAGCACGCTCGATCAGGTGGCGTCGGCGTTCCGCCGGCTCGACGAGGTGGCCAGCCCGGAACTGCGGCGGCGCCTTGCGCGCTGCGATGCCGGTTAGCGCGCCCGCTCCGCCTCGATCCACGCCCCTACCCGCCGCTCCAGCACCGCAAGCGGCAGCGCGCCTTCATCCAGCACGGCGCCGTGAAACCGCCGCACATCGAACTTCGGCCCCAGCTCCGCACTCGCCCGTGCGCGCAGCCGCTGGATCGTGATCTCGCCGAGCTTGTAGTCGAGCGCCTGCGCCGGCCATGTGAGGTAGCGATCCACCTCGGCCAGCGCCACGTCGCGGTCGATGGCGGCGTTGGCCACGAGGTAGTCGGCGGCCTGTTCCCGCGTCCAGCCGAAGGCGTGCAGCCCGGTGTCCACCACCAGCCGGCAGGCGCGGAACATCTCGGCCGACAGCCGCCCGAAGCGGCTCGCCGGGTCGGTGTACAGGCCCAGCTCCTCGCCCAGGCTTTCGGCGTACAGCGCCCAGCCCTCGCCGTAAGCGCCAAACCAGGCGTGACGGCGGAATTCGGGCAGTTGCGTCAGTTCCTGCGCGCGGGCGATCTGCGTGTGATGGCCGGGCGCGGCCTCGTGCAGCAGCAGCGCTTCCATGTCGTAGCGCGGCCGGCGGTCGAGGTTGTTGGCATTCACCTCGAAGAAGCCGGCGCGGCCCGCGTCGGCGCTGCCTTCGGTGTAGTGCTCGGCGTTGTCGCCTTCGCTCGGGTCCATCGCGCGGATGCCGAAGGGCAGGCGCGGCAGCTCGGCAAACAGCTTGGGGAGTGCGGCATCGATGCGCTTGGCGAGGTCGCGGTAGCCGGCGAGCAGTTCGTCGGCCGTCGCGTAATGCTGGTCGGGCCGGGCGCGCAGCCAGGTCACGAAGTCGGCGCGGCTGCCGGCAAAGCCGAGCCGGGCCTGCACCGCATTCATCGCGGCGTCGATGCGCGCGACTTCGGCCAGCCCGAGGTCGCGGATGGCCTCGGGCGCGAAGTCGGTGGTGGTTTCGAGCGCGATGAGGTCGGCGTAGTAGCGCGCGCCGCCGGGCAGGGCGCTGGCGCCGCTGCGCTGGCTGGCGTGCGGCAGGTAGTCGCGGCGCAGAAAGGTCTGCGTGCTGCGCAGCGCGGGCACGACTGCGCTGGCGAGCACGCGGCGGGCGTCGGCGCGCAGGGCGTCGCGCTCGGCCGGCGGCAGGCTGGCGGGCAGCCGCGTGAAGGGCTCGAACAGCGGCAGCGCATCGAGGTCGGCGCCGAGGTGGCGGTCGAACTGGGCCGGCACCTCGGTCATGGCGACGGCGGGCGGCATCCAGCCGGCGCGGCGCGCGGCGCTCATACGGTCGCGCAGCTGGCCGAGCCAGCCGGGCAGGCCGGCGAGCCGCGCGATATAGCGGCGCGCGGCGGCGGCATCGGGCAGGTCGGTGGCGAGTGCCAGCTGGGCCAGATCGAACTGCGGGCCTTCCATCGGCTTGAACGGCATCCAGTCGTCGAGCCCGTCGGGGCCGAAGGGCAGGCCGGCAAAGTGCGCGTCGAGGCGGGCGCGGCGGCCGAGTTCGGTGTCGAGCACGTCGACGCTGATGCGGTCGGCCGGCGCGAGCGCGGCGCGGTCGAGTGCGGCAAGGCGCTGGCGCAGGCCGGCGGCAAAGGCGCGGCGCCGGGCCACGCCGGCGGGCGAGGCATCGGGCACGCGGTCGTCGAAGCGGTGGTCGCCGAGGCTGCTGGCGTAGAACGGGTCTTCGCGCAACTGGGCGTCCCAGTAGTCGGCGGCGATGCCGGCCAGGGCCGAAGCTTCGGGCGTCGCGGGCATGGCTTGGGCGGTCATGCCGGCGTCAGCCGCCATCGACGCGGCCGCGCAGAACGCCGGCGCCGGCAGCAGTGCGCCGGCCAGCAGCCAGCCCGCGAAGGCGCGGCTGGCCGTCACCGCTCAATCGCGGATCACGCTCGCCGGAATCGCGTCGGCCGCCGGGCGCGGCCGCGTGAAGAAGCCCTTCACCAGACCGGCCGCGTTGAAGCTCCAGGACACGACCGAGTAGGCGGCTTCGTGGATCGAGCGCTTGCGCACCGTCATCGCCAGCAGCGGCGCGGCCAGCAGCGCGATGAAGGCGGCCGCGCAGATTGCCGCCGCCTCGTCGGGCAGCGCCACGCCCAGCGCCAGCACCGTCGCCAGCGTCGCCCACCAGCCGATCACGCCGATGTAGAGCCACAGCTCGCGCAGCTCGCGCAGGATCAGCGGCAGATGCGGCTGGCCCAGCGAGCTGCGCACCAGCTCGCCCAGCCCGCAGATGTAGTTGGTGCGCCAGCGCCGCAGCAGCAGCTGGAAGGCCGGCGTGGAATGGCCGTAATGGTCGACCGCTTCCACATCGATGCGCATCAGCCGATAGCCGCGCGCGCGCAGCCGCACGCCGAGTTCCAGCTCTTCGTAGGAATGCAGATGGCGGTTGGTCATGTAGCCGACGCGCTCCAGCGCGCTGCGGCGGTACAGGCCGCCCATGTCGAGCCGGTCGACTTCGCCGGGCGACATGTTCTTGGGCGCGCGCTTCTTGCGCGCCAGGAATTCGAGGCTCTCGGTATTGCACTCGACCACCAGCCCGCCCACGCCCGCCACCTCGGGCCGGTCGGCCATGGCGGCCACCGCCTTCACGAGGAAGTCGGGCTTCATCACCATGTCCCCGTCGAGGATGTAGACGAATTCGCCGCGCGCGTACTGATAGCCCAGCTGCGCGCCCACGCCGCAGGAGCGGTCGGCGGGCGATTCGAGCTGGACGATGCGGATCGGGTAGCGCGAGGCGATTTCCACGGTCCGGTCGGTGGAAAGCGAGTCCGCGAGGATGACCTCGCCACCGAGCGGGGCGACGGCCTTCAGCGCGCTCTCGATCGCGCGCGCGATGCCCTTCTCCTCGTTCAGGGCCTTGATGATGACGCTTACACGGACCATGGTCCTTACCTTTGAGTGCGCTTCGTCGACGGAATCAGGCCGTGACCGCCAGTACCTGCTGCAGCGCATCAATCGAGCCAAAGGCATTCTTGCGCCAGACGGGGATGCGGTCTGCAAGACAAGATTTGATGATCGACTCGTCTTGCTCAAGAAGCGCGAGTGCGTCACACAAACTGTCTTTGCTTACTTTCGGAGTCTCTAGCACGTAGCGCGTGTCGCCAAACAAGTCCTTGTTAAGACCTTTTGCTTTGACTGAATAAGCGATCGAGATGACCGGCACGCCCATCGACATCGCGGCGATCGTGGCGTGAGTGCGCGCTCCGATGAAGAACTTGAGCTTCGAGATCACATGCTTGAGCTGGGCCGCGTTGTAGGTCGGCGGCAGGATGCCGACCTTCTCGGAGGCGGCGCCGAGCCGCGACATAAGCGTGAGCATGTAGTGCGAGTCGGAGTTCTCGGCCACGCCGTCGAGCGGATCGACATGGGGCACCAGCAGCACGCGGTACTTGCCCTCGTTGACCAGGTGCTTGATGAAGGCGGTCACATCGGCATCGAGGCTTTCCACAGCCTCGGGCGTCGCGCGGAACTTGCGGATCAGCGGGCTGACGTTGAGGCCGACGATCGGCTGATCGCCCGGCGGCAGGTGCTGCTCGAACTCGACCGCCTGCGGTTGCAGGTTGAAGGCCGGGTCGGCCACCAGCTTGGCCTTGTTGACGCCGATGCCGCGCAGATAGGCCAGCGTCTCGGTTTCGCGCACGGTGATGGCGTCGTAGGCGTTGAGGTGATCGACCATGATCTTTTCAACCGCCGGAATCTTGAACGGGCCGACCGACGCGGCCCACAGCACGGTCTTCTTGCCCATGCGGGCGGCGTTCTCGATGAAGCCGCTCCATTCGTAGAGCGACACCAGGCCGTAGTCGAGCGAGATCACGTCGCCGCCGGTCATGATGACCGCGTCGCTCTCGGCGATGCGGGCGCGCGAATTGGCATCGGTATCGAACAGCGGCGGCTTGCTGCTGCGCAGGAAGGGCAGCAGCTTGCCGGCGCGCCACCACCACACGAGGCCGTCGGGCAGCACCGGCGCCTGCGTGAACTGCACGCCGGCGGCCTTGGCGTCGGGCCACTGGGCGCCGTCGAGGTCGGGGCGGAACGACGGGCAGATCACCGAGGCGTCCGTGCCCATGCGTTCGCGCAGCATCCAGGTGGTCGAGCGCACCAGCGCCTCGCAACCGCGGTTGCCAAAATTGTTCTGGCCGGCGAGATAGAGCTTCATGTCGTGGGCTGTCCTGAAGTGGTGGGTTTCTTCGGCTTGATGCGGGCCGGGATGCCGACCGCAATGTGATTGGCCGGTACGTCGGTGACGACGACGGCATTGGCGCCCACGTCGACGTCGTCGCCGATGTGGATCTTGCCGAGCAGCTTGGCACCCGCGCCGACATTGACGCGGTTGCCCAGCACCGGCGCGTCGAACGGCCGGTCGATGTTCTTGATGCCGAAGGTGACGCCCTGCCGGATGATGCAGTCGTCGCCCATCTCGGTGCAGCCGTGGACGACGATGGCGCCGCAGTGCTCGATGATGAGTCGCTTGCCGATCTTGGCCGTCACGCCGATGGTGATGCCGGTGCCGATCTCGATCAGCTTCGACAGGATGACGTGGGCGATGCCGAGCGGCACCCGCACGAGCTTGCTCTGGAAGCGGTAGCGCAGATGGCCGAAGCGATACACCTGCAGCGCCCAGAAGCCCTGGGCGAGCAGACCCTCGCGATAGACCTTCAGGTCCTCGAAGAAGCTCATTGCCATGCGGCCTCCGGCCGGCGGCGCGATGCGGTGTTCACCATACGAAGAGAGGCCTGGGCAGGGCGCGATTGATGGTGTCGCGCTCGAAGGTCGAGAAGGGCCGCGCCATCCGCGTGCCGGCCAGATAGACCACGGCTGCCAATGCCAGCCCGGCGAGCACGCCCGGCTTGCCCGGCAATGCTTCCACGAGCGGCAGCGCGCAAAGCGCCGAAATGGCGGCCATTCCCCAGAGTTTTGCGTGACCGAGCCAGTCGACCGTGAACACATAGCCGTTGCCGCGCAGCACCCGCGAACAGCCGAAGCCGCGCAGCAGCTCGCTGGCCACCAGCCCGGCGCACAGCGCCAGCGGGCCGCCGGCCTGAAAGCCCAGCACGCCGGCGACGATGCCGGCCAGGCCCCAGAAGGTGCCGATCATCACGGCGCGGCTGTTCTCGGCCGCGAGCGCCAGCAGGCCCAGCACCAGGTTGAGCGTCTGGCCCACCAGCAGAAAGCCGAAGGCCACCAGATACGGCCCGGCCTCGGGGAAGTTGCCGCCCGACAGCGCCGACGCCACCGTGTTGCCGCCGATCGCAAAGAAGGTGGTGGCCGGCGCGATCACGAACACGTTGAGCTTGAAAAGCAGATTGGCCAGCTGCACCAGCCGCGCCGGATCGTCATGCCGGGTGCGCTGGGCCACGAAGATCGGCCGCAGCATGCCGATCAGCAGCACCATCGGCAGATAGCGCTGGACGATGCCGCCGATGGCGGTCGCGAAACCGAAGGCGCCGGTCTCGACCGCGCCGGCCAGCCGCGCCAGCAGCAGCTTGACGATGTCGGGGCTCTGGAACTGATAGATGGTCTGCGCCAGCCAGAACGGCAGCGAATAGCGCATCACCCGGCCGCGCGCCGGCGCCACCTCGGTGCCGGGCTCGGTGCGCGCCAGCGTGTTGAGATGGCGCGCGATCAGCGTCGCGGCCGCGAGCGCGCCGGCGGCACTGGCCAGCATCTCGACCCGCACCCAGTCGGCCAGCGCCACCTTGTCGGCGGCGGCATGCCACAGCAGCGCCACGCCGCCGAGCCGGATGCCGGTGCGCAGCAGCACCGAAATCTGGGTCGCGCCCTGCATCAGCAGCGACTCGAAAATGATGTCGGTGTAGCGCGCAAAGCCCTCGGCCAGGATGACCACCGCATACAGCGCCACCACGCCGGCCTGGCCCGACACGCCCATCAGCTCGGACAGCGGCTGCGGGAACAGCGCCACCAGCCCGGCGGCGATGCCGAGCGTGACCAGCCGCCACACCGTGAAGCCGTGCAGCGCCGCGCGCAATGCCCGGCCCTGGTTGCGCGAGCGCAATTCGGGCGTGTAGCGCATCAGCGCCGGCAATACGCCGGTATTGCTGGCCATCACGATCATTTCGAATGCGGCGAGCAATGCCACGTAAACGCCGTAATCGGCGCGGTCGAGCGCGCGCACCAGCACGAGCAAAAGCGCGGCGCCGAGAACGGCGGTCGCCGATTTGCCGATCGCGAAATGCAACAGGCTGCGTTTGACCCGTTGGGTCGAGTAAGCGCCTGCGCTGGCCTGGGTCATCTGGGTTCCGTAGAGGGGCGGAGAGAGGTGCGCATGCTGCGTGCGCCCTCATTCTTTTGAGTGATCGAATGCTTATCGAGGACGAATTGCAACCAAATCACGGGGACCGAAAGACGGAAACGCCATTTCGTCTACCGCAATTGCTGCATCGTCATTTGGAATTGAGTCGATTCTAGCCAGCGACTTGCCGGCCAGATTCCCGAGCGCCGTTCGGGGCGATAAGTGGCGGCAATCGGCATTCGACCGCAACGGCGTGTGCGCTAATGCCGGTTCGGGCCGCCGCTGCGCGCCACCGGCAGCTCGACGCTGGCGCGCAGTTCGGCGCCGACGATGGTGCTGGCGCCGGCCAGCGTGGCCGCGCCGACCGACAGCGCATTCACGCCCGAGCCGCCGCCGCCGCCGCTGGCGATGTCGCTCGCGGCCTCGCCGAGCGCCGGCAGGCTCACGCTGGTGCCGAGCAGCCGGTGATAGACCAGGGCCAGTTCGCGGCCGAGGCCGGCATAGGTGCGGTTGGCGCGCACGAAGGGCGGGCCGGCGGCCGACATGCGGGCGGCCAGCTCGGGATCGCGCAGCACGGTGCGGATGGCGTCGGCAAAGCCGTCGACTTCCATCGGCACCGAGATGCCGGCGCCGCTGGCGGTCAGCACCTGCTGCTGGTCGGGCTGGTCGTTGCCGATCACCGGAATGCCGAGCGCGAGGTACTCGACCACCTTGGTCGGCGAGGCGCTGTCGAGCAGCTCGCCGCGCGGGAACAGCGACAGGCCGAGCTCGGCCTTGCGCATCCAGGCCCAGGCGGTGGCCGACGGCACCCAGCCGGTATGCACGATGCAGTCGGTCACGCCGATCTCGGCGGCGCGCTCGGCCAGAAAGCGCCGGTCGTCGGCTTCCTCGGCGTCGCCGACCAGCAGCAGGCAGATGTCGGGGATGTCCTGGCGCAGCCTGGCCACCACCTCGAACAGGAAATCGATGCGGCGCGCGCGTTCGAGCGTGCCGAGATAGCCGATGACGCGCTTGCCGGCCAGCGCGCCGGCGTCGATGCGCACCTCGCACTTGCGCGTCGCGCGTTCGAGGTCGACGCCCATCGGCACCGGCGTGAGCTTGTTGGGCGGAATGCCGCGTGCCACCAGTTCTTCCTTCATGCGGTCGCTCTGCACGAAGACGTGGTCGCAGCGCGGCATGAGCCAGCGGTACAGCAGGCGCTGGCCGACATGGCCCTTGAGCATCAGGAAGAACCAGCGCGCCAGACCGAGCCGGGCGCCCTGGGCGCGCGCGACCGCGGCATAGCTTTCGCAGATGGGGAACGAGGCCCAGTAGAAGAACGGCAGGCCGAGCAGCCGGGCGCGGATCAGGCCGAGCAGGCCGGCGAAGGGCTTGTCGCGCACCTGGAGCGCGGCATAGCGGTCGGGCCGGGCGCGCCACAGTTGGCGCAGGTCGTGCAGGAAGGCGCCGAGCTGGTTGCGCGCCGGGCTGGCGCCGCGCGGCGCCACGCTGAGCGTGCCGGCCGGCCAGGCCGCATCGGCGCTGGCGTTGAGCGATTGCTGCGCCACCAGATCGGTGGCGATGCCGTGACGCGGCAGTTCCTGGCCGAACAGCACCGTGACGTCGGCGCGGTGGGTCGGAAAGCCGTCGGGCACCAGATAGAGCAGCCGCGGACCTTCTTCATGGCCGGGCGGCGGGGTGGGCGAGGGCGGGACGGGAGGCGGCATGTCGGGCACGGGCGTGGGTGGCGTGACGGCTCAGCGGACGGCTTGGGATTGGTCGAGCCACACGTCGAGGCCCTGGGCGTTCAGTTCGATGTCGTTGGCCAGCAGCGCCAGCACACCGGCGCGGTCGAGCGGCACGCCGTGCGCGAGCGCACGGTCGGCGTAGAGCGCGCCCAGACCGGCGCGCAGGCGGGCCGCGCGGTCGGGTGCGGTGCGCAGTTCGCGCGCGAGCGCGGCCATGGCCTCGACCTGCTCGACGAGCAGCGCGGCGACGGCCGGCACATTGCCCACCGCGCCGTAGTGCGTGGGCCGGATGCTAGTGACGGGCAGCGCCGCCAGACGCTCGATTGAGCGGCACATTTCGGCCGCATCGAACTGGATCGGGGTGCTGCTGGGCAGGGCCCAGGCACCGTTGGGGCCGTCGAATTCGCGGTAGGACACGCCGAAGGTGTCGCCGGTGAAGACGGTGGCACCGGCTTCGTCGAACAGGCAGAGGTGGTGGCGCGCATGGCCCGGCGTGTCGAGGCAGCGCAGCGGCCGGCCGGCCAGTTCGAGCACCGTGCCCTCGGTCGCCTCGACCACGCGCTCGGCCGGCACCGGCAGGATGCGGCCGTAGTCGCGCTCGACGGCGGCCGCGCCATAGACCTCGATGGCGCCGGCGACGAGGCGGGCCGGGTCGATCATGTGGCGCGCGCCGCGCGGATGCACCGCCAGCCGCGCCTGCGGCAGCGCCTGCATCAGCGCGCCGGCGCCGCCGGCATGGTCGAGATGCACATGCGTGAGCACCACCCAGTCGACATCGGCCGGCTCGAGCCCGGCGGCGGCCAGCCCGGCCAGCAGGCGCGGCACCGAATGCGTGGTGCCGGTATCGACGAAGGCCGCGCGGCCGCGCTCCACCACCAGATAGGCGGCATCGAAGGCCGGTCGGTAATAGCCGGTATCGAGCGTGACGATGCCGTGCGCGATGTCAGTCATGAGGGCGGTGACAGGGACTGGGAGCGACCGGCGCACCGGGCGTCGGACGACAGACGGATCGATACCCGGCAGCAGGGAAGTCGCGCTTATCGTCGGCGCAGACCAGCCGTAATGCATTCAGCTTGGGCCGGTCAAAGGCCGTCATTGGAGCGCACTCTTCGCATGAAAAAGACTGGTTTCATTCTCGCCCTCGGCATGGCTCTAGCCATCAGCCAGCCGACGAACGCAGCGCCTGCCGAGCCCGGCGCGCCCGACTCGACGGCCATCCGCAACGCCGGCGACCGCTGGCGCGAACTGGCCGGCAACGAGGTAGCAATCATCGCCGGCAGCGCGCTCGATTTCTCGGGGACGCTAGTAGGCGCCGACCAGCGGCAGCTTTGCGCCACCTCGGTGCTGGGCGCGCTGAGCAGCTTCGTGCCGTCCAAGGCCGAGCTGCCGGCCTACATCGCCCAGCTCAAGCGCTCGGGCTACAACATGGTCCGGTTCCACGCGGTGGACGGCTTTCTCATGGGCAAGGCCACGGCCGATTTCGATTTCGATCCGCAGCGGCTCGACGATTTCGACCGGCTGGTGGCCGAGCTGGGCAAGGCCGGCATCGGCGTGATGAGCGACATCCTCACGCTCGATTCGGGCGGCTACGGCAACGTGCCCAATCGCTGGAGCAGCAGCAAGCAGCTCAAGCTGCGGCTCAATCTCGACGATCCCGAGGCGCGCCAGCACTGGCAGACGCTGGTCGACAAGGTGTTCGCGCGGCGCAATCCCTATCTGGGCCATTCGCTGCTGGAGGATCCCAATCTCAAGCTGGTGGCGCTGGTCAACGAGGGCGGGATGGTCTTCACCTCGATCTTCAGCAAGGGCTTTCCGCAGCTGGTGCGGCCCAACTTCAACCAGTGGCTCGCCAAGAAGTACGGCGACGCCGACGGATTGCGCCGGGCCTGGAAGACCGAGGCCAAGGCCGGCGAGGATCCCAAGGCCGGCAGCGTCGAGCTGCCCGAGTACATGGCGCGCACCGTCAATCCGCGCAGCGAGGATTTCGCGCGCTACCTCACCGACCAGGAGCGCGGCACCTTCGGCTGGATGAGCGCCTATCTGCAAGGCAAGGGCTACAAGGGGCTCATCACCTCGATCAACAACGAGACGGCGGTGCAGAAGGCGGCGTCGCGCCAGGCGCTGAGCGCGGTCGATCTGCACATGTACAACGACCTGCCCGAGGGCTCGTTCGACACGCCGATGACGGTCAAGCACGCCAGCGTCTTCGACAACGACATCCAGTTCATCCGCTATCTGCTGCCGCAGCGCATCTGGGGCAAGCCGGTCTACGTGAGCGAGTTCGGCGACGTGTACTGGAACAAGAACCGGCGCGAGGGCAATGTGCTGTTCGGCGCCTATGCGGCGCTGCAAGGCTGGGACGGCATCTGCCAGTACGGCGAGAACGCGACCCAGCTGCGCTACGACATGCAGAAGAAGTTCGGCCGCTATTCGAGCCAGTACCCGGGCTATGTGTGGAGCGATCCGATCGCCGACGCGGCCGACCGCATGAATGCGCTGCTGTACCGGCGCGGCGACGTGAGCCCGGCGCGCAAGACGGTGGCGCTGATCTATCGCGAGGCCGGCGCGCTGCAAGGCTGGGTGCCCTATGTGCGCAATGTCGATCTGTCGGTGGCGCGGCTCGGCTTCATCAGCCGCATCGGCTATCTGCCCGAGGCCAATGTCGGCGCCGACAACCGGCCGACCGCCCAGGCCAAGGCGCCGACGCCCGATCTGCTGCTCGATCCGTTCGCCAATGCGGCCGACATGGCGCCGCCGGCGCGCGCGCAATTCATGATGAAGGGCGCGCAGAACGGCGCCTGGCTGGAGCGCGTCGCGCGGCTGCGCGAGGCCGGGCTGATCGAGAAGGCCAATCTCACCGATGCGGCGGCCGGCGTCATCGAGAGCGACACCGGCCAGATCGCGGTCGATCTGCCGGGCCATCGCGCGCGCATCGTCACGCCCAGGTCGGAGGTGCTGATGTTCCGCGACAAGGCCTTCGACGGCCGGTTTCTGCGCGTGACCGAGGCGACGCCCGAGCAGACCGTCGGCGTGTTCTCGGTCGACGGCACGCCGCTGGCGACGGCGAAGCGGCTGCTGCTGGTGCAGCTGACCGATGCGCGCCCGACCGACATGCGCTTCGCCGACCCGGACGCCAAGACCGTGACCAACTGGGGCCACTGGCCGATGCGGCTGCGCGGCGGGATTGCCGCGCTCAAGCTCGGCATCGATGGCGCGGGCTGGAAGCTGTATGCGCTCAATCTGGATGGCAGCCGGCGCGATGCGCGGCCGGTGGGCGCCGACGGCACGCTGCTGCTCGACAACCTGGCCGGCGACGGCGCGACCGTGTACTACGAACTGGTGCGCGACTGAGCGGCCGGCGTCATTCGCCGGTGGGCGGCGGCAGACCGTAGGACGGATTGCCGCCGCGCATGCCGGCGCCACGCATGCCGCCCGGGCCGTTGCGCGGGCCCGGATTGGCATCGGGCGGCAGGCCATTGAATTCGTTTTCCATCGGCTGCACGCCGCCGCCGATGGGGCCGGGCTGGCGTGCCTGCTGCGGACCGGGCCGGCCCTCGAAGGTGATGCTGCCGTCGCTGCCGACCGGCGTCGGCGGCTCGGAGATGGTGCGGGCCACGCCGCCACCGTCGCCCGACGGCACGCCGCTGTCGCCAGCCGGCGCGCGGGCGATGGCCACTTCGGCGCGCGCGCCGTTCTGCTCGAACACCACGCGCGTGGCATGCACCTCGACCAGCATCAGCCCCGGCGCCACGAACTGGCCGGCGCGATAGGCCCGCACCGGCTTGCCGTCGACGACCAGCGCGGCGATGCCGCCCGAGCCGCCTTCGCGCGGCGCGATGACGCCGGCGACCTGCACATTGGAAAGCGCCGTCGCCTGCACCGGCCCGCCGAACAGACGCGGCTGCGCGCCGCTGTCGAAGCTGGGCTGGATCGGCGGCGCCGGCAGCGCGACGATCGGCGCGAGCGGCGCGCGGAGTTGCACGAACCACCACGCGACGGCGGCGCAGAGCGCGGAAAAGGCCAGCAGATGAAGCAGGCCACGAAACAAAGCAGTCAGCATGATCGTGCGAGTATTGCACGCCGCTTCAAGCCCTCGGCGGCATCGATTTTCCACATTGCGGCCGGGTTCGGGCCGCCCAAGCCAACATCATGAAGCCCCAACATTTCCAGTCGCGCAGCCGCGGTTTCACGCTCATCGAGATCATGGTGGTCATCGTGATCCTCGGCATTCTCGCGGCGCTGGTCGTGCCCAAGGTCATCGGCCGTGCCGACGATGCGCGCATCACCGCCGCGCGCCAGGACATCGCCCAGGTGATGCAGGCGCTCAATCTCTACAAGCTCGACAACAGCCGCTATCCCACCCAGGAGCAGGGCCTCAAGGCGCTGGTGCAGAAGCCCACCAGCGGCCCGGCGCCGTCCAACTGGCGCAGCGGCGGCTATCTGTCCAAGCTGCCGGTCGATCCGTGGAAGACGCCCTATCAGTATCTGAATCCGGGCGTGCGCGGCGAACTCGACGTGTTCTCGTTCGGTGCCGACGGCAAGCCGGGCGGCAGCGAGATCGACGCCGACATCGGCTCCTGGGATCTCTGAGCCCGACCCGGTCGCGGCGCAGGCACATGGCAGTCGGGCGGGCGCGCGCACGCGGTTTCACGCTGATCGAGCTGATGCTGGTGGTGGTGCTGGCCGGCGTCATGCTCGCCATGGTCAGCATCGGCGCCTTCCCCGACGACCGCGCCCGGCTGCGCGAAGAGGCCGACCGGCTGGCCCAGCTCTGGACCATCGCGCAGGACGAGGCGGTGGTGCGCGGCGCGCCGGTGCTCTGGGAGGCCAGCACCGAGGGCTATGGCTTCTCGGTGCGCGACGGCCGGCGCTGGCGCCCGCTCGACCGCGACAACGCGCTGCGCCCGCGTCAATGGCAGCTTCAGCCGATGCGCGTGAGCATCGCCGGCCCGGCATTCAACGGTCCGCGCAACAGCGCGGTGCGCATCGAGTTCTCGCGCTCCTCGCTGTCCGAGCCGCTGGTGGTGGCGCTGCAATACGGCGCCGCCAGCGCGACGGTGCGCGGCGACGGCCTCGGCGGCTTCGCGGTCGACGAGGCGCCGCGATGAGCCGGCGCCTGCGGCCGCTGCCGCGCACCACCGGCTTCACGCTGGTCGAAGTGCTGGTCGCGCTGGTGATCGTGGGCGTGGCGCTCGGCGCCAGCCTGCGCGCGGTCGGCGGCATGGCGCGCCAGAACGAGGTGCTGCGCGCCAAGCTCTATGCCGGCTGGAGCGCCGGCAACCGCATCGCCGAGCTGCGCGCCGCGCGGGTCGCGCCCCAGCTCGGCCAGCGCAGCTTTGCCTGCCCGCAGGGCCGGCTGGCGCTGGTCTGCGACGAGGACATCCGCACCACCGGCAACCGCTACATGCGGCGGGTCGAGATCAGCGTCTACACCGACGCCAGCCGGCGCGAATGGCTCACCACCGTGTCGACCGTGCTGGCCAACGGGAGCGACATGTGAGCCGGCGCGGCTTCACCCTCATCGAGATGCTGGTCGCGATCGCCATCCTGGCGGTCATCTCGCTGCTGTCGTGGCGCGCCATCGATGCGGTGGTGCGGGCGCGCACCCAGCTCACCGAAGAACTCGCGCAGCAGCGCGGGCTGGAAGCGGTGTTCAGCCAGTTCGAGACCGATCTGCGGCTGGCCGCGCGCGACAGCGGCGCGATCACCTCGGTGGGCACGGCCAGCGCGCTGCCCGGCATCCTGTTCGGGCGCGGCGAGATCCGCGTGCTGCGCCAGGCGCCGGCGCCCGGTGGCGGCGCGCTGCGCTGGCAGTTCGTGCGCTACCGGCTGGCCGACGATGCGCTCTGGCGCGAGACCCGCGCCGTCGCCACGCCCGACGAGGCACGCCAGCTGGCCAGCGTGGCCGACTGGCCCGACGCCCAGCGTCAGCGGCTGCTGGCGCCGGTCAACTTCCTCGGCTTCCAGGTCTGGAACACCTCGCTCTGGGTCACGCCCGACGGCGATCTGCTGCGCCGGCTGCAACTGGCGCAATCGCTGGCGATGCAGCTGCCGGCCGAGATGAGCCAGCAGGGCAGCGCGGTGCGGCTGAGCATCGAGCTGGGCAATGGCGAGCGCTTCGAGCGCGCGGCGATGGTGCGCGAATGAGCGCGCCGCGCCGCCTTCGCATCCACGGCCGCCGGCCGGCGCGCGGCGTGGCCGTGGTCACCGCGCTGCTCATCGTGGCGCTGGCCACCATCGCCGTCAGCGGGCTGATGTGGCGCCAGCAGGTGCAGGCGCGCATGGTCGAGAACCATCTCGCGCTCGGCCAGGACCGCTGGCTGGCGCGCGCCGCCATCGACTGGGCCCGGCTGGTGCTCAAGGAAGACAACAAGAACGCCTACGACCATCTCGGCGAGGTCTGGGCCGTGCCCATCGCCGAGACCCGCATCGCCGACGCCCAGGGCACGCGCGACCGCGAAGCCTGGCTGGCCGGCGCCATCGCCGACGAGCAGGCCAAGTTCAATCTGCTCAACCTGGTCGATACCAAGGGCCAGCCCGACGCGGCCTGGATCGCGCGCTTCCAGCGCCTGCTCACGCTCGAAGGTTTGCCGGCCAGTCTGGCCAGCAGCGTGGCCAGTGCCTTGTCGGCCAGCCAGCCGGCCATCGACGGCAACGGCAACACCCGTGCCGCCACCCAGCTGCCCTGGCTGGTGGTCGACGATCTGGGCCGGCTGCCCAATGTGGATGCCGGCGTCATCGAGAAGCTGCGGCCCTTCGTCACCGTGCTGCCGCGCATGACGGCGGCCATCACCCAGGTCAACTGCAATACCGCGAGTGCCGAAGTGCTGCATGCAACAATCGACAACTACTCGGCTTCGGATGCCGCCCGGCTGGTCGCGCTGCGCCAGCGCACGCCCTTCGTGCAGACCAGCCAGTGCACGCTGGCCGACAAGGCGCCCGAGAACGCGGTGGCGCTCGACGTGAAATCGAGCTTCTTCCGCGTCACCGGCCGGGTCCGATACGAACGCGCGCTGCTGCTCACCGAGGCGCTCGTTTTCCGCGAAGGCGGCGCCACGCGCAGCACCCGCGTGCTCTGGAACCGCGAGGACTGAACCACATGGCCTTACTGCGTCTGCGCTTCGAAGCCGAAGCGGCCGAAGCCTGGGAACTGGGCGATCGGCCGCGATCGCCGTTCGACTTTTCGCTCGTCGAGCGCGGCGGCGCCACGCGCCGGGGCCGCGCCGAACTGGCCGATCTGCCGCTCGCCGACACGCTCGAAATCGTGCTGCCGGCGCGCGCCGCGCGGCTGCTGCGGCTCAAGCTGCCGCCGGTCAAGGCCTCGGTGCTGCGCCGCGTGCTGCCCAATCTCATCGAGGATTCGGTGATCGGCGACCCGGCCGACACCTTTGCCGCCGTGCTGCCCGGCATTGGCGCCGACGGCCTGCGCGAAGTCGCGGTGCTCGACCGGCGCTGGCTGCGCGCGGCCCAGCGGCTGGCCCAGCTGCGCGCCGCGCGCCGCGTGGTCGTCGTGACCGAAGCCATGCTCGCGCCGGCCGCGCCCTTCCTGGCGGTGGACGGCGCCGAAGCCTGGTTGCGCCATGCCGACGGCGTGCTGCCGTTCGCGCTCGATGCGGCCGGCGATCCGCCGCCGGCGCTGCGGCTCGCGGCGGCGCGGCTGCAGGCCGGGGCGGTCGGCAGCATCGATTGCGCCGGGCTCGATGCCGAGACCTGCGCGCGCTGGTCGGTGCAGCTCGGCATCACGCTCACGCCGGTGAGCTGGCACTGGTCCGAGGCGGCGCCGGCGCTGGCCGATGCCTCGCTGCTGCAATTCGAGTTTGCCGGCGGCACGCGCGGTGCCGGCGCGGCGCTGCGGCCCTGGCGCTGGGCCATCGGCCTGGCCGCCGCCGCCGTGCTGGTCTGGACCGCCGGCCTCAATGCCGACTGGTGGCGGCTGACCCAGGCCAGGCACCAGATCGCCGACCGCATGGAAGCCGACTTTCACGCTGCCTTCCCCGAGGTGCCGCTGGTGGCCGAGCCGGTGCTGCTGGCGCGCCGGCAGGTGCAGCTGGCCAGCACGCGCGGCCAGGATCGCTACCTTGAATTGAGCACCGCGCTGGCCGCGCTGCTGCCGCCCAACGACGTCAACGGCAGCTTGCGCACGCTGAGCTTCAGCGCCGGCACGCTGCGCGCCAGTCTGGCGCCGGCCGCCGTGCCCATGCTCGACGGCATGTTGCAGGCGCTGCGCGCGGCCGGCTTCGACGCCTCGGCCGAGCCGCAGAACGATGGCGGTCAGCAGCTGGTGCTGCGCAAGCGGGAGGCGTCATGAGCGCTCGACTCAAGATCGCGGCGCTCGATGCCGCGCGCGCCAACTTCGATGCGCGCTGGGCCGCGCTGGCGCCGCGCGAGCGCCGCATCGTCGCGCTCGGCGCGGTCGCGGTGGCGCTGGCGCTGTTCTGGTCGCTGCTGGTCGATCCGGCGCTGGCCGGCCGGGCGCGCGCGCTGCGCGATCTGCCGCGCCTGCAGGCCGAGGCCAGCGAGGTGGCCGGCATCGCCGCCAATCCGCCGCAGACCGTGCGCAATCTGCAAGCCGAAGGGCCGCTGCGTCCGGCGGTCGAGCAGGCGGTGCAGGAAAGCGGCCTGCGCGCCGAAATCACGCAGAACGCGGCCGGCGTGCTGGTCGTCAAGTTCACCGAGACGCCGTATCCGGCCATCGCCGACTGGCTGGCCCGCATCGCCAGCGACAACGGCGCCACCATCGAGAGCGCGGCGGTCAGCGCGGTCGAGGGCAAGGCCGGCGCCGGCGGCAAGGTGAATGCCGAATTCACGCTGCGCCGATGAGCTGCCCGCGCCGCCAGCCCACAGCCTTCCCGGCCCGGCCGCGCCGCGCCGCGCAGGTGCGCGCATGAAGCTGCGCCTCGCGCTCCGGCTGCTGGCCTTTGCATTTGCGGGGCTGCTCGGCCTGCTCGCGGGTGCGCTGCCGGCGCTGCCGGCGGCCTGGCTCGGGCAGGCGCTGGCACTGGGTTCGGGCGGCCGCGCGCTGCTGCTCGAAACCGCCGGCACGGTCTGGCACGGCAGCGGCCGTCCGGCGCTGCGCAGCGGCGGCCAGACCGACGAGGAAAGCATCCGCGCCTTCCCCGGCGCGGTGGAATGGCGCTTTGCCGGGCTGGCGCTGGCGCCGCTGCGGCTGCGGCTGGCGTTGAGCGGGGCAGCGGTCTTCCCCACGCCGGTGCTGCTCGAAGTGGGCCTGGCCGGGCCGCTGTCGCTGTCGGCCGGCCGACTGCTGCTGCCGGTCGAGGTGCTCGAAGGCATCGGCGCGCCGTTCAACACGCTGCGGCTCGGCGGCCGGCTCGAAGCCGGCTGGGATGCGCTCGGCTGGACCGGCGGCCTGCCGCAAGGCCCGCTGCGGCTGGAGTGGCGCGATGCGCGCTCGGCCGTGTCGGCGGTGGCGCCGCTCGGCAGCTACCGGCTCGATGCGCGGCCCGACGGCAACGGCGGCTTCGCGCTCGCCCTGGTCACGCTGCAAGGCCCGCTCAGCCTCAATGGCAACGGCCGCTGGCAGCCCAACGGTCGCTTCGGCTTCACTGGCCGCGCCTCGGCTGCGGCCGACCGCAGCGCCCAACTGCAACCCTTGATGAACCTGCTCGGCCCGTCCAGCAACGACGGCGTCGCGCTCCGGATCGGAAGCCCATGAGACATCCCGCCGCCACGATCGCCGCCGCCATTTCCGCCGCGTTCAACGGGCGCAGCCTTGCGGTGCTGGCGCTGGTCGCGCCGTTTGCCGCCGGTCTGCCCGAGGCCGCCGCGCGCGAAACCCATGCGTCGGCGTCGCATGCCGCCGGTCCGGCCAAGGCCGGTCAGCGCACCGCGCCCGCCACCGCCCGTCCGGCCGCCGCCCGCAAGACATCCGCCAGCAAGACCGCAGCCGCGCAATCCGTCCGCACCGCTCCGGCGGCCCGGATACCTCATGCCAAGACAGTGACGAAGACGCCCCCCGCCAAGCCCGCCGCCCATCCCGTCCACCGTGCCGATGCCGTCCTGCCCGCCGAGGGCGCGGCGCCGGCCGTCTCGCTTGCCGCGCTGGCGGCCGGTGCCGGCAGCGGCCCGCGCTTCAGCGACGGGCCATCGGGCGTCAGCGCCGTGCCCGCGCCGGGCGCCGGCGGCCGGCTGGTGCGCGCCGCCGCGCGCGGCGTGGCCGCTGCCGCGCTTGCCACGTCGGCGCTGGCCGGCACGCCGGCGGCACTGGCCGCGCCGGCCGCCACCGCGCCGGCGCAGAGCGATCTGGTGTCGCTCAACTTCGTCAACGCCGATCTCGATGCCGTGGTCGGCGCCATCGGCCAGATGACCAACCGCACCTTCATCGTCGATCCGCGCGTGCGCGGGCAGGTGACGCTGGCGACGCCCAATCCGGTGCCGCGCGCCGAGGCCTATCGCATGCTGCTGTCTGTGCTGAGGCTGCAAGGCTTTGCAGTGGTCGAGGACGGCGCCTATGCCAAGGTGCTGCCCGAGGCCGACGCCAAGCTGCAAAGCGGGCCGGTGGCCGGGCTGACGCCGGGCAATCGCGGCGATCAGGTGGTGACGCAGATCTTCCGGCTCAACTACGAGTCGGCCAGCGCGATGGTGCCGGTGCTGCGGCCGCTCATCAGCCCCAACAACACCATCACCGCCTACCCGTCGAACAACTCGCTGGTGATTACCGATTACGCGGAAAACATCCGCCGCATCGAACGCATCATCGCCAACGTCGACGTGCCGGCCGCCGCCGAGCTGGAAGTGATTCCGCTCAAGTACGGCCTGGCGGTCGACATGGCGGCGCTGCTCACCCGCATGCTCGACGACAGCCAGCGCGGCGGTCAGACCGATCCGGGCCAGAAGGTGACGATCATGGCCGACCAGCGCAGCAATGCGCTGCTGCTGCGCGCCAGCAGCAAGGCGCGCGCCGACAGCGTGCGCAGCCTGGTCGCCAAGCTCGACATCCCGAGCGCCGGCAAGGGCAACATCAATGTGGTCTATCTCAAGAATGCCGATGCGGTGCGGCTGGCAGCCACGCTGCGCTCGATCATCACCGCCGACGGTTCGAGCGCGGGCGGCCAGACCGGCAGCAGCGGCAGCAGCTTTCTGTCGAGCGGCAGTGGCAGCGGTGGCAGCGCAAGCGGCGGCAGTGGCGGCATCGGCGGCAATACCGGCGGGCTGGGCGGCAACAGCGGCGGCAGCAGCGGATCGGGCTTTGGCGGCAGTTCGGGCGGCAGCAGCGGCAGCGGTTTTGGCAGCAGCAGCTCGTCGTCGGGCTTTGGCTCGTCGTCGTCGGGCAGCAGCCAGCAGGGCGGCATCGTGCAGGCCGATCCGGCGACCAACACGCTCATCATCACCGCGCCGGAGCCGATCTATCGCAACCTGCGCGACATCATCGAGAAGCTCGATGCGCGCCGCGCGCAGGTCTACATCGAGGCGCTGATCGTCGAGGTGTCGGCGGACAAGTCGGCCGAATTCGGCATCCAGTGGCAGGACCTGTCGGGTCTCAACGGCAGCGGCACCAACGTGATCGGCGGCACCAACTTCGGCAGCAGCGGCACCAACATCCTGACCGCCGCCGCCAACGTGGCGAGCGTGGGCCAGGGGCTGAACCTGGGCCTCGTGCGCGGCACCATCACCATCGCCGGCACCACGTACACCAACTTTGGCCTGCTGGCGCGCGCGCTCGAGACCAACACCAATGCCAACGTGCTGTCCACGCCCAATCTGCTCACGCTCGACAACGAGGAAGCCAAGATCGTCGTGGGCCAGAACGTGCCCTTCATCACCGGCCAGTACAGCAACTCCAGCAGCACCAGCTCCAGCAGCGGCACGTCCACGGTCAATCCGTTCCAGACCATCGAGCGCAAGGACGTGGGCCTGACGCTGCATGTCAAGCCGGCGGTGTCCGAGGGCGGCGGCGTGCGCATGCAGATTCACCAGGAAGTGTCGAACGTGGTGAGCACCTCGCTGGCGGCCGGGATCATCACCAACACGCGCCAGATCGATTCGAGCGTGGTGGTCGACGATGGCCAGATCATCGTGCTGGGCGGCCTGGTGCAGGACGAGATCACCGACTCGGTGAGCAAGGTGCCGCTGCTCGGCGACATCCCCTACCTGGGCGCGCTGTTCCGCTACAGCAACCGCGAGCGCAAGAAGACCAATCTGATGGTGTTCCTGCGGCCGCGCATCATCCGCAACCTCGTCGATTCGCAGAGCGTGACGGTGGACCGCTACGACTACATGCGGGTGCGCACCTCCGAGCAGCAGCCGGCGCCGAGCTTCATCCTGCCCGACACGCGCGGCATGCAGATGCCGGCGCTCGACGGCAGCTTCACGATCAAGTCGCCGGCCATGCTGATGCAGCCCGCACCCGGCGATGCGCGCACGCCCGAGAGCGCGATCACGCCGCAGGGCGGTGGCGCCAATGCCGCCGGCCAGCCGAGCCAGAAGATCGCGCCGACCCAGCCGCAATGACGGCGCGGACCTCGCCTCGCATCCAGGGAATCACGCCATGAGCAGCACCGACAGCCTCGTCGCCGATACCGCCAGCACCGCGACGCTGGCTTCGCTGGCCACCGGCGACAGCCCGGCCGCCACGCCAGCGCCGGCCGAGAACGCGCGCCAGCTGCCCTATGCCTTCGCGCGCGACGCGAAGCTGGCGCTGGTGGCGCGCGACGGCTTGCCGACCGAGTTGTGGATTTGCGCCGAGACCGATCCCGATGCGCTCGCCGAGGTGACGCGCCGGCTCGGCGCGCTGCCCACGGCCTGGAAGACCGCGCCCGAGGTCGAGACCGCGCTGCGCACCGCCTACGCGCAGATCGACGGCGAGGCCGCGCGCATCGTCGACGAGGCCGAGGCCGATGTGGACATCACGCGGCTGTTGCAGGACATCCCGGCGGTCGAGGATTTGCTGGAGGTCGAGGACGACGCGCCGATCATCCGCATGATCAACGCGCTGCTCACGCAGGCGTCGCGCGACGGCGCGAGCGACATCCACATCGAGCCCTTCGAGCAGAACTCGGTGGTGCGCTTTCGCATCGACGGCACGCTGCGCGACATCGCGCGGCCACGGCGGGCGCTGCATGCGGCGCTCATCAGCCGCATCAAGATCATGGCCCAGCTCGACATCGCCGAAAAACGCCTGCCGCAGGACGGCCGCATCACGCTGCGCGTGGCCGGCAAGCCGGTGGACGTGCGCGTGAGCACGCTGCCCACCGGCCACGGCGAACGCGCCGTGCTGCGTCTGCTCGACAAGGAAGCCGGCCGGCTCGACCTCGGCAAGCTGGGCATGGCGCCCGACACGCTCGCCACCTTCGACCGGCTGGTGAAGCAGCCGCACGGAATCATTCTGGTGACCGGCCCGACCGGCTCGGGCAAGACCACCACGCTCTATGCCGCGATGCAGCGGCTGGATGCGAGCACCACCAACATCATGACGGTCGAGGATCCGATCGAGTACGACCTGCCCGGCATCGGCCAGACCCAGGTGAATGCGCGCATCGACATGAGCTTTGGCAAGGCGCTGCGGGCCATCCTGCGGCAGGACCCGGACGTCATCATGATCGGCGAGATCCGCGATCTGGAGACGGCGCAGATCGCGGTCCAGGCCTCGCTCACCGGCCATCTGGTGCTGGCCACGCTGCACACCAACGACTCGGCGAGCGCGATCACGCGGCTGGCCGACATGGGCGTCGAGCCCTTCCTGCTCAGCTCGACCGTGCTGGGCGTGATGGCGCAGCGGCTGATCCGGCGCCTGTGCCCGCACTGCAAGAAGCCCGAGACCGTCGACGGCCGGCAGGTGTGGCGCGCCGTGGGCTGCGAGCGCTGCCATCGCAGCGGCTACATCGGCCGCTCGGGCATCTACGAGCTGCTGGTCATCGACGAGGAGCAGCGCGGCCTGATCCACAACGCCGCCAACGAGCTCGAAATCCGCCGGCTCGGCCTGCGCAGCGGCATGCGCAGCATGCGTGACGACGGCCAGCGCTGGATCGACAGCGGCGCCACCTCGATCGAGGAAGTGGTGCGGGTCACGCGCGACTGAAATCGCGGCTCGCCCGATCGGGCGATGCATTTCACCTGCCGCCGCTCGGAGATTTTCCGGGTTGTGGTTGGGCAGAATTCCGTGGCAATTGGCAGCACTTCGCCGAAGTTGCGCTTGTGAATGCCTACATGCAGACGATTTCGTCCGATGGGCGCAGCGCCGTCCCGTCACGCGGAAGCGAGGCCTGCCCCAGGCGTGGGAGCTTGGCGCGGTCTGTGAAACTTTCGATTTCGGCGCGTGCAGGGCAAGGCTGCGTCGCCGTATGGGCGCGGCAAAGTATCGGTACGGCATCCCGCAGGTCTTCGGTGCCCCACCTATCGATCCTAGAAAAAATGCCCATGTCCAGCCGCGCCCCTGCCTCTCGCCCCGGTACCGCTCCGCTGCGCCAGGTGCGCTGGTGGGTTTTCATCGTGCTGGGGCTGGCGCTGGGCTGGCTGCTGCACGAATTCGCCGCCGGGCCGGTCACCGGCGTCGGGCCGCTGCCGGTCGATCTGGTGGTCGGGCTGGCCGATGCCGGGCAGTACCTGCTGCCGCTGTTCTGCGCCGTGCTCGCCGGGCTGTCGGTGCGCCAGGTGGCGCCGGCGCCGGCGCGCAGTCCGGCGCGCAACGGCGGTCTGCCCGATTTCAGCGTGATCGAGCCGCTGCTGCTGATCGCGCTGGCGCAGCGCGGCTTCATGTCGGCGCCCGACCAGCCCGAGGCGGCGCCGGCCGATGCGCTGCCGATCGATCTGCCCGATGCGCGGCTGCTGCGTCCGGACGGCGAGCTCTATCTGCTGCGCTGGCGCCATCTGGCCGACCGGCGCGTCGGCGCGAGCGCCATCGGCGACCTGTTCGCGGCGATGCAGGCGACCGGCGCGCGCGGCGCCTTCCTGGTGACCAGCGGCGGCTTCACGCGCGAGGCCTGCGCCATCATCGGCGAGCGCGAGCTGCACCTGGTGGACGGCGTGCGGATGATGCGGTGGATCGAGGGCGTGCGCGGCGCGCGGCCCGAAGCCGGCACGGTGCACGAAAGCCTGCGCCGCGTCGTTCCGGCCGGCGATGTGGCCACGGCCGTGGCGGTGGCGGCGCGCAACGGGCGCGGCGGTGGCAGTTCGGGGCCGGCCACGCGCATGGGCCTGCCGGCCGGCGCGGTGATGTCGAGCGTGACGGCGCGGCGCGCGCTGTAGCGCGCTAGAGCCGGCGCAGGCTGGCCATCAGCGCATCGCGGTCGGCGCCGGTCGCCACCTCGTCGACCACGCGGCGCAGCAGATCGGACCAGCCGTGCGCATTGGCCTGGGCCCGCCGGATGACGATGGCGGCGACCGGCCCCATCTGCGCAGTGATGGCCAGCCGCAGGCGGTCGAGCCGCTCGGGCGTGATCGCATCCTCGTCGGCCGGCGTGGCGGCTGCCGTGCCGGTGCTGCCGGTGCCGGTCGCGGTCCGGCGTGAGTCGGCGCCGCTGCGCGGCATGCCGCTCAGCCGGGCCAGGAATGCCGTCCGCGCGGCACTGTCGAGACTGCCGGCCAGCTGGCGCGCCAGCTCGGCCAGATCGGCGCTGTGGCGCGCCGCATTGCGTACCAGCGTGCGCGCGACCGGGCCGATCGCCTCGGTCAGCGCGAGCTCGGCGCGCGCCAGTTCGTCGTCGCTCAGGCCGCCGCTCGCCGGCGTCCAGGTTGGCTGGGCCGCCGGGCCGGTGGTCGGCGCGCGCGTCGGCACGATCACCGCATCGCCATCGGCGGCCTGGCGCAGCGCGCTGCGGAAGGCGGCGGCGCTCGAATAGCGCCGGTCCGGATCGCGCGCGATGGCCTTGAGCGCAATCGCGTCGTAGCGCGCATCGCGGCCGGGCGGCGTCAGCAGCCGGCTCGGCGGCGGCGGCGTCTCGTTGAGCAGCTTGTAGAGGATGTTTTCCGGCGTGCCGCGAAACGGCGCCCGGCCGCAGAGCATGCGGTACAGCAGCACGCCGGCGCCGAACACGTCGGTCACCGGCCCGACCGGCGCGCCCGAGTACTGCTCGGGCGCCATGTAGCCCGGCGTGCCCACCTGGGTCGCGGTCGGCGCGCCGTTGCCGGCGATGCGCGCGATGCCGAAGTCGGTCACCTTGATCTGGCGCTGCGGCGTGTCGATGAGATTGCCGGGCTTGATGTCGCGGTGCAGCACGCCCGCGCGATGGGCGCAGTCGAGCGCGCCGAGCAGCTGGTCCATCACCCGCAACGTGGCCTGCTCGCCCGGCACCGGAATGGCGTCGAGGATCTGCGCCAGCGTGCGGCCCTCGATGTGCTCCATCACGATGAAGGCGTGGTCGCCGTCCTGGCCGTACTCGTGGATGGCCACGATGCCCGGATGCGACAGCCGGCCGACGGCGCGCGCCTCGTTGAGAAAGCGCTCGGCCGCGCCCGGCGTGCGGGCGCTGGCGCGCAGCGTCTTGATCGCCACCGTGCGGCCGATGTCGGGATCGACGGCGCGGTACACCACGCCCATCGCGCCCTCGCCGATCAGGCCGATGACGGTGTACTTGCCGAGTCGTGCGGGCAGGTTCATGGCCGGCTCAGCGTTCCAGCAGCTTCATCGCATGCACCAGGCTGCGCCGCATGCGCGCCACCGAGGCCGCCAGCACGCCGATCTCGTCGCGCGCGCGGAACTCGAAGTCGGCCACGTCCAGCTCGCCCATGCTCACCCGGTCGGCCACCGCCGACAGCCGGCTCACCGGCCGGATCACCATCCAGTACAGCATCAGGTTGAGCGTGAGGCCGATGGCCACGAACATCGCCGCCAGCAGCGCCAGCACCACCTGAAAGGCGTGATCGGCGCGCGCCAGCGGCACCGACATCGGCACCGACACGATGCGTGCGCCGACCACCTCGTTGAACTGCCAGCCAAAGCCGTTCACGCCGCCGTACTGCTCGACCAGCGAGCGCGGCGCCGCCGCCGGCGTGCTGTGGCAGCGCAGACAGGCCGCGTCGGTGATGCGGATCGGGCGCGCCACATAGAGCGAGCGGCCGGTCGGCGTGCCGCGTTCGCCGACCGCCTCGTCGGGCGCATCGTCCTGGCGAAAGCGCTGGATCACGTCGGCCTCCCAGTCGCGCGCGTGATCGCGCGGATTGGTCGGATTGAGCGTGGCCGGCTTGTAGGCGTATTCGGGGCGCAGCTTGCCGATCGCATTCACCACCTCGAACGACGAGTAGGACGGCACCGACTGCGGCAGGAAGTGGTCTTCCATCTGCGCGACCAGCAGCGGCGCAATCTGCGTCGAGGTGTAGCCGGCCACCGCCACCGCCGATTCCATGATGAGGCGGCCGCGATCCAGCACCTCGTCCTTGGCGTTTTCCTGCAGCAGATTGCGCGCGACCACCGCCGACAGCGCGAAGCCGGCGGCGAACACCAGCAGGAACACGAGATTGAACTTGAGCAGCAGCTTCATGGCATGACCTGGGAAAGGCGTTGCCCGCAGGGCCGCGCGGTAAGGAAAGGAGCCCGAGCGTTCTCCTGCGGCATCGATTTGCCTAGGTGGCTTGAATTGAACATTTGCGCCAGTTTGCCAAGCGCATCACACGAATGGGCGGCACATCTTGCGTTAGTCGCTTGCGTCCGGCAGAGCGATGGCTTCCACACCGACAGCGCCGGCCGCGTCTTTCGCGCAGGCTGGCGCGCTCGACTTCCCTTGCGATTGCCGCCATGAACCGACTTCCGTCCGTCCTTTCTGCCGTGCTGCTGCTGGCGCTGGCTGCGCCGGCCGGCGCCGATACCGCCCGTCTGCCGGTGAGTGCCGGCATGGGGCCCGATCCCCAGCTGCCGGCGCCGGTGCGCTCGCTGATCCCCACCGTCAACATCGCGCCGGCGCGCGGCTGGCCGGCCAATGGCAAGCCGCAGGCCGCGACCGGGCTGGCGGTCACGCGCTTCGCCGACGGCCTCGACCATCCGCGCTGGCTGCTGGTGCTGCCCAACGGCGATGTGCTGGTGGCCGAGACCAACGCCCCGGCCAAGCCCGAGGACGGCAAGGGCCTGCGCGGCTGGGCCATGAAGCAGGTGATGAAGCGCGCCGGCGCCGGCGTGCAAAGCCCCAACCGCATCGTGCTGCTGCGCGATGGCGACGGCGACGGCCGCGCCGAGGTCAAGCAGACGCTGATCGAGGGCATCAACTCGCCGTTCGGCATGGCGCTGGCGGGCGGCAAGCTCTATGTCGCCGCCAGCGATGCGCTGCTGGTGTTTCCGTTCCAGCCGGGGCAGACGAGCCTCGATCCGGCCAGCGGCCGCACGCTCGCCGACCTGCCGGCCGGCCCCATCAACCATCACTGGACCAAGAACGTGATTGCCAGCCGCGACGGCAGCAAGCTCTACGTGACCAGCGGCTCCAACAGCAACGTGGCCGAGAACGGCATGGAGGCCGAGCGCGAGCGCGCCGCCATCCTGGAGATCGACGCCGCCACCGGCGCGACCCGGGTGTTCGCCTCGGGCCTGCGCAATCCCAACGGACTGGCCTGGCAGCCCGACACCGGCGCACTCTGGACCGCCGTCAACGAGCGCGACGAACTCGGCAGCGATCTGGTGCCCGACTACATGACCTCGGTGCAGGACGGCGGCTTCTACGGCTGGCCCTACAGCTATTACGGCCAGCATGTGGACGACCGGGTGCAGCCGCCGCGCCCCGACCTCGTCGCCAAGGCCATCAAGCCCGACTACGCGCTCGGGCCGCATACCGCGTCGCTGGGCCTGGCATGGTCGGGCGGCAACCGGCTGCCGCCGGCGTTTGCGCAGGGCATGTTCGTGGGCCAGCACGGCTCGTGGAACCGCCAGCCGCGCTCGGGCTACAAGGTCATCTTCGTGCCGTTCAAGGACGGCCAGCCGGCCGGTGCGGCGCTGGATGTGCTGACCGGCTTCGTCGACGAGGACGGCGATGCGCAAGGCCGGCCGGTGGGCGTGGCCATCGCGCGCGACGGCGCGCTGCTGGTGGCCGACGACGTGGGCAATGTGGTGTGGCGCGTCAGCGCCGAGGGCGCCAGTCAGGCGCGCCGCTGAGGCCGGCGCGCCGGCGCCGCCTGCAAGCGTTCCGGCCGGCGCGCCAATCGCGCTAACGTCGCGCCTCCGCCCAAAGCAAGCGACACCGCATGAACTCCATCGTCTTTCTCGACCGCGACAGCCTGCCGGCCCGGGTGCGTCGCCCGGCCTTCGCCCACGACTGGCGCGACTATCCCAACACCGCGCCGCACGATGTGGCCGAGCGCCTGAGCGGCGCCACCGTCGCCATCACCAACAAGGTCCGCATCGATGCGGCGGCGCTCGCCGCGCTGCCCGACCTCAAGATGATCGCCATCGCCGCCACCGGCACCGACAACGTCGATCTGGCCGAATGCAACCGGCGCGGCATCGTGGTGAGCAACATCCGCGACTACGCGCTGGCCGCCGTGCCCGAGCATGTGTTCGCGCTGATGCTGGCGCTGCGCCGCAATCTGCTGGCCTATCGCGCCGAGGTCGAGGCCGGCACCTGGTCCAAGAGCGACCGCTTCTGCGCCATCACCCATCCGATCCACGATCTGGCCGGCGCGACGCTCGGGCTGATCGGCTTTGGCGGGCTCGGGCGCGCGGTGGCCGATCTGGCGCTGGCCTTCGGCATGAAGGTGCTGGTGCACAACCGCAGCATCAAGCCCGAGCCGGGCATCGAGTTCACCACGCTCGACGAGCTGCTGGAGCGCAGCGACGTGGTGAGCCTGCATGTGATGCAGACCGCCGAGACGCGCGGCCTGATGGGCCGGGCGCAGTTCGCGCGCATGAAGCCGGGCGCGCTGTTCATCAACACCGCGCGCGGCGGACTGGTCGATGAAGCCGCGCTGATCGAGGCGCTGGAAAGCGGCCATCTCGGCGGCGCCGGCCTGGATGTGGTGAGCACCGAGCCGCCGCCGGCCGATCTGCCGCTGCTGGCGCTGCGCCGGCCCAATCTGCTCATCACGCCGCATGTGGCCTGGGCCAGCGACGAGGCGATGCAGGGGCTGGCCGATCAGCTCATCGACAACATCGAGGCCTGGGAGGCCGGCCGGCCGCGCAATCTGGTGGCCTGCTGAGCCGCGCGCTCAGCCCTGGCCGCCGAGCCGGAACACCGTCAGCGCCTCGGCCAGCCGCGCCGCCTGCAACTTGAGGCTTTCGGCGGCGGCGGCGGTCTGCTCGACCAGCGCGGCGTTCTGCTGCGTGGCCTGATCGAGCTGGCTGACGGCCATGTTGATCTGGCCGATGCCGCTGTCCTGCTCGCCGATGGCGCTGCTGATCTCGGCCACCAGATCGTTGACGCGGCGCACCTGGGTCACCACCTCGCCGATGGTGCCGCCGGCCTCGCCGACGATGGCATTGCCGGCATCGACGCGGGCATTGCTGTCGAGGATGAGCGACTTGATCTCGCGCGCCGCCTCGGCGCTGCGCTGGGCCAGCACCCGGACCTCGCTGGCCACCACGGCAAAGCCGCGGCCCTGGTCGCCGGCGCGCGCCGCCTCCACCGCCGCATTGAGCGCGAGGATGTTGGTCTGGAAGGCGATGCCGTCGATCACGCCGATGATGTCGCCGATGCGCCGGCTGGCGGTCTGGATGTCGTTCATGGTGGCGACCACGCGCGCCACCGCATCGCCGCCGCGCAGCGCCGCATCCGAGGTGCCGCTGGCCAGCCGCTCGGCCTGACGCGCGCTGTCGGCGCTGCTGCGCACGCTGCCGGTCATCTCTTCCATCGAGGCGGCGGTCTGCTCGAGGCTGGCGGCCTGCGATTCGGTGCGCGCCGACAGGTCGGCATTGCCGGTGGCGATCTCGGACGAGGCCAGCGCGATGGCGTCGGTGCCGTTGCGCACCTCGCGCACCAGGGTGCTGAGCTTGTCGGTCATGCCGCCGAGCGCGCGCAGCAGATGGCCGAGTTCGTCGTTGCGGTCGCTGGCCGGCGCGCGGCCCAGATCGCCGCCGGCGACGCGTTCGGCGACCGCCACCGCCTCGGCGAGCGGCGCGGTGATCGAGCGGGTGATGACGAGGGTGGCCAGCACGCCGAGCGCCAGCGCCGCCAGCGTGCCGACGGTGAGCATGAGCTTGATCTGCGCATAGCTCTCGCGCGAACGCGCCAGCCGTTCCTCGCCGATCTTCTGGTTGTGCGCGTTCCAGGCGGCGATGTGGTCGCGCAGCTTGTTGAACACCGCGCGGCTGTCGTAGAGGTGGGTCTGGCGGGCGCCGGCCAGGTCGCCGGCGTCGGCCAGCGCCAGCACCTTGTCCTGCAACGGCCAGTAGGCGCTGGCGCCGTCGCGCACCGCCTGCCAGAGCCGGCGGTCGTCGGCGTCGCTGACGGTCTTTTCGTAGCCGGCCAGCAGCGACTCGGTCTCGGCGCGGCGTTCGAGCAGGTTCTTGCGCAGGCGGGCGTGCTCGTCGCCCTCGACGATGAGGTACTGGCCTTCAATGGTGCGGCCGGCGCGGATGCGTTCGAGCGCATCGCCGATGACGCGGACCGACGGGATCAGGTTGTCGGCGAAGTACTCGGTGTTCTCGTGCAGCCGCCCGGTGAGGGCGATGGCGGTGGCGGCGAGGCCGAGCAGCATCGCCAGCAGCAGTGCGAAGGCCCCGCCGAGGCGGTGGCCGACTTTGAGGTTCTTGAGCATGGGGTGTCCGTGAGGCGGCCGTGGCGCTGGATACCGCAAGCCTCGCAGGCGGCGCTTTTGCCCGATCGCGGGAAAACCGTGGCTCCATCCCCGCAAGCAGCGCGAACCCGCTCCGCCCGCAGGGGCATCGGGACGGCGCGTGCCGCGCTCAGCCGCCGGCCGGCGGCCCGGCCTTGAGCGGCGCCGCCAGCGCCGCGCCCTGCTGGCTCCAGAACGACGGATCGGCGGCCTCGATGCGCAGGATGGCGTTGTTCATGTGCCGGCTCGCGGCGTCGCGGGCGCGCGCGGGCTCGCCGGCGGCGATGCCGAGCAGGATCGCCTCGTGCTCGCTGCGCACGGCGGTCGCGAAGTCGTGCCGGCGCGCCTCGTTGGCGCGCGTGACCCGGGTGGCGCCGTGCAAAAACTGGCGCATGTACTGGAGCGTGGAGATGAGGAAGGGATTGCGCGCGGTGTCGGCGATGGCGCGGTGAAAGGCCACGTCCTCGTCGACGCCGTCATGGCCGGCGGCGACTGCCGCGTCGATGGCGGCAAACGCCTGCTCCAGCCGCGCGATGTCGGCCGGCACGCGGCGCGCGGCGGCCAGCGCCGCCACTTCGGCTTCGAGCGCGCGGCGCACCTCGGCGATCTGCACCACGGCTTCGCGGCTCGCCACCACCTCGGGATCGAAGCGCAGCGGCATGGTGTCGGCGGCCAGCACGAACACGCCGCTGCCCTGGCGCGACTCGACCAGCCCGAGCGACTTGAGGCGCGAGATCGCCTCGCGCAGCACGGTGCGGCTGACGGCGAACTGCTCGACCAGATGCGGCTCGGATGGCAGCTTGTCGCCGGCCTTGAGATTGCCCTCGGTGATCTCGCGGATCAGCACTTCGGCGACCTGGTCGGAAAGCTTGGCGGCACTGCGGACGGGCGCAAACATGGGACTGCCTTGGGGCGGAAGGGAAAGGGGCGGGCGGCGGGAAGCCCGCCGGTCGTCATGCCGGATTATCCCTTCCGCCACGGCCAGGCCCGGCGCTCAGCCCGCGGCGCGGTCGCGCAGGTACTGGCCGACGATGGCGCCGAAGCTCGCATCGGGCAGCAGGCCCAGCGCCGCCGCGCGCGGGCTGGCGATGCGCGCCGGCCAGCCGCCGACGATGCGCTCGATGGCCGGATCGCGCTGGTGCTTCACATGCGCCAGCGCCGCCTCGCCGCCGAAGTGCGCGAGCGCGTCGAGCATTTCACCGACCGTGACCGTGAGCGCCGGCAGGTTGAGCGCGGTGCGCCCGCCGAGCGCCTCGCGCGGCGCCTCGGCCACGGCCAGGATGCCGGCCAGCGTGCTGTCGGGCGAGGCCAGCGCCACGGCGGTCTCGCGCGGCACCGGGCACACGCTGTCGAGCCCGGCGAGCGGCTCGCGCACCAGCCCCGACAGAAAGCCCGAGGCGGCGCCATTGGGCTTGCCGGGCCGGATCGCCACCGTCATCAGCCGCGCGGCGCGGCCGTCGATGAAGCCCTTGCGCGTGTAGTCGGCCACCAGCTGCTCGCAGACGAACTTGTGGATGCCGTAGCTCGACTGCGGCGTGGGCAGCGTGCGGTCGTCGACCACGGCGGGCAGCGGCAGGCCGGGATCGTTGCCGAACACCGCGACCGAGCTGGAGAAGAACAGCAGCGGCACCGTGCCGTCGCGCTGGCCCACGGCGCGCAGCCCGTCGAGCAGCTGGCGCGTGGCATCGAGATTGGCGTGCAGGCCCAGCTCGAAGTCGGCCTCGCATTCGGCCGACACCGCCGACGCCAGATGGAACACGGCATCGACCGGGCCGGCCAGCAGTTGCGGCAGCCGGTCGGGCAGGTCGCCGGTGTCGATGGCGATGCGGTGGTCGTCGAGCAGCGCCGGATCGGTCGGCGCGCGCAGGTCGGCGAGCGTGATGCGCTCGATGGCGGCACCGCGAAAGCTGCCGCGCGCGAGCAGCGCCCGCGCCAGTCGCGCGCCCAGAAAGCCGGCGCCGCCGGTGATGACGAGGTTCATCGCGCGATCCCTTCGGCCCGCAGCGCGCGCAGCCAGCCCAGGCCTTCGGAGGTGTCGGCGCGCGGGCGGTATTCGCAGCCGATCCAGCCGTCGTAGCCGAGCCGGTCCAGCTCGCGGAACAGCCACGGATAGTTGAGGTCGCCCTCGTCAGGCTCGTTGCGCGCCGGCACGCCGGCAATCTGCAAGTGCGCGACGCGGCCGGTCGGCAGCAGCGCGCGCAGCTTTGCCGTGATGTCGCCCTCGACGATCTGGCAGTGGTAGAGGTCCATCTGCACCTTGAGGTTGGCGGCGCCGGTCTCCAGGCAGATGGCGTGGGCCTCGTCCTGGCGGTTGATGAAATAGCCGGGGATGTCGCGGGTGTTGATCGGCTCCATCAGCACATCGCGCCTGACGGTCGCGGCCTGCTCGGCGGCCCAGGCCAGATTGGCCACGTAGACGGCGCGGCGGCGCGCGTGCTCGGCGGCATCGGCGCCGGCGGGCAGCAGGCCGGCCATCACATGGATGCGCGGGCAGTCGAGCACCAGCGCGTACTCCAGCGCGATGGCGAAGGCGCGGCGGAATTCATCCTCGCGGCCGGGCAGGCTGGCGATGCCGCGCTCGCCGGCATCCCAGTCGCCGGGCGGCGCGTTGAACAGCACCTGCTTCAGGCCGTGGTCGCGCAGCAGCACGGCCAGATCGCCGGCCGGCGCCACGTAGGGGAACAGGTATTCCACGGCGGCAAAGCCGTCGCGCGCCGCCGCGGCAAAGCGGTCGAGGAAGGCGTGCTCGGTGTACATCATCGAAAGGTTGGCGGCGAAGTTGGCCACGGACGGCTCCTTGCGAAAGGGATGAGGAGAGGCGCGCCCGGCCAACGCGGGCCGGGGCTGCAAAGGTTTGCAATCAGCGGTTGACTAGCTTGGCCGGCACGCGCGAGACCGCCACCGCGCCGAGGATCAGGCTGCCGGCCAGCACATACATGCCGCTGGCGGTCGAGCCGGTCAGATCCTTGAGATAGCCGACGGCAAACGGCGCCACGAAGCCGGCCAGATTGCCGACCGAGTTGATCGCCGCAATCCCGGCCGCCGCCGCCGTGCCACCCAGAAAGGCGGTGGGCAGCGACCAGAACAGCGGCGCGCAGCTCAGCGCCCCGCCGGCCGCCATCGACAGCGCGATCAGCGACACCACGGTATTGCCGGTGAACGAGGCGGCGAGTGCAAAGCCGGCGGCGGCGACGGTGGCCGGAACCATCAGATGCCAGCGCCGTTCGCGCTGGCTGTCGGCGCTGCGGCCGAGCAGGTTCATCGCGAAGATCGCCACGATGAAGGGAATCGCGCTGACCAGACCGATCATGAAATTGCCCTGCACGCCGGTGCTCTTGATGAAGGTCGGCATCCAGAAGGTGAGGCCGTACTGGCCCATCACGAAGCAGAAGTAGATGAGGCTCATGTGCCAGAGGCGCGGGTCGCGCAGCACCGACAGCGAATGCTCGGCGACGACCTTGTGCCTGCTGTCCTCGGCGACTTCATGCGCCACCACTTTCTTCTCGTCGTCGGTCAGCCACTTGGCCTTGGCCACCGAATTGTCGAGATAGAACAGCACCGCAATGCCGACCAGCACCGCCGGGATCGCCTCGATGATGAACAGCCATTGCCAGCCGGCATAGCCGGCCGTGCCGCCGAAGGCATCCATGATCCAGCCCGACAGCGGATTGCCGAAGATGCCCGACACCGGGATCGCCGACATGAACATCGCGACGATCTTGGCGCGCCGGTGCGACGGGTACCAGTAGGTGAGGTACAGGATGATGCCGGGGTAGAAGCCGGCCTCGGTCAGCCCGAGCACGAAGCGCAGCACGTAGAACATCGTGGGCGACGACACGAAGGCAAAGGCCGCCGAGACGAAGCCCCAGGTAATCATGATCCGCGCGATCCAGAGCTTGGCGCCGACCCGATGCAGGATGAGGTTGCTCGGCACCTCGAACAGGAAATAGCCGAGGAAGAACACGCCGGCGCCGAGGCCGAAGATGGTCTCGCTGAAGCCAAGCGCCTGCGACATCTGAAGCTTGGCGAAGCCGACATTCACGCGGTCGAGATAGGCGACCACGTAGCACAGCATGATGAACGGGACGATGCGCCAGCTGACCTTGCGGAACACGCGGTCGCTGGCTTCGGTCGCGACCGGAAGATCGATCGCGCGGGCGGTTGTACTCATGGTTATGTGTCTCCTCGGGATGGCCGGGCGCGCTAGCGACGCAGGCCGAAAGTTGAAAGCAGTTCCTGGATGCGTTCCTCGGGCAGCGGCGCTGGGCGCGGCGCGGTCATGAGCCACAGACGGGCGGTTTCTTCGAGTTCTTCGAGCGTCGCCATCGCTGCGGCGGGGGTCTCGGCCCAGACCAGCGGGCCGAGCCGGTCGAGCAGCACCGCTCGTGGCGGCGCCACGCCGGCGCGCGCGATGGCGTCGGCGACCAGTTGCGCCACCTCGGGATCGCCGGGGCGGCGGTAGGCAATCAGCGGAACGCGGCCGACCTTCATCACGAAATAAGGCGTGATCGGCGGCAGCACTTCGTCGTCGCGCCAGACGCCGGCAAGCGTGAGCGCGACGAGGTGCGTGGAATGCGTGTGCAGCACGCAGCCGATGTCGGGCCGCGCGGCATAGAGGCTGCGGTGCAGCGTCAGCGTCTTGCTGGCGCGGTCGCCCGAAAGCTGCTCGCCGGCGGCGTTCACATGCGCGAGCCGCGCCGGGTCGAGGAAGCCGAGGCAGGCGTCGGTCGGCGTGATGAGATGGCCGCCGTCCGGCAACTTGACGCTGATGTTGCCGGCCGTGGCGTGGACATAGCCGCGCTCGAACAGGCTGCGGCCCACGCGGCAGATTTCGGCGCGCGCGGCGGCGTGGTCGGGCGTGCTCACGCGGCCACCGCGTCGAGCAGCGCGAGCGACTTGGCAAAGAAATCCGGCGTGCCGAAGTTGCCCGACTTGAGCGTGATGTGGAGCCTGCCGCCACCCGGCAGCGTGGCGGCGCACCAGGGCACGCCGGGGTCGATCTGGCCGCCGATGCGCAAGCTGTCGATGCCGAGCGCCTGCACCACCGCGCCCGAGGTTTCGCCGCCGGCCACCACCAGCTTGCCGACGCCACGCGCGACCAGCCCGCGCGCGATCGCCGCCAGCGCCTGCTCGACCAGCTCGCCGGCCTGCGCCGTGCCGAGCGCGGCCTGGGTCGCGCCCACGGCATCCGGCGCGGCGGTGGAGTAGATGAGCACCGGCGCCTGCCCCAGCCGCGCCTCGGCCCAGGCCAGCGCCTCGGCCACCACGTCCTGCCCGGCGGCGAGCCGCAGCGGATCGAGCGTGAATGCCGCGCCACCGTGCCTGATGAAGTGCGTGACCTGCCCGTTGGTGGCCGTGGAACAGCTGCCCGACACGATGGCTGCAAGCCCTTGCGCCGGCGGCAGCGCAGCGGCTTCGGCGGCGGGCGCGATGCCCCAGTTCTGCGGCAGGCCGATGGCGACGCCCGAGCCCGCCGTGACCAGCGCCATGCCGTCGAGCGCCAGGCCCAGCTGCATCAGATCGGCATTGGTCACCGCATCGACGATGGCGATGCCGACGCCCTCGGCCTTGAGCGCCGCGATGCGCGCGCGGATCGCCGCCGGCCCGCGCGCCACGGTGGCGAAGTCGAGCAGGCCGACGCGGCGCTTGCACTGCGCCTGCATCACGCGCAGCAGGTTCGCGTCGGTCATCGGCGTGAGCGGGTGATGGCGCATGCCGCTGTCGCTGAGCAGCGCGTCGCCGACGAACAGATGGCCCTTGAACACGGTGCGGCCGTTGTCGGGGAAGGCCGGCGTCGCGATGGTGAAGTCGCAGCCCAGCGCATCCATCAGCGCCTCGGTCACCGGGCCGATGTTGCCGGCCGGCGTCGAGTCGAAGGTGGAGCAGTACTTGAAGTAGATCTGCTCGGCGCCGGCGGCTTGCAGCCATTGCAGCGCGGCCAGCGATTGCGCCACGGCTGCTTCGGCCGGGATGGTGCGCGACTTGAGCGCCACCACCACCGCGTCGGCGCCGCCGTCGAAGGGCGCGGCGGGCACGCCGATGGTCTGGACCACGCGCATGCCGGCGCGCACCAGGTTGTTGGCCAGATCGGTGGCGCCGGTGAAATCGTCGGCAATGCAGCCGAGCAGCAGCGGGCGGGTCATGGCGCGGCTCACTGCTTCTTCGCGGGCAGGTCGATGCCCGGGAAAATCTTGATGACCGCGCTGTCGTCCTCGCGCGCAAAGCCGGCGGTGGACGCCTGCATGAACATCTGGTGCGCGGTCGAGGCGAGCGGCAGCGGGAACTTGCTGGCGCGCGCGGTATCGAGCGCAAGACCCAGGTCCTTCACGAAGATGTCCACCGCCGACAGCGGCGTGTAGTCGCCGGCCAGCACATGCGCCATGCGGTTCTCGAACATCCAGCTGTTGCCGGCGCTGTGGGTGATGACCTCGTACAGCGCATCCGGATCGACGCCCTCGCGGATGCCCAGCGCCATCGCCTCGGCGGCGACCGCGATGTGCACGCCGGCGAGCAGCTGGTTGACGATCTTCACCTTGCTGCCGGCGCCGGCCTTGTCGCCGAGCTTGTAGACCTTGGCCGCCATCGCATCGAGCGCGCTGCCGGCGCGGTCGTAGGCCGCCGCGCTGCCCGAAGTCATCATCGTGATTTCGCCCTTGGCGGCGCGCGCGGCGCCGCCCGAGATCGGGCCGTCGATGTAGAGCACGCCGTGCGCGGCAAGCCGCCCTTCGAGCGCGGCCGACCAGCCCGGATCGACCGTCGAGCACATGACGAACACGCTGCCGGGCGCCATCGCGGCGGCGGCGCCGTGCTCGCCGAACAGCACGGACTCGGTCTGGGCGGCATTGACCACCACGCTCACGACCACGTCGGCGCCGCTGGCCACCTCGGCCGGCGAGGTGCAGGCGGTGCCGCCCTCGGCGACGAAGCCGCGCACCACCTCGGGCCGCACGTCGAACACGCGCAGCGCAAAACCGGCGCGGCGCAGCGAGGCGGCCATGCCGGCACCCATGGCGCCGAGACCGATGAGGCCGACCGTGATGCCGGCGGCAGAAGAAGACGACATGGCATTTCCCTTTGCGAATGAGGTTGAAGAGGCCTGTTTTCAGGCTTTTGATCTTATCGTCAGCTCATAATATGAGTTGACCGGGTGTTTTTCTGCGCGGGATTACACGGATGTCCGGTGGTCCCGCGCCAGCCTCCGTCAGCCGGCTGGTGGCGCCGGTGTACCTGCTGCGCGTTGACGCTGGCGCGCGCGCCAGCGTCAACTGCCGGCATGCGACGTCTCTACTTCGATCTGTGGCGGCTGGCCGTCGGCCTGCGCGGCCGCGTGCTGCTGGCCTTCGCCCTGCTGCTGCTGTCGCAGGGCGCCAAGCTGTCCGTGCCCTGGCTGTCGGGTCAGGCCATCAACACGCTTCAGGCGCGCGGCCTGCCGGGGCTCGACGACGCGGCGCTGTGGCTGCTGGCGGTGCTCGGCGCGACCGCGCTCGGCTGGTGCCTGCACGGGCCGGGCCGCATCGTCGAGCGCAATGTGGCGCTGGCGGTGCGCCGGCGGCTCGCGGCCGAGCTGGTCGGCGCGCTGTTCCGGCTGCCGCTCGGCTGGCATGTGCAGCATCACTCGGGCGAGACGGCGCATCGGCTGCGCCAGAGCACCGAGGCGCTCTACAACTTCGCGCAGAGCCAGTTCATCCTGTTGCAGAACGCGGCGCAGGTGATCGGGCCGGTGGTGGCGCTGTGGCTCATCGAGCGCAGCGTGGGCATGGTGGCGCTGGCCGGCTTCGGGCTGATCTGGGCGGTGATCGTGCTGTTCGACCGCCGGATGATGGAACTGGCGCGCGAGGAGAACGGCGCCGAGCGGCGCTATCAGTCGGCGCTCAACGACAGCCTGGGCAATCTGGCCAGCGTGCTGGCGCTGCGCCAGATGCAGGGCGTGGCGGCGCTGCTGGAGCGCCGGCTGCTGGCCATCTACGAGCCGCTGCGCAAGTCCATCGTGGTCAACGAGGGCAAGTGGTGCAGCGTCGATCTGCTCAGCCAGACGCTGGCCTGCGGACTGGTGGCGCTGTACGCCTGGCTGGCGGCGCGCGGCATGGCGACGGCCCAGGTGCTGCCGGCGGCGCATGACGCCGGCACGCCGGCGCTGGCGCTGGGCTCGGTGGTGATGGTGTTTGCCTATGCCAACCAGGCCGCCGGCGTCATCACGTCCATTGCCGCGCATTACCAGGGCTTTGCGCGCAACGGCGCCGACTACGCCAGCGCCGATCCGATCCGCAGCGCGGTGCAGGAGGAAGAAGTGGCGGCGCGCGCGCTCGAACTGCTGGCGGCCGAGGCGCCGGCGACCGGCGCCGACGCGCGCGCCGATGCCGGCTTCGCCGCCGTGCCGGCCGGCGCGCTGCCGGCGCCGGGCTGGCAGCGCATCGAGCTGCGCGAACTGCGGTTTCGCCATCCGCATGGCGACGGCGGGCTCGACATCGAGCGGCTGGTGCTGGAGCGCGGCCGGCGCTATGCGCTCATCGGCGGCAGCGGCGCCGGCAAGAGCACGCTGCTGTGGCTGCTGGCCGGGCTGAACCGGCCGGCGCATGGCGCGCTGCATGTCGACTGCCGCCGCCTGACCGACGAGCCGCGCGCGCTGGCCGCCGGGCTGCGCTCGATCGCCACGCTCATCCCGCAGGACGCCGAAGTGTTCGAAGGCACGCTCGGCGAGAACCTGGAGCTGGCCGCCACCCATGCCGGCCCGGTCGCGCGCGCCGACCTGCCGGCAGCGCTGGCGGCGGCCTGCGCCGACGTCTTCCTGCTGGCCGAGGCGGCCAGTCCCGGCGCCGGGCTGGACGCGCCGGTGGCCGAGCGCGGCGCCAACTGGTCGGGCGGCCAGCGCCAGCGCATCGGGCTGGCGCGCGGCGTGGCGGCCGCCGGCGACAGCAGTCTGGTGCTGCTCGACGAGCCGACCGCCGCGCTCGATCCGGCGACCGAGGCGCGCGTCTACGCCAACCTGTTCGAGCGCTTCGGCGATGCCTGCGTGATCTCGTCGATCCATCGGCTGCATCTGCTCGACCGCTTCGACGAAGTGCTGGTGCTGGAGCGCGGCCGGCTGGTCGACCGTGGCGCGCCGGCCGACGTGCTGGCCCGGCGCACCGGTTGAATGCCTTTACACTGCCGCCCGATGCGAGCCGACCCGCGCGCGCATCCGCCCCGAGCGTCATGAGCAAGTCCGACACAGCCCCCTTCAGCATCAAGAGCGCGAGTTTCGACGCGGTCCGCGTGGTCATCGCCACCGCCGACCTGACCGAACTGCGCGACGCCCTCGCACGCCGGCTCGCCGCCGCCGGTTCCTTCTTCGACAACGATCCGGTGGTCGTCGATGTCATGTCGCTCGACGAGCGGCTCGACTGGCCGGCGCTGATCGAACTGCTGCGCGAATACCGCATGCAGCCGATCGGCACCGTGGCCATCGGCGAGAACCTGCTCGCCGCCGCCGAAGCCGGCATCGCGCCGCTGCCGCTGCGCGCGCCGGTGCCGCGCAGCGCCGAGCCGGCCGCAGCACCGGCCGCCGCTGGCGCGGTGCCGCCGGCTTCCGCGCCCGCCGGCGCGCCCGAGGCCGGCGTCGCCACCCCTGCCGCCGACAGCGCCGCAGCCGCCCCGCCCGTCGGTCCGGACGCGCCGCCCGCCGAGCCGGCCGCCGCAGCTGAGCCAGTACCCACCACGCTCATCGTCGACCGGCCGCTGCGCTCGGGCCAGCGCGTGTATGCGCGCGGCGGCGACGCGGTGGTCATCGGCCTGGTCAGCAACGGCGCCGAGGTGATCGCCGACGGCAATGTCCACATCTACGGACCGCTGCGCGGCAAGGCCATGGCGGGCGCGCGCGGCGATACCTCGGCGCGCGTGTTCTGCACCCATCTCGACCCCGAGCTGATCGGCATCGCCGGCGTCTACCGCACCACCGACACGCCGCTGCCGCCCGAAGTGCGCGGCCAGCTGGCCCAGGTGCGGCTCGACGGCGACAAACTCATCGTCGAACCGCTTCGGGCCCAGTAAAACCACCGACATCCGCAGCGGGCCGAGGGAGATGGCCCGGATCGTCGACACAAAACAGGAAAGCAGCCGATGACACGCATCGTGGTAGTCACATCAGGCAAGGGCGGCGTGGGCAAGACCACGACCAGCGCCAGTTTCTCGTCGGGCCTTGCACTGCGCGGCCACAAGACGGCCGTCATCGACTTCGACGTCGGCCTGCGCAATCTCGACCTCATCATGGGTTGCGAGCGGCGCGTGGTGTACGACCTCATCAACGTGATCCATGGCGAGGCCACGCTCAACCAGGCGCTGATCCGCGACAAGCATTGCGACAACCTCTGGGTGCTGCCGGCCTCGCAGACGCGCGACAAGGACGCACTCACGCAGGAAGGCGTCGGCCGCGTGATCGACGAGCTGAAGGCGATGGACTTCGAGTACATCGTCTGCGACTCGCCGGCCGGCATCGAATCGGGCGCGCTGATGGCGGCCTACTTTGCCGACGACGCGCTGATCGTCACCAATCCCGAAGTCAGCTCGGTGCGCGACTCGGACCGCATCCTCGGCATCCTGTCCAGCAAGTCCAAGCGCGCGGTCGAAAGCGCCGAGCCGGTGAAGGAATTCCTGCTGCTCACCCGCTACAACCCCAAGCGCGTGACCGAGGGCGAGATGCTGTCGATCGGCGATGTGGAGGACATCCTGCGCATCAAGCTGATCGGCGTGGTGCCCGAGTCGGAATCGGTGCTGCATGCGTCCAACCAGGGCATTCCGGCGATCCATCTCAAGGGCGCCGACGTGGCCGAGGCCTACAAGGACGTGGTGTCGCGCTACCTCGGCGAAGAAGTGCCGCTGCGCTTCGTCGACTATGAAAAGCCCGGGCTGCTCAAGCGGCTGTTTGGCGGGAGGTAAGCCATGTCCTGGCTCAAAGTGCTGTTCGGCGAGAAGAAAAGCTCGGCCAGCGTCGCCAAGGAGCGGCTGCAAATCATCCTCGCGCATGAGCGTTCGGGGCGCGGCGCCGCGCCCGACTACCTGCCCCAGCTCCAGGCCGAGCTGCTGGCGGTCATCAGCAAGTACGTGAAGATCGACCAGAACGACATCAAGGTGAACCTGGAGCGCCAGGACAACTACGAGATCCTCGAAGTGAAGATCGAGATGCCGCCGCCCGGCAGCCTGCCGCTCTGATCCCGGTCTTGCACAAGCGCAACGGCCCGCCCTCCGTGAGGAAGGCGGGCCGTTTGTCTTGCGCGCGGCCGGCGGCGCCGGCCCGGGCTCAGGTGATCAGTTCCTTCACCACGCGGCCATAGACCACGGTCGGACGCTCCGACCGGCCGTTGAGCAGGAAGGTGGTCTTGAGGTGGTTGAGGCCGAGCAGATGCAGCACGGTCGCATGCAGGTCGTAGGTATCGACCACGTTCTCGCCGACCGAGCGCAGGCCGACCTCATCGGTCTGGCCGTAGGTGGTGCCGGCCGCCACGCCGCCGCCGGCCAGCCATTGCGTATAGCCCCAGGGATTGTGGTCGCGGCCGTTGCCGCTCTGGCCATACGAGGTGCGGCCGAATTCCGAGGTCCAGACCACCAGCGTGCTGTCGAGCAGGCCGCGCTGCTTCAGGTCGGCGAGCAGGCCGGCGATCGGCCGGTCGACCGCGCGGGCATGCTTGCCGTGGTTCTCGTCGAGCCGGTTGTGCGCATCCCAGCTGCGGTTCTCGCCGGCGATGTCCAGATCGCCCGACACCACCTGGATGAAGCGCACGCCGCGTTCCACCAGCCGGCGCGCGCGCAGCAGATTGGTGCCGTAGCCGCGGCTCACGTCGTCGTCCAGGCCGTAGAGCGTGCGCGTCGCCTCGCTCTCCTTGCCGATGTCGACCGCCTCGGGCGCGGCCACCTCCATGCGCGCCGCCTGCTCATAGGAGCGGGTGCGTGCCGCGAGTTCGGTGTCGCTCGGGTAGCGCGCCGCGCCGTCGCGGTTGAGCCGCGTGAGCAGCGCGAGCGCGCCGTTCTGCTCGTCGGCCGACACGAACTGCGGCCGGTCGAGATGCAGGATGGGCGAATCGCCGGGCCGGAACGCCGTGCCCTGATACACCGCCGGCAGGAAGCCGGCCGACCAGTTGACCGAGCCGCCGCGCGGCTCCTTCTTGTCGTTGTAGAGCACGACATAGGGCGGCAGATCGGGATTGGCCGAGCCGAGCGCGTAGGCAATCCAGGCGCCGAGCGTGGGCCGGCCTGGCGTGAGGTTGCCGGTGTTGAGCTTGAGGATCGAGATGTCGTGGGTGGCGCCGACCGTGACGCTGCCCTTGATGAAGGCGATGTCGTCGGCGCGCTGGGCCAGATTGGGCAGCAGGTCTGAGAACCAGGCGCCGCTCTGGCCGTACTGCTTCCAGCTGCGGTTGGACGCGTAGAGCTTGCCGGTGCCGCCGCGGATGGCGACGTTGAGCCCCTTGAGGAAGGACTCGGGGATTTCCTGGCCGGCGAGCCGGATCAGCTCGGGCTTGTAGTCGTACAGGTCGAGCGTGCTGGGCGCGCCGTTCTGATGCAGCCAGATCACCGACTTGACCTTGGCCGGATGGTGCGGCGCCTTGGGCGCCAGCGGATCGGCCACCAGATCGGCGGCCAGCACCGGGGCCACCAGACTGCCGCCGCCGGGCAGCAGGCCCGACAGCGCCAGTCCGCCCACGCCGTAGCCGGCCTTGAGGAAGAAATCGCGACGCGATGAATGGTTCATGGAGAACTCCTTGGACTCGGGAACTGCGGCGGGGATCAGAAGCGGTAGGCGAACTCGTTCGAGTTCACGACGGTGTGGACCAGATCGACGAAGGCCGAACCCTTGACCGGGTCGATCGACCTGGCGTCCTTGAGGCCGGTGGGCACGTTGAGCCCGAAGCGACCCTCGGCGGCCTTGTCGCGCACCACCTGTTCCTGCTTTTCGAGGAAGGCATGCAGCGCCTCGCGCTCGGCCTTGTAGGGCGTGCGACCGAACAGGATTTGATAGAGCCGGTCGAGCCGCGCCGACTCGCTCGGGCCGGCCTCGGTCAGCACCCGGCCGGCCAGCGCCTGCGACCAGCCGAACACCACCTCGCTGTGAAACAGCGTCAGCGCCTGGAGCGGCGTGGTCGTCACGTCGCGCTTGCTGTGCACTTCCTGCGGGCTGGCCATGTCGAAGGATTCGAGCAGCGGATAGGGCACGCTGCGCCGCGTGAACACATAGATGCTGCGGCGGTTGTGGTCCTCGGTCTTGGTCGACACCTTCCACAGCGGCTGGCCGTCGGTATTGGAATTGCCCGTCACCAGCCCGGCCGGCAGCGGCGGGAACACGCCCGGGCCGCCCTGCTTGTCGACCAGCTTGCCCGAGGCCACCAGCAGCGAATCGCGGATTTCCTCGGCCTCAAGCCGCTTGCGCGGGAAGACCGCGAGCAGCCGGTTGTCGGGATCGACCTTGGCCACCTCGGGCCGCTCGACCGACGACTGCCGGTACACGGCCGACAGCAGGATGCGGCGATGCAGCTGCTTCACGCTCCAGCCGCGCGCGGCAAAGTCGCCGGCCAGTCGGTCGAGCAGCTCGGGATGGCTCGGCTTGCTGCCGGCGCGGCCAAAGTCGCTCACCGTCTCGACGATGCCGTGGCCGAAGTACTGCTCCCAGACCCGGTTGACGAACACCCGCGCGGTCAGCGGATTGCGCTCGCTGGCGATCCAGTTGGCCAGCGCCGTGCGTCGGCCCGACGAGGTGGCGGTCGGCACGATGTTCGGCTTCTCGCTGGTCAGCGCCTCGGGGAAGGCCGGCTGCACTTCTTCGAGCGGCCGTTCGAGGATGCCGCCGAACAGCACATGCGTGGCCGGCGCATCGCTCGCGCCCAGCTCGGTCATGGCCGAGATGCGGTCCGAGCCCTGCGGCTTGAGCTTCTCGGCGATCTTGCGGCCCTGGTCGCGCAGCTTGCGGTACTGCTCCCAGCGCGCCGCGTTGTCGGGGTTGTAGTCGGGCGCGCTCGGGTCGACCGAGGTGTCCTGCAGGTAGTTGGACAGCCGGTCGTCGTCGATGTACGTGCCGTAGGCATGGTTGACCCAGCGGTCGTGCGCATTCCACTCGTTCTTCGCCTTGCGCAGCGAGACCAGCGAAGCCTCGTCATAGCGTTCGAGGTAGTAGCGGTTGGCGGCCTCGCGCACCGGGTCGATCAGCGCCTTCTTGGCCGCGTCGATCGGCTTGATCGCCTCCTGGTACCGGGCCAGCGCGGCCTGGTATTCGCGTTCGCGCGGGCCGGTGGCGGCCTTGATCTCGTCGGTGGCGCTGGTGTTGGCGAAGAAGGCTTGCAGCGCGAAATAGTCCTTCTGCGAGATGCGGTCGAACTTGTGGTTGTGGCAGCGCGCGCATTCCACCGTCTGCGCCAGGAAGACCTTGCCGACGGTGTCGGTCATGTCGGTCGTGTGCTGGTACTTCTTCTGCACCAGCGCGCGGCCGTTGGGATTGTCCGGAAAGCCGCGCAGGAAGCCGGTAGCCACCAGCGCCTCCTCGCGGTCGGGCCACAGCTCGTCGCCGGCCAGCTGCTCCTGGATGAAGCGGGTGAAGGGCTTGTCGGCGTTGAACGAGGCGATCACGTAATCGCGGTAGCGCCAGAGATTGGGCCGGGTCTCGTCATTGTCGAAGCCGCTGCTGTCGGCATAGCGCGCCAGATCGAGCCAGCGCCGCGCCTGCCGTTCGCCATAGCGCGGCGAGGCGAGCAGCCGGTCGACCAGCTTCTCGTAGGCATTGGGCGACTTGTCGCCGACGAAGGCCGCGATCTCTTCCGGCGTGGGGATCAGGCCCCAGGCATCGAGCGTGGCGCGGCGGATGAAGGTGGCGCGGTCGGCCTCGGCTGCGGGCTTGAGGCCGGCGGCCTCGATGCGCGCCAGCACGAAGCTGTCGAGCGGGTCGCGCACCCAGGCCTTGTTCTGCACCGCCGGCGTGGCCTGCGGCTGCACCGGCTGCCAGGACCACAGCTTGGGGCGCGCTTCGGTTTTTTCGGGCGCCGCGTCGGGCTTGCCGTCGTTGCTGCCGGCCGCCACGGCCAGCGCGCTGGCCAGGCTCAGCGCCAGCGCCAGATATCGTCTTTTTCTCATTCCGCCTTGCTCCGATCGATGAATGCCAGGAAATAGCCGTCACCCGCCGGTGCCGGCAATGCATGGAAGCGATCGTGTAACTGCAATTTGTCTGCCAATTCAAAAAGTGTCGAATTGCAGCAATTGCGGCGTGCATGGCGGCGAATCCGCTGGCTAAAGCAATCGAATTGAATCGGCTGCCGGCTATCGCTGGCCGAGAAAATCAGCATGGTCGACATGCCGGCTGATGGAATCGCAGCACGGCACGCCGCGGGGCGCTGCACCAGGGACGGCGGCGGGTTGCAGCCGGCCGGCGGTGGCTTGCCATCGGATCGGCTGGGTGAATTGGCCAATTGCAATTGGCGGCGATCGCCAGCCAAAACTGACGCCGGCGTAATGAATTGACGGCGATCGCCAGTGCCGGCGCCGAAATGCACGGCGAATTGCCGGCGATAGTCGGCAATCATTGCCAGCGGCTAGATTCAAATGGCCGCGAATCGATTTGCGGCGCGAATTGCGGCGGGGATTGGTCGGCGCGAATTGCGCGCGGGAATGGGCGCGGCGGCAATCGCGCGGCACTGCCAGTGCCGGCGCCGTCGCCATGCCACCGGCCCGGCAGCGCCGCTGCACGCCCGCCGGCGCCGCGCCGAATCCGCCCGGCTCAGGCCGGCTGCTGGCGCGCCAGCACCTCGCGCAGCCGGTCGAACGAGACCGGCTTGGCGATGAAGTCGTCCATGCCGGCGGCCAGGCAGCGGCGCCGGTCCTCGTCGGAGTCGTTGGCGGTCACCGCCACGATGACGGCCGGCGCGCGCTCGCAGCCGGCCTCCAGCGCGCGGATCTGCCGCGTGGCTTCGTAGCCGTCCAGCACCGGCATCAGGCAGTCCATGAAGACGAGGTCGAACTGCCGCTCGCGCAGCGCGCGCACCGCCTCGCGGCCGTTGGCGGCCAGCGCGATCTCGACGCCGCAGCAGTCGAGCATGGCGCGCAGCACTTCCTGGTTGACCGGGTTGTCCTCGGCCACCAGCACGCTGAGCCGGCGCGCGCCGGGGGCGCCGGCGGCGTCGGCCCCGGCGCTGCCGGCCGGCGCCGCCGGCAGCGCGAACGGCGCCGAGAAATGGAAGCTGGAGCCGACGCCGAGCTGGCTGTCCACCGCCAGCTCGCCGCCCATCAGCCGCACCAGCCGCACGGTGATGGCCAGGCCCAGGCCGGTGCCGCCATAGCGCCGCGTGGTCGAGCTGTCGGCCTGGGTGAAGGCGTCGAAGATGCGCTGCACCGCCGTCGGCGCGATGCCGATGCCGCTGTCGGCGACCTCGAAGCGCAGCTCCACCGCGGTTGGGTCGGCGGGCGCCTCGGGCGTAGCCAGCTCGACCGCGAGCCGGACCCAGCCGGCGGGCGTGAACTTGACCGCATTGCCGACCAGATTCATCAGCACCTGGCGCAGCCGCAGCGGATCGGCCTCGATGCGCTGCGGCACGCCGGGCGCGATCTCGCAGCGCAGGTCGAGGCCGCGCAGGCCGGCATCGTGGGCGACGGCGCTGCTCACCTCGGCCAGCAGATCGGGCAGATCGACCGGCTCGGGCGCCAGCAGCAGCCGGTTCGCCTCGACCTTGGAGAAATCGAGGATGTCGTTGAGCAGCCCGAGCAGATGCCGGCCCGAGGCCGCCGCCGCCGTCACATAGCGGCGCTGGCGCTCGTCGAGCGCGGTGGTGCCGAGCAGCTCGGTCATGCCGATCACGCCGTTGAGCGGGGTGCGGATCTCATGGCTCATCACGGCCAGGAATTCGCTCTTGGCGCGGGCCGCGGCGCGCGCCTCGTCCATCGCGGCGAGCAGGTCGGCGGTGCGCTCGGCCACCTGCTGCTCCAGGCCGTCGCGCTGGGCCGCGAGCTGGCGGTCGCGGTCCTGGATCTGGCCGAGCATGGCGTCGAAGGCCGAGGCGAGCCGGCCGATCTCGTCGGTACGGTCGATGCCGCTGCGATGCGCATAGCTGCCGGTGGCGCGGACCTGCTCGGTGAGCCGGGTGAGCGCGGCGAGCGGCTCGGCCACCGCCGCCTGCTGGCGCGCCAGCAGCCGCGCCGAGACCGTCAGTGCGACCAGCAGCAGCGCCGCCGCCGCGCCGCTGCGCAGCGCCATGTGGCGGTAGAGCGGCGCGATGTCTTCTTCGAGCACCACCTGGCCGACCGGCATGCCGGCCACTTCCACCGGCGCGTCGAAGCGCAGCAGCAGCAGGCCCAGGCGCTGCCCGGCACCGTCGGCGACGCTGGGCAGCGTGGCATCGGGCGTGCTGCCGGGCCGGACATAGCGCGCCAGCACCTGGCCGTCGGGGCGCACGGCAACGGCGCCGAGCACCAGCGGATCGTCGCGCAGCGAATCGAGCACGTCGGCGGCCACGCGCGCGTCGTCGAAGGCCAGCGCGGCGGCGCTGTTGCGCGCCATCAGGCTGGCGATGCGGTGGCCCGACTCGATCGCGTCGGCGCGCACGAAGACCATTTCGGAGCCGCCCAGCAGCACCGCCGCGAGCGCGAAGGTGACCAGCGCGCTGCGCCGGTTGATGCGCGCCAGGCGGGCGGCAAAGGTGTCGGTCAGGCGGGCGCGGATCGGCATCTCAGTACACCTCGCGTGCCAGCTGGAGCAGTCGGGCGCTGACCGCGAGGCCGTTGTGCGCGAGCGCCGCGCGGTTCACCTCGAAGGCCACGCGGTCGGCGGTCAGCACCATGTTGATCATCACGCCGCGGCGCGCGAAGCCGTCGCTGTCGGCCACGGTCAGGATCGGCAGGCCGCCGAGCGCATCGAGCACATTGCCCAGGCTGGCGCGCGCGCCCTGGCCGATGAACACCACCTTGCAGCGGTCGAGCCCGACCGGCTCGCTGAGCCGCAGCAGCTGGATGGCGCGGCCGTTGACCAGCCGGCCGTCGAGCCGGTCGACCGCGCTGGCCAGGCTGGCGTCGCCGAGCAGGCACAGGCGCAGCGGACCGCCGCCCTCGGGCCATTCGGTAAACGCCAGAAAGTTGGCCAGATAGCCGGCCTTCACCTCGGCCTCGCTGGCGGCATGCGCGCCGACCGCCGGCAGACCGAGCCAGAGCGCCGCCAGCGCCGGCAGGCAGTGCCAGCCGCGCAGCAGATGCCGCCATGCAGCCCGCGCCGGCATCAGAACTCCATCCGCAGCTGGGCCCGCAGCAGCCGTCCGTCGAGCGGAATGCGGTCGAGCCGGCGGCCGAGCACATCGACATTGTCGGCGCTGGCCACATCCCAGCTGCGCCGGTCGAACAGGTTGAACACCCCCAGATCGAGGCTGACGCCGCGCGCCAGCGGCAGCTCGGACAGGTTGCAGCTGACCACCAGCCGGCCCGGCGCGGTGGCGCCGTTCGGGCTCATGCGGGCCGACAGCGCGCGCAGTTCGAGCGCCGCGCGCGCCGCGCCGAAACCGATCGGCCGGCTGAACTGGGTGCTGCCGGTCCAGCGCGGCGCATTGGCCACCGCGCCCGGCGGCAGCGAAACGCCGGCGGTCGGGAACGGCGTCTGCGGATGCCAGTCGGCCAGCGCGGCGGCGTCGGGCGGCGGCGTGCCCCAGCCGCCGTCGACCTGCTGCCAGGCCAGGCTGGCGCGCATCCGGGCGCCGTCGTCGAAGGCGAACTCGGTCTCGACATCGGCGCCGTGGCCGTGCCGCCTGCCGTCGCCGCTCACGATGGTGAGCGACGGGTCGACCGCGCGGGTGCCGATCAGCCGGTCGGCGCGGTAATGCCACAGGCTGGCCTGGGCGCGCCAGTTGTTGCTCATGTAGTGCTCGGCCACCAGCTCCAGATTGCGGATCGATTCGGCCGCCAGATCGAGGATCGGCCCGCCGAGCACCTGGGGCAGGAAGGCGCGCTCGAATTCGCTCGCATAGCGATAGGCGCGGCTGGCGACCAGCTTGAACGAGGTCGACGGCCCCGGCTGCCAGATGAGCGCGCCGCGCGGACTGAGCTGCTGCCCGGTCTCGCCGAGCGGATGGTCGCGGCGCGCGCCGAAGTCGAGCAGCCAGTGCGGCGTCAGGCGCCACTGGTCTTCGAGATAGAAGCTCAGCAGCGTGTCGGGAAAGTCGTGGCTGCGCATGAAGTGCTGGCCGCCGGCGGACTGGGAGCGCGTGAAGTCGCGCTTCACCTCGACGCCGCCGGTCAGCCGGTGGCCGGCCCAGCCGCTCCAGTCGGCGCGCAGTTCGAGCGTGGCGCGGTCGTTGGCATAGCCCTGGCGCGCGGTGCCGATGTCGAAGCCGTAGGGATAGTCGCCGCGCCCGCGCAGCGTGAGCCAGCCGGCGTCGAGGCCGATGCGCAGATCGGCCAGCGGGCGCCAGAGGCTGTGCGCGCCGATCTGGGTCCGCTCGTCGTGGCTGTCCAGCTCGGGCGCGCCGAACACGGTGCGGTAGAGCGCGGTGGGGATCCGCTTGTCGCGCCGGTTGGCGCTGACCGACAGCACGCTTTCGCCGGCGCGCAGCTTGAGATAGAGGTTGCCGGCGTGCTCGGCATCGGCCGCCGCCGCGCTGCGGCCGCCCGGCGAGAAGCGGTCGTCCAGCTCGGGGAAGCGGTAAGGGGTGCCGTCGGCGCGGTACTGGCCGGCGGCCAGCATCAGGCTGACGGCGCCGTCGGCCAGCGTGCCGCCCCAGCTGGCGCGGGCCTCGCGCGTGGCATCGCTGCCCAGGCCGAGCAGCGCGCGCGGGCCGGGCAGGGCGGCCGGCTCGCGCGTGACGATGTTGACCGTGCCGATGAAGGCGCCGCTGCCGAACGATGCCGAGCCCGGCCCGGAGATGAACTCGACCCGCTCGATCAGGCCCACGTCCACCGGCAGGTCGCGGCCGACCGGCGCCTGGCCGAACACATCCTCGTTGAGCCGCTGGCCGTCGAGCAGGAACAGGAAGCGCGGGTTGTACTCGCCGGGCCGGCCGAAGCCGCGCGCGCTCAGATAGTGATAGGCGTGGTCGTTGCTGACGAACACGCCGCGCAGCGCGCCGAGCACCTCGTCGAAGCTGCGCCAGCCGTTGGCGCGGATGTCGTCGGCGGTGATGATGCTGACCGCGCCCGGCACATCGGCGCGGCGTTGCGGAAACTTGGAGCCGCTGAACACCGGCTCGACCGCGAGTTCTTCCAGGCTCAGCTCGGTCGGATCGTCGGCGCCGCGCGCGCCCGCCATGAGCAGCACGGCCAGCAGCCCGCAGCAGGCGCGCAGCCGGCGCAGGCGCAGGGCAGAACCGGGAGGGGCGGAGTTCCGGTGCATCGGGTCGGGCCGCACCGGCTGCGGACCGGTTGCGACGCTGGGTTTGGGCTTTTGGGGACCGGCAATTGCGCCAGGCGGGACAAGATTATCCGGAAGCTCGCCGGCCTGCCCGCAAGGATGCGCCCCTCGCCACGCTGGCCCGATGTCAGGTCAGAAGGCGTCGTCCCAGCGCCGGCTCAGGCGCATCGCGCACATCACGATGCCGACCATGCTGTAGGTCTGCGGAAAGTTGCCCCACAGCTCGTGAGTGTCGAAGTCGATGTCTTCGGACAGCAGGCCGAAGCGGTTGCGGCAGGCCAGCAGCGTCTCGAAGTGGGCGCGTGCCCGGTCCGGTTCGCCGATGCGTGCCAGCGCCTGCACCAGCCAGAAGCTGCACACCAGAAAGGCCACCTCGGGCCGGCCGAAGTCGTCGGGCTCGGCATAGCGCAGCAGAAAGTCGCCGCGCCGCAGATGGCGCTCGATCATCTCGATGGTGGCGCGCAGGCGCGGATCGTCGGGCGGCAGAAAGTCGAGTTCGCCCATCAGCAGCAGGCTGGCATCGACGATGTCGCCGTCGAACACCGCCGAGAAGCCGCCGATGGCGTCGCTCCAGGCGCGCGCGCAGATCACCGCATGGATGTGCGCCGCGCGCTCGGCCCAGAAATGCTGGCGGTCGGGCAGATGCAGCCGGGCCGCGATGCGCGCCAGCCGGTCGCAGGCGGCCCAGCACATCATCGAGGAGAAGGTGTGCACCGACTGCCGGCCACGGAATTCCCAGATGCCGGCATCGGGCTGGTCGTGATTGGCAAAGGCCTGATGGCCGAGCTTTTCGAGCTGGCGGAACAGCGCCTCGTCGCCCATGCGGCCCAGGCGCTCGTCGAAGAAGGCATGCGTGACGCCGACGATGACCGAGCCGTAGACATCGTGCTGGGTTTGCAGATAGGCCAGATTGCCGTGCCGCACCGGCCCCATGCCGCGATAGCCGGCCAGCCCCGGCATGTTCAGCTCCTCAAGAAACGCCGTGCCGTTGATGGCGTAGCAGGGCTGGAGCTGCTCGCTGCCGGCCTCGGCGACGATGTTCTCGAGGTAGTGCAGATAGCGCTCCATCGAGCTGGTGGCGCCGAGCCGGTTGAGCGCATTGACCACGAAGTAGGCGTCGCGCAGCCAGCAATAGCGGTAGTCCCAGGTGCGCACCGTGTCGGCCGCCTCGGGGATCGAGGTGGTCATGGCGGCGATGATGGCGCCGCTGTCTTCAAACGCATTGAGCTTGAGCGTGATGGCGGCGCGGATCACCGCCGCCTGCCATTCGAAGGGCACGGCCAGGTTGCGCACCCAGCGATGCCAGTAGGCGGTGGTCTCGGCCAGCAGATGGCGGCCGGCCTCGGACGGCGATTGCGACAGCGTCTCGTCGGGCCCGAAGATGAAGCTGGCCTCGCGCTCCAGGATGAAGAAGCGCCGCTCCACCACCGCGCTGATCGAGGCGTCGGTGGTCAGGCGCATCGGATAGTCGGGCAGCTGGGCCCGGATGTGATGGCTGCCCCAGGTGATCTGCGGCTGGCCGGCGCCGTAATCGCAGCGCGGATCGAAATGCACCCGGATGCGCGGCCGGCCGGTCAGCGGCCGCACGATGCGCACCAGCGACACGGGCGCAAAGATCCGGCCGTACTGATAGAAGCGCGGCGCGAAGTCGAGGATCTCGATCGCATTGCCGGCGCCGTCGCGCTTGACGGTGCGCAGGATCGGCGTGTTGCGCAGATAGTCCTGCTCGACCGCCGCGCAGTTTTCGATGTCGATGGCAAAGCGGCCGCGTGCCGCCTCGACGCCATCGAGCAAGGCGCAGAACACCGGATCGCCATCGAAGCGCGGCACGCACATCCACACCACGTCGCCGCGGGTGTCGATCAGCGCGCCGATGCGCGAGTTGCCGATGACGGCGAGTTCCAGCGACGACGTGTGCGGAGGAGTCATCGAACGCTTTCAGAGTGGGAATGACGCCCGGCGGGCGCCTGCGACCAGTCTGCGCAGGCCGGCGCCGGCGCGCCCGGGGGCTTTGTGCCCGCGTCTTATGATGTGTGACCCGATTTTTCGAGGACAGGGATGGCTGCATTCCGTTTCGAGGCCCTGACCGACGCCGGCAAGACCGACTCCGGCGTGATCGAGGCCGAGTCCGCCCGCCATGCGCGCTCGCTGGTGCGGGCGCGCGGGCTGGCGCCCGTGAGCGTCGAACCCATTTCGGCCGATGCCGCCGGCACCGCGCAATCCGGCAGTGCGGTGCGGCTGCGCGGTCGCAAGCTCGGCACCACCGAACTCGCGCTGCTGACGCGCCAGCTGGCCAGCCTGCTCGGCGCCGGGCTGCCGCTGGAGCGCGCGCTGTCGGCACTCATCGAGCAGGCCGAGCGGCCGCATGTGCGCGACCTGCTCGCCGGCGTGCGCACCGATGTGCTCGGCGGCTCGACGCTGGCCGGCGCGCTCGAACGGCGTCAGCGCGACTTCCCCGACATCTACCGCGCGCTGGTCGCCGCCGGCGAAACCTCGGGCGACCTGGGCCGCGTGCTCGACAAGCTCGCCACCTATGTGGAAGAGCGCAACACGCTGACCAGCAAGGTGACGATGGCCTTCGTCTACCCGGCCATCGTCAGCACGGTGGCGCTGCTGGTGGTCGTGGGCCTGCTCACTTATGTGGTGCCGCAGGTGGTCGCGGTGTTCGACCAGACCAAGCAGAAGCTGCCGACGCTCACGCTGGTGATGATCTGGCTCAGCGACTTTCTGCGTGCGCGCGGCTGGCTGCTGGCGCTCGGCATCGGCGCGGCCGGCTGGGGCTTTGGCCGGGCGCTGCGCAACGACGGCTTTCGCGCGCGCTTCGACGCCTGGGTGCTGACGCTGCCGATCATGGGCCGGCTGGTGCAAAGCCTGAACACCGCGCGCTTTGCCAGCACGCTGGCGATTCTGGTCGGCGGCGGCGTGCCGATCCTGCGCTCGCTGGAGGCGGGCGGGCGCACGGTCGGCAATCTGGCGATGCGGCGCGATGTGGATGCGGCCATCGTGCGGGTGCGCGAGGGCTCGTCGCTGGCGCGCGCGCTGGCGGCTGGCGCCAAGGGCGATGGCGGCACGCGGCGCGGGCTGTTTCCGCCGGTGCTGATCCATCTGATCGCCTCGGGCGAAAGCACCGGCAACCTGCCCGACATGCTGGAACGCGCCGCCACCGGCCAGGGCGAGGATCTGGCCCGCCGCACGATGGTGCTGACCAGCCTGCTGGAGCCGGTGCTGATCCTGGTGATGGGCGCGGTGGTGCTGGTGATCGTGCTGGCGGTGCTGCTGCCGATCATCGAGATCAATCAGTTGGTGCGGTGAGGGCAGCCATGAGCGAAGCCGCCCGGCCCGGCTGGCCGTCGCCCTGCATCACGCGGGTCGCGATCCGCAACTTCAAGAGCATTGCGAGCTGCGATGTGCGGCTCGGGCCGCTGACCTGGCTGGTTGGCGCCAATGGCGCGGGGAAGAGCAATTTTCTCGATGCGCTGCACTTTGTGCGCGATGCGCTGGTGGATTCGGTGGATGGCGCGCTGCGCCGGCGCGGCGGCCTGGAAGTGATCGAGCATCGCGGCGCGGCCGGCGACGAGTCGGTCGGCATCCGCATCGAGTTTGCGTTGCCGGGCGGCGCGCGCGGGCATTACGCGCTGGCCTTCGAGCATGAGATGGGCGGCGGCCTGCGCCACATGGGCGTGCTGCCCACATTGCGCGAGGAATGCGCGGTTGGCCTGGAGGGCGAGGAACACCGCTTTACCGCGCGGGCCGGCGTGGTTCAGTCGCAGACCGACTTTCCCTTGCCGGCGACTTCATTGGGCCGGCTCGGGCTGCATGCGGTGGGCGGCATGGCCGGCTTTCGCGCGGTTCATGACGCGGTTGCGGCGATCGGCTGCTTCAACTTCGATCCGAAGGCGCTGCGGCAGGCGCAGCCGAGCGGCGGCGCGGCGCGGCTGGCGGGGGATGGCGGCAATCTGGCGGAATGGCTCTACTCACCCACCGTGTTGTTCGAAAACTGTCTTGGCAACGACGATGAAGCAGTCGTGCATTTCCAGCGCTATCTGCATCTCATCGTCCCAAGTGTCGAAAAGGTAGAGCCAATCAAGTTCGGTCCGTCTTACTGGACGCTCAATTTCACGCAGCGTCCCTCTGGAGGCCAAACGGCACCGAGCGAATTCCTCGCCCTTGGCATGTCCGATGGAACCTTGCGTGCCACAGCTGTCCTCGCGGCATTGTTTCTGGCGCCGCTCGATTTTTTTGGGCCCAACGCGGCGCACTGCATTGGCATCGAGGAGCCCGAGACCTCGCTGCACCCGGGCGCCGCCGCCGTGCTGCGCGAAGCCATCGCGCGCGCCTCGGAGCGGGTGCAGGTCATAGTCACCAGCCACAGCGCCGACCTGCTCGACGACGACGGCATCGATGCCGCGAGCGTGTTTTCGGTGACAAACGACGGCAGCGACACGCGCATCGGCCCGGTGTCGGCCGCTGCGCGCTCGGTGCTGAAGGATCGGCTGTTCACCGTCGGGGAATTGCTGCGGCTCAACCAGCTCGACCCTGAAGGCAGCGAGATCGCGCCGGCGCCGGCGGTGCGGCTGTTCGACGACGCATGAGCCGCATCGCCGCAATCGTCGAAGGGCAGGGCGAGGAGGCGGCGCTGCCGGTGCTGCTGCGAAATCTGGCCAAGCGGCTGCTGCCCGACGGCTATGTGGAAGTGCCGCGCCCCGCGCGCGTGCATCGCGACCGCTTCATCCGCAGCGACGACGACTTCCGCAAGCAGTTGCTGCTGGCAGCGGCCAAGGCCGGCGCCGACGGCTGGATCCTCGTGCTGCTGGATGCCGACGACGACTGCCCGGTCACGCTCGGCGCCGAGTTGAAGCAACGCGCCGAAGTGGTCGTGCCCGGCGCCCGCATCTCGGTGGTGCTGGCAAGGCGCGAATTCGAATCCTGGTTCATCGCCTCGGCCGCCGCGCTGGCCGGCGTGCGCGGCCTGAGCCTGAAGCCCGGCGATCACGACGCCCCGGCCGACGACGGCCCGCGCAACGCCAAGAAATGGATCGCCGACCGCTTGCCGCCCGGCGTCGGCTACGGCGAGGTCGCCGATCAGCCGGCCTTCACTGCCGCCATCGACATCGAGCTGGCCGAGCGGCGCAGCCGCTCCTTCCGCAAGCTCTGCGACGAGTTCCGGCGCCAGTTTCCGCAGGCGCCGGAACAGGAATGACGACGGCGCCTTACTGCGCCTTCGCCTTGCTCTTCTCCTGCTGCTCGGCCTTGGTGGCCACGCAGTCCTTGATGTAGGTCTTGCGGGCGTCGTCCTTCAGGCCCTTCTTGTCGGCGTTGCGGCTGCATTCGTAGAGGCGCGAATGCTCCTTGGCCGGCTTGACGTCGTCGGCGTCGGCCGCATGCGCGGCGCTGATGGCGGCCAACGACAGGCCGAGGACGACGACGGTGCTGCGCGCGGCGCGCTGGAACTTGGACATGGCGGTTCTCCTGTTTGTTGATGCGGTGCGTCGGCTGACTGGCCGGCGTGCAGGCATTCGAGCACCCGCTCCCTTGCGCCAAGCCGAAGCTGGCCGCGCCAACTTCTTTGCAGGTGTAACCGCCATTTGCGCGAGCGCGCCGCTCAGGCGGCCGGCTTGGCCGCGCTGGTCTTGCTGGCCTTGGCGGCGGCCAGGCATTCCTTGATCGACGCCTTGCGCTCCTCGCCCTTGAGGCCCTTTTCCTTCGCCGCATGGCTGCATTCGCCGAGCTTGCTGGTGGGCCTGGGCTTGGCGGCGCCGGTATCGGCGGCGGGCGCATCGGCGGCGAGGGCGACCGGCGCGACGGCGGCAAGACCGAGCGCGAGGGCGGCGGCGCGGGTGAACTGGGCGAAGCTTTGCATGGCGGATCTCCGGATGAATTGGCGCCGTCGCAAGCCGACGGCGGCGCCATTGCGCTGGCGCCGCCGTTTTGTCCTGCCGGCACAAGTTCACGCTCGCTGACCTGTCCGGGTGATTGCCGACGGTCAGCGCCGCCCGAGGGGCGCCGACCCCCGCCCGGCATACTCCCGCGCCATGCTCCAGATCCTTCGCAGCCAGTCGCTCGAACCGCTCGCCGCGGCCTTCCTCGCCATCCTCGACAGCCAGCCGCCCGAGAGTCCGGCGGCGCTGCTCGCGCCCGAACGCGTGGTGGTCGGCAGCCTGGGCAGCGGGCGCTGGCTGTTGCAGCGCATGGCCGACGAGCGCGGCATCGGCGTGCGGCTTGGCATCGACTACGCCGGCCAGCAGCTGTGGAAGATCGCGGTCGACTGCGTGCCCGGTACCGATCCCGATCCGCCGTTCGCGCCCGGCGTGCTGGTGTGGCGGCTGCTGCGCGAGCTGGATGCCATCGCGGCGGAACTGGGCGTGGCGCCGGCCGAGGCGGCTGGCTTCGCGCGCGGCGCCGCTGCTGCCGCGAACGCCGCAACCGCCAACGCCGCTGCTGCCCCCGACGCCAACCCCGATCTCGCCCCGCTGCACGCCTATCTGCACGCCGCCGATCCGCTCGCGCGGCTGCAATTCGCCGAGCGGCTCGCCAGCGTGTTCGACCGCTATCTGGCGTTCCGGCCGGAATGGCTTGCGACCTGGGCCGCCGGCCGGCTCGCGCCCGATGCGGCGCGGCCCGGGACGCAGGCCTGGCAGGCCGCGCTGTGGCGCCGCGTGGTGGCGGCCATCGGCCTCGAAGGCCATGCGCATCCGCTCGAATGGCTGATCCGCGAGATGGAGCGGCGCGATGCCGAGAAGCGCGCCGGCCGCCTGACCGACGACGAGGCCGCGCGCGGTCTGCCGCCGCGTCTGCACCTGTTTGCGCTGCCGGCGATGGCGCCGATCTACTGGCGCGCTTTTGCGGCGCTGGCGCGGCACACCACGGTGATCGTCTATGCGCAGACGCCGTCGCCGCACTACATCGCCGACCTGGTGGGCGAAAAGTTCAAGGCGCGCCAGGAGCGTGATCGGCCCGACGCGGCCGCCGTCTACGAGGTGGGCCACGGCCTGCTCGCCGCCTTCGGGCGGCAGGCCATCGACGCGGCGCGCGACCTGGACCGCGTGCTCGATCCGGACGGCGACGTGCCGCTGATCGCCGCGCCGATCGATCTGCACGAGCCGCCGCCGGCCGGCGCCAGCCTGCTCGCGCAGATTCAGCGCTCGGTGTTCGACCTCGACGACGCGGTGCGCCTGCGCCCCGACCGCGGCGCCGACAGCTCGCTCGCCTTCCACCGCTGCCACGGCCTGGTGCGCGAGCTGGAGGCGCTGCATGACGCGCTGCTGGCGCGCTTCGCGGCCGGTCGCATCAAGCCCGGCGACATCCTGGTCTGGCTGCCCGAGCTGGACGTGGCCGCGCCGGCCATCCACGCGGTGTTTGGCACCCAGCCGCGCGAGCGCCGCATTCCCTATGCGGTGTCGGGGCTGGCCACGCCGGGCGATGGCGGGCTCGGGCAGGCGGCGCTGGCGCTGCTCGATTTCGCCGCGTCGCGTCTCGGCGTGGATGCGGCGCTCGACCTGCTGCGGCTGCCGCCGGTCGCGCGCCGCTTCGGCCTCGACGACAGCGCGCTCGCGCTGCTGCCCGACTGGCTGGCCGGCGCCGGCGTGCGCTGGGCGCTCGACGCGCCCGACCGCGCCAGCCATCACGCGCCGGCCGATCCGCGCCACACCTGGGCCTGGGGCCTGGAGCGGCTGCTGCTCGGCATCGCCTTCGGCGAGCGCGGCGCCGGCGACGACGTGTTCGCCGGCACGCTGCCGCATGCCGGCCTCGACGATTCGGCCTTCGATGCGCTCGGCGGCCTGCTCGACTGGGCGCGCGCCATCGCCGACCTGCGCGCCGGCCTCGACCAACCGCGCCCGGTGCGCGACTGGACCGACTGGCTCGGCGCGCTGTTTGCCCGCACGCTCGCGCCGCCCGACGACGCGCCCGACGCACTCGCGCGGCTCAATCAGGCGCTCGGCCGCATCGCGCGCGACGCGGCCGCCGGCGGCCATGACGGCGCGGTCGACTTCGCCCTGCTGCGCGACCGGCTCGCCTGCGAACTCGACGCCAGCGCCCCCGGCGCCGTGCCGCAGGGCCAGATCACCTTCACCACCTACGGCGCGCTGCGCCACCACCCCTATCGCGTGATCGCGCTGCTCGGGCTCGACGACGCGGCCATTCCGCGCAGCCCGCAGCGGGTGGAATTCGACCTGCTGCAAGGCCATGCCCAGGCCAGCGACCGCGCGCGCCGCGATGACGACCGCGCCGCCTTTCTCGCCGCGCTGCTGACGGCGCGCGATGCGGTGCATCTGTCGTGGCGCGGCTTCGATGCGCAGACCGGCGAGGCGCTGCCGCCGGCCATCGTGGTGGCCGAGCTGCTCGACTGGATCGAGCGCCACGACGGCAGCGCGGACGCGGCGGCGCCCGGCGCCCGGCCGCTGCCGCTGCGCCAGCGGCTGGTCACCGACCATCCGCTGCATGCCTTCAGCCCGCGCGCCTTCGGCGCCCCGCCGGCGGCCGGCGCGCAGGGCCCGGCGCTGGCGCCGTCGTTTCGCGCCGAGCTGCTGCCGGCGGCGCGCGCCATCGCCACGCCGGCCAGCGCGCGGCCGGCCAGTCCGCTGGCGATCCGGCCCTTCCTGGCACGGCCGCTGCCGGCGCCGCCCGACGATGGCGCCGAGGTGGATGCGGCATTTCTGCGCGACTTCTTCGCCCATCCGGCGCGCTTCTTTCTGCGCCGCCGGCTCGGCCTCAACACCGCCTGGCACGAGGCCGCGCCCGAGCCCGAGGAGCCGTTCGCGCTCGACCGGCTCGGCAGCGCCGGCCTGGCCGACGACTTTGCGCGCCGCCTGCTCGCCGGCGCCGATCCGGCACTGCTGCGCGGCCGCGCCGAAGCCGATGCGCGCATTCCGTCCGGCGTGCCGGGCGCGCTGTTCGGCGAGCGGCTGGTCGAGACTGCGCTGGCGCTGCAACGCCGCGTGGCGCCGCTGCTGGCCGCCAGCACCGCGCCGCGCAATGTGCTGCTGACGCTGGCCGGCGGCGCCCGCCTCGCCGGCCGGCTGCCGCATCTGCATGCGCATGGCGGCTGGAATCTGGTCGAGCGCGGCGGCGCGGCGCGCATGCGGGCCGAGCTGTGGGTCACGCATCTGCTGGCCTGCGCCCATGCCGGCCGGCAAATCGGCCCGACCGTCCACCTCTGCGCCGACGGCGATGCGCTGATGGCCTGGCTGCCCGACGCGAACTGGCAGGCGCCGCTGGCCGACTTGCTGGCCGACGCCCGGCTCGGCCTGACCGCGCCGCCCTGGTGCCCGGCGCGCACCGCCTGGGGCCTGCTCGGCCGCTGGCAGCGCGATGCCGACGGCCCGCCGCCGCGCGCCGCCGCCGAAGCCCAGTTCTGGGCCGGCGAGCGCAGCCCCGAGCGCGAGGACGGCGCCTGGCGCGTGATCTTCGGCGGCACGCCCGACCACATCCCCGACGCGGCCGACTACCAGGCCAGCGTCGCCACGCCCTGGCCCGACGACTTCCCCACGCTGGCGCGCCGGCTCTACGGCGCGGCGGCGGCGGCCATCGTCGCCGACCAGAAGGCCATCCGCGAAACCCTCGCGGCCTGGCATGAGGAACTGCAATGACCCGCGCGCCTGCCGCCGGGACATTTCCGGAAAGCCCGGAACTGTCCGCCCCCGCTGCCATTCCGGCCTTCGACGCGCCGCTGCTCGGCCTGCGCTACATCGAGGCCAGCGCCGGCACCGGCAAGACCTGGACCCTGGCCGGGCTGGTCGCGCGGCTGGTGGTCGAGCGCGGGCTGGAGATCGGCAGCATCCTCGTCGTCACCTTCACCAAGGCCGCCACCGCCGAACTGCGCGCGCGCATCCGCGACCGGCTCGCGCTGCTGCTGCGCTGGGTCGAGTGGCGGCTGGCGCAGGAGGGCGGCGCCGCCGACTTCGACGCCGACAACCTTGATGCCGGCGACGCCGACACCACGGCCCAGCCCGCCCCCACCGACGACGGCTTCTGCGCCCGCTACACCGCCGCGCTCGCCGATCCCGCGCAGGCCCGGCGCCAGCTCGTCGCCGCGCTGCGCGCCTATGACGAAGCCGCCGTGTTCACGATCCACGGCTTCTGCCAGCGCGCGCTGGCCGAGCGCGCCTTCTCGGGCCGGCAGCGCTTCCAGCTCGAACTGCTCGACGACATCTCGGGCGCGGTGCGCGAAACCGTGGCCGACTGGTGGCGCCGCAAGGTGGTGGCGCACGACCCGGGCGATGCCGGCTGGTGCCCGGCGCCGCTTCATCCCTGGCTGGCGGCGCGGGTGCAGGCGGCCTGGGTCGCGCCGGCCGAGCTGGCCGACAAGATCGGCATGCTGCTCAACCGCGAGGAGGCGCAATGCCTCGGCGGCGAGCCGCCCGCGCTCGGCAGCGCGCTGGCCGGGCTGGCGCGCGACTGGGCCGCGCTGCGCGCCCACTGGCAGCGCGACGGCGCGGCGCTGGTCGACGCGGTGCGCGCCTGCAAGGGCCTGAGCGGCAGCGCCTACCGCGCCAACTGGATCGACGGCTGGCAGGCGCGCATCGACGCCGCCGTGTGGAGCGATGCGCTGCCCGACGCCGACACGCTCGACGCCTTCACCCGCTTCGGCGCCGAGCGGCTGCATTCGCGGCTCAAGAAGGGCGCGACCGACAGCTTTGCCCAGCCGCTCGCGGCCGCCATCGACGCCTTCTGCGCCGCCGCCGCCGAGGAAACCGACGCCGGCGCCGCCGCCGTGGCCTGGGCGCTGCGCGACGTGTTCGAGACCGTATGCCGCGAGCTGCCGGCGCGGCTGGAACGCGCCGGGGGACTCGGCTTCTCCAGCCTCATCACCCGGCTGCGCAGCGCGCTCGACGACGGCGCGCATGGCGGCGTGCTGGCCGCCGCGCTGGCCGAGCGCTATCCGGCCGCGCTGATCGACGAATTCCAGGACACCGATCCGACCCAGAGCGCGATCTTCTCGGCCATCTACGGCCCGCGCCCGCAGACCACGCTGGCGCTGTTCGTGGGCGATCCCAAGCAGGCGATCTACGCGTTTCGCGGCGCCGACCTCGATGCCTATTACGCCGCCATCGCGCGTGCCGCGCAGGCCGGCGAGCTGGTCGCCAACCGGCGCTCGACCGCGCCGCTGCTCGATGGCTTCAATGCGCTGTTCGCGCGCGAGCGGCCGTTTCGGCTGGAGGCGCTGCGCTATCCGCCGGCGGCCGCCGGCGCCAAGGTGGCGCCGCTGCTGCGCGCCGGTGCGGAAGGCCCGCCGCTGCGCTGGCTGTGGCTGGCGCCCGAGGAGGGCGCGACCAAGGCGACCCAGCTCGCGGCCGCCGCCCAGGCCGCGACGGCGGCGCTGGCCGAGCTGCTGGCCGAAGGCGCCGCCGCCGAAGCCAGCATCGCCGGCAAGCCGCTCGGCCCGGGCGATTGCGCCGTGCTCGTGCGCACCAATGCCGAGGGCGAACTCATGCGCCGCACGCTGCTCGCCGCCGGCATCGGCTGCGCGCTCAGCGCCCGGCGCGCGGTGTTCGAGACGCCCGAGGCGCATGCGCTGCTCGACCTGCTGCGCGGCGTCGCCAATCCGCGCGACAGCGTCGCCGCGCGCGCCGCGCTGGCCGGGCCGTGGTTTGGCTGGAGCGCCGAGGAGGTGCTCGACGGCCGGCGCGCGCTGATCGCCGACGGCGCGCCCGGCCATGCCGACGGCTTCGAGCTGCTGTCCGCCGCGCGCGACCTGTGGCTGGCCCAGGGCGTGTTCGCCATGCTGCGCAGCCTAGCGCTGGCGCACGACCTGGCCGGCCGGCTCGGCGTGCTGGCCGACGGCGAACGCCGGCTCGCCAACCTCGCGCATCTGATGGAGCTGGCCGACGCCGCCGCGCGCGATCTGCCCGGCCCCGAGGCGCTGGCCGACTGGCTCGCCGCCCGCATCGAGGCGCCCGGCAGCGCCGGCGAGGCGGCCCAGCTGCGGCTGGAAAGCGACGAGAACCTGGTGCAGATCGTCACCATCCACAAGAGCAAGGGGCTGGAGTACCCGGTGGTGCTGCTGCCGTTTTTGTGGGCCGCGCGCAAGCCGCCCAAGGCCGGCGACGACAAGGGCAAGCCCAGGTCGCCGGTGGCCGCCGCCGGCCCGGTGTTCTTCCACGACCCGGCGGCAGAGCGTCAGCCGACGCTGCATTTCGCGGCCGACGAGGCTGCGGTCCAGGCCGCCTGGGACGAGGAAAGCGAGGAGGCGCTGCGGCTGCTCTACGTGGCGGTCACGCGCGCCAAGCAGGCCTGTCTGGCGGTGGCCGGGCCGCTTGGCGGCATCGGCAATTCGGCGCTCGGCTGGCTGCTCGGCCTGCCCGAGGGCGACAGCACGGCCGAGGCGGTGCGCGCCGCGCTCGATGCGATGCGCGACCGCGCGCCGGCCGCCATCGGCATCGCCGCCGCGCCGGACTGGCGCAATGTGGGCGCGCTGCTGGCCGAGGGCGCCTCGGCGGTCGGGCTGCATGCGGCGCCGGCGCCGGCGCGGATTCCGGCGGCCTGGCGCTACACCAGCTTCACCAGCCTGCTGCACGGCCGCGCCGACGCCGGTGACCATGCGGCCGAGCGCGATGAATTCGCCGGCGCCGCCGGCCGCGATGCCGACGCCGAGCCGCCGCGCGCCGCATCCGCCGCGCCCGACCCGGTCGCCGAAACCGCCGCCGCCGCCGACCTGCGCTGGCGCTATCCGCGCGGGCCCGAAGCCGGCGTCGAGCTGCACGCCTTCGTCGAGAACCTGGACTGGACTCGGCCGGCGGCGGCGCAGACCGCGCTGCCCTGGCCGCGCCTGCCAGCCGATGCCGACATCGACGTGCGCGCCGCCTTTGCCGGCTGGATCGATGCGATCGGCGCGGCGCCGCTGTTCGGCTCGGGCATTGCCGCGCCGGCCAGCCTCGCCAGCCTGCCGCCGGCCCACACCGCGCGCGAAGTCGAGTTCGCCATCCCGCTCGGCGGCCGCGCGCTGGAGCACGGCCTGACCGCGCTGCGCCAGCACGGCATTGCGCTGCCGCCGGTCGATACCGCGCGGCTCGGCATTGCCGGCGGCTATCTGCGCGGCGTGATCGACCTGGTGTTTGCGCACGACGGCCGCTGGTGGCTGGCCGATTACAAGTCCAACTGGCTCGGCGAGCGGCTGGCCGATTACGCCGCGCCGGCGCTGGCCGCCGCCATGAGCGCCGAGGGCTATCGGCTGCAAGCCTGGCTTTATCTGCTGGCGCTGCACCGCTGGCTGCGGCTGCGCCTGGGCGCCGGCTACGACCCGGCGCGCGATCTGGGCGGCGCGCTCTACCTGTTTGTGCGCGGCATGACGCCGGCGCTGCCCGGCGCCGGCGTGCTGACGCTGGCGGTCGAGCTGCCGGCGCTGCTCGCCTTCGACCGCGCCCTCGCGCGCGACGCCCATCACGAGGAGCGCGCATGAGCGCCGTCCGTCCCGACATCGCCACGCTGCTGGCGCCGGCTGCGGCTTCCGCTTCCGTTTCAGCCGAGGGCGGCGGTCTCGACGGCGCGCTGGGGCGGCTGCTCGGCTTTCATCACCGCGCGCTCGGCGGCCGCGATGGCGATGCGGCGGCGGTCGAGGCGGCCACGCGCGCGCTGGTGGCGGCGCATGCGCTCGGCCATGCCTGCCTGCCGCTGGAGGCGGTCGCGGCCCAGGCCGGTTTGCCGACGGCGCGGCTGCGCGCGGCGCTCGAAGGCTCGCCGGTGGTGCTGCGCGTCGGCGCGGCCGGCGTGGCGGCGCCGGAGGCGGGCGATGCCGCCACCGCCGCCTTGCCGCCGCCCGACCGCCCGCTGGTGCTCGACGCGGCCGACCGGCTTTATCTCGCGCGCCATTTCGATTCGGAGCGCCGGCTGGCGCTGGCGCTGCATGCGCTCGCGACCGGTGCGCCGGGCGTGGCAGCGCCGGCCGGGCTGGTCGAGCGGCTGTTCGCCAATCTGCGGCCCAATCCGGCCCAGCGCGCGGCGGTCGAGCGGGTGCTGGCCGAGCGCTTCGTCGTCATCACCGGCGGGCCGGGCACCGGCAAGACCACCACGGTGGCGCGCTGCATCGCCGCCGTGCTTCAGGCCGAGCCCGAGGCGCGCGTGCTGCTGGCCGCGCCCACCGGCAAGGCCGCCGCGCGCATGAACGAGGCGCTCGCCAGCCAGCTCGACCTGCTGCCGGCCGATCTGGTGGTGCGCCGGCGCCATCTGCCGCCCGCGCGCACCGTGCATGCGCTGCTCGGCCTGGTGCCGGGCAAGGCCGACGCGATCCGGCATCACGCCGGCCGGCCGCTCGATGCCGATCTGGTGGTGGTCGACGAGGCCTCGATGCTCGGCCTCACGCTCGCGCGCCGGCTCGCCGACGCGGTGCGGCCCGGCGCGCGGCTGGTGCTGCTCGGCGACCCCGACCAGCTCGCCTCGGTCGAGACCGGGCTGGTGCTGGCCGAGCTGGCCGCCGGCGACGATCCGCCGCTGCCGCAGGCCATCGCCCGGCTGCGCGCCGGCGAACGTTTTGCCGCCGACAGCCCGGTCGGCCGGCTCGCCGCCGAGGTGGGGCGGGCCGATGTGGCGGCGGTGTTCGCGGCGCTCGATGCGGGCGGCGTGGCGGACGCGGCTGGCGCGGCTGCCAGCGGCGTGGCGTCCCACGCGGCAACCGCCGCATCCGACGCAGCGCGACGCGCCGCACCGTCGCGGCGCAGGCCGGCACCAGCAGCGCCCAGCGCCCAGGGCGACCTGTTCGGCGCCGCCCCCGCCAGCCAGCCGACGAACGGCGCGCCGTCCTCCGCCGCATCCGCCTCCGATGCACCCGCCGATGCGCCTGCCGCTGCCGCGCCCGCCGCCAGCGTCAGCCTCGACAGCCGCCCGCTCGGCGCCCAGGCGCTCGCGCGCGAGCTGCTGCCGCTGTTCGATCCGGTGCTGGCCTGCCTCGCCGAGCCGGCCGTGGACCCCGATGCCGCGCTCGCCGCCTTCGAGCGCGCCCGCGTGCTCTGCGCGGTGCATGACGGCCCGCGCGGCACCCGCGCGCTCAATGCGGCGCTGGCCCGGCTCGCCGCCGCCCGGCTGGCCGCCGCCGGCCGGCCCGACGCCACCGGCAACGGCGACTGGCCGCACGGCCGGCCGCTGCTCATCACCCGCAACGATCCCGGCACCGGGCTGGCCAATGGCGACGTGGGTCTGGTGCTGCACGACGCCGATGGCGCGCGCGCCTGGTTCCGGCTTGGCGACGGCCTGCGCGCATTTCCGGTCGCGCGGCTGCCGGCCTGCGAAACCGCCTGGGCGCTCAGCATCCACAAGTCGCAGGGCTCGGAATTCGACCGCGTGGAAATCGTGCTGCCCGATGCCGCCGACGGCTCGACGACCCAGCGCCTGCTCACGCGCGAGTTGCTCTACACCGCCATCACCCGCAGCCGGCGCGAGCTGCGGCTGTGGGCCGCGCGGCCGGTGCTGGAGAGCTGCGTCAGGCGCGCGACGCGGCGCCATTCCGGGCTGGCCGACCGGCTGCGCGCGCTCGCGCGCGGCTAGGTGGCGGAGCGGCCCAGCGGCTGGCGCCCGAGTGGCGGCGCGGCGCGCGGTTCGCCCGCCGCGCCGCGCTCACCACACCGTGTAGACCAGCACGAAGGCCGCGCCCGTCATCAGCGTGAGCGCGGCCAGGAACAGCGTGTCGGCCACCGCCGTGAGCCGCAGCGTGAGCCCGGGCCGGCGCGTGCGCAGGGCCCAGAAGATCACGTAGACGCAGAGCAGGAACAGCAGGGCGCCGAGTGCGAACAGGTCGTCGACGATGGTCGCCGCGTGGGCGGCGTTGACCAGCGTCTTCATCAGCGCCACCACGGTGATGCACAGGCCGGCCAGGGTGCCGGCGGCGGTCAGCAGATTGACCAGCTCGTCGCGCCGCCACAGCGCCTCGCGCGGCAGCGTGTCGTCGGCCGCGCCGGGCGGCGCCGGCCGTCCCGAACCCGTATTCAGAATTCCGCTTCCAGCTCGTCGAATTCGAGCGGCTCGGTCTTGGCGGCGTGGATCCATTCCTGCATCTCGGGCAGCGCCAGGATGGTGTCGCAATAGGCATAGCTCGCGCGGTCGAGCTTCACGTCGTAGGTGCGAAAGCGCGTGGTCACCGGCGCGTACATCGCATCGGCCACGGTGGGCTTGGCGCCGAACAGGAAGGGGCCGCCGTACTTGCTCAGGCAGTCGTTCCAGATCGAGCAGATGCGGTCGATGTCGGCCTGGGCGCGCGTCCACACCTTGAAGCCGGGGAAGTGGCCGCGCAGGTTCATCGGCAGCGCCGAGCGCAGCGCGGTGAAGCCCGAATGCATCTCGCCGCTGATGGCGCGGCAATGCGCGCGCGCCACGCGGTCGGCCGGCAGCAGACCGGCCTTGGGCTTGAGCTCGTTGAGGTATTCGGCGATGGCCAGCGTGTCCCACACCAGCACGTCGTCGTGCTTGAGGCTGGGCACCAGGATGGACGACGACAGCAGCAGCAGTTCGGCGCGCGCCGACGGGTCGTCGGGCGAGATGACGTTCTCGGTGAACTCGATGCCGGCAAGGCGCGCGAGCAGCCAGCCGCGCAGCGACCACGACGAATAGTTGCGACTGCTGATCGTGAGCACGGCAGGGGAAATGGCCTGGGGCATTGGGGGTCTCCGTTTGAGTCGTGGCGCGGATGGTGCGGGTGGCGTCGCGCCGGGTCCGGCCCGGGGGTTCCGGGTGGGCAAATCGAGCTTACGCGCGGGAAATGAAGCCGGGCATCGGCATCTGCACCGGCATTGCTCGCGCGTATCTGCCGACGGACGGCCTCGCAAACATCGCGCCATTCGGGGTGAGTGGCGCAGTATTTGCTGACCTTCCGCAAACGGCGCGCAAGCACGCGCGTCGCGTCAGAAAGCTCAACGATGTCCTACACCGCCTACCAGCTTCAGACCGACCTTCTCGCGCCGTGGCGCATGCTGGCCCAGGCCGGCGCCGCCTGGGCCCAGGTGCTGGAACGCAGCCTTGAGGAAAGCGGCTTTCCGGTCGAGCAGCCATCGCAGTTGCGGCGCTTTGGCGCGGCCTGCGAGGTGTTCAACCGGGCCCGGCTCACGCACAAGCGGCCGCCGTTCAACCTGACGGCGGTCGACACGCCGCGCGGCCGGTTTGCGGTGGTGGAGGAGGTGGTGATGACCACGCCCTTCGCCAGTCTGGTGCGCTTCCGCAAGGAGGGCGTGACGGGCGAGCCGCGCGTGCTGCTGTCGGCGCCGATGTCGGGCCACTTCGCCACGCTGCTGCGCGAGACGGTGCGCACCATGCTCACCGACCACGAGGTCTACATCACCGACTGGCAAAACGCGCGCGACGTGCCGCTCACGGCCGGCCGCTTCGGCTTCGACGAGTATGTGGAGCACATCATCTGGTTCCTGCGCGAGATGGGCGCGGGCAGCCATCTGATGAGCATCTGCCAGCCCTGTCCGGCGTCGCTCGCGGCGGCGGCGCTCATGGCCGAGGACGACGATCCGGCCCAGCCGCTCAGCCTCACGCTGATGGCCGGGCCGGTCGATACGCGCATCAATCCCACCAAGGTCAACGAGCTTGCAATGAGCAAGCCGATGCACTGGTTCGAGACCAAGCTCATCAGCACGGTGCCGGCGCCGCACAAGGGTTTTGGCCGGCGCGTGTATCCGGGCTTCGTGCAGCTCACGGCCTTCATGAGCATGAATCTCGATCGCCACATGCAGAGCTTCAAGTCGCTCTACGAGCATCTGGTGGCGGGTGACGAGGCGGCGGCGAAGCAGGTGGCCGACTTCTACGAGGAATATCTGGCGGTCGCCGACCTGCCGGCCGAGTTCTATCTGGAGACGGTGCGCGACGTGTTCCAGGAGCATCTGCTGCCGCGCGGGCTGATGAACTGGCGCGACCGGCGCATCAATCCGGGCGCCATCCGCCGCAGCGCGCTGCTGACGGTGGAAGGCGAGCGCGACGACATCTGCTCGATCGGCCAGACGATGGCGGCGCAGGAGCTGTGCCGCAGCGTGCGGCCGTATCTGCGCACGCATCACATCCAGACCGGCGTCGGGCATTACGGCGTGTTCAGCGGGCGCAAGTGGACGAGCGGGATTTATCCGATCGTGCGCGACACGATTCATGCGGCGAACGGGTGAGCGGCGGTCTGGCTGCTTTGGCCTGATGGCGGCGCGGCGCGGAGTTCGGCCGGGGCGGGACGACTGGCGCGGCCTTGCGCGTTGCGCAAGGCTTCCCTCGCTGCGGTGACGGGCGCCGGCCCGGTCCGCCAACTCGGCCTTCGGCCTCAAACATGCGGACCTGAACGCCTGCGGCGTTCACCGGCGCCCGTCGCCTTCGCTCGGCGCGCCAGACGTCCCGCCCCGGCCGAACCCCGCGCCGCCCCTCGGTGAATGTGCTGGGGCTCAGTTGGCGCGTTGCGGCTGGTGCTTCGCGATGCGTCTTGCGGCCAGCGTGGCGGCCAGCAGTTCCCAGCCGAGCGTGGCGAGGTTGAGCACGGTCCAGTCCTGGCCGGCAAACAGCGCGTAAAGCGTGGCCGCGAACAGGTCCAGCACCAGCAGGCCGCTGCACAGCGCGGCGGCGACGCGAAAGCGTTGACGCTGGCTGGCGCTGACGCAGGCCACCACCAGCAGCGAGAAGGCGGCATAGCCGCTGCCGGCGGCGAGTCCGTATTCGGGCACCCAGCGCAGCGCGGCGGCATAGGCGGCGGCCACGAACAGCAGGGTGATGGCCGGGCCGTCTCGCGTCGGCAGACGGTCGCCGTGCTGCTCGAAGAACAGCGTGCGCAGTCCCTGCAACGCCACGCCGGCGACCAGCTGGCGCAGCGCGCCGAGCAGTCCGGCGAGCCGGCGTTCGCCGCGCGCCAGGGCCGGCGGCAGATCGAGTTCGGGCAGCGAGGCGTCGAGTGGATCGGCGTCGGCGCGCTCGGCGTCGGGACAGGGCGGGCGGGGCGGGTTCATGCAACGACCTCGACAACGGATGCGGTGGGCGTCGGGCAAATCGTCGGCATCGCAGGCCGCGCGCCCGACAGCGCGACGGCAGCCATTCCTACAGGTGCGAAGCGGCGCGGCGACCACACTGCCTGCACGTCGACGCCGCCAGGCAGCGACATCCCCCTCAACCTTGCAAACCTCTGGAGAGACGCATGGGCTTCATCGCTTGGATCATCGTCGGCGGCGTTCTCGGCTGGATCGCCTCGCTCATCATGCGCACCGATGCGCAGCAGGGCATCTTCCTCAACATCATCGTCGGCATCATCGGCGCGCTGCTCGGTGGCTGGCTGCTCAGCCCGATGCTGGGCGCGGGCACCATCAATGCCGGCGATTTCAGTCTCGCCAGCCTGGTGGTGTCGCTGCTCGGCGCGGTGATTCTGCTGGCCATCATCAATCTGTTCCGGCGCGGCAGCGTGCGCTGAGCGTCCGGCGCGCAGGCGCCCGGAACACGCAGTTGCGGCGCGGTCGGTCACCACGCAGGACCGCAGCAAGACAAGGCCCGGCTCCCGCCTCGCAGCGGGGCCGGGCCTTTGTCGTTTGCGGTGCGATGTTCTTGTCGTTGGAAGCGGGCGGCTCAGACGCCCCAGAGCACGTCGACGCCCTTGGCGCCCGACTTTTCGAGCATCTCGATGAGCGGGAAGGCGCGGCGGTCGAGGCTGACGTGATTGGCGCGGCGTTCCTTCGCCTCGTCGTTGTCTTCGTCGGCCAGCGGCAGGCCGCGTGCGGCGGCTTCGGCTTCGGCCTGCTGTTCGGCGCGGATCGCGCCGCGCAGGGCGGCGAGGGCGCCCGGAATCTGTGCCGCGGTGATGACGCCGCGGGCGTCGGCCGTCTTGCCGATGGCCTGGATCAGCCGGGCCGCATGGTCTTCGAGCATGAAGACCTCGGCCGCTGCCTTGCTGGAAAACCTGACTAAAGACATCGCCGCCTCCTGGTTGCCGGATGGCGGCGATTGTGCGCCCGCGTGCAATGCGCGCTGCGGCGCGGATGTGTCGGCTTGCGGTGCGGCCTCAGTCCTCGCGGTGCTGACGGCGCAGGCGGTCTTCGCGGCGCAGCCGGTCCTCGACTTCGTACTCGGCGTCGGGATCGCGGGCGTAGATGAGCGGCGAGGCCATCAGTGCCAGCGCGCCGACGAAGATGGCCGGCACCCACATGCCATTCGCGGCAAGCGCGAACACGATGGCGCCGACGGCATACGGGAAATGTTCTTCGATCATGGCTGGCCCCCTGCTGGGCGAAAAAAACGGGTTGCGTTGCTGGCGCGGACGGGTGGACTTGGCGACGCCGCTGCCGTGAGACGAATCATCGGGGCGATGCGCGGCCGGCAAAGCCGCGATAAGGGGCGAAGCTGCCGGCCGATTCGGCCCAACCCCTTCGCTACAATCCACGGCCCGGCGCCGCCCTTGCGCGCCGACCTCCGCGATTGCCCATGCTTCCCGAACTCAGACAGGCCCTCATCGCCGCCCTCGGCCGCGCGGTGACGGTTGCAGCCCCCGGTGCCACCCCCGACATCGCGCTCGAACGCCCGAAGGTCGCCGCGCACGGCGACATTGCCACCAACGTCGCGCTCCAAATCGCGAAACCGCTCAGGAAAAACCCGCGCGAACTGGCAGAAAACATCGTCAAGGCGCTTCAGGAAGACGCCGAGAGCGCTGCGCTGATCGAATCGGCCGAGCTGGCCGGCCCGGGCTTCGTCAATCTGCGGCTGCGCGCGAGCGCCAAGCAGCGCGTGGTGCGGCAGGTGCTGGAGCAGGGCGCGGGCTTCGGTCTGGCGCCGGCCGCGGCCAGCCCGGGCCGGGTGATCGTCGAGTTCGTGTCGGCCAATCCGACCGGTCCGCTGCATGTGGGCCACGGCCGTCAGGCGGCGCTCGGCGATGCCATCTGCACGCTGCTCAAGACCCAGGGCTGGCAGGTGCACCGCGAGTTCTATTACAACGACGCCGGCGTGCAGATCGGCAATCTGGCGCTGTCGGTGCAGGCGCGCGCGCGCGGCCACAAGCCCGGCGATGCAAGCTGGCCCGAGTCGGCCTACAACGGCGACTACATCGCCGAGATCGCCGCCGACTTCCTCGCCGGCAAGACGGTGCAGGCCGACGACCGCGAATTCACCGGCAGCGGCAATGCCGAGGACCTGGACTCGATCCGCCAGTTCGCCGTGGCCTATCTGCGCCATGAGCAGGACCTGGACCTGCAAGCCTTCGGCGTGCGCTTCGACAACTACTACCTGGAGTCGAGCCTCTACACCGACGGCAAGGTGAAGGCGGCGGTCGATGCGCTGATCGCCTCGGGCAAGACCTACGAGGCCGAAGGCGCGCTGTGGCTGCGCACCACCGACTTTGCCGAGCTGGGCGCGCTTGCCGGCAGCAAGGTGAAGGACGACAAGGACCGCGTGATGCGCAAGTCCGACGGCACCTACACCTACTTCGTGCCCGACGTGGCCTATCACGTCACCAAGTGGGAGCGCGGCTTCACCAAGGCGGTCAACATCCAGGGCAGCGACCATCACGGCACGATCGCCCGGGTGCGCGCCGGCCTGCAGGCGCTCGGCATCGGCATCGCCGAGGGCTTTCCGGACTACGTGCTGCACAAGATGGTCACGGTGATGAAGGGCGGCGAGGAGGTGAAGATCTCCAAGCGCGCCGGCAGCTATGTGACGGTGCGCGACCTGATCGACTGGACCGGCCGCGACGCGGTGCGCTTCTTTCTGGCCAGCCGGAAGGCGGATACCGAATTCATCTTCGACGTCGATCTGGCCGTGAAGCAGAGCGACGAGAACCCGGTGTTCTACGTGCAGTACGCGCATGCGCGCATCTGCTCGGTGCTCAAGGCCGGTGGCGTGGATGAAGCGGTGCTGGCGTCGGCCGACATTTCGCCGCTGGCCGGCGCGGGCAACGAGAAGGCGCTGGCGCTGATGCAGCGGCTGGCCGAATACCCCGACACGCTGGCTGCCGGCGCGGCCGATTTCGCGCCGCATCTGGTGGCCTTCTATCTGCGCGAGCTGGCCGCCGACTTCCACAGCTTCTACAACGCCGAGCGGGTGCTGGTGGACGATGCGGCGCTCAAGACCGCGCGCCTCGCGCTGCTGCTGGCGACGCGCACGGTGCTGCGCAATGCGCTCGCGGTGCTTGGCGTGAGCGCGCCCGACAAGATGTGATGCCCAGCTGCGCGGCCTGAAAAAGCCGCGCGGCGGGCGCCCGTTCGCGGCGCCCCGGCCCAGAAGGAAAGCCATGAAACGAATCCCCTCCGCATCGCCGCGCAGCCAGCGTGGCGGCACCTTCCTCGGCTTCGTCCTCGGGCTCGTGACCGGGCTGGCGGTCGCCGTCGGCGTGGCGCTGTTCATCACCAAGGCGCCAGTGCCCTTCGTCAACCGGCCGAGCGTGAAGGCCGACAGCGAGCCCATCGGCAGCGCGCCGCCCGATCCGAACAAGCCCTTCTATTCGCGCGAAACACCGATGCCGGCCCAGCCGCCGGGGTCGGCGACCGTCACTGCGCCGGCCCCGGCGCCCGCCGCAGCTACGCCCGCCGCGCCGCCGGCCGCCGGCCAGCCCCAGGGCGATCGCCAGTTCTCGTTCTACGACCTGATGCCCGGCCGCAAGCCCGGCGAGACGCCCGCCGCCCCCACCGGCAGCGCCGCCGCGCCCGCGCCGGCCGCCGCGCCCGAATCGCGCTACCTGCTCCAGGCCGGCGCCTTCCGCAACGAGGCCGATGCCGACGCGATGCGCGCCCGGCTCGCGCTGCTGGGCTACGACGCCCGCGTCAGCCCGCGCGAAGGCGCCGGCGACCCGATCTACCGCGTGCGCATCGGCCCGGTCGTCAAGCTCGACGATCTCAACCGCATGCGCCAGACGCTGGCGCAGAACGGCATCGACGCCTCGGTGGTGCGCGCGCAGTGATGCCGGCGCCCGGCTTGCGCGGCGACAGCCGCCCGTCAGGCGCGACATGGCACCGTCCGTCCCGGGCGGCTTCTACGCTTGTCGGGCTGCGCTGACCGCGCGACCGTCCTGGCGACGCGGCATGAACTCCGCCGTCGCTTGTCCTCTAACTTCAATCGATGCCGCCTCGCGCGGTCACGCTCTCATGCCCGCACACCAAGTCATCAGCCTGTCCGTTTCCGGAACCGCCCGCCGCCGTCTGCTGGCCAGCGCCGCCGCGCTGCCGCTGGCCGCCAGCCTGCCTGCGCTGGCCCAGCCGGCGCCGGTCGAGGGGCGCGATTACCGCCGCGTCGATCCGCAGCAGCCGGTCGGCACGCCGGCCGGCAAGATCGAGCTGATGGACTTCTTCTGGTATGGCTGCCCGCACTGCTACGACTTTCTGCCGGCGCTCGACGCCTGGATCGCGCACAAGCCCGCCGACGTGGTCATCAAGCGTGCCCCGGTGGCCTTCGACCCGCGCGCCGAGATCCACACGCGGCTCTACTACTCGCTCGAAGCGCTCGGCGAGGCCGACCGGCTGCATGACGTGGTGTTCAACGCCATGCACCGCGACCATGTCGTGCTCAACAGTCCCGAGGCGATCGCCGATTTCGTCGCGAAGCAGGGGATCGACAGGAAGAAATGGACCGATACCTTCAATTCCTTCGGCGTTCAGGCAAAGACGCAGAACCAGCGCCGCGTGGTCGACGCCTGGAAGATCGAGGGCACGCCTTCGGTCGGCCTCGGTGGCCGGTACTTGACGGCACCCTCGATGGCGGGCTCACGCGAGGCCACGATCAAGGTCATGGACTTCCTCGTCGCCCAGCTTCGTTCCGGTCGCTGATCCCCTTCCTCGACATGTCTGCCGACTTCGGCCGGGGTGGACGGCCGCTCAACGTCTTCATCACCGGGGCGTCGAGCGGCATCGGCGCGGCGCTGGTGCGGCGTTATGCGCGCGAGGGCGCGGTCATCGGCCTGGTGGCGCGGCGCGAGGACAAGCTCAACACCCTGGTCGCGTCGCTGCCCACGCATGCGCCGTTCACGCGCTCGCGCTACGGCATCCACATCGCCGACGTGAACGACGCGGCGGCGCTGCGCGAGGCGGCGCTGGCCCACATGCGCAATTTCGGCTGCCCCGACATCGTCATCGCCAATGCCGGCATCTCGGCCGGCACGCTGACCGAGTTGCAGGAAGACCTGGGCGTGTTCGAGCACATCCTCCAGACCAATGTGGTCGGCCTGGTCGCCACCTTCCAGCCGTTTCTGGAAGCCATGAAGGCCAAGCGGCGCGGCACCCTGGTGGCGATGGCCAGCGTGGCCGGCGTGCGCGGCCTGCCCGGCGCCGGCGCCTACAGCGCATCGAAGGCGGCGGCCATCGCCTATGCCGAAAGCCTGCGGCTGGAGATGCGCCACTACAACGTGCGCGTGGTCACGCTGGCGCCGGGTTATGTCGCCACGCCGATGACGCGCGACAACCCCTATCCCATGCCCTTCCTGATGCAGCCCGACGACTTCGCCGAGGCGGCCGCCAAGGCCATCGCGCGTGGCGCGAGCTTCCAGGTGATTCCGTGGCGCATGGGCGTGGTGGCGACGCTGCTGCGGCTGCTGCCCAATGCGCTCTACGACCTGCTGTTCGCCAATGCGCCGCGCAAGCCGCGCATCGACCTGCGCAAGATCCGCCATCCGCGCCTGACGCCGCGCGGCCCGGCCACGCGCCACGGCGCGATGCGCGATACCGCCACGCCCGACACCGTGCGCGAAGCCATCGATGCCGCCGAAGCCGACACCCGGCCGGCGCGCAGTCCGACCCGGCGCAGCGGCGATACCCAGCCCTTGCGCGACTGACTCAGCCGGTGGGTGCCGCCCCGCGGGCCGCGCCATCCCCCGCCGCCCGGCGACCAACGCGAAACCAAATCCCAAGCCGCTTGGGATTGCGCGCCTGCCCTGACCACAATCGGCCGCACTCGCCGGCAGCCGCCCGCGCGAGCCCTTGACCGACGGGCCCAGCGCCCCGGGAGCAGCGCGATGAGCTACGACTACAGTTCCGAAAGCCGGCGGCTGGAGCTGCCCAATCCCTACCGGGTGCAGAACCTGTTCCTGTTCCTCGGCGCGGCGGCGCTGATCGGCGGTGGCGTGCTGGCGCTGCTGCTCGCGCGCGACGTGCTGCAAGGCGGCGCGCTCGGCAGCGCCGGGCCGCGCGCGCTGGCGCCGCTCGTCGTCGGGCTGGCTTTGCTGGCCAGCGGGCTGGCAGCGGCGGCGATCGCGGCGCGCCGGCTGCGCTTTTTCTTTGGCCGGGGCCGGCCGGCGTCGCTCGCGCCCGAGATCGGCGCCGGCGTGACCGGCAGCTCGAAGAAGGCCGACGCGCTGCGCGAGATGCTGCGCCAGGGCGGCATCGAATATCCCGAGCCGCGCGGCGCCTTCAACGGCGTGCTCTATCACCTGCTGCCGCGCCTGATTACCGCGCCGCTCGGCGTGCAGAACCAGATGCAGAAGCAGTTCTTCAACGCCATCGCGCTGCTGGCCACGCTGGCGAGCTTTGGCACCAGCTGGTTCCTGTTCGGCACGGCACAAAGCCGGCCCTGGGTGGCGGCCGGCTATTGCGCCTTTGGCGCCTGGTTTGTGCTGCGGCCGCTGGTGACCGAGGACCGCGCGCGCATGAGCACGGCCACCTTCGTGGCGCTGATCGCGCTGGCCATCCTGGCGCCGGTGCTGGTGGCGCTGGCCGGCCCCACTCTGCCGCCGCTGCCGCTGAGCCTGCATGTGCAGACCTTCGCGCTGCTGGGCACGGCGCTGGTGGCGGTGCTGCTCATCCTGGCTGCGCTGCTGGCCCAGACCGGCGCCCAGCCGAGCACCGAGCGCAGCCGCGAGCAGGCGACGCTGGCGCTCAATGCGCCGCCCGGCGCGCTGCTCGACGAACTCGACCGGCATTTCCAGTCGCGCTGGACCGAGGGCATTCCCAATCGCCGCTACATCCGGCTGGAGCCGCAGATCGATCTTGCGCGCGGCGCCGGCCAGTTCGCGGCCGAGCTGTTCGAGGAGACGCAGCCGATGCCGGTGGCCTCGACCACCGCGCCGGGGTTTCACGGCGCGTTCTCGCATCCGCGCCATCGCTGGCTGGCGGCGCTCGACGCCTATGCGCTGCTGCTGACGCTGGCGGCGGTGCTGCTGGCGCTGGGCTGGGTCCGGGCGCAGGCGGACGGCGAGGGCGCGAGCGGTTTCTTCGCGCTGGCGCCGGGGCATGTGCCGGTCGGGCTGGCGCTCATCTTCGGGCTGGTGGCGGCGTTCTGCACGCGCGCGTCGGCGGCGGTGTGGGGGCGCTTCGACTTCGAATCGACGCTGACCTGGGTCGAGATGATCGGCAGCTGGACCGCGTCGAGCATCGGCACCGGCAATGCGTGGAACAGCAGGCTCAACACCCAGAACCAGGTCGTGCGCACCGAGGCGATGACGCTGCGCGTGTGGCGCGCGCGGATCGAGTCGGTGACGTTTGCGAAGGACGATGCGCGCCAGGTGGTGGCGATGTTCTCCACGCAGAAGGAGGCGCGCGCGCTGGTCGACCATCTGGCCGGCTTCGGTCAGGCGCAGAGCGTGTTCGTCGCGCCGGGCGCGGCCGCCGATGCCGAACGGCTGGCGGTCTTGCAGGCCGGCGAGCGGGCGATGATCGATCCGTCGGCGCTGGCCGCGACGGCCTTGTCGGAGGCGAGCGCGGCGAGCCTGCATGCGCAATTGCGCGCGGCGACCGCGAATGCCGCCGTCGTCGAGGCGGCGCCGGCCTGTGCGCACTGCGCGGCGCCGCTGCCGGCCGGCGCGCGCTTCTGCCCGGCGTGTGGCGCGACCGTTGCGCCGGCGGCGAGCTAGCCGCCGCGGCGACACCGACGGCGCCGCGCACTGTCGCGTGACAGCGCGGCATGCGCCGTCGTCGGCTCAGCCGGCCACGGCCTTGAAGCGCCAGACACCGTCGGCCTGCACTCGGGTCAGCTCGCCGGCAAACCACAGCCAGTGCAGATGCGCGAGCGCCTCGCCGAGCGCGAAGGTCATCTGATGCATGTCGAGCTGACGCCGGAACAGCACCGGCACCAGCTCGGTGGCGGTGATGCCCTCGGCCCGGGCGGCGCAGGCGGCGCGGGTTTCATCGAGCCGCTCGGCATGGTGATCGAGCAGGTCGTGCACCCGGCCGTGCGCATTGCCAAACGGCAGCCCGTGCGACGGCAGCACGCGCACGCCGGCTGGCAGACTCAGAAAGCCGCGCAGGCTGGCGAGGTAATCGGCGAGCGGATTCGACTCGGGCTCATGCGCCGCCACCATCACGTTGGCCGAGATGCGCGGGAGCAGCATGTCGCCGGCGATCAGCACATCCAGCCCGGCGCAGTACAGCGACACATGCTCGGGCGAGTGGCCCACGCCCACGATCACGCGCCAGTCGTGGCCGCCCAGCCGGATCGCCTCGCCCGCCATCACGCGGCGGTAGCGCGCCGGCAGCGGCGCCGTCATGCGGCCGTAGAAGCCGCCGCGATGGCGGATGGTTTCGTGGTCGGCCGGCGGCAGGCCGTGGGCGCGAAAGTGCTCGACCATGCTCGCGCCGTCGTTCATGCCGGCGCCGTGCGAGGCGATGAAGGCCGTGAGGTATTCGGCGGCACTCATCCACAGCGGCGCGTCCCAGCGCTCGCAGAGCCAGCCGGCCAGACCGGCATGGTCGGGATGCATGTGGGTGCAGATCACGCGCAGCAGCGGATGGCCGTCGAAATAGCCGGCGAAGATTTCCTCCCACAGCGCGCGGGTGGCGTCGTTGCCGATGCCGGTGTCGATCACGGTCCAGCCCTGGCGCCCGTCGATCTCGTCCTCGACCAGCCACAGATTGATGTGATCGAGCGCCACCGGCAGCGGCATGCGCAACCAGTGGATGCCGGGCGCCACCTGCTGGAGCGTGGCGGGCGGCGGCGGTTCGGAGAACGGATAGTCGAGGACGGCGTGGCTCATGGGGCTTTGACGTGCGGGGGAGTACGGAGCATAGATCAGCGCCGGAACGCCCTTGTAACCTGTGCGGCCAACGGCGCGGCAGCCGCGCGCGCCTGCTTCAATCCCGGCCGCCGCTGCGGCCCAACCATTGTCTGCCCGTCATGACCGAACTCGATTCCCGCCTCGAAGCCAAGATCCGCATCGCCTACGGCAACCAGGGCCCGGCCCGCGCGCTGGGCCTGACGATCGTCGAGCTTGCGCCCGGCCGCGCCGTGCTGGAGCTGCCGTTCTCCGACGCCGTCACCCAGCATCACGGCTACTACCACGGCGGCGTCATCGCCACCCTGGGCGACGCCGCCGGCGGCGCGGCCGGCTGCACCCGCGCCGGCATCGACGACGGCATCGTCGCGGTCGAATTCAAGATCAACTTCCTCGCGCCGGCGGTCGGCGACAAGCTGATCGGCCGCGCCGAGGTGGCGCGCGCCGGCCGCCAGCTCATCGTCACCACGGTCGACATCGTCTCGGTCAAGGACGGCGTCGAGAAGTCGGTGGCGCTGATGCAGCAGACGCTCGCGGTGCTGGCCGGCATGGAGCCAGCGGCGCAATGGGGCGTGTGACGGCGCCCGGCCCGACGGAGAAAGCATGACTGCATCGATCGACTTCTATTTCGACTTCTCGTCGCCCTACGGATATTTCGCCGCCCAGGGCATCGATGCGCTCGCGGCGCGCTTCGGCCGCGGCGTCGACTGGCATCCGGTGCTGCTCGGCGCCATCTTCAAGACCACGGGCGCGCGGCCGCTCGCCGAAGTGCCCTACAAGGGCGACTACAGCCGCCACGACTGGGCCCGCATCGCGCGGCTTACCGGGATTCCGTTCAGGCTGCCGGCGCTGTTCCCGATTTCGGCGGCCAATCCGTCGCGCGCCTTCCTGTGGCTGGCGCGCCGCGACGAGGGCGGCGCGCGGCGCTTCGCGCTCGCGCTCTATGCGGCCTATTTCGCCGCGGGCCGCAACATCGGCGAGGCCGAGGTGGTCGCGGCGGTGGCGGCCGAGCAAGGCCTCGACGCGGCCGGGATCGCGGCCGCGATGACCGATCCCACGGTCAAGGACGAGCTGCGCCATGTGGTGGGGCAGGCCGAGGCGCGCGGCGTGTTCGGCTCGCCCTACTTCGTCGTCGACGGCGAGCCGTTCTGGGGCTGGGACCGGCTCGGCATGCTCGAAACCTGGCTCGAACGCGGCGGTTTCTGATGGCGCCCGCAGCCTGCCCCTGCGGCGGCGGCGCCTTCGCGCGCTGCTGCGGCCGCTTCCTCGACGCTGGCGAACTGCCCGCCACGCCCGAGCAGCTCATGCGCTCGCGCTACAGCGCCTACACGCTCGGCCGCGCCGACTGGCTGCGCGACACCTGGCATGCCAGCACCCGCCCGGCCACGCTCGACCTCGACGGCAGCACGCGCTGGCTCGGGCTCACGGTGAAGGCCGCGGCGCAGTCGTCGCCGGAGTGGGGCACGGTGGAATTCATCGCCCGCTGGCGCGCCGCCGGGCCGGGCGAGGGCGCCGGCCGCGCGCACCGCTTGCACGAACGCAGCCGCTTCGTGAAGGATGGCGGGCGCTGGTTCTATGTGGATGGCGACTTGTTCGAGCAGGGCTGACCTCGGCGGCCCGAAGCTCCGGTACCCGCGCCGGCCCGGAGCCGCTGCACCGCCCGCCGGCGCGCATTGCACCGCATCGAAGGTGGACCGAATGATCCCCGAGCCCTACATCACGCTGGCCCGCTATCACGCCTGGGCCACGCGCGAGCTGATCGAGCGCCATGTGGCGCCCATGCCCGAGCCGCAGTACCGCGCCGAGCGCGGGCTGGTGTTCGGCAGCGTCCACGGCACGCTCAACCATCTGCTGGTGGCCGAGCGGCTGTGGTTCGCGCGCTTTGCCGGCGCCGAGCTGCCCGTGCTGGCGCTCGACGCCGAAGTCGAGCCCGACCGTGAGGCGCTGGCGCGCGCGCTACTGACCTCCAGCGCCGGCTGGAGCGGCTGGCTTGCCGACCTCGATCCGGCGCGGCTCGACGCCGTCCTCGTCTACACGCGCGTCAATGGCGAGGCCATGCGGACGCCGTTCGGCGCGACGCTGGCCCATGTGTTCAACCATGGCACCCATCATCGCGGCCAGATCAGCGCGGCGCTCACCGGCTTTGGCCGGCCGGCGCCCGAGCTCGATCTGATCCGCATGCTCCAGGCCGAAGCGGCGCGCTGACGCCGGCCGATCCTCCCCCCGTCAACCGAAGAAGAAGACCATGACCGACAGCAACGACGACGCCTACGACAGCTACGACACCTACCTGGGCGAGCTGTTTGCCAACAACCGCCGCTGGTCCAGGCGCCAGACCGACCGCGATCCCGAATTCTTCTCGCGCCTGGTGGCGCAGCAGAAGCCCAAGTACATGTGGATCGGCTGCGCCGACAGCCGGGTGCCGGCCAACGACATCGTCGATCTGGCGCCGGGCGAGCTGTTCGTGCATCGCAACGTGGCCAATGTGGTCGTGCACACCGACATGAACTGCCTGTCCACGCTCGAATACGCGATCGACGTGCTGAAGGTGGAACACATCATGGTGGTCGGCCACTACGGCTGCGGCGGCGTGCTGACCACGCTGCGCGGCGGCATGGACGGGCTGGCCGACAACTGGCTGCGCCATGTGCAGGACGTGCTGTTCCGCCACACCAAGCATTTCGACGGCCTTGACGAGCCGGCCGCGCACGACCTGCTCTGCGAGCTGAATGTGATCGAGCAGGCGCGCAACGTCTGCCGCACGACCTTCGTGCGCGCGGCCTGGGCGCGCGGCCAGCGGCTGGTCATCCACGGCTGGTGCTACGGCATCCGCGACGGGCTGGCGCACGACATGGAATTCACCATCGACCGTCCGCCCGAGGATCTGCTCGCGCTGCGCGACGCGGCGGTGCGGCGGCGTGCGGCGGTGTACCGCGAGAAGGCCGGGCTGCCGCTGCGCTGAAGCGGCGCGGGGGCGGCCGGTAAACTGCGCCGCTTCCCGCATCGCCCGGCCATCATGAACAACGAACACACCTACACGCTCGCGCTGTCCTGCCCCGACCGGGTCGGCATCGTCGCGGCGGTCAGCCGCTTCATCGCCGACCGCCAGGGCTCGATCGTCGAAGCCAACCATCACGCCGACCAGGACACCGGGCGCTTCTTCATGCGCAACGTCATCAAGGCCGATTCGCTGGAGGGCAGCATCGAGTCCTTCGTGACCGCCTTCGGCCAGATCGCGTCCGGCTACGAGATGAACTGGCGCCTGTCCGACTCGCGCCAGAAGAAGCGCGTGGTGCTGCTGGTGAGCAAGCAGGATCACTGCCTCGTCGACCTGATGTACCGCTGGCGCTCGGGCGATCTGGCCTGCGACATCGCCTGCGTCATCAGCAATCACGACGACCTGCGCGGCTACGTTGAATGGCACGGCGTGCCCTATTTCCATGTGCCGGTCACGCCCGACACCAAGGCGGCGGCCTATCAGGAGGTGGACCGGCTGTTTGAGGAACATCGTGGCGACGTGATGGTGCTTGCGCGCTACATGCAGGTGTTGTCGCCGCAGCTCTGCGACAAGTACTCGGGCCGCGTCATCAACATCCACCACAGCTTTCTGCCCAGTTTCATCGGCGCGCGGCCCTATCACCAGGCCTTCGAGCGCGGCGTCAAGCTGATCGGCGCGACCAGCCATTACGTGACCGCCGAGCTCGATGCCGGTCCGATCATCGAGCAGGACGTGGTGCGCATCGACCACGGCGATACCGCCGAAGACCTAGTGCGCTACGGCCGCGACGTTGAAAAGAACGTGCTGTCGCGCGCGCTCAAGTACCACCTCGAAGACCGCGTGCTGCTCAACGGGCGGCGCACCGTGGTCTTCCGCTGACGGGCGCCGGCCGTGCACGGGCAGGTCTTCGGTCTGGAGCGGCGCTGGCTCGAGCTGCGCAACTGCTATGACGAGGGCAATCGCCTGCCCAGCCCCTGCCGCGCGGTCTGCCGCATCGATGCCGCCTCGGGCCTGTGCGAAGGCTGCCTGCGCACGCTCGACGAGATCGCCGGCTGGTCGGCGCTGTCGCCGGCGGCCAAGCGCGCGCTCTGGGCCCAGCTGCCGCTGCGCTTCGACCGGCTTGCGCGCGAACACGAGGCCGAACTGCGTCGTGCCGCCGAGGAAGTCGACGCCATCGCGCAGGCCGCCCTGGCGCGCGCACGAGCAAGGAAGACCCCATGAAGTCCTTCGATCCGGGCAAACCCACCGGCCATCCGCGTGAACGCTTTGCGCGCCAGCCCATCACCGGGCCGGCCTACGGTCCGATGATGAAAGGCCTCGCCACGGCGGTGATGATCGGCATCGCCTTCACCGCCGCGCGGGCCTTCGACCAGACCGCCGGCCTGCTCGACGGCAATGTGCGCGCCGGGCTCGGCGTGGCCGGCGTGCTGCTGCTGGCGAGCTATTACGCGCTGCTGCGCTCGACCATGACCATCGACGGCGAGGGCCTGCGCCAGACCTGGATGGCCAAGCGCCAGGTGAGCTGGGACGAGATCGAGGCGGTGCGGCTGGTGCGCATCAACGGCGGCGCGCGGCTGCTGCTGCGGCTGAACGACGGCCGCACGGTGGCGGTGAATGCCGGCAGCGATCTGCTGGCGCGGTCCTTCGAGCTGATGTCGCGCTGGTATCCGGTGGCCTGAGCCGGCCGGTCGGGCCGCGCGCCGGGCCCGGGTCAGGCCGCCGCTCAGGCGATGCCGGCCTTGCGCGATTCGTCGGCGAGCGCGCCGACCAGCTTGGCCACGCTCTCGGCATACAGCCGTTCGAAGCGGCTGCCGGCGGCGGCTTCGAGCTTGCCGTCGCGCGCCTTTTCCTCGATCTCGCGCGCCAGCTGGGCCAGCGCTTCGGCGCCGACGATGGCGCTGTTGGACTTGAGCGTGTGCGCCGCGATCCGCACCAGTTCTACCTCGCCCTCGCGCAGTCCGCGCACCACGTCGTTGGCCAGCTTGGGCGTGGTCTCGATGAACAGCCGCAGCGTGGTCACCACCAGCGGCACCTGCCCCGAGCCGACCGGAATGCGCAGCCGGTCGAGCGCGGCGGGGTCGAAGACGGGGGGATTGTCGCGGCTGAGCATGATGTTTCTTGGGGGAGTGAGGGCGGCCGTCAGGCCGAGGCGAACAGGCCCCGACGATACTGCACCGCCTCGTTGATGTGGGTTGCCGCCACGTCGGCATCGCCCGAAAGATCGGCCACCGTGCGCGCGATCTTCAACACGCGATGAAAGCTGCGCGCCGACCAGCCGAGCCGCGCGCTCACCGCTTGCAGCCGTTCGAGCGCGGCGCTGCCGGCGCGGCAATGGCGCTCGACTTCGCCGGGTTCGAGGTCGGCATTGGGCTTGGCCTGGCGTTGCAGCGCGCGATCGCGGCCGATGGCGACGCGCGCCGCCACCGCAGCGCTCGGTTCGCCGGCGCCGGGCGCGATCAGCTCGCCCTCGGGCACGGCCGGCACTTCCACATGCAGGTCGAGCCGGTCGGCCAGCGGCCCCGAGATGCGGCCCTGATAGCGCAGCACCGCCTCGGGCGTGCAGCGGCAGGCGGCGCGCGGATTGCCGCGCTGGCCGCAAGGGCAGGGGTTCATCGCCGCCACCAGCTGGAAGCGCGCCGGAAACTCGGCCTGGCGCGCCGCGCGCGAGATGGTGATGCGACCGGCTTCGAGCGGCTCGCGCAGCGCCTCCAGCACGTTGCGCGCGAATTCCGGCAGCTCGTCGAGGAACAGCACGCCGCGATGCGCGAGCGAAATCTCGCCCGGCCGCGGCGGATTGCCGCCGCCGACCAGCGCCACGCTTGACGCGCTGTGATGCGGCCGTCGCACCACCACCCGGCCGAAGGCGCTGGCGTCGAACTGGCCGGCCAGACTCAGCAGCGCCGCCGATTCGAGCGCGGCGCGCTCGTCGAGCGGCGGCAGGATCGACGCCAGCCGCGCGGCCAGCATGCTCTTGCCGGTACCGGGCGGCCCGGCCAGCAGCAGGCTGTGCGCGCCGGTGGCGGCGATTTCCAGCGCGCGCCGGGCCTGGGCCTGACCTTTCACGTCGGCCAGATCGGGGCCGTTGGCGGGCGCAGGCGCAAACGTCGGCTCCAGCCGTTCGAGGCCGCCCTTGCCGTCGAGCGCGGCGCAGACCTCGGCCAGCGTGCGCGCCGCATGCACGCTGCCGTCGGCGACGAGGCAGGCTTCGCGCGCGCTGGCTTCGGGCAGCACCAGCCGGCGCGTGGCGTGCGCCTCGCGGCGGGCCAGGGCGATGGCCAGCGCGCCGCGAATCGGCCGCAGCTCGCCCGACAGCGACAGCTCGCCGGCAAATTCAAAACGGTCGAGATCGTCGCCGCGCACCTGACCGCTCGCGGCCAGGATGCCGAGCGCGATCGGCAGATCGAGCCGCGCGCTTTCCTTGGGCAGATCGGCCGGCGCCAGATTGACCGTGATGCGGCGCGCCGGAAATTCGAAACCCGCATTGAGCAGGGCGGCGCGCACGCGATCCTTCGCCTCGCGCACCTCGGCTTCGGGCAGGCCGACCAGCGTCATGCCCGGCAGGCCGTTGGCCAGATGAACCTCGACCAGCACTTCCGGCGCCGTCATCCCGAGCAGGGTGCGGCTGCGGACCACGGCGAGGCTCATCGGGCGGCTCCGGTCAGGCGGCAGGCGGCGTGCGCTCCGCTTCGAGCGCCGCGATGCGCGCTTCCAGCTCGGCGACCTTGGCGCGGGTGCGGGCCAGGATTTCCGCCTGCACGTCGAATTCCTCGCGCGTCACCACATCCAGCTTGGCGAGGCCTTGCGTGAGCGTTGCGCGCAGATTGCGATCGACCTCGGCAACCGGTGAATTGCGCATGAAATCGGCGAGCTTCTGCTGGAAGTCGTCGAGGAATGCGGGCTTCGACATGAGTGACTTTCTTGAACGAATTCGGGGATTTGCAGTGTAACGGCGCGCCAGCACGGGCTTTTATGACGGCTTTCATTCAGCTTTTGCATTCAATTGGTGCGAATCAGACTTGCGCACCAATCCGGAACTCCGTTTGTGTGCGCGCACAAGAAAAGTGCATTGACACAAAGTTGTACCCTGTTACCCGATGGAGACGGTTAGTCGTGACTTTCTTGGCACAGCTCTTGCGACTTGTTGCCGGGCTCGCCCAGGGGCGGCCGCCGCGGCTGTCCCCATCACATACGGAGAAAAAACACGTGAAGAAAATCGTCCTCGCTGTCGCCATGGCCGCCGCTTTTGGCGGTATCGCCAGCATTGCCCATGCCGAAGAAACCCCGGAATGGACCTTTGCCGGTAATGCAGGCCTCGTCAGCGACTACCGTTTCCGCGGGTTTACGCAAACCAATTACAAGCCGGCCTTCCAGGGCGGCTTCGATCTGGGCCATGCCAGCGGCTTCTACATCGGCAACTGGAATTCGAATGTCGAGCAGAAGCTGTATTCCGGCGCCTCGCTCGAAATGGACTTCTACGGCGGCTACAAGGCCACGCTCGGCGATTTCGGCTACGACGTGGGCTACTACTACTACGCCTACCCGGGCACCGGCGCCAACGGCGCCACGCACTACAAGAACGGCGAGTTCTACGTGGGCGGCAGCTATGGCCCCATCGCCGCCAAGTTCTGGTACGCCACGACCGACTTCTTCTCGCTCAAGGGCAACGGCGCCGACACCAAGGGTTCGTGGTACGGCGAGCTGAACGGCGCCTACGAAGTCATCGAAGGCGTCAATGTCCTGGGCCATGTCGGCTACCAGAAGATCAGCGACGGCAAGAAGGTCGGCCTGATCGCCGACAACGTGACCGACTGGAAGGTCGGCGCGACCAAGGACGTGAGCGGCTGGCTGCTCGGCCTGTCGGTCATCGGCACCTCCGAAAAGGCCCTGTTCGTGACCGGCGAAACCGGCAAGAACGGTGGCAAGACCGGTGTCGTCGCGTCGGTTTCCAAGACGTTCTGATTTCCCGCGCGCCGGTCTTCTCGGCGCGCTTTCTCCCGAGGCTTCTCATGAAACTCATCACTGCCATCATCAAGCCCTTCAAGCTTGACGAAGTCCGTGAAGCCCTCTCGACCATCGGTGTGCAAGGCATCACCGTGACCGAGGTCAAGGGCTTCGGTCGCCAGAAAGGCCACACCGAGCTGTATCGCGGGGCCGAGTACGTCGTCGATTTCCTGCCCAAGGTCAAGATCGAGGCAGCGGTGGACGACAGCCTCGTCGAACGCGCGATCGAGTCGATCGAAGGTGCGGCCCGCACCGGGAAGATCGGCGACGGCAAGATTTTCGTTTACGACCTTGAACAGGTGGTGCGCATCCGAACCGGCGAAACCGGCAAAGACGCGCTCTGACCGAGGAAATCCAAAATGACCCGAACCCTGAGTTCACTCCTCGCTGCCGCGGTCCTCACCGCCGGCCTCGGTTTCTCGTCGGTGCAGGCGCAGGACAAGCCGGCTGACGCTCCCGCCGTCACGGCGCCTGCCGCCGAAGCGCCGGCCGCTCCGGCGGCCGAAGCGCCCGCCGCCGCCGCCGCTGCCGAAGCCCCGGCTGCCGCCGCGCCCGTCCTCACCGTCAACAAGGGCGACACCGCCTGGATGATGGTCTCGACGCTGCTCGTGCTGATGATGATCGTCCCCGGTCTGGCGCTGTTCTACGGCGGCCTGGTCCGTACCAAGAACATGCTGTCGGTGCTGATGCAGGTCTTCGTCGGCGCTTCGCTGATCCTGGTGCTGTGGGCCATCTACGGCTACTCGCTGGCGTTCACGCCGGGCAACCCGTTCTTCGGCGGTCTCGACAAGCTGTTCCTGAAGGGCGTGACGCCGGATTCGATCGCCGCCACGTTCAGCAAGGGCGTCGGCATCCCCGAACTCACGTTCATCGTGTTCCAGGGCACCTTCGCCGCGATCACGCCCTGCCTGATCCTCGGCTCGCTGGCCGAGCGCGTGAAGTTCTCGGGCGTGCTGCTGTTCATCGTCATCTGGTTCACGTTCGCCTACATCCCGGTCGCGCACATGGTCTGGTACTGGGACGGCCCCGACGCCATCACCGACGCCACCACGCTCGAAGCCGTGACGGCCAACGCCGGCTTCATGTGGGCCAAGGGCGCGCTCGACTTTGCCGGCGGCACGGTCGTTCACATCAACGCCGGTATCGCCGGTCTGGTCGGTGCCTACTTCCTGGGCAAGCGCGTCGGCCTCGGCCGTGAATCGATGGCTCCGCACTCGGTCACCATGACCATGATCGGCGCCGCGCTGCTGTGGGTGGGCTGGTTCGGCTTCAACGCCGGTTCCAACCTCGAAGCCACCGGCGTTGCCGCGCTGGCCTTCAGCAACACGCTGTTCGCCACCGCTGCCGCCTGCGTCGCCTGGACCGTCGGTGAATGGCTCGGCAAGGGCAAGCCCTCGATGGTCGGTGCCGCTTCGGGTGCCGTCGCCGGTCTGGTGGCGATCACCCCGGCCTGCGGCTTCGTCGGCATCAACGGCGCGCTCATCATCGGCCTCGTCGCCGGCTTCATCTGCCTGTGGGGCGTCAACGGTCTCAAGCGCCTGCTCGGCGCCGACGACTCGCTCGACGTGTTCGGCGTGCATGGCGTCGGCGGCATCGTCGGCGCGCTGCTGACCGGCGTGTTCGCTGCCCCGTCGCTCGGCGGCACCGGCGTGTACGACTACGTCGCCAATGCCGTGAACCCCGACTACTCGATCGCCGGCCAGGTCTGGATCCAGGCCCAGGGCGTGCTCACGACGATCATCGTCTCGGGCGTCGTGTCGATCATCGGCTACTCGATCGTCAAGGTCGTCGTCGGTCTGCGCGTGACGGAAGAGGAAGAGCGCGAAGGTCTCGACCTGACCACGCACGGCGAATCGGCCTATCACTCGTGATCGGCTGCGACCGGCGCCCGCCAGGGCCCGGTCGCGCTGACGAGCACTGCCGCAAGGCACGCTCGTCATCTGCAAGAGGGGCGCTTCGGCGCCCCTTTTTGCTGGGCGCGCGGAACGAATTCCGGCCCGACGGCAGGGCCTTTCGGCCGCCCGGCAGCGCCGCCGGAGCACCGGAATGACTGCGCTACACTGGATCGATCCTCCTTACATACCCAGGCGATCCATGGTTCCCCACCTCGTCACCGCCAATCCCGGACCGATCCTGGAGCTCGAAAAGAAGCTGCTCGATTCAAACGCGGCCATCGAGCGCTGGTTTCGCCTGCAATGGCAGGAACATCAACCGCCGTTCTATACGTCGGTCGATCTGCGCAATGCCGGCTTCAAGCTCGCGCCCGTCGATACCAATCTGTATCCGGGCGGCTTCAACAATCTGAGCGAGGCGATGCTGCCGCTGGCCGTGCATGCGGCCCAGTCGGCGATCGACTCGATCTGCCCCGACGCGCGCCGGCTGCTGCTCATCCCCGAGCGCCACACGCGCAACCAGTTCTACCTGCGCAGCGTGGCGCGGCTGCTGGCGATCCTGCGCCAGACCGGGCTCGACGTGCGCCTGGGCACCATGGCCGAGGACGTGACCGAGCCCTTCCGCGTCGAGCTGCCCGAGGGCATCGCGCTCGACATCGCGCCGGTGCAGCGCCACGGCAATCGCGTTGGCGTGGCCGGCTTCGATCCCTGCGCGGTGCTGCTCAACAACGATCTGTCGGCGGGCACGCCGGCCATCCTGCAGGGCGTCGAGCAGCTGGTGCTGCCGGCATTGCATGCCGGCTGGACCCAGCGCCGCAAGAGCAAGCATTTCGCGGCCTACGACGTGGTGGTCGAGTCGTTCGCCCAGCTGCTGGGCATCGACCCGTGGCTCATCAATCCGTACTTCGGGCGCTGCGGCGAGGTCAACTTCCAGGACAAGACCACGGCCAACGAATGCCTCGAAGCCAATGTGGAAGAGCTGCTGTTCCGCATCCGGCTCAAGTACCGCGAGTACGGCATCACCGAGAAGCCCTTCGTCATCGTCAAGGCCGACGCCGGCACCTACGGCATGGGCATCATGACCGTGAAGGACCCGTCCGAGGTGCGCGAGCTGAATCGCAAGCAGCGCAACAAGATGTCGGTGGTGAAGGACGGCATGCAGGTGACCGAGGTCATCATCCAGGAAGGCGTGCACACCATCGAGCGCGTCAACGACGGCGTCGCCGAGCCGGTGGTCTACATGATCGACCGCTATGTGGTCGGCGGCTTCTACCGCGTGCATGCCGATCGCGGCACCGACGAGAACCTCAACGCGCCGGGCATGGAATTCGTGCCGCTGCCGTTTGCGTCGGACTGTTCGCTGCCCGACTGTCTGGCGCGACCCGGCGATGCGGCGCCCAACCGCTTCTACATGTATGGCGTGGTGGCGCGGCTGGCGCTGCTGGCGGCGGCGGTCGAGTTGCAGATGACCGATCCGGCCAATGTCGGCGGGCTGGTGCCCACGCTCGTCACCGAAGCTGCCTAACCCTCAAAGAACGCCCGCCATGCGCCTTGCCTTCATCGTCGACCCGCCCGAACAGTTCCGCATCTACAAGGACTCGACCTTCGCGATGATGGAGGCCGCCGCGAAGCGCGGCCATGCGCTGCACGTCATCCTCCAGCACGACATGGCCATCGTCGGCGGGCGGGTGGTGGCGACGGCGCGGCGCATCGAGCTGACCGGCGTGGCCCACGACAGCGAACCGCACGGCCCGCGCGCCGACTGGTTCCGCACCGTCGAGACGCTCGACATCGCGCTGGCCGACTTCGACGCGGTGGTCATGCGCAAGGACCCGCCGTTCGACATGGAATACGTCTACTCGACCTTCCTGCTCGAACGCGCCGAGGCCGAGGGTGCGCGCGTGTTCAACAAGCCGCGCGCCATCCGCGACCACAACGAGAAGCTCGCGATCGCCGAGTTTCCGCAGTACACGGCGCCGACCATCGTCACGCGCAGCCTCGACCGCGTGCGCGCCTTTCATGCCGAGCATCGCGACGTCATCCTCAAGCCGCTCGACGGCATGGGCGGCATGGGCATCTTCCGGGTGCGCGACGATGGGCTGAATCTCGGCAGCATCTTCGAGACGCTGACGCGCGACGGCGCCCGCACGATCATGGTTCAGCGCTACCTGCCCGAGATCGTCGACGGCGACAAGCGCGTGCTGCTCATCGGCGGCGAGCCGGTGCCGTTCTGCCTCGCGCGCATTCCGATGGCCGGCGAGACGCGCGGCAATCTGGCCGCCGGCGGCACCGGCGTGGCGCGTCCGCTGAGCGCGCGCGACCGCGAAATTGCCACCGGTCTCGCGCCCACGCTGTGGTCGCGCGGGCTGCTGCTCGTGGGCCTCGACGTGATCGGATCAAGCCTCACCGAGATCAACGTGACTTCGCCCACCTGCTTCCGTGAAATCATGGATCAGACCGGCTTCGACGTTGCCGGGACGATGCTCGACGCGATCGAGCGCGCCGTCGGCGGCTGAGCCGCACGGCTTGTCTGGTGCCGGCAGCGACCGGCGCCGACCCAAGGACTTTCCCAGGGCCATCCATGATCGGAATCGTTCTCGTCGCCCACGCCCCGCTCGGCGAAGCCTTTGCCAGCGCGGCGCGCCATGTGTTTGGCGAGGTGCCCCGGCTGGCCGTCATCGACGTGCTGCCCGATGCGCCGCCCGGCCCGATGATCGAACGCGTCGCGGCCAGCGTGGAAGCCGTCGGCGACGGCGATGGCGTGCTCGTGCTCACCGATCTGTTCGGCGCCACGCCCTGCAACATCGCTTCGCATGTGGCCGACAGCCAGACCAAGGTCATCTCGGGCGCCAATCTGCCGATGCTGCTGCGCGCCATCTCGTATCGGCGCGAGCCGCTTGCGGTCGTGACCGAGAAGGTCGTCACCGGCGGCACGCTCGGCATCGTGCAGGTGGGCTCGCGCGCGCCCCAGCGCCAGACCATGGTTCCCGACGGGACACGCGACTCGCTGCGCAGTTACCATCAACAGCAGCAGCAACAACAATAAGTCCGGCACCGGACGGGAGAGATTCGACATGGCGAGCGCCACCACCGTCATCCCCAACAAGCTCGGCCTGCATGCGCGTGCATCGGCCAAGTTCACGCAGACCGCCGGCAGGTTCCGCAGCGAAATCACCATCGCGCGCAACGGCCGCAGCGTGAACGGCAAGAGCATCATGGGCGTGATGATGCTGGCGGCCGGCCAGGGTACCGAGGTGCAGCTCGAAGCCAAGGGGCCCGACGAGGCCGAGGCACTGGCGGCGCTGCTGGCGCTGATCGAAGACAAGTTCGGCGAAGGCGAGTGAGGTCGGCATGAGCTTCGCGCTGTACGGCAACGGCGTGTCGCGGGGCGTGACCATCGGCCGCGTGCTGTGCATCGACGACGCGCACGACGACATTACCCACAGCCAGGTCGGCCTGCCCGAACGCGGCAGCGAATCCGAGCGGCTGCGCAGCGCCTTCGAGACGGTGCGCGAGGACTTCCAGCATCTGCGCCTGCATGTGCCGAGCAAGGCGCCCAACGAACTGCGCGCCATCCTCGAAGTGCACATGATGCTGCTCGACGATCCGGCGCTGGTCGATGCCGCCATCGGCCTGATCGAGGCGCGCGGCATGAATGCCGAGTGGGCGCTGGTCGAGACCGCCGATCTGCTCGCCGAGCAGTTCGACCGCATGGACGACCCCTATCTGCGCGAGCGCAAGCACGATGTGCTGCAAGTGGTGGCGCGGGTGCGCAAGGCGTTGGCCGGGCATCGCCGCGTCACCGCGCCGCCGCTCGACGATCTGCCGCCCATCGTCATCGCGCGCGACGTGGCGCCGGCCGACATGATCGAGTACCGCCACATGGCCGAGGGCCAGCAGCGCGCCGCCGGCTTCGTGACCGAGGCGGGCGGTCAGACCTCGCACACCGCGATCCTCGCGCGCAGCATGGGCGTGCCGGCGGTGGTCGGCGTGCGCGGCGTGCTCGATCGGCTGGTGGACGGCGACCTCATCGTCATCGATGGCGAGGCCGGCGTGATCGTGGTGCAGCCCGACCGCCAGGTGCTCGACTGGTATCGCGCCCGCGTGCTGCGCCAGTCCGACGAGAAGGCCGCGCTCGGCGCGCTGCGCTCGCGCGCCTGCGTGACGGTCGACGGCCGAACCATCGAGTTGCACGCCAACATCGAGCTGCCCGAGGACGCGATCGCCGCGATGAACGTCAACGCCTCGGGCGTCGGCCTGTTCCGCTCCGAGTTCCTGTTCCTCGACCGCGACGACCTGCCCGACGAGGAAGAGCAGTTCGACGCCTACCGGCGCGCGGTATCGGCGATGGCCGGCCGGCCGGTCACCATCCGCACCATCGACGTCGGCTCGGACAAGATGCTGCGCGTGCCCGACCGGCGCATGGAAGGCACCGAGAACCCGGCGCTCGGCCTGCGCGCCATCCGCTACAGCCTGGCCGAGCCCAAGATGTTCCGCGCCCAGCTGCGCGCCATCCTGCGCGCGGCGGTCTACGGGCCGGTGCGCATCCTGCTGCCCATGATCAGTTCGGTGCGCGAGGTCGAAGCGGCGCTGGAGCAGATCGCGCGCGCCCGCGCCGAGCTGACGCAGCGCGGCCTGCCGGTGCCCGACGACGTGCCGGTCGGCGGCATGATCGAGATTCCGGCGGCCGCCATCGCGCTGCGCGCCTTCACGCAGACGCTCGATTTCCTGTCGATCGGCACCAACGACCTGATCCAGTACACGCTGGCCATCGACCGCGCCGACGCCACCGTGGCCGACTACTACGATCCGCTGCATCCGGCGGTGCTGGCGCTCATCGCCCACACCATCGAGGAGGGCGAGCGCGCCGGCCTGAGCGTGTCGGTCTGCGGCGAGATGGCCGGCGATCCGGCGCTGGCGCCGCTGCTGCTCGGCATGGGGCTGCGCAATTTCTCGATGCATCCGGCGCAGATTCCCTATGTGAAGCAGGCGCTGCTGGCGGCCCGCCACGACGATGCGCGCCAGCTTGCGGAGGCGGTGCTGGCCGAGACCGATTCGCGGGTCATCCGCAACCTGCTGGCGGCGGCCCGACCCGCCGCCCTGCGCGCCGCCGCCTGATCCCGGGCCGCGCTTCGGAAGGCGACCATGGCATTCGATCCAGGCGCAACCGGCAGCTACATCGTTTCCGGCCTCGGCGCCGGCCCCGACGATGCCGACGTGCTGGTCGGCTTCGCGCGCGCCTTCCCCGATGTGCTGTGGGTCAAGACCGCCGATGCGCGCCGGCTGCTCTACGTGTCGCACACGGTCGAGTCGATCGCCGGCCACAGCGCCGCCGATCTGCTGTCCGGCCGCACCGACTGGCTCGACGTGGTGCATCACGAGGATCGCGGCCGGGTCGGCGCCGCCATGCTGCGCGCGCCCGAGGGCGGCTTCGACGACGAGTACCGCATCGTCACGCCCGACGGCGTGGTGCGCTGGGTGCGCGACCGCGCCTTCCCGCTGTTCGACGAGGCCGGCCGCGTCACCCGCGTGATGGGCATCTGCACCGACATCAGCGCGCACAAGGAGCGCGCGCGCAGCATGCGGGCGGTGCAGAACCGCTTCCAGGCCATGGTCGAATGGTCGGACGACATCTTCATGGTGCTCGACGCCCACGGCGTGGTGCTCTACGTGAGCGGTTCGCATGAGCGGCTGCTGGGCCTGGGCGCGACCGAGGTGGTCGGCCGGTCGCTGGCGACGCGGCTGCATCCCGACGATCTGGGGCTGGCGCGCGAACTGGCCAGCGAGCTGCTGGCCCAGCCCGGCGCGCGCAGCTCCGGCCGGCTGCGGCTGCGGCGCGGCGACGGCGGCTATGCGCTGGTTGAGGGCACGGCCAGCAACCTGCTGCGCAATCCCGACATCGGCGCGATCCTGCTCAACTTCCGCGACGTGACCGCGCGCCACGAGGCCGAGACCGCGCTCACGCGGCTCAATGCCGAGCTGGAAAGCCGCGTCGCCGCGCGCACCGCCGAGCTGGAGCGGCGCGGCATCGAGCTGAGCCTGCTGGCGGCGCGCAATGCCGCGCTGGTGGCCGCGCTGCCCGACCTGATCCTGCGCTACGGCCTCGACGGCACGCTGCGCGAGATCTCGGGCAATTTGCAGCATCTGGTCGCCGCGCCCGAGCTGCTGCTGGGCCGCAACATCCGCGACTCGGGCCTGCCGGCCGAGGTCTGGCGCGCCCAGCTCGACTGCTTCGACCGCGCCCACCAGAGCCGCGCGACCGAGGTCTGCAACTACAGCCTGGTGCTCCGGGGCGAGACGCTCGACTTCGAGGCGCGGGTGTTCCGCAGCGCCGACAGCGAGGTGGTGGCGGTGGTGCGCGACGTGACCGACCGCCGCCGCGCCGAGCGCCGCATCAGCTATCTCGCGCGCTTCGATGCGCTGACCGGGCTGGCCAACCGCGCCTCGCTGCGGGTCGAGCTGGCCGCGATGATCGATACCGCGCGGCGCGAGCAGGCCGGCGTCTGCGCGCTGTTCCTCGATCTCGACGGCTTCAAGCGCATCAACGATTCGCTCGGCCACATCGCCGGCGACGAGCTGCTGCGCACCGTGGCCAACCGGCTCAAGCGCGCGCTGCCGGCCGACAGCGCCGGCGGCAAGCTGGCGCGCGCCGGGCTGGTGGCGCCGGCGCCGGCACACGATCCACTCGGCGGCCCGCCGATCTTCGATGCGGCCGGCACGCGCCATGTGGCGGCGCGCTTCGGCGGCGACGAGTTCGTCGCCATCGCCTATCTGCCGCGCAGCGTCGCGCTCGAATCGCATGCGCGCTCGCTCGGCGCCGCGATCATGGCCGCCATCTCGCCGCCCATGACGCTCCAGCGCCGCCGCGTCGCCGTCACGCCGTCGATCGGCATCGCGCTGTTTCCGGCCCATGCGCGCGGCGCCGACGAGCTGCTGCAACGCGCCGACGGCGCCATGTATGCCGCCAAGGCCGCCGGCAAGGCCTGCGTCTGCATGACCGGCGACGCGGTGCCCGCGCCCGCCGGCCCGACCAAGCTCGACGGCTGGACGCCGCCGCCCGACAGCACGCTGCCGCCCGCCGTCACCGCGCCCAACGCGGCGCCGGCTGCAAGCGCTGCACCTGACGCCACGCCGCCCGCCGAGCCGCCCGGAGGCCGGGGCTAGAATCCGGCCCCATGTCAGCCCTGCCCGCACCGGCCCTCGACGCCGACGAAACCCTGCACAGCACGCCGCGCACCTATCGCTTCAGCGAACCGCTGCCGCTCGCCTGCGGCGCCGCGCTCGCCGATTACGAGCTGGTCGTCGAAACCTATGGCGAGCTCGACGCCAACCGCGCCAACGCCGTGCTGGTCTGCCATGCGCTCAACGCCTCGCACCATGTGGCCGGCATCGACGCCAACGGCGAACGCGGCTGGTGGGACAACATGGTCGGCCCCGGCAAGGCGGTGGACACGCGGCGCTTCTTCGTCATCGGCGTCAACAACCTCGGCTCCTGCTTCGGCTCGACCGGGCCGCGCAGCCTCAACCCCGCCACCGGCAAGCCCTATGGCGCCGACTTCCCGCTGGTCACGGTCGAGGACTGGGTCGATGCCCAGGCCCGCCTGCTCGACGCGATGGGCATCGAGAAGCTGGCGGTGGTGATGGGCGGCTCGCTCGGCGGCATGCAGGCGCTGAGCTGGTCGATCCGCTATCCGCAGCGGGTGGCGCACTGTGCCGTCATCGCCAGCACGCCGCGCCTGAGCGCGCAGAACATCGCCTTCAACGACGTGGCGCGCACCGCCATCCTGTCCGACCCCGACTTCCACGGCGGCAACTACTACGCCCACGGCGTGGTGCCGGCGCGCGGCCTGCGGGTGGCGCGGATGATCGGCCACATCACTTACCTGAGCGACGACAGCCTGGCCGAAAAATTTGGTCGCGAGCTGCGCGCGCTGGCCAGCGGCGCGCCGGCCGACGGCTATGGCTACAGCTTCGGCGTCGAGTTCGAGATCGAGAGCTATCTGCGCTACCAGGGCGAGAAGTTCAGCCGCTACTTCGACGCCAACACCTATCTGCTCATCACCAAGGCGCTCGACTACTTCGATCCGGCCGGCCGCCACGGCGGCGATCTGGCGGCAGCGCTGGCGCCGGCGCGCGCGAGCTTTCTGGTGGCCAGCTTCACCACCGACTGGCGCTTCTCGCCGCAGCGCAGCCGCGAGATCGTGCAGGCGCTGGTCGCCAACGGCCGCGCCGTCAGCTATGCAGAGATCGACGCGCCGCACGGCCACGACGCCTTCCTGCTCGAAGACCCGCGCTATCACCTGGTGGTGCGCAACTGGTTCGAGGTGATCGCCGATGCCATCGCCGACGCCGCCCGCGCCCGGCCGCCAGCGCCCGCCACCGTCGACCTGCGCGGGCTGGCCGTATGAACCGCAATCCCAAGCTCGCCGGAGCCGCCGCATGAAGCCCGCGCTCCGCCCGCTGCGCACCGACCTCGCCTTCATCGCCGACTGGATCGCGCCCGGTTCGCGCGTGCTCGACCTGGGCTGCGGCGACGGCACGCTGCTCGCGCATCTGCAACTCGAACGCGGCTGCACCGGCTACGGCGTGGACCGCGACGACGCCAAGGTCGCCGCCTGCGTGCGCAACGGCGTCAACGTCATCCAGCTCAACCTCAACCACGGGCTCGGCCTGTTCGGCGACGACAGCTTCGACACCGTGGTGCAGCTGCAAAGCCTGCAAGCCATCGTGCAGGTGGAAAAGAACCTCCGCGAGATCGGCCGCGTGGGCCGCGAGGCGATCATCAGCTTTCCCAATTTCGGCCACTGGCGGCATCGCACGGCGCTGGCGCTGGGCCGCATGCCGGTGAGCGAAAGCCTGCCCTACGAGTGGTACGACACGCCCAATCTGCGCTGCGCGACCATCCGCGACTTTGAAGTGCTGGCGCGCAAGACCGGCTTCGAGATCCTCGATTGCGTGGCGCTCAACCACGGCAAGCCGGTGCGGCGGCTGCCCAATCTGCTCGGCACCATCGCGGTGTTCAGGTTGCGCAAGGCGGGCTGAGCCGCGCCCGCGCCGACAGCCGCACGGCCACGAGGCCGACAGCCGCCGGCGTGCGCCGGGTCGAGCATGGAAGCTCCCGCCCCGCAGGAGACCGTCGCCATGAAGGCCCACACGCCCAACATCCCGCCCATTCCGGAGACCGAGCCGGAAACCCCGCCCGACCAGCCGCCGCCAATCCAGGAGCCGCCGGTGCCCGGCGATCTGCCACCGGTGACCGACCCGCCCGCCAGCCCGCCGCTCGGCTGAGCCGGTCGCGGCGGCCGGTGCCGTTCGTCGCCCGGCGCGTTGCACTCGCCGCCGCGCGTGACGGCATCGTGCGCGTCGAAAGGCGGGGCAAGGGATAACGCAGGCTCAAGTGCGGCGCGCACGACCGGGCCCGTTGCCCGGCGCAACCGATTTTCAAGAGCTTTCCGATGACCCTCCGCAAGCACAAGACCGGCGCAGTCTGGTCCGCGATCACTCTCGGCCTGACCCTCGGCGGCGGGCTGGCCGGCTGCGGTGGCGGCGGCTCGAACGGCGTCTGGGTCGACAGCAGCGGCAAGCCGGTGACGTCCACGCCCACGCCGGCCACGCCCAGCCCCACGCCCGCCGGCACCGTGCCCGACTACTACCTGCCGGCAGTGACCAGCGCCAACACCGCCACCGTCGCCGCGCTGGTCGGCGTCAATCCGCTGGCCACCGATGCGCCGGCCTTCAGCGCCAGCCTCAGTGACCTGCAGGGCGCGCCCGGCAGCGTGCATACCGTCGCCGCCTACAGCCTCGATCCGACCAGCTCGGTCTACGGCTACCTCGGCGAGTCGCGCGCCTATTTCGTCAACGCCGGGCGCATCTACCGCGCCGACCTGCGCGGCAGCGCCAGCCAGTCGCCGGTGCAGCTGTCGCGCGTGACCGACGCCTGCTATGTCGAGCACCAGTACCGCGGCACGGCGGCCGGCCTCGACAACTGGATCGGCGTGGTGCAGGCCGGCGCCGACGGCAACTGCGCCACCAGCGCCGACAACCTGTTTGCCGTGGTCCGCGACAGCTACAGCGCCACCGTCGCGCCGAGCTATTTCCCGACCGGCACCATGCATGTCGAGTCGGTCACCGACGGCACCGGCAAGGCGCTGGGCTTCGTCGATCTGGTGTCGGGCAGCTTCAAGTACTACAACTGGTCGTCCCAGCTGATCGGCGATGTGGACGGCGGCAGCGGCGGCGGCTTCTGGGGCTTTTCGTGGCTCGGCGAGCTGGCCGGGCAGAACCTCGTCTATCTGCTGGTCAACGGCAATACCACCTCGGTGCGCGCCTTGAGCTACACGGCGACCGGCGCCAGCCTCGGCGCCAGCGTCTACAACTTTGCCAGCGGCAAGCATCCGGAGAGCCTGCCGCATCTGGGCGGCAGCGATTACGCCTGGTTTGCCGACGGCGCCAAGCTGCTGCGGCTGCGCAGCGGCGCCAATGCGGCGGCCGTGGCCACGCTGAGCGGCGGCGGCAGCATCGTCGACCTGGGCGCGACCAGCAAATACATCGTGCTGCGCTACCGCGCCACCGACGGCAGCGACACGGTGTGGTCGCTGCCCAAGGCCGGCGGCAAGCTGGTGCAGCTCGATCTGCCCTGGACTGCCGCCAACGGCGGCAGCGATCCGCGCGCGCTCGACGCGGTCGGCGACACCCTCATCGCCACGCGCAAGCTGGCCTCGGGCCTGAGCGACGTGGTCGCGATCGAGGCCGACGGCAGCAATCCGCGCACGCTGGCCGCTGGCGTGGTGCCGGCCGGCGTGCTGCGGCCGCTTGCCGCCAGCCCGCTCGACACGCCGATCGACGGCCCCGGCTATGGCGTGAACGAGCGCTTCCGCGCTCCGGCCGCGCCCGATGTCGCGCATTCGCTCGGCGGCCAGCTCGGCGCCGTGCTGTTCTGCCAGCCGGCCGCCGGCCGTACCGATTGCGCCGGCGCCGCGCTCACCCAGCTCGACCCGGCCAGCGCCGTCAGCACCGCGCTCGGCACGCTGCCGACCGTGACCGGCGGCACGCTGGCGGTGAGCGCCGCCGGCAGCGTCGGCCAGCCGTTCACGCTGGTGGGCCTGCGCGCCAGCGGCGCCGCCACGCTGCGCGACGTGTACCTCGCCACCGGCGGCAGCGCCGGCTCGCTCAAGGTCGTCAAGCAGAACTGAGGCGGCCGCCGGCCCGGGCTGCCCGGGTCGGCGCGCGCGCGGCAAAGCCCCCACGCCGGCCCGGCCTATCATCGCCGGGCCTCCTCTCAAGCCGCCCGCCATGCCTGCCACCGCCACGCCCGCCGTCGATCCCAACGGCTACGACGAAGTTCCCTACAACAGTCAGGCCTTCGTCCAGACCCATCCCGACCGGCTCGCCACGCTCGCGCGGGTGTTCGGCCTCAACCCGCCCGAGCTGGCGCGCTGCCGCGTGCTGGAGCTGGGTTGCGCCGCCGGCGGCAATCTCATCCCGATGGCGGTCGCGCTGCCGGAGGCGCAGTTCGTCGGCGTGGATTTGTCGCTGCGCCAGGTGGAGGAGGGGCAGGCCGCGATCCGCGCGCTCGGCCTTGCCAATGTGCGCATTGAGCACGCATCGATCATGGACATCGACGCCGGCTGGGGCGAGTTCGACTACCTGATCTGCCACGGCGTGTTCAGCTGGATTCCGCTCGAGGTGCAGGACAAGGTGCTCGACCTCGCGGCGCGCAGCCTCGGCCCCGAGGGCATCGCCTACATCAGCTACAACACCTTCCCGGGCTGGCATCTGCGCGGCAGCGTGCGCCACCTGCTCGGCTATACCGGCGATGCCGGCGCCACGCCGGCCGAGCGCGTCGCCGCCGCGCGCGCCACCCTCGCGCTGATGCTCGACGCGGTGCCGGCCGACGGCAGCCCCCACGCGCGCCAGCTCCACGCCGAGCTCGACCAGCTCAACCGCGCCGCCGACTGGTATCTGTTCCACGAGCATCTGGAGCCGAACAACGCGCCGATGTACTTCCACCAGTTCGTCGAGCGCGCCGCCGCGCACGGCCTGCAATACCTGGCCGAGGCCGACTTCCAGACCATGCTGCCCACGGGCATCGCGCCGGAGATCGTCGCGCGGCTGCAAGAGGCCAGCCCCGACATCGTCGCCTTCGAGCAGAAGCTCGACTTCATCCGCAACCGCCATTTCCGCCAGACGCTGCTGTGCAAGGCCGCGCTCGCGCCGCAGCGCGGACTGTCGCCGGCGGTGCTGCCGGGGCTGTGGATCGCCTCGGCCGCCACCGCCGATGCGGAAGGCGAGGGCCCTGACCTGCGCCCGGGCGTGCCGGCCAGCTTCTCGCTGCGCCAGGGCGCGCAGGTGCTCAGGCAGGGCGCCAGCCAGAACCCGCTGACCAAGGCCGCGCTGGCGCTGCTGGCCGAACGCTGGCCGCTCGGCTGGCGCTTCGACGAGCTGGCCGCCGCCGCCGGCGCGCGCGTGGCGCAATGGGTTCCGCCCGCGCTCGCGCCGGTGCATGCGCGGCTGCTGATGCAGGAGCTGCTGCAATGCTTCGTCTCGGGGCTGATCGAGCTGCGCAGCTGGCAGCCGCCCTGCGCCACCGAAATCGCCGCCAAGCCCGTGGCCAGCGCCTGGGCCCGGCATGAGGCGCAGACGCTCGACCTCGTGACCAATCTGCGCCACGAGGTCATCAAGCTGGTGCCGTTCAGCCGCGCGCTGCTGCTGCTGCTCGACGGCACGCGCAGCCGGGCCCAGCTCGTCGATGCGCTCGACGCCGACGTGGCCGCCGGCCGGCTCGCGCTGCCGCAAACCGCCGAGACGCCCGCCGACGCCAGACTGCGCCGCGCCCACGTCGCCGCCTGGGTCGACGACAGCCTCGGGCGGCTCGCGGGTTATTCGCTGCTGGCGGGCTGAACGCGGCGGGCGGCTACGGAAAGCGCAGCCACCGGCCGTTAAGCGTGGCGTGCGCCGTCGCTCCCTGATGCGCGCCAACCGTCCCCGGCCCCGTCATGCCCCTCAAGCCCTTCGCCGCGCTGCTCGCCGCCTTCACCTGGACCAGCCTCGTGTTCCAGCTGGTGCTGGCGCTCGATTACAGCTTTGGCCTCGGTCGCACGCTGGTGGCGGCGCTCGGCGTGTATTTCGGCTACTTCACCATCCTGACCAATCTGCTGGTGGCGCTGGCGTGCAGCTTTGCCGCGCTGGCGCCGGTCTCGCGCGCCGGGCGCTGGCTGCTGCGGCCGCGCGTGTCGGGCGGCATCGCGGCCGGCATCGTGCTGGTCGGGCTCGGCCATCACTTTCTGCTGCGCCAGCTGTCGGCCCAGGACGGGCCGCAATGGCTGGCCGATGAACTGCTGCACTACGTGACGCCGCCGGCCTATCTGCTGTGGTGGTGGCTGGCCGCGCGCAGCCAGCCGCTGGCCTGGGCCGACGCGGCGATGTGGTGCGTCTATCCGGTCGGCTATTTCGTGCTGACGCTGCTGCGCGGCGCGATCACCGGGCTGTATCCGTATCCCTTCATCGAGCTGCCGGCGCTCGGCACCGAACGCACGCTGCTCAATGCCGGCGTGCTGCTCGGCGTGTTTGCCGCCACCGGCTATGCGCTGGTCGCGCTCGATCGCCTGGCGCGTCGCGCCACCAGCCGGGCGCGCGCCACGTCATAGCCCCAGTGGTAGACGTAGGCGTAGGGCATGAAGAACAGCACCATGCCCACCTCCAGCGCAAACGCCTCGCTCAGGCCGACGCCCAGCCACCACATCGCCAGCGGCAGCGTGGCGGCAAACAGCCCGGCCTCGAACAGCACCGCATGCAGCACCCGCAGCGGCACCGTCTTGGCCCGGCCGGCCCGGCGCAAGGCCCGGTCGAATATGGTGTTGAAGCCCACGTTCCACAGCATCGCGATCACGCAATTGGCCAGCGTGAGCACACCCATCTGCATCAGCGGCGTGCCCATCGCCCAGGCAAACAGCGGCGTGGCGATGAGGATGGCCAGGGCTTCGAAGCCGAGCGCCTGAAGCACGCGCTCGGTGGTGGATTTGTGCAATGACATGACGTTCTTCGGCAGAGGCAGGCGCGCGACTGTTCCACGTTGGGGGCGCCACGGACAAATTGGCCCTGTTACTGGCGACCCGGCGTGGTTTGGCGCACCAATGGCGCGCCGCGTTGCGTCGCAGCACGCGACTTTTTACCGCTCGGGCAAGCAGCGCGCGACATGGCTGCCATGCCGCGCCGCGATGATCGTCCTGCGCCGCAGCAGCCGGCGTGGCCGGCCCGACCGGCACATCCACCAAACCTGTCAGCGGCCCCGCAGCGGGCCAGGAGGGGCGTCAACATGATCGGCATCGATCCCAAGGTCGAACAGCTGTCCAAGTACAACGTCGTGGCCGGCGAAAGCTCGGTCTCGGGGCTGTCCTCGGGCGCGTTCATGACCGTGCAGTTGCATCTGGCCCATTCGGCGCGCTTTTGCGGCGCCGGCGTGATTGCCGGCGGCCCCTACCGCTGCTCCGAATCCTTCCCCAAGGCCGCCTTCACGCCCGACGACGCGCGCACCCAGAACGCGCTCTACATCTGCATGAGCCCGCTGGTGCCGTCGGTGGGGCCCGATGCCGAGCATTCGCTGCGCCTGGCGCGCAACACCGCCGCCGAGGGCCTGATCGATCCGCTCGCCAACATTGCCGACGACCGCGTCTATGTCTTCACCGGCAGCAAGGACACGGTCGTGGCCTCGTCGGTCGTGGCCCAGACCCGCCGGCTGTACGAGCTGCTCGGCGTGACCGGCGAGCGCCTGCGCTACATCGACCATGTGCCGGCCGGCCATTCGATCATCACCACCAATCCCGAGGACGTGCCGCTCGGCCTGAACCAGCCGCCCTACATCAACCGCGGCGACTTCATCCAGTCGCACGACGTGCTCAACCACATCTATCCCTGGCTCAAGCCGGCGTCGGAGCGGCTCACCGGCAAGCTGATCCGCTTCGACCAGAGCGAGTTCTTCGGGCTGGCCGGCCCGAGCATGAGCAGCTTCGGCTATGCCTACATCCCGGCGGCGGTGGCGGCCGGCGCCCAGGCCCGGGTGCACATCGCGCTGCACGGCTGCAAGCAGGGCTACAACTACACCAACTACGTCAACGGCCGCGCCGACGTGCAGAACATGCCGCCCTACGGCAACCGCTACATCACCACCACCGGCTACAACGAAATCGCCGACGCCAACGACATCATCGTTCTCTACCCGCAGGCCGAAGGGCTCGACGACGTCAACACGCTCAACCCCGAAGGCTGCTGGGACTGGTGGGGCTATACCGGCGGCGACTACTTCAGCAAGAACGCCTACCAGATCGCCGCCATCGCGCGGATGCTCGAACGCCTTGGCGGCTGACCGCCGCGCCCCCTCAGGAGAAGCCCATGCCGCATGACAATCCCCCGCCCTCCCTGCAAGCCGAGCTGGAAGGCACGCTGCCGTCGCCCGCGCGGCGCGCCTACAAGTTCGCCCAGATGCTCGGCCAGGTCGGCGCGCGCAGCTTCCAGAACGGCGTGATGAGCGCCAGCGTGCTGCCCTTCCACGCCGACCGCGGCACCTGGGCCGAGCTGCTCCAGATGCAGACCGCCATCGCCGGCCGGCTGCAAGACCAGCAGCGGCTGTGGCTCGAAGGCTGCTCGGCGCTCGCCGCCGAGTACGAGCAGCTCCAGCAGGCCAAGACGCTCTCCAAGTTCGTGCTCCAGGAATACAACGTGTTCTCGCAGTTCGGCGCGCTGGTCGCGGCCCAGGCCGCGAGCTATGCCGAGCTGATCGAGAACGTGCAGGTCAACTACGCCTACTGGGCCGAGCAGCGGCTGTCGGCGGCGGGGCGCGTCGATGGCGTGGAGGACGACGCGGCCGTCGCACCCCAGCCCGCGCCGGGCATCGAGCCCGCGGTGGGCGTGATCGGCAAGTCGGCCGCGCATGTGGAGCCGCTGCCGGCGGTGGGCGCCGCGACGATCGGTGCGCCGTCGGAGGAGGGCGCGGCGTCGGCGCCGGCCGTGGCGGATGCGGGCGCGGTATCGGCGGAGGCCGTTGCCGCCGCGCCGAAGCGGGCGGCACGGGCGCGCAAGCCGCGCTGAACACGGCCGCGCGCCATGACGGCGGCGCGGAACGCGAAAGGCGGTCAGCCGGGGTTGCCCGGGGCCGCCTTTTTTTCATCCCCGGCGGGCGGATGGGCGGCGAGCCAGGATTCGATGCAGTTGCGGCAAAGGCAGGCCTTGCCGCGCAGCTCGGGCGGGAGGGTGGCGAGCAGCGCGGGCGGGACGGGCAGGGCGCGGCACCAGCAGTTGGCGAAGTCGGAAATGCCGCAGCGATTGGGCTGGTGGCAGAGCGGGCAGGTGGTGGGGCTGGCGTCTGACATGAAGCGTGTTCCTCGCGGTGCGTGACCGGCTTGTGCCGTGGCGTGTTGTTGGCGGTCAGGTCGGGGAGTCGTGCTCTCCGTCGACAAGCCGCGCCATCGCCTCGCCCGCCGCGCCGGTCTCGGCGCGCAGGCCGGCCGCCACGCCCGCGCGATCTTCCGCCGGCCGGTTCTGGCTCAGCTTGAACTTGCCCGTCAGCCGCTCGACCGTCAGCTCGATGCCGACGACGGCCGCGAGCATCTTCTCCAGGTAGTCGGCCGGCGCGTCGCCGAGCGCCCACGGACGCGGGCGCGCCGCCTCGTGGTCGGCCGTCAGTCCGGCGAGGAAGTCGCGCAGCCAGCCGGCGTCATCGATAGCGCGCAGCCGCCCGTGCGCATGCGCGACCGCGTAGTTCCACGTCGGCACCGCGCGGTGGTGCGCATGCTTGGACGGATACCAGTCCGGCGACACATAGGCCGACGGCCCGTGGAAGACGGCGAGCGCGCGCGGCGCGTCGGCGAGCCGGCGCCAGAGCGGATTGGCGCGCGCGACATGGCCGCGCAGCAGCGCCGGGCCGTCGGGCGGCAGGTGCAGGTGGAGCGGGATGTGGTCGGCGTCGGGCGCGTCGGCGGCGGCGAGGATGACGGTCGCGAGCGGGTGGGCGCGGATGAGCGCGTGCAGGGCGTCGGGGGAGGGGGCGGCGAAGTGGGCGGGGAGGTACATGGCGGCGGCGGGCGGCGCCGCGCGGGCGGCGCGGCGTGATGCGAGTAGCGCCCGACCATCATCCCCCTGCGCCGGTCGAAAGCCAGTCTTCGACCTTCAGTCCCGGCACCCGTTCGAACTCGCGGGTGTTGTGGGTGACGAGCGTCAGTCCGAGCGCGCGGGCATGCGCGGCGATGAGCAGGTCGTTCAGGCCGATCGGCTGACCGAGCCGTTGCAGCGTCGCGCGGATGTCGCCGTAATGCTCGTCGGCCGGGGCGTCGAATGGCAGCACATCGATGCTCGCCAGCAGACCCTCGACGCGTTCGCGCAGGCGCGCGGACACGCCCTTGCTGAGTCCGTATCGCAGTTCGGCCGCGACGACGATGCTCGTGCAGGCGGTCAGCGGCAGCGCGGCGCAAAGCCGGTCGCGGACCACACCGTGCGGATCGCGGGTGAGAGCCGAGAGGATGTTGGTGTCGAGCAGGAAGGCGTGACCATCGCTCACAGCACGTCCTCGTCGGCGGCGGGCGTGTCCTCGATCTCGGGCAGGGACTCGTCGAGCGGTTCGGCCGCGTCGAGAAAGGCAAGCAGGCGATTGCCGGTTTGCAGCGGCTCGATGATCAGCTTCGAGCCTTCGCGCCGCATGAGCGCCTGAGTGCCCGACAGTTCGAACTCGCGCGGAATGCGAATGGCTTGGTTGCGTCCATTGCGGAAGATGGAAACGGTGCGTTCTTCGAGCGTCATGATGCGACCTGTCGTGGATGTGGCATATGCAGCAGCATATGCCGTGATGAGCGTTGCGGTCTATTCAATCCGGCGAAGAACACCAATCCCTGCCTGAGCGACATGGCCGACGCGGAATGGGCAGCCTTGCAGCCCCTGCTCCCGGCGGTCGGGCGCACGGGCCGCAAGCGCCGGATGGATCTTCGCGAAGTCATCAACGCCTTGCGCTATCTCGTGCGCTCGGGCTGCGGCTGGCGAATGCTGCCGCACGATTTCGGCCCCTGGCAGACGATCTACTGGTGGTTCCGGCAACTACTGCGGCGCTTCCTGTTCGCGACGCTGCACGAAGTTGTCCTCATGATCGACCGACAGGCCAACGGGCGCGACTGGCCCACGGCGGGCGTGCTCGACAGCCAGAGCGTCAAGGCGCCGCACGCAGGCAAACAGGGCTACGACGCCAACAAGAAAATCGTCGGTCGCAAGCGCCATATCGCCGTCGATAGCGACGGACGCCTGCTGATGGTCAATCTCACGCCCGCCGACATTGCCGACAGCACCGGTGCGATTGCCGTGCTCGATGCCCTCAAGAAGCGCTGGCCCGGCATCAAGCATTTCTTCGCCGATGGGGCGTATGACCGCACCGCGCTGATGAACAAGGCGGCAATGCTTGATTTCGTCGTTGAAGTCGTGCGCCGCCGCGAAGGCCAGATCGGCTTCGAAGTGCTGCCGCGCCGCTGGGTGGTCGAGCGCACCTTCGGCTGGATGGCGCATTGGCGCCGCCTCGTGCGCGATTACGAGCGCCGCATCGATACCGCCGAGGCGATGATTCAGATCGCCATAAGCAGCATGCTCATGCGGCGCATTTGCTTTTGAGGGGCATTTTCAAACAGGCTATTAATCTTCTGCAAGCCTGCTACCAATTGATTTAATTGGCTGAAGTACGATGCAAGGGGTGTGAAGATGCTCCTCCAAACGTACATAGAAGTACCTGTGCAACAGTAGGGTCCTGTGAAATGTTGGGAATTTCAAATCGTCTACTAATTGCCTCGGCGTATTTGTGGCCGTCGACGTTTATCACTGTCCTGATGTTGTTAGGGTGTCGTGAAATTTGTTCTTTGCCTTTTCCCAACGCTCGATTAACTGCGGGTGCCGTGTGTCTTGTGGGTATTCAGTGAGTCTGGCATCAATGAGTTTTTCGCAGAGCTTGAACTCCTCTGTATACAGATCAATGCGGTTTTCGCGTTCATTCGTCACCGACGATTTTGCAATCTTGATGAGTGCGTTGACTACTTCAATGCAGCGAGATGCGTTCGTCAAACGCACATCTTGAGTGCGCCAAAATTTCTCGAGCTGCCCTCTCGCTATACGTATTTCATCTAGACGGGTCAATCCATCATCAATAATGACTGACCAAATTTGGTCATGCACATCGAAGCGGACATTTTGATATTTTGTGCTTGTTTCTCCACGGGTTGTCTTAACTGCTTCGTGTATAAGTTCGCTGGCTCGTATGAGTGTCGATAATTTGTCAGCGGGGGAGGTTCCGATGCCACTGTTAGTGGCTTTTGTGAAAAGTGCGGCTGCATTTTTCATGAGCCACTCATGGTTGTGCCCAATTTCTCGGGTCAGTGCCATTTCTGCAGCTTCGATTGCGCCAGGATAATGGCCGCTTTGCATTTCTGCGTCAAACCATGTGTCAAATGTTGTTGGGCGATTGCATCCGATTTGAATTGCATCTCTTGCGAGTCGGCGAGCTTCCTCATGTCTCGGTGGTTGTATTTGCATGAATAATTCTGCCTTTACTCCCTTCAGATCCCCGTTTTTGGGGCGGAGCTTAATTGCATCCGTGAGTGTTGCAATCGCGTCCATGTGCTTGTGTTGGCGCACTTGCGCTTGTGCTTGTGTAATTGCAAGTCGGGATACATCATCTCTTCCTTTGCCATGCTTAAGGGGTTGGCTTAAGTCCTTTATTCTTAACTCTATCTTCTTGTGGTCGGTTGCTAAGAGTTGGGCGCTGTTCTTGACTAAGCGGATGGTGTTTGACGGAACGATAAAGTTTGGTGTGTCGCCGATCGGATCGCCACTAACTAAATGGAGGGTGCTTAACTCCTGAATGGCTTGTTCAACTTTTTCAAGGCTGCATTCGGTTATTTCCGAAAGATTTGGTACGGACGCTCTTCCTACTAAGGCGGCGGCGAGCAATATTCTCTTCGCCTCTGGCGAGAGTTGTTGAATTTCTCGATCTAGTGCGGCTCGGCGTGCACCTTCTCCCCCTTCCTTTTTCCATCGGTTAAGCGCTTCTTCAAATGATGAGAAGCGAAATAGACGGCAGAGTGATTCCGTATATAACGGGCTGCCTTCGGTGGTCGAATGTAATTCTCTCAACTGCTTGCTCGAAAGTTCTTTCCTAAGAATTCCTCGCAAGAAAAGGCTGTCAACGTACTGTGCATATTCATCTCCAGTCGTTGGGCTGGAGAATCCGTGTAGGCGGATAGTGGTATCTGGTGAGTAAGTTTGATCGTGGCGATTTGTGAGTAGTATTTTTGACTGCATCGCTCCAAGCATAAGACCTATTTCGCTGGCTTGCTTTTGTTCTTCTGTTGTCAACGAGTCAATGTCATCGAGAATGAATAGTGATGGGTATTGAGTGAGTCCGCTCTTTATTATTCGCTTCAAATCTCGATCGGAGATTTCTTTGAGCGGAGTGGTAAGTGGCTCTGGTAGGTTTTCTGCAATTGACTCTAGTAGTTCTCTATAGCTCGCGAAGTCTGCGTTTGCTAGATCTGTATAGCTGTCTTTGCTGCCGTCAAATTGTCTCTGCTTTGCGGTTAGCCAAACAATTTGCTCGAATGGCGATTTGATGAGCTTTGATGTTTGAACAGCAAATTCGTACGCAAGGCTGGACTTTCCAAGTCCGCCTTCGCCGGTAAGTAGTTTGATGCTGCTCAAGTCATCTCCTAGCCAGTTCCAAAGTTGATTTAAGGGGTCTGCTCGTCCAATGAAATTTGGGCAGATGATATTCTTGTCTGGGAGTTTTGTTTGAATGCGCCTGGTTGCGAGTATGCCGTATCGAAACGGCGTGCCGTTGATTCTGAAGGGTGAAGGCCGTTCCCCTGCGAGATCGAATATCTCATGACCCTTTGCTTCGATGCACTCGTCGCGACTTCGATGGTAAATCTGCTTCTTTGTAAAAGTGTCCTTGGGGCCATCTTTAATAAAGGCAACTGGTAGTTGGCTTGTTCGTCTTGGAATGTGTAAAACGCTTACTGTTGATTCTTGGTCGCTGGTGTTCTTGCATGTATGTTGAGCCATGGTTACAGCGATGCGCTCATCTAGATATGACTTGCAGAGGGCTTTAACTTTTTCTATGTTTGGTGCGGTGTGCTGTTTTGACGTGACGGCGAATACTGTCTCGCTCTCGACTTCAGTAACGCCGTATATTAGGTAGCCGCCATAGGAATTGTAAAAGCTGGCGATCTTTTTGATAAGCTTTGCGTAGCTTTTATCATCCTCTTCGAAATTTTCTTTGTAGTCCAGTATTTCACATTCGATTGGGGCACAGAATCCTTCCTTGATGAGTAAGAGAGGTATGCGATCGGATATATCACCTGAGTCGAGAAGTTCGTTGAGTTGTGACTTGATGTCAGTTACTTTCCAGTTCATATAGTTTCTCCTTAAAGCCTCACCCACGTCGTCTTAACTTCCATGTACTTCTCAAACGCATGGAGCGACTTGTCCCTACCGTTGCCACTTTGCTTGAACCCGCCAAACGGCACCGTGATGTCATCCTCATCATAGGAATTGACATGCACCGTCCCAGCCCTGAGCGCCCGCGCAATCCGATGCGCCTTCGAAATATCCCGCGTCCAGATCGCCGCATGCAGGCCATAGGGCGTGTCGTTCGCCTGCCGAACCGCCTCGTTCACATCATCAAAACTGATGACACTCAGCACCGGCCCGAAAATCTCCTCGCGCGCAATCTTCATGTCGTTGCGCACGCCGGCAAAAATGGTCGGTCGCACGTAATAGCCGCCCGATTCCAGTCGCGCCTGTTCGCCGCCGGCAATCAGCGCCGCGCCTTCGGCCTTGCCGGCCTCGATATAGCCGAGCACCGAGCGCATTTGAATGTCGTCCACCAGCGCGCCCATGGTCGTGCTCATGTCGAGCGGGTCGGCGGGTTCGTAGCGCGGAATCAGCTTGAGTGCGCGTTCCAGAAAGTCGTCGCGAATGCTGCTTTCGACAAATAGCCGGCTCGGCGCATTGCAGCTTTCGCCCTGGTTGTAAAAGATCGAGCCGATCGAGGCTTCCACCGCCGCGTCGATATCGGCCACATCGGCGCAGACGATATTGGGTGACTTTCCGCCCAATTCGGTCCAGGCGCGCTTGAGATTGCTGCGGCCCGAGCATTCGACGATTCGCTTGCCGATGCGCGTGCTGCCGGTAAAGCCGATGCAATCCACGTCCATGTGCATGGCCAGCGCTTCGCCGGCTTCGTGGCCGTAGCCGGGCAGCACGTTGAACACGCCGGGCGGAATGCCGGCTTCGAGCGCCAGTTCGGCCATGCGCAGCGCGCTCAGCGGGCTCTTTTCGCTGGGCTTGAGGATCACGCTGTTGCCGGCCGCCAGCGCCGGCGCGATCTTCCAGCTGGTCATGAGCATCGGGTAGTTCCACGGCACGATGGCCGCGACCACGCCGATCGGCTCGTGGGTGATGAGGGCGAGCGCGTCGTCGCCGGTGGGCGCGATTTCGCCGTAGAGCTTGTCGATGGCTTCGCCGTACCAGCGGATGCAGTTCTGCGCGCCCATCACGTCGGCGCTGCGGGCGTTGCGCAGCGGCTTGCCCATGTCGAGGGTTTCGGTCAGCGCCAGCGCGTCGCGCTCGCGGACCATCAGGTCGGCGAAGCGGATCAGCGTTTCCTTGCGCTTGCGCGGCGCGAGGCCGGCCCAGCGCCGGTCGTCGAAGGCGCGGCGCGCGGCGACGACGGCGCGGTCCACGTCCTGCGCATCGCAGCGCGCGACTTGCGCGATGACCTGCCCGTCCACCGGCGAGATGCAGTCGAAGCGGGCGCCGCTGGCGGCGTCGACGCGCTGGCCGTCGATGAAGGCACGGCCGTCGAAGGTGGGGCGGGCTTGGGTCATGGCGGTGTTCCGATCAGAAGCTGATGACGCTGGACAGGCCGAGCAGATGGTTGTCCTTGCCGTAGCTGCCGTCGCGGGTGTCGATGAAGACGGGCAGGTTGGCGCGGTCGTAGCGGTATTCGAGCTTGAAGCGCACGTTGTCGCTGAACAGGTAGCCGAGGCCGAAGCTCGCGGCCCAGCGGTTGGCGCCCTTGTCGCCATTGCTGGCGGCCCACACGCCGGTCGTGCTGTCGAAGGTCATGCCGGGACCGAAGCCGTTGCGGCCGTCGGCGATGACGGTGGCGTTGCCGGTGCAGGTGCCGTCGGCGTCGAGCGGCACATCGCAGCCGCTGGCGGGCAGGGCGCCGATGGTGCCGCCGCCGTTGCGCCGGTTGTTCAGGTAGTCGAAGCGCGCCAGCCCTTCCCAGGCGGGCGTGAGCTGGTAGGACGCGAACAGCGACGCGCCCCACCACTGCGCCTGGCGGCCGTTGAAGGCGTTGTGCTGCCATTCGCCGGCGCCGATCTGGCCCTTCAGGTCAAGGTCGCCGCGCGTGTAGAAGCCGTCGACCTCGAACATGTTCAGGCCCTGGCCGTTCACGCGGCCGTGCTGGCCGGCAAAGCCGAAGCCGGTGAACTCGCTGATCTCGCGGTCGACGCGGTAGGTGAACACCGGCGACTTGGTGTTGGACGGATTGCGCGCCGAGTTGAAGTTGGCGACCAGCGCCTTGGCGGTCCACTTGCCCACGGCGTATTGCAGGCCGGCGCCGGTGTAGTAGGTGGGCGCGGCAAAGTCGAACAGCAGGTTGTGGGTGATGAACTTGTTGTCGATCGGCAGGAAGGCTTCGTAGCCGCTCCAGTCGGGGATGGCGCCGGCAAGCAGGCTCAGGTCGTTGCCGAGCGGAATGCTGGCCGAGGCTTCATGAACGATGGAGCCGAGGTTGAAGCCCGAGCTGGTGCTCTTGTGCGGCACCAGCGTCAGCCGGAAGGCCGTGCCGTCGTCGAGTTCCTTCTGGAAGTCGAGGCCGGCCATGCCGAAGTAGGAGTTGTCGTAGGTGTAGTTGCTGTTGGCGTCGCGGGCGTCGAAGTTGTTGAGGAAGACGAAGCTGCCCGAGTTGGTGTTGCGGTTGTAGATGTAGGTCGGGTCGATGAAGCCGCTGACCTTCAGGCCCTTGAAGCCCGAGTCGGTGCTGGCGTCTTCCATCGCCTCGGTCTTGAGCGCGATGCGGTTGAACTCGACCGGATCGACCTTGGGCGCGGCCTGCTGCGCCTCGATCTGCGTCTTCTGCTCCGACACCTGCTTTTCGAGCTGTTCCAGCCGGCTCTTCAGCGCCTGGATTTCCTTGATGAGATCGCTGCTGCTCTGGGCTTGCGCGGGCAATCCGGCGCAGGCCAGCGGCAGCGCGACGGCGCCGATGCGCAGCGCGCGGACGACGGGGTTGAGTCGGGACATCGTTGCACTCCTTGGATGGGTGTTCTGCTTGTGGCGGCGCCGGTCAGCCGGCGTTGCGATAGGCAGCAGCCTGCTCGGCCGCACGTTTTTTCTCTTGCCGGGCCAGCCACAGGCTGCCGGCGATGACGCCCACGCTCACGACCGCCACCATCAGCGTGGCGACGGCGTTGACGGTGGGATTGAGCCCCAGCCGCGCGCGCGAAAAGATGACGATGGGCAGCGTGGTGGCGCCCGGCCCCGAGAGGAAGGCCGAGATCACCACATCGTCGAGCGAGATGGTGAAGGTGAGCAGCCAGGCCGACAGCAGCGACTGCGCGATGGCCGGCAGCGTGATGAGGCCGAACACCTGATAGGGCCGGCAGCCGAGGTCCATCGCCGCTTCTTCCAGCGACTTGTCCAGCTCGAGCAGGCGCGATTGCATGACCACCGTGGCATAGGCCATGCCCAGCAGCGTGTGGCCGAACCAGATGGTGAGCATGCCGCGCTCGGGCCAGCCGAAGGCGCGCTGCGCCGACACCAGCATGAGCAGCAGCGACAGGCCCACGATCACCTCGGGCATGACCAGCGGCGCGCTGAGCATGCCGCTGAATGCCGTGCGGCCCGGGAAGCGCCGGTACTTCACCAGCGCAAACGCCGCGAGCGTGCCGAGCAGGATCGACGCGGTCGCGGTCATCAGCGCGATGCGCAGCGACAGCCAGAAGCCGCCGATCAGCTCGGTGTCGTTGGCCAGCTCCGCATACCAGTGGGTGCTGAAGCCGCCCCACACCGAGGCCATCTTGGAAGCGTTGAAGCTGAAGACGACCAGGGTGACGATGGGCAGGTAGAGAAAGGCGTAGCCGCCCGTGAGCCACAGGTTGCCGAAGCGGCGGCCGCGTTCGCTGGCGCTGCTCATTTGCCCGCTCCTTCGGCCTGGGCCTGGTAGTGGTTGAACACCGCGATCGGCACGATGATGAGCAGGATCATCAGCACCGCCACGGCCGAGGCCATGGCCCAGTCGTTGTTGCTGAAGAACTCGTCCCACAGCACGCGGCCGATCATGAGCGTCTCGGGTCCGCCGAGCAGTTCGGGGATGACGAACTCGCCGATGCACGGGATGAACACCAGCATCGCGCCGGCGATGATCCCGGCGCGCGACAGCGGCACGGTGATGAGCCAGAACGCGCGGAACGGCGTGGTGCCGAGGTCGGCGGCGGCCTCCAGCAGCCGCAGGTCCATCTTGGACAGGTTGGCGTAGAGCGGCAGGATCATGAACGGCACATAGGCGTAGACCATGCCGACCACCAGCGAGAACGGCGTATGCATCATGTGGATCGGCTCGTGGATCATGCCGAGGCCCGTCAGGATGTTGTTGAATACGCCGTTGTCGTCGAGCAGGCCCTTCCAGGCGTAGATGCGCAGCAGGAACGAGGTCCAGAACGGCAGCATCACCAGCATCAGCAGCGCGGGCCGGCGCGAGGCCGGCGAGCGCGCCATGAAGTACGAGAACGGATAGCCGATGAACAGGCAGATGACCGTGGTGATGGCGGCGTACTTGATCGACGACAGATAGGCCGCGAAGTACAGCTCGTCGGTGCCGATGAACAGGTAGTTGGACAGCTTGATGCGCAGCTGGGCCACGCCGTCCTCATAGCCGAACAGCGGCATGAAGTTGATGCCGTCCGAATCGGACACGCTGATCTTCAGCACGATGAGGAAGGGCACGGCAAAGAACGCGATCAGCCACGCGAACGGAATGCCGATGACGGTGCGGCTGCCGAGCGCGGCGGCAATGCGCGCGACGCGGCCCGGCGCGGGCGACGAGTTGGGGAGGGCGCTCATGGCGGTCAGCTGGTGAGCACCACAAGCGCCTCGGCCGCCCAGCTGGCCCAGAGCTTGTCGCCGATGGCGAAGTACTCGCCGTGGCGGTCGGTATTGGCGACGCTCACCTTCACCTTGAGGCCGCCCGGGAAGGCCAGCACATAGAGCGTGAAGCTGCCGAAGTAGGCATAGTCGGCGACCGTGACCTGGGCGGCGTTGAACTCGGTGCTGGCCGGCGTCTCGCGTGCGAGCGCGATCTTCTCGGGCCGCAGCGCCACGGTGACCGGCATGCCTTCGGTGCCGGTGATGCCGTGGCTCACGTAGAAGCGGCATTGCGGCGTGTCGATGACGACATGGTCGGGCTCGTCGACCGTGAGGCTGCCGTCGAACAGGTTGACGTTGCCGATGAAGTCGGCGACGAAGCGGTTGGCCGGCGTCTCGTAGATCTCGTGCGGCGCGCCCACTTGCAGAAAGCTGCCGGCGCTCATGATCGCGATGCGGTCGGCCATGGTCATGGCCTCTTCCTGGTCGTGCGTGACCATCACGCAGGTCACGCCGACCTGCTTGATGATGTTGACCAGCTCCAGCTGGGTCTGCTCGCGCAGCTTCTTGTCGAGCGCGCCGAGCGGCTCGTCGAGCAGCAGCACGCGCGGCTTCTTGGCCAGGCTGCGCACCAGCGCCACGCGCTGCTGCTGCCCGCCCGAAAGCTGATGCGGCTTGCGCCTGGCGAACTTGCCGAGCTGCACCAGCGCCAGCATCTCGTCGACGCGCTGGGCGATCTCGGCCTTGGGCAGGCCGTCGCGGCGCAGGCCGAAGGCGATGTTTTCCCACACCGTCAGGTGCGGGAACAGCGCATAGCTCTGGAACATCATGTTGATCGGCCGCTCGTAGGGCGGCTCGGTCGAGATGTCGCGGTTCTCCAGCAGGATGTGGCCGCTGGTCGGCGTCTCGAAGCCGGCGAGCATGCGCAGCAGCGTGCTCTTGCCGCAGCCCGAGGAGCCGAGCAGCGCAAAGATTTCACCCTTGCGGATCGACAGCGAAACATCGTCGACCGCGGCCACGTCGTCGAAGCGCTTGGTCAGGTGATCGATGCGCAGGAAATGCTCGTCGCCCGGCTTGCTGGCGGGCGGCGTGGCGAGGACGGCAGCCATCGGTCAGCGCCCCGTCTTGAAGCTGGTGTAAAGCCGCGTGACGGTGCGGCGCACGTCGTTGTTGACCGCGTCGGGCGCCACCATCTTTGCCTTGTCCTCGTCGCTGAGGAAGACGGTCTTGTTGCTCGCCACATTGGCCGCCACGAACTTGAGCGATTCCTTGTTCGGGTTGGCGTAGAACACCTTGTTGGTCAGGCCGGCATCGACCTCGGGCCGCAGGATGTAGTTGATCCACTTGTAGGCGTTGTCGACGTTCTCGGCGTCGGCCGGAATCGCCATCACGTCGAAGAACAGCACCGCGCCGGTCTTGGGGATGAGTGCCTCGATCTTCTGGCCGTTGTTCGCGTCGATGGCGCGCTGGCGCGCGATGTTGATGTCGCCCGAGAAGCCCATCGACAGACAAAGCGAGCCGCCGGCCAGATCGTTGATGTAGCCCGACGACGAGAACAGCGTGA
>NZ_MUHU01000024.1 GCF_002105195.1 Derxia lacustris | reverse complement strand
GCCCCCGGCACGCCGGCGCCTTCGATGCAAGCCGAACAGTCAATCCCGCGTGTAAAGCCCAGGCAGATCGAGCAAGGTCTCCAGCTCGGCCAGCGCGCGCGCCACCTCGGCCGCCAGCGCCGGATCGCGCAGATCGTCGGCCACCAGCCGGTCGCGGTAATGCCGCCCGACCCAGTCGGCCAGCCGCGCATGCAGCGCCGGCGTGAACAGCACGCCCGGATGCACCGCCGCCGCCTCCTCGGCCGTGAGCGCCACGCGCAGCCGCAGGCAGGCCGGGCCGCCGCCGTTGCGCATGCTCTCGCCCAGTTCGCAGACCAGCACGTCGGCGATCGCATCGCCCGCGTCGAGCCGGTCGTCGAGCCAGCGCGCCACGCTGTCGATGCGCCGGCATTCGGCCGGCACCACCAGCGTGAAGCGGCCATCCGGCCGGTCGAGCAGCTGGCCGTTGAACAGATAGCTGCGTACCGCGTCGGCCAGCGACAGCTCGATGCTGCTGACGCGCAGATGGCGCAGCGGCAGCGGATCGAGCGCGCGGCGCAGTGCGGCGAGCGTGCCGTCCTCGTCGGCAAAGGCCAGCTCATGCGCCAGCAGCAGGTCGCGCTGACCGAGCGCGATCACATCGTTGTGGAACACGCCGGCATCGACGGCGGCCGGATGCTGCTGCGCATGCACGACGCGGCCGGGCGCCAAGCCGTGCAGCCGGGCGATGGCGCGGCCGGCCTCGTCGGTCTGGCGCGCCACAAAGCGCTTGGGCGCGGGCCGGCTCGGATCGAAGGCGCTGGCGCCGTAGACGAACAGTTCGACGCCCGGCTCGCCGTGGCTGGCGGCCAGCCGCACCTGATTGGCCGCGCCCTCGTCGCCGAGCGCCGGGCTGGCGGGCAGCGCGTCATGCACGACGAAATGGCTGGCGTTGCCGAACACCCGCCGCAGCAGTCGCGCGGTAAAGCGCTGCTCGCCGGCGCGGTGCAGCTTGGCGTTGAGATTGGCGACGGTGAAATGCACCCGGCCGTCGGCGCAGTCGGCCGAGGGGCTGACGCTGGCGGCATTGGCGGTCCACATCGCGGCGGCCGACCAGGCGGCGGCCAGCAGCGCCGGTGCCTCGCGGCCGGCGCGGTCGAGCGTGGCGGCATCGCGGCCGGCAAAGCCCACGGCGGCGAGCAGGTTCCAGTCGGGCCGGGGCTGGGGCGGCAGCAGCGCCTGGGCATGGCCGCGATCGGCCAGCGCGCGCATCTTGGCCAGCCCTTGCAGCGCGGCCGCGCGCGGATTGGACACTGCGGCGCGATGCTCCTGTGACGCGAGGTTGCCGCGCGACAGGCCGGCGTGATGATGGGTCGGGCCGACGAGGCCGTCGAAGTTGAATTCGCGTGCGGTCATGGATTCACAGACGGTAGATGCGGACCGGATCGGCAGCGCCGACACACAGTAGCGCGAGCGCCTCGGCATCGAGCGGCTGTGGCGCGGCCGCATCGCCAGGCCAGGCAATGGCGCGAAAACCGGCCAGCGCGGTGTTGGCGACGAGCCAGTGCGCGACCGGTCCGGGCGCAGTCGCTGCGGCGCTTGCCGGCGCCGCACTCGCCGCACTCGCCGCACTCGCCGCCGCGCCGCGCGACCGGCTGCGCCGCTGCCCGACCGCGCCGGCCGCGATCCGCCGGCTGTGGCGCAGCACGCGCAGCTCGGCGATGCGCGCCTGCAGCACCGGGCCGGCGTCGAAGATGTCGACATAGCCCTGGTCGCGCAGCCCTTCGGCCTCCAGCAGGCGGCGCGCCGGCAGCGTGGCCGGATGCACGCGGCCGACCGCCTCGCGCGCGGCACGCGGCAGCAGGTCGAGATAGAGCGGGTACTTGGGCATCAGCTCAGCGATGAAGGATTTGCGGCCGCGTGCCGAAAGATCGTCGGCGCGCTCGAAATCCATGCCGAAGAAGCAGCGGCCCAGGCCTTCCCAGAACGGCACGCGGCCGTCCTCGTCCTGGTAGCCGCGCAGCTCGGCGCAGATTTCCTCGCCGAACAGGCTGCGGAACTCGGCGATGAAACCGAGCCGCGCCTTCGATAGCAAGCGCCCCGCCACGCCGCCGCGCCAGTCGCTGCGCAGCAACAGGCTGCACAGCTCGGCCGCGCCGGTGAGGTCGTTGACCAGAAAGAGCGTGGGCATGGCGTTCCAGATGCCCAGCTCGCGGCTCGAATGCACCAGGCTGCCGACGCGGTAGTTGTAGAAGGCCTCGTCGAGGCCGACCGCTGCGCGCACGGCCGACACGCCGCCAAGGCTGCCGTCGGCGCTGTCTTCGAGCACGAACAGGTAGTCGCGCTCGGCCTCGGGCAGCGTCTGCGCGAACGAGCCGGCGACGCGGTCGAGCCGCTCGGCCAGCAGCGCGCGGTCGGGCTTGAGCGTGGTCAGGCCGCTGCCGGCGCCGCGCGCCAGGTCGAGCAGGGCATCGAGATCGTCGGCAACGGCGGGGCGGAGAAAGCGCATGGGCGGCTCGGTGCGGGATTGGGCTGCCGATAAGCTGGCGGCATGAACGGAAATCTTCTTGCAAATCGCGTGCGCCCCGGCCTGCTGGCGCTGGCCCTGCTGGCGCCAGCCGCGCCGCTGCATGCCGAACTCGACCGGCTGATCGTGCCTTGCGGCGCCGCCGTCTGCGTCTGGGATCGGCCCCGGCTGACGCCGCCGCCCGGCTGGGCGGTGGACGAGGAATGGAGCCCGCGCCTGCAGCAGCTGGTGCTGGTGCCGGTCGGCAGCTCGCTGGCCGAGGCGCCGGCGCGCATCGTGGCGCGGGTGGTCGAGGCCGAGGTGGCGCCCGATCTGGAACGGCTGATCGGCCAGGAGCAGGACCGCGCGCTCGGCGGCTCGCTCACGCTGACGGCCACGCGCGGCGCCGATCTGCCGGCCGGCAGCGGGCCCGACTGGCCGACGCTGACCGTCGCCAGCGCAAACGCCGATGCCGGCCGGCAGACGCTGGCCTTTGGCCGCGACGGCGCGGCCTGGGTGGTGCTGCTGCTCGATGCGCGCGATGCCGCCGAACATGAGCGTGCGCTGCCGGCGCTGCGGGCGCTGCTCGCCGGCTATCGGCCGGTGGTGGGCGGCGTGCTGTCGGCGGCGGCCGGCGCGGCACGCCGCGCGAACTGAACGCCGAGCAGGATCGCCACGCCGCCGGCGATCTGCGCCGGCCCGAGCGCCTCGCCAAACAGCGCCCAGCCGGCCAGCGCCGCCACCAGCGGCTGCACCAGCAGCGCCACGCTGGCCAGGGCCACCGGCAGATGCGCCGCCGCCTGCGCGATCAGCGTCTGCCCGGCCACCTGGGTCACGACGGCCAGCGCCAGCAGCACGCCCCAGCCGGCGGCGCTCGCGGGCAGCAGGCGGGCGCCGGTCAGCTGGGCGAATGCCAGCGCCACCGGCAGCAGCAACGCCGCGCTCAGCGCGCTCGACCAGGCCATCAGCCGCAAGGCGTCGTGCCGGGCGCGCGCCTGCTTGATGGCCGCGAGATAGCCGGCATAGAAGACGGCGGTCGCCAGTCCGAGCGCATCGCCGAGCGCGGCATTGGGCAGCGGCGTGGCGCCAGCCGCGGCAGGCCGCGCCACCAGCGCGATCGCGCCGGCCAATGCCAGCGCGCCGCCCAGCACAAAGCGCGCGCCGGGTCGCACACCGGTCAGCCACCAGGCCGCCAGCGTCACGACGATGGGCGCGAAATTGGCCAGCAGCGTCGCATTGGCCACCGTGGTCAAGCCGATGGAGAAGTGCCACACGCCAAGGTCGGCGGCAAAGCAGGCCGCCGAAGCCCAGACCGCGCGGTCGCGCAGCGCGCCGGGGACGGCGCCGGGCCGGCGAGCGGTCAGGCGACCTGCGCCGCGCCCGGCGAGCAGCGCCAGCAGCGGCGCGGCCAGCGCCATGCGCCAGAACGCGCTGGCCACCGGCCCGGTCTCGGCCAGCCGCACGAAGATCGCCGCAAAGCCGATGCAGCTGCCGCCGGCCAGCAGGATGAGGAAGGGAATGAGGGGCGGACGCTGCCCGCCCCGGCCGGTGATGGCGGGCGCCACCACCGCGTCAGGCCGCACCGATCAGCGGCTGGCCGAGGCGCGCGGCGTGGCGGCCGCGCCAGAAGCGGCCACGGCCGTCTTGGGCTTGGCGGCGCGCGTGGCCTTGGCGGGAGCCGCCTCGGCATAGGCCGGCGTCGGCACCGCCGTGGTCAGCGTCTTGGAGATGAGCTGGAAACGGCCGTCGCTGCGATGCAGCCAGGACTCGGAAAAGATGGTGTAGCCGATGCCGAGCGTGGTGTTGGCGGGCGGCGCCGGCAGCGGCTGGGTCGACACCACGCTGGCCAGCGCGAACTGGTCGAGCTTGTCGTCGCCCGACGAACGCACGACCCAGGCGCGGTCGATCTTGCCGTCGCTGTGTACTTGCAGGCCGACCACGGTCACGCCCTTGAGCGCGGTATCGGCCGGACGCGGCGCGTCCTGCTTGAGCGCGGTGCGGGCGGCGCCGGCGATGTGCTCGGCCACCACGCGCTTGTAGGCGTCGACATCGGCCTTGGCCGGTTCGAGCACGATCGGCTCGGGCGCCGGCAGCGGCGCCGGCTGGCCCAGTTCGGTCGCCGAAATGGTTTCAGGCGCGGGCTGGGACGTGGGCGCCTCGTTCTTCGGCTGATTGGCACAGGCGGCCAGCAGCAGCAGCGGCGAGGCAAGCGTCAGCACGCGCGAAACACGATGGAAAACGGTCATGAATGGCTACTCCGTTGGAAGGCAGGACGATTTTATTCCCGCGTTCAGGCCGGTTTCCTGCGCTGACGCAGGGCTTCATACAGGCAGACGCCGCTCGCCACCGAGACGTTCAGGCTCTCGACCGCGCCGGCCATCGGGATGCTGACCAGCTCGTCGCAGGTGTCGCGCGTGAGCCGGCGCATGCCCTCGCCTTCGGCGCCGAGCACCAGGGCGATCGGGCCGCTCAGGTCGGCTTCAAAGATGGTCTTGGGCGCGTCGTCGGTGGTGCCGATGATGCGCAGGCCGGCGTCCTTCATCTCGCGCAGGCTGCGCGCGAGATTGGTCACGACCACGTAGGGCACCGATTCGGCCGCGCCGCTCGCCGCCTTGGCGACCACGCCGCTCAGGCCGGCCGCGCGGTCCTTGGGCGCGACCACGGCATGCGCGCCGGCACCGTCGGCCACGCGCAGGCAGGCGCCCAGGTTGTGCGGATCGGTGATCGAGTCGAGCACCAGCAGCAGCGCATCCTCGCCCTGCGGCAGCAGATCGAGCACGTCGTCGAGCGTGCGGGCGATCTCGATCTCGTCGACCACCGCCACCACGCCCTGATGGCGGTCGTTGCCGGCCACGCCGTTGATGCGCGCCGCATCGACCGGCGTGGGCTTGAGCCCGGCCTCGGTGGCGCGGGCAATGAAATCCTGCATGCGACGGTCGCGCCGGCTCTGCTCGACATAAAGCTGGCGGATGCTGGCCGGCGCGTGGCGCAGCCGCGCGGTGACGGCATGAAAGCCGTGCAGGACCTTGCTGGGTTTGGTCATGAATGCTCTGGAAAAAACGGGCCGCGCATGATGCCGCAGCGGCCGGAATGAAAACCGGCGCACGGCCGGTGAATGACGTTGTCGCGGCGCTCGGGCCGCCTCACGGAGCGATCAGCGCGGCTTGCGCGGACCCTTCTTGCTGGCGCCGCCGGCCGAACCGCCGCCGTTGCCGCGCGCCTTGCGCAGCTCGCCGCGCCGCTGCTTGGCCTGGGCGCCGGCCTTGGACGCCGCCACCTTCTCGGGCGTGCGCTTGGGCGCGCTGCGCTTGGCCGGCGCGGGCTTGGCATCGCCGGGCTCGCCCGATTGCAGGCGCCCTTCGGCCGCCACGACGCGCGCCGCCGCCTTCGACAGCTCTTCATGCGTGGTCGCCTTCACCAGCCGGAAGTCGATCTTTCGCGCTTCGAGGTCGACGCGGCTGACCTGCACATGGATCGCGTCGCCAAGCCGGTAGCGCTGGCCGGTGCGCTCGCCGCGCAGCTCATGGAAGGCCTCGTTGAACTGGAAGTACTCGGCGCCCAGTTCGCTCACATGGCACATGCCCTCGACATAGAGGTTGTCGAGCGTGATGAACACGCCGAACGGCGCAATGCCCGAGATGCGGCCCGAGTACTGCTCGCCCACGCGCTCGCGCATGTAGAAGCACTTGAGCCAGGCCTGCACATCGCGGCTGGCGTCGTCGGCGCGGCGCTCGTTGGCCGAGCACATGGCGCCGAGCTGGCCCCAGCGCTCATGCACCTCGGCCTGGGCCTGCTTGCCGCGCGCGCTGCGGCTGCGCAGATCGGCCTTGACGTGCTCGCCCTCGCCGGCCGGCGTGGCGGCATCCGGCACGTACTGCCGGCCTTCGAGAATCGCCTTGATCGTGCGATGCACCAGCAGATCGGGATAGCGCCGGATCGGGCTGGTGAAGTGCGCATAGGCCGCATACGCCAAGCCGAAGTGGCCCACGTTGTCCGGCGAGTAGATCGCCTGCTGCATCGAGCGCAGCAGCACCGTTTGCAGCAGCGGCGCATCGGAGCGCTGCTTGATGAGCTCCATCAGCGCGGCGTAATCGCCCGGCGTGGGCTCGTCGCCGCCGCCCAGGTGCATGCCGATGGTCTTGAGCAGCGTGCGCAGATTGGCCAGCTTCTCGGGCGTCGGCCCTTCGTGAATGCGGAACAGCGACGGATGCTTGCTGCGCAGGATGAAGTCGGCCGCGCTCACATTGGCCGCGAGCATGCATTCCTCGATCAGCCGGTGCGCATCGTTGCGGGTGCGCGGAATGATCTGCTCGATCTTGCCCACGGCATTGCAGACGATGTAGGTCTCGGTCGTCTCGAACTCGATCGCGCCGCGCTTCTGGCGCCCGGCCAGCAGCGTCTTGAACAGGTCGTAGGCGTCCTGCAAGTGCGGCACCAGCGCCGCCCGCCTGGTCGGCAGCTGCGACGCGAACTCGGGGTTGGACAGGATGTTCCAGACCTCGGTGTAGGTGAAGCGCGCCTGGCTGTGCATGACCGCCGGGTAGAACTGGTAGGCCACGATGTCGCCAGCGGTGTCGATCACCATGTCGGCCACCAGGCACAGACGGTCCACGTCGGGGTTCAGCGAACACAGGCCGTTGCTCAGCTTCTCCGGCAGCATCGGGATCACGCGGCGCGGGAAGTAGACCGAGGTACTGCGTTCCACCGCGTCGGCGTCGAGCGCATCGCCGGGCGTCACGTAGTGGCTCACGTCGGCGATCGCCACCAGCAGCCGGAACAGGTCCTTCTTGGTCCGGCCGCGCCCGGTGCTGAAGCGCTCGACATAGATCGCGTCGTCGAAGTCGCGCGCGTCCTCGCCGTCGATGGTCACGAGCGGCACATCGCGCAGATCGACGCGCGCCTTCAGATCCTTGGCGCGCACCTCGTCGGGCAGCTTGGCGGCCAGCGCCTTGGCCTCGTCCGAGAACACATGCGGCACATCGAACTTGCGCACCGCGATCTCGATCTCCATGCCCGGATCGTCGATCTCGCCCAGCACCTCGATCACGCGGCCGATCGGCTGCGAATAGCGCGACGGCTGCTCGATGATCTGCGCCACCACCACCTGGCCCGGCTGGGCGGCACGCTGCTCGCCCGGCGGAATCAGGATGTCGTGCTTGATGCGCTGATCCTCGGGCACCACCACGAACACGCCGCGCTCGCTGATGAAGCGGCCGACGAGCTTGTCGGTACGCCGCTCGGTTACCTCGACGATGCTGCCTTCCGAGCGGCCATTGCGGCCCATGCCCGAAATGCGCACCAGCACGCGGTCGCCGTGCAGCACCTTCAGCATCTCCTTCGGCGGCAGGTAGATGTCCGGCGCGCCGTCATCCGGATGCAGAAAGCCGAAGCCGTCGCGATGGCCGATCACGCGACCGGCGATGAAATCGAGCTTGGTGGCGAGCAGCAGCACGCCCTTGCGGTTCGGCAGCAGCTGGCCATCGCGCTCCATCGCACCGATGCGGCGCGAGAAGCCTTCCATTTCGCGCTCGGTCACGCCGAGCTGCGCGGCCAGCTGAATGGGGGTGAGCAATTCCGGCGAGGAGGCACGCAGAACACGAAGAATGTCTTCGCGGCTCGGGATGGGATACGGATGGGAGTCGGACTCTTGCGACACGTTGGACACTGGGCTTTGCATTTTTCGTTTGAATACTCTATAGTCGCAGTCTTTCGCAGTTCACGAAACAAGCAGTCAGCAGCAACGACAGCGACGTGATTTGCGGGAAATCCACCTGCCCAGGTGGCGGAATTGGTAGACGCACTAGTTTCAGGTACTAGCGGGTAACTCCGTGGAGGTTCGAGTCCTCTCCTGGGCACCAAACTCTCGGTGACGCTTTTGCAGCGTTCATCGGTTGCCACAAAGCCGGATGCAGCAAGCTTTAACGCTGCATCCGGCTGGCATAAATCCCCGAAATTCAAAGACGACTTCGACAATCGAACTGGATTGGTCGGAGTTTTTTCGTTTGTGCGCCGGCTCTTGACCGCGCAGCCGATTACATCGACTTTCTTGATCGCCTCGAGCTCATCTTGGGTTGACGCTGGATTGCAACACTTCAGCGCCAACCCTCTCCGACCATCCCACCGCTCGGCCATCGATCCGCCTGGATCAACTGTCGCAAGGCTGGCACATCGGCTGGGACATGCGGTCAAGACTGTGCGCCGTCCTCGCTGCGCCGCTGGGCTGCACGCCTCAGCAAGGTGTCGATGCGCATGTGGTCGTACAGCTCGAAGGGCTGATGAATCCACGGGTTGTCGGTGAGGAACTTGACCGCGTAGTCGGGCTTGTAGACCGAGTGCGCCTTGTGCCAGAGCACGGCGGTACGCACTTCCTCGATCTGCGGGTACTTGGCGCGCAAGTGGTCGATGACCTGGATGATCGTCTTGCCCGAATCGGCCAGATCGTCGATGAGCAGCACACGCCGGCCCAGTTCGGGCACGACCGACGTGAAATGCGGCGCAATCAGCAGCGTGCTCTGCTTGGTGCCCGAATCCTCGCGATAGGAACTGGTCGTGAGGATGGCGTAAGGCTTGTCGAACAGCCGCGAGAACACGTCGCCGATCCGCGTGCCGCCACGCGCGAGGCAAACGATCTGGTCGTACTCCCAGGCCGACTCGTGCACCAGCACCGCGAGATCCTCGACAAGGTCGTGGTACTGCTCCCAGGTCACGAAGAGATCGTTCATGCGGAAAGCTCCGGTCAGGCCTTGAACGGGTGGCGCTGGATGATGGTCTGGGCGCGGTCGGGGCCGGTCGAGATGATGTCGATCGGCACGCCGCACACCTCGCTCAGCCGCTCCAGATAGCGGCGCGCGTTGGCCGGCAGCTTGTCGTACTCGGTCACGCCGAAGGTGGATTCGGTCCAGCCCTCGAATTCCTCGTAGACCGGTTCGCAGCCCTCGACGCTCTCGGCGCCGAACGGCAGCAGGCCGACTTCCTTGCCGTTGACGCGATAGCCGACACCGAGACGGATTACCTCGAAGCCGTCGAGCACGTCGAGCTTGGTCACGCACAGACCCGAGATGCCGTTGAGCTGGGCCGAGCGGCGCAAAGCTGCGGCGTCGAACCAGCCGCAGCGACGCGGCCGGCCGGTGACCGAACCGAATTCCTTGCCCACCTCGGCGATCTTGCGGCCGACGTCGTCGAACAGCTCGGTCGGGAACGGGCCCGAGCCGACGCGCGTGGTGTAGGCCTTGGTGATGCCGAGCACGTATTGCAGCCGCTGCGGACCGACGCCGGCGCCGGCACAGGCCGCGCCCGCCACGCAGTTGGAGCTGGTGACATAGGGATAGGTGCCGTGGTCGATGTCGAGCAGCGAGCCCTGCGCGCCCTCGAACAGCAGGTTCTCGCCGCGCTCGTTGACTTCGTAGAGCAGCGCCGAGACGTCGCCGACCATCGGTCGCAGGCGCTCGGCATGGGCCAGCGCCTCGTCGCGCGTGCGCTCGAAATCGACCGCCGGCGCGCCGAGATAGTTGACCAGCATGAAGTTGTGGAAATCGAGCACCTCGCGCAGGCGGGTCTCGAAGGTTTCCGGGCGCAGCAGATCCTGCAGGCGGATCGCGCGGCGCGCGACCTTGTCTTCATAGGCCGGGCCGATGCCGCGACCGGTGGTGCCGATCTTGGCGTCGCCGCGCTTGGCTTCGCGCGCCTGGTCGATGGCGATGTGGTACGGCAGGATCAGCGGGCAGGCTTCGGAAATGCGCAGACGGCTGCGCACGTCGAGGCCAGCGGCTTCGAGTTCCTCGATTTCCTTGAACAGCGCCTCGGGCGACAGCACCACGCCGTTGCCGATGTAGCAGACCACGTCGGGCCGCATGATCCCCGACGGAATCAGCCGCAGGATGGTCTTGCGCCCTTCGATGATGAGGGTGTGGCCGGCGTTGTGGCCGCCCTGGAACCGGACGACGCCACGGGCGTGATCGGTGAGCAGGTCGACGACCTTGCCCTTGCCTTCATCGCCCCATTGGGTACCGATGACGACGATGTTGCGGAAAGCAGCGTTCATGGTGTTCAGGCCCGTGCAGGCTGTTCGAGCGAGCGCACCTGCCAGCCTTCGGCGGTGCGGACGATGTTGCGGTCGCAACTGAATTCATCGGGATCGTGCTCGTGACCCGGGAAGTCCTGGATCACGATTTCGCCCTCGGCGCGCAATGCGCGCACCAGGGCATGCAGCGCGGCGTCGTCGGACCACGGCGCGCGGATCGCGAACCGTGGTGCCGGATCGGGCAGCAGCGTGGCCAGCTCGCGCAGGTCGAGCGAGAAGCCGGTGGCGGGCCGGGCGCGACCGAAGGCGCGACCGACTTCGTCGTACCGGCCACCGCGCAGGATGGCGGCGGGCCAGTCAGCGCAGTACACGGCAAAGGTGAGGCCCGTGTGGTACTGGAAACCGTGCGGATCGGCGAGATCGACAGTCACGCGTGCCGTCGGCAGCGAGGCCGCGAGCGTGGCGAGATCGTCGAGCGCGCGGCCGACGGTGGCGTCGGCCGGCAGCGCGTTGCGGGCCCGCTCGATGACCGAGGCATCGCCGTAGAGGCCGCACAGCGCCTCGAAGGCGGAGCGCGCATCTACGTCGAGCGCGCTGCTCGCGCGGATCGCGGCCACGTCCTTGCGTCGCACTGCCGCGACCACCTCGGCAGCCGCATCGCCGGCAATGCCGGCGCTTGCCAGCAAGGCCCGCACGATGCCGACATGCGACAGATCGATGCGCACCGAACCGGCACCGGCCTGCGCCAGGGCGCCAAGCGCCATCTCGCAGATCTCGATATCGGCCTCGATGCCGGCATGACCGTAGATCTCGGCACCGATGAGGATGGGCTCGCGCGACGCATGCAGGCCGCGCGGGCGCGCATGCAGCACGCTGCCGCAGTAGCAAAGTCGGGCGATGCCGCTGCGGTTGAGCAGGTGGGCGTCGATGCGTGTGACCTGAGGCGTGATGTCGGCACGCAAGCCCATTGTCCGACCCGAAAGCTGGTCGACGAGCTTGAGCGTGCGCAGGTCGAGATCGCTGCCGGTGCCGGTGAGGAGTGACTCGATGTACTCCAGCATCGGCGGCATCACGAGCTCGTAGCCGTATCCGCGGAAAAGGTCCAGCAGCGAACGGCGCAACTCTTCGAGAATGCGCGCGTCGGCCGGCAGAAGATCAGAGATATGTTCGGGGAGCAGCCACTTGGGCATGGCCGTGCGCGCCTCGCGGCGCGAAAAAGCAAAACGTCGATTGTAGCCCCAGGCCGCACCCGCCTCAGCGACGCGGTGCGGACGAGCTCCCGGACTGCCTGAAATAGCGGAAAAAATCCGACGAAGGATCGACGACCATCACATTGCCGCCCTTGCCAAAACTGGATTTGTAGGCTTCGAGGCTGCGATAGAAGGCCGCGAATTCCGGATTCTGGCCAAAGGCTTCGGCGTAGATGGCGCCGGCCTTGGCATCGCCCTCGCCCTTCACCGTCTGCGCTTCGCTGTAGGCCTGCGCCAGGATGATTTCGCGCTGGCGATCGGCATCGGCGCGGATCTTCTCGCCCTCGGCCGAGCCGATGGAGCGCTGCTCGTTGGCCACGCGCTTGCGCTCGGCCTCCATGCGGCGGAACACCGATTCGGAAATCTCGGGCACGAAGTCGACGCGCTTGAGGCGCACGTCGATGATCTCGACGCCCAGGCCGCGCACCCGCTCGGCGACCGCCTGCGTCACCTCCGCCATGATCGCGTCGCGCTGCGACGAGCTCACATCGTTGACGGTGCGGCGCGTGACGGCGTTTTGCAGCGCCTCGCGCACGATGATGCTCATGCGGTCCTGCGCGCCGCGCTCGCTGCCCTGGAAGCTCACGAAGAACAGCCGCGGATCGGCGATGCGCCACTTCACGTAGGTGTCGACGAGCAGATTCTTCTTCTCGGACGTCTGCACGCGGTCGGCGTCAGGCGTGTCGATGGTGAGGATGCGGCGGTCGAAGTAGGCCACGTTCTGGAACGGCGGCGGCAGCTTGAAGTACAGGCCCGGCTCGCGGATGTCGCGCTTGAATTCGCCGAGCGTGAAGACGATCGCGTACTGGCGCTGGTCGACGACGAAGACGCTGCTGCCAAACAGCAGCAGGCCGGCGATCAGCACTGCAATCGAGAGGAAACGCTTGTTCATTGCCATGGGGACGCGTGTGGGCCGGTCAGCGTGAGTCGCGCTCGCGCGCGCGCAGGAGATCGCGCGAACGCGAATCGCCCGAGGTGGAGTCGTGCTGCGGCGCTGACGCACCGGCAGGCGAGCTGCCCGAGGCTGCGGCACGCGCCGGATCGGACTGGGTCTGGCGCATCAGCTGCTCGAGCGGCAGGTAGAGCAGCGGGCTGCTGCCACGCGTGTCGACCAGCAGCTTGGAGGTGTTCTGGTAGATCTGCTGCATCGCGTCGATGTACATGCGGTCGCGCATGACGGTGGGCGCGCGGTTGTACTCGGCCAGGATGGACTTGAAGCGCGCCGCATCGCCGGTGGCCGTCTCGACGACGCGCTGGCGATAGCCCTCGGCCTCCTGCGTGAGCCGCGACGCCGCACCGCGCGCCTTCGGGATCACGTCGTTGGCATAGGCCTGACCTTCATTGATCTGGCGCTCGCGGTCCTGGCCCGCCTTCACTGCGTCGTCGAAGGCCGACTGCACCTGTTCGGGCGGCTGGGCCTGCTGGATCGCCACGCTCTGCACAAGGATGCCGGTCTTGTAGCGGTCGAGGATGCCCTGCATCACCGAGCGCACTTCCTCGGCCACGTCGGCACGGCCCTCGTACAGCACCGAGTCCATCTTCTGGCGGCCGACCACGGCGCGCATCGAGGTTTCGGCGGCCTGCTTCACCGCGTCTTCGGGGCCGCGGTTCTGGAACACGAAGTCGGCCGCGCCATCCTCGCGGATGCGGTACTGAACGGCGAACTGGATGTCGATGATGTTCTCGTCATCGGTCAGCATCAGTGCCTCGGGCAGGATCTTGGTGCGCGCGCCGCCGCGATAGCCGACCTCGACCGTGCGCAGCTCGGCCACGTTCACCAGCTCATGCGCCTGGATCGGATACGGCAGCCGCCATTGCAGACCGGCCCGGCTCGACGTCGACGAGTACTCGCCGAAGGTGGTCGTGACCGACTGCTGACCTTCGGGAACGATGTAGAAACCGCTCGCCAGCCAGATCAGCGCCGCAGCGCCCACCGCCAGCCCGATGCCGACATTGCCGCCGACACCCGACGGGCCCGGCTGCGCCGACGGCGGTTCCGCGCCCGGCTTGCCGAACAGCGCCGAGATGCGGCGATTGACATTGCGCCAGAGCTCTTCCAGGTCGGGCGGACCGTCATCGGGGCGGCGGCCGCCCGGATCGGAGTTGTCCTGGAGGGCCAGCGAGGGCTTGCGCGAAGCGCCGGTCATAGTGAGTCGTCGGGAAGAGGTGAGGAATCGGCATCGTCGGGCAGGGCCGGATCGACGAGCCCGGAGGGACGGCTGGCATTCGCGCGCTCGGCGATGGCGGCGCGCAGCAGATCGATGCCGGCACCGGTGCGCGCGCTGAGCACGATGCGATCAACGCTGCCGGCCTCGTTGCGCGAGGCTTCGGGATCAAGCCCGGCCGCATCGGCCTTGTTGAACACGATCATCTGCGGGATGTCGGCCGCGCCGATCTCGCCGAGCACCGCGTTCACCGCCGCGATCTGCGCATGGCGCGACGGACTCGACGCATCGACCACATGCAGCAGCAGATCGGCATGCACGGTTTCTTCGAGCGTGGCCTTGAAGGCTTCGACCAGCTGGTGCGGCAGCTCGCGGATGAAGCCGACCGTGTCGGACAACACCACCTGCCCCACGCCATCGATCCAGATGCGGCGCGTGGTCGTGTCGAGCGTGGCAAACAGCTGGTCGGCGGCGTAGGCCTTGGCGCGCGTCAGCGTGTTGAACAGCGTCGACTTGCCGGCATTGGTGTAACCGATGAGCGAGACACTAAAGGTGCCGCGACGTTCACGCGCACGGCGTTGCGTGTCGCGCTGGGCCTGGAGCTTGCCGAGCTTGATGCGCAGCTGCTTGACGCGCTCGCCGATGAGTCGGCGGTCGGTTTCTAGCTGGGTTTCGCCCGGGCCGCGCAAGCCGATGCCGCCCTTTTGCCGTTCCAGGTGAGTCCAGCCGCGCACGAGACGCGTGGCCAGATGCTGGAGCTGGGCCAGCTCGACCTGGATCTTGCCTTCGTGCGACTGGGCGCGCTGGGCAAAGATGTCGAGGATGAGGCTGGTGCGGTCGATGACGCGCAGGCCGATCACCTGTTCCAGGTTGCGCTGCTGCGCCGGCGAAAGCGCATGGTTGAACATGACCAGATCGCAGTCGTCGGCGCTGGCCGCGAGACGGATCTCGTCAGCCTTGCCCGAACCCACGAAATGCTTGGGGTCGGGCGTGGAACGCTTGCCGCTGACGCGGCCGACCACCTGAGCACCAGCCGAACCGGCCAGCAGTTCGAGTTCATCGAAGGAGTCGGCGAAGTCGCTGTCGCCGAAATCGACGCCGACGATCAGGGCGCGGGCCCGGTCATCCTGCGTCGACTTGCCGGAGCGCGCGCTGCGGACCCCAAACTCGCCGATGCCGCCGGCGAGACCTTCTGCGGGAGTGATGCGTGACAACGCGTGTGCCGTCACTCGGCTTGCGGCTCGACCTGGAAGTGCACCGCGCGGGCGGGAACGACCGTGGAGATTGCGTGCTTGTAGACCATCTGGGTCACCGTGTTGCGGAGCAGCACGACGTACTGGTCGAAGGACTCGATCTGACCCTGGAGCTTGATGCCGTTCACCAGGTAGATGGCGACCGGAACGTGCTCCTTGCGCAGGGTGTTGAGGAAAGGATCTTGTAGCAGCTGGCCCTTGTTGCTCATGTGAGCTCCGATCGAGGAAATGTTGTTGTGATGTTCGCCCTCGCGTCAGGGCGCCCGGCGCACCTTACCCCAAGCGAAAGCTTCGGGGCAACTTGGGCTCCCGGGCATTCAGTGACAAGTCGTCACGATGGCGGGAAGCCCCTGATGCTCAGTCGCGCTCGCGCGAATCGAAGGGGTTGGCGGTGCTGCGGTACTCGATGCGCAGCGGCGTTCCCTCGAGCGAAAACTGCTTGCGGAAGCGCCCTTCGAGGTAACGCGTGTAGTGCGCCGGAATGTTGCCGAGCCCGGTGCCGTGCACCACCACGATGGGCGGATTCATGCCGCCCTGGTGCGCATAGCGCGGCTTGGGCCGCGACAGCCCGTGCCGCGGCGGCGCCTGATGCGCGACCGCATCCTGCAAGGCGCGCGTGAGCTTGGGCGTCGACAGCTTGCGGAACGCCGCATCGCAGGCGCCGGCGACCGACTTCATCAGTGCGCCGACGCCGCGGTTGTGCAGCGCCGAGATGAAATGCAGCTTGGCGAAGCCCATGAACTGCATCTTGCGGGCCAGCTCGCGCTTGACCCACTCGCGCTTGTCTTCGTCGAGGCCGTCCCACTTGTTGACCGCCAGCACCACCGCCCGGCCCTGCTCGATGACGAAGCCGGCGATGTGCGCATCCTGGTCCGAGATTTCCTGCTGCGCGTCGAGCATGAGCACGACCACGTTGGTGTCGGCGATGGCTTGCAGCGTCTTGACGACCGAGAACTTCTCGACCGCCTCGAACACCTTGCCGCGCCGGCGCAGGCCGGCGGTGTCGATCAGCGTGTAGGGCCGGTCGGCATGGTCGAACTCAACCTCGATCGCGTCGCGCGTGGTGCCCGGCATGTCGAAGGCGATCACGCGCTCCTCGCCGACCAGCGTGTTGATGAGCGTGCTCTTGCCGACGTTGGGCCGGCCGACGATGGCGATCTTGGTGCGACGCGGCCGCTCGGACTCGTCGACTTCCTCGTCTTCGGGGAAGGCTTCGAGCACCAGCTCGATCAGCTCGTTCACGCCATCGCCATGCGCCGACGAGATCACGCAGGGGTCGCCGAGGCCGAGCTGATGGAAATCGGCCGACAGCATGGCCGAGCGGTTGTCGCCGGTCATGCCTTCGGCCTTGTTGACCGCGACGGTGCAGCGCACGCCGCTCTTGCGCAGCCGCTCGGCGATCAGCTGGTCCTGCGGCGCGAGGCCGGCGCGGCCGTCGACGACGAACACGACCGCATCGGCCTCGGCGATGGCTTGCAGCGTCTGCTGGGCCATGGCGTGGAGGATGCCGTCCTTGGCGACCGGCTCGAAGCCGCCGGTGTCGATGACGAGATAGGGCCGCTCACCGGTGCGACCTTCACCGTAATGGCGGTCGCGGGTGAGGCCCGGCAGATCGGCGACGAGGGCGTCGCGGCTGCGCGTGAGCCGGTTGAACAGCGTTGACTTGCCGACATTGGGTCGGCCGACGATGGCGATTACAGGTTTCATTCAGCTCGGTTCATTCGGTCGCGACGGCCACCACGGCGCCGTCGGCGGTCTGCACGACGAAGCCGCGCGCGGCCGGTTCGAGCGACACGGGCGCGCTGCGGATCGCGCTGCCGTCGGTGGAAAGGCGGCCGATGAGCGTGCCCTGCTCGCGGTCGAAGAAATGCAGATAGCCGCGATAGTCGCCGGCCACCAGGCTGCGGCCCCAGGACAGCGGTGCCGCAAGGTCGCGGAACTTGAGCTTGTCGTTGGTCCACAGCAGCGTGCCGTTGTCGCGCGCAAAGGCTTGCACGACCGACTGCTCGCTCACGCCGTACACGCGGCGCACATCGGCGGCCGGGCCGGCACCGGCCGAGAAATCGCGCGCCCAGATGGTCTGGCCGTTGGCGCCGTTGAGGCAGCCGATGCGGCCCTGATAGGTGGCGCCGCAGACTTCACTGCCCTCGACCACCGGCGCGCCGACCACGTCGACCACGCGCTCCAGCTCGGTCGTGCCCTTGGCCTGCGCGATGGCCACGTCGAACACCACCTGGCCGCTGGCGATCTTGACGCCGAGCAGCCGGCCACCCGGGAAGGCGGCGAGCAGCGTGTCGCCGGCCAGCGTGATGCCCGACGGCACGCGCAGCGTCAGCGCCGGCACCGGGCGGATCAGCACCCACTTGCGCTCGCCGGTGGCGAGGTCGAGGCCGTAAAGCCGTGAATCGGACGAGCGCACGACGGCGATGCCGCCGCCGAGCACCGGCGTGCCAAGCAGCTCGGCCGGCACCGTCGCGCGCCAGCGCTGCTTGCCGGTATCGAGCGCGAAAGCGGCGACCTGCCCGTCGGGGCCGCCGACGACCACCGTGCCGTCGGCCACGCCCACGCCGGCCGAGATGCGGAAGCCCGCATCGACGCGCCAGCGCTCACGACCGCCGACCGCATCGATGCGCACCAGCCGGCCGCCGGTGGACGCGGCCACGACCGTGCCGTCGACCACCGCCGGCACCAGCGGCCAGTTGCCGTCCGAGCCGAGCTTGTCGGTCCAGAGCGTGCGCGCCGGCACGCTCGATTGAATCGCGGTCAGCTCGGCCGGCACGCGTTGCGGCGTGGAGCCGCAGGCGGCCAGACCGGCAACGAGGGCGATTGCGCAAAGACGGGAGAAGCGCGTCATCTCAAGCCTCCCCGAGCGCGTCGCGCTTGATTTCGATGATCTGGCGCAGGCCCTGGTTCTCGCGCTTGAGCGCGAGCTTTTCGAGCGCCTCGACATAGGCCTTGCGCGCCTCGGCCTTGTTGCCCTGGGCCTGATAGATGTCGCCGCGCCGGTCGGCCGCCAGCGCCTCGAACGACGCCGGAATTCCGCTCGCGATGGCCTTGAGCGCGCCGTCGTAGTCCTGCTGATCGGTCAGCACGGCCGCGAGCCGCAAGCGCGCCATCGCCGCGAATTCCTCGACCTTGGCATTGGCCACGACCCATTCGTAATGCGCCTGCGCGGCCTTGAAATCCTTGGCCGTGGCTTCGGCCTTGCCGGCCACCAGCGCGCCCATCGAGGCATAGGGCGAGCGCTTGAAGTCGGCCGTCAGGCTGCCCGACAGGCGCTTGACGTCGTCGAGCTTGCCGGCTTCGCTGGCTTGCAGCAGCTCGTCATAGACCAGCGAAGCGGCGAGCGCCTGCTGATGCTGCCAGCGCTGCCAGCCGATCCAGCCGCCGAAGGCGACCGCCGCCAGCAGGATGCCTGCGGCAATCGACTTGCCCCAGGTTTGAAACCAGGCCTTCAGCGCGTCGAGCTGTTCCTGTTCTTGGTGGTCGTATGCCATTCGAATTCGTGGGATGGATTGGAAGAAGGCGGGCGCCGGGCCCGCCGCGCGGAGCGCGAGTCTGCGCTCAGTCGTCGCGGTCGCCCGCGTTGCCGAAGCCGAACACCTCCAGCATGCGCAGCGGCAGGTGCGATACCGGCATGCGCTCCTGGCTGCCGGCGCCCTCGCCGGTCTCGTCGCGCATGTGCTTGAGCGTGACCTCGTTCTTGGCCACCTCGTCCTCGCCGAGGATGACGGCGAAGGCCGCGCCGGCAGCATCGGCCTTCTTCATCTGCGACTTGAAGCTGCCTTCGCCGGCATGCACCAGCACCTCGATGCCCTGGTCGCGCAGCAGTTCGGCCACCTGCACGCCGAGCTGCTGGGCGCCCTCGCCCGAATGCACCACATAGACGTCGACGCCTTCCTTCGCCTCGACATTGCCGTCGCGCAGCAATTCGAGGATGCGCTCGACGCCCATCGCGAAGCCGCAGGCCGGCGTCGGCTTGCCGCCGAGCAGCTCGATCAGGCCGTCATAGCGGCCGCCGCCGCAGATCGTGCCCTGGGCGCCAAGCCGCGTGGTCACCCACTCGAACACGGTGAGGTTGTAGTAGTCGAGCCCGCGCACCAGCTTGGGATTCACCTCGAACTGGATGCCGCGCATCTTGAGCAGCCGCTTGAGCTGGTCGAAATGCAGCCTGGATTCGGCGCCAAGGTAGTCGAGCAGCTTGGGCGCGGCATTGGCCACTTCCTGCACCGCCGGGTTCTTGGAGTCGAGCACGCGCAGCGGATTGCTGTGCAGGCGGCGCTTGCTTTCCTCGTCCAGCACCTCGGCATGCGCCTCAAGGTAGGCGATGAGATCGGCGCGGTGCCGCGCGCGCTCCTCGGCATTGCCGAGCGAATTGATCTGCAATTGCACGTCGCGGATGTCGAGCTCTTCCCACAGCCGCGCGCACATGTAGATGAGTTCGGCGTCCACGTCGGGGCCGCCAAAGCCGAGCGCCTCGGCGCCCACTTGGTGGAACTGGCGGTAGCGCCCGCGCTGCGGCCGCTCGTGGCGGAACATCGGGCCGGTGTACCAGAGCCGCTTGCCGCCGTCATACGTCAGGTTGTGCTCGATGGCGGCGCGGCAGGCCGAAGCCGTGCCTTCGGGGCGCAGCGACAGCGGTTCGCCGTTGAGCGAGTCGGTGAAGCTGTACATCTCCTTCTCGACGATGTCGGTGTGCTCACCGACGCCACGCTTGAACAGCGGCGTGTACTCGACGATGGGCGTGCGCAGCTGGCGGTAGCCGTAGGCGCGCATCAGGCCGCGCACCGTGTCCTCGAAGTAGTCCCACAGCGGCGCATCCTTCGGGAGGATGTCGTTCATCCCCTTGACCGCGCCGAGCTTTTCGATTTTTGACATGAGCATTCTTTCGTGAACGGCCCGCGCGCCGTTCACGGCCGCAGGCACGGAGCGTCAGGCGTGGTGGCCGGGCGCCGCATAGCGCCGCGCCACATAGGTTTCGACCAGGGCCTGGAAGTCTTCGGCGATGCGCTCGCCCTTGAGCGTGACATCGCGCTGGCCGTCGATGAACACCGGCGCGACCGGGTCCTCGCCCGAGCCCGGCAGCGAGATGCCGATGTCGGCGTGCTTGCTTTCGCCCGGCCCGTTGACGACGCAGCCCATCACGGCCACATGCATGTTTTCCACGCCCGGATGGCGCAGCTTCCACACCGGCATCTGGTCGCGCAGATAGCGCTGGATCTTGTCGGCCAGCTCCTGGAAAAAGGTGCTGGTGGTGCGGCCACAGCCCGGGCAGGCGATGACCAGCGGCGCGAAAGCGCGCAGGCCCATCGTCTGGAGCAGCTCCTGCGCGACCACCACTTCCTTCGTGCGGTCGCCGCCCGGCTCGGGCGTGAGCGAGATGCGGATCGTGTCGCCGATGCCTTCCTGCAGCAGCACGCCGATCGCCGCGCTCGACGCGACGATGCCCTTGCTGCCCATGCCGGCCTCGGTCAGGCCCAGGTGCAGCGGATAGTCGCAGCGCGCCGCAAGCATGCGGTACACGGTGATGAGGTCCTGCACGCCCGAGACCTTGGCGCTCAGCACGATGCGGTCGCGACCGAGCCCGATTTCCTCGGCGCGCTCGGCATTCTCGATGGCCGAGGTGACCAGCGCCTCATGCATCACCGATTGCGCGCTCCACGGCTCGGCGCGGCGCGAGTTCTCGTCCATCAGCCGCGCCATCACTTCCTGGTCGAGCGAGCCCCAGTTGACGCCGATGCGCACCGGCTTGTCGTGCCGGCAGGCGGCTTCGATCATCGCCACGAAGCGCTCGTCGCGGCGCTCGCCGCGGCCGACGTTGCCGGGGTTGATGCGGTACTTGGACAGCGCCTCGGCGCAGGCCGGGTAGTCGGTGAGCAGCTTGTGGCCGTTGAAGTGGAAATCGCCCACCAGCGGCACATCGATGCCCATGCGGTCGAGCTGCTCGCGGATCGCCGGCACGGCGGCGGCGGCCTCGGGCGAGTTGACCGTGATGCGCACTACCTCGGAGCCGGCCTGGGCCAGCGCCTTGATCTGGATCGCGGTGCCGATGGCGTCGGCGGTGTCGGTGTTGGTCATCGACTGCACCATCACCGGCGCACCGCCGCCCACCGCCACCACGCGCTCGCCCCAGCGCACTTCCACGCGCCGCGAGGCACGCCGCGCGGCCGGGCCGTGATGCAAGGGAACGGAGCCGAAAGCGGGATCGCGCTGGTTCATTGCCTTGCCTCCGGAGGATAGGTGAAGCGGGCGACATTGCCGCTGCTGAACGGTGCGAGATCGACATTGCGGCCATCGACCGCGAAGCGCGTGCCCGGCACGTTGCCGATGATGATCTTGAACGGCGGCCTGCCTTCGGCGTTGACGCTGGCGCCAGCCGCGCTCACGCCGGTGGAGACGATCTTGCCGCTGGCGTCGCGGATTTCGATCCAGGTCTCGCGCTCGAAGTCGAGCTTGAGGCGGGAGGCGCCGGCGGCAGCGGACGCAGCTGCGACAGGCGTGGCTTGCGGCGCAGCGGACGGCGGTGCGCTGGCCGGCGCGGGCGAAACGGTCGGTGCCGGCGAAACGGCCGGCGGCGTGGCCGGCGCCGCGACGACAGGCGCCGCCGCAGCGGGCGCCGGGCCGGCCACAGACTGCGGCGCCACGCCGGTCGACGCACCCGAAGGCGTCGCGCCCGGCGCAGTTGCAGACGAAGCCGCCGGCGCGACCGGCACCGATTGCAGCGGCACCGGCGCCGTCAGCTGACCCGGCACGACCGGCGCCGTCGGCACGGAAGCCGCGCCCGTTGCCGGCGCAGCATCCGCGTCGGCGGTGGCCGGCGCCGCTTCCGGCGCCGGCTCCGCCGCAGACGGAGTGGCGCCCGACGGCGGATCGGCCGCCGGCTGCGCCGCCAGCCCGTTGGCCGCCTCGCGCGCCGAAATCCAGCCAGCGAGATTGGTCTTGGGCAAGGCAATGGCCAGCGCCACCAGCAGCGCCGCCACCAGTCCCCAGGTCAGCCACCAGCCCAGGCCGTTGAGCCCGCGCCGACCCAGGCCGACCGGCCGCCCGACGCTCGCCACGCCCGTGAGCTGGCCCGGCGACACCTCGATGCGCGGCAGTTCGGCCAGCAGCGGCGCGCTGTCGATGTCGACCGCCTTGGCATAGGCCCGCACAAAGCCGCGCAGGATGGCCGGCGTGTGAAAGCTGGCCCAGTTCCCGGCCTCGATCGCCTCGACCTGGCGCGCCGACACCTTGATGCGCTGCGCCAGCTGCTCGACCGTGAGCTGGCGCGCCGCCCGTGCCCGCGCCAGCACGGTGCCGGCATGGCTCGCGGTCGGCGTGGCGCTGGCGGCCGTTGCCGCGTCCGCTTCGGCAGGTGCCGGATCGGTCGTGCCGGGGCGGGTCGCCACATCGAGCGCACGCTCGTCGGCGGGCAGGGCTCCGGATGGCTCATTCATTGAAATCGCCTCGCTGAAAGGCCGCGTACTCGGGCGAATCGGGGAACTGGCGGCGCAATTGCGACAGCACCAGCGCCTCGGAATCGCGGTCGTGGCGCGCATGCTCGATGCGCACTTCGAGCCACAGCGATTCGGCGGTCGGCGTGATCTGCCGGTTCAGCCGCTGGGCATAGAAGCGGGCGCGATCAAGATCGCCAAGCCGCAAATAGGTACGCGACAGATGGAACATGGTCGTGGCATTGCCCGGCTCGGCGTCGAACGAGCGTTGCAGGTAGCTGCGCGCGAGCGGGTAGTCGGCCAGACGGTAGGCGCAGATGCCGGCACTGCGGGCCGGCACCGACGGCGTCGGGTAGAGCGGGTTCTTGAGCGCCGCGTCGAAATAGGCGAAGGACTGCTTCTCGCGCCCGCCGCGGCACAGGAACCAGCCGTAGTTGTTGTTGATCGCCGAGTCGTTGGGCGCGATGCGCAGCGCGCGCGCGAAGTTTTCCTCGGCCTTTTCGCGCTCGCCGATGTTCATGTAGACCAGGCCGTACAGGCTGTAGGTCTCGGCATAGGTCGGATCGGCGGCGGCGGCGTTCTTCAGCTCGGCCAGCGCCACTTCGAGCTTGCCTTCGGCGTAGTAGTTGGCGGCCAGCTCCACGCGGATTTGCGCGCGCTTGCGGGCATCGGCCGGCTTGCCGGCACCGACGATTTCGGTGCTGTCGCTGTCCGAGGTCACATCGGTGGGCGCGGACCGCTGGGTCACGCAGGCGGAAAGCAGGAACAGCAGGGCTAGCGCAGCGCCGGCATAGCGCATGGACGATTCCTGTCAGGAGCGACCCGGCCGTGCCGGCGCGGACCGCGCCGCCGACCGGACCACGTCGATCGGCACGAAGGCGCCGCGCTCGGCGAGCCGGGTGCGGTCGCGCACGTCGCCGGCCAGCTGGCCACAGGCGGCATCGATGTCGTCGCCGCGCGTCTTGCGGATGGTGGTGACGATGCCGGCCTCGATGAGCACGCCGGCAAACGCCTTGATGCGCTCCATCGGCGTGCGGCCGAGGCCGGATTCGGGAAACGGATTGAACGGGATCAGGTTGAACTTGCACGACACGTCATGCGCGCGCACCAGCGCCAGCAGCTCGCGGGCGTGCTCCACGCGGTCGTTCACGCCGTCGAGCATCACGTACTCGAAGGTGATGAAGTCGCGCGGCGCATGCGCCAGATAGCGATGGCAGGCGGCCATCAGTTCGGCCAGCGGGTACTTGACATTGAGCGGCACCAGCACGTCGCGCAGCTTGTCGTTGCTGGCGTGCAGCGAGACGGCCAGCGCCACCGGCAGATCGGTGCCGAGCCGGTCGATGAAGGGCACGACGCCCGACGTGGACAGCGTGACGCGGCGCCGGCTGAGGCCGTAGGCGTCGTCGTCGAGCATCAGCCGCATCGCGGCGACCGAGGCCTCGTAATTGAGCAGCGGCTCGCCCATGCCCATCAGCACCACATTGCTGATGACGCGCTCGCCTTCGGGCCGGCCGAGCGACCGGCGCAGCTCGCGCTCGGCAAACCAGAGCTGGCCGATGATCTCGCCCGTGCTCAGGTTGCGGCTGAAGCCCTGCTTGCCGGTGGAACAAAAGCGGCAGTTGACCGCGCAACCGGCCTGGGTGCTGACGCAGAGCGTGCCGCGATCGTCCTCGGGGATGAACACCGATTCGACCGCATCGCCGTTGCCCACGTCGAACAGCCACTTGCGCGTGCCGTCGGCCGATTCGTGATCGCGGATCGGCTGCGGCGCGCGGATTTCGGCGAGCTCGGGCAGCTTGGCCCGGAAGCTCTTGGCCAGATCGGTCATCGCGTCGAAATCGGCGGCACCGCTGCGATGGATCCAGCGCTGCAACTGGCGCGCACGGAAAGGCTTCTCGCCGAGGCTGGCGACGAAGCTTTCAAGCCCAGCCCGATCGAGATCGAGCAGATTGATGCGGCTCATTCCGTGTGCGCTCTGGTTGCGGTTCAGCGCGAGTAGACGTTGAGCGCCGGGAAGTAGTAGGCGATCTCGACGGCAGCCGTTTCGGGCGCGTCCGAGCCGTGCACGGCGTTCGCGTCGATGCTTTCGGCGAAGTCGGCGCGGATGGTGCCAGGGGCAGCCTTCTTCGGATCGGTCGCGCCCATCAGGTCGCGGTTCTTGAGGATGGCGCCTTCGCCTTCGAGCACTTGCACGAACACCGGGCCCGAGATCATGAAATCGACCAGGTCCTTGAAGAAGGGACGTTCCTTGTGCACGGCGTAGAAGCCTTCGGCTTCGGCGCGCGACAGTTGCGTGAGGCGGGCAGCGACGACCTTCAGGCCGGCTTCTTCGAAGCGGGAGACGATCTTGCCGATCACGTTCTTGGCAACGGCGTCGGGTTTGATGATCGAGAGGGTGCGTTCAATCGCCATTTGCAGGGCTCCGGGGACGTACGGGAGTACGGTGGTTGAATGATTTTGAATGCATTGCGCGACCGCAACGCGAAGTCCGCGATTCTAACATGCGGATTTTGAAAGGATTTTCCGTCCGGCAAGACAGTTTCGAGGCGCGGGGGTTTCAACCGTCACCGGCCGATACCGGTGCGCACATGCACGTCACGCTGGCCGCGCAGCCACTGATGCAAAATCCGTGTAACGCGGTTCCTGTCTTGCCGCTTTCACTTTCAGGAGTTCGACCATGATCCGTGGTTCCGACCGACCCATCTTCGGCGACGACGCCATCGATGCGCGCTGGGCCGCCCCCAGCGCCGACCAGCGCCAGCGCGTGCTGCGCAATACCTATGCCCTGCTCGCGCTGTCGATGCTGCCGACGATCGCCGGCGCCTTCATCGGCCTTCAGTTCAATCTGGGCGGGCTGTTCCGCGGCTGGGCCGGCGCGCTGGTGTTCATGGCGGTCGCCTTCGGCTTCTTTTTCGCCATCGAGAAGTTCAAGAACTCGGGCATCGGCGTGGCGCTGCTGCTCGGCTTCACCGGCTTCATGGGCGTGATGCTGAGCGGCCTGCTGTCGGTGGCGCTGCGGTTTTCCAACGGCCCGCAGATGATCGGCATGACGGCCGGCGGCACCGCGATCCTGTTCTTCCTGCTTGCGGGCTATGCCACCACCACCAAGCGCGACCTGTCGAACATGGGCAAGTTCCTGTTCGTGGGGCTGGTGATGCTGATCGTGGCGATGCTGGCCAACCTGTTCTTCCAGCTGCCGGCGCTGCAACTCGCGCTCGTCACCATCTCGTTCGCGATCTTTGCCGGCTTTCTGGTGTTCGACCTGAACCGCATCGTGAGCGGCGGCGAGACCAACTACGTCACCGCCACCCTCGCCGTCTACCTCGACCTGTACAACATGTTCACCAGCCTGCTTCAGCTGGTGATGGCCTTCACCGGTCAGCGCGACGAGTAAGCCGCTTCAAGCCGATGGCGGGATGAACACCGCCATCGACTCCACATGCGAGGTGTGCGGGAACATGTTGACCACGCCCGCCGCCTCCAGCTTGAACCCGCCTTCGTGCACCAGCACCGCCGCGTCGCGCGCGAGCGTGGACGGGTTGCAGCTCACATAGACGATCCGCTTCGGCAGCAGGGCATGGTCGCCACGCTGGGCCAGCGCCGCGAGCGCCTGCGACACGGCCAATGCGCCTTCGCGCGGCGGGTCGATGAGCCAGCGGTCGAAATGGCCCCAGCTCGCCACTTCGTCGGGCGTCACTTCAAACAGGTTGCGCGCCGCGAACGTGGCATTGCCGATGCCGTTGAAGACGGCGTTCTGGCCGGCTCGCGCCACCAGCGTCTCGCTACCCTCGATGCCATGCACCGCGCCACCGCGCCGCGCCAGCGGCAGCGTGAAATTGCCGATGCCGCAGAACAGATCGAGCAGCCGCTCGCCCGGTTGCGGCGCCAGCAGCGCCAGCGCCTGGCTCACCAGCACGCGGTTGATGCGGTGGTTCACCTGGGTGAAATCGGTCGGGCGGAACGGCATGACCACGCCGAACTCGGGCAGCGCATAGGTGAGCGCCGGCGCCACGTCCTGCGGCGGATGGAAGGGCTGGACCGTGTCCGGCCCCTTGGGCTGAAGCCAGATCTGCACGCCGTGCTCGTCGGCGAAGGCGCGCAGCAGCTGTTCGTCGGCCGGCGTGAGCTGCTCCAGGACGCGGAACACCAGCACGGTCACATCGGCGCCCTGGGCGTACTCGATCTGCGGCATGCGGTCTGGCCGCGACAGGCCGTCGACCAGCGCGCGCAGCGGCAGCAGCAGCGCCGACACATGCGGCGGCAGCACATGGCATTCGCCCATGTCGACCACGAAGCTCGACTTGCGCTCGCGGAAACCCACCAGCACGCCGCCCTTCTTGGCCACATGGCGCACCGACAGCCGCGCGCGGAAGCGATAGCCCCAGTCCGGCCCCTGGATCGGCCGCAGCACCAGCTCGGGCCGCAGCTTGCCGATGTGCGCGAAGTTGTCTTCGAGCACCCGCTGCTTGATGGCGAGCTGGGCCGCCGGATCGAGATGCTGCATCGAGCAGCCACCGCAATCGCCGAAATGCGGGCAGCGCGGCTTGACCCGCGACGCGCTGGCGCGCAGCACCTCGGTGGTGTTGGCGAATTCATAGCTGCGCCGGCGCCGGTAGCTGTGATAGCGCACGCGCTCGCCGGGCAAGGCGCCGTCGACGAAGATGACCTTGCCGCCCGACGTGCCGTTCTCGCTCGGCAGCCGGCCCACGCCGCGCGCGTCGATGTCGATCGATTCGATGTCGAGGATGCCGGGCGGCAGGCTCGGTGCCGGGCTGGTGGCGAGCGGCGCGCTCAGCGCATCGGTCGGCTCGGCGCCGCTGCCCTCGGGACCGGATTCAACGTGGCCCTGCGGCGCGCCGTCGGTCGAGAAATCAGTCACTTCCATGCTTCCAGATATTCCTTCCAGTGCTCGTTGCCGTCCTTCGGCGCCAGCGCGGCGAGGGTGTCGCGGGCCAGCGCGATTTCGGCGTCATAGGCGTCGCGGTTCAGCTCGCCGCGCATCAGGCGGAAGCGGCAGTACACGAGCCAGGTGTTCATCACATCGGTTTCGCAATAGGCGCGGATGCCGGGCAGGCCGCCGGCGCTGTAGCTGTCCCAGACCTTGCCGCCGTCCATGCCGAGCTTGCCGGGGAAGCCGCAGAGCTTGGCCAGATCGTCGAGCGGCGCATTGGCGCGGCCGCCGAACATCGCGAGCACATCCATCAGGTCGAGATGGCGCGTGTGATAGCGGCTCAGGTAGTTGTTCCACTTGAACTCGCGGTCGTCGTCGCCCCAGTCCCAGTAGCGCGGCGCGGCGATGCCGTGCACCAGCGCGCGGTAATGCAGTACCGGCAGGTCGAAGCCGCCGCCATTCCAGCTCACGAGTTGGGGCGTGGAGCGCTCGATGATGTCGAAGAACTCTGCGACGAGGCTGGCTTCGTCGCTGTCGACGCTGCCGAGCGAACGCACGCGCAGGCTCTTGTCGGTGCGCAGCACGCAGCTGATGGCGCAGATGCGGTGCAGGTGATGGCGCAGAAAGTCGCTGCCGTTCTTCTCGCGCTGCTCGGCGAAGGCGCGTTCGGCGATGGCGGCATCGTCGCCGTCCCAGCCTTCCTCGCCGGCATGCAGGCGGCGCAGGCCTTCGCAGTCGGGGATGGTCTCGATGTCGAAGACGAGTATCGGCGTCATGCCCTCTCCCCTGCCTTGGCCGTGAATCCCGCGCTCAGCGCGCGGGCAGGAACCTGGTCGGATCGACCGGCTTGCCCTGACGGCGGATTTCGAAATGCAGCTTGGGGCGGTCGCTGTCGGAGTTGCCCAGCTCGGCGATCTTCTGGCCGCGCTTCACGCTGTCGCCGTACTGGGCGATGAGCTTGCTGTTGTGCGCGTAGGCCGAGAGGTAGTTGTCGTTGTGCTTGACGATGAGCAGCTGGCCATAGCCGCGCAGACCGTTGCCGGCATAGACGACCTTGCCGTCGCTGGCCGCGAGCACCGGATCGCCGATGGCGCCGCCGAGGTCGAGCCCCTTGTTGCGCGCCTCGTCGAAGCCTTCGATGACGCGGCCGCCGGTCGGCCAGGCCCAGGTGATCGGGCCGTCGTCGCTGGCGGCGGGCTTGGGTGCGTCGGTGGCGGGCGCGGGCTTGGCGGCTTCGGGCGGCTTGGCGGTGTCGGCCGGCTTGGCTGGCGCGGCGTCGGCAGGCGGCCTGGTCGCGGGCTTGGCGGCGTCGCCGAGCGGCCGGTTTTCGAGCGGCGCGCCAATGACGACCGGCGTCGCCACGGCCGGCACGCCTGCGGCCGGGCTCGCGCCCTCGGCCGGATCGATGCGCAGCGTCTGGCCGACGATGATGCGATCCGGGCTTTCGAGCTGGTTGAGCGCGGCGATGTCGCGGTAGTCCTTGCCGTGCTCGACCGCGATCTTGTAGAGCGTGTCGCCCTTGCGCACCACATAGCTGCGCGGCGCGCCGGTATAGCCGGCTGCGCCACCGGCGCTGACGATCGGCGCCGAACCCGAACTGGCGGTCGCGGCAGCGCCGGCAGATGCGGAAGCGGACGAGCGATCGACGATGGGCGCCTGGCGCTGCGGGCTGGAACAGGCGGCCAGCAGGCCGAGCAGGAGTGCCGTGAACGACAGGCGGAGACGGGACTTCGGGGGCAGGCTGAGGAGGGATTTGGGCATCGTTCTAGGTCGTGCCGGATCGAAGCGGCACGAAGTGTACGTCATCGGCTTCGGCCCTCTGCCACTCGTTCCGGGCGGTCCGGTCGATGACGACGAGGCGCTGGCGACCGTCGCCGCGCGCCACCGGCGCCACCAGTCGACCGCCCAGGCGCAGCTGGTCGAGCAGGGCCTGCGGGAGTTCAAAACCGGCCGCCGCGATGACGATGCCGTCGAACGGCCCCTCATGCGGCAGACCGACACGGCCATCGCCGAAATGCAGCCGCACATTGGCCAGCCGCAGCGGCCGCAGCCGGGTGCGCGCCAGTTCGTGCAGCGCACGGATGCGCTCGATGGAAAACACCATCTCGGCCAGCTGCCCGAGCACCGCCGCCTGATAGCCGCAGCCGGTACCCACCTCCAGCACCCGCTCCAGCCGCTGCGCCGGCGCGCGGCCGTTGCGCATCAGCTCCAGCATGCGGCCGACAGTGAAGGGTTGGGAGATGGTCTGCTCATGGCCGATCGGCAACGCGCTGTCGTCATAGGCACGGCTGGCCAGCGCGGCATCGACGAAGGCATCGCGCGGAATGCTGCGCAGCGCGCCGAGCACGGCGGCGTCCTGCAGGCCACGCGCGGCCAGATCGCGCACCAGTCGTTCGCGGCGCGCCTGCATCGAATCGCCGGTGCCGCGCGGCCCGGTCGGGCGCTGGGCCGCCAACGGCGGCGCCATGCCCACGGCAGACGCCTGGGCGATCGGATGGCCGGCCGGCCGCGTGGGCGGCGCCGGACGCGCGGGCGGCGCGATGCCGGGACGCACCGGCGCCGGCGCGGGAGCCCGGCTCGCCGGCTCGGCCGCTGCGCGGGTCGACGGCTTCTCGCTCTTGTCGATCAGCTTTTGCGCGATGCCGTAGCGCGGCGCCACACCGTCGAGGTGATGACCGGGCGGCAGCGGCGCAATCCACTTGGGCGGCTTGCGATCGCTCATGCGCCCAGCCAGTCGCGCAGGCCGTCGAGCCGGGCCGTGTGCGTAAGGTCGTGATGCAGCGGCGTGATCGACACGCTGCCCTGCGCCACCGCATGAAAGTCGGTGCCCGGCCCGGCCTCGCGCTCACCGCCCACCGCGCCGATGCGAAACATGATCCGGCCGTCCACATCGCGCTCGCGCAGCACCGGCTCGGATGAATGGCGCTTGCCAAGCCGGGTCACCTCGCAACGGGCCAGATCGGCCGCGAGCGGGAAATTCACGCTGAGCAGAAACGGTGCGGCCAGCGGCTGGCGCAACTGGCGCCGAACGAGCTGGGCCGCCACCTCGGCCGCGCGGTCGAGCCCGGCCCAATCCCGGGTGCAGAGCGAGAAGGCGATCGCCGGCAGACCGAACAGATAAGCCTCCATCGCCGCCGCTACCGTGCCGGAATACATCGTGTCGTCGCCCAGATTGGCGCCGTTGTTGATGCCCGAAACCACCAGATCGGGCGGCGCATCGAGCAGTCCGCCGGTCAGCGCCACATGCACGCAGTCGGTCGGCGTGCCGTCGACGTGATGCACGCGCGCCGAGGTTTCGGTCAGCCGCAGCGGCCGATCAAGCGTGAGCGAATGCGACGCGCCACTGCGATTGCGATCAGGCGCCACGACGATGACATCGGCAAACGCCCCGAGCGCCGCCGCGAGCGCCTCGATACCCGGCGCCGAGTAACCGTCATCGTTGCTGACGAGGATGCGCATGAGGCAGATCCGATGGCATGCGGCCAAGCCGCTCTTGGTTGGGACTAACGACGGCGCGGCGCAATCAGGCCGCCGATCGGCTCGCAGAGCTGCGAGCCGCACAAACAAAAACGGCCGGGCTGCTTTCGCAACCCGGCCATCTTGCCCGGTCTTGATGAATGTCGGCGAGCCGGACTTCATCGAATATTTCTGGTCGGGGTGGCGGGATTCGAACTCGCGACCCCTTGCACCCCATGCAAGTGCGCTACCAGGCTGCGCTACACCCCGAACAGCCCGCTATATTAGCAGCGAAATCCGTCTTGTCACTCACTTCTTGCCAATTTCGAGCAAGTCGCGGATTGCCGACAGTTCCGCGCGCAACGCCGCCACATCCAGCACCTCGGCGATGGCAGCCGATTCTTCATCGGCCGGAACGCTGTCGTTGGCATGCTGCGCATCGAGCTGGTTGCGCGCGCCGACGATGGTGAAGCCCTGTTCGTACAGCAATTCGCGGATGCGCCGGATGAGCATCACCTCGTGATGCTGGTAGTAGCGCCGGTTGCCGCGTCGCTTGACCGGCTTGAGCTGGGTGAACTCCTGCTCCCAGTAGCGCAGCACATGCGGCTTGACGCCGCACAGCTCGCTCACTTCGCCGATCGTGAAATAGCGCTTGGCCGGAATGGACGGCAGCAGCGTCTGTTCGATCGATTTCGGACGGCGATCCAAGACACCCTCCCGCTGCGACGGCGGCCGGTGTGCATCGCGCGCACCGGCGTCGGCCGTCATCCGTTGTCGACGAGTTGCTTGAGCTTCTGGCTGGCGTGGAAGGTGACGACCCGCCGCGCCGTGATGGGGATTTCCTCGCCGGTCTTGGGATTGCGTCCGGGCCGCTGCGGCTTGTCGCGCAGCTGGAAATTGCCGAAGCCCGACAGCTTGACGACCTCGCCCGCTTCGAGCGCACGGGCGATTTCCTCGAAGAAGATCTCGACCATGTCCTTGGCTTCGCGCTTGTTGAGGCCGACGCGCTCGAACAGCAACTCGGCGAGCTCGGCCTTGGTCAGCGTGATCGACTCGGGCTCGACCGGCGCGGGCGGCGCCAGCTTGAAGCCGGCCGACGCCGGCGGCAGCCGCCCGCCCGTTGCCAGCCCCGACTGCGGCTTGGTCCGGCCATCGAGCGCCGCAAGACGACCGAAGGGGATGACCTCGTCGTTCATGGCGTCCTGATCATCTTTCATGGCGTGGGAATCTGCTGGAGTCGGGGGCTGCGGAAGGGAGTGGCGCCAGGGCTGCTTGCGCTGTCAGGCCCGTCGCCGGGCGCCGATGCCGGCTTCGAGGCCAGCCACGATGCGAGCCACCACCGACTCGATTCGCTCATCGCGCAAAGTTTCGGAATTGTCTTGCAACACCACCTTGAAGGCAAGACTTTTCTCGTTTAATAACAAGCCCTTACCGCGATATTCGTCGAACAGCGCCAGCTCTCGGACGACCTCAGAGAAGCCCTCGGACGCGACGGTTTTGCGCATGCAATCGAGCGCGGCGGACGCACTTACCGCCTGATCGACGACCACCGCGATGTCGCGCCGGACCGGCGGGAAACGCGGCGGCAGCGCAGCCTTCGGCAGCGGCTGGCTGCGCAGCGCGGCCACGTCCAGCTCGAAGACCACGGGCGCGGCCGGCAGTTCGTAGGCCTGCTGAAGCCTGGGATGCAGCTCGCCGATCCAGCCGATGACGACGCCATCGAGCAGCACGCGCGCGCCGCGCCCCGGATGCAGCGCCACATGCTCGGCGCGCTCGAAAGCCACCGCGCCGGCGCCGGCGCATAGCGCCTCGACATCGGCCTTGATGTCGAAGAAGTCGACCGGCCGTTGCGCGACACCCCATTGCTCGGGCGCCGACGCGCCGTACACCAGCCCGCCGATGCGCAGCGGCTGGGCGATGCCCGCCACCGACGTGAGGCTGTCGGCCACGCCCGCATCGCGCGCAAACACCCGGCCCAGTTCGAACACCGCCACCCGCTCGGCGCGCCGGTTGAGGTTGTAGCGCAGCACACCCACGAGGCTGCCGAGCAGCGTCGAGCGCATCACCGACATCTGGCTGGCGATGGGATTGAGCAGCCGGATCGGCTCGGCATTGCCGGCGAAATCGCGCTCCCAGGCTTCCTCGACGAAGGCGTAGTTCACCGTCTCGACATAGCCGAGCCCGGCCAGCGCACGGCGCAGCGCATGCGCCGGACGCAGCGCCTCGGGCTGGGCACGCATGCGCTGGGCCGCGACCGGCGGCCGCACCGGAATGCTCTCGTAGCCGACGATGCGCGCCACTTCCTCGATCAGGTCTTCCTCGATCTCGATGTCGAAGCGCGCGCCGGGCGGCGTGACTTCGAACACGCCGTCGCTCTCGGTGAAGGTGAAGCCGAGCTGCGCGAACACCTGGGCGCAACGCTCGGCCGGCACTGCCACGCCGAGGATGCGGGCGGCGCGCGCGACGCGCATGCGCACCGGCTTGCGCTCGGGCAGCGCGATCTGGTGATCGTCGACCGGGCCGATGCGGGTGGCGTCGGTGCCGCAGATGTCGAGCAGCAATTGCGTCAGCCGCTCAAGGTGCTCGACGGTGGTCGTCGCATCGACGCCGCGCTCGAAGCGATGGCCGGCGTCGGTCGAGAAGTTGTAGCGGCGCGCGCGGCCGCGAATGCTGTCGGGCCACCAGAACGCGCATTCCACATACACGTCGGCGGTGTCGAGCGAGACCGCCGTGGCGTCGCCGCCCATGATGCCGGCGAGCGATTCGACCGCATGCGCGTCGGCGATCACGCCCACGCTCTCGTCGAGCGACACGGTGTTCCCGTTGAGCAGCTTCAGCTCCTCGCCGGCATGGGCCCAGCGCACCACCAGACCGCCGGAAATCTTGCCGAGGTCGAACACATGCGACGGCCGCCCCAGCTCCAGCATCACGTAGTTGGAGATGTCGACCAGCGCCGAAATGCTGCGCTGACCGGCGCGCTCCAGCCGCGACTTCATCCAGGCCGGCGTCGGCGCCCTGGCATCGAGCCCGCGGATCACGCGACCCGAGAAGCGCCCGCACAGATCGCCCGCCTCGACGCGCACATGCAGCTTCTCGTCGAAGCTGGCCGGCACCGCAGCGATGGCCGGCAGCGTCAGCGGCGCGCCGGTGATGGCGGCCACTTCGCGCGCCACGCCCAGCACCGACAGGCAATGGCCCTTGTCGGGCGTGAGCTTGATGACGAACACCGTGTCGTCGAGATCGAGGTAGGCGCGGATGTCCTCGCCCACCGGCGCATCGCCGGCCAGCTCAAGCAAGCCCGCGTGGTCCTGCGACAGCCCCAGCTCGCGCGCCGAGCACAACATGCCGTGCGACTCGACGCCGCGCAGCTTGCCGAGCTTGATGCGGAACGGCTTGCCGTCCTCGCCGGGCGGCAGTTCGGCGCCCACGAGCGCGACCGGCACGCGCAGGCCGGCGGCCGCATTCGGCGCGCCGCACACGATCTGCAACAGCGCGCCGGTGCCGGCGTCCACCTGGCAGATGCGCAGCTTGTCGGCATCGGGATGCTTCTCGATGGTCTTGATTTCGCCCACGACGATCTTGCTGAACGGCGGCGCCGCGCGGCGCTCTTCCTCGACCTCGAGGCCGGCCATCGTGAGCAGGTGCGACAGCTCGGCCGTCGTCACCGACGGGTTCACGAAACTGCGCAACCAGGATTCGGAAAACTGCATGTCTTGCCTCGCTGAATTGTTCTGATGGACGGCCGCGGGTCAGCGGAACTGTTCGAGGAAGCGCAGATCGCCCTCGAAGAACAGCCGCAGATCCTCGACGCCATAGCGCAGCATCGTCAGCCGCTCCAGGCCGCTGCCGAAGGCGAAGCCGACGTACTGCTCGGGGTCGAGCCCGTAGTTGCGCACCACCGTCGGATGCACCTGGCCCGAGCCGGCGATCTCCAGCCAGCGGCCCTTGAGCGGCCCGTCCTCGAACATCATGTCCACTTCGGCCGAGGGCTCGGTGAACGGGAAATAGCTGGGCCTGAAGCGCACGACGATGTCGTCGCGCTCGAAGAAGGCGTGCAGGAAGGCGGTGTAGACGCTCTTCAGGTCGGCAAAGCTCACGTCGCGACCGATCCACAGGCCCTCGAACTGGTGAAACATCGGCGAGTGGGTCGCGTCGCTGTCCACGCGGTAGGTGCGGCCCGGCACGATCACGCGAATCTCGGGCATGTCGCCCGACGCCACCTGGGCTGCGTGCTTTGCCACATGGGCGCGGGCATAGCGCACCTGCATCGGCGAGGTGTGCGTGCGCAGGCAAAGCAGCCTTCCGTCGGCATCTTTCATGTCGACATAGAAGGTGTCCTGCATCGACCGCGCCGGATGATTCTCGGGATTGTTGAGCGCGCTGAAGTTGTACCAGTCGGTCTCGATCTCCGGGCCGTCGCCCACGTCGAAGCCGATCGACGCAAAGATCTCCTCGATGCGCATCCAGCTGCGCATCACCGGATGGATCACGCCCGCGCCGCGCGCCCGGCCCGGCAGCGTCACGTCGATGGCTTCCGACGCGAGTCGCGCCGCGAGCTGGGCATCGGCCAGCGCCTGGCGTCGCGCATTCAGCGCCGCCTCGATGCCCTGCTTGGCCGCGTTGATCTTCGCGCCCGCCTCGCGCTTCTGCTCCGGCGGCAGCGCGGCCAGCGACTTCATCAGTTCGGTGATGCGACCGCTCTTGCCGAGGTATCGCGCCTTCGCGTCTTCGAGCGACGCCGGATCGGCGGCAGCGGCGAAATCCGCCGTCGCGCCCGCCACGAGGCTGTCCAGATTGTCCATGTGCAGGGTCGTCCGCGTCGCAATGCGCGGTCTTCGAATTGGGGGAATCGGGATGCGCGCCGCGCCATGCGCGAGCACAAAAGCAAACGGGACAGCAGGCGTCAGCCTGTGCCCCGTCGATGACGCCCGAAAGGCCGGACGGCGATCAGGCCAGAACGGCCTTCACCTGGCCCACCAGCGCGGCGAAGCCGGGCTTGTCGGTGATGGCCATGTCGGACAGGACCTTGCGGTCGAGTGCGATGCCGGTCTTGTTCAGACCGTTGATGAACACGCTATAGGTCACGCCATGCTCACGAACCGCAGCGTTGATACGCGCGATCCACAGCGCGCGGAACACGCGCTTCTTGTTGCGGCGATCGCGATAGGCGTATTGCCCGGCGCGCATGACCGCCTGCTTGGCGATGCGATAGACATTCTTGCGACGGCCACGGTAACCCTTGGCTGCATCGATAACCTTCTTGTGACGCGCACGAGCGGTCACACCACGTTTGACGCGAGGCATTGTTTAACTCCTGACTTCGAATTCCGGGACGATCAAGCGAACGGCATCATTGCGTGGACCGACTTGAGGTTCGTGTCGTGCACGGCCTCGGTCCCACGCAGATGGCGTTTGTTCTTGGTGGTCTTCTTGGTCAGGATGTGGCGCTTGAAGGCTTGGCCACGCTTGACCGTGCCGCCCGGGCGCACCACAAAGCGCTTCGCAGCGCTTTTCTTGGTCTTCATCTTCGGCATTTACAGCTCCTGGATTGCTGCGATCGGTGGCTTCTGACGAAGCGCTTGATACCCATTCGCAGCTTGTTGCGGACGGCGATTGCCAAATCGCCAGTCACGAAAAACATGGGGCGGACCAGCCGCCGACCCTTGCGGGCTTACTTCTTCTTCTTGGGACCCAGAATCATGATCATCTGGCGTCCTTCGAGCTTGGGCATCTGTTCGACCTGAGCGACTGCCTCGAGGTCGTTGCGCAGCTTTTCGAGCATGCGCATGCCGATGTCTTGGTGGGCCATTTCACGACCACGGAAACGCAACGTGACCTTGGCCTTGTCGCCTTCTTCAAGGAAGCGCTGAAGGTTGCGCAGCTTGACGCCATAGTCGCCGTCATCGGTACCCGGCCGGAACTTGACTTCCTTGACCTGGATGATGTGCTGCTTGAGCTTGGCCTCATGCGCCTTCTTCTGCTCCTGGTACTTGAACTTGCCGTAGTCCATGAGGCGGCACACCGGCGGCTGCGCGGTGGGGGCGATCTCGACGAGATCGACGTCCAGTTCCTCTGCCTTCGCCAACGCGTCGGGCAAGCGAACAATGCCCAGCGGTTCACTATCGACACCGACCAGACGGACCTCAGGCGCCGTGATCTCGCGATTCAGGCGGTGAGAGTTCTTGTTGTCGCGTTGCGGCAGTTCACGCGAGTAGCGGGAGCCAAACGAAGTAGCGATGGGTACTTCCTTTCAGAAAAGCAAAAAACCGCGCGGGATGCGCATGTGGTCGAAGAATCAGGCCTTGGCGGCAATTTCAGCCGCAAGACGCTCCGCAATCGCGGAAACCGGCATTACACCGAGATCCTTGCCACCGCGCGCACGCACGGCTACGGCGTCCGATTCCTTCTCTTTGTCACCAACGACGAGCAGATAGGGAATCTTCTGCAAAGAGCGATCGCGGATTTTATAGTTGATCTTTTCGCCACGCAAATCGGCCTCGACTCTAAAGCCTTGTTTTTGCAGTGTTTGTGCCACGGCCTTGGCGTAATCGGCCTGAGCCTCGGAAATATTCATCACGCAGACCTGCACCGGAGCCAGCCAGACGGGCATCGCACCGGCGTGGTTTTCGATGAGGATGCCGATGAAACGCTCCAGTGAACCGACGATGGCGCGGTGCAGCATCACCGGCAGCTTGCGCGTGTTGTCCTCGGCGACGTACTCGGCGCCAAGCCGCTCGGGCATGAAGAAGTCGACCTGGATCGTCCCGCACTGCCAGTGCCGACCGATCGCATCCTTGAGCGTGAACTCGATCTTCGGGCCGTAGAAGGCGCCCTCGCCCGGCGCGACTTCAAACGCGTGGCCCGAGCGCCGCAGCGATTCCATCAGCGCCGCCTCAGCCTTGTCCCACAGCTCGTCGGCGCCGATGCGCTTCTCGGGGCGGGTCGCGATCTTGAAGATGATGTCGCTGAAGCCGAAGTCGGCATACACCTTCTGCAGCAGCGTCGTGAAGGCCACGCATTCGTCGAGGATCTGGTCCTCGGTGCAGAAAATGTGGCCATCGTCCTGCGTGAAGCCGCGCACCCGCATGATCCCGTGCAGGCCGCCGCTGGGCTCGTTGCGATGGCACTGGCCGAACTCGCCGTAGCGCAGCGGCAGGTCGCGGTAGGAATGCAGGCTGCTCTTGTAGATCTGGATGTGACCCGGGCAGTTCATCGGCTTGAGCGCGTAGTCGCGGCTCTCGCTCTCGGTCGTGAACATGTTCTCGCGGTACTTGTCCCAGTGACCGGTCTTTTCCCAGAGCGACTTGTCGAGGATTTGCGGCGCCTTGACTTCCTGGTAGCCATTGTCGCGATAGACCGCGCGCATGTACTGCTCGACCTGCTGCCACAGCGTCCAGCCCTTGGGATGCCAGAACACGAGGCCCGGCGCCTCTTCCTGCATGTGGAAGAGATCGAGCTCGCGGCCGAGGCGACGGTGATCGCGCTTCTCGGCCTCTTCGAGCATGTGCAGGTAGGCGGCCTGATCTTCCTTCTTGGCCCAGGCCGTGCCGTAGATGCGCTGGAGCATCTCGTTCTTGCTGTCGCCACGCCAGTAGGCGCCGGCCACCTTCATCAGCTTGAAGACCTTGAGCTTGCCGGTGCTCGGCACATGCGGGCCGCGACACAGGTCGGTGAAACCGCCTTCGGTGTAAAGCGACACGTCCTGATCGGCCGGAATGCTCTCGATGATCTCGGCCTTGTAGGCCTCGCCGATGCCCTTGAAGTACGCAACAGCCTCATCCCGCGGCAGCACGCGGCGCGTGACCGGCTCGTCCTTGCGCACGAGTTCGGCCATGCGCGCCTCGATGGCGGCGAGGTCTTCGGGCGTAAAGGGGCGCTTGTACGAGAAGTCGTAATAGAAGCCGTTGTCGATCACCGGGCCGATCGTGACCTGGGCGTCGGGATACAGCTCCTTCACGGCATAGGCCAGCAGGTGGGCCGTGCTGTGACGGATGACTTCGAGACCGTCGGCGTCCTTGTCGGTGACGATCGCGAGCTGCGCATCGGCGTCGATCAGATGGCTGGTGTCGACGAGCTTGCCATCGACACGACCGGCGAGCGCCGCCTTGGCGAGCCCGGTGCCGATCGACTGCGCAACCTGCGCGACCGTGACCGGACCTTCGAATTCGCGACGGGAACCGTCGGGGAGCGTGATTGCGACCATGTGCAGACCTCTGGGTGAGGACCTGGCCGCGCCGACGATGTTCTGCTGCGAGCAGACAAGAAAAAAGCGCGGACCAGGCCGCGCTTTATCTTTGATGCAGTGAAAGCTTCAGACCTGACGGGAAATCTTGGAGCTGAAAGTTCGCGGTGTCATAACCCGTGCTGCCTTTCTCGTCCTTGATTGCTCGCCGGCCTTGGGCCGTTTGATGCTTGTTCGGGTGGTGGGCGCTACTGGATTCGAACCAGTGACCCCTACCATGTCAAGGTAGTACTCTAACCAACTGAGCTAAGCGCCCGAAGCCGTGCATCATAGCGTGTTTTTCAGATTTGCCAAGCGCTGTGTCATTTCCGTCGCGCTTCCATCACACCCGGCACATCGCGAATCAGATTCAGCGCCTTGGTGAGCGCGGCTGAATCGGCGATTTCTGCGGTGAATTGCATGCGCGCATGCTCGCGCGCGCTCTGCGTGTTCACGCCGATCACGTTGATGCGCTCGCGCGCGAACACATCCGAAATGTCGCGCAGCAGGCCCTGGCGGTCGTTGGCCAGCACGAACACATCGACCGGGAACACGGTGTTGCTCGGCCCCGTCCCCCATTGCGTCTCGATCACGCGCTCGGGATGACGCTCGGCCATCGCGAGGAAGTTGAGGCAGTCGTCGCGGTGGATCGACACGCCCTTGCCGCGCGTGACGAAGCCCATGATCGCGTCGGGCGGCGCCGGCTTGCAGCACTTGGCCAGCTGCGTGAGCAGCTTGTCGATGCCGACGACGAGCACGCCGCTCTTGGTCACATCGGCCTTGCCGCGACCGATGCGCGCCGGATGCAGCTCGGGCTCGTCCTGCGGCTCCTCGAACAGCGCCTCGATCTGGCGCAGATTGAAATCGTCGCGCGCGGCGGCAGTGAACAGATCGTCCGGCTTGCCGTAGCCCAGACCGCTCGCCACTTCGTCGAGCGACACCGCCGTGCGCCCGAGCCGCTGCAACTCGCGCTCGATGCGGGCGCGACCGGCCAGCATCGTCGTTTCCTGCTCGACCGAGTTGAACCATGCCCGCACCTTGGTGCGCGCGCGGCTGCTGGCCAGATAGCCCAGATTGGGATTGAGCCAGTCGCGCGACGGCCCGGCGCCGATGTTCTTGCCGGCGATGATCTCGACCGTCTGCCCGGTGCGCAGCGCGGTGTTGAGCGGCACCATCGCGCCGTCCACGCGCGCGCCACGGCAGCGATGGCCCAGGTCGGAATGCAGGTGGTAGGCGAAGTCGATCGGCGTGGAACCGGCCGGTAGATCGATCACGCGCGCCTGCGGCGTGAGCACGTAGATGCGGTCGTCGACCGCGCCCGACTTGAGCCGATCAGCCCATTCCTCGGCGTCGAAGCGCTTCTCGACCGCCTCCTCACCGCCCTCGCGCGCAACCTCGTTCTTCCACGCGAACAGTTGGCGGATCCAGGCGATCTTCTGGTCGTAGGCGCTGCCGGCGGTCTCGCTGCGGTTGCCGGCTTCCTTGTAGCGCCAGTGCGCGGCGACACCGTACTCGGCGAACTGATGCATCTCGCGCGTGCGGATCTGCACCTCGAAGGGCTTGCCGTCGTCGGCCACCACCACGGTGTGCAGCGACTGGTAGCCGTTGGCCTTGGGCCGCGAGATGTAGTCGTCGAACTCCTTGGGAATCGGCTGCCACAGGTTGTGCACGATGCCGAGCACCGTGTAGCAATCCTTGATGTCGTCGGTGATGACGCGAAACGCGCGCACGTCGTAGAGCCCGCCGAAGTCGAGCCCCTTGCCACGCATCTTGTTCCAGATGCTGTAGATGTGTTTCGGCCGGCCGCTCACCTCGGCGACGATGCCCGACGCCTTCATCTCGCTGCGCAGCCGCGCGATGGCGCTGGTGATGAAGGCCTCGCGCTCGACGCGCTTTTCCTCCAGTTCCTTGGCGATGCGCTTGTAGATCTCGGGCTCGATGAAGCGGAACGCGAGGTCTTCCATCTCCCACTTGAGCTGCCAGATGCCGAGCCGGTTGGCGAGCGGCGCATACAGCTCCATCGTCTCCTCGGCATACAGGCGGCGCTGCTCGGGCGTGCCGCAATCGGCGCGATCCTTGTTGTCGGCGAAGAAGCGCAGCGTGCGCAGCCGCGACGCCAGCCGCACCAGCACCACGCGCAGGTCGCCGACCATCGCCAGCAGCATCTTGCGCAGCGCCTCGGCCTGGCGGTTGTGCTCCAGCTCGCGGTCGCGCTTGTTGGCCTCGGCGCCTTCGCGCAGCGCGGTCATGTCGCGCGCCAGCTCGGTCACGCGCATGAGCTGCACGATTCCGCGCACCATGCCCAGCACATCGCTGCCGAAACGCGCCGCGATGCTGTCCTCGGGCAGCGGATGCTCGGCACGGTCGGCGTCGGTGGTGCCGTAGAGCACCGCCGCAAGCTGGGTGGCGCGGTCGGTGCGCAGCCCGGCGAGGATGCTCGACAGCTCGCGCGCATGGTCGGCCACGCGCTCGCCGGTCGGCGCATGACGCTCGCCGTAGGCGCGCTCGGCGCAGGCCAGCGCCTCGGCGATCAATGCCTGATCGGCCGCATCGTTCGCCGCCTCGCCGCTGAGTGCGGCCGGCCGGCTTTGCGCCACATACACCATCTTCATCTCCCGGCCGCGTCACCCTGGGGCGACTGCCGACCGCCACGCCCCACGACCGGGGCGCCACTGCGCTTGCTGCAAGCGAAACACGGACCAAGGTCCGCAATTCCCGGGCTGTTTACGTGCCTTTGACCGGGCGCGCGATCCGTATCGGCCCGCGCCAGCCACCGTCCAGCCGCAGTCCGTGACCGACGCCGATGCGCGGCCCGCGGTCACGGCGATACTCGGACGTCCCAGCACTCGCCTCGAACCGACATGTTCAACTGGTGGCCCCGAGCCCGCCGCGAACCGACCACCCTGCCCGCCGGCCTGCGCGATGCGGTCGTCGCGGCCTTTCCCTTCCTGGCCCTGCCCGACCGCGCCGACGCCGACCAGCTGGCGCGACTTGCGGCCGACTTCCTCGAAGACAAGGCCATCACCCCGGTACACGACCTGGCGCTCGACGACTTCGCGCGCGCGGCCATCGCCATGCAGGCCGCGCTGCCGGTGCTGCATCTGGGACCGCAGGCCTATGACGAGTTCAGCGAAATCGTCGTCTATCCGGGCGAATTCCTGGTGCGGCGCGAAGTGGCCGACGAATTCGGCCTGGTGCATGACGACAGCGGCGCGCGCGCCGGCGAAACCATGGCCGGCGGTCCGGTCGTGCTCGGCTGGGCCGAGGTGGAACGCGGCGCCGGCCGCAGCGACGGCCCAGCCTACGCGCCGGTCATCCATGAATTCGCGCACAAGCTCGACCTGCGCAACGGCGGCATCGCCGACGGCGTGCCGGCCTTCGATCCGGCGCTGCATGCCGGCATCGATCCCGACGACTGGATCGGCGAACTCGACGCCGCGCATGAAGCCTTCTGCTGGGCGCTCGACGATCTGGAACAGCGCTTTCCGCGCGACATCGACCCCGAAAGCGACGCCGGCCGCGCGATCTACGAGCGCGAACTGCCGCTCGACGCCTATGCCGCCGACAGCCCGGCCGAATTCTTTGCCGTGGCCACCGAGGCCTACTTCGTGACGCCGGCGCGGCTGCGCGACGCCTTCCCGCATCTGGCCGCGCTGTTCGACGCCTATTTCAGGCCCGGCTGCGCAGCCAGCTGACGGCCGCCGCTCAGTTGACGGCGGCGGTGCAGACGATTTCCACCCGCCATTCGGGCTTGGCCAGTTCGGCCTTGACGGTGGCGCGCGGCGGCGTGCTGCCCGGCACGATCCAGCCGTCCCACACCGCATTCAGCGCCGGGAAGTCGGCCAGATCCTTGAGGTAGATGACGACTTGCAGCAGCCGCGACTTGTCGGTGCCGGCTTCGGCCAGCAGCGCGTCGATGGCGGCCAGCACCTGCGTGGCCTGACCGGTGATGTCCTGGCTGCCATCGGCGGCGACCTGGCCGGCCAGATAGGCGACGCCGTTGTAGACGGTCATTTCCGACAGGCGTGCGCCGACGTGAAAGCGCTTGAGTTCGCTCATGCTGTGTTCCCCCCGGGGAGTGAAAAGGGGCGGGATTGTCGCATCAGTCAGCCAGCAGAAAGCCGCGCACCGCCGCGATCTGGTCGGCGTGCATCAAGGTCGGCGCATGGCCGATGCCGGCAAATTCCACGGTGCGGGCGCGCGGGCCGCGCTCGGCCATGGCGGCGCAGGTGGCGGCCGAGAGCAGGTCGGAGTCGGCGCCGCGCAGCACGAGCGTCGGGCAGCGGATGGCGTCGTACACGGCCCAGAGCGGCAGCTCGGTCGCCTCGCCCTCGGACGCGATCTGGCGGAAGGCCTCGCCGATGCGCGGGTCGTAGTGCAGGCGCCATTGCTCGCCGTCGCGCGCCAGCACATTGCCGCCCAGCTCGCGCCATTCGTCGTCGCTGTGCGGGCCGAAGGGCGCGGCCACGCTGCGCACATAGGCCACGCCCTCGTCGAAGCTGGCAAAGCGCAGCGGCAGGCCCACGTAGTTGCCGATGCGGCGCAGCGCATCGAGCGGCAGCACCGCGCCGACGTCGTTGAGCACCAGGCGCGCGATGGGATTGCCGGGCAGCGCCGCGAGCGCCATGCCGATCAGCCCGCCCATGCTGGTGCCGACCCAATGCACGGTCTGCGCATCGAGGCGCGCCAGCAGCGAGATGCAGTCGGCGACGTATTGCGGCACGGCGTAGTGCTGGGCCGCGCCGGGCGCCTCGGCCAGCCAGCCGCTGGCGCCGCGCCCGACGATGTCGGGGCAGACCACGCGGTAGTCGGCCGCCAGCGCCCGGGCCAGCCGGTCGAAGTCGCGCCCGACGCGGGTGAGACCGTGCACGCACAGCGCCACGCGCGGATTGGCCGCGTCGCCCCATTCGGTCCAGGCCATGCGATGCAGGCCCACTGGGGAAAGACATTGAACCGAATTGAAACGCGGTTGTTCGATGGCGGTCATGGGTCTGCCTAGAATCGGATGGTTGACTTCGCAGGCGAGCTTCGCTTGCGCGAGATCGATCCACTGTAAGACTTCAGGAGAAGGCGGCAATGGCTTTGAACACTAGCCTCAAGGGCAAGGTTGCACTGGTCACGGGTTCCACGTCGGGCATCGGCCTGGGCATTGCGCATTCGCTGGCGGCCGAGGGCGCGGACATCGTCTTCAACGGCTTCGGCGATCCGGCCGCGATCGAGGCGCTGCGCCGCGAAACCGCCGAGAAGTTCGGCGTGCGCACCGAGTTCCACGGCGCCGACATCAGCAAGCCGGCCGAGATCGCGGCGCTGGTCAAGCATGCGCAGGACAAGCTCGGCAGCCTCGACATCGTGGTGAACAACGCCGGCATCCAGCATGTGGCGCCGGTCGACGAGTTTCCGGACGAGAAGTGGGACGCGATCATCGCGATCAACCTGTCGTCCAACTTCCACGCCATCAAGGCGGCGCTGCCGGGCATGAAGGCGCGCGGCTGGGGCCGCATCATCAACATCGCGTCGGCGCACGGGCTGGTGGGCAGCGCGCAGAAGTCGGCCTATGTGGCGGCCAAGCATGGCGTGATCGGCCTGACCAAGGTGGTGGCGCTCGAAACCGCCCAGCTGCCGATCACCTGCAACGCGATCTGCCCGGGCTGGGTGCTGACGCCGCTGGTGCAAAAGCAGATCGATGCGCGCGCCGCCGCCGAAGGCAAGACGATCGAGCAGGCCAAGCGCGATCTGCTCGGCGAGAAGCAGCCGTCGCTCGAATTCGTGACGCCGGAGCAGCTCGGCGGGCTGGCGGTGTTCCTGTGCAGCGATGCGGCGGCGCAGATTCGCGGCGTGGCCTACAACGTCGATGGCGGCTGGGTCGCGCAGTAAGCCGCGCGACGGGGCCGGTCAGGCGTAATCGATCGGCCCGGCGCTGCGCTCCACCGGCAGCACTGCCGTCTGGAGCGTGGCGCCATCCCAGCGATGCAGCAGCCAGCCGGGCGGCTCAAGCACAAAGGCTTCGCGCGCACCGGCGGCCGGATCGAAGGGAATCTGCTGGGCGGTGGACGGCGCCGTCATGCCGATGCGCCCGGCCCAGCCCACGGCGATGGCGCGATGCACATGGCCGCAGATCACGCGCAGCACCTGCGGATGGCGCGCCACGATGGCCTGGAGCGCCGCCGCGCCGTCGCGGAGCCCGAGCCGGTCCATGAAGCCGATGCCGGTGGCAAACGGCGGATGGTGCAGCGCGACGATGGCCGGTCGCGCCGGCGTGGCGGCCAGCGTGGCATCGAGCCAGTCGAGCGTGGCGGCATCGAGCGCGCCGTGGCCGCTGCCCTCCACCAGACTGTCGAGCGCAATCAGCGCCACGCCGCCCAGGTCCACGCAATAGTCGAGGCGCCCGGTCGCCGGCAGATAGCCGTGCCGGCCGAACACCGCGCGCAACGGTGCCCGCGCATCGTGGTTGCCGGGCAGCAGATAGACCGCCATGCGCGCCTCCAGCGGCGCGATCAGCTCGGCCAGCAGCCGATAGCTCGCGACATCGCCGGCATCGACCAGATCGCCGGTGAGCACGCAGGCGGTGGGCTGAGCCTCGGCGCGCAGCACGGCGGCGACGGCGGCACGCGCCAGCGCCGCACTGTCGACCACGCCCTGCAAGGGCCGCGCGGCCACATGCAGATCGGACAGCTGGGCGAGGCAGACCATGACGCCCACCGCCTCGGCCGGCCTACTGCGCCTGACGCGGCAGGCCGCCGGCCGCCACGGTCTGGATGCGCTCCTCGGCCAGCACTGCCGCCTCTTCGGCGAGGGCGGCCGGCAGCGGCGCGCGCGGCGGCTGATGCTGGGGCTCGCGGTCGGCATGGCCGTCCGCATGTTTCTGCCCGAGCCGGTAGTCGGGATGGGCGAAGCGCGAGCCGGTCTCGCCCCAGGTCGGATCCGGAATCTCGCCAAACACCTGCTGGAGCCGCTTGCCCCAGGTGTTGTGGATCATCTGGAAGTAGTGGTTGTCGTTGTCGATCTGGACGAAGCGGGTCACGCGCAGCGCGTTGGCCTCGTAGACCAGCAGATCGAGCGGCAGGCCGACCGAGATGTTCGAGCGCAGCGTCGAGTCCATCGAGATCAGTGCGCACTTGGCGGCCTCGTCGAGCGGCGTGGACGGATTGATGATGCGGTCGATGATCGGCTTGCCGTACTTGGCCTCGCCGATCTGGAAATACGGGTTCTCGGGCGTTGCCTCGATGAAGTTGCCGGCGGCATAAATCTGGAACAGTCGCGGCGGCTCGCCCTTGATCTGGCCGCCGAAGATGAAGGCGCAATTGAAGTCCACGCCGAACTTCTTCAGCTGATCGGCATCGCGCTCATGAACGGCACGCACCGCATCGCCCACCACGCGCACCGCGTCGAACATGGTCCTGGCGGTCCAGACCGTGAGGCCGTCCTCGGTGCTGCGCTCTTGCAGCCACTGGCGCACGGCCTGGCTGATGGCGAGATTGCCGGCCGTCATCACGACCATGGTGCGATCGCCGGGGCGCTCGAACACGGTCATCTTGCGGAAGGTGGAGACGTGGTCCACGCCCGCATTGGTGCGGGAGTCGGACAGAAAAACGATGCCTTCGTCGAGGCGCATGGCGACGCAATAAGTCATGTGGGTCCCGAAGGCGGAAAAGGGTTTGAGTTTAACCACCGGTCTCTACGGCGCGGCATCGGTGTACTTGCGGGGCGTCACGCGCCGGCGGATTGCCGCAAGCGCAAATACGGCCGAATCCGGTGCCTTTTCGGTGCAACCGCAGCGCCGCTGCCGGCGCATCCTGAATCCCAGTTTGATGCCTTCCTGATGCGATCCCGGCCGCAAGGCCCAAGGATCGTTCGCGCCCGGTTCGCTCTTTTGCGTCCGGGCGCTTTTTTTTTGCCGTCGCCGGAACGACGGCAGCTTGCAGGTCCAGAGGAGTCAGTCATGTCCAACCTGTCCTTCGTGCCGCCGGGCGAAACCAGCGCCTGGCATACCTATCTGGCGCAAGTCGACCGCGTGCTGCCCTATCTGGGGCCGCTGGCGCGCTGGTCCGAGACCCTGCGCCGACCCAAGCGCTGCCTGATCGTCGACGTGGCGATCGAACTCGACGACGGGACCATTGCGCATTACGAGGGCTACCGCGTGCAGCACAACCTGTCGCGCGGACCGGGCAAGGGCGGCGTGCGCTATCACCCGCAGGTCTGCCTCGACGAGGTGATGGCGCTGGCCGGCTGGATGACGATCAAGAACGCGGCGGTCGCCCTGCCCTATGGCGGCGCCAAGGGCGGCGTGCGGGTCGATCCCAAGACGCTGTCGCGCAAGGAGCTGGAGCGGCTGACGCGCCGCTACACCAGCGAGATCGGCCTGGTGATCGGGCCGGACAAGGACATTCCGGCGCCGGACGTGAACACCAATGCCCAGATCATGGCCTGGATGATGGACACCTATTCCATGAACGTCGGCGCCACGGTGACCGGCGTGGTCACCGGCAAGCCGCTCACGCTCGGCGGCTCGCTCGGCCGCGTGAAGGCGACCGGGCGCGGCGTGTTCGTGGTGGGCCGCGAGGCGCTGCGCCGGCTCGGCATGGAGCTGAACGGCGTGCGGGTGGCGGTGCAGGGCTTCGGCAATGTGGGCTCGGCGGCGGCGGAGATGTTTGCCGGCAACGGCGCCAGGATCGTCGCGGTGCAGGACCACACCGGCACCGTCTATCACCCGGGCGGGCTCGACATCGCCGGGCTGATGCAGGAGCTGCGCGAGAAAGGCGGCATCGGCGGCTTTGCCGGCGGCGAGCGCATCGCCGACGACGCCTTCTGGGAGGTGGAAAGCGATGTGCTGATCCCGGCCGCGCTCGAAAGCCAGCTCACGGCGGCACGCGCCCAGCGGCTGCCGACCAAGGTGGTGATCGAGGGCGCCAACGGCCCGACCACGCCCGAGGCCGATCTCATCCTCGGCGAGCGCGGCATCACCGTGGTGCCCGACGTGATCGCCAATGCGGGCGGCGTGACCGTGTCCTACTTCGAGTGGGTGCAGGACTTCAGCTCGTTCTTCTGGACCGAGGACGAGATCAATCTGCGGCTCGACAAGATCCTGGCCGGCGCCTTCCGGCAGATCTGGGAGACGGCCGAGCACCATCGCATTCCGCTGCGCACGGCGGCCTTCGTGGTGGCTTGCACGCGGGTGTTGCAGGCGCGCGAGGAGCGCGGGCTCTATCCCTGAGCGCATCGCCGGCTGGCAGAAGCAGCCGGCGCGCCGTCAGCGCGGCGTGATGTGGACCAGCACGCGCATGCGCTCGGCGCCGCCGCCGCTGCGCATGCCGCGGATCGGCGCGGCCGATTCGTAGTCGCGGCCGATGGCGAGCCGCACATGGCGCTCGCCGGCAAAACCGGCATGGGTCACGTCGATGCCGGTCCAGCTGCCGCCGCCGGGCAGCAGCGGGTCTTCGACCCAGGCTTCGGCCCAGGCGTGGCTGGCCTCGCCGGGCGCGCCTTCGGGGCAGAAATAGCCCGACACGTAACGGCAGGGCACGCCGCGCGCGCGGCAGGCGGCGGCAAACACATGCGCATGGTCCTGGCACACGCCGCGCCCCTGCGCCAGCGCCTGGGCGGCGGTCACGCCCACATGCGTGGAGCCGGTCTCGTACTGCACTGCATCGCGCACCAGCTGGGCGAAATCGAGCAGCGCCGCCGGACCGGGCCGGTCGCGCAAGGCGGCGGCAAAGTCGAGCAGGCGCTCGTCGGGCTGGGTGAAGTGGGTGGCGGAAACGAAGTGATGCGGCGAGTCGCCGCGGCCGGGCTTCTCGTCCACGCGGCCGTCATGCGGCGGCGTGGTCTCGACCAGCCCGCGTGCGCTCACATGGATCTTCGAACCGTGGTTCGTGATCGACAGCGTGTGCATCGGGTTGTCGAAGGGATCGGGCGTGGCGCTGAGCGGCACGGGGCCGGTCAGCTGCCATTCGACCACCGACCGGTTGGCGCAGGGCCGCGGCGTGAGCCGCAGCTGCTGGATGGAATAGTGGAACGGCGCGGTGTAGCTGTACGTCGTTTCATGGAGGACCGAAAGGCGCATCTCTCCCGGCCCTCCGTGATGAACGTCAGCCGACCAGCGGCACGAGGAAATCCCGCGAGATGCGGTTGCCCAGATCGCCGACCTTTTCGAGGAAGCTCGTCAGGTAGGCATGCAGACCGGTGTGGAACACGTCGTCGATGCGGCCGTAATGCAGCTCGGCCACCAGCAGGCCGGCGCGGCGTTCGGTCTCGGCGCTCTGCGCATTGGTGATGCTGCCCAGATTGCTCAGCACCTCGTTCATGCAGTTGGCCAGCGAACGCGGCATGGCGCCGTTGAGGATGAGCAGCTCGGCCACGCGCTCGGGCGTGATCACGTCGCGATAGACCTTGCGATACACCTCGAACGCCGACACCGAGCGCAGCACCGCCGCCCAGTGATAGAAGTCGCGCTGCGCGTCGGTCTGGTCGAGCGCGCGCATGCGATTGGGGTTGGCGTAGTCGAGCTGGAGCAGGTCTTCGGCGCCGTGAAACTTGACGTCGAGAATCCGCGCGGTGTTGTCGGCGCGCTCGAGGTGGGTGCCCAGGCGGATGAAGTAGAACGCCTCGTCCTTGAGCATGGTGCCCAGCGTCACGCCGCGCGACAGGTGCGACCGGAACTTCACCCACTCGAAGAAATTGCTCGGGTCGGTGTCGAGCACCTTGCTCTTGATGATGCGTTGCAGCTCAAGCCAAGTGTCGTTCTGCGTTTCCCACACTTCGGTCGTGAGCGTGCCGCGCACGGCACGCGCGTTTTCGCGCGCGGCTTGCAGGCAGGATAGGATCGAGCTGGGGTTTTCGGGGTCGCGGACCATGAAGTCCAGCACCTGACGCGCATGCAGCACGGTGCCGAAGCGCGCCTCGTAGCGGCTCAGCAGCTCGGAAATGCCGAGCATGCTGCGCCAGCCGCGGTCGGCGTCGACATTCGACAGCGGCAGCAGCGAGGTCTGCACGTTCACGTCGAGCATGCGGGCGGTGTTCTCGGCACGCTCGGTGTAACGGGCCATCCAGAAAAGGTGATCGGCGGTGCGGCTCAGCATCTTGTGTTCTCTAGCTTGGTGGATGGCGCTGTTCAGGATTCGAGGACCCAGGTGTCCTTGGTGCCGCCGCCCTGCGACGAATTGACGACGAGCGACCCTTCCCGCAGGGCCACCCGCGTCAATCCACCGGGGCACATGGCCACGTTCTTGCCCGACAGCACGAAGGGCCGCAGGTCGATGTGGCGCGGCGCGACGCCGGCTTCCACGAAGGTCGGACAGGCCGACAGCGCCAGCGTGGGCTGGGCGATGTAGTTCTCGGGCTTGGCCTTGATCTTGACGCGGAAGTCCTCGATCTCGGCCGTGGTGGAGGCCGGACCGACCAGCATCCCGTAGCCGCCGGCGTTGTGGATCTCCTTCACCACCAGATCCTTGAGGTTGGCCAGCACGTAGCTCAGATCGAGCTCCTTGCGGCACTGATAGGTGGGCACGTTGGAGATGATCGGGTCCTCGTCGAGGTAGAACTTGATCATGTCCGGCACGAAGCAGTAGGTGCTCTTGTCGTCGGCGACGCCGGTGCCGATGGCATTGGCCAGCGTCACATTGCCGGCGCGGTACACGCTCAGCAGCCCGGGCACGCCGAGCGACGAATCGGGCCGGAACGCGAGCGGATCGAGGAAGTCGTCGTCGACGCGGCGGTAGATCACGTCGACCCGCTGCGGGCCGCGCGTGGTGCGCATGAACACATAGCCCTTGTCGACGAACAGATCCTGCCCCTCGACCAGCTCGACGCCCATCTGCTGCGCCAGGAAGGCGTGCTCGAAATAGGCCGAGTTGTACATGCCCGGCGTCATGACCACGACCGTCGGATCGCTGATGCCCTGCGGCGCACAGCTGCGCAGGTTCTCCAGCAGCATGTCGGGATAGTGGGCCACCGGCGCCACGCGATGCTTGGCGAACAGCTCGGGGAAGAGCCGCATCATCATCTTGCGGTCCTCGAGCATGTAGCTCACGCCCGAGGGCACGCGCAGGTTGTCTTCGAGCACGTAGTACTCGCCGGCACCGGCACGCACCACATCGACGCCCGCGATGTGGGCATAGATGTTCTGCGGCACGTCGATGCCCTGCATTTCGGCGCGGAACTGGCCGTTGCGCAGGATCTGCTCGGGCGGCACGACGCCGGCCTTGATGATCTTCTGGTCGTGATAGATGTCGTGCAGAAACATGTTCAGCGCGGTCACGCGCTGACGCAGGCCGGCTTCCATCGTCTTCCATTCGGCCGCCGGAATGATGCGGGGAATGATGTCGAACGGAATCAGGCGCTCGGTGCCCGATTCATCGCCATACACGGCGAAGGTGATGCCCACGCGCCGGAAGATGAGATCGGCTTCGGCACGCTTGGCGGCGATGACATCGGTGGGCTGTTCTCTCAGCCACTGGTCGAAGTGGTCGTAGTGCGGGCGGACCTGCCGGTTCGCAGCGTCGGAATACATCTCGTCGAAAAAGCGCTGGACAGCCATGGTGTCTTGTTGTCTCCGATGGGCAGGTGTTTGCAGGGGGAGCTTCGTACCTTGAATACAGCGCCTTCAAGTTCCGTGCCATTGCACGGCAGCGGCGCGTCAGACCTCTTCCTCCATCGGCATCACGGTGACCGCCACCTCGAGCGTGTGCGCGCCGCCCCCCTGGAGCACGCCTCGCAACGGGGTGACATCACCGTAATCGCGACCATACGCGACGGTCACATGCTTGGATCCGACGATCACGTCGTTGGTGGGATCGAGCTCAAGCCAGCCGCCATCTCCGCCCGAATCCGCACCGCAATAGACGCTGACCCAGGCATGGGACGCATCCGCACCGATCAGGCGCGGCTGGCCCGGCGGCGGATTGGTGAGCAGATAGCCGCTCACGTAGCGCGCCGCGAGACCGATGGCGCGCAACGCGCCGATCATGACGTGGGCGTAGTCCTGGCACACGCCGTGGGCCAGCTTGAAGGCATCGAGCGCCGAGGTTTCCACGTCGGTGCCGGCCGGATCGAAGGTGAAGTGCTCATGCACGCGGCGCATCAGATCGAGCACGCCCTCGATCACGTCGCGACCGGGCGGAAAGCTCGGCGCGGCGAAGGCGGCCAGCTCGGGATGCAGCGCCACCCAGGGCGACGGCAGCGCGAATTCGGCCGCCGCGTCATAGGGCACGCCGACGCGGAAATGCAGGCCGTCGCGCAGCCGCTCCCAGGGCTGGCCGCGCGTCGGCACGCCGGGCACGGCGCGCTCGACGATGCCGGCCGAGCACACGCCCAGCACCGCATGCGAGCCGGTGATGGAAAAGAAGTCGCGCGCATTGCCGTAGCCGTCGGTCCAGCGGCCGTGGCTGGCCGGCAGCGGCGCGATCATCAGCTCCTGCTGCTCGATGCGCTGGCAGGGCAGGCGCGCGAGCCGCAGCGCCGCAAGATGGTGCGCGACATCCACCGGCGCCGCGTAGTGGTACGTGGTTTGGTGAATGACCTTGAGACGCTGCACTTCAATGGCGCGCGGCGCGGGAATGACGGCTGTGTTCATGGTGCTCATCAGGACATGACCGGGCGGACCCAGCCTTCGGCCAGACTGAAATAGCGCCGGCTGAGGTCGTCCGACAGCACGCGCGACACGGCGCAGAGCGCACGCACCAGCGCGGTGAGCGCGCGCGGCACGCCGGCGGCATCGGCGCGGCAGAGTGCCGCGAGCTGCCAGGAATCGGGCTCGGGCACGCTCAGCGCCGTGCCCTGGCCGCCGCCCGGCAGCCGCGAGATGTCGCGGATGAGGCGCGAATACACATAGGCCAGCGAGCGCGGATTGCTGCGGTCGAGCACCAGCAGATCGGCGACCGCCGGCAGTTCGACGCTGCGCTGGTAGATCGAGCGATAGGTGATGGTGCTGTCGTAGAGCGCGAGCAGCAGTTCGAGCCCGGCCGAATAGTTGCCGGCGCCCGACTCGAGCACCGTGAGCATGCTGCCGGCGAGCGACGACAGCCGTTCGAGCTGGCGTCCGGCCGACAGCAGCCGCCAGCCGTCGTCGCGCGTCATGCGGTCGGCCTGGGCGCCGGTGATGGCGGAGAGGTCGTCGGCCAACTCGCTGAGCACGCGCTGGGCATGGGCGATGGTGCCGCCGTGCAGCCGGCCGCGCGCCAGCCGCCGGTCGAGGTCGACGCGCGCCGCGACGATGAGTCGCCAGTGATCGGGCGCGAGCCGGTCGCGGATGTGGCCGGCCGAGCGTTCGAGCGAGGCCAGATTGAACGCGAGGCTGCCGAGCGCCGCCGGATCGCCGAGCTTGGCGATCAGCGCGCGCTCGAATTCGGCGCGCGAGGCGCTGATGGCCGGCGTGCCGGGCGGCACCAGCCCGAAGTTGCGGCTGAGCTGGCCGAGCACGTCGAGCACGGCGCGCGGCGGCTCGTCGTCGGCGCTGATCGCGGCCAGCACCGCGCGCGACAGCCGCACGCCGAATTCGGCGCGCTCGGTATAGCGGCCGAGCCAGAACAGGTTCTCGGCCGAGCGGCTCGACACCACGCGGCGCCGGCCGGCGATCTGCTCGGGCCGCATGCGGCCGGGCATGAGCGAAAACTCGTCGACCGTGCCGTCGGTCATCACCCAGGCGTCGGCACTGCTGCCGCCGCTCTGCATCGACACCACCAGCTGGTCGGAATGCGCGGTGCGCACCAGACCGCCGGGCAGCACGCGCCAGCCGCCCTCGGCATCGCGGATGACGAAGGCACGCAGCATCGCGGCGCGCGGCACGATGCGGCCGTCGCTCCAGGTCGGCAGCTGCGACAGCGGCAGGAATTCTTGCAGCGTGTAGTCGGCCGGATTGGCGCGGATGCGCTTTTCGAGCGCGGCGATCTCGTTGTCGGTGGCATGCGCGCCGATGCGCGCCGTGAAGCGCTTGCCCCAGGTGCTCTTGACCACCAGTTGCGACAGATGCGGCAGCGCGTCTTCGAGCGCCGCCTCCTCGCCGCACCACCAGGTGGGCAGCGAGGTGAGCTTGAGTTCCTCGCCCATCAGGTTGCGGCAGACCGCCGGCAGAAAACCCTGCACCGCCGCCGACTCCAGAAAGCCCGAGCCGAGCGAATTGGCCAGCAGCACATGGCCGGCGCGCACCGCCTGCATCAGGCCCGGCACGCCGAGCGCCGAGTCGGAGCGCAGTTCGAGCGGATCGCAGAAATCGTCGTCGAGCCGGCGCAGGATCGCGTCGACCTGCTCCAGTCCGTGCAGCGTCTTGAGGAAGACGCGCTGGTCGCGCACCGTCAGATCGCCGCCCTCGACCAGCGGAATGCCGAGGTAGCGCGCCAGATAGGCCTGCTCGAAATAGGTTTCGTTGAACGGCCCCGGCGTGAGCAGCACCACCTTGCCGGCAGTGCCGCGCGGGCAATGCGCCAGCAGCGAATCGAGCAGCGCCCGATACGTCGACGCCAGATGCTGCACCTTGAGCTGACGGAACGGCCCCGGAAACAGCTTGCTGATCGTCACCCGGTTTTCGAGCGCATAGCCCAGGCCCGACGGCGCCTGGGTGCGCTCGGACACCACGCGCCATTCGCCTTCCGGACCGCGCGCCAGGTCGAACGCGGCGATGTGCAGGAACACGCCGCCGGCCGGCACGACCCAGCGCATCGGCCGCACATAGCTCGGATGGCCAACGGTGATGGCCGCCGGCAGCAGGTTGTCGTGCAGCAGGCGCTGCTCGCCGTACAGGTCGTGCAGGATGCGTTCGAGCAGTTCGGCGCGCTGTGCGAGTCCGGCTTCGAGCCCGGCCCATTCCTTGGCGCTGACGACCCACGGCAGCAGGTCGAGCGACCACGGCCGCGACGCGCCGTTGGGATCGGCATAGACGTTGTAGGTGATGCCGTTTTCGCGGATCTGCTGCTCGACGGTCTGAGCCGCGTCGTCGAGCTGGCCAAGGCCCGGCAGGCCGAGCACGTTGAAGAACTGCTCCCAGCCGGGCGCGAGCTTTTCCTTGCGCGCGTCGCAGCTGGAACAGCCGCGCAACTCGTCGAAATGGCCGGTACGCGCCGGCACGGCAATGCGGGCCGCGCGCGCCGCCGCATCGGAGGCGGAGACGGCGGGTTCGACGCCAGAGAAGAGGGATTCCACGGTGATGCTTTTACCGTTCGTGACCCGCCGCCAACGGCGGTCAGGACGGCCCGGCCGGCACGCTCGCGCGCGCTGGCCGGGGACTGAAAACCTCAGCGCCGCAGGTCGAGGGTGAACGGCATTTCGAGGCTCGCCTTGTCGCGGCCTCGGCCGACCGGCTCGACCACCATGCGGCCCGGGGTGTGACCGATGGTACTGAAGCGCGCGAGCCGGCGGCTCTCGGCTTCATAGGCATTGACCGGGAAGGTCACGTAGTTGCGGCCACCCGGATGGGCGACGTGATAGCGGCAGCCGCCGAGCGACTTCTCCATCCAGGTATCGACGATGTCGAAGGTGAGCGGCGCATGCACGCCGATCGTGGGATGGAGCGCCGACGGCGGCGCCCAGGCGCGGTAGCGCACGCCAGCCACGAACTCGCCCACGCGCCCGGTCGGCTGGAGCGGAATCGGCCGGCCGTTGCAGGTGACGATGTGGCGCTGGTCGTTGAGGCCGGTGACCTTGACTTCCACGCGCTCCAGCGACGAATCCACATAGCGCACCGTGCCGGCCGCCGCGCCCTCCTCGCCCATGACGTGCCAGGGTTCGAGCGCGTTGTGCAGATTGAGTTCGATGCCGCGCGCGGCGACCTTGCCCACCAGCGGGAAGCGGAACTCGAAGTGCGGCGCGAACCAGGCCGGATCGAAGTCGAAGCCGCCGTCGCGCAGGTCGTGCAGCACGTCCTCGAAATCCATCTGCACGAAGGTCCGCATCATGAAACGGTCGTGCAGCTCGGTATTCCAGCGCGTCAGCGGCTGCGAGTAGGCCTTGTTCCAGAACGTGGCGATGAGGGCGCGCAGCAGCAGCTGCTGCACGATGCTCATGCGCGCATGCGGCGGCATTTCGAACGCGCGCAGTTCCAGCAGGCCGAGCCGCGTGCCGCCGAAATCGGGCGGGTACATCTTGTCGATGCAGAACTCGCTGCGATGGGTGTTGCCCGTCACGTCGATGAGGATGTTGCGCAGCGTGCGGTCGATGAGCCACGGCGGCATGTAGGCCGTGCCGGGGCCGCCGTTGGCCTTGAGCAGGCGGTCGATTTCCTGGCGCGCGATCTCGAATTCGAGCACCTGGTCGTTGCGCGCCTCGTCGATGCGCGGCGCCTGGCTGGTCGGGCCGATGAACAGGCCCGAGAACAGATAGCTCAGCGACGGATGGTTGTTCCAGAACGCGATCAGGCTGGCCAGCAGGTCGGGCCGGCGCAGGAAGGGGCTGTCGGCCGGCGTGGCCGCGCCCATCACGAAATGGTTGCCGCCGCCGGTGCCCGTGTGGCGGCCGTCGAGCATGAATTTCTCGGTCGACAGGCGGGTGTAGTGCGCCGCCTCGTAGAGGAATTCGGTGTGCTCGACCACCTCGTCCCAGTTGGCGGCCGGGTGAATGTTGACCTCGATGACGCCCGGATCGGGCGTGACCTGCAGGATTTGCAGACGCGGATCGCGCGGCGGCTGATAGCCCTCGAGGATGATCTTGATGTCGAGGTCGGCCGCCGTGGCTTCGATCGCCACCAGCAGCTCGAGGTAGTCCTCGAGCTGTTGCAGCGGCGGCATGAACAGGTAGAGATGCCCGCCGCGCGTCTCGATGCACATCGCGGTGCGGGTGATCCAGTGCGCCGACTCGAACCGGCTGGGATAGCGCGTGTCGGTGGTGCTGGACACGGTCTGGAAGCTGGCGGCGCTGGCGCGGTCGGCGCCCGGGCCCTTGCCGTCGCCGCTGGCATCGCCGGCCAGCGCCGAAGCGATGGCACGGCCGTCCGCGTCGAGCGCGCCGTCGGCGGCACCGTGGCGGCCGGTGCCGTCCGGGCCTTCCACGCCGCTGCCATAGGCGCCGGCGCCGTAACCCGCCGCACCGGAGCCGTAGCCGCCATGCGCGCTTTCATCCGAGCCGAACAGCCCGCCCGGGAATTGCGAGCGCAGCGCCGTGTAGCTCGGCAGCGTGTCGCGCGCGGCGAACGGGTCCTGCTCGATCTGGAACGGGTATTCGCCCTTCTTCACCCAGGGCAGCGAGTCGAGCGGCAGGCGGTAGCCCATCGGCGAATCGCCCGGGATGAGGTACATGCGCTCATCGCGGAAGAACCACGGGCCGGTGGTCCAGATCGGGCCGCCGAGCTGCACGTTCCAGTCGCGCTTGAGCGGCAGGACGTAGCCGACCGTCTTTTCGAGGCCCTGATCGAACACCCGGCGCAGGCGCGCGCGCTCCATCTCGTCGTCGAGCCGCGAATCGAACGGATCGACGTTGACCGGCAGCCGG
>NZ_MUHU01000023.1 GCF_002105195.1 Derxia lacustris | reverse complement strand
TGCTGTGGGCCGGTCTGCTGCCGGTGCGAGAGAATGCTAAAAGATACTTTGACGATTGACGGCTATCACATCTGATATGACTTCGTACAAGCCCGCATTGCCGGCCGCCGGCGCCGAGCCCTCCGACCGAAAGCCAACCGACTGCAACGATGACGCGCCGCTGCTCGAACGGCTCGCGCAGCGCCTGCGCCATCTGCGCGCCGAGCGCGGCATGACGCGGCGCCAGCTCGCCGAGCAGTCGGGCGTGTCGCTGCCGCACATCGCGCGCATCGAGGGCGGCGAAGGCAATGTCTCGGTGCTGCTGCTCGACAAGCTCGCGCAGGCGCTGAGCTGCCCGGTCTCGCAGCTCGTGGCCGAGGGCCGCGCCGACGACGATCTGGCGCTCATCCACGAGTTCCTGCGCCATCAGCCGGCGGAACGGCTTCCCGGCATCCGGCGCTGGCTGGTCGAGGAATACGCGAGCCAGCCGATGGACGGCGAGCGACGCATCGCGCTCGTGGGGCTGCGCGGCGCGGGCAAGTCCACCGTCGGCGCGCTGCTGGCCGAGCGGCTGGAGATTCCCTTCCTGGAGATGAACCGCGAGGTCGAGCGCGAGGCCGGCCTGAAGGTCGAGGAGATCTTCACGCTCTACGGCCAGACCGGCTTCCGGCAGTTCGAGCGGCGCTGCCTCGACCGCGTGCTGAGCACGCATCGCTCGATGGTGCTGGCGACGGCCGGCGGCATCGTGGCCGAGCGCCCGACCTACGAGCTGCTGCTGCGCCACTTCAAGACCGTGTGGCTCAAGGCCGAGGCCGGGCATCACTTCGCGCGGGTGCTGGCGCAGAACGACGCGCGCATCGCCAATCCCCGGCTGCGCCACGACGCGATGAGCAACATCACCCGCACGCTCGCCGCGCGCGAGGACCTGTATTCGATGGCCGACCACAGCGTGGACACGACGCGGCTCGATGCCTTGCAGGTGGTGCGGGCCGTCGCGGCGCTGCTCTAGACGCGCAGCGCGATCTTGCCGAACTGCCGGCCGCTGCGCAGCAGCGCGAGCGCCTCGAGCAGCTGGCCCGAGTCGAACACGCGGTCGACGACCGGCCGCATGCCGTGCGCGGCAATCGCCGCCGCCATCGCCTCGAAGTCGGCGCGGCTGCCGCCGGTGATGCCCTGCAGCCGCACATGGCGCGTGACGACAAGGCCGAGCGAGCCGGTCAGCTCGGCGCCGGCCAGCACGCCGATCAGGCTCACCGTGCCGCCGGTGCGCACCGCGCGCAGCGATTGCGCGAGCGTGCCGCTGCCGCCGACCTCGATGAGCTGATCGACGCCGCGCCCGCCCGACAGCTCGCGCACTCGCTTGCTCCAGTCCGGATCGCTCACGTAGTTGATGCCGGCGTCGGCGCCGAGCGCCCGCGCGCGTTCGAGTCTTTCGTCGGACGACGAGGTGACGATGACGCGCGCGCCGAGCATGTGCGCGAATTGCAGCGCGAACAGCGAGACGCCGCCGCAGCCCTGCACCAGCACCGTGTCGCCGGGCGCGAGCCGCCCCTCGGTGACGAGCGCATGCCAGGCGGTGACGGCGGCGGTCGGCAGCGTCGCGGCCTCGGCGTCGGTGAGGTGCGCGGGCACGGCGCAGGCCGCGTCCTCGTCCACGACCATCGCCTCGGCGAGCGTGCCGTCGAGCTCGGAACCGAGGCTGAGCGACAGCTTGGTGCTGTCGGGCGGGCCGTCGATCCAGCGCGGGAACAACGTCGGGCAGACGCGGTCGCCGACGGCAAAGCGCGTGACGCCCGGCCCGACCGCATCGACCACGCCGACGCCGTCGCAGAGCATGACGAGCGGCAGTTCCTTCATGCGTGCGCCGTAGCCGCGCAGCGGCACGACGAGGTCGCGGTAGTTGAGCGCGCAGACGCGCATCGCAAGGCGGATCTGGCGCGGGCCCGGCTGCGGGTCGGGCCGCAGCGCCGGCTTCACGTTGTCCATCGACCATTGGCCTTCGACCTGCCAGACGCGCATCGCGGTTCTCCCGGTTTACGGCCTGGGGCCGAGGTCGAAGAAGCTCGTGGCTTCGAGGTCGAGCACTTCGCGGCCCTCGTCGGCGAGCAGGCGCCAGCGCCAGACCACGATGCCGAGCGTGGGCTTGCTGGCCGAGACGCGCGCCTCGATCACGTCGGCGCGGAAGGTGAGCTGGTCGCCCGCGCGCACTGGCGACGGCCAGCGCAGCCACGCAAGGCCGGGCGAGCCGAAGGACTCGGAATCGGACAGCACGGCTTCGGTCGCAAGCCGCATCGCGAGGCCGCAGGTCTGCCAGCCGCTCGCGATCAGCCCGCCCCAGCGGCCGGCGCGCGCGCGCTCGGCATCGACGTGGAACCACTGCGGGTCGTAGGCGCGCGCGAAGGCGATCATCTCGTCCTCGGTGAGCGAGACCGGGCCGTGCTCGATGACCTGGCCGGCGTGAAGGTCGGAAAAGTTCATGCGTGTCCCTTGAAGTCGGGCGCGCGCCGTTCGGCGAGCGCGGCAAGGCCCTCGCGCACGTCGCGGCCCGCGAAGCCGAGGATTTCGAGCGCGAGCGAATGCTCGAAGGCCGGCAGCGCGGCGCGCAGCCAGTGGTTGAGCGTGCGCTTGGTCCAGGCCATCGCGGTCGGGCTCGATGCGGCGAGCCGTGCCGCGAGGTCGCGCGTGACGGCGTCGAGCTGATCCGCCTCGACGCAGCGGCTGACGAGACCGATGCGCTCGGCCTCCTCGCCGGTGATGGTGTCGCAGAGCAGCAGCGCCTGCTTGGCGCGCGCCATGCCGGTCAGCAGCGGCCAGATTGCGACCGCGTGATCGCCGGCTGCGAGGCCGAGCCTGGTGTGGCCGTCGATCAATTTCGCGCCGCGCACCGCGACCGACACGTCGGCCAGCAGCGCGACCGCCAAGCCCGCGCCGACCGCCGCGCCGTTGATCGCCGAGACGATGGGCTTGTCGCAATCGATCATGCCGACGACGAGCTCGCGCGCCTCGCGCATCACGCGCAGCCGGTCGGCCTCGTGCTCGACCAGCGCCGCGACGAGTTCGGGCGTGCCGCCGGCGCAGAAGCCCTTGCCCTCGCTGCGCACGAGGATGGCGCGCACCTCGGGATCGGCGTCGAGCAGGCGCCAGATGCGGGCCAGTTCGCCGTGGCCGCGCGCGTCGGTGACCGGCATGGCGCCGGGGCGGCCGAGCACGACGTGGGCGATGCCGTCGGCGATCTCGACGCGGAAATCCTCGGTGTCGAGCGGGAGCAGGCGCGGGCTCATGCGCAGGCCTCCTGGGCGACGCTGGCGCGCGACCAGACGCGCTCGCGCAGCCAGGGGCTGGCGCGGTAGCGCTCCGGGCCGGCCGTGGCGGCGAGCGCATCGAGCAGCCCGACCACGCGGCGCGCGCCGAGCCGCGCCAGCCATTCGAACGGCCCGGCCGGGTAGTTGGTGCCGAGCTTCATCGCGATGTCGGCGTCGGCCTCGGCGCAGACGCCCTGCTGCACGGCGTCGGCGGCTTCGTTGACCAGCATCGCGACGGTGCGCGCGACGACGAGGCCCGGCGCATCGCCGATCTCGACCGGCGCATGGCCGAGACTCGCGAGCAGCGCGCCGGCGAGCTGGCGCTGGCGGTCGTCGCAGCCGGGCGCGCAGGCGAAGGCGAGCGCGCCGGACGCGGCCAGCGGCTCGTCGAACACGGCGGTCGCCGGATGACGGTCGGCGGCGGCGCGCTGGCTCGCGGGCCGGCCGTCGGTGAGCCAGAGATTCAGGCCGTCGGCGGCGATGCCGGTGTCGGCCCCGGCGCGGCGCTCGACCACGCAGCCGGCCGCAGTCAGCGCCGCCGCGATGCGCCCGGCGAGTTCGCCGTCGCCGTGGACGACGGCCGCGCGGGGCAAGGCGCCGGCGGGCGACGCGGCGGCTGTCGCGTCACGTTCCGCCCCACCCTCGCCGTAGCGATAGAAGCCCTGCCCGCTCTTGCGCCCGAAGCGCCCGCCCTCGACCAGCTCCCGCTGCACGATCGACGGCTGGAAGCGCCGGTCGTAATGGAAGGCCTCGAACACCGATGACGTGACCGCAAAGTTCACGTCATGGCCGATCAGGTCCATCAGCTCGCACGGCCCCATGCGGAAACCCGCCGCGCGCAGCGCCGCGTCGATGACCTCGGGCGTCGCGCGCGACTCCTGGAGCAGCAGCAGCGCCTCGGCATAGAACGGCCGCGCGATGCGATTGACGATGAAGCCCGGCGTCGAGCGCGCGCGCACCGGCGTCTTGCCCCAGCGCGCCGCGAGCGCCAGCAGCCGCTCAGCCACGGTCGCGTCGGTCGCAAGGCCCGAGACGATCTCGACCAGCTTCATCAGCGGCACCGGGTTGAAGAAGTGCATGCCTACCAGTCGCTCCGGATGCGCGAGCCCGCGCCCGATTGCCGTCACGGAAATGGACGACGTATTGGTCGCGAGGATCGCGTCGGGCGCGACGATGGCTTCGAGCGCGAGGAAGAGATCGTTCTTGACCTTGAGGTTCTCGACGATGGCCTCGACGACGAGGCCGCAATCGGCCAGGTCGCCGAGCCCGCTCGCCGCGACCAGCCGGCCGCGCGCCGCCTGCGCCGCTTCGGGCGTCATGCGGCCCTTGCCGACCAGCGTGTCGAAGGTCTGGCCGAGGCGGCGGATCGCCTCGCCGGCCGCGCCCTCGCGCGCATCGTGCAGCCGCACGACATGGCCGGCGACCGCCGCAATCTGCGCGATGCCCGCGCCCATCGTGCCGGCGCCGATCACGCCAACAATCATCGTGGCGTCGGCGTTCATGCGCGGCTCCAGCTGGCGCGGCGCTTGTCGAGGAAGGCGGCAAAGCCTTCGCGCGCCTCGTCGGTCGAGCGCACGCGCGCGATCGTCGCGGCAGTCAGCTCGCGCACCTCGGCCGTGATCGGCCCGACCTCCAGCTGCGCGAACAGCCGCTTGATCTCGCCCTGCGCGCCCGGCCCGTTGCCGAGCAGTTCGGCAAGCACCGCATCGACCGCCGCGTCGAGCGCATCGGCCGCCACCACGCGATGCGCAAGCCCCAGCGCCAGCGCCTCGCGCGCATCGATTGGCGTCGCCGTCAGCGCGAGCCGCCGCGCCTGCCGCACGCCGACCGCATTCACCACATAAGGCCCGATCACCGCCGGCAGAATCCCGAACTTCGCCTCGCTGACCGCGAAGCGCGCGTGCTCGGCCACGACGACGATGTCGCAGGCCGCCATCAGCCCCACGCCGCCGCCGAAGGCCGAGCCCTGCACGCGGGCGACGGTCGGCTTCGGGCACTCGGCCACGGCTCGCATCATCTCGGCGAAGCGGCGCGCGTCGGCGCGGTTGGTCGCCTCGTCGTTCGCGCTCTGGCGCTTCATCCATTGCAGGTCGGCGCCGGCGCTATAGGCCTTGCCGCGCGCGCCGAGCACCACCACGCGCACATCGTCGCGCCGGCCCAGCTCGTCGAAGCTCGCGGCCAGCTCGGCAATCATCGTTTCGTCGAAGGCGTTGAAAACCTCGGCCCGGTTCATGTCGAGCCGGGCCACGCCGCGTTCATCGACGGCGAGTGCGACTGTCTCCATCGCGGTCATCCTCAGTAGGTTTCGAGATGGATGCGGCCCTCGGCCTGCATCGCCTGCGCGGTCGCGCCCCAGTCCAGGCCGTGGGCGGCGCAGATGTCGCGCAGCGCGTCGAGCACGCCGGCTTCCATGCCGCGCAGGCCGCAGACGTAGAGGCAGGTGTCGGCGCTCTTGAGCAGCGCGGCCACGTCGGCCGAGCGCTCGCGCAGGCGATCCTGCACATAGCGGCGCGGCTCGCCGGGCGCGCGCGACAGCGCGAGATTCACGTCGATGAAGTCCTTCGGCAGCTTCATCAGCGGGCCGAAGTAGGGCAGCTCGGCCTGGGTGCGCGCGCCGAAGAACAGCATCAGCCGGCCGGTGTTGCGCGCGCCCTCGCGGCGCCGGTGCTCGGTCATCGCGCGCATCGGCGCCGAGCCGGTGCCGGTGCAGATCATCAGCAGGTTCGAGCCCGGGTGATTCGGCATCAGGAAGCTGTTGCCGAACGGGCCGATCACCTGCACCGCGTCGCCCTTCTTCAGGTCGCACAGATAGTTCGAGGCCACGCCGCGCACCGGCTTGCCCGCGTGATCGGTGGTCACGCGCTTCACGGTCAGCGACAGGTTGTTGTAGCCCGGCCGCTCGCCGTCGCGCGGGCTGGCGATGCTGTACTGGCGCGCGTAATGGGCGCGGCCTTTTTCATCGGTGCCGGGCGGGATCACGCCGATCGACTGGCCTTCGAGCACCGGGAAGAAGCCGGTGCCGAAGTCGAGCACGATGTGATGCACGTCGCTGTCGCAGTCCTCGCCAGTGACGCGGTAGTTGCCGGCCACCGTCGCCACGGCCGGCTGCTGCTGGCCGTACAGATTCACATAGGGATGCGCGGCCGACCACGGTGCGCGGCGCGAGCTTTTCGGCTCGTCCTGCAGCTGTTCGAGCACGACCGGTTGTTCCGCCACCAGCACCTCGCCGGCCGCGTCGAGCGGCGGCTGGTCGGGCGGCAGTTCGTCCCAGGAATACTGGTCGGCGAGGCTGAAGGCGTCGACCTTCAGCATCAGCCGCCAGTTGTCGATGGCGCCCGTCGGGCAGGGCGAGATGCACGCGCCACACGCGTTGCAGACGTCGGCCTTGACGACGTAGTTGCGGCTGTCGTGCTCGATCGCATCGACCGGGCAAATGTCTTCGCAGGTGTTGCAGCGAATGCAGATTTCGGGATCGATGAGGTGCTGCTTGAGCACGTCGGGCAAGGGTGCGTTCATGTCGGGGTCCTGCGGTGACGGGCAAGGTTGCGATCAGGCGAAGCGCACGTACTCGAAGTTGACGGGCTGCTTGTTGATGCCCATGACCGGCGGCGCGATCCAGTTGGCGAACTTGCCCGGCTCGACGCAGCGGCCCATCAGCGAGGCCACATAGGCGCGGTCCTCGACGCTCGGCAGCCAGTCGTCGACGTTGGCGTTCCATTCGGCTTCGCTGACCACGCGGCCGTCCGGCGCGACGCGCACGTTCGACAGCGCGCCGATGCGGCGATTGAAGGCCTTGTGCGGCGTGGTCAGGCGGAACGGGATGCCGGCCTTCTCGATGACGCGGTTCCAGCGCTGCACGCCCGATTCGCTGTCCTTGATGTAGTCGTCGCGCAGCACTTCGTTGAGCGCGTTGAGCATCGGCACATCCTTCTCGGTCAGCTTGCCGTCCAGGGCTTGCAGCACCTTGTACGAGGCACCTTGCAGACGGTGGTCGTCGCCGCGCCTGGTTTCCTCGTAGCGGCCCTTGAGGCCCGAGTTGTAGAAGATCGCGGCATTGCTCGACTCGTCGGCGCCGAACAGGTCGATCGTCACGCTGAAGTGGAAGTTGAGGTAGCGCTGGATTGTCGGCAGGTCGATGACGCCGGCGGCGCGCAGCTTGGCCACGTCGTCGGTCTTGAGCTGGTTCATCACGTCGACGGTGCGCTGGATCACGCGCGACACACCCGACTCGCCGACGAACATGTGGTGCGCTTCCTCGGTCAGCATGAACTTGCTGGTGCGGGCCAGCGGATCGAAGCCCGACTCGGCCAGCGCGCAGAGCTGGAACTTGCCGTCGCGGTCGGTGAAGTACGTAAACATGAAGAAGCTGAGCCAGTCCGGCGTCTTCTCGTTGAACGCGCCGAGGATGCGCGGATGGTCCTGGTCGCCCGAGCGGCGCTCGAGCAGCGCATCGGCTTCCTCGCGACCGTCGCGGCCGAAGTAGCGGTGCAGCAGATAGACCATCGCCCACAGGTGGCGGCCCTCTTCCACATTCACCTGAAACAGGTTGCGCAGGTCGTAGAGCGAGGGCGCGGTCAGGCCCAGATGGCGCTGCTGCTCGACCGAGGCCGGCTCGGTATCGCCTTGCGTGACGATGATGCGGCGCAGGTTGGCGCGGTGCTCGCCCGGCACTTCCTGCCAGGCGGCTTCGCCGAGGTGCTCGCCGAAGTTGACCTTGCGGCCCTCCTCCTTCGGATTCAGGAAGATGCCCCAGCGGTAGTCGGGCATCTTGACGTGGCCGAACTGGGCCCAGCCCTGCGGATCGACACTGACGGCGGTGCGCAGATAGACGTCGAAATTCTTCGAGCCGTCCGGGCCCATGTCGCCCCACCAGTTGAGGAAGCCGGGCTGCCAGTGTTCGAGCGCGCGTTGCAGCGTGCGGTCGCTGGACAGATCGACGTTGTTGGGGATGCGTTCGCTGTAATCGATGACGGCGGACATGGCGGTCTCCTGTGCTGTGATGGGGTCAGACGCGGTTGAGGTCGAACTGGGCTTTCTCGCCCTTGCCGTAGAGCTTCAGCGCGCCCTTTTCGCCCGAGGCGTTGGGCCGCACGAAGATCCAGTTCTGCCAGGCGGTGAGGCGGCCGAAGATCCGCGTCTCCATCGTCTCGGGGCCGTTGAAGCGCAGGTTGGCTTCGAGGCCGGTGAGCGAATCGGGCGACAGCGCGGCACGCTCCTCGAGCGCGATGCGCACCTCGTCGGCCCAGTCGAGTTCGTCGGGCGTGGCGGTGACGAGGCCGAGGCGGTTGGCGGTGTCGGCATCGACCGGCTCGCCGATGACGGCGCGCGCCGCGTCGAGCGGACCGGTTTCCTCGTAGAAGCGGCGGGCGATGCGCGCCTGGCCCGTGACCATCGGATAGCGGCCGAAGTTGGTCGCGTCGAGCGTCAGGAAGGCGGCGTTCGAGATGTCGCCGGCGGCGAGCATGTAGCTGCGGTCGGCGGCGAGCGCGAGTTCGAGCAGCGTGCCGGCGAAGCACGAACCCGGCTCGACCAGCGCGAAGATCGAGCGCGACGACACGTCGATGCGCGCCAGCGTGCGGCGCAGCATCCCGAGCGTCTCGCGCACGAACCAGTGGCTCTCGTGCCTGAGCAGGGTCGCGTCGGCGGCGAGCACGGCGGCGGCATCGCCTTCGGTCTTGAAGATCCAGGTGCCGATGTCGAGCTCGTTGGTGCGCATCGACAGGATGGCGTCGTCGAGTTCGCGCGCGAATTGCAGCGGCCACCAGTGCGCGCCGGCGGCGACGACGGCGTCGATCTCGGTCGGCTGCGGCGCGCTCGGGGCCTTCACGGTGAAGGTCGCGTGGCGCTTGCTGCGGTCGATCTGCACATCGACGAATTCATAGTGCAGGCCCTTCTCGTCGATGCCGCGATCGAGCGGCACGAGCTTGACGCCCTGGGCGTCGGCCGGGCGGTCGCTCTGTTCGGCGAGCGCGAGGGCGCGCGTTTTCACCGCATCGGCAAAGACCGCCGACTTGGCGATCTCGTCGACCAGCCGCCAGTCGACGGCGCGCTGGCCGCGCACGCCTTCGGTCGTGGTGCAGAAGATGTCGGCGTGGTCGTGGCGGACACGGCGCTTGTCGGTGACGCGGGTCAGGCCGCCGGTGCCGGGCAGCACGCCGAGCAGCGGCACTTCGGGCAGCGACACGGCCGAGGACCGGTCGTCGACCAGCAGCAGGTGGTCGCAGGCGAGCGCCACTTCATAGCCGCCGCCGGCGCAGGCGCCGTTGATCGCGGCGAGGAACTTGAGGCCCGAATGCCGGCTGGAATCCTCGATGCCGTTGCGCGTCTCGTTGGTGAACTTGCAGAAGTTGACCTTCCAGGCGTGCGACGACAGACCCAGCATGAAGATGTTGGCGCCCGAACAGAAGATGCGTTCCTTGGCGCTGGTCAGCACCACGGTGCGGATTTCGGGGTGTTCGAAACGGATGCGCTGAAGCGCGTCGTGCAGCTCGATGTCGACGCCGAGATCGTAGGAATTGAGCTTGAGCTTGTAGCCGGGGCGCAGGCCGCCGTCCTCGGCCGTGTCCATCGCGAGCGTGGCGATGGAGCCGTCGTAGCTGACCTTCCAGTGCTTGTAGTGGCTCGGGTCGATCTGGTAATCGACGCGGGAATCGTGGCTCATGCGCGCTCCTTGTTGAGATGGCCGGAAGGCCGATCCGTAAGTCGAGGCGCTACATGCAAAATAGTGCAGTGCGCCGTTCGTTAGGCGCAATATGCTGCACTGTTGTGCATGTCGTCAAGCAGGATAGTGCAGTTGCGGGTGAGGGATGTCCCTCGAATCGAGGGCGGGTCCGCGGTTGGCCGGACAGCGTTGCCCGTTGCAGCGCGACGCGTGGTTGCGCGGGCTTGTCGGTCAGAATCGGTGCGTCGGAATGGCGCGCGGCGGCCGCGTCCCATTCCCGGATCGGACTTGCCGGACGCCTGGGGTCGCGCGGTTCAGCGCAGCGCCGAAACCGTCCCCGGCAAAGCCGCGCCGACCGCCGCCTTCAGGCCGTCGAAGGTCTGCGCGACGGTCTTCCCGCTCGTGTCGAAGGTGAGATCGGCCTTGGCGTAGAAGGCCTCGCGCCCGGCGAGGATCAGCTTCAGATCCTCCATCGCCTGCGCGTTGTTCGACATCGGCCGCATGTCGCCCTGGGCGAGCACGCGGTTCATGTGCTCCTCGGGCTGGGCGCGCAGCCACAGCGTGAAGCAGTGCGCGAGCAGCACGTTGAACGTGGCGGCCTCCGACACCATGCCGCCCGGCGTCGCGATGACGGCTTCGGGATAGATCTCGATGGCCTCTTCGAGCGCGCGGCGCTCGTAGCGGCGGTAGGCGTTGGCGCCGTAGAGCGCGTGGATTTCGCTCGGCGTGCAGCCGGCGATGCGCTCGATCTCGCGGCTCAGCTCGATGAAGGGCCAGTTCAGCGCCTCGGCGAGCATTCGGCCGAGCGTGGACTTGCCCGCGCCGCGCAGGCCGACGAGCGCGATGCGGTGATTGCGCCGCGCCTCGGGCGAGGGCTCGCCGAACAGGCCGCTGAGCGCCGCATGCGCGCGGCTCAGGTCGGCGGCGTCGCGGCCGTGCAGCAGGTCGCGGATCAGCAGCCATTCGGCGCTCGACGTGGTCTCGTCGCCGAGCAGTTCGGCAATCGGGCATTCGAGCGCCTGTGCCACCTGGCGCAGCACCAGCACCGACACGTTGCCGAGGCCGGTTTCCAGGTTGGCGAGATGGCGCTCCGACACGTCGGCGGTCTCGGCCAGCACGCGGCGCGGCATGCCCTTGCGCGCGCGCAGCACCTTCACCCGCTCGCCGAGCGCGACGAGGAAGGGATCGCGTTCGGCGCGGCCGTTGCCCTCGGGCTCGGTGGCGCCGGCCAGCGGCGCGGTGGCGCCATTCGTATCGGGGCGGGAGGAATTCAGCACGGGAGCGGGGCGCGGGAGCAAGGGTGAATCCTGATCGGTTTATGCACTATAGTGCTTGACGCATCTCAAACCAAGGCCCTAAATTGCAGCGAACGACAGGCAGTATCTTGCATAAACCAAGGGGCTGCCAGCGTCGAATCCACTCGCGCAAGGCACTCAAATGGCAGTCGAAGAGTTTCGCACACTGATTCAGGGCATCACTTCCACCCTTTCCGGCGCGCCGCTCGATGCGGCGCTGGCGGCCCGGCTCAATGCCGAGCTGGGTCCGGCCAGCCCCGGCTACCGCGCCGTGCTCGATGCCTGCCGGCAAGGCATCGCCGAAGGCTGGATGTGCGACCGCGAAGGCGGCGGCCTCAGGTACGGCCGCGTCCTCAGGGCCGACGACGCGACCCACCGCTTCTCGGTCGACGTGGTCGACATGACCGATCTGGCCGGCCCGCTGCACACGCATCCCAATGGCGAGATCGATCTCGTCATGCCGCTCGACGGCGATGCGCGCTTCGACGGCCACGGCGCCGGCTGGGTCGTCTACGGCCCGGGCAGCCAGCACCGCCCGACCGTCTCGGGCGGACGCGCGCTGGTGCTCTATCTGCTGCCGGAAGGCGCCATCGAATTCCACCGGAGCTGAGCCGTCATGAGCGAACTGCTTTCCAATCACGTCGGCGGCCGCTGGGTCGCGGGCGAAGGCGCCGGCACGGCGCTGTTCGATCCGGTGACGGGCGACGAACTGGTGCGCGTGTCGAACGCCGGGCTCGACCTGCCGGCGGCGTTCGCGTTTGCGCGCGAGACCGGCGGCGCCGCGTTGCGCGCAATGACCTACGGCGAGCGCGCGGCCATGCTCGGCGCCGTCGTCAAGGTCTTGCAGGCGCACCGCGCCGAGTACGAAGCCATCGCGACCGCCAACTCCGGCGGCACCCGGGGCGACAACGCGGTCGACATCGACGGCGCGATCTTCACGCTCGGCTGGTACGCGAAGACGGGCGCGGCGCTCGGCCCGGCGCGCGCGCTGCTCGACGGGCCGGCGGTGAAGCTCGGCAAGGAAGACGGCTTCCGCTCGCAGCATGTGCTGCTGCCGCTGCGCGGCGTGGCGCTGTTCATCAACGCGTTCAACTTCCCGGCCTGGGGTCTGTGGGAAAAGGCCGCGCCCGCGCTGCTGTCGGGCGTGCCGGTCATCGTCAAGCCCGCGACCGCAACCGCCTGGCTCACGCAGAAGATGGTCGCCGACGTGATCGCGGCCGGCGTGCTGCCCGCGGGCGCGCTGTCCATCGTCTGCGGCGGCTCGGCCGGGTTGCTCGATGCGCTCGCCGGCGAGGACGTGGTGTCGTTCACCGGCTCGGCCGCGACCGGCGCGACCATCCGCCAGCACCCCGCGTTCCGCGAGCAGTCGGTGCGGCTCAACGTCGAGGCCGACAGCCTGAACTCGGCGCTGCTCATGCCCGACGCCGCGCCCGACAGCGAAGCCTTCGGCCTGTTCGTGCGCGAGGTCGTGCGCGAGATGACGGTGAAGGCGGGCCAGAAATGCACCGCGATCCGCCGCGTGTTCGTGCCGGCGGAGCACTACGACGCGGCGGCGCAGGCCATCGGCGCGAAGCTCGCCGCGATCAAGGTCGGCAATCCGCGCAACGAAGCCACGCGCATGGGCTCGCTCGTGAGCCGCGAGCAGGCGGCGACGGTGCGCAACGGCATCGCCGCGCTGCGCGAGGTGGCCGAGCTGCTGCACGACGGCGCCACGCACGAACTCGTCGATGCCGATCCGGCCATCGCCGCCTGCGTCGGCCCGACGCTGCTCGGCGCGCGCGATCCGCAGGCCGCAAGCCTCGTCCACGATCTGGAAGTGTTCGGCCCGGTCGCGACGCTGCTGCCCTATCGCAGCCTCGCCGACGCGCATGCGCTGATCCGGCGCGGCGGCGGCTCGCTGGTCGCGTCGCTCTACGGCGCCGACGCGGCCACGCTCGGCGCGAGCTGCCTCGAACTGGCCGACGCGCACGGTCGTCTGCATGTCGTGTCGCCCGAGGCCGGATCGCTCCACACTGGCCACGGCAACGTGATGCCGCAATCGCTGCACGGCGGCCCGGGCCGCGCGGGCGGCGGCGAGGAACTGGGCGGCCTGCGCGGGCTCGGCTTCTATCACCGACGCTGCGCAATCCAGGCCGCCACCGGCGTGCTCGACGCGATCGCGCCGCTCGCCACCTCCGCCTGACGCCGCAGCGCTCGCCCGCCGCACTCCGGCGCCGGACGAGCGCATCGCAAATCCCATGCAGCACCCCGAGAGCGGCGCCAGACCGGTCCGGACCGCAAGCCAAAGAGAGATTGGAGGAGCCATGTCCAACCCGCACGCCGCCTTGCCCGATGCGTTCAACTTCGCGCAGCACCTGATCGACCTGAACGCGGGCCGCGCCGACAAGCCGGCCTACATCGACGACCGCGGCAGCCTGAGCTACGGCCGCCTGGCCGACGGCATCCGGCGCTTTGCGACCGCGCTCGGCCAGCTCGACATCCGGCGCGAGGAGCGCGTGATGCTCGCGCTGCCCGACACGCGCGACTGGCCGGTCGCCTTCCTCGGCGCGATGTACGCGGGCGTCGTGCCGGTGGCCGTCAACACGCTGCTGACCGTCGGCGACTACGCCTACATGCTGCGGCATTCGCGCGCCCAGGCCATCGTCACCTGCGATGCGCTGGTGCCGATCTTCCGCGAGGCGATGGCCGCCGGCGAGCACGAGGTGCGGCATGTGATCGTCGCGGCCGACGGCGCCGAGGCCACGCGTCACGGTCCGGGCTTCCACGATTTCCGCTCGCTCGTCGCGGCCGCGCTGCCGCGCATCGAGCCCGCCGCAACCGGGCCCGACGACATCGGCTTCTGGCTCTATTCGTCGGGCTCGACCGGCCGGCCGAAGGGCACGGTCCACACCCACGCCAACCCGTGGTGGACCGCCGAGACCTACGGCAAGCAGGTGCTCAGGCTCAACGAGAACGACATCGTGTTCTCGGCCGCGAAGCTGTTCTTCGCCTACGGCCTCGGCAACTCCCTGACCTTTCCGCTGACCGCCGGCGCCACCGTCGTGCTGCTGCCCGACCGGCCCACGCCGGCCGCCGTGTTCAAGCGCCTGGTCGATCACCGGCCGACCGTGTTCTGCGGCGTGCCGACGCTGTTCGCGTCGATGCTCGCCTCGGCCGATGCGCCCGATCCGGCCACGGTCGCGCTCCGCGTCTGCGCCTCGGCCGGCGAAGCGCTGCCGCGCGACATCGGCGAGCGCTTCACCGCGCGCTACCGCGCCAAGATCCTCGACGGCATCGGCTCGACCGAGATGCTGCACATCTTCCTGAGCAACAGCGCCGACGACCTGCGCTACGGCACCACCGGCAAGCCCGTGCCCGGCTACGAACTCGAACTGCGCGGCGACGATGGCCAACCGGTCAGGCGCGGCGAGGTCGGCGACCTCTACATCAAGGGCCCGAGCAGCGCGCTCATGTACTGGAGCAACCGCGAGAAGACCTGCTGCACCTTCCTCGGCGACTGGCTGCGCAGCGGCGACAAATACCTGCAGGACGCCGACGGCTACTACGTCTACGCCGGCCGCAGCGACGACATGCTCAAGGTCAGCGGCCTCTACGTCTCGCCGTTCGAGGTCGAGGGCGCGCTGATCGAGCATCCGTCGGTACTCGAGGTCGCGGTCATCGGCAAGATCGACCGCGACGGCCTCGTCAAGACCAAGGCCTTCGTCGTGCTGCGCGCCGGCAAGACCGCGACGCCCGAGCTCGAAGCCGAGCTGAAGGCCTTCGTGAAGGACCGGCTCGCGCCGTTCAAGTACCCGCGCTATCTCGAATTCGTGGCCGAGCTGCCCAAGACCGCGACCGGCAAGATCCAGCGCTTCAAGCTGCGCGAGCAGGAGAGCCACGATGTCCATCACGTTGAATGACGCGCGTGCGCCGTTCCGCGTGACGCTGGCGCAGACCGGCCGCGCGGTCGAGGTCGAGGCCGCATGGGTCGGCGTCGACGATGCGGCCGCGCCGGCGATGGTCTTTCTGCATGAAGGGCTCGGCTCGCTGTCGCTGTGGCGCGACTGGCCCGAGCGCCTGTGCCGCGCCGCCGGCCTGCGCGGGCTGGTCTGGTCGCGCGCCGGCTACGGCCAATCGACGCCGCGCCCGGCCGACGAGCGCTGGGGGCCGGACTTCCTGCAAGTGCAAGCGGTCGAGGTGCTGCCGCAGCTGCTCGCGGCCGTCGGCATCGACGCCGCGCGCAAGCCGCCCTGGCTGTTCGGCCACAGCGACGGCGGCTCGATCGCGCTGATCCACGCGGCGACGTTTCCCGATCTCGTCGGCGGCGTGATCGCGGTGGCGCCGCACATCTTCGTCGAGGACCTGACCATCGCCAGCATCGAGCAGGCGCGCGACGCCTGGCATGCGACCGACCTGCGCCACAAGCTCGCCAGGCATCACGCCGATCCGGCCTCGGCCTTTCTCGGCTGGAACGACATCTGGCTCGACCCGGCCTTCCGCGACTGGAACATCGAGCCGCTGCTGGCACACATCGCCTGCCCGCTGCTCGCGGTGCAGGGCGTCGACGACGAGTACGGCTCGCTGGCGCAGATCCGCGACATCGCCAAGTACGCGCCGCAGACCGAGCTGCTTGAAATCCCCGACTGCCGCCATTCGCCGCACCGCGACCAGCCCGACGCGCTCGAACGCGCGGCGGTCGCCTTCCTGCGCCGCCACGGCGTGGGCTCGGTTGCAAGCGCCACGCCGCCCTGCTGATTTCCACCGCAACGCAAGCCGCACCCCGGCGAGCCGGCACAGACCGGCCGCCGACCCAAGCCACCCAAGAGGAGACAACCATGACCAGCACCTTCGGGCGCCGGCGAGCCGCGCTCGCCCTTTCGATCTGCCTGTCGCTGTCGTCGGCTGCCGGTGCGCAGACCGCGCCGGCCAAAATCAAGGTCGGCTTCATGCTGCCCTACAGCGGCACCTATGCCGCGCTCGGCACCGCCATCGAGAACGGCTTCCGGCTCCAGGTGCAGGAACAGGGCGGCAGGTTCGGCGGCCGCGAGGTCGAGTACGTGCGCGTCGACGACGAGTCCGATCCGTCGAAGGCGGTGGACAACGTCGGCAAGCTCATCAAGCGCGATCAGGTCGACGTGATCGTCGGCACCGTGCATTCGGGCGTGGCGATGGCGATGGCGCGCGCGGCAAAGGAAAGCGGCACGCTGCTGGTCATCCCCAACGCCGGCGCCGACGCGATCACCGGGCCGATGTGCGCGCCGAACATCTTCCGCACCTCGTTCAGCAACTGGCAGCCGGCCTACACGATGGGCACGGTCGTCGGCCAGCGCGGGCACAGGAAGGTCGTCACCGTCACCTGGAAGTACGCGGCCGGCGACGAGTCGGTCAAGGGCTTCGCCGAAGGCTTGCAGAAGAGCGGCGGCGAGGTCGTGAAGGACCTGACCGTGCCCTTCCCCAATGCCGAGTTCCAGGCACTCCTCACCGAGATTGCGGCCGCCAAGCCCGATGCCGTCTACGCCTTCTTTGCCGGCGCGGGCGCGGTCAAGTTCGTCAAGGACTACGCCGCCGCCGGCCTCGGCAAGACGATCCCGCTCTACGGCCCGGGCTTCCTCACCGACGGCACGCTCGAAGCGCAGGGCGAATCGGCGCAGGGAATGTTCACCACGCTGCACTACGCCGATGCGCTCGGCACGCCGCGCGACGACGCCTTCCGCCTCGCCTACGCCAAGACCTGGAAGCTGCAACCGGACGTGTACGCGGTGCAGGGCTATGACGCGGCGCAGGCGCTCGCGGTCGGCTTCAAGGCCGTGGGCGGCGACGCGAGCAAGCGGCGCGAACTCATCGCCGCGATGGAAGCCGCCAGGATCGACAGCCCGCGCGGCGCCTTCGTGTTCAGCAAGGCGCACAACCCGGTGCAGGACGTGTATCTGCGCCGCGTGGACGGCAACGTGAACAAGTCGCAGGGCGTGGCGATCAAGGCGCTCGCCGATCCGGCGCGCGGCTGCCGCATGCCCGCGGCTTCGTAAAAGGCGCGGCGATGGACTTGGCGACCTTCCTCATCCAGAGCCTGAACGCGGTGCAGTACGGGCTGCTGCTGTTCCTCGTGGCGAGCGGGCTGACGCTGATCTTCGGAATCATGGGGATCATCAATCTCGCGCACGGCAGCTTCTACATGCTCGGCGCCTATCTGGCCTTCGGGCTCGGGCCGGTGGTCGAGCGCATGGGCGGCGGCTTCGGCCTGACGCTGCTGGTCGGCCTGGTGCTGTCGCTCGCGATCGGCGCGCTGCTGGAGTGGTGCTTCTTCAGCTTTCTGTACCAGCGCGACCATCTTCAGCAGGTGCTGATGACCTACGGCCTGATCCTCGTGTTCGAGGAGCTGCGCAGCCTGATCGCCGGCAACGACGTGCATGGCGTGAGCCCGCCGCCCTGGCTCGCCGGCAGCATCAGCCTCGGCGAGACGATGACCTATCCGGTCTACCGGCTGTTCATCTCGGCCGTGTGCCTGGCGCTGATCGTGGCGCTGCATCTGCTGCTGTCGCGCACGCGGCTCGGCATGCAGGTACGCGCCGGCGCCAGCAACCGACCGATGGCGCAGGCCATGGGCATCGACATCGCGCGGCTCTACCGCGTGGTGTTCGCGATTGGCGTGGCGCTCGCGGCCTTTGCCGGAATGATCGCGGCGCCGGTGTCGTCGGTGTACCCGAACATGGGCGCGCAGGTGCTCATCGTGTGCTTCGTCGTGGTGGTGATCGGCGGCATCGGCTCGATCCGCGGCGCGCTGATCGCGGCCTTGCTGGTCGGCTTCGTCGACACCTTCGGCAAGGTCTTCTTTCCCTCGCTGGCCGGTGCGCTGGTCTATGTGGCGATGGCCATGATCCTGCTCTGGAAGCCCCAGGGCCTCGTCAAGCAGTTCTGAACGGAGCCACGATGAACACCCTTTCCTCCCCCGTGCCGCCGCCGGGCCTGCCGTGGTTCAGGCTCGGTCGCGGCAGCTTCGATGCACTGGCGCTGCTGGCGCTGGTCGCGCTGCCGCTGCTCGCGCCGGGCTGGCAGATCGACCTCGTGCTCAAGGTGCTGGTGCTCGCGCTGTTTGCCGTGAGCCTCGAACTGCTCGTCGGCCACAGCGGCCTCGTGTCGCTGGGCCATGCGGCCTTCTTCGGCATCGGTGCCTATGTGCCGGCGCTGCTCGCGTCCGACGCCGGGCCGGGCGCGCTGCTGACGCTGGCGGGCGCGGCCATGCTCGCGGCGGCCGGCTATGCGCTCGTGGTCGGGCTGCTCACGCTCCGGTCCCAGGGCATCTACTTCATCATGGTCACGCTGGCCTTCGGGCAGCTGGCCTACCACCTCGCGCACGACACCCGGCTGGCCGGCGGCACCGACGGCATCTATCTCTACTTCCGTCCGCTGCTGCAAGTGGCCGGCAGCACGCTGGTCGATACCGAGGACCGCACCCAGCTCTACTGGCTGGTGCTCGCGGCGCTGGTCGCGACGCTGGTCTTCCTCAACCTCGTGCTGCACAGCCGCTTCGGCCGCGCGCTGGCCGGCGTGCGCGTGAACGAGACCCGCATGCGCGCGACCGGCTACGCGACCTATCCGTACAAGGTCGCGATCTTCGTGCTGGCCGCCGTGCTGGCCGCGCTGGCCGGCTTCTTCCAGACCGTGAAGGACGGCTTCGTGAGCCCCGAAAGCCTGAGCTGGCACCAGTCGGGCGCGGTGCTGGTGATGTGCATCCTCGGCGGGCTCGGCAGCCTGCGCGGCGCGGTGCTGGGCGCGGTCGCCTTCGTGGCGCTGCAGGAGCTGTTCCAGAGCGAGGCGCTGTTCGGCGATTTCGCGCGCCACTGGCAGCTCGGTTTCGGGCTGGCGATCATCGCCTGCGTGGCGGCGATGCCGCGCGGGCTGGTCCATCTCGCGGGCGACCTGGTCAACCGGCTGGCGCGCCGCGCGCCGGGAGCCTCGGCATGAAGCCCGTCATCCATCACACGCACGCCGGGCAGCCGGCGCTGATCGCGGCCGGACTCACGCGCGCCTTCGGCGGGCTGGTCGCGGTCGATCATGTCGACATCACCGTGAACGCGGCCAGCGTGCATGCGGTCATCGGCACCAACGGCGCCGGCAAGTCGACGCTCATCAACCTGCTGACCGGCGAGTTCCCGCCCAGCTCGGGAAAGATCGTCTTCGAGGGCAGCGACATCACCGGCTGGCACCAGTCGCGCCGCTCGCGCGCGGGGCTCGGCCGCAGCTATCAGCGCAACACGATCTTTCCGGAGTTCGACGTGACCGAGAACTGCCGGCTCGCGGCGCAATCGCGCTGGCAGCGGGCCTGGAACTGGATCACGCCGGCCGCGCGCTGCCGGCTTGCGCGCGAACGCGCCGCCGCCGTCATCGAGCGCGTGGGCCTCGGCGCGGTCGCGCGGCGCCGCGCGGCCGAGCTGTCGCACGGGCAGAAGCGCCAGCTCGAAATCGCGATGTGCCTCGCAACCGCGCCGCGCGTGCTGCTGCTCGACGAACCGCTCGCCGGCATGGGCGCGGAGGAGACCGAACGCATGCTGGCGCTGCTGGCCGACCTCAAGCGCGACCACGCGATTTTGCTGGTCGAGCACGACATGGACGCGGTGTTCCGCATCGCCGACTGCATCACGGTGATGGTCAACGGCCGCGTGATCGCGAGCGGCCCGCCCGACGCAATCCGGCGCGACGCGGCGGTGCAGGAAGCCTATCTGGGCCATGAAGTGGAGGCGGCATGAACGCGCTTGCAGAACCCGTCGCCGCGCCGCTGCTCGTCGCCGACGGCATCCATTCGTTCTACGGCCAGAGCCATGTGCTGCACGGCGTGTCGATCGGCATCGCGCGCGGCCAGAGTCTCGGCCTGCTCGGGCGCAACGGCATGGGCAAGACCACGCTGATCCGCAGCCTGCTCGGCTTCGTGCGCGCGGCGCGCGGCAGCGTGACCATCGCCGGCCAGGACATGACGCGCGCCCGGCCCGAGCGCATTGCACGCCTCGGCATCGGCTATGTGCCCGAGGGGCGCGGCGTGTTCCCGAACCTGAGCGTGCGCGAGAACCTGGTCATGGCCGCGCGCCCCGGCCCCGACGGCCGCCGCGACTGGACGCTCGACCGCGTGCTCGCGACCTTTCCGCGGCTGGCCGAGCGGCTCGACCACGGCGGCGGCCAGCTCTCGGGCGGCGAGCAGCAGATGATGGCCATCGGCCGCGCGCTCATGACCAATCCCGATCTGCTCATCCTCGACGAGGCGACCGAAGGCCTCGCGCCGCTGGTGGTGAAAGAGATCTGGAAGGTGATCGCGGCGATCCGCGACACCGGCATCGCCTCGCTCATCGTCGACCGCGACTACCGCGCGGTACTCGCGAACACCGACCGCTGCGTCGTGCTCGACAAGGGCCAGGTGGCGGTCGCGGGCGAGTCGGCCGCGCTGGCCGCCGACGCGGCGCAGCTGCACCGCCATCTCGGCGTCTGACCGGGATCGGCCGCCCTCCCCGATGCCGCGACTGCTCGCCGGTCTAGCGGTCGCGTGTCGACGACGCCCATTCGCCCAGCGTGCGTTGGCATTGATAGATGTCGTCGATGAGCCCGCGCAGCACGCCGATCTCGGGTGAGCTGTCGTGCAGCCGCGAGCTCATGATGATCGGCGACACCGCCTGCGGCTCGGAGATCGGCCGGTAGACGATCTCGTCGGGTCGCAGCCGGTGCACGCTGACCGGCACCACGCACACGCCCATGCCGGCCGCCACCAGCCCGAGCGCGATCTGCATTTCCTGCACCTCGTGCACCGCCGCCGGCTGCACGCCCAGGTCGCGGAACAGCGACAGCACCTGGTCGGCATAGCTCGGCCGCGGCAGGCGCGGGTACACCAGATTCTCGTGCCGGGCCGCCTCGACCAGGCTGACCGGATCGGTGCTGGCAGCCAGTTCATGCTCGCTGGGTATCGCCAGAACCAGCCTTTCCTCGCGCAATACCTCGCGCTTCACCGCCGGATCGTCAAGTCGGATTCTCCCGAAGCCGACATCGATCCGACCGGTCTTGAGCGCCTCCAGCTGCTCGACCGTGGTCATTTCATGCAGCGCCAGACCGACCTGTGGCCGCGCCGCGCGATACAGCCGCACCAGTCGTGGAAGCGCGCCGTACATCGTGGAAGACACGAAGCCGATGACCAGCCGGCGTTCCAGCTGGGCCACGCGTTGCGTGGTGCGCACCGCCTGATCGGCCTGTTCGAGCAGCCGCGTGGCCTGGGCGTAGAAGAAGCGCCCGGCCTCGGTCAGCCGGCAGGGCCGCGAGCCGCGCTCGAAAAGCGGCATGCCGAGTTCCTCTTCCAGATCCTGGATCTGCCGGCTCAGCGGCGGCTGCGAGATGTGCAGCTTCTCGGCCGCGCGGGTGAAGTTCTGCTCGTCGGCCACGGCCACGAAGTAGCGCAGGTGTCTCAGTTCCATACGATGCCTTGAAGGTATTGAACCAGTCTAAAACCGTCTTGGACCTGGCGCACGCGTTTGCCGAACATGGCGTCACCCAATCACACGCCGGACGGCTCGAATGAGTTCAAACGCCAAGCTTCTGTCGGTCGAAGCGCTGCTCGTGGATGTGCCCACGATCCGCCCGCACCGGCTGTCGGTCGCCACCATGAATCACCAGACCCTCGTGCTGGTGCGCATCGAAAGCGACGACGGCATCGTCGGCTGGGGCGAAGGCACGACCATCGGCGGCCTGGCCTATGGCGAGGAGAGCCCGGAGAGCATCAAGGTCAACATCGACAGCTATTTCGCGCCGCTGCTGGTGGGCGCGGCGGCGGGCGATGTGGCCTGGCTGATGGCCACGCTCGACGACCGCATCCAGGGCAACCGCTTCGCCCGCTGCGCGGTGGAAACCGCGCTCTACGACGCCCAGGCCCGGCGCCTCGGCGTGCCGCTCGGCGACCTGTTCGGCGGCCGGGTGCGCGACAGCATTCCGGTGGCCTGGACGCTGGCCAGCGGCGACACCGCCCGCGACATCGCCGAGGCCGAGCGGGTGCTCGACCTGCGCCGGCACAACATCTTCAAGCTGAAGATCGGCCTGCGCCCGGTGAAGGACGATGTGCGTCATGTGGCCGCGATCAAGCGCGCGCTCGGCGACCGCGCCAGCGTGCGCATCGATGCCAACCAGGCCTGGACCGTGACCCAGGCGCTCGAAGGCATGACGATGCTGGCCGCCGCCGGCGTCGACATGGTCGAGCAGCCGATCGCCGCGCACGACAAGGCAGGGCTCCAGCGCCTGACCCAGGCCAACATCCTGCCGGTGATGGCCGACGAGGCGCTGCACGGCCCGCATGACGCCTTCACCGTCGCAAAGATGCAGGCGGCCGACATCTTTGCAGTGAAGATCAACCAGTCGGGCGGACTGATCGGCGCGGCCCAGGTGGCCGCCATCGCCAAGGCCGCCAACATCGACCTCTACGGCGGAACCATGCTCGAAGGCGCCGTCGGCACGCTGGCCTCGGCCCATCTCTTCAGCACCTTCCACGAGCTGGCCTGGGGCACCGAATTGTTCGGGCCGCTGCTGCTCACCGAGGAAATCCTGCGCGAGCCGCTGGAGTACCGCGACTTCGCGCTCGCGATTCCGCGCCGGCCCGGCCTCGGCATCGACATCGACGAGGAAAAGCTGGCCCGGCTGCGCCGCGACCGCTGATCGCTCCCCCTTCAATCCGCAAGCGGACCCGCGCACCGGGCCCGGAAGGACTTCCCATGCTGTTCAAGGTGGAAATGGATGTGCGGCTGCCGGCCGACATGGCAGCAGCCGAGGCCGACGCCCTCAAGAAGACCGAGCGCGAGATCGCGCAAGGCCTGCAACGCAGCGGCAAGTGGCGCCATCTGTGGCGCGTGGCCGGCCGCTACGCAAACGTGAGCGTTTTCGATGTCGACAGCGTGGACGAGCTGCACCAGCTCATCTCGACGCTGCCGCTGTTTCCCTACATGCAGATCGAGGTGACGGCGCTGTGCCGCCATCCGTCCTCGATCCGCGAAGACGACCGCTGAGACGGCCGCGCCGCAACCCGCCTTTTACCCACCGCCACAGAGCACTCAAGAGGAGACACTCATGGACCGCAAGACCATCGACGCACTCGTCGCCCGCTTCGCCAGCACCGGCGTCACCGGCCCCGGCGACGAACGCATCAAGACCGTCGTGAACCGCCTGCTCGGCGACCTGATGCTGGCCATCGAAGACCTCGACATCCAGCCCGGCGAGTTCTGGTCGGGCCTCAATTTTCTGGCCGAAGCCGGCCCCGAGCTTGGCCTGATCGCGGCCGGCACCGGGCTTGAGCACTACCTCGATCTGCGCATGGACGAGGCCGAAGCCAGGGCCGGTCTGGCTGGCGGCACGCCGCGCACCATCGAAGGCCCGCTCTACGTGGCCGGCGCGCCGGTCGCCCAGGGCCATGCGCGGCTCGACGACGGGACGCAGCCCGGCGACATCGTGGTGATGCATGGCGTGGTGCGCGGCAGCGACGGCAAGCCGGTCGCGGGCGCGCTGGTCGAGGCCTGGCATGCCAACCATCTCGGCAACTACTCGCACTTCGACAAGAACCAGGCCGAATTCAATCTGCGCCGCGGCATCGTCACCGATGCCGAAGGCCGCTACAGCTTCCGCACCATCATGCCGGTGGGCTATAGCGTGCCCCCGGGCGGCACGACCGAACGGCTGCTCACCGCGCTCGGCCGCCACGGCCATCGTCCGGCGCACATCCATTTCTTCGTGACCGCGCCCGGCTTTCGCAAGCTGACCACGCAGATCAACATCGAGAGCGATCCCCACCTCTGGGACGACTTCGCCTTCGGCACCCGCGACGGCCTGGTGCCGCCGATCAGGCGTGCCGAATCGCTGCCGGCCTATGGCGTCGACCAGCTCTGCCATGAGATCGAATTCGACTTCGACCTGCATGCCGAAGTGGCTGCCGCGCCGCGCACCGACTTCGAGCGCCTGCGCGCCGCCGCCTGATCCGGTTTCACCCAGGGGAGACGCACATGAGCAATTTCGATGGCGGCAAGCCGCGCCTCGACAGCCTGCTGATCGAGGACCGCGAACGGCAGGACTACCGCCTGCACCGCTCGGCCTTCACCGACGAGGCGCTGTTCGAGCTGGAGATGAAGCACATCTTCGAGGGCAACTGGATCTATCTGGCGCATGAAAGCCAGATCCCGAATCCGAACGACTACCTGACGACGTTCATGGGGCGTCAACCCATCGTCATCACGCGCAACAAGGCCGGTGAGCTGAACGCCGTCATCAACGCCTGTTCGCACCGTGGCGCGACGCTGTGCCGGCACAAGAAGGGCAACCGCGCCAACTTCACCTGCAGCTTTCACGGCTGGACCTTCAACAACAGCGGCAAGCTGCTCAAGGTCAAGGACGCGACCGACGCCGGCTATCCCGACGGCTTCAACAGGAACGGCGGCCATGACCTCAAGAAGGTGGCGCGCTTCGAGAGCTATCGCGGCTTTCTGTTCGGCAGCCTCAATGCCAACGTCAAGCCGCTGGCCGAGTTCCTCGGCGAGGCGACCAAGATCATCGACATGATCGTCGACCAGTCGCCCGACGGACTCGAAGTGCTGCGCGGCGCCTCGACCTACACCTTCGACGCCAACTGGAAACTCCAGACCGAGAACGGCGCCGACGGCTATCACGTCAGTTCGGTGCACTGGAACTACGCCGCCACCACCAACCACCGCAAGCAGGCGGCGGCCGGCGACCAGATCAAGGCGATGGACGCCGGCAGCTGGGCCAAGCAGGGCGGCGGCTTCTACTCCTTCGAGCATGGCCACATGCTGTTGTGGACCAAGTGGGCCAATCCCGAGGACCGGCCCGCCTACCAGATCCGCGACGAGCTGGTGAGCAAGTTCGGCCAGGCCCGCGCCGACTGGATGATCGGCCACTCGCGCAACCTCTGCCTCTATCCCAACGTCTATCTGATGGACCAGTTCGGCTCGCAGATCCGGGTGCTGCGACCGATCGCCGTCGACAAGACCGAAGTCACCATCTACTGCATCGCGCCCAAGGGCGAATCGGCCGAGGCCCGCGCGCGCCGCATCCGCCAGTACGAGGACTTCTTCAACGCCACCGGCATGGCCACGCCCGACGACCTGGAGGAGTTCCGCGCCTGCCAGCAGGGCTATGCCGGCATCGCGCTGGAGTGGAACGACATGTGCCGCGGCGCAACCCACTGGGTGCACGGCGCCGACGCTGCCGCGAAGGAGATCGATCTGCATCCGCGCCTGAGCGGCATCAAGACCGAGGACGAGGGCCTCTACACCGAGCAGCACCGCTACTGGCTCGAACAGATGCGGCATGCGCTCGACAGCGAAACCGGCCAGGCCTGAGGACCGCCATGACGATCAGCACCGAACAACTCACGGCCTTCCTCTACCGCGAAGCGCGCCTGCTCGACGACCGGCAATGGGACGCATGGCTCACCTGCTATGCGCCCGATGCCGAATTCTGGATGCCGGCCTGGGACGACGACGACGAGCTCACCGTCGATCCGCAGCGCGAGATCTCGCTCATCTACTACCCCAACCGGGGCGGCCTCGAAGACCGCGTGTTCCGCATCAAGACCGAGCGCTCGGCCGCGACCCTGCCCGACACCCGCACCAGCCACAACATCAGCAATGTGGAAGTCGAGTCGCGCGACGGCAGCCTGGTGACGCTGCGCTTCAACTGGCACACCTTCAGCTACCGCTACAGGATCACCGACAGCTATTTCGGCATGTCGCGCTATGTGATCGACACGGCGGGCGCCGAGCCGCTCATCAAGCGCAAGGTCGTCGTGCTCAAGAACGACTACATCCATCACGTGCTCGACGTCTATCACGTCTGAGCCCAGCGCAATTGCGGCCGGCCCACTGCGCGCCGGCCCGCGCGGAGCCCCCATGAATCACCAGATCGCCCTGCAATTCGAGGACGGCGTGACGCGTTTCATCGCCGCCACGCCCGACGAGACCGTGGCCGACGCGGCCTTCCGCCAAGGCATCAATGTGCCGCTCGACTGCCGCGACGGCGCCTGCGGCACCTGCAAGTGCTTCGCCGAGTCGGGCAGCTTCACGATGGGCGAATACATCGAGGACGCGCTCAGCGAGGACGAGGCGGCGCAGGGCTATGTGCTCACCTGCCAGATGCGCGCGGCGAGCGATTGCGTGCTGCGCGTGCCGGTCACGTCCGACCTCTGCCGCGCCGCGCCGACCGTGTTCGACGCCCGCGTCGCCGAGCTGCAAGCGCTGTCGCCGAGCACGCTGGCGCTCACCATCGAGGGCGAGTCGCTGCGCGGCCTGTCCTTTCTGCCCGGGCAGTACGTCAAGCTCGGCGTGCCCGGCACGACCGAGACGCGTGCCTACTCGTTCAGCTCGATGCCGCAGGACGGCCGCGTGGCCTTCCTGATCCGCAACGTGCCCGGCGGCCTCATGAGCGGCTGGCTCACGCAGTCGGCCAAGGCCGGCGACGCGCTGCGGCTCGAAGGCCCGCTCGGCAGCTTCTATCTGCGCGACATCCGCCGGCCGGTGCTGATGCTGGCCGGCGGCACCGGCCTCGCGCCCTTCACCGCGATGCTCGACCGCATCGCGGCGCAAGGCAGCGCCCATCCGATCCACCTGATCTACGGCGTGACCCATGACGCCGATCTGGTGGCGACCGACCGGCTCGCCGAGCTGGCCGCGCGCATCCCCAACTTCACGTTCGCGACCTGCGTCGCCAATCGCGAAAGCGCCCATCCGCGCACCGGCTATGTCACCGAGCACATCGAGCCGGCGCATCTCAATGCCGGCGAAGTCGACATCTACCTCTGCGGCCCGCCGCCGATGGTCGAGGCGGTGAGCCGCTTCATCCGCGAACGCGCGCTCGACGGCGCCGGCTTCCACTACGAGAAGTTCGCCGCGAGCGTCTGATTTCCCGGCCCGTCGCGTCTCCAGGCGCGTGGGCCTTTTTTTGCGAGGCCGTTCATGAGCCAGAGATTCGAGAACAAGGTTGCCGTCGTCACCGGCGCGGCCCAGGGCATCGGCCGCCGCGTCGCCGAGCGGCTGCTGGAGGAAGGTGCAAGCCTGGTCGCGGTCGACCGCGCCGACTTCATCCACGAGCTGCGCGCCCTGCCCGGCGCCGACGGCCGCATCCTGACCCTCACCGCCGATCTTGAGCGCCATGCCGATTGCGAAGGCGTGATGGCGCAGGCGGTCGAGCGCTTCGGCAAGCTCGATGTGCTGGTCAACAACGTCGGCGGAACGATCTGGGCCAAGCCCTTCGAGCATTACCGCGAGCACGAGATCGAAGCCGAGGTGCGGCGCTCGCTGTTCCCCACGCTGTGGTGCTGCCATGCGGCACTGCCGCACATGCTTGAGCGCGGCCAGGGCGCCATCGTCAACGTGTCGTCGATCGCCACGCGCGGCGTGAACCGCGTGCCCTATGGCGCGGCCAAGGGCGGCGTCAATGCGCTGACCGCCTGCCTCGCCTTCGAGACCGCAGAGCGCGGCATCCGCGTCAACGCCACCGCGCCCGGCGGCACCGAGGCGCCGCCGCGTCGCGTGCCGCGCAACACCGAAACGCCGAGCGCCGACGAGCAGCGCTGGTACCGCCAGATCGTCGACCAGACCGTCGCCTCCAGCCTGATGAAGCGCTACGGCAGCATCGACGAGCAGGCCGGCGCCATCCTTTTCCTGGCCTCGGACGAGGCCAGCTACATCACCGGCGTCGTGCTGCCCATCGGCGGCGGCGACCTCGGCTGAGCCGTCACGGCGCGATCACCACAACCACCCGCAAAGGGGGAGACATGCAGTCCACCGACATTTCCGGCGTCATCGACAACGCGCGCTTCAACCGCTTTCACTGGAGCGTGCTGTTCTGGTGCGCACTCATCATCGTGTTCGACGGCTACGACCTGGTCATCTACGGCGTGGTGCTGCCGGTGCTGATGAAGCAATGGGGCCTGAGCCCGATCGAGGCCGGCGCGCTCGGCAGCTATGCTCTGTTCGGGATGATGGCCGGCGCGATGCTGTTCGGCCCGCTCGCCGACCGCTTTGGCCGCAAGAAGGTCATCGCCGCCTGCGTGCTGCTGTTCAGCGGTTTCACGGTGCTCAACGGCTTCGCCGCCACGCCGGGGCAGTTTGGCGTCTGCCGCTTCATCGCGGGGCTTGGCATCGGCGGCGTCATGCCCAATGTGGTCGCGCTCATCAGCGAGTACGCGCCCAAGCGCATCCGCAGCCTGCTGGTGGCGGTGATGTTCAGCGGCTATTCGGTCGGCGGCATGCTGTCGGCCACGCTCGGCATGCTGCTGATGCCGACGCTCGGCTGGCAGTGGGTGTTCTTCGTGGCCGGCGCGCTGTTGCTGCTGCTGCCGGCGATCCTGCTGTTCCTGCCCGAGTCGGTCGGCTTTCTGCTGCGCGCCGGCCGCGAGGACGAGGCGCGCGACATCCTGGCGCGGCTCGATCCGGACTTTGCCGCGCCGGCCGGCGTGCCGCTGCGCATGCCGGCCGCCATCACCCGGGGCGCGCCGCTGTTCGCGCTGTTCCGCGAGGGCCGGGCGCTGCGCAGCCTGATGCTGTGGACCGCCTTCTTCGCCTGCCTGCTGATGGTCTATGCGCTCAACTCCTGGCTGCCCAAGCTGATGGTCAAGGCCGGCTACGACCTCGGCTCCAGCCTGAGCTTTCTGCTGGTGCTCAACTTCGGCGCCATCTTCGGCGCGGTGGGCGGCGGCTGGCTTGGCGACCGCATCAATCTGCCGCGCGTGCTGGCGGCGTTCTTTGCGCTGGCGGCACTGTCGATCGGGCTGCTCGGCCATCCGCAACCGGCCTGGCTGCTCAATGCGCTGATCGCCGTGGCCGGCGCCACCACCATCGGTTCGCAAATCCTGCTGTATGCGCTCGGCGCCCAGTTCTATCCGATGGCCATGCGCTCGACCGGCCTCGGCTGGGCCTCGGGCGTGGGCCGCAACGGCGCCATCCTGGGCCCGATCCTGGGCGGCGCGCTGCTCGGCATGGAGCTGCCGCTCGACTACAACTTCTATGCCTTCGCACTGCCCGGCGTGCTGGCCTGCGCCGCGATGGCGGTGTTTGCGGCCGGTCATCGCGCGCCCGATCTGCCAGCGCTTGCAGCCACCGCCTGAGCGCGCCGGCGATGCCGCTCAGGGACTTCTCGCTCTCAGCCCTGACCGCCGGTTTCATGGCGGTGCTCATTTCCTACTCGGGGCCGCTCGTCATCTTTTTCCAGGCCGCTCAGCGCGCCGGCGCGGCCCCGGAAATGATCGCCTCCTGGGTCTGGGCCATCTCCATCGGCGCCGGCCTGTCGGGGCTGCTGCTGAGCTGGCGCTTTCGCGCGCCGGTCATCACCGCCTGGTCGGCGCCGGGCACGGCGCTGCTGGTGGCGCTGTTCCCGGCCATCTCGCTCAACGAGGCGGTCGGCGCCTATCTGGTGGCGGCGGCGGTGCTGGTGGCGATCGGGCTGTCGGGCGGCTTCGACCGGCTGGTCGGGCTCATCCCACGCGGCGTGGCCAGCGCGATGATGGCCGGCATCCTGTTCCGCTTTGGCGTCGGCGCCTTCACGGCGGCCGAGCTGGCGCCGACGCTGGCCTTCGGGATGATCGCGGTCTATCTGCTGCTGCGCCGGCTGCTGCCGCGCCATTGCCTGGTGCTGCTGCTCATTGCCGGCATTGCGCTGGCCGTGGGGGTCGAAGGCGCGAGCCTGCACGGCCTGCGGCCGAGTCTGGCGACGCCGATGTTCATCGCGCCCGAATGGACCGCGCGCGCCACCCTCGGGCTGGCGCTGCCGCTGGTGCTGGTGAGCCTGACCGGGCAGTTCATGCCGGGCCTGGCGATCCTGCGCCAGGCCGGCTATGACGTGCCGGCACGGCCGGTGCTGGGCGTGCTCGGGCTGGTGTCGCTGCCGGCGGCGCTGTTCGGCGGCATCACCCTGGTCACGGCATCGATCACGGCCGCGCTGTGCACCGGCCCCGAGGCGCATCCGGACCCGGCGCGGCGCCATGTGGCGGGGCTCGCCAATGGCGTCTTCTATCTGCTGGGCGGCAGCTTTGCCGGAACCATCGTGCTGCTGTTCACCGCGCTGCCCAAGACCTTCGTCGCGGTGCTCGCGGGGCTGGCGCTGGTCGGCGCCATCGGCAACAACCTGCTCGGGATGATGAGCGAGCCGGACCAGCGCGAGGCCTCGGTCATCACCTTCCTGGCGACGGCGTCCGGCATGTCGCTGTTCGGGCTGGGCTCGGCGTTCTGGGGCGTGGCGCTCGGGTCGCTGGCGTGGCTGGTGCTGCATCGGCCGTTCAGCGCGCCGTGGCTGGCGCGGGCCGCGCGAACGAGCCGGCCGGGCTGAGCTTGCAACCCGCCTGCGCCGATCCGGCCCAGGCGAGCCTTGTCGTTCAGGCTGAACGCTGCCGCCCGAGCCGGCGGTAGAGCGTGGCCCGGCCCATGCCGAGCAGCCGGGCGGCGGCGGTCACGTTGCCGCCAGCCTCGTCCAGCGCCTGCCGGATCGCGCTGTCCTCGGCGCGTTGCAGCAGGCCGCCTTCGGCACCGGAAAGCCTGGGTGCAGCGGCCAGCGCATCGGCCGCCAGTTCATCGTCGAAGTCGGCGCGGGTCAGCGGCGCCTGCGGCTCGGCCAGCGCAAACGCGCGCCGCAGCGCATGCGCGAGCTGGCGCACATTGCCCGGCCACGGTGCCGCGCGCAGCGTCTGGCGCAGCGCGCCGCCGATGCGCTCCGGCGCCTCGCCGGCGGCCAGTACCAGCGCGTCGAGCAGCGCATCGAAGTCGGCCCGCTCGCGCAGCGGCAGCAGCCGGAACGGATGGCCGGCGATGCGGTAGTACAGGTCTTCGCGGAAGCGCCCGTCGGCCACCTGGGCGCGCAGATCGCGGTGGGTTGCGCAGACGATGCGCAGATCGACCGTCACCGGCCGCGTGCTGCCCAGCCGCACCACCTCGCCGCTGTCGAGCACACGCAGCAGCGTGGCCTGGAGCGCCAGCGGCATGTCGCCGATCTCGTCGAGGAACAGCGTGCCGCCGGCAGCGGCTTCGATCTTGCCGGGCGCGCCGCCGCGCCGCGAGCCGGTGTAGGCGCCATCCACATGGCCGAACAGTTCGCCGGCCAGCAGCTCGCCCGGAATGGCGGCGCAATTGAGCGCGACGAACGGGCCGGCCGCGCGCTCGCTGGCCTGATGCAGGGCGCGCGCGGTCACGTCCTTGCCGCAGCCGGTCTCGCCGCTGAGCAGCACCGGCAGCGCGGCCCGCAGCGCGCGCGCCGCCCGGTCGAAGCCGGCATCGAGCCGGGCATCGCCGAAGCAGGGCCGCGCGGCGGCAGATGGCACCGAGCGTGCGGGCGCAATCGCGGCGCGTGCCAGTGCCGGCGCAAGCGGCTGGGCGCGCAGCCGCATGCCGTTCTGCAGCCGCAACGGCAGCTCGGGCGCAAGGCGCAGCCCGGGCGCCCAGGCATGGAAGCGCGCATCGAACAGCGCGCCGAAATCGAGCCCGACCAGACTCGGCGGCAGCCCGATGAGCTGGCGCGCGGCGCGCGAGGCCGCGATCAGCTGGCCGTCTTCATCGAGCGCGAGCCAGGCGGCGGTGCTGGCCGCGCCGGCGCCCGGCAGCTCGTCGCCGACATCGATGCCGATGCGCACATAGGCCGGCAGCTCCATGAACATGCGTCGCTCGATGCGCTGGGCGCAGCGCTGCGCGAGCCAGAGCGCGGCCTGCGACATGTTCGGCGCGTCATGTCCGACATCGACCGCGCCGACCACATTGCCCTGCGGATCGAACACCGGCGCCGCGCAGCAATGAAACAGCTGGGTATCGGCAAAGAAATGCTCCGGCCCGAACAGCCGCACCGTCTGCTGCTCGGCCATCGCGATGCTCATGGCATTGCTGCCGATGGCGCGCTCCGACAGATCGACGCCGGGCCGGAAGGCGTTGCGGAAGGTGGCGCAGTGCGTGGGCATCGCGCCTTCCACCGCCAGCGTGTGACCGTGGGCATCGGTGAGCAGCACGGCATAGCCGGCGTCCTGCATCGAGCGCGCGAGCGCCACGAGTTCGGGCCGGGCCGCGTCGAGCAGCGCCCGGTTGCGCTCGATCAGCAGGCTGGCCGCGGCGCGGTCGAGCGAGGTGAACTCGATCGGCTCGTCGATGCGGCGGCCGCCGTCGCGGCAGCGGGTCCAGGAGCGCAGGACCGCGTCCTCGACCAGCCCGTCGGCGCACTGGCCGTCGTTGAAGAAGGCATGGCGGGCGCGCCGGATGGTCTCCGGTGCATAGCCGCCGCCAGTTGCAAAAGAGGTAGCCACGATTCAGGTTCACACGCGCGGATGAAAAAGTGCGCCGACCCTAGCGACGCGGGCGCGCCAGCGTCAACGCGACCAAACCCCTAGCGCCGTCCGTCGCCCGACTGTGGTTTCGGCGTCTCGGCGTCCCGCAATGAGACCGGCGCATCCCGCAGCGGGACGCGCGAGACGCCGCCGCCAGCGCGCGCCGCTTCGCAAGCGCTTGATTTGGCAGGGACAAGCGCCGTCGCCAGCGCCGCCGGCCGGGGCGGTACGCCGCTTGCCCTAGGCAAACGCGGCGGGCCCAGACCCGCCCTCAGCCACCACCGAGGAGACCGGCATGAACATCCACGAACTTCCGCTTCCGTCGAGCGGCCTGATCTACAGCTCGGGCTGGCGCGAAGCCCACGGCGGCAGCGCCGAGGTGCGCGAGCCGGCGACCGGCGCCGTGCTCGGCCGCACCGGCATCGCCGACGCCACCGATGTGGACGAGGCCGCCCGCGCCGCCGCGCTCGCCCAGAAAGCCTGGGCCGCCACGCCCTTCGACCGGCGCGCCGCCGTGCTGCGCGAGGCCGCGCGCCTGCTCAAGGAGCGCGCCGACAGCTTTCGCTACTGGAACGTCCGCGAAGCCGGCTCGGTGCCGCTCAAGGCCGACTGGGAGCTGCACGCCACCTACGAGCAGCTGCTGATGAGCGCAAGCCTGCCGATGCAGCCGACCGGCGAGATCTTTCCGTCGGCCATGCCGGGCCGCACCAACTATTGGCGCCGCGTGCCCATTGGCGTGGTCGGCGTGATCTCGCCGTGGAACTTCCCGCTGCTGCTGTCGATGCGCTCGATCGCGCCGGCGCTGGCGCTCGGCAATGCCGTGCTGCTCAAGCCCGATGTGCAGACCGCCGTGATCGGCGGCGCGCTGATCGCCCAGCTGTTTGCCGATGCCGGCCTGCCCGACGGCCTGCTGCAACTGCTGCCCGGCGGTCCCGACACCGGCGACGCCGTCGTGCGCCATCCGGCGGTGTCGATGATCGCCTTCACCGGCTCGACCGGCGTCGGCCGCAGCATCGGCGCCACCTGCGGCCAGCTGCTCAAGAAGTGCGCGCTCGAACTCGGCGGCAACAACGCGCTGGTCGTGCTCGACGATGCCGATCTCGACGCCGCCAGCTCCAGCGGCGCCTGGGGCGCCTTTCTGCATCAGGGCCAGATCTGCATGCAGGCCGGGCGCCATCTCGTGCATCGCAGCGTCGCGGCGCGCTATGCCGAGCTGCTCGCCGAGCGCGCCGGCAAGCTCGCGGTCGGCGACCCGTTCACCGAGCCGGTCCATCTCGGCCCGATCATCAACGCCAGGCAGCTCGCGCGCATCGACGCCATCGTGCAGGGCGCGCTGCGCGACGGCGCCCGGCTGCTCACCGGCGGCCCGCAGTCCGGCCTGTTCTACCGCCCGACCGTGCTCGCCGACGTGCGACCCGACATGGCGGCGTTCAGCGAGGAAATCTTCGGTCCGGTCGCGCCCATCACCGTGTTCGACAGCGACGACGAGGCGGTCGCGCTGGTCAACGCCTCGCCCTATGGCCTCGCGGCCGCGATCCACAGCCGCAACGTGCAACGCGGCCTCGCCCTCGCGGCGCGGCTGCACACCGGCATGGTCCACATCAACGACCAGACCGTGAACAACGAATTCCAGGTGCCCTTCGGCGGCATGGGCGCGTCGGGCAATGGCGGGCGCTTTGGCGGCCCGGCCAACCTGCATGAGTTCACCGAGACGCAGTGGGTCAGCGTGCTCGAACAAGGCATCCAGTACCCGTTCTGACCAACAACAAGACCCAAGAGGAGACCCACATGAACCCGTCCCTGCGCACCGCCCTGCTCGGCGCCACGCTCGCCTTTGCCGGCACTGCCGCCCACGCCATCGACATCGACGCCGGCGACTACACCGCCCTGCCCGAGGGCACGAACATCGCGGCGCTCTACGCCCAGACCGCCCAGCGCGACCAGCTCTATGCCAACGGCAAGCGCCCGGCCGGCAGCTACGGCCTCGACTCCAACATCGGCATCCTGCGGATGATCCATTTCATGAAGATCGCCGGCTTCACGGTCGATCCGCAATTCCTGCTGCCCTTCGGCCGGCTCGAAGCCAAGAACGATCTGGCGCCGGCACTCGGCAACCGCAGCGGCGTCGGCGACCTGATCCTCGCCGCCACCGTCTGGCTGCATGAGGACGCGGCGAAGCGCAGCTATTTCGGCATCACGCCGTTCGTCTACGCGCCCACCGGCACCTACGACGCGAACAAGCCGCTCAACCTCGGCGAGAACCGCTGGAAGACCGCGCTGCAAGCCGCCTGGCTGTTCGGCCTCGGCGACAAGTGGACCATCGACCTCGCCGCCGACGTGACGGCCTACGGCAAGAACGACAAGGCCAATGCCGCCGGCGCCTCGCTCGAACAATCGGCCACGACCCAGCTCCAGGGCTTTGCGCGCTATGCGATGAGCCCGACCTGGGACCTGCGCGGCGGGCTGTCTTACGCGCATCTGGGCGAGACCAAGGTCGCCGGCGTGTCGCGCAACGACGCGGCCAATGTCACCAAGTTCCAGCTCGGCACCGCCGCCTTCGTCGGGCCGGCGACGCAACTGCTCGTCAACGTCGGCCGCGATCTGCGGGTGGACAACGGCTTCAAGGAAAGCGCGCGCGTGAACCTGCGCCTGCTCCAGGTCTTCTGACCGCCATCCGATTCAGGAGACAACCATGCGCATTTCCACGCCCGATCCGCGCGGCGCCGCCGCCCTGCCTGCGATGACCGCCGCCGGCGGCCTCACGCGGCGCCAGTTCCTGCTCGCCGCCGCCGCGCTCGGCCTGACCGCCGGCGCGCCCGCCACGCTGCGCGCCGCCGCGCCCGCGCCGATGAAATTCGTCGGCGCGACCGAGGCCCGCGTGTTCCAGCGCCTGCTCGACGTGATGTTGCCGACCGAGGGCAGCGCGCTGCTGCCGCCGGCCCAGGTGCCGGTGCTCCAGACGCTCGACGCGGCGCTGCTCGCGACCATGCCGCCGCACATCCTCGCCGGGCTGCGCGGCGGCATCGGCTATTTCAACGACGGCCCGAAGGCGGGCTACGGCAAGGCCTTCGTCGACCTCGGCGATGCCGACGCAATCGCCTTCTGCGACGCCTGGGCCAATGGCACCGAAGTGCCGCAGCGCGCGCTGAGCCTGGGCCTCAAGAAGCTCGTCGCGCTCGCCTACTTCGCCAATCCGCCGACCTGGGGACCGCTCGGCTACGACGGCCCGGTCACGCGCCGCAACCGCATTCCGTCGCTCGGCAACCAGCCGCTGCCCCAGGCTTGAGGAGACCAGCAACATGACCAACAAGACGATTCCGGTCGAAGTGCCGAAGCACGGCCTGCCCGTGACCCAGGCCAGCGACATCGCCGCCGGCGCCCATCTGCACCTGAAAGCCGACGCGGTCGTGGTCGGCTCGGGCGCGGGCGGCGCGGTGATGGCCTATGAACTGGCCAAGGCCGGCAAGAAGGTGATCGTGCTCGAAGCCGGCCCCTATGTGCCGTCCGAGAAATTCACCGAGATGCTCGCGATCAGCATGGGCACGCTCTACGCCGACCACGGCGGCCAGAACAACGACAGCGGCGACATCGCGATCCTGCAGGGCGCCTGCGTCGGCGGCTCGACGGTGGTCAACGCCGCGCTGTGCTTTCGCACGCCCGACTACTACCTCGACCTGTGGGGCCGCGAGTTCGGCCTGACCGCGCTCACGCCGGCGACCCTGCGGCCCTATTTCGAGAAGGTCGAGCGCAACCTCGGCATCCGCGCGGTCACGCCGCAGGAGACCAGCGGCGGCGCCGAACTGATCGCTGCCGGCATGGCCAAGCTCGGCCTGCCGCGCGGCGAGGCGCGCCGCAATGTGCGCGACTGCGTGCTGACCGGCATGTGCTTCGCGGGCTGCGCCTCGGACCGCAAGCAGTCGATGCTCGTGACCTATCTGCCGTGGGCGGTGCAGCACGGCGCAACCATCCATTCCGACACGCGGGTCACGCAGGTGCTGGCGCGCGACGGCAAGGCGACCGGCGTCGAGGCCGAGGTGGTCGACCAGCAGACCGGCAAGCCGAAGGCGCGGCTGCGCGTCGATGCGCCGATCGTGGTGCTGGCCGCCGGCCCGGTGCAGACGCCGCTGCTGCTGCTGCGCAGCCAGCTCGCCAACGGCAGCGGCCAGGTCGGCAAGAACTTCGCGTGCCATCCGACGATGTCGGTGACCGCGATGTTCGACCAGCCGGTCTACGACTTTCACGGCGCGACGCATTCGCTCTACATGGACCGCGACACGCTGCCGGAAAACGGCGGCTATCTGCTGCTCAACGCGGTGCAGGACCCGGTCGAGGCCAGCACCCAGGTCGAGCCGGGCACCGGCAAGCCCTATGTCGACTTCATGAGCCGCTACAAGTCCACGACTCGGCTCATCAGCCTGATCCACGACAAGAACGTGGGCGAGGTGAGCTGGAAGGACGGCGCCAAGTCGATCCGCTACGACGTGGACGACGAGGATTTCGAGGCGATGAAGAAGGGGCTCGCGACGACCTGCAAGGTGCTGTTCGCGGCCGGCGCGCGGCGGCTGTACATCCCGTCGTCGCAGAAGCTGGAGATCGACAGCGTCGAGGCGGTGGACGGCGTGATCGCCGGGCTGAAGAACGAGCGCTCGCGCTACCGCTACACGTCCTTCCATCCGCAAGGCACCTGCCGCATGGGCGCCGATCCGGCCAGGACGGTGGTCAATCCGCGCGGCGAGACGCATGACGTGAAGAACCTCTACATCGCCGATGCGAGCCTGCTGCCGACGTCCATCGGCTACAACCCGTCGGAGACCGTGTATGCGCTGGCGCACTACATCGCCGATGGGTTGAATGCGGCGCATCCGGCGGGGCGGCGGAGGGCGGCTTAGGTCGGGCGGG
>NZ_MUHU01000022.1 GCF_002105195.1 Derxia lacustris | reverse complement strand
GTCAGGCCCATGCCCCAGGCGATGGCGCGGTGTTCGTCGTCGGCAAACAGCGCGGGGTTGGGCCGGACCTTGTTGCCCATCATCTGGGTCATGACGGTCATGCTTTCCACGCCGGCCGCGATCATCGCGTCGGCTTCGCCGAGGCGGATGCGCGCGGCGGCGTCGGCCACGGCTTGCAGGCCCGAGGCGCAGAAGCGGTTGATCGTCAGGCCCGGCACCGATTGCGGCAGCCCGGCCAGCAGCAGGCCGATGCGCGCCACGTTCATGCCCTGTTCGGCCTCGGGCATGGCGCAGCCGGCGATCACGTCGCCGATGTCGGCCGGGTCGAGGCCGGGCGCGCGGCGCAGCAGTTCGCGCAGCGCATGGGCCAGCAGATCGTCGGGCCGGGCGTGGCGGAAGGCGCCGTTGCGGCGCGCGACCGGCGTGCGCACGGCGGCGACGAGATAGGCGTCCTGGACTTGCTTGTTCATGAGGATGTCCGTGGGTTCGATGCGCGGCGCGGGCGGGCGCCGCGCGGTTTCAGTTGCGCAGCGGCTTGCCGGTGGCGAGCAGGTGACGGATGCGGGCGAGGGTCTCGGGCGTGCGCAGCAGGCGCATGAACTCGGCGCGCTCCACGTCGAGCAGCCAGCCGGTGTCGACGCGGCTGCCGGCGTCGATCTCGCCGCCGCACAGCGCGACGGCGGCGGCATGGGCCACGCGCGCGTCGTGCTCGCTGACAAAGCCGCCGTCGCGCTGGTTGACGACCGCCATGTCGAGCGCGGCGATGCCGGCGCGGCCGGCCACCGGCACCGGTCCGGCGGGCCGCGCGCGCCAGCCGGCCTCGGCCAGCGCGCGGGCGCGGGCCAGCGCCACATGCAGCACCTCGCCGGCATGAAAGACCACATCGTCCGACGCGAGCGCATAGCCCAGATCGCCGGCCGCCAGCGCATTGCCGGCCGCCGTGCCGCGCGAAATGGCGTTGAACGCCGGCTCGATGAAGGGCAGCAGATCGCCGCCGGCCGACTGCGTGGCGAGCGTGGCCGCACGCAGCGCCATGTGCAGACAGCCGCCGCCGGCCGGGATGAGCCCGACGCCGGCCTCGACCAGCCCCACGCGCGTCTCGAAGCCGAACACGCGGTGCGCCGCATGCAGCGCGAATTCGCAGCCGCCGCCGAGCGCCATGCCCTGCACCGCCGCCACCACCGGAATGCGCGCATGGCGGATCGCCAGCCCGGTCTGCTGGAAGCGCGCGATGTAGTCGTCGAGCGCGGCGAACTCGCCGGCGCCGGCCAGCCGCTCGACTTCCTTCAGATCGGCGCCGACCGCGAACGGCGGCTCGTTCCAGATGACCAGCGCATCCAGCTCGCGCTCGGCGCGGGCGATGGCCTCGCGCGTGCCGTCGAGCACGCCGGAGCCGATCGCATGCATGCGCGTCTTGAACGAGAGGATGCCGATGCGCGCGTCATGGCCGGGCAGCGTCCACAGCCGCACCGCGTCGGTCTCGGCCAGCGTGCGGCCGGCGGTGAGTGCGGTGAAGCCGGGTTCGCCGGCCAGCAGCTCCGGAAAGATCTGCCGCGCGGCCAGGGCGCTGGCCGGGCGCGGGATGAACACCGGCACGCCCACGCCGCCCGGCCGCAGCGAGCCGTCGGCGCCGTGCACGCCGTCGGCCAGCGCGCTGTCCGTGACCCAGGCCGGCAGCGGCACCGCGCCGAGCGCCTCGCCACGCTCGATGTCCTCGACCAGCGCGGCGGCGATGCGATGCCAGCCGGCGGTCTGCCAGACCTCGAACGGCCCGGCCGCAAAGCCGAAGCCCCAGCGCAGCGCCAGATCGGCATCGCGCGCGGTATCGGCAATCGCGGCCAGATGGAAGGCGGCGTAATGGAACAGGTCGCGCTGCACCGCCCACAGAAAGCGCGCCTGCGGATGGGCGCTGGCGCGCAGCGCGAGCAGCCGGTCGCCGGCATCGGGCAGGGCGAGCAGGGCTTCGACCTCGGGCGCGATGGCGCCGGCGACGGCGCGGTAGTCGCCGCTGGCCGGGTCGAGCACGCGCAGCTCGCGGCCTTCGCGGCGGTAGCAGCCGGCGCCGGACTTGTCGCCGAGCTTGCCGGCGCTGACCAGCGCGTCGAGCCAGTCGGGCAGGTGCAGCCAGGCGTGCCACGGGTCGCTGCCGAGCTGCTCGCGCTGGCCGGCGACGACGTGCGCGAAGGTGTCGAGACCGACCACGTCGAGCGTGCGGAAGGTGGCGCTGCGCGGCCGGCCGAGCGCGCTGCCGGTGAGCGCATCGACCTCGTCGAGCGCCAGACCAAAGCGTGCCGCGTGATGCACCGCCGCCAGCAGCGCGAACACGCCGAGCCGGTTGGCGATGAAGCCCGGGCTGTCCTTGGCGCGCACCACGCTCTTGCCGAGCCGGCGCGTGACGGCGGTTTCGAGCGCGTCGATGACGGCCGGATCGCTGCCGTCATGCGCGATCAGCTCGACCAGCGGCAGCCAGCGCGGCGGGTTGAAGAAGTGCAGCCCGGCAAAGCGCGGCCGCAGCCCGGCCGGCAGCAGCGCAGCGAGCGCGCCGATCGACAGGCCCGAGGTGTTGCTGGCCAGCACGGTCTGCGCGCCCAGATGCGGCGCGATGCGCTCGTACAGCGAGCGCTTCCAGTCGAGCCGCTCGCCGATGGCCTCGATGACCAGATCGCAGCCGGACAGCAGCGGCAGATGGGCGTCGTAGTGGCAGGGGCGGATCGCGTCGGCGAGCGCGGGGCGGGCCAGCGGCTCGGGCTTCTGCTTGCGCAGCGCGTCGATGGCGCGGCGCACGGCGGCGAGCGGATCGGCGCCGGGCGCGGGCAGGTCGAACAGCAACACATCGAGGCCGGCGTTGGCGGCATGGGCGGCAATCTGCGCGCCCATCACGCCGGCGCCCAGCACCGCGATGCGGCGCGGATTCAGGTCGGTCATGGCGGTGGTCTCGGGAGAGGTGGAGGAGAGGCGTTTCAGAAGCGCGCGCCGAGCGCGATGGCGGCCCAGCCACGGTCGCGCAGCTGGTTGTAGCTGCCGCCGACGGGCTGGTTCCAGGTGAGGTCGGCGCTCCAGCGCTGGCGCAGTTCGGCGCGCAGGCCGGTCACGATGGCGCGCCGGCCCTGGCTGAAGGCGCCGTCATGCGACCAGCCGCGCAGGTCCTGGGCCCAGGCCAGGCTCGGCGCCACGGTGATGCCGTCGGCGACCGGCGTGCGCCAGCCGGCGCGCAGCCGATAGCCCCAGCTCGTGCGGCTCACATAGCCGGCGTTGGCGCAGGACAGCGGCACGTCGGCGCACACGCCGTTGACCGTGCCGACGCCGAACACGTCGGAGCGGCCATAGCGGCGCCGGGTCGCGTCGGGCAGGTCGTGGACGAACTTGACGCCGGCCTCGGCGCCGAGCGCGAGCGGATCGCCGGGCAGCAGGCCGCGCAGCGGCACGGTCGCCGCCACCTGAAGCTGGCTGGCCTTGTGGCGGTCGTAGCCGTGCAGCACCGCGCCGGGCGCGAGCGCATTCACGTCGGCGCGCAACAGCGTGGGCGCGGTCACCGAGGCGACGGCGTTGAGCAGGTCCACCGAGTTCAGCTGCATCGGCTGGTTGGGCCGGTAGCTGGCTTCGGCAGCCAGGGTCCAGTCGTCGGCGCGGCGCGCAAAGCTGATGCCGAACATCCGGATGTCTTCCGGGTATTCGGTGAGATAGCCGGCGTTGAGGCCGTCGGCATTGCCGGGCACGAAGGGCGCGCCGCCGCTGCGGCCGGTCTTCACCGGGCTGACCAGCGGCGTGCGCGAATGCGCCTGCGCGGCGTAGAAGCCGATCTCGCTCTTCAGCTCGGGCAGGCGCCAGCGCAGCGAGGCGCCGAACTGGCCGTCGCGCGCCACGCCGGGCGAGCCCTGGCGCTTGAGATAGCGCCCGGCCGCGACCGAGGCCGGATCGGTGAAGGCGTCGCCGACCATCACGCCGTTGCAGCCGTCGGCCACGTAGTCGGCGCCGGCAAAGAAGGTGCCGCAGCCGTCGAGCACGGTCTTGGCAAAGCCCAGCTGCCAGAAGCCTTCGAGCGTGGTCGCGGGCGTGGGATCGATGCGCGCGAGCAGCAGCGGAATCGGGATGGCGACTTCCTCGGGCAGCGCACCGGGCCGGCGCGACGCGGGCAGATCGACCGGATTGATGCCCGACAGCCCGCCGGCAATCGCAAAGCCGCGACCCCAGTCGAGCGTCTGCCAGCCGGCGCGCGCCTGTGCCGCATGGCCGTCGAGGCTGCCGCGCGCCGACACGCTCGCCTCTTGCATCACCGCGCCGCTGAAGCGCGCGCGCCGGTCGAAGCCGCCGTCGTCGAGGCGCTGGGCGTGGCTGGCGGCGCCCGCATAGCCGGCCGGCCAGTTGCCCCAGCGCTGCTCGTCGTCGGCCAGCGCGCGGTCGGTCCAGGCCTTGGCGCTCAGGTGCAGGCCCAGGCCGTCGCGTTCGGCGTCGAGCGCGCCGTAGGCCTTGAGCATGGTCGAGATGCGGTCGCCACGGTCGAAGTTGAGATTGCCGTCGTCCTGGTTGCGGCCGTGCGTCGCCGCGTGATCGACGCCGGCGAGCGTGGCGTTGGCGGCCGGCAGCAGCACCGGATCGCGGTCGGTCGTGCGCCAGGCGCTGCCGGCGGACAGCGCTGCCGTGGTCTTGATGCGGAAGCCGTCGAGCTCGAAGTCGGCGGCGTGAGCCGGCGCGGCGAAGGCGGCGGCCAGCGCGATGCCGAGCGGCGCCAGCGCGGGCCGGCGGCGCGGCAGATCGGCGCCGCCCTTGGATGCGCGGCCCTCCGCCGCAAAGCCGGTTTGCATTCCACGCGCCCGAGCGCGGGCCTGGACCTTGTCTGTCCTCATTCTTCTTTCCCTGTTTTCTTGTGGTTTTTTGCGGCGGGCGGTCAGCGCGCGAGCACGGTGTCGCGCAGCTTCTTCTTGTTGAGCTTGCCGACGCTGGTGCGCTCCAGCGCGTCGAGGAAGCGGACCGTGTCCGGGATCGCGTAGCGCGAGATTTCGCCGGCATCGGCGCAGGCGCGCAGATGGGCGATCAGCGTCGCCGCGTCGCATTCGGCGCCCGGCTTGAGCACCACCAGCGGCAGCGGCCGCTCGCCCCATTTGGCGTCGGGGATGGCGATGACGGCAGCCTCGGCCACTGCCGGATGGCGCGTGATGAGCGCCTCCATGTCGAGCGAGGAAATCCACTCGCCGCCCGACTTGATGACGTCCTTGATGCGGTCGGTGATCTGGAGCGAGCCGGTCGCGTCCACGCGGCCGATGTCCTGCGTGTGCAGCCAGCCGCCGGCCCACAGATGGTTGGATGCATCCGGCGCATGCAGATAGCCCTGGGTGAGCCAGGGCGTGCGCGCCACCACCTCGCCTTGCGCGCGGTCGTCGTGGGCGGCGTCGTTCAGGTCGGGATCGACGATGCGCAGATCGGCCAGCGGCACGGCATAGCCGGTGCGGGCGCGGCGCGCGACTTCCTCGTCGGTGATGGCGCCGGCGCCGGTCGCGGCCTCGGCGGGCGTGGCACCGGCGGCGATGGCGGCGCTGCGCGCGGCATGCGCGGCCTGGCCCGGATCGCCTGGGCGCAGCTGGCCCAGCGCCAGGATCGGGCAGGTCTCGCTCATGCCGTAGCCGGTGAACACGTCGATGCCGCGCACGAGCGCCGCGCGCGCCAGCGCCGGCGTCAGCGCCGAGCCGCCGATGATCATCTTCCAGCCGCCCAGGTCGTGGTCGGTAGAGCCTGGCGCGTCGAGCAGCATCTGCAGGATGGTCGGCACGCAATGCGAGAAGGTCACGCCCTCGCTGGTCTTGAGCTTGAGCAGCAGGTCGGGCGCATAACGGCCCGGGTAGACCTGCTTCACGCCGAGCAGCGTGGCGATGTACGGCATGCCCCAGGCGTGCACATGGAACATCGGCGTGATCGGCATGTAGACGTCGCCGCGATGCAGGTTCTGGCCGCCCGGGTTGACCGCCAGCGCGCTCAGCACGCCGAGCGCATGCAGCACCAGCTGGCGATGGCTGAAGAACACGCCCTTCGGCATGCCGGTGGTGCCGGTTGTGTAGAAGCTGGTGGCGCGCGTGTTCTCGTCGAAATCGGGGAAGACGTGGGCTGGATTGCCGCCGGCGAGCAGGGTTTCGTATTCATGGCTGGTGCCGTCCGGCAGTTCGGCGACCGGCGTGTCGCTGAGCAGCACCACGCGCCTGAGCTGCGGCAGCCGGCTGCGGATCTGGGCCAGCAGCGGCAGGAATTCGGCATTGATGAGCAGCGTCTCGGCGCCGCAATGGTCGACGGTGTAGGCAATCTGGTCGGGCGACAGGCGCACGTTCACGCTCATCAGCACCGCGCCCAGCATCGGCACCGCGAAATAGCTTTCGAGATAGCGATGGCTGTCCCAGTCGGCGACCGCCACCACGCTGCCCGGCGCCACGCCCAGCCGCGCGAGCGCGCTGCCGAGCCGGCCGATGCGCTCGCCGAGCTGGGCATAGGTCTGGCGATGCTCGCCGCGATAGACGATTTCCTGCCCCGCCGACTGGCGCAGCGGCGCCAGCAGCAGCTGCTTGATGAGCAGCGGAAAAGCGTAGGCCGAGGGGGCGGCATGGCTGGCGCCGCCGGTTGCGTGATCGGACATGAAGGTCTCCTCCCATGAGCGGCCCGCGCCGGTTTGTGGAAGGGTCCGGGCGTGGCCGTGAAGCGTTGCGCAGCTTAGGCAGCGCGCGGCGGCGGCGGCACTCCCCGAACGGGGGGCAGGGTTGGCACCGATCGGGGGGCGCCGCCCACCAGGCCCAGCAGCAGCGCGCGCCGCACCGCCTCCTGCCTGCTGCCGACGGCGAGCTTGGCGAAGATGTTCTTGAGGTGCCACTTCACCGTCTCGGGCGCGATGCCGCCGAGGCGGGCGATCTCCTTGTTGCTCAGGCCGTCGGCAACGTGACCGAGGATGTCGAGCTCGCGCGCCGACAGGCCGGCGCCGGGGTCGATGCCGCTGGCGGCGCTGACGAGGCGGCGGGCTTCGTCGCGCAGGGCGAGGGCGGGCGAGGGCGCGGTTGGCGGCCGGCCCAGCCCGGCGCCGAGGTCGGCGAAGCTCGCGGCCAGCCCTTGCCGCTCGGCGAGCGGCAGCAGCGCGGCCATCTCGGCCACGGCCTCGGCATGCGCGCCGCAGGCGTCGAGCGCGAGCGCCAGCAGCAACTGCATGCGCGCCGCGCGGTACAGAAAGCCCGCGCCGCGCGCCTGCGTGGCGAGGCGACGGAACCACGGCAGCGCCTCTTCGGCATGGCCGCCGTGCAGCAGCAGCGTGGCCTGCGCCTCCTGCCAGGCGAGCCAGGTTTCGAGCCGGCTGTTGGGCTGGGCCGGCGGATCGTCGGGCAGCTGGCCGACGGCGGCGCGGATGGCACCGCGCGCCGCATCGAGCCGGCCGGCGGCGCAGAGCAGATGCACCCGCTCGGCGAGGCAGAGCGCATGCAGGCGCGGCCAGCCGCGTTCGGCGGCGGCGCGCTCGCCGCGGTCGAGCACGGCGAGCGCGCCGGCCAGATCGCCGCGCGCCGCCGCCTGCCGCGCCGACACGGTGCAAAAGCGCGCCAGCGAGCCGAGCGCGGCGACCGCAAACGCGGTGTCGTCGCGGCCGTGCAGCAGCGCCGCCACCTCGGCCGCTTCGCCCTGTTCGTGCAGCACTTCGGCGAGGTAGCCGGCCGGCAGCGCGGCGGCGGCCGAGAGCGGGCCGGCGCCGGCTTCGGCCAGCGCGAGCGCATGGCGCAGCAGCTGGCGCGCGCCGTCGAGGTCGCCGGCGGTGATGAGCGACAGGCCGCGCATCGCATGCTGGTACACGTCGAGATAGAGCGGCGCGGGCGCGGCGCGGCTGCCGCTGTCGCAGGCCAGCGCCTCGGCAAAGCGCGCCGCCGAGCACAGGCCGAAGGTGCGCGCGACCAGCGCGGTGCGCTCGGTCCAGCCGCCGGGCGCGGGCCGGGTGGCGAGCGCGGCGTCGGCGCGCGCGATGGCGGCGTCGCTGCGGTCGCTCAGGCCGTCGATGATCGCGGCGACGGCCAGGCATTCGCCGGGCGTGTCGGCGTCGGCGGCAAGGCGGGCGGCGCCGAGGTCGGCCTCGATGTCGGCCAGCGTCTGGCGCGCGCGGCGCAGGTCGAGCGCAAAGGCCAGCGCCCAGGCCTGCAACAGCCGCAGTCGCAGCGAGCGCTGGCGCAGCCGCAACGGCAGCGCGCCGAGCCAGCCGGCCAGCGTGGCGACCTCGCCGGTCTCGACCGCGCGCTGCGAGAACTGCTCGGCCCAGCGCGCGGCGAGCGCGTCGTCGCCGACCGCGAGCGCCTGGGCCACGGCTTCGGGCCAGTGGCGGTTGGCCACGAACCAGTGCGCGGCGCGCCGGCGCAGTTCGGCTTCGCGTGCCGGATCGCGGTGGCGCAGCCGGGCGCAGAGGTGCTCGGCGAACAGCGCGTGAAAGCGGTACCAGCCGTCGCCGAGCGGCTTGACGAACAGGTGCTGGCGCGCGAGCCAGTCGAGCGTGCTGCGGCTGTCGCGGCGCGGGCCGAGGGCATCGCAAAGCCCGGCGGAAAAGCGCGCGAACGGGGCGGCGTCGTGCAGGAAATCGACCGTGGCTGGCGGCAGCCGCGCGAGCACGCTGTCGGCGAGGTAGCACGCGAGCGCCGGGTTGCTGCCGCCCTGAGGCGCGGCGGGTTGGCCGGCGCCGGCGCGGTCGGCCGGGCTGTCATCGGCATCGGGCGACAGGGCGGCGAGCACCAAGCCGGTGACCCAGCCTTCGGTGCGCTGCCAGAGCGCGGCGACGGCGTCGGCGTCATGTGCCGAACCGGGCCGGTGGCGCCGCGCTCTGGCAGCGCACCGA
>NZ_MUHU01000021.1 GCF_002105195.1 Derxia lacustris | reverse complement strand
GCTTGCCAACTAGCGATGTTCTGGTTATAGTCGATGGCTCAGCTGTTGCTGAACGATGATTTCGCTGCTGAGGAAGCAGGGCCGCAAGGTTTGCCGAGATGGCAGCGAAATAAAAAAGTTCAAAAACAGTTGACGGTGAGAAAAAAGCAGTGCATAATCTCGCCTCTCTGCTGATGACGACGCGGCGCCAAGCAAGGCGAAGCAAGTTGTAGGTAGATTGCAGTATCGCTCTTTAACAAGTTAACAGCCGATAAGTGTGGGCGTTTGTTGTGATGGGGCTGCATGCCGCGAGGCGCGCAGTGTGCTCAAAGCAATAAAGGCTCACAAAAAAGTAAGGTGAAAACCTGAAATTTCGTTGAGTCGCGACCTTACGAAAGTAAGGGCAATAAGCATGATTAAACTGAAGAGTTTGATCCTGGCTCAGATTGAACGCTGGCGGCATGCCTTACACATGCAAGTCGAACGGCAGCACGGGGGCAACCCTGGTGGCGAGTGGCGAACGGGTGAGTAATGCATCGGAACGTGCCCAATAGTGGGGGATAACTATCCGAAAGGATAGCTAATACCGCATACGCACCAAGGTGGAAAGCGGGGGATCGCAAGACCTCGCGCTATTGGAGCGGCCGATGTCGGATTAGCTAGTTGGTGGGGTAAAGGCCTACCAAGGCGACGATCCGTAGCTGGTCTGAGAGGACGACCAGCCACACTGGGACTGAGACACGGCCCAGACTCCTACGGGAGGCAGCAGTGGGGAATTTTGGACAATGGGGGAAACCCTGATCCAGCCATGCCGCGTGTGTGAAGAAGGCCTTCGGGTTGTAAAGCACTTTTGGCGAGAACGAAACGGCGTTGGTTAATACCTGACGCTAATGACGGTACTCGCAGAATAAGCACCGGCTAACTACGTGCCAGCAGCCGCGGTAATACGTAGGGTGCAAGCGTTAATCGGAATTACTGGGCGTAAAGCGTGCGCAGGCGGTTTTGCAAGTCAGATGTGAAATCCCCGGGCTTAACCTGGGAACTGCATTTGAAACTACAAGGCTTGAGTGTGTCAGAGGGGGGTGGAATTCCACGTGTAGCAGTGAAATGCGTAGAGATGTGGAGGAACACCGATGGCGAAGGCAGCCCCCTGGGATAACACTGACGCTCATGCACGAAAGCGTGGGGAGCAAACAGGATTAGATACCCTGGTAGTCCACGCCCTAAACGATGTCTACTAGTTGTCGGTCAGGTTACTGATTGGTAACGCAGCTAACGCGTGAAGTAGACCGCCTGGGGAGTACGGTCGCAAGATTAAAACTCAAAGGAATTGACGGGGACCCGCACAAGCGGTGGATGATGTGGATTAATTCGATGCAACGCGAAAAACCTTACCTACGCTTGACATGCTCGGAATCCTGCTGAAAGGTGGGAGTGCCCGAAAGGGAGCCGGGACACAGGTGCTGCATGGCTGTCGTCAGCTCGTGTCGTGAGATGTTGGGTTAAGTCCCGCAACGAGCGCAACCCTTGTCATTAGTTGCTACGAAAGGGCACTCTAATGAGACTGCCGGTGACAAACCGGAGGAAGGTGGGGATGACGTCAAGTCCTCATGGCCCTTATGCGTAGGGCTTCACACGTCATACAATGGTCGGTACAGAGGGTTGCCAACCCGCGAGGGGGAGCTAATCTCATAAAACCGATCGTAGTCCGGATTGTAGTCTGCAACTCGACTGCATGAAGTCGGAATCGCTAGTAATCGCGGATCAGCATGTCGCGGTGAATACGTTCCCGGGTCTTGTACACACCGCCCGTCACACCATGGGAGTGGGTTTTACCAGAAGTAGTTAGCCTAACCGTAAGGAGGGCGATTACCACGGTAGGATTCATGACTGGGGTGAAGTCGTAACAAGGTAGCCGTATCGGAAGGTGCGGCTGGATCACCTCCTTTCTAGAGTATCTCACTCAATAAACGCCCACTCTTATCGGCTGTTAGAAAAGTCTGTCTGAAGGGTGCACCTGGAAAGACTAGGTGCGCAGGACTCCTGTGTTTGATAAGGAGGGTCTGTAGCTCAGTCGGTTAGAGCACCGTCTTGATAAGGCGGGGGTCGTTGGTTCGAATCCAACCAGACCCACCAACATTATCCAACTGGGGGTGTAGCTCAGCTGGGAGAGCACCTGCTTTGCAAGCAGGGGGTCATCGGTTCGATCCCGTTCACCTCCACCAAAACTCTTCAGACGCATTGCGATAGCGAAAGTCACTATCGCAATGCCATTAGGCTTTTGTTCTTTAACAATTTAGAAGAAGCAAATACAGAAATCAGCAAGAAATTGCTGATTCATGGGTTGTGATTGCATCAGCCAGAAATACTGGCAGCAGCATTTTGCTCAACCTATAGCATTGGAATCGTAAAGATTCTCCAAGGTTATAGGGTCAAGTGAATAAGTGCATGTGGTGGATGCCTTGGCGATTACAGGCGATGAAGGACGCGATAGCCTGCGAAAAGCTTCGGGGAGCTGGCAAATAAGCTTTGATCCGGAGATGTCCGAATGGGGAAACCCACCCGCAAGGGTATCTCATGCTGAATACATAGGCATGTGAGGCGAACCTGGTGAACTGAAACATCTAAGTAGCCAGAGGAAAAGAAATCAACCGAGATTCCGAAAGTAGTGGCGAGCGAAATCGGATCAGCCTGCAAGATTTAACAGTGGTGTTAGCAAAACGGTCTGGAAAGTCCGGCGATAGTGGGTGATAGCCCCGTATGCGAAAACACCATTGTGGAACTAAGTTTGCGACAAGTAGGGCGGGACACGTGAAATCCTGTCTGAAGATGGGGGGACCATCCTCCAAGGCTAAATACTCGTAATCGACCGATAGTGAACCAGTACCGTGAGGGAAAGGCGAAAAGAACCCCGGGAGGGGAGTGAAATAGATCCTGAAACCGCATGCATACAAACAGTCGGAGCCTCGCAAGGGGTGACGGCGTACCTTTTGTATAATGGGTCAGCGACTTACATTCAGTGGCAAGCTTAACCGTATAGGGAAGGCGCAGGGAAACCGAGTCTTAATAGGGCGTTCAGTCGCTGGGTGTAGACCCGAAACCGGATGATCTATCCATGGCCAGGGTGAAGGTGAGGTAACACTCACTGGAGGCCCGAACCCACTAGTGTTGAAAAACTAGGGGATGAGCTGTGGATAGGGGTGAAAGGCTAAACAAATCCGGAAATAGCTGGTTCTCTCCGAAAACTATTTAGGTAGTGCCTCGCGTATTGCTCCAGGGGGTAGAGCACTGTAATGGTTGGAGGGCTCATTGCGAGTTACTTCGCCATAGCAAACTCCGAATACCTGGAAGTATGAGCGCGGGAGACAGACGCCGGGTGCTAACGTCCGACGTCAAGAGGGAAACAACCCAGACCGCCAGCTAAGGTCCCAAAGATTGGCTAAGTGGGAAACGAAGTGGGAAGGCTAAAACAGTCAGGAGGTTGGCTTAGAAGCAGCCACCCTTTAAAGAAAGCGTAATAGCTCACTGATCGAGTCGTCCTGCGCGGAAGATGTAACGGGGCTAAGCCAGTCACCGAAGCTGCGGATCACAGAAATGTGATGGTAGGAGAGCGTTCCGTAGGCCTGTGAAGGTGTCTTGTAAAGGATGCTGGAGGTATCGGAAGTGCGAATGCTGACATGAGTAGCGATAAAGCGGGTGAAAAGCCCGCTCGCCGTAAACCCAAGGTTTCCTACGCAACGTTCATCGGCGTAGGGTGAGTCGGCCCCTAAGGCGAGGGCGAGAGCCGTAGCTGATGGGAATCCGGTTAATATTCCGGAACCGCCGTCAAGTGCGATGTGGGGACGGAGAAGGTTAGCTCAGCCAACTGTTGGAATAGTTGGTTCAAGCGTGTAGTCGTGCTGCTTAGGCAAATCCGGGCGGCTTAGATGAGGCGTGATAACGAGTGAACATTGTTCACGAAGTGAGTAATACCAAGCTTCCAAGAAAAGCCACTAAGCTTCAGCTTGACGGGACCGTACCGCAAACCGACACAGGTGGGTGTGATGAGTATTCTCAGGCGCTTGAGAGAACTCGGGAGAAGGAACTCGGCAAATTTGTACCGTAACTTCGGGATAAGGTACGCCCTCAGTAGGTGAAGTTGTACAAACGGAGCCAAACAGGGCCGCAGTGAATAGGTGGCTGCGACTGTTTAATAAAAACACAGCACTCTGCAAACACGAAAGTGGACGTATAGGGTGTGACGCCTGCCCGGTGCCGGAAGGTTAAGTGATGGGGTGCAAGCTCTTGATCGAAGCCCCGGTAAACGGCGGCCGTAACTATAACGGTCCTAAGGTAGCGAAATTCCTTGTCGGGTAAGTTCCGACCTGCACGAATGGCGTAACGATGGCCACACTGTCTCCTCCCGAGACTCAGCGAAGTTGAAATGTTTGTGATGATGCAATCTCCCCGCGGCTAGACGGAAAGACCCCATGAACCTTTACTGTAGCTTTGCATTGGACTTTGAACCGATCTGTGTAGGATAGGTGGGAGGCTTTGAAGCGGGGGCGCTAGCTCTCGTGGAGCCATCCTTGAAATACCACCCTGGTTTGTTTGAGGTTCTAACCTTGGCCCGTTATCCGGGTCGGGGACAGTGCATGGTAGGCAGTTTGACTGGGGCGGTCTCCTCCTAAAGGGTAACGGAGGAGTTCGAAGGTACGCTAGGCACGGTCGGACATCGTGCTAATAGTGCAAGGGCATAAGCGTGCTTAACTGCGAGACCGACAAGTCGAGCAGGTGCGAAAGCAGGACCTAGTGATCCGGTGGTTCTGAATGGAAGGGCCATCGCTCAACGGATAAAAGGTACTCTGGGGATAACAGGCTGATACCGCCCAAGAGTTCATATCGACGGCGGTGTTTGGCACCTCGATGTCGGCTCATCACATCCTGGGGCTGTAGCCGGTCCCAAGGGTATGGCTGTTCGCCATTTAAAGTGGTACGTGAGCTGGGTTTAAAACGTCGTGAGACAGTTTGGTCCCTATCTGCCGTGGGCGTTGGAAGTTTGACGGGGGCTGCTCCTAGTACGAGAGGACCGGAGTGGACGAACCTCTGGTGTACCGGTTGTCACGCCAGTGGCATCGCCGGGTAGCTAAGTTCGGAAGAGATAACCGCTGAAAGCATCTAAGCGGGAAACTTGCCTGAAGATGAGACTTCCCTGGAGACTTGATCTCCCTGAAGAGCCGTTCGAGACCAGGACGTTGATAGGCTGGGTGTGGAAGTGCAGTAATGCATTAAGCTAACCAGTACTAATTGCTCGTGAGGCTTGACCCTATAACCTTGGTGTATGCCAATGGTCGATCAGAATGTCGCTAACAATGCGATCACTCCCCAACTCTGTAGCAATTGCTTCTTCTAAATTGGATTTCTTGATCGAGTGCTCGTCTCTTGACCGTACTTAACAAGAAATCGACAAGTTATGCCTGACGACCATAGCGAGGTGGTCCCACTCCTTCCCATCCCGAACAGGACAGTGAAACGCCTCCGCGCCGATGATAGTGCGGTTCCCGTGTGAAAGTAGGTCATCGTCAGGCTCCTCCTCTGAAAGGGGCGACTCAACTCTGAGTCGCCCCTTTTGCTTTGCCATCTCTTCTCCTCTCATTTATCTCTCTCCTTCCCCACCTATTCAGAACCTCAGCGAATACCTTCTGAAACCATCCCCAAATCCTAAAATGCAACAGGCCAACTCCTCAATTAACGGGGCGTTGATTGATCCCGCTTCGACGATCACTTCGTATATGCCAAAGCGATCGACATTTTGAAGCGTGAAGCGGATACGACCTCGTGCGGCATCCGGAATGACGCGGATTCCAGCGCCAATGCTGCTGAATATCCGAAATCGGCCGCGAGTGACCTGCTGCCGTTCATTTCGTGCCAAATCCAGATCAAAACCGATTCGATTTGAATGGAGTAGGCGTTCCAAGCGATCTATTTCCGGCAAAAGAGTGCGCTCTACGGTGAGGGTCTTATTTCCTTCATATCGATAGCCAAGCAATAAATGATCGAAAGGGCGCACGCCTGCCAATGATGAATCCACTGCATCGTTTGGTTTTCGGCGCTCTTCGAGAAATAGATTCTTGATCGTCAGCGCGTCAAAATGAAGCTGCTCGTTCAGCGTCAGTTCTCTACATGAGCTTGGCTGGATGGCATCGATTTGCCGGACAAATTCGCCGAGCTGAGTTGCAAGCTGGGTCATGGCGCGATGCACCCGCAGCGATTGCTCCGCATCCAGCGGCTTTGCATGCAGTTCTCGTACGCGATTGTTCATCGGCGCAATCGATCAGGCAGTTTTGGCAAGCTCGATCAATTCGACCTTGTAGCCGTCCGGATCTTCGATAAACGCAATCACGGTCGTGCCATGCTTCATCGGGCCGGGTTCGCGGACGATTTTTCCGCCAGCTGCCCGAATCGCCTCGGCTGTCGAATGAATATCGTCGACGCCAAGCGCAATATGACCATAGGCGGCACCGAGTTCATAAGACGGCGTGTCCCAGTTATGCGTCAGTTCAATGACGGTATTCGAATCCTCCGGGCCGTAACCGACAAAGGCCAGCGTGAAACGACCATCCGGAAAGTCCTGGCGCCGCAATAGCGTCATGCCAAGAACGCCGGTATAGAAGGCAAGCGAGCGATCGAGATCGCCGACGCGAAGCATGGTGTGCAGCATGCGCATGTCTATTCCTCAGTCGAAGGAGCGGCCCAGCAGTTTCGGGGCCTCGGTCTTGAGCCATTGTTCGGCCAGACGCCAATCGGGTTGGACGGTGGCCACCAGAGTCCAGAAACGGGTGCCGTGATTCATTTCATGGCGATGCGCAAGTTCATGGACGATCACGTAATCGATCACGCGCATCGGGAACAGCACCAGCCGCCAGTTGAGGCGGATGCCGCCATCGGCAGAGCAACTGCCCCAGCGCCGGCGTGCCGACGACAGTCGCCAGCGTCCGACTGCGAGATCGAGCCGGGGTGCCAGCAGTGCCAGCCGTTCGGCGAATACGCGTTCGGCGTCGCTGCGCAGCCAGGCATGCGCGGCTTCGCGCACGGTTTCGGCGGGCGCATCGGGCGGCAGGGGCAGGGCGAGCAGATCGGGCGTGGTCTCGGGCGGCAGGCCCACTGGTTGCATGCAGGCGGGGGCGGCGGGCGGTTCGGCAAGCAGCAGGCGCGGTTTGCGTTCGCGCGGATCGAGGGCAATGCGGATCTGGCCGCCGAGCCAGGGCAGCACGCTGCCGGCGCGCCAGTCGATGTGCGGCGCGGCGGCGCTGCGCGACGTCCAGCTGGCGAGCGTGCGCCGAATCCAGGGCAGCTTGCTGGCGACGGCGGTTTCGATCTCGGCCAGGCTGAGCCAGCTGGGCGCCGACACGGTCAGTCCGGAATCGTCGACCCGAAAGCCGATGGTGCGGCGCCGGCTGCGGCGCAGGCGGTACTGCAACGGACCGTCGGCGCAGGCGAGGCTGCGCGAGCGCGCTTCCTCGACCGGGCGCCGGGCGCGCGGCGGGCCGCCGAAAAGATCGGCCTGGCGCACGCCGCCGGACAGCCAGTTCATGCGGCCGTGGCCGGCTGGGCCGGCGGCGCACTGGCAGGCGTGGAGGTCGGATAGACCTGCGGGCTCAGGCGGCGCATTTCGGCCTCGATCCAGGCTTCCACTTCCTCGTTGACCATGTTGGGCGGGCGCCCGACGGCGACGATCGGCGGACCGAACGACACCGTGACCAGCCCCGGCGTCTTGATGAAGGCATTGCGGGCCCAGCGTTCGCCCGAGTTGAGCGCGATCGGCACGATGCGCGCGCCGGTCGCCCGCGCAAGCCGCGCGCCGCCGGTCTTGTACTGGCCCTGGCTGCCCACTGGCGTGCGCGTGCCTTCGGGGAAGAGCACGACCGAGCGGCCCTCGCCGAGCCGCGTCTTGCCTTGCCGCACCACCTGCATGAAGGCGTCGGCGCCCTTCGAACGGTCGATGTTGATCATGCGCAGCATGCCCAGGCCCCAGCCGAAGAACGGCACATGCAGCAGCGATCGCTTGAGCACGAAGCAGACCTCGCGCGGCAGCCACCAGACGAGGAACAGCGTCTCCCAGGCCGACTGATGCTTGCTGAGATAGACGACCGGCTCATCGGGAATGTTGTGCTCGCCGATCACCTGCCAGCGGATGCCGCAGATGACCTTGGCCGCCCATACCGCAAAGCGCGGCCAGCCGAGCGTGAAGCGATAGCGCCAGCTCAGCGGCGTGATGAAGAAGAAGGCGCAGGCGATGGCATAGGGAATGACGGTGACGGTCAGCACCAGCAGGTAAAGCGCCGACCGCAGCGCGGCAATGCAGCGGCTCATGAGCACAGCTCCTGCGCGACGGCGGCCAGGCTGACGCGGACCCGGGTGCCCGGCGGCAGCAGACTGCCCGCGTGCGTGCCCTTGAGAAAGGTGATGGCGCCCTTGCCAGTGAGCACCAGATACGGCTGACAGCCGAGCGGCTCGCCGGCCTGGAGGTCGCGCAGGCTGTCGCCGACCATCGGCACGCCATCGAGCCGGTCGCGGCCGTAGCGCGCGGCGATCTCGCGGAACATGCCGTCCTTGGGCTTGCGGCAATTGCAGGCCTGATCGGGCGTGTGCGGGCAGTAGTACACGCCGCCGAGCTGGCCGCCGAAGGGCGCGATCAGCTCGATGAGGCGGCGGTGCATCGCATGCATGGTCTCGACGCTGTAGAGGCCGCGTCCCACGCCCGACTGGTTGGTGGCGACCACCACTTCCCAGCCGGCGCTGGAAAGCTTGCCGATCGCTTCGAGGCTGCCGGGGATCGGCACCCATTCATCGAGCGTCTTGATGTACTCGTCGGAGTCTTCGTTGATGACGCCGTCGCGGTCGAGAATGATGAGTCGTTCGGTCATGCCCGAAGGATACCAAGCGCAACTTGGCGCATCCGGGCAGCGGTCGCGCCGCCCGGCCGGCATGCCGCTCAATGCTCCAGCACGTACTGCCCGGGCGCGTCGCAGAGCGGCGCATGGCCGGGCGCGCCGAGCGCCGGCGGCGCCACCCGCGCACCCGAGCGCGCAGCGAGCCAGTCGGCCCAGTCGAGCCACCACGAGCCCTCGCGTTTCTGCGCCTGCAACAGCCATTGATCGGGATCGATGTAGGCATCGCCGAACTGGCGTTCGGCCAGCTTGTAGCTGCGGCGCGGATGGCCCGGTTCGCTGACGATGCCGGCGTTGTGGCCGCCGGTGGTGAGGATGAAGCGCAGCGGGCTGTCGGCCAGCAGATGCAGCTTGTAGACCGAGCGCCAGGGCGCCACATGGTCGGTCTCGGTGCCCACCACGTAGAGCGGGCAGCGCAGGTCGTTGAGCGCGACCGGCTCGCCGCGTACGTGATAGCGGCCCTCGGCCAGATCGTTGTGCAGGAACAGCTGGCGCAGATATTCGGAATGCATGCGGTAGGGCATGCGGGTCGCGTCGGCATTCCAGGCCATGAGGTCATTGGGATGCTCGCGCTCGCCGAGCAGATAGCTGCGCACCATGCGCGACCAGATCAGATCGTTCGACCGCAGCATCTGGAACGCGCCGGCCATCTGGCGCGCGTCGAGGCCGCCGTGGGCCCACATCATGTCTTCGAGCAGCGCGACCTGGGCCTCGTCGATGAACAGCGTCAGCTCGCCGGCCTCGGTGAAATCGGCCTGGGCGGCGAACAGCGTCAGCGAGGCCAGGCGCCGGGCGTCGTGGCGCGCGATCTGCGCCGCCGCGATCATCGCCAGCGTGCCGCCGAGGCAGTAGCCGGCCACATGCACCGGCTGGCCCGGCACGATGGCCTCGACCGCCGCCAGCGCGGCGAACACGCCGAGATCGAGGTAGTCGTCCATGCCGCGATCGCGCTCGTCGGGGCCCGGGTTCTTCCAGGAAATCATGAACACGGTGTGGCCGCGCTCGACCAGGAAGCGCACCAGCGAGTTCTGCGCCGACAGGTCGAGGATGTAGTACTTCATGATCCAGGCCGGCACGATCAGCAGCGGCTGGGCATGCACCTCGGGCGTGGCTGGCGCGTACTGGATCAGCTCCATCAGCGGATTGCGCAGCACCACCTTGCCCGGCGTGACGGCCAGATCGCGGCCCACGCGCGGCGCGCTGTCGTCGGCCGGCTGGCCCAGCACCGCGCCCGAGGCGTCGGAGAGCGCGTTCTGCGCGCCGCGCGCCAGATTGAGGCCCGACTGCTGCGCGGTCTGGGCCAGCAGCTCGGGATTGAGCGCCAGCGCATTCGACGGCGAGAACATGTCGGTGACCTGGCGCGCCATGAAGGCCACGACCGCCTCGTGATGCGGCTCGACGCCGGGCAGGCCGCGCGTCGCGCTCTGCCACCACGCCTCCCAGGCCAGGAAGCTGCGGTAGATGAGGTTGTAGGGCGGCTGCTGCCAGTGCGCGCCTGAGAAGCGGCGGTCGGTTTCGGCCGGCAGCGCGGGCGGCTCGCCGGGGCCGCCGCGATGGCTGCCGGGCAGGCTCATCGGCCAGGGCAGGGCGGTGGTGCCGTCGGCCGGCGTGACGGCGCCGAGCGCGCGGCGGGCCGCCTCGGCGACCAGCGCCGCCTGCTTGCCAGGCGAGGTGGCCAGATGGAAGGCCCAGTCGGCCCAGGCCAGGCCGAGCGCCGCCGGCGACAGGCCGCCGGTGAGTCGGGCGGCGTTGGCGTGGATCAGGCGGTCGAAGTTCTTGACCAGTTCGGGATCGAAGGTCGGGAGGTTGTCCATGCCTTGCTCCGTGGAGGGATTGTTCTGGCGCGGCTAGCCGGCGCCCTCGCCGAGCACGCCGTCGACCACGCGCACGGTGCGGTCGCAGCGCTGGCCCAGGCGCGGATCGTGGGTGACGACGAGAAAGCTGGTGCCGTCGGCGCGATTGACCTCGCGCATCAGCGCAAAGACATCGTCGGCCGATTTTGTGTCCAGATTGCCCGTCGGTTCGTCGGCCAGGATCAAGGCCGGGCGCATCGCCAGCGCCCGTGCCACCGCCACGCGCTGCTGCTGGCCGCCCGACAGGCTCATCACCGCCTGATCGCGCTGACGCGCCAGGCCCACGCGGTCGAGCAGCTCGGCGGCGCGGGCGCGCATGGCGGCGTCGGGCCGGCCGCGGGCCAGCAGCGCCGGCATCATCACGTTCTCAAGCGCGCTAAAGGCGGCGATGAGGTGGTGGTACTGGAACACGAAGCCGATGCTGCGGCCGCGCAGCCGCGTCAGCGCCGCATCGTCGAGCGCACCGGTGTCGACGCCCTCGATGAACAGCCGCCCGCCGGTCGGCCGGTCGAGCAGGCCGATGAGATTGAGCAGCGTGCTCTTGCCCGAGCCGCTCGGCCCCATCAGCGCGCAGAACTCGCCGCGCGCCAGCGTGAAGTCGATGCCGTGCAGCACCTCGATCTGATTGGGCTGGCCGAGGTTGAAGGCCTTGCGCACGCCTTCCAGCCGCAGCACCGGCGTGGCAGCGGGAGCGGCAGCAGCGCGCTCAGCCACGGATCGCCTGCACCGGATCGAGCCGCGCCGCGCGCAGCGCCGGCGTGGTGGCCGCCGCCAGCCCGACCAGCGTGGCCAGCAGCGCCGCCGAGCCGAACAGCGCCGGCTCGATGGCCAGCGCAAAGATCGGCGTGCCGTCGGCATTGCGCGCGAACTGGTGCCACAGCGCCAGCGCCCCGGCGCCGATGGCCGAACCCACGACCGAGCCGCCCAGGCCCAGCAGCCCGCCCTGCAGCAGAAACACCCGCAGCACCTGGCCGCGCGACGCGCCCATCGCGCGCAGGATGCCGATCTCCTTCGAGCGCTGGACCACCGACACCACCAGCACGCTGGCAATCCCAAAGGCCACCGACAGCGCCACGAACAGCCGGATCACGGTGTTGGAAATGGTCTGCGCCTTGAGCGCGCTGAAGAACTGGGCATTGGTGCCGATCCAGCTGTCGGCCTTGAGGCCGGTGCGCCCGGCGATGTCGAGCGCGATGCGGTCGGCCGCGAACAGGTCGCTCACATTGATCTCCAGGCTCGACGCGCCGCCCACCAGCTTGAGCAGCGATTGCGCGCCCGGCAGCAGCACATAGGCATTGCGCTGATTGGCCGGCTTGGAGCCGAGGTCGAGCAGCCCGCCGAGCGTCAGCGTGACGCTGTTGCCGTTGGCCGCCGCGATGCGCAGCTTGTCGCCGACGCGCACGCCCAGATCGTTGGCCAGCTCGATGCCGACCAGGATGTGCTGGGCATCGAGCCGGGCGCTGCCGGCGACCAGCTTGTCGGGCAGCGCGACGATGCGGAAATAGGTCTCGGGCTCGATGCCGGCGAGCTGGATCGCGCGGCTCGCATCGCCGCGCTGCGCGAAGGCCGAGCCGGCCGCGACCGGCGTGACCACCGCCACGCCCGGCAGCGCCTGGAGCTGGCCGCGCAACTTGCGCCACTGGTCGATCGAGCGCACGCGCTGCAGCGGCCGCTGCACCCGCGCCAGCTCGCGCTCCGGATCGGCGTCGCGCAAGGGCCGCGCGATCTCATCCGGCGGCAGCAGCGTGATGTGCGACTGCGCGCTGAGCGTTCGCCGCACGAGATTGAGCTGCAAGCCGCTGAGCAGCGCCGACATGAACACGATGACCGCCACGCCGATCGCCACGCCGGCCACGATGAACAGGCTTTGCGCCCGGCCCTCGCGCAGAAAGCGCGTGGCGGCAATCCATTCGAAGGGCAGCCAGTCGCGCATCGGCGTCAGCGCGCGCGCAGGCGCTGGCCGGGCTGCACCGCTTCGGCGCCGGCGATGACCACATCGCCTGGCGCGACGCCGTCGAGCACTTCGGCATGGAGGTCGCCGCGCAGGCCCACGCGCACCGGCGTGCGCCGGGCCTGGCCGTCGACCAGCGTCAGCACCCAGGGCTGGCCGCCGGCCAGATCGTGCAGATCGGCGAGCGGCAGCGTCAGCGCCTGCGGCCGGCGCGCCACCGCGATGTCGATGGAAACGGTCATGTCCTCGCGCAGCCACGCGGGCGGCTCGGCGATGTCGAGCTTGACCTGCACCGTCGCGCGCTGGGCATCGATGCCGGGATTGATGTAGGCGACGCGCGCCGCAAAGCGCTCGGCCGGGCGCGCGTCGGCCGAGGCCAGCGCGTCCTGGCCGAGCGCCAGCAGCGCCAGATTGCGTTCGTCGATGTCGACCACCAGTTGCGGCGCGCGCGCCGGCGCCAGCGTGAACAGCGTCTGGCCGGCCTGGGCCACGTTGCCGCGCTCGACCGCGCGCGCGATCAGCACGCCATCGACCGGTGCCGTGACCGTGGTGTAGCCGAGTCGCGCCTCGTTCTGGCGCAGCGTCTGCTCGGCCTGGGCGCGGGCGGCCTCGGCGGCGCGGCGCTGGGCGCCACCGTCGCGCGCGGCGCCGACCGAGGCGGCGGCCGAGCGTTCGACGGCGAGCGCCACGTCGAGCGCGCGGCGGGCTTCATCGGTTTGCGCCGCGCCGACAAAGCCCTTGGCGGCGAGTTCGGTCGCGCGGCGCAGGGCCGCGTCGGCATTGATGCGGTTGGCGCGCGCCTGCGCGAGCTGCTGCTCGGCGGCGGGTTCGGTCAGTTCGCGCAGCTCGCGCACGCGGGCTTCGGCCTGCGCGAGGGCGGCACGCGCGGCGGCGCGGGCGGCATCGGCATCGCGCGCATCGAGCAGCGCGAGCGGCTGGCCGGCGCTCACGCGCTGGCCTTCGGCGACCGGCACGTCGAGCACGGTGCCGGTGACCTGCGCGGCGATGAAGGCGCGCTGCGGCGTGACGACGCGGCCGCTGGCCACGACCGTTTGCACCACATCGGCCCGCACCGGCGCATGCACCGCGACGGCCGCAGGCCGCGCCAGCAGCCAGCCGGCACCGGCGATCAGCACGACCGCCGCGACCAGCTTCCCGCCCGGACGCCAGCCGCGCCGGGGCGCATTCACCGGCGCCGCGCCGCTGGCGCCAGCAGCGGCACCCGGCCCGCTGGCCACCGCCTCAGCCCGCCAGACGTGCGAGATCGGCCACGCGGTTCATCGTCTGGTGCAGCCAGCGCAGCAGCGCGATGCGGTTGGCGCGCAGCTGCGGGTTCTCGGCCATCACCATCACATCGTTGAAGAAGGCATCGACCGGCCCGCGCAGATGCGCCAGCGCCTTCAGCGCCTCGGCGTAATTGCCGTGCTTGAACAGCGTGTCCGACGCCGGCTTGGCCTTGGCGATGGCGGTGTACAGCGCGATCTCGGCCGGGTCCTGCAGCAGGCCCGGGTCCAGCTCCACCGGCGCGCCCTCGGCCTTCTTGAGGATGTTGCCGATGCGCTTGTTGGCGGCCGCCAGCGCCTCGGCCTCGGCCAGCCCGCGAAACTCGATCACCGCCGCGAGCCGGGTGCGCGCCTCGGCCAGATTGGGCCGCAGCGCCAGCACCGCATCCACCGCCGCGCGGTCGCCGTCCTGCGCCAGCTGGTTGCGATAGCGCTCGTAGATGAAGTCCTCGATCTCGGCGATCAGCTTGCCGTCGGCCGGCAGCGCGCCGGCCGGGAACTCGGCCTTGACCCAGGCCATCGTCTCGCGCAGCTCCAGCTTGGCGGCGGCGGCGCCGAGCAGCTCGACCACGTCGATCACGCCGAGCGCGGCGCGGCGCAGCCCGAACGGATCCTTCTCGCCCGTGGGTTGCAGCCCGATGCCCCAGATGCCGACCAGCGCCTCGATGCGGTCGGCCAGATAGACCGCCGCCGCCACCGTGTTGATGCCGCCATCGGCCGTCGCCAGCGCCGCCGCATCCAGGCGCGGGCGGTATTGCAGGTCGATGGCCTGCGCCACCAGTTCGTTCTCGCCGTCATGGCGCGCGTAATAGCCGCCCATCACGCCTTGCAGCTCGGGGAATTCGCCGACCATGCCGGTGACCAGATCGCACTTGGCGAGCGTGGCGGCGCGCTGGGCCAGCGCCTCGTCGGCACCGATGCGGCCGGCGATGAACCTGGCCAGCGACGCGATGCGCTGCACGCGCTCGAACTGGCTGCCCAGCTTGTTGTGATAGACGACCGGCTTGAGCAGATCGAGCCGGCTCGCGAGCGGCTGCTTGCGGTCGGTGTCGTAGAAGAACTTGGCATCGGCGAGGCGTGCGCGCAGCACGCGCTCATTGCCGCCGACGATCTTGCTGCTGTCCTCGGCTTCGAGATTGCTGACCAGCAGAAAGCGGTTGCGCAGCTTGCCGGCCGCATCGGCCACGGCGAAGTACTTCTGGTTCAGCTGCATCGTCAGGATCAGGCATTCCTGCGGCACCTCCAGGAAGACCTCGTCGAAGTGGCCTTCGACCACCACCGGCCATTCGACCAGGCCGTTCACCTCGTCGAGCAGCGCGTCGGGCTGGATGACGACATCGCCGCCGGCCTTGGCCGCCAGCTGCTCCACGATGCGCGCGCGCCGGCCATCGAACGACGCCACCACGCGGCCGACATGCTCCAGCGCGGCCTCGTAATGGTCGGCGTCGGGAATCAGCACCTCGGGCTGCTTGGCCAGGAAGCGATGGCCGAGCGTGCGATTGCCCGACTCCAGCCCCAGCACGCTGATCGGCAGCACGCGCTTGCCGTGCAGCGCCACCAGCCGGTGCGCCGGGCGCACGAACTGCACCGTGCTCAGGTCGGCCAGCTGATAGCTCATCACCTTGGGGATCGGCAGGCGCGCGAGCGCATCGCGCACCACGGCTTCGAGCACGCTGTCGAGCGTGACGCCGGGCGCGACATGCTCATGGAACAGCGCCTCGGCCTTGCCGTCGGGCTCGCGCTTGAGCGCCGGGATGTCGGCTTCGCTCAGGCCGAGCGCGGCCAGCTTTTTCAGCAGCGGCGGCTGCGGCTTGCCGGCGGCATCGAAGGCGATGCTCACCGGCAGCAGCTTGTCGCGCTTGGGCGTGTCGGGCGACTTGGCGCGCGTGTCGGTGATGCGCACCGCCAGCCGGCGCGGCGTGGCAAACGCGGTGACGACGCTCGTCGGTTCGAGGAAGCCCTTCGCCACGAGCTGGCTGCGCACGCCGTCGGCAAACGCGTCGCCGAGTCGCTGGAGTGCCTTGGGCGGGAGTTCTTCGCAGAAGAGTTCGACGAGCAGGGATGCGTTCATGAGTGTTCTGGCGCGGGGCCGTGCGTGACGCGAAAAGGCGGATTGGCAAAAGCGCGAGAGTGTAAGCCGGCCGTGTCAGCCGCCCGCATCGCCGGGCAGGGCGGTGCGCAGATGGCGCACGACTTCCGGCCTTGCGCGGCGAGGGGCTTGCAGCGCTTGTCCATGCGGGTCAGAGCTTGTTGTCGCGCTCCCGGTGCGCGACTCGTTCCAACATAAAACTATTGGAGTAGCGCTCTTGCATCGGCTTTCAAAACAGTCTTCTGTCTGAAAAGCCGGTCAACCGTTCAACCCTGAACGATGTTCAGCCTGGGCCAGCGCCGCTTCCAGCCCTTGGTGAGCAGGCGCGCGCGATAGGTGCCCGGACGCACGCGGGCGGCATTGCGGCGGCACACCAGCCCGAACAGATCGTCGAGGCCGAAGGGCGCGATCACCTCGATGCCGTCGTCGGCCGCAAGGCGCACCGCCACGCAGGTGGCGATCTCGGGCCAGCTCGCCACGCCGTCTTCCAGCGACAGCAGCGGCGGCGCGGCATAGCCGAAGGCTTCCTCGAACCACAGATGCACGCCGGCCTGATTGACCACTTCCCAGGCCAGATCGGGCACGGCGGCCTTGAGCTGATGTTCGAGCGCATGGTCACGCTCGACCCGCGTCTCGGCGGCGTCGAAGAAGATCACGTCGATGTCGGCCTTGGCGCTGCTCGGCTGGTCGAAGCCGTGCAGCCGGTCCCACACGCGGTTGCGGATCGCGCCGGCGCCGATGCAGGCGTCGGGCAGGCCGAGCGCGCGCACGGCGGCAAGCGCCCGCATCAGCGTGGCATCGGCGCGCACCAGCGCCACCAGCTCGGCAATCTGCGCCGGGCTGGCGGCGCGGCGTTCGGGACCGGTGGCGGGCGGCGTGGCCGGGGCTGCGGCGCCCGGCTGGCCGGGCGTGGCGGGCGGAGTCGGCGCGGTCATGCGAGCGATCCGGGCCGGCGGCTCAGGCCGCGGCCTTCTCGGCCGGTGCCGGCAGCAGCTTGTCGCGCGCCGTGCCCTTGAGCATCGGGAAGCCGAGCTTCTCGCGCGACTCGACATAGGCCTGCGCCACCGCGCGCGACAAGTTGCTGCCGGCA
>NZ_MUHU01000020.1 GCF_002105195.1 Derxia lacustris | reverse complement strand
CGGGGTTCGGCCCCAGCCGGCGCTGTCGTGGATGCCGAGCGCAGGAGGTAGACGGTGGCAAACCGCGCAGCGGTTTAGGTCTGCCTGTTTGAGGACCGCGTAGCGGGCCGAGTTGGCAGACCGGGCCGACGGGCTACCGAACGGAGCGAAGGGCAGCCGCGCCGTTCAGGCGCGGCCATCCGCGTCAGCGCCGGCTGGGGCCGAACCCCGCCGACCGCCGTCCCAGCAAAACGAGCTTCAACCCCGCTGCCGAACCCGCAACGCCACCACCGCCAGCGCCACCACCCCAAGCAACGCCAAATCCCCACCCCGCGCATACGGCGTCAGCCCCGTCATCCCCTGCACCGTCCCATCCAGCACGCCTTCCTTCAGCGCCGGCAGCACCGCCTGCACCCGCCCATCCGGCCCGACGATCGCCGTCATCCCGGTATTCGTCGCGCGCAGCATCGGCCGGCCGGTTTCGAGCGCGCGGGCGCGTGAGGCGAGCAGGTGCTGCGGCAGCGCGGCCGAGTCGTCGAACCAGGCCAGGTTGCTGACGTTGAGCAGCACGGTCGCGTCGGGCAGGCCGGGGCGGTCGAAGCGGGCGGCGATTTCGGCGCCGAACAGGTCTTCGTAGCAGACGTTGGGCGCGATGCGCTGGTCGCGCACCTGGATGGGCGGCTGGGCTTCGGCGCCCGAGGTGAAGTCGTCGAGCGGCATGACCATCGCGTCGACGAACCAGCGGAAGCCGAACGGAATGAATTCGCTGAAGGGCACGAGGTGGCGCTTGTCGTAGCGCTGGCCGCCGTGCGCCGGGTTCACCGTCCAGCGGCTGTCGGCGTCGAGCGCGACCACGCTGTTGAAGTAGCTCAGCCGGCGCGCGGTGGGCGAGGCGAGTTCGGCGAGCGGCACGCCGGCCAGCACGGTGGCGTCGCTGCGCGCGGCGTGGTCCTGCAGCGCCTGGATCCATTCGGCCGGCACCTCGGGCATCAGCTCGGGGATGGCGGTTTCGGGCATGACGATGAGCTGCGGCGGCGCGCCGACCTGCACCTGATCGACGCCGGCGAGCCGCGCATAGGTGGCGAGCTGGGCGGCGAGCTGCTCGGGCACGAACTTCATGTCCTGCGGCACGTTGCCTTGCAGCAGGCGCACCCGCAGCGGCTCGCCAATGGGCGTGGTCCAGGCATGGCCGCCGAGCGCGTAGCCGCCGCCGAGCAGCGCGAGCGCCACGAGCGGCGCGACGCCGGCATTGCGGCCGCCGCCCAGGCCGAAGCTGGCGCCGGCGCGGAAGTTGAGCCCGCCGCCCTCGAAGCCGGCGGCGCCGCGCGCGCTGGCGCCCGGTCCGCCGGCGCCGAAGCCGCCGCGCCCGGCAAAGCCGCCGCCCGAGCCGCCAAAGCCGCCACCGCCGCCCGCGATGCCGCTGCCGAACACGCCGCCGCGTCCGCTCGCCGCGCCCAGGCTCAGCCGGCCGTCCGCGCCTTCGAGCAGCGCGACCAGCGCCGCCGCGACGAAGCCCGCGAGCGCATTCACCGTCGTCTGGCCCAGCAGCGGCATCCAGCCGGCGAGCGGGCCGTCGACATGCGCCAGGCCGCTCGCAATCCACGGAAAACCGGTGAACAGCGTGCCGCGCAGCCATTCGCTGCCGCCCCAGAGCGCCGCGAACACCAGCACCGACGCAAATCCGCCGCGCGCCGCGCCGCGCCCGAGCAGCGCCGCCCAGGCGCCGGTGGCCAGCGCCGGAAACAGCGCCAGATAAGCGCAGAACACGGCGGTCGCCGCGCCGGCCAGCAGCGGATTCATGCCGCCGTAGTGATGCATCGAGATGAAGACCCAGTTCACGCCCACGCCAAACCACGCGAGGCCGAACACCAGCCCGAGCCGCGCGGCGGCCCACGGCCCCGGCGCCCGGCCGGCGCGCCAGACCAGCAGCGCCAGCGCCACGAGTTGCAGCCACCACAGCGGCTCGGCTTCGAAGGCGACCGCATGCAATCCGCCGGCGACGGCGGCGAGCGCGCTGTTGGCGCGGCCGTTGCCGACGGCCGGCGGGGTGAAGTCGATGCGCCCGTCGCTGCGGGATTGGAGCAGGGTGATCTTCAAGGTCGTGTGGCTTGGGAGGAGTCGGTACGGGCGCCGGCGTGGCGCCGCGCGGATCAGTCGGGCAGGCGCGCCGTCGGGCCGAGGCTGGCGTCGGGCGCGGCGGCGCCAAAGACGATGTCCCAGGCGCGTGTCACGGCGTCGCGCTCGGCGGCGTGGCTGTCGGGCGGCACGCGGCTCGGGCCGGCGGCTACCTCCACCGCGAGGCGCAGCCGGTGCTGTTCGGCGCGGAAATGGCGGTAGGCGTCACCGACGCGCGCGGCCAGCTCGGCCGGCAGCAGGTCGTGGCTGGCGGCGCGCGCCAGCAGCGCGATGTTGCCGGCGTCGTCGGCCAGCTCGGGAAAGCGCTGGGAATGCACCAGCACCAGCGCCTGCACGATGAATTCGATGTCGACCATGCCGCCGCGGTCGTGCTTGAGGTCGAACAGCGCGGTCTTGTTGGGATGGCCGTCATGCATGCGGCGGCGCATCGCGACGATCTCGGCGAGCGTGGCGGCCGGGTCGCGCTCGGCGGTCAGGATGCTGCGGCGCAGCGCCTCGAAGCGCCGGCCCAGCTCGGCATCGCCGGCACAGAAGCGCGCGCGGGTCAGCGCCTGATGCTCCCAGACCCAGGCGGTGTTGCTGCTGCCGTGGCCGGCCTGATAGCGCTCGAACGCGGCCCAGCTGGAGACGAGCAGGCCGGCATTGCCGTTGGGGCGCAGCCGCATGTCCACGTCGAACAGCCGGCCGGCGGCGGTGTGGGTGGTGAGCCAGCTGAGCAGGCGCTGGGCGAAGCGGCCGTAGATTTCCTGCGCGCGCTCGGCAAAGGCGGCGTCGTCCGGCTCGCGGAACAGGAAGATCAGGTCGAGGTCGCTGGCATAGCCGATCTCGCGTCCGCCGAGCTTGCCGTAGGCGATCACCGCAAAGCCGGGCCGGTCGGGCAGCGCGATGGAGGTCGCGGCGCGCACCTGCTGCCAGCAGGCGTCGAGCGCGGCACCGACGATGGTGTCGGCCAGATCGCTGAGCGCGTCGGCGAGTTTTTCGACGGTGAGGCGGCCGGCGAGGTCTTCGGCCAGCAGGCGGAAGGTCCAGAGGTGCTGGGTCTCGCGCAGCACGTCCATGCGGCGCTCGATGTCGGGCTGGCCGTCGGGCAGCACGGTGGCGGCGAGGCGGGCGTCGAGCGCTTCGCGTTCGGCGCGCCAGTCGACGGCCAGCGCGGCGCGCTCGGCGAGCAGTTCGTCGAGCAGCAGCGGGCGCGCGCGCAGATAGGCGGCGGCCCAGGGCGAGGCGGCGAGCACGGCGGCGACGCGGTCGAGCGCGGCCGGGTATTCGGCCAGCAGCACGAGGTAGGCGCTGCGGCGCGCGATGGCGTCGAGCAGATCGGCGAAGCGGGCGACCAGCGCGGGCGGATCGTCATGCCGCGCGGCGATGGCGAGGATGCGGTCGAGCAGCGGCAGCAGGCGCTCGCGGCTGGCGTCGGGCAGGGCGCGCAGGCGCGGCGAGCGGGCCAGCGCGGCGAGGCGGTCGGCGACGGCGGCGGGCTGGGCGTAGCCGTGCGCGGCGAGGGCGGCGGTGGCGGCGTCGCGGGCCAGGGTGGCGCTGTCGTCGGCGGGGGCGGTTGCGCTGGCGGTGGCTGCGGCGGTGCGCGCAGGTGCGGCGGCGAGGCCGGTGCCGGCCGGCGCGGCGGCGAGCGCCGGGAACCAGTCGCGCGCGAGTGCGGGCGGGGCGGCATCGGCGTCTGCGCCGGGTGCGGCGGGCGCTGCACTTGCCGTGGCGGCAGTCGGCCGCGTCGTGCCGCTGTTTTCGCCATCGCGGTCGGTGGCGAATACCGCATCGAACACGCCGGCGACGAACTCGCGCAGCCGGTCGAAATCGGCGAGCAGCGCGGCGGCGTCGGCCGCGCCCATCATCGCGGCGACCCGCGCGCGGCCCTCGTCCGAGGCCGGCAGATGGTGGGTCTGCGCATCGTCGATGTACTGCACGCGATGCTCGGCGCCGCGCAGCCAGTCGTAGGCGGCGATCAGGCCGTCGACGGTCGCGCGCGGCATCAGGCCGAGACGCGCGAGCTGGTCGAGCACGAAGCAGGTCGGCCGGCATTGCAGCCGCGGCTCGCGGCCGCCACGGATCAGCTGGAACACCTGGGCGATGAACTCGATCTCGCGGATGCCGCCGCGCCCGAGCTTGACGTCGAGCGCCAGCGCCGGCCGGCGCGCGGCGCGGGCGGCGCCCTCGGCGCGGATCTGCCGGTGCAGCTCGCGCATCGCGCCGATGGCGCCGAAGTCGAGGTATTTGCGGAACACGAAGGGCCGGCGCAGCGGCTCCAGCTCGCACTCCAGCGCGGCGATGTCGGGCGCCGGCGCGCTGCCGCAGCTGGCCGCGACGATGCGCGCCTTGATCCAGGCGTAGCGCTCCCATTCGCGGCCCTGGACGTGCAGGTATTCCTCCAGCATCGCGTAGCTGGTGGCGAGCGGGCCGGCGTCGCCGTTGGGGCGCAGCCGCATGTCGACGCGGAACACATAGCCGTCGCCGTCCAGCTCGGAAATCATCCCCATCACGCGGCGGCCGAGCTGCACGAAGAACTCGTGATTGCCGATCGGCTTGCTGCCGCCCGCGGTCTCGCCGCGCTCGCGGTACATGAAGATCAGGTCGATGTCGGACGACACGTTCAGCTCGCCGCCGCCGAGCTTGCCCATGCCGATCACGATGAAGGGCTCGGGCGCATCGCCGCCGTCGGCCGCGCGCGGCGTGCCGTGGATGGCGGCGAGGCGGTCGTAGGCGAGGTCGGCGGCGCGCTGGATGGCAAGCTCCGCCAGCGCCGACATGGCGGCGGTCACGTCGGCCAGCGTCCAGCGGCCGGCGAGGTCGCCTTCCATCGCGCGCAGCAGGGTTTCGGCGCGCAGCTGGCGCAGGGCGCGGCGCAGCAGGGCTTCGCGCGCGGCGAGGTCGGGCGCGGCGGCGCCGGCCGGTTCGGCGAGCAGTGTGTCGAGCCGGTCGGCAAGTTCAAGCCGGAAGCGCGCGAGCGGGGCGGGTGCGCCGGCCCAGGTGGTCGGCGCCGGAGCGAAGCCTGCCGCGACCACCAGCGCGCCGTCGCAGGGCGAGACCGGCGCGTCGCCGTCGTCGGATAGCGCGCCGGCGCCCTCGGTCAGCCAGCGCGCCCGCGCCGGATCGGCGGCGATCAGCCGGCGCGCCACATCGCTGAATTGCGGCGCCAGCGGCGCGGTCGGATCGGCGGCGCGGGCGGGCGCCAGAACGGGCAGATCGGGGGCGCAAACCGGGGCGGCAACTGGCGGCATCTGACGAAAATCCCGAGGCGGGCCGGGGCGCCGGAGCGCGCAAGACCCTGTGCTAGATTGGACCGAAGCATTCTAGGCGCGGCTCTTGCACGGGCTTGCGCTGCCGTCATTCCCTGTATGGCTTCCCACCTCGCCCGCCCATGACCCAGTCCGCGCCCTTCATCGTTGCCGCCTGCCAGACCGTGTCGGGCACGCGCGTCGAAGACAACCTCGCCGCCGCCGGCCGGCTCGTGGCCCAGGCCGCCGAGTCGGGCGCGAAGCTGGTGGCGCTGCCCGAATACTTCTGCCTGATGGGCGCGGCCGACGACGACAAGGTGGGCATCCGCGAGCCCTTCGACGCCGCCAGACCGGCCGGCCCGATCCAGCAATTCCTCAGCGACACCGCCGCCAGGCACGGCATCTGGCTGGTGGGTGGCACGGTGCCGCTCGCCACCGACGACCCGGCCCGCGTGCTCAACACCACCCTCGTCTACGGCCCGGCCGGTGAGCTGGTCGCGCGCTACGACAAGATCCATCTCTTCGGCTTCCGCAAGGGCGAGGAGAGCTACGACGAATCGCGCACCATCGTCGCGGGCGATGTGCCGGCCAGCTTCGACGCGCCGTTCGGCCGCGTCGGCCTGTCCATCTGCTACGACCTGCGCTTTCCCGAACTTTTCCGCGCGCTCGGCGATCTGCGTCTCATCGTGCTGCCGGCGGCGTTCACCTACACCACGGGCAGCGCGCACTGGGAAGTGCTGCTGCGCGCCCGCGCCATCGAGAACCAGTGCTATGTGCTGGCGGCGGCGCAGGGCGGCAAGCATGAGAACGGCCGCCGCACCTGGGGCCATTCGATGCTGATCGACCCCTGGGGCAATGTGCAGGCCGTGCATGCCGAAGGCGAAGGCATTGCCGCCGGCGCCATCGACCTCAAGATGCTCGACTCCACGCGTACCAACCTGCCGGCGCTCAAGCACCGGCGGATGTGATCTTTGACTGGCGGGCCCGGTGCCCGCGGAGGACCAGATGAAACTCGACGACAGCGCCTTCGGGCCGATGAACCTCGCCCGCGCGACCCTGCTCGACCCCTTCGGTCTCGACGAGGGCAAGCTCATCACCGTGCTCGGCACGATGTTCGACCACCGCGTCGACTATGCCGATCTCTACTTCGAGTACACGCGCGCCGAGGGCTGGTCGCTGGAAGAAGGCATCGTCAAGGCCGGCAGCTTCAACATCGACCAGGGCGTGGGCGTGCGCTCGGTGGTTGGCGACCGCACCGCGTTTGCCTACTCCGATGAAATCTCGCTGGCTGCGCTCGACCGCGCCGCCAAGGCCACGCGCTCGATCGCGCGCGCCGGCCAGTCGGCGCGCACCAAGATTGCCGGGCGCAGCTTCGGCGGCCTGCAACGCCGCGACCTGTACGGCACGTTCGATCCGGTCGCCTCGCTGCCGTCCGAGGAAAAGGTCGCGCTGCTGGAGCGCATCGAGAAGATCGCCCGCGCGAAAGACCCGCGCATCGTGCAGGTGATGGCCAGCCTCGCCGGCGAGTACGACGTGGTGCTGGTCGCGCGCCATGACGCGCAGGGCCCGCTCATCGCCGCCGACGTGCGCCCGCTGGTGCGCATGTCGATCACCGTGGTGGCCGAGCAGAACGGCCGCCGCGAGACCGGCAGCAGCGGCGGCGGCGGCCGTTACGACTTCAGCTATTTCACGCCCGAGCGCATTGAGCAGTACGCGAGCATCGCGGTCGCCCAGGCGCTGGTGAACCTCGACGCGCAGCCCGCGCCGGCCGGCAACATGACCGTGGTGCTCGGCCCGGGCTGGCCCGGCGTGCTGCTGCACGAGGCGGTCGGCCACGGGCTTGAGGGCGACTTCAACCGCAAGGGATCGAGCGCCTTTTCGGGCCGCATCGGCGAGCGCGTGGCCGCCAAGGGCGTGACCGTGGTCGACGACGGCACCATCGCCAACCGGCGCGGCTCGCTCAACATCGACGACGAGGGCAATCCCACGCAGTGCACCACCCTCATCGAGGATGGCGTGCTCAAGGGCTACATCCAGGACACGATGAACGCCCGCCTGATGAAGATGGGCGTCACCGGCAACGCGCGCCGCGAATCGTTCGCGCACCTGCCGATGCCGCGCATGACCAACACCTACATGCTCGGCGGCGACCGCGATCCGCGCGAAATTGTCGAGAGCATCGACCGCGGCCTGTACGCGGTGAACTTCGGCGGCGGTCAGGTCGACATCACCAACGGCAAGTTCGTGTTCTCGGCCAGCGAGGCCTACTGGGTCGAGAACGGCAAGATCCAGTACCCGGTGAAGGGTGCGACCCTCATCGGCAACGGCCCCGACGCACTCACCCGCGTGAGCATGATCGGCAACGACATGGCGCTCGACAGCGGCGTGGGCGTCTGCGGCAAGGACGGCCAGAGCGTGCCGGTCGGCGTCGGTCAGCCGACGCTGCGCATCGACGGGCTGACCGTCGGCGGCACGGCCTGAACCGTGATGTGCGCGCTGTTCGCGCAGGCTGGCTGCTCATCGCACGCTTGCGCGCCGTCAGGGATGACGAGCGGTGCGCCCGGCTTTTTCGCGATGAGAAAAATCGCGGCTTGTTTCACCTGGGCGATGGTGTTTTCATCGCCCGCCTGAGATCGCCATGAACAACGTCGCCTACTACTTTTCCTTCTTTTTCTGGTTTCCAACGCCGCCGGCGAAGGGAAGGAACTGACGCGACTCACGCGACTCTCCAAAAACCGCCGGCCAAAGCCCGGCGGTTTTTTTTTGCCGTCGGCCCGCTGCCTCGGCCTCCGCTCCGCCCCCAAGGAACTGCCATGACCCACAGCACCGATGACGTCCGCATCAAGGAAATTCTCGAACTGACCCCGCCGGCCCACCTGATCCGCGAATTCCCGTGCTCGGAAAAGGCGGCGGCCACGGTCTACGGCGCGCGCCGCGCCATCCACAACATCCTCGAAGGCACGGATCGCCGGCTGCTGGTCATCATCGGTCCGTGCTCGATCCACGATCCGGTCGCCGCGCTCGATTACGCGCGCCGCCTCGCGCCGCTGCGCGAGCGCTATCAGGACACGCTGGAAATCGTCATGCGCGTGTACTTCGAGAAGCCGCGCACGACGGTGGGCTGGAAGGGGCTCATCAACGATCCGCACATGGACAACAGCTTCAAGATCAACGACGGCCTGCGCCGCGCGCGCCAGCTGCTGCTTGAGATTGCCGAGCTGGGCCTGCCGGCCGGCAGCGAATTCCTCGACATGATTTCGCCACAGTACATCGCCGACCTGATCTCGTGGGGTGCGATCGGCGCGCGCACGACCGAAAGCCAGGTGCACCGCGAGCTGGCCTCGGGCCTGAGCTGCCCGGTCGGCTTCAAGAACGGCACCGACGGCAACATCAAGATCGCGGTCGATGCGATCAAGGCGGCGGCGCATCCGCACCACTTTCTGTCGGTGACCAAGGGCGGGCATTCGGCCATCGTGGCAACGGCCGGCAACGGCGATTGCCATGTGATCTTGCGTGGCGGCAAGAGCACCAACTTCGACGCCGCGAGCGTCGATGCCGCCGCCAAGGAGCTGGAAAAGGCCGGCCTGCCGTCACGCGTGATGATCGACTTCTCGCATGCCAACTCCAGCAAGAAGCACGAGAACCAGATGCTCGTGGCCAAGGACGTAGGCGGTCAGATCGCCGCCGGCGAGGATCGCGTGTTCGGCGTGATGGTCGAAAGCCACATCGTGGCCGGCCGGCAGGACCTCGTGGCCGGCAAGGAGCTGTGCTACGGCCAGTCGATCACCGACGCCTGCATCGGCTGGGACGACTCGGTGGCGCTGCTCGACGGGCTGGCCGCGTCAGTGGCCGCTCGCGATCAGCTTGAAGTGGACTGAGCCGCGCTCCTACACTGGCCTCGCGGTCGTCCGCCGGACGACCGCAGATGGACTACCGAACGGGAACGCGCCTTGACTTCGCTGACCAGCTACCAGGATCGCCTGCGCCACATCGGTTGCCGCTACGAAGGCTCGGCGGCGCCCTATGCGCCGCAGATTCACGCCCTCGTGTCGCGCTCGCCGATGCTCGAGGACCGCACCGTCGACGAGGTGCGCCGGCTCGCGCTCTACATGGATCTGTGGTCGGCGCCGGCCGGCACCTGCGTCATCACCGAAGGCGAGCCGGGCGATTTCATGCTGCTGGTGATCGGCGGTTCGGTCGAGGTGGTGAAGCGCGACCGCTGGGGCATGGCCAAGCGCATCGCCATCGTGCGGCCCGGCGAGACGCTGGGCGAGATGTCGATGCTCGACGGCGAGCCGCGCTTCGCCTCGTGCCAGCTGCTCGAGGACGCCACCTTCGCGGTGCTGCATGGCCAGCATTTCGAGCGCCTCATCAACGACGATGCGCCGCTCGCCTCGCGCATCCTGCTCAAGCTCAACCGCATGCTGTCGCAGCGGCTGCGCCAGACCGGCGCCAAGCTCGTCGCCTACATGGAAACGATGCGCACGAACTGAGCGGCGCGCTCAGCCGGCGTCGGGCGCGCGCTGCTGCCACAGCACGTCGGGGCGGCCCAGCTCGGCATTGAGCCGGCGTGCCACCACGAACAGCCAGTCGGACAGCCGGTTGATGTATTGCCGCACCGGCTCCGAGACCGGCTCGACATGGCCCAGATGCACGATGGCGCGCTCGGCCCGGCGCGCCACGGTGCGCGCCAGATGGGCGCTGGCCGCCGCCCGGCTGCCGCCCGCCAGCACGAAGTTGCGCAGCGGCGGCAGCGCCGCGTTGTCGCGCTCGATCCAGGCTTCCAGCCGCGCCACCTGGGCTTCGGCAATCACCGGATGACCGGGCAGCGACAGCTCGCCGCCCAGGTCGAACAGGTCGTGCTGCACCCGCACCAGTTCCTGCGCCAGCGTGGCAAAGCGCGCGTCGCCGTCCAGCTCGCAGATCAGCAGGCCGAGGGCGCTGCCGCATTCGTCGATGTCGCCGAGGGCGGCGATGCGGGCGGCGTCCTTGGGCACGCGGCTGCCGTCGGCCAGGCCGGTCAGGCCGGCATCGCCGCTGCGGGTCACGATTCGGGAAAGTCGGTCGGCCATGGCAACTCGCGGAGAAGGGAAGCGTCGAAGACCACGCGCGGCACGGCGCGGTTCCGCCGCCGGCTGCGGGCAGGCAATGGCGCAAAGCTTGCACACATCGCCTGCCGGCTGCGATTGCGTGTCGGTCACGAGGCGGAATGTCCGTCTTGTTCGAGGTCAGTCATCGCGTTGTAACGACTGACAATTCGTCCGGCGTCATTCAGGATGGAAGCAGACTTGCGGGTCGTCGATTTCGCTGCGATCGAGAGATGAAGATGATGATGGCGGGCATGGTGGTGGAAGGCTGGGGGCTGCGCAGTGCCGAGCGCGCGCTGCTCAATGCGCAGGCAACGCTGCGGCTGGTGCTGCTGCTGGCGGTGGGCATCGGCTGCTGGCGGCTGGCGGGCATGCCGCTGGCCGATGGCCTGATGTTCGGCCGGCTGGGCGGTGCGCCCTGGCTGCTGGCGTTCGCGCTCGCGGCCTTCGGCTGCTATCACCTGCGCGGATTGCGCCGGACGGTCGACCGCTGCGGCGATTTCGGCCCGATGTGGCCGTTCTGGTCGATGGCCGGGCTGGGCGTGTTCATCGACGTGACCGCCGAGCTGCTGTTTCTCACCGTGCTGTTCGAGGTCTATCAGGCCCGCACGGCGCTGGTGCTGGTGCCGGTCCGGCGCTGCCAGCCGCAGCGCTGACACGGCCGGAGCGCCCGCCTTGCGCGGGCGCCCGGCAAATCCTCAGCGCTGCGGCTTGCGCGCCAACTCGAGGTGCGAGTAGTCGGCGCTGTCCATCACCAGCCGCTCGATGCGCTCGCGGTCGTGCTCGCTGTCGGCGAAGGCCAGTTCCTCGGTGGCCGACGGCTTGCCGACGCGATAGCGGCGCCGGTCGGAGCGCAGATCGATCTCGCGCCAGCCGCGCGCGGTGAGCCAAGCCCACAGCTCCTCGTTCATCTCGGCGGTGACACGGACACGCACATCGGCACGGGCGATGTGCGCGCCGTGGCCGGGCATGGCGCCCGGCTGCGGCAGCGCGCGATCGACGCGCACCCCCATGGCGGTGCGCAGACCGTCCTTGATCTTGGTCGTCACTCCCATCATCGCTATTTCCTTGGTTGATGCCCGCCGCAGGCGCCTGGCTTGCCGGCCGGAGCGGCCCGGGCGCCGTTGACATCCGTCAAGCGGGCGGCCGTCGTGGCGCGCAGAATGAATTCGAGGGCCCGGCGACGCTGATGCAGATGCGTCGGGGCCGGCCTTCATGCACAGGGGAATTCAACATGATCGACCGCGTTCTGGCAGCCATCGACGGTTCCGAAACCTCGACGCGTTCTCTCGAAACGCTCATCGCCGTGTCGGCCGACTTGAAGTCGCCGCCCGACATCGTGCTGCTGAACGTCACGGTACCGATGCCCGTCATGACCGGCATGGGCGTGGTGCTCAGCGACGACGTACTCCAGGACTATTACACCGAGGCCCAGGAGCAGGCGCTCAAGGATGCGCGCGCCAAGCTCGACGCCGCCGGCCTCAAGTACATCGAGCGCAAGGAAGTCGGCGATCCGGCCGACCTGATCGCGCGGGTGGCGCAGGAAACCGGCGCCAAGTTCATCTTCATCGGCAGTCGCGGTCATGGCGCCATCGGCAGCCTGCTGCTCGGCAGCACCTCGCAGAAGGTGATGCATCTGACGCAGATTCCGGTCGTCATCACGCGCTGAGCGCATCGAGCAGCCGACGCACGAAAACGTGCGAGTACCGGCTGGCGACGCGCTCGACGAAGCGGCCGAAATCGAAGGCCGCATGCGCATCGGCGCGGTCCGACACGGTGCGCATCACGGCCAGCGGCATGCCGTGATCGGCGCAGACCTGCGCCACCGCCGCGCCTTCCATTTCCACCGCCAGCAGGCCGGGCAGATCGGCGCAGAGCTGCGCCGCCTTGCCGGCATCGGCGATGAACTGGTCGCCCGAGGCGATCAGGCCGGCATGCACGCGCGGCGCGCTCACGCCAAATTCCGCGAGCGTGGCCGCGTCCACTTCTGCCGCCAGATCGAGCGCGAGCGCCTGCTCGGCTGCCGTGCGCGCGAGTGCCGCGAGCTGCGCATCGGCCGCAAAGCGCGACGTGCCCGTCAGCGGCACCTCGAAGCGCGGGAACAGCGGCCGTGCATCCATGTCGTGCTGCACCAGCGCGTCGGCGATCACGATGTCGCCCACGCGCACGCCGTCGCCGACGCCGCCGGCCACGCCCGTGAACAGCACCGCGCCCACGCCATAGCGGTCGAGCAGCGTGGTCGCGGTGATGGCCGCCGCCACCTTGCCGATGCCCGACAGCACGGCCACCACCTCATGCCCGGCGATCTCGCCGAGGAAGAACTCGCGGCCCGCGCGCGTCTCCTTGCTGGCGGTTCGGCCCATGTCGTCGAGAAAGCCGTGCAGCTCCTCGCGCATGGCCGCCACTACCGCGATCCGCCCCATGACCCGCTCCTTGCGTGCAAAAGAAAATGGCCGGGACTGTGCCCGGCCATCGCCCTGATGGGAAGCGCGGCGGGCGTGCTGCCCGCCGCGAGCGGCGCCTACTCCACCGCCTTCACCATGTCCTCCACCACCTTCTTCGCATCGCCGAAGACCATCATCGTGCGGTCCATGTAGAACAGCTCGTTGTCGAGGCCGGCATAGCCGCTCGCCATCGAGCGCTTGTTCACGATGATCTGGCGCGCCTTGTAGGCCTCGAGAATCGGCATGCCGGCGATCGGCGACTTGGGGTCCTTGGCGGCCGGGTTCACCACGTCGTTGGCGCCGAGCACCAGCACCACGTCGGTATCGCCGAAATCGCTGTTCACGTCCTCCATCTCGAACACCTGCTCATAGGGCACTTCGGCCTCGGCGAGCAGCACGTTCATGTGGCCCGGCATGCGGCCGGCCACCGGATGGATCGCGTACTTCACCGTCACGCCGCGCTCGATGAGCTTGTCGGTCAGCTCCTTGAGCGGATGCTGGGCGCGCGCCACCGCGAGGCCATAGCCCGGCACGATGATGACCGTCTCGGCCTGGCTCAGCAGAAAGGCCGCATCGTCGGGCGAGCCGCTGCGCACCGGCCGCTGCTCGGCGCTGCCGCCGGTGGTGGCCGCCGCCGGTGCATTGCCAAAGCCGCCCAGCAGCACGTTGAAGAACGACCGGTTCATCGCCTTGCACATGATGTAGCTGAGGATGGCGCCCGATGACCCGACCAGCGAGCCCGCGATGATGAGCATGCTGTTGTTCAGGCTGAAGCCGATGCCCGCCGCCGCCCAGCCCGAATAGCTGTTGAGCATGCTCACCACCACCGGCATGTCGGCGCCGCCGATGGGGATGATGATGAGCACGCCGAGCACGAAGGCGATCAGCAGCATCAGCACGAAGGGCGTCCAGCTCTGCGTGACCACGAAGGTCAGACCCAGCCCCAGCATCGCCAGCCCGAGCACCAGATTGAGCATGTGCTGGCCGGCAAACTGCACCGGCGCGCCCTGGAACAGCCGGAACTTGTACTTGCCCGACAGCTTGCCGAAGGCGATCACCGAGCCGCTGAAGGTGATGGCGCCGACGAAGGTGCCGATGAACAGCTCGATGCGGTTGCCGTAGGGGATCGCCTCGCCCTTGGCCACGATGTTGAAGGCCCAGGGCTCGGCCACCGCCGCGATGGCGATGCAGACCGCCGCCAGACCGATCATCGAGTGCATGAAGGCGACCAGCTCCGGCATCTTGGTCATCTCGACGCGCTTGGCCATCAGCGCGCCGGCGCCGCCGCCGACCACCAGCCCGGCCAGCACATAGCCCAGGCCCGGACCGGCCAACTCGGGCGCCAGCTTGAAGATGAGGCCGATGGTGGTGACCACCGCGATCGCCATGCCCGACATGCCGAAGGCATTGCCGCGCCGCGACGTGGCCGGATGCGACAGGCCCTTGAGCGCCTGGATGAAGCAGATCGATGCCACCAGATACAGCAGCACGACCGTGTTGAGGCTGAACGTCATGTTGGCGCGCTCCTCAATGCGTGGCCGAAGCGGGAGCCTTCTTCGGCTCCTTCTTCTTGAACATTTCCAGCATCCGCCGCGTGACGAGGAAGCCGCCGAAGACATTCACCGCCGCCAGCGCCACGGCCAGCGTGCCCATGGTCTTGCCGAGCGCGGTTTCGGTGAGCGCGGCGGCCAGCATGGCGCCCACGATGATGATGGCCGAGATGGCGTTGGTGACCGCCATGAGCGGCGTGTGCAGGGCCGGGGTCACGTCCCAGACGACGTGGTAGCCCACGTAGACCGCCAGCACGAGAATGATGAGATTGATGATGGTGTGATCGATGGCTTCCATGGCCGTCTCCTGATGTTGTGTTGACGGGGCCTCAGCCCTTGCGCTGCACTTGGCCGTCGGCGGCCACGAGGCAGGCCGCGACGATGTCGTCCTCGCGGTTGATGTGCAGTGCGCCTTCCTTGTTGATGACCAGCTGGAGAAAGTCGAGCACGTTGCGCGCATAGAGCGCCGACGAATCGGCCGGCACGGTGGCCGCCAGATTGGGCACGCCCACGAGCGTCACGCCATGCTTCACGACGATGCCGTTCAGCTCGCTGATCTCGCAGTTGCCGCCCTGCTCGACCGCCATGTCGAGGATCACCGAGCCCGGGCGCATCGACTGCACCATCGCCTCGGTGATGAGCGTGGGCGCCTTGCGGCCCGGGATGAGCGCGGTGGTGATCGCGATGTCGCTCTGCTTCAGGCGCTCGCCGACCGCGACCGACTGCCGCTGCATCCAGCTCGGCGGCATCGGCCGGGCATAGCCGCCCACGCCGGCGGCGGCTTCGCGCTCCTCGTCGGTCTCGTAGGGCACGTCGACGAACTTGGCGCCGAGCGATTCGATCTGCTCCTTCACGGCCGGGCGCACGTCGCTGGCCTCGACCACGGCGCCCAGGCGCTTGGCGGTTGCAATCGCTTGCAGGCCGGCGACGCCGGCGCCCAGCACCAGCACGCGCGCGGCCTTCACGGTGCCGGCGGCGGTCATGAACATCGGCATCATCCGGCCGTAGACGCCGGCGGCCAGCAGCACCGCCTTGTAGCCGGCGATGTTGGCCTGCGACGAGAGCACGTCGAGGCTTTGCGCGCGCGTGGTGCGCGGCGCGGCTTCGAGCGCAAACGCGGTGATGCCGGCAGCGGCCAGCGCGGCCACGCCCTCGGCGTTGAACGGCTCCAGCATGCCGACGAGGGCGGTGCCGGGTTTCATCAGCGCGAGTTCCTCGGCTTGCGGCGAGCGCACCTTGAGCACCAGTTCGGCGCCAAAGGCGTCGGCGGCGCTGCCGATGCGGGCGCCGGCCGCCACGAAGGCGGCGTCGGGTTGCGCGGCACGGTCGCCGGCGCCGGATTGCACGACCACGTCATGGCCGGCGGCGACATATTTCTTGACGGTCTCGGCGGTCGCGGCAATGCGCGTCTCGCCGGAGCGGCTTTCCAAAGGGATGCCGATGCGCATGGATCTCCTCGATGCGTTGGGGATGGGCAGGGCGGGGCGGGGCGAGGGTCGAAAGCCACCTGGAGTACGCGAGGCCTTCTGGCGTTCGCGTCCGGCTAAGCCGGGAATGTCGGGGCCGACCGATTGAGAGAAGAGCCCGGTCCGGGCAGGGCAAGGCGGTGAGCGCTCGATTGCGCCGGGGACCGCGGCAAGCCTTCGTCAAGGTTTTGCCTGTTGCCTGCGAGTCGGACCAAAGTGTTTCGGATGGTAGCCACATTTTGTTCAGCGCAACCTCGCCTCAGGGTCGGTACGGAGCGGCTGGCTAGAATCGTCGCCCGCCTTGCAACACCGAAAAGCCTGCCTGCCATGTCCGTCTGGAAACCCAATGTCACCGTCGCCGCCATCATCCGGCGCGACGACCGCTTTCTTCTCGTGGAAGAGGAAACCTCCGACGGCCTGCGCCTGAACAACCCGGCCGGGCATCTGGAGCGCGGCGAATCCATCGTCGAAGCCGTGGTGCGCGAGGCGCTGGAAGAAACCGCGCACGACTTCGTGCCGACCGGCTGGCTCGGCACTTACATGAGCATCGGCGCGCGCGGTGGCGAGGAAGTGACCTGGCTGCGCTTTGCCTTCGTCGGCACGCTCGGCGCCTTCCACGCCGACCGGCAGCTCGATACCGGCATCCTGCGCACGGTCTGGCTCACGCTCGACGAGGTGCGCGCTGCCGAAGCCGCCGGCCGGCTGCGCTCGCCGCTGATCGTCCGCTGCCTCGAAGACAGCCTGAGCCGCGCGCCGCTGCCGCTCGATGCGCTGTTCACCCACGACTCGGTGTGGCAGGCGTGAGCCGCGGCCGCGTGGTGGTCGGCATGTCGGGCGGCGTGGATTCGTCGGTGACCGCTTGGCTGCTGAAGGAACAGGGCTACGAGGTGATCGGCCTGTTCATGAAGAACTGGGAAGACGACGACGACAGCGAGTACTGCTCGACGCGCCAGGATCTGCTCGACGCGGTGAGCGTGGCCGACGTGATCGGCATCGACATCGAGGCGGTGAATTTCGCGGCCGAATACAAGGACCGCGTGTTCGCGGAATTCTTGCGCGAATACCAGGCCGGCCGCACGCCCAATCCCGATGTGCTGTGCAATGCCGAGATCAAGTTCAAGGCCTTTCTCGATCATGCGATGCGCATGGGCGCCGAAATGATCGCCACCGGCCATTACGCGCGCGTGCGCTTCGATGAGGCCAGCGGCAAGCATCAATTGCTCAAGGCGGTCGATCACACCAAGGATCAGAGCTATTTCCTGCACCGGCTGAATCAGGCGCAATTGAGCCGCACGCTGTTTCCGCTCGGCGAGATCCGCAAGACCGAGGTGCGCGAGATTGCCGAGCGCATCGGCCTGCCGAATGCCAAGAAAAAGGATTCGACCGGCATCTGCTTCATCGGCGAGCGGCCGTTCCGCGACTTTCTCAATCGCTATCTGAGTTATGCGCCCGGCGCGATGGTCACGCCCGAAGGCCGCAAGGTCGGCCAGCATGTGGGCCTGAGTTTCTACACGCTGGGCCAGCGCAAGGGGCTCAATATCGGCGGGCTCAAGGGCTTTCAGGGCGCGGACGGCATTGGCGAGCCGTGGTTTGTCGCGGCCAAGGATTTGGCGCGCAATGAATTGGTGGTGGTGCAGGGGCATGAGCATCCGCTGCTGCTGTCGCACAAGCTCACTGCGGATCAGGCGAGCTGGGTGGCGGGCGAGGCGCCGTCGGCGCAATTGCTGGCAGCCAAGACGCGTTATCGGCAGAGCGATTCGGCTTGCGTGTATTCGGATAGTGCGGAGGGATTTGCGCTGGCATTCGACGCGCCGCAATGGGCGGTGACGCCGGGGCAATCGGCGGTGGTCTACGACGGCGAGGTTTGCCTGGGCGGCGGGATCATCGCGACGGTGCCGGCGAATTGAGCGCCGAGCGGCCGGTCGATGCAGCAGCGCTGCTGCCTGCGGCGGCGGCCGCCACGGAGCACGACGCCTTCAATTCGCTCATCGAGCGCATCAGGCAACGCCGCGCCTTGCTGGCCGAATGGGAGCAGGCGATTCCGGCCTTCCGGCAGAAATGCCTGACCGAGCTGTTTCCGCTGCGCGACAAGGAGCGGCAATTGCGCGCGCAATTGGCCCTCGATCTCGATGCGATTCATGGCGGCAAGGGCTTTTCCAGAAACGAGCGAAGCAAGCTTTCCGAATTGATCGTCGGGCTGGCGGGCGGCGTGCTGCGCCATGCCGAGGATGCGGAAATGCGCCGGCTGGTCAATGCGCATTCCGATCCGGACGAAGACGCGCAAGCCGACGAAATGCCGCCCGCCGATGCGCCGGCACAAGACGAACCGCGCCCCGCGCACGAAACCGCCAAGGCCCAGGCCGCCGCCCATCGCAAGGCGGCCAAGGCCCAGGCGCGCGCCGACAAGCGCGAAGCCGAAACCCGGCAATTGAGCCAGTCGATCCGCGAGGTCTATCGCAAGCTGGTCAGCGCACTGCATCCCGACCGCGAGCCCGATCCGGCCGAGCAATTGCGCAAGACCGCGCTGATGCAGCGCGTGAATGCCGCCTATGAAAAAGGCCAGCTGCTGCAATTGCTGGAGCTGCAACTGGAGCTGGAGCACATCGACGAGGCGCATCTGGCCAATCTCGATGCAACGCGGCTTGGCACTTATCAGCGCATTCTCAAAGGCCAATTGGCCGAGCTGGACAGCGAGATTCAGCGCATCGAGCGCGAATTCATTGCCGACTTCGGCCTGTCGGCGAAAGAGCGGCTGCGGCCGGACGGGCTGCTGCCGATTCTCAAGTCGGATGTTGCCGCCTGCCGCAAGAGCCTCCGCACGCTGGAAGCGATGCTGGAACTGGCCGGCGATGCGCGGCAATTGCGCAGCTGGCTCAAGCAGCTCTAGCCGGGCGGCGGCGCAATCCCCGGGAAAGCCCTGTGTGGCATTGCACCGCCGCTTGCGCCGCGCCAATCGCGCGCGCGATGGCGCCGCGAGAATGGACGTTTCGCAGCCGGTTTGCCGAGGTCATCGCTTGCCCAACGCCTTCAACTTCTCCGTCTCGCCCTTCGACTGTCTGAGCGGCGACGAGCGTCGCCTGGTGCGCGACAGCCTCGACATCGCGTATTTCCGCGAGGGCGAGGTGATTCTCGAACCGGGCGTGCAGCCGGCGCATCTGTTCATCGTCATCAAGGGCTTCGTCAACCAGACCGATGGCGAAGAACTGGTGGCCACCTACGGCGCCGACGACTGCTTCGACGGCCGCGCGCTGATGGCCGGCAAGGTCGGCAGCCGCTTCGTCGCGTCGGAGGAGGTGCTGGCTTATCAGCTGGCGCGCGCCGCCGTCACCGAGCTGATTTCCCGCAACGCCACCTTCGGCGCGCTGCTGTTCGCCGATCTGTCGAAGAAGCTGAGCGCGCTGAGCGAGCGCCACAGCCAGCATGAGATGCAGTCGCTGACCACCGCGCGCGTGAGCGAACTGCTGCTGCGGCCGGCGCGCTACATCGATGCCGAGGCCGACATCGTGAGCGTGGTGCGCTTCTTCGAGCGGCACCGCACGGCCAATGTGCTGGTGCGCGACGAGCGCCATAACCCGCCTCGCATCGGCATCTTCACCAACACCGGCTTGCAGCGCGCCATCCTCGACGGCCGGCCGCTCGATCAACTCGCGGTGCGCGAGCTGGCCAACTTCAAGCTGGTGACGGCGCGGCCGAGCGACTACCTGTTCGATGTGCTGGCGACGATGATCCGGCACCGCGTGCGCCGGGTGGTGGTGCAGGACGGCGACGAGATCACGGGCATCCTCGAACAGCTCGATCTGATGAGCTATCTGTCCAACCACTCGACGCTCATCACGCGCCAGATCAACGAGGCCGCCGACCTCGCCGCGCTCAAGGCGCCGGCCGAGCACATCACGCGGCTGATCGCGCTGCTGTTCCGCGTCGGCACCAAGGTGAGCCTGATCGCCAAGCTGGTGCAGGAGCTCAACGCCAAGCTGTTCGAGCGCAGCTGGCAGCTCATCGCGCCGCCCGATCTGGTGGAAAACAGCTGCCTGTTCGTGATGGGCAGCGAGGGGCGTGGCGAGCAGCTGCTCAAGACCGACCAGGACAACGGCCTGATCCTGCGCGACGGCTATGACTGCCCGCACGATCTGCCGGCGCTGTGCCAGCAGCTGTCCGAGGCGCTGGCGCAGTTCGGCTACCCGGAATGCCCGGGCCGGATCATGGTCAGCAATGCCGACTGGCGCATGTCGGCCACCGAGTTCGGCCAGACCGTGCGGCGCTGGCTGCTCATGCCGACCGCCGAGACGCTGATGGCGCTGGCGATCTTCCTCGATGCGCATGCGGTCTGCGGCGATCCGCAATTGCTGGAGGAGGTGCGCGCCGAGGTGTTCAAGCTGGTCAACGACAACGATGCGCTGATCGCGCGCTTTGCCTCGGCCATCAATGCGTTTGCCGAAAGCAGCGGCTGGTGGAACCGGCTGTTCTCGCTCGGCGATTCGAGCGCCGAGCAGCTCGACCTGAAGAAGGCCGGCACCTTCCCGCTGGTGCACGGCATCCGCGCGCTGGCGCTCGATGCGCGGCTGGTGGAGACCGGCACGGTCGACCGCATCGAGGCGCTGGTCGCGGCCGGCAAGCTCGATGCCGAGCTGGGCACCGACCTGGTCGACAGCCTGCATTTCTTCATGGGCCTCAAGCTCAAGATGGGGCTCGCGGCGCTGGAACAGGGCCGGGCCAGCGCCGGCGGCATCGTGGTCGACAAGCTCTCCAGCCTCGACCGCGACCTGCTGAAGGACACGCTCGGCGTGGTCAAGCGCTTCCGTGCGCTGCTCAGCCACCGCTTCCGGCTGGACGCGCTGTGAGCGGCGGACTGTGGTCGCGCGTCAAGCGCGAATGGCTGCTCTACCACCTGGCCGACGAGCGCTTCCGCTTCCTCTACGACAAGCCGCCCGCCGATGAATGGGTGTCGGTCGATTGCGAGACCACCGGCCTCGACACCCGCCGCGACGAGATCGTGTCGATCGGCGCGGTGCGCATCGTCGGCAATCGCATCATGACCAGCGAGCGGCTGGAGCTGCTGGTCAGGCCGAGCAAGGGCGTGTCGGGCGAGAGCGTGCGCATTCACGGCCTGCGCGAGCGCGACGTGGCCGGCGGGCTGGAGCCGGAAGAGGCATTGAAAAGACTGCTTCACTTCATCGGCAGCCGGCCGCTGGTGGGCTACTACCTCGAATTCGACGTGGCGATGATCAACCGGCTGATGTGGCCGATGCTCGGCGTGCCGCTGCCCCAGCCCAGGATCGAGGTGTCGGGCATGTTCTACGAGTACAAGCATCGCCAGCTGCCGCCCTATCAGCAGGGCAGCGAGATCGACTTGCGGTTTGCCACGCTGATGCGCGACCTCGGCCTGCCGATGTGGCCGGCGCATAACGCCGTGAACGATGCGGTGATGGCCGGGCTGGCCTTCATCAAGCTGCGCCAGCTGCTCGCGCAATAGATGTCGGCAAGCGCTTGCCATCCGGGCCGGTCGGGCGACCGATCGTCGAAATAGTTGGTAAGCGATCCCAGAAGATGGAAACCGGCGCTGTTCCCGCGACTTGAATTGCTGCACTGCATGATAGCTTCGGGAAAACCCTAGAGAGCGCCATGAGCACCAACTCCTTTCCCTTCACGCCCTTCGTTGCCTACGCCACCAGCCTTGCGAGCTGGCCGTTCGTCCTCACTCAATCCAGCCTCGAACAGCAGGCCGAGCTGCGCGACAAGACGCTCGCGCTCACCTGCGAGCCCAGCCTCGATCACATGCAGGACGTGTCCGATGCGGCGCGCGCCTGCTTGTCGAACGCGCTGTCCGCGCCCTTCGACGCGATGCGCGCCCAGTACGCTGCCAGCGTGCGCGCCGGCGTCATCGAGCGCTCGATGCTGGGCTGGCGCGACTTCGAGCGCCAGATCGTGCAGATGGAAAAGCTGACCCTCGGGCCGCTGGCGCGCAACCACTGAAGCCGCCGCCGCAGGGCGCGCAGCCATGAAAAAAGCCGGGCATGCCCGGCTTTTTGCTTTGCGGCGGCCGGCCCGCGAAGGCCGGCCGTGCCGCGATCAGTGACCCGACGCGCCCGAGGCACCGAGACCGGTTTCCGAACGCACTTGCTGGGCTTCGAAATCGGCGCGTTCCTTGGCGGCCTGGGCGCTGCGGTCGAGCAGCGAGAAGATCCAGATGCCGAGGAAGCCGATGGCCATCGAGAACAGCGCCGGCGAGGTGTAGGGGAACAGCGCCGAGCCCTTGGGATTGCCGAGCGTGGCTTCCCACACCGACGGCGACACCACGGTGAGCGCCACCGACGAGATCAGGCCGAGGAAGCCGCCGATCACCGCGCCGCGCGTGGTGCAGTCCTTCCACAGCACGCTCATGAACAGCACCGGGAAGTTGGCCGAAGCCGCGATCGCGAAGGCCAGCGACACCATGAAGGCGATGTTCTGCTTCTCGAACACGATGCCCAGCGTGACCGCCAGCACGCCGAGCGCGATGGTGGTGATGCGCGAGACCTTGAGCTCCGAGGCGCTGTCGGCCTTGCCCTTCTTGAACACCGTCGCGTACAGGTCGTGCGACACCGCCGAGGCGCCCGACAGCGTGAGGCCGGCCACCACCGCGAGGATGGTTGCAAACGCTACCGCCGAGATGAAGCCGAAGAAGATGTTGCCGCCGACCGCCTTGGCCACCAGCACCGCCGCCATGTTGGCCGTGCCCGCGCCGCCGTGGATCACGCCCTTGGCCGTGTCGGCGTACTCGGGATTGGTGAGCACCAGGGTGATCGCGCCGAAGCCGATGAAGAAGATCAGCACATAGAAGTAGCCGATCCAGGTCGTGGCCCAGAACACCGACTTGCGCGCTTCCTTGGCATCGGGGACGGTGAAGAAGCGCATCAGGATGTGGGGCAGGCCGGCGGTGCCGAACATGAGCGCCATGCCGAAGCTGATGGCCGAGATCGGATCCTTGACGAAGCCGCCCGGCTTCATGATCGACGCGCCGACGCTGGCCGCCTCTTCGGTGGTCTTGCCGCCGTTGATCGCGATCTGGGTCTTCACCTCGACCGCCTTGGCGAACAGCGCCTCGGGGCTGAAGCCGAACTGCGACAGCACCATGATGGCCATGAAGGTCACGCCGGCGAGCAGCAGGCAGGCCTTGATGATCTGCACCCAGGTGGTGGCGGTCATGCCGCCGAACAGCACGTAGACCATCATCAGCGCGCCGACGATGACCACCGCCACCCAGTATTCAAGGCCGAACAGCAGCTTGATGAGCTGGCCCGCGCCGACCATCTGGGCGATGAGATAGAAGGCCACGACCACCAGCGTGCCCGAGGCCGCGAAGGCGCGGATCGGCGTCTGCTTGAAGCGGTAGCCAGCCACGTCGGCGAAGGTGAACTTGCCGAGGTTGCGCAGGCGTTCGGCCATCAGGAAGGTGATGACCGGCCAGCCGACCAGGAAGCCGATGGAGTAGATGAGGCCGTCATAGCCGTTGGCCATGACCGCCGCCGAAATGCCCAGGAACGAGGCAGCCGACATGTAGTCGCCAGCGATTGCAAGGCCGTTCTGAAAGCCGGTGATGCCGCCGCCCGCCGTGTAGAAATCGGCCGCCGACTTGGTCTTGGCCGCCGCCCACTTGGTGATGAACAGCGTGGCCACGACGAAGACCGCGAACATGCCGATCGCGGTCCAGTTGGTTTCCTGCTTGGCGACCTGGCCCATGTCGGCGCCGGCGGCGAGCGCGCCGCCGGCGGCGGCGAGCGCGCCGAGCGCAAAGAGGCATTTGAGAAGCTGGTTCACTTGACTTCCTCCGCGAGGATCTCGGCGGTCAGGCGGTCGAATTCGCCGTTGGCGCGCTGCACGTAGAAGCCGGTGATGGCGATGGTGAAGAGGATCACGCCGAAGCCGATCGGCACCCCGATCGTCGTCACGCCCGCACCCAGCGGCGTGCCGAGGAACTCCTTGTTGAACGCGATCAGCGCGATGTAGCCGTAGTAGACGACCAGCATCAGGATCAGCAGCGTGATGCCGAAGGTATTGCGCTTCGACTTCAGCTCCTTGTACTTGGGATTGGCCTGGATCCTGGCCACCACCGGGTCACTCATGTCTCTCTCCTCGCTTGGATTTATGCATGGGGCAATTGCTTTTGACTTCCCCATCGCCCGCACTCTCAGTGGACCGCCTGACCAATTGCTGACGGAAATGGCCGTCTCAGGGTCGATGCCCCCGGTTCGAGGGAAAACCCCGTGGGCCTTGCCAGCCAGCAGGCAGGCGCCCGAGATCAGCCCCGGCTTGCGCCGCCTGATCGGGTCATCGAGCGGTATCGGTCGCGGCCGACAATTGGCGCCCGGCCCCGTCGCCGCAGTGCTGCGCGGGGCGCTTCAACCGGATCGATCGCCATGCCATTGCGCTATCTCGCCCCACTGGCCGCACTTGCGGCGCTTGCCGTCAGCCTGCTGCTGCACGGGCGCTGGACCTGGGCCGACGGCTCGGCCGCCGCCTTTGGCGCGCTGACGCTGGTCGGCGTCTGGGACTTCGCCCAGACCCGCCACAGCATCCGGCGCAACTACCCGCTGCTGGCGCATTTCCGGTTCTTCTTCGAGAAGATCCGGCCCGAGATCCGCCAGTACTTCGTCGAGGACGACACCGAGGAGCGGCCGTTCTCGCGCAACCAGCGCAGCATCGTCTACCAGCGCGCCAAGCAGGAGCTGGACAAGCGGCCGTTCGGCACCCAGCTCGACACGCATGCGCGCGGCTACGAATGGATCGCGCATTCCATCGCGCCGGCGCACATCGCGAGCAGCGATTTCCGCATCGTCGTCGGCGCCGGCCGCGCCAAGCCCTATTCGATGAGCGTGTTCAACATCAGCGCGATGAGCTTTGGCGCGCTGTCGGCCAACGCCATCCTCGCGCTCAACAGCGGCGCCAAGCAGGGCGGCTTTGCGCACGACACCGGCGAGGGCAGCATCAGCCGGCATCACCGCGTGCATGGCGGCGACCTGATCTGGGAGATCGGCTCGGGCTACTTCGGCTGCCGCAACGACGACGGCAGCTTCAGCGCCGAACGCTTTGCCGAGAACGCGCGCGACAGGCAGGTGAAGATGATCGAGCTGAAGCTGAGCCAGGGCGCCAAGCCCGGCCACGGCGGCGTGCTGCCCGGCCCCAAGGTCACGCCCGAGATTGCCGAGGCGCGCGGCGTGCCGGCCTGGCAGGACTGCAATTCACCGGCCGCGCATTCGGCGTTTTCCACGCCGGTCGAGCTGCTGCAATTCGTCGACCGGCTGCGCACGCTGTCGGGCGGCAAGCCCACGGGCTTCAAGTTCTGCGTCGGTCATCCGTGGGAATGGTTCGGCATCGTCAAGGCGATGCTGGAGACCGGCATCACGCCGGATTTCATCGTGGTCGATGGCGGCGAGGGCGGCACCGGCGCGGCGCCGGTCGAGTTCACCGATCACGTCGGCACGCCGATGCAGGACGGGCTGCTGCTGGTGCACAACACGCTGGTGGGCGTGAATCTGCGCGACCGCATCCGCATCGGCGCGGCGGGCAAGATCGTCACTGCCTTCGACGTGGCGCGCACGCTGGCGCTGGGCGCCGACTGGTGCAACTCGGCGCGCGGCTTCATGTTCGCGCTCGGCTGCCTGCAGGCGCAGAACTGCCATACCGGCCGCTGCCCGACCGGCGTGGCGACGCAGGACGCCTGGCGTCAGCGCGCGCTGGTCGTGCCCGACAAGGCCGAGCGCGTCGCGGCCTTTCACCGCAACACACTCAAGGCGCTGGCTGAGCTGCTGGCCGCTGCCGGCCTCGCGCATCCGGATGAGCTCGGGCCGATGCACATCGTGCGGCGGCTGTCCGAAGCCGAGGTGCGGCTGCTGAGCCATCTGCTGCCCTGGCTTGAGCCGGGCGAGCTGCTGCGCGGCGCCGGCGATGCGGCCGAGGTGCAGCAGCATGTGTTCCGCGAGTACTGGCCGCTTGCGCGCAGCGACAGCTTTGCGCCGCGCGCGCCGGCGGCTGCGGCCTGAGCGGGGCATTGCCGAGAGGGCGCGCGTCGGCACGGGCCCAGGCAATGCGTGGCGGCAAGGAAAAAGGGCGGGCGGCCATCGCGGCCGCCCGCCCTTGCGTGGTGCGGGTGCGGTTCAGTTCACCATCGCTTCCAGTCCTTCGGCCAGGGCGCTCAGCGCCGGCATGCGGCGCAGCACCAGGTCGGGCGCGAGGCCGATCGATTCGGCCACGGCGGCCGGGAAGGTCGCGTCGATCTCCTCCTGCGCCAGGCCCTTCTCGTCGGCGCGCGCGCGCCAGGCCGCAATGTGGATGACCGCCGCCAGCCGCGACGCCGGCGCCACGCTCAGCGGATCGACGCAGCCGCGCAGCGCCTCGACCAGATCGGCCGGAAACTTCCACTGCCGGGCCAGCTCGGCGCTGACCGCCGAATGGTCATAGCCGAACGAGGTGCGCTCCATGTCGGGCCGGCGCGCATCGAGCGTGTCGGCATGCTTGGACAGCTCCAGCATCTCGGCCGGCATGCCGGCATGCATCACCAGCTCGCCGATGGCGTTCATCAGCCCGGCGGTGAAGGCCAGCTCGCTGTTGACGCCGGCCGGTCCGGCCAGCCAGCGCGCGGCCACCGCCGTGTGCAGGCTGTAGCGCCAGAAATGCTTCATGTCGATGCCGGGCAGCGGCTTGTTGGCCGCCGCCAGCCCCGAGCTGATGACCAGCGTGCGCACATTCATGAAGCCGAGCATCAGCACCGCGTCCTGCACCGTGCCCACGGTCTTCGACACATGGAAGTAGGTGGAGTTGGCCATGCGCAGCAGCTTGGCGGTGAGCACGGCATCGGCCGCGAGCTTGTTGCTCAGGGCTTCGACCGGAATGTCTTCCTGCTCGAAGCTGGCGATCAGTTCGTGGACGACCTTGGGAATGGCGGGCAGCGCATAGGGCTGCTTGAACAGGGTTTCGAGGCGCACGGTCCCTCCGGGTGGATGTTGGGCAGCGGCGTGGCGCGTGGGCAGACGGCAGACGCAGGCTCACGCCGGACAGGGACCCCACGGTAAGTGGCGCGACCGGCGCGCATGCGGGCAAACAGCGGCCGGCGAGGCGCGCTGTTCATGGATTGCAGGGAATGCCCGGACGATCTGCCGCGCGGATGGCGCGGCGGCCGGCTTCAGGCCGCCGGCGGCGCGGTGTCGATGAAGCTCTGGCGCTTGGCGAACTTGTCGAACCAGCGGCCCAGGTTGGGATGGGCGGCGCGCCAGTCGAGATCGGTCATGCGGAAGTCGAGATAGCCGAGCGCCACGCCGGCGGCAACGTCGCCGAGCGTGAGCGTCACGCCGCTGAACCAGGGCTTGTCGCCGAGACTGGTGGCGAAGGCGGCGACGCCGTGATCGAGCTTGGCGCGATTGCGCACGAATACCGCTTCGTCCTGCTTCTCGGGCGCGCGCAGCGATTCGAGCCGGATCGCGACCGCCGCATCGCAGACGCCGTCGCCGAGCGCTTCGAGCACGCGCACCTCAAGCCGCGAGCGGCCGTTGGGCGGGATGAGCTTGGCGTTCGGGCTGAGCCCGTCGAGGTATTCGACGATGACGCGTGAATCGAAGATGGCGCTGCCGTCTTCCATCACCAGGCAGGGCACCTTGCCGAGCGGATTGGTGTCGAGGATGCGGCTGTCGGGCCCCCAGACATTGTCGAGTTCGAACTTGTAGTCGAGTTTCTTCTCGGCGAGGACGACGCGCACCTTGCGCACGTAGGGAGAAGTGAGGGACCCGATAAGTTTCATGTCTTGGGATGCAGCGATCGAAGTGGCGCCGAGTATAGCCGGCCACCCTCGCGCAAGTGCCTGATTCCACTTGGCTTGTGGCGCGGAGCAGGACAGGCCGGCGCGTAGAATCCGCGCCAGATTTTCGACGGATCACCATGGCAAACGACAACCTTTCCGCTTCTTCCCCGGCCATCGCGCCGCAACTGGCCAATGCGCTGCTGGCGCTGTCGCCGCTCGATGGCCGCTATGCCGGCAAGACCGAGCCGCTGCGCGAGCATCTTTCCGAAGCCGGCTTCATGCGCAGCCGCGTGCGCGTCGAGCTGGCCTGGCTGGTCGCGCTGTCCGATGCCGGCCTGCCCGAGCTCAAGCCGTTCAGCGCCGCCGCGCGCGCGCGACTGGCCGCCATCGGCGCCGACTTTTCGCTCGAAGACGCGGCGCGCATCAAGGCCATCGAGGCCGTCACCAACCATGACGTGAAGGCGGTCGAGTACTTCCTGAAGGAGAAGGTGAAGGGCGATGCCGAGCTGGAGGCCGCCGCCGAGTTCATCCACTTTGCGTGCACCAGCGAAGACATCAACAACACCTCGCACGGCCTGATGCTGAGCGCATCGCGCGCCGAGGTGCTGCTGCCGACACTGGGCAAGGTTCTGGCGCGGCTGGTGGAGATCGCCCATGCCGAGGCCGAGACGCCGATGCTGTCGCGCACCCACGGCCAGACCGCGTCGCCGACCACGCTGGGCAAGGAATTCGCCAACGTGGCCGAGCGGCTCAAGCGCGCGATCGCCCGCATCGAGGCGGTGCAGATCCTGGGCAAGATGAACGGCGCGGTCGGCAACTACAACGCCCATCTGTCGGCCTATCCGGAGCTGGACTGGGAGGCGTTCTCGAAGAACGTGGTCGAGAACTCGCTCGGCCTGACCTTCAATCCGCACACCATCCAGATCGAGCCGCACGACTACATGGCCGAGCTGTTCGATGCCGTGGCGCGCGCCAACACCATCCTGCTCGACCTGAACCGCGACGTCTGGGGCTACATCTCGCTCGGCTACTTCAAGCAGAAGCTCAAGGCCGGCGAGATCGGCTCCAGCACCATGCCGCACAAGGTCAACCCGATCGACTTCGAGAACAGCGAAGGCAATCTGGGCCTGGCCAATGCGGTGCTCAAGCATCTGAGCGAGAAGCTGCCGGTCTCGCGCTGGCAGCGCGACCTCACCGATTCGACCGTGCTGCGCAACATCGGCGTGGCCTTCGGCTATTCGACGCTGGCCTGGGACAGCTGCCTGCGCGGGCTGAACAAGCTGGAGACGAACCCGGCGCGCATCGCTGAAGACCTCGACGCGTCCTGGGAAGTGCTGGCCGAGCCGATCCAGACCGTGATGCGGCGCTACGGCGTGGCCAATCCCTATGAGCAGCTCAAGGAGCTGACGCGCGGCAAGGCCATCACCGCCGAGACGCTGCGCGCCTTCATCCAGGGGCTGGCGATTCCCGAGGAGGCCAAGGCGCCGCTGCTGGCGCTGACGCCGGGCAGCTATATCGGCAAGGCGGTCGAGCTGGCGCGCCGCGCCTGATCGCCGGGCGGGCGGTGGCGCCTGCCGCGTGCGCGCCGGGCTGGCGCCATGCCGCCCGCAGCCGTGGCCGCAACTCAGCCGCTGCACCGCTGCCGCCATCGATTTGCCGCCTTCAAGGCCGCCGCCGTCTCCGGACGCGGCGGCCTTTTTGTTACATCACAAGTATTTGCTGCCGATAGACAGCCGCTGCCGATTTAGTTCTAATGCGAACCAACATGAATCCGACCGATCCACTCGACTACAAGCGCGCGCTGCCGACGATCCGGCTGCTCACCCGCTGCTTCCAGGCCTTCGAGCGCCTGTCGAATGCCAACGTGCGCAAGTTCGGCCTGACCGGGCCGCAGTTCGACATTCTGGCCACGCTCGGCAATACCGACGGCATGACCTTTCGCGAACTGGGCGAGCGGACTCTGATTACCAAGGGCACGCTGACCGGCGTGGTCGACCGGCTTGAGGCGCGCGGGCTGGTCGGCCGCTGCGCGCATGAATCGGACGGACGCAGCACCCGCGTCAGGCTCACCGCCTGTGGTCAGGCGCTGTTCGAGCAGGTGTTTCCGCAGCAGCTCGCGCATTGCTCGTCGGCCTTCGACGCCCACGGCTGCGAGGAACTGGCCGAGCTGAACGAACGGCTCGCGCGGCTGCTGCACAGCCTTGAAAACTTTGGCGGATCGCAGTCCGCCGCTGCCAACAACGGAGAAAACGATGACTGACATTCGCGGCTATACCGGCATCGCCAAGCTGCTGCACTGGCTGGTGGCGCTGCTCATCGTGCTGGCCTTCGGGCTGGCGCTGGTGATGACCGACATGCCGGGCATGACGCCGACCAAGCTCAAGTACTTCAACTGGCACAAGTGGCTCGGCGTGACGGTGTTCGGGCTGGCCTGCCTGCGCCTGATCTGGCGGCTGTTTCATGAACCGCCGGCGCTGCCCGCGCACATGAAGCCCTGGGAAAAGCTGCTGGCCCACGGCGGTCATCTGGCGCTGTACTTCTTCATCTTTGCCGTGCCCTTCGTCGGCTATCTGTACAGCCTGGCGGCCGGCTTTCCGGTGGTCTACCTCGGCGTGCTGCCGCTGCCGGTGGTGATCGGGCCCGATCCGGCGCTCAAGCCGGTGCTGAAGGAAGCGCACGAACTCATCGCCTGGGCCATGGCGGCCGTGGTGGCCGGCCATGCGGCGGCGGCGCTCAAGCATCACTTCATCGATCGCGACGATGTGCTGCGTCGCATGTTGCCGGGTGGCCCGCGCTGAGCGACTGAACTTCCATCGCGCCGCGCAAGGCGGCGCCATCCCCTGAAAGGTTGGACATGAACAAGCCCGTATTCGTGCGTGCTGCGGCGGCGCTCGCCCTGGCACTTCCCGCCCTGGCCTTTGCCGCGCCGGTCGATGTGGCCAAGAGCGCCGTCAGCGTCACCTTCAAGCAGATGGGCGTGCCGGTCGACGCGGCCTTCCGCAAGATTTCCGGCGACGTGACCTACGACCCGGCCAAGCCCGCCGAGGCCAAGGCGCGCATCGACATCGACGTGGCCGGCTTCGACCTCGGCGATCCCGAATACAACAAGGAAGTGCTCAAGAAGGACTGGTTCAACGCGGCCCAGTTTCCCAAGGCCAGCTTCGTGACCACGGCGGTCAAGCCGGGCGCGGCCGGCAAGTTCGACGCCACCGGCACGCTGACCATCAAGGGCAAGACCCAGACGCTGACCGTGCCGGTCACCGTCGCGCCGGGCGCCGGCGCCACCGTGTTCAGCGGCGCGCTGCCGATCAAGCGCCTCGCCTTCGACATCGGCGAGGGCGAATGGAAGGACACCGGCATGGTGGCCGACGAGGTCGTCATCAAGTTCAAGCTGGCCGTGCCGGCCGGCAAGTAAGCCCGCATCGATTTTTTCCGGTCCGCGCCTGCCCGCGCGGCCGCTTTTCCCGCCTCAACCTCTGCCCAGGAGTTCGTTCATGAAGTCACTCGTCATTGCCGCCTCGCTCGCGCTGGCCTCGGCCGCCGCCGTTGCCGCCCCGGTCACCTACAACCTCGATCCGGCCCACACCTATCCGAGCTTCGAAGCCGACCACATGGGCGGCCTGTCGACCTGGCGCGGCAAGTTCGAGAAGAACAGCGGCACGGTCGTGCTCGACAAGGAAGCCAAGACCGGCGCGGTCGACGTGACCATCGACACCGCCTCGATCAACTTCGGCCACGCCAAGATGAACGAGCACGCCAAGGGCCCCGAGATGTTCGACGTGGAGAAGTTTCCGACCGCGACCTACAAGGGCAAGCTGGTCAAGTTCAACGGCGACACGCCGACCGAAGTGGACGGCGAACTCACGCTGCATGGCGTGACCAAGCCGGTCACGCTCAAGATCGACAAGTTCCTCTGCAAGCCGCATCCGATGCTCAAGCGCGAAGCCTGCGGCGCCGATGCGATCGGCACCTTCAACCGCGCCGATTTCGGCATCGACTACGGCAAGGGCTACGGCTTCAAGATGGATGTGACGCTGCGCATCCAGGTCGAGGGCGTGAAGGCCGAATAAGCCTGCAATCGGCCGCACCTAGAATCCCGGGCTTCTTCCCACTGCCCGAGGATTCGTCATGAAGTCGAAGTTGCTGCGCGCCGCCACGCTGGGCGCGCTGGTGCTTGCCACCGCGCCCGTCCACGCCGCCGATGGCTTTGCCAAGCCCAAGGAAGCGGTCGAGTACCGCGAAGGCGTGTTCAACATCATGAGCACGCACATGAAGCGTCTGGGCGCGATGGCCAAGGGCGATGTGCCGTTCGACGCGGCCAAGGCGCAAGCCTCGGCCCAGCTGATCGCAACGCTGTCCACGCTGCCCTGGGAAGCCTTCGTGCCCGGCACGCTCGGCGAGCTGAAGGCCGATCCGATCAAGAACGCCGCCGAGTTCAAGCAGCTGGCCGACAAGTTCGAGGTGCAGGCCAAGCTGCTGCCGGCCAGCGCCGCCACGCTCGATGGCCTGCGCGGCCAGCTCACCACCACCAGCAGCAGCTGCAAGAGCTGCCACGAGTCCTATCGCAAGTAGGCCGGCGGCAGCCGCGCACAACAAAAAAGCCCGACGTTTGCGCGTCGGGCTTTTTTGCTTGAAGGCGGCGGGGCGCGTCAGCCGGCGCTGGCCGGCAGCAGCGTCGCCAGCCACCACACGCCGGCCGAGCAGGCCGCGAGTAGCGCCAGCGCGCCGAGGCGCACCAGCGCATCGTCGCGCGCCGGCGGCGCGGCCATGGCGACCTCGGCATCGCCGGTGAGCATCGCCGGCACCAGCGGCTTGCGCTTGACGCGGGCGTAGAAGACCACCGCGCCGACATGCAGCGCCACGATGGCGTAGACCGTCGTGGCATTGAAGCGATGCAGCCGGCCGAGCAGATCGGCCGTGCCGCTCGCCACCGTGTCGATCAGCGGACCCGAGGCCATCACATCGTCGCTGGTGAACAGGCCCGTGACCGCCTGCACGCCCACGATTACCAGCAGCGCCAGCACCGACCAGGCGCCGAGCGGGTTGTGCCCGGGCGCGTCATGCGGCGCGCCGCGCAGATAGGCCAGCGCCCGCGCCGGCGCCGCCACAAAACCGGCGAAGCGCGCATAACGCGGCCCGACCACGCCCCAGACCAGCCGGAACGCCAGCAGCGCCAGCGCCGCATAGCCGAAGCGGAAATGCCAGTCGAAGGCCTCGACCTTGGCGCTGACGATGGCCGCCGTGACCGCCGCCGCAAAGCTCCAGTGGAAGACCCGGGTCGGCAGATCCCAGACGCGCAGCTTCATCAGGGCTCGACCGTGTTGCCGTCGTCCTTGCGGACCGGCTTGACCAGATCCTCGCGCGACACGCCGAGCCAGCGCGTGAGCGGCGCCATCACCAGCACCGACGAGTAGATGCCGAAGCAGATGCCGATGGTCAGCGCCACCGCGAAGTAGTGCAGCGTCGGGCCGCCAAAGATCAGCATGGTCAGCACCATCACCTGCGTGAGGCTGTGCGTGATGATCGTGCGGCTGATGGTGGACGTGATGGCGTTGTCGATCACCTCGTCCACGCTGGCCTTGCGCATCTTCCGGAAGTTCTCGCGGATCCGGTCGGCGATGATGACCGACTCGTTGACCGAGTAGCCGAGGATGGCCAGCACCGCCGCCAGCACCGACAGCGAGAACTCCCACTGGAACAGCGCGAAGAAGCCAAGAATGATGACCACGTCGTGCAGGTTGGCGACGATGGCCGCGACCGCGAACTTCCATTCGAAGCGCAGCGCGAGGTAGACCATGATCCCGATGACGACTACCAGCAGCGCCATCGCGCCGTTCTCGAACAGCTCCTCGCCGACCTGCGGGCCGACGAATTCCACGCGACGCAGTTCGAGCCCGGCGCCGGCCGGATCGGCCTTGAGCACGCTGAGCAGCTCGTCGCTCTGCTGGGCGCTGCTCTCGCCCTTGCGCAGCGGCAGGCGGATCAGCACATCGCTCGGCGTGCCGAAGGCCTGCACCTGGGCATCGGCATAGCCCTGGGCCTCGACCAGACCGCGCACGCTGGCCACGTCGGCGGCCTGCGCATAGTTCACTTCCATCAGCGTGCCGCCGGTGAACTCGATGGAAAAGTGGAAGCCCCGGATCGCGATGAAGACCACCGCGAGCACGAAGGTGAGGGCGCTGATCGCGTTGAACACGATCGCGTGGCGCATGAACGGGATGTCGCGCCGGATTCGGAAGAATTCCATTTGCCTGTTTCTCTAGTGGCGGCTCAAGCCGAGGCGCCGGATTTCCAGACCGTCCCGATCGCCACCTTTTGCAGCTTGCGCTGGCGGCCATAGACCAGGTTGACGAGCGCGCGGCTCACGAGAATGGCCGAGAACATCGAGGTGAGGATGCCGAGGCAGTGCACCACCGCAAAGCCGCGGATCGGGCCCGAGCCGAACACCAGCAGCGCCACGCCCGCAATCAGCGTGGTGACGTTGGAGTCGAGGATGGTGGCCCAGGCGTGCTCGTAGCCGGCCTTGATGGCCTGCTGCGGCGCGAGGCCCGCGCGCAGCTCCTCGCGGATGCGTTCGTTGATGAGCACGTTGGCGTCGATGGCCATGCCGAGCGTGAGCGCGATGGCCGCGATGCCGGGCAGGGTGAGCGTGGCCTGCATCAGCGACAGCAGCGCCACCAGCAGCATCAGGTTGCAGACCAGCGCCACCACCGAGAACACGCCGAAGGCCGCGTAGTAGATGGCCATGAACACGGCGATCGCCACGAAACCCCACAGCACCGAATGGAAGCCCTTGGCGATGTTGTCGGCGCCGAGACTCGGGCCGATGGTGCGTTCTTCCACGATTTCCATCGGCGCGGCGAGCGAGCCCGAGCGCAGCAGCAGCGCCAGTTCGGCCGATTCCTGCGTCGTCATCGAGCCGCTGATCTGCACCCGGCCGCCGGAGATTTCGCTCTGGATGACCGGCGCGGTGATGACTTCGCCGCGGCCCTTCTCGATCAGCACGATGGCCATGCGCTTGCCGATGCTGTCGCGCGTGACGGTGCGGAAGATCGCCGAGCCCTTGCCGTCGAGCGCCAGATGCACGGCCGGCACCTGCTTCTGCGAATCGAAGCCGGCCTGCGCGTCCTGCAGGTTGTCGCCGGTCAGGACCACGTCCTTGCGCAGCAGCAGCGCGCGGCCGCCGCGTTCGACATAGCGCTCGAGGCCGAAGGGCACGCTGCCGGCGGCGAGCGCCTGCGTGGCTTCGGGCGAGTCGTCGACCATGCGCACTTCGAGCGTGGCGGTGCGGCCGAGAATCTTCTTGGCCTGGGCCACGTCCTGCACGCCGGGCAGCTCGACCACGATGCGGTCGGCGCCCTGCTGCTGCACCACGGGCTCGCTCACGCCGAGCTCGTTCACGCGGTTGTGCAGCGTGGTCATGTTCTGCTTGACGGCCGCGTCCTTGGCGGCGATCAGCGCCTTGTCGCCGAGCGTGGCGCTCAGCTTGAGGTCGCTGCCTTCGCCCGACTGGGTCACGGTGAAGTCGCGGAAATTGTCGGCGAGCAGGTCGCGCGCGCGCTGGCGCTGGTCGTCGGCATTGAAGGCGATGCTCACCACATTGCCGGCGCGGCTGATGCCGGCATGGCGGATGTTCTTGTCGCGCAATTGCAGCCGCAGATCGGATTGCAGCGCGTCGAGCTTCTTGCCGAGCGCGGCGGCCGTGTCGACCTGCATCAGAAAGTGGACGCCGCCGCGCAGATCGAGGCCGAGATACATCGGCATCGCGCGGATCGACTGCATCCACAGCGGCGTGTCGGTCGCCAGATTGAGCGCGATGACGTAATCGGCGTTGTCGACGTCGGGCGCGAGCGCCTTCTGCAGCGCGTCCTTGGCCTTGAGCTGGGTGTCGGTGTCGTGGAAGCGCAGACGCAGCGTGCCGCCGGTCTGCGTGGCCTCGAACACGGCGGCGTCGGCCTTGAGGCCGGCGTCGCCCAGCAGCTGGGTCGTGCGGTCGAGCAGCGCGGGCTCGACCTTGACGGTGGCTTTCCCGCTCGATACCTGCACCGCCGGGCTCTGCCCGAAGAAGTTCGGCACCGAATACAGCAGGCCGAACAGCAGCGCGAAGGCGATCAGCAGGTACTTCCAGAGCGGGTAGCGGTTCATAGGCTCTTGATCGTGCCCTTGGGGAGAACGGACTGCACTGCCTGGCGTTGCACCAGCAGCTCGATCGGGCCTTCCTTGATGCTGGCCACTTCGACCGTGAGGTAGTGGTCGGTGACCTTGCTGACCTTGCCGAGCACGCCGCCGACGGTGATGACTTCATCGCCCTTTTGCAGCGCATCGAGCATCGCCTTCATTTCCTTCTGGCGCTTCATCTGCGGCCGGATCATGAGGAAGTACATGACCGCGAAGATGAGAACAAACGGCCCGAACTGGAACAGCAGCGCTTCGGGGCCGGCCGGCGCGCCGGCGGTCTGCGCGTAGGCGACAGAAATCATGCGAACTCCAAGTTTTTTCGATGAATCAAGGCGTTATGCGAGGCGCGGATTATAGCCACGCGGCATGACGGCTCCAGCCGGCATCGCTAGACTCGCGCCCGCCTGCACAGGAGAGCGCAATGAGCTTCGCAATCGCGAAACGATGGTCCACCCGCGCGCTGGGCGCGCTTGCAATGCTGGCGGGTCTGGCCGGCTGCGGCGGCGACAAGGCCGGCTCCAGCGCCGAGATCGGCGCCGCCGCACCGTTCGAGCTGGCCGGCTGCAAGCCGCGCCTGCTCGACGGCACGCCGGCCATCGCGCTCGACTTCACCCGGCCGCTCGACCCGAAGCAGGACTTCGGCAAGCTGCTGCATGCGAGCGACAACGGTCAGGACGTGGCGCCGCGCTGGGTGCTCGGCGACAACCCGCGCGTGCTCTGGCTGCCGTTCGCCACGCCCGATCACGACTACACCGTCAAGCTCGACGGCGCGCTCGCGGCGCGCGGCGGCGACAAGCTCGGCAACGCGGCCGAATGCGCGGCGCGCAGCGAGGCCATGCCGGCGTCGTTCTATTTCGCCAGCCGCGGCATCGTGCTGCCGGCCGGCGAGAGCGGCGGGCTGCCGGTCGTCACCATCAACACGCCCGAAGTGGATGTGCAGTTCCTGCGCATCGCGCCGGCGCAGTTGCCGCGCTTCTTCGACATGGTCGCGGGCCGGCGCGCGCAGGAAAACGACGCCGATACCGCCGACGCCGAGGAGGGCTACGACGGCTACAGCTACCAGCGCCCCAACCGCTGGCGCGGCCAGACCTCGTACTACGAGCTCGACGAGCTGAAGGAACTGGCGCAGAGCGTCTACCTCGGCCGCTTCAGCACCGACGCGCGCGCCAACCGCCGCAACGTCAGCTTTCTGCCGGTCGAGCGCATCAAGGAATTGCGCGAGCCGGGCATTTATCTGGCCGTGATGAACGCGCCGGGCAGCTTCGCCGGCGAATACCAGGTGAGCTATTTCTACGTGACCGACATCGGCCTGCATGCGCGCCGGCATGCGGCCCAGACCGATGTGTTCGCCACCTCGCTCAAGCGCGGCGAGGCGATCAAGGGCGTGGAAGTGCAGCTGCTCGACGCCGCCGGCAAGACGCTGGCGCGCGCCAGCACCGACAGCCAGGGCCATGCCGAATTCACCGGCAATGCCGATCAGGCCACGGTGCTGCTGGCCAAGCGCGGCGATGAGCATTCGCTGCTGGCGCTGCGCGATCCGGCGCTCGACCTGTCCGAATTCGACGTGAACGGCCATCTGCCGCGCGCCAGCAAGCTGTTTGTCTATGCCGGGCGGGATCTGTATCGGCCGGGCGAAGGCTTCGACGTGTCGGTGCTGGCGCGCGACATGGACGGCCGCGCGGTCGATGCGGCGACGCCGGTCATGCTGCGGCTCAAGCGGCCCGACGGCGAGAAGGTGAGCGAGACGCTGCTGCGGCCGGCGACGGCGCGCATCGCCACGGTGCCGGGCGCCGCCGCGCCGGCCAGGCCGGCCGAAGCCAGCGCACCGCCGGCCGCCAATGCCGTCACCTCGGTGCAGCTCGGCACCGGCTACTACCGCCAGCGCATCGCGCTGCCGCCCGATGCAGCCACCGGCCGCTGGACGCTCGAAGCCCGCACCGATCCGGGCGCCAAGCTGCCCGATGCGCAATGGAGCTTCCAGGTCGAGGAGTTCCTGCCCGAGCGGCTCAAGCTCGACTTGCAGGCGCCGGCCGGCGTGCTCGGCGGCGCGGACAGCTTCAGCGTGGCGGTGCAGGGCGATTACCGCTACGGCGCGCCGGCCTCGGGCAACCGGCTGCTCGGCAGCGTCTACGTCGAGCGGCACAAGTTCGCGCTGCCGCAGCAATGGCCGGGCTTCGTGTTCGGCGACTTTGCCGACGACAGCGCCCGCAAGCGCGCCGATCTGAGCGAGGCGGCACTCGACGGCGCCGGCCATGCCGATGTGACCGTGCCCTTCGACACCGACGGCCGTACCTCGCCGCTGCTGGTGCGCGCGAGCTTCAGCCTGCTGGAAACCGGCGGCCGCCCGGTCGTGCGCTCGATCGAGCGCGACTGGTGGCCGGCCGAGGCGCTGGTCGGCATCCGCCCGCTGTTCGACCGCGACGTGGCGGCCGAAGGCGGGCTGGCCGAGTTCGAGGTCATCCGCGTCGGCCGCGACGCCAAGCCCGCGCCCGGCGGCAAGCTCGACGTGAAGCTGGTGCGCGAGGAGCGGCGCTGGTACTGGCGCCACAGCGACCAGGGCGGCTGGCAATCGGGCTATGACGACAGCGATGAAATCGTCGAGACGCGCAGCCTCGTGGCCGGCAAGGAGCGCATCAAGCTCGCGCTGCCGGTCGTCTACGGCCGCTACCGGCTGGAGATCGCCGACCGCGACAGCGGCCAGACCGCGCGCTACGCCTTCTATTCCGGCTGGGGCGCGCAGGACGCGGAAGAAGCCGGCAACCGGCCCGACCGCGTGCAGATCAAGCTCGAAGGCGCGCCCTATGCCAATGGCGCCAAGGCCAGCGTCACGCTCACGCCGCCGCATGACGGCGAAGCGCTCGTCACGGTCGAGGGCGACCGCGTGCTCTGGAGCAGCCGGCTGCGTCTGCGCAGCAGCGGCACCAAGGTCGAGCTGCCCATCGGCGCCGACTGGAACCGGCATGACCTCTATCTGACGGTCGTCGCCTTCCGCCCCGGCTCCGAGGGCGACAAAGTGACGCCGGCGCGCGCCGTCGGCGTGGCCTATCTGCCCATCGCGCGCGAGGACCGCCGGCTGAAGGTGGCGCTCGAAGCGCCGGCTAAGGTCGTGCCCGAGACGCGCGTGAACCTCAAGGTCAAGCTCACCGGCGCCGACGGCAAGCCCTACGCCGCGCCCGCCACCAGCGCCGGCAAACCGGTGATCGTCACCGTGTCGGCGGTCGATACCGGCATCCTCGACATCACCCGCTACGCAACCCCCGACCCGTTCGACTTCTTCTTTGGCAAGCACCGCTACGACGCCGACCTGCTCGACTTCTACGGCAAGCTCATCGAGAAGCTCGACGGCAATCTGGCCAAGCAGCGCTTTGGCGGCGACAGCGGCATGCGCGACACCAAAAGCCCGCCGCAGAAGGTGAAGCTGGTCGATCTGTTCAGCGGCCCGGTGGCCGTCGATGCCAACGGGCAGGCCACGGTGCCGCTCGATCTGCCCGACTTCAACGGCACGCTGCGGCTGATGGTGGTGGCGAGCGGCGCCGACCGCTTCGGCAGCGCCCAGGCCGACATGACCGTGGCCGCGCCCATCGTGGCCGAGCTGGCCATGCCGCGCTTCATCTCGCCCGGCGATCAGGCCAGCATCGCGCTCGACGTGACCAACATGACGGGCGCGCCGCAGGACGTGGCGCTCAAGCTCACGGCCGACAGCCCGCTGCGGATTGCCGGCGGCGAACGCACGGTCAAGCTCGCGGACAAGGAACGCCAGACGCTGCGCTTCAGCGTCGAGGCGAGCGACGCGGCCGGCATCGCGCCGCTGCGGCTCGCGCTCACGGCCGGCGCCGTTTCGCTCAAGCGCGAGGCCGCGCTCGAAGTGCGTCCGGCCACGCCGCTGCAACGCGACGTGAAGCGGCTGCGCATCGAACCGGGCGCCACGGTCAAGCTCGACGCCAGCGCGCTCGACGGCCTGTGGCTCGGCTCGGCGACCGTCGGCCTGAGCGCGTCGGACCGCCCGCCGATCGACGTGCGCTCGGCGGTGCGCGGCCTGCTGCGCTACCCCTACGGCTGCCTGGAGCAGACCGTGAGTTCGGCCTATCCCAACGTCTACATCGACGAGCCGACCGCGCTGCTCTGGGGCCTGACGCCGGCCGCGCCCGAGGAACGCCGCAAGCGGCTCGATTCGGCCTTCTCGCGGCTGGCCGGCATGCAGCAGTCGCGCGGCGGCTTTGGCCTGTGGAGCGCGTCGAGCCCGTATGAAGACTGGCTCAGCGCCTATGCCACCGCCTTCCTGCTCGATGCGCGCGAGGCCGGTTTCCTGCCGCCCGAGGCGATGCTGAAAAGCTCGCTCGACAACCTGCTGGCCGAGTTCCAGCAGCAGCCGGGGCGCCAGCTCACGCTGCCGGCCGGTATCAAGCCCGACGACAAGGGCCGGCCCAACTGGAACGACCGCGAGCTGCTGCGCAACGCGCATGCGCGCTTCGACGCCGCCGCCTACCAGGGCTATGTGCTGGCGCGCGAGGCGCGCGCGCCGCTGTCCACGCTGCGCCGGCTGCATGACGAGTTCCGCGGCAATGCGCGCTCGCCGCTGCCGCTGGTGCAGCTCGGCATCGCGCTGCGGCTGATGGGCGACGAGGCGCGCGCCAAGGTCGCGCTCGACGACGCCTTTGCGCGGCCCTACGGCCTCGTGCCCTCGGCCAGCGGCTGGTGGGACGACTGGCTGACGCAATACGGCTCGCGCGAACGCGATACCGCGCTGGCGCTGGCGCTGCTGCTGCGCCACAACGCCGCGCCCGCGCGCAGCGGCGAAATGCTGGCCGAGCTGGTCAACGCCTTCGACGAGCGGCGCGAGCGCGGCTGGGGCAACTACCACTCCACGCAGGAGCAGGCAGCGCTGTTCCTGGCCGCGCGCGGCGCCGGCTCCGGCCCGGCCGATGCCAAGGGCGCCGAGCTCAAGCTCGACATCGACGCCGGCGGCGCCAAGGAGGCCGTGAGCACGCGCGGCAGCCTGCAACGCGGCTGGACCGGCGACACGCTCAAGCGCGGCATCGCCGTGACCAACACGGGCAGCGCGGCGCTGTGGGTTGAAGTGGCGACCGAGGGCTTCCCGGTCAAGCCGCCGGTCATCGCCGATCCGCGCATCGAGCTGGACCGCAGCTGGTGGACGGTGGACGGCAAGCGCCTGAGCACGCGCGAGCTGCGCACCGGCGAGGTCTATCTGGTGCGGGTGCGCGCGACGGCGAAGCAGCCGATCGCGCAGGGGCTGGTGGTGGACCGCATCCCGGCCGGCGTGGAGATCGAGAACCTCAACCTCGTCGACGGGCAGGGCGCCGGCGCCTACACGGTGGACGGCGTGGCGCTGGCCGGCGCGATGGCCAATCCGCGCATCAGGCATGTGGAGTTCCGCGACGACCGCTTTGTGGCGGCGCTCAACCTCGACGGCAATCCGGTCGATCTGTACTACGTGGTGCGGGTGGTGACGCCCGGCCGCTACGGCGTGCCGCCGAGCTTTGCCGAGGACATGTACCGGCCGGCGCTGCGCGGCATCGGCAAGGCCGAGGCCGACATCACGGTGGTCGATCCGGTTCGCAAGTGAGCGCGGAGGAGGGCGGCGGCGCGGACGGCTCGGGCGGGGCGGCTGGCGTGGACGGCGTGGCCGACCCGGCGTCGACCGCCCGCGCCGAGCAGGCCGCGCGGCGCGCGCTCGACCGCCGCGCGCGCCGCATCACCGCTGCGATTGCCGCCGGCATCTGCGCCGCCGTGCTGCTGCTCGACCGCGTCTTTCCGCCGCCGCTGCCGCGCGCCGGTGCCGATGGCGCGCTGGTGGTGCTGGCCGCCGACGGCACGCCGCTGCGCACTTACCCCAGCCGCGACGGCGTGTGGCGCGTGCCGGTCCGGCTCGACGCGGTGTCGCCGCTCTATGTGCAGGCGCTGGTCGGCTATGAGGACCGTGCGTTCTGGCAGCACCCGGGCGTCAATCCGCTGGCGCTCGCGCGCGCCGGCTGGCAATGGGCGCGCAACGGCCGCGTCGTGTCGGGCGGCTCGACGCTCACGATGCAGGTCGCGCGGCTGCTGGAGCCGCCGGCGCCGGGTGCGCGCCGTTCGCTCGCCACCAAGCTGAGGCAGGCCGTGCGCGCGATGCAGATCGAGGCGCGCCTCGGCAAGCGCGAGATTCTTGAGCTGTACCTGAACCGCGCGCCGATGGGCGGCATGGTCGAGGGCGTGGAGATGGCGAGCCGCGCCTACCTCGGCAAGCCGGCGCGCGAGCTGAGCGCCGGCGAGGCCGCGCTGCTGGCGGTGCTGCCGCAGGCGCCGTCGCGGCTGCGACCCGACCGCGCACCGGCCGCCGCCCGCGCCGCGCGCGACAAGCTGCTCGCGCGCATGCAGGCCAGCGGCGCCTGGGATGCGGCCACGGTCGCCGACGCGCGCATCGAAACCATCATTGCCCAGCCGATCCGCGCGCACTGGCTTGCGCCGCTGGCGGCCGAGCGGCTGCGCCAGCAAGCGCGCCCGGCCGGCGCGGCACGCGGCGCGGCTCAGAGTGCAGCGCGGGATGCAGCGGGCGCCGCCGCGCCGGCCGGCAGCGCCGCGCGCGCCACCACCGAGCGCGACGCCAGCGGCCGCGAAGTGCTGCGCACCACGCTCGACGCCGGCATCCAGCGCCACCTTGAGCAACTGCTGCTCGACCGCCTCGGCAGCCTGCCGGCGCATGTGTCCATCGCCGCGCTGGTGGTCGAGAACGCCACGCTCGCGGTGCGCGGCTATGCCGGCTCGGCCGATTTCGGCGACGCCAGCCGCGCCGCGCATGTCGACATGGTCCGCGCCGTGCGCTCGCCCGGCTCCACGCTCAAGCCCTTCCTGTATGCGCTTGCGCTCGACGAGGGGCTGATCCATTCCGAGAGCCTGCTGATCGACGCGCCGCAGGATTTCGGCGGCTATGCGCCGGGCAATTTCCAGGCGGCGTTCAGCGGGCCGGTCAGCGTCAGCGAGGCGCTGCAACGCTCGCTCAACGTGCCGGCGGTCGATCTGCTCGACCGGCTCGGGCCGGCGCGCTTTGCCGGCACGTTGCGCAACGCCGGTCTGCGGCTGCGCATGCCGGGCGGCGCCGAGCCCAATCTCAGCCTCATCCTCGGCGGCGGCGGCACCACGCTGGAGGAACTGGTCGGCGCCTACACCGCGTTCGCGCGCGGCGGCATTGCCGGACGTCCCCGCTTCGTGCCCGACGCGCCGGTCGTGGAAACCCGGCTGATGAGCCCCGGCGCCGCCTTCATCGTGCGCGAGATCCTGGAGAACGGCGGCAAGCCCGACCGGCCGTTCAACCTCGACACCGCCGGCATCGCGTGGAAGACGGGCACGAGCTTCGGCTTCCGCGATGCCTGGGCGGTGGCGGTGACGGATGCGTACACGGTGGGAGTGTGGGTTGGCCGGCCCGACGGCACGCCCAATCCCGGGCATTTCGGCGCCAACACCTCGGCGCCGCTGGTGCGCGATCTGATGCTGGCGCTGCCGCGCGCGGTCGGTGCCGGGCCGGACGCCGCCGCCGCCGCCGCGAGCGCTGCCGATGCGGCTCGGGGTGCCGCGCCCGATCCGGCCCGGACCACTGCGCCTGGCTCCGCACTGCCCGGCTCGGCACCGCCCGGCGCGCTCGTCCAGCGCGGCGCGCCGCCCGGCGTGGTCGCGGCCGACATCTGCTGGCCCGGCGGACTCGCCGCGAGCCAGACCGAGCCCGCGCTGTGCCGCGAGCGCCGCCGCGCCTGGACGCTCGACGGCGCCACGCCGCCCACGCTGCCCGACCGGCTGCGCAGCGGCGGCTGGACCGAGACGCTGTGGATCGACCGCGCCCACCAGCGCCGGCTGCGGCCCGACTGCCTGCGCGGCGGCGCGGACGGCGCCACGCACGCCAACGCCGCCGCGCTCGCGTCTTCTGCCGTCGCCGCCGCCACGCCCGCCGCGCCCGAACGCATCGACATCCCGCGCTGGCCCACGCTGCTCGACCCCTGGCTCGCGCCCGAACGCCGCGCGCCCGAGGCCGCCTGGCCCTGGGCCGATGGCTGCCGGCCCGATGCGCCGCAGCGCACGCTGCACATCGAAGGCCTCGATCCCGGCGCCACCTTGCGCCCGGCGCCGGGCAAGACCGCCGCCGTGCTCGCGCTGCGCGCCGTCGGCGCCCGCGCCAGCGTGGTCTGGCTGCTCGACGACCGGGTGGTGGCCAGCGCGCCAGCCGCGCAGACCGTGTCCATCGCCGTGGCCGAGCCCGGCCCGCACCGGCTCGCCGCCATCGATGCCGAAGGCCGCTTCGCGACGCTGGCCTTCCGCTGGCAGGACGGCGCGCGCTGATTCCGCCGCCCGTCTCGCCGGCGCTACGAAATGCGCCCGGCGTGCCGTAGTTCCTCCGATCCGCGCCAGCGCAACAAGGCGTCAAGACGGCCTCGCCAGAGTCCGGCGCGAACAGCCAGGAGAGCACTCATGCAAAGCCGCAAGCAATCCGGCGCCGCCGCGCGCCGCGCGCTGGTCGCCGGTGTCGCAACGCTCGCGCTCGGCGCCTGCGGCGGCGGATCGCAGGCGCCGGAATCGAGCGCGACCGCCGCCAGCGCCGCCGCCGTCGAGCCGGTCGCCACGCCGGTGTTCGCCATGCTGCCGGTCACGGTCGAGCCGCCCGAGTCCGATGCCGACGGCTCGGGCGCTTCGGCCGCCGGCGCCGGCACGCCGGTCACGCTGCCGGCCGGCGCCGGCGCCATCGAGACGCGCGGGCTCACGCTCGAGTCGGCGCGCGCCCAGGTCGCGGCGCTGCCGCCGCGCGCCAGCGCCGCCGCCAGCAGCACCGGCGCCGTCACCTACACGCCGGCGCAGATCCGTGCCGCCTACCGGCTGCCCGTCGTGCCGGCGGCGGCCCAGATCGCCAAGCTGGCGGCGGCCGACCGCGCCGCGCTCGGCGCCGGCCAGACCATCTACGTGATCGGCGCCTACCGCGCACCCAAGCTCGAAGCCGATCTCGCCGCCTTCAACGCGCGCTTCGGCCTGCCCGCCTGCCCGACCACGGCGCTTGCCGCCGGCTTCAAGCCGCCGCTGCTTGCCGCCAGCGCTGCCGCTGGATGCAGCTTCGTGCGCCTGACCGCCACCGCCGCCGGCGGCGTGAACCCGGCCGTGCCCGGCTACAGCGCCGGCTGGGCCCAGGAAGCCGCGCTCGACGTGCAATGGGCGCATGCGCTGGCGCCACTCGCGCGCATCGTGCTGATCGAGGCGGTCAGCGCCAGCACCGTCGAGCTGGCCGGCGCCATCAGGCTCGCCAATGCGCTCGGCCGCGGCGTGGTCAGCATGAGTTTTGGCGCCGGCGAGGGCGGCTGGATGAGCGGCTACGACGGCGCGCTGTTCTCGACCGCCGGCATGACCTATGTCGCCTCGACCGGCGACAGCGGCACGCAGGCCAACTGGCCGGCGATCTCGGCCTCGGTACTGGCGGTCGGCGGCACCACGCTCGGCTGGACCGGCAGCGGCACGCGCACTGAAAAGGCCTGGGCGTCAGCCGGCGGCGCCGCCTCGACCGTGGTGGCGCGGCCGGCCTATCAAGGCCTCGCCGGCCTGCCGTCGATGCCCACCGGCAACCGCCGCGTCGATGCCGATGTGGCCTTCAACGCCGATCCGTACAGCGGCGTGTTCACCGCCTTCACCGCCAGCGGCGCCAGCGCGGCGAGCTGGCTGTCGATGGGCGGCACCAGCGCCGGCGCGCCGGCCGTGGCCGGCCATTTCGCGGCCGCCAATGCGCTGCGCCAACTGGCCGGCAAGGCCACGCTCGGCAAGCCGCACGCCACGCTCTACGGCGCGGTCGCCGCCGTGGCCGGCAACTACGCGAGCGTGTTCGCGGACGTGAAGACCGGCGCCAACGGCACATGCAGCACCGGCTGCATCGCCCGCGCCGGCTACGACTTTCCGACCGGGCTCGGCTCGCTCAATTTCGACGCGCTCATGCCCTGGCTGGTGGCGGCCAACTGAGCGCCGGGCGGCGCGCCTCTATCCTTTGCGCCGCCCTTTCCCTCACGAGACCGCCATGACCACGCCCATCACCTGGCAGGACAGCCACGCCCTCGGCCAAGCCGAAATGGATTCGATTCACCACGGATTCGTCGAATTGCTGGCGCGCGCCCAATCGGCCGCCGATGCCGAACTCGGCGCAGCGATGGAAGCGCTTTATGCGCATACGCAGGCGCATTTCGCGCGCGAAACCGAATTGATGACCGAAACCAGTCTGTCGTCGCGCAAGGAGCACGAAGGCGATCACGCCCGCGTGCTCGGCGAAATGGATCAGATGCGCGCCCGCGCCGTCAAAGGCCGAACCGCATTCGTGCGCGGCTATGTGGATGAGGTATTGCCGGCCTGGCTGCACACCCATCTGATGACGATGGATGCCGAATTGGCCAATGCCTGCAAGCGCCGCGCGGCCTAATCAGCCGGTGCAATCGCGGCCAGCGCAATGCTGGTCCATCAGCGCGCGCGCTGCATGGCCCGCATGTCGGATCGGGCCGCTGTCGCCGAAGGCCAGCCGCGACAGATAGCTGCCGTCCATCAGCAGAAACAGGCTGTCGGCCAATACCTCGGGATCGCGCGCGCGCAATTCGCGCGTCCATTGCACGAAGCGGGCGCGGATTCGCGCCTTGAATTCCACCGTGACAATGCGGCCCGGATGATCGACATCCGGAATTTCGACGATCGCATTTGCCAGCGCACAACCACGCGTGCGGTCTTCGTCATTGCAGACTTTCGTGACGAAGGCGTCGAACAGGGTTTCGATCTGCTTTCTCGGCTGGCCCTCGAACGGGCCGGTCAATTCATCCCACCATTGCCAGAATTCGCGCTCCGATTCGCGCAGGCATTCGGCGACCAATTCGTCCTTGGACGCGAAGTTTCTGTAGAAACTCATCTTGTTGGTGCCGGCGTCGCAGGCGATTGCATCGACGCCGACGCCGCGCAAGCCGTGGCGCGAAAACAGTTCGCGCGCACTCGAAAAGATGCGGTCGCGCACCCGCGTGGGCTTGCATTTGTTCGGCTCGGCGCTGTCCGGCGTGCTGCTGCACTGCGACTCGACTGCACCGACGGGCTTGCTGCTCACGGCCCATTCTCCTGTTGACATGTGACTGACCGGTAACTAACGTTCGGTCAGGACGTTACCGATCGGTAACGTCATTGAAGCCAGCATCCGCCAACTTCCGAAACCGCGTCAAGCGGACAAGTCGGCCTGCATCAGCTGCTCAGGGATTTCCAGGAAAACTCACATGGCCATCAAGAAGCTCACTGTCCGCGCGCTGCTGTCGTCCGCGCTCACGCTTGGCGCCGCCGGCGCCGTCACCCTGCTGCCGGGCTGCGGTTCGAGTCAGGCCGAGGCGCCGCCGGCGCTGCCGCAGGCCATGCCGGTCACGGTGGCCGAGGTGGCGCACAAGTCGCTCAACGACTGGGATGAATTCACCGGCCGGCTCGATGCCGTGAGCACGGTCGACATCCATCCGCGCGTCGGCGGTTTCATCGACCGCGTGGCGTTTGCCGACGGCGCGCGCGTGAAGAAGGGCCAGTTGCTCTACGCCATCGATGCGCGGCCGTTTCGCGCCGAGGTGGCGCGCCTGAGCGCCGAGCGCGACCGCGCCGCCGCCCAACTGGCGCTCGCCACCAGCAACCATGAGCGCGCCGAGCGCCTGCTGGCGCAGAACGCCATCGCCAAGGAAGAAGCCGACCGGCTTGCCACCGACCGCGCGACCGCCGCCAGCGCCGTCGCCGCCGCGACCGCTGCGCTCGACGCCGCGAAGCTCAACCTCGAATTCAGCGAAGTGCGCTCGCCCATCGACGGCCGCATCTCGCGCGCCGCGATCACCGCCGGCAACCTGGTCACGCCCGACAGCCTGCTCACCACCGTGGTGGCCGACGACCGCGTCTACGCCTATTTCGATGCCGACGAGCACACCTATCTGCGCTACGCCGGCCTCGCCAAGCACGGCGAATTCCGCGTGCAGATGGGGCTGGTCAGCGAAGACGGCTATCCGCACGAAGGCAAGATCGACTTCATCGACAACCGGGTCGATCCGCGCACCGGCACCATCCGCGGCCGCGCGGTGTTCGACAACGCTGGCGGCGCCTTCACGCCCGGGCTGTTCGCGCGCATCCGGCTGGTCGGCAACGAGTCGCGCGACACCGTGCTGATCGAAGACCGCGCGGTCGGCACCGACCTCGGCCGCAAGTTCGTCTTCGTGCTCAAGGACGGCGACACGGTCGACTACCGCGCCGTCACCCTCGGCGCGGCGGTCGACGGCCTGCGCGTGGTCAAGAGCGGCCTCGCGCCCGGCGAAACCATCGTCGTCAACGGCCTGCAACGCGTGCGGCCCGGCGCCAAGGTGGTGCCGACCAAGGTCGCGATGAAGACCGACGGCCGCAGCGTGGCGCAGGTGACCGGCACGCCGGTCGATGGCCTGAAGGCGGCGGCCGAAGCCAGCCGCGACGCCGGCCCGAGCGCAAGCAAGGGCGGCGACAGCGTTCGCCTTGCCGCGCGCGCCAACTGAGCGGGAACCCAGCCATGAAACTTTCCCAGTTCTTCATCTCGCGGCCGATCTTTGCCGCCGTGCTGTCGGCGCTGATCCTGATCGCCGGCCTGATCTCGCTGCCGCTGCTGCCGGTCAGCGAATATCCCGACGTGGTGCCGCCGACGGTGGTGGTGCGCGCCCAGTACCCGGGCGCCAATCCGCAGACCATCGGCGAGACCGTCGCCAGCCCGCTGGAGCAGCAGATCAACGGCGTGGAAGGGATGCTCTACCAGTCGTCCCAGGCCACGACCGACGGCACGATGACGCTGACCATCACCTTCGCGCTCGGCACCGACATCGACAAGGCGCAGGTGCTGGTGCAGAACCGCGTGAGTCAGGCGCTGCCCAAGCTGCCGCAGGAAGTGCAGCGGCTCGGTGTCACGACCAACAAGTCGTCGCCCGACCTGACGATGGTGGTTCACCTGCTGTCGCCCGACAACCGCTACGACATGCTCTACCTGAGCAACTACGGCGTGCTGCGGGTCAAGGACGAACTCGCGCGGCTTGAAGGTGTCGGCGATGTGCAGCTTTTCGGCGCCGGCAACTATTCGATGCGCGTCTGGCTCGATCCGAACAAGGTCGCGAGCCGCGACATGACCGCCAGCGACGTGGTGCGCGCGATCCGCGAGCAGAACGTGCAGGTGGTGGCCGGTAGCCTCGGCGCGCCGCCCGCGCCCGGCACCGCCGACTTCCAGCTCGCGGTCAACGCCAAGGGCCGCCTCACGACGGAAGAAGAGTTCGGCAACATCATCCTCAAGACCGGCGAGGCCGGGCAGATCACGCGGCTGCGCGATGTGGCCCGCGTGGAGCTGGGCGCCGACAGCTATGCGCTGCGCTCGCTGCTCGACAACAAGCCGGCGGTGGCGATCCCGATCTTCCAGCGCCCGGGCAGCAATGCCATCGACATCTCGACCCGCGTGCGCGCCAAGATGGAAGAGCTGAAGAAGGACTTCCCCGAGGGCGTGGACTATTCCATCGTCTACGACCCGACGGTGTTCGTGCGCGGCTCGATCGAGGCGGTGATCCACACGCTGCTCGAAGCCATCGTGCTGGTGGTCATCGTGGTGATCGTGTTCCTGCAAACCTGGCGCGCGTCGGTGATTCCGCTGATCGCGGTGCCGGTGTCGCTGGTCGGCACCTTCGCGGTCATGCACATGTTCGGCTTCTCGCTCAATGCGCTGAGCCTGTTTGGCCTGGTGCTGGCCATCGGCATCGTGGTGGATGACGCCATCGTGGTGGTCGAGAACGTCGAGCGGAACATCGAGGCCGGCCTGAGCCCCATGGACGCGACTCGGCAGGCGATGAAGGAAGTGACCGGGCCCATCGTCGCGACGGCGCTGGTGCTGTGCGCGGTGTTCATCCCGACCGCCTTCATCAGCGGCCTGACCGGGCAGTTCTATCGCCAGTTCGCGCTGACGATTGCGATCAGCACGGTGATCTCGGCCTTCAACTCGCTCACGCTGTCGCCGGCGCTGTCGGCGCTGCTGCTGCCCGCGCATGGCGCCGCGCCGGATCGGCTCACGCGGCTGATGAACGCCGGGCTCGGCTGGTTCTTCCGGCCGTTCAACCGCTTCTTCCTCAAGTCGGCCAACGGCTATGTGGGCGGCGTGGGCCGGCTGATGCGCATGAGCGCGGTGGTGATGCTGGTCTACGGCGGCCTCGTCGCGCTCACGTTCTTCGGCTTTGCGCGCACGCCGACCGGCTTCGTGCCGGGCCAGGACAAGCAGTACCTCGTGGCCTTTGCGCAGCTGCCCGACGCCGCCACCATCGACCGCACCGAGGACGTGATCCGGCGCATGAGCGACATCGCGCTCAAGCAGCCGGGCGTGGCCAGCGCGGTCGCCTTCCCGGGGTTGTCGATCAACGGCTTCACCAACAGCCCCAACTCCGGGATCGTGTTCGTCACGCTCGATGCCTTCGAGGAGCGCACCACGCCCGAGCTGTCGGCAGGCGCCATCGCCGGCGCGCTCAACCAGCAGTTCGGCTCGATCCAGGACGCCTTCATGGCGATCTTCCCGCCGCCGCCGGTGATGGGGCTGGGCACGATCGGCGGCTTCCGCATCCAGATCGAGGACCGCTCGAATCTCGGCTTCGAGGAGCTGTTCAAGCAGACGCAGAACCTCGTGATGAAGGGCATGCAGACGCCCGGACTCGGCCCGATGCTGTCGAGCTTTCAGGTCAGCGTGCCGCAGCTCTATGCCGACATCGACCGCGACAAGGCCAAGACCTCGGGCGTGGCGCTGGGCGACGTGTTCGACACGCTCCAGATCTATCTGGGCTCGCTCTACGTGAACGACTTCAACCGTTTCGGCCGCACCTATCAGGTCAATGCGCAGGCGGAGCAAGGCTTCCGGCTGGAGCCCGAGGACATCCTCAAGCTCAAGACCCGCAACGACCGTGGCGAGATGATTCCGCTCGCCGCCTTCGTGCAGATGCAGCCCACCTCCGGCCCCGACCGCGTGATGCACTACAACGGCTATGCCACCGCCGAGATCAACGGCGGCCCGGCGCCGGGCTTCAGCAGCGGTCAGGCCGAGGCGGCGATGGAAGCCCTGGCCAAGCGCGAGCTGCCGAACGGCATGAGCTTTGAATGGACCGAGCTGACCTATCAGCAGATCCTGGCCGGCGACACCAGCCTGTACGTGTTCCCGCTGGTGGTGCTGCTGGTGTTCCTGGTGCTCGCTGCCCAGTACGAAAGCCTGTCGCTGCCGGTGGTGGTGATCCTGATCGTGCCGATGTGCCTGCTGTCGGCGATTGCCGGCGTCAACATCGCGCACGGCGACAACAACATCTTCACGCAGATCGGGCTGATCGTTCTGGTGGGCTTGGCGTGCAAGAACGCGATCCTGATCGTCGAGTTCGCGCGCGACCGCGAGGCCCAGGGCGAGTCGCTCAAGCAGGCAATCCTCGACGCCTGCCGGCTGCGGCTGCGCCCGATCCTGATGACCTCGTTCGCTTTCATCATGGGCGTGGTGCCGCTGGTCACGAGCACCGGCGCGGGCGCGGAAATGCGCCATGCGATGGGCGTGGCGGTGTTCTCCGGGATGCTTGGCGTGACCTTCTTCGGGCTGCTGCTCACGCCCGTGTTCTATCTGGTGGTGCGCAAGCTGACCTCGCGTCGCGCGCGCACCGATGCGCCGGCCGGCCTGCCGCCGGTGGCCACCGATGCCGGGAGCCATTGAGATGAAGATGAACCTCGAATACGGGTTTGAAGCGACGCGGCCCGCCGGTCGCCGGCGGGTGAACGGGCTGCTGCTGGTCGCCATGTCGGCGGCGCTCGCCGCCTGCGCGGTCGGGCCCGACTACAAGACGCCGGCCACGCCGGTCGCCACGCTGGTCAATGCGACCGGCACCGAGGCTTCGCCGCTGACGGCGGCGGCCAATGCGCCGGCGACGGCGACGACCGATCCGCTCTACCTCAGCGCCGAGCCCGAGTCGGCCTGGTGGCGCCAGTTCGACGATCCGGTGCTGGGCCGGCTGGTCGACCGGGCGCTCGGCGCCAATCTCGATCTGCGCATCGCCGTGGATCGGGTGCAGCAGGCGCGCGCCGCCTTCACCGAGGCCGAGCTGGACAAGCTGCCGCATGTGCCGCTGACCACCAACTACCGCCACACGCGCGAGCAGTTCCCGGGCTTTGGCACGCGCCGGGTCGACATCGAGAGCTACAAGGTCGGCTTCGATGCGAGCTGGGAAATCGACCTGTTCGGCCGCGTGCAGCGCGCCGCCGAAGCCGCCGGCGCCGAGGTGGAAGTGGCCCAGGCCACGCTGCGCGACGCCCAGGTGAGCGTGGCCGCCGAAGTGGCGCGCAACTACTTCGAGCTGCGCGGCGCCCAGGCGCGGCTGGACGTGGCGCGGCGCAATCTGGCCAATCAGGCCGAGGTGCTGCGGCTGACCGAGGTGCGGCGCGAACTCGGCCGTGGCGGCGAACTCGACGCCCAGCAGGCGCGCGCCCGCTACAAGGAGACCGAAGCCACGCTGCCGCAGCTCGACAGTGCGACGCGGCGCGCGGCCTATCGCATCGCCGTGCTGCTCGGTGAACGGCCGGGCGCGCTCGATGCCGAACTGGCGCCGGTCGCCACGCCGGCCTATGCGCGCGCCCTGCCCATCGGCGATGCGGCCGAGCTGCTGCGCCGGCGCCCCGACGTGCGCGCGGCCGAACGCCGGCTCGCCGCCGCGACCGCCCGCGTGGGCGTCGCCACGGCCGACCTGTTTCCGCGTCTGAGCTTCAGCGGCTTCGTCGGCTTTCTGTCGGGCGATCTGGGCTCGCTGTTCCGCAGCGGCGGCGGCCGCGATGCGCGCGCCTGGGAAATCGGGCCGAGCCTGAGCTGGTCGGCGCTCGATCTGGGCACGACGCGGGCGCGGCTGCGCGCGAGCAAGTCCAACGCCGACGTGGCGCTGGCCGAGTACGAACGCAGCGTGCTGCTGGCGCTGGAAGACACCGAGAACGCGCTGGCCGGTTACGCCCGCCAGCAGCAGGCGCTGCGCACCGTCGGCGAGCAGGTGGCGGCGGCGCGGCGCGCGGCCGAGCTGGCCCAGGTCCGCTACAAGGAAGGCGGCACCGACTTCCTCACGCTGCTGGAGGCGCAACGCGGCCAGCTCGCGGCCGAGGACGCGCTGGCGCGCGGCGAGGCCGAGGTGAATACCGGCGTGGTGGCGATCTACAAGGCGCTCGGCGGCGTGGGCGTGCCGGTGCTGCCGGTGGTGGCGAGCGCGGCGCAGTAGCGCGGAGCGGCAGGGCGCGCCGGGACGGGCGCCTTGCGCTGCGCGGGCGGCCGGGCGTGGTGCCGGCCGCCCGCGCGCGGCGTTCAGTCTTCGCGCAGGCCCACGTCGTAGGCGAAGCGCGCGCCCATCACGCGCAGCAGCTGGCGCCGCACGGTGCTGTGCTGGCGTTCCTCGATGAAGCGGAACAGGCGGCGCGCGAGCTTGCAGGCGAGGGTGTACTGGCCCAGCGCGGTGCCGCGCAGGATGCTGTCTTCCTGGTTGGCGACCAGCGCGCGGGCATCGCGCAGCAGATGGCTTTCGGCGATGTCGCTGAGCGCGAGACGCACGACTTCGGGCGCCATCTGGAAGGACGAGAACTGTTCGAGGACGGCCTGACGGGCCAGTTGGACGAGCTCAAGCGGCTCGGCGGTCTGAGCGCTGGGGCTCAGAACATCCAGGGAAATGGTGTTCATGGTTTTCGCAATCCGGCGAAAGGCAAGGTCGCAACTTGCGGGATTGGATCGGCCCGAACGCAATTGAAGTTGAACTTCGGCGATCGGATCGACCCGGCGACTGAGGACGCAAGTTACGGATCTTTAGGCTGGGCCAAAGCCCGAATAAGCGGGCTTATCGGCCGCAGACCGGTGTTTTTGTGCAGTGCGACAGGGCTGCTTGTTACTTGCGGTTCAGCAGTTTCTGGCCTTGTGCTTGCAGGCGGTGTTGAGCAGCGCGGTGAAGCTCGAATCGAGGATGGAGGCGCCGTTGATGCGCCGGGCGCCGTCGACCGACTTGTAGGACGTGATGCCCACCAGCTGATTGGCGCCGCCCGCCAGCGCGCCGCCCTCGGCCGGCGTGGTGACCGCGAAGTTCTCGATCCACGGCCCGCCGCTGGCGCCGCCGCCCAGGTCGCCGCCGTATTCGGCGTTGTTGGGGAAGGCGGCGTTGTGCCAGCCGCTGGCCGACTCGATCATCTTTTCGCCGCCGGCGAAGTTGGACGGATAGCCGAGCTTGGTGGTGTGGTTGTTGGTCAGCCCGAGCGTGCGGTAGCCGAGCCAGCCGGTCACGTCGCCGATGCGCTGGGCGCTGCCGAACGGCGACAGGGCGCGATCCTGCAATTCGATCACGCCGAGGTCGGCCTTGTTGGGCACGCCGCCACCGCCGTTGAACCAGGCGGGCGAGACCCAGAACAGGGCCGCGCTCCAGCGGCCCCAGGGCGCGGTGACGAAGCTGTTCGAGCCGTCATAGGCGGGCACGAACACCACGTTGCTGTGCCAGCCGCCCTGGCTGCCGTCGCCCTCGTGCAGGCAATGGCCGGCGGTGACGACGATGCGCGGCTTGATGACGGCGGCCGAGCAGATCCAGTTCTGACCGCCGTGGCTGTAGTAGAGCTTGCCGACCGTGCTCCACGGGTAGTACTGCTCGATGTCGCCGGCGCCGCTGCTGTCGGCGGTGCGGGTGCTGTACGGCGCCTTGGCCGAGCCCACGTCCTGCGGGCTGGGCGTGACCGGCTCGGTCTCGGCGGCCGGGCGCAGCGCCGGCGTCCTGGCGTCGAACAGCGGTTCGTGGATGGGCTTGAGGCCGGGCGCGGGCGCATGGCCGGCCGCCGCCTGCGACAGGCCGCCCGAGGCGGCGGTCGCGCTGGCGTCGCCGGTGACGACATTGGCGCGCAGCGGTTGCGGCATCGGGCGCGGCCTGGCGGCCTTGAAGCGCTCGGGCGTCCAGTAGGCCAGCGCCGCATCGGGTGAGCCGGCCTGCGCGGGCAGATCGGCGGCGCGTGCAATAGGCGCAAACAGGACGGACAGCGCGGCGAGCGCAAGGGCGGGGCGATGCATGGGACGACTCCGGAAACGGACGGGAAACATCCGATTCCATCGATCCGCCGGCGGCTTTTACAGACTGGCGCGAACTGTCCGTCGCTGCGGCGGGAGGCCGGCCCGCCGCGTGACGCCATCCCTTGCTATTTGCAATTGCCGGTCTGGTGCGCGCAGATGCTGTTGAACATCGCGGTGAAGTTGCTGTCGAGGATCGACGCGCCCTGCACCCGCAGCGTGCCGCCGTCATAGCCGTAGGAGGTCACGCCGACCACCCGGTTGCTGCCGCCTTTCAGCCCGCTGCCGTCGGTGTCCGACACCGCCACCGCGAAGTTCTGCACCCAGGGGCCGCCGCTGGAGCCGTGGCTCAGGTCGGAGCCGTATTCGACATTGTTGGGATAGACGCGCTGGTAGTTGGCGCTGGTCGATTCGATGAGCTTGAGGCCGCTGGCGAAGTTGCTCGGATAGCCGAGCTTGGTCGTGTGGTTGAGCCCGAGGCTGAGCGTCTGGGTGGCGAGCCAGCCGGTCAGCTCGCCAAGGCGGCGCAGCGGACCGCCGCTGGCGACGGCGCGGTCGGCGATCTCGATCACGGCGTAGTCGCCGGCATTGGGCACCTCGCCGCCGCCGTTGAGCCAGGCGGCGGTGGTGATGGCATGGCCGCCGGTCCAGCGGCCCCAGGGCGCGATGGCGCTTTCGGCATCGTTGGCGCCGTCGAAGCCGGGCACGAACACGAAGTTGTCGTGCCAGCCGGCGCTGCCGCCCGAGCCTTCATGCACGCAATGGCCGGCGGTGAGGATGATCCGGCGCTGGATGACGGCGGCCGAGCATTCGTAGTCGATGCCGGCGTAGCTGAAGTAGAGCTTGCCGACGGTGCGCCACGGATAGACGCGCTCGATGCGCGCAAAGCCGATGTCGGCGCGCCGGGTGCTGAACGGCGCCTTGACCGTGCCCCAGTCCTGGGCGGTGGCGCCGCTGCTGGCGGCGGCCTGCGGGCGCCGGGCCTGGGTGGCGGCGTCGAACAGGCGTTCATTGACCGGCGGCTCGGCGGCCAGCGGCGTGTGGCCGGCGGTGGTCTGCGGCAGGCCGGCGCTGGCGGCGGTGGTGGTGGCGTCGCCGGTCACCAGCTTGGCGCGCGGTGCCTGACGCGGCGAATAGGGTCGGGCCGCCTTCATGCGCGCGGCGGTCCAGTAGGCGGCGATGGCGGCCTCGCCAGTGGCGGCGTCGTGGGCGGCGATGTCGGCGGCCGGCGCCGGCGCGGCCAGGCCGAGCGCGAGTGCCGCGAGCAGGAGCGCGCGCGGCTTCATGCGGCGCTCGCCGGCGCGGCGGTCGGCGCGGACGGGTCGGGCGCGTCTGGCGTCGCGGGCGCCTCGGGCGCGGCATCGACGCCGATCGCCCGATCAGCCGCGAAGCGCGCGCGGAAGCCCTCGAAATCGTCCGCATCGATGGCGTCGCGCATGTCCTGCATCAGCTGAAGGTAGTAGTGCAGGTTGTGGATGCTGTTGAGCCGGCTGCCGAGGATTTCGGTCGTCTTGTCCAGGTGATGCAGATAGGCGCGCGTGAAGTTGCGGCAGGCGTAGCAGGAGCAGCTCGGGTCGATGGGGCGCAGGTCGTTCTTGTTGCGCGCGTTGCGCAGCCGCAGGTCGCCGTAGCGCGTGAACAGATGGCCGTTGCGCGCATTCCGCGTGGGCATCACGCAGTCGAACATGTCGATGCCGCGCGCGACGCCGTCGACCAGATCCTCGGGCGTGCCGACGCCCATCAGGTAGCGCGGCTTGTCGGCCGGCAGCAGCGGCGCGGTGTGGTCGAGGATGCGCAGCATGTCTTCCTTCGGCTCGCCGACGCTCAGGCCACCGATGGCATAGCCGTGGAAGCCGATGCGCTTGAGCCCTTCGGCCGACTCGGTGCGCAAGTGCTCGAACATGCCGCCCTGCACGATGCCGAACAGCGCATTCGGGTTCTCCAGCCGGTCGAACTCGTCGCGCGAACGCTGCGCCCAGCGCAGGCTCAGCCGCATCGAGTCGGCGGCGAGCTTTTCGCTCGCGGGCTGGCCGTCCACCAGATAGGGCGTGCACTCGTCGAAGATCATCACCACGTCGCTGTTGAGCACGCGCTGGATCTGCATCGACTCTTCCGGGCCCATGAACAGCTTGTCGCCATTGACCGGCGAGGCGAACTTGACGCCTTCCTCGCTGATCTTGCGTAAAGCGCCCAGGCTCCAGACCTGAAAGCCGCCGCTGTCGGTGAGGATCGGCCGGTTCCAGCCCATGAAGCGGTGCAGCCCGCCATGCGCCTTGATGACATCCAGCCCCGGCCGCAGCCACAGGTGGAAGGTGTTGCCGAGGACGATCCTTGCCTGGATGTCGTTTTCCAGCTCGTCGGGGCCGACGGCCTTGACGCTGCCGTAGGTGCCCACCGGCATGAAGATCGGCGTCTCGATCGTGCCGTGGTTGAGCTTGAGCGTGCCGCGACGCGGGCCGGCGGCGCCGCCCTTGTGCAGGGTGAATTCGAGGGCGCTCATGCGGCGGCTCCGTGGGGGTTGCGTTCGATGAACATCGCGTCGCCGTAGCTGAAGAAGCGGTAGCGCTCGGCCACCGCATGCGCATAGGCGGCGCGCACCCGCTCGATGCCGGCGAAGGCCGACACCAGCATCAGCAGCGTCGAGCGCGGCAGGTGGAAGTTGGTGATGAGCGCATCGACCGTGCGAAAGCGGTAGCCCGGCGTGATGAAGATGTCGGTCTCGCCACGGCCGGCCGCGACCGGGCCGTGCTGCGATGCCGCTTCGAGCGCGCGCAGCGAGGTGGTGCCGACCGCGATCACGCGCCGGCCCTCGGCGCGCGCGGCGGCGATCTCGGCAGCGGTGTCGGCGCCGATGGAATAGACCTCGCTGTGCATGCGGTGGTCGGCGATGCGGTCGACCTGTACCGGCAGAAAGGTGCCGGCGCCGACATGCAGCGTCACGAAGGCGAGGCGCACGCCGTCGGCGCGCAGCGCGGCCAGCATGGCGTCGTCGAAATGCAGGCCGGCGGTCGGCGCGGCCACGGCGCCGGGGTTGGCGGCGTACACGGTCTGGTAGCGCTCGTCGTCGGCCTGTTCGGCGGCGTGCTCGATGTAGGGCGGCAGCGGCAGGCTGCCGAGCCGGTCGAGCAGCGCCCATACGTCGCTGTCGAATTCGAGCAGGTAGAAGCGGCCGTCGCGATCGAGCACCTGGGCGCTGGCTTCATCGGCGCCGTCGCCGAAATGCAGCTTGCTGCCCGGCGCCGGCGCATGACTGGCGCGCACCTGGGCCAGCGCGCAATTGCCGTCGAGCACGCGCTCGACCAGCAGCTCGATGCGCCCGCCGGTGGGCTTGCGGCCGAACAGCCGCGCCTTGATGACGCGCGTGTCGTTGAACACCAGCAGATCGCCCGGACGCAGCAGGCCGCGCAGCTCGGGGAAATGCAGATCGCGCAGGGCAGGGGACGGGTCGTTGTCCGACGCGGGCGCCGGCAGATGCAGCAGCCGGCTGGCGCTGCGCTCGGCCGCCGGATGCTGGGCGATCAGCTCGGGCGGCAGGGCAAATTCAAAGTCGGACGGCGTGAGGCCGGCGCTGGATGAAGCGGGGAGATTGGGGGAAGTTTCTGCGGTCATGCGGTCGTGGCCAGGCTGACAACCCGGCGCGTTTGGCGAAATCGGCTTCGGTTGCGATAATCCGCGCCTTCCTTTCACGGGGCGGCCAGTCTAGCTCAGCCCCGCATCCTGCCCGGATGGCGAAATCGGTAGACGCAGGGGATTCAAAATCCCCCGCCGCAAGGTGTGCCGGTTCGAGTCCGGCTCCGGGCACCAGCTGTTTCCTCCCCTGTTTTTCAAGCCCGCGTCGGCGCCCGGTTACGCCGTCTGAATGGCGCTCCCCGCCCGCCTTTGGCACAGTCCCTTGCAACCCGGTCGCCGACCGGCGTCCTGCCAAGGAGCCCGCGCTTGAGACTCGCCGCCTGCTGCATCACCGTGACCGCCTGCATGACGGCCGGCTGTTCCCATCTGCCCGCCTATGACGGCGCCGGCAGCGCTGCCCTGGCCCAGCCGCCGGCCAGCCTGGCGCCAGTGGCCAGCGGCATCGATCTGGCCTTTGTCGATCCGGCGGTGCGCCCGGCCGACGACCTGTTCCGCCACATCAACGGCAAATGGCTCGCCAGCGTGCCGATCCCGGCCGACAAGTCGGCCTGGGGCAGCTTCTACGAGCTGAACGAGCGCAGCCTCGGCCAGCTCCACACCATCCTCGATTCCATCGACCGCAGCCGCGCCGATGCCGACACCCGCCGCGTCGCCGACCTCTACGCCAGCTACATGGACGAGCCGCTCGCCGAGCGCCTGGGTGCCGCGCCGCTCGCGCCGCTGCTGGCGCGCATCGATGCGCTGCGCGACGCCGGCGAGCTGCCCGCGCTGTTCGGCGAGCTGGGCCTGATCGGCATCAACGGCCCCTACACCATCAGCATCGAGCAGGACGCGCGCGACTCCTCGCGCTACCTGCTTGAGCTGCAACAGTCCGGCCTCGGCCTGCCCGACCGCGACTACTACCTGGCCGATGCGCCGGCGCTGGTCGCCGCGCGCAACGCCTACCGGCAGCACATCGCGGCGATGTTCGCGCTGGCCGGCCGCAGCGACGGCGCCGACGCGGCCGACCGCATCCTCGCGCTCGAAACCGCGCTCGCGCGCGCCCAGTGGAGCCGGGTCGAGCGGCGCGATCCGGTCAAGGGCTACAACAAGCTGAGCCGGGCCCAGTTCGCCGCCGCCGCGCCCGGCCACGACTGGGCGGCGTTTCTCGCCGCCTCGGGCGTGCCGGCCAGCGTCGCCGAGGTCAACGCCGGCCAGCCGAGCTATCTCACGGCGGTCGCCGCCAGCTTTGCCAGCGTGCCGCTCGCCGACTGGCGCGACTATCTGCGCTGGAAGGCCATCGCCGCCTATGCGCCCTATCTGTCGCGGCCCTTCGTCGATGCCAGCTTCGACTTCAACGGCCGCCAGCTCAGCGGCACGCCCGAGAACCGCCCGCGCTGGCAGCGCGGCGTGGGCCTGGTCGACGAAAGCCTCGGCGAAGCGCTCGGCAAGGTCTATGTCGAGCGCTACTTCCCGCCCGAGAACAAGCGCCACATGGAGGCGCTGGTCGCCAACCTGCTCGCCGCCTATGCCGACAGCATCGACAGCCTCGACTGGATGGGGCCCGAGACCCGCGCCGCCGCACGCCGCAAGCTCGCCACCTTCAAGCCCAAGATCGGCTATCCGGTGCGCTGGCGCAGCTTCGATGGCCTGGACATAAGGCGCGACGATCTGGTCGGCAATGTGCAGCGCGCCAACCGCTTCCTGGCCGCGCGCGAGATCGCCAAGCTCGGCCAGCCGGTCGACCGCGACGAGTGGTTCATGAATCCGCAGAAGGTCAACGCCTACTACAACCCGCGGCTCAACGAGATCGTCTTCCCGGCCGCGATCCTGCAACCGCCGTTCTTCGACGCTGCCGCCGACGACGCGGCCAACTACGGCGGCATCGGCGCGGTCATCGGCCATGAAATCAGCCACGGCTTCGACGACCAGGGCAGCCAGTACGACGAGCGCGGCAATCTGCGTGTGTGGTGGACCGCCGACGACCGCGCTCGCTTCGAGCAGCGCACCGCGCGCCTCGTGGAGCAGTACTCGGCCTATGAGCCGGTGCCCGGCTTCCATCTCGACGGCCGGCTCACGCTCGGCGAGAACATCGCCGACAACTCCGGCCTGGCCATCGCCTACAAGGCCTACCGGCGCTCGCTCGGCAACCGGCCCGCGCCGGTGATCGACGGCATGACCGGCGAGCAGCGCTTTTATGCCGGCTGGGCCCAGGTCTGGCGCGGCAAGCTGCGCGAGGCCGAGGCGCTGCGCCGCATCAAGATCGATCCGCATTCGCCGCCCGAGGTGCGCGCCAATGCCACGCTGGCCAATCAGCCGGGCTTCTATTCGGCCTTCGATGTGCAGCCGGGCGACCGGCTCTATCTCGCGCCCGAGCGTCGGGTCACCATCTGGTGAAGTTGCGGGCGGCGCAATTCAATCCGGACTCAATTCGAATTCAATATCGCCGCCAGCGACGCCGGCCCGTCGCGCTTGAGATCGTTGAGAAAATTCTTGAGCGCGCCGGCCCGGGTCACGCCCTTGCGCGTCATCACCAGGCAATTGCTGCATTCCACCGTGATGACGCGCGCATCGGCGCCCAGGCTGGCCGCCGGCGTATCGATGATGACGTGATCGAAACGCTCCTGCGCCACATCGATCAGCCGCGCCAATTCGGGCCGTTGCAGCAATTCGAGCGGATTGGGCGGAATGCTGCCGGCCGGCAATACAAACAGATTGGGCAGATAGGGCAGGCCGACGATATCGTCGGTATGCAGCCGGCCCTTGAGCAGCGCCGCGCTCAAGCCCGAATCGGTCTCGCAGCCAAACAGCGAATGCAGCCGGGGCGCGCGCATGTTGGCGTCGATCAGCAGGGTGCGTGCGCCCAATTGGCTGAAACTCGTCGCCAGATTGGCCGCGAAATAAGTCTTGCCGTCGCCAGAATCGAGACTGGCAACCGAAATGACCGGCCGCTTGCTGGTGGCGGTGGCACCCAGCATCAATTGCGTGCGAAAGGCGCGGAATTTCTCGGCCTCGTCCGAGAACGGCGCGGTCGCCACGATCAATTCGGCATGAATCGACGGTGTGGACTTGGCCGGCGTGTAGTGATACTGGAATTGCTGCGCCACCGCCCACAGCACATCCTCGCTGCGCGCGTAATTGAGCGCGATGGCCGCTTCGCCAAACCGGATGCCCTGCTCGGCCTGATGGCGCGAAATCTCCGCCAGCTGCTCGTCGCTCAGCCCGAGCAATTCCTTCAGGATGCGGCCGAGCGGCTTTTCGGTGCTGAAGGCATTGACCGGCCGGGTCGCGCCGCGCGGCTGATCCAGGAATATCGTCTGTTCATTCATTGTGCAATCGCTTCCTCGGCCGATTTGGCGCGGCTCATTCATTCGGCGCGCGCCAGCGCGGCATTGGCCCGGCTGCTGCCACTGCCAGAATCGAGCATGGCCACCATGCGCGGTTGAAGGTTGAGCTTGGCCTTTTTCTGCCCGGTCAGAATGCCCAGCACCGGAATGTCGGCGAGTTCCTCGATATCCACTTCGCAGCGGATGCGGCGATCGCTCAATTCGCGTCCGATCGCCACGCCAATCCCCAGCAGCAGTCCCAGCACAAAGCCCAGAATGATATTGAGCGCCACCTTGGGCGACGACGGTGAAACCGGCGGCGTGGCATTCTGCAGTACCGAGACATTCGGCTGATTGTTCTGGCTTTCCATCGTGCTTTGCGTGCCCTTGTTGAGCAGCGCGTCATAGGCTCGGCGGGCGTTTTCCACATCGCGTTTCAGCACCGCCGCTTCATCGCGCATGCTGGTCATTCGCAATACCCGCGCCTGCTGCTGTTCGAGCGCCGCCTTGACGGCCGCCACCCGACCGGCATTGACGGCGGTATTGGCGCCCAGACTGTTGGTCGCCTTTTTCGCTTCCTCGTCGATGCGCGATTGCAGTTTCTCGACCACGGCTTTCTGTTCGAGGACCGCCGGATGATTGCCGCCATAACGCGCGAGAGTTTCTTCCAGCTTGGCCTGCTGGCGCGCCAATTCGGACGACAGCGCAATGATGACCGGGCTGTTGAGCACTTCCTGCACATTGCCCGCATTGCTGCCGGCTTGTTTCTGCCGATTCTCGCTATCGGCCAGGGTGGCCTGCAAGCCCACCAATTGGCTCGACAATTCGCTGAGCCGCATGTTCTCGGTATCGAAACGGTCGTCCGGAATCACCACGCCGGCCTTGCGCTGGAAATCCGACAGCCGGTTCTGCGCCAATTCGAGCGCGTCGCGCATGTCGCGCGTGCGTTCGTCGAAGAATTCTGAATAGCGCTTGGCCTGCTCGACCCGCAGATCGGTGGTGGTGCTCACATAGGCATCGGTGATCGCATTGGCCATCAGGGCGGCAAATTCCGGGCTGGCATTGGTGAACAGCAGCGAAATCACCTTGGAATCGCGGGTCGGCCGCAGATCGAGATTGCGCCGCAGCGAATTGGCGACCCAGGTCTGGAAATCGCCCTTGCCTTCGGTTTCGCGCTGCCAGCGCGCATTCAGCACCGGATCGGCGTCGAGATTGGCATTGCGGATTGCGCGCCGCAACACCCGCTCGCTCTGAATGACATCGAGTTCGGTGGCAATCACGCTGGTCACGGTGCCGCCGGCAGCGGTCAATGCATTGCTCACCGGATCGCTGGTTTGCGGACTGATGAGCAAGGCGGTACTCGCGGTGTATTGCCGCGAAAGCAGCAGCGTGACGGCGGTAATGCCGGTGACTGCAATCAGGATCGTTGCGACCGCTGAAATCCAGCGCGCTCGCAGGATCAGGACAAGCTGAAATGGACTCATGTGAATTGATTTCGGCGGCTTGGAATTCGGGGTGGCGAATCCGCATCGACCCGCGCCGTTTCATCTGCGGGCGGTATTGCAATCCCATGCGGACCGGCATGCCGGGGAGGATCGCGAGCCGGCCGATCTGCCGACGGACTCAGCCGGACTAGCTTACGCGAGCCGGCCCGGCCATCCGGTGCGGCCCGCGAATCCCGGTTGAATTGTTGTGGCATTTCTCATTTGCCGGCCATGACTCAGCATGTGCAATAAGTGTCGCTGTCCGCTTATTGAAAGATGCTAGGCCGCGATTCCACTTGCCGGAAACCTCCGGATGTGGGTGCAAGCTTGTCGGCCATGCCGGCGCCCGGGCCTCGCATGCAGCCCAGGCGACTGTCGGCGGCGCAATCCCGGCAGTAATTCGATTGCATGCCATCTCGCGGAATCGGGTTTCTTGCCGACTTCATTCTGCGAAATATCGGAAATTCTCCGCGTTTCCTCACTCGGGCTCCGTTCGCGGCCGCTGCAGCCAATAACGGGCGCTTGTGTCAATTCCTTTTTGTTGGCGCCGTGGCATCGCCGGACCCGCAATCGCCGGCGATTGGCGATCGATGCCGACTGGAGTAGGTCATTTCGCCAGGCGATACCGCAGGCGGTCGCCCCGAGCGCCGCCGGGGTATTTGCGCCTGCCGCCAGCCTCGGCCAACGGCCGTCATCCGGGCGAAACGGCGTGATCGTCGAGTACTCGCTTCGAATGCCGTATCTTGATATGCGATGCAAAATACCTCGATCAATACGCAAATTTGCGCGCCGGGGTTTGTCGATGCGCGCCAAATGGCCCGACGCTATTGGCTGAAGCAACCACTGTCCTTTCTGGCTTGCAAGCAGCTATCGGCACCGGCAAGGACTTCGGAGATTGCAGCCAGCTCCGGCGACTTCTCCGATTGCCAGCTGACCGGGCCAGACCGCATCCATGAGCAATACCAATTCCAATCTGCCGAAACTCGGCGATGTCGCCCCGCTCGCAAAAGCGGGCGCATCGGCGCCATTCCGGCAATTCGCACACGGGCCACGTCGGATGGCGATTTGTGGCGCCGTTCTCGCTGCCTGCGCAATTGCGCTGTACCTGCCCACCTTCATCCTGCTGGCTGGCGGGATATGGCAGGAGGACATGGGCAGTTACGGTCCGATCGTTCTCATGCTTTCGGCCTATCTGCTGGTTTCCAAGGGCGCTTTCCGTCCGCCGCAATCGGCGCAAATCGGTATCGCGGCATTGCCGGTCGGCATCCTGCTGCTGCTGCTCGGGCTGGCGGCGGCGGCAATCGGGCATTCGCAGCAATTCGTCGCACTCGAAATGGCCGGACTGCCCTTCGTGGTTGCCGGCATGCAGGCCTGCATGACCGGGCTCGGCGGATTGCGCCGTGCCTGGTTCGGCTATGTACTCGCGCTATTCGCGATTCCCTGGCCCGGATCGGTCATCGATACCCTGACCCAGCCCATGAAGATTGCCGCGTCTTTCGGCGCGGCCCATGTCTTCGACTGGCTCGGTTATCCGGTGGCGCGCGCCGGGGTCATTCTCACGCTCGGGCCCTACAAGCTGCTGGTGGCCGATGCCTGTTCCGGATTGAGTTCGCTGTTCGCGCTCGAAGCGCTCGGGCTCACCTATATCAATGTGGTGCGGCATGAATCGCTGACACGCAATGCCCTGCTTGCAATGCTGATCGTGCCGATCAGCTATGTGGCCAATGTGACCCGGGTGGTTTTCATCGGGCTCATCAGTTTTCATTTCGGCGAGGCGGCCGGTCAGGGCTTTCTGCATGAATTCTCGGGCGTGGTGCTGTTTCTGACGGCCTTGCTGCTGATTACCTCGGTCGACAACATCTTTCGCGGTCTTCGGCGCCGCTGGCAGGCGCGTGCCGGGCAGGTGCAGCAATGAGTGCAATTCAGACCGATGGCGGCCGGATTCGGTCCTACGATTACCGGGTGCTGCTCGGCATCGTCCTGCTTTGCGCATTGTGCGGCTATCTGTCGCGGGCATTGGTGCCGGCCGATCTCAAATCGGTCGACAGCGTGGCACTCGACCGCGACGTTCCGCTGATATTCGACGGCTGGAAGGTATTGGGGCTTGCCACGGGCAATCCGATGCTGATCGTCGGCGGCGATTCCACCGACCAGCCTTATGACCAGGTGCTTTATCGTACCTATGGCAATGCCAATGGTCAGGTGTTGTCGCTGGCAATTGCCTGGGGCCAGAATCAGCGCCAGGAAGTCAAGATTCACCGGCCCGAACTCTGCTATGCGGCCCAGGGCTATACGGTTTCGCAGGTGCAGCCGGCGCAATTCGATATCCGGCTCGGCGACCGTAACCGGCGCGTGCCTGGCAAGCTGATGGTGGCCGAAAGTCGCGGCCCCGGCGGGCGCCAATTGATTGCCTACTGGATTCGCATCGGCTCGCTGTTCAGCGAAAACGCGGTCGAAACCCGGATCCATCTGATTGCCGAGGGATTGGCCGGCCGGATTCCCGATGGCGTGCTGCTGCGGGCTTCGGTCGCGGCGCCCGATCCGGCCGACGATGCCCAGACGGCGGCCCTGCTCAGCGGCTTTCTCACCGGGCTGGTCGAACATGCCCCGCGCGAATTGCAACAACTGGCGCTCGGCAATGAAGGCCAATGATTCATTCACCGCGAAGCCCTGGCGCATTGGCCCGATCCCGTTTGCCGACCGGCAGGCATTCCGGTCGCTCGCGCTGCTGATCTGGCTGCTGCTGGCCGGCATTCCGGCCCGGCTATTGGCGGCCGATCCGCCCGAGTTCGGCGCATCGCTTTGTCTGGTGGCCAAGTTTTCGCAAGGTCAGCCCGAGCGCCAGATTCCGATGATGAGCGAACTGGGCGTCGGCTGGGTGCGCGAGCATGTGGCCTGGGAGCAATTCGAGCCGCGTCCGGGCCAATACGCGGGACTTGCGCCCGGATTGCTGCGTCAATTGGCCTTCTATCGCGAGCACGATATCGGACTGGTGGCGCTGCTCTCCCTGCGCAATCCGGTCGCCTATCCGGGTGCGGGTGGTGGCGATTCGGTGCAATCCTACGATCCCGAGGCGTTTGGCCGATTCGCGCTCGCGGCGGCCCAGGCGCTCGAACGCGAGGGCGTGCGTTTCGTGCTCGAAATCGGCAACGAGCCGCACAATTCCTCGCTGCTGCCGCTGTTGGGCGGCAATTGGAATGCCGCACCGCCATCGCCATGGGTTGCGCATTATGTGCGCATGGCCAATGCGGCAGTCGCCGCGGTCAAGGGCTGGAATCCCGCCGTCAAGCTGCTGGCCCAGGATGACATGTGGATCATCCAATACCGCTTTCTCGATGCCGGCCTGTCGCCCGAGATCGACGGACTTTCGGTCCATCCCTATGTCAACGGCATTCCCGAGCGGGCTGCCGTCGCACATGACACCGACTGGACCCGACCTTATCAGCTGGTCGATCGCAGCCGCGCATTTCTTTCGGCGGTACGGCGCCTGCGCGCCCATGCCTTGCTGCGGCTGGGCCGGGTGCCCGAAATCTGGATTACCGAATGGGGCTGGCCGGTGCAGACCCGGCCGCCGGCATTCAGCGCAACCGAAGTCGCGCAGTATCTGCCGCGCGCATTTCTGCTCGCGGCCGAAGCCGGCATTGCCGCCAATTGCTGGTTTTCGAGTCAGGACAGCGTCGACGGCCCAATGGGATTGACCACCAATCAGGGTGGCCGGCGCCCGGCCTACGATGCCTATCGCACGCTTGCCGCCCAATTGGGGCAATTGAAATTCGAATCGCGCGTTTTCGGCAGTGCCGACAATGTCGAGGGCCTGCACGGATTTCGCCTCGTCAATGCCGACGGCGCCGCCCGAATCGTGATCTGGAATGCCGGAACCGAGCCCTGGAAGCTCGATCTCGCCGGCGCCGGCACGGCGGTCGGTTTCGACGGCGCGGTCCTGCAACCGGTGCGCGGCGCCGACGGCCACGCCTGCCTCGCGCTCGACGCCGGGCCGGTCTATCTGGCCGGCGACTGGAGCCGCGCCGGCGCCGTCGTCGCGTCGCGCGGTCGCCCGGGTTGCGCGCCAGCCGAGGCGGCGCAATGAGGATCGAGCCCTTCCTGATCCTGCTGCTCGGCTTCGGCTTCTGGCTCGGTCCGCAGCGCGTGGTCGGTGGCGTGATCGCCGCCGCGCTGTTCGGTGCCACGGCGGTCGTGGCCATGACCGCGCTCGGCGGCGCGCCGATCACGCCGGCGGTCGGGATGATTCCATTTCTGCTCTGGTATGCGCTCAAGGATCGCGGCGGGCGAATGCTTTTTGCCGAATTGGCATTTCCGCAGCCAGGTTTCTGGCTTGGCGTGCTCACGCTCTGGATTCTGGTCGGCGCCTTTTTCTTTCCGCGCCTGTTTCAGGGCGACATGTATGTCTTCAGCACTGACCGGTCGGCGGCACTCAATGGTGGCGGCGTCACCAAGATGCTGCTGCGGCCGATTTCCGGCAATCTGACCCAATCCGCCTATGCATTGCTGAGCACCGTGGCCTTTGTCGCCGCGCGCTGCCTGCTCCAATCCGAAGAACGGCTGAAAGCCGCCGCCAATGGCGTGCTCTGGCTCGGCGGACTCAATCTGGTGGCGGTGCTGCTCAATCTGCTCGAAAACTATGCGCATGCGCCGCCGATGCTGGCGCTGATCAAGAACGCGGAATACGCGGTGATGGAAAACGGCGAAGTCGCCGGGCTGGTGCGCATTTCTGGCACCTTTTCCGAGCCATCGAGTTTCGCCGGCTTTTCGTTGCCGGTATTTGCGTTCGCATTCACGCTTTATCTGGGCAATTTCCGGCGCCAGTTCAGCGGCACGGTCGCGCTGCTGACCCTGCTGTCGCTGATCGCCTCGACCTCGTCCACCGCAATGGGCGCGCTGGTGCTGTATTTCCAGTTCATGCTGCTCAAGGGTATTGGCGGATTGTTTTCGGGCCGCCAGTTGCGATTCGGCATGATTGCCGCCCTGGTCTGGCTGGTACTGGTGCTGCTGGTTGCCGGCGCGCTCGCCTTTCCGTCAGCGGTCGATCGCGTCTATGAATACGGCTACAACCTGCTCTACAAAAAGCTCGATTCCGATTCGGCGCTCGAACGGCATTCCTGGAACATGCAGGCCTGGGAAAACTTTCTCGACAGTTACGGAATCGGCGTGGGTGTCGGCAGTGCCCGCGCCAGCAATTATCTGATGGTGCTGCTGTCCAATCTGGGCGTGGTTGGCGCCGGCAGCTTCATTGCCTTTGCGATTCAGGCGGCATTCTGCAAGCGGCCTGCGCAATCGGCCGAGGCGGAGGTGATCCGCTGCGGCGCCCGCCACGCCATGATGATTGCGCTCATGGGGGCGGCATTGGCCGGCGCGGTATTCGATCTTGGAATGGCGTTTTACATGTATTGCGCCGTCGCGGCGTATCGCGGAAACAGCAAGGCGCAAGCATCGGCAAAGACCGGCGCGCGCCTGCAATTGGGGGCGGCCGCAGGCTGAAATGAACGACAAAACGACTGGCCGGCCACGGGTCTTCATCAATGGCCGCTTTCTGGCGCAACGCATTACCGGCGTGCAACGCTTTGGCCGCGAATTGCTGCAAGCCATCGACCGTTGCCTTGCGCAGGATCGCGCGGGCGATCGGCAATTCCACATCACGGTGCTGGCACCCGAAGACGCGGTGCTGCCGCAATTCGCCAGCCTCGAGATCGAGACGCTCGCCGGCAATGGCAGCCATCGCTGGGAGCAATTGACGCTGCCCCGGCGCGTCGGCAGCCATCTGCTCGTCAATCCCGGATTTACCGGGCCGGTCATCAAGCGCAATCAGATCGTGACCGTGCATGACGGCGCGGTGGTGCGCATGCCCGAAGGCTATAGCGCGCAATTCCGGCTCTGGTATCGGTTTGCGGTGGGCTTGATCGGCCGCCGGGCCGCCGCCACCATGGCCGTATCGCAATTCAGCGCCGGCGAGGCGACCGAATGTTTCGGCATTCCGGCCGATCGGCTGCATGTCTGCGGCGAGGGCTGGCAGCATATCCAGGCAGTCGAATCCGATCCCTCGGTATTGCGCGATTCGGCACTCGGCCATCATGAATACTTTCTGGTGGTGAGCAGTCCGGCGCGGCACAAGAATTTTGCCGTCGTGGCTGCGGCGCTCGAATCGCTCGGCCAGCGCGCGCCACGCTGCATTGCCGTCGGCGCGGCCGACAAGCGGGTATTTCGCGGCGCCGGCGGCAATGAGGCCGGCATCGAGCATGTCGGCTATGTCTCCGACGGCCAATTGAAGGCGCTTTACGAGCATGCGCTCGGTTTCATCATGCCGTCCTTCTACGAGGGTTTCGGCATTCCGCCGCTGGAGGCAATGGCTTGCGGTGCGGCGGTCATCGCCTCGACCGCGCCGGCATTGCGCGAGGTCTGCGCCGATGCCGCCAGCTATTTCGATCCGGAATCGCCGGCGCAACTGGCCGCCGCGATCACCGAATTGCAGACCGATCCGGCGCGCGCCGCGGTGCTGCGCAATGCCGCGCGGGCCCGGCTTGAGCATTACAGCTGGGACAAGGCCGCGCTTTGTTATCTCGATCTGATTGCGCGGCAATTGGGCCGGGGGCGCGCATGAGCGCAATTGCCGCCGCCGAGGCCAAGGAACGCCGGCCGGCCTCGACCCGGGCTTCGCTGATCGTGGTGTATGCGGGCTATTTCTTCCGCTACGTCTATCTGCTGATTCTCATTCCCTTCTATGGCCGGGTATTGGGCGCCGGCGAATATGGCCGGGTATTGGCGGCGATGTCGCTGTATCAGGTGGTCTGGCTGCTGATCGAATGGGGCATGCCCTCGGCCGGTGGCCGCGATGTGGCCCAGAATCGCAGCATTGCGGCGCGTGCCGAGCTTTACGGCACGCAGATGTGCGGTCGCCTGATTACCGCTGCGGTTTTCGTGCCGCTCGGCCTGATTGCCGCGCATTTTTCCGAGGCGCTGGCCAATCCCCATGAATTCGGCGTGTGCGCCGTGCTGATGGCGCTGATCTCGGCCTTCAACCTAGGCTGGTATTTCCAGGGCACGCTGCAATTCCGCAAGTCGATCGCGCTCGAATTGCTGGGCTTTGCCATCAATCTGCCGGCGATTCTGCTGCTGGTGCGTGGACCGCAGGACGGTGCGCGCATTCTTTATGTGCTGATCTTTTCCGGCTGCGTCAGCACGGCAATTGCGCATTTTCTGGTGCTGCGCGAATTGCATTGGCGGGTTTCGCTGCTCGGCCGGCTCGCCGAGGGCGCGCGCTTTGTCCGGCGCAATGTGCCGCTGTTCATCCATTCGGGCATTTCGCTGGTGCTGGCCGGTGCCACCACCTATCTGCTGAGCCTGTACGCCACGCCGGCCGAGATCGGCCATTACGGCGCCGCCGACCGGCTGGTGACCGTGGGCCTGAGCCTGATCGCGCCAGCCAACCAGGTGCTGATCGGCACGATTTCCAGCCGCCTGGCCGAGCCGCAGCGGCGTGCCGACGCCTTCCGGCTCATGTGCCGGGCGCTGCTGATCGCGCCTTCGCTGGGTCTGCTGGTGGCGCTGCTGACCTATGCAATTGCGCCATTCGCCATTCCCCTGATTTTTGGCGGCGATTTCGGCGCCAGCATTGCGCTGGTGCGCGCCTTGATCTTCGTGTTTCCGCTCGCGCTATTCACCCAGGTGACCACCGGCTGGATTCTGGTGCCATTGCGCTGCGATCGCCGGGTTGCGCTCATCAGTCTGGTCGGCACTGTCGTGACCACGCTGGCGGTATTGCTGCTGGCTTCGGCCCATTCCTCGGCCGGCGCGGTGGCGGGCCGATTGGCGGGATATCTGGTCATGACGATCGTCAGCGCAATCGTATTGCGTCAATTGGCAGCACAAGGGAGGTTGTCGGCATGAGTGAATCGCTTCGCATCGTCGTTGCCATTGCCACGGCCGGGCGCCGGGAACAAATGCCGCTCACGCTCGACCGCATTTGCGCAATGACGCGATTGCCCGAGCGCATTTATGTCTGCCCGGCGCGGCCGGAAGATTTCGATGCCGGCAATCTGGCGCGCTGGCCGGTGCCGGTGGAAGTGATTGCCTGTCGCAAGCCCGGCCTGCCGGCCCAGCGCAACCAGATTCTTGAGCGCTGCACCGACGCCGATGTGGCGCTGTTTCTGGATGACGATTACTACCCCTCACCCTGGTATCTCGACACGCTGCAAGCAATTCTTGCTGCCGATGACCGGATTGTGGTGGCGACCGGCCATCCGGCGCATGACGGCGCGACCGGCCCCGGAATTGCACCCGATGAAGCCGAGCGTCTGCTGGCGGCTTATCCGCGCCCGACGCAAAAGCCGGCTTTCGTGCCGACTTATGGCGGCTATGGCTGCAACATGGCGATCCGGTTGCGTCCGGTATATGAAAACGCACTTCGCTTCGATGAAAACCTGCCGCTCTATGGCTGGCTCGAAGATATCGATTTCACGCGTCGTCTGGCCCGTTTTGGTGAGGTTGTGAGTTCTCGCCAACTCGAAGGCGTTCACCTGGCGGTAAAAAAGGGCCGCAGCCCCGGAATTCGGCTCGGGTATTCCCAAGTGGCGAATCCGATTTACATGGTGGGCAAGGGCAGTATTTCGTTCAAATATGCGTTCAGGCATATCTGGAGAAACTGCCTGAGCAATTTCGTCAAATCGCTGGCCCCGGAACCCTGGGTCGACCGGCGCGGGCGATTGCGTGGAAACGCACTCGCGCTGGTCGATCTGCTGCGCAAGCGGCTGCATCCGGCGCGCGTGCTCGAACTCCGGTAATCCTTTGCAGATGTCGGCATGACCTCAGAGTACAAATTCAGCCAGCTTCGGCTCGGCATCGATGCGGAGGCATTGCGCAGTCCGATGTCGGGCGTCGGGCGCTATGTTTACGAGTTTTGCGCGCATATCGAAAAACGGCTGCCGGCGGCGCAGCTGTTTGGCTATGGCCGTTATCCGCGCGCGGCATTGCGCTTCCCGTCCGAGCGCTGGATTTATCGGCAGGAGACGAATCCGCTGCGGCAAAAACTGCCGTCGTTTCTCTGGCTCAAGACTTTCGGCCGGCAATTGGCGCGCAAGGACGATCTCGATGTTTTCTGGGCCGGCCGCACACTTACGCCCGGCAAGGGCGCGGCCCGGGTATTGGCCACCACGGTGCACGATCTCAATCATCTGGTCGTGCCCGAAACCATGCAGGCGAGTACCCGCATTTCGCATCGGCTGTGGTTCGAGCGCGATGTGGCGGGCGCCGATTGCGTCTATGTCAATTCGGCCGGCACGCGCGACCGGCTATTGCGCCAGCTCGGCATCGATGCCGACGACATCATCCGGCTCGGCGTGACTGTGCCGTCCGAATTCCAGGGCTATTCGGCCCGTGGCAGCCAATTGTCGGCCTTGCAGGCGCTGGGCATCGTGCCGCCTTATCTGCTTACCGTTTCCACGCTGGAGCCGCGCAAGAATGTGCCGGCCCTGGTCGATGCCTTTGTCGCGCTCAAGCGCTCGGGCCGTTTGCCGGCGCCAATGCAATTGGTGATTGCCGGCGCCAAGGGCTGGATCGGTTCCGATGCCTATCGGCGCATTGCCGCCCTGGCGCCCGAAGGCGTGACCCTGCCCGGTTATGTGCCCGAGGCATTGATGGGCCCGCTCTATGCCAATGCCGAATTGCTGGTGTTTCCGTCGCGCTATGAAGGCTTTGGCATTCCGGTGCTCGAAGCGCGCGCCTGGGGCACGCCGACGGTGGTGACCCGGGTGCCCGAATTGATCGAGGCCGGCGAGAACGAATCCATCGTGGTGGATTTCGATGCCAGCTCGATTGCCGACGGCATCGTGCGCGGATTGGCGACCGGGCGGCATTTGCGGGCAGCCGATTTCTATCGCCGGCATGCCTGGGAACGCTCCGGCGACAGATTCATCGAGGCGCTGCAAGTGGCGCTCGAGCGCAAGCAGGAAGCCGCCGGGCTGGTTTCCGGGGCGGCACGATGAAGGTCGCCATCGTTCATGAATGGCTCGCGTCCTATGCCGGCAGCGAGAAGGTGGTCGAGCAATTGCTGCTGCTCTATCCCCAGGCCGATCTGTTCGCGGTGGTCGATTTCCTCGCGCCGAAGGATCGGCGCTTTCTTGGCGGGCGCAAGCCGATCACCTCCTTCATCCAGCGCATGCCGTTTGCGCGCACGCATTTTCGCCATTACCTGCCGCTCATGCCGATTGCGGTCGAGCAATTCGATCTGTCGGCCTACGATCTGATCATTTCCTCCAATCATGCGGTGGCCAAGGGCGTGATTACCGGGCCGCATCAATTGCATGTGAGCTATGTGCATTCGCCGATGCGCTATGCCTGGGATTTCCAGCATCAATATCTGCGCGAATCGGGGCTGGAGCGCGGCATTGCCTCGGCGGTGGTGCGGCTGATGCTGCATTACCTGCGTAACTGGGATGCGCGCTCGGCGCTGGGCGTGGACCGGTTCGTCGCCAATTCGGCCTTCATCGGCCGGCGCATTCGCAAGGTGTATCGGCGCGAATCCGAAGTGATTCATCCGCCGGTGAATGTGGACCGGTTCGAGATGCAGGCGGCGAAGGAGGATTTCTATCTGACCGCGTCGCGCATGGTTCCGTACAAGCGGGTGCCGCTGATCGTCGAGGCATTTGCGCGCATGCCGGAGCGCAAATTGGTGGTGATCGGCGACGGGCCCGATTACGAGCGCGCGCGAGCATTGGCGACGCCGAATGTGACGGTGCTCGGCTATCAGTCGGATGCGGCGCTGGTGTCCTACATGCAGCGCGCGCGGGCGCTGGTGTTTGCGGCCGAGGAAGACTTTGGCATTGCGCCGGTCGAGGCCCAGGCCTGCGGCACGCCGGTCATCGCCTACGGGCGCGGCGGCTCGCTGGAGACGGTGCGCGCCGACGGGCCGGCGCCGACCGGGCTGTTCTTTCATGAGCAGAGCGCCGAGGCGATCGCGGCGGCGGTCGCCACCTTCGAGGCGCGCGCCGGCGAATTCAGCGCCGCCAGCTGCCGCGACTGGGCCGAGCGCTTTTCCGAGGCCGAGTTCCGCGCCACCTTCGGCGCGGCGGTCGCGCGCCATCTGGACGAATTCGGGCGCTGACGGCGTCAGCGCCCGAGGCTCGCTTCCTCGTAGCGCGGATAGAGGTGGACCACCGAGCGCTCCAGCTCCTCGCGCAGCACTGCCATGCCGGCAAAGCGCGGCGGCGCCGGAATGCGCATCGCCTCGGTCATGTCGAGGCCGCGCTCGGCGGCATCGCGCAGGCTGGCGCGCAGCCAGTCGAGATAGTCGCGGGTCTGGGCGATGGCTTCGGTGCCGTGCACGACCGGGCCGTGGCCCGGCACCAGGGTGCGGAACGGCACCTGCGCCAGCCGGTCGAGCGCCGCGAGCCATTGGTCGATGTCGGCATCGGGCGTGGTCGGCGTGCGCTCGAAGAACACCAGATCGCCGGCGAACAGCGTGCCGGTCTTGACGTCGAACACCGCCAGATCGGCGCCGGTATGGCCGGCCAGCGCGATCAGCTCCAGCTCGCGGCCGGCCACCGTCACGCGGCCGGGAGCGGCGACCTTGGGCGGCACGACCACCACGGTGCCGGCCATCCAGCCGGCGAGCAGGCCGTAGAGGTTGTCGGACAGCTTTTCGCCGCGCGTGCGGATCGCCTCGATGCTGCCGGGCAGGGCGGCGATGGGCGCGCCGGCGAAGGCCTGATTGCCCAGAAAGTGGTCGGGATGCGCATGGGTGACGAACACCGCCGCGACCTTGCCGCCGGCCGCCGCGCGCAGCGCCTCGCCGTAACGGCGCGACGGGCCGGTGTCGATGACGATGGCGCCGTCGGGCGTGGCGATGTAGCCGGTGTTGACGATGGCGCCGCCGTTGCGCAGCGAGAAATGCTCGCGCACGCCCTCGACGACGAAGACCTCGGGCGCGACCCGGGCCGGCGCCAGCCGGTAGTCGGGCGCATCGGCCACGGCGCTGCCGGCGGCCAGCGCCAGCGCCGCCAGCAGGCGCGCGAGTGCGGTGCTGCGCGGCTTCATGGCTTCACCTCGGGCAGCACGCCCGGCAGCACGCGGCCGGCGATGCGATTGCCCTGGATGTCGCGGCCGACGATGCGCACCGGTCCGGCGCTGTCCAGGTCGAGGCTGAGCATCGGGTTCTCCGACACCGGCTCCCAGGGCTCGATCTGGGCCAGCTCGCGGCCGGCATCGTCGGTGATGGTGATGAGCTCGATGTAGAACTTGGGGATGCCGGCGGCGAGGCCCGTGTCCATCGGATGCATGGTGCGCAGCCGCAGCCGGCTGCCGCCGTCGGGCCGGGTCCAGAGCCGCGCCGATACCTGCCCGAGCACATCCGACCATTGCTTGCTGCCGGTGCCCAGACTGGGCGTGGTGCAGCCGCCGCCCGAGGCGGTGAGCCAGCCGCCGCCCACATGCCACACGCCGTCGCCGGCCAGCACGGCGGCGCGCACCGGCGTCGATTGCTCGACCTTGAAGCGGAACGCGATCTCGGGCCGCGCATGCAGCGGCCGGTATTCGAGGATGTGCGGGATCGGATTGAGATCGGCGAACACCAGGATGCGGGTGACGCCCGTCAGCTCGCGCGCATCGACCTGCACCGGCACGTTGAGCGCGTCCTCGGCGGCGCGCGGCAAAAACACCTTGACCCGGTCGTCGAACACGATGGGCGCGCCGCCGAGGAAGGCGCGGACCATCACGTCCCAGGACGGCGAGCGCAGCGGGTCGGCGGGAATGTCGGGCGCGGGCGCGGCGGCCCGGCCGGCGGCGGGCAGCAGCGCGAGTGCGGCAGCCAGCGCAAGCAGGCCGGCGCGGCGCGCGGGGCGGAATCGGGTGGACATCGTCGGTCCTTCTCTCGGTGCGATGGCGCCCTGTCTCCCGGGCGCGGCGGCTGCGGGATGGCAGCCGGTCGCGGATGATTGCGGCTCGCGCGGCTTGCCGCAAGCCGGCGCGGGCGCGGCGGTGGTGCCGGGCCGAAGCGGGCGCGCAGCGGCTGCAACGCCGGCCGGCGCGCGCGGTCCAACGCGGTTGGCCGTCTTTTTCCGTCGTCGATGAAAGCCTTTTCACGCCTCTACGCCGCGCTCGATGCCAGCAGCGCCACGCTCGACAAGATCGCGGCGCTGCGCGGCTATTTCGCTGCCGCGCCGGCGCGCGATGCGGCGGTCGCGGTCTATTTTCTGGCCGGCGGCCGGCCGCGCCGCAGCGTGCCGTCGCGGCTGCTGCGCGAAGCCGCGCGCACCGAGGCCGGGCTGCCCGAATGGCTGTTCGACGAAAGCTACGAGGCGGTCGGCGATCTGGCCGAGACCATCGCCCATGTGCTGCCGCCGCCCGAGCGCGACGACGATCTGGGCCTGGCCGACTGGCTCGACCAGCGTCTTGCGCCGCTGCGCGGGCTCGACCCCGACACGCTGATCGCGCGGCTGCGCGACCACTGGCGCGGCCTGGACTGGGCCGGGCGCTTTCTGTTCACCAAGCTGATCGGCGGCGGCTTTCGCGTCGGCGTGAGCCGGGCGCTGGTGGTGCGCGCGCTGGCCGAGCAGGCCGGGCTAGATCCCAAGCGCGTGGCCGAACGCATCGTCGGCTACACCGATGCCGCCCGGCTGCCCGGCGCCGCCGACTACCTCGCGCTGATCGCGCCGCTGGCCGCCGACCCGGCCGCGCCCGGCAGCGCCGACGCGCCCGCGCGCAGCGACGGCCAGCCCTATCCCTTCTTCCTGGCCCAGCCGCACGGCGGCGACATCGGTGCGCTCGGCGATGCCGCCGACTGGCTGGCCGAATGGAAATGGGACGGCATCCGCGCCCAGGCGGTGCGGCGCGCCGGCCAGCTCTGGCTGTGGTCGCGCGGCGAGGAGCTGGTGACCGAGCGCTTTCCGGAGCTGGCCGCGCCGCTCGTGCGCCTGCCCGACGGCACGGTGCTCGACGGCGAAATCCTGGTCTGGCGCGACGGCCGTCCGGCGAGTTTTGCCGCGCTGCAAACCCGCATCGGCCGCAAGACGCTCGGCCGCAAGCTGCTGGCCGAGCATCCGGCCGCGTTCATCGCCTACGACCTGCTCGAAGCCGACGGCAGCGACTGGCGCGCGCGGCCGCAGCAGGAACGGCGCGCGCGGCTGGAGGCGGTGGTGACGGCGGCCAGCGCCGGCGATGCGGATGGCGCGCTCAAGCTGTCGCTGCTGCTGGGCGGGGCGGCCAGCGCCGAGCTGCACGCCGCCGCCGCGTCGCCGGCTGCCGCGTCCCAGGCTGCGGCGCTCGACTGGCCCGCGCTCGCCGCACTGCGCGCCGAAAGCCGGGCGCGCGGCGTCGAGGGGCTGATGCTCAAGCACCGCGCCAGCCCCTACGGCATCGGCCGCGCACGCACGCCGGGCGGCGGCTGGTGGAAATGGAAGATCGACCCGCTCAGCATCGACGCGGTGCTCATCTACGCCCAGGCCGGCCACGGCCGGCGCGCCTCGCTGCATACCGACTACACCTTCGCGCTGTGGGCCGACGCGCCCGACGGCGGCGGCCGCGTGCTGCTGCCGTTCGCCAAGGCCTACTCCGGCCTCAGCGACGACGAGATCCGTCAGGTCGACGCCATCGTGCGCAAGACCACGCTGGAAAAATTCGGCCCGGTGCGCAGCGTCACGCCGACGCTGGTGATGGAACTGGGCTTCGAGGGCGTGGCGCCGAGCCCGCGCCACAAGAGCGGCATCGCGGTGCGCTTCCCGCGCATCCTGCGCTGGCGCCACGACAAGCGGGTCGAGGAGGCGGACAGCCTCGCCACGCTGCTCAGCCTGGCTCGGGGGTGATGGGCCGGGCCGGCGCTGGCTGGGGTCGGGCGGCGGCGGCGACTGGCTGCGCCCGCCTGCGGGGCAGGCGGGTTCCCTCGGGCGGGACGGGCTGACGGGCCGGTCCGCCAACTCGGCCCGCTGCGCGGACCTCAGACATGCGGACCTGAATGCCTGCGGCATTCGCCCG
>NZ_MUHU01000002.1 GCF_002105195.1 Derxia lacustris | reverse complement strand
GCCCCCGGCACGCCGGCGCCTTCGATGCAAGCCGAACAGTCAATCCCGCGTGTAAAGCCCAGGCAGATCGAGCAAGGTCTCCAGCTCGGCCAGCGCGCGCGCCACCTCGGCCGCCAGCGCCGGATCGCGCAGATCGTCGGCCACCAGCCGGTCGCGGTAATGCCGCCCGACCCAGTCGGCCAGCCGCGCATGCAGCGCCGGCGTGAACAGCACGCCCGGATGCACCGCCGCCGCCTCCTCGGCCGTGAGCGCCACGCGCAGCCGCAGGCAGGCCGGGCCGCCGCCGTTGCGCATGCTCTCGCCCAGTTCGCAGACCAGCACGTCGGCGATCGCATCGCCCGCGTCGAGCCGGTCGTCGAGCCAGCGCGCCACGCTGTCGATGCGCCGGCATTCGGCCGGCACCACCAGCGTGAAGCGGCCATCCGGCCGGTCGAGCAGCTGGCCGTTGAACAGATAGCTGCGTACCGCGTCGGCCAGCGACAGCTCGATGCTGCTGACGCGCAGATGGCGCAGCGGCAGCGGATCGAGCGCGCGGCGCAGTGCGGCGAGCGTGCCGTCCTCGTCGGCAAAGGCCAGCTCATGCGCCAGCAGCAGGTCGCGCTGACCGAGCGCGATCACATCGTTGTGGAACACGCCGGCATCGACGGCGGCCGGATGCTGCTGCGCATGCACGACGCGGCCGGGCGCCAAGCCGTGCAGCCGGGCGATGGCGCGGCCGGCCTCGTCGGTCTGGCGCGCCACAAAGCGCTTGGGCGCGGGCCGGCTCGGATCGAAGGCGCTGGCGCCGTAGACGAACAGTTCGACGCCCGGCTCGCCGTGGCTGGCGGCCAGCCGCACCTGATTGGCCGCGCCCTCGTCGCCGAGCGCCGGGCTGGCGGGCAGCGCGTCATGCACGACGAAATGGCTGGCGTTGCCGAACACCCGCCGCAGCAGTCGCGCGGTAAAGCGCTGCTCGCCGGCGCGGTGCAGCTTGGCGTTGAGATTGGCGACGGTGAAATGCACCCGGCCGTCGGCGCAGTCGGCCGAGGGGCTGACGCTGGCGGCATTGGCGGTCCACATCGCGGCGGCCGACCAGGCGGCGGCCAGCAGCGCCGGTGCCTCGCGGCCGGCGCGGTCGAGCGTGGCGGCATCGCGGCCGGCAAAGCCCACGGCGGCGAGCAGGTTCCAGTCGGGCCGGGGCTGGGGCGGCAGCAGCGCCTGGGCATGGCCGCGATCGGCCAGCGCGCGCATCTTGGCCAGCCCTTGCAGCGCGGCCGCGCGCGGATTGGACACTGCGGCGCGATGCTCCTGTGACGCGAGGTTGCCGCGCGACAGGCCGGCGTGATGATGGGTCGGGCCGACGAGGCCGTCGAAGTTGAATTCGCGTGCGGTCATGGATTCACAGACGGTAGATGCGGACCGGATCGGCAGCGCCGACACACAGTAGCGCGAGCGCCTCGGCATCGAGCGGCTGTGGCGCGGCCGCATCGCCAGGCCAGGCAATGGCGCGAAAACCGGCCAGCGCGGTGTTGGCGACGAGCCAGTGCGCGACCGGTCCGGGCGCAGTCGCTGCGGCGCTTGCCGGCGCCGCACTCGCCGCACTCGCCGCACTCGCCGCCGCGCCGCGCGACCGGCTGCGCCGCTGCCCGACCGCGCCGGCCGCGATCCGCCGGCTGTGGCGCAGCACGCGCAGCTCGGCGATGCGCGCCTGCAGCACCGGGCCGGCGTCGAAGATGTCGACATAGCCCTGGTCGCGCAGCCCTTCGGCCTCCAGCAGGCGGCGCGCCGGCAGCGTGGCCGGATGCACGCGGCCGACCGCCTCGCGCGCGGCACGCGGCAGCAGGTCGAGATAGAGCGGGTACTTGGGCATCAGCTCAGCGATGAAGGATTTGCGGCCGCGTGCCGAAAGATCGTCGGCGCGCTCGAAATCCATGCCGAAGAAGCAGCGGCCCAGGCCTTCCCAGAACGGCACGCGGCCGTCCTCGTCCTGGTAGCCGCGCAGCTCGGCGCAGATTTCCTCGCCGAACAGGCTGCGGAACTCGGCGATGAAACCGAGCCGCGCCTTCGATAGCAAGCGCCCCGCCACGCCGCCGCGCCAGTCGCTGCGCAGCAACAGGCTGCACAGCTCGGCCGCGCCGGTGAGGTCGTTGACCAGAAAGAGCGTGGGCATGGCGTTCCAGATGCCCAGCTCGCGGCTCGAATGCACCAGGCTGCCGACGCGGTAGTTGTAGAAGGCCTCGTCGAGGCCGACCGCTGCGCGCACGGCCGACACGCCGCCAAGGCTGCCGTCGGCGCTGTCTTCGAGCACGAACAGGTAGTCGCGCTCGGCCTCGGGCAGCGTCTGCGCGAACGAGCCGGCGACGCGGTCGAGCCGCTCGGCCAGCAGCGCGCGGTCGGGCTTGAGCGTGGTCAGGCCGCTGCCGGCGCCGCGCGCCAGGTCGAGCAGGGCATCGAGATCGTCGGCAACGGCGGGGCGGAGAAAGCGCATGGGCGGCTCGGTGCGGGATTGGGCTGCCGATAAGCTGGCGGCATGAACGGAAATCTTCTTGCAAATCGCGTGCGCCCCGGCCTGCTGGCGCTGGCCCTGCTGGCGCCAGCCGCGCCGCTGCATGCCGAACTCGACCGGCTGATCGTGCCTTGCGGCGCCGCCGTCTGCGTCTGGGATCGGCCCCGGCTGACGCCGCCGCCCGGCTGGGCGGTGGACGAGGAATGGAGCCCGCGCCTGCAGCAGCTGGTGCTGGTGCCGGTCGGCAGCTCGCTGGCCGAGGCGCCGGCGCGCATCGTGGCGCGGGTGGTCGAGGCCGAGGTGGCGCCCGATCTGGAACGGCTGATCGGCCAGGAGCAGGACCGCGCGCTCGGCGGCTCGCTCACGCTGACGGCCACGCGCGGCGCCGATCTGCCGGCCGGCAGCGGGCCCGACTGGCCGACGCTGACCGTCGCCAGCGCAAACGCCGATGCCGGCCGGCAGACGCTGGCCTTTGGCCGCGACGGCGCGGCCTGGGTGGTGCTGCTGCTCGATGCGCGCGATGCCGCCGAACATGAGCGTGCGCTGCCGGCGCTGCGGGCGCTGCTCGCCGGCTATCGGCCGGTGGTGGGCGGCGTGCTGTCGGCGGCGGCCGGCGCGGCACGCCGCGCGAACTGAACGCCGAGCAGGATCGCCACGCCGCCGGCGATCTGCGCCGGCCCGAGCGCCTCGCCAAACAGCGCCCAGCCGGCCAGCGCCGCCACCAGCGGCTGCACCAGCAGCGCCACGCTGGCCAGGGCCACCGGCAGATGCGCCGCCGCCTGCGCGATCAGCGTCTGCCCGGCCACCTGGGTCACGACGGCCAGCGCCAGCAGCACGCCCCAGCCGGCGGCGCTCGCGGGCAGCAGGCGGGCGCCGGTCAGCTGGGCGAATGCCAGCGCCACCGGCAGCAGCAACGCCGCGCTCAGCGCGCTCGACCAGGCCATCAGCCGCAAGGCGTCGTGCCGGGCGCGCGCCTGCTTGATGGCCGCGAGATAGCCGGCATAGAAGACGGCGGTCGCCAGTCCGAGCGCATCGCCGAGCGCGGCATTGGGCAGCGGCGTGGCGCCAGCCGCGGCAGGCCGCGCCACCAGCGCGATCGCGCCGGCCAATGCCAGCGCGCCGCCCAGCACAAAGCGCGCGCCGGGTCGCACACCGGTCAGCCACCAGGCCGCCAGCGTCACGACGATGGGCGCGAAATTGGCCAGCAGCGTCGCATTGGCCACCGTGGTCAAGCCGATGGAGAAGTGCCACACGCCAAGGTCGGCGGCAAAGCAGGCCGCCGAAGCCCAGACCGCGCGGTCGCGCAGCGCGCCGGGGACGGCGCCGGGCCGGCGAGCGGTCAGGCGACCTGCGCCGCGCCCGGCGAGCAGCGCCAGCAGCGGCGCGGCCAGCGCCATGCGCCAGAACGCGCTGGCCACCGGCCCGGTCTCGGCCAGCCGCACGAAGATCGCCGCAAAGCCGATGCAGCTGCCGCCGGCCAGCAGGATGAGGAAGGGAATGAGGGGCGGACGCTGCCCGCCCCGGCCGGTGATGGCGGGCGCCACCACCGCGTCAGGCCGCACCGATCAGCGGCTGGCCGAGGCGCGCGGCGTGGCGGCCGCGCCAGAAGCGGCCACGGCCGTCTTGGGCTTGGCGGCGCGCGTGGCCTTGGCGGGAGCCGCCTCGGCATAGGCCGGCGTCGGCACCGCCGTGGTCAGCGTCTTGGAGATGAGCTGGAAACGGCCGTCGCTGCGATGCAGCCAGGACTCGGAAAAGATGGTGTAGCCGATGCCGAGCGTGGTGTTGGCGGGCGGCGCCGGCAGCGGCTGGGTCGACACCACGCTGGCCAGCGCGAACTGGTCGAGCTTGTCGTCGCCCGACGAACGCACGACCCAGGCGCGGTCGATCTTGCCGTCGCTGTGTACTTGCAGGCCGACCACGGTCACGCCCTTGAGCGCGGTATCGGCCGGACGCGGCGCGTCCTGCTTGAGCGCGGTGCGGGCGGCGCCGGCGATGTGCTCGGCCACCACGCGCTTGTAGGCGTCGACATCGGCCTTGGCCGGTTCGAGCACGATCGGCTCGGGCGCCGGCAGCGGCGCCGGCTGGCCCAGTTCGGTCGCCGAAATGGTTTCAGGCGCGGGCTGGGACGTGGGCGCCTCGTTCTTCGGCTGATTGGCACAGGCGGCCAGCAGCAGCAGCGGCGAGGCAAGCGTCAGCACGCGCGAAACACGATGGAAAACGGTCATGAATGGCTACTCCGTTGGAAGGCAGGACGATTTTATTCCCGCGTTCAGGCCGGTTTCCTGCGCTGACGCAGGGCTTCATACAGGCAGACGCCGCTCGCCACCGAGACGTTCAGGCTCTCGACCGCGCCGGCCATCGGGATGCTGACCAGCTCGTCGCAGGTGTCGCGCGTGAGCCGGCGCATGCCCTCGCCTTCGGCGCCGAGCACCAGGGCGATCGGGCCGCTCAGGTCGGCTTCAAAGATGGTCTTGGGCGCGTCGTCGGTGGTGCCGATGATGCGCAGGCCGGCGTCCTTCATCTCGCGCAGGCTGCGCGCGAGATTGGTCACGACCACGTAGGGCACCGATTCGGCCGCGCCGCTCGCCGCCTTGGCGACCACGCCGCTCAGGCCGGCCGCGCGGTCCTTGGGCGCGACCACGGCATGCGCGCCGGCACCGTCGGCCACGCGCAGGCAGGCGCCCAGGTTGTGCGGATCGGTGATCGAGTCGAGCACCAGCAGCAGCGCATCCTCGCCCTGCGGCAGCAGATCGAGCACGTCGTCGAGCGTGCGGGCGATCTCGATCTCGTCGACCACCGCCACCACGCCCTGATGGCGGTCGTTGCCGGCCACGCCGTTGATGCGCGCCGCATCGACCGGCGTGGGCTTGAGCCCGGCCTCGGTGGCGCGGGCAATGAAATCCTGCATGCGACGGTCGCGCCGGCTCTGCTCGACATAAAGCTGGCGGATGCTGGCCGGCGCGTGGCGCAGCCGCGCGGTGACGGCATGAAAGCCGTGCAGGACCTTGCTGGGTTTGGTCATGAATGCTCTGGAAAAAACGGGCCGCGCATGATGCCGCAGCGGCCGGAATGAAAACCGGCGCACGGCCGGTGAATGACGTTGTCGCGGCGCTCGGGCCGCCTCACGGAGCGATCAGCGCGGCTTGCGCGGACCCTTCTTGCTGGCGCCGCCGGCCGAACCGCCGCCGTTGCCGCGCGCCTTGCGCAGCTCGCCGCGCCGCTGCTTGGCCTGGGCGCCGGCCTTGGACGCCGCCACCTTCTCGGGCGTGCGCTTGGGCGCGCTGCGCTTGGCCGGCGCGGGCTTGGCATCGCCGGGCTCGCCCGATTGCAGGCGCCCTTCGGCCGCCACGACGCGCGCCGCCGCCTTCGACAGCTCTTCATGCGTGGTCGCCTTCACCAGCCGGAAGTCGATCTTTCGCGCTTCGAGGTCGACGCGGCTGACCTGCACATGGATCGCGTCGCCAAGCCGGTAGCGCTGGCCGGTGCGCTCGCCGCGCAGCTCATGGAAGGCCTCGTTGAACTGGAAGTACTCGGCGCCCAGTTCGCTCACATGGCACATGCCCTCGACATAGAGGTTGTCGAGCGTGATGAACACGCCGAACGGCGCAATGCCCGAGATGCGGCCCGAGTACTGCTCGCCCACGCGCTCGCGCATGTAGAAGCACTTGAGCCAGGCCTGCACATCGCGGCTGGCGTCGTCGGCGCGGCGCTCGTTGGCCGAGCACATGGCGCCGAGCTGGCCCCAGCGCTCATGCACCTCGGCCTGGGCCTGCTTGCCGCGCGCGCTGCGGCTGCGCAGATCGGCCTTGACGTGCTCGCCCTCGCCGGCCGGCGTGGCGGCATCCGGCACGTACTGCCGGCCTTCGAGAATCGCCTTGATCGTGCGATGCACCAGCAGATCGGGATAGCGCCGGATCGGGCTGGTGAAGTGCGCATAGGCCGCATACGCCAAGCCGAAGTGGCCCACGTTGTCCGGCGAGTAGATCGCCTGCTGCATCGAGCGCAGCAGCACCGTTTGCAGCAGCGGCGCATCGGAGCGCTGCTTGATGAGCTCCATCAGCGCGGCGTAATCGCCCGGCGTGGGCTCGTCGCCGCCGCCCAGGTGCATGCCGATGGTCTTGAGCAGCGTGCGCAGATTGGCCAGCTTCTCGGGCGTCGGCCCTTCGTGAATGCGGAACAGCGACGGATGCTTGCTGCGCAGGATGAAGTCGGCCGCGCTCACATTGGCCGCGAGCATGCATTCCTCGATCAGCCGGTGCGCATCGTTGCGGGTGCGCGGAATGATCTGCTCGATCTTGCCCACGGCATTGCAGACGATGTAGGTCTCGGTCGTCTCGAACTCGATCGCGCCGCGCTTCTGGCGCCCGGCCAGCAGCGTCTTGAACAGGTCGTAGGCGTCCTGCAAGTGCGGCACCAGCGCCGCCCGCCTGGTCGGCAGCTGCGACGCGAACTCGGGGTTGGACAGGATGTTCCAGACCTCGGTGTAGGTGAAGCGCGCCTGGCTGTGCATGACCGCCGGGTAGAACTGGTAGGCCACGATGTCGCCAGCGGTGTCGATCACCATGTCGGCCACCAGGCACAGACGGTCCACGTCGGGGTTCAGCGAACACAGGCCGTTGCTCAGCTTCTCCGGCAGCATCGGGATCACGCGGCGCGGGAAGTAGACCGAGGTACTGCGTTCCACCGCGTCGGCGTCGAGCGCATCGCCGGGCGTCACGTAGTGGCTCACGTCGGCGATCGCCACCAGCAGCCGGAACAGGTCCTTCTTGGTCCGGCCGCGCCCGGTGCTGAAGCGCTCGACATAGATCGCGTCGTCGAAGTCGCGCGCGTCCTCGCCGTCGATGGTCACGAGCGGCACATCGCGCAGATCGACGCGCGCCTTCAGATCCTTGGCGCGCACCTCGTCGGGCAGCTTGGCGGCCAGCGCCTTGGCCTCGTCCGAGAACACATGCGGCACATCGAACTTGCGCACCGCGATCTCGATCTCCATGCCCGGATCGTCGATCTCGCCCAGCACCTCGATCACGCGGCCGATCGGCTGCGAATAGCGCGACGGCTGCTCGATGATCTGCGCCACCACCACCTGGCCCGGCTGGGCGGCACGCTGCTCGCCCGGCGGAATCAGGATGTCGTGCTTGATGCGCTGATCCTCGGGCACCACCACGAACACGCCGCGCTCGCTGATGAAGCGGCCGACGAGCTTGTCGGTACGCCGCTCGGTTACCTCGACGATGCTGCCTTCCGAGCGGCCATTGCGGCCCATGCCCGAAATGCGCACCAGCACGCGGTCGCCGTGCAGCACCTTCAGCATCTCCTTCGGCGGCAGGTAGATGTCCGGCGCGCCGTCATCCGGATGCAGAAAGCCGAAGCCGTCGCGATGGCCGATCACGCGACCGGCGATGAAATCGAGCTTGGTGGCGAGCAGCAGCACGCCCTTGCGGTTCGGCAGCAGCTGGCCATCGCGCTCCATCGCACCGATGCGGCGCGAGAAGCCTTCCATTTCGCGCTCGGTCACGCCGAGCTGCGCGGCCAGCTGAATGGGGGTGAGCAATTCCGGCGAGGAGGCACGCAGAACACGAAGAATGTCTTCGCGGCTCGGGATGGGATACGGATGGGAGTCGGACTCTTGCGACACGTTGGACACTGGGCTTTGCATTTTTCGTTTGAATACTCTATAGTCGCAGTCTTTCGCAGTTCACGAAACAAGCAGTCAGCAGCAACGACAGCGACGTGATTTGCGGGAAATCCACCTGCCCAGGTGGCGGAATTGGTAGACGCACTAGTTTCAGGTACTAGCGGGTAACTCCGTGGAGGTTCGAGTCCTCTCCTGGGCACCAAACTCTCGGTGACGCTTTTGCAGCGTTCATCGGTTGCCACAAAGCCGGATGCAGCAAGCTTTAACGCTGCATCCGGCTGGCATAAATCCCCGAAATTCAAAGACGACTTCGACAATCGAACTGGATTGGTCGGAGTTTTTTCGTTTGTGCGCCGGCTCTTGACCGCGCAGCCGATTACATCGACTTTCTTGATCGCCTCGAGCTCATCTTGGGTTGACGCTGGATTGCAACACTTCAGCGCCAACCCTCTCCGACCATCCCACCGCTCGGCCATCGATCCGCCTGGATCAACTGTCGCAAGGCTGGCACATCGGCTGGGACATGCGGTCAAGACTGTGCGCCGTCCTCGCTGCGCCGCTGGGCTGCACGCCTCAGCAAGGTGTCGATGCGCATGTGGTCGTACAGCTCGAAGGGCTGATGAATCCACGGGTTGTCGGTGAGGAACTTGACCGCGTAGTCGGGCTTGTAGACCGAGTGCGCCTTGTGCCAGAGCACGGCGGTACGCACTTCCTCGATCTGCGGGTACTTGGCGCGCAAGTGGTCGATGACCTGGATGATCGTCTTGCCCGAATCGGCCAGATCGTCGATGAGCAGCACACGCCGGCCCAGTTCGGGCACGACCGACGTGAAATGCGGCGCAATCAGCAGCGTGCTCTGCTTGGTGCCCGAATCCTCGCGATAGGAACTGGTCGTGAGGATGGCGTAAGGCTTGTCGAACAGCCGCGAGAACACGTCGCCGATCCGCGTGCCGCCACGCGCGAGGCAAACGATCTGGTCGTACTCCCAGGCCGACTCGTGCACCAGCACCGCGAGATCCTCGACAAGGTCGTGGTACTGCTCCCAGGTCACGAAGAGATCGTTCATGCGGAAAGCTCCGGTCAGGCCTTGAACGGGTGGCGCTGGATGATGGTCTGGGCGCGGTCGGGGCCGGTCGAGATGATGTCGATCGGCACGCCGCACACCTCGCTCAGCCGCTCCAGATAGCGGCGCGCGTTGGCCGGCAGCTTGTCGTACTCGGTCACGCCGAAGGTGGATTCGGTCCAGCCCTCGAATTCCTCGTAGACCGGTTCGCAGCCCTCGACGCTCTCGGCGCCGAACGGCAGCAGGCCGACTTCCTTGCCGTTGACGCGATAGCCGACACCGAGACGGATTACCTCGAAGCCGTCGAGCACGTCGAGCTTGGTCACGCACAGACCCGAGATGCCGTTGAGCTGGGCCGAGCGGCGCAAAGCTGCGGCGTCGAACCAGCCGCAGCGACGCGGCCGGCCGGTGACCGAACCGAATTCCTTGCCCACCTCGGCGATCTTGCGGCCGACGTCGTCGAACAGCTCGGTCGGGAACGGGCCCGAGCCGACGCGCGTGGTGTAGGCCTTGGTGATGCCGAGCACGTATTGCAGCCGCTGCGGACCGACGCCGGCGCCGGCACAGGCCGCGCCCGCCACGCAGTTGGAGCTGGTGACATAGGGATAGGTGCCGTGGTCGATGTCGAGCAGCGAGCCCTGCGCGCCCTCGAACAGCAGGTTCTCGCCGCGCTCGTTGACTTCGTAGAGCAGCGCCGAGACGTCGCCGACCATCGGTCGCAGGCGCTCGGCATGGGCCAGCGCCTCGTCGCGCGTGCGCTCGAAATCGACCGCCGGCGCGCCGAGATAGTTGACCAGCATGAAGTTGTGGAAATCGAGCACCTCGCGCAGGCGGGTCTCGAAGGTTTCCGGGCGCAGCAGATCCTGCAGGCGGATCGCGCGGCGCGCGACCTTGTCTTCATAGGCCGGGCCGATGCCGCGACCGGTGGTGCCGATCTTGGCGTCGCCGCGCTTGGCTTCGCGCGCCTGGTCGATGGCGATGTGGTACGGCAGGATCAGCGGGCAGGCTTCGGAAATGCGCAGACGGCTGCGCACGTCGAGGCCAGCGGCTTCGAGTTCCTCGATTTCCTTGAACAGCGCCTCGGGCGACAGCACCACGCCGTTGCCGATGTAGCAGACCACGTCGGGCCGCATGATCCCCGACGGAATCAGCCGCAGGATGGTCTTGCGCCCTTCGATGATGAGGGTGTGGCCGGCGTTGTGGCCGCCCTGGAACCGGACGACGCCACGGGCGTGATCGGTGAGCAGGTCGACGACCTTGCCCTTGCCTTCATCGCCCCATTGGGTACCGATGACGACGATGTTGCGGAAAGCAGCGTTCATGGTGTTCAGGCCCGTGCAGGCTGTTCGAGCGAGCGCACCTGCCAGCCTTCGGCGGTGCGGACGATGTTGCGGTCGCAACTGAATTCATCGGGATCGTGCTCGTGACCCGGGAAGTCCTGGATCACGATTTCGCCCTCGGCGCGCAATGCGCGCACCAGGGCATGCAGCGCGGCGTCGTCGGACCACGGCGCGCGGATCGCGAACCGTGGTGCCGGATCGGGCAGCAGCGTGGCCAGCTCGCGCAGGTCGAGCGAGAAGCCGGTGGCGGGCCGGGCGCGACCGAAGGCGCGACCGACTTCGTCGTACCGGCCACCGCGCAGGATGGCGGCGGGCCAGTCAGCGCAGTACACGGCAAAGGTGAGGCCCGTGTGGTACTGGAAACCGTGCGGATCGGCGAGATCGACAGTCACGCGTGCCGTCGGCAGCGAGGCCGCGAGCGTGGCGAGATCGTCGAGCGCGCGGCCGACGGTGGCGTCGGCCGGCAGCGCGTTGCGGGCCCGCTCGATGACCGAGGCATCGCCGTAGAGGCCGCACAGCGCCTCGAAGGCGGAGCGCGCATCTACGTCGAGCGCGCTGCTCGCGCGGATCGCGGCCACGTCCTTGCGTCGCACTGCCGCGACCACCTCGGCAGCCGCATCGCCGGCAATGCCGGCGCTTGCCAGCAAGGCCCGCACGATGCCGACATGCGACAGATCGATGCGCACCGAACCGGCACCGGCCTGCGCCAGGGCGCCAAGCGCCATCTCGCAGATCTCGATATCGGCCTCGATGCCGGCATGACCGTAGATCTCGGCACCGATGAGGATGGGCTCGCGCGACGCATGCAGGCCGCGCGGGCGCGCATGCAGCACGCTGCCGCAGTAGCAAAGTCGGGCGATGCCGCTGCGGTTGAGCAGGTGGGCGTCGATGCGTGTGACCTGAGGCGTGATGTCGGCACGCAAGCCCATTGTCCGACCCGAAAGCTGGTCGACGAGCTTGAGCGTGCGCAGGTCGAGATCGCTGCCGGTGCCGGTGAGGAGTGACTCGATGTACTCCAGCATCGGCGGCATCACGAGCTCGTAGCCGTATCCGCGGAAAAGGTCCAGCAGCGAACGGCGCAACTCTTCGAGAATGCGCGCGTCGGCCGGCAGAAGATCAGAGATATGTTCGGGGAGCAGCCACTTGGGCATGGCCGTGCGCGCCTCGCGGCGCGAAAAAGCAAAACGTCGATTGTAGCCCCAGGCCGCACCCGCCTCAGCGACGCGGTGCGGACGAGCTCCCGGACTGCCTGAAATAGCGGAAAAAATCCGACGAAGGATCGACGACCATCACATTGCCGCCCTTGCCAAAACTGGATTTGTAGGCTTCGAGGCTGCGATAGAAGGCCGCGAATTCCGGATTCTGGCCAAAGGCTTCGGCGTAGATGGCGCCGGCCTTGGCATCGCCCTCGCCCTTCACCGTCTGCGCTTCGCTGTAGGCCTGCGCCAGGATGATTTCGCGCTGGCGATCGGCATCGGCGCGGATCTTCTCGCCCTCGGCCGAGCCGATGGAGCGCTGCTCGTTGGCCACGCGCTTGCGCTCGGCCTCCATGCGGCGGAACACCGATTCGGAAATCTCGGGCACGAAGTCGACGCGCTTGAGGCGCACGTCGATGATCTCGACGCCCAGGCCGCGCACCCGCTCGGCGACCGCCTGCGTCACCTCCGCCATGATCGCGTCGCGCTGCGACGAGCTCACATCGTTGACGGTGCGGCGCGTGACGGCGTTTTGCAGCGCCTCGCGCACGATGATGCTCATGCGGTCCTGCGCGCCGCGCTCGCTGCCCTGGAAGCTCACGAAGAACAGCCGCGGATCGGCGATGCGCCACTTCACGTAGGTGTCGACGAGCAGATTCTTCTTCTCGGACGTCTGCACGCGGTCGGCGTCAGGCGTGTCGATGGTGAGGATGCGGCGGTCGAAGTAGGCCACGTTCTGGAACGGCGGCGGCAGCTTGAAGTACAGGCCCGGCTCGCGGATGTCGCGCTTGAATTCGCCGAGCGTGAAGACGATCGCGTACTGGCGCTGGTCGACGACGAAGACGCTGCTGCCAAACAGCAGCAGGCCGGCGATCAGCACTGCAATCGAGAGGAAACGCTTGTTCATTGCCATGGGGACGCGTGTGGGCCGGTCAGCGTGAGTCGCGCTCGCGCGCGCGCAGGAGATCGCGCGAACGCGAATCGCCCGAGGTGGAGTCGTGCTGCGGCGCTGACGCACCGGCAGGCGAGCTGCCCGAGGCTGCGGCACGCGCCGGATCGGACTGGGTCTGGCGCATCAGCTGCTCGAGCGGCAGGTAGAGCAGCGGGCTGCTGCCACGCGTGTCGACCAGCAGCTTGGAGGTGTTCTGGTAGATCTGCTGCATCGCGTCGATGTACATGCGGTCGCGCATGACGGTGGGCGCGCGGTTGTACTCGGCCAGGATGGACTTGAAGCGCGCCGCATCGCCGGTGGCCGTCTCGACGACGCGCTGGCGATAGCCCTCGGCCTCCTGCGTGAGCCGCGACGCCGCACCGCGCGCCTTCGGGATCACGTCGTTGGCATAGGCCTGACCTTCATTGATCTGGCGCTCGCGGTCCTGGCCCGCCTTCACTGCGTCGTCGAAGGCCGACTGCACCTGTTCGGGCGGCTGGGCCTGCTGGATCGCCACGCTCTGCACAAGGATGCCGGTCTTGTAGCGGTCGAGGATGCCCTGCATCACCGAGCGCACTTCCTCGGCCACGTCGGCACGGCCCTCGTACAGCACCGAGTCCATCTTCTGGCGGCCGACCACGGCGCGCATCGAGGTTTCGGCGGCCTGCTTCACCGCGTCTTCGGGGCCGCGGTTCTGGAACACGAAGTCGGCCGCGCCATCCTCGCGGATGCGGTACTGAACGGCGAACTGGATGTCGATGATGTTCTCGTCATCGGTCAGCATCAGTGCCTCGGGCAGGATCTTGGTGCGCGCGCCGCCGCGATAGCCGACCTCGACCGTGCGCAGCTCGGCCACGTTCACCAGCTCATGCGCCTGGATCGGATACGGCAGCCGCCATTGCAGACCGGCCCGGCTCGACGTCGACGAGTACTCGCCGAAGGTGGTCGTGACCGACTGCTGACCTTCGGGAACGATGTAGAAACCGCTCGCCAGCCAGATCAGCGCCGCAGCGCCCACCGCCAGCCCGATGCCGACATTGCCGCCGACACCCGACGGGCCCGGCTGCGCCGACGGCGGTTCCGCGCCCGGCTTGCCGAACAGCGCCGAGATGCGGCGATTGACATTGCGCCAGAGCTCTTCCAGGTCGGGCGGACCGTCATCGGGGCGGCGGCCGCCCGGATCGGAGTTGTCCTGGAGGGCCAGCGAGGGCTTGCGCGAAGCGCCGGTCATAGTGAGTCGTCGGGAAGAGGTGAGGAATCGGCATCGTCGGGCAGGGCCGGATCGACGAGCCCGGAGGGACGGCTGGCATTCGCGCGCTCGGCGATGGCGGCGCGCAGCAGATCGATGCCGGCACCGGTGCGCGCGCTGAGCACGATGCGATCAACGCTGCCGGCCTCGTTGCGCGAGGCTTCGGGATCAAGCCCGGCCGCATCGGCCTTGTTGAACACGATCATCTGCGGGATGTCGGCCGCGCCGATCTCGCCGAGCACCGCGTTCACCGCCGCGATCTGCGCATGGCGCGACGGACTCGACGCATCGACCACATGCAGCAGCAGATCGGCATGCACGGTTTCTTCGAGCGTGGCCTTGAAGGCTTCGACCAGCTGGTGCGGCAGCTCGCGGATGAAGCCGACCGTGTCGGACAACACCACCTGCCCCACGCCATCGATCCAGATGCGGCGCGTGGTCGTGTCGAGCGTGGCAAACAGCTGGTCGGCGGCGTAGGCCTTGGCGCGCGTCAGCGTGTTGAACAGCGTCGACTTGCCGGCATTGGTGTAACCGATGAGCGAGACACTAAAGGTGCCGCGACGTTCACGCGCACGGCGTTGCGTGTCGCGCTGGGCCTGGAGCTTGCCGAGCTTGATGCGCAGCTGCTTGACGCGCTCGCCGATGAGTCGGCGGTCGGTTTCTAGCTGGGTTTCGCCCGGGCCGCGCAAGCCGATGCCGCCCTTTTGCCGTTCCAGGTGAGTCCAGCCGCGCACGAGACGCGTGGCCAGATGCTGGAGCTGGGCCAGCTCGACCTGGATCTTGCCTTCGTGCGACTGGGCGCGCTGGGCAAAGATGTCGAGGATGAGGCTGGTGCGGTCGATGACGCGCAGGCCGATCACCTGTTCCAGGTTGCGCTGCTGCGCCGGCGAAAGCGCATGGTTGAACATGACCAGATCGCAGTCGTCGGCGCTGGCCGCGAGACGGATCTCGTCAGCCTTGCCCGAACCCACGAAATGCTTGGGGTCGGGCGTGGAACGCTTGCCGCTGACGCGGCCGACCACCTGAGCACCAGCCGAACCGGCCAGCAGTTCGAGTTCATCGAAGGAGTCGGCGAAGTCGCTGTCGCCGAAATCGACGCCGACGATCAGGGCGCGGGCCCGGTCATCCTGCGTCGACTTGCCGGAGCGCGCGCTGCGGACCCCAAACTCGCCGATGCCGCCGGCGAGACCTTCTGCGGGAGTGATGCGTGACAACGCGTGTGCCGTCACTCGGCTTGCGGCTCGACCTGGAAGTGCACCGCGCGGGCGGGAACGACCGTGGAGATTGCGTGCTTGTAGACCATCTGGGTCACCGTGTTGCGGAGCAGCACGACGTACTGGTCGAAGGACTCGATCTGACCCTGGAGCTTGATGCCGTTCACCAGGTAGATGGCGACCGGAACGTGCTCCTTGCGCAGGGTGTTGAGGAAAGGATCTTGTAGCAGCTGGCCCTTGTTGCTCATGTGAGCTCCGATCGAGGAAATGTTGTTGTGATGTTCGCCCTCGCGTCAGGGCGCCCGGCGCACCTTACCCCAAGCGAAAGCTTCGGGGCAACTTGGGCTCCCGGGCATTCAGTGACAAGTCGTCACGATGGCGGGAAGCCCCTGATGCTCAGTCGCGCTCGCGCGAATCGAAGGGGTTGGCGGTGCTGCGGTACTCGATGCGCAGCGGCGTTCCCTCGAGCGAAAACTGCTTGCGGAAGCGCCCTTCGAGGTAACGCGTGTAGTGCGCCGGAATGTTGCCGAGCCCGGTGCCGTGCACCACCACGATGGGCGGATTCATGCCGCCCTGGTGCGCATAGCGCGGCTTGGGCCGCGACAGCCCGTGCCGCGGCGGCGCCTGATGCGCGACCGCATCCTGCAAGGCGCGCGTGAGCTTGGGCGTCGACAGCTTGCGGAACGCCGCATCGCAGGCGCCGGCGACCGACTTCATCAGTGCGCCGACGCCGCGGTTGTGCAGCGCCGAGATGAAATGCAGCTTGGCGAAGCCCATGAACTGCATCTTGCGGGCCAGCTCGCGCTTGACCCACTCGCGCTTGTCTTCGTCGAGGCCGTCCCACTTGTTGACCGCCAGCACCACCGCCCGGCCCTGCTCGATGACGAAGCCGGCGATGTGCGCATCCTGGTCCGAGATTTCCTGCTGCGCGTCGAGCATGAGCACGACCACGTTGGTGTCGGCGATGGCTTGCAGCGTCTTGACGACCGAGAACTTCTCGACCGCCTCGAACACCTTGCCGCGCCGGCGCAGGCCGGCGGTGTCGATCAGCGTGTAGGGCCGGTCGGCATGGTCGAACTCAACCTCGATCGCGTCGCGCGTGGTGCCCGGCATGTCGAAGGCGATCACGCGCTCCTCGCCGACCAGCGTGTTGATGAGCGTGCTCTTGCCGACGTTGGGCCGGCCGACGATGGCGATCTTGGTGCGACGCGGCCGCTCGGACTCGTCGACTTCCTCGTCTTCGGGGAAGGCTTCGAGCACCAGCTCGATCAGCTCGTTCACGCCATCGCCATGCGCCGACGAGATCACGCAGGGGTCGCCGAGGCCGAGCTGATGGAAATCGGCCGACAGCATGGCCGAGCGGTTGTCGCCGGTCATGCCTTCGGCCTTGTTGACCGCGACGGTGCAGCGCACGCCGCTCTTGCGCAGCCGCTCGGCGATCAGCTGGTCCTGCGGCGCGAGGCCGGCGCGGCCGTCGACGACGAACACGACCGCATCGGCCTCGGCGATGGCTTGCAGCGTCTGCTGGGCCATGGCGTGGAGGATGCCGTCCTTGGCGACCGGCTCGAAGCCGCCGGTGTCGATGACGAGATAGGGCCGCTCACCGGTGCGACCTTCACCGTAATGGCGGTCGCGGGTGAGGCCCGGCAGATCGGCGACGAGGGCGTCGCGGCTGCGCGTGAGCCGGTTGAACAGCGTTGACTTGCCGACATTGGGTCGGCCGACGATGGCGATTACAGGTTTCATTCAGCTCGGTTCATTCGGTCGCGACGGCCACCACGGCGCCGTCGGCGGTCTGCACGACGAAGCCGCGCGCGGCCGGTTCGAGCGACACGGGCGCGCTGCGGATCGCGCTGCCGTCGGTGGAAAGGCGGCCGATGAGCGTGCCCTGCTCGCGGTCGAAGAAATGCAGATAGCCGCGATAGTCGCCGGCCACCAGGCTGCGGCCCCAGGACAGCGGTGCCGCAAGGTCGCGGAACTTGAGCTTGTCGTTGGTCCACAGCAGCGTGCCGTTGTCGCGCGCAAAGGCTTGCACGACCGACTGCTCGCTCACGCCGTACACGCGGCGCACATCGGCGGCCGGGCCGGCACCGGCCGAGAAATCGCGCGCCCAGATGGTCTGGCCGTTGGCGCCGTTGAGGCAGCCGATGCGGCCCTGATAGGTGGCGCCGCAGACTTCACTGCCCTCGACCACCGGCGCGCCGACCACGTCGACCACGCGCTCCAGCTCGGTCGTGCCCTTGGCCTGCGCGATGGCCACGTCGAACACCACCTGGCCGCTGGCGATCTTGACGCCGAGCAGCCGGCCACCCGGGAAGGCGGCGAGCAGCGTGTCGCCGGCCAGCGTGATGCCCGACGGCACGCGCAGCGTCAGCGCCGGCACCGGGCGGATCAGCACCCACTTGCGCTCGCCGGTGGCGAGGTCGAGGCCGTAAAGCCGTGAATCGGACGAGCGCACGACGGCGATGCCGCCGCCGAGCACCGGCGTGCCAAGCAGCTCGGCCGGCACCGTCGCGCGCCAGCGCTGCTTGCCGGTATCGAGCGCGAAAGCGGCGACCTGCCCGTCGGGGCCGCCGACGACCACCGTGCCGTCGGCCACGCCCACGCCGGCCGAGATGCGGAAGCCCGCATCGACGCGCCAGCGCTCACGACCGCCGACCGCATCGATGCGCACCAGCCGGCCGCCGGTGGACGCGGCCACGACCGTGCCGTCGACCACCGCCGGCACCAGCGGCCAGTTGCCGTCCGAGCCGAGCTTGTCGGTCCAGAGCGTGCGCGCCGGCACGCTCGATTGAATCGCGGTCAGCTCGGCCGGCACGCGTTGCGGCGTGGAGCCGCAGGCGGCCAGACCGGCAACGAGGGCGATTGCGCAAAGACGGGAGAAGCGCGTCATCTCAAGCCTCCCCGAGCGCGTCGCGCTTGATTTCGATGATCTGGCGCAGGCCCTGGTTCTCGCGCTTGAGCGCGAGCTTTTCGAGCGCCTCGACATAGGCCTTGCGCGCCTCGGCCTTGTTGCCCTGGGCCTGATAGATGTCGCCGCGCCGGTCGGCCGCCAGCGCCTCGAACGACGCCGGAATTCCGCTCGCGATGGCCTTGAGCGCGCCGTCGTAGTCCTGCTGATCGGTCAGCACGGCCGCGAGCCGCAAGCGCGCCATCGCCGCGAATTCCTCGACCTTGGCATTGGCCACGACCCATTCGTAATGCGCCTGCGCGGCCTTGAAATCCTTGGCCGTGGCTTCGGCCTTGCCGGCCACCAGCGCGCCCATCGAGGCATAGGGCGAGCGCTTGAAGTCGGCCGTCAGGCTGCCCGACAGGCGCTTGACGTCGTCGAGCTTGCCGGCTTCGCTGGCTTGCAGCAGCTCGTCATAGACCAGCGAAGCGGCGAGCGCCTGCTGATGCTGCCAGCGCTGCCAGCCGATCCAGCCGCCGAAGGCGACCGCCGCCAGCAGGATGCCTGCGGCAATCGACTTGCCCCAGGTTTGAAACCAGGCCTTCAGCGCGTCGAGCTGTTCCTGTTCTTGGTGGTCGTATGCCATTCGAATTCGTGGGATGGATTGGAAGAAGGCGGGCGCCGGGCCCGCCGCGCGGAGCGCGAGTCTGCGCTCAGTCGTCGCGGTCGCCCGCGTTGCCGAAGCCGAACACCTCCAGCATGCGCAGCGGCAGGTGCGATACCGGCATGCGCTCCTGGCTGCCGGCGCCCTCGCCGGTCTCGTCGCGCATGTGCTTGAGCGTGACCTCGTTCTTGGCCACCTCGTCCTCGCCGAGGATGACGGCGAAGGCCGCGCCGGCAGCATCGGCCTTCTTCATCTGCGACTTGAAGCTGCCTTCGCCGGCATGCACCAGCACCTCGATGCCCTGGTCGCGCAGCAGTTCGGCCACCTGCACGCCGAGCTGCTGGGCGCCCTCGCCCGAATGCACCACATAGACGTCGACGCCTTCCTTCGCCTCGACATTGCCGTCGCGCAGCAATTCGAGGATGCGCTCGACGCCCATCGCGAAGCCGCAGGCCGGCGTCGGCTTGCCGCCGAGCAGCTCGATCAGGCCGTCATAGCGGCCGCCGCCGCAGATCGTGCCCTGGGCGCCAAGCCGCGTGGTCACCCACTCGAACACGGTGAGGTTGTAGTAGTCGAGCCCGCGCACCAGCTTGGGATTCACCTCGAACTGGATGCCGCGCATCTTGAGCAGCCGCTTGAGCTGGTCGAAATGCAGCCTGGATTCGGCGCCAAGGTAGTCGAGCAGCTTGGGCGCGGCATTGGCCACTTCCTGCACCGCCGGGTTCTTGGAGTCGAGCACGCGCAGCGGATTGCTGTGCAGGCGGCGCTTGCTTTCCTCGTCCAGCACCTCGGCATGCGCCTCAAGGTAGGCGATGAGATCGGCGCGGTGCCGCGCGCGCTCCTCGGCATTGCCGAGCGAATTGATCTGCAATTGCACGTCGCGGATGTCGAGCTCTTCCCACAGCCGCGCGCACATGTAGATGAGTTCGGCGTCCACGTCGGGGCCGCCAAAGCCGAGCGCCTCGGCGCCCACTTGGTGGAACTGGCGGTAGCGCCCGCGCTGCGGCCGCTCGTGGCGGAACATCGGGCCGGTGTACCAGAGCCGCTTGCCGCCGTCATACGTCAGGTTGTGCTCGATGGCGGCGCGGCAGGCCGAAGCCGTGCCTTCGGGGCGCAGCGACAGCGGTTCGCCGTTGAGCGAGTCGGTGAAGCTGTACATCTCCTTCTCGACGATGTCGGTGTGCTCACCGACGCCACGCTTGAACAGCGGCGTGTACTCGACGATGGGCGTGCGCAGCTGGCGGTAGCCGTAGGCGCGCATCAGGCCGCGCACCGTGTCCTCGAAGTAGTCCCACAGCGGCGCATCCTTCGGGAGGATGTCGTTCATCCCCTTGACCGCGCCGAGCTTTTCGATTTTTGACATGAGCATTCTTTCGTGAACGGCCCGCGCGCCGTTCACGGCCGCAGGCACGGAGCGTCAGGCGTGGTGGCCGGGCGCCGCATAGCGCCGCGCCACATAGGTTTCGACCAGGGCCTGGAAGTCTTCGGCGATGCGCTCGCCCTTGAGCGTGACATCGCGCTGGCCGTCGATGAACACCGGCGCGACCGGGTCCTCGCCCGAGCCCGGCAGCGAGATGCCGATGTCGGCGTGCTTGCTTTCGCCCGGCCCGTTGACGACGCAGCCCATCACGGCCACATGCATGTTTTCCACGCCCGGATGGCGCAGCTTCCACACCGGCATCTGGTCGCGCAGATAGCGCTGGATCTTGTCGGCCAGCTCCTGGAAAAAGGTGCTGGTGGTGCGGCCACAGCCCGGGCAGGCGATGACCAGCGGCGCGAAAGCGCGCAGGCCCATCGTCTGGAGCAGCTCCTGCGCGACCACCACTTCCTTCGTGCGGTCGCCGCCCGGCTCGGGCGTGAGCGAGATGCGGATCGTGTCGCCGATGCCTTCCTGCAGCAGCACGCCGATCGCCGCGCTCGACGCGACGATGCCCTTGCTGCCCATGCCGGCCTCGGTCAGGCCCAGGTGCAGCGGATAGTCGCAGCGCGCCGCAAGCATGCGGTACACGGTGATGAGGTCCTGCACGCCCGAGACCTTGGCGCTCAGCACGATGCGGTCGCGACCGAGCCCGATTTCCTCGGCGCGCTCGGCATTCTCGATGGCCGAGGTGACCAGCGCCTCATGCATCACCGATTGCGCGCTCCACGGCTCGGCGCGGCGCGAGTTCTCGTCCATCAGCCGCGCCATCACTTCCTGGTCGAGCGAGCCCCAGTTGACGCCGATGCGCACCGGCTTGTCGTGCCGGCAGGCGGCTTCGATCATCGCCACGAAGCGCTCGTCGCGGCGCTCGCCGCGGCCGACGTTGCCGGGGTTGATGCGGTACTTGGACAGCGCCTCGGCGCAGGCCGGGTAGTCGGTGAGCAGCTTGTGGCCGTTGAAGTGGAAATCGCCCACCAGCGGCACATCGATGCCCATGCGGTCGAGCTGCTCGCGGATCGCCGGCACGGCGGCGGCGGCCTCGGGCGAGTTGACCGTGATGCGCACTACCTCGGAGCCGGCCTGGGCCAGCGCCTTGATCTGGATCGCGGTGCCGATGGCGTCGGCGGTGTCGGTGTTGGTCATCGACTGCACCATCACCGGCGCACCGCCGCCCACCGCCACCACGCGCTCGCCCCAGCGCACTTCCACGCGCCGCGAGGCACGCCGCGCGGCCGGGCCGTGATGCAAGGGAACGGAGCCGAAAGCGGGATCGCGCTGGTTCATTGCCTTGCCTCCGGAGGATAGGTGAAGCGGGCGACATTGCCGCTGCTGAACGGTGCGAGATCGACATTGCGGCCATCGACCGCGAAGCGCGTGCCCGGCACGTTGCCGATGATGATCTTGAACGGCGGCCTGCCTTCGGCGTTGACGCTGGCGCCAGCCGCGCTCACGCCGGTGGAGACGATCTTGCCGCTGGCGTCGCGGATTTCGATCCAGGTCTCGCGCTCGAAGTCGAGCTTGAGGCGGGAGGCGCCGGCGGCAGCGGACGCAGCTGCGACAGGCGTGGCTTGCGGCGCAGCGGACGGCGGTGCGCTGGCCGGCGCGGGCGAAACGGTCGGTGCCGGCGAAACGGCCGGCGGCGTGGCCGGCGCCGCGACGACAGGCGCCGCCGCAGCGGGCGCCGGGCCGGCCACAGACTGCGGCGCCACGCCGGTCGACGCACCCGAAGGCGTCGCGCCCGGCGCAGTTGCAGACGAAGCCGCCGGCGCGACCGGCACCGATTGCAGCGGCACCGGCGCCGTCAGCTGACCCGGCACGACCGGCGCCGTCGGCACGGAAGCCGCGCCCGTTGCCGGCGCAGCATCCGCGTCGGCGGTGGCCGGCGCCGCTTCCGGCGCCGGCTCCGCCGCAGACGGAGTGGCGCCCGACGGCGGATCGGCCGCCGGCTGCGCCGCCAGCCCGTTGGCCGCCTCGCGCGCCGAAATCCAGCCAGCGAGATTGGTCTTGGGCAAGGCAATGGCCAGCGCCACCAGCAGCGCCGCCACCAGTCCCCAGGTCAGCCACCAGCCCAGGCCGTTGAGCCCGCGCCGACCCAGGCCGACCGGCCGCCCGACGCTCGCCACGCCCGTGAGCTGGCCCGGCGACACCTCGATGCGCGGCAGTTCGGCCAGCAGCGGCGCGCTGTCGATGTCGACCGCCTTGGCATAGGCCCGCACAAAGCCGCGCAGGATGGCCGGCGTGTGAAAGCTGGCCCAGTTCCCGGCCTCGATCGCCTCGACCTGGCGCGCCGACACCTTGATGCGCTGCGCCAGCTGCTCGACCGTGAGCTGGCGCGCCGCCCGTGCCCGCGCCAGCACGGTGCCGGCATGGCTCGCGGTCGGCGTGGCGCTGGCGGCCGTTGCCGCGTCCGCTTCGGCAGGTGCCGGATCGGTCGTGCCGGGGCGGGTCGCCACATCGAGCGCACGCTCGTCGGCGGGCAGGGCTCCGGATGGCTCATTCATTGAAATCGCCTCGCTGAAAGGCCGCGTACTCGGGCGAATCGGGGAACTGGCGGCGCAATTGCGACAGCACCAGCGCCTCGGAATCGCGGTCGTGGCGCGCATGCTCGATGCGCACTTCGAGCCACAGCGATTCGGCGGTCGGCGTGATCTGCCGGTTCAGCCGCTGGGCATAGAAGCGGGCGCGATCAAGATCGCCAAGCCGCAAATAGGTACGCGACAGATGGAACATGGTCGTGGCATTGCCCGGCTCGGCGTCGAACGAGCGTTGCAGGTAGCTGCGCGCGAGCGGGTAGTCGGCCAGACGGTAGGCGCAGATGCCGGCACTGCGGGCCGGCACCGACGGCGTCGGGTAGAGCGGGTTCTTGAGCGCCGCGTCGAAATAGGCGAAGGACTGCTTCTCGCGCCCGCCGCGGCACAGGAACCAGCCGTAGTTGTTGTTGATCGCCGAGTCGTTGGGCGCGATGCGCAGCGCGCGCGCGAAGTTTTCCTCGGCCTTTTCGCGCTCGCCGATGTTCATGTAGACCAGGCCGTACAGGCTGTAGGTCTCGGCATAGGTCGGATCGGCGGCGGCGGCGTTCTTCAGCTCGGCCAGCGCCACTTCGAGCTTGCCTTCGGCGTAGTAGTTGGCGGCCAGCTCCACGCGGATTTGCGCGCGCTTGCGGGCATCGGCCGGCTTGCCGGCACCGACGATTTCGGTGCTGTCGCTGTCCGAGGTCACATCGGTGGGCGCGGACCGCTGGGTCACGCAGGCGGAAAGCAGGAACAGCAGGGCTAGCGCAGCGCCGGCATAGCGCATGGACGATTCCTGTCAGGAGCGACCCGGCCGTGCCGGCGCGGACCGCGCCGCCGACCGGACCACGTCGATCGGCACGAAGGCGCCGCGCTCGGCGAGCCGGGTGCGGTCGCGCACGTCGCCGGCCAGCTGGCCACAGGCGGCATCGATGTCGTCGCCGCGCGTCTTGCGGATGGTGGTGACGATGCCGGCCTCGATGAGCACGCCGGCAAACGCCTTGATGCGCTCCATCGGCGTGCGGCCGAGGCCGGATTCGGGAAACGGATTGAACGGGATCAGGTTGAACTTGCACGACACGTCATGCGCGCGCACCAGCGCCAGCAGCTCGCGGGCGTGCTCCACGCGGTCGTTCACGCCGTCGAGCATCACGTACTCGAAGGTGATGAAGTCGCGCGGCGCATGCGCCAGATAGCGATGGCAGGCGGCCATCAGTTCGGCCAGCGGGTACTTGACATTGAGCGGCACCAGCACGTCGCGCAGCTTGTCGTTGCTGGCGTGCAGCGAGACGGCCAGCGCCACCGGCAGATCGGTGCCGAGCCGGTCGATGAAGGGCACGACGCCCGACGTGGACAGCGTGACGCGGCGCCGGCTGAGGCCGTAGGCGTCGTCGTCGAGCATCAGCCGCATCGCGGCGACCGAGGCCTCGTAATTGAGCAGCGGCTCGCCCATGCCCATCAGCACCACATTGCTGATGACGCGCTCGCCTTCGGGCCGGCCGAGCGACCGGCGCAGCTCGCGCTCGGCAAACCAGAGCTGGCCGATGATCTCGCCCGTGCTCAGGTTGCGGCTGAAGCCCTGCTTGCCGGTGGAACAAAAGCGGCAGTTGACCGCGCAACCGGCCTGGGTGCTGACGCAGAGCGTGCCGCGATCGTCCTCGGGGATGAACACCGATTCGACCGCATCGCCGTTGCCCACGTCGAACAGCCACTTGCGCGTGCCGTCGGCCGATTCGTGATCGCGGATCGGCTGCGGCGCGCGGATTTCGGCGAGCTCGGGCAGCTTGGCCCGGAAGCTCTTGGCCAGATCGGTCATCGCGTCGAAATCGGCGGCACCGCTGCGATGGATCCAGCGCTGCAACTGGCGCGCACGGAAAGGCTTCTCGCCGAGGCTGGCGACGAAGCTTTCAAGCCCAGCCCGATCGAGATCGAGCAGATTGATGCGGCTCATTCCGTGTGCGCTCTGGTTGCGGTTCAGCGCGAGTAGACGTTGAGCGCCGGGAAGTAGTAGGCGATCTCGACGGCAGCCGTTTCGGGCGCGTCCGAGCCGTGCACGGCGTTCGCGTCGATGCTTTCGGCGAAGTCGGCGCGGATGGTGCCAGGGGCAGCCTTCTTCGGATCGGTCGCGCCCATCAGGTCGCGGTTCTTGAGGATGGCGCCTTCGCCTTCGAGCACTTGCACGAACACCGGGCCCGAGATCATGAAATCGACCAGGTCCTTGAAGAAGGGACGTTCCTTGTGCACGGCGTAGAAGCCTTCGGCTTCGGCGCGCGACAGTTGCGTGAGGCGGGCAGCGACGACCTTCAGGCCGGCTTCTTCGAAGCGGGAGACGATCTTGCCGATCACGTTCTTGGCAACGGCGTCGGGTTTGATGATCGAGAGGGTGCGTTCAATCGCCATTTGCAGGGCTCCGGGGACGTACGGGAGTACGGTGGTTGAATGATTTTGAATGCATTGCGCGACCGCAACGCGAAGTCCGCGATTCTAACATGCGGATTTTGAAAGGATTTTCCGTCCGGCAAGACAGTTTCGAGGCGCGGGGGTTTCAACCGTCACCGGCCGATACCGGTGCGCACATGCACGTCACGCTGGCCGCGCAGCCACTGATGCAAAATCCGTGTAACGCGGTTCCTGTCTTGCCGCTTTCACTTTCAGGAGTTCGACCATGATCCGTGGTTCCGACCGACCCATCTTCGGCGACGACGCCATCGATGCGCGCTGGGCCGCCCCCAGCGCCGACCAGCGCCAGCGCGTGCTGCGCAATACCTATGCCCTGCTCGCGCTGTCGATGCTGCCGACGATCGCCGGCGCCTTCATCGGCCTTCAGTTCAATCTGGGCGGGCTGTTCCGCGGCTGGGCCGGCGCGCTGGTGTTCATGGCGGTCGCCTTCGGCTTCTTTTTCGCCATCGAGAAGTTCAAGAACTCGGGCATCGGCGTGGCGCTGCTGCTCGGCTTCACCGGCTTCATGGGCGTGATGCTGAGCGGCCTGCTGTCGGTGGCGCTGCGGTTTTCCAACGGCCCGCAGATGATCGGCATGACGGCCGGCGGCACCGCGATCCTGTTCTTCCTGCTTGCGGGCTATGCCACCACCACCAAGCGCGACCTGTCGAACATGGGCAAGTTCCTGTTCGTGGGGCTGGTGATGCTGATCGTGGCGATGCTGGCCAACCTGTTCTTCCAGCTGCCGGCGCTGCAACTCGCGCTCGTCACCATCTCGTTCGCGATCTTTGCCGGCTTTCTGGTGTTCGACCTGAACCGCATCGTGAGCGGCGGCGAGACCAACTACGTCACCGCCACCCTCGCCGTCTACCTCGACCTGTACAACATGTTCACCAGCCTGCTTCAGCTGGTGATGGCCTTCACCGGTCAGCGCGACGAGTAAGCCGCTTCAAGCCGATGGCGGGATGAACACCGCCATCGACTCCACATGCGAGGTGTGCGGGAACATGTTGACCACGCCCGCCGCCTCCAGCTTGAACCCGCCTTCGTGCACCAGCACCGCCGCGTCGCGCGCGAGCGTGGACGGGTTGCAGCTCACATAGACGATCCGCTTCGGCAGCAGGGCATGGTCGCCACGCTGGGCCAGCGCCGCGAGCGCCTGCGACACGGCCAATGCGCCTTCGCGCGGCGGGTCGATGAGCCAGCGGTCGAAATGGCCCCAGCTCGCCACTTCGTCGGGCGTCACTTCAAACAGGTTGCGCGCCGCGAACGTGGCATTGCCGATGCCGTTGAAGACGGCGTTCTGGCCGGCTCGCGCCACCAGCGTCTCGCTACCCTCGATGCCATGCACCGCGCCACCGCGCCGCGCCAGCGGCAGCGTGAAATTGCCGATGCCGCAGAACAGATCGAGCAGCCGCTCGCCCGGTTGCGGCGCCAGCAGCGCCAGCGCCTGGCTCACCAGCACGCGGTTGATGCGGTGGTTCACCTGGGTGAAATCGGTCGGGCGGAACGGCATGACCACGCCGAACTCGGGCAGCGCATAGGTGAGCGCCGGCGCCACGTCCTGCGGCGGATGGAAGGGCTGGACCGTGTCCGGCCCCTTGGGCTGAAGCCAGATCTGCACGCCGTGCTCGTCGGCGAAGGCGCGCAGCAGCTGTTCGTCGGCCGGCGTGAGCTGCTCCAGGACGCGGAACACCAGCACGGTCACATCGGCGCCCTGGGCGTACTCGATCTGCGGCATGCGGTCTGGCCGCGACAGGCCGTCGACCAGCGCGCGCAGCGGCAGCAGCAGCGCCGACACATGCGGCGGCAGCACATGGCATTCGCCCATGTCGACCACGAAGCTCGACTTGCGCTCGCGGAAACCCACCAGCACGCCGCCCTTCTTGGCCACATGGCGCACCGACAGCCGCGCGCGGAAGCGATAGCCCCAGTCCGGCCCCTGGATCGGCCGCAGCACCAGCTCGGGCCGCAGCTTGCCGATGTGCGCGAAGTTGTCTTCGAGCACCCGCTGCTTGATGGCGAGCTGGGCCGCCGGATCGAGATGCTGCATCGAGCAGCCACCGCAATCGCCGAAATGCGGGCAGCGCGGCTTGACCCGCGACGCGCTGGCGCGCAGCACCTCGGTGGTGTTGGCGAATTCATAGCTGCGCCGGCGCCGGTAGCTGTGATAGCGCACGCGCTCGCCGGGCAAGGCGCCGTCGACGAAGATGACCTTGCCGCCCGACGTGCCGTTCTCGCTCGGCAGCCGGCCCACGCCGCGCGCGTCGATGTCGATCGATTCGATGTCGAGGATGCCGGGCGGCAGGCTCGGTGCCGGGCTGGTGGCGAGCGGCGCGCTCAGCGCATCGGTCGGCTCGGCGCCGCTGCCCTCGGGACCGGATTCAACGTGGCCCTGCGGCGCGCCGTCGGTCGAGAAATCAGTCACTTCCATGCTTCCAGATATTCCTTCCAGTGCTCGTTGCCGTCCTTCGGCGCCAGCGCGGCGAGGGTGTCGCGGGCCAGCGCGATTTCGGCGTCATAGGCGTCGCGGTTCAGCTCGCCGCGCATCAGGCGGAAGCGGCAGTACACGAGCCAGGTGTTCATCACATCGGTTTCGCAATAGGCGCGGATGCCGGGCAGGCCGCCGGCGCTGTAGCTGTCCCAGACCTTGCCGCCGTCCATGCCGAGCTTGCCGGGGAAGCCGCAGAGCTTGGCCAGATCGTCGAGCGGCGCATTGGCGCGGCCGCCGAACATCGCGAGCACATCCATCAGGTCGAGATGGCGCGTGTGATAGCGGCTCAGGTAGTTGTTCCACTTGAACTCGCGGTCGTCGTCGCCCCAGTCCCAGTAGCGCGGCGCGGCGATGCCGTGCACCAGCGCGCGGTAATGCAGTACCGGCAGGTCGAAGCCGCCGCCATTCCAGCTCACGAGTTGGGGCGTGGAGCGCTCGATGATGTCGAAGAACTCTGCGACGAGGCTGGCTTCGTCGCTGTCGACGCTGCCGAGCGAACGCACGCGCAGGCTCTTGTCGGTGCGCAGCACGCAGCTGATGGCGCAGATGCGGTGCAGGTGATGGCGCAGAAAGTCGCTGCCGTTCTTCTCGCGCTGCTCGGCGAAGGCGCGTTCGGCGATGGCGGCATCGTCGCCGTCCCAGCCTTCCTCGCCGGCATGCAGGCGGCGCAGGCCTTCGCAGTCGGGGATGGTCTCGATGTCGAAGACGAGTATCGGCGTCATGCCCTCTCCCCTGCCTTGGCCGTGAATCCCGCGCTCAGCGCGCGGGCAGGAACCTGGTCGGATCGACCGGCTTGCCCTGACGGCGGATTTCGAAATGCAGCTTGGGGCGGTCGCTGTCGGAGTTGCCCAGCTCGGCGATCTTCTGGCCGCGCTTCACGCTGTCGCCGTACTGGGCGATGAGCTTGCTGTTGTGCGCGTAGGCCGAGAGGTAGTTGTCGTTGTGCTTGACGATGAGCAGCTGGCCATAGCCGCGCAGACCGTTGCCGGCATAGACGACCTTGCCGTCGCTGGCCGCGAGCACCGGATCGCCGATGGCGCCGCCGAGGTCGAGCCCCTTGTTGCGCGCCTCGTCGAAGCCTTCGATGACGCGGCCGCCGGTCGGCCAGGCCCAGGTGATCGGGCCGTCGTCGCTGGCGGCGGGCTTGGGTGCGTCGGTGGCGGGCGCGGGCTTGGCGGCTTCGGGCGGCTTGGCGGTGTCGGCCGGCTTGGCTGGCGCGGCGTCGGCAGGCGGCCTGGTCGCGGGCTTGGCGGCGTCGCCGAGCGGCCGGTTTTCGAGCGGCGCGCCAATGACGACCGGCGTCGCCACGGCCGGCACGCCTGCGGCCGGGCTCGCGCCCTCGGCCGGATCGATGCGCAGCGTCTGGCCGACGATGATGCGATCCGGGCTTTCGAGCTGGTTGAGCGCGGCGATGTCGCGGTAGTCCTTGCCGTGCTCGACCGCGATCTTGTAGAGCGTGTCGCCCTTGCGCACCACATAGCTGCGCGGCGCGCCGGTATAGCCGGCTGCGCCACCGGCGCTGACGATCGGCGCCGAACCCGAACTGGCGGTCGCGGCAGCGCCGGCAGATGCGGAAGCGGACGAGCGATCGACGATGGGCGCCTGGCGCTGCGGGCTGGAACAGGCGGCCAGCAGGCCGAGCAGGAGTGCCGTGAACGACAGGCGGAGACGGGACTTCGGGGGCAGGCTGAGGAGGGATTTGGGCATCGTTCTAGGTCGTGCCGGATCGAAGCGGCACGAAGTGTACGTCATCGGCTTCGGCCCTCTGCCACTCGTTCCGGGCGGTCCGGTCGATGACGACGAGGCGCTGGCGACCGTCGCCGCGCGCCACCGGCGCCACCAGTCGACCGCCCAGGCGCAGCTGGTCGAGCAGGGCCTGCGGGAGTTCAAAACCGGCCGCCGCGATGACGATGCCGTCGAACGGCCCCTCATGCGGCAGACCGACACGGCCATCGCCGAAATGCAGCCGCACATTGGCCAGCCGCAGCGGCCGCAGCCGGGTGCGCGCCAGTTCGTGCAGCGCACGGATGCGCTCGATGGAAAACACCATCTCGGCCAGCTGCCCGAGCACCGCCGCCTGATAGCCGCAGCCGGTACCCACCTCCAGCACCCGCTCCAGCCGCTGCGCCGGCGCGCGGCCGTTGCGCATCAGCTCCAGCATGCGGCCGACAGTGAAGGGTTGGGAGATGGTCTGCTCATGGCCGATCGGCAACGCGCTGTCGTCATAGGCACGGCTGGCCAGCGCGGCATCGACGAAGGCATCGCGCGGAATGCTGCGCAGCGCGCCGAGCACGGCGGCGTCCTGCAGGCCACGCGCGGCCAGATCGCGCACCAGTCGTTCGCGGCGCGCCTGCATCGAATCGCCGGTGCCGCGCGGCCCGGTCGGGCGCTGGGCCGCCAACGGCGGCGCCATGCCCACGGCAGACGCCTGGGCGATCGGATGGCCGGCCGGCCGCGTGGGCGGCGCCGGACGCGCGGGCGGCGCGATGCCGGGACGCACCGGCGCCGGCGCGGGAGCCCGGCTCGCCGGCTCGGCCGCTGCGCGGGTCGACGGCTTCTCGCTCTTGTCGATCAGCTTTTGCGCGATGCCGTAGCGCGGCGCCACACCGTCGAGGTGATGACCGGGCGGCAGCGGCGCAATCCACTTGGGCGGCTTGCGATCGCTCATGCGCCCAGCCAGTCGCGCAGGCCGTCGAGCCGGGCCGTGTGCGTAAGGTCGTGATGCAGCGGCGTGATCGACACGCTGCCCTGCGCCACCGCATGAAAGTCGGTGCCCGGCCCGGCCTCGCGCTCACCGCCCACCGCGCCGATGCGAAACATGATCCGGCCGTCCACATCGCGCTCGCGCAGCACCGGCTCGGATGAATGGCGCTTGCCAAGCCGGGTCACCTCGCAACGGGCCAGATCGGCCGCGAGCGGGAAATTCACGCTGAGCAGAAACGGTGCGGCCAGCGGCTGGCGCAACTGGCGCCGAACGAGCTGGGCCGCCACCTCGGCCGCGCGGTCGAGCCCGGCCCAATCCCGGGTGCAGAGCGAGAAGGCGATCGCCGGCAGACCGAACAGATAAGCCTCCATCGCCGCCGCTACCGTGCCGGAATACATCGTGTCGTCGCCCAGATTGGCGCCGTTGTTGATGCCCGAAACCACCAGATCGGGCGGCGCATCGAGCAGTCCGCCGGTCAGCGCCACATGCACGCAGTCGGTCGGCGTGCCGTCGACGTGATGCACGCGCGCCGAGGTTTCGGTCAGCCGCAGCGGCCGATCAAGCGTGAGCGAATGCGACGCGCCACTGCGATTGCGATCAGGCGCCACGACGATGACATCGGCAAACGCCCCGAGCGCCGCCGCGAGCGCCTCGATACCCGGCGCCGAGTAACCGTCATCGTTGCTGACGAGGATGCGCATGAGGCAGATCCGATGGCATGCGGCCAAGCCGCTCTTGGTTGGGACTAACGACGGCGCGGCGCAATCAGGCCGCCGATCGGCTCGCAGAGCTGCGAGCCGCACAAACAAAAACGGCCGGGCTGCTTTCGCAACCCGGCCATCTTGCCCGGTCTTGATGAATGTCGGCGAGCCGGACTTCATCGAATATTTCTGGTCGGGGTGGCGGGATTCGAACTCGCGACCCCTTGCACCCCATGCAAGTGCGCTACCAGGCTGCGCTACACCCCGAACAGCCCGCTATATTAGCAGCGAAATCCGTCTTGTCACTCACTTCTTGCCAATTTCGAGCAAGTCGCGGATTGCCGACAGTTCCGCGCGCAACGCCGCCACATCCAGCACCTCGGCGATGGCAGCCGATTCTTCATCGGCCGGAACGCTGTCGTTGGCATGCTGCGCATCGAGCTGGTTGCGCGCGCCGACGATGGTGAAGCCCTGTTCGTACAGCAATTCGCGGATGCGCCGGATGAGCATCACCTCGTGATGCTGGTAGTAGCGCCGGTTGCCGCGTCGCTTGACCGGCTTGAGCTGGGTGAACTCCTGCTCCCAGTAGCGCAGCACATGCGGCTTGACGCCGCACAGCTCGCTCACTTCGCCGATCGTGAAATAGCGCTTGGCCGGAATGGACGGCAGCAGCGTCTGTTCGATCGATTTCGGACGGCGATCCAAGACACCCTCCCGCTGCGACGGCGGCCGGTGTGCATCGCGCGCACCGGCGTCGGCCGTCATCCGTTGTCGACGAGTTGCTTGAGCTTCTGGCTGGCGTGGAAGGTGACGACCCGCCGCGCCGTGATGGGGATTTCCTCGCCGGTCTTGGGATTGCGTCCGGGCCGCTGCGGCTTGTCGCGCAGCTGGAAATTGCCGAAGCCCGACAGCTTGACGACCTCGCCCGCTTCGAGCGCACGGGCGATTTCCTCGAAGAAGATCTCGACCATGTCCTTGGCTTCGCGCTTGTTGAGGCCGACGCGCTCGAACAGCAACTCGGCGAGCTCGGCCTTGGTCAGCGTGATCGACTCGGGCTCGACCGGCGCGGGCGGCGCCAGCTTGAAGCCGGCCGACGCCGGCGGCAGCCGCCCGCCCGTTGCCAGCCCCGACTGCGGCTTGGTCCGGCCATCGAGCGCCGCAAGACGACCGAAGGGGATGACCTCGTCGTTCATGGCGTCCTGATCATCTTTCATGGCGTGGGAATCTGCTGGAGTCGGGGGCTGCGGAAGGGAGTGGCGCCAGGGCTGCTTGCGCTGTCAGGCCCGTCGCCGGGCGCCGATGCCGGCTTCGAGGCCAGCCACGATGCGAGCCACCACCGACTCGATTCGCTCATCGCGCAAAGTTTCGGAATTGTCTTGCAACACCACCTTGAAGGCAAGACTTTTCTCGTTTAATAACAAGCCCTTACCGCGATATTCGTCGAACAGCGCCAGCTCTCGGACGACCTCAGAGAAGCCCTCGGACGCGACGGTTTTGCGCATGCAATCGAGCGCGGCGGACGCACTTACCGCCTGATCGACGACCACCGCGATGTCGCGCCGGACCGGCGGGAAACGCGGCGGCAGCGCAGCCTTCGGCAGCGGCTGGCTGCGCAGCGCGGCCACGTCCAGCTCGAAGACCACGGGCGCGGCCGGCAGTTCGTAGGCCTGCTGAAGCCTGGGATGCAGCTCGCCGATCCAGCCGATGACGACGCCATCGAGCAGCACGCGCGCGCCGCGCCCCGGATGCAGCGCCACATGCTCGGCGCGCTCGAAAGCCACCGCGCCGGCGCCGGCGCATAGCGCCTCGACATCGGCCTTGATGTCGAAGAAGTCGACCGGCCGTTGCGCGACACCCCATTGCTCGGGCGCCGACGCGCCGTACACCAGCCCGCCGATGCGCAGCGGCTGGGCGATGCCCGCCACCGACGTGAGGCTGTCGGCCACGCCCGCATCGCGCGCAAACACCCGGCCCAGTTCGAACACCGCCACCCGCTCGGCGCGCCGGTTGAGGTTGTAGCGCAGCACACCCACGAGGCTGCCGAGCAGCGTCGAGCGCATCACCGACATCTGGCTGGCGATGGGATTGAGCAGCCGGATCGGCTCGGCATTGCCGGCGAAATCGCGCTCCCAGGCTTCCTCGACGAAGGCGTAGTTCACCGTCTCGACATAGCCGAGCCCGGCCAGCGCACGGCGCAGCGCATGCGCCGGACGCAGCGCCTCGGGCTGGGCACGCATGCGCTGGGCCGCGACCGGCGGCCGCACCGGAATGCTCTCGTAGCCGACGATGCGCGCCACTTCCTCGATCAGGTCTTCCTCGATCTCGATGTCGAAGCGCGCGCCGGGCGGCGTGACTTCGAACACGCCGTCGCTCTCGGTGAAGGTGAAGCCGAGCTGCGCGAACACCTGGGCGCAACGCTCGGCCGGCACTGCCACGCCGAGGATGCGGGCGGCGCGCGCGACGCGCATGCGCACCGGCTTGCGCTCGGGCAGCGCGATCTGGTGATCGTCGACCGGGCCGATGCGGGTGGCGTCGGTGCCGCAGATGTCGAGCAGCAATTGCGTCAGCCGCTCAAGGTGCTCGACGGTGGTCGTCGCATCGACGCCGCGCTCGAAGCGATGGCCGGCGTCGGTCGAGAAGTTGTAGCGGCGCGCGCGGCCGCGAATGCTGTCGGGCCACCAGAACGCGCATTCCACATACACGTCGGCGGTGTCGAGCGAGACCGCCGTGGCGTCGCCGCCCATGATGCCGGCGAGCGATTCGACCGCATGCGCGTCGGCGATCACGCCCACGCTCTCGTCGAGCGACACGGTGTTCCCGTTGAGCAGCTTCAGCTCCTCGCCGGCATGGGCCCAGCGCACCACCAGACCGCCGGAAATCTTGCCGAGGTCGAACACATGCGACGGCCGCCCCAGCTCCAGCATCACGTAGTTGGAGATGTCGACCAGCGCCGAAATGCTGCGCTGACCGGCGCGCTCCAGCCGCGACTTCATCCAGGCCGGCGTCGGCGCCCTGGCATCGAGCCCGCGGATCACGCGACCCGAGAAGCGCCCGCACAGATCGCCCGCCTCGACGCGCACATGCAGCTTCTCGTCGAAGCTGGCCGGCACCGCAGCGATGGCCGGCAGCGTCAGCGGCGCGCCGGTGATGGCGGCCACTTCGCGCGCCACGCCCAGCACCGACAGGCAATGGCCCTTGTCGGGCGTGAGCTTGATGACGAACACCGTGTCGTCGAGATCGAGGTAGGCGCGGATGTCCTCGCCCACCGGCGCATCGCCGGCCAGCTCAAGCAAGCCCGCGTGGTCCTGCGACAGCCCCAGCTCGCGCGCCGAGCACAACATGCCGTGCGACTCGACGCCGCGCAGCTTGCCGAGCTTGATGCGGAACGGCTTGCCGTCCTCGCCGGGCGGCAGTTCGGCGCCCACGAGCGCGACCGGCACGCGCAGGCCGGCGGCCGCATTCGGCGCGCCGCACACGATCTGCAACAGCGCGCCGGTGCCGGCGTCCACCTGGCAGATGCGCAGCTTGTCGGCATCGGGATGCTTCTCGATGGTCTTGATTTCGCCCACGACGATCTTGCTGAACGGCGGCGCCGCGCGGCGCTCTTCCTCGACCTCGAGGCCGGCCATCGTGAGCAGGTGCGACAGCTCGGCCGTCGTCACCGACGGGTTCACGAAACTGCGCAACCAGGATTCGGAAAACTGCATGTCTTGCCTCGCTGAATTGTTCTGATGGACGGCCGCGGGTCAGCGGAACTGTTCGAGGAAGCGCAGATCGCCCTCGAAGAACAGCCGCAGATCCTCGACGCCATAGCGCAGCATCGTCAGCCGCTCCAGGCCGCTGCCGAAGGCGAAGCCGACGTACTGCTCGGGGTCGAGCCCGTAGTTGCGCACCACCGTCGGATGCACCTGGCCCGAGCCGGCGATCTCCAGCCAGCGGCCCTTGAGCGGCCCGTCCTCGAACATCATGTCCACTTCGGCCGAGGGCTCGGTGAACGGGAAATAGCTGGGCCTGAAGCGCACGACGATGTCGTCGCGCTCGAAGAAGGCGTGCAGGAAGGCGGTGTAGACGCTCTTCAGGTCGGCAAAGCTCACGTCGCGACCGATCCACAGGCCCTCGAACTGGTGAAACATCGGCGAGTGGGTCGCGTCGCTGTCCACGCGGTAGGTGCGGCCCGGCACGATCACGCGAATCTCGGGCATGTCGCCCGACGCCACCTGGGCTGCGTGCTTTGCCACATGGGCGCGGGCATAGCGCACCTGCATCGGCGAGGTGTGCGTGCGCAGGCAAAGCAGCCTTCCGTCGGCATCTTTCATGTCGACATAGAAGGTGTCCTGCATCGACCGCGCCGGATGATTCTCGGGATTGTTGAGCGCGCTGAAGTTGTACCAGTCGGTCTCGATCTCCGGGCCGTCGCCCACGTCGAAGCCGATCGACGCAAAGATCTCCTCGATGCGCATCCAGCTGCGCATCACCGGATGGATCACGCCCGCGCCGCGCGCCCGGCCCGGCAGCGTCACGTCGATGGCTTCCGACGCGAGTCGCGCCGCGAGCTGGGCATCGGCCAGCGCCTGGCGTCGCGCATTCAGCGCCGCCTCGATGCCCTGCTTGGCCGCGTTGATCTTCGCGCCCGCCTCGCGCTTCTGCTCCGGCGGCAGCGCGGCCAGCGACTTCATCAGTTCGGTGATGCGACCGCTCTTGCCGAGGTATCGCGCCTTCGCGTCTTCGAGCGACGCCGGATCGGCGGCAGCGGCGAAATCCGCCGTCGCGCCCGCCACGAGGCTGTCCAGATTGTCCATGTGCAGGGTCGTCCGCGTCGCAATGCGCGGTCTTCGAATTGGGGGAATCGGGATGCGCGCCGCGCCATGCGCGAGCACAAAAGCAAACGGGACAGCAGGCGTCAGCCTGTGCCCCGTCGATGACGCCCGAAAGGCCGGACGGCGATCAGGCCAGAACGGCCTTCACCTGGCCCACCAGCGCGGCGAAGCCGGGCTTGTCGGTGATGGCCATGTCGGACAGGACCTTGCGGTCGAGTGCGATGCCGGTCTTGTTCAGACCGTTGATGAACACGCTATAGGTCACGCCATGCTCACGAACCGCAGCGTTGATACGCGCGATCCACAGCGCGCGGAACACGCGCTTCTTGTTGCGGCGATCGCGATAGGCGTATTGCCCGGCGCGCATGACCGCCTGCTTGGCGATGCGATAGACATTCTTGCGACGGCCACGGTAACCCTTGGCTGCATCGATAACCTTCTTGTGACGCGCACGAGCGGTCACACCACGTTTGACGCGAGGCATTGTTTAACTCCTGACTTCGAATTCCGGGACGATCAAGCGAACGGCATCATTGCGTGGACCGACTTGAGGTTCGTGTCGTGCACGGCCTCGGTCCCACGCAGATGGCGTTTGTTCTTGGTGGTCTTCTTGGTCAGGATGTGGCGCTTGAAGGCTTGGCCACGCTTGACCGTGCCGCCCGGGCGCACCACAAAGCGCTTCGCAGCGCTTTTCTTGGTCTTCATCTTCGGCATTTACAGCTCCTGGATTGCTGCGATCGGTGGCTTCTGACGAAGCGCTTGATACCCATTCGCAGCTTGTTGCGGACGGCGATTGCCAAATCGCCAGTCACGAAAAACATGGGGCGGACCAGCCGCCGACCCTTGCGGGCTTACTTCTTCTTCTTGGGACCCAGAATCATGATCATCTGGCGTCCTTCGAGCTTGGGCATCTGTTCGACCTGAGCGACTGCCTCGAGGTCGTTGCGCAGCTTTTCGAGCATGCGCATGCCGATGTCTTGGTGGGCCATTTCACGACCACGGAAACGCAACGTGACCTTGGCCTTGTCGCCTTCTTCAAGGAAGCGCTGAAGGTTGCGCAGCTTGACGCCATAGTCGCCGTCATCGGTACCCGGCCGGAACTTGACTTCCTTGACCTGGATGATGTGCTGCTTGAGCTTGGCCTCATGCGCCTTCTTCTGCTCCTGGTACTTGAACTTGCCGTAGTCCATGAGGCGGCACACCGGCGGCTGCGCGGTGGGGGCGATCTCGACGAGATCGACGTCCAGTTCCTCTGCCTTCGCCAACGCGTCGGGCAAGCGAACAATGCCCAGCGGTTCACTATCGACACCGACCAGACGGACCTCAGGCGCCGTGATCTCGCGATTCAGGCGGTGAGAGTTCTTGTTGTCGCGTTGCGGCAGTTCACGCGAGTAGCGGGAGCCAAACGAAGTAGCGATGGGTACTTCCTTTCAGAAAAGCAAAAAACCGCGCGGGATGCGCATGTGGTCGAAGAATCAGGCCTTGGCGGCAATTTCAGCCGCAAGACGCTCCGCAATCGCGGAAACCGGCATTACACCGAGATCCTTGCCACCGCGCGCACGCACGGCTACGGCGTCCGATTCCTTCTCTTTGTCACCAACGACGAGCAGATAGGGAATCTTCTGCAAAGAGCGATCGCGGATTTTATAGTTGATCTTTTCGCCACGCAAATCGGCCTCGACTCTAAAGCCTTGTTTTTGCAGTGTTTGTGCCACGGCCTTGGCGTAATCGGCCTGAGCCTCGGAAATATTCATCACGCAGACCTGCACCGGAGCCAGCCAGACGGGCATCGCACCGGCGTGGTTTTCGATGAGGATGCCGATGAAACGCTCCAGTGAACCGACGATGGCGCGGTGCAGCATCACCGGCAGCTTGCGCGTGTTGTCCTCGGCGACGTACTCGGCGCCAAGCCGCTCGGGCATGAAGAAGTCGACCTGGATCGTCCCGCACTGCCAGTGCCGACCGATCGCATCCTTGAGCGTGAACTCGATCTTCGGGCCGTAGAAGGCGCCCTCGCCCGGCGCGACTTCAAACGCGTGGCCCGAGCGCCGCAGCGATTCCATCAGCGCCGCCTCAGCCTTGTCCCACAGCTCGTCGGCGCCGATGCGCTTCTCGGGGCGGGTCGCGATCTTGAAGATGATGTCGCTGAAGCCGAAGTCGGCATACACCTTCTGCAGCAGCGTCGTGAAGGCCACGCATTCGTCGAGGATCTGGTCCTCGGTGCAGAAAATGTGGCCATCGTCCTGCGTGAAGCCGCGCACCCGCATGATCCCGTGCAGGCCGCCGCTGGGCTCGTTGCGATGGCACTGGCCGAACTCGCCGTAGCGCAGCGGCAGGTCGCGGTAGGAATGCAGGCTGCTCTTGTAGATCTGGATGTGACCCGGGCAGTTCATCGGCTTGAGCGCGTAGTCGCGGCTCTCGCTCTCGGTCGTGAACATGTTCTCGCGGTACTTGTCCCAGTGACCGGTCTTTTCCCAGAGCGACTTGTCGAGGATTTGCGGCGCCTTGACTTCCTGGTAGCCATTGTCGCGATAGACCGCGCGCATGTACTGCTCGACCTGCTGCCACAGCGTCCAGCCCTTGGGATGCCAGAACACGAGGCCCGGCGCCTCTTCCTGCATGTGGAAGAGATCGAGCTCGCGGCCGAGGCGACGGTGATCGCGCTTCTCGGCCTCTTCGAGCATGTGCAGGTAGGCGGCCTGATCTTCCTTCTTGGCCCAGGCCGTGCCGTAGATGCGCTGGAGCATCTCGTTCTTGCTGTCGCCACGCCAGTAGGCGCCGGCCACCTTCATCAGCTTGAAGACCTTGAGCTTGCCGGTGCTCGGCACATGCGGGCCGCGACACAGGTCGGTGAAACCGCCTTCGGTGTAAAGCGACACGTCCTGATCGGCCGGAATGCTCTCGATGATCTCGGCCTTGTAGGCCTCGCCGATGCCCTTGAAGTACGCAACAGCCTCATCCCGCGGCAGCACGCGGCGCGTGACCGGCTCGTCCTTGCGCACGAGTTCGGCCATGCGCGCCTCGATGGCGGCGAGGTCTTCGGGCGTAAAGGGGCGCTTGTACGAGAAGTCGTAATAGAAGCCGTTGTCGATCACCGGGCCGATCGTGACCTGGGCGTCGGGATACAGCTCCTTCACGGCATAGGCCAGCAGGTGGGCCGTGCTGTGACGGATGACTTCGAGACCGTCGGCGTCCTTGTCGGTGACGATCGCGAGCTGCGCATCGGCGTCGATCAGATGGCTGGTGTCGACGAGCTTGCCATCGACACGACCGGCGAGCGCCGCCTTGGCGAGCCCGGTGCCGATCGACTGCGCAACCTGCGCGACCGTGACCGGACCTTCGAATTCGCGACGGGAACCGTCGGGGAGCGTGATTGCGACCATGTGCAGACCTCTGGGTGAGGACCTGGCCGCGCCGACGATGTTCTGCTGCGAGCAGACAAGAAAAAAGCGCGGACCAGGCCGCGCTTTATCTTTGATGCAGTGAAAGCTTCAGACCTGACGGGAAATCTTGGAGCTGAAAGTTCGCGGTGTCATAACCCGTGCTGCCTTTCTCGTCCTTGATTGCTCGCCGGCCTTGGGCCGTTTGATGCTTGTTCGGGTGGTGGGCGCTACTGGATTCGAACCAGTGACCCCTACCATGTCAAGGTAGTACTCTAACCAACTGAGCTAAGCGCCCGAAGCCGTGCATCATAGCGTGTTTTTCAGATTTGCCAAGCGCTGTGTCATTTCCGTCGCGCTTCCATCACACCCGGCACATCGCGAATCAGATTCAGCGCCTTGGTGAGCGCGGCTGAATCGGCGATTTCTGCGGTGAATTGCATGCGCGCATGCTCGCGCGCGCTCTGCGTGTTCACGCCGATCACGTTGATGCGCTCGCGCGCGAACACATCCGAAATGTCGCGCAGCAGGCCCTGGCGGTCGTTGGCCAGCACGAACACATCGACCGGGAACACGGTGTTGCTCGGCCCCGTCCCCCATTGCGTCTCGATCACGCGCTCGGGATGACGCTCGGCCATCGCGAGGAAGTTGAGGCAGTCGTCGCGGTGGATCGACACGCCCTTGCCGCGCGTGACGAAGCCCATGATCGCGTCGGGCGGCGCCGGCTTGCAGCACTTGGCCAGCTGCGTGAGCAGCTTGTCGATGCCGACGACGAGCACGCCGCTCTTGGTCACATCGGCCTTGCCGCGACCGATGCGCGCCGGATGCAGCTCGGGCTCGTCCTGCGGCTCCTCGAACAGCGCCTCGATCTGGCGCAGATTGAAATCGTCGCGCGCGGCGGCAGTGAACAGATCGTCCGGCTTGCCGTAGCCCAGACCGCTCGCCACTTCGTCGAGCGACACCGCCGTGCGCCCGAGCCGCTGCAACTCGCGCTCGATGCGGGCGCGACCGGCCAGCATCGTCGTTTCCTGCTCGACCGAGTTGAACCATGCCCGCACCTTGGTGCGCGCGCGGCTGCTGGCCAGATAGCCCAGATTGGGATTGAGCCAGTCGCGCGACGGCCCGGCGCCGATGTTCTTGCCGGCGATGATCTCGACCGTCTGCCCGGTGCGCAGCGCGGTGTTGAGCGGCACCATCGCGCCGTCCACGCGCGCGCCACGGCAGCGATGGCCCAGGTCGGAATGCAGGTGGTAGGCGAAGTCGATCGGCGTGGAACCGGCCGGTAGATCGATCACGCGCGCCTGCGGCGTGAGCACGTAGATGCGGTCGTCGACCGCGCCCGACTTGAGCCGATCAGCCCATTCCTCGGCGTCGAAGCGCTTCTCGACCGCCTCCTCACCGCCCTCGCGCGCAACCTCGTTCTTCCACGCGAACAGTTGGCGGATCCAGGCGATCTTCTGGTCGTAGGCGCTGCCGGCGGTCTCGCTGCGGTTGCCGGCTTCCTTGTAGCGCCAGTGCGCGGCGACACCGTACTCGGCGAACTGATGCATCTCGCGCGTGCGGATCTGCACCTCGAAGGGCTTGCCGTCGTCGGCCACCACCACGGTGTGCAGCGACTGGTAGCCGTTGGCCTTGGGCCGCGAGATGTAGTCGTCGAACTCCTTGGGAATCGGCTGCCACAGGTTGTGCACGATGCCGAGCACCGTGTAGCAATCCTTGATGTCGTCGGTGATGACGCGAAACGCGCGCACGTCGTAGAGCCCGCCGAAGTCGAGCCCCTTGCCACGCATCTTGTTCCAGATGCTGTAGATGTGTTTCGGCCGGCCGCTCACCTCGGCGACGATGCCCGACGCCTTCATCTCGCTGCGCAGCCGCGCGATGGCGCTGGTGATGAAGGCCTCGCGCTCGACGCGCTTTTCCTCCAGTTCCTTGGCGATGCGCTTGTAGATCTCGGGCTCGATGAAGCGGAACGCGAGGTCTTCCATCTCCCACTTGAGCTGCCAGATGCCGAGCCGGTTGGCGAGCGGCGCATACAGCTCCATCGTCTCCTCGGCATACAGGCGGCGCTGCTCGGGCGTGCCGCAATCGGCGCGATCCTTGTTGTCGGCGAAGAAGCGCAGCGTGCGCAGCCGCGACGCCAGCCGCACCAGCACCACGCGCAGGTCGCCGACCATCGCCAGCAGCATCTTGCGCAGCGCCTCGGCCTGGCGGTTGTGCTCCAGCTCGCGGTCGCGCTTGTTGGCCTCGGCGCCTTCGCGCAGCGCGGTCATGTCGCGCGCCAGCTCGGTCACGCGCATGAGCTGCACGATTCCGCGCACCATGCCCAGCACATCGCTGCCGAAACGCGCCGCGATGCTGTCCTCGGGCAGCGGATGCTCGGCACGGTCGGCGTCGGTGGTGCCGTAGAGCACCGCCGCAAGCTGGGTGGCGCGGTCGGTGCGCAGCCCGGCGAGGATGCTCGACAGCTCGCGCGCATGGTCGGCCACGCGCTCGCCGGTCGGCGCATGACGCTCGCCGTAGGCGCGCTCGGCGCAGGCCAGCGCCTCGGCGATCAATGCCTGATCGGCCGCATCGTTCGCCGCCTCGCCGCTGAGTGCGGCCGGCCGGCTTTGCGCCACATACACCATCTTCATCTCCCGGCCGCGTCACCCTGGGGCGACTGCCGACCGCCACGCCCCACGACCGGGGCGCCACTGCGCTTGCTGCAAGCGAAACACGGACCAAGGTCCGCAATTCCCGGGCTGTTTACGTGCCTTTGACCGGGCGCGCGATCCGTATCGGCCCGCGCCAGCCACCGTCCAGCCGCAGTCCGTGACCGACGCCGATGCGCGGCCCGCGGTCACGGCGATACTCGGACGTCCCAGCACTCGCCTCGAACCGACATGTTCAACTGGTGGCCCCGAGCCCGCCGCGAACCGACCACCCTGCCCGCCGGCCTGCGCGATGCGGTCGTCGCGGCCTTTCCCTTCCTGGCCCTGCCCGACCGCGCCGACGCCGACCAGCTGGCGCGACTTGCGGCCGACTTCCTCGAAGACAAGGCCATCACCCCGGTACACGACCTGGCGCTCGACGACTTCGCGCGCGCGGCCATCGCCATGCAGGCCGCGCTGCCGGTGCTGCATCTGGGACCGCAGGCCTATGACGAGTTCAGCGAAATCGTCGTCTATCCGGGCGAATTCCTGGTGCGGCGCGAAGTGGCCGACGAATTCGGCCTGGTGCATGACGACAGCGGCGCGCGCGCCGGCGAAACCATGGCCGGCGGTCCGGTCGTGCTCGGCTGGGCCGAGGTGGAACGCGGCGCCGGCCGCAGCGACGGCCCAGCCTACGCGCCGGTCATCCATGAATTCGCGCACAAGCTCGACCTGCGCAACGGCGGCATCGCCGACGGCGTGCCGGCCTTCGATCCGGCGCTGCATGCCGGCATCGATCCCGACGACTGGATCGGCGAACTCGACGCCGCGCATGAAGCCTTCTGCTGGGCGCTCGACGATCTGGAACAGCGCTTTCCGCGCGACATCGACCCCGAAAGCGACGCCGGCCGCGCGATCTACGAGCGCGAACTGCCGCTCGACGCCTATGCCGCCGACAGCCCGGCCGAATTCTTTGCCGTGGCCACCGAGGCCTACTTCGTGACGCCGGCGCGGCTGCGCGACGCCTTCCCGCATCTGGCCGCGCTGTTCGACGCCTATTTCAGGCCCGGCTGCGCAGCCAGCTGACGGCCGCCGCTCAGTTGACGGCGGCGGTGCAGACGATTTCCACCCGCCATTCGGGCTTGGCCAGTTCGGCCTTGACGGTGGCGCGCGGCGGCGTGCTGCCCGGCACGATCCAGCCGTCCCACACCGCATTCAGCGCCGGGAAGTCGGCCAGATCCTTGAGGTAGATGACGACTTGCAGCAGCCGCGACTTGTCGGTGCCGGCTTCGGCCAGCAGCGCGTCGATGGCGGCCAGCACCTGCGTGGCCTGACCGGTGATGTCCTGGCTGCCATCGGCGGCGACCTGGCCGGCCAGATAGGCGACGCCGTTGTAGACGGTCATTTCCGACAGGCGTGCGCCGACGTGAAAGCGCTTGAGTTCGCTCATGCTGTGTTCCCCCCGGGGAGTGAAAAGGGGCGGGATTGTCGCATCAGTCAGCCAGCAGAAAGCCGCGCACCGCCGCGATCTGGTCGGCGTGCATCAAGGTCGGCGCATGGCCGATGCCGGCAAATTCCACGGTGCGGGCGCGCGGGCCGCGCTCGGCCATGGCGGCGCAGGTGGCGGCCGAGAGCAGGTCGGAGTCGGCGCCGCGCAGCACGAGCGTCGGGCAGCGGATGGCGTCGTACACGGCCCAGAGCGGCAGCTCGGTCGCCTCGCCCTCGGACGCGATCTGGCGGAAGGCCTCGCCGATGCGCGGGTCGTAGTGCAGGCGCCATTGCTCGCCGTCGCGCGCCAGCACATTGCCGCCCAGCTCGCGCCATTCGTCGTCGCTGTGCGGGCCGAAGGGCGCGGCCACGCTGCGCACATAGGCCACGCCCTCGTCGAAGCTGGCAAAGCGCAGCGGCAGGCCCACGTAGTTGCCGATGCGGCGCAGCGCATCGAGCGGCAGCACCGCGCCGACGTCGTTGAGCACCAGGCGCGCGATGGGATTGCCGGGCAGCGCCGCGAGCGCCATGCCGATCAGCCCGCCCATGCTGGTGCCGACCCAATGCACGGTCTGCGCATCGAGGCGCGCCAGCAGCGAGATGCAGTCGGCGACGTATTGCGGCACGGCGTAGTGCTGGGCCGCGCCGGGCGCCTCGGCCAGCCAGCCGCTGGCGCCGCGCCCGACGATGTCGGGGCAGACCACGCGGTAGTCGGCCGCCAGCGCCCGGGCCAGCCGGTCGAAGTCGCGCCCGACGCGGGTGAGACCGTGCACGCACAGCGCCACGCGCGGATTGGCCGCGTCGCCCCATTCGGTCCAGGCCATGCGATGCAGGCCCACTGGGGAAAGACATTGAACCGAATTGAAACGCGGTTGTTCGATGGCGGTCATGGGTCTGCCTAGAATCGGATGGTTGACTTCGCAGGCGAGCTTCGCTTGCGCGAGATCGATCCACTGTAAGACTTCAGGAGAAGGCGGCAATGGCTTTGAACACTAGCCTCAAGGGCAAGGTTGCACTGGTCACGGGTTCCACGTCGGGCATCGGCCTGGGCATTGCGCATTCGCTGGCGGCCGAGGGCGCGGACATCGTCTTCAACGGCTTCGGCGATCCGGCCGCGATCGAGGCGCTGCGCCGCGAAACCGCCGAGAAGTTCGGCGTGCGCACCGAGTTCCACGGCGCCGACATCAGCAAGCCGGCCGAGATCGCGGCGCTGGTCAAGCATGCGCAGGACAAGCTCGGCAGCCTCGACATCGTGGTGAACAACGCCGGCATCCAGCATGTGGCGCCGGTCGACGAGTTTCCGGACGAGAAGTGGGACGCGATCATCGCGATCAACCTGTCGTCCAACTTCCACGCCATCAAGGCGGCGCTGCCGGGCATGAAGGCGCGCGGCTGGGGCCGCATCATCAACATCGCGTCGGCGCACGGGCTGGTGGGCAGCGCGCAGAAGTCGGCCTATGTGGCGGCCAAGCATGGCGTGATCGGCCTGACCAAGGTGGTGGCGCTCGAAACCGCCCAGCTGCCGATCACCTGCAACGCGATCTGCCCGGGCTGGGTGCTGACGCCGCTGGTGCAAAAGCAGATCGATGCGCGCGCCGCCGCCGAAGGCAAGACGATCGAGCAGGCCAAGCGCGATCTGCTCGGCGAGAAGCAGCCGTCGCTCGAATTCGTGACGCCGGAGCAGCTCGGCGGGCTGGCGGTGTTCCTGTGCAGCGATGCGGCGGCGCAGATTCGCGGCGTGGCCTACAACGTCGATGGCGGCTGGGTCGCGCAGTAAGCCGCGCGACGGGGCCGGTCAGGCGTAATCGATCGGCCCGGCGCTGCGCTCCACCGGCAGCACTGCCGTCTGGAGCGTGGCGCCATCCCAGCGATGCAGCAGCCAGCCGGGCGGCTCAAGCACAAAGGCTTCGCGCGCACCGGCGGCCGGATCGAAGGGAATCTGCTGGGCGGTGGACGGCGCCGTCATGCCGATGCGCCCGGCCCAGCCCACGGCGATGGCGCGATGCACATGGCCGCAGATCACGCGCAGCACCTGCGGATGGCGCGCCACGATGGCCTGGAGCGCCGCCGCGCCGTCGCGGAGCCCGAGCCGGTCCATGAAGCCGATGCCGGTGGCAAACGGCGGATGGTGCAGCGCGACGATGGCCGGTCGCGCCGGCGTGGCGGCCAGCGTGGCATCGAGCCAGTCGAGCGTGGCGGCATCGAGCGCGCCGTGGCCGCTGCCCTCCACCAGACTGTCGAGCGCAATCAGCGCCACGCCGCCCAGGTCCACGCAATAGTCGAGGCGCCCGGTCGCCGGCAGATAGCCGTGCCGGCCGAACACCGCGCGCAACGGTGCCCGCGCATCGTGGTTGCCGGGCAGCAGATAGACCGCCATGCGCGCCTCCAGCGGCGCGATCAGCTCGGCCAGCAGCCGATAGCTCGCGACATCGCCGGCATCGACCAGATCGCCGGTGAGCACGCAGGCGGTGGGCTGAGCCTCGGCGCGCAGCACGGCGGCGACGGCGGCACGCGCCAGCGCCGCACTGTCGACCACGCCCTGCAAGGGCCGCGCGGCCACATGCAGATCGGACAGCTGGGCGAGGCAGACCATGACGCCCACCGCCTCGGCCGGCCTACTGCGCCTGACGCGGCAGGCCGCCGGCCGCCACGGTCTGGATGCGCTCCTCGGCCAGCACTGCCGCCTCTTCGGCGAGGGCGGCCGGCAGCGGCGCGCGCGGCGGCTGATGCTGGGGCTCGCGGTCGGCATGGCCGTCCGCATGTTTCTGCCCGAGCCGGTAGTCGGGATGGGCGAAGCGCGAGCCGGTCTCGCCCCAGGTCGGATCCGGAATCTCGCCAAACACCTGCTGGAGCCGCTTGCCCCAGGTGTTGTGGATCATCTGGAAGTAGTGGTTGTCGTTGTCGATCTGGACGAAGCGGGTCACGCGCAGCGCGTTGGCCTCGTAGACCAGCAGATCGAGCGGCAGGCCGACCGAGATGTTCGAGCGCAGCGTCGAGTCCATCGAGATCAGTGCGCACTTGGCGGCCTCGTCGAGCGGCGTGGACGGATTGATGATGCGGTCGATGATCGGCTTGCCGTACTTGGCCTCGCCGATCTGGAAATACGGGTTCTCGGGCGTTGCCTCGATGAAGTTGCCGGCGGCATAAATCTGGAACAGTCGCGGCGGCTCGCCCTTGATCTGGCCGCCGAAGATGAAGGCGCAATTGAAGTCCACGCCGAACTTCTTCAGCTGATCGGCATCGCGCTCATGAACGGCACGCACCGCATCGCCCACCACGCGCACCGCGTCGAACATGGTCCTGGCGGTCCAGACCGTGAGGCCGTCCTCGGTGCTGCGCTCTTGCAGCCACTGGCGCACGGCCTGGCTGATGGCGAGATTGCCGGCCGTCATCACGACCATGGTGCGATCGCCGGGGCGCTCGAACACGGTCATCTTGCGGAAGGTGGAGACGTGGTCCACGCCCGCATTGGTGCGGGAGTCGGACAGAAAAACGATGCCTTCGTCGAGGCGCATGGCGACGCAATAAGTCATGTGGGTCCCGAAGGCGGAAAAGGGTTTGAGTTTAACCACCGGTCTCTACGGCGCGGCATCGGTGTACTTGCGGGGCGTCACGCGCCGGCGGATTGCCGCAAGCGCAAATACGGCCGAATCCGGTGCCTTTTCGGTGCAACCGCAGCGCCGCTGCCGGCGCATCCTGAATCCCAGTTTGATGCCTTCCTGATGCGATCCCGGCCGCAAGGCCCAAGGATCGTTCGCGCCCGGTTCGCTCTTTTGCGTCCGGGCGCTTTTTTTTTGCCGTCGCCGGAACGACGGCAGCTTGCAGGTCCAGAGGAGTCAGTCATGTCCAACCTGTCCTTCGTGCCGCCGGGCGAAACCAGCGCCTGGCATACCTATCTGGCGCAAGTCGACCGCGTGCTGCCCTATCTGGGGCCGCTGGCGCGCTGGTCCGAGACCCTGCGCCGACCCAAGCGCTGCCTGATCGTCGACGTGGCGATCGAACTCGACGACGGGACCATTGCGCATTACGAGGGCTACCGCGTGCAGCACAACCTGTCGCGCGGACCGGGCAAGGGCGGCGTGCGCTATCACCCGCAGGTCTGCCTCGACGAGGTGATGGCGCTGGCCGGCTGGATGACGATCAAGAACGCGGCGGTCGCCCTGCCCTATGGCGGCGCCAAGGGCGGCGTGCGGGTCGATCCCAAGACGCTGTCGCGCAAGGAGCTGGAGCGGCTGACGCGCCGCTACACCAGCGAGATCGGCCTGGTGATCGGGCCGGACAAGGACATTCCGGCGCCGGACGTGAACACCAATGCCCAGATCATGGCCTGGATGATGGACACCTATTCCATGAACGTCGGCGCCACGGTGACCGGCGTGGTCACCGGCAAGCCGCTCACGCTCGGCGGCTCGCTCGGCCGCGTGAAGGCGACCGGGCGCGGCGTGTTCGTGGTGGGCCGCGAGGCGCTGCGCCGGCTCGGCATGGAGCTGAACGGCGTGCGGGTGGCGGTGCAGGGCTTCGGCAATGTGGGCTCGGCGGCGGCGGAGATGTTTGCCGGCAACGGCGCCAGGATCGTCGCGGTGCAGGACCACACCGGCACCGTCTATCACCCGGGCGGGCTCGACATCGCCGGGCTGATGCAGGAGCTGCGCGAGAAAGGCGGCATCGGCGGCTTTGCCGGCGGCGAGCGCATCGCCGACGACGCCTTCTGGGAGGTGGAAAGCGATGTGCTGATCCCGGCCGCGCTCGAAAGCCAGCTCACGGCGGCACGCGCCCAGCGGCTGCCGACCAAGGTGGTGATCGAGGGCGCCAACGGCCCGACCACGCCCGAGGCCGATCTCATCCTCGGCGAGCGCGGCATCACCGTGGTGCCCGACGTGATCGCCAATGCGGGCGGCGTGACCGTGTCCTACTTCGAGTGGGTGCAGGACTTCAGCTCGTTCTTCTGGACCGAGGACGAGATCAATCTGCGGCTCGACAAGATCCTGGCCGGCGCCTTCCGGCAGATCTGGGAGACGGCCGAGCACCATCGCATTCCGCTGCGCACGGCGGCCTTCGTGGTGGCTTGCACGCGGGTGTTGCAGGCGCGCGAGGAGCGCGGGCTCTATCCCTGAGCGCATCGCCGGCTGGCAGAAGCAGCCGGCGCGCCGTCAGCGCGGCGTGATGTGGACCAGCACGCGCATGCGCTCGGCGCCGCCGCCGCTGCGCATGCCGCGGATCGGCGCGGCCGATTCGTAGTCGCGGCCGATGGCGAGCCGCACATGGCGCTCGCCGGCAAAACCGGCATGGGTCACGTCGATGCCGGTCCAGCTGCCGCCGCCGGGCAGCAGCGGGTCTTCGACCCAGGCTTCGGCCCAGGCGTGGCTGGCCTCGCCGGGCGCGCCTTCGGGGCAGAAATAGCCCGACACGTAACGGCAGGGCACGCCGCGCGCGCGGCAGGCGGCGGCAAACACATGCGCATGGTCCTGGCACACGCCGCGCCCCTGCGCCAGCGCCTGGGCGGCGGTCACGCCCACATGCGTGGAGCCGGTCTCGTACTGCACTGCATCGCGCACCAGCTGGGCGAAATCGAGCAGCGCCGCCGGACCGGGCCGGTCGCGCAAGGCGGCGGCAAAGTCGAGCAGGCGCTCGTCGGGCTGGGTGAAGTGGGTGGCGGAAACGAAGTGATGCGGCGAGTCGCCGCGGCCGGGCTTCTCGTCCACGCGGCCGTCATGCGGCGGCGTGGTCTCGACCAGCCCGCGTGCGCTCACATGGATCTTCGAACCGTGGTTCGTGATCGACAGCGTGTGCATCGGGTTGTCGAAGGGATCGGGCGTGGCGCTGAGCGGCACGGGGCCGGTCAGCTGCCATTCGACCACCGACCGGTTGGCGCAGGGCCGCGGCGTGAGCCGCAGCTGCTGGATGGAATAGTGGAACGGCGCGGTGTAGCTGTACGTCGTTTCATGGAGGACCGAAAGGCGCATCTCTCCCGGCCCTCCGTGATGAACGTCAGCCGACCAGCGGCACGAGGAAATCCCGCGAGATGCGGTTGCCCAGATCGCCGACCTTTTCGAGGAAGCTCGTCAGGTAGGCATGCAGACCGGTGTGGAACACGTCGTCGATGCGGCCGTAATGCAGCTCGGCCACCAGCAGGCCGGCGCGGCGTTCGGTCTCGGCGCTCTGCGCATTGGTGATGCTGCCCAGATTGCTCAGCACCTCGTTCATGCAGTTGGCCAGCGAACGCGGCATGGCGCCGTTGAGGATGAGCAGCTCGGCCACGCGCTCGGGCGTGATCACGTCGCGATAGACCTTGCGATACACCTCGAACGCCGACACCGAGCGCAGCACCGCCGCCCAGTGATAGAAGTCGCGCTGCGCGTCGGTCTGGTCGAGCGCGCGCATGCGATTGGGGTTGGCGTAGTCGAGCTGGAGCAGGTCTTCGGCGCCGTGAAACTTGACGTCGAGAATCCGCGCGGTGTTGTCGGCGCGCTCGAGGTGGGTGCCCAGGCGGATGAAGTAGAACGCCTCGTCCTTGAGCATGGTGCCCAGCGTCACGCCGCGCGACAGGTGCGACCGGAACTTCACCCACTCGAAGAAATTGCTCGGGTCGGTGTCGAGCACCTTGCTCTTGATGATGCGTTGCAGCTCAAGCCAAGTGTCGTTCTGCGTTTCCCACACTTCGGTCGTGAGCGTGCCGCGCACGGCACGCGCGTTTTCGCGCGCGGCTTGCAGGCAGGATAGGATCGAGCTGGGGTTTTCGGGGTCGCGGACCATGAAGTCCAGCACCTGACGCGCATGCAGCACGGTGCCGAAGCGCGCCTCGTAGCGGCTCAGCAGCTCGGAAATGCCGAGCATGCTGCGCCAGCCGCGGTCGGCGTCGACATTCGACAGCGGCAGCAGCGAGGTCTGCACGTTCACGTCGAGCATGCGGGCGGTGTTCTCGGCACGCTCGGTGTAACGGGCCATCCAGAAAAGGTGATCGGCGGTGCGGCTCAGCATCTTGTGTTCTCTAGCTTGGTGGATGGCGCTGTTCAGGATTCGAGGACCCAGGTGTCCTTGGTGCCGCCGCCCTGCGACGAATTGACGACGAGCGACCCTTCCCGCAGGGCCACCCGCGTCAATCCACCGGGGCACATGGCCACGTTCTTGCCCGACAGCACGAAGGGCCGCAGGTCGATGTGGCGCGGCGCGACGCCGGCTTCCACGAAGGTCGGACAGGCCGACAGCGCCAGCGTGGGCTGGGCGATGTAGTTCTCGGGCTTGGCCTTGATCTTGACGCGGAAGTCCTCGATCTCGGCCGTGGTGGAGGCCGGACCGACCAGCATCCCGTAGCCGCCGGCGTTGTGGATCTCCTTCACCACCAGATCCTTGAGGTTGGCCAGCACGTAGCTCAGATCGAGCTCCTTGCGGCACTGATAGGTGGGCACGTTGGAGATGATCGGGTCCTCGTCGAGGTAGAACTTGATCATGTCCGGCACGAAGCAGTAGGTGCTCTTGTCGTCGGCGACGCCGGTGCCGATGGCATTGGCCAGCGTCACATTGCCGGCGCGGTACACGCTCAGCAGCCCGGGCACGCCGAGCGACGAATCGGGCCGGAACGCGAGCGGATCGAGGAAGTCGTCGTCGACGCGGCGGTAGATCACGTCGACCCGCTGCGGGCCGCGCGTGGTGCGCATGAACACATAGCCCTTGTCGACGAACAGATCCTGCCCCTCGACCAGCTCGACGCCCATCTGCTGCGCCAGGAAGGCGTGCTCGAAATAGGCCGAGTTGTACATGCCCGGCGTCATGACCACGACCGTCGGATCGCTGATGCCCTGCGGCGCACAGCTGCGCAGGTTCTCCAGCAGCATGTCGGGATAGTGGGCCACCGGCGCCACGCGATGCTTGGCGAACAGCTCGGGGAAGAGCCGCATCATCATCTTGCGGTCCTCGAGCATGTAGCTCACGCCCGAGGGCACGCGCAGGTTGTCTTCGAGCACGTAGTACTCGCCGGCACCGGCACGCACCACATCGACGCCCGCGATGTGGGCATAGATGTTCTGCGGCACGTCGATGCCCTGCATTTCGGCGCGGAACTGGCCGTTGCGCAGGATCTGCTCGGGCGGCACGACGCCGGCCTTGATGATCTTCTGGTCGTGATAGATGTCGTGCAGAAACATGTTCAGCGCGGTCACGCGCTGACGCAGGCCGGCTTCCATCGTCTTCCATTCGGCCGCCGGAATGATGCGGGGAATGATGTCGAACGGAATCAGGCGCTCGGTGCCCGATTCATCGCCATACACGGCGAAGGTGATGCCCACGCGCCGGAAGATGAGATCGGCTTCGGCACGCTTGGCGGCGATGACATCGGTGGGCTGTTCTCTCAGCCACTGGTCGAAGTGGTCGTAGTGCGGGCGGACCTGCCGGTTCGCAGCGTCGGAATACATCTCGTCGAAAAAGCGCTGGACAGCCATGGTGTCTTGTTGTCTCCGATGGGCAGGTGTTTGCAGGGGGAGCTTCGTACCTTGAATACAGCGCCTTCAAGTTCCGTGCCATTGCACGGCAGCGGCGCGTCAGACCTCTTCCTCCATCGGCATCACGGTGACCGCCACCTCGAGCGTGTGCGCGCCGCCCCCCTGGAGCACGCCTCGCAACGGGGTGACATCACCGTAATCGCGACCATACGCGACGGTCACATGCTTGGATCCGACGATCACGTCGTTGGTGGGATCGAGCTCAAGCCAGCCGCCATCTCCGCCCGAATCCGCACCGCAATAGACGCTGACCCAGGCATGGGACGCATCCGCACCGATCAGGCGCGGCTGGCCCGGCGGCGGATTGGTGAGCAGATAGCCGCTCACGTAGCGCGCCGCGAGACCGATGGCGCGCAACGCGCCGATCATGACGTGGGCGTAGTCCTGGCACACGCCGTGGGCCAGCTTGAAGGCATCGAGCGCCGAGGTTTCCACGTCGGTGCCGGCCGGATCGAAGGTGAAGTGCTCATGCACGCGGCGCATCAGATCGAGCACGCCCTCGATCACGTCGCGACCGGGCGGAAAGCTCGGCGCGGCGAAGGCGGCCAGCTCGGGATGCAGCGCCACCCAGGGCGACGGCAGCGCGAATTCGGCCGCCGCGTCATAGGGCACGCCGACGCGGAAATGCAGGCCGTCGCGCAGCCGCTCCCAGGGCTGGCCGCGCGTCGGCACGCCGGGCACGGCGCGCTCGACGATGCCGGCCGAGCACACGCCCAGCACCGCATGCGAGCCGGTGATGGAAAAGAAGTCGCGCGCATTGCCGTAGCCGTCGGTCCAGCGGCCGTGGCTGGCCGGCAGCGGCGCGATCATCAGCTCCTGCTGCTCGATGCGCTGGCAGGGCAGGCGCGCGAGCCGCAGCGCCGCAAGATGGTGCGCGACATCCACCGGCGCCGCGTAGTGGTACGTGGTTTGGTGAATGACCTTGAGACGCTGCACTTCAATGGCGCGCGGCGCGGGAATGACGGCTGTGTTCATGGTGCTCATCAGGACATGACCGGGCGGACCCAGCCTTCGGCCAGACTGAAATAGCGCCGGCTGAGGTCGTCCGACAGCACGCGCGACACGGCGCAGAGCGCACGCACCAGCGCGGTGAGCGCGCGCGGCACGCCGGCGGCATCGGCGCGGCAGAGTGCCGCGAGCTGCCAGGAATCGGGCTCGGGCACGCTCAGCGCCGTGCCCTGGCCGCCGCCCGGCAGCCGCGAGATGTCGCGGATGAGGCGCGAATACACATAGGCCAGCGAGCGCGGATTGCTGCGGTCGAGCACCAGCAGATCGGCGACCGCCGGCAGTTCGACGCTGCGCTGGTAGATCGAGCGATAGGTGATGGTGCTGTCGTAGAGCGCGAGCAGCAGTTCGAGCCCGGCCGAATAGTTGCCGGCGCCCGACTCGAGCACCGTGAGCATGCTGCCGGCGAGCGACGACAGCCGTTCGAGCTGGCGTCCGGCCGACAGCAGCCGCCAGCCGTCGTCGCGCGTCATGCGGTCGGCCTGGGCGCCGGTGATGGCGGAGAGGTCGTCGGCCAACTCGCTGAGCACGCGCTGGGCATGGGCGATGGTGCCGCCGTGCAGCCGGCCGCGCGCCAGCCGCCGGTCGAGGTCGACGCGCGCCGCGACGATGAGTCGCCAGTGATCGGGCGCGAGCCGGTCGCGGATGTGGCCGGCCGAGCGTTCGAGCGAGGCCAGATTGAACGCGAGGCTGCCGAGCGCCGCCGGATCGCCGAGCTTGGCGATCAGCGCGCGCTCGAATTCGGCGCGCGAGGCGCTGATGGCCGGCGTGCCGGGCGGCACCAGCCCGAAGTTGCGGCTGAGCTGGCCGAGCACGTCGAGCACGGCGCGCGGCGGCTCGTCGTCGGCGCTGATCGCGGCCAGCACCGCGCGCGACAGCCGCACGCCGAATTCGGCGCGCTCGGTATAGCGGCCGAGCCAGAACAGGTTCTCGGCCGAGCGGCTCGACACCACGCGGCGCCGGCCGGCGATCTGCTCGGGCCGCATGCGGCCGGGCATGAGCGAAAACTCGTCGACCGTGCCGTCGGTCATCACCCAGGCGTCGGCACTGCTGCCGCCGCTCTGCATCGACACCACCAGCTGGTCGGAATGCGCGGTGCGCACCAGACCGCCGGGCAGCACGCGCCAGCCGCCCTCGGCATCGCGGATGACGAAGGCACGCAGCATCGCGGCGCGCGGCACGATGCGGCCGTCGCTCCAGGTCGGCAGCTGCGACAGCGGCAGGAATTCTTGCAGCGTGTAGTCGGCCGGATTGGCGCGGATGCGCTTTTCGAGCGCGGCGATCTCGTTGTCGGTGGCATGCGCGCCGATGCGCGCCGTGAAGCGCTTGCCCCAGGTGCTCTTGACCACCAGTTGCGACAGATGCGGCAGCGCGTCTTCGAGCGCCGCCTCCTCGCCGCACCACCAGGTGGGCAGCGAGGTGAGCTTGAGTTCCTCGCCCATCAGGTTGCGGCAGACCGCCGGCAGAAAACCCTGCACCGCCGCCGACTCCAGAAAGCCCGAGCCGAGCGAATTGGCCAGCAGCACATGGCCGGCGCGCACCGCCTGCATCAGGCCCGGCACGCCGAGCGCCGAGTCGGAGCGCAGTTCGAGCGGATCGCAGAAATCGTCGTCGAGCCGGCGCAGGATCGCGTCGACCTGCTCCAGTCCGTGCAGCGTCTTGAGGAAGACGCGCTGGTCGCGCACCGTCAGATCGCCGCCCTCGACCAGCGGAATGCCGAGGTAGCGCGCCAGATAGGCCTGCTCGAAATAGGTTTCGTTGAACGGCCCCGGCGTGAGCAGCACCACCTTGCCGGCAGTGCCGCGCGGGCAATGCGCCAGCAGCGAATCGAGCAGCGCCCGATACGTCGACGCCAGATGCTGCACCTTGAGCTGACGGAACGGCCCCGGAAACAGCTTGCTGATCGTCACCCGGTTTTCGAGCGCATAGCCCAGGCCCGACGGCGCCTGGGTGCGCTCGGACACCACGCGCCATTCGCCTTCCGGACCGCGCGCCAGGTCGAACGCGGCGATGTGCAGGAACACGCCGCCGGCCGGCACGACCCAGCGCATCGGCCGCACATAGCTCGGATGGCCAACGGTGATGGCCGCCGGCAGCAGGTTGTCGTGCAGCAGGCGCTGCTCGCCGTACAGGTCGTGCAGGATGCGTTCGAGCAGTTCGGCGCGCTGTGCGAGTCCGGCTTCGAGCCCGGCCCATTCCTTGGCGCTGACGACCCACGGCAGCAGGTCGAGCGACCACGGCCGCGACGCGCCGTTGGGATCGGCATAGACGTTGTAGGTGATGCCGTTTTCGCGGATCTGCTGCTCGACGGTCTGAGCCGCGTCGTCGAGCTGGCCAAGGCCCGGCAGGCCGAGCACGTTGAAGAACTGCTCCCAGCCGGGCGCGAGCTTTTCCTTGCGCGCGTCGCAGCTGGAACAGCCGCGCAACTCGTCGAAATGGCCGGTACGCGCCGGCACGGCAATGCGGGCCGCGCGCGCCGCCGCATCGGAGGCGGAGACGGCGGGTTCGACGCCAGAGAAGAGGGATTCCACGGTGATGCTTTTACCGTTCGTGACCCGCCGCCAACGGCGGTCAGGACGGCCCGGCCGGCACGCTCGCGCGCGCTGGCCGGGGACTGAAAACCTCAGCGCCGCAGGTCGAGGGTGAACGGCATTTCGAGGCTCGCCTTGTCGCGGCCTCGGCCGACCGGCTCGACCACCATGCGGCCCGGGGTGTGACCGATGGTACTGAAGCGCGCGAGCCGGCGGCTCTCGGCTTCATAGGCATTGACCGGGAAGGTCACGTAGTTGCGGCCACCCGGATGGGCGACGTGATAGCGGCAGCCGCCGAGCGACTTCTCCATCCAGGTATCGACGATGTCGAAGGTGAGCGGCGCATGCACGCCGATCGTGGGATGGAGCGCCGACGGCGGCGCCCAGGCGCGGTAGCGCACGCCAGCCACGAACTCGCCCACGCGCCCGGTCGGCTGGAGCGGAATCGGCCGGCCGTTGCAGGTGACGATGTGGCGCTGGTCGTTGAGGCCGGTGACCTTGACTTCCACGCGCTCCAGCGACGAATCCACATAGCGCACCGTGCCGGCCGCCGCGCCCTCCTCGCCCATGACGTGCCAGGGTTCGAGCGCGTTGTGCAGATTGAGTTCGATGCCGCGCGCGGCGACCTTGCCCACCAGCGGGAAGCGGAACTCGAAGTGCGGCGCGAACCAGGCCGGATCGAAGTCGAAGCCGCCGTCGCGCAGGTCGTGCAGCACGTCCTCGAAATCCATCTGCACGAAGGTCCGCATCATGAAACGGTCGTGCAGCTCGGTATTCCAGCGCGTCAGCGGCTGCGAGTAGGCCTTGTTCCAGAACGTGGCGATGAGGGCGCGCAGCAGCAGCTGCTGCACGATGCTCATGCGCGCATGCGGCGGCATTTCGAACGCGCGCAGTTCCAGCAGGCCGAGCCGCGTGCCGCCGAAATCGGGCGGGTACATCTTGTCGATGCAGAACTCGCTGCGATGGGTGTTGCCCGTCACGTCGATGAGGATGTTGCGCAGCGTGCGGTCGATGAGCCACGGCGGCATGTAGGCCGTGCCGGGGCCGCCGTTGGCCTTGAGCAGGCGGTCGATTTCCTGGCGCGCGATCTCGAATTCGAGCACCTGGTCGTTGCGCGCCTCGTCGATGCGCGGCGCCTGGCTGGTCGGGCCGATGAACAGGCCCGAGAACAGATAGCTCAGCGACGGATGGTTGTTCCAGAACGCGATCAGGCTGGCCAGCAGGTCGGGCCGGCGCAGGAAGGGGCTGTCGGCCGGCGTGGCCGCGCCCATCACGAAATGGTTGCCGCCGCCGGTGCCCGTGTGGCGGCCGTCGAGCATGAATTTCTCGGTCGACAGGCGGGTGTAGTGCGCCGCCTCGTAGAGGAATTCGGTGTGCTCGACCACCTCGTCCCAGTTGGCGGCCGGGTGAATGTTGACCTCGATGACGCCCGGATCGGGCGTGACCTGCAGGATTTGCAGACGCGGATCGCGCGGCGGCTGATAGCCCTCGAGGATGATCTTGATGTCGAGGTCGGCCGCCGTGGCTTCGATCGCCACCAGCAGCTCGAGGTAGTCCTCGAGCTGTTGCAGCGGCGGCATGAACAGGTAGAGATGCCCGCCGCGCGTCTCGATGCACATCGCGGTGCGGGTGATCCAGTGCGCCGACTCGAACCGGCTGGGATAGCGCGTGTCGGTGGTGCTGGACACGGTCTGGAAGCTGGCGGCGCTGGCGCGGTCGGCGCCCGGGCCCTTGCCGTCGCCGCTGGCATCGCCGGCCAGCGCCGAAGCGATGGCACGGCCGTCCGCGTCGAGCGCGCCGTCGGCGGCACCGTGGCGGCCGGTGCCGTCCGGGCCTTCCACGCCGCTGCCATAGGCGCCGGCGCCGTAACCCGCCGCACCGGAGCCGTAGCCGCCATGCGCGCTTTCATCCGAGCCGAACAGCCCGCCCGGGAATTGCGAGCGCAGCGCCGTGTAGCTCGGCAGCGTGTCGCGCGCGGCGAACGGGTCCTGCTCGATCTGGAACGGGTATTCGCCCTTCTTCACCCAGGGCAGCGAGTCGAGCGGCAGGCGGTAGCCCATCGGCGAATCGCCCGGGATGAGGTACATGCGCTCATCGCGGAAGAACCACGGGCCGGTGGTCCAGATCGGGCCGCCGAGCTGCACGTTCCAGTCGCGCTTGAGCGGCAGGACGTAGCCGACCGTCTTTTCGAGGCCCTGATCGAACACCCGGCGCAGGCGCGCGCGCTCCATCTCGTCGTCGAGCCGCGAATCGAACGGATCGACGTTGACCGGCAGCCGGCGTTCGCGCCACAGGTAGTACCAGGTGTCTTCGTAGCCGGGGGTGATGAAGTCGGTGACGAGGCCGAGCTTGCGCGCGAGCGCTTCGGCGAAGCGCTTGGCATCGGTGTCGTCATAGCTCGACGGCTCGCGCTCGTCGGCGAACAGCTCGGGCCGGGTCCAGCAGGGCTGGCCGTCCTTGCGCCAGTAGCAGCTGAGCGCCCAGCGCGGCAGCTGCTCGCCCGGATACCACTTGCCCTGGCCGAAGTGCAGGAAGCCGCCCTCGGCATAGTGGGCACGCAGGCGCTGCACCAGCTCGGTCGAGAAGCCGCGCTTGGTGGGCCCGAGCGCTTCGGTATTCCATTCGGCGCCGTCGCGGTCGTCGACGCTGACGAAGGTCGGCTCGCCGCCCATCGTCAGGCGCACGTCGTTGGCGACGAGGCTGGCATCGACCTTCTGGCCCAGCTTGAGCACGGCGGCCCACTGGTCTTCGGTGTACGGCAGCGTCACGCGCGGCGACTCGAACACGCGCTGCACGCTCATGTGGTGCTCGAACGTGACTTCGCATTCGTCGATCAGGCCGCTGACCGGCGCGGCGGCGCTCGGCTCGGGCGTGCAGGCGACCGGGATGTGGCCTTCGCCGGCGAGCAGGCCCGACGTGGGATCGAAGCCGATCCAGCCGGCGCCCGGCAGAAACACCTCGCACCAGGCGTGCAGGTCGGTGAAGTCGACTTCGGCGCCGCTCGGGCCGTCGAGCGACTTCACATCGGGCTTGAGCTGGATGAGATAGCCCGACACGAAACGCGCGGCAATGCCCAGATGGCGGCAGAGCTGGACCATGAGCCAAGCCGAATCGCGGCAGGAGCCGGAGGCCTTTTCGAGCGTTTCCTCGGGCGTCTGGATGCCGGGTTCGAGCCGCACCAGGTATTGCACGGCGGCTTGCAGCTTCTGGTTGATGGCAACCAGGAAGTTGACCGTGCCTTCGACATTGCGGTCGACGCTGTCGAGCAGCGCCTTGAACAGCGGGCCGTTTTCCTTGGTTTCGAGGTAGGGCGCGAGTTCGGCCTTGACCTGGTCTTCGTAGGGGAAGGGGTAGTTCTCGGCCTCGGGTTCGAGGAAGAAGTCGAACGGGTTGTAGACCGCCATCTCGGCCACGAGGTCGATGGCGATGCGGAACTTGGTGGTGGGCTCGGGGAAGACCAGCCGCGCCAGATAGTTGGCGAACGGGTCTTGCTGCCAGTTGAGGAAGTGCGTCTCGGGCTCGATGCGCAGCGAGTACGACAGGATGGGAGTGCGGCAGTGCGGCGCGGGGCGCAGCCGGATGACTTGGGGCCCGAGGTTGATTGGGCGGTCGTAACGGTAATCGGTGATGTGGCTGAGGGCGACGTGAATGGCCAAGGTTGAGTCTCCGCTTTGAGCGCGGAGTTTGTATCAAGTTTTGTGCCACGACTGCGTGAATCCCCGTGATTTCATCGACGGGAAACGAGTTGTGACCCTCGCACGACGGCCCGCTTGCAATCGAAGGGGCGCAAGCCGTCGCCGACGAGCGGCAAGGTCGGCTAGCGGCCGGCCCAGTAGCGCCGGCGCGCCTCGGCTTCGGTCCGCGCCTGCCAGCCGTCCGCACCGGTTTCGAGCGTGATTGCGCCGCTTTCGTCGGTGCGCAGCACGCGGGCGCCGCCGGCAGCCAGCCGCGCCAGCACCTCGGCGCGCGGATGGCCGAAGCGGTTGAGCCAGCCGGCCTGCACCACTGCCAGCCGGGCATCGACGGCGGCCAGGAATTCGGGCGACGAAGACGTGCGGCTGCCGTGATGCGGCACCCAGAGCAGCCCGGCCGCGAGCGGCGCGCCACGCGCCAGCAGCGCCCGCTCGCTGGCGGCATCGATGTCGCCGGTGAGCAGCGCCGAGCCGCCGGCGCTGTCGATGCGCAGCACACAGCTCATCGCATTGCTGCTGCGGTCGAGCGCGTAATCGGCGGCGTCGGGATGGAGGACGGAAAAGTCCACGCCGTCCCAGCGCCAGTGCTGGCCGGCTTCGCAGCGGCGCGGCGCGATGGCGGCACCCAGCTCGCGCAGCAGCGGATCCTCGGGCCGCAGCGAGCTGAGCAGCCAGTCGGCGCGCAGCCGCGCCAGCACGCTGGCCGCGCCGCCGGCATGGTCCTCGTCGCGATGCGAGACCACGAGGCCGTCGAGCCGGTCGACGCCGGCGGCGCGCAGGAAGGGCGCGATGACCCGGCCGCCGGCATCGCTGTCGGCGGTGAAGCGTGGGCCGGTGTCGTAGAGCAGGCGGTGCTGCGCGGTTTCCACCAGCACTGCCGTGCCCTGGCCGATGTCGATGGCGGTCAGGCGCAGGCCGCCGGGCGCCGGCGCGGCGCGCGCCGTGAGCAGCAGCGGCGCGCACAGCAGCAGCCCGGCGGCGCGCGCCGGCAGGCCGCGCGGCAGGGCGCACCAGCCCAGGCCCAGCGTGGCCAGCGCGGCGGCCCAGGCGGCGGGCGCGGGCAGCTCGGCGCTGGCCCAGCCGGGCGCGGCCAGCAGCGCAAGCAGCCCGGCCAGCCAGGCAAACAGCGCATGCGCCAGATGCAGCGGCGCCGCCAGCCCGGTCAGCCCGCCGAGCAGCGCGAGCGGCGCAACCGCATAGCTGACGACCGGAATCGCGATGGCATTGGCAACCGGCCCGACCACCGGCGCCGCCTGGAAGAAATAGAGCGTGAGCGGCGTGAGCGCGACCGTGACCGCGAGCTGGGCGCGGGTGGCGCCGCGCAGCACGGGCCAGGCGCGCACCGCAAGCGCGGCCAGCCCGCCGGCGCGCTTGCCATGCGCATCGTCGGCGACATCGCCCGCCGCAGGCACCGCGCCGCCCTGCCCGCCCGCCGCCTCGGCCATGCCGGCAAACATCAGCACGCCGACCGCCACGAAGCTGAGCCAGAACCCGGCCGCGCGCACCGCCCACGGATCCCAGGCCAGCACCGCCACCAGCGCCGCCGCCAGCACCTTCCACGGATCGGGCCGCAGCCCGCAGGACAGGCCGACGGCGATCGTCGCCAGCATCCACAGCGTGCGCTGGGCCGGCACCGCAAAGCCGGCGATCAGCACATAGCCGGCCGCCACCGCCAGCCCGACCCAGGCCGCAAAGCCGCGCCGGCCCAGGTTCTCGGCCAGCCGGGGCAGCCGGGGCGCGAGCCGGCGCCAGCCCTGCGCGGCGACCCAGCCGGCCAGCGCCGCCAGCATCGTGATGTGCAGCCCGCTGATCGCCAGCAGGTGCGAAATGCCCACGCGCGAGAACAGCGTCCAGTCGCGGTCGCCGTGGAGAGAGCCAAATAAGTCGTGAACTGTGACAAATACTCGTGAACTGCAGATTTTTTGACAAATACTCGTGTACTGAGAGGTGTGCCGACCTCCAATAAATTGACAAATAAGTCGTGAACTAAACGCTAATTCATTGTTTTTAATGGTTTTTTTATTACGTAGCTGCAGCAAACGTCACGACGTAGAGGATGAACTTTCAAAGACTCTCCGGCAGCCAAATGACCCAAAGCCCTCAGCGGAGCTCCAAATTGGGGGTCTCAAGGCGTTTTTGACAAATACTCGTGAACTGAAAATTCAATATTGACAAATACTCGTGAACTGACTTTCTTCAGACGAGATGAATCCAAGCGCCAATGCTTCCATGTAGCGTTGTTCCCCAGCGGAGCAGTTTTAGGACCCGGGCGGCAGCTCCGAAGCTGCTCCGCTGCCCCCGTTCTTCGCTACCGCTCAGGGGAGAAGCAGCTTCATTTTCGCGCGCGGCAAGCACACCTTGCGTCGGGACCAAAGCGAATTTCGAGGCATTGCGAGTGCGCCAGTCGAGACATCGCATCTGGTCTGCGAGAGCCACCCCGGTGACCGTGCCGCTTGAGGGCGTGACCGGCACTTCGAAGGGGTAGCCCTTCACTTGGTCGGTGACCGGGCAGCACAGCATCAAACCACTCTTCTCGTTGTATGCCGCCGGTGAGCGTACGAACGCAGGGCGCCGGCCCGCTTGCTCGTGCCCCGCCTGGGGCGTGAAGCGCAGCCAGACAATATCCCCACGGTTGGGGCAATGAGCTTGCGTCACCAAACTTCAGCCCCCGCTGCCGGCCCATTAGGCGCCAATCCATGCTGGTTCTCTGGCGTCATTGCGGCCAGCAGTGCGTCAAGGTTTCGCCTGCCGGCTCCAGGACCAGTCGGCCAGCCTCAACCGGCACCCGCGGCAAGCCCGTCGACTGCGGCCTGGCCGAACGCGAACAAAACTAGGAACACCAGACGGTGGAATTCGGCCGGTGACGTTGGAACCAGCTGCGGGCGGTGGCTTGCCTTGCGAACATGTGAGGTTGACCCCACTTGCAGTGGGGCTGAGTCAGCTAGATTTGCCGCCGACCAAGCTGGGAAATCTTCCGGTCTACGAAGACAAGGTCTGCCACTTCTCCCACTGCGCCACGATTGAATACGCTGGCGAGCGAAAAATCGATATCGCTCCCTGTGTCGTCAACCGACAGCACGAGGGCCAGTTCGAGGTGTGCAACCGCGTCACGAACCAGTTCGAGGCTCGGCGCCGCTGGCCTACACCGAGTGGGTCAAGAACAAGCAGTGTGCAGTTTGCTGACCTCCCCACGACGCTCAAGACGCTGGTGGGTCGCCTGGACGACTGGCTTCAGGCATGGCCTTACGTGCCGACAGTTCCGAATCCAAAATTGCCCCGAGAAGACCAGGCGTGCGGCTGGACCCAGCCCCAATACGGCAACTTCCGGGACAAGGTGAATCTGTATCGGGGCTGGATTGATGACGCGTTTGCAGAAGAGGACCGGGACGAAAGCATTGGCAAGTGGCAACGCGTTTTCGGCGAGAACTTCGGGTCCAGCGAAGCCAAGCGGGCCGCAGAAGCAGTCAGCGAGTCAGCGGGCAGTGGCGCCTTGGTGGTCGGCGGCCATTTCCCCGACTTGGTCGAGAAGGTGAAGGCCCTCGGCGCCTCAGCGGTGCCCGCAAAATTACGCAAGCTGCCCCATGTGCACCGCCCGGTTTGGCGCAGGGCGCAGGAACAATTCACGGTGAAGGTGACGGCAGAACTTCGAACGGGACGATACGGGCAAACCATCCGTTCGGTGCGGTCCGCAGAACCGCTGATGGCCGACTACTGGCTCAGGTTCTCGGCGACGAACAATGTGGGGGCCACCTTCACGGATGACTACATGGTGCGATGGCGAGTGACGAATACCGACAAAATGGCGGCGCAAGCTGATGCGTTGCGAGGGGACTTCTATCCCTCGGATGACCACTTCAGCCGGTCGGAGTCCCTGTCCTACCGTGGCGTGCACTTTGTGGAGGCATTCTTGATTCGCAAGCGGGACACCAAGTTGGTGGGGCAATCGGACCCGTTCTACGTCGTCATCGAATAGAAGCGGACGGCGCGAGCCTGGGTCGAAACTGAGTCATGAGATGGAAAGGGCCGCACAAACGCGACCCCATTTTCCTCGGATTCAGCCCTCACCTCCGAGTTTCAGGCGGTCAAGTCCGCACACTCGCCAAGTCCTCGAGCAGGCCGCGTGCCTGGTCGTAGCCAGGCATGTCTTCCCGAAGGCTGCGTACCAGCTCGTCGACGTGCTCGGCCACCTGAGCGCGAATGGTGTTCTCGGACGGACTGCCCACAGGCCTCAGTCTCAGGAACGGGATGCCCGCCGTCGCGAAAAGCCGGTCCTTCTGTTCATCCTTGCGTTGCTGGCGTTCCGTGTCATGCCAGACCGAATCCACCTCGATGGCCAGCATCGGCAGATAGGTGGTCGACGACACCACGACGATGTCCACGCTCGCCCTCAGGTAGTAGCCGAAGTCGTCCTCCGCCACCAGTTCCTTCATCCGGTCGAAGCTCATCACGCTTTGCAGCGAGCAGTTCGGAAATACCAAGTGGTTCGGGCACAGCTGGACCAGTATCTGGTAGATGCAAAACTCGCGTTGGCTGTTGAACACCTGCTTGACCGCACTGGTGCCGTTGGCCCGAACAATCCTGCCAATGACTGCGTGCTGTGACTCGCGCTCCAGCAAGGGAAGGATGTGCGGGTTGAGCCGGTACGTCCCGCCTTCCTTGAACAGCATGCCAAGCTCGAGCAGCTTGGCGTGGTGGCGTTGAACCCATTCAACGTCCATGCCCGCATACGAGCCGAGCTCCTTCATGCTGCTGTAGCCCTGAACAGTCGCCAACACGCCAAGAAGCTTGCGCGCGGGGGCCGAGAGCGAAGGCCAGCGATTGACAGCCGTCCTCTCGAACTGGTCCTGCTGCGTCAGCTCAGCCAGCGGCCGTTTCACATCCGCAAGAAGCTGCTTGACAATCGCAGAGTGCTTGGAGGTCCTCGCCGCCTCCTGCAGGATGTCTACGAACTGCTTGACCGGGGCCAGGTCGACGGGCGGGGCCCAGAGCAGCTTGAGGTTCCTGGTCGTCCCTTCGGTCGGCTTTTCGACTTGCTCAAGATAGGTGAGGTAGAAACGTAGCGCCGCCGTGGGGTCACCCGCAACCTGCTCCAGATAGGCCATCCGGAACGCCTCGTCTTTCTCGAGCAGGTCCTCCTTGAAGGCTCGCGCAATCGGCAGCAGCGCCGCACACACCTTGGAGTTGACTGCGCAAAGGACTTGAAAGATGGCGCTTACGGTCGTTAGCCATCTTTCCCGGCACTCGGTGTCCATCCGGTCTCGAACCTGGGCCAGTCCCTCCAGCGCCTTCACTATCTGCAGGGCCAAGGGCTCGCTCAGTTTCACGCTGGCGGGCTCGTCGATGAAGAAACCGTCATGGGGCATCGATACCCCGGCTTCAACTACCCGGTGCAACCCCTCGACGAACAACCGCAGTCGCAATCCGGTGCCCCCAAGAACAGACGCTGCCAGAAACTGGAACGCCAGACTGTGCTCACAAAGCCAGGCGAGCTCCGGCGTCAACACGGCCTCCTTGTCCGAATCCTCCCCCGTCTCGTAGGCCAGCACCAACGCCATGACGCGGTAAAACTCGGCGAGTTCGGCGTGCCGTGGAAAGTCAGCTGGCGCCCCTTCGTACAGCCGTAGCAGCACAGTGGAGACCTCCAGCGCGGGAAGACTCGGGCTGTCGATGAAAAGCTCCGCCTGACCTTGCCCCAGTGTCACCCACATGCTTTCACCAAACCGGTGGTAGGCGCCCCGGGCAAACCGGGTCAAGTGCTGCATCGCGCACAGGAAATGGCCGTCCACCTTGCTCGGCGCCGCGACGAGTGCACTCAGCAGCTGCCGCACACCTTCACAGGCATCGCAGGCAAAGCGGTCCGGATACCGTTGCAACAGGTCAGGATAGGCGGCACGGGAGACATACCCAACTTCCCACATGAAGGCCCACGCGTTCGGAGTCAAGCGCGGGTCCCCCCAGTCGTCCGGCTGCTGCATCAGGGCCTTTGCGGCGTCTTCGCTTGGGGCCGGCAGGCTGCGAACCGCCTGGGTGATTTCTCCGTAGTCCCAGACATCGGCCATTTTCATGTCGAGCTCGAGACGAAGTACCCGCAGGAGAATGCGTCCCTCATCATCGAGCGTCCCCTTGCTTTCGGCGATGGAATACGTCTGCCCTAGCACTTCCAGCACATTGGGAAGACCCGCCAATGCCTGCGTGGCTTGTTCTGCCAGTTCGGGGTCGTCAACTTCACAGCGCATTAGCAACACCAGCCCGGTACTGCGCAGACGTCGCAGCCAGGCGGTGGTGGGGGTGTCCTGACAAGCGCGAACAAGCCGCTGAAACACCTCGGCGCGCTCCTTGACCGACGAGCCCAGACTATCCAGATAGCGCTCGAATTCGCAGGGCAGCGTGTGCAATACCTCAACTCGGTCGGCCAGCTGCTGGAGAACTTCTCGGCATTCCGCCTGCACGTCCTTCGCAAGGCTGAACCAGGGGGCCGAGGACGGCCATAGTCCGTACATCCGCAGCTGCAATAGAAAGGTTTGCGCTTCCTCCCTGTCGTCTTCGTGAATGGCCGTCAGCGGCAGTCGACTGAGCGCCAGGATTTCTGTCCATTCCTTCCTGTCGCAGTGCTCGCCCACCGCATCCTCCAGCTCTGTCAGCCGCAAGAGAACCACCTCGGCAACCTGAGCTTTCACCGAACTCGCCGCCGGCGTGTTGCCCCTTGCCGGGGAATTGCCCGACTTTCTTTTTCGCTTCTTAGACATCAAGCGTTTCCTTGCTTTTTCAAACTGATTCTGTCAGTCCGGCTTCGTCGTCAAAAAACCCGCTTGGCATGGACAGCAGATATCTCGGAGATTGAAATTTGCAGGAATTTGTAGGTTTGGTATAGACAGCTCATCTAGGCCAGAGCCCTCTGCAGCCCGTGTTCGTCTCGATGATGCTGCAAGTATGGAATGTGGCGAGCATGTACCGTTCGAAGCTTAGCGGACGGTGTAATACCCAACTCTGCGAGAGTTGCCCATTCGACTTTTTCGATTTTCACGAGAGCCCCGTCATCTGCGAAACCGATAAGGCCACGGTCAAACAGTCGGTCAAGTGTCGCAACAAGTGGAAGTCCATTGAATTCGTCGAGACGTTCCTCGGTGGAACTGTGCCTCCAAGACTTCGCATGTGAGGCGACTAAGACTTCTGGCAAGGCGCATCCGGTAACTGCACAGCGTCCACCCCAAATTTCCAGCATGCGACGGCGAAAACCCCCTTGCCCGATGCGGGCGTTAACAAGAGCAAGCCGTGTGGTCTCCGGCAATTCCTGAAAGCCAGGCTCCGCGCCGAGCTCGGCTAAGGCTGCATTAGCTTCGAATCCATAAGGTGAAGGTTCGACCCAACCAAGTTGTTCTAGCGCTTCAGCCAAAGGCTCACGCATTACCCATCTGAGCTCAGCATTTGTGGCACTTGCCGACACCATTTCCGCAAGAAACTGAATCCAACTACCGGGACTCCCTATCCCAATATCATCGGCAATGAAACGCCCTAATTGGCTATATTCAATACTGGCAGAGGCGAGGCCATCGAACGTAGCAGTCAATGCGAGTTGCCTCATCGACAGCGACCGGTTTGGCGCGGCGTAATGGGCCGCAAGCATCAGACGCTGGCGTTGCGAAATTTTTCCGGAATTTGCCTTCAAACCCTCCCGATAGTCGTCAGGTGTCAGTTTGACGATTTCAGAAAGCGGGTCAAGTGAAGCTGGCGCACTTGAGGGACCCGTTTTGGATGACTCAAAGGACGCACTTTCCTTCCTTTGCACTGGCAGTTTACTAACGCGCTCATACTTCGAGCCCTTTACCAGATACTCGAACTCTGGTGCGACATAAAATTTGTGCACCGCGTCCTTACCCAATCCCAGTGAGCCATCCCGCTCACGGTTTGCTTTTCCCTGGGTTTTTGCCCGCACCGCGTACCCGTCAAAAACGACCTGTCGGATGACTTTCGTTATGTCATGGGTATAGTCCCCGCCACCATTGCGGTCTTGATTTCCAGCAATAGTGAGGGCGAACCCTGTTCTTCCGGTCTCTCTCTGGTGTTTGACGTACGGAAATAGCACGTCGCCGTTATTGGCAATCAGTGCAAAGCGTTTATCCAAGCTCGCCACGTTTCTTTGTCCCTTAATAATTTTGAGGGATGCATTTGAAAAACCAAGGCTGTACCTGACGTTTCAGTTCGTCCAACGTCTTACCGTTCTTAGCTTTCCAAAGCGCCCAGACAAATTGCCATTTGCGTAATTGCCAGTGCGGGCTGGTGCCAAAGCAGTGCGGTCTTTCCATGCCAAACCACGTTTGATGCCAGCACATTTAGCTCGCTCGGAAAAAGGCTCCACACCGGCTCAAGGTCACCTTCAACGGCCAGTTGAAACGTCAAGACAGTTGCGATTTCATGTCTGGGCTCGTCTTCAACTTTGCCACTCGCCACGTCAAGGCCACGCAAAAAATCGCCATAACTATCCAGATTCAATAACGCGCCTGGCAAATCGCTGAGAGTCACGGATATAACGATTGGCTTGGTGACATCTAGATTATGAAAATCGGCATCCCCAAAAAATGAGTTGCTCCGCGCCCTCCAAGCAAAGGTCTATCGCATCAAGGATAGTGGACTTCCCACTATCACCAGACCCAACCAAGCAGTTGATACCGGCCGAAGGCGCCCAAGCTAACGCCTTCACTGAGCGAAAGTTACAAATCTGCAAGTGGCAAATTTTAGCTATATAACCCTCAAAACCTCTGCTGAATAACTTATAGAAAGCTGCAAACCAATACGCACCGCATATGTAGCACGACTCGATTGCAGGTTCATACAATGAGATAAAACTGGCAGCTACACAGACTTTCCCCCTAAAAGACTGCCTGCATGACAATGCTTCAAGAAACTCAAGCTGCGTTTGATAACTTGGCGAGCGACTACCATCGCTTTATCAAAACCTCGCCTATCAAAGACCGTATCTGGACCAAGCCTGATGGCACTGTGCCTCCCTACGCTGGAACGGAAAGCGGAGGGCTAGCAGACCTCTTTGGAACCGTAAGGCTCTGGGTCATTGACCAAACAATGACAAACCCAACGTATTGGCTAATACGTTGGGAAAAAGAATTTTTCGCTTGGGCTCAGACCCACCCAGAGAAGCTAGAAATTTGCAAGGCGTACACGACCTTTTTGGACGCCTGGAAAAGTCAGCCTGAAAAGTCAATTTAGCAAGCAATCAGCCCAGTGACAATTACTAGGCTGATGCGCATTGTTTACTCGACAAGCACCCTCAACACACCAACCCGGACGTCCCGTGGCAAATTGAGCGATTTTAAAATTCCCAGAGTCGACGCATTTTCAAGCAACGTCAGCGTTCCCGCACCTATACCTCGCAATACAGGAATCGGCAAATCTTCGTACGACTCTAATACTCCCACAGGCTGCGAATTACCAGGCAAAGACTGGATTTGGGCCTCGTAGCTTTCGAGCAACTGCCTTAACTCCAACTCCCCCGTAACAAACCCATCATTCTCGGGGTGCTCAATTTTTGCAAGATGTCGAGCCTCGAAAGCCTCGACAACTGACTGAGACGGAATTCGTACCGAGAAACCCTGCAACTCCTCACCTTCCTTTGTACGCAACCGAAGTCGTCTATCGCAAACCAAATGACTCTTCATCACACCAATCCTTTTCAGACACCTTGGAAAATACTGACTACTGCCCGTTAAGCCAATCTTACCTTACTCTCAATAGCAGTCACCTCCACACCACGAATGGCTGGCGCATAATTTCGAACGATATGCCCTCCAAAAATATGCATTAGCACATCCCCTACACCAACAACATTTTTCGCGCCTTTCTAAAGAACGTCTTCACAACCACCTTCGCCATGTTCGCCACCTATATAAATCAATGGGTTGTGGATTCGACGGGCGGAAAATACGAGATTGTGAAGAGCATCTCTAATTAAAATGATGGTTGATGCGGAGCCCGCCATACTGTCAGCACAATGCGAGAAGGCGCATTACTACGAATGAGCCCTAGAAAAATAGCGCAATCATGGCTCTGCATTGCTAACACCAAATGGATTAGCGTCGCCCGCGCTTTCTAAACCAATTACGCAATAAGCCCTTCGATTTGACCATCTTGACCAACAAAGACTGAACGTGCTCGTAGTAAGGCGGTCGCCTATGCCTTGCAAGTGCTTCTGCCGGTAAGGGACGAGGGCAATCGGCACCCGTGGAACTTGAGCTGCACGTTGGAGCCGACAGAACCCAGAGTCCCGAAGCGGCATTCACGTTCATCTTCCGTACTCTGACTTCAAACTAGGAAGCGGACTTCATGAGACCGCAGTGCGCCCGCGCAACAATGGCGAAGACTAGCCGTATGAATACGAACCCCCTTGTTACCATCTTGGCAACATAGGGTAAGAAGATGACAAAAATTGCTAGTTTCGTTGTATCCGGAGAGTCCATAGGAGTTGTCGTGGCGCAGGTCCCGACGGACCTGAAAGACCCCATTTCCATCGAATACGACCAGACTTGGAATCTGCAGTCGGGCGCAAGGGAGCCAGCCCTTTATGTGCTGCACCAGCGATGCGCAGATTTTCTCAAGGAACAGCAAATTAAGTCTGTCGTCCTGAAAGCGAGTGCGGTCCCGCGCTCCACGGCTACGCTCGCCCTGCTTCAAAGTGCCGAGGTTCGCGGCGTCCTCATAGCGGCAGCTGCTTCAGAAGCCCAGGTTCGGTCCCTCACGAAGGGGGTCGTCAGCCGCACGTACGGCGACCGCAAGGTCGACGAGTACCTGAAAGATGACGCGTTCTGGCAAGACAAGGTAACTGGCAACGGGTTGCGTAAAGGAAGCCGCGAAGCAGCAATGCTCATCATCGCGTCCCGGGAGGCTTAATGGCGACCGTCGTTCCGCCCCTGACGCTCGGGCGCAAGCTGGGCGCGGGAGCCTTTGGCGAGGTCTTCGAAGGGCAAGATAGCGTTCATGGTCGTGTCGCCGTCAAGGTCATGACGCGCGCCTCTGGCGAGAGTGCGGCTGACTGGCACCAACGCAAAGCTGGCCTACTTGCAGAGGGTCAACGCCTGTCGGCGGCCGAGCACAGGAACGTGGTTCGAGTGCACAGCATCTCCGAGGACGCTACCGGCGACAGTATCCAGTTGTGCATGGCGTTCTGTGCCGGCGGTTCCCTGCAGGACGCGTATGTTAAAGGTCCGCTGCCGCTGGACACCGTCCGCGAAATCGCAACCAACGTCACACTCGGCTTGGATGCCCTTCACTCAAGGGGAATGCTGCACCGGGACATCAAGCCAAGCAACATCCTGCGTAATGCGAGCGGCGTCGCTCTGCTGGGCGACTTCGGCTTGGTCACAGACCGTCTGCTTAATGGCTACGGCTCAATAGCTGGCTACAAGGACCATATCGCTTACGAGGTATGGTCGACTCGGGTGACAAGCGCCAAGTCGGACATCTGGGCGTTGGGCATGACCATTTATCGCCTGCTGCATGGGCAAGAGTGGTACGAAGCAGGACTGTCTCCCGCCGCAACTGTGCCCGCCGGTGCCTATGCCGACAAACTGCGCTGGCTTCCTCACATCCCCGCCGGCTGGCGGCGGATGATTCGCAAGATGCTGAACGACGACACCAGCCGGCGCTACCAATCCGCGCAGCAGGTGCTCAGCGCACTTTCGACCTTGGAGACGCCGCATTGGACCGCGGAGGTGGACACCGACTCCGTCCGCTGGGAGCTTGCGGCAGGCGACCGCTTGAAGGTGGTGGAGTGGTCTTGGCAATCGCCACGAAAGCACGAATGGACCGCGTGGTCCGAACCACTGGGTACAACGGGGAGGAAGAGAACCTTGGGTGGCTCTTCTGCCGCCCAGTCGCGGAGTAAGACCCTCGCCGAACTCGAAGACTTCTTCGAGCGGGCTTAGCGTTGACTCGGCCGCAGGTGTCGCGGCAACAGGTAGGCACCCGAAGGGTCGAAAACAGCTGGCGTGCGGCCACCAAACGCCTTCAAAGCCGCGGCTCGCCGCTCCCCTGCGCAGTGGTCGCAGTAGGCGTGACTAGCTGCCACACCTTCTTCTGGCAGCCAAGAGCGGCCGCAAAAGCAGCAAGTCGGCGACGACACAGCAAGTGATGTTGACGTTCTTCGCATGCGCCTTCTCCTTGCCCAGCCGCAGCTGAGCTGGCCTTATCTGTGTATATGTACAGTATATGTACTGGCAAGCAACCTTACAAGCAGCCACCTTTCACAGGGGAAGGCAAAGGCGAGCCTTTTTCAGCATGAGCGGTCGAACCATCTCAGTGCCGCCGCGCAACGGCAGTTGAGCTGCTGTGGTAGTCCGGAAAACGAGTATCCCTTGCCAATCAGCAACACCCAAAAGGTTTTTCGAGCTCTGGTTGAGTGCGTGCCACAGTCATGGGCAACTCGAGAGCTTGAGCAGCCCACTGACTTGGGCTGGCCGCTGCTGACCAAGCCAGACATGGCAATCGGCTCACTTGCTCCTCGCTAGAGCATCCGCTCTCCACGCGACACCGCATCATGAAGCGCTTGCGGAAACCAAGGCTGCTTTGGAGGTGCTGCTGGCGGCGTGCGCCAAGGCCCTGCTGTAAAGATGCGGCGCTAGCTCATTACGCGCGAGCTTACTCGTTCTGATTGACCCCAACATGCTCCCGGCAAACATCCTGCAAACGACGCAAGCCCACTTGGAACAGCTCATTGCGGCACAGTCGCAAGAAGGCCCGCACCTAGACTTCAAACGGGAGCTGCCTGCGGCGTGGGACGACCGGTCGAAAGTGAAGTTCATGGCGGACGTGACCGCGTTCGCCAACGCTGGAGGTGGCGACATCATTTTCGGCATGGACGAGACCGCTGACGCACAGGCATCAGTAATCGTCCCGCAGACCCTAGTCAGTGCCGACGAGGAAGTTCGGCGCATCCAAGACTTCATTCTCAACCTGGCTGAGCCAAGGCTGCCCGGCACACAGGTACATGCCGTAGCGGTGACTGGCGCCGGCACAAGCGGGCATGCGGTCATCGTTCGCATCCCGCAGAGCTGGGCTGGCCCACATCGCTCCAAGCCAAACTTGCACTTTTACGTGCGCGACGGTCTGCGGAACCGCCAGCTCGACGTACCGGAAATTCGAGGGCTGTTCTTGCGCTCGGAGAGCCAAGCGCAGCGCGTGCGTGATTTCCGCGTCGACCGTCTGGGAAAGATACTGTCGGGAGAAGCGCCGCATCGGCTCGTCCCCGGGTCTTTACTGGTAGTCCATCTTGTCCCCACGCAGGCGGCCCTTGGACTTGTGCAGGTGGACCCAGTGCCGTACTCAGACCGTCGCAACCTACCCGTCTTGGGAGCGATGTCTGGCCGGGCCCGGCTCAACATAGATGGGGCGCTCTACGTTCGGAACTCCGGGCCTGCCGGTACTCACGGCTATTCCCAGTTCTTCCGCAACGGTTTTTTCGAGTCGACCCACGTGCTTACTGGACGCAACCCCGCAGGCAAAGCGCATCTTGGGAGCTTGAGCTACGAAGAGCAGCTCATCACCTTGTTGGGTGCATTCCGGGCGGAGCTAATCCACTTGAGCATCGAGCCCGAGCTTTCGGTGATGCTGTCCATTCTTGGCGCGGACGATGCCCAACTCGGCGTCGAGGCAACCTACGACTTCCTGGAAGACCACCAGACCTTTTTTGACCGACGGGCACTTTTGCTGCCGGACGTTCTTGCGCAGTCGGGAGTCGTGCCGGAGCAAGCACTCAAGCCTGTCTTCGACCTAGTCTGGCAGGCTGCCGGCTTCCCTGGTTCGCGCAACTACAACGCTGCGGGGGAATGGGCGCCGCGCCGGCGCTAGCTGCAACTCATGTCGCCAAGCGTGGCTGGAACACGCAGGCGAAGTACATACGGGCGATGGCTGCGACCACAGTCTGAACCGCGACCACACGGTGCTTGCGCATGACGATATCTGCCGCGCTCGGTCACTGCTAGCTTCGCTCCCGCGATACCAGCCGCTCGTCGGTTCGAGAGCCCGATTGCGCATCACGGTACGGCATACATTGACCATCGTACTGAGTATTCATACAGTCCTTGTCATCGAACAACCATTCGATGAGGCGGTATGCGAGACGAACAGCACCTAGCAGCACTGCGGATTTACTGGAAGGCGCATCAGGCGTTCCCGGCGATGGCCAAGCTATGCGAGGTTGTCGGCCTCTCATCGTCGTCTAGCGTCTTCGCGTTAGTTGGCCGACTCGTTGACGCCGGCTACTTGGAGCGCGTGGAAGGCCGCATCGCGCCCACCAAGCGGTTCTTCGCACGCCCACTCCTTGGTGCTGTACGCGCCGGGGTGCCGCAGCCGGCAACGGACGAAGCATTGGAGCTCGTGACGATTGACGATTACCTCGTTGATGACCCGAACAGGTCCATTTTGTGCCGGGTTCGGGGGGAATCGATGCGTGACGCAGGGTTGCTTGACGGCGATATCGCCGTAGTCGAGCGCAATGCCCCAGCGTCACCGGGTGACGTGGTGGTAGCAGTTGTGGATGGCGACCTGACGGTGAAGTACCTGCGGCGCTCGCAGGACCGCTACTTCCTGCAGGCGGCAAATCCAGACTTCGCCGACATCCATCCCAAGGGCTCGCTCGAAATCCTTGGCGTCGTCATCGGGTCCTTCCGGCGCATGCGGAGGTGACCACGAAGCTGCCTGTCTCCGCCGCCTCCTAGCGGCATCTCACTAAACCAAGCCCACCTCTGGTGTTCGTTGCGCCGGCGGATTAGACAGGGCTTGCCTGTTGTTTTGCAGTCGCCGGCCAAGTTGGCTGCGAGGACGTTGTTCGTTCTGGAGATACGAAATGCCAATTTGGTCCGTTCCGCCGTTTGACCAACAACCAATGCTGCGCGTTGACTCGTGGCGCATTGCTGTGACTGCCCAAGGCACACAGCATGTCGTTGGTTACTGCATCGAGAACCGAGAAGGACGCGTCTCCAGCGCAATCGAACGCTTCGATTTCGGCACAGCGACCGCGTTCACGACGTCAGGGCGCAGGTATCGCCTTCTCCACTCGCCTGGGCGAAACCTAGACGCGGACTACACCTGGCAACGCTGGTTAGCACTGCAAGAGAAGACTGAGAACGACGCCGAGTCGGACATTGTCACGGCAGCTATCTGGGAGGTTATCCAATCCGCAACTTCCAAATCCGATTCAGCGTGACCGTCATGGCAGCCCTAGCCCTCATCGCTGGATTCGTTTTTGGAATTTGCGCGCTTGGACTTCTGACGTCCTCGTGGCGCCAGTTCCTGAAAGGCGCTGGGTACCGGCTTGGCCAGTACGACTTCGGCCTCTTTCAGGCGCATTGCTGCAAGCGCTCGCAAAAAAAAGCTCAATGGGAATTTTCCGCCGCGGATTCGATTGCTCATCTGCCGGACAGCAACTTCCGACGCGTTATGCGTCAGCGCGTATGTGAGTTCCTTGTAGTCAACGCCGTGCCGAACCATGAGGGCGCGCAAGACACGGCTTGCCTGCTTTTCCCAGTAGTCCGGTTTCTCACCTGGTGTGCTCATTCGCTCGACCTAAGAACATGTTTTTTGATGAGAAAAGTTCTTCATGGAAATTATTTTCTCATTCTAAAAGTTTTCTACGGCGAACTCGTCTCTAAACGCGTCCGGAACCAACGCTTTAGCCGTCGGCCAGTGCCGCCAAACAACGTGCTGACGGTTCTATGAGCAGCCGTCGACACGGCTGCCGGGCGAAGACAGGCAGGCGTACCACGCGCTGACAAGACATGAGATGAGGAACAAATGGCTGGCGTTATGAAATGGACAGAAGAGCGCATCGCTGCATTGGTAGCGCAGGGCTGCGGGAGTGGAATAGGCGCTGCTTACACCCCGTGGATTGACGTGCGCGATGTGAGCAGTCTTGGGATGTCCAGACGCATTTACAGCCCAAAAACCAACCGCGTTCATCACCTCTTGTCCAACGTCGAGAACGACCTGTTCGTCGCTCTCGAGTGGTCTCAGGAAATCACGGACATCCGCGAGCAGTACCCGCTCGACCGCGATATCACGACCGAGGTCGCCAGTTCCTTGGGTATCAAGCATCCGTGCTATCCCGGTACCCATGTGCCCACAGTAATGACAGTCGATTTTCTGTGCACGCGCATGCGCGACAGCACAGTGCAGCTGGTCGCATTCAACGCCAAGCGCACCGAAGAAGCGAACGACCGCCGGTCTCTCGAAAAACTCGAAATTCAGCGCGCGGCGTTTGGACTGCTCGCCATCCCGCATCACCTCGTCTTTCATGACGACCTGCCTAAACGCAAGATTTCGAACATCCGATGGATTCGGGATGGCTACCTGAAAGACGGTGAGCGCGAGCCCTACCCGGGCTACTTCGACGACATTAAGGCGCGTCTCGCTGCGTCATGGCCACAGTCCGGTCTTGCCTGCACGCTCGCCGAGCACTGCGCCCACTTCGACGCCAGTCAGGGCGCAGAACGAGGTACCGGTCTGAAGGCAGCTCGCATGCTCCTACTCGACCGTTGGCTGGTTCCTGACCTGGAAGGGCCTTCCCTCGCAGATGCACCCCTTACGTCATTTCAGCGGACATCCCTCGAGCGACCGCAATTACGCCCTGTCGGAGGTGCGTAATGCTGACTCGCAATGACATCTTCCTTGCTGAGGGCATTGAGTACCGCTTGCTCGGCGCCAATGCAGAAACGAATTGCGCGTGGGTCATCGTCCTGGGGGAGCCGAATGCGTTGCCTCAGAAGTGCGCTTGGCACGTGCTTTCGAGGCTCGAACCACATCGTGCGAACGACACGCACTGGAACCCAACATTTCGCAAGATGACGCCCGCCATGCGACGTGTGCGGGACGAGGCTTTGAAGGCGCTTGGCGATATCCAGAACAAAATTCCCGATATTTTCGAGCCTCACCAACGTGCCCGACTTGTAGATGAACGTGTTGCAGCTGGCTGCTCGAAGGTCGTCATCTACAAGCACCTAAGGCGGTACTGGCAAGGTGGGCAAGTTCCCTCTGCGCTACTCGGCAACTTCGACCAGACAAAGCGCAAACGCATCGGCTTGACCGCTGGTCGTGGCCGCCCCTCGCCTGTTGACGTCGCTGTCTATCAGCTTGAAACAACCGACCTCGAACGGTTCAAGGCCGCGATTGAGCGGTACTACTTCAGTGACGAGCGCAGGACACTGGCACACACGTATCAACGCTTGCTGGAAGCGCATTACCAAACGATGGACGGAAACGGCATCCATCGACTACGGCCGCCAGGCGAGCGACCGACCATCAAGCAGCTCCGCCATTACGTGCTAAAAAACTACGGAGCCGAGCACGTGCTGCGCAAGCGCAAAGGCGACAAGGAGTTTGAGCGCGAGCACCGTGCGGTCTTGGGCACAGTCCTTCAAGATTGCCTTGGCGTTGGTCACCAGTACGAAGCCGACGCCACGATTGTCGATGTGTTTCTCGTCGCATCAAGCGACTCACGCAAAATCATCGGCAAGCCGACGCTCTACCTCATTGTCGACCGTAAGTCGCGGCTCATCGTCGGCTGGTACATCGGCCTTGAAAACGCGAGTTGGATTTGCGCGCTGCAAGCGCTAGTCACCATCTCTGCAGACAAGCGCTCGCTGTGCGAGCAATACGGGATTGGGTATGACCCCAGGGACTGGCCGGCACACGAAGTGTTCCCGTCCGAAATCATCGCAGACCGCGGCGAACTTCTGACTCAAAGCAGTGACCAGGTCATCGAACAGCTCAACTGCACCATTGCCAATGTCTCGGCCAAGCGTCCCGACCACAAGCCAGTCGTTGAGACGCAGTTCAAGCAGACGCGCATGACGCTACAGGACGGCACACCCGGCTTTGACCCGCCGGAGAACGCCAAGCGCAGACAAGGTAAGCACTACGAGAAAGATGCTTGCCTGACGCTTCGCGACTTCACCGCCGTGATGCTCGCGCACATCATCGAACACAACCGCAGACCGATGCGGGACTACGACTGCAGCCTGGCGGAAATTGCGGCAGACGTTCTTCCGTCTCCCATTGCCCTCTGGAATCACAACATCGGCAGTCGCGCTGGGCTGCTTACGCGGTTCTCGGAAGAACGTGTCCGCATGGCGCTATTGCCCCGAGCAGAAGCGACCGTCACCGAGCACGGCATCGAGTTCCAAGGCTGCGTCTATACCTGCCAGGAAGCAATTGCGCGCGGATGGTTTGTCGATGGACGAAAGCGTCGCTTCAAAGTTGTGGTGTCGTACGAAAGCCGGCTCGTGGACACTGTCTACATTCACGCGCCAAGCAAAGCCGCGGTGTACGTCGGCATTCTGTCGGCCCGTGCTGAGAAGTACCGCGGCTTATCGTTCGCCGAGGTGAAGGCGTTTGAGCGCGGGCGTGCTCGGATGCGTCACGAGATTGAGCATCAGCAAGCTCAAGCACGAGCAGACTTGCATGCAACAACCGAGAGCATCGTCTCCGCAGCAGCGGCCAAGCTGGCAGCAGCGGGTACCAAGAAGTCTCGCACTGCGCGTCGTGCCGACATTGCCGAGGACCGGCAGCAAGAACGTCGCTTGGAACGCCAAGCATTGAGACCAGCCATGCGGCTCACGCCGCCGGATGGCTTCCCGGGGACCAAGCGGCCCATCGAAGGCGAGCCCGCACGTGGCTCGAACATCCTGCCGCTGCGCCCCGCTCGGAGTGCAATCGAGCGCGCGGCCGAGAGCAGCCGTAAAGAGGCATCCGTCCAACTCTCTAATGACTTGCTGGCATCGGCAGACATGAGCCCAGCGACCAGTCCCCAACCACGCGCCCCGAGCCTCGCAGACAAGCTGCGACTGGCGCAGGAGAAGATGCGTAATGGATGAACTTTCTGCTTTTGGGGCCGTGGAGGCTACCTACCAAACCCACCACTTGCCTCAATACCGTGGCAACCCGATGGTGGAAGCGCTACCAGCGACCTTGAGTGCCGACGAGCTGCTCGAGTTTTTAAGCGTGCGACCGGGCTTTGAGCCGGAGCAACGTCAATGGGCTACCGACGACCGTCTCCACATGCTTGGCACGCTGCGCAGCTTTGTTGTTCCGCTTCAGCGTCACATTGAACTGGCTCAAACGCTGGATTCGATGCTGCGCTCTGGCTATGTGGGCCGCATGCCGCGTACCCCTGAGTACATGCGCCGATGTCAGTCGATATACGACGGAGCACGGAGTGGCGCATCGTTCTCTAGTTCGTCACTGCAGCTGTCGGCATTGCTGATGGGGATACCTGGGATGGGCAAGACTACGGTGGTCAAACGCTGGTTCTCGCAGTTCCCTGACGTCATCTATCACCGGGCGACAAACACCTACCAGATACCTCGTCTGCACATCGAGATGCCCAGCGACGGCTCGAGTATCAAGGGGCTGGGCCACGCCATTCTTCATGCAGTCGACAGGCTAATACCTGGCGCGCAGTACTACGAGACGTACGCCAAAGGCGGCAGGACAGGCGCTGACGCGCTCATGCGCGGGGTCGCTCGAGTCATGAACATGCATTTCGTGGGCTTCTTGGTAGCGGATGAAATCCAGAACCTCGCCAATGCTCACAAGGGCAAGCAGACGGTGATGACTGAACTCGTCTCGGCCTGCAACGAGCTTGGGGTCCCCATCCTCTTTATCGGCACGAACAAGGCTGCAAAGGTTTTCAATCAGGACTTCAGGCAATCACGCCGGTCGTGTGGGCAAGGCATTCGGCACTGGGACCGGCTATCGAACGAAGAGAGCACCGATGGTGTGAACGAGTGGCGCAATTTCCTGGAGACCCTGTGGTCCTTCCAGTGGACTCGCCAGCCCGTAGCACTCGACGCCCAGTTCGATGCTCTGATGCACCATTACAGCCAGGGCGTCATCGACATTGCCATCAAGCTCTTCGCTTCCGCTCAAGCTCGTGCAATGCGCGACGGGTCTGAACGTCTGAGTGCTGAGCTCATTCATGAGGTCTTTGAGACCGAATTCGAATTGATGCATCCGATGGTCGATGCACTACGCCGCAACGAGTCAGAGCTTCTAGCTCTTTACGATGATGTCGCGCCCATCTCAACTGCCGCACTGGCTGAAAGCGTCGGGCGCCGCACGCAAGTCCTGAGTACGGCTCAAGTACCGACACCGCATCAACAGGGCGGTACTGCTGCTGCATCGGCTACTCAACACCGGTCAAACAAGAAGACTTCGGGCAAACGCTCAGCCGACGCTGCAGTACGCGACGCGACCGAGACAGTCACGTCGCTCGAAGACCGGCCAGAGGACTACCGCCAGGCAATCCAGTCCGCCACCGACACAAGCGCACAGGTGTATCAGCGGATGCGTGAACTCGGCATGGCACGGCCTCTCGAAGCGCTTGTGGACTTGACCTGATGCCGCTGCTTCCCAAGCCTTATGACGATGAGGTCATCGGAAGCGTGTTCGCTCGCGCGGCCATTCAGGCTGGCTTGCCACTAAAGACGCTTTTTGGTTCCATCTTTTCGGGTCGCGGGTCTCATTCATTTCTGATGACGAGTGAACTCCATCGCGTCGCGTACTTCGCCGGGGTGGACGCCGATGAACTGCTGAGCCAACACACGATGTTCCCGTACGCAGTGGCTTATATGACGCGCGATGTCAAAGCCGCCTTTCGTACGAAAGCGCTCAGCCTGCAGCCTGGCCAGGAATGTCTTGGCTCGCTGACCAAGTCAGTGTCCCATGGGGTTCCCTACCGCCGCTTTTGTCCCGACTGCGTCCGGCAGGACCTGCGCATGTACGGCGAGTCGTACTGGCGAAGGGCACATCTCCTGCCAGGCGCTCTGGTTTGCCTCCGCCATCACAAGCCCCTCAAAATCGCCAATTTGCCTTTGCGTGGCAGGACGTCCATGAAGGACATAACGCTTCCGCATCAGGCAGAGCTGCTTCCAACGCGATTGCCCGCATCCGCGGCACTTCGCATGAAGCTCACTGAACGGTCAGTACAGGCGCTGGTCGGACAGGTACAGGTCGGTAACGACTGGCGCGAGTCGTATCGGACTCGAGTGCTCGCACTCGACTATCAGCTGTCACCCGGGGCGGTCGCAGGCGCGGCACTTGCCGGTGAACTTCGCAGCTACTTCGGCCAGCCGCTGCTTGAGTCCATGGGCTGCCCGCTGCCGAGAACATGTTCGGACACGTGGCCGGCATTGATGACCCGTCCTGGAATTGATACCCCGTTTGCGACTCCGAAGCATGTGGTGCTCGATGTGTTTTTGGATGAAGGCATTCAAGCTCCGGACGACGTGACGAGCTTGTACCAACCGCCGGGCAAGAAGACTCGCGACTACGCCAGGTTGGACAAGGCGACAGTTACTCGAATCGAGAAGCGTATCCAGCAGGTAGTGGAGGCTGGCGGGCGGACATCCATCAAGGCATTGCTGACCGACGCTGGCGTCTGGTCCGCTTTTCGGCACGACCGCGAGAACTTTCCTGCGACGCGAGCAACGCTTGACGACTTTCGGACATCAAACCAGGCAGAGCGTCAAGTTGGCGGGCGTAGCTACTGGAGGCAGCGCCATCCCAGCCGTTATTCGCCAACCCAAGGAATTGATGAGGCTACCGACGAAGTGTCGGCAGCTCGCTAAGCGAACTCGTCAGCCAAGAGCTCAGGGCCACAAACGAGTTTTGAGACGCGGGAGGCCTAGCGAAAAAACCGTTCAATGTCTTACCAGGGCTGACGGTTATGAGGCTAATCGGCTGTGTAACTCCGACGTCGACCTAGGTCGCATTGACGCGGTTGCAGCCTGGAAGAGACGCTACCGAGCTCGCGGCAACCCGAGTGCGCCCCTTCAAGCGGTCCTTTAGGAGCTGACGCCAGAGTGAGACTCGACGGACAATAGCGGGAGGATGGTCTGCACCAAGCTCTACCTTTCGTTCGAGACCGCCACGGAGCGCAAGCGCTGGTACGAGAACACGGTCGTGTGAACTGGGTGCGGGCAACTGGCGTGACGCTCAAGTCAGCGCCGCTGAAAAGTCGTGTGAACTTATGGCCTTGCTACGCTGAAGGCGCTGCCTCAAGCATGCATGATGTTGACGAATACCGCATCGTCTGTGCTCGAGCCGACGTACTATCGGTCAGATTTGCCGCAAGATAAACGGTCGCCTTATACCTGGGTGGCCGCCACTATAGTTAGTTGGCGGAAGCCCGCTCCGTGGGAGACGGAGTTGTAGACAAAGAAGACCTTGTAGTGGCCTACACAAGAAGCATTTTGCGCTACCCCGGGGGGAAAACTCGCTTCGCTCCGTTCATCCAAGAGGCACTGAGCCTGAACAAGGCTCGCGTTCGCGTGTTTGCAGAGCCCTTCTGCGGCGGTGCCGGCGTGGCTATCTCTCTGTTGGAAGCCGGACAAGTCGACTCTGTCGCGCTTAACGACTCCGACCCTCTCATCGCAGCGCTCTGGCGAGTCGTCTTCTCAGAAGATGCGCAGTGGCTTGCGGAGCAAGTACGCGTTGTTCCTCTGAGTGTGGACGAATGGAAGCGGCTGAAGGCCTCGACACCTACGAGCGACCGAGACCTCGCGCTGAAAGCGCTCTACCTAAACAGAACTTCGTTCAACGGAATTCTCCACAAATCAGGACCGCTCGGCGGGTGGAACCAAACCAATCGCACCTTGGATGTACGGTTTCCTCGGGAGAAGTTGGCCAATCGCATCTTGGAGTTGTCAGACCTTAGCGACCGTGTTCGCTCCATTCGATGCTTTGATTGGCGCGATTTCGTCGACGAGTTGAAGCAAGATGACGGAGTCTTCCTTTACTTTGACCCCCCGTACTTTCACAAGGCTGAGCAGCTTTACGGGCATTACTTCAACTTGGCTGAACACATTGCTTTCCGCGACTTCGTAGAGGAGCTCACGGTGCCCTGGCTGTTGTCTTATGACGATGCACGTGAAATTCGCGAGCTATATAAGCCATTAAGAGTATCTGCTCGTGTAATTGATAGCACATACTCAGCCCATCCAATCGGCGGGGCATCCTTCGTTGGCAGGGAATTGTTCTTTTCAAACATGAAGAAGCTGCCCTCTCCTGACGAGGATGGCTGCACCCATATTGGCATGTCAGTTAAACAATACCAAAAGAGAAAACGCGCAAGCGAGTCCGCCGCCCGAATTCCTTGGACGCAAGCGGCCGTCGAAATAACAGACTAAAGGGGGTACACCATTCCATGAGCATCATTAACCAAGTTCTTGCAAGCAGCCCATTGGTTGCGCTTCTCGGCGATTCGAAGAACAGCCACGTAGGCTTCGTCTACGGGATGAACTTTTCAGAAGCAATGGTGCTGACGAACGATGCCTGGAAGGAGAGAGTCGCTGGCATCCCACATAACAGCTTCCTTGTTGCCGCAGCGTTCGACCCGGAGAAAATGGGCCAAGCAACAGAACTTGAGAAAGAGGTGGTGCTACTCCGGGTTCTTGAGCCGGCGCCGCTACCAACCGATGCAGATATGCTGCGCACCCGCGTGGAGCACAACCAACGCAGGACCGAGGACGAGCTGTTTCCAAAGGACGCACGCGACGGCCTAGACCCGATGACTCATGGTGAGCTGCAGTATGGTGCGCTCCGTTGCCGCATTCTTGGGACGTTCTATGTCGAGGACGGCGAGTTGAAACTCGGAAGCGACTTGGAAAACTACTTTAGTTCAACGAAGCTGAGGGTTTTCAAACCGCGCGGCGACGCCTTAGAAAAAATTGTTAATCATCTGAACCCGGAAGCGAAGAAGGCACTTCGCGAAAACGCAGAGAAATCCGGCTTTAAAAAAGAGCCAGTTCCGCTCGAAATAGGGACCGTTCGGTACACCTCAACAGCTCGTCTTCATCGTGGTCCGAACGAGCCTCTCGTGAAAGTCCACATTCAGCCCTCCGACTTCCTGGCGCGGCGTACTGCAGTGCTCGGCATGACTCGAACAGGCAAATCTAACACCGTGAAAACTACCGTGGCTGCGGTTAGTCTGGCAGCGGCAGGCGGAGGTGTGAAGGTAGGCCAAATCATCTTCGACCTGAATGGTGAATACGCCAACGCAAATCATCAGGACGACGGGAGTTCGATTGCTGACGTATTTGGCGAAGACTGCTGTCGCTATCGCGCGGCAGACACCGCTGGGTTTGAGGACCTCCGCCTCAACTTCTATCAGGAGCCGGCGCAAGGACTGGCGCTTATCGTTGACCTATTCCGTAAGGACCCCCCACCGTATTCCGGCCAGGACTTGGATACCTTTCTTGGCACGAGTCTTGAAGAGCCCGATGCAACGTCAAGGGGCGACCATAACCGCTGGAAGGTGCTCACCGCAGTCTGGCAGTGTCTCTTGCATAAAGCGGGATACAAGGCTCCGGCAGGACACATCGTCAATATTCCCTTAAGCGACAACTTGGTTAAGCAGCTGCGGAATTTCGCCGATACCCAGAACCCGAAAATTGCCATTACCATTCCAACCTCGGAAAAGGTGTCTTTGGAAGACGCCTGCCAATGGTTTGAGACCATTCGCAAGTTCAATCTGCTCCTGAAGGCCTCCCAAAAAAGTAACAGCCAGCCGATACTTGGTATTCAATCAAGCACGAAGGGAAACCCCTGGGTCGATGCCAACCTGGAGGCCTATCTGAACATGCTGATGCGAGAGAACTCACGCGAACAGCCATTCGGCGGATGGAGAGCCATTACTGGCTATCGCGGTTACCACTCTGCGAAGCGGAGCGGTGATGTGGTGAAGGAGGTCTTGGGGCACTTGCACGCAGGGAAAATCGTCATCCTAGACCTCAGCGTGGGGCCGGATACGGTGCGTACTGTTCTTGCGAAAAAGATTGCCCAGGCCATCTTCAATGCATCACTAAAAACGATGAACGAGGGCAAGGTCCCTGAAAATATCGTTGTGTACGTCGAAGAGGCTCACAACTTGATTGGAAAGAAGGACGAGCTCACGGATACGTGGCCACGACTAGCCAAAGAAGGCGCAAAGGCCAAAATCGCCTTTGTTTATGCTACTCAAGAGCCGTCGTCGATTCACCCCAACATTCTCTCGAATACCGAGAATTGGTTCGTCACGCACCTAAACAACGACGACGAACTGCGGGCGCTGAGCAAGTACTATGACTTCGCGGACTTCCAAGCATCATTGAAGTCGGCGCAAGACGTCGGTTTTGCGCGCATCAAGACACTGTCTTCTCCGTTTGTGCTGCCCACCCAAATTAAGCGGTTTACCCCGGACGAGCTGAAGGCTCAACTTGCGCAATTGCGCGAGGTTTCAGATGCTCCGATGAAGTGAGCGTGCAGAATGCCATATCAACGAGAAACAGCATCCAAAGGCGGACACAGCGACTTGGTGAGGAACCCTGACATCCAGGCATTTCTCAACGACTGTGCGTTTCTAAAGCAGCCTAGCGACGACGAAGCTCGGAGCATCGCGTCTGCCTACTTGCCGGCACCCACTTCGGGTTCGCTGCCTCTAAAGGTGGTCGCTTCCGATGCGAGCCCTTATGCAGACCCTATTGACGACAAGTTTCCGAGCACCCAAGTAGGTTACGTCAAGGCCAGTCTCGTCCTTGTCGATGTGAGGCAGTTTCAAGACCTGTCTCCCCCGGGCTCGCGGTTCGTCGACCCGTTCAAACTTGCAGCCCTTCACCGGAACGCTGATTCGTACTCTTTCGCTCTCCCAGGAAGCAACATTCGATACAAGGGCTCGGCTTCTGTAAAGGACGGGTTCCGTCGGGCTGTGTGGGACCAGTTGTCGGATGAGCGAACGTCATTTCACCCGCATAGTCGCGACTTCACAGTACGCGGAACGTTGCTCGCGCTTGAGAACGGTGAGGCAGGGCTGAAGAAGTGTCCTTCATGCAGCGCTGTCCACCCTCAGGGCCTTGCGCACGACCTGTTTGTCTTCACTGCCGGGAGAGAGGTTCAAGTTTGTCCGGCGTGCAACGCGGAGGTCTACCTTACGGACACCCTTCGCGTTCACGAACAGGTTACCGATTACGGCGACTGTACGTCAGCAGTGACACGGTTCATGAACGCAGTGGAGCAGTTGCTCATTGCGACCTTCGTGCGAATGCTGGCAGAGCACCATCCGCAAATCCTGGCAGAGATGGCCTTCATCTTGGACGGGCCACTTGCAGTGTTCGGGCAGCCCGCGTCTATCAGTTTCACCCTTGTCTCGTTCTATCACCGAATCCGAGAGGAACTGCGTCGGCGCGGACTGCGGGCGCCAATCGTCATCGGATTGCAGAAGGACGGTCAGGTCATGGAGCACGCCCGCTCCATCGCTCGCTTCCTGCCGAACGGCACATTCCATGTTGTTGACGATGAATATCGCGACGCATATATCAATTCAGTCAACAACGAAAATTTCGGCACGGAGACGTACTTCGGTCAAGACTTTATCTTCAAAACAGAGAAGGGGAATATTTTCACCGTCGGCTTGCCGTACCCAGCAGCGAAGAAGTCCGGAACCAAAGAGTTTTCGCGGTTGAAGTCAGACTTAACGCGCTACGGCTCCGACCTCGGGCGAGCTTTTGACGTAGTGCGGCACTTTGAGTTGGACCTATATGAGAACGCAGTAATTCCCGTCGCTCTTGCTCACCGGCATGCATCTATCAGCCTTAAGCCGGGAGGCAAGGTGCTCGACCTCGTTACAAAAAACGGACTCGTAGGCAGTTAGGTTGTAGGCGAATTCTCTAAGAGCCTGTTTGAAAACTCAATGAAGCGTCGACAAACGGCCTGGACGCGGCCCCAATCGCCCTGTTTTTGCACAGAAATTAGGCAATTTTTGCCGGGCAATGCCGCTGAAGTGCCACCGTCGACCGCTGCTTTTAAGTTTTCAAACAGGCTCTAAGAGCCTGTTTGAAAACTCAATTGACCGTTGAAAAATGGCTTGGCTACAGCCTCAATCGCACTGCTCTTGCACAAAAATTAGGTAATTTCGCTGCGAAATGCCACTGGAGTCCTACCGCTGGCCGCTGATTTTGAGTTTTCAAACAAGTTCTAAGCCTCTGCGCTGATGCAGTTTTTGCGCCGAGAGGATTTCGCCGCATTGTCGTCGAGCCTGCCATTTGTTCAATGGGCCACTGCGCCGGATAACTACGCCACGCCAACCGCCGCATTGCTCGACAGGCGGCTACGTCACTCGCCCCTTGTATAGCTGACTGGCGATAGCTATCAACTCAAGGACAGGAAGCCGGTCGGACAGACCCAGCCCCGTATCAGCCTTAATGGGCTGATACGGGGCTAGACGATTTCACCACCCAGGTGGGTCAAACTCGAACCGGCGACCGACTAGAAAGATGAGTCAGGTTTCAGCCAGCGTTGTCAAATCGATTGGGAGTTCCGCACGCAATCGATTTGCGTAAATGCATTTCCCCTTGAAGCTGCGGGAATCACGCACCGACCGGCCGTAACCGCGCCGTCGTAGTCGTAGTTGTAGTCGTACGACAGCAAAAATACGAAGCGGGTAGCGGCCCTACGGTCGGCGGCTAAACCACAAGACCTATCGATTCCATTCACTTGGAGTCGAACATGGAATGGGTCTGCGGGTTTGCGATGGAGGCGGGGCGTCTTGAGGCTGTTGCAGTGAACGAAGACAGGCGGCGTACGACCATCAGCCTCAGGGACCTACATCGGCGAGGCGTGCCGACCGCATTGCGCACCTCACGCACCAAGGTGTGCGTGAACTTTCAGGAGTTTCGTCCCCGCCCAAGTCATGAGTACCGACAGTGCTTCTGCATCGAACTACCGGAAGACATCTGCGACAATCATCAGGTATTCGAATTTAAGGAAAACAACAATATCTATTTCGTACCAGCGCTGGTGCTGATGCGCGCGCTATTCCAGCCGGCAGTCCTCGTTCTGCCTGATATTTTTCTCAACAATGCGCTTGAGCGGGCATGCCATCTGCGCTGGGAACCCAATGATGAGGCACCGGAACTTATAATTTACGCATTGTGGGCATATCCGAGTCACAGGCACCGCTATGCCAATTGGGAAAATCCATTCAGATGGTTTATGGCTCACCCGAGTGCAACGCATATGCTCGATAGTGTGCATCAACATGCCTTAGAAGGACGATGCGCACTGACGTTACCGAAAGCCAAACTCGAAGCCAATTTCGATTTCGTAGAATATGGGGGGCGACGGTTTGTCACCGGCATTAGAATCATCTCCGTCACGCCCCTTGACAAGCCCGCCTATCAACTCAAGAAACTCAAGTCTGTCATTCGCTACCACGATGGCCATGACAATTTCGAAAGTGGACAACATCAATACAACTTGCCGACCATTCCTCGCCATAGTGACTCAAGCGTAGATGTTAGCGACCAAGAATGGCAGGTCATCGAGCCATTTCTCAGGCGCCGAGCAGGCACGTGCCCACAGTTACTGCGGCATCGACTTAATGATGTACTTGGGAAGCTCGCCGAGAATGTGAGCTGGGAAAAGCATTCATATAGAACCGGGAACTGGAATGACGCGGCACAGGCTTACCGACGCTGGAAAAGGCGAGGTGATTTCGAGCGGATTTTGAAAATACTGGAAAAAAGGTAAATAGCCGCGAAGAGTTCATTATTGGCTTCATTGCACCGATGTGCCCGAGAAATGCGTCGCTTTGGAGACCTTCACGGGTTGGACACATACTGCGCCAACTCCAACTTGGCGTGCCCCACTGTGCCGCACGTCAAACCAATTATTCGTCCATGACTAAGCTCCTCTCCTGTTTCAGAAGGACTTGGTCGAGTCTTGCACCTGCGCTGCCGGCGACATCGAACGCTTGGAGAAGCTCGCGGCCCTCATCGACGAACAACTCGTCACCGCCCGCGAGAAGCTAGGCGCTGTTGACCCGCTCATTCGGGATTCAGGCCGCTACTGGACGTAAATCTCTTCGTGTTCATCGCACCTCCTGCGTCATCTCAATTTTGAGGCGCACAGGTGTCTACAATTTCTGGGGTGATTCATTTGGGAGAAGTCGTCGTGGCGGACGCCGAAGAACCGATGGCTGCGAATAACTCTCCGCGCTTATAAGCGAACTCAAGCGGGCGCCTCGGTGTCTGGTTTCTTTTACTTCGCAAACAAAGAACCAACTTCCGGCGGCGCGGAACCCCACGATTCGAAACATATGGCTTGACTGATTCTCTAAAAATATACATATAGTATATATACGCAATACCCCTATGACAGAAGAGCACATTATGCCTACTGCTGCCAGGCAACGACCGATGAAGCTGAACTTCAAAGAAGACACATTGACAACGGTGTCGCGAGACGCGCTGACGGCGCTTGCCCATAAGTTGGGGCTCAACGAAACCCAAACTGTCCTTTATGCCCTCGCTAGACTCAGAGACGAGGTTTTCGTCGGCCAGGACATGGAGAAATTTATGCCACTTATCAAAACGCAGCACCAGGCCATCGCCAAAGCCGAACCGATAGAAAAAGGCAAGGTCCTCGGCTCACTGCTGTGAGCGGAACCTACTGGAAACCGAGGCCGAAACTGGGAGACATTATCGAATGCTGTTTCCCTGAAGAAGTAGGCGTCCCTGGCCCGAAGAACCGACCTGCCTTGATACTCCAAGTTGAAGAAGCTACTGACGACGCCACGGGAGTAGCCAATTAAGTTTTCAAACAAGCGCCTAGTCGGGCGCATTGACCACCGTGACCTGCTTCGAAGTCCGTCGGTTGAATGAATTTCTGCCCATAGTTGACGTATAAGAACAACTAAAACCGCGTTTTCATTCAATGGGCTCCTTGGCTCTGGAGGAGCTGTATCAGTAACTGCTGGTCCACCAGTTCAACTAACACCTGCTTGCACCAAAAGCGACGTAGATGGTTTTCACTGCAATAGTTGAAAAAAATAGACGTTTTCGGAATTGAGAAGACAATCAGGCGACGGTATGCCGGGAAGTAGATGATTTGTGATGCCCCATCAAATCAAAGGCTTCACTTGCTGCCGCCATGAACTCCAAGTTGTCCTGCGCTCCACCGGCTGCTGCATCGGTCCATCTAGGATACGAAGCGCTCATCCGGCGCTATTCGCTTCGCGTTCCTTCGCTGCGGACGGTGTATTGCGGAGTGGACCGAGCGGTCGAACGCCGCATCACGGCGACGGAAGGCACTGAGCGGATTGAATTGCCCCTGCTGCGGCTCACTGATACGGACAGTCTGGTGGGCCAGCTGACCTTCGCGCTCAAGCGCGAGCCGCTGAACCTTTGCGTGCTGGGCGCGCTGTTCGAGCGGGAGGACGTGCTTCAAGGAATCCAGGCCTGGCTCGAAGCCAAACCGTCGTCGAAATATGCGCGCATCGCGGGGCACTTGGCCGAGTGGCTCACGGACTATCGGTTCCACTACCAGCTTCCGGCCGGGGTTCCGCGAGTGCCGCTGCTGGACCCGCGGCGCTATGTTCCGGGGCCGTCCGTGCCGAATCCCAGATTCGGCGTGACGCACAACCTGGTGGGCACGCCGGCGTTCAGTCCGCTGATTCGCCGGACAGACAAGCTCGATGCGTTGCTGGCCGAAGACCTGGGCAGCCAGATTTCAGCGGCGCTCGGACGACTCGAGCCCGAGCTGCTCGCCCGTGCAATTGACTACCTGTACTTGTCGGAAACGCGTTCCACGTACGGGCTGGAAGACGAGATACCGGACAACAACCGCGCGGCCCGGTTCCGGCGCCTGCTCGAGCAAGCCGGAGAACCAGGCGGGCTCACCGAAGAGCAGGTGATGCTTTGGCATGCCGAAATTGTCGAATCGCTGCGGTTCGAAAGTGCCTACCGCAACGGCCAGAACTGGCTTTCGCGTTTCGGCCACCCGCGCAACCTCGCGGACTTCATCCCGCCACCAGCCACCCTGGTCGAGCCCATGATGGACGGGGTGGCCGAAGTAGCAGGGATGGCCTCGGCCAGGACGCTCCATCCGGTACTGGCTGCCGCGTGCGCGGCATTCGGGCTGGTCTTCGTGCATCCGCTGTGGGACGGCAACGGGCGATTGCATCGCTTCTTGCTGCACCACGTGCTGCGCCAGAGCGGCTTCACGCCCGCCGGAATGGTGCTGCCGATATCGGCGCGAATGCTCAAGGACCTGCCGCGGTATGCCGCCCTGCTCAAGAGCTATTCGCGGCCACCAACCGAGCTTCTGGAGTACCGCCTGGACGCGGACAGCGACAGCATTCACGTAACGTCGCCGCAGCCCCGCTGGCTGTACGCCTGCTTCGATGCCACGGAGCTCTGCGAATTCGTCCTTGAATGCGTCAAGGGCTGCGTCGACGAAGACTTGCAGGAAGAAGTTGCCTATCTGCGCGCGCACGATGCCACGGTGAGAGACCTCGAAATCTGGCTGGACATGCGCCAGTCACAGCTGAATTTGCTCATTGCCGCAATCGTCGATGGTCACGGCAAGCTGCCTGAACACAAACGCAAATTGGCGGCCCCGCTCAGCAACGACCAAGTGGTCCTCATTGAATCCACGACGTGCTGCCATTTCGCCGATTACCTGAGACGCCGTATTGCTGAAAAATAACTCGGGGAGGCCCCCTGTTTTAGCGGAATGGCCGTCGCGCCCCTAAGTCTGCGAGGTCGGCAAATGGCGTTCTCGGCGTCAAGACTTCAGCCCCGTCAAGCTAGGCTGAGCCGCCATCATTTCCTACGCCGTTTTGTTGGCAAGGCGCCGCCACATCCCGCTCTTGGGTGGCTCCAAGACCCCTCGTGATGCGCCCATATGCCGGAAAGCCAAGCCTTGCAGACTTTCCAGCCGATTGGGTACATCAAAGGGAAGTTATCGCCCCAATGGCACCCTGGAGGTACTAGTGCCGAATGCCTGTCGAGGGCGAGCAGCCAGTGAAAAGGCTGCACCCTTGCGGATACGGCCTATGAATGACGAAACAGCTGGCAGCTAGGTCAGCAGCGAGGCGCCTTCGACCTTGGCTGCGGCCTTGTCGAAGGTCCACAGAGGTGCGTAGCCGGCCTGAATTGCGAGCGCCGTGTGCACGCAGTCAGAGAAGTCAGCCGTGCCGTCGGCGTAGGACCGCAAGGCCACCTCAATGGCCCCTTCCGATTCGAACGTGAGCTCTCGGGTCGAAAGCAGGTCCGACAGCACGGAGAGAACCCCAACCTTCGGCCGCTTGAAGTTCGAGCGCAGAACCCACTCGAGCTCCAGCGTGACTGTCACGGGGACGAAGAGCGGTTCGTCTGCTTGAACACAGCGATTGATGAGGCGTTGGGCTGCCGCGAGCTGCGCGGCATCGTCTTGAACGAGAAATCGAACCAGAACGTTGGTGTCAAGCGCCGGCATCAGCGCCAAGCGTTCATTGCTTCGACGGGCACGTGGGTGCCCGTCGGCGGGCTGACCGAGCCGGCCATGTCCAGAATGGACTTTGTCTTGGCTCGAACCAGGATGCTGCCGTCGGGCAGCACGTGCCAGACCAGCCGCGTGCCTGGAGTGGCACCGACCTGCGCTCGAACCTCGGCAGGCACGGTTGTCTGGCCTTTGGCCGTGATGGTCGATTCAACCATTGAAGACTCCTTACTTTCATATAAATAGTAATGCTAGCGAGGAGCACGGGCAAGCTATTGGCGTTGCATGAGGGCTCTTTGAGGTCTGGCGTGCCTGTCGACAGGGGCTCACTTCGGTCCGCGAAACTTGTTCGTCGCGAGAACACAGCTTCTTTTCGGGCGACACGCCTACTTCCCCGCCTGCGGCCAACAGCACAGCGAGGGCGTGAGTGAGGTGGGCACGAGGGGCACGAGAGACAGCCGTCTTGACACTGCGGGAGCCGGTAGTGGCACCTGCAGGGGGAATCGGGGCTGGAGCGCTGGCGCCAAGGGGTGCTGCGCAGAAGACGAGCCGGCGAGCCGAAGGAATGACTGGCGACCAACTGCCCCTACGGCCTGTGCCTGCGCGACCCGGACGTGCTACGCACGGGTCGGTAGCCTCAAGCGTTTGCCCCTCGACCTCAGCGTGTCAGAGACCGGGTGGGGGCAAGTAGTCGAACGACGGGAGCGTCGATATTTTGGGATGCTCGCGAATCGTTGAAGTACCGGAAATCCTCGCCGTTGTTGGCTTTCCGGTCAGTTGGGTGCCACGAGAGAGATAACGCCAACAAAAGAGCCCGGGGCTTTATGGCCCTCTCGTGTTGTTCTGCCTAAAGCGCCGTGCAATGCATGCAGTTCACGGGGTCCCCGCTTGCGGACAAAACCACTGCGAGTTCTTGCCCCTCCGCGAGTGAAGCGCTCATCCTCGTCCGCCTCTCCATGTAAGCGCAGTTGTCTCAGGCCCTACTCGGTCATAGCTAGTGCGCCAGTTCGAGTTGACGTGACGTGTGTCGGTTACCTGGACGTGCTTGGGCGCGTTCTTTTACCGGATTTCTTCTAGCTTGAATGCATCAGCGATTCATGCCCGTCCAACTGCCAACGGCCGGGGAAGCGCGATGCTTGAGGTCACTGTTAGCGAAGGGCTGCTACTTGGGCTGGACTTCGACGGTCGTGTTGCCCGGAAGGACCGTCTCCTCGACGACTGAGTTACTCACTACAGATGACCGCGAACGGAACCTGATAAGTCTCCGTCAGGTAGCGTTCAGTGACCGCGAGCAATGCTAGTTGGCTATGGCTGGCGCCAGCCTTAGACATCCCTGGCTGAACCGCAAAGACATTCAGCGAGACTTCACATCGACGGCTAGCCTCCCTGAGCTCCGCCAGTAGTCGCTTATCACCGACCTCGAAGCGTGAAGGCTTTCCGTGGTCCACGCGTTTCGCCTCCCGCTTCAGCAAATGCACAAAGAGGTCAGTACGGCGGTCCCTGTTGCCGAGCCAGCAGATACTCTTCTGAGACTGACCACAGACTACGTACAAGTCGTCTACCCGTGCCCCGGGAAAATCCTCTACGGCGTACTTGCAGTGGTAGAACTCAACTTCAATTCTTTTCTTCCCCGGTACGTCGTGTAGCCGAACTGCCACGACATCCGCCGCTTCTCCCGCGCCATCGTCATCAAAGATTAGTGAGTAACTTGGGTCTGCCTTCAGCGTCTCGATAAGTCGAAACTGGATGGTGTCCGAAGCGCGTGCAATGCCTTGCGACTCCTTTCGAAGATTTATCCCCGTCCAATCCAGCACGCGCAACCGCTCACGTGCGTACGGCTGGGTTGATATCGGAGGTAATTCAACGTAATGGCATCCCTCGAGCGAAGAGCCATCCGCAAACCAAATTGTGGGAGCTTGCTCCGTCAAAAATTCTGTAAGGAGGCTGTTGGAACTCCGGCCAACCTGTGCCCAGCTCCCTGACTCGAAGGCGAATGAGTAGTCAAAACTGTCGCCCGCAGCAAAAAGGTTTAACCTGACCTTAGCCTCCCAGTCTTCGGAAAAGACACGCAGTATCAGCGGGGCATCGTCGGCCCTTGGCATCACCTCGATATCCAATTCCGTGAGCGGAAACTCCTTTCCAGTTTGCGACTTGATGATAGTTGCTGCCTCTGGCCGGTCCAGAATCAGCGAGGGCCAATCCGCTGCGATAGCGACCTTGTGCGGAACAACGCCGACAGCAATAGGCTTAAGCGTCCCAGACAGCACTTCGTCGGGGTCAATAGACTCGTCAACAAGCTTAGCGCCGATAGCTCGACACCAACTCGCGAAGGTGTCAACGCGAAGCCGCTGACTGGACCAAACCCGCCCCCGCTTTGCTGCACCTACGGAGGCCTTTTCCCCACGCTCGTAGCCCTTACCTGCCAGGACAGCTCTCTTGGTGCCTTGTCGAGTTGCTTCGGAAAGTCGAGACTCGACGTCTGAGCCCATTCGGCCCGTGTATCGAATCTGACGACCAAGATGCTCATCGAGGCCGACATTGTTCATAACAAGGCGATTGACACCGTGAAAGCAACGATAAACTTTAGGTTCGACAACGATGGACACGTCGTCACCACATAGGGACTTCGCAAGCTCCTTGTATTCGCTGCTGTTGTTGGCGCCATGCAAATAGAGCAGCTGATGCTCGCGGTCCCACACTGCAACGAAGAGCTCCCAACGCCACTCCTTCAGGGACTCAACCTCACTCCACCGGACGCATTGTTCGGTTGCGGCTACCACGACCAGTGTGTTCTCCCGTTCGTTCAGCGTGTGGTACAGCTTGTCGCGGTCAGTGAGGCCCTTGAAGCCTTTTCGGAAGCGGTCGGGGTGCCAGTTAGCGCACTGAGTCCGGTAGACCACCATGCTGGCCGCAGGCCGCAAGTCTTTTAGCGGTAATTCATCCAGAAAGGGCTGGAACCCGCTCAAAAACTCTTGGGAGGTTACCTCGTCTGCGATAGCCTCTTCTGTCAGATTTGGGAGAAGCGAATTCCAATCAGGGTCTTGGGAATAAAGCTTCTGCAGCTCTTCACGTACGTCAATTAGTGCCGTGTTCGCGATGAACACAGGATTTCCTAAGTCGTGTCGCACCCTGGTAAAGCGCCCCGCCAACTGCAAAGTCACAGCTAGGCTCTTTCGGATGTCATGAAAGGCAGCGATTTTTAATTCAGGCAGGTCAAAGCCTTCGCCAAGCATGTCCACACAAATGACGATTCTCGCTGCGCCAGCGAAGAGCTTGGCCTTCGCCGCATCACGTTCCTTCAGCTTGAGGCGCGAGTGAATAACTACCGCTTCATAGCGACCTAAGGACTGGTAGACGACCAAGACACTACCAGCACGGTCAACGCCTCCAACTCGCGCCATAACCAAATGCTTGCCGGTTGTGTCTGCATCCAACTCGGCAATGGCAGCGAGGGCAATCTCTCGGTCGCCCTTGGCAGCGTCGAACTCATAGACTTCATGGAATCGAATAGGACGAAAGTAGCCCTCTTCCTGTGCCTTGCGAAGCGGGTAGACATAGATGAGCTTCCCGTCAACCGGCTGGTTATCTTCTCTGAACGGGGTAGCAGTGAATTGCAGAACCGGTTTGCCTATGAAGTGGTCACGAAACTCTTTCCAGGTTTTCGCTTCGGAGTGGTGTGCTTCGTCAATGAAGAGATGAGTGCAGTGCTTTGCCAGTTCTGCTCGAATTGACTCATCGCATCCGCCTACAAGGTGCGCGGTCGTCACAACCACGTTGCACCGCTGTAGAAAATCCTGAACCTCCTCCGCAGTCTTTGGCTTTGACGTTAAGACACCGACGACTGGGCGGTGTGCCGCCTCATCCAAAATTCTGTTTTCGGCTACCTTTAAGAGTCCAAGTGTTGCGAACTTTCCGGCAATCTGGGTGCGTAACGCATCCGTCGGAACGATGACAAAGACACGCAAGCAACCCGTAGAAATAAGCGTTGAGAGCATCGTTTCTGTCTTACCGGTTCCTGTCGGCATGACGACTGTCGCAATGTCGGTTGATATTGACCAATGTGCATGAATTGCATGGAGGGCACCAAGCTGAGGCTTGCGCAGCCCGACCACCCCATCGGGGATATTCTCTTCGGCGTAATGGAATGCACCAAACCAGGAAGTTCGAGCAGCGTCAGCCAGAGCGCTGGGGGCCAGCGCAATAGCCTTGTCATGTGCCAGCAGTTCGTGCTTGAACCAATGTGCTTCCGATAGGTCAAGTTCAGCGTCAGCTTCTTCAAACTTGCCTACCAAGACCCGAGCCGAGTCAGGGAACGTCGCTCCAACGGGAGATTTCCTGAAAAGGTAGATATCGGGGTCGCCATCTCCCGGGGAGAACTTCAACCCGACATACTTGTTCACGGTGAACTTGACTGAGCTTCCCTCAACACACCGACTAGGCTGAAGTAACTGCTGAACTGTACCGATTCGGTAAACGCTATTTACTGCCCTCACGGCAGGGGTGGTCAGTTTCACGGTCGCCTAGTCCTGCACAGTTAGCACGAGCGGGCTTACGGCGGGATTGAGTTTCTTCATAAGGTCGTCTCAGTAGCGAGCTCTATTTATATGAACGGAGATTTAGCTTGGGTGCACAAGGCATATCACCATTTTCTTTAGCCGCCCTGTAGATTTCCCCGGAAATCGTAGATGCCTGCGTGCCTCGAGCTTGAGGTGAAGGAGGAGGCGCAATGAGCACTACAAGATTTACGGAAGAGTTCAAGCCTGAAGCGGTAGCGCAGGTGCTGCAAAACGGCCACTGAGTGGCCAATATCGCCCAGCAGCCGGGAGGAGCCATACGTCAGGTGGCAGTGGCTCAAGCAGCGCCAGGTGCCAATGGCTGAGCGCCAAGCCTAGGCCATTAAATCCGACGAAGTTAGGCACCTAAAAGCCGAACTCAGGCGGACGACCACACGCGACATCCTAGAGAGGTTTCTGCGTACCCGGCCAAGCAGTCCGAATATCACAACGACAAAACACAACTCAGTTCACGACTAATTTGTCGCTATGGAAGGCTCATATGGCCGCTTCCCTAAGGGAATTAGCTTACGAGGCATTGGCAACCTCCATCCCCCACGCATGGGCGCAGCGCTTCTTGACGTCAAACGCGCTTACCTGCTGTGAGCCGCTGCACGCTGCCTCAACGCATGGTCCCGTCCAAAACCGTGACCGGAGGCAGACACGGAGCGCCTACTGGCGTTGATACAGCGGCGCTGGGTTTGCGCCACGTATACGAGCCTCCTCAAAAGCATCCAATAGATACCGCGTCTCTTGCGAGCCTTGGATGCGGTCCGCAACACGGAGGATTCGCCAAGCGAGGTTTGGGTGGCTGTACCCGTCGTCGAAAAACACCAATGGCTTACCCACCGCAAAGGAGCCGAATTCATCGAGCGTTCGGAAAGCTTGCATGTTCCAGCTTAGCTTCGTGAGCTCCAGTACGACCCAGTTCGCCGCTAGCGAGACTTCGCCTACCGGCGTTTTCGCCATTCGAGCCTTGAGCAAGTCGGCGGCGAAGTTGTCTGCATCTTCTTCCGCGACTTTGGCCCTGCTCGGCTCGACATTCAGCTGAGATAGCCGGCCTTCGCGGAACACTGCGCCCGGAGTGCCCATCTTCAGATGGCCCACCTCGTGCAGCAAGATGAAGGAAAGGAACTGCTCTGCGTCGAGTTGAATCCTGCCCAGCCCTGCCGAGTTCCTGCGCACCCACTCAGTGACCACGGCAGGAAATATGAAGACGCACCGACAACCGTTCGGGACAGCTGCGGGCGTGACAACCGTGCCTTGCCGGTCATCGACAACGTAGACCGCGACTCGCGATGAAACATTTCCCGGCAGCTCAACCCAAGCCGGTTCCAAGGCCAGCGCGGCGTCACCCACCAGCAGGTTGACCACGGCAATGGCGTTCTCAGCCAAGGAACGTCCGTCGAGAGTTTGCTGAAAGCCTCGCTCGACTACTGGGTCGGCGTAACTGCAAATCGCTGCGAAAAGCATCGAAGCACACAGTAACGTGCGCAATCCAAGCCCGACTTTCAGCATGGCGTTCCTTGCGTTCGCATCCTAGGTGACATCACAGCCGCAGGCCGTCGATACTTGCCGAACCAAGGGAGGGGCTCCATGAGCATTGGGCAAATACTGTTGGCGGGAATATGCGCATTAGCCTGGTGTGCTAGCGCTGTAGGGCAAGGAGCAAGCCCTCCCAAGCCGCCTCCACCCCGCGCCGAGGTTCCAGACCTGCGCACGGTAAGCGCAGTCATCGTTTGCGGGAACTGCGACCAGCCGTTCGATACCAGCACGCACGAGAAGGTCATTGAAGACCTCGTGTCGAATAAGTACATCGGCGAGCTGCGCAAGGCGCTGTACCTTCAGGACAGCTACCACCAGTTCGAGTCCAAAGCCCACTTCGACAACTGCGCGTTCGGTGACGCGATAGGCTACATCGACAGCCTCCTGTCAGAAGTTGATGGCCACGTGCAGGCCGCACAGGCGTCAAAGGTCCGCGGGGATTCCGCCGCGGTTGACGCCGCCATGCTGAAGGCGTTTTTTGCGCTTGGACAGAGCCTCCATGGTGTTCAAGACTTTTATGCGCACAGCAATTACGTCGAGCTGAGCGTCGACCAAGCCAAGAAGTCCACGGACATCGAGGTGATTGCTCCGTGGCGGAAGGCCAGCAAGGACCGCATTAACGAGCTGGCAGGAAGACCACCTGGCAAGGCTCTCGTGTCGGGCTTCGTTTTCTGGGGATTCCCTCAGGCATGCCCGAAGGGAACTCTCTCGCATGCTGACCTTGCAAAAGACAAGGCCACGACACCAAGCGGGAAGGTGAAGCTTGCCCATCTGGACAACCGGAGCCGCTACCAACTCGCTGTTCAATTAGCGCGTGAGGCATCCCAAGAGCTTATCAACGACGCCTTTCGCCGCTGGCCTTTGATGAAGGCGACCAATGGCGAGAGCGTTGCCTTCGAAGTACTGGTCGACCGCCGAGGGCTCTAGCCATGCGGCGCTTTGCTCGGACAGCTGTCACAGCAAGCCTCATGCTGGGTGGAGGAGCCTGCCTAGCCCAATCGCCCCCCTCTCCGCCAACCTGCCGACTTGATGCGGAAGGAGCTGCAGCGGCCGCAAAAACCATCGGGTTGGCGCTTAAGGCGTATGCCGAGCTCGGTACACCACTTCCAATCAACGATGTTGTCGCCAATCCGGAGTCAGCACAGCTTGCTCCGAAGACGCTTGGCGTGTATGTCCTTTCCGACGCGTCAACAAGCTCGACCACAAAGGAAAGGTGCATTCGAAGCAGCCCGGCTCTGGTAAAGGGAGAAGAGCTCGACGCCATCAGCGTCCGCGAAGGGTGCGTTGCAGCCTCCGATAGGCTGGAAGTGCGCTGTTCATCAAACACTGTTCAGTTGTTCGGAAAACAGGGCAACCGGCCTGGGTTGGCCAACCCTGCGCTCCTCTACTTGCTCGCCCATGAGCTCTGGCACATCAAGCAGCGACGGCCCGGCGAGTACGCGGGACGAGTCGAACTCATTGACATGAGGAAGTCTCGCGAGGAAAAGCTGCAAACCTTGCAGGCGTCTTGTGAGCCTGGGCTGACAAGAGCCGAGGAAGACGCAGACCGAAATGCCGTGCGGGTTCTCGAGCGCCTCCTTCCGGCCCTGCCATATCGGGAAGCACTGTTCTCGCCACAGGGGTCTGTGCTCTGGGGCGCAGACCAACTCAATATTGCAGCCAACACATGGCGCAAAGAGGCTCTTGAGCGGGAATTCATCAGCCAGCCGAAGCCCCACAAGTCCTTCGTGCCAACCGAGTTTCCGACCCTACCGGAAACGGTAAAGCGGAACGCAAACTCGTTCGTATGCGATGTCCTCACGAAGCGAACAGGCGTTGTTGCATACCCAGGTCGCTCGAGCACCCATCCGCCACTAGAAATGCGCATGCAGCGTGTCGCTGAGGCACTCCGGTTCCTCGCTGCGGGGTTGCCAAAGGCAAGTGCCAAGGAAGAGTACAAGCCAGTGGCCGTCCTTCAAGAGCAACTGAGCGATATCTTCACGTTCATGTATCGGGAAACGGGCGTCTACCTGGAGGCCGTTCAGAGCGCAATCTGTACCAAGGTAAACGGTGACCATCCAGCCGAAGGGTGCGGCGCAAGGTAATTTGCACCCCTCTTAGCTGACGGTTCATGCCCTAGGAATGCAAAGCAGCGACTAAATCCAATTTGCTTGGCTGTCTTGCCGCACGGCAAGACAGCCTCATAGGGCATCCCGCTTCACGACCCTTGCGGTTTCTGCGGGTGACCTACTCGAAGCGCTTTAAGTGGCGCGAGAAGACCCATCCCTGAAGTTCAGCCTTGCCATCTTCGCCCATCCATAACACCAAGGTGAAGTCTTGACCCCTATCTAGAACTCGGACCGTCTGGCCGAACCGGAGTTGCCCCACTTCCAAAGCCTTGGCCTTAGGTTTGCTTTTCACAGCGAGGTTCCGAGCACTTACGAACCTCAACTCGCTCAACACACGCAAGTCTCCGACCGCCTCGCGAGCAGCCTCCTTCACCTGCTTGGTTGCCTCCTGCTTAGGCATTCCTTCGAGCCACTTCTTGACAAGGAAGTCTCCGACCGGATTCACGAACGCAAACACCACTGCAATCAGGAGGGGCACAAGGACGGTAGAAAGCATCCTCTGGAGCATCGGCTCCTTAATTGCACTGAGGGCCTCAATAATCTGGACCACTGCATCCTGTAGCGTCAGCGCTCTCGAAACGCCATCAGCCACCTGTTGAACCAGTTGGACAGCCTCCTCATGCACCGCCAGTGGCTCATATTCTTCGGTAGCACGCTCTAGAAGCCGCCTGATGTCCAAGGGCTCGCTGGCCTTTGCCATGCCCTCAACGATGGCCCGTATGGCAGAAGCACCTAGAGGCTCCTTGAAGCGTTCCAAGGACCCGGCGAGCTCCCTGTACGGGTTGGCCCACCTTGCGGCTTGCTCGGCCGCCAACCGGAGCGGCTTACCACTCGTCAGGTCCTTCAAGTACTTCGCAGCAATCCTACTGGGAGACAGCAACTCCTCGATGGCCTTGGTCCTTGCGAACGTGGCCGAATGGAGCGCAGCGAACCGTGATGCGGAGGTCGCTATCTCAACGTGACGACGAACTCGCTCCAGCTCCGATGATTCAAAGGCTCGTACTGCGTTCAAGCGCACGTCAGCGAGCTTGGCTTGCTCAATTGCAGCCCAGATGCCGCAGGCGGGGTCGAAAGCCTCGAGTTGCTGCCTGAAAACGTCTACGGGACGGAACGCGGCCGATAACACTGCGAACTCCGCAGCAACGCTTGTTGGGATATACCGCATAGCCGCATCAAGCGCGGAAGTGCTGCTACCCACCGTTGCCAGGTCAAGGGAAGTGCCCCCTCCCCAGGATTGCATCTTGTCGTTCATGTGTCGATTTGCTGTGGACGAGTGGCACACCGAAATGTTGCGGCGCGACTCTCCTACATCTGAGGACCAACAACGTAGCGGTAGGACCAATACACGACACTCAATAAGATGTGCGCTCAGCGGGACACCAAAATTGCCCCGGATTTACTAGACACCCATGAGCCCCTCGATATACCGCTGTTCGAACTCCGCTAGCGAGAGGCCAGCAACGGTCGAATGGCGCCGCGTCGGATTGCAGAACATCCGATGTAGTTGAAGACATCGGCGCGATGCCTCCTGGCGTGTGCTGTAAATCTGTTGGTGGATGCGCGGGCTTGAGCAACTCGAAGAATGTCTCGGCCACAGTCTTAGCAGTGGGCGCGCCAGCTTATGCATGTATGTCCGGTGAATTGACGGCCCCAAGTCCGAGTGAATCAGTGCCTGCTTTCTGGGCCTGCGCTGCCACGGCACCATCAGCGCGTTCATGGGCCAGGCAAGTGTCGATGCGCTGGCCTATGGACCAGGCCACCAGCCTGCCCACCAGAGGGCGATGACCCGCCAGGTACAGCCAGTCCTCGTACGTTCGCAGGTACGTGACGTCGGTCGCGCAGGACTGAGGGAACCCCGGGCGTTTAACCCACGCTGCAGGTGATTGGGAGCTACCACGGCTGGCAGCTCGCCGCGCGGCGATGTACGACGCCTGAAGCGGGACTGCGAGCGCCGCCCTCAGCCTCGAGTAATCGTGCCATGCGGTGCATGTCGCAGCGATTGCCCAAGTCGCGCACGTCCAAAGCGTCCTTGGCACCTTGAATGACAAGGTTATGCCCGCGAATAGCAGACACAAGGACATCGGTAAGGGGTGCTGTTCCTCTCGGAGCACTCAACCCCAGCAACGGCGAGGGGTACAACGCGTTCGTAAGCGAGGGAGCCGTCTCCGCTGGGGACAGCATGGAGTTTTGATGTCGTGACCATTCTCCCTCCTAGATGCACCAGTACTAGGCAGGGCGCTAGTTAGATGCACGCGCTTATCTATTTGGCAGGCTCGGCGCAAAAAACGTCTATTTCTCCGACAAAGCATCTACTTTTTTGCCATCCATCAAAAAACAGCTACAGCGCAAACGAATGGGACAAATAAGACCAACGTGCCGACGCTCGCTCAACTCATAGCTCAAAGCACATGCGCGCGACGTAGTTCTTAGCCGGTCAGGCTGTGCTGCGACTGATTTTCCGAATGTTTTTGCGACGAGTCGGGGAGCGAGCCAAATGCACAAATTTCTGGGTAAGCCGGAAGGTTCCATGCGGCGAATCGGACTGCAGTGTTAGTCAGAGCATCTGTATCGAACCTATTCGCGAACGCCTGAGGTCAATGCGCTCTCCGCATTTTGTCACTGAAACCCAGCCAACATCGCCCAGGCGCAAGTTATGTCGGGTTACGACGGCTAACCAAGGCGGCCGTGCCGCCGATGCCAGCAAATAGACAAGTCGCACAACCTTCACGCGAGTCGTATGTGCCAGCAGTTCGTCGAGCACGCTCGGACGCAAGCCGGGCAGGACTTCGACGAGCTGGCGAGCCTCTGACGAGGTCTGCCCTTTGCCCACGTCACTTAGCAGTTCCAACACAGCACGTTCTGGAGTCGAGACCAGCACATCGCTGCGCCCATTCGGTAACGGCTGCAGTCCCAAGGTCGCCGGCATCTCGCTATCGAACAAGGGCGTTGCTCGATATATGCAGGGAAATCGCTCGGTGAACCATGCGGGAAGCCGGGTCGGGCGCCTGCCCCACAAGACCAAGTGCGGCCGCATGGCGATGTTATGTCGCACTCCTCGCCAGTCCAGCGCCGTCTTACCCGCCACGTGAAGCCCTTCGACCTGCTCTGCCAGCAAGGCGAGACACGCGTCGCGAGACAAAGTCTCCCCCGGCAGCGCGTAGACACCCCTGGCAATGTGCTCAAGCCAGCCGCTGCGGGCAAGCGCAGATGCCCGAAACGCGGTGACGCCCTGCCTCGCGAGCTGGGCGGTGGTCTGCGGCGCTCCACGCGGCCAATCAGCGAGCAAGCGTTTGAATGACAAACCGTCAGTAGTTGTCTTCATTCATCAACTGTAGCGGCAATTTCATTCAGGCACGAGACTGTCCAAACATGCGCCAAACAGCCTTGTGCAGCGCAGCATGGCTCAACCGAACGCCTTCAGTTCACGACATATTTGTCAATTTTTGTTTGCCTCGAAAATTTTCAGTTCACGAGTTATTTGTCACTTTCGGAGGGCCGCAAAGCCTTTTCCCTAGGGAAGTCAGTTCACGAGTTATTTGTCACTCTCCACCGATGGCGCGCTGGTCGCCGGTGACCAGCGCCGCGATCACGCCGGCGTATTCGGCGCTGCCGAGCGTGCGCGCGATGTGGGCGTTGACCGCCTGCCGCACCCGGTCCACCGCCAGGCCCGGATCGGCGCTGCGGCCGGGCAGCCGGCGGTTGGCGCCGGCGGCATTGCGCACGCTGCCGACGGCGCGCAGGTCCTGCTCCAGCATCCAGTAGTCCAGATCGGGGCCGTCGGGATTGAGCCGCGCATGCGGCCGGCGCAGCCGCACCCGCAGCTGCCAGCGCTCGCCGGGCGTGAGCGCCGGCACGGTCACCGGATCGGCGCGGCGCTCGCTGCCGTACCAGGCCAGCGACACGCGCTGCGGCAGCGTCACCGGCCGGCCGTCGAGCGTGCCGTGGTCGATCACGAACTCGAAGCGCAGGCCGTCGGCACCGATGGATTGCGCGGCCGCCGGCAGCCCGGCCACTGCTCCGACGATGTCGAGATCGCGCTGCTCCAGCTCGGGCGCCAGACCGCGCGCGATGCGGCGCTCGGCGCGCCAGTCGGCCCAGCCGTGGCCAAGCGCAAACGCGGCCGCGATGGCGAGCGCCAGCAGCGCGGAGCGGCACCGGCCGCTGCGCCAGCCGGGTTGCAGCGCCAGCAGCAGCAGCGCCAGCGCGAAGGCGGCGCTCGCCGGCCCGAGCCAGCCGGGGCCAAGCGTTGGCCGCATCTGCAACAGCGCGACGCCCGCCGCAAACGCGAGCGCGAGCGCGACGGTCATGGCGCGGTGGGCGGCAGGCCGCCTGCGGGCGCGGCCGGATCGACCGCCCAGACCGCCGCCCCATCCATCGCCGCCGCCAGCCGGGGCAACGCGGCGCGCGCATTGGCGGTGGTCGCGGCCGCCAGCGCCGCCACGCTCAGCCCGCGCAGTCCGGCCAGCACCGCGCCGATCCGCGCCGTCGCTGCCGGCAGATTGCGGCCGGGCCGGATCCAGCTCGGCGCGATGTCGGGCGCGTCGGTCTCCAGCACCAGCCGGTCGAGCGGCATCTCGGTGGCGATGCGCCGGATGCGCAGCGCGCGCTCGAAAGTCAGCTCGCCGCCCATGCCCAGCCGCAAATCCAGCTTCGCGAAGGCCTCGGCCTGCTGAAGGCTGCCGTTGAACGCATGCGCAATGCCGCCGGCCGGCGCGATGCGGCGCAGCTCGCGCAGCACCTGATCCTGGGCGCGCCGGATGTGCAGCAGCACCGGCAGCCCGAAGTCGGCCGCGATGCGCAACTGCGCCCGAAACACCGCCAGCTGCGTGTCGAATGCCGCCAGCGCCGCCGGCTCGAAGCGGTCGAGCCCGATCTCGCCGATGCCGACAAAGCGCGGATCGCCGAGCGCCGCCTGCACCTCGGCGCGCAGCACGGCAATGTCGTCGGGCCCGGCCGCCGCCGCGAACAGCGGATGGATGCCGAGGGCATAGACGCTGCCCGGCGTGCGTGCCGACAGTTCGCGCACGCCGGCAAAATTCACCCGCCCGATGGCCGGAATCACCATCCAGCCCACGCCGGCGGCGCGTGCGGCGGCGGCGACCGAGTCGCGGTCGGGCGTGAATTCGGCCGCGTCGAGATGGCAATGCGTGTCGATAAACATTCATCGATTATCGCGAGCCGGGCGGCACAATCGGCGCCCGTTTCCTACCCTTCGCATGCGAGCGTAATCATGACCAAGCCGACCCCCGTCGCCCCCGCGCCCCACCTCGCCCTGCCGGCGATCGAGCTGGCGACGGCCGACGGTGCGCGCTGCCGCATCGCCCAGCAGGGCGCGCATGTGCTCTCGTGGACGCCGGCCGGCGGCAGCGAGCGGCTGTTTCTGAGCGCCAAGGCCGATTTCGCCGCCGGCGCCGCGATCCGTGGCGGCATTCCGGTGATCTTTCCGCAGTTTTCGGGCGAAGGTCCGCTGCCCAAGCACGGCTTTGCGCGCACCGCGCAATGGAAGTTCGAGCGCAGCGAACAGCTGGAGGACGGCGCGGCCGCCGCCCATTTCTCGCTCACGCAGGAGCAGGCCACGCATGCGCTGTGGCCGCATCCCTTCGCCGCCACGCTGTCGGTGCGGCTGTCGGGCGACCGGCTGGCGGTGACGCTGGGCGTGCGCAATACCGGCGCCAAGTCGTTCACCTTTACCGCCGCGCTGCACACCTATCTGCGCGTGTCCGACATCGCGCTGGTGCAGGTGATGGGCCTGGACGGCCTGCAATACCGCGATACCGCCGACGGCGGCGCGCTGCGCACCGAGGGCCTGGGCGCGGTGGAAATCAGCGGCGAGGTCGACCGCATCTATCTCAACGCGCCGCGCTCGCTCACGCTGCGCGAACAGGGCGGCGACCTGCATGTGCTGAGCGACGGCTTCAGCGACGCGGTGGTGTGGAACCCGGGCGCGGTCAAGGGCGCGGCGCTGAGCGACCTGGAAGCCGGCGGCTATGCGCGCTTCCTGTGCATCGAGTCGGCCAGCATCGGCAAGCCGGTCAAGCTCGCCGCCGGCGCGCACTGGACCGGCGCGCAGACGCTGGTCGCGCACTGAAGCCCAGGCACCGGCAGCGCACCGGCTGCTGACATCCCCTGGCAGCAGCCGGCCGTAAGCTGCGCGCCATGCCCGCCGACCGCGTCATCGCCCATCTCGACATGGATGCCTTCTACGCATCCGTCGAGCTGCTGCGCTATCCCGAGCTGCGCGGCCTGCCGGTGGTGGTGGGCGGCGGCCGCGACCACGCGCCGCGCGAAACCGCCCTGCCCGACGGCCGCCTCCGGCGCGAATTCCAGCGCCTGCGCGGCTACGTCGGGCGCGGCGTCGTCACCACCGCCACCTACGAGGCGCGCGCGCTCGGCGTGCATTCGGCGCTCGGCATGATGAAAGCCGCCGCCCTCGCGCCCGACGCCATCCTGCTGCCGACCGACTTCGACCAGTACCGGCGCCATTCGCGGCTGTTCAAGGCCGCCGTCGCCGCCATCGCGCCGCAGATGGAAGACCGCGGCATCGACGAGATCTACCTCGACCTCACCGAGCTGACCGGCAGCGGCCCCGACCGCTGGGCGCGCGCCCGCGAACTCGGCCAGCGCCTGAAGGACGCCGTGCGCGACGCCACCGGCGGCCTCAGCTGCTCGGTCGGCCTCACGCCCAACAAGCTGCTGAGCAAGCTGGCGAGCGAATTCGACAAGCCCGACGGCCTGACCGTGCTCACGCTCGACGACATCCCGGCGCGCATCTGGCCGCTGCCGGCGCGGCGCGTGAACGGCATCGGGCCCAAGGCGGCGGCGCGGCTGGAGGCCATCGGCATCGTCAGCGTCGGCGATCTGGCGCGGCACGACGTCGCCGATCTGGTCGAGCGCTTCGGCCGCAGCTATGGCCTGTGGCTGCATGCCGTGGCCCACGGCCGCGACGACCGGCCCGTAGTGACCGAAAGCGAGCCCAAGTCGATCAGCCGCGAAACCACCTTCGAGCGCGACCTGCATCCGCGCGCCGACCGCGAACTGCTCGGCGGCATCTTCACGCGGCTCTGCGAGCGGGTGGCCGACGACCTGCTGCGCAAGGGCTACGCGGGCAGGACCATCGGACTCAAGCTGCGCTACGACGATTTCCGCACCGTCACCCGCGATGCCAGCCTGCCGCTGCCGGTCGCCGATGCGAAGGCGATCCGCCGCGCCGCCGGGGAATGCCTCAAGCGCGTGCCGCTGGAACGGCGCATCCGGCTGCTGGGCGTGCGCGTGGCCGGACTGGTGCCGCTGGCCGAGGCGGCCGAGCTGCAAGCGCGCGAGGAATCGGCGCCGCGCGGCCGGACGCTCGACCTGTTCGCCGACGCCGGCTGACCAGCGGCCGCGCCGCGCAACCACTCGTCACCCGCGGCAATCAGTCTGCAAGCCCCGAGCGGTTACATTCCCGGGCTTCCTACGCAATCCCGGCCCCGCCCATGCTCGCCTATCGCCACGCCTTCCATGCGGGCAATCACGCCGACGTGCTCAAGCACCTCGTGCTCGTCCAGGTCATGCAGTACCTGGCGCAGAAGGACACCCCCTACTGGCTCGTCGACACCCATGCCGGCGCCGGCGCCTACTCGCTCGCCTCGGGCGAGGCGCAGAAGCACGGCGAATACAAGGACGGCATCGGCCGCCTCTGGACCCGCGACGACCTGCCCGAGCCGGTGGCCGACTACCTCGCCGTGGTGCGCCAGTTCAACGGCCCCGGCGCGCTCGCCAACTATCCCGGCTCGCCGGCCATCGCCCACATGCTGCTGCGCGAACAGGACCGGCTGCGCCTGTACGAGCTGCATCCGACCGACAACCGCCTGCTCACGACCATGTTCAAGGGCGAGAAGCACACCGAGGTGAAGAAGGCCGACGGCTTCGAGAGCCTCAAGAGCCAGCTGCCGCCGCCGAGCAAGCGCGCCTGCGTGCTGATCGACCCGCCCTACGAGCTGCGCAAGGACTACGACGCCGTCGTCACCACGCTCAAGGACGCGATGGTCCGCTTCCCGATCGGCACCTATCTGGTCTGGTATCCCAAGCTCAAGCGGCGCGACACGGTGATGCTGCCCGACCGCCTCAAGCGGCTCGCGCCCAAGGGCTGGCTGCACGCCGAGCTGACCGTGTCGCCGCCGGGCGAGGACGGCTACGGCCTGCTCGGCAGCGGCATGTTCGTCATCAACCCGCCGTGGACGCTGCATGCGCAGCTGCAAGCCACGCTGCCCTGGCTCAAGGCCACGCTCGGTCAATACGCCGGCGCGTCCTGGAAGCTGGAGCAGCACGCGGTCTGAGGCAGCCCCGGCGATGACGACAGCCACCGACTTCGGCCTGATCCCGCCCGGCGATCCGCATGCGGACGGCTGGCGCCGGCTCGGGCGCCTCGATCCGCTCGGGATCGGCATTGCGCTGTCGCTGCTGCTGCATGTGTTTTTGCTGTGGTGGCTGCCGGCCCAGCAGCCGCTGCGCACCGAGATGCATTCGGGCGCGAGCGCGCCGATGGCCATCCGCCTGGCGCCGCGCCAGCCCGCGCCGCGCCCCGAGCAACCGGCCCAGACCGCACCGGCGCCGGCCCAGTCGGCACCGCCCAGGCCGGCGCCCAAACCCACGCCGCGCCCAGCGCCCGCCCCGGCGCCGCGCATCATCGCCGTGCCGGCACCGCAGGCGCCCGCGCCGGCCGACCGCACCCGCGTGCCGGCCGATCCGCGTCCGCTGCCGCCCTTGCCGCCGCTGCCCCCGCTGCCGCCCGACACCCCGGCCAGCAACACGCCGGCCGACGACATGTTCGGCCAGCTCCAGGCCCGCCGCGCCCAGCGCGACGCGCCGGCCGGCAGCGCAACGGCGGCGCCCGAACGCAGCGCCAACGAGATCGCCAACGAGAACGCGCGCCGCAATCTCGCCGGCATCACCGGGCGCGGGCCCGATCCGGTCGACCAGACCGGCGGCGTGTTCCAGGTCACGCGCGTGACCAGCCGCGAGGCCGAATTCCTGTTCCGCGGCTGGAACAGCAACTTCAAGCGCAACTGGAGCGAGTCGGTGACGGTGCCGGTCGGCAATGCGCCCGACATCCAGACCGCCATCGCCCGCAAGATGATCGAGATCATCCGGCGCTACGAGAAGGGCGACTTCACCTGGGAAAGCCACCGCCTCGGCAAGACGCTGAGCCTGAGCGCCCGGCCGCAGGATCAGGCCGACCTCGAGCGCTTTCTGATGGCCGAGTTCTTCTCGCTGCGCTGAAAACCCACGGCGCGCTTTCAAGGGAAGTTGCTTAGGCAGCCGGCTGCACATATTCCGGCGCCTGTCGTCATATTGCCGGCCGCCAGCGCCATCACCACGATGTGGCCCCGACGGTCGCCGCCCATGAGCGACCGCACACCGCCAATGCGCGAGGAGACAGCATGTCCATCACCCAAGGCGCCGACGCGCCGCCCATCCATCACGGCGAGGCCGGCTTCCTGAGCAAGGAACGCATCATCGCGGCGCCCGGCTTCAACCGCTGGCTGGTGCCGCCGGCAGCGCTTGCAATCCATCTGTGCATCGGCATGGCCTACGGCTTTTCGGTGTTCTGGCTGCCGCTGTCCAAGGCGCTCGGCATGACCGCGCCGATCGCCTGCGGGCCGGAAGTCGGCTTCTTCCAGGAGCTGTTCACGACCAGCTGCGACTGGAAGATTTCCACCCTAGGCTGGGTCTACACGCTGTTCTTCGTGCTGCTCGGCAGCTCGGCGGCGATCTGGGGCGGCTGGCTCGAACGCGCCGGTCCGCGCAAGGCCGGCGTGGTGAGCGCGCTGTGCTGGTGCGGCGGCATGCTGGTGTCGGCGCTCGGCGTTCATCTGCACCAGTTCTGGCTGATGCTGCTGGGCTCGGGCGTGATCGGCGGCGTGGGGCTGGGCCTTGGCTACATCTCGCCGGTGAGCACGCTCATCAAGTGGTTCCCGGACCGGCGCGGCATGGCGACCGGCATGGCGATCATGGGCTTTGGCGGCGGCGCGATGATCGGCTCGCCGCTCGCGGCCGATCTGATGAAAACCTTTGCAACGCCCACCGACCCGGGCGTGGTGCCAACCTTTCTGGTGATGGCCGGCGTGTACTTCGTCTTCATGATGGGCGGGGCACTCGGCTACCGCGTGCCGCCCACCGGCTGGGCGCCGGCCGGCTGGACGCCGCCCGCTGCCGCCGCCGGCAAGAAGCTCATCACCCACGGCCATGTGCATGTGAAGAAGGTCTGGGGCATCCCGCAGTTCTGGCTGGTGTGGCTGGTGCTGTGCATGAACGTGTCGGCCGGCATCGGCGTGATCGGCATGTCGAGCCCGATGCTGCAGGAGGTGTTTGGCGGCAGCCTGATCGGCGTGCCGGCCAAGTTTGGCGAGCTCGACAAGGGTCAGCTCGCGGCGATTGCCGGCGTGGCGGCGGGCTTCACCGCGCTGCTCAGCCTGTTCAACATCGGCGGGCGTTTCTTCTGGGCCAGCCTGTCGGACAAGCTGGGCCGCAAGCTCACCTACATCGTGTTCTTCGTGCTCGGCGGCGCGCTTTATCTGAGCGTGCCGGGGAGTGCTGCGGCCGGCAGCAAGCTGCTGTTCGTGGCGGCGTTCTGCGTGATCCTGAGCATGTACGGCGGCGGGTTTGCCACGGTGCCGGCCTACCTGGCCGACCTGTTCGGCACGCAGATGGTCGGCGCCATCCACGGCCGGCTGCTCACCGCCTGGGCCACGGCCGGCATCCTCGGGCCGGTGGTCGTGAATTACATGCGCGACTACCAGCTCGGCCTCGGCATTCCGCGCGAGCAGGTCTACAACCAGACCATGACCATCCTGGCCGGCATGCTGATGGTCGGTCTGGTGTGCAACCTGCTGATCCGTCCGGTGGCCGACAAGCACTTCATGACCGACGCCGAACTGGCCGAGGAAAAGCGCCTCGCGCACGACAAGGCGGTGGCGGTGCAGCCCAATGCGGTGACGATGAGCTTTCACCAGAGCGGCACGGCGCTGGTGGTGCTGGCGTGGCTGGCGGTGGGGGTTCCGCTGGTGTGGGGCGTGTACCGCACGTTCGTGAGCGCGGCGAAGTTCTTCAACTGAGGTTGCGTGAGTTGCGAGGGCTGGCGCGCGTTCATCGGCGCCGGCCCTCGCTGCGTCTGGCGCCGATGAACGCGCCCCGCCACCCCGCTGCCGATTTCGGCTAACGCCTGCGGGTTACGGCTTCTTACGCTTGGGGTCATCCCGTGGCAGTCCGCCACATTCCCCGACCGGAAGACCATGCCAAGAACCCGATCCCAGGGCGGCAGGCCCGCGCTCGCGCGCCTCGCCCGCCTTCTGCTGGCTGCCAGCATCAGTTGCGCCGCACTGCCGGGCCAGGCTTTCGAGCCCGAGCAGGTGGATACCGCCCGGCTGCCGGCCGACGCGTCGCAGCGCCTTTTTCTGCCCGACGCGGTGCTGAGCCACATTGCCGACGGCCGCCTGCTCATCGTCGACGGCGCGACCATGAAGCTGGCCGGCATGCTCGGCGCCGGCATGTCGGGCCTGTACACGCTGTCGCCCGACCGCAGCGAGATCTACCTCGCCACCACCTATCACGCGCGGGTCGACCACGGCGAGCGCAACGATGTGCTCGGCATCTATGACGCCACCACGCTGGCGCGCAAGGCCGAGATCGTCATCCCGCCCAAGCATGCGCAATCGCTGGCGGTGCGCAATCTGCTGCGCACCAGCGCCAGCGGCCGCTATGCGCTGGTCTACAACGCCACGCCGGCCACCTCGGTGACCATCGTCGATCTGGCCGAGCGCCGCGTGCTGGGCGAGATCGCCACGCCGGGCTGCTGGAGCCTGTACCCGGCGCAATCGGTCGAGCGGCGCTTTGCCACGCTGTGCGGCGACGGTCGCATGCTCACCGTCGACTTCGACGAGGCCGGCAAGCCGGTGCGCCAGGCGCGCAGCGACAAGCTGTTCGATCCCGATGTCGATCCGCTCTACACCGCCGCCGAACAGCTCGGCGACAGCTATCTGTTCGTCTCCTTCCTCGGCAAGGCGCAGCGCATCGACGTGGCCGGCGAGACCGCGCGCGCCAGCGAAGCGCCGTGGAATCTGCTCGACGCCAGCGCTGCCAAGCAGGGCTGGCGCCCGGGCGGCTACCAGTTCTATGCCGTGCATGCGCCGACCAACCGGCTCTACATCGGCATGCATCCCAAGGGCGCCGAGGGCACGCACAAGAATCCGGCGCAGGAAATCTGGGTCTACGACCTGGCCACGCGCAAGCGCGTGCAACGCCTGCCCGGCTTCAACGCCACCGCGCTCGGCGTCACCCGCACGGCGGTGCCCGGGCTGTATGCGCTCGACGGCCTGACCGGCGATCTGGTGCGCATCGGCCTCGACGGCAAGCCGCGCGAAACCGGCCGGCTCAAGGCCGTGGTCGAGGCGCCGACCGTGGTGGGGGTGAACTGATGATGGCCCTCGACCCCGTGGCGGCGGGCTGCGCCGGCACCGGCGTGGCGCTGGTGCTGCTGACCGGCGCGGTGCACAAGCTCATCGACGGTGCCGGCTTTGCCCGCACCCTGGCCGATCACCAGTTGCTGCCCGATGCCCTGGTGGCGCCGCTGGCCCGCGCGCTGCCGCTGGCCGAGATCGCGGCCGGCACGGCGCTGCTGTTTGGCGCCAGCCACGGCGCCGGCCTGGCGCTGGCCGCGCTGCTGTTCGCGCTCTACACCGGCGCGCTGGTCGCCAACCTGCTGCGCGGCCATGTCGACATCGACTGCGGCTGCGGCTGGGGCCCGACCGCCCGCCAGCGCGGCCGGCTCAGCTGGTCGCTGCCGCTGCGCAATCTGGTGCTGCTGGCCCTGCTCGGGCTGGCCGCGCTGCCGGTCACGGCGCGCCCCGCGGTCTGGATCGACTCGCTCACCGTCGGCGCCGGCGGCCTGCTGCTGCTCGCGCTCTACCTCACCACCCATCAACTGCTGGCCAATCAACCGCTGCTGGCCGCCCTGCGGAGACCGTCATGACCGAAGCCCTGCTCGTTTCCAACGTCATCTTGTGGATTGCGCTGCTCGCGCTCGTGGTCGTGAGCCTCGCGCTGGCACGCCAGATCGGCATCCTCCATGAGCGCATCGCGCCGATGGGCGCACTCATGCTCGACGCCGGCCCCAAGGTCGGCGACGCCGCGCCGCGCCACGCGCTGCGCACGCTCGACGGCCGCGATCTGGTCATCGGCAACGAAGCCGCGACCGGCCGCGCCACGCTGCTGTTCTTCCTCTCGCCGACCTGCCCGGTGTGCAAGAAGCTGCTGCCGATCATCAAGTCGGTCGCTGCGCGCGAAGCCGCCAGCACCCGCGTGGTGCTGGCCTCCGACGGCGAACAGCCCGAGCACCTCGAATTCGTGCAGCGCGCCAGCCTGCAAGCGTTTCCGTATGTGCTGTCGACCGAGCTGGGCCTGGGCTTCCACGTCTCCAAGCTGCCCTATGCGGTGCTGATCGGCGCCGACGGCCGCATCGAGGCCAAGGGTCTCGTCAACTCGCGCGAGCAGCTCGAAAGCCTGTTCACCGCGCGCGAACTGGGCGTGGGCTCGGTGCAGGACTACCTCGGCGCGCGCGCCTGAGCGCCGCCATCGCCATCCGCAGGAATCGACATGAACTGGTTCGACCGACTCTTCGACAAGGGCACGCGCAACGTCGCCCATCAAACCTCGCGCCGCAGCGCCATCACCGGCATGGCCAGGCTGCTGGTGGGCAGCGCCTTCGTGCTGCCGGTGCTGCCCTTCGACCGCTCGGCCAAGGCCGCCGAGCGCCAGGCCGCCAAGGCCGGCAAGCATGACGACCCCACCAGCTGCGACTACTGGCGCTACTGCGCCATCGACGGCTTTCTGTGCACCTGCTGCGGCGGCGGCATCAACAGCTGCCCGCCCGGCACCGAGCCCTCGGCCGTGGCCTGGATCGGCACCTGCCGCAATCCCAACGACGGCAAGGACTACCTCATCAGCTACAACGACTGCTGCGGCGTGACCGCCTGCGGCAAGTGCGGCTGCAACAACAACCTCGGCGACAAGCCGGGCTACCGGCTCGGCTCGCACAACGACGTCAACTGGTGCATGGCCCACACCAACTCGATGTACCACTGCACCGTCGTGGCGGCAGTGGGCATCGCCGACGGCGGCTGAGATGCGCGCCCGGTCCGCCATCGCGACAGCGCTTGCAGTCCTGCTCGCCAGCGCGCTGCCGGCCGCGCCCGCTGCCGCCGACGAGGCGGCCGGGCGCAGCAACAGCCCGCGCATCAACTACCTGCTGCACTGCGCCGGCTGCCATCTGGCCGATGGCGCCGGCCGGCCCGATCGCGGCATCCCCGACATGCGCGGCCAGATCGGCCGCTATCTGCACACGCCTGAAGGCCGTGCCTATCTGGTGCAGGTGCCGGGCGTGGTGAATTCGGCGCTGTCCAGTGCCGAGATCGCCGCCGTGCTGGGCTGGATGCTGCCGGCCTTCAGCGCCGCGCAGATGCCGCCCGACGCCGCGCCCTACACCGAAGCCGAAATCGCCCGGCTGCGCGCCAGCGTGCCGGCCGACATCCCGGCCACGCGCGACCGCGTGCTGGCCCGGCTCGAAGCCCTGGGCCTCGCCGCCCGCTGATCCGCCGCACCCTCTTCCGAGAACGACACATGACGCACGCCCGCAAGCTCCTCGCCGCCGCCGTCGCGGCCACCCTCGCCGGCCTGGCCGGCACGGCCTTCGCCGCCGATGCCGACCGGCTCGGCAAAGACCTCACCGCCGCCGGCGCCGAAAAGGCCGCCAGCAAGGACGGCAGCATTCCGGCCTTCACTGGCACCGAAGCGCCGCTGCCCGGCTGGAGCTTCGGCAAGAAGCGGGCGGACTTCTTCAAGTACAAGGCCGAGAAGCCGCTGTTCAGCATCGACGCCGGCAATGTGGACAAGTACGCCGACAAGCTCTCGCCCGGCCAGGTCGCGCTGGTCAGACAGCTGCCCGGCTACAGGATGGACATCTACCCGTCGCATCGCAGCTGCGGCACGCCCGACTTCGTCGATGCCAACACCGCCAGGAATGCCGCCGGCGCGGCCCGTCTGGGCGCCGACGGCTGGAGCCTGAAGGAAGCGGTCGTGCCCGGCTTCCCGTTTCCGCTGCCGCAGAACGGCGTCGAGGCCATGTACAACGCCAAGCTGCGCTATCGCGGCGTGGCGCTGGAGCTGAAGAGCACCATCACCGCCGTGTCGCCGCGCAAGGGCGGCAGCGAATGGATCAAGGCCGGCTCCGAGCAGACGCTGTACTTCCCCTGGGCCGCCAAGGGCAGCAACCTGCTCAGCAAGGTCGGCACGGTCGAATACAACACCTACTTCGCCTACAACACGCCGGCCGCGCTGGCCGGTCAGGCGCTGGCCATCACCACCTGGCTCGACCAGCCGGCCAACGAGACCTTCTATTACTTCCCGGGCCAGCGCCGCGTGCGCCGCATGCCCAGCTATGCCTACGACTCGCCGCAGCTGGGCATGGAGAACCAGTACACGCTCGACGAGCCGATGGTGTTCAACGGCGCGCTCGACCGCTTCGACTGGAAGCTGGCCGGCAAGAAGGAGCTGTACGTGCCCTACAACTCCTTTGGCGCCAACGACTTCAGCGCCAGGTTCGAGGACGTGGCCGGCCCCGACTTCATCGCCAGCAACCATCGCCGCTATGAGCTGCACCGGGTGTGGGTGGTGGAAGCCAGCGTCAAGCCCGGCACCCGCCATCTCGCGCCCAGGCGCACCTTCTATCTGGACGAGGACAGCTGGAACATGGTGCTGGCCGACGACTACGACGGTCAGGGCAAGTTGTGGAAGGTGCGCGAAGGCTTCCTGCTGCCGGTGTACGAAACCGGCAGCTGCGATGTGCAGAGCTTCGTGCAATACAACCTGGCCGAGGGCCGCTATGTGTTCGACCTGCATGCGGCCGGCACCGGCAGCGACCTGCAATGGGTCACCGAAGCCAAGGGCGAGCGCTACAAGCCCGGCTTCTACACCGCCGACAACCTGCGCGCGATCAGCGACCGCTGAAACCCAAGCCCCGGAGCCTTCCCATGAATCCGCATTTCTCCGTGGCTCGCGCCACGCTGCCCGCCTGCGCCCGCGTGGCGCGCAAACCGCTCGCCGTGGCACCGCGCCGGGCCCTGGTCGCGCTGGCCGTGGCCGCCGTCTGGGCCGCTCCGGCCGCCGCCTTCACCTTCGATGGCGCGGGCTTCAAGGGCAGCCTCGACTCGACCGTGACGCTCGGCAGCGGTGTGCGCGCCACCGATCCGTCCTGCTCGCTGGTGGGCGATGCCAGCCATTGCGCCGGCGCCGACGTGTACGGCTGGGGCAATGGCGACAACGGCAATCTCAACTACCGCAGGGGCGACTTCTTCACCACCTATCTCAAGGGCAACCATGAGCTGCTGCTCAAGCTGGACGGCGGCACCACGCTGATGGCGCGCGGCACCTGGCTGCACGACTTCACCGCCGGCGACACCCGGCGCAGCGGCCTGTCGAAAGACAGCCGGCATGCGGTGGTGAACGACGCCCGCCTGCTCGACCTGTGGGTCTCGCAGACCTTCAACCTGGGCGAGGAACGGGCCCGGGTGCGCGTCGGCAACCAGGTCATCAACTGGGGCGAAAGCCTGTTCATCCCGGGCGGCATCAATGCCACCAATGCGATGGACATCCAGCGCCTGTCGACGCCCGGCGTGCAGCTCAAGGAGGTGTCGCTGCCGGCGCCGATGGTGAGCCTGGCGAGCGGCCTGGGGCGCGGCCTGAATGCCGAGCTGTACTACCAGCTGGGCTGGAACCGCAGCCGGTTTGCGCCGGTGGGCAGCTACTGGTCGTCGTCGGACAACTACAACAAGGGCCGGGTGCCGATCTATGTCGGCCTCGATCCGCAGACGGCCGGCGCGCTCGGCGCCGAGCCGGGCAGCGCCATCGGCTATGCCGCCGACCGGCGCGCGCGCAACAACGGCCAGTACGGCGCCTCGCTGCGCTGGCAGCCCGAATCGACCCAGCTGAACCTGGGCGCCTACATGCTCAACTATCACGACAAGACGCCCAATCTGGCCTTCGTCAACGGCCAGAGCGAGGCGCAGTGGAACTTTCTGGAGAACCGCAAGCTGTTCGGCCTGAGCGCCAATCTGCCGCTCGGCAACTGGGCGGTGGGCAGCGAGCTGTCCTATCGGCCGCGCGATGCGGTGGCGCTCGGCGGCTGCTACGAACCCGGCGCGGCCGGCGTGACGCTGGCGGCCACCGGCAACTGCCAGCAATGGATCGACCGGAAGCGGCTTCAGCTGCATGTCACCGGGCTGCTGTCGCTCAATCCGGCCGATCACGGCTGGCTGCTCGATGCGGTCGGCGCCAACGGCGGCGCGCTGTCGATCGAGGGCGTGGGCATTGCGGTGCCGGGGCTCAAGTCGCAGTACACGCGCACCACGGCCGACGGCGTGACGGTCACCCAGCTGCCGGCGGCCGGGCTGTGGAACTACTCGGCCGACGGCGGCGCCAGCACCTTCGGCGTGGGCAGCAAGACCTCGTATGGCGGCATCGTCGACTTCAACCTGACCTATGACGGCACGGTGCTGCCGGGCTGGCAGCTGACGCCCGGCGTGACCTATTTCCGCGCCATCAAGGGCCGCACGCCGACGTTTGCCGCCACCTTCATGCAGGGCGCGCAGTCGGCCAACTTCTATCTGCTGTTCAACCAGAACCCGGCGATCTGGCAGGCCGGCATCAACTACACGGCCTACTGGGGCGGCAAGTATTCGTTCGACCAGCCGCTGGCCGACCGCGACTTCGTCGGCGCCTTCGTGTCGCGCAACTTCTGAGCGCCGCCATGTCCCTGCCCAGGCTGCTCGACACGGTCGAGCGAGTTGCATTCGCATGGCGCCGGCCGCTGCTGGCGCTGTTCGTGGCGTTCACGGCGGTGATGGCCGTGTTCGCGCTCCAGTTGCGCATGGATGCCGGCTTCGAGAAGCAGATGCCGGCCGGTCACGAGTACATCGAGACCTTCCACACCTATCGCGACGATGTGCTGGGCGCCAACCGGCTCAACATCGTGGTGAAGGTGCGCCACGGCGACATCTGGACGCCGCAGGCGCTGCGCCGGCTGTTCGACGTGACCCAGGCGGTCACCTTCCTGCCCAATGTGGAGCGGCTCGGCGTGCAGTCGCTGTGGACGCCGAACGCCTTCGTCAACGAGATCACCGAGGACGGCTTTCGGGCCGAGCCGGTGATTCCGGGCACGGTCACGCCCGAGCGGCTGGATGCCGCCGCCATCGCCGACATCCAGCGCGCGACCGGCGCCGGCGGCTATGTGGGCACGCTGGTGGCGCACGACCAGACCAGCGCCATGATTACCGCCGAACTCAACGAGTTCGACGCGGCCGGCAACAAGCTCGACTACATCGCCTACAACCGGCTGCTCGAAGACCGCATCCGCAGCAGGTTCGAGGATGGCGACTACGAGATCCGGATCATCGGTTTCGCCAAGCAGATCGGCGACATCGCCGACGGTGCGCGCTCGGTGCTGGTGTTCTGCGGCATCGCGCTGCTGCTGACCGGCGCGGCGGTGTACTGGTACTGCCATTCGCTGCGCTTCACGCTGCTGCCGATCGGCTGCTCGCTGGCCTCGCTGGTGTGGCAGTTCGGCACGCTGCGGCTGATCGGCTACGGGCTCGATCCGCTCGGCGTGCTGGTGCCGTTTCTGGTGTTCGCCATCGGCGTCAGCCACGGCGTGCAGCAGATCAACTTCATCGTGCGCGAGATCGCCGCCGGCAAGACCACCGACGCCGCCGCGCGCGCCAGCTTCAGCGGCCTGCTGCTGCCGGGCACGCTGGCGCTGGTGACGGCGCTGGTCTCGTTCATCACGCTGCTGATGATTCCGATCCCGATGGTGCGCGAGCTGGCCATCACCGCCTCGCTCGGCGTGGGCTACAAGATCCTCACCAATCTGGTGATGCTGCCGCTCGGCGCCTCGCTGATGCACTTCACGCGCGACTATGCCGAGCGCGCCATGCTCAAGCGCGAGCAGCGCGCCGGCTGGCTGCAAGCGCTGTCGCACATCGGTCGGCCGGGGCCGGCGGCAGTGGTGCTGGCGGTGACGGCGGCAGTGTTCGGCATGGCGGTCTGGCAGAGCCGCGACCGCGTCATCGGCAGCCTGGAGCCGGGCGCGCCCGAACTGCGCGCCGATGCCCGCTTCAACCGCGATGCGGTGGCCATCGCCGCCGGCTACGACACCGGGCTCGACTGGCTCACCGTGGTGTTCGAGGCGCCGGCCGACTCGTGCGAGAACAGCGCCATCGGCGCCTACCAGGACCGCTTCGTGGCGCGCACCGAGCATCTGCCCGGCGTGCTGTCGGTGGCCTCGTACTCGGGCCTGCTGCGCGCCTACAGCGAGGGCTACAACGAGGGCAATCCCAAGATGAACGTGGTGCCGGCCGACCCGGGCAACTACGCCGCGCTGGCCACCGAGATCGCGCGCATCCGCGGCTACACGCGCAAGGATTGCAGCATGAGCGCGGTGCATCTCTTCCTCACCGACCACAAGGCCGGCACGCTGCGCCGCGCGATCGCCGCCACCGAAGCCTTCCGCGCCGACGACCGCATGGACGGCGTGACGGTGAGGCTGGCGGCCGGCAATGCCGGCGTGCTGGCGGCCATCAACGACGAGGTCGAGAAGTCGGAGCTGCCGATGATGCTGTGGGTGTATGCGGCCATCGTGGTGCTGGTGCTGCTGGCCTATCGCGATCTGCGCGCGGTGCTGGCCTGCTGCCTGCCGCTGACCGTGGGCACCTTCATCGGCTACTGGTTCATGAAGGAACTCGACATCGGCCTGACCGTGGCGACGCTGCCGGTGATGGTGCTGGCGGTCGGCATCGGCGTGGACTACGCGTTCTACATCTACAACCGGCTCCAGCTGCATCTGGCCGCCGGCGCCGACATCGCCCGGGCGCTGGAGCTGGCGATCCGCGAAGTGGGCATGGCCACGATCTTCACCGCGCTCACGCTGGCCATCGGCGTCGCCACCTGGAGCTTCTCGGCGCTCAAGTTCCAGGCCGACATGGGCAAGCTGCTGGCCTTCATGTTCGTGGTCAATCTGGTGATGGCGATGACCGCGCTGCCGGCGCTCGCGGTCTGGCTCGAACGCCTGTTCCCGCGCCGCAAGCCGGTGCGCGCCAGCGCCCTGATGAACCATTGAGGCCCGCATGAAACCGACTCTCCAACTCCGCCGCGCCGGCCTGGCCGCCGCCCTTGCCGCCGCGCTGGCCCTCGGTGCGGGCGCCGCGCCGGTCTCGGGCGCGAGCGCCGCCGGCGCCGGCAGCGCCAATGCCGCGCCAACCGATGCCGACCGGCCGCAACCGGCCCGGCGCAGCGACGACGCGCTGCATTCGCTGCTGCTGGGCAGCGCCCGCGCCGGCACGCGCATCGTGGCCGTGGGCGAACGCGGCGTGGTGCTGCTGTCGGACGACGACGGCAAGAGCTACCGCCAGGCCGCCGCCGTGCCGGTGCGCAGCACGCTCACCGCCGTGAGCTTTGCCGACCCGCAGCACGGCTGGGCCGTGGGCCATGACGGCGTGGTGTTGGCCAGCGCCGACGGCGGCGAGCACTGGACGCTGCAACGCCGCGACACCGCCGTGGACCAGCCGCTGTTCTCGGTGCTGTTCACCAGCGCCAGCAGCGGCTGGGCCTGCGGCCTGTGGTCGCTGCTGCTGCACACCGACGACGGCGGCCAGCACTGGGAAACCGTGACGCTGCCCGCGCCCGACGGCGCCAGGCGCGCCGACCGCAACCTCTACCGCCTGTTCGCCGATCCGAACGGCGCGCTCTACATCGCCGCCGAGCGCGGCAGCGTGCTCAGGAGCGCCGACGGCGGCGCCAGCTGGCGCTATCTCGACACCGGCTATCGCGGCAGCCTGTGGGCCGGCACCGCGCTGGCCGACGGCACGCTGCTGGTGGCCGGGCTGCGCGGCAGCCTGTACCGCAGCGCCGATGCCGGCGCCAGCTGGCAGCCGGTCGACAGCGGCATCCGCAGCTCCATCACCGATCTCGTGGCCAGTGGTCGGAAGATTCGCGCCAGCGCGCTCGACGGCAACACGCTTGCCAGCGACGACGCGGGGGCGAGCTTCAGCCACGCGCAGCGGGACGACCGGCCGACGCTGACCACGCTGGTGACCGCATCCGACGGCCGGGCGCTGCTGTTCGGCCGCAGCGGGCCGCTCGCGCAGCGGTGAACCGCCGGGCGCGGCCGGCCCGCCCGGGCCCGCTGCGCCCGGCCGGGCCGCTCAGGCGGCCTGGGCCAGCACCCGCAGGTCGCGCGCGGTGGCCAGGGTTTCGGATGGCAGCTCGTGGAACAGCTCGCGGTATTCGGCGCTGAAGCGGCTCAGATGCCAGAAGCCCCAGCGCTCGACCACGTCCTTCACCTTGACCTCGCGCTCGGCGGCGGCCAGCAGATCGCGCCGCGCGCCGTTGAGCCGCAGCGTGCGCAGATAGCTGAGCGGATTCATGCCCAGCACCTGCTCGAAGCTGTATTGCAGCGTGCGCCGCGACACGCCGAGCGCGCGGCACACATCGATGATTTGCAGCGGCTCGTCGAGATGGCCGAGCGCGTAATCGCGCGCCCGCTGCACGACCCGGGTGCGGTTCATGTCCGACGACGCCAGCTCGGGCAGGCCGAGCGACTGCTCGACGATCGGCAGCAGCGCGCCGAGCACCTCCTGCTGCACCTGGCGCCGCGCCGGCGCACCGGCCAGCCGGCCCGGCGCGTCGAACAGCGTCTGCGCCAGCGCGGCAATGCCGTTGCCGGCGGCGCGCACCAGCGGCGCGTTGTCGAACACCGCGATCTGGCTGCCGGCCAGCCAGTGCCGGGTGGCGATGCCGCTCATGACCTCGGCGTAATCGGCCAGCAGCTCCTGCCGCACGCTCACCACCAGCAGGTCCATCGGCGGCAGCACCGCCTCGATCTCGACCCCGCCGCGAAACAGCGGCGCCGCGCCCCGGCCCCAGCGCTGACCGTTGAGCAGGCAGTCGTCGCCTTCGGCAAAGCCAAGCGGAAAGCCGAAGATGAAATCGCCCGCCGGGCCGCAGCCGCGCTCGCCCAGCAAGGCGTTGGTCGACTCGGTGAAGATCTGGATGCCGTCGACGTGCAGCTCGCGCGCCCGGCTCAGGAAGCGGCCGGCGGCGAGCTGGTCGTACTCGAGCTGCCAGCCGACGAAGTCGCAGCTGCTGTTCGGCTCCTGGTATTCGCCGTGGCGCACCAGGCAATCGGAAAGGGCGGAATCGTCGAACGGCATGGGCGCCTCGCCGGCAATGGCGGAAATGTCGGTGATGTCGGACGGAAATGAATTCGCGTATCGACATGCAACAACTGCACCAATCGGCAATTCCGTTCATCAGCCATCGGCCGGCTTTCAATCGGCATTGGCCGGGCGCAATTCATTTCGCCCAGCGCAATTCCGTCGATGCTGGCGCACCAGCCGCAAGCAGGCATGCACCGCAGGAGAAACCGGCCGGCACCGCCAGCGGCAAGCGCGGAAAACCGCCGTCGCAAGCCCGCTGCCAATTCGGCTCGCAGCCGAATTGAACTGAATTGCATCAATCCGCAGCGACAATCGATGCAATTGCGCCCGGGCGAATTGGCGCGGCGGATTTTCAGAATGCAATTCCCATCAATATGCGCGCCGCGCGGCGGCCGGCGTTAGCCGAAATTGGCAAGCAGGCACAGCTGCCAATTTCGGCTAACCGCAGCGGCAGACGGTTTTCTAGGCTGGGCGCCTGTTCCCGTCATCGAGCCCGACCATGCCCTCGCTCCGCTCCCTCGTCCTCGCCGCCGGCCTTGGCCTGGCCGCCCTGCCCGCCCCGGCGCAGACCGCCGGCAAGACCGGCTTCGACACCCACTGCATCGCCTGCCACGGCGAAGGCGGCGCCGGCGTGCCCGGCGTGGCGCCGCCGCTGGCGCGCACGCTGCGGCTGCATCTGGCGGCGCCGCAGGCGGCCGGCTATCTGGCGCAGGTGGTGGTCGGCGGGCTCAACGGCCCGCTGCGCAGCATCGACGGCGACGCCTACAACGGCGTGATGCCGGTATTCGGCAACCGCTCCAGCGAAGAGCTGGCCGACATCCTTCGCTACGTGGCCACCGTGCTCAACGACGCGCCCGAAGGCTTCGACATCGCGCCGGCCGACATCGACGCCGCGCGCAACCGCAAGCCCACGCCGGCCGACAACCGCGCGCTGCGCGCCAGCCTGCTCAAGCCGGCGCGCTGAACTGCGGCAGGCGGCGCGGCATCGGCGCGTTCGCTGCGCCGATCCGACCGCAGCCGACCGCAGCCGACCGCCGACCGCCGCCGACCGCCGCCAAGCCGACCGACCGCATCCGTCCACCCGACCGCCGGCGCCCGGCCGGTGCGGCACTTGCTCCATGCTCGCGGCCCGGAACATTCCGTTCCGCTCCCGCGCAGCCATGGACGCCCACGCCACTCCCGCCCGCCCCGGTCGCCGCCACGCCACGCTCGGCCCGTTTGCCATCGCCTTCTTCGTCATCTCGGCCTCGGGGCCGCTGGTGGCGATCGCCGGCGGCCTGCCAGTGGCCATGCTGTTCGGCAACGGGCCCGGGCTGCCGGCCATGTTCGTGCTGGCGACGGCGGTGCTGCTGGTGTTTGCCACCGCCTACACCGCCATGGCGCTCGACGTGCCCGAGGCCGGCGCCTTCTATGCCTTTGCCGCGCGCGGCCTGGGCCGGCGCTGGGCCGGCGCCACCGGTCTGCTGGCGCTGCTGGGCTATAGCGCCATGCAGATCAGCCTGTACGGCCTGTTCGGCGCCGCCGCGCGCGGGCTGCTGCTGCCGCTGCTGGAGCCGGCGCTGCCCTGGTGGCTGCCGGCGCTGGCGGCCTGGGGCTCGATCGCGCTGCTCGGCTATCGCCAGGTCGACCTGTCGGCGCGGCTGCTCGGCCTGCTGGTCGCGGGCGAATACCTGGCGGTGCTGGCGCTCGGCTTCTGCATCGTGCGGGCCGGCGGCGCCGAGGGCATCGATGCGCGGCCGTTCACGCCGGCGCTGGCGCTGGCCGGCGCGCCGGCGGTGGCGCTGACGATGTGCTTCGCCTGCTTCGTGGGCTTTGAAGCGGCCGCGCTCTACAGCGAGGAGGCGCGCAATCCGGCGCGCAGCGTGCCGCTCGCCACCTGGGGCTCGGTGCTGCTGATCGGCGGCTTCTACGGCTTTGCCGCCTGGGCGGTGGTGACCGGTCTGGGCGCCGGCGCCACGCTCGACGCCTTGCGCGCCCTGCCCGATCCGACCGAGCTGCTGTTTGTGCTGGCCGAGCGCTACATGGGCGGCGCCATGCCGGCGCTGCTGCGCGCGCTCTACCTGACCAGCGCCTATGCCAGCCTGCTGGCGTTTCACAACGCGGTGGCGCGCTATCTGTTTGCGATGGGCCGCGACCGGCTGCTGCCGGCGCGGCTGGGCCGCATCCATGCGCGCCACGGCAGTCCGCATGCCGGCTCGCTGGCGCAGAGCGGCTCGGCGCTGCTGGCGGTGGGGCTGTTTGCGCTGGCCGGCGCCGATCCGGTGCTGACGCTGTTCACGCTGCTGTCGGCGCTGGGCACGCTCGGCATCATCGTGCTGATGGGCGTGGCGGCGCTGGCCACGCTGTGCCACTTCGCGCGGGCCCGGCCGCGCCGGCCGGTGGTGCTGGCCAGCGCCGCGCTGTCGCTGGCCAGCTTTGCCGCCATCGCCACGCTGGCCACGGTGCATTTCGATGTGCTGGCCGGCGGCAGCGACGGCCCGGGCGCGCGACTGCCCTGGCTGCTGCCGCTGGCGATGCTGGCCGGCGCGGCACTGGCGCGGCGCCCGCCGCCTCAGCGCGCCGGCGCCCGGTAGCCGTCGGTCAGCGTGCGCAGAAACGCCACCACATCCGCGATCTCGGCCGCCGTGAGCGCCGGCCGCTGGCCCACGCTGCGGTCGAACGGCGGCTCGCGGTTCACATTGCCGGCATAGGCCGCCGGCAGGTCGTCGAACTTGCGCGGCTTGCCGTCGGCCGCGCGCGGATAGAAGCGCTCGGGATGCACATCGCGCTCGGCATAAAAGCGCACCGCATCCTCCAGCCGATGGAACACGCCGTTGTGGAAGAACACGCTGCGCGTCGCCACGTTGCGCAGCGTCGGCGTCTTGAACATGCCGCAATAGCCGGTCTGGCCTCGCAGGTCGGTGCGCAGCGGCCCGCACAGGCCCAGGTCGAAGTAGCCCGGATCGGCATTGGCCGGAATGGCGCGGTTGCGCGGCACGCCGGTGGCGATGAAGCCGCGATCCGTGAACTGCGGGAACGCGCCGCGCTTGATGGCGCTCACATGGCACTGCGCGCAATTGCCCTTGGCCGGATCGTCGAACAGCGCCAGCCCGCGCCGCTCGGCCGGGCTCAGCTCGGTCTGCCGGCGCAACCACGCGTCGTACTTGCTGCTGTAGGGATAGAAGTCCTGCGGGCTCTGCTGGAATACCTCCAGCGCCAGCAGCAGCGCATTCCAGGCCTTGCGGTCGTCGTCGAACAGGCCGGCGCCGAAGGCCGCGCGCATGCGGCCGGCATTGGGCGACTGCCGCAGCCGCGCCACCGCCGCCGGCATGCTGGCATTGGCCATCTCGAACGGCGACAGCAGCGGCCCGGCCGCCTGCTCATGCGCCGACGCGGCGCGGCCGTCCCAGTCGCGGCCGCCGGTCGGGCCCTGATCGACGCTGTCGTCGCCATCCGATTCGCTGAAATGCTCGCTGAACGGCGGCGTGTCCTGCTGATACCTGAGCGAGGGCACGGCGCGCAGCCCGGGCTGGCGCAGATCGGCCCCGCCGAGCCGCACCGCGCGGCCATCGGGCGGACCGTAGGCATGCGCCGGGTCATGGCACGACGCGCAGGACACGCGCCCCGATGCCGACAGCCGCGCATCCGAGAACAGCGCGCGCCCCAGCTCGGTCAGCTCGGCCGGGCTGGGCTGGCGCTCGAAGGGCGTGCCGTAGAACGACGCCGGCAGCGCAGTCGCGGGCAGCAGTGCGAGCAGCCATAGCAGGCTCAGGATTTTTTTCATGGCAGCGAAGCTAGTTCACATCCGTGACAGAAAAAAGCGCCGGAGTGACTTGCACCTTTCGCAAACCTGTCTTCATTGCGCGGTCATTGCTGGCCTACAGGCTCGGCGCTTTTCATCCGCCCATGCCGACAGGACTGCCCAACATGACCACCCCTTTCTTCCCGCGTCGCACGCTGATTTCGCTGGCGGCGCTGCTCGCGCTTGGCGCCTGCAACAGCGACAACACCACGACCAGCGTCGATGACGGGCTCAAGGCCAAGGTCCAGAACATCGTGGTGATCTATGCCGAGAACCGCTCGTTCGACAACCTGTTCGGCAACTTCCCGGGCGCCAATGGCCTGAGCGCCGTGATCGATGCCAACGGCAAGCCGACCGCTGCCTATGTGCCGCAGAAGGACCGCAACGGCACGACGGTGCTGGCCACGCTGCCGCAGACCTGGGGCGGCGTGACCGCGCCCGGCATCTCGCCGGTGGTGACCGCAGCGCAGAGCGCCGGCCTGGCCAACCAGCCGTTCCAGGTCGAGACCGCCTTCAAGGCCACGGCCAATGCCACGCTGACGACTTCCACCGTCACCCGCGACCTGTATCACCGCTTCTTCGAGAACCAGATGGAGATCGATGGCGGCAAGAACGACATGTTCGCCGCCTGGGCCGATGCCGGCGGTCTGACGATGGGCCACTTCGACTACAGCGGCTCGGCGCTCTACAAGCTGGCGCAGCAGTACGTGCTGGCCGACAACTTCTTCGAAGGCGCGTTCGGCGGCTCGTTCCTGAACCACCAGTACCTGATCTGCGCCTGCGCGCCCGAGTATCCCAACGCCGACACCGCCGCCGCCAAGCCGACGATCGCAGTGCTCGACACCGACAGCAGCGGCAAGTACCTGCCGCGCCTGACCACCGCCGCCACCAGCCCGGCCTCGGCGCTGGACGGCCCGCCGGTGTACGTGAAGAGCGGCAACATCACGCCGGCCAACTACTTCGGCGACGGCAAGTTCTACGCCGTCAACACCATGCAGGCGCCGTATCAGCCGAGCGGCGTCGCGCCGGCCAGCATCGACGGCAACAACAACCTGTATGCCAACACCGCTGCCGCGACCACGCTGCCGCCGCAGACGCAGAAGACCATCGGCGACCTGCTCACGGCCAAGAACGTGAGCTGGGCCTGGTACGGCGGCGCGTGGAATGCCGCGCTGAACGACGGCACGCAGGACCCGGCCACCAAGCGCACGGTGATCTATGCCGGCAATTCCAACGGCATCGCCACCACGTCGAATGTCGACTTCCAGCCGCATCACCAGCCGTTCAACTACTACGCCGCCTTCGACCCGGTGAAGCATGCCGGCGAGCGCGCGAGCCACCTGAAGGACTACAACGATCTGGTCGCCGCCGCCGCCGCCGGCAGCCTGCCGGCCGTGGCCTTCTACAAGCCCGAAGGCGTCTACAACCAGCACGAGGGCTATGCCAACCTGACCGACGGCGACGCCAAGATCGCCGACCTGATCGCCAAGCTCCAGGCCAGCCCGCAGTGGAAGAACATGGTCGTCGTCATCACCTACGACGAGTTCGGCGGCGTGTGGGACCACGTTGCACCGCCCAAGGGCGACCTGCTCGGCCCGGGCACGCGCATCCCGGCGATCATCGTTTCGCCGCTGGCCAAGAAGGGCACGGTCGATCACACGCAGTACGACACCGCGTCGATCCTGCGGCTGATCACCCGCCGCTTCGGCCTCGACACGCTGGCCGGCCTTGCCAGCCGCGACAACGCGCTCAAGGCCGCCGGCGGCACGCCGATGGGCGATCTGACCAACGCGCTCAATCTGCAATAAGGCGGTGGCGGCAGCGGTCCGGATCGGGCCGCTGCGATGCGCACGCCGGCCGGCACCGGCTCAGCCGTGCCGCACGATGGTGTCGGTCGCGTCCAGCAGGCGGCCGTCCTGCGAGCGCAGCTCGAGCCGGCGCACCGGCTCGCCGCGTTCCCGATCGACCAGCTGCACATGCGGCTCGGCCGGGTCGAAAAACCAGTCCTCGCCCCACTGGCGCAGCGCCACCAGCAGCGGGAACAGGCCGCGCCCCTTCGCGGTGAGCACGTATTCCTGGTAAGCGCTGCCGTCGGCGGCCGGCACGGTCTCGAAGATGCCGTGCTCGACCAGATTGCGCAGCCGCGCCGAGAGGATGTTCTTGGCGAGGCCGAGGCTCTTCTGGAACTCGCCGAAGCGCCTCAGCCCGTCGAAGGCGTCGCGGATGATGAGCAGCGACCACCAGTCGCCGATCGCGTCCAGGGGGCGCGCCACCGGGCAGCTGGCGCTCTTGTGACTGGTGCGCTTGACCATGGTTTTCTTCTCCGGCTCGGGGTCGGGTCGGCCGCGCCGGGGTCGCGCGGCAAGTGGTTGCATCATACAACCGCCCATGCTACAAGGCAACTTGGTTGCAACATGCAACCAAGAAAGGCGCGAACTCTTCGCCGCGCCGGAAGCTGCCGGCCCGCGCGCCGGCCCCGCCATGTCATCCCACAGGTTCAGCCATGACCACTCACTACCGCAGCACCACCGTCGACGGCCTGAAGGTCTTCTATCGAGAGGCCGGCGACCCGGCCCTGCCCACACTGCTGCTGCTGCACGGCTTTCCGGCGTCGTCCTTCATGTTCCGCGAGCTGATCGAGCGGCTTGCGCACCGCTTCCATCTGGTCGCGCCCGACTATCCGGGCTTCGGCCACAGCGACGCGCCCGCGAAGGAGGATTTCGCCTACACCTTCGACCGCCTCGCCGACGTGGTCGAGCGCTTCACCGGGCAGCTCGGCCTCACGCGCTACGGCCTGTACATGCAGGACTTCGGCGGGCCGGTGGGCTTTCGCCTCGCCAGCCGGCATCCGGAGCGGGTGAGCTTTCTGGTGGTGCAGAACGCCAATGCCTACGAGGAAGGCCTGCCCGACAGCTTCTGGGCGCCGGTGCGCGAGCTGTGGCGCGACCCGTCGCCGGAGAACTTCGCGCGCATCCGCGAAGCCGGCATGTCGCCCGAGGCGCTCGAATGGAACTACATCCACGGCGTGCGCCGACCCGAGCGCATCAGCCCCGACAACTGGCTGCTGCAGCGCGCCCTGCTCGACCGGCCCGGCAACAAGGAGGCAATGCTGGCCCTGCTGCACGACTACGGCAGCAACCCGGGGCGCTATCCGGCCTGGCAAGCCTATTTCCGCGAGCATCAGCCGCCGACGCTGGTCGTGTGGGGCGCCAATGACGCGATCTTTCCGGCGTCGGGTGCCCATCCCTATCGGCGCGACCTGGAACGCATCGACTTCCACCTGCTCGACACCGGCCATTTCGCGCTGGAGGAACTGGGTGAGGAGATCGCCGCGCGCATCGAGCGCTTCCATGACGGCCTCGGCGCCTGAGACCGCGGCGCCGCGCCCGGCGGTGCTGCTGCTGTTTGCCGTGGCCTGCGGGCTGGCGGTGGCGAACGTCTATTTCGCCCAGCCGCTGCTCGACACGCTGGCCGACGAGTTCGCGCTGGACCGGGCGACGGCCGGGCTGCCGGTGACGGTCACGCAGATCGGCTACGGCCTCGGCCTGCTGCTGCTGGTGCCGCTGGGCGATCTGCTGCCAAGGCGCGCGCTGATCGTCGGGCAGTCGCTGCTGTCGGCGCTCGCGCTGGTGGCGGTGGCGCTGGCCCCCGGGCCGGACGTGCTGCTGGGCGCGCTTGGCGTCGTCGGGCTGCTGGCGGTGGTGACTCAGGTGCTGGTGGCCCATGTGGCCAGCCTGGTGCCGCCCGCCCGGCGCGGCCGCGCGGTGGGCAGCGTCACTGGCGGGATCGTCATCGGCATCCTGCTTGCGCGCACGGTGTCGGGGGCGCTGGCCGACCTCGCGGGCTGGCGCTCGGTGTACGCGACCTCGGCCGGCGCGACGCTGGCGCTGGCGCTGCTGCTGCGGCGCGCGCTGCCGGTCGAGCCGGCGCCGTCCCGGCTGTCGTATGCGCGGCTGATCGGCTCGACCTTCGCGCTGCTCGCGCGCGAGCCGCTGCTGCGGGTGCGCGCGACGCTGGCGATGCTGATCTTCGGCGCGGTGAACCTGCTGCTCACGCCGCTGGTGCTGCCGCTGTCGGCGCCGCCGCATTCGCTGTCGCACACGCAGGTGGGTCTGTTCGGGCTGGCGGGCGTGGCCGGCGCGCTGGGCGCGCGCGGCGCCGGTCGCAGCGCCGACCGGGGACAGGCACAGCGCGCGACCGGGCTGGGCCTGCTCGCGATGCTGCTGGCCTGGGTGCCGATCGCGTTGCTGCCGTGGTCGCTGTGGGCGCTGGTGGCCGGCGTGATCGCGATCGACTTCGGCCTCCAGAGCGTGCATGTGGCCAACCAGGGGCTGGTGCTCAGGCTGCGCCCCGAGGCGCGCAGCCGGCTGACCGCCGCCTACATGAGCTTTTATTCGCTCGGCTCGGCGGTGGGCGCGCTGGCCTCGACCTGGCTGTACGCACGCGCCGGCTGGTCGGGCGTGTGCGCGGCGGGCGCGGTCACGAGCGCGGTGGCGCTGCTGTTCTGGCGCGCGACGCGGCAGGGAGCACCGGATGCGGATGCGCCGCCGGCAGGGTGCGCGGCGGCGGCGCCGGACTGACGGGCCCGCAAGCGCCCGCCGGTTCCAGCGCCCGGCCTTCCTGAGCCTGGCTTGCCAGCCGGCTCACATCACCGGCAGCTCCTGCCCGCGCAGGTCGAACACCAGCACCTCGGCGCCCTGCCCGTTCGCCAGCGTCAGCTCGCCGGCATCGCGGATGCGCACGCCGTCGCCTGCTTCAAGGCGCTCGCCGTTCAGCTCCACGCTGCCGCGCGCCACATGCACATAGGCATTACGGCCGGCACCCAAGGTGACCGACGCGCGCTCCGCGCCATCGAACAGCCCGGCATAAAGCCGCGCATCCTGGTTCACCACCAGCGAGCCATCCGCGCCATCCGGCGACACCACCAGCCGCAGCCGGCCGCGCTTTTCTTCCGGGCCGAAATTGGTCTGCTGATAGCCCGGCGTCACGCCCTTGCGGCCCGGCACGATCCAGATTTGCAGGAAGTGCGTGACCTGCTCGGTCGAGTGGTTGAACTCGCTGTGGCGCACGCCGGTGCCGGCGCTCATCAGCTGCACATCGCCCGGGACGATGACCGAGCCGTTGCCCATCGAATCCTTGTGTTCCAGCGCGCCGTCGAGCACGTAGGAAATGATTTCCATGTCGCGGTGCGGATGGGTGCCGAAACCGCGCGAGGGCTGGACGCGGTCGTCGTTGATGACCAGCAGGTCCGAGAAGCCGACCTGCTGCGGGTCGTGGTAATGGCCAAACGAGAAGGTGTGATGCGAATTCAGCCAACCGAGATTGGCGATTCCACGGTCTTGCGCGCGGCGGACTTCAAGCATGACGGGCTCCTTGGATGACGGTGATTCGTTCGACTGCTTTCACGTTGCCGGGCTGGGTTTAACGCCACGGCATGAACGAATCATCGGCTTCTGAAACGCGCCGTTGACGAGTCTTTCACCCGCCTATGATCGAAGTTTTCGATGATCGATTGCGGGAGCGAAACCGATGCTGAGGCTGAGTCTCGATGCGATCGAGGTGGTGGACGCGATCGCGCGCCACGGCTCGTTTGCCGCCGCCGCGACGCGGCTCAACAAGGTGCCGTCGACCATCTCGTATGCGGTCGGCAAGCTGGAGGAGCAGCTCGGCGTGAAGCTGTTCGAGCGCAACGGTCCGCGCGTCACGCTCACGCCGGCCGGCGCCGAAATGCTGCGCGAGGGCCGCTGGCTGCTGGCGGCGGCCGGCGATCTGGAGTCGCGGCTGCGCCAGATCGCGACCGGCTACGAGGCCGAGCTGCGCCTCGTGCACGACTCGCTGATCCCGACCGAGGCGCTGGTGCAGGACATCGCCGCCTTCGAGACGCTGGCCTGCGGCACCCGGCTGCGGCTGGGCAGCGAGGCGCTCACCGGCACCTGGGAGGCGCTGCGCGACGGCCGCGCCGATCTGGTGATCGCGGCCGGCGAGGGCCCGGCCGGCGGCGGCCATCAGATGCTCGACGTGGGCCGGCTCGACTTCGTGTTCTGCGTCGCGCCGCTGCATCCGCTGGCGCGGCTGGGGCGGCCGGTGGCGCGCGGCGATCTGCTGGCGCACACGGCCATCGTGGTGGGCGACAGCGCGCGCGGGCTGGCCGACCGCACCGTGGGGCTGGCCGCCGGCCAGTCGCGCATCACCGTGCCGACGATGGCGGCCAAGATCGCCTGCCAGAGCGCCGGGCTTGGTCACGGCTTTGTGCCGCGCGCCTGCGTCGAGGCCGAGCTGGCGCGCGGCGGGCTGGTGGAGCTGGAAGTGGAAGAACCGCGCGCGCCCGAAACCTTCTGGCTCGCGTGGAAGACCGGCGCCGACGGCCGCGCGCTGCGCTGGTGGCGCGAGCGGCTGAGCCGGCCGCTGGTGCCGGCGCTGCTGCCGCGCTCGCGCTGAGGCGCCGGCCCGGCCCGCTTAACCGCCGAAGCCGAACTTGCCCTTGGCCGCGATGGACGCGAAGGGCTGGCGCGGCGACGGCTGCTCGCGCGCCTGAAGGCCCTCGGGCAGCACCGACTTGTCGCCCGGGCGACCGATGGCGACCACCGCCTGGATCGCGTGATCGGGCGGCACGCCGATGTTGGCCGCGAGTCGCGTGGCATCGAAGCCGGCCATCGCATGCGTGTACCAGCCGGCCAGCGTCGCCTGGAACGCCAGGCTGGCCCAGGCCGCGCCGGTATCGAAGGCATGCCAGGGATTGGGCTTGGCCTCGGTCGCACCCGGCGATACCGACACCGTGCGCGACACCACCACCACCAGCGCCGACGCGCGCTGCGCCCAGCCCTGGTTGAACTCGACGAGGCCGTCGAGGATGGGCGCCCATTCCGGCGTGTCGCGCAGCGCATAGACAAAGCGCCACGGCTGGGCGTTGTAGGCCGACGGCGCCCAGCGCGCGGCCTCAATGAGGCTGAGCAGCTGCGCTTCGGGGATCGGCTCGCCGGTGAAGGCACGCGGCGACCAGCGGTTGGTGAACAGGGGATCGATCGGGTGTTCGGGGGTGCGAAGGGCGTCGGTCATGGATTCATCCGGAGTTGGGAAACGGTGCGCGACGGCGAAGCGTCGGCGCAGATAAGTCTTGGTGATTTGCGCGGCAGGCGCGAGCGGATAAAGACGGCAGTGTGTAAGCGGATTTGGCAGCGGCTCAGCCCGGCAGCGCGCGCGCCATCGCCGCCACGCCGGCGCGGATCTCGTCCACGCCAAAGGCCGAAAAGCCCAGCACCAGCCCCGGCGCGCCGGCCGCGCCCAGCGCATAGAAGGACAGCGGCCGCGCCTCCACGCCCGCCGCCGCCAGCCGCGCCACCACCGCGCAGTCGTCGCTACCGGCGGTCAGCAGCCCGGCCGCATCCAGGCCGGTGGTGATCGGCAGCAGATCGAGCCAGCCGCCCAGCTGGGCCGTCACCGCCGCCTGCAAGGCCGCCGCGCGCTCGCTGTACAGCAGCCGCATGCGCCGCACATGGCGCGCGAAATGGCCCTCGGCGATGAACTCGGCCAGCAGCGCCTGCGCCTGCGGCGCCACCTGCCGGCAGCCCAGCGACAGCGCCGCCGCAAACGGCTCGACCAGCCAGTCGGGCAGCACCACATAGGCCAGCCGCAGCGACGGAAACAGCAGCTTGCTGAAGCTGCCCAGATAGATCACCCGCCCGCCGCCATCCAGGCTCTTGAGCGCCGCCAGCGGCGTGCCGGCATGGCGGAACTCGCTGTCGTAATCGTCCTCGATGACCGTCGCGCCGCAGCCGGCAGCCCAGCGCAGCAGCGCCAGCCGACGGTCGAGCGCCAGCGCCATGCCCAGCGGCGACTGGTGCGCCGCCGTCACATAGGCCAGCCGCGCCTCGGGCGCGAGCCGCGTGCCGGCGTCCACGCGCAGGCCGTCGGCATCGACCGGCACCGGCACCACGCGCGCGCCGTTGGCCTCGAACAGCCGCGCCGCGCCCGGATAGCCCGGGTCTTCCATCCACACCGCGTCGCCCTCGTCGAGCAGCAGCCGCGACGCCAGATCGAGCGCCTGCTGGGCGCTGCCGACGATCATCACCTGCCGCGCATCGCAGTCGATGCGCTGGGCGGTGCGCAGATGCGCCGCGATGGCCTGGCGCAGCGGCAGATGGCCGGCCGCATCGCCGTAGGCCATCCGCGCTGGCCGCAAGGCGCTCGCGCGCTGCGCCGCGATGCGGTTCCACACCGCGAGCGGAAAGGCCGAAAAGTCGGGCTGGTTGGCGCGAAAGCAGCGCAGCGGGCCGACGGATTCATCGACCGGAAACGGCGTGGCCGCCAGCCGCACACCGCGCTGCGAAAGCCGCGCCGCCGCAGCTACAGGAGGCGGCGCCGCCACAACCTCGGCCCGCGCCAGCACGCTCGCGGGCGCCACCGCCGCGCCCTCGGGCAGGCGCCCCGACACCACCGTGCCGCTGCCGACCGCGCCGGTCAGATAGCCCTCGGCCGCGAGCTGGGCATACACCGCCAGCACCGTGCCGCGCGACACGCCCTGCTGGCGCGCGAAGTCGCGGCTGGGCGGCAGGCGCTGGCCCGGCCGCAACCGCCCAGCGAGGATGGCGCCGCGCAATTCGTCGTACAGCCAGCGCTGGCGCGTGACGCCGGCCGGGCGCGGCGCAACGCCGAGTTCGATGTCGGGGGCCTGGCGCATGCGTCGCTTTCCGAGGTGAATGGCTCAACCGGAAAGAGTCTAAATGGCTATTCAGGCCGAGCCACTTGCCGCCTAGCATTGCCTGCATTCGGGGCGGCACCCGGCCGCCCGCCTTGAAGGAAATGCAGATGGAACAGCGCTTCGACTTCTTCGCCCTCGCGCCCAAGGGCTTTCAGGCAATGCGCGGCGTGCATGGCTATGTGGACGGCTGCGGCCTCGAACTCGGCCTGCTCGAATTGCTGCGGCTGCGCATTTCGCAGATGAATGGCTGCGCCTATTGCGTGGCGATGCATGTGCCGATTGCGCGCCAGCACGGCGTGAGCGACGCGCAATTGAATCTGCTGGCGGTATGGCGCGAGGCGACGGTATTCAGCGCGCGGGAACGCGCGGCGCTGGCTTGGGGCGAGGCGCTGACGCGGTTGGCGGACAGCAGCGGCTTGGCGGCGGTGATTTGGGATCAGGCCAGCGCGGTGTTTTCGCCGAAGGAAATGGCGGATTTGTCGCTGGCGGTGGCGGAGATCAATGGGTGGAATCGGTTGATGGTGGGGGCGGGGATGGGGTATTTGGAAACATGAGAAGCCCAACCACAATAACGCGGATAAGCCGGAACGATATCAACTGAGCGCAGTCTGTGTGGAAGTTATTTAATCTTTCGCCTGCCTGTGCTGAGCGTAATTTCCATCATCACAAATGACAAAACATTGCTTACGCGGCGTGAATGATTAAGCTGAAATTCAAGACGCCAACTCTTTCAGTAAGGAGTTGGTGCAAACAAAAATTTAAACACCTCGAATTGACGCAACATGTCACGCACAGCACACTGAACATTCTTAATGCAAAATTACCACCTATTATTTACGCCATATATACGTTCGTCGGGTATAATCTTCATCACTTAACCCATCAAGCACCATAACACTGACATCAAAGATATGCGAACCATTAACAAGACAAAATGGTTTATCTATACGGTATTTATTGGTTTATTACCAATAGCAACCAGAATATTAGTATGGCTTATTACAAATAACGGACCGACCACCGTCATTTCCCCAGGAGACGTCGTCGCCTTTGGACTCATATTGCATATTTCGGTTTTAAATGAAATCGAGCATTTACCCAGCAAAGATAAAAATTGGAAAACCATTCAAAATGGAGTGTCCATATTTTTTATAGTGATTTACAGCACCCTTTACGCCATTACCCTAATAGGCGAATCAGCAAACAATGTGGTCGATTTCGGGGCAGTAAGAACCTGCTCAATTGGACTGGCTTTAACATCGCTGCTACTTTCATTTTCCGCATTAGATCGATTCAATCATTCGAAAGTTGGAGGCGAATGTTGAGCATCATCTTGCTTACCATTTTAATCATTGCCATACTGCTTGGCGTCTGCGTTGCCGTCTGGTCTTTCATAGATACTCGGCGTCGCTATTACCAAGAATTTATGAACAGGAAGAACGAAAATGAAAAACATAATTTACCTTGACCAAAGCAAGATGTTTTCGCTTTCGGCCCAAATTTTTGAAGGCATTACTGAATACGTTTTACACGAGTCAGGCACCAGCAAAGATTCCAATGAAGAACAAAAGGGGCCCGTCGGCAGCGGGCGTATGGTTGCCAAAGCCATGAGTTCAAATAAGCTAGAAATAGAAAAACGTGTTTTACACGATCACGCCTTCTCAATTTTTGAAAATCGACTGGAAGAACTTAATCTAATAAGCAATTTTTCTTCAACCACGAGTGAAAAATCGCGTCCCACAAACGAAGTCAAATCATTCGTGCGAATTGAGTCAAATATGAGATTTTTCGATGCGGACAAAATTACAACGCTCCTTGACTCATTCAACACCCTTGGAATTGCTATCAATTATGTTTCAAACTATGAGAAGATTTCCCCGGTCCTAAATGAGATTCAAGCCTTAAAAAGCAATAAGAGTCTGAAAAATAGGCATAATGAAATTACAAGACTGGAAAAACAATTAAAGGACGGGAGTCAGTTTACGAAAGAAAATGGACTTTATCTTGATCCCGATTTTCTAAACTCTTTACGCTCAATCACGGAATACGGATTCTCCGGGAACTTTGAAGTTCACCAAACCTTTGATGAATTGTTGTTTTCAGCCTGCCTCAAACGAGACTACCTTCGCGAATCTGAAGACTTGCTCATTAGAAAATATTCACGCAATACCGAAAAACCTCTGGTCTTACTCGGAATTGCAACGCAGACCAAAACGGATACAGTTGTGGCCGTTGAGCCCATCAAACCACTAAATAGCGCAAGCAATTTAAAGGAAGGCCTTAGCGGAATGATAGATCAAATTGCAAATATTGAACGCAGCCTGTTTGGAAAAGGAACAAAAGAAATAGTTGTCGATCCAATAGCCATATATTCAGCCTTGTGAAATTAAATCCTTAGCTGAATCAAACCAAATCAACCAAGTAGCTGGGAGCATGCTACCTACTTAGCAATTAATATCAGCCTAGAAGCACGATCAGCTAGTTCACGGTCATGGGTAACAAATACGAGGCTTGCACCAAGCCTCGTATTTAGCGAAACCATCAATTCAAATACAACCTCAGCCGTTTCCCGATCCAGATTCCCCGTCGGCTCATCGGCGAGCACACAAGCCGGCTCGGTAACCAATGCACGCGCAATCGCCGCCCGCTGACGCTCCCCGCCAGACAGCTCCCCCGGCGCATGCCCCAGCCGATGCCCGAGCCCCACCGCCTCCAGCACCGCAGCCGCCCTCGCCCTCGCCTCCGCCTTCGCCATCCGCCGAATGAACAGCGGCATCGCCACGTTGTCCAGCGCGCTGAACTCGGGCAGCAGGTGATGGAACTGGTACACGAAGCCGAGCGACCGGTTGCGCACCTGGCCGAGCTTCACTTCATCCAGTCCGGCATAGCTCTGGCCCAGCAGCGTCACGCTGCCGGTCGTGGGCCAGTCTAGGCCGCCGAGAATGTGCAGCAGCGTGCTCTTGCCGCTGCCGCTGGCGCCGACGATGGCCACGCTCTCGCCGGCCTTCACGCTGAAATCCACGCCGCGCAGCACTTCCACCGCGTCGGGGCCGCTGCGGTAGACCTTGCCGATGTCGCGCGCGACGAGCACGTCGCTGCCGGCGGCCGGGCGTTGGCGGATCGGGTCATTCATAGCGCAGCGCCTCGGCCGGTTCCACGCGCGAGGCGCTCCAGCTCGGGTAAAGGGTGGCCACCAAGCTCAGCACGATGGACACGCAGCCGATGGTGAGGATGTCGCTCGCCTGCGGATCGCTCGGCAGGCTGCTGATGAAGTACACGTCCTTGGGCAGGAACTGCACGCCGAGCAGGCGCTCGATGAAGGGCACGACGGTCTCGATGTTGTAGGCCACCAGCGCCCCGAGCCCCACGCCGAGCGCGGCGCCCGACAGGCCGATGAGCGCGCCCTGCACGACGAAGATTTTCATGATCGAGCCGGGCGCGGCGCCGAGCGTGCGCAGGATGGCGATGTCGGCCTGCTTGTCGGTCACGGTCATCACCAGCGTGCTCACCAAGTTGAACGCGGCGACGGCCACGATGAGCGCCAGGATGATGAACATCATCCGTTTCTCGGTCTTCACGGCGGCAAACCAGGTCTTGTTCTGGCGCGTCCAGTCCAGGATGTAGAGATGGCCGCTGAGGCTCTGCGACAGTTCCTGCGCCACCTCGGGGGCGAGCTGCATGTCGTCGAGCTTGAGCCGCACGCCGCTCGGGCCGCCGGTGCGGAACAGCTTGGCGGCGTCGTCGAGCGCCACCAGAGCGAGCGTGGAGTCGTACTCGTAATGCCCGCTCTCGAAGATGCCGACCACGCTGAACTGCTTGAGCCGGGGCACGACGCCGGCCGGCGTGACGCTGCCTTCGGGCGCGATGAGCGCGACCTTGTCGCCCACGCCCACGCCGAGTTCGCTGGCAAGGCCCCGCCCCAGCACGATGTTGAACTGCCCGGCGCCGAGATCGGCGAGATTGCCTTCGCGCACCTCGGTGGCCAGATCGGACACGGCCGGCTCCAGCGCCGGGTCGACGCCGCGGATGAGCGCGCCCTTGAACACGTCGCCGCGGGCCATCATCACCTGGCCCTGCACATAGGGCGCGGCGGCGATCACATGCTTGTTGGCGCGGGTTTCGGCGGCGGTCTTCTGCCAGTCGTCGAGGCCGCCTTCGGGGGCGAACACTTCGACGTGCGACAGCACCGAAAGCATCCGGTCGCGCACTTCCTTCTGGAAGCCGTTCATCACCGACAGCACGATGATGAGCGCGGCCACGCCGAGCGCGATGCCGGCCATGGAGATGCCGGAGATGAAAGAGATGAAGCGGTTGCGCCGGGCGCCGCGCCGGGCGCGGGTGTAGCGCAGCCCGATCATCCACTCGAAGGATTGGAAGAAGGACACAGCGGGGGGCTTTGCAAGAAGGTTGCCGTCGGGGGGCACCCCGAGAGCGCGGGCGAGTCTGCCATAGACATAGAATCGCCGGCCTCCCAGGACGCCCCCACATGCAACTGCTTGTTCCCGATCTGCTCGTGCCGCGCAGCGTTGCGCACGAGGTGCTTGACGACCTTCCGCTGCCGGCCTTGCAGGCGCTGCTGGCCCAGGCGCGGCCGCTGGCGCGCGAGTCGGCGGCGGAGGTGGCTGCTGCCGGCGGGCCGGTGCAGTTCAGCCGGCCGGCGTCGCGCTGGCTGGCGCGGCGGCTGGGCCTGCGGCGGCCGGCGGGCGACGAGGTGATCGATCAGGCGGCGCTGCGGGCGGCGCAGGCGGCGGCGGCGCGGATGCTGTCGTCGCGCAAGGGCACGACGCGCGGGCCGGCGGTGCCCAATCCGCTGCCGGAAGCGGCCTTGCGGCTGCTGGCGCTGGGCGTGGACCCGGGCGAGAAAAGCTGGTGGTGCGTGGAGCCGTGCAGCTTCACGGCGGCGACCGACCATGTGGTGCTGGCCACGCTGCGGCCGGGCCTCGGCGCCGACGAGGCGGCGGCGCTGGCCGAGGCGATTGCGCCGTCGCTCGATCCGCTGGGCGCGCAGCTGCTGCGGCCGACGCCGGATGAATGGTTTCTGCACTGGCCGGCGCTCGACTCGCTGCGCACCGCCGAGCCGCTGCGGGCGCTGGGTCGCAACATCGATCTGTGGGGCGCGCGCGGGCCGGGCGGCGAGTACGACGCGGTCGCGCGCCACTGGCGCCGGCTGCAGAACGAAATCCAGATGAGCTGGTTCGAGCATCCGGTGTGCGCGGCGCGCGAGGCGCGCGGTGCGGCGACGGTAAACGGCTTGTGGGTGCATGGCGGCGGCAGTCTTGCGCTGGCCGGTGCGGCGGCGCCTTCGCCGGTGGCCGCGATTGCCGCGCGCGCCGATCAGCTCTCGCTGCGCGCCCTCGCCCGGCTGCACCGCGCCGCCGAGCCGGCGCGCGAACCGGGCACCGATGCGCTCATCCTGCTCGACGAACTCGAAGTGCCGGCCGCGCGCGAGGACTGGGCCGGCTGGCGCGCCGCCATCGCCGCGCTGGAGCGCGACTGGTTTGCGCCGCTGCTCGCCTCGGGCCGGCGCTTCGAGCTGATTGCATGCAGCGAACACGACTGGCGCGAATTGCGCGCCGGCGCCGTCGCGGGCTGGAAGTTCTGGCAGCGCCGCAAGCTGATCGATTCACTGGCCGTCGATCCCGTGGCCGAGGAAGCCTGATGTCCGATTCCGCCGTACCGCCGCGCTTTGTCGTGCGCCCGCGCGATCCGCGCAAGGAAGACGCGCTGATCCGCGCCGGCCTGCATCCGCTGCTGGCGCGCCTTTACGCGCAACGCGGCTGTTCCGCGCCGCCGGCCGCGAGCATCGGCAAGCTGCTGCCGCCGACCGACATGCTCGGCCTGGCCGACGCCGCCGAGCGCCTCGCCGACGCCATCGAGGACGGCGAGCGCCTGCTGGTGGTGGCCGATTACGACTGCGATGGCGCGACCGCCTGCGCGCTGGCCGTGCGCGGTCTGCGCGAGCTGGGCGCAACCGTCGATTACCTGGTGCCCAACCGCTTCGAGACCGGCTATGGCCTGTCGCCGCAGGTGGTCGATCTGGCGCTGCCGCGCAAGCCCGACCTGATCGTGACGGTGGACAACGGCATCGCCAGCCACGAGGGCGTGGACTACGCCAACGCCCACGGCATCGAGGTGATCGTGACCGACCATCACGCGGTCGGCGCCACCCTGCCCGACGCGCGCGCCATCGTGAATCCCAACCAGCCGGGCTGCGGCTTTGCGTCGCGCCAGCTGGCCGGCGTGGGCGTGATGTTCTATGTGCTGATCGCGCTGCGCGCCGAGTTGCGCGCGCGCGGCCGCTTCGATGCGCAGACCCAGCCGCGCCTCGACAAGCTGCTCGATCTGGTGGCCGTGGGCACCGTGGCCGATCTGGTCAAGCTCGACGACAACAACCGGCTGCTGGTCAAGCTCGGGCTCGACCGGCTGCGCGCCGGTCAGGCCCAGCCGGGCATTGCGGCGCTGGCCCAGGTGGCCGGGCGCGAGCTGCGCCGGCTGTCGACGGCCGACATCGGCTTTGGCATCGGGCCGCGCATCAATGCCGCCGGGCGGCTGGCCGACATGTCGATCGGCATCGAATGCCTGCTCACCGATGACCCGGCGCGCGCCTTCGATCTGGCCGGGCAGCTCGACCGCATCAATGCCGAGCGCCGGCTGGTGCAGGACGCGATGCTCGACCGCAGCGCAGACCTGCCGGTCGATGCCGACGCCCAGGCCATCGTGCTGATGGACCCGAGCTTTCACGCGGGCGTGACCGGGCTGGTGGCGACCAAGCTCAAGGACCGCCATCACCGGCCGGCCATCGTGTTCGCGCCCAACGGCGACGGCGTGCTGACCGGTTCGGGGCGGTCGATTCCGGGGCTGCATCTGCGCGATGCGATCGATCTCGTGACCAAGCGCGCGCCGGGGCTGGTGGATCGCTTTGGCGGGCATGCGATGGCGGCCGGGCTCACGATTGCGACCGGCGCGCTCGACGCCTTCCGCGAGGCCTTCGTGCAGGTGGTGGCCGAGCAGCTCGGCAACACGCCGCGCGAGCGCATCGTGACCGTCGACGGGCCGCTCGAAACCGCCTGGATGCGCGCCGAGATCGCCCAGATGCTGGGCGCCGAAATCTGGGGTCAGGCCTTCGAGGCGCCGCTGTTCGCCGACGAGTTCGAGGTGATCCAGCAGCGCATCGTCGGCGAGCGCCATGTGAAGGCGTCGCTGCGGGTCGCGGGCCAGCGCTTCGACGCCATCGGCTTCAACCGGCAGAAACTGCCGCCGCGCGGGACGTTCGCGTTCCGCGTCGATGCCAACGAGTTCAACGGCCACATCAACACCCAGCTCGTGATCGAGCATGTGGTGTGACGAGCGCCGCCGCCCAAGAAAAAGGCCGGATCGCATCCGGCCTTTTTGCTGTCAGTCGTCGAGCGGCGAGGTGCCGGCGTCGTTGGGATAGCGGGTCTCTTCGAGCGCTTCGAGGATGCTGCTGAAGGCGCGGTCGATGATGGCGCCGCGGTCGATCACGCGCAGCTTGCCGATGCGCAGCCGGTCGGCCAGATGCGTGCCGCTGACGATCAGCGGCGCGCTGTTGTAGCGGTTGGTCAGCAGGAAGCGGGTGCGCTGGCCGCTGATCCAGCCCACCTTGTAGACGAAGCGCGCGCCGTCGTCCTTGGTCATTTCGAGGATGGCGCCGGGCACCAGCTCGTCGATGGCGCCGGTGGCCTCGTCAGGCTCGGGCGTGGCCAGCTCGGGCGGCAGCGGCGGCGCATCGACCGCGTCGGTGCTCTGCGTCAGCGGCTCGCCGATCACCGCGCCGGCCCAGCGGTCGTCGAGCGCGGCGAAGAAGGCGGCGACGGCCGGCGCCGTCATGCGCACCGCGCTGGCGCCGCTGCGCAGCTGGCGTTCGAGGTTGGCCATCATCACCAGCAGCAGCCGGCGCTCCTCGGGCACGAACTTGGGCTGCACCGACCAGAGCAGATCGTCGGCGGTCTCGAACGCGTTCTTGAGGAATTCATGGCCGCTGCCGTGCAGCAGCAGCAGCTCGCCGATGTATTCGCACCATTGCTCGCGCAGGAAGGCGGCGACGAAGTCGGCGGTGGCGTTGTTGCGCAGCCGGTCCTCGATGGCCGCACGCGAGGCGCGCATCGCATAGACGCGGTCTTCCTCGGTGCGCGCCGTGGCCTGGGCCGCCTGGACCTGCTCGGCGGCGGCCTGACGGCTTTCCTCGTCGGTCTTGCGAACCAGCTCCTCGACCTCGTCGGCCAGCTCGCCGAACAGGTTCACGTCCTCCGAGAACTCGCGCAGCACGCGCGCGACCGTGCGGTCGATGATCTCGTAGAGCGGGTCCTCGCGGCCGTCGTACTCCTCCCAGCCGAGGCCGGCCTCGGCCAGCACATTCACCAGCCGGCGCGCCGGGTGGTAGTCGAGTTCGAAGAACTCGGGATCGATCATCGCCGCCTTGAGGACGGGGATCTGCAGCCGCGACAGCAGCACCTTGATGGCGTCGGGCAGGTTCTCGTCGTCGAAGACGAAGTCGAACAGCCGCGCGACCAGCTCGATGACCATCGAGTCCATCTGCGACGCGCTCTTGCCGATCTCCGATTCGGCAATGCTGCGGATGACGTTGACGAAGCGGCCCGGCGTGCGCAGCGCCACGTCGGCCGGCGACATCGGATCGAGATAGGTGGCGTCGCCGGCCGGCTCGAAGGCGGCGGCGCTGCCCGGCAGCGACAGCGCGGTGGCGAAGTCGGGGAAGGCCGCGACCTGGGCCTGCTGGAGCCGGCCCAGCGCGCTGACCGTGTGCGCGATTTCCTCGTAGGGCACGACGCGGCTCATGGCGGCCTGTGCCAGCTGGGCCACGCCGCTCAGGTCGATGTCGCCGACCACCTCATGCTGGCCCGACATGCCGGGCGGAATGCCGGTCTCGCCGCCGCCGATCCTGCCCGGGTCGTAGCCCGGCATCAGCGGATCGCCGCCCACCGGCATCTGCGCCGGATGCGCGCCCGGCCCTGGCTGCGGATAGCCGCCCGGCGCCGCTTGCGGATGGCCGGCGCCCGGCAGCGTCTGCTGCGGGAAACCGGTCTGCTGCGGGAAACCAGCCTGCTGCGGAAAGCCGGTCTGCTGCGGGAAACCCGTCTGCTGCCCAAAGCCTTGAGCCGGCTGGCCCATGCCGCCACCCGGAAAGCCGGACGGCACGGCAGGCTGACCGGGCATCGTCGGCACACCTGCCACACCGCCCTGCACCGGCGCCGGCGCGGCGGCGCGATCGCCACCGCCGAGCTGGCGCGCCAGCAGCTGCTGCACGCGCTTGAGGAAACCCGGCCGCCCGGCCACCACCGGCGGCGCCTCGGCGGCTTCGGCAGCCGCAGCCGCCGCCTCGGCAGCTTCCGCGACAGCGGCCGGATCGGCAGCCGTCGACCGGTTCAGCGAAGTGCTCACGCCGAACTTCACCGGCCCGATGCCCTGGCGCTGAAGCGCTTCGTTCGCCGCCTTCAGCAGCGCGCCGAAGTCGCCAATGATTTGCGGCGACGAGCGCTCGATGAGCACGCGGTCGTGATTGGGATCGGTGCGCGTCTCGGACCACGCATCCTCGATGGCCTGGAGCAGGAACTCGGCGCGAAAAGGATTGTTCGCGGTGTCGATTTCCTTCATGCCGACCAGCGCCGCCAGCCGCGCATTGAGGTCGTTGAACGCCTCGTAGTGCGCGTTCTCGACCCGCTTGGCCAGATTGCTCATCACCACCATGCGATCCATTGCACTGGTTTCCACCAGCGACAACTCATCGAGGCTGACGCGCTTGGGCGAGGTGGCAATGCCCGGCGTGGTCTGGCGGTGATTGAGGAAGTCGTCGATCGTGCGGTTGAGCGAGGCTTGGATCTTGGTTTCGAGCAGGCGCGCGAACGGAATGCGGTGCTCGTACAGCACGCCGTAGGACGACAGCACGCGGCGCGAATCCTCGGCCGACACCGTGCTCTCGGCATAGCGGAACATCGCGTCGAGCAGCCGATCGACCATGCCCTGGATCTGGTTCGCATAGGCACCGCGCACGGCACGCGCGACGATCTCGAGAACGCGCAGCTGCTGGCTGTGGCTCCCGGAGCGGCCCGGGGATGCGAAGAGATCTTTGAAGTTGGATGACATAGTTCGATTGAAAGCGCGCCGCATTGTGGGTGACGAGCGAGCGCCCTGCCAATAGGCGGGCGCCTTACTTCCGTCGGGACGCAATAGACCGCGTTGTTTATACTCCGCGCCTTTTAGCGATAAGCACCATGGAAGCAGAACGCCTGAATGCCATCGCCGCCCGACTCGCCGACTTGCGCCAGCGCGAGTCCGAGTTGCGGAGGTATCTTTGACTACGACAGCAAACGCACGCGCCTGAGCGAAGTTGTCCGTCTTAGTGAAGATCCCAGCCTCTGGAACGACCCGAAGCAGGCCCAGGAAGTGGGCCGCGAGCGCAAGTCGCTCGAAGACGTGGTGCTCCAGCTAGATAGCATCGATCAATCTCTCGCCGACAGTAACGACCTGTTCGAGCTGGCGCGCGAGGAAGCCGACGATTCCACGCTCGAAGCCGTCGAGGCCGATCTCGCCGGCCTGACCGACTCGGTCGAGAAGATGGAATTCCGCCGGATGTTCAACAACCCGGCCGATCCCAACAACGCCTTCCTCGACATCCAGGCTGGCGCCGGCGGTACCGAAGCGCAGGACTGGGCCAGCATGCTGCTGCGCCAATACCTGCGCTATGCCGAGCGCAAGGGCTTCAAGGCCGAGGTGATGGAAGAGTCGCCGGGCGAAGTGGCCGGCATCAAGAGCGCGACGATCAAGATCGAGGGCGAGTACGCCTACGGCTATCTGCGCACCGAAACCGGCGTGCATCGGCTGGTGCGCAAGAGCCCGTTCGACTCGGCCGGCGGCCGGCACACCTCGTTTGCAAGCGTTTTCGTGTCGCCCGAAGTCGACGATTCGTTCGACATCGAGATCAATCCGGCCGATCTGCGCGTGGATACCTTCCGCGCCAGCGGCGCCGGCGGCCAGCACATCAACAAGACCGATTCGGCGGTGCGGATCACGCACATCCCGTCGGGCATCGTCGTGCAGTGCCAGAACGACCGCTCGCAGCACCGCAACCGCGCCGAGGCGATGGCGATGCTGAAGTCGCGCATGTACGAAGCCGAGATGCGCAAGCGCATGGCCCAGCAGCAGACGCTGGAAGACAGCAAGACCGATGTCGGCTGGGGCCATCAGATCCGCAGCTATGTGCTGGACAACAGCCGCATCAAGGATCTGCGGACCAACGTCGAAATCGGCAATACCAAGTCGGTGCTCGACGGCGATCTCGACGCCTTCATCTCGGCCAGCCTCAAGCAGGGCGTGTAAGCGGCCGGTGCTCGGGTTCGGTGACGGTGCGCACGCGCGCCGTCATCTCGTCGAGAAAGATCTCGGCCACCGCCACGCCGACGAAGCGTTCCAGCACCTGGGCCGCACGCTGCAGCTCGATGCGCAGTTCGCCGAGGCGCTTGCAGGCCTGCATGCGCTGCACCATGTTGACCGACGCCTCGCCGGCCAGCCCGCGCAGTTGGGCGATGGCGGCCTCGCGCAAGTCTTCGAGCGGCAGTCGGTTGGGATCGTTGGCGGCCAGGCCGGGCGCGGCCACCGTCACCGGTTCGTGCGCGATCGGCAGCGGCAGGGCGGCGGGCCGAGTGGTGGCTTCGGCGCGGCTCTCGATGAATCCGGTCGCGAGCAGCGCGGCCAGCGTGCCGAACACCGGCAGGATCGGCAGCATGGCCTCGATCTCGGCCACGCTGCGCTGACCGTTCACCAGGATGAGCACGCCACGCACCTTCTGCGGCAGCGAGCGCACGCGCTGGCTGAATTCCAGTTCGCCACGCGGCGTCTTGATGAGGATGTCCGATGGCGCCAGGGTCGCCAGCGCGCTTTTCAGTGGGTTCATGACCTGTTCGCGGCTGCGCCGACTTGTCCTGGAGCCCTTGTTATAGGTAGGACAAATTCCCGGCCTGTGACAAGTGCCTTCACGTACCGGAAGCAATTCACAGATTTGCGTGCGGCCACGGGGTTTCCGGCCGCGCGTTCATACTCCCCACCCTTCCCAGCACCGCAAGCACAACGACATGTCGGACTCGCAAGCCCCCGCCACCGCCCCGCAGGACGAAAACCAGCTCATCGCCGAACGGCGCGAAAAGCTTTCCGCCCTGCGCACTCTCGGCCCCGCCTTCCCCAACGACTTCAAGCCCACGCACAAGGCCGCCGAGCTGCATGCGAAACACGATGAAGCCGAGAAGGAAGCCCTCGAAGCCGACGCGGTGGAAGTGGCCGTGGCCGGCCGCCTGATGCTCAAGCGCGTGATGGGCAAGGCCAGCTTCGCCACCGTGCAGGACGGCTCGGTGGGCTTTGGTGGCAATGGCCGCATCCAGCTGTTCGTCAACGACGACGGCGTGGGCAAGGACGCCCACGGCGCGTTCAAGAAGTTCGACATCGGCGACATCGTTGCGGCGCGCGGCAAGCTGTTCAAGACGCGCACCGGCGAGCTGTCGGTGCACTGCACCGAGATCCGCCTGTTGTCGAAGGCGCTGCGGCCGCTGCCCGACAAGTTCCACGGTCTGGCCGACCAGGAGCTGAAGTACCGCCAGCGTTACGTCGATCTCATCATCGACGGCGACACGCGCGCCACCTTCATCGCGCGCAGCCGCATCGTTGCGGCGATCCGCGCCTTCATGAACGGGCACGAATTTCTTGAAGTGGAAACGCCGATGCTCCACCCGATCCCGGGCGGCGCGGCGGCCAAGCCCTTCATCACGCATCACAACGCGCTCGACATGCAGATGTATCTGCGCATCGCGCCCGAGCTCTATCTCAAGCGGCTGATCGTCGGCGGCTTCGAGCGCGTGTACGAGATCAACCGCAACTTCCGCAACGAGGGCGTGAGCGTTCGGCACAACCCCGAATTCACGATGATGGAGTTCTACGCAGCCTACACCGACTACCAGTGGCTGATGGACTTCACCGAGGAATGCATCCGCGCCGCCGCCATCGCCGCGCGCGGCACGGCGGTGCTGGAGTACCAGGGCAAGCCGCTCGACCTGAGCCTGCCGTTCCAGCGCCTGACCATCACCGGCGCCATCCTCAAGTACGCGCCGCACTACACGCCGGCCCAGCTCGACGACATCGACTTTTTGCGCGCCGAGCTGAAGAAGTTCGGCGCCGACACGACCAAGGCGCCGCTGTCGATCGCCGGCCTCGGCGCGCTGCAACTCGCGCTGTTCGAAGAAACCGCCGAGGGCCAGCTCTGGGAGCCGACCTACATCATCGATTACCCGATCGAGGTGTCGCCGCTCGCACGCGAGTCGGACACGCGGCCCGGCATCACCGAACGCTTCGAGCTGTTCGTGACCGGACGCGAGATCGCCAACGGCTTCTCTGAGCTGAACGATGCCGAGGACCAGGCCGCGCGCTTCCAGGCCCAGGTAGCCGCGAAGGAAGCCGGCGACGACGAAGCGATGTTCTACGACGCCGACTACATCCGCGCGCTGGAACACGGCATGCCGCCCACCGGCGGCTGCGGCATCGGCATCGACCGGCTCGTGATGCTGCTGACCGACAGCCCGAGCATCCGCGACGTGCTGCTGTTCCCGCACATGCGCAAGGAAGGCTGAGCGCGGCGCAACTGTGTCGCTTGTGTCCAACGGACGACGAACGGTTGCATCGCCTGCTTGGCAAACGGAAAGAAACCCCCTATAGTCGAGGGCTTCGCTGCTGCCGAAACGCAAACGCGAAAACAGATCAGGAGTGGTAGTTCAGTTGGTCAGAATACCGGCCTGTCACGCCGGGGGTCGCGGGTTCGAGCCCCGTCCACTCCGCCAAGACTGAAAAGCGAATCGTCGAAAGACGGTTCGCTTTTTTTTCGTCCCGGCCTTTTGGTCCCGGCCCCGCGCGAACTGCAACGCGGGGCTGGGCGCCGCTCAGTCCATCTCGTCGAGCCAGGTCATCTGGATCGCTTCCAGCACCTTCTCGTTCGACTTTTCCGGATCGTCGCTGAAGCCTTCGAGTTCGCAGACCCAGCGGTGCAGATCGGTGAAGCGCACGTACTTCGGATCGACATCGCCGAACTTGTCGGCGAGGGCAATGGCGATGTCGCGGGTGTCGGACCATTTCATGGCGAAGGCTCCTGTTGCGCCGCTGGCGCGGCTGTTGTCATGGCTGGAGGAATGCGCGTCAGCTCAGTGATGCTCGCGCGCGTGGTTGATGGTGTAGCGCGGAATCTCCACCACCAGATCGACGTCGCCGACCTTGGCCTGGCAGCTCAGGCGCGATTGCGCGGTGAGGCCCCAGGCGCGGTCGAGCAGGTCTTCCTCGGTGTCGCTCGCTTCGTTGAGCGACGAGAAGCCCTCGCGCACGATCACATGGCAGGTGGTGCAGGCGGCGCTCAGCTCGCAGGCGTGCTCGATCTCGATTTCCTGGTCGAGCAGCTGGCGGCAGATGTTCACGCCCTTGATGGCGACAAATTCGGCGCCGTTCGGGCAGACCTCGGGATGGGGCAGGACCTTGATCTTCGGCATGGGTTTTATGTGCGTTGGGGAGGATCAGGAAGAGATTTCGTCGAGCGAGCGGCCGGACAGCGCGCGCGCGATCGAGCGGTTCATGCGGCGGGCGGCGAAGTCGTCCGTGCCCTTGGCGAGCGCTTCGTTCGCGGCCTTGACCGCGCCCGACTCGGTGGCGCTGGCGGCGGTGGCGCGCAGCGCGACGATCAGCGCATCGATGGCGGCGCGCTCGTCGGCATCGAGCAGATCGCCGTCGGCGGCGAGCGCGACGGCGGTCGCGTCGAGCATGCGTTCGGCCTCGACCTGCTGCTCGCGCAGCATGCGGGCCTGCGCGTCGGCGCCGGCGGCCGACATGCTCTCGGCGAGCATGCGCGCGATGTCGTCGTCTGCGAGGCCGTAGCTCGGCTTGACGGTGATGGCGGCGTTCACGCCCGAAATCGTCTCGCGCGCGCTCACGTCGAGCAGCCCGTCGGCATCGACCTGGAAGGTCACGCGGATGCGCGCCGCACCGGCGGCCATCGGCGGAATGCCGCGCAGCTCGAAGCGCGCAAGGCTGCGGCAATCGGCCACCAGTTCGCGTTCGCCCTGCACCACATGGATGGCGATGGCGCCCTGCCCGTCGCGGCTGGTGGTGAATTCCTGCGCGCGCGCGACCGGGATGGTGCTGTTGCGCGGAATGATCTTTTCGGCCAGGCCGCCGAGCGTCTCGATGCCAAGCGACAGCGGAATCACGTCGAGCAGCAGCCAGTCGTCGGCGCCCGGCGCGCGGTTGCCGGCGAGCTTGTCGGCCTGGATCGCGGCGCCCACGGCCACGACCTTGTCGGGATCGATCTCGATATGCGGCGCGCGGCCGAAGAACTGCTCGACCGCCGCGCGCACATGCGGCATGCGCGTGGCGCCGCCGACCATCACCACCTCGCGCACCTCGGACGCGGCCACGCCGGCATCGCGCAAGGCGGCGCGCGCGGCGGACAGCGTCTTCTGCACCAGATGCTGGGTCAGCGTGGCAAAGGTCTCGGCCGTGACCGTGACGTTGACCCAGCGATGCTTGCCGTCGGCGCCGGTGATGCGCGCCTGGATCGTCGCGCTCTTCTGCGTCGACAGCGCCTCCTTGGCGACGCGCACCTTGCCGAGCAGCAGGCTGGTGTCGGCCTCGCTCAGCAGCGACAACCCGGCCTGCTCCAGCACCCAGCAGAACAGCCGGTGATCGAAGTCGTCGCCGCCGAGCGCCGAGTCGCCGCCGGTGGCGAGCACCTCGAACACGCCCTTCGACAGCCGCAGGATCGACACGTCGAAGGTGCCGCCACCGAGGTCGTAGATGGCGTAGAGGCCCTCGGCCGCGTTGTCGAGCCCGTAGGCGATGGCGGCGGCGGTCGGCTCGTTGAGCAGCCGCAGCACCTCAAGTCCGGCGAGCCGCGCGGCGTCCTTGGTGGCCTGGCGCTGGGCATCGTCGAAATAGGCCGGCACCGTGATGACCGCGCCGACCAGCTCGCCGCCGAGTGCGTCCTCGGCGCGCTGGCGCAGCTTGGCCAGGATTTGCGCCGAGGTCTCGACCGGCGACTTCACGCCCTGCACGGTGCGGATCTGCACCATGCCCGGCGCGTCGATGAACTGGTAGGGCAGGTTCTCGCGGTGCGGAATGTCGGCCAGCCCGCGCCCCATGAAGCGCTTGACCGACACCAGCGTGTTGCGCGGATCGGTCGCGCGCGCCGCCAGCGCCGGCGCGCCGATGACCACGTCGCCGCCCGGCAGATAGCGCACCACCGACGGCAGCAGCAGCGCGCCGTCCTCGTCAGCGATCACCTCGGGCACCGAGGATTTCACCGTCGCGACCAGCGAGTTGGTGGTGCCGAGATCGATGCCGACCGCCAGCCGATGCTGATGCGGTGCGGTCGCCATGCCGGGTTCGGCGATTTGAAGCAGAGCCATGAGGTGTCGTGAGTTGCTTGAAACACTGGGGCGCCGTGCAGCCGCGCCGCCGCCGCGCCCCGGCGCGGACGGCGCTGCAAACGCTCAGGCGTCGAGCGCCTCGACCGCGTTGGCGACTTCCTCGCCGAACTTGTCGACGAACATCAGCTGGCGCACATGGCGCGCGGCGCCGGCGTAATCCTTCTGCTCGTCGATGAGCTTGGCGATGGCCTCGATCTCGGCCGCGCGGGCGCGCTTGAGCTCGCCTTCGAGCTTGAGCAGCGCCGCCTCGTTGGCCACGCCCTTGGCATCGTCGAGCGCATCGCGCCAGTCCATCTGCTGCATCAGGAAGGCCGGCGCCATCGAGGTGTTGGTCTCGATCTGCAGGTCGACGCCGTTGATCTCGCACAGGTAGCGTGCGCGCTTGAGCGGCGACTTCAGCGCCTGATAGGCCTCGTTGGCGAGCGTGGCCCATTGCATCGCCACGCGGCGCTCGGCTTCGCCGGCATGCGCGAACTTGTCGGGATGAACCTCGCCCTGCACGCGGCGATAGGCCTGGTCGAGGGCGGCGGAGTCGAGCGCGAAGCCGACGGGCAAGGCGAAGAGTTCGAAATAGTTTTGGTTCATGGCCTGCTCCCAGTGCCGGTCGGCGGAGGCTTCCGACCGTCGAAAAAAAGGCGGCCCGCAAGCCGCCCGCTTCATGCCTTCCGGCACCTGCCGGTCATGCGCCGTCAGACGCGGAAGGATTCACCGCAGCCGCATTCGTCGCGCAGGTTCGGGTTCTGGAACTTGAAGCCCTCGTTGAGACCTTCGCGCACGAAGTCGAGCTCGGTGCCGTCGATATACACCAGGCTTTTCGGATCGACGAATACCTTCACGCCATGACTCTCATAGACGGCGTCCTCGGCACGCGGATCGTCCACGTACTCGAGCATGTAGGCCATGCCCGAGCAGCCGGTCGTGCGCACGCCCAAGCGCAGGCCCAGGCCCTTGCCGCGCCGCTCCAGATAGCGCCGCACATGATTGGCGGCGCGCTCGGTGAGGGTGATGCCCTTGGCGTTGGCCAGCAACTGCTCGACGCTGGCCGTCACCTCCGCAAAGCTCGCGACGGCAGCGGCTTGCGCCTCGGCATCGGGACGGCAGACGACTTCTTCCATGCCGCCCTCCTCTCAGGCCGCCACGTGCGACGGCGCGCAGGCGACGGCGTCGGTCTGGCCGGCCGTGTGGCGCTGCTTGTAGTCGGCCACCGCCGCCTTGATCGCGTCTTCCGCGAGGATCGAGCAATGGATCTTGACCGGCGGCAGCGCGAGTTCCTCCGCGATCTGCGTGTTCTTGATGTCGAGCGCCTGGTCGAGCGTCTTGCCCTTGACCCATTCCGTCACCAGCGAGCTCGACGCGATCGCCGAACCGCAGCCGTAGGTCTTGAACTTGGCGTCCTCGATCACGCCGGCCTCGTTCACCTTGATCTGAAGACGCATCACGTCGCCGCAGGCCGGCGCGCCAACCATGCCGGTGCCCACCGTGTCATCCGCCTTGTCGAAGGTGCCGACGTTGCGCGGGTTTTCGTAATGCTCGACGACCTTGTCGCTGTATGCCATTTGAAGCTCCTGCCTGTTAGTGCGCGGCCCACTGGATGGTGCTGATGTCGATGCCGTCCTTGTGCATCTCCCACAGCGGCGAAAGTTCGCGCAGCTTGGCGACCTTCTCCCTTACCAGTGCAATCGCGTGATCGACCTCTTCAACCTTGGTGAAGCGGCCGATCGTGAATCGGATCGAGCTGTGCGCCAGCTCGTCGCTGCGGCCGAGGGCCCGCAGCACATACGACGGCTCCAGGCTCGCCGACGTGCAGGCCGAACCCGACGACACCGCCAGATCCTTGAGCGCCATGATCAGCGACTCGCCCTCGACGAAATTGAAGCTCGCATTCAGGTTGTGCGGCACGCGGTGCGTGAGGTCGCCGTTGACATAGACCTCTTCCAGCGTGACCAGCCCGGCGAGCAGGCGGTCGCGCAGGCCGCGCACACGCTCCATCTCGCCGTCCATTTCCTCGCGCGCCAGCCGGAAGGCTTCCCCCATGCCCACGATCTGGTGCGTGGCCAGCGTGCCCGAGCGCAGACCGCGCTCATGACCGCCGCCGTGCATCTGCGCTTCGAGCCGCACGCGCGGCTTGCGGCGCACATACAGCGCGCCGATGCCCTTCGGGCCATAAGTCTTGTGCGCGGTGAAGGTGACCAGATCGGCCTTCAGCTGGCCCAGATCGATATGCACCTTGCCCGTGGCCTGTGCCGCATCGGTGTGGAAGATGATCCCGCGCTCGCGGCACAGCTCGCCGATGGTCGCCACGTCCTGGATCACGCCGATCTCGTTGTTCACGAGCATGACCGACACCAGGATCGTGTCCTTGCGCATCGCCGCGACCAGCTTGTTCAGGTCGAGCAGGCCGTTTTCCTCGACCGCCAGATAGGTCACCTCGAAGCCCTTGCGCTCCAGCTCGCGGCAGGTGTCGAGCACCGCCTTGTGCTCGGTCTGCACGGTGACGATGTGCCGGCCCTTGTCCTTGTAGAACTCCGCCGCGCCCTTGATGGCGAGGTTGTTCGACTCGGTCGCGCCCGACGTCCAGACGATTTCGCGCGGATCGGCGTTGACCAGCGCGGCCACGTCGGCGCGCGCCTTTTCGACCGCTTCTTCCGCGCGCCAGCCGTAGGCATGGCTGCGCGACGCCGGATTGCCCCAGTCCTCGGTGAGGTAGGGAATCATGCGTTCGACCACCCGCGGATCGACCGGCGTGGTCGCCGAGTAGTCCATGTAGATCGGAAGATGAAGGCTGCTCATGGATGTGCCGTGCGCTGTTGCAAAGGGTTGAACCGCGGTCAGACGGTCGCGGTCTGGGTACCGGCGCTCATGACCGGCTTGCCCTGGATGACCGTGAGGCTGCCGCCTTCCTGGATCATGCGGGCGCGCTGCTGCTCCACAAGGTCGCCGAGCGACACCGAGTCGAGGTACTCGACCATCTTGGCGTTGAGCGTGGTCCACAGTTCGTGGGTCATGCAGCGGTTGCTGTCGGCCTGGCCGCCCGAGCCGCAATGCTCGCGACCGCCGCAGCCGGTGGCGTCGAGCGGCTCGTCGACCGCATAGATGATGTCGGCGACGGTGATGTCCTTCATCTGCCGGCCGAGGCTGTAGCCGCCGCCCGGCCCGCGCGTCGATTCGACGATCTCGTGCCGGCGCAGCTTGCCGAACAGCTGCTCGAGATAGGACAGCGAGATGTTCTGGCGCGACGAGATCGCCGCCAACGTCACCGGCCCGCCTTCATGGCGCAGGCCCAGATCGATCATCGCTGTGACGGCGAAGCGGCCTTTGGTAGTCAGTCTCATGTCTTTATCCGCAAGGAAGCGCGTTGCGGACACGGGATCGGTCAATCGCCGTTCTGCGACGCGGCCGGATCAGCAGATACGCTTAACCCGACTGGTTTGCTCAAGTATAGGGAAGGTGGCAGTGACGGTCAAACCGAATAACGGCTCGGCGCGCCAACCATGAAGCACAAAGCCCGCAACATGGCGGGCTTTGTGTGGAGCTACGGCAATCTGGATCAAATACCGGGCGGACCGTGTGACACGGTCAGGTAAAGCGCATCAGGCGGCGTACTGCAAAGCCCGCTTGCGCACCACATCGACCAGCCCATGACAGGCATCGGTGACATAGGCGATGACCTTTTCGAAGCCGTCGAGACCGCCGTAATAGGGATCGGGCACGGTGGCTTCTTCGTTGTCGGTGGCGAACCGCATCATCAGCATCAGCTTGTGCGCATAGGCCTTGGGCGCCATGTGCTGGAGCGCCGCGAGATTTTCCCAATCCATCGCGAGGATGAGATCGAAGTCGCGGAAGTCTTCCTTGGTGATCTGGCGGGCGCGCAGCATCGACAGGTCGACCGAATGCTTGCGCGCTGCGGCCTGGGCACGGGCATCGGGCGCTTCGCCGATGTGATAGGCGTGAGTGCCAGCCGAATCGATCCGCACGAGATGTTCAAGATTCGCGTCCTGAATCATCGAACGGAAGATGCCTTCTGCCGTGGGTGAACGACAGATATTGCCCATGCAAACGAAAAGAACCTTGGTCATGACTCGTCTTTCAGGGCTTGACTGACCCCGCGCTAACCAAAATGAGATGAGGCGCGGATTGTAGCGGTGCAACGCCCAAAGATTAAGCACTTTTTGTGAGGGTTTGTTGGACCACTTCACACCCGAAATGCCAAGCCCTTGATTTCAAAGGGATTCAAACGCCCCATTTTGGGGCGTTTGCATATCGTGAACTGAAACCCTTCTGACAAAGTTGGCGCGAGAAATGCCGGTGAAAACATTCAGGCCCGCGCACCCTGGGCTCCACTGGCACCGAACACCTGTTCTTTCAGTGCCGAAAGCTGATCGCGATAACGCGCTGCCTTTTCGAATTCGAGATTCTTCGCGTGCTCGATCATCAGTTTTTCAAGGCGTTTGATCTCCTTTGCGAGATCGCGTTCCGGAAGTTCTTCATATCGCGGCTTGTCCTTTGCCTTGCCCCGTCCGGATGAGGCCTCGCTTTCGTACACGCCGTCGATGAGTTCGCGCACTTCCTTGCGCACGCTGCGCGGCGTGATGCCGTTGGCCTCGTTGTGCGCGATCTGCTTGTTGCGCCGGCGCAGGGTCTCGTCGATGGCGCGCTTCATCGATTGCGTGACGACATCGGCGTAGAGGATGGCGGTGCCGTTGATGTTGCGGGCCGCCCGGCCGATGGTCTGCACCAGCGAGCGCTCGGCGCGCAGAAAGCCTTCCTTGTCGGCATCAAGGATGGCGACCAGCGACACCTCGGGAATGTCGAGCCCCTCGCGCAGCAGGTTGATGCCGACCAGCACGTCGAAGGTGCCGAGCCGCAGGTCGCGCAGGATTTCCACCCGCTCGACCGTGTCGATGTCGGAGTGCAGGTAGCGCACCTTCACGTCGTGCTCGCTGAGGAATTCCGTCAGCTGCTCGGCCATGCGCTTGGTGAGCGTGGTGACCAGCACCCGGTCGCCAGCGCCGACGCGCTGATGGATCTCGCCGAGCAGATCGTCGACCTGCGTCGACGCCGGCCGCACATGGATGACCGGATCGATCAGCCCGGTCGGCCGCACCACCTGCTCGACCACGTTGCCGCCGCACTTGAGCTCGTAGTCGCCCGGCGTCGCCGACACAAAGATGACCTGGCGCATCTTCTTTTCGAACTCGACGAACTTGAGCGGCCGGTTGTCGAGCGCGCTCGGCAGCCGAAACCCGTAGTCGACCAGCGTCTGCTTGCGCGCGCGGTCGCCGTTGTACATGCCGTTGAGCTGGCCGATCAGCACATGCGATTCGTCGAGGAACATCAGCGAATCGGGCGGCATGTAATCGACCAGCGTCGACGGCGGCTCACCGGGCGCGGCGCCGCTCAGATGGCGCGTGTAGTTCTCGATGCCCTTGGTGTGGCCGATCTCGGTGAGCATCTCCAGATCGAAGCGGGTGCGCTGCTCCAGCCGCTGCGCCTCGACCAGCTTGCCGTCGGCATAGAACTGCGCGAGGCGCTCCTTCAGCTCGACCTTGATCGTCTCGATGGCGCGCAGCACGGTCTCGCGCGGCGTCACGTAATGCGACGACGGATAGATGGTGAAGCGCGGAATCTTCTGCCGCACCTGGCCGGTGAGCGGGTCGAACAGTTGCAGCGACTCGACCTCGTCGTCGAACAGCTCGATGCGCACCGCAAGCTCGGCATGCTCGGCCGGGAACACGTCGATGGTGTCGCCGCGCACGCGGAAGCTGCCTCGCGCGAAGTCGGCCTCGTTGCGCGTGTACTGCATCTGGATCAGGCGCTGGATCACGTCGCGCTGCCCGATCTTGTCGTTGACGCGCAGGCTCAGCACCATCTGGTGATAGTCGCCCGGGTTGCCGATACCGTAGATCGCCGACACGGTCGCGACGATGACGACATCGCGCCGCTCCAGCAGGCTCTTGGTCGCCGACAGCCGCATCTGCTCGATGTGCTCGTTGATCGAGCTGTCCTTCTCGATGTACAGGTCGCGCGTCGGCACATAGGCCTCGGGCTGGTAGTAGTCGTAGTAGCTCACGAAGTACTCGACCGCATTGCGCGGGAAGAACTCGCGGAACTCGGCATACAGCTGCGCCGCCAGCGTCTTGTTGGGCGCAAACACGATGGCCGGTCGGCCCATGCGCGCAATCACGTTGGCCATGGTGAAAGTCTTGCCCGAGCCGGTCACGCCCAGCAGCGTCTGGTAGACCTCGCCGGCCTCCACGCCCTCCACCAGACCGGCGATGGCCGTCGGCTGATCGCCCGCCGGCGGATAGGGCTGATAAAGCCGGAAGGGCGAACCTTCGTAGGAAACGAACTTCGATTCGTCGAGGCCGCTATCGGCTTCGCTCAGCTTGCTCATCGTGTGCATCTCCGGGGCGCGGCCGGCGCGGCAAAAGCCGCCGACCTCCCTGCGCTAAACTTCGCGCCCGGCCCCACGGGGCCAGACCAATCGACCATTGTACGAATCGCCCAGCGCGATCACAGCCACTTGCAGCGGCCCGTCCTCCGGGCCGACCGCAAGACCGCGGCGCCGCCCCGGCCCGCGCGGCGCCACCGGCGCCGAACCCGCACCAGCCCCAAGGGAGAAATGAAGCCATGTCCGCATCCTTGTTCGCCGCCGTCGACCTCGCGCCGCGCGACCCGATCCTCGGTCTGAACGAAGCGTTTGCCGCCGACAAGCGCGATACCAAGGTGAACCTCGGCGTCGGCGTGTACTACGACGACGCCGGCAAGGTGCCGCTGCTGCGCGCCGTGCGCGAAGCCGAGAAGCTGCGCTTCGAGCAGGCCGCCGCCCGCGGCTACCTGCCGATCGAAGGCATCGCCGCCTATGACGCCGCCGTCGCCAAGCTGCTGTTCGGCAACGACTCGGCGCTGATCGCCGACGGCCGCGTGGTCACCGCGCAAGCCCTGGGCGGCACCGGTGCGCTCAAGATCGGTGCCGACTTCCTCAAGCGCTACTTCCCCGACAGCAAGGTGCTCATCTCGAACCCGAGCTGGGAAAACCACCGCGCGCTGTTCGAGTCGGCCGGCTTCGAAGTGGGCAGCTATGCCTACTACCAGTCGCCCACCCAGGGCGCCGACGTGGAAGGCATGCTGGCCGACCTGCGCGCCGCCGCGCCGCACACCATCCTGGTGCTGCACGCCTGCTGCCACAACCCGACCGGCGTCGACCTGTCGCCCGCCGACTGGAAGAAGGTCGTCGAGGTCGTCAAGGAGCGCGAGCTGATCGCCTTCCTCGACATCGCCTACCAGGGCTTTGGCGATGGCATCGAACCCGACGCCGAAGCGGTGCGCCTGTTCGCCGCCGCCGATGTGCCCTTCCTGGTGTCGAGCTCGTTCTCGAAGTCGTTCTCGCTCTACGGCGAACGCGTCGGCGCGCTGTCGATCATCGACGCGAGCGGCGACGAGTCGAAGCGCGTGCTGAGCCAGCTCAAGCGCGTGATCCGCACCAACTACTCCAACCCGCCGACCCACGGCGGCACCATCGTCTCGACCGTGCTCAACACGCCCGAACTGCGCGCCATGTGGGAAGACGAACTCGCGGGCATGCGCGACCGCATCAAGTCGATGCGCACCGGTCTGGCCGAGGGTCTGGGCGAGAAGTTCGCCTTCGTGACGCGCCAGCGCGGCATGTTCTCGTACACCGGCCTGAGCGCGGCGCAAGTCGAGCGGCTGAAGGAAGAGTTCGGCATCTACGCCGTCGGCACCGGCCGCATCTGCGTGGCGGCGCTGAACAACAAGAACCTGGGGTATGTGGTGGATGCGATCGGGAAGGTTGTCGCGTAAGCGCCCTGCCCGGCTGCCTCAGCCTCAATGAAAAAGCCGCCGAACCCTCACGGGTCGGCGGCTTTTTTGCATTCGCGGCCTCACGAACCATCAACAATTTGGCGTCTTCATGACCATCTGGGCCAACAGCAAAATGTCGTCTCTCTATTACTCCAATGAATCAGCTTCTGAAGATTACGCTTGCGTAGTCAAGATCGATGACAACGAAATTGTCGTCGAGTACGAAGATGACGGCACCAGGCAGTATCGCGGGAAAAATAACGGCGATGGACATTTCGAACTGCACTCGCACGAGCTTCATGGAAAAGCGTCTCTGCATATGTTCCCCGGCTCATCAATTCTTGAGGGCAGTTGGGTAGAAGGCAGTTATCGCGGAATGTGGCGCATCGAACTCGCCTAGCGCAGTTTGAAAACTCAATTGGCATGCAAGAAAAGATGCTCGCGGAGTCTGTCGCGGTTGGGCGTTTTCGCAAGTCCCAGTCATTGCGTCGGAAAATACGGCCGCAACACCTTCACTCAATAAATTTTGTTTTTAAAACAATATCTTGGAGAAATTCCAACAACCATCAAGAACAGCGCATCGCAGACACCGATCACGCGAATTCAAGCGGATTGAAAACCTCGATCCCCAGCGCCGTGAAATCCGCCACATTCCGCGTAACCACCGTCAATGCATTGCTCCTCGCAATGGCGGCAATCATCGCGTCTTCATAAAGCGTGTCCGACTTTCGGTGCACCAATTTGGCCCAATGCCGGAACGCGGCGGCATCCATCGGCAACACATTGAAGGCATTCATCACCTGATCCAGCCATGCCTCGATTTCGGCTGCCTTGGGTCCATCCTGCTCTCGTGTCAATTCAATTCCCGCCTGAATTTCACCGATGGTGACGGTGGAAATGAAGAGGCTGGCGTCATCGACCGATTTCAGCCATGCAACCACGGCGCCATGCGGCCTTGGCTTGCGCAATTCCGAAACCACGTTGGTGTCGAGCAGATACATCGGCGTCAGTCCAGCGATTCGGTCTGACGGCGCCTGATTGCGCCACGCATCGGCAGCGGCAATTCGGCGCGCGCTTCGTCGCTCAGCAGCAATTCCTTGAGCGACGGGCGCGCCGCCGATTGCAGGCGGCGCCATTCCTTGACCGAAATGAGCACCGCCGCCTCGGAACCGCGCTTCGTCACCATCTGCGGCCCGTCGGACAGACAGGCGTCGAGGAATTCACTGAAGCGGGCTTTCGCGTCCTGCACAGGCCATGTCTGCATGTCGGGCTCCTTCAAACCAGTTGGCTGACCAGTTTCGAGACGCTCCGGGCGAGCGTCAACCGCCATGCAAGCCCGCCGGTCGAGCGGCAAGCGACGGGCGCATCGCCCGCCACTCGCGGCGCGACTTCACTGCACGACCGCCGCCCCGCTCAGCAGCGCCGACTTCTCTCCCTTGCGTACCGCGCGGCACTGCGCCGGATCGAGCAAGCGCCCATTCCGATCGCGCAGCGCATTCCACAGTCCGCCCGAGTTCTCCAGCCGCTCGACAACCTCGCCGCGCAGGCTGTTGGCCGCGAACCAGTGGCCGCGCGTGAACGCGACCTTGCCGCTGCGATAGCCAGTCCCCGCCGAATCGACACGCCGGCCAGCCTCGGCGAGCGCGATGGCGGCACGCAGCTTGGCGCCCGCCACGACCACCGGCGAACCCACCCGCACGATGGCCATCATCCCGTTGTCCTCATGTTCGAGGATGTGGCAGTGGTAGACGAAGTTGCCGCGGATGTCGGCCTCGTTGAAGTACATGCGCAGCGTCACCGCCGGATAGGGGCCGCTGCCGCTCCAGGCCGGCAGGTCGACGGTGTCGCGCAGCGCCATGCGGTCCAGCTCCTGCGTGAGGCTGTCGGCGGCGGGCTGGCGCCCGAGCACGCGGAAATGGATCTGGTGGATGTGGAACACATGCGCCTCGGTCGCGCGGTTCTCGATGCGCCATTGCTGCACCGCGCCGGGCGGCACCACGATGGACGGACCGTCGCGCATGCCGAAGGCCTTTTCCGGGCCCGGATCGGGATCGGTGCTGGCGTCCTCGGTGATGTAGAACTCGCCCGCCTCGTCGTCCTGCGAGAAGTAGAGCGTGTGATGGTTCTTCGCCGCCGGCAGCAGCGAGGCGCTGTCGACAAAGCGGGTGCGGCTCTGGCCGAGCGTGGTGCCAAAGGTGAGCCCGGAGGTGAGCAGGCTCAGCAGGCTCGGCGCCTGCACCTTGGCCAGGGTGCGCTGCGGATTGGAGTCGGCGGCGGTCTCGTAGGCCAGGCTCACGACCTCGGCGGTCTGGCCGATCAGCGGCGCGTCGATCACGAATTCGGCGCGGCTGCCCGGCGGCAGCAGCAGCTCGTTGCGCGGCAGCAGCCGGTTGGCCGATTCGCCCAGGCCCAGCAGCACGCCGAGCGGATTGAGCGGATCGAACAGAAAGCCGCCGCCCGCGCCGGTCAGCGGCACGCCATCCATCGACGCAAGCCAGAAGGTCTTGGGCGCGCCCGAATAGCGCACCTGCAGCCGCACATAGCTGTCGGCCGAGGCATTGGCCACGCGCCAGAACTCGCGCCGGCCTTCCATGCGGATGACGCCCGGCGCGGCATAGCCGGCCACGCCCGCCGCCGTCGGCTGGAAGCGCGGCGACACCCAGTTGACCGACAGGTCCTTCCACGGCGGCACGACCGCCGGATGCACCGACTTGCCGCCGTCCTGCGTGACGAGCAGCGTGCCGCCGGCGAGCAGCTTGTCGAGCTCGGCGTCGGTCGCGGGCTGGTTGAGCGCGTCGAAGATCGAGCGCTGGGCGCGCGGCAGGGCGCGGTCGGCCAGCACGTCGGGGCGCTCCAGATAGGTCACGCCGGCCGGTGCGGGCGCGCGGTCCTGGTCGCGCAGGATGAGCACGCGCTCGCGCAGATTGCGCACCACGTTGGGCAGCTGCGCCGGGTTGTCGACGATGACCGCGCCGGTCATGCCGCCCAGCATCTGGTCCTGCGCCAGCGTGTGGATGTGCGGGTGGTACCAGTCCATGCCCGGCGGGCTGTTGACCGGAAAGCGCATGTCGTACTTCCAGCTGCCGCCGGGCTGCACGACGGTGGTGATGACCTCGTCCGAGCCGCAGCCGGGCATGGCGCTGGTGCCGTGCATGTGCAGGTTGAAGGCAAAGCTGCGCATCACCGCCTCGGGCGTGCAGGGCGTGCCAAGCGCGGGATTCCAGGCATGGGCCGCCGTGATCGGCGTGGACGGCATGTGGTTCTCGGCCGTGAAGCCGATGCGCTCGCCCGGCTTGAGCCGGATGACCGGCGCCTCGCGCGTGCGCCCGAGCACGTCGGTGTGCAGCAGGCAGTAGCGGCCGGTGATGTTGCCGCCCGCCGGATCGCCGTCGAACCAGGCGGCGAGCTTGCCGCCGACCACGCCGTTGCTGGCGTAAATCATGGGCGGATCGGAAATGACGCTGCCAGGCGCGGGCTTGGCCGGGCATTGCCCGGCGCTGGCTAGCGAGGCGGTGACTGCCAGCCCGAGGCCGGCGAGCCACCGCAAGGCGGTCTCTTGCTTCATTTTTTCCCTGATGTTTGCGGATTGTTACTGACAGCAATCCGCGAACGATCAGGAAAAATCCCGGCAAAGACTAGATGGATTTCCTAGAAAAGACAGTCATCCGGACCGACGGCCACTTGCAATGCACGAGCGGCCGCCGGTTTCAGCCAGCCATCAGGCGTAGCTGTAAAAGCCCTTGCCGGTCTTGCGGCCCAGATAGCCGGCCGCGACCATTTCCTTGAGCAGCGGCGCCGGCCGGTACTTCGGGTCGTTCAGGCCGGTGTAGAAAACTTCCATGATCGCCAGCAGCGTGTCGAGGCCGATCAGGTCGGCCAGCGCCAGCGGGCCGATGGGATGGGCAGCACCGAGCTTGAGGCCGGCGTCGATCTCCTCGGCCGATGCCAGACCCTCGCCGAGCACGAAGATGGCTTCGTTGATCATCGGGCAGAGGATGCGGTTGACGACGAAGCCGGGATGGTTCTTCACCGCGATCGGCGTCTTGCCGACCGCCTTGGCATAGGCCTCGGCGATGGCGAAGCTGGCATCCGAGGTTTGCAGGCCGCGAATCAGCTCGACCAGCGCCAGCACCGGCACCGGATTGAAGAAATGCACGCCGATGAAGCGCTCGGGCTTGGCCAGCGTGGCGGCCAGCTTGGTGATGGAAATCGACGAGGTGTTGGTGGCGATGATGGTGTCGGCGCCGACCGCGTCCTCGATGAGCTTGAGGATCTTGGTCTTCAGGCCCTCGTTCTCGGTCGCGGCCTCGATCACCAGATCGACGCCGGCCAGGTCGGCATAGGCGGTCGTGCCCTTGATGCGCGCGACCGCGGCGGCGGCGGCCTCGGCGCTGAGCTTTTCCTTCTTGACGAGCTTGTCGAGGCTGCCCGACAGGGTCTTGATGCCGCGCGCGATGGCGTCGTCGGAAATGTCGACGAGCACCACGTCGATGCCGGCCAGCGCGCTGACCTGCGCGATGCCGTTGCCCATGGTGCCGGCGCCAATCACGCCCACTTTGCTGATCGTCATATGTGTCCTCCGGTTGAGAAATCGGTCGTCATTGTGCATTGCATCCACACGCACCCGTATTGATGCGCGACGCGGTCTGCGCCATCAGCGCAACTTGCGCGCCGACGCGGCGCCGAAGGCTTCGGCGGCGCTCAGCACCCGGCCCGCATCCTCGGCGTCGTAGCCGGCGAGCGCGTCGGTCATGGTGCGAAAGGCCGGGCCGCGCAGCACGTCGAGCGTCTTTGCGACGGCGGGCATTTCCAGCGTGGCGGCGTCGCAGAGCAGAAAGTAGCGCTCGTTCTGCAACGGGATGAAGTCGAGCCCGAAGCGCCGCGCCGGCGTCTCGACTCCGAAGGCTGCGTCGGCCATGCCGCTGGCCACGTAGGCGGCGACCGCCGCATGGGTGAATTCGCTCTGCCGGTAGCCGTCGATGCGGCGCGCCGCGACGCCGGCCTGCTTGAGCAGCAGATCGAGCAGCAGCCGCGTGCCCGAGCCCGGCTGGCGGTTGATGAAGCGCAGCCCCGGCCGCGCCAGATCGGCCAGCTCGTAGACCTTGCGCGGATTGCCCGGCGCGACCATCAGCCCCTGCCGCCGCGTGGCCACATGCACAAGCCGCTGGCGCTCGCCGCCGAGCGCCGCGCCGTAATGGCGCCGCGCCGCCGCCTCGTGCTCGCCGATGGGCAGATGCATGCCGGCCAGCTCGCAATGGCCGGCGCGCAGGCCGCTCAGCGCCTCCTCGGCCGGCGTGTATTTCAGCTCGACATCCACGCCGCCGGCCGTCAGCTGCTCATGCAGGACTTCCATGGCGAAACCGTGGCTGGCGTGAATGCGCAGCCCGGTGGCGGGCGAGGAAAGCGCGCGCCGCAGCTCGACTTCGATCTCGGAACCGAGCGCATCGAGCGCCGGCGACAGGCGTGCATCGATGCGCCGGTCGGCCCACACCAGACGCTCGCCGAGCGGCGTGAGCGTGGAGCCCTTGCCGCGTTCCATCAGCAGCAGCGGCGTGCCGAAACCGGCCTCGGCCTCACGCAAAAGCCCCCAGGCGTGACGGTAGGACAGCGCCAGCGCCTCGCAGGCGGCGAGCAGGCTGCCGCGCTCATGCACCGCCGCCAGCAGCTCGATGAGGCGGGCCGGCAGCTCGGTGCCATCGGGCCGGCGGATGGTCCAGCGCGGGCGGATCAGGACTTTGTACATGCGCCAATCATATGTTTTTCAAAGCCTATAAATCAGCTCGCTTGCGCTTATTGCGGCCCTGCTGAGCGCCTACTACATTCGGGTCGGGAGACACCGGCCAATATGAAGCCGGCAACACATGACGCTCCGCAGCAATTGCGCGAGCGCCCGGGAGCCACAAGCCATGAAGCTCGACCTCGACGCCCTGCGCGCCCTCATCGCGACGCACCGCGACACCCCCGGCGGACTGATGCCCGCCCTGCATGCAGTGCAGGCCGCCATCGGCCATGTACCGCCGGAAGTGGTGCCGCTGCTGGCCGACACCTTCAACCTGTCGCGCGCCGAAGTGCATGGCGTCGTGACCTTCTATCACCACTTCCGCAGCGTGCCGCCGGGGTTGCACCAGATCGAGGTCTGCCGCGCCGAGTCCTGCCAGGCGATGGGCTCGGACGCGCTCGCCGCGCATGTCGAGCACAAGCTCGGTTGCGCCGAGCATCACAAGTCGGCCGACGGACGCTGGTCGAACGACGCCGTCTACTGCCTCGGCCTGTGCGCGATGTCGCCGGCCATCGCCATCGACGGCCAGCCGCATGCGCGCATCACGCCGGCCAAGTTCGACCGCCTGATCGCCGCGCTCGACGGCGACGCCCACTGACCGGAGCCGCCATGAGCATTCACCACCACGATCCCCTGGCCGCGCCGGTCGTCTATGTGCCGCGCGATTCCGCCGCGCTGGCCGTCGGCGCCGATGCGGTCGCCGCCGCCATCACCGCCGAGGCGCACAAGCGCGGGCTCGAAGTGCGCATCGTGCGCAACAGCTCGCGCGGCCTGTTCTGGCTCGAAACCCTGGTCGAAGTGCTGACCGCCAACGGCCGCGTCGCCTACGGCCCGGTCGAGGTCGACGATGTGCCGTCGCTGTTCGACGCCGGCTTCCTGCAAGGCGGCGCGCATACGCTCGGCCACGGCATCACCGAACAGATCCCCTACCTCGCCAAGCAGGAACGCCTGACCTTCGCGCGCATGGGCATCACCGATCCGTTGTCGATCGCCGATTACGAAGCGCACGGCGGCCTCGAAGGCCTGCGCCGCGCGGTCGCCATGAGCAGCGCCGACATCGTCAAGGAAGTGACCGACTCGGGCCTGCGCGGCCGGGGCGGCGCCGCCTTTCCGGCCGGCATCAAGTGGAAGACCGTGCTCGCCGCGCAGGCCGAGCAGAAGTACGTCGTCTGCAATGCCGACGAAGGCGATTCCGGCACCTTCAGCGACCGCATGACGATGGAGGGCGACCCCTTCATGCTCATCGAGGGCATGACCATCGCGGCGCTGGCGGTGGGCGCGACGCGCGGCTACATCTACATCCGCTCCGAATATCCGCATGCCGTGGCGACCATGACCGAAGCCATCGCGCGCGCCGAAAGCGCCGGCTGGCTCGGCGAGAACGTCGCCGGCTCGGGCCGCGCCTTCAAGCTCGAAGTGCGCAAGGCCGCCGGCGCCTATGTGTGCGGCGAAGAGACCGCGATGCTCGAAAGCATCGAAGGCAAGCGCGGCATCGTGCGCGCCAAGCCGCCGATTCCGGCGCTGGTCGGGCTGTTCGGCCAGCCGACGGTCATCAACAACGTCATCAGCCTGGCGTCGGTGCCCATCGTCATGGCCAAGGGCGCGCAGTTCTACCGCGACTACGGCGTGGGCCGCTCGCACGGCACGCTGCCGTTCCAGCTGGCCGGCAACATCAAGCACGGCGGACTGATCGAGAAGGCTTTCGGCATCACGCTGCGCGAGCTGCTGTTCGACTTTGGCGGCGGCAGCGCGAGTGGCCGGCCGATCAAGGCGGTGCAGGTCGGCGGCCCGCTCGGCGCCTACCTGCCCGAATCGCAATGGGACATCCCGCTCGACTACGAGGCCTATTCGGCCGTGGGCGCGGTGGTCGGTCATGGCGGCATCGTGGCCCACGACGACCGCGCCGACATGAGCAAGCTCGCGCGCTACGCGATGGAGTTCTGCGTCACCGAAAGCTGCGGCAAGTGCACGCCCTGCCGCATCGGCTCGACGCGCGGCGTCGAAGTCATCGACCGCGTGAAGGCGGCCGACACGCCCGAAGCCCATGCCAGCCAAACCGAACTGCTGCGCGACCTCTGCGACACGATGCTGTCCGGCTCGCTCTGCGCAATGGGCGGCATGACCCCCTATCCGGTGCTGTCGGCACTCAACCACTTCCCGGCCGATTTCGAGGCCACGGCGAAGCAGCCGGCCTGACCCAGGAGACCGAACATGAGCACCCAGTTCCGCGAAATCGAACTCGATTACGGCACGCCGAAACGCGAATCCGAACGCACGGTCACGCTGGAGATCGACGGCGTCAGCATCAGCGTGCCCGAGGGCACGTCCGTCATGCGCGCCGCTGCCGAGGCCGGCATCGTCATCCCCAAGCTCTGCGCCACCGACTCGCTCGAAGCCTTCGGCTCGTGCCGGCTGTGTCTGGTCGAGATCGACGGCCGGCGCGGCACGCCCGCGTCATGCACCACGCCGGCCGAAGCCGGCATGAAGGTGTTCACCCAGACCGACCGGCTCGCCAAGATCCGCCGCGGCGTGATGGAGCTGTACATCTCCGATCACCCGCTCGACTGCCTGACCTGCCCCACCAACGGCGACTGCGAATTGCAGGACATGGCCGGCGCCGTGGGCCTGCGCAACGTGCGCTACGGCTACGAGGGCAACAACCATCTCGCGCTGAAGAAGGACGAGTCGAACCCGTACTTCACCTATGACGCGTCGAAATGCATCGTCTGCAACCGCTGCGTGCGCGCCTGCGAAGAGACGCAAGGCACCTTCGCGCTCACGATCAGCGGACGCGGCTTCGAGTCGCGCGTGTCGCCGGGCCAGGACCAGCCGTTCATGGAATCGGAATGCGTGTCCTGCGGCGCCTGCGTGAATGCCTGCCCGACCGCCACGCTCGAGGAAAAGACCGTCATCAAGCTCGGCCAGCCCGAGCACAGCGCGATCACCACCTGCGCCTATTGCGGCGTCGGCTGCGGCTTCAAGGCAGAGATGAAGGGCAACACGGTCGTGCGCATGACGCCGTGGAAGGACGGCCAGGCCAACGAGGGCCACAGCTGCATCAAGGGCCGCTTTGCCTGGGGTTATGCGACGCACAAGGACCGCATCACCACGCCGATGATCCGCAAGAACATCACCGACCCGTGGCAGGTGGTGAGCTGGGACGAGGCCTTTGCCTATGCGGCCGGCGAATTCCGCCGCATCCAGGCCAAGTACGGCAAGGAAAGCATCGGCGGCATCACCTCCAGTCGCTGCACCAACGAAGAGACCTATCTCGTGCAGAAGCTGGTGCGCGCGGCCTTCGGCAACAACAACGTCGATACCTGCGCCCGCGTGTGCCATTCGCCGACCGGCTACGGCCTGGGCCAGACGCTGGGCACCTCGGCCGGCACCCAGACTTTCAAGTCGATCGAGCACAGCGACGTGATCCTGGTCATCGGCGCCAACCCGACCGACGGCCATCCCGTGTTCGGCTCGCGCATGAAGAAGCGGCTGCGCGAAGGCGCGCGGCTGATCGTCATCGATCCGCGCAAGACCGACATCGTGAAGTCGCCGCATGTGCAGGCCGACTTCCATCTGCAACTCAAGCCCGGCACCAACGTGGCCGTGCTCACGGCGCTGGCGCATGTGATCGTCACCGAAGGGCTGCTGGCCGAGCAGTTCATCGCCGAGCGCTGCGACACCAAGGCCTTCAACGAATGGCGCGAATTCGTCGCGCGGCCCGAAAACTCGCCCGAGGCGACGGCGGCGGCCAGCGGTGTGCCGGCCGAGCTGGTGCGCGGTGCGGCGCGGCTCTATGCCACCGGCGGCAACGCGGCGATCTACTACGGCCTCGGCGTGACCGAGCACAGCCAGGGCAGCACGGCGGTGATGGGCATCGCCAACCTCGCGATGGCGACCGGCAATGTCGGCCGCGAAGGCGTGGGCGTGAATCCGCTGCGCGGCCAGAACAATGTGCAGGGCTCCTGCGACATGGGCTCGTTCCCGCATGAGCTGCCGGGCTATCGCCACATCAGCGACAGCACCACGCGCGCGCTGTTTGAAGATGCATGGGGCGTGCAGCTTCACCCGGAACCGGGCCTGCGCATTCCCAACATGTTCGAGGCGGCCATCGGCGGCAGCTTCAAGGCGCTGTACTGCGAGGGCGAGGACATCGTCCAGAGCGACCCGAACACCCAGCATGTGGCCGAAGCCATGATGAACATGGAGTGCATCGTGGTGCAGGACCTGTTCCTCAACGAGACGGCCAAGTACGCGCATGTGTTTTTGCCGGGCTCGTCCTTCCTGGAGAAGGACGGCACCTTCACCAATGCCGAGCGCCGCATCTCGCGCGTGCGCAAGGTGATGCCGGCCAAGGCCGGGCTGTCGGACTGGGAAGTGACCTGCAAGCTGTCCGAGGCGCTCGGCTATCCGATGCCCTACAACAGTCCCGAAGAAATCATGGCCGAGATCGCGCGGCTGACGCCGAGCTTCAGCGGCGTCAGCTACGCCAAGCTCGACCGGCTCGGCAGCGTGCAATGGCCCTGCAACGACAGCGCGCCCGAAGGCACGCCGATCATGCATGTGGGCGGCTTCGTGCGCGGCAAGGGCAAGTTCATCATCACCCAGTACATCGGCACCGACGAGAAGGTGACGCGGCGCTTCCCGCTGCTGCTGACGACCGGCCGCATCCTGAGCCAGTACAACGTGGGCGCGCAGACGCGGCGCACCGACAACAACCAGTGGCACGGCGAGGACCGGCTCGAAATCCATCCGCACGATGCCGAGGAACGCGGCGTGAAGGATGGCGACTGGGTCGGCATCCAGAGCCGCGCCGGCGAGACGGTGCTGCGCGCGGTGGTCAGCGAGCGGATGCAGCCGGGCGTGGTCTACACGACCTTCCACTTTCCGGAGTCGGGCGCCAATGTCATCACCACCGACAACTCGGACTGGGCGACCAACTGCCCCGAGTACAAGGTGACGGCGGTGCAGGTGACGCCGGTCACGCAGCCGTCCGAATGGCAGCAGGGCTATACGCGCTTCAACAAGTTGCAGGAGCAGCTGTTGCGCGAGCGCGCGCCGGCGGAAGCGGTCACGGCGAAGTGATGCCCACGACCGCGACCGACAGCGAGCTGGCGCCGCTGCGCGCCATCGCGCTGACCGGCTGGCGCGGCGACGAAGCCTTTTCGGCCGACGATGCCGTGGTCGAGGAAGTGCCGGTGGCGCTGGAGTTCAACGGCATCTCGCATGCGGTGATGCTGGCGTCGCCGGCCGACCTGGAGGACTTTGCGCTCGGCTTTGCGCTCACCGAGGGCATCGTCGGCGCGGTCAGTCAGGTGCGCGGCATCGAGTTTGAACGCCGGCCCGACGGCATCGCGGTCAAGCTCGAGATCGCGTCGGACCGGTTTGCCGGGCTGAAGGAGCGGCGGCGCAATCTCACCGGGCGCACCGGCTGCGGTCTCTGCGGCACCGAAAGCCTGGCGCAGGCGGTGCGCCATCTGCCGCCGGTCATGTCGACGGCGAGCGTGCCGCGCGCGGCGGTGGCAGCGGCGCTTGCCGCCCTGCCCGCGCTCCAGCCCTTGCAGCACGCGACCGGCGGATCGCATGCGGCGGCCTGGTGCGACATGGCCGGGCGGGTGCTGCTGGTGCGCGAGGACGTGGGCCGGCACAACGCGCTCGACAAGCTCGCGGGCGCGCTGGCGTCGGCCGGCTTCGATGCCGATGCGGGCTTCGTGCTGGTCACCAGCCGCGCCAGCCTGGAGATGGTGCAGAAGGCGCAGGCCATGAACATCGGCATCGTCGTGGCGGTATCGGCGCCGACCGCGCTGGCCATCGACGTTGCCACGCGCGCCGGCATCTGCCTGGCGGGCTTTGCGCGCGGGCGCAATCTCAATATCTACAGCGGCGCCGGGCGCATCACGGCCTGAGCGCGACGGGGACTCGAATGGACAACAGCAAACTCATCCGCATGGCCAACCAGATCGGCGCCTTCTTTGCCGCCATGCCCGACCGCGCCGAGGCGCTCGAAGGCATTGCGCTGCACATCCACCGCTTCTGGGAGCCGCGCATGCGCCGCGAGCTGATGGCGCACATCGATGCGACCAACGGCGACGGGCTCGACGACATCGTGGCGACGGCGCTGCGCGCGCATCGGGCCGAGCTGGTCTGAGGCTCGACCGGCAGCGCACGGCTGCCGGCCGGCGCACCGACGGGCAGGCGCGCCACAGGCCGGCGTTGCGCCCGGCGCCGATGCGCCAGAATCGGGGCTCCCCTCTCAAAGGAGCCGCCATGGCCACCGTCGAAGTCACCGATGACAACTTCAAGGAAGTCATCGACAACAATCCGATTGTCATCCTCGATTTCTGGGCGACGTGGTGCGGGCCGTGCAAGGGCTTCGCGCCCGTGTTCGAGGCCGCTGCCGAGAAGCACACCGACATCGTCTTCGGCAAGGTCGACACCGATCAGCAGCAGGAGCTGTCGGGCGGCTTCAACATCCGCTCGGTGCCCACGCTGATGGTGCTGCGCGACCGGATCATGATTTACCGCGAGGCCGGTGCCATGAATGCCGGCGGCTTCGAGCAGCTGATCCAGCAGGTGCGCGACCTCGACATGGACGCGATCCGCGCCGAGCTGGCCGAGGTGCAGAAGAACGAGGGCCAGGCATGACGAAACCGCTCGGTACGCCGCTGTCGCCGTCGGCCACGCGGGTCATGCTTCTCGGGTCGGGCGAGCTGGGCAAGGAGGTGCTCATCGCGCTCCAGCGGCTCGGCGTCGAGACCATCGCGGTCGACCGCTACGACAACGCGCCGGGCCAGCAGGTCGCGCATCGCTCGCACACCCTCGCCATGACCGATCCGGCGCAACTGCGCGCCGTGATCGAGGCCGAGCGGCCCGATCTCGTCGTGCCCGAGATCGAGGCCATCGCCACGCCGCTGCTGCAGGAGCTGGAAGCGGCCGGCGTGGTGCGGGTGGTGCCCAATGCGCGCGCCGCGCGACTCACGATGGATCGCGAAGGCATCCGCCGCCTCGCCGCCGAGACGCTCGGCCTGCCGACCAGCCCCTATGCCTTCGCCGACACGCTCGACGAATTGCAGGCCGCCATCGACGCGGGCATCGGCTATCCGTGCATGGTCAAGCCGGTGATGAGTTCATCGGGCAAGGGCCAGAGCAAGGTCGACGGCCCGGGCGACGTGAAGGCCGCCTGGGATTACGCTCAGGCTGGCGGCCGCGTCGGCGCCGGACGCGTCATCGTCGAGGGCTTCATCGACTTCGATTACGAGATCACGCTGCTGACCGTGCGGGCCCAGGGCGCGGCGGCGAGCGTCGCCACGCACTTCTGCGCGCCGATCGGCCATGTGCAGGTGCACGGCGATTACGTCGAGAGCTGGCAGCCCTGCGCGATGGCGCCGCTCGCGCTGCAACGCGCGCAGGAGGTGGCCGCAGCGGTCACGGGCGCGCTCGGCGGCGATGGGGGTTTCGGCCTCTACGGCGTCGAGCTGTTCGTGAAGGGCGAGCAGGTGTGGTTCAGCGAAGTGTCGCCGCGACCGCACGACACCGGGCTGGTCACGCTCGTCACGCAATGGCAGAACGAGTTCGAGCTGCATGCGCGCGCCATCCTCGGCCTGCCGGTGGACACGGCGCTGCGCAGCGCCGGCGCGTCGGCGGTGATCTACGGCGGCATCGAGGCGAAGGACATCGTGTTCGACGGCGTCGCCGAAGCGCTCGCGGTGCCCGGCACAGAGCTGCGGCTGTTCGGCAAGCCCGAGAGCTTCGTGCGTCGGCGCATGGGCGTGGCCCTCGCGCATGCCGCCGATACCGACACCGCGCGCGTCAACGCCAAGACCGCTGCCGGTCGGGTCAAGCCGCGGAAGCCGGCCGATCCGACTCGATGATCGGCCAGCCCTGCTCCAGCGCCACGGCGCGCAGCCGCGCGTCGGGCATGACCGCCACCGGATGCGTCACATGGCGCAGCAGCGGCAGATCGTTGGCCGAATCGCTGTAGAAGACCGTCGCGTCGAAGCTCGACCAGTCATGGCCGAGCTTCGCCAGCCAGGCGCCCACGTTGACGATCTTGCCGTCGCGGTAGTTGAGCGTCCCGGCCACCTCGCCGGTGATGCGCGCAGCGTCATCCGTACCGGCGATGACCAGTTCCGTCGCCACCAGATGCTCGAAACCGAAGATGTCGCGGAAGGCCTCGGCAATGAAGCCGCTGGTCGCGGTGACGAGACAGCACAGATCGCCCGCCTGCCGATGCTGCTGCACCAGCGCATGCGATTCGGCCGCGATCGCCGGGCGCACGCCGTCGCGCCATTCATCGCGCCAGCCACGCAACACGCTCACAGGATGGCCACGCAACAGCGCGAAGTACTCGCGATTCAGATCGCGCAAATCCACCTTGCTGGCGACATAGTCGTGGCAGAAGCCCAGATAGCGCTCGGCGAACAACGCCGGCACCGCACCGCGCGCGATCAGGAAGTCGAGCCAGCTTGCGCCGCTGTCATAAGGGATAAGCGTGTGATCGAGATCGAATAGCGCGAGTTTCATGACCGAATCGGCTTCCGGAAATGCAAAAGCCCGAACGGTGATTGACCGATCGGGCTTTTGAGAACTGCAATAAATTCTGGTGCGGCTGGCAGGATTCGAACCCACGACCCCCTGGTTCGTAGCCAGGTACTCTATCCAACTGAGCTACAGCCGCAAAGAAAATCGATTATAGCCTGATTTTCTGAAAAGGCAAACTGCAATGTGTTTTGCTGCTTGCCTCGCCCACAAGGTTGTTGCGGGAGACGCGCACTATACATGCTTTTCTGATTTTTGCAAGCATTGCGGTCGATAGATTTTCAGGAAGGCATCTGCTGCGGCAACCGCATTCCGATCCAGGTCGCGCGGCTTGACGCTCAAGCCCAGCAGCAGTCTGGGCATCGCCGCATCCCGCACCATCCCGAGAAACTGCGATGCCGCCGTCGAAGCGTCATCGATTTGCAATCGCCCATCGGCACGCAGCTTTTCAAGCCATTTGATCAGCCGCGTACGCCCGAATTGAGTCACGCTCGCACGATGAAATGCTTCAGCCAATTGCGGAAAGCGGGAACTTTCCGCAATCACGTTGCGAGTAAGAGAGAGCGTCTCGGGATCAGTCATCACGGCCACGATATTGCGCCCGAGTTTTTCGAATGCCGGCTGCAAATCATCGTCGTCATGCACGACGAGAGGATCGTCGACGACCCTTCTATTAGCTTTCAGCGCAACTGAAATTTCGAATAACTGCTCTTTCGAGCGCACGAATTTATAAACAGTGGTCTTGGAAACCCGGGCTTCGCGTGCCACGCGCTCGACGGTAACCGGGCCATATCCTTCGAGAAGAAACAGTCGCGAAGCAATCTCCAGAACCCGATCGCGGGTCTGATCAAGACGCCCGGACACTTGCATTGCCTGAGATGGCGTTGCCGAATCCTTCTCCGGAATCGCATTTGATTTATCGCGACGCTTTGACATGTCCACCTCAACAGAAGGTGGTCGATAGTCACTCAAATCGCGAAGTCGAATTCGCGTGCAAAAACCAAAGGAGCGCAAGGTTTCACATCTGCCATCATCGGGTGATGCCGTACCGCGACATTCATTCCATGATAAAGACAGAATTATCCATGGCGAATTTCGTTATTTGAAATTGTCGACATTCATCGCCTATCAATCAGCTCAATTGCACCATGGGATTCGTTCTCTCCAACCACATCACTTTCGCGGCGCCAATGCAAAAACCCCGGCGGCGACAGTTTCAATGAATGAAAACTGTCGCCGCCGGGGTTGTGCAAATCGGTTGGCGGAGACGAAGGGATTCGAACCCTTGATGCAGCTCTTCACCGCATACTCCCTTAGCAGGGGAGCACCTTCGGCCTCTCGGTCACGTCTCCAGCCGAGCTCGCGATTCTAGCGATGATCGCGAGCGAAGGCAAACGATCAATCAGACCGCGTGGGCGGCCGCCACAGGTCTCAGGCGGCGCTGCCTTCCAGCTCGAAAGCCTTGTGCAGTGCGCGCACCGCCAGTTCCATGTACTTGTCGGCGATCACGACCGAGATCTTGATTTCGGACGTGGAAATCATCTGGATGTTGATGCCCTCGTTGTAGAGGGTTTCGAACATGCGGCTGGCGATGCCCACATGCGAACGCATGCCGATGCCCACTGCGCTCACCTTGCAGACTGCCGGATCGCCGACGATTTCCTTCGCGCCAATGTCCGGTTTCACCTGGGTGTTGAGCACGTCGAGCGCCTTGGCCAGTTCGCCGCGCGCGACGGTGAACGAAAAGTCGGTGAAGCCCTGCACCGACTGGTTCTGGATGATCACGTCGACATCGATGTTGGCCTCGGCGATGGGGCCGAGGATCTTGAACGCGATGCCCGGCTTGTCGGGCACGCCGAGCACGGTGATCTTGGCTTCATCGCGGCTGAAGGCGATGCCGGAGATGACAGCGGTTTCCATCTTTTCGTCTTCCTCGAAGGTAATCAGGGTGCCCGAAACCATTTCGTCTTCGAGCGGAATGAGCGGATCGGTCAGGCTCGACAGCACGCGGGTGCGCACGCGGTACTTGCCGGCGAATTCGACCGAGCGGATTTGCAGGACCTTGGAGCCGAGCGAGGCCATTTCCAGCATCTCTTCGAAGCTGATGACCTTGAGCCGGCGCGCTTCGGGCACGACGCGCGGATCCGTGGTGTAGACGCCGTCGACGTCGGTGTAGATCAGGCATTCCTCGGCCTTGAGCGCAGCCGCGACGGCAACCGCCGAGGTGTCCGAGCCGCCACGGCCGAGCGTGGTGATGTTGCCGTCGGGGTCGACGCCCTGGAAGCCGGTGATGACGACCACCTTGCCGGCATCGAGATCGGCGCGCACGCGCACGTCGTCGATGGAGGCGATGCGCGCCTTGGTGAAGGCCGAGTCGGTCTTGACTGGCACCTGCCAGCCGGCGTAGCTGACCGCCGGCACGCCTTCGCTTTGCAGCGCGAGCGCCAGCAGGCCGACCGAGACCTGCTCGCCGGTGGCGGCGATGACATCGAGCTCGCGCGGATCGGGATTGCTCGACAGCTCCTTGGCGAGGCCGAGCAGCCGGTTGGTCTCGCCCGACATCGCGGACGGGACGACGACGATCTGATGCCCGGCGCGAACCCATTTGGCGACGCGGCGCGCGACATTGCGGATGCGTTCCGTCGAGCCCATCGACGTGCCGCCGTACTTGTGAACGATCAAAGCCATGATGTTGCCGAGTGAAGGAATGACCGGCGCGCCGAGCGCCGCAATCGCGGCACCGACCCGACGTAACAAAAGCCTTCGATTATATGACGCGCGTTTTACCGACCCAGCCGCCGTCAATCGGCGCTTTGCCCGACCAGCGCAAAGCCCTCGGCCAGATCGCGCAATTCGATCTTGCTGACGCAGCACTGCCCGGCCGCCGACAGATGGCGCCGGACCAGATCGGAGAAGGCCGCGAGCGCGATGACCTCGCCGCCATGTTCGAGCGGCGGCGGCGCCGAACTGCCCGGCAGCGCACGAAAGACGCGGCCGTCTGCATCGATCACGCGGTCGTTTGCATGCGGGCGCCAGTAGACGAAATCCGCATCGGCGCGCCAGTGCGCCTCGTCGCGGATCGGCAGCAGTTCATCGAGGCCGTGCTGCTGCAGCAGTGCCGGCCAGCGCGGCGTCATGCGGCGCTCCGGCGGGCGCGCCAGCGACGCAACGCGAGCGCGTTGGTGACGACGCTCACGCTGCTGAACGCCATCGCCGCGCCGGCGATCATCGGGCTGAGCAGCCCGGCCGCCGCGAGCGGAATGCCGACCACGTTGTAGGCAAAGGCCCAGAACAGGTTCTGCCGGATCTTGGCGCAGCTGCGACGCGAGATGTCGATGGCGTCGGCGACCAGCGCCGGATCGCCGCGCATCAGCGTGATGCCGGCGGCATGCATGGCCACGTCGGTGCCGGTGGACATGGCGATGCCGACATCGGCGGCGGCGAGCGCGGGCGCATCGTTGATGCCGTCGCCGACCATCGCCACGCGGCTGCCGTCGGCGCGCAGGGCCGCGACGATGCCGGCCTTGTCCTCGGGCAGCACTTCGGCGCGCACATCGTCGATGCCGAGCGCACGCGCAACCGCCTCGGCACTGCCACGGTTGTCGCCGCTGATGAGCAGGGTGCGGATGCCGGCCGCATGCAGCGCGCGAATTGCCGCCTCGGCGCCGGGCTTGAGCGTGTCGCCGAAAGCGAGCAGGCCGAGCAGCTGGCGGTCGTCGGTCGAGGCCAGCCAGGACACCGTGCTGCCCTCGGCCTGAAGCGCATCTGCACGCGCTTGCAGCGGCGCGAGATCGATGCCGAGTTCGGTCATCCAGCGCGCGCTGCCGAGGCGCAGTTCGCGGCCATCGACCTGGGCCGCCATGCCGCGACCGGGCCAGGCGCGCAGCCCGGTTGCCGCCGGCAGCCGCAGTCCGTCACGCTGCGCCGCCTGGATCACGGCCAGCGCCAGCGGATGCTGGCTGCCCGACTGGATCGCCGCAGCCGCCGCCAGCAATGCCGCGGCGTCGCCGTTCACCGCAGTGCAAGCCAGCAGCGTGGGCCGGCCGAGCGTGAGCGTGCCGGTCTTGTCGAACGCCACCACCGTCACCTCGCGCGCCAGTTCCAGCGCCTGCGCATCCTTGATGAGAATGCCCTGCCGCGCCGCCGCGCCGGTGCCGACCATGATGGCCGTCGGCGTCGCCAGCCCGAGCGCGCAGGGACAGGCGATGACCAGCACGCCGACCGCATTGAGGATGGCGCGGCTCCAGTCGCCGCCGGCCAGCCCCCAGCCCAGCAGCGTCGCCAGCGCAATGCCGATCACCACCGGCACGAACACCGCCGCCACCCGATCGACCCGCTGCTGGATCGGCGCCTTGCCGGCCTGGGCGTTCTCTACCAGCCGCACGATGCGCGCGAGCGTGGTTTCGGCGCCGACCGCCGTCACGGCGATCAGTAGCAGGCCATCGCCGTTCACCGCGCCGCCGGTCACGCGGTCGCCCGGGCCGCGCGCCACCGGCAGGCTCTCGCCGGTGATGAGCGATTCATCGAGCTGGCTGTCGCCGTCGGTCACCGTGCCGTCGGCCGGCAGGCGCTCGCCGGGCCGCACCACCACCACATCGCCCACGCGCAGTTGCGCCAGCGGAATGTCGACATCGCCGTCGGCGCGCCGCAGCCGCGCGGTTTCGGGCCGCAGCGCATTCAGCGCCCGGATCGCCTCGGTCGTCTGGCGTCGCGCCCGCGCCTCCAGCCATTTGCCCAGCCGCACCAGCGTGATGACCACTGCCGCCGCCTCGAAATACAGCGGCGGCATCGCCGACTGCGTGGTCGCCAGCGTCCACAGGCTCAGCCCGAAAGCCGCCGAAGTGCCCAGCGCCACCAGCAGATCCATGTTGCCGGCGCCCGCGCGCAGCGCATTCCAGCCAGCGCGATAGAACCGCGCGCCGAGCCAGAACTGCACCGGCGTCGCCAGCGCCAGCTGCAGCCAGCCATCGAGCATGAGATGCGCGCCGGCCAGTTCCGCCAGCATCGGCAGCAGCAGCGGCGCGGTGAGCAGCGCCGCAATCGCCACGTACCAGCCGTCGCGCGCGGCGGCGCGCTGCGGGTCCGGGCGCTCGGCCGCGCCCGGCATGCGCGGCGTGTAGCCGGCGCGCTCGATGGCAGCGGCAAGCGCGGCGTCGTCGTCCGATTGGCCGGCGAGCCGCAGCGTCGCGGTCTCGGTCGCCAGATTGACTTCGGCCGACAGCACGCCCGGCACGCGCGCCAGCGCCTTCTCGACCCGCGCCACGCAGGATGCGCAAGTCATGCCGTCCACGCCGATGCGCAGCAGCCGCGTGCCCACCGAGAAACCCGCGCGCTCGACCGCGCCGCGCAAGGCGTCGAAGCCGAGTTCGCCGGCGGCGCGCACGCTCGCCGTCTCGGTCGCCAGATTGATGCTTGCCGACTCCACGCCGGGCACGCGCCGCAGCAGCTTCTCGATCCGGCCGGCGCAGGCGGCGCAGGTCATGCCCTCGACGGGAAAGCGCCAGTCGCGCGCAGCGGGCTTGCTATCGGGAATGCCGTCCATGAGATCGCAGCTCCTTGCCATCTGGCGCGCGGCCGCATATCGACACGGCGCGCCCGCCATGAAAGCGGCAGATTGTGCGCCGCTGCATGCGCCGGGATGAATTGCGCTTGCCAGGCCGATGGCGAGCGAACTCAACCGGAACGGCGGCGGGCACTGCGGAAGGAATCGAACGGTTGTGCGAGGCCGCCGGAGAAATCGACGGTGCAATCAACCGAACATTGGAATGACTGGAGGCGGGTGCCGGAATCGAACCGACGTACGCGGATTTGCAATCCGCTGCATCACCACTCTGCCAACCCGCCAGGGCAAGCGCCGGAATGAACTCTCGGCGCAGACAGCAAAAAGGGAAGCTTGCGCTTCCCTTTTCTTGAATTGGAGCGGGAGACGAGGCTCGAACTCGCGACCTCAACCTTGGCAAGGTTGCGCTCTACCAACTGAGCTACTCCCGCATTGTTCAAACAGCCTGACTAATCGCTAACGCTTTCGTCTGATTGTTTGCTGAATTTGCGTTCAGCGCTGAACAGAGATTGCAAGTATAGGGGGATTTTTCTGTTTGTCAAACACTGGCATTCGCCAACTTGCAGGTGTGTCATTTTTACGACTTCGTTCGCTCGGCAATTTGCGGCCAGGCGCGTTGCAGGTAGTACAGCATGCTCGCCACGGTCAGCAGCGCCGCCACCCAGGCCAGCCAGTCGCCGATGCGGCCCACATCGAGCGCGATGCCCGCCACGACCACCGGCTCGTAGTACAGCAGCATCGGGATCGCGACCATCTGGGCGGCGGTCTTCACCTTGCCGATCATGTTCACCGCCACCGCTTTCGAGGCGCCGATCTGCGCCATCCATTCGCGCAGCGCGCTGATGGTGATTTCGCGGCCGATGATGACCAGCGCGATGAACTCGTTGACGCGTTGCAGCTTGAGCAGCATGAGCAGCGCAGCCGCCACCATGAGCTTGTCGGCGACTGGATCGAGGAAGGCGCCGAACTGCGAGGTCTGGTTCCAGCGCCGCGCCAGATAGCCGTCGAACCAGTCGGTGAGCGCGGCAGCCGCGAACACCGCCGTCGCGATCAGGTTCTGCATCGGCCGCGAGACGACGTCCTCGGGCAGGTAGAAGATTCCGACGATGAGCGGAATCAGCACGATGCGCGCCCAGGTCAGCAGGATGGGGAAGTTGAATGGCATAAGCACGCGATTCTAGCGACGGCCCGGCGGCCGTCCTGGCGTGTTGCTTTCAATGCAGGCGCCGATAGATTTCCTCGGCCAGCGTGCGCGAGATGCCTTCGACCGAGGCGAGGTCGTCGATGCTGGCATTGGACACGCCGCGCAGCCCGCCGAATCGCGTGAGCAGCCGTTGCCGCCGCTTGGCGCCGATGCCCTCGATCTCCTCCAGCGCCGACACCTGGCGCGCCTTGGCCCGCTTGGCGCGCATGCCGGTGATGGCAAACCGGTGCGCCTCGTCGCGGATCTGCGCCACCAGCATCAGCGCGGCGCTTTCCTGGCCCAGCAGCAGATCGGGCCGGGCATCGGCGAACACCAGCGTTTCGAGCCCGACCTTGCGGTTCTCGCCCTTCTTCACGCCGACCAGCACCGACATGTCGAGACCCAGCTCGGCGAACACCTGGCGCGCGATTTCCACCTGCCCGGTGCCGCCGTCGATCAGCACGATGTCGGGCAGCACGATCTCGCCGTCGGCCACCTTGGAGTAGCGCCGTGTCAGCACCTGGCGCATCGCGGCGTAGTCGTCGCCGGGCGTGATGCCGGTGATGTTGTAGCGCCGGTACTCGGCGTTCTGCATCGCGTGCTGGCTGTAGACCACGCATGACGCCTGCGTCGCCTCGCCGGCGGTGTGGCTGATGTCGAAGCACTCGATGCGCAGCGCTTCGAGGTCGTCGGCGCCGAGTTCCATGCCGAGCGTGTCGGCCAGCGCGGCGGTGCGCGCCTGCGCCGAACCCTGCTCGGCCAGATTGCGCGCGAGCGCGATCTCGGCATTGCGCGCGCATTGCTCAAGCCAGCCGCGCCGCTGGCCTTGCGGCTGATGCAACCAGCTGACGCGCCGCTGCGCCACTTCCACCAGCGCTTCCTGCACCGGCTCCATCGCCGGCGTGAACTCGCCGATGACGACGGCCGGCAGCGGCTGGTCGGCGTAGTGCTGCACCACGAAGGCTTCGAGCACGCGCTCGGCGAGCGGACGGTTGTCGTCGAGCGCGTCGGCATCGACCAGATGCTTGGGGAAGTAGGCGCGGTCGCCCAGATGCCGGCCGCCGCGCACCATCGCCAGATTGACGCAGGCGCGGCCGCCGCCGACCGCCACCGCGAGGATGTCGATGTCGGCGTTGTCGGCCACCTCCATCGATTGCTGGTGCAGCACCTTGCCGAGCGCCGACAGCCGGTTGCGCACGACGGCGGCTTCCTCGAAACGCAGTTCCTCGGCCAGCGCGGTCATGCGGTTTTCCAGCTCGCGCATCACTTCGGCATGGTCGCCGCGCAGGAAGCGCATCGCGGCCTGAACGTCGCCGGCATAGGCCTCGTGGCTGATCTTGTCGACGCAGGGCGCGGTGCAGCGCTCGATCTGGTGCAGCAGGCAGGGCCGCGTGCGGTTGCTGTAGACCGAGTCCTCGCAGGTGCGCAGCTGGAACACTTTCTGAAGGATCTGGATCGACTGCTTGACCGCCCAGGCGCTCGGATAGGGGCCGAAGTACTGGTTCTTCTTGTCGACCGAGCCGCGGTAATAGGCCATGCGCGGAAAGCGGTGCGCGGTCAGCTTGAGAAAGGGATAGCTCTTGTCGTCGCGGAACAGGATGTTGAAGCGCGGCGCGAGCGTCTTAATGAGATTGTTTTCGAGCAGCAGCGCTTCGGCCTCGGAGCGCGTGACCGTGGTCTCGATGCGCGCGATGCGGGCGACCATGCGCGCGATGCGCTCGCTCGACACCCGCGTGAGGAAATAGCTCGACACGCGCTTCTTCAGGTCGCGCGCCTTGCCGACGTAGAGCGCGGTGCCGGCGGCGTCGAAATAGCGGTAGACGCCGGGCATGTTCGGCAGGCTGCGGACGATCGCCTTCGGATCGAAGTCGGGCGCGGCGGCGGGTTCAGGCAGGGCTTCGGGTTCGGACATGGACAATCACGCGACTGAGACTGCCGACGATTATGACCATCACCCCGCCCGCCGTTCCCGCGCCTCGCGCCGACCTCTTCTGCCGTGTCATCGACAACCTCGGCGATGCCGGCGTGTGCTGGCGGCTCGCGCGCAATCTGGCGCACGACTTCGGCTGGCGGGTGCGGCTGGTCATCGACGATCTGGCGAGCCTGGCCTTCATCGCGCCCGAGCTTGCAGCCGACCGCGCGCTTCAGTACGTGCAAGGGATTGCAGTCGAGCGCTGGCATGACGGCGTGCTGCCCGACGCTGCGGCGCCGCCCCGGCTGGTCGTCGAAGCCTTTGCCTGCGAGCTGCCCGACGGCTATGTCGCCGCCCTCGCCCGCCTGCCGGCCGCGCCGCGCTGGATCAATCTCGAATACCTGACCGCCGAGCCGTTCGCGCGCGACTGGCACGGCCTGCCGAGTCCGCATCCGCGCCTGCCGCTGGTCAAGCATTTCCATTTCCCGGGCTTCGAGGCGGGCGGTGGCGGGCTGATCGTCGAGCCCGCGCTGCGCAATCACGCTGGCGCCAGTGCGCCGGAAGCGGCAAGCGATGCCCCGTTGCGGCTGTTCGTCTTCACCTATCCGACGCCCGCGCTTGCCAGCCTGGTCGCTGCGCTCGATGCCACATCGCGCCCGAGCGTGCTGGCGCTCGCGCCCGGCCGCGCCGAACCGCCGCTGCCGCGCGCGCCGCAGGTCGCCATCGAGCGGCTCGCGCCGGTGGCTCAGCCCGCCTTCGACGACTGGCTGCGCAGTGCCGATCTCTGCCTGGTGCGCGGCGAGGATTCCTTCGTGCGCGCCCAGCTGCTCGGTCGGCCCTTCGTCTGGCACATCTACCGCCAGGACGACGACGCGCATCTGGCCAAGCTCGCCGCCTTCGAAGCGCTTTACGCCCGCGATCTGCCGCCGCCCGTCGCGCGGGCCTGGATCGATTTCCAGCAGGCGTGGAACACGAATGGCGCCGTGGCGCCGCACTGGCCGGCGCTGCTCGCCGCGCTGCCTGCGCTGGCGCGGCATGCAGCGCGCTGGCGCGACCGGCTGCTGGCTCTGCCCGATCTCGGCAGTCAACTCGCGGCTGTCAACGTCGCGGGTTAGAATCGCCGGCTTTGTCAACTCTGGCGCCGACGCGTTTTGCGGGCGCCTTACCCGCAGGGTTTCCCGTATGAAGACCGCTCAGGAACTGCGCGCCGGCAACGTGATCATGGTCGGCACCGAGCCGATGGTCGTGCAAAAGGCCGAGTACAACAAATCCGGCCGCAATGCCGCCGTCGTCAAGATGAAGATGAAGGGCCTGCTTTCTGGCTCGGGCACCGAAACCGTCTACAAGGCCGACGACAAGTTCGACGTGCTGGTGCTGGACCGCAAGGAAGTGACCTTCTCGTATTTCGCCGATCCCATGTATGTGTGGATGGACGCGGAATACAACCAGTACGAAATCGAAGCCGAGAACATGGGCGACGCCCTGAGCTATCTCGAAGAAGGCATGCCGGCTGACGTGGTGTTCTATAACGACCGCGCCATTTCGGTGGAACTGCCGACCTCGCTGGTGCGCGAAGTCATCTATACCGAACCCGCCATCAAGGGCGATACCTCGGGCAAGGTGCTCAAGCCGGCCAAGCTCGCCACCGGCTTCCAGATTCCGGTGCCGCTGTTCGTCGAAATCGGCGACAAGATCGAAATCGATACCCGCACCCATGAATATCGCAGCCGCGTGAAGGGCTGATTCGCCGCAAGCGCATGGCAGCCCGAATTCAATTCGGGCTGCACAAACAAAAAGCCGTCGTGTTCATCGCACGACGGCTTTTTGTTTTGAGCGGCTCAAATCCGTGGATCTGGCCGCTTGCTCAAAGCGATTTGAGAATCTTGAAAGCGGCGGCGTATTTGTCGCTGGCGCGCAAGGCTTCCCATTCGGGTGCGGCGGCCGTGGGCTTGAGCGCCGCAATCCGCGCCACGCTGGCCGCCGGCAGCGGCTGCTCGATGCCATCGAGCAACTTGTCGAGCCGGTCGGGCTTGTTGCAGGCCAGCAGCATGTCGCAGCCGGCGCGCAGCGCGGCATGCGCCGAGGCGACCACATCGCCCACCACGCGTGCGCCTTCCATGTTGAGGTCGTCGCTGATGATGACGCCGAGGAAGCCCAGCTTCTGGCGCAACACCTTCTGCAGCCAGATCGGCGAGAACCCGGCCGGCAGGCTGTCCACCTCGGGATAGACCACATGCGCCGGCATCACCGCCGCCAGCCCGATGCCGAACCAGCCGTAGGGCGCAGCGTCGTTTTCGAGAATGGTGTCGAGCGAGCGCTCATCGAGCGGCAACGCCAGATGCGAATCGGCCGACGCCCAGCCATGCCCGGGGAAATGCTTGCCGCAATTGCCCATGCCGGCCAGCGCCATGCCGTGCGTGAGCGCCTGCGCCAATAGCGTGACGGTACGCGGATCGTGATGAAAGGCGCGATCGCCGATCACTTCCGAATGATCCCAATCCAGATCGAGCACCGGCGCAAAACTCAGATCGATGCCGCAGGCGCGCAATTCGCTGGCCAGCACATAGCCGACGGCACTCGCTGCGCGTACCGCTTCGAGCTTGCTGGGCGAATCGTCACGATCCCAGAGCTTGCCGATGCGGCGCATTGGCGGCAGCGAAGTGAATCCGTCGGAACGAAAACGCTGGACCCGTCCGCCTTCATGATCGACGGCAATGATCAATTCGGGTCGCAATTCGCGAATGGCGGAAGTCAGGGCCATCAGCTTTGCCCGCGTTTCGAAATTGCGCGCAAAAAGAATGACGCCGCCGGTATTGGGATGGAGCAATCGCCGACGATCGGCCTCGCTGATTTCCAGCCCTTCGATGTCGATCATGACCGGCCCAAGCGCGGGAATTGAGGAACTCATCGTGCTGGCAGACATGAAGAAGTAATAAAGGAATCGAGCACTCTATCGGGAAAGCACTGGGCAGCAAAGCATTGCATCGCCCGGCGACTGCCGGATGTTCAGCCGCCGAGCGACCGGGCACCGGGACGCGCGGCAATCAGCAGCGCCTTCATTTCGCGCACCGCCGCCGCCCAGCCGATGAACAGCGCGCGCGCGACGATGGCGTGACCGATGTTCAGCTCGGCGATGCCGTCGAGCGCCGCGACCGGGCCGACGTTGTCGATGTTGAGCCCGTGCCCGGCATTCACCTTGTCGAATCCCGCACGCAAGCCGGCGGCGACACCGACCCGCACCCGCTCGAATTCCTGCGCGCGCGCTGCGTCGTCATGCGCATCGGCATAGCGGCCGGTGTGCAGCTCGATGACCGGCGCGCCGGCCGCATGCGCGGCTTCGATCTGGCGTTCGTCGGGGTCGATGAACAGCGACACGCGCACGCCGGCCGCCGTCAGCGCGGCGGTCACGGCACGCACGCGCTCGAACTGGCCGGCCACGTCGAGGCCGCCTTCGGTCGTGAGCTCCTCGCGCCGCTCGGGCACCAGGCAGACGTCGTGCGGCCGCACTTCGAGCGCGAAGGCGGTCATCTCGTCGGTGACGGCCATCTCCAGGTTCATGCGAGTACGCAAGCGAGCGCGGATGGCGCGCACGTCGGCGTCGCGGATGTGGCGCCGGTCTTCGCGCAGGTGCAGCGTGATGGCGTCGGCGCCGGCGTCCTCGGCAAGCAGCGCGGCTTCGAGCGGATCGGGATAGACGGTGCCGCGCGCGTTGCGCACGGTGGCCACGTGGTCGATGTTGACGCCGAGTTCGATCATAGGGATTGGAGTTCGGTGAGGATCTGGCGCGAGTTGAGCGGCCGGCCCGCGAGCACGCCGGCGAGCAGATGGCGCATCACCATCTTGGCCTGCTGGCGCGTGCGCGGATCGGAATAGTCGTCGGCTTCGATGTCGAGCAGGGTCTTGCCGTCGGCCACGAGCAGATCGTGGCTGTCGCCGTGGCTGAGCTCGCGCACGCCCAGCCCGGCCATGACCACATAGCGCCGGCCGGGTTCCACCGCCGCGCCGGCGAGCGTGCGGTCGAGTACCGCGCCATAGCCGATCTCGCGCAGCAGCAGCCGTTCGAAGCGGCGCAGCACGGCGTCCTGCGCCAGGCCGGCGGCAAGCTCGTTGAGCGCCAGCAGATAGCCGCCGAACAGCGCCGGATGGGCATCCTCGCGCGCCAGCAGCTTGAGCAGCAGCTCGTTCATGTAGAAGCCGCACAGCAGCGCGGTCTCGCGCAGCGCCGGCTGGCCGCCGACAAAGGCCGCGCCGGTCAGCGTCTTGACCTCGCCACGCCCGGTCCAGGCCAGCAGCAGCGGCTGCATCGACACCAGCACCGTGCGCAGCGCCGAATGCGGCCGGCGCGCGCCCTTGGCGACCAGCGCCACGCGACCGTGATCGCGCGTGAAGGTCTGGATGACGAGGCTGGTTTCCTTGTAGGGCGTGGCGTGCAGCACATAGCCCGGCGCATTGGCGATGCGCTCCGGGCGCTCGCTGCTGCTGCTGGCGCGGCGCGCGCGCTTGGCGGCCGGCACGCCGGCGGCGCGGCTCAGCGGCTCGGCGGCGACCGGCGATGAGAGCGGTTCGCCGGCCTCAGTCGTAGCCATAGGCGCGCAGCCCGGCTTCGTTGTCGGCCCAGCCCGACTTGACCTTGACCCACAGCTCCAGATGCACGCCGCGCTCGAACATGGCCTCCATGCCCTTGCGCGCCTCGGTGCCGATGCGCTTGATGCGCTCGCCACCGGCGCCAATCATGATCGCGCGCTGGCTTTCGCTCGCCACCAGCAGATTGGCATGCACCTCGATGCGGCCCGGCTGGGTGGTCTCGTCGAACTTCTCGATCACCACCGTGCTCTCGTAGGGCAGCTCGTCGCCGATCAGCCGGAACACCTTCTCGCGGATGAGTTCGGCCGCCATGAACCGCATGCTGCGGTCCGTGACTTCGTCTTCGGCGTACATCGGCTCGCCGAGCGGCAGCAGCTTGGCGGTCTCGGCGCGCAGCACGTCGAGCTGGATCGGCTTGGTCGCCGATACCGGCACCACCGCCGCGAAATCGCGCAGCTTGCTCACCTCGGCCACGAAGGGCAGCAGATCGTTCTTGCGCTCGACCCGGTCGACCTTGTTGAGCACCAGGATCACCGGCTTGTCGGCCGGCAGCAACGACAGCAGCTTGCGATCCTCGGGCCCGCAGCGCAGCGCCTCGATGACCCAGAGCACGCAGTCAATATCGCTCAGCGCCGAGGTGACCGCGCGGTTGAGCACACGGTTGAGCGCATTGCTGTGCTTGGTCTGATAGCCCGGCGTGTCGACGAACACGAACTGCACGCCCGGCTGAGTGTCGATGCCGAGAATGCGGTGGCGCGTGGTCTGCGCCTTGTCGGCCGTGATGCTCACCTTCTGGCCCACCAGCGCATTCAGCAAGGTGGACTTGCCCACATTGGGCCGACCGACGATGGCCACATGGCCGGCGCGCGAGGCGCTCGAAACTTCCTGGTTCATGACTTTCTCCGCTCGTCGGTGGCACCGGTGGCATTGGGTTCGCCGGCGACGCGCCGGGTGCGGGTATTGCGCGCCGGCAGCGCGGTGGCGATCTGCGCCAGCGCATCCTGCGCCGCATCCTGCTCGGCCGCGCGCCGGTTGGCACCACGCCCGACGGCCCGGATCTGGAGCCGCGCAATCGTGCATTCGACCTCGAACAACTGGTCGTGCGCCGCGCCGTGGGTGGCCAGCACCTTGTACACCGGCAGCGGCAGATGACGGCCCTGCAACTGCTCCTGCAACTCGGTCTTGGCGTCCTTGCGGATCGCCGTCGCGCCGAGCTGGTCGACGAGCGGCTGATAAAGCCGCGCAATCACCGAATACGCGGCGTCGAAACCGCCATCGAGCAGCACCGCGCCAAAGACCGCCTCGAGCGCATCGGCAATGATCGATGGCCGGCTCGCACCGCCGCTTTTCAATTCGCCTTCGCCGAGCCGCAGGTAATCGCTCAGATGCAATTGCTGACCGATATCGGCGAGCGTCTGCTGGCGCACGAGATTCGAGCGCACGCGCGACAGATCGCCCTCGTCGATATGCCGGAAATGCTCGAACAGCAGCCGCGCGATCGCGCAGCTCAATACGGCATCGCCGAGAAATTCGAGGCGTTCATTGTGTTCGGCCGCAAAGCTCCGGTGCGTCAATGCCTGCACCAGCAGGGCCGGATTGCGGAATTCGTAGGCGATCGGCTGGGCAAATTGCCGTGGATCGAGCATCAGAAACCCATCATCGCGACGAACTGCTGCCGGCGTAATCGATCAGCAGGCTGACCGGACCGAACAGCGGCAGCTTCTTTTCATAGGAAAAGGCCACGACCACGTTGCCGCCCGCATCCTTGGTGATTTCGAGATCGCGTGCAGTGACGGCAGTGAAATCGTCGACCATGGCCTGCTTGCTGAACAGGTCGCGCACTTCGGCCGGCGTGCTGCCCGAAGCCGCGCGCGCCACTGCCCGCTTGATCGCCTGGAATTCGATGAAGGACGGCACCAATTGCATGCCGGTGACTGCCACCAGACCGACAATTGCCGCCACCGCCAGCAAGCCGATGAGGCCGATTCCGCGCTGCTTGTGCTTGTTCATGATGTCAATGGAAACGACCGATACGGGTCAGATCGGAAAGATTCATCCACACGAAGAATGCCTTGCCGACGATATTGGCATCCGGCACAAAACCCCAATAGCGCGAATCGAGACTGTTGTCGCGATTGTCGCCCATCATGAAGTAATGACCGGCCGGCACCTTGCAGCGAAATCCGTGCACGTCATAGCTGCAATTTTCACGGCCGGCGAAACTTTCCGGCATTACCTCGGACGGTCGGCGCTCATCCACCAGAATGCGGTGCTGTACCGTGCCGGTGGTTTCCTGGAATTGCTGCAGATAGGAAACCCGGTCGCCATCGAAATAGTCGTCGACCCGCTCGGTGGCATACGGCTGGCCATTTACCGTCAACCGCTTGTCGCGATACACCACCTCGTCGCCCGGCACGCCGACCACACGCTTGATGTAATCGACGCTTTCATCCTTGGGATAACGAAACACCATCACGTCGCCACGCTCCGGCTTGCCGGTTTCGATCACCTTGCTGTTGATGACCGGCAAACGCACGCCGTAGCTGAATTTGTTGACCAGGATGAGATCGCCGACCAGCAGCGTCGGGATCATCGAGCCGGACGGAATCCGAAACGGCTCGACCACGAAAGAGCGCAGCAGGAATACGGTGACGATGACCGGAAAGAAGCCGCCGGTGTATTCGACCCAGACCGGCTCGCGCAGCAGCCGCTCGCGCAGCGCGCCGCGCTCCTTGGCCAGCGCATCGGCATTGCCAGTGGCACTGGCGGCACGCCGATCGAATTCGTCGAGCGCAGTGCGTGCGGTTGCAAGACGCCGACCGCGCAAATGCCAGCGGTCAAAGGCCCAGACCATCCCGCTCGCAATCGAGAGGACGAAAAGAATCAAGGCGAAATTCATGAATTTATTTGTCTTCGACCTGGAGAATGGCGAGGAAGGCTTCCTGCGGGATTTCGACCGTGCCGACCTGCTTCATGCGCTTCTTGCCGGCCTTCTGCTTTTCGAGCAGCTTCTTCTTGCGTGAAATGTCGCCGCCATAGCATTTGGCCAGCACGTTCTTGCGCAATGCCTTGATGTTCTCGCGCGCAATGATCGTGTTGCCGATCGCGGCCTGAATTGCCACGTCATACATCTGGCGCGGAATCAGTTCACGCATCTTGCTGGCCACATCGCGGCCGCGATTCTGCGAATTGGCCCGGTGCACGATGATCGACAGCGCGTCCACCTTTTCGCTGTTGATGAGCATGTCGACCTTCACCACATCGGCAGCGCGATATTCCTTGAACTCGTAATCCATCGAGGCATAGCCGCGCGACACGCTTTTCAGCCGGTCGAAGAAATCGAGCACGATCTCGCCGAGCGGAATGTCATAGGTCAGCATCACTTGCCGGCCGTGATACTGCATGTTCAATTGAATGCCACGCTTTTGCGTGGCCAGGGTGATGACCGATCCCACATGCTCCTGCGGCATGTAGAGATGCACCTCGACGACCGGTTCACGGATTTCGGTGATCTTGTCGGGCGGCGGCAGTTTGGACGGATTGTCCACCTCGATGACCGTGCCATCGGTCAGCAGCACCTGATAGATCACCGATGGCGCGGTGGTAATCAGGTCCATGTCGAATTCGCGCTCCAGCCGTTCCTGCACGATTTCCATGTGCAGCAGGCCGAGAAAGCCGCAGCGAAAGCCAAAGCCGAGCGCCTGCGAAACTTCCGGCTCGTATTGCAGCGCGGCGTCATTCAGCTTGAGTTTTTCGAGCGAATCGCGCAGCGCATCGTATTGATTGGCCTCGACCGGAAACAGGCCGGCAAACACCTGCGGCTTGACTTCCTTGAAACCGGGCAATGCCTCGGGCGCCGCCTTGCCGACGATGGTGAGCGTGTCGCCCACCTTGGCGTCCTTCAAATCCTTGATGCCGGCAATCACGAAACCCACTTCACCGGCATTCAGGCGATCGCGCTGGCGCGAATGCGGCGTGAATACGCCCACCTGCTCGCACAGATGATTGGCGCCGGTCGCCATGAAAAGGATCTTGTCCTTCGGCTTGAGCGAACCATTCACCACCCGCACCAGCATCACCACGCCGACGTAATTGTCGAACCAGGAATCGATGATGAGCGCCTGCAAGGGCTTGTCGACGGCGCCCGACGGCGCCGGAATGCGTGCGATGACGGCTTCGAGAATGTCGTCGATGCCCATGCCGGTCTTGGCGCTGGCGGGGATCGCATCGGTCGCGTCGATGCCGATCACATCCTCGATCTCGCTGCGCGCCTGATCAGGATCGGCCTGCGGCAGGTCCATCTTGTTGAGCACCGGCACGATGGACACGCCCAGCTCGATGGCGGTGTAGCAGTTGGCGACGGTCTGCGCCTCGACGCCCTGCGACGCGTCGACCACCAGCAGCGCGCCTTCGCAGGCGCTGAGCGAGCGCGAGACTTCGTAGCTGAAGTCGACATGCCCGGGCGTGTCGATGAGGTTGAGGTTGTAGACCTTGCCGTCGCGCGCCGTATAGCTCAGCGCGGCGGTCTGCGCCTTGATGGTGATGCCGCGCTCGCGCTCGATGTCCATCGAGTCGAGCACCTGTTCTTCCATCTCGCGGTCGGACAAGCCGCCGCAGCGCTGAATGATCCGGTCGGCCAGGGTGGACTTGCCGTGGTCGATGTGGGCGATGATGGAAAAATTGCGGATGTGCTGCATCGAGACTCGCGGATTGGGCGCTCCGACGGGCGCGGAGACAACCCGCGATTCTAGCCGATGGCCTCTGCGCCGAACGGCACCGCCGGCCGGGCGAGGCAGCGCAAGCCGGTCATCGGTGCGCGGGCCGATCCTGCATCGGCGCCGGATCGTCGAGGGCCGCCGGATGCGGCGACAGCGCCGCCGGCAGCGCCGGATTGTCGGCAATCAGCATGACCGGCGCGATGCCGCGCGGCGGCCCTGCCGCCAGGCCGGCAGCGCCCGTCGGCCTATCCAGCTGCCTTGCCGCGCCGGCCAGCACCGAGCGTTCGGACTGCGCCAGAAACACCAGCACCCCACCGATTGCCGCGAGCACCAGACTCAGCGCGGCCAGCAGCGGCGCGCGCGAATTGCACAGGCGGCGCGCGGCAGGCGCCGGCGGTTGGGCAGACGGCTCCAGCCGGTCGATGCGCTGCATGACCGCCCGCGCCGCCGCCATGTCGTCGACGTCAGGCGCGGGATTGCCTTGCAAGGCCTCGCGGCATTGCATCAGCTCTAGCCAACGCGCACGCAGGTCTTCTTCCGAGCTGAGCCGGTCGAGCAGACGCTCGACCTCGCTGGCGGGCAACTCGGCATCGATGAAGGCCGACAGCAGTTCGTCGTCCTCGCGATCGATACCGGATGGCTTCACCAGCGTTTCTCCTTGGAAGTGTCGAGCAGGGGGCGCAGACGCGCGGCAATCGCGTCGCGGGCGCGGAAGATGCGCGAGCGTACCGTGCCGATCGGGCAGCCCATCGACTGCGCGATCTCCTCGTAGCTGAGCCCGTCGATCTCGCGCAGCGTGATCGCGGTGCGCAGATCCTCGGGCAGATCGAGCATGGCCTGATTCACCGTTTCGGCGATCTGCTTGCTCATCAGCTCAGCCTCGGGCGTCGCGGTCTCTCTTAGTTGGCTCGCGTCCTCGAAAGTTTCAGCTTCTTCGACGCTGCTGTCGGCCATGGTCATGGCACGCCGGCCCTGCGCCACCAGAAAGTTCTTGGCGGTGTTGACCGCAATCCGGTACAGCCAGGTGTAGAAGGCCGCGTCGCCGCGAAACCGGGGCAGCGCGCGATAGGCCTTGATGAAAGCCTCCTGCGTGATGTCCTCGATCTCGACCGGATCGCGCACGAAGCGGCTCAGCAGCCGGTTCACCTTGCGCTGGTACTTCACCACCAGCAGCTCGAATGCGCGCTTGTCGCCGGCCTGAACCCGCTCGACCAGCAACTGGTCGGCCGCGCGCTCGCTGCTGTGGACGACCGCGCCGGGCAGCGCGGCGACAGCCTCGGCCAGCATGGCTTCGTCGACATCGGCCGCCGGATCGGCCTCGACCTCGCGTGGCGCGACGACTGCCGGCTCCCGCGTCGTCCAGCATGGCAATGCCTGCCCCAGGCCTTGGTCGAACATCGGAGCGATCTTCGCAGTCATCACAGCCAACCCGTTTCCAGTCGTGAAGGCTGGAGTCTAGATCAGTTCTGTCCTGGACAAATAGGCGGTTACAACGGAACACAGGCGGACAAATGCACATTCGTCCTGAACAAATATGGTCAGTGTCCAGGCGGCAGCGCCCAGCACATCCAGCGTCGCAACCGGGCCTGACGGGTGTCGGCCGCCGAGTCGAATTCAAGGATGTGATGGACGCGCCGGGCAGGAACGTCGACCGGATGCAGCGCCAACCAGAGCCAGCGGCCGCAGGCAAGCGGCGCGGCAGCCGGCAGCACGGCGACGCCGTCGATGCGCAGCAGGCCGTCGACACCCACGGCGATGTGCAGGCTGGCGGTGCGGCGCCGGCGGCGAGAATGCAATGCGAGGGAAAGTGCGAGCCCCATCGCGGCCTGCACGCGCCAGAAACGCGCGTCGGCGCCGGCGATGCGAAGGTAGTGGAGCCCGGCAAGACCGGCGACGAGAACCGCCGCCAGCAGGAAGACCTGCGCCAGCCGATGCAGGCGCAGGGGCGGCCCGGCCACGAACTCGAACGGTTCGGGCCAGGGCCGCCGCGTCATCGGTCAGATGCGCTTGAAGATCAGCGAACCGTTGGTTCCGCCAAAGCCGAAGTTGTTCTTCAGCGCCGCGTCGATGCGGACATCGCGCGCGGTGTTGGCGCAGTAATCAAGATCGCATTCCGGATCCTGATTGAAGATGTTGATGGTCGGCGGCACCACTTGGTTGTGGATGGCCAGCACCGTGAACACCGACTCCAGCCCGCCTGCGCCGCCGAGCAGATGCCCGGTCATCGACTTGGTGGAATTGACCACCAGCGACTTGGCGTGATCGCCGAACGCCTGCTTGATCGCCTGCGTCTCGTTGATGTCGCCGAGGGGGGTCGAGGTGCCGTGCGCATTGACGAACTGCACCGCATCCGGATTGAGCCCGGCATTGCGCAGCGCATTGACCATCGCGCGGCGCGGGCCATCGGTGTTGGGCGCCGTCATGTGATAGGCGTCGGCGCTGCGGCCGTAGCCGCCGATCTCGGCATAGATGCGGGCGCCACGCGCCTTCGCATGCTCGTACTCCTCGATCACCATCACGCCGCTGCCCTCGCCCAGCACGAAGCCGTCGCGGTCCTTGTCCCAGGGGCGCGAGGCGGTCGCCGGATCGTCGTTGCGCTGCGACAGCGCACGCGCCGCCGCGAAGCCGCCGATGCCGAGCGGCGACACCGTGGCCTCGGCGCCGCCGGCGATCATCACGTCGGCATCGCCGTACTCGATCATCCGCGAGGCCTCGCCGATGCAATGCAGGCCGGTGGTGCAGGCGGTGACGATCGCGATGTTCGGACCCTTGAGCCCGAAACGGATGCTCAGATGCCCAGAGATCATGTTGATGATCGAGCCCGGCACGAAGAACGGCGAGATGCGGCGCGGTCCCTTGTTGACGAGGTCGGCATGCGTGTCCTCGATCAGCGGCAGACCGCCGATGCCCGAGCCCACGACCACGCCGATGCGCTCGGCGTTTTCCTCGGTCACGACCAGACCGGAATCCTGGAAGGCCTGGATGCCGGCCGCCATGCCGTAATGGATGAAGGTATCCATGTGCCGGCCTTCCTTGGCGGGCACATAGCGTTCGAGCTCGAAGTTCTTCACCTCGCCGGCGAACCGGGTCGAGAAGTTGGTGGCATCGAACTTGGTGATCGGCACGATGCCGGACTGGCCGGCAACGAGATTCGTCCACGCCTCGGCAACCGTATTGCCGACCGGGGAGATGAGGCCGAGGCCTGTGACTACTACACGGCGTCGAGACATGCTGGGCTTGGGAGAACTAGGGAGAACGCCGGCACCGGGCGGTGCGGCGGGATCGCGCGCTGCCGTCGGACCGGAGGATGGTCGGACGGCGGCCGGTGCGCATCGGGTTGCCACTGGGGCGCCCTGGCGCGGCCGGCACTGCCGCGCGGAACAGTCCGCTGATTACTGCTTGGCAGCGCGGACGTAGTCGATGGCTTGCTGAACGGTGGTGATCTTCTCGGCTTCTTCGTCGGGAATTTCGGTTTCGAAGGCGTCTTCGAGGGCCATCACGAGTTCAACCGTATCGAGCGAATCAGCACCGAGGTCGTCGACGAAGATCGATTCGTTCTTGATGTCCGCTTCGGCAACGCCGAGTTGTTCAGCCACGATCTTCTTGACGCGGATTTCGATGTCGTCCATTTGCTCTCCTGAATGTGGAACGGCAAGACCTGAAACGGTGCTTGCAGTACGGCTTGCAGGGGGAAATCCCCGGGAAATGCGAGCCAAATCTAACCGCCGGATTTTAACAGTCTGCGTCGCGTGTCACCGGCTACGACACGCTCACATGTACATGCCGCCATTCACATGCAGCGTCGTACCGGTGATGTAGGCGGCTGCCGGCGAGGCCAGGAAGGCGACGGCGGCGGCGATGTCTTCGGGCTGGCCGAGTCGGCCGAGCGGAATCTGGCCGAGCAGCGCAGCGGTCTGCTTCTCGCCCAGATCCTTGGTCATGTCGGTAGCGATGAAGCCGGGCGCCACGCAGTTCACGGTGATGCCGCGGCTGCCGACTTCACGCGCCAGTGCGCGCGACAGACCGGCCACGCCGGCCTTGGCGGCGGCGTAGTTGGCCTGCCCCGGATTGCCCGACTCGCCGACCACCGAGGTGATGCTGATGATGCGGCCCTGACGCTGCTTCATCATCGGCTTGAGGGCGGCGCGCGCGAGGCGGAACACGGCCTTGAGATTGGTATCGATGACGGCGTCCCAGTCGTCGTCCTTCATGCGCATGGCGAGCGTGTCGCGCGTGATGCCGGCGTTGTTGACCAGCACGTTCAGCGCGCCGAGCGAGGCGACGATCTCGTCGACCAGCGCCTGCGACTTGGCGCCATCGTTCACGTCGAGCACCACGCCCTTGGAGCCGGCAGCGGCGCCCGCCTCGCCAAGCGCGGCCGAGATGCCGGCAGCGCCCGATTCCGACGTGGCGGTGCCGACGACAACGGCGCCCAGGCGCGCGAGTTCGAGCGCGATCGAGCGGCCGAGGCCGCGCGAGGCGCCGGTGACGAGGGCGATCTGGCCCGCGAGCGAGGAACGGTTCTCGATGGTCATGGCGTTGTCCTGTCTCAGGCGAGGGCGGCGCGCGTCGCGTCGAGCGAGGCGGCGTCGAAGATGTTGAAGGTTTGCAGGCCCGGCGCGATGCGCTTGACCAGGCCGGCCAGCACCTTGCCCGGACCGCACTCGACCACATGGGTCACGCCGAGCGTCTCGAACTGCTTGATGGTCTCGACCCAGCGCACCGGGCCGGCAGCCTGGCGCACCAGCGCATCCTTGATGCGGGCGGCGTCGGTCTCGACCGCGACATCGATGTTGTTGACCAGCGCGGCGTTGAGCGCGGCGAAGTTCTCTTCGGCCAGACGCCCGGCCAGCCGCTCGGCGGCCGGCTTCATCAGGCTGGAATGGAACGGCGCCGACACCGGCAGCGGCAGCGCGCGCTTGGCGCCGGCTGCCTTGGCCGCCACGCAGGCGCGCTCGACCGCCGCCTTGTGGCCGGCGATCACGGTCTGGGCCGTGTCGTTGAAATTGACCGCCTCGACCACTTCACCCTCGGCCGACTGGGCGCAGACCTCGGCAACCCTGGCGCCGTCGAGGCCGAGGATCGCGGCCATCGCGCCGACGCCGACCGGCACTGCCGTCTGCATCGCCTCGGCGCGAAAGCGCACCAGCGCCGCGCCTTGCGCCAGCGTCAGCGAACCGGCCGCGACCAGCGCCGAGTACTCGCCAAGGCTGTGACCGGCCACCACTTCCGGCGCCGCGCCGCCCGCCGCGATCCAGGCGCGGAAGAAGGCGACCGAACCGGCCAGCATGATCGGCTGGGTATTGGTCGTGAGATTCAGGTCCTCGGCCGGGCCGTCGGCCGCGAGCTTCCAGAGATCGACGCCGACCGCCTGCGAGGCTTCGGCGATGGCGGCCTCGACCACGGCATTGCCGGCGAAGCCGTTGAACATGCCGACGCTCTGCGAGCCCTGGCCGGGAAACACGAAGGCGAGTTTCATGGGATGTGTCCTGTGACGAAGGGGTCGCGGTCAGAAGCTGACGATCGCGCCGCCCCAGGTGAAGCCGCCGCCCACGCCTTGCAGCAGCACGTTGTGGCCCGGCTTGATGCGGCCGTCGCGCACCGCCACGTCGAGCGCCAGCGGCACCGACGCGGCCGAAGTATTGCCGTGCTTGTCCACCGTGACGATGAGCTTGTCGAGCGGCAGGCCGAGGCGCTTGGCCGTCGCATGCAGGATGCGCAGATTGGCCTGATGCGGAATGGTCCAGTCGAGCTGGTCGGCGGTCAGGCCGGCCATGTCGAGCAGCTCGCGCGCGTTCTGTTCCAGCACGCCGACCGCCAGCTTGAACACCGCCTGGCCTTCCATGCGCAGGAAGGGGTCGCCGGTGACCGCGCCGTTCGACACGCCGCCGGCGGTGCAGAGGATCTTGGCGTAGGAGCCGTCGGCATGCAGTCGCGTGGCGCGCACGCCCGGCGCCTCGGCCGCTTCGAGCACCACCGCGCCCGCGCCGTCGCCGAACAGCACGCAGGTCGTGCGGTCGTTCCAGTCGAGGATGCGCGAGAACACTTCGGCGCCGATGACCAGCGCGCGCTTGTAGGTGCCAGTGCGGATCAGCGCATCGGCCGTCGCCAGCCCGTAGACGAAGCCGCTGCACACCGCCTGCACGTCGAAGGCCGGACCACCCTTGATGCCGAGCGCCGCCTGCACGATGCAGGCCGTGCTCGGAAAGATCATGTCGGGCGTGGACGTGGCCAGCACGATCAGGTCGATGTCGCCCGGCTCGCGGCCGGCCGCTTCGAGCGCCTTGCGCGCTGCGGCGATGGCCAGCGTCGAACTCGATTCATCGGGCTCGGCCAGATAGCGCTGGCGAATGCCGGTGCGCTCGCCGATCCAGGCGTCGGAAGTCTCGATGCCGCGCGTCGCGAGTTCGGCCGCGAGCTGCTCGTTCGTCACGCAGCGCCTGGGCAAGGCGCTGCCGGTACCCACAATGCGTGTGAAGCTCATCGTCGTTGTCGTTGGCGCCGGACCGTCAGACGGCGGCGGAGTGCGAGGAAGCCGGATCGGCAGGCGGCAGCACGACGGCTGCCGGCGCGGTTGCGTCGGGATGGGCCGCGCGGTAACTGGCCAGTTCGTCGGCCACGCCTTCGAGCAGCTTGCCGCGCGCGGCATCGAAACCGCGCTTGAGCGCCCAGCCGAAGGCAAACGCATCGGCCGAACCGTGGCTCTTGATGACCACGCCGCGCAGGCCGAGCAGTGCCGCACCGTTGTAGCGGCGGTGATCGACCCGCTTCTTGAAGCGCGAAAGAATCGGCTTGGCCAGCAGCGCCACCAGCTTGGAGCCCAGCGTGCGCGTGAACTCCTCGCGGATGAAGGCGCCGATCATCTGGGCCAGACCTTCGCTGGTCTTGAGCGCGACATTGCCCACGAAGCCGTCGCAGACGATGACGTCTGTGCGGCCCGTGAAGATGTCGTTGCCCTCGACATTGCCGAAGAAATTCAGGTTCGAGGCGCGCAGCAATTCGGCGGCCTGCTTGACCACGTCATTGCCCTTGATGACCTCTTCGCCGATGTTGAGCAGGCCGACGGTCGGCCTTGCCTTGCCTTCGAGCGTGGAAACCAGTGCGGAACCCATGATCCCGAACTGGAGCAGATGCTCGGCGGTGCAATCGACGTTGGCGCCCAGATCGAGCACCGTGGTCGCGCCACCGATCGCGTTCGGCATCAGCGAGGCGATTGCCGGGCGGTCAATGCCGTCGAGCGTCTTGAGCACATAGCGCGATATCGCCATCAGCGCGCCGGTGTTGCCCGCCGAGATCGCGGCATCGGCCACACCCTTCTTGACGAGTTCGACGGCAACGCGCATCGACGAGTCGCGCTTGCGGCGCAGGGCCACTTCGATCGCGTCATCCATCGCCACGACTTCCGACGCGTGATGGATCGTGATCCGCGGATCGGCGCGCAAGGCGGCGGGCAGCGCCGCCTCGATGGCGGCCTGCTGACCAACCAGCACGAAGCGAGCTTCGGGCTCGCGCGAGAGGAATTGCGTGACTGCGGGCAGCGTGACCACGAGACCGTGGTCGCCGCCCATGCAATCGACGGCCAGTGTGATCGCCAAGGGCAGTCTGGGGAGAAGTGAATGCGGAGCAGTGCCGACGGCACCGGCCATCATTCCTTCGTCTTGACGACCTTCTTGCCGCGATACAGGCCGTTGGGGCTGATGTGGTGCGGACGATGGACTTCGCCGGTGTTCTGATCGACCGACAGCGCCGGGTTGGTCAGAAAGTCGTGCGAACGGTGCATGCCGCGCTTCGACGGCGTTTTCTTGTTTTGCTGAACGGCCATGAAAAGCTCCCTACGGATGGATCGGCGTTGAAGCGGTTGCGCTCGACGCCAGGAATTCCCGGCCCTTCGGCCATCTGCACGAAGGCGCAGGAATTCTGAAAAAGATAACCGTCGATTCTAGCATTGAACTGCGCCAGCGACGGTCACTTCTCGCCACCGTCGCTCCGCAGGCTGCGCAGGATGTCGAAAGCCGACGGCTTGTCCTCGATGCGCGCGACGGTTTCGCCGACCGGCGTGAGTCCGAGCCGGCGCAGCGCCTCGGGCGAACAGATGTCGTGCGTGCCGGCCGGATCGATCGCCAGCAGCAGCTCGTCCTCGAGCAGCTCGCGCAGATCGAGCGAACGCTGCGCCACGATCGGATCGAAGCGGTCGTCGTCGAGCGGCGCGGCATCGGCCGCCTCTTCGCTGTCGAACACGACGAAGCTGCTGTCGATGTCGATCAGCGCGCGTCGCGGCTCCAGGCAGCGCGCGCAGGGCACGTCGAGCGCCGCCGTCACGAACAGGCGCAGGCCGATGTGATCGGCATATTCGGGCGCCTCGGTCCGCGTGATGACCTCGCCCTCGACCCGCCATTCGACGGGTTCGGGCGAGCTTGCATCCTCGGCCACGCGCGGCAAGTCGGCGACCGCCGTGCTTCCACTGAGGGTTTCATGTGCGCGCCCGAAGGCGGCGATATCCGGAATCGTCAAATCTGCCATGACATAATTTTCCCATGCTTCCCGAGACCGCTTCCGCCCTGCCCCGCCTGATCCTCGCTTCAACCTCCGCCTACCGCCGCGAATTGCTCGGCCGGCTGAAGCTCCCCTTCGATACCGCACGGCCCGAGGTCGACGAAACGCCGCTACCGGGTGAAGACGCGCAAGCCACCTCGCTGCGGCTGGCCATCGCCAAGGCCCGCGCCATCGGCGAGCGCAGCCCGAATGCACTGGTCATCGGCAGCGATCAGGTCGCCACGCTCGATGGCCGGCAGATCGGCAAGCCCGGCAGCCACGACCGCGCACTCGCGCAGCTGCAATCGATGCGCGGCCGCGACGTTCTGTTCCACACCGCCGTCGCCCTGCACGACACCCGCAGCGACAGCGTGCAGCACGCCATCGTCAGCACCGCCGTGCGCTTTCGCGACCTGCCCGACGCCGAACTCGACGCCTATCTGCGCATCGAGCAACCCTACGACTGCGCCGGCTCGGCCAAGAGCGAAGGCCTCGGCGTGGCGCTCATCGAGCGCATGACCTCCGATGACCCGACCGCGCTCGTCGGTCTGCCGCTCATCACGGTGGTGAGCATGCTGCGCGCCGCCGGCTACCCGTTCTTCGGCGCGGCGGCATGACGACCGGCACGCTCTACCTCGTCCCCAACACGCTCGGCGTGCCCGAACCGGCGCTTGACGACGCCGCGCGCAGCGCCTGGCTTGCGAGCCTGCTGCCGGCCGGCGTCATGGAAACCGCCGCACGGCTCGACTACTACATCGGCGAGCACGCCAAGTCGACGCGCGCCTTCCTCAAGCTGGTCGGCACGCAGAAGCCGATCCAGGAAATCGAGATCGCCGAACTCAACATCAACACGCCGGCCAATGCGCTGCCGGCGCTGCTCGCGCCGCTGCTCGCGGGCCGCGATGCCGGACTGGTGTCGGAAGCCGGCGTGCCGGCGGTCGCCGACCCGGGCGCGACGCTGGTGCGGCTGGCCCATGCCAAGGGCGTGACAGTGAAGCCGCTGGTCGGCCCCAGCTCGATCCTGCTCGGCGTGATGGCCAGCGGCCTGAACGGCCAGAGCTTTGCGTTCAACGGCTATCTGCCGACCGATCCCGCCGCGCGCACCCAGCGCCTGCGCGAACTCGAAACCCGTTCGCGCAACGAAGGCCAGACCCAGGTCTTCATCGAGACGCCCTATCGCAATCAGGCGCTGCTCGACGCGCTGAGCGCCACGCTCGCGCAGAGCACGCTGCTTTGCGTCGCCACCCATCTGGCGCTGCCCGACGAAAGCATCGAGACCCGCACCGCGCCGGCCTGGAAGGGCCGCAAGCCGGCCTTCCACAAGAAGCCGACGGTGTTCCTGTTCCTGGCGCAGTAGGCGCCGGTCAGCGCCAGCTCAGCCCTGAACCCGCCGAGGTGCGCGCCAGCACCTGACCGATCGCGGTGCCCATCTCGGCGCCGAGCCGCTTGGTGATGCGGTCGAACGGGCTCTCCTGCACGGTGTAGTCGATGACGTCCTCGGCCTTGAACACCTCGCGCGCCACCGAATTGACCGTGCCGTAACCGTCGGCCAGCCCCAGTTCCACCGCCTGCGCGCCGTTCCACACCAGCCCCGAGAACATCTCCGGCGTTTCCTTCAGCCGGTTGCCGCGGCCTTCGCGCACCACGCCGATGAACTGCTGATGCACGGTGTCGAGGATCGACTGGATGTGCGCCCGCTGCACATCGTTGACCGGCGCGAACGGATCGAGGAAATCCTTGTTGGCGCCGGCCGTGTACACGCGCCGCTCGACGCCGAGCTTCTTCAGCAGCTCGACCGCGCCAAACGAATCCATGATCACGCCGATCGAGCCGACCAGACTGGCCTTGTCCACATAGATGTTCTGGGCCGCGACCGCGATGTAGTAACCGCCCGAGGCGCACATCTCCTGCACCACCACATGCACCGGCTTGTCCGGATGCAGGCCGCGCAGCCGCTTGATCTCGTCGGCCACCATGCCGGCCTGCACCGGCGAGCCGCCCGGGCTGTTGATCATCACGATCACGCCCTTGGCGAACTTGTTGTCGAAGGCATCGTCGAGCGCCTCGATCAGCCGGTCGGCCGAATTGCGGCCGTTCGAATCGATCTCTCCCTCGATGGTGACCAGCGCCGTGTGCTCGGTGGTGGGCGATTCGAGCGTGGTCGGCATGTGCGCATTGCGGATGCCGGCCGAAACCGCCCAGACCACCACGGCCAGCGTGGCCAGCCGGAAGAAGATGCGCCAGCGCCGCGTGGCGCGCTGCTCGGCCAGCGTGGCCAGCACCAGCTTTTCGAGCACGGAGCGCTCCCATTGGGGATCGCGCGCCGACGGCAGGCCGGAGGAGGACTCGTTCGCGTCAGTCATGGCTAGTTGTTGTTGTGGTCGGAGGAAGCAGGCTGCCGCGCGGGATCCAGCCGATGATGCCGTCGCGGATTTCGACGGTTACCGGCTGCAGGCGATCACGCGCGCAGGGGCCGCTGATGCAAATCCCGCTGTCGGGAGCGTAGGCGGCACCGTGAACCGAGCATAGCAAGTTAAGTCCGGCCGAATCGAAGAACTGGCCGGGCACCCAATCCAGCTCAACGGGCACATGGCGGCACTGGTTGAGCCAGCCGAACACCCGCCCGCGATGGCGCACGACAAAGCCGGTGGCCGGCTCCGGCCCGCGCGGCAGCTTGAGCCGCAGATCGAAGCGGATGCCCGCGCCGCCGTCGACCAGCGCCGACTCGGGCGCGATGGCAATCCAGTCGGGGGCGCTCATGCGTTTGCGTCGAGCCAGGCCGACAGCTCGGCCATCGAGCCGAGCACGCCGCGCGACGGCAGCGCCGCCAGTTCCTCGCGCGGATGGGCGCCCCAGGCCACGCCGAGACCGTCGACGCGCGCGTTCTCGGCCATGCGCAGATCGTGGGTGGTGTCGCCGATCATCAGCACGCGGTCGCGCTCGACGCCGAGCTGATCCATCAGGTCGAGCAGCATCCCCGGATGCGGCTTGGAAAAGCTCTCGTCGGCGCAGCGGGTCGCATCGAACAGCGGCGCGATGCCGGCCACGCCGAGCGCGCGGTTCAATCCCATGCGCGACTTGCCGGTCGCCACCGCCAGAAACAGCCCGCGCTCCTTGAGCCGCACCAGCAGCTCGCGCGCGCCGTCGAACAGCACCAGATCGTGGTCGCGGCTCAGATAGTGATGGCGATAGCGCTCGACCAGCTCGGGTACGCGCGCCTCGGGCAGCTCGGGCACGGCGTACTTCAGCGCGTCGTGCAGCCCGAGCCCGATCACATGCGCGGCGCGCTCGCGCGGCGGCACCGGCAGGCCGAGGTCGCGGCAGGCGAGCTGGATGCTCTGCGCGATGGTCGCGGTCGAGTCCATCAGCGTGCCGTCCCAGTCGAACACGATCACTTCATAGCGGCTCGGACGGCCGGCGCTCGCTTCAGGCATGACGCAGCTTCTCCAGATACTTGAGGCAGTCGGCGGGCAGCGGCGCCTCGATGGCCAGCCGCTCGCCCGTCGCCGGGTGGTCGATGCTCAGGCGCACCGCATGCAGAAACATGCGCTTGAGTCCGTGGCGCGACAGCAGCTTGTTGAGCGCGAAATCGCCGTACTTCGGATCGCCGAGGATGGGATGGCCGCTCGACGCCAGATGCACGCGGATCTGATGCGTGCGCCCGGTCTTGAGCTGGCACTCGACCAGCGTGGCAGTCGCAGGATCGACCGGCAGCGCGGCGAATCGTTCGATCACGCTCGCGATGGTGTGAGCGGTCATCGCATTGGGATCGGCCGCATCGGTCACGCGCACCTGACGCTCGCCGTTGGCATCGGTGAACTTGAACAGCGGCATCCTGAGATGCTGGCGCTCGTTGAGCACCTTGCCGCCCGCCAGCGCCAGATAACGCTTGTCGGTCGTGCCGGCCTTGAACTGCTCATGCAGATTGACCAGTGCCGAGCGCTTCTTGGCCAGCATCAGGATGCCGCTCGTCTCGCGGTCGAGCCGGTGCACCAGCTCCAGATAGCGCGCCTGCGGCCGGGCCGCGCGCAGCTGCTCGATCACGCCAAAGCTCACGCCCGAGCCGCCGTGCACCGCGACGCCAGCCGGCTTGTTGACGATGAGCAGCTCGGCGTCCTCATGCAGCACCGGGAATTCGGCGCCCGGCACCACCTGCGGCGCCCGCACCGCCAGCCTGATGGGCGGCACCCGCAGCAGATCGCCGGCCGCCAGCCGGTAATCGACGCTGACGCGACGCTTGTTCACCCGCACCTCGCCGTCGCGGATCACCCGATACACATGGCTCTTGGGCACGCCCTTGCAAACCCGCAGCAGATAGTTGTCGACGCGCTGCCCTTCATCCTCGCCGCCGATTTCGACCAGATTGACCTGATCGGCACGCAATTCCGCGCCGCCGACCGGGGTTCCGCCCGGCTCCGATTGACTTTTGCCCAAGTGATTCATTTACCTTATAGTTTGCCGGTTGCCTCTGCGCCTAGAACGCCTTTTGCTAGCGAGAAGGCGGAACCCGCCAAAGCCGAAACCCGCCGAATTGCCGACTTGTCTTCAACGGTTGGCAGCACTGCTGGATTCGCGCGGTCCGCGTAATTGCCCCGCCGATTCGCCGCTCAGGGCGCCCAGTCAAATGCAAACAAGAAGAGCAATTGGGTAGGCCCGTTCCCAGCGATCAAGCGGCCCGGGTCGTTCACCGCAAAGAACGAGATTAACTTAGCAAGCCCGTTTGTTTGGCGTCCGCGTGGACGCGGGGCGTCGTGTACGACGTCTTGCGCGCTGCGGGCGTACCGGATGGTTACCGCAAAGGTCAGGTTGTCTCCGATGCGCCGTCATGGCTGCATCGGCTGCGTTGCATGGTCGCCCCTGGATTGCCAGGACCCCACGCCGTCCGCATGAATGCACCGCCGGGAGTTTCCGCCGCGTCCGTGAAGGCTGCATGTGCGATTCCCGAGCCGTTCGTTGCTCCGCGACGGCAGTCACGACGCCTTTTCCGGCGTCGCGGGTTCCGTTGTCCAGTCGCGCTCCGTTTTTCGCATCGACTCCGACCCAATGGCTGCGGATTTGGGTTCATCGCCCTTTCCCGCCTGCCAGCGCACCCGGCACGCCCGGCAACGGCGGCCCACCGAGCGACGACGACGAGGCTTGCCCCAACCGAGGGGAGCCATGAAACGCATGCTATTCAATGCGACGCAAGCCGAAGAGCTTCGCGTCGCGATCGTCGACGGACAAAAACTCGTCGACATCGACATCGAGACGGCCGGGCGCGAACAGCGCAAGTCCAATATCTACAAGGGTGTCATCACCCGCATCGAGCCATCGCTCGAAGCCTGTTTCGTCAATTACGGGGAAGACCGCCACGGTTTTCTCTCATTCAAGGATGTGGCGCGCAGCTACTTCCGTGATGGCGTCAATCCGCGCGAAGCCTCGATCAAGGAAGCGCTGCGCGAAGGCCAGGAACTCATCGTCCAGGTCGAGAAGGAAGAGCGCGGCAACAAGGGCGCAGCCCTCACCACCTTCATTTCGCTGGCCGGCCGCTATCTGGTGCTGATGCCGAACAACCCGCGCGGCGGCGGCGTTTCGCGTCGCGTGGAAGGCGAGGACCGGCAGGAATTGCGCGAGGCGCTCGATCAGGTCGAGGTGCCCGAAGGCATGTCGATCATCGCGCGCACGGCGGCCATCGGCCGCAGCGCCGAGGAATTGCGCTGGGACCTGAACTACCTGCTCCAGCTCTGGACCGCGATCGAGGCGGCGTCGAAGGAAAACCGCGCGCCGATCCTCATCTACCTGGAATCGAGCCTGGTAGTGCGCGCGATTCGCGACTACTTCCAGCCCGACATCGGCGAAATCCTGGTCGATACCGACGAGATCTTCGAGCAGGCCAAGAGCTTCATGTCGGTGGTGATGCCCGACCTGATCCAGCGTGTGAAGCGCTATCACGATGACGTGCCGCTGTTCTCGCGCTTCCAGATCGAGCACCAGATCGAGACGGCCTATGCGCGCGAAGTGCGCCTGCCGTCGGGTGGCGCGATCGTCATCGACCATACCGAGGCGCTGGTCGCCATCGACGTGAATTCGGCGCGCGCGACGCGCGGTTCCGACATCGAGACCACCGCGCTCAACACCAATCTGGAGGCCGCCGACGAGGTGGCGCGCCAGCTGCGGCTGCGCGACCTGGGCGGGCTGATCGTCATCGACTTCATCGACATGGAGGCGGCGAAGAACCAGCGCGAGGTGGAACAGCGCCTGAAGGACGCGCTGCGCGTGGACCGCGCACGGGTGCAGATGGGCAAGATCAGCCGCTTCGGCCTGATGGAGCTGTCGCGCCAGCGGCTGCGCCCGTCGCTGTCGGAAGGCAGCCATGTGACCTGCCCGCGCTGCAACGGTACCGGCGTGATCCGCGATACCGATTCGAGCGCGCTGCATGTCCTGCGCATCATTCAGGAAGAGGCGATGAAGGAGAACACCGCGGCGGTCCACTGCCAGGTGCCCATCGATGTCGCGGCCTTTCTGCTGAACGAGAAGCGCGCCGAGATCTCGGCGGTGGAAGCGCGGCACAAGGTCGAGATCGTTCTCATCCCCAACAAGCATCTCGAGACGCCGCATCACACGCTGGAGCGGCTGCGTCATGACGACGCGCGGCTGGAAAACGGCAAGGCCAGCTATGAGCTGGTGGTCGAGCCCGAGCAGACCGGCTATGCCAAGCGCGAGGAGCGCGAGGCCAAGCCGCGCCAGGAAGCCGTGGTCAAGGGCGTGCTGCCCGAGCAGCCGGCACCGAGCGCGCCCGCGCCGGCCGTGGTCGAGGAAGTGGTCGAAGTGCCGGCACCGGTGGCCGTCGTGGCCGCGCCGGTGATCCAGCCCGCGCCCGCGCCGCAACCGGCCGGCCTGATCGACCGCATCTTCGGCTGGTTCCGTCGGCCGGCGCCGGCGCCCGAACCGGTGCGCGCGCTGACACCGGTGCCGAGCCCGGCGCCCGCGCCGACGGCCGCCGTCGCGCCGACGCGCGAAGCCGGCTCGCGTGAGCGCGGCGTTCAGCCGCCGCGCGACGGTCGTGGCCGGCGCGAGCGGATCGAAGGCGAAAGCCCGCGCCGCGAAGCGCGCAGCGCCGACGGCCAGCCGCGTGAAGCGCGCGGCGAATCGCGGGGCACGCGCGGCGAACGTCCGCCGCGCGCCGAGCGCGAACCGCGTGCCGACGGCGAAGCCCTGGCCGCCCGCGAGCCGCGTGCGCCGCGCGAGCCGCGCCCGGAACGCGAACCGCGGGCCGAGCGCGAACCGCGCGTCGAACGCGAGGCCGGCGAGCGCGAATCGCGTCCGGCGCTCGAAAACCAGCCGACGCGCGAGCCGCGCGGCGAACGCGAAGGTCGCGGTCGGCGTGGCGAACGCCGTCCGCCGCGCGTCGAGACCGGCGATGCGGTCGAAGCCGCGCCGCCGACCGAGGTGGTGCCGGCGTCCATCGCCCTGGCCGCGCCGGCGCTGACGCCGCCGGCCGAGCCGGTCGCGCCGCCTGCCAGCGAGCAGGAAGCGATCGCCGCCGACGCCAGCGCCGATGCGCTGGCCGGTGACGAGACCGGCGAGGCGGGCGAGACCCGCGACGGTGAAGTGCGCCGGCGTCGCCGTGGCCGCCGTGGCGGTCGTGGTCGCGGCGAGCGTCGCGAAGGCGGCGAGGATGGCGGCACCGGCGAGGACGGCGTTGCGCCGACCGCCGAGCTGTCGCCGGCCCAGGCCGGTGCGCTCGAACTCGCGCACGCCAGCCTCGAAGCCGGCACCGCGCCGGCCGAGCCCACAGCAGCGCCCGACGCCGAAGCGCCGGCCGAGGTGGCGCCGGCAGTCGCCGCCGCTGCGCCGGTCGCCGAGACCGTCGCGCCGACCGACAGCCCGGTCCAGCCCGAGGCGATCGCCGCCGCCAGCCCGGCCGAGCCGGTCGCCGACGTGACCGAAACGGTCGCGCCGGTCGCCGAAGCAGCGGTCGCCGAAGCACCGGTCGCCGAAGCAGCGGTCGTTGAAGTGCCCGTCGCTGGAGCACCGGTCGCCGAAGCCGCCGCGCCGGCCATCCCCGCCGAACCGGCCGCGCCCGTCGCCGCCGCACCGGCAGTGGAAGCCGTCGCCGCGCCCGAACTGGCGGCGCCGGCTGCCGAAGCAGCACCGGCAGTCGTCGAAACGCCGGCAGCGGTCGCCGAAGCTGCACCGGTCGTGGCCGCCGAACCGGCAGCGCAAGCCGAACCTGGCAGCGTCGTTGCCGAACCGGTCGTCGAAACCGCCGAAGCCGCGCAAACCCCGCCGCCCGCCATCGTGGAACCGGTTGCGGCAGCCCCGGCCGCCGCGCCGGCGCCGCAGACCGGCGGCAATTTGCGCGAAGTGCTCGCCAATGCCGGCATGACGCTGGTCGAGACCGACAGCAGCAAGCTCGCCGCCGCCAGTGCGCCGCAACCGGCACCGGTCCGCGTGCCGCGCGAGCGCAAGCCGGTCGTCGTCGCCGACACCGGTCCGCTGGTGCTGGTCGAAACCCGCAGCAACAACCAGCCGCCGGCGCAAGCCTGACCTCAGGGTCGGCGGCAGCAAAAAGGGCGATCCTCGGATCGCCCTTTTTTCATTCGTCCCTGCGCGCCGCTAGACCATGCGGCCCGGCACCACCCAGGCATCGAACTGCTCGGCCGTGACAAAGCCCAGCGCCAGCGCCGCCGCGCGCAGCGTCGTGCCCTCGGCATGCGCCTTCTTGGCGATCTGCGCCGAGCGGTCGTAACCGATGTGCGGATTGAGCGCGGTCACCAGCATCAGGCTGCGCTCCAGCAGCTCGGTGATGCGGCCCTCGTTCGGCACGATGCCGACCACGCAATGCTCGGCAAACGACTCCATCGCATCGCCGAGCAGCAGCGCGCTGTGCAGGAAATTGCGCGCGATCAGCGGCTTGAACACGTTCAGCTCGAAATTGCCGCTCGCCGCGCCGATGCCCAGCGCCACGTCGTTGCCCATCACCTGCGCCGCCACCATCGTCAGCGCCTCGCACTGCGTCGGATTGACCTTGCCCGGCATGATCGAGCTGCCCGGCTCGTTCTCAGGAATGCTCAGCTCGCCCAGGCCCGAGCGCGGCCCGCTCGCCAGCCAGCGGATGTCGTTGGCGATCTTCATCAGCGCCACCGCCAGCGTGCGCAGCGCGCCGTGCGCGAAGCTGGCCGGCTCATGGCCCGCCAGCGCCGCGAACTTGTTGGGCGCGCTGGTGAACGGCAGCCCGGTCACGCGCGCGATCTCGGCCGCCATGCGCTCGCCGAACTGCGGATGCGCATTCAGCCCGGTGCCGACCGCCGTGCCGCCGATGGCCAGCTCATGCAGCCCGGGCAGCGTCGCCTCAATGGCACGGCGCGCGAAATCGAGCTGGGCCACATAGCCCGAGAACTCCTGGCCCAGCGTGATCGGCGTGGCGTCCTGCAAATGCGTGCGACCGATCTTCACGATGTGGACGAAGGCCTGGCTCTTGTCGGCCAGCGCGGCGCGCAGGGTTTGCAGCGCCGGCAGCACGCGCTGGGTCAGCGCCTGGGTCGCCGCGATGTGCAGCGCGGTCGGGAAGGCATCGTTCGACGACTGGCCGCGATTGACCTCGTCGTTGGGATGCACGCTGCGCGCCTCGCCGCGCTCGCCGCCGAGCAGCTCGCTGGCGCGGTTGGCCAGCACCTCGTTCACGTTCATGTTGGTCTGCGTGCCCGAGCCGGTCTGCCAGACCGAGAGCGGAAACTCGTCGTCGAGATGGCCGGCGATCACCTCGTCGGCGGCCTCGACGATCACCGAGGCCTTGTCGGCCGGCAGCTGGCCGAGCGCGCAATTCACGCTCGCGGCGGCGCGCTTGACCAGCGCCAGCGCGCGCACGATCTCGCGCGGCATGCGCTCGTCGCCGATCGCGAAGTGGTGCAGCGAGCGCTGGGTCTGCGCGCCCCAGAGCCGGTCGTCGGGCACCTCGATCGGACCGAAGGAATCGGTTTCGGTGCGCTTGGCTTCACTAGAAAAATCCTGCATTCACGGCTCCCTGCCGGCACCTGCCCGGCCTGGCGCGATTGTCCCGTCTTCACCGAAGCGAATCCGCCATGCGAAGCATCGTGTTGCATGGCAAAGCGCAGCGGTCCACTTCCGTGAAATTTGCTGCGCTGCGTCGCCGCTACACTCGACCGACCATGAATCGTCGACTCATTCCCATCCGCGCGCTGACCGCCGCCGGGCACGCCGCCGCGCCGCCGGTCGAGCCCATCGCGCCGCCCGCCGGCAGCGCCCTGCTCGACCGCCTGGGCCGGCCGCTGCGCGACCTGCGCATCAGCGTGACCGACCGCTGCAACTTCCGCTGCACCTACTGCATGCCGCGCGACAAGTTCGGGCTCGACCACGACTTCATGCCGCATGCCGAACTGCTCAGCTTCGAGGAGATCGCGCGCGTGGCCCGGCTGTTCGTGCAGCTCGGCGTGCGCAACATCCGGCTGACCGGCGGCGAGCCGCTGCTGCGCCGGAACGTGGAAAAGCTGGTGGCGATGCTGGCCGAACTCGTCACGCCCGACGGCGCGGCGGTGGAAGTGACCATGACCAGCAACGGCTCGCTGCTGGCGCGCAAGGCGCAAGCGCTTGCGGCGGCCGGGCTGGCGCGCATCACCGTCTCGCTCGACGCGCTCGACGATGCGGTATTCCGCGCGATGAACGACGCCGACTATCCGGTCGCCGACGTGCTCGCCGGCATCGAGGCGGCCGCCGCCGCCGGCCTGGCGCCGGTCAAGGTCAACATGGTCGTCAAGCGCGGCACCAACGACGACCAGATCCTGCCGATGGCGCGGCACTTTCGCGGCAGCGGCCACATCCTGCGCTTCATCGAGTTCATGGACGTGGGCGCGACCAACGGCTGGCGCATGGACCATGTGCTGCCCAGCGCCGAAGTCATTGGCCGCATCGCCGCCGAATTCCCGCTCGACGCCATCGGCCGCGACGATCCGGCCGCGCCAGCCGAATCCTGGCGCTACCGCGACGGCGCCGGCGAGGTCGGCGTGATTTCCAGCGTCACGCGCGCCTTCTGCGCCGACTGCACGCGCGCCCGGCTCGCCACCGACGGCCGGGTGTTCCACTGCCTGTTCGCCAGCGACGGCCACGACCTGCGCGGCCTGCTGCGCAACGGCGCCGACGACGACAGTCTGGTCGGCGCCATCGCCGGCGCCTGGTGGGCGCGTGCCGACCGCTATTCGCAGCTGCGCGGCGCCGGCAGCCAGCCGCGCGACGGCCGGGTCGAGATGAGCTTCATCGGCGGCTGAGCCGGCTGCGGCTCAGGCCAGCGCCAGCGCCGGACCCGAGGTCGGCAGCACCGGCGGCCGCGTCGCCTCGATGTCGGCGCCCCGATCGCTCGCCAGATAGGTGGCGGTCGAGGCGGCATGACCGGGCGGCAACGGCGTCGGCCGGGCGCCGGCCACGCGCTGCATCGCCACGCGCGGCGCATTGCACTTGGCCGCGCCAAAAATGCTCGCGAAGGCCACGTCGGCCGCATCGCGCCCGGTACCGATGCGGATCAGGTCAGTCGTGGCGCACAGCCCGGTCGCATCGAACAGATACCAGCGCTCGCCGAGCCACACCTCGGCATAGGCGTGGAAATCCATCGGATCGCTGCGCTCGCCGTCGGCATAGTCGATGCCGGTGACGAAGCGCGCCGGCAGCGACAGCGCCCGGCACAGCGCAATCATCAGATGCGCGAAATCGCGGCAGACGCCGCGCCGGTCCACCAGCGTGTCCACCGCCGAGGTCGAGGCATTGGTCCAGCCGGGCTGGAAGCGCACATGCCGGTTGACCCAGTCGCGCACCGCCTCCACCCGCGCAAAGCCCGGCGCCAGCTGGCCGAACTCGGCCTGGGCGAACTCGCCGAGCCGGTCCGACTGGCAATAACGGCTCGGCAGCAGAAAGCGCACGCTGTCCACCGGCAGCTCGGCCACCGGCCGCTCGACCAGTCGCTCGACTGGCGTGAAATCGGCCGCGATCGCCAGCCGGCAGGCGTACTCGACCGTGAGCGCGCCGCGCCCGGCATTCACGCGCAGAAAGCGGTTGTCGTTCATGCGGTCGACGAACCAGTCGCTCTGCTCGGCGCCGGTCAGCGCCAGCGTCTCGCCGGTCACGATCTGCGCCGCGGTGCGCGCCGGCGCGATGTTGAGGATGAGGCTCGCATGGTCGGTCACCTCGTAATCCAGGCCGATCCGCAGCTCGAATTCGGTCATGACAGCTCCGTCCGATACAAGGCGATTGCGTGCATTGCCATGGCGAACTCCCGCCCCGAAGGGCCATTTGCGATGCTGGTTATGCTAGGCGCCCTCTTGCGCGGCCGGCGTCGGCCGACGATGACAACCGCTGTCGGTGCCAGCCGACGCCCGTTCCCGGACACGACCTTGAAGACGCTCGAACAGATCACCTCCTGCCTCAACGGCTACGACCCCGAAGCGCTCGACGCCGACCTGGCGCGCGCCGCCATCCTCGATTTCGTGCGGCCGGTGGACGCGGTGGAAACCGTGCCGCTGCGCGCCGCGCTCGGCCGCATCCTGGCCGCCGACGTGACCAGCCCGATCGACGTGCCGGGCCACGACAACTCGGCGATGGACGGCTATGCGTTTGCCGGCAGCGCCCTGGCCGCGCGCGCCGCCGACGCGCCGCTGCAATTGCTGCTCGGCGCCACGCTGCATGCCGGCGATGCGCCGGCCGCCCTGCCCGCGCCCGACCGGTGCCTGCGCATCATGACCGGCGCCGTCATGCCGGCCGGCTGCGACACCGTCGTGCCGCAGGAATTCTGCGAGCTGGCCGACACGCCCGAAGGCCGCGTGATGCGCGTGTCGCCCGAGCTGAGCAAGCAGCTCAAGCCCGGCGACAACCGCCGGCTGCGCGGCGAGGATCTGGCCGCCGGCAGCCGCGCGCTTGCCGCCGGCCGCCGGCTGCGCCCGGCCGATCTGGGCCTGCTCGCCTCGCTCGGCATTGCGCAGGTGGCGGTGCAACGCAAGCTGCGCGTGGCCTTCTTTTCCACCGGCGACGAGCTGACGCCGGTCGGCGAGCCGCTCGCGCCGGGCGCCATCTACGACAGCAACGGCACCACCCTCGGCGCGATGCTCGCGCGCCTCGGCGTCGAGGCGCTCGATTACGGCAACGTGGGCGACGACCCGGCGCTGCTCGAAGCCGCGCTGCGCCGCGCCGCCGGCGAGGCCGATGCGGTCATCACCTCGGGCGGCGTGAGCGTGGGCGAGGCCGACTTCACCAAGCAGGTGATGGCGCGCATCGGCGAGGTGGCGTTCTGGAAGATGTCGATCCGCCCGGGCCGGCCGATGGCCTTCGGCCGCATCTGGGCCGACGATGCGCGCGCGGGCGCTGGCGCGGTGATGTTCGGCCTGCCGGGCAATCCGGTGGCGGTGATGGTCACCTTCTACTGCTTCGTGCGCGATGCGCTGCTCACGCTGGCCGGCGAGGCGGTCAAGCCGCTGCCGCGCTTCAAGCTGCCGCTCGCCGCGCCAGTCAAGAAGAAGCCCGGCCGTACCGAATTCCAGCGCGTGCGGCTGGTCGCGGGCGAGGACGGCGTGCTGCGCGCGCATCTGACTGGCGCGCAGGGCTCGGGCATCTTGCGGTCGATGAGCGAGGCCGACGGGCTGATCGTGCTGGCCCAGCACCAGGGCAGCCTCGCGGCCGGCGACTTGGTCGACGTGCTGCCGTTCGAGGCGCTGGTCTGACTGGCGGCCGGGCGTGCGACGCAGCTGCCGCGCCACCGGCCGTGGCGCGCCCAGCGCCGGGCGTCAGCCGTCGCGCCTCAGCCGAGCTTGACGTCGCTGACCAGCACGCCGTCCTCGTCGCCATAAACCCAGTCGCCCGGGCGCACCACGCCGCCCGGAAACTGCACCGCGATGTCGCGCTGGCCGCCGTTGAGCTTGACGCTTTTCTGCGGATGGGTGCCGAGCGCAAACACCGCCACGTCGCAGGCCGCCAGTTCCCGCGTGTCGCGCACCAGCCCGTTGACCAGCACGCCGGCCCAGCCATTCCTGGCCGCCAGCACGCCGAGGTTGCCGCCGACCATCGCGCAGCGCTGCGAGCCGCCGCCGTCGACCACCAGCACCCGGCCCTCGCCCGGCTCGCCGAGGATGGCGCGCACCAGCGTGTTGTCCTCGAACGCCTTGAGCGTGACTGCCGGCCCGGCAAAGCCGGTACGGCCGCCAAAGCTGCGCCAGCCCGGCGCCAGCACGCGCAGGCTGCCGGCGGCGATGCGGTCTTCGTTGGCATCGCAAAGATCGGTGGTGGCGGGATGGGTCATGAAGCGTTCTCCTGAAGTGAGGGTTGAGGGCCGGCCCGGCTTTGTGCCCGCGCTGGCCGACGCCGCGCTTACGCCGGCTGCGGCGTCGCCAGCGCGCGCCGGCCGCTGCCCACGCGCCAGGCGCTCAGCACCGCCAGCGCCTGGGCCACGGCCACGCAGACCAGCACGGTGCGAAAGCGCCCGGCATCGAGCGCCGGCCCGAGCAGCAGCGGACTGGCGCCCAGCCCCAGATCGAGCCCCGAATAGACAAAGCCGTAAACCCGCCCGTAGCTGGCCTGGGCAAACCGGCCGGCCGCCGCGCGCCGCACCAGCAGATCGCGGTTGGGCCCGGCCACGCCCACGCCAAAGCCCATCGCCGCCAGCATCGGCAGCACCGCCCAGGCCGGCGGCAGACCGGTGGCCAGCAGCGCCGCCACCGCCGCCGAGCCCAGCAGCGCCACCGCCACCGGCCGGTCGTTGTCCTCGGTGCGCGAGGCGACAAAGCCGCCCACGAAAGTGCCGACCGCCCCCGCCAGCAGGAACAGCGTGATCGCGAAGGTGGACGTGGCGCGCGCCAGCCCGAACACATGCTCCAGCGTCGGCGCGCCAAAGCTCTGCAGCAGGCCAAAGGCCGCCGCCGACGTGAGGAAGAAGGCGAAGCAAAGCCAGACCGCGCGCACGCCCAGAAAGCCGAACCGGCCGGTCGTGCCCGTCGCAGCTGCCGGCACCGGAGCCGCCGCCTGCCGCGCCAGCGCCGCCCGATCATCGAGCAGGCCGCGCCCGAACCACAGCGCCAGCCAGGCCAGCGCAGCCACGGCCGCCGCCGTGAGTGCCGCCGCGCGCCAGCCCGCGAGCGCCGCCACGCCGGCCAGCAGCGGCGGTGCCGCCGCCCAGCCCAGATTGCCCGCCAGCCCGTGCATCGAGAACGCATGGCCCAGTCGCGCCGGCAGCACGCGCCGGTTGAGCAGCGCGAAATCGGCCGGATGGAACACGCAATTGCCCAGCCCGGCGAGGCCGGCCGCGAGCATCAGCCCGCCATAACCCTGGGCCAGCGCCAGAGCCAGCGCCGCCAGCACAAAGCTGCTCACGCCGGCCAGCAGCACCGGCAGCGCGCCAAACCGGTCGACGACAAAGCCGGCCAGCGCCTGCCCGGTACCGCTCACCGCGAAGAACAGCGTCACCAGAAAGCCCGCCTCGGCAAAGCCGATGCCGAAGGCCGGCATCAGCCACGGAAACAGCGGCGCGAGCAGCAGATGGAAGAAATGCGATACGGCATGCGCGAAACCCACCAGGGCAATCACGGCCGCATCGCGGCTGGGCGCCGCCGGGGGCGCTGCAAGAGTGGCTGACATCGAAATTCCCGTCCGGCTCGCGGCGCTGCAAGCAAGCGCGCAAACCATTTGCAACCGCTGGCGAAGCCTCCGCCCGGTCTGGCACGGAAACCGCAAGCGCGAGCCGGAATCCTAAATGTTCATGGCACCATCGTCCGCCTTGATTGCCTCCGACAAGACCTCGCCCATGCCTCGTCGCCTCGCGCTTGCCCTTGGCACCAGCCTGCTCCTGCTTGCCGGCTGCACCGGCAATGCGCCCTATCCGGAAAGCTGGATCAGGAGCAACACCCTGTTCACCACCTTCCAGGAACGGCCCAAGTACTTCGATCCGATCAGCTCCTACAGCACCAACGAAACTCCGTGGACCTATGGCGTGTTCGAGCCGCTGTACCAGTACCACTACCTCAAGCGGCCCTACACGCTCGAACCCAAGACCGCGCTCGACCTGCCGGTGCCGCGCTACTTCGCCAAGGATGGCAGCGAGCTGGCCGGCGATCCGCCCGCGAGCGAAGTGGCCGAGAGCCTGTACGTCATCCACCTCAAGCCGGGCGTGATGTACGCGCCGCATCCGGCGTTTGCGCGCGACGCTGCCGGCAACTACCTCTACCACTCGCTCACGCCCGATCAGCTCACCGGCAAGTACTCGCCCTGGGACTTCGAGCAGACCGGCACCCGCGAACTCACCGCCGCCGATTACGTCTACGGCATCAAGCGCCACGCCAGCCCCTGGAATGCCACGCCGGCGCGCTTCTACCCGGTGATTGCGCAATTCGTGGTGGGCCTGCGCGACCTGGGCAACAAGCTGCGCGAACAGCAGGCCGCCGAGGACAAGGCCAATCCGCGCACCGAGCGCTGGCAGCCCTGGCACGACCTGCGCGATGCGCCCTTCACCGGCGCGCGCGCCATCGACGATCACACGCTTGAGCTGCGCATCGTCGGCAAGTACCCGCAGACGCGCTACTGGCTCGCGATGACCTTCTTTGCGCCGGTGCCCTGGGAAGCCGAGCGCTTCTATGCCCAGCGCGGCATGGCCGAGCACAGCCTGTCGCTCAACACCTGGCCGGTCGGTACCGGCCCGTTCATGATCGAAAGCCAGCGCCCCAACCAGAACGTGATGGTGCGCAATCCCAACTATCGCGGCGAGCTCTACCCCTGCGAAGGCAAGCCCGGCGACAAGGAAGCCGGCCTGCTCGACGACTGTGGCAAGCGCATGCCCTTCGTCGACCGCGTGGTGTCGACCAACGAGCGCGAGCGCGAGCCCGGCAACACCCGCTTCATCCAGGGCTATGCCGATGTGCTCGACATCGACCGCTCGGATCGCGGCTTCGAGTTCCAGCGCCAGATGATGGAAAAGAGCGGCCAATGGGAAACGCTGCGCGACCACGGCGTGAAGCTGCCGTCGTCCTTCGACCCGACGGTCTGGTATCTGGGCTTCAACATGCTCGATCCGGTGGTCGGCGACGGCAGCAATCCGGCCCAGGCCGAGCGCAACCGCAAGCTGCGGCTCGCGCTGTCGATCTCGACCAACTGGGAGGAGCACGCGAGCGTGTTCTTCGACATCTACGGCGATGCGCGCACCGGCATGGGCCCGGTGCCGCCCGGCCTGTTCGGCTACCGCGACGGCGAGGCCGGCATCGATCCGCACACCCATGTGTGGGTCAACGGCGCCGCGCAACGCCGCCCGCTCGAAGACGCGAAGAAGCTGCTGGCCGAAGCCGGCTATCCCAACGGCATCGATACGAAAACCGGCCGGCCGCTCGTCCTCTACTACGACAGCAGCGGCGTCGGCCCGGGGTTTCAGGCGCGGCTCGACTGGCAGGTGAAGCAGGCGGCGCGTCTGGGCATCCAGATGGAAGTGCGGCCGACCGACTACAACCGCTATCAGGACCGCATCCGGCAGGGGCAGGTGCAGATCTTCTGGCGCGGCTGGAATGCCGACTATCCCGATCCCGAGAACTTCCTGTTCCTGCTCTACGGCCCCAACGGCAAGGTCAAGCACGAGGGCGACAACGACACCAACTACGCCAACCCGGCCTTCGACCGGCTGTTCGAGCAGATGTCGACCATGACCGACGGCCCCGAGAAGCAGGCCGTCATCGACCGCATGGTGACCCTCGTGCGCGACGACGCGGCCTGGATGTGGGGCCTGTGGCCGGCGTCGTCCGGCAACTACCAGACCTGGGTCTACAACGGCTTTCCGACCATCATCAACCGCAACACCCTGCTCTATCTGCGCGTCGATCCGGCGCTGCGGGCCCGCCTCGTCACCGAGTGGAACCGGCCCGAACTGTGGCCGCTGGCCGTGCTGGCGCTGCTGCTGGCGCTGCTGGCCTGGCCGGCCTGGGCGGTATTCAAGCGGCGCGAGAACGCCACCGGCCGCCAGCCCGCCGTCGACATCTCCGCACTGCGAGGCTGAACCATGCTTGCCTACATCGTCCGCCGCGCCCTCTATGCGGTGCTGGTGCTCATCGGCGTCAACCTGCTCACCTTCGTGCTGTTCTTCAGCGTCAACTCGCCCGACGAAATGGCCCGGCTCACGCTCGGCGAGCGCCGCGTCAGCTCCGAGGCGGTGGCGCTCTGGAAGGCCGAGCGCGGCTTCGACAAGCCGACCTACTTCAACCCCGGCGCGACTGGCCTCGGCAAGTTCACCGAGACCATCTTCTTCGACACCTCGGCCGACAGCGCGCGCTTTCGCTTCGGCTATGCCAACGACGGCCGCGAGATCCGGCGCCAGATCGTCGAGCGGCTGCCGGCATCGCTGGCGATCGCCACGCCGGTGTTCCTGGTCACGGTCGGCGTGTCGATCCTGTTTGCGCTGCTGCTGGCGTTTTTGCGCGGCACGCGGCTCGACTCGGTGGGCGTGGTGACGCTGGTGGCGCTGATGTCGATCTCGTCGCTGTTCTTCATCATCATCGGGCAGTACGTGTTCTCGAAGATGCTGCGGCTCATGCCGTCGTCGGGCTTCGCGCCCGGCGCCGAGATGTTCGCCTTCGTGCTGCTGCCGGTGGTCTGCATGATCCTCGCGCGGCTCGGGCCCGACTCGCGGCTCTACCGCTCGATCTATCTCGAAGAACTCGGCAAGGACTATGTGCGTACCGCGCGCGCCAAGGGGTTGTCGGAGGGCAAGGTGCTGCTGCGCCATGTGCTGCGCAACTCGCTGATCCCGATCATCACCGCGTCGGGCCTGCTGCTGCCGGCGCTGTTCGTCGGCTCGATCGTGACCGAGAGCTTCTTCTCGATTCCGGGTCTGGGCAGCTTCACCATCGAGGGCATCAACACGCAGGACTTCAACATCGTCCGCGCCATGGTGTTCTTCGGCTCGCTGCTCTACGTGGCCGCCTTCCTCATCACCGACATCGCGTATTCGTGGGCCGACCCGCGCATCCGCCTGCACTGAGCCGCACATGAAGATCGTCATCCTCTGGACCGACGCGGTCATGCTCGCGCTCGTGATCGCCGTGCTCTGGTATGCCGCGCTGGTGCGCGCCACGCCGCATCTGGCGCAGACCTGGCGCCGCGCCTTCCGCAACACCACCGGCGCGGTCACGGCCACGCTGCTGGCGCTGTTCGTGGCCGTGGGTCTGGCCGATTCGCTGCACTACCGGCCGCTGCTGGCCAATGCCTCGGCAAGCGCGCCGGTCTATGCGCCGGTCACCTACTCGGTGCTCGATGCGCTGCTCAAGCCGCTGGTCGATTCGCGCGAGAAGACCTATTCCGCGCCGCTGGCCTGGATCGGCTTCCAGAAGGAGGCGACGGTCGGTGCCGACGGTCAGGCCACGCGCGACTATCCGCGGCTCGACCACGGCGGCGCCCATCTCAAGAATCCCGACGCGCAATGGACCGGCGACGTGCTGCGCCGCGCGCTCGGCGGGCTGGCACTCGGCGCGCTCGCTGCGCTGCTGATCGCCGCGCTCACTGCCGCGTGGGTCGCGCGGCGCCGCGCCGGCAGCGGCGTCGGCACGCCGGGCCAGACGCCGATCGCCGCCGCCTGGGACGACATCGCCGCCGGCCGCACCGCCTTCCCGGTACGCGCCGTCATCGCCACGCTGGCGGTGGTCGCGCTGATCGCCGGGCCGGTCGCGGCGCTGGCGGGCCACTACCACGTCCTCGGCACCGACCGCACCGGGCAGGACCTGCTGCTGCTCGCGCTCAAGAGCATCCGCACCGCGCTCGTCATCGGCAGCATGACCACGCTCGTCACGCTGCCCATCGCGGTGGGCCTCGGCATCCTCGCGGGCTATCTGCGCGGCTGGGTCGACGAGGTGGTGCAGTACGTCTACACCGTCATCAACTCCATCCCCTATGTGCTGCTGATCGCCGCGTCGGTACTGATCCTGCTGCTGTTCATCGACCGCAATGCAGCGATGTTCGCCACCGCCGCCGAGCGCACCGATGCGCGGCTGTTCTTCCTCTGCGTGATCCTCGGCATGACGAGCTGGACCGAGCTGTGCCGGCTGGTGCGCGGCGAGGTGCTCAAGCTGCGCGAGCTCGAATACGTGCAGGCCGCGCAGGCCTTCGGCACCAGCACCTGGCGGATCATGACCGCGCACCTGCTGCCCAACGTGATGCACCTCATCCTCATCAACATCGTCATCAGCTTCTCGGGACTGGTGCTGGCCGAGGCGGTGCTGACCTATGTGGGCGTCGGCGTCGATCCGTCGATGGCCAGCTTCGGCAGCCTCATCAACACCGCGCGCACCGAGCTGTCGCGCGACCCGACCATCTGGTGGACGCTGGCGACCGCCTTCACCTTCATGTTCACGCTCGTGCTGTCGGCCAACCTGTTCTCCGATGCCGTGCGCGATGCCTTCGATCCGCGCTCGGTGCGCCGCTGAAAGCCCAGCCATGTTCCAGCTCCGCAACCTCAGCACGCGCATCGCTTCCGAGCACGGCGCGGTCGTGCCGGTCGACGATGTCAGCCTCGATCTGCGCCCCGGCGAAACCTTCGCCATCGTCGGCGAATCGGGCAGCGGCAAGTCGGTGACCGCGCTCAGCATCGCCCGCCTGCTGCCCGACAACGCCTGGATTTCGCAGGGCAGCGTGATGGACGGCGACACCGACCTCGTCGACCTGCCCGAGCATCTGATGCGCGCCGTGCGCGGCAAGCGCATCGCCATGATCTTTCAGGAGCCGGCCACCAGCCTGAACCCGGTCATGACCGTCGGCCGGCAGATCTGCGAGGCCATCGAGACGCACACCCAACTGCGCGGCGACGCGGTCAAGGCCCGGGCCATCGACTGGCTCGGCCGGGTCGGCATCCCCGAGCCCGAGCGCCGCTTTGGCAGCTATCCGTTCCAGCTGTCGGGCGGCCAGAAGCAGCGCGTGATGATCGCGATGGCGCTGGCGCTCGAACCCGAGCTGCTGATCGCCGACGAGCCCACCACCGCGCTCGACGTGACGGTGCAGAAGCAGATCCTCGATCTGCTCATGCAGCTCAAGCGCGAGCAGGGCATGACCATCCTGCTCATCACCCACGACCTCGGCGTGGTGGCGCAGGTGGCCGACCGCGTGGCGCTGATGTATGCCGGCCAGCTCGTCGAGACGGCAACCGCAAAGGATTTCTTCGCCCGGCCGCTCCATCCCTATGCGGCGCAGCTGCTCGACGCGCTGCCCGATACCAGCAAGCGCGGCCGCAGCCTCGAAGCCATCGCGGGCAGCGTGCCGGCGCTCAACCAGAACTTCACCGGCTGCCGCTTTGCGCCGCGCTGCCGCTTTGCCGCCGACCGTTGCAGCGAGGGCGTGCCGGCGCTGTACGAACCGGCCGAGGCGCGCGCGGTGCGCTGCTTCGGCTTCGAGCCGAGCCGTCCGCTGCCGCTGGTGCGGCGCCAGATTCCGCCACCTGAAAGCGGCCTTGCAAAGACGGCTTTCGAGGTCGGCGCGGCCGCTGCGCCGGTCGCGGGCCGGCCGCTGCTCTCGGTGCGCGAGCTGTGGGTGCGCTTCCCGATCCGCAGCGGCCTGCTGCGGCGCGCGGCGGCGAGCTTCGATGCGGTGCGCGGCGTGAGCTTCGAGCTGCGCGCCGGCGAGACGCTGGCCCTCGTCGGCGAATCGGGCTGCGGCAAGACGACCACCGGCAAGGCGCTGCTGCAACTGCTGCGCGGCACGGCCGTGACCAGCGGCCATGCCGAGCTCGACGGCATCGAGCTGATGAGCGCCAACGGCGCGGCACTCAAGCGCGCGCGACGCGATGCGCAAATCATCTTCCAGGACCCGTTCGCCTCGCTGAACCCGCGCATGCGCGTCGGTGAAATCCTGGAGGAAGGCCTGCTCAGCCTGCGGCCCGAGTTCGACGCCGCCGAGCGCACCCGGCGCGTCGATGCGCTCATCGATCAGGTCGGCCTCGCGCGCAACGCGCGGCTGCGCTATCCGCACGAGTTCTCGGGCGGCCAGCGCCAGCGCATCGCGATCGCGCGCGCACTGGCGGTCGAGCCGCGCCTCATCGTCTGCGACGAACCCACCTCGGCGCTCGACGTGTCGGTGCAGGCGCAAATCCTCAACCTGCTCAAGCAGTTGCAGGCCGAGCTGGGCGTGGCCTATCTGTTCATCACCCACAACATCGCGGTGGTCGAGTACCTGGCCGAGCGGGTTGCCGTCATGCGAAAGGGTGAGATCGTCGAGCAAGGTTCCGCCGCCCAGGTGCTGCGGCAATCCGCCAGCGACTACACCCGCACCCTCATCGCATCGGTTCCGCCGGTACCGGTTCGCGCGGCCTGACAACGCTTGCAAGTCCATGGCGCCGCCACGGGCAAACCGTGGCGGCGCCGTTTTTCATGCGGCTGATGCATTTCATGCACCTTGCAAGCGCTCGCCGGTCACCGTCTGCGGGCATCGCCGCACCAATCGATTTCTTCTGTCCATAGGACACAACGGTCACTCAGGAGAGATGTCACAGACATTGCTGATTGACTGCCAAAACCACAAGAATCGTGAACTTCGGTGAGCTTATGCACGCCCGCATGAGCGATCGTTTCGAGCCGCGCCAGTCCGTCATCCGCGGCCGTGCGGCGCGAGCGACCGATCTCCTGTCCATCTCTGGGGATTCATCCATGTTCCGATTCAGGCCCATCAACCTGGGCGTCACGCTTGCCATCACCGGCACCGTCGTGTCGCTGACCGCCCCCCTGCATTCGGCGCAGGCACAGACCACCGCGCCGGCGCAGCAGCTCAATCGTGTCGAAGTGACGGGTTCCGCCATCAAGCGGACCCAGGTGGAAGGCCCGGCGCCGGTCGAAATCCTGCGCCGCGACGCCATCGAGAAGACCGGCGCCACCTCGCTCAACGAGCTGGTGCGCAACATCGCCTCGATGGACATCTTCGATCAGGGCGAGCTCACGTCGAACAGCCCGGCCGGCTCGGGCGCGGCGAGCTTTCGCATGCGCGGCCTCGACGACACCAATCTGCTGGTGCTCATCAACGGACGCCGGCTGCCGGTGAATGCGCTCTACGACTCGTCGGGTGCGGGCGCCTCGGTGGACATCAACATGATTCCGATCGCGCTCGTCGAGCGGGTCGAAATCCTCAAGGACGGCGGCTCGGCCATCTACGGCGCCGACGCCATCGCCGGCGTCGTCAACATCATCACGCGCAGCGACTACCAGGGCGCCGAGGTCTATGCCAACTACGGCATCAGCAGCCGGCAGGATGGCCAGGAACAGCGCTACGGCCTGGTGACCGGCAAGGGCAGCGTCGCCGAGGACGGTTACAACATCACCGCGTCGATCGACTACTTCAAGCGCGACCCGATCTATCGCAAGGACCGCGAGCTGAGCAAGTCGGTCGACTTCCGGCGCTACGGCGGCCGCGACGCGCGCAGCGGCTTCTCGCCCTACGGCAACTATGTCGATCCGGAAACCGGCGCCTTCACCGGCGGCTCGGTCCTGCCCTGCCCGGCCGCCAACCTGAGCGGCGGCATCTGCCGCTACGACTTCAACTCCAGCCTGCTGACCGCCTACAACGGCGCCGACCGGCTCAACACCATGCTGCTCGGCGCGCTCAAGGCCGGCGAGGTGAACCTGACCGGCGAGTTCATCTACTCGCAGTCGATCAACCATTTCGAGAGCCATCCGGTCCCCGACTACTTCACCGTGCCGAGCGGCACCGGCCTGATCGCCGGCCGCTTCATGCAGGGCGGGCCGCGCATCACCGACCGCAAGTCCATCCTCACCAGCACGGCGGTGGGCGCCAACGGCATGCTCGGCGAGTACGAATGGAAGGTCGACGTGGGCCGCGCCGCCAGCCGCGTGACCAACAACGACAGCAACTACTACGACGCCACGCTCTGGACTGCCGCCACCGAGAGCGGCGCGCTCGACCCGACCGTCACCACCAACGATCAGGCCTTCGTCGACAGCCTCAAGGTGCGACCGCGCCGCGACGGCATTTCCATCGCCACCTATGTCAACACGCTGCTGCGCGGCGACCTGTTCCAGCTGCCGGCCGGCGCGCTCGGCTTTGCGGTCGGCGCCCAGTTCCGCCGCGAGACGCTGAGCGACAAGCCCGATCCGCTGAGCCAGGCCGGCAATGTGGTCGGCAGCATCCAGCAGTCGGCGGTGTCGGCGGACCAGACCGTGAAGTCGGTGTTCGGCGAGCTGAGCGTGCCGATCCTGGCCAAGCTCGAAGGCCAGATCGCGGTGCGCTACGACAAGTACAGCGAGTACAGCGCGGCCAGCCCCAAGCTCGCGCTCAAGTACGACGTGCTGCCCGAACTGGCGTTCCGCGCCTCGGTGGCCAAGAGCTTCAAGGCGCCGGCGCTCAAGCAGCTGTTCGGCGCCAGCGAGCAGGGCGCGCTGACCATCAGCGACCAGCATCAGTGCGATCTGCTCGGCATCCCGGCCGGCACCACCTGCCTGATCTCGGCCTATCAGGTCAACGGCTCCAATCCCTCGCTCAAGCCCGAGAAGGGCAAGACCTACAACGTCGGCGCGATCTTCGAACCGACGCCGATGTTCAGCGGCTCGCTCGATTTCTGGTGGGTCTACAAGACCAACGAGATCAACACGCCGACGATCACGCAGGCGATCGAGAGCGGTCTGGTCGGTCGTGACGAGCGCACCAACCAGTTCCTGATCTTCACCAACCTGCAGAACTACCAGCAGCGCGCGGTGAACGGCGTCGACCTCGATCTGCAAGGGCGCTTCCCGGTGAATGGCCTGGGCCGCTTCACGCTGCGCGAGTCGATCACGTACACCAAGTCGAACCGCATCAAGACCGCCGAAGGCACGGACGAGTACGCCGATACCTACATCTATCCCAAGTACCGCAACGTGGTCACCGCCGGCTTCGACCGCAACGAGTACTCGACGCAGTTCGTCGTGCGCACCACCGGCGGCTTCTGGGATACCGACGAGCCCAAGCCCATCGCCGAAGGCGTCAACCGCGTCGCGCCCTATACCGAGGTCGACTGGACCGGCCGCTTCGGCGGCATCAAGAACGTGTTCATCGACGTGGGCGTAAAAAATGTCTTCGATCGTCAGCCGCCGCTGAGCCTGACCAATGCGCTGAACAACACGTACTCGCAGATGGGCTTCGCCGAGCTGTACTCGATCCGTGGCCGCTTCTTCTACGGCAAGGTCAGCTACCGCTTCATGTGATCGCGCCGGTCGATCGTTGCACCGGGGCCCGTCCGATCCGTCGGCCGGGCCCCGGTGCATTTTGATCCGTCGATCGCCGCAACCGGACTGGCGGGACACGCTGACACGGGCATGACTTACGCTTGCAGCACGCGCCGCCAAACGTCGGCGCCCCTTCCGATTACGCCTTGTTCTCCTCGGGATTTTCAACCGTGCTCGACACCATCATTCAGTACTCCAAGGACTCCTGGGGTCTCATTCCGCTGCTCATGCTCGTCCTCGTCATCGGCATCGCCGTGATCGTCGAGCGCTTCTTCTTCTTCCAGCGCAGCATCCAGGCCGGCGCCACGCTCGAATACGACCTCAAGCAGGTGGCGGCCGGCGACAGCGCCAAGGCGCAGACGGTGGCCACGCATTACGGCGCCACGGTGCAGGGCGAGCTGGTCAAGTCGGCGCTGGCGGCCCAGGGCAAGCCGGAAGAGGCCTTCGACCGCGAGGTCGAGGAAACCATCATGTTCCAGATGCCCAAGCTCGACCGGAACCTATGGGTGCTCGACACCTGCGTGACGCTCGGGCCGCTGATGGGCCTGCTCGGCACCATCATCCACATGATCGAAGCCTTCAGCGCGCTCGCCGCCACCGGCGGCCAGAACGCGCATTCGGTCACCGGCCCGATCTCGCATGCGCTGGTGGCGACCGCCGTCGGCCTGTGCATCGCCATCGTCTGCGTGGTCTTCCTCAACTACTTCAACAAGCGCATCCGCATGCTGGTCAACCAGATGGACCTCATCAAGTCGATGCTCATCACGCGCTTCGCTGCGGCCTGAACCGGTTTGCCTTGAAGGAGTATTCCAATGGCAAGAAATCACCGCGGCCACTACTTCGGCGGCGAGCACGGCGCGCGCATCGAGATCATTCCGATGATCGACGTGATGATGTTTCTGCTGGTGTTCTTCGTGCTCATCAGCCTCAACGTCATCCCGGCCTTCGGCATCAGGACCGCGCTGCCGCAGAGCAGCACCGCCACCCGCGCCGCCGAGCCACGGCCGCCGCTGGTGGTCAGCGTGCGCGAGGACGGCGCCACCGCGCTCGACGGCCATGCGCTGCCGCTGGCCGACATCGCCGAGCGCATCGCCCAGGCCGTGGCCGGCGACGCCCGCCAGCGCGTGCTGGTCAATGCCGACCAGGCGGTGCGCTGGCAGGCGATCGTCGAGGTGATGGATGCGCTGCGCGCGCGCGGCGTGGAGGCCGTGACCTTCGCCGCCAAGAAGTCGGGCTGAGGCGATGTTCGACTGGCTGTTTGCGCGTCGCGATCCGGTAGCGGTGCTGCTGTCGCTGACGCTGCTGGCCGGCGGCATGAGCTGGCTGCGCTCGGTCCGGCCGCCGGCGCCGCTGCGGCCGGCGGCCGCGCCCGAGATGGTGGTGCGGCTCGAAGCCGCGCTGCCGGCGCCGCCGGTTGCCATGCCGCCACCGCCCGCCGCCGTGCCGCCTGTGCCGCCCGCCGCGCCGCCCGTGCCGGCCGCTGCGGCGCGGCCGGTTGCCAGCCCGGCGCCGGCTGCAACGCCGGTCCAGGCGCCGCTCCCGCTGGCGCAGGCCGCGTCGGCGGCGCCAGCGTCATCCGCCGCGCAAGCGGCCGCCGCAGCGGCACCGGCTCCGGCGGCGCCTCCGGTCGCGCCCCAGCCCGCCCCTGCGGCGCCGCAATCCGCCGCCGCAGCGCGCCCTTCCAGCGCCGGCGCCGACGCCAGCTACACCGCCCAGCTGCGCGCCTATCTCGAATCGATCAAGCGCTACCCCAGCAGCCGCGAGGCGCGCCAGTCGCGGCCCGAGGGCACGGTGCGGCTCTGGCTCGTCATCGACCGCAGCGGCCAGCTGGTCGACTGCGGCATCGAGCAGGGCTCGGGCGCGCTGGCGCTCGACGCCGAAGCGCGCCGCACCGTGCGCAACGGCAGCTATCCCGCCTTCCCGGCCGACGCCTTCGGTGGCGCGCCGACCCACCGCTTCACCGTCGATCTCGACTACCGCGTCGAGGGCTGACCGCTCTTTTCCCTCCTTCGCCTACCAGCCCCAGAACCCGCAGAGGCTCTCGCATGAAGAACATCAGGCTCAAGACGCTCGCCCTCGCCGTCATGTCGCTCGGCGCGCTCCACGTCCAGGCGCAGACCACCAGCGTCGGCACCATCACCGTCACCGGCGAGGGCGACAAGCTCGGCACCGGCCAGCTCATCCAGGAAGACACGCCCAAGGCCAAGAGCACGGTGACGCGCGCCGCGATCGAGAAGGCGCGGCCGTCGAGCAACCCGTTCCAGCTGCTCAACCTGGCGCCGGGCGTCAATGCCAGCAGCTATGACGCCACCGGCCTGTTCGGCGGCAACCTGCGGGTGCGCGGCTTCAACAGCGACCAGATGGGCTTCACCGTCGACGGCGCGCCGGTCAACGACTCGGGCAACTTTGCCGTGTACCCGCAGGAGTACACCGACAGCGAAAACCTCTGCGAAACCTTCGTGACGCAAGGCGCGACCGATACCGAGGCGCCGCACGTCGGCGCCTCGGGCGGCAATGTGGGCCTGACCAGCTGCGCGCCCGAGGACGAGCGCCGCGTGCGCTTCGCCCAGAGCCTGGGCCAGCTCGACTACCGCCGCACCTATCTGCGCTACGACACCGGCAACCTCGGCGGCTACAAGGCCTATGTGTCCTACTCCAAGTCGTATGTGCACAAGTTCAAGGGCGAGGGCTCGGCCGACCGCGATCACGTCGAACTGAAGATCCAGGGCGATGCCGGCCCGCTCAAGCTCGACGGCGGCCTCAAGTACAACCGCGCCTTCACCAACAACCTGCGCAGCCTGTCGCAGGCCCAGCTGGCGGCCGGCGGTTACGGCGCCGACTTCAGCTCGACGGCGCCGCAGCATCTGGCCGGCGTCAACGGCACGGCGCAGAACGAGGCCAGCCTCGCCAGCGCCACCGCGTTCTACAACCTGGCCAACAACCCGTTCGAGAACTACCTGGTCACCGGCAAGGCCGAGCTGCGCGTGGCCGAGAACGGCACGGTCAGCATCGCGCCCTACTTCTGGTACGGCTACGGCACCGGCGGCGTGCAGCAGACCTCGCTGGCCGAATCGAGCGGCAGCACGCGCTTTCATGGCGGCATCGCCGACATCAACCGCGACGGCGACACGCTCGACACGGTGCTGGTCTATCGCGGCTCGGTCACCGAAACCCATCGCCCCGGCGTGACGCTGAGCACCAGCTGGGCGTTCGACGATCACCGGCTCTACGCCGGCGTCTGGTACGAGCGCGCGCGCCATCGCCAGACCCAGCCCGCGACCCGCGTCAGCAATCTCGGCAGCGCCGACGATCCCTGGCTCAAGGGCTCGCTCCTCACCAATGCCGACGGCTCGCTCTACCAGGGCCGCGACCAGATGACGGTGAGCACCGGCAGCAGCTATTTCGTGCAGGACACGGCCGACTATCTGGGCGGCCGGCTGTCGGTGACCACCGGCATCAGCTACCGCGAGATCAAGCGCGACTTCAGCAACTACGCCAACAACTCGGCCGCCTCGGGCATCGACTACAAGATCGACAAGCGCTATTCGCAATGGCTGCCGAGCGTGGGCGCCAAACTGCAAGTGACCGAGCAGGTGCAGGGCTTTGCCTCGGCGAGCAAGAACTTCCGCGCGCCCAGCAACTTCGAGTACCAGGGGCTGGTGACCGGCGCCAGCTACGTGAACGGCCAGCCCGTCGGCGGCACGGTCATCTACTCGGCGGCCAATCGCATCAAGCAGGAGGTGTCGAACAACTACGAGCTGGGCACGCGCTTCGCCGGCGCGGCGCTCAACGCCTCGGCGACGCTGTTCTACGTGGACTTCCAGAACCGCATCGCGCGCGGCTACGACCCGGCCTCGGGCGGCTTCTACGACATCAATGTCGGCGGCTCGAAGGTGAAGGGGCTGGAGCTTGAACTGGGCACCGTGCCCGTGGCCGGCGTGAGCGGCTATCTGTCGGCCAGCTACACCAGGAGCACGCTCGACAACGATCTGCAGAACGGCACGGCCACGGCCATCGTGACCCAGCCCACGGCCGACAAGCAGTTCCCGGACACGCCCAAGCTGATGCTGGGCGGCGCGCTCCAGTACACCTGGGGCCCGTTCCTGGCCAACTGGCAGACCAAGTACACCGGCAAGCGCTATTCGACGCTCACCAACGACCAGTACGCTGGCGGCTTCACCGTCACCGACCTCAACCTGGCCTGGCAGCTGCCCAACTTCGAGTTCTTCAAGAAGCCGCTGGTCCGCTTCAACCTGAGCAACCTGTTCAACAAGCAGTACCTCAACCTCAACTCGGGCAGCGGTTCCAACATCACGGTGAACTCGGTGGGCGCCAATGCCAGCCAGCCGAGCTACTACGTGGGCGCGCCGCGCTTCGCGAGCGTCACGCTCCAGTCCGACTTCTGAGCGGGGCGGCATGAACTTCACCCTGCTGCACGAAGTCGTGCTCTGGGCCATGGGCGCGGTGCTGGCGCTGGCACTCGCGGTCATCGTCGAGCGGCTGCTCTACTTTGCCCAGGTGGAGCGGCTGCGCCGGCGGCTGCTGGCGGCGCCGGAGGCGGTCGCCGGCAATGCCGGCCCGCATGCGCAGATGCTGGCCGGCGTGCTGGCGCTGCGCGCCGGCGGCGCCAGCGCCGAGCGCACCGATCTGCGCATCCAGGCGCTCTACCTGGCCCAGCAGGCGTCGGTGCGGCGGCTGCTGTGGGTGGTCGATACCGCCATCACGCTCAGTCCGCTGCTCGGCCTGCTCGGCACCATCCTCGGCATCATCGACACCTTCACGGCGCTGGCGGCCGAGGGCGTGTCCGATCCGCAGGCGGTCAGCCGGGGCATCGGCACCGCGCTGGTGGCGACCGGCGCGGGCATCGGCATCGCCGTGTTCTGCCTGGTGTTCAACAACTTCTTTCTGGAGCGGGTGGAGCGGGTCAACGACCAGCTCAAGCTCATGGCGCTGGAACAGGCCGGCGCGGCCTGAGCCGACGGCGGGCGGCCGGGCTGCGCTAGCATCGGCCGCCCGCCCGCCGCCACAGGAACCGACCGCGATGACCGACCCCGCCCGCCAGGATCCGCCCGAACTCCCGCCGGGCAGCGCCCAGGCGCCGGACCCGGCGGCCGCCGACGCGCGCGCGCCGCACACCGCGTCCGCGCCGGCCGGCGAGACCGAGCCCGACGACCATCCGCACGAGCCGATGCCGCGCGACCCCGACGTGGCCCAGCGCGCGCTGGCCCAGGTGCAGCGGCTGCTGCACCGCCAGCACATCGTCCAGCAGATCACCGAGCGCCAGCATTTCGCCGAGGACGACGCGCGCCACGAGCTGGTCGCCAAGCTCACCCACAAGCAGCACGAGGCCGAGCTGCGCGCGGTGCTGGTCGATCTGCATCCGGCCGACATCGCCTATGTGCTTGAGGCGCTGCCGCCGGTCGACCGGGCCGAGGTCTGGAGTCTGGTCGCGCCCGAGGGCGCCGAGCCCGAGACCCTCGGCGAGGTGATGCTCGAAGCCAGCGACGCGGTGCGCGAATCGCTGATCGGCGCGCTGGCCCACGACCGGCTGGTGCAGATCGCCGCCGCGCTCGACGCCGACCAGCTCGCCGATCTGGCGCCGCTGCTGCCGCAGGGCGTCATCGACGAGGTGACGCAAAGCCTCAGCACCGAGGAGCGCGAGGAGCTGCGCGCCGCCATGAGCTTCGAGGAAGGCTCGGTCGGCGCGCGCATGGTGTTCGAGATGGTCACCATCCGCGACGACGTGAAGCTGGAGACGGTGCTGCGCTATCTGCGCCTGTTCGACGAGCTGCCCGATCACACCGATCAGGTCTTCGTCATCGACCGCGACGAGCACCTGAAGGGCGCGCTGTCGATCAACACCCTGCTGGTCAACGACCCCGACGAGACGGTCGCCGACCTGATGCAGACCGAAATCTTCACCCTGCATGCCGACGACGACGCCGGCGACGCGGCCCAGGCCTTCGAGCGCTACGACTTCGTGTCGGCGCCCGTGATCGACCGGCGCGGCCGGCTGATCGGCCGCCTGACCGTCGCCGAGATCGTCGACGTGATCCGCGAGGAAACCGAGGAGCAGGTGCTTTCCGCCGCCGGTCTGCGCGAAGAGGAGGACTTGTTCTCCTCGGTCTGGGAATCGGCCAAGAATCGCTGGCTGTGGCTGGGCGTGAACATGTGCACGGCCTTCTTCGCCAGCCGGGTGATCGGCAACTTCGAAGGAATCATCGAGAAGATCGTGGCGCTGGCGGCGCTGATGCCCATCGTGGCCGGGATTGCCGGCAACTCGGGCAACCAGACCATGACGCTGCTGATCCGCTCGATCGCGCTGGGTCAGGTGACGCCGGGCAATGTGCGGCGACTGGCGCTCAAGGAGCTGGTCGTGGCGCTGTCCAACGGCGTGGTCTGGGGCTCGGTGGCGGGGCTGTTTTCGATGCTGCTGTACTTCAACTCGCCGCATGTGCTGACGCTCGGCGGGGTGATGTTCCTGGCCATGGTGCTCAACATGCTTGTCGGCGCCGGGGTCGGCATGGCGGTGCCGATGCTGCTCAAGAAGCTCGGCCGCGATCCGGCCATGGGCTCGTCGGTGCTGCTCACCTTCACGACCGATTCGGGCGGCTTTTTCATCTTCCTGGGGCTGGCGACGCTGTTCTTCAGCTGAAGCCCTCCGGGGCAACAGCTTGGGAGCGGCATGAGTCGCATTGCAGCGCGGGTCCGTCTTTCCCTAATCGCGGCGGCACTCGCCGGCCTGCTCGGCGCCTGCGGCCAGCAGGCCAAGGCGCCGACCCAGGTCGCGGCGCGGGTCGACGACGCCGAGATCTCGGTGCACCAGATCAACGATGTGCTCAATCAGGCCGGTGGCCGGCTCACGCCCGAGCAGACCGAGCCGGCCGCGCGTCGCGTGCTCGACGGGCTGGTGACGCAGGAGCTGCTGGTGCAGCGCGCCCGCAAGGCCAAGCTCGACGACGATCCGCGCGTGGTGCGCGGCGTCGAGGCGGCGCGGCGGCAGATCCTGGTGCGCGCCTATCTGGAGCAGCGCCGCGCGCTCGAACGCAAGCCCGACGAGGCCGAGGTGACGGCCTTCTTCGATGCCAATCCGGCGCTGTTCCGCCAGCGTCAGGTCTATGCGCTCGATGAATTCTCGATCGAGCCGGCGCCGGGCCTGGCGCCCGAACTCGATGCGCTGGTCGCGCGCAAGCCGACCGTGGCGGCGCTGGCCGACTGGCTGACGGCGCGCGGTGCCGGCTTCGTGCTGCGCAGCGGCCGGCGCGGCGCCGAGCAGCTGCCGCCGCCGGCGCTGGCCAGCGTCAAGGCGCTGGCGCCGGGCCAGAGCGTGGTGATCGCCGGCGAGCGCGGTCTGACGCTGCTGCGGCTGGCCTCGGCCACGCCGGCGCCGGTCTCGCTCGATCAGGCGCGCCCGGCCATCGAGCAATGGCTGCTGCGCGAACGCCTCGCGCGGGTCGAGCAGCAGGAGCTGAATGCGCTGCGCGGCGGCGCCAGGATCGAGTATTTCGGCCAGTTCGCCGATCTCAACGGCAAGGGCGCGACGGCTGCACCCGGTGCCGCTGCCAGCCCGCCCGGCGGTGCCGCGCCGGCCGTCCTCGCCCCGGGCGCTGCCGCGCCGGCCGATGCGCTCGGCGCCCCGGCCGCCGGGCCGGCGCTCGGCGAGGCGGCGCTGCCCGGCGCGGCGCCGGCCGCCGGCCGCCCATGAGCGCGCGGCTGCCGGCCGGCGGGCCGTCGGTGCTGCCGCTGGCGGCGTTCGGCATCGGTTTTGCGGCGCTCTATGTGCCGAGCCTGCTCGATCTGTCGCGCAGCCTGTGGGACAGCAGCGAGCAGAGCCAGGGGCCGCTGGTGCTCGCGGTCGCCCTCTGGCTGCTGGCGCAGCGCTGGCGTGCGCTGCCGGCCGTCGCGCCGGCCGACGGTGGCGCGGTCTGGCCCGGCTGGCCGCTGCTGGCGCTGGGGCTGGCGCTGTACGCGCTCGGCCGCTCGCAGGGCATTCTGGTGTTCGAGCTGGGCTCGCTGATCGTGCTGCTGGCGGCGGCCATCGTGCTGCTGCGCGGGCTGCGCACGCTGCGCCATTTCGTGTTCCCGCTGTGCTTTCTGCTGTTCATGATCCCGCTGCCCGGCGCGGTCGTCGCGGCGCTGACCCAGCCGATGAAGTCGGCCGTCTCGGGCGCGGTGGTGGCGCTGCTCCAGCCGCTCGGTTATCCGGTGGCGCGCTCGGGCGTCATCATTTCCATCGGCCAGTACGACCTGCTGGTGGCCGATGCCTGCGCCGGCCTGCAAACCCTGTTCTCGCTCGAATCGCTCGGCCTGCTCTATCTCGATCAGGTGCGCCATCCGTCGCGCGCGCGCAGCGTGGCGCTGGCGCTGCTGGTGTTCCCGATCGGCTTCGTGGCCAACGTGGTGCGGGTGGCGGTGCTGGCGCTGGTCACCTTCCACCTCGGCGATGCGGCCGGGCAGGGCTTTCTGCACGGGCTGGCCGGCATGCTGCTGTTCCTGTGCGCGCTGCTGCTCATCATCGCGGCCGACAGCCTGCTGCGCCGGCTGCTGCCGGGCCGTCCGGCGCTGCATGCGGCGGGCCGCGCATGAGCGCGCCGCCACTGCCACCCGCCGCCGGCAGCGGGCCGGCGCCGCTGCGCCGCGCCGTCGTCGCCAGCCTGCTGATGAGCGCCGCCGCGCTCGGCACCGCCGCACTCACGCCCCGGCTGCACCGCGCCGACGTCATCGGCCCGCCGCGGCTCGACGCCAGTCTGCCGGCGCGCTTTGCCGGCTGGCAGCTGGAGCCGGCGCCGGTGCAGGTGGTCAATCCGCCGGCGCGCGAGCTGCTCGACCGCATCTATGCCGAGGTGCTGGCGCGCAGCTATGCCAATGCGCGCGGCGACCGGGTGATGCTGACCATCGCCTACGGCAACGACCAGCGCGACGGCCTCCAACTGCACTACCCCGAGGTCTGCTATCCGGCCCAGGGCTTCGAGATCGTCGCCAAGCGCGATGTGACCCTGAGCTTGCCGGGCGGCAGCATCCCGGCGCGCCAGCTTGAGACGGTGCTGCGCAACCGGCGCTTCGAGCCGGTGACCTACTGGACCACGGTCGGCGATCTGGCGGTGCGCGGCGGCATCGACAAGAAGCTGGCCGAGATGCGCTACGGCCTGCACGGCACCATCCCCGACGGGCTGCTGTTCCGCGTGTCGTCGATCGACCGCGACAGCGCGCATGCGTTTGCGGTGCAGCGCCAGTTCGTCGCCGATCTGCTGGCGAACCTGCCGCCGGCGCTGCGGCTGCGGCTGGCCGGCTTCTGAGTCGCGCCGCGCCGGCGGCCGCCAGCGGCGCGGCCGACCGCCCGGCATGGCCGGCCGGTCGGCCGCCGCTGTCGCGCCCAGTCCTACAGCCGGGCCCGCCCGGGCCTGACCCCGTGGCCGCCCGCCGGACGACAGGCGCGCCGTGCGGCGCTGGCTACATTGGCTTCGCGGTCGTCGCCGAGACACGAATCCCGGCAGACACCGCGACCGGCGTCGTGCGCGGCCCGGTCCACGTCATGCGGATTCGGGAGAACAAGCCATGCAAGCCAACAACCTCATCGCCCGCGGTCTGATCGTCGCCATCCTGGGTACCGGCGCTGTCTTTGCCAGCGGCTGCGCCTCGTCGCCCAACTCGGCCAGCTTCGGCGAAACCGTCGACGACTCGGTCATCACCACCAAGGTCAAGAGCGCCTTCGTGCAGGACAAGACGGTGGACGCGACCGACATCTCGGTCGAGACCTACAAGGGCACGGTGCAGCTGAGCGGCTTTGCCAAGAGCCAGGCCGAGATCGATCAGGCCGCCATGCTGGCGCGCCAGGTCAAGGGCGTGGTCAGCGTGAAGAACGACGTGCGGCTGCGTACCGCGGCGTCGAAGTGAGCGGCGCGAGCCGTTGTCCGTCAATCGTCATCAGCGAAGGGAGTTCCACATGAACAGCGATCAACTCAAGGGCCGTGTCGAGGAAGCCAAGGGCAAGGTGAAGGAAGGCGTGGGCAAGGCCGTCAACAGCGACAAGCTGCGCGCCGAAGGCAAGATCGATCAGGCCGCCGGCCGCGCCCAGGCCACCTATGGCGATGCCAAGGAAAAGGTGAAGGACGTGATCGATCGCAGCTGATCGAGGCATGCCGGGCGGCGGTCTTCGGACCGTCGCCCGGCCCACGCAACAGGGCCCGCCCGCGTCTTCCGTGACGTTGGCGGGCCTTGTCGCGTGGGCCGGCGTCAGCTGGCGGCGGGCGCGTCGAGCAGTTGCAGCAGCTGCTGCACCGTGAGCGGCTTGACCAGCCGCAGGCTGCTGCCGGCCGGCAGCGACTCGGTCTGGCGTCCGGCCGGCGCGATCAGCGCAATGCGCGGCGCGGCAGCCGGCGCGGCCCGCGCCGCCACCAGCCGCTGCACGAAGTCGGCCGGCCGGCTGCCGGCGATGTGATCGGCCAGCAGCACCCGGTCGGGCTTGAGCAGGCGCATCAGCTCGATGGCCTCGTCGCGCTGGCTGGCGACATGCAGCCGCACCGTCGGATAGGCCTCCAGCATGGCTTCGAGCAGGGCCACGTCGAGCGCGTCGTCGTCGAGATAGAGCAGGGTGAGCGGGCCGGGCTCGCGCGCCGGCGCGCGGCTGTCGTGACCGCGCCGCGCGGCCGGCTGGGGCAGCGGCAGCGCCAGACTCAGATGCAGGCCGGCGGCGTCGCGGCGCGCATCGATGCGGCCGTTCATCATCACCGCCAGCCATTGCGCGATCGACAGCCCCAGCTCGCGCGGCGCCGGCGCGGCGGCATCGGCGCGCGGCTCCAGCGAGTCGGCCAGCCGGTCGGCGCCGACATCGCCGGGCGCGAGCGGATGGTCGATCTCGATGCGCGCCTGGGCGCCGGCGCCATCGAGCCGGGTGGTCACGTCGACCACGCCGCCGTCGGCGCAGTCGCGCACCGCGTTCGACAGCAGCTGGATCAGGATTTCCTCCAGCCGCTCGCGGTCGGCCCAGGCGATCACCGGCGCGCCGAGCGGCGGCCGGATGCGCAGCTCGACGTCGCGCCGGGTGAGCGCCGGATCGATCATGTCGGTGGCGTCGCGCACGGTGCGCACGCAGTCCACCTCGGCCCAGCGCAGCCTGAGCGTGGCGCGCTCGGTGCGCGCCAGATCGACCGCCTGATCGACCATGCCGAGCAGCTGGCGCGCGGCGCTGCCGATGCTGCTCACCAGCCGGCCGGGCTGGCCGTGCAGGTTCAGATTGGCGTCGTGGCGCAGCAGCTCGGCATGGCCGATCACGGCATTGAGCGGCGCGCGCATCTCATGGCCCAGCCGCGCCAGGAAGTCGGTCTTGGCATGGCTCGCGGCCTCGGCATAGAGCATGGCGTGGCGCGCGTCGGCGGCCTGGCGGCTGGCGCTGATGTCGTGCAGCACGGTGATGTGGCGGCCGGGTAGGCCGTCGTCGCCGGCGACCGGCTGGATGCTGACCGAGGCCCAGTAGGGCGCGCCGTCGCGCCGGTGCGCGAGCAGTTCGATGTAGTCGACCGCGCGGCCAGCGGCCAGCTCGGCATCGATGTGGCGCAGCGTGGCCGGATCGGTGCCGGGCCCGCCGATGAACTCGGCCTGCGGCTGGCCGCTGGCCAGCGCGCCGTCGTGGCCGGTGATGCGGGCGAAGGCGCGGTTGGTCCAGATCACGCGGCGCAGCCGGTCGCTGATGATGACGGCGCTGTTGGTGTGGTCGGCGACCTGGGCCAGCTTGCCGTTGATGAGCACGGCGGCGCGCAGCTCGCGGTTGGCCTGCTCCAGCGCCTGCATGCGGGCCTGCGGCTCGGCGCAGGGCAGCAGCAGCAGCAGGCAGCGGCCATCGGCGCCGGGCAGGGCGCGCAGCCAGAGGTCGTGCGCGATGCCGTTGCGCAGGCTGAAGCCGTCGAGCTTCACCTCGCCGTCGCTGCGCGCCTGGGCCAGCGCGCGCAGCAGCGCCCGGCCCAGCACCGGCGTGGCGGCCAGCCCCACGGCCGGCGCGCCGACAAAGCCGCTGGCCGGCGCGATCGCGCCGCAGGCCGGATTGGCCGCGACGACGCTGTCGGCCGCATCGAGCAGCAGCGCCGGCCAGGGCAGGGCCGCGAAGACGGCATCGGTCGCGGACGATGGCGGCGCGACCGGCGCAGGCAGACGTTGTGGGTCGGGCGGCATGCTGGAACTGAGTTTTCTTTGGGCTTGCGGTGGCGGCGTGGACCCAGCGTGAGGGGCGCTGTCGGTGGCTTCGACCGGGCTGACGCTTTTTTACACCGCAGTGCTGGCACCGGGTTGACGGCCCGCAGGCCGCGCCGGGTGCCGGCTATGCTCGCCCGGCCGCTGCCGTCCGCCGCCGCGCCGGCCCCCGATCCGCCACCTTCCGCTTCGCCCGCCATGACCCAGCTTCCGACCCTTGCCGCGCCGCCCGCCGATGTCGTTCCGCGTCTGGTGGTGGCGATCAGTTCGCGCGCGCTGTTCGACTTCGAGGAGGAGAACCGCATGTTCGACACCCAGGCCGACGACGCGGCCTACATGCGGCTCCAGTTCGAGCGGCTGGAGCAGCCGGCGCGCGACGGCGTGGCCGCGCCGCTGGTGCGCAAGCTGCTGGCCTTCAACGCCGGCTGCGACGAGCACCGGCGCCGGGTCGAGGTGGTGATCCTGTCGCGCAACGATCCGGTCTCGGGGCTGCGGGTGTTCCGCTCGGCGCGCCAGGCCGGGCTGGCCATCGACCGCGGCGTGTTCACGCGCGGCCGCTCGCCGATGCGCTATCTGGCGCCGCTCAAGGCCAATCTGTTCTTGTCGGCCAACGAGGCCGATGTGCGCGATGCGCTGGCCGCCGGCTTTCCGGCCGCCAAGGTGTATCCGGCGTCGCGCGCGGCGGCGCAGTCGCATCCGGACGAGATCCGCATTGCCTTCGACGGCGATGCGGTGCTGTTCAGCGACGAGGCCGAGGCCATCTACAAGGCCGGCGGGCTGCACCGCTTCATCGAGCACGAGGTGCAGCATGTGGCGCGGCCGCTGCCCGAGGGGCCGTTCGCGCCGCTGCTGCGCGCGCTGCATGCGCTCCAGGCCGCCGCGCGCAGCACCGACGGCGCGCCGCCGATGCGCATCCGTACCGCGCTGGTCACGGCGCGCAGCGCGCCGGCGCATGAACGCGCGATCCGCACGCTGATGGACTGGAATGTGGGCGTGGACGAGGCGCTGTTCCTCGGCGGGCTCGACAAGGGGCCGTTCCTGCGCGAGTTCGAGCCCGATTTCTTCTTCGACGACCAGACTCGGCATTGCGATTCGGCCGCCGCCCATGCGCCGACCGGCCATGTGGTGTCGGGCATCGCCAATCTGCTGCCGCCGCCGCTGGCGGACTAGCGCGGGCGGGGCCGGCCTCAGCCGAGCGGCGCGACGCGGCCGCGACTCAGCGCCTGGCCCAGCGTGGTCACCAGCTCGGTCGGATCGACCGGCTTGACCAGCATGGCGTCGCAGCGCGCGATGAAGGCGCGCAGCCGCACGCCGAGGTTGTCGTGCCGCGTCATCAGCGCGATGGCGGTATCGCCGGCGCCCACGCGGCGCGCATGGCGCAGCAGCCGCAGACCGCCGCCGGGCAGGTCGTCGGCGGCGAACAGCAGCCGGTAATGGGTCAGGCCCAGCATGTCGAAGGCCTGGGCGGCATGCGGCGCAAAGCCGGTGTCGATGCGGAACGGCGTGAGCGCGGCGCGGATGAACTCGGCATTGGCGGCGTCGGCATCGGCCACCAGCACGCGCGCGATCGGGCCGTCGGCGCGCGGCAGCGCGGCGCGCACCGCCGACGGCAGCCCGGCAATCACCGCCGGCAGCAGATTGCTGCGCCGCGCCGTGCCGTCGAGCGCGGCGAACACCGCGCTCCACACCAGCGGCCGGGCCACGCGCGGCGGCACGCCCGGCACCGCGCCGTCGCCGACCACCACCGTGCCGAGCCGCGCCACGCCACGGTCGGCGAGGTAGGCGGCGATGGCGCGCGGATCGTCGGTATCGACCAGCAGCAGGTCGCAGGCCTCGCCGCGCGCCGCCAGCGTGTAGCGCTGGGCGCGCTGATCCGAGTACTCGAAGATGGTTGCGAGCGCGATGCGCTCGGTGGGGCTGAAGCCGAGGATGCGCACGCGCAGCGCCTGACCGGGCAGGACCCGCGCAGGGACGGGAAGGGCAGAGGGCATCGGGGAGCGGTTCAGAGTTGCATTGCCGCCTCGATCACCTGGCTGGCGCTGGCATAGCGCTCGGCCTGCTTCTTGGCCATCAGCCGGTCGAGCAGCGGCTGGAAGCGGGCGAGGGCGGCGGGCAGCCGGGGGATCGGGGCATGGACATGCTGGTACAGCAGGCCCTGGGCATTGTCGGCGTAGTAGGGCTTCTTGCCGGTGAGCATTTCGTGAAGCATCACGCCCAGGCTGTACAGGTCGCTGCGGGTGTCGACCGCGCCGCCCACCGCCTGCTCGGGCGAGATGTAGTAGGGCGTGCCGTAGACCTCGCCGTGGCGGGTCTTCATCAGCGCGTTTTCCAGATGCTTGGCGATGCCGAAGTCGGCCAGCACCAGCGCGCCGTCGCGCCGCAGCATCACGTTGTCGGGCTTCATGTCGCGGTGGACGATGCCGAGCTTGTGGATCGCCGCCAGCGCGCCGGCGATGCGGATCAGCGTGCTCTGCGCCATCTCGGGCGTCATGCCGGCCTTGATCATTCCGCGCAGGTCGCCGCCTGGGAAATGCTCCATCGCGATGTAGGCATAGCGCTGGGTAAAGCCCTGCTCGAAGATGCGCGCCACGCAGGGATGGTCGACCTGCGAGATGGTCGAGTACTCCTGGATGAAGCGTTGCAGCGTCTCGCCGAGCGTCTTGTCGTTGATCGGCAGCAGCTTGAGCACCACCTCGCTGCCGTCCGATTCGCGCTCGGCCAGGTAGACCAGCGACATGCCGCCTTCGCCCAGCTTGCGCACCAGCCGGTAGCCCGGGATGTCGGGCTGGCCGTCGGCGCCGACGCCGCTGCCGTTGTGCGTGGTGCGGCGCGACGGCCATTTGCGGATGAGTTCGCTGTTGGTCTGCACCGCGCTCGCCACCGCCTCGTAGAAGCGGCGTTCATGGTCGGACGCGCGCAGCTTGGGATCGAGGCCGACCACTTCCACGATGTCGACCGGCTGCACCCGGCCCTTGAGGCTGAGCTGGCTGCGCCGGCCGGCGCGCAGGCGCGGTCCGGCGGCGTCGAAGGCCGGCTGGCTCGCCACCACGCTCCATTGCAGCGCCTTGGTGGCTTCCTCAAGGCGGGCGGCGGTGTTGACCGTGTCGCCGATGATCGTGGTCTCGACCGTGTCGTGGCTGCCCATCTTGCAGACCGTGACGTCGCCGGTATGGATGCCGACGCCGACGCAGAACTCGGGCAGCTGCCGGCCCGGATGGCGGTCGGCGATCCAGGTGCGAAAGCGGGTCGCGGCCAGGATCATCAGCAGCCCGGCCTTGAGCGCGCGCTCGGCATGGTCCTGAAGGTGATCGGGCGGCGACTCGAACAGCGCCACCAGCCCGTCGCCGAGGAACTTGACCACCCAGCCGTGCTGGCGCTGGATCGGCTCGCAGGCGCGGGCGAAATAGGCGTTGAGCAGCTCGACCACCTGCTCCGACTCCAGCTGCTCCGACATCGACGTGAAGTTGCGGATGTCCGAGAACAGCACCGTGCCGGTGGTGGTGCGCTTGGTAATCATGGCGCTCGCGGCCAGCTCGGCATCCGGGTCGAGGATCGACTCGTTGATGAGCGTTTCGGGCGCCTGGTCGATGAACTGCGCGAAGTTGGCCGGCAGCGTGTGCTGCTCGAGCTTGGGCGGCCGCCACATGCCGCGCGGATCGGTGCGCGTGAGCGCGTTGCCGGGCGGCAGCGCCGGCTCGATCGCGGTCAGCCCGCCCTGGGTATTGCCGGACAGCGTGAGACCGGTGAGCGTGGTGGCCGCGAGCTTGCTGTGATCGCCGAGCATCTCGCCGACCGCCAGCAGCAGCACCTCGCGCGGCACCGGGCGCGCCAGCACGATGTCGGCGCCGGTGGCGCGGGCGCGCGCCGCCAGATCGCTGTCGCTGCGCTCGCCCAGCAGGATCACCGGCAGATGGCGCATGCGCTCATTCGAGCGCACCGCCTTCACCAGCCCGATGCCGTCCATCTTGGGCATGGTCAGTCCGGCGATCACCAGCATCGGCGGCCGCATCATGATTGCCGCAAGCCCTTGCAGGCCGTCGGCCGCCGTCCGCACCTTGTACTCGACCGTCTCCAGGTCGAAGCGGGTGCGCGCAAGCGTGGCGCTATCGCTGTCGATCAGAAGGATGTCGGAGGGAGGCGAGGCCATGGCCGGGGCGGCGAGTCATCAGAAGTCATATTCTGCAACAGCGCTTCAAGCCAGAAGTTCACACCCGCCTGCAATCGCTGCCCTTGGACGAAATTCGCGCCGCGCTAGGTACACTGCGCCCCGCGAAGCGGATCGGACAGCCGCCGGGTCGGCTTGCCGGCCGGGAGGAAAGTCCGGACTCCACAGAGCTGCGTAGCAGGTAACACCTGCCCGCCGCAAGGCGCGGATCAGAGCAACAGAGACGAGCCGATTCAGTTCGGGTGAAACGGGCAATCTCTACGCGGAGCAACACCAAATAGGCGGCCGTCGACCCTGCTCGGGGAGGCCGCGGGTAGGTGGCTTGAGCGGCGCGGCGACGCGTCGCCTAGAGGAATGGCTGTCAGGGCCGGGCAACCGGCCGTCACAGAATCCGGCTTACAGATCCGCTTCGCACTTTCTTCTTCCGCGCCGTCCGGCGCGCGTCCCACGATTTCCCACTGCCGGCGCCGGAATGCCCCGGCAGCGTCGGCGGCCATGCGGCTGCGTATGTGCGGCCAGAAATCGTCCAGCAACTCCCATCTGCCGTCTGGCGGAATTCCCCTGTTTGATTCCGCACTTGCGGAAAAGCGCGCAACGCCCTAATTCCATGAGCTTTTTCCGCTCCGGCGGGGGTGGACACCGAGGTCTAAGTGCTTGTTCCGATTAGGTAATTCACCGGGGCTCGCCTTGACCAGTAACAGGCCCTCCTCTAGAGTGGGAAAAAGTGCAAAAAAGTGAGCTTTTGTGGAACGAAGAAGGCCAAATCCGGCCTAAGTCGCGCTTCCCCAAGTAGCTTGCGCGGCCTCGGTCCGGGGCTCTCCCGGTCGATTCGACTCCAGGCGGCAGGCGTGTTCCAAGGCAATTCGGCGTTGACTCTCGATGCGAAAGGGCGGCTTTCCATGCCTGCCCGGTATCGGGACGCCCTGAATTCGCTTGGCAATGCGCAGATCACCATCACCCGTTCGCCCGACCGCTGCCTGCTCATCTATCCGCGTCCGGTCTGGGAGGTGAAGCGGGCCCAGATCGCGGCGTTTCCGGCGTCGGCGCGCGGTTTCCAGCGGCTGCTGCTCGGCAATGCGCAGGAAGTGGAGCTGGACGGCGCCGGGCGCGCCCTGGTCAGCCCCGAGCATCGCCAGTTCGCCAAGCTCGACCGCGAGGTCATCCTGCTGGGCATGGGGCAGTACTTCGAGTTGTGGGACCGCACCAGCCATGACGCCGCCGAAGAGGCGACGCTTGCGGCAGGGATTCCGGATTCGATCGGTGACTTTTCCTTCTGACCCATGGCCGATCGTCCCGACACCGGGCAGCACGTCAGCGTGCTGCTCGAAGAATCTCTTTCAGCCCTGCGCATCCGCGCGGACGGCGTGTACGTCGACGGCACCTTTGGCCGCGGCGGTCACAGCCGCGCGCTGCTCGCGCAACTGGGGCCGGCTGGCCGGCTGCTGGCTTTCGACAAGGACCCGGCCGCGATCGCTGCCGCTGCTGCCATCGATGACCCGCGCTTTGCGATCGCGCATGCCAGCTTCGCGATGCTGGCCGACGAGCTTGCCGCGCGCGGCATCGAGCGCGTCGACGGCGTGCTGCTCGACCTCGGCATCAGCTCGCCGCAGATCGACGAGCCGGAACGCGGCTTCAGCTTTCGCCACGATGGCCCGCTCGACATGCGCATGGACCCCACGCGCGGCGAGTCGGCGGCCGACTTCGTCAACACGGCCGAGGTGGCCGAACTCGCACGGGTGATCCGCGACCATGGGGAAGAACGGTTTGCTCTTCCGGTTGCAAAGGCGCTTGTGGCTCGCCGCGCGAGCCAGCCTTTCCTCCGCACCCTCGATCTCGCGCAAGTCGTGGCTGGCGCAGTCCGCACGCGCGAGAAAGGCCAGGATCCGGCCACGCGCACCTTCCAGGCTCTACGGATTCACGTCAATCGCGAGCTGGAGGACCTTGAAGTGACGCTGCATGCGGCGCTCGCGGCCTTGGCCACGGGCGGCCGGCTGGCGGTCATTTCCTTCCATTCGCTCGAGGACCGCATCGTCAAGCGCTTCGTGCAGGCGCAGACGCGGGTGCCCGAGTCGTTCGCGCGGCTGCCGCTGCGCGAGGACCAGCTGCCGCAACCGCTGCTGGCTGACGTGGCGCGCAGCTTTCCGTCCGACGAGGAAGTGGCGCGCAATCCGCGCTCGCGCTCGGCGGTGCTGCGCAGTGCCACCCGCACCGCCGTGCCGCTGCCCGCCGGCGGCACGCGCGCACCCGAGCCGAGGGGCCGCAAATGATTCTGCGCATCGTGCTCATCGGATTGCTGATGGCCAGTGCCTTCTCGCTGGTGACGGCGCAGCAGCGCATGCGCCGCGCGGTCGATGAAAGTTACCGGCTCCAGCATGAGGAGCATTCGCTCACGCTGGAGTGGTCGCAGCTTCAGACCGACCAGACGCTGTACGGCAAGCACAGCCTCATCGAGGCCTCGGCGCGCCAGATCGGCATGCGCCCGGTCTCGCCCGATCGCACGCAATTCCTGTCGCCGGGCGCCGCCGCCCAGGGAGCCAAGCCATGAGAGCCGGAGCCAAGGGAGTGGGATTCGCATCGAGTCCGGTGCTGGCGGTGCGCCTGCCGAGCGGCCGTTCGCGGCTGCTGCTGGCGCTCATCACGCTGGCGTTCGCGGCGCTGTTCGGGCGCGCGCTGTACTTGCAGGGCATCACCACCGCCTTCCTGCAGAAGCAGGGCGCGCAGCGCTATGAGCGCACCGTGATCCTGCCGGCCATGCGCGGCAAGATCACCGACCGCAACGGCAGCGTGGTGGCGTCGTCGCTGCCGGTGAAGGCGATCTGGGCCGAGGAGGTCGATCCCGACAATCCGCGCCTGGGCGAGCTGGCCGGGCTGCTGGCGATGCCGGCTTCGGTGCTGCGCACGCGGCTGGCCGACGACGACCGCAAGTTCATGTACCTCAAGCGCCAGCTCACCGACGAGCAGGCCCAGCGCGTGCTGGCGCTCGGCATTCCGGGCATCCATGCGCGCACCGAGTTCAAGCGCTACTACCCCGAGGGCGAGACGCTGGCCCATGTGGTCGGCTTCTCCGACATCGAGGAAGTGGGCCAGGAAGGCATCGAGCGCGCCTACAACGACCAGCTCACCGGCCATGTCGGCAAGCGGCGCGTCATCAAGGACCTGTTCGGCAGCGTGGTGACCGAAGGCGCGCTGGAGCGCTCGGCCTATGACGGCGAGACGCTGGCGCTGTCGATCGACAGCAAGATCCAGAGCGTGGTGTTCGCCACGCTCAAGGCCTCGGTCGAGCAGTTCAAGGCCAAGGCCGGCGCGGCGGTGGTGCTCGACGTGCAGACCGGCGAGGTGCTGGCGCTGGCCAACATCCCCACCTACGACCCGAACGATCGCGGCCATCTGCGCGGCGAGCAGCTGCGCAACCGCGTGATTACCGACCAGTACGAGCCCGGCTCGATCATGAAGCCGTTCACGGTCGCGCTCGCGCTCAATACCAAGCGCGTCACGCCCGACACGCCCTACAACACCGCGCCGGGCCACATCACCATCGACGGCAAGACGGTCGGCGACAGCCATGCCCACGGCATGCTGACGGTGCGCGAAATCATCCAGAAGTCGAGCAACGTGGGCACGGTGAAGATCGCCATGCCGATCCCGCCCAAGGAGATGTACGAGTTCTTCAGCTCGGTCGGCTTCGGTCAGGCGCCCAAGATTCCGTTCCCGGGCGCGAGCGCCGGCCGGGTGCGGCCGTGGAACAGCTGGAAGCCGATCGAGCAGGCGACCATGGCCTACGGCCACGGCATCTCGGTCTCGCTGTTGCAGATGGCGCGCGCCTACACGGTGTTCGCGCGCGACGGCGACATCATCCCGATCACCATGCTGCGCACCAGCCAGCCGGCCCAGGGCACGCGCGTGGTCTCGCCCGAGGTGGCGCGGCAGATGCGCGAAATGCTGGAGCTGGCCTCCGGCCCGGGCGGCACCGCGCCCAAGGCGCAGGTGGTCGGCTATCGCGTCGGCGGCAAGACCGGTACCGCGCGCAAGCAGGAAGGCAAGGGCTATGCGGCCGGCAAGTACATCTCGTCGTATGTGGGCATGGCGCCGGTGTCCAATCCGCGCATCGTGATCGCGGTGATGATCGACGACCCGTCGGGCGGCATCTACTTTGGCGGCGACGTGGCCGCGCCGGCGTTCTCGCAGATTGCCGGCACCGCGCTGCGGCTGATGAACGTGGCGCCCGATGCGCCGTTCAAGGCCAGCGTCATCGCGCCCGCCGCCTCGGTCGAGGAGAGCATGTGATGGCGGTGTTCGATCCCGCAGCGCTCGATTCCGGGCTCGCCGTCGCGGCGCGCTGGGCGCTCGCGCATGCGGGCGCGCAGGGCCGGCTGGTGTCCGACAGCCGCCAGCTGCGGCGCGGCGACATCTTCGTGGCCTTCCCTGGCGACCATGCCGACGGCCGGCGCTTTCTGGCCGCCGCGCTGGAGCTGGGCGCGGCCGGCGCCATCGTCGAGTCGCGCGGTGCCGAGCCGCCGCCGGCCGGGCTGCCGTTCATCGCCGTGCCCGATCTGCGCCGTCACAGCGGCGAGCTGGCGGCGCAGTTCTACGGCCATCCCAATGCGCGCATGGCCACGGTCGCCATCACCGGCACCAACGGCAAGACCACCTGCGCGCTGTGGCTCGCCACGGCGCTTTCGCGGCTGGGCCGGCGCGCGGCCATGATCGGCACGCTGGGCGCCGGGCTGGTATCGGCCGAGGCTGCCGAGGTGGCCGCGACCGGCTTCACCACGCCCGATGCGGTGCAGCTGCAAACCCGCCTCGCCGATCTGCATGCGGCCGGCGCCGATGCGCTCGCGATCGAGGCCACGTCGATCGGCCTGGAGCAGCACCGGCTCGACGGGCTGCGCATCGACGTGGCGGTGTTCACCAATCTCACGCACGACCATCTCGACTATCACGGCTCGTTCGCGGCCTATGAGCGCGCCAAGTACGCGCTGTTCAACTGGCCCGGACTGCGCGCGGCGGTCATCAACATCGACGACCCGGCCGGCGAACGGTTTGCCGACGTGGTGCGCGAGCGCGCCGATGCGCTGGCGGTGCGGCTGCTGCGCACCTCGTGCAGCGACGCCAGCGCCGAGCTGTTCGCGCATGCCATCGTCGCGCGCCCGACCGGCATGGCCTTCGAGCTGCGCTGGCAGGGCGCGGCGCACGCGGTGGAACTCGGCGTGCCCGGGCTCTACAACATCCACAACTGGCTCGGCTGCGCCGGCGCGCTGCTGGCCTCGGGCCATCCGGTGGACGAAGTGCTCGCGGCGCTCGGCGCGGTGCGCCCGGCGCCCGGCCGCATGCAGATGCAGGGCGGCGCGCTCGACGCCGACGGCCGTGGCGAGCCGCTGGTGGTGGTCGATTACGCCCACACGCCCGACGCGCTCGAACAGGCGTTGACCGCGCTGCGGCCCATCGCCCGCGTGCGCGGCGGCCGGCTGGTGGCGCTGTTCGGCTGTGGCGGCGACCGCGACCGCAGCAAGCGCCCGGTCATGGCGCGCATCGGCGCCGAGCTGGCCGATGCCGTCTGGCTCACCAGCGACAACCCGCGCGGCGAGGCGCCCGAAGCCATCCTCGGCGACATGGCCCAAGGCGTGCCGGCCGGCGCCCGCGTGCGCGTCGAGCCCGACCGCGCGCGCGCCATCGCCGGCGCCATCGCCGGCCTCGCGCCGCGGGATGTGCTGCTGGTGGCCGGCAAGGGCCATGAGCGCACCCAGGACATCGGCGGCGTGAAGCTGCCGTTCTACGACCCCGAGCAGGTGGCGGCCGCGCTGGCGCGGCGCGCCGGGCGCGACGCATCGACCACCGGCGAGGGCGCCGCATGCTGAGCCTGCGCGCCGCCGCCGCCATCCTCGGCTGCCCGTTCGCGGGCGACGGCCGGGCCGTGTTCACCCGCGTGAGCAGTGACAGCCGCGACCTGCGCGCCGGCGACCTGTTCGTCGCGCTGCGTGGCGAACGCTTCGACGGCCACGGCTTCGTCGCGCAGGCCATCGCGGGCGGTGCCGCCGCCGTGCTGGCCGAAGCGCTGCCCGACGGCTTTGCCGGCAATGCGCTGCTGGTGCCCGACACCCGCGCGGCGCTCGGTCTGCTGGCCGCCGGCTGGCGCCGCCGCTTCGCGCTGCCGGTGATCGGCGTGACAGGCAGCAACGGCAAGACCACGGTGAAGGAAATGCTGGCGGCGATCCTCGCCGCCGCTGCCGGCGAGGGCGCGCGTCTCGCGACCGCCGGCAATCTCAACAACGACATCGGCACGCCGCTCACGACGTTGCGGCTGCATTCCGGCCATCAGCTGGCCGTCATCGAAATGGGAATGAATCATCCGGGCGAGATCGCCCAGCTCGCGCGCATCGCGCAGCCCACCGTCGCGCTGGTCAACAACGCCCAGCGCGAGCATCAGGAATTCATGCAGAGCGTGGCCGCCGTCGCGCAGGAGAACGGCTCGGTGTTTGCCGCGCTGCCGGCCGATGGCGTGGCGGTGTTTCCGGCCGGCACCGAGTTCGACGCGCTGTGGCGCGATCTGGCCGGTGGCCGGCGCTGCCTCGGCTTTGCGCTCGCCGATGAGTCGGCCGCCGCCGGCACGTCCGCGACGCCGCCGGCCGACGTGATCGGCCACGCCACGCCCGCCGAGCACGGCTGGACACTGGCGCTCGCCGGCGCGGTCGACGTCGCCGGCATCGAGCTGCATCTGTTCGGCCGCCACAACGCGCTCAACGCGGTGGCCGCCGCCACCAGCGCCGCCGCCGCCGGCATTGCGCCCGAGGCGATCCGCGCCGGTCTCACGGCCTTCCGCCCGGTGCGTGGCCGGCTGCAAGCCAAGACCGCCACGCTCGCGCCGGCCGCCGGTGCCCGCGTGCTCGACGACACCTACAACGCCAATCCCGACTCGGTGCTGGCCGCCATCGACGTGCTGGCCAGCCTGCCGGCGCCGCGCGTGCTGGTGCTCGGCGACATGGGCGAGGTCGGCGACAACGGCCCGCAGTTCCATGCCGAAGTCGGCGCAGCCGCGCGCGAGCGCGGCATCGACACGCTGATCGCGATGGGCGAACTCGCGCGCGCCGCGCTGGCTGCGTTTGCCAATGCCGGCCTGCCCGCGCCGCGCCATCCGCAGCCGCTCGCCGAATCGCCCGAAGCCGCCGCCGACGCGGCCGCGCTGGCCGCCGGCAGCGGCGGCAGCATCCTCGTCAAGGGTTCGCGCTTCATGCGCATGGAACGCGTGGTCGCCGCGCTCTGCGGCGAAGCCGCGACGGGAGCGCACTGACATGCTGCTGCTCCTCGCCCAATGGCTGTCGCAGGATGTGCGCGCCTTCCAGGTCTTCAACTACCTCACGCTGCGCGCGGTGCTGGCGACCATGACCGCGCTGGTCATGGGCCTGCTTGCCGGGCCGGCGGTCATCAACCGGCTCACGGCCTGGAAGATCGGGCAGGCGGTGCGCAGCGACGGCCCGCAGACCCATCTGGTCAAGGCCGGCACGCCCACCATGGGCGGCGTGCTGGTGCTCATTTCCATCGCCATCTCCACGCTGCTCTGGGCCGACCTCGGCAACCGCTTCGTGTGGGTGGTGCTGATCGTCACGCTCGGCTACGGCTGGATCGGCTGGATCGACGACTACCGCAAGGTCGTGCATCGCAATCCCAAGGGCATCACGCCGCGCGAGAAGCTGTTCGGCCAGGCCATCATCGCCGGCGGCGCCTCGGTCTATCTGGCCTTCTGCGTGGGTGCCGAGACCAATCAGCGCGCCTACGACCTGTTCATGGCCTGGGTGCACGGCGGCTTTGCAATGGCGCTGCCGTCCAAGGCCGACCTCATCGTGCCGTTCTTCAAGCACATCGGCTATCCGCTCGGCGTCTGGGGCTTCATCGTGCTCACGTTCTTCGTGATCGTGGGCACCAGCAATGCCGTGAATCTCACCGATGGCGCCGACGGCCTCGCGATCATGCCGGTGGTGATGGTGGGCGGCGCGCTCGGCATCTTTGCCTATGTCACGGGCAACGCCGTCATCAGCAAGTACCTGCTGTTCCCGCACATCCCGGGCTCGGGCGAGCTGCTGATCTTCTGCGGCGCGATGGCGGGGTCGGGGCTGGCCTTTTTGTGGTTCAACGCCTATCCGGCCCAGGTGTTCATGGGCGACGTGGGCGCGCTCGCGCTCGGCGGCGCGCTCGGCACCATCGCGGTCATCGTGCGGCAGGAGATCGTGCTGTTCATCATGGGCGGCGTGTTCGTCGCCGAGACCGTGTCGGTGATGCTGCAGGTGGCGTACTTCAAGTGGTCGGGCGGCAAGCGCATCTTCCGCATGGCGCCGCTGCACCATCACTACGAGCTGTCGGGCTGGAAGGAAACGCAGGTGGTCGTGCGGTTCTGGATCGTCACGATGATGCTGGTGCTGTTCGGCCTGTCCACCTTGAAGCTGAGGTGAGCGCATGAGCCTGTTCGCAAGCTTTGCCACGCCGCCGCGCGTGCTGGTGCTGGGCCTCGGGGAATCGGGGCTGGCGCTGGCGCGTTGGTGCGTCGCCCAGGGCGCGGCGCTGCGGCTGGTGGACACGCGCGCCAATCCGGCGCTGGCCGAGCGGGCGCGCGAAATCGCGCCCGACGCTGAAATCCTGACCGGCGCGGCCACGCTCGACGCGGCCCTGCTCGACGGCATCGATGTGGTCGGCATCTCGCCGGGCCTGTCGCCGTTCCACGCGCCGGTCGCCGGGCTGATGGCGGCGGCGCGCGAGCGCGGCATCGCGGTGTGGAGCGAGATCGAGTTCTTCGCCGAGGCGCTGGCGGCGCTCAGGACCGCGCGCGGTTACGCGCCCAGGCTGCTCGCCATCACCGGCACCAACGGCAAGACCACGGTCACCACGCTGGCCGCGCATCTGTGCGAGCACGCGGGGCGTTCGGTCATCAAGGCCGGCAACATCTCGCCGGCCGCGCTCGATGCGCTGGCCGACGCGCTCGCCGCCGACGCGCTGCCCGAGGTCTGGGTGCTGGAGCTGTCGAGCTTCCAGTTGCAGGCCACGCATTCGCTCGCGCCCGACGCGGCGGTGGTGCTCAACATCACCGAGGACCATCTCGACTGGCATCCGTCGATGGCGCAGTACGCCGAGGCGAAGGGGCGCATCTATGCCCACGCCGGGCTGCGCATAGCCAACCGCGCCGACGGCCCGACGGTGGCGCTGGCGCGCGGCGATGCGGCCGCGCTGGCGCTGGCCTTCCCGGCGCCGGTGGCCGACATGGCCGAGTCGGCCGAGACCGTCACGCCGCCTGAAGCCGCCGCCCCCGGCCGGCCGCGCCGCGCGCCCAAGCCCATCGAGCCGGTCTACTTCCCGCACGTCAGCTTCGGCCTCGACGCGCCGGTCGCGCCCGGCGACTTCGGCCTGCTCGACGACGGCGGCCTGCGCTGGCTCGCCAATGCCGACGGCCTCGAAGACGAAGCCACCGGCCGTGGCCGCAACCGCGAAGTGCCGGTGCGCGTGCAACGCCTGATGCCGGCCGACGCCGTGCCGCTGACCGGCGACCACAACCTCGCCAACGTGCTGGCCGCGCTGGCGCTGGTGCGCGCCGCCGGCATCCCGATGGCGCAGGCGCTGCACGGCCTGCGCGAATTCGCCGGCCTGCCGCATCGCGTCGAGACGCTGCGCTCGCTCGGCGGCGTGGACTGGATCGACGACAGCAAGGGCACCAATGTCGGCGCCACCGTGGCCGCGCTCGACGGGCTCAAGCGTCGCGTCGTGCTCATCGCGGGCGGCGACGGCAAGGGCCAGGATTTCGCGCCGCTGCGCGCGCCGGTCGGCCGCTGGGCCCGCGCGGTGCTGCTCATCGGCCGCGACGCCGCGCGCATCGCCGATGCGCTCGCCGGCATCGATGCGCCGATCGAGCGCTTCGACAGCCTGGAAGCCGCCACCGCGCGCGCCGCCGAACTCGCCCAACCCGGCGACGCGGTGCTGCTGTCGCCGGCCTGCGCCAGCCTCGACATGTTCCGCAACTACGCGCATCGCGCCGAAGTGTTCGCGGCCACGCTCACCGACATCGCGCTCGACCGGGGTGAGCCATGCTGAGCCGCCTGCTCGACAAGCTCGGGCTCGGCAAGGCCGCGCCCAACAGCGGCACGCGCAGCCCGCGTCGCGCGCGCGTGCCGGCCGGCGACAACCTCGCCTTCGGCGCTGCCGGCGTTGGCCCGGTGGGCGGCGCGCCGACCCATGTGCGCGGCATGGCGACCCACGATCACTGGCTGGTGCTGGCCACCGTCACCCTGCTGCTGCTCGGCACGGTGATGGTCTATTCGGCGACCATCGCGCTGCCCGATTCCAACCGCTACGGCAATCTCACGCCGACCTTCTTTGTCGTGCGCCACATCGGCGCCATCGTCGTGGCCAGCTTCGCGGCGGCGTTCTGCTTCCAGATTCCGAGCGCCGCGTGGCAGCGCAATGCGCCGCTGCTGTTCATCGGCGGGCTGGTGCTGCTGGTGCTTGTGCTGATCCCGGGCGTGGGCAAGGGCGTGCTCGGCGCGCGGCGCTGGATTCCGCTCGGCGTGATGAACATGCAGCCGTCCGAGCTGATGAAGCTGTTCTGCGTGCTCTACGCGGCCGACTACACGGTGCGCAAGCAGGAGTGGATGCACAAGCTCAGCAAGGGCTTCGCGCCGATGGCGGCGGTGATGATGCTGGTCGGCCTGCTGCTCCAGCTCGAGCCCGACATGGGCGCCTTCATCGTCATCGTGGCGATCGCCTTCGGCATCCTGTTCATCGGCGGACTCAACGGCATGCTGTTCATCGCGCTGCTGGGTGCGCTGGTGGTCGGCTTCATCGGGCTGGTCGAGCTGTCGCCCTATCGCGCGGCCCGCATCCTGGCGTTCTGGGATCCGTGGAGCGAGAAGAACGCGCTCGGCAAGGCCTATCAGCTTACGCAGGCGCTGATCGCCTTCGGTCGCGGCGAATGGGCCGGCGTGGGCCTGGGCGCCAGCGTGCAGAAGCTGCACTACCTGCCCGAGGCGCATACCGACTTTCTGCTCGCGGTGGTCGGCGAGGAGCTGGGCTTTCTGGGCGTGGCGCTGGTGATCGGGCTGTTCTATCTGATCCTGCGCCGCTGCTTCGACATCGGCCGTCAGGCCATTGCGCTCGACCGCACCTTTCAGGGGCTGGTGGCGCAGGGCGTGGGCGTGTGGTTCGGCGCCCAGACCTTCATCAACATGGGCGTGAACCTGGGCCTGCTGCCGACCAAGGGTCTGACGCTGCCGCTGATGAGCTATGGCGGCTCCGGGATTCTGGTCAACCTCGTCGCGCTGGCCATGGTGCTGCGCATCGACTGGGAAACCCGCCGGATGATGCGGGGGCAGCGCATATGAGCGGCCCGCGTCATCTGGTGGTGGTGGCGGCCGGTACCGGCGGCCATGTGATGCCCGGTCTGGCCGTGGCCGATGAAATGCGCGCGCGCGGCTGGACCGTGAGCTGGATCGGCACGACCACCGGCATGGAGAACGAGCTGGTGCCGGCGCGCGGCATCGCGCTCGACCGCATCGCCTTCACCGGCATGCGCGGCAAGGGCCCGCGCCACATGATCGAGGGCGGGCTGCGCTTCATCGGCGCGATGGCGGCGAGCCTGAAGCTGCTGCGCCAGCGTCGCGCCCGGGTGGTGTTCGGCACCGGCGGCTATGTCTGCGTGCCGGTCGGGCTGATGGCGCGGCTCGGGCGCCGGCCGCTGGTGCTGCTCAATGCCGATGCGGCGCTGCTGCTGTCGGCGAAATTGCTCGCGCCCTTCGTCACGCGGCTGGCGACCGGCTTTCCGGCCACCGGTCGCACCGCCGCCGCGAGCGAGCGCTGGACCGGCAATCCGGTGCGCGCCGAGATCGCCGCGCTGCCGGCGCCCGAACAACGCTATGCCGCACGCAGCGGCGCGCTGCGTCTGCTGGTGGTCGGCGGCAGCCTTGGCGCGCGCGTGCTCAACCAAACCCTGCCCGAGGCGCTGGCGCTGCTGCCGGCGGCGCAACGCCCGGCGATCGCGCATCAGACCGGACGCATCGAGGCCGACTCGGTGCGCGCCGCCTATGCGCGCCACGGCATCGCCGCCGAGGTGCTGCCCTTCATCGACGACATGGCGCGGCGCTATGCCGAGGCCGATGTGGTGCTGTGCCGCGCCGGCGCCATCACCGTGTCGGAGCTGTGCGCCGGCGGCGTGGCCTCGGTGCTGGTGCCGCTCAAGGTCAGCACCACCAGCCATCAGCAGCACAACGCCGAGCTGATCGAGCGCGCCGGCGCCGGCATCCATCTGCCGCAGGCCGGGCTGACGGCGGCGGCGCTGGCCGAGCTGATCGGCGGCCTCACGCGCGAGCGGCTGGCCGCGATGGCGACGCAGGCGCGCACGCTGGCCAAGGCCGACGCCGCCAGGGCCGTGGCCGACCTCATCGAAGAGGTGGCGGCATGACCGGGCACAACATCAACGCGCGCGCCGACGTCGGCCGCAGCGCGAACCAGGAACAGTTCAGGAAATGAAGCACCGCATCCAGCACATCCATTTCGTCGGCATCGGCGGCTCGGGCATGAGCGGCATCGCCGAGGTGCTGCTCAATCTCGGCTACACGATCAGTGGCTCGGACCTCGCGGCGAGCGCGACCGTGCAGCGGCTGCGCTCGCTCGGCGCGACCGTGCATGTGGGCCACGCCGCCGGCAACATCGAGGGCGCGCAGGCCATCGTCACCTCCACCGCGGTCAAGGGCGACAACCCCGAGGTCATCGCCGCGCGCGCCAGTCGCATTCCCATCGTGCCGCGCGCGCTGATGCTGGCCGAGCTGATGCGCCTCAAGCGCGGCATCGCCATCGCTGGCACCCACGGCAAGACCACCACCACGAGTCTTGCCGCGAGCGTGCTCGCCGCCGGCGGCATGGACCCGACCTTTGTCATCGGCGGCCGGCTCAACAGCGCCGGCGCCAATGCGCGGCTCGGCACCGGCGAATGGATCGTGGTCGAGGCCGACGAGTCGGACGCGTCCTTCCTCAATCTGCTGCCGGTGATGGCGGTCGTCACCAACATCGACGCCGACCACATGGAGACCTACGGCCACGACTTCTCGCAACTCAAGAAGGCCTTCGTCGACTTCCTTCAGCGGCTGCCGTTCTACGGCTCGGCGGTGCTGTGCATCGACGACCCCAACGTGCGCGAGATCCTGCCCTTCCTGAGCAAGCCGGTGCTGAGCTACGGCTTCTGCGCCGAGGCGCAATTCCGCGCGGTGGACGTGCGCGCCGAGGACGGCCGCATGCACTTCACGGCGCTGCGCCCGGCCAACGGCCACACGCCGCCGCCGCTGCCGGTCACGCTCAATCTGCCGGGCCGGCACAACGTGCTCAATGCGCTGGCGGCCATCGCCATCGCCGACGAGCTGGGCATTCCGGACGAGGCGGTGCAGCGCGCGCTGGCCGAGTTCAAGGGCGTGGGCCGGCGCTTCCAGCGCTATGGCGAGCTGCCGGCGCAGGGCGGCGGCACCTTCACGCTCATCGACGATTACGGCCATCACCCGGTCGAGATGCAGGCCACCTTGGCCGCGGCGCGCGGCGCCTTCCCGGATCGCCGCATCGTGCTGGCCTTCCAGCCGCACCGCTTCACGCGCACCCGCGACTGCTTCGAAGACTTCGTGAAGGTGCTGTCCGGCGCCGACGCGGTGCTGCTGGCCGAGGTCTATGCCGCCGGCGAGCAGCCCATCGTGGCGGCCGACGGCCGGGCGCTGGCACGCGCGGTGCGCGTGGCCGGCAAGGTCGAGCCGGTATTCGTCGAAAGCATTGCCGAGATGACGGCGCAGATCCGTGCGACCGCGCGTGCCGGCGACGTGGTGATGACGATGGGCGCCGGCAGCATCGGCGCCATTGCGGGGCAACTCGCACAGGAGCTGGCGGCATGAGCACGACGCGCAATCAGGTCAACGGCCCGCTGCATGTCGATGCGGCCTCGCTAGGCAAGGTGGTGGTGCTGTACGGCGGCACGTCGGCCGAACGCGAGGTGTCGATCAAGTCGGGCTCGATGGTGCATGCGGCGCTGCTGCGCTCGGGCGCCGACGCCACGCTGTTCGATACCGGCACCCAGCCGCTCGCCGAGCTTGCGGCCGGCGGCTTTGCGCGCGCCTTCATCGCGCTGCATGGCCGGGGCGGCGAGGACGGCACGATCCAGGGCTTTCTGGAGCTGATCGGCCTGCCGTACACGGGCAGCGGCGTCATGGCCTCGGCGGTGGCGATGGACAAGATCTTCACCAAGCGCATCTGGCAGACCCACGGCCTGCCCACGCCCAAGTACGCGGTGCTCAAGCGCGGCGACAACCTGATCCGCGTGCCCGATTCGCTCGGCCTGCCGCTGTTCGTCAAGCCGCCGCACGAGGGCTCGACCATCGGCGTGAGCAAGGTGCGCGGCTACAGCGAGATGACCGAAGCCTTCGAGCTGGCGGCGCGCTACGACGACATCGTGCTGGCCGAGGAATTCATCGACGGCGCCGAACTCACCTGCGCCGTCATCGAGCGCGCCGGGCGGGCAGTGGCGCTGCCGGCGATCCGCATCGTCGCGCCCGAGGGCAACTACGACTACAACAACAAGTACCTGACCAACGACACGCGCTACCTCTGCCCGGCCGGCCTGCCCGACGCCGTCGAGCAGCGCGTGCGCGAGCTGGCGGTGGCGTCGTTCGAGGCGCTGGGCTGCGCCGGCTGGGGCCGCGCCGACTTCATGCTGCCCGGCAGCGACGGCGCCTGGGGCGAACCCACGCTGCTCGAAATCAACACCTCGCCCGGCATGACCGACCACTCGCTGGTGCCGATGGCGGCGCGCGCGGCCGGCATCGGCTACGAGCAGCTGGTGCTCGAACTGGTGGCCGGCGCCGCGCTCAAGGGCGGCCTGGGCAAGCGGCGGGACGGCTGACGCCATGTGGAACGACGTCCGCGCGCTCAACTACGCCGCCGGTGCCTGCCTGGCGCTGGTGGTGCTGCTCGCGCTCGGCACGCTCGCGGTCTGGGGCGTGCGCCATCGCGCCTTCGATCTGCAAGGCATCACCGTACGGCCGGCCACGCGCGAGCCGCTGCGCCATGTCGATCCGGTGCTGCTGCGCGCGGTGGCGCTGCCGCAGCTGGCGGGCAACTTCTTCACCATCGATCTGGCGGCGGCGCGCGAGGCCTTCGAGGCCGTGCCCTGGGTCAGGCGCGCGGCGGTCTCGCGCCAGTGGCCGAGCCGGCTGGTGGTCGAGCTCGAAGAGCATCGGCCGATCGGCGTCTGGGGCGACGGGCGCGGCGTGGATGCTAGCGGCGAGCTGTTCGTCGTCAACGAGGGCGAGCTGGAGGAATACGACGATCTGCCGCAGCTCGACGGCCCCGACGGCAGCGAGCGTCAGGTGGTGGCGCGGCTGGCCGAGGCGCGCGACTGGTTCGACCGGCTCGGCATGCGGGTGACCGGCATCAAGCTGTCGGCACGCTATGCGTGGAGCGTCGAGCTGCTGCCGGACAATGCTCCCGACGGCAGCAAGCCGATGACGCTCGACCTCGGCCGCGAGGATGGCGAACAGACACTGGCGCAGCGCGCGGCGCGCTTCGTCGCGGCCTTCGACCGGGTGCGGGCCTATTGGGGCGCGCTGCCGGAGCGGGTCGACCTGCGCTACACGAACGGCTTCGCCCTCAAGGTGCCGGGGCTCAAGTTCAACGACACGAACACGAATACGAAAGCGGTCGGCGCCAGGCGCTGACCCACAGGACACCATGGCCAGAGACAACAAGGACCTCATCGTCGGCCTCGACATCGGCACCTCGAAAGTGGTGGCGGTCGTGGCCGAACTGCTGCCCGACGGCCGCTTCGAGGTGGTCGGCATGGGACAGGCCGACTCGAAGGGCATGAAGAAGGGCGTGGTGGTCAACATCGACGCCACCGTCGAGTCGATCCAGCGCGCGCTCGAAGAAGCCGAGCTGATGGCCGATTGCAAGATCACCCATGTGTACACGGGCATCGCCGGCAGCCACATCCGCAGCTTCAGCTCCAGCGGCATGGTCGCGGTCAAGGACAAGGAAGTGACGCCGGCCGACGTGGCGCGCGTGATGGAGACCGCCAAGGCGGTCAACATCCCGACCGACCAGCAGATCCTGCATGTGCTGCCGCAGGAATTCATCGTCGACGGCCAGGAAGACGTGCGCGAGCCGCTCGGCATGAGCGGCGTGCGGCTGGAGGTGCGGGTGCACATCGTCACCGGCGCGGTCAGCGCGGCGCAGAACATCGTCAAGTGCGTGCGGCGCTGCGGGCTGGAGGTGGTGGAGGTGATGTTGCAACCGCTTGCGTCCAGCCTTTCCGTGCTCACGCCGGACGAGAAGGATCTGGGCGTGGTGCTGGTCGACATCGGCGGCGGCACGACCGACATCGCGATCTTCACCAACGGTTCCATCCGGCACACGGCGGTGATTCCCATCGCCGGCGACCAGATCACCAACGACGTGGCGATGGCGCTGCGCACGCCGAGCGCCGATGCCGAGGAAATCAAGCTCCAGCATGGCGTGGCCAAGCAGGCGCTGGCCGATCCGCATGCGCAGATCGAGGTGCCGGGCCTCGGCGATCGCGGTCCGCGCACGCTCAGCAAGCAGGCGCTGGCGGCGGTGATCGAGCCGCGCGTCGAAGAGCTGTTTGCGCTCGTTCAGCAGGTGGTGCGCGCCTCGGGCTACGAGGAGGTGATCGGCTCGGGCATCGTGCTGACGGGGGGCTCGTCGCAGCTGCCCGGCGTGGTCGAGCTGGCCGAGGACATCTTTCTCAAGCCGGTACGGTTGGGCTTGCCCGACTACAAGGGCGGTCTGGCCGACGTGGTGAAGAGCGCGCGCTATTCGACCGTCATGGGCCTGCTCGCCGAGGCCAAACTTCAGAACGAACGGGGTCGCGTGGTGCGGTCCCAGACCGGCAGTTTCAAGCAGACGCTCGGCGCGATGCGCGAGTGGTTTGCCAATTCGGCGAAGTGGTTCTGAGCCTTCGGGCCGGCAACCGCCTTTGCAGCTAGGTGAAGTCGATAGTTCAGCAGTGCAGCAAGCAACCAGGAGGACGCAAATGGGTTTTGAAATGATCGATGCGCCGGCCGAACAGCTCGGTACCGTCATCAAGGTGATCGGCGTGGGCGGTGCGGGCGGCAATGCCGTCTCGCACATGATTTCGCGCAATGTGCAGGGCGTGGATTTCCTCGCCGCCAATACCGATGCGCAGGCACTGGCGCGCATCCTCGATGCCAGCACCATCCAGCTCGGCAAGACCGGCCTCGGTGCCGGCGCCAAGCCCGAAGCCGGCCGCATGGCCGCCGAGGAAGCGCGCGAGCGCATCCGCGAGCAGCTTCAGGGCGCGAACATGGTGTTCATCACCGCCGGCATGGGCGGCGGCACCGGCACCGGCGCCGCGCCGGTGGTGGCGGCCGTGGCCAAGGACATGGGCATCCTCACGGTGGCCGTGGTCACCAAGCCCTTCGAGTTCGAGGGCAACAAGCGCCTGCGCACCGCCGAAGCCGGCCTCGAGGAGCTGGCCGCGAATGTCGATTCGCTGATCGTCGTGCTCAACGAGAAGCTGCAAGAGGTGCTCGGCGACGACGCCACCATGGAATCGGCCTTCCGCACCGCCGACGACGTGCTGCACAACGCGGTCTCGGGCATCGCCGAGATCATCACCGTGCCGGGCCTGGTCAACGTCGACTTCGAGGACGTGAAGACGGTCATGCGCGAGCAGGGCAAGGCGATGATGGGCATCGGTCAGGCGAGCGGCACCGACCGCGCGCGCGTGGCCGCCGAACAGGCCGTCGCGAGCCCGCTGCTCGAAGGCGTGGACCTGTCGGGCGCCTCGGGCGTGCTGGTCAACATCACCGCTTCCAAGGGCACGCTCAAGCTGCGTGAAACCTCCGAAGCCGTGAACACGGTGCGCAACTTCGCGGCCAAGGATGCGGAAATCATCTTCGGCACGGTGTGGGACGACAACCTCGGCGACGCGATGCGCGTGACCGTGGTCGCCACCGGCCTCGGCCGCGCGGCGGCGGTCGCCAAGCCGGTGATGGTCGTGCACAACGAGCGTCAGCTGCGCACCGGCACCGACAACCTCGCGGTCGCGGCGATGGCGGGCGCGAGCGGCGCCGTCCCGGCCGGCCGTGGCGCCGACTACAGCAACTACGACTCGCCGTCGATCTGGCGCGATCCGCGCTCGGCCGCCGCGCGCGTCTCGGCGCTGGAAGAGAACGGCATGGATCGGCTCGACATCCCGGCTTTCCTGCGCAAGCAGGCCGACTGATGTCGCGTTGGCCGGGCCGGAGGATGCGTCCCCTCCGACCCGGCCGACGGGTCCGTGCGCGGCGCGTGACAGGCGTCGCGTGCCGCGCACGGACTTGCCGCACGACGGTGTCGAAGCCTTGCCGGCCAGCACCGGACGCAATCGCAATTCGCATGGCAAAAAACGATTTGCACGCGATGGAATCGCGCGCAGCTTTTTGTTGACTATTGTTTCCCAGCAAACGATTGGCAAAAGCTTCGGCGCTAGAATCGGCGCCACCCAATGTCCCTGGCGCCGTCACTGGCGATGTCCCCCATGCTCAAGCAGCGCACGCTCAAGCAAATCGTCCGCACCACCGGCGTCGGCCTGCATTCGGGCCGCAAGGTCGAGATCGTGCTGCGGCCGGCGGCGCCCAATACCGGCATCCTGTTCCGCCGCGTCGACCTCGATCCGCCGGTGGACTTGCCGGCCGATCCGCTGTCGGTCAAGGACACGCGCATGGCCACGACGCTCGACCGCGACGGCGTGAAGATCGCCACGGTCGAGCATCTGATGTCGGCGCTGGCGGGCCTGGGCATCGACAACGCGGTCATCGACGTGAGCGCGCCCGAGATTCCGATCATGGACGGCAGCGCCAGCACCTTCGTCTTTCTGCTCCAGCAGGCGGGCATCGAGGAGCAGCCGGCGGCCAAGCGCTTCGTGCGCGTGACCAAGCCGATCGAGGTGCACGAGGGCGACAAGTGGGCGCGGCTCAGCCCCTTCCACGGCTTCAAGATGAGCTTCGCGATCGACTTCAACCATCCGGCCATCGACTCGACCGGGCAGTTCGCCGAGATCGATTTCGACAGCACGAGCTATGTGAAGGAAATCGCGCGCGCCCGCACCTTCGGCTTCATGGGCGATGTGGAGGCGCTGCGCGCCGCCGGCCTGGGTCAGGGCGGCACGATGGACAACGTGATCGTCATGGACGAGTACCGCGTGCTCAACCAGGACGGCCTGCGCTATGACGACGAGTTCGTGAAGCACAAGTTGCTCGACGCCATCGGCGACCTGTACGTGCTGGGCAAGCCGCTGCTCGCGGCCTATTCGGCCAACAAGTCGGGTCATGCGATCAACAACCAGCTGCTGCGCGCGCTGCTGGCTGATGAGACCGCCTGGGACATCGTCGATTTCACCGACGACGCCAAGGCGCCGGCGGCGTTTGCGCACGCGGGACTGTCGATCGGGGCGGCGACGGCTTTCTGATCGCCGTGCCGCGTTCCGTCGCTCAGGCCGCTTCGTCTTCCTCGGCCGCCGGGCGCTGGTTGAGATAGGCAAAGGCCAGGCAGCGCGCGAAGTCGGGCAACCAGAACTCGGTGTCGGGCACGTAGCGCATGCCGGGTTCGCGTCGCACCGCCAGCCAGGCGCCGGCGGGCATCGCGGCCGGGTCGCTCTTCAGCTCGACCTTGGCGGAGGAATGCAGCGCCGCCCACAGCCGGCCCGCTTCCTGCGGATTGCCGGCTACCGCCAGCGTGGCGATCGGAATCTCTTCCTCGTTGGCGATGCTGGCGTAGAGCCAGCCCTCGCCGTGATCGCGCACCACGATGTCGCAGATGGGCCGCGACCACGGGATGCGCGAATGCTGGCGTTCGAGCGCGTCGGCCAGCCAGTAGCGCAGGTGTTCGAGGAGCTGGGGCTGCACTTCATGCAGCCAGGCGCGGCGCGAGCGGCCGTCGTGCAGCGTGAGATGGTCGAGGAAGAGCGTGGGCATGGCGCGGTACGGGCAGGGCGGGGGAAGTGCGCAAACATACACCCGCGCAAGGCAGGGATATTGCGTGCCCCCGGCCCAGTCCCCAGGTCTGTCGAGCTTCGTACAAACGCGGCCGCAAGCCTTTCGATGCACCCAGCATGAAGGCCGCCCCGCAATGAAGCAGCACGACCGCAACCAGCGCATGTGCGACTGGACCGAACTTGGCGCCAGCCTCGACCATGCCCGCGCCAGCCTCGTGGCCGGCGATCTGCGCCAGATCCCGCCCTTCCTGCTGCTGTCGATGGAGGGCATCAGCGCCGCCGAGCAGCGCCGGGGCGCCGAACTGTGGATGCATCAGCGCGTGGCCGACGCCCAGCCGCTGCGCGACAGCCTGCGCTTTGCGCACGATCTGGCCGACCGGCCCCGGCTGCGCATCGGCTATCTGTCGGCCGACTTCCAGCAGCACGCCACCGCGCTGCTGCTGATCGAATCGCTCGAAGCGCACGACCGCGGCCGCTTCGAACTGTTTGCCTACAGCTACGGCGCCGACAGCGTGGACGGCGCGATGCGCCAGCGCGTGGCCCGCGCGGTCGAGCATTTCACCGACATCAGCGCGCTCGACGATGCCGCCGCCGCGACGCGCATCCATGCCGACGGCATCGACATCCTGGTCGATCTCAAGGGCTACACCCATGCCACGCGCACCGCGATCCTGCTGCTCGGCGCGGCGCCGGTGCAGGTGAATTTCCTCGGCTATCCGGGCACGCTGGGGCTGGCCTGCTGCGATTACCTCATCACCGACGCCTTCCTCACGCCCGACGGCAGCGCCGCCGACTACAGCGAGGCGCTGGCCTATCTGCCGCACAGCTACCAGCCGCATGCGCGCTACCGCACGCCCGACGCCGCGCCGACCCGCGCCCAGGCCGGGCTGCCGGCCAGCGGCGTGGTGTTCTGCTGCTTCAACCAGGCCTACAAGATCACGCCGGCAGTGTTCTCGGTCTGGTGCCAGCTGCTGCTGATGGTCGACGACAGCGTGCTGTGGCTGCTCGCCGATCCGGCCGCCGAGGCCAATCTGCGCAATGCGGCCTTCGGCCTCGGCATCGCCGCCGACCGGCTGGTATTCGCGCCCGACTGCCCGCAGCCCGAACATCTGGCGCGGCTGGCGCTGGCCGACATCGTGCTCGACACCGCGCCCTACAACGCCCACACCACCGCCAGCGATGCGCTCGGCGCCGGCGTGCCGCTGGTCACCTGCGCCGGCGCCACGTTTGCGTCGCGCGTGGCCGGCAGCCTGCTCAATGCCGTGGGCCTCGGCGAGCTCATCACCGACAACCTCGACGACTATTTCGAGCTGGCGCTGGCGCTGGCCACCGATCCGGCACGGCTGATCGAGACCCGCGCCCGGCTGGTCGCGGCCGGGCCGACCGCGCCGCTGTTCAACGTGGCCAAGTACACCCGCGACCTGGAGGCGCTCTACGAAGGCATGTGGGCGCGCAAGCAGGCCGGACTGCCGCCGGCGCCGCTTGGCGCGGTGCCGCTGGCGGCCGAGGCGCTGCTGCTGCCGGCGATCGCGCCGATCGACATCGGTCCGGTGCCGGTGGCGGCACCGCTGGCGGCCCGCATCGCCAGCGCGACCGCGCGCTGACCGGCGCGGCGCGGCGTCATTGCGCCGCGATCACAGCCGCGACAGCAGCTCCGACTTCTTGGCCGCGAATTCCGCGTCGGACAGGATGCCCTTGCGATGCAGCTCGGCCATGCGCTCGATGGTCGCCAGGATGTCGGTCTGGGCGCCGTTGTCGGTCGCCGGGGGCGGCGCCCAGGCGGGTGCCGGTGCCTGCCAGGCCGGCGCGGGCGCGTTCCAGGCCGGCGCCGGCTCGGCATTCCACGCTTGCGCCGGCGGCGGCGATTGCGGCTGGCTGGTGGCCGGTGCCGCCGAACTGTCGGGCAGGCCGCCGACGATCGGCAGGCTGTCCACGCCAAAGCTGCCGTACTGGCTGTTGAACGTGACCGAGCCCGGCCAGCCGCCCTGTTGCTGCTGCACGCCGCCGATGTTGTGGTCGAGCGTGTCGTAGACCGTGACCTGCCCGTTGCGCGACACCGCCAGCCGGCGCGTGCCCGGGAACACCGCATAGCGCGCATCGTTCTGGCCGCCGCTCGAACTCGGGCTGCCCAGATCGGCCGGCCACCAGTTGTTGCCGCTGTTCATGCTCATGAAGCCGCCGTTGTTCGACGAGCCCTGCGGCAGCGGTGCGTACACCTGCGTCGAGGCCAGCAGCGAGGACAGTTCCGAGCACAGCCCGCTCACGGTCGATTGCAGGCCGCTGTTGAACATGTCGCCGACCATGGTCATGCCGCCGCGCATCCACTGGCCGTTGCCGCCCAGTTCGGAGTGATAGAACTGGGCCATGCCGCCGTTGCCGGCCGAGACGGCGTCGAGCAGGGTACGGACCGCATCGGTGCTGACGCCGTAGCGCCGCGCGAGGTCGGCGATGGCCTGATCGCCTGCCGGGGTGAGAAGTTGCATGGCGGTCTCCGCGCAGCGTTGAAGGCAGGGCAGGGTAGCGCATGCGCATGACGGCACCGCGCCCGCCCCATGCCGCCGCAGGGAGAAGCCTCAGCGCTGCGCGGTCTGCCAGTCGGGATTGACCCAGACCGGCGCGTTCGACGCCGGCAGCGCCTTGCGGCCACGGATCGCGTCGGCCAGCTTCTCGGCCATCATGATCGTCGGCACGTTGAGATTGCCGCTGACCACCGCCGGCATGATCGACGCATCGACCACGCGCAGGCCCTGCACGCCGTGCACCCGGCCCTGACCGTCGACCACCGCCATGTCGTCGCTGCCCATCTTGCAGCTGCACGACGGGTGATAGGCGCTCTCGGCCTTCTCGCGCACGAAGGCGTCGATGTCGGCGTCGCTGGTCCTGCCCGGGCCCGGCGCCAGCTCCGGCCCACGGAAGGGCGCGAACGCAGCCTGCGCGAAGATCTCGCGCGTGAGCTTGATGCCGTTGCGGATCTCGCGCCGGTCCTGCTCGGTCGTCATGTAGTTGAAGATGATGCGCGGATGCATCTTCGGGTCGGCCGACTTGAGCGTGATGCTGCCGCGACTGGTCGGGCGCATCGGGCCGATGTGGGCCTGATAGCCGTGCTCGGTGGCGCTGGCGCTGCCGTCGTAGCTGATCGCCATCGGCAGGAAGTGGTATTGCAGGTCGGGATGCAGCACGCCCGGCTCGCTGCGGATGAAGCCGCCGCTCTCGAAGTGATTGGTGCCGCCCAGGCCCGAGCCGTCGAGCAGCCATTGCGCGCCGATCTTCGCCTTGGCGAGCAGGCTTTGCGCGCTGTACAGCGTGATCGGCTGCTTGCAGGCCACCTGCACATAGCACTCCATGTGGTCCTGCAGGTTCTGGCCCACGCCCGGCGCGTCGTGGACTACCTGGATGCCGAGCTTGCGCAGCGCATCGGCCGGGCCGATGCCCGACAGCATCAGCACCTGCGGCGAGTTGATCGCGCCGCCGCTCAGGATCACTTCGCGCTTCGCCGTCACCGCATGGCGCCGGCCGCCGTGGGCGTACTCGATGCCGATGGCGCGCTTGCCGCGACCGTCATGGTCGAACAGCACGCGCGTGACCAGGCAGCGCGAGCGCACCACGAGGTTGGGCCGCTTCATCGCCGGCTTGAGATAGGCCACGGCCGCGCTCTGGCGCCGGCCCTTGTAGACCGTCATGTCCATCACGCCGAGGCCTTCCTGCTGCTGGCCGTTCATGTCGGGCGTGACCGGGTAACCCGCCTGCCGGCCCGCCTCGATGAAGGCGGTGTAGAGCGGATTGGTGCAGGCGCCGGTGGTCACACGGAGCGGGCCGCTGTCGCCGCGATAGGCGTCGCCACCCTTCTCGCGCGTCTCGCTCTTGCGGAAGTAGGGCAGCACGTTGGCATAGGACCAGTCGGCCAGCGCCGGGTCCTTGGCCCAGCCGTCGTAGTCGAAGGCATGGCCGCGGATGTAGACCATGCCGTTGATCGACGACGAGCCGCCGATGACCCGGCCGCGCGGGCAGTGCAGCCGGCGGTTGTTCATGCCGGGTTCGGGCTCGGTGTCGTAGAACCAGTTGTACTTGTCGTTGGCGAGCGGGTAGGCAAACGCCGACGGCATGTGGATGAAGATGCTGGCGTCGCCCGGGCCGGCTTCGAGCACCAGCACGCGCACGTCGGCGTCTTCCGTCAGCCGGTTGGCGAGCACGCAGCCGGCCGAGCCGGCGCCGACGATGATGTAGTCAAAGGCTTCTTGGGTCATGGCGGTGGCGCCGTCGAAGGCAGGCGCGAAAAGAGGCAGCGGGCGTACTTGTTATTGGTCTGGTCAGGCGTAGGGATCGGCGATCGCGCCCAGCTCCACGTACACGCTCTTGAGCCGCGTGTAGTGCTCGATGGCGGCATGGCTGTTTTCCGAGCCGATGCCCGATTCCTTCATGCCGCCGAAAGGCATCTCGATCGGCGTGATGTTGTAGTTGTTGATCCAGCACACGCCGGCTTCCAGCCGGCCGGCCATGCGATGGCCGCGCGCCAGATCGCGCGTGAACACGCCGGCCGCGAGACCGAAGCGGGTGCCGTTGGCGCGCGCCACCACCTCGTCCTCGTCGGTGAACCTGAGCACCGACATCACCGGGCCGAAGATTTCCTCGCGCACGATGGTCATGTCGTCGGTGCAGTCGGCGAAGACTGTGGGCAGCACGTAGTTGCCGGCGGCGAGCGCCGCATCGGCCGGCGCGCTGCCGCCGAGTACGCAGCGCGCGCCCTCGGCCTTGCCGCTGGCGATGTAGCCGAGCACCTTGTCGGCATGCGCGCGCGAGATCAGCGCGCCGACCTGCGTGCCCATGTCGAGCGGATCGCCGAGCCTGAGCTTGCCGGCGCGCTCGACCACGCGCGCCACGAAGGCGTCGTACACCGCCTCGTGCACGAACACGCGTGTGCCGTTGGTGCAGATCTCGCCCTGGGTATAGAAGTTGGCCAGCAGCGCGCCGGTCACGGCCTGCTCGATGTCGGCATCGTCGAACACCACCAGCGCCGACTTGCCGCCGAGTTCCATCGTCACGCGCTTGAGCGTCTCGGCGGCGGCGGCCATCACGCGCTTGCCGGTCGGCACCGAGCCGGTCACGGAAATCTTGGCCACCTCCGGGTGCGCGCTGAGCAGGCGACCAGTGCGGCCGTCGCCCTGCAACACCTGGAACACGCCGGCCGGCACGCCGGCCTCGGAATAAATCTCTGCCAGCTTGGCCGCCGTGTTGGGCGTGAGTTCGCTCGGCTTGAAGATCATCGCGTTGCCGCAGGCGAGCGCCGGCGCGCTCTTCCACAGCGCGATCTGGATCGGATAGTTCCACGCGCCGATGCCCACGCAGATGCCGAGCGGCTCGCGCCGCGTGTAGGCGAAGGCATTGCGCAGCGGGTACTGGTCGCCGTGCAGCGTCGCGGCCATGCCGGCGAAGTATTCGAGGCAGTCGGCACCGCTCGCCACATCGACCGCGATGGCTTCCTGCAGCGGCTTGCCGGTGTCGAGCACTTCGAGCCGGGCCAGTTCGTCGTTGCGCGCGCGCAGCAGGGCGACCGCGCGCATCAGCACGCGGCCGCGCTCGGCGCCGGTGAGCGCCGCCCATTCGCGCTGCCCCTCGCGGGCAGCGGCGATGGCGGCTTCCACCTCGGGTTCCAGCGCCAGCTCAACCTGGCACAGCGGCGCGCCGGTCGCCGGATTGAGCTTCTCGAAGCATTCGCCCGAGGCCGATGCGCGATAGCCGCCGCCGATGTAGTTGAGGAGTCGCTGCACGTCGATGTCCCGTTCAGAAAGTGCGCGTGGCGCTGACGAAGAAGGTGCTCTTGATCGGATTCGACGTCTCGACGAAGCCGGCCGAGTTGGTCGCGCCGGTCGTGTACTTGTCGTAGTAGCCGCTCTTGTTGCCCCAGCCGCGCGTGACCGCCGCGCTCAGCAGCCAGCCGCCGTCGAGCGCCTTGGTGACGGCGATCTTGCCGTCCTTCCAGCCCGCGTCCTTGAAGTTGCTGACGCGCTGCTGGCCGAAGTGGGCCGTGGCGCCAAAGCCCTCGCCGAGGTCGACGGTGGCGTTGAGGTCGAGGTAGCCGGACCAGCGGCTGTGCTTGTCGCCGTCGGCGAGCAGCGAGCGGCTGTTGTAGCCGAAGTAGTCCTTGGTGTAGGTCAGCCAGTACTTGGCGCTGAACCACTTCCAGCTCGCCTGCGGCACGAACTCGCCGTAGTTGTAGCTGGCGTCGGCGAACTTGAGCTTGGCGCCCGGATAGACGTAGTAGTAGAGCTGCGCGCCGTAGGTGATGTCGTCGAGCGCGCCGGTCCAGCCGCCGTACAGATCCCATTCGACCGACCCGTCCTCGATGAACCGGTTGCTCACGCTCGACATCCAGCTGCCGATGCTGAAGCCGTTGCCCAGCGCATAGTCGATGCCGCCCTGCAGCGCCGGCTTGCCCCAGGTCTGGCGAAAGCCGCGCGACACGTACTGCGACGCGAGCGTGACGTTGGTGGTGAGCGCGGGCGCCTCGGCGACGGGCGCTTCGGCCGGCGCTTCCTCGGCATGAGCGGCAAGGCAGCCGCCAGCGGCAACGAAGGCGAGTGCGGCGAGTTGTTTCTTGGAGTTCACGACGACTTCCCCTGGAGAACGGAGTTTTCTAGGGCCCGCAAGCGCGCCGGCGGGCTTTCGGCAAGGGGATTATTCGAGGCGGCCCGGCAAGTCACCGTGCATGGAAGCGACCGGAACAATCGCTTTCCCGACAGCGACGGGCGGCTGTCGTTCACAGGCAACCGCGTGTCGTTTGGCGACCGGAACGCCATCGGGGCGCCGCTTATCGTTCGGTCCCATCACCGGGAGTTCAAGCGTGAAAACAACCCACAAATTCAGCGGCGCGCGATGTCGCCGGGGGGCGCGATGATGGCGAAGGACAAGATCGTCGTCGAGGGTCTGACCAAGATCTTCGGCGAGCAGCCCGAGCGCTGGCTGGCGCTCATGAAAGCCGGCTGGAGCAAGGAAAGGCTGATGGCCGAGCACGGCGTGACGGTCGGCGTCTGCGACGTGAGCTTTACCGTGCGCGAAGGCGAAATCTTCGTGCTGATGGGCCTGTCGGGCTCGGGCAAGTCGACCCTCATCCGCCTCATCAACCGGCTGGTCGAACCGACCGACGGCCGCGTGCTGATCGACGGTCAGGACGTGGTCGGCCTCGCGCCCGGCAAGCTGCGCGACCTGCGCCGGCGCGACATGAGCATGGTGTTCCAGAGCTTTGCGCTGCTGCCCAACCGCACCGTGCTCGACAACGCGGCCTTCGGGCTGGAAGTGGCCGGCGTCGGTCGCAAGGAGCGCGAGCGCGCCGCGATGGAAGTGCTGGAGCAGGTCGGCCTCAAGCCCTTCGCCCGCAAGCATCCGCATGAGCTGTCGGGCGGCATGCGCCAGCGCGTGGGTCTGGCGCGGGCGCTGGCCGTGAACCCGTCGCTGATGATCATGGACGAGGCCTTCTCGGCGCTCGACCCGCTCAAGCGCCGCGAGATGCAGGACGTGCTGCTGCAATTGCAGGCGGTGCACAAGCGCACCATCGTCTTCGTGTCGCACGACATCGAGGAGGCGTTCCGCATCGGCAACCGCATCGCGATCATGGAAGGCGGCCGGCTGATCCAGCTCGGCGAGCCGCGCCAGATCATCGAAAGCCCGGCCAACGACTACGTGCGCGCCTTCTTCGACGGCTTCGATACCTCGCGCTACCTCACCGCCGCCGACCTGCTCCAGGCCGACGCGGTGCCGGTGCTCACGCGCCAGGACGACAGCCTCGACTTCGACGCCGACGGCCTGCTCGCCGAACTGTTCTCGGACGAGCGCGGCTGGTGCTTCGTGCTCGACCGCGACCGTCGCGTGAGCGGCGCGCTCGACGTGCCCACCTTGCGCGGCTGGCGCGCCGGCATTGCGCCGCGCCGCCTGGTGCATGTGGAACCGGTGCGCGGCAGCTGCCGGCTCGACCAGATCATTCCGCAACTGATGCGCAGCGCCGGTCCGCTGCCGGTGGTGGACGACGACGGCCGCTATCGCGGCGCCATCAACAAGCGCGCCGTGCTCGGACGGCTCGCGGCAAAGGGAGGGGCGCTCCATGGCTGATGCCTTCATTCCGCTCGGCGACTGGGTCAACGAAGCGACCCAGTTCGTCCTCGCCCATGACGACGGCCTGTTCGAGCAGGCCGGTCATGTGATCGAGACCTTCACCGTCGCGGTGCAGGACGGCATGCTCGGGCTGCCGGTCTGGCTGCTGGCCGGCGTGTTCGCGGTGCTCGGCCTGTGGCGCGTGGGTGCGCTGTTCGCCGGCTTCTCGGCCGCGTGCTTCTTCCTGATCTACGGCATGGGCCTCTGGGAACAGACCGTGGTGACGCTGGCGCAAACGCTTGCAGCGACGGTCATCAGCCTGCTGCTCGGCGTGCCGGTGGGCATCGCCTCGGCCAAGAGCAAGCATGTGGCGATGGTGATCCGCCCGGTGCTCGACTTCATGCAGACCATGCCGGCCTTCGTCTACCTGATTCCGGCGGCGATGCTGTTCGGTCTGGGCATCGTGCCGGGCGTGCTGTCGACGGTGGTGTTCGCGATGCCGCCGGCGGTGCGCCTGACCGCGCTCGGCATCCGTCAGGTCGACCATGAGCTGGTGGAAGCGGGGCTGTCGTTCGGCTGCACGCCGACCCAGCTGCTCTTCAAGGTGCAGCTGCCCAACGCGCTGCCGTCGATCATGGCCGGCGTGAACCAGACCATCATGATGGCGCTGTCGATGGTCATCATCGCGTCGATGGTCGGCGCCGGCGGCCTGGGCAATGAAGTGCTCGCCAGCATCCAGCGGCTCGACATCGGCCTCGGCTACGAAAGCGGCCTGAGCGTGGTGCTGCTGGCGATCATCCTCGACCGCATCACCGAAAGCTTTGGCGGCGGTGGCGGCAAGCGCGCCACGGTCGGCGAGCGCATGAAGCGGGTGTTCGGCAGCGGTCGCGGCTCGGCACCGGTGGCCGCGCCCGAGGCGCCGCGCACCGCCGGCTGAGCCCGGGCCCGACGCGGTCTTTTCTCCTGTCCCGCGAGGGGCATCTGGCTGCACGCCAAAACGCGTGCGGCCTTTTTTGCATTTGCAGCCTGCTGCCGCCATCTGCGGCGAAATCCGTTCCGAATGCGGCTATCCGGCACTCTTCTTGCTGCCAGCGGAACCATCCTGTTTTCGACTTACAAGTCCGACGCACACGGGTTTGCAGGCCCGCCACGGCGTCGACAGTCATGCCACGAGGAATCCGCATGTCCAGCAAGAATGTCGCGCCCGAAGATGGTCTCCATTCGTCCGCCTCCGACGGCCGTCCGCGCCCGCCGGCCGAGGTGCAGCCGCGCCGTGGCGGTGCGGCGGCCGACGACGCTGGTGCATGCAAGCCTGTGCATGTCGCCTTCGTCACGCTGCCGCGCTTCACGATGATCGCGTTCAGCAGCGCCATCGAGGCACTGCGCATGGCCAACTACGTGAGCCGGCGCACTCTGTACCGCTGGTCGATCATCACGCCCGACGGCCAGCCGGCCTCGGCCAGCAACGGCCTCGCGCTGTCGCCCTGCGCGCCGCTCGATCCGCGCGACATGCCCGACGTGGCCTTCGTCGTCGGCGGCGTCGATGTACGCGAAGCGGTAACGCCGGCGCATCTTTCTCTGCTGCAAACCCTGGGCGCGGCCGGCGTCAAGCTCGGCTCGCTCTGTACCGGCGCCTATGCGCTGGTGCGCGCCGGCCTCATGAACGGCCACCGCTGCGCGATCCACTGGGAAAACCTCGCTGCGCTGCAGGAGGAATTCCCGCGCGTGAGCTTCACCACCGAGCTGTTCGTCATCGATGCCGACCGCTACACCTGCACCGGCGGCAGCGCGCCGCTCGACCTGATGATCCACCTCATCGGCGCGCGTTTCGGCGACGCCATTGCCGCGCAGATCTCGGAGCAGTTCGTGCTGGAGCGGGTGCGCGACAGCCGCGACCAGCAGCACATGCCGATGGTGGCGCGCGTGGGCTACAGCCGCAAATCGCTGGTCGAGGTGGCCGCGCTCATGGAGGCCAACATCGAGGAGCCGCTGTCGCTGGAGGACGTGGCGCGGCTGGCCGGTCTGTCGCAGCGCCAGTTGCAGCGGCTGTTCAAGCACTTTCTGGGCGTCACGCCCACGCAGTACTACCTCAACCTGCGGCTGCGCCGCGCGCGCGAGCTGCTGCTGCAAACCGACATGACCGTCACCGACATCACGGTGGCCTGCGGCTTTCAATCCACCTGCCATTTCAGCAAGTGCTACCGCTGCCGCTTCGGCTATGCGCCGAGCACCGAGCGCCGGCGCAAGAAGATCGACGACGTGCGCGAGACGCTGGCCCAGCCCGGTCATGCGCTCGCTGCCGGCAGCGACGATCTGGCGCTCGATGGCGAGCTGCCGGCCGAGCCCGCCGCGCCCGAAGCCAAGCCGCGCGCGCCGCGTCTGGCCGAGCGGGCCGCCTTGCCGGCGCATGCCGCCGCCGCCTCGGGCAAGCGCAACCTGCAGGCGCGCCACGTCTGACCGGCGCCGGCTTTCGTGGCGCTTGCGCTCGCGGCCCGGCATGCCGGCCGTCCGGCGCAGCCCGGCGGCCCGCGACGTTCCACGCCAAGCGCGGGTCGCATTTCGGCTGATCGCGCACCGGTGGCGCCTCCAAGATTGCTGCGTGCCCCTTCACGCCGCAGACCTTCAGGAGTTGCCCCCAATGAGAATCAGCAAGCTCGTGTCAGCCGCAGCGCTGGCCGCCGTCACCGCCAGCTCGGCCTTTGCCGCCGATCCCGCCGCCTGTCGCAAGGTGCGCTTTGCCGATGTCGGCTGGACCGACATCACCGCCACCACCGGCGTGGCGATGGCCATCCTCGACGGCATCGGCTATCAGCCGAGCAAGCAGATCGCGTCGGTGCCGATCACCTTCGCCGGCCTCAAGAAGAAGCAGATCGACGTCTTCCTCGGCTACTGGAATCCGTCGATGACGCCGATCGTCGAGCCCTTCGTCAAGGACGGTTCGGTCAAGGTGCTCGACGAGCCCAACCTCGTCGGCGCCAAGTACACGCTGGCCGTGCCCGAGTACCTTGCGGCTGCCGGCCTCAAGAGCTTCCAGGACATCGCCAGGTTCAAGGACGAGCTGGGCGGCAAGATCTACGGCATCGAGCCGGGCAACGACGGCAACCAGATCATCGCCAACATGATCAAGACCAACCAGTACGGTCTGAAGGACTTCAAGCTGGTCGAGTCGAGCGAGGCCGGCATGCTGGTGGAACTGGGCCGCGCCGAGAAGGCCAAGAAGGCCATCGTGTTCCTGGGCTGGGAACCGCATCCGATGAACGTGCAGCACAAGATGGTCTATCTCAGCGGCGGCGACGACAGCTTCGGCCCCAACTACGGCGAGGCCAAGGTCTACACCGCGCTGCCGAGCGACTACGCCACGCGCTGCCCCAACGTGGCCAGGCTGGTCAACAACCTGCACTTCACGACCGACATCGAGAACCGCCTGATGGCGCCGATCATGGACAAGAAGGATCCGGTGAAGGTGGCCAAGGACTACATCAAGGCCAATCCGGCGCTGCTCGACAAGTGGCTGGATGGCGTGACGACGTTTGACGGCAAGCCGGAGGCTGCGGCTGGCGTGAAGAAGGCGATCGGTCTCTGACCTTGGCCGCACGGCCCGCGCGACGGCGGGCCGGCAATGAAACGGCGCCCCGCGAGGCGCCGTTTTCGCTTGCGCGCGGCGTCGGTACCGCGACGCGCAAACCCTTGCACCAGTCGCGGATCACCCCGCACGCGCCTCGCTCGGCGGATGGCCGTACACGTTGCGGAAGCTGCGCGAGAGAAGTGCGAGTTGCTCACGAAGCCGCATTGCATCGCGATGTCGACGATCGGCTGACGGGTCTTTTCCAGCAGCTCGCGCGCGCGCCGCAGTCGCAGCCGCATCGCATAGGCGGTCGGCGTCATCCCGATCTGATGCTGGAACAGCCGCCCGAGATGGCGCGGGCTCACGCCGACCTCGCGCGCCAGTTCGTCGAGTGGAAAGTGCCCGTCGGCATGGCGCTCGATCAGCAGCATCGCGCGGCGCACCCGGGCGTCGTCCGAGCTGAGGTCGTCGACCGGCGCCGGCTGGGGCGCGTCGCCGGCACGCGGCAGGTCCTCCAGCATGATGCGCAGCGCCTTGGCCGCCGCCGCGCGGCCGCGATGGCGCGCCACCAGATGCGCGGCCAGATGCATCACGCTCGTGCCGCCGGCGCAGGTCAGGCGGTCGCGGTCCTCGATGAACTGCTCGGTCGAGCTGGCCGCGAGCTGGGGAAACCGGCTGGCGAAATCGTCGTGATGGAACCAGCTCACGCACACGCGGCGGTCGTCGAGCAGACCCAGGCCCGCGAGCGCGAAGCTGCCGGTACACACGCCCGCGAGCGGCACGCCGGCCGCCGCCGCGCGCCTGAGAAACTCGCCGGCCGCGCGGCTGATGCGGCTGCCGTCGAGCAGGCCGCCGACCACCACGATGTAGTCGAAATCGCGCGGATCGCCGAAGCGCGCGGTCGGCGTCACGTCGAGGCCGCAGCTGGCGCGCACCGGCCGCGTGTCGTCGCTGAGCACGCGCCAGTCGCAATGGATCGGCCGGCTCCAGTCGTCCTCGTCGGCGGCCAGCCGCAGCGTGTCGACGAAGGCCGACAGCGCCAGCATCGTGAAATTCGGCGCGAGCACGAAGCCGACGCGTAGCTCGGCGCGCGCGGTGGCGGCGGATGCGGACATGGCGGTACTCCTGCAAAAAGCCGGCTGGGGACAGGCCGGCGTTGGATGCAAGGTCCAAGCCATCGCGCCAGATGAAAGGCGGCCGTCATGGGCAAGCCGATGTCCGTCCGGTGTCCGGCGCGGCGGGAACTGCTTGGCTAAATGGGCTTGCACGCTTCCTGCGGCACTGCCCAGCCAGACAGAAACGGAATCCACGCCCATGACCCCTCGCCTCTCGCGCCTGACCCTGTCCGCCCTCACCGCAGCGCTCGCGCTGGCCCTGTCGCCGGCCGCGTCGGCCAAGGATGTGGTGAAGATCGCCTTCATCGGCCCGCTCACCGGCGCCAACTCGGCGCATGGCCTGGGCGGCCGCAATTCGGCCGAGACCGCCGTGCGACTGCACAACGCCGATCCCAAGTCGAAGTACGACTTCGAGCTCGTCGCGCTCGACGACGAATGCAAGCCCAACGTGGGCGTGCAGGTCGCCACCAAGGCCGCCACCGACAGCAGCATCGCGGCGGTGATTCCGCACTACTGCTCGTCGGTCGCCATCGCCACGGTCGATGTCTACAAGCGCTTCAAGGTGCCGACCGTGGTCTGGGCCGCCGTGCTGCCGGAAATCATCTACGGCCAGAAGACGCGCGAGATGCATCGCGTGAGCGCCACGCTCATCAACCAGAACAAGGTCGCCGCGCAATGGCTGACCGGGCCGATGAAGTTCGGCAAATGGGTCGCGGTCTACGACACCACCGACTACGGCAAGTCGATGTTCAAGTACTTCAGCCAGTACCTGGCCGACAACAAGGGCGAGATGCTGGCGAGCTTTGGCGTCGGCGCCGACCAGCAGGACTTCTCGGCCGAGCTGGCCCGGATCAAGGAGCTGAAGCCCGAGGTCGTCTACTTCGGCGGCCTCACGCCGCTCGGCGTGCGCCTCGCCAAGCAGATGGAAAAGTTCGGCATCAAGGCGGTGTTCCAGGGCACCTCGGGCATCGTCGGCGACGCCTTCATCGCCGGCCTGGGCGCGGCGGCGGCCGAGGGCACGGTGGCGATGTACGACATGCCGCCGATCGAGAAGCTGCCGGGCGGCAAGGCCTTCCTCGACGCCTATGCGGCGCAGAAATTCGGCGAGGCGCCCGAGGCCTACGGCCCTTATGCCTTCGCCGCCACCGCGCTGGTGATGGACAGCATCGAGAAGTCCGGCCCCAAGCGCCCGGCGCTCATCGATGCGCTCGGCAAGGTGAAGGACTACGACTCGGTGGTCGGCAAGATCACCTTCGACGACTACGGCCAGAACATCAACCCGACCACCACCAAGTACGTGGTGCAGGACGGCAAGTGGCTGGCCTGGGAAGACAGCGAGTACGCGAGCGGCAAGCGCCACCTCGCGGGCCGCTGAGGCGCTGCGCCATGGATGCCGGCTTCATCGGTCAGCAGCTGTGGAACGGCGTGATGCTGGGCACCATCTACGCGATGGTGGCCGTGGGCTTCACGCTGTTCTTCGGCGTGCTCGACGTCATCAAGTTCTCGCACGGCGACGTGCTCACGCTCGGCGTGTTCGCGGCGCTGGCGACGGCGCTGGGCTTGCAGGCGGCCGGCGTGCAATCGCCGTGGCTGCAACTGGCGGCGGCGCTGCTGGTGGGCGTGGGCAGCATGGCGGCGCTGGGTGCGCTGATCGCGCGCGCCTTCATCCTGCCGCTGCGCGAGGCGCCGTCCTTCATCGTGCTGCTGGTCACGCTGATGGTCGGCACGGTCATCCGCGAGTCGATCCGGCTGTTCTATCCGGGCGGCTCCAATCCGCAGTCGTTTCCGCATCTGCTGCCGGCGGGCGGCATCGAGCTGGGCAGCTTCACGCTGCGCTTCGACAGTCTGATTTTGCTGGCGACCGGGCTCGGCACCATCTGCGCGGTGCATCTGCTCATCACGCGCACCCGGCTGGGGCTGGCGATCCGCGCGGTCGCGCAGGACGGCGAGACCGCGCGCGTGATGGGCATCGACTTCACGCGCGTGGTGCTGTTCACCTTCGCGCTCGGCTCGGGGCTGGCGGCGCTCGCCGGCCTCATCGACGGGCTGTACTACAGCGAGGTCAACTTCGGCACCGGGCTGATGCTGGGCGTCATCGGCTTCAGCGCGGCGGTGGTGGGCGGGCTGGGCAATCTTTACGGCGCGATCCTCGGCGGCTTTCTGTTCGCGGCCTTGCAGATGCTGGCGGTCGTGGCGTTGCCGCTGGCGAGCGAATACAAGGACGTGGTCGCGTTTGCCGGCGTCATCCTGCTGATCGGCCTGAAGCCGACCGGCCTCATCGGGGAGCGGGCTTATGAGCGCGTCTGACATGGCGGCCGATCCGGCGCTCGCCGCAAGCCAGTCCGGCGCACGCCGGCCGGCGCGCTGGCTGGTGTTTGCCGGCGTCGCGGCGCTGACCGCGCTGCTCGGCCTGCTGCTCGGCAACGACAACCAGTGGCTGCTGCTCGGCCTGCTGGCCGGCGCCGGGCTGCTCGGCTGGGGCGCGGCGCATGCCGGCGTGGCGCAGCGCTTTGGCGCGTCGTGCGCGGCGGCACCGGGCACGCTGGCGCTGGCCGGCACGCTCGGCTTCGTGGCGCTGGTGGGCGTGCTGCGCGAGGAGCATTTCGCGCTGCTCATCCTGTGTTCGCTGCTGCTGTACGCCACGGTCTGCCTCGGGCTCAACATCCAGATCGGCTATGCCGGCGTGGTCAATTTCTCGGCCATGGCCTTCTTTGGCGTGGGCAGTTATGCGGCGGCCTGGCTGACCAATGCCCAGCCCACGCTGCCGCATCTGGCGGTGCTGGCGCTGGCCGGAGGCGCGTCGGCGCTGGTGGGCGCGGTGCTGCTGTTTCCGGTGCTGCGCACGCGCGGGCATTACGCCTCGCTGGTCACGGTGGCCTTCGCGGTGCTGTTCCGCAGCTTCATGGAGGTGAACGAAACCTTCGGCGGCTCGCAGGGCATGAAGCTGCCGGGGCTGTCGATGTTCGGCCACGATTTCAACGACGACATCGAGCTGTTCGGCCAGACCGTGTCGTTCTATGCCGGCTATGCGGCGGTGGCGTTTGCCATCGCGCTCGGCGCGCTGGTGCTCACCTGGCGCATCGAGCGGTCGTGGATCGGCCTGAACCTGGACGCGGTGCGCAGCGACGAGATCGCCGCCGCCTGCTTCGGCATCGACATCGCGCGCTGGAAGATCACCGCCTTCCTCATCGGCAATGCGTTTGCCGGCGTGGCCGGGGCGCTGTTCGCGCTGATGACCGGATTCGTGGCGCCCAACAATTTCAACTTCGGCGACTCGCTGGTGATGCTGTCGATCCTGGTGCTCGGCGGCCTCGGCAATCTGTGGGGGATTCTGCCGGCGACGCTGGTGGTCATCCTGCTGCCCGAGAAGTTGCAGGCCATTCAGGAATACCGCTTTCTGCTCTATGCGGCGGCGGTCATCGCCATCCTGCTGTTCCGCCCGCAGGGGCTGTTTCCGCGCCGGGTGCGCGTGTTCGGAGGCCGGTCATGAGCGGCGCCATCCTGGTGTGCAAGGACCTCACGATGAAGTTCGGCGGGCTGGTCGCGCTCGACGGGCTCGGCTTCGACATCCGCCACGGCGAGGTGCTGGGCTTGCTCGGGCCCAACGGCTCGGGCAAGACCACCTTCTTCAACGTGGTCACGGGCGTCTACCGCGCCAGCGCCGGCAGCATCGATTTCGAGGGCCGCGAGGTGCTCGGGCTGTCGCCGCAGGCGGTGTGCCGCGCCGGCATCACGCGCACCTTCCAGCGCTCGCGGCTGAGCCTGGGCTTGAGCGTGTTCGACAACATCATGGTCGGCCATCACCGCGCGCTTAATCACGGCCTCGGCTTCAACCTGTTCAACCGGCGCGGGCTGGCGCGGCAGATGGCCGAGGCGCGCGCGCTGGCGCAGGAGCTGGCCAGCAGCTTCAGCCCCACGCTCGGCCGCCGGCTCGACGAACCGGCCGGCGCGGTCAGCATGATCGACCGGCGCCGCATCGAGGTCTGCCGCGCGCTGGTCAGCCGGCCGCGCCTGCTGCTGCTCGACGAGCCTTCGGCCGGCATGACGCATGAGGAATGCCGCCAGCTGATGGACGACATCCTCGCGGTGCGCGAGCGCATGCCGGGCCTGAGCATCGTCATCATCGAGCACGAGATGGGCATGATCGAGCGCATCACCGACCGCTGCGTGGTGCTCAACTACGGCCGCAAGCTCTGCGAGGGCAGCTACCGCGAGGTGGCCGCCGACGCGGAGGTGCAGCGCGCCTATCTGGGCGCCGACATCGCCGCGCGGGAGGCTGCATGAGCGCCGTGCCCGTCGCGCAAACCCGCAGCGCCGATGAATCTTCGCGGCTGGTGGTGTCGGGCCTGTACGCCGCCTACGGCAAGGCCGACGTGCTCACCGACGTGTCGATCGAGGTCGAGCCGGGCGAGATCACCTGCATCCTCGGCGCCAACGGTGCCGGCAAGTCGACGCTGATCCGCGCCATCCTGTCGCTCACGCCGCCGCGCGCGGGCAAGGTGAGCTTCGGCGGGCGCGACATCACCGGGCTGGCGACGCATCTGGTCAACCGCGCCGGCATCGCCTGCATCCCCGAGGGGCGCAAGGTGTTCGGCAGGATGACCGTGCTGGAGAACCTGCGCATCGGCGCCTTCGGCATCGCCGACCGCGCCGAGGTCGCGCGCCGCATGGACGAGGTGTTCGCGATCTTCCCGCGCCTGGCCGAGCGCCGCGCCCAGCTGGGCGGGACGATGTCGGGCGGCGAGCAGGCGATGCTGTCGATCGGCCGCGGGCTGATGGCGGCGCCAAAGCTGCTGCTCATCGACGAGCCGTCGCTCGGGCTGTCGCCGCTGTTCGTGGCCGAGACCTTCGCGGTGGTGAAGCGCATCAACGAAATGGGCATCACCGTGCTGCTGGTCGAGCAGAACGTGCACCAGACGCTGGCGGTTGCGCATCGGGGCTATGTGCTCGCGCAGGGGCGGGTGGTGGCGCGCGGCTCGACGGCGGAGCTGAAGGAGGATCCCGAGGTCAAGGCCGCGTACTTCGGGTGAAGGGGCTTTGCGCCGGGGTGGCGCGGGGCGAGGGTGGCGGGCTCGACGGGAGCGGTCGGCCCGAGGGGCCGACTTCCCTCGGCGGCGGCGCGTGGCCGGGCCCGGGGCGGAAACTCGCCGCTGCGCGGCTCAGACAGCCGCCCCTGAGCGCTGCGCGCTCACCCGGCCACGCGCCGCCGCCGAGGCGCTCCCGAGTCGCCCGCCACCCTCGCCCCGCGCCACCCGGGCGCCGTCACGGGCCGATGCGTGCCGGCAGGCCGGCACGTTGGGGAGGGGCAGGCTTCGGGCTTGGGGCGTCGTTGTGGGCAGTTGGTGTGGATCGATGGCCTAGCTTCGCGGCGCTGGCGGTGCAATCCTTTGCAAGCTTCGAGCTTCGAGCTTCGAGCTTCGAGCTTCGAGCTTCGAGCTTCGAGCTTCGAGCTTCGAGCTTCGAGCTTCGAGTCCTGTGCCCGACGCTCGCCCGAGCCTCGTCGAACCGTTCCGGATCGGCGGGGCGTGGCGGGGTAGTGATGGCGGGCGACTTGGCGGCGCCCCGGGATTGCGTGGTGGCCGGGTGAGCGCGCAGCGCTCAGGGGCGGCTGTCTGAGCCGCGCAGCGGCGAGTTTCCGCCCCGGGCCCGGCCGCCGCGCAATCTCGGGGGAAGTCGGCCCGTCGGGCCGACCGCCGCCTTGGAGCCCGTCATCACCACCCCGCCGCGCCACGCGAAGCAAAGCCGCCGGACCGCAGCCTCAAAGCAAACGCACCTCAGCCGCGCCCGACAAACGGCATCGATGACGCCAGCACCGTCATGTTCTGCACGTTCGCCCCGAGCGGCAGCCCCGCCATGTAGCGCACCGCATCCACCACATGCTTCACGTCCAGCAGCGGCTCGACCATCACCTGCCCGTTGGCCTGCACGATGCCGCGCGCCATCGCCTGCGCCATCTCGGTCGCGGCGTTGCCGATGTCGATCTGGCCGGCGCAGATGCTGAATGGGCGGCCGTCGAGCGAGGTGCTCTTGGTCAGGCCCGTGATCGCGTGCTTGGTCGCGGTGTAGGCCACGCTGCGCGGGCGCGGCGCATGCGCCGAGATCGAGCCGTTGTTGATGATGCGGCCGCCCTGGGGCGACTGCGCCTTCATGAGCGCGAAGGCCGCGCGCGTGCACAGGAAGCTGCCGGTGAGGTTGATGTCCACCACGCGTTTCCAGTCGGCCACGCTCAGCTCGTCGGGCGTGCTGGCAAACGCGCTCACGCCCGCGTTGTTGAACAGCACGTCGAGCCGGCCGCACTCGGCCCTGACGCGCTCGAACAGCGCATCGACCGAGGCTTCGTCGGCCACGTCGCAGGCCACCGGCAGCGCGAGCTGGCCGCGCGCTGCGGCCTCGGCGGCGAAGGCATCGAGCGCGGCCTGGTCGCGCGCGGCGAGCACCACGCGCCAGCCGTCGACGAGAAAGCCCTCGGCCACGGCGCGGCCGATGCCGCGCGACGCGCCGGTGATGAGGATGGTCCTGGGGTCGGGAGAAGTCATGCGCGGTCCTGCGGAAAGGTTGGGGCGTCGCCTGCGACGCCCGGAACCGCGCGATTGTGAGCGATGCGGCGCGCCCGTCGCGCCGCTGGCGGCCGGCGCGTGCGGGCCGCGCGCGTCGTCGGGCCGCGCCGCGCGCGACCCGGCGCGTCTTCAGCGGGCTCCGCCCAGATTGACGATCGGCGTCGCCGCGCCGCTGCCCACCACCACCGTGTTGCCCGGCTTGGACGCCAGCGCCACCGCCGCCTCGCGCTGGATCTCGGCGATGCGGATGTCGCGCAGCGCGGGCGTCATGCTCTCCGCGATGATGCGGTTGGCGCGCGCCTGGCCCTCGGCCTCGACGATCAGCCGCTCGGCCTCGGCCTTGGCCAGCTCCACTTCCTTGCGCTTGCGCTCGATGGCCTGGTCGGTCTCGGCGCGCTGGCGGATCGCCGCTTCGATGGCCGGATCGGTCAGCAGGTTGCGCACGTTGACGGCAGTGACCGTGAAGGCGCCCTTGTCGGTCGCGTCGAGTTCGGTCTGGAGCGCGACACGGATCATCTCCGACAGCTCGACGCGCTTGGTGTGCATCGTGGTCGCATCGAGCTGGGCGATGGACTTGTACACGGCCTCGCGCGCCTCGCGCGACACCCGGCTGTAGGCGATCACGAGGTCGCGGCTGCCGCCCTGCACGATGTCGGCATGGCGCACCACGTCGCCCTGGTACTTCACGTACAGCGCCGGGATCGCGGCCGGCGACACCTTGAAGTAGATGTCGATGTCCACGTCCTTCATCGTCAGGTTGTCGCGGCTCTTGGGCGTCATGTCCATGAGCGAGAAGCTGACTTCCTTGGCCGTGAACTCGTCCACCCGACGGATGACCGAGAGGTAGACGCCCGGCGGCAGCGGGTCGGGATCGACCTTGCCGAAGGTGCGCGAGATGCCGATGTTGCCGGTGTCCACCTGGGTGCAGCCGGCCGCGAGCGCGGCGGCGAGGATGAGGGCGAGTCTGGCGAGCGTCATGCGGGTGTCCCTGTCGTTGTTGGCGGTGGCGGCCGGCGCGATGCGCGGACGCTGCGGCGCCCGCCGCACGGCCGGGGTTGCCTTCTATCAGCTTTCTCCGACGAGGACAGGTGGAGCCGATCAGGAAAGGTCGAGTGCCGCAAGCAGCCGGCCGAGGGCGGCGAGCGCGGGGCCGGGCGCGCCGTCCATCTGGGCGCGCAGGATCGCGCCGTCGACGGCGGTGGCGATGGCTTCGGCTGCGCCGGTCGCTCCGTTGCCGACGCCACTGCTGGGCGTGGCGGTGAGAGCGCTTGCATCGCCGGCAGGCAGCAGCCCGGCGATGACCTCCGTCATGTCGGCCTTGTGCCGCCGCGCGATTGCGCGCACCTCGGGCAGGTCGCTGCCCAGTTCCACCACGGTGTTGAGGAAGGCGCAGCCGCGATAGGCGTCGGCCGAGAACCATTCCTCCAGCGCGCCGAGCAGCGGCGCCGTGCCGCCGCCCTCGCGCGCGCCGTGGCGGCCGAGCGCATCGACGAACCAGGCCATCCACACGTCGTGGCGATGGTCGAGGAAGGCGCGCACCAGATCGTTCTTGCTCGGGAACTGGCGATAGAACGTCACCTTGGTGACGCCGGCGGCGGCGATGACCGCGTCGATGCCGGTCGCGCGGATGCCGTCGCGGTAGAACAGGTCGTGCGCGGCGGCGAGGATGCGCTCGCGCGGGGAGGGCGGGGCGTCGGCGGGCGCGGGCGGCGCGGCGCGGCGGTTGGCGGCTGGGCGTGAGGTCATGGAACGCGAGTGTAGACAGCTCGTTCCACCTGTGCCAGCCTGAAGGTAGACAAAGCTGTCTACCACCGATGCGCGAGCGCGCCGTCACTGCCAGGAAAGGCCAAGCCATGGAATCCCGTCCGCCCCTGCCGCCCTTCACCCTCGACACGGCGCGCCAGAAGGTGCGCATGGCCGAGGACGCCTGGAACAGCCGCGACCCCGAGCGCGTGAGCCTCGTCTACACGCCCGACACGCGCTGGCGCAACCGCGCCGAATTCGTCAACGGCCGCGAGGAGGTCAAGGCCTTCCTCGCGCGCAAGTGGGCGAAGGAGCTGGACTACCGGCTCATCAAGGAACTCTGGGCCTTCACCGACAACCGCCTCGCCGTGCGCTTCGCCTACGAATGGCATGACGACTCGGGCAACTGGTTCCGCAGTTATGGCAACGAGAACTGGGAGTTCAACGGGTTCGGGCTGATGGAGCGGCGGTTCGCGTGCATCAACGATCTGCCGATCGCGGAGGGGGAGCGGAAGTTCCGGTGGCCGTTGGGGCGTCGCCCCGACGATCATCCGAGGTTGAGCGAGCTGGGTTGCTGAGCGGCGCCGGCGGGTGCCGGCTGGCTGGGCAAGCACCGATCGCTGGTTTCCGCGCCGTTGCATCCGGCGGGGCGATTGCGTCACGCGCCAACGGCCGTCGCAACTTCACCAGGCAGCGCGCGGGCCGGCCCCCGGCGGCGCGCCTCTGGCCAGCCGAGCCCGAGGACGGCGCGGGTGAGCCGCGCAGCGGCTCAGGCGATCCTGTCTGAGGTCGGCGCAGCCGACCGAGTTGGATCGCCGGCCCGCGCCGCCCGTAGGCGCGAGGGAACCCCGCCGCGACGCGGCGGGGCGCAGCCAGTGAAGCGCCGCTGGGGGCCGGCCCGCGCGCTGCCGCTGCCGGTACCACAGCCGCACCGTCTCCAACGCGGCTCCTGCCATGCCACCCCCGCCGCCGACACTTGCCTGATTCCGACATCGCTCAATCCGACGCCCGTTGTCGGATTCAGCAAAGCCCGCGTCCCTTGCAAGCAAGCCGCGCAAACCCGTCAGCCCAACAATCGTCCCCACTCCGAGCACCACCTCGCCAGCCAGGGACACCGATGACAAACCGCTACTCCTTCTGGAGCCTGTTCAAGCAAGGGCTCAAGCATCACGAAGGCTGGACGCCCGCGTGGCGCAGCCCCAAGCCCAAGGCGTCCTACGACGTCATCATCGTCGGCGCCGGCGGCCACGGCCTCGCCACCGCGTACTACCTCGCGAAGGAACACGGCGTGCGCAACATCGCCGTCGTGGAGCGCAACCACATCGGCAGCGGCAATGCCTGCCGCAACACCACCATCGTCCGCTCCAACTACCTGTGGGACGAAGCGGCGCTGCTGTATGAACACGGCCTCAAGCTGTGGGAGGGCCTCACCGAGGACCTCAACTTCAACGTCATGTTCAGCCAGCGCGGCGTCTACAACATCGGCCACACGCTGCAGGACATGCGCGACATCGAACGCCGCGCCAACGCCAATCTGCTGCAGGGCGTGGACGTGGAAGTGGTCGACCGCAAGACGCTGGCCGAACGCATTCCGGCGCTCGACTGCTCCTCGCGCGCCCGCTATCCGGTGATGGGCGCGAGCTTCCAGCCGCGCGGCGGCGTGGCCCGGCACGACGCGGTGGCCTGGGGCTTCGCGCGTGCCGCCAGCGCGCTCGGCGTCGACATCATCCAGAACTGCGAAGTGCTCGGCTTCGACATCGAGGGCGGCCGCGTGCGCGGCGTGCAGACCAGCAAGGGTCTGCTGCGCGCCGACAAGGTGGGCGTGGTGGCGGCCGGTCACAGCTCGGTGCTGGCCAAGCTCGCCGGCATCCGCATGCCGCTCGAAAGCCATCCGCTGCAAGCGTTTGTCTCGGAGTCGTACAAGCCGGTGCTCGACACCGTGGTCATGTCCAACGCGGTGCACGGCTATGCCAGCCAGTCCGACAAGGGCGAGCTGGTGATCGGCGCCGGCATCGACGGCTATGTGGGCTACGGCCAGCGCGGCTCGCCGCACATCATCGAGCACACCGCCGCTGCAATCTGCGAGATGTTCCCGGTGTTCTCGCGCGCCCGCATGAACCGCCAGTGGGGCGGCATCGTCGACGTCACGCCCGACGCCTGCCCGATCATCAGCAAGACGCCGGTCAAGGGCCTGTACTTCAACTGCGGCTGGGGCACCGGCGGCTTCAAGGCCACGCCGGGCTCGGGCAATGTCTTCGCCCACACCATCGCCCACGACGAACCGCATCCGCTCAACGCGGCCTTCGCGCTCGACCGCTTCCACACCGGCCATCTCATCGACGAACACGGCGCCGCCGCCGTCGCGCACTGACGCGCGCGCCTTCGTCCACCCACCGAATTTTCAGGAGTCATCGATGTATGTGCTGACCTGCCCGCATTGCCGGGAAGCGCGCGAGGAAGAGGAGTTCGCCCCTGCCGGCGAAGCCTTCATCGCGCGGCCGGCCAACCCCGAAGCCACGAGCGACGAGGACTGGGGCGACTACCTTTTCTGTCGCAAGAACCCCAAGGGCTGGCACTGGGAGATGTGGCAGCACACGACCGGCTGCCGCAAGTTCTTCGTGGCGCGGCGCAATACCGCCACGCTCGAACTGGGCGCCACCTTCACGCTGGAAGAAGGCAAGAAGGCGTATCTGGCTGAACAGGGAGCGACGGCATGAGCGGCTACCGCGTCAAGCGCCATTCCAGCGCGCGCATCGACTGGAAGAAGGAAATCGGATTCACCTTTGACGGCGAGCGCATGTTCGGCCATGCCGGCGACACGCTGGCTTCGGCCCTGCTCGCCAACGGCGTGGGCATGCTCGCGCGCAGCTTCAAGTACGGCCGGCCGCGCGGCATCTATGGCGCCGGCCCCGAGGAGCCGAATGCGCTTATGCAGATCGAGACCGGCGCGCGCGCCGTGCCCAATCTCAAGGCCACGCAGGTCGAGCTCTACGACGGGCTGGTGGCGGGGCGCACCAGCGGCCGGCCAACGCTTGGCTTCGATCTCAAGTCGATCGGCGGCAAGTTCAGCAAGTTCATGCCGGCCGGCTTCTACTACAAGACCTTCAAGTGGCCGATGTCGCTCTGGCCCACCTATGAAAAGGTGATCCGCCAGGCCGCCGGCTACGGCAGCGTGCCGACCGAGGCCGATCCCGACCGCTACGACCATCTGCATCACCACGTCGATGTGCTGGTGGTGGGCGGCGGCGCCTGCGGCCTGCTGGCGGCGCTGATGGCCGGCCGCGCCGGCAAGCGCGTGATGCTGGTCGACGAGCAGAACGAACTGGGCGGCTGGCTGCTGTCGATGCCCGATGTGGAAGTGGACGGCAAGGCCGCCGCGCTCTGGCTCGACCGCGTGCTCGCCGAGCTGCGTGGCCTGAGCAATGTGACCCTGCTGCCGCGCACCACCGCCTATGCGCTGCACGACATGAACATGGTGCAGGCCATCGAGCTGCGCCAGGACCATCTGCCGCTGATCGCGCGCAGTGCCGAGCTGCCGCGCGAACGGCTGCATCGCATCCGTGCCGAGCAGGTCGTGCTGGCGAGCGGCGCCATCGAGCGGCCGCTGGTGTTCGCCGACAACGACCGTCCGGGCGTGATGACCTCGGCTGCGGCCACCACCTACCTCAACCGCTATGCGGTCGCGGCCGGCCACAAGGCGCTGGTCATGACCAACAACGACCATGCCTACCGCGGCGCGATCAATCTCGCCCAGGCTGGGGTGGCCGTCACGCTGGCAGACCTGCGCGATGCGCCGGGCTCGCACTGGCTGACGGCGGCCACCCGGGCCGGCGTGGAAGTGCTGCGCGGCCACGGCATCGTGGCGGTGAAGGGCGGCAAGGCGGTGCAGGGCGCAAAGCTTGGCCGGCTGGATGCGAGCCGCAATGCCATCGTGGGCAGCGGCCCCGACTGGAGCGGCGATCTGGTGCTGAGCTCGGGCGGCCTGTCGCCGACGGTGCATCTGTTCTGCCACAACGGCGCGCGCCCGGTCTGGGATGCGGCGGCGCAAGCCTTTGTCGTGCCCGAGCAAGGGCGCGCCGGCATCAGCTGCGTGGGCTCGATCACCGGCGCCTTCCTGCTGCGCGATGCGCTCAAGCAGACCGAGAAGCTGATGCGCGGCCTGTTCAGCAGCGCCACCGCCAGCGGCGTGGGCCTGAGCACCGACGAGCCGGGCATCGGCGCGCCGCGCAAGATCTTCCGCGTGCCCGACGGCAAGCCGGAAGGCCACGGCGCCAAGGCTTTCGTCGACTTCCAGAACGATGTAGCTGCATCCGATATCCATCTTTCGGTGCGCGAGAACTACAAGTCGGTCGAGCATGTGAAGCGCTACACGGGTCTGGGCTTCGGCACCGATCAGGGCAAGCTCAGCAACGTCAACGGCTTCGGCATCCTGGCCGAGGCGCTCGGCGTGTCGATGGCGGAAGTGGGCACGACCACCTACCGCCCGGCCTACACGCCGGTCACCTTCGGCACGATGGCCGGCGCGCATGCCAAGGAAACCTTCGATCCCGAGCGCTTCGCCTCGGCGCATCAGTCGCACATCCGGCGCGGCGCAAAGTTTGAAGTGGTGGGGCAGTGGCAGCGTCCGTGGTTCTTCCCCAAGGGCAATGAAGACATGCATGCGGCGGTCGCGCGCGAATGCATCGCGGCGCGTACCGGCGTGGCGGTGATGGATGCGTCCACGCTCGGCAAGATCGATGTGCGCGGCCCCGATGCGCGCGAATTCCTCAACCGCGTGTACGCCAACGCCTGGACGCAACTGGCCATCGGCAAGTGCCGCTACGGCCTGATGCTGGACGAGAACGGCATGGTCATGGACGACGGCGTGACCGCCTGCCTGGCCGACGATCACTTTCTGATGACCACCACCACCGGCGGCGCCGCCAAGGTGCTCAACTGGCTTGAGAAGTGGCACCAGACCGAATGGCCGGAGCTGAAGGTCTATCTCACCTCCGTCACCGATCACTGGTCCACCACCTCGGTGGTCGGCCCCAAGGCGCGCGCCGTGCTGCAAAAGCTTTGCGGCGACATCGACTTCGGCAAGGACGCGTTCAAGTTCATGGACTGGCGTCCGGGCACCGTGGCCGGCGTGCCGGCGCGGGTGTACCGCATCAGCTTCTCGGGCGAACTGGCCTATGAAATCAACGTCGATGCGAACTACGGCGAACACGTCTGGGAAGCGGTGATGGAAGCCGGCGCCGAGTTCGGCATCACGCCCTACGGCACCGAGTCCATGCATGTGCTGCGCGCCGAGAAGGGTTTCATCATCGTGGGGCAGGACACCGACGGTTCGGTCACGCCCTTCGACCTCGACATGGCCTGGGCCGTGAGCATGAAGAAGTCGTTCAGCTTCATCGGCAAGCGCTCGATGGCGCGCGCCGACACTTCGCGCGCCGACCGCAAGCAGCTGGTCGGCCTGCTCACCGACAACCCCAACGAAGTGCTGGCCGAGGGCGCGCAGATCATCGCCGCGCCGGCCCAGGCGCCCGGCGTCGGCGGCAAGCCGGTGCCCATGCTGGGCCATGTGACCAGCAGCTATTTCAGCCCGACGCTCGGCCGCTCGATCGCGATGGCCGTGGTCAAGGGCGGCATCGAGCGCAAGGGCGAAACCCTCTACGCCTGGGACGGTGGCGCTTCCACCGCCGTGAAACTCGTCTCGCCCGTCTTCGTCGATCCGGAAGGAGCCCGTCACCATGTCTAAGGTCTTCACGCCCGTCGCGCGCTCGCCGCTCGCGCATCTGGAACTGGCAAAGCGCGCGCGCAAGCAGGACGAGCGCAGCGGCGTCTGGGCCAACGAACTGCCGGTCGGCGGCTTCGTGAGCCTGCGCGGCAATCTGGCCGATGCGGCCTTTGCGCAGGCCGTGGCCGGCGTGCTCGGCGGCGCGCTGCCCGGTGTGCCGTGCACGCTCGCCAAGCTGCCCAAGGCAGAGGCGCTCTGGCTCGGCCCCGATGAATGGATGCTGCTCTGCGCCCATTCCGCCGTGGCCGGCCTCGTCGCCGCGCTCGAAGCCGCGCTTGCCGGCATCCATCATCAGGTCGCCGACAACTCGGGCGGCTACACCCAGGCCGTGCTGCGCGGCGCCCAGGCCGCCACCGTGCTGGCCCATGTGAGCGTGTACGACTACGCGCATCTGGAGGCCGGCCGCGTGGTCGGCTCGACCTTCGGCAAGTCGTCGGCCTATGTGCGCCGCGATGGCGCCGGCTATGTGCTGCTGTTCCGCCGCAGCTTTGCCGAGTACGTGTGGAAGTACCTCGAACGCGCCGCCGTGCCCTATGGCTTTGGCGTCTGCACGCTCGAACCCGCACCGGCCGCCGCACGCGAGAAGGTGGCTGCGTGAACATCAGCGTCTTTGACGTCTTCCGCATCGGCATCGGGCCGAGCAGCTCGCACACGGTCGGGCCGATGCTGGCCGTCAGCCGCTTTCTGGCCGAGCTGGAAAGCGCCGGCCTGCATCGCGGCGTAGGTTCAGTGCGCGTGCATCTTTACGGCTCGCTGGCGCTGACCGGCGTGGGCCACGGCACCGACAATGCGGTGCTGATCGGCCTGCTCGGCGAAGTGCCCGACAAGGTCGATCCGGCGGGCGTCGCGGACCAGGTGGCGGCGATCCGCGCCACCGCCCGGCTGCGGCTCGGCGGCTGGCATGAGATCGACTTCGATCCCGATACCGATCTGCTGTTCCACAAGAAGGAGTCGCTGCCCGAGCATCCGAACGGCATGGTGCTGGAGGCCTTCGACCGCGAGCACAACGCCTGTCACCGCAACAGCTATTTCTCCATCGGCGGCGGCGCGGTGCTGAGCAAGGCCGAGATCGACCGGCGCGAAGCCGAAAGTCTGGCCGCGCTCGGCAAGTGCGAGAAATGCGGCGGCGACGAAACCCGCTGCGGCGACGCGGCCGATTGCGGCCTGCCCTCGGTGCGCAGCCGCACGGCGGTGGCGCGCGAATGCCGCGTGACCGTGGCCGAGCAGGAACTGGCGCTGGCCGGCGACATCGACGACCGCCTCGCCAGCCCCGAGCGCATCGCGCCCAAGCCGACGCCGGCACCGCGCCCGGTGGCCGCGCCCGTGGCTGCCGAGCCCAGGCTGCCTTATCCGTTTGCGAGCGGCGCCGAGCTGATCGCCATCGGCAAGCGCACCGGCCTGTCCATCGCCAGCATCGTGCGCGCCAACGAACTGGCGCGCACCGATGCCGCCACGCTCGACGCGCGGCTGATGGAAATCTGGCGCGTGATGCATTGCGCCATCGAACGCGGCCTGGTCACCGAAGGCATCCTGCCCGGCGGCCTCAACGTCAAGCGGCGCGCACCGGCGCTGTACCGCCGCGCCGTCGCCACCGGCGACGACTTCTCGCAGATGGACACGGTGAGCGCCTTCGCGATTGCCGTGAACGAGGAAAACGCCTGCGGCGGCCGCGTGGTGACCGCGCCCACCAACGGCTCGGCCGGCGTCATTCCGGCCGTGCTCGCCTACTACCGGCGCAGCCAGCGCGGCGCCGACGATGCCGCCGTCATCCGCTTTCTGCTCACGGCCGCCGGCATCGGCATGCTCTACAAGAAGAACGCCTCGATCTCGGCCGCCGAAATGGGCTGCCAGGGCGAGATCGGCGTGAGCAGCTCGATGGCCGCCGCCGGCCTGGCTGCGGTGCTCGGCGGCACGAACGAGCAGGTGGAAAACGCCGCCGAGATCGCGATGGAGCATCACCTCGGCATGACCTGCGACCCCATCGGCGGGCTGGTGCAGGTGCCTTGCATCGAGCGCAACAGCATGGGCGCGATCAAGGCCATCAACGCGGCGCGACTGGCGCTGCAAGGCGACGGCTCGCATCTGGTGTCGCTCGACGCCTGCATCGAGACCATGCGCCAGACCGGCATCGATCTCCAGTCCAAGTACAAGGAGACCGCGCTCGGCGGTCTCGCGATCACCGTGGTCGAGTGCTGAAGCCGCATTCGCCGCGAACCTTATCCAACCGATTCACCGCCGGAGCTCCGACATGAGCAGCCATCTGCACGCCTTCTTCCATGCCAGCGTCGCCGCCAGCGACCCGGCCATCCGTGACGGCCTCGACGCCGAAATGAACCGCCAGCGCGACGGCATCGAGTTGATCGCGAGCGAGAACATCGTCTCGCGCGCCGTGCTCGAAGCCCAGGGCTCGGTGCTGACCAACAAGTACGCCGAGGGTTATCCGGGCAAGCGCTATTACGGCGGTTGCGAATGCGTCGACGAAGTCGAGGCGCTGGCCATCGACCGCATCAAGCAGCTGTTCAATGCCGGCTACGCCAATGTGCAGCCGCACTCGGGCGCCTCGGCCAACACGGCAGTGATGCTGGCCATCGCCAAGCCGGGCGACACCATCCTCGGCATGTCGCTCGACGCGGGCGGCCACCTCACGCATGGCGCCAAGCCGGCGCTGTCGGGCAAGTGGTTCAACGCCGTGCAGTACGGCGTGCGCCGCGAAGACCAGCGGCTCGATCTGGAGCAGGTCGAGCGCCTCGCGCACGAGCACAAGCCGAGCGTGCTGATCGCCGGCTACTCGGCCTATCCGCGCGCCATCGACTTCGCCGCCTTCCGCAAGATCGCCGACGACGTGGGCGCGCTGCTGATGGTCGACATGGCCCACTTCGCCGGCATCGTCGCGGCCGGCCGGCATCAGAACCCGCTCGACCATGCGCACATCGTGACCACCACCACGCACAAGACGCTGCGCGGTCCGCGCGGCGGCGCCATCCTCACCAACGACGAGGCGCTGGCCAAGAAGATCAACTCGGCCGTGTTCCCGGGCGCCCAGGGCGGCCCGCTGATGCATGTGATCGCGGCCAAGGCCGTGGCCTTCGGCGAGGCGCTGCGGCCCGAGTTCAAGAGCTACATCGATCAGGTGCTGACCAATGCCCGCGTGCTCGGCGAAGTGCTGACCGCCGGCGGCGTGGACCTGGTGACGGGCGGCACCGACAACCACCTGCTGCTGGTCGATCTGCGGCCCAAGGGCCTCAAGGGCAACCAGGTCGATGCGGCGCTCGGCCGGGCCGGCATCACCTGCAACAAGAACGGCATTCCCTTCGATCCGGAAAAGCCGATGGTCACCTCGGGCATTCGCCTGGGCACGCCGGCCTGCACCACGCGCGGCTTCGGCGAGGCCGAGTTCCGCAAGGTCGGCGAACTGATTCTCAAGGTCTTCGATTCGCTCGCCGCCAAGCCCGAAGGCGACGCCGAGACCGAAGCCGCCGTGCGCGCCGAAGTCAAGGCGCTGTGCGACCGGTTCCCCATCTACTGATCGACGAGAGAAGCCGCATGAGCCTGCATACCGACAGCATCGTCATCGACGGGCTGATCATTGCCAACTTCGAACGCGCGGTGTTCGAGGACATGAAGAAGGGCGGCCTGACCGCCGCCAACTGCACCGTCTCGGTCTGGGAAAACTTCGTGAAGACGGTGGAAAACATCGCCGACATGAAGCGCAAGATCCGCGACAACGCCGATCTGCTGAGCCTGGTGCGCACCACCGCCGACATCACCAAGGCCAAGGCTGAAGGCAAGACCGGGATCATCCTGGGCTTCCAGAACGCGCATGCCATCGAGGACAACCTCAGCTACATCGAGACCTTCGCCGACCTGGGCGTGCGCGTGATCCAGCTCTGCTACAACACGCAGAACCTGATCGGTACCGGCTGCTATGAGCGCGACGGCGGCCTGAGCGACTTTGGCCGCGAAGCCATCGCGGAGATGAATCGCGTCGGGATCATGGTCGACCTGTCGCATGTGGGCGGCAACACCTCCACCGAGGCCATCGAGGCATCGACCAAGCCGGTCTGCTATTCGCACTGCCTGCCGAGCGGCCTCAAGGCCCATCCGCGCAACAAGAGCGACGAGCAGCTGAAGTTCATCGCCGATCGCGGTGGCTTCATCGGCGTGACGATGTTCCCGCCCTTCCTCAAGCGCGGCATCGAGGCGACGGTCGAGGATTACGTCGAGGCCATCGACTACGTCATCAACCTGGTCGGCGACGACTGCGTGGGCATCGGCACCGATTTCACTCAGGGCTACGGCCGCGACTTCTTCCAGTGGCTCACGCATGACAAGGGCCGCTACCGCCGCCTGACCGACTTCGGGACCATCAAGAACCCGGAAGGCATCCAGACCATCGGCGAGATGCCGAACCTGACCGCCGCGATGGAACGCGCCGGCTGGAGCGCGACGCGCATCGAGAAAGTCATTGGCCAGAACTGGCTGCGAATCTTCAGTGAAGTGTGGGGAGCCTGAACATGCAACCGCAACTGCCCATCGAGGTAAACGACGACACCGGCGTGTGGACCACCGACGGCCTGCCGATGATCTATGTGCCGCGGCACTTTTTCGTGAACAACCACGCGGCGGTGGAAGGCGCGCTCGGACGCGACAAGTACAGCGAAATCCTCTATCCGGCCGGCTATCGCAGCGCCTACTACTGGTGCGAGAAGGAGGCGGCGACGCATGGCCTGCAAGGGCTTGCAGTGTTCGAGCACTACCTCAAGCGGCTGTCGCAGCGCGGCTGGGGGCTGTTCGCCTTCGAGAGCGCGAATGTCGAGACCGGCGAGGCGCGCATCGTGCTGCGGCATTCGGTGTTCGTGCTTCAGCAGCCGGAGGTGGCGGGCAAGCTCTGCTACATGTTCGAGGGCTGGTTTGCCGGGGCGATGGATTGGGTCGGGCAGAACCTGGGGTTTGCGTACAAGACCGAGTCGCGCGAGGTGCAATGTGCTTCGGAGGGGTTCACCGAGTGCGTCTACGTGGTGCGGCCTGTCGCTTGATGGTGGCGGTCGTCGCGCGGCGGGGATCGGCCCGGTACGCGGCTGACGGTGCCGGCCGCCGCTGGACGCGGCGGCTGCCCTTCGCTCCGTTCGGTAGCCCGCGGGCCGGCGTTCCAACTCAGCCCGCTATGCGGGCTTCAAACAGGAACGCCTAAACGGCTGCGCCGTTTGCCCGCGTCTACCTCCTGCGCTCGGCGGCACCGACAGCCGCGCCCCGGGCCAATCCCCGCCGCGCGACTTGTTCGGCTACTGGGGGGCGATGGGGCCGCGTTGCGGCCCTTGCTGCTCTTTCGGCTTGCGTTCGAGCCGTCAGGCTGCGCTTGCCGCTTGCCGCTTGCCGCTTGCGCTCAAGCCGCCAGCAGCGTCCTGTCCACCGGCAACTTGCGCAGGCGCTTGCCGGTGGCAGCAAACACCGCGTTCGTCAGCGAGGGCGCCAGTGCCGCCGTGCCCGGTTCGCCCACGCCGCCCGGTGCCGCGCCGCTCGGGACCAGATGGGTCGAGAACTGCGGCGTCTCGTTCATGCGCAGCACCGGCGCGTCGTGGAAGTTGGATTGCTCGATGCGGCCGTTGCGCACCGTGGCCTGGCCGTAGAGCGCCGCCGAGATGCCGAAGATGGCGCCGCCTTCGAGTTGCGCGGCGACGGTGTCGGGGTTGACCACCACGCCGGGGTCGAAGGCGGTGGTCACGCGGCGCACGCGCACCGTGCCGTCGGCCGCCACTTCCACCTCGCTCACCATCGCGATCCAGCTGCCGAAGGCGAAGCCGAGCGACACGCCCCGGCCCTGGCGCGGGCCGAGCGGCTGGCCCCAGCCCGAGCGCTCGGCCACCGTGCGCAGCACCGCGATGGCGCGCGGGTCGGTCGCGGCGGCGAGCCGGAACGCGACCGGATCGGCGCCGGCCGCCGCCGCGAGTTCATCGACGAAGCTCTCGACCACGAACAGGTTGTGCGTCGGCCCGACGCCGCGCCAGAACGCGGTCGGCACCGCCGGTTCATGGTTCTGGTACTCGACGCGCAGGTTGGCGAAGGCATAGGGCGGTTGCAGCGCGCCGTCCACGGTCTCGGGATCGGTGCCGTCCTTGAACAGCGGCGGCGCCCAGCGCCGGATGACCGACGAGCCGGTGGTGCGGTGATGCCAGGCCACCGGCCTGCCTTGCGCGTCGAGGCCGCCGCGCACCACGTCGTAGAAACAGGGCCGGAACATGTCGTGGCGGATGTCCTCCTCGCGCGTCCACACGATCTTGACCGGGCCGTCGACCTGGCGCGCGATGCGCACCGCCAGCGTGACGCTGTCCACCTCAAGCCGCCGGCCGAAGCCGCCGCCGAGCAGATGGTTGTGCACCGTCACCCGCTCGACCGGCAGGCCGGCGGCCTCGGCTGCGGCGGCGCGGGCGCGCGTCAGCACCTGGGTACCGACCCACACGTCGCAGGCATCGGCGCGCAGATGCACCGTGCAGTTCAGCGGCTCCATCGCGGCGTGGATGAGGAAGGGCAGCTCGTACACGGCATCGAGCTTGACGGCGGCGCCGGCGAGCGCGCTGTCCACGTTGCCGTCGTCGCGCATCTTCACGCCGCCGCGCGCCGAGGCGGCGGCCATCGCGGCGACGATGTCGGCCTGTTGCAGCGATGCGTTGGTACCGTCGTCCCACACCGGCTTGAGCGCGGCGAGGCCCTGCCGGGCGGCGCCCATGTGGTCGGCTACGACGGCGATGCAATCGTCGAGCTTGACCACCTGCCGCACGCCGCGCACCGCCAGTGCCGGCGCTTCGTCCACCTGCCGCAACCGGCCGCCGAATACCGGCGCCTGCATCAGCGTGGCGATGCGCATGCCCGGCACGCGCGCATCGATGCCGTAGCGCGCGCTGCCGTCGACCTTGGCCGGCGTGTCGAGCCGTTTGGCCGGCTTGCCGATGAGCCTGAATTCGCTCGCCGGCTTGAGCGCGACCTTGTCGGGCAGCGGCAGCTTTGCGGCGTCGCTGGCGAGCTGGCCGTAGCCGAGGCGCCGACCGCTGGCCGGATGCAGCACGGCGCCGCGTTCGGCGCGGCAGCTGTCGGGCGCCACCTTCCAGCGCTGCGCGGCGGCATTCACGAGCAGGGTCCGCGCGCTGGCGCCGGCCTCGCGCAGCTGGTTGAAGCTGGCGCGGATGGTGGTGGAGCCGCCGGTCACCTGGAAGCCGAGCGCCGGGTTGGCGTACCGGCGGTCGTCGGCCGGCGCGTGTTCGAGCCGCACGCTGGCGAGCTCGACTTCCAGCTCCTCGGCGATGAGCATCGGCACGCTGGTGTAGGTGCCCTGGCCCATCTCGATGTAGGGCATGGTCATGGTCACCGTGCCGTCGGGCGCGATGCGCAGGAAGGCGTTGGGCGCGAAGCCGGGTTCGGCCGCGTCGGCGGCGGGCGCCGGCCCGAGGCCGAGGCCGAGCACCAGTCCGCCGGTGGCACCGGCACTGGCCAGCAGCAGGCGCCGGCGCGCGGGCGAGGCGAGGGTGGCTTGCGTGTCGCTCATGCTGTTGCTCCGGTGGTGGCTTCGAGCGCGGCGCGGCTCGCGGCAAGCGCGCGCGCCGCCGCGTGAATGCCGGCGCGGATGCGCGGATAGGTGCCGCAGCGGCAGATGTTGCCGCTCATGGCGTTGTCGATGTCGGCATCGCTCGGCGCCGGCGTGGTCGCCAGCAGCGAGGCGGCCTGCATCAGCTGGCCCGACTGGCAGTAGCCGCACTGCACCACTTCGAGATCGAGCCAGGCGCGCTGGAGCGCCCGGCCGATCGCGCCGTCGCCCAGCGCCTCGATGGTCGTCACATGCCTGCCCGCGACCGCCTCGACCGGCGTGATGCAGGAGCGCTGCGCCACGCCGTCGACCATCACGGTGCAGGCGCCACACAGGCCCATGCCGCAGCCGAACTTGGTGCCGGTCAGGCCGACCACGTCGCGCAGCACCCACAGCACCGGCGTGGCGTCGTCCACGTCGATGGCGTGGCGCTTGCCGTTGATTTCGATGTTGTCCATGGGTGGCGTCTCTTCAGGTGGGGTGGGGCTGGCAGCCGCCGGCGCGGTCAGGCGGTTTCGACCGGGCTGGCGCGCAGCGACTCGTTGAAGCCGTCGATGAACGCCTGTTCGCCGGGGCCAGGGTTGGCGCGCATGCCCTTCACCGCGTCGACGATGGCTTCGTCGCCGCCGGCGTCGAGTGCCGCCATCGTCTGCGCGATGAAGACGTCGAGCGGCATGGCGCGCGGATCGCCACGGGTTTCCAGCAGATCGGTGTCGACCCAGGGCGGTGCGATCTCGACCACGCGCACGCCGGCCTCGCGCAGCAGGAAGCGCTGCGACGCGGTGTAGGAATGCAGCGCGGCCTTGGTGGCCGAGTACACCGCCGTGCCCGCGAGCGGCACGAAGGCCAGGATCGAGGTGTTGTTGATGATCGTGGCGTCGGGCTGGCTGCGCAGATGGCCGATCAGCGCCGACGTGAGCCGGATCGGGCCGAGCAGGTTGGTGGCGATCTGGGCCAGCGCAACCTCGTCGTCGATGACGCCGGCCGCGTCGTCGAACTTCATGATCCCGGCGTTGTTGATGAGCACATTCAGCTTGGGATGCTCGGCCACCACGCGGGCGGCGGCAGCCTTGATGCTGGCCGGATCGGCGATGTCGATCTCGACGGCCGACATGCCCGGATTGGCCGCGACCACCTCATCGAGCAGCGCGCGCCGGCGGCCGGCGACGATGACCTTGTTGCCGCGCGCATGCAGCGCTTCGGCGAGTCCGCGACCGATGCCCGACGCGCCGCCGGTGATGAGGATGGTGCTGTTGCTGAGGTTCATGACTGGCTCCGTTGTCGTGCTGTGTTGGAGCCCTCATTCTGGCCAGATGCGCGATGGCGGAAATGACATGCAGCCTGCAATTACGGACAAGCTGAACCGGCCCTGCCCCAGAGCGGCTGCCGTCTTGACCGGCGCCGGGCGCCAATGCCAGAGTGCGGCGCATCGACAGCGTTTCCCGCAAAAGAGGACATATGCCGCGCCGCATCGCCCTGGTCGTCTTCCCCGGTTTCCAGTCGCTCGACCTGGCCGCGCTCGGGCCGTTCGAGCTGGCCAATGCCAGCGCCGGCGAGCCGGTCTACGAGATCGAGCTGGTGTCGGCCGAGGGCGGGCCGGTGGCCAGTTCTGCCGGCATCACGCTGCTCACGCGCGGCTTCCGCCGCACGCCCTACGACACGCTGCTGGTCGCCGGCATGCTCGGCGCCGCGCCGGCCGACCCGGCGCTCTACACCCAGCTCCGCCGCGCGGCGGCCAAGGCGCGGCGCGTGGCCAGCATCTGCACCGGCGCCTTCGTGCTGGCCGAGGCGGGCCTGCTCGACGGCTGCCGCGCGACCACGCACTGGGCCCGCGCGCGCGACCTGGCCCAGCGCTTTCCGGCGGTAAAGGTGGAAGACGACCGCATCTTCATCACCGACGGCGCGGTCTGGACCTCGGCCGGCATGACCGCCTGCATCGATCTGGCGCTGGCGCTGGTCGATGCCGATCTGGGGCCGGCGGTGGCCAAGGCCATCGCGCGCAAGCTGGTGGTCTATCACCGGCGCGGCGGCGGGCAGTCGCAGTTCTCGGCGCTGTCCGAGCTGGAGCCGGCGTCGGACCGCATCCGCAGCGCGCTGGCCTTCGCCAAGGAGAATCTGCGCGAGCCGCTGAGCGTGGAGCAGCTGGCCGAGGTGGTGCACTGGAGCCCGCGCCATTTCAGCCGGGCGTTCCGCAGCGAGACGGGCTATTCGCCGGCCAAGGCGGTGGAGAAGCTGAGGCTGGAGGCGGCGCGCGCGCTGATCGATGCCGGGCACGACTCGATCGGGCGGATCGCGGCGGAGAGCGGGTTTGGCGACGAGGACCGGATGCGGCGGGCGTTTCTGCGGGCGGTGGGGAAGCCGCCGCAGGTGGTGCTGCGGGAGGTGCGCGGCGGCGTTTGATTGAAGCGCCGTCGCGCGGCGGGGATCGGCCCGGGGCGCGACTTGTGCTGCTACTGGGGCTGATGGGGCCGCTTTGCGGCCCTGTGCGGTTGTCGTCGCTTGGCTGTCCGGACTAGATCGAGTGGGTGCGGTTCCATTGCGCCCGCAGCGCCTGAGCATTCCGCATGACCGGACAGGTTCGTCGATTTCCGGCGAGGCATCGACCACCGAAGGGCCGCAACGCGGCCCCATCGCCCCCATGACGAAAAGGCGCGGGGCGGGGGGAGCGCGGTTCGCGGCTGTCGGCGCCGCCGAGCGAACGAGGTAGACGCGGGAGAACGGCCGCAGGCCGTTCAGGCAATCCTGTTTGAAGCCCGCGCAGCGGGCTGAGTTGGATTGCCGGCCCGCGGGCTACCGAAGGCAGCGAAGGGCAGCCGCGCCGTTCAGGCGCGGCCGGCGCCGTGCAGCCGCGAACCGCGCTCCCCCCGCCCCGCGCCAGCCCACCCGGCGCAACAAGCCGCTTCCCGCCGCAACCCTGTCGTTTTAGCGATGGTCCGCAGCCAGCCACACCGGCAACCTCAACCGCATCGACAGCAGCCCACCCCGCTGCCGCCCGAACGCAACAGAGAGCCGACCCGATGCGCTACCCGAACCTCTTCTCGCCCTTCAAGCTGGGCCACCTCACGCTGCGCAACCGCGTGTGCAGCACCGCCCATGCCGAGGTCTATGCCGAACCCGGCGGCCTGCCCGGCGACCGCTACATCCGCTACTACGAAGAGAAGGCCAAGGGCGGCCTCGCGCTCGCCATCTGCGGCGGCTCCAGCCCGGTGTCGATCGACAGCCCGCAAGGCTGGTGGAAGTCGGTCAACTTGAGTACCGACAAGGTCATCGACCCGCTCGCGCGCCTGGCCGAAGCCATGCACCGCCACGGCGCCTTCATCATGATCCAGGCCACCCACATGGGCCGCCGCTCGTCCTGGCACGGCGAGCACTGGCCGCATCTGATGACGCCGAGCGGCATCCGCGAGCCGGTGCATCGCGGCAATGCCAAGACCATCGAGGTCGAGGAAATCCGCCGGATCATCGACGACTTCGTGCTGGCCGCGCGCCGCGTGAAAGCCGCCGGCATGGACGGCATGGAAGTGTCGGCCGCGCATCAGCAGCTCATCGACCAGTTCTGGAGCCCGCGCACCAATTTCCGCACCGACGAATGGGGCGGCTCGCTTGAGAACCGCATGCGCTTCGGCCGCGAAATCCTCGAAGCCGTGCGCGCCGAGGTGGGCCGCGACTTTGTCGTGGGCCTGCGCATGTGCGGCGATGAATTCCACGACGATGGCCTCGACCACGAGACGCTGAAGGAGATTGCGCAGGCGATGGCCGAGACCGGTCTGGTCGACTATCTGAGCGTGGTCGGCTCGGGCGCCGACACGCACAACACCATCGTCAATTGCATGCCGCCGATGGCGCTGCCGCCCGAGCCCTTCGTGCATCTGGCGGCCGGCATCAAGAGCGTGATCGACATTCCGCTCATGCATGCGCAGAGCATCCGCGACCCCAATCAGGCCGAGCGCATCCTGGCCAACGGCTGGGTCGATCTGGTCGGCATGACGCGCGCGCACATCGCCGATCCGCACATGGTCAACAAGATCCGCGACGGCCGCGAAGACCAGATCAAGCAGTGCGTCGGCGCCAACTACTGCATCGACCGCCAGTACAACGGCCTCGACGTGCTCTGCGTGCAGAACGCCGCCACCTCGCGCGAAGCGACGATGCCGCACCAGATCAAGCCGAGCACCGGCCCCAAGCGCCGCGTGGTCGTGGTCGGCGCAGGACCGGCCGGTCTCGAAGCTGCCCGCGTGGCGCGCGAGCGCGGCCACGACGTGGTGCTGTTCGACAAGAACGACGCGGTCGGCGGCCAGATCCTGCTCGCCGCCAAGGCGCCGCAGCGCGAGCAGATGGCGGGCATCGTGCGCTGGTTCGACCTGGAGACGAAGCGCCTCGGCGTGGATCGCCGCCTGGGCATGCGCGCCACCGCCGACGAGGTGCTGGCCGAGCAGCCCGACATCGTGGTGCTGGCCACGGGCGGCCGACCCAACCTCACGCAAGTGCCCGGCTGGGGCGCGGCCGAAGGGCTGGTCGTGAGCAGCTGGGACATCCTCTCGGGCGCGGTGGCGCCGGGCAAGAATGCGCTGGTCTACGACTCGATGAGCACGCATGCGGGCTTCGGCGTGGCCGACTATCTCGCCTCGCGTGGCAGCCTGGTGGAGATGGTGACGCCCGACGTGAAGGTGGCCGACGACGTGGGCGGAACGACCTTTCCGGTGTTCTACCGGCGCATGCATGCGCTCGGCATCGTGGCCACGCCCAACTACTGGCTGGAGCGCGTGTACCGCGAGGGCGACAAGACCATCGCCGTGCTCAAGAGCGAATACACCGAGGCGCTGGAAGAGCGCGCGGTCGATCAGGTGGTGATCGAGAACGGCACGCTGCCCAACGACGACATCTATTGGGCGCTCAAGGACCGCGCGGTGAATCGCGGCCAGACCGATGTGCGCGCGCTGTTCGCCAGCGAGCCGCAGCCGTCGCTCGGCGAGACGCTCGGCAATGGCCGCTTCCTGATGTTCCGCGTCGGCGATTGCATCAGCCAGCACAACATCCACGGCGCGATCTACGACGCGCTGCGCCTCGCGAAGGACTTCTGACATGAGTCTCGCTGTTGCGGTCACGGCCGCGTTCTGGGGCCTCGTCGCGGTGGTGGCGACGGGCGTGATGAAGCGCGCGGCGCTGTGGCGCGCGGGCGCGCCGGCGCCGCTCGACTGGGCGCTGCTGGCGACGATCCCGAAGCGCTATTTCGTCGATCTGCACGACGTGGTGGCGCGCGAGCCGGAGATGGCGCGCACGCATGTATTCGTCGCGGGCGGCGCCATCGGTTCGTTTGGCGTGATCGCGCTGAACTACGGGCTTGGGCTGTACTGGCCGCTGCTCGACTGGCTGCTGCTGGCGCTCGCGGCGCTCATGACGGTGGGTGCGGTGCGGGCGGTCAAGCGGCGCGTGAACGCGCCGGCGCGGCTGTCGAAGGGCGCGTGGGCGCGCTTCCCCAGGCTGCTGCTGGTGACGGCGCTGGGCCTGCTGCTGGCCGGCGCCACGCTGCTGCTGGCGCGGGGCGTTGGCAGCGATGCGCAGGCGGCGGACGGCGCGGTCGCGTCGCCGCTGGCCGGCGGCTTTGCGCTGCTGCTGCTGTTGCCGATGCTGGCCGGCGCCTTGCCGCTCGCGCTCGGCATCGGCAATGGCGGGCCGCTCAAGCATGTGTTCGCCGGGCTGCTGCATCTGGCCTTCCATCCGCGGCAGGCGCGCTTCGATCCGGCCGCGCGCCAGGGCGAGCGCACCGCGCTTGCGCCGCTCGATCTGCCCGCGAAGGAATACGGCGTCGAGAAGCCGGTGCAGTTCGCCTGGAACCGCCTGCTGTCCTTCGACGCCTGCGTGCAATGCGGCAAGTGCGAGGCGGCCTGTCCGGCCTTTGCCGCCGGCCAGCCGCTCAATCCCAAGAAGCTGATCCAGGACCTGGTCGTCGGCATGGCCGGCGGCAGCGATGCGGCCTATGCCGGCAGCCCGAGCCCGGGCCTGAAGGTGGGCGCGCATGTCGGCGCGCCCGATGCGCCCGTCGTCGGCCAGCTGGTCGAGCCGCAGACGCTCTGGGCCTGCACCACCTGCCGCGCCTGCGTGCAGGAATGCCCGATGCTCATCGAGCATGTGGATGCGGTGGTTTCGCTGCGCCGCAACCGCGCGCTGGTCGAAGGCGACATTCCCGGCAAGGCGCCCGAGACGCTCGACAACCTGCGTGAGACCGCGACGCAAGGCGGTCATGACAACGCCGCGCGCGCCAACTGGGCCATCGACCTCGGCGTGAAGCTGGCCGAGCCGGGCAGCAAGACCGACGTGCTCGTGATCGCCGGTGAAGGTGCATTCGACATGCGCTATCAGCGGACTCTCCGCGCCTTCATCAGGACGCTGCAAGCCGCCGGCGTGGACTTTGCGCTGATGGGCCCGCGCGAGCGCGATTGCGGCGACACCGCGCGCCGCCTGGGCGACGAGGCCACCTTCGAGCGGCTGGCGCGCGACAACATCGCGGCGATCTCCGCCCTGAGCTTTGCCCGCATCGTCACGCCCGATCCGCATGTGTTCCACAGCCTGGCCAACGAATACCCGGCGCTCGGCGGGCGCTGGGAGGTGCTGCATCACACGACTTACGTGGAGCAGCTGGTTGCCGGCGGCAAGTTGAAGACCGGCCAGTCGGCCGAGCGCCGCACCGTCACCTATCACGACCCCTGCTATCTCGGCCGCTACAACGCGGGCTACGAGGCACCGCGCAAGCTGCTCAAGACCATCGGCATCGCCGTGGTCGAGATGGAGCGGGCGGGCCCGCGCAGCCGTTGCTGCGGCGGCGGTGGCGGCGCGCCGCTCACCGACATTCCGGGCGAGCGCCGCATTCCCGACATGCGCATGGACGATGTGCGCGGCAGCGGCGCCGCGCTGGTGGCCGTGGCCTGCCCGCAATGCACGGCCATGCTCGAAGGCGTGACCGGCAACCGGCCCGAGGTGATCGACGTGGTCGAGCTGGTGGCCGCCACGCTGGAGGTGAAGCAATGAACGCAGCCGTGCAATTCGAGCCCGCCGGCGCGCAACACGATGACGCGGTGCCGCGCATCGATCCGCGCCGGCCCTATGTGATTACCGCCGAGGGGCTCAAGCGCATCGTGCTCGGCGCGACGGTGGGCGAGGGCGGCGTGGCGACGGCTGCGCATGCGACTGGCCCGCGCCTGCGGCTGCGTGCCGAGCCCGAGCAGTTCTGGCTGGCGGTGGTGCAGGCCGAGCGCGGCCTGCTCGACGGTCATGCGCGCCAGACGATTGCCGGCGCGGCGCTGCTGGCCGGCGCGCGCACGGCGGTGGTTGCGCTGGTGCTGGGCGGCTGCGAGGAAAGCCTGGCCGGCTGCGGCGCCGATGTGGTCGTGAGCCTGCCCGATGCGGCGGCCGACAGCTGGGACCCGGCGCGCGATCTGGCGCGGGTGGAGCAGGCGATTGCGCGCTGGCAGCCGGCGCACATCTTTCTGCCCGATGCGCCGGATGGCGGCGCCGATCTGGGCCGGCGGCTGGCGGGGCGGCTGGGTGCGAGCGTGGCCACGCGCGTGGTCGAGCTGGCGAAGGGGCAGGGCGCAGAGCCCGCCTTCGTCGCGCGCAGCGCCTGTGACGGCGCGCGCGGCTATGCGGTGAGCAGCGCGCCGCGCATCGTGCTGCTGGCGCCCGATGCGGTCGACGCCAATCTTCAGGAGGTTGGCCGCGACGAGCCGGCGACGCTCGACGCCGCCAGCGCCGCGACCGGCGCGATCCGCACGCTCGCGCTGGAGCGCGTGCCCGCGACCGACATCGCGCTGGAGGAAGCCGATTTCATCATCGCGGCCGGCGCCGGCGTGACCGACGTGGCGCTGCTGCAAGACCTCGCGGCCGATCTGGGCGCGGCGGTCGGCGCCAGCCGCGTCGCGGTCGACGAAGGCCGGTTTCCGCGCACGCGCCAGGTGGGAGCCACCGGCAAGACGGTGCGCGCCAGCTGCTACATCGCCTTCGGCATCTCGGGCGCGGTGCAGCATTTGCAGGGCATCAAGGACGTGCGGCATGTGATCGCCGTCAACACCGACCCGGGCGCGCCGATCGCCAAGCGCGCCGGGCTTACGCTCGTGGACGATGCACAAGCCGTGATGCAGGCGCTGCGCGCCGCCATCGCGCAGGAACAGGGAGGCCGCCGTGGCTGACGCAAGAATCGCGGTGCTCGTCTCGGTCGAGCGCCATCCCGTGAGCGGCGCCTGGCGCCGCAACCGCAACGACGCGGCGGCGCTGGCGCTCGGGCTCAGGCTCGTCGCCAACGGTGCGGCCAGGCTCGACGTGATCCATGCCGGCGACGCGGCCAATCCGGCGCTGCGCGACTACCTCGCGCTCGGTGCCGGCAAGGTCGAGGTCATCGCGCTGCCCGCCGGCGCCGATGCGCTGCCGGCGCTGGCGGCACGGCTGCGCGGCGTCGATCTGGTGCTGTGCGGCAGCGCCGGCGACAACGGCCTCGGCTCGGGGATGCTGCCCTATCTGCTCGGCGCGGCGCTGGGCTGCGCGGTACTGCCGCAGGCGCTCGAAGTCGAGCTGAAACCGGGCGGTATCGAGGCGCTGCAATTCCTGCCCAAGGGCCGGCGCCGCCGCGTGGCGGTGCAGGGCCCGGCCATCGTCGCCGTGCATCCGCTCGCGGGCGGCGAGCCGCGCTGGTCGCATGCGCGCGCGGTGGCCGGCAGCGTCGTCGCCTCGGCAGCGGTCGGCGCGCAGGCCAGCGCATGGCAGCCGCCGGTGGTGGAAGCCGCCACGCGCAAGCCGCGCCGGCTCAAGCCGGTGGACCGGCGCAGCGGCCATGCGCGCATGAGCGCGGCCGTCGATACCGCCGGCGCCGGCGGCCAAGTCGTCAGCGACGGGACTTCTGTCGAAAAAGCACAAGTCCTGCTGCGCTACCTCGGAGAGCATGGATTGCGGTCGACACGCACCTGACACCCCCGCAAACGACGACACAGCCGTTCGACAACACCGACTCCCTGCACCCGACATGAGCACCACCACCGCCCTGACCTTCCAGCCCACGCCGGGCAAGCTGCGTGAACTGATTGCCAACCGCCGTCCGGGCCACAGCCTCGACGCGCCGTTCTATACCGACGAGACGCTCTACAAGCTCGACATCGAAGCGATCTTCGGCAAGCACTGGATCTATGTGGGCGTGGAGCCCGAGGTGCCCGACGCCGGCGACTACCTCACGGTGGAACTCGGCACGGAGTCGGTGCTGGTCGTGCGCAACGACGACGGCGAGCTGCGCGCCTTCCACAACGTGTGCCGCCATCGCGGCGCCCGCCTGTGCGAGGAAAAGCACGGCTCGGTCGGCAACCTGGTGTGCCCCTACCATGCCTGGACCTACAGCCTCGAAGGCCAGCTGGTGCATGCGGGCCACATGGGCTGCGATTTCGACGCGAGCAAGCACAACCTCAAGGCGGTGCACGTCAAGAGCATCGAGGGCCTGATCTTCGTCTGCCTGGCCGACGAGGCGCCCGCCGACTTCGACGAGCTGGCCAGGATCATGTCGCCGTACATCGCGCCGCACCGGCTCAAGGATTGCAAGATCGCCGCGTCGGTCGACATCGTCGAGCAGGGCAACTGGAAGCTGGTGGTCGAGAACAACCGCGAGTGCTACCACTGCGTGCCCAACCATCCCGAGCTGACCATCTCGCTCTACGAATTCGGCTTTGGCTATGCGCCCGGCAGCAACAACACCGAGGCGGTGGAAGAGTTCAAGCGCATCGTCGAGGACAGCGCCAGCCGCTGGGAAGGCCTGGGCCTGCCGTCGCGCGAGATCGACCATCTGGACGACCGCACCACGGGCTTTCGCACCCAGCGCCTGCCGCTCACGCAAGCCGGCGAGAGCCAGACCATCAGCACCGAAGTGGCCTGCAAGAAGCTGCTCGGCGACCTGACCGAGCGCGCGCTCGGCGGCCTTAGCTTCTGGACCCAGCCGAACAGCTGGCACCACTTCATGAGCGACCACATCGTCAGCTTCAGCATCCTGCCCGTGGCGCCGGGCAAGACCATCGTGCGCACCCAATGGCTGGTGCACAAGGACGCGGTCGAGGGCGTGGACTACGACGTCAACACGCTGACCGAAGTCTGGCGCGCCACCAACGACCAGGACCGCAAGCTGGTCGAGATGACCCAGCGCGGCGTGACCAGCTCGGCCTACGAGCCGGGCCCCTACTCGGAATACACCGAAGGGCTGGTCGAGAAGTTCATGCGCTGGTACGTGGGCCGTCTGAACGCGGCGCTGGGCTGAGGCGGGAGCGGGCGCGATGGAACGCAACGGCAATGGAGCAGTGACGGTGCTCGGCGGCGCGCTGCCGCCGCTGTGGGACCGCGAGGCCGACGACCGGCTGGTCTGCACCCGCGTGGTCGACGAGACCCACGATGTGAAGACCTTTGCCTTTCGCGCCGAGCCGCCGCGGCTGTTCCGCCAGTTGCCGGGCCAGTACATCACGCTCGACCTGCCGGTCGGCGCCGAGACGGTCACGCGCAGCTACACGATCTCGTCGTCGCCGCTCACGCCCGACGAGCTGGCGATCACGGTCAAGCGCGTGCCGGGCGGGCCGGGCTCGAACTGGCTGCATGACCACCTCAAGCCCGGCATGTCGCTGGGCGCGCTGGGGCCGGGCGGCGAGTTCAGCTGCCTGCTGCCGGCGCCAAAGCCGGATGCCAAATACCTCTTTCTGTCGGCCGGCTCGGGCATCACGCCGATGATGGCGATGACGCGCACGCTGCACGGCCTGGCGCCGGGCAGCAGCATTGCCTTCGTGCACAGCGCGCGCACGCCGGCCGACCTGATCTTCCGCGCCGAGCTTGAGGCGCTGGCGCGGCGCGATGCCGGGTTGACGCTCGGCTTCATCGTGGAAAGCCGCGCGGGCGATGCGGGCTGGGCCGGGCTGACCGGGCGGCTGAGCCTGGATGCGCTCAGGCTGCTCTGCCCCGATTACGCGGCGCGCGAGGTCTACGTCTGCGGGCCGACGCCGTACATGCAGGCGGCGCGTGCGCTGCTGGAAGCGGGCGGCTTGCCGGCGGCGCAGTACCACGAGGAGAGCTTTGACTTCGCGACGCTGATGGCGGCGGGTGCGGCCGAGGTTGAGCCGGAGCTGCCGGCTGCGCCGGTGGCGGCGGCTGCCTTCACCGTCAGGCTCAGCCGCTCGCGGCGCGAGTTCAGCTGCCAGCCGGGGCAGACCGTGCTTGAAGCGGCGCGCGCGGCCGGCGTGGCGGTGCCGGCGTCGTGTTCGAAGGGCGTGTGCGGGACGTGCAAGGCCAAGCTGCTGGAAGGCAGTGTCGAGATGAAAGCCAACGGCGGCATCCGGCAGAAGGAAGTCGATGCGGGGATGCGGCTGCTGTGCTGCTCGGTGCCGACGAGCGATGTGGTGGTCGAGCGTTGATCGCGCCTTAGCGTTCCGTAGGCGGCTGGGTTACGGCACGAGCGGAATGCGGCTCCCGTGCAGGGCTTCGACGATTACGCGGTGAAGGCCGCCGGTCACTGGCTCTGCTAGCAGTGCGCGGCGAGTGACCTTGCATGCGCGGATTGCATCGCCGAACAGGACCCAGCAATCAGCGCCTGCTTGCTGAGCAGAGCGATACAGGATGCCGTCGCAGCCTTGGTTGTGAATGCTGAGCGCGAGTTCTTGTGTCTCTGCATAGCGCAGCGACTGGAGCACGGGATAGGGCCGTGCATGCGGGCGCAGATCCGCAACGGCAAGAGCGCGCAGCGTCTTGACGGTGACCAGTTCGCGGTCTTTTAGCGTGGCAAGTGCTAGATGACTCGCCTCCCGGCGCGCTAGTGCTTCGTAAACAGCGGTTTCCGCTGTTTCGGCCAGATAGCAGCTCGGCTTGTGCGCCAAGTCGAAACGGCCTTTGGGCTGGTCGTCAATTGGCGGCAAGAAAAGTCCGTTGACGCGCGAGCTGCCATCCGTGGCGTGGCGACGCTGAATTCGCGCCAGCATCTGGCCGGCGGGAAAGGTTGTGATGCTCAGGGACTTTAGATCGTGAGGCTTCATCTATGTGCCTTCAGTTTCCCTCTGCGGCCGCGAGTGCGATCACGCGCTGTGCCTGCCCGACGAAAAGAGCGTCTCGCGGCGTCCGACCATCCAGTGCCCCCAAGGGCGTTTCGAGAAAGGCCAGCAGCGCCCAGCCGTCGGTTACGCCGAGTGCCTGCGACAGTTCCGGGAGCACATCCCAGATGGCTGGTTCGAACTGCCAGCGTGGCAATCGGAAGCCACGCTTCGTCTGCGCAAGGCCAATGCAGCGTCCCTTGGTGATCCAGGCATTCACCTTGACGCGCGAGGTGCCGAGCAATTTGGCGGCCTCCTCGGTTGAGATCAATGTGTCCAACTCGAACTTGTCGAGGCGTCTGGCTAGACCGCGTGCAAGCAGTACGCGGGTATAGGACGGCGGCAGGTAGTCGGAAGAAGGGTGGGGAGGGATGACATTGCGGCCGTCGTCGAGGTCGTAGCCAGCCAAAATGTCTTGCTTGGCATCAAGTGCCAATAGCTCGTCCGCGCCGGAGGGTCCGGCGTGCGCGGGCAACACGAAGTCGCCCGTTGACGCAGCTGATGCGGTCGCGGGTGTGTCGCCGAGGGCGTCGGTAACACTCTGACGTGCGTTGTTGAGCAATACCTGCGCAGCCGCCGCATATCCCTCCAATCGCCGAATAGCCGGGTTCGGCAACCACCACACCCCGCTGTTACTGCAGTACGGCAGCAGCGCAAGCCACGTCAGCAGATCCTGCGCAAGCGGATCGTTGCCGACACTGGCGCCGCCCGCTGCGTCGATTTCAGCGAGCAGCCGGTAATGCGCGGGCTGGAGCTGGTAGCGGAAATCCGCCGCGACACGATTGATCGCTTGCTCGACTACGTTCGAGTCAATCACGGGGCCACGAGCTTCGACGCAGGCCTTACGTAGCAATAGCAGCAGTTGACCTGGATGGCCGCCGCTATATTCGATGAGCTGATCGATCAGTGCTGGGGCAGCAAAAGCGTTCGTATCGATGCGTCGTGCGACGAGTTCACGCAGTGCTGTCCAGCCGGGGGCATGCCGGGTACCGTCGCGCAGAGTGAGCTGGACTATCGGCAACACCTCTTGGTCGACACTGAACTTGCCGAAGTCGCTGAACTTCAAGCTGATCGGCGCGGTGAAGAGCACGAATGCGCGCACGCTGAGCAGCTGCTTTAAGTCGTCGAGTAAGAGCTGCCGCGCGTTTTCTGGCGGAATCCTGTCGTTGCCGTCGACGATGAATAGCAGCCGTGACCCGAGCCCAGCGGCCTTGATGCCGGTCTCGGCGGCACGGATGAGTTCATTGAACAGTGCCGTGAATTCGGTGGAAGTCTTCTGCGCTACGTCGCGCAGCAGGTTCCTGGAACTAGAGCTGTTCTTGAAGCGCGCGGGGAGATTTGCCATAAACCCCATGACGGCAAGACTGCCGTCATGGGGCGTCGCGCTTGTCTCAATGCCCGCTGCGAGTTCCTGCGTTTTCCCGTGCGTGTTCTCAGGATTGATGAACCAATTTCTCAACGGCGCGAGCACCTCCTCGGGTAGGTCGATGCCGCACTTGTCGAGTTCGGAGACTAAGGTCATCGCAAGTGCACAAAGCAATTCACCGTAGCTGAGATCTTGGATGTGAAGGATGTCTGGCAGGTTGAGTAGCACTGGCCACACATTGCCGTCGTCACGCAGTGCGTGGGAGAAGCGCAGCAGTTCAGTGGACATGCCGCTGCCTATCGGGCTGAACAGCAGGACATGGCTCTCGGATGTCGGAAAAAACACCTTCTGCACGATGTCGAGCCCGAACAGCGGCGACAACTGTTTGACAAGCCCTTCGGTGCCGCGTGCCTCGTCAAGCGGCACATAGCGCGGATCGGTGTCCTCGATCGGACCTGCGAGATGGATGTCCCGGAGCACTTCGAGCGGATGACGGGGTGGTTGGTAGCTCATGGCAAAAATGTGGGGGCTGCAATTCACGATGGCTAGCAGCAAGTCTTCGACCCACTGTAATCATTTCAACGCGCGCATCCCAGCGCTGCATGAGGTGGTCAAGTAGCTATTTGCTGACAGAGAGCCAAGCCTGGGTGCGATAGAAGCGCTTGCGACGTTGCTGGCGATGCCGCCAGTAGCAATGCAGGCAGTGGTTCAGTGCGACTTCCAGTCTCTCAAGTCCCATCCGGAGCAACGCCGGATACAACGCATTGGGCTTCACTGTAAGACGACCACCCGCACATTCCGGTCCCCCGGCTCCACCCCGCTCGCATCGCCGGTCAGCCACACCAGCCGATTCGCCACCGCGCTCGCCCACACCAGCGCCCGCGCCCGCCCCAGCCCCGGCTTGCTCAGCATCAGCCGATGCGCCTCATCCGCAATCGCTTCGCTGACCGACAGCCGCTCCAGCGTGCGCAGCCAGGCGCGCGTCTCGTCGAGCAGCTCGGGCGGGCAGAGCGCCATCACGTCGAGCCAGCTGATGACGCTGATCGAGCAATGCGCGCAGCTGTCGATGGCGGCGCGCGCGGCGGCGTCGCCGGCGAGGTAGTCGAGCAGCAGGCCGGTATCGATCAGCGCGTTCGGCATGGGCGGCTCAGTCGGCATCGCGCAGGCGCCGATGCAGCTCGGCACGGTCGGCGATATGCCCCGCCCACAGCCCGAAGCCATCGCCCGGCGCCGCGTCGCGCTGCTGGAGCCAGTCGCGCAGCGCCCGCCGCACCGCCTCGGCGCGCGAGATGCCGAGCCGCGCGCAGAGCGCATCGATCTCGCGCAGCAGCGGATCGGGGATCTCGACGATGGTGCGGGCCACGACTGCGCCTTCAGCCGACGAGGAAATCGGGCTGGCGGAACTTCGCTTCGAGGAAGCGGCCGTTGGCCAGCAGCGCCTGGGCATCGGCATGCGCTACGTTGGCGACCACCTCGCGCAGCTGGTCGTCGAGCAGCGCGAGCTGGTCCTGCAGCAGCGCATGCGCGGTCTTGCCGTCCTTGAGCGGATGGCTGGCGCGGAAGGCCGGCGGCAGCGCGACGTAGTTGGCGAGCGTCGCGGGCAGATAGCTCAGCACCGTCTCGCGCACCGTGTACAGGTCGTCGTCATGGCTGCGCGCGCTGGCCAGTCGCGGCAGCACTTCGGCGACGGAAGCGCGGATGCCGGCGAGCCGCGCATTCATCGCCGAGTCGAGATGCGGCCTGACCTTGGCCGCGAGCGCGTCGAGCCGGTCGAGCATTTCTGCCGCGTCGAGGTCGTGTTCGATGCGGCGCGCGATCTCGGGATGGGCACCGACCGCGCTGCCGAGCAGCCAGCCGACGCCGTAAAGCCCGGCGGTAATCAGCGGCCAGCCGGGGCCGATCAGGCCGGCAAGCAGCAGCGCCGGCCCGAGCAGCCCGACCGCGCAGCCGCCGATGTTGGCGTTGCCGTACAGAAAGATCAGCAGCCGCAGTTTCAGCGGCCGGGCGCCGGCGACCGCGTTCATCACTGATAGCCCCGGATGTCCTTGAACACGAGCCCGAGCGCGGCCTTGCGGCCATCGAACACGCGGCCGCCGGTGAGCGCGGCAAGCTGGGTCATCTCGTCGACGCTGGCTTCGCCGAACAGGATCGGGAACACGCGCGTCACGGGTCGGCCGGCCATGCGCTCACGGAAGGTGGCGAACGGGATGCCGGCGGTGTTCTCGCCATCGGTCAGCAGCACGATGCTGACGAAGCGGTCCGGGTCGCTGGCCTGCTCGGCGGCGGCGATTTCCTGCGCCGCGAGCACGGCCGAGAAGATGGCGGTGCCGCCGTGCGCGACCAGCGCGTCGGCTTGGGCGCGCAGCTGCTGGCGGCCGGCGTCGAGCGCTGCGGCGTCGAAGCCGAGCCGCACCGGCGCGCTCACGTTGTTGGAAAAGGCAATCAGCACCACGCGCTCGCGGCTCTGGAACCGGGCGTAGCGCGTGCTGGCGCTGCTCGCGTCGGCGCCGGCCAGCAGCTTGAGCGCGGCGCGCATCGCGTCCATGCGCGCGCCTTCCATCGAGCCGCTGGTGTCGAGCACGAAGATCGAGGTGGACGGCCGGCGCCAGTCGGCCTGATAGGACGTGAGCACCGCATCGATCACGTCGAGCCGGTTGGGAAAGCCGAGTTCGGCGACCGGCGCGCTCGGCAGCGCGGCGATGGGCGCAACCTCGGGCAGCACCGGGCGCAGGAAGGCGGCGGCCGCCACGTCGCGCTGGAAGGCCGGTGCGCGCCAGGCCGCGACGAGCTTGTCGTAGTCGGCGCGGCGAGTGCCGTCGAGCAGCATCAGCGGGTAGTCGGCCGAGATCACGCCATCGGTCGGGTAGACCGGCGTCAGGCGGTCGGCGGGCGCGAGCGCCGCATTGCCGCGCAGGATCACGGCCTCGTAATTGACCATCGCATCGACCGCCGACGGGTCTTTCGCGTAGGCCTCGGCGAGCCAGCCCGAGCTGCCGGCGGTGAGCTTCTGGCCGGCGAGAAAGCTGGTCAGCATGCGCGCGTCGATCTCGCTGGCACGCAGGTCGTCGGCCTTGCCGGCGGCGGCCGACGCGACCGCGAACAGCGCGCTCATGCCGGTGTTGGAGCTGGCCGGATTGGTCATCGCATAGCGGATTTTTCCGGCACCGGCGGCGCGCGCGATGTCGGCCCAGCCCGGATTGCGCCGGTCCCAGCCGAGCGCGGCGAGCGTCGCCGGCTTCACGCCAAAGGCCACGCGCGAATAGAACAGCTTGTCGCGCGCGACCGGCGGCGTGGCCAGCGCCAGCGCCGGATAGGCGCCGTTCGGCGGCAGGATCGCGTCGAAGCGCTCGCCGGCGTTGATGCGCTCGACGATGTCGAGCGTGCCGGCATAGCTCAGCCTGAGCGTGACGCCGGCGGCGCGCGCGGCGTCGACCAGGCCCGGCTCCAGCTCGCGCAGCTCCGAGCCGGCGAGCACGGTGAAGGCGGTCTGCGCCGGCGCGGCGACCGGCGCGGTGTCCTGCTGGCGCAAGGCGCGGCTCGCCATCACGCCGACCGCAACCGCCGCCAGCGCCAGCAGAACGCGCCGCTTGCTCACAGCTGCACGCCGGTCGGCGCCGCCAGCGCCTGCTTGGCATCGTCGCGGCGCACGCGGTCGAGATAGCCGCGCGCGTTCTGCACCTCGTGCGCGAGCGTGTCCACGGTCGTCTGCATCGACGCCAGCGCCTGCACCTTGAAATCGGCCACCGCGTCCATCGTCGCGTAGATGTTCTGGAACGCCTGCTGCAACTTGGCGATCTCGATGGTCCCCGACGCCGCCTGCTGATGGATCGCGGCGGTCTGGGTGCGCAGCATTTCGCTGGTCGCGGCGATGAGGTTGCCGGTCGTGGTGTTGAGCGCCGCGATCTGGTCGAGCACCAGCTTCTGGTTCGCCAGCGCCTGCGCCACGATCACCGCCGTGCGCAGCGCCGACACGGTGGTGGTCGTCGCGCGGTCCACGCCCTTGATGAGCTCAAGGTTGTTCTTGCGGATCATGTCCAGCGCCAGATAGCCCTGGATGTTCACGCTCATCTGGGTGAGCAGATCGGTCTGCTTCTGCTTTGCGTAGAACAGCATTTCCTCGCGCACCACGCGCGCCTTCTCGGGGTCGCTCGCGTCGAGCGCCGCGACCCGCGCTTCGAGCTGCTCGTCGAGCTTGCGGCCGAGGTAGACGTACTTCTCCAGCCGCTCCATCAGCGTCCACAGATTGGCCTTCTCCTGCTCGATGGCGGCGTTGTCGCGCAGCAGCTCGTCGCGCCCGCGCTTCAGCGCCTCGATGATCGCGTTGAGATGGCTTTGCGACGACTGGTAGCGCTGGAAGTAGTCGACGAGCTTGTTGCCGAACGGAATGAAGCCGAGCAGCTTGCGCGGGCTGAACAGATCGCCCTGGCGCGACGGGTCCAGCTCCTCGACCGTGCGGCGCAGGTCGAGCAGGCCGGCGCCGATCTCCGAGCCCTGGTCGATCAGCCCGTTCTTGAGCGTGCCGACCGGCCGGTCGAGCATGCGGTTCGACATCGATGCCGAAGCCTCGATGTCCTTGTTGCCCATCGAATGGATGCGCTCGATGGCGGCCTTGAACTTCGGGTCGCGGCTGTCGCAGTCGGTGATGTCGCCGATGAACTGGCGCACCTGCTCGTCGAGCTGGCCCAGCTCCTCGGGCTTGAGCCGGATGCGCCCGCCGGCCGATTCGAGCGGCACTGGCGCGACCGGCGCGGGCGGTTCGAGCGTGAAGTCTTGCGGCGCTGCGGAGCTGCTCATGGTCGGACTCCCGATGGTGTTGCTGCGGACTAGCGGAACCGCGCCTCGATGGCGACGGTCATGCGTTCGAGCCATTCCTGGCTCGGCGGATCGATGACATCGACGAGCTGCTCGGGCACATGCACGCCGGCCCTGGCCCAGACCTCGGGGCCGCGCACCTCGCCGCCGGTGCGAAAGCCGTATTCGTGCGCGAGCTCGCGCAGCGCCGGATCGGTTTCGAGCGCGACGCCGAGGCGCTCGCCGGCCGGCGTGTAGGGCACCAGCACATGCTTGGAGAAGACGGTCGGCTTCGGATACATCAGCACCATGTCGCCGGCCTTGGCACGCTCCGGATGGCGCAGCAGAAACTCCACCAGCTGCGACTCGTAGGCCATCAGCAGCGGCGTCTTGCCCATGCCGAGCGCGAGGTAGTCCTCGAACGGCCCGGCCGACGACTGCTCCTGAAAGCCCTGGCGCAGGAATAGCGGCTCGACCACCGGCAGCACGCGGTCGAGGTCGTCCTGGCTCTGCACCACCTGCTGATCGTTGGCCAGATAGCTGGCCAGCGACAGATACATCGCCGCGCTGTTGGACGTGCGCACATCGGTCGAGGCGATGAGCACCGACTTGCCGCTGGCGAAGGCCGCGCTCTGCTTCAGGTCGCGCCAGCGCGTGCTTTGCGCCATCAGCGTCATCAGGCGCGGCAGATCGACGACGTAGAACACCTCGCCCTCGCGCGCCGCAATGCCGTTGGCAACCAGGATGTCGGCGATCGGCCGCCAGCTCGCCAGCACCATCGGCGTGAAGAAGGGCGTGAACACGCGCGCCGCCTTCGCCTGCCGATTCAACTGGGTAGCCGCCGGCGCGCCGGACGGAAAGCCGAAGTCGTACTTGGCCGCGTCGTAGCGGCTGGCGATGGCGCGCGAGCCGGCCTTCTCGACCGTGACCGCGATGCCCTGCGCCGCGAGCGCCTGCTGCACGCGCGGGTCGGCGAAGAAGGCTTCCTTCTCCGAGCCGATCAGGCCGCGCAGGCTGACCTGCTTCGCCTGCTCGACGCGCGCGGCCTGCTGCACGCCGACGCTTTCATGCGAGACCCAGATGCCGGCGCCGACGCCGGCGAGCAGCAGCGCGGCGAAGGCAGGGGCGACCAGCTTGCGGATTTCCAACGCGATTCCCGTTGTGGAGTCGCGTCGATGATGACGGTGTGTGATGACGCTGCGGTGATGGCCGAAAGGCGATGGAAGCCTGCCGCTTACCCCCGGTGATGCGCCACCAGCCGCAGCACCGCCTCGCGCAGCGGCCCCTCATCCAGCTCGTCGGCCAGCCGCTCCCACCCTGCCACCTGCTCCGCCTTCAGCCCCGGCTTGGGCGGGTGATCCGGCGCCGGCGCCCAGGCCGCCTCGCCGATGCCGTACTTCACGCGCACCTGCATGTCGTGGAAATTCCAGCCCTCGGCGCGCAGCTGGTCGAGCAGCCCGGGCGCCGCATTCTTGAGCTTGACCGCCTGCGCCTGCATGCCCACCACCAGCAGCAGCCGCGGCTTGAGCGCGAGGCCGACGGTCTCGCGCACCCACACCGCGCCGAGCCGCCGGCTGCGGCAGAAGCGGTCGACGCTGGCCTGCAATTGAATGAGCCGGTCGACCGACGGCATGAGCGGGCCGAGGCCTTCCACATCGGACAGCCAGTTGGTGAGGGGGAGTGCGCGCGGACGTGACATGACCCGATGTTAAGATGCCCAGCGTTTTTTCCGGCGCCCGTCAAGCGGCTTTCAAGGCGCGCGCCAGAGTCGCAACACATCGAACGGCCGTCCCATTTCCCCACGCACGGCGCGTCCTTCGATCCGTCTGGCGCAGCCTGCCCGCTGCGCCGCCGGTCCCGAGCGCCGCGTCGCGCGGTCCGCCCCGCCCCCTGTGGCGCGGACCTTCTGGTGTCTCCCCATGCTCGGATTCGTCAAGAAAATTTTCGGCAGCCGCAATGACCGGCTGCTCAAGCAGTACCGCCGCACGGTGGCTGACATCAACGCGCTCGAAGCGTCGATCCAGCCGCTCAGCGACGAGCAGCTCAAGGCCAAGACCGGCGAGTTCCGCGACCGGCTGGCCAAGGGCGCCACGCTCGACGAGCTGCTGCCCGAGGCCTTCGCCGTGGTGCGCGAGGCCGGCAAGCGCGTGATGGGCATGCGCCATTTCGACGTGCAGCTGATCGGCGGCATGGTGCTGCACTACGGCAAGATCGCCGAGATGCGCACCGGCGAGGGCAAGACGCTGACCGCCACGCTGCCCGTCTATCTCAACGCCCTCAGCGGGCGCGGCGTGCATGTCATCACCGTCAACGACTACCTCGCCCAGCGCGATGCCGAGTGGATGGCCAAGCTCTACGGCTTTCTGGGCCTGAGCACCGGCATCAACCTGTCGCAGATGCCGCACGACGTGAAGCAGGCCGCCTACGCCGCCGACATCACCTACGGCACCAACAACGAATTCGGCTTCGACTACCTGCGCGACAACATGGTCTACGGCGTCGGCGACCGGGTTCAGCGCGGCCTCGTCTACGCCATCGTCGACGAGGTCGACTCGATCCTCATCGACGAGGCGCGCACGCCGCTCATCATCAGCGGGCCGGCCGAGGATCACACCGACCTCTACGTCAAGATGAACGTCGTGCCGCCGACCATGGTGCGCATGACCGAGGAGCCCAAGCCCGACGGGCCCGAGGCGGCCGGCGACTTCTGGCTCGACGAGAAGGCCCAGCGCATCACGCTGTCGGAAGCCGGCTTCGCCAAGGCCGAGGAAACGCTCACCCGCCTGGGCCTGCTGCCCGAGGGCGCGTCGCTGTACGACGCCGCCAACATCGCGCTGATGCATCACCTGATGGCGGCGCTGCGCGCGCACTACCTGTTCCACCGCGACCAGCATTACGTGGTGCGCGGCAACGAGGTGACCATCGTCGACGAGTTCACCGGCCGGATGATGGTCGGCCGGCGCTGGTCCGACGGGCTGCATCAGGCCGTCGAGGCCAAGGAAGGCGTGAAGATCCAGGCCGAGAACCAGACCATGGCCTCGATCACCTTCCAGAACTACTTCCGCATGTACGAGAAGCTCTCGGGCATGACCGGCACGGCCGATACCGAGGCCTACGAGTTCCAGGAAATCTATTCGCTCGAAACGGTGGTGATCCCGACCAACCGCGTGCCGCAGCGCAAGGACTACAACGATCAGGTGTTCCGCAGCGCGGCCGAGAAGCATGCGGCCATCGTTGCCGACATCGCCGAGTGCCACAAGCGCGGCCAGCCGGTGCTGGTCGGCACCACCTCGATCGAGAACTCGGAAGTGCTGTCGGCGGCGCTGACCAAGGCCGGCCTGCCGCACGAGGTGCTCAACGCCAAGCAGCATGAGCGCGAGGCGCTGATCGTGGCCCAGGCCGGCAAGCCGGGCGCGGTGACCATCGCCACCAACATGGCGGGTCGCGGCACCGACATCGTGCTCGGCGGCAATGTCGAGAAGCAGATCGAGCTGACGGTGACCGGCCAGGACGTGTCGGACGAGCAGAAGGCCGTGATGGCGCAGAAGCTGCGCGACGACTGGCAGGCGCAGCACGACCTCGTGGTGAAGGAGGGCGGCCTCAAGATCATCGGCACCGAGCGCCACGAGAGCCGGCGCGTCGACAACCAGCTGCGCGGCCGCGCCGGGCGCCAGGGCGATCCGGGCGCGTCGCGCTTCTACCTGTCGCTCGACGATCCGCTGCTGCGCATCTTTGCCGGCGACCGGGTGCGCGCGGTGATGGACAAGCTGAACATGCCCGAAGGCGAGGCGATCGAGGCCGGCATCGTCACGCGCAGCATCGAGGGCGCGCAGCGCAAGGTCGAGGCGCGCAACTTCGACATCCGCAAGCAGCTGCTGGAGTACGACGACGTTGCCAACGACCAGCGCAAGGTGGTCTACCAGCAGCGCAACGACATCCTGGCCGAGGCCGATCTGGGCGAGATGGTCGGCAACCTGCGCCACGGCGTCATCACCGACCTGTTCCGCGCCCATGTGCCGGAAAACGCGGTCGAAGAGCAGTGGGACCTGCCGGCGGTGGAATCGATCCTGCGCGAGGACCTGCGGCTCGACGTGCCGCTGGCGGCGTGGCTCGAAGCCGACGACAAGCTCACCGACGACGAGCTGCTGTCACGCGTGATCGCGGCGGCCGACGACGCCTACGCGGCCAAGGTGGCGCTGGTGGGCCGCGAAGCCTTCAACGGCTTCGAGCGCAGCGTGATGCTGCAAGCCGTCGACAGCGCCTGGCGCGAGCATCTGGCCGGGCTCGACTATCTGCGCGAGGGCATCCACCTGCGCAGCTACGCGCAAAAGAACCCCAAGCAGGAATACAAGCGCGAGGCCTTCGAGCTGTTCGGCCAGATGCTCGACAAGGTGAAGCTGGAAGTGACCCGCATGCTGATGAGCGTGCGCGTGCAGAGCCCCGAGCAGGTGGTCGAGGCGGAAGAGCGCATCGAGCAGGCCGGCGAAGGTCTGCTGGCGCATGCCCAGGGCCGGCATGCCGAGTTCGACGATCTGGCCGAAGTGGCGGCCGGCGATGCGGGCGCGCCGGCGGCGCTGGCCGTGGCCGAGCCGGTGTCCGGCGTGAAGGTCGGCCGCAACGATCCCTGCCCCTGCGGCTCGGGCAAGAAGTTCAAGCAGTGCCACGGCAAGCTCGGCTGAGCCGGACGCGCTTGCGGTGAACGGAACGGGTCGCTTCGGCGGCCCGTTCCGCTTTTGGGGCGGCCGCGCTGCGGCGGCCGCCCGCCATCACACGCCGATCTTGCCGCCGCCGGTCTTGCGGATCACCAGCGTGGCCGAGCGCGGACGCGCCGTGCCGCCATCCGGCCAGTGGCTGCCGTAGCTGGCGCTGTCGGTGGCCGAGGCGCTGTCCTCGCCCGGATGCTGGATGTTGGCGAACAGGGTTTCGCCGTCGGGCGTTTCGGCCAGGCCGGTCAGTTCACATTGCTTGGGGCCGACCAGAAAGCGCCGCAGCAGCGTGCCCGGCGCCTTGCCGACCAGCGTGGCGACCGACTTGCTGCTGCCGTCGCTGCCGGTGTTGGCCACCGTTCGCGCCCCGCCGTCGCCGACCTTGCCCGGCACGGCGGCCAGCAGCATGCAGTTGGTCACGTCGGTGTAGGCGCCGTCGTCGGTCTCGATCCACAGCAGGCCCGGGTTGGCGCGGCTGAAGAACAGGCCGTCGGGGCTCGAAAAGTCGTTGTCGGCCGTCAGCGCCGAGATGTTGACGTTGGTCGCATCGGCGGTGGAGCGGGCGCCGAACACGAAGATGTCCCAGGCAAAGCTGGTGGCGGCCGGGTCGCTGCCGGCTTCGCGCCAGCGCAGGATGTGGCCGTTGGGATTGCCCCACTGGTCGGCGCCGGTGGTCTTCTTGTCGTTGTAGTGGCGCGGATTGGCGGCGTCGACGGCGCTGACCGGGCGGTTGGCGGCGTTGTTGTTGGTGAGCGTGACGTAGACCTCGCCGTTGACCGGGTTGACCGCCGTCCACTCGGGCCGGTCCATCTTGGTGGCGCCCGCCACGTCGGCGGCGAGCCGCGCGTTGACGAGCACATCGGCCTGGCTGGCGAACGGATAGTTGGCCGAGGTGGCGCCGATGCCGTTGCTGCCGAAGGCGAGTTCGATCCACTGGCCGCTGCCGTCGGCATTGAACCTGGCCACGTAGAGCTTGCCGCTGTTCAGGTACTTGTCGCCGGCCGCATAGCCCTTGCCGATGTCGGCGGCGTCCCAGTTGGCGCTGGACACGAACTTGTAGACGTACTCGTTGCGCGAGTCGTCGCCCATGTACCAGACCAGCGGCTTGCCGGCGGTGACGGGGCCGAGCCAGGCGCCTTCGTGGGCGAAGCGGCCGAGCGCGGTGCGCTTGCGCGGCGCGGCCGAGGGCGCGAACGGATCGATCTCGACGACCCAGCCGAAGGTGTTGGGCGCATTGCGGAAATCGGCGCTGGCGCTGGCACCGGTCACGCTCGCATCCCAGCGCGCGAAGCGGGTGTCGCTGGCGTCGGCGGGCGTGGCGGTGGTCCAGCGGTAGCTGCCGTTGGCGCCGGCGGCAATGCCCACGCGCTTGAGCGCCGTGACTTCGGCGGCGCTGCGCAGGGCGTCGTCGCCGCTGGCGCGCTTGAAGTAGCCGGCCCAGTTTTCCTCGCAGGTGAGGTAGGTGCCCCAGGGCGTGTTGCCGTTGGCGCAGTTGTTGATGGTGCCGCGCGTGGCGGCGCCGCTGGTGGAGTAGCGCGTGACGACCAGCGCCGATTGCGCCACCGGGCCCGACAGGTCGATGGGCGTGAGCGCGGTGATGCGGCGGTTGAAGCTCGACGTGGCCACATGCGCGTAGCTGTCGCCCGACTTGACCAGCTCGTTGATCGACACGCCGTGGGCGTTCATTTCCTTGATGCACTCGTCGGCCACGGTGCGCACATTGCTCACGGTGGTGGGGCCGTTGGCATGCAGGAACAGCTGGGTGATGTTCTCGTGGTTCATCGCGAGCAGGCCGCGCGACGAGACGCTGGCGTCCCAGCCGGTGCCGGCGGCATTGACGCCGAACCAGAACATGCCGTCGTGATGGTCGCCGACGCGGTTGGCGAAGGAGTCGCCGCTGTCGGTGCCGGCATTGCTGTAGGCGGCGGTGGCCGCATTCATCGGGTCGCCCAGCTTGAGCACCGGCGTGGCGGTATAGCCGCTGGCGATCGAGACGCTGTCGGCCTGGCTCTTGGCCACGGCGGTGAAGCCGAGCGCGCTGACCGGCTGGCTGGTGCCCTTGTCGTCATCGTCGTCGCTGTTGCAGCCGGCGAGCGTGAAGGCGCCCAGCATCGACATGGCCGCCGCGCCCGCGCCGCCCTTGAGCAGGCCGCGGCGCGACAGGCGCGCGCCGAGCACGTCGTTGAAATGCGGATTGGCCGAAGGATTGACGACGGCGTCTTCGTCGTGGTCGGCGCCGTTGTGCTCGGGGAGATGCTTCATGGTGGGCTCCGGATGAAAGGAGCGCGAAGGGTGGTGGCCGCGTTTGAAGGCTTCATGACAGGCGGCGACTAAGCCCTGCCGGCCCGACCGGCGCGCCAGCCATCGACCGACAGTCGCCCCGCGCCGGCACAACCCAGCCCGACGAGCGCCGCGCCCCACCACGCATGCGACTGGATCGCGGCCGGGCAGTCGAAGCCGAACAGCGCCGGATACGACAGCACCGCCACGCCGTTCACCACCGCCAGCGCCAGCGCCGCCGGGCGCGTGAACAGGCCGGCGAACAGCAGCGGCGGCAGCAGCAGCTCGCCGCCCGCGCCGGCCAGCGCCGCCAGCTGGGGCGACAGCAGCGGCACCGAATACTCGGTCTCGAACAGCGCGACGGTGGAAGACCAGTCCTGCACCTTCACCAGGCCGGAGCCGAAGAATTGCCAGCCGACGTAGAGCCGCAGCGCCAGCAGCCAGAGCGACAGGCCCCAGCCGGCCAGCAGACGGTCAATCGGCATCCAGAGCGAGAGCAGCGCGGTCATGGCGAAGGGCTTTCGAAGAAGGTTGGGGCGGGAGCCAGGCGCCGGCCTCGATGCCGAGCGCGAGGGTTTGCATGAGCGCGGCGGCGTCGAGGCCGGCGGTAGCGGCGGCGTCGCCGAGCGGCGTGCCGGCGGCGAGCTGGCGGAAGAAGCGCGTCTGCGCCGGGTCGAGCGGCCAGACATCGGCGTGCTGCGCCGGCCGCGCGACGAGCCGGCAGCCGTCGTCGCAGGCGACGAGCGCGGCGGCCGGGTGGCTGGCGAGGCGCCAGTCGGCCACGGCCTCGGGGTCGGCGGCGGCGAGGTCGGCGAGCGCGAGGGCAGGCGCGTCCGGCGCCGACCAGGCGAGATGGCGCGCCCAGTCGAGCCGCGCGAGGTCGGCCAGCGCGGGCTCGGCCTGCCCGGCGAGGAAGCCCGGCAGCGCTTCGCCCCAGGCGTCGAGATTGCCGCTGCGCGACGGGTGCTGGCGGATGAGCTGGCGCGCGATGCGGTCGAGCGCATCGTCGCCAAGCGCCTCGGCAATCGCGGGATAGGCACCGCGCAGCGCAGTGCCGGCATGGGCCGCGAGGTTGCCGCGATAGAGCGCGAGGCGGTGGGCGAGGGCGGCGGCGTCGGTCGTGCTGGCCGCGCCCGCTTCATGCAGCCGGCACTGCGGCAGGAAGGCCGGCGTCGCGTCGCGGTCGACGATGGCATCGGCGAAGGCCTGCTGCCAGTCGGCCAGCGGCGGCCGCTCCGCCGCGCTTGCGGCGGTGGCCGCGATAGCAGCGGGCCGGGCCACCGCCGGCGATGCGGGCGCGCCGGCCGCGAGCCGCCGCCGCGCCAGCTCGCGCACCGCGCCGGCCTCGTCCAGCAGTTCGGCCAGCGGCGGGATCGCGCAATCGCGCTCGATCAGCGTCGGCACCGGTCCGACCCGCGCGATGAACTCGCCGTACAGCGCGAGCACCTCGGCGCCGACCGCGCTGCCGTGGTCGTCGATGGCCACGCCGTCCACCACCGAATGCCCGGCCAGATGCACCTCGGCCACCAGCTCGCGCGGGATCGCGGCGAGCGCCGCGCGCGCATCCACGCCCAGGTTGTGCCGGTTGACCGCGTAATTGTTGATGTCCACCAGCAGCCGGCAGCCGCTGCGCCGCGCCAGCTCGACCAGAAAGCCGCTCTCGTCGTATTCGTCGCCGGCGGCGCGCAGCAGCGCCGACACGTTCTCGATGGCGATGCCGCGGCCCAGCGCGTCCTGCACCGCGCTCACGCGGTCGACCATCAGCGCCAGCGTGGCCCGGTCGAGCGGCAGCGGCAGCAGGTCGTTGAGATGGCGCCCCGGCACCGCGCCCCAGCACAGATGCTCCGACACCAGCATCGGCTGCACGCGCCGCACCAGCCGCGCCAGTCGGGCCAGATGCGCGCCATCGAGCCCGCAGGCCGAGCCGAGCCCCAGCCCCACGCCGTGCAGGCTGACGGCCCAGTCGGCGCGCAGCCGGTCGAGCAGCGCCGGCGCGGCGCCGCCCTCGGCAAAGTAGTTTTCCGAATGCACTTCGAGCCAGTCGGGCCGGCGCGCGGCGTGCTCCGGCCCGAGCCCGGCCGCGAAGGCCGCGTGATGCGGCGCGCGCAGCCCGATGCCGACCGGGACTGCGCCGCCAATGCCAGGGGCGGTCGTCACGGCGCGCCTCAGGCCTTCTTGCCGCCCATCTTTTCGCAGCTGCCGGCCGGCACCAGCTTGAAGTCGGTCGGGTCGTTGTCGGCCTTGGACTGCCCCTGGCAGGCATGGGTGCCGCTCTTGTTGGCGCAGTCGTTCTGGCCGGCCTTGGCGACGCCGTAGCACTTTTCCTTGGCGTCCTTCTTGGCCATGTCGTCGGCGGCCGAGGCGCCCTGGGCGGCGGCGAGCATGAGACCGGCAAGGGCGGCGGCGACGAGGGATTGGTTGCGCATGATGAAGCTCCTTCAAGGGATGGAAGGAGGCGGCTGGCTTGCCGCCCCCGGGCCGCAATCGCGGTCCCGAGGCTTGATCGTCTGGCGGGGCGGGGAACTTACAGCGGGCGAAAAAATTTTCTGGCGGGGCGTCGCGCGGGGGCGGGCCGGCCGTGGCGCCGGTCCGGGCGCGGCTTCAACCGGCGTCGGTACCGTCGTCGTGGCGGTCGTCGCGGTAGCGGCGCAGCGCGCGGCGCATGACGGCGAGCTGCTCGCGGTAGCGCATGCAGTTCTCGCACAGCGCGAGGTGGAAGCGCAGCCCGAGGGTTTCGCCGACGCCAAGCTTGCGGTCCTGGGCTTCGGACATGAGGCGCGCGGCCTCGCGGCAATTCAGCATGGGCGGCGCTCCGCAAACCAGCGTTGATCGAGGCATTCGCGCAGCCGCAGCCGCGCGCGATGCAGCATCACGAACAGATTGCCGCTCGCAATGCCGAGTTCCGCGCAGACCTCGTGCGATTCGAGCCCCACCACTTCGCGCATGAGGAAGACGCGGCCGAGGCGCGGCGGCAGGCCGTCGAGGCAGGCGTCGAGCACGGTCCAGAACTGGCGGTTGTCGAGCGCGGCCTCGGGGTCGCCCCAGTCGCGCGGCGCGGCTTCGGGCGACCAGTGGCCGTCGGCCACGAAGAGTTCGTCGAGGCTGTCGTCGTCGGCCTCGCAGGCGGGCGCCAGATCGGCCACGAGCGGGTTGCGCCGGCGCGCGCGCAGCTGGTCGGCGATCTTGTTCTTGAGGATGGCGAAGACCCAGGTGCGCACGGCGGCGCGGCCGGTGAAGCGGCCGGCGCCGGTGAGCGCGCCGACCAGGGCTTCCTGCACCGCGTCGTCGGCGGCGCCGTCGTCGCCGAGTTGCAGGCGGGCGAAGCGCTGCATCTTGCTGCGCAGCGTGGCGAGCCAGCCGGGGTCGGCGAGCAGGTCGGCGGCGGTGGGTTCGCCGGCGGGCGGCGGTGCGGTCGCGGTCATGGGCGGTCTCGGTCGGGCGGCGGCGGGTGGGGCAGGGAACCGCCGGGCGCGCCGGCGCAGTCATGGACAATCGCGGTTTTCAGGAGCCACCACCATGTTCACCGGCATCGTCCAGGGCGTCGCGAAGGTCGCGGCCATTACCGACCGCGCGGGCTTGCGCACCTTCGCCATCGACTTCCCCGAAGGCTTCGCCGACGGCCTCGCCATCGGCGCGAGCGTGGCGCATGACGGCGTCTGCCTGACGGTCACGCGGCTCACCGGCCCGCAATCGGCCGAATTCGACGTGATGCAGCAGAGCCTGGCGATCACCACGCTCGGCGATTTCAAGGTCGGCGACGGCATCAACGTGGAACGCGCGGCCCGGGACGGCGCCGAGATCGGCGGCCATCCGATCTCGGGCCATGTCGATTTCACCGCCACGCTCGCCAGCATCCGCCAGCCCGAGAACAACTACGTGCTGCGCATCGCCGTGCCCGAGCAGGGGCTGCGCTACATCTTTCCCAAGGGCTATGTGGCGGTGAACGGCGCCAGCCTGACCATCGCCGAGGTGAACCGCGCCGAGGGCTGGTTCGAGATCTGGCTCATCCCCGAGACGCTGCGCATGACCACCTTCGGCCACAAGCAGGCCGGCGACCGGCTCAACGTGGAGATCGAGCGCGGCACCCAGGTGGTGGTCGACACGATCAACGACACGCTGGAGCGCCGGCTCGGGCCGCTGCTGCCGGCGCTGGAAGCCTTCCTGCGCGAACGCGGCGGCTCGCTCGGCGATCTGGCCGCGCCGATCGACACGCCGGCGCTCGACTTCAGGCCGGGCAAGGGCGACTGAGCGCGGCGCGGCGCGGCGAGCTGGGCGCCAGCGACCCGGCTCGTGCAGGCGGCGAGCGGCCGTGTCGGCCCGCCGCCTCAGCCCGCCGCGCGCGGCGCCGAGAACGCCGGCGCAACCGACATCGCCACCAGCGCCAGCGCGAGCGGAATCGTCGCGCCGAAGCCCAGATGCTTGAAGCCCAGCGCCCCCGTCACTCCGCCCACGAAGAAGCCGCCGACCAGCAGCGAATGCACCCGCAGCCGGCGCCGGTTGGCCTGCACCTCGGCCGCGCCGGGCGCGCCGCCGGGCCGGTTCCAGTAGAAAAGCTTGCCCAGCTCGATGCCGATGTCGGTGACCAGCCCGGTCACATGCGTGGTGCGGATCTCGGCATTGGAAATCTTGGTGACGAGCGCGTTCTGCAGGCCCATCACGAAGCACAGCAGCACCGCGCCGAGCGACACGCTCACGATTTCATGCGGGCTGAGCAGGCTGCCGACCGAGCCGAACAGCAGCAGCAGCAGCGCCTCGGCCAGCAGCGGCGGCTGGTAGATGTTCCGACGCGCGGCACGCCGGCCGTGGTTCACCATCACCGCCGTCGTCGCCGCGCCGGTCACGAAGGCCACGATCGACAGCAGCGCCGCCAGCACCAGCACGCCGTTGCCGAGCGCCAGATTGTCGGCGGCGGCCGAGACCATGCCGGTCATGTGCGATGTGTACTGGCCGATCGCCAGAAAGCCGCCCGCATTGAGCGCGCCGGCCACGAAGGCGAGCGTCACGCCCAGATGCAGGTTGGCGCGGGCCGAGCGTTCGGGCGCGGTGAGGGTGCTGAGATAGGCGATGGGCATGGCGACGTCGCAGCAGGGCAGAGGAGGCGTGCATTGTCGCGCCACGGATCACGCAGGAAATGCCGATGAAGCTCTACATGGCCCGCCACGGGCAGACCGATCTGAATGCGCAGCAGCGCTTCCAGGGCAGCAGCGATCCGCCGCTCAACGCCGCCGGCATCGCCCAGGCCGAGGAACTGGCGCGCCGATTGCCGGCCGGGCTCACGCGCATCGTCGCGTCGCCGCTGCAACGCGCGCGCCAGACGGCCGAGATCGTCGCCGCCAGCCACGGCCTGCCGGTGCTGCTGATGGGCGAGTTCCGCGAGCGCTGCTACGGCGTGTTCGAGGGCCTGAGCCGCGAGGACATCGAGGCGCGCTATCCCGAGCTGTGGGCGCGCCGCATCGCGCGCCACTGGGACGACGGCCCGCCCGGCGGCGAGACCATGCGCCAGGCCGTCGACCGGGTGGACGCGGCGCTGGCCGCGCTGCGCGCCGAGCACGCCGGCGAGACCGTGCTGCTGGTGGCGCACGGCTTCGTGGCGCGCGCGGTGCACCTGCTGCTGCGTGCGCTGCCGCCCGAGGCCTTCTACGACGCGCCGATGATCGGCAACGCCGAATTCGAAGTCTTCGAGTCAGGCGCACCGTACTGAGGCGTTTTTCGTGACTTCGGTCACGGCTTTCATCGTCCGGCTGTGGCCGCCCCAACTGGCGGCAAGGGCTTTGCGGGCCTGCGTGGCAGCATCCCGCCGCACAAAAAAACAAGCGGCGGACGTCCAGGCGGCGTGCGTCGTCAATGCGGCCCCGACTGCCGGGTAGCCGCCCAGAACGAGGACGAGAGACAACCATGCTGGAATCCGGAATGTTGCAGCGGCTGCTCGATGTAGCCGAACCCTGGCGCACCACCGACTGCCGGCTCGATACCGAGCGGCATCTGGTCAGCGTGCGCATCGGCCCCGAGCCCGAGCGCGGCTGGTTCAAGCTGCGCGAAGTCGAGACCGCGCGCGAGCTGCGCTGGCGCCATGTCGACCTGCTCGGCTGGCAATGCGAAATCACCCTGGCGCTGCCGGCCGATGCCGCCATCCCCGACGCGCCCTGGGCCGGCGAGCCGGGTCTGCGCTTTACCCGGGCGCTCGCCGCGCGCCTGGCCAACGGCCTGCGCGCCGGCCTCAATCCCGATGCCGTCGCGCTGCTGCTCGATCTGCCGGCCGAGGAAGTGCGCCGCTTTGCCCGGCTGGCCGAGCCGCTCGCGCCGGCCGCCGCGCGGGCGCCGGCACCTGCGCCGCGCAGCGCAGCCGTGGCTGCCGGTGGCGACACCGCCGCCGGCCCCTCGACCCTGCCGCAGGCGCCGGCCACGGCCCAGACGGCGACCGCCGCCAGCGCGCCGGTCGCCGCCGCCAGCCCGGCCGCCGTGCCCGACGCCAGCTCGCCGGTCTGGGCCGCGCTGGTCGGCGGCCAGCTCGACATCGACATCCAGCAGCTCGGCCTCAAGCTGCTGCTCAACAAGGCGCGCGCCAGCCTCGACGGCAACGAAGCGCCGGCCGAGCGCGCGCGCCGCGCCGGCGAGCTGCATGCCTACTTCGCGCGCAACCCGCGCCAGCTCGCGCACGAGACGCTGCAACTGGCCCAGCAGGCCCGGAGGTTTGCATGATCCCCGCCACCATCTCGCGCGGCGGCGGCATGCTGGTGAGCGTGGCCGAAGCCGCCGAACGGCTGCGCAGCGGCCGCTTCCACAGCGTGGCCGCCGATGAAGCGGCACTGCGCCAGCTGCCGGCCGGCAACTGGATCGGCGGCAGCATTCCCTACTTCATGGGGCCGGCCGGCGGCGAGGTGTCGCGCGACAAGGTCTTCCTGACCGAGGTGCGCGGCTATCGCGGCGCGCCGGAAATCCGCCGCTACGACCTGCGCAGCATTGCCCGCGTCTGCACCGATGCGCCCGAGCACGGCTGGTCGCTCATCATCCTGCCGGCCTTCACCGCGCTGCACTCGGCCTTCGCCCACGACGCGCCCGAGTACGCCGACATGTACGTCAAGCCGCTCGCCGGCTGGGTCGCCGGCGTGCATCTCGACGACATCGGCCAGCGCGCGCCGGTGGTGGTCGATGGCCGCACGCTCGCCTTCGACACCGAATCGGCGATGGTCATGCACATCGGCCTGCCGCCCGACCGCTATGCCCGCGTCGACACGCTCAACGTGTTCCAGCCCGGCGCCGGCGAAAGCATCCGCTTCCCGCAATCGGGCTTTCTGGTGAGCGGCTGCGAGGTCGACGGGCTGCCGGTCAACTTCGCCGGCTGGCTCGGCCGCCACCGCATCGACGTGCGGCTGCCGCTGGTGGCCGACTACTGCGGCGCGCGCATCAACGTCAGCATCAAGCGCATCGATGCCGCGCGCGGCACGGTCGAGCTGTATGCGCCGGTGTTCGAGGGCGTCGACTACCGCATCGCCGCGCCGGTCGCCGACTACATGAGCGCCTTCCGCTCGGCCCTGCCGCGCGACACCGACCCGCCCGCGTTCAGCTGCAACTGCATCCTCAACTACCTGTACAGCGGGCTCGAAGGCCAGCGCACCGAGCCGATGACCGGGCCGATCACCTTCGGCGAGATCGCCTACCAGCTGGTCAACCAGACGCTGGTCCACGTCTCGATCGAGGGCTGAGCGGCGGCGCAACCGGCGCGCCGGCCTGATGCAGGTCAAGCCGGGCGCATTCGGTCCGCGCCGCTTCGCGCCGATCCGACGCCGGCGCCGGTTTTCCCGGTTTGCGCTCCGGCCGCTGCGGACCACACTGCGGGCCGGGGTCAGCCTGCCGTCGCCGGCCCATTTCCACCGGAGTCATCCATGCAAACCGTCGAAGAATTTCTGGCCTACGCCATCGAACTCGAGAAAGACGCCGCGCTGCGCTTCGGCCAGCTCGCCGATGCCATGCAGACCGCCGGCAACACCGAGGTCTCGCGCCTGTTCCGCCAGCTGGCCGAGTACTCGCGCATGCATCTGGCCGACGCGCGCAACCGCAGCGGCTACCGCAACGTGCCCAACCTCAAGGCCGCCGAATTCGAGTGGCCCGACATCGAAAGCCCCGAAACCGCCGCCATCTGGGCCGCCGATCCCTTCGTGGGCCGCGAGCAGGCGCTGGAAATCGCGCTCGATGCCGAATCGGCCAGCCTGGCCTACTACCAGTCGATCGCCGCCACCGCCACCGATCCCGAACTGCGCCGCTTCGCCACCGAGTTCGCCGACGAGGAAACCCAGCATGTCAACGAGCTGAAGCGCTGGCTCGAACTGCATCGCAAGGGCGAGCCGCTGCCGGTGGATTGAGCCGCGCCGCGGCGTCGCCAGGCGCAGGCAACCATTTGCATCGCGCCTGCGCGCCGCCCGCCGCGCCCGGCACACTCGCCGCATCAGATCGGACGCCCGCGCGCGTCCCGCAACCCACCGAAGCCCGGCCCCGCGCCGGGCTTCGCGCTTTGCGGGGCTGGCGCGTCGGCGCAGTCCGACGCCCGCACAGGCCAGTCGGGGCTAGCGCAACCAAGGCGGCTCCATGCTCGACACCCACTCCGGCAAGCCCATCCTCCAGCCCGTCGCGCGCGGCAAGAAGGCGGCGCTCGCCGCCACCCGCGCGGCGCGCATCGTCATCGAGAACCTCGACCCCGACGCCGGCCCCGATTGCGTCGCCATCAAGCGCTGCGTCGGCGACACCGTCACCGTCGAGGCCGACATCTATGCCGACGGCCACGACCGGCTCGCCGCCCGCCTGCTCTGGCGCGCCACCGACAGCGCCGACTGGCAGGCCGTGCCGATGACGCCGCTGCCCAACGACCGCTGGCGCGCCAGCTTCGTGCCCCGGCGCCTCGGCCGCCATGAATTCACCGTGGAAGCCTGGTGGGACCGCTGGGCCACGCTGGTCGACCATCTCGTGCGCAAGCGTGCCGCCGGCCAGCCGCTGGGCGTGGAAGTGGCCGAAGCGCGCGCGCTGCTGGATGCCGCGAGCGCCGGCGCCAGCAGCGCCCAGGCCGACGCCATCGACCGCGCCTGCGCCCGGCTCGACGCACTGGCCGACGCGGCGGCGGCGGGCGCGGCTCCGGTCGCCGATGCTGATGCCGACACCGATGCCAACCACGCCGAGGCTGGCGGCACCGCCGGCGCCGCCATGACCGGCGAGGGCGTGGCCGCGCCCGACCTGGCCGCCCGGCCCGAGCCCGCGCTCGACCTGCTGCTGTCGGACGAACTCGGCGCCATCGTCCACGACACGCTCGAACGCGCCTTCCTCGTGCGCGCCGAGCCGCCGGTCGCCCTCGACGCCGAGCGCCTGCGCGCGCGCTTCGCCAGCTGGTACGAGCTGTTCCCGCGCAGCATCACCGACTCGCCCGAGCGCCACGGCACGTTTGCCGACGTGATCGGCCGGCTGCCGGCCATCAGCGCCATGGGCTTCGACGTGCTGTATTTCCCGCCCATCCACCCGATCGGCCGCAGCCACCGCAAGGGCCGCAACAACACGCTCACGGCCGCGCCCGACGACCCCGGCAGCCCCTACGCCATCGGCAGCGAGGAGGGCGGCCACGACGCCATCCATCCGCAGCTCGGCACGCTCGACGACTTCCGCCAGCTGCGCGACGCCGCCGCCGACCACGGCCTGGAACTCGCCATCGACTTCGCCATCCAGTGCTCGCCCGACCATCCCTGGCTCAAGCAGCATCCCGGCTGGTTTGCCTGGCGCCCCGACGGCAGCATCAAGCACGCCGAAAACCCGCCCAAGAAATACGAGGACATCGTCAACGTCGATTTCTATGCGCGCGATGCCATGCCCGATTTGTGGATCGCATTGCGCGACGTGGTGCTGTTCTGGGTAAAGGAGGGCGTGAAGATCTTTCGCGTCGACAACCCGCACACCAAGCCGCTGCCGTTCTGGCAATGGCTGATTGCCGAAGTGCGCGGCCGGCATCCGGAAACGATGTTTCTCAGCGAGGCATTCACGCGGCCCAAGCCGATGTATCGGCTGGGCAAGGTGGGCTTCAACCAGAGCTACAGCTACTTCACCTGGCGCAATACCAAGGCCGAATTCATCCAGTACCTGACCGAGCTTTCGGCGCCGCCGGTGCGCGACGTGTACCGGCCCAATTTCTTCGTGAACACGCCGGACATCAATCCGAAATTCCTGCACGACTCGGGACGGCCCGGATTTCTGATAAGAGCCGCACTCGCCGCCACGCTTTCGGGCCTGTGGGGTGTATTTGCCGGATTCGAGCTGTGCGAATCGGCACCCGTGCCCGGCAAGGAGGAATACCTCGACTCCGACAAATACGAAATCAGGCCGCGCGACTGGAATGCGCCGGGCAACATCATTGGCGAGATCGCCGCGCTCAACCGCGTGCGGCGCGAAAACCCCGCGCTGCAAACCCACACCAACGCGCAATTCCTGAATTGCTGGAATGACAACATCCTGTATTTCGCCAAGGCGACCGAGGATTTGAGCAATTTCATTCTAGTGGCGATCAACCTCGACCCGAAACGCGTGCAGGAAGCGGACTTTGAATTGCCGCTATGGCTGTTTGGCCTGCCGGATGACGGGAGCCTGGCGGGCGAGGATTTGATGACCGGGCACAAGTGGATATGGACCGGGAAGATGCAGCACACCCGGCTCGATCCGTGGTTTGCGCCGTATGGGGTTTGGCGGGTGTCGCGGGGGTGAGGCGGGCAGGCGCGCGAATCGCGCCGTTTGCGCACGGGCAGGGCTGCCCGCGCTCCGTCAGCCCCGCACGATCCTGAGCATCTCCGTCGCCCCCTTCTGGAAGCGATGCGCGACCGGCTCGACGCTCGCGGTCAGCCCTTCCGCCGCGAGCGCCGCCAGCACCGCCGGCAGATGCGGCGAGGGCCGGTTGTCGAGCGCGACGAGCGGATAGATGCGCACCTCGCGCGCGACGCGGCACAGCTCGCGCACGCCGGCCAGATGCGCGGCCGCGTCCACCTGGGCGCTGTAGAGGAACAGGAAGTGCGAGCACAGCGCGAGGTCGAAGGCGCCGTCGGCGAAGGGCAGGGCGGGCAGCGAGGCATCGACGTAGCGGCCCGCCGCGCGGCCGGCGTCGTAGTCGGCGAGGAAGGCGTCCATCGCCGCGAGGCGCAGCCGGCCGAGCGCATCGGCGTCGCCGGCCTCGTCCCAGAGGTAGTCGGCGGCGTTGCGGCGCAGCTCGTCGATCACGCGCGGCGCGACCTCGGCGATGCGCGCGCGGATGCCGTCGGCCGCGAAGCGGTACACCGGATCGGCCGACACCACGCGCCCGCCCAGCGCCGTGACCTCGGCGTTGAAGCTCGCCGGCCCGTCGGCGCAGCCGAGGATGCGGACGGCCAGGTCGGCGTCGGTGAGGGAGAACATCGAGCGGTACTCGCGCAGCGAGCGGCCCCAGGGAACGATCTGGTCGAGGGTCATGGCGTGGCGGAAAGGGAAGAAGGTGCGCAAAGGGGCGGCACGGGCGCCAACCCTGCCACGGCGGTCCGGGCGGCGGCCAGCGCCTGTTCCGCCAGCACCAGCGTCCCGGCCAGCCCGGCGTCATCGCCGAGCAGCGGCGGCACCATGTACTCGCCGATGCCATCGGCCAGTGCCGGATGCGCGATGTAGCCCGCCAGCCGCTCGCGCAACGTCGCGCGCACCCGCGCGAAGAACGCCGCCTCGCCCAGCCCGCCCGCCTTGCGCACGCTGCCGCCGAGGATCACGCGGCGCGGCGACAGCACGCAGACGAGGTTGCCGATGGCCAGCGCCGTCGTGTCGGCCAAGAGCGCCCAGACCGGATGGTCGGCGGGCAGTTCGTCGGCCGGCCGGCCGGTGCGCGCCGCGATGGCCGGGCCGGAGCACAGCCCCTCCCAGCAATCGCCGTGAAAGGAGCAGACGCCCGCGAAGCCGTCGCCCGCGAGGCGCGGCAGGCGCATGTGGCCCATCTCGGGATGGACGAGGCCGTGCAGCAGACGTCCGCCCGCCATGCCGCCCGCGCCGATGCCGGTGCCCATCGTGATGTAGACGAACTCCGCCAGCCCGCGCGCCGCGCCCCAGCGCTGCTCGCCGAGCGCCGCGCCGTTCACGTCGGTGTCGAAGCCCAACGGAATGCCCGGCAGCGCGGCGCGTAGTACGCCCGCCACATCGGCATCGCGCCAGCCCGGCTTGGGCGTGGCGGTGATGCGGCCCCAGCCGGGCGAGGCGGGGTCGAGATCGACCGGGCCGAAGCTTGCGATGCCGAGCGCCGCGATCGGGCCGAACGCCGCCTGCTGGGCGCGGAACCAGTCGGCCACGGCGCCGAGCGCGAGGGCGGGCGAGTCGCCGGTCGGGAAGCTGGCGCGGGAGAGGAAGCGCGGGGCGGCCGCATCGTCGGCCGTGCCGATGGCGCAGAGGAGCTTGGTGCCGCCGGCTTCGAGGGCGGCGAGGAGGGGAGGGGGCATGGTGATCGGGGTGGGGCGGCCGGCGCGCGCCGGCATCGCGAAGTTCAGCCGCCCAGCAGGTCGGCCGCGCGGTCGAGTTGCAGCATCACCGTCATCGGCTCGACGGGCGATTGCACGAAGGAATGGCGCAGGTAGAAGGCCTTGGCGCGTTCGTCGATGGCATGACACAGCACCGCCCGCCCGCCGACGATCGCCGCCGCCTGCACGCAGCGCAGCACCGCGTCCTTGAGTAGCCCGGTGCCGATGCCCATGCCCGCCCAGTCGCGGTCCACCGCCAGCCGGCCGAGCACGAACACCGGAATCGGCGTCGGCATGTTGCGGCGCACGGCGCCGGTCGCCGCCTGCGGCAGCAGCGCACCCGGCGCCAGCGCGTAATAGCCCACCACTTGCTTGCCCGCGCAGACCACATAGCTGCGCGACGCGCCCGCCCTCAGGTTCGCCAGCGCGCGCTTGCGCAGCCAGTCGTTGAGCGCCTCGTGCTCGCAAGCAAAGCTCGAGCAGTCGTGATGCGCGTCGAGCAGCGCGGGCGCCGACAGCGGCGCGCGCGTCATTGCTCCCACGGCGCCTTGTGCGCGAGCAGCGCGCGCAGCGCGTCGGCGTCGGCCAGCGGCTGCGCCATCACCGCCTCGAAGGCGTCGAGCTGCTCGGGCGACACGGTGAAGAACACCTGATCGAGCAGCACCTGCTGCGCCGCCGATTGCGCGGCCTGGAGCATGAAATCCGTGCGCGTCTTGCCTTGCAGCGTGGCGGCGCGGTCGATGAGGTCGCGCACTTCGAGCGAGGCGCGGACGTTGATGGTGGTGGATGACATGGTGGGCGGCGTTGCGGTGGTGGTGCGGGGGAGCGTTGCGGTTTGTGTGGGCAGTGTCAATACAAAATTGGCTTGATGCCCATCGTTCTCCAGTCGCTCGCCGACATGGTCATGACTTGTGCGGTAGCGCACACCAACTCGCTGCGCCCAAAACTGTCCAACTGTTCGGGCTGAGCACGCGCATGCATCGTTTTCCAAACATTTTTGCAAGGAAGAGAAGATGCCTGGAATCGACGATGCGTTGCTGGTCGAACTGTTTGCGCGCCTCGGGGTCGGGGCGCCTTACGACTGGCAGCGGCGCGCCTTCGCGCGGATGGTCGCGGGCGAGCCACCGCGCCAGATCAAGGTGCCCACCGCCGCCGGCAAGACGATGCTCGTCGCCATCTTCGTCGCGGCGCTCGCCACCCGCGCCCGCGCCGGCCTGCCGGCCACGCAGCGCCGTCTGGCCTTTGCCGTGAATCGCCGCGTGCTGGTCGACGAGGCCACCCGGCTTTGCGTGCGCATCCGCGAACTGCTCGACGCGGGCGAGCTGCCCGCGTTGCGCGATGCGCTTGCCTCGCTGTCCGTTACCGGCAAACCGCTCGCCATTTCGACGCTGCGCGGCCAGTTCGCCGACAACGGCGAATGGAGCCTCGACCCGTCCACGCCCGCCATCGTCCTGGCCACGCCTGACATGCTCGGCAGCCGCCTGCTGTTCCGTGGCTACGGACTCGGCCGCTCGCGCGCCGCCACGCATGCCGGCCTGCTCGGCATCGACACGCTCGTCGTTCACGACGAGGCCCACCTCGCGCCCGCGTTCAGCCACCTGCTGCGGCAGATCGAGGCGCGCGCCGCCGCCGATGCCGCCGCCATCGGCCGGCCGCTGATACATGTGATCGAGATGACCGCCACGCTGCGTCCCGGCGTGGGCGGCGAACCGCTGGTGTGCGACATCGCGAGCGACGCCGCCCTCGTCGCCCGCATGTCGGCGCGCAAGCGGCTCGGCTTCAAGACCATCGCGGCCGAAGGCCGCAAGGCCGGCGGCGCCATCGCGGCCGCCATCGTCGATGCCGCCGTGGCGCATCGCGACGCCAACCGCGCCGTCGCCATCTTCGTCGCCTCGCCCGACCAGGCCGCGACCATCGCGCGCGACCTCGGCCGCAAGGGCATCGACCCGGCGCGCATCGTCCAGCTCACCGGCACGATGCGCGGCCACGAGCGCACGGCCTTGCTCGACAGCCCGGCCTATCTGCGCTTCGTCAGCGACGAGCGTCGCGGCAACGACGGCAGCGCCTTCTTCATCGCAACCAGCGCCGGAGAAATCGGCCTTGACATCGATGCCGACATCGGCCTGTTCGACCTCGCCACGCTCGACCGCCTCATCCAGCGTGCCGGCCGCATCAACCGCCGAGGCCAGGGCGCGGGCGCGATCACGCTCATCCACGCCAACGGCGAGGAGGCGCCGGAGGCCGTGCGCCCGCGCTGCCTTGCCGCGATCGATCTTCTGCAAACGCTTGCAGCCTATGCCGACGGTATCGACGCCAGCCCGCTTGCGCTGTCGGCGCTGCTCGACCAGCCCGGCTATGCCGACGCCTGCGACCCGGCGCCCGCGATGCGCGCGCTCGAACCCCAGGTCATCGACATGTTCGCGATGACCAGCCTCAGCCTCGGCCAGCTTCGCTGCCCCGCGCCCGCCACCTACATCCAGGGCCTCGTGGACGAGGAAGCCGACATCACGCTCGCATGGCGCCAGCTCCCCGCCGCCCATGCCGACGTCGGCCGCTGGCTGGATGCGTGGCCGCTGGTGACGGCCGAACTCGCGCGGCTGCCGCGCGAGCGGGCGCGCAAGTTCATCGTCGATCGTCTGCTCAAGGCGCCCGCCGGCGTCGCGCCGCTCGCGTTGCTGCTCGACGCCCAAGGCCAGCTCGCGGAGGGCGGCGTGCTCATGCCCGGTGCCCATGTCTGGCGCTGGCTCGATCGCCTCCCGGCGGGCGGCACGGTGCTGTTTGCCAGCGCGGCGGGCGGACTGTCGGTGCAAGGGCAGCCCGACGCCGATGCCACGGCCGAAGTGCCCGACGTTTCCGGCCAATGCACCGACGCCCACGGCCTTGAGCGCGGCGTGGTCCAAGCCATCACGGTGAAGCTCGCCATTGAAGACGAACAGCCTGTCTGGTCCTGCGCCGACCGGCACGACGCAACGCTGCCCGGCCTGCTGGCCGCGTGTTGCGAGGGCTGGCAGATCGTCTTCCATGACTGCCCGATCGCGCCCGCCGCGCCATGCGAGCTGAGCGTCCGCGTCTGGCAGGCGCGCCCCGGCGTCCACGCGCCGGATGCCGGTGATCTGGCGGCGCTGGCGCCTCGGCCGCGCCTTCTCGGCGAACACCTCCAGCTCGCCGCGCGAGCGGGTCACGCGCTCGCCGCCGCGCTGTCGCTGCCCGCCGACTTCGCCGCCGCGAATCCGCGCGCCGCCGTCACGCATGACGCCGGCAAGGACGAGTCGCGCTGGCAGCGCGCCATCGGCAATGCCGACCTCGCGCAACCGCTCGCCAAGTCCGGCGGCGCCCGCTTCGACAACGCCATCAACGACGGCTACCGCCACGAACTCGGCTCGCTGCTGCGCCCGACGGCCGACGGCCTCACGCGGCTTGAGCAGCATCTGGTCGTCTCGCATCACGGCTGGGCGCGCCCGGTGTTTCTCGGCAATGCCCGCGACAAGCCCGGCTGCGCGGCGTTGGCCGATCGCGCGGCGCGCGATTACGCCGCGCTCGGCGCCAGCCTCGGCCCCTGGGCGCTCGCCCATCTCGAAGCGCTGCTCAAGGCCGCCGACGTGCTCGCCGAGGTGGAGGCCGAGCGTTTCGCGGCGCAGCCCGCGTGGGCCATGCCCCCCGCGCCCGCCGAAGTCGTCATCCCCACCGTCGCGCCGCAAGCCTTCTCGCTGCCCGTCGATGCCGCCAACTTCGGCGAATACCTCGCCTGCCTCGGCCTGTTCGCGCTCGCGCTGCATGCGGGCAGGGTGGTCGAGGCGAGCTGGTCGGGCGGCGGCTTTCATCTGCACGGCATCGACGCCGACGGCGTGCTCGCGCTGCTCGCCAGCCTGCGCGGCGCCACCGTCGCGCCCGACACTGAAGCCACGCGTCCCGAGATGGCCGACGCCGCCTATCCGCCCTTGCTGCTGCGCCTCGCCGGCCTGCCGCCGCTGCCGCTCAACCCCTGGCTCGGCGAAGGGCTGGACGAAGGCTCGGGCTGGAAGCTCGGCGCCGGCCAGACCCGCGCTCCCGTCATCCTCGACAGCCTCGTGGCGTCCTGCGCCGCGAGCCTCGATCTGCCCGACTTCACCCCGGCCGACCTGCCCACCCTCGGCGGCGCGCGCGTCGGCGCCGACGCCTCCAAGTTCCGCTTCGACAGCGCCACCAACTGGTCGGCGCAAGACGCCGGCTTCTCGCTCAACGAGCACGCCCGCTTCAAGAGCAGCCGGCCCTGGGTCGAGCTGCTGTCCGCCATCGGCCTCCAGCACTTCTTCCCACCGCCGGCAGACGCCAGCCATCGCTACTGGCTCTGGCCCGAGCCGCTGCCGCGCCCGCTCGCCATCGCCGCTGCGCGCGGCCTGCTGCCCGGCGCCGGCCCCGCCTACGAGGCCGCTCTTGTCCCGAGCGGAAAGATGAAAGACGTCTTCCCCGCCCAACCCGTCCCGCAAAGGAACCCGACATGCCCGCCGCACCTGCTGATGATCTGAACCGCTTCCTCACCGACGACGGCATCGTCGCGCTCGTCGCGCGCCAGACGCTGCGGCCGGTGGACGGCGAGGGCACGCCCTTCTTCCCGCCCACCTACCTCGGCGCGGGCAACAAGCCCACCTACTGCATCAGTCCGCTTACCGACGGCCGCAACCTCTGCACCGTCGATTCGGTGCAGTCGCAGGCCAACCGCTTCGAGGAAGCGCTGATGCAGCCCGCCTACCGCGCCCTCGTGCGCAAGGTCGAAGTCACGGCCACGCTTGCGAACGGCGAGACCCGCACGCTCGACATGCTCCAGCTCGGCCATCGCATCGCCGACGCCGGCATCCAGTTCTCGACGCTCGGCGACGACGCCAACCGCGCGATGCGCAGCTTCGCCAGCGGGCCGGACGACATCGCGCGCCTGTCGCCCACCAGCCTGATCTGCGGCATCTGGGAGAGCCGGGGCGAGGGCAGCCAGCTCAAGATCCCGCGCGCCTTCAGCGCCACGATCACCGCGCGCGACGTGCGCCAGCTCCGCCGCATGGCGACGTTCAACAGCGCATTTGGGTCGGCTGAACTTGGCTTCCCCGACAAGCTCTCGGAGCTTGGTCTGGATCACGTGCCTGCCGAGGAAGGCCTCGGCGGCGTCGTGGCCGACGGCCCCATCCTGCGCACCGCCACGCTCAACCTCGTCGCCCTGCGCGACAACACCCGCCAGCGGCGCGCCACGCCGCCCACGCCCGCCGCCGCCTACATCCACGCCCTCGGCCTGCTCGCGCTCGTGATGCCGACCGAATGCTTCCTGCGCCAGGGCTGCCTGCTCGTGCCGGCCGGTGCGCGCCAGCTCGTCGCGGTCGCGCGCGACGGTTCGGAAACCGCGCTCACCCTCGACCACGACGCCGTGCTCGCCCATGCCACCGCCGCCGCCCAGACCTTCGGCATTCCGGCGCTCGAACCGCTGGCCGCCACCTTCCAGAAGGAGCGCGTCACCGCCGCCAAGGCCAAGGCTAAGGCCAAGGGCGCCAAGGCCAAGTGATGGCTGCCGCCGACCATCTCGTGCTCGAAGCGCGCTTCCTCGGCGACAGCTACGGCGGCAGCGAATGGCCGCCCGCGCCTTTCCGGCTCATGCAGGCCATCGTCGCCGGCAACAGGAGCATCGACGCGCCCGGCCTCGGCTGGCTCGAAGCCCAGCCCGCGCCCGTCATCCTCGCCGCCGACGCCTCGGCGCCGATCGACTTCCGCCGCTCCATCCCTAACAACGCCCGGCCCGGCGACAGCGGCGGCGCCACCACCATGCGCGAGGTGCGCCGCCGCCTCGTGCGTGGCCCGGTGCGCTACTGCTGGCCGCTGCGTGATGCCGCCGACCGCGACGCCGCCAACCAGCTCATCGCCAGCGCCGAGAAGGTCCACACCCTCGGCACGGGCGAAGACATGTGCGTCGTGCGCGGCCTCATCGCCGGCGCCGCGCCGCAAAGCGCGGGCGACATCCGGCTGTGGCAGCCGGTGGCCGACGACATCGCCGCCTTCCTGCCCGGCACCGACGGCGCGCGGCTGCGCGTGCCGGTGCCCGGTTCGCTTCAGGCGCTCGAAGCGCGCTTCCAGGCCTTCCAGCGCCGCTTGCAGGCCGGCGACCAGGGCTGGGCGCAGCCGGTGCAGCGGGCCGCGTTGCACGGCACGCGGCTCTACCAGCCGAGTGAAGCCGCGCCGCGCAGCCTCGTGCTCGCGCTGCGCCTCACTCGGCCCGACGACGCCGCGCGGACGGCGCGCTTCGCGCCGGCCGATGCCGTGGTCGTCGCCGGCATGCTCCGCCACGCCGCCATGCAGCTCGCGCAACCGCTCGGAGACGAAGTGGCCGGCTTTGCCGCCGGCCATGCGCCGGAAGGCAATGCCGACTGCCGGCTCTCGTGGGTGCCGCTGCCGACCGTCGGCGCCGAGCATGCCGACGGCCGCGCGCGGCGTGCGTTGTGGATCGCGCGCGCCGCCGACCATGCGCCGCTGCTGTCGCTGGCCGCCCGCCTTGGCGAGGACGGCGTGCCGCTGGTGGACGAGGACACGGGCGAGGCGAGGGCGATTGCCCGGCCCATCGCCGTGGCGGGCGAGCCGGTGCTGCCGGCCTATCTCGACGCAGCCCGCGAGTGGGTGACGGTCACGCCGATGGTGCTGCCTGGCGATTTCGGCGGTGGCGATCTGCGCGTCATGACCAAGCTGCTGCACAAGGCGCTGCGCGAATCGGGCATCGATCCGGGGCTGCTGGCGGGGGCCGAGTTTTCTCGGCAGCCGCTGATCCGGCAGGCGCCCGCGCTGCGCGAAGTGAGGCTCAAGCGCTGGCAGGCGCGCAGCCTGATCCTGTATCACCTGCGGCTGCGCTTTCGGGAGCCGGTGCGCGGGCCGCTCGTGCTCGGGCGCGGGCGGCACTACGGCCTCGGGCTGTTTTGCGCGAACCCCAAGTGAACGGCAGTTCTCTAGTAGGTTCGCGCGCTCTTTAACAAGCTGATTTCAAAGGGAAATGCGGCCGGGTGACGGCGGCCGCGATGGCTCCGCAGCCCCGATACCCGGCGGTTCGCGCAAGTGGCGCGAAAACCGTCGGGGAATCAGGTGGTTGCAAGTGAGGAGCTGAATTCACTCCGAATGGAGTGACTTCGTTGAAGCATGGAGGCCCGCATGGGTGCCAACACCACCGACGAGCTGAATTCACTCCGAATGGAGTGACTTCGTTGAAGCGAGGGTCGAGCTGCCGCGCTCGGTGTCGATCACCGCGGCTGAATTCACTCCGAATGGAGTGACTTCGTTGAAGCCGCGTCGCGAACGACGACGCGACCGAATGGGCCGAGCTGAATTCACTCCGAATGGAGTGACTTCGTTGAAGCCCGGCGACGTACCTCGACATCTCCGTTGTCGCGTCGCTGAATTCACTCCGAATGGAGTGACTTCGTTGAAGCACGTACCGGCTGTGCGTCACGCGCGACTCGGCCAACGCTGAATTCACTCCGAATGGAGTGACTTCGTTGAAGCAATGCGCTGGTGGTGGACGCGTAGCAGGTCGAGCGGCTGAATTCACTCCGAATGGAGTGACTTCGTTGAAGCCCGGCAGCGATGCCCACACGCGCGCGCATCGCTCGCTGAATTCACTCCGAATGGAGTGAATTCGTTGAAGCAACAGCATGCGCGACGAGGTGCCCCAGTTGCGCGAGGCTGAATTCACTCTGAATGGAGTGACTTCGTTGAAGCGTCCATGCGTTGGTCTGCTTCACCACGCCCACGAGCTGAATTCACTCTGAATGGAGTGACTTCGTTGAAGCAGGGTTTCGAGCAGCAGCACGAGGTCGTCGATTTGCTGAATTCACTCCAAATGGAGTGAATTCGTTGAAGCACAATCATCGGCCGGGTGCTGTGGGTCTGGCGCGGCGCTGAAGTCACTCCAAATGGAGTGACTTCGTTGAAGCTGGTGATTGCGGTCCTGCCGCGTGAGCACCTCGTGCTGAATTCACTCCAAATGGAGTGACTTCGTTGAAGCACCAGCCCAGGCAGGAAAGCTAGGAACGCGATCGGGGCTGAATTCACTCCAAATGGAGTGACTTCGTTGAAGCTCGCGTCGATCGACGCTCAGGTACGCCCGCATGCGCTGAATTCACTCCGAATGGAGTGACTTCGTTGAAGCTGCGATGGGGTCGGTGGCACAGACGTGATTGCCGCAGCTGAAGTCACTCCGAATGGAGTGACTTCGTTGAAGCCTTGCGCACGTTGTCCCAGTGCTTGAGCCGGCGCGGCTGAATTCACTCCAAATGGAGTGACTTCGTTCAAGCGTGCGTCTCGCCGGGCTGCAATCGCGCCTCGCCGGGGCTGAATTCACTCCGAATGGAGTGACTTCGTTGAAGCCGGACCAAGGTGCTGGGCGACCTCGAAAAGGCACACAGCTGAATTCACTCCGAATGGAGTGAATTCGTTGAAGCTTGTAAACGAGAACGGCGGCAGTCGCGAGCGCGGCGCTGAATTCACTCCGAATGGAGTGACTTCGCTGAAGCCGCAGGGCGAGGTAATCGCGGGCCTGCTCGGCAGACAGCTGAATTCACTCCGAATGGAGTGACTTCGTTGAAGCACGTGGTGGATTGACGGATTACCGAAAGACAATGGGCTGAAGTCACTCCAAATGGAGTGACTTCGTTGAAGCGTGAACGTGGTGCCGCCCAGCGTCAGCATGATGCCGGCTGAATTCACTCCAGACGGCGTGACTCCATTGAAGCCTTGCCAACATCTTTGGCCTTTCATTCGCGGTATCCACCCAATTCGCCCTCCGGGGCGACTTCATTCCTCCGGTGAATCCCGCGAAACCCGCGCTGTCAGCCCACTCCCACACCCCCACGCGCCCCCCAGCGCTATCCCGCCAACCACTGTCCGCAGCCCAATACCCCCTCGCCGCCAACATCCGAGGGACGCTGCATGGACCGCCTGCACGACCACCGCCCGCCGCCTGCCGCCGCGCTGCGCCAGTCCGACCCGCCCGCCACCCGCGCCCCGGCCATCGCAGCTTCCGACGCCACCGTCGTGCCCGGCGCCGCCACCGCCGCCGACCCGCTCTGGTACAAGGACGCGGTCATCTACCAGCTCCACGTCAAGTCCTTCTTCGACGCCAACAACGACGGCGTCGGCGACTTCGCGGGGCTGATCGCGCGGCTCGACTACATCGCCTCGCTCGGCGTCACCGCCATCTGGCTGCTGCCCTTCTATCCGTCGCCGCGCCGCGATGACGGCTACGACATCAGCGAGTACCGCGACGTCCATCCCGACTACGGCAAGCTCGCCGACGTGCGCCGCTTCATCCACGAGGCGCATGCGCGCGGCCTGCGCGTCATCACCGAGCTGGTCATCAACCACACGAGCGACCAGCACCCGTGGTTCCAGCGCGCGCGGGCGGCCAAGGCGGGCAGCGCGGCGCGCAACTTCTACGTCTGGAGCGACAACGACCAGGCCTACTCGGGCACGCGCGTGATCTTCTGCGACACCGAGGCGTCCAACTGGACCTGGGACCCGGTCGCGAAGGCGTATTTCTGGCACCGCTTCTACAGCCACCAGCCCGACCTCAACTTCGACAACCCGCGCGTGGTCGAGGCGGTGCTGGGCGTGATGCGCTTCTGGTTCGCGGCCGGGGTTGACGGCCTGCGGCTCGACGCCGTGCCCTATCTCGTCGAGCGCGAGGGCACCAACAACGAGAACCTGCCCGAGACCCACGCCATCCTCAAGGCGCTGCGCGCCGAGGTGGACCGCAGCTATCCGGGCCGCATGCTGCTGGCCGAGGCCAACCAGTGGCCGGAGGACACCCAGCAGTACTTCGGCGGCCGGCGCGACGAGGCCAGCGGCGCCACCGTGGGCGACGAATGCCACATGGCCTTCCACTTCCCGCTCATGCCGCGCATGTACATGGCGATCGCGCAGGAAGACCGCTTCCCGATCACCGACATCCTTCGCCAGACGCCCGAAATTCCGGCCAACTGCCAGTGGGCCATCTTCCTGCGCAACCACGACGAGCTGACGCTGGAGATGGTGACCGACCGCGAGCGCGACTACCTGTGGGAGACCTACGCGGCCGACCAGCGCGCGCGCATCAATCTCGGTATCCGCCGGCGCCTGGCGCCGCTGATGCAGCGCGACCGCCGCCGCATCGAGCTGATGAACAGCCTGCTGCTGTCGATGCCGGGCACGCCGGTGCTGTACTACGGCGACGAGATCGGCATGGGCGACAACATTCACCTGGGCGACCGCGACGGCGTGCGCACGCCGATGCAATGGTCGCCCGATCGCAACGGCGGCTTCTCGCGCGCCGATCCGGCCCGGCTCGTGAGCCCGCCGATCATGGATCCGATCTGGGGCTTCCAGGCCGTGAACGTCGAGGCCCAGCATGCCGATCCGCATTCGCCGCTCAACTGGATGCGCCGCATGCTCGGCGTGCGCAAGCAGCATCGCGCCTTCAGCCGGGGCGAGCTGAAGATGCTCTACCCCACCAACCGCAAGGTGCTCGCCTATGTGCGCCGCTTCGAGGACGAGACGCTGCTGTGCGTGGCCAATGTGTCGCGCGCGTCGCAGGCGGTCGAACTCGACCTGAGCGAGTACCAGGGCCGCGTGATGGTGGAAATGATCGGCGGCTCGGCCTTCCCGCCGATCGGGCAGCTTCCTTATCTGCTCACGCTGCCGCCCTACGGCTTCTACTGGTTCGTGCTGGCCGACAAGGCGCGCATGCCCAACTGGCATGTGCCCGCGCCCGAGCCGCTGCCCGACCTCGTGACGGTGGTGGTGCGCAAGTCCATCACCGAACTGGCCGACGCGGCGGTGCGCAAGCCGCTGGAGGCCGACGCGCTGCCGGGCTGGCTGGCAAAGCGGCGCTGGTTCGCGGCCAAGGACGAGAAGATCGACAAGGTGAGCATCGTGTCGCTCGCGTCCATCGGCGAGCCGAAGCAGCCGCTGGTGCTGGCCGAGCTGGAGGTGAAGACCGCCAAGACGCTCGCTCGCTACACGCTGCCGCTCGGCGCCGTGCCCGAGGAGGCGGTCGACACCGGCTCGCCGCTGCCGATGCAGCTCGCGCTCGCGCGCATCCGGCGCGGGCGCCAGGTGGGCACGCTCACCGACGGCTTCACGCTGCCCTTCTTCGGTCATGCGGTGATGGAGGGCTTGCGCGCGCGCCGCGCCATCGACACGGCCGACGGACAGATCCGCTTCATCCCCACGTCGATGATCGACAGCCTCGCGCTCGACCGCAGCGCCGAGGTGCGGCATCTGGCGGCCGAGCAGTCCAACAGCTCGCTCGTCGTGGGCGATGTGGCGATGGTCAAGCTCATCCGCCGCGTGGGCTGCGGCGTGCATCCCGAGGCCGAGATGGGCCGGGTGCTGACCGAGCGCGGCTTTCGCAACATCGCGCCGATGCTGGGCGAGGTGACGCGCTTTGCCGCCGACGGCACGCCCTGCACGCTGATCGTGGTGCAGGGCTTCATGCACAACCAGGGCGACGCCTGGCAATGGACGCTAGCGCGGCTCGACACGGTGATGCAGCAGGTGGCGATGACGCCGGCCGACGGCGGCCTCGACGACGACCCGGCCGCGCGGCTGGCGCGCGAGGAGAGCGGCCAGCCCGACGGCTTCGCGCGCTCGGCGGCGCGGCTCGGCCAGCGGCTGGGCGAGCTGCATGCGGTGCTCGCGATGCCCTGCGACGACGCGGCCTTCGCGCCCGAGGTGGCGACGGCGGCCGACACCAAGGCCTGGGCCGAGGCGGCAAAGGTGCAGATCGAAGCCGCCTTCAACGCGCTCGATGCGGTGTACGGCGGCGTGGCCGAGGGCGCGCGCTCGGGCGGCACGCTGCCTGCGGCCGGCACAGGCATCGGCGCCTGCGACGGCGAGCTGCCCGAGACCGAGGTGGCGCGCGCGCTGCTGGCGCGACGCAAGGCGGTGCTCGCGGCGCTGCCGAAGCTGGCGGCGGCGGGCGTCGGCACGCTGCGCACGCGCATCCATGGCGATCTGCATCTGGGGCAGATCCTCGTGTCCCAGGACGATGCCTATTTCATCGACTTCGAGGGCGAGCCGCTCAAGCCGCTGGCCGAGCGCCGCGCCAAGCTCAGTCCGTGGCGCGATGTGGCGGGCCTGCTGCGCAGCTTCGACTACGTGGCGCGCATGGCCGCGCGCGGCGGCCCCGGCGACATGAGCGCCAGCGCCTGCGAGCGCAAGCAGCGCATCCTCGACGGCTTCCTGCCCGCGTCGCAGAGCGCGTTCGTCGCGGCCTACCGGCATTCGCTGCGGCAGGCGATGCATGCGCAGGCCGAGGCGGCGCGCGCGGCGGAGGAAGCCGCCCGCGCCAGCGATGCGGCAGATGCCGGCGAGGCGGTGGAGGAGGGCATCGACGCCTCGGCCGCCGAGGCTGCCGCGCCGGTTGCCGACGCGCCGCAGTCGCCCCAGTCGCGCGTCAGGGCCGGTACCGCCGCCCGCGCCATCCCGCCGCGCGACCCGGCGGCCGACATTGCGCTGCTCGACCTCTTCCTGCTGGAAAAGGCCGGCTACGAAATCTGCTACGAGGCCGCGAACCGGCCCGACTGGCTCGCCATTCCGCTGCGGGGCTTCGCGGCGATCGCCGACGACGTGCTCGCGCGTCTCACCAGGGAGTGACCCGATGACGACCGCCACCCCGACGCGCAAGCGCGCCGACGGCTCCGACGCGCCCGACGCCACCGCCCGGCCCATCGACGACGACACCGCCCGCATCGCCGCCCAGCAGAGCGGCGGCGCCCAGCGCACCGCGCACTCGGCCGCCGACGACATCGCCGTGGACGCGGGCGACACGCCCGTCAGCCACCGCGAATCCCAGCCGCCCGACGGCGACACGCCTCGCCCGGGCGACGGCGCGTCGCGGTCCGCCGCCGTCGTGCCCGACCTCACCCGCCTCGGCGACCTCGACCTCTACCTCATCAACGAAGGCCGCCACCGCCGCCTTGCCGACGCGCTCGGCGCGCATGTCGTCACCGCGCCCAACGGCAGCATCGGCACGCGCTTCGCGGTCTGGGCGCCGAATGCGCGCCGCGTGAGCGTGGTCGGCGGCTTCAACCAGTGGGACGGCCGCGCCAACGTGATGACCACGCGCAGCGGCGGCATCTGGGAAACCTTCATCGCCGGCGTCGAGGCCGGCGCGCTCTACAAGTACGAGCTGGAGGACATCCACGGCAACCTGCTGCCGCTCAAGGCCGACCCGGTCGCCCAGCGCTTCGAGCCGGCGCCGGGCACGGCCAGCATCGTTCCCGAGCAGGCTGATTTCACCTGGACCGACGACGACTGGATGGCCCATCGCGCCGCCCACCAGCGCCACGACGCGCCCATCAGCGTGTACGAGCTGCATCCCGGCTCCTGGCGCCGGCCCGACGGCGAGTCGCCCGACTGGCGCCGGCTCGCTACTGAACTCGTGCCCTATGTGCGCGGGCTGGAGTTCACCCACATCGAGCTGCTGCCGGTGATGGAGCACCCGTTCGGCGGGAGCTGGGGCTATCAGCCGCTCGGGCTGTTCGCGCCCACGGCGCGCTACGGCGCGCCGGAGGATTTCGCGGCCTTCGTCGATGCCTGCCACCGCGCCGGGCTGGGCGTGATCGTGGACTGGGTGCCGGCGCACTTTCCGAGCGATGCCCACGGCCTCGCGCGCTTCGACGGCACCGCGCTCTACGAGCATGAAGACCCGCGCGAAGGCTTCCACAAGGACTGGAACACGCTCATCTACAACTTCGGCCGGCACGAGGTGCGCGGCTTCCTGATCGCCAGCGCGCTGCACTGGCTGGAGCATTTCCACATCGACGGCCTGCGCGTCGATGCCGTCGCCTCGATGCTCTACCGCGACTACAGCCGCGCCCCCGGCGAATGGCTGCCCAATGTGCATGGCGGCCGCGAGAACCTCGAGGCCATCGCCTTCCTGCGCGAGATGAACGACGCCGTACATGCGCTGGCGTCGGGCGCCATCACCATCGCCGAGGAATCGACCGCCTGGCCGGGCGTCACGCAATCGACGGCGGCCGGCGGCCTGGGCTTCGACTTCAAGTGGAACATGGGCTGGATGCACGACAGCCTGAGCTACTTCGGCGAAGACCCGCTGTGGCGCGGCTGGCATGGCAACAAGCTCACCTTCGGCCTCGTGTATGCCTTCAGCGAGCATTTCATGCTGCCGCTCTCGCATGACGAGGTGGTGCACGGCAAGCGTTCGATCGTCGGCCGCATGCCGGGCGCGGACGACTGGCAGAAGCTCGCAAACCTGCGTGCCGCGTACACCTTCATGTGGACGCATCCGGGCAAGAAGCTGCTGTTCATGGGCGGCGAGATCGCCCAGTGGCGCGAGTGGAACCACGACGGCGAACTCGACTGGTGGCTGCTCGAAAACCCGCTGCATCGCGGCGCCCAGCAACTGCTGCGCGACCTCAACCGGCTGTACGTGGACGAACCCGCGCTGCACACCGGCGACGCCGATCCGCGCGGCTTCCAGTGGGTGATCGCCGACGACCGCGAGAACTCGGTGTTCGCCTTCCTGCGCAAGCCGGTCGGCACGCAGGGGCGGGTGGTGCTGGTGGTGCTCAACTTCACGCCGCTGCCGCGCCATGGCTACCGCATCGGCGTGCCGCTGCCTGGGGAATGGACCGAGGTACTCAACAGCGACGCCGCCTGCTACGGTGGCGGCAACCTCGGCAACGGCGGGGCGGTGCCGGCGGAGGACCGGCCCTCGCACGGCGAAGCGCAATCGCTCGTGCTCACGCTGCCGCCGCTCGGCGGGCTGGTGCTGAGGGCGCCGGAATGAGGGGCGGTCGGCTCGCGCGCGGCGCGGCCACCGCATCGCGCGCCGCGCCGCACGACGGCCCGGCGGATCGCACACGCGCCTCGCGCGCGACGGGAGGCCATGCCGGATGCTGCTGATCCCCGACCGCCTGCTGCCGGGCAAGCCCTGGCCGCTCGGCGCGCATTCGGACGGGCTGGGCATCAACTTCGCGGTGTTCTCGGCGAATGCCGAGCGCATCGATCTCTGCCTGTTCGATCCGTCGGGCCGGCGCCAGATCGCCACGCGCACGCTGCCCGAATGCACCGACGAGGTCTGGCACGGCTATCTGCCCGACGCCCGGCCCGGCCTCGTGTACGGCTATCGCGCCTGGGGCGCCTACGACCCGGCCAACGGCCAGCGCTTCAACCCGAGCAAGCTGCTGCTCGACCCCTATGCGCGCCGGCTCGCGGGCACGCTGCGCTGGTCGGACGTGCTGTTCGCCTATCGCGTCAACTCGCCGCGCGGCGACCTCAGCATGGACCGTCGCGACAGCGCGCCCGCCATGCCCAAGGCCGTCGTGACCGACGACAGCTTCCACTGGGGCAACGATCGTCGGCCCGAGACGCCGTGGAGCGACACCGTCATCTACGAGCTGCATCCGCGCGGCTTCACGATGCTGCGCGACGAGATTCGCGCCGACGAGCGCGGCAGCTTCGCGGCGCTCGGCGATCCGCGCGTCATCGACCACCTGCGCCGGCTCGGCATCACCGCCGTCGAGCTGATGCCGGTGCATGCCTTCGTGCACGACCGCTTCCTGGTCGAGAAAGGGCTGAAGAACTACTGGGGCTACAACACGCTCGGCTTCTTCGCGCCCGAGCCGCGCTACCTCAGCGACACCTCGCCCGACGAACTGCGCATTGCGATCCGGCGGCTGCACGCGGCGGGCATCGAGGTGATCCTCGACGTGGTGTTCAACCACAGCTGCGAGGGCAGCGAACTGGGGCCGACGCTGAGCTGGCGCGGCCTCGACAACGCGAGCTACTACCGCCTCGCGCCCGACCGCCGCTACTACGAGAACGACACCGGCTGCGGCAACGCCTTCAACCTCGCACATCCGCGCGTGCTCCAGATGGTGCTCGACTCGCTGCGCTACTGGGTCGAGAGCTTTCATGTGGACGGCTTCCGCTTCGACCTGTGCACGACGCTCGGCCGCGAAGCCCACGGCTACGACCCCGGCGCCGGCTTCTTCGACGCGATCCGCCAGGACCCGGTACTGGCCGGCATCAAGATGATTGCCGAGCCCTGGGATGTGGGGCCGGGCGGCTATCAGCTCGGCAACCTGCCGCCGGGCTTTGCCGAATGGAACGACCGCTTCCGCGACAGCCTGCGGCGCTACTGGCGCGGCGACGGCAGCCAGCGGCCCGAGCTTGCCGCGCGCCTCGCCGGCTCGGGCGACCTGCTGGACCGCCGCCTGCGCCGGCCCTGGGCCAGCATCAACTACATCGCCTCGCACGACGGCTTCACGCTGCACGACCTCGTGAGCCACGCCCACAAGCACAACGAGGCCAACGGCGAGGACAACCGCGACGGCCACGGCGACAACTGCTCGGCCAACTGGGGCTTCGAGGGCGTGGCGATCTCGCTCGGCAGCGGCGAGCCCGAGCACGAGTACCTGCGCCGCTTCGGCGCGCGCGACGTGGCGGTGGCGGGCGAGCCGCCTGACGGCACGCATGCCGGTGAAGCCGGTGTGGCGGCCGATGCGGCCGGCATGCCGGGGCCGAGGCTGGCCGATCCCGCCGGCACGGGGCGCGGCGCGAGCGCGCCGGCACTGGCGCTCACGGGTTTCGCGCGGGTGATGGGCGGTATTCCCGGCGCGCTGCTCGCCAACGTGTCGGCGCTGGCCGCCACGCCCGTGCCGGCCTCCCGCGCGTCCGCCACCGACCTGCCGCTCGGCGCGGTGACGGTGCTGCGCCCCTCGCTTGCCGCCATCAACCGCGCGCCCGAGGCTTTCGACCGGCCGATGCCCGTGCTGCCCGAGCGCCCTGCGCCCGCCGCCGGCCAGGACGACGACATCTGGGACGTGCGGCGCGAGGCCTTCGACGTCATCGCGCGCCGGCGCGAGGCCATCAAGCGCGCGATGCTCATGACCGTGTTCTGCGCCCTCGGCACGCCGATGCTGCTCGCGGGCGACGAGTTCGGCCGCAGCCAGCGAGGCAACAACAACGCCTACTGCCAGGACAACGAGATTTCCTGGGTGGACTGGTCGCTCGCGCAGACGCCCGCGGGCCGTGCGCTCACGCGCTATGTGGCGCGGCTGATCGAGCTGCGCCAAGCGCATCCGTCGCTGCGCGCGCGCCAGTTCCTGCATGCGCGCACCCAGCTCGCGCCCGGCCTGCCGGACATCGCCTGGTTCGACGAGCGCGGCGGCGGCCTGAGCGTGGACGACTGGAACAACCCCGAGGGCAGGGCGCTCGGGCTGCGGCGCGCGGTCGCGCTGCCCGACGGGCGCATCGACCTCACGCTGCTGCTGCTCAACAGCTCGCCCGAGCCGCTCGCCTTCCGCCTGCCCGCGCCCGACGTGGACTGGGAGATCGCGCTCGACAGCGCCCATCCGTCGCGGCCGGCGGCGCGGCTCGCGCCCGTCGATCCCGTGGTGGCCGCGACCGGCGGCCGCGCCTACGAACTCGCCCGGCACGCCTCCGCGCTGCTGGTCGCCACGCTCGTCCCCGAGGTGATCCGATGACTCCGCACCGCCCTCCGGCGCCCGGCGCCGGCGATCCGCCGCCCGGCCCCGCCCCGTCGCCCGCCGACGCCGCGTCGCCGGCTCCCGAGCCGCCCACGCCCGCCGAGGCCCGCGTCATCGCCGAGATCGAGCGCGCCGTCGAGCCGGCCTGGGGCGCGCGCACCGACGGCGGCGCGACCGGCTTCCGCCTCTGGGCGCCGGCCTGCACGCGCGTGGACCTGTGCATCGACGGCCGCCCGCCCGAGCCGATGACGCGCGACGAGCGCGGCGTGTTCTCGGTGACGGTGACGGGCGGCGCCGGCATGCGCTATCGCTTCCGCCTCGGCGACGGGCTTCAGCCCGGCCTGCTCGTGCCCGATCCGGCCTCGCGCGCCCAGGCCGGCGACGTGCACGACGCGAGCCTCGTCGTCGCGCCCGACTTCGACTGGCGCCATCCCGACTGGCCCGGCCGGCCGTGGCACGAGGCCGTCATCTACGAAGTGCATGCCGGCCTGTGCGGCGGCTTTGCCGGCGTGGCCGACCGCCTGCCCGAACTGGCGGCGCTCGGCTTCACCTGCATCGAGCTGATGCCGGTGGCCGACTTCGCCGGCCCCTGGAACTGGGGCTATGACGGCGTGCTCCCGTTCGCGCCCGACGCCGCCTACGGCAGCCCGGCCGACCTCAAGGCGCTGATCGACGCGGCCCACGGCCTCGGCCTCATGGTCATGCTCGACGTCGTCTGCAACCACTTCGGGCCGGACGGCAACTATCTCGGCGCCTACGCGCCCGACTTCTTCCGCGACGACCTGCAGACGCCCTGGGGCGGCGCGATCGACTTCCGCCGGCCCGAGGTGCGCGGCTTCTTCAGCGCCTGCGTGCTGCAATGGCTGGTCGAGTACCGCGTCGACGGCATCCGCTTCGACGCGGTGCACGCCATCCCCGAAGCCGACTGGCTCGACGAGATGGCCGCCGCCGCGCGCGAGGCGGTGGAAGTGGCCACGCCCGGCCGCCAGGTGCATCTCGTGATCGAGAACGAGCGCAACGAGGCCGCCCCGCTCGAACGCGACTTCGACGCCCAGTGGTGCGACGACCTGCATCACGCCATCCACTGCATCCTCACCGGCGAGCGCGAGGGCTACTACGAAGACTTCGCCGATCGCCCCGCCGAGCATCTGGCGCGCGGGCTGGCCGAGGGCTTCATCTACCAGGGCGAGCCGAGCGCCCACGCGGGCGGCGCGCCGCGCGGCACGCCGGGCGGCCATCTGCCCACGACGGCCTTCGTGTTCGCGCTCCAGAACCACGACCAGATCGGCAACCGCGCCTTCGGCGACCGCCTCGTCACGCTGTGCGAGCCGGCCGCGCTGCGCGCCGCGATCGGGCTGCAACTGCTCGCGCCCTTCATCCCGCTGGTGTTCATGGGCGAGGAGATGGGCACGCGCACGCCCTTCCTGTTCTTCACGAGCTTTGCCGCGCCCGAGCTGGCCACGGCGGTGCGCGAAGGGCGGCGGCGTGAGTTCGCCAGGTTCGCCGCGTTTGCCGACCCGGCGCGGCGCGAGCGCATTCCGGACCCGAACGCGAAATCCACCTTCGAGGCCTCGGTGCCCGAAGCGCCCGACGATGCCGACGACTGGCGCGCCTTCTACCGCGAGCTGCTGGCCCTGCGCGCGGCCGAGATCGCGCCGCGCATTCCCGGCGCGCGCAGCGCCGGCGCCGAGGTGCTGTCTCCGGATGCAACCGTCGCGCGCTGGCGACTGGGCGATGGCAGGCTGCTGACGATTGCCTGCAACCTCGGTGCCGAACCGCTCGCGGTCGCCATCCCGGCCGGAGGGCTGCTGTGGCGGGGTGGTGCGCGTGCCGAGGCCTCGGCCGATCTCGCCTTCGACGGCCTGCCCGGTCATACGACGCTGGTCTGGCTCGACGGCGACGCGACCGCCGCCCGCGTGACGCTCGGCGCCGAGGCGGACCTGGCCGAAGCCGCCGCGACCGATCCCGTCAATGCCGACGCGACCGGTCAGGGCGGCGCCGGCGGCGCATTGGCCGCCCGCGCCGCCGACGACGGCACCGCCCCGGCGGCGCCGTGACGCCGAGCGCGCACGCAGGCATGCCTCTCCCGCCGACCGAACCGGAATCGCCATGACCGACGCCCAGCCCCGCGCCCCTTCCGTCGCCGATCTTCACACCACGCCCGCGCTGCCACCCGGCGCCGCGCTCGGCCATCTGGTCGCCGGCCCTGACGATCGCGGCGCGATGTCCCTGCCGCCCGACCTCGCCCGGCTCGCGCGCGACTGCGGCATCGCGCCCGAATGGATCGATGCCTACGGCCAGCCCCAGACCGTGCCGGCCGACACGCTGCGCGCGCTGCTGTCCGCGCTCGGCTTCGAGGCCGACACGCCCGCGCGCGTCGCCGAGAGCGCCGACCGGCTGCATGCCTTCGGCCACCCCGCGCATGCGCCGCTCGTGACGGCGCGCGTGGGCGAGGCGGTGGTCTGGCGCGGTCATCCCGACGGCGCCGGCCCGGCCCGGCTCACGCTCGAGGACGGGCGCGGCTACGACTGCGCGATCGAGGCGCTGCCCGGCGGCTGGCTGCGCATTCCGGCCGTTGGCGTGCCGGGTTATCACCGCATCGAGCATGACGGCGTGCAGACGGTGGTGGCGGTCGCGCCCCAGCGCGCCTGGACCCTCGACGATGCCTGCGCCGACGCGCCGGGCGAGCGCTGGTGGGGCCTCGCGGTGCAGCTGCATTCGCTGCGTGCCGACGCGCGCGGCGAGCTGGTGGGGGCGGGCGGCTTCGCGGCCCTGGCCTGCGTGGCCGAGCATGCCGGCCGCCAGGGCGCGCAGGCGCTGGCCGTCAGTCCGGCGCACGCGCTGTTCGCGGCCGACCCGGCGCGGTGCAGCCCGTATTCGCCGTCGAGCCGGCGCTGGCTCAACGTGCTGCATGCCGACGCGGCGCTGGTGTTCGGCCGCGAGCGCGTGCGCGAGGCCAAGCGGCTCGCGGGCGTGGCCGAGCTGGCGGCGCGACTGGAGGCGGCCCAGCTCATCGACTGGCCGGGCGTGGCCGAGGTGAGGCTCGGCTGCCAGCGCCGGCTGTACGAGGACACGTTCATCTTCAGCGAGGGCCGGCCGCAGGCGCGCGCCGCCGCCGACCAGCCGCTGGCCGACAACTTCATCGCCTTTCTCGACGATGGCGGCCAGCCGCTGCTGCGCCATGCCTGCTTCGAGGCACTGCATGCCCACTTCCGCCGCCTGCTCGGCCCGAAGACCGGCGGCTTCCATGACTGGCCGGCCGAGTACCGCGATCCGGCCTCGCCGGCGGTGGCCGAGTTCGCCAGGGCCAATGAAGCGGAGATCGGTTTCCACCTTTTCCTGCAATGGCTGGCGGCCTGCGGGCTGGCGGGCGCCCAGGCGGCGGCGCGCGGCGCGGGCATGGGCGTGGGGCTGATCGGCGATCTGGCCGTCGGCATGGACCCTGGCGGCAGCGAGGCCTGGAGCCACCAGGGCGTGGTGCTGCACGGGCTGTCGGTGGGCGCGCCGCCCGATCTGCTCAATCCGCTCGGCCAGGCTTGGGGGCTGGCGACGTATTCGCCGGCGGCGCTGGCGGCGAGCGGCTATCGCGCCTTCATCGACATGCTGCGCGCCGTCATGCGCGCGAGCGGCGGCATCCGCATCGACCATGTGCTGGGGCTGCGCCGGCTGTGGCTGTCGCCGCCCGACGGCGGTGGCGCCTATCTCCAGATGCCCTTCGACGACCTGCTGCGGCTGGTGGTGCTGGAAAGCTGGCGCAATCGCGCCATCGTCATCGGCGAAGACCTCGGCACCGTGCCGGCCGGTCTGCGCGAGGCGCTGGCCGACCACGGCATCGCCGGCATGAAGGTGCTGTGGTTCGAGCGCGAGACGGCGCAGGACGGCGGCGGCTTCGCCGACCCCGAGCGCTGGCCGCGCGGCGCGGTGGCGCTCACCAGCACGCACGATCTGCCGACCGTGGCCGGCTGGTGGGCCGGACGCGACATCGACTGGCGCGAGAAGCTCGGCATCGGCACGCCGGCCGACATCGAGCGCCAGCGCGCCGAGCGCGCGATCGACCGCACCCTCATCACCGAACCGCCCGCGCTCGACGCCAGCGGCCTCGCGGTGCCGCCCGCCGACATGGCCTTCGACCGCGTCGGCCGATCGGGCTGCGCGCTCGCCGTCGTGCAGGCCGAGGATCTGCTTGGCCTCGTCGAGCAGGCCAACCTGCCAGGTACCGTTGACGAGCATCCCAACTGGCGCCGCCGCCTGCCGGTGAGCTGCGGCAGCCTGCTCGACACGCCCGACGCCGCCGCGCGTCTGAACGTGCTCACCGCCGCCCGCGCGCGCCAGCTGGTGCTGCCGCTCAAGGGCGCCTGGAACCCGAGCGCCACCCAGCCCGGCCTTGCGGCCGTGATGCGCGAGGTGCGCCAGGCGGAGCTGCCGAAATGAGCCTGCCGCGCGCCACGCTGCGCCTGCAATTCCACGCCAGCTTCACCTTCGACGATGCGCATGCGCGCCTTGACGACTGGGCCGCGCTCGGCATCAGCCATCTCTACGCCTCGCCGGTGTGCGCGGCCGTGCCCGGCTCGCCGCACGGCTACGACCAGACCGACCCGACGCGCATCAACCCCGAACTCGGCGGCGAGGACGGCCTGCGCCGCCTCTGCGCCGGGTTGGCCGCGCGCGGCATGGGACTGGTGCTCGACATCGTCCCCAACCACATGGCGACCGGCGAGCACAACGCCTGGTGGATGGACGTGCTGCGCTTCGGCGAGGCGAGCCGGCATGCGCACTGGTTCGACATCGACTGGCAGTCACCCGACCCGCTGCTGCGCGGCCGGCTGCTGCTGCCGGTGCTCGGGCGGCAGGTAGGCGCGGTGGTGGCGGCCGGCGAACTGGCCCTCAAGCTCGACGCGGCGACCGGCGAGCTGTTCGTCGGCTATTTCGACAACCGCTTTCCGGTCGGCTTCGGCAGCTATGGCGCGCTGCTGCGCTCGGTGCCCGGCGCGCCGCACCTGACGACCCGGCTCGCGGCGCTGGCCGATGCCTTCGACGACGCGGCCGACCTCGCCGACGACGACGCGCCGCTCGGCATCGCGCATGCGCAGCACGAGCTGGCGCTGGAGCGTGCCGAAGATGCGGGTCTGCCGTCGCAGGGCGCGGATGCCTTTCTGCCAGCGCGCGGCGCGGGCACGCGCGGCATGGCCGCGGCCTCCGGCGCCGCACCCCGGACCGCCGCGCGCGGACTCGATCCGGCCTGGGCCGACGATCCGCTGCCCGCGCGTGTGGCGGCCGCCTTCGATGCCGCGCGCCGCGCGCTCGCCGATGCCCTCGTCGACGAGGAACTGCGCGCCACCGTCGAGCGCGGCCTCGCGGCCTGGGGCGGGCCGGACGGCTCGCCGCAGAAGCGCGCGGCGTGGATGGACCTGCTCGACGCCCAGCCCTGGCGGCTTGCCTGGTGGCGCACCGCCGCCGACGAGATCAACTGGCGCCGCTTCTTCGACGTGAACACGCTGGTCGCGCTGAGCATGGAGCGGCCAGAGGTGTTCGATGCCGTGCACGCCTTGCCCCTGCGGCTGGTGCGCGAAGGGCTGATCGACGGCCTGCGCATCGACCACATCGACGGCCTGACCGATCCGGCGGCCTATTGCAAGCGCTTGCGCGCGGCGCTCGACGCCGCCGAGCAGGCGCGCGACGAGGCGCGGACGCAGGCAGTCGAGGCGCGCGCCGAACTCGGCATGGCACAGGCCGACGCAGCGCATCCGGCGTCGGGCGTGGCCGCGCTGGCGTCGTCGGATGTGCGCGTGGCCGAGCGGCCAGGCGGTCGCGGGCAGGGTCGCACCTGGCTCGTGGTGGAGAAGATCCTCGCGCCCGGCGAGCCGATGCCCGACTGGCCGGTGGACGGCACCAGCGGCTACGACTTCATGTCGGAGGTGGCCGCGCTGCTGCATGCGCCCGAGGGCGAGGCGCCGCTCACCCGGCTTTGGCGCGACATCGCCGGGCGGCCGGAGTTCGCCGAGGAAAAGCGCGGCGCCCGCGCCGAGATCCTCGACCTGAGCTTCGCGGCGCAGTTCGCGGGCACGGTGGGCGCGTTGCACCGGCATGCGCGCGGCCGCGATGAATCGCGTGACTGGAGCGCGCATGCGATCACCCGCGCGCTGCGGGCGCTGCTGCTGCACTTCCCGGTGTACAGGGTGTATTCGCGGGTGGGCGAGGCATCGAGGCAGGACCGCGCGGTGCTCGCCCAGGCCGCCGCCGCCGCGCGCGCCGAACTGCGCCCGAGCGAACACGCGATGCTGGAAACGCTGGCCGGCTGGCTCGCGGGCGATGATGCCGGCGCCGCCGCGCCCGCGGACGGCGATCCGCCGCCGCGCCGCGAGGACCGCACCGCGCCCGCCGCGCGCACCGCCACCGGCCTGACGAGCGCGACGCGGGCGAGCCGCGCCGCCTGGGCGCCCGACGACGAGCGCCTGCCCTCGACCCACCGCGCCGGCGAGCATGCCGACGCCCGCGCGCCGCTCGCCGAGGCGCTGCGCCGCTTCCAGCAGCTCAGCGCGCCGCTTGCCGCCAAGGCCATCGAGGACACGGCGCTCTACCGCTTCGGCCGGCTGCTGTCGCGCAACGACGTGGGCTTCGAGCCGGAGGAATTCGCGCTCGGCCCCGACGATTTCCACCACGCGATGCAGGCGCGCGCCGAGCGCTGGCCGCACGCGATGCTCACCACCGCCACCCACGACCACAAGCGCGGCGAGGACGTGCGCGCCCGGCTGGCCATGCTGAGCGAGGTCCCCAACGACTGGAAGACGGCCGTCGGGCGCTGGCGCGGCATGAACCGGCATCTGAAAGGCGGCTTCGCCACCAACGGCGGCAACCGGCCGGCCGACAGCACGGCGACCGGCCTTGTGCCCGCCAGCCAGGCCGCCGACGCGCCCTCGGCCGGCGACGAGTACATGCTCTACCAGACCCTCGTCGGCGCCTGGCCGCCCGGCCTCGCTGCCGACGACCGCGTCGGCCTGCAAGCGTTTGCGGAGCGTGTCGTGCGCTGGCAGGAGAAGGCGCTGCGCGAGGCCAAGCTGCGCACGGGCTGGATCGCGCCCGTGCCGGCCTACGAGGACGCCTGCCGCGACTTCGCGCTGGCGCTGCTCGACCCGGACATCAGCGCAGCCTTCCTGGCCGACCTGACCGCATTCATTACCAGCGTCGTGCCGGGCGGCGTCATCAACAGCCTCGTGCAGCTCACGCTGCGCTGCACCTGCCCCGGCGTGCCCGACCTCTACCAGGGCGCCGACGGCTGGGACTTCAGCCTCGTCGATCCCGACAACCGCCGCCCCGTCGACTGGGACGCGCGCGCGGCGATGCTCGGCGCCGCCGGCCTCGCGCACTGGCCCGATCCGTCGATCAAGCAGCGCCTGCTGCGCGACCTGCTCGCGCTGCGCGCGAAGCTGCCTGACGTGTTCGCCGAGGGCGGCTATGTGCCGGTCCAGATCGACGGGCCGGCGGCGACGCAGGCGCTGGCCTTCATTCGCGGCGTGCCGGGGCGGGCGGTGCTGGTGGCGGTCGCGCTGCGGCCGTCGCGCGCGGTGCCGCCCAACAGCTCGTGGCTGCGGCTGACCTCGGCGTTCGCGGGGATGCGCTGGCGACGCGCGCTGCCCGGGGCGATGGCGACGGTGCAGGGCGCGGCGCCGCGCGAGGTGGCGATGAGCGGGAGCGCGCTGCCGGCGATCGATCGGCTGCTGTGCGAGCTGCCGGTGGCGGTGCTTGAGGGTGGGATGAGCTGAGCGGGTTGCTCGTGGGGCTGTTCTTCAGGCGCCGCGCGCGGCGGGCGGGGCCTCGGGGTCGGGGCCTTCACGGATGCGCCGGCTGCTGTGCAGCCGGTTCCCCGAAGCTCCTTCGGAAGCGGCAGGCTCGCCACGCACAGCGTGGCTCGACCCTCGCGGCTCCGCCACGAGGGCAGACCTGCCCTTCCTCGTCGCTTCGGGCGCACCCGAGGCGGCCCGGACCCCGAGGCCCCGCCCGCCACGCGCTCATTGAAGAGGCGGCGGCCGTCGGTGCGGATCGACCCGCGCCGCTCGGGGGATGGGATCAGGGCTGCTCGATGAGCCGGCTGTGCGGGAGGCGCATCGCTGCACCGAGCGTGTACGGCGAGGCGGCGCAGCGGGAGCCAGTGAGCCAGTGAGCCAGTGAGCCAGTGAGCCAGTGAGCCAGTGAGCCAGTGAGCCAGTGAGCCCAAGCGTCCACCCGCTACGCAGGGTGCTTTCTCTGCAACCAGGCACCTCGCTCACCGAAGCCCCGATCATCCCCAACACGTTCACAAGCGCGCCGGGCGGGGGTGGCGAGGGCGGGCCGCCTTGATCGCGCCCGGGGTGACGAGGAAGGGCAGGTCTGCCCTCGTGGCGGAGCCGCGAGGGTCGAGCCACGCCGTGCGTGGCGAGCCTGCCGCTTCCGTAGGAACCCCGGGGAACCGGCTGCGCAGCAGCCGGCGCGATCGTGAAGGCCCGCCCTCGCCACCCCCGCCCGGCGCGCGTGCCCGAACCACCCGCAACCTCAATCGCCGAAGAAGTGCTTCCGATACCGAGGATTCATCTTCGACAGCGACATGAGCATCAGGAAGTCCGCCGAGTTGAAGTCGGGATCCCAGGCCGGCGCGCCGCAGATCTCGGCGCCCACGCGCAGATAGCCCTTCACCAGCGGCGGCGCTTCCACATCCAGCGACGAATCCAGCTTCTCGACCGGCAGCGCGAGGCGCGGGAACACGTGGTACTCGGGCGCGGCGAGGCCGCCTTCGAGCTTCTTCCACAGCGAGGCGGCGGTGTGGCCGCCGTCGCGCATGCTGATGCTGGCGCAGCCGATCAGATGCTCGTAGCCACCGGCCTTCATGTAGCCGGCAATGCCCTTCCACAGCAGCATGATCACCGCGCCGTTGCGGTAGTCCTGATGCACGCAGGAGCGGCCGAGTTCCACGAGGTTGTGACGCATCGGCAGCAGGCGGGTCAGGAAGAATTCGCTCTCGCTGTAGTAGCAGCCGATCTTCTTGGCGGCGTGCGGCGGGAGGATGCGGTAGGTGCCGATCACCTGCTGCGTGGCGTTGTCGCGCACGATCAGGTGGTCGCAGTACTTGTCGAACATGTCGCGGTCGATCGGGCGGCCTTCGCTGTCGAAGTTGCGCGGCACGCTCGCGCCCATTTCCTCGGCAAACACCTTGTAGCGCAGGCGCTGGGCTTCGCGGATCTCGTTCTCGCCGCGCGCGAAGCTCAGCGTGAAGCCGCTGGCCACCTGGGGCGCGAGCTTCTTGAGCATGCGGCGGTGTCCGAGGGCGGCGCCGAACTGGCTGGGCTGGGGCAGGCGCGCGCGGGCGCTGTCGAGCGTCTGGCCGATCAGCTTGCGTGAGATGTCGCGCATCGTTCCCCGGCTTTCGCCGAAGGCGTCGACCAGCGGCGAGAGCGGCGAGGGGAAGTGGTCCTTGCGCATGAATCCTCCGGGGCAGTCGCGTGACGTTCCTGGTCACGCAGTCATCACAACGGGCCGGAGATTGGGGGCGGCAAATGTCAGCGCCGCGACGCCACGACTACGCGCGGATGACAGCGCGTGAGCATGCGCAACCGCGCAAGGAGTCGTCGCGGGCGCGGGCGTTGCCGGCGGCGCGGAGGTGCTTGCGCCGCTGCGGGCGGGCGCGCTGCCGCCGGCGCGTCACTTCGCCGCGAACTGGAGGTCGCCGTACCAGGCGTCGATGTCGCTGCGGGTGTTGTCGCTGTCGGTCAGCAGGCCGACGGCGCGCAGCATGCCGGGCTCCTCGCCGAAGGCGGCGATGAAGTCGGCGCGCACGTCGCGGCGGTGATGGCGCCATTCGCCGAGGCCGCCGCTGCCGCTCTCGACCACCAGCATGCGGATGCGGTCGGTGATACGGTTGGGAATGACGGTGCCCACGGGCAGCCGGTTCTCGCGGATGTAGATGAGCGTGGCGTAGGGCAGCTCGCGGCCGGTGAACAGCCGCGCCTGCTCCGAGAGGATGCGGTCGCGCATCGAGAGCCGGGCGCGGTCGCCGTCGAAGCTGAGGACGATGCGGCTCGGGCTGTCGTCGGTCTCGCGCTGGCGGTTGTCGGCGGCGTCGATGAGGCGGTCGGCGCGCCAGTCCCAGCTCAGCCAGGGCGTGCGCGCGAGGTCGATCGCGCAGGGCGCTTCGAGGCCGCTGGCGGCGCTGCTGGCGCGGGCGTGGATGACGTTGCGTTGGCTTGCCTTGCCGTCGCTGCCCGGCACGCTGGCGCGCACCAGGCGGTATTCGGTGCGGCGCTTGTCTGGCCGCAGGATGAAGGGCGACCAGCCGGCGGGCAGGCCGTCGCGGCCGCTCGCGGCGGCGGAAAACAGGCTGGGCACGGCGCCGACGGGTACGGCGATACCCGGGGCCGGTGCGGCGTCGCTGTCCTCGTCGTCAAGCAGGCTGGTGTCGATCGGCCCCGAGCCGCCGGGCATCGAGCTGACTTCCGGCGCACTGGCGCAGCCGCCGAGCAGGCCGGCCAGAAGCGCTGCCGCGCCCACGAAGCGATACAGAAGGGAGTGAGACGGCGGCTGGAACGCAGGCATGGCGGAGAACTCGGCTTCGGCGGTCGCGCTGCGCGGCCGCCTGAATGATTGACGGCCGTTGCGTCCGGAATCGGAGCTATCGGCCTTCGGCGTCGCGGTCGGATAAATTCGTCTCGCGGCACGGGGCCGAATGCTGCCCGAAGGCTCGCGTCGCGGCGCACACCGTCCGTCGCGCCGCCGATGCGGATTGCGACCGGCTGTCACGGCGCGCCCCGCCCGGCCGGCTCCCGAAACGCAATGTTTCGGGCTTTGCCCGGACACGGGTTTCCGTCAGGGCCGGCATCCGACTGACGGCGCAGGCGCACGGCTAGAATCGCCGCCACTTTCGCCCTGCGATTCCGTACTGCGCCCGCCGCGATGAATTCACCTGCTTTCCCGTCCGCGGCCACGCCCGCGACCACCGCGTCCGGCATCCGGCCCTCGCGTTTCACCCTCAGCTGCATCGTCCCGGCCTATAACGAGGTCAGCCACATCGCGCGCTTCATCGCCGAGCTGCACGCCGCCGTGCGGCCGCTCGCCGACGAGGTCGAGATCATCGCGATCAACGACGGCAGCCGCGACGCCACCGCCGCCGAGATCGAGCGCGTCGCCGGCCAGTACGGCGTCTGCCTGCTCGACCTGTCGCGCAACTTCGGCAAGGAAGCCGCGCTCACCGCGGGCCTCGAAGGCGCGCGCGGCGACTGCGTGCTCATCATCGACTCCGACTTCCAGCATCCCTTCGGCACGATCGGCCCGATGATCGAGCGCTGGAAGGCCGGCGTGGACATGATCTACGGCGTGCGCACCGACCGTGACGACGAGCACTGGGCCAAGCGCGCCGGCACCAAGGCCTTCTACGCGCTGATGTCGCGCGGCTCGGCCGTGCCGATCCCGCCCGACGCGGGCGACTTCCGCCTCATGGACCGCCGCGTCGCCGACGCTATCCTCCAGCTGCCCGAGCGCAACCGTTTCATGAAGGGCCTCTATGCCTGGGTCGGCTTCAGGAGCGAATCGATCGAGTTTGAGGTGCGCGAGCGCGAGAGCGGCGTGTCCAGCTTCAACTTCAAGGCGCTGCGCCGGCTCGCGATGACCGGCCTCGTCGCCTTCACCGACCTGCCGCTCAAGGCGGTGCGCATGGCCGGCGCCTTCATCTCGGTGCTGGCCGCGCTGTACGGCCTGTGGATCGTGTTCGAGCGCGTGTGCTGGGGCGAGGCCATTCCGGGCTTCGCGACGGTGGCGGCATCGATCATGTTCTTCGCCGGCGTGCAGATGTTTTCCATCGGCATCATCGGCGAGTACCTCGGCCGCGTTTACACCGAGGTCAAGCGCCGCCCGACCTACATCGTCGGCCGCCGCGTCGATTGCAGCCCGCTCGCCGGCCGGCCGCATCACGCCGGCTTCGAGCCCAACGGCATCGGCGCGCGCGGATGAGCCGCGCGATGTTCGAGCAGGTCTTCCGTTTCGTGATGGTGGGCGGCGGCGCGGCCGCGACCCACATGGCCGTGGTGATCGCGCTGGTCGAGGCGCTGCGCGCGGGCGGCGGCGACGAGCCGGGCGACGCGGTCAAGCTGGCCTGCAATTTGGGCGGCTTCCTGGTCGCGGTGGGCGTGAGCTATTTCGGCCACCGCAATTTCACCTTCGGCTCGACCAAGTCGCACGGCCGCGCGGCGCCGCAATTCCTGGCGGTGGCGCTGACGGGCTTCGTGCTGAACGAGGGCATGTTCTGGGCGCTGCTGCGCTTCACCGCGCTGTCGTACCAGCTCGCGCTGTTCCTGGTGCTGGGCGCGGTCGCGGCGCTCACCTTCGCGCTGTCGCGGCTGTGGGTGTTCGCGCGTTGAAGTCCCTCGTCCTCTGCGCCGACGACTTCGGCTATACCGATGCCGCCTGCGCCGCCATCGTCGATCTGGCCGCGCGCGGTCGCCTGAGCGCCACGAGCGTCATGACCGACGGCCCGGCGCTCGCGCGCTGGCTGCCGCGGCTGCGCGCGAGCGGCCTGTCGCTCGGGCTGCATCTCAACTTCACCGACGCGCTGCCGGGGGCGCTGGCCTGGTCGCTCGGCGATGTCATCGCGCGCAGCTACACCGGCCGACTCGACCGCCGCGCCATCGCCGCCGACATCGCGCGCCAGCTCGACGCCTGTGCCGCCGCGATCGGTTGCACGCCCGACTACATCGACGGCCACCAGCATGTGCACCAGCTGCCGATCGTGCGCGAGGCGCTGCTCGCCGCGCTGGCCGAGCGCGGCTGGAAGCCGGCGCTGCGCTCGACCCGGCCGGCCGGCTGGCGCGGCGCGAAGGCGGCGGTCATCGCGGGTCTGGGCGCCGCCGCGCTCGGCCGCATGGCGCGCCGCGCCGGCCTGCGCATGAATGCCGACTTCGACGGCGTGTATGCCTTCGACGAGCGCGAGCCCTATCGCGCGCTGATGCGGCGCTGGCTCGCGCGCTGCGGTGACGGCGGGCTGGTGATGTGCCATCCGGGCATGGCCGGGGCGCCGGCCACCGGCGCGGGCGGCATGCCGTCCGCGGGCGCGCTGTCGGCTTCCGGGACTGCCGCCGCGCTGGCGTCGGTCGCCGACCCGATCGCCGCCGCCCGCCTGCGCGAACACGCCTATCTCGCCTCGGATGACTTCGCCGCCGATCTGGCCGACGCCGGCGCGAGGCTCGTGCCCTTCGGCGGCTGAGCGCGACCGGGGCGGGGCCGAGCGCGACCGGAGCGACCGTGCGTGACCGAGGGCGGCTCGCCGGCACGGGCGACCGGCGTCCTGCCGGCCCGGCGCCGATCCGAACGCCGCCGCGTCCTCAATCGAACTTCATGCCCTTCTTCACCGCCGGATTCACCGGCACCTGGAGGTCGAGCGATTCCAGCGCCTCGACGATGGCGGTGGCCACCATCACGTTGCGGTTCGTCTTGGAGTCGGCCGGCACGATGAGCCATGGCGCCCAGGGCGTGGTCGTGGCCTCGATCGCGCGTTCGTAGGCGGCCTGGTAGTCGTCCCAGCGCTCGCGGTCCACGAGGTCGTGCGGATCGAACTTCCAGCGCTTCTCGGGCGTGTCGAGGCGGTCGCGCAGGCGGGCCTTCTGTTCGTCCTTCGAGATGTGCAGGAAGCACTTCACCAGCGTGGTGCCGGTCTCGACCAGCATCCGCTCGAAGTCGCGGATGTGCGCGAGCCGGCGCTCGACCTCGGCCGTGTCGATCCGGCCGTATACCGCCGGTACCAGCACGTCCTCGTAATGGCTGCGGTTGAAGATCACCGTCTCGCCGCCGCCCGGCACCTGGGCATGCACGCGCCACAGGAAGTCGCGCGCGGCCTCGGGCGGCGTCGGCGCCTTGAAGGGCACGGCGCGCACGCCGAGCGGGTCCACATGCGCGAACACATGGCGGATCGTGCCGTCCTTGCCGCTCGTGTCCATGCCTTGCAGCAGCACGAGCAGGCGGTGCTTCTGGCCGGCGTAGAGCAGGTTCTGGAGCGCGTCGAGGCGTCCGCTGAGCGCATCGAGCTTAGCCAGGCCGGCGGCCTTGTCGGCGCCGCGCAGGCTGCGGTCGGCCGGGTCGAAGTTGCGCAGGCGGAAGTCGCCATCGGCGATCCAGGGCTTGAGCGGAGACTTGCCCTGGCCGAAGGGCGGGCGCGGCGTCTTGGTCTTGGTGGTCATGGGCGATCCGTGCGTGGCATCAGCGGCAGATTCTGCGCCTCGGAGGGCACCGGGGCGCCGCGTAGAATCCGCGCGTAACGTCCGGGGCCGCCGGGCGATGCCTCCGCTGCCGCGCGCTTCGTCGCCAGTCGGCCGCGCGGGGCGCGCGACGCGGTGGCGCCGACAGGCCGGCCTGCCGGCCGCCATCCTCATTCCGCGCAGCATCGCCCCGCCGGGGCGCGCGCCCTTCCAGGCCCGATCCATGTTCGACAACCTGTCCCAACGCCTCGCCAAGGTCGTCAAGACCATGCGCGGCGAAGCCCGCATCACCGAAGCTAATTCCGCCGAGATGCTGCGCGAGGTGCGCCTCGCGCTGCTGGAGGCCGACGTGGCGCTGCCCGTGGTGCGCGAGTTCATCGCGCGCGTGAAGGAGAAGGCGCTCGGCGAAGAGGTGATCACCTCGCTGTCGCCGGGCCAGGCGCTGGTGGGCGTGGTGCAGCGCGAGCTGACGGCCATCATCGGCGGCAGCGCCGATCCGGAAGCCTTCCGCAAGGACGCGGAGCTGAATTTCGCCACCCAGCCGCCCGCGATCATCCTCATGGCCGGCCTGCAGGGCGCGGGCAAGACCACCACCGTCGGCAAGCTCGCCAAGTGGCTGAAGGAGCAGAAGAAGAAAAAGGTGCTGGTGGTGTCGGCCGACGTGTACCGCCCGGCGGCGATCAAGCAGCTTGAGACGGTGGCGGGGCAGGTCGGCGCCGATTTCTTCCCCTCGACCGGCGACCAGAAGCCGGTCGACATCGGCCTCGCAGCGATCGACTGGGCGAAGCGCCACTACCACGACGTGCTCATCGTCGACACGGCCGGCCGCCTCGGCATCGACGAGGCGATGATGAACGAGATCAAGGCGCTGCACGCCGCGATCAATCCGATCGAGACGCTGTTCGTCGTCGACGCGATGACGGGCCAGGACGCGGTCAACACCGCCAAGGCCTTCAACGACGCGCTGCCGCTCACGGGCGTAATCCTCACCAAGCTCGACGGCGATTCGCGCGGCGGGGCGGCGCTGTCGGTGCGCCACATCACCGGCAAGCCGATCAAGTTCGCGGGCGTGGGCGAGAAGCTCGACGGCCTCGAAGCCTTTCATCCCGACCGCATGGCCCAGCGCATTCTCGGCATGGGCGACATCCTTGCCCTCGTCGAGGAAGCCCAGAAGGGCATCGACATGGCCGAGGCGCAGAAGGTGGCCGAGAAGCTGCGCAAGGGCGGCGGCTTCGACCTCGAAGACTTCAAGGCGCAGATCAGCCAGATGAAGAAGATGGGCGGCCTCGGCAGCTTGATGGACAAGCTGCCGGCGCAGTTCCAGGCCGCGGCCGGTCAGGCCGACATGGGCCAGGCCGAGAAGCAGATCGCGCGCATGGAAGGGATCATCAACTCGATGACGCCGGCCGAGCGCGCTAAGCCCGATCTCATCAAGGCGGGCCGCAAGCGCCGCATCGCGGCCGGCGCCGGCGTGCCGGTGCAGGAGGTCAATCGGCTGCTGAACCAGTTCGATCAGATGCAGACCATGATGAAGAAGATGCAGAAGGGCGGCATCGGCAAGCTCATGCGCAGCATGAAGGGAATGATGGGTGGTGGCGGTCCCTTCGGCGGCAAGAATCCCTTCGGGGGGCGCTGAGCGCCGGCGCATCACTTTCTTAAACGGCTTTCCAGGGGCCGCTCTTCGGGGCGGCCTTCTTGTTTGCGCGCGGATTGCGTGTGGCTGGTGCGCCAGGAGGTGTCCGCCTGGGTGTTTGTCGCGGGCAACAGGCTTGCCGTCGGTCCGCGAGGGATTCCGCCCGTCCGCGCGGCGCCCCAGGAAGCCACGGTGCACGCGCGTTACCGTTTCTTGATGCGCTGCGGAAAGAATTGCCGTCTTGAAGCGCTACAGGTAGTGTCGCCATTGATGAGCGACACAAGATGCAGTTTCGGCAGTGTTTCGAGCCCTTGCGCGGGGTTGCCGCTTGCCGCGAATTTCTGCCGCTCGTCCCTAGGGAAAGTGCGTGACAGAGCATTCATTTTCATTGAATCGGCTTGACACCCAAAAAGGCGTGTTCGATTCTCGCTCGGTCACGAACGACGGCGCCTTTCGCGCCCCCAGGAGATAGACCATGGCAACTGCCAAGAAGGCCCCGGCCAAGAAGGCCGTCGCGAAGAAAGCCGCCCCCGCCCCGGCGCCCGTCAAGAAGGCCGCCGCCGCTCCGGCGCCCGCGCCCAAGGCTGCTGCCCCGGCCAAGAAGGCCGCCGCGCCCGCCAAGAAGGCCGCTGCCGCCAAGAAGGCTCCGGCCGCCAAGAAGGCCCCGGCCAAGCGCGCGCCCAATCCCGCGCTCATGAAGGAACTGACTCCGAGCGCCATCCTGGCCGCCATCGTCGGCGACAAGCCCATCGCCCGCCCGATCGCCACCAAGAAGATCTGGGACTACATCAAGAAGCACAACCTGCAGGATGCGACCAACCGTCGCAACATCAACGCCGATGCCAAGCTGAAGGCGCTGTTCGCGGGTGCCGATTCGGCCTCGATGTTCGACCTCGCCAAGTTCGTCTCGGCGAACCTGACCTGAGGGTCTGAGTCACTGCGGCCCGCTCGGGCCGTAGCGCGCGGGTCAGCCGGCAATCATCTGCCCGGCGACCCGGGCGCAATCGCGGATGTGGGCCCGCCCCACCTGCCGCAGCGCCGCGAACGAGATCGCGGCCAACACGGCCTGGCCCGCAACGGGCACATAGCGCGCCGCCTGCTTCACCGTGATCTGCACGCCTAGGCGCTTCAGCACGGCCACCACCAGTTCCCGCGTGACCACCTTGCCGACGACGGCGCTGCCCGCCGCGAGCGCGATCTGATAGGCCACGACACGCCGGTGCGGCGCGAGCCGCTCAACCTGCTCGGCCGACAGCCCGAACTCGGCGTTGATCTCGTCGAACAGCTTCATGAGCATCGAGATGTCCACCAGCACGTCGAGGCCGGGCAGCGGCACGATCGCCGCCGCGCTCGACACGAGGGCGCGCCGCGTGACCATGCGTCGGCAGCGCTCGGTGATGAGTTCGATCTCGTCGAGGCTGCGCGGCAGGCCGCGTTCGGCGGCATCGGGCGCGCCGTCGAGCAGGACCCAGTCGGTGGCTTCGGTGTGGTTGGTGGCTTGGGCGTTGGCGGCCATCGTTCATCCTCCCTGGAAGCGAACCTAGCCGGCGTGTCCGGTGCGCTCAAGCGTGGTTACTCGGACTGACTCCAGCATGCCGGCGGGCGACAGGGGCACGACGAGCTTGCGCCGGTCGCGCCGCTGGTTCGGCAAGGCAGCGTGCGGTGCCTGCTTTGAGGCCCGTGCGTTCAGCCGGCGCGGCGCGTGGCCGCGCTGCCGGGCAGGGCCGGCGGCGTGGCGCCATCGACCGATTGCGTGCGCGCCGGCGAGGGCTTGAACACCCAGCGGCGCGCGGCGCCCATGACCGCGTCGGGATACTCGCTGCGCCCCCGGCTGCCGTTGTAGCGGCCCAGTGCCAGGAACAGGTCGCCGCCCTCGCGGTCGAGGTAGTGGCGCAGGATGGTGCAGCCGTAGCGCAGGTTGACGCGCATGTCGAACAGCTCGCGCGGATCGCCGCTGCCGATCTGGCGCGACCAGAACGGCATCACCTGCATGTAGCCGCGCGCGCCCACCGACGAGATCGCGTGCTTGCGGAAGCCCGATTCCACTTCCATCAGCCCGAGCACGAGCGAAGGCTCCAGCCCGGCGCGCTTCGACTCGTACCAGACCGATCTCAGCAGCTCCTGACGGAAGGTGAAGTCGGGCGACTTGCGCGCGAGCCGGTTGCCCATCTCGCCGAGCCACACGAGATAGTCGAGCCGGTCCTCGAAGCGGGTGAACAGCGGCTCGGGCGGCGCGCTGTCGGCGATGCTCGCGTGCAGCGCGCTGCGCACCGAGTCGGCGAGCTGTTCTTCCTTCTGCGCGCCGGCGTGGGCGTGGCCGGCCAGCGCGATCAGGCCCAGGGCAGCAAGGCATCGGCGCATGCGAACGGCTTCGCACGCGGCGACCCGCTTGCCGGCGCCGATGGCGGCGAGGGGGCCGCGCAGGCCCGCTCTCCGCAACGGGTTGCGTGCGCTCATGCCCCGCCGCCTCAGGCCGCCAGATCGGCCCTGACGCGGCCGATGACGGTGGCGGCGATGCCGGCCAGCGCAACCTTGGTCGCGGCCTCGTCGCGACGGTGCTGGAACTCGACCATGCCTTCCTTCAGGCCGCGGTCGCCGAGCGTGACGCGGTAGGGCACGCCGATCAGTTCCCAGTCGGCAAACATCACGCCCGGGCGCTCGCCGCGGTCGTCGATGATCACGTCGATGCCGGCGGCGGCCAGTTCGTCATGCAGCCGGAAGGCGGCTTCGCGCACGGCCTCGCTGCGGTCGGCGCCGATCGGGCACACCACCACTTCGAACGGCGCCATCGCGGTCGGCCAGACGATGCCCTTGGCGTCATGGTTCTGTTCGATCGCGGCGCCGAGCAGGCGGGTCACGCCGATGCCATAGCAGCCCATCTCGAAATGCTTGGGCTTGCCGTCCTCGTCGAGGAAGGTGGCGTCGAGTGCCTTCGAGTACTTGGTGCCGAGGTAGAACACATGACCCACCTCGATGCCGCGCTGGATCGCCACCACGCCCTTGCCGTCCGGCGCCGGATCGCCCGCGACGATGTTGCGCAGGTCGGCCACGAGTTCGGGCTCGGGCAGATCGCGGCCCCAGTTCACGCCGGTGTAGTGATAGTCCTCCTGGTTCGCGCCGACGACGAAGTCGCTCATGTTGGCGACGGTGCGGTCGGCGATCACATGCACCGGCTTGACGGTCTTGATCGGGCCCAGGAAGCCGGGTTTGCAGCCGAAGTGGTCGATGATCTCGGCCTCGGTCGCCATGCGGAAACCGTCGCCGAAGCCGGGCAGCTTGCCGGCCTTGATCTCGTTGAGTTCATGGTCGCCGCGCAGCATCAGCAGCCAGATGCCGGTGAGCTTGCCTTCCGCCTCGGTCGCGAAGATGAGCGACTTGATCGTGCGCGACAGCGGCAGCTTGAGGTAGTCGGCCAGCTCCGAGCAGCGACCGGTGCCGGGCGTGAGCGTGAGGGTGAGTTCCTCGGCGGGCGCGGCGCGCTCGGCCGACAGCGGCAGGGCCTCGGCCAGCTCGATGTTGGCGGCGTAGTCGGTCTCGGGGTTGTAGACGAGCAGATCCTCGCCCGCGTCGGCGATCACCTGGAACTCGTGCGAACGGTCGCCGCCGATCGAGCCCGTATCGGCCGCGACCGCGCGGAATTGCAGGCCGAGCCGGCCAAAGATGCGCAGATAGGCCGCGAACATCGCGTCGTAGGTCTTGAGCGCACCCTCGGTGTTGCGGTCGAAGCTGTAGGCGTCCTTCATCGTGAATTCGCGGCCGCGCATCACGCCGAAGCGCGGACGGCGCTCGTCACGGAACTTGGTCTGGATGTGGTACCAGTTCTGCGGCAGCTGGCGGTAGCTGCGCAGCTCCTGGCGCGCGATGTCGGTGATGACCTCTTCCGAGGTGGGCTGCACGATGAAGTCGCGGTCGTGGCGATCCTTGATGCGCATTAGCTCGGGACCGTACTTGTCCCAGCGGCCCGACTCCTGCCACAGCTCGGCCGGCTGGATGACCGGCATCAGCAGCTCTGTCGCGCCGGCGGCATTCATTTCCTCGCGGATGATGGCCTCGACCTTGCGGATCGAGCGCAGGCCCATCGGCATGTAGTTGTAGATGCCGGCGGCGAGCTTCTTGATCATGCCGGCGCGAAGCATGAGCTTCTGCGAAATGATGTCGGCGTCGGCGGGCGCTTCTTTTTGCGTGGAAATGAAGAACTGACTGGCTTTCATGGGCGGGCGGGGAGCGGCTCGGGACATTGAAACAGGCTCGTTGCAAGCCTGCGGATGTCATGCGCGTATGTTGGACGGTAGCGCGCCGATGCCGGTGCGAACCGCCGAAAAGTGCGTGGAATCAAGACCTTGCACGGCAAAGCGAGCGCCGGAGGCAGCTCGCTATAATCGATTCAATTCTAAAGGAATGCAGGTGTCCAAATGCTCGACCGGGAAGGGTTCCGCCCGAACGTCGGCATCATCTTGGTGAACCGGAAGAACCAGGTCTGGTGGGGTAAGCGCGTCAACGAGCACTCATGGCAATTTCCGCAAGGCGGCATCAAGTACGGAGAATCGCCCGAGCAGGCGATGTTCCGCGAGCTGCACGAGGAAATCGGCCTCACGCCCGAACACGTCAAGATCATCGGCCGGACCCGTGACTGGTTGCGCTACGAGGTGCCCGACCGTTTCATCAAGCGCGAAGTGCGCGGTCATTACCGGGGCCAGAAGCAGATCTGGTTCATGTTGCGAATGCTGGGGCGCGATTGCGATGTGTCGCTGCGCGCCACCGATCATCCGGAGTTCGATGCCTGGCGCTGGCATGACTACTGGGTGCCGCTGGAGGCGGTCATCGAGTTCAAGCGCGAGGTGTATTCGCTTGCGCTCAACGAGTTGGCGCGCCATCTGTTCAAGGGGCCGCAGCTCCAGGTGCCGCAGACCCATGCGGTCAAGCCGCGTCCGCGCGAGGCGCGCTATCTGAGGCAGGTGGTCAAGCCGATGGATGAGGCCCCCGATCTGTTCGGCAACGTGGCACCCGAGGCGCAGGTCGCGCCGCCGGGCGGGCAGGGCGGATGAGGCAAGACGGCGGCCTTCGGTCTGCCGCTTGCGTTGCGGATTCGGCCTGTGGCGAGTGCGTACTCGCAGCCTATGCGAGCACGAGATTGCTGCGGTGGATCAGCTCGGGATCCTCGACGAAGCCGAGGATTGTCTCGATCTCGCTCGACGGCCGGCGCGCGATCAGCCTTGCCTCGCCGCTGGAGTAATTGACCAGCCCGCGCGCCACTTCCACGCCTTCCGCGTCGATGCAGGCGACCGCCTCGCCGCGCACGAAATCGCCGATCACTTCCGTCACGCCGATCGGCAGCAGCGACTTGCCTTCCTCCACCAGCGCGCGCACCGCGCCGGCGTCGAGCCGGAGTCGGCCGCTCAGTTGCAGGTGATCAGCCAGCCATTGCTTGCGCGCCGACATCGGCGTGGTCTGGGCAATCAGCGCCGTGCCGATCGCCTCGCCCTCGGCCAGCCGCACGAGCACACCGGTTTCGCGGCCCGAAGCGATGACGGTATGCGCACCCGAATGCGCGGCGCGCTTGGCGGCGAGAATCTTGGTGATCATCCCGCCCTTGCCGATCGAGCTGCCGGCGCCGCCCGCCATCTGCTCCAGCTCCGGATTGCCGGCTTCGGCCTCGTCGATGAAGCGCGCATCGGGATTGCGGCGCGGATCGGCGCTGTACAGGCCGCGCTGGTCGGTGAGGATGATCAGCGCATCGGCTTCGAGCAGGTTGGTGACGAGCGCGCCCAGGGTGTCGTTGTCGCCGAACTTGATCTCGTCGGTCACGACCGTGTCGTTCTCGTTGATGATCGGCACGACGCCCAGCCCGAGCAGCATCTGGAGCGTGGCGCGCGCATTGAGGTAGCGCGTGCGGTCGCTCAGGTCGGCATGCGTGAGCAGCACCTGTGCCGAACGCAGTCCGTGCGCCGAGAAGCGCGACTCGTATACCTGCGCCAGACCCATCTGGCCGACGGCGGCGGCGGCCTGGAGCTTGTCCACTTCCTTCGGGCGCTCGGTCCAGCCGAGACGCTGCATGCCCTCGGCGATCGCGCCCGAACTCACCAGCACCACTTCCTTGCCGCGCGCCGCGAGCGCCGCGATCTGCGTGACCCAGCTTTCGATGGCCGCATGGTCGAGACCGCGACCGTCGTTGGTGACCAGGCTTGAACCGACCTTCACGACGAGCCGGCGGCTCTCTGCGACCACGGATGTCATTCGCTGTCCTGCTGGGTTGATGCGTCGCCGACGTTGGTCCGGTCGGCCTTGAAGCGCACGTCGGTATCGAATTCTTCGGGATGCAGCCGCGCGAGTTCGGCGGCGTGCTGGCGTTGCAGGTCCTGCCAGATGTCGCGGCAGAGATCGGCGCAGCCCTCGTGCGTCAGGCCGGAGATGGAATACACCGGCCCCTTCCACTTGTAGCGCTTGACGAAGTCGCGCACGCGCTTGGCGCGGTCGGCCTCGGCAATCATGTCGAGCTTGTTGAGCACCAGCCAGCGCGGCTTGGCGGCCAGCTCGGCGTCGTACTTTTCGAGTTCGCCGACGATCGCCTTCGCTTCCCTGACCGGATCGATCTCGGCATCGAACGGCGCCAGATCGACGATGTGCAACAGCAGCCGCGTGCGCTGGAGATGGCGCAGGAACTGGTGCCCGAGCCCCGCGCCTTCCGCCGCGCCCTCGATCAAGCCGGGAATGTCGGCAATCACGAAGCTCTGCTCGGCCGCCACGCGCACCACACCCAGGCTCGGATGCAGCGTCGTGAACGGATAGTCGGCCACGCGCGGGCGCGCATTGCTCACCGCGGTGATGAAGGTGCTCTTGCCGGCATTCGGCATGCCGAGCAGGCCCACGTCGGCCAGCACCTTGAGTTCGAGCTTCAGCTCGCGCGTCTCGCCTTCCTTGCCATGCGTGAACTGGCGCGGCGCGCGGTTCGTGCTGGTCTTGAAGTGCAGGTTGCCGAGACCGCCGTCGCCACCCTTGGCGAGGACGACACGCTGCTCGTGGTGCGTCAGATCGGCGAGGGTTTCGCCGGTCGCCTGGTCGGTCACGATCGTGCCGACCGGCATGCGCAGGATGATGTCGTCGGCGCCCTTGCCGTAGCAGTCGGCGCCGCGACCGTTCTCGCCATTGCGCGCGCGGAACATGCGCGTGTAGCGGAAGTCGATCAGCGTGTTGATGTTGCGGTCGGCCACCGCAATGATGCTGCCGCCCCGGCCGCCGTCGCCGCCATCCGGCCCGCCAAAGGGCACGAACTTCTCGCGCCGCATCGACGCCGATCCGTTGCCGCCCTTGCCGGCGTGCACTTCGATACGCGCTTCATCAACAAACTTCATGCTCGACTCCCGACGGATTCACCCGCAGCAATGAAAAGGGCCACGCCCAGCGTGGCCCTTCGTATTTCCGGCTTGCGGAAACGTCGTGGTGCGAAGCTCAGGCCTCGACCGGAACGATGCGCACGAACGACTTGCGCGCCGGACCCTTGACCAGGAACTCGACCGTGCCGTCCACCTTGGCGAACAGCGTGTAGTCCTTCCCCGTGCCGACGTTTTCACCGGCATGGAACTGCGTGCCGCGCTGGCGGACGATGATCGAACCGGCGCTGATGAGTTCGCCGCCGTAGGCCTTCACGCCTAGGCGCTTCGATTCTGAATCGCGACCGTTGCGGGTAGAGCCGCCGCCCTTTTTGTGTGCCATGAGATTGACTCCTGTGGATCAGACCGGCAGCGATCAGGCCTCGATGGCCGAAATCTGAAGCTCGGTGTAGTTCTGCCGATGACCTTGGCGCTTCTGATAATGCTTGCGGCGACGCATCTTGAAGATGCGAACCTTGTCGTGACGGCCGTGGCTAACCACGGTCGCCTTGACGCTGGCACCGGTCACCAGCGGCGCGCCGAACTTGATCTGTTCGCCAGCGCCCACAGCGAGCACTTCGCTGATGGTGATTTCCGAGCCCACGTCCGCAGCAATCTGTTCTACCTTGATCTTCTCGCCGGCAACGACCTTGTACTGCTTGCCGCCGGTTTTTATGACCGCGTACATCTGGACCTCGTTCCAATAAAGAACTGATGACTCCACCAGGAGTCATCTCGATTGGCAGCTTCGCGCGAAGCCGCCGAGCGTTGAAAGCAGTCGAGGGACCGCTTTCGGGAACTGGCTATACTAGCCGGCACGTGCAGGCCTGTCAAAACAAACCCCTTATGAATCAAGAGCCTCAGCCCGTTCCCGGTCTGCAACCCGTCAACAGCGCAGTCACTTCCTTGAGCGTCCACGACATCCTCTCGCCCATCTCCGAAGACATGCGTGCGGTCGATCGCGTCATCCGCGATCGCCTGCATTCCGGCGTTGCCCTCGTCGAGACGGTTGCCGAGTACATCGTGTCGTCGGGCGGTAAGCGGCTGCGTCCCGCCCTGCTTCTGATGATGGCCGGTGCGCTCGGCTACCGGGGCACCCAGCATCACGTGATGGCAGCGGTGGTCGAGCTCATTCATACCTCCACGCTGCTACATGACGACGTGGTAGACGAATCGTCGATGCGTCGCGGGCGTAAGACGGCGAATGCCGCATTCGGCAACGCCGCCAGCGTGCTAGTGGGCGACTTCCTGTATTCGCGCTCGTTCCAGATGATGCTGGAGCCGGACGACATGCAGATCATGCGTGTCCTGGCGGATGCAACCAATACGATCGCCGAGGGCGAAGTCCTGCAACTCATGAACTGCAACGATCCCGACGTGGAAGAGTCGCAGTACATGCGCGTAGTCCAGTACAAGACGGCATGCCTGTTCGAGGCATCGGCGCGGATTGCCGCCATTCTCGCGGGTACGGATTCCCGGCTTGAACTCGATTGCGCGGCGTTCGGGCGCCATCTCGGCACTGCTTTCCAGCTCATTGATGATGTACTGGATTACTCGGGGGATGCAGCCGAAATCGGCAAAAACCTCGGCGACGACCTGCGCGAAGGCAAGCCCACGATGCCGATGATCTATTTGCGAGATCACGGCGCGCCAGAGCAGCGCGAGTTGGTGAGGCAGGCAATCGTGAATGGCGATGTCGAATGCATTGGCGCGATTACCGAGGCGCTGCGTTCTACGGGCGCGCTGGAGTACACGCGACAGCGCGCGCGAGCCGAGGCAGGTGTTGCAGCGAAGTGCATTGAGCAACTTCCCTCTTCACAATTCAAGCAGAGCCTGATATTGTTATGTGCTTTCGCGGTTGAGCGCACTGCTTAGCCGATTCGGGGTGTAGCTTAGTCTGGTAGAGCGCTACGTTCGGGACGTAGAGGCCGGTGGTTCGAATCCACTCACCCCGACCAGTTTTCTTCATCGCGCGTTCTGCGCAATCAATCCAAAGTTTCATGAATGTCGATTCAGCTGATCATCCTCAGCTGAATAGGGATTCGTCTCGGGTTTGGCTTTACAAGTCCTGAGGCGCTAGGCACCATCGTTTGCTGCTTTTTGCGGTTGAACCTGTGGTTCAGCGGCAGGCGATTACTTCTTTCATAGATATCCCGACCGCATGGCAGCGCCAGCAACTCAGAACGCCTCAATGCCTCAGGTCGTGCCGGGCCTCGCTCGGGTACTGGTTCAGGCAGGCAAGCTGAGTCCGGAGCAGTCCTCGGCGCTTCTCAAGAAGGCCGCCGCCAACAACACTCCCTTCATAGACGAGCTGCTGGCAGCGCGCGCACTCACGCCTTATGAAGTGGCGTTGTTCTGTGCCAGCACTTTCGGTCATCCGCTGATGGACCTGGCAGCCGTCGATATTGGCGGGCTGCCACTCGACACCATCGATCCCAAGCTGTCGATCACCCTGCGCGCGCTGGCATTGCGCAAGCGCGGCAACCGACTGCTGGTCGCGGTCGCCGACCCGACCAATCTCCAGGCGCTTGACCAGATCAAGTTTCAGACGCAGATGCTCGTCGAGCCAGTGGTGGTCGAGGCCGACAAGCTGACACGGGTAATCTCGCAGCTCGCCAAGTCCACGGAGGCCAAGCTCAACGAGATGGCCGGGCAGGATCTGTCGCTCGAGCTTGATGACGCCATCACCGAAGAGCCGGCAGCCCAGTCAGCCGACAGCGAGATCGACGACGCGCCCGTCGTGCGTTTCCTGCAGAAGGTGATGCTGGATGCCATCAACATGGGTGCGTCCGACCTGCATTTCGAACCCTACGAAAAGTTCTACCGGATCCGTTTCCGTGTTGACGGCGTATTGCAGGAGATTTCCCAGCCGCCCCTGGTGATCAAGGAAAAGCTGGCGGCGCGCATCAAGGTCATCAGCAAGCTCGACATTTCGGAAAAGCGGGTTCCGCAGGACGGGCGGATGAAACTCGTGCTTGGCCCGAACAAGGCAATCGACTTCCGGGTTTCAACCTTGCCGACATTGTTTGGCGAAAAGATCGTGATGCGGATTCTCGATCCTTCGCAGGCAAAACTCGGTATCGACGCCCTGGGCTATGAACCGGACCAGAAGGAATTGCTGCTGAATGCAGTGCGTCGTCCCTATGGAATGGTGCTCGTGACCGGCCCCACGGGGTCGGGCAAGACGGTTTCGCTTTACACCTGCCTTAATATCCTGAATGAGCCCGGCGTCAATATCTCGACCGCGGAAGATCCGGCCGAAATCCAGTTGGCCGGCATAAATCAGGTCAATGTGAACGAGAAGGCCGGGCTGACCTTCGCCGCCGCGCTCAAGTCATTTCTGCGCCAGGATCCGGACATCATCATGGTTGGTGAAATCCGCGATCTGGAAACCGCGGATATCTCGATCAAGGCGGCCCAGACCGGTCACATGGTGTTCTCGACGCTTCACACAAATGATGCCCCGAGCACGCTGACGCGGATGCTCAACATGGGCATCGCGCCTTTCAATATCGCTTCGTCGGTCATCCTTATCACGGCCCAGCGTCTTGCACGCCGACTTTGCTCAGTTTGCAAGCAGCCATATGAAGCTGACACCTCTGTGCTGTTGCAGGCGGGTTTCAAGGAATCTGAACTCGACGGAACGTGGCAGCCTTATCGTCCGGTCGGTTGCGACCACTGCAACAATTCGGGCTACAAGGGGCGTGTCGGCATCTATCAGATCATGCCGATCACCGAAGAAATGCAGCGAATCATTCTGGCAAATGGCAATTCGATGGACATTGCCCGGCAGGCGCAGGCCGAAGGCGTGCGCGACTTGCGGCAGTCAGGTCTCCTCAAGGTTCGTCAGGGGCTGACGTCAATCGAGGAAGTTCTCGGCGTGACCAACGAGTAACGCGGAATCATTACGGATCAGACCATGGCGACCAGCACGCGCGCGATCAAGCAGACCAAGGAGCCGATGTTCGCCTGGGAAGGCAAGGATCGCTCGGGCAAGACCGTGCGCGGCGAAATGCGCGCGCAGGGCGAAAACGTGGTGCGCTCCTCGCTGCGCAAGCAGGGCGTGCTCGCGACCAAGATCAAGAAGCAGACCTACCGCAGTGGCAAGAAGATCACCGAGAAGGACATCGCGCTGTTCACCCGGCAGATGTCGACGATGATGCGTTCGGGCGTGCCATTGCTCCAAGCCTTCGATATCACGGCGAAGGGGCATGCCAATCCGTCGGTGTCGAAACTGCTCAATGATATTCGCGCCGATGTCGAAACCGGCAGCAGCCTGAGCACTGCGTTCCGCAAGCATCCTCTCTATTTTGACGCGCTGTTCTGCAATCTGGTCGCGGCGGGTGAGCAGGCCGGTATTCTTGAAACGCTGCTGGACCGTCTCGCGACCTACAAGGAAAAGACGCTCGCCATCAAAGCGAAGATCAAGTCGGCGATGTTTTATCCGACCTCGGTGCTCGCGGTGGCATTCATTATTACTGCGGTCATCATGATTTTCGTGGTGCCGGCATTCAAGGACGTGTTCTCGAGTTTCGGCGCCGAATTGCCGGCGCCGACCCAGATCGTCATCAACATCTCCGACGTGTTCCGCGAATACTGGGCGGTGATTTTCGGATCCATCGGCGGGGCGTTCTATGGTATTGGCCAGGGCTTTAAGCGCTCGGTCAAGTTCCAGCAGGCATTTGACCGTGCATTGCTGCGCGCGCCGGTGTTTGGCGACATCGTGCGCAAGGCGACGATCGCACGCTGGACTCGTACGCTTTCCACGATGTTCGCAGCCGGTGTGCCGCTGGTGGAAGCGCTCGATTCGGTAGGTGGAGCGTCGGGCAACATTGTCTATTCCGATGCGACCCGGAAGATCCAGCAGCAGGTGGCGACCGGCACAAGCCTGACTGTCTCGATGCAGGAGGCTGGCGTGTTTCCGACCATGGTCACGCAGATGGTGTCGATCGGCGAGGAATCGGGTGCGCTCGATTCGATGCTCGGCAAGGTGGCCGATTTCTACGAGCAGGAAGTCGATGACGCGGTCGCGTCGATGTCGAGCCTGCTCGAACCTTTCATCATCGTGATTCTCGGTGGTCTTGTCGGCGGCATCGTGGTGGCGATGTACATGCCGATCTTCAAGCTCGGCGCAGTGGTCTGAGGTGGGCGTGACAGATTTGCTGGTGTCGGACCCGCTTACCTTCGCGATTGCCGCTGCCGTCGTCGGCCTCGTGGTCGGCAGCTTCCTCAATGTGGTCATCCATCGCCTGCCGATCATGCTCGAACGGCAATGGACGGCGGACGCGGCCGAGTTCCGCGGCGAGGAATTGCCTGACCAAGGCACCTACAACCTGTTCGTGCCGCGCTCGGCCTGCCCGAAGTGCTCGCGCCCGGTGCGCGCACATGAAAACGTGCCGCTGTTCGGCTGGCTGCTGCTCAAGGGCCGCTGCGCCGGTTGCGGCGCACGCATCAGCGCCCGCTATCCAGTGGTGGAGCTGCTCGGCGGACTGCTGGCCGGTGCCTGCGCCTGGCAATTCGGTTTCGGACTCGCGGGCATTGCGGCGATCGGCCTGTGCTGGGCGCTCATCGCGCTCACCTTCATCGACGCCGATACCCAACTGCTGCCCGACGAGATCACGCTGCCGCTGCTCTGGGCCGGCCTGCTGGTCAATCTCGAAGCCGCCTTCGTGCCGCTCGAGCAGGCCGTGATCGGCGCGGCCGCCGGCTATCTTTCGCTGTGGTCGATCTACTGGCTGTTCCGGCTTGCGACCGGCCGGGAAGGCATGGGATACGGCGACTTCAAGCTGCTGGCCGCGCTCGGCGGCTGGCTCGGCTGGAAGATGCTGCCGGCGATCATCCTGTTGTCGTCGGTGGTGGGCGCGGTGGTGGGCGTATCGCTTATGGTGTTCGCGCGCCATGGCCGCGAGCAGCCGATTCCCTTCGGCCCCTATCTCGCCGGCGCGGGCGTGCTGGCGCTGTTCTTCGGCCCGGCGATCAACGCCACCTGGCTGCGCATCGGCTGATGGTGCGGCGGTGATCGTCGGCCTCACGGGCGGCATCGGCAGCGGCAAGTCCTTTGCCGCCGACTGCTTCGCGCGGCTCGGTGCAGGCGTGATCGATACCGACCTCATCGCGCACGCGCTCACACGGCCCGACGGCGCGGCGATGCCCGCCATCGTCGCCGCCTTCGGCGACTGGGCCCGCGCGGCCGACGGCGCGCTCGACCGCGCCGCGATGCGCGCCCGCGTGTTCGAGCGCCCCGCCGAACGTGCCCGGCTCGAAGCCATCCTGCATCCGATGATCGGCGCCGAGGTCGAGCGTGCCGCCGCCGCGATCGCCGACCGCCATCCCTATCTCGTGTTCGTGATCCCGCTCCTGGTCGAGGGCGGACGCTGGCGCGACCGGATCGATCGCATCCTCGTCGTCGATTGCCCGGAGGACGAGCAGCTGAGCCGTGTCATCGCGCGCAATGGACTGGCCGAAGCCCAGGTGCGCGCCATCCTCGCGGCCCAGGCCACCCGCGCCGCGCGACTCGCGGTCGCCGACGACGTGCTCGACAACGCCGGCCCGAATCCCGCGCTCGAGCACGAGATCGCCACCCTGCACCAGCGCTATCTCAAGCTCGCGCGCGGCTGAACCGCATTGCCGCAACGGCCGCATGACGCGCCGCCGCGCAATTGAGTTTTGCCGGGGGGTCGGTCAGAATCGCCCGCACCTTTTCGTCCGTCCCTTTCCCTACCCGACGTCCGGTCGCGCGCCTTGATTCTCTACGAGTACCCGTTCAACGAGCGCGTGCGGACCCTGCTCCGGCTCGAAGACCTGTTCGAGCGACTGCGCTTCTTCGTCGCCCAGACCGATCGCCACGAGCACCACGCCGCCCTCACCACGCTGTTCGAGATCGTCGAGGTCGCCAGCCGCGCCGATCTCAAGTCCGACCTGCTGCAGGAACTCGATCGCCAGCGCCTCGCGCTCAACCAGTTCCGCAATTCGCCCGACGTGTCGTCCGATGCGCTCGACGTAATCCTCGGCAACATGGAAAGCGCCGCGCGCGTGCTCAACGCGGTGCCCGGCAAGACCGGTCAGCATCTGCGCGACCACGAATGGCTGATGAGCATCCGCAGCCGCACCATCATCCCCGGCGGCGCCTGCGAATTCGACCTGCCGTCGTATCACGCCTGGCAGCACAGGCCGGTCGAGCAGCGTCAGGCCGATCTCGCCGGCTGGATGGCGCCCTTCGTGCCGCTCGGCGATTGCCTCGCCATCGTGCTGAAGCTGCTGCGCGAATCGGCGCGGCGCCATGAAGTCACCGCAGTGGGCGGCAGTTACCAGCAGAGCCTGAGCGGCAAACCCTTCCAGATGCTCCAGGTGCGGGTCGATCCCGCGTACGGCGCGATCCCCGAGATCAGCGCCAACAAGTACATGCTGTGGGTGCGCTTCTCACAGCAGGACGGCGATCTGCGCCCGCGTCCCTACGAGGGCCAGGTGCCGTTCGAACTCGGCCTCTGCAATCTCTGATTCGCCGCACTCCATGACTACCGAAGTGAAATGCCCGGCCTGCGGCCGCCCCGTGCCCTGGACCGAGGCCTCGCGCTGGCGCCCGTTCTGCTCCGAGCGCTGCAAGAAGCTCGACCTCGGCGCCTGGGCCAGCGACCGCTACGTCATCCCGGGCGCGCCACTCGACGACACCTCCTCGCCCGGCGAGAAGGGCGGCGACTGAGGCGTACGCGGCATGACGTCCTTGCAGTCTCGCCGCCTCAGCCCTCCAGCCGCGCCACCAGCTCGGGGAAGCGCGCGTCGTCGGTCCAGGCGCCGCGCATCAGCGCCACGCCGTGCGCGCCCGCCGTCTGCGCCGGCTCGACCATCGACGAATCCAGCCCGCCGATCGCGTACACCGGCAGGCCGGCGTCGAGCGCGAGCGCGTTGAACCGCTCCCAGCCCAGACCCGGTCGGCCCGGATGGCTCGGCGTGTCGAGCACGTTGCCGAGCACCACGTAATCGAGGCCCAGCGCCGCCGCGCGATCGATCTCGGCGCGCGAATGCACCGAGGCACCCACGAGCGGCAGATCCGGCCGCGAATCGAGCGCGGCGAAGTCGGCGGCCGTCAGATGCACGCCGTCGGCGCGTGCCGCGAAGGCCATGCCGTGCGACGAATGCACGACCAGCTTCGCGCCCGCCGCGCGGGTGCGTTCGAGCGTCGCGTCGAACAGGCGCAGGAAGTCGTCGCCGGCCATGCCGGGCTCGCGCAGCTCGACGAAGCGCAGGCCACGCGCGAGCGCCGCATTGAGCTTCGACAGGAAGCCGCCGATGCCGAGTGCGCCCGCCTGTGTCAGCGCGAGCACGGGCGGCAGCTCCAGCCAGTGCAGGCAGGGCAGGGCGGCCGGCAGCAGCGGCGCGGGCGCCGCCTCGTGCAGCGCGACCCAGCGCAGCGTCTGATTCTCGCGGCCGATCGGCTCGCCGGTCCAGGACACCACGCGCATGAAATGCAGCCGCACATGCGCATGCGGATAGACGTGCTCGATCGTGCACCACGGCCGCACCGCATGCGGATCGTGGGCGTCGATCGTGATGCCGACCTCTTCCTCCAGCTCGCGCGCGAGCGCCTCGGCCACGCTTTCGCCGGCTTCGAGCTTGCCGCCCGGGAACTCCCAGTAGCCGGAATAGGGCTTGCCGGCCGGACGCGAGCCGAGCATGAAACGCCCGTCCTCGCGCAGCAGCACGCCGACAGCCACCTCGACGATGCGGCGCGGCGCGTTCGGCGCGGCGGGCGTGTGGGTCGAGGGTTCGGGCGTTGCGCCGACGGCGGACGGGTTCACGTCCGACGCGGAGGCCGTGCCACCGGCGGGCGCGGCATCCCCGGTCGGGCCGGTGTCGGGAGATTGCAAGCGTTTGCAGGGGCGTATCACAGCTCGTCCTCCCCGGCCGGGATGTCGGTGAGCGCATCGCCGCTGAGCGCGAGCGCGCGCGCGGCGAGCGCCTCGGGATCGGCCTGCTTCGCGGCGAGCGCGGCCATCGCCTCGACCATGCCGAGCCGGTCGCGCCCGGCGCGGTCGCGCGCGAACTGCCAGGCCACGCGGCCCGAGCGCGAACCGCGACCGAGCGCGAATTGCAGCGCCTCGCGCTCGACCTCGGCATTCCATTCGCCGCCGAGCTGCGTGAGCCAATGGCGCGCGATGTCGAGGTAGTCGCCCTGGCGGAAGCTGTGGAAGCTCACCCAGAGGCCAAAGCGCTCCGACAGCGAGATCTTCTCTTCCACCACCTCGCCCGGGTGCAGCTCGCCCTCGTCGTCATGCTTGTAGCCGGCGTTGTCGGCCATGCGTTCGGGCAGCAGGTGGCGGCGGTTGGACGTGGCGTAGATGAGCACGTTGTCGGTCTGTGCCGCGATGCTGCCGTCGAGCGCGACCTTGAGCGCCTTGTAGCCGGCCTCGCCGTCCTCGAAGCTCAGGTCGTCGCAGAACACCAGAAAGCGCTCGGGCCGGCCGGCGACCAGATCGACGATGTCGGGCAGGTCGTGCAGATCGGCCTTGTCCACCTCGATCAGCCTCAAGCCCTGGCCCGAGAACTCGTTGAGCACCGCCTTCACGAGCGAGCTCTTGCCGGTGCCGCGCGCGCCCGTGAGCAGCACGTTGTTGGCCGGCAGGCCGGCGACGAACTGGCGCGTGTTCTGCGCGATCAGCGCCTTCTGGCGATCGACGTTGCGCAGGCTGTCGAGCGTGATCGTCGAGGCATGGCGCACGGCATCGAGCTGGCCGCGGCCGGTGGTGCGCGGCACGCGCCAGCGCCAGGCGATCGCGGTCCAGTCGGGCTCGCGCTGGGCGGGCGGCAGCAGTGCTTCGGCCCGCGCGAGCAGGCGTTCGAAGCGTTCGAGGGTGGAATCGAGTCTGTCCATCATGGTCCGGCGCGGGGCCGGTCGCGGTTGGGCGGCGGCCGGGGCGGGTCCGGCCACGAAGGGCCGGATCAGCTCCGGTAGTCGGCGTTGATGCTCACGTAGTCGTGCGACAGGTCGCAGGTATAGACCGTCGCGGCGGCGTCGCCGCGTGCAAGCACGACGCGTACCGTGATCTCGCTCTGCTGCATGACGCGCTGGCCGTCGGCTTCCTGGTAGGCCGGGTGGCGGCCGCCTTCGGTCGCCACATGCACGTCGTCGAGGTAGAGCTCGACCTTGCTCACGTCGAGGTCGGTGATGCCGGCATAGCCGATCGCGGCGAGCAGGCGGCCGAGGTTGGGGTCGCTCGCGAAGAAGGCGGTCTTCACCAGCGGCGAATGCGCGATCGCATAGCCGACCTTGCGGCACTCCTCGCGGCTCGCGCCCTGCTCGACGGCGATGGTGATGAACTTGGTCGCGCCCTCGCCGTCGCGCACGATGGCCTGGGCCAGCTTGACGGCGACCGTCAGCAGCAGCGCGCGGAACTCGGCGTAGCGCGCGTCGTCGGCGCTCTCGATCGGCGCCATCGCGGCCTTGCCGGTCGCCACGACGATGAAAGAGTCGTTGGTGGAGGTGTCGCCGTCGATGGTGATGGCGTTGAACGAGGCGTCGGCGATCTCGCTCACGAGCGACTGGAGCAGCGGCTGGGCAACGGCCGCGTCGGTCGCGATGTAGCCGAGCATCGTCGCCATGTTGGGCTTGATCATGCCGGCGCCCTTGCTGATGCCGGTGATCGTGATGGCCGCGCCGCCCACCGTGCCCTGCAGCGACATCGCCTTGGGCTGGGTGTCGGTGGTCATGATCGCGTGGGCGGCGTTGAACCAGTTGTCCTCGGCCAGCGCGCCGACGGCGGCGGGCAGGGCGGCTTCGATCTTCTCGATCGGCAGCGGTTCGAGGATGACGCCGGTCGAGAACGGCAGCACCTGGGCGGCGTCGAGGCCGAGCAGCGCGGCGGTCGCGGCGCACATGCGCTCGGCGTTGGCCATGCCGGGCGCGCCGGTGCCGGCGTTGGCGTTGCCGGTGTTGACGACGAGCGCGCCGATCCTGCCGGCGGCCAGATTGCGCTTGCTGACCGTGACCGGCGCCGCGCAGAAGCGGTTGGTGGTGAACACGCCGGCGACGCTCGCGCCGGTGTCGAAGCGCATCACGAGCAGGTCGCGGCGGCCCGGCTTCTTGATGCCGGCCTCGGCATGGCCGAGCGCGAAGCCGGCAACGGGCAGGAGGTCTTCAGACTTGGGATAGGGCAGGTTGACGGGCATCGCGGTGCGGGGTGTGTGGGGTGTGCGGAGAGGGGCGCGCCGGCCATCGCCATCAGGCGCCGAACGGCATCGAACTGCGGGGAATATCTCGAAACGATTGTACCGAGCGGCCTGTGTCGGACTGACAGCTTGCGCGGCTTACCATCGCCCGCGTCCTACAAGCCCGGAGGTTGAGTGAGCTTTCGTCCCGCCCCGCGACTGCGCGTGATCGCGCTTGCAGTCGCCGTCAGTCTGGTTCCGGCACTGGGCCTCGCGCCCGCGCCGGCCTTCGCCGCCGGCCAGACCGTGCCCGGCGCCACCCAGGTCCGCAGCCTCGAAGGCATCACCGAATACCGGCTGCCCAACGGCCTGCAGGTGCTGCTGATGCCCGACGCGTCCAAGCCGACGACCACGGTCAACCTCACGATCCGGGTCGGCTCGCGCAACGAGAGCTATGGCGAAACCGGCATGGCCCATCTGCTCGAACACCTGATGTTCAAGGGCTCGACGCACTACGCCAACCCCGGCGCCGAATTCATCAAGCGCGGCATGCGCTACAACGGCTCCACCTGGTTCGACCGCACCAACTACTTCGCGAGCTTCGCGGCCGACGACGGCAACCTCGACTGGTATCTCGGCTGGCTGAGCGACGCGCTGGTCAACAGCTTCATCGCCAAGCGCGACCTCGACAGCGAGATGACCGTCGTGCGCAACGAGATGGAGATGGGCGAGAACAGCCCCGCCAACATCCTCGAAGAGAAGGTGCTGTCCACCGCCTACGACTGGCACAACTACGGCAAGAGCACGATCGGCGCGCGGGCCGATGTCGAGAACGTCAACATCCCGCACCTGCAAGGCTTCTACCGGCGCTACTACCAGCCCGACAACGCCACGCTCATCGTCAGCGGCAAGTTCGACAGCGCCCGCACGCTCGCGCGCATCTCGCGCAGCTTCGGCGTGATTCCGAAGCCGAAGCGCACGCTGGAGCCGACCTGGACGCTCGACCCGACGCAGGACGGCGAACGCAGCGTGACCCTGCGCCGAGCCGGCGACACGCCCATCCTCATGGCCGGCTACCACGTGCCGGCGGGCAGCTCGCCCGACTTCGCGGCGGTGGAACTGGCCGCGACCATCCTCGGCGGCCCGAGCCTGCGGCTGCACCGCGCGCTGGTCGAGACCGACCTCGCGGCCGAGACCGACGAGGGCGTGTATTCGCTGGCCGAGCCGGGCTATGCGCTGTTCTCGGCCACGCTCAAGAGCGACCAGAAGCCCGAGGCCGCGCGCGACGCGCTGCTCGCCACCATCGAGGGCGTGCGCAGCCAGCCCTTCACCGCCGAGGAACTGGAGCGCGCGCGCAACCAGTGGCTGCGCAGCTTCGAGCGGCTGACGGCCGACCCCGAGCGCGTGGGCGTCGAGCTGTCGGAATTCGTCGCGCTGGGCGACTGGCGGCTCGCCTTCTGGCGCCGCGACGGCATCCGCAACGCGAAGCTCGTCGACGTGCAGCGCGTGGCCGAGCAGTACTTCGTGCAGAGCAACCGTACCCTCGGCCAGTTCGTGCCCACGACCGAGCCGCAGCGCGCGCCGGCGCCCGCGCGCGTGGACGTGGCCGCCGAACTCAAGGACTACAAGGGCGACGCGGGCGTGGCGGCCGGCGAGGCCTTCGACCCGAGCCCGGCCAACATCGGCGCGCGCACCGAGTTCACGACGATCGCCGTGGGCGACGGCGCGCCGATGAAGCTCGCGCTGCTCGACAAGCGCACGCGCGGCCAGAAGGCGGTGGTGACGATCGGCCTGCGCTTCGGCGACGAGAAATCGCTGTTCGGCCAGGACGTGCCGGCCGCGACGCTCGGCATGCTGCTCGGGCGCGGCACGGCGCGGCTCACGCGCGAGCAGCTCGCCGCCGAGTTCGAGAAGCTCAAGGCGAGCTGGAAGGTGTCGGCGACGAGCGAGGGCGCGGTGTTCACGCTCCAGGTCGAGCGCGCCAACCTGCAACCGGCGCTCGCGCTCGCGGCCGAGGTGCTGCGCAGCCCGCGCTTCGACCAGGCCGAATTCGATCAGGCGCGCGGCGCCGCCATCGCCGGCCTCGAAGCCGCGCGCAACGACCCCGAGGCGCGCCTGAGCGAGCGGCTGGAGCGCGAAGGCAATCCCTATCCCAAGGGCGATGTGCGCTACGCGATGAGCACCGACGAAAGCCTCGCCGAACTCAAGGCCGCCAGGCTCGACGACGCGCGCGCCTTCCACCAGAAGTTCTTCGGCGCCTCGTCGTCTGTGGTGGCGGCCGTGGGCGACTTCGACCGCGCCGAACTCAAGGCCCAGCTCGGCCAGCTGTTCGGCGACTGGAAGAGCGCGACGCCCTACAGCCGCGTGTCGCGCCCGGTGTACGACGTGCAGCCGTCCGACTTCCGCATCGACCTGAAGGACAAGCAGAACGCCGTGCTCATGGCCCAGCTGCAACTGCCGCTGGCCGAGACCGACCGCGAATACCAGGCGCTGCGCCTCGCCACCTTCATGCTCGGCACTGGCGACGGCTCGCGGCTGTGGGACCGCATCCGCGAGAAGGAGGGGCTGAGCTACGGCGTCGCGGCCTTCATGGCCGGCGGCCAGTTCGAGCCGCATGCGACCTGGGGCGCGCAGGCGATCTTCGCGCCGCAGAACACGGCCCGCGTGCGCAAGGCCTTCGACGAGGAGGTCGAGCGCGCCCGCCGCGACGGCTTCACGCCGCAGGAACTGCAACGCGCCAAGGCGGCGATCCGGCAGGCGGCGGCGCTGTCGCGCGCGCAGGACGGCAGCCTCGCCGGCGTGCTCGTGTCGCTGGAAGAGCGCGACCTGCGGCCCGACTACCTCGACCGCGTGCAGACGCTGCGCGACGGCATCACGCTTGACGAGGTGAACGCGGCGCTGCGCAAGTCCATCGAGCTGAAGCGGCTGGTGATCGGCGTGGCGGGCAGCCTGCCGCCGCAGTGACGCGCTCGCATCGTGGCCTGCCGTCCGTCCGGTGGAATCGACCCGCCGGACGGCAGAAGGACGTCGGGTAGGACATGCGAATCTAGGTCAAATTCCTTGGATTCTCCCGATGTACTCACTGAGCGCCGAGATCGCGGCGCTGTTCGCGCAGATCGCGCTGGACAATCTCGCGGTCCGTTTTCCCTGGCAGTCGGATCTGGTCATGCTCGGCGCCGACGAGCCGCGCGATCCCGCGCGCCTGCATCCGGCCTTCCACGGCGCCGATGACTGGGCCAGCTGCGTGCAGATGCACTGGCTGCTCGTCGCCCTGCTGCGGCGCGATCCAGCCTTGCCGCTCGCGCGCGAGATGCACGCCTGGCTGGACGTCCGCCTGACCGCCCGGAACATCGTCGGTGAACTGACCACGCTCTGGCATCCGGCGCGCCACGACTTCGGCCGTGGCTGGGGCTGGGCCTGGATGTTTCGTCTCGCCACCGAAGTGCAGCGGCTGGCCCAGAGCAAGCTTTACGCACGACCGTGGAACGACGCGCTCGCGCCGCTGGCCGACGAGCTGGCCGACCGGCTCAAGCGCTGGCTCGCCCATGTCACCTGGCCGCTGCGGGAAGGCGGCGAGGGCAACAGCGCCTTCCTACTGCTGAGCGCGCATGAATGGGCCGGCGCCGTCGGCGACAGCGCGCTGTCGGCGCTCATCCGCGATCGAAGCCTTGCCTGGTACGGCACCGACCGGCTCTATCCGGCGCGCTTCGAGCCGGGCGGCGAGGACGTGCTCTCGCCCGGGCTGATGGAGGCGATGTTGATGCGCCGCCTGCACGGCGGCAGTGGCGAATTCGCGGCCTGGTGGCGCGAGTTCTGCCCGCGCGGCGACGACCTCGTGTTCTGGCTCCATCCGCCGCATGTGGCCGACGGCCCCGATGCGCGTGTCGCGCGGCTCGACGGCCTGCTCATGTCGCGTGCCTGGTGCCTGCGCAGCCTCGCGCGCGACGTGGGGCCGCAGGCAGAACTGTTCGCCCGCGCGGCCCAGGTGCATCTGCATGCGGCGATGCGCCGGCTCGATACCGACAGCCGTCTGCGCAGGCGCTGGGGCGCCGGCTTCGGGCTGCTGGCGCTGTCCGAACCGATCGTCGACCCGGCCAGGCTCGCGTCGGGCGGGCTGCGTCGCGTGGTGGACCTGGGCGTGTGAGCGGTCCCGGCGGGGCGGCGCCGGGGTCGCGCCTGACGACAGCCTGGGCAGGCCGCGTCGCCTGACCGCCGAGCCCCGGCCCGGCGCCGATCAGCCGCCGCTCGCCTTGCGCGTCATCGCGATCAGGTCGAGATGGTCGGTCGAGGTGCCGACATCGCGGTTCATCGAGCTGCGCGAGTTGAGCTTGATGTTCAGCCGCAGATCGTTGACCGAGTCGGCATTGCGCAGCGCGTCCTCGTAGCTGATGCGGCCTTCCTCGTACAGGTCGAACAGCGCCTGGTCGAAGGTCTTCATGCCCAGCTCGCGGCCCTTCTTCATCTGCTCCTTGATCTCCGAAACCTCGCCCTTGGCGATCAGGTCGGAGATGTAGGGCGTGTTGAGCATGACCTCGATCGCCGCCGCCCGGCCCTTGGTGTTCTTGAGCGGGATGAGCCGCTGCGACACCATCGCGCGCAGGTTGAGCGACAGGTCGATGAGCAGCTGCTGGCGCCGCTCTTCCGGGAAGAAGTTGATGATCCGGTCGAGCGCCTGGTTGGCGCTGTTGGCGTGCATCGTCGCGAGGCACAGATGGCCCGTTTCGGCGAAGGCCACCGCGTGCTCCATCGTCTCGCGCTCGCGGATCTCGCCGATCTGCACCACGTCGGGCGCCTGACGCAGCGTGTTCTTGAGCGCCACCTCCCAGCTGTCGGTGTCCACGCCCACCTCGCGCTGCGTGACGATGCAGTTGCGGTGCGGATGCACGAACTCGATCGGGTCCTCGATCGTGATGATGTGGCCGTAGCTGTTCTCGTTGCGCCAGCCCAGCATCGCCGCCAGCGTCGTGCTTTTGCCCGAGCCCGTGGCGCCCACCATGATGACCAGCCCGCGCTTGGTCATCGCCACGTCCTTCAGCACGTCGGGTAGCTGCAGTTCGTCGAAGGTCGGGATGCGCGTGTTGATGACGCGCAATACCAGCCCGACCTTGCCCTGCTGGATGAAGGCATTGACGCGGAAGCGCCCGATGCCCGTCGGCGAGATCGCGAAGTTGCACTCGTGCGTCTGCTCGAACTCGGCCGACTGCTTGTCGTTCATGAGCGCGCGCGCCAGCTCGATCGTGTGCTGGGCCGTCAGCGGCTGGTTCGACACCGGATGCATGCGCCCGTCGATCTTGAAGGCGGGCGGGAAATCGGCGGTGAGGAAGAGGTCGGAGCCCTTTTTCGTGACCAGCAGCCGCAGCAGGTCGTGGACGAATTTGGTGGCCTGTTCGCGTTCCATCTCTTGTTCTTTCAGGTCGAGGAGTGAGCCCGCGTCAGCCGGGGAAGTTGTCCTTGTTCTGCGCCTTGGTGCGCGCCTCGGACGGCGAGATCACGTTGCGCCGCACGAGGTCGAGCAGGTTCTGGTCGAGCGTCTGCATGCCGAGCGACTGGCCGGTCTGGATGGCCGAGTACATCTGCGCCACCTTGGCCTCGCGGATCAGGTTACGGATCGCCGGCGTGCCGACCATGATCTCGTGCGCCGCGACGCGACCGTTGCCGTCCTTGGTCTTGAGCAGCGTCTGCGAGATGACCGCGCGCAGCGACTCCGACAGCATCGACCGCACCATGTCCTTCTCGGCCGCCGGGAACACGTCGATGATCCGGTCGATCGTCTTGGCGGCCGAACTCGTGTGCAGCGTGCCGAACACCAGGTGGCCCGTCTCGGCGGCGGTCAGCGCGAGGCGGATGGTTTCGAGGTCGCGCAATTCGCCCACCAGGATGATGTCGGGGTCTTCGCGCAGCGCCGACTTGAGCGCGTTGTTGAAGCTGAGCGTGTGCGGCCCGACCTCGCGCTGGTTGATCAGGCACTTCTTCGACTCGTGCACGAATTCGATCGGGTCCTCCACCGTGAGGATGTGCCCGTACTCGTTTTCGTTCACGTGGTTGACCATCGCGGCGAGTGTCGTGCTCTTGCCCGAACCGGTCGGGCCGGTGACGAGCACGATGCCGCGCGGCTGCATCGCGATGTCGGTGAAGACCTTGGGCGCGTTCAGATCCTCGAGCGAGAGGATCTTGGTGGGAATCGTCCGCATGACGGCGGCGGCGCCGCGGTTCTGGACGAAGGCATTGACCCGGAAGCGCGCGAGACCGGGAATGGCGAACGAGAAGTCGCACTCCAGGTTCTCCTCGTAAAACTTGCGCTGCGAGTCGTTCATGATGTCGTACACCATGCCGTGCACATCCTTGTGCTCCATCGGCGGCAGGTTGATACGACGCACGTCGCCATGGACGCGGATCATCGGTGGCAGCCCGGACGAAAGATGCAGGTCGGAAGCCTTGTTCTTGACCGCAAAAGCCAGCAGTTCGGAGATATCCATCAGTCGCAGCGCCGGGCAGGCGTGAAGTGAAACAAATTATGTTGTCGATATTCCAGCAGTGGCAAGACACCGGAAACCGCGTGAAGCAGGCCGCGCTCGCGGCGGGGCGCGAACCGTCGGACGTGATGATCCTCGCGGTTTCCAAGACCCAGCCGGCCGAGTCCGTCATCGAGGCCTGGCGCGCGGGCGCGCATGGCTTCGGCGAGAACTACGTGCAGGAAGCGGAAAGCAAGATTGTCACCGTGCGGCGCCTGCTCGCGGATGAAATAGGTCATCGCCTCCCCGGCAATTCGGCGATTCCGGCCGGTATCGGCGCGCCGCAATGGCATTTCATCGGCCCCCTGCAGAGCAACAAGACCCGCACTGTCGCCGAATTGTTCGACTGGGTGCATTCCGTCGAGCGCTTGAAGATCGCCGAGCGGCTGTCGGCCCAGCGGCCCGCGGGTCTCGCGCCGCTGCAGCTGTGCGTGCAGGTGAACGTGAGCGGCGAGGCGAGCAAGAGCGGCGCCGCACCGGCCGAGGCGGGCGAGCTTTGTCTTGCGGTCGCGCGGCTGCCGAATGTCGAGTTGCGCGGACTGATGGCCATTCCCGAACCCGAGGCCGATCCGGCGCGCCAGCATCGCCCCTTCGCCGCATTGCGAGCGCTTGCAGGCGACATCCGCGCGCGGCTCGCGGTCGAACTGCCCGAGGCGGCGGCGCGCTTCGACCAGCTGTCGATGGGCATGAGCGGCGACCTGGAGGCTGCGATCGCCGAAGGCGCGACGATCGTGCGCGTGGGCACGGCGATCTTTGGCGCGCGGGCTGCGAAGGCGGCGCCGGGCGCTTGAGCCGGACGCTGGCGGGCGGGACGCGAGCGCGCCGCGCGGCCTGACCGGCAAGCGCGTTGCGAGGCGGACGCGCGCCGCCAATTCCCGACCGCCGTGCCCGGACATCGCGCGCCGTCCGGCCTACACTGCATCGCAGCAACCCGAACAAGAGCCTCAGAGCCCGAAGGAGCATGCGCGATGCCCAACCGCCTGGCCCACGAAACCAGCCCCTACCTCCTCCAGCACGCCGACAACCCGGTGGACTGGCATCCCTGGGGGCAGGAAGCCCTCGACCTCGCCGTGGCCGAGAACAAGCCGATCCTGCTGTCGATCGGCTACTCGGCCTGCCATTGGTGCCATGTCATGGCCCACGAGTCGTTTGAAGACGCCGACACGGCGGCGCTCATGAACCGCCTGTTCGTCAACATCAAGGTCGACCGCGAGGAGCGGCCCGATCTCGACGACATCTACCAGCACACGCTCCAGCTCATGACGCGCCGCGCCGGCGGCTGGCCGCTCACCGTGCTGCTCACGCCGGCCCAGGTGCCGTTCTTCGCGGGCACCTACTTCCCGCCCGAGCCCCGCCACAACCTGCCGTCCTTCCGCGAGCTGCTGACGCGCGCCGAGCAGTTCTTCCGGAGCAAGCCCGAGCAGATCGCCAAGCAGGCCGCCGCGATCCGCGCCGCGCTCACCGCCGGCAATCCGCAGGCGCCGGCTGTCGCGCCCGTGTGGACGCGCGAGCCGATCGACGCCGCCGTCGAGGCGCTGCGCCCGCGCATCGACAGCGTGAACGGCGGCTTCGGCAACGCGCCCAAGTTTCCGCAGCCCCACCTCATGGGCTTCCTTCTGGAGCCGCTGCCCGAGGCGATGCTGCATGCGCTCGGCAAGATGGCCGAGGGCGGCGTGTACGACCACCTCGGCGGCGGCTTCTTCCGCTACTCGGTCGATGCGCACTGGACCATCCCCCACTTCGAAAAGATGCTCTACGACAACGGCCCGCTGCTCGGGCTGTATGCCGAGGCCTGGACGATGACGGGCGACCCCGCCTTCGCGCGCGTCTGCGACGAGACCGTCGGCTGGCTGCTGCGCGAGATGCGCGCGCCCGACGGCGGTTTCTTCTCCGCGCTCGACGCCGACTCCGAGGGCGAGGAAGGCAAGTTCTACGTCTGGACGCCGGACGAGATCGCCGCCCTCGTCGAGCCGGGCGAGTTCGCCGTGCTGCGCCTGCATTACGACCTCGCCGGCGAACCCAATTTCGAAGGCGCGCACTGGCATCTGCGCATCGCAATGCCGCTCGACGCGGTGGCGCGCCAGCTCGGCATCGACCTCGGCGACGCGGCGGCGCGGCTGGCCTCGGCGCGGCGCAAGCTGTTCGCGGCGCGCGAGCAGCGCGTGCGCCCGGGCCTCGATGACAAGATCCTCACCGCGTGGAACGGGCTCACGATCAAGGGGCTGGCGAAGGCGGCGCGCGTGTTCGGCCGCGCCGACTGGCTCGCCGCCGCGCGGGGCGCGATGGACTTCCTGCGCGAGCGCGTGTGGGTGGACGGCCGGCTCTACACGAGCTGGAAGGCCGGCGTGCCGCGCCACAATGGCTATCTGGCCGACTACGCCTTCGTCGTGGACGCGGCGCTGGAATTGATGCAGGCCGGCTTCCGGCGCGTCGATCTCGACTTCGCGCTTGAGCTTGCCGATGCGCTGCTCGCGCGCTTCGAAGACAAGACGCTCGGCGGCTTCTGGTTCACGAGCCATGACCACGAGCGGCTGATCCATCGCGGCAAGCCGGCCGACGACAGCGCGATTCCCTCGGGCAACGGCATCGCGGTGCTCGCGCTGCAAAGGCTTGCAGCGCTCACCGGCGAGATGCGCTTCGCCGATGCGGCACGCCGTGCGCTCGCGCTCTTCCACGACCCGATCGCCGAGGGCGGCCAGCACATGCCCTGCCTCACGACCGCGCTCGGCGAGTTCGTCGATCCGGTGCGCACCGTGGTGCTGCGCGCGCCGGCCGGGCAGGAAGCCGAGCTGGCGCGCTGGCAGGCCGAGCTGGCCCGGCGCTGGCTGCCGCACACGCTGGTCGTCGCGCTCGGCGCGGGCGCAACGCTCGAAGCGGGCGCGGCGGTGGAGAACAAGGCCGACGCCGGAAGCCGAGCGGCCGAGGCTGCGCTGCCAGCCACGCTCGACAAGCCGCTCGGCGCGGGCGCGCAGGCCTGGGTCTGCGAAGGCGCGCTGTGCCGGCCGCCCGTGGATTCGCTGCCGGCGCTGGTGGCGGCGCTGGGCAGTGCGGCCACGACCGGCAGTGCCCCGACGCCCTGGTAGCCGGTGGCCGGCCGTGTGTCGGCATCGCCGGCGAGCGGGCATCGCGGCAGCAACCTTGGCCGGCATGGGCTGACGTCATCAGCGGCCCGGGGCCTCGCCGGGTGATCCGGCGCCAGCCCGTCGAGCCGTGGCTTCACCTCGCCTTGCGTCAGCTGCTGGCGAGGCCGTCACGCCCCGAGCGAAGATGGATCCGGCCGCGCCCGCGGTTGTTGGCCCGATACGGGCGCGACGACGTGGCGCGATCCGATCGCACGTCCGCTTCCCTCACGACGAGGCCCGTCATGACCGACCCCCGTTTCTTCACCCTTCATCACGCGCCGCAATCGCGCTCGACCGGCGTGCTCGGCCTGTTGCACGAGCTTGGCCTGGTCGAGGGGCGCGACTACCGCATCCGCCTGCTCGACCTCAAGTCGGGCCAGAACCGCGAGCCTGGTTTCCTGTCGATCAATCCGATGGGCAAGGTGCCGACCATCGTCCATGCCGGCGCGGTCGTGACCGAGCAGCCCGCGATCTACCAGTACCTGGCCGAGTTGTTCCCCGAGGCTGGCCTCGCGCCCGCCATCGGCGATCCGCTGCGCGGGCCCTTCCTGCGCTGGCTCGCGTTCTACGGTTCGTGCTTCGAGCCGGCACTGGTCGATCGGGCCCAGCAGCGCACGCCGGCACCGCCGGGGATGTGCCCCTACAGCGACTTCGACACCATGTATGACAGCTTCGTGCGCCAGCTCGCGCGCGGGCCATGGATGCTCGGCGGCCGGTTCAGCGCGCTCGACATCCTCTGGGGTTCGGCGCTGGCCTGGACGCTCAGGTTCGGGCTGCTGCCCTCGTTGCCGGTGCTGACCGACTATGTCGCCCGCGTCGCCGCGCGTCCGGCAGTGCTGGCTGCGCAGGAGCAGGACGCACGCCTGCTGGCCGAGGTCGAAGCCTGGCGCGCCGGCCGTGCGGCCAAGGGCTGAGGCGGGACGGCGAGACCGCCGCCACGGTGCGGGCGCGCAAAAAAACGCCGCGTCGGGCAGGCCCGGCGCGGCGCAGTCGGAGGTACACACGGCTCGATTCTGCGAGCCGGGCCCGCCACGCAAACGGGAAAACATCCCGGGCATTTCTCGGTAGTTACCCGCTTCGGGTTTGGGCGGAGCGGTTGCTTCGCCCGGGCCGATGGGTGCAGGCGGATCGTGTCAGCGCAATGCCGGCCCGACGATCACGAGCGCGATCACCAGCACGCCCAACGCGAGATTGACCGTCACCAGCACGCGAATGCGCGCGAGCGCGGCGGCACCCGCCGGCCATTGCCGCTCGGCCACCGCCCGTACCAGACGCGGCCAAGCCGACAGCCGGATCACGCCGAAGATGGCCGTCATCACGCAGCCGATGCCCAGCATCGCGTGCACGCTCCAGTGCAGTTGGGCCATGCCGGCCGGCAGCGCCATGCCCAGGCCGCTTGCGAACAGCAGCACGATCGCCGCCGTCACCCAGTTGAAGAAGCGCCCGAGGGCATCGGCCATGAAGCCGAGCCGCGCCGGCGGCTCCAGCCGCGCGACGGCGGCGGGCCGTACCGCGAAATGCATGACGGTCATCCCGCCGATCCAGACGATGGCGGCGAGCAGGTGGACGAGCAGGAGCAGGGCGTGGGGAAGCATGGTTGCGCGCGGAGGAATGGTTGTGTTGGCGGGGACTGCGCCCGGGTTGTGCCGCAGATCGCGGGCGCTGTCGAGCGTGGCGGGTGGGCTCAGCCGCGCGCCACGCGCCGGGGCGCGCGGCCGCCGGGGGCGTCGTCGTGCGCGCTCGTGCCGGGCACGCGGGCCGGGGCGGTGTCGGCGACGCTGCCTTCGATGACGCCTTCGACGCCGGCGCCTTCGGCGGTGGCGGCGCGGGCCGCGTCCGCCCCGGCCTTGCGCAGTGCGAGCGCGCCGACGGTCAGGCCGTCGGGCAGGCCGGTGATGCCGGCGGCGCGCAATTCGGCGGCTGAACGCGCGAGCGCGGCGGGGTCGAAGCCGGGCAGGGCGGCGTCGAGCCCGAGCCAGTCGGCGAGGCGGCGCGGGCTCGGGATGGTGAGGCGCATGCGCGCGTCCTCGTGACGCGCCGGCGCGTCGCTGAGGTCGAAGCTGAGCAGCAGCAGGCCGCCGGGGCGCAGCAGGCGCAGCGCCTCGCGCAGCGCGGCGGCCGGATCGGCGAGGTGCTGGAGCACCGACAGCAGCAGCGCCACGTCGAAGCTCGCGTCCGGCGCGGGCAGGGCCGGCAGCGCGGCGGCGCGCGGCACGAGGCCGAGCCCGGCCGCCCAGCCGAGAAAGCGCCGGGCGGTGGCGGCATCGGCCTCCCAGCCGTGATCGCGGTCGAAGCCGGTCACGCGATGGCCGGCATGCGCGAGCCAGGGGCCGAGCGCGCCGCGTCCGCCGCCGAGGTCGGCGATGCGCAGCGGCGGCGGGGCGGCGCGGGCCGGTCCGGTCGGCGCGCGCGGGGTGGCGGGGCGGGCGCCGCGGCCGTCGTCGCCGTGCGCGTCCGCCCGCGCGAAGGCGTCGATCGCGTCGAGCGCGAAGGCGTATTCCCAGTGCTTGGTGGCGTGGATGTGGCAGCCGGTGACGGGATGGCGCGCATGGCCGTCGGCGTCGGTCACGAGGCCGAAGGCGCGCGCGATCGCGGCACTGGCGTCGAGCGGGCGTGCGGCGTTCCAGGCTTCGGCGCGCAGCAGGCGGGGGGCGACGAGCGGACCGTCGCGGTCGGCGGCGCGGTGGCTGTCCGCGCGGACCACGGCATCGGGGCGGGTGCCGGCCGCGTCGGCGGCGCGGGTGAGGGGGGGGGCCGTGGCGCGGGGTGTCGGCTCGGCGAGGCGGGCGAGCACGGCCTCGGCCACGGCGGCGGGCGCGAGGGCCTGCATGCAGGCCGGCGTGGCGAGGCCGCGCGGGCAGCGGCCGAGCCAGTCGGGCGTGCTCCACCAGCAGGGCGCGCAGACGCCGGCGTCGAGATTGAGATTGCCGGCATGGCCGAAGAAGGCGCGGTCGGTCGGCCCGAACAGCACGACCGCGGGCGTGCCGAGCGCGCTGGCGGCGTGGACGAGCCCGGATTCGCCGTCGATGTGCAGTTGCGCGCCAGCCAGCACCTGGAGCGCCTCGGCGAGGTCGGCGTGGCCGAGCAGACAGTCGTCCACGCCGGCGATGCGGCGCGCGGTCGGGCCGCCGATCTGCACCAGGCGCAGGTCGGGGCGCGCGGCGCGCAGACGGCGCACGAGGTCTTCCCAGTGGCCGAGCGGCCAGCACTTCACGGCCTCGCCCGGACGCAGGCCGGTGCCGGCGTCGAAGCCGTCGTGCAGCGTGATCCAGGGCCGGCCGTCGGCGGCGAGGCGCTGGCGCGGGCCGGCGCGGCGCTCGTCGAGGGCGAGCGCGAGCGGGGCGGCGAGGATGGCGCGGGCGGTGGCGGCGCCAGCGCCCGTCGGCATGCCGGTCGGCACGGTGTCGGTGCGAAGGTCGGCGCCAAGGTCGGCGCGGGAGTCAGCGCGCAGGTCGGCCGGGCAGGCGGCGCCCGCGGAAGCGTCGTCGCCGCTGGCGGGCGCCGGGTCGAAGCCCGCCGTCCACGCGAGCGCGGTGGCGCGGTCGCGGCCGGCGGCGAGGTTGAAGCGCGCCCAGTAGCCGTCGAGCTGGGGATGGCGCGCGACCAGGCCGCGCACGCCGGCGATGCGCTCGGCCGAACGCGCGATGAGCGCGGCGAGCGCCGGATGGCTGGCGCGCCAGCGCGCGGCGTCGTCGGCGAAGCGCGCGAACTGGTCCAGCTCGACGCGCAGGCCGGCTGCGCGCGGCCAGTCGGCGAGCGGGCGGGCGTCGGCGAGCAGGCCGCGTCCGCCGAAGGCGAGCCGCGCGAGTTCGGGCCGGTCGTTGTAGGTCGTGACCGGGCCGAAGCCGGCCAGCGCGCGGATCGCCTCGGCCACGCGGGCGCAGAACAGCAGATCCCCAAGGCCGCCGCCGAGCCGCACCGCGAGGGCGACGGGCTCGGGCGCGACCTCGCCTTGCCGCGCTGGCGCTGCCTCGCGCGGCGCCATCTGCGATGGTGCGGGCCGTGCCAGCGTCGGTGCCGGTGCCGGTGCCGGTGCCGGCCCGCCGTTGCCCGATCGCGCCAGCCCCGGCGCGATCCGCGCGAGCCGGGCGGCGACCGTCGCTGGCGTCAGCTCGCGCAGGCAGGCGAGGTGGTGACCGCAGTCGCGCCGGCCCCAGGCGCCGGCGCGGCAGTCGGGTTCGCAGGGCAGGCCGGCGCTGATCGCGTGCATCGCGGGCCAGGGCATGGCCTCGCGCGCCGGGCTGGTGATGCCGAACACGCCCAGCGTCGGCACGCCGAGCGCGGCGCCCAGATGCATGAGGCCGGAGTCGTTGGCGAGCAGGGCGCCGCAGCGCGCGAGCCGGCGGGTGGTCTCGACCAGCGGGCGCGGCGCGGTCAGGTCGGTGACGTGCGCGGGCCAGCGCGGCGGGTCGGGCGCGAAATAGGCCGCGCCCGCGTCGTCGTCGGCCGCCGTGCCCAGGCGCAGCACCCGCGCGTAGCCCTCGGCCACGGCGGCATGGCCGTGCCAGCGCTTCCAGTGCCAGTCGGGCTTGCAGCCGGCGTGGATGGCCAGTGCGCCGGCATCGACCTCGCCGGGCGCGGCGCGCAGGCCGGGCGCGAGCGGCGGCAGCGGCAGCGGCGCGGTCCAGCCGAGTTCGCGCGCGATGTCGGCGCAGCAGCCGGGATCGCCGTCGCGCAGCCAGCGCCCGCGCGCGGGCAGCCAGCGGCGCGCGGCCGGCAGCCGGCTTGCAAGCGTTTGCGCCCAGTACGAGAACACGGCCAGCGCGGGCACCGGCAGGCCAGGCGGCAGCGGAATGGCGCCGTCCTTGAGCAGCGCGCGCGGCGCGGCGAACACGCGGTCGATGCCCGGCGCGCCCTCGAACAGCGCGGCGCAATCGGGCCAGTCGGCCGCGACCAGCAGATCGACGCGATACCCGGCCGCCGCGAGCACCGGCGCGAGCGCGGCCCAGCGCAGCACGTCGCCGAGCCCGCCCGCGAGCGCGAGCAGGGCACGCGGGGCGGGGGCGGCGGCTTCGGGCGCGACAACGCCGGGCGCGCCGGCCGTGCGGCCCGCGCCGTCGATCGTCGCGGCGCCCGTCCCCGCCGCCATCGCGTCGATCGCCGCCCGCGTGCGTGCCACCAGCGCCTCCAGCCGCTCGCGCGGCACCGGCGTCCACCAGGCGTTGCGCGTGTCCTTGCGGCTCGAATTGCCCGCATGCACGCTCGCCACGCACAGCGCCGGCTCGTCGAGGTCGATCACCTGCTCCGGGCGCGCGGCCCAGACGAAGGCGTTGTCCTCGCCGATGTCCTGCTCAGGAAAGCGCTGCCGCGCCCAGTAGGCGCGCCTGAACATCAGCGTCGCGCCGTACACCCAGGGCCGGCGCGGCCCCTGATAGCGGTACTCCCAGGCGCCCGCGCCATCCACCTCGCGGAAGAACACGCGGCTCGTGCCGCACAGCTCGGCGCGCGGCTCGGCGTCGAGCGCGGCCAGCTGGCGCCGCAGCCGGTCGGGCGCCTGCCAGTCGTCATCGTCCCAGTGCGCGAGCAGCTCGCCGCGCGCCGCCGCGCAGGCGAGGTTGCGCTTGGCGCCCAGCCGCAGGCCCGGCGGGCAAGGCACATGACGGATGCGCGGGTCGGCCCGCATGAGCTCGACCACCTCGGGCGGCACGCCGTCCTCGCTCACGACCACGAGTTCGGCATCGGCCACATCCTGGGCGCGGAACTGCGCGATCGCCGCCGGCAGCAGCGCATGCCGGTTGCGCGTGGGCATGAGGCAGGACAGGCGGGGCGTCATCTCACTTCACCACCACGCGGTAGCCCGCGGTGCTGATCATCTTGTGCCAGAGGTCGCCCCCGATCGCGGCCTGCGCCTGCTCCTTGTTGGGGAACTTGCCGTTCGCCGCGAGGATGGCCTTGACCTTGGCGCGCTCCACATCGCTCAGGCCGGTGAGCTGGTCCACGTCGCCGGGCTTGGCCTTCTTGAGGTTGACCTGCTTCTTCTTGCCGTACTTGAGCAGGTAGTGCTTGGGGTTGGTGTCGATCGGATTGCTCACGCCCACCTGCTTGATCGTGCGCTGGGCGCCGGCGGCGGTCACTTCCTGCGCGGTGCAGCTGAGCGACTGCGGCACGCCGGTCTCGGCCTGCATGATGTCCTTCACCGTCTTGCGCGAGTCGTCGTCGCTGTCGGCCAGCACGGTGTCGACGCTGGCGATCGGCCCGCTCATGTCTCGGCCGTACATGGCCGCCACCTTCACGGTCAGGTACTTGCCCTTCTCCTTCCAGGCGTTGCCGCCGATCTTCTTCATCTCGGCCACCACATGCTTCTCGAACTGGTGGTAGTGGCTCGCGCCGCTGGAATTGTTGGCCGGCGTGGTGAGCGGCGTGAGGTTCGCCCAGTCGGTGCCGCTGCCGCCCAGGCCGGCGTTCAGCAGATGGCCCTGAATGTAGTAGCTCGTGCCGCCGGTCTTGCGCTTGGCGAGCAGCGTCCACTTGGCATTGCCGCCGCCGCCGGCGGGCGTGCCGCCCTTGCAGTCCTTCTGATGATTGATGGTCTTGAGGGCCGAGCGGCCGAAGCCGTTGACCGTGCCGCCGAAGGTGGTCTCGGCGGTCTTGCCCTTGGGCAGCAGCGCCACGGTCTGCACCGCCAGCGTGTCGAGCAGGGCTTCGAGCGTTTCGGCGTTGGCGGCGCCGTTCTCGGTGGCCTCGGATGTGGGGCCGCCCTTTTCCTTCTTGAGCAGGTCGTCGATCTTCTTGGCGGTGGCGCGCGCCGCCGCCTTGTTGCCCTCGGGCGCGTTGACGGCGTCGATCATCGCGCCGTAGGGCGTCTCGTCGGAACGGATGGCGAGGTTGAGGCTGCCCGGCGCGCCGCGCACCAGCAGCGTGTGCCTTTCGCCGTCTTCGAGCGCGAAGCCCTTCTTCTTCTTCCACCAGTTGAGCAGCTTCTTCGCGCCGGCCTTCACCGCGCCGAACAGCTTCTTCACCACCGCCACGATCTTGGCGATGGCCTTGTCGATCGCCTTGTCGACCTTGGTCTGCACCTTGAGGATGAAGGCCTTGATCTTGTCGCCGATGCCGCCCAAGCCCACCAGCCGCGCCAGAAAGCCGATCACGATGGGAATCGCGCTCGCCAGCGACTTCTCGATCCAGCTGATCGCCCCGCCGATGGCGCCGGTTGCAATCGCATGCACCGAGTTCACCACCGCCTCGACCAGCGCCATGATCTGCTGCGCCTTCTCGACCACGAACATCACCACGTTGTAGATGGCGATGACCGCCTGCACGATGGCGCCGGCCGGGTTGAACATCGACACCACCTTGGCGACGGCCTGCTTCACCACGGTGTCGATCAGCCAGTCCTGGATCGCGCCGATGACCATTTCCTTCAGGCTCGCGAGATCTTCCTTGAGCTTTTCCCAGAGCTTCTGCGGGCCGCCGGTGACCAGCTCCTTCACGTACTCGACCACCTTTTCGATGACCGTCACGGCGGTGTTGCCGATGAGCTTGACCGCCTTGGCCCGCATGCTGGCGTAGGTGATGCCCAGCACGCCGAGCACCAGCTTGAGGATGCTCGGCAGGCTCAGATCGGTCGGCAGCTCGATGCCGGCGCCGGCCAGCGCGCCGAACAGCCACTTCATGAAGCCGGCCTTGAGGTGGGTCCAGATGTTGGCCACGAAGGCGTTGAAGCCGCCCTTCACCGCCGCGATCAGATTGCCCAGAAAGCCGATCGGATCGTCGAGGATGAGCTGGATCGTCTCCTGCCCCTTCTTGATGATGCCGAGCAGCTTGGCCTTGAATTCCAGCAGCGCCTTGATGACCTCGCCGAGCTTTTCCGCGAACTGCTGCACCAGCCCCTTGTTCTCGTCCTGGATCTGCTTGAGCGCCTCGTCGGCCTTGTCGAAGGCCTCCTTGTATTTCTGCGCGAGCGACGTGGCCAGCTCGTTCTTCTTGCTCTCGATGCCCGATTCCAGCTCGCTGAAGCGCTCGGCCACCGCCTGCGCCGCCTGCTCGCCGGTGGCCTTGAGATTGGCCGGCAACCCGGCCACATAGGCCTTGATGCGCGACTGGCCGGTGGCCACATCGGCCTTGGCGCGCGCGAGCCGGCTTTCGACCAGCGCGGCGATGCGGTCGATGACCCGGTCCATCGCCGACTGGAACAGCGCCCGGCCCTCGACATAGAAGCGGTTGACCTCGTCGGGCAGGCTCAGGATCTGGTCCTTGATCCAGCGCGCCAGACCCACCAGCGGAATGCTCAGATAGCGGTCGAGCTTGTAGGCAAACAGCCGGTCGTCGACGAAGGTCTTCATCGCCGCGAGCGCCGCCTCGACGCCCGGATCGAAGATCGCCGACACATCGGCATCGAGCGCGCCGAGATTGGTCTCGACCTTGGTCTTGGTGTCGGCGTAGATCGCCTCGATGTCGCTCGCGACCTTCTTGCGGTCGGCTTCTTCCTTGAGCGCCTGCTGCTGCTGGCGGCTCAGCACCTTGGCATTGCCGGCGCCGCGCGTGCCCGCGAGCAGCAGCGCGCCTTGCCGGCCGCGCGAGCCGGCGGCAGCGCGGGCGGCGCCGAGCACGCCGGCTTCCCTGGCGCGGAAACCGGCCGGCGCCTTGTCGGCTTGCGCTGCGACCGCGCCCTGGGCGCCGGCCAGCGCGGTGAAGCGCGGGTCGTTGGCCTTTTGCAGGCTCTCGGGCTTGATCTTTTCGTCGGCCAGCGCCTGCGTGGTGTCGGTCTTGGATTGCTGCAGCGAGGCTTCGGCCGGCGTGGCGGGCGGCGGCATGCCGTTCGCGGCATCGACGGCGGGCGCGCCGGGCGCGGGCTCGGGCGGCAGCGCGCTGCTGGGCTGGGCCGGCACCGCGCCTTCGTTGGGCGGCTTTTTCGCGGCGGCTTCGGACGGGCCGGCGGCGGCGTCCTTCTGCGCATCCACGTTGTGGTCGAGCGCGCCCTTGATGGCGCCGGCCGCGCCGCCGTTCATGAACTTCTCGGTATCGCCGAGCGTCTTGGGCATCGCCTTGTCGATCTCGGCGCGCAGCAGCGCCTTGAAGGATTGCGGCTGGGGCTTGGGCGCGGGCGCGTCCTTGACCTCGTCGACCACCTTGGCCTTGGCGCCGGCCAGCCGCTCGTTGGGCGGCGCCTTGGCGGCCTTGGACGCCTCGCTTGCCTTCTGCTTCGGCGGCGCGTGCTTCTTGAGCCGCGCGGCGCCCGACTTGATCTGGTCGGTCACGGCGACGAAGCGCGCATCGGCCTTGGCATTGGCGACGCGGCGCGGGGCCGTGCGGAGGGCGAGGGCGCACATGGTCAGCGGCTTTTGCGGGGCGGGCGGAGGTGGGCGGGCGGCGTGCGCATGGCGGGCTCAGCGACCGAGCGGATAGAGCGCGCCGGCGCGGCGGTATTCGCGCCGCAGGGCGTCGGCGAGCAGCGGCTCCGTCAGGCGCTGCTCGCGCGCGAGCGCGGCCGAGGCGGCGTCGAGCACCACGTTGCGCACCTGGCCGCCGGCCAGCGCGCAGGCTTCGGCGATGCGCTCCAGCGCGGCCTCGGGCACTACGTGGTCGGGCGGCAGATGCGCGCGCCACAGCGCCAGCCGCTCGGCAAATTCCGGCGCGCGGAACTGCACCAGCAGATCGAAGCGGCGCAGGAAGGCGGTGTCGATGCGCTCAAGCGCGTTGGTCGTGACGAGCACCAGGCCGCGATGGGTTTCGAGGCGCTGGAGCAGGAAGTTGGTTTCGAGATTGGCGTAGCGGTCGTGGGCATTGCCCACGTCGGTGCGGCGCGCGAGCAGGGCGTCGCCCTCGTCGAGCAGCAGCATCACGTCGAGCGCCTCGGCGGCCGACAGCAGGCGGTGCAGGTTGCGCTCGGTCTCGCCGATGTACTTGCTGACCACCGACGACAGATCGAGCCGGTAGAGCGGCAGGCCGAGGCGCTCGGCGAGCACCTGGGCGGCGAGCGTCTTGCCGGTGCCGGACGGGCCGGCGAACAGCGCGCGCACGCCGGCGTTGAGGCGCGCGGCGAAGGCCGGCGGCAGGGTCTCGCGCAGGCGGTCGCGCTGGGCGCAGCGGGCTTCGAGCGTGTCGAGGTCGCGCTCGACATCGGCATCGAGAACGAGGGCGGCGCGGGTGGCGCCACGGGTGTCGAGGCGGCGCGCGAGGTTGTCGAGCTCGGCGGCGCCGCCGGCGAGGGCGGCTTCGCGCAGGCGGGCGGCGAGGGTGGCGGGCGTGGCGTTGGCGGCGCTTGCGCTGCCGGCTGGCGGCGCGGCAAGGCCGGCTGCGTCCGCGCGCCGCAGCGCATTCACCAGATGGCCCGAGGAAAGATGCAGCCGCGATGCGACTTCGGGCGCGGTCGCGGCCGGTGCGTGGCGCGCGACGAGGGCGGTGCGCAGCGCGGCATCGGGCAGCGGCAGGCGCAGCACCAGGGCCGGCGCGGGCAGGTCCTCGATGGCGTCGTCGTCGCCACAGACCACGCCGATCCAGCCGCGATAGCCGGCGAGCGGCGGCAGGCGCAGGCGTTCGCCGGGCGTGGCGCGCAGGCGGATGACCGGGCGCGCGCCGGTCAGCGTGGCGAAGGCGCCGAGCCAGGGCGGCGCGGCGCGGGCGGCGTCGGCGGCGGGCGTGCCGTCGGGTGGCCAGTCGATGAGCAGCGCCGGGCGGCCTTCGGCGCGGGCCAGGGCGCGCAGCAGGGCGCTGCGGCCGTTGTGGCTGGCGCCGCGCACCAGCACGCAGGCGTGGGCGGCGGCGTGGCGGATGGCGCTGGCTTCGGCTTCGGTGTTGGCGTTGGCGTTGGCGGGCGTGGCCGGCGTGGCGCCGATGTCCTCTGCGTCGAGCCCGAGCGCGGCGCGCGTGGCGGCGTCGAGCAGCAGGCTGGCGAGCGCGGGCGCGTCGGCGGCGTCGGCGAGCCGCAGGCCGGGCGCGGGCCGGGCTGGCGCTTCGCCACGCGCGGCCGACCAGCAGTTGTCCTCCACTTCCCAGGTGGCGTCGGCGCGGCTGGCGCCGGGCTGGCAGGCGCGCAGCAGGCCCAGCTCGGCAAGCGCGCGCAGGGCCGGCCGCAGGCCGTCGCGCGGCGCCGTGCCCCACCAGGATTGCATCAGCGCGCTGCCGGGGCGGCGCTCGCCGCAGTCGGGATCGAGCGCCTCGAACACCGGGCCGAAGCGCGCGTCCTCCTCCACCAGCCCGGCGACGAGCCAGATTTCGAGTGCGGCGGGCGGCAGCTCGGCGGCCTGCACCAGCGCATGCAGCGGCGCATGCAGCACGTCGGCGTCGGCCTCGGCCAGCGCCTGGGCGTAGTCGAGCAGGAAGGGAAAGCGCGCGGCGACCGCGTCCTCGCCCAGGCGCTCGCTGGCGGCGGCGGTCACGCGCCAGGCGGCGGCCAGCAGCAGCGGGCGGAAGGCGGCGGCGAGGTCGTCGGCGGCGGGCGAGGTGCTGGTGCCGGGCAGGCCGGTGGCGCCGTGGCTGGCGGCGGACGCCGGATCGGGCGTGGGGCCGTCGGCGGCGTGGTGAAGCGGGTGGGCGTCGTCGAGTTTCATCGCGCGGCTTTCATTCGAAGACGAAGCGCAGGCTGCGGCCGGCGCCGGGCAGCGGACCCGGATCGCGGTCCAGGCCGGCGAGCCGCCAGACGACCGGATGACCGTCGAGCGGCAGCACCGCGACCAGCTCGGCCTCGGACAGCCAGAGCCGCGCCGGCGGCCCGACCAGCGCGCGGCCGAGCAGCGCTGGCGCAATGCCGAGCGCCGCGCCAAGCCGCAAGCGCAGCGAGTGGCGGTAGCGCGCCAGCCAGCGGCCGAGGGCGCGCGCGGGTTGGTGGCGCAGGCGCAGCGCGGCGGCGTTGCGGACGGCATTGCGGCGCCGGCCGGGCGCGAGCGGCCGATGGCGCGGCGCCGGCGCGGGCGGCACCGGCCAGTGCCGGTCGAGCGCGGCGGCGCGGTCGTCGGCCGGGCTGGCGTTGGCGTTGGCGTCGGCATCGCTCTCGGCATCGTCGGCCAGCCGCGCGAGCAGCGGCCAGAGCGGATCGTCGCGCAGCGCCGGGCCGATCAGCCCGAGCCCGAGCGCCGCCAGCAGCCGCCACAGCGGCAGCGGAAAGCGCGGATCGCGCGGCCGCGTGAAGTCGGGATAGAGCCCGTCGCCGAGCAGCAGGTTGACCAGGAACAGCAGCCGCGCATGCCGGGTGACGACGACGCGCGGCGCGGCATCGAGCGGCGGCGCGGGCGCTGCGTCGGCGGGCGGCTCGGCGATGGCGGTGGGCTGGCTTGCGCGGGCTGGGCGGTCGAGGTCGGTGGCGCGCGAGCGCGGGACCGGTGTGGCGGCGGGCGCGGTCGGCGGCTCGGCGCGTGACGGGGCGAAGAAAGCGGGGCTGTGCGCGGCGGCGCGGTCGGTGTCGGCTTGCGGGTGGGCGTCGCTGTCGGTGCGGTCGGGCGCGGTGGCCGGGTCCATGGGGTCGGTGGTCGGCGATGTGCCGACATCGGCGGCGAAGTCGGATGTCGGCCGGGCGATGTCGCTCGATGCGCCGGTGGCATCGGGCGCGGCGGCGCGTCGAGCGGTCGGGGCAGAGGCCTGCGTCTGCGGCGCGGACGCGGGGCGGTGGCCGTCGTCGGCGCTGCCCGACGCGGTAGGGCGCGGGCGCGTGAGGTGGTCGAGCGTCGCGGTCGGCGCGGGCAGCGGGCGGGCGGCGGCGCGAGCGTCGTCGAGGGAGGTGGCAGCACCGTCGCGGGAAGCCGCGCGACGGTAGCCGGCAGGCGCGGTGGCGCGGGCGTCGGGGCTGCTGTCGTGGGCGCTTTGCGCGGCGCCGTTGTGCGGCCGGGAGGTGGTGCCGGCGGCAGTCTCGTCGCAGGGCGAGGAGGTACGCAGGCCGGTGGTGCCGCCCGCGCTTGTGTCGGCGGCCGCGCGCCTGCCGGCATCGGGCGGCAAGCCGGTCGGCGCGTCAGGCCGGCCACCCGCTTCCGCCACCGGGACAGAGCTGGCGCGCATGGCGGGCGGCATCCCGCGTCGCGCGGCGCCGTCGCCCGCCACCGGAGCCAGCACGCCGCGCGCGACCAGCGCCGGCCGTACCGCCTCCGCCAATCCGGCGCGCGCGAGCAGCCGCAGCGCGGCCTCGGCATGCGTCGCCTGCTCGCGCCAGCCCGCCGTCCAGTCCGGATGCGCGCGCCCGAGCCATTGCCGCCACCACCAGCAATCGAGCCGGTCGTCGAGCGCGTCGCGCGCGAGGCAGGCGAGCAGCTCGGCCGTGTCGCCGAACAGCACCGCCTGCGCCTGCGGCGACACCGCGCCGAGCGCCGGCCGCGCCGCGACCGCCGCCGCGTCCGCGATCGCGCCGCGCGCCAGGCCCGCCACCGCGAGCCGCAGCCGCGCGTCGGGCAGACGGTCGAGCGCGGCGCGCGGCAGATCGAGCGCCAGCCGGCGCAGCAGCAGCAGCGCCTGCGGCGGCAACGGCGGCAGCGCATCGGCCACCTCGGCCGCCAGCGTCTCGGCCGCGAGCCGCGCCAGCACTGCGTCGCGCGGAGCGCCGGGCGCGCGCAGCCGCGCGATGGCGAGGGCGGGCGGCGCGCTCATCGGCGGCGGGCGGGCGGTGAGTTCATCGCGGGCGGCTGGGCGGCAGGTGCATCGCTGGCGACCCGGCTCAGCCCGGCTTGCCGGGCCGCTTGCGCGCCGGCCGCCGCAGCTTGTCGGGCGCCTGGGTCAGCACCGAGCCGGCCAGGCTGCGTTCCTCGGCCGAGGTCTGCGGATTGCCGAGCACCCGGCCGGCCAGCGCCGCCACCCGCGCCGAGCTGCGCTCGCCGGTCGCCAGCGCGGTCGGTGCGCCACCGCACCAGTTGCTGCCGGCATCGATCTCGCCGGTGTCGGGCGCGTCGGCATCGCGCAGCCGCAGCAGCCATTGCGGCGCGGCGGTTTCGTCGGCCTGCCACAGCCGGTAGAGCCGCAGGCTGGCGCGGTCGCGCGGCACCGGCGCATCGGCCAGCGCCTGGTCGAGCGCGGCGGCAAACGCGGCCCGGCCGAGCGCGATCTCGTCGGGCAGCGGCAGTTCGTCGGCGAACACCGCCTGCCAGCGCGCGCCGGTCGCGTCGTCCAGCAGCAGCGCCGGCGGCAGCAGGGCAAACGCGGCCGGCGTGGCCTCGGCGGCGCGCGCCAGCGCGAGCGTGGCGCTGTCGCGCAGCTGGGCGGCGCACTGGCGCGCCAGCGCTTCCATCGCCACCCGCTCGCTGCGCGGCCAGAGCGCATCCGACTCGGCACCGGGCGGCGGCGCCAGCCGGCGCCGCGCCGCATCGACATCGATCCAGTCGATCGCGCCGCCGGCGCCGATGGCCAGCACCGCCAGCGGCAGATCGTCGGCGCGCAGCGTGGGCGCCACCGTGGCCGGCCACCAGCCCAGTAGCCGCGTGGCATCGAGGCCGGCGGTCGCGGCCAGCGCATGCGCCACGCGGTTGCGCAGATCGGTCGCGCTGGCGCCGGCCGGCGCGCGCAGCGCCACCAGCCGGGCGCGCACGCCGGGCAGTTCCAGCTTGCGATTGCAGGCGCCGACCTCGCCGAGCAGCGTCGGCGCGCGACCGTCGCCGATCCAGCCCGGCGTCAGCACCAGCAGATGCAGCCCGGCCAGCGCGCCCAGGCTGCCGAAGCGCGCCGCGCAATCGCCAAATCGCCCGCCGCTCGCGCCGGCCGCCACGCTGCCGGCAATGTCGAGCTCGAAGCTTTCGGTCTCGACCACGTCGCCGGCCGGCGTCACGCCGAGCCCGGCCTCGATGGTGAGCAGGCTGCCGCCCTGCCAGCGCAGGCCCAGGCCGCGCTCGATGCCGCAGCCGGCCAGCCGCGCCAGCCGGCGCTGGCCGGCCTCGCGCGCGGTCTGCTCGCGTTGCAGGTCTTCGGCCGACAGCAGCCGGCCGTTGAAGAAATAGGTGCGTGCCTCGCCGCTGGCGATGCGCGGCTGGTCGAGCCCGAGCGTGGTCGTCATGTCAGCCCCTTCCGATCACCAGCCATTGCGTCTTGCGCAGGCCGATCAGCGTCACCGCCGCCTGCGGCGCCAGCGTCAGGCTGGCCTGGTTGTCGATCAGCGTGTTGGGCCGCAGCACGTTGATGCCGTCGCCGACCACGGTGACGGCCGACTTGGTGGCGAGCGACTTGATGATGACCACGCGCTGATCCTCGGGCGCGCCGAGGTCGAAGGCCAGCTTCTCGCCCTCGGCCTGGATGACGACGACATGGTCGGTCGGCAGCAGCTTGTTGTCCTTGGTCATGTCGGTCACCACGCGCATCGCCCAGTGGGTCTGCGGCGTGGTGTCGACGGTGAGGTCGTCGCCGACCTTGGCCACCGCGATGTGACGCCCGGCGCGCGCCGGCCGCAGCGCGCCGATGGCATAGCCGCCGGCGCCGTCGCCATTGAGGATCTGCCCGGCCGCCGGCACGCCGGTCTGGCCGGTGCCGCCCTGGGCCGGCGTGATGGGCAGGCTCAGGCCGCTGCCGCCGCTGGCGTTGAAACTGAGCTGCCAGCCCTGGGGCTCGGGCGGGCTGGCCTCGATCTGGCTCAGGTTCACGCTCACGGTCGGGCTGTCGACCAATTGCGCGAGCAGGTAGTTGCCGGCGGCATTGGGATCGCCGACCAGCACCTGCAACGGCGCCGGCGGCGTGGCGAGGCCGGTGCCGCCCTGGGCCGGCGCGAGCGGCGTGCCGAGGGTGAGCGCGCCGCCGACGCTGGCATCGGTGCCGACGGCCAGCGCGCCGCTGGCGCCGATGTCGCCGGTCACGGTGACACCCGAGCCGAGGCTGGTGGCGCCGGTCACGCTCAGCGTGCCGCCGACCGATTCGTCGCCGGTCACGGCCAGACCGCCGCCCACGCTGGCGGCGCCGGTCACCGCGAGTTCGCCGCCGAGGCTGGTGGCGCCGGTCACGGCCAATGCGCCGCCGACCGTCGCATCGCCGGTCACCGCGAGCGTGCTGCCGAGGCTGGCATCGCCGGTCACGGCCAGCGTGCCGCCAAAGCTGCCGTCGCCCGTCACCGCGAGCGAATCCGCCGCGAGCGCGCCGGTCACCGTCAGCCCGGCGAACTCGGGGCTGTCGAGCGGGCCCAGGTTCTGCACCGTGTCGATCAGGATGTCGGGCGCGGCGCTGTCCACGTCGACGACGAGGTTCTGCGTCAGCGCATCGGTGCCGGTCGGCGTGTGCGTGACCGGCACGAGGCGGCCCAGCTCGAAGTGCGCCGGGCCGGCATCGCTGACCGGCACGCCGACCAGCAGCTGGCCGCGCTCGGGCGCCGCGCTCTGGCCGGTGCCGCCATCGGAGACCGGGATCGGCGCGCTCATGCCGGGGCCGTAGTAGTCGGGGCCGCCCACGTCGCTGTCGGCGGTGCCGGGCCACTTGACCGCCGGATGCAGCACCGCCTTGCGCGCGGTCGGGTCGTCGAGGGTCGGCGCGTCGATGAAGTCGATGCGCGTCAGCGCATGGTCGTGGGCTGAGAAGTCGAGGTCGAGCGCCTGGGCATTGGGCAGCCGCGCGTCGAAGCGGCCGAGCACATAGGTGGCCTCGCGCGGCGCGTCGTTCTCCACGTTGGTGATGAGCCATTCCTGCAACAGCCGCAGATGCACCAGCTCGGCCCGGCCGAGCCAGCGCGCGACCGCGGTGTCGGCCGCCTCGGCCGGGAATTGCAGGTTGCCGGCGTCGAGCGCGATGTCGATGGCGGCGAGCAGCAGGCCGGCTTCGGCCGTGTCTTCGGCCGCTGGCACCGGGCCGAAATGCGCCATCGCATCGGCGCGCAGCCGGCGCGTCCACACGTCGAAGGCGGCGGCGATGAACTCGGCATAGCGCTCGCGCGGGATGACGAGGCGCGGGCCTTCGTCGGGCTGCGGATCGGGGTCGGGCGCGGGCGTGGCCGACAGCGGCGGATTGGCGAAGGCCGCCGCCGCATTGGCGATGGCGGCCTTCACCTGCGTCTCGACGGCGGCCTGGAAGTCGGCCAGCTCTGGCGCCGGCACTGGCGCGTCGCGCACTTCCACCCGGCGCAGCCAGGCGGCGAAAGTGCGCAGCGCGGCGTCCTCGGTCTGGGCCGGCGGCGTCCACGCGAAGTCGAGCGCAAAGCTGTCGGCGATGCGCGAATCGGCGACCAGCGAGTCCTCGTCGCGGCAGGGCTCGCCGGGGATCGGCACCGGCGTGCCGGTCACTTCCACCGCGCGCAGCACCACGTACACACTCGCCGCGCCGGTCTTGCCGCTGGCGCCTTCCTTGCCCGGGCCGGCCAGCCATTCGTCGAGGCGCGCGCACTGGTCGACCGCCACGCCCACGAGCTTGCCGTCGGGCAGCAGGGCCAGGCCGGGCGCGATGCGCACCTCAACCTGGGTGCCGGTCACGGCGGTGCTCACGCCCAGGCCGGTGATGGCGCCGTAGCCGATCAGCTCGCGCAGGGCGCGCTCGTCGCGGGCGGCGAGGTAGGCGTGCTCCTGCCGGAAGTCGTCCACGCCGAGCACCATGCCGAAGCTGAAATTGACGCGCTGGGCCGGGTCGAGCGCGGCGTCGGGCGCGGGTGCGAAGTTGTAGCCAGTGCAGCAGCCCATGTGGGTCTCCGGTGAAGTTGCTCAGCCGCGGTCGAGGCCGATGCGATCGGCCGGCGGCAGGGGGCGGATCGGGGCGAGGCGGGCGCCGCCGAGGTCGATGCGGCCCAGCACGGCCGGCGCGACGCTGCCGCCGCCCCAGCCGAGCGCGGCCAGTTCGGGCCGGCGCGCGAGGCCGGTTTCGAGCCGCGTGTCGAGCCCGAGGCGGGCCTCGCCGATGCGGAACAGGTCGAAGCCGAAGCGCACTTCGGCCACGGTGTGCGCGGGCTTCTCGGCCTCGACCGCGCGCAGCACGGCGTCGCGGCGGCGCGCGAGGTCGTCGAGATCGAGCCCGGTATCGGGCAGCGGCAGCACCACGCGAAAGCGGTGCGCGCCGGTCAGGCCGCGCAGCACGCGCGACTCGAAGCGGTGCCAGTCGGCGAGCGCGGCGTCGCTGGCCGGCAGCGCGACCGGCGCCGGGATGCGGTCGAAGTCGCGCCAGCGCGTGCCCCAGGCGGCGTTGAGCGCCGAGATGCGGCGCCAGCGGCGCGAGAGGAAGTCCTGCCAGCGGCGGCGCAGCGGTGCGCAGGGCGCGCTGGCGGCGAGGTAGGCGGTCCAGTCGGTGCGGTCGGCGGCGCTGGCGGGTTCGTCGGCGGGCAGGGCGGTGCCGGTGACTGCGGCGTCGGCGGCGCGCGCCTCGACCCAGGCCGGCCAGAGCCGGGCTTCCTCGATGGGCCCGCGCGGGACGAAGCCGAGCGCGCCGAGCAGCGCGGCGCGGCGTGCGGCCGGCGTGCTGCCGGTGGGCGCGGGCCAGCTCGCGCCAAGCGCTGCAACGGCTTGCAGATCGACCAGCGAATCGTCGCCGGCCAGCCGCGCGAGCAGTTGCGCGCGGTTCTGCGTGGCCGGGTTCCAGGCGCTCGCGGGCAGCGGCGGCACGAGGCCGAACAGCTCCTGCAGGCGCAGGCCGTGGGCGCGCGTGGCCAGTTGCTCGGGCGCGGCGAGCCAGGCTTCGTCGATGACCGGCTCCCAGGCGAGCGTCGCGGTGAGCAGCAGGCCGGGCACGGTGCCGCGCCGCGCATGGCGGGTGACGGCGTGGCGCAGCAGCAGGCGGCGGCGCGCGTCGTCCAGGGCCGGGTCGAGCGCGAGGCCGACCCAGCTGGCGAGCCAGTCGAGCGCGCCGGCTGGCGCGGTGCGCGCATCGAGCAGCCATTGGGCGGCGGCGATGCGGTCTTCCCAGCGCGTGAATTCACCCTCGAACAGCGCGAGGAAGCGGTCGAGGAAATCGGCGCTGGCCGGGTCGGCGCGGTAGACCGGCGGCAGATATTCGCGGGCGTAGGAGAAGCGCGGATACCAGGCGCGCAGGCCGCGCAGCAGCGGCGTCTGCTTGCCGTCGCCGGCAAGGCTCAGGCGCAGTTGCAGCCAGCGGCCGTGGGCGGATTGCAGCAGCGTGGCCCAGGTGCCGGAGGCGGCGTCGGTGCTCGCTGCGCCGGCGCAGGCGCCCGAGCCGCGCCACGGCAGCTCGCTGCCGGCGGGGCTGCGCGCCGGGCCGGGCTCGCGCTGCCAGGGCTGGCGCGCAAGGTCGGCGGGGTCGTCGGCGGCGCGGGTTTCGATGACGACCGTCGTGCCCGGCGGCAGGCGCAGGTCGAGCGCGACGCGGTGCCAGACGCAGGCCACGATGCCGCTGTCCCAGGCCGGCAGGTCGAGGCTGGCGGCACGCAGATGGCGCGGCTGCGGCAGCGCGAGCAGCGGCACCCAGCGCTCGTCGGCGGCATAGAACACGCGCGCCGCCGGATAGGCATGCAGCACCAGCCCGCCCGGCAGCGCGGCCAGCCCCAGGCCCAGATAGCGCCGCAGCGGCAGAAAGTCGCGCGCGATGCCGATGGCGAGCGCCCCGTCGGCGCGCCATTCGGCCGCGAAGCGGAAGGCCTGGTCGCCGCCGGCCGCGAGCACGAGGAAGCCGAAGCCGGCGTCGGCGGCGCTGGCGTCGCTGCCGTAATCGACCGCGAGCGCGCGGCTGGCGAGCGCCGGGCGTGGGCGTTCGCCGCCGTCGGCACGCGCCTCGACGACTTCGGCGATGAGCGCGTCGAGCGGGCCGGCGGGCACGGCTTCGACGCGGTCGCGGCGCAGCAGTGGCAGCACGCGGCCGTCGAGGTGGAGCGCGCCGGCGACGGGTGTGGCGATGCCGTCGATGTCGCGCCGGCCGACGACGAGCAGGCGTTCGCCGCGCAGCGCCGCGACGGCGGTGACGCGGATCGCGGCGAGGGCGTCGGCGGGCAGCGCGTCGCCGGGCGCGAGGCTGGCGAGCAGCGCGGGGTCGGCGAGCGCCGGGCGCAGGTCGAGGGTGCAGGGTTGCGGCGTGGCGGGTGCGGCCTTGGCGGCAGGCGTGGCGCCGTCTGCCGGGGCGGCCGGTGCTGCGCCATCCGCTTCGGCCGGCGCGGCACCGTCGGCGGCCGGCTTTGGCCCGAAGGCCGGCGCCACCGCCGACGCCGCCACGCGCGGCTTGAGATCGGCGCCGACGCGCCAGAGCCAGCCATTCACCAGCGCGCCAATGCCGCCGTCTTCCAGCGCGATCAGCGCCTCGGCGGTGCGCGCCGCGCCCGGTGCCTCGCCCGGCAGCCGGCCCAGCCCCGGCCAGCCCTGGAACAGCGGAGGCCCGGCGCCGTGCAGATCAAAGATCAGCAATCCGCCCGCCGCCGCCGACGCCACCACGAGGTAATGCCCGCGCGTGACCGCCAGCGCATCGAGCGCGAGCGGCGCCGGATCGGCCGGCTTGTTCACCGGCGCAAAGCCGCCCGGCCCCGGCGCGCGCCGCCCCGCCGTCAGTCCCTCGATGGCGGCAATCCCGTCGCGCTGCGGCGCGCCCGGCTGCTCGCCGGTCACCGGCCAGAAGTCCGACATCGCGCCGCTGCCCGCCGAGCGGATGCGGATCGCGCGCCGGTCGGTCGACAGCGAATACAGATTCCCCCAGGCATCGAAGGCGCCGCCGCGCCCGCCGTCCTCGGCAAGCGGCGCGGCCTCCACGCCGCGTGCGCGAAATTCGTAGAGCAGGCCCTTGAGCGCCAGCCCGCCCGCGCCGCAGTTGGTGGCGATCGGCCCGCTGCCGCTGCTGCCGTCGGCCCATTCGAGCGGACGGTCGCCGAGCGGCACGCCGGCCAGCGCGCTGTCGAGCACCGCCTGCCAATCACCCTGCGTGACGAGGGCGCGGTAGCGGCTGCCGTTGGCATCCATGCTCAGCACTCCTGCGGAATCTTGGGCACCGGCAGACGGCGCGCGCGCGTGCCGCCGTCGCCGCTGCCGTCCGCGCCGTCGCCCGCGCCGCTGCCGCGCCCGACCAGATCGTCGAGCGACACCGGATCGCCGAGCGTCACCGACAGCCCGGCGATGTAGGGCAGTTGCAGCCCCTGCATCGCAACGCTGTCGCGCCGGCTGCCGTTGGCGTCTCCAAGCAGCAGCCCGGCCACGCCGGCCACGCCGGTGGTGCGCGCGACCACCGCCGCCAGCTCCAGCGCAGTCACGGCGCGGAACAGCGGCCAGCCGTTCTCCAGCCCCGGCAGCGTGGCTGCGGGTGCGCCGGTCACGGCCGGCGGCAGCGGCGCGAGGTGATCGCGCAGGGCGGTGCGCACCCGGTCGCGCACCGTCGCCACCGACTGCCCGGCCACGATCTCGATGCCCACGCTGATCCACACGCCCGCATACACCGGCCCGCGCAGCAGCACCTCGCAAGTCACCAGCCGGCGCGGCGCCAGATGGCTGCACAGCGCGTCGATGAAATCGGCATCGGGCAGCGGGTTGTCGGGGTGCGCGGGGTCGGTGCGCGGAATGACCATGCAGGTGACCACGCCCGGCTGATCGCCCGGCAGCGCCGGCGACAGCTCGGGATGCCAGGCCGCGAGCACCTCGACCCGGCCGGTGTCGGCGCCCGGCGCGGCCTTGAGGATGTCGGCGAAATCGTCGGCGCTCACCGCGCGGTCGCGGTGCCGCAGCACGAGAGGAATGCGGCGCTCGCCGTCGGCGGCGGTCTCGGCATTGCTGCCGCCGGTGCAGGCGACCGGATTGCCGAGCTTGATGCCGGCCGGCAGCGCGGGCGCAAGCGCGATTGCGCCGGCCGCGACATTGCCGTCGGCGCCGTTCGACCAGTCGTAGCGCGCGGCAATCGCGGCGCCGGGCGCGGGCCGCGCGCCGTGGGTGCCGTCGCCAAAGCGCAGAAGGCCGGCCTCGGCGTCGAGCGCAAACACGTTCGAGCCGGCCTTGCCTTCGGCGGGAGCGGCTTCGAGTTCATCGGTGAGCTGCCAGCTCACGCCGCCGACCGCGAGCGCAATCGAATCGGCCAGCACCTGACCGTGGCCGAGCTGGCGCTGCTGGTCCACATCGCCGTCGCCGGGCGCGAGGATTTCGCGCTCGACCCGCGTGCGCTGGGTGACCGTGGCGCAATGCACGCCGGCCCAGCGCAGCTTCACGCCCGCCGTGCCCAGCCCGTCGATGCGCAGCCAGGTCAGCAGCCGGTCGTTGAGTTCGTCGTCGACCAGCAGCGGCGGCAGCTCGCCGACGCCGGCTTCGAGCGGCTCGTCGATGCCCCAGCTGGCGATGGCTTCGGCGCGCGGCAGCGTCACTTGCAGGATGCCGGCGCGGTCCGGAAAGCCGGCCGGCGCGACCGCGTCGAGCCGGGCATAGCTGGCGCTGCTGCCGACCTTGGGAATCCACACGCCGAGCGCCGGCGCCGGCCGCGCGCTCGCGCCCGGCACGATGGCCGCCGACGGATCGGCGCGTTCGGGCACGAGGCCGATGGACAGCGTCGATTCGGCCAGCTCGTTGCGCACCTGTTCGCGCTCGGCGGCGCTGGCGGCCTTGGGCGCGAGCAGCGCGAGCCAGAGCGCGCCGTCGACCGCCTCGGCGCCCACGTCGAAGGCGGCCGGCAGGTCGTCGAGCGCGACGGTTTCGTAGAGCACCGGCGCGAGCGCGCTGCCGCCGGCGGCCCAGTCGCGGCCGGTGGCTTCGTAGAGCTGGCGGTAGTAGTCGAGCAGCGCCGGATCGGGCGCGGCCACGGTGCGCTTGAACACCGCGAGGCCCTCGACCGGCGGCAGGTCGAGCCCGCTGTCGGTGATGAAGGGCAGCGCGCCTGCAAAGGCTTGCAAGCCGGGCAGCAGCGTCACCCGGCGGCGCTCGGGCGATTCGTTGCGCAGCTGCACCAGCCCGTGCGCCGGGCTGGCCGGCAGCAGCTTGATGCCGAGCAGTTGCAGGAACTTGAGCCGGTTGCGCTCGGGGATGAGGTTGGCGCGGTAGAGCAGGCTTTCCGCCATGAAGGCGAACAGCTCGACCAGGGTCACGCCGGGATCGGACGGGCCGGTGTGGGTCCATTCGGGCGCGTGCACCGAGGCGTAGGCGAGCGCATCGCGCACCAGGCTGTCGAAGTCGCGGTCGTCGATGGCGGGCAGGGTGATCGGCATGGCGGTCTCGGAGGTTGGCGGCGGGCGGGCGTTCAGCGGCCCTGCACCGGCACGCTGAGCGTGGTGCGGCCGGCCTCGCCGGTGGCGACCAGCGTGAAGGCGAGCGTGGCGAGCGCCGCCTCGGGATCGGACGGATCGGCGCCGACGCTGACCGAATCGACCTTCAGGCGCGGCTCGAAGCGCTCCAGGCTGCGGCGGATGCTTTCCTCGATCGCGCGCCAGGTGGGCGGCGTGTTCGGCTCGAACAGAAAGCGCTCCAGCCCGGCGCCAAAGCCCGGCCGGCGCAGCCGCTCGCCCTGGCCGGTGAGCAGCACCAGCTTCAGCGATTCGCGCACATTGGCTTCGCCGCTCGACCAGGCCATGCGGCCGTCGGCGGTCACGCGCAGCGGAAAGCCGAAGCCCCGCCCGTAGATGCTGGCGTCGTCCATCAGCGCTTTCCTTTCAGGCCGGGCACCGGGAAGCAGGCGATGAGAAACGGCAGCCAGCGGAAGATGAGATCGAGCAGCGTCGCGATGACGATGAGCAGCACGAAGGCGACGATGGTGATGATCGGAATCGACAGCGTGCAGATGGTCCCGAAGCTGCCCGACGGCCCGCTGCACACCTGGGCCTCGTTCGCGTCCAGGTCCTTGTGAAAGGGCCAGGGCAGCACCGAGCGGACCATGCGGCCGAAGCCCATGCGGCGCACCCGCTTCATCTGGCCGCAGAGCAGGTCGCTCATGATGAAAGCGCTGTTGCGGCCGTGCTTGCGCAGCCCGCCCGGCGTGGTGTCGAAGGGCAGGGCGATGCGGATCGGCCGCAGCGGCGCCTCGCTGTCGAAGAAGCCGGCAAGTTCAAAGACCTCGCTCGGCGCCGAGATGACGAGCGGATGCAGCGGCCCGCAATCGCAGCGCCGGTGCACGAAGCGCAGCACGAAGCGCGGCGGGCCGGCGTCCTCGGAGAGCGCCTGTTGCAGCTCGGCGGCCAGGCGCGCGGCGGCGGCCGGTTGCGGATTGGCGCTGCCCGATTGCTGCGCGGCGACGGCCGCGTCGATGGTGTCTTCGAGCGTGGCGGCGAAGGCGTCGATGTAGGCGATGGCGTCGTCCTGCGTGGTGTCGCTCGGCACCAGCGCGACCGTGCCGTTGGCGAACGCGAGGCGCAGGCGCGGATCGGCGCTGGCCACCGTGCCGCCCACGTCGGCCAGCAGCAGCGGCAGCGCAAAGCCGGGCCAGATCGACGGCGTGCCGTCGGACTGCGGCGAGAACAGCCGGTCGGCGGCATCGAGGCTGGCCGAGGCGGCGGCAATCGAACTGAGCGCGGCGCGTAGCGACAGCGCCAGCGGCCGCTTGCCCGCGACCACCACCGCCGACGACAGCGAGCGCGCGATGCTGTCCGGCAGCGTCGTGCGCCACGCCGCCGGCCAGGCGATGTCCTCCAGCGCGCGCAGCAGCCGGCCCGGCGCGTCGCTGGCGGGCGGATTGGCCGGCGCCACCGAGCCGAGCCGCGCGGCGGTCTGCGGCAGATGGGCATCGATGAATTCGCGCAGGTCCTGCATCAGCCGCCACGAGGCTTCGCAGAGCTGGTCGTTGAGCGCGATGGCGGCGGCCTTGATCTGCGCGGCGCTGGCGGGAATCTCGTTCTGGTCCTTGTCGAAGCCGATGCGCGCGGCGTCGAGGCTTTGCACCGCGCGCTCGACCAGCGCCTGCCACGGCGCCAGCACCTTCATGCGCGCGAGCGCCTTGAGGTCGTCGGCGCGGCTCCAGCCGCTCGCGTCGGCAGCCGTGGTCGGCTCGGCCGCCGCGCGCCGCGCGAAGCGGTATTCGTCATGCCGCGCGACCGGGATCAGCCCGCCGAGCATGCTGCGGCGCGGGCCCGCCGGCGGGTCGTAGTTGAGCGGGAAGACCGGCAGCCATTCCTCGCTGTCGGCGCAGCGCGCGGCCGGCGTGGCGACCGGCGCCCAGTAGCCGGCCTCGCCGGTCGGCTTGATGAAGGCGTGCTCGACCACGCGCGTGCCATTGCCGTCGGCCAGCGTGAACAGCCGCCGCAGCACGAAGCCCGACTTGTCGCCGCCCGAGGTGACGCGCGGCGGCAACCCCGGCAGCTCGCAGACCAGATGCGCGGCCGCGAGGTAGTAGCGCTGATGCACCGGCTGGAACAGCTTGAGCGTGGGCGTGACCGGCGCCGGCGGCGGCAGCGTCATCACCTCGGCCGAAGTGGCCGGGCTTTGCGTCGCCTGCGCGTCGCGCCGAAAGCCGAGCAGCGCCGTGCCGCGCTTGAGCAGCCGCGCCGGCCGCGCACCGTCGAAGGCGAGCGCCGTGGCCGACGGCGCCGGCGTCGGCTCGCCCACGCCGCTCCAGCTTTCGTACTTGGCGATCAGCTCCGGCAGCCGCTGCGGCGATTGCGCCAGCAGCCCGAGCAGCCGGTCCATGAAATCGTCGCCGTCGAAGCGCAGCAGCGCCGGCGCCGGCCGCACCGGCTGGGCCACGAAAGCCTCGGCGCCGACCCAGCGCAACACATGCTTCGCGCTCACAGGATGTTCCCCGCGCCCGGCGTGTAGGTGGCCGCGATGATGGTGTTGGTGATGACCGTGTCGGCCTGCACCACGCCCGAGAACTTGGACATGCCGGCATTCACCGTGACCATGCCGGCCGACACCTCGACCTGACTCGCGCTGACCTTGACCTGCGCCGACGCATTCACCGTGATGCCGGCCGGCTCCAGCTTCACGCTGTTGCCGTTGCTGTCCTTGGCCTCGATGCTCCCCGGCCCGTCCTTGAGCGTGACCGAGCAGCCGCCCGGCGTGGCGATGACGATGCTTTCCTGCCCGGACCTGTCCTCGATGCTGATGAGCACGCCGTTGCGGCTGCGGATCGTCTTCTTCGCGTTGTTGGCGTCGGGGCTTTCGGGCGGCGCGTCGCGGCCGTTCCACAGCCCGCCGATCACGCAGGGATGGCGCGGATCGCCGCCCTCGAACACGACCAGCACTTCATCGTCGACATCGGGCATGAACCACGAGCCACGGTTGTTGCCGGCGAACAGCGTCGCGACGCGGGCCCAGGCTTCATAGCGCTCGCCCTTGCCGTCGGGCGTCCAGGGCAGCGTGAGCTTGATGCGGCCCTGGCTGTCGGGGTCGCGCAGGTCGGTCACGACGGCCACATGGCAGCCGTACCAGCGCCCGCCCCAGCCGGACGGCAGGCGGTCGGCGTAGAGCGCTTCGGCAGGGGTGAAGTCGAACATGGCGGCGGCTTTCGGTGATCGGGCGGTGGTGGGCTGGCGCGGGCGTCAGGGCTTGCCGACGGCGGCGCGCTCGACCGCGAATTCGGTGCGCAGGCCCTCGACGTTGTCGTAGCGGTGGCAGACCTCGGTGACGGCGTACTTGCCGTTGAACATCGCGCCGACGCCGCCCAGTTCCACGCGCGCGCCGCAGCGCAGGCGGGCGTCGGGCGTGGCGATGCCGCGTCCGGTGACAAAGCGCCGGCCGAGCTGGCGCATCCAGCTTTCGGCGAGCGCGCGGGCTTCGCCGGCATCGGCGGGCGCGAGGTGGGCGACGTTGTCGGCGCGCTCGCCGAAGCCGCGTTGCAGCAGCGCCGGGCCGCTGTCGCCGCCGTCGAGTTCGCCGGCCAGCACGCTGTCGGTCGCGCTTTCGCGCAGCGCGCGCTTGGCGGCCACGTCCCAGCCGCTCACGTCGAGTTTTGTGCGCTGGAGCGCGAGGTCGGCGCGCACGTCGAAGCCGAGCAGCGTGCTGCCGTAGTCGAGCGCGATGCTGGCGCCGCCGGCACGCGCCGGGCGTGGCGCGACATGCAGCGTGTCGTCGGCCAGCCAGACTTCGCCGCCGGCGGCGCGCGCGCGTTCGCGCAGGAAGGCGAGGTCGCTCTGGTTGACCTGGGCGACGACGGCGTGGGTCGGGCCGGGCAGGTCGATCTGCGCGCCGAGGCCGTGGTCGCTGGCGAGGCGGCGTGCGATGTCGGCGTCGCTCGCCTGCGCGAAGCAGCGCGTGCGGCGCGTCATGCGCAGGTCCTGCAACCGGTCTTCGGCATAGACCACCACCAGCACCTCGCCGGCGCCCAGGCGCGGAAAGCGGCCCTCGATGGCGCTGATGCGGCCGGCAAAGATGCGGTCGTTCTGCAGCTTTACCTCGATGCGCTTGCCGAATTCGAGCCGGTCGCGGCCGAACAGCGGATAGCCGTGCGAGCCGTCGGCCGTCAGGCCCCAGCCGTGGAAGGCCAGCTCGCAGCGCGCCATGCCGTCGCTGCGTTCCTCGACGCGCATCTCGGCCAGCGCCGCCGCCAGATCGGCCGCCGAACTGCCGTCGACGAGCACGACGGGCCGGGCGGAAGCGAGCGGGAGATTGGCGTCGGGCATGGCTGGGGCTGGGGTGTTGGCGGTGGCGTTGAAGGGCGCGGGTGAACTGCGGCGGCGTCAGTGCGCGAAGCTGCGCAGCGCGCGTTCGCGGCGCTGCTCGGCGGCCTGTTGCAGCGCGGCCGGACGCGGCGGCTCGGGCGCGGGCGGCTGGCTGCCGCCGTCGGCCGCATCGCTCGCGGTGGAAGCGCGCATGCCGGCAGCGGCCGGCGCCGGCGTGAGTTCGAACTCGCCGATGTGGACGGGCATGGCGGCCTCCTCAGCCGGTGACGATGCGCGGCTTGGTCGCGCTCAGGTCGATGAACTGGCCCGGCGCGATCGCGCGCGGGTTCTCGATGCCGTTGGCCGCCGCGACCCGCTGCCAGCCGCCCGCGCCGAAGGCCGCGCCCGGGCTGGCCGCGAGCCCGGCGCCCACGCTCGCGCCGATGGATGCGCCCGCGCCGACCGACAGCCCGGCGCTCGCGCCCACGCTCAGCGATGCCGACAGGCCCGCGCCAAAGCCGCTGCCGCCGCCCGGCGCCATCCCCGGCTGCCCGTCGGTCATCTGTTGCAGGCTCTGCCCGCCGCGCGCCAGCGCCAGCGGATTGCTGCCGGTGTTCTTGCGGTCGTGGGTCACGCGGCCATCGCCGCTGAACGCCGGCACCAGAATCGTCTGCTGCACGAGGTTGAGCGCCACGGTCGCGCGCAGCGCCTTGCCGTCGGCGGAGAAGAAATCGACCGTCTCCTCGATGCTCTCGACGATGCCGTCGAACAGGAAGCGGCCCCAGATGAAGCGCACGCCCGGCGGCACCTGCTGACTCGCATCCTTGGCGCCCTTGCCGGGCGGTTTGGGCTTCATGAAGTGCAGCACCTCGGCGGTCACGCGGCGCACGTCGTCCACCTGAAACAGGCTGGCCTTGCCCGATTGCGCGGCGCCGTCGTTGCGGCCGCCGTCGCTGACGAGGAAGGCCGCATCGGTCGCCGCGCTCACGTCGAAGGTGAGCTGCACCGACAGCTTGGTGCTGCCCGCGCCCACGAACTGCCGCGCCGGCGTGCCCTGCGACTGGTTGCCGGCCGGCTTGCTGCTGGCGTTGTTCCCTTCCTTGGTCTGGTTGGCGTAGGCCAGCTTCAGCGTCTCGGGGTTGAACTGCACCGGCACGCGCTTGCCGCCGGGCAGCACGTCGCTCAGGTCGTCCTTCAGCTCGATGAGTTCGGCGCGGACGATCACGCGATCAGTCATGGCTCTTGTCCTCCCAGCGAAAGCTTTCGTAGGCGATCTGCATTTCCTCGACCGCCACCGTGCCGTCGCGCGCATTGAGCGTAGGCGCCTTGAGCTTGACCGGCAGGCAGCGGCTCAGCACGAAGCGGCCCCATTCGGTCCGGCCGTCGTGGCGCAGCACGCTCACCGTCACGCCGGCGCGCAGCCAGGGGTTTTCGAGCGAGGTCGAGAACCAGTCCCACAGGTCGAAGCCCTGGGTGACGCCGCGCTTGAGCGCGAGCTGGCCGAAGGCCACCGGCCCCGACAGCCGATGCACGCGCGAGCTGTTGCCGCCCTCGCGCAGCGACTTCACTTCCTGCGACATCTCGATGCCGTCGCACTCCGAAAAGGCACCGCCGGCGAGCGGCGCCGACTTGTCCTCGCGCAGGATTTCCACGACGAAGTTGAAGGCGGGGAAGGGCTGCCATTTCTGGCGCTCCTGTTCCTGGGCGGTGGCCATGGTCAGCGGTCCTTGGGGAGGCGGTCGGGGCGCGGCATGGCTCAGTCCTCGATGGTGAGTTGCTCGCCGGCGCGCACCACGCGCAGCGTGAGGAAGCGCAGCGGGCGCGACGGCGCGACGCGGATTTCGAGGCTGCATTCGCCGCGCTCGATCTCGCGCGCGGCGGGGGCGCCGCTGGCGGTGCGCAGCAGGTAGCAGTCGGGCGCGCGGCTGCCGCGAAAGGCGCCGCGCTGCATCAGCCCTTGCAGCAGCGCGTCGAAGCTGCGTTCGAGGCTGCGGCGCAGCGTGAGGTCGTTGGGCTCGAAGGCATAGCGCTCGCCCTCGCGGCGCGCGAGCCGGCGCAGCAGGATGAACAGCCGGCGCACGCCGATGGCGCTCCAGTCGGCATCGAGGCTGAGCGTGTTGGCGCGCGTGGCGGCGAGGCCGCGCGGACGCAGCTCGATGGCGTTGGCGCCGGCGGCCTCGATGGCTTCGGGATCGGCCGGCGTGGCGAGCGCGGCGGCGTCGGGCAGCGGATCGAGCCCGGCCGCCGACCAGGCGCCCTTGTCGCGCGTGCGGCGCGCGTACTGGCCGAGCAGCGCGCCCTCGGGCGGATGGGCGACCAGCGCGCCGTCCTCGCGCCGCAGCAGCCAGGGGTGATGCAGCGCGACGAAGCTCGGCGCCTGACTGGCCTCGACTTCGCGCGCGGCTTCGGCGCGCAGCGTGGTGGCGTGGGCGGCGAGGTCGGCCGGCGTCCAGTCGCGCGGCGCCGACAGCAGCGCGAAATGCTCGCGCGTGGCGGCGCAGAGGTTCATCAGCGCGAGGTGGACCGGGAGCAGCACGGCGGCGGCATCGACCGGGCCCGGCGCGGCAATGCGGCCGGTGCCGACGGCGTGGATTTCGACGGTCGGCGACCAGCAGCTCGCGAGGCCGTTGCGCCAGACGCGGGCGCGCAGGAAGACGAGGCCGGCGGGCAGCGTGAGGGCGTAGCGCGCCGGGGCGTGGATGCGGGCGCCGGCGGCGGGCTGGCGGTTGTGCGGGTCGAGCGTGGGCGTGTCGTCGGGCAGGCCGGCGACGGCGATGAGTGGACGCGCGTCGGCGAAGTCGGGCAGGCGGGCGAGCTGGGCTTCGATGCTGATGGCGTCGGCAGCGGCGGGCGCGTCGATGAACCACTCCGCATCGGCCGGCACGTCGGCATGGTCGAGCAGCGTGGCGGCGTGGACGGCGGCGGCGCGCGCGTCGGCATCGGTCGCGGCGGCGATGGCTGCATCGGCGGCGGCGTGGCGCGCGAGGTGATCGGCGAGCGTCTCGCCGACCGCCGGGAGGTGCAGCAGCGGCGGCTGCGGGCGCTTGGGTGGCTGCACGCAATCGGCGAAGGCGGGCAGGTCGTCGCAGGTGCAGACGGGGTCGGGCGTGGGCAGCAGCGTGCCGGCGCGCGGCGGCGGCGCGGCGGTGTCGCGCCAGCCCGGATGCACGGCGTCGGGCACGGCGATCCAGGTCGCGTCGCGCGCCACGGCGTCGTCGCGGCCGAGTGCCGCATGCAGGCCGCGCAGCCGGCGCGGCGCGGCGCCGAAGAAGCGCAGGTCGTCGGCGCGGGCACGCAGCTGGGCGCCGCGCAGCTCGGGATCGGCGAGCGCCGGGTCGAGGAAGAGGCTGGCGCGGTAGTCGGCCAGGCCGTTGCGGGCTAGCGCATCGGCAGCCGCCACGCGCGCCGGCGACCACGGCGCGAAGTCGGGCGTGACGGCTGCGGGCACGAGCATCCAGTCGGCGCCGGCAAGGTCGAGCGCGGCATCGACGAGCGCCGGCCCGGCGAGCGGCCAGCCGACGCTTGCGAGATCGTCGCCGGCGTCGAAGCGCGCGACCGCATCCGGCTCGAACCACGGCAGATCGCCGCCGCCCGCCGCCAGCGCGCAGCCGTCGCGGCGCAGCGTGGCGCGCGCGGGATGGCGCAGCGCGAGGTCGACGGTGACGCGGTCGATGAGCCAGCCGTCGGCATCGGGGCGCGGCGCGTTCGGCAGGCCGAAGGCGCTGGCAACGGCGGCGGCATCGAGCGATGCGCCGTCGCGGGTCCAGAGCCAGTCGGCGGCGCGCGCGGCGGCGAGCAGCGCCTCGACCGTGCTGCCCGCATCGGCGCGCAGCCAGCCGGTCGGCAGCTCGGCATCGGGCTGGCCGGCCGGCTGCGGCTTGCGCGCGCGCAGCACGGCGCCGGTGCGCACGCGGTCGCCGGCATGTAGCGCGGCACCGCTCAGCCGCACCGCGAGTTCATCGCGATCGGCCCAGGCGCCGGGGCTGCTGGCGCGCAGCTCGAAGTCGCTCGCGGCGAGCGTCCACGGCCCGGCGAGTGTGGCGTCGCCGACCGCCACGCGCTGCCGTGTCGCCAGCCGCAAGCCGGTCAGCGCAAACCGCGCGCTGTCCGCCGCATCGCCGGCCACCCGCACCACGTAGCAGCGCCGCCCGCCACCGGCAAAGAACCCCGCCACCGCTGCCGGCAGATGCGCGCGCAGCGGCGTCGCCGCGCCAGCCTCCGCCACCAGCTCCACCGCCGTGCCGAACACCGCCGCGTACTGCCCCGGATCCTCGACCGCCACCGGCCGGTCCAGCGGCCCGCGCTCGGCAAAGCCGACGAACACCGGCACGTCCATGACCGGCAGACCGTCGGCAGTCGGCGGCGGCACATCGACGATGGCGATCCCGGGCAGGCGGCGCATCGCTTACTCCATCTCCAGCCGCTCGTAGGAGAGCGTCAGCTCCTCCATCGCCACATCCGTGCCCTTGGCATTGAGCGGGCCGGACTGGTGCTTGGCGATGCGCGCATTGATGAGCCGCCAGGTCTGCACCGTGGTGCTGCGGTCCTCGCTCTTGAGCTCGATGGTCACGTTGCGCAGGCCGTTGTTCACGCCGTTGCGCACATCGTCGAGCCACTTGTAGAGGTCGAGCGAGCCGATCACGCCGCGCTTCATCGTCACGTCGGTGGCCTTGTTGAGGCCGGCGGTCTTGATGACGTTGTTGAACGCGTAATTGCCGGGCCGGTATTCGGTGATGGTCACTTCCATCCCGATGCCGCTGATCTCCTGGAAGCCGGCCTGCGGCGTGTTGGTCACGCCGTCGCCCAGGTTCACGAGGAAGTTGAACTGCACATAGGGTCGGTCGCGCAGGACTGCCATGTCGGTCTCCTTGCTGGGGGTTCAGTGCTGCGGAATCAGTTCTTCTGGTCGGCCGTCCACTGGCCGATGCGGAAGATCACGAACTCGGCCGGCTTGAGCGGCGCCACGCCGATCAGGCAGACCAGGCGGCCGTTGTCGAGATCGTTCTGGGTCATGGTCGAGCGGTCGCAGCGCACGAAGAAGGCCTTCTCGGGCTTGTCGCCGAGCAGCGCGCCGCCGGCCCATTCGTTGACCAGAAAGTCGCGCACCGTGGCGCGCACATTGGCCCACAGCGCCTCGCCGTTCGGCTCGAACACGGCCCATTGCGTGCCCTTGTCGATGCTGCGTTCCAGGTAGGCGAAGTAGCGCCGCACGTTGACGTACTTCCATTCCGGGTCGCTGCTGATCGTGCGTGCGCCCCACAGCCGGAAGCCGCGACCCTCGAAGAAGCGGAACACGTTGATGCCCTCGGGATTGAGCACTTCCTGCTGGGCCGCGCTGACCATCGTCTCGAAGCCGATGGCGCCGCGCACCACCTCGTTGGCGGGCGCCTTGTACACGGCGCGCTCGGTGTCGTTGCGCGCAAAGATGCCGGCCACGAAGCCCGACGGCGGCAGGTTGAGCGGCAGCCGCGTGATCGGGTCGAACACCGTCACCCAGGGCCAGTAGAGCGCCGCGTGCTTGCTGTCGATCTTGGCGCGCAGCTTGCGCACGTCGGCGATCTTCATGCCCTCGGGCGTGTCGAGCACGGCGATGCGATAGCGCATGCGCTCGGCGTGGGCGATGAGCAGGTTGATGACCGAGTTGACGTCGTCGACGCGGCTCTCGTACTTCCAGGTGGCGCCGGGCGCGGCGACGATGGAAATGTCCTCGATGGCTTCGAGCTGCTTGAGGCCGGTGGAAAAGTCCTCGGTCGGATCGGCGCGGCCTTCGTATTCGGCGCGGCCGGGCAGCAGGCCGTCGTTGCCGCCTTCGAGCCAGGCCACGCCGCTCAGGCCGCGCTCCAGCTTGCGGCGCAGCGCGCCGAGTTCATCGGCAAAGTTGGCGTCCTGCCATTCGGCCGGCGTCAGCGCGAAGTCGATGCCCTTGAGCGCATCGAGCGCGCGCAGCAGGTCGGTGCCGCCGCCAATCACGCCGCCCGGCACGTCGTTGAGCAGCACGATCGGCGTGCCGGCGCTGGCCGCGCCGTCGAGGCTGAACAGGTCAAAGATCGAGTCCGGCACGCCGGCGGTCTTGTGCGACGGCGACAGCGACAGGCCGCTCCAGGCGCCCAGGCTGCGCGTGCCGTCGTCGCTCAGCACTTCGAGCGACAGCGTGAGCGGGCGGATCGCGTCGCCGCTGCCGGGCTGCGGATCGAGATTGAAATCGGCCAGCGTGAGGATGGCGTTGGGATCGGCCGGCTGCGGCGGGCTGCCCGGACGGATGCCGCCCTCGATGAAATTCCAGGTGCCGTCGAGCAGCTTCTTGGCGACATAGATCGGCAGCTGGTCGACGCCGCGCGGCGCGGGCGGCGAGCTGGGCGCCACATCGTTGCCGTAGGCGGCGGCCGAGCTGATCCAGACCACATCGCCGTCGGCGAGGTTGCTGACCGTGGGCACGAGCTGGCTGGCGTCGTCCGGGTCGGGCAGGGCGCCGAGCAGGTTGGGCCCGAGCTTGATGCCGAAGCGCGCGCGCAGATTGCCGCCCGAGCCCGGCCAGCGCGCGACGATGCGGAAGGCGTCGCCGCTGCCGACGGTGGCGCGGCCGTGGCCGTCGCCGTACTTGAGCGGCGTGCTGCCGGCGATGGCCACATCGGCGAACGGCGCTTCGAGACCGCCGTCGACCGGCGCGGCGAGCGGGCGGAACACCCGGCTCACATAGGCGCGCTTGCCGCCTTCCTCAAAAAACGCGCGCAGGCCGTGCCAGAGGAAATTGGGGCCGGTGATGTCGCCGGCCGGCCCGAAGGCCATCTCGCTGCCGGCGTCGTAGGCGCGCTCGTATTCCGTCAGGCTGGTGAGGATGTCGGACGCCTCGGTCACCGGGCCGAAGCGCGCCGGGCCGATGAAGCCGGTGGTGGTGGTGCTCACGCCCTCGATGGACTTCGAGCGGAAGGAAACTTCTTCCACGAAGACGCCTGGGGCCAGGTATTCGGGCATCGCGATCTCCTTGCAGATCAGGGCGGCAGCAGCCGCAGTTCCGAGCGGTTGAGGGGCAGACCCGCAGTGCGCGGCACAGCCGGCCGGCCGGGTTCGAGGCGCAACGGGCCGAGGGCGTCGGTCGTCGCGATGTGCGCGAGTGCGCGGACTTCGGGTTGCGCGCGCCAGAGCGCGGCGAGCGGCGCGCCGCCGGGGGGCGTGCCCGCGCCGCGGCTTTGCATGGCTTCGGTGGCGACGGCGGCGCTGTGAAAGACCCGCAGCGTGACCGGCGCGGTCGGCGGCGCCCAGGGCAGCGGCGGGCTGGCCGGCGCGACGCGCTCCGGGCGCGGAAACGGCAGATGCAGCGCGAGCCGGCCAGCGGCATCGGCGCTGCCTTCGGTGACGCGGCCGGCAGCATCGGTGGCGAGCACGCGGGCCCAGGCGGCCGGCAGTCCGGCGGCATCGGTGAGCAGGCCGGCGATGCTGGCGGCGCCCACGGGCGCGAGGCGCTGCGGCGCCGACAGCAGCGTCGCGCTGGCGAGCGCGCCGCCGGGCTGGTCGGGCGCGGGCGGCCAGTCGAGCCGCAGCGGCAGAAAACGGTCGAGCCGGTCGGTGACGAGGATTTCCGCAAGCGCTTGCGGCGCCGGGGCGGGCGCGGGCGCATCGGGTGGCGCGTCGGCCGCGTTCCACGGCCAGCGCAACGCCGGCCAGTGCTGCACGCCGCCGCTCGACACCGCCGTGGGCGCCAGCACCGCGCCGTCGCGCTTGCGCAGCAGCGCGCAGTCGAGGCCGTCGGCGACCGGCTGGCCCGACCACGCATCCAGCAGCCGCAGGCCGATGGCGCTCTTGAGCAGCAGGGTTTCGAGCAGCAGCTCGGCCATCAGGCGGCTCCGGGCCGGCGCAGGCCGAGCTGGCGTTCGGTGACAAGCGCGCCCTGCGCCTCGGGTCGGTCGGAATCGATGAGCACCATGCGCGCCACATAGGTCATGCCGGCCTGGAAGCCCGACTTCACCCGGTCCCACAGCGCGAGGTAGTCGGCGATGCTCAGCGGATCGGCGATCAGCTCGACCGATTCCTCGGCCGCGAACACCGCCGGCCCGCCCTTGGTGTAGCGATTGATCGTCTCGCCGGTGAGCGCCGGCAGGTCGTGCATGAAGCCGAGCACCCAGCCCAGCATCTGCGCCTGGCGGTCGGCGCTGCGCGCCACCGGCAGCAGCAGAAAGTAGAGATCGACCGGCAGCGACGGCCGGAACACCAGCCCGTCGCGGGTGCGGCGCGGCGGCAGATTGCGCGGCATGCCGCCGATGCCGACCCGCCACAGGCAGAGGTAGAAGCCCTCGGGCGGTGGCGTCTGCGCATCGACCAGCGTGTTGAACGAGGCCAGCTCGAACTTGGGTGGCGCCGGAAATTGCAGCTCGGCCACCGGGCAGGCGTCGCGCATCATTTCCAGCACGCTTTCTCCGATTGCACGGATCGCGTCATACCGGGCCATGTCGTCCTCGTGCCGGCTGCCAGGGCAGACCGGTCTCCTGATGAGCGGATGTTTCCGCTTCGTTAAGTTGCCTGCTGGTCGCGAGTTGTAGCCCCCGAGCGATGACGCTGCCAAGTACGGACCATTACTGCCGACCGGGCGAAGCGATCCGGGCCGAGGCCGACCACGCTGCGGCTAGCGCCCGACGGCCTGCCGGCGATGGCCGGCAGTGCGGCACCGCGCGGCGCCGCTTTGCTAGAGTCCGCGCCTTCCTTCTTCATCCCCCCGGGCGAGGCCATGAACGATCAATCGCGAACCATCACTTTCATCGGCGGCGGCAACATGGCTCAGGCGCTGATCGGCGGGCTGATCGCGCGCGGCGCGCTGCCGCGCAGCCTGCGCGTGGTCGAGCCCAACGACGCCACCCGCGCCACGCTGGCCGGGCGCTTCGGCGTCGATGTGCGCGCCAGCGCCGACGGGGCACTAGATGGCGCGGCGGCCGTGGTGCTGGCGGTCAAGCCGCAAGTGTTGCGTTCCATCGCCGTCGAGCTGGCGGCGCTGCCCGGCGGCGTCGGTCAGGCCGTCGTCATCAGCATCGCGGCCGGCATCCGCGCGCGCGACATCGCGCGCTGGATCGGCTCGGAACGCGTGGTGCGCTGCATGCCCAACACGCCGGCGCTGATCGCCGAAGGCATCACCGGACTGGCCGCGCTGCCGGCCTGCTCCGATGCCGATCGCGCGCTGGCCGACGACCTGCTCGGCGCGGTCGGCCGCACCGTGTGGGTCGGCGACGAGACCAGGCTCGACGCCGTCACCGCCATTTCGGGCAGTGGCCCGGCCTATGTCTTCCTGTTCATCGAGGCGCTGGAGGCGGCCGGCGTGCAGCTCGGGCTCGGCGCGGCCGAGGCGCGCGCGCTCGCGATCCAGACCTTCGTCGGCGGCGCGCAACTGGCCGCGCATTCCGAGGATTCGCCCGCCGTGCTGCGGGAAAAGGTGACATCGAAAGGCGGCACGACCTTTGCAGCCCTGACCGCTATGCGCGACAAGGGCGTGCCGGAAGCGATTGCCGCCGGTGTTCTTGCCGCCGCAGCCCGCAGCGCGGAACTCGGCGACGAATTCGGCCGCGACTGATCGCCCGATTCGGTTCGGGCCGAATTGGCGCGATGTCGCCGAGGCGCGCGGGAATTCAAATCAATTCCCCCACATTCGGAGAACCACCGTGCCCGCCCTCGAAAAGAAAAGCGCGTTCATTACCGTTGCCACCGCCAAGCCCACGGGTCTGGGCGACTACGGCATTCCCGGCGAACCGACCGTCAAGAAGGGCAAGCTGGCCGAGTTCAGCCAGGCCCAGGACAGCGGCAAGGTCGGCCGCATGTTCCAGAACATCCGCGTGCTGCTGGTCAGCACCGCCGAGGGCGGCCAGCCTAGCGGCAAGCTCATCGTGGCCTTCGAGATCTTCGGCGACGACAACGCGCCCGTGGGCCTGAACAGCGGCATCGATCTGGCGCTCTACGCCGGCGACACGCTGCTCGGCGAGTACAAGCACGGCGCGGTCTTCCTGCCCTATGCCTGCGCCTGGTACGAGAACCGGGTGTTCTTCGACATCCCGGCCGAGGTTTTCGAAAAGGCCGACAAGCTCGAATTCATTGCGCTGGCCGACGAAGTCCGCGCCTTCTGATTGCACTTGCGCGCAAAACGGCCGGCCGGGGCGGCGATTGCCCCGGCCGGCCGTTTTTCATTTGGGCGATGGATTCGATCGGCCGGGGGCCGATACCGATTTGTCAGCCGATCTTGAAGGTGAACAGTTCGGGATAGCGCGCGCGGTATTGCCGCAGATAAAGCCCGGCCGGCGGCAGCCATTTCTCCAGCGCAATCCAGACCGCGTCGCGTTTGTCGGGTGTCGAACAATCGAGCATCTCGCCCAGATCGATCCAGCCTTGCCAGTCGACCTTGGCCAGCAGCTCGCGGGTTTCGGGCGGCAGGGCGGCGGCGCTGTCGGCCATCGTGCGCAGATGTTTTTGAATGGACGGGCGCGCCAGTCGGGAAGCAAAGTACTGCTCCCGGGTGATGTCGCCCATCAGCACCTGGATGGCATGACCGGCTTCGAAAAAATTGGCGAGGAGTGCGGCGACGTACATGGGCTGTGTTTCTTGTCGGCGGCGGGCAGCGGGGCGGCGATGCATGCACACGGCGTTCCCGGCAAAAAATTGAGGGCTGGCGAACCGGGACATTGCCCGGGAAAAGCCCTAGACCGAGCCGGATCGCCGGCCTGACGGGCTGAAGACAATCGCCGCTCAAACACTGGTCCCGGCGCGCGCCCCTCCCGCTGCCGAAGCGCCCGGAGGTCCGCTCTCCCTCATGTCCAGATTCCTGACGCGCCATTTCACGCTGCCGCTCGACAATGAGCTGGAGCAGGCTGCCCTGCGCATCGCGGTGAGCCTTGGCATCTACCTGTGCCTGCTGCCGGCCTTCTTCGGCGCCGAGCCGCATCCGGCGGCGGCCGAGGTGTCGATGGCGCTGCTCGGCTTTCTGGCGCTGGCGCTGGCGATCCTGCTGGCGATGCGGCTCGCGCCCTGGCTGGCGCCCTGGCCCCGGCTGATCGGCAATGTGGCCGATGTGGCGATGACCAGCTTCTCGATGATCGCCACCGGGCTCGACGGGGCGGCGCTGTTCTTCGTCTACCTGTTCATCACCATCGGCAACGGTTTCCGGTTTGGCCGGCGCTATCTCGACATCAGCCTGGGGCTGAGCCTGATCGGCTTTGCAGCGGTGCTGCGGCAGGCGCCGTTCTGGCGCGAGAACCACGGTTTCGGCATCGGCGTGGCCATCGGTCTGGTGGCGATCAGCCTGTATGCGCGCACGCTGATCCGGCGGCTCTACACCGCGATCGAGCATGCCGAGGTGGCCAACGAGGCCAAGCGGCGCTTTCTGTCGACCGTCACGCATGAGCTGCGCACGCCGCTCAACGCGATCCAGGGCATGCACGATCTGCTGCGTGAAACCGAGCTGGATGTGCATCAGCGCGAGATGCTCACCTCGATCTCGACCGCGTCGAACGCGATGCTGGGGCTGGTCGAGGATGTGCTCGACTTTTCCAAGATCGAGGCCGGCAAGATCGTGCTCGAAGACGCGCCCTTCGATCTGCGCGAGCTGGTCGACGGCATGGTCCGGCTGCTGGAGCCGCAGGCGCGCGCCAAGGGGCTGCGGCTCGTCACCCGGCTCGATGCGCGGCTGCACACGGCGCTGCGCGGCGATGCCTTCCGGCTGCGCCAGGTGCTGCTCAATCTGGTGGGCAATGCGCTCAAGTTCACCGAGCGCGGCCGGGTCGAGCTGGCGGTGGAGCGGCTGGAGCCCGACGCCGGCGCCGGCCAGCGGCTGCGCTTCGTCATCAGCGATACCGGCATCGGCATGAGCGCCGAGGCGCTGACCCGCATCTTCGACAGCTTTACCCAGGCCGACGACAGCACCACGCGGCGCTTTGGCGGCACCGGGCTGGGCACGACCATCTCGCGCCAGCTGGTGCAGCTGTTCGGCGGCGAGCTCAAGGTGGAAAGCACGCCGGGCCAGGGCAGCCGGTTCTGGTTCGACATCGCGCTGGCCTCGGTGTCGGCGCGCGGCGATGCGGCGGCCGACGCGCGACCGCGCTGTCTGGCGGTGGGGTTTGCGCCGGCGACGCTGGCCGGGCTGGAGGCCGCCGCGGTCGAGCTGGTCCAGGCCGAGCAGCTGGCCACGGCGTTCTCGGCCATCGACCGCGCGTTTGCCGAGTCGCGCCCGTTTGCGCTGGTGCTGGTGTGGGGCGGCCTGCCGCAGGAAGACGTGGTGGAGCTGGGCGCGGCGCTGCACCGGCTCGATGCCGCGCCGCGGCTGGCGCTCTGCGATCCGGCGCAGGACGCGCGGCTCGGCGCGCTCTGCCGCTCGATCGGCTATGCCGATGTGCTGCCCTGGCCGCTGGCGCCGGGCCAGCTCGCGCGCGAGGCGACCCGGCCCGGCGGCGCGCGCAGCGATCTGGGCCTGGCCGAGCAGTTCGCGGCGCTCGGCGGCCGGCCCGGGCTGCGGCTGCTGGTGGCCGACGACAACCTCATCAATCAGGAAGTCGCGCGCCGCATCCTCGAACTGGTCGGCTGCTGCGTGACCCTGGTGGCCGACGGCGAGCAGGCGCTGGATGCGGCCGAGGCCGGCGGCTTCGACCTGATCGTGCTCGACATGAACATGCCCGGCCTGGGCGGGCTGGAGGTGGCGCAGACGCTGGCCCACATCGAGCTGGGCCGGCCGCGCACGCCGCTGGTCATGCTCACCGCCAATGCCACGCCCGAGGTGATCGAGGCGTCGCGGCAGGTGGGGATTGCGCATTTCCTGTCCAAGCCGGTGTCGGCGCTGCGGCTGATCGCCACGGTTGCCGAGGCGACGGCGGTGCGGCCGACGGCCTGAGCGGCTGTGGCGGGGCGGGCGGCGGCACCGAGCGGCGCCGTCGCCAGCCGCCGCCCGCCCTGCCGTCAGGCGCAGCCGGCTGGCTGGTCGGCCGGCTGCGTCCCGGTCGCCCGGCTGGCGGTCGCCGGCATCGGCCGTTGCGGCAGGCGTGCCGCGGTCTCGGGCTGGAAGCGGCGCGTCTGCGCCCGCACCAGCCGCTGCATCGTGCGCAAATCCTTGTCGTCGAGCCGCAGCGCCGCATCGACCCAGATGCCGGTCACCCGCATCAGCTCGTCATGCGTGACCGGCTGGATCTCGTCGCGCGCCTGGAACACCGCCTGCATGCCGTTGCGGCGCCGGTGCTGGCGCCGGATCCAGTCCATCGTGCCGGCCCGGCCCGTGCCCTCGGGCACCACCGCATCGACGATGCCCAGCTCGTGCAGCTCGCGCGCGCTCAGGATTTCGCCCGACAGGATCAGCCGCTCGGCGGTGCGCCGACCCACGCGGCGCGCCAGAAAGCTGTAGGCGCCCATGCCCGGAAACAGGTTGAACAGGATTTCGGGCAGGCCGAACTTGCTCTGCTCCTCGGCAATGATGATGTCGCTCGACAGCGCGGTCTCGAAGCCGCCACCCAGCGCATCGCCCTGCACCAGCGAAATGGTGATGAGCCCTTCGCAGAAATAGCGCTGGCTGCGCGCATAAAGATTGTCGATGCACAGCCGCGCGTAATCGTGCAGCCCTTCGCGGTCGCGCTCGGCAATCAATTGGGTAAATAGCGCCAGATCGCCGCCGGTATTGAATACGCCGGGCTGGCGCGACGCCGCCACGTAGTAATTGGCCCGGCGGCGCTGACCGTCGATCTCGATCTGGCCATGACTGGCCTGAAAGCGTGCATCGGCGCGACGGATGTCGTGCAGCAGTTCGAGCGTGAAGCAGGCATTGCCGCTGTTGGCGAAATAGCCCCAGAACACGCCGAATTCCGGATCGAATTCGGTCTCGTATTGCGCAGGGGCAACCGGGCTGTTGAGACGAGGCAGTTCACGAACAACCGAATTCATTGGAATCTCCGGGAAAGCGCTGGCTTTGGTTGTGGAGATTCTATTTCGGCTTTCGGCAGTCAATCGCGGAACTTGAATTTGAAATGCGGCAATGCAGCAGCGCATATTGGCCGATTGAGAGCCACCGGTTTGTGCATCGCCCGCTTGCATGACACCGGGCGTGCGATGTTGGGGAAAAAGCCGCCAGTTCAGGCGTTTGCACTGGTTTGCTTGCGTACCGGGCGCAAATCGGCTGCGGTAGCGGCAGCCGGTGTGCGCATGGCGAGCGCCGCGATGCCCGGTTTGCCGCACTGCGAGGAGCGATCAGGCCAATGCGGCAATTGCCTGAGTATTTACCGGGGAGTTTTACCGGTGCGCCATCGGGCAATTGCGCGATGGCGGTCGGTGAGTCGGGTAGAGGAATTGCCGGCGATCCGCTGGATTCCCGGTTCTACGCTTTGACGAGATTGCCGGCTATCCGGGCTTGCCGAGTGAACTGGGCCGAAACCATCCATCGGGAAATGGCCGAGGTGATTGCCTGCATTGCGCAGGCACGGGATGAGCGCAATCGCTGGTGCTATCGAAAAACATTGCATCGAGCGAATTGACTGATGAATTGCCGGCAATTCATCGGCTGGCGCTGCGGTCAGCCGCTGGCGATTCAGCCAAGCGCGCTGGCGGCAATTGCGCCCAGCCACAGCAGCGCACCGATCCGATGGTTTTCACGGAAGGCCTGAAAGCAGCGGGCGCGGTCCTTTTCGCGGATCAGCCACCAGTCGCGCGCGGCCAGCGCGGCGGCGCCGGCCAGCGCCAGCCACCACGGCCAGCCCAGACCGGCCAGTGCGCCGGCCAGCGCCATCAGCGCCAGATGCGCCGCATGGCAGGCCATGACGATGGCGACCACATGCCGGCCGAAGGTGATGGCCGAGGTGCGGATGCCGATCTTCAGATCGTCGGGCAGGTCGACCAGCGCGTATTCGGTGTCGTAGGCGATCACCCACAGCAGATTGGCCGCCAACAGCAGCCAGGCCAGCGCCGGCACTTCGCCGCGCACCGCCGCAAAGCCCATCGGAATGCCGAAGCTGAAGGCGATGCCGAGCCAGGCCTGCGGCACCGGGAAAAAGCGCTTGAAGAAGGGATAGCTCGCGGCCACGCCCACGGCGAGCACCGCATAGGCCCAGGTGAGCAGATTGAGCGGCAGGATCAGCAGGCCGGCGGCAAGCGCCAGCGCCGCCGCCACGCCGAGCGCCTCGGCGCCGGTAATGCGGCCGCTGGTGAGCGGCCGGTTGCGGGTGCGCTCCACATGCAGGTCCACATGGCGGTCGGCCCAGTCGTTGATGGCGCAGCCGGCCGAGCGCATGAGAAAGGTGCCGAGCGCAAAGATCGCCGCGATGTGCCAGGGCGGCGGACCGCCGGCGGCAATCCACAGCGCGGTCAGCGTGGGCCAGAGCAGCAGCAGCGTGCCGACCGGCTTGTCGAAGCGGATCAGCTGGCCGTACAGGCGCAGGCGTTCGGCGAAGGAGGCGGGCGGACGGACGGGCGAGGGAGTGTGGGCAGGCGTCATGGCAAAGGCGAAGGCGTGGCGCCGCGAAGCGCGGCAGGCGCGAGTTTAGGCGGCGCCACGCGGACGGCTTGGCTCAGTCTTCGCCGCCGGCAAAGGCGCCGGCCGGCAGCGCGAACTTGTGGACCGCGCGACCGGTTTCGGCGCCGCTCGCGTCGAAGCTGCGCTCCTCGAACCAGGAATCGCCCTCGCGCGACAACACGAGCACGGTGCTGGCGCGGGTGCCGTGCTGCTCGCCCAGCACGAACACGGCCGACAGCCGCTCTTCTTCCTCGCGGCTGATGCCGGTGTTCGGCAGGCCTTCGGCGTAGATCGTGGTGTCGCTCAGCAGCGCAAAGCAGCCGTCGGCGAGTTCTTCGGCGGTGGCGTTGGGCGCGACCTTCAGGCCCAGATCGCGGCCCTCGGTGGCGAAGGCCATGCCGGTGAAGCAGTCGAGCAGCATGCGGTAGCCGCCGCTGTCGCGCACATAGGCGCCAAAGGCGTTGTTGAGCCAGTCGTTCTTGGGCCAGTGCTCGTCGAGCAGGCCGTTGCTGATGGTGTGGATGCCCGGCGTCAGCGCCAGCGGCAGTTTGCTGCGCGAGCCGGCATAGAACACGTCGCGCGTGGTGCCGACCACCAGGTTGAACGGATTGCAGTCGGGCTTGGCGCGCATGAAGCCGCGGGCGTGCTGCACCGGTTCGGCATCGCTGGCCAGAAAATCGAGCGGCAGCTTGCCGCGCGACAGGCTGCCCGCCGGCGCATCGCCGACACCGCGCCACGAGGTGACGGCGGCATAGCGGCCTTGTTCGGTCGCGCCAAACCAGGTGCCGCCGGCCACGCCATCCTGCCCGCCGACCCAGCGCAGGCCGTCGGCCTCGTGCCAGGCCGCAGGCGTGGTCGGCCGATCATGAGCCTCGTCGCGGTTCATGATCATGATGAAGGGGTACTCGGGATGCGCGCGCCACGCGATGGCGATGAGGCTCATGGTTTTTCTTTCGCGGGAAGGGGTGGAAGCCGAAAGATAAACCCTGATTGGCGCTCGGGATTTGGCGGCCGCGATGGCTGCGGCCAGACGTCGGCAAAACGCCGGGGATGGCGTTCCGCCGACGTGAAAACGTCGTCAGGCGGCGACGTTGTTGCGCTGGGCGCGGCGGCGCTTGAGCGCGAGAACGGCAATGCCCAGGCCGGTGAGGGCGGCGCTGGTGGGCTCGGGGACGGCGCCGACATTGAGGTTGTCGAAGCTGACATAGCCGTCGGAGGTGAAGCTGAAGCGGCTGACGTTGTTGAGGTTGAACGCCACCGTCGAACTTGCGCCCGTACCGTTCAGCTGAACGCTGCCGGTGACCAGACTGCCGTTGACGAGGGCGGTGTAGCCCAGCGTGGCGCCCGCCAGACCGTCAGCCCTCAAGCCGGCGAAGTAGCCGCTATTGATGCTGAAGGTGCTGCCATCGACCGCGGCGAACGAGACGGTGTTGTGGCTCTCGCCGAGGAAGGCGCCGTAGCCGCCCTGAATGGCACCCAGCGACCATCCGGCGACGAGCCCCAGATAGGACGCGGTGTTGTCGGCAAAAAAGCTGCTGCTGCCGACCAGTGCCATGTCGTCCGAACTCGACCAGTTGAAGCCGGCATAGCTGGTCAGCGAAGACAGCGAGTCGATGCCGCTGCTGGCGAGGCCAGGCACGTTCTCGAAGTCGATTACCGTGGCGCCGGCGGGGGCAGCGACCGCGCCGCCCAACAGCAGAGCGGCCGCAAGGAATTTAAGTTTCATTGCTGTTCCTGAAGGAGAGGGTTGTAACCCGGTTGGCTGTGGCCCAACCGTAGTCAAGCCCGTCGAATCTTCCTGTGCGCAAATTCACCTGCCAGCCCCAGGTGGACGAAATTGTTCCGACTCTTGCCCCATACCGATGCAAGACGTGAATTCCGTTGGATTGGGGCAGGCGGATTTTCCGGCGCCAGGTCAATTCCCGTTGCGGCCATTGCAGGGCGTGATTGGGATGCCGGGCGCGCAGTGTAGTCGGCCGGAATAGGCCGTTCTATTAACGAGGACGTAGTTGCCGCAGTTGCCGTTGCGGGGAATGCGCTGCCGTCCTGCATCGCGCAGAAAGTGGGTATGCGCTTTTGCGGAATGCGCGATTCGCGCCGGCGCAATCCGCACACCTAATGAAAATGCCTAGTCTTTTCTCTGGTGGCGATTGCGCCGGCATTCGGGTCGGGCGGCGGCAATTGGCGCGCGATTGCACCTGATTCGGCCCGGCGGCATGCAATGCCGGGCCGAATCCGGCGCCGCCGGCCGTTGGCGCGGCTTATTCGCCGCCGAGCCGGCGCAGCAGACCGAGATTGGCGGCGCGCACGCCGGGCACGAACTCGTTCCAGGGCAGGTCGGTGATGGCGACCAGGCCGAGATGGCCGTTCTCGCCGTCGAGCCAGCGGCCGGTGGCGGGTTCGTCGAGGTACTGGAACCAGTGCGCGCCGACGAAGGCCGGATTGGCCGCCACCGAGGCCAGCATCCGGGCATAGGCACCGGCGCGCTCGGGCTCGCTGGCGACCGCCATGACGCCGTTCCAGAACGGCCCGCGATCGCGGCTGCCGAAGTGGAATTCGGTCAGCAGCGCCGGCTTGTCGTAGTGGGCGAATTCGGCCGCCTCGAAGCCGCTGGCGATGTCGGGCACGTAGAGGTTGAAGCTGACCACGTCGCACCAGCGCGCGCAGGCGGCGGTGGCTTCGGGCGTGCGGCTGGCGAGCCGGCTGCCGAGGTAGAGGTGGTTGGGATCGTGGCGCTTGAGCGCTTCGGCGACGACGCGGTAGTAGGTCTCGGCATGCAAGCCGAGGAAGGCCGACAGGTCGGCGGCGACGGCCGGATGCTGCTCATCGGGCAGCGGCGCGGTGAACACCGGCGCGAGCAGCTGCTCCCAGTTGTCGAGCGCCATGCCCCAGGCGTTGGCGAACAGCGCCACCTCGCCGTAGCGCGCCTTGAGCAGCTCGACGAAGGCGCGCTTGGCGAAGCCGGCGCCGGGCGCCGTGCCGTCGAGCCGCAGGGTGCTGTAGGCGAGCGCATAGCGCTGGCGCGGATCGCTGGCGGCGCCGTTGCCCCAGGCCAGCTCGTTGTCGACGAACCAGCCGATCAGCCAGGGATCGTCGCGCCGGGCCCGGGTGCCGGCGGCCAGCGCGCTGTCGGCGGCGGCGGCGAAGGCGGGATCGAAGGGATCGGGGCTGCGGCCCCACCAGTCGTGGCCGTCGCTGATGCGGGCGAAGTCGCCGCCGATTTCCAGGTTGCGCACATAGGGCGTGCGGTGCTGGGCGGTGAGGGCGTCGTCGCTCCAGTTGCCGACGGTGTTGAAGCCCCAGGCGCGCAGGCGCAGATGGGCGCGGTCGCGCCAGGCGGCCTCGAAGCGGTCGCGGTCGCGCCGGAACAGGTTGGCGCGATAGAAGTCGTAGCTGCGCCCGCGCGCAAAGCCGCGCCCCTGGGCTGCGCCGGCGTCGGCGCCGAGCACGCTGCCGGCGTCGCGCTGGCCGTAGAAGCGGGCGAGCGGATCGGCGCGCGCCGGCAGGTCGTCGAACATGAATTCGCGGCCCTCGACGACGGTGTCGGCATCGTCGATGCGCAGCGTGTTGACGCCGAGCGAGAAGAAGCGGTTGCCGGCCGGCGTGATGAGCCACCAGCGCGGCTGGCCGTCGGCGCCGGGGCGCTTTTCGGTGCGGAAGAAGCCGGAGGCGGGGGCATTCGGGGCGGGAGCGGCGGGCGTGGCCCCCGCCGGTGCGCCTCCCTCGACGGCGGTGTCGGCGGGCGCGGTCGCGGCCGGCGGCGGCGCGGTCGCCGTGAGCGGCACCGGCACGAGCGGCGCGGCACCGGGTGCGTCGGGCAGGCCGCCGAAGGCGTCGGCGGGCTTGACCTCGGTGGCCCATTGCACGAGCTGGTCGTCCTCGTCCTCGGCGGCTTCGAGCAGTTCCGCCTTCGACAGCACCTTGTCCTGCCACTGGCCCCGGTTGAGCTGGCCGAAGGTATCGACGATGCGCTCGTAGGCCAGACGCGCGTCCAGTCCCTCGGCGTCGGTGAAGAGCTTGCCGAACAGCAGGGTCTGCGGCGCGGTCGGGCCGGGAATGGACAGCGTCAGTCCGGTGATGTGGGCGCGGTCGATCGCGCCGCGCACCTCGGTGGCGACGAGCAGGCGCTCGTCATTGCGCAGCCAGGGCGCGAAGGGCGCGGCGACCATGCCCCAGCCGCGCCCGCTCGTGGCCGCGAGCGGCAGCACCAGCGTCTGCGGCGGGCCGGGCGGCAGCGCGACACGGGCCTCCAGCCGGTTGCCGGCGGCATCGGTCAGCGCGAGATCGAAGGTGACGGCCCAGGGCATGCCGTTCTGCGCATGCAGGCGCAGGCTGCCGGCCCGGGCCCAGTTCCATTCGCCGGCGGGCGGCGCGAGCGTGAGGCGCGGCGCGGCGCCGGGCGCGAAGGTCACGGGCACGAACCAGCCGTCGCCCGCGTTGCCGAGGGTGGCGCCGGCGGCGTCGAAGCGCAGGTCGTTGTCGGGTGGCGCGAAATCGGCCACCGGATCGGCGCCGGCCGGCAGGGTGGGCAGGACGGACAGCGCCGCGAGCAGAGCGGCGAGGGCGAGCGGGCGGAGTCGTAAGGACATTGGGGCAGGCGCGCGGGAGAGCGAAGGTTCGGAAGGGGGCGTCGGCCGGCGCGGGCCGGCGGCGGCGAATCCGGTGGCCAGGGCGAATCCGGCAGCGGCAACTCCGGCAGCGGCAACTCCGGCTTGCGCTCGACCATCGGCCGCAAGCCACCCGAAAGGCGTAAGCCCCGGCTGGCGCGCGGCTTGCACTGCATCATTGCCGACCGGCGTGCCGATTCTGGCGCGCCATTTCTTTCTGAAGGTGAATCGATGCCGGCCCGTTCCGCCGCAACTGGAAACAAGACCTTGCTCGTCCGCAACGCCGACGTGCTCGTCACCATGGACGGCGAGCGCCGCGAGATCCGCGGCGGCGGCCTGTATTGCGTGAACGGCCGCATCGCCCAGGTCGGCCCGACGGCGCAACTGCCGCCGACCGCCGACGAAGTGCTCGACATGACCGGTCACATCGTCATCCCCGGCCTCGTCAACACGCATCACCACATGTACCAGAGCCTGACGCGCGCCGTGCCCGCCGCGCAGGACGCCGAACTGTTCGGCTGGCTCAAGACGCTGTACCCGATCTGGAGCCGCATCACGCCCGAGATGATCGAGATCTCGACGCAGACGGCAATGGCCGAGCTGATGCTCTCGGGCTGCACCACCAGCAGCGACCACCTCTACCTCTACCCCAACGGCTGCACGCTCGACGACAGCATCGACGCGGCGCGCCGCATCGGCATGCGCTTCCACGCCGCGCGCGGCAGCATGAGCGTCGGCGAGAGCGCCGGCGGCCTGCCGCCCGACAGCCTTGTCGAGCGCGAAGCCGACATCCTCGACGACAGCCAGCGCCTCATCGACGCGTACCACGACCCCGGCCGCTTCTCGATGACGCGGCTGGTGCTCGCGCCCTGCTCGCCGTTCTCGGTCAGCCGCGAACTCATGCGCGACTCGGCCGCGCTCGCGCGCGAATGCGGCGTGTCGCTGCACACGCATCTGGCCGAGAACGTCAACGACATCGCCTACAGCCGCGAGAAGTTCGGCATGACGCCGACCGAGTACGTCGAAGACCTCGGCTGGGTCGGCCCCGACGTGTGGCATGCCCACTGCGTCCAGCTCGACGACGAGGGCGTGTACCTGTTCGCGCGCACCGGCACGGGCGTCGCGCACTGCCCGTGCTCGAACATGCGGCTCGCCTCGGGCATCGCGCCGGTGCGCAAGATGCGCGACGCGGGCGTGAGCGTGGGCCTCGGCGTGGACGGCTCGGCCTCGAACGACGGCGCCCATCTGCTCGGCGAGGCGCGGCAGGCGATGCTGCTCCAGCGCGTGGGCTTCGGCCCGGCCGCGATGAGCGCGCGCGAGGCGCTGGAGATCGCCACGCTCGGCGGCGCGAAGGTGCTCGGCCGCGACGACATCGGCGCGCTGGCGGTGGACATGGCGGCGGACGTCGTGGCCTTCGACCTGGGCGCGATCGAGTTCGCGGGCGCGCTGCACGATCCGGTGGCGGCGCTGGTGTTCTGCGCGCCGCCCAAGGTGGCGACGAGCGTCATCAACGGCCGTGTGGTAGTGCGCGACGGGCGCGTCACCACGGTGGATCTGCCGGTGGTGCTGGAGCGGCACAACGCGTTTGCGCGACAGTTGCTGGTGAGGTGATGCCGGGCTGCAAGCGTTTGCAGCATGCGTGATCGCTCATGCCGGCGCAGCTTTGGTTGCAGGCGCTTGTGGCTGCCGGCGTTTGCGGGCGACGGCGTGCCGGCCCGCCCGTCTCAACCCGCCGCCAGCCTCAGCACCGCCGCCGCGATCGGCTTCGCCCAGCCTGGCATCGCCGCCGGCTCGCACATCGCCAGCAGCCGGCCATCCTTCCAGTGCAGCAGCGCGTGCGGCTGGGGCGAGATGCCCGCCTGCGGATCGCCCTCGGCGCTGTTGTCGAACAGCTTCAGCTCCGCCAGCCGGGGCAGCAGCGCGACGAGGTTGCGCCGGCCGGCGTCGTAGCGGCGGCGGATGTCGGCCTCGGGAATGTCGTGGCCGCCCTTGGCGACGCGCTCGGCCACGCGCTTCAGATGCAGCTCGACGCTTTCCAGCCCCACGTACCAGACCCGCACCGCGAAGCCCGCGTCGGCCGCCCGCGCGAGCAGCGCCGGCAGGGTGCTGGCGCCGAGCGTGGTCTCGAAGTTGAAGTCGAGTCGGCCGGCGATCGCGCGTTCGAGCAGCGACTTGCCGGCCTGCCAGGCGAGGCCGTTGGCCGTGGCCTGGTCGAGATCGGGATGGGCGTCGCGCAGGCGGCGCGCGACCGCGTCGGGGTTGAACCAATCGCCGCCGGCGGCGCGCAGCATCGCGCCGGCCACGCTGCTCTTACCGGCGCCGTTGGTGCCGGCGAGCACGCGGATCGTCGGGCGCGGTACGGCGCCGTCGGCGGGCGGCGCGGCGCTGCTGGCGGAGGTCGAGGCGACGGCGGCGGTCGGCACCGCGGCGGAATCGGTTGGCGGCGCGGCGGCCGTCATCGGCCGGCAGTGGCGGCGGCCATCACGGCGGCGGCGCCGAGTTCATCGGGCGAGGCGTCGAACAGCGCCTCGCCCGCCGATCGGCCCGCCGGCGTCTGCATGCCGGCGAGCAGCGCATCGAATTCGGCGCCGAGCGCCGCGAGCGGATCGGCCGGCGCGGCCTGCGCGCCGGTAAGCGCGCGCCAAGCGTCGAGCGACAGCAGCACCGCCTTGGGCGCGTCATGCCGCGTGATCGCGACCGCGCCCTTGGTGAAGGCGGTTTCGAGCACGCGACCGAATTCGTTCTTGACCTCGGTGGCGCTGAAGGCGGGCATCTCGACCGACTGGCCGAGGGAGGTGGTAAGGCTCAAAGCAGATGCGGACATGACGGCCTCGTTCCGGCGGGGAATGCCTGAATCTTAGCCATTTCGGCCGAAATTGCCATGATGGCTGGCTGGGCGGCGCCTTCCCGCGCGGCCGCCGGCGGTGCACCGGCACGGCTCGCCACCGTCTTGCGCGCAACATCGCGCCCGTCGCAACGCCGCTTGCCGCCGCGCGCACTTTGTTTCAATTTGGCTTCATCCAGATTCGCGCCGTCGCCCATGGACCGCACTTCCGCCCGCCCCGCGCCACCGCCCGTCCCCGCCTATGCCCGCGCCGCGCAGCAGTTCGGCAAGCCGCTGTCGGGCTGGCGGCTGACGCTCTACACCATCATCTTCGAGGCCGACACGCGCGCCGGCCGCGCCTTTGACCTCGCGGTGATCGGCGCCATCCTCGCGAGCGTGCTGGTCGCCATCCTCGACAGCACGCATGCGATCTCCGACCGCTGGGGCGGCTGGCTGTACGGCGCGGAATGGTTCTTCACGCTGCTGTTCACCGCCGAGTACGTCGCGCGGCTGCTGTGCGTGCGGCGGCCGGGCCGCTATGCGCTCAGCTTCTTCGGCGTGATCGACCTGCTGTCGATCCTGCCCACCTACATCGCGGTGCTGGTGCCGGGCGCGCATGTGCTCATCGACGTGCGGGTGCTGCGGCTGCTGCGGGTGTTCCGCATCCTGCGGCTCACGGCCTACGTGGCCGAGTTCAGCGCGCTCGGCGCGGCGCTGCGCGCGAGCTACCGCAAGATCGCCGTGTTCCTGAGCTTCGTGCTGATGCTCATCCTCGTGTTCGGCTCGGTCATGTACGTGATCGAGGGGCCGGACAACGGCTTCACGAGCATTCCGGTGGCGATGTACTGGGCGGTGACCACGGTGACGACCGTCGGCTTCGGCGACATCACGCCCAAGACCGAGCTGGGCCGCCTCATCTCGTCGGTGATGATGCTGCTCGGCTGGGGCGTGCTGGCGGTGCCGACCGGCATCGTCACCGCCGAGATGACCGCCCAGCGGCGCGGCTGGCCCGGCGCCGTCACCACGCGCACCTGCCAGTTCTGCCTGACCGAAGGCCATTCGCCCGAGGCCAACTTCTGCCGCCATTGCGGCGCGAAGCTGCCCGACTGGCATCACGACACGGTGGCCGGCGGCGAGGGCTGAATCAGCCCGGCAGCCGCGCGAGCGTCGCGGCGAGCAGCGCGCGCTTGTCCTTCACCTCGGCCCAGCGCGCGTGATCGGCCGGCGCGGCTTCGCGCTCGGTGATGACGGGCCAGCCCGCGTGGCGCGCGAGCCGCGCGTTGATGGCGGCGAAGGCCTCCTGGCCGGCCGGCAGTCCGGTGTCGGGGAAGATCGCGCCGACCGGGCATTCGGGCACGCACACCGCGCAGTCGATGCATTCGTCCGGATGGATCACGAGAACGTCGGGTCCCGCGCGGAAGCAGGACATCGGGCACACGACCGCGCAGTCGGTATGCCGGCAGCGGATGCAGGCTTCGGTGACGACGAAGGGCACGGACTCAGCCCAGCGCCCAGTGCCCGAGCAGGCCGAGCGCCCCGATGCCCCAGCCGATCGGCGCGCTGACGACCACTGCCGCGACGAACAGCCGCCGGCCGCGCACGGCCGCGCGCGCGAGCGGATTGGCCGGCAGCGGCAGCAGCTGCCCGGCGCACAGCTCGGGGCGTTGCGCATTGGCCTTCGCGCGCGCCGAACCCGCCGGTGCGCCGGCCATGGCGGCCGCGATGGTCGAGGCGGCCGACGCAGCCGTGACAGCTGATGAGGCCGCCACCGCCGCCGCGAGCGGCGTGGCAACCGGGCCGCGTGCTTGCGCGGCCTTGAGGGAGGAGAGATCAGACATGACGATCGAAGATGCTGGAAGCCGGAGCTGCCGACCGTAAAGCTTTCCTGCCCGTTGATCGAGCGCGATACCGTTGAGGCTTTCTTTCCCAAAAAGAAACTCAATGGACGGATTGCTCGGTCTGAAGGTCTTCCGCGAGGTGGTGGACGCGGGCAGCTTTGCTGGCGCGGCCGAGCGGCTGGGCCTGTCGGCCGCGATGACGAGCAAGCACATCGCCGCGCTCGAACGCCGCGTCGGCGCCCGGCTGCTCAACCGCACCAGCCGCCATCTGAGCCTGACCGAGGCCGGCGAGCGCTATCACGCCCACGCGGCCGGCGCGCTGGAACTGCTGGACGAAGCCGAGGCCGAGCTGCTCGGCATCCAGGACCGCCCGCGCGGCCTGCTGCGCGTGACCGCGCCGGTCTGGGCCGCGACGCCGCGCTTCGCCCGCATGCTCGTGGACTATCACGCGCGCTATCCCGAGGTGGTGGTGGACCTGAGGCTCGAGAACCGCAAGGTCGATCTCGCGTCGGAAGGCTTCGACCTCGCGCTGCGCGTGACCAACGAGCCGACGCCGTCGCTGGTGGCGCGGCCGGTGTGCCCGATCCGGCTGCTGCTGGTGGCGGCGCCGGCCTATCTCGACCGCGCGGGTCGCCCGGCCGGGCCGGACGACATCCCGCGCCTCGACGCGATCCTGCCGACCTACGTGGACATGAGTTCGGTGACGATGAACGGCCCCGCCGGCCCGGCGCGCCTGCGCCCGCGCTCCGTGCTCAAGACCGACGACACCCTGCTCGCGCTGCGCGCCGTGCAGGCCGGGCTCGGCATCGCCTGGCTGCCCGACGTGCTCATCGTCGATGACCTGGCCGAAGGCCGGCTGGAACGGCTGCTGTCCGACCACGAGCACCCGCCGTTCATGCTGCATGCGCTGTGGGCGAGCCGGAGGTTCACGCCGCCCAAGCTGCGGAGCTTCGTGGACTTTGCGGTGGCGGCGCTGGGGTGAAACGGAGATGACGGGGGCATGCAAGACCGCCGCGCTGTTCTGGCCGGGGGGCGACCGGCAGCCGGCGGCGAGCCGGCCGTCCCTCCGAGGGGAGGGTCGCTCAATCCGGCTGGGTAGCGGCTTCGGGATAGAGATCGGGCAGCAGGAATTGCAGCGCGTCGAGCGGCAGCCCGAGCCGCACCGGACCGAGCGGTGTGTCGCTGCGCAGCAGCCCGGTCGTGAGCAGGCGCGACAGCAGCGCGCGCGCCGTGCGTTCCTTGAGTCCGGTCATCTGCGCGAACTCGCCGCGCGTGACCGGCCCGGCGGCAAACACGTAGTGCAGCGGCGCTAGCGCTTCCATGCGGATGTTCTTGTCGTGCGCGGCACGGAAGCTCAGCAGCGCCTGCATGCGCGTCTTCATCGCGTCGAGGTCGAGCAGGCGGGTCATGAAGCCGACCTGGTCCTCGCAGATGCCGAGAAAGAAATCACACCAGTCGCGCAGCGCGGCCTCGCTCAGGTTGCCGCGCCCGTCGAGATCGCCCCGGCGCGCGGCGTCGGCGGCGGCGAGATGGTCGTAGTAGTCGGCGCGGCGCCGCGCGAGCCCGCGATTGACCGACCACAGCCCGTCGCTCAGGCGCCAGAGCGCGGCATGGGTCTGGAGCCGCAGCGCGCGGCCATTGCCGTCGAGAAAGGGATGGACCCAGGCGGCGCGCTGATGCAGGCAGGCGACCGGCAGCAGCAGGCGCTCGCCGGGCGGCAGCTTGCCGAACACTTGGTCGAGTCGCGCGAGAAAGGCGGGCAGCGCGGCGGCGGCCGGCGGTACATGGCGCCCGACCTCGACCTCGCGGTTGCGCAGGGCGCCGGGTTCGATCGGCAGGCCGTCATCGGTGAGGCGGTCTTGAGGCGCGAGGCGGGAATACAGCGCGCGATGGGCGTCGATCAGGAAGGCCATGGTGGTGGGCGAGTCGCCGGCCGCGACGCGCGCTTCGAGTTCGCGCTCGGCATCGAGATGGGCCACGGCGATGCGCTGGAGCCGCGCTACGTCGGGCCGCTCGGAAAAATCGCGGGCAAGCGCGCGCTGGATGTTGAGCGGATGCGTGCCCTGCCCCTCGATGCGGTTGCTGTAGTACGAGTTCATTGCCCGCAGCAGCTCGCGCAACTCGGTACGCGTGACCGGATGGGCCATGCCAGCGAGGCGCTGGGCACGCTCGACCAGCGTCGCGCAGCGCTCGCGCAGTTCGTCGAGCTTCCGATGCTGGAAGTCCGGTTGAAGGGGTTCGAACTGCGCGGGATGCGTGAACATTTTTTGCCGACTTTACTGCCGAAATTTTGCAGTCAAAACTTGTTGATAAGGAAGAGAATTTTATTGGAATGATGAGTTTGAAGAATAATTTTCTGCCGACTCTTTAGCCGACTCTTTAGCCGACTCTTTAGCCGACTCTTTAGCCGACTCTTTAGCCGACTCTTTAGCCGACTCTTTAGCCGACTTTTTGCGTCCTGAGCGGGGACAGCCCGGTCGCCCGGGCCGCCATCGCTCAGTTCGCGTCGCTGGCCTTGTCCTCGCAGCTCAGGCACTCCCGCTCCGCCGCGCCCAGCTTTGCCAGATGGGCCGCCGCGTCGCGCAGCGCGGTGCGCAGGCCTTCCTCCACCACCGGGTGATAGAAGGGCATGTCGAGCATCTGCGCCACCGTCAGCCGCTGCTGCACCGCCCAGGCCAGCAGGTGGGCGATGTTCTCGGCGCGCGGGCCGAGCCATTCGGCGCCCAGGAAGCGGCCGTCGCGCACGTCGGCATACACATGCATGAGGCCGGCGTTCTTCAGCATCACGCGGCTGCGGCCCTGGTCGGCGAAATCCACCTCGCCGGTCACGTAGCAGCCGTCCTCCAGCTCGCCGCGGCGCTTGCCGACCATCGCGATCTGCGGCTCACTGAACACCACCGAGATCGGCGCGCGGCGCAGCCCCGCCACCACGTCCGGGAACACCGCCGCGTTGTGGCCGGCGGTCTTGCCCTCGTCGGCGGCCTCGTGCAGCAGCGGCACGATGTTGTTGACGTCGCCCGCGATGAACACCGGATGCGTGCCGCATTGCAGCGTGGCCGGGTCGAACACCGGCACGCCCTGCTTGTCGAGTTCGAGGCCGGAATGCTCCAGCCCCAGCTTGCCGAGATTGGGCCGGCGGCCGGTCGCGGCCAGCAGGTAGTCGAAGCGCTCGGTATGCGTCTCGCCGGTGGCGGCCTCGGTCCAGGTCACGACCACCTCGTCGCCCTCGCGGCGGATGTCGCTGCCCTTGATGTCGGGCGAGAACGGGAACTCGGCGCCGAAGATGCCGATCGCGCTGCGGATGACGGCCTCGTCGCTCAGCGGGCCGACCTTGCCGCCCATGCCGAACAACCGCACCTTCACGCCGAGGCGGTGCAGCGCCTGGCCCAGCTCCAGCCCGATCACGCCGGGGCCGAACACGGCCACGCGCTCGGGCAGATCGTCCCAGGCGAACACGTCGTCGTTGACGATCAGCCGGTCGCCGAGCGCGCGCCACGGCGGCGGCACGGCGGGCGCCGAGCCGGTGGCGATGACGATGCGGCCGGGCTTCACGATCGTGTCCTCGCCCACCAGCAGCTCCATCGGCGCGGTGAACTTCGCGAAGGCCTCGATGCGGTCTTCGGTCGGGATGTTGAGCACGCCCTTCACCACGAAGCCGACGAAGCGGTCGCGCTCGCGCTTGACGCGGTCCATCACCTCGCGGCCGTCGATGCGCACCGCACCGTCCACATGCACGCCGAAGGGCGCCGTGTGCCGGGCCGAATGCGCGGCCTCGGCGGCGGCGATGAGCAGCTTGGACGGCATGCAGCCGACGCGGGCGCAGGTCGTGCCGTGGGCGCCGCCCTCGATGAGCAGGGCGCTGGCGCCCGCCGCCTTGGCGGCGCGGTAGGCAGCCAGACCGGCGGTGCCGGCACCGATCACCGCAACGTCGGGTGTGAGGGTCTTCATCTCGTTATCTCCGTGGGCGGCCCGGATCGGGCGACGCCTTGCAAGGGTTTGCAGATCGTCGGGCTGAACGCTGCCGGCCGGGGCGCGGCGCGCGACTCGGGCAGGAGCGGAAGGGGGGGGCGGGCCGGGTCGCGCGCGGGCGCTGCGGATGTCCCGGGCCGGGAATCGATTGGAGGAGTTGCATGCCGGTCATGCCGGCGACGCACCCGGGCGACAGGGCGTCTGGAATTGCCGCCGATGCAGGCCGACCCACCGGAAGGCCAGGCCTGCAAAGGCTTGCATCAGGCAGGGTGACGCGGCCCGTGATGCCGCGTCACCCTGCCGTCGCCACCCCGGGCGGGGCGGCATCGCGGCATCACTTCTTGCCGGCGACGAAGGCGGTGACTTCTTCCGAACCGCCGATGAGCTTGCCGTTGATGAACACCTGCGGCGCCGTCATCTTGCCGCTCAGCGCGCCCAGCACCTTGCCGCGCACCTTGTGTTCGAGCGGGACTTCGATGAACTCGTAGCCGGCGGCCTTGAGTTCTTCCTTGGCCTTGGTGCAGAACGGACAGCCCGGCTTGGTGAACACGACGACCTGGTCGGGCGCCGTGGCTTCGGGCGCCACGTACTTGAGCATCGTGTCGGCGTCCGAGACTTCGAACGGGTCACCTTCCTTGTCCGGCTCGATGAACATCTTCTGCACCACGCCGTCCTTCACGAGCATCGAATAGCGCCAGCTGCGCTTGCCGAAGCCGAGGTCGGCCTTGTCGACCAGCATGCCCATGCCTTCGGTGAAGGTGCCGTTGCCGTCGGGGATCATGACGATGTTGGCGCTCTCCTGATCCTTGGCCCATTCGCTCATGACGAAGCCGTCATTGACCGAGATGCAGGCCACGGTATCGACGCCGTGCTTCTTGAGCGTCGCGGCGAGTTCGTTGTAGCGCGGCACGTGCGACGACGAGCAGGTGGGCGTGAAGGCACCGGGCAGCGAGAACACGACGACGGTCTTGCCGTCGAAGATCTCGGAGGTGGTGACGTCCTTCCAGGCGTTGTTCTCGCGGGTGCGGAAGGTGACGTTGGGGACGCGCTGGCCTTCGCGGCTTTCAAACGTGGGCATTGCTGACTCCTCGGAATGTTCAGTGCTGCTGGGGGTTGACCTGCGCTGCGTCGTGCAGCGATGGAGCGAAGTATCGGGATGGGCCGCCGATAGGTCTAATTCATTGTGTTAAGCGAATCGATAGTCAATTAACTATTGATCCGCTCGACTTGATAGCCCCGGTCCGGGCGCCCGCATCAGAACCCGGGATGGCTTTCGAAGGCCAGCGGAAAACCGTCGACGGGATGCGTCAGCGCAAGCCGCGACGCATGCAGCAGCAGGCGTGGCGCGGCATCGCGCGCCGGCGGTGGCGCGTAGAGCTCGTCGCCGAGGATGGGATGACCGAGCGCGAGCAGATGCACGCGCAGCTGGTGCGAGCGGCCCGTGACCGGCTCCAGTTCGACGCGGCTGCAAGCGATTGCAGCCGCGTCGGACCCGGCGTCGTTCCGGACGGCGAGCGGGGCGGCGAGGCTGGCGTGACCGTCCGCCATGTCCGCCACCGCCGTCGCGGCGAGCCGGCGCCAGCGCGTCAGCGACGGCTTGCCGTGCGTGAAGCTGACCATCTGGCGCGGCCGGTTGGGCCAGTCGCAGATGAGCGGGAGGTCGATCTCGCCGGCGTCGGCGGCGGGCCGGCCGGCCACGACCGCGACATATCGCTTGGCGGTCTCGCGGGCCTGGAACTGCCGGCTCAGTTCGCGCTGTGCCGCCGCGCCGCGCCCGAAGCAGACGATGCCGGAGGTGGCGAGGTCGAGCCGGTGCACGACGAGCGCATCGGCGAAGCGCGCCTGCACCCGCGCCGCGAGGCAGTCGGCATGGCCGGCGCCGCGCCCGGGCACGCTGAGCAGGCCGGCCGGCTTGACCACGACCACCAGCGCGTCATCGGCGTGCAGCAGGTCGAGGCCGGTATCGGGCGGCGGCGCATAGACGGGAGCGAGGGGCGGGGCGGGAGCGGACATCGGACGCGGCAGGCGGATCGGGCGGCGCGGATTATCGGCGCCGATGGCGGTGTCGGTGCGGGAACGGGCGTGCGCGCCAGTCCGGGCCGGGTCCGGCCGCCGCGCACGGCCCGGGCAGCGCCCCATCATCCGGCCCGCGACCGCCGTCCCGGCGCCCGGACGCCCTCAGTGGAACAGCTCGATCACCGTCGCCGTCGGATCGAGATCGACCAGCGGCCCCTCGTGGCGCAGCCGGTGCTGGGCGACCCAGCGCTCGAAGTCGGTGGCCGCCAGCGGCCGGCTCACGATGTAGCCCTGCACCAGATCGCAGCCCACATGGCCGAGCAGGCGCAGCGTGCGCTCGTCCTCCACGCCCTCGGCCACGACGCTCAGGCCGAGCAGATGGCCGAGGTCGATGGTCGAGCGCACCAGCATCGCGTCATGCCGGTGCGCGCACATGCCGCGCACGAAGCTCTTGTCGATCTTGAGCTCGTCGACCGGAAAGCGGCTCAGGTACGACAGCGACGACTGGCCGGTGCCGAAGTCGTCGATCGCCAGCCCGATGCCGAGGCTGCGCAGCCGCGCCAGCGTGGCCAGCGCGCGGCCCGGGTCGTTCATGGCCGCGCTCTCGGTGATTTCCAGCTTCAGCATCGCGGGCGGCACGCCGTGGCGCGCGAGAGCCGCCTCGACCTTGCCGTGCAGTGCCGGATTGTCGAGATCGACCGCCGACAGGTTCACGGCCAGCGGCAGCTCGATGTGCAGCGCGCGCATGCGCGCGATCTGGGCGCAGGCGGTGTCGAGCACCCAGGCCGTCAGCCGCTTGATGAAGCCGGTCTGCTCGGCCCAGGGAATGAAGCTGTCGGGCGGGATCAGGCCCCGCTCGGGATGGCGCCAGCGCAGCAGGCATTCGGCCGATTCGAGCTGGCCGTTGCCGATGCCGACCTTGGGCTGGAAGTGCAGCTCGAGCTGGTGCTTGTCGATCGCGACGCGCAGCTCCGACAGCAGGCTGAGCCGCACGCAGGGATCGCGCTGCACCTGGGGCGTGTAGGCGACGAGCGGGCGGTGCTTGCGCTGCGCCTCGTCGAGCGCGAGCGCGGCATGGCGCAGCAGCGTGGGCGCGTCGCGGCCGTCGACCGGCGCGGTCACGCTGGCGGCGCGCGCCGAGATGTCGACCGGCTGGCCCTCGACCGACAGCGTCACGTCGAGCGCGGCGAGCAGCGCCTCGCCCAGCGCATGCACGCGGTCGTGATTGGCGCGCGGCTGGTCGACGAGGAAGGCGAACTCGTCGGCGGCGATGCGCGCGATGGCGGCGCATTGCGGCCGCGCGGTCTCGAACAGGCGCCGCGCCACCTCGCGCAGCAGTGCGTCGGCCAGCCGCGCGCCGAGCGCGTCGTTGATGGTGCCGAAGCGGTTGAGGTTGACCAGCAGCACGCTGACGCTGCGCGCCTCGCCGTGCTGCAGCGCGTGTTCGAGCCGGCTCATGAACAGCGTGCGGTTGCCCAGGCCGGTCAGCCCGTCGCAGAAGGCGAGTTCGTTGATGCGCTGCTCGCGCTCGGCGAGGCTGGCGCGCATCGCGTTGAAGGCGGCGCCGAGCTGTTCCAGTTCGGCGCTGCTGTGGAAGGCGACCTGCTCGACCGCCTCGCCGCGCCCGACGCGCAGCGCCTTGACCGCGATGCGCCGGATCGGCCCGGCGATCGAGCGCGCCAGCGTCAGCGCCAGCGCGAGGCCGAGCGCGAGCGTGGCGATCGTCACCAGCAGCAGGTTGCGGCGCATGCCGGTGAAGCGCGCGAGGCTGTCGCCATGGGTGTGCAGCGCGATGAGCTGGAGCTGGGGTTCGGCGCGCAGGCTGGGCAGCCATTCGGCCACGCCTTCGCGGCGCGTGTCGCCCAGCGCGAAGAGGAACTGGCGTTCGCCCGGCTCGACCGGGCCGGCGACGAGCTGGGTTTCGAGCGTGACCCAGTCCGAGGGCGGCAGGCTGGCGGCGAGGAGGCGGGGCCGCCCTTCGGCGCGTGCGGCCAGCATCAGGTCGACGCCACTCAGGCTGGCGAGACTGTCCATCGCGGGCTGGTCGAGCGGCACGCCGTAGAGCACGAAGCGCGGGCCTGCGCCCACGCTCAGCGCCACCACGCGCATGGCCATGCCGTCGGGCGCGAGCGCCATCGAGCTGGCGAGCCCGGCTTGCCGGGCGTGCGTGAGCAGCGCCGGCAGGCCGGGCGCGCCGGCGAGGTCGAGTTCGTCGAGCAGCGGGTGCGTCGATTCGGTCAGCACGGTCACGCGGCGGGCGCCGAGCGGCGCGGCCAGTTCGCGCAGGTGATCGCGGTCGGGCGCGTCGGCGCGCGCGGCGGCGAGAAAGTCGCTGCTGTTGCGCAGCACGCGGAAGCCGGCGCCGAGTTCGGCACCGCTCTGCTCCAGCAGCCGTTGCGCGATGCGCATGCCGGCGTCGAGGTCGATGGCGAGCGTTTCGCGCGCGACGCTGTCCAGACCGGCGCGCACGATCAGGAAGCCCGTGACCTGGGCGATCAGCAGCATGCCCATCACGAGCAGCGTGATCTGGCGCGACAGTCGGCGTGGCAGCAGGCGGCGAAAACGCGCCCGAAGGGAATCGGAAAAGCCCATGCGGAGGAAAGCGTTCGTTGCCCCGGCAAGAGGGGGCATGAACGGTTGACGGCCGTCGGGCAGCAGGGCTTGAGCCGGCTAAGCCGGGCGGATCGGCACCTGATCGGGCGATCCGGCGCGAAGGCGGCGTGCGAGGCGACGGGTGGCGGGCGAGGCGGCGAGGCGGAACCTGCCCGGCGCGTCAGACGCCGACGCCGCCCGGCGCGCTGTCGAGCCAGGGCATGAGCGCGAGCAGATGGACGATGCAGGCCGGGCCGAGGTTGGCGAACAGGGCGTCGAGGCTGTGCGGGCCGGCCGGCTCGGCAAAGCTCAGGCTCCAGCCGTGAAATCGCCTTTCAGGCAGCGCGAGCGGTGCGCGATGGCGCACGGTGACGCTGCCGAGCGCCGGATCGGCAGCGAGCAGTCCGAGCCGCCGATCCAGCGCCTCGGCTTCGCCTTCGAGGTATTCGCAGCAGCGCCAGCCGTCGAAGATGAGCAGGCCGGTAAGCCCGGCCGCGCGGTTGCCGCGCCGCGATTCGCGCGCCAGTTGCGCGATCCGGGCCGCGATGTTGCTGTCGCCGGGTTCGCTGGTGTGGATGAGTTCGATCATGCGGGCTGTGGTTGACGCCTCGGACCCGCATGCGGGAGGGGCGGGGGGCGCTCTGCTTTCCCCTTCAGGATAGCTTCGTGCGGCACCGCACAAGTGCCGGCATCGCGCCAGCGCGGCGCCGCACGCCCGGCTTCGGGCAGGCGTCGGGCGACCGGCCGTCGAAGGCGACTTGCTGCCAGCGGGCGCCGAGACCGGTGATCTTCATGAGATCGACGGGGGCGAGGCGGTCACATCCGCCACCCGCGACACGGCCGCGGACGATGGCGCGGTCTTCTGCCTGCGGCACAATCCGGCCCCGATTTTTCCGTCGGCCACGCATGGCCGCTACCGATCGGGCAGCGGCCCGGGCCGCCCCGCAATCCGCAGGAGCAAAGCGAATGTCTGGCGATCATTTCCATGTGCATGGACCGCATGACCACGAGATCGAGCATGCCGCCGCGCATGGCGACAAGGATCCGTTCGCGAGCCGGGTGGCGGTGACGACGGCGGTGCTGGCCACGGTGGGCGCGCTGTTCGCCTACGAGGGCGGCGCGACCCAGGCGGCATCGTCGCTGGCCAAGAACGATGCGGCCATCAAGAAGACCGAGGCGGCCGACCGCTGGGCCTTCTACCAGTCGAAGAGCGGCAAGCAGAACCTGGCCGAGCTGGGCATGGGCCTGCTCGGCGCCCAGTCGCAGAACGAGGCGGTGGTGGCCGAGATCGCGCGGCTCAAGGCCGAGGCCGAGCGCTACAAGAGCGAGAAGGAAGGCATCAAGAAGGAGGCCGAGGCACTCGAGCACGAGTCGGCCGAGTTCGATCACGAGTCGGAGCGGCAGCTGCATGTGCATCACCGCTGGGCCCAGGCCACGACGGCGATGCAGGTGGCGATCGCGCTGTCGGCGATTGCGCTGCTGACGCGGCGCAAGTGGCTTCAGCTGGGGGTGTACGGGCTGGGAGCGGCGGGATTGGCGCTGGGGCTGGCGGCGGCGGCGCTGCACGTCTGACGGCAGCGCCCGGCGTGGCGCTGCGGCCACGCCGTTACGGTTAAGTCTTGCGGCGCGAGGCGGCGGTCAGCCGCGCCGCACGGCCGCGTCGGCCGCCGCGAGCCGGCTCTTGGCCAGCGGCGGATTCTTGGCGAAATAGCGCCGGATGCCGGACACGATGGCGTCGGCCAGCTTGTCCTGATAGGCGTCGTCGTTCAGGCGGCGCTCTTCCTCGGGGTTCGAGATGAAGGCGGTCTCGACCAGGATGGACGGGATGTCGGGCGCCTTGAGCACCGCGAAGCTGGCCTGCTCCACATCGCCCTTGTGCAGCTTGTTGATCTTGCCGATGTGCTCGAGCACGGCGCGGCCGAGCTTGAGGCTGTCGTTGATCTGGGCGGTGGTCGACAGGTCGAGCAGCACGCTGGCGAGCTGGCGGTCGCGCGCGGCGACGTTGACGCCGCCGATCAGGTCGGCGTCGTTTTCCTTCTGCGCAATCCACTTGGCGGCGGCCGACGAGGCGCCGCTTTCGCTGAGCGCGAACACGCTGGAGCCGCGCGCGTCGCGGTTGATGAAGGCGTCGGCGTGGATGCTGACGAACAGGTCGGCCTGCACGCGGCGCGCCTTCTGCACGCGCACGTTGAGCGGCACGAAGTAGTCGTCGTCGCGGGTCATGAAGACGCGCACATTGGCCTCGGCATCGAGCTTGCGGCGCAGGCGCTGGGCGATTTCGAGCACCACGTTCTTTTCGTAGCTGCCGCTGGCGCCGGTCGCGCCCGGGTCTTCGCCGCCGTGGCCGGGGTCGAGCGCAATGGTGACGAGCCGCGCCACCGACGGGCGCGGATCGGCCAGCGCCGGCGCGGGCGGGCGGTTGGCGGCCGACGGCGGCGTGGCCGGCGCGTGGGCGCCGCGTGCGGCATCGGCCGGATTGGCGGCGGGTGGCGTCTGCGTTACGCGGCCGCCGGTCTCGGGATCGATGCGGGTGATCCAGTCGCCATTGCCGGGCTCGTTGGCACGCGCGAGCGGCGCCGGGCCGGCGGGCGGCTCGGGCAGCGGCGAGCTGGCGGCGGCGCGCGCCGGCTGCTGCGGGTCGGTGGCGGGCGGCGCGTCGCCGCCTTGCGCCAGCTGCATCAGCGGATCGCTCGGCTCGGCCGGATACAGGTCGAAGATGAGTCGATGCCGGAACTGCGCCACCGGCTCCACGGAAAACACCTGCGGCCGCACGCGCTGCTTGAGGTCGAGCACCAGGCGCACCACGCGCGGCCGGTTCTGGCCCACGCGCACCGCGCGGATGTAGGGATCGTTGGGCGTGATCTTGGAGACCAGGTCGCGCAGCGTGGCGTTGAGATCGAGGCCTTCGACGTCGACCACCAGCCGGTCGGGGTTGTCGACCATGAAATGGCTGAAGCGGATCTCGTTGTCGTGTTCGAGCGTGACGCGGGTGTAGTCGGCCGCCGGCCAGACGCGCACGGCGGCGATCTGCGCGGCGCGTGCGGCCTGCGGCGCCGCCAGCGGCAGCAGCAAGGCGGCACCGCCGGCGCGCAGCACGCGGCGACGATCGAAGAGGCGGTTCATGTCGCCCGTGGGCTTGCCAGCGCGTTCAGACATTCGCGCCCCCGTTCGCTGTAGGCATCGAGCCGCGCGAGGCGGCCGTCATCGGCGTAATCGAGATGCAGGGCCAGATCGGGCGCCGGCAGCAGCGCGCCGGCGTTCTCGGGCCATTCGACGGCACAGACCGCATCGGCGGCGAAGTATTCGCGCAAGCCAGCATCGAGCCAGTCCTCATCACGGTTAAACCGATAAAAATCAAAGTGGTAGAACGCAATTCTCGAATCGTTCTCGGTTGTGCGCAAGTTCGGTTCAAGGCTGTAACCCTCGACGATGGCGTAGGTCGGGCTCTTGACTGGCCCCGCATGACCGAGCGCCCGCAGCACGGCGCGCACAAAGCTCGTCTTGCCGGCGCCGAGGTCGCCGTGCAGTTGCAGATGCAGCGGCGCGCGCAGCACGGCGGCAAGGCGCGCGCCGAGCGCATCGGTGGCGGCGGCATCGGGCAGGCTGACCGCGAGCGTCGCGAGAGGTGAATTCATACTCGGGCCTCGATCGGTTCAAAGGATGAAAAAGCGCCGCCGTGGGCGCATGGCAACAGCCATGTTGCGCGCGCCGGGCAGACGAGTTGGCGATGAGTGAAGACCGTTCAGAAACCGGCGCCGGCGCGCCCGAAGCTGCCGCGCCGGCACCGCCCGGCACTGCCGCGCTCGCGGCGCTTGCCGAGCGCATCCGCGCCGAGGCCGCCGCGCTGGGCTTTGCCGCCTGCGGCATCGCTTCGGCAGAGGTGCCGGCCGAGGCCATCGACGGCCTGGCGCGCTGGCTGGCGGCCGGGCGCCACGGCGCGATGGATTATATGGAGCGGCATGCGGCGCTCCGGGCCGATCCGCGCGGGCTGCTGGCGCAGGCGCTGCGCATCATCAGCGTGCGCATGGACTATCTGCCCGCCGCCGCGCCGGCCGACTGGCGCGCGCGCGAGGAGGCCGCGAGCGCCGATCCGCAGCGCGCGCTGGTGTCGGTCTATGCGCGCGGCCGCGACTATCACAAGGTGCTGCGCAATCGCTTGCAGAAGCTGTCCGAGCGCATCGACGCGCTGGCGGCCGAGGCCGGCTGGCCGCATTTCAGTCGCGCCTGCACCGATTCGGCGCCGGTGCTGGAAGTGGAATTCGCGCGCGCGGCCGGCATCGGCTGGCGCGGCAAGCACACGCTGCTGCTCGACCGCGACGGCGGCTCGATGTTCTTTCTGGGCGAGCTGCTCACCAGCCTGCCGCTGCCGGTCGATGCGCCGGTGGCGCCGCATTGCGGCAGTTGCAGCGCCTGCATCGACGCCTGCCCGACCGCCGCCATCGTCGCGCCCTACGAGCTGGATGCGCGCCGCTGCATCAGCTATCTGACCATCGAGCATCCGGGGCCGATTCCGGTCGAGCTGCGGCCGGCGCTGGGCAACCGCATCTACGGCTGCGACGACTGCCAGCGCGTCTGCCCGTGGAACAAGTTCGCGCGCCGCGCCAGCCTGCCCGACTTCGATGCGCGCGCCGGGCTCGACGGCGCCGGGCTGCTCGCGCTGTGGCGCTGGGACGAGGCGGAGTTTCTGCGTCGCACCGAGGGCAGCGCGATCCGGCGCATCGGGCATGAGCGCTGGCGGCGGAACCTGGCGGTGGCGCTGGGGAATGCGCTGGCGGCGGTGACCGGCGCGCAGCCGGCGGCGGCGCGCGCAGGAGCGGCGGCGGATGCGGGCGGAATCGCGCCGGTCGCGGCCGGCTCGACCATGCCCGCCGATGCCGATGCCGATGCCGATGCCGCCGCCGCCGCCGCCGCCGCCGCCGCCATCGTCGCGGCGCTGACCGCCGAGCGCGCGACCGCCTCGGCGCTGCTGCGCGAGCACATCGACTGGGCGCTGGCCCAGGGCGGCCCGAACGCCTAGTCGCGCCGCTGCGGCAGCCGGTCGAACAGCTGCTGCAACTTGTGCGGCTCGATCGGCTTGGCCAGAAAGCCGTCCATGCCGGCGGCCAGACAGCTGGCGCGCATGCGCTCCGAGTCGTCGACCGTGACCGCGATGATGGTCAGGCCCACATGGCGCGGATCGGCGCGCAGCCGGCGCGCGAGTTCGGGGCCGTCGATGTCGGGCATGTCGCAATCGGTCAGCACCAGATCCACGTCGAGCCGGTCGAGCAGCGCCAGCGCCTCGGCGCCATCGCCGGCGCTGCTCACCTCGAAACCCATGCGCGTCAGCGTGTCGACGGTGATGAACTGGGTGATGCGGTTGTCCTCCACCAGCAGTACGCGGCGCAGTCCGGCCACGCGCGGCTCGGGCGCGGCGGGCTCGCTGCGCGGCTGCGGCAGGGTGGCGATTTCCGACACTTCGGCGACCGGCAGTTCCACGTCGAAGCGGATCAGCAGATCGCTCTTGCCCAGGCTGATGTCGAGCCGGCCGTTCATCAGCGTGGCCAGCCGGCGCGCATTGGACAGCGCCAGCCCCTTGGCGCCGAGGCCGGGCGGCAGCGGTTCGAGCGTGGGCAGCAGGGTGAGCACGGCGGCATGGTCGGGATGGACCACGGCGGCGCTGCGCATGTCGATGCGCAGCGCCAGCCGCTTGGGTGCGACGACGGTCTCGGTCAGCTCGACCGCCACGCCGCGCGCATCGGCCTGGGCCAGCGCCGAATCGAGCAGCTGGCCGAGCAGCTGGGCCAGCCGGTCGCGGTCGGCCAGCACGCACTGGTTGCCGAAGGCGGTGATGTCGAGTCGCGGCAGCGCGCCCGACGGGCCGGCGCTGGCGCGGCGCCGGTCGACCAGTTCATGCATCAGCACCGGCACATCGACCGGCGCGGCGGCCAGCTTGAGCCGGCCGTCCTGCAGCAGCATGCGGTCGGCCAGCGTCGACAGCGTGCCGTCGATCAGCCGGGCCGAGCGGCGCAGGCTGTCGGCCAGGCGCTGGCCGGCGCTGCCGGCGGCGTCCTGCGCCAGGGTGTCGGTGGCGCGCGCCAGCATCATGGCCGGACCGTGCAGCTCGGTGACCAGGGCGTCGAGCAGCTCGCCCTCGGTGCGCGCGAGGCTGAGCGCGCGTTCGCGGTCGGCGGCTTCGCGCGCGAGGCGCTGGCGCAGTTCGGCCAGTTCGCGCGCCAGCCGGCGCCGCGTGAGCCAGAGGCGCAGCGCCAGTGCGGCCAGCAGCGCCGCCGCAAGGCTGGCGCCGATCAGTGCGAGGAAAAGCTTGGGTGGCATGGGGATGACGGGGCTTCGGCGGGCCCGGCAACCGGAGGTGGCCGGCGGGCGCGCGCAGTGTGCCCTAGGTGCGAGGCTTCAAGAGCTTGTTTGCCGACAGCTCCGCGCATGGGCCCACTCGTGCAGCGCCGAGCGCAGCCGCTTCCCGGTGACGCCGAGCGCGGCGCAGTGGCGCACCGCCTTGGCTTTGCCCGAGTTTCCGGGTGTCGATGTGCAGCAAATCGCCCGGCGTGCCGGGCGATCCGGCGCTGCGTCATCCGGCTCAAGTCGGCGCGCGCAGTCGTCGAGGAATTCGGTGCTGCGGAAGCTGAGGACGTATTCGGCGTTGGCACCTTCACCGCGCCGGAAGACCGTGCCGCTGAAGCCGGTGTTGGTGGAGTGCTGGGCAAGGACGTCCCATTCGTCCAGGAACTGCGTTGCCTGGACGGAGGTAAATCGGCTGGCACGCTCATTCCCTCTGGTTAGTGCTTCTTCCAGCTCGGTTCCGGTGGCGGGGTCTTTGCCTATCGTCAGAAATGCTTCAGCCGCCATCTGGAGATTGGCATATCCAAGTAGCTCGGCCACGGTTGGAGTAGTCATGGTTAGCGCTTTCTGAAATCACTGATTAGGGCCGGGGCCTGAGAATTCGTTGGACGAATGTGCTTGTCTGCCGGAGCTGAAAACCGCGTGTGAATGCAGGGCATGAGTAATAGGCGGCCTCGAACCAGGGCGATTGCGGCCCGATATAGCGGTCTTGGCCGGGATCGACCATGTAGCCGATGCGCTCGGCGATGACCTCACCGGTCTGGAGATCGACGACCTTGAGGGAGCTGCCGGCGATCCAGAGCAGTCGGTCTTCGTGGGTGGAGATGTCGTCCCGGGTGAGGCCGTAGCGCGGCGCGGGATCGGGCGCGGGTCGGCGGGTCATCACAAACTCGTAGCGGTTCAGATCGACCCCGGGATTGCGGCGCAGCTCGTCCTGGATCTTCGGATCGTTGAGGTTTGGCGTCTTGATGGCCTTGTACCTGCCGGTATAGCGGTAGCGCACGCCATTGGACGAGTCAATCGCATCGACGTAGCGGTAGCCGGGGCGGCGCGAGCGCGTGACGACGTAATCCTGGATCGAGCCAATCTCCTCGTCGCCGATGCGCAGCAGTCCTTCGATATAGCCGTCGCCGCTGATGTCGGCCCCGTAGGGGTCGTCGAGGATGAACTGCCCGCCGCGGTTGAGGGCGTCGACCGGCTTCTTGAGCACGAAGATGCCGTCGACATCCTCGACGGTGCGGTGGATGAAGACGCCGGCCTTCTTGCAGTGCTCCTGCCAGCGGGCGACGGCGGCCTTGCTCTGGTTGCGGGCCTGGTACTGCTCGATCATGCCGGTGACGCAGCCGGACAAAAGCGCGGCGGCGACGCCGGCCGCGAGTGCGCTGGAACAGGCATTGCGCATGCGGGTTCTCCGTGGGGATGGGGTGCGGTGCGGGCCCGTCATGGCGCGGGCCTCAGCACCTGTTCGACAAAGACCTGGGTCTGGCCGGCCTGGGCGGGCGGACCCTCGAAGCGCAGGCCATCGCCCGGGATGCGGGTGAAGCCCGGACAGGCGTAGTCGGTGGCGCTGTGCCAGGGCGCGTCGCTGCGGTACATCCTGGCCATGTAGCCGATGCGCTCCGCGATCACCTCGCCGGTCTGGAGGTCCACCACCTTGAGCGAGCTGCCCGCGATCCAGAGCTGGCGCTCCTCGCGCGTGGAGATGTCCTCCCAGGTCACGCCGTAGCGCGGCGCGGGGCCGGGCGCCGGCTCGCGGCGCAGATGGAACTCGGCGCGTGGAAGCTCCGTGCGCACGGGCCTGCCCCCCACGCCGACCTTCATGAGCCAGGGCAGGTCGGTCGGCACGATCGCTGCCGCCGGCAACGGCCCCAGCTCGCCCGAATAGCGGTAGCGGCGACCATCGGCCGGATCGACCATCTCGACGTAGCGGTAGCCCGCGCGCGGCGGGATGCCCGGGAGGGCCGGCGACGGCGGCAGCGCACTGCGGCGCGCGCTGCGCAGGAACATCGCGATGTACTCGTCGCCGCCGACATCGTTGCCGTAGGGATCGTCGAGATCGAACTGGCGGTCGAGATTGGGCCGCGCCGGGCGCGGCTTCATGAGCAGCACGCCCTCGACGTTGTCCACCGTGCGGTGAATGAAGACGCCGGCCCGGGCGCATCGCTGCTGCCAGGGCTTCCATGCCTCGGGCTCGTACCGCACCGGCGGCCCCGCGCAGGCGGTGAGGAGGACGGGGAGGGCGAGGGCGCCGAGGCGCAGGGCGCGGGGAGTGTTCATTGGGCGGGTGCGTGTGCGGCGGCTCAGCGGGATGGCTTGAGCACCTGTTGAACGAATCTGCTGGCGAAGCAGAGCGTCATGGGTGGGCTCCGTCGGAAGGATCGGGACGGCACGGCGGCAGACCATCGAGCAGCACGAGGCGCAGCCGGGCCGACTGCCAGTCGGTCCAGCTGTGGGCGAACTCGACGCGGCCCGTGAGCCGCGGGATCCGCGTGCGGTTGCCCTCGATACCGGTGCGCGTGTTCAGGAGATGTCGCCGAGCCACATGATCGCGAGCGTCACGAGGCCGACAAGCTGGAGCACGAGCGGCGCGAGCGGCACCTCGGCCAGCAGGCGCCGGGACTTGACGACGGCAGGGATGAACCAGGTGAAGTCGAAGCGCGCGAGCGCGCTGGATCGAGATCGGCGTCGACGTCCGCGAGGTGGGGCGGCGGCGTCATGACCAGTGGCCGGTGCCCGCACCGGCTTCACGCTCGGCGCACATGGGCGCAGGGTAGGGGGCGACAGTTTCATGCATGTCAGCTGGATGACGGAGTAGACCGGGCCCGGAGTCTCAGGCGCGCTCCTCCTTGCCCGGCTTCCACCTGGACGCTTCGATCCACGGACAAGTCGAAATGAATGTGAAATGTTCCAGCAATCCAAACTCGGGAAAAATTCCCGAGGCCTGTGCGGGCAGTGCCTGTGCCGGGGTCAGGCTTGGGCCTGGACACCACGCCTGGGATGGGCGGAGACGGAAAGAGAGCAGCGCTTCACGGTGCTCGCTCAGGAAGACGTTTCCGCGCGCCGCCAGCGGGCCGGTCCAGTCGTCGGTGGCGACGATGTCGATGCCGGCATTCCAATCCGGATGAACGCCGGACAAAGCCTGTTGAAGCTTCGCAACTAGCCGAGCAGGGCGAGCCAAAGCGGGATCGCCGCCATCGACACCACGGTACTCAGCGAGATGAGCCCGGCGACCAGCGGGCCGTCGCCGCCCATGCGCTGGGCCAGCACATAGGCCGACGAGGCGGTCGGCAGGCAGCCGAACAGGATCACGATGCGGGCTTCGGCCGGCGGCAGCGCGAAGGCATGCGCGAGCGCCCAGGCCACCAGCGGCAGCAGCCCCAGCTTGACGAAGGTGAACCAGCCGACCAGCAGCCGGGCGCTGTCCAGATGGCGCAGTTGCAGCCCGGCGCCGACGGCGATCAGCCCGAGCGCGATCGACGCCTGACCGAGCCGGCTGAGCAGGGCCGCGACCGGCTCGGCCAGCGTGCCGCCGGCAAGGTTGAACAGCAGGCCGGCCAGCGTCGCCACCAGCAGCGGATTGCGCGCCAGCTCGGCCAGCAGGCTGCGCTCGCTGTTGCGCGCCAGCGCGAACACCGCCATCGCATTGGCCAGCGGCACCGCCACGCCGATCAGGATCGCCATGTTGGCGGTGCCGGTCTCGCCGCCGAGCCGGCTGGCAAGCGCCAGCGCCACATAGCTGTTGAAGCGGAACGCGCACTGGATGCCGGACGAAAAGCGCCGCGCATCGGGCCTGAACGCCAGCACCGCGCAACCCAGTGCCGCGCCCGCCAGCGTGATGCCGACGGCGCTCTGCACCAGCGCCAGCGCGGTGCCGGCATGAAAGCTGGTGCGCGCGATGGAATGCAGCAGCAGCGCCGGAAACAGGATGAAGTAGACCAGCCGCTCGATGCCGCTCCAGAACTGCGGCGCGAAGCCGCCGCGCCGCGCCAGCAGCACGCCGAGCGCAATCAGCGCGAAATCGGGCAGCAGCAGCAGCGCGGTCTGCATCGCGCAGGTCAGGCTTGCGCGTCGAGACCGAAGGTCTGGCGGTAGGACAGGTAGATGGCGCAGTGCAGCGTCGAGAACACCACGACCGACAGCGGCATCACCAGAAAGGCTTGCAGCGAGGCCGGCGCGCCGAACAGCGCGAGCGGCGCCACCAGCAGCACCTGGGCCAGCAGCATCACCGCGAAGGCGCCGGCAAAGAAGTTGAAGAACGCGCCGATGTTGCGCCAGCCCGCGACCATGCTGAAGAACAGCGCCTTGAGCGGCGGCACCTCATGCCAAGCCACCAGCGCCGGCGCGAACCAGAAGCTGAGCGTGACCGCCAGATAGCCGACGATGGCCGCCAGCATCGAAGCGGTGAGCCGGGGCGATTCAAGCTCGCCCGGCACCGGCTCGCGGCCCTCGATGAACAGCTGGTAGAGCGTGCCGTCGTCGAGCGCGGCGGACAGCACGAATACCGCGCAGATCGCCAGGAAATACAGCCCGCCGAGCTGGAGCAGCGGCTTGGCGGCGCGGCCGTCGTTGGCGCGAAAGCCGACCACCAGTTCGCGCACATTCACGCCGCGCCCTTCGCTGGCGGCCTTGGCGGCGCTGAGAAAGCCGACCGAGAGCCCGGGCATCAGCGCGATTTCGACCAGTGGCCCGGCGAGCGGAATGAGCACCACCAGAAACAGCGTGAACAGATAGAACAGGAACAGCGTCATCAGCGCGATGGGCTGGCGCCGGAACAGCGCAAAGCCGTCGCGGATCCAGTGCCATCCGGCGGCGGCCGGCAATCGATAGGCCTGCATGTAGGTGCTGGTTGCGAGCGCGTCAGGCGGGCAGGGCGCAGGCCGGGGAGGCGCGCCGCAGTCGCAGGATGCGTTCGAAGTGGGTCGGATCGTGCGGCGTGAGTGTTTCGGCTTCGCGCGGGCGGTAGTAGTCGTACAGGCGGCTGACCCAGAACCGCAGCGCGCCGGCGCGCAGGGCCATCGGCCAGGCGGCGCGTTCGGCGGCGGTGAAGGGGCGCTCGGCGGCATAGGCGGCGAGCAGTGCCTCGGCGCGCGCCGGATCGATCGCACCGGTGTCGAGGTCGATGGCCCAGTCGTTGACCGCGACGGCAAGGTCGAACACGAAGGTATCGACGCCGGCGAAGTAGAAGTCGAACACGCCGCCCAGATGCGGCGCGGCGCGCGTGCCGTCGAACAGCACGTTGTTGCGGAAGATGTCGGCATGCACCGGGCCGCGCGGCAGGGCGGCGTGCTCGGCGCCCGACTGGTGCGCGGTCTGCGCGGCGATCTCGTCCTGGAGCAGCGCGGCGACGTCGACCGGCAGCCAGCTGAGCACCTGCGGCAGCATTTCCCGCTGCCAGTCGAGGCCGCGCAGATTGGGCTGCATCAGCTCGGGCCGGGCGGCGGCAAAGGCGGCGCCGCCTTCATGCATGAGGGCAATGGTGCGGCCGAGCTGGCGGCAATGCTCGGGCAACGGATCGAGCTCGAACTCGCCGACCAGCCGCGTGGCCAGGCAGCAGGGCTTGCCCTTGAGGCTTTGCAGGATCGCGCCGCTGCGGTCGGCCATCGGGCGCGGCACGGCCACGCCGCGCGCGGCGAGCGCCGCCATGAATTCGAGATAGAACGGCAGCTGGGCCGCGTCCAGGTTCTCGAAGATGGTCAGCACGAAGCGTCCGCCGTTGTCGGCCGACGTGGTGGTGACGAAGAAGTTGCTGTTCTCGATGCCCGATCCGATGCCTTCGATCGACACGAGCGCGCCGAGGTCGTACTGGCGCAGCCAGACGTCTGCCTCGGCCGGACTTACCGGCGTGAATACGGCCATGGGTTCTTGCTCACCACTCGAGAATCAGCCAGCTCGGGACCGTGAGGTTGGGCGAGGGGCCGTCGAAACGCTGGAGTTGTCCGCCGCCGCTGCGGTCGATGAGCCAGTAGGGCTTGCCGCCGATGGGCGTGACCTTGACTGCATAGAGCCGGCCGTTCACGCGGTATTCCTTGAACTCGGCGCGGTTGTCGCGGCGGATGGTGATGTCGGCCGGCGTGCCACCTTCGAGCGTGGGCGCGCCGTCGGGCACCGGTTCGAGCTTGAGGTCGGGCGCTTGCTCGGCGGCTTGCGTAGCGACTGCGGCCAGACCGATCGCGAGGCCCGCGAGCAGGCCGGCAATGCGGCTGCGCCGGGCCGGGATGTGCCGCGACGCGGGCGGCAGCGAGGGGGTTTTCATCGGCCGGATTCTAGCAGCGGCCCCCAGGGCGACCCGACATAATGCCGGCCTTCCCGCCACGAGCTGTCTCCAACGATGAACAAGCGTCTTCTTCTGGTCGATGGGTCCAGCTACCTGTATCGCGCCTTCCATGCGCTGCCCGACCTGCGCAGTCCGCAGGGCGAGCCGACCGGCGCGCTGCACGGCATCCTGGCCATGCTGCGCCGGCTGCGCAGCGACTTCAGCGCCGACTACATCGCCTGCGTGTTCGATGCGCGCGGCAAGACCTTCCGCGACGACCTGTACCCGGAATACAAGGCCAACCGCGCCTCCATGCCCGAGGATCTGGCACGCCAGATCGAGCCGATCCACGCGGCGGTGCGCGCCGAGGGCTGGCCGATCCTGATGGTGGAAGGCGTCGAGGCCGACGACGTGATCGGCACGCTGTGCCGCGAAGCCTCGGCCAAGGGCATCGACGTGGTGGTGTCGACCGGCGACAAGGATCTGGCGCAACTGGTCGATCAGCACGTCACGCTGGTCAACACCATGAGCAAGGACGGCAAGCCCGAACTGCTCGACCGCGAAGGCGTGATCGCGCGGTTCGGCGTGCCGCCGGAGCGCATCGTCGATTACCTGGCGCTGATCGGCGACACGGTCGACAACGTGCCCGGCGTGGACAAGGTTGGCCCGAAGACGGCGGTGAAATGGCTGGCCGAGCACGGCTCGCTCGACGCCATCGTCGCGGCGGCCGACAGCTTCAAGGGCGTGACCGGCGAGAACCTGCGCCGCGCCGTGCCGAACTTTCCGCTCACGCGCGAGCTGCTCACGGTCAAGTGCGACTGCGATCTGTCGGCGCAGGGCGCGACGGTGGAAAGCCTGCTGCCCGCGGAGCCGAATCTGGACGCGATCCGCGAGCTGTACGAGCGCTACGGCTTTCGTACCTGGCTGCGCGAGCTGGGCAGCGCGCGCGCCGGCGCCGGCACGACCGCGCCGGGCCCGGCCGCCGCAGCCGACTTGCCCACCGAGGCCGCCGCCGGCGACCTGTTCGCCGCCGCCATCGAGCGCCACTACGACTGCGTGACCACGCCCGACGCGCTCGACGCCTGGCTGGCGCGCATCGAGGCGGCCGAGCTGACCAGCTTCGATACCGAAACCACCTCGCTCGATCCGATGCGCGCCGAGATCGTCGGCCTGTCGCTCAGCGTCGAGCCGGGCGCGGCCTGCTACATCCCGCTCGCGCATCGCTATGCCGATGCGCCCGACCAGCTCGGCCGCGAAGCCGTGCTGGCCCGCCTCAAGCCCTGGATCGAGAATCCGGCCCGGCGCAAGGTCGGCCAGAACCTCAAGTACGACCGCCATGTGCTGCTCAATCACGGCATCGCGCTGGCCGGCGTCGCGCACGACACGCTGCTGCAAAGCTATGTGCTCGAATCGCACCGCAGCCACGACATGGATTCGCTCGCGCTGCGCCATCTCAACGAGACCACCATCACTTTCGAGCAGGTGGCCGGCAAGGGCGCGGCGCAGATCTGCTTCGATCAGGTCGCGGTCGACCGCGCGACCGAATACGCCGCCGAGGACGCCGACATCACGCTGCGGCTGCATCGCAATCTCTGGCCCCAGGTCGAGCGCGAAGCCGGGCTCAGCTATGTGTACGAGCAAATCGAGCTGCCGGTTTCGGAAGTGCTTGCGCGTATCGAGCGCTGCGGCGTGCTGATCGACGCCGATCTGCTCGCCGCCCAAAGCCATGCGCTCGGCCAGCGCATTCTCGAACTCGAACAGGAAGCGCACACCGCCGCCGGCCAGCCATTCAACATCGGCTCGCCCAAGCAGATCGGCGAATTGCTGTTCGGCAAGCTCGGTTTGCCGGTGGTCAAGAAGACGCCGAGTGGCGCGCCGTCCACCGACGAGGAAGTGCTGCAAAAGCTCGCCGAGGACTATCCGCTGCCCAAGATCATTCTCGAACATCGCGGGCTTTCGAAGCTGAAGAGCACCTATACCGACAAGTTGCCGCGCATGGTCAATCCGGCCACCGGTCGCGTGCACACCAACTATGCGCAGGCGGTGGCGGTGACCGGGCGGCTGGCCTCCAACGAGCCCAACCTCCAGAACATCCCGATCCGCACGCCCGAAGGCAGGCGCATCCGCGAGGCTTTCATCGCCGCGCCCGGGCATGTGATTGTCAGCGCCGATTATTCGCAAATTGAATTGCGAATCATGGCCCATATCGCCGATGACGCGAATCTCAAGCGCGCCTTTACCGAGGGAATCGATGTCCATCGCGCCACGGCCGGAGAAATATTTGGAATTGCACCGGAATCGGTCAGCAATGAACAGCGGCGCTATGCCAAGGTCATCAATTTCGGCTTGATTTACGGAATGAGCGCATTCGGGTTGGCGGGAAATCTAGGCATAAGCCGAGACGCGGCAAAGCTCTATATCGATCGTTATTTCACCCGTTATCCGGGCGTCGCCGATTACATGGAACGCACGCGCGTATTGGCCAAGCAGAATGGCTATGTCGAAACAGTATTCGGCCGGCGCCTCTGGCTGCCCGAGATCAATTCGCCGAACGGCCCGCGTCGGCAGGGGGCGGAACGCGCCGCGATCAACGCGCCGATGCAGGGCACGGCTGCGGACCTCATCAAGCTGGCGATGATCGCCACGCAAAAGGCCATCGATGCCGAAGCTTGGCGCACGCGCATGGTCATGCAGGTGCATGACGAACTGGTGTTCGAGGTTCCCGAGGCGGAGCTTGAGCATGTCCGCATCCGGATTCCCCAGCTGATGGCCGAGGTTGCGCAACTCAGTGTTCCGCTCATCGCAGAAGTGGGAATCGGACCCAATTGGGAGGCGGCGCACTGACATATTCGGCGCCTGGAAATGAAAAAAGCCACCCGAAGGTGGCTTTTTCGAATTCCCCGGCAAGCCGGGGAACATGCCTTCATTAGAAGGTGTGACGGACGCCAGCGAACACGGTGCGCGGGTCTTGGCCACGGTAGTTGACCAGGCTGCCGGTCGTGCCGCCGAGGTTGTACGCCGATTGCGCGTCGTTCCAGAGCTTTTGAACGCCGGTGTATACGAGGGTGCGCTTCGACAGGCTGTAGTCGTAACGCAGGCCAGCCGACTTGGCATCGCCGTCGTCGTTCAGCACGCCTTGCGTGTTGCGGTTGTTCAGGAAGCCGTAGTCGACGTTCAGGACACCGCCGCCCAGGGGAGCAGCAACGCCGAGATCGACGTAGTAGCCGCTGAGAGCCTTGGCCGTGTAGGCGGTCGAGGTCGGGGTCGTCGTCGTGTTGACGTAGGTGGCGAATTGCGACGACTTGTTGGCTTGGTACAGCACGAAGGGCTTGACCACGCCGAAGTCGTACGAGGCGCCGACAGCGAACGTACGCAGCTTGTCGACCGTCACGTTGGTCGTGGGATTCGCCTTCGTTTCCTGGTACAGGGCGCTGGCAGCGATCGGGCCGTTCTTGTACTCACCGCCGATGGCGAGCGTGTTGCCGGCCGTGGTCTTGACGTTGGTGGTGGAGTTTTCACCGAAGCCAACGAAGGCCGTCAGGGTCAGACCGTAGAAACTCGGGCTGACGTACTTGGCCGAATTGTTCACGCGGGCTTGCGCGGCGGAAGCGACGGTCGCCGTGGTGGTGTAGGGCGTGCCGTTGTTGAACGCGAACACGTTCGACGCGCCGCCGATGCTTTGGCCGTTACCAGCACCACCGTAGTTGACGACGATGTCGTACAGCGGGGTTTGATGACGACCGATGGTGGCTTGACCGAAGCCGCCCTTCAGGCCGACGAAAGCCTGACGGCCCCAGACAGCGCCTTGACCGTTCGTGCCGTCGTCCAGGTTGATGCCGCCTTCGATCGTGAAGATGGCCGACGTGCCGCCGCCCAGATCTTCGTTGCCGCGGAAGCCGATACGCGAACCGCTGATGCCACCGCTCGAAATGCGATTGATGGACTTGGGGCCGTTATCGAGATTCTCGTAATACGCGTCCGCAATACCGTAAAGAGTAACGGTGCTTTGGGCATAAGCAGCACCGCCAAACGTGCCGAGGACGGCCAGCGCCAGAAGCGACTTCTTCATAAGGTTTTCTCCACGATGTTTGTAGAAAGCCTGAATACTCTTCCGTGAGGGCGCCACTCTTGAAATTGACATTTCGGCCGCGCCCAGAGTTCAGTAACTTCCTGGACCTGCTGGGAAGCTGCTGGCGATTCTTTCAGAGAACGTTGTAGCGAGCACGGTCGACACCCCTTTTCCTTGTATCGGAGTGTTGGGCTGTCGGATTCGCGCAACAGCAATGTTTTCGGTTGCGCCGAGTCACTTCGAGCCACGCCGACGCTCTATAGATAACCACATCTACTCCACCTACCTGTCCGCAAATGAGCTCATTCGTCGCCACTGCGTCCGCCCGGCAACTCTCCACGCGTGATCGCGTCATTGTCGAGTTCGACACCGCGTTGCGCTCGGTTTTCGGCGTGCCGGCGACATCGCGTGAGCTGGAGTTTCCTGTGCAGTCGGATGACTTGCCGGCATCGGAGCGGGAGCTGGCAGGCAGCCTCATGCGCGTCAACCATGTGGGCGAGGTCTGCGCCCAGGCGCTTTACCAGTCGCAGGCGCTGACCGCGCGTGACGAGCGGGTTCGCGAGCAGTTCCGTCAGGCGGCTGCCGAGGAGCGGGACCATCTCGCCTGGACCGCTCGGCGCATCGAGGAGCTGGGTGCGCATCGGTCGCGCCTGAATCCGCTCTGGTACCTCGGTGCGTTCGCGATCGGTGCGGTGGCCGGCCGGATCGGCGATGCGGCCAGTCTTGGCTTCATGGCGGAAACCGAGCGACAGGTTGAGGCGCATCTGGCCGGGCATCTCGACCGGCTGCCGGCGACCGACGTGCGCAGTCGCGCCATCGTCGAGCAGATGAAGGCGGACGAGGTGGCGCATGCGGATGCCGCTGTGGCGGCTGGTGGCTGGGGCTTGCCGGCGCCGGTCAAGGGCTGCATGCGTCTTGCCGCCAGGGTGATGACCTCGGTCGCAGCCAAGGTGTGATCGGCGGCAGGCGAGTGTTCTGGCGGCGCCGTCTGAAGCTATTGCGCCTCGACGATCTCGTAGGAATGCGTGATGGCAGCCGACTTGGCCAGCATGATCGAGGCCGAGCAGTATTTGTCGTGCGACAGGTTGATCGCGCGCTCCACCTGCTTTTGCTGCAGTCCGCGTCCCACCACCTTGAAATGGAAGTGGATGCGCTCGAAAACCTTCGGATCTTCGGCCGCACGTTCTGCTTCAAGGCTGACTTCGCAATCCCGTACGTCAGCGCGCGCCTTCTTGAGGATGTGGACCACGTCGTAGGCGGTGCAGCCACCCGTGCCCATCAGAAGCAGTTCCATCGGGCGAGGAGCCAGATTGCGACCGCCGCCCTCAGGGGCGCCATCCATCATGGTCGTGTGCCCACTGCCGGACTCGCCAAGAAAGGCCATGCCGGCAGACGATAACCAACGAACGGTACATTTCATGATGTAGAAAGTTACGGGTTGATGGGTGGGTGGGGCGGCAATTTCTTGCGTTGCACAATAGGGTTAGCTATAGTTTGCCTCATGCCAGCTATGTGCTTCCAACGTGATGAGTTTGGAAGTCGCATGGTTGATCACCGCGTCTCCTCCACCCTCCTCTTTGGTGGATTCTGCCCGGGTGCCTCAGGTGCCTGGGCTTTTTTTTGTCTTGGCTATCTGTGTTTGGCTGTCGTGCGATTTGACAGTTCGATGCTCAACGCATTAAAGTAGCCGACTTTCCGTTTACTGATCCGACCGAACGCCGCTTGCCTTCAGCATGGCAACTCGGCCGTCCAAGCGGTTCTCGCCTGCACTTCCGGGTCGGATTTCTGGGGTGCGCTGAACCCCCCGGGCTTTCCCGGTCTGCACTTTGCGATGCAACATGAAAACTTTTTCCGCCAAGCCGGCTGAAGTCAATCACGAGTGGTTCGTGGTCGACGCTACCGACGTAGTTCTGGGTCGGCTCGCCGCCGAAATCGCTCGCCGCCTGCGTGGCAAGCACAAGCCCGAATACACGCCTCACGTTGATACCGGTGACTTCATTGTCGTCGTCAACGCCGGCAAGATTCGCGTGACCGGCACCAAGGCACTCGACAAGAAGTACTACCGTCACTCGGGCTATCCCGGCGGTATCTACGAAACGAACTTCGAAAAGATGCAGGCTCGCTTCCCGGGGCGTGCGCTTGAGAAGGCTGTCAAGGGCATGCTGCCGAAGGGTCCGCTCGGCTACGCGATGATCAAGAAGCTCAAGGTCTACGCCGAAGCCACGCATCCGCATGCCGCGCAACAACCCAAGTCGCTCCAAGTCTGAGGTCAGCCATGATCGGTAACTACAACTACGGTACCGGCCGTCGCAAGACTGCGGTTGCTCGTGTCTTCATCAAGCCGGGTACGGGGCTCATCGTCGTCAACGGCAAGCCGGCCGACGAGTACTTCTCGCGCGAAACCGGTCGCATGATCATTCGCCAGCCGCTCGTGCTGACCGACAACGCCGCCCGTTTCGACATCAAGGTCAACGTGCAAGGCGGCGGTGAATCGGGCCAAGCCGGTGCGGTTCGCCACGGCATCACCCGTGCGCTGATCGACTACGACGCGACGCTTAAGCCGACGCTGTCGACCGCCGGTCTCGTGACCCGCGATGCGCGTGAAGTCGAACGTAAGAAGGTCGGTCTGCATGGCGCACGTCGCCGCAAGCAGTTCTCGAAGCGCTGATCGGGTTGCGGCTGGCAAGCCAGTCGTCCGAACAAAAGCCGCCCCAGGGCGGCTTTTTGCATTGGTGGTACTGATTTGATGACTGAAACGAGGCAAGCCATGATCAAGGTCGGCATTGTTGGCGGTACCGGATATACGGGCGTGGAGTTGCTGCGGCTGCTGGCCCAGCATCCAGGCGTTGAATTGAAGGCGATCACTTCGCGCAAGGAAGCCGGCATGCCGGTGGCGGACATGTTTCCGTCGCTGCGCGGGCGGGTCGATCTGGCCTTCACCGCGCCCGATCTGGCGCAACTCGCGGCCTGCGACGTGGTGTTCTTCGCGACGCCGCACGGCGTGGCGATGGAGCAGGGCCCGGCGCTCATCGAGGCCGGCGTGCGCGTGATCGATCTGGCGGCCGACTTCCGCCTGCGCGACCCGGCGGTGTTCGAGCGCTGGTACGGCATGCCGCATTCGGCGCTCGGGCTGCTCGACGAGGCGGTGTACGGCCTGCCCGAAGTCAATCGCGAGCGCATCCGCAAGGCGCGGCTGATCGGCCTGCCGGGCTGTTATCCCACCAGCGTGCAACTGGGCCTGCTGCCGCTGCTGCGCAATGGCGCGCAACTGGTCGATGGCACGAATCTGATTGCCGATTGCAAGTCGGGCGTGTCGGGCGCGGGGCGCAAGGCCGAGGTCGGCGCGCTGCTGGCCGAGGCGTCGGACAACTTCAAGGCCTATGGTGTGAAGGGCCACCGCCATCTGCCCGAGATCGAGCAGGGGTTGCGCGCGATCGCCGGCCATGACGACATCAGGCTCACCTTCGTGCCGCATCTGGTGCCGATGATTCGCGGCATCCATTCCACGCTCTACGCGCGCATCCTCCCCGAGGCGCGCGACACCGACTTCCAGGCGCTGTACGAGGCCGCCTTTGCCGGCGAACCCTTCGTCGATGTGATGCCGGCCGGCAGCCATCCCGAGACGCGTTCGGTGCGTTCGGCCAACACGGTGCGCATCGCCATTCATCGCCCCGGTGGTGACGACCAGCTTGTGATTCTGGTGGTTGAGGACAATCTGGTGAAAGGCGCGTCGGGCCAGGGTGTGCAGTGCATGAACCTGATGTTCGGCCTGCCCGAAACCACCGGCCTCACGCTGTTGCCGATCCTGCCCTGAGCCGGTCTGGCGCGGCCGTCGGTCGCCGCACCGGCGGGTGGGGTGTTGTCAAACCCATTCCGCCGATGCAGTCAAGCTGACGTTTGCACCCGTCACTGCATACACTCATCCGACTAGGGCGCTAGCCGAGCGCGCCGTAACCAGGAGCTCCGAATGAACGCTGTCACCGAAAACCTTGCCCCCGAAGTCCCCACCGGCCCGCTGCTGTTCACCGACGCCGCCGCCAACAAGGTGCGCGAATTGATCGAGGAAGAGGCCAATCCCAACCTCAAGCTGCGCGTGTTCGTCCAGGGCGGCGGTTGCTCGGGCTTCCAGTACGGCTTCACCTTCGACGAGGACGTGAACGAGGACGACACGATGATGGAACGCGGCGGTGTGCGGCTGCTGATCGACTCGATGAGCTTCCAGTACCTGGTCGGCGCCGAGATCGACTACAAGGAACAGCTGTCGGGCGCGCAATTCGTCATTACCAATCCCAACGCCACCAGCACCTGCGGCTGCGGCTCGTCGTTCTCGGCGGGCTGATGCGTTGATGCTCGGGCCCGGTGAGCGCCGGGTCGGCGGGCTGCGAGGCGCCCGGACTGCTGGACTTCCAGCGGACCGAGCGCCTCGAATCGTTTCTGGCGCTGTGATTCAGGCCGGATGGCGCGCGCCGAGCACACGCGGGCCGGCGGCGCCGGTGACCGCCGGCAGATTGCCGGGCAGGCCGTGTTCATGGCGCAGCGCCAGCCAGGCAAAGGCCAGCGCCTCGACATGCTCGGGCGCCACACCGTGCTCGGCGCTGGTTTCCACCGCGCAGCCGGGCGCGCGCATGCCGACCTGCGCGGCGAGCGCGAGCATCAGCTCGGCATTGCGGGCGCCGCCGCCGCAGACGATGACGCTCGCGGTCTCGGGCGTGACTTCGTGCGCGATGCTGGCGGCGGTCAGCTCGACCAGCGTGCGCTGCACATCCTCGGGCGCGAGATGGCCGTAGGCGCGCAGGCGCGTGTCGAGCCAGTCGGCATTGAACAGATCGCGCCCGGTGCTCTTGGGCGGCGGGCGGAAGAAGAAATCGTCGTCGAGCAGGTCGGACAGCAGCAGATCGTCGAGCTCGCCGATCGAGGCCCAGGCGCCGTTGCGGTCGAAGGGCTCGCCGAGGTTGCGCTCGACCCACAGGTCGAGCAGCACATTGCCGGGGCCGGTGTCGTGGCCGGCGACCGCACCGTCGGCGCCGAGCCGGCTCACATTGGCGATGCCGCCGATGTTGACCACCAGCCGCTCTTCGCCAGCGGCGCCGAACACCGCCGCGTGGAAGGCCGGCACCAGCGGCGCGCCCTGGCCGCCGGCCGCCACATCGCGGCTGCGCAGATCGGCGATGACGGTGATGCCGCTGCGCTCGGCCAACCTTGCGCCGTCGAGCAGTTGCAGCGTGTAGCCGCAGTCGGGCCGGTGGCGTACGGTCTGGCCGTGGGCGCCGATCAGCGCCACCGGCTCGCCATTTGCCGCCGGCAGCAGCGCGGCCACCACCTCGGCATAGGCATCGGCAATGCCGACCGCCGCAACCGCCGCCCGATGCAATTCATCAGCCGACGGTTGCTGGAGCGCGAGCAGCTCGGCGCGCAGCGCGGGCGCGAACGCCCGATGTGCATGACCGAGCAGTGCCGGCCGGCCATCGGCATCGAAGCGCGCGAGCACGCCATCGATGCCGTCGAGGCTGGTGCCCGACATCAGGCCGATGCAGAGCACGCCGGCTCCGTTCAGCGCGCGCGCGGCGCGACGGCGGCCAGCTGCGCCGGCACCTCGGCCAGCAGCGCCAGCCGCTTCTGGTAGTCCATCACCTGACTCTGGAAGGCGATGCGCTGGCGGCCGTCGAGCGGCGTGGACTGCGGCAGGGCCACGCTGAGCGGATCGTGCTGCTCGCCGTTGATGCGGAACTCGTAGTGCAGATGCGGGCCGGTGGCCCAGCCGGTACTGCCCACATAGCCGATGACATCGCCCTGGCTCACGCGCGAACCGTTGCGCACTGCCGGCGCAAAGCCGCTCAGATGGCCGTAGACCGTGCTGATCGCGCCCTGGTGCTTGAGGATGACCACGTTGCCGTAGCCGTTCTGCCAGCCGGCGGTCTCGACCACCGCATCGCCCACCGCGCGCACCGGCGTGCCGGTAGACGCGCCGTAATCGACACCGCGATGGGCGCGCCAGGTTTGCAGAATCGGATGCAGCCGGCTCATCGAGAAGCCGGAAGTCACGCGCGAAAACTCCAGCGGCGCGCGCAGGAAGGCAGCTCGGCGGCTCTTGCCGTCGAAGCCGTAATAGCTGCCGCGACCCGGCTCGGGCTCGTACCAGGCTGCCTCATGCGTCTTGCCGTCGTTGACGAACTGCGCCGCCAGCACGCGGCCGGCCTGACGGTATTCGCCGTTGGCGTACATCGCCTCGTAGACCACGCGGAAGCGGTCGCCCCGGCGCAGGTCGGAGCGGAAATCGATCTCGCTGTTGAAGATGTCGGCGAGCTGCTTGGTGACCGCGTCGGGCAGGCCGGCGGCGTCGGTGGCGGCGAACAGCGTGCTGGCGATGCTGCCGGCGCGCATCTCGATGCGGCGCTCGAAGCGCACCGCTTCCTGGCGCGCGACGAAGTTGTCGCCCTTGGCCTCGACGATGACCAGCTGCTCGTCGGCTGCCGGCGGCGTCGGCGTGTCGCTGGCGCCGTCGGTCGTGGTGCGGCCGCGGCGGGCGCGCGGCGACTGATTGCGGCTGGCCAGGCTGCCGGCGACCGGAAAGCGCAGCCAGACCAGATTGCCGTTGCTGTCGACCTTGGCGGTGACGGTGCGGCCATTGCGCACCTGCATCACGCGCTTCGCCAGATCGTCGCTGCGCAGAAAGCGCGCGGCGGCGAAGTCTTCGCCGAGGCCGAGCCGGTCGAGCAGGCTGCCGAGCGAATCGCCCGGTCGCACGGCTTCTTCGGCGATGTATTCATGCGCCTGCGACTCGATCACATCGACCTGGGCCGCCAGCGAAGGCAGGGGAAGTTCAAGGGTGAGCACCGCGCCATTGGTCATGGGCTGTGCTGCGTATTGCTCGCCGAGGGAGGCGATGGCGCCCGCAAAACTCGCGAGCATGAGGGCCGATCCGGCAACCAGTCCGTATTTCGCGCGACGCGAGAACCGGGGCCATCGGCAAAGAGAGCCGAAATCCATTCGCTAGAATCCTTTGAAACGTCTGGCGGCTAGTCGAAGCCAACGAGTATAGCAATCGGCCCCATAGCCAAGCCCCTGCGGGCGGCAGGCTTTAGCAAGCGCCGTGCCCTGGTGCCGGGCAGGGCGCGCGACATCACCGAAGACCTCCGATGACCCAAGAAACTACCGGCCTCAGCGATCGCGTCCGCGAGGCGCTGGCCGTCACCAAGCGCGGCTGCGACGAACTCCTCGTGGAAGCCGAATGGATCGAGAAGCTCAAGCGCAGCGAAGCCAGCGGCAAGCCGCTGCGCATCAAGCTCGGGCTCGATCCCACGGCGCCCGACATCCACGTCGGCCATACCGTCGTGCTGAACAAGCTGCGCCAGCTGCAAGACCTCGGCCACACGGTCATCTTTCTGATCGGCGACTTCACCTCTCTTATCGGCGATCCGTCGGGAAGAAACAGCACCCGGCCGCCGCTGACGGCGGAGCAGATCAAGGCCAACGCCGAAACCTATTACCGCCAGGCCAGCCTGGTGCTCGATCCGGAGCGCACCGAGATCCGCTACAACTCGGAGTGGTGCGATGCGCTGGGCGCGCGCGGCATGATCAAGCTGGCCGCCAGCCACACCGTGGCCCGAATGCTGGAGCGCGACGACTTCACCAAGCGCTTCAAGGAAGGCGTGCCGATTTCCATCCACGAGTTTTTGTACCCGCTGATGCAGGGCTACGACTCGGTGGCGTTGCACAGCGATCTGGAACTGGGCGGCACCGACCAGAAGTTCAACCTGCTGGTCGGCCGCGAGTTGCAGAAGCAGGCCGGGCAGGAGCCGCAATGCATCCTCACCATGCCGCTGCTCGAAGGGCTCGACGGCGTGGAGAAGATGAGCAAGAGCAAGAACAACTACATCGGCATCAGCGAGCCGGCGAACGACATGTTCGCCAAGGTGATGAGCATTTCGGATGTGCAGATGTGGCGCTGGTTCGAGCTGCTGAGCTTCAGGCCGCTGGCCGAGATCGCGCAGTTCAAGGCCGAAATCGAGCAGGGCGCCAATCCGCGCAACAGCAAGGTGCTGCTCGGCAAGGAGATCGTCGCGCGCTTTCACGGCGCCAAGGCGGCGGAGGAGGCCGAGGCCGATTTCGTCAATCGCTCGAAGGGCGGCATTCCGGACGACATTCCGGAAGTGGTGCTGACCGGCGCGCCGCTGGGCATCGCGGCGCTGCTGAAGCAGGCCAACCTCGTGCCGAGCACGAGCGAGGGCAATCGCATGATCGAGCAGGGCGGCGTGCGCATCGACGGCACGGTCGTGAGCGACAAGGGCCTCAAGCTCGACGCCGGCAGCTATGTGCTGCAAGTCGGCAAGCGCAAGTTCGCGCGCGTCGCGCTGAGCTGATGCTGGCGCTGCTCCAGCGCGTGAGCGAGGCGGCGGTGGTGGTCGACGGCGAGACCGTCGGCGCCATCGGCCGCGGGTTGCTGGTGTTTGTCTGCGCCGAGCGCGGCGATACCGAAGCCGAGGGCCGGCTCATCCTCGACAAGCTCGCCAAGTGCCGCATCTTTTACGACGACGCCGGCAAGATGAACCGCAGCCTGCTCGACGTGGCCGGCGGCCTGCTCATCGTTTCGCAGTTCACGCTGGCCGCCGACACGCGCTCGGGCACGCGTCCGAGCTTTACCCGCGCGGCGCCGTCCGACGAAGGCCGCAGGCTGTACGACGCCCTCGTCGCCGACACGCGTGCCCGCTACGCTGACCGGCTCGCCGCCATCGAGACCGGCCGCTTCGGCGCCGACATGGCGGTGCGGCTCGTCAACGACGGGCCGGTCACGATCTGGCTGCACCAACCTCCCGTCACCCACGTTCCCACCCCGAGGCCGACATGAAACTCTGGAGCGACAGCTTTACCGACCAGTCGCCGATCCCCGGCGAATTTGCCTTCGCGGTGCCGGCCGCCGGCAGCCATGTGGCGCTGTCGGCCAACCGCAATCCGCATCTCGCGTGGAGCGATCTGCCGGCCGGCACGCAATCGCTGGCGCTCATCTGCCACGACAGCGACGTGCCCACCAAACCCGACGACGTGAACCAGGAAGGCCGCAGCGTGCCGGCCGACCTGCCGCGCGCCGACTTCACGCACTGGGTGCTGATCGACCTGCCGGCCGCCAGCGCGCCGATCGCGGCCGGCGAGTTCAGCCATGCCGTCACGCCGCGCGGCAAGGGTGGCCCGGCCATCGCGCGCGCCGACGGCACGCTGCTGCGCCACGGCATCAACGACTACACCGGCTGGTTCCACGGCGACCCCGACATGTCGGGCGACTACTTCGGCTACGACGGCCCCTGCCCGCCGTGGAACGACTCCATCGTTCACCACTACCACTTCACGCTGTATGCGCTGTCGGTGGCGCAGGTCGACATCCCCGCGACGATTGCCGGCCGCTTCACGCGCGCCGACGTGCTTGCCGCCATCGACGGCAAGGTGCTCGACAGCGCCAGCATCGGCGGCACCTACAGCCTGAATCCGGCGGTGCCGGCGTGACCGGCAGCGCAGACGGCGCGGCGCGGGCTGGCGGCACGAGCGCCGCCGGCAGCGCCAACGCCGCGCCCAGCGACATCCCGTTCGCGCGCTCGACCGGCCCGCGCGTCGAGCGCGGCCCCGGCGTCACCGAGATCGTGCTGGTGCGCCACGGCGAAACCAGCTGGAACCGCGCCCACCGCATCCAGGGCCATGCCGACATCGAGCTGAACGAACTCGGCCGGCGCCAGGCCGAAGCCACCGGCCGCGCACTCGCCGGCGAGTGCTTCGACGCGATCTACTCCAGCGACCTCAAGCGCGCCCACGCCACCGCGCTGGCCATCGCCGCCGGCCGCGCCACGCCGGTCACGCTGATGCCGGCCTTCCGCGAGCGCAATTTCGGCTCGATGGAAGGCGAGTACATCGCCGAGATTCCGCAGCGCCATCCCGAGCTGTTCGCGCGCTGGAACTCGTCCGATCTGCTGATGCTGCAACCCGACGACGGCGAGACGCGCCGGGCGTTCTACGAGCGCATCCGCGGCGCGCTGGAGACGGTGGCGCGCGCCCACGCCGGCGGCAAGGTGGTGGTGGCGCTGCACGGCGGCGTGCTCGATTGCGCCTACCGCCTCGGCGCCAACACCGGCCTCGATACGCCGCGCCAGTGGCGCGCGATGAACGCCAGCATCAACCGCCTGCTGCATGACGAGGCCGGCGGTTTCCGCATCGGCAGCTGGGGCGAGATCGAGCATCTGAGCGAGACGCTCGACGAGTGAGCGCCACGTTGGCGCGCTGAATGCAAAAGGGCGACCGCGAGGCCGCCCTTTTCGTTTTGCCGCAATGCTCGCCCGGTGGACGGCGCCCGCGCCGAGCCGCCCGGACAGGCGTCACGCCGCCGGATCAGCCGAGCAACTGCGCCAGCAGCGGCGCGACCGCCACATTCAGCAGCCCGGCCAGCACCATCGTCAGCCCGGCGATCGAGCCTTCCTCATCGCCGACCGACATCGCGCGGGTCACGCCGGCGCCGTGCGCGCCCATGCCGAACAGCGCACCGCGCGCCACCGCCGAGCGCAGCGGCAGCCAGCGCAGCAGCAGCCCGCCGGTGGCCGCGCCGAACACGCCGGTCATGATCACGAACACCGCAGTCAGGTCGGGCACGCCGCCCACATCGCCCGAAATCACGATGGCAAACGGCGTGCTGATGGAACGCGGCAGCAGGCTCAGCCGCAGCGCCGGCGACAGATGCAGCCAGGTCGCGAGCAGCCAGGCGCTGGTCATCGCCATGCCGCTGCCAGCGCACACGCCCACCGCCAGCACCTTCCAGTGGCGCGCAATCAGCGCGCGCCGCTCGTAGATGGGCAGCGCAAACGCCACCGTGGCCGGGCCCAGCATCAGCAGCAGAAAGTGCGAGCCGCGCATGTAGTCGTCATAGCGCGCGCCGGCCATGAGCGCGAGGCCCAGCAGCAGCACCGGCGCCAGCAGCAGCGGCATGGCCCACCACTGGCGCACGCGCCGGTAAGCCAGCTTGGCCAGCCAGTACACGCCGATGGTGGCGGCCGGCCACAGCAGCAGATTGGCGCCGGTGGCGAGGCTGAAGGCGGCGTCCATGCTCAGCGCGCCGCCTGCCGGCGCGTCCACAGATAGCAGGCCTCGACCGACAGCGCGGTCGTGCCCATCACCAGCAGCGTGCCCACGGCCACGACCGCCAGCAGCTTCAGCCCGGTCACGCTCAAAAACTCGGGGTGATCGAGCAGCGCCATCGCCGCCGGCACGAAGAACAGCAGCATCTCGCCCAGCAGCCAGCGCGCGCCCTGCCGAAAGCTCTCGACCCGCACGAGCCGCGTGAGCAGCAGTACCAGCATCGCGCCCAGGCCCAGCACGCTGCCCGGCACCGGCAGGCCGAGCCAGTGGCGCAGGCTTTCCGCCAGCCACCAGACCGACATCAGCAGGCCGATCTGCAACAGCCGGCTGTGACGGAGGAGGGCGCGGGCGCGCAGCGGAAGGCGTTGGATGGTCATGGGGTAAACCCTTAATCGAGCGAACTGGTCGCCTTTATACGGATTGCCCAATCATCGCTGAACTGAATGTTCTGAATCCGCGCCATTCAGGCTGCGAATGACAAGCCGCGCCAGCGCCGCGCTTGCCGCCGCGCGACAGGCACTTGCCCGCGCGCGCCGTCGCTCAGCCCTTGTGCACCGCCAGCGGCCCGAAGGCCTGGCACACCGGCATCAGCTGGATGCTGTTGACATTGATGTGCGCCGGCCGCGTCGCCACCCAGAACACGGTGTCGGCGATGTCCTCGGCGGTGAGCGGCTGGGTGTTCTCGTAGACCTTGGCGGCCTTGGCGTCGTCGCCCTTGAAGCGCACGTTGCTGAACTCGGTGCCGCCGCACAGGCCCGGCTGCACATCGGTCACGCGCACCGGCGTGCCGAGCAGGTCGGCGCGCAAATTCAGCGACAGCTGATGGACGAAGGCCTTGGTCGCGCCATACACGTTGCCGCCCGGATAGGGGAACTCGCCCGCCACCGAGCCGAGGTTGACCACATGGCCGCGCCCGCGCTCGACCATGCCGGGCAGCAGCGCGCGCGTCATGTAGACCAGGCCCTTGATGTTGGTGTCGATCATCCGCTCCCAGTCGTCGAGGTCGGCGCGCTGCGCCGGCTCCAGCCCGAGCGCGAGGCCGGCGTTGTTGACCAGCAGATCGATGGCGGCGAAGTCGGCCGGTAGCGCGGCGACGGCGGCGAACACCGCGTCGCGGTCGCGCACGTCGAGCACGACCGGGTGCGCGGCGGCGCCGAGTTCGGCGACGAGGGCATCAAGCCGCTCGGCGCGGCGGCCGGCGATGACGACGCGGTGGCCTTCGGCCACGAAACGGCGGGCGATTGCCGCGCCGAATCCGGCGGTGGCGCCGGTGATGAGGGCGGTGAGGGGCATGGAGAGTCCTTAAGAACGCAAGAGCATTGCAATGAAATCACGCCAAATTGTATTTGCTCTAATACACTTTTCGATGGCGCCTGCGTGATAGGAACAGTTCTGGGTTTTCTGCAAACGCACGTTCCATTGCATTTGCGCGTGACCATAGGAACACAGTGGGTACCATCCATATGAATAAGCCGCCGAGCAAGTGCTGCAATAAATCTGTTGGGAATTCTGATTGTGAATGCCAGTTATAATTCATTGAATCATAAAGTGCATTAACCCAGGAAAAAATGGCTATTTCGACAACTACAATAAAGACGGAGTTGGAGTGCTCTCGTAGGTGAGTATATGTGTCGCGAATATCTCGTGCGTGTGCCTGCCTCCTTGAGTTAAAGAGCTGTTGATAAAAAATATTGATTTGATCTTGTTCGAATAGTACGCGGAACAATACGGCGTATTGGGCAATGCCAATCCATGCAACGGGAAGTGATAGAATCCACCAATTGAACGTTTGGCGGGTAATGTGAATAATTTCAAAATTTGCCATGTACCGAATGAATCCAATTAGCCCTATAAGCCAGCAGAGCCATTGAGCAGCGAACCAGGAGCGTGGGTTGCGAGTTATAAAGTTTTCTCTAGCATTGATGCCGGTGTGCTGGGAAAGCTTCGCCCTGTCCGAGGGGGACGCGGGAGAAAATAGAATGCAAAGAATAAATATGGCAACGCACCAAGATAACCATTCACTTGCCTCGAAATCCCATTCGATATTCAGAAAGACTGATATTGCTGCAATAGGTGTCCAAGCAAGCCAGAAATTTCTTGAATGCTGATCGACCCTTCCTTTTCTGTAGCGTCCGGCATGTAAGACGGTAATTGGGCTACTGGCGATATAACAAAATCCAACGCTCAATGCGCTTCCAAGGATAACAAGCGCAGACCAATCTGGCTTAAGGTTGGATGCTGTGGGTGCAATGATGCTGTGTGCGGCCTCAAGTAGGCCGAACTTAAATGATAGGGCGATAATGCAAGCGCAGGCACATACAAATCCTATGAAATAACGAACGAGATATGATTCCCACCAGCGGGTATTGGCTGGTTCGGCACTTTGATCTTTCTTTTCGGGTTTGGCGGAGCTGTTGGGTGTTTGTTGGGTTCGGTCGCTCATAACGTGTGGGCTTTGTGTTTCATGGTTTTAAAAGCATAAAGTATATGCATGAAAATATTTGCATGCCACCTCTTTGATTGATGACGAAGGGTTGCTGAATACCTGCGGTTTACCTGATCGATTTAATATAATTTCGTAGCCGATTCAACATTCTTTTTATTTACCAGCTAGTGTCTGTCCCCTACAATCCGCCGACCATTCAATCCTGCGTGACTGGCGAATACGTGGGCTCACCACGGGGGAGCGCAGGGCGCGGCGGTCGAGAACCCGCAGCGCGGTGATGGCAGGCCAACCGGCTCCGCCACCGCGCAAGGGTTCCAGCACCTGCCGCATCAGCCGTTCGCCTGGGCATCGATGGTGAAACAGCGGTCTCGCGCGGCGGTCAGTCCGCCCCGTGGCCGGCATTCCACCCCCGTCCCGTCCCTGAGGAATCCATGTTCAATCGCGCTACCCACACCATCGCCTCGGTCGATGCCGAACTCTGGTCGGCCATCCAGGCCGAAAACGGTCGCCAGCAAGACCACATCGAACTCATCGCCAGCGAGAACTACACCTCGCCGGCCGTCATGGAAGCCCAGGGCTCCCAGCTGACCAATAAGTACGCCGAGGGCTATCCCGGCAAGCGCTACTACGGTGGCTGCGAATTCGTGGACGTGGTCGAGCAGCTCGCCATCGACCGCGTGAAGAAGCTGTTCGGCGCCGAAGCCGCCAACGTGCAGCCCAACTCGGGCTCGCAGGCCAACCAGGCCGTGTTCATGGCCTTCCTCAAGCCCGGCGACACGATCATGGGCATGAGCCTGGCCGAAGGCGGCCACCTCACGCACGGTATGGCGCTCAACCAGTCGGGCAAGTGGTTCAACGTGGTGTCCTACGGCCTGAACGAAGCCGAGGACATCGACTACGACCGCATGGAAGCGCTGGCGCGCGAAGCCAAGCCCAAGCTCATCATCGCGGGCGCCTCGGCGTTTGCGCTGCGCATCGATTTCGAGCGCTTCGCCAAGATCGCCAAGGAAGTCGGCGCGATCTTCATGGTCGACATGGCGCACTACGCGGGCCTGATCGCCGCCGGCGTGTACCCCAACCCGGTGCCCTTCGCCGACGTGGTCACCAGCACCACGCACAAGAGCCTGCGCGGCCCGCGCGGCGGCATCATCCTGATGAAGGCCGAGCATGAGAAGGCGATCAATTCGGCCATCTTCCCCGGCATCCAGGGTGGTCCGCTCATGCATGTGATCGCGGGCAAGGCGGTGGCGTTTCAAGAGGCGCTGCAACCCGAGTTCAAGGCTTACCAGGAGCAAGTGGCCAAGAACGCCAAGGTCATGGCCGAGACGCTCATCAAGCGCGGTCTGCGCATCGTGTCGGGCCGCACCGAGAGCCACGTCATGCTCGTCGACCTGCGCGCGCTCAAGATCACCGGCAAGGAAGCCGAGAAGGTGCTCGGCGAGGCGCACCTGACGGTGAACAAGAACGGCATCCCCAACGACCCGGAGAAGCCCTTCGTCACCTCGGGCATCCGCGTCGGCACGCCGGCGCTGACCACGCGCGGCTTCAAGGAAGCCGAGACCGAGAAGACCGCCAACCTCATCGCCGACGTGCTGGCCGCGCCGGGCGATGCCGCCGTGCTGGAGCGCGTGCGCGCCGAGGTGAAGACGCTGACCGACGCCTTCCCGGTGTACGGCAGCAAGTAAGCGGCGAGGGCACCGGCATGCACTGCCCGTTCTGCGGACACGACGACACGTCGGTGCTCGAAACCCGCCTGACCGATGGCGGTCAGGTCAATCGCCGGCGCCGGCGCTGTCCGGCCTGCGACAAGCGCTTCACCACCTACGAGCGCATCGAGGTGATGCTGCCCGTGGTGGTCAAGCGCGACGGCAGCCGCGTGGAGTACAGCCGCGACAAGCTCAAGGCCAGCTTCACGCTGGCGCTGCGCAAGCGCCCGGTGAGCGCCGCGGCGGTGGATGATGCGATCACGCGGATCGAGGACAAGCTGGTATCGCTCGGCGCCAAGGAAGTGCCGAGCGAGCGCATTGGCGAACTCGTGATGCGCGAGCTGAAGAAGCTCGACAAGATCGCCTACATCCGTTTTGCAAGCGTGTACTTCAGCTTCAACGACGTGGGCGAGTTCAAGGAAGTCATCCAGGAAGTCGAGAAGTCGCGGCGGCGCTGAGCCATCCCGCGACCGGCGGGGGAGCCGACGATGTTCACCGAGTTCGACCATGCCCACATGCGCCGCGCGCTTGCCGCCGCGCGCCAGGGGCTGTTCACCACCACACCCAATCCGCGCGTGGGCTGCGTCATCGCGCGCGGCGACGAGGTGCTGGGCGTGGGCTTTCATCGCCGCGCCGGCGAGCCGCATGCCGAGGTGATGGCGCTGATGGATGCGCGCGCCAAGGTCGGGCCGGACGGCATCGTGGGCGCGACCGCCTACGTCACGCTCGAACCCTGCAATCACTTCGGCCGCACGCCGCCGTGTACCGGCGCGCTGCGCGAGGCAAAGATCGCCCGCGTGGTGGCGGCGATGGAAGACCCCAATCCGCAGGTGGCCGGACGCGGCCTGCAAACCCTGCGCGACTTCGGCATCGACGTGCGCTGCGGCCTGCTGCGCAGCGAGGCCGAGGCGCTGAATCGCGGCTTCATCTCGCGCATGACGCGCGGCCGGCCCTGGGTGCGCATGAAGATCGCGGCCAGCCTCGACGGGCGCACCGCGCTCGAGAACGGCGTGTCGCAATGGATTACCGGCGAGGCGGCGCGCACCGACGGCCATGCCTGGCGCGCGCGCGCCTGCGCCGTGCTCACCGGCCTTGGCACCGTGCGCGCCGACGATCCGCAGCTGAATGTGCGGCTGGTCGAAACCCCGCGCCAGCCCAGGCGCGTGCTGATCGATGCCCACCTCGGCGTGCCGCTTGAAGCCAAGATCGTGGCGACCGGCACGCTGGTGTTTGCCGCCGGCCTGCACGACCCGACCGTTGCGCTCAAGGCCGACGCGCTCGCGCGCCGCGACGTGGAAGTGGTGTCGCTGCCCGACGCCAGCAACAAGGTCGATCTGCCCGCGATGCTGACCGAGCTGGGCAAGCGCGGCATCAACGAGCTGCATGTGGAGGCCGGCGAAAAGCTCAACGGCTCGCTGCTGCGCGAGGGCTGCGTGGACGAGCTGCTTATCTACCTCGCGCCCTGCCTGCTCGGCCCCGGACGCGGCATGGCGGCGCTGCCCGAACTCACCGAACTCGACGGCCGGCTCGCGCTCGACACCCATTCGGTCGAGCTGCTGGCCGACGGCGACGTGCGCCTGCTGGCCTACGTGCGGCCGCGCTGAAGCGGCACCCGTCCGCGACGGGCCGGCTCCCGCCTGTCATGCGCGGGTGCGCTGCGAGTGGATGCCCACGCGAGGCGGCGTCGATGATCGCCGGCTGAGCCGATCCCGCCGCCGACATCGAGCGCGCCGGGACGGCCATCCGGAGACCCGTCATGAGCACCACCCTGCGCATTGCGCTTGCAAGCCTGGCGCTCGCCTGCGCCGCATCCGCCCGCGCCCAGACCACCCTCTACGCCAGCCGCCCGGCCAGCAATGTGCCGCCGCAATCGCTGAGCGAAGGCGTGGACTACGAAGGCAGCCACTGGACCACCTTCAACAAGGGCTATCGCGGCTTCCGCTATTCGCAGCTCGACGAGATCAACCGCGCCAACATCGGCGCCGTGCGCGAGCTGTGCCGCTTCGACAGCGGCGAGACGCTGGCCTTCCGCAGCGGGCCGGTGGTCTACGACGGCACGCTGTTCTTCACCACCGCGCGCAGCACCTATGCCATCGACGCCAACAGCTGCGCGCTGCGCTGGAAGCATGAATGGCAGCCGCTCGGCCCCGAGAACGGCCGCAGCAACAACGGCGCGACCATTGCCGAGGGCCGGGTGTTCCGCGGAACCAACGACGGCTATCTGATTGCGCTCGACGCCGTCACCGGCCGGCTGCTGTGGCAGACCGCCGCCGCCGATCCCAACCTGGGCGAGTACGCGGTGGCGGCGCCGCTGTCGGCCAACGGACAGGTCTACATCGGCAAGGCCGGCGGCGATTCGGGCATTCGCGGCCAGATGATGGCGTTCTCGGCGGTCGACGGGCACAAGCTCTGGGGCTTCGACACGGTGCCGCAGGTGGGCCAGCCCGGCGCCGAAACCTGGACCAATCCGCTCAGCCTGGCGCATGGCGGCGGCGGCACCTGGACCAGCTATTCGCTCGTGCCCTTCGCCAATCTGCTGCTGATTCCCGTGGGCAATCCGGGGCCCGACTACAACAAGGCGGTGCGACCGGGCCGCAACCTCTATACCAACAGCCTGGTGGCGCTCGATGCGACGACCGGCGCGCTCAGGTGGAGCTATCAGCTGCTCGGCCCCGAGGACCGCGACTGGGATACGTCGGTGGTGTCGTCCTACACCGACTGGGATGGGCGCCGCGTGGTGGCCGTGGCCGGCAAGGACGGCGTGCTGCATGTGGTCGACCAGAACACCGGCAAGCCGCTGTTCAAGCTGCCGGTGGTGCCGCAGGTCAACACCACTGGCGACATTCCGCCGGCGCCCGGCCTGTGGTTCTGCCCGGTGGCGGCGGTGCAATGGAACGGCCCGGCCTACAGCCCGATGACCAATCTGGTCTATGTGGGCGCCATCGACTGGTGCGCGCGCGCCATCCAGGGCCCGACGCCGGTGTTCACGCTGCGCCAGCCTTATCTGGGCTGGGCCAACGGCTATGGCACGCGCGATCCGATCGAGCTGGCCGGCGGCTGGATCACGGCGGTCGATTCGCACACCGGCATGGCGCGCTGGCGCTGGCATTCGAGCAAGCCGCTGCTGGCCGGCGTGACGGCGACGGCGGGCCAGCTGGTGTTCACCGCCGACCTCGAAGGCCGCCTCGTGGCCATCGATGCGACCAGCGGCGTGCAGCTGCGCATGATCCGCACCGGCGCGCCCAACGGCGGCGGCGTGATTTCGTATCGCGCGGGCGGCCATCAGCGCCTGGCGGTGGCGAGCGGCTATACCCATCCGGTCTATCAGGCGGCGGGCGGCAGCGCGACCATCGTGGTGTTCGGCCTGTGACGTCTGGGCAGGTTTGCGGCGGTTTTGAAACCTTTTTGTAAGCTAGGCTTCGGCTTGGCTTTGGGCTTTTCGTCCCAAACTTGCCTTCAGGCCGGATCGCGCCCTGCGTCGCAGGCGCGCGCCCGCCGGTTTCTTCGTGAATGGAGTCCATCCAAGTGAGCAAGACCCCTTCCCGTCTCGTCGCCGCTCTCATTGCGACGTCGGTAGTTCTGTCGGTCGCCGCGCCTGCCGAGGCGCGCGTTGGCAGTGGCAGGTCCTCGTCGGCGGGCGCTTCGCGCTCGTCTTCTTCCTCGTATGCCGTGGCGCCGTCGTCGTCGCGCGTGGGTTCGGGCGGTGCCAGCGGCATGCAGCGGCCCGAGGTGATGAACCGCGTGCGCGGCCAGGATGCCCAGCCGGCCCAGGCCGGTGGCTATGCGGCGCCGGCGGCCGGTGCTGCGGCAGCGCCGGCAGGCGCGGCAGCCGGCGCGCCGGCACGCTCGGGCAGCAGCTGGGTCGCCCCGGCGCTGGCCGGTGCGGCCGTGGGCGCGGCGGCCGGTTATGTGGCCAGTGAAGCCATGCGGCCGAATGCGCCTGCCGGTGGCGGCAACTACAACAACGGTGGCGTGAGCGGCGGCGGCGCGCCGATGGAGCCGGCGGCGGCCAGTGCGGCGGCGCCGGCGGCCGGCTATGGCGCGATGCCGGGCCAGCAGTCGTCGGGCGGCGGCATGTGGCTGTGGCTGCTGGTCGGTCTGCTGGGCGCCGGCGCCTTCTACATGTGGAAGCGCAATCAGGCGCGGCCGGCGGCGGCGGTGCCGGGCGCGTATTCGGCCGGCGGCAGCAATGCCTATCGCACGGCGGCGCCGGCGGCCGGTGCCGTCGGCTACGGGCCCGATGCCGACGAGCTGCAACGTGTCGCGCCGGCCTTCTTCAAGACCATGCAGGACCTGAACAACAGCGGTGACGTGGAAGGCCTGCGCAAATACACCACGCCGATGATGTTCGAGCAGCTGCGCGTCGATCTGGACGGCCGTGGCGGCCCGGCCGACACCCAGGTGGTCGACATGCGTGCCGAGGTGGTCGACTTCACGCGCAACGGCGACGGTGCCCAGGTGGCGAGCCTGCGCTTCCGTGGCCATGTGAGCGAAGCCGGCGCGCCGGCCGAAACGGTGGACGAGGTCTGGCATCTGCTGCGCGAGCAGGGCGACGGCTGGCGTCTGGCCGGCATCGAGCAGGTGTGATCGGCTAGCGCCGATCGGCAATGAGAAACGGCCGCCTTCGGGCGGCCGTTTTCGTTTGGGCGCGATGCTCGGGCGCTGGCGGGCGCGCCGGCAAGGCCGCGCAGCGCGCCGACGTGGCTGGCGTCAGTAGCCGGTGGCTTCGCCGCCGAGCGCTTCGGTCAGGCGCCGCAGCGCGAGCGTCTGGCGCTGGCCGTAGTCCTCCAGCGCGGCGCGCAGCCGGGTCACTTCGGCCGGATCGAGCTTGTCGCGCAGCGAGAGCGCAAAGGCTTCGAGCGGCGCGGCGCCGTCGGCGGCATCGAAGCGGTCGGCTTCGACATCGGGCGCGAAGGCGCGGAACACCGACTTGGCCGACCAGGAGCCGTCCATGGCCGGGTGGTAGGCGTTGGCGCGCAGCAGATGGAACAGGTCGACGATGCGGGCGGCGGCGTTGTTGAGCGCCGGCGCGAGGTCGTCGAACAGCTGGGCCAGCTCGGTCATGCGATTGCGCTCGAAGCCGGCGTTGTAGGCGAACACCGGGCCGGTCTCGCCCAGCACCGCCAGCAGGCTGAGCGTGAAGGCGCGGCGCGGGTCGCCGCTGCGGTCGGCCAGAAAGCTGTGGTGCTCCACGCCGCTGCCGTCGGCGCGCTCGACATCGCAGGCCCATTGATAGGGCAGCACCTGGTAGGGCCGGGTGCCGGGCCAGATCGGCACGGCAAAGCCGATGGTCTCGAAGCGCAGCCAGCGGCGCCGGCCCGGGTAGCGGCTGAGTTCGCGCGCGGCGGCGGCCTCGACGATGGGCTGGCCGGCGAGCACGGCGCGCTGCATGCGGCGCAGCCGGTCGCTGGGCAGGCGGGTGAGCGGCACGTCGGCGAGGCTGGTGCGGCCTTCGGCGCGCAGCTGGGCGGCGAGGTCGCGGCCGAACAGGTCGAGCCGCAGCCGGTCGGCTTCGGCGGCCGGGCCTTGGGGCGGCGGCGCGCAGTGGCTGTCGAGATAGGGGCAGGGCGTGGGCCGCAGGCAGTGGGCGCCGGGCGGAATGGCGGGCTCGGGGCCCTCGGGCAGATGGTGCAGGTCGGCGATCCACTGGCCGAGCGGCCGGTCCTCGACGCTGGCGCTGACCTCGATCGGCGCGAACAGGCCGCCGTACCAGCCGTAGCCGGGATAGACGAAGTCGGTATCGATGCGCGCCACGTCGACGCCGGCCACATGCACGCCGGCATTGCGCACCGCGCGCGCGGCGAGCGCGACCAGGTCGATCTCATGCTCGCCAAAGCTGCTGGCGTGGCGGATGCCGACCACGCGCCAGCGGCCCGGCGCGCCCTTTTCGAGCGGCACCAGCAGGTCGACGCGCACATCCAGGCCGTCGTCGCCGCTGAAGCAGGCATCGATGATCGGGCGCGGCGCGGCGGCGGTCAGGGCGCGTGCGGTGGCCACCACGCGTTCGGCGAACGGCGCGTCGGCCGGGATGCGCACCGCGCCGGGCCAGGCGCGGCCGAGCACGTCGGCGACCAGCGCATCGACCGGGGCGGCGGACTCGGCATCGCCGCGCTGGCGGTGCAGCCAGTGGCGACGCGGGCATTGCCGGAAACGGGCGAAGTCGGACTCGGTGAGGGCTGGCATGGCGGGGGAGGTTTCTGGTTGTCGTGCGTCCAGTGTGCGGATTCCCGGGCGCGGCGCAAGGATATTGGCGCGCGGGATGGCTGGACGCGACAGCCGGCGCCGGCGTCAGGCCGGATCGGCGGCGTCGCCGGGCGGCGGCAGTTGCGCGAACACGCTGGCGTCGGGGCGCGCCAGATCGGTGACGTAGCGGATCTCGCGCACTTCGCTCTCGCCGCGCACGATGGTCTTTTCGCTGCCGTCGGGGCCGAAGCCGGCGCGCTGGTAAAAGCTGCGCGCGCGCCGGTTGTCGGCCAGCGCCCAGAGCAGCACGCGCCGGAAGCCGAGCTGGCCGAGCGCCTCGCGCGCGGCGCGCCACAGCGCGGTGCCGACGCCGTTGGACCAGATCATCGGATCGACGCAATGGCCGAGCACCTCGCCGGCGCCGGCCGGTGCGTCGGCGTCGCGCGCCGGGCCGATGGCGATCCAGCCGTTGAGATCGCGGTCGGCATCGTCGGTGGCGACGAACACGGTGGCGCTGCGCCGCACGATGGCATCGCGCCAGTAGGCCTCGCGCTCGCCGGCCGAGAGCGAGGCGAGAAAGCTCTCGGGCAGCAGCCCGCGATAGGCGGCCTGCCAGGCGTGGACATGGATGCGCGCGATCGCGGCGGCGTCGCTGGCGCGCGCCGGCCGCACCGCGCCGCGTCCGGGCGGCAGCACGAAGCGGAACAGGCTGCGGTCGCCGTCGGTCCGCTCGCTCACGTCGGCCAGGCGCGGCAGTGTGCTGAGCGTGGAGCGCCAGAAGTCGCGCGCGCCGTCGAGCCGCGGCAGCGTCTCCACCTTCCATTCGCCCGGAAATTTCCACAGCAGCGCGCGCGCGGCCCAGCGGCCGATGCCGTGCCGGCGCCATTCGGGCCGCACATGCAGCTCGGCCAGCTCGAAGCGGCCGTCTTCCACGCGCCGGCGCACCAGCGCAAAGCCGGCCAGCCGGCCGTCCTGCTGGATGAGGAAGGGAAAGTAGTTGTCGTCGCGCCAGTAGCGCTCGATGTCGCCCGGCGCGATGCACAGCTCGGCACAGTGTTCGACCAGCATCGCCTCGACCAGCGGGCGGTCGTCGGCATCGGCGCGTCGCAGTTCGGTGAAGGCGGCAGTCATGGCTGGCGCGGCGTCCTGGGGTTTTCCGGGGGCGGTTTTCCGACGATGGTAGTGGTGGCGCCGCCGGCAAACCAGCGCGGCAGATGCGGCAGGGCGTGTTCGAGCGATTCGAGCACCGCGACGGCATGCTCGCGCGTGTGGTCGCAGGCCGGCTTGAGGTCGGGCACGGCCACCAGCCCCATGCCGGCGGCAAAGGCGGCGCGCGCGCCGTGATCCGAGTCCTCGAACACCAGGCAGTCGGGCGCGGCGGCGCCCAGGCGCTCGGCGGCGAGCAGGAAGATGTCGGGCTCGGGCTTGCCGCGCGCTACTTCGTCGCCGCCGGTGATGCTGGCGAACAGCGGCAGCAGGCCGGTGCGGTCGAGCCGGCGCGCCACCTCTTCGCGCCGGGTGGACGAGGCCACGCCGCAGCGCACGCCGGCCGCCGCGAGCGCCGCGACAAGCGCTTGCACGCCGGGCTTCACGTTGTAGCCGTGCACATCGTGATGGGCGCGCAGCGCGAGATTGGCGTGACGGAACACCGCGTCGTAGTCGAAGTCGGGGCCGTAATGCGCGCACAGCCGGATGCGCGATTCATTGATCGGCCGGCCGATGATGTCGAGCCAGACCGCATCGTCGAACACGAAGCCGAAGTTCGGCAGGCTCACGGCCCAGGCGTCGCGAATGGGCCGTTCGCTGTCGAGCAGCAGGCCGTCCATGTCGAAGATCGCGGTGGTGTACATGCGCATTTGCTGGGGCTGAAATGAAGATCGGCGCGTCATCCATGCCCCGACTCGCGGAGTGACATGGATGACGCGCCGACCGAAACGCCGCGTGCCGGAGCGGGTAGCTCCGGCGGCGGTGATCAGATCACGCGGATGTTCGCGGCTTGCAGACCCTTCTGGCCCTGCTTGACTTCGAACTCAACGCGCTGGTTTTCCTTCAGGCTGCGAAAACCGCCTTCGTTGCGGATTTCGCTGAAGTGCGCGAACAGATCCTTGCTGCCGTCTTCGGGGGTGATGAAGCCGTAGCCTTTGGCGTCGTCGAACCACTTCACGGTGCCAGTCTGAATACTCATGGAACTTGTTTCCTTGCCGAGTGAAATAAAAAAGTAAAACCCTCCGGCCGCTTGAACGGCAGGAACAGAAACACTCAAGAAACGCCAACCGGGAGCTCAAACCAGGCCGGCCCCGCAAACTTGCACGCGGAGCGGAGTGGGAAAAAAGACCTTGAAAAACGGGTCTTGCGCATATCTGTGGCAGCCAGTGTACCCCGCAGTCGAGCAGGGTTTGGAAATGCGTTGGGCCGTGGTTACGTTTTGGGCTTCGAAACATCACCGCGATGGACGCAGCGTGGTCGGCAGGCATGAATCGCGCGGTCTGGCACACCGCTCGCATTCAGCCTTCTCCGGTGGGCCGAATCCGACAAAAACCGTCGGCCAAGGCGCGCGGTGTCGCGGTCAGGGCGCAATCGATGTGCGCATTGGCACGAACCCGACAGCGCCGGCCGGGCGGCCCCGAACCCACACCTCCACGGGAGCGCGCATGTCAGTGCCAGCAGAAATTTTCCGGTCGAGCAGCATTCGCGGGCTCGTACGCCAGACGCTCACCCCCCAGATTGCCGAGAAGATCGGTCTTGCCATCGGCAGCGAAGCGGCCGCGCGCGGCATCAAGCGCATCGCCGTCGGGCGCGATGGCCGCCTGCTGTCGGCCGATTACGCCAGCGCCGTCGCCGGCGGCATCAACGATGCCGGTGTCGACGTGATCGACGTGGGCCTGTGCGCCACGCCGGTGCTGCAGTTCGCGGCGCACGAAGCGGCCGGCGGCAGCGGCGTGATGATTACCGGCGGTCGCAGCAACGCCCAGTGGGATGGCCTGCGCGTGATGCTCGCCGGCGTGCCGCTGTGCGGCGATGCGATCGCGGCGCTGTACCAGCGCGTCGAGGCCGGCGACTTCGCCAAGGGCTCGGGCGATTACGAGCGCGAAAGCTTCGACGAGGCCTACATCGACAAGGTCGCGGCCGACATCAAGCTCGCGCGTCCGGTGAAGCTGGCGCTCGACTGCGGCAACGGCGCGACCGGCGCCATCGCCGAGGAGCTGTTCCGCCGCATCGGCGCGACGGTGAGCGTGATCTGGCCGCAGGTGGACGGCAATTTCGCCAACCATTTTCCCGATCCGACCAACCGCGAGAACCTCATCGACCTGGTCTCGACCCAGCGCAGCAGCGCGCAGGGCGAAGTCGGCATCGCGTTCAGCTGCGACGGCGCCGGTCTGGGCGTGGTCGACACGCGCGGCTATGCGATCGAGGCCGACCGCGTGCTGATGCTGCTGGCCGCCGATCAGGTCGCGGCCACGCCCGGGCTCAAGGTCGTCGGCGACGTGAAGACCTCGCCGCGCCTGGCCGGCTGGCTGGCCGAGCGCGGCGCGAGCATCGGCTATGCGCCGAGCGGCCACGGCTTCATCGAGGCCGCCATGACGGCCGACGGCGCGACGCTCGGCGGCGAGTACAGCGGCCACTTCTACTTCCGTGACCGCTGGCATGGCCATGACGACGCGCTCTACGCCGCAGCGCGCATCGCCGAGGCGCTGTCGCACCAGCCCGACGGGCCGGCGGCGGTGGCGGCGCTGTCCAAGGCCTTCACCGCGCAGGAAGTGCGCATCAAGGTCAACGAGGGCGAGGCCGGACCGCTGGTGGCCGAGATCGCGGCCAAGGCCAGCTTCGACGGCGCGCCGGAAATCGTCACGACCGACGGCCTGCGCGTGATCTGGCCCGACGGCTTCGGCGTGCTGCGCGCCTCGAGCACCGGGCCGGCGCTGACGCTGCGCTTCGAGGGCGCGAGCGACGCGGCCTACAAGCGGGTGCAGGCCGCCTTCCGCGCCGCGATCCAGACGGCCCGGCCGGGCGTGGCGCTGCCGTTCTGAGCCGACGGGCCCGGATCAGCCGCTGCCGCAGGCGCTGCGGCGGTCACCGGGCCTGACGCCGCCGTCCTGAACGGGCGACCGGGCTTGGCGCCCGATTCAATACGGACGAGCGGCGCCGGGCACCCGTGGCCTGCGCGGCATGGCGCTCATTGGGCGGCCGCAAGCAAGACGGCCCGGCCGCCTTGTCGGGCGGTCGGGCCGTCGATGGTGCCGACGCGGCTTGCCGCGTGGCGCTTCAGGCGCCCGGCGGCGGATCGAGCAGGGCGACGAGATTGAGCGTCATGTTGCCCTTGGTCGCATCCGAGTACGGGCAGATGGCCTTGGCCCGTTCGAGCAGGCTGTCGGCGGTGGTCTGGTCGAAGCTCGCCGCCATGTGCACGGTGAGCGTGAGCGCGATCTTGTACTGGCCCTCGAAGGTCACGTACATCGTCATGTCCGACTCGACATAGCTGCCCTTGAGCGGGAGCTTGTCGAGCTTGGCGATGTGGCGCACCGAATGCTCGAAGCAGGCGGCGAATGCGCCGGCGAACAGCATCTCGGGATTGGGGCCCTCGCCCTTGCCGCCCATCTCCTTCGGCACCGACAGCTTGAGCTTGAAGCTGCCGTCATCGCTCTGGATCTGGCCGCCGCGGCCGCCTTGCGTGAGCATCTTTGTCTTGTAGACGACGTCCATCTGAAATTTCCTTCGCGCCGGATGGTTGAATGGTTGCTGCCGGACACTCCGAAGCAACCGCCGTGCGCGCTGCCATCGGCCGGCGTTTCGCAGGCGACCGAAGGCGGCCGCAGCGGGCCGTGCAAGGGCCGATTCACCACGGCAGCCGGGCGCCCGACCGGCAATGCACGGCCGCGGATGCGGCGGAACGATGCGTTTGCGCGGCCGGCCGTCGGCGTCGCCGCTCGGCACGCGACTGGCATGTCTGTCGCGCTGTGTTCCATTCACGACAAGCGCGCGGCAACGACCGCGCCGGAGAGATTCATGAAAGTTTTCATCACCCACGGCGCCAGCCCGCTCGCCCGCGCACTCGCCACGCAGCTGCTGGAGCGCAACCGGCTCACCGATTCGGGCGGCCGCGAAAGCGCCATCGATCGCATCCTGCTGCTCGACAGCGCGCCGGCCGAGAAGTCGGCCGACAAGCGCATCCGAAACGTGTCGGGCCGCTACGACGATCCGAGCCTGCTCGGCGAGCTGATCGATGCCGACTACTGCGCGATCTTCGACCTGACGACGGTCGGCGCGGTGGCCGGCGCCACGCTCGACGCCATCGTGCTGCTGATGGAAATCATCCGCGAGACCGGGCACCGGCCGAAGCTGGTGGTCGGCACCACGCTCGCGCTCGACGAGGCGGCGCTGCCGGTGCTGCGCTACACGCAGATGTCGGCGATCGACGGCCGGGTGCTGAAGCTGGCCGAGACCGACGGCGCGGCGGCGGTCGCGGCGCTGATCGATGCGCATGAGCGCACGGCGGAGTCGCTCGGCGACGCGCGCTTCTTCTGATGGCGGTCGCTGCCGTGGCGGTCCGGCGGGTTCAGGCCTGGAGGCTGAGGCCGCCGCTCGCGGAAGCGGCGGCGCCACCGTCGGCGGTGCCGAGCGAGGTATAGAGCGCGGCGGTGACGCCGCTGGCTGGCGCGGCCGGGGCGGCGCTCGCGGTCGATGCGGTGCCGGAGGCCGACAGCGCGCGCTCGGCCTGCGCGAGTTCGCGCCGGGCGTCCTCGTCGCCTTCGCGCAGCCTTGCGCGTGCGAGCGCGATCACCTCGCGCAGCAGGCGCCTGGCGTCTTCGAGCTGGCGCTGGAGCGGGGAAGCGTCGCCGCCCGATTGCGCCGGGCTGCGGGCGTGCCGGCTGCGGCCCGCGGCGTCGGTGGCGGCGGACGCGGACGAGTCGCGGTCGGAATCGCGGTCGGCATCCTGGTCAGAGGCGGAGGACTCGTCGGCCGCGTCGGCCGACGGGCTGCCTGTCGGGGCGATGTCGGTGCCGCCGCTCGGGATCGGCTCGGCGCTGACGGGCGTGGCGCCGGCCGAGCCGCTTCCGGCCATGCCGGCGGCGCGTGCGGCCTGCGCGAGTTCGCCGGCAAGGCCGCCGATCTCGCGCGCGAGCAGCCTGGCCTGCTGCGGGCTCGCATGCTGCAGCAGCATGCGCAATTCCATCAGGCGCGCCTGGAGCCGGGCGATCTTGCCGGCGGCGCGCTGCCGCGCGATCTGCTTCGCGTCGGGCAGGTTGCGCATCTGGTTCATCGCCTGGGCCAGCGTCTGCTGCTCGCGCTGGTGCCGGGCCGTGCGGGCGGCGGCCGGATCGCCCGCCGTCGTGGTTGCAAGCGCGGCGAACAGGGCGGATGACGTGATGTTCATGGGCGTGTCGGGAAGCGCTTTGCCCGGATTGACGGCCGTGCCGCCGCCGGATGAAGCGCCGCCCGCCGGCCGGTGCCGCCGCGCCTCAGAACGTGTGGCTCACGCCCGCCGCCAGATACATCGACGACCGCGCGCCCGCCTTCAGCGCCGTGCCCGTGTCCAGCGCCGCGCCGCCCGCGTTGAAGCGCTCGGCATCGGCCACCGCGTAGAGCGTCGTGCGCTTCGACAACTTGCACTCCGGCACGAGATAGAACTTGCGCGCGACCTGGTCGGCCGCGTTGTCGAAGCCGCGCCTGGCGCGATAGGCCGCGAAGGTCAGATCGAGCGCCGGCGTGGCCGACCAGGTGAGGCCGGCCGACTGGATGCCGGTTTCCTGGCCGTGATAGGCCGCCGCATTGCCCTCGATCGCATTGCGCGTCCAGGTCGCGGCGAGGCGCAGGCTGTCGTTGCGCCAGGTCGCGCCGACCATGCCGGCGTCGAGCTGGGCGCCGGTCGCATCCTCGAAGCGCGCGAAGGCGCCGCGCAGGCCGAAGCCCGCACCATCCCAGCCCGCGAGCGCGCCCCAGGACCGGTTGGCCGAGGCGCCCGCCGTGGCCGACTCGCCGAAGGCCATCATCGCCGTGCCGGTGAAGCCGCCCTTGCGCAGGCTGTACTTCACGGCGTTGTCCTGCCGGTCGAGCGCATTGCCCGCGAAGCCCGGGTTCGCGCCGAAGCTGCCCGCGATCGGCGCCGCCGGCCCGGCCAGATAGCCGAGCCGCACATTGAGGTTGGTGGCCGAGTTGTTCGCGCGCAGCGGATCGGTCGCGGCAAAGCCCTCGGTCAGCACCGTGGTCTGGCGGCCGAGCGTGAGCGTGCCGGTCGCCGCGCTGCCGATGCCGACGAAGGCATTGCGGTCGAACAGCCGGCCCGCGTTCGCCTGGGCGCCGGTATCGAGTGCAAGCGATTGCGCGATGTCGAACACCGCCGAGTAGCCGTTGCCCAGATCCTCCGTGCCCCGGAAGCCGAGCCGCGAGGTCTGCCAGGCGCCCGACTGGATCGCGCGGCCGCTGCCGCCGGGCCGGTTGCCCTGGTTGACATAGGCCGCGTCGGCGATGCCGAACAGCGTCACGGTCGATTGCGCGGCGGCGCTGCCGGCCAGCGTGAGCGCGGCGGTGGTGAGCGCGCCGCGCGCGATGAGTCGTCCCCTCATGTCTTTCCTCTTGGTGGTTGTGGTGCGGGCGATGCGTTCTGCGCCGCATCGCCCGTGGGGCCGGCCGTCAGGCCAGCCAGCCCTTGATGCGCTCGGCCAGCACCTCGCGCGAGATGCCGTAGAGGTCGTGCAGCGTCGGCAGCGCGCCGGCGCGCAGATAGGCGTCGGGCAGGCCCGCGAGCCGGAAGCCCGCCGGGAACACGCGCTCGCGCATCAGCAGCGCCGACACCGCCTCGCCGAGACCGCCGACGACGGTGTGGTTCTCGGCCACGACCACCAGCCGGCCTTCGCGGCGGCAGGCGTCGAGCAGGGCGGCCTCGTCGAGCGGCTTGATCGTCGGCACATGCAGCACGCCCACGTCCACGCCGTCGGCCTTGAGCTGGTCGGCCACCTCGAGCGCGCGCATGGTCATGATCCCGGTCGAGACGATGAGCACGTCGCGGCCGTCGCGCAGCGTCTTCGCCTTGCCGATCTCGAAGCGGTAGCCGTATTCGTCGAGCACGCAGGGCACCTGGCCGCGCAGCAGGCGCATGTAGACCGGGCCGTCGTGCGCGGCGATGGCGGGCACGGCCTGCTCGATGTCGGTCGCGTCGCAGGGGTCGATCACCGTGAGATTGGGGATCGCGCGCATCAGCGCGAGGTCTTCGGTCGCCTGGTGGCTCGGGCCGTAGCCGGTGGTCAGGCCCGGCAGCGCGGCGCAGATCTTGACCGGCAGGTTCTCCTCGACGATCGCCTGGTGGATGAAGTCGTAGGCGCGGCGGGTGGCGAACACCGCGTAGGTCGTCGCGAAGGGCACGAAGCCCTCGTGCGCGAGGCCGGCGGCGGCGCCCATCAGCACCTGCTCGGCCATGCCCATCTGGAAGAAGCGCGACGGATGCTGCTTCGCGAAGATGTGCAGGTCGGTGTACTTGGCCAGGTCGGCGGTCAGGCCGACGATGTCGGCGCGCTGCTCGGCCAGCGCGGCGAGCGCATGGCCGAAGGGCGCGGGCTTGGTGCGCTGACCTTCGGCGGCGATCGAGGCGATCATCGCCGAGGTGGTCAGCTTCTTCTTCACGGGCGCGGGAGCGGTCGGCGCGTTCATGCGGTTTCCTTGTTGCTGTCGTCGAGCACGGCGAGCGCGAGCGCCCATTCATTGGCCTCCACGCGGATGAAGTGGGCCTTGTCGCGCGATTCGAGGAAGGGCACGCCACGGCCCAGGCGGGTGTCGGCGATGAGGACGCGCGGCTGGCTGCCGGGCAGGGTGCGCAGCTCGGTCAGCGCGGCGAGCACGGCGGGCAGGTCGTTGCCATCGACGCGGCGCACGGCCCAGCCGAAGGCGGCCCACTTGTCGGCCAGCGGCTCGTAGCGCATCACGTCGCTCGAATGGCCGTCGGCCTGCATGTTGTTGGCATCGACGATGCAGATGAGGTTGGCGAGGCCGTGGTGGGCGGCGGCCTGAGCGGCTTCCCAGGTCGAGCCTTCGTCGAGTTCGCCGTCGCCCATCAGGTTGACGACGCAGTTGCCGCTGCCCTTCTGGCGCAGGCCGAGCGCGATGCCGACGGCGATCGTCAGGCCCTGGCCGAGCGAGCCGCCCGACATCTCCATGCCCGGCGTGTAGCTGGCCATGCCGCTCATGGGCAGGCGGCTTTCGTCGGAGCCGTAGGTTTCGAGTTCGTCCTCGGGGATGACGCCGGCGTCGATGAGCGCGGCATAGAGCGCGATCGCGTAATGGCCGCAGCTCAGCAGGAAGCGGTCACGGCCTTCCCAGTGCGGGTCGGCGGGATCGAGCCTGAGCAGATGGCCGTAGCAGACGGCGAGCACATCGGCCACGCCGAGGGCCTGGCCCACATAGCCCTGGCCCTGCACCTCGCCCATGCGCACCGCGAGGCGGCGGATGTTGAGGGCGCGGGCGCGCAGCTTTGCAAGCAGTTCGGGATCGGTGGCCGGCGCGCTGCCGGCGGGGGGGATGTCGTGCGGATTCATGCGGCTCGGGCCTTTGCACTGAGGTGGTGGTGGACGTAGGCGAGCGCGGCGGCGAGCCGCGACTCGATGTCGGCGAGCGGCACGCGGAAGGGCGTGCGGCTCGGCAGTCCGTCGGGACCGCGATGCAGGCGCATCGGCAGCTCGATGGACACGCAGACGGCCGGCCGGGCGGCCAGCGCGGGCATCACGCGGGCGCAGCCGGCATCGCCGTCGCCGAGGGCGGTCAGAAACCAGCCGTCGGCGCGCGCGCGCACGTCCTTGAGATGGACTTGCGCGCAATGGGGCAGGGCGGCGATCGCATCGGCGGCGGCGTCGGTGCCGGGCCGGTGCGACAGCAGGTTGCCGAGGTCGTGGTTGAGCGCGACGCGCGGCGAACCGATGCGGGCCAGCAGGGCGATGCCGTCGGCCGCGCGGTTGAACAGGTTGTCGCTGCCGTGGCCGGGGTTCTCGAAGCAGATGACCAGCCCCAGCTCCTCGGCCAGCGGCAGCAGGCGTTCGAGGTTGCGCAGGAAGCGCGCCTCCACCGGCCGGTCGGCCGCGTGGGTGTTGACCAGCTTCGCGCCGAGGCGGGCCGCGAAGCGCATGCGCCTGCCGAACACCTTCACCGCGTCGGCCCGGCCGAGGTCCATGTGGGCCGAGACCGTGTGGCAGGCGAGGCCGGCGGCGGCGATGTCGCGGGCCAGCGTCGCGGCCTGGCGCTCGCCGAACTCGCGTTCGTCGGCCGAGATCGCGTACACCGGCACCATCGACGGCTCGACATGCGTGGCGCCGAGGCGGGCGAGGCTGTCGAGCATGCGGTCGGCCGGGTAGCCGTCGTAGGCCACCGACGACACGGCCACGATGCGCTGGGTTGCAAAAGTTTGCATGGCTTGGCTCGCTGCCGCCCGCCGCCGGCGCTCGTGGCGCCGGGGCCGGCGGCCTGCGCTCAGGTGAGGAAGCCGATCGAGAACCAGGGCACGGCCGCGACGAGGATCAGGCCGAGCAGCAGCACGCCGAGATAGGGCCAGATGCGGCGCAGGCCGGCATCGGGACTCACGCGGCCGATGGTGCAGGCGGCGTAGTAGCCGAGGCCGAAGGGCGGCGCGAACAGGCCGATGCCCATCGCCAGGATGATGACCATCGCGTAGTGCACCTCGTGCACGCCGAGCTGGCGGGCGATCGGGAACAGCAGCGGCGCGAACAGCACCATCGCCGGAATGCCCTCCAGCACGCTGCCGAGCACGACGAAGGCCGCGATCGACACCAGCAGGAAGCCCCAGCGCCCGCCCGGCATGCCGGCCATGAACTCGGCCAGCGCATGGGCGAAACCCGACTGCGTCAGCGCCCACGACATGCCGGTGGCAGTGCCGATGATGAACAGGATCGCGCCCGACAGGGCCGCCGTCTCGACCAGCACGCCGGGCAGGCGCTTCCAGTCGAAGCGGCGGTAGATGACGATGCCCGCCAGCACCGTGTAGGCGATGCCGAGGGTCGAGACCTCGGTCGCGGTGGCCACGCCGCGCACCACGGCGGTCCGGATCAGCAGCGGCAGCAGCAGCGCGGGCAGGGCGACGAGCAGCGCCTTTCGCACCACGGCCATCGGCGCGCGCCGGATGTCGAGCAGATGCTCGTGGCTGCGCTGGCGCGCCAGCACGGCGAGCAGCAGCGCGAGCACCACGCCGGGCAGGATGCCGCCGGTGAACAGCGCGCCGATCGACACGCCGGCCACCGAGCCGATCGTGATGAGCACCAGCGACGGCGGAATCGTCTCGGCCATCGCGCCCGAGGCGGCGAGCAGCGAGATCGTCTCGCCCTCGGGATTGCCGCGCTTCTTCATCTCGGGCAGCAGCACCGGGGCGACGGCGGCCATGTCGGCCGTCTTGGCGCCCGAGATGCCCGACACCAGCAGCATCGCGCCGAGCAGCACGTAGTTGAGGCCGCCGCGCACATGGCCGAGCAGCGAGGCGAGGAAGTCCACCATCGCCTTGGCCATGCCGGTCATCTCCACCAGATGGCCGAGCAGGATGAACAGCGGCACCGCCAGCAGGATCAGCGAGCTCATGCCCTCGTCCATGCGGCCGGCCACCACCTCCAGCGGCGTGCTCGACGTGCCGAGCAGAAAGGCCACCGTCGCGAGGCCGAAGCAGAACGCGATCGGCACGCCGGCCAGCACGCCCGCGCCGAGCAGCACGGCGAAGAACAGGACGAGGTTCCAGTTGCCCATCGCGACGAGCGCATCGCGACCCAGCCACACCGCGCAGGCCAGCGCCGCGATCAGACCGGCGGCCACCCCCACCTCGCGCCAGCCGAGGCGGGCCAGGCGCAGCAGGCTGATCGCCACCATGAACACGCTGCCGACCGGCACCGCCGCCGCGCGCACGGTGTTGGACCAGCCGAGCGCCGGCGTCTCGACCACCCATTCGCCTTCGGCGTAATCGATCATCGGCGGCAGCAGCATCAGCAGGAAGACGCAGGGCGCGGCGATCGCGAGCGCCTCCGCATACGCTTGCACGCGCGGGCCGAGCTGGCCGACCAGCGCCGTCATGCGCATGTGCGAGCCGTGGCGCAGCGCGACGGCGGCGCCGAAGTTGGCCAGCCACAGGAAGACGATGGACGCGAGTTCGTCGGCCCAGGTCAGCGGCATGTTGAACACGAAGCGCGCGATGACCGCGCCGAGCAGGATCAGCACCTCGGCCAGCACCGCGATCGCGGCCGGCACCTCGATGCAGCGGCCGAGCCAGTGGTCGATGCGGCCGATCCAGCCATCGCCGGCGGTGGCCGGCGGCGTGAGGGCGAGGCCGGCGCTCATCCCAGCGCTCCGACGGCGTCCTGCAGCAGCTTCCAGGCTTCGTCGCCGTACCTGGCGCGCAGCTCCTTGTAGAAGCCGGCCTTGTCGAGCGCGGCCTTGAAGGCGGCCTTGTCGGCATCGACGAATTGCAGGCCCTTGCCCGACAGCTCGGCGCGCAGGCTCTGGCTCAGCGCGGCGATGTCGGTGCGCTCGTCGAGCGCGGCGCGGTCGAATTCGCGGAACACGATTTCGCGCACATCCGCCGGCAGGCGCTCGACCGCGCGGCGGTTGCCGAGAATCCAGTAGGCGTCCCACACATGGTTGGTCGTCGAGCAGAATTTCTGCACTTCGTACAGGCGCGCGGTCGAGATGATCGGCAGCGCGTTCTCCTGGCCCTCGACCAGCTTGGTCTGGAGCGCGGAGTAGGCCTCGTTGAAGTTGATCGGCGTGGCGCCCGCGCCGAGCGCCTGGAACAGCGACATCAGCATCGGCGCCGAGGGCACGCGCAGCTTGAGGCCGCGCAGGTCGTCGGGCGTCTTGACCGGCCTGGTGGACGTGGTGACCTGGCGGAAGCCGTTGTCCCAGGGGCGCGACATGGTGATGAGGCCGATCTTCTCGATCTGGGCGCGCACATGCTTGCCGAGGGCGCCGTCCATCGCGCGCCAGACCTCGTCGTAGTCATGGAAGGCGAAGCCGGTGTTGACGATGCCGACCGCCGGCACGAGCGAGGTCAGCACCACGTTGGCCTGGTTGAAGAACTCGACGCCGCCGCTGCGCACCTGGGCTTGCAGGTCGGTGTCGGAGCCGAGCTGGTTGGCCGGGAACAGGCGGATTTCGAGCCGGCCGTTGGTCGCGTTGCGGATGCGGTCGATGGCTTCCTGGGCGCGCCGGTTGACCGGATGGGTCGGGTCCTGGCCGGTGGCGAGCTTGTAGGTGAACTCGGCCGCGTCGGCGCGGCGCGTGAGGATCGAGAACAGCGGCAGCGCGGCGGCCGCCTTGATCGCTTGCCGGCGTCGTGCGCTGGCGGGCTGGTGGGTTTGGCTCATCGCCTGTCTCCGGAAGTGAGCGACGCGGGAAGGGCGCGTCGCCGGACTCACTGCTTGTTGTTGTGTGTGCCGCGCCCGGTCTTGCGCCGGGCGGGTTTGCGCCGAGGTGGGCGGAATCGGGATGGGCCGCGTCGCGCGGGCGATCGCGGCCCGGCCGGCGCGCATTCGCGGGCCGGCGGCGGGAGGCGGCTCAGTGGATGAGCATTCCGCCGTTCACGTCGAGGGTGACGCCGGTGAGATAGCTGCTCAGCTCGCTGCCGAGGAAGACGACGGCACCGGCGATGTCGGCCGGCGCGCCGAGCCGGGCCAGCGGGATCGACTCGGCGATCTCGGCCTTGCGCTCCTCGGTGAGCTTGCCCTTGATGATGTCGGTGCCGATCAGGCCCGGCGTGATGCTGTTGACGCGGATGTTGAGCGGGCCGTATTCGCGCGCCATGGCGCGCGCCAGGCCGAGCACGCCGGCCTTCGCGGCCGAGTAGTGCGGCCCGCCGAGGATGCCGCCGCCGCGCTGGGCCGACACCGACGAGATGCAGACGATCGAGCCCGACTTCGCCTCGATCATCGCGGGCAGCACCGCCTGCGACATCTGGAGCGTGCCGCGCAGGCTCACGTCGAGCACCGCGTCGTAGTCGCTCGGCCTGATGTCGAGCGTCCTGATCGGCTGGGTGATGCCGGCGTTGTTCACGAGGATGTCGATGCGGCCGTAGGCGGCCAGCACCTCGGCGGCGGCGGCGTCGCAGGAGGCCTTGTCCACCACGTTGGCGACAAGGCCCAGATGGCCCTCGCCGAGCAGCTTCGCGGCCTGGGCCGGTTCGGCGCGTTCGAGGTCGAGGATGACGACCCGGGCGCCGTGCTCGGCCATCAGCCTGGCGGTGGCGAATCCGAGGCCGTTGAGGCCGGCGCCGCCGGTGATTACGGCGACCTTGTCCTTGAGCAGCATGCGTCTGTCTCCGATTGCGTTGCTTGGGTGGAGCGCATGCTGCTGGCCGCCAAACATGAAGACAAACGATAAGATTTCAGGGTTGGATGAAACTTTGTCATGTCGCGATGCGGCTCAGGGATAGCCCCGTAGCGCGTTCGCGCCAGACCTGAAGGCGCTTGCATGGCCCACCTGCCACCCCTGTCCACCCTGGTCGCCTTCGAGACGGTCGCGCGCCGGCGCAGCTTTGCGCTCGCCGCGATCGAGCTGCATCTCACGCCGTCGGCGGTGAGCCATCAGATCGCCAAGCTGGAAGGCTTTCTCGGCGTGAAGCTGTTCGACCGCTCGGCCCAGGGCGTGAAGCTGAGCGCGGCCGGCGAGGGCTATCTGCGGCGGGTGGCGGGCGCGCTCGGCGCGATCGGCGCCGCCACCGAGGATGTGCGCCAGGGCGTGCGCAACAGCCTGTACGTGCATGTGTCGCCCAGCCTCGCGAGCCTGTGGCTGCTGCCGCGGCTGGCGGACTTTGCGCAGGCGCATCCGGGCATCTCGCTGTTCATGTCGGCGTCGCACACGCACAGCGATTTCGCGCTCGGGCAGGCCGATCTGGATGTGCGCTACGGCATTCCGCAATGGCCGGATCTGGTCGTGACGCCGATGTTCACCGAGACCATCCTGCCGCTCGCGAGCCCGGCCTTCATCGAGCGCTGGGGCCTGCGCGAGCCGGCCGACCTGCTCGGCGTGCCGCTGATCCAGAGCACGGTGAACATCGTGCAATGGGCCGACTGGCTCGCGCGCCAGGGCGTCGAGCAGCTGCCCGAGCGCTTCGCGCTGCGCTTCGACCGCGCCCAGCTCGCGATGGACGCGGCGATCCAGGGCCTTGGCATCGCGCTGGAAAGCAGCGTGCTCGGTGCTGGTCACATCGCGGCGGGCAGGCTGGCGCCGGTGTTCGATCCGGCGCTGTCGCCGCAGGTCGAGGCGCACTTCCTCGTGTATCCGGCGCGGCACGGCAAGCGGCCCGAGGTGGCGGCTTTCGTGGCGTGGGTGGGGCAGCAGGCGGGCTGAGGGCGGGCCTCGGCCGTGCTGCGGCACGAACCGGCACCACCGCCCGCGCATCCCTGCGCGGCATGCGCTTCGTGCCGCTTGAGCGGGCCAGGCTTCTGTCGTTGAAAGTTTTCCGCAGGCTTTCGAGCCAGCTCGCGATCGTTCGGAAATCCGTTCCGCCGGCACCGGCAGGAAACGGGCGCCACCCCCATCGGGGAAATTCCCTCGCCGCCCCGCCTTGAAATGCGCGTGTGCCGTCCCTATTATTAGCACTCGCCTGGGGTGAGTGCTAAATGCATGACGCAGCGGCCGATCCGGCCCCGTCATCGTGGCATGCGCCCCGGTTTGCCCTCGACGGGCAATGCCGGCAGGTGCCCATCGGCATCGCCGGCACGCAAAGCCGAAGTGGCAATACCACCGCATTCAAGGAGCGTTTCGCATGAATCTTCGTCCCCTGCACGATCGCGTGATCGTCAAGCGTCTCGACAACGAAACCAAGACCGCCTCGGGCATCGTCCTGCCGGACAACGCCGCCGAGAAGCCCGATCAGGGCGAAGTCCTGGCCGTCGGCCCGGGCAAGAAGAACGACAAGGGCGATGTCGTCGCCCTGCAAGTCAAGGTCGGCGACCGCGTCCTGTTCGGCAAGTACGCCGGCCAGACCGTCAAGGTCGACGGCAACGAAGTGCTGGTCCTGCGCGAGGAAGACCTCTTCGCGATCGTCGAAGCCTAAGTCGGCTTTCGCACCAGTCAGTTCACCCAGAATTCAGAGGTAATACACATGGCAGCCAAGCAAGTTCTGTTCGCCGACGACGCGCGCGCGAAGATCGTCAACGGTGTCAACATCCTGGCCAATGCGGTCAAGGTCACGCTGGGCCCCAAGGGCCGCAACGTGGTGCTGGAGCGCTCGTTCGGCGCCCCCACGGTGACCAAGGACGGCGTGTCGGTCGCCAAGGAAATCGAACTGAAGGACAAGTTCGAGAACATGGGCGCCCAGCTGGTCAAGGAAGTCGCCAGCAAGACCAGCGACAACGCCGGTGACGGCACCACGACCGCCACCGTGCTGGCCCAGGCCATCGTTCGCGAAGGCTTCAAGTACGTCGCCGCCGGCTTCAACCCGACCGATCTGAAGCGCGGCATCGACAAGGCCGTCGCGGCCATCGTTGCCGAAGTGGCCGTCATCGCCAAGCCGACGACCACCAGCAAGGAAATCGCCCAGGTCGGCTCGATCTCGGCCAACAGCGACAGCGACATCGGCCAGATCATCGCCGACGCGATGGAAAAGGTCGGCAAGGAAGGCGTCATCACCGTTGAAGACGGCAAGAGCCTGAACAACGAACTCGACGTCGTCGAAGGCATGCAGTTCGACCGCGGCTATCTGTCGCCGTACTTCATCAACAACCCGGAAAAGCAGGTTGCCGCCCTCGACAACCCCTACATCCTGCTGCACGACAAGAAGATCTCGAACATCCGCGATCTGCTGCCGGTGCTGGAACAGGTTGCCAAGGCCGGTCGTCCGCTGCTGATCATCGCGGAAGACGTCGAAGGCGAAGCGCTGGCCACCCTCGTGGTCAACAACATCCGCGGCATCCTCAAGACCGTTGCCGTCAAGGCGCCGGGCTTCGGTGACCGTCGCAAGGCCATCCTCGAAGACATCGCCATCCTGACGGGCGGCGCGGTCATCGCCGAAGAAGTCGGCCTGACGCTCGAAAAGGCCACGCTGGCCGATCTGGGCCAGGCCAAGCGCGTCGAGATCGCGAAGGAAAACACCACGCTGATCGACGGCTCGGGCGACGCCAAGAGCATCGAAGCGCGCGTCAAGCAGATCCGCGCCCAGATCGAGGAATCGACCAGCGACTACGACCGTGAAAAGCTGCAAGAGCGCGTGGCCAAGCTGGCCGGCGGCGTTGCGGTCATCCGCGTCGGTGCCGCGACCGAAGTCGAAATGAAGGAAAAGAAGGCCCGCGTCGAAGATGCGCTGCACGCCACCCGTGCCGCCGTCGAGGAAGGCGTGGTTCCTGGCGGCGGCGTGGCTCTGCTGCGTGCCCGCTCGGCCGTCAAGGCCGTGGTCGGCGACAACGCCGATCAGGACGCCGGCATCAAGATCGTCCTGCGTGCCGTCGAAGAACCGCTGCGCCAGATCGTCGCCAACGCCGGCGACGAGCCGAGCGTGGTCATCAACAAGGTGCTGGAAGGCACCGGCAACTACGGCTACAACGCCTCGAACGGCAGCTACGGCGACCTGGTCGAACTCGGCGTGCTGGACCCGGCCAAGGTCACCCGCTCGGCGCTGCAAAACGCCGCCTCGGTTGCCGGCCTGATCCTGACCACCGACGCGATGGTGGCCGAGCTGGCCGAAGACAAGCCCGCGCCGGCGCCGCATGGCGGCATGGGCGGCATGGGCATGGACATGTAATTGCCCCTTCCGCAACGCGGCGCCCTGGCGCCGCAGCGGCTGCAAGGAAAAGCCTGCCGGGTTATCCCGGCGGGCTTTTTTTACATTCGGGGCGGAAGCTGGCTGGTGTTCCGGGATTGAATGCGGCTGGTTTCGACAACGGAGATACCCATGTCCCAGGATGAACGCATGGCGATCGAGCAGGTGCTGGCCCGGCTCGCAGCCCTCGATGCGCGCCAGGGGCCGATCTCGCATGTGGACATCGCACCGATCCTGGCCGAGCTGCGCGAGCTGGTCGAGCCGGTGGCGCGGGTGCGGCTGGCCTGAGTCCGCCTCACCCGAATGCGGGCGCCGGCGCCGAACCGCCTAGACTTGCGGGTTTGGCAAGACGACCGGAACCGCCCATGAGCTTCAATTCCCTGCTGCGTTCGCGCTGGACCAATGCCAACACGCTGCTCTGCGTGGGCCTCGATCCGGATCCGCATCGCATCCCGCCGCAACTGCCGCGCAATGACGCGCTGTTCCAGTTCTGCCGCGTGATCGTCGATGCCACCGCCGACTACGCCTGCGCCTTCAAGCCGCAGTTCGCGCATTTCGCGGCCCAGGGCGCCGAGGAAGTGCTCGAAGAACTCATCGACTACATCCACAACGCGCATCCCGGCATTCCGGTCATCCTCGACGCCAAGCGCGGCGACATCGGCAGCACCGCCGAGTACTACGCGCGCGAAGCCTTCGAGCGCTATCGCGCCGATGCGGTCACGGTGAACCCGTATCTGGGCGCCGACTCGGTCGCGCCCTATGCCGAGCATGCGGACAAGGGCGTCATCGTCCTGTGCCGCACCTCCAACCCGGGCGGCAGCGACCTGCAATTCCTCGACTGTGGCGGCACGCCGCTGTACCAGCACGTCGCAAGACTGGTCGCCGGCAAGTGGAACAGGCACGGCAACTGCGGCCTGGTGGTGGGCGCCACCTATCCGGCCGAGCTGGCAAAGGTGCGCGAGATCGTCGGCGACATGCCGCTGCTGATCCCGGGCATCGGCGCCCAGGGCGGCGATGTGCTCGCCACCGTGCGCGCCGGCCGCACCGGGGATGGCACGGGGATGATCATCAGCAGCTCGCGCGCCATCCTGTATGCCGGCTCGGGCGACGACTTCGGGGCGGCGGCACGCATCGCGGCGATGGCCACCCGCGACGCCATCAACGAAGCGCGCGGCTGAGCGTCCCCCACCCATCAAGCAGGGAGATCGTGGCATGCGCATCCTCATCGCGGAAGACGACAACACGCTCGCCGACGGCCTTCAGTCGACGCTGCGCCAGAGCGGCTTTGCCGTCGACGTGTTCAAGAACGGCGCCCAGGCCGACGCGGTCCTCGCGTCGCAGAGCTATGACCTGCTCATCCTCGACCTGGGCCTGCCCAAGATGCCCGGGCTCGAAGTGCTGCGCCGGCTGCGCGCGCGCAATTCGCGGCTGCCGGTGCTCATCCTGACCGCCGCCGATTCGGTCGAGGACCGGGTGCGCGGCCTCGATCTGGGCGCCGACGACTACATGGCCAAGCCGTTCGCGCTGAGCGAGCTGGAGGCGCGGGTGCGCGCGTTGGTGCGGCGCGGCGTGGGCGGTGGGCCGACGCTGCTCAAGCACGGCCCGCTGTCCTTCGACTCGGTCGGACGGATGGCTTACCTGAATGAAGTGCCGCTGGAGCTGTCGGCGCGCGAGCTGGGCATTCTGGAGGTGCTGCTGCAACGCACCGGCCGGCTGGTGAGCAAGGAGCAATTCGTCGACCAGCTCTGCGAATGGGGCGAAGAGGTGTCGAACAACGCCATCGAGGTCTACGTGCATCGGCTGCGCAAGAAGATCGAGGCCGGCGGCGTGCGCATCATCACCGTGCGCGGGCTCGGCTACTGCCTCGAAAAATGGGTCGAGCCGAGCGAGCCGCAGCAACCTGCCGCCTGATGGGCGAGCGTCACGGCCTGCCCGCCGCACCCACGCCCGAACCGGCGCCGCCGCCCGATCTGACGGCCGCCTACACCGCGCTGGCCGCGGCACCGCCGGCCAATCGCGCGCTGCTCGACGAGGCGCCGATCCGGCCCGCGCCGTCGCCGGCCGACGAGGCCGATCCCAATCCCCAGGCCGCGCCCTACTCGCTGTTCGGCGAAATCCTCGACTGGATGCTGGCGCCGCTGCTGCTGCTGTGGCCGATGTCGATCGCGGTCACCTATCTGGTCGCGCAGTCGATCGCCAACACGCCGTTCGACCGCGCGCTCGAAGCCACGGTGCGCACCCTGGCCCAGCAGGTGCAGGTGCGCGACCACCGGCTGGTGTTCGACTTCACCGAGGCGGCGCGCGAGATCCTGCATGCCGACGACGCCACCGGCGTGTACTACCAGGTGTGGAGCGCCGACGGCCAGGTGCTGAGCGGCGACCGCAATCTGGCGCCGCCATTTCCGCCTGGCGTGCATGTGGAGGACGAGATGACCGTGCGCGGCATCGTCCGCTTCCGGCCCGAAACCATGGGCGACGACCAGCTGCGCGTGGCCTCGCTCTATCTCGATCCGAGCGTGTATGCCGGCGCCGAGGAAACCGCCGACGCGCCGGTGCTGGTGCAGGTGGCCGAGACGCTGGAGAAGCGCGCCCAGCTCGCCAGCGAGATCGTCAAGGGCGTGATCCTGCCGCAGTTCCTCATCCTGCCGATCGCCGTGCTGCTGGTCTGGGCCGGGCTGTCGCGCGGCATCCTGCCGCTCAACCAGTTGCAGCGCCGCATCCGCGCCCGCTCGCCCGACGACCTGAGCCCGATCAATCCCAACGACGCGCCCGAGGAGCTGCTGCCGCTGATCGAGTCGTTCAACGATCTGCTGGCGCGGCTCGACACCACGGTCACGCGGCAGCGCCGCTTCATCGCCGACGCCGCGCACCAGATGAAGACGCCGCTCGCCGGCCTGCGTACCCAGGCCGAACTGGCGCTGCGCGAGCACGACCCGGCCGAGCTGCGCCGCCGGCTGCACAACGTGGCCGACAGCACCGACCGCGCCACGCGGCTCATCAACCAGCTGCTGGCGCTGGCCCGCGCCGAGGCGCAGACCGTGCAGGCGCCGCCGCTCGAATCGGTCGAGCTGGTGGGGCTGGCGCGCGACGTGGTCAGCGACATGTTCGAGCGCGCGCTCGACAAGCACATCGACCTCGGCCTGGACGCGCCCGACGAGCCGGTGCCGGTGCTGGGCATGCCGGTGATGCTGGCCGAGCTGGTCAAGAACCTGGTCGACAACGCGCTGCGCTACACGCCGCCGGGCGGCGCCGTCACCGTGCGCATCACGCCGGGCCAGGGCCAGGCCGCGCTGGAGGTGGAAGACACCGGCCCCGGCGTGCCCGAGGCCGAGCGGCCGCTGGTGTTCGAGCGCTTCTACCGCGTGCTCGGCTCGGGCCAGGATGGCTCGGGGCTGGGGCTGGCCATCGTGCGCGAGATCGCGGTGCAGCACGGCGCCGAGATCCAGCTCACCTTCAATCCGCGCGCGCCGGCCTTCCGCGCCGGCGCCACCGAAGACGAACTGCGGCTGCCCGGCTGCCTCGTGAGCGTGACGCTGCGCTCGGCCTTCGAGACGACCTGACGCGCCGCAAGCCGCCATCGGCGCGCGCCAGCTGCGCGCTGCCGCCGCGCCGGCCGCCGACGCCGCAATGCCGCCATTCCCACGCGCGCGCCAGCGCAATCGCACCGCGCGCCGGGCGTGCCGCCGACAGTTGCGCGCCGGCGTCATGCCGACCATGGACCGGTCCAGCCATCCCGGCTGGCGCCCGGCCTGCGGGCCAGCCGCGCCGGCCGCACCGGAGTCATGCATGAAGAAATCGCGTCCCGTCCCTGCCACCGCCGGCAATGCCAAGCTCGCCGCGCTCGATGCCGACCGCCTGCCGCGCGATCTTGAGCACATCACCACCCAGCAAGGCCTCAAGGTCGAGGACGACGCCAATTCGCTCAAGGCTGGCCTGCGCGGCCCGACCCTGCTCGAAGACTTTGCGCTGCGCGAAAAGATCACCCACTTCGACCATGAGCGCATTCCCGAGCGCGTGGTGCATGCGCGCGGCGCGGCGGCGCATGGCTACTTCGAGAGCTATGGCGACTGGTCGGCCTTTACCGCCGCCAGCTTTCTGAGCCAGCCCGGCAAGAAGACGCCGGTATTCACGCGCTTCTCCACCGTGGCCGGCTCGCGCGGCTCGACCGATGCGGCGCGCGATGCACGCGGCTTCGCCGTCAAGTTCTATACCGACGAAGGCAACTTCGACCTCGTCGGCAACAACATCCCGGTGTTCTTCATCCAGGACGCGATCAAGTTTCCCGACCTGATCCACGCGGTAAAGCCCGAGCCGCACAACGAGATTCCGCAGGCCGCGAGCGCGCACGACACCTTCTGGGACTTCATCTCGCTCACGCCCGAGTCGACGCACATGGTGCTGTGGGTGATGTCGGACCGCGGCATTCCGCGCAGCTTCCGGATGATGGAAGGCTTCGGCGTGCACAGCTTCCGGCTGGTCTGCCCCAAGGGCACGTCGCGCTTCGTCAAGTTTCACTGGAAGCCCAGGCTCGGCGTGCATGCGCTGGCCTGGGACGAGGCGCTCAAGATCAGCGGCAAGGATCCCGACTTTCATCGCCGCGACCTGTGGGAAGCCATCGAGCAGCAGCGCTTTCCGGAATGGGAACTGGGCGTGCAGATCGTCGAGGAGGCCGATGTCGAGCGGCTCGGCATCGATCTGCTCGATCCGACCAAGCTCATCCCCGAGGAGCGGGTGCCGGTCACGCGCCTGGGCCGCATGGTGCTCGACCGCAATCCCGACAACTTCTTTGCCGAGACCGAGCAGGTGGCCTTCCATCCGGGCCATGTGGTGCGCGGCATCGACTTCAGCGACGACCCGCTGCTGCAGGGCCGGCTGTTCTCGTACACCGACACGCAGCTGCTGCGGCTCGGCGGCCCCAACTTTGCGCAGCTGCCGATCAACAAGCCGGTCTGTCCCTTCCATCACCATCAGCGCGACGGCCTTGGCCAGCAGACGATTCCAGTCGGCCGCGTGAGCTATGCGCCGAGTTCGCTGGAGACCGGCAAGCCGGTGCATCTGGGGCTGCTGGAGGGCGGCTATCGCAGCTTTCCCGAGCCGGTCGAGGGCACGAAGCTGCGCGGCAAGCCGGCGTCGTTTGCCGACCATTACTCGCAGGCGCGCCTGTTCTACCTGAGCCAGACGCCGGCCGAGCGCAAGCATTTGCAGAGCGCCATCGCCTTCGAGCTGAGCAAGGTCGAGGCGCTGCATGTGCGCGAGCGGATGGTGGCCAATCTGGCCAATGTCGATCCGGAACTGGCGGCGGCGGTGGCCGATCCGCTCGGGCTGGTGGCGCCCGCGCCGGCCGGCGAACTGGCCGAGGTCGTGCCGTCGCCGATGCTGTCGATGATGCGCGGGCCGGGCCCGATCGACGGCCGCAAGGTGGCGCTACTGGTCGCCGACGGTGCCGACCATGCCGCCGTCGAGCTGCTGAAGTCGGCGCTGGCCGGGCTGGGTCTGGTGGCGCAGCTGGTCGGGCCGTCGCTCAAGCCGCTGGCGGGCAGGAGCGGCACGCCGCTGGCGCCCGATTTCACCTTCGAGAACAGCGCAGCGCTGTTCTTCGATGCGGTGGCGCTGCCGGGCGGTGCGGCCAATTGCGCCGCGCTCATGGCGATCGGCAAGGCGCGGACCTTCGTGGCCGAGGCCTATGCGCACGGCAAGCCGATCCTCGCCTTCGAGGGCACGGCGCCGCTGCTGGCCGCGGCGGGCTTGCCGCAGAGCGCGGCCGGCCCTGCGAATCCGGCCGAAGGCGTGTTCGTCGAGCCGGTCGCCGGGCCCTTGCTGCAAGGCTTCGCCGAGGCGCTTGCACTGCATCGCATCTGGGAGCGCAGCGGGCTGGAATCGATCGCGATCTGAGCCTGCCAATGGCTGAAAACGCCCGATTTTCGGCCTCCGACCCTGGGGTACCATGCCCTGCCCCAGACGGAGAACCAGACAGATGAGACGCTTACGACGCAACGACCGTTCGGGCGCGGGCCGCGGCAGCGGCCTGCTCGTGCGGCTCGCGACCGCGGCTTCGGCCGCCGGCAGCCGCATCGAGGATGTGTGGTGGGACCGTCGCCTTGGCGAAGCCATCAAGCCGCTGCTGACCAATGTCGGCATGCACACCATCGAGACCTCGCTCGAACGCCTGGGCCAGACCAATCCGCGCGCCTACGACCTGCTCGCCGACGCGGTCGAATGCGCGGTCGAGAGCGCCACGGTCACGCACGAGGGCGCCCAGTTCGACTGCCTGATGTTCCTCGCGCCGGTGCTGGCCTGGTCGCGCGGCCGCATCCCGAGCGGCAAGCTGCGCGAGGCCGATCTGGCGGTATTGCGCACCCAGCTCGGCGCCCATGTGTTCGCGCCCGAGGCGCGCATCGGCCTGGCCGACCGCATCTACACGCCCGACCAGCTGCCCGGCTCGTATGCGCAGGAGGTGCAGCTGGCGCGCGCGCTGTTCGGCGTGGCGCTCAAGAACGGCAACTACGCCCAGCGCGCCGACCAGGTGCCGGAGGCGGTCGATTTCGTGTCCGACGCGCGCTATGTGATCGGCGCGGTGGCGGTGCCGGCCGGCACCGAGATGTTCATCTACCAGGGCGAGGAAGCCACGCTCGAATCGAGCGCCACCGCCTGGGCCGAGCAGGGCCACGGCGCGCTGGTGCCGATGCTCGTCGGCTGTCAGTTCGAGCTGATGCCGCCGGGCGCGTTCTACTCGTCGCTGCGGCGGGTCGACCAGACGGCGCGCGTGTTCTATCTGCGCGCCGGGGTCGAGTTTCTGGGCACGATGCTCACGCGCGAGCCGGATGCGCTGAGTGCCTCGTTCGGGCCGTTTCACGACGGGCAGATGGTCGAGTACCGCATCGGCCTCACGCTCGGGCGCAGCGAGGAGGTATTCCACGGCGTGGTCTGGCCGGTGCTGAGCGATGCCGACCTGGAAGAGGCGCCGCAGCAGATCCGCACCCTGCTGACCGAGCTGGGCGTGAATCGCATCGTCGAGCATGAGCACCGGTTTCCGCTCGAGTTCAGCGAGGAGTACGGCGATCCGCTGTTCCCCAATGCCCAGGGCGAGCTGGTGCGCGCCGAGCTGCCCGAGGATGCCGAGCCGGCGCCGGTGCATCTGCACTGAGGCGCGCTGGCGCGGGCGTTGAATCAGGCGGCTTCGGCCGCCTTTTTCTTTGCGCGCCTGGCGGCCGGCGCGGCGGTGTCGGCGGCGGGTGCAGGCTTCTTCTTCGCGGGCTTCCTGGCCGGCAGCAGCGGTTCCTGCGGCAGATAGGGATCGGCGATGCGGAAGCGCTTGAGGATGCGCGTCTCCAGCGCTTCCATCGCGTCGGCCTCGGCATCGGCCTCGTGCTCATAGCCGCAGGCGTGCAGCACGGCGTGCACGATCATGTGGGCGCAGTGGTGCTCGAAGGTCTTGCGCTGGGCGCTGGCCTCGCGCGCCACGACCGGCACGCACACGACGATGTCGGCCTCGATCGGCGCGGCGTTGTCCTCGATGTCGTGCAGGTTGAAGGTGAGCACATTGGTGGCGTAGTCGCGGCCGCGATGGTCGCGGTTGAGCGCGCGGCCTTCCCTGGCGCCGGTGAAGCGCACGGTGAAGCTGGCGTCGCGCGGCTGGCCGGCGTCGGCCAGGCCGGCGAGCAGCGCCGATCTGGCCCAGCGCCGGATGCGGTCGCGCGCGGGCAGTTCTTCCACGCGCAGCGGCGGCGCGTACTGGACGGCAAGGTGAAGGGTCGGAGCGGCGGCGTCGGGCATGGCGGTGTCTGGGGAAGGGCGGTGGCGGCGATGGTCGCGCAGCCCGGGCTGGATGGCGATGCGTTCTGGCGCGCGGCCGGCGCCCGGGCGGTGGCGTTCAGTCGGTCGGCGCGGCGCGCTCGTAGGCCTCGACGATGCGCGCCACCAGCGGATGCCGCACCACGTCGGCCGAGGTGAAGCGCGTGAACGAGATGCCGCGCACGCCGTCGAGCACGTCGAGCGCATCGGCCAGACCGCTGCGCTGGGCACGCGGCAAATCCACCTGCGTGGTGTCGCCGGTGATGACTGCCTTGCTGCCGAAGCCGATGCGGGTGAGGAACATCTTCATCTGCTCGGGCGTGGTGTTCTGCGCCTCGTCGAGGATGACGAAGGCGGTGTTGAGCGTGCGGCCGCGCATGTAGGCGAGCGGCGCGATCTCGATGGTCTGGCGCTCCAGCAGCTTGACGGTCTTGTCGAAGCCGAGCAGGTCGTAGAGCGCGTCGTAGAGCGGGCGCAAGTACGGGTCGACCTTCTGCGCCAGATCGCCGGGCAGAAAGCCGAGCCGCTCGCCGGCCTCGACCGCCGGCCGCGTGAGCACCACGCGCTGCACCGCGTCGCGCTCCAGCGCATCGACCGCGCAGGCCACGGCGAGATAGGTCTTGCCGGTACCGGCCGGGCCGACGCCAAAGGAAATGTCGTGATTGAGGATGGCGCGCAGATAGTCGCGCTGGCGCGGCGTGCGGCCGTGCAGATCGTGCCGGCGGGTGCGCAGGATGGGGCTGGCCGAGTCGTCGAGCGGATGGGGCACGACCGGATTGGCCGGATTGCCGTGGCCCTGGGCATGGCGACGCACGGTGTGGGCCGGTGCGGCGCCGGCGCGCGCGGGCGCCGGACTGGCGGCGGGCGGGTCGGCGTCGGTGCCGGCGGCCTTGCGGCTGGCCGGTGCGGCGGCTTCGGCTTCGGCGGCCTGCTGCGCGGCCGCGCTGGCGCGCGCGTGGCTGGCTTCGACCAGCGCCAGCTGCACGGTGCCGATGTCGATGCGGCCGCGCTGTTCGCCCAGGCCGCGCAGCAGGGCGATGGCCTCGGGCGCACGCCGGCCGTGCACGTCGAAGTGCGCGCCGCGCCGGCTCACGGTGATGTCGAGCGCGGCCTCGATCTGGCGCAGATGCTCGTCGAGCGGGCCGCAGAGTTCGGCGAGGCGGGGGTTGTCGAGCTGGTCGAGGCTGAGTCGCATGCGGTTCTTAGTAGGAGCTGCGCTGGATCGGCGCCTTGAGCGCCAGGTCGAGCAGTTGGGCGCTTTCCTGCACATGGGCGCGCGCTTCGGGCGACAGGCCGCCCAGGCGTGCGGTGCGCAGGCGGGCGAGCAGGCCGGTGGCGCTGGCGCGCGCCACCGAGCGCACATCGGCCGGGGTCGACGGCGCCGGCCGCACCAGCGGATCGGCGAGCCGGCGCAGGTATTCGCGCTGGAGATTGCGGCGCTGCTGCGGGATGTCGGCGCCGCTGGCCAGCTCGGCAAAGATCGCGTCCTGCAGGCGCAGATGCAGCTCGCTCAGGCCGAGCGTGTCGTGCGGATCGGCGGCCGACAGCGGCGCATCGAGCAGGCGCTGGGCCACGCCGTCGGACAGCAGCCGGTCGAGTGCGGCGCGCTGGCCGGCGAGCGCGGCCTGATTGAGCGACAGCGGCTCGGGCGAGTCGTAGCCGCGGATCAGGCCGTCCTGCGCCAGCCGCGCGACGAACTCGGGCTTGAGCCCCTGCGCATTGGGCACGAACAGCGCATCGCGCACCAGCCGCAGCGCCTCGCGCTGGCGCGCCGCCGGCACCGGCGTGTAGGCGGCGCGCGGCGAGCCGGCGTGATCGCGCAGATAGACCACGCCGCCCACGTACTTGGCGGCGATCAGCGCGGCGGCGGTCTGCTGCGCCAGACCGCCGAGCACGTTGCGACGCAGCACGTCATAGCTTTCGCCGGGCAGCAGCGTCTTGGTTTGCAGCCGGTCGAGCAGTTCGCGCGTGAGCTTGATGCGGCGGCGCGCGAACTGGAGCGGATCGCTGCCGAGGTCGCGCGTGTTGACTTCGGGGTCATAGCCTTCGCCGCCGCTGCCGGTGAGCGATTGCGCTTCCTCGTCGGTGCCGTAGGCCAGCTCGGGCTGGACGCTGCCGCGCGCGGCGATGTCGGCCAGCTGGCGCGCCTCGTCGTCGGCCGGCAGCGGCTTGTAGGCGTATTCGATGGCCCAGTAGTCGTACACGCCCAGGCCGGTCATCGAGATGGCGCTCCAGGGCTCGCCTTCGAGCGGCAGGTTGAAGGCGTTGTAGTCCATCACCGAGCCGGAAATCTGCTTCTCGCGCGCGAACTCGGGCTTCTCGATGCTGGCGAGCGGCCAGATGGTGGAGGCGCGGAAGTTGTGCCGCAGGCCGAGCGTGTGGCCGACCTCATGGGTGATGACGTCCTTGAGCACCTGCTTGACCAGCGCCTCGGCTTCGGGGCTGCCGGGCTCGATCTCGCCGCGCAGTTCGGCCAGCTCGAGCGCAAAGCCGAGTTCCTGCAAGGCGTTGCTAGCCTGTTCGCAGAGCAGGCCGGGCTGGGCATGGTCATGGCCGAGGCCGCCTGCAAGCGCTTGCGCGTTGTAGGCGTCGCTGTCGGCGAGCGCCGGGTTGCCGCCCGGCCGGCGCGGCGTCTGCTCGACCGCATAGCGGCGCGGCACCGTCACCCAGCCCTGCGAGACCGCGATGTCGGCATCGAGGATTTCGCCGGTGCGCGGATCGGTGCGGCTCGGGCCGATGGCGAGCGCGCCTTCCTCGGTATCGAGGAACCAGCGGATCGAGGCATGGCGGCTGTCGGCCAGATCGAAGTCGGCGTCTTCCGGCGCCAGCTCGGCCTTGAGCGCATTGCGGAAGCCGATGCGCTCGAAGGCAGCGTTCCACTCGAGCACGCCGGCCTTCACCGTGTCGCGGTAGCGCTCGGGGATGTTGCGGTCGAGGTAGAAGACGATCGGCTTGACCGGCTCGGACAGCTCGGCGGCCGGGTCCTTCTTTTCGAGCCGCCAGCGGTTCACGAAGAACTTGCGCGGCGGCCGCACATCGGTCGGGTCGTCGGCAAAGTCCCAGCGCGCGGTGTTGAAGTGGCCCACGCGGTCGTCGGCGGCGCGCGGCGTCATCGGCTGGGCCGGCAGCGGCGCCAGGCTGTACAGGTAGCCGATCAGAAAGCTGCGCGGATCGGCGATGTTGCGCGGCGTGCTCGGCAGCTGGGTGCCGGGCGGCGGCGGCGTGGCCGGGCCGGCCGGAATGCGCGGCACGGCGTAATGCGCATTGACTTCCACGCTGGTCACCTCGGGCGAGGAGCGCAGCCGGCCGAGGCTGGAATTGCGCGGATCGAAGCTGTAGGGCAGGCGGTAGAGCGTCTCGAACTGGGTGCTGGCGCCGGGGATGTCGCTGAGCAGCAGCGGATTCAGCTCGACCAGCACGCTGCCGCGTTCGGCGCGCGGCTGGCTCGCCACCGCGCTGGCGCCGAGCAGGCTTTCGGCAAAGCTCTGGCCGAGCGCACGCGCGAGCGGCGTGCCGTCGGGCGAGGTGAAGCGCGGATCGCTGGCCACCAGCTGCACCGTGTTGCCGATGCGGCGGAAGCGCACAAGATGGTCGTCGAGCGTCCAGTTGCCGTACACGCGGCGCTCGCCCAGGCCGCGCGTGCGCGAAATGCTGAGCAGGAAGGGCTGCTCGAACTGCGCCGGCGCGATCTCGATCCAGACCTTGTCGTCCTTCTGCCAGAGCGGGAAGAAGCCGTCATGGCGCTGGGCGTCGCGCGTGAGTTCGGCGAAGGGGCGCAGCGCGGGCGTGCCGGGCGCGGGCTGGGCTGCGGCGGTCGGGCCGGGCTGACCAGGCTGACCGGCGGCGGGGCCGGCTTGCGGCGCCGGGGCGACCGGCATGCCGGGGGCGCCTGGAGTGCCCGGCGCGCCCGGTGCCGGTCGCGCGCCGGCCGGTGTCGCCGCCGGCGCCGCACCATTGCCGGGCCGCGCGCTGTCGGCGCTCGGCGTGGCCGCGTCATGGTCCGGCCGCGCAACTGGCGCCGCACAGGCCGACAGCAGCGCCGGCAGTGCCAGGGCGCAGATCAGTCGCGCCAGCGGCGTGCGCCGCGCGGGCGGCAGTTCGGCAGGGTGATGGCGGACGGGCAGGGCAAGCGGGCGGAGTCGGTTCACGTCGGGGCGGGCGGAAATGAGCGGGAAGGGGAAGTGTGCCTGCGCGGCGCGCACGCAAGCCGTGCGCCCGATGCCGGCCGGCACGGCGATGTGACGCCGGCCCATCCCGGCGCCGGCGTCAGCCTTCGGTCGTCACCACTGCGGCACGCAGCGAATGCGGATAGGCCTCGGTGATGGTCACGTCGATCATCTGGCCGATCAACCGCGCCGGCCCGGCGAAATTGACGATGCGGTTGTTCTCGGTACGGCCCATCAGCTCGGCCGGATCGCGCCGGCTCGGGCCTTCGACCAGGATGCGTTGCACCGTGCCCGCCATCGCCGCCGAAATGCGCCGCGCCTCGCCGTCGATGGCGGCTTGCAGCGCTTGCAGCCGCGCCAGCTTGGTCTCGTAGGGCGTGTCGTCTTCCAGGCTCGCGGCCGGCGTGCCCGGGCGCTTGCTGTAGATGAAGCTGAAGCTCGCATCGAAGCGAACGTCGTCGATCAGCTTCATCGTCTGCGCGAAGTCGGCCTCGCTCTCGCCTGGAAAGCCCACGATGAAATCGCTCGACAGCGAGATGTTTGGCCGCACCGCGCGCAGCCGGCGGATCGTGTGCTTGAACTCCAGCGCCGAGTAGCCGCGCTTCATCGCCATCAGGATGCGATCGCTGCCCGACTGCACCGGCAGATGCAGGTGATCGACCAGCTTGTCGATGCGGCCGTAGGCGTCGATCAGCCGCTGGGTGAATTCCTTGGGATGCGAGGTGGTGTAGCGGATGCGCTCGATGCCGGGGATTTCGGCCACGTATTCCAGTAGCAGCGCGAAGTCGGCGATCTCGGCCGTGTCGCCCATCTGGCCGCGCCAGGCGTTCACGTTCTGGCCCAGCAGCGTCACTTCCTTCACGCCCTGGTCGGCGAGGCCGGCGATCTCGGTCAGCACATCGTCGAGCGGCCGCGACACCTCTTCGCCACGCGTGTACGGCACCACGCAGAACGAGCAGTACTTGGAGCAGCCTTCCATGATCGACACGAAGGCGCTCGGGCCTTCCGTGCGCGCCGGCGGCAGGTGATCGAACTTCTCGATCTCGGGAAAGCTGATGTCGACCTGCGACTTGCCGCTTTCGCGCCGGCGCGAAATCAGCTCGGGCAGGCGGTGCAGCGTCTGCGGGCCGAACACCACGTCCACATAGGGCGCACGCGCCACGATGGCTTCACCTTCCTGGCTCGCAACGCAACCGCCCACGCCGATCACGAGGTTGGGATTGGCCAGCTTCAGCGCCCGCACCCGGCCCAGGTCGCTGAAGACTTTTTCCTGCGCCTTTTCACGTACCGAACAGGTGTTGAACAGGATGACATCGGCGTCCTCCGGGTTCTCGGTGCGCTCGCAGGTCTCGGCCATCGCCGCAAAATGTTCGCCGAGCACGTCGGCCATCTTGGCCGAGTCGTAGTCGTTCATCTGGCAGCCGAACGTGCGGATGTAGAGCTTCTTCGTCATGGTGCTGAGGTCTTGCAGAGGTGGCGGACGGCAGCCGAAAGGGCGCCGAAATGCCGCAAGGTGGAATTGAAACGACGTGGCTGGCAGACGCTGCAAAAGCTTGCAGTCATCCCGCAAACAGGTGATAACGGCGGCTGCCGGCGTCGACTCAGGGTTGGGGCCAGGCTGGCAGGGGATCGCTCTGGGCGATCTCCTCATCGGTCAGCAGCCACACGTCGCTGATGGCGCTGTCGCTGCCCAGTCGCAGGCGCGCGACCGAATTGGCCGGCACGCTGGACGGCGTGACGAAGCGGTTGTTGCGGTCGAGGATGCGGGCGCCCGGCGCCAGTCTTACCGCAGTGCCGTACACCGCCAGATGGCTGATGTCGGCGGGCGCGACCCGCGCGCGGCGTGCGTCGTCGGGAATGCGCCGGTTGGCGGCAGCGATGCCAAAGCTGACCGCGAGCGCGGCCACGGCGAGCAGGATTCGAAACGGTTTCAAGGGAGTTCCTGGTTGAAAGGGGGCCTTGAGCCGGCAGGCATGCCAGCGGACGGAGCGCCGGATTCTAGCGATTTCGTCCGATTGCATGACGGAAGCGCCGACTTACTAACCAGATGGCTGCGAGAAAAACAAGTACTCGCATTTCAATCAGTGAGAGCTTTTTCTCGCAATGTGCGATGAAAAATTGTGCGGCGCGCAAGAGCTGACTAGAATCAGCGCAACAAATGAAAAACATTGAACGCCGCCCTACAGCTCCACCTCCGGAGGCCGTAATGACTCAATCCCGTCTCGTCCGAAAGTTTCTCGTTCCGATTCTGGTGGTCTGCGGTACCGCAGGCGCCGGTTTCGCCATCGCCGGTGCCGATTCCAAGTCGCAGGTCCAGTTGGCCGAGCAGCCGCTGGTCATGGCCAATGCCGCCGCGCTGCCGGCGCTGGGCGGCAGCGAAGGCCGCTCGGTCGTCGCAAGTGCGCGCCATGTTGGATCGATCGCCGCGATCTCCACCCGGATGAACACGGCTGTCGACGATGCGCGTCGTGTCACGCATGCACTGGCGGTTGCCACCGCCATCGGCAGCGAGGCTGCCAGCCAGGACGCACTGCTCGAAGCCGACCTTGTCAACGTGCCCGAAGCGTTGCGCGAACCGTCGGCCGCCGCGCTGCTGGCTGCCGGTTTCGTGAGCATGCTGGTCATCGTGCGCCAGCGTCTCAAGCGCTGACATCGGCGGTACGGTCCGGAAGCGATTCGTCGGCGAGTGAACTAGCGTTTGGTAGAACTCGCCCGGGTCGTTAGAATCCGCCCTCTTTGCGGGGTGTAGCGCAGTCCGGTAGCGCGCCTGGTTTGGGACCAGGATGTCGGGGGTTCGAATCCCTCCACCCCGACCAGTTCGGTAACGCGCCTGTTGTCTTCATCGACACCAGGCGCGTTTTTCATTGCGCTGCAACAATCGCGTTCAGCGGTTGTCGCCACCGGCCGCAGCCGCCAGCAGCGCGGCAATCACTTCGCCGCCGGCACCACCTTGCGGATCGATCAGCTGGACATGGGCGAGGAACTTGCGCGCCTCGTCCTCGCGTCCGGCGCGCAGCGAGATGAAGGCCAGCGCCTTGAGCGTGAACAGCCAGAAGCGCGCCGGCCCGGTCTCTGTGAATACCGCGTCGCCCGGCTGTACCAGCTGCCAGTCGGCATTCAGACCGGCCTGCTCGGCCGCCATGTGCAGTCCCTTGCGCGCGGCGCGCTCGGCCAGCGCGAACTGGCGCCGGCTCGCATGGAACTTGTAGAGCAGGTAGTAGGTGGCCAGGCACTCGGGCGCCGAGGCCTGGGCGGTCCAGAGCAGCGCCTCGATCTGCTGAGGCGGCGCGCCAGCGGCCTGTTCGAGCAGACGGCGTACCGACGGCGGCGTATCGCTGCCGAAGTACTCGTCGGAAGAATCACCGGTGAAGAGGTTCATCGCATGCGTCCCGTGGAAGGATCGGCGAATCGCCCGGCGCCACCGGCACGCGGCCGGCGGCGGTCCGGACTCAGCTCCAGAGTTCCGGCGGCGCCAGCAGCCGCTCGACCGTCTTACCGTTTTCGAGATGCTCGTTGAAGATCTCGGGCACGTCGGCGGCAGTCACGTTGCTGTACATCGTGCCTTCCGGATACACGAGAACGTTCGCGCCGGAGTCGCAGGGGCCCAGGCAGCCCGAATACGTGATGGCGACCTTCTCGTAGGCATTGCGCTTCTGCAGCTCGGCCCAGAAGGTTTGCAGCACCTGCGTGGAGCCCTTGGCTGCGCAGCTGCCGCGCGGATGACCGGGCGGGCGTTGCTGGGTGCAAACGAAGACGTGCCGGGCGGGACGGGACATGGCGGACTCCTTGTCGGTCGATTGTTGGAGTTTATGGAGGATGGACAACGAGCCAGCGGGAGCCGGTGCGCGCCGCGCCGGCTCCCGGTCAGACAGTGCTCAGCCGAACTTGAACAGCACGCCGTGGCCGCCGCGCGGGTACTCCCACTGCACGTTCGACAGCTCGGTGCAGATCACGCGGCAGGAGCCGCATTCGAGGCAGCCGTCGGTGATGAGGGTGACCGCGCCATTGCCTTCGGCCTTGTAGCAGGACGCCGGGCAGACGAAGGTGCACGACTGCGTCTGGCAGTCGTTCTTGCACAGGTCCGCATCCTTGATCTTGATGTGCGGACGGCCGTGGTCGACCTTGTAGCGGTTCTGATAAAGCTTTTCTTCGACGTTGACGACGAGGCTCATCGCGTTGCCCTCCAGAGTTTGTAGGCGTCTTTCATGAGACCGACGAGCGAACGGCTCGACCGGAAGCTGGTCCGGATTTCCTTTTCCTTGGTCAGCTTGTCGACGTTGTCGACCGTGAACAGGGTCTTGGCGGCCTTGGCGACAAGCTCCGGATAGGCCGTGAAGAACTGGTTGTTGTTGTGCAGGACCTCCGGCATGTGCCGGTACTTGTGCAGGTCCTTCATCACGAAGCTCGCGTCGAGCTTGTCCTTGTAGAGCTTGAGGTTGGCGGCGGACGTGTCCTTGCCGGCCTTCTTCAGCTCGCCGATGGCTTCACCGGCCAGACGGCCCGAGGTCATCGCCAGATTCGAGCCTTCGCGGTGCGCCGCGTTCACGAAACCGGCCGAGTCGCCGACGATCAGCCAGCCGTTGCCGTAGAGCTGGGGCAGGGCGAAGAAGCCGCCTTCGGGGATCAGGTGCGCCGTGTATTCCTTCATCTCGCCGCCTTCGATCAGCGGGGCGACCGAGGGATGCTTCTTGAGGTTTTCGAGCAGCGTGTAGGGCGAGGTGCGCTTCGGATTCTTCTTGAAATCGTCGAGGATGCAGCCGATGCCGATCGTCACCGATTCCTTGTTCGTGTAGATGAAGCCGGTACCGACCATGCCTTCGGTCACGGTGCCGACCAGCTCGATCACGACGCCTTCTTCTTCCTTGATGTTGAAGCGCTCCTGGATCTTCTCTTCGGGCATGAAGAGGATTTCCTTCACCGCGAGCGCGACGTTCTTGGCCTTGATGTCGGGATGGAAGCCGGCCTTGCGCGCCAGCGTCGAGTTCACGCCATCGGCCAGCACGACCACGTCGGCAAACACGTCGCCGCCTTCGCGGTCGCAGCGCACGCCGACCACGCGGTCGCCGTCCATCAGCAGCTGTTCGACGGTGGTTTCGCAGATGACCAGGGCGCCGGTTTCACGCACCTTGCTGCTGAACCACTTGTCGAACTGCGCACGGATGATCGTGTAGCGGTTGTACGGCGGCTTGTTGTAGTCCTCGGACCGGAAGTGCGAGCCGACGAAGGAGTTGTCGTCGAGCACCCACATGCGCTGCTCGATGATGTGGCGTTCGAGCGGCGCGTCGTCGCGGAAGTCGGGAATGATGCGTTCGAGCGCATCGGAATACAGGATGGCGCCCTGCACGTTCTTCGAGCCCGGCGTCTCGCCGCGTTCGATCTGCAGCACCTTGAGGCCCTGCTTGGCCAGCGTGTACGCCGCGGCGTTGCCCGAGGGGCCGGCGCCGACGACGATCGCGTCAAATCGTTCGTTCATCATGATCGGTTCTCCGGGCTCAGGCCGCGATGCGCGCACGCTGCGCGATGTGGGTCTTGAAGGCTTCGGTCAGCGCGGGCAGCACCTGCATCGCGTTGCCGACGATGCCGTAGTGGGCAAAGTCGAAGATCGGCGCGTTCGGATCGGTGTTGATGGCGATGATGCAGTCGGCGCCTTCCATGCCCACGCGATGCTGGATCGCGCCCGAGATGCCGGCGGCGATGTACAGCTTGGGGCGCACGGTCTTGCCGGTCTGGCCCACTTGGCGCTCGGCTTCGAGCCAACCCGATTGCACGATGGGGCGGGTGCAACCCACTTCGCCGCCGAGCAGCTTGGCCAGGTCGAACACCAGCTTGAAGTTGTCGGCGTTCTTCAGGCCCTTGCCGCCCGAGATGATGACGTCGGCGTATTCGAGCTTGGGCTTGTTGCTGGCCGCGTCGGGGATGAAGTCGAGCAGCTTGGTGACGATGTCGGTCTCGATCAGGCCGAGCGTCGATTCGATGATCTCGATCTTGCCTTCACGGTCGGTCTGGGCGCGCGGCATCTGCATCACGCGCGGACGGATCGTGGCCATCTGCGGGCGATAGGCCAGCGTGACGATCGTGCACAGCAGCGAGCCGCCGAAGGTCGGGCGCGTGGCGGCCAGCGCGCGGTTGCCGTCGATGTTCAGCTCGGTGCAGTCGGCGGTCAGGCCGGTTTGCAGCGTGGTGGCAACCGAGCCGGCCAGGTCGCGGCCCATGGTCGAGGCGCCGAGCAGCATGATCTCGGGCTGGAATTCGTTGACCAGCTTGGTCAGCCCCTTGGTGAAGGGCTCGTTGCGATACCCCTTCAGGATCGGGTCGCGGATGATGTAGCACTTGTCGGCGCCGAAGGTGTAGGCCTCGTCGGCGAACGCGTCGAGCGTTTCGTCCGGGCCGCCCATCAGCACGCCCGACAGCGTGCAGCCGAGCTTGTCGGCCAGCTTGCGGCCTTCGCCGATCAGCTCCCACGACACGGGGTGCACGACGCCGCGGTCATGCTCGATGAACACCCAGACGCCCTTGTAGGCCTTGAGGTGTTCGGGCAGTTCGGTGTTGCGGCCCGCACGTCCGGCGGGCGCAGCCTTCTTTGGTGCTTCGCTCATGGTGTTCTCCAGGCGTGTGGGATTAGACGGAACCGCGCTCGACGAGGTCTTGCTCGAGCAGCGGATGCGCGGTGAAGATCTTCTGCAGCACGTTCAGTGCGGCGTCGCGCGGCGTGGTTTCGTCGAGCAGGATGGTGTCGGCCTTCTCGCTGCGCGGGCTCGGCACGAACACCTTGCTGACGATGGTCGGCGAGCCCTTCAGGCCGATCTTGCTCACGTCCTCGATGCCGGCCGCGTCCTTGTTCCAGAGCTTCATCTGGTAGCGGGCGGCGCGAATCATGTTGTCCATGTTCGCGAAGCGCATCGTGTTGGTGTTCTCGAGCATGGTGATGAGGCTCGGCAGCGCGGTCTTCAGCACCTGCACGCCACCTTCGGCACGGCGCTCGATGGTGATGGTGCGGTTCGTGAGGTCGACATCGACGATGCGCGACACATAGGTGAGCAGCTGGAGGTTCAGGCGCTTCGCGATGCCGGGGCCGACCTGGGCGGTGTCGCCGTCGATGGTCTGCTTGCCGGTGAACACGAGGTCGACCTTCTGTTCCTTGCTGATCGTCGTGATGGCCGACGCGAGCGCATACGAGGTGGCCAGCGTGTCGGCACCCGCAAACGCGCGGTCGGTCACGAGGATGGCGTCGTCTGCACCGAAGGAAATGCACTTGCGCAGCGAATCCTCGGCCTGGGGCGGGCCCATGCAGAGCACGGTCACGCGGCCGCCGAACTTGTCCTTGAGGCGCAGGGCCTCTTCGACGGCGAACAGGTCGTAGGGATTCACGATCGCAGGCACGCCCTGACGCATGATCGTGTTGGTGACCGGATGGACGCGGATCTGCGCCGAATCCGGGACTTGCTTGATGCAGACGACGATGTGCATGTCGTAACTCCTTGGCTTTTTATCTAGTCGGCTCTATCGGCCTCAGGCGCCCTGGGTTGCCGCCTGGGCACCCGGCGGGACGCCGCCTTCACCGCTGGCCGCACGCTTGGCCGGCAGGCTCGACTTGAGGCTGTCGAGCGTGACGTGCTGGTTGCCATCGGCTTCCTGGAACACCTTGAACACCTTCTCCTGCGCGGCCGACGAATTGACGAAGTCTTCGTAGGCCTGGGTCAGGAGCTCGCGATAGCGCGCGAACATCGCCACTTCATCGAGACCTTCGAGATCCGCCTTGCGCAGGTACTGATAGAAGCGCTTGAGGATGTGCAGGCGGTTGACGTTGACGACCGCCTGGTCGTAGCGGACGCCGAAGAAGTTGAGGAAGTCTTCAGCAGCCGACATCTGGGAAAGACGGCGAGTCAGTTCGTCCATGGCGGTTCTCCGATGGAAGGTGGGCGTGGATTGGACGGCCTGGATCTCAGGCCCGATGCAGCGTCACTTCGGGGAACTCAGCCTCGATGTAGAAGCGCTTGAGTTCATCGCTCGTCGGCTCCCGCTTCGTCAGCATCACGTGCTGGCGAATGCGGCCGAGCAATTCGGTGGCCTCGACCGAGCTGAGCAGCAGGCCGAGTCGCGCATAGGCGGCGGTCACGGCGCTGGAGCCCGAGTGCTTGCCGAGAACGGTGCGGTGTTCGCGACCGACCTCGGCAGGGTCGAAGCCTTCGTAGTTGGCGCGGTCCTTGAGCAGGCCGTCGACATGGATGCCGGCTTCGTGAGTGAAGACGGCGTCGCCGACGATGCTCTTGTTGGCCGCCACCGGCCGGCCCGACGCCTGCGCCACCAGGCGCGAGATCGTGGGCATGGCGCGGGTATCGACATGACAGTCGATCGCGTAGAGATGCCGGAGCCCCATCACCACCTCTTCGAGCGCCGCGTTACCGGCTCGCTCGCCAAGGCCGTTGACAGTGGTATTGGCATGGGTTGCGCCCGCGAGCAGGGCGGCGAGCGTGTTCGACGTCGCCAGCCCCAGATCGTTGTGGGCGTGAATTTCGATTTCGATGTCGAGCGCGCTGCGCAGGTTGCGCACATGCTCGAAGGTCGTGAACGGGTCGAGCACGCCGAGCGTGTCGGCATAGCGCACGCGGCGCGCACCGGCGGCCTGGGCCGCTTCGCCGGCCTGGGCCAGAAAGGACTGGTCGGCGCGCGAGGCGTCCTCGAAGCCGACGCTGACGTCCACGCCGGCATCGCGGCCCTTGGCGACCCAGTAGCGGATCTGGTCCAGCACCCAGTCGCGCGAGCGGCGCAGCTTGCGCTCGATCTGCACGTCGGACACGGGGATGGACAGATGACAGATGTCGATCGGGCAGGACAGCGCGGCCTTCAGGTCGCTCTCGCACATGCGGCCCCAGACCATGAGCTTGGCATCGAGCCCGAGACCCGCGATCGAGTGGATGACATCGAGTTCGGTCGCGCCCATCGCGGGGATGCCGATCTCCAACTCGGGCACGCCGGCGGCGTCGAGTGCAAGCGCAATCGCGCGCTTCTCGTCGGCCGTGAATGCGACGCCGGCGGTCTGCTCGCCGTCGCGCAAGGTCGTGTCGTTGATGATCGGGCTCATGGATTCTGGCTCCCTGGTTGCACGCTGATCAGCAAGCGGTGTGCCACGCGTTTGCCATCTATAAGTCATTGATTTAATTGATTAAATTATTCCAATGAGAGCTTGTCGCGTTTGTCGGCTTTGGGACAGCCGGCGGGCCTGAGCGGAGCGGTGGCAAGCGGGTCGCGGCAGGGTTCGGCTGGCTTCAGACGGTGCGATCGCAGGCCATGCGAGGGTGGCGTCGGAGCCGGTTCCAATCGTGCTGCGGCGCGCCTTGATCTGGCTCAAGCCGTGCCCGCGCCAGACCGCAAAACCGGCCCTTGAAAGAAGTAAAGGCGCCACCTCTTATTCAGAAGTGGCGCCTTTGTCGGACCGAAAGGGCATGAGCGCCAGCCCACGCCTCATTGGCGTTTTGTCGTCAATGTTCGCGCGCCAGATTGCGCGTGTGCTTGGGCAGCTCGACCACCAGATCGACTTCGCCGAGCTTGACGCAGCAGGCCAGACGCGAGTCGGGATCAAGGCCCCAGGCGTTGTCGAGCTGGTCTTCTTCCTCGTCATCGGCCGGCTTGACCGAGTTGCGGCCTTCGCGCAGATGCACATGGCAGGTGGCGCAGGCGCAGACCTTCTCGCAGGCATGCTCGATCTCGATGCCGTTGGCGAGCATCGCGTCGACGAGCGACTTGCCCTTCTTGGCTTCGAAGCTCAGGCCTTCGGGACAGAGCTGTGGGTGGGGCAGAACCTTGACGATGGGCATGATGGGCTTCAGTGCTTCAGATGGTCTCGACGGAACGGCCTGCGAGGGCCTTCTGGATGCTGGCATTCATGCGCTTGCCGGCGAACGGCTCGGTGGCCTTGTTGCACACATCGGTGGCTTCGCGCAGCGCCTTGCCTTCGGTCGAGGTTTCGAGCGCGTCGGCCAGGGCGTGCAGGGCATTGCGGATCTGCACGCGCTCGGGCGGGCTGAGCAGGGCTTCGCCATCGATGGCGAGCGCAGCTTCGGTCGCGTCGAGCAGGCGGCGCGCATCGACCTGGGCCTCGCGCAGCATGCGGGCCTTGGCATCCGCCTCGGACTGGCCGAAGGCGTCCATCAGCATGCGGGCCACGTCGTCGTCGGCGAGGCCGTAGGCCGGCTTCACTTCAACGTGCGCTTCGACGCCGCTGACGGTTTCCTTGGCGGTGACGCTGAGCAGGCCGTCGGCATCGATCTGGAAGGTCACGCGAATGCGCGCCGCGCCGGCCGACATCGGCGGAATGCCGCGCAGCACGAATTGCGCGAGCGAGCGGCATTCGGACACCAGCTCGCGTTCGCCCTGGACGACGTGAATCATCATCGCCGTCTGGCCGTCCTTGAAGGTGGTGAAGTCCTGGGCGCGCGCGGTCGGGATGACCGAGTTGCGCGGGATGATCTTCTCGGCCAGACCGCCCATGGTTTCGAGGCCGAGCGACAGCGGACACACGTCGAGCAGCAGCCAGTCGTCGCCACCGCGATTGCCGGCGAGCACGTCGGCCTGGATCGCGGCGCCGATGGCAACCACCTGGTCCGGATCGAGGTTGATCAGCGGTTCCTTGCCGAAGAATTCCTTCGCGGCACGGCGCACGATCGGCATGCGGGTCGAGCCGCCGACCATCACCACGCCGCTGATGTCGGCGAGTTCGACGCCGGCGTCGCGCATGGCCTTGCGCACCGGCTTCATCGTGCGGGCGACCAGCGGGGCGGCCAGCGCGTTGAAGGTTTCGCGCGTCAGCACCTTGTTGACCGCGCAGCTGTCGCAGAGCGTGCAGTTGATCTCGACCGATTCGGCATCGGTCAGCGCTTCCTTGGCGGCGCGGGCATGCGTGAGCAGCAGGCGCACATCCGACGGCGCGCGGCCATCGAGCGCGCAGCCGCCGCTCAGCCACACGGCGATGGCGCGGTCGAAGTCGTCGCCGCCGAGCGCCGAATCGCCATTGGTGGCCAGCACTTCGAACACGCCGCGCGCAAAGCGCAGGATCGAGATGTCGAACGTGCCGCCGCCCAGGTCGTAGATGGCGAACACGCCTTCGGAGCCGTTGTCGAGGCCATAGGCGATCGCGGCCGCGGTCGGTTCGTTGAGCAGGCGCAGCACATGGATGCCGGCGAGGCGCGCGGCGTCCTTGGTGGCCTGGCGTTGCGCGTCGTCGAAGTAGGCCGGCACGGTGATGACCGCGCCAGTGATGTCGCCGCCGAGCGAGGCTTCGCCGCGTTCGCGCAGCACCTTCAGGATCTCGGCCGAGACTTCGACCGGCGTCTTCACGCCGGCAACGGTTTCGGCGCTGACCATGCCGGCACCGTCGACCAGCTTGTAGGTGGCGCTTTCGCCTTCGGCCAGATCGGCCAGCTTGCGGCCCATGAAGCGCTTGACCGACACGATGGTGTTGAGCGGATCAAGGCTTTGCGCGGCCTGGGCGTCATGGCCGACGACGGGACGATAGGCGGTGGCTTCGGACGGCAGATCGAAGCTCGGCGCATTCGGATCGGCAGCGACCGGCGCGGCGACTTCGGCCGGCGGCGTGTAGCGAACCACCGACGGCAGCAGCGCGCGGCCCTCGGCATCGCGCAGCACGCGGGCTTCGCCGCTCATCACCGAGGCGACCAGCGAGTTGGTGGTTCCAAGATCGATGCCGACCGCCAGACGATGCTGGTGCGGCGCGGTACTCAGGCCGGGTTCGGCAATTTGCATCAGGGCCATGGTCGGTTCGCGATTTAGGGTGGGGAGGGGAGAGGTGAATCCGGTTTGGTGTCCGTCCGCCAGGGGAGGGCGGACAGCAAACCCTCCGGACGCCGCTGCGGGTGTCCGGATGCTCGGGCCAGGATTGCAAGGGCTTGCAGAAAGCCCCGTGCGATCTCAGACCGCGAAGCTTTCGCCGCAGCCGCAGGCGGCCGTGACGTTCGGGTTGTTGAACTTGAAGCCCTCGTTGAGGCCTTCGCGCACGAAGTCGAGCTCCGTGCCTTCGAGCATCGTCAGGCTCTTGGGGTCGATGACGACCTTGACGCCGAAGTTCTCGAAGATCAGGTCGGTCGGCTCGGTTTCATCGACGAATTCGAGCGCATACGCAAAGCCCGAGCAGCCGCTGGTCTTGACCGCGAGCCGCAGGCCCACGCCCTTGCCGCGCTTGACGAGCGACTTGGTGATCTGGCGTGCTGCCGGTTCGGTGACGGTGATACCCATGTCCAGCCTCAGACCGAGAACGAGCTGCCGCAGCCGCAGGTGCTGGTGGCGTTGGGGTTCTTGATCACGAAACGCGAGCCTTCGAGGCTGTCTTCGTATTCGATGTTGGCGCCGGCCAGGTATTGCAGGCTCATCGCGTCGACGATGATCGACACGCCGTTGCGCTCGACGCGCAGGTCGTCTTCGTTCATCGTTTCTTCGAACGCGAAGCCGTACTGGAAGCCCGAGCAGCCGCCGCCCGTCACATAGATGCGCAGCTTGAGTTCGGGGTTGCCTTCCTCGGTAATCAGTTCCTGGATCTTGGCCGCGGCCGAGTCCGACATGTTCACCGGGACTTGCGGCGTTTCGACGGGCGCTTCGAGGGTATCGGTGCTCATTGCTGGGTCTCCACGGTGGTGGCTTCGCCGGCGCCGGCGATGGTGATCTTGGTGCGGTAATCGGCGACGGCAGCCTTGATGGCGTCTTCGGCGAGGATCGAGCAGTGGATCTTGACCGGCGGCAGCGCGAGTTCTTCGGCGATGTCGGTGTTCTTGATCGCGAGCGCTTCGTCGAGCGTCTTGCCCTTGACCCATTCGGTCACGAGCGAGCTGGAGGCGATGGCCGAGCCGCAGCCGTAGGTCTTGAACTTCGCGTCCTCGATCACGCCCTGGTCGTTGACCTTGATCTGGAGGCGCATCACGTCGCCGCAGGCGGGCGCGCCGACCATGCCGGTGCCGACGGTGTCGTCGCCGGCTTCCAGCGCGCCAACGTTGCGCGGATTGTCGTAGTGGTCGAGAACCTTGTCGCTGTAAGCCATGTTCCTACTCCCGAAGGTGCATTTGTGATGCGGATTTCAGTGTTCAGCCCACTGGACGGTGGACAGGTCGATGCCTTCGCGATGCATGTCCCAAAGGGGGCTGAGCGCGCGGAGTTTTGCGACCGCGGTGGTGACCTGTTCGATCGTGCGGTCGACTTCGTCCTCGGTCGTGAAACGGCCGATCGAGAAGCGGATGGAGCTGTGAGCCAGCTCGTCGCTGCGGCCCAGGGCGCGCAGGACGTAAGACGGTTCGAGGCTGGCCGAGGTGCAGGCCGAGCCCGACGAGACGGCGACGCCCTTGATGCCCATCAGCAGCGACTCGCCCTCGACGAAGTTGAAGCTGACGTTCAGGTTGTGCGGCACACGCTGTTCCATGTCGCCGTTGAGGAAGACTTCTTCCATGGTGCTCAGGCCGGCCCAGAGGCGGTCGCGCAGGGCGCGGATGCGCTGGTTTTCCTCGGCCATGTGCTGATGTGCCAGGCGATAGGCCTCGCCCATGCCGACGATCTGGTGCACGGCCAGCGTGCCCGAGCGGAAGCCGCGTTCATGACCGCCACCGTGCATTTGCGCCTCGATGCGCACACGCGGCTTGCGACGCACGTACAGCGCGCCAATGCCCTTGGGGCCGTAGGTCTTGTGCGCCGAGAGCGACATCATGTCGACCGGCCACTTCGACAGGTCGATGTCGACCTTGCCCGAGCCTTGCGCGGCGTCCACATGGAACAACACGCCCTTTTCGCGGCACAGATTGCCAAGCTTGACCACGTCCTGCACCACGCCGATCTCGTTGTTCACGAGCATGACCGAGGCGAGGATGGTGTCGGGGCGGATGGCCGCCTTGAAGGCTTCGAAATCGAGCAGGCCGTTTTCGAGCACGTCGAGGTAGGTCACCTCGAAGCCGCTGCGCTCAAGTTCACGCATGGTGTCGAGCACGGCCTTGTGCTCGGTCTTCACGGTGATCATGTGCTTGCCACGGCCGCCGTGGAATTGCGCGGCGCCCTTGATGGCGAGGTTGTTGGACTCGGTCGCACCCGAGGTCCAGACGATTTCGCGGGGGTCGGCGCCAAGCAGTTGCGCCACATGTTCGCGGGCAATCTCGACGGCTTCTTCAGCGGCCCAGCCGTAGGCGTGGCTGCGTGAAGCGGGGTTGCCGAATTGCTCGTACAGGAAGGGCACCATCTTCGCGACGACGCGCGGATCGACCGGAGTGGTGGCTGCGTAATCGAGATAAATCGGACGCTCGATCATGGGGTGGCTCCGTAGGCTGGCAAGTCGTGGATGGACTGCCTACCGCAATCGGTGTGCCACCGTTCCCGGCCTCAAAAAATCTGAGCTAAATCAAGTGCTTGCGAACTTTGCGGGCATGAGGCGAGGCGAAAAACGCGATGTCGTGTTTGTCGCGTATGGGACAAGCCCGGCCCGGTCCCGCGACATTCGGGACGGCTCGGCAAACCACGGTCGACGCGCGGCCTGCGCTGCCGTCGCGGTACGGCATGGGGCGAAGTTGCCCCATTTCGATTCCGGGATTGGCCGTATGGGTGCGCCGATGAGAGGCCGCGAGCGCGGCTTCGAAAAACCGGCGCAACATGCTGCCCGAACCAATCTCCGGGATCATTCGGGATCGGTTCGCAATTGCGGGTTAATGGGGTGGAACTTGCGCTCGATCAAATCATTGGCCTAGGGATGTCCCTTGGTTCGTGGCTTGATCGCCTCTTGGTTCGCTCCTTGCTCAATGGGCTGCCTGCACCAGATCGGCCTCCTATCAGAAATCTGTGGCCGGCAATTGGGCGAAATCAGCAATACAGAAGAATTCGAAGCCCCAGGGCATTGCTGAACGAGAGCACTTGGCGGGGTTTGCGGCCCTCCTATTGGCCGGATCGTTCATCAAGGGGATGTGCACATGCAGGAAGAGTCGAAGTCCACTTCCAGGGCTCGTGTCGAGCTGGTCACGATCTACGCGATCAGCCGGATTCTCAGTTCATCGCTCGACCTCTCGCGAACATTCCGCGAGGCACTGAACGTACTCACGACACACATGGACTTCAGGCGCGGCATGGTCGTGCTCGAAGATCCGGATGGCGGGCTGATGCTCACAAGCTCGGTCGGCATGTCGCTCGAAGAGCGCGAGCTGGGCCATTACCAGGCGGGTGAAGGCGTGATCGGCCGGGTGTATTCCAACGGCGTGCCGGTCGTGGTGCCCGACATCACCGAAGAGCCCGAGTTCGCCAAGGGCACGCAGCCGCCCGAGCCGGGCCAGCGCATCGGTTTTGCCGCCGTGCCCATCAAGTCGAGCCGCGGCGTGCTGGGCGTGCTGGCGATCGACCGGGTCACGACCGGCGTCGGCGGCTTCCGCGACGACCTGCCGCTGCTGACGATGGTGGCGACGCTGATGAGCCAGACCATCGTGCTCAACCGCAATGTCACCGCCGAGCGCGACCAGTGGATGAGCGAGACGCGTCGCCTCAAGCGCGAGCTGAAGGGACGTTTCAACATCGACAACGCCATCGGCCATTCCAAGCGCATGCAGGAAGTGTTTGCCGAGGTGCATCAGGTCGGGCCGTCGCGCAGCACGGTGCTGTTGCGCGGCGAGAGCGGTACCGGCAAGGAAGTCATCGCGCGGGCGGTGCATGAGCTGTCGCCGCGCGCCGGCGCCGCCTTCGTGAAGGTGAATTGCGCCGCGCTGACCGAAAGCCTGCTGGAGTCGGAACTGTTCGGTCACGAGAAGGGCGCGTTCACCGGCGCGGTCGGCGACCGCAAGGGCCGCTTCGAGCTGGCCAACGGCGGCACGCTCTTCCTCGATGAAATCGGCGACATCTCGCCGGCCTTCCAGGCCAAGCTGCTGCGCGTGCTGCAGGAGCGCGAGTTCGAGCGCGTGGGCGGCATCAAGGCGATCAAGGTCGATGTGCGGCTGATCTGCGCGACCAACCGCAATCTCGAAAAGATGGTGGCGGCCGGCACCTTCCGCGCCGACCTGTACTACCGGATCAACGTGGTCAGCATCTTCCTGCCGCCGCTGCGCGAGCGGCGCGAGGACATTCCGCCGCTGGTCACCCACATCCTCGAGCGCTACAACAAGGACAACAAGCGCGAGCTGCGCGTGTCGCCCGATGCCATGCGCGTGCTCTACAACTGCTACTGGCCGGGCAATGTGCGCGAGCTGGAAAACTGCGTCGAGCGCACCGCGACGATGACGCAGGGCAAGGTCATCGAGGCGATGAACTTCCCCTGTTGCAGCGATCGATGTCTGACGCAGATGCTGCACAACGTCGACAAGGACGATGCGGTCGCCGCGGCCCGCCTGCCGGCCGAGGCGGTCATCGCGCCGCCGGTATCGCGCCATGCCCAGCCGCCGGCCGACATCGGCCATGCGGGCGGCGGTGGCTATTCGGGCAGCTATTCCGGCGGCGGTGCGCCGATGCCGGCTTTCCCGCCGATGCCGCGCGAGCCGGTCACCGAAGGCGGCATGCCCGAGTTCGATGGCCGGGCCTTCTCGTCGCGTCCGGCGCCGAGCCGCGCCGAGCCGCAGGACGAGAAGCCGCAGGGCGAGCGCGAGCGTCTGATCTGGGCCATGGAGCGCAGCGGCTGGGTGCAGGCCAAGGCTGCGCGACTGCTCAACATCACGCCGCGCCAGATGGGTTACGCGCTGCAGAAATACCAGATCGAAGTGCGCAAGTTCTAACCCGCGCAGGCTTGTCGGCTTTGTCGTGACCGCGACAAGGCCGACAAGCTGAAAATAAGCCTAAGCAATTGATTTAAAACATTAAATTGAGTGGCATAGAAATCGCTGAATGGTCAATACGCCAAGCCCGGCACCCCATTGACCGATCTGAAAGGAGCAGCGATGCAACCCACGCAAGCCACGACCTCCCCGCAGTCCACCTCGTACATTCAGATCGACGCGTTGAAGACAGGCAGTGCCCTGTCCGAAGCCGCTGAAGTCCCCGCCATCGCAGCTGGCTGCGGCACCACCGGCGGCTCCGGAAAGGCCAGTTGCGGTACGTCCGACGGCCCGGACGACATGCCCCAGGAAGTCTGGGACAAGGTCAAGAACCATCCCTGCTACTCGGAAGAAGCCCACCACCACTACGCGCGCATGCACGTTGCCGTGGCCCCGGCCTGCAACATCCAGTGCAACTACTGCAATCGCAAGTACGACTGCTCGAACGAATCGCGCCCCGGCGTGGTGTCGCAAAAGCTGACGCCCGACCAGGCCGTCAAGAAGGTGCTCGCGGTCGCCAGCGAAATCCCGCAGATGACGGTGCTCGGCATCGCCGGTCCCGGCGACTCGCTCGCCAGCCCGGCCAAGACCTTCGAGACCTTCCGCCAGCTCGCGGAAAAGGCCCCGGACATCAAGCTGTGCCTGTCGACCAACGGCCTGTCGCTGCCCAAGTACGTCGATGAAATCTGCAAGTACAACATCGACCATGTGACTATCACGATCAACATGGTCGATCCGGAAGTCGGCGCCAAGATCTACCCGTGGATCTTCTGGGAACACAAGCGCGTGACCGGCATCGAAGCCGCCCGCATCCTGCACGAACAGCAGATGCTCGGCCTCGAAATGCTGACGGCGCGCGGCGTGCTCACCAAGATCAACTCGGTGCTGATCCCGGGCATCAACGACGAGCACCTGATCCAGGTGAACCAGGAAGTGAAGAAGCGTGGTGCCTTCCTGCACAACATCATGCCGCTCATCTCCGAGCCCGAACACGGCACCTACTTCGGCCTCAACGGCCAACGTGGCCCGTCGGCGCAAGAGCTGAAGGCCGTGCAGGACGCCTGCATGGGCGGCGCGCACCTGATGCGTCACTGCCGTCAGTGCCGTGCCGACGCCGTGGGCCTGCTGGGCGAAGACCGCTCGGAAGAGTTCACCCTCGACAAGATCGAGGAAATGGAAGTCGTGTACGACCTCGACAAGCGCAAGTCGTATCAGGACAAGGTCGAGATCGAACGCAAGGCCCAGCACGACGCGAAGGAAGCCGCTCTGGCCGAAGCCGCTGCCGCCGCTGCTGCCGATGACGGCATGAAGGTGCTCGTCGCTGTCGCCACCAAGGGCGGCGGCCGCGTCAACGAACACTTCGGTCACGTCACCGAGTTCCAGGTCTTCGAAGTCTCGAACACCGAAGCGCTGTTCGTCGGTCACCGTCGCGTCGACCTGTTCTGCCAGGGCGGCTTCGGCGAAGACGAGCAACTGCCGTCGATCGTGCGCGCCATCAACGACTGCCACGCGGTTTTGGTGGCCAAGATCGGCGCCTGCCCGAAGGACGAACTCAAGACGGCCGGCATCGAGCCGATCGACGAGTTCGCCGGCGAGTTCATCGAGAAGGCGGCGCTCAGCTGGTTTGCCGACTACCGCGCTCGCATCGCCAAGGGTGAGATCGAACACAAGGAGCGCGGCGACGCTTCCATCCGCCAAGGTGCCTACACCGCGGAAGCCGCTGCCTAAGCGGCAGGCGCATGGAGTCCGGGTTGCATGGCGCGAACCGGACTCCGAAATTCATCTTTCAACCTTCATCCGACGAGGAGAAACGTCATGTCCCTGAAGATCAAAGGCTCCATGTGCACCGGCTGCTCGGCCTGTGAACCCGAATGCCCGAACGTTGCCATCCGCGAAAAGGGCGGCGTGTTCGTGATCGATCCCAACAAGTGCACCGAGTGCGAAGGCCAGTTCGACGCGCCCCAGTGCGTCGCCGTGTGCCCGGTCGACGACTGCATCGTCAAGGCCTGAGCTTCCGCTCTTGCCACCCCCCTGGAGAGCCAACGTCATGCTTCCGAACGTAATCCTCGATGCCTCCGCGACGAAGTTCATCTCGCGCGTGGTCCGTTTCTCCGGTCTGCCCGCCGACGCCGGCTTCCGCCTCACGGTCACGGCCGGTGGCTGTTCGGGCTACAACTCGGAGTTCACGGTCGAGCCCAAGCCGCTGGACGGCGATGAAGTGCTTGAGCTGAACGGCGTCAAGATCTTCCTGCCCGCCGAAAGCCGGCTGATTCTCGAAGGCGTGACGATCGGCTTCGAAGAAACGCCGACCAAGAGCGGCCTGACCTTCGTCAACCCGAATGCGGCGCCTTGCGCGTGCAGCAGCTCGGGCGAATCGAGCGCCGCGCCGACCATGCAGACCGTCGAGATCTCCTCGATCGTCCGCAAGCCGGCCAGCGTTTCCTGATATTCACTTCGGACAGGGCATCGCCATGAGCACGCAAGAAGGCGCCAACGCGCTCGCCGGGTTCGATCCCGGCAGCGGCGGATTCGACGGCGACTTCGATCTCGCCGTGCTTGGCGGTGGCCTGCCGAAGGATGTCGAGGAACTCATCGCGGAGGGCGGTCGGCTCTGGCAGCAGCCAGAGCGCGCCCACGCCTTGCTGATCCAGGCCCGGGCGCTTGCGCCGGACCATCCCGCAACACTGATTGCGCTGTACCGCTTCTACTTCTACAGCCATCGGCTGGCGGAGTGCCGCGACATTGCCGACATTGCGCTCGCGACCAGCAGGTACGCGGTCGGGAGCAACTACGATCCGATCGAGGACGCGAAGGGCAACACGGCCGCGCGCTTCTATCTGTTCTGCCTCAAGGGGCATGCCTACCTCAATCTGCGGCTCGGTGAATTCGATGCAGCGCGTACCGCGCTCGATGAACTGCGCCGCCTCGATCCGCAGGATTGCGTCGGTGGCTCGCTGCTGGCCCTGGTGCTGCGCCGCTACGAGTCGGGTGACGACGAGTACGAGGACGCGCCCGCTCCGGCACCGCTGCGCAAGCCCTATGGCTGGGCCACCACGGAGCCCACGGCATGAACGCTCGTCTGGATACCGCCAGCATCGCCGCCAAGCGGCAGCGCCGCGAATCGCGCGCGGCGATGGATGCCGAGGACCGCATTCCCGCGATCGACTGGCAGGAGCAGCCGGTCGACTGCGCCAGCTGCAACTACAAGGCGCTGCTCGAAGAAGGCCGTTGCGAGCTTGCATACGCTTGCATCAACGATCGTTATGCGCGCCGCATCGACCGCTTCTTCCGCTTCAACCCGGAAACGTCGAACGACAATCTCGCGCATCCCTACTTCGAGGTGCGCTCGCTGGCCTGCAAGAACGCCGATGTGTTCCGCCTGCCGGCGCTGATCGACGATCCCGACGAAACCGTGCGTCTGTCGATCGCCATGCGCCTGCCGCAGCGGCTGCTCCAGCGCATGAAGGACGACGAGTACCGCGAGGTGCGCATCCGCGTCGCCGCGCGGCTCGATCCCGAATATCTGCCCGGCATGATCCGCGACGTGGACTATCACGTGCGCGCGCTGGTCGCTCGTCGGCTCCCGCTGGCACTGCTCGCCACCATGGTCAATGATCGTGACGAGCAGGTGCGTTGCGAGGTGGCCGAGCGCATCGACATGCCGGCACTGCTCATGCTTGTTGCCGACCGGACGCTGGAAGTGCGCCGCATCGTTGCGCGCCGCCTGCCGGTCGGGCTGCTCGACCGGCTTGCCGGCGATGTCGAATGGCTGGTGCGCTGGGAGGTCGCGCAGCGCGCGGGCCCGGCACTGCTGGCACGGCTGGCCGAAGACGAGGACGAGGAAGTGCGATCGGCTGCCCGGTCGCGTCTCGCGGAAGCGGCGGCTGCGGCCGCTGGCGTTTCTCACGACAGCCACGGAAAGGAGCAGAACCATGGGTGACATCGTTCGCGACAGTGAAGTCGTCGAAATCACCGAACCGCCGCGTTTCGGCTTCGGCGAGCGCGTGATGGCTCGCAGCGTGATCCGCAACGACGGGACCTTCAACGGTCTCGACGTTGGCGTGGTCCTCGTGCAGAAGGGCGATCTCGGCTACGTCCGGTCGATCGGCACCTTCCTGCAGCAGTACTACATCTACGCCGTGGAGTTCGTCGAGCACGGCTATCAGGTGGGCATGCGTGCCAAGGAGATGTGCACGCTCGACGGTCTGCCCGACGAAGTCATCGATCAGCTCAGTCCGGAAGCCCAGGCCTTCATCCGTGACGCCGGCAAGAAGCAAGTTGAAGAAGAGGAAGAACAATGATCGAGCCGAGAGACGCCAAGTACCAATGGGGCCAGCGGGTTGTGGCACTGGACGACCTGATCAACGACGGCAGCTTCCCCGACCATCCGGTCGATGCGCTGCTGGCGCGCGCCGGCGACATCGGCGAGATCGTCCAGGTCGGCCACCATGTCGACGCGAACATTCCGGTCTACCTCGTCGAGTTCAACGGACTCGTCGTCGGCTGCCTGGAAGAAGAGATTGCCGTGCCCGAGCGCGGGCTCGCGCCAGCGGCCTGATCGCCTGTCATGAGCCCCCCAGCCGCACTCGCAATTGCTCGCATGGAGGTGCCCATGACGCACTCTGGCCCCCGCGCCTCGTCGCTTGACCGCAAGCGCATCGAGCGCGCCATCAAGGATCGCGTGCGCTACAAGTACGTGCATCCCGAAGTGCTGCCGGCCGAGCCGGGCTGGCGCATCGTCAGCCCCTGTTGCTCGCGCAACGTCGATCCGGACGGCGGCGTCATCGACATCGCCTGGATCGAGCCGCTCAAGGCGGGCGGCTGGCGCCTGCATTCGCGCGACCATGCGAAGCAGGCCTGGGTCGCCCAGCAGGATTCGCTCCGCATCGACGCGCTGCTCGAAGCGATCAAGCTCGATCCGCAGCGCGTGTTCTGGCCCTGACGAGCGAGCCCAGCCATGGATGCGAACTGGATCTACCTCGACAACAATGCGACCACGGCGCCTGCGCCCGAGGTGGTCGCCGCGGTCAACGACTGCCTGCTGAACAGCTGGGGCAATGCCTCGTCGTCGCATGCGGTCGGCCAGATTTCCAAGCAGAAGCTGGTGGCCGCGCGCGGCGCGATCGCCAAGTTTCTCGGCTGCAAGCCGGCCGAGGCGGTGTTCACCAGCGGCGCGACCGAGTCGAACCACATGGCCATCCTCGGCTCGCTGGCGCGTGGGGAAAAGAAACGGCTGGTGCTGAGCGCCGGCGAGCACGCGAGCATGCAAAAGCTTGCAAGGCAGCTCGCGGCGGGCGGTTACGGCGGCCATGCGGTGCAGGTCGATTTCATTCCGGTCACGCCGCAGGGCACGCTCGACCTGGCCGCCGCCGCCCAGCTCATCCGCGACGATGCGGCGCTGGTGTCGGTGATGTCGGCCAACAATGAAACCGGCGTGCTGATGCCGGTGGCCGAGATCGCTGCGCTGTGCAAGGCGGCGGGCGTGCCGCTGCATGTCGATGCGACCCAGTCGGTCGGCAAGCTGCCGTTCAACTTCGCCGAGAGTGGCGCCGATCTGGTGTCGGTGTCGGCGCACAAGCTGCACGGCCCCAAGGGCGTCGGCGTGCTGCTGATGCGCTCGGGCCTGGCCTGGCCGGCGCTGTTCGCGGGTTCGCAGGAGCGCAACCGGCGCGGCGGTACCGAGAACCTGCCGGGCATCGCCGGCTTCGCGGCCGCGGCCGAGCGCCTGATGAACGGCGCAGAAAAGATTCCAGAGACGGCCGCACGCATCGCCGCGTTGCGCGACCGCCTCGAAGCCGGCCTCAAGGCCGCGCTGCCGGGCACGGTTGTTTTCGCGGATGGCGCGCCGCGGCTGCCCAACACGTTGTACCTGCGCTTCGGCGCCCTCGATGCCGACGTGGTGCTCAACCGCATCGAGAAGCTTGGCGTCATCGCTTCATCCGGGTCGGCCTGTTCGGCCGGCGGCAGCGAGCCGTCGGCCCTGCTGGTCGCCATGGGCGTACCGCGCGATCTTGCGTTGTGCGCCATCCGTCTGTCGCTTTCCGACGCCACGACCGATGCGGAGATCGCGCGCGTCATCGAGGTCATTCCGGCCGCGCTCGCGCCCTTGCTGGGCGAGCAATCCGATCCCGACGGCAAGCAGCTTGCCGCCTGAACCGATCCCCAAGTTCCAACCCATCCGGAGCCTCAAATGAAAGTCATGATCCGCAGAGCTGGCAACGGCGTCCTGTCCGCCTACGTGCCCAAGAAGGACCTCGAAGAACCGATCGTCTCGCAGGAGAAGGAAGGCATCTTCGGCGGCCTGGTGACGCTGGCCAACGGCTGGCAACTGGCCATCCCCGAAATGCCCGAAGGCACGACGCTGCCCGTCACCGTCGAAGCCAAGAAGCTGGCCAGCAGCGACGAAGACTGAGGAGGCGAGCCATGGCACTGACCCTCGAACAGCTCCAGGAAGCCGGCGCGATCCTGACCGTGGCCGAAACCGTGCGGACTGCCGCCGCGCAACTGCGCGCGCGCTTTCCCGGCGTGGCGGCCTCGGTCGTCGACGCCTACGACATGAAGAACGAAACGCCGGCGGTCAAGACCGGCGAACGGGCGCTCTACCTCATGGAAAACGAAGGTCACTGCTGGTCCATCACCCAGGACCCGGCGCGTGCCTCGGCTTTCGTGCTGACCGGCGTCTGAACCGCGCCTCTCCTCCTCCTGCCCACCCCCTAGATTCGGAGCGACCATGGCAACCGAAGGCGACTGGATCCCACTGTCCGATCCTGACCTGAGCCAGCGCGAACTTGAGCTGGTGCTGGCGACCATGCAGTCGCCGCAACTGTCCAGCGGCCCGATCGTCGAGGCCTTCGAAGCGACCATGGCCGACTGGCTCGGTCGCCAGTACGGCATCGGCGTGGCCAGCGGCACCATCGGCATCTGGCTGGTGCTGCGGGCGATGGAAATCGGCCCGGGCGACGAAGTGATCGCGCCGGCCTACGGCTGGCACCAGGTGGCGCATGCCATCACGCTGGTCGGTGCCACGCCGGTGTTTGCCGACATCGACTACTGGTCGGGCTGCCTGGCGCCGGCCAAGGCCGAGCTGAAGATCGGCCCGCGCACCAAGGCCATTCTGGCGAGCAACACCAACGGCCATCCGGCTGCCTGGAAGGAGCTGCGCGAGCTGGCCGACAAGCACGGCCTCAAGCTGATCGAGGACTCGACCGAAGCCATCGGCTCGCGCTACCTCGGCAAGATGGTCGGCACCTTCGGCGATGCGGCGGTATTCGACTTCTCGCAGCCGTCGGCGCTGTGCGCCGGCTCGGGCGGCATGATCGTCACCGACGATCCGACGCTGGCGACCGAGCTGAACTATCTGCGCGAACGCCGGGTGAAGGATCGCAGCTCGGTGTCGGTCGGCAGCCGCGTGCCGCTCCAGGCCGGCATCAGCGAAGTCACGGCCGCCATCGGCGCGGCGCAGATCGAGCGGGTCGACGAGATCCTGGCGCGCCGCAAGGCGGTCGAGGGCTGGTACCAGCAGCACATGGAAGCCTTCGAGGGCATCAAGCCGCCCTATCTCGGCCCCGATGTGGACGAGGTGCACTGGATGCTCTACGTGGTGCACCTGGGCAAGCGCTTCACGGCCAGCGCGCGCGCGCAGATCGTGGAAGACATGGAAACCCAGGCGGTGGAATGCGCGGCCTACTGCCATCCGCTGCACCAGCAGTTCCACTACCAGACGCTCGGCTGGAAGCGCGGCCTGCTGCCCGATACCGAACGCATCGGCGACCGGGCACTGGCGCTGCCGCTGCACGGCCATGTGGAGGAAGACCAGGTGCGCTTCATCGTGAAGACGCTCAAGGAAACGTCCATCAACATCGGCGCGGGCGTCGCCATCTACTGAACCTCTTGCACAAGAAGGACTGCCATGACTGCCTCCGTCTCCGACATTGCCGCCGCCCTCAACGCGGGTGAAGTGATTCCCTATCTTGGCCCGAGCACGCTGTCGCTGTGCCCCGGCGCCACCGTGCCGCCGACGCCGGAAGCGCTGGCCGAGCTGCTGACCTCGAAGGTCACCGTGCCGCACAAGATCCGCAAGCGGCTGACGCAGGCGGCGCAGTTCATCGAGAACTTCAAGCACCGCAAGACCATCGTCACGCTGATGAACGACGCCTATGCGGCGACGCCGGAACCGTCGGCGCTGCATCTGGCGCTGGCCCGCAGCGCGGCGCCGGTGGTGGTGGCGGCCTGGTATGACGATGCGCTGCGCGAAGCCTTCGTGCGCGAGCGCGGCACCGCCGCCGACGCGGCCTGGGGCCAGGTGCAGGGGCTGTCGCAGTCCGAGCATTTCGGCACCTGGACCGGCGCCTACGACGCCACCGGCGCCATCGCCGAAGCCGTCTCGCCGGCGTGGAAGACCATCGTCTACCAGCCGATCGGCGGCCATGCGCCGGCGGGCAACTTCCTGGTGTCCGATTCCGACTATGTGGAAGTGCTGACCGAGATCGACATCCAGACCCCGATCCCCGCCGAAGTGCAGGCCATCCGCACCGGCCGCAGCTTCCTGTTCATCGGCACCCGCTTCAACGACCAGCTGCCGCGTGCCTTCGCGCGCCAGATCATGAAGCGTTCGTCGGACCGCCACTGGGCCGTGCTGCCCGAAGCGCCGACCCGCATGGAACAGCGCTTCATGGAGGAACAGAACATCACGCGCATCGACATGCCGCTCGATGTGTTTGCCGCCGAGCTGGCTGCCGCGATCGGCGAAACCGCTGCGGCCTGACGAGCTTGACCAGGGCCGGCGCACAACGGCCCTGCGGCAAGCCTGCGCAATCCGCGCACCAAGCCCCGCAACGGGTCCACCCACGAGCCATCACATCACAACAGGAGTAACTGCCATGGCCACCCTCACCATCAATCCCGCCGGTTCCACGTTCGAATTCACCGCTGGCCAGACCCTGCTGTCGGCCCTGCTGGCGGCCGGCGCCGTCATCGGCCACAAGTGCGAAGGCAACGCCAAGTGCGGTTCCTGCCACCTGTTCCTGACCGAAGGCCGCAAGAGCGTGACCAAGACCACGCCGGCCGAGAACGCCAAGCTCGACGAACTCGTCGGTGTGGGTTCGAAGTCGCGTCTGGCCTGCCAGGTCACGCTCGGCGAGGAAAACGTGACGGTCGAGCTGCTCAAGCTCTGATCGATCGCATACGCGGGTCGCGCGGGAGCACAAGGCTCGCGCGACCGGCAGAGGAAACGGCGTGCCCGGAGCGATCCGGCACGCCGTTTCTTCGTTTGCGGCGGCGCTATTGCCGTTATTGCTTGACCAGTTCGTAATACAGCACCGGCCGGTCGCCGACGGTGTTGTCGAGCTTGAACTCGAGCCGCGTGCCGGTCATGACCAGCGGCCGCTCCTCGATGCGATTGCCCTGCAGATCGAGCGCATAGAGCTTCCAGTTGCCGGTGCGGATGAAGCGCGCGGTGATGATCGAGCCGCGGATGGTCACGGGCAGCTTGCCCCAGTCGGCAATGGTCTTCTCGGCCGTGTCCGAGAACTTCATCCCGGTGTTGCGGGCGTCGGTCAGATGCACCAGCAGCACATGGTTGGAGATGGTCAGCGGCAGGTCGTCGAGGCTGTGCGCCGAGGCGGTGGCGTTGGGCGTGCTGGGCGACACCATCCAGAAGGTGCGGCCGCCGGTCGGCAGCTCGCCATAGGTCACCAGCTCCGACTTGGGCGTGATGATGCGGGCGGTGCGCTTGCGCAGGTCGTAGGTGATCTGGTTGCTGTCGTTCTGCAGGATGTCGGCGGTGGCGTCGGTGATGTTGCCGGCCGGCAGGCCGCCGTATTCGCGCGCGCGCGCCGCCACCTCGTACCACTGGCCGATGCTGGTCTCGACGCTCGAATAGCCGGGCCGCACGGTCGGCGCGTATTCCTCCTTCACGCGGAAGGGCTCGCGGAAATAGGCATAGGCCGGCTTGCTGCCGGGGCCGATCCAGTTGCCGGCATCGTCGACCTTGCTGCCCGGCACGATGCCGATCTTGTAGAGCAGGGATCGCTTGCTGGCGAACGGCGCCAGATTCATGGTCCAGGGTGAGGCGGTGGTGATGGCCAGCGCCTCGGGCTGGCGCATCACGTAGCCGAGCGCGCTCTTGCCTTCGGCCACGTCGCCGCGCCGGTACAAGAAGGCGTTGATGCGGTCGACTGCGGTCAGGATCGGATCGCCCCAGATCTGGAAGGTCTCGATGCGCTGGCGCGAGGCATAGGGCGTGGCCGGGTCGTAGCGCAGTGCGTCGTGCTGGGCGCCGAACGAACACAGCCCCTGCCAGCCCTGATGCGAGGCGAAGGCGCCGGCCAGCGCGAATTCGCGCCGGTAGCGGTTCCAGAACACCTGCGAGGCCTCGGTGAGATAGAAGGGCCGGTCGAGATAGCGGTGCTGGGCGGCGATGCGCAGATAGCTCAGCGCATTGTCGAGCGCGCTGTCGTCGCGGATGCTGCCGCCGAGGCCATAGCTGTTGGGATGGTCGTGATAGACGTTGTAGGTCATCGCGGTCGCGGGTTCGCGCGCGAAGTCCTCCTCCCAGCTGTTGCGCACATTCATGTTGCTGAACACGCCGGTGTAGCCGCGCTCGGCCAGGTAGTCGCGCATCCAGGTGGCGAGCGCGCTTTCGGTGGCGATCATGAAGCGCGCGAAATCCTGGCTGCGGGCATCGCTGCGCGCGGCGTAGGCCGGCAGGGCCACGCTGCCGGCGGCCGGGTCTTCGGTGCTGGCGGGCGGGCTGGCGGCCCAGGCGGCGCGCCAGGCGGCGGTGCTGCCGTAGCGGTCGAGCAGCCAGCGATTCCACGGCGCCGCCAGCTCGGGCTCGAAGGCCTGCTTGAAGCCGGCCTTGAAGACGATGCCGCCCTCGTTGACGCCGATCACCAGCTTGAGCGCCGGATCGCGCAGCAGCGTGCGGCCGGTATAGGGATTGACGCTGGCGAGCATGCGGTCGACGGCGGCCTTCCAGTCGGCGATGTAGCGGCTGTCGTAATGCAGCCGCAGCTTGCCGCGATCCCAGCCGATGGCATTGAGCGTGGCGGTGCTCATGAAGCTGGCATCGCCCGAGTACACGTCGAGCGCATAGCCGATGCCGGCCGCCGCCAGCGCCGCCGTGAGCCGGTAGAAGCGGTCGAGCTTCACCGGGTCGAAATCGCGGTCGACCGCGCGGGGCTTGTTGAGCAGCGCCTGGTCGAGGTAATGCAGTCGCACCAGGTTGTAGCCGCGCCGGCGCACCTCGGCCACCAGCGCGGTCATGCCGGCATCGGTGTCGGGCAGGATCAGCGTGGTCATGGTCCAGTTGGCGCACAGCGCGCGGTCGCGCCTGGCATAGGGCGCGAGCACGTCGGACAGGTCGAGCGCGCTGCCGGGCTGGACCGCGAGTTCCACATCGACCAGCGGGCGCCAGAGACTGGCGGCCGCCAGGTAGTCGGGCTGGGTCGCGCCGCTCGCGGCCGCGATGCCGGCGCGCGCGGTGCTGGCGGTGGAGGCGGCCGGCTCGGCAACCGCGGTCGCGCCGCCTTCCGGCACATCGTTGCTCGCCGGATCGACATGGATGTTGGCCGGCGCGACGTGCGGCTCGGGCGCGTTGCCCGAACCGCCGCCACAGCCGCCGAGTGCAAGCGCCAATGCCGTCAGCCAACCGATGCGCGGTCGTCGGTGCCGCTTTTTCCATTGCCTTTCCATGTCGTCGCTCCCTGCCTGCGTTTCAAAGGCTGAAACAGGTAGCACGATCGACTCGGGAAAGACCCGCACTTGCTTTCATAGCGCGGGCTTGCTGAGCGACGGTCGATTTGGCGCGACGAGTAACGATTTTTCCCGGCTTGAGCCAGCCGCCAGACTCGTTGGCTTGCCGGTGCGGGGCCGGTCGAGGTGCGCAGGCAATGTCGCGCCGGGCCCGCGCGCGCCCCTCCACCGCCCTCCGCCGCAGCCCATCTCGCCCATGCACGACCTGTCCCTCATTGCCACCCTGGCCGGCGCCCTCGCCGTCGCCCTCGTCTTCGGCTGGATCACCCGGCGCGCGGGCCTGTCGACCCTGGTCGGCTACATGCTGGCCGGCGTGGTGGTCGGGCCGTACACGCCAGGCTTCGTGGCCGACGGCCAGCTCGCGGCGCAGATGTCGGAGATCGGCGTGATCCTGCTGATGTTCGGCGTCGGCCTGCATTTCCATCCCGGCGAGCTGCTCCAGGTGCGGCGCATCGCGGTGCCCGGCGCGGTGGCGCAAAGCGTGGTGGCGACGGCGGTCGGCTGGGGCGTGGCGCGTGCCTGCGGCTGGGAGAACGCCGGCGCGCTGGTGTTCGGCATGGCGCTGGCGGTGGCCAGCACGGTGGTGCTGATGCGCATGCTGGTCGAGCGCGACCGGCTCGGCACCCATGCCGGCCATGTGGCGGTCGGCTGGCTGATCGTGGAAGACCTGTTCACCGTCATCGCGCTGGTGGTGCTGCCGGCGCTGGCCGCGCCGCAGACCACGCCGGGCCAGCTCGCCGGCGATCTGGCGCTGGCCTTCGGCAAGGCGGCGCTGTTCGGCGCGCTGGTGTGGCTGGTGGGCACGCGGCTGGTCGGCTACGGGCTGGAGCGCATCGCGCGCTCGCAGGCCGGCGAGCTGTTCACGCTGGCGGTGTTCGTGGTGGCGCTCGGCGTGGCACTGATCGCGGCCGAGGTGTTCCATGTGTCGGTCGCGCTGGGCGCCTTCCTGGCCGGGCTGGCGATCGGCCAGTCGCGCATCGGGCCGCGCGCGGCGGCCGACATGTCGACCTTCCGCGACGTGTTCTCGGCGCTGTTCTTCGTGTCGGTCGGCATGCTGTTCAACCCGGCGGTGGTGGTCGAGGCGCCAGTGCTGGTGGCGGCGGCGCTGGTGGTGGTGCTGATCGTCAAGCCGCTGGTGGCGCTGGTGATCGTGCGCCTGCTCAAGAGCAGCGCGCGCACCGGTCGCATCGTTGCCGTGGGGCTGGCGCAGATCGGCGAGTTCTCCTTCATTCTCGCGGCGCTCGGCCGGTCGGAAGGCATGCTGCCCGACCAGGGCTTCGACGTGCTGGTGTTCGCCGCCATCGTCTCCATCGCCATCAATCCGCTGCTGTTCCGCTGGGAAGCCGGCTACGAGGCGCGCCGGCTGGCCGCCGGTGGCGCGGCCGACGAACCCGATGCCGAGCCCGCAGCGCCCGAGTTTGCCGAAGCCAGCCGCGAGCTCACGCAGGACATCGCGCGTACCGGCGCCGACACCGTGCTGCTGGTGGGCCTGGGCGCGCTCGGCCGGCGCGTGGCCCAGCGCTGCGCCACGGTCGGCATGCCGCTCGGCGTGATCGGCGAGGACGCCGGCGTGCTCGATCCGCTGCGCCGCGCCGGCCTGCGCGCGGTGCAAGGCGATCCGCAGGCGCCCGGCGTGCTCGAAGGCGCGGGCATCGCCCAGGCGCGGCTGTTCGTCGTGGCCGACGGCACGCTCGACTCGAAGATGGCGCTCTGCCTGCTGGCGCGAAAGCTCAATCCGCGGCTGGCCATCGTGGTCGCGGCACACAGCGATGCCGAGCGGGTCTGGCTCAACGAGTTCGGCGGCACGCATGTCTGCGATGCCATCGACGAGCTGGGCGAAGCCATGCTGCGCACGATGCGCGCCGCGCTCTGACCGATACTCGCGGCTTCCCTCCGCTCATCGCCCGCCGCCATGTCGCACGACCACGCACCGCCCGTCTTTCTGCCCGCCACCGATGCGACCGAGGCGCAGGTCGAGCAGCTGGTGCGCCGCTTCTACGAGGCCGCGCGCAACGACGAGCTGCTCGGCCCGGTGTTCGACGCCCATGTGCACGACTGGGAACAGCACTTCGCGGTGTTGCAGGATTTCTGGTCGCATCTGCTGCGGCGCACCGGCCGCTATCAGGGCCGGCCGCTGCCCCGGCATGTGGACTTGCCGGTCGATGCGAAGCACTTCGCGCGCTGGCTGGAGCTGTTCTCGGCCACCGCGCGCGAGACGCTCGGCGAGGCGGCCGCCGCCTTCGCCATCGAGCGCGCGCGGCGCGTGGCCGACACCTTTCTCGTGGCGGTCGAGGCCAACCGCGAGCGCTGAGCCGGCTCAGCCGTGGCCGGCGATGCGCAGCAGGCCGAGCGTCTGCGCGCGAATCTGCCGCAGCACTTCCGCATCGAGCCGGTTGAGCCAGCGCGTCGGCAGCGCCTGCGCGCCGCAGCGGGCGCCGGCCAGCATGCCGGCCAGCGCGCCGGTGGTGTCGGCATCGTCGCCGCAGTTCACCACCGCGATCAGGCAGGCCTCGAAGTCGTCGATGGCGAGTACGTGGTGCAGCACGGTCTGCACCGTGTCGACCACATAGCCGCTCGCGCGCCCCGGCCACGGCGTGTGCCTGAACGCCGGCCAGCGCGTGACGAGGGCATCGGCCTCGGCGCGCAGCCCGGCATCGCCGTCACCGCGCAGCAAGCGGCGCGCGATGCGGCCGAGCCCGAGCGTGCCGGCATCGGACAGCGCATGGTTGTGCGTGATGCGCGCCTGCGCCAGCGTCCAGGCCTCGAAGGCGGCGTCGTCGTGCAGCGCCGCGATGACCACCGGCAGATTGCGCATCGCCGCGCCATTGCCGCCGTCGCCCTCGTTGTACGGGCCGGCGAGCGAGCCGTCGGCCAGATAGCGCCGGATGCCGCGTCGGCAGGCGTTGCCGCAGTCCACTGGCTTGCCGCGCAGCCAGCCGGCAAAGGCGTCGGCCACCGCGCGGGCGTCGAAGCCGTTGTGCGCCACCAGCGCATCGCCGAGCGCCAGCGACATGGTCGTGTCGTCGGTCACCTGACCGGCGCGCAGCTTGAGCCAGCCACCGCCGGTGATGTCGCGATGCACGCCGAGGTTGGCGGCGATCTCGCGCGGCGTCATGAACTCGACGGTGGCGCCGAGCGCATCGCCGATGGCGAGGCCCAGATAGGCGCCGAGCGCCCGGTCGAGCAGGGCAGGGTGCAGGTCAGACATAGCTCGCCTTCACACGGTATTCGCCGCCGAGCGCGATCACCTCGCCCTCGCCGGCCAGCAGGGACTGGCCGAGCAGCCCCGGAAAGAACAGCAGCTTTTCGACCGCTACCTCGGTCTCGAGCATCCAGTCGCCAAAGGCCTCGGCATGCGCGCGCGACAGGCTGAACGAGACCAGATTGTTGAGATGCACGACACCCTGCCGCTCGCGCAGGCTGCCTTCGACAAAGCGATGCTCGCCCAGCCCGTTGACGCAGCGCCACGCGCGCACCGTGTGCGCGCCCTGCGGCCGCGCCGGCAGATGAAAGCGCCGGATCGCCCACTGGCAGTACTCGAACAGCAGATCGAGCTGCATGTTGATGCAGTTGCCGTGGAAGCGACTGGTCATCTTCTCTTCGATGTAGCGCACCCAGGCGTCGGACGGAAAGCGGCCGAGCGCGCCGTGATGCCAGGTCGGCACCAGCCCGAAGCGGCTCTCGACCCAGCCCTTGAGCACCGCGCCCTGCGGCCCGTTCGAATCGAAGCCCCAGCCTTCGAGCAGCTTGAGATAGCTCGACTTCCAGCGCAGCCGTTCCGAGCGCTCGCGCGCCGCGTGATCGGCGACGAGGCCGAAGGCCATGCGCATGTACTGGCGGAACACGTCGGCGGCTTCGCCCAGGTCGCCGACGCGGTCGAGCTGGTCGAACAGCCCGCGCGCCGACGAGCGTGCGCCGGCAATGCTCAGATGCGCCGGCTTGTCGTTGAAGCCGACCGCGCCGATCCATTCGGCCGACACGCCGACCACATTGGTCGTGGCCCAGGCATGCGGCAGGTCGCGGTCGTGATGAGGGGGGATGTGGGGCATGAAGGCGACCGAGAGGCGCGCGCAGTCGCTGCGCGCGCGGGCCGCCAGCTTAGGCGGGGTCGCAGCTCTTGACGCTTGCGGCCGCGCAACCTTCGAGATTGCCCTTGGGCGCGGCGCCATCGGCGCGTGGCGCGAGGCCCACGAAGCCGTCGACCGCCTCAGCATCGAAGCCGACCATGCGCACCTCGCCCACCTGCATCAGCGGGCGGCGGATGAGCAGCGGCTCGGCCAGCATCAGTGCCAGCGCCTGATCGCGGTCGAGCTCTTCGGGAACGATTTCGTGGTCGCGCACCTTGGGTGCCGCGCGGTTGAACCATTGGTCGACCGGCAGCGGATCGAGGAAGGCCAGCAGCGATTCACGCGTCCACGGTTCGGCCAGCAGGCTGCGCACATCGAGCGTGTGGCCGGCGGCGCTGAGCATGGCCTTCTGCTTGGCATTGCCGCCGCAGCCCGGCTTCTCGAAGAAGACGATGTGCGTCATGTCAGGCCGCCTTCTGCTGCTCGGCCTTGACTGCCTTCTCGACGGCGCGCAGCAGGTGCAAGCATTCCTCGTTGGCGACCATGTCGAGCGCGGTGTAGTCGTCGGCCGACTTGAGCAGCACGTCGGCGCCGGCCTTGAGCAGCTGCACCACGGCTTCGGTCTTGCCGGCCGAGGCGGCGTACATCAGGCAGGTGGCGCCGTTGTCGTTCTGGTTGTCCACGTCGACGCCGCCCTCGACCAGCACCTCGATGGTGGCCGGGTCGTTGGCGAAGCAGGCCAGCCACAGCGCGTTGTTGCCGTCGGCATTGCGGGCGTCGAGATCTGCGCCGGCATTGACCAGCGCAGCGGTCATCGCGGCATCGCCGAGGCGGGCAGCGCGCATGACCGGCGTGGTCTTGTTCTCGATCGTGCCGTTCACGTCGTCGCGCGCAAAGCCCTGCGCTTCGAGCCAGTCGGCCAGATCGGCCGGGATCGGGCCGGCGGCCTTGGCGGCCGGCTTGACCATGATGCGTTCGTACTGTTCCCAGGCTTCGTAGCCGCCGACCAGGTCGTGCACGTTGGTGAAGCGGAAGTCGGCAAACATGCTCGCGAAGGTCTGGCTCGCATTGCCGTGGTAGCAGTAGATGAACAGCGGCGTGTCGCGCGGCAGCTGGCCCACGTAGCCGCCGAAGCTGCGGTCGTCGAGTCGCTCGGCGCCTTCGATGTGGGCGGCGGCATAGGCGCGCGGATCGCGGCAGTCGAGGATGCGCACGCCGTCCTGCTTGATGAAGCTGGCGGCGGCGTCGGCGGTCAGGCGGCGGAAGGGCAGGCTCATGTTTCGCTCCGTTCTTGCGGGTTCGCGGCGGCGTCGCGATGGGCATAGGGCGCTTCGCTGCGGATGCGCGCATCGACCATCGGCAGGCCGAGGCTGAAGTGATAGACCGTTTGCAGGCGCGTGCCGGTGATGCCCAGCGCCTCATGCACGGCGTCGTCGAAGAAGCAGCCGATGCCGGTGCCGCGCAGGCCCACGGCTTCGGCTTCGAGATAGAGCACCTGGCCGAGCAGTCCGGCTTCCCAGTGCAGCTCGCGGTAGCGCCACGGCGCTTCGTCGAGCGTGTCGTCGTATTCGGCCACGAAGGCCATGGCCACGCAGCAGTCGCCGGCGATGGCCTGACCGCAGCTCAGGCGGCGCGCGATGAACTGCACCGCCACATCGTTGAGGCGGTAGAGCGGCAGATGCTCGGGCGCGCCTTCGACGCGGGTCCACGCGAATTTTTCGTCGAGCCCCATGCGCAGCAGCGCATGCGCGAGCGAGCTGCGCGGCAGCGCATACACGCCCGGCTCCAGCCCGTCGACGCGATGCACGAACAGCACCGGATGCACGCGCGCATGCGGGCCCCAGACATCGAGCGGCACCGACGCCGGGCTGACGAGCGCATCGAGCATTGGCCAGAGCTGGGCGGCGCTCATGCTGTGCTTGCGGTCGAACTGCTGGGCGCTGCGGCGGTTGCGGATGAGGGCTGCGGCCGGGACGCCAGCGGGCGCGGGCAGGCTGCGCTGACCGCCGGCATCGGTGTCGGGCTGGCGCGCGAGCGGCGGGCGCTGAGTGGCGCTTGCAACGTCGTCGATGACCGGCCACTTGTACATCGGCCAGCGGTCGACGCGCGTCGCGCTGCCGATCCATTCGATGAAGGCGGGCTCGGCCGCCTCGCGCGCATCGCCCGAGTAGCTACCGAAGCCGATGTCGACCAGCCCTTCGGCGTCCTCATGCTCGACGCCCTTGAAATCCTGTTCGCGGTCGACGCCGACGCGCGATGCGACGCTCTCGCTCGACAGCGTCTCGTTGAGCTTGGCGGTCCAGCCCAGGCAGGCGGCGGCATAGCGCAACGTGCCGAGCGCATGGCCCATGTCGAGCTGGCAATAGCGGAAGGCGCGTTCGCCGTACTTCCAGGCTTCGCGCCAGTGAATGCTGGTCAGGCCGAGCTGCAACAGCGGCGCGCCTTCATGCGCGGGCTGGAACTGGGCGCGTTGTTCGAGCGCATGTTCGCGCGGCAGGTAATGCCACACGCCGTCGGCGAGGCCATCGATGCCGCGCGCGACGAGATAGGTTTCGGTCGGATGCAGGTTGCCGCTCGACGGCGCGCAACGCAGCGACCAGCGATCGGGTCCGGCTTCCTTCCATGCGGCGAGCGCAAACGACAGCTCAAGCAGCGCGCCGATCGCAGCCAGCGTGGGCGCAGCAGGCGGCACATGCCCGAGTTCGTCGAAATGCACTGTCAGCCCATCGGCCGACAGCGGCAGCAGCACGCGGCTGCAACCTTCGTAATGCCGGAACGGATCCGGCGGCGACGACCAGTCGATCGTCTCCGGACCGCGCGCATAGCCGTCGAGGCGATGCTTGGTCCGCTCGTGATAGGCCCGCACCCGCTCCGGCGCGGGCACGGCGGGGTCGCGCTGGGCGACGCTCGCGATGGGGATGGTGCGGGCCTGGGTCATTGCATCAGACCGGACGGTTCTCGTTCGGGTTGCGCACCGGACCTTGGCGCTTCACGCCTTCTTCGTAGCTGATCTCTTCGTACTTGGTGTTGAACTTGAGCGCAGCGTTGGCGATGGCGTCGGTCTTGCCGGCGGTATCGAGCTTCTTGATGTCGTTCTTCTCGATGTAGAGCATCTGCAGCAGCTCGTTGTTCACCGTCGATTCGTCGATCGGCAGCACGTAGAACGGGATGCCGTTGTAGGTGACCTGGTACTTCGACGAGAGGTCGACGTTGTTGCAGAACAGGAAGTACTTGCCGGTCGGCTTGACCGAGTCGCCCAGCACTTCGGCGACGTTCTTCAGCCATTCGAACGACAGCAGATAGCCGGCGAAGAAGCTGATGTAGCCCTCGCTGTCTTCGGCGGTGGCCATGACCTGGTCGCAGGTCAGGAGCGGCGGACGGGCTTCGTCGGCGAGCTGCGTGTCGAAGACCAGGGCGAGTTCGCCGCGGAAGCCGAAGCGGCCTTCCTTCTTGGTGGGGGCCTTCAGCACCGGGTTCAGAAGCCGGTTCTCGGATTCAAGGCGCGCGAACGCAGTCTTATCGATGGTTGTCATGAGGATTTCCTTGGGGGTCGTTGCGGAGCCAGTCCGCCGTTTTGAAAAAGGCCTGCATCAGCTGGGCACGAAGAACGCCGTCTGTCACAACGCTCTCCAGTGCGCCCTTCATGCAGAGAAGCCAGGCGTCGCGCTCCGCCGGTCCTATGCCGAAGGCGGCGTGCCGCATGCGCAGGCGTGGATGACCACGCTCCGCGCTGTACGTCTTCGGTCCGCCGAGCCATTCCGAAAGATACTTTTTCAGTACTGCTTTCGTTGGCCCCAGGTCGGGCTCATGCATCGCACGGATGGCGGCGGCTTCGGGCAGCGTGTCCATCAGCCGGTAGAACTCATCGACGATTCGGTCCACGGCCTCTTGGCCGCCGACGAGCGCGAAATGCGGATTGAGCGAGGGTGCAGTCCTGGGTTCCATGACCGGACCCAGCAACGTCCGTACCAAGCGCTGCCACGTCTGCAATGCCGGCCCGTTTCATGAACAACGGACGCGCGCGCATACGCGTGCGCGCCAACGCGCGCGGGCGTTGGCACTAGGGAAGCGGGCAGGCGCCAGTCGCGATCGCGCTGCCATGCGGCGCAATGCGACAAGTTGTCGGGCGGTTTGTCGTGCTGTGCCCTTCGTTACGCCGGAACCGGCTTTTGTCAGGTTTCACACAAACCACACGCAGCTTTCTATCGCGCCGATAGCTGGCAATTTCTATTTAAAAATCAATGGCTTGAATAAAAACCACATCGGTGGCACGGCCGTTGCGATAGTTGGCCTGCGCGGACCATGACTTGCCGACAAGTGGCTGAACAACAAGACCGATAAAGGCACCAGAGGCTGCATCGAGGTCGCGACACCGCAACTCGCATTTTCAACCGAAGCTTTACCGGAGAACTGTAATGGCCTCACTTCGTCAAATCGCCTTCTATGGCAAGGGTGGTATCGGCAAGTCCACCACCTCCCAAAACACCCTGGCCGCTCTGACCGAGCTGGGCCAGAAGATCCTGATCGTGGGCTGCGACCCGAAGGCTGACTCGACCCGCCTGATCCTGCACGCCAAGGCGCAAGACACCATCCTGTCGCTCGCCGCCGAAGCTGGCTCGGTCGAGGATCTGGAGCTCGAAGACGTCATGAAGATCGGCTACAAGGACATCCGTTGCGTGGAGTCCGGTGGTCCGGAACCGGGCGTCGGCTGCGCCGGTCGCGGTGTTATCACCTCGATCAACTTCCTGGAAGAAAACGGCGCGTACGAAGGCGTGGACTACGTCTCGTATGACGTGCTGGGCGACGTGGTGTGCGGCGGTTTCGCCATGCCCATCCGCGAAAACAAGGCGCAAGAAATCTACATCGTCATGTCCGGCGAAATGATGGCCATGTACGCCGCCAACAACATCTCGAAGGGCATTCTGAAGTACGCCAATTCGGGTGGCGTGCGTCTGGGCGGCCTGGTTTGCAACGAGCGCCAGACCGACAAGGAACTGGAACTGGCCGAATCGCTGGCCAAGATGCTCGGCTCGAAGCTGATCCACTTCGTTCCCCGTGACAACATCGTGCAACACGCCGAACTGCGTCGCATGACCGTCATCGAATACGCCCCGGACAGCAAGCAAGCCGGCGAATATCGCCAGCTCGCCAGCAAGGTGCACAACAACGCCGGCAACGGCACGATCCCGACCCCCATCACGATGGATCAGCTCGAAGATCTGCTGATGGAACACGGCATCATGAAGCAAATCGACGAATCGCAAGTCGGCAAGACCGCTGCCGACCTCGCCGCCTAAGACGAGAGTCGAGGGTCGAGAGCCGGGCGCGGGGATCTTGCGTCTACCGCGCCGGCTCGGCCGGTAGTGCCCCCCGCTCCCGGTCGGCTGTTTCTCACGCCCGACTCTGCTCTCTCCACTCTCGCATTTCCCCAACGAACGGAGCGCAACCATGAGCATTACCGTTGATGACAAGAAGGCCGCCAACAAGGCCCTCATCGATGAAGTTCTGAAGGCCTATCCCGAAAAGATGGCCAAGAAGCGTGCCAAGCACCTCGGTCAATACGAGGAAGGCAAGCCCGATTGCGGCGTCAAGTCGAACATCAAGTCCCTCCCGGGCGTGATGACGATTCGTGGCTGTGCCTACGCCGGTTCCAAGGGCGTGGTCTGGGGCCCGATCAAGGACATGATCCACATCTCGCACGGTCCGGTCGGCTGCGGTCAATACAGCTGGGCTGCCCGTCGCAACTACTACATCGGCGTGACCGGTGTGGATACCTTCGTGACGATGCAGTTCACGTCGGATTTCCAAGAAAAAGATATCGTTTTCGGCGGCGACAAGAAGCTGGAAAAGATCATCGACGAAATTCAGGAACTGTTCCCCCTCAACAAGGGGATCTCGGTTCAGTCGGAATGCCCGATCGGCCTGATCGGCGACGACATCGAAGCCGTCTCCAAGAAGAAGACGAAGCAATTCAACGGTCACACGATCGTTCCGGTTCGCTGCGAAGGTTTCCGCGGCGTGTCGCAATCGCTCGGCCACCACATCGCCAATGACGCGATCCGTGACTGGGTGTTCGACAAGACCGATCCCAACAAGCGCCCCGAGTTCGTCTCGACCCCGTATGACGTCGCGATCATCGGCGACTACAACATCGGTGGTGACGCCTGGTCGTCGCGCATCCTGCTGGAAGAAATGGGCCTGCGCGTCACGGCTCAGTGGTCGGGTGACGGCACGATCGCCGAACTCGAAAACACCCCGAAGGCGAAGCTCAACGTTCTTCACTGCTACCGCTCGATGAACTACATCAGCCGGCACATGGAAGAAAAGTACGGGGTGCCCTGGGTCGAGTACAACTTCTTCGGCCCGACGATGATCGAGAAGTCGCTGCGCGAAATCGCTTCGCACTTCGACGACACCATCAAGGCGAACGCCGAGAAGGTCATCGAGAAGTACCGTCCGCTGGTTGACGCCGTCATCGCCAAGTTCAAGCCGCGTCTGCAAGGCAAGAAGGTCATGCTGTTCGTGGGCGGTCTGCGTCCCCGTCACGTGATCGGCGCCTATGAAGACCTGGGCATGGAAGTGGTCGGTACCGGCTACGAATTCGGCCACAACGACGACTACCAACGCACGACCCACTACGTCAAGGATGGCACGCTCATCTATGACGACGTGACCGGCTACGAATTCGAGAAGTTCGTCGAGAAGGTTCAGCCTGACCTCGTCGGCTCGGGCATCAAGGAAAAGTACGTGTTCCAGAAGATGGGCGTGCCGTTCCGTCAGATGCACAGCTGGGACTACTCGGGTCCGTACCACGGCTATGACGGTTTCGCGATCTTTGCGCGTGACATGGACATGGCGATCAGCAGCCCCGTCTGGGGCCTGACGAAGGCGCCCTGGAAGAAGTAAGCAAGCGGATCGGGTGATGGGCGTGGCAACACGCCCGTCCCCAACGCTGACGGGCCCTATACGAAAAACCACCCCATCCAAGTCACCCGGTTCACGTCATACCTGCAAGGAGCACAACCATGCCGCAAAGCGCAGACAAGGTCCTCGACCACGAATTGCTTTTCCGCGAGCCCGAGTATCAAGAGATGCTCGCGAAGAAGAAGGACTTCGAATTCAATCACGCCGATTCCAAGATCCAGGAAATCGTGCAGTGGACGAAGACCGAAGACTACAAGCAGAAGAATTTCGCGCGTGAAGCGCTGACCGTGAACCCCGCCAAGGCCTGCCAGCCGCTCGGCGCCGTGTTCGTGGCCAACGGCTTCCACAAGACGCTGTCGTTCGTGCACGGTTCGCAAGGCTGCGTTGCCTATTACCGTTCGCACTTCTCGCGTCACTTCAAGGAACCGACCAGCTGCGTGTCTTCGTCGATGACGGAAGACGCCGCCGTGTTCGGTGGCCTGAACAACATGATCGACGGTCTGGCGAACTCGTACAACCTGTACAAGCCCGACATGATCGCGGTCTCGACCACCTGCATGGCCGAAGTTATCGGCGATGACTTGAACGCCTTCATCAAGACGTCCAAGGACAAGGGCAGCATCCCGGCCGAATACGACGTTCCCTACGCTCATACCCCGGCCTTCGTCGGCAGCCACATCACCGGCTACGACAATGCGCTCCTGGGCATCCTGCAGCACTTCTGGGATGGCAAGTCGGGCACGACCGAACCGCTGGTTCGTCAGCCGAACGAATCGATCAACTTCATCGGTGGCTTCGACGGTTTCGTCGTCGGCAACATGAAGGAAATCAAGCGCATCTTCGGCCTGTTCGGCATCGACTACACGATCATCTGCGACCCGTCGGAAGCCTGGGCCACGCCCACGGATGGCGAGTTCCGCATGTACAACGGCGGCACGACCAAGGAACAAGTGGAAAAGGCGCTCAACGCCAAGGCCACGATCGTGTTCCAGGAGTTCAGCTCTGCCCGTACCGCCAAGTACATCCGCGAAAAGGGCCAGGAAGTCGTCGTGCTGAACAGCCCGGTCGGTGTTGCCGGTACCGATGCGTTCCTGATGGAAATCTCGCGCCTGACGGGCAAGCCGATTCCCGCCGAACTCGAAAACGAGCGCGGTCTGCTGGTCGACGCCATGGCCGACAGCCAGGCTCACCTGCACGGCAAGCGTTTCGCCCTCTACGGCGACCCGGATCAGATGATCGGCCTCACGCAGTTCCTGCTGGAACTGGGCGCGGAACCGGTTCACGTCCTGGCCACCAACGGCGACAGCGACTGGGAAGCCAAGCTGCAAGGCATCTTCGATGCCTCGCCCTACGGTTCGAGCTGCAAGGCTTACCCGAAGCGCGACCTGTGGCACATGCGTTCGCTGCTGTTCACGGAGCCGGTCGACTTCCTGATCGGCAACACCTACGGCAAGTACCTCGAACGTGACACGGGCACCCCGCTGATCCGTCTGGTGTTCCCGATCTTCGATCGCCACCACTACCATCGTTACCCGATCTGGGGCTACGAAGGCGGCATGCGCGTTCTCGTCACCTTCCTTGACGAGTTCTTCGAAACCCTGGATACGAACACGATCATCCCGGGCAAGACCGACTACTCGTACGACATCATTCGCTGATTCGAACGCATGCCGGGTTGCCGGCGTGTTTCAGAAGGCCACCCTCGGGTGGCCTTTTTTTGTGGCTGGGCAGTTCACGACAAAAGCGCTTGTAGCAAACCCTTCAAACCCCGGAGACAAGTCGCCAATTTCTGTGCTTGTTTGGTTAACTTGTTGATTTAAAAGGGCTTGTTTGACTGGCACCGTTCGTGCTGAATCCATTGCAGCAAACCTTACGGAGGCTGCAATGGGCGTGTCACTCAAGGCAAAGATCGCTGAAGTATTCGATGAACCTGGATGCGACAAGAACCAGGGCAAGTCGGAGAAGGAGCGCAAGAAGGGCTGCACGAAGCAGCTTTCGCCAGGTGCCGCCGCCGGCGGCTGCGCTTTCGACGGCGCCAAGATCGCGCTTCAGCCGATCGTCGATGTTGCGCATCTCGTGCACGGTCCGATCGCCTGCGAAGGCAACAGCTGGGACAACCGGCACAGTTTCTCGTCGGGTGCCGATACTTATCGCACCGGCTTCACGACCGACATCAATGAGCTCGACGTCGTGTACGGCGGCGAGAAGCGGCTGTTCAAGAGCTGCCGCGAGATCATCGAGAAGTACAACCCGCCGGCGATCTTCGTCTACCAGACCTGCGTCACTGCGCTGATCGGTGACGACATCGAGGCGGTCTGCAAGCGTGCGAGCGAGAAGTTCGGCAAGCCGGTCATTCCGGTGAACGCTCCGGGCTTTGCGGGCCCCAAGAACCTTGGCAACAAGCTTGGCGCCGAGGCGCTGCTCGACTACGTGATCGGCACCGAAGAGCCGGAATACACCACGCAGTACGACATCAACATCATTGGCGAATACAACCTGTCGGGCGAGCTCTGGCAGATCAAGCCGCTGCTCGACGCGCTCGGCATCCGCATCCTGTCGTGCATTTCGGGCGATGGCCGCTATCACGAGGTGGCGAGCAGCCATCGCGCGAAGGTCAACATGATGGTGTGCTCGAAGTCGATGATCAACGTCGCCACCAAGATGGAGAAGAACTACGGAATCCCGTATTTCGAAGGCTCCTTCTACGGCATCGGCGACATGAGCGACACGCTGCGCCAGATCTCCAAGCTGCTGGTCAAGCAAGGTGCCGACGCCGAACTGCTCGACCGCACCGAGGCGCTGATCGCGGTGGAAGAGAAGCGTGCGTATGAGCGCATCCAGTCCTATCGCCCGCGGCTGCAAGGCAAGCGCGTGCTGCTGATTACCGGCGGCGTGAAGTCGTGGTCGGTGGTCGCGGCGCTGCAGGAAGCCGGCATGGAAGTGGTCGGTACCAGCGTCAAGAAGTCGACCAAGGAAGACAAGGACCGCATCAAGGAGATCATGGGCGAGGACGCCCACATGATCGACGACATGTCGCCGCGCGAGATGTACAAGATGCTCAAGGACGCGCGCGCCGACATCATGCTGTCGGGTGGCCGGTCGCAGTTCATCGCGCTGAAGGCCAAGATGCCCTGGCTCGACATCAACCAGGAACGTCACTACGCCTACGGTGGTTACGAAGGCATGGTCACGCTGGTCAACGAGATCGACAAGGCACTGGCCAATCCCGTGTGGAAGGCCGTGCGTCTGCCCGCTCCCTGGGACGGCGTGGAAATGATCCCGGCCGACACGTCGCTCGAAATCGACATGCCGCAGCCGATCCGCGAGGCAGCCATCATCGCGCGCGAGCACGAGCTGAACGAAGGCCGCGAGGCCGACGCGCATGCTCATGCCCACGCGGCGCACTGAGCGGGACTGAAGCGACATGGCAACCGTCGTCGAATCCCGCAAGGCCTGCTCGGTCAATCCGCTCAAGATGAGCCAGCCGCTCGGTGCGGCCTACGCCTTCATGGGTCTCGATGCCTGCATGCCGGTGATGCATGGCTCGCAGGGCTGCACATCGTTCGGGCTGGTGCTGCTGGTGCGCCACTTCAAGGAGGCGATCCCGCTCCAGACCACGGCGATGAACGAGGTCACGACCATCCTCGGCGGCTACGAAAACCTCGAGACCGCGCTGCTCAACATCCGCAATCGCGCCAAGCCGCAGATCATCGCGGTCTGCTCCACTGGCCTCACCGAAACCAAGGGCGACGACGTCGACGGCTATCTGGAACTCGCGCGCAAGCGCAAGCCCGAGCTTGACGACACTGCGCTGATGTACGTGTCGACGCCCGACTATGTCGGCGCATTCGAGGATGGCTTCGCCAAGGCCGTGCTCACGATGGTCAAGCAGTTCGTCACGCCGTTCGGTGCGCGCATCGAACGCCAGGTGAATCTGCTGCCGGGTGCCCATGTCACGCCGGGCGACATCGAGGAAATCTGCGAAATCCTCGAAGGCTTCGGCCTCAACACGCTGGTGCTGCCGAACGTGGCGCGCTCGCTCGACGGGCATATTCCCGAAGACTGGCGCGGCACGACCATCGGCGGCACGACGCTCGACGAAATGGCCACGATGGGCGGTTCGATCGCCACCATCGCGATCGGCGAGCAGATGCGTTCGGCCGCCATCGAACTGGAAATGCGCGCCGGGGTTCCCTACTACGTGTTCGACCGGCTGACCGGGCTCGAGCCCTGCGACCAGTTCTTGCAAACCATTGCAAAGATCAGTGGCAAGCCGGTGCCGCAGAAGTATCGCCGCGAGCGCGGCCAGCTGCTCGATGCCATGCTCGACGGTCACTTCCATTTCGGTGGCAAGAAGGTCGCCATCGGTGCCGAGCCCGATCTGCTGTTTGCAACGGCCTCGCTGCTGCATGAGATGGGCGCGATCCTGCACACCTGCATCACGACCACGCATTCGCCGGTGCTTGAGCGCGTGCCGACCGAGAAGGTCGTCATCGGCGACATCGAGGACCTGGAGATCGGGGCCAAGGAATGCGATCTGATGATCACGCATTCGCATGGTCGCCAGACCGCCGCGCGGCTGAACATTCCGTTCTATCGCATGGGCATCCCGATGTTCGATCGCATCGGCAATTCGCATCGCGTGTCGGTCGGCTATCGCGGCACGATGAATCTCATCTTCGACATCGGCAACTTGCTGATGGAACACATCTGGCACGGCGACCCCGATTCCTGGCCGCTCCCCGAGGAGTCGCTTGCTGCGGCCCAGCGTGGCGCGCCGATCGTCGTGTCGGACAGCGAGGGCGGCGGTTGCGGCTCGGGCTGCGGTTGCGCAACGGCGGTGTCGAACGATGTCGCCGATCAGGACCAAACACTCACCACTACAGGAGCTGCGTCATGAAGGTCGCCTTCTCCACCCAGGACAAGCTGCGCGTCGATGCGCACTTCGGCTGGGCCAAGAACATTCTCATTTACGAAGTGACCGCAGACGGCAGCGAACTTGTCGAGTCGCATGAATTCGGCGGCAAGCTCGAAGAAGACGGCGACGAGGACAAGCTCGCGCCCAAGATCGAGGCGGTCAAGGACTGCGCGATTCTCTACGTCGCCGCCATCGGCGGATCGGGCGCGGCGCGCATCGTGGCCGCCAAGATCCATCCGATCAAGGTGCCGCAGCCCGAGTCGATCGCCGAGATCATCGGCAAGCTCCAGGAAGTGCTCAAGGGCACGCCGCCGCCGTGGCTGCGCAAGGTACTCACCAAGGGCCAGGACAAGGCCCCCGACTTTGAAGACGATGAGGTGGAACATGGCTGAAGCCACGATTGAAGCAGGTAGCGACGAGGCTCTCCTCGGAACGCCCTTTGTGCAGCAAATGATCAAGATGCTGCGCGCCCAGGACATGCATGGCACCTGGGACAACAAGACCGACCTCGACCTGCTCGACCCGTTCATCATCACGGCCGAGAAGCGCAAGGAACTGCCGATCATCGGCGATCCGGACCCTGAAGTGCTCTGGCGCCTGGAACTGTTCTACAACGCGATCGCGGTCGCCATCGAACGCGAGACGGGCAACATCGTCACCCCGATGATGAAGATGAGCCACGAAGGCTTCGGCCGCATGGTGCTGATCGCCGGTCGTCTCATCGTCGTGAACAAGCAGTTGCGCGACGTGCATCGCTTCGGTTTTGCCTCGCTCGCCAAGCTGTCCGACCAGGGCGGCAAGTTCGTGAGCGAAGCCGTCGAAATGATCCGGAAGTATCCGGAAGTCGTGAACTACGGAGGCTGAAGATGGAAAGCGCCGAAGAACTCAAGGCAAAGATCAAGAAGCTCAACGCGCAGGCCACTCAGGCCAAGATGGATCTCCACGACCTGAGCGAGGATCTTCCGACCGGCTGGGAAAAGATTCTCGAAGTCGCGCAGCGTGCTTATGACGCTCATGTCGCCCTGACCGAAGCCCGCAAGGCCCAGGCCGCCGCTTCCGCCACCTGAAGGAGTATTTGATGAGCAACTTCTCTATCACGCTCCCCAGCGGCGAAAGCTGGACTCCCCAGTTCGTCCAGGAACTGAACGAGGACACCTGCATCGGCTGCGGCCGCTGCTTCAAGGTCTGCCCGCGCGGCGTGCTCGAGCTCTATGGCGTCAACGAGGACGGCGAGAAGCTCTCGCTGACCGGCGATGACGACGATGACGACGAGTACGAAAAGAAGGTCATGACGATCGCGCATCAGGAGATGTGCATCGGCTGCACGGCCTGCTCCAAGGTCTGCCCGAAGAAGTGCTACACGCACGGCCCGGCCACGGTCTGAGCGATGGAAGCCGCGCTCGCCCGGTTGCTGGCGGATCGCTTCGGCACGGCCGAGGCGGATCGCATCGAAGCCCGCTGGTGCCAGACCTTCGATCTGGTGCCGGGCGAGCGCGGCGAACTCATGTCGATCCCGGATCGGCATGAGGAGTACGCCGATCTTCTCGAACTGCTGCTCGATGCGGTGGTGTTGCCCGGTGAGGGCGGTGCGGCGCTGGCGCGCTGGCTTGCCTATTCATGCATGGGCGAAGGGCATCTCTGGGAAGACCTCGGTCTGCCGGAGCGTCCCGAGCTCACGCGCCTGATGGCCGACTGCTTTCCCCGTCTGCGCGCTGCCAATTCGCAGGACATGCGCTGGAAGAAGTTCTTCTACAAGCAGTTGTGCGACAGGGCCGAAGTGTCGGTCTGCCGCGCGCCGTCGTGCAGCGTTTGCAGCGAGTATTCGGTCTGCTTCGTGAATCCGATTCTTCCTTCGGCCGCCTTGCTTGATCGGCTGAGCCGTGAGGGTGGCGCACCGCGCTAGCCCTGCGGCTGGCGCCTGGATTTGCGTGGCAAATGCGGTCGAGGGCGGTGCTATGATCGCGCGCCTCGCGACGGCTGCCCGTAGCTCAGTCGGATAGAGCAACAGCCTTCTAAGCTGTGGGTCGGGGGTTCGATTCCCTCCGGGCAGGCCAAATGCATTTCGGCTTGTCAGTCAGGCAAAAGTATTGGCATAATCGCGGTCTTCGGTGGTGGCGATAGCTCAGTTGGTAGAGTCCCGGATTGTGATTCCGGTGGTCGTGGGTTCGAGCCCCATTCGCCACCCCACCAAAATAGCGAAACCCGGCAAGTCCTTCAGGATTTGCCGGGTTTTTCATTTGGTCGGCCGTTTTCGCTGCCACGGCTAGCGGGGCAAGGCGGTCTTCGGTTCGAACTCGCACAGATCGGCGATGGCGCAACGCCAGCATTCCGGGGTGCGCGCCTTGCAGATGTAGCGACCGTGCAGGATGAGCCAGTGGTGCGCATCGACCATGAAGCGCGCCGGGATCGCCTTGACCAGGCCGCGTTCGACATCGAGCGGCGTCTTTCCGGGCGCCAGCCCGATGCGATTGCCGAGCCGGAAGATGTGCGTGTCGACGGCCATCGTCGGCTCGCCGAAAACCACGTTCAGCACCACATTCGCGGTTTTGCGGCCGACGCCCGGCAGCGCCTCCAGCGCTTCGCGCGAACGCGGGACGCGGCCGCCGTGCTTCTCGATGAGCAGCCGGCAGGTTTCGATGGCGTGTTTGGCCTTGCTGCGAAACAGCCCGATGGTGCGGATGTAGTCGGCCAGTCCTTCCTCGCCGAGCGCGAGCATGGCGGCAGGCGTGCCGGCCACGGGGAAGAGCTTGCGCGTGGCCTTGTTGACGCTCACGTCGGTGGCTTGGGCCGAGAGCAGCACTGCGATCAGCAGTTCGAACGGCGTGGTGAATTCCAGCTCGGTGACGGGCAGCGGATTGGCCTGCTCGAAGCGGGTGAAGAGTTGTTCGATCTTGTCGGCGCGCATGTCGGTCAGGCGGAAGGTGGCGGCGAGGTTTCGAGGCTGGCCGAGGTCGGCGCCGCGCCGGCCTGGGCGGCAGCCCGCAGCGCGGCCTTCTGGCGCGCGCGCTCGATGGCGGCATTGACGACGCTGCGTTTGCGGGCGTCGTCGCCGGAGGCGGCAATTTCCGGCGCCGGCGGGGCGGATTCGGCGGTGCTGGCGCGCTGGGATGCAAGCCTTTGCAGGCCGGCGAGCCGGCGTTCGTTTTCGGCGCTTTCGCGTTGCAGGCGCAGGCTGCGCGCCTCGAAGCGCAGGCGCGCGTCGCTTGCGTCGGCAGCGGTCCAGGCGGGCACGGCGTGGCCGTCGGGCAGCTGCGGGCTCATCGAGATGCAGTCGACCGGGCAGGGCGGCAGACAGAGCGCGCAGCCGGTGCAGAGCTCAGCGATGACGTCGTGCATGCGCCTGGGGGCGCCGACGATGGCGTCGACCGGGCAGGCGCGGATGCACAGCGTGCAGCCGATGCAGCGGGCTTCGTCGATGACGGCAACGCCGCGCGGTGCGGCGCTGCCGCAGGCCGGATCGAGCGGCAGCGGCGCGCGCGCGGTGAGCGCGGCCAGTCGTTCGATGCCGGCCGTGCCGCCGGGCGGGCAGCGATTGATCGGCGCGCGGTCGTGCACGATGGCGACGGCATAGGGCGCGCAGCCCGCGTGGCCGCACTGGCCGCATTGCGTCTGCGGCAGGACTTGCTGGATCGCCTCGATCAGCGCCGCGTCGCCGGCTTCGGCGTTGCTGCCGCTCATGCGAGCGTGGCCACCACCGGCGCGTGATCCGACGGTTGCGGCTTCTTGCGCTCGGCGCGGTCGATGACGCAGGCGCTGCACGCTTCGCGCAGCGCCGGCGACAGCAGGATGTGGTCGATGCGCAGCCCGCGATTCTTCTGGAAGCCGAGCTGGCGGTAGTCCCACCACGAGAACGAGCGCTCGGGCTGGTCGAACAGCCGGTAGCTGTCGACCAGCCCGAGCGCGAGCAGCGCGCGGAAGCGTTCGCGCTCGGGCTCGGATACCAGCACCTGGCCGGCCCAGGCGGCCGGGTCGTGCACATCGCGGTCTTCGGGCGCGATGTTGTAGTCGCCGAGCAGCGCCAGCCGCGGATGGGCCGCGAGCTGCTCGCCGACGTGGCGCAGCATCGCGTCGCACCAGGCGAGCTTGTACGGGTACTTGTCGCTGTCGAGCGCCTGGCCGTTGGGGAAGTAGGCGCAGACGAGGCGCAGGCCGTCGACCGTGGCGGTCAGCACGCGCTTCTGCTCGTCCTCGAAGCCGGGCAGGTTGGCGATCACGTCCTCGGCTGGCGTGCGGCTGAGGATGGCGACGCCGTTGTAGGTCTTCTGGCCGATGAAGGTCGAGTGGTAGCCCAGCTCGCTGAAGGCGGCGGCGGGGAACTTGTCGTCGGTGAGCTTGGTTTCCTGCAGGCACAGGGCATCGACGGGATTGGCTTGCAGCCAGGCGAGGACGTGCGGCAGGCGCACGCCGAGGCTGTTGACGTTCCAGGTGGCGATTTGCACGGCGGCGGCGATAGCGAAGGAGGACGGAACAGGGTAGCGGGAGTCGGGCGCGGCGGGGTCAGGCCGACCGCTGCTTGATCCAGGCGACTTCGGTGAGCGAGCCCGGCAGCGCTCTGTCGTGCAGCGGCTGGTGGTGATAGGGAAGCGCCTGGGGGAAGACCTGCGCCGGCCCGGCCTGCTGCGCCAGCGCATCGGCGCAGGCGCGCCGCGTCAGCGTCTGCCCGTCGAGCCGGTAGAGCGCGCGGGTCAGCTGACGACCGTCGGCCGCGTATTTTTCCTGCCAGCCGTTGCCGGTGAAGCCGGCGGCGCCGCTCGGCCGGTAGCGCGTGGCGAGCGTGGTGGTCTCGAACAGATAGGGGGCGTTGTAGACGGCCAGGATGCCGCCGACCGCCACCACCGCGTCGATTGCCGCGAGCGCCTCGTCCATCAGCGCGATCGGGTAGATGGCGCCGATGTCGGCCTGACCCTCGGTGGCCGGATAGCGGCACAGCACATTGAAGGCCACGACCAGATCGAAGGGCCCGAGCTGGCGCAGCAGCTCGGGCCGCGATTCGACGATCTCGGCCACGCCGGCGCAACGCTCGCGCGCCTCGGCGAGCGCGGCCGGATTGATGTCGCAGCCGATCACCTTCGCCTCGGGGAAGACTTCGACGATGTCCAGGCATTCATAGCCGAGCGAGCAGCCGAACGACAGGATGCGCAGCGGCGCGGCGGCGGCACGCGGCTGGAGCAGCTCGCGCAGCACCTGCAATTCGGCGATGTGCCGGCGCGCATGGGTGGCGGTCGCGATCTGCTGGCGCGGCACGAAGGCCGGATCGGCACCGGCATCGGCGGCGGGGCGCGGGCCCGCGCGCAGCAGGAAGCGGCGCTGCCAGTCGCGGTATTCGTCGGCGCGCGCGATGAAGCGTTCGTCCCAGGGCTTCACGCCGCCCGCGAAGTGCAGGATCTTGGCGCCGTCGGTCACGTCCTGGGCCGGCACGGCATTCCATTCGACGCCGAGCGGAATGCGCTCGGTGCGCGCATAGACGTTGAGCGCGTCCTGATCGTTGCAGCCGTAGCGCTCGACCAGCGGGAGGTAGCGCGCCGCGAAGTCGTCGGCGCGCATGCGGTCGAGGTTCATGACGACGACGCCGGCGTTGAAGGCGTCGAACATCAGCGGGCCGCGCGCATGCATGGCGCGGCGCAGCTGCCAGGCCTGCTCGTGCGGCAGCGAGCGGGCCGCGTGATAGACGAGGTTGTAGCCGCTGCGCCAGAGCGCAAAGGTGCTCGACTTGCCGGCGATCGGCGCCGTGCCGAGGTCGATCGACCACAGTTCGGCGAGGTCGCCGAGCACCAGCGTGTCGACATCGAGATAGATGACCTTGCCGCAGCCGGGCAGCAGGTCGGGCAGCATCAGCCGGTCCATCGTCGAGACGGTGGTGTGGGCCAGCATGTGCAGGGCGTCGCCGTAGCTCACGGCGTCGAAGTCGTACAGGCTGATTCGCGCGAGCGCACCGAAGTCGGCCAGGAAGCGGCGCTGCCAGTCGGGGCCGAGGCCGCGTGTCATCACATGCAGATGCAGCATGCGGCTGCTGTTGGCGATGGCCGATTCGACCGTGACCGCCAGCTGTTCGCCGAGCCGGGCATCGACTGCGAAGGCGACCGGAATCTGCCCCGGCTCGGCCGCGCGGCCGCCGTCCAGCACGCGGGCGCGCAGCCCGGCGGCCACCGTGGCCGGATCGAACGAGGCCGGCCCGAGGTCGATGGCGCGCCGGCAGTAGTCGTCGGCCAGGGCCAGATCGGCGGCGCAGGCGGCACGCCAGACGCGGCGCACCTCGGCTTCGTCCGCGCCGGCCAGCAGGCTGCCGAGCACGGCGGCGAGCTTGTCCTCGATGCCGTCGCGGATGCGGGCAAAGGCGGCGGCGTCGAGGTCGAGCAACCCTTCGAAGCGCAGATCGGACAGCCGGCCTGGCCGAAAGCGCACATCGAGTCCGAGCGCGCGGCAGGGCAGATAGCAGTGCAGCCGCGAGGTGGCGATCCCGCCGAAGCCGCGATAGCGCTCCAGCAGATCGACCGCATTGCCGAGGTTGGTGAGGAAGTCGCCCTCGCGCACGTCGAGTCCGGCCTGGGTGAAGCGCTCGATCTCGGCATCGTCGAACTCGCCGTCCTGCGGCCGGTAATCCACCAGCGCGATCCGTCCGCGCTCGGCGGCCGGCGCCAGCGGCGCGAACAGCTTGCCGAGCGTCGTCGTCATGCAGCCGGAGAAGAAGGCTTCGATGCCGTAGTCGCGCAGCAGGTAGACGGTGCTCCAGTCGCGGCAGCCGATCGGCGCATGCGCGCGCAGGTGCTGCACCGCAGCCGGCGAGAGCATCGCCGCGCGGTTGATGTGGAAGGACAGATAGATCGGCAGCAGCGGCGCCGGGAACGGGAAGTCGAAGTGGTCGCCGAAGCTCGGATGCATGTACCAGCCGAAGGCCACCAGCCAGGTCGGCGCCGGATAGTGGCGGCTGGTGGCGAAGTCGCGGTCGACCAGCGTGAGCTCGACCTCGGTCGCCGGGCCGTCGAGGCTTCGGGCCGGATCGATGCGCGCGCGCAGTTCGTCCATCCGCTCGGCGAGCCCGGGTTCAGCGCTGACGAAGCGCAGATTGCGAAACCGCAGCAGGTTGGACAGGAAGGCGAGCGTCTGCACGTAGTCGCCGAGATTCGACGAAGCCTTGTCGAAGTCGAGCAGCTTGTAGTCGAGGATGCCGAGCCGCAGCCGCTGCGGCACCGGAGGCGACGCCAGGGCGGCGGCGCGGGCGGCCTGCCAGCGCTGCAGCTGGGCATCGAGCCAGCGCAGGCGCCGTTGCGCGCCGGCGTCGAGCAGGTCGATGGCCGGACGCAGCCGGTCGAGCGCGGCGAGCGCGCGGTCGTGGCGCTCGCTGGCCACCAGCCGCTGGGCGACCAGGCGCAGCTGCTCGGCCTGCATCGCGTCGAGCCGGTCCGGCAGCGCGGCCAGCCAGGCGTCGCAGACGGCCAGTCCGGTCTCGACCGAGGCCCAGAGCTCGGCGCCGATGTGCTCGACCGGGGCATGGCGCCGGACCCAGTCCGGCCGCACCTGCGCGAGCAGATGCCGGACCAGCCGTGGAAAGCCGTCGGCCTGGGCCTGGATCGCCGCGCACAGCCGACCGATCTCGGCTGCGGTTTCATCGTGCATCAGGCCATGGGCGAAGGCCCGCGCCTCGATGCGCGCGCCGTCGCCGAGCTGGGCCCGGATCAGCGCCACGCTGGCTTCGACCAGGCTGGCGCCGCGCGCCACCCGATGCACCAGCTCCGCGCGATCGCCGGCCTCGGCGCCGTTGGCGTTGCGGTGCCGGCCGGCCGGCGCCGCCGATTCGATCCGCGCGCGCAGGCCGGCGACGGTGTGGCGCGTGTCGCGCAGCTGGCTGCGCAGCTGTTCGTTCTGGCGCCGCGCCTGTTCGAGCTGGGCCGCGAGATTGCGCTCGCGCGTGGCGGCCTGCTTCAGCGCCCGGCGTTCGCCGGCGAGCTCGCCGAGCGCGGCATTGCGGGCATCGCGGGCGACGCGAAACTGCTCGCGCCATTGCGCGACGGCGGCCTGGAGCTGGGCGATGCGGCGCTGCTGGCCGCCGGCGCTCGCGGGCGGCGGCGCGGCGCTGGCCGGTGGAGTCGAGGGCGGCGCGGTTTCGGCGGTGGGGGGCGATGGCGTGGTGTCGGTGGGGGTCACGGCCGAGGGAGAGGAGGGACGCGATGCGGCGTCCGGCGCATCAGAAACGGAAACCGGGCGGCGTCGCGGGGACGGCCGCGGCAGGTGTCGCCGGCGCCGGCTCGGGCGTGGCGGCGGCTGGCGCCGCGGCCGGTTCGACCGGCTGGGCGCGCGCTTCGACCAGCGGCGCGGGCGCGGGATTGCGCCAGCTGCGCGGCAGCTGCGAGGTCTTCGGATAACCGGCCGAGTCGAGCGCGGCCTGCCATTGCTCGGGCGCGATGTTGACCAGCCGGGTCGCGCCGATCATGACGGCGGGCAGGAAGTCGTCGAAGCCGAGCTTGCGGAAGGCGTCGAGATCGTCGCGCGTGGACAGCGTGCGCTCGGTGAACGGCACGCCGCGCGCCAGCAGCAGGCTGCGGCCCTGGTCGCAGGGCGCGCAGCTGGCCTGGGTATAGAGCGTGACCGGCGCCTTGCGCACCGCCTGGGCCAGCGCATAGGGCAGGCCGGCGCCGGCATCCGCCGGCTGGGCACCCTTGCCCAGCTCGATCGGCTGGGAGGTGCGCGCGTTCGCGGGCGGCGGGCGGTCGCTGTAGACCGTCACGCCCTTCTCGTCCACGTACTTGAACTGGGCCAGCGCCGGCGTGGCCGCGGCGAGTGCCGCGAGCAGCAGCCCGGCGCCGAGCCGATGCGGTGCGGCCAGCGGGCGCCGACCGGGGCCGGTCGCGGAAGAGCGGTGCGGCTTCATCGCGTTCAAGCCGCGACCGGCTCGGCCATGCCGTTGTGGCGCAGCAGCGCATCGATGCTCGGCTTGCGGCCACGGAAGGCCACGAAGGAGTCGAGCGCCGGCCGGCTGCCACCTACCGACAGGATGGTTTCGAGGAACTCGGCGCCGGTCGCGGGATTGAGCCCGCCGTGTTCCTCGAACTTGCCGTAGGCGTCGGCGGACAGCACCTCGGCCCACTTGTAGCTGTAGTAGCCGGCCGCATAACCGCCGGCAAAGATGTGCGAGAAGCTGTTCTGGAACCGGTTGAACGGCGGCGGCACCAGCACCGCCACTTCCTCGCGCACCGCGTCGAGCAGCTGCTGGATGGTCACTTCGCCGGCCGGATCGAAGCTGCCGTGCAGCAGCATGTCGAACAGCGAGAACTCGATCTGACGCACCGTCTGCATGCCGGCCTGGAAGTTCTTGGCGGCGATCATCTTGTCGTAGAGCGCGCGCGGCAGCGGCGCGCCGGTGTCGACATGGCCGGTCATGTGCGACAGCACTTCCCACTCCCAGCAGAAGTTCTCCATGAACTGCGACGGCAGCTCGACGGCGTCCCATTCCACGCCGTTGATGCCGGCCACGCCCAGCTCCTCGACCCGCGTGAGCATGTGATGCAGGCCGTGGCCGAACTCGTGGAACAGCGTCAGCACCTCGTCGTGTGTGAACACCGCCGGCTTGCCGCCGACCGGCGCCGAGAAGTTGCAGGTGAGATAGGTGACCGGCGTTTGCAGGCTGCCGTCCGGGCGCAGGCGGCGGCCGCGCGCGTCGTCCATCCAGGCGCCGGAGCGCTTGCCTTCGCGCGCATACAGGTCGATGTAGAACTGGCCGAGCAGCCGGCCGTCGAGCGCCTCGATGCGGTGGAAGCGCACGTCGGGATGCCACACCGGCGCCTCGTCGGGCTTCACGCGCACGCCGAACAGCGTCTCGATCACGCGGAACAGGCCGCCGAGCGCCTTGGGCTCGGGGAAGTACTGCTTCAGCTCCTGCTCCGAGAACGAGTAGCGCTTCTCGCGCAGCTTTTCGGAGGCATAGGCCACGTCCCAGGGCTTGAGCTCGTCGAGGCCCAGCTCGACTTTTGCAAAGGCTTGCAGCTCCTGCACGTCGCGCTGGGCATAGGGCTTGGCGCGCGCGGCCAGATCGCGCAGAAAGCCCTCAACCTCGGCCGGCGTCTCGGCCATCTTGGGCACCAGCGACACCTCGGCGAAGCTGGCATAGCCGAGCAGCGCGGCCTCTTCGGCGCGCAGCGCGAGCAGCTCCTTCATGAGCGGCGTGTTGTCGAGTTCGGCCGGGCCGAATTCCGACGCGCGGGTGGCGTTGGCGCGGTAGATCTGCTCGCGCAGCTCGCGCTTGTCGGCGTATTGCAGCACCGGGAAATAGGACGGGAAATGCAGCGTGAACTTGTAGCCGGGCTTGCCGTCCTGCTCGGCGCGTTCGCGCGCGGCCTGCTTGGCGTCGTCGGGCAGGCCGGCGAGTTCGGCTTCGTCCTCGATCAGCAGCGACCAGGCATTGGTCGCGTCGAGCACATGCTCGGAAAACTTCTGCGACAGCTCGGCCTGGCGTTCCTGGATCGCGGCGAAGCGTTCCTTCGCGGCATCGGTCAGCTCGGCGCCACCCAGGCGGAAATCGCGCAGCGAGTTCTCGACGATCTTCTTGCGCGCGGGCGCCAGCGTGTCGAACTCGGGCGACGCGCGCAGCGCCTTGTACTTGGCGTAGAGCGCCTCGTTCTGCGACAGCGCGGTCCAGAACTCGGTGACGCGCGGCAGGTTCTCGTTGTAGGCGGCGCGCTGCTCGGGCGTGTCGACCACCGAGTTGAGATGACCGACGATGCCCCAGGCGCGGCCGAGGCGTTCGGTGGCGTCGTCGAGCGGGGTGACGAAGCTGTCCCAGCTGGCCGGCAGCCCGGGCGCTTCGAGCGTCTCGACGGTGGCCTTGCATTCGGCCAGCAGCGCCTCGATGGCGGGCGTGATGTGCTCGGGCCTGATGTCGCCAAAGCGCGGCAGACCGGAGAAATCGAGCAGGGGATTCGTGATCGACATGGACGAGCGCCTCTGGGGAATTGCGATCGGGCCAGTATAGAGCGGCCGCTTCGCGCTTCCGGGCGCCGATGCCAGGTGCCGAGGTGTCGTCGTGCAGGCGGGCGGCAGGCGCGTTGCACGCCCGCTGCGGGTGCTCAGCCGGCCGTGCGCTGGGCCGATTCGAGCGTGTTCTGCAACAGCATGGCAATGGTCATCGGGCCGACGCCGCCGGGCACGGGCGAGATCCAGCCGGCCACTTCCTTCACCGCTTCAAAGTCCACGTCGCCGCAGAGCTTGCCGGCGTCGTCGCGGTTGATGCCGACGTCGATGACGATGGCGCCGGGCTTGACCATGTCGGCCGTGAGCACGTTGCGCCGGCCCACGGCGGCCACGACGATGTCGGCCTCGCGCGTGTGGCGGCCGAGGTCGGGCGTGGCGCTGTGGCAGACGGTGACGGTGGCGTTGGCGGCGAGCAGCAGTAGCGCCATCGGCTTGCCCACGGTCGCGCTGCGGCCGATGACGACGGCATGCTTGCCGCGCAGCTCGGCGCCGATGCTTTCCAGCATCTTCATGCAGCCGTAGGGCGTGCAGGGCCGAAAGCCGGGCAGGCCTGCGACCAGCTCGCCGGCGCTGGCCACCGAATAGCCATCCACATCCTTGGCCACCGAAATCGCCTCGACCACCTTGCCGGCGTCGATGTGCTTCGGCAGCGGCATCTGCACCAGGATGCCGTGGATCGAGGCGTCGGCATTGAGCGCGGCGATGCGCGCCAGCAGCGCGGCTTCGCTGAGCGCGGCGTCGTAGCGTTCGAGCACCGAATGGAAGCCGGCTTCCTCGCAGGCCTTGACCTTGTTGCGCACATAGACGGCGCTGGCCGGGTCGTCGCCGACCAGGATGACGGCGAGGCCGGGGCGATGACCGCGTTCGGCGAGTGCGGCAGCGGCGCCGGCGATGTCGGCGCGCAGCCTGACACTGAGGGCCTTGCCGTCGATGAGTTGGGCGGTCATGGATGCTCCCGGAGGCGTGATTGCGACGGCGGAAGCGGCCGCTTCGGAGGGGGCCGCGCCGCAAGGGGCGCGGAGCATAGCACGGTGTTTCAGGTTGTTTCGGCGCGCTGCGGCGGGCTGCGCGTCAGAGCCGGTCGACGGCTTGCGGCGCGGTGTCGGCATCGCGCAATTGCTGCGCGAGCCAGTCGGCCAGCGCCTGCGGATCGGTGTGCACGACCAGCCGCGCCAGCGTGTCGGCGGCCAGAAAACCGCGCTCGACGCAGTTGCGCAGAAAGTCGAGCAGCGGATCGTAGAAGCCGTCGAGATTGAGCAGCGCCACCGGCTTTTCATGCAGATCGAGGTATTGCCAGGTGAGCACCTCGAACAGCTCTTCGAGCGTGCCGATGCCGCCCGGCGCCGCCACGAAGGCCTGGCTGAGCCGCGCCATCTCGGCCTTGCGCTCATGCATCGACGCCACCACCACCAGCTCGTCGAGCCCGCGATGGGCGCGTTCGCGCGCCACCAGATGCTCGGGAATCACGCCGATCACATGGCCGCCGGCGGCCAGCGCCGCGTCTGCCGCCGCGCCCATCAGGCCGGTATGGCCGCCGCCGTACACCAGCCCGAATCCGAGCCGCGCGATGGCGCCGGCAAAGGCGCGCACGCCGTCGACGGTGGCCGGGCGCGTGCCTGCGCTCGACCCGCAAAAGATACAAATCGCGGCGCGGTTTGCCGTCATCGCCTGCTCCTCAGTGAACCGGCGCGCACCTTACAACGCGCGGCTGACGTCGGAATGCGCGGCGGCGGCGATCGCGGCCGTGCCCAGCTGCTGCGCCAGCCGGGCGCGCGCGCCGTCGCTCAGCCAGGGATCGAGCAGCGCCAGCGTCTGATGCATGCCGCGCCGGGTCGAGGCCGCGATGTGGCGGCCGGTGCCGAAGCTGCGCGCGTCGCGCACGTACTCGAACGAAAGCCAGAAACTCGACACCACCACCATGTTGGTGGCGAGCGCTTCGAGCCGGTCGGGCGGCGCCAGCAGTTCATGTTCGCGCGCGAGGTCCTGCAGCCAGGACAGCACGATTTCGGTCTCGCGCTCGACGATGCGCTTGAAGCGCATTTCGAGCCGGCGGTTGCGCGACAGCAGCTCGTTGATGTCGCGATACAGGAAGCGGTAGCGCCAGAACACGCCGAACAGCGAGGCGAGAAATTCCGGCGTGTCCTCGATGCGGCCGGAGCGGGCGCGCGCCTCGTCAAGCGCCAATTCAAGATCGCGCTCGAATTCGCCGAAGAGGGAATTGACGATGTCGTCCTTGTTTCGGAAGTGGTAGTACAGATTTCCGGACGAGATTTCGAGCGCGTCGGCGAGCGCACCGGTCGAGACATTGGGCTCGCCGTGATCGTTGAACAGGCGCAGGGCGAGTTCGAGGATGCGTTCCCGGGTGCGGCGAGGGCTCTTGCGTTCCATGGCTTCCAGACCGGGCGACATAATGATTTGCGAGTACTCACATTATGAGACGCAGGCTTTCATCTAGCGCGTGCGAGGAGTCAATCGCATTGGAAACCTTGCCCGAGGTGGTGCGCCATCCGGGCTTCACCGCCTTCGGCCTCGGCGTGCGCACCTCGGCCGAGATCGAGGCCACCGCCGACCGCGCCCGCATCGGCCAGCTCTGGCGCCAGTTCCATGCGCGTGCCTTGCCGTTTCATTTGCGTGCCAATGGCGAGAACGGCCGCATCGTCGGCGTGCGCCACGATTTCGAGAACGGCGGGCGCGGCGCCTTCACGGTCACTGCCGGCGTGCAGATGCGGCGCGCCTATCGCCGGCCCGACGGACTGGTGGAAGTGCGCGTGTCGGCCGGCGAATACCTGCGCTTCACGCATCCCGGGCAGGGCGCGCTCACGCTGGCGCATCTGTGGCGCGAGGTGGCGGAGTTCTTCCAGCAGCCGAGTCATCCGCTGGCGTTCCGCTTCGAGCGTGCCTACACCGCCGAATTCGAGTGCTACGGCCGGCCCGACCGCAGCGAGCTCTACATCGCGGTCAAGCGCAAGCTGGGTGTGGCGGTGTGAGCGGCGTTGGCGCTGCCCTGGCCGGGCTCGGCCAGCGCCGCCAGCAGCAGCGCGATGCTGCGCGGCGTGCAGATCAGCGACAGATGGCCGATGCGCTCGATCGCCACCTCGCGCGCGCCGGGCAGCCGCGCCGACAGCTGGGGCGTGACCACGTTGTCATGCCGCGACCACAGGCAGATGCGGTCCTGCGCCGGCCGGTCCGCCTCGACCTCGGCCAGCTCGCGCAGGAAGTCGCTGCCGATGCGCATCTGCCGCACATTGGGCGACAGGAACAGCTGCGCAAACCAGGTGCCGCGATGCGGCGAGCCGAGCGTGACCAGCCGCGCCAGCCGGGCATCGCCGTGCCGCGCCGCATAGGCCCGCAGCGCGATGCCGCCCATGCTGTGGCCCACGGTCATGAGCCGGTCGCAGCCATGCTCGGCGCAGAGCGCCTCGATGCGCGCATGCAGTTGCTCCACATACAGCTCGATCGGCCCGAACACCGGCAGCAGATCGAGCGCGGCGACGCGATAGCCCGCATCGGCCAGCCGCACTGCCGCATGGCGCCAGATGGTGGCGTTGCAGCCGAAGCCATGCACCAGCAGCACGACCGGGCCCCGGCCATGCGTGGGCAGCGGCGCCGGCGCGCGCCATGCAAACGCTTGCCCGAACACGAAGTTGAACAGCCAGTGCCACCACTCGACCGTGATGCAGCCCAGCAGTGCAAGCGGTCCGGCGGGCGGCGCGGCAGCGGGCATGGCGCTGCCGAGGCTGGCCGGCAGCCGGTAGCGCAGCGTCAGCGCCAGCAGCAGTTCGAGCACGAACACCAGCCAGCGCGTCAGCAGCCAGCTCGCCGGCGCCACGGCCAGCGTCCAGCCCGGCGCGATGCCGGCGCGCAGCAGCAGCCACAGGCAGCCGGCGATCCACAGCGCCCATTCCCAGGCCAGCCAGCGGCGCAGCAGGCCGGCGACGGTCAGGCAGCGTTCGCCGGCCGCAATCGCATGCGCGTCGTAGGGCGAGGGCACCGCGCGCTCAGGCTGCGACGAGCCGGGTGCCGAGCAGGCGGTCATGCAGGAACTGACGTTCGCGGTCGACCAGGGCCCAGCCCCATTGCAGCAGCACCGTGCCGAGCAGCGCCGGCAGCGCCAGCAGCGGCTGGGCCGGCAGCGCCACCAGCGCGGCGGCGGCGGGCAGCATCGGCGTCCACAGCAGCAGATAGCGCAGCAGCGCCGGCAGCAGCGCCACCGCGCCGCCATCCGCGCCCACGAGCCGGATGCGCCAGGTCTTCATCGCCAGCGTCTGACCGCCACGGCGCCAGAACCACACGAAGTACAGCCCCACCACGAAGAACAGATAGAGCCGGAACGCCAGCAGCCGCTCCGGCGGCATCGGCCAGCGCGACTGGCTCAGCGTGATGAACAGATAGCCGGCCAGGAAGGTGACGCCGAACAGCAGGCAGCCTTCGTAGAGGGCGGATGCGAAGCGGCGCGGCGGGGGGGGGCGGCGGAAAGGGCGGGGGCGGGCAGGCTCGACATGGCGGCGGAGTTTAGCGCCCGGCCCGCACGGCATCTGGCGCCCGGGCATCGCCGCTTTTGACGCTTTGTCAAGCCGCGAAGTATCATCGCCGGCTTCGCGTGCGGGACCTCCGCCATGCGAAGCAGTCTTTCAGCGCCGGGCACTGCCGTTTTGGCCCGCCCAGGCCGCTCTAAGACGCGTCCCCGAAACCAGGCTCACGAGGCCGGCACAGGGAGCCCGATCAAACTCTTGGCGCTGTGCGCTTTGAAAGGACTTAGTCATGGACGCGTTCAAACCGGACGTTCTCAAGCCTTCCACCAAGGAATACACCGGCGCGGAGATCGTCTGCCGCGCCCTCGCCGAAGAAGGCGTCACCCACCTGTTCGGCTATCCGGGCGGCTCGGTGCTCTACATCTACGACGAGATCTTCAAGCAGGACCGGTTCCAGCACATCCTGGTTCGCCATGAGCAGGCTGCCGTGCATGCGGCCGACGCCTATTCGCGGTCGAGCAACAAGATCGGCGTGGCCATCGTCACCTCGGGCCCGGGCGTGACCAATGCGGTCACAGGTCTCGCGACCGCGTACATGGACTCGATCCCGATGGTCGTGATCTCGGGCCAGGTGCCGACCGCCGCCATCGGCCAGGACGCGTTCCAGGAATGCGACGCCGTCGGCATCACCCGGCCCTGCGTCAAGCACAACATCCTCGTGAAGGACGTGCGCGACCTCGCGCCGGCCATCCGTCGTGCCTTCCATATCGCCAAGACCGGCCGTCCCGGCCCGGTGCTGGTCGATATCCCGAAGGACATCACGATCGCCAAGTGCAAGTTCGAATACCCCGAGCGCGTGGAAATGCGCTCGTACAACCCGGCCGGCAAGGGCCACCTCGGCCAGATCAAGAAGGCCGCCGCGCTGCTGCTGACCGCCGAGCGCCCGATGATCTACGCCGGTGGCGGCGTGGTGCTGGCCGATGCCGCGCCGCTGCTCAACAAGCTGGCCGATGAACTGGGCTTCCCGGTCACGACCACGCTGATGGGCCTGGGCGGCTACAAGTCGAGCGACCCGAAGTGGGTCGGCATGCCCGGCATGCACGGCTGGTACGAAGCCAACATGGCGATGCAGCACTGCGACGTGCTGCTGGCCGTGGGCGCGCGCTTCGACGACCGCGTGATCGGCAACCCCAAGCACTTCGCGCAGAACGAACGCAAGATCGTCCACATCGACATCGACCCGAGCAGCATTTCCAAGCGCGTGAAGGTCGATGTGCCCATCGTCGGCAATCTGTTCGACGTGCTCGAAGAGCTGGTCAAGCTGGTCGAGCAGGGCAAGGCCGCCGGCCAGGTGCCCAAGATCGATGCCTGGATGAAGCAGATCGACGAATGGCGCGGCGTGCGCTGCCTCGACTATCGCAAGAGCGACGAGGTCATCAAGCCGCAGTTCGTGGTCGAGAAGCTGTGGGAAGTGACCGGCGGCGACGCCTTCGTCACCTCCGACGTGGGCCAGCACCAGATGTGGGCCGCGCAGTACTACCGCTTCGACAAGCCGCGCCGCTGGATGAACTCGGGCGGCCTCGGGACCATGGGCGTGGGCCTGCCGTATGCGATGGGCGTGCAGCTCGCCAACCCGGGCGCGCAGGTGGCCTGCATCACCGGCGAGGGCAGCATCCAGATGAACATCCAGGAGCTGAGCACCTGCAAGCAGTACCGGCTGTCGCCCAAGGTCATCCTGCTCAACAACCGCTATCTGGGCATGGTTCGCCAGTGGCAGCAGATCGACTACGGCTCGCGCTACAGCGAGAGCTACATGGATGCGCTGCCCGACTTCGTGAAGCTGGTCGAGAGCTATGGTCATGTGGGCCTGCGCATCACCAATCCGGCCGATGTCGAGCCGGCGCTGCGCGAGGCCTTCGGCAAGAACAAGGACCGTCTGGTCTTCCTCGACTTCATCACCGACCAGACCGAGAACGTCTGGCCGATGGTCAAGGCCGGCAAGGGCCTGACCGAGATGCTGCTCGGTTCGGAAGACCTGTAATCACCGATCGCGACTGAACCTCAGGCCCGCCCGGATTGCCGTCCGGCCGGGCCACCAGGGCGCCGCTCCACGAGGGCGGCGCACGACAACTATTCCGAGGACAACATGCGTCACATCATTTCCGTGCTGCTCGAGAACGAGCCGGGCGCGCTGTCGCGCGTCGTGGGCCTGTTTTCGGCACGCGGCTACAACATCGAGACCCTCACGGTCGCGCCGACCGAGGACCGAAGCCTGTCGCGCATGACCATCGTCACCGAGGGCAACGACGACATCATCGAGCAGATCACCAAGCACCTGAACCGGCTCATCGAGGTGGTGAAGGTGGTCGACCTGAGCGACGGCGCCCACATCGAGCGCGAACTCATGCTCATCAAGGTGCGGGCCGTCGGCAAGGAGCGCGAGGAACTCAAGCGCACCGCCGACATCTTCCGCGGCCACATCATCGACGTGACCGACAAGAGCTACACGATCGAGCTCACCGGCGACCAGAGCAAGCTCGACGCCTTCATCGAGGCGATCGACCGCGCAGCCATTCTCGAAACCGTCCGCACCGGCGCCTCGGGCATCGGCCGTGGCGAACGCATCCTGCGCGTCTGACCGGCGCGCGCTCTTTATTCAAGCTTTACCAGCGAGGAACACCATGAAGGTTTACTACGACAAGGACGCCGACCTCTCCCTCATCAAGGGCAAGAACGTCGCGATCATCGGCTACGGCTCGCAAGGCCATGCCCATGCCCAGAACCTGAACGACTCGGGCGTGAACGTCACGGTCGGCGTGCGTCGCGGCGGTCCGTCGTGGGCCAAGGTCGAGAAGGCTGGCCTCAAGGTCGCCGAAGTGGCCGAAGCCGTGAAGTCGGCCGACGTGGTCATGATCCTGCTGCCCGACGAGCAGATCGCCACCGTCTACGCCAACGACATCGAACCCAACATCAAGGACGGCGCGTCGCTGGCCTTCGCGCACGGCTTCAACGTGCATTACGGCCAGGTCCAGCCGCGTGCCGACCTCGACGTGTGGATGGTTGCGCCCAAGGCCCCGGGCCACACGGTGCGCGGCACCTACACGCAAGGTGGCGGCGTGCCCCACCTGATCGCCGTTTATCAAGACAAGTCGGGCTCGGCGCGCGACATCGCGATGAGCTACGCCGTCGCCAACGGTGGCGGCAAGGCCGGCATCATCGAAACCACCTTCCGCGACGAGACCGAAACCGACCTGTTCGGCGAACAGGCCGTGCTGTGCGGCGGCGCGGTCGAGCTCATCAAGGCCGGTTTCGAGACGCTGACCGAAGCCGGTTACGCGCCCGAGATGGCCTACTTCGAATGCCTGCACGAGCTCAAGCTCATCGTCGATCTGATCTACGAAGGCGGCATCGCCAACATGAACTACTCGATCTCGAACAACGCCGAATACGGCGAGTACGTGACGGGTCCGAAGGTCATCACGGAGCAGAGCAAGGCCGCGATGAAGCAGGCGCTCAAGGACATCCAGACCGGCGAATACGCCAAGAGCTTCATCCTGGAAAACAAGGCCGGCGCGCCCACGCTGCTGAGCCGTCGTCGCCTGAACGCCGAGCATCCGATCGAAGTCGTCGGCGAACAGCTGCGCGCGATGATGCCGTGGATCAAGGCGAACAAGCTCGTCGACAAGTCGCGCAACTGATCGCGTGAATCGAGCGCCGTCCGGCAATCCGGACGGGCGCGGCGACGGACGGCACACGCCTCGTCACCGCGCTTCAGCCTCGCGAAGGCCGACCCGTTCTAGACTGGGTCGGCCTTTTTCTTTGGGGGGCTGCTGCCCATGAATTTCCCGATTTCGTCCGTCCTTGGCCTCGCCGTGGTGGCGCTGGCACTGACGGCCTGCTCGCGGCATGAGCCGCCGGCGCCGGCCACCGCCGCGCCGCAGCCGCAAAGCGAGCTCGGTCGCGCGGCCGCCGATGCGCTGCACCGTCCGCTCGACGCGGCCAAGGGCGTCGAGGCGACGCAGATGCAGCACGGCGACGACACCCGGCGCCAGATCGACGAGGCCTCGCGATGAAGCCGCCCGTCCTCGATCCGCGCCGCTGGCGCGCCGCGCGCCGGTCGCTGACCGCGCTGTGCCTCGGCGCGGCGCTGGTCGCCGGCGCCCAGGCTGCCGATGCGCCGCGCGCCGCCGACGGCAGCACGGCCGCGGCCGGCACCGTCGCGCTGCTGCGCGCCCAGGCCGAAGCCCAGTTCGACAACGACGAGGCGCGCGTCGCCTTCTACGCCCAGGAGCAGGGCGCCGACCGCGCCCAGGTGGCGGCGTCCGTCAACCGCCGCATGCGCGAGGCGACCGCCGCGCTCAAGGCCGCCGACCCGTCGGCCGAACTGCGCTCGGCCGGCTATTCGATGAGCCCGAGCTACAACAAGAACGGCCAGCCCAACGGCTGGACCGCGCGCCAGGATCTGAGTCTGGTCACGCGCAACCTCAAGTCGCTCGAAGCGACGGTGCAGCGCGCCCAGGCGCAGGTGGCGGTGCAGAGCGTGAGCTTCGGCCTGTCGCGCGAGGCGCGGCTGAAGGCCGAGGCCCAGCTGTTCGATCAGGCCTTCGCCGACCTGCGCGCGCGCATCGCCAACGTGGCGCGCGCACTCGGCCGCAAGCCCGAGCTGGCGCTGATCGAGCAGCTCGATTTCGATGGCGGCGACGCGGCACCCGCGCCGCGTGCCTTTGCGATGGCGGCGCGCGGCGCGGTGCCCGAGGCGGCCGACGCGCCGTCCTTCGAGGCTGGCGATTCGACCCGCAGCCTGTCCTTTCTCGCGCGCGTGCGCATCCAGCCCTGAGGGAGAAATTCCATGCGACTCCTGATCGTCGAAGACGACACCCAGATCGGCGACTCGCTGCGTTCGGCGCTCGGTCGCGCCGGCCATGCGGTCGACATTGCCCGCAACGGCGCCGAGGCCGAACACGCGCTGGCCGGCGCCGAGTTCGATCTGGTGCTGCTCGACCTCGGCCTGCCCGGCGGCAAGTCGGGCACCGAAGTGCTGCGGGCCTTGCGCGCGCGCGGCAGCAAGACGCCGGTCATCGTCATCACCGCGCGCGACGGCGTGGGCGAACGCGTCGATACGCTCGACCTGGGCGCCGACGACTACCTGGTCAAGCCCTTCGAGCTGAGCGAATTGCAGGCGCGCATCCGCGCCGTGCTGCGGCGCGCCGTGGCCAATACCGCCGGCCCGGTGCAGGTGGGGCGGCTGCGGCTCATGTCCGAGCGCAAGACGGTGGAATGCGACGGCGCCGCGCTGGAGCTGAGCCCGCGCGAATACGGCCTGCTCGAAGTGCTGATGATGCGGGCCGGCACCGTCGTGTCGAAGGCGCAGATCGAGGAGCACCTGTGCAACTGGGATGACGCGCTGGCCGAATCGGCCATCGAGCTCTATGTGCATCGGGTGCGGCGCAAGCTCGACCGCGCCGGCGCCGAGATCCGCACCGCGCGCGGCTTCGGCTACATGCTGGTGCCGGTCGAGAGCGACGCCGCCGCATGACGCCGGCCGCCGAGCCGGCGCTCGATCCGCCGGCCGGCCCGGCGCTGCGCCGGGTGCTGATGCGGCGGCTGATCGCGCCGCTCATCGGCCTGCTGCTGTTCAGCGTGGCGGTATCGCTCTGGCTCGCCGCGCGCTACGTCAACGCCGTCTACGACCGCGAGCTTTACGACGATGCGGCCTCGGTGGCCTCGGTGATGGCCGGCGCGCAGGAGCAGGACCTGGGCACCCAGGTCGAGCGCTTTGCCGAGGTGACCTATGACGAGGTCGACAGCATCGTCTACTCGGTGCGCATCGGCAGCGTCGACTATGGGCCCGACACCATCGCGCCGGCGCCGGCCAATGCCGCGCATTTCCGGCGCGGCCTCATCTACGACCTCGACACGCCCGACGGCCGCATGCGCGCGGTCGAGATCGGCGTGCCGCGCATGCGCGACGGCGGGCTGGTCACGGTGCGCATCGCGCGCACCACGCGCCGGCGCCTGTCCACGCTGGAGGAGCTGGCGGCGGTATTCGTCGTGCCGCAGCTTGCCTTGCTGGCGATCGCGGTCGCGGTGGTGACCGGCGGACTCGCGCATGTGGTGCGGCCGCTGGCGCTGGTCGAGGCGCAGTTGCAGACCCAGGCGCTGGCGCCGGTACGCCTGCCGCGCGAACCCATGCCGCGCGAGGTGGCGGCGCTGGTCGGCGCGGTCAACGGGCTCGTCTCGCGGCTCGACGAGGTGCTGCGGCGCCAGCGCAAGTTCACCGCCGATGCCGCGCATCAGCTGCGCACGCCGATGACCGCGCTGCGGCTGCAAATCGAGGATGCGCGCCAGGAATTCCCCGATGCCGCCGCGCAGGCGGTGTTCGCGCGGCTCGCCGCCACGGTCGAACGCACCATCCGCGTCGCCGAGCAGCTGCTGGCACTGGCGCGCGCCGAGCAGGCCCACGATCCGATGCCGCGCGAGCGCATCGATCTGGTGGCGCTGGCGCGCGAGATCGGCGCCGAATGGGTGCCGGCCGCGATGCGCGCCCGGCTCGACCTCGAATTCGAGGCCGACCTGGAGGTGCTGTCGGTCGATGCCGACCGCCATCTGCTCAGCGAGGCGCTGTCCAACCTCATCGACAACGCCATCAAGTATTGCGGCCAGGGACGTGGCCGCCGGGTGCTGGTGCGCGTCGGCCGCGATGCCGACGGCGCCGTGGTGGCCGTGGAGGACGACGGCCCCGGCGTGCCCGACAGCGAGCTCGGCCGGCTCGCCGAGCGCTTCTATCGCGGCGACCGCAAGGACACGCCCGGCACCGGCCTCGGCCTCGCGCTGGTCAGCGAGGTGATGCAGACCCACGGCGGGCGGCTCGCGCTCGAACATGCCGGCGGGCGGCGCGGATTGCGCGCTTCGCTACACTTGCCGGTTCCCGCGCAGCCGGCCTGAGGGCGTCTCGCGTCACCCATCTCCCCACGCATGAACTATCCCCATCCGATCATCGCCCGCGAGGGCTGGCCTTACCTCGGCGGAACCTTCGCCGCGGCGCTCGTCGTGCAACTGCTGGCGGGCTTCTGGATCGCGCTGCCGATCTGGATCGTCTTCCTCTTTGTGCTCCAGTTCTTCCGCGATCCGCCCCGGCCCATCACCGCCGAGCCCGGCGTGGTGCTGTCGCCGGCCGACGGCCGCATCGTGGCGGTCGAAAAGGTGCGCGACACCTATGCCGACCGCGACGCCATCAAGATCAGCGTGTTCATGAACGTGTTCAACGTGCACAGCAACCGCGCCCCGGTCGATGGCCAGATCCGCGCCATCCGCTACTTCCCGGGCAAGTTCGTCAACGCCGATCTCGACAAGGCCTCGCTCGAAAACGAGCGCAATGCCGTGGTGGTCGACACCGCCGACGGCAAGACCGTGACCTTCGTGCAGGTGGCCGGGCTGATCGCGCGCCGCATCCTCTGCTACGTGAACGTCGGCGACACGCTGGCGCGTGGCCAGCGCTACGGCTTCATCCGCTTCGGCTCGCGGGTGGATGTGTATCTGCCCACCGATGCGCGGCCGGCCGTGACCATCGGCGAGAAGGTCAGCGCCACCACCACCATCCTCGCGCGGTTCTGAGCCATGGCGCTGCGCAAGAACAAGCTCCGCCTGCCCACCGGCCGCAGCGCGCGCCGCGAACCGCCGTCGGCCGCGCCCGCCGCCGCACCCGAGGCGGTCGAGCGGCCCCGGCGGCGCGGCATCTATCTGCTGCCCAACCTGTTCACCACGGCGGCGCTGTTCTGCGGCTTCTACGCCATCGTCCAGGCGATGAACCAGCGCTTCGACCAGGCCGCCATCGCCATCTTCGTGGCGATGGTGCTCGATTCGATGGACGGCCGCGTCGCGCGCTGGACCAACACGCAGAGCGCATTCGGCGCCGAATACGACTCGCTGTCCGACATGGTCAGCTTCGGCGTCGCGCCGGCGCTGGTGGCCTATGAATGGAGCCTGAAGGGGCTCGGCAAGCTCGGCTGGATCGCGGCCTTCATCTACGTGGCCGGCGCGGCACTGCGGCTGGCGCGCTTCAACACCAACATCGCGGTGGTCGACAAGCGCTTCTTCCAGGGTCTGCCGTCGCCGGCGGCGGCGGCGCTGGTGGCCGGCTTCGTGTGGGTGATGAACGACTACGGCGTCGACGGCGACACGCTGCGCTGGCCGGCCTGGGGCATCGCCATCTACGCCGGCCTGTCGATGGTGTCGAACGCGCCGTTCTACAGCTTCAAGGACGTCAACTTCAAGAAGAGCGTGCCCTTCATCGCAGTGTTCGCGGTGGTGCTGTTCTTCGGGTTGGTGGCCTATGACCCGCCGACGGTGCTGTTCGGCATGTTCTGCCTGTACGGGCTGTCGGGCTTCGTGCTGTTTGCGCGCCGCATGCTGCGCGGCCGCGCCGGGCCGCTGATCTCGACCGAGCCCGAAAGCGAGTCCGGCAGCGGCAGCGCCAAGGATGCCGAGGATGCGGCCGGCCGCTGAGCCGTCCGCCGCAACGCTGCCGCCGCACTCGGCAGCGTTGCAATGAAGCGGTATTCGCCATGCCTCTTGCGGCTTGCCGGGCCCGGTTTCATGGGCTACAGTCGCCCGACCATGCAAGCCCGCGCCGCCATCCTCTCGATCGAAGCCATCGCTCCCCGCGATGCGCTGGCGCTCGGCCTTCTGCTGCTTCTGCGCCCCGCGCGCAGATAACCCCACCCCCACAATTTGGCAGTACCACGCGCCTTCCCGGCTGGTGAAGGCGGGGCAAACCATCGCCTGACTGCCGAACGCAACCCGCCGCCCGAGCACAATCCCCCCCCGCACACCAAATACGTTTCGCGCCGGACGACCGCATTTCCCGAGACCTGCGCGCCCGCGAAGCGATCCACCCCCAGGGAGCCCACGATGGCCGACAAGCTGATCATTTTCGACACCACCTTGCGCGATGGCGAGCAAAGCCCCGGCGCCTCCATGACGCGCGAAGAAAAGCTGCGCATCGCGCGCCAGCTGGAGCGCCTCAAGGTCGATGTGATCGAGGCCGGCTTCGCCGCCAGCTCCAACGGCGATTTCGAGGCGATCCGCGCGATCGCCCAGACCATCAAGGAATCGACCGTCTGCTCGCTGGCGCGCGCCAACGACCGCGACATCGCCCGCGCGCTCGAAGCCGTCGCGCCGGCGCCGCGCCGCCGCGTGCACACCTTCATCGCCACGTCGGCGCTGCACATGGAGAAGAAGCTGCGCATGACGCCCGAGCAGGTGCTCGACCAGGCGGTGCGCGCGGTGAGCTTCGCGCGCAACAGCATCGACGATGTCGAGTTCTCGCCCGAGGACGGCTACCGCTCGGACCCCGACTTTCTGTGCCGCGTGCTCGAAGCCGTCATCAAGGCCGGCGCGACCACGCTCAACATCCCGGACACGGTCGGCTACGGCGTGCCGGCGCTGTACGGCGAGTTCATCCACATGCTGCGCGAGCGCGTGCCCAACTCGGACAAGGCGATCTGGTCGGTGCATTGCCACAACGACCTGGGCATGGCGGTCGCCAACTCGCTGGCCGGCGTCAAGATCGGCGGCGCGCGGCAGGTGGAATGCACCATCAACGGCCTGGGCGAGCGTGCCGGCAATACCGCGCTCGAAGAGATCGTGATGGCGGTGCGCACGCGGCGCGACTACTTCGATCTGGAGCTGGGCATCGACGCGAGCCAGATCGTGCCGGCGTCCAAGCTGGTGTCGGGCATCACCGGTTTCGTGGTGCAGCCGAACAAGGCGGTGGTCGGCGCCAACGCCTTCGCGCATGCCTCGGGCATTCATCAGGACGGCGTGCTCAAGGCGCGCGATACCTACGAAATCATGCGTGCCGAGGACGTGGGCTGGGCCGCCAACAAGATCGTGCTGGGCAAGCTGTCGGGCCGCAACGCGTTCAAGCAGCGGGTGCAGGAGCTGGGCATTCCGGTGGAGAGCGACACCGACCTGAACGCCGCCTTCACGCGCTTCAAGGATCTGGCCGACCGCAAGAGCGAGATCTACGACGAGGACATCCAGGCGCTGTTCTCGGCCGACGGCGTGGACGGCGTGGAGCAGGAGTTCTACAAGTTCGTGTCGATGTCGCAGTACAGCGAGACCGGCAAGCGGCCGAGCGCGCGGGTGCGCTTCACCGTCGGCGGCGCGGAAGTGAACAGCGAGGCCGCCGGCAACGGTCCGGTCGATGCGTCGATTCGCGCCATCGAGGCCGAAGTGGGCTCGGGCGCCGAGATGGTGCTGTACTCGGTCAACGCGATCTCGGGCGGCACCGAGGCCCAGGGCGAAGTGACCGTGCGCCTCACCAAGGCCGGCCGCATCGTCAATGGCGTGGGCACCGATCCGGACATCGTCGCGGCCAGCGCCAAGGCCTATCTGTCGGCACTCAACAAGCTGCACGACAAGACCAAGCTGAATCCGCAGACCGCCGAGGAAGACAACATCTGACGCGGGTCGCGGGCGCCGCAGGCTGCGCGGCGCCCGCCGCCGGTCAGCGCCGGGCGGTGCCGGCCGCCGGCGGGCCGGCTTGTTGCGATACCAAGGCGATCCGGGTTCCCGATCGCCTGCCATGAACCAGTCCACCGAATCGCCTGCGGGCCGCGGCCGTGCCGGCGCGGCCCGCACGACCGTCATCGTGCTCACGCACAACCGGCGCGATCAGGTGCTGGTCACGCTGGCGCGGCTGCTCGATCTGCCCGAAGCGCCGCCGGTGCTGCTGGTCGACAACGCTTCCAGCGACGGCACGGTCGAGGCGGTGCAGGCGCGCTTTCCGCGCGTGGAGGTGGTGCGCAGCCCCTGCAATCTGGGCGCGGCCGGCCGCAATCTGGGCGCCGAGCGCGCCCGCACTGCCTACATCGCCTTCTGCGACGACGACTGCGAATGGCAGCCCGGCGCACTCGCGCGCGCGGCCATGCTGTTCGAGGCCTTTCCGGCCGTGGGCGTGCTGTGCGCGCGGCTGCGACTGGGCAATGCCTCGGGCATCGAGGATCCGGTCAGCAGCCTGATGGCCGCCAGCCCGCTCGCGGCCGACGGTCTGCCGGGCCGCCCGGTGCTCGGTCTGGTGGCCGGCGCCTGCGTGATGCGGCGCGATCTGTTCGTGGCCATGGGCGGCTATCGGCGCGAGCTGACCGGCGCCGGCGCGCAAACCCTGTTCGCGCTCGACTGCGCCGCGGCGCGCTGGCTGCTGCTGTACTGCCCCGAGCTGATCGTGACGCGCCGGGCACCGGCCGCGCCGGCCGCCGCGCGCTGGCAGCAGGCGCGCGACCGCGTCTGGCTGGCCTGGCTGCGACTGCCGCTGCATCTGGCCTTGCGCGAAACCGCCGCCGGCCTGGTCGAACTGGCCCGCGCCGGCCACCTGTGGCGCGGCGCGCTCGGCCTGTGGCGCGACGGCGCGTTTGCGCGCGCGGAGCGCCGCGTGCTGCCGTCCGCGCTGCTGCGCGACTGGCGCCTGAGCGAGCGACTGCGCCGGCGCAGCGAGCGCGCGGCGGCGCGCGCCGAGGCCGCCCGCCGCGCCAGCCCGGCCGCTATCGGCGCAGCGCTGGCCTGCGACGACGCCCTGGCCCGGCTGCGCCGCAAGGCCGGCAGCGCCGCCGCCGAGCCGGCACTGCCGCCCGACCCGGCCGGCGGCATCTCGCGCTCGGGCGATCTGCATTCCTGAACCATCCGGCGCGCCCAATGCAAACGGCGCCGCACCCCGTGAGGAGTGCAGCGCCGTTTCATGCTGAGCGGCTGCGGCCGATCCGGCCGCAGCGCCCGGCCATCAGGCCCGTGCGGCTTCCGGCAGCGGCTCGCCCGGCGTCACCGGTGCGGCATGCTTGAGCGTGGCTTCGGCATCGAGTTCGTCTTCCACGCCGTGGGTCAGCACGCGTTCCATCTGGGCGTGGTCCAGTTCCTTCTCCCACTTAGACACCACGATGGTCGCGACGCCGTTGCCGATCAGATTGGTCAGCGCGCGCGCCTCGGACATGAAGCGGTCGATGCCGAGGATCAGCGCCAGACCCGCGACCGGAATGGTGGGCACCGCCGCCAGCGTCGCCGCCAGCACGATGAAGCCCGAACCGGTCACGCCCGACGCGCCCTTCGACGTGAGCAGCAGCACCGCGAGGATGGTCAGCTCCTGCATCAGCGTCAGGTCGGTATTGGTGGCCTGGGCCACGAAGATGGCCGCCATCGTCAGGTAGATCGCCGTGCCGTCCAGGTTGAAGGAATAGCCCGTCGGCACCACCAGCCCCACCACCGGCTTGGAGCAGCCGAGCTTTTCGAGCTTGACCATGATGCGCGGCAGCGCCGATTCCGACGACGAGGTGCCCAGCACGATCAGCAGCTCCTCCTTGATGTAGGCGACGAACTTGAAGATGCTGAAACCGGCCCAGCGCGCGATCGCGCCCAGCACCACGAAGATGAACAGCAGGCAGGTCAGGTAGAAGCTGCCCATCAGCTTCATCAGCGGCAGCAGCGAGGCCACGCCGAACTTGCCGATGGTGAAGGCCATCGCACCGAAGGCACCGATCGGCGCGAGCTTCATCACGAAGCCGATGACGATGAACAGCGTGTGGCCGAATTCCTCGATCAGCTTGACCAGCGGCTTGGCGCGCTCGCCGGCGGCGCTGAGCGCAAAGCCCATCAGCACCGACAGCACCAGCACCTGAAGAATCTCGCCCTTGGCGAAGGCGTCGACGAAGGTCGACGGGATCAGGTTCATGAAGAAGTCGACCGTGGTCTGCGGCGACGCCTTCGACGTGATCGCGGTCAGCGCCTTGGTGTCGAGCGAGGCCACGTCGGCATTCAGCCCGACGCCCGGCTTGAGCACATTGACGACGACCAGCCCGAGCGCAAGTGCGAGCGTGCTCACCACCTCGAAATACAGCAGCGCCTTGCCGCCGACGCGGCCGACCTTCTTCATGTCTTCCATGCCGGCGATGCCGACCACCACGGTGCAGAAGATGATCGGCGCGATCAGCATCTTGATGAGCTTGATGAAGCCGTCGCCGAGCGGCTTGAGGTCGGCGCCCGTGGCGGGCCAGAAGTGACCGAGCGCAACACCGAGCGCGATGGCCACGAGCACCTGTGCGTACAGGCTTTTGTAGAGCGGTTTCTTCAAGGCTGTCTCCCGTGCGCGGCGTTGCGGTCCGGGCGGACAGCCGCTGCATCTGTGCGCGGATGTTAGGCAGCCGGCGGGCGCCGCGACATGTCGGATTTCCACAGCGGCCGGGCGCTGCGCGGCGGCTGGCGCAGCGGTTCGGAGCGGTGCGCGGTGCGCGGTGTGCGGTGTGCGGTGCGGTGCGGTGCGGTGCGGTGCGGTGCGGTGCGGTGCGCGCCGGCGGGTCAGCGCTTGCGGCCGGCGGCGCGCGCGCGCTTCCACGGCGCGGGCAGGGCGAGCAGCGCGCGCGCGCGCCGGGCCGCCTCGGGCCGGGCGGCGGCGATGGTGCCGCGGGCGGCGCCGGCCAGCGCGGCGGCGGTCGGGCTCGACGGCAGCAGATCGAGTCGTGCGGCGGCCACGGCGTTGTCGTTCATCTCGCCGAGCACGTCCTGCAATTGCGCCAGCGCCTGGCGCTGCGCCGCGACGGCGTCGGGCGCGAACAGCGCGCCGTACATGTCGAGCGCGTAGCGCAGCCGCTTGATGGCGATGCGGAAACGGTGGCGCGCATCGGCATCGTCGCCGTCGAGCGCCGCGACCGTGTCGCGGGCGCCGTCGCGCGCGAGCCGCAGTTCGCGTTGCGCGAGCCGCGCGGTGCTGCTGCCGGTCTTGCCGGCCAGCCGCAGCGTCAGCCCTTCGAGCGCCAGCATGCTGCGGGCGAAGGCCGGCGTGGCGAGCGCGAGCCGCAGTTCGGCCCATGCCTGGTCGCGGTCGGCGGCGAGGCGGGCGTCGAGCGCCGCGCGCACGTCGGCATCGGAATAGTCGTCGTCGCGCGGCGGCGCGGCAGGGCGGGCGAGGGGCGGTGGGCTGGCCGGCGCCGCCGCCGTCTGGCGCGCGAGCTGGGCGTCGAGGCGCGGCAGCGTCTGGCCGGTGAGCACATCGAGGTCGCGGCTGCGCCCGAGGCGCTGGCCGAGTTCGCGCAGCGGCGCGCGCAGGGCGGCGGCGCGGCGCGGCAGCAGCGCACGCGCATGGCGCAAGGCCACGCGCAGCCGGCGCAGCGCCACGCGCGCCTGATGCACGAGTTCGGCATCGTCGGTGCCGGCGCGGATCGATGCGGTGTTGAGCAGCAGCGCCTCGTGGCAGCGGCCGATCGCCGCCGCGAGCGTGGCTCCGGCCGGCGCGGCGGCATCGGCATCGGGCAGCGCGGGCTTCACCGCCTGCACCGGCTTGCGGTCGGCCAGCGCCAGTCCGCGCGCGGCCTTGCTGCGCGGCTCGGGGATGAGCGCGAGGTCGGCGGCGAGCCGCTCGGCAAAGTCGACCACCCGGCGCGCGTCGCCCTCGATCAGCTCCAGCTCCACCTCGCAGATGGGCGCGCGGCGGGCCCGCTTGCCGCTGCCGGCGCGCAGCTCGCCGCGGTCGATGGCCAGCTCGAAGCGGGTGCCGTCCTTCAGCCGCAGCAGCCGCGCCTCGCGCTCGAAATCGGTGTCGAACACCGGCGCCAGCCGGGGCGCGAGCCGGTCGAGCAGCGCGCGCACTTCTGGCGGCAGATCGGTGAAGGCGGCCAGTTCCAGCGCCGGACCGGCCACCGGCAGTTCCCATTCGCCGCGCGCGCTCAGGCCCGAGGCGCTGCCGGGCGCGGTCTTGAGGGTTTGCAGCCAGCGCTCGCCGCTCCGGCGCAGCCGCAGCGCAGCCCGGCCGCGCGCCAGCTCGCGTTCGGGCGTGTCGAAATAGCGGTTGGCGAGCCGGTGGATTTCGGCTTCGCCCTCGGCAAAGCGCTCCACCAGCGGATGGCAGCGCAGCCGGGCGACATCGTCGGGCGCGATGGCGAGCTTGAGTTCGATTTCGTTCGCCATCGGGTCTCCTTCGACAGGCTTATTGCACGGTGATCGTGCGCGCCGCGATCACTTCGCGCTTGGGCAGCACCAGGGTCAGCACGCCGTTCTCGAAGCGCGCCTCGGCGCGGCTGTCGTCCAGATCGGCCGGCAGCGCAAAGGCCCGAGCGTACTGAGTTGCGTAGCGTTCCGTATGAAGCACCTGATCGCCTTCGTTCAGCGTGCGCTCGTTGCGCGCCGTGGCCTCGATCGACAGCCGCTTGCCCTCGACCTTGATGCGGATGTCTTCCTTGGCCACGCCGGGCAGGTCGGCCGTCACCTCGTAGGCGCGGCCGCGATCCACCACATCGACGCGCGCCTTGGTGACCAGCGCTTCCGGCGCGGCGTTGCGCGCGGCCACGGTGCGCGGCACGAAAAGATCGTTGACCACGTCGTCGAAGAACGACAGGAAGGGGTCGCGGACAACGGCGGTGCGGACGGTCGGGTTCATGACTTGATCTCCTTGGGCGGTGACGCCGGACTGGCGCCGATGCCTGGAAAATGGGCGCCGCGCCGGCCGCTTCAAGATCTTGAAATTGCGTCCTGCAAACCCGAGATGCGGCCGCTTATGTGCTTTCGGCATAGCGCTATTGCCGCAATTACCTAGGGGCCGGCTAGGTGCTGACTTATCCTCGCGCCTCCGCCCGGTCCGCCTTCCGGGTCGCCACGCCGGCGCTGCCGCGCGCCTGCGACCGTCGGCACCGACAGCCCCTCCTTCTCCCGACGACCATGCCGCAGGCTTCCCCCCCACGCATTTATCGGTACACCGAGTTCGACCAGCAGATGGTCGACGAACGCGTCGCGCAATTCGCCGACCAGATGGCGCGCAACCTGCGCGGCGAACTGGCCGACGACGAACTGCGCCCGCTGCGCCTGCAGAACGGCCTGTACATCCAGCGCCACGGCCCGATGCTGCGCGTCGCCATTCCCTACGGCGTGCTGGCGGCCTATCAGCTGCGCGGTCTGGCGGCCATCGCGCGCAAGTACGACCGCGGCTGGGCGCACTTCAGTACCCGCCAGAACCTGCAATACAACTGGTTCAGGTTCGAGGACACGCCGGCGATGCTGGCCGATCTGGCGAAGGTGCAGATGCACGCGATCCAGACCTCGGGCGCCTGCGTGCGCAACATCACCACCGACGCCTTTGCCGGCGTGGCGCCCGACGAGCTGGTCGATCCGCGCCCGATCGCCGAGCTGCTGCGCCAGTGGAGCACCTTCCATCCCGAGTTCGCCAACCTGCCGCGCAAGTTCAAGATCGCCATCAGCGGCACGAAGGACGACCGCGCCGCGATCTCGGTGCATGACATCGGCCTGCAACTGCGGCTCGAAGACGGCCGGCTGGTGGCCGACGTGTACGTGGGCGGCGGCATGGGCCGCACGCCGATCATCGGCAGCCTCATTCGCCGCAGCCTGCCGTGGCAGCACCTCGTCACCTACATCGAGGCGACGCTGCGCGTGTACAACCTGCACGGCCGGCGCGACAACCTCTACAAGGCGCGCATCAAGATTTTGGTGAAGGCGCTTGGCGCGGCCAAGTTCGCCGAAGAGGTCGAGGCCGAATGGCAGCACCTCAAGGACGGTCCCGGCACCCTGCCGCAGAGCGAGCTCGACCGCATCGCCGCCGACTTCACGCTGCCCGACTACGAAACCCTGGCCGACGACTTCGACGTGGAAGGCGAATCGCTGGCCTTCCAGCGCTGGGCCACGCGCAGCGTGCGCGGCCATCGTCAGGCCGGCTACCGCGCCGTCACCATCTCGCTCAAGAGCCGCGAACTGCCGCCCGGCGATGCCACGGCCGACCAGCTCGACGTGGTGGCCGCGCTGGCCGACGAGTTCAGCGCCAGCGAGCTGCGCGTGACGCATGAGCAGAATCTGGTGCTGCCGCATGTGCGCGCCATCGACCTGCCGGCGCTGCATGCGCGGCTGGCCGAGCACGGTCTGGCCACGCCCAATGTCGGCCTCATCACCGACATCATCTGCTGCCCCGGCGGCGATCTGTGCGCGCTGGCCAATGCCAAGTCGATCCCGATCGCGCAGGCCTTGCAGGCGCGCTTCGACGATCTGGACTACCAGCACGACATCGGCGAGATCAGCCTGAACATCTCGGGCTGCATCAACAGCTGCGGCCATCATCACGTCGGCAACATCGGCATCCTCGGCGTCGATAAGCATGACGAGGAGTGGTACCAGGTCACGCTCGGCGGCGACTACGGCGCCTCGCCCGAGCAGGCCCGCATCGGCACCATCATCGGCCCGAGCTTCGCGGCCGATCAGGTGCCTGACGTGGTCGAGAAGATCGTGCGGCACTACCTCGTCAACCGCGAAGGCGAGGAGGAGCGCTTCGTCGACACCTTCCGCCGCATCGGCATCGCATCGTTCAAGCAGGCCGCCTACGCCGAGGAAGAAGGAGCCGCCAATGTCTAACGTCATCACCATCCTTGGCGGCACGCCGGCGCTCGTCATCGACGACTGGACCCGCATCGAGGATGCCGCTGCCGGCATTCCGGCCGCCGGCAAGGTCATCGTGCCGCTGGCCTGGGCGCTCGACCATGCCGACGAGCTGCGTGCGCGCGGCGACTTCGGCATCTGGCTCAAGCCCGACGACGTGGTCGAGACCGCAGCGCCGCTGCTCGCCAGCGCCGCCGTCGTGGCGGTGCAGTACCTCAAGTTCGTCGATGGCCGCGGTCATTCCATCGCCTGGCTGCTGCGCAAGCGGCTCGGCTACACCGGCGACGTGCGCGCCTTTGGCGACGTGCGCCGCGACCAGCTCTACAACCTGCGCCGCAGCGGCTTCAGCAGCTTCGTGCTGGCCGAGGGCCAGAACGCCGAAGCCTCGCTCGCGTCGTTCAAGGCCTTCAGCGGCGCCTACCAGCTGAGCGCCGACGGCCGCGCGCCGGCCTGGCTCGCCGGAACGCTCGCTTGAGCACGGCGCCTGCCCGCGCCATCACCGGAGCCACCGCATGACCGCCCCCACGCCCAACATCGACCTCGCCATCCTCGACGCGCGCGAAGCCTCGGCGCTTGCCACGCTGCGCGCAGCGGCGGCCGAGCAGCCCGCCGTGTTCTCGACCAGCTTCGGCGCCGAGGACATGGTCATCCTCGATCTCATCGCGCGCCACGGCCTCGACATCGCCAGCTTCACGCTCGATACCGGCCGGCTCAACGAGGAAACCTATGCCGTGATGCAAGCCGCCGAGGCGCGCTACGGCAAGGTCGTGTTCACGCATTTCCCCGACGCTGCCGCCGTCGCCGCGCTGGTCGCGAAGAACGGCATCAACGGCTTCTACGACTCGGTCGACAACCGCAAGGAATGCTGCGGCGTGCGCAAGATGCAGCCGCTTGCAAAGGCGCTCGCCGGCAAGAAGGCCTGGGTCACCGGCCTGCGCGCGGCGCAGTCGGTCACCCGCACCGACACCCCGGCGCGCGAGTTCGACGACGCGCGCCAGCTCACCAAGTTCAACCCGCTGGTCGACTGGAGCGAGGCCGAGGTCTGGGCCTACATCCGGCGCCACGACGTGCCGTACAACGCACTGCACGACCGCTTCTTTCCGAGCATCGGCTGCGCGCCCTGCACGCGCTCCATCACCCCCGGCGAGGATGTGCGCGCCGGCCGCTGGTGGTGGGAGAACCCCGAGTCGAAGGAATGCGGCCTGCACGTCAAGGACGGACAGGTATCGCCATTGAAATTCAAAGCCAAGGAATCCGCATGAACGCCGTCGCAGCGCGCTCGCTGAGCCATCTCGACTGGCTCGAAGCCGAAGCCATCCACATCATGCGAGAGGTGGCCGGCCAGACCACCAATCCGGTGCTGCTGTTCTCGGGCGGCAAGGACTCGATCGTGATGCTGCATCTCGCCACCAAGGCGTTCCGGCCGGGCAAGTTCCCGTTCCCGCTGCTGCACATCGACACCGGCCACAACTTCCAGGAAGTGGTCGATTTCCGCGACTACCGCGCCGCGCAACTCGGCGAGCGGCTCATCGTGCGCACGCTCGACGACAGCATCGCCGCCGGCCGCATCGTGCTGCGCTCGCCCGACGAGCTGCGCAACAAGCACCAGAGCGTCACGCTGCTCGACGCCATCGCCGAGTTCGAATTCGACGCCTGCCTGGGCGGCGCCCGGCGCGACGAGGAGAAGGCGCGCGCCAAGGAGCGCGTGTTCAGCTTCCGCGACGAATGGGGCCAGTGGGACCCGAAGAACCAGCGGCCCGAGCTCTGGAACCTGTACAACGCGCGCGTCGCCAAGGGCGAGAACATGCGCGTGTTCCCGATCAGCAACTGGACCGAGCTCGACGTGTGGCAGTACATCGCGCGCGAAAAGCTCGAAGTGCCGAGCATCTACTTTGCGCATGAGCGCGAGGTGGTGCGGCGCGGTGAATCGCTGCTGCCCGTCACGCCGCTCACGCCGGCCAAGGACGGCGACAAGGTGGAAGTGGTCAGCGTGCGCTTCCGGACCGTTGGCGACATCACCTGCACCTGCCCGGTCGCGTCCACTGCAAAAAATTACGAAGAAATCCTGGCCGAAACCGTGGGCGCCACGCTCACCGAACGCGGCGCGACGCGCATGGACGATCAGACGTCCGAAGCGTCGATGGAACAGCGCAAGAAGGAAGGCTACTTCTAAGGTGCCATGACAATGAATCTTCACGACACCCATCAAGACGCCGACCTCGGCGTGCTGCGCTTCCTCACCTGCGGCAGCGTCGACGACGGCAAGAGCACGCTCATCGGGCGCCTGCTGTACGACACCAAGACCATCCTCGACGACACGATCGCCACGCTCGAACGCAACGCGAAGAAGAAGGGCCTGAGCGCCATCGACCTGTCGCTGCTGACCGACGGCCTCACGGCCGAGCGCGAGCAGGGCATCACCATCGACGTGGCCTATCGCTACTTCGCCACGCCGACGCGCAAGTTCATCATCGGCGACGCGCCGGGCCATGAGCAGTACACGCGCAACATGGTCACGGCCGCGTCCACCGCCGACGTGGCCATCCTGCTGGTCGATGCGCGCAAGGGCATCCTGCCGCAGACCCGCCGCCACGCGACCATCGCGTCGCTGCTGGGCATCGGCCAGCTGATCGTCGCGGTCAACAAGATGGACCTGGTCGGCTACGACCAGGCCGTGTTCGACCGCATCGATGGCGAGTTCCGCGAATGGCTGGCGCTGCATGCGACCACGCCGGCCGAGGTGCACAGCGTGCCGCTGTCGGCGCTCGAAGGCGCGATGGTCGTGAACCGTGGCGTGCCGCAGGAAGACTCGGACGAAGACGCGCAGCCGCTCGGCTGGTACACCGGCCCGACGCTGCTCGAACTGCTCGAAGCCGCGCCCAGCACCCAGCTCAAGGCCGATGCGGCCTGGCGCTTTCCGGTGCAATGGGTCTGCCGCCCGTCGCAGAGCGATTTCCGTGGCTACGCCGGCCGCATCGAGGAAGGCACGATTGCCGTCGGCGACGAGATCGTCGTGCTGCCGTCGGGCCGCCGTTCCAAGGTCGTGCGCATCGGCTTGGGCGAAGCCGAGCTTGCCGAAGCCTTCGCCGGCCAGTCGGTGATGCTGTCGCTGGCCGACGAGGTCGACATCTCGCGCGGCGACATGTTCGTCAAGGCAAGCGAAGGCGTGCCCGAAGGCCGCCAGCAGATCTCGGCCACCGTGAGCTGGCTCGGCCACAACGCGCTCGACCCGCGCCGCAGCTACATCCTTCGCCACACCTCGCGCGAGGTGAAGGCCAAGATCGCGGCGGTCGAAAGCAAGCTCGATCTCGCCAGCCTCACCTGGTCGCCGAGCGACCAGCCGGTCGCGCTCAACGACATCGCCAAGCTGAGCATCAAGACCCAGCAGCCGCTCGTGGCCGATGCCTATGCCGAGAACCGCGTGACGGGCAGCTTCATCCTCATCGACGAAGCCACCAACGACACCGTGGCCGCCGGCCTCATCGCCTGAAAGCGCAGCCTCTCCTCCCATGAGCAATACGCCTGAAGTGCCGGGCGGCGAGGCTGCCCCGGCCGAGCCTCGACCCGCCGCGCCGCCTATAGACGGCGGCGCTGCCGCGCCCGCCAAGCCCAGGAAGCTTCCGGGCGAGATGCCGCCCGACAAGTACACGCGTGAGACCATCACCTGGATCAAGCCGTGGACGCCACACCTGTTCAGCTTTCGCACCACGCGCGCGCCGGGCTTCCGCTTCATCCCGGGCCAGTTCGCGCGGCTGGGCGTGTATCGCGACGACGGCGACCCGGCCGACAAGAAGGGGCCGCGCTGGGTCTGGCGCGCCTATTCCATCGCCTCGGCCAGCTATGACGAGTTCCTGGAGTTCTATTCCATCGTCGTGCCCGACGGCGAGTTCACCACCACGCTCGCCTCGCTCAAGGTCGGCGACGAAATCCTGGTCGAGAAGACCAACTACGGCTTCCTCACCACCGACCGCTTCGAGGGCGGCCGCGACCTGTGGCTGCTCAGCTCGGGCACCGGCCTCGCGCCCTTCCTGAGCGTGCTGTTCGACCTCGACATCTGGGCGCAGTACGAGCGCATCGTGGTCGTGCACAGCGTGCGGCAGGAAAACGAGCTGGCCTATCGCGACAGCATCGAGGGCCTGAAGGATCACGAAGCCTTCGGCGAGCTGCTGGCCGAGTCGCCGGGCAAGGTGGTCTATGTGCCGCTGGTCACGCGCGCGCCCGCCGTTCATGCCGATGGCCGACCGATGCTCAACAAGCGCATCACGACAGCGCTCGCCGACGGCAGCCTCGAAGCCGAGGCCGGCCTCAAGCTCGATCCCGCGACCAGCCGCGTGATGATCTGCGGCAACCCGGAAATGGTCGACGACATCCGCAAGCAGCTCGCGAAGTCCGGCTTTGCCGTGAGCCGGCGCGGCGTGCCCGGCACGATGGCGGTGGAGAACTACTGGTGAGCTTCGATCTGCATTTCTTCCAGTTCGTGCTCGGCGGTGCCTTCGTCGGCTTCATCGTCGGCATGACTGGCGTCGGTGGAGGCTCGCTGATGACGCCGCTGCTCACGCTGGTGTTCGGCGTGCCGGCGACGGTGGCGGTCGGCACCGATCTGCTGTTCGCCTCCGTCACCAAGGCCGGCGGCATCGTCACCCATGCGCGCAAGGGCAACGTCAACTGGCACATCACCGGCTGGCTGGTGGCCGGCTCGGTGCCGGCGGCGGCGCTCACGCTCGGCGGCCTGCATCTGGCCGGGCTCGACAACGGCGCGCTGGCCAAGGTGATGGCGCGCGGTCTGGGCGTGGCGCTGTTTCTCACCGCGACGGCCATCGTGCTGCGCAACCAGATTCGCGCGCTCGGTCAGCGCTTTGCGGCGCGGCGCCAGGCGGCGGGCGGCACGGTCGGCAGCGCCGCCGCGCGCGATCCCGAGGCCGTGCGCTGGCTGCCGACGTTTCTGCTCGGCGTCACCATCGGCACGCTGGTCGCGCTTACCTCGGTGGGCGCGGGCGCGCTCGGCGTGGTGGCGCTGATGTTCCTGTATGCCAATGCGCCGGCGCGCCGCATCGTCGGTTCGGACATCGCGCATGCGGTGCCGCTCACGCTGGTGGCGGGCGCGGGCCACGCCATCATGGGCAGCGTCAACTGGTCGATGCTGGCGGCGTTGCTGGTCGGCTCGCTGCCGGCCATCACGCTCGGCAGCCATCTGACGGCGCGCGTGCCCGAAAAGCTGCTGCGCGGCTTTCTCGCGACGATGCTGATCGTGATCGGCGCCAAGCTGGTGTTTGCCTGAACGCCGACTGCCGGGCGTGAACCGTCATCGCGGCGTCACGCTTGGCAAGTGCCTCGCATGATCTGGATCAACTTGGTGGCAAACACAGTGTTGGATTTGTTTGATTCATGACAAGCGGGCCTGCCTGTTGTCATGAGCGCGACGGGGGCATCCCGCCGCACACCGGGCCGTTGCGGCCCGGCGTACTGCTTGTCGATCAGCCGCGGATTTCGGCCAGCGCGCGTTCGGCGGCGGCGGCAGCCGATTGCGCATCGAAGGCCTTGCCGTAGAGCACTTCCCAGACGAGCTTGGACAGCACGCCTTCGAGCTTTTCGGCGTCGGTGGCCTTCACGTAGTCGCCGGATTGGTCGCCTTCGGCCGCGCAGGTGTAGGCCGCGCCTTCGGTCTTGAAGCTGAGTTTGTTCAACGCCATGGTGAGCTCCTTGCTGTCTGCAAATGTCGGGTTGTCGTTTGCGGCCTGTGTCGTGGCACCGGTCCGCAAGCCTTCTTTAGCAACAACCGTGCAAATCAGTCGGGATAGCCAACGGCGATTGCAGCGATAGAAAAACCTCAGATGCCGTCGGCGAGGAAGACCCGGGCTTCGCGCGGATTGACGACCAGCGGCTCGCCGAGTTGCAGGCCGAGTTCGCGGAAGCGGTCGGTCGAAATCTGCGCCTCGATGATGCCGCGACCGGCGTCGTCGACCCGCTCCAGTTCCAGCCGCGCGATCGGCCCGACCACCAGCGAGCGCGCGAGCTTGACCGGAATGCCGCCGCGCCCGGTGCCGGGGCGTTCCACCTCCAGGTCATAGGGCCGCACATAGGCCACGGCGCTGGCCGAGGCGACGCTGGCGTGATCGTCGGCCGCGACCTGGATGCCTTCGAGATGCGCCTGGCCATGCTCGACCCGGCCGTGGAACAGGTTCACATCGCCGAGAAAGCCGTAGACGAAGGGGCTGGCCGGCTCGGCCCAGACCTGCTCGGGCGTGCCGATCTGCTCGATCTGGCCGCGGTTCATCAGCACCACGCGGTCGGCCACTTCGAGCGCTTCTTCCTGGTCGTGGGTGACGAAGATGCTGGTCACATGCAGCTCGTCATGCAGCCGGCGCAGCCAGCGGCGCAGCTCCTTGCGCACCTTGGCGTCGAGCGCGCCGAAGGGCTCGTCGAGCAGCAGCACCTGCGGCTCGACCGCAAGCGCCCGGGCCAGCGCGATGCGCTGGCGCTGACCGCCCGACAGCTGGGCCGGAAAGCGGTCGGCGAGCCAGTCGAGCTGGACCAGCTTGAGCAGCTCCATCACCTTCTCGCGGATCTTGGCGTCGCTCGGGCGGGTGCTGCGCGGCCGCACGCGCAGGCCGAAGGCGACGTTCTCGAACACGCTCATGTGGCGGAACAGCGCGTAGTGCTGGAACACGAAGCCGACATGGCGCTCGCGCACATCGAGATGGGTGGCGTCGGTGCCGCTGAACAGCACGCTGCCGGCGTCGGCCGATTCAAGGCCGGCGATGATGCGCAGCAGCGTGGTCTTGCCGCAGCCCGAGGGGCCGAGTAGCGCGACGAGTTCGCCGGGCGCGACGTCGAGATTCACGCCGTTGAGCGCGGTGAAGGCGCCGAAATGCTTGGAGACGGAACGGATCTGGATGGTCATGGCGGCAGGCTCAGGCGTGCACGCCGGTCGCGGCCGGCGGATTCGGGTTTTCGGGCGGAAGGTCGTCGGACGGCACGGCCAGCAGGCCGCGCCATTCGATCCAGCTCTTGAGCGCCAGCGTCACGAGCGCCAGCAGCGCCAGCAGCGAGGCCACGGCAAACGCGGCGACGAACTGGTACTCGTTGTAGAGAATTTCGACATGCAGCGGGATGGTGTTGGTCATGCCGCGGATATGCCCCGACACCACCGACACCGCGCCGAACTCGCCCATGGCGCGCGCATTGCAAAGAATCACGCCGTAGAGCAGGCCCCACTTCACATTGGGCAGGGTCACGCGCCAGAAGGTCTGCCAGCCGCTCGCGCCGAGCACGATGGCAGCCTGTTCTTCATCCGTGCCCTGGGCTTCCATCAGCGGGATCAGCTCGCGCGCCACGAACGGGAAGGTCACGAAGATGGTGGCCAGCGCCATGCCCGGCGCCGCGAAGATGATCTTGATGTTGTGCTCCAGCAGCCAGGGGCCGAACCAGCCCTGGGCGCCGAACACCAGCACATAGATCAGGCCCGACACCACCGGCGACACCGAGAACGGCAGGTCGATCAGCGTCATCAGGAACTGCTTGCCCTTGAAGTCGAACTTGGCGACCGCCCAGGCAGCGCAGATGCCGAAGAACAGATTGAGCGGCACCGCGAGCGCAGCCACGGTCAGCGTGAGCTTGACCGCCGACCAGGCATCTTCTTCGGTGATCGAGTTGAGGTAGACATCGAAGCCCTTGCGCAGCGCCTCGGTGAACACCGCCAGCAGCGGCAGCAGCAGGAAGAAGGCGAGGAAGGCCAGCGCTGCGCCAATCAGCAGCCGCTGCACCCAGCGCGGTTCGGTAACGGAAACCTTTTGCGGCGCGCTCATTTGCGTCCTCCCGCGACCACGCCGGAGCGCTTGGCCTGCCAGGCTTGCAGCAGATTGATGACCAGCAGCAGCACGAAGCTCACGCCGAGCATCACGGTGGCCACCGCGGTGGCGCCGGCGTAGTCGTACTGCTCAAGCTTGGTGATGATGATGAGCGGGCCGATCTCGGACACCATCGGCAGGTTGCCGGCGATGAAGATGACCGAGCCGTACTCGCCGATGGCGCGCGCGAACGCGAGCGAAAAGCCGGTGAGCAGCGCCGGCAGCACGGCCGGGAAGATCACGAAGCGGAAGGTCTGCCAGCGCGTCGCGCCGAGCATGGCCGAGGCTTCCTCCAGCTCGCGTTCGGCTTCTTCGAGCACCGGCTGCACCGTGCGCACCACGAAGGGCAGGCCGATGAAGATCAGCGCGATCACGATGCCGATCGGGCTGAACGCCACCTTGATGCCGAGTGGCGTCAGGTACTGGCCGATCCAGCCGTTGGGCGCATAGAGCGCGGTCAGCGCGATGCCGGCCACGGCGGTCGGCAGGGCGAACGGCAGATCGACCAGCGCATCGATGAAGCGCCGGCCCGGAAACCGGTAGCGCACCAGCACCCAGGCCACCAGCAGCCCGGCAAACAGATTGACCAGCGCCGCCGCGAACGAGGCGCCGAAGCTCACCTTGTAGGCCGCCACCACGCGCGCCGAAGTGGTCGCGGCGATGAACTGGTCCCAGGTGAGCGTGGCGGTCTTGAGGAACAGCGCCACCAGCGGGATCAGCACGATCAGGCTGAGATAGAGCAGGGTGTAGCCGAAGGTGATGCCGAATCCCGGCAGCACGCTCGGCTGGCGCCAGGGCGAGCGCTTGGCCGGCGGCGCGGCGCCGGCGAGCGGAGGGCTTGCGACTGCGGACATGGGTCTTCTTCTTGGTGAGGTGATGCGGTCGCTCAGCGGCCGCCGGGAACGTAGATCTGGTCGAACAGGCCGCCGTCGTCGAAGTGGGTCTTCTGGGCGCGGCTCCAGTCGCCGAAGCTGTCCTCGACGCCGAAGAACTTGATCGGCGGGAATTGCGCGGCGTACTTGGCCAGCAGCTTCGCGTCGCGCGGACGCAGGTAGTTCTGCGCTGCGATCTCCTGGCCTTCGGGCGACCACAGGTACTCGGCATAGGCGGTGGCGAGCGCGCGGCTGCCGCGTCGGTCGACCACCTTGTCGACGATGGAGACCGGCGGCTCGACCCGGATGCTCAGGCTCGGGTAGACCACCTCGAAGCCGCCGCGACCGAATTCGCGCGCAATCATCTCGGCCTCGTTTTCGAAGGTGACCAGCACATCGCCGATCTGGCGCTGCATGAAGCTGGTGGTCGCGGCACGGCCGCCGCTGTCGAGCAGCGGCACGTTCTTGAACAGCGCGGCGACGAATTCCCGGGCGCGTGCCTCGTTGCCGCCCGGCTGGCGCAGCGCAAAGCCCCAGGCGGTCAGATAGGAGTAGCGGCCGTTGCCCGACAGCTTGGGATTGGGAATGACCACCTGGATGCCCGGCTTGACCAGATCGCCCCAGTCCTTCACGCCCTTGGGATTGCCCTTGCGCACCAGGAACACGGTGGCCGAGGTGAACGGCGCGGCCCGGTCGGGCAGGCGCTTGGCCCAGTCGGCCGGCACCAGGTTGTTGCGCGCCAGCAGGTCGATGTCGGTGGCCTGGTTCATCGTGATGATGTCGGCTTCCAGCCCGTCCACCACCGCCGACGCCTGCCGGCTCGACCCGCCGTGCGACATGTTCACGGTGATGACTTCGCCCCCGTTCCTGGCCGCCCAGGCCTTGGCAAAGGCCGGATTGAAGTCCTTGTAGAAGTCGCGCATCACGTCGTAGGAGACGTTGAGCAGAGTGGTCGGCCCGGCGGCGCGGACCGGACCGGCGAGGCCGGCGGCGGTCAGGGCGAGCAGGGCGGCGCAGACATGTCTTCGGTTCATGGCAGTGACCTCAGGTCGTGGAGCGGGTGGCGCGCGGCGCGCGGACGACTTCGCGCGGCTGGGTCTTCCAGTCGATCTCGCGGCGCAGGGTTTCGAGATGCTTGAGGCCCTCGGGCCAGTCGCCGTGGCCAGACTCGGCATTGATGTGGCCGGCATTGTCGAGCAGCGTCATGCGGCTGCCCCAGGCTTCGGCATAGGCGCTGGAGCGGTCGGCCGGGCAGAAGGGATCGTCGGCGCTCGCGATGACCTTGGACACGAAGGGCAGCCGGCGCATCGGCACCGGCGCGAAGCTGGCGAGCGGCTCGCGCGTCTCGGGATCGGCCGGCGCCACGAACAGGGCGCCCACCACCGGCGCCAGCGCCAGCGGCGCCAGATGCTGGACCGCAATGCAGCCGAGGCTGTGTGCCACCAGCACCACCGGCGCGCCAAGCTCGGCGATCCGGGCGGTCAGCGCCTCGACCCACACCTCGCGGTTGGGGGTTTCCCAGTCGGCGGCGGCAAGCTGAAGCCGGCGGAATGCCGGGAAGCGTTTCTGCCAGCGCGTCTGCCAGTGATCCGGGCCGGAATCGCGCCAGCCGGGGACGAGAAGAACCTTGGTACGCATCGCCTGCGCCGCCTAGCGCGCCAGCGCGAGCAGCATCGGCGCGATCTGGGCGCGCACAGGCCTTGCAGCGGATGGGGCGGGCGATTGAAAGCGCATGGAAGTCTCCGGTCAGGGCGACCGATCATGCGCAGCCTTGTTCAGACAACTAAGTTCTTAATGGCTAGTTGCAAACAACCACAAGTTATTTATTGAGGGGATCCGGGGTGCGGTGCCGGGCTCAGCGACCGCCCAGCTTCAGGATCGACATCGTGCTGCGCAGGCTGTCGGCCTGCTGGCGCAGCGAGGCGGTGGCGCCGCCCGATTCCTCGACCAGGGCGGCATTGTTCTGCGTGACGGCATCGAGCTGCTGGATCGCATCCGCGACCTGGCCGATGCCGAGCGACTGTTCCTCGGTGGCATTGGCGAAGTCGGTAATCAGCTCGGACACGCTCGCCACCCGCTCGACCACGGTCTGGATGATGGCGCCGGCTTCCTCGACCGTGCGCTCGCCCTGACGCACCTTGCCCGTCGATTCCTCGATCAGGCCCTTGATCTCCTTGGCCGCGCTCGACGCGCGTTGCGCCAGCGCCCGCACCTCGCCAGCCACCACGGCAAAGCCGCGGCCCTGCTCGCCGGCGCGCGCCGCCTCGACTGCCGCATTGAGCGCCAGGATGTTGGTCTGGAAGGCGATGCCCTCGATCACCTGGATGATCTCGCCGACCTTGCCCGACGACTGATTGATGCCGCGCATCGTCTCGATCATCCGCGACACCGCCGCGCCGCTTTGCTGGGCGGTTTCGTTGGCCTCGGCCACCAGCTGCTTGGCATCGCGCGAGCTGTCGGCGTTGTGCTTGACCGTGCTGCTCAGCTGTTCCATGGCGGCGGCGGTCTGCTCCAGGTTGCTGGCCTGGCTTTCGGTGCGCGCCGACAGGTCGGCATTGCCGCGGGCAATCTTGGTCGTGACCTCGCTCATGCCATCGACCTCGGCATGCAGATCGCCGCAGATGGCCTGGAGATTGACGTTGAGCTGGGTCAGCGCGCGCATCAGCCCGCCCACGTCGACCGACTTGCGATCGCTGCGGCGTACCGCGATGTCGCCGGCCGCGAGCCGGTTGGCAAAGCCGATCGAGCTGGCGATCGGTCGCACGATGCGGCCGCGCAGCCAGGCCATCGCGGCAATTCCGCCAAGCGACTGCACGCCGATCATGGCCAGCACCGTGCTCCAGTCGCCGAGCAGCGCGGTCACCGCAACCGACGACACCGCCAGTCCGGCCATCGCGGTGGCGATCGGCGCCGCGACCGACCGGTTGAACTTCTGCCAGAGCCGGCCGGCCAGGTGATTGCGGATGACATAGCCGTTCTGCAGCACATGGGTCAGGCGTCCGCGCTCGGCTTGCGCGCGCATGCGGGCATAGAGCGCCTCGGCGCCCTTGATCTGCTCGCGGGTGGGCTTGGTGCGCACCGACACATAGCCCTGGACCTTGCCGCGCTCGAGGATCGGCGTGACGTTGGCCATCACCCAGTAGTGGTCGCCGTTCTTGCGCCGGTTCTTCACCAGGCCGCACCACGGGTCGCCGTGCCCGATCGTCCGCCACATGTCGCGGAAGGCTTCGGCCGGCATGTCCGGATGCCGGATCATGTTGTGCTCCTGGCCGATCAATTCTTCGCGCGTGAAGCCGCTTACCTCGACGAAGGCGTTGTTGCAGTACTGCATCCGGCTTTTCAGGTCGGTCGTCGAAACCAGGGGCTGGCTGTCTGGATAGTCGTACTCGCGCTGGGTCACGGGCAGGTTGGTGCGCATGGGTGGCCTTTTGAGCGTCTGAGGGCTGGGCTGGTGCCGCGCCTGATCGGCGCGCCAATGCTGAAGGGACGGCAATGTCGATCGGCGAAGCCTAGTGGTGACCCTTGCCAGCCCAACACTCGATAAGCACCGCATTCAGGCCGCATAGTTCGTTGCGCTGAGTCGGTGCGAGGTCGCCGACATTTCGATTACACTGCGCGGTTCCCGTTTCGCCGGATTTGCGGCGGAGCGAGTCGTCCGGTGCCAGAGTGCCGGGTTCAAGTCATCAGTTCACGGACCGCCCGCGGGCTTTTCCGGGCAACAGCGCCCGGTCCTGCAAGGTCCGCAAGTCAGGAGTCATTCATGTCCGTCGCCAATATCGACAAGGCTGGCATCGTTGCCGCCCATGCCCGCGCCACCAACGACACCGGATCGCCCGAAGTCCAGGTCGCGCTGCTCACCGCGCGCATCAACGAACTCACCGGCCACTTCAAGGCCCATGTGAAGGATCACCACAGCCGCCGCGGTCTGCTCAAGATGGTGTCGCGCCGCCGCAAGCTGCTCGACTACCTCAAGAGCCGCGACGTGCAGCGCTATCGCTCGCTGATCGAAAAGCTGGGTCTGCGCAAGTAATCAAGCTTCCCCTCCGGAATCGCCTCCGGTGCATTGCACCATGAAGGTCGAAGCCCGCCGCGGTCTTCCGCTGCGGGCTTTTTCCATTGGTGCGACGCAATGTGCCGGCGGCCGATTGCGGACGTTGTAGGTGCGAGCCGCGGCGCACGGAATTCCGCGGGTCTATAGAAAGGAAAGCAACGTGTTCAACAAGGTCACCCAGGAATTCCAGTACGGCCAGCACAAGGTCGTGCTCGAAACCGGCGAGATCGCCCGACAAGCGTCGGGCGCGGTCCTCGTCAACATCGAGGACACCGTGGTGCTCGCGACCGTCGTGGCGGCGAAGAAGGCCAAGCCCGGCCAGGATTTCTTCCCGCTCACCGTCGACTACATCGAGAAGACCTATGCCGCCGGCAAGATTCCGGGCGGCTTCTTCAAGCGCGAAGGCAAGCCGAGCGAGAAAGAAACGCTCACCTCGCGCCTGATCGACCGGCCGCTGCGCCCGCTGTTTCCGGACGGCTTCTACAACGAGGTGCAGGTCATCATCCATGTGCTGTCGGTGAACCCGGAAGTCGATCCGGACATCGCGGCCATGATCGGCGCCTCGGCGGCGCTGGCTATTTCCGGCATTCCGTTCAACGGCCCGATCGGCGCGGCGCGCGTCGGCTATGTGAACGGCGAATACCTGCTCTACCCGACCGCCTCCGAGCTCAAGAAGTCGCAGCTCAACCTGGTGGTTGCCGGCACCGAAGCCGCCGTGCTGATGGTCGAATCCGAAGCCGACCAGCTGTCGGAAGAAGTGATGCTCGGCGCCGTGGTGTTCGGCCATGAGCAGATGCAGAAGGTCATCGACGCGATCCATGCGCTGGTGCGCGACGCCGGCAAGCCGGAATGGGACTGGGCGCCCGCCGCCAAGAACGAAACGCTGGTTGCGCGCGTGGCCGAACTGGCCGCCGCCCCGATCCGTGCCGCCTACGAAATCCGCTCGAAGCAGGACCGCAGCGCCAAGCTCAAGGAAGTGTTCGCCGCCGTGAATGCCGCGCTGGCCGCCGAAGCCGCCGCCGCCGGCACCGCCGCGCCGGGCGAAGTCGACGTCGGCAACCTGCTGTTCGACCTCGAAGCCAGCACCGTCCGCAGCCAGATCCTGGCCGGCGAGCCGCGCATCGACGGCCGCGACACGCGCACCGTGCGCCCGATCGAGATCCGCACCGGCGTGCTGCCGCGTACCCACGGCTCGGCCCTGTTCACGCGTGGCGAGACGCAGGCGCTGGTCGTGGCCACGCTCGGCACCAAGCAGGACGAGCAGATCATCGATGCGCTCATGGGCGAGTACCGCGACCGTTTCATGATGCACTACAACATGCCGCCGTTCGCCACTGGCGAAACCGGCCGCGTGGGCACGCCCAAGCGGCGCGAAATCGGCCATGGTCGCCTTGCCAAGCGCGCGCTGATCGCCGTGCTGCCCGAGGATTCGGAATTCAGCTACTCGATGCGTCTGGTCTCGGAAATCACCGAGTCGAACGGTTCGTCGTCGATGGCGTCGGTGTGCGGCGGCAGCCTCGCGCTGATGGACGCCGGCGTGCCGCTCAAGGCGCATGTCGCCGGCATCGCGATGGGCCTGATCAAGGACGGCAACAAGTTCGCCGTGCTGACCGACATCCTGGGCGACGAGGATCACCTCGGCGACATGGACTTCAAGGTGGCCGGCACGACCACCGGCGTGACCGCGCTGCAAATGGACATCAAGATCCAGGGCATCACGAAGGAAATCATGCAGGTGGCGCTGGCCCAGGCCCGCGATGCCCGCCTGCACATCCTCGACAAGATGCAGGGCGCGGTGGGCGGTGCGCGCACCGAGCTGTCGGCCTTCGCGCCGCGTCTCATCACCATCAAGATCAATCCGGAAAAGATCCGCGACGTGATCGGCAAGGGCGGCGCGGTCATCCGCGCGCTGACCGAAGAGACCGGCACGCAGATCGACATCCAGGACGACGGCATCGTCACCATCGCGTCGGTCGACGCGGCGGCCGGCGAGGAAGCCAAGCGCCGCATCGAGGCCATCACGGCCGACGTGGAAGTGGGCGCGATCTATGAAGGCACCGTGCTCAAGCTGCTCGACTTCGGCGCCATCGTGCAGGTGCTGCCCGGCAAGGACGGTCTGCTGCACATCAGCCAGATCGCCAAGGAACGCGTCAACGCGGTCAGCGACTATCTGAAGGAAGGCCAGCAAGTGCGCGTGAAGGTGCTGGAAGCCGACGACAAGGGCCGTCTGCGCTTGTCGATGAAGGCTGCCGCCACCGACGAGGCGCCGGCTGCCTGAGTTGGGTGAGCCGGGCCTGGCTCGCATTGGCCGTCAGCATTGAATGCTGACGGCCAGCTTATGCGCGTTGTCCTACGTTGACGCGCGTCTGACCGTCGGTTAGTGCCCGGACGGATGGCTATAATCGCGCCCGGCCGCCAAAGCCTGTAACCAAATTGGTGGCATTCCCGGGTTGCGCCGGGCGGTCATGCCGCCATCGCAGCACCCTCCAAATTTCCACGGCACCGCTCCCGGTGTCGTCTGATGTCGAGTCATGAGCCGAGCACGCTGGGTAGTCGGAAACTGGAAGATGAACGGTTCGTTCGCGGCCAATGCGAGCCTGCTCGCCGAAGTCGTCGGGCTACCGCGCGATGGCGCGAACGTGGGCGTCTGCGTGCCTTTCGTCTATCTGGCGCAGGCCAGGCAGATCTTGGCCGATAGCCGGGTTGCGCTCGGCGCGCAAGATGTAAGCGCGCAAACCGCGCCGGGTGCCTTTACTGGCGAGATCAGCGCATCGATGCTGGCCGATGCCGGCGTCGCTCAGGTCATCGTCGGTCACTCGGAGCGGCGCCAATATCACGGCGAAACCGATGCGCTGGTGGCGGCCAAGGCCGCTGCCGCCCTGGCGGCCGGCCTGGTGCCGATCGTGTGCGTCGGTGAAACCCTGGCAGAACGTGATGCGGGGCAGGCGTTCGAGGTCGTCGGTCGGCAGGTCGGCGCGGTTGTCGCCGCGCTCGGCGAAAGCGTCTCGCAAGTCCTGCTCGCGTATGAGCCTGTATGGGCCATCGGAACCGGGCGTACCGCTTCGCCGGAGCAGGCTCAGGAAGTGCACGCGTCGATCCGTGCGGCTTTGGGTGCGGCTGGCGCCACGGTACCAATTCTTTACGGCGGCAGTGTCAAGGCGGCGAACGCCTCGTCCATTTTCTCGATGCCGGATGTCGATGGCGGTCTGATTGGCGGTGCATCGCTGGTCGCGGCCGACTTCGCGGCGATTGTTGCGGCGCTCTGACTGCGTCGCCGGGTATTCAGGAGTCTTTCGTGTTGTCAACGATTGTGATGGTGATTCAACTGCTGGCGGCCATCAGCGTCATCGTGCTGGTTCTGCTTCAGCACGGTAAAGGCGCTGATATGGGGGCTGCTTTCGGGAGCGGCGCATCGGGCAGTCTTTTCGGTGCCACGGGTTCGGCCAATTTCCTCAGCCGTTCCACGGCGGTTGCTGCCGCTGCTTTCTTTGTATGCACTCTGGTGCTCGCGATGATTTCGAATCCCGACGCATCGCGTTCCGCGGGCGGTGTGATGACGAATGCGACCGAGCAAGTGCCGGCGCAATCGACCGCGCCTGCTGCCGAGTCCGTTGCGCCGGCGCCCACAGATATCCCAAAGTAAGTACGGGAATAGCGTTCCCGCTGGTGCGAGGCCAGAAAAGACGCTAATATCTATTGCTCTTTTGGCGGTAGGCGCGAGATGACTTCCTCAGTCAGCAAATCGCAGCCATCCACACCGCCCCTCGTATGCAGGACCATGTGCCGACGTGGTGAAATTGGTAGACACGCTATCTTGAGGGGGTAGTGGCGAAAGCTGTGCGAGTTCGAGTCTCGCCGTCGGCACCATAAGTCAACCGCTGCAACTCGCCTTGAGCGACACCCTGGCAGCGGATTCAGTTCACTCCCCCCCTCCTGCCAAATGGCTGCGTGATCGTGAACCTGCAAAGCTACTTCCCCATCCTGCTTTTCATTCTCGTCGGTGCCGCTGTCGGCGTCGGTCCGCTTCTCGCGGGAGCCATTCTCGGCCCGAATCGTCCTTATCCGGAAAAACTTTCTCCGTATGAGTGCGGCTTCGAGGCGTTCGAGGATGCTCGGATGAAGTTCGACGTTCGGTATTACCTCGTCGCAATCCTCTTCATTCTGTTCGATCTCGAGATCGCATTCCTGTTCCCCTGGGCCGTATCTCTTGGTGACATCGGTCGACTCGGGTTTTGGACTGCAATGATCTTCCTCGGGATCCTGACGGTTGGATTCATCTACGAATGGAAGCGCGGCGCGCTCGATTGGGAATGAAGCCGGCTGCGATCTGCAATTCGCTGGCACCTACTTTCCAGCATAAAACGGGGCGTGATGTATGAGCATCGAAGGGATTCTCAGCGAAGGCTTTGTCACCACCACGGTTGACAAGCTGATCAACTGGGGCAAGACCGGTTCGCTTTGGCCGGTCACTTTCGGGCTGGCCTGTTGTGCAGTTGAAATGATGCATGCCAGTGCTGCCCGTTATGACCTGGACCGTTTCGGCACTTTCTATCGACCCAGTCCGCGCCAATCGGACGTCATGATTGTTGCGGGAACGCTTTGCAACAAGATGGCGCCAGCACTGCGCAAGGTCTACGACCAGATGGCCGAACCGCGTTGGGTCATTTCGATGGGCTCGTGTGCCAACGGTGGCGGCTATTACCACTATTCCTATTCGGTGGTGCGCGGCTGCGATCGCATCGTTCCCGTCGATATCTATGTTCCTGGCTGCCCGCCGACCGCCGAAGCGCTGATCTACGGCGTGCTCCAGCTGCATCACAAGATTCGCCGCACCAACACCATCGCGCGATAAGACCATGATCAAGATCGAACGGTTGCACGCGTCTTTGCTTGAGGTCTTGGGGTCCAAGATCGTCAGCAGCAAAATTGCCTTGGGCGAAGTGACGATCGAGGTAGGCGCAGCAGATTACAAGTCTGCAATGCAGGTATTGCGGGATCACGAGCTTCTGCGTTTTCAGCAGCTGATCGACCTCTGCGGCATCGACTATTACAGCTACGGTAATCTGCCTCGTGAAAGCGGCCGTTTCGCGGTCGTTTCTCATCTCCTTTCAGTCGACTACAACTGGCGCGTGCGGGTTCGAGTGCATGCGACGGATGACGAATTGCCGACCGTGGCGTCGGTGGTGGATATCTGGAGTTCTGCCAACTGGTTCGAACGAGAGGCTTTTGACCTGTTCGGTATCGTTTTTGATGGTCACGATGATCTGCGGCGGATATTGACCGATTACGGTTTTATCGGACATCCGTTCAGGAAAGACTTTCCGCTGTCAGGTTATGTAGAAATGAGATACGACCCTGAACAAAAGCGGGTCGTTTATCAACCCGTGACTATCGAGCCCCGCGAAATCGTGCCCCGCATCATTCGCGAAGATGCCTACGGTCAAGGACGCTGAAATGGCCGAAATCAAGAATTACACGCTCAATTTTGGCCCGCAACATCCGGCTGCCCACGGTGTGCTGCGACTGGTGCTTGAGTTGGATGGGGAAGTCATTCAGCGTGCGGACCCCCACATCGGTCTGCTTCATCGGGGAACCGAAAAGCTTGCAGAGAACAAGACGTTCCTGCAAAGCGTGCCTTATATGGATCGTCTCGACTACGTGTCGATGATGTGCAATGAGCACGGCTATGTCCTCGCGATTGAAAAATTGCTGGGTATCGAGGTGCCGCTCAGGGCGCAATACATCCGCGTGATGTTCGATGAGATCACGCGGCTGCTGAATCATTTGATGTGGTTGGGCGCGCATGCACTTGACGTCGGTGCCATGGCGCCGTTTCTGTATGCCTTCCGCGAGCGTGAAGATCTCTTCGACATGTACGAAGCGGTATCCGGCGCCCGGATGCATGCAGCCTATTACCGGCCGGGCGGTGTCTATCGTGATTTGCCGGAAGAGATGCCGAAATATCGTGTCTCAAAGGTACGCAACGAAAAAGCAGTGAAGGAACTCAATAGCAATCGAGAAGGGTCCTTGCTCGATTTTATTGAGGACTTTACGAACCGCTTCCCCGTTTATGTCGACGAGTACGAAACGCTTCTTACCGAGAACCGGATTTGGAAGCAGCGCTTGGTCGGTATCGGTGTGGTAACTCCGGAACGTGCCTATCAACTTGGCTTTACCGGACCGCTTTTGCGTGGATCAGGCATTGCTTGGGACCTGCGGAAGAACCAGCCTTACGAAGTATATGACCTGCTGGATTTCGATATCCCGGTCGGTACGAATGGTGATTCTTATGACCGTTATCTCGTGCGAGTGGAGGAGATGCGGCAATCGAATCGGATTATTCGGCAGTGTATTGAATGGCTGAGAAACAATCCGGGGCCGGTAATCACTGGCAACAACAAGGTTGCGCCCCCCAAGCGTGAAGGCATGAAGTCCAACATGGAGGACTTGATCCACCATTTCAAGCTCTTCAGCGAAGGTATGCATGTGCCGGAAGGGGAGGCATATTCGGCGATCGAACATCCCAAGGGAGAGTTCGGTATCTATCTGGTTTCCGATGGTGCCAATAAGCCCTATCGGTTGAAGATTCGTACGCCCGATTACGTGCATCTCTCGTCGCTGGACGAAATGGCGCGCGGCCACATGATTGCCGATGCTGTGACCATCATTGGCACTCAAGACATCGTTTTTGGTTCAATTGACCGGTAACTTGGCATGAGCGCTGTTCCTAATTCACCCCGGCTGCTTAGCGATGAAGCCTATCGTTTGATCGATAAGGCTCTGGCGAAGTATCCGAATGATCAGAAGCTGTCGGCTGTGATGGCAGCGCTCGCGATCGCTCAAGATGAGCTTGGCTGGTGCTCGCAACCTGCGATTGACGATATCGCTCGGTATATCGGTGTGGCCCCGATGGCTGTGTGGGAGGTTGCTACCTTCTACAACATGTTCGATACCAAGCCGATCGGCAAATACAAGATCTCAGTCTGTACCAATCTGCCGTGTGCATTGTCCGGCGGGGAACGCGCGGCGCAATACCTGCGCGCAAAATTGGGAATCGATTACAAAGAAACTACGCAAGATGGTCAGTTCACTTTGATCGAGGGTGAATGCATGGGGGCCTGCGGCGATGCACCGGTATTGCTGGTCAACAACAAGCGTATGTGCAGTTTCATGAGCGACGAGCGACTCGACGGACTCCTTGCGGAACTCAGGAAGGAGTGACGTGATGACCTACAGCCCCACTTTTTCCACCAGTATCCATGAGCGACATATTGCCCCGCAGATTCTTGCCGATCTGAATGGCGAGAACTGGAGCTTGAGCGAATACGAACAGCGTGGCGGATATCAGGCGCTGCGCAAGGTACTCAGTTCGATGACGCAGGATCAGGTCATCGCGGAGTTGAAAGCATCAGCATTGCGCGGTCGCGGTGGAGCTGGTTTTCCCACCGGCCTGAAGTGGAGCTTCATGCCGCGCACATTCCCTGGCCAAAAATACCTTGTATGCAATACCGACGAGGGGGAGCCTGGAACCTTCAAGGATCGGGATATTCTTCGCTTCAATCCGCATATCGTGATTGAAGGCATGGCCATTGCCGCCTATGCAATGGGCGTGACGGTTGGCTATAACTATATCCACGGCGAGATCTGGGAAGTTTACGATCGCTTCGAGCGTGCTCTTGAAGAGGCCCGCGCCGCAGGATATTTGGGCGACAATTTGCTCGGCTCTGGCTTCAATTTTCAGCTTCACGCTCACCACGGATTCGGCGCTTATATCTGCGGCGAGGAAACTGCTCTTCTCGAGTCCCTTGAAGGAAAAAAGGGCCAGCCTCGGTTCAAGCCGCCATTCCCGGCCAGTTTCGGCCTTTATGGCAAGCCCACGACGATCAACAATACCGAAACTTTCGCTGCCGTACCTTGGATCATCCGTAACGGGGGCGATGCGTATCTTGCGTCGGGCAAGCCGAACAACGGGGGTACAAAGATTTTCTCGGTGTCTGGGGATGTGAATCTACCAGGCAACTATGAAATTCCCTTGGGTACTCCGTTTTCAAAGTTGCTGGAGCTCGCTGGCGGTATGCGGGACGGCAAGAAGCTGAAAATGGTCATTCCTGGCGGCTCGTCTGCTCCTGTCGTGCCTGCTGACATCATCATGGAAAGCACGATGGACTACGATTCGATCGCCAAGGCGGGATCGATGCTTGGATCAGGTGCAGTGATCGTCATGAATGAGACGCGCTGTGCCGTCAAATCTCTGGAACGGCTTTCTTATTTCTACTTTGAAGAAAGCTGTGGCCAATGTACCCCTTGCCGAGAAGGCACCGGCTGGCTCTACCGCATGGTTCATCGGATCGAGCACGGTGCCGGGCGACTCGAAGATCTGGATGAATTGGACCGTATCGCCGGCAATATCATGGGGCGCACGATTTGCGCGCTCGGTGATGCCGCCGCAATGCCGGTCAGAGGATTTTTGAAGCATTACCGCGATGAATTTGCGTATCACGTGGAAAACAAGAAGTGCTTGGTTCCTCAGTACGTTTGATTTCGTCGACTTTGTCGTAGCGAAAGATAGTCGATGCGCGATTGATCAGTTTCTATCGCGCTTGAGAGTAAACGGGATTTGGTAAGGACTCGCATGAGCGCAGTCGATGGTCAAGGCGTAGAAATAGAGATCGACGGGGCTAAGGTACAAGTAGCGCCCGGTGCGATGGTCATGGAAGCCGCTAGCAAAGCTGGTGTGTATGTCCCGCATTTTTGCTATCACAAGAAGTTGACCATCGCGGCGAATTGCCGGATGTGCTTGGTCGAAGTCGAAAAGAGCCCGAAAGCGCTTCCCGCATGTGCTACGCCGGTTACTCCCGGCATGGTTGTCAAGACTAAAAGCCCGAAGGCCATTGCTGCTCAAAAGTCGGTGATGGAGTTTCTGCTGATCAATCACCCGCTTGATTGCCCGATTTGCGACCAGGGCGGTGAATGTCAACTGCAGGATCTGGCCGTTGGTTACGGCGGCTCGAGCTCGCAATATCAGGAAGAAAAACGGGTTGTGTTTCACAAGCCGCTCGGTCCGTTGATTTCTGCTGAAGAAATGACGCGCTGTATCCACTGCACGCGCTGCGTTCGTTTCGGGCAGGAAATTGCGGGTGTCATGGAACTCGGAATGGCCAATCGCGGCGAGCATTCCGAAATCATGACATTTGTTGGTCGTAGCGTTGATAGTGAACTCTCGGGGAATATGATCGATCTGTGCCCTGTTGGGGCACTGACCAGCAAGCCTTTTCGCTACAGCGCTCGTACCTGGGAATTGGCTCGACGTCGTTCCGTTGCCCCGCATGACAGTCTCGGCTCGAATATTGTCGTTCAGGTCAAAAATGGTCGCGTAAAGCGCGTTGTTCCTTATGAAAATGAGGAAATCAACGAATGCTGGCTCTCTGATCGTGATCGCTTCAGCTACGAAGCGCTCGATTCGGATGATCGACTGCTCAAGCCACTAATTCGCAAGGATGGGGTTTGGCAAGAAGTTGAATGGGATATCGCGATCGCATTCGCTGCCGAAGGTTTGGCTGGCGTGAAGGCGCGAAACGGTGCGCAATCGCTGGGCTTCTTGGGCGCACCGACGTCAACTGTCGAAGAGTTGCACCTGCTGCAAAAGCTGGCGCGCAGTTTCGGCGCCGGATTTGTGGAAACGCGCTTGCGGGTCGCGAATGTCGCGCTTGGAGATGCCAGAAACGGTATTCCATGGTTAGGCATGCAGATCGCCGAGATTGCTCTCCTTGATCGTGCATTGATTATCGGAAGCTATCTGCGCAAGGATCATCCGCTGCTTGCAGCGAGAATTCGTGGCGCTGCCAAGCAAGGGCTTGAGGTTTCCGCCGTGCATGGTCTCGACGAGGATTGGTTGTTGCCAATTGCGGAGAAGCTTGTTGCATCCCCTTCCGATTGGTTGCGTTTGTTGGCAGGCATAGCTCGAGCAATTTCGGTGCAAAAAGGGATCGAATGCCCGGCTGAATTTGCAGAAGTCACTGTTTCGGAATCCAGTGCGGCAGTTGCAAGTTCCCTGCTCAGTGGCGAGAAGAAGGCGGTCTTCTTGGGGAACGCGGCCGTACAGCACCCTGAAGCACTGGCGATTACAGCCGCTGCTCAGTGGATTGCGAATCAGACTGGCGCGACTCTTGGTGTACTGACCGAAGGTGCGAATTCTGTCGGAGCCTATTTGGTCAATGCCTTGCCGGATACTGGTCGTTCCGTTGCCAAGCTGGATGAGGCTGCACTCAAGGCATTGGTGTTACTGAATGTTGAGCCTGAGCTCGATAGCGCTGATGGTCCCGCCGCAAGTGCTGCGCTCAAGTCCGCTGAGTTTGTCGTTGCCATTGCTCCATTCAAGGGCTCTGCGGTGGAATACGCAGATGTTCTTCTGCCAATGGCACCGTTCACGGAAACTTCCGGCAGTTTCGTCAATGCCGAAGGACGGCTTCAGTCATTTGCTGGCGTGGTTCATCCGCTTGGAGATGCACGCCCGGCTTGGAAGATTCTGCGTGTATTGGCCAATACGTTGGACCTGTCAGGATTCGAACATTCTTCGAGTGAAGCTGTTCTGACCGAAGCACTTGGTGGTATCGATATCGAGAGCAAGCTGGATAACAGCGTGACTGCGAAATTGGTTAAGCCGGCCGCATCGAATGCCTTGATGCTCGAACGACTTGCTCCGGTTGGCATTTACGCGAGCGATTCCATTGTTCGACGTGCCCCTTCTCTGCAACTGACCAGGGATGGAAGAGTTCCGGGGGCAGTCGCAAATCCGGCGCTACTGGCTCGTCTTGGCATTGCCGCTGGAGATCGAGTGCGGGTTCGTCAGGGCGCTGGCGCAGTAGAGCTTATTGCCGCTGCCGATTCCGCAATTCCTGAAAATGCAATCTTGGTCGCTGCCGGACATAGTTCGACAAGTGGTATCGGACCCATGTTCGGTGAAGTGACTTTGGAGCGTATGTGATGCAAGCCATCGAGAATTTTGCCTTGGCTTGGCCAGGGCTGTTTCTCCTCATCAAATCGATGCTGCTGATCGTAGCCATCGTCGTTCCAATATTGCTCAGCGTGGCGTATTTGACGCTGTGGGAACGCAAGATGATCGGCTGGATGCATGTGCGCCTTGGCCCCAATCGAGTTGGCCCGGCGGGGTTGCTTCAGCCCATCGCAGATGCGGTCAAGCTGATCTTCAAGGAGTTGATTGTTCCTGCGCAGGCAGACAAGGCTCTTTATCTGATTGCACCGGTAGTCGTGATGATGCCGGCCTTGGCTGCATGGGCGGTAATTCCTTTCGGGCCTGAGCTGGTTTTGTCGGACATAAACGCCGGATTGCTCTACATCATGGCGATCACCTCGATCGGGGTTTACGGCGTCATTCTGGCTGGCTGGGCTTCGAATTCAAAGTATGCATTTCTCGGGGCTCTTCGAGCTTCGGCTCAGATGGTGTCCTACGAGCTGGCCATTGGTTTTGTGCTGGTTACTGTGTTGATGGTGTCGGGCACGCTCAATGTCTCTGGCATCGTCATCTCGCAAGATCGCGGGCGATTTGCAGACATGGGCCTGAATTTCTTGTCATGGAACTGGCTGCCGCTACTGCCGTTGTTCGTGATTCATGTGATTTCGGCCGTTGCAGAAACCAATCGCCATCCGTTCGATGTGGTCGAAGGTGAATCGGAAATCGTTGCCGGGCATATGGTCGAATACTCGGGCATGGGTTTTGCGGTTTTCTTTCTTGCCGAATATGCAAACATGATTTTGTTGTCGGCTCTGGCCGCGATCATGTTTCTGGGCGGTTGGCTGCCTCCGCTGGATTTCGCGCCATTCACGTTCATTCCCGGCTGGGCTTGGTTGTTCATCAAAACATTCTTTGTTGTGTCCTTGTTCGTCTGGTTTCGTGCATCGCTCCCGCGTTATCGCTATGACCAGATCATGCGTCTGGGCTGGAAGATTTTCATTCCGCTCACGCTGGTCTGGTTGGTGGTGGTGGCCATCTGGATGCAGACCCCCTGGAATATCTGGGCCTGATACAGCAACAAGAGAGGCAAGATCCAAATGGATGCAATCAAGGATTTCTTCAGCAGCCTCATGCTGACAGAGCTGCTCAAAGGGCTTGCATTGACCGGACGCTACATGTTCGCTCGCAAGGTCACGGTGCAGTTCCCGGAGGAGAAAACTCCGCAGTCACCGCGTTTTCGGGGATTGCATGCATTGCGGCGCTATCCCAATGGCGAGGAGCGGTGCATTGCTTGCAAGCTTTGCGAGGCAGTTTGTCCTGCAATGGCGATCACTATCGAGTCGGAACAGCGGGCCGATGGCACGCGTAGAACGACTCGATATGACGTCGATCTTTACAAGTGCATTTTTTGCGGCTTTTGTGAAGAGAGTTGTCCTGTCGATTCGATCGTCGAAACCGGACATTACGAATATCACGGTGAAGTTCGGGGTGACCTTTATTTCACCAAGGAAATGCTCCTGGCCGTTGGCGATCGTTATGAAGCCGACATTGCTGCCGCCCGTGCGAAAGATGCTCCCTACCGCTAATGTGGTTGGCAGTCTGAATTGAGAGTTGATTCAAGCCATGGAATTCAAGAACCTGCTGTTCTGGTTGTTTTCTGCCGTGCTGGTGTTTTCAGCGCTGAGGGTGGTTACAGCCCGGAATCCGGTGCACGCGGTGCTCTACCTGGTTTTCGCTTTTTTCAATGCTTCCGGCGTCTGGTTGCTGCTTCAGGCTGAGTTTCTGGCGATCACGCTTGTACTGGTGTATGTCGGCGCGGTGATGGTTTTGTTCCTTTTCGTCGTGATGATGCTGGACATCAATACGGATCGACTGCGCGTAGGTTTCAAGAAAAATGTACCGCTGGCCATTTTCATCGGCTTGGTCGTGGTGGCCGAAATGTCTGCGGTGATCTACGGCTCATTCGATGTGGCTGACGCATCTTGGCCAGCGGTGGCTGCGGGCAATTACAGCAATACACGTGAGCTCGGCAAGCTGATGTACACCGAGTATGTCTTTCCGGTCGAAATAGCTGCGGTGATCCTGCTGGTTGCAATCGTTTCAGCCATCGCCCTGACATTGCGGCGTCGGAAAGACAGCAAATATCAGGTGGTTGGCCAGCAGGTGGCAGTCACCAAGGCGCAGCGGCTCCGTATCGTCAAGGTGTCGGCAGAAAAGAAAGTCGCCTCATCCTCGACATCAGAGGGCTGATTGGGCTTCGCTCTACATTCAATGAAAACAACCGGGAGCGTTCGTTGCTGACCCTCACGCATTACCTGGTGCTCGGTGCCATTCTGTTCGCCATCAGCATCGTCGGTATCTTCCTGAATCGAAAGAACGTGATTGTTCTGCTGATGGCTATCGAATTGATGCTGCTGGCGGTCAACATGAATTTCGTTGCATTTTCGCGATTCCTGGGTGATCACTCTGGGCAGGTGTTTGTTTTCTTCATCCTGACCGTGGCGGCAGCGGAATCGGCGATCGGTCTCGCGATTCTCGTTGTGCTGTTCCGGAACCTGAGCACGATTAACGTGGAGGATCTCGACCAGCTGAAGGGCTGATTCGGGCAGAAATGACAATGGACCTCAAAACTCTGCTTCTTGCCGTTCCGCTGGCGCCGCTGTTTGGCTCAGTGTTGGCGGGTTTGTTTGGCAAACAAATCGGTCGTGCCAATGCTCATCGAGTGACGATTCTTGGTGTTGCAATTGCTGCAGGCATCGCGCTTTACGTGTTGTCGCTTGTGCTTGCTGCGCCTGCTGGAACCACGCTGTTCAATCAGACCATCTATACTTGGGCAACTGTTGGTCGGTTGAAGCTCGAGGTCGGTTTCCAGATTGACAGCCTTACCGCCACGATGATGGTCGTTGTGACCTCCGTGTCGTTGATGGTTCACGTCTACACAATTGGCTATATGGAAGAGGATCCGGGATATGCCCGGTTCTTCAGCTATATCTCGTTGTTCACGTTTTCAATGCTCATGCTGGTCATGAGCAACAACTTCCTGCAATTGTTCTTTGGCTGGGAGGCGGTTGGTCTTGTTTCCTATCTGCTGATCGGTTTCTGGTTCACGCGACCGACAGCCGTGTACGCGAACATGAAGGCCTTCCTGGTAAACCGTGTTGGTGACTTCGGGTTCATTCTTGGCATCGGTTTGCTTCTGGCTTATTCAGGCACCATGAATTATTCGGAGCTTTTCGCAAAGCTCCCCGAGGTTTCTGCGATTCAGATCGAATTGATCCCTGGGCATTCGTGGTCGCTGATTACCGTTTCCTGCATCTGCCTGTTCATCGGCGCAATGGGCAAGTCGGCTCAGTTCCCGCTGCATGTTTGGCTGCCGGATTCGATGGAGGGTCCGACCCCAATTTCGGCGCTGATTCATGCTGCGACCATGGTGACGGCCGGCATCTTCATGGTTTCGCGCATGTCGCCGCTTTTCGAATTGTCGACGACCGCGTTGTCCTTCGTTCTGGTGATTGGTTCCATTACTGCGCTGTTCATGGGATTTCTGGGCATCGTCCAGAATGACATCAAGCGAGTCGTTGCTTATTCCACGCTTTCTCAGCTTGGCTACATGACGGTTGCATTGGGACTGTCGGCTTATCCGGTCGCCATCTTCCATCTGATGACGCATGCCTTCTTCAAGGCGCTGCTGTTTCTTGCTGCCGGTTCGGTCATCATGGGAATGCACCATGATCAGGACATCCGCCACATGGGCGGTCTCTGGAAGCACATGAAGATCACTTGGTTCACTTCGCTGGTGGGTTCATTGGCGCTGATCGGAACCCCGTTCTTTTCGGGCTTTTATTCCAAGGACTCGATCATTGCGGTTGCTCTTGAGTCACATGTGCCCGGTGCTGGATTTGCTGCCTTTGCCGTGCTGACTGGCGTCTTCGTGACCGCGTTCTATTCGTTCCGCATGTTTTTCCTTGTGTTTCACGGCAAGGAGCGTTTCAACGATGCGCATGGCGACGATCATCACGATTCACATGGTCATGACGATCATCACGGTCCTCTCGTGCCGCATGAATCGCCGCTTGTCGTGACACTGCCGCTGATTGCTCTTGCGATCCCTTCTTTGCTCATTGGCGCAATCGCCCTGGAGCCGCTGATCGTCGGCGAGTATTTCAAGGGTGTCATCGAGATCGATCATCATGCTCACCCGGCATTCGAAGAGTTTGTAAAGGCAGATGCCGAGCATGGCTGGCTTGCGATGGGGCTGCATGCATTTACCAGTCTTCCTTTCTGGCTTGCCTTCTCCGGCGTCGCGGCAGCCTGGTATTGCTATCTCGTGAACCCCCGTGTTCCGGCATGGTTTGCGTCGACCTTCGCCCCGATTCTGCGTCTGCTAGAAAACAAGTACTACCTGGATCGATTCAACGAAATCGTTTTCGCAGGGGGCGCCCGCGCAGTGGGTTCGGCTTTCTGGCGATTCGGTGACGTGAATGTGATTGACGGTTTCTTCGTCAACGGAAGCGCCCGTGTCGTGGGTTGGTTCGCGTCGGTGGTGCGGTATCTCCAGTCGGGCTACATCTACCATTACGCGTTTGCAATGATCGTTGGCGCTGTGGGCTTGATGACCTACTTCCTGTTCCTGCAAAAGTAAATAACAAGCCCATGCAGTCAGCTCCTTTGCTAAGTCTTTCGATCTGGACGCCGATCGTTTTCGGTCTGATCCTGCTCGCGATCGGTTCCGACCGAAATGCGGCAGTGGTTCGTGCAGTTGCGCTGATTGGCGCTCTCGCCGGACTGTTTTTCAGTCTGCTGCTATTGCCCGGGTTCGATGTCTCTTCGTCGGCACCGCAATTCGTGGAGCGAGCCCACTGGATCACGAGATACAACGTCGATTACTACCTCGGCGTGGACGGGCTTTCGTTCTGGTTTGTGCTGCTGACTGCTTTCACCACGGTGATCGTGGTGATTGCCGGCTGGGAAGTGATTCAGGAGCGGGTTGCCCAATACATGGCGGCATTCCTGATTCTTTCCGGGCTGATGATCGGCGTCTTCTGCGCACTCGACGGCATGCTGTTCTATGTGTTCTTCGAGGCGACGCTGATCCCGATGTTCGTGATCATCGGGGTATGGGGCGGCCCGAATCGGGTTTATGCCGCGATCAAGTTTTTTCTCTACACCTTGCTCGGTTCGCTGCTGACGCTGATCGCGCTGATCTATCTCTATTTCGCGGCCGATCGCAGTTTCGACATTCTTGTCTGGCACAAGCTGCCCTTGCCCTTGTCGGTTCAGGTTGCGGTGTTTGTCGCCTTCCTGATGGCGTTTGCGGTAAAGGTGCCGATGTGGCCGGTGCATACCTGGCTGCCCGATGCCCACGTCGAAGCGCCGACCGGCGGTTCCATCGTGCTGGCCGCGATCATGCTGAAACTCGGTGCCTACGGTTTCCTGCGCTTTTCGCTGCCTATTGCGCCTGACGCTGCCCACTATCTTTCCGGTTTCATGATCACGCTGTCGCTGATCGCGGTGGTCTATATCGGCGTGGTTGCGCTGGTGCAGAAGGATATGAAGAAGCTGGTCGCCTACAGTTCGATCGCTCATATGGGATTCGTGACGCTCGGCTTCTTCGTCTTCAATCTCATGGCGACCGAAGGCGCGATCATTCAGGCGATTTCCCACGGATTCGTGTCGGGCGCCATGTTTGCCAGCATTGGCGTGCTTTATGACCGTGTGCATTCGCGGCAGATCGCCGATTACGGCGGCGTCGTCAACACGATGCCCAAGTTCGCTGCGCTGTTCCTGTTCTTTGCCATGGCCAATTGCGGCTTGCCGGCCACCTCGGGTTTCGTCGGCGAATTCATGGTGATCCTCGGCGCGGTTGAGTTCAATTTCTGGATCGGCTTGCTGGCCGCCACCACGCTGATCTTTGGCGCTGCCTATTCGCTCTGGATGTACAAGCGGGTGGTATTCGGTGAGATCGCCAACGATCACGTCCGCGAACTGACGGATATCAATCGGCGTGAATTCTTCATGCTTGGTCTTCTGGCTGCGTTCGCGCTCTTCATGGGCCTCTATCCGAAGCCCTTCACCGATGTAATCCATGCTTCGGTTGTCGATCTGCTGGCGCATGTCGCCCAGTCGAAAATTCCGGTCGCACAATAAGGCTCAGACGCGATGAACGTCCCGGCAATCAATGTTTCGGTATTTGCCCCGGAACTGGTGTTACTGCTGTCAATCGGCGTCGTGCTGATCGCCGATATCTTCCTCGGCGAGAAGTCTCGTACCACCACCTATTTCCTCGCGCTGGTTGCCACCGTCGTGACCGGCGCGGCGGTATGGGCCAAATTGGGTGAGGAATCGGTCGAGACCTTCGGCGGAATGTTCATTTCCGATCCGATGTCGGTGCTGCTGAAGCTGTTTGCCTGTCTGGCGGCATTCACGGCCTTCGTCTATTCGCGCCAGTACGCCGCCGACCGCGGCCTGATGCGCGGCGAGTTCTATGTGCTGGGTCTGGCTTCGCTGCTTGGGCAGCTCGTGATGATTTCCTCGCACAACCTGCTGGTGATCTATCTCGGGCTCGAGCTGATGTCGCTTTCGCTCTATGCGCTGGTGGCGCTGCGGCGCGATTCGGTCCAGGCGACCGAAGCGGCGATGAAGTATTTCGTGCTCGGCGCGCTGGCTTCCGGTTTCCTGCTTTACGGCATCTCGATGGTCTATGGCGGCACGGGTTCGCTCGACATCGCCGAGATCGGCCGGGCTGCCGCCAGCGATCAGATCAACGAGACGGTGCTGGTCTTCGGCGCTGTGTTCCTGGTTGCCGGCATTGCCTTCAAGCTCAGCGCCGCGCCTTTCCACATGTGGGCACCCGATGTCTACGAAGGCTCGCCGACTGCGGTGACCTTGCTCATCGCTGGTGGTCCCAAGCTCGCCGCGTTTGCGATGACCATGCGCCTGCTGGTCGACGGCCTGATTCCGTTCGCGCCCGACTGGCAGCAGATGATGGGTGTGCTTGCCGTGGTGTCGCTCGCGGTCGGCAACCTGACTGCGATCGCCCAGACCAACATCAAGCGGATGCTGGCCTACTCGGCCATCGGTCAGATCGGCTTCATGCTGCTCGGTTTCATGTCCGGCGTGACCGTCGGCGGCACGCCCGAGGCGGCGGTCAGCGCCTACAGCGCGTCGATGTACTACGTAATCGTCTATGTGCTGACCACGCTCGGCACCTTCGGCGTGCTGATGCTGCTGTCGCGCAAGGATGGCGACGCGGGCTTCGACTGCATCGAGATCGACGACCTCAAGGGCCTCAACCGCCGTTCGCCCTGGATGGCCTTCGTCATGCTGCTGCTGATGTTCTCGCTGGCGGGCATTCCGCCGACCGTCGGCTTCTACGCCAAGCTGGCTGTGCTCGAAGCGGCCATCGGCGCCGGTCATCTGTACACGGCGATCTTCGCGGTCATGTTCTCGCTCGTCGCGGCCTACTACTACCTGCGTGTGGTCAAGGTCATGTACTTCGACGAGCCGACGCATTCCACGCCGATCACCGCGCCGGCCGACGCCAATGTCGTGCTGGCGATCAACGGCGCGCTGGTGCTGCTGCTGGGCCTGTTCGGCGACAGCCTGATGGTCGCCTGCCTCAATTCGATCAAGCTCGCCATTCCCGGCTGATCGCGCCAGCGTGGATTCCACCGCAGGTCTCTGGATCGTGGTTGCCGTCGGGCTGATCGCCGCCAACCTCCCGTTCGCGAGCGAGCGGGTGTTTGCGGTGCTGCCCTACCGGCGCGCGCCGGCGGTCATCAAGCCGCTCTGGTTCCGCTTGATCGAACTGGCGCTGCTTTACGGCATCACGCTGGTGATCGGGCGCGCGATTGAGGCCCGGTTCGGGCCGGTTGCGCCGCAGGAATGGCAGTTCTTCGCGGTGACGGCCTGCCTGTTCGTGGTGGCCGCCTATCCGGGTTTCGTTTTCCGCTATCTGCGCCGGCGCTCTCCGGCGCGCTGAGGAAATGGCATGAACAGCAAGCAGCTCGATCCCCGTCTTTCGACCAGCGATCCGGCGCTTGATGAGCACACGGTGTCGAGCGAGACGGTCTTCAGTGGTCATTTCCTGAAGGTCAGGCGCGACGTGGCCCGCATGCCGGACGGGCGCACCGCCACGCGCGAGCACATTCTTCATCCGGGCGCGGTGATGATCGTGCCGCTGCTCGACGACGGTCGCGTGGTACTCGAACGCCAGTACCGCTATCCGCTCCAGCGCGTCTTCCTTGAATTCCCGGCCGGCAAGATCGACGCCGGCGAAGCGATGCAGGTCTGCGGCGAGCGCGAGCTCTACGAGGAAACCGGCTATCGCGCGCGCGAATGGGTGCGGCTCGGCGCGATCAACAACGCCATCGGCTATTGCGACGAAGTCATCGAGATCTGGCTCGCGCGCGGGCTGGAACAGTCGGGCGCGCGCCAGCTCGACGAGCATGAGCATCTCGAAGTGGTCACTGCCACGCTCGACGAACTGCTCGGCTGGATCCGCAGCGGCGAAGTGACCGACGTGAAGACCATCATCGGCGCCTACTGGGCCGAGCTGTTCCTGGCCGGTCGCTGGACTGCGCCGGCCTGAACCGGCGCCGCCCAGCCCGAGCCGGTCAGAGCGACCGGCTCACCAGCATGAACTCCGGATCGTCGACATAGCTCTTCACCTCGAAGCCGAGGTCGCGCATGAGCTTGAGCATCTTGTCGTTCACCGCGAGCACCAGGCCGTCGATTTCGGTCAGGCCGCGCTGGCGCGCGATGTCCATGATTGCGTGCATCAGCCGCCGGCCCAGGCCCATGCGAGCGTAGTCGTCGGCCACCACGAGCGAGAACTCGCAGCTGGTCGAATCGGGATTGGTGATGTAGCGCGAGATGCCGATGACGCGCTCCTCCTCGACCGTCTCGCCGTGCTCGTCCACATGCTTTTCGACCGCGACGGCAGCGAGCGCCATCTCGCGGTCGTAGTCGATGAGCGTGAAGCGCGCGAGCATGCGCGCCGACAGTTCGCGCATCGCCGACGCGAAGCGCATGTAGCGGCTTTCCGACGACAGCTCGCGCACGAAGCGCTGGAGCATCTCGGCGTCGTCGGGCTTGATGGGGCGCAGCAGGCATTCGGCGCCGCCGGGCAGCATCCACAGCTGCTCGCAGTTGGCGGGGTAGGGCAGGATCGCCAGATGCTGGTAGGCCTGCGTGGAATGGCCGGCCGGCTCCAGCGCAATCCGCGCATCGACCGCCACCGCGCCATGCTCGTCGACGATGAGCGGATTGATGTCCATCTCGCGCAGCTGGGGCAGCTCGCAGACCATTTCCGATACGCGCAGCAGCACGCGCTCGATGCTGTCGATGGCCACGGCCGGCGCGCCGCGCCATTCGCCCAGGGTTTCGGCGACGCGCGCGCGGTTGATGAGCCGTTGCGCGAGGAACTGGTTGAGCGGCGGCAGCTCGGTCACGCGGTCGCGGATCAGCTCGACCATGGTGCCGCCGGCGCCGAAGGTAATCACCGGCCCGAACGGCGCGTCGCTGACCAGGCCGATGAACAGCTCGCGGCCGCGCTCCTTGCCCGACATGTTCTGGATCGTGATGCCGTTGATGCGCGCGCCCGGACAGGCCTTGCGCACGGTTTCCATCATGCGCACATAGGTGTCGCGCACCTGCACCGCGTTGGCGATGTTGAGCGCCACGCCCTGCACATCCGACTTGTGCAGCACATCGGGCGAATCGATCTTGAGCGCGACCGGATAGCCGAGCTGGGTCGCGATGAGGATGGCCTGGTTCGGCGTGGTGGCCAGCATCGTGCGCGTGACCGGAATGTGGAAGGCCGACAGCAGCGCCTTCGATTCCATCTCGGTGAGGGTCTTGCGGCGCTCGGCCAGCACGCTGTCGATGAGCAGTCGCGCGCCTTCCACATCGGGCTCGCCCAGATCGCTGAGCGGCGGCGGCGTCTGCATCAGCAGCTGCTGGTTCTCGTAGTAGGACGCGATGTTGTGGAAGGCATCGACCGCCGCCTCGGGGGTGCGGAAGTTGGCGATCGACGCGCCGCTCAGCAGCACGCGCGCCTCGCCGACGCTGTCGTCGCCCATCCAGGTCGCGATGAGCGGCTTGCCGAGCTTGCGGTTGGCATCGACCACGGCGCGCGCCACTTCGGTCGGATCGACGCCGGCCTTGGGCGTGTGGATGACGACCACGCCATCGATGTCGCGCTCCTGCGCGGCGGCTTCGAGCGCGATGCGATAGGCCTCGCCGCCGGCGTCTTCCGACAGATCGATGATGTCGCTGATCGACGCCTGCGGCGGCAGCCTGGACTTGAGCGGCTCGAACAGCTCGGCGCCGATCAGCCCCAGATGCAGGCCCAGCTCGTTGATCCAGTCGGCTGCCAGCACGCCGGGCCCGCCGCCGTTGGTGATGATGGCCAGCCGCTTGCCGGCCGGCCGGTAGCGCGACGCCAGGCACTTGACCGCCGAGAACAGCTGCACGAACGACCGCACCCGCACCGCGCCCGAGCGCCGCAGCGCGGCATCGAACACCTCGTCGCTGCCGACCATCGCGCCCGAATGCGTGCGCGCCGCAACGCCGCCCTGCGATGCCTGACCGAAGCGCACATGCCCGGCCTTGAGCACCACCACCGGCTTGGCGATCGCCGCCAGCCGCAGCGCGCTCATGAAGCGGCGTGCATTCGAGATGCCCTCGAAGTACACGACGATGCTTTGTGTCGCCGGATCGTTGCCGAAGAAATCGAGCATGTCCGACAGGTCGAGCGCCGAATCGCGCCCGACCGATGCCACGCCCGAAAAGCCGATGCCGTTGCGCACCGCCCAGTCGAGCACCGCCGCCGTGATCGCGCCCGACTGCGAAATCACCGCCAGCGAGCCGCGTTGCGCAAGGCCGCCGGCAATGCTCGCGTTGAGGCCGATGCCGGGCCGCTGCATGCCCAGGCTGTTCGGCCCCAGCAGCCGGATGCCGAGCCGGCGCGCGGTCGCCACCAGCTGGCTCGCCGCCTCGCCGTGAATGCCCGAGCCCAGGATGATCGCGGTGCGGCATTCGAGCCGACCGGCCAGCCGCAGGCCGTCTTCGACCTCCTCGCTCGGCAGCGCGATCAGCGCCAGATCGAAGCGGCTGTGGCTCAGCTCGCCGAGCACCGTGGCCTCGTCGTCGGCATAGACGACCTCGCCGTTGTAGCTGCCGGCGCGCAAGGCGGCGACCAGCGCCTGGCCCGGTGCGGGCCGCTTGCCGTCGACTTCCTTGCTTGCGAGCACCAGGATCGACTTGGGCGCAAACAGCGCGTTGAGGTAGTGCTGGTCCATGACGGATCTCGTTCTAGGGAGGTGACTCGGCCAGCATACCCACGGCGCAATGACGTCAGTCGGCGCCGATCAAGACCTTGACGTGTGCCGCCGCGCTGCGGCCGAGCGAGCTCAGCGCGTATCCACCTTCGAGCACCGACACGATGCGGCCCTCGCAATGGCGTTCGGCCACGGCGACAAGCTGGCGCGTGACCCATTCGTAATCCGACTCCACCAGCCCGAGCTGGCCCATGTCGTCCTCGCGGTGACCGTCGAAGCCGGCCGACACGAAGATGATTTGCGGCTTGAAGCGGTCGAGCGCCGGAATCCAGGCCATGTCGACAGCTTCGCGGAACTTCTCGCCGCCCGAATACGCGGGCATCGGCACGTTCACCATGTTCTTTCCGAGCGGCGTGTCGCCCGAGAACGGGTAGATGCCGGTCTGGAAGATCGAGCACATCAGCACCCGGTCGTCGCCGGCCAGGATGTCTTCGCTGCCGTTGCCGTGATGCACATCGAAATCGATCAGCGCCACGCGCTCGATGCCGCGGTCGTCGAGCGCATGGCGGATGGCCACCGCGATGTTGTTGAAGAAGCAGAAGCCGGCGGCCTGCTCGCGTTCCGCATGATGGCCGGGCGGGCGCACATTGCAGAACGCCGTCTGCGCCTTGCGGTCGATGACCAGATCGGTCGCCAGGATGGCGGCGCCGGCCGAGCGCAGCGCGGCGCGCACCGTGGCCGGGCACATCAGCGTGTCGGGATCGACATGCTCATAGCCCTCGCTGGGGCAGCGGGCGATGGTCTCGCGCACATAGAGCGCGCTGTGCGCGCGGGCCAGCTGCTCCTCGGTGGCGAGCGGCGCCTCGTAGGGCTGCATCACGTCGAGCAGGCCCCGGATCAGCAGCTGGTCGCTCACTGCGCCGAGGCGCTCGGGCGCTTCGGGATGGTCGCGGCCCATCTCGTGTTTGGCGCAGTCGGGATGGGTGATGTAGGCGGGCAGCATCTGGGCTCCTCTGGGAATGGGGCCCGGTCTCCGCGGGCCTCGTGACGAATGTCGCACCCTTCCAGTCTAGGAAGAGGGACTTACGCCGCCCTTGAGCGCAGTCATTCCCCAGTCACATGTTCGGGTAATTGGGGCCGCCACCGCCTTCCGGCGCCATCCACACGATGTTCTGCGTCGGGTCCTTGATGTCGCAGGTTTTGCAGTGCACGCAGTTCTGGGCGTTGATCTGCAAGCGGTCGACGCTGTCCTTCTTCACGAACTCGTAGACGCCGGCCGGGCAGTAGCGCTGCTCGGGGCCGGCGTACTGCGCGAGGTTGATCGCCACCGGCACCGACTCGTCCTTGAGCGTGAGATGCGACGGCTGGTGCTCGTTGTGATTGGTGTTGCTGATGAACACCGACGACAGCCGGTCGAAGCTGATCTTGCCGTCCGGCTTGGGGTAGGCGATGGGCGCGAACTGGCTCGCCGGCTTGAGCTTTTCGTGGTCGGCATGCTGGTGATGCAGCGTCCACGGCGGATTGCCGCCGAACACCTTGTCTTCCACGCCGACCATCAGCGCGCCCAGGTACAGGCCCTTGCTCATCCACTGCTTGAAGTTGCGCGCCTTCCACAGCTCGGCATGCAGCCAGGAGTCCTTGAAGCTGGCGCTGTAGGCGGTGATCTCGTCGCCGCTGCGGCTGGCGGCAAGCGCCTCGACCAGCGCCTCGGCGGCGAGCATGCCGCTCTTGATCGCCGCATGGCTGCCCTTGATGCGCGACGCATTCAGAAAGCCCGCGTCGCAGCCGATCAGCGCGCCGCCCGGGAAGGTGAGCTTGGGCAGGCTGGTGATGCCGCCCGCCGTGATGGCGCGCGCGCCATAGGCCAGACGCCGGCCGCCCTCAAAGAAATGGCGGATCGCCGGATGCGTCTTGTAGCGCTGGAATTCCTCGAACGGACTGAGGTAGGGGTTCTCGTAGCCGAGTCCGACGACGAAGCCGACCACCACCTGATTGTTCTCGGCGTGATACAGGAACGAACCGCCGTAGGTGCTGCTGTCGAGCGGCCAGCCGGCGGTGTGCACCACCAGACCGGGCTGATGTTTGGCCGGATCGATCTCCCACAGCTCCTTGATGCCGATGCCGTAGGACTGCGGATCGCTATCGCGGTCGAGCGCGAACTTGGCGATCAGCTGCTTGCCCAGTTGCCCGCGCGAGCCTTCGGCGAACAGCGTGTACTTGGCATGCAGCTCCATGCCCACCTGAAAGTCGGCGGTCGGCTGGCCCGATTTGTCGATGCCCAGATTGCCGGTCGCCACGCCCTTCACCGAGCCGTCGTCGTGGTAGAGCACCTCGGCGGCCGCAAAGCCCGGGAAGATTTCCACGCCGGCCGCCTCGGCCTGCTCGCCGAGCCAGCGCACCACATTGCCCAGGCTGATCACGTAGTTGCCGTGGTTCTTGAACGAGGCGGGCAGGGCCCAGTTGGGCGTTTGATGGGCGGCGGTTTCGGTCAGGAACAGGAAGCGGTCCTCGCTCACGGCCACGTTGAGCGGCGCGCCCTTTTCCTTCCAGTCGGGGATCAGCTCGTCGATGGCGCGCGGGTCCATGACGGCGCCCGACAGGATGTGCGCGCCCAGCTCCGAGCCCTTTTCGATCAGGCATACGCCCAGATCGGCATTGAGCTGCTTGAGTCGGATGGCGGCAGCGAGGCCGGCCGGACCGCCGCCAACGATGACGACGTCGTACTCCATCGATTCGCGCGGCCCGTTTTCCTCGACGAGCTTCTGCGACAGGGCGACGAGTTCGGCATGGTTCATGAAAGGCGATCTCCGTGGCGGCCGTGCTGCGCCGAGCGCGCATGGCCTTGATTTGTCTATGGCTGCGGCACCAGACGGTACCGTATGTTCGGGATTCTAGGCGAGTCCGGTTTCTTGCCCGCTAGCACGCGATGTCGCACTGCATCAGGAATTACGCGTACTCGCGGCGCCTGGGGGCTTGGGTAGACTCGGGCGGACACGCCGGGCGGGAGTTTGCCGCACTGCACAGCCGCAGTGCTCGGCAGTCCGGCGTCGCCATCCGGCCTTGCCCCCTTCATCCATCACGCGAATACCGCGCTGAGACATCCCATGAACAAAGTCTTTGCCAGCGCGCAAGCCGCGCTCGCCGACATCGTCAAGGACGGCCAGACCCTCGCGGTCGGCGGCTTCGGCCTGTGCGGCATCCCCGAGGCCTTGATCGCGGCGCTGCGCGACAGCGGCGTCAAGAATCTGACCGCCATCTCCAACAATGCCGGCGTCGACGGCTTCGGCCTGGGCCAGCTGCTGACCACGCGCCAAATCAAGAAGATGATTTCGTCGTACGTGGGCGAGAACAAGGAGTTCGAGCGCCAGTACCTGGCTGGCGAACTCGAGCTCGAATTCACGCCGCAGGGCACGCTGGCCGAAAAGCTGCGCGCTGGCGGCTGCGGCATCCCGGCCTTCTTCACCAAGACCGGCTACGGCACGCTGGTGGCCGAGGGCAAGGAAACGCGCGAATTCGACGGCGAGCATTACGTGATGGAGCGCAGCCTGGTCGCCGACGTGGCGCTGGTGAAGGCGTGGAAGGCCGACAAGGCCGGCAACCTCGTCTATCGCAAGACGGCGCGCAACTTCAATCCGGTGTGCGCCATGTCGGGCCGCATCACGGTGGTGGAAGTGGAAGAGATCGTCGAGATCGGCGCGCTCGATCCCGAGAACGTGCATACGCCGGGCATCTATGTGCACCGCATCGTCCACAACCCCACCCCCGAGAAGCGGATCGAGCAACGCACGATCCGTCAGGCCTGAGGAGCGAACGTCATGGCATGGACCCCCACTCAAATGGCCGCGCGCGCAGCGCAAGAGTTGCAGGACGGCTTCTACGTCAACCTCGGCATCGGCATGCCGACCCAGGTGGCCAACCACATTCCGCCCGGCGTGAACGTGGTGCTGCAAAGCGAGAACGGCATGCTCGGCATCGGCCCGTTCCCGACCGAGGCCGAGATCGACGCCGACCTCATCAACGCCGGCAAGCAGACGGTCACGATCCTGCCGGGCGGCAGCTTTTTCAGCAGCGCCGACAGCTTCGGGATGATCCGCGGCGGCAAGGTCAATCTGTCGATCCTGGGCGCGATGCAGGTGAGCGAGCAGGGCGACCTCGCCAACTGGATGATCCCCGGCAAGATGGTCAAGGGCATGGGCGGCGCGATGGACCTCGTGGCCGGCGTGCAGCGCGTGGTGGTGCTGATGGATCACACCGCCAAGGGCGACGCCCACAAGATCCTGCCCAAGTGCGATCTGCCGCTGACCGGCGTGGGCGTGGTCGATCGCATCATCACCAACCTGGGCGTGTTCGACGTGACCGCCGACGGGCTGGTGTGCGTGGAGATCGCGCCCGAGGTGACGCAGGACGAGATCGCCGCCAAGACCGGCTGCGCGGTGAAGTTCGCGTAACGCGCGGGCCGAGTCGGCATCGAAGGGAAGGGCGCTGCGGCGCCCTTTTTTGCGTCCGCCGCAAATGCGCTCAGAGCGCCGCGAGCCGGGCGATGGCGCTGTCGAGCGTGTCGTCGCGCTTGGCGAAGCAGAACCGCACGATGCCGTTCTCGACCGGCGCGTCGTAGAAGCTGCTGAGCGGAATCGCGGCCACGCCCACCTGCGTGGTGAGCCAGCGGCAGAAGTCGAGCTCGCTCAGGCCGGCCGGCGCGGCGCTCAGTCCGCCGTATTCGGCGCACTGGAAATAGGTGCCGGTGCTGGGCAGCAGCCGGAAGCCCGTGCCCGCGAGGCCGGCGCGAAAGCGGTCGCGCTTGCTCTGGTAGAAGGCTGGCAGCTCGCGCCATGGCGTGGGGTCGTCGAGATAGCTGGCGAGGCCGTGCTGCATCGGCGTGTTGACGGTGAACACGTTGAACTGATGCACCTTGCGGAACTCGGCGGTGAGCGCGGCCGGCGCGGCGCAATAGCCGACCTTCCAGCCCGTGACGTGAAAGGTCTTGCCGAAGCTCGACAGCACGAAGGAGCGCGCCGCGAGTTCGTCATGCCCGGCGAGCGAGCAGTGCGCGCGACCGTCGAACACCATGTGCTCGTACACCTCGTCGCCGATGACCAGGATGTCGGTATCGCGCAGCAGCGCCGCGAGCCGGTCGAGATCGGCCGGCTCGAAGCTGGCGCCGGTGGGGTTGTGCGGCGAGTTGACCAGCACGAGCCGGGTGCGCGGCGTGAGCGCGGCGCCGACCGCATCCCAGTCGATGGCGAAGCCGGCGCCGGGCTGGCGCTGCATCGGCACCTTGACCGCCACGCCTCCGGCCAGCGCGATGCCGGGCAGATAGCTGTCGTAGGCCGGCTCGATCACCACCACTTCGTCGCCCGGATGCACGCAGGCCAGGATGGCGGTGAGGATGGCCTGGGTGCCGCCGGCGGTGATGGTGATCTCGCTCGCCGGCTCGTAGCGCCGACCGTGCAGCAGCGCAATCTTGGCGGCGACCGCATCGCGCAATGCGGGCACGCCCGCCATCGGTGGATATTGGTTATGGTTCGCGCGCATTGCGCGTTCCACGCAGGCGACGAGCGCCGGATCGCAGTCGAAATCCGGAAAGCCCTGGCCCAGGTTGATGGCGCCATGTTCGGCTGCAAGCGCGCTCATGGTCGTGAAGATGGTGGTGCCCACTCGCGGCAGGCGCGAGACGAGACGGGGCGTTCCGGGAGCGGTGGCGGCAGCGGTCATCACGATGGGGGGAGCAGGGTGGAGCGATCGGAGGGATTGTGCATGCGCGTCGCCGGCCCTGGCGGCTGGCTCGCAGCCACGCTGCTGCTGTGGCTGGCACTGCTGCCCGCAGTTGCGCGCGCCCAACGGCTCGACCTGACGCCCGAGCAGGCTGCCTGGATCGCCGCGCATCCGGTCGTGACCGTGGCGCTGGCGCCCGATTTCCCGCCCTACTGCTTCTTCCCGGCCAATGCGGCCGAGCCCTGGGGCTTTCTGGTCGAGGCGCTCGATCTGGTTGCCCAGCGCACCGGGCTGGAGTTCCGCTACCAGCGCCATGCCAGTGCCGGCGCGGCGCTGGCGGCGCTCGATGCGCACCGCGCCGATCTGGTGCCGATGGCGCCGGCCGCGCTCGACCGCCGGCACTACCTGCGGCTGGCGCGGCCGCTGCTCGCGACCCGGCTGGTGGTGGCGGCGCGGCGCGATCTGCCCGACGTGTCGCCGACCGACGATTTCGGCGACCGGCGCATCGCGGTGCAGGCCGGCTCCGATGCCGAACGGCTGCTGGCCGAGCGTCATCCCGGCGCCACGGTGCAAACCTTTGCGCGCGCCGATCTGGCGCTGCGCGCCGTCGCCACCGGCGCCGCCGACCTGTTCATCGGCTACCAGCATGAGACGGTGTTCTTCATCGAGCGCGACCTGCTCGCCAATGTCGAGCTGCGCAGTCATGCCGGCGTCGGCGACACGCCGCTCGGGCCGGTGCTGCGGCCCGACCAGACCCAGCTCGCCGCCATCCTCGAACGGGCGCTCGGCGCCATCACGCCGGCTGACCGCTCGCGGCTGGCGGCGCGCTGGCTGCCGGCGGGCGTGCTCGCGGCCCAGCCCGCCACCACGGCCGAACTCACCGACGGCGAACTGGCCTGGGTCGAGGCGCACCGCCGCATCGGCGTCGGCTACGACGCCACCTTCGCGCCGATCACCTTCACCGGCGAGCTCGGCGAGTTCCGCGGACTGGGCGCCGACTTCCTCAAGCTGGCGACCGACAAGGCCGGGCTCGAAGTGGTGCGCGCCGTCGGCGGCAGCTTTGCCGACCTGTCGCGCCGGGTGCGCGCCGGCGAGCTCGACGTGTTCGTCGGCATGGCGCGCACGCCCGAGCGCCGGCTCGCCTACGACTTCGTCGGCCCCTTCCTGCGCGTGCCCACGGCCATCGTCACCCGGCTCGACAGCGACGGCATCGACGATCTGGCGCTGGCCGGCCGGGCCCGCGTCGGCCTGCTGCGCGACCACTTTCTGCTGCCCGAGCTGCGCGCGCGCTATCCCGGCATCCAGCTGGTCGAGCTCGACCGCCAGGACCAGGTGCTGAGCGCGCTGGCCGAGGGCGCGGTCGAGCTGGCCATCGGCAACATCAAGGTGGTGAGCGATCTGATCGAGCGGCGCTGGGCCGGCCGGCTGCTCATCTCGGGCACGGTGCACGACGGCGACAGCGAGCTGTGGTTCGGCGTGCCGCGCGACAAGCCCGAGCTGGCGCGGGTGCTGCGCAAGGGGCTCGAAGCGGTCAACGAGCGCGAGCAGTCCGAGGTGCTGGCGCGCTGGCTCAGCATCGAGGTGCGGCCGCGCATGGCCTGGCGCGAGCTGGCGCGCACCGCCGGCCCGCTGCTGCTGGCGCTGCTGGTGGGGTTGGCGCTGTTGTGGCGCGCCCAGGCCCAGGCCAGCCGCGCGCGCGGCGTGGAGGCGCACGGCCGCCAGCTGGCCGAGGAGGCGACGCGCTCGCGCGGCCGCTTCCTGGCCTATCTGTCGCACGAGCTGCGCGGCAGCCTCGGTGGCATCACCCAGGGCGTGGAAATGCTGCGCGGGCCGATCGCCGACAGCACGCGCAACCGGCTGCTGCTGGCCATCGGCAGCTCGGCGCATACGCTGCGCAGCCTGCTCGACACCACGCTGGAGTACGAGCAGAACCTGGCCCGGCCGATCGTGCTGCGGCCCGAGTCGGTCCGGCTCGATGACTGGCTCGACGGCGCGCTGGCGCCGGCCCGCATCGCCGCCGAAGCCAAGGGACTGGCGCTCGACTGGCAGACCGACGGGCTCGACCGCAGCGCGCGCATCGATCCGCTGCGGCTCGGTCAGGTGGTCGGCAATCTGATGGGCAACGCCATCAAGTTCACGCCGGCCGGCCTGGTGCGGATCGAGGCCGTGCTCAGCACCGCCACCGACGGCGGCCGGGGCCGCTTGCAGCTGACGGTGACCGACAGCGGCCCCGGCCTCACGCAGGAAGAACTGGCCACGCTGTTCGAGCCCTATGTGCAGGGCGAGCAGGGCCGGCAATTGCGCGAAGGCGCCGGGCTGGGGCTGGCCATCACCCGGCAGCTGGTGGCGGCCATGGGCGGCGAACTGGCGGCAGCCAATGCGCCCGGCGGCGGCGCCCGCTTCAGCGTGACGCTGCCGCTCGACCTGGACTGAGCGGCGCCGCCTCGGGCCCGGTCCATTGCTCGGGCCGCAGCACCTCGCAGCCGCGTGGCCGCAGCCGTTTTGCCAGCCGCAGCAGCGCCTTGTCCTTGGTGACCAGCCAGCGCGCGCCGCTGGCCAGCGCCAGCTCCACGAACTTCTGGTCGTCGGGATCGGTGCAGCGCGGCAGCGCCGGATCGCTGCGCACTTCCATGCGCTCGGTGGCGGCGGCCACGCGCGCCACCACGGCCGGCCGGTCGGCGATCAGACCGTCCCACTTGCGGTAGTCGACCACCGCGCACAGCTCGTCGAAGCAGCCCGGCGAGATCGGCACCCGCACCGTGCCGGCGGCCAGCGCGGCGGCAATCGGCGCACTGCGCGGATCGGCAAACACGTACAGATCGAGCCAGATGTTGGTGTCGAGCACGATGCGCGGCGGCGTGGCGGCAGGCAGCGCGCTCATGACAGCCGATCCGGCCGGCGCAGATAGAGCCGGTCGTCGAAGCTCAGCATCACCGCCGGCAGATAGACGGTGAGCAGCGTCACGATCATCCCGGTGGTGATCGCCTCGCCCCAGGCCAGCAGCAGGGTCCAGGGCAGCACCTCCTCGGCAAACCAGCCGAAGGCATGGCTGCCGAGCGCCGCCAGCACCAGCATCGAGGCGCACATCGACAGCACCGTGGCCGCAAAGCTGCCGAACAGCCCGTTGCCGATCAGAAAGATGAACAGGTTGCGCGGCGCGAAACGTCCGACAAACCAGCCAATCGCGCCAACCGAAAACGCCGGCAGCGCCGCCATCAGCAGCAGGTTGAGACCGTAGCTGGCCCACGGTCCGCCGGTGGTCTGAAGGTAGAACGCCAGCGTGGCGGCCAGGCCCAGCGTGGCCAGCCGCGGGCCGAACATCCAGGCCATGAGCGCCGCGCCCAGAAATTGCAAGGTCAGGTCTTCATGCAGACGGAACCTCAGCAACCACACCAGCGCCAGCAGCGTCGAGGTGCCCAGCCAGGTGAACAGCACCGCGTTCTCGCGGATGCGCTGCCAGGGCGCACGCACTGCGCAATAGCCGAGCAGGCCGCCCGCGAGCGTCCAGCTGGCGATCGCCAGCCAGGCCGGCAGCGCCGAGTGAAACAGGCCCATGAGGGCTCCCTCTGAAGAATGCGAACGAATCGCCCGCAGGCAGGCGACAGGCATATTGTCGCGCTGCCGCACAGGCTGCCCTCGTCAACGTCAATAACACCGGCCGCGCCGGACCTCGCCATGCTGCTGCTGCTCTCACCCGCCAAGTCGCTCGATACCGCACCGCTCGCCGCGCCGCGCCCGGCCACGCTGCCTGACTTCATCCCCGAATCCGCCACGCTCGCGCAGCACATGCGCCGGCTCGGGCCGCAGGATCTGGCGCAGATCATGGGCATCTCGGACGAGCTGGCCGTGCTCAACGTCACCCGCTTCCAGAGCTGGTCGCCCGAGTTCACCGACACCAACTCCAAGCAGGCGGTGCTCGCCTTCAACGGCGATGTGTACGAAGGGCTGAACGCCGCCACGCTCGACGCCGCCGGCCTCGCCTGGGCGCAGGACCATCTGCGCATCCTGAGCGGCCTGTACGGCGTGCTGCGCCCGCTCGACCGCATGCAGCCCTATCGGCTTGAAATGGGCACCCGCCTCAAGGGCACGAAGGTTGAAGCCGACATCGGCACCAACCTCTACGGCTACTGGGGCGACAAGGTCACGCTCAAGCTCAACGAGGCGCTCGCCGCGCAGAAGGCCGCCCAGCCGGTGGTCGTCAACTGCGCCAGCGAGGAGTACTTCAAGGTCGTCAAACCCAAGCTGCTGGCCGCCCGGCTCGTCACGCCGGTCTTCGAGGACTGGAAGGGCGGCAAGTTCAAGATCATCAGCTTCTATGCCAAGCGCGCGCGCGGCCTGATGGCGCGCTATGCCGTCGACCACCGCGTGAGCGATGTCGAGCAGCTCAAGCGCTTCGACAGCGAGGGCTATGCCTTCGACGCCGCCGCGTCCGACGACGCCATCTGGCGCTTCCGGCGCCGCGTCGAGTGATTTCACAGGAGCCCGCCATGCGCATCAGCGACAACTTCGACAGCGGCTCGATCGAGCTCGTGAAGATCGACGGCAACCGCATCGACCTCGACATCCCGGTCGATTCCACCTTCGATCCGCTGTGCGACTTCCGCCAGTGGTTCCACTTTCGGCTGGCCACCACGCCCGGCGAGCCGGTGCAGCTGCGTTTCCTCAACGCGCGCCAATGCACCTATCCCGACGGCTGGCGCGACTACAGGCTGTGCGCCAGCTACGACCGCGAGACCTGGTTCCGCATCGACACCCGCTATGACGATGTGCTGCTCGAAGCCGACTTCACGCCCGAGCATGGCGTGGTGTGGTTCGCCTATTTCGAGCCCTACTCGTGGGAGCGCCACCAGCGCCAGCTCGGCAAGTGGCTCGGCATCGACGGCGTGCGCCATCTCGATCTGGGCCGCACGGTCGACGGCCGCGACATGGACGGCATCGAGTTCGGCAACCCCGACGGCGCGCCGGTCTGGATCATCGCGCGCCAGCATCCGGGCGAGGCGATGGCCGAATGGTTTGTCGAAGGCATGGTCGACCGCCTGCTCGACCCGGCCGACAGCCTCGCGCGCAGCCTGCTCGCCAAGGCGCATTTCTTCGTCGTGCCCAACATGAATCCGGACGGCGCGGTGCGCGGCAATCTGCGCGCCAATGCCGCCGGCGCCAATCTCAACCGCGAATGGATGGAGCCGTCCGAGCGCGCGCCCGAGGTCGCGGCGGTGCGCGAGAAGCTGCTCGAAACCGGCTGCGAGTTCTTCCTCGACGTGCACGGCGACGAAGGGCTGCCCTACGTCTTTGTCGCCGGCAGCGAGATGCTGCCCGGCTTCACCGAGGCGCAAGCCAAGGCGCAGGCGGCGTTCTGCGCCGCCTTCAAGGCCGCCGCGCCCGATTTCCAGACCGAGCACGGCTATCCGTCGGGCAAGTACAGCGAGGAGGCGCTCAAGCTCGCGTCGAAATGGGTCGGCTATGAATTCGGCTGCCTGTCGCTGACGCTGGAAATGCCGTTCAAGGACAACGCCGATCTGCCCGATGAAAAGCGCGGCTGGGACGGCGCGCGCAGCAAGGCGCTGGGCGCGGCGCTGCTGCCGGCGCTGGCGGTAGTGCTGGGCTGAAACCCGGCGCCGGCGGCAGTGAACACTGGCCGCCGATCCGGTCTTCGGCGCCGTTCAACCGTCCGGCGGCAAGGTGACTTGGGTAGTTTTTCCTAGGCCAAGATGCCTGTCCTCTTGTAACCGAAGGAAACGACATGCCCGCATTGCGCAACGCGGCCGCCGCCCTGCTGTGCCTGGCCTCGGCCAGCGCCGGTGCCACCCAGGTCATCGACACCACGGGCGACTGGACCGGCGACCAGGCCACCGGCTGGTGGGGCACGGCCCAGACCTTCACCGTGCCGGCGCTCGACCGGGTGCTCGAAAGCTGGAGCTTCGACCAGCCGGGCGCCGACGCTGCGGGCTACAGCTTTTCCATCCGCGCGCTCGTCGGCGGGCTGCCGACCGGCGCGACGCTCTGGTCCACCAGCGTGACCGGCGCGGCGGCCAGCGGCCATCAGCAGTTCGACGCCATCGACCTGGCGCTCAACGCCGGCCAGCAGTACGCGGCGGTCATCGTCTACCAGGGCCAGCTCGGGCTCGACCTCAACTTCACCGGCGACAGCTATGCCGGCGGCAGCAGCTTCTGGTCGGAAGACCCGACCGATCCCACGCGCTGGACCGCGCTGCCCGCGCTCGATCACAGCTTCCGCGCGGTCTTCGGCCCGGCCTCGCCGGCGCCCGAAGCCGACAGCGCCGCGATGCTGCTGGCCGGCGGCGGCCTGCTCGCCGCGGTACTGCGTCGGCGCAACCGGCGGCACGCGGGCTGAACGCACCGGACGCGCCCACCCGAGCGCGCCCGCGACGGCGCGCCGCATCCGCTCAAATCCCCGCCAGCACCGGATAGTCGGTATAGCCGTGCGCGCCCGGCGTGTAGAGCGTGTCGCCGTCCAGCTCGGCCAGCGGCGCGCCGAGCAGGGTGCGCAACACGAAATCGGGATTGGCGATGAAGGGCTTGCCGAAGGCGATCAGGTCGGCATGGCCGTCGGCGAGGGCCGCATCGGCGCGCACCGCGTCATAGCCCAGGTTGGCGATGTAGACGCCGCCAAAGCGCTCGCGCAGCCGGCGCCAGTCGAACGGCCGGCTGTCCTTGCCGGTCATGTCGCCCTCGATCGCATGCAGATAGGCGTAGCCCTTGCCCGCCAGCCCGGCCACCAGATGGTCGAACAGCGCCTGCGGATCGCTGTCGGTCAGATCGTTGAAGCTGTTGATCGGCGAGATGCGGATGCCGGTGCGGTCGGCGCCGATCGCGTCCGCGATTGCCGCCATCACCTCCAGCACCAGCCGCGCGCGGTTGGCGATGCCGCCGCCGTAGCCGTCGCTGCGCCTGTTGGCGCCATCGCGCAGGAACTGGTCGAGCAGATAGCCGTTGGCCGCATGCACCTCCACGCCGTCGAAGCCGGCCGCAATCGCATTGAGCGCGGCGGCGCGGAAGCTCTCGACGATGCCGGGAATCTCGTCGAGGTCGAGCGCGCGCGGCTCGGGCATGTCCTCGAAACCCTTGCTCGTGTAGACCTTGCCCTCGGCCTTCACCGCCGACGGCGCCACCGGCAGCGCGCCGCCCGGCTGGAACTCGGTGTGCGAGATGCGCCCCACATGCCACAGCTGCAAGAAGATGCGCCCGCCCGCCGCATGCACCGCGTCGGTGGCCAGCCGCCAGCCCGCCACCTGCTCGGCGCTGTGCACGCCCGGCGTGCTCACATAGCCCTGGGCGGTCGCGCTCACCTGGGTCGCCTCGGCCACGATCAGCCCGGTGCTCGCGCGCTGGCCGTAATACAGCGCCGCCAGCGGCTGCGGCACGTTGCCCGCGCCGGCGCGGCTGCGCGTCAGCGGCGCCATCACGAAGCGGTTCTTCAGCTCGATGCGGCCGAGCGTGCAGGGGGTGAACAAAGGGCGGGTCATCGGCATTCCTTCAAGGACGGGATTGGCGCAAGGCCGGCAAAGCCCGGTAGCGCAGCGCGCGCGGCGGCGCGGTGGGCGCGCTAGCATCTTTCGACGCGGGCCGGCCCGGCACACGACGCCGCCCGGCCGCTTCGACTGCCAAGGAGAACACGATGATCAAGCTGGCGATGTATCAGGTGGATGCATTCACGACCGAGCTGTTTCGCGGCAATCCGGCCGCCGTGGTGCCGCTCGACGACTGGCTGCCCGACCGCACGCTGCAAGCCATTGCAGCCGAGAACAACCTGTCGGAAACCGCCTTCATCGTCCGCCCGCCCTCGGCCGCGCAGGCGCCGCATGTGGGCGCGAGCGCGCATGCGCCGGCGCACTGGGGGCTGCGCTGGTTCACGCCGGCCTGCGAGGTCAACCTCTGCGGTCACGCCACGCTGGCGGCGGCCTGGGTCATCACCCACAAGCTCGCGCCGCATCTGCGCGAGGTGGCCTTCGACACCGCGAGCGGCGTGCTGCGCGTGACCCGGGGCCTCGAATTTCTGACGATGGACTTCCCGGCCGATCCGCCGATCCCGGCCGCCGTGCCGGATGCGCTGGTCGATGCGCTTGGCGTTCACATCGTCGAGTACTGGACCGGCACGACGATGAACCTGGCGCGGCTGGAAAACCGCGCGGCGGTGGAAGCCGCGCTGCCCGTCGGCACGCTCGACTGCCTGGAGGAACGCAATCTCATCGTCACCGCCGAGGATGTGGACTACGACTTCGTCTCGCGCATGTTCGGGCCGTTTGCCGGCATTGCCGAGGACCCGGTGACGGGATCGGCGCATTGCCTGCTCGCGCCGTTCTGGGCCGCGCGGCTGGGCAAGCATTCGCTGAGTGCCTGGCAGGCGTCGCGGCGCGGTGGGGCGGTGCTGTGCGAGCTGGTGGGGGATCGGGTGAAGCTGTCGGGGACTTGCGTGGAGTTTCTGAGTGGGCAGGTGTCGTTGCCCAATGGCGCTTGATGGTGGGGGCGACGCGGCGCGGGGATGAGCCCGGGCGGGGCGACTGGCGCGGCCTTGCGCGCGGCGCAAGGCTTCCCTCGCTGCGGCGCCGGGCGCTGGCCGGTCCGCCAACTCAGGTCGCTTGCGCGACCTTCAGACACGCGGACCTGAACGCCTGCGGCGTTCACCAGCGCCCGGCGCCTTCGCTCGGCGCGCCAGACGCCCCGCCCGGGCTCATCCCCGCGCCGCGTCGCTGGCGGCTATTGGGAGGGGCTGGGGCGGGCGGGGTGCTTTGTGGCAGAGGTGGAGCGAAACGCTCAATAGTTTCATTGGTGATGTAGCACAATATGAATTTGGTTTAGGCGAATCGCCAATATTTTCTGGCAAAGTGATCAAGTGATTTGGTTTTGAGTGAGTACGTGGTGCCATTCAACTGGACCAAGAGATTGAAAATGCTCAGTGAAACTGTTGGTGCGACGTTTAGGGTTGGTTTTAGTCTGCGGACATAGTTTGCTGTTCAGCTATTTTGTTAGGTGCCCCATGAGCATTGATCACGTATCCCGAGCAAAACGAGCATGGCCGATATTGGTTAAGCGCGCAAAAGAGAATGGGCCGCCGTTCACTTACGGTGAGCTGTGTGCCGAGCTGGGATTGCATCACCGATCCGCGAGATGGTTTCTTGGGGTTATTCAAAGTTATTGTGGGCGGTCTGGGCTTCCTGCATTGCAGGCATTGGTGGTGAACAAAAGAACAAGACTTCCAGGTTTTGGGTATGTCGGTTCGATGCGGACGCATAGGGCTCATGGCCGAGAGTTAAGTAAAGTATACAAAAATAAATGGCAGCGCAAAGCCCCCGACTTTTAATGTTTAGTAATGACTTTGTTTAGCAGTTTGTCTGCATGTTTCGCCAGCACTTGGTTTGCCAGTATATTTTTCTGGGGTTTGTATGAAGTTTGACTGCTCTCATTGTTGGGCGAATTATCGTGGTGATTGTGATCGAGGTATGTCAGATGAGCACCTTGTCTCGAAGGCATTGTTTCCAGATCGGATTGTTTACGTCTCAGGCTTTGAATGGTGTAAGGGAGTGGAGAAGATCGTTGGTATTAACGCTCTGCAAAGAAAAATCCTGTGTGTAAAGCACAATAATGACCTGTCATTAGCGGATGCAGCCGCGAAACATGCAATTGAGGCATTTGCGGCGGGGCGCAGTTATAGCGTATTGAACGGTGCGCTTTTAGAGCGCTGGCTTGTGAAAACCGCAATTAATCTCAGTGTCGGTGGTGATTTTCATATTGGCTATGGCATGAATGACTCCAAGCCGGGTTGGCCAAGTCCATATTTGCTCGCAGTGGCGTTTGGAGATGAGATCCTTTGCGCAAAAATGGGGGCATATTTTTTATTTCCAGAAAAGCCATACATTTACCGTGCTGCCGAGATTTTTGTGGTTCCTTTGTATCGCGATGGTCGTATCGGTGGATTTGTCTTTGGTCTTAGGGGGCAATTTATACTTTTAAGTCTTTATCCCGGTCACATTCCTCCTTCTATCGAGGCGCTCGTTCCCGGACTTTTGCCGGAGTCAATAGCTAGGGCACCTCTTTACTATCGTCCGGATTCCTTTGGTGTGTGTATTGAGAATGGTGTTCGAGGTGAAATTAAGATGCAATGGCAGCATGCGTGACACTTCGTTTGCAGCGTGCGGTTATTATCGTTTTGTACAGATTGATCGGTCGCCGTAGGTGAGCGGTTTTTGACGGACTTTCTAATTTATAAATTGGCTGTTTGCTCAATCTAAAATAAGTTTAGATATCTTGAAATGGAGGGCAGCATCTTTCATGCAGGCAATTATTGAAAAATTCGGCTGGCTGATGTTCGCCACGGCGATGTAGGGAGTTTCGGATAAGGCGAGGCCAACGGCCTCGCGCTTTGTAATTCTGCAACCCTGCTAAAAATCGCTTTAAGCCATTTCCCCCCGCAGCTGCCGAGCCGCCTCAACCATATTCGCCAACGCCGCCTGCGTCTCAATCCACCCCCGCGTCTTCAACCCGCAATCCGGATTGATCCACAACCGCTCGCGCGGAATCACCGCGCATGCGCGCCTCAATAGCGCAAGCATCGCCTCAACCGACGGCACGCGCGGCGAATGGATGTCGTACACGCCCGGGCCGATCTGATTCGGGTAATCGAAGCGCGCGAAACCATCGAGCAATTCCATGTTGGAGCGCGAGGTTTCGATGGTGATGACGTCGGCGTCCATCGCGGCAATCCACGGCAGCACGTCGTTGAATTCCGAGTAGCACATGTGGGTGTGAATCTGCGTGCTATCGGCGACGCCGGCGGCGCTCAGGCGGAAGGCGCGCACGGCGGCGTCGAGCCAGGCCGGCTGGTCGGCGGCGCGCAGCGGCAGGCCTTCGCGGAAGGCGGGCTCGTCGATCTGGACGATGCGGATGCCGGCGGCTTCGAGCGCGATCACCTCGTCGCGCAGGGCGAGCGCGAGTTGCAGCTGCACTTGCTCGCGCGGCAGGTCGTCGCGCACGAAGGACCATTGCAGCATCGTCACCGGGCCGGTGAGCATGCCCTTCACCGGCCGCGCGGTGAGCGACTGGGCGTGGCTGGCGGTGTCGACCGTGAGCGCTTCGGGCCGGAGGATGTCGCCGAACAGGATCGGCGGCTTGACGCAGCGCGAGCCGTAGCTCTGCACCCAGCCGTGCTCGGTCACGGCATAGCCCCAGAGCCGTTCGGCGAAGAACTCGACCATGTCGGTGCGCTCGGGTTCGCCGTGCACGAGCACGTCGAGGCCGAGCGCTTCCTGGCGCGCGATCACGTCGGCGACCTCGGCGCGCATGGCGTGCAGGTAGTCGAGCGCGCCGAGTTCGCCGCGCCGGTGGGCGGCGCGCGCGGCGCGGATGGCGGCGGTCTGCGGGAAGGAGCCGATGGTGGTCGTGGGCAGCGGCGGCAGGCCGAGCGCGGCCTGCTGGGCGACGGCGCGCACGGCGTGCGGGCTGGCGCGCTCGGTCATCGTGGCGGTGATGGCGTCGACGCGGGCGCGCACGGTGCGGTGCAGCGTGCGGCGCGAGGCGAGCCGGGCACCGCGCGCGGCGTCGGAGGCGGCGAGGGCGCGGGCCAGGACGGCGTCGTCTTCAGCGCGCGCGCCCAGGTCGTGGCGGCTGGCGGCATCGAGCGCATGCGCGAGCAGCGCGAGTTCGCCGAGCTTTTCGGTGGCGAAGGCGAGCCAGGGCTTTACCTCGGCGTCGAGCCGGGTTTCGGCATCGAGCGCGACCGGCACATGCAGCAGCGAGCACGACGGCGCGAGCCAGAGCCGGTCGCCGAGCGCGCCATGCAGCGGCGCCAGCGTGGCGAGGCTGCGGCGCAGATCGTTGCGCCAGACGTTGCGGCCATCGACCACGCCGGCCGACAGCACGCGGCCCTCGGGCCAGTCGGGCAGGAAGGCGGCGAGCTGGTCCGGCGCGCGCACCAGGTCGAGATGCAGCCCGTCGAGCGGCCAGCCGGCCAGCCGCGCGGCGTGGCGCGAGACATCGCCGAACGCGGCGGCGAGCAGCAGGCGCGGCCGGGCGGCGGCAGCCTCGGCGGTCGCGCCCGCCTTCCCATCCGCTGCCGCGCCGAGCCGCGCATAGATCGCATCCGCCGCCGCCAGCCAGCCCGCATCCAGATCGGTGACGAGCGCCGTCTCGTCGAGCTGCACCCATTCCACGCCGAGCGCGCCCAGCTCGCCGAGCAGCCGCGCGTACTGCTCCGCCACCGCGCCGGTCAGCGCGCGCCGGTCGAAGTCCGCCTCATGCGACTTGCCCAGCACCAGCCAGGTCAGCGGCCCGACCAGCGCCACCTTCACGCGATGGCCGAGCGCCTGCGCCTCGCGCACCTCGTCGAGCAGCGCGCCGGCATGCAGCGACAGCCGCGTGCGCGCATCGAGCTCGGGCACGAGGTAGTGATAGTTGGTGTCGAACCACTTGGTCATTTCCAGCGCCGGCTGATCGGCATTGCCGCGCGCCAGCGCGAACTGCTCGGCCAGGCCGATGCGCGCCGCGCCAAAGCCGAAGCGCGCCGGAGCGGCGCCCAGAAGCAGCGTCGTGTCGAGCACATGGTCGTAGAGCGCGCAGTCGCCGACCGTCACCAAACCGAGGCCGGCGGCGGCCTGGGTCTGCCAGCGCCGGGCGCGCAGAAAGCGCGCGGTTTCCTCCAGCGCGGCGGCCGGCGAATCGCCGCGCCAGAACGCTTCGAGCGCGAACTTGAGTTCGCGTCGTTCGCCGATGCGCGGAAAGCCGAGGGTGTGGACGAGGGTCATGGCGCTGCCTTGAGAGAAGTCTGGGAGCGCAGTCTCGGCAGCCGATGTGCATGAATCAAGCGACGTTTTTTCAACGCTCGATGAGTACGGCTCATGCTGTGCGATGCTCGGCGCCATGACCAGCCCGCTCGAACTGCGCCATCTGCGCTCCTTCCTCGCCATTGCCGACACCCGCACGCTGGCCGCCGCCGCCGAGCGCGTCCACGTCACGCAATCGGCGCTGTCACACCAGATCCGCGCGCTGGAGGCGCATTACGGCCTCGCGCTGTTCGAGCGCACGCGTGGCGGGCTCAAGTTCACCGCTGCCGGCGAGCGGCTGCTGGCGCTCGCGCGCGCCCAGCTCCCGGCCATCGACGACGCCGAGCGCGACCTGCTGCGCATGAAGGGCGCGAGCGGCGGCACGCTGCGCATCGTTCTCGAATGCCACACCTGCTTCGACTGGCTCATGCCGGTCATGGACGAATTCCGGCGCCGCTGGCCCGAGGTGGAGCTGGACCTGGTGGCCGGCTTCCATGCCGATCCGCTCGGGCTGATCGACGAAGGCCGCGCCGATGTCGTCATCGGCTCGGCACCGGGCGCGCGCGGCAAGGCGCTGGCGGTGCGGCCGCTGTTCCGCTTCGAAATCCTTGCGGTGCTGGCCAACGAGCACCGGCTGGCGCGGCGCAAGCGGCTGGAGGCGGCCGACTTTGCCGGCGAGACGCTCATCACCTACCCGGTGCCCGAGGCGCGCATCGACCTCATCCGCGAGCTGCTCGCGCCGGCCGGCATCGCCTTCGAGCGCCGCACCGCCGAGCTGACCGTGGCCATCCTCCAGCTGGTGGCCAGCCGGCGCGGGATTGCGGCGCTGCCCAACTGGGGTGTGGACAACTACGTGAGCCACGACTACGTGACCGCGCGGCCGATTGGCGCGGGTGGGTTGTGGAGCGAATTGCACGCGGTGTTGCCGGCGGCGTTGGCGGGGACTGCTTATGCCGAGGATTTCGTGGGGATCGTGCGGGAGATTTGCGCGGGGCGGTTGGCGGGGATTGGGCTGTTGTGAAGTTGGCGGGGGGGCGGATTAGCTTGATTCATTTCCAGAATTGCTACGCGCCGCTGGTATGGCCGTATTTTGACTGAATTTCTTGCGCTCCCACTTGTCAGCCTTCTTTGACTCACTGATAGCGCTGACCTCCGGGATCATGTTGTTCGTCAATATCCTGAGAGTTTTTTTGGGAACTCAATTGACTGTCGAAAGATAGCCTTCGCGCAGCCTCAATAGTCGTGGTTCTGCATAAAAGCTAGGCGATTTTTGATGGGTGGCGCCATTAAAGTGGGCTTCCTGATGGCGGCTTGAAAGTTTTCAAATGGGCTCTGATGAATATCCCAGTTTCGGCGGGCAATGTACCGAAATGGATCTGCTCGGGAATTATGGCTTATACATTGCTGGGAACGCATGGCGAGCAATTTGTAAATTACTGCTTGCATTCTATCAGCATTGTGTTTGGGCCACGTATGACGTTAAAGCCGCCGGCTCCATTCGACAAAACTGCTGCGTTGGGATTGCCTTGTTTGTCCAAGAATATGTAACCTGCTGGACATACTTTGGCCGCTTCTTCATAGCATGCGTCAATTACTGCACTTCCACATTTGATGAAATAGGCCGTGCCGCCATTCGGGCCTTGAATCGGTCTTGATGTTGCACAAGCGGTGAGTGACAGTAATGCAACAGTGATTAGAAGGGCACGCATACGCTCTCCAGAGTTGGTGTTTTGGCTAAGAGCCTGAACTAAAGGGCTGGATTTAGCCGGTCGTGTTTTGAAAAATGGATTGGATTGAGGTGGTATCAGAGACTCACGTTGGTGTATGTGAGTTTCGAACCATCGCTGGCACCTATGATAGTGCTAAGTAATTTTCCGCAGCTGCACTTGATGCTGCCGCCTATAGAGTTCAGTAGCAGATCAGATGAGCCCAGTGTGACGATGACAGGCTCAGAATGACATGCTTTTAGGTGTAAATGCGGAATGTCCTTGCGAATATTATCCTCTGCTTGAGCTTTAATGCTCTTTGGCAACTGCGCTTGCCAAGAAAACTTTGTGTTCATTGAGATATCCTTGAGAATTGCCTAACATCTGAATCCACCGGTCTGCGCAGGCGGGCGGAATGAGTGGATGGGTCATGCACCTGGAAGCCCTAAATGGGCGGCGATTGTTTTCGCAATGCCAGTTGCAGCAACCTCGATGCCAATCCCAGACACACCATCGATTACCTTGGTCGTCAAGCGTCCGATCCAAGTTCTAGCCACAGCAGACTTTTCGCTCTGCTCTTGTATGGGCAGTTTCTCTTGACGAAGATGGAGACCCTTGTAAATTGAGTTGGGCAGTGCGTTAACCAAACACGACACTAGACTCTTCAATGGCGTAGTTGAAATACGCGGGCGTGAACCCATACGCAGCGGTGAGGTATGGATGATCTGGATAATTTCGCTTCACAGCAAATATCAAGTACTCAGGAAAAGAACGAAACGCAGGTAAATGAACGGCAGCATCTCCACGACCTGTAAGGTGTACGTCGATCAGGCCCACGAATGAATTCAGGCGCTCGGCCCATTTCTTGGGGTCTTGCATTTCCATCGTGGCGCGCGTTTTTTCGGTCAGACTTCCATAGAAGCTCTGTAGGTGAGGGAAGCGATAAATTTCCATCGCGTTTGCTATGACGGAGTCTGGCGAGAACGCGTGGTCGATGGCTTCAAGACCTGCCCGCCTCAAACTGTCTTGTACGGTGCCACTCACAGAAACCCCAGCCAGCAGGCTTTCTTCGGCCAGCTGACGACGCTTTCTCTGGAGTTGTTTTGCGAACTGAGAGCGGCGAGGGGACAGCGCTGTAGTGATATTGCGAAGAAACTTCAAGGTAAGCCTTGTTGAATGATAGTGAACTGACGAGCGTGGGTCCGTAGCTATGCCACCTAACATTCGTATGAGGTCGCTAGAGGGGTTAGGCCAAATTGGTTGCATTGTTTCTGCAGCCTATGAAGCGAGAATGGACTCGACGATTCTTTTTCCAACGGAGATCACGAGATCAAACGTCATATCAAGTCCTTTGGACTTGAACGTTTCCTTTGTCTTGCTCCAAACGGATTCGCTTCGGATGGTATCAAGCAATTCATGCCCAGCAATTGTCATGTTGGTGACGATTGCAGCATGAATGGCGCCATTGCCTGACTTCGATTCAAGGAATTTTCCGTTGACATAGCCGGCTTGATCGAGGAGTCGCATGTTGTACGCGACTTCCTGCTCCGCATACTCGGGCAACTTGTTCGGTGTTAGATTGGTATTTGCGGTTGGCGCCTCCTCTAGCTTCAAAAGGACGGTGCGAATGATTTCCCAATCTCGTTTCATGTGTGGGCTCTCTGTTTAGGATGAATCGAATGCGAATTGTGCATTCTAGCTATTAGCTTACCCAACAAGTCACTGTTTTCACAAATACTTCGATCGATCCGGATAATTCTGTCTGCGTACTAAAACTTACGTCGAACCTTATGCGCTTTTCGCCGGCTCGCTGAAAGTCCCTAGGGGCCGTAGGATGGCTTGGTATCGTCCAAGAGAATGTCTGTCAAATCAATTGCTTGTGCCATAACTCGCACGATAACCCGGTGATAATGATAGCCAATTTAACCAAATATCGGCCTGTATGGAGAAATGGGCGACTGGACTTACATCCGACTGCTCTTCTGATCCGTCCAAGTAACTTTGCTAAAATAAAAATTCCAAGCTCTATTGCCATACATTAGCAGCAGCCACATTCATCGAAGTCGGTGCTGCCATATTTGCCACTAGTCGCTTCGTGGCCGACAACATCAGAACATGTGTCCACTTTGTAGCCCCACCAGATTTGCCGGATCGCTTAGTCATGGTTGCGGGCAATCCTGGGTGTATCGAAGAGAATATTGGCGGCATTGAGATTGGGCAGCATTAGCATATTATGCCGAGTCGATCAACGAAGTTTCAAGCAGCACGTTCAGTCGATTTTTCCGGTGGCGCCGTATCTTTATGCATTTTGTTATCAAATTTGTATACCGAAATTGTAGCTTGAACAGGTCTGCTCACCTTGCGAACCATCAATACCGAGGGCCGTTTGCTGCTGCCGAACACGCCGTGGGCAGTTGTTCGATTGCAGGGTCAATCGCTCGTGTGAATCTGCGATGCCATGCTTTGGCCAACGCCGATTTGCACAATGAGCGAGCAGTTAAGCATTAAAAGCTGATTCAACAGGAGAGTCGCAATGTCTAAATGGCGCCGTGAATTCATCAACCGCTTCCCTGAGTTTCGACACGCTGCGCAGGAAGCAAATTACGCCGGCGCGTTGATGCAGCGTCCGTTGTTCTTTGTGTTAAGGGATGCAATTGATCGGGGCGATACGGTCGCCGTGGATAATGTGATGTCGTATGTGCAATGGCTGAAGGCTAATCCAAGCGTTACCTGCGCAACGGAGATTGAGGAAGACCTGCTGGTGCCGATATTGGCTTCCAATAGGCTGCGGGCTGGCTTTCTTCAGCAATTGACTTCCGAGCATTTCGCGCAAATCAAGAACCATTGCGTCGAGGCTTGGCGCAGCGACGACGAGCGCAATGCAAAGCTGCAAGCACTGGAATTGGAATTCAAGGCACTTCAGCGTGAGAAAAAGCCGCGTGCCGAATAAAAGGCCGACTTTGGAGTTGGCAGCAAGGCCGCGCCGGCATCGCCACTGCGCGGCCGCCACCAGCACACCCCGACTGGCGCGAATCCCGCCGCTGTGAAACCGTCCAACCCACAACAACCAAACGGGGGAACGGAAATGCGCAAGTCGGAACAACAAGCAATGCCTCACGCCGAGGCGCAACCCCGCCTCACCCCGCAAACCCGACTGCGCCGCCGCACCGCCCAGCTCGCCACCCTCGCCGCACTGCTCCTCACCACCTTCACCACGCCCCTCGCCGCGCGCGAAATCGCCACCGACTGCCCCGCCTTCCCGCGCTCGCCCACGCGCGAGGAAGTGCAGATCGGCCAGGCCAACTCAAGGGACCGCGGCCTGCTCTGGAAGCTGGAGCGCGACGGCCGCGCCTCGTGGCTGTTCGCCAGCATCCATCTCGGCGAGGCCGACTGGATCTACCTCGGCCCGACGATCCGCCGCGCCATGCGCGCCAGCGACGTGGTGCTCATGGAACTCGACCCGGCCGACCCGGCGACCCAGGTCCGGCTCCAGCAGGCGTCCAAGCGCAAGCCCGAGTTCAAGCTCGACGCCGACGTGGCCGAGAAGCTCGCCGACGCCTGGCGCGAGCAGTGCACCGATCCGCGCATCGCCGCCGGCCTGCATCCGCTGATCCAGCTCATCACTATCACCGTGCTCGACGCGCGCCGCGCCGGACTGGAGGCGTCCTACGGCCAGGAAACCGCCGTCGCCGGCGTCGCGCGCTTCTACAAGCTGCCGCTGGTCGCGCTCGAAACGCCCGAGGCGCAGATCGATGCGCTGCTGCCGCCGATGACCGCCGCCCAGGCGCGCGCCTTCATCCTCGATGGCCTCGCGCGCAACGCCTCGGGCGAGGAGGCGGCGCAGACGCGGCGCCTGCTGCGCGCCTGGGCCGACGGCAATCTCGACGAGCTGGAGCGTTACGGGGAGTGGTGCGACTGCATGCGCGACGAGGCCGAGCGCGCGCAGATGCGGCGCCTGCTCGACGACCGCAATCCGCCGCTGGCCGATAGCATCGCCGCGCACCACGCGGCCGGCGAGCGGGCGTTTGCCGTGGTGGGCGGGCTGCACATGGTGGGTCCGCTCGGACTGCCGCGTCTGCTTGAGGCGCGCGGCTTTACCGTCGAGCGGGTGTTCTGAGGGGGAGGAGAGACAGCCGGGCAGCGCGGTGGCGGCCCGGAAATTCAGCGCTGGCGCGGAAGGCCCGCGCCAGCCCGGTCAGCCCTGGGCGACCGGAATGCTCAGCGCGGCGCGACGGCCCAGCTGCGCATCGACCTTGCGGCGCACCGCCTCGACGGTCAGCGGCTTGACGATGCTCGACGCGGCGCCAGCGGCGATGCCTGCCTTCACATGCTCGGCGGCGGCGTCGGCCGTCACCAGCAGGATGCGCACTTCGGGAATCGCGGCCTTGAACTTGCCGACGATGTCCACGCCATCGCTCAGCAGCAGCGCTTCGCCGAGCAGGATGACCTGCGGCGGGCGGTTCTCGGCCCAGTCGAGCGCGGTCTGCACGTCTTCGTAGACGTTGCATTCCATCTCGTCGGCCAGCATGAATTGCAAGGCCATGCCGGTCACGTCATTGCTGTCGACGACGAAGACGCGCTTGTTTTCCACCGCGCGCGCGGTATCCACACCGATCTGCATGGTCCGATCCTTTTCCGGGGGTGAGTGACAGGTTCTGTAGTCACTCCCTGCAAACTCCGTTCCCTGCCGATTGATGCGAATCAAGCCTCGTTTGAATGGTTTGTGCCGCGCGGCGCGTCGGCTTTGTCGCCTTTCAAACGTGGGGTTTTTCGCTCAGTGGGCACTCAGCGGCAGGTCGCCGCCGGCGGGGTGGTGGGCGCTCGCCGGTGCCGGCCGGCCGTAGCGCGCAATGCCCAGATCGTCGGCGCGGATGGCCGGCGTGCGGCCCAGCATCAGATCGGCCAGCACTGCCGCCGAGCCGCAGGCCATGGTCCAGCCGAGCGTGCCGTGGCCGGTGTTGAGCCACAGGTTCTGGAACCGCGTGGCGCCGACGATGGGCGTGCCGTCGGGCGTCATCGGGCGCAGGCCGGTCCAGAAGCTCGCGGCCGGGATGTCGCCGCCGCGCGGGAACAGGTCGCCGACCACCATTTCCAGCGTCTCGCGGCGACGCGGATTCAGGCCCAGATCGAAGCCGCTCAGCTCGGCCATGCCGCCGACGCGGATGCGGTTGTCGAAGCGGGTGATGGCGATCTTGTAGCTCTCGTCCAGCACCGTGGACACCGGCGCCTGCGCCGCATCGGTGATGGGCACGGTGAGCGAATAGCCCTTCACCGGATACACCGGCGCCTCGATGCCGAGCTTGCCGAGCATGTCGCGCGAATAGCTGCCGAGCGCGCACACCACGGCATCGGCGCCGTAGAGCTGGCCGTCGATGCGCACCGCTTCCACCCGGTCGCGGCTCGGCACGATGGCCTGGATGTTGGCGCCGAAGCGGAACTCCACGCCCAGTTGCCGGCAGCGCTCGGCCAGCCGCGTGGTGAACAGCTGGCAGTCGCCGGTCTCGTCGCCCGGCAGGCGCAGGCCGCCCGCGAGCTTTTCCTTGACGATGGCCGGCTCGACGCGCGCGCAGCCGGCCGGGTCCAGCACCTCGAAGGGCACGCCGCAGCGCTCCAGCACCGCGATGTCCTTCTCGGCCGCCTTCACCTGGTCATGCGTGCGGAACAGTTGCAGCGTGCCGCCGGTGCGGCCCTCGTATTGCAGGCCGGTGGTGGCGCGCAGGTCGCGCAGGCAGTCGCGGCTGTATTCGGCCAGCCGCACCATGCGTTCCTTGTTGATGTCGTAGCGCTCGGCCGTGCAGTTGGCCAGCAGTTGCGCCATGAAGCGCAACTGCCACAGCGTGCCGTCGGGCCGGATGGAAAGCGGCGAGTGGCGCTCGAACATCCACTTGATGGCCTTGAATGGCAGGCCCGGCGCGGCCCAGGGCGTGGAATAGCCCGGTGAAATCTGCCCGGCATTGCCGAAGCTGGTTTCCATCGCCGGGCCGGCGGCGCGGTCGACGACCGTGACGCGGTGGCCGGCGCTGGCCAGATACCAGGCGGTGGTGGTGCCGACGACACCGCTTCCAAGGACGATCACATGCATGGCGCTGCTCCCGGGGAATGGTTGGGGCGGCGCGCGACGCCGTGGCGCTGCGGGATCGCCGCAAGGCCGGGCAGGAGGATTTCGCGCGTGCTTTTTTGCGATTTTCCGGCGGTTGCGGCGGTGACTCGCACCGTTTGCCCGTTGCTGCACATGCAAATCCGCTGTTTTTACGGTCATCGGGAGCGAAGATTGCTGCTCATCCGGCCCAGGAGTCATCGCCATGCGCAACCGCACCCAGACCACCCGCGACCTTGACCGCATCGACATCAAGCTGCTCGACGAATTGCAGCGCGACGGCCGCATGCCGGTGACCGAACTGGCCGAGCGCGTCGGCCTGTCGGTCACGCCCTGCGCCGAACGCATCCGCCGGATGGAGCGCGAGGGCGTGATTCTTGGCTACACCGTGCGGCTCAGTCCGCAGGCGCTGCATCTGCCGCTGCTGGTGTTTGTCGAGCTGAAGCTGTCGGCCAAGTCGGGCAGCATCTTTGAAAAGTTCCGCCGCGAAGTGGAAAGCCTGCCCGGCGTTCTGGAGTGCCATCTGGTTTCGGGCGACTTCGACTATCTGGTCAAGGCGCGCATTTCCGAGATCGGCGCCTATCGAAAGATGCTCGGCGAAGTGCTGCTCAATCTGCCCGGCGTCACCGAATCCCGTAGTTATTTCGTGATGGAAGAGATCAAGGAAACGACGGCGCTGCCGTTGCCGGTACCCGAGGGAAGCTGAGTTTCGGCATTCCGGCACATGGGATTGCGGCGGCGGCAGACGGCCGCTAGCCTCGACGCTCGTCAGATCGCCGTCAGTCGCGGATCGGGACGGGTGCGAATCGCGCCGTCGCCGTGCGTCTGGATCGGCCAACACGCTGGAAGCCGGCGTGCCGCGGGGTCTGACCGATCCATTTCCTCCTCCAAGAAATTCAACCGGAAATCGCATGCATTACGACATCGTGATTGCGGGCGGCGGTGCGGGCGGACTGGAACTGGCGGCGGCACTCGGGCGCAAGCTCGGCCGGCGCCTGGGCCCCGAAAAAGTCCTCCTCGTCGACCGTTCGCTGTTTCACATCTGGAAGCCGACGCTGCATGAAGTCGCGGCGGGCACGCTCGACATCCATCAGGAAGGGCTCAACTACTCGACGCTGGCGCAGCGCAACCATTTCAGCTTTGCGCTCGGCGAAGTGGCCGGGCTCGACGCGGCCGGCAAGACGCTCAAGCTCAAGGAGATCACCGACGACCACGGCAAGCTGGTGGTGCCGGCGCGCGAGGTGAGCTTTACCTGGGGCGTGCTGGCGATCGGCTGCGGCTCCAACTTCTTCAACACGCCGGGCGCCGACAACGCGGCGGTGCTGGAGCGCGAGGCCGATGCCGAAGCCTTCCGCAAGCGGCTGCTCACGGCCTTCACGCGGGCGGCGTTCGCCGAGCGGCGCCAGCTGTCGATCGCCATCGTCGGTGGCGGCGCGACCGGCGTGGAGCTGTCGGCCGAGCTGCTGGAGTCGCATCAGGTGTTTCTGGCCGGCGTCGGGCCGCAGCACCGGTTCCGGCTCGACATCGCCATCGTCGAGGCCGGGCCGCGCATCCTGGGCGGGCTGCCCGAAAAGATCTCGCAGCAGGCGACGGTGGCGCTCCAGCACAAGAACATCCGCGTGCTGACCGGCACCAAGGTCACGTCGATCGAGCCCGACCGGCTCATTACCTCGGCCGGCGACATCGAGGCCGAGCTGATCGTGTGGGCGGCCGGCATCAAGGCGGCCGACAGCAATCCGGGTCTGGGGCTCACGACCAACCGGCTCAACCAGTTCGTGGTGAACCGCAAGCTCGAAACCTCGGCGCCGGGCCTGTATGCGATGGGCGATTGCGCGGCCTGTCCGCTGCCGCCCAACGAGACCGGGCATCCGGGCTTCGTGCCGGCGCGGGCCCAGGCGGCGCATCAGCAGGCGAGCTATCTGGCGCGGGTGCTGCTGGCGCGGCTGCGCGAGGGCCAGGTGGACGAGGATTTCGTCTACAAGGACTTCGGCTCGCTGGTGTCGCTCGGCGAGCATCGCGGCGTGGGCAATCTCATGGGCAATCTGTCGGGCACCAACTTCTTCGTGGAAGGGCTGGTCGCCAAGTGGATGTACATGTCGCTGCACATCGCGCATCACGTCGCGGTGCTGGGCGTGGGGCAGACGATGGTGCTCGCGCTTGCACGGCTGCTGCACAAGCGGGTGTCGGGGCGGCTCAAGCTGCACTGATGCGCGCGGCGCGGCACCGGCAATTCGGTGCCGCGCCGGCCGCATAAGCGGCATTCCAATGGCGGCTTCAGCGGCGTCTTGCGTTGGGCGTTTGCGTCAGGTCAAGCGGGCAGGCTTGTCCGGTGGCAAATGAAGATGCATCAAGGGTGTATCTTCGCGCGCCATGAAACTGACCAACTTCACCGATTACAGCATTCGTGTCCTCATTTATCTGGCCACCGATCCGCTGCGCCGCGCCACCATCGCCGAGATCGCCACGGCCTTCGGCATCTCGGAAAACCATCTGATGAAGGTGGTGCATCACCTGGCCCGCGTGGGCTGGATCAACAGCGTGCGCGGCAAGGGCGGCGGTCTTGAGCTGGCGCTCGATCCCGAGAACATCGTGGTGGGCGAACTGGTGCGCAGCACCGAGGGCGCGGCGCTGCCGGCCGAATGCTTCGACAAGGCCACCAACACCTGCGTCATCACCAAGGCCTGCGGCATGCGCGACGTGTTCGCCGAGGCGGTCGAAGCCTTTTATGCGGTGCTCGACGGCTACACGCTGGCCGACCTGATGGGCAAGCGCAACAAGGTCGCCAAGCTGCTGTTCGGCAAGCCGCTGCTGCGCGCGCGTGCCTGAGATCGCCGCGCCGGCCGGGCTGCCATGCCGGCGGCTGGCGCTGCCGGCCGGCGTGCCTGATGGCGTCGCGCTGTGGCGCGTCGATGTGCCGGTCGCGCCGCCCGAGGCTGGCCGTGCGGTTGCAGATTCGGCCGCCTCGCCCGCGGCCGATCCGGTTCATTTCCCCGACTGGCCGCTGCTCGACGCGGCCGAGCGCGCGCGCGCGCTGCGTCTGCGCATGACCGACGACCGTCTGCGCTTCGTGGCTGCGCGCGGTGCGTTGCGCCGGCTGCTGGGCACGCGGCTCGGCTGCGATCCGGCGGCGCTGGCGTTTCGCGCCGGCGCGCATGGCAAGCCGATGCTCGATGGCGCGACGCTGCAATTCAACGTCTCGCATTCGGGCGCGCATGCGCTGATCGCGCTGTCGGAAGCGGGCGAGGTCGGCGTCGACATCGAGCGCATCGCGGTGCGGCCGGCGCTGGCTGGCATCGCTGCGCATGCCTTCCATCCCGACGAGCGCGCGGCCTGTGGCGACGGCGCGGATGCGGCCGCCTTCTTTGCGATCTGGTCGGGCAAGGAGGCGGTGTTCAAGGCTGCCGGCACGGGCCTGAGCGATGGCATGCGCGGGCTCTGCGTGTTGCCGGACGGGGAGGCGTTCAGCGTCGACTGGCCGGCGTTCGCGCGGCCGGTGCGGGCCTGGCGCGTGGCGGCGGCGGATGGCTATTCGGCTGCGCTGGCGCTGCTGGGCTGACGCTGGCGGTGCGGCGCAATGCAACGCGAAGCACGCCGCACCGCCTGCGCCGCCAACCGCAAGGCCGGCACCTAGCCGCTCAGCCGGCGCGGCAACACCGCGCAACGCCCGTCGGCGCGATCCACCCGATCGAGCCCGATGCCGTACAGCGCCTCAAGCAGCGGCAACGCGTCAGACGTGGCCGGCGTGTCGGCCAGCAGCCGGCCGGCGCTGACCAGCCAGAGCCGATCGAAACCCGCGAGCGCCTGATTGATGTCGTGCAGCACCGCCACCAGCGCATGACCGCGCTGGCGCGTGAAACCGTCGAGCGCAGCCAGCAGTTCGAGTTGCAGCCCGGGGTCGAGCGCGGCCAGCGGCTCATCGGCCAGCAGCAGCGCCGACTCCTCGTCCCACAACTGCGCGAACACCCGCGCCAGATGCACGCGCGCCTGCTCGCCGCCTGAAAGCCGGTCGAAGCGGCGCCCGGCCAGATGCCCGGCCGAAGCCAGCGCGAGCGCCTGCCGAACGATGTCGGCTGTGACCGGCGCCGTGCCGCGCGCCACGCGGCCCAGCCCGACGACCAGTTCCACCTCCAGCCCGAAGGCCACCGTGCCGGCCTGCGGCAGCACCGCGCGGCGGCGGCTCAGCGCGGCCGGCGTCCAGTCGCGCACCGGCCGGCCCGCCAACCGCACGCCGCCGTCGCGCGCGGCAAGATCGCCGGCGGCCAGCCGCAGCAGCGTCGACTTGCCCGCGCCGCTCGGGCCGAGGATGGCAATGCGTTCGCCCGGCCGCGCGGCCACATCGAAGGGCCCGAAGTCGCGCCCGCCCAGCCGCAGCCGCGCGCCGTGCAGGTCGAGCAGCGGCGCGTTCACGCCACGCCGCCGTCGCGCCGCGCGATGCCGCGCAGCAACAGCAGAAAGAACGGCGCGCCGATCAGCGCGGTGAAGATGCCGACCGGAATCTCGGCCGGGATGGCGACGGTGCGCGCAACCGTGTCGGCCACCAGCAGCAGCAGCGCGCCGATCGGCGGCGCCAGCCGCAGCACGCGATGCTGGTCGGCGCCGCCCGCCAGCCGCGCGATGTGCGGCGCCATCAGCCCGATGAAGCCGATCGCGCCGCACCACGCCACCGCGAGCGCGCTGACCAGCGCCAGCGCAATCACCACGCGGTTGCGCAGCCGGGGCACGTCGATGCCGACATGCGCCGCCACCGACTCGCCGAGCGCGAGCGCATTGAGCCCGGCGGCCAGCTGGCGTCCGGCCAGCGCGGTGGCGCCGAGCGCGACGGCCAGCACGCCGGACACCGCCCAGCTGGCGCCGGCCAGCGAGCCGAGGGTCCAGAAGCTGATGCTGCGCAGCTGCTCGTCGGTGGCGAAGAAGCTGCACAGGCCCACGACGGCCATGGCCGCCGCGTTGATGGCGAGACCCGTGAGCAGCAGCGCCGCGATCGAGCCCGGCGCCAGCCAGCGCGCCAGCCGGTCGAGCCCGAAGCACACCGCCAGCGCGCCCGCGAAGCCCGCCACCGGCAGCACCCACATGCGCAACGCCGGCGGCAACGGCGCCTGCACCGCCGCGAAGAAGGTCAGCGCCAGCGCCACCGCGCTGGCCGCGCCGCTGGTGACGCCGAGCAGGCCCGGATCGGCCATGGGATTGCGGAACAGGCCCTGGGCCAGCATGCCGGCCAGGCCGAGGCTGGCGCCCACGACGGTGGCCGTCGCGATGCGCGGCAGCCGCAGATGCCACAGCACATGGGCGCTGCCTCCGAGCGGCGCATCGCCGAAGGGCGCGAGCCAGTCGGCCGGCCGCACCGGCACCGCGCCCACGTTGGCGGCGAGCACGGCGGCCGCGATCAGCAGCAGCGCGAGCAGGGCGGCCACCGGCAGGCGCGCGCGGGCCGGGGCGGCGCCGGGCAAAGCCACGCTCATGCCGGCCCGCCGCGTGGCGCGATGTTCATGCGGTGGCGGCGCGCCGGCGCAGCGCCACGGCCAGCTCGCCGAGCAGCGCCGGCATGCGCGGACCGAAGCCGAGCAGCGCCAGCGCATCGAAGGCCACCACGCGGCGCGCGCGGCCGGCCGGCGTCTGCGCCAGGCCGGGCAGCGCCAGCAGGCCGTCGATGCCGCCGGCCGCGTCGAGGCCTTGCGTGGTGACCAGCAGCACCTCGGGCGCGGCGGCGATCGCGGCTTCGGGCGTGAGCGGCTTGTAGCCGTCGAAGGCGGCCATCACGTTGCTGGCGCCGGCATAGCCGAGCATCGCGTCGGCGGCGGTGCCGCGTCCGGCCACGCGCGCCTGCCCGGGCACATGGGACAGGATGAACAGCACGCGCGGCGCCGGCCCGGGCTGGTTGCGCACCAGCGCCTGCGCAGCGCGCCATTCCTGCGTCAGCCGGTCGATCAGGCGCGTGGCCTCGTCGCGGCGGTCGGTGATCTCGCCGAGCCGGCGCACGCGCGCCAGCAGGCCCTCGTAGCGGTGACTGGAATCGAGCACTTCCAGCGGCACGCGCGCGGCTTCGAGCTGGCGCAGCACGGCCGGCGGCCCGGCGTCCTCGGTGGCGACGACGAGGGTGGGCGCGAGCGCCAGCAGCCCCTCGGCCGACAGCGTGCGCGCATAGCCCACGTTGGGCAGGGCGCGCGCGGCCGCCGGATGCAGCGAGGTGCTGTCCACGCCGACCAGCTCGCTTTCGGCGCCGAGCGCGTAGAGCGTTTCGGTCAGCGCGCCGCCCACGCTCACGATGCGCCGCGTGCTGCGTGCCGGCCGGACTTCGCCGAGCGTGGCGGCGGCCATCACGTCGGTGAGCAGCGCCGCGATGGCCGCCGGCAGCGCCGCGGCGCGCGCCATGCGCGGCAGCCAGCCGGCGCCGGCCAGCAGCGCGCCCTGGCCCAGCCAGTGCCGGCGCGTCACCGGGCGCACGGCTGCGGCTCCGCTTCGAGGCCGGCGACCAGCGCGCGCCAGTCGGCCCGCTCGGGCTGGCCGGGCTTGCGCTCACCGAAGAACATGGCGAGGTTGAGGCCGCCGGCGTCGAAGACTTCGAGCGAGGTCACGATGCCGTCGGCCGTGGGCTTGCGCACGACCCAGGCGCTGTCGATGTGGTCCTCGCGCAGATGCAGGTTGAAGCCGTCGTCGAGCACGTTGAGCCAGGGACCGAGCGCCTCCACGCGCCGCACCGGGCCGGTGTGGATCTGGATGCAGCCGGGGTTGCCGACGAACACCATGACCGGCACGCCGCTGGCCGCCGCGCCGGTGAGCAGCGCGCGCGCCGCGCCGCCGTCGATGCGGTGCGCGAGCGCGCGGCCGGCCAGCCGCAGGCCCTGCACGCGCGTCACCTTGAAGCGGCGCAGCAGGCCGAAGAATTCGTGCGTGTCGGTCATCGCGAGCCAGGCGTCGCGCAGGCCGGTCACGTCGATGTCCTCGTCGGCCAGCGGCGCGTCGGGCGCCGGCCGGCCGATGCAGTCGATGCCGTGGAACAGCCTCGGGTCCATGAAGCGCGCGACCAGGGCGCAGTACTCCTCAAGGTCGGTCGCGGGCGTGGTGAAGACCTTGTGCACCGCCTCGCCGCCGGCGTCGAAGAACTGGAGGCTGCGCTGATGGCGGCCGTCGGCGAGCGTTTCATCCACCGCGAAGCCGTGCGCCCATTCGCGCCAGAACAGCCGCAGGTCGATGGCGCCGCCCAGCACCAGGCCGACCGGGCCCGCGCCGCCGAGGCCGCGATACACGCCGGTCTTCTCGTGCACGCAGGCCGGGTTGCGCGTCAGCGCGAGCAGCTCGCCGAGCGGTTCGAGCGCGCCGAGCAGCGTGTCCCAGGGCGGGCGCAGCCGGGTGGCCTTGAGCGGCGATTCCTCGGCGCCGAACAGCCCGGCGTGGGCCGCGATCAGCTCGCCCTCGGGCACGCCGAGGCGCGCGGCGATGTCGCGGTGACGCGCGCCGGCGGCGCGGCCTTCGGCGAAGGCAAGACGCAGGTCGTGATGAAGGTCGGCCATGGCGGCTCCGGTGCGGTGGGTCAGAAATCGGCGCGCAGCGCGAGCTGGAAGCTGCGGCCGGGCGCGGTGTAGGCGTCGATGACGCTGCTGGTCGCGAGCTGGCCGCGCACGTCGTTCCAGCGCCAGTAGCGGGCGTCGGCGACGTTGTCGATGTTGGCCAGCAGCCGCAGCGCGGGCGTGATGCGCCAGCTGGCGCCCAGGTCGAGCACGTCGGAGGCGCGGCTGAGGTATTGCGTGGCGTCGGCCACGCGGTCGGCGTGCTTGGCGTTGGCATGGCGCCAGCGCAGGCGGGCCGACCATGCGCCCGCGTCCCAGCTGGCGCCGAGCACCGCGCGCAGCGGCGCCACGCTGTCGAGCGGCGTGGTGGCCGCGCCGATCTCGCTGTCGCCGTGGGCGCCGGCAATGCCGCCGTCGACGGTGAGCTGGCGCAGCGGCCGCCATTCGGCGCGCGCCTCGGCGCCACGGATGCGCACCTTGGCAAGGTTGATGTACTGGAACACGGTCGGATCGGCGACCGTGCCGGCGCCGCTCACGCGCTGCTGGCTGATGAAGTCGCGATAGCGGTTGTCGAAGCCGGCGAGCTGCCAGCGCAGCGTGTCGAGCCGGCCGCGCAGGCCCAGCTCGATGCTGTTGGCGTGCTCGGGCTTCAGGTCGGGATTGGCGATCGAGCGATAGCCCTGGGCCGGGTTGGCAAAGCCGTTGTTCACCTGATCGGCCTGCGGCGCCTTGAAGCCGAGCGCCCATTGCGCATAGGGCGCGAGGCGCTCGTCCAGGTTCCACACCGCGCCCAGCCGGGGCGTCAGCGCCCGGTCGGACAGCGTGCTCGCGCGGCCGGTGTAGCCGCTGGCCGAGGGCGCGAGCTTGTAATGGTCGAAGCGCAGGCCCGTGAAGACGCCGACCGGGCCGAGCTGCAATTCGTCCTGCACGAAGGCGCCGGCCAGCGTGGTGTCGGTATCGGGAAACGGCTTCGACGGAAAGCTCTCGCCGGCCGGCGCCACCGTGCCGCCGCGCAGGCCGGTGATGGTGGCGCGGCTCAGGTCCAGGCCCCAGCTCAGCCGCTGCTCCCACGGCGCGAAGCGCTGCCCGGCCTGGGTGCCGAGGCCGACGATCTTCTCCTTGTAGAGGTTGTCGCGCGTGCGGTCGGCGGCGCTGGCGCGGTCCTCGGCGGTGTACTGGCGCAGCTCGGCGTCCTGCGCGTAGAGCTGGGTGGTCCAGCCCGAGAACAGCCCCGCCGAGACCGGCGTGTAGCGGTGCTGGAGCGAGACGCGCCGGCGGCGCAGGCGGTCGTCGGCGTCGAGGTCGATCACGCTGGTGCTGGCGGTGACGGTGGCGGCGCGGCCCGACAGCACCTCGCTGGTGACGCGGCGGTCGAGCCATTCGGCGGTCAGGCCAAGCTCGTGTTCGGCGCTGGCCTGCCAGACCAGCTTGCCGAGCAGGTTGTCGCTGCCGCTGTCGAGCGGATTGGGCGCGGTGCGGGTGGCGTCGGCGGCGTGGTTGTCGCCCTGGTTGCGCAGCTCGTGGCCGTCGCGGCGCGTGTACAGCAGCAGCGCCTTGACGCCGTCCGACTGGCCGGCGACGGCGGCGCTGCTGTTCCACGACCGGTCCACGCTGGCATAGCCGCTGCGCACGAAGCTGGCGACCGCGCGGCCGGGCTTGAGCACGTCGTCGGGCCCGAGGGTGACGAGGCTGACCGCGCCGGCCAGCCCGTCGCTGCCGTATTGCGTCGAGGCCGGGCCGCGCAGCACTTCCACGCGGGCCAGGCTGTCGATGTCGAAGTAGTCGCCCCGGCCCGTCACGAAGGGGCCGAAGGAAAACGCCGAGGGCACGCGGATGCCGTCGACCAGCATCAGCACCTGGTTGCCTTCCAACCCGCGAATGTTGATGGCTTCGTTGCCGCCGCGCCCCACGCCCGAGCTTGCGGCGGTGAAGCGGCGGGCCTGGGCGCGCAGCTCCACGTCGATCTCGCCCGCGAACAGGTCTTTCAGGTCGCGCGCGCCGGAACGCTCGATGGCGTCCGCATCGTGGACGGTGACGGTGGCCGGCACGCTGTCGGGATCGCGCTCGGTGCGGGTGGCGCTGACGGTGACGGGCTGCACGCGCACCTCGCGCGTGACGGGCGCGGCGGCGGTTTGCGCCGAGGCGGAGGTCGCGCCGCCGATCAGGGCGAGCGACAGGGCAAGACGGGTGGTCGAGGCCAGCATGGTCGGGTCAGTGAGCGGTGAGGCACGGCTGGCGACTGGGCTGGCGGGTGCAATGCGGATCGGGAAGCTTCCCGTCGTCTGGATCTTAGTTGCGAATTACTCTCATCTGCAACCGGGCGGAAATCGTTCAGCGAATTTGCGCGAGCCACTCGGCGATGCGCTTTTCCGACTTGCCGGCCTGGTTGTCCTCGTCGAGCGCGAGGCCGACGAACCGGCCATCGCGCAGCGCCGCCGAGCCGGTGAAGTCATAGCCTTTGGTGTCGGTGAAGCCGACCACCTTGGCGCCTTTTTCCGTGACCAGGTCGTAGAGGATGCCGATCGCGTCGACGAAGGAATCGGGGTAGTTCATCTGGTCGCCGGTGCCGAACAGCGCGACCTTGCGGCCGTCGAGATCGGCCTCTTCGAGCGTGCCGATGTGGTCCTGCCAGTCGGTCTGGAGATCGCCGTCGCCATAGGTCGGGCAGCCCAGGATGAGCAGCGAGGCGTTCTCGAAATCGGTGGCCTGCGCCTTCTTGATGTCGATGGCCTTGCCGTTGGTCTTGCTGGCGATCTTGTTGGCGAGCTTCTTGGTACAGCCGCCGTCCGAGCCGTAAACGATGGTCACGCTCATGCGTCTTTCCTGATTGAAGGCGGGGCGGCGGATCGCGCCCCTCGGTTATCTGGATGAGAATTGATCTCAATAACAATGTAATCGCACTTGTGCTGTTATGGCTATGAATTGATAATCATTCGCATCTACAGACGATTCCGAGGTCCACCGTGAGCTACTTCTGCCATCTCAGCCCGCGCCAGAAATGGAGCTTTGTCGCCATGCGCGTGCGCTGCGCGCTGCATCCCGAGCATCCCGAGATGGTCGAGCAGTTCGTGCAGGTGGGTGGCTTTCTGGCGCAGCGCAGCCGCATCGATCCGTGGGAAGCGGCGGTGGTCACGGCGCAGGTGCTGCTCGACACCGCCACCGACCGCGAGTTGCCGCTGCACTGGCGCAACCGCTGCATGCGCAACCTGCCCGAACAGCTCGCGCTGCTCGACCGGATGGCGCTCAGCCCGGCCGACATGCAGCAGGCGCAAGGCTTCCGCCGCCGCGCCGAGCTGGCCATCGTCTGACCGATTTCTCCTGTTGGCGACGCGCGTGCGCCGCCGGCACTTGTCCGCGCCGATGGTTGTCGGCGCGGACTTTTTCCTTCCGGTGATGGCTCTTCAGGCGCCGGCCGTGTCGTGCAGCCCGCCCAGCTCGCTCGCGGGCGCGCTGGCCGGCGCCGGCGCCCCCATCCGCCCGGCCAGCAGCAGCACCACGCCGACGCCCAGATAGGCCACGGCCACCGCCGGCGATTCGCCGATGCCGATGGCCTCGCCGTGCATGAAGCCGAAGAACGTCAGCAGCGCGCCCGCGCCGGCAAACGCCGCCGCCTGATTCCACTTGCGGTCGATGATGAAGCTGGCGATGGCGCCCAGCACCAGCCCGCCCAGGATCGCGCCGCCGCCCAGCACCGCCAGCCCTTCGTAGAGCACGCCGACCTGCCCGAGCTTGTCGAGCCCGACCGCCGCCGCGCTGGTGCCGGCCGCGCCGAGCGCATTGTCGATCTGCAACTTGCCCCAGGCCGCCAGATGCGGCACCAGCGCCAGCACGATGGCCGGCGCATGCAGCCGCGGCGATTCCTGGAACGCCTGCGCGCCGATCAGCATGCCGATGTAGAGCAGGATCGGCGAGATGGCGACGACCGGGATCAGCGCCATCAGCAGCGCGATCACGCCAAACCAGCTCAGCACGATGACCATCGCGCCGACCGCCGCCGAATAGCCGATGCGCCCGCCCATCGACTTCCAGCCCGGATGGCCGATGTAGACCGCGTTGATGAACGGGTTGCCCATCAGGCAGCCGATCAGGCTGATGACGCCATCGGCCGTCAGCACGCGGGTGGTCGGGTAGCTGTCGCCGCCGACCGCCGCGCTCTCGACGTTGTCCATCGCTTCCACGAGGTCGTAGATGCCGAACGGAATCGCCGTGACCAGGATGACGCCGAGGAACTCGAAGCCCGAGAACACATGCCCGACCGCCGGCAGCGGCACCGAGAAGCCGAAGCTCGACACCGCCGCGCCCAGCTTGGCCAGACTCATGCCGCCGATGGCATGGCCGGTGAGCGTGCTGCCCCAGGCAATCGCGCTGCCGACCACGATGGCGACCAGTCCGGCCGGCACGCCCTTGAACCAGCGCACGCCGCCAAACCAGCTGGCCACGATGATCGCGAAGCACACCACGCCGATGGCCGGCGTCATGAACATCTCCAGCGCCGGCCGCACGCTGATGAAGGCCACCGACACGCCGGCCAGCGTGCCCAGCAGCGCCGCGCGCGGTGTGATGCGGCGGATGATCGGCGCGACGAAGCCGCCCGCCATCAGCACGAAGCTCTGCACGAAGACCCAGGTCAGCCCGGCCTCCCAGCCACGGATCGGGTCGCCGGTCTTGAGCGCGATGGGCAGCATGATCACGAACACCACCACGAACATGTGCGGCACGCTGATGCCCGAGGGCAGGGCGCAGACATCGGTGCGGCCGGTGCGCTGCGCCAGCTTGTAGGCGAGCCAGGCGTAGTAGCCGGTGCTCAGCGCCATCATCAGGCCCACGGCGGGCAGGATGCGGCCAAAGACGACTTCGTCGGGCATCTTCAGGACGAAGCGCAGCAGCCCGGTGAGGACCAGCATGTTCACCAGGATGTTGGTGCCGAAGCCGAAGAAGGCGTTCCAGTCGCCCGGAACCCAGAGTCGGGGCTTGAAGCCGGAAAGGGTGTTGGTCTGCATGGCGGGACTCCCCGAGGTTGGGTGCTTCAGGCGGCCGCGCGCAGCGGGGCCGAATCGAGTGCTGCGATGAGGGCGGCGCTGTCCGTCACCCAGCCAAAGATGCCGCCCTGGGCCGCGATCATGCGCAGGCCCGTTTCATGGAATTCGGGGATGTAGGAGGCGCAGCAATCGCCCGGCACCAGGCAGCGAAAGCCACGGTCGTTGGCCTCGCGCACGGTGGTGTGCACGCAGACCTCGGTGGTCACGCCGCAGACGATCAGGTTCTCGATGTAGCGGTTGACCAGGATGGAATGCAGGTCGGTGGCCCAGAACGCGCCCTTGCCGGGCTTGTCGATGACCGGCTCGTCGCCCTCGGGATAGAGCTCGTCGACGATGTCGTGGCCGACCTCGCCGCGCACCAGGATGCGGCCCATCGGCCCGAGATCGCCGATGCGCAGGCTCGGCGCGCCGCGCGCGATCTTGGCCGGCGGCGCGTCGCTCAGGTCGGGCCGGTGACCTTCGCGGGTGTGGATGACCAGCAGTCCGGCGGCGCGGGCCGCCGCCAGCAGCGCGCGGCAGGGCGCGACCGCCTTGCGCAGCAGCGACACGTCGTTGCCCAGGCTGGCGCCAAAGCCGCCGGGTTCGAGGAAATCGCGCTGCATGTCGATGATGACGACGGCGGTGCGGGCGGTATCGAGCGCGATCGGCTCGGGGACTGCGGGGACTTCGATGCGCGGCATGGGCGGCTCCCGACGAACTTGTATGCAAGCTTGAGCGCAAGAAGCAAGCCCATCCGGTCCGGCGTTGGCCATGCACCGAAACTGTCCACAGAAACTGTGGGGAGAGCTGTGGGCAAGCCGTGGGAAGCGCGCGGACAGTCGTCGCAAGCCCTTGATCGGCAAGGCAAAGCGGCGCGGCGGCGCGAAAACGCCCAGCGCGCCCGTTTGACCTGCAAATGTGGATGACTGCGCGAGTTATCCACAGAATCCACCGCTCCAGCTGTCCACAGGAAATGTGCGCAGGGCTGTGAACAAGCTTGTGAGAACCGACTCAAGTCATTGATTGCAAAGCGATTGCTGCCCGACGGGCGAATTTGTGGCGGCGCTCGTCGTGCGGTGCCGGCCGGCGCCGGATTCGGGAATTACCCACAGAAAATGTGCCCAAGGGTGTGGATAACCGCTTGAGAAAGCCGCCAAGTGCTTGAGCCATAAGGGATTCGCCGTGGCTGCACCGCAAACGGGCAGCGCACTGTCGGCCCGCGCCTACCCAAGGCTTCCGGCGCACCGTCATGCAGCCCCGCATCTGCCTGACCGACCCGACGGCGCCCGCGTCGCACAGTCGGATCACGCCTTGCACATCGCAAGCCGGCCCGTGCGGTCGGCGGTGGCAAGGCGGTTTTCCCTTCAACACGGCAAGGAGACCGACATGGACAGCATCACCCCGAACAACTATCTGACGCGCGACCGCCTCGGCATGTATGCGGGCGAACTGGCCGAAGGCCCCGGCCCGCGCCTGATGGGCGCCGACACCCTGCTCGGCAACGACGTGTACAGCCCGACCGACGAGAAGCTCGGCGACATCAAGGAAATCATGCTCGACGTGCCGGGCGGCCGCATCGCCTATGCGGTGCTGTCGTTCGGCGGCTTTCTGACCATCGGCGAAAAGCTGTTCGCCGTGCCCTGGTCGGCGCTGACGCTCGACACCTCGGCCAAGTGTTTCCGCCTCGACGCGGACAAGGAGCGGCTGAAGGACGCGCCGGGCTTCGACAAGGACCATTGGCCGTCGATGGCCGACAGCACCTGGGCTGGCGAGGTCGACCGCTTCTACAACGCCGGCCCGGGCCGCAGCGGCACGCTGCCCGACCGCTCGGCGACGCTCGGCGGCACGACCGCCATCGTCGATGCCGACGAATCGGTGGTGGCGGGCGGCAAGCCGCTCACGCCGCTGATCTGACGCCGGCGGCTGGCGGCGTCAGTCGAGCAGCTCGAAGGCGAGGAACTGGTTGAGCAGCAGCGGCAGAAAGTTGTCGTCGGCCACCAGCACCACCAGCCGCCCGCCCGGGCTGCCGTCGGCATGCCGCAGTCGCGGGCCGATGGCCAGACCTTCGAGGTTCTCGCGCGCCACCGGCAGGCTGGACAGGTCGATCAGCAATCGCTTGGTGGCGGGCACGAAGCTCGCGCCGGCGAGGCTGTCGATGGCCAGCGTGTCGGTGCTGCCGGCCAGATCGGCGACGAACAGCCGGCTGACGAAGCCGTGGCCGAACACGAAGCTGCGCTCCAGCACCAGCAACCGCTCGTCGTCGAGCGCGGCGATCTCGCTCACGCCGACGTCAGGAAACATCTCGCCGCCGCCGATGCCGAACCAGGGCCTGGCCGGCAGCCGCGACAGCGGATAGACCGACTGGCTCGCGGGCTGGCCGGTCTTCAGGTCGAAGCGGGTGAAGCGCAGCCAGGCGCCGCGCTCGGCGTCGGGCACTTCGTCGTCGTCGAGCAGCGGGCTTTCGAGCGCGGCCCAGAGCCAGCGGCCGTCGGGCGTGATGGCCGTGCCCTCGAAGACCGAATTGGAGCGCGGACCGCGATCGGGCCGCGCCTCGAAATTGGGCGGCAGGATGAATTCGCGCCGGTGCCGGCCGTCGAGCGCGAATTCGCGCAGAAACGGCTGGATGAAGGCGCGGCGCGGCGTGCGCAGGCGCAGGCCCTCGCTGGCGACGATGACGCCGCTGCCGTCCGGCATCAGGCGCAGGCTTTCCGGGTCGATGGCACCGCGCGAGAACGGCTGGCCGTCGGGCCGGCGCAGCACGGTGGCGCTGTCCACCTGCACATCGAGGCCGAGCGCCTCGTTCCAGTCGATGCGGGCGGTGAAGAAGCGCGCCGGCGCGCGCTGGCTGCGGTCGTCGCTGATGAGCAGCCAGCGGTCGCGCGCCGCGTCGTAGTCGATGCCGGACAGGCCGCCGACCGGCATGCCGTCGACCTTGATCGCGGGCAGCCTGAATTCGCCCAGAAAGCGCAGCTGCGGCCGGGCGGCGGGCGCGGCGGCGGCATTGCGCGGATCGGCCTCGGGCGCCGGCGGCGCGCAGGCGCCGAGCGCCAGGCTGGCGAGCAGGCCGAGCGCGGCGAGCCAGCGGCGCGGCGCGGGCGCGGGCGGCGTGACGGGCGTGACGGGCGTGACGGGCGCGGCCGACGGGGCAGGGTGCGGCGCGGTCACGGTCAGGCGCGCGCGAAGTCGAAGGCGAAGGTGAATTCGTCGGTACGCGCGGCATAGCGCAGCTCGCGCCGCGTCGCCCAGCTGGCCAGCTGGTGATGCAGCGGAATGCAGGCCACATCCTTCATCGCAATGCCCATCGCCACGCGCGACGCGGCTTCGCGCGCACTCGGCTCCAGCGTGGTCAGCGCCTGCTTCACCGCAGCATCCAGCGCCGGATTGCTGTACTTGCCCCAGTTCCACGCGCCCCAGCCGGCGACGGCGTCGGGCGTCATCAGCAGCGAGCGCAGCGCCAGATCGCCGGCCTGCGAGCCCCAGCCGAGCAGCGCCACCGAGAACTCGCCGGCACGCATGCGCTGGAAATAGGCCGCCGCCGGATAGGTCTGCACCTTGGTCGCGATGCCGATGCGCGCCAGCATCTGCGCCACCGCCTGAAGAATCTGGTCGTCGTTGATGTAGCGGTCGGCCGGGCCGTGCAGCGTCAGCGCAAAGCCGTCCGGATAGCCGGCCTCGGCCAGCAGCTTTTTCGCGCCGTCGGCATCGAAGGCCTCGGGCTTGAGCGCCGGGTCGTGGCCGAAGATCGGCGGCGACACCAGATTGCCGGCCGCCACCGCATTGCCCTCCATCACGCGCGCCACGATGGCCGCGCGGTTGATCGCCAGCGACAGCGCGCGCCGCACCCGCAGATCGCGCAGCGGATTGGCGGCCAGCGGCTTGCCGTCCTTGGCCGCGACAAAGGGCGAGACCTCGCGGCCCTGATCCAGATGCAGGAACAGCGTGCGCCACGACACCTTCTGCTCGACGCGCCAGCGCGGGTCCTTGGCCAGCCGCGCCAGATCGGCGGTGGGCGGGCTTTCGATCGCGCCCACATCGCCCGACAGCAGCGCCGCCACGCGCGCCGCATCGCTGCTCTGCGACCGCAGCAGTGCCTGGGCAAATGCCGGCTTGCTGCCGTGATAGCCGGCAAACGCCTCCAGCTCCACGCCCTCGCCGGGCGCAAAGCGCGCGAGCTTGTACGGCCCGGTGCCGATGGCCGCCGTGCCGCGCGTGAACGCCTCCTCGCCGGCCTTGGCGGCGGCGCGCCGGCTGACGATGAACACGCTGTTCAGATCGATCAGCAGCGGCGCGTAATTGGGCTCGCGGGTGCGCAGGCGCAGCGTGAGCTTGTCGACGGCGGTCTTTTCGGCGATGGGCCGGGTCGCGCTGGTGAAGGGGCCGGGCGAGCCGCTGAGCGTGTTGGGCCGCTCCAGGCTGAAGGCCACGTCGTCGGCCGTGAGTTCGCTGCCGTCGTGAAAGCGCACGCCCGGCCTGAGCTTGAACTCCCAGGTGTGGGCATCGAGCGCCTTCCACGACTGCGCCAGCCCCGGCACCACGCGCGCATCCGCGTCGTTGCGCGTCAGCGCCTCGAACACATGGCTGTGCGCCGACAGGTTGGGCGCGGTGTTGAGCCAGTGCGGATCGAAGGTGGTGATGTCGGCGGCGAGGCCGATGCGCAGGCTTTCGGCCGGATCGGCAGCGCGCGCGGCGGGCAGCGGCAGGGCGAGCCCGGCAAGGCTCTGGAGGAGGCGGCGACGTTGCATGCGTGCTCTGGAAGTGAAGGCGCGGCCATTCTACGAAGCGCGCGTGGCGATCCGCAGCGCCGACAGGGCCTGACACATACCGGCGCCGGCGGCGGCGCCGCACAAAGCTGCAACCGGAATGCGGCTTTTGCAGCAGCGGCCGCGTACTGCGCGCAACATCCGCAGATGGCAGACACGCTTGGCGGCGCAACTGCCCGTCCCATCCCGAGGGGGGAGCACATGCCCTTCGCCCTGACTGCCGACGACCAGGCCCAGCTGGCCGGCCTGTTCGTCGATGCCTCGCCCGATGCGCTCATCACGCTCGATGCCGGCGGCTGCGTGCAGCTGTGGAGCCCGGGCGCGACCCGGACCTTCGGCTACAGCGCCGACGAGGCGGTCGGGCGCAAGCTCGCCGGCCTCATCGTCCCGCCCGACCGGCTCGACGAGCACCGCCGGATGCTGGCCGATGCCGCCGCCAGCGGCCACGACAGCGCCAGCTTCATCCGCCACCACCGCGACGGCATGCTGCTGGCGGTCGAAGCCAGCGTGAGCGTGGTGCGCGACAGCACCGGCGCGGCCAGCCATTACGTCTGCGCGCTGCGCGACACCACGGCGGCGCGGGTGCGGCGCGATGCCGAGTTCATCGAGGCGCGCTACCGCGACCTGCTCGAATCGGTGCCCGACCCGACGGTCATCGTCAACGAATGCGGCCGCATCGTGCTGTTCAACGCCCATGCCGAGCGCATGTTCGGCCATGACCGGCGCGCCATTGTCGGCGCCACCATCGAGACCCTGCTGCCGGCGCGCTACCGCCAGGCCCATGCCGGCCACCGCAGCGGCTACTTCGCCGCGCCGCGCGCCCGCAACATGGGCACCGGGCTCGACCTGTACGGCCTGCGCGCCGACGGCAGCGAATTCCCGGTCGAGATCAGCCTCGGCCCGCTCGTCACCAACAACGGCCTGTTCGTGATGAGCGCGATCCGCGACACCACCGAGCGCCGCCGCACCGAGCGCGCATTGCAGGAAAAGAATGCCGAGCTGCTGCTGGCCAACCAGGCCAAGGACCGCTTCCTCGCCACCATGAGCCATGAGCTGCGCACGCCGCTCAACCCCATCATCGGCTTCACCGGCATCCTGCTCATGAAGCTGCCGGGCCCGCTCACCGTCGAGCAGGAGCGCCAGCTCGGCACCATCAAGGGCAGCGCCCAGCATCTGCTGTCGCTCATCAACGACCTGCTCGACCTGGCCAAGATCCAGTCCGGCCGGGTGGAGCTGCGGCGCGACCGCGTGAGCTGCGACGAGGTGCTGCTGGCGGTCGATGCCTCGCTGCGGGCCCAGGCCCAGGCGCGCGGCATCGGCTTCGACCTGCGCCTGCCCGGCAGCGAGACCGTGGTCGACACCGACCGGCGCGCGCTGCATCAGGTGCTGCTCAATCTGGTGGCCAATGCCATCAAGTTCACCGACCGCGGCGGGGTGTCGCTCGAACTCGCGCGCAGCGGCGACGGCGCCGCCGGCCGGCTCGACTTCTCCGTGACCGATACCGGCGTGGGCATCGCGGCCGAGGACCAGCCGCGCCTGTTCGGCGCCTTCTCGCAGGTGGGCGACGCCCAGCGCCAGGCCGGCGGCACCGGCCTGGGCCTGCATCTCAGCGCCAAGCTCGCCGAACTGCTCGGCGGGCGCATCGAGTTCGAGAGCACTGCCGGCGTGGGCAGCCGATTCACCCTGGTGCTGGAGCCGGTGGCATGGCGGACATCCTGATCATCGAGGACCACCCGGCCAACGCCGATCTGCTCACCTATCTGCTCGGCGTCTGGGGGCACGACTGCCGCGTGGCCGCCGATGCCGAGGCCGGCTGGCAGGCGGCGCTGGCACGCCGGCCCGACCTGATCCTGTGCGACATCCAGCTGCCCGGCATGAGCGGCGATGCCTTCGTGCGCGCGGCGCGGGCCGAGCCCCGGCTGGCCGACGTGCCGATCGTGGCGCTGACCGCCTTCGCCATGCTCGGCGACCGCGAGCGGCTGCTGGCCGAGGGCTTCGACGACTACCTCGCCAAGCCGATCGAGCCCGAAGGCTTCGTCGAGCGCATCGGCATGCATCTGGGCCGGGCGCGCCGGCCGTCGGCCGCGCCGCCAGTGCCGCACACCGCCCCGGCCGTCGAGCCGCGCGCCAGCGCCATCGTGCGCGAACGCGTGCTGGTGGTGGACGACGTGGCCGACAACCTGAGCATCGTCACCAGCTGCCTGACGCCGCTCGGCTATCGCGTGCGCACCGCCGCCACGGTGGAGCAGGGCATTGCGCTGGCACGCGAGGAAGTGCCCGATCTCATCATCTCGGACGTGGGCATGGGCACCGGCAGCGGCTTCGATTTCATCCGGCAGGTCAAGGACGACGCCCGGCTGCGCGGCGTGCCCTTCGTCTTCATCACCAGCACGCGCTGGGAGCAGAGCGCCCGGCTGCGCGCGCTGCAGCTCGGCGCGGTGCGCTATCTGCTGCGGCCGATCGATTCGCGCGTGCTGCTGGCCGAGGTGGAGGCGGTGCTGGGCTGAGCGCCGCCCGGACCGCCGCGCCCGGACCGCCGCGCTCAGGCCAGCGCGCTCAGGCCGCCATGCGCCGCTGGCGTCGCACCGCCCAGCCGGTCAGCGCCAGACCCAGGCCGGCGAGCGGCGCCATGTCGGGCTCGGGCACCGGCGACACGCCGCCGGCCGCCGTCAGCAGCGTGGTGACGACGGCGCCGCCGGGCAGCAGATCGGCATGCGCCAGATCGCCGAAGTTGTCGCCGCCGAGCAGGGTCTGGCTGCCGTCGGCATTCCAGAGCCGGAACGCGAAGGTCGTGCCGCTGGCGGCGGCGCCGTAGTCGCCGTCCAGGCTCACGACAAAGCTGAGCGTCTGGCCAAAGCTCCACGGCTGCCACACGGCGTTGAAGCCGCCGCCGTTGCCGAGCAGCCAGCCGCCGGCGGTGGCGCTGGCGTCGCCGTCGAGCAGGGCGCTGCCGGCGCTGCTGCCGCCGCTCAGCGCGCCGATGGCGGCCGTCGCGGCCGGCGCATCGGCCAGCCCGATGAAGCTGAAATCGAGATTGCCGCTGCTGCCGGCCAGACTCGACGTGTCGAAGCTGAAGCGGAACGCGGTCGCGGCCTGGGCCGGCAGGGCGGCCGCAAGACCGGCGACGAGGCCGGCGAGCGCAAGGCCGCGCTTGAGGAAGAGGGTCGTCATGGCGATGTCCTGGAAAGCGGGCTTCAGCGGCCGAGCAGCACCGGCGTGTAGCCGATGCGAACGTTGGCGGGATTGCGGAACTGCAGCGTCAGCGTCAGCGTCGCGCCGCGCGCGAGGCTGCCGGGCAGCTCGATGGCGGGCAGGCCGTTGGCCGTGAGCCCGGCATTGGCCAGCGTCACGCCGGCCGGCAGGCCCGACAGCGCCAGCGCCAGCGGCGCCGCCAGATCGGCATTGGCGGTGAGCTTGACCGTGCCCTGATACAGCTGGGTGAGCCGGTTGTACGACAGGCCCGACAGCGTGTAGCCGGCCTGACCGGCCAGGCTCTTCCACACCACCGGCAGGTTCAGCCGCACCACTTCCGGCTCGTGATCGCTGGCCTGATCGGCGAACTCGGAGTTCACATGCACCACGTCGTAGTCGGCGCGGCTGGCCAGCGCGCTGCTGACCATGATGTGGTCGAGCACCTGCGAATTGCCGTCGTAGACATAGGTGTAGCGCTCGACCGCCGGCAGCGTCTCGACCAGATCGACCATGCCGGCAGCCTTGAGCTTGCCGACCGGATTCGAGAACTCGAAGTCGTTGAGATCGCCCAGCACCAGCACCTTGGCGCTGGCGTCGGCCGCGAGCAGCTGGCTCACGAAGCCGGCCACGACGCTGGCCTGCTGATTGCGCTGGGTTTCGCTCGCCAGCGCCGGCGGCTGGTTGCGGCCAAACAGCGGCTGGTCGCCGCCCTTGCTGTTGAAGTGGTTGGCCACGATGAACAGCGTGTGGCCGTTGAACGTGAACTCGGCCGCGAGCGGCTTGCGGCTGCTGGCGAAGGCCGCATTGGTCGGATCGACGCGGCCCGGGCTGTACCTGAGCGCCGGCTTGCCGCCGCTCACGACGACCGCATTGGCCGTGGTGGGCGTGGCACCCGAACGGTCCACAAAGCCCACGCGCGCCGGGTTGAACAGAAAGCCCTGGCGGATGTTGCCGCCCGGCTCGCCGCCATCCTGATCGTTGACCGGATTGATCGCGCGGAAGGCATAGGCCGGCCCGCCGGCGCGCGCGATGGCGGCGGTGAGCGCGGCCACGGTGCTGCTCGCATCGACCACGCCGTTGTCGGTGGCGCCGTTGTTGTCCTGGATCTCCATCAGGCCGATCACGTCGGGCGCGCGCAGGTTGCCCACGATCTGCGCGGCCAGCCGGTCGAACTTGCCGACCGGGTTGGTCGCGGCCAGGTTCTCGACATTGAACGAGGCCACGGTGAGTTCGTCGGCCGTGGCGGCGCGGGTGGTTTCGGGCGCCAGCGTGCCGGCGGCAAAGCCCGCGAGTTCGGTCGCCAGCAGCTTGTAGTTGCCAAAGTTGTAGTCGAGCACGCCGACCACGCGGGTGAAGCTCGCGCCGGTGTTGGCGGCCGGCACCTTGACCGCGCCGTCGTCGACGATCACGCGCTCGGGGTTGTAGTCGTCGGCCGCGATCACGATGCCGCCGCGCGTGGTGCGCGTGCTGGCGGCGTTGCCGAAGTCGGGCAGCAGCGAGAGTTCGCTGTAGCTGTTGGTCGGGCCGCTGGCGACCGGGTTGTTGAGCTGCAACCGCATGCCTTCGAGGCTTTCGTAGAAGTCGAGGCCGTTGCTGGCGGGCTTGAGATTGCCGAGCGTTTCCACATCGCCGCTGGCGCCGGCATAGATGGTCTTGCCCGGCGGCAGCCGGCCGGCCGTGCCGACCACGGTGGCGGCCGGCAGCGCATTGCCGCGCGACACGATGCTGACCGTGGGCGCGGTGAGTTCGGTGACGGTCAGGTTGTCGGCATCGGCGCCCGGGCGGTATTCGGTGACCTTGCCGCCGACCAGCACCGAGTCGCCGACCTGCACCGTGGGCGCGCTGCCGGTGTAGACGTAGATGCCTTCCGAGGTGGCCGGGTCGGTATCGGGCGTCGGGTCTTGCAGATAGAAGCCGGCGCTGAGCACGGCGGTGACGATGCCCGGCACGCCGGTCACCGTCGTGCCTTCGAGCGGCGAGCGGTGCGCGCGGCCCTGGATGTCGTGGATGCGGGTGCTGCCGGCGCTGCCGCCGCCCGTGCCGCCACTGCCGCCCGAACCGCCGCTGCCGCCGCCCCCGCCGCCCGCCGCGCAGGCCTCATACGGCGTGCTGCGGTTGCGCGGATTGGGCGTGCCCACGGTGAAGTCGTTGGCATTGCTGTCGCTGTCGGTGCAGCCGTTGCCGGCGCGCAGCGCGGCGCTGCTGTTGTTCAGCGTGCCGGTGGTGCCGGCCTCGCCGTTGTTGGCGCTGCCAAAGCCCACGAAGTCGATCACGCCGGCGGCCGTGTTGCCGGCGCAGTTGCTGCCGCAGGTGAGCGCGGTGGTGCTGCCGACCAGCGCCACCTTGCCGGTCGTGGCCGACATCGGAATGCTGCCGCTCGCATCGGGCGTGGGCAGGGCGGTCGTGCCGTTGGCGCCCTGGGCTTCCTGCACCAGAAAGAACTGCCCCGGTTGCAGCGTGAGATTGCCGAGCGGCGTGACCGCCCAGTTGGTGCCGGAGCTGGATGCGTACTGCACGCTCCAGCCGTTGAGGCTGACCGCGACGCTGCCGATGTTGCGCAGCTCGATGAAATCGTTCTTGAGCGTGGCACCGCTGTTGCCGCCGCCGCCGTAGATCTGGCTGATGGCGACGCTGCCGGCGGCGAGCGCATTGCCGGCCAGACCGGCAAGCGCAAGCGCCACGATGAGGGGGCGAAGGACGGGAGGAGTGGGCATCGGGTCTCGGACGGAAAGGTTTCGGAAGGCTGTTCCGAAAATGTCCGAACCAGATGGCAGGGCCGTGATGCGATGCCGGGTTTTACCGCTTTCGGTGACGCACTCGCGCGGGTCAGCGCTCACCCGTGGCGCGGTCGCTCAGGCCGGCGGCTGCGGCAGCGAAGGCGGCGCGGCGGCGGCGGCCGGCGCCTCGCGCAGCAGCATCGTCGGCTGGCGCGCCATGCCGATGCCGGCGGCGCGCAGCCGGCCGAGCACATCGAACAGCAGCGCGCTGCGCACGCCATAGCTGTCGCGCGGCGAGCCGACGAAGCCGGTGGCGTTGAACACCAGATTGCCGCCGTCGATGCCGTCCAGGTACACGCTCGGCGCCGGGCCCGGCAGCACCGCCTCGTGCGCGGTGAAGGCTTCGAGCATGGTCGCGCGCACCCGGTTCACGTCGCAGTCGAGCGGCATCGGCAGCTTGATCTGCACCAGCCCGAGCGGATCGGCGCGGGTGACGTTGCGGACCGTCTTGGTGATGAACTCGGAGTTGGGGACGATGACCGTCGAGCGGTCGCCCATCTGGATTTCGGTGGCGCGCACATTGATGCGCAGGATGTCGCCCTCGACGCCGCCGAGCGCGACCCAGTCGCCGACCTTGACCGGCCGCTCGGCCAGCAGGATCAGGCCCGAGACGAAGTTCTGCACCACCGCCTGCAAGCCAAAGCCGATGCCGACCGACAGCGCGCTGGCCACCCAGGCGATGCGGTCCAGGCTCAGGCCCACCGCCGACAGCGCCAGCGCAAACGCGAACACGCCGCCCGCATAGCCCAGCAGCGAGGTCATCGAGGCGCGCATGCCGGCATCGACCCGCGTGGTCGGCAGAAAGCGCTCGGCGAGCCAGTCGCGCGCGATGCGCACCGCGAACATGCCGCCGGCAAACACCACGAGCGCGCGCAGCAGCGCGTAGGGGCTCAGGTTGATCTCGCCGATCGCCAGCCCTTCGCCGAGCTGGGCGCCGCGATGTGCCAGCTCATCGGGCCCGGCGCCGAACGGCGCCAGCACGATGGCCAGCGCAAACAGCAGCAGCACCAGCCGCAGCAGGCCCGAGGCCAGCACCGCCAGCTGGCGCGCGCCGCCGGGGCGGGGCGCGTCGGCCGGATCGGCGCCGGCGGTCTGGCCGCCATGGTCGGGATGGCCGGCATGACCGCCATGCCCGGCCGGCGCGGCCGCGTCGTCGCGCCGGGCGCGCTCGGCCACCAGGCCCATGCAGGCGTCGTCGATCAGCGTGAGCAGCAGATAGGCGGTGGTGCCGACGATGGCGACCCAGGCCACCTGGCGCGTGATGAAGGCGCCGAGCGCCACATAGCCGATGGCGAAGCTGGCCACGCTGGCCACCAGCGCGACCCAGCCGGCGCCGATCAGCAGCGCCAGCCAGGTCGGGCGCGGCGCCGGATCGGGCTGGGCCGGATCGGCGAAGGCCTCGTGGCGCAGCCGCTCGATGCGCAGCAGCGTGCTGCCCATCATCAGCGCCAGCACCAGGCCGTAGATGCAGTTCCAGGCCACGGCGGTGGTGAGCGTCGCGCTCACCGTGCTGGCCAGCCGCTCGCCGAGCCAGCCGACCACCACCACGGTGCCGAGCAGGCGCGGATAGATGCGCATGCGCCGCGCCGTGTTGTCGGGCAGCGGCGGCAGGCGCCAGGACGGCCGCTCGGGCGACAGCAGCGCATGGCCCAGCCCCGCCACATAGCCGCCGAAGAACACCACGCCGACCAGCCCGGCCAGCAGCGACTCGACCGGCTCCGACAGCTGGCCGGGCGCATCGAGCGCCGCATGCAGCGTCAGCGCCATCAGCCCGGGCGCCAGCGTGCCGAGCGTGGCCAGCGCCGCCGCCAGCGCCGAGCGGCGCAGCCGGCCGGCCGGCACGCGCGAGGCGGTCAGCCGCATCAGCCAGCGCCCGAGCCACCAGCGCGCCGCGCCGAGCGCCGTCAGCGCCAATGCCGCCAGCGGCCAGAGCCAGCCCGGCGCCGCCCGCACGGTGTCGGTCAGCTCTGTGCGCAGCGGCGCCAGCCGGCTCAGGTCGCGCGGCAGATTGGCGCCCAGCTCGGTCCAGAACGCCGGCGCCAGGATCGAGGCGGTGCGCTCGCCGAGCCGGGCCTGGAACCGGGTGCGGCGCAGGTCGGAGATGAGGTTGGCGGCCTGCTCGCCCTCCACGCCGAGCAGGCGCGCCAGCTTGAGCTGGGCATCGAGCGTGGCGCTGTCGCGGTTGAGCGCGCTGCGCTGGGCCGCCACGTCGGCGGCCTCGGGCGCGACCGCGCCGGCCTCGGGCGCCGGGCCCAGCTCGGCGAGGCGCGCCTTCACGCCGTCGAGCTGGGGCGCGAGCGCGGCGGCGGTCTGGTCGGCGCGCGCCTGGATGGCGAGCGCGCCGTCGCGCAGCCGGGCCAGCTCGGCATCGTCGATGTCGTCGGCGAGCCGCTTCTGGATCGCGTCGAGCTGGGATCGGGTTGCGTCGAGCGTGGCGTCGATGCGCAGCGTGTCGGCGCTGGGCGCGGGCGTGGGCGCATGCGGCGCGGCGCCGGCCGGGCCGGCGAGCAGCAGCAGCAGCGCGAGCGCGGCACAGATCGAGCGCAGCAGCGCCCGCGTCAGGCCGGCGCGGCGCGGGGAGGGGCCGTGGGTCATGGACTGCCTGGAGGAATCGCGAAGCGGCCGATTCTGCCGCCCGTCGTGCGGCGGCCGCGTGGCGGTGTGTTTCAGCCGGCCCGCCAATTGACCGGGCGGCGCGCGCCAATTGCCACCGCCAGATTGCCGGCCGATTGCTGGCCAATTGCCGTGCGCCCGCCGGAGATTGCCGGCGGCGGCATATTGCCGATTGCCGGCAATGCGCCGCAATTTGGGCCGCGCATGCAATTGGCGGCAATGAATTCATTGCCGCCAATTGCATGAAGGGTTTTGTGCAAGCGCCTGCCGAAAATCCGGCGCTGCCCTGAACGATTTGCATCTGCGCCCGCAATCCCCTGGGTAGGTGAGGATTTCCGGCAGCAACAATTGCGCGTTCGATTCGCAGCAAGGGCTGCCGCAATTGTCGCAGAGCGGTCGGTTGGCGCTGCTGCAATTCGCATCGCTGTCATTGCGCCAACAGCCTGCTGCTGCAAATCAGATGCGACTGCTGCAATTGCGGTCGCAATTGGAAATTGTTTTTTCAATTGGCATGTGAACTGCTGAAGGAGCTGGCTCGCAATTTTGTAATCAGCCAAAAACAAGGGGGGTCTCTTGAATCCGCGCAACCAACCAACGATTTCCGCCGCAGCCCGCCGGGGCCAGGCCAATTCCGGCGTTTCGCCGTTCCGTCGCTCGCCGCTGGCCGCCGCACTGGTGGCCGGTCTGGCGCTGCTGGCGGGCGGCAATGCCGTCGCCCAGCAGGCTGCCGCGCCCAACGCGGCCGAGGCCAATGCGCTCGAGGCGGTGACCGTGCGCGGCCGGCCCAAGATCGAGAAGCTGAAGGAAGTGCCGGTCTCGGTGGCGGTGGTGTCGGGCGCCGAGCTCGACCGTGAACTGGCCGCCGACCTCGGCTCGATCACCAAGCGCGCATCGAGCGTGTCGTACAACCAGAGCAATACGCGCGGCGGCAGCCTGTCGATCCGCGGCCTGGGCAAGCGCGGCTTTACCGAGACGCAGGACCCGAGCGTGCTGCTGACCGTGGACGGCGTGAGCTACGGCCTGACCCAGCTCGGCAACTTCGACTTCTACGACGTGGATTCGGTCGAGGTCTATCGCGGTCCGCAGGGCACGCGCGGCGGCAAGGGCGCCACCGCCGGCGAACTGGTGGTCAACAGCAAGCAGCCGTCGTTCGCACCCACCGCCGACTACCAGCTCACCTACGGCCAGCGCGACACGGTCATCGCCAAGGCGGCGCTCGGCGGCACCATCATCGAGGACCTGCTGGCCTGGCGCAGCTCCTTCAGCGTCAACAAGGGGCGCGGCTACTACAGCAACACCAGCAACGATCGCGGCAGCTACAGCCTCTACAACAAGGACCGCATCTCGGGCCGCGCCCAGTTCCTGCTGACGCCGAGCAGCGACTTCAAGGCGCTGTTCAGCATCGACATCGAGCCGCACACCACCCAGCTGCAGAACGGCCTGAGCAACTACGTGGACACGCCGCTGCGCTACGCCGACGGCACGCTGGTCGACAAGACCGGCACCTCGGTGCGCTCGCTGCTCAACGGCTTTACCGATGCGAACGGCGTGAGCCATTCGGCGCGGTCGTGGTTTGCCAACCGTGGCCTGACCTATGCCAACTATCTCAACCAGCCGGTGCGTTCCGGCTCGGTGAGCTTTGACCGCACCGAAGGCCAGTACGTGTCCAACAAGGGCGGCTCGCTCAAGCTCGACTGGGACACGGGCAGCCACACGGTCACCTCGATCACCGGCTTCCGCAACTACACCTTCGACGCGCGCAACGACGAAGGCACGGTGTTCGACGTGGCCAAGTTCGGCGGCGGCGGCGTGTACTACAACCAGCTGAGCCAGGAAGTGAAGATCGCCAACCAGCCGGGCGGCTTCGTGGACTACGTGGCCGGCCTGTATGCGCTGACCACCCGCGACACGGTCGAGAGCCATGCCGGCTTTGGCAACGATGCGGGCGCCTGGTACGCCAACATCACCCAGTACGAGCGGCTGGACACCAATGCCGGCACCAACCGCGGCGCCGGCCTGGCGCTGCTGCGCGATTCGCTCGACGACCTGTACACGATCAGCCGCAACAACATCCGCACCCGCAGCACGGCGATCTACGGCAATGCCACCTGGCATCTGACCGACGACCTGGGCCTGAACACCGGCCTGCGCATCGGCCAGGAAAAGCGCCACAGCGAGACCTGGGCCTGGGTCGCCAACAACGGCGTGGGCAGCGCGCTCAATCCGGCCAGCACCCAGTACGGGCTCAAGCTGGCCAACGGCGGCGCGCTCGGCGGCTTTGCGCTCGACTCGTCCAACAATCTGACCGCGGCGAATTCGGCGGCGCAGACGGCAGTCGCCGACTCGGTCGCGCAGCGCTACTACGGCGTGTCGACCTATTCGAGCCTGACCGCGGCCCAGAAGGCCCAGGTCGCGGCGGCCAAGGCGATCCGGCTCGCGCGCATCAACGGCCTCTACTCGGGCGTGGCCGGCGACTACAAGGACCGCGTGCTGCCGACGGCAGTCGTGAGCCCGACCTACAAGTTCAACGAGAACTTCACCGGCTATGTGAGCTGGCAGTACGGCGAGAAGTCGGGCTCGGTGCTCCAGGTCAACAACCACGACACGACGGTCAAGCCCGAGCGCACCAACGATTTCGAGCTGGGCTTCAAGTCGGTGCTGCTCGACCGCACGCTGACGCTGAATGCGAACCTGTTCCTGATGAACATCCGCGACTACCAGCAGACGGTGGTGGCGGTGGACGAGTTCCAGACCGCGCAGCAGGGCTCGACCCAGTACGTGTCGGTGCAGGGCAATGCTGAAAAGGTGCAGTCCAAGGGCATCGAGATCGACGGCGTGTACAGCGGCCTGCGCAACACCCAGCTGCGCGTCTCGGCCTCGTACAACGATGCCAAGTACAAGCGCTTTACCAATGCCGGCAAGCCGTCGGAGCTGAACTACCTGAGCGCGGTGTTCGTGGACCAGAGCGGCAAGGCGCTGGCGGGTGCGCCCAAGCTGCTGGTCAACGTCGGCGGCGAGTATCGCCAGCCGATCTACGGCGACAAGGTGGCGCATGTGAGCGTGAACACGGCCTTCACCACGCGCTACAACAACGACGAATCGCTGTCCGACTTCACCTGGGTCGGCGCGCATTCGACGACCGACCTGTCGTTCGGCGTCGGCACGGCGCGCAAGGGCTTCGATGCCTCGATCGTGGTGCGCAACCTGTTCGACGACCGCTCGCATGAAAAGGGCTGGTCGAGCTATGAGCCGAATCCGTACCCGCGCTGGGTCGGTCTGGTGCTGAGCGGCAGCCTGTGATGCGCGCGCCCGCCGGCGCCCGATGCGGGCGGCCGGCGGGCGCGATTCGATGGTCAGGCCGGCGGTTCTCCCGGCGGAGGCGCCACCGGCCGGCGTTGCGTACCGGTCCCGGGGTGGTGGCCGCGGGGCTCTTGGCGGTTTCCCCTCAGGTGCGCAACGCACCTTGTGCCCGGACGAAAGTCCGGGCTTTTTTTTGCGCGCTCGCCCTGCCGCAGCGGCGGCGCGGCCCGGGCGGCCGGGCGGCTTACTTGAACTTCGCTTCGGCGGCCTTCACGTCGGCCAGGATCCTGGCGTCGGCATCGCGCGTGGCCTGCTGCACATCGCGCGCGCTGCGGGTGATGGTTTGCAGATCGGCATTGGCTTCGGTGGCCAGGCAGTCGACATAGGCGCGCGCGGCCTGGCGATAGGCGTTCACCGCGTCGACGCTGCGGTTGTAGGCCTTCTCATCCTTTAGATCGAGCGCCGGGGCTTCGGGCCGGGCGCCGCAGCTGGCGGGCGTCCAGCTGCCGTTGGCCAGCGTGCCGGCGCGGGCTGCCGGGCTGGCGAGCAGGCCGAGCGCGAGCAGCGCGGCAAGCGGGGCGGCAAGCGCGGCCGGTGCGGCGCGGCGGGATCGGGTCAGGGCGGATCGGTTCATGGCGAGACTCCAAAAAAATGCCCGCGCCGAGGCGCGGGCGGGACGGGTTGGATCGAGTTGAACGCGGTGCGCGCTCAGCCGGGCTGGGCGGTGTCGGCCACGACGCGCGCCGCATCGGCGAGCGGCCCGGGCGCATCGACCGCCGCCGGGCGTGCCGGCGCCGGCTGGCGCGGCTTGGGCGCGTCCTTGACGCCGAAGGTGCGGCGCAGCCGCTTCCAGCCGAGCACGACCGAGGTGACCGACAGCGCCAGACCGAGGCCGACGAAGCTCAGCATCCACAGGTCCCAGACCGGGCGATGCGCGAGCCAGCCGAAATCCCAGTGATGGATGGCCGACCAGACCCAGCGATAGACGCGGCGGCTGGTATCGGAGCGCACCAGCAGTCGGCCGTCCTGCGGATCGAGATAGAAGCGGGTGCCGGCGGCATCGGCCAGATCGACGCGCAGCACCGGCAGCGGCCGGTCGACCACGCCCTGGCGATGGCGCGCGTAGTAGTAGCTGTCGTAGTCGGTGACGAGCTGCTGCTGCGCGACCGGCGTGGCACCGGCGAGCCGGCCGACGGCGGCGACCAGTGCGGCATCGCCGAAGCGGTCGACCGCGCCGGGGGCGGTTTGCGGCAGACGTTCGCCGTCGCGCGTGGTGGCGACCAGGGTGGCCTGATCGCCGAGGCGGCGCCAGGCCAGCTCGACCACCGGGCGGGTGCTGGCGGCGCCGGCCAGGGCGAGGGGCGCGGCCGGATCGGCACCGGCAGCGGCCAGCGCGGCCGGGCGCCAGTCGAGCGCGGCCTGCGGCAGGCCGGCGCCCTGATAGCGCACCAGCTCCTCGCGGCTGGGATTGGCCGGCGTGAACATCTGGAACGGATTGCCGTTGAACCAGCCGCTGAAGCCCCAGAGCAGCGCGGCGATGCCGCCGATCAGGCCGGCCCAGAAGTGCCAGGTGTTCCACACGTCGCGGTAGGGATGGGCGCGGCCGCCCTTGTACTGCGGCTTGCGGCCGCCGGCCGGGCGCCAGCGCTGCCAGCCGATGATGAGTCCGGTGAGGCTGGCGGCGAACGAGAAGAAGGCGAGCCACATCAGCACGTCGCGGCGCAGGTCCTTCACCTCGAACAGGTCGACCGCGCGCAGCAGATGGATCCAGTTGCCGGCCCAGTAGAGGCCGCGCGTGAAGGCGGTGCTGTCGCGCACGACCTCGCCGGTGCGCGCCGAGACCAGGATTTCGCGGCTGCTGCCGCTCACACCGATGCGGTGGAAGGGGCGCAGGCCGTCGTGATTGCGCACCGCCGAGTCCTGCGGGCCGGTGTCGAGATGGACCAGGCGGGCGGCGTCGGCCGGCGCGGTATCGGCATCGTTCTCGATCCAGTTGGCGGCGATGCGCACCGCGTCGTCGGCCGACACGCGGCGCAGGCTGCCGTCGAGCGCCGACAGCGCGAGCCGCTGGCCGCGTCCGTCCTCGACCAGCCAGACCGGCGTGCCGGCCTGACGCACGAGGCGGGCGTCGGCGACGAGGTCGGCGCGCGCATCGGATTTGCCGCCGTGGTCGGCATGGGCTGCGCCGCCGCCCATGGCAGCGCCCATCGCGCCTTCCGGCCTGGCGGCGTCCTTGGCGCCGTCGGCCTTGTTGGCGGCGGCCTTGGCCGCCTGCGCCTGCCGCTGTGCGGCGCTGCGCTGCCAGGCCTCGCCCACGCCGAGCCAGCCGGCCTCGGGCGCGAGCGGATCGCCGTGTTCGAGCTGCTCGGCGCGGCCGAGCGCGGACGGCGGCGCATACATGATGAGCAGGCCCGATCCGAACCAGATGAGCATGAAGAGCGCGAGGACGACCCCGGCCCAGCGGTGGACTTGATAGAGCAGGCGTTGCATCGAATCTCCGGCCGGCGGCGATGAAGTGGATGAAGGGATGGCGCGCTCGGGCAAGTTCGGTGCCGGCCGACGCCCGTCTGCAAGTCATTGATTGCGAAAGGGATTTTCAGGCGGCTGCGGCGGGCTGCGCGGTTCTCCGCAAGTTGCGCGCGCGGGCTGCTGCAATCGCGTCAGCGGCGCGCGCGGCGCTGCTGCAAAGCCTTGCGTCCTTGGCCGGGCGGGCGCGGTTCTGCTGGCTCGGCAGCAGAACCGGCATGGCATGTCGGCTGCAACGGGCTGCCCATTCCCTTGCTCAGAGTCCGCTCATGTCCCTGCCCGTTTCCCTGCGCCTCGGCGCCGTTTTCCGCCGTGCCGCGCGCCGGTTCGCTTCGTCTGCCGTGGCGCGCAAGCCGCGCGCGGGTCGTCTGCGCCAGCTGGCGGCGGCGCTGGCGCTGGCCGGCCTCGGCGCCGCCGTGGCGCCGTCCGCCGTCGCCGGGCCGAGCGTGTTTCCGGTCGGCACCACGCGGCTTGACGCGGCGCGCGCCTGGGACGGCTATGTGCTGTTCACCGGCGGCGACAACATCGCGCGGCTCATCGACCTCAAGGGCAACACGGTGCGCGAATGGAAGGACGCCGCCGCCTTCAGCACCGCCATCGATCCGGCGCTCAACGGCGGCCGGCGCGGCCATGTGTTCGTCACGCTGGCGCTCGGCGAGGGCGCCGGCACCGACCTGATCCCGGGCCGCGTCAACAACCGCATAAGCAAGACCATCGGCGAGCTGGACTGGGACGGCAAGCTGGTGTGGAGCTTTGGCGACAAGGCGCCCGGCGGCTTTGCGCGCCAGCATCACGACTGGGCACGGTTGCCCAACGGCAACACCGTGGTGCTGGCCAACGAGACCCGCGCCATCGCCGGCTTCAAGCTGCCGAAGCTGCTCGACGACGTGATCCACGAGGTGAACCCGGCCGGCGAGATCGTCTGGACCTGGCGCGCCGGCGACCATGTGGAGGAGTTCGGCTTCACGCCCGAGCAGCTGGCGCTGCTGCGCGCGACCGACGATGCCGACTATCTGCACTTCAACAACATGAAGCCGGTCGGCCCCAACCGCTGGTTCGCCGCCGGCGACACGCGCTTCGCGCCCGACAACCTGATCGTCGATTCGCGCAACGCCAACTTCATCGCCATCGTCGAGCGCAAGACCGGCAAGGTGGTGTGGACGCTCGGGCCCAACTATCCCGAGATTCCGCGCGGCGCGGCCGGGCGGAAGGTTCCGCGCCCAGTCGACCAGATCAGCGGCCAGCACGATGCCCAGATCATTCCCGAGGGGCTGCCAGGCGCGGGCAATCTGCTGGTGTTCGACAACCAGGGCGAGGCCGGCTATCCGCCGGTGGCGCTGCCGACCACCGGCGGCTCGCGCGTGCTGGAGATCGATCCGGTGACCAAGCAGATCGTGTGGCAGTACACCGGCGAGGATTCGGGCGGACCGAGCTGGAGCTTCCGCAGCACGCACATCAGCGCCGCGCGGCGGCTGCCCAACGGCAATACCTTCATCGACGAAGGGCAGAGCGGGCGGCTGTTCCAGGTGACGCGCGAGGGCGAGATCGTGTGGGAGTACGTGAATGCGTTTCCGCGCACCGGCAAGGATGCGGTGACGGGGCGCGCGAGCGTGAATCACCAGCTCTATCGGGCTCAGCCTGTGCCGGCTTCGTGGCTGCCCAGCGGCCGGTGAGGTTTTGGTTTTGCTCCGGCGCGCGGTGGGGATCGGGCCGGGGCGCGGCTGACGCAAGCGGCCGCCGCTGGACGCGGCGGG
>NZ_MUHU01000019.1 GCF_002105195.1 Derxia lacustris | reverse complement strand
CCCGTGTGAAAGTAGGTCATCGTCAGGCTCCTCCTCTGAAAGGGGCGACTCAACTCTGAGTCGCCCCTTTTGCTTTGCCATCTCTTCTCCTCTCATTTATCCCTCTCCTTCCCCGCCTATTCAGAACCTCAGGGAATACCTTCTGAAACCATCCCCAAATCCTAAAATGCAACAGGCCAACTCCTCAATTAACGGGGCGTTGATTGATTAGGGTATGGCGCGGGAGCAGGCGGCTCGGCTCCAATCGACTCGAGTGTGCGGACGAACATGGTGCGAAAGGCAGATGCATATAGGCAGGCTCTCAGCGAATGGACAGGCGCGGTTAGGGGAGCCTCTCCGCTGAAGCTCCACAGCTACGCTATCGCTTGAGACATGCAAGTCTGAGCATGAGCACCGGTCGACGGTGCGGTCACAACCCGGGCTGTACGGGAATGTGGCTCCGGGTGCTCTTGATCCGGTTGGCTTCGTCGACGAATACCAGCTTGGGCTGAAAGCCTTCCAGCTCGGCTTCGCTCAACTGTCCGAAGGCCGCGATGATCACCAAGTCACCGACACAGGCGCGGCGAGCAGCCGAGCCGTTGATGCTGATGGTGCCGCTGCCCCGCTCGGCGCGGATCGCGTAAGTGCTGAAGCGCTCGCCGTTGTCGATGTTCCAGATGTCGATACGCTCGAATTCGCGGATGCCTGAGGCTTCCAGCAGGTCGTCGTCGATTGCGCAGGAGCCTTCGTAATGCAATTCGCATTGCGTGACGGTGGCGCGGTGGATCTTGCCGGTGAGGAGGGTGCGCAGCATGAAATGCCTCGTCAGATTTCCAGATTGTCGATGAGCCGGGTCGCGCCAAGCCGAGCGGCGGCCAGCACCACGAGCGGCTCGCCGGCCGCGTTTTCCTGAGCGCTGGGCGCGAGCAGATTGCTGCGCTTGCGAATGGCGATGTAGTCGGGCTTCCAGCCCGCCCACGCCAGATGCTGCATGGCCGAGGCCTCGATGCGCGGTAGCGCGGCGGGATCGTCGCGGCTCGCAAGCGCCTTTTCCTTGACGTCGTTGAGCACGCGATACAGGCGCGGCGCCTCGGCGCGCTCCTCCGGGCTCAGATAGCGATTGCGCGAGGACAGCGCGAGGCCATCGCCATCGCGCACGGTCTCCGCGGCGACGATTTCGGTCGGCAGCGAGAACTGGCGCGCCATGCGCCGCACGATCATCAGCTGCTGGTAATCCTTCTTGCCGAACACCGCCGCGCGCGGCTGCACGCAGGAGAACAGCTTGAGCACGACCGTGGTCACGCCCTGGAAGAAACCGGGGCGGAACTCGCCTTCGAGGATGTCCGCCAGATTGTGCGGCGGCGCCACGCGGTACTCCTGCGGCTCCGGATACATCACCTGCTCATCGGGCGCGAAGCACACGTAGACGCCTTCACGCTGGAGTTTCTCCAGATCGTCGTCGAGGGTGCGCGGGTACTTGTCGAAGTCTTCGTTGGGGCCGAATTGCAGCCGGTTGACGAAGATGCTGGCCACCACCGGATCGCCGTACTGGCGCGCGATGCGCATGAGGCTGAGGTGGCCGGAATGCAGATTGCCCATGGTGGGCACGAAGGAGGTGCGGTTCTGGCCTTGCAGCTGGGAGCGCAGTTCCTCGATGGTGCGGACGACTTTCATCGGGTCGGATCGGTCAGAAACAGTGTTCAGCGGCCGGAAAGGCGCGCGATTTTACGGCGTCGCGATAGCGCTCGACGGCGTGGCGGATGCTGGTGGCGCCGTCCATGAAGTTGCGGACGAAGCGGGGCTTGCGGCCCGGGAAGACATCGAGCATGTCGTGCAGCACGAGTACCTGGCCGCTGCATTGCGGACCGGCACCGATGCCGATGGTGGGGACGCGCAGTTCGGCGGTGATCCGTGTGGCGAGCGCGGCCGGCACCATTTCAAACAGCACCATGGCTGCGCCGGCGTCCTGCAGCGCGAAGGCATCGGCGCGCAGTTGCGCCGCGCCGACATCGCCCTTGCCCTGCACGCGATAGCCGCCAAGCACATGCACCGACTGCGGCGTGAGGCCGAGATGGGCGCAGACCGGGATGCCGGCGCGCACGAAGGCGCGCACCGTGGGCGCGAGCCATTCGCCACCCTCGACCTTGACCATGTGCGCGCCGGCCTGCATGAGCTTGACCGCATTGGCCAGGGCGATGTCGATGCCGCCGTGGTAGCTGCCAAAGGGCAGATCGGCGATGAGCCAGCTGTTGCGGTTGCCGCGTGCCACGCAGGCGGTGTGGTAGGCGATTTCATCGACCGTGACCGGCAGCGTGGAATCGCGGCCCTGCACGACCATGCCAAGCGAGTCGCCGATCAGCATCGCATCGATGCCGACGGCGTCGATGAGGGCGGCATAGCTGGCGTCGTAGCAGGTGAGAACGGTGATCGGTTCGCCCTTCGCATGCAGATCGAGCAGGCGGGGCAGGGTGACGGGCTTGCGTTCCGTCGCTGCGGATGACTGGGGATGGGCGCTCATCGCGGACTCCCGGTTGAAGCGAGCCGCGCAGCATACACGTCGGTATCTTGCGGCGCAGCAACGCGGGCCGAGGGTTTCTACTCGGCGCGGTTGAAGAACTCGCGCTGGCCGCGCATCGCGCCGATGCGGCTGAGAAACAGCTCGAAATCGGCGTCGGAATCGACCGGGTTGAGATGCTCGGTATTGATCATGAGCAGCGGTGCGGCGTCGTAGTGATGGAAGTAGCTGCCATAGCTGTCGGACAGCGCGCGCAGGTAGGCATCGTTGATGGCGGTTTCCATCGCGAGGCCGCGCCGGTTGATGCGCGCGAGCAGGGTCTCGGGGCTGGCCTGCAGATAGACGACCAGGTCGGGCGTGACGGTCTGGGCGCGCAGGCCGGCGTAGACCTGCTGGTAAAGCTGGAATTCGTCGTCGTCGAGGGTGAGGCGGGCGAACAGCGGATCCTTGTCGAGCAGGAAATCGCTGACGACCGGCCGCTGGAGCAGATCGGCTTCGGCGGCGGCGAGCTGGCGCAGGCGCTGGAACAGGAAGCTCAGTTGCGTCGGCAGGGCGTAGCGGCTGGCGTCGCGGTAGAAGCGTTCGAGAAAGGGATTGGTCTCGGGCGTTTCGAGCAGCAGATCGGCGTTGAGATGCGCTGCGAGGCGGCGCGCGAGCGTGGTCTTGCCGACGCCGATCGGGCCTTCGACGACGACGCGGCGGAGCTTGGCGGTTTCCATGAGGGCGGCTTTCTCGTCGGGATTGCGTGGGCTGCGCAGATGGGCGCCGAGGCTAGGACGTGATGCCGACGCTGGGCAGGACGAGCGGCAGGGCGGTCGGCAGCGCCGGCTGGCCGGTGAGCGCGGCGAGCAGATCGGCAACACGGCCGTGACCGGCGATGGTCAGCTCGGGTGCAATTTCGGCGAGCGGGCCGAGCACGAAGCGGCGCTCATGCGCGCGCGGATGCGGCAGCTGCAGATGGCTGCCGTCGGCGACGGTCTCGGGCTGCCAGTCGTAGTTGCCGTCGGCGACGAAGCTGAGCAGCAGGTCGAGGTCGAGGGTGCGCGGGGCGTTGCGATAGGGCCGTTCGCGGCCGTGGTCGAGCTCGATGGCTTGCAGCCGCGCGAGCAGGTCGTGCGGCGTGCGCGGCGTGGCGAGGATGAGCACGGCGTTGCGGTAGTCAGGCCCGCTGGAATCGACCGGCGCCGAGGTCCAGATGCGCGAGGCGGCGACGAGTTGCGCGCCGGGATCGGCGAGCAGGGCGGCGGCGGCATGGCGCAGCGCGCCGTCGGCATCGCCGAGGTTGGCGCCGAGGCCGATGACGGCGCGGCGTTGCGGTGGGGTGGCGAGCATGGCGGCGGTGGCTGGCGCCGGATCAGTCGGGCGTGTCGCCGCCGGCCGGGGCGATGTCGGCGGCGGCTGCGTCGAGCGGGCTGCCGGCCTTGCGCGGGCTGCGGCGGCGCCGACGCTTGCGCGGTGCGTCAGGCGTGTCGCCGGCTTCGGTGGCGGATTCGGTGGTTTCAGCGGCGGGCGCGGTGGCCGTGTCGGCGTCGGCTTCGGGCGCCGGGCGGGTGAAGCGCACGTCCTCTTCCGCCTCGCCGTCGGCATCGGCGGCCGGTTCGCCGAGGTCGCCGGCTTCGCGCACCGCAGGCTTCTTGCGGCGGCGCTTCTTGGCAGCCGGTGCGGCGGGCCCGCCGCCAGCGCGCTCTTCGGCGGCGGCCTGCTCGATCAGGTCTTCACGGCCGGCGCTGTCGGCATCGGCGAAGGCGGTCCACCAGTCGGCCAGCGCCATCGGCAGTTCGCCGGCTTCGGCGCGCAGCAGGTAGAAGTCGTAGCCGGCGCGAAAGCGCGGCTGTTCCAGCAGGCGGAACGGATTGCGGCCGTTGCGGCGCTCGAAGCGCGGTTGCAGCGACCAGATTTCCTTCATGTCGGCGACGAAGCGGCGCTGGATCGCGAAGCGCTCGAACTGGGTCGCAAGCACTTCGTCGGCGGCGGCGAACAGCGCCGGGATCGCGGCCAGGATCTCGCCGCGGCTGCCGTCCATGTGCGCCTTCCAGAGCGCATTCACGTCGGGCCAGAGCAGGGCGGCAAACAGGAAGCCGGGCGAGGTCGGCTTGTCGGCCTTGACGCGCGCATCGGTGCTGGCGAGCGCCAGGCCGACGAAGCGCTCGGCGGCGTCGGAGGCGTCGGTGCTGTCGAGCAGCGGCAGCAGGCCGCGATGCAGGCCGGCGCCGCGCAGGCGGTGAATGGCGTCGGCCGCATTGCCGCAGAACAGCAGCTTGAGCATCTCGTCGAACAGCCGCGCCTGCGGCACGTTGGTGACGAGATCGGCCAGCTCGGCGATGGGTGCGGCGGTCCGCGCGTCGAGCTCGAAGCCGAGCTTGGCGGCGAAGCGCACCGCGCGAAGCATGCGCACCGGGTCTTCGCGATAGCGCGTGGTGGCGTCGCCGATGATGCGCAGGCGGCGCGCGCGGATGTCGTCGACGCCGCCGTGGTAGTCGAGCACGGTCTCGTCGCTCGGGTCGTAGAACATGGCGTTGATGGTGAAGTCGCGCCGCGCGGCGTCCTCCCATTGCTCGCCGAAGACGTTGTCGCGCGTCAGCCGGCCGTGCTCGTCGACCGCGCGGGTCTGCGCCACCGGCGCCTGACGCCGTTCGCGGCGCCGGCCGCCCTGCGATTCATGGCCGTGCGACTCAGTGGATTGCGCGGCCGGTTCGGCCTCGGCGACCTCGCCGGTCGGGTCTTCGGCCTCGGCCGGCGGCGTGAGCGCGCGGAAGGTCGACACCTCGACGATCTCGCGGCCGAAGCCCACATGCACGATCTGGAACCGCCGCCCGATGATGCGAGAGCGCCGGAACACCGCATGCACCTGCTCGGGCGTGGCGTCGGTGGCGACGTCGAAGTCCTTGGGATTGGCGCCCGAGAGCAGGTCGCGCACCGCGCCGCCGACGATGTAGGCGGCATAGCCGGCGTCGTGCAGCGTGAGCGCAACGCGGGTGGCGTAGGTCGGAATCTGGCGCACGTCGATGCCGAGATCGCGACCGGAATAGATGCGCGGCGCACGCGGAATGCCGTCGGGGCCGACCAGCGGATCGCCGCCGGGCGCCGGGCGCTTGCGGGTGCTGCGGTCGTCCTGCGGCGCGGCGCCGTCGTCGCGGCTGCGGCGCGGCGCGCGCGTGGCACTGGCTGCGGCGGGAGCGGCGTCGGCGGGCAGCGTGGCGCGGCGGGCGGTGCCCGGCAGCGTCGGCGGTTCGACCGCGCCGTGGCTGCGCCGGTAGGCGGCGCGGGCGGCCGATTCGGCGAGCGGATCGTCTTCGGGCGCGGCCAGCGCATCGTCGACGGGATCGGTGGCGGCCGGCGTGGCGCCGCGCCCCGAGATCCGGCGGATCAGGCCGCCGAGAAAACCGGAAGGAAGAAGCTTTTTGATCATCTGAACAGTTCGATCACCGGCCAGCCTTCGGCCAGTGCGTGAGCGCGCAGGCGCCCGGACGGATTGACGGCGACCGGCCGGCGCACCCGCTGGAGCAGCGGCAGGTCGTTGGCCGAATCGCTATAGAAGGTGGAGTCGTCGAAGCTCGACCAGTCGAGCCCGCGCGCTTCCAGCCAAGCTTCGGTACGGGCGATCTTCCCGTCCTTGAAGCAGGGCGCAAGGCTGATTTCCCCGGTGAAGCGGCCGTCGCGCTCGTCGAATTCGGTGGCGATGAGTTCGGCTATGCCGAAGGCGCGCGCGATGGGCCGGGTGATGAAGCTGTTGGTGGCGGTGACGACGGCGCAGAGATCGCCGGCATCGAGATGGCGCCGCACCAGATCGAGCGCTTCGGGGCGCAGGTTGGGCGCGATCACTTCCTGCATGTAGCGCGCATGCAGCGCATCAAGCTGGGCGCGCGGCAATTGCATCAATGGCCGCAGCACGAAACGCAGGAATTCGAAGATATCGAGCGTGCCGTCGTTGTATTGCTCGTAGAAACGGTCATTGGCGATGCGGTATTCCTCGGCGTCGACAATGCCCGTTCGCACCAGGAATTGGCCCCATTCGTAATCGCTGTCGATGGGGAGGAGGGTGTGATCGAGATCGAATAGCGTAAGGTTCATCGCCGCCGGACGGGACGTAATCGCAAAAGACGGAAGTGCGGATTGTAAGGCACCGACGCATGCGCCCCGGACCGCCGCCGGCGCCCGCAGCAGGCAGGGGGAGACACCCCGAGCAACGCGCAGCACACCTCCACTCCAAGTCATGAAAATCCTGATCGAAACGGCCATTGCCGGCCGGCTTGTCGTGCCCCGCGCGGGCCGCAGGCTGGGCCGCGATGGGCTGCTGGGCGTGATCGCAGCCGTGGTGCTGGGTCTGGCGCTTGGCTATTCGATGGCGCCGACGCCCGTGACGGCGCACGCCGCAAGCCACGTCGCGCCGCCGATGGCGCCACGCACGCCGCATGCCGGCGCGCCGGTGGCGCCGCTGCCGGGCCTGTCTGCCGGCGCGCCGGCACCAATCGATTCGGCGGCGCTTTATCGCGCAATGCTCGGCTCGACCAATTTGCGCGCATTTGTCGCCGAGGCGAAACGGCAGCCGGAAATCGGCGGCTATTTCTATGCGCGCCAGGCATTGCGGCTTTGCGCATTCCAGAATTTGCCGGAAGGCCGCAGCGCCGCCGATTCGCGCCGATATGTGCATGGCGAAAATCCCGCCGCCTATTCGCGCCGAATGCAGGCGATCGACCGATTCGAGCGGCGTTGCGCCGGATTTGCGCCCGGCGAGGCGGCGGCTGCGCTCGACGGCATCGAGGCGGAAGGCGCGCGCGCCGGCGATGCGCTGCTCGGCACGCTCGACCGGCTGGCGCGGGGTGGCCGGCGCTGGCGCGACGGCAACGATGCAAGCGCCTGGACCGATGCGCTGGCGGCGGCGTTTGCAAGCGGCGATGCGTTGCTGTGGGATGCCGACGCGCTGCCGGCGCTGCTGGCGGCGCGCGACGGCGCGGTCTGGTTCGAGGGCGTGCGCTATGCCGGCGCGGGCGCCTTCGAGCTGATGCAGGCGGCGCTGATGCTGGTGGGCTGCGGCCTCGGCAGCCCCTGCGACGAGCGCGATCCGCTGGTGGAAAACGCCTGCCTGTCGGGCGACGACTGTCTGGCGCGGCGCGAGGCGGTGGTGGCGCTGCGCGTGGCCGACGGCGATGCGCAGCGCATGGCGCAAATGCTGGCGCTGCGCGACCGGCTGCTGCGCGCGATCGCCGACGGCAATGTGGCGGCCTTCATGCCGCGCGGCTGAGCGGCGCGCGCGTCAGCCCGGGCCGGCTTCGTCTTGGTCTGCCGCGCCGTCCTCGCTGCGCGCGACCCAGCTGCGCACCAGCGGCAGGGTGATCGCGCGCCGGGTTTCGAGCGCATAGCGGTCGAGCGCGTCGAACATGCGCATCAGCGAGCCCAGATCGCGCGCGAAATGCGTGAGCAGATAGCCGATCACGTCGTCGCCGATCTCGGTGCCGCGTGCCTTCGCCGCTTCGGCCAGCGCCAGCCGCTTGTGCGCATCGTCGAGCGGATGCAGCTGATAGACCAGCCCGGCCGCGAGCCGGGTGCGCAGGTCTTCGCGCATGGCCTTGCCGCCGCCGCCCAGCGCGCGCGGCGGACAGGCGCCGGCCACGACCAGCGCCGGACCGCCGATGACCGCCTCGTTGTAGGCGTCGAACAGCCGGGTCTGCTCGCGCTTGCCGGCGCGGTCCACGTCGTCGGCGGTCACCAGCTCGGGATGCTGGCGCTTGAGTGCCGCGAGCAGATGGCTCTTGCCCGAGCCCGACGGGCCCCAGAAATACAGCACGCGCGGAAAGTCGAGCCGGCGCAGCCGGTCGAGCAGCTCGGCATTGGCGCCCGCGATGAAGTTGTCGAGCGTCGGCTCGCGCGCGGGCAGGAAGTCGAGGGTGTACTGGCGCGGTTGCATGGGCGAGTTCAATCGGGCGCTCCGTCGTGTGGCCGGGCCAGCACGATGCGATCGCCGCCGTGGTAGAGCGGGCTGTCGAAGTAATGCCGCAGCAGATGCTGCATGCCCACGGCCAGCACCGCCGACACCGGCAGCGCCACCAGCACGCCGACAAAGCCGAACAGCTGGCCGAAGGCCATGAGCGCAAAGATCACCGTGATGGGGTGCAGGCCGATGCGCTCGCCCACCAGGCGCGGCGTGAGATAGAAGCTCTCGATCAGCTGGCCCAGGCCGTAGACCACGCCGATGCCGACCAGCCCGGTCCAGCTGCCGAATTGCAGCAGCCCCGACAGCAGCGCCAGCACCAGCCCGAGCGAATAGCCGATGTAGGGCACGAACACCAGCAGCCCGGTGATGATGCCGACCGGCAGCGCCACGTCGAGCCCGGTAAGCATGAGGCCAACGCTGTAGAAGGCCGCGAGCGCCAGCATCACCACGATCTGGCCGCGCAGGAACTGCGCGAGGACCGCGTCGACCTCGCGCGCCAGGCCGGTCACGCGGCTGCGCAGCGGCAGCGGAATGAGCCGCGCCGTCTTGCCGACGATCAGGTGCCAGTCGAGCAGCAGATAGAACAGCACCACCGGCACCAGCGCGAACAGGCCGACCGCGCCCATCACCTTGCCGGTGCCGATGCGCAGCGAATCGAACACGCTGCGATAGATGCTGTCGCCGCTCTCGGCCAGCTTCTCGGACAGAAAGCTGCGCGCGGTGTCGAGATCGAAATTCACCTGCACATCGAACCAGCGCGCCAGCAGCGGCGTGAGATGGGTGTTGAGCCGGTCGAGCAGCTGCGGCAGCTTGGCCGACAGCGCCGTGCCCTCGCTCACCAGCACCGGCACCACGATCAGCACCAGCGCCACGCCGACCAGACCGAGTGCCAGGATCATCAGCAGCACCGCCAGCGGTCGCGGCAGGCGCTGGCGCACCAGCCAGCCCACGCCGGGCTCCAGCATGTAGCCGAGCACGCCCGCCATCACGAAGGGCGTGAGGATCGGGCCGAGCATCCAGAGCAGCAGCAGCGCGACGAGCGCGGTGCTGCCCCAGGGCAGGATGTGGCGGGCGCTGATTCGGGCGTCGGGCATCGAGGGCGGAGTCGGGGGAGGAGGGCCGTCTTGCGACAGGCGGCGCGGCGCAGGCGGCGGGGCGGTCGGGCGGCGTTGGTAAACTGCGCCGCCGCGTTCGCCAAACCGCGCGGCAGCCGCCCTTGCCGGGCGCCGGCAGCTTGCCGGACCGGCACCGGAGCCGCCGGTCGGCGCCGCCCGATTCTACTGAACGCTCCCGCCGCCAACTCCCGTTACCGCGGCAATGCCCGCCGGCCGGCCGCCGTCCCTCCCGCATCGAAATCGCCCGCACCATGTCCGAACCGCTCCAGCCCGCCACTCCCGCCACCGAATCGCTGTCGTACAAGGACGCCGGAGTCGACATCGACGCCGGCGACGCGCTCGTCGAGCGCATCAAGCCGCTGGCAAAACGCACGCTGCGCGAAGGCGTGCTCGCCGGCATCGGCGGCTTCGGCGCGCTGTTCGAGGTGCCCAAGCGCTACCAGGAGCCGGTGCTGGTCAGCGGCACCGACGGTGTCGGCACCAAGCTCAAGCTCGCGTTCCAGCTCAACAAGCACGACACCGTCGGCCAGGATCTGGTCGCGATGAGCGTCAACGACATCCTGGTGCAGGGCGCCGAGCCGCTGTTCTTCCTCGACTACTTCGCCTGCGGCAAGCTCGACGTGGACACCGCCGCGACCGTCGTCGGCGGCATCGCGCTCGGCTGCGAACTGGCCGGCTGCGCGCTGATCGGCGGCGAGACCGCCGAGATGCCCAGCATGTATCCCGACGGCGAGTACGACCTGGCCGGCTTCGCGGTCGGCGCGGTCGAGAAGAGCAAGATCATCGACGGCAAGAGCATCGTGCCGGGCGACGTGGTGCTCGGCCTGCTGTCGAGCGGGCCGCATTCCAATGGCTATTCGCTGGTGCGCAAGATCATCGAGCGCGCCGCGCCCGACCTGGACGCCGATTTCCACGGCCAGCCGCTCGGCCACGCACTCATGGCGCCGACGCGCATCTATGTGAAGTCGGTGCTCGCCGCGCC
>NZ_MUHU01000018.1 GCF_002105195.1 Derxia lacustris | reverse complement strand
TGGCGGGGGTCAGGGGGCCGGGGAGGGTGGGGGGGGGGGGGCGGGCGGGCGTGAATCACCAGCTCTATCGGGCTCAGCCTGTGCCGGCTTCGTGGCTGCCCAGCGGCCGGTGAGGTTTTGGTTTTGCTCCGGCGCGCGGAGTGGGCTGGGGGATGCTCGCTGCGAGCCCGAGCCAACCCGACTCCGCGCAGTCACACCCACCAGCAACAAGCCCGACGCCCCAAAGGCCGCATTGCGGCCCAGCCCTCTCAGTAGTTCAAGGAGCGGCGCGCAGCGGGGCGGGGTGGCGGCGGGGTGTCTGGCGCGCCGAGCGGAGGTGACGGGCGCCGGTGAACGCCGCAGGCGTTCAGGTCCGCATGTTTGAAGGTCGCGCAAGCGACCTGAGTTGGCGGACCGGGCCGGCGCCCGTCACCGCAGCGAGGGCAGCCGGCGCAGCCGGCCGCGCCAGTCGCCCCGCCGCCACCCCGCCCCGCTGCGCGCCGCGGACCCACCAAAACCCCCGCTAGGCCGAAGCCGGCAGCCAAAGCCAAAGCACGGCGCCGCTGTCGGCCGCGCCAGCCCCCATCCGCCCGCCCATGCGCTCGACCAGGTTGCGGCACATCCACAGCCCCAGCCCGTTGCCGCCGCTCTTGCGCGTGAAGAACGGCGTGAACAGCCGGTCGAGGTCGTCGGGCGCGATGCCGACGCCGGTATCGGCCACCTCGATGCGCACGCCGTCGGCCTCGTCGCGGCTGGCGAGCGTGAGCCGGCCGCCGTCGGGCATGGCTTGCAGCGCATTGATGACGAGATTGACCAGTACCTGCAACAGCTCGCGCCGGTCGCCGAGCGGCTGGGCGCGCGCGGCCAGGGTCTGCGCGACCGCGACCCGGCTGGCGTCGATCTGGTGGCTGGCCAGCATCAGCGCTTCCTGCACCGCGCCGGCCAGATCGACCGGCGCCAGCGCGCCCGAGTACTGGCCGGGCCGCGCGTACTGCAACAGCCGCGCGACGATCTGGCGGATGCGCCGCACCTGCTCGCGAATGAGCCGGATTTCCACCTCGACCGGCGCGGCGGCCGGGCCGAGCAGTTCGGCCATCAGGTCGAGGTTGCCCTGGATCACGGCCATCGGATTGTTCACCTCATGGGCCACGCCGGCGGCGAGCTGGCCGATGGTGGCGAGCTTGTCGGCCTGGGCCAGCTGGCGTTGCGCATCGAGCAGGCCGGCGTTGGCGGCGGCGAGGTCGCGGGTGCGCTCGGCGACCTTGGCGTCGAGCTGGTCGCCCCAGCGCCGCAGCGCCGCGTTCTGCTCGCCGATGCGGTCGAGCAGCGCATCGAGATGGCGCGCCAGATCGGCCAGTTCGTCGCGCTGGCCGAGTGCGCCGACCCGGGCGTCGAGCGCGCCGGCGGCGATGCGGTCCATGGTCGCGTGCATGCGCTCGACCGGCTCGATCACGCCGCGCGTGAAGCGCCAGCTGACGGCGGCGGCGGCGGCCATGGTGGCGAAGAACAGCGCCACCAGCACCGCGAGTGCAAGCCATTTCATGCGCACGAACGGCGCTTCGAGGAAGCCGACATAGAGCATGCCGACGCGCTGGCCGTCGCCGTCGAGCAGCGCCTCGTAGCCCGACAGATACCAGTCGTCGACCACGAAGGCGCGGCCGAGCCAGGACTGGCCGGTGGCCAGCACGCGCGCGCGCACCGCCTCCGACACGCGGGTGCCGATGGCGCGCAGGCCGTCGGCGCCGACCACCGTGGTGGCGATGCGCACGTCGCCGAGGAACAGGGTGGCGCTGCCCCGGCTGCCGGCCGGCAGCGAGCCGTCGGGATAGACCATGCGTTCGATGCGATCGACCAGCGCCAGATTGCGGTTGAGCAGCAGCCCGCCGACCAGCACCGCCTGGCGGCCCGGCAGTGGCGCGGCGGCATGCAGCAGCAGGCCGCGATCCTCGGACTGGCGCGGCAGCGCCGGCGCGCCCGGCGCCGGTTCGAGCACGGTGCGCACGCGCAAGGCCAGGTCGGGCGCGATCTGCGCGAGCGATTCGGCCGACAGCAGCTCGACCGCTACCGCCGACTGCCCGCCGAGCGCGCGCCGCAGCACCGCGCCGTCGTCATAGCGCGGCGGCGGTTCGGGGCCGAGCGGCGGCTCGGAGCCGGCGCGCACCTGGCGGTGCCGGTCGACCAGCACCAGAAAGTCGAGCCCGGCGGCTTCGGCGCGCTCATGCAGCAGGCTTGAAAGCGCTTGCGGATCGCCGCGCGCATCGGCCAGCGCCTGCGACGCGGCGAGCGCCTCGACATCGCGCCGAGCCTCGTCGCGCACCCGGGTGAAGAAGCCGTCGGCGACCGCGAGATCGCTGCGCACCTTCTCGTTCATCAGGCGCGAGAAGGCTTCGCCGCCCCAGCCGAGCAGCAGCGCCACCAGCACCGGAAAGCCGGCGAACAGCGGCAGCAGCGCCAGCGCCACGAAGCGCGCGCGCAGCGAACGCGCGATGCGCCGGTCGAGCGGCGCCGGCAGCAGATGGCGCGCCAGATCGATGCCGGCATCGGTGGCGCGCACCAGCCGCGCCAGCAGGCCGCGCGGGCGCGGCGGCGTCACAGCCCCCATGCGAAGCACTTGCGTTCGAGCGTCTTGCGCGAGATGCCGAGCCGGCGCGCGGCCTCGGACTTGTTGCCGCCGGCCGCCACCAGCACGGCGCGGATGTGGCGCTCCTCGATGGCGGAGAGCAGGTCGGGCGCGTCGGCTTCGGCGGCTTCTGCGGCGACCGGCGCGGCCGGGCTGACGGGCGTGGCTGCATCGGCGCCGGCGGTGCGCGGCGTGTCGTCCTCGGCATCGTCGCCATCGTCGGCGGCGAGCGGCACCTGGCCCAGGATCATCGAGCGCTCGATCAGGTTCTTGAGCTCGCGCACATTGCCGGGCCAGTCGTAGGCGGTCAGCCGCTTCATCGTCGCGGCGTCCACGTCGAAGGGCGCGAGGCCGAGCATCGGCGCGAGCTGCACCATGAAATGCCGGACCAGATCGGGGATGTCGCCGCGGCGCGCACGCAGCGGCGGCAGCGCCAGCTCCAGCACCTGCAAGCGGTAGTAGAGATCGGCGCGAAAGCGCCCGTCGGCCACCGCCTGCGCGAGCGGCTTGTTGGTGGCCGCGATCACGCGCACATCCACGCTCACTTCCTGCTCCGAGCCGACCGGGCGCAGCCGGCGCTCTTCCAGCACGCGCAGCAGCTTGGCCTGGATCGGCTGCGGCAGCTCGGCCACTTCGTCGAGGAAAAGCGTGCCGCCGCGCGCGTAATAGAACAGCCCCTCGCGCGCGCCGACCGCGCCGGTGTAGGCGCCGCGCACATGGCCGAACAGTTCGCTCTCGATCAGCTCGGGCGCAATCGCCGCGCAGTTCACCGGCACGAACGGCGCCTTGGCGCGCGGGCTGAGCGTGTGCAGCGCGCGCGCCACCACCTCCTTGCCGGTGCCCGATTCGCCCTGGATGAGCACGGTGCTCGGCATGGGCGCGAAGCGCGACACCAGCTGGCGCAGCTCGCCCATCAGCACCGAGCGGCCGATCAGGCCCTCGGGCCCGCCGCCCTCGTGCGGCGCGCGTGCCGCGACCTCCCGCCGCAGCACGAAGTTCTCGGCGATGAGCTGGGAGCGCTCGACGCTGCGCCGTACCGAGTTGAACAGCTGGGCCAGCGAAAACGGCTTGACCAGGAAATCGGCCGCGCCGGCGCGCAGCGCATCGACGGCGGTTTCCACATCGGCATAGGCGGTCATCAGCACCACCTCGCTGGTGCAGCCCTGGCGCCGCAGCGCCTGCAACCAGCTCACGCCGTTCTGCCCCGGCAGCGAGATGTCGAGCACGATCAGATCGAAGCGCCGGCGCGCCACCAGCGGGATCGCGTCCTCGACGCTGCCGGCGGTGACGACCTCGTCGCAGCGGGTTTCGAGCGCGCGCCGCGTGAAGTTGAGAACGCCCGGCTCGTCATCGACGACGAGCACGGAGAAGCCGGGCCAGCGGCCATCGGCGGAAGCGGGATTGCCCGTGACGGGCGGGGTCGGAGTGCTGCTCATTCGGGTCGGACAAAAAGTCTCAGGCGGGTCGGAACGGCTTGGACATTCTGTCCGCCGCGCCGCAAGGCGTTATTCGGTGATGACTGCAAGTGCTTGAACCGCAAGCGGAAGCGGCGATGGTCCGCGTTTCGCTATCGGGCATCCCAACGCAAGGCGCGCGCCGGTCGGCAGTCGCGCTGCAATTTCAGGGGGATGAACAGCATGCAGGTAACGCGACGCCAGTTCTTCAAGATCGGCGCGGCCCAGATCGGGGCGACGAGTCTGGTGGCGATGGGATTCTCGCCCGCCACCGCGCTCGCCGAGGTCCGCCAGTTCAAGCTGGCGCGCGCCAGCGAGACGCGCAACAACTGCCCGTATTGCTCGGTGGGCTGCGGCGTCATCATGTACAGCCTGGGCGACAAGGCCAAGAACGCCAAGTCCGAGATCTTCCACATCGAGGGCGACCCCGATCATCCGGTCTCGCGCGGCTCGCTCTGCCCCAAGGGCGCCGGCCTGATCGACTTCATCCACAGCCCCAACCGCCTCAAGTACCCGGAAGTGCGCGAGGCCGGCAGCAGGGAGTGGAAGCGCATCGGCTGGCACGAGGCCATCGACCGCATCGCCCGGCTGATGAAGGAGGACCGCGACGCCAACTTCATCCGCCACAACGACAAGGGCGTGGCAGTCAACCGCTGGGCCAGCACCACCTTTCTGGCGGCGTCGGCGTCGAGCAACGAGGCCGGCATCCTCACGCAGAAGGTGGCGCGCTCGCTCGGGCTGGTGGCCTTCGACGCGCAAGCCCGCGTGTGCCACGGCCCGACCGTGCAGGCGCTTGCAACCACCTTCGGCCGGGGTGGCATGACCAACACCTGGGTCGACATCAAGAATGCCGACTTCATCCTGGTGATGGGCGGCAATGCGGCCGAGGCGCATCCGGTCGGCTTCAAGTGGGCGATCGAGGCGAAGAAGACGCGCGGCGCCAAGCTGGTGGTCGTCGATCCGCGCTTCAACCGCACGGCGGCGGTCGCCGACTACTACATGCCGATCCGCGTCGGCACCGACATCGCCTTTCTCGGCGGCGTCGTCAACTGGCTGATCGCCAACGAGAAGATTCATTGGGAATACGTCAAGGCGTACACCAATGCCAGCCTGATCGTGGCCGAGGGCTATCACTTCGACGAGGGGCTGTTCTCGGGCTTTGACGAGAGCAAGGGCAAGTACGACCGCAGCAGCTGGAACTACGAGCTCGACGCCAGCGGCAATGCGAAGACCGACGACAGGCTGCAACATCCGCGCAGCGTGTGGCAGCTGATGAAGGCCCACTACGCGCGCTACACGCCCGAGACGGTGGAGCAGATCTGCGGCACGCCGAAGGCCGACTTCCTCAAGCTCGCGGGCTGGCTCGGCGAGCTGGCCACGCCCGAGAAGGTCGGCACCATCCTCTACGCGCTGGGCTGGACCCAGCACACGACCGGCACGCAGAACATCCGCACCATGGCGATGATCCAGCTGCTGCTCGGCAACATCGGCATGCCCGGCGGCGGCGTGAATGCGCTGCGCGGCCACTCCAACATCCAGGGCCTGTCCGACCTCGGCCTGCTGAGCACCTCGCTGCCCGGCTATCTCACGTTGCCCAACGAGAGTCACGTCGACCTCAGGACCTATCTCGACAAGACCACGCCCAAGGCGGTGCGGCCCGACCAGCTCAACTACTGGAGCAACACGCCCAAGTTCTTCGTGAGCCTGATGAAATGGTTCTGGGGCGACAAGGCCACCAAGGACAACGACTGGGGCTACGACTGGCTGCCCAAGTGGGACAAGATGTACGACGTGCTGCAAAGCGCCGAGCTGATGCATCAGGGCAAGATGACCGGGCTGGTCTGCCAGGGCTTCAATCCGCTGGCCGCCTTCCCCGACAAGAACAAGATGTCGGGCGCGCTCGCCAGGCTCAAGTGGATGGTGACCATCGACCCGCTCGCGACCGAGACGGCGTCGTTCTGGCAGAACCACGGCGAGAGCAACGACGTGAAGCCGGAAGACATCCAGACCACGGTGTTCCGGCTGCCGAGCACCTGCTTTGCCGAGGAAGACGGCGCCATCGTCAACAGCAGCCGCTGGCTGCAATGGCACTGGAAGGGCGCCGACGCGCCGGGCGAAGCCAAGGCCGATACCGAGATCGTCGCGGAGTTGTTCATCAAGCTGCGCGAGCTCTACCAGGCCGAGGGCGGCGCCTTCCCCGATCCGCTGCTCAACCTGGCCTGGCCCTATCGCGACGCGAAGAATCCGCTGCCCGAGGAGCTGGCCAAGGAACTCAACGGCCGCGCGCTCGCCGACATCGTCGACCCGAAGGACGCGACCAAATTCCTCGCGAAGAAGGGCGAACAGCTGCCCGGCTTTGCCGTGCTGCAGGACGACGGCAGCACCATGAGCGCCTGCTGGATCTTCGCCGGCTCATGGACGCAGGCCGGCAACCAGATGGCCCGCCGCGACAACACCGACGCCGGCCTTGGCAACACGCCGGGCTGGGCCTGGGCCTGGCCGGCCAACCGCCGCATCCTCTACAACCGCGCCTCGGCCGACCCGGCCGGCAAGCCCTGGGATCCCAAGCGCAAGCTCATCAGCTGGAACGGCGACAAGTGGGTCGGCGCCGACGTGCCCGACTTCAAGGTCGACAGCCCGCCGTCGGCCGGCATGAACCCGTTCATCATGAATCACGAGGGCGTGGGCCGACTGTTCGCCATCGACCGCTGCGCCGACGGTCCCTTCCCCGAGCATTACGAGCCGATGGAATCGCCGATCGGCACCAATCCGCTCCATCCCAAGGTGGTCAGCAGCCCGGCGGTGCGCATCTTCAAGGGCGACCGCGAGCGGCTCGGCAAGATGGACGAGTTCCCCTATGTGGGCACGACCTATCGCCTGACCGAGCACTTTTTGTTCTGGACCAAGAACGCCAAGCTCAACGCCATCGCCCAGCCCGAGCAGTTCGTGGAAATCGGCGAGGCGCTGGCGAAGGAGAAGGGCATCGTCCAGGGCGACACGGTAAAGCTGGATTCGAAACGCGGCTTCATCAAGGCCAAGGCCGTCGTCACCAAGCGCATCAAGCCGCTGACGGTGGACGGCCGCACGGTGCACCAGATCGGCATTCCGCTGCACTGGGGCTTCGAGGGCCAGACGCGCACCGGCTATCTCGCCAACACGCTCGCGCCCTTCGTGGGCGACTGCAACACGCAGACGCCCGAGTACAAGGCTTTCCTCGTCAACATCGCCAAGGTCTGAGGCTCGCGACATGGCTCTGCAATCGCTCGACATTCTCAAGCGCTCGGCCACGCCGACCGCCACACCGCAAGTGCGCCAGACCACCGAGGTGGCCAAGCTCATCGACGTGACGACCTGCATCGGCTGCAAGGCCTGCCAGGTCGCCTGCTCGGAGTGGAACGACATCCGCGAGGAGCCGGGCCACAACATCGGCGTGTACGACAACCCGACCGACCTGACGGCCAAGGCCTGGACCGTCATGCGCTTCAACGAGCACGAGGACGAGAGCGGCAAGCTCGAATGGCTGATCCGCAAGGACGGCTGCATGCATTGCAGCGACCCGGGCTGCCTCAAGGCCTGCCCGTCGCCGGGCGCGATCATCCAGTACGCCAACGGCATCGTCGACTTCCACGAAGAGAACTGCATCGGCTGCGGCTACTGCATCTCGGGCTGCCCGTTCAACGTGCCGCGCATCAACCAGAAGGACAACAAGGCCTACAAGTGCTCGCTGTGCTCGGACCGCGTGAGCGTCGGGCTGGAGCCGGCCTGCGTGAAGACCTGCCCGACCGGCGCGATCCAGTTCGGCTCCAAGGAAGACATGAAGGAAGTGGCCGCCGAACGCATCGTCGATCTGAAGACGCGCGGCTACGACCAGGCCGGCCTCTACGACCCGGCCGGCGTGGGCGGCACGCATGTGATGTACGTGCTGCATCACGCCGACCGGCCCGAGCTCTACAACAACCTGCCCAAGGATCCGCAGATCAGCACCACGGTCAGCTTCTGGAAGGGGCTGCTCAAGCCGCTGGCGTCGGTGGGCATCGCGGCGGCCGGATTGTTCGGCTTCTTCCACTACATCACCGTGGGGCCGAACCGCGCCGATGACGAAGACCCGATCGACAGCATCGACGAGCCCGACCTGAGCAAGGTCGTGCTGCGCGTGAGCGGCCAGAACAACCAGCAGCCGGGAGACCAGGCATGAGCAAGGAAAAGCTGATCCAGCGCTACAGCGCGCCGGAACGCATCAATCACTGGATCGTGGCGATCTGCTTCGTGCTGCTGGCGGTGTCGGGGCTGGCGTTCTTCTATCCGGCGTTCTTCTGGCTCACGGGCGTGTTCGGCACGCCGCAGCTCGCGCGCATCGTCCATCCCTTCGTGGGCGTGGTGATGTTTGCGGGCTTCGTGCGGCAGTTCTTCCGCTACTACCACCACAACTTCCTCACCCAGGCCGATGTGGAATGGATGAAGTCGGTCGGCACCGTGCTCAAGGGCCATGAGGTCGGCGACACCGGCAAGTACAACGGCGGCCAGAAGGGCATGTTCTGGCACATGAGCCTGTGCATGGGCCTGCTGCTGCTGACGGGCATCGTGATCTGGCGCGAGTACTTCTCGATCCACTTTCCCATTCCCGTCATCCGCGCGGCGCTGCTGCTGCATTCGATGAGCGCGCTGGCGCTGATCGCCGGGATCATCGTGCATGTGTATGCGGCGCTGTGGGTCAAGGGCACGATCCGCGCGATGGTGGAGGGCGTGGTCACGCATGGCTGGGCGCGCAAGCATCATCCGCGCTGGTATCGCGAGGTGACCGGCGCGCCTTCGGCCGGCAGCGAGCGCAGCGGGCATTGAGCCGCGCGAGCACAAAAGCCGCGCCGCAAATGCCGCTTATGGCGCACGAGCCGGGCTTTCGCGCCGCCCGCGTGCTGCGCATCGGCCGCGACGGCAGCGCGTCGGCCGACGACCGGCTGGCCGAGGAAGTGCCGGTGGCGCTGGTCTACAACGGCGTCTCGCATGCGGTGATGCTGGCCACGCCGACCGACCTGGAGGACTTCGCGCTCGGCTTCAGTCTGGTCGAGGGCATCCTGCGCTCGCCGGGCGAGCTTTACGGGCTCGACATCGCGCCCGGCTGCGACGGCATCGCGCTCCAGCTCGACATCGCCTCGGCGCGCTTCATGGCGCTGAAGGAGCGCCGCCGCAGTCTGGCCGGCAAGACCGGCTGCGGCCTGTGCGGCGTCGACAGCCTGGAAGCGGTCGATCTTGGCCTCGCGCCGGTCACGCGTGGCGCACCGGTGCGGCGCTCGGCGATCGAGGCGGCACTCGCAGCGCTGCCGGCGCAGCAGCCGCTGTTTGCCGCGACCGGCGCTGTACATGCCGCCGCCCGCGTGCGCGCCGACGGCAGTCTGGCCGCGGTGCGCGAGGACGTGGGCCGGCACAACGCGCTCGACAAGCTGGTCGGCCATTGCGCGCGCCGCAGCGACCTCGACCCGGCCAGCGGCTTTGTGCTGGTGTCGAGCCGCGCCAGCTACGAGATGGTGCAGAAGACCGCCGCCGCCGGCATCGGCTGCCTGGTCGCGCTGTCGGCGCCGACCGCGCGCGCCCAGGCGCTGGCCGAACGCCTGGGCGTGACGCTGGTCGGCTTTGCGCGCCCGGGCCGGCTGGTGGTGGCCAGCCATGCCGCCGGGCTGCTGGCAGACTGAGCGCTCCGTTTTTCACCGCCCACCGCATCCCGAAGGTTGTTCCGCATGAGCTTCAAGCCCCTCCGTTTCCTGCGCGATGCACTCGCCCCGGCCCAGCCCGAGCCGGCCGCCGATGCCATCACGCCGCCGGTGTTCGACCTGCCCGGCAGCGACTGGCGCCCCGAGCCGGCGGCGCGCGTGCGGGCGCCGTCGGCCACGCTGTTCGCGCGCCGCGCCGCGCGCCTGCGCGCGCTGGCCGAGGGCCATGCGCTGGCCGACTTTCTCGGCTTTGCGGCCGCCGTCGCCGACCAGCAGCAGCGCCTGCTCGACAGCGACGATCCGCAGTGCGCGCTGGGCGGGCTGCGCGCCAATTTCAACGCCATCGTCGCGGCGCTGCGGCCGCGCTTCACGCCGGCCATCGCGGCCGCCGTGGCTGCGCTTGAGGCGCGTGACGACGTGAGCCTGGGGCTGCTCGGCGCCAATCTGGCCGGCGGCCGCCTGCCCGAGGCCGGCGCCGGCTTTGCCGCGCTGCCGCTGCTGGGCGCGGCCTTGCAGGTGGGCGCGACGCGCGCGGCGCTGCTCAACGCGGCGCTGGTCGAGCTGCCCGAGCATGAGGTGCTGGCCTGCCCGGTCTGCGGCGGCGCGCCGGTGGCCTCGGTGCTGCGGCGCGGCGAATCGGGCCACGGCGAGCGCCATGCGGTGTGCGGCGTGTGCGCGAGCGAATGGCATGTCGGCCGCATCCGCTGCCTGGCCTGCGGCGACAACGCCGGCATCAGCTATCTGGCGGCGGTGCCGGCCGACGGCGCGACCGAAGGCGCCGGCTTCAAGCGCCCGGCGGTCGAGCTGGAATGCTGCGACGCCTGCCATGCGGCGACCAAGATCGTCTCGCTGGAGCGCGATCCGGCGGTGGAGCCGGTGGCCGATGACCTGGCCACGCTGCCGCTCGACTGGCTGGCGGCCGAGGATGGGTGGCTGCGCTATGGCTTCAATCTTTTCTTCCTCGCGCCGGAGGCGGAGGTGATCGAGGGGGATGACGATTTTGCGGAGGAGGATGGGCGGGCGTAGGCGAGTCGCACTCGGCGTTCGACCGGGTTGGCGATGCACCGCAGACAAATTCGTCCACTGACAGTCGCCATCGGCAGTGACTAGCCTCGCGAGGTCCATCGACCGAGCGAGTCTCCATGTCCGCGCCCAATGCAGGCAGTACCTACCGTTTTCTGGTTTCCGGCCGCAGTTCCGATGTCGCATCGGCCGCCGCACCGGAGGGCTACATCCTTGCCGAGGGCGTCGATGTCATCGACAAGGGCGGCCGCTCCGAGCCGCCGTCGCAACTGACGCTTGAAGCCCAGGACGGTGTGCATGTCGTCGAGGTCGTCATCGACGGTGGCCCGACCCTCTATCTCAGTCCCGGCAATGCCTGCGCGCTGTTCAAGGCCCAGGCGGGCACGACTACCCGCGCGGCACCCGTTGGCGCCGCGACCGATCCCGATGCGGTCGTGGTGCCGACTCAGCTGGCCTGGGCTGGTCAGCAGGCGGCCGCCGGGGCGTCGCGCGGCACGCCAGCCAGCGTCGGACTGCTCGCCGTGCGTCTGCTGGGGCGGCAGGACGACGACGACACCGATCCCGCTGTCGATCTTGGCGATCTGCTGCGCCGTCCGCTCGCACGCCTCGGCGCCCTGCTGATCGCCGAGCGGATCGACCGCATGGCCGGCAACGGCGTGTTCCGACTCGATCCGACCCGCATCGAGTCGCTGGCAGGGCGGCCGCCGACCCCGATTTCCACGGCCGACAAGCCGGTGCTCGTGTTCATTCACGGCACGTTCAGCACGACCGCGCGCGGCTTCGGCGATCTGTGGCGCGACTGGCCCGACCTGCTGGCGCGGCTGTTCAAGCAATACGAGCGGGAGGTCTATGCGCTCGACCATCCGACGCTGAGATGCAGCCCGATCGAGAACGCGCTCACCCTGGTGCAGGCCTTGCCGGAGCAGGGCGCGCGCCTGCATCTGCTGACGCATTCGCGTGGCGGGCTGGTGGCCGAGGTGCTGGTGCGCATCTGTGGCGTGGTGGGGCCGCGCGGCCTTGCCGGCGGTGACGATGCGAGCGCCCGCCAGCGCGCGCTCGACGATGCAGCAGACTTGCTGAAGGCGTTTTCCGCTGGCGACGCGTCCTGGCTTGCGTCGGTCACCGGTGTCGTCGAGGCCGCCTCCAGCTCCTTTGCCAAGCGCTTTGCCGAGCTGGTCGAGCTGATCGTCCGCAAGCGCCCCACGGTCGAGCGCGTGGTGCGCGTCGCCTGTCCCGCACGCGGGACGCTGCTCGCTTCGGGCCGGCTCGACGCCTATCTGTCGGTGTTTGCCTGGCTGCTCGGACGGCATGCCGGATCGGTACCGGCCGAGCTGGTGAGCTTTGCCGCCGCCATCGCGCGCGAACGCCAGCGCCCCGAGGTGCTGCCCGGGCTGTGGGCGCAGATTCCGGGCAGCGGTCTGGTCGAGTGGCTCGCTTCGGTGCCGCCGCAGGAACGTGGCCTGCCCGGCCAGCTGCGCGTGGTGGCCGGCTATGTCGAGGGCGATTCGGTGCTGTCGTGGGTCAAGACGCTGCTCGGCGACGTCTACTACCGGACTCCCAGCGATCTGGTGGTGAATACCGATGCCATGTACGGCGGAACCCGGCGCGCCGGTGACGCGAGCTTCTTCCTGGACCACGGCGGCAAGGTCGATCACGGCAGCTATTTCTCCAACGAGTCGACGGCGCAGGCCATCGCCAGCGCACTCATCGACGAAACGCCGGCGGGCTTTCGTCCGATCGGTCCGCTGTCGTGGAGCGGCTCAGCCTTCGACGGCGTGCGTGGCGAGCGACGCGGCGCGCCAGCCGAGGACGATCCCGCGCGGCCGGCCGTGTTCGTGCTGCCGGGCATCGTCGGCAGCAACCTGCGGCAGGGCGATCGCCGGCTGTGGCTCGGCACCGGTTTCCTCAACCAGCTCGATGCGCTCGCCTGGCGCAGGGACGGCGCCGACGGCATCGTCGAGGACGGGCCGCTCGGCACGCACTTCGACCGGCTGATCGCCTTCCTGCGCGCGAGTCACGCGGTCGTGCCCTTCGGCTTCGACTGGCGCGTGCCGATGCGCCAGGAAGCGGAGCGTCTCGCCCGGGCCGTCGATGCCGCGCTCGACCGCCGGCTCGCCTCCGGTCAGCCGGTGCGCATCGTGGCCCATTCGATGGGCGGACTGCTGGTGCGCACGATGCAGCTGGTGGCGCCGCGCACCTGGCGCCGGCTCATGGACCATCCGCAGGCCCGGCTGCTGATGCTGGGCACGCCCAACGGCGGCTCATGGGCGCCGATGCAGGTGCTCAGCGGCGACGACAGCTTCGGCAACACGCTGGTCGGGCTGGGCGCGCCGTTCCGGCAGCGCCAGGGCCGCGAAGTGATGGCAGGGCTGCCGGGCTTTCTCCAGCTCCAGGCCGGGCTGCTCGATCCCGTGCTCGACCTCGGGCGCGAAGCCGGCTGGCGCGCGCTGGCCGAGGAAGACCGGCGCCGGACCGACAGCTACAGCTACTGGCATGACGAAGCCAACAAGCGCGGCTATTACGCCTGGGGCATTCCGCGGCAGGAGGTGCTGGATCTGGCGGTGAGCCTGCGGCGCGATCTCGACAACCAGCTGCCCGAGCTCGCCCGCGATGCCCGCAAGATGCTGCTGGTCCTCGGGCGGGCCCAGTACACGCCGGTCGGCATCCTCAAGCGCGAGACCGGCATCGAGTACGACGACGTGCTCTACGGCGGAGACGGTCGCGTCTCCGACGGCAACGCCATGCTGCCCGGCGTGCGCACCTGGGAGACCGATGCCGCGCATTCCGACTTGTCGCGTCACGACGCGGCGTTCTCCGACTACGTGTCGCTGCTCACGACCCCGCTCGATGCGCTCGACGACTTCCGCCCGAAGCGCATCAAGCCATTCGTGCCGGCGGCCGCGCGCGGCGGCTCGGCCGTTCCGCCGCTGCGGCGGTCGCGCCCCATCCGCGATGCGGCCAGCGCGGCCGAACCGCCGGTTTCCTTCGAGGCGATGTTCGACGGCAATCCGCCGGTCGACGGCGGGCCGGCGAAGACGCCGCTGCGGGTTCGTGTGCTGAACGACGACCTCAAGTTCACCGGCGATCCCTTGCTGATCGGTCATTACCAGGCGTTTGCGCTGACCGGCACCGAGCAGGCGATGGACGAGCTGCTGGGCGGAAGCCTGTCGGCCGCGCTGCGTGCCGGCCTGTATCCGAACGAGGTCGGCGCGACCCAGGTGTTCCGCAACTGTCTCGGCGATCCGCACGATGCGGCGACCATGCCGCGCCCGCGTGCGCTGATCGTGGTCGGGCTCGGCGCGGAAGGGCAGCTGACCTTGTCCGATCTGACGCAAGCCGTGACCCAGGCGGCACTGGCCCAGGCCCAGCAGGAGCGCGAGACGCTGTTTCATGCGGTCTGGAAGGACGTCGCAGATCGTGACGAGGCTGGCCGTCAGGTGGCGGCGCACAGCTTCGAGCTGGCGGCCACGCTCATCGGCAGCGGCGGTCTGGGGGTTGCCGCCTACGGCTCGGCGCAGGCGGTGGCGCGCGGTGTGCAGGCGGCCAACCAGCGCCTGCGCGAGATCAAGTGGCCGCTGGTCGCCCGGCTCACGGTGGTGGAGCTGTACGCCGACCGCGCGACCGAGGCGCTGCTCGCGCTGCAAGACCTCGCGCGCGTCGAGGACGGCGACTTCGATGTCGACAAGCGCCTGACCTTCGGGCGCGCGCCGCTCGCGCGCATGCCGGGCGCCAGCTATCGCGGCAGCAACTACGACTTCATCGCCGCGCGCCCGGTCGAAGGCGCCCGCTCGCCGGGCGGCCGGCTGGCCCGCATCGAGTACATCGTGGACAGCCGGCGCGCCCGTACCGAGGTACGCGGTGTGTCGGCCCAGGTTCAGCTGGTCGAGCAGATCGTGCGCGAGGGTGTGACGCAACGCGGCGCGACCGCCAGCACCACCGATGTCGGCCGGACCCTGTTCCGGCTGCTGGTACCGCAGGAGTTGGAGTCGTTCTTCGTCAACTCGCAGGGCGTGGTGCTGGAGGTCGATCCCGAGCTGGCGCACTTCCCGTGGGAGCTGCTCGATGCCCGTCCCGACGGCGTGCTGGCGCCGGAGGTCGATGTGCCGTGGGCCGTGCGCACGCCCTTCATCCGCAAGCTCAGGCTCAAGGACTATCGCGAGCAGCCGCGCGAGGCGTTTGCCGATGCCCCTATGCTCGTCATCGGCGAACCGGCTACCGGCGGCGATCCGTTTGGCCGCAACTACGCCAGCCTGCCCTGGGCCCGCCGCGAAGCCGAGGAAGTGAGTGCGCTGTTCAAGGGCGCAAAGCTGCTCGTCGATGCCGACGCCCGGGCCGTCGTGATGAACCTGCTCGCACCGGGCATCGACTGGCGCATGGTCCATGTGAGCGGGCATGGCGATGCGGGCAGCGCGGTCACCGATTACGAAACCGCCGGCGTGGTGCTGACCGGTGGCGTGCGGCTTGGCGCCAGCGAGATCAAGGCGATGCGCCGGGTGCCCGAACTGGTGTTCATCAACTGCTGCCACACCGGCGCGATGAGCGGCGAGCCCGGTCGGTTCGCGGCCAGCGTGGCGGCGCAGCTCATCGCCATCGGCGTGCGCTGCGTGATCGCGGCCGCCTGGGAAGTGTCGGACGACGGTGCGCGGCGCTTTGCCGGCGAGTTCTATGGCGCCCTGCTGGCCGGTCAGGACTTCCAGCAGGCGGTTGCGGCCGCCCGGCGTGCCACCTGGGGTGCCGCGCCTCAGGACAACACCTGGGCCGCCTACCAGTGCTATGGCGACCCGGGCTGGCGCCTCAATCCGCCGGCATCGACCGAGCAGCGCTACCGCGGTTCGACGCGCATCGTCTCGCCGGCGGGCCTGGTGTTCGAGCTCGACCAGATCGCTCACTACGCCAGGTTCGGCGGCTTCACCCGGGCCTCGCTCAGGACGGCGCTCGATGAGCTGGAAGCCGAGCATGCACAGGCCTGGCCCGGCAGCGGCCAGGTCGCCCATGCCTTTGGCGCAGCCTGGGCCGCGCTTGGCAACAAGCCCGAGGCGCTGCGCTGGTACCGGCATGCGCTTCAGACCGAGGACGGCCTGGCGCCGCTGCGCGCGGTCGAGCAGCTCGGCAATCTGGAAGCGCGTGACGCCCATGCCGCGGCAGCTGGCCGGAACGGCGATGCGGCGGCGGCGCGCACCCGCATCAGGCAAGCGATCGAGATGCTCGACCGGCTGGTGAGCTTTGGTGTCACCAGCGAGCGCGCAAGCCTCCAGGGCTCGGCATGGAAGCGGCTCGCGCAGTTGAGCGAGGCCGAGGAACGCAGCGACGCAGCGGCCCGCTCGCTGACGCACTACGAGCAGGCCGCCGAACTGGCGGCCCGACGCGCGCCGGAGGAGCGCTTCTATCCGCTGATCGCGCTGGTGGGGGCGCGACTGGTCGGTGCTGCATCGGTACCGACGTCGCCGCCCGCGCCGTCGTCACCGCCCGGCGGGTCCGCGTCGGGTGCGCCGATCGACGTGGCGCAGGCGTTGGCGCAATTGCGCGAAGCGCTCGACGACAAGATGCGCATCGATCCGGATTTCTGGGGCGCGGTCGGGCAGATCGAGGTCGAGCTGCTTGCGGCGGTGTGGAACGGCGAGCTGGCGCAGGCGGAGCCGAAGCTCGTCGACAGCTTTGCGCGATTGAAGCAGCGCGTGACCGCGCCCGGTTCCTGGGGCTCGGTCGCGGAGCAGGCCGACTATGTGCTGGGCGAGTGCTATCGGAGCGACCGCATCGTCGACGAGGCAGACGCGCGGAATGCCGCCGCTGCATTGCGGTTGCGGGAGCGCTTGCGCGGGTTTGCCAGGGATTGAGCGGCGGGCGGGTGCTGCCGTCGACACGGGGCTGGCCGGTCGTCGGCGGTGCGGATTGGAATCGCGTGTTCCTGCCTGACGAGCGGCCACCGCCATGTTCGCGGCGCAGCTAGCATTGCGCCCCCGTCACTTCCGGCCCACTCATGCCCCGCCAACCCCGCCCCCACTGGTTCCGCATGCTCTTCATGCTGCGCGGCTCGGTGCTGCCGCGCATTGCCTTCCAGCTCGTGCTCACCTTCGCGATGGGCTGCTGGGCCTGGTATGCGTCGCGGCTGCCGTGGCCGTGGAACCTGAGCTACACGCCGGCGCCGTTCGGCTTTCTCGGCGTGTCGCTGGCGGTGTTCCTGGGCTTTCGCAACAGCGCCAGCTACGACCGCTGGTGGGAGGCGCGAAAGCTCTGGGGGCTGGTCGTCATCCATGCGCGCAGCGTGGCGCGGCAGTCGGTCACGCTGCTCGATTCACCGGCGCGCGCCCAGCAGATCGTGCGGCTGCTGGCGGCCTTCGTGCATGCGCTGCGCTACCAGCTGCACGACTGCGATCCGCGCGCCGGCATCGCGCCCTGGCTCACGTCGGACGAGCTGGCCACGGTGATGGCCGCGCCCTGCCGGCCGCAGGCCGTCGTCACGCTGATCGCGCAGCAGCTGGCCGAGGCGCGCCGCGCCGGCGAGATCGATCCGATCCTGCTGCCCGCCATCGACAGCCAGCTCGCCGGGCTTGAATTTGCGCTCGCCAGCTGCCAGCGCATCGCGGGCACGCCGCTGCCCTTCATCTACTCGCTCATCATTCATCGCACGGTGCATCTGTATTGCATCGCGCTGCCGTTCGGGCTGGCGCAGACGGTGGGCGTGCTGACGCCGCTGGTCACCACCTTCGTCGCCTATCCCTTCTTTGCGCTGGAGGCGCTGGCGCAGGAGATCGAGGAGCCGTTCGGCACCTCGGGCAATGCGCTCGACATCGCGGGCATGTCGCAGGCGCTGGCCGAGGAGTTGCTGGCGAGCGTGCCGCCAGCCGAGCTGGCTGGCGCCTGACGCTGGCGTCGGCCACGCGGCTCGCGGCGCCAATGCAGCGCCGCCGCAGACCGCAAGCGCCGCTCAGTCGTCGAGCAGCCGCCCCTTCACGCGCCGGCCCTTCACGCTGCCGGCGAGCAGCTTGCTCAGCACGCTCTGGCCGATTGCGCGCTCGACCGCGATGTAGGTATTCCAGTCGGTCACGTTGATCTTGCCGATCTGCTTGCCGGCAAAGCCCATGTCCTTGGTCAGCGCGCCCAGCACGTCGCCGGGGCGCATCTTTTCCTTCTTGCCGCCGAGCAGTTGCACGGTCGTCATCGGCGGGCGCAGCCGCTCGCCGTCGGCCGGCTTGAGCGTGTCGAGCGACGCCCATTCCAGCTCGCGGCCCGACTCGCGCTCGATGGCGGTCGCGCGGTGCATCTCCTTGTGGCTCACCAGGCTGAAGGCATGGCCCTCGGCATCGGCGCGGCCGGTGCGGCCGATGCGGTGCACATGCACCTCGGGATCGGGCGTCACGTCGACATTGATGACCGCTTCGAGCTGGGCGATGTCGAGCCCGCGCGCCGCCACGTCGGTCGCCACCAGTACCGAGCAGCTGCGGTTGGCAAAGCGGATCAGCACCTGATCGCGCTCGCGCTGGTCGAGGTCGCCATGCAGTTCCAGCGCCGAATAGCCCTGCGCGCGCAGCACGTCGGTCAGGTCGCGGCACTGCTGCTTGGTGTTGCAGAACGCGATGGTGCTCACCGGCCGCCAGTGGTCGAGCAGCATCGACACGGCATGCAGCCGGCGGTCGTCCTCCACTTCATAGAACACCTGACGGATCTTGGTCGTGGCGTGCTGGCCGGCGACCACGATCTGCTCGGGATTGCGCATGAACTGCTGCGCCAGCTTCTTGATGCCGTCGGGATAGGTGGCCGAGAACAGCAGCGTCAGGCGCGCCGGCGGGCACAGCTTGGCCACGGCGGTGATGTCGTCGACGAAGCCCATGTCGAGCATGCGGTCGGCCTCGTCGAGCACCAGGGTGTTGATGCCGTCGAGCTTGAGCGTGCCGCGATCCAGGTGATCCATGATCCGGCCCGGCGTGCCGATGATGACGTGGGCGCCGTGCTCCAGGCTGCCGATCTGCGGCCCGATGGTGGTGCCGCCGCACAGCGTGAGCACCTTGATGTTGTCCTCGGCGCGGGCGAGGCGGCGCACTTCCTGCGCGACCTGATCGGCCAGTTCGCGCGTGGGGCAGAGCACCAGCGCCTGCGGCGCGAACCAGCGCTGGTTGAGCCGCGTGAGCAGCGGAATGGCGAAGGCGGCGGTCTTGCCGCTGCCGGTGCGGGCCTGGGCGATGAGATCGCGCCCGGCGAGCGCGAGCGGCAGGCTGGCGGCCTGGATCGGCGTCATCGCGTCGTAGCCGAGCGTGGCGAGGTTGGCGAGCACGGCCGGGGCGAGCGGCAGCGTGGCGAAGGATTGGGCTTGGGCTTCAGTCATGCGGCCGATTGTGCTTGATGGGGGCAGCGGCGCCGCGCGCGAGGGGATGGGCGGGCGGCGCCTGAGTGAGGCGACTGAAAACCGAGGGCCGCGCAGCGGCCCTGTCTGCCCATGAACATGAAGCGGTGGCGGGCGGGTGGCGGGTTCCGGTGCATTCGGACGCACCGAGCGCACGAGGTAGATGCCGGTGAACGCCGCAGGCGTTCAGGCATGCCTGTTTGAGGCCGCAGGCCGAGTTGGCATGCCGGCCGGCGGGCTACCGAAGGGAGCGAAGGGAATCCGCCGCGTTCAGCGGCGGATGCGTCCGTATGCACCGGAAGCCGCCACCCGCCCGCCACCGCCGCCGCCTCACCCAGCCAGCACCGGATAGTCGGTGTAGCCCTTGGCGCCGCTGCCGTAGAACGTCCCGAAGTCCTGCGCATTCAGCGCCGCGCCACGTTCCAGCCGCGTCACCAGGTCGGGCGTCGCGATGTAGTCCTTGCCGAAGGCCACCGCATCCGCCGTGCCGGCGTCGAGCAGCGCCTGCGCGCTTTCCTTCGTCAGCTTTTCGTTCGCCACGTAGATGCCCCCGAAAGCCTGCTTCAGCTGCGGGCCGAGGCTGTCGTCGCCCACGGCTTCGCGCGCGCAGATGAAGGCGATGCCGCGCTTGCCCAGCTCGCGCGCCACGTAGCCGAAGGTCTCGGCCGGGGCGCTGTCGCTCATGCTGTGCGCATCGCGACGCGGCGCCAGATGCATGCCCACGCGGCCGGCGCCCCACACGCCGATGCAGGCGTCGGTCACTTCGAGTATCAGGCGGGCGCGGTTCTGGAGGCTGCCGCCGTAGGCGTCGGTGCGGTGATTGGTGCCGTCCTGCAGGAACTGGTCGAGCAGATAGCCGTTGGCGCCGTGGATTTCCACGCCGTCGAAGCCGGCCAGCTTCGCGTTCTCGGCGCCCTTGCGATAGGCCTCGACGACGCCGGGAATCTCGGCCAGCTCCAGCGCGCGCGGCGTGACGAAGGGCTTCTCGGGGCGCACCAGGCTCACATGGCCGCCGGCGGCGATGGCGCTCGGTGCGACCGGCAGCCGACCGTCGAGATAGATCGGATCGCTGATGCGGCCCACATGCCAGAGCTGCGCAAAGATGCGGCCGCCGGCGTCGTGCACGGCCTTGGTCACCAGCTTCCAGCCTTCGACCTGGGCCTCGCTCCACAACCCCGGCGTGTCGGGATAGCCGACGCCGTCGGGCGTGACGGCGGTGGCTTCGGACAGGATGAGTCCGGCGCTCGCGCGCTGGGCGTAGTACTCGGCCATGAGGGCGTTGGGCACGCGGCCAACGCTGGCGCGGCAGCGCGTCAGCGGCGCCATGAAGATGCGGTTCGGCAGGTCGAGGTCACCGACGCGGATGGGTTCGAACAACGAGTGCATGGCTTCTCCTTGGAATGCCGCCGGGCGGGTGCGCGGGCGGGTGAATCGGGGTTTGATGCTGCGTGCTGCGTGCTGCGTGCTGCGTGCTGCGTGCTGCGTGCTGCGTGCTGCGTGCTGCGTCGTGGCGGAGGCGGAGGCGGTCTTGCGCTTCGAGCGCGCCGGCTCAGGCGTTGGCGGTGGCCGGCGCATGTGCCGGCAACTGCGGCGCCAGCCGCGATGCGCCGAGCGCGATCAGCGCCGCCACGGCCGCGACCACCGGCACCGCGTTCAGCCCGAGGCCAAGCGCAATCGTCTGCCCGCCGATCCAGGCGCCGATGGCGTTGCCGAGGTTGAACGCGCCGATGTTCAGCGTCGCCACCAGGTTGGGCGCGCGATGGCCGTGGTTCACCACATTGAGTTGCAGCGCCGGGCCGCTGGCAAAGCTGGCCGTCGCCCACAGGAACACCGTGATCTCGGCCAGCACGAAGGAATGCGCGGTCCAGGCGAATGCGGCCGCCACCAGCGCGGTCGCGCCGAAGGCCTGGGCCATCGCGCGCCGGATGCCGCGATCGGCCAGCCGGCCGCCGAGCAGATTGCCGACCGTGGCGCCGGCGCCGGCCACCAGCAGCGAGCCGGTCACGCCTTCCGGCGACAGCTGCGTGATGTCGAGCAGCAGCGGCGCGATGTAGGTGAACAGCGCAAACATCGACGTGCTCGCCAGCACCGACAGCCCGAGCGCGCAGGCGAGGCCCCGGTCGAGCAGCGCGCGCAGTTCATGGCCGATGCCGGCACTGCGCGGCGCGGGCTGACTCGGCAGCAGCGCGAGCAGCGAAACAAAGGCGATCACGCCCAGCCCGCTCACCGCCCAGAAGGTCATGCGCCAGCCCTGGGCCTGGCCGAGCGCCGTGCCGAGCGGCACGCCGACGATGTTGGAAATGGTCAGCCCGGCGAACACCAGCGCCACCGCCGACGCACGCCGCTCGGGCGCGGCCAGCGTGGCCGCCACCACCGAGCCGATGCCGAAGAAGGCGCCGTGGCACAGCGAGGTGACCACGCGCGCCGCCATCAGCAGCCAGTAGCTGTCGGCCAGCGCGCACATCACGTTGCCGGCGATGAAGATGGCCATCAGCAGCAGCAGCGTGGCCTTGCGCTGCAGGTTGAGCGTGGCGATGGCCATGAGCGGCGCGCCGAAGGCCACGCCGAGCGCATAGCCGCCCACCAGCCAGCCGGCCGTGGGGATGGACACGGCAAGGTCGCGCGCCACTTCGGGCAGCAGACCCATCACCACGAACTCGGTCGTGCCGATGGCGAAGGTGCTGATTGCAAGCGCTAGCAGGGCGAGAGGCATGGGCGGGGAGGAGAGTGATTGGCGCGGCCTCGTGCGGGCCGCTTCGCGCCGGAGTGAGGGTCAGAGATCGGACTTCATGGCTTGCAGAAAGGCGGCGATGGCCGCCTCGTCGCGCTTGTAGAGCACCCATTGGCCGGCGCGCTGCGAGGTGACGAGACCGGCGCGTTCGAGCACCGCCATGTGCGTCGACACGGTCGATTGCGACAGCCCGGCGCGCTCGTAGATGCGGCCGACGCAGACGCCTTCTTCCCAGGCGTGGTTCTGCTCGGTGAAGTGGGTTTGCGGGTCTTTCAGCCAGCCGAGGATTTCGCGGCGGATGGGGTTGGCGAGGGCCTTGAGGATTTCGTCGATGTCCATGGTGGGTGGGGCTTATCGGTTGATCGGGATATTGGCATATCGGGAAAAGACGATGCAAGTGGATTGCATCGGGATGTGTCGTGATGAGTCTTGCGGTGTCGCCGGCCGACGCTCATCCGTGAAAGTAAAAATGACGATTGAATTTGCTCACTACATGCGAATATCAGAAAAATTTTCAACGGAGACCGCCATGCTGCTCGAATTCCGGGTGCGCAATTTCGGCTCGATCCGCGATGAACAGTGCCTGAGCTTCGTCGCCTCGGCCGACCGCGAACTGGCCGCCAGCCATACCGGCGCCACCGGCCTCAAGTCGCCCGCGCAGGCGGTGCGCAGCGCCGTCATCTACGGCCCCAATGCCAGTGGCAAGACCACGCTGCTCAAGGCGCTCGACTACATGCGCGCCGTGGTGGCCGAATCGGCGACCGTCATCCAGCCGGGCCAGACCTACAACGTGCAGCCGTTCCGGCTCGATCCGGCCCGGGCCGCCGAGCCCACTGCCTTCGAGCTGAGCTTCGTTCACGCCGGCTTGCGGCACCAGTACGCCTTCGAGATGACCGCGCAGCGCATCGTCAGCGAGTCGCTGGTGGTTTGGCACAGCGCCAAGCCCACGCAATGGTTCAGCCGTCGTTTCGATGGCGAGCGCGATGTTTACGAGTTCAGCGCCTATCTCAAGGGCGCACGCAAGCTCTGGCAGGACAGCACGCGGGCCAATGCGCTTTTTCTGTCGATGGCCGCGCAGCTCAATGCCGACCAGATGGTTCCGGTGTATCGGGCCATCGTCGATTGCCTCGTCTACCTGCCGGCGCATGCGTCGCTCAATCACGAACTCACCACGCACCTGCTCGCCAGCGCAGCGGGGCGCCTGGCCGTGCGCGATTTCCTGTCGACTGCCGACATCAGCATTGCCGAGGTGAAAACCACCGCCATGCGAGGCGTCACCGACAACTTCGCTTTCGGCGCCGATGGCGTGGTGCACATGGGCAAGGAAGAGAGCGAAATCCTCGTCCCGCTGTTCGAGCACAGCACTTCCGCCGGCAAGGCCAGCTTCGAACTGCACGAGGAATCCGAAGGCACGCAGCGCCTCTACTGCCTTGTCGCGCCGGTGCTCGACGTGCTGCGCGATGGCCGCGCTCTCGTGGTGGACGAACTCGACAGCAGCCTGCACACGTTGCTGGTGCGCCGGCTGGTCGCCATGTTTCACGACCCGGCGCTCAATCCGCGCGGCGCCCAGCTGGTGTTCACCACGCACGACACCTCGCTGCTCGATCAGGGCCTGTTCCGGCGCGACCAGATCTGGTTTACCGAGAAGGACGCCGACCAGGCCACGCGGCTTTATCCGCTCAGCGACTTCAGTCCGCGCAAGCACGAGGCACTGGAACGCGGCTATCTGGCCGGGCGCTACGGCGCGGTGCCGGTGCTGCGCAGCCTGCCCGCCATCGCCCTGCCGCCCGGCCCGCGTGGCGCCACGCGCGGTGGTGCGCAGCGTTCGTCCACCGGCGCCTGAGCGCATGGGCCGCGACAACCAGCCGCGCCACCGTCAGGCAGCCAGAGCGTTGGGCCGCCAGAAGGCAACGCGGCAACCCGTCGAGCGTTTGCTGATCGTCTGCGAAGGCAAGAAGACCGAACCCAACTACATCGAAGAAATCCGGCAGGACTTGCGGTTGCCCACTGCCAACGTGCAGGTGCTGCACAGCGATTGGGGGACGTCGCCAATCCAGATCGTCGACTACGCCGAGCACCTGCTGCTGAATGGCGACGCGCGGCTTGGCCTGCGCCCGCGCGAATTCGACCGCGTGTGCTGCGTGTTCGACCGCGACGACCACGCCACCTACCATGCCGCCCTCGCCAAGGCGGCGGCGCTGGACGGCAGGCACCGCAACGACGAGAAGCGGCCCGTGCCCTTCGAGGCGATCGCCTCGGTGCCCTGCTTTGAACTCTGGCTGCTGCTGCACTTCGAGGATGTGAACGCGCCGCTGCACCGCGACGACGCGCTGCGCCGCCTGCAAGCTCACTTGCCCGGCTATGCGAAGGGGCAGGGCGGGCACTGGGCCGCCAGCAAGGCATTGCTCGATACCGCCACGCGCCGGGCTCAGGCGCGCGCCGCCGTCACCACCGCCCACGACGGGCAAGCCCCCTATACCGGCATGCACACGCTGGTACACCGGCTTGTGCATTTGAAGACTGAGCGTGTAGACGATTGACGATTGACGACTGAAGCCCCTCTGTTGGCAAACGGTGGGAGCGTTGTCGCGTTCGACTTGGCGTGATTCGTCATTGCGCCAAACAGGCGGGGCGTCGAGCCTTTGGCGTCAGGTTCAATTCGCGCCCGTCTCATGTCTTCCAAGCTTTCGGATTTGCTTGTCCCCTTTGCCCGTCGGCGCGAGGACGGGCGGGTCGTCGGTCCTCTCGATGTTCCCTCCGGCCGGGACGCAGACTGCATTTGCCTTGAGTGCCAAGGCTCCGTTCTGGCCAAGCACTCTCGTGGTGGCGGACGGCGCCCACATTTCGCGCATGACCAAGCTGTCGCCTGTGGGCGCGCAGGGGTTGAGTCAGCGCTGCATGCGGCGACCAAGGCTGCGCTGCTTGCGCTGGGCGAATTGCATGTGCCAGAACTCGCCGCAGAAATCTGGGACGGTGCGCTGCGACGCTGTCAGTCCGTCGTCCCCGCAGGTTTGACCCCGCTTGGAAATCCACGTCTGGAGCACGCCGTACTCGGTTATCGGGCGGACGTTCTCGCCACGGTGCAAGGAACAGAAACTGCGATTGAAGTGGTTGTCACTGCCGATGTGTCCGACGACAAGGCAATGGCCTTGCTCCAAGCGGGGTTTGCGTGCCTGGAAATCCGGGTAGACCGTGCCCGGGTCTGGCTGACGATGGCGGAATTGCAAGATGCCTTGCGAACAGGGGCTCTGCCAATGCGCTGGCTGGTCCATCCCGACCTTGCCCGGACTCAGTCGGAACTGCGGGCGGAGTGGAAGGCACAAAAACTTGCACGGCAGCAGGCGACCGCGAGGCAGCTCATGAGCCGACCTCAGGGGCGTCACATACCGGCATCGCATGGCCCGAGATATTTGGAAGTCGAGGTTGATCGTCGGCTGTATCGGGAGTGGCTGGCCAGCCGTTCGCCGAACCGGCTGGAATCCCAGGAAGAGCAGGACGAATTCGTGTGGCCCGATTCGTTTTCCCTGTCCGGTCCTTTGCTGAGCGAAGACTTCTGCCGGAGGGATATTCGCGAGCATTTGCGTGACTCACGATGGCATTGGTGTCTGCCGCTACCCGATCATCCCGAGATTTATGGCCGACTTGCATCGATTCCGGTGGTGGCGGCGCTGCCGTCAGGAACGCTTGCCCGGCTTGAGCGCTATCTCACTTCGGATGTCATGACGCGCTGGCCATGCCGGTGGTTTGCCGAAGGTTTCGAGACGCTGACCGGCATGGCCGAAAACACATGGCTGCGCAGTTTTTTCGAAGCTGGATTGGCGTATGCCGAAAGTTCGCCTTTGCGGCACCCGGACTGAGGCGGCCTCGGATCTGAGCCAAGCTGTCGACTTGTCGGCTCAGCCCTGAGCCGCCGCCAGCGTCTTGCGGAACCGCATCAGCGCGCCGGCAAAGAACACCGCGCCAATCGCGATCACCGCCGCAAAGCTCTTCCACACCACATCGAGCCCGCCGCCGCGAAACAGGATCGCCGCCGCGAAGTCGACGTAATGCCGCGTCGGCGACACCAGCATCGCGTTCTGGAGCCACGTCGGCATGCTGTCGAGCGGCGTCATCGCGCCCGACAGCAGGTTGAGCACGATGAAGGTCGGGAAGGCGAGCAGCCCGAACTGCGGCATCGAGCGCGCGACCGTGGCCAGGAAGATGCCGAGCGACGTCATGCTGAACATGTAGAGCGCCGTGCCCAGCATGAACAGCGGCACCGAGCCGGCGATGGGCACATCGAGCGCCCATTGCACCGCCAGCTTGAGCGACAGCGTGGACACCGCCACGATGACCAGCGCGCTCGACCAGACCTTGGCCAGCATGATTTCGCTCGGCCGCAGCGGCATGACCAGCAAGTGCTCCAGCGTGCCGTGCTCGCGCTCGCGCACCACCGCCGCGCCCGACAGGATGATCGCCAGCATCGTGATGTTGGAAATGATCTGCGAGATGCCCATGAACCACGCTTCCTCCAGATTGGGGTTGAAGCGCGAGCGCGTGACCAGCGCCACCGGCGTGCTGCTGGCGTGGCCGGTGAAGCTGGTCACCTCCTGGCTTGCAATGGTTTGCACATAGGCGCTGCCGCGTCCGGCCTGCGACATGGCGGTGGCGTCGATATGCAGTTGTAGCGTGGGCGCGCGGCCGGCTTCCACGTCGGCCTGGAAGCGCGGCGGGATGTCGAGCACGAAGGTGGTGCTGCTGGCGTCGAGCGCGCTGTCGATGTCGCGCGCACTGAGCGTGGTGGCGGGCAGAAAGTAGGGCGGCAGCAGCGCATCGGCAATGCGCGCCGAGAGCGGCGAGCGGTCTTCGTCGACCACCGCGATGGACGCGTCGCGCAACTCCATGCGCGCGCCCTTGGCCGGGCCGATCACGGCGTAGCTGAAGGCGTAGACGATGAGCCCGACCATCGCGGCGTCGCGCGCGAGGCTGATGATTTCCTTCCAGCCGAGCCAGAGGATGGCGCGCATGGTCACTTGTCCTGGGTGCGCAGCGCGAGCCGCGCGGCGGTGATGTAGGCCACGGCGGTCAGCGCCAGCATGGCCAGATCGAACATCAGCGCACCGGGCGGCAGCGCCTTGGTGAAGCTGCCCACGCTGATGTGCTGGAACCAGGTGCTGGGGAAGGCGCGGCCGATGAGCTTGCCGTCGAGCGACAGCGAGGCCACCGGCATCATGAAGCCGGAGAACTGCACGGTGGGCATGACGGCCAGGATGGCGGTGGCAAAGATGGCGGCGATCTGGCTGCCGACGAAGCAGCTGACGAACAGCCCGAAGGCGGTGCTCGCCGCCACATAGAGCAGGCCGCCGGCGGCAAAGGTGAGCGCATCGCCCTTGAACGGCACCTGAAACAGAAACAGCGCCAGCCCGGTCAGGCTCGCGAAATTGAGCAGCGCGAGCCCGATGTAGGGCAGCTGCTTGCCGAGCAGGAATTCGATGCCGGTGGTGGGCGTGACATAGAAGTTGATGATCGAGCCCAGCTCCTTTTCGCGCACCACGCCGAGCGCCGTCATCATCGGCGGGATGAGCATGAGCAGCAGCATGAGCACGCCCGGCACCATCGCGTAGACGCTGCGGAAGTCCTGGTTGTAGCGGTAGCGCTCCTCCACGGTGAAGGGCTGGGCGATGGACACGCCGTTGTCGGCGGCGATGCGCGCGATGAAGGCGTGATGCACGCCCTCGATGTAGCCGCGGCTGGTCTCGGCGCGAAAGGGCATCGAGCCGTCGATGCCGACCATCACCTCGGGCACGCGGCCCTGGCGCAGGTCGCGGCCAAAGCCGGGCGGAATCTCCACCGTGAACTTGACGTCGCCGCGCTTGAGCGCGGTGTCGAGCGCGGCCGGATCGGTGACCGCGCCCAGGTTGCGGAAGTAGCGCGAGCTGGCGAAGCCTTCGAGATAGAGCCGGCTTTCCGGCGAGCCGTCGCGGTCGAGCGCGAGATAGCTCAGCCCTTCCACGTCGAAGGTGATGCCGTAGCCGAACACGGTCATGAGCAGCAGCGGGCCGAGCAGCGCGAACACCAGGCGGATGGTGTCGCGGCGCAGCTCGGTGGCTTCGCGCCGGGCATAGGCCCAGAGCCGGCGCGGGCTGAAGGCGGCCGGGCGGGCGTGGACGGCGGGTGCGGGCGCGGCGGCGGGCGCCAGGTCGGGCGGCGCGGCCGAGTCGGCGAGTGCCGCCGCCACGGTCCTGCCGTCGGCCGGCATCGGCGGCGCCACCTCGGCGGCTTCAGCTGGCGCGGCCGGCGCCGGCGGGCTGCCCGCCGCCGCTTCCAGCGCGGCGATGAACGCGTCCTCCAGCGTGGCCTTGCCGCTCGCCTGCACGATCTCGGCCGGGCTGCCCTGCGTGAGCACGCGACCCGCATGCATCAGCGAGATGCGGTCGCAGCGCTCGGCCTCGTTCATGAAGTGGGTCGAGATGAAGATGGTCGTGCCCTTGTTGCGCGACAGGTCCACGAGCAGCGCCCAGAACTGGTCGCGCGCCACCGGGTCCACGCCCGACGTGGGCTCGTCCAGGATGAGCAGCTCGGGCTCGTGGATGACCGCGACCGCCAGCGACAGCCGCTGGCGCACGCCGAGCGGCAGGCTGTCGGCGACCTGATCCATCCAGGCATCCAGGCCAAAGGTCTCGGCCAGCTCGGCCAGACGCGGCGCGATGCGCGCGCGCGGCAGCTGGAACAGCCGCGCATGCAGCGCCAGGTTCTGCCGCACGCTCAGCTCGCTGTAGAGCGAGAAGGCCTGCGACATGAAACCCACGCGCTTGCGGGTCGCAAGGTCGTTGGCATCGACCTCCTTGCCGAAGAGTTTTGCGCTGCCTTCGGTCGCGGGCAGCAGGCCGGTGAGCATCTTCATCGTGGTGGTCTTGCCGCAGCCGTTGGAGCCGAGGAAGCCGAAGATCTCGCCGCGCGGAATGCGGAAGCTCACGCCGTCCACCGCCGTGAAATCGCCGAAGCGGCGCGTGAGGCCGGTGGCCTCGATGGCGATCTGCTCGGCGCCGTCGGCCACGCTGCGCGGCGGCACGGTGAACACGCCGCCCGTGCCGCGTCGCTCGGGCGGCAGCAGCTGGACGAAGGCCTGTTCGAGCGTGGTCGCGCCGGTACTCGCCTTGAGCGCGGCCGGCGTCTGCTGCGCCAGCACGCGGCCGCTGTCCATCGCGACCAGTTCGTCGAAGCGCTCGGCCTCGTCGAAATAGGCGGTGGCGACCAGCACGCTCATGCCCGGCCGGCGCGCGCGCATGCGCTCGATCAGCTCCCAGAACTGGCGCCGCGACAGCGGATCGACGCCGGTCGTGGGCTCGTCGAGGATGAGCAGATCGGGGTCGTGGATGAGCGCGCAGCACAGCGCCAGCTTCTGCTTCATGCCGCCCGAAAGCTTGCCGGCCGGCCGGTCGGGGAAGGGCGTGAGGCCGGTGGCGTCGAGCAGCTCGGCGATCTTGGCGTCGCGGCTCGCGGCATCGAGGCCGAACAGCCGGGCGAAGAAGTCGAGGTTCTCGCGCACCGACAGCGTCGGGTAGAGATTCTTGCCGAGTCCCTGCGGCATGTAGGCGATGCGCGGGCAGACGCTGGCGCGATGCTCGGCATCGGCAATGCTGCCGCCCAGCACCTCGACGCTGCCTTGCTGCAACTTGCGCGCGCCGGCCACCAGCGCCAGCAGCGTCGACTTGCCCACGCCGTCCGGCCCGATGAAGCCGACCGTGCGCCGCGCCGGAATCGCCAGATCGACGCCGGCAAGCGCCACGGTCTTGCCGTAGCGGTGTTCGGCGCCCGCGAGCCGCGCGACGCTGTCCTGCGGCGGAAGATTCATTCTGCGGGCAGCTTCACGGCGAGCTTGTCGGGCCAGGGCGTGGCTTCATCGACGCGCACATAGGCCAGCCCCGGCACGCCGGCCTTCACGCGGGTCTGGTACTTGCGCAGCAGCTCGGGCGCGATGGCCAGCTTGACGCGGAACACCAGCTTCTGGCGCTCCTGGCTGGTCTCGACCGTCTTGGGCGTGAACTGGGCCTCGGCCGCCACAAAGCTCACGCGCGCCGGCACCACGTACTCGGGCGCGGCATCAAAGATCAGCCGTGCCTCGGCGCCGATGGCCGCGCGTCCGGCCGAGCCCTCGGGCACGAACACCGTCATGTACACATCGGCCAGATCGAGCAGGCTCACCACCTTGCCGCCGGCCGCCAGCACCTCGCCCGGCTCGGCCAGCCGGTATTGCACGCGGCCGGCGCGCGGCGCCTTCAGCACCGTGTCGGCCAGATCGCTGCGCACCCGGTCGACCGCCGCCTGCGCCGCCTTGACGGCCGAGCCGGCGCCCACCGCCTGCGCCTTCGATGCCGCCACCGCCGCGCGCGCGGTGAGCATCGACGAGCGATCCACATCGAGCTTTTGCGGGCTGATGAAGCCGCGCGCCACCAAGTCTTCGGAGCGCGAGAAATTGTTCTGCGCCAGCGTCAGCTCGCCGTTGCGCTGATCGACCACCGCCTGCGCCGCCGCGACCGAGTCGCGCGCCTGCGCCACCTGGGCCTGGGCCTGCGCCAGCTGGGCATCGAGCGCGGCGGTGTCCATCTTCGCGATCACCTGCCCGGCCTCGACCAGATCGCCTTCGCGCACCAGCACCTCGGCCACGCGGCCGGCCAGCTTGGTCGCCACGTCGATCTGCACCGCCTCGACCCGACCGTTGGTCTGCACGATGCCGGCCGGCAGCGGCACCGGCCGCGAGCGCCACCAATACCAGCCGCCGCCCGCCGCCAGCGCCAGAAGAACGAGCAGTACCAGCGCGCGGCGCAGTACGGGATGGGAGGTTGTCATGGTGGTCGTCAGCGCCTTGTAGTCGGTGGAGAAATCATTGCGCGGCGCCGCGACTGTGGCCTTGCATCAGGTCAACGGCACGGTCGTGCACAGCTTGTTGCAGACTTCGGCGCAGTGCAGCAATCAGGCTGCAAGGTTTTGCTTTTGCCGTTGGAGCTTCGCGTGCTGGCCGCTTTTTTCGAACGTCTTGTCGATCCCTATCCCGCGCCCGAGCCGGTCACGCCGCCGCGCGGCCTGTTCCGCTTCCTCTGGGCCGGCACCGAGGGCATGCGGCCCTTCATCCTCGGCATGTCGGCGCTGACCGCCTTTGTGGGCGTGTTCGAGGCGGTGCTGTTCGCCATCATGGGCAAGCTCGTGGACTGGACCACCGACACCACGCCGGCCGCCTTTGTGGCCGCGCACGGCGCCACGCTGGCCTGGCTGGGCGCGCTGCTGCTGTTCAGCATCGGCGCGGTGGCGCTGCAATCGGCGTTCAAGCATCAGACGCTGGCCGGCAACTTTCCGATGCGGCTGCGCTGGAACTTTCACCGGCTGATGCTCGGCCAGAGCATGGGCTTCTATCAGGATGAATTTGCCGGCCGGGTCTCGGCCAAGGTGATGCAGACCGCGCTCGCGGTGCGCGAGGTGGTGTTCATCCTCACCGACATCCTGGTGTTCGCGGTCATCTACTTCGCCACCATTTCGGCGGTGGCGGCCGGCTTCGACTGGTGGCTGCTGCTGCCCTTTGCGCTGTGGGCGGCGGGCTATGTGGGCTCGATGTTCTTCTTCATCCCGCGACTCGCGCGCACGTCCGAGGCGCAGGCCGATGCACGCTCGCTCATGACCGGCCGCATCACCGACGCCTACACCAACATCGCCACGGTCAAGCTGTTCTCGCACGGCCGGCGCGAGGCGTCATATGCGCGCGGCGCGATGCGCGAATTCATGGCCACGGTGCATGGCCAGATGCGGCTCGTGACCGGCGTGGAGGTGGTGAACCATGCGCTCAGCGTGCTGCTGGTCGGTGGCACGGCGGGTCTGGCGCTGTGGCTGTGGAGCCGGGGCCAGATCGGCCCGGGCGCGCTGGCGGCGGCCACGGCGATGGCGCTGCGGCTCAACGGCATCTCGCACTGGGTGATGTGGGAAATGACCTCGCTGTTCGAGCAGATCGGCACGGTGCAGGACGGCATCGCCACGCTGGCGCGGCCGCATGCGGTCGTCGACCAGCCCGACGCAAAGCCGCTCAAGGTCACGCGCGGCGAGGTGCGCTTCGAGCGGGTGCGCTTTGGCTATGGCGGCGCGCGCCAGGTGATCGACGGGCTCGATCTGGCGATACGGCCGGGCGAGAAGATCGGGCTGGTCGGCCGCTCGGGCGCGGGCAAAAGCACCATCGTGAATCTGCTGCTGCGCTTCTACGACGCCGAGGGCGGCCGGGTGCTGATCGACGGCCAGGACGTGAGCGCGGTCACGCAGGAAAGCCTGCGCGCGCAGATCGGCATGGTCACGCAGGACACCTCGCTGCTGCACCGCTCGGTGCGCGACAACATCCTGTACGGCCGGCCCGACGCCGGCGACGCCGACATGCTGGCCGCCGCGCGCCGCGCCGAGGCCGACGAGTTCATCGCGCAACTGGCCGATGCCAAGGGCCGCAGCGGCTACGACGCGCATGTGGGCGAACGCGGCGTGAAGCTGTCGGGCGGCCAGCGCCAGCGCATCGCCATCGCCCGCGTGATGCTGAAGGACGCGCCGATATTGCTGCTCGACGAAGCCACCAGCGCGCTCGACAGCGAGGTGGAGGCGGCGATCCAGGCCAGTCTTTATTCGCTGATGGAGGGGAAGACGGTGGTGGCGATCGCGCACCGGCTATCGACGATTGCGGCGATGGATAGGCTGGTGGTGCTGGAGCACGGAAGGATTGTGGAGGAGGGGAGTCACTCGGAGCTGCTGGCCAAGGGTGGGTTGTATGCGCGGTTGTGGGCGCATCAGAGTGGGGGGTTTCTGGGGGAGGAGGTGGAGGCGGCTTGATTTCGCTCTGCGAATCAGTCGTCAGTTCTCAGTTCACTAACAACCTCAAGAAATGCCTTCACGTCGCTGTCGCTCCATTCCCATTCCGTTGAGTCAGGTTCGACCAGCGCGGTCCGAATTTCGAGTAGCCGCGTGGTCAGCAATAAGTAGTAGCCGTTGACTGGTTCCAACGGCCTCTTCTCCGCAAGCCCAGCGAGATAAAAGGAGTCGGCATGCGGGGCCGATAGGAAGCGTGCAACGTCGTCTCGCACTCGCACCTCCTTCGGCTTAATCAGGTAGAGCGCCGATAACCCGACAACGGAGGTTTCAGAAACACTCGGTGTCGCGCTGAGGTCCTCTAGGAGGGCGGGCATCAGTCGGCTGACAACGCTCTCCGCCAGCGTCTGCCGCCGATACACCGGCAGATTCAGCCGCACGCTCACATAACGGCTCAGGTTGAGAAAGCGCTTGAGTTCGCGCGGCGCGCGCAGCCGGTCTTCAACCATGAAGAGCGACTGCCAGACCTTCACCGCTTCGGCATAGCGGCGATCCGCCGCCGCGCGCGGTGACTCGTTCCAGATGCGCCAGCCGCGCCAGCCCGCAAGCGTGATCAGCACCGCGACCGGAAGCCACACCAGCGACGGACCGCTGTCGTCATCGACCGGCGCAGGCTCGCCCGACGCCGCCGGCACATCCCGCAGCGGGGCCGGCTCGCGCGGCTGGGTCGACACATTGGGCGCGCTGACCGACTTCCGGCCCGCTTCCAGGTGCAGCGCATAAGCCTCGTCCTTGCCGATCCAGTCGAGCGTTTCGCGCAGGAAGACGGTGGTCTGGGCTTCCCTCTCCGCAAACAGGCCGTGCTGGGATTGGTCGGCCGCAGCCGAGAGTCGGTCGAGCTGCTCGTCCACCTTCTTCAGTCGGCGCTCGGCCTCGCTGATGCGTGCGGCGTTGTTCTCCTTGGCCAAGGCGGCGAGTTCGCCGGCCAGCTTTGCGTCGCCTGGCTTGGGCGTGACTGGCGCCGGGCTGCGCTTGAGCCATTCGACATAGGCGATGAGCTTCGGCCGCTCGGTGCTTTCGTGTGCCATCAGCGTGTTGCGTGTTTCGGTCTGGCGGCTGGCTTCCTGCTTTTTCAGCTGGCCGAGCCAAGGGTCGGCGTTGATCCAGATCCAGCCGACAAGCCAGCCGACCACGGCGGCGCGAGCGACCCAGCGAAATCCGGCGAAACCAAGGTCAAGCCGATGCACCCATCGCTCGGCCCTTGCGCAGCGCTGCGCCTGCTGCCGCGCTCGAAGCCGCACATGCGCGTCGTGCAGGCCGTGGCTGGCTTCCTCCGCACCATCGTCCTCGTCGGAGCGCAGCAGCGCGGCGCCAGCCTCGGCCGACAGCGCCGGCACCGGAATCTCGATCTGCACCAGCTTGCGCAGATAGGCCTGGGCATAGGCGAGCTGGCGCGCGGCTGGCGTGCTGTCCGGCGCGGGCGGTGAGTCGGCGGCGGGCACTTCGCCGCGCCGCGCGCTTTCCAGCTCGGGCAGCAGCGTCGCGAGGTCGGTGAAGTGCTTGCCGAGCTGGGCCTCGACGATCTCGCGCGCGACGCCCAACACGACAAAGCAGTTGCCCGAAGTGACGAGGAAGTTCACCGCCTCCAGCACCTCGGCGCAGGTGTCGGGCGAGCAGCGGTCCAGGTCGTCGATGAAGACGGTGAGCGTGCCCGGGCGCAGCGCCTCGCACACGTCGGCAAAGTGCTCGCGGAAGCGGGCGCGGAAGGTGGTCTGCTCGTCGGCCACGCGGGTGCTGAAGTCCTTGCCGAGCGTGGCGAGCAGCACGCCCGGCCGGTCCGGAAAACTGCGCAGCAGGTAGAGCAGCAGATAGGCGACCGACACCACCACGACGAGGCAGGCGGCAAGCGGCCCCAGCACGCGCGACGGCTCGCTGCCGAGCAGGCCCAGGCTGGCCTTGAAGAAGCCGGCCCAGTTGCCGGCAAACAGCTGCTCGACCGCCGGATGGCTGGGCAGGGCTTGCGCCAGCGCGGTGACCTGGCCGGCCAGCCATTTGAAGCTGCCGGTGCGGTCGAGCACCGACCCGCCGATGACGGCCAGCGGCCCGAACAGCAGCACCAGGGCCATCAATGCGGGCAGGGCAGTGAGGAAGGGCGCGCGGCGCCAGCGCCGCACCACCAGCCAGAACCGGAAGCGCAGCCCGGCGAGGCTGAACCACGGCGGCGGCGCCTCGCGCTGTAGCACGCCGAGCAGGGCGGCGAGCGCGACCGCGTCCTTCTGGTGATGCCAGGCGTTGAACCAGACGGTGCGCCCGCCGAGCCGGTCGAGCCGCTGCCTGAGCATGGCCATCATCGAACTCTTGCCGCGACCCCAGGGCGCGGTGATTGCGATGGCGAGCGGCGGGCGGGTGGCGTCATGACGCAGAAAGCTCGCGAGCGCCTCGACGATGGGGGTGAAGCGCAGGCGGTCGTGGCGGCTGTCGTCGATGGGGCCGTCGGCGACGGGGTGGGCGAGGATGAGACCGGCGAGGTCGCGGCGCCAGCCGGCGGGCAGGGTGGCGCGGGCGAAGACCAGTAGCAGCGCGACGCTGGCGAGGTAGAACCAGGGGGCGGGGCTGCGGGAGTAGGTGGCGGCCTGGTGCCAGGTTTTGCCGCCGTTGGTGGTGGCGAGAATGGTGCTGTCGTCGCCGACGATCCAGCCGCGCAGGTTGTCGCTGGCGAAGGTCACGCTGGTGAGCCTGGCCGTTGTATCGCTGGTCTGGACGGCCCAGGAGCGTCCGCCGTTGTCGGTGGCGAGGACGGTTCCCGCATCGCTGACCGCCCACCCGCGCAAGCCGTCGCTGGCGAAGGTCACGCTGGTGAGCCAAGACTTTGAATTGTTGGTCTGTAGGGCCCAGGAGCGCCCGCCGTTGTCGGTGGCGAGGATGGTGCCGCCATCTCCCACGGACCAACCGCGCAGGCCGTCGCGGGCAAAGGTCACCCCGGTAAGCATGGACTTTGAATTGCTGGCCTGGCCAGTCCAGGCGAGTCCGCCGTTGTCAGTGGCGAGGATGTTCCCGTCGGAGCCGACGGCCCACCCGCGCAGGCCGTCGCTGGCGAAGGTCACGCTGGCGAGGACAGACTTTGAATTGTTTGTCTGGACAGCCCATGAGCGCCCGCCGTTGTCGGTGGCAAGGATGGCGCCGCTCATTCCGACGGCCCATCCGCGCAGGCCGTCGCTGGCGAAGGTCACGCTGTTGAGCCAAGACTTTGAATTGTTGGTCTGTAGGGCCCAGGAGCGTCCGCCGTTGTCGGTGGCGAGGACGGTGCCGTCGTTTCCGACGACCCATCCGCGCAAGCCGTCGCTGGCGAAAGTCACGCAGTTGAGCCAAGACCTTGAATCCCTGGCCTGGACAGCCCATGAGCGCCCGCCGTTGTCGGTGGCGAGGATGGTGCCGCCGTCTCCGACGGCCCATCCGCGCAAGCCGTCACTGGCGAAATGCACGCTTTTGAGATTGGGTACCTCCGACACTCCAGCAACATCCCGCAAGCTCGGCACCGGCCGCAAAAACCGATTCGTCTCGCGCGGCGCAAGCAGCCATTCAAGCGGCTGCTCCATCAACTCCGGCGCCGGCTCATACCGACTTCCCAGCGCCGCCTGCTTCTGCTGCGCAAACCAGTACAGCCCCACGATCAGCGCCAGCAGCAGCGCCGTCGCCGCCGCCAGCCAGCCCAGCCGTCGCGTCCGCTCGCGCCCGACACTTGCCGCCAAGTCCTGCGTCGCCATCCGTCATCCCGCGTTTGTCGTTGTGACCGGACGGTCGCCAAGCGCGGGCGCAAAGGCAAGCAGACAAATCCGGCCCGGCGCCGGATGTTGCGCGGCATCGTCAGCAGCCTGCTGGAGGAAGCGCCGATGTCGCTGCTGGCCGGCGTGGTCGAGCAGCTGCATGCCGAGACCGGGCTTGAGCGCGCGGCAGGCTGGCGCCGGCTGCGCGCGCTGGCGCATGAGCTGAAGACGACGCGCGAGGTATGGCAATGAGCGCGCCCTCATCAAACCCTTTGCTCAGCCCTTGAGCGCCGCCGCCACCGCCGCCTTCACCGTCACCGTCGCCTTCCCCGTCAGCGCCCCGATCCCCTTCCCGCCATCGAACAGCGCCCCCTTGGCCGCGCCCGCATCCGAATCCGCCAGCAGCGCGGCAAAGCCTTCCGGCAGCCCCACGCTCACCAGCACATCCTTGTAGGCCGCCTCGGGCAGGTTGTTGTAGACCACCGGCTTGCCCGCCTGCGCGGCAATCTCCGCCGCCAGTTCGGCCAGCGAGTAGGACTCGTCGCCAGCCAGCTCATGCACGCGCCCGGCCTGATCCTCGGCGCTGGTGAGCACGGCCGCAGCGGCCGCCGCGTAGTCCGCGCGGCTCGCGGCCGAGATGCGGCCTTCGCCCGCCGCGCCCAGCAGCGCGCCGTGTTCCAGCGCGGTCGGCAGCGCCAGCAGATAGTTCTCCACATACCAGCCATTGCGCAGCAGCACATGCGGCAGGCCCGAGGCCTTGAGCGCCTGCTCGGTCGCCACATGCTCGGCGGCGAGCGCGAGCGGCGAGGTGTCGGCATGCAGCAGGCTGGTGTAGGCCAGCAGCTTCACGCCGGCGGCCTTGGCGGCGTCGATCACGGCGGTGTGCTGGGCCGTGCGCTGGCCCACTTCGCTCGACGAGATGAGCAGCAGTTTGTCCACCCCGGCAAATGCGCCGGCGAGCGTCTCGGGCTTGGAGTAGTCGGCTTCGCGCACCGCGATGCCCTTGGCGGCCAGGTCGGCGGCCTTGGCCGGGTTGCGCACGGCGGCGACGATCTGGCTGGCGGGCACGCTGGCGAGCAGCGCGTCGATGACGAGGCGGCCGAGCTGGCCGGTGGCGCCGGTGATGGCAATCATGGGTGACTCCAGTGCTGTCGTTGAGGTGCCGCGCAGCTTAGACTTGGCACTAACGAAACGTAAGTACGCACAAAAAGGTAAGTGTCATGGCAACGGTCAAGAGCAGGCGCGCCAGGCCGGCGGCGGCAGTGAATCCGGCAGTGATGGCCGAGCCGCGCGTCGGCTTGTCCGAGGCGCTGCGGCGCGGCGAGCTGATGGCGGCGGCCTGTCCGTCGCGCGCGGTGCTCCAGCATGTGACGAGCCGCTGGGGCGTGCTGGTGCTGGTCGCGCTTGCACAGGGCGTGCATCGCTTCAGCGAGCTGCGGCGCAAGGTCGGCGGCGTGAGCGAAAAGATGCTGGCGCAGACGCTGCAAGGGCTGGAGGGCGACGGCTTCGTCGAGCGCACCGCCTATCCCGAGGTGCCGCCGCGCGTCGAATACCGGCTCACGCCGCTGGGCGAGGAGGTGGCGGCGCGGGTCGGCGCGCTGGCCGACTGGATCGAGCTGAATCTGGGCCGGGTGATGGCGGCGCGCGCCGGCCAGTGAGGCGCCGCCGGCCGTGCCTTACCGATGGATATGCACCCCGTTGGGCTGGGTGCTGCACAGCGTCACCAGATGGATGTCGGCATAGCGGTAGCCGGCCACCGCCGCCGGCAGCAGCGCGGCGAACAGCAGGCTGCTGAGCGCCGCCGTCGCCAGCACGCCATGCCGGCCGCGCACCTGCATCCGCTCGGCGATCGGGTTGCGGTTCCAGGTCAGCGCGAACAGCGCCGCCAGAAACAGCGCATGGCCGACGAAGTCCATCCAGCCGAACAGCAGGATCGCCGCCGACATCAGGCAGAACAGCAGCGCCGAGCCGGCCTTGCCCGACAGCCGGCCGAACAGCACCAGATAGGCGAGCGCGAATTCGACCATGCCGGCGCCGGCCATGTAGAACTCCAGATCGGTCATGCCAAAGCGCAGCACCGGGTAGTCGTGCAGCAGCTCGAAGCTCCAGTTCGGATAGCCGAACTTCTCGGCCGCGCCGACCATCAGCGTGAGCGCGGTGGCGATGCGCAGGATGGCCAGCGCGCGCACATGCAGCTCGGGCCGCAGCGACATCAGCAGCAGATAGGCGGCCGCGCCCAGGAAGGCCGGGTAGTCGAGCATGTGGAACAGGCCGAGGCATTCGATGCCCATGCCGTAGAGCAGCACGATGCCGGTGGCCGCGATCCAGCCGGTGGCCGGCAGCAGCGCGGTGGCCGCGATCAGGTATTGCAGATTGGCCACCCACCAGGCCGAGGTGGTCGATTCGGGCGTGAGCAGCACGCTGTGCTCGCTGCCCAGGATGGCGAAGAACACCGCCACCAGCACGCGCAGGAACAGATAGGTGCGGCCCTCGAAGCTGCGGTCGACGCGGGCCAGCCGCTGCGCGATGCCGGTGTTGCGGCCGACCAGATACGAGTCGAGCAGCGACGCGGCGAACAGCACCGCGATCGCGGCGGCAAAGATCCAGGCGAAGGGCGTGAGCGCCACGACCTCGTCGAGGCCGCGCGGCGGAATCATCAGGTTGATCTTGCTGTTGAACCACTTGATGTGGGCCGAGGCCGGGGCGGCGTACATCAGCAGCAGGCAGGGGAGGAGGGCGGCGCGGCGGAGGATTGGGCTGGGCATGGAGGCGGCGGTCGGTGGGAGGTGCCGAGCCGGGTTGAGGCCCGGGGCGCGTCATGCGCTCTGGGCTCGGCCGAGCAAATCTGCCGAGCGTAGCGGGCGCTTGCAAGGGACTGCCGCCGCACGGCGCCGCCAACCCTGGCGAGCGGAGGGATTTGCGCACAGGCGGCGGCGTTCAGCCGCCGGGCGCGTCTGCCGCAGCCAGCGCCACCGCATCGGCCACGCTGAAGGTCATGCGCGCCTGCCGGCCCACGCCGTCGGGGTCGCAGCGCGCCAGCAGTTCGCGCACGCGGTCCTTGGCGCGCGCCAGCAGCAGGGTCTGGCCGTTGCGCTCCAGCCGGCGCGACAGCTCCATCAGGCACTCCACCGCGGTGCTGTCGAGGTCGGAGCTTTCTTCCAGGCTGAGCACCACGGCGCGCAGGCCGCGGCGTTGGCCGGCGCGCTCGATCACCTCATGCACCACGCGCTCGGCGCTGGCAAAGAACAGCGGCTCCTCGGGCCGCAGCACGATCAGGCCGGGCAGCGCCAGCGCATCGGGATGGGCATCGGTCACCACGAAATTGCGCGTGCTGCCGAGCCGCCCCAGCTCATGCACCACCGGCTGGCTGAAGCGCCGCAGCGCCGCCACCAGCGACAGCCCGACCGCCGCGAGCATGCCGTGCAGCACGCCAAAGCCCAGCACCGCCGCGACCGCGCCGAGCAGCAGCACCCGGTCGCGCCGCATGCGCCACACCGCCAGCAGCGGCGCCGGCGACAGCGAGTGCCAGAGCGCCGCGATCACCGCCACCGCCAGCACCGGGCGCGGCAGCAGCGCCAGCGCCGGCAGGCCAAACGCCAGCACCGCGCCGATGGCCGCAAACGCCATCAGTCCGGCGCGCCGGCTTTGCGCGCCGGCCGCCGCATTGGCCTGACTGGCCGAAAACCCCGCGCCCACCGGCAGCCCCTGCAACAGCGCCGACGCCAGATTGCACAGGCCCAGCGCGCGCAGCTCGCGGTCGGCGTCGATGCTGTCGCCATGCGCCAGCGCCAGCCCGCGGATGCTGCCCCACGATTCGGCGAACACCAGCACCACCACGCCGAAGGCCAGCTCGGCCGCGCGCAGCCACTGGTCGAGCGGCAGCAGCGGCAAGGCGGGCGCAAACGCCGGCGCGGCGATGCGGCCGACCGTGGCCACGCCGCGCGCCTCCAGCCCGAGCGCCTGCGACGCCGCGACCGCCGCCAGCATCGCGATGAGAAAGCCCGGCAGCGCCGGCCAGCGCCGCAGCAGCGCAATCAGCGCGCCGGTGGCCAGCGCCACCAGCAGGCTGGCGCGATGCCAGTCGGCGGCATGGCGCGCGGTGTAGATCAGCACATGCAGCGGATCGGCGCCGGCGTCGTGCGGCAGTGGCAGGCCGAGCGCATCGGGCAGCTGGCGCAGCACGATCGACAGCGCCAGCGCAAAGCCGAAGCCGCGCAGCACCGGCCGCGACACCAGCCCCGACAGCTGGCCTTGCCGCGCCACGCCCAGCAGCGCCAGCGCCGCACCGGCCAGCAGCACCAGCGCTGCAAGGGCTTGCAGAAACGCGCCCGGATCGGCACCGGTGGCCGGCAGCGCCAGCACCGCCGCCGCCGCCAGCGTGGCGGTGGACGAGGTCGGCGACACCACGGCAAACCGGCTGCCGCCGAGCAGGCCGTAGACCAGCAGCCCGGCCAGCGCGGCCGCGAGCGCATGGCCGGCCGGCACGCGCGCCAGCCCGGCATAGGCGACGGCTTCCGGAATCAGCAGGCCGGCCACGCAGAGGCCGGCGGCGGCATCGCGCCAGCCGGGCACGGCGGTTTGCGCTGCGTCAGGCATGCAGGCTGCCGTCGGCACAGGCGGCGTCGAAGGCGGCCGAATCGGCGCGCGTCCGGGCCGCCAGCGCTTCGGTGGCGGCCAGCAGCTCGGGCGGCCAGTGCGGGTCGCCGGCCCAGGCGATCAGCGCATCGGCATTGGCCGAGCCCTGCCGGCCGCTGCTGCGCAATTGCGCCCAGGCCAGCAGCCGGCCCAGCGTCTCGATGGTGGCGCGCAGCTCGGCCAGCGACTGCGCCTTGCGCTCCAGCGTCACGCGGTCTTCCGACGGTTGCAGGCCGCGCAGCACGAAGGGCTGGCCGCCAAAGTCCACCGCGTGCAGGAAGGCCATCGACGCCGCCTGCATGCGCCGTTGCAGCAGCACGATGCGGTCGGCGTCGCTCACCCACGCGGGCTGCGCGAGCGCCACCTTGGGCGCCAGCGTGGACGGCAGCGCGCGCTTGAGGTCGAGCAGGTAATGGCCTTCGAGGCCGTCGCCCTTGCCGCGCACCAGCAGCACATAGCGCTCCACGCCCAGGCTGCCGGTGCCGGCGATGCGGCGCGCCACGTCGATGAGCTTGTAGAAGCGCGGCTCGGGCTGGCTGGCGGCGAAGCGGTCGAGGAAGGCGGCCACGGCGCCGCGCTGCTCCGGACTGGCCGGCAGCGCCTTGCCGTTGTCGGTGCGCAGGCGCAGATGCCCGTCGCGCGTCTCGGTGCGCTTGCCGATGTAGTCGGCGCGCTTGCGGTTGCGCAGGTCGGCGAGCAGGTCGCCGATCTGGCCGTCGGCGGTGTCGCGGTCGATCCAGCCGGCCTTGCCGTCGGCCAGCGCGGCGCGGTAGGCGGCGAGCTGGGCGCGGCAGAGCACATCGGTCTCGGCGGCGGAAATGCCGAGGCCAGAGGCACCGACGCGCAGGCTGGTCAGTAGCCGCGCCAGATCCCAGCTGGCGGGCGCGAGCGCGGCTTCGTCGAAGTCGTTGATGTCGAACTGCACCTGGCGGCTGTCGGCCTTGTAGCTGCCGAAGTTCTCCAGATGCAGGTCGCCGCAGGCCCAGGCGGCGGGGGCGCTGGCAAACACGCCGCCCTGCGGCATGCGGTCGTGGAACAGGTGGCAGCTGCCGCGCAGGAACACGAAGGGGTCGCCGCGCATCTTTGCGTACTTGAGCGCGAGGCGTTCGGGATCGCGGCCGGCGTTGTAGTCGGCGATGGCGCGGACGATGTCCATGGAGGCTTTCGGAGGCGTGGGCAGAAGTCCCCCGATTGTGCTGCGCCCGGCCCGCGCCGGCGCCGGTTACGGCAGCGCGAACACCACGATCGCCGACGTGCCCGTGCCGCCGAAGAAGCCCGACACCACGCCACTCGTGGTGGCCACGTACTGCTTGCCGCCGAGCGCATAGCTGATGACGCCGCCGCCCACCGAGCCGCCGGTGTTGAACGAGTAGAGCGTCTTGCCGCTGGCCGCGTCGAGCGCGAGGAAGTTGTTGTCGAGGTCGCCGGTGAACAGCACGCCGCCGCTGGTGGCGGTGATCGCGGCCACGAGCGGCGTGGACCATTGCCGTTTCCACTTCACCTTGCCGGTGGTCGCGTCGAGCGCCTGGATCCAGCCCTTCTTCCTGTCCTCGGGGTCGGGCGACACGGCGCCGCCGTAGTAGTGCGAGTTGTCCACGAAGGCCGGCGGCGTGGCGCTGCGCGTGAAGGTGCCGCACCAGTCGATGCTGGACACGTAGAGCGCGCGCGCCTGCGGGCTGTAGGCCGGACCGTTCCATTCCAGCCCGCCGAGCAGGCCGGGGCAGGAATGCACGCCCTCGGGCGTGGGCGAGGCGTCGAAGTCGGTGCGGCTGGTGATCTCGGCCTGCCAGAGCTGCTCGTGGCTGTTGCGGTCGAGCACGCGCAGCAGCCCGTCCTTGCCGCCGATGGCGATCAGGTCGCGCGGCTTGCCGCCGCCGCTGGCCACGCTGAACAGCGGGCTGGTCTGGCTCAGGTCGCGGTCGTGCTCGTCGGCCGGGCCGAACTGGCGATACCAGAGCAGCTTGCCGGTGTCGATGTCGAGCGCGACGGCCGAGTTGGTGTACAGGTTCGCGCCCACGCGGGCGTCGCGGTAGAAGTCGGGCGCCGGGTTGCCGACCGGCACCCAGAGCACGCCCTTGGCGGCGTCGAGCGTGAACGGCGTCCACAGGCTGCCGCCGCCGTGCTGGCGCGCCTGGGCGCTGGGCCAGCTGTCGGCGCCGGGCTCGTTGTCGTCGGGGATCACGTTGAAGCGCCAGCGCGGTTCGCCGGTTTTCAGGTCGAAGGCGCCGACCCAGTTCTTGGCGCCCCAGTCTGCGCCGGCGGGCCCGTAGACGATGCTGTCGCCGTAGATGAGCGGCGGCATGCTCAGGTACTGGCTGTTCTTCGCGTCGGCGATCTTGCGGCTCCAGATTTCGGAGCCGTCGGCCATGTTGAGTTCGAGCAGATAGCCGTCGGGCGTGCCGCGCACCAGCCGGCCGTCCTTGATGGCGACGCCGCGGTTGCTCTTCGACAGCGCGGCGTCCTTCATGGCCCAGCGATGGGTCCAGCGCGGCCGGCAGGTCGCGGCGTCGATGGCGACCGTGCTCTCGTCGATGGTGAAGTACATGACGCCGTCGAACACGAGCGGATTGGTCTGCGTGGAGCCGGCCGTGTTGGAGCGGTAGATGCAGGTCGCGCGCAGCTGGCCCGCGTTGGCCGGCGTGATCTGCCTGAGGTCGACGTAATGCTGGCCCGACCAGTCCTTGCTGGCGTAGAGCCAGTTGGCGCGGTCGGCGGCGGCGTTCATCAGCTGGGCCTGCGTGGGGCCGCCGGCGATGGGCGTGGGCGCCCTGGGCGGCGCGGCGCTGGCGGCATCGGGCGCGCCGAGCGTCTTGAGATAGGCGACCACGTCGGCGCGCGCCTTGGGATCGGCGACGGCCACGGCCATCGCGGTGCCGGGCAGCTTGGCGGTCGACGAGGCGATGAAGGATTCGATCTCCGCCTCGTTCCACGTCAGGCCCGAGTGCGCCATCGCGTCGGTGTACTTGTAGTCGCGCAGGCTGCCGGCGTGCCGGCCGACCACGCCCGCGAGCGACGGGCCAAAGCCGTTCTTGCCCGGCATGACGGTGTGGCAGGACGCGCACTGGTTCTGGAACACGGTCTTGCCGGCGTCGGCATTGCCGCCGGCCTTGTCGGCCGCGACGGCGTTGGGCGTGCCCGCTTCGGGCGTGCCGTCGGCATGGGCCGGGGCGAGGGCAAGCAGCAGCGGCGCCGCCAGTGCAACGAGGAGCAGCGGGCGCGTGCCGGGAGGAAGGCGGGTCATGGATCGGGCTCCGATGCCCGGCGCCATGCCGGAGAAGGAGCGGGCGCCGGAAACAAGGCTCGCCGGCGCGGCGCCGGACGGGGCGCGCGCAACCGGTGCGGCCCCTGTGGCCGCTGGCCAATGGAGCCGCAGTCTTCGCCGTGAAGGTCGCGGCCGCCGTCGGCGAATCGAAGCGTTACGCGGCGGGCAAGGGTGTTGCGACCGGCGGTCGCCGCAAACCGTCACGCGCCTGTCAGCCCCGCTTCACGCACACGTCACCCCGCGCGCCGACGATCCGGGCGATTCGGGCCATGGCGCCTGCGGAGGGGCGATGTCCAACGACAGCAACGCAATCGAAGTGACGGGCTTGAGCAAGCGCTTCGGCGGCCAGCCGGCGCTGCGCGGTGTGTCGCTGAGCGTGCGGCGCGGCGAGATGGTCGCGCTGCTCGGCGCCTCGGGCTCGGGCAAGAGCACGCTGCTGCGTCATCTCAACGGGCTGCATCGCGCCGATGCGGGCAGCCAGTCGGTGGTGCGGCTGTTTGGCCGCGAAGTGCAGTCCGGCGGCCGGCTCGCGCGCGATGTGCGGGCCCAGCGCGCCGACGTGGCCTGCGTGTTCCAGCAGTTCAATCTGGTCGAGCGGCTGCCGGTGCTGACCAATGTGCTGGTCGGCGCGCTGCACCGGCTGCCGTTGTGGCGCGGCCTACTCGGGCGGTTTCCGTTGGCGGAGCGCGAACGCGCGCTCGATGCGCTGCGCCGGGTCGGCATCGAAGGCTGCGCCTGGCAGCGCGCCTCGACGCTGTCGGGCGGCCAGCAGCAGCGCGCCGCCATCTCGCGCGCGCTGGTGCAGGGCGCGCGCCTGATCCTGGCCGATGAGCCGATCGCCTCGCTCGACCCCGAATCCTCGCGCCGCGTGATGGCGCTGCTGGCCGAACTCAACCGCGAGCTGGGCGTGACCGTGCTGGTGTCGCTGCATCAGGTCGATTACGCATTTGCCTTCTGCCCGCGCACGGTCGCGCTGCGCGCCGGCGCGGTGGTGTTCGACGGCCCGACGCAAGACCTCACGCCGGCGCGGCTGCGCGACCTGTACGGCACCCAGACCGACGAGCTGCTGGCCGCGCCGGCCGCCGCCCGGCCCGAGTCCGCTCCCGATTTCTTCGCGCTGCCGCAACCGGCCTGACGCGCCTCTCCTCCCGCCTCAAGGAAATCCGCCATGAACCGTCGCCAGGCCATCGCGCGTCTTGCGCTTGCCGCCGCCGCCACGCTGCCGCTCGCCAACGCCGCCCAAGCGCAGAGCAACGAGATCGCCTTCGGCTTCATCTCGACCGAGTCGTCGTCCAACCTCAAGAGCGCCTGGCAGCCGGTGCTCGACGATCTGGCCCGCGCCACCGGTCTGACGGTCAAGCCCTTCTTCGCGACCGACTACGCCGGCGTGATCGAGGCCATGCGCTTCAACAAGGTGCAGGTCGGCTGGTTTGGCAACAAGTCGGCCATCGAGGCGGTGGACCGGGCCCAGGGCGAGGTGTTTGCCAAGGTGGTCGGCAAGGACGGCAACGAGGGCTATTACTCGCTGCTCATCGTGCAGAAGGACAGCCCGCTCAAGTCGCTCGACGATGTGGTCAAGCAGCGCGCCGGCCTCACGCTCGGCTATGGCGATCCCAACTCCACGAGCGGCACGGTGATCCCGGGCTATTTCGCGTTCGGCATGGCCGGCGTCGATCCGCTCAAGGACTTCAAGCGCACGGTGCGCGCCAATCACGAGACCAATCTGCTGGCGGTGGTCAACAGGCAAGTGGACGTGGCCACCAACAACACCGAGAACTGGGACCGCTTCGCGCTCACGCATCCGGAGCAGATGAAGTCGGTGCGCGAGATCTGGCGCTCGCCGATGATCCCGAGCGATCCGCTGGTCTGGCGCCGCGACCTGGACGACGCCACCAAGAAGAAGCTGCGCGACTTCTTCCTGGCCTACGGCAAGCAGCCGCGCGAGGCCGAGAACCTGGCCGCCGTGGGCTATAGCGGCTTCCGCGCGTCGAGCGATCTGCAACTGGTCGCGATCCGCCAGATTGAGCTGGCGAAGAAGCGCAGCACGGTCGAGCAGGACGCGGCGCTTTCCGCCGACGAGCGCGCCAGGCAGCTGCGCGACATCGACGCCAAGCTGGCCGAGCTGAACAAGCAGATCGCGTCGAAGTAAGGCGGCGGCATGCATCCCTTGCCCGAAAGCGGCGCGGGCGTGGCGGCGCTGGCGGCGCGCCCGCCCGGCCCGCCGCGCGCCAGCGGCCTCGCGCTGTTCGGCTGGGGCCTGCTGCTGGCGCTGCTCGCGCTGTCGTGGAAGGGCGCCGACATGCGCCCGGCCGACCTGTTCCGCGACGCCGGCAACATGGCCGAGTACGCGCGCGGCTTCTTCCCGCCCGATTTCGGCGACTGGCGCGGCGACCTCGCCGAGCTGCTGGTCACCTTCCAGATCGCGCTCTGGGGCACGGCGCTGGCCATCGTCGGCGCAGTGCCGCTCGGGCTGCTGGCGGCCGAGAACATCGCGCCGTGGTGGCTGCATCAGCCGGTGCGCCGCGTGCTCGACGCCTGCCGCTCGATCAACGAGATGGTGTTCGCGCTGCTGTTCGTGGTGGCCGTGGGGCTGGGGCCGTTTGCCGGCGTGCTGGCGCTGTGGGTCCACACCACCGGCGTGCTGGCCAAGCTGTTCAGCGAGGCGGTCGAGGCCATCGATCCGCAGCCGGTCGAGGGCATTCGCGCCACCGGCGCGCATCCGCTGGCCGAGATCGTCTACGGCGTGATTCCGCAGGTGCTGCCGCTGTGGCTGTCGTATGCGCTCTACCGCTTCGAGTCGAATGTGCGTTCGGCGTCGGTGGTGGGCATGGTCGGCGCGGGCGGCATCGGCATGGTGCTGTGGGAGCTGATCCGCGGCTTTGAATACGCGCGCACGGCCGCCGTGCTGCTGCTGCTGGTGCTGAGCGTGTCGGTCATCGACCTGGGCTCGGCCTGGCTGCGCAAGCGCCTGGTCTGACGCACCTCCCCAACCAAAAAGAAGCCCGCCATGACCATCGACCTGAATCCCGCCCTGCTCGACGCGCGCCAGATGCAGACCGTCGGCCGCATCGCCGTGCTGTTTGCCGGCCACGGCCATCGCCCCTACGAAGGCGCGCGGCGCGAGAGCGTGACCGCGCTCGAACATGCGCTGCAATGCGCCGATCTGGCCGAGCGCGCCCGGGCCACGCCGGCGCTGATCGTGGCGGCGCTGCTGCACGACATCGGCCATTTTCATGCGACCGAGGACGACGCCACCGACGACGCGCACGAGCTGCGCGCGATGGCGCTGCTCGGCGATGCCTTCGGCTCCGACGTGCTGGCGCCGATCCGGCTGCATGTGGATGCCAAGCGCTATCTGGTGGCGGCGCATGCCGACTACGCGGCCATGCTGTCGCCGGCGTCGCTGCATTCGCTGGAGTTGCAGGGCGGGCCGATGACGCGCGCCGAGGTCGCCGCCTTCGATGCGCTGCCGTTCTCGGCCGATGCGCTGCGGCTGCGCTGCTGGGACGATCTGGCCAAGCTTCCGGGCCAGCCGACGCCGCCGCTCGATCACTTTCTGGCGATGATTCCGGGCGTGATGATGGGCTGAGGCTCAGGCCACGCGCCGCCCCGCGACCCAGGTCTCGACCGCGACCGGCAGCCCGCCCACCTCGCGCACGCGGACCAGATCGGCGCGCAGCCCCGGCGCCAGCGCGCCGCGATCCGGCAGCCGGCAGGCCAGCGCCGGCGCCCGCGTCACGCAGCGCACCGCCGCCGGCAGCGCCAGGCCGGCATCGCCGACCAGCCGCCACGCCGCCTGCAACAGGCTGCCCGGCACATAGTCCGACGACAGCGCATCGAGCACGCCGGCGCGCGCAAGCTCGGCCGCCGCGACATTGCCCGAGTGCGAGCCGCCGCGCACGACATTGGGCGCGCCGGCCACCGTCGCCATGCCCAGGCCGTGGGCGCGCTGCGCCGCCGCCAGCGTGGTCGGGAATTCGCTCATGCCGGCGCCGAGGGCATGCGCCTCGTCGACATGCGCCACGGTCGTGTCGTCGTGCGTGGCGAGCGCCACGTCGTGCTCGCGCGCGAAGTCGGCAAACCAGGTGCGGTTGGGCGCGGCATGCAGCCGCTGGCGCTCGGGCGCGATGGCCACTTCCTCGGCAAACCGGGCGTCGGTCCAGCCCTTCTTGCCGGTGTAGTAGACGCGGGCATGCTCGATCTCGGTCCACTGGCGCTGGCCCGGCGTGTGGTCCATCAGCGAGATGAGGCGCAGCCGGCGGTGATGCGCAAACGGCGCGAACAGCTCGCGCGCATTGCTGGCCGGCAGCTCGCAGCGCACATGGATGTGATGGTCGGCGCGCAGGGCGCCGGCGGCGTCGAGCGCATCGAGCACCGCGAGCAGCGCGCTCTGGTCATGGGCGCGAAAGCCGTCGCCATACGGATCGCCGACGCCGATCGCGTCGAGCACGGTGGTGATGCCGGCGGCGGCAATCTCGGCGTCGTGCGATTGCATCGCGCTCTGCATCGGGAACAGCACCTTGGGCCGCGGCATCACATGGCGTTCGAGATTGTCGGTATGCACCTCGACCAGGCCGGGCAGCAGCAGGTCGCCGCCCAGGTCGAGCGCGCCGGGCAGGCCGCTGCGGCCTTCGCAGACGGCGGCGATGCGGCCGTCGCGCAGCAGCAGATGGCCGTCGACGATTTCGTCGGCGAGAACGAGGCGGGCGTGGTCGAGGAGCAGCTCGGTCATGGCGGGTCCGGGGCGGGTCAGGGCAGGGCGTCGAAGTCGAGTTCGCGGCTGGCGACGGCGCGCCGCACTTCCTCGTCGTGAAAGATACCGAGCACGGCGGCGCCGGCGGCACAGGCTTCGCGGATCAGCTCGATGACGACGCGGCGGTTGGCGGCGTCGAGCGAGGCGGTCGGCTCGTCGAGCAGCAGCAGCCGCGCCGGCTGGACAAAGCCGCGCGCGATGTTCACCCGCTGCTGCTCGCCGCCCGAGAAGGTGGCCGGCGGCAGCTGCCACAGGCTGGCCGGCAGATTGAGCCGGGCGAGCAGGCTGGCAGCGCGCTCGCGGGCCTGGGCGAGGCGGGCGGCGTGCAGATCGGCGGCGCGGGCGCTGCCAGCGTCGGCTGCCGTGTCGGCATCGAGCGCTTCGAGCGCGCGCTCGGCCACCACGTCGAGCGCGGGCAGGCGCGGCAGCGCGCGCAGGAACTGGCTCACATAGCCGATCTCGCGCCGGCGCAGCGCAATCGTTTCGCGCGGCGTGGCACTCAGCAGCTCGGTGCTGCTGCCGTCGGCGTGATGCAGCACCGCGCTGCCGGCGTCGGCGCCATAGCTGCCGTGCAGGCATTTCATGAGCGTGGACTTGCCGCGCCCCGAGGCGCCGACCAGCGCCAGGCATTCGCCGGCATGCAGGTCGAAGGAGATGGCGTCGAGCACCGGCAGCGTGATGCCGCCGCGCAGATGCAGGGTGAAGGTCTTGGCCAGGCCGCGCACGCTCAGCACCGGCGCGGCCGGCTCGTTGGCGGCGGGCAGCGGCGCGCCCAGGTGGCGCGGCTGGCCGTCGGCGGGATGCAGCAGCGCATTCATGGCGTCACCACCGAGGCGACCAGCAATTGCGTGTAGGGATGGCGCGGATCGTCGAGCACGCGGTCGGTCAGCCCCTGCTCGACGATGCGGCCGGCCTGCATCACCACCGTGCGATGCGCGAGCAGCCGCGCCACGCCCAGATCGTGGGTCACGATCAGCGCCGACAGCCGCAGCCGCGCCACCAGCACGCGGATGAGATCGAGCAGCCGCGCCTGCACCGACACGTCGAGGCCGGAGGTCGGCTCGTCCATCAGCACCAGCCGCGGATGCGTGACCAGATTGCGCGCGATCTGCAAGCGCTGGCGCATGCCGCCCGAGAAGGCGCGCGGGCTGTCGTCGATGCGCGCCGGATCGAGTTCGACCCGCTGCATCCAGTCGGCGCCGGCGGCGCGCAGCGTGTCGTAGCGGCGCTCGCCAAGCGCCATCAGCCGCTCGCCGATGTTGGCGCCGGCGCTGGTGTTCATGCGCAGGCCGTCGGCCGGGTTCTGCTCGACAAAGCCCCATTCGGTGCGCGCCAGCCGGCGCCGTTCGGCCTCGGGCAGCGCATGCAGATCGGCGCCGCGATAGTCCACGCGCCCGGTGCGCGGCGCGAGCCGGCCGGCCAGCAGATTGAGCAGCGTGCTCTTGCCCGAGCCCGATTCGCCGACGATGGCGACCACCTCGCCGGCATGCAGGTCGAGGTCGATGTCGCGCAGCGCCCAGGCACCGGCAGCGCCCGGATGCGCAAAGCCGAGCGCGCGGGCGCTGAGCAGCGGCGTGTCGTGAAGATTCATTCGCCGTGCTCCTCTCGCCGTTCGCGGCAGAAGTCGGTATCGGAGCAGCTCCACAGGCTGCCGCCGTCGTCGAGCGGCACTTCATCGAGCCAGGTGTCGGTGCTGCCGCAGAACTCGCAGGCATGGCCCTGCGGCTCGACGCGGAACGGGTGATCGTCGAAGTCGAGACTGCGCACGTCGGTATAGGGCGGCACCGCGTAGAGCCGCTTCTCGCGCCCGGCGCCGAACAGTTGCAGCGCCGGCATGCGATGCAGCTTGGGATTGTCGAAGCTCGGGATCGGCGACGGCGCCATCACATGCCGGCCATTCACCAGCACCGGATGGTCGTAGCTCGCATCGATGCGGCCCCACTGCGCGATGTCCTCGTAGAGCTTGACGTTCATCAGCCCGTACTCGGCAAACGCATGCAGCCGCGTGGCCTCGGCGCGGCGCGGCTCCAGCTTGTAGAGCGGCTCGGGCTGCGGCACCTGATAGACCAGCACCTGGGCCTCGGTCAGCGGCGCCTCGGGGATGCGATGGCGGGTCTGGATCAGCGTGGCCTCGCGCGTGCGCTCGGTCGTCGCCACGCCGGTCACGCGCGCGAAAAAGCGGCGGATGTTGACCGCGTTGGTCGTGTCGTCCGAGCCCTGGTCGATGACCTTGAGCACATCGTCGCGGCCGATGACGGCGGCCGTGAGCTGGATGCCGCCGGTGCCCCAGCCGTAGGCCAGCGGCATTTCGCGCGAGCCGAACGGCACCTGATGGCCGGGCACGGCCACCGCCTTGAGCAGGGCGCGGCGGATCATCCGCTTGGTGTTTTCGTCGAGGTAGCCGAAGTTGTAGCCGGCCGCCGGCAGGGTGAAGTCGAGCTGCGGTGCGTTCATGCGGCGGCTCCCTGCGCGGCGCCGCGCAGCTCGCGCAGCAGCTTCAGCTCCGACTCGAAGGTGACGTAGTGCGGCAGCTTGAGGTGCTGGACGAAGCCGGACGCCTCGACGTTGTCGCTGTGGGCCAGCGCGAATTCCTGCTGCTGGGCCGGGCTGGTCAGTTCGTCGCCGAACTCGTCGGCGCGCAGCACGCGGTCGGCCAGCGCCATCGCCATCGCCTTGCGTTCGCCGGCGCCAAACACCAGCCCGTAGCCGCGCGTGAATTGCGGCGGCGTGGCGGCGCTGCCGACGAATTGCGTGAGCATCTGGCACTCGGTCACGTCGACCTCGCCGAGCTCGATGGCAAAGCCCAACTCGTCGGGCTGGAACTCGACCGTCACCGCGCCGGCGCGCAGCTCGCCGGCAAACGGATGGGTGAAGGCATAGCCGCGCTGCGATGAATAGCCGAGGCCGAGCACCCAGCCCTCGTCGGCGCGCGCGAGCATTTGCAGGCGCGCGGCGCGGTTCATGGGATAGGCCGGCGGGTCGCGCGTGATGTCGGGCGGCTCGGGATCGCCGGGCGAGGGCAGGCAGGGCTCGATCAGCTGCTCGGCGACCAGGCGGGCCAGCGCCGGCGGCGCGGTGTCGGCATCGACCTGGGCATCGTTGCAGGCGCCGGTAGCGGCCGGGCCAGCGACCGGCGTGCCGGCGGGCGGCGGCGCCAGCGGCGTGGCGAGCAATTCGCCTTCGGCCGCCTCGGCGCCGGCCAGCGCAAAGTCGAGCAGGCGCTGGGTGTAGTCGAAGCTGGCGCCGAGCAGCTGGCCGCCCGGCAAGTCCTTGAACACCGAGGACACGCGGCGCCGCAGCCGCATGCGCGCGGTGTCGAGCGGCTCGGCATGGCCAAAGCGCGGCAGCGTGGTGCGGAAGGCGCGCAGCAGGAACACCGCCTCGATCGCATCGCCGCGCGCCTGCTTGAGCGCGAGCGCAGCCAGCTCGGGATCGTGCAGCGCGGCTTCGGCCATGACGCGATCGACCAGCAGCCCGAGCTGCTCGCGGATCTGCGCCACCTCGATGGCGCGCAGCGCCGGATCGCCGCGCCGGGCCTCGGCCAGCAGCCGCTCGGCGGCAGCGATGGCGGCCGCGCCGCCCTTGACCGCGATGTACATGCTCAGTCCTCCAGCGCAATGCGGGTCGAGCGCGGAACGGCGGCGAGCCGCGTGCCGCACATCAGCAGCAGATCGGCGCCGCGCGGATAGCCGGCCTGGTCGGCGATGCGCGCCAGCCAGAACTCGCGCGGCAGGCCGGCGACGGCAAGCCGCTGCTCATCGGCAATGCCCGGGCCGGTCAGGCGCAGGCCGAGGGCGCCCGGCGCGGCGTCGAGCGCCGGCACTTCGACCACCAGCGTGGCGCTGTCCTGCGGCGCGGCGTCGCTGCCGGCGGAGAGCGTTTGCCAGAGCGCGGCATCGACCGCGTCGGCCGGCGCGAATGCGAAATCGGCGCCGCCGGCATCGGCCGCGATCCGCGCGCCGGTGTGAAAGCGGCACCAGTCGGCGGCGTCGGCCAGCGCGGGCGCAAGCCAGAGCCGGGTCTGGCCATCGAGCAGGGTGAGCGCGGTGGCGGCCAGCGCCGGGCCCGCGCCCGCCGGCCGGCCGAGCCGGCGCTCGACCGTTGCCGGCAGCGTCTGCACCCGGCCCGGCCGCGCCGTCGCATCGAGCAGGCGGCGGAACACGGCCTGCGCGTCATGCACCGGATCGGCAAAGCCGGGCGCGAGCCGGGCCAGATCGAGCGTGGCGGCGTTCATCGCGCGACCTCGGCCTGCAGTTCGTGGAAGCGCACCCGGCTTGGCGCCAGCCGGGCCTGCTCGGCGGCGCGCGCGGCGGCCAGATCGGCGCGCAGCGGCTCGACCGTGCTGGCCATCAGAGCACCGTGCAGCGCCGGCTGCTGGAGCAGGGCGTCGAGCGCGGCAATCCATTCGGCGCGCTGCTCGTCGCGGCCCAGCACATGGCCCAGGCCCACGGTGACGGCGCCGCCATGCTCGCAGCGCAGCGCGCAGCGGGTGACGCTGGCTTCGCCCAGGTTGAAGCGGTCGCCGCTGTTGCCGATGCGTCCGCGCAGCATCACCAGCCCGATCTCGGGCCGGCGCAGCCATGCAAACGCATGACCGGCGACGGCGGCCGGCGCCAGCCGCGCGAGGCTGGCGCGCGGCGCCTGCGCCAGCACGGCGAGCCAGTCGCGGCGGGCCTGCTGGGTGGCATTGGCGGGCGGCGGGCGGGTGGCGGCAGCGTCGCTGCGGGCTTGGTCGGGCGGTGGCATGGCGGCGCGGGCTCCGGGCAGGGCGGCGTCGGCGCGGGCCGCAGCGGGTCGCGCATCACGCCGATGTCATCTAGATGACTATACTTTGCACCAAGTATCGGCCGTCGGCCGTGACAACTTGTTGACCATGCCCAGAACCACGCTCGCGCCCGCTTCGTCCACCGTGCCGCCGGCCGCGCCGGTCGAGACGCCGGCCGCGCCGCGCCGCTGGGAGGCCATTGCCGCCGCGCTGCGCGACGACATCGCCGCCGGCCGCTTTGCCCCCGGCGCGCGCCTGCCCAACGAAAGCGCGCTGGCCGAGCGCTTCGGCGTCAACCGCCACACGCTGCGCCAGGCCATGCAGGCGCTCGCGCGCGAGGGCTTCGTCAAGGTGCTGCACGGCAGCGGCACCTATGTGCGCGAGCTGGTGCTCGACTACGCGCTGCGCCGCCGCACCCGGCTGACCGACAGCCTCGCCGGCATCGGCGAACGGGCCCGGCGCGAGCTGCTCGACTGCGCCATCGAGCCGGCCGGCGACTGGGCCCGGGCGCTCGGCGTGGGCGCGCGCACCACGGTGGAGATATTGCGCACCCGTGCCTCGGTGCGCGGCCGGCCGATCGGCATCAGTACCGCCGCGTTTCCCTGCCCGCGTCTGGCCGGCATGGCCGAGGCATTCGCCGCCGCCGGCAGCATCACCGGCGCGCTGGCCCGGCTTGGCGTGGCCGACTACACGCGCCAGCGCAGCAGCATCGCCTGCCGCCTGCCCACGCAGGCCGAGGCCGATGCGCTCGCGCGCCCGGCGGCCCAGCCGGTACTGGTGGTCAGCTACACCAATGTCGATGCGGCCGGCGTGGCGGTGGAGGCCGGCATCACGCTGTTCGCCGCCGATGCGGTCCAGCTCACCGTCGAGGCCGACGCGCCCGACGCCGACGCCGCATGAGCGCGCCGCCGCTGCGCCATGCGCTGTATTTCGCGCCGGCCGAGGCGCATCCGCTCTGGCGCGCCGGCTGCGACTGGCTCGGGCGCGACTGCGCCGCCGAGGCTGCCGCCGGCGCGCTTGCGGATGCCGCCACCGCGCCCGCCGCCCCGCCGCCGCATGCGCGCGATCCCTGGCGCTACGGCTTCCACGCCACGCTCAAGCCGCCGTTCGCGCTGCGCGCCGACCACAGCCCGGCCGAGCTGCTGCAAGCCGTGCGCGCACTCGCCGCGCGCCATGCGCCGTTCGCGCTGCCGCCGCTCGCGGTCGCCGAGCTGGATGGCTTTCTCGCGCTGCGCCCCCAGCCCGGCACCCGCTGCGCCGAGCTGCATGCGCTGGCCGACGACTGCGTGCGCGCGCTCGACGGATTTCGCGCCGCGCCCGGCGCCGGCGAGCTGGCACGCCGCCTGCGTCAGCCGCTCGATGATGAACAGCGCCAACTGCTCGACCGCTGGGGCTATCCGCATGTGCTCGGGCGCTGGCGTTTCCACCTCACGCTCACCGACCGCCTGCCGGCCGACGATCCCCACACGCGCCAGCGCCTGCTGGCCGCCGCGCAGGCGCATTTCGCGGCCGCGCTCGCCGTCCCGCTCGCCTGCGATGCGGTCTGCGTCTTTGTCGAGCCGGCGCCGGGCGCGCCGTTCCGGCTCGCGCAGCGCATCGCGCTCGGCTGAAGTCGCAGCCAATTCGCGCCACCGGGCACACATCCGGTCGCAACTTCGGGTAACACGTCGCGGCAAGCCTGTTACCCTGCACCATCGCATTGCGACATCGACCGCTTCACTCCCCCACTGTGGAGCCCGGCTTCCGCGTCGAAGCCGCGAGTCGAACCCGGCATTCGCAAGCCAGCCGCCCGCCGCAATGGCAGGCCCGGCCGGCAAGCAAACCCTCTTCCCTTCATGTCTCCCTCGCACCCAAACGGCGCGAACCGGCCCGCGCGCGGCATCACCGCGCCGGCCGCAGGGCATGGATGGCACCGGTGGCCAGCGGGTAGCCACCTTTTCGCTTGAGTCGCCAAAGCGGCGACAGAATTGTTCTCAGTGACTTCGCAACATCATCAGTTTTCCATCGGCCCGTTCTCGCTGCGCTCGCTGTCCCAGCGCATGGAAGACGGCCGCTATCGCGCCAGCGTCGCCATCCGCAGCGGCCAGGGCAGCGCCACCACCGGCCGTCTCATCCGCTTCGACGAACGCTTCGACTCCGACCATGCCGCGCACGACTATGCGCGCGACCAGGGCCTCGACTGGGCCCGCGCCGGCTGCCGTCCCGACGCCTTCAGCTGCTAAGGAAGCCGATGGTCAATCTGCGCTACACGGTCGATCTCGACTACGACGTGCTCGCCCCGGGCGCCGACTTCATCCTCGGCATCCATGCCGCGCGCACGCCGCGTCAGCGCCTGAGCGACGAATCGCTCGTCATCAGCCAGCCGGTCTCGCCGCGCGTGCATGAGCATCCGCTGACCCGCACCCGGGTGATGCAGCTGCATGCCGATGCCGGCCAGCTGTCGATCCGCTATGCCGCCACGGTGGCGATCGCGCATCACGTCGAGTCGCCCGAGCGGCTGTCCGAGGTGCCGATCGATGCGCTGCCGGCCAATGTGCTCACCTATCTGTACCCGAGCCGCTATTGCGAATCGGATGTGCTGCATCAGCTCGGCGTGCAGGAATTCGGCACGCTGCCGCGTGGCTATGGCCGTGTGGCCGCGATCCGCGACTGGGTCACCAAGCGCGTGACCTTCCGCTCGGCCAGCTCGCTCAGCACCACCACCGCCTGCGACACGGCACGCACCCGCGTGGGCGTGTGCCGCGATTTCGCGCATCTGATGATTGCGCTGTGCCGCGCGGTCAACATCCCGGCGCGGTTTGCGACCGGGCTCGACTACGGCGCCGATCCGGTGCTCGGCCCGCCCGACTTCCACGCCTATGTGGAGGTCTATCTGAGCCATCGCTGGTATCTGTTCGATCCGTCGGGCACGGCGATGCCGATGGGCTTTGTGCGCATCGCCACCGGCCGCGATGCCGCCGATGCGGCATTCGCCACCATCTTCGGCGCGATCCGCTCGGGCCCGCCGGTGGTGCGCATCCGCGCGGTGGCCGGCGACGACGGCGATGCCATCGTGCCGCTGCCGAGCGATCGGGCGCTGTCGACCGACGACGGCGGCGGTCTGGCGTTCGCGCAGGCCTGAGGCGGCGCCGGGTTCGGCCCGGCGAATCCCTGAATCCATTCGGTTGTCGCTGCATCTGAAGGGCCGGCTAGACTCGCCGCCCATGACAGATCACGTTCCGCCCGTTGTGCGCAGCGCCATCATGGCCGCTGTACATCCGCAGAATTCCGGGCCGGAACTTGCTGTGCGAAAACGCCTTCATGCACTTGGCTACCGTTATCGCCTGCACGCTGCCAAATTGCCCGGTCGACCCGACATCGTTTTTCCCGGTCGCAAGAAAGTCGTTTTTGTTCATGGGTGTTTCTGGCATCGACATGAAAATTGCCGATTCGCGACGATGCCCAAGACACGAACGCAATTCTGGCGCGACAAGTTCGCTCGCAATTTGGCGCGTGACGAGCGCGACATTGCAGACCTTGAAGCTGCCGGATGGAAGTGCCACATCGTGTGGCAATGTGAATTGAAAGATATCGAACGAGCGATCGGCGATGTCGTGAGGTTTTTGGAGGAGCAATGACGGCGACAGCAGTTCAACGACCGATCGCGATCGATCTTTTTGCCGGTGCAGGTGGACTCAGTCTCGGAATGGAGCAGGCGGGTTTCGATATCGCCGCAGCGGTCGAGATCGACCCGATTCATTGCGGGGTTCATCATTACAATTTCCCGCATGCAGCCACGATTTGCCAAAGCGTGGTCGAATTGACCGGCGAAAGTATTCGAGCGCTGGCGCAACTGGGCGAACGAGATATCGATCTTGTGTGCGGCGGTGCACCCTGTCAGGGGTTTTCGACGATCGGCAAGCGGGCATTGGACGATGAGCGCAACAAGCTCGTCTATCACTACTGCCGCATCGTTGGCGAGCTTCGTCCGAAATACGCAGTGTTCGAGAATGTGCGCGGGCTGACATTCGGTGCGCACAAGAAATTTCTTTCTGAAATCATCGAGGCGCTGGAAAGTCACGGTTATCGGGTCATTCAACCGTATCGGGTCTTGAACGCTGCGGACTACGGCACTCCGCAAGATCGCAAGCGGCTTTTTCTTGTGGCCGCTCGCGCAGATCAGGCATTGCCTGAGTATCCGGAGCCCTCCGGGCGGACGACGGTCGGCGAGGCGATTCTCGACTTGCCCAATGCCGACGATTTCGCTGAATTGAGCTATCGCGACTGGGTAAAGATAAAAAAGAAGTCAGGCTCGACCTATGCCGGAAAATTGCAGGGCACCGAAACGGACGACAGCGATTTTTCCTATCCGCGCCAATGGGATCGGACGCTCCTCACATCCAGCATGCGCACCGAGCACACCGAACTGTCGCGCCAGAGATTTTCGGCGACTCAGCCCGGCAAAGTCGAAGCGATCAGCCGGTTTCTGAAACTCGATCCGAATGGGCTGTGCAACACGCTGCGTGCGGGCACCGACTCCGCGAGAGGCGCATTCACGTCGCCGCGTCCGATTCATCCGATTTACGACCGAGTCATCACCGTGCGGGAAGCCGCTCGGCTGCATTCATATCCCGACTGGTTTCGTTTTCATTCCACAAAATGGCATGGCTTCAGGCAAATCGGTAATTCCGTCCCGCCACTTTTGGCGCGAGCGGTGGGGCGTGAAGTGATGAAAACCTTGGGAATTGTACCGATCAAGCCCGAGCGGATGCTTCCTTTGGGGGAAGAAACGCTGCTGAATCTCAGCATGGTCGAAGCCGTTGCAAAGTTCGGGCTTGAAAAAAGTCCGATCGCCAATCGCATTCGACGCGATGCGGTGCAGGACGAACGGAACTCCACGCAAATATCTATGGATTATGGTTACTAAAAGCAAACCCATCGGTGTTTACGGGAAAATCATCGAAATGATTTTCCATCGGCATTATCGAGATGGGCTTCAATCGTTCGAGTTCGATCGGTCGGAGTTTACAAGCGCAGCGATTGAGCTTGGATATCCACCGCCAGCCAATCTTGGCGATGTGCTTTATACATTCCGTTTCCGGAGGGCGTTTCCAAAATCCATTTTGGCGACGGCGACCGAAGGCAAGGAGTGGATCATCGAGCTGCACGGACAATCTACCTATCGGTTCAGGCTCGACAAAATCAGCAGGATCGTCCCGCAAATGGGGCTTGTGGCGATCGATATTCCCGACGCCACTCCTGAAATCGTATTGCGATATACGCAGTCGGATGAACAGGCGCTATTGGCCAAGCTCCGGTACAACCGCTTGATCGATATCTTTCTTTCGGTCGCGACCTACAGTTTGCAGAATCATCTCAGAACGACGATTCTTGCCGACGGCGGTCGGGCGCAAATCGAAATCGATGAGTTGTATGTGGGTGTGGATACGGAAGGGAGTCACTATGTGATTCCGGTGCAGGCCAAGGGCGGCAAGGATCAGATCGGTGTGGTGCAGACAATGCAGGATTTGGTCTTTTGCCAGCAGAAATTCCCCGATCTCAAGTGCCGCCTGATTTCAGCGCAGTTTCTCCCGAAAGAAGTGATCGCACTTTTTGAATTGGTCGTTCAAGAAGGCGAGCTTCGGATCAAAAGCGAAAAGCACTATCGCCTGGTGGCCTGTACCTCATACGAACCCGGCAGTGGGCGATTGCCGGCAAATTGACCCGCTGGCTCGCGGTGCCGACCGTTATCGGTCGCCTGCCAGCCGATGCTCCAGAAAAAACCGCAGCATCTCCTTCGACGCATCGGGTCCGGCGGCGCTGGCATAGCTGCCGCGCGCATCGCCGCCCAGCCACGCATGGCCTTCGCCATGCACCAGCCAGTGCTCGGTCACCACGCGGCCGGCGCCATCGCGCCACAGGCGCCGCGTGATGTCGCGATGGCCGGCGCTGCCCAGCACCCGCTCGGGCGCGAGGCCACCGGCGCTGGCCGCCGCCACCCGCTCACCGTTGATCGGGCTCACCGTCGAGTCCTGATCGCCGTGGAAGACGATGGTCGGCGGCGCGTGCTGCGGCCGTGCATGCACCGGCGCGCCGCCGCTCATCGCGGCAAAGGCCGAGCCGGCATCGCTGGCCGCGCCCACCGGCAGACCCGAATGCACGCCGACCGCCGCAAACAGCTCGGGATAGGCCGCGCCGCAGATCGCCGCCATCGCGCCGCCGGCCGACAGCCCGGCCACGTACACGCGCGCCGGATCGATGCCGTGCTCCTTCATCACCGCGCGCGTCATGCCGGCGATGACCGCCGGCTCGCCCGCGCCGCGCTGCTGATGCGCCGGCACAAACCAGTTCCAGCAGCGCGTGCCGTTGGCCTTGCGCGACTGGCGCGGATACAGCACGAACACATCGCCGGCCAGCGCCAGCTGATTCATGCGGGTGCCGGTCGCGAAGTCGTCGGCGTCCTGGGTGCAGCCGTGCAGCATCACTACCAGCGGCAGCGCGCGACCCTGGCCGGCGCCGGGCGGAATGAACAGCTTGTATTCGCGCGAGCCGTTGGCATCGCCATAGCCGCCGTCGATGAAGCGGCCGGCGGCGGCGGCCGGCTGGGCGTCGGCTGCGCCGGTCGCGCCGGCCGTGCCCACGCGGGCCGCGGCGCCGCCCACCTCGCGCGCCTGCACGTCGACGGTGCGGTCGTCATGGCCGGACATGCCGGGCAGATGCGCCGCGAGCGCCGACTTGATCGCTTCGGTGGCGGCCTGGAGATTGCCGGCCTGGGTCAGCCGCGTGGCTTCGGACATCAGCTTGTTGAGCAGCGAGTTCATGGAATGCCTTGGAGAGAGGTTCAGCGGATGCGCGCGGCGAGGGCGGCCTTGACCGCCGGACTCGCATGCAGCGCACCCAGGACCACCACCGAATCGATGGTGGCGAGCGCCAGTTCGGGCGTGACATCGGGCGCGATGGTCGCCAGCCCGAGCACGCGGATTTGCAGCGTCTGCCCGGCCGCCTGCACCGCCGCCAGATCGGCCGCGGAGAAGTGATGGATGCCGAGCACCAGCGTGCGCCGCGCCACCGACTGCCGGACCGCCTCGGCATGCGTGGCGAGCTGGTTGCGGATGGCGGTGCGGATGAGATCGGTGCGGTTGGCATAAAAGCCGTCCTGCACCAGCAGATCGATCTGGCCCAGATCGACGTAGCCGAGGTTGATGGTGATTTTTTCGTCCAGCGGCTTGCTGGCCGGGACGAGGGCGGATTTGGTCTTGGGTGGCATGGACGGACCTTAAACCATCCAAGTGGATGGTGCTTGGCTGGATTTGTAAGCGATGCTGTGGCGCAGCAAAAACCTGACCGATCGGTGGCTTGCGCCCTGGCGGGTACGCGACGGCAGTGCTGTCATGCCGGTCCGGCGCACTGCGCCCGACAACCATCAGATCCGGAGACCGCATGAAATTTCATCCCGCACACGCCCTGCGCGCACTCGGCCTGGCCGCCGCACTCGCACTGCCGGCGCTCGGCGCCGCACAGGCCGCCGAGCCGCCCGCCGCCGTCTACGCCTACTCGACCATCGACGCGCTGCTGGCCGGCGCCTACGACGGCGACCTGACCATCGCCGAGCTGCTGCGCCACGGCGATTTCGGCATCGGCACCTTCAACCGGCTCGACGGCGAACTGGTGCTGCTCGACGGCCGCGCCTATCACGTCCATGCCGACGACAGCGTGGAACTGGCGCCCGCCAGCGACCGCACGCCGCTGGCCTATGTGCTGCCGTTCCGGCCCGCGGCCAGCTTGGCGCTCGACAACATCGCCAGCCTGCGCGACCTGGAAGCGCTGCTCGACGCGCGGCTCGGCAATCTCAACCTGTTCCACGCGGTGCGCATCGACGGCGCCTTTGTCGACGTGAGCACCCGCGCCATCGCGCCGCAGACCCGGCCCTACAAGCCGCTCGCCGAGATCGTGCCGACGCAGTCGGTGTTCCGGTTTGCCGCCACCGACGGCGTGATGGTCGGCATCCGCAGCCCGGGCTTTACCAAGGGCGTGAGCGTGCCGGGCTGGCACTGGCATTACCTGACCGCCGACCGCAAGCGCGGCGGCCATGTGCTCACGCTCGGCGTGGCCAAGGCGGTGGCCCAGCTGGCGCCGGTCGACCGGCTGGAAGTGCAGCTGCCCGCGACCGAGGACTTTGCCCGCGCCGACCAGACGCGCGACCGCAAGGACGAGCTGAAGAAGGTCGAAGGCGCGCGCTGACCCCATGGACGCCATCGACCTGTACTGCGAGCGCACCGACGCCGGGCTTTGGGCCGAGCCGCTCAACGCGGCGTCGAACCTGGCGTTCTTCATCGCCGCGTTTGCCGTGTGGCGGCTGCTGCGGCGCGAGCGCGCGACCGGCCTGGGGCCGTGGCTGCTGCTGGCGCTGCTGGTGGCGATCGGCGCCGGCAGCACGGCTTTCCACCTGTTTGCCAACCGCATGACGCTGCTGGCCGACGTGATTCCGATCTCGCTGTTCCAGCTGGTGTTTGTGCTGGCCTATGCGCGCGAGGCGATGCGGCTGACGGCGGTGCGCACGGCGGGGTTGGTGGCGGTGTTTCTGGCGGCGTCGGTGGGCTGCGAGGCGCTGCCGGCGGGCTGGCTGAATGGCTCGCTTGGGTATGCGCCGACGCTGGCGTTTGTGCTGGGGCTGGGGGCGTGGCACTGGCGTGCGCAGCGGCGCGAGCGCGGTGTGCTGCTGGCGGCGGGGGCGGTGTTTGCGCTGTCGCTGGTGCTGCGCTCGGTGGATCTGGCGGTGTGCGCGGCGTTTCCGTGGGGCAGCCACTTTGCGTGGCATGGGTTGAATGGGGTGGTGCTGGGGTTGGCGATGCGGGGGTATGT
>NZ_MUHU01000017.1 GCF_002105195.1 Derxia lacustris | reverse complement strand
TGGTCTGCGTGCTGCGCGCGCTGGCGTGGCGCGGCGGCGCGGGTGAGCGTGAGCGGATTGATGCTGGCCACCGGCGCGATGGTGTCGAGCCAGCCTTCGCGGCCCAGCGCGCGCAGCACGCAGACCAGCGTGTGCAGGGTCGAGCCCTGGCCGGCTTCCAGCCGCTTGAGTGCGGTCAGGCCGATGCCGGCACGACCGGCCAGCGTCTGCTGGTCCAGATCGCGCGACAGGCGCAAGGCGCGCAGCCGCTCGCCGATGGCGGCTTCCATCTCGGCGGGCGTCTGGCTGGTGGCTTGAAGATCAGGTGGCATGTACGACTGCGGCAACAGCTTCAAATACGGCTGCTAACATGAAAAATCGCGTTTGGAGCCGCTTTTTCAACGATTGAGCAGGGTGATTCTGAACCGGCCGATCCAGTCTGGCAATGGTTGAAAAAGCGGCCAATAAATAGAGTTATCAAGCTAAAAGACCGAACTGCAACTATTGCTGAAAATGAAGCCGCCCGGATGCGATGCCCTTCCGCATCCGGGCGGCGCGTGGCTTACGCCGCCAGCAACTGCCGCAGCACGAACGGCAGAATCCCGCCGTGCTTGTAGTAGTCGACCTCGATCGGCGTATCGATGCGCAGCTTCAGCTGCACCTGCTGCTTGCTGCCGTCGGCCCGGGTGATGACCAGCGTCGCCTCGGCCTGCGGCTTGATCTCGTCGCCGAGCACGATGTCGATGACCTCGCTGCCGTCCAGCCCGAGCGACTGCCAGGAGTCGTCGCCCAGGAATTGCAGCGGCAGCACGCCCATGCCGACCAGATTGCTGCGATGGATGCGCTCGAAGCTGCGCGCCACCACCGCCTTGATGCCGAGCAGCTGCGTGCCCTTGGCGGCCCAGTCGCGGCTCGATCCGGTGCCGTACTCCTCGCCGCCAAAGATGACGGTCGGCGTGCCGGCCGCGATGTACTTCATCGCCGCGTCGTAAATGAACACCTGCTCGCCGCCGGGCTGATACAGCGTGAGGCCGCCTTCCACGCGGCTGCCGTCTTCCTTGGGCGGAATCATCAGGTTCTTGATCCGCACGTTGGCGAAGGTGCCGCGCATCATCACTTCATGGTTGCCGCGCCGCGAGCCGTAGCTGTTGAAGTCGGCCTTCTGCACCGCGTGGTCCACCAGGTACTGGCCGCCCGGCGAGGCTTCCTTGATCGAGCCGGCCGGCGAGATGTGGTCGGTGGTGATCGAGTCGCCGAACAGCGCCATCACGCGCGCGCCGGTCACGCCGGCGGCGGCGGCCTTGGGCTCCATCGTGAAGTCGTCGAAGAACGGCGGCTTGGCGATATAGGTGCTGGCCGGCCAGTCGTAGACCTGTCCCTTGCTGCCGGCGATCTTCTTCCACAGCTTGCCCGGCTCGTCCTTCACCTTGGCGTAGTTGGCGCGGTAGGCCTTGCCGTTGAGCGCGTACTTGAGCAGCCTGGCGATCTCGTCACTGGTCGGCCAGATGTCGCCCAGATACACGTCGCGGCCGCCCTTGCCCTTGCCGACCGGCTGGGTCATCAGGTCGACGGTCACGTTGCCGGCGATCGCATAGGCCACCACCAGCGGCGGCGAGGCCAGGAAGTTGGCCTTGATGTTGGGATGGATGCGCGCCTCGAAATTGCGGTTGCCCGACAGCACGGCCGCCACCACCAGATCGTTGTCGGTGATGGCCTTGTTGATCGCCGGCGTCAGATCGCCCGCATTGCCGATGCAGGTGGTGCAGCCATAGGCCGCCACGTCGAAGCCGAGCTTTTCGAGGTAGGGCAGCAGACCGGCCTGCTCCAGATATTCGGTGACGATGCGCGAGCCCGGCGCGAGCGAGGTCTTGATGTGCTTCCTGACCTTGAGGCCGGCCTCGACCGCCTTCTTGGCGAGCAGCCCGGCGGCCAGCAGCACGCTCGGATTGCTGGTGTTGGTGCACGAGGTGATGGCCGCGATCAGCACATCGCCGTTCTTCAGCGTCACGCCTTCGTCGTCGGTGGCAAAGCTTTGCGCCAGCTTGTCGGCCGGCTGGTTGAAGCCGTTCTCGGCGGTCGGCTTGCTGAACAGCTCGGTGAAGCTGCTGCTCAGGTTGGTGATCTCGATGCGGTCCTGCGGCCGCTTGGGGCCGGCCAGCGACGGCACCACCGAGCCCAGGTCGAGCGACACCACCTTGGTGTAATCGATGTCGCCGGCGCGCGGCACGCCGAACAGCTTTTGCGCGCGGAAGTAGGCCTCGAAGGCTTCGATCTCGCTCTTGCTGCGGCCGGTGCCCTTGAAGTAGTCGATGGTCTTTTCGTCGACCGGAAAGAAGCCCATCGTCGCGCCGTACTCGGGCGCCATGTTGCCGATGGTGGCGCGGTCGGGCAGCGACAGCGTCTCGGTGCCTTCGCCAAAGAACTCGACGAACTTGCCCACCACCTTTTCCTGCCGCAGCCGCTCGGTGACGGTGAGCACCAGATCGGTCGCGGTCACGCCTTCGCGCAGCTTGCCGGTGAACTCGAAGCCCACCACGTCGGGCGTGAGGAAGTAGACCGGCTGGCCCAGCATGCCGGCTTCGGCCTCGATGCCGCCCACGCCCCAGCCCACCACGCCGATGCCGTTGATCATGGTCGTGTGGCTGTCGGTGCCGACCAGCGTGTCGGGGTAGACCACGCCGTCGGCGCGCTGGTGCACGCCGCGCGCCAGGTACTCCAGATTGACCTGATGGACGATGCCGAAGCCCGGCGGCACCACGCCAAAGGTGTCGAAGGCCTGCATGCCCCACTTCATGAACTGGTAGCGCTCGCGGTTGCGCTCGAACTCCAGCTTCATGTTGAGGTCGAGTGATTTCTTCGTGCCGTAGTGGTCGATCATCACCGAGTGATCGACGACCAGATCGACCGGCACCAGCGGCTCGATGGTCTTGGGATTCTTGCCGAGCGCCTCGGCCACGTTGCGCATCGCGGCCAGATCGGCGAGCAGCGGCACGCCGGTAAAGTCCTGCAGCACCACGCGCGCCACCACGAAGGGGATCTCGTCCACGCGCGGGCCGTTGGGCTGCCAGCCCGCGAGCTGCCTCACATGCTCCTCGGTTACTTTCTTGCCGTCACAGTTGCGCAGCACCGACTCCAGCACGATGCGGATCGAGACCGGCAGCCGGCTCAGCGGCAGATCGAGCGCTTTTTCGAGCGCGGGCAGCGAATAAAACTTCGCGCTCTTCGATCCCAGCTTGAAGTTCTTGAGCGTGTTGAACGGCGATTGGGGCATGGCACCTCCAGTGCGCAAAGCATCGTTATTGGAACAAGGACAATTACAGCACTCGGCCCGACGCTGCACGCGGCGTTGCGCAAGCGGAGCCGGCTTTACGTTTTGCATCGTTGGCGCGTGGGTCGCGGACCTTTTCTCCTCTCATCGGAAACACAAGACATGGAAGCTTTTCTCGTCTCGACCGGCGTCGTCGCGCTCGGCGAAATCGGCGACAAGACGCAGTTGCTGGCGCTGATGCTGGCGGCGCGGTTCCGCAAGCCGCTGCCGATCGTCCTCGGCATCCTGGTGGCCACCGTGGTCAACCACGGACTGGCCGGCGCGCTCGGCGCGGTGGTGCGCGATCTGCTCGGCCCCGAAGTGCTGCGCTGGGTGCTCGGCGCGTCCTTCATCGCGGTCGGCATCTGGGCGCTGTTCCCCGACAAGATGGATGAGGACGAAGCCAGGCCGCGCGGCGACTGGGGCGTGTTCGGCGTCACCGTCGTCACCTTCTTTCTGGCCGAGATCGGCGACAAGACCCAGCTCGCCACGGTGATGCTGGCGGCGCGCTTCGACTCGCTGATTGCCGTGGTGTCGGGCACCACGCTCGGCATGCTGATCGCCGATGTGCCGGCGGTGTTCGTGGGCGGGCTGGCCGCGCCCAAGCTGCCGCTCAAGTGGATTCGCATTGCGGCGGCGGCGGTGTTCGTGGCGCTCGGCGTGGGCGTGCTGCTGGGGCTCGGCCGCTGATCGGACGCCGGGGCAGGGCCGTGTTGCAGAAGCGGTATTCGGCCGGTCCGACGCTTGGTGCGAGCCCCGGCTCCCGTCATCCTGCCGGGCATGAGCGATCCCTTTCCCTTCGTTGCAGACCGGCGTCGGCCGGCGCGCTGGCTGGCGCCGGTCGTGGCGCTGCTGCTGGGGCTGCCGCTGCCCGCGCTGGCCGATGCGTCGGCCGCGATCCATGTGGTGATGGACGACAACTACCCGCCCTATGTCTTTCGCGATGCGATGGGCCGGGTGCAGGGCCTGCTGATCGATGAATGGGCCGCCTGGGAGCGCGCGACCGGCACACCCGTCGAGATCGAGGCGACCGACTGGGCCCGTGCCAAGGCGCTGATGGCGGCCGGCCAGGCCGATGTCATCGACACCATCTTCCGCACGCCCGAACGCCAGCGGGTGCTCGACTTCACCGCGCCCTATGCCGATCTGCCGGTCGGCATCTACACGCATGCCGGCATCGGCGGCATCGTCGGCAAGACCGGACTGCACGGTTTTCTGGTCGGCGCCAAGGCCGGCGATGCCTGCATCGACGAGCTGCATGCCGCCGGCATCGAGAGCGTGGCGCCCTATGCCAACTACGAGAAGGTGGTGGAGGCGGCGCTGCGCGGCGAGATCAAGGTGATGTGCATCGATCAGCCGCCGGCCAACTATCTGCTGTACCGCGCCGGCGCCGACCAGGACTTCCGGCTCGCCTTCACGCTGTCGGTCGGGCAGTTCCATCGCGCGGTGCGCAAGGGCGATGCGGCCCTGCTGGCGCGGGTGGAGCAGGGCTTCGCAGCCATCCCGGCGGCCGAGCGCAAGGCGCTGCATCAGCGCTGGTTCGGCACCCAGCTGGCGCCGCTGCTGTGGCTGCGGCCGCTGCTGTATGGCGCCGGTGCGCTGCTGGCGCTGGGGCTGGCGCTGCTGGCCTGGAGCACCAGCCTGCGCCGGCGCATCCGCGAGCGCACCGCCGAACTCATGCGCGAGCAGACCCATCTGCGCACCCTGATCGCCACCATCCCCGACCTGGTCTGGCTCAAGGATCCCGACGGCGTCTATCTGGGCTGCAATCCCGAGTTCTCGCGCTTCTACGGCGTGCCGCCCGAGACCATCGTCGGCAAGTGCGATGCCGACTATGTCTCGCCCGAGCAGGCCGCCTCGTTCCGCGAGCACGACCTGCGCGCCATCGCCGCCGGCGGCCCGAGCGTGAACCGCGAATGGGTCACCTATGCCGACGAGACCGAGCCGCGCCTGCTGCACACGATCAAGACGCCGATGCGCGGCGCCGACGGCCAGCTGGTGGGCGTGCTCGGCGTGTCGCGCGACATCACCGCCCAGCACCGCGCCGAGGCCGAACTGCGGCGCAGCAACCGCGCGCTGCGCCTGCTCGGCGAGGGCAACCATGCGCTGGTGCACTGGGACGACGAGGCCGGACTGCTAGCCGACATCTGCCGCGTGGCGGTGGAGGACGGCGGCTACCGCATGGCCTGGGTCGGCATCGCCGTGCCCGATGCCGAGCGCCACATCCGCGTGGTGGCGCGCGCCGGCGCCGATTCTGGCTATCTCGATGCGGCCGACATCCGCTGGGATGCCGACGATCCGCGCGGCTGCGGCCCGTCGGGCGAGGCGCTGCGCAGCGGCCGGGCGGTGGTGAATCCCGATTTCGCCACCGATGCCGCCGGCAGTCCCTGGCGCGAGGCGGCGCTGGCGCGCGGCTTCCGTGCCTCCATCGCGCTGCCGCTGCGGCTCGACGGCGAGCCCGGCGTGCTGTCCATCTATGCCGACGAGCCCGATGCCTTCGGCGCCGACGAGGTCGGCCTGCTCACGCGGCTCGCCGACGATCTGGCCTACGGCATCCGCATGCTGCGCGCCCGCGCCGCCCGGCTCGCTGCCGAGGCCGAGCTGGCGCGCCACCGCGAGCATCTGGAGGAACTGGTGCGCGAACGCACCGCCGCGCTCAATGCCGCGCGCGAGGAAGCCGAGCAGGCCAACCGCGCCAAGACCCGTTTCCTGGCCAACATGAGCCATGAAATCCGCACGCCGATGAGCGCCATCATCGGCCTGACCCATCTGCTGCGCGGCCAGCTCACCGACGGCGAGGCGCGGCGCCGGCTCGACCACATCGCCGACGCCGCCGAGCGGCTGCTCTGCCTCATCAACGACATCCTCGACATCTCCAAGATCGAGGCCGGCAAGCTCTCGCTGTCCACTGCCGACTTCGCGCCCGCGGCGGTGGCCGGCAATGTGCTGCGGCTGCTGCACGGCCAGGCCGAAGCCAAGGGGCTGATGCTCGCGGCCGAGATCGATCCGGCGCTGCCCGCGCGGCTGCATGGCGATGCGCTGCGGCTGGAGCAGATCCTGGTCAACTTCGTCTCCAACGCCATCAAGTTCACCGACGCCGGCCGGGTGGTGGTGAGCATGCGCAGCCTCGCCGCCGCCGCCGACGCGGCCGACGTCCGTCCGTGGATGCGCATGGAAGTCGCCGACAGCGGCATCGGCATGAACGAGGAACAGCTCGGCCGCATGTTCCGCATGTTCGAGCAGGCCGACGCCTCGACCACCCGGCGCTACGGCGGCACCGGCCTGGGTCTGGCCATCAGCAAGCGGCTGGCCGAGCTGATGGGCGGACGCATCGGCGCTGACAGCCTGCCGGGGCAGGGCAGCCGGTTCTGGGTCGAGCTGCCGTTCGGTCCGGCGCTCGGCGCGGTGATCGCCGATCCGGCGCCCGGTCCGCTACCCGAGGTCTGCGGGCCGACGCCGGCGCTGCCGCTGGCCGGCACCCGCGTGCTGCTGGCCGAGGACAACGCGCTCAACCAGCTGGTCGCGGTCGAGATCCTGCGTGCCGCCGGCGCCGAGGTCACCGTCGCGCCCGACGGCGTGATCGCGGTCGCGCTGGCGCGCGAGAGCTTCTTCGATGCCGTGCTCATGGACGTGCAGATGCCGCGCCTCGACGGGCTGGGCGCCACGCGGCAGATACGCCGGCTGCCGGGCTGGGAGCGGCGGCCCATCGTGGCGATGACCGCCAACGCCTTTGCCGAGGATCGCCGCGACTGTCTGGAGGCAGGGATGGACGAGCACATCGCCAAGCCGTTCCGGCCCGACGAGCTGGTGGCGCTGCTGGTCCGGCTGCGCATGCGCTGGGCTGCGGACGGGGCCGCGCACTGAGCGTTCGCTCTGGTTTGCGCCGGGGGGCGAGTGTGCGGAGTTCCCTAGGCAGGGTGAGCGGAGCGCCCGTTCAATCGGAAGGATCAGTCGCGCAGCAGCTCGACGCTGCGGTGCAGCAAATCTCCTCCCGAGCCCGTTCGACGGGCCGCTCCTCTCACCGACAAGGCGCAATCAATGACGGCCGACCCATCTCCGCCTGCCGCACAGGCCCGCTCCCCGGGCGCGCGCGCGGGTCTCCATGCCGGCGTGCACGGTTTTCGCGGCATCTGCGTGCTCGCGGTGTTCGTCTTCCATGTGGTCAATTCCGGTCTGCCGCCCGAGCCCGGCACGGCATTCGGGCAATGGCTGTTCTGGCTCGCGCACGGCATGCGTTATGGCGTCGAGCTGTTCTTCATGATCAGCGGCTACGTCATCGTGCAGAGCCTGCGTCGGCATGCCACGGTGCGGGCCTTTCTGGTCGATCGGGTGCTGCGCATCTTTCCGCTCTGGCTGCCGCTGGCGGTGGTCATGCTGTTCGGTCAGTGGCTGTATGCGCAGTACGGCGGCGGCCCGCCGGCAAAGGCGCTCGGCTCGCTGCCGGTGCTGCTCGGCAGTCTGGCGATCATGGCGCCGGTGTTCCCGCTGGTCACCATCCATCCGGCCCAGTGGTCGCTCAGCTATGAGCTCTGCTTCTACCTGTTCGCATCGCTGGCCTGGGTCATCGGCGGGCGCAAGTCGAGCGGCTGGCGGCTGGCGCTGTGCTGGTTGCCGGCGCTGGTGTTTCCGGTGCTGTATCCGCGTGCGCTGTTCTTTGCGCCGGGCGTCATCGTCGCCCTGGCCGAGCCCTGGCTGGTCCGGCATGCACAGTTGTTCAAGTGGGGCTGGGCCGGCGTGTTCGTGGCCTGGTACGCATGGCTGCTCACCGATGCGGAAGTGGCCGGCCCCAGCCTCACCCTGATCGACTATGCGGCGAACGGGCTGGGCCCGGCGGTACTCGCTGCGTTCGTGGGCGCGTTCTTCTTCTTTGCATGGCTGGTCGTGCATCGGCGCGACAGCGGCCGTTTCCTCAAGTCCCGGGCGCTGCAATGGCTCGGCACCATCAGCTTCAGCTTCTATCTGGTGCATCCGCTGGCCATGCCAGTCATCAAGCGCGGACTGCTGCCGCTGCTGCATCTGCAGGGCTGGCCAGCGGTGCTGCTGTTTGCGGTGCTGGCCTTCCCGCTCGCCTGCGCCGCCTCCTGGGTCACCTGGCGCTGGCTCGAAGGGGCCTTGTCGCGCCGCCTGAAAGGGCTGATCGGCAGCAAGCGGCAGCATGAGCCGGCGGTGCCGGCGGTCGCAGCCGAGTCGCGTCAGGGTTGACCGCGCGGGCGCCGGACCGCGCAGCGGCGCAAGTCGGATTCACTGGCAACTGCGGGCAAACCCGTAACGGCAGTGTCCGCGCCATCGGTCAGTCTCGGGGCCATTCCAGCCCCTGCCCCGGAGACCTCCCGATGTATTCGATCCGCCCCTGCGTCCTTGCCTTCGCCGCCAGCCTGTTCGCGCTTGCCGCGCCGGCCCGCGCCGACGACAGCGTCCACCTCGGCAACCTCAAGTTCGCCCATTACGGCGCGGTCTCGTACATGAAGGAGATCTGCCCGAAGTACGGCATCAAGCTCGACGAGCGCATGTTCGCCAAGGGGCCGGACATCATGCCGGCCATCGTCTCGGGCGACATCGACCTCGCCGCGCTGGCCTCGGATGGCGCGATCTCGGGGCGCGCCAACGGCGTCGGCATCTTCACCGTGGCCGGCTTTGCCAAGGGCGGCGCGCGCATCGTCGCGGCGACCGACAGCGGCATCAAGTCGCTCGCCGACCTCAAGGGCAGGAAGGTCGGCGTTACGCGCGGCGGCGCGCAGGAATTGCTGCTGCTGGCCGAACTCGACAAGGCCGGACTGAGTTGGTCGGACAAGGGCGGCAAGGATGTGCAGATCGTCTATCTGGCCTTCGCCGACCTGAACCAGGCGCTGGCCGCCAAGCAGATCGACGCGATGTGCCAGAGCGAGCCGCAGTCGTCGCAGGCCATCAACAAGAAGTTCGGCGTCGAGGTGATGAAGCCCTACGACACCGCGATGGGCGAGCCCTACCGGCTGCTGGTCATGAGCGACAAGCTCTACGCCAACCGCGACGTGGCGCTGCGGGTGATGAAGTGCTTCGTCGAGGCCACGGCGCTGTTCAACAAGAACCCCGCCGTCGCCGAGAAGTACGTGGTCGAGCAGATGTTCAAGGGCCAGATCACGTCGCAGGACTTCCGCGACGCGATGGACAACGCCGACTACACCTATGACGTGAGCCCGGCTCACATCGACGTGACCACCGAGTTCATGAACAAGTACGGCGTGGGTCGCATGGCCAAGCCGCCCAAGGCCGACGAGTGGGTCAAGCTCGATCTGCTGCAGAAGGCCAAGGCCGACCTCGGCGTGAAGTGAGGGCGGCGCGATGAATGCGATTTCTGCGCCGCCGCAGCGTGCGCTCGACGTACTGCGCGGGCTGATCGTGCCGCTCGCGCTGCTGGCGTTGTGGGAAGGCTGCGCGCGCGCCGGCTGGTTCTCGCCGGTGGTGCTGCCGGCGGCCTCGGCGGTGGCGGTGAAGTGGTGGCAGTCGCTGCTGCCGGCCCAGGCTTTCGATGCGGCCGAGCAGTCGCGCCTGGCCTGGATGTTCTCGGGCGAGATGGTTCACGACGCTGTCGCCAGCCTTTACCGCGTGGTGGTCGGCTTTGCGGTCGGCGCTGGGCTGGCGTTGCCGATGGGCCTGGTGATGGGCGCGAGCGCGCGCGTCTACGGGCTGTTCAATCCGCTGCTGCAAGTGCTGCGGCCGATCCCGCCGATTGCCTACATCCCGCTCAGCATTTTGTGGTTTGGCCTGGGCAATCCCCCGGCGATCTTCCTGATCGCCATCGGCGCCTTCTTTCCGGTGCTGATGAACACCATCACCGGCGTGCGCCATGTCGACGGCATCTATCTGCGCGCGGCGCGCAACCTGGGCGTGGGCCAGTGGGCCATGTTCACGCGGGTGATGCTGCCGGCCGCCACGCCCTACATCCTGGCCGGCGTGCGCATCGGCATCGGCACTGCGTTCATCGTGGTGATCGTCTCGGAAATGATCGCGGTGAACGACGGGCTCGGCTTTCGCATCCTCGAAGCGCGCGAGTTCATGTGGAGCGACAAGATCATCGCCGGCATGTTCACCATCGGCCTGCTCGGCCTCGCCATCGATACCGGCGTGAGCCGGCTCAACAACCATCTGCTGCGCTGGCATCGCGGCATCGAGCATTGAGGAGGGCGCGATGAGCCAGATCGAGGCGCGCGGCGTCAACAAGATTTTTGCCAGCGCGGAGCGCGAAGTGGTCGCGCTCAAGGACATCGACCTGAGCATCGAGCGCGGCGAGTTCGTCTGCCTGCTCGGGCCGTCGGGCTGCGGCAAGAGCACGCTGCTGAATGCGGTCGCGGGCTTCTCGCTGCCGACGAGTGGCCGGCTTGAGGCCGACGGCAAGCCGGTCACCGGGCCGGGGCCGGAACGCGGCATGGTGTTCCAGGAGTACGCGCTGTTCCCGTGGATGACGGTGGCGCAGAACATCGCCTTCGGGCTCGAAATCCAGAAGCGCGGCCGGGCCGAGATTGCGCAGACCGTCGACCGCCTGCTCGACATGCTCAAGCTGCGCGACTTCCGCGACCGCTTCCCCAAGGACTTGTCGGGTGGCATGCGCCAGCGCGTGGCCATCGCCCGCGTGCTCGCGCTCGACTCGCCGATCCTGCTGATGGACGAGCCCTTCGGCGCGCTCGACGCGCTCACGCGCCGCAACCTGCAGGACGAGTTGCTGCGCATCTGGGCCGAGACGCGCAAGACCATCCTGTTCGTCACGCACTCGATCGAGGAGTCGATCTACCTCGCCGACCGCATCGTGGTGATGACCTATCGGCCCGGCACCATCAAGCGCGATCAGCGCGTGACGCTGGAACGCCCGCGCGATCCGGCGTCGGCCGAGTTCAACGAGCTCAAGCGCGAGCTGGGCCGGCTGGTGATGGAGGAGCAGCAGCGCCATGCCGAGGCCGAGACGCGGGCGGCGGCGGTGGATTGAGGCGGGGTGGGCATCGCCCGGATTGGCTGGCGCGAGTGCAACCGCCGCGTCATGCGCGACGGACACGGCGCCGGTCCGGGCTATCGTCCGGGCTCTTCCGCGATTCCGGAGTCCGCATCCATGAAGTTGCTTTCCCGATCCGTCGCGCGTCATGCCGCGCTTGCCATCGTCCTTGCGGGTTCGCTCGCCGGCGCCGTCCGCGCCGAGGAAATCGGCAATGTCGACACCGCCTTCCAGCTGCTCGGCCCCGATCACAAGATCGTCGTCGAGGCCTATGACGACCCGAAAGTGCAGGGCGTCACCTGCTATGTGTCGCGCGCCAAGACCGGCGGAGTGAAGGGCGCGCTCGGCCTCGCCACCGACACGTCGGACGCGTCGATTGCCTGCCGGCAGGTCGGGCCGCTCGCCATCGCCGGGCCGCTGCCAAGGCAGGAGGAAGTGTTCGACCAGCGGCTGAGCATCCTATTCAAGCGCCTGCGCGTGGTGCGCATGGCCGACCCGAAGCGCAATGCGCTGGTCTATCTGACCTACTCGGACAAGCTCATCGACGGCTCGCCGAAGAACAGCATCACGGCGGTGGCGGTGGATCGGAGCGTGCCGGTGGTGGTGAAGTGACGAGCGCCCATCCGCATGCGGCACCGGGCAGCGGCGGTGCGAGCCCGCCCAGCCTGCTGCACCTGCTCGACAGCCCCGAAGGCGCCGCCTTCCTCGCCGACTTCCGCCCGCGCGACTGCGCCCGCGGCGAGCTCATCAGCCGCCCCGGCGACGGCAGCGACAGCGTCTTCGTCGTGCGCAGCGGCCGCGTGCGCGTCTACCTCGCCGACGAGCTGCGCGAGGTCACGCTCGCCTTCCTCGAACCCGGCGACGTGTTCTCGACCCACACGCCCACCTTCGTGATGGCGGTGCAGCCGAGCCGGCTCGCGCTGATCGACACCCGGCGCTTCTCGGCGCGCGTGGCCGGCTATCCGCCCGCGACGGTCGCGATCATGCGGGTGCTCGGCAAGCTGCTCGCGCGCACGGTCGAGCTGGTCGAGAACCTCGTGTTCCTGGAGGCGCACGAGCGGCTCGCCAACTTCCTCGCCACGCTGGCGCGGCGCCAGGGCAGGCGCGCGCCGGCCGACGCCACCGAGGCGCCCGAGACCTGGATCGTGCCGCTGCCCTTCACCCTGACCGACATCGCACTCATGCTCGGCGCCAGCCGCCAGACCATCTCCAGCGCCTTCGGCGAACTGGAGCGCGACGGCATCGTCGAGCGGCGCGGCCGGCGCGAATTGCGCGTGCTTGATCTGGCGCGACTCGACGCGCGCGGCCGGCGCGAAACGTCGTCCGCGCGACAGACCTCGGGGCCGCGGCGCACCTAGCCTCCGGCGCACTTCATCCACACAGGAGTGCGCCATGTCCCTCAGCCAGCTTTCCACCACCGACCGCTACGTCAGCTTCGACGGCATCGATTTCGACGGCAATGTCCGCTGCGTGCTCGACCACATCGACCGCTACCGCCGCGCCGATCCGGCCAACCGCTTCATCGTCTACTTCGACCGCCAGCGCAACGCCGAGCGCGGCGCCCGGCGCGACGACCTGCTGCTGCTGCACAGCCTCGCCAACTCGGTGCGCGACCTGTTCGAGGCGCATGACGACGAGGAAGCGCTGGCCGACCTCGACCGGCTGGAGCGCGAATGCTTCTGAGCGCCGCGCCCGGCATTCGATTGCGTCGCGTCTGACACTGCGGGGCGCTTGCTTCGGTCGGCGCGGCTGGCGATAGTCGCGCGACCCCTCGCATGGAGCCCCGCCATGAAAGCCGATTCGCCCCTTCTCGGCGCGCACGCGCCGTCCCCGATGCAGGCAGCGGTCCCGCGCAATGCGGTCGGCCGCGACGGCGCCGCCGCCCAGTTGCGCCACGCCCGGCTGGCCGACGCCAGCGCCCAGGCGATCCAGCTGCGCGCGCTGGCCGGCGCCATCGGCAGCGCGCCGGCGGTACGCCAGTTGCGCGAGCTGCAAGCCGCGCTCGATGGCGCAGGTGCGCCGGTCCAGCGCGCGGCCGTCGAGGAAGAGGAGCCGGCCCAGCGCGCTGCGATGGAGGAGGAAGAACCCGCCCAGCGCGCTGCGGTGGAGGAGGAGCCCGCCCAGCGCGCCGCCATCGAGGAGGAGGCGCCCGCACAACGCGCCGTCGCCCAGACGGACGCGCCGGCCCAGCGCCAGGCCGCCGAGCCCAATCGCACCGGCCTGCCCGACAACCTCAAGAGCGGCGTCGAGGCCTTGTCGGGCGTGTCGCTCGACAGCGTGCGCGTGCACTACAACTCGCCGCAGCCGGCCCAGCTCAATGCCCACGCCTATGCCCAGGGCAGCGACATCCATGTCGCGCCCGGGCAGGAGCGCCATCTGCCGCACGAGGCCTGGCATGTGGTGCAGCAGGCGCAGGGCCGGGTCAAGCCGACGATGCAGATGCGCAGCGCCGGCGGCACGCCGGTCAACGACGATCCGGCGCTGGAAAGCGAGGCCGATGCGATGGGCGCGCGGGCGGTGCAGATGGCGGCGGCTCAGCTCATGCCTGCGGCGCCGGCCGGCGTCGGCCGCTGGCAGGCGGCAGCGGGTACGGCCTGGGGCGGCCCGGTCCAGCTCAAGCCGGGCCATATCGCCTATGCCGGCGGCGAGATGTTCCTGGTCGACAAGTCCGATCTCGGCACTGGCACCGTGACTTCGGAGGGCACCCGGTCCTATGTGAACGATCCGGGCACTTACAAACCCAAGGAAATCCTGTTCGATTACGCAACGGCGAGCGATGTGGGTACCGCCAAGGGCAAGGTGACCGGCAGCAAGTACGCCTATGCGACGGAGAACCCGAAGGCGGATCGGCCCTACAAGTCGGGGCGCTACTGGGATGCGGGCCACAAGCTCGGGCGCCAGAACGGCGGTGTCGGCAACGAGGACAGCGGCGTCTTTCCGCAGAACCCGGCATTCAATCAGGGCAACAGCCGCAACATGGACGATGTGCCCGAGGAAACCCATCCGGCCTGGCGCGCGCATGAAGATGAGTTTCATGAGGCGGTCAAGCGCGATGGTGCCGGCGCCTGGTGGGTCAAGCTGCCCTGAGCCTGTCCGCCGCTTGCAATGAAAAACGGCCCGCCGAGTTCCCCCGGCGGGCCGTTTTTCATTGCATGCCGGCCACGCGGGCCGGCAGCGTCAGCCGCTTCAGACTTCCACGGTCTTCGCCACGTCCGCGTATTCGGCGATCTGGTCGAAGTTCAGGTAGCGATAGATGCTGGTCGAATCGGCGTTGATGACGCCCATCGCTTCGGCGTACTCGGCCACGGTCGGCAGGCGGCCGAGCTTGGAGGCCACCGACGCGAGTTCGGCCGAGCTCAGGTACACGTTGGTGTCCTTGCCCAGACGGTTCGGGAAGTTGCGGGTCGAGGTCGAGACGACCGTTGCGCCCGACTTCACCTGCGCCTGGTTGCCCATGCACAGCGAGCAGCCCGGCATTTCGGTGCGCGCGCCGGCGGTGCCGAACACGTTGTAGTGACCTTCCTTGGTCAGCTCGGCCGCGTCCATCTTGGTCGGCGGGGCCACCCACAGCTTCACCGGGATGTCCTTCTGGCCGGCCAGCAGCTTGGAGGCGGCGCGGAAGTGACCGATGTTGGTCATGCACGAGCCGATGAACACTTCGTCGATCTTGGTGCCGGCCACTTCCGACAGCACGCGCGCGTCGTCCGGATCGTTCGGCGCGCAGAGGATCGGTTCCTTGATGTCGTCGAGGTTGATCTCGATGACGGCGGCGTACTCGGCGTCGGCGTCGGCTTCCAGCAGTTGCGGGTCGGCGAGCCAGGCTTCGACCGCCTTGATGCGGCGTTCGAGCGTGCGCTTGTCGGCGTAGCCGTCGGCGATCATGTTCTTCATCAGAACGATGTTCGACGTCAGGTACTCGGCGATCGGCTCCTTGTTGAGCTTGATCGCGCAGCCGGCGGCCGAGCGTTCGGCCGAGGCGTCCGACAGTTCGAAGGCTTGTTCGACCTTCAGGTCGGGCAGGCCTTCGATTTCAAGGATGCGGCCCGAGAAGATGTTCTTCTTGCCCTGCTTGGCCACGGTGAGCAGACCAGCCTTGATCGCGTACAGCGGGATCGCGTGGACCAGATCGCGCAGCGTGATGCCGGGCTGCAGCTTGCCGGTGTAGCGCACCAGCACCGATTCGGGCATGTCGAGCGGCATGACGCCGGTGGCGGCGCCGAAGGCCACCAGACCCGAGCCGGCCGGGAAGCTGATGCCGATCGGGAAGCGGGTGTGGCTGTCGCCGCCGGTGCCGACGGTGTCGGGCAGCAGCAGGCGGTTGAGCCAGGAGTGGATCACGCCGTCGCCCGGACGCAGGGCCACGCCGCCGCGGTTGCTGATGAAGGCGGGCAGCTCGCGATGGGTCTTGACGTCGACCGGCTTGGGATAGGCGGCGGTGTGGCAGAACGACTGCATCACCAGATCGGCCGAGAAGCCGAGGCAGGCCAGATCCTTGAGTTCGTCGCGGGTCATCGGGCCGGTGGTGTCCTGCGAGCCGACCGTGGTCATCTTGGGCTCGCAGTAGGTGCCGGGGCGCACGCCCTGGCCTTCCGGCAGGCCGACCGCGCGGCCGACGATCTTCTGCGCCAGCGAGAAGCCCTTGCCGCTGTCGACCGGTGCCTTGGGCAGGCGGAACAGCGTCGAGGCGGGCAGGCCCAGGTAGTCGCGCGCCTTGGCGGTGAGCGAGCGGCCGATGATGAGGTTGATGCGGCCGCCGGCGCGCACTTCGTCGAGCAGCACTTCGCTCTTGAGCGCGAAGGTTTCGAGCGTCTCGCCGTTGCGCACGATCTTGCCGTCGTAGGGATAGATGTCGATGACATCGCCCATTTCGAGCTTGCTGACTTCGACTTCGATCGGCAGCGAGCCCGAGTCTTCCTGGGTGTTGAAGAAGATCGGCGCGATCTTGCCGCCGAGTGTCACGCCGCCGAAGCGCTTGTTCGGCACGAAGGGGATGTCTTCGCCGGTGGCCCAGATGACCGAGTTGGTCGCCGACTTGCGCGACGAACCGGTGCCGACCACGTCGCCGACATAGGCCACGACATGGCCCTTCTTCTTCAGGTCTTCGATGAACTGGATCGGGCCGCGCTTGCCGTCTTCTTCCGGCACGAAGGCCGCGCCGGCGCGCGTGTTCTTCAGCATGGCGAGGTAGTGCAGCGGGATGTCCGGACGGCTCCACGCATCGGGCGCGGGCGAGAGGTCATCGGTATTGGTTTCGCCGGGCACCTTGAACACGGTGACGGTGATGGTCTTGGGCACTTCAGGGCGGGTGGTGAACCACTCGGCATCGGCCCAGGACTGCACGACTTCGATGGCGATGGCGTTGCCGGCCTTGGCCTTCTCGGTCACGTCGTGGAAGAAGTCGAACACCAGCAGCGTCTTCTTGAGCGCGGCGCCGGCGACGGGCGCCACTTCGGCGTCGTCGAGCAGGTCGATCAGCGGCTTGACGTTGTAGCCGCCGACCATCGTGCCGAGCAGCTCGGTGGCCTTGGCCTTGGAGATCAGCGCGACCGACAGGTCGCCGTGCGCGACGGCGGCGAGGAAGCTGGCCTTGACCTTGGCGGCATCGTCCACGCCGGGCGGCACGCGGAAGGTCAGCAGCTCGACCAGGAACTGCTCTTCGCCGGCCGGCGGGTTCTTGATCAGCTCGATCAGATCGGCGGTCTGCTGGGCCGACAGCGGCAGCGGCGGAATACCGAGCGCGGCGCGTTCGGCGACATGTTGGCGGTAGGTTTCAAGCACGGTTTCGCTCCCTCGACAAAAACAGAAGAGCGCGCGGGCCTGAAGGCAGCCGCACGCTCGATTGGGGCTTGCGCCCCGCGTCCTCTACTTCTTGCCCGTCGCGCCGGATGGCGCCGGTCGCGACGGGCTGGCAGGCACTTCGGTCCGTGCGCGACCCCGTTCGTGGCCGCAGCGCCCCGGGGCGGTTGCGGCTTGCGTTCGGTGATGCGCTGCGCGTCATCGAAGGGTCTCCTCCTGCCTCGCTCTTGTTGTTCAAGACACGATCCGGTGCTGCGTTGCCGGCATCAGTAGGCGCCGGGCACAGCCACCGTTGCGGATTGCCCGGTGGTTTCGCCGGGACATGCGGGCCGGACGGGTTGATGCCCGGCCAGGAGCAACAGGCCGCCGTCGGTAGGACGGCGTGGAACACGTAAGGATATGCGACATTGGTGCAGCGCAGTGCCGGGTTATTGCCGAAGCGGCCGACGCAGCCGCAGGGGCTGCGGCGTCGGCTGCAAAGGCGTGGCGGCGCCGCATCAATACCCGCGCGTACGTACTGGTCAGAATGCGTCGCCGGGCACGCGCACCCAGCCTTCCATCAGCACGCGCGCGCTGCGGCTCATGATCGCCTTGGTCACGGTCCAGTTGCCGTCCACCAGCTTTGCCTCGGCGCCCACGCGCAGCGTGCCCGACGGATGGCCGAAGCGCACCGCGGTGCGTTCGCCGCCGCCGGCCGCCAGATTGACCAGCGTGCCCGGAATGGCCGCCGCCGTGCCGATGGCGACCGCCGCCGTGCCCATCATCGCGTGATGCAGCTTGCCCATCGACAGCGCGCGCACCAGCAGATCCACGTCGCCGGTGCCGACCGTCTTGCCGCTCGACGACACGTATTCGACCGGCTTGGCGACGAACGCCACCTTGGGCGTGTGCTGGCGCTTGGCGGCTTCATCGACATGCTTGATGAGGCCCATGCGCAGCGCGCCGTAGGCGCGGATGGTCTCGAACCGGGCCAGCGCGACCGGGTCGCCGTTGATCGCGTCCTGCAACTCGGTGCCGGTGTAGCCGATGGCTTCGGCGTTGACGAAGATGGTCGGGATGCCAGCATTGATGAGCGTGGCCTTGAAGCTGCCGATGCCCGGCACTTCGAGGTCGTCGACCAGATTGCCGGTCGGGAACATCGAGCCGCCGCCTTCGCCGTCGCCTTCGTCGGCCGGATCGAGGAATTCGAGCTGCACTTCGGCGGCCGGGAAGGTCACGCCGTCGAGCTCGAAGTCGCCGGTTTCCTGCACTTCACCATTGGTGATGGGGACGTGGGCGATGATGGTCTTGCCGATGTTGGCCTGCCAGATGCGCACGGTGCAGACGCCGTTCGCGGGCACGCGCGCCGGGTCGACCAGACCGCCGCTGATGGCAAACGAGCCGACCGCCGCCGACAAATTGCCGCAGTTGCCGCTCCAGTCCACGAAGGCCTTGTCGATCGACACCTGACCGAACAGGTAATCCACGTCGTGATCGGGCTTGCTGCTCTTGGCCAGGATCACGGTCTTGCTCGTGCTCGACGTGGCGCCGCCCATGCCGTCGATCTGCTTGCCGTAGGGATCGGGGCTGCCGATCACGCGCAGCAGCAGCGCATCGCGCGCCGCGCCGGGCGTCTGGCAGCGCTCGGGCAGGTCTTGCAGGCGGAAGAACACGCCCTTGCTGGTGCCGCCACGGATGTAGGTGGCGGGAATCTTCACTTGCGCTACATGGGCCATGAAATGCCTCTTTCCGGATGGGGCGGGGCAGCGCGGACCCGCGCCGCCCCGTGAACGCAGCCGCGCTCAGGCCGCCTTGGTCGATTCCAGGAAGTCCTGGGCGAAGCGTTGCAGCACGCCGCCGGCTTCGTAGATGGAGACTTCCTCGGCGGTATCGAGACGGCAGGTCATCGGCACTTCGAGGCGTTCGCCGTTGCGCCGCGTGATGACCAGCGTGAGGTCGGCGCGCGGGGTGCGCTCGCCGATCACGTCATAGGTTTCGGTGCCGTCGATGCCAAGCGTCAGGCGGTTGACGCCCGGCTTGAACTCCAGCGGCAGCACGCCCATGCCGATCAGGTTGGTGCGGTGGATGCGCTCGAAGCCTTCGGCCGCGATGGCTTCCACGCCAGCCAGCCGCACGCCCTTGGCAGCCCAGTCGCGCGACGAGCCCTGACCGTAGTCGGCACCCGCCACGATGATGAGCGGCTGCTTGCGTTCCATGTAGGTCTCGATGGCTTCCCACATGCGCGTGACCTTGCCGTCCGGCTCGATGCGCGCGAGCGATCCCTTCTTGACCTTGCCGTCGACCACCGCCATCTCGTTGACCAGCTGCGGGTTGGCGAAGGTGGCGCGCTGCGCCGTCAGATGGTCGCCGCGATGGGTCGCGTAGGAATTGAAGTCCTCTTCCGGCAAGCCCATCTTGGCCAGATACTCGCCGGCCGCGCTGTTGAGCATGATCGCGTTCGACGGCGACAGGTGGTCGGTCGTGATGTTGTCCGGCAGCACGGCCAGCGGGCGCATGCCCGTCAGCGTGCGGGCGCCGGCCAGCGCGCCTTCCCAGTAGGGCGGACGGCGGATGTAGGTGCTCGGTGCGCGCCAGTCGTACAGCGGGCTCTTGGCTTCTTCCACCGCGCCCAGATCGAACATCGGGATGTAGATCTGGTTGAACTGCTCGGGCTTGACCGACCTGGCGACGATTTCGTCGATTTCCTCGTCGCTCGGCCACAGGTCCTTCAGCGTGACCGGCTTGCCGTCCTTGTCGGTACCGAGCGCATCCTTCTCGATGTCGAAGCGGATGGTGCCGGCGATGGCATAGGCGACCACCAGCGGCGGCGAGGCCAGGAAGGCCTGCTTCGCATACGGGTGGATGCGGCCGTCGAAGTTGCGGTTGCCCGACAGCACGGCGGTCGCGTACAGGTCGCGGTCGATGATTTCCTGCTGGATCTTGGGATCGAGCGCGCCCGACATGCCGTTACACGTCGTGCAAGCGTAGGCCACGATGCCGAAGCCGAGCTGTTCCAGCTCGCCGAGCAGGCCGGCTTCTTCGAGATAAAGCTTGGCTACCTTCGAGCCCGGCGCGAACGAGGTCTTGACCCAGGGTTTGCGCAGCAGGCCGAGCTTGTTGGCATTGCGCGCCAGCAGCGCGGCGGCGACGACATTGCGCGGATTGCTGGTGTTGGTGCAGCTGGTGATGGCGGCAATGATGACCGCGCCGTCGGGCAGCTTGCCGTCGGCTTCTTCAGCCCGGGCGGCGGCCAGCTTGGCTTCGTCGGCGATGCCGCGCTCGGCCAGCGCCGACGTCGGCAGGCGCTTGTGCGGATTCGACGGGCCGGCCATGTTGCGCACGACGGTCGACAGGTCGAAGGACAGCACGCGTTCGTATTCAGCCGTGGCGAGGGCGGCGCCCCACAGGCCGGTCGTCTTGGCGTAGTTCTCGACCAGCGCCACCTGCTCGGGCTCGCGGCCGGTGAGCTTGAGGTAGTCGATGGTCTGGCCGTCGATGTAGAACATCGCTGCCGTGGCGCCGTATTCCGGGCACATGTTCGAGATGGTCGCGCGGTCGCCGATGGACAGGCTGTCGGCGCCGTCACCGAAGAACTCCACATAGGCGCCGACCACGCGTTCCTTGCGCAGGAATTCGGTCAGGGCCAGCACGATGTCGGTCGCGGTGATGCCGGGCTGGCGCTTGCCGACGAGCTTGACGCCGACGATGTCGGGCAGCCGCATCATCGAGGCGCGGCCGAGCATCACGCTCTCGGCTTCGAGGCCGCCGACGCCGATGGCGATCACGCCCAGCGCATCCACATGCGGCGTGTGGCTGTCGGTGCCGATGCAGGTATCGGGGAAGGCCACGCCGTCGCGCGCCTGGATCACCGGCGACATTTTTTCAAGATTGATCTGATGCATGATCCCGTTGCCCGCCGGGATCACATCCACGTTCTTGAACGCAGTGCGCGTCCAGTTGATGAAGTGGAAGCGGTCTTCATTGCGGCGATCCTCGATGGCGCGGTTCTTCTCGAACGCGTCCGGATCGAAGCCGCCGCACTCCACGGCCAGCGAGTGGTCGACGATCAATTGCGTCGGCACCACCGGGTTCACCAGCGCGGGATCGCCACCCATGTCGGCGATGGCATCGCGCAGGCCGGCCAGATCGACCAGCGCGGTCTGGCCCAGGATGTCGTGGCAGACCACGCGCGCCGGGTACCACGGAAAGTCCAGGTCGCGCTTGCGCTCGATGAGCTGCTTGAGCGAGTCGGTCAGCGTGGCCGGGTCGCAGCGGCGCACCAGGTTTTCGGCCAGCACGCGCGAGGTGTAGGGGAGCTTGTCGTAGGCGCCGGGGGCGATGGCATCGACCGCTGCGCGCGTATCGAAGTAATCGAGCGACGTGCCGGGCAGGGTCTTGCGGTAGGCGGTGTTCATGGCAGCGAATCCGGGAAGTTGAGCCAGCGGAGGCGCGTGATCGCAGCCATCCGCCGACTGGGCAGGGCGACCCGGGCGGGCCGCCGTCGCAGGCCGGCGTCCCGGGGCGGGATGCCGGCCGTCATGCCTTTAGCGTTGCTCGATCGGCACGAACTTCTGGTCTTCCGGTCCGATGTAGTTGGCGCTCGGACGGATGATCTTGCCGTCGATGCGCTGCTCGATGATGTGGGCGCTCCAGCCGGTCATGCGCGCGATGACGAACAGCGGCGTGAACATGGCGGTGGGCACGCCCATCATGTGGTAGCTGACCGCGCTGAACCAGTCGAGGTTCGGGAACATCTTCTTGACTTCCCACATCACCGACTCGAGGCGCTCGGCGATGTCGTACATCTTGGTGTTGTTCTGCGCGGCCGACAGGTCGTGCGCGACCTGCTTGATGACCTTGTTGCGCGGGTCGCTGACCGTGTAGACCGGATGGCCGAAGCCGATCACGACCTGCTTGGCTTCGACGCGGGCGCGGATGTCGGCCTCGGCTTCGTCGGGCGAGTCGTAGCGCTTCTGGATCTCGAAGGCCACTTCGTTGGCGCCGCCGTGCTTCGGGCCGCGCAGCGCGCCGATCGCGCCGGTGATGGCCGAGTAGATGTCCGATCCCGTGCCGGCGATGACGCGGCCGGTGAAGGTCGAGGCATTGAACTCGTGCTCGGCGTACAGGATCAGCGAGGTGTGCATCGCCTTGACCCAGGCTTCGCTCGGCGTCTTGCCGTGCAGCAGCGCGAGGAAATGGCCGCCGACCGAGTCGTCCTCGGTTTCGACGTCGATGCGCTTGCCGTTGTGGCTGAAGTGGTACCAGTACAGCAGCATCGAGCCGAGCGAGGCGATCAGCTTGTCGGCGATGTCGCGCGCGCCGGGATGGTTGTGGTCGTCCTTTTCCGGGGCCAGGCAGCCGAGCACCGACACGCCGGTGCGCATCACGTCCATCGGATGGGCCGACGGCGGCAGCTGTTCGAGCGCGGCCTTCACGCCGGCGGGAATGCCGCGCAGCGCCTTGAGCTTGGCCTTGTAGCCGGCCAGTTCGGCGACCGTCGGCAGCTTGCCGTGGACCAGCAGATAGGCGATTTCCTCGAACTCGCTGGTGGTGGCGAGATCGAGGATGTCGTAGCCGCGATAGGCCAGGTCGTTGCCGGTCCGGCCGACGGTACACAGGCCGGTATTGCCGGCGGCGGTGCCCGACAGGGCGACGGACTTCTTGGGCTTGAAACCGGAGGTCGGGGCAGCTTGATCGCTCATGGCATTTCCTCTTCAAAGTTTGGTGGCGCGCCGTCTTGGCGGCGGCGCCGTGTTGCAGCGAGGGATGGGGGAGGGGTGAGGCGCGCGCCTTACTTCTTGCCGGCGGCGAACAGCGCGTCGAGCTTCTGCTCGAAGGCGTGGTATCCGATCACGTCGTACAGCTCCATGCGCGTCTGCATGAGGTCGACGACGTTCTTCTGCGTGCCGTCCTTGCGGACCGCGTTGTAGACCGACTCGGCGGCGCGGTTGGCGGCGCGGAAGGCCGACAGCGGATAGAGCACGATGCTCACGCCGACTTCGCGCAGCTCGTCCACGGTGTACAGCGGCGTCGCGCCGAATTCGGTGATGTTGGCCAGGATGGGCACGTTCACCGCGGCGGCGAACTGCTTGTACTGGTCGAGCTGGGTGAGGGCCTCGGGGAACAGCGCATCGGCGCCGGCTTCCACGAAGGCGATCGAGCGTTCGATGGCCTTCTCGATGCCTTCGACCGCGAGCGAATCGGTGCGCGCCATGATGACGAAGTCGGGATCGGTGCGGGCGTCGACGGCGGCCTTGATGCGGTCGACCATTTCCTGCGTCGACACGATTTCCTTGTTGGGACGATGGCCGCAGCGCTTGGCGCCGACCTGGTCCTCGATGTGCAGCGCGCCAGCGCCGGCCTTGATCAGCGTCTTGGTCGTGCGCGCCACGTTGAAGGCGCTGGAGCCGAAGCCGGTATCCACGTCGACCAGCAGCGGCAGGTCGCACACGTCAGTGATGCGGCGCACGTCGGTGAGCACGTCATCGAGGTTGCTGATGCCGAGGTCGGGCAGACCCAGCGAGCCAGCGGCCACGCCGCCACCCGACAGGTAGATGGCGCGGAAGCCCGCGCGCTTGGCGAGCAAGGCGTGGTTGGCATTGATGGCGCCGATGACTTGCAGCGGCTTTTCTTCGGCGAGTGCCTTGCGGAACAGGGCGCCGGCGGAGGTGATGGTCAAGTTGCGTCTCCTTCGATAGAGAGGACTTCAGGCCGAGGCAAAGAACGCGGATCGCGCCGCCTCGGGCATGGCAGCGCCGACCAGCGCTGCCTGCTGCAAAACTTCCCAGTAGAAGCGGTAGCTCGCCCGGTCGTGCAGGCGACCGGCGCGCTGCGTCGGACCCCACTGATTGGCCTGGGCGGCGAGCAGGATTTCCGCTGCTTCGGTGACCGCGCCGGCATCGGGCTCGAAGGCCGAGACGATGGGGGCGATCTGGGTCGGATGAATGCTCCACATGCGCGTGTAGCCAAACTCTCGCGCCGCGCGCAGGGCGTCGCCATGCGCTACCGCCGCCTCGCTGAAGTCGGTGGTGACGTTGTGCGAGGCCACCTTGCCGAAGGCATGGCAGGCGGCGGCGATTTCGAGCTTGGCGCGGCGCACGAGCGGGTGATCGAACTGGCCCGGCGAGGTCATCGCGGCGTCGGGAATCGCGCCGCGATGCGCCGAGACGAAGTCCATCAGCCCGAACGACAGGCACTCGACCTGCGGCGTCGCGGCGATGTCGAAGACTTCGCGCAGCGCGCCGTGGGTCTCGATCAGCACATGCGCCGGAATGCGGCGCGCGATGCCGTGGCGGTCGGCCGCCGCATTCAGGCGCGCGACGCAGTCATGCGCCTCGGCGGCGTTGTGGAGCTTTGGGAAGGTGACGTAGGCGACCCGCTGGCCGGCACGCCCGACGACGATGTCGAGTTCTTCATCGAGCGCTGCATGGCGCGGGTCATGCACGCGCACGCCGCAGCGGTCGAAGCGGTTGGCCGGGTCGACGAGGAGCGCGGCCACGAGCGCGGCCTGGGCGGCCTCGCGTCCGGCGGCGGCGCCGTCCTCGCAATCGAAGGTGATGTCGAAAGTGACGCGTCCGTCCACCGCCAGTTCAGCCTGAAGCGCGAGCGATTTGCGGATCAGTTTCTCGCTGCCGGCGTAGTGATCGCAGACCGGAAGCCGGAGGCGATCGGCGTTTTCGCCGTCGTACAGAACATCGCTGGGGTGCAGATTCATGCGTGAATTGCGCACTTTTGACGGGTTTTGGGCTGAAAAAGGTTCAAAAAAAGCCGAGGGCTTGAAGTCCTCGGCTCGGTGCTACGGGCGGGTTGGGCTCACAGCAGATGAGCGACGCCAGCCTTTTCTTCTTCCAGCTCGGCGAGCGTCTTGTTGATCGCGCCTTGCGAGAACTCGTCGATGGGCAGGCCCTGGACGATCGTGTACTTGCCGTTTTCGACCGTCACCGGGAAGCCGAAGATGGTGTCGACCGGGATGCCGTAGGAGCCATCCGACGGGATGCCCATCGTCACCCACTTGCCGTTCGTGCCCAGCACCCAGTCGCGGATGTGGTCGATGGCGGCATTGGCAGCCGAGGCAGCCGACGACAGGCCGCGCGCTTCGATGATCGCGGCGCCACGCTTGCCGACGGTCGGCAGGAAGGTGTTGCGGTTCCAGTCTTCGTCGCCGATCAGATCCTTGAGCGACTTGCCGCCGACGGTGGCAAAGCGGTAGTCGGCGTACATCGTGGGCGAGTGGTTGCCCCAGACCGTGAAGGTCTCGATGTCGGCGACGGCGACGCCAGCCTTGGTGGCCAGTTGCGACAGACCGCGGTTGTGGTCCAGGCGCAGCATGGCGGTGAAGTTTTCCTTGGGCAGGCCCGGGGCCGACTTCATCGCGATGTAGGCGTTGGTGTTGGCCGGGTTGCCGACCACGAGCACCTTGACCGTGCGCTTGGCGACGGCGTCGAGCGCCTTGCCTTGCGCCGTGAAGATCTGGGCGTTGGCCGACAGCAGATCCTTGCGTTCCATGCCGGGGCCGCGCGGACGGGCGCCGACCAGCAGGGCCACGTCGATGTCCTTGAACGCGGTCAGCGGATCGCTGTGGGCGGTGATCTCTTGCAGCAGCGGGAAGGCGCAGTCTTCCACTTCCATGATCACGCCCTTGAGCGCCTTCTGGGCCTTCTCGTCCGGGATTTCCAGCAGTTGCAGGATGACGGGCTGGTCCTTGCCGAGCATTTCGCCCGAGGCAATGCGGAACAGCAGCGAGTAGCCGATCTGGCCGGCGGCGCCGGTAACGGCGACGCGCAAGGCGGGTTTGGTCATGAAGGTTCTCCGGAAGTGATGGATCAGGGGGGACGCCGCTTCGGGCCGCCCTTCAATCCCGCCACAACCTGACGGGCGCATGAACGGTTGCGGTGCCGAAGCCGGCTGGCCGGGCGCGCCACCGGAAATCTGTCGTTCCGGTTGGTGCGCCGAAGCGCCGTGCGTTGCCGCCGCAATTCTAAGTCCGCCGCACCGCGTCGGATTGCAGGCAGTCTAGGTGTTGGCTTTTCCGTCGTCAATCATCTTATGTCTTATATAAGACATTTGACTTCGGACCAAGCTGGACGCTCGCCGAGCCCCTGTGAAAGAATCCGCGCATGCCACCCAAGATCAACAACCTCGGCGCCCAAGGCGCAGCCGGCGCGGATGCGACAGCCTCCGCAGCGGGCGGCGCGGCCCCGCGCCAGGAAGGCGCGGCGCTGTTCCTGCCGCTGTACCAGCAGATCAAGTCCTTGCTCACTCAGGGTCTGGAGGCTGGGGAATGGAAGCCGGGCGAGGTGATCCCGTCCGAAATGGAGCTGGCGGTGCGCTTCAAGGTGTCGCAAGGCACGGTGCGCAAGGCCATCGACGAGCTGGCCAAGGAAAACCTGGTCGTGCGGCGGCAGGGCAAGGGAACCTTTGTTGCGTCGCACAACGACGAGCCGCGCGCGGGCTTCAAATTCCTCCGCCTGGTCTCCGACGACGGTCAGCCGATCGGCACCCAGTCCGACATCCTCGAATGCAAGCGTGTCCGCGCGCCGGCCGATATCGCGCGCCAGCTCGACCTCAAGGCGGGCGAAAGCATGGTCCAGCTCCGGCGGCTGCTCACCATCAACGATCGCCCCGGCGTGCTCGATGAAATCTGGCTGCCCGCGGCGATGTTCCGCGGCCTGAGCGCCGACAAGCTGGCGGGCTATCGGGGGCCGCTCTACGGTCTGTTCGAGAAGGAATTCGGCATCCGCATGGTGCGCGCCGACGAGCGCCTGAAGGCGGTCGCGGCCGACGCGGCCACCGCTGGATTGTTGAAGGTTTCAGTCGGCGATCCGCTGCTGCTGATCGAGCGCGTCGCCTATACCTATTTGGACCGGCCGGTGGAATTTCGTCGCGGCTGGTATGTCACACATGCTCACCACTACCACAACGAGGTCAGTTGAGGTGGGGCTGTGCGCTCCCTGCGCTTGAGCGGCGTCAGCGCCGTTTGGTGCAGCGCCGAAAATTCGCCACAATAGTCAGCTGTTCCGGCAGGGGCGCGGTTCAAAACTTTTCACTACACACAAATCCGCTGAGGCAACCCATGGCAGAGGCAACACCCATCCGAAAACGACCGGAGTTCCGAAACATTCATGTTTCGGACATCGCCAAATACCGGCTTCCCCTGGCAGGTCGGCTCTCCATCCTGCACCGGGTCACGGGTGCCTTGCTGTTCCTGGCACTGCCCATCGTCCTCCTGCCGCTGTTCGAGAAAAGCCTCACCTCCGAAATCAGTTTCGAGGCCTATCGCGAGCTTGCAAGCGCTCCGATCGTCAAGCTGATCCTGGTCGTCCTGTCCTGGGGCTATCTGCACCACATGTGCGCAGGTGTGCGCTATCTGCTGCTCGACCTGCACATGGGCATCGACAAGGCATCGTCGCAGAAGAGCGCGACCGCCGTCTTCGCAGTCAGCATCACGCTCACGATTCTCGTGGCGCTCAAGATTTTCGGAGTGTTCTGATCATGGCCAACGTCGGTTCGAAGCGTCTCGTCGTCGGCGCGCATTACGGTCTCAAGGACTGGATCGCACAACGCATCACCGCTGTCGTGATGCTGGTCTACACGCTCATCCTCTTTATCGGCCTGCTCATCGCCCCGGCGCCGATGCAGTACACGGACTGGGTTGGTCTGTTCAACTGGACGCTGCTCGGCTTTCCGCTGGGCAAGACCCTGTCGCTGGTCGCCATTGGTTCGCTCGCGTATCACGCCTGGATCGGCGTGCGCGATATCTGGATGGACTACGTGAAGCCGACCGGCATTCGCCTGACGCTGCAAGTCCTGACGATCATCTGGCTGATCATTTCCGTCGTGTACGCGGCGCAAATTCTCTGGGGCATCTAAGAAATGGCCGACATCAAGTCGAATCTCCCGCGCCGTCGCTATGACGCCGTGATCGTCGGAGCCGGCGGCTCCGGCATGCGTTGCTCCCTCCAGCTGGCCGAAGCCGGCCTCAATGTCGCCGTGCTGTCGAAGGTCTTCCCGACCCGCTCGCATACCGTTGCGGCCCAGGGTGGCATCGGTGCCTCGCTCGGCAACATGAGCGAGGACAACTGGTACTGGCACATGTTCGACACCGTCAAGGGCTCGGACTATCTGGGCGACCAGGATGCGATCGAGTTCATGTGCCGTCAGGCGCCGAATGTCGTGTACGAGCTCGAACACTTCGGCATGCCGTTCGACCGCAATGCCGACGGCACGATCTATCAGCGTCCGTTTGGCGGCCACACCGCCAACTTCGGCGAGAAGCCGGTTCAGCGCGCCTGTGCGGCGGCCGACCGTACCGGTCATGCGCTGCTGCACACGCTCTATCAGCGCAACGTGCGCGCCCGTACCCAGTTCTTCGTCGAATGGATGGCGCTCGATCTGGTCCGCGATCAGGCGGGCGATGTGGTTGGCGTCGTCGCGCTCGAGATGGAAACCGGCGACGTGATGATTCTCGAAGCCAAGGCCACCATCTTCGCGACCGGCGGTGCCGGCCGCATCTGGGCCGCTTCGACCAATGCCTTCATCAATACCGGTGACGGCATGGGCATGGCGGCACGCGCCGGCATCCCGCTTGAAGACATGGAGTTCTGGCAGTTCCACCCGACCGGCGTGGCCGGCGCGGGCGTGCTCATCACCGAGGGCGTGCGCGGCGAGGGCGGCATCCTGCTGAACGACAAGGGCGAGCGCTTCATGGAGCGCTATGCGCCGACGCTGAAGGATCTGGCGCCGCGCGACTTCGTCTCGCGTTCGATGGACCAGGAAATCAAGGAAGGTCGCGGCTGCGGTCCCAACAAGGACCATGTGCTGCTGAAGCTCGACCACCTGGGCGCCGACACCATCCTCAAGCGCCTGCCGTCGATCCGCGAAATCGCGCTCAAGTTCGCGAACGTCGATCCGATCAAGGAACCGATCCCGGTGGTGCCGACCATCCACTATCAGATGGGCGGCATTCCGACGAACTACCACGGTCAGGTCGTCGCGCCGAAGAACGGCAACCACGCAGAAGTCATCAACGGCCTCTACGCGATCGGCGAATGCGCCTGCGTCTCGGTGCACGGCGCCAACCGTCTCGGCACGAACTCGCTGCTCGACCTGCTGGTGTTCGGCCGCTCGGCCGGCGACTTCATCGTCAAGCAGAACCTCAAGGACCAGGCGCACAAGGATCTGCCGGCCGATGCCGCCGATCTGCCGCTGTCGCGTCTTGCGCGCATCGATGGCTCGTCGTCGGGTGAGCGGGTGCAGGATGTGGCGAACGACATTCGCAAGGACATGCAGGCGCATTGCGGCGTGTTCCGCAAGCAGGAACTGCTCGAAGCCGGCGTCAAGAAGATTCTCGAGCACGACAAGCGTCGCCTGAATGTGCATGTGAAGGACAAGTCGAAGGTGTTCAACACCGCGCGCATCGAGGCGCTGGAGCTGGACAACCTGATCGAGACCGCCAAGGCCACGATCATCTCGGCCGAAGCCCGTCAGGAAAGCCGTGGTGCCCATGCGCGCGACGACTATCCGGAACGCGACGATGCCAAGTGGATCCGGCATTCGCTGTTCTACTCGGAAGGCAACCGCCTCGACTACAAGCCGGTGACGATGAAGCCGCTGACCGTCGAGACCTTCCAACCGAAGAAGCGCACTTTCTGAGCGAGAGGGACAGCACATGACCGCCACCAATCCCAGCGAACTTACCGCCGTCGGCAGCGCTGCTGCCACCGGCAAGCGGGTGTTGCGCTTCGAGATCTACCGCTACGACCCGGACAAGGACGAGCGCCCCTACATGCAGAAGCTCGAAGTCACGCTTCTGCCGACCGACAAGATGCTTCTCGATGCACTTCAGCGCATCAAGTCGGACGTGGACGACAGCGTCGCCTATCGCCGCTCCTGCCGCGAAGGTGTCTGCGGTTCCGACGCGATGAACATCAACGGCAAGAACGGCCTGGCCTGCACGACCAACCTGCGCGAACTGCAGGAGCCCATCGTGCTCAAGCCGCTGCCGGGTCTGCCGGTCATCCGCGACCTGATCGTGGACATGACCCAGTTCTTCAAGCAGTACCACTCGATCCGCCCCTATCTCGTCAACAATGATCCGCCGCCGGAGAAGGAACGTCTCCAGTCGCCGGAAGAGCGTGAAGAGATCGACGGCGTGTACGAGTGCATCCTGTGCGCGTGCTGCTCGACGTCCTGCCCGTCGTTCTGGTGGAACCCCGACAAGTTCGTCGGTCCCGCCGGTCTGCTGCAGGCCTACCGCTTCATCGCGGACAGCCGTGACCAAGCCACCTCGGAACGGCTCGACAACCTCGAGGATCCGTACCGCCTGTTCCGTTGCCACACCATCATGAATTGCGTCGACGTTTGCCCGAAGGGTCTCAACCCGACCAAGGCAATCGGCAAGATCAAGGAACTGATGGTTCGGCGCGCGGTGTGATGGCGGCCTCGTTCGAGCATCAGGCAGACCCGCTCAAGCGCACCCGGCTACGCTGGCGCGCCCGGCGCGGTCTGCTCGAGAACGACCTGATCATCACCAGGTTTCTCGACAAGAACGAATTGCAGCTGTCGGACGAGGACGTTGCGGTACTCAGCGAGCTTTTCGAGTTGCCCGATACGGACTTGCTGGAAATGATCCTGGCGCGCCGCGAGCCCGAGGGGGGGCTCGATACACCGGCCGTGCACAGGGTTCTCGGCATGCTTCGTGCAGCCTGAGCGCAGGCTGCGGCTCGCAAGCCCCGGCATGAGAGGCCGGGATCGATAGATCAAACCAAGGAGGGAGTCCTATGACGGCCGCCAATCAAAAGGCAACGCTCAGCTTTTCCGACGGATCGCCGTCGGTCGATTTTCCGATCCTGAAGGGCACGGTTGGCCCTGACGTGATCGACATTCGCAAGCTCTACGGCTCGACCGGCAAGTTCACGTTCGATCCGGGCTTCCTGTCGACGGCCTCCTGCCAGTCCAGCATCACCTACATCGACGGTGACAAGGGCGAACTGCTGTATCGCGGCTACCCCATCGAGCAGCTGGCGACCAAGTGTGACTTCCTGGAAACCTGCTATCTGCTGCTGAACGGCGAACTGCCCAATGCACCGCAGAAATCCGACTTCGTGGCGCGCGTGACCCAGCACACGATGGTCAACGAGCAGATGCATTTCTTCCTGCGCGGCTTCCGTCGCGATGCGCATCCGATGGCAGTGCTCACGGGTCTCGTTGGCGCGCTGTCGGCGTTCTACCCCGACTCGATGAACCTCAACGATCCGCACCAGCGCGAGATCTCGGCGATCCGCCTGATCGCCAAGCTGCCGACGCTCGTCGCGATGGCCTACAAGTATTCGATCGGTCAGCCGTTCATCTATCCGAACAACGATCTGTCGTACACCGCGAACTTCACCCGGATGATGTTCGCGACGCCCTGCGAGGACTACAAGGTCAACGACGTGTTGGTGCGTGCACTCGACCGCATCTTCATCCTGCATGCCGATCACGAGCAGAACGCGTCCACCTCGACCGTGCGCCTGTGCGCCTCGTCGGGCACGAACCCGTTCGCCGCGATCGCTGCCGGCGTCGCCTGCCTCTGGGGGCCGGCGCACGGCGGTGCGAACGAAGCCGCGCTGAACATGCTGTACGACATCCAGGCCCAGGGCGGCGTGGAAAAGATCGGCGAGTTCATCACCAAGGTGAAGGACAAGAACTCCAGCGTGCGCCTGATGGGTTTCGGCCATCGTGTCTACAAGAACTACGATCCGCGCGCCAAGCTGATGCGCGAGACCTGTCATGAAGTGCTGGTGGCGCTCGGTCTCGAAAACGATCCGCTGTTCAAGCTCGCGATGGCGCTCGAAAAGATCGCCCTTGAAGACGACTACTTCGTGCAGCGCAAGCTCTATCCGAACGTCGACTTCTACTCGGGCATCGTGCAGAAGGCGGTCGGCATTCCGGTATCGCTGTTCACGGCCATCTTCGCGCTCGCGCGCACGGTGGGCTGGATTGCGCAACTCAACGAAATGATCACCGATCCGGAATACAAGATCGGTCGTCCGCGTCAGCTGTTTACCGGTGCCGCGACGCGCGACGTGCCGGACATCTCGGCGCGCTGATCGGCGTTGCAATCAGGCCCGGTTGTCGCGGGCATCGAGAAAGGCGGACTTCGGTCCGCCTTTTTTGTTTGCTGAGCGCAACTCAGGGTTCGCACCCGCAGTCCTTGGGCGGAGCTGCCGCGTGATGGTGCTAGCATCCGCGAACTCGAAACGCGCCGTCAGGACACGCCCCGGTCCGACCGGCGCTTCGTTGTCCGGCGCATCGGTATGACCGGTGTGTCGGATGGGCGATAGCCCGGCGTCAGTCCAGACCTTCCTGGTCGGCTGGCGGTGCCGCGCTTTCGACATCCCGCATCCATCTTCGAGAAGCTCGAAGGAAAGGTGAACGTCATGATGAAGCAGTACCAGCTGAACTCCTACCTGTTCGGCGGCAACGCTCCGTACGTTGAAGAGTTGTACGAGGCCTATCTCGACAACCCGGCGTCGGTCCCCGAAAACTGGCGCGAGTACTTCGATCGCGTCCAGCTTGTCGCCGCAGCCGATGGCAGCGACGCCCGCGATGTGGCCCATGCGCCCGTTGTCGAATCGTTCGCACAGCGTGCCAAGGCCAATGCCTTCCTGCCGCGCGTCGCCGAACGCGACCTCAGCATCGCCCGCAAGCAGGTGGATGTTCAGTCCATCATCGCTGCCTACCGTTTCCTCGGCTCGCGCTGGGCCGATCTCGATCCGCTCAAGCGCCAGGAACGTCCGCGCATTCCCGAGCTCGAAGCCGGCTTCTACGACTTCAGCGAAGCCGACATGGACACGGTGTTCAGCGCGACGAACACCTACTTCACGACCGCCGAACACATGACGCTGCGCGAGATCGTCGCGGCGTTGCGCGAGACCTACTGCGGCACGATCGGCGCCGAGTTCATGTACATCAGCGATCCGGCCCAGAAGCGCTGGATCCAGCAACGTCTCGAATCGACGCGCAGCAAGCCGTCGTTCGATGTGCAGGGCAAGAAGGACATCCTCGAGCGCCTCACGGCAGCCGAGGGCCTTGAACGCTATCTGCATACCAAGTACGTCGGTCAGAAGCGGTTCTCGCTCGAAGGCGGCGAAAGCTTCATCGTGTCGATGGACCAGCTCGTGGCGCGTGCCGCGACCAAGGGCGTGCAGGAAATCGTCATCGGCATGGCCCACCGCGGCCGCCTGAACGTGCTCGTCAACATCCTCGGCAAGATGCCGAAGGATCTGTTCGCCGAGTTCGAAGGCAAGCATGGCGACGATCTGCCGGCCGGTGACGTGAAGTACCACCAAGGCTTCTCCAGCGACGTCAGCACGCCGACCGGCCCGATGCATCTGAGCCTCGCGTTCAACCCGTCGCACCTCGAAATCGTGAATCCGGTGGTCGAGGGTTCGGCGATGGCGCGCCAGGATCGTCGTGGCGACGAGAACGGCAACCAGGTCATTCCGGTACTGGTGCATGGCGACGCGGCCTTCGCCGGCCAGGGCGTCGTGATGGAAACGCTCAACCTCGCGCAGACGCGCGGCTACGGCACGGGCGGCACCATCCATCTGGTGATCAACAACCAGATCGGCTTCACCACCTCCGACCCGCGCGACTCGCGTTCGACGCTGTACTGCTCGGACGTGGTCAAGATGATCGAGGCGCCGGTGCTGCATGTGAACGGCGACGATCCCGAGGCGGTTGCGCTCGCGACCCAGATCGCCGTGGACTTCCGCGCGGAGTTCCACAAGGACATCGTGATCGACATCGTGTGCTTCCGTAAGCTCGGCCACAACGAGCAGGACACGCCGGCGGTGACCCAGCCGCTGATGTACAAGAAGATCAGCCAGCATCCCGGCACGCGCCGCCTCTACGGCGACAAGCTCGTCGCGCAGAAGGTGCTGACCGATGCCGAGGTCGAGCAGTTCGTGAAGGACTACCGCGCCGCGATGGACGAAGGCAAGCGCACGTCCGATCCGGTGCTGTCGAACTACAAGCGCCAGTACTCGGTCGACTGGATGCCGTTCCTGAATCGCAAGTGGACCGACGCTGCCGATACCGGTGTGCCGCTCGCCGAACTCAAGCGCATCGGTGAACGCATCACCACGATTCCGAGCACGCTGAAGCTGCATCCGCTGGTCGAGAAGGTGGTCGCCGACCGCCGGTCGATGGCCGAAGGCAAGGTCGCGCTCGACTGGGGCATGGGCGAGCATCTGGCCTTCGCCACGCTGGTGGCTTCGGGCTATGCGGTTCGGCTGTCGGGCCAGGATTGCGGCCGCGGCACCTTCACGCATCGCCACTCGGTGCTGCACGACCAGAGCCGCGAGCGCTGGGATTCGGGCTCGTACATTCCGCTGCAGCACGTTGCCGAAAAGCAGGCGCCGTTCACGGTCATCGACTCGGTGTTGTCGGAAGAGGCGGTGCTCGGTTTCGAGTACGGCTATGCCACCGCCGAGCCGAACACGCTGGTGATCTGGGAAGCGCAGTTCGGCGACTTCGCCAATGGCGCGCAGGTCGTGATCGACCAGTTCATCAGCTCGGGCGAAGTGAAGTGGGGTCGTGTCAACGGTCTGACGCTGATGCTGCCGCACGGCTACGAAGGCCAGGGTCCGGAGCACAGCTCGGCGCGTCTCGAACGCTTCCTGCAACTCTGCGCCGACAACAACATGCAGGTCTGCCAGCCGACCACGCCGGCCCAGATCTTCCATCTGCTGCGTCGCCAGATGATCCGGCTGTTCCGCAAGCCGCTGGTCATCATGACGCCGAAGTCGCTGCTGCGTAACAAGGAAGCCGTCTCGACGCTGCAAGACCTGGCCAAGGGCAGCTTCCACACCGTCATCGCCGAAACCTCGGCCGACATCGACCCGAACAAGGTCAAGCGGGTCGTCGCCTGCTCGGGCAAGGTCTATTACGACCTCGTTGCCTCGCGCCGCGAACGTGCCGCCGACGACGTTGCCATCCTGCGCGTCGAGCAGCTCTATCCCTTCCCGCACAAGGCCTTCTCCACCGAGCTCAAGAAGTATCCGAACCTCGGCGAAGTGGTCTGGGCGCAGGACGAGCCGCAGAACCAGGGTGCGTGGTTCCAGATCCAGCACAACCTGCTGGAGAACATGGACGCGGGCCAGAAGCTTGGCTACGCGGGCCGTCCCGCCTCGGCCTCGCCGGCGGTCGGCTACTACGCCAAGCACAACGAGCAACTGAAGGCGCTGCTCGATGCGGCCTTCGGCAAGCTCAAGGGCTTCGTCATCAACAAGTAATCCCCGTCACGCTCGCGTGACGGTCGATATGTGCGTAAGCGAAGCGGCGCAGGGCGTCGCTCGCTTGCTCGCGCAGCCTCACGACGGGCGCCACAGAACTCCAGGAGCAATCCAACATGGCCCTCGTAGAAGTCAAAGTCCCCCAGCTGTCCGAATCGGTTGCCGAAGCGACCCTGCTGCAATGGAAGAAGAAGGTCGGCGAAGCCGTTGCCGCCGATGAAATCCTGATCGAAGTCGAGACCGACAAGGTCGTGCTCGAAGTGCCGGCGCCGAGCGCCGGCGTGATCGTCGAGATCACCCAGGCTGACGGCGCGACCGTCGTGGCCGATCAGCTGATCGCCAAGATCGACACCGAAGCCACCGCCGGCGCCGCTGCCCCCGCACCGGCCGCTGCTGCCGCGCCGGCCCCCGCCGCTGCCGCTCCGGCGCCGGTTGCCGCCGCTCCGGCAGGTGCCGCCGCCATGCCCGCCGCCGCCAAGCTGATCGCCGAAACCGGCGTGACGCCGGCTGCCGGCACCGGCCGCGATGGCCGCATCACCAAGGGCGACGTGATCGCTGCCGGCAAGGCGCCGGCCGCGCCGGTCGTCACCGCGTCGAGCCTGCCCGCCGTCAAGACCGGGGCTGCGCTGCCGGTCGTGCAGCCGCCGCTCGGCCCCGACAGCGGCCTCGAAGGCCGGCCGGAACAGCGCGTACCGATGAGCCGCCTGCGTGCCCGCATCGCCGAGCGCCTGCTGCAATCGCAAGCGTCGAACGCGATCCTGACCACGTTCAACGAAATCAACATGGCGCCGGTGATGGCGCTGCGCAAGAAGTTCCAGGAGCAGTTCGAGAAGGAACACGGCGTGAAGCTCGGCTTCATGAGCTTCTTCGTGAAGGCTGCCGTCCATGCGCTCAAGAAGTACCCGGTGCTGAACGCCTCGGTCGACGGCACGGACATCGTCTATCACGGCTACTTCGACATCGGCATCGCCGTCGGTTCGCCGCGCGGTCTGGTGGTGCCCATCATCCGCAACGCCGACCAGCTCAGCTTTGCCGACATCGAGAAGAAGATCGCCGAGTTCGGCCAGAAGGCCAAGGACGGCAAGCTCAGCCTCGAAGAGCTCACCGGCGGCACGTTCTCGATCTCGAACGGCGGCACCTTCGGCTCGATGCTGTCGACCCCCATCATCAACCCGCCGCAGTCGGCCATCCTGGGCGTGCATGCGACCAAGGATCGCGCGGTGGTCGAGAACGGTCAGGTCGTGGTGCGTCCGATGAACTACTTCGCGATGTCGTATGACCACCGGATCATCGACGGCCGCGAAGCCGTGCTGGGTCTGGTGGCGATGAAGGATGCGCTGGAAGATCCGGCTCGCCTGCTGTTCGGCATCTGAGCGGAGACGACGACATGGCACAGCAATTCGACGTCGTCGTCATCGGTGCGGGCCCCGGCGGCTACGTCGCCGCGATCCGCGCCGCGCAGCTCGGCCTCAAGGTCGGGATCGTCGACGCATGGAAGAACGCCAAGGGCGGTCCCGCGCCCGGCGGCACCTGCACCAACGTGGGCTGCATTCCGTCCAAGGCGCTGCTGCAAAGCTCGGAGCATTTCGAGCATGCGGCGCATGCCTTCGGCGATCACGGCATCACGCTCGACAACCTTGCGATCGACGTCCCGAAGATGATCGCGCGCAAGGATGCGGTGGTCGACCAGAACAACCAGGGCATCCTGTTCCTGTTCCGCAAGAACAAGATCACCTTCTTCCACGGCCTGGCTTCCTTCGTGAAGACCGGCGCCGAAGGCACCGAGATCAAGGTCACGGGCGCCAAGGACGAAGAGCTGATCGCGAAGAACGTCATCGTCGCCACCGGCTCCAATGCCCGTGCGCTGCCGCTGGCGGCCTTCGACGAGGAAAAGGTGCTGTCCAACGACGGCGCGCTGCGCGTCGGCGCGGTGCCGGCCAAGCTCGGCATCATCGGTGCGGGCGTCATCGGCCTTGAAATGGGCAGCGTCTGGCGCCGCCTGGGTGCCGACGTGACGGTGCTCGAAGGCCTGCCGACCTTCCTCGCCGCCGTCGACGAGGAAGTCGCCAAGGAAGCGCACAAGCAGTTCACCAAGCAGGGCCTCAAGATCGAGCTGGGCGTGCAGATCAGCGAAGTCAAGACCGAGGGCGAAGGCGTGACCATCGCCTATGCCAACGCCAAGGGCGAAGCCCAGACGCTGGCGGTCGACAAGCTCATCGTCTCGATCGGCCGCGTGCCCAACACCAACGGCCTCAATGCCGAAGCCGTCGGCCTGCCGCTCGACGAGCGCGGCTTTGTCGTGGTGGACGAGGACTGCAAGACCTCGGTGCCCGGCATCTGGGCGGTCGGCGACGTGGTGCGCGGTCCGATGCTGGCGCACAAGGCCGAGGAAGAAGGCGTGGCCGTGGCCGAGCGCATCGCCGGCAAGCACGGTCATGTCAACTTCAACACGATTCCCTGGGTCATCTACACCAGCCCGGAAATCGCGTGGGTCGGCAAGACCGAGCAGCAGCTCAAGGCCGAAGGCGTGAAGTACAAGGCCGGCAAGTTCCCGTTCCTGGCCAACGGCCGCGCGCGGGCGCTCGGCGACACGACGGGCTTCGTCAAGTTCCTGGCCGATGCCGAGACCGACGAGATCCTCGGCGTGCACATGATCGGCCCGCTGGTCTCCGAGCTGATCTCGGAAGGCGTGGTGGCGATGGAGTTCAAGGCCTCGTCGGAAGACATCGGCATGATCTGCCACGCCCATCCGTCGCTGTCGGAATCCACCAAGGAAGCCGCGCTCGCCGTGCTCGGTCGCACGCTCAACTTCTGATCGGGATTGCCGCGAATCGACCGTCGCCTACCGCGCGGCGGACCGGTCGCGGCAGCGGGCCCGCATCACGGGCCAACCCGGCAAAGGGGCGCTTCGGCGCCCCTTTTTCATTGGATCGGTCGACCCATGGAACGCAACTCCTCCAAGACGCCTCACGACGTCACCAGCTACTACGAAGACGCCCTCGCACGGCGCGGTTTCAAGCCCGACGAGGCGCAGCGGCGCGCGGTCGCGCGGCTCCAGCAATCCTTCGAGGAATGGGTTGCCTACAAGCATCAGCGCCGCAACGCCTTCCTCAAGCTCGTGAGCCGGCCCGAGCTGCCGCGCGCCATCTACTTCTGGGGCGGCGTCGGGCGTGGCAAGTCCTTTCTGATGGACGCCTTTTATTCTGTGGTGCCGCTGGTGCGCAAGACGCGCATGCACTTCCACGAGTTCATGCGCGAGGTGCATCGCCAGCTCGACGAGCTGCGCGGCATGGCCGACCCGCTCGACGAGGTGGCGCGGCGCATTGCGCGCAAGTACCGGCTGATCTGCTTCGACGAGTTCCATGTGAGCGACATCGCCGACGCGATGATCCTGTACCGCCTGCTCGATCAGCTGTTCGCCAACGGCGTGACCTTCGTGATGACCTCGAACTACGAGCCGTCCACGCTTTACCCCGACGGCCTGCATCGCGACCGCATCCTGCCGGCGATCGAGATCATCAAGAACCGCTTCGACATCCTGAATGTGGACAGCGGCGTGGACTACCGCCAGCGCGCGCTGGAGCAGGTGGACGTGTATCTCACACCGCTCGGTGCGGCTACCGACGGCAAGCTGCGCGAGGCTTTCTCGCGCATTGCCGAAGCGGCCGACGAGAGCCCGATCCTGCACATCGAGCACCGCGAACTGCGCTCGCTGCGGCGCGCGGGCGGCGTGGTGTGGTTCGACTTCGCCACGCTGTGCGGCGGGCCGCGCTCGCAGAACGATTACCTGGAGATCGCGTCGCAGTTCCACACGGTGATCCTGTCGGGCGTGCCGCGCATGACGCCGGCGATGCAGAGCGAGGCGCGCCGCTTCACCTGGCTGGTCGACGTGTTCTACGACCAGCGCGTCAAGCTCATCATCGGCGCCGAGGTGGCGGCCGAGGCGCTGTACACCGAGGGACGCATGGCCAACGAGTTCACGCGTACGGTGAGCCGCATCGTCGAGATGCAGAGCAAGGAGTATCTGGAGGCGCCCCGGCGCGGGAGTCAGGCGGCGGCGTGATTGCAGCGGCGATGGCTGGCGGCGGCCGGTCGGGTCGCAGCGCCCGCCGTCGCCGGACCGCCAAAGCTGTCCGGCGAATGCCTCTTACGCCGGCAGCCGCGCGCGCAGCGCCGGCAGCGCATGGCGCGCAATCATCACTTCCTCGTCGGTGGGAATGCAGGCGACCAGGCCGGCGCTGTCGGCCGATTCCAGCCGCAGCCGGCCGGCGGCATTGGCCTCGGGGTCGAGCCGGAGTCCGAGCCAGCCGCAAGCCGCCGTCACGCGCGCGCGCACCTCGGCCGCGTGCTCGCCGATGCCGGCGGTGAACACCAGCGCATCCAGCCCGCCGAGCGCCGCCGCGAGCGAGCCGATCTCGCGCGCGATGCGGTAGCAGAACAGCTCCACCGCCTCGGCCGCCTCGGGCGCGGCGCTGGCGAGCAGGGTGCGCATGTCGGCGCTGATGCCCGACACGCCGAGCAGCCCCGATTCCTTGTAGAGCAGCGTGGAGATGCGCGCCGAATCCATCTTCTCGGTGTCGAGCAGATAGAGCAGCACGCCGGGGTCGATGCTGCCGGTGCGCGTGCCCATCATCAGGCCGTCGAGCGCCGAGAAGCCCATGGTCGAGGCGATGCTGCGGCGCTGGCTGAGCGCGCACAGGCTGGCGCCATTGCCCAGATGCGCGACGATCACGCGGCCGTCGGCGCGCGCGCCGAGCACCTCGGGCAGGCGACCGGCGATGTACTCGTAGCTGAGGCCATGAAAGCCGTAGCGCCGCACGCCGGCAGCCTCGAAGCGGCGCGGCAGCGCAAACCGCTGCGCCACCGCCGGCTGGCCGCGATGGAAGGCGGTGTCGAAGCAGGCGATCTGCACCGCGCCCGGCTCGATGCGGGCGAGCGCGCGGATCGCGTCGAGGTTGTGCGGCTGATGCAGCGGCGCGAGCGGCACGTAGCGGTCGAGCTCCGCGAGCACGGCCTCGTCAACCACCACCGGCGCGGCATGCAGCGGCCCGCCGTGCACCACGCGATGACCAATCGCCTCGATCGCAAAGCCGACTTCATGCGCGGCAATCCACCTGAGCAGTTCGGCGAGCGCGGCGTCGTAGGCGGTTTCGAGCGAGGCGGCCGCGTCGACGGGCAGGGCGTCGTCGGCGAGCGTGGCGCCGTGCGCGTCCTTGGCGCGCAGGCGCGGCGCGCTGCCGATGCCCTCGACCTGGCCGTGCAGCGCGGCGGGCTCGCGCAGGTCATGCCCGTCGGTCTCGAAGACCGCGAACTTCACGCTCGACGAGCCGGCGTTGATGACGAGGATGGCCGGCACCACGCCGGCGCTCAGCGCGAGCGGGCCGCTCATTCCACGCTCCCGTCCAGCTCGGCTTGCGGCACCGCGCTCAGGCTGGCGCCGGCACGGCCCAGTCCGCCCGCTGCCGCGCGCGCCAGCAGCAGCGCCAGCACGCAGGACGCCATGCGTGTCGGCGCATCGTCGGCGCGGCTGGTCAGCACGATGGGCACCTTGGCGCCCAGCACGATGCCGGCCGATTGCGCATCGGCCAGATATTCGAGCTGCTTGGCCAGCATGTTTCCGCTTTCAAGGTCGGGCACCAGCAGGATGTCGGCCTCGCCCGCGACCGGCGAGACGATGCCCTTGGTGCGCGCGGCCAGCGCCGAGATCGCGTTGTCGAAGGCCAGCGGCCCGTCGATGACCGCGCCGGCGATCTGGCCGCGGTCGGCCATCTTGCACAGCGCGGCCGCGTCGAGCGTGGCGCGCATCTTGGGGTTGACGGTTTCCACCGCCGCCAGCACTGCGACCTTGGGTGTGGCGATGCCGAGCGCGCGCGCCAGCTCGATGGCGTTGCGCAGGATGTCGGCCTTTTCTTCGAGCGTGGGCTCGATGTTGATCGCGGCGTCGGTGATGAGCAGCCGGCGCGGATAGGTCGGCACGTCCATCACGAACACATGGCTCAGGCGGCGCGCGGTGCGCAGGCCGGTGTCGTGCGCGACGACCGCATGCATGAGTTCGTCGGTATGCAGGCTGCCCTTCATCAGCGCCTCGGCGCGGCCGGCGCGCACCAGGGCCACGGCCTGCTCGGCGGCGGCATGGCTGTGCGGCACGTCGATGCATTCGATGCCGTCGAGACTGAGGCCGGCGGCGCTGGCAACCGCGCGCAGCCGCGCGAGCGGCGCCACCAGGATCGGCACGACCAGCCCGGCATGCGCCGCGTCGAGCGCGCCCTTGAGCGATTCGGCATCGCAGGGATGGGCGACCGCGATGCTGATCGGCGCCAGCCCGCGCGCCAGCCCCAGCAGCGCCGCCAGCCGCGCGGCCTTGTCGCTGACGATGAGCTCGGGCAGCGGCCAGCGCGGCCGGCTGATGCGCTCGGTCGGCGCCTTTACCTCGGCCTCGCCGGTGATGATGTCCTCGCCGTTCTGGTTGCTGCACAGGCAGTCGAAGACGATGCGGTGGCCGTGGTCGGTCTTGGTCTTGGCGGTGAGCTTCACCGTGACCGTGTCGCCGATGTGCACCGGCCGCAGAAAGCGCAGCGACTGGCCGGCGTAGATGGTGCCCGGGCCCGGGAATTCGGTGCCGAGCAGCGCCGAGATCAGCGCCGCGCCCCACATGCCGTGCGCGATCACCTCGTGGAACACGCTGGCCTTGGCGTATTCGGCGTCCATGTGGGCCGGGTTCACGTCGCCCGACATGGCCGCGAACACGCGGATGTCGTCGCCGGTGAGGGTGCGCACGAGGGTGGCGCTGTCGCCCACGGCGATCTCGTCGTAGGTGCGGTTCTGGATGATGTCGGTGGGGCGGATGTCCATGGCGTCCTTGCGGCGGAGCGGCAGTCGGAGGGCGGTTCGTGCGGCCGATTGTGCTGCGCAGCAGTCGGCCGATGAAAGCGCCGATACACGAAATGCCGGCTCGGTTTGCGCGAGAACAAGTGCCGGGACCGAGCGTCATGCGCGGCAATCGTCGGCGCTGCCGTGACTTTCTCGGGCAATCGGCAAGAATCCGGCCGCCGTATCGGGAACTTTTGCGTGGGTGTGAATTCGAGTATCGAATTTTCATGCGCGTGGAACAAAACGCAATTGGTGCGATCAATGACCACGTCAATCCATATTCAACAATTGAAAAACATCGATTGAATGGCGAGCAGGCAAATTTGATTGAATGCGACGCGGATTTGTATTCGGTCGCAGAAAATTGGCGGCGTCCTGGCAATGCCCGATTTCACGGCAATTGAAGCCGGCGCCCATGACGGGCGGCCGGCCAGCGATGCGCTTGCCTATTTGTTCTTTACCGTCACCAGCCGGAACCGCAGGATCTGGCCGTCGACCGTGGGCTGGTCGGCAAACGACGGGCGCGCCGCCAGATTGGCGTAGGGGTTGTCGAGCGTGTACTGGAGGAAGGCAAAGCCGTCGTTCACCGTCACGTCCGACGGGCTGAGGCTGTAGGTCTTGCCGCCGCTCCAGTAGCTGAAGCCGGTGACGACGTTGATTCCGTTGACCGTGGCGGCCGTGTAGCTGAAGGCGCCGTTCGAGTTGGCGACCGCCGCATCGAGCACGTCCTTGACCGTCATGCCGAGTTTGAAATCGACGACCGCGCTGAAATAGATTCCGACCACGCGCAATTGGATCATTTTGGTGTTTTCCCGGTGAAATGAGTCGCCTGCACTCTTTCCTGCACAAGAGCGTGCGCCAAGGCGACGAATGACCGGCACCGCCTCAGGATGTCACGGTGGAATTGCAATGCCGGTTGCGCATGCAAAAGCATTGCATCGGCAATTGCGGGCGGGCAGGTTACATTTTTGGCGGCAAAGGCGGCGCAGTGATGAAATTCACGGCGCTCCAATCGCCCGTGACCTGGCCCTTGCAATTCGAATTGAATTGGTCGCGCAGCTGGCGGTTTCCGGAAAATTGCAGCGCAAGGCCGGAATTGCCGGCTTCAGTGGCTGACCGACTTCGAGAACAGATTGATGACCACCACGCCGGCCACGATCAGCCCGAGCCCGGCAATCGCCGGCCAGTCGAGCGCCTGCCGGTACCAGACCCAGCTCACCGCCGTGATGAGCACCACGCCCACGCCCGACCAGATCGCATAGACGATGCCGGTCGGCAGCACCCGCAGCGTCAGGCTCAGCAGCACGAAGGCGAGGCCGTAGCCGGCCACCGTCACCAGGCTCGGGATCAGCCGCGAAAAGCCGTCCGAGGCCTTGAGCGCGGTGGTGGCGATCACCTCGGCGACGATGGCCAGGGCGAGCAGCAGATAGGTGGTGGCGAGGCTCATGGCGGCTTCCGGGCGGGTGGGCGAGGGCGGTGCCGGCTCATCTTGCCGCGCGCCGCGTCGGGCCGAAGCGCGCCGCACGCCACAAATCAGCCTGCGCACGTCACGCGGCAGCTGCGACCATGCTGCCTCCATCGACCGCACAAGGACCGCCATGCCACTGACCCGCACAACGAGATGGGGCGCCGCAGCGCTGCTGCTGCTGACGCTGGCACTGCCGGCACGCGCCGCCACCGGACTGACCCAGCTCGCCGGCATCCACGGCGACAGGCCGGTGACGGG
>NZ_MUHU01000016.1 GCF_002105195.1 Derxia lacustris | reverse complement strand
CCACAGGTCGAACAGCCCGCCGGCGAGCGACTGGATGCCGTTGACCTGCGGCCCGCCCATCTTGATGGTCACGTCGAGGTCGTACTTCTTGTAGATGCCGGCGGGCTGTTCGACCTGTGGATGGGCTACGACTTCCAGACCCTCAAGGCGGTCGAGTCGGGCGTGCCGGTCACCACGCTCGCGGCCTATTTCCAGAAGGACCCGCAGGCGCTGATGGCGCATCCGGACGTGAAGGGCTGGTCCGATCTCAAGACCCGCACCCTGTTCATCGCCAGCGGCTCCGAGACCAGCTTCTGGCCCTGGCTCAAGACCATGTACGGCTATACCGACGCGCAGAAGCGCCCCTATGCCTTCAGCGTCGCGCCGTTTCTGGTGGACAAGAACAGCGCCGTGCAGGGCTATGTGACCAGCGAGCCCTATGCGATCGAGCAGGGCGGCGTGAAGCCCGCGATCCTGCTGCTGGCCGACGCCGGCTATCCGCCCTATGCCACCACGCTGGTCGCCATGCAGGCCACGCTCGACAAGAAGGGCGATGCGCTGGCGCGCTTCGTCAAGGCCTCGGCCGAGGGCTGGATCAGCTACTTCAAGGATCCGGCCGCCGGCAATGCGCTCATCAAGAAGGACAACCCCAAGATGACCGACGACCAGATCGCCTACGGCATCGCCAAGATGAAGGAGTACGGCCTGGTCACCGGCGGCGATGCCGGCACGCTGGGCGTCGGCGCCATGACCGACGCGCGCTGGAAGCAGACCTACGACGTGATGGTCGCCACCCATCTGCTCGACGCGCGCACTGATTACCGCAAGGCCTACACGCTCAAGTACGTGGGCGCGCTGCCCAGGCCCTGAGCGCGCCATGGTCCAGTACCTCCCGCCGCAACGCGCGCTCGCGCCGGTGCTCGACATCGCGCGCTGGCGCGACGGCAGCGACAAGCCCGGCGTGGCGCGCGAATTCGACCGCATCTGCCGCGAGATCGGCTTTTTCTACCTCACCGGCCACGGCATGGCGCCGGCGCGCATGCGCGGCGTGCTCGCCGAGGCCGAGCGCTTCTTTGCCCTGCCCGATGCCGCCAAGCGCGCGCTGACGCTGGGCGCCAACCGGCGCGGCTACGAGCCGATGGGCCTGCAATCGCTCGACTTCGACGCGCCGCCCGACCTGAAGGAATCGCTGCTGATCGGCCAGGCCACGCCGGCCGACCATCCGTATGTGCTGGCCGGTCTGCCCAACTACGGCCCGAGCCGCTGGCCCGAGCCGGCCGCATTGCCGGGTTTTCGCCAATTCTGCGAAAGCTATTTCGCCGAGGCCGCTGCCATTTGCCGCACGCTGATGGCCATATTCGCCCATGCGGCCCGATTGCCCGAGGATCATTTCGAGCCGATGCTGCAACAGCCGATGGCGACGCTGCGGCTGATTCATTATCCGCCGCAGCCCGAGGCGGTGATCGACAACCGCATTGGCTGCGGCGCACATACCGATTGGGGCGCGATCACGCTATTGATGCAGGATGAAACCGGCGGTCTCGAAGTGCAGGCTGCCGATGGCGAATGGCTTTATGCCGATCCGCTGCCGAATGCCTTTGTGGTGAATATCGGCGACATGATGCCGATATGGACCGATGGCGCCTATCACTCCAATCCGCATCGAGTGCGCAATCGCTCGCCGCATTTGCACCGTTATTCGGCGCCATTCTTCATGGACCTCGACTATCACGCCCGGGTCGAATGCCTGCCGGCATTTGCCCGCAATGGTGCGGCGCCGCGATTCGCGCCGCGCAGCGCCGGCGAGCATCTCGATCTGATGTACCGGCGCTCCTACGGCGAGCGGGCGCCGGCTCAGGAATAGCAGGCGCGATAGGCAAAGGCGGTGCCCGTGCCCAGGGTGCCGGCCCACACCACCAGACCGCAGAGCGTGGACCACAGCGCGGTCTGGCCGGGCGGGACGGCGAGCGCGACCGGCTCGCCCGAGTAGGTGATCGGCTTTTCGGAAAGCAGATCGCTGGCCGAAATCGGCTGGAATTGCGCGGCGACCGGCATTTGAGTGTCGGCCGATTGGCTGGCGGCCATCACCGGTGCCGAAGCGAGCGAGGTGGCAATGGTCAGGGCAATCAAGACGCGCGATTGGATTTGCATGACTTCTCCTTGAAGATGCGCGCGGCGGACTTGCCGCGACACGATTGCAATCTAGGAGTTGTGTGAACCAATTCGCAAGTTTGGTCTAATTGGCCCGGTCGGCCATGCTTATCCATGCGGGGAAATTGAAAGCGGTATTGGCGTCGCGCAATCGGGCCGGTGGGCCGGCTGGCAATTCCAGTCGTGCGCGCGCCGGTTCAATCGTGTGGCAGGCAATGATCGAAACTGCGCGCATAAAGCAGCACGTCGCGCGGTTCGGCGCCGGCATTGGGATGGACGATATAGCGCGCCAATCGGCCTTCCGGCCGCATGCCGATCTTTTCCATCACGCGTGCCGAGCCGGGGTTGTCCACATCGCAGACGGCGTCGATGCGCCACAGGCCGCAGCTTTCCAGCGCGATGCGCACCACCTCGCCGGCGGCCTCGCTCATCAGGCCCTGGCCCCAGCGCTCGCGCGCCAGCGCAAAGCCGAGCCGGGCGCGATGGTCGTTGGGATGCGGATCGGGCATCAGCTCGATCATCCCGACGTTGTCGGTCTCGCCGCGCGGCACGATGAGCCAGACGAAGGCGATCTTCTTGAACCAGCGCGCCTGGTCCCAGTCGAGCTGCTGACGGGTCTGCTCGACGGTTTCGTGAGCGCGGTTGCCCAGGTAGCGGAACACCTCGGGATCGCCGGCCCACTGGGCGAAGGCGGAGGCGGCATCGCCGGGGCGCGGCTTGCGCAGCGTGGCGCGCGCGGTTTCGATGCGGTCGGGCGGCGGTCTCATGGCGTGGCTCGGCGGTGGAAGGTCAGGGCGGGTTCGCGGCGCTGGCGCGATCGGCGGGCGGTGGCGCCAGCGCCGTCAAGGCGGCGAGCGCGCCGGCCGCGATGGCCACATCGGCCGGATGCTGCACCGCCGGCTCGCGCGGATTGATGCGCACCAGTCCGAGGCCGTCGCGCGCCACCTGCTCGCCGAGCAGCCGCACCGACGGGATGGCGGTGCCGGCGCCAAGCTCGATCACCACCGGCCGGCGGGTGCCGGCGAGCCAGCGCAGCAGCCGCGAGCGCTGGGCCGTGCTGCGGTCGGCGATCCAGCCGTCGTCGCCGAACATGAGGATGTTGGGCCGCGCCAGGCCGCCGCAACGCGGGCAGCGCGGCGCCGGGTTGAGCAGCAGGCAATGGGCATCGTCGGTGACGGGCGCGAAGTCGTCGGCCGGCCAGATCGCGCTGCCGCAGGGCCGCAGGCATTGCAGGTGATGGATCGAGCCGTGGCATTCGACGATGCGTTCGGCATCGAAGCCGGCGCGCTGGAACTGGCCGTCGACATTGCTGGTGAACACGAACAGCCCGCGCGGCAGCCGCGCGCCGAGCGCCTGCAACAGCGCAAAGCCCGCATGCGGCACGGTGCGCCGGTAGAGCGCCAGCCGGTGGCCGTAGAAGCCCCAGCCGCGCTCCGGTCGGCGCCGGAAGCTGTCGGGCGAGGCGATGCGCCAGAACGGCGTGCCCTCGGCCGCCAGCGCCGGATAGGCGCGCCAGAAGCCTTCGTCGCCACGGAAGTCGGGCAGGCCGCTGTCCACGCCGATGCCGGCGCCGGCCGTCACGAGCAGGCCGTCGGCCGAGGCGAGCAGCGCTTGCGCGCGTTGAATGGGGTCGTCCATGGGCCGGAATTTGGCACGGCCGGGCGAACGCGGGCAGTGGGTTCTTGCGGCATGGCTGGCTGCGCCCATCCGGGCTTGCCCGCATACGTCGGATTCCCGACGGCATGACGCTTGCGTGACGGCGCCCGCGGCGCACGACGCCGCGGGCGCAAACACGGAGAAAAATCAATGGCATTCCAGACGCTTTGCAAGCAGCGTTACCTCGGCGAGGGTGAGACCGTGCCGTTCCAGCTCGACGGGCGCGAAATCATCGTGATGTGGCCCGACGGCGGCGAACCGCGCGCCTACAAGGCGGTCTGCCCGCACGACAAGCAGTCGCTGGTCAACAACTCCGACTTCAACGGCCGCATCCTCATCTGCACCGTGCACGGCTGGGTGTTCGATGGCCGCAACGGCAAGGGCCTCGATCCCGAGGGCTGCAAGCTCGACGAGTACCCGCTGCGGGTGGTCGACGGCCAGGTCGAAATCGACCTCGACGCCGAGTTCTGAGGCGCGCCCGGCACCGGTGCGTCGACCGCGCGGCGCCCGGGCGTCCAGCGTTCCGGGCGTCGCCGGCGCGGGCCTGCGGCAGGCGCTGGCCGGTGCCGTCGACCGCTGCCGGCCCGGTCGTTCCGGGCGCGCAAATGCCGCTTCAATTCTCTGCGCATTCGATTCGCTACGGGCCGCACCATCGCCTGGCGATATTGCCGGGCTGCGGCCGTCCAATTGTCGATCGGCTCCGGTCGATGAAATGACGGCGGCTGCCGGATGTGAATGAGATTGCCGCGTCGTTTTCCGCCGATCGAATGCGGCAGATGGGCTCAATTTCGTATTGCGCATCTGCACTTCGGTCGACCGGCTTTCGTGAAATCGCGTCCCGATTCTGTATCGCGGGACTGCCGGATTGCGCTGTCGCGATCTGGGTATTCAGTCTTTCCCGCCTGCTGCAATCCCGGGGTGACAGCGTTCGCCGGACCCGAACCGGGCCGTCCTCCGCTGCTTGGCCGGTGCGCACGGGATTGCGTCATTCCGACAAGATTGCTCGGATGCAACCCGGGCGTTGTTCCCGGGCACGCCAGCCCTTGCGGAATGACTAGGTGAATTTCTGCACAAAAATGCGTGATTTTCCGTGAGTCGACACGGTGTGTTGCAGTGCGTTGAATAAGCCAAAGGCGCGCTTGACGATCGGAATCGCACGCTGTCGCAGCGAAGTGTCCACTCCACAATCCAGCTCGACGCTGGGCACAGAAGGTCGCAGCTGGCCCGGAGATCGGCCCGGTTCGCAGCAAATCGACGCCTGCCAGGAGGGCAGACTTGTCCATCCTGCGCACTTGTCAGCAGCCGGTATTCGGTACCGGACACGGTCAGCGTGTCGATGCAACCCGGGAAATTTCCGTCCCTCGATCCGGTGAATTTCTCACTGGACGAGGTGCCGGTCGCGGCTTGTCCCCTAGATCGGTGAGCCCGGCCGTATTCCGTTCATTCGCGCCGCCATTTCATCTGGCAGGCGCGCGGCAATTTCCCGGCATTCCGCCTTGCAATATCGATTCAATTCATCCGCATTCCAAAGTTGCGGAAGATGCAATCGACGCGCGGAATTGCCGCCGGCATCGAGCGTTAGGGGCTGCCTTGCATATCGCCCGGTTGACGGGCGGGTGCGGCCCAATTCCGGCCGCCTGCCGACCGAATCGCCGCCGGCGTATTTGAATTTCCGAGTTGCTTGCGAAGGATTGGCGCGCCAAATCCGTGCGGTTTGCGACAATGTCGTTCGCAATTGTTCGATTCCGCTTGCGCAGCGGGCACGCGGAGTTTCTGATGAAGGCCGGTTGCGCTGTTCCGGCAATGCAAAAAAGTTGGCAATACGGGCCCGCATTGCCGAATGTCCTACAAGCGCGCGTTAAGCAGGTCACGAGCGCGGAACGATGGCTCGCGAACGGGTATGGCACTTGCCCGCAGGAGGCGTTGTCGCGTGACGCACGGCCGCAATTCAGCGGCTGACAGGAAAGGCAAAGAAAATGATCCTCAATCACGACGTTTCCACGCGGCTCGTCTCTGCGACGCTGCCGGCTGCAGAGTTCGACTTCGCCGACTCCCTGCTCGGCGTGCTCGATCAGGTGAGCCGGGCCGGCCTGCCGGCGCGACTGGTGCTGCGCAACGGGCGCGGCCCGGGCATGGCGGTCGATCCGGTGCGCCGGCTGTGCGACCTGGGCGGCATCGATGTCGATCTGTTCTGCGTCGCCCGGGCCGAGGACATCTTCATCAGCTTCGAGCGCGAGCCCAACCTGCCGATGGCGCGTCCGCGGCCCTGGAGCGAGTTGCGCTGGCGTGCCGGCTATCTCGGCTCGGCCGGCCGGCCGGCGGTCGGCTGCACCCGCTTCGATGTCGTGCGCTTCACCGACTGGCCCACGCTCAGCCATCTGCCGCACGACGAGGAATGCGTGCGCGTGCTGGCGCTGCTCACGCGCCATCCCACCTCGATCGCGCTGGCGCGCAGCATCACCGGCGTCGAGCTCGGCCATCTGTTCCGCATCTATGCGGCGGGGCTGGCGGCCGGACTGGTCGAGGTCATCAACCGGCGTCAGCCGGTGGCGGTGGCGGGCAGCGAGCCGGCCGGCTGGCGTGGCGAGGCCGAGCGTGGCGACACGCCGCGCGCCGCGCCCAAGGCCGCTGGCGGCCAGACCAGCGCGCCCGAGGAAGACGCGGCGAACGAGCCGGTGGCCGGCGCGGCGCCGGCGCCGACCGGCCGGCGCTGGGTGTCGTCGCTGTTTGCGCGGCTGCGGGCGCTGTAATGGGTTCGGCCAGCGCCGACGCCGAACGCGTCAATCTCAAGATCCTGTTCGCCGGCCCGCCGGGCGCCGGCAAGACCACGGCGATCGCCGCCGTGTCCGACATTCCGGTGGTCGGCACCGATGTGGCGCCCACCGACGAGCTGCGCTTCATGAAGGCCAGCACCACGGTGGCGATGGACTACGGCGTGCTGCAGCTCGATGCCCAGTACGCGATCCATCTGTATGGCGCGCCGGGCCAGCGCCGCTTCGACTTCATGTGGGATGTGCTGTCGGTCGGCGCGCTCGGGCTGGTGCTGCTGCTCAACCATGAGGAGCCGGCGCCGCTCGACGATCTGGCGGCCTACATGGATGCCTTCCATGCGCTGCTGTCGCGCACCCGGGGCTCGATGGTGGTGGGCGTGACCCGGCTCGGCGCCGATCCCAATGCCATCGACGCCTATCGCGGTCTGGTGACCAGCTACGGGCTCACCGTGCCGGTGTTCGACGTGGATGCGCGCCGGCGCGCCGATGTGCGCTGCATGCTGCTGTCGCTGGCCGGGCTCATCGCTTCGCAGGACCGGGTGCAGATGACGCACAGCCGCTTCGCGCCCGGCCGCGTGGCCGGCTGAGCCGGCGCGGCGCGCTCAGAGCAGCGCGCTGCCGTCGACGAACACCTTGATCTGGCCGGCGCCAAAGGCGGTCCAGGTCTCGTCGGCGGTGAGCGGCTCGGTGGCGATCACCGCCACCCGGTCGTCGCGGTCGGCATGCTGCGCAAAGTTGATGCGCACATCCTCGTCCTGCAAGCGCGCCGCCGCGAACGGCTGGTGCCGCTCGATGTAGTGCAGCTGGGTCGAGCAGTGCGCCCACAGCGCCACGCCATTGCTCAATACAAAGTTGAAATTGCCGTGCGCGGTGATGCTGGGCAGCAGCTCGGCCAGCGTGGCGGCCAGCTCCAGCGGCTCGGGCACGCTGGCGTGCTCCTTGGCCAGCTCCTGCATCAGCCAGCAGAAGGCGCGCTCGCTGTCGGTATCGCCGACCGGCTGGAAGGCCGCATGCAGCGCCGGCCGGTAGTCGACCAGATTGCCGTTGTGCGCAAACACCCAGTAACGCCCCCAGAGCTCGCGCGTGAAAGGATGGGTGTTCTCCAGCGCCACGCGGCCCACCGTGGCCTTGCGGATGTGGGCCAGCACATTGGTGCTGCGGATCGGGTAGTGCTTGATGAGATCGGCCACCGGCGAATCGACGGCGCGCCGGGCATCGACAAAGCTGCGCACGCCGCGCCCCTCGAAGAAGGCCACGCCGAAGCCGTCGGCATGCTCGCAGGAGCGGGTGGCGAAGCCGGTGAAGCTGAAGACGATGTCGGTCGGGACGTTGCAGTTCATGGCCAGCAGCTGGCACATCGTTGGCCTCGGTACAGATGAAAAGGTGTTCGACGGAACCCGCGATTGTCGCCAAGCCGGGCGTGCTGCGGGTTGCGCGTTTGCAGCCGGAAGTGTTGCTGCGGGCGGGTTGTCACCGCTGCCGACGCCGGGTCGGGCTGGGGCAAGCTCGGACGCATGCGGTTTGCGGGAGCAGGGAATGGCAAGCGGGATGCGCGGCGGACAGGCGCGGCGGGCGATGACGAGCGGAATGCGCAACGGGTCGGCGGCGACGCGCGCGCTGCGCAACGGGCTGGCGACGCTGGCGCTGGCGGCGGCAATGGCGGCGCTGCCGGTCAGTGCGGCGCCATTTGCCTGGATCACCAACCAGGGCTCGGACACGGTGAGCGTGGTCGACATCGCCACGGCCGGCGTGGTGGCGACGGTGCCGGTCGGCCATTCGCCGGCGGGCGTGGCGGCCAGCGATGCGGCGGGCCGGGTCTTTGTGAGCAATGCCGACGGCGGCTCGGTGTCGGTGCTGAGCCTGGACACGCGGGCGGTCGTGGCGACGGTGGCCGTGCCTGACGGGCCGGTCGGCATCGCCGCCGCGCCCGACGGCCGGCGCGTGTATGTGGCGGCCTGGTACGGAAACCGGCTGGTGGCGATCGACGCCGCCGGCGCACGCGTGACCGGCGCAGTGCCGCTCGGCCGTGCGCCGGCCGGCATTGCGGTCGCGCCCGACAGCGCCACCGTCTACGTGGCCGAGCGCGACGACGACTGCGTGGCGGTCGTCGATGCCGCCACGCTGGCGGTCAGATCGCGCATCCGCGTCGGCGCGCATCCGTTCGCGCTCGCCGTGGCGCCGGACGGCCGGCGGCTGCTCGCGCTCAACGTGGTCAGCAACGATGTGAGCGTGGTCGATCTGGCTAGCGGGCGCGTCGCGGCCACCGTGCCGGTCGGCCTCGCGCCCTACGGCGCCAGCTTTTCGGCCGACGGCCGGCGCGCCTGGATCACCAACCAGCATGGCGAGTCGGTCTCGCTGCTCGAGTTCGACGCTGCCGGCGGCGCGCGCCTGGCCGCGACCTTCGAGCGCGCCGCCGACTATCCCGAGGGCATCGCCCTGGCCGGTGACCGGCTGCTGGTGGTGAGCTGGATGAACGACGAGGCGCTGCTGCTCGACCCGGCCAGCGGCGCGCGGCTGGCCAGCGTGGCGCTCGGGCGCAATCCGCGCGGCTTCGGCCAGATGCTCAGCACGCGCTGATCGCATTGCGCGCCGCGGCAGCCGGCCGCTTCTGCTGCGCTGCCGCATCGCGCGCCTGTGGCACATTGCCCCGCGAGCCCGGTCCGCCGCGGCTCGCCATCCATCCAGCCATCAGAACAAACAGAGGAGACAACGCTCATGCGCGTTTCATTCAGCGCGGCGCTCGCGCTTGCCGGCGTCTGCATCGCCGGCACTGCCCAGGCCCACGGTCCCACGCGCCAGAAGGTCACCGAGACCATCACCATCCAGGCTCCGGCCGACGTGGTCTGGAAGCGCATCAAGGAATTCAGCGATCTGGGCTGGCATCCGGCGGTGGAAAGCACCACCGCGACCGACGGCAACAAGGTCGGCTCGGTGCGCAACATCAAGCTCAAGGGCGGCGGCGAGATCGTCGAATCGCTCGAAACCTATTCGGATGCCGACCGCAAGTACGGCTACCGCATGAAGGATCCGGGCCCGGTGCCGGTCAACAACTACAGCTCGACCATCGCGGTGAGCCCGGCCGGCGCCGGCGCCAGCACGGTGGAATGGCGCGGCGCCTTCTACCGCGCCTATCTCAACAACGATCCGCCGGCCGACCAGAACGACGAGGCGGCGATCAAGGCGGTGACCGGCATCTACCAGGGCGGGCTCGCCGCGCTGAAGAAGGCGCTCGAAGCGAAGTAAGTGCCCCGGGGCGCGGCCGGTGCCGGCGTTCCGGTGCCGGCCGGCGGCGCGCGGCGCGGGCGCGCAACCGGCGGCGCTCGCTTCGGTCGCCCGGCTCAGTCGCGCGCCAGCACCGGCGCCGCCTGCGCCGGATGGCGCCGCGCCCACAGCGCCACATAGCTGCACAGCGGCACGATCGTCAGCCCCGCGCGGGCGGCATGGTCGAAGGCGGCGGCCACCAGTTGCGCCGCAATGCCCCGGCCTTCGAGCGCCGGCGGCACGCCGGTGTGATGCATGAGCATGCGCTTGCCGTCGAGCCGGTAATCGGCCACGCAGCGCAGGCCGTCCACGCTGGCCTCGAAGCGGCCGGCTTCCGGGCGATGCACGACCTGCACTTCGATCTGGCGTGACGGGTTGGGCGAATTCATGGCGGTCTCCGGTAGCGATGGCGGGCGGGCAGGGCGACTGGCACGGCTCTGGCATCGATCGCGCCACTCCCTGCCACCCATGTCGGCTTTGTCGCCGCACTCCTCCCGATGATCGATCAATTCCGCGACGCCCAGCCGGGCCAGCTCGGCAGTCTGCTGTCGCAATTGCTGATGACCGATTTGCCGTCGCCGGGCTTCGAGCAGCTGCGCGATTCGGGCGTGCTCGCGCGCGTGCTGCCCGAACTCGATGCGCTGTTCGGCATTCCGCAAAGCGCCGACGAGCCCGAGACGGTCGATGTCGGTCATCACCAGCTGCGCATGCTCGACGAGGTGGCGCGCCGCAAGGCAGCGCTGCCGGTGCGCTGGGCCGCGCTGCTGCACAAGCTCGGCAAGGCCGGCTCGCCGAAGGAATTTCTGCCGGGCCATCTGCATCACGAGCGCCGTGGCGCGCCGCTGGCCGAGGCCATCTGCGACCGCTTCGGGCTCGATGCCGAGACGCGCGATCTGGCCCTGCTCACCGTCGCCGAATGCGACCGCATCCACCGTGCGGTCGACATGCGTGCCGGCGCCATCACCATGCTCATCACCCGGCTCGAAGGGCTGGAGCGCCCCGAGCGCTTCGAGCGGCTGCTGCTGATCGCCACCTGCGACTTCCACGCCTATCCGGGCCAGGAACTCAAGCCCTATGGCAAGGCCGACAAGTTCCGGCGCGCGATGCGGGCGGCGGCGTCCATCGATGCCGCGCGCTTTGCCGCCAGCCATCCCGGGCTGTCGGCCGACGATGTGGCGCAGCGTCTGCTGGAGGCACGCGCCCAAGCCGTGGCCGAGGCGCTCAGCAGCGAGCAGTGGGACGCGGCCTGAGCCGCCGCGCCGTCAGGCGACCGCGCCGGTGCGCCGCGCCTGACCGGCCGGCGCACCGGGTTCGACATTTGCATCGCCCCCGCACGCAGCCGGCGAATGTCGGCTTGCCGACAACCCGGCCGCGCATCCCGTCCGCTCCGCCCTGCCAGCGTCAGCTTCGCTGCGCGGCCTCATCACAACGAGATACGCCATGACCGAGCAAGCCCAGGAACAGGAACAGCCGTCCAACAAGATCCGCGTGATCGTGCCCGAGGGCATGACCTTCGCCGACCTCAAGCTGACCAAGAACGCCGAGACCGGCGAAGTGAGCTTCGACCTCGAAGCCGTGCGCGCCGTCTGCGTGGCCACGGGCGTGGATGCCGACGCGGTGTTCGCGCATGAAGGCAATGTCAACAGCCTGATCGTTGCCTGGTACGGCGTGCACCGCATGGACGGCGGCGAGCCCGACGTGGTGTTCGAAAGCCTGATCGCCGATGCCAAGAAGGCGTCGGGCGAAATGCAGTAAGCCGCGCCAGACGCTTCCAGACGCAAGCCGGGCAAGCGTCTGCAACCGCCGACTGACCGGCGGCCGCTGTCGGCCGAGGCTGGGCCTTCGCATCGACGAAGGAGCGCGCCATGACCGACAGCAGTCTGATTCAAATCCCCGGCCGGGATGCCGTTCCGCCCGGCCACGGCACCGGGGCGCTCGGCCCGAGCGACAGCTCAGACTCGGGCAGCGATGTGGTCGGCGCTGGCGCGGCACTCGGCGACTCCAATCTCGATTCGGACACCGACCGCCACGGCACCGGCGAACGCGGCTCGGTCGGCCGCGACCCGATGGACGAGCTGGGCGCGGACATCGCGTCCGACCGCGAAATCGACAGCCTGCTCGACCAGACCCAGCCCGAGAACTCGCTCGACGACATGGAAGCCGCCGCCGGCCTGCCCGATCCGGATACCGACCCAGACGATCTGGCCGATGCCCAGCTGGCCGTCGACGAGGCCGCCATCGACAAGCTCGACGCCGCCACGCGGCGCTGATGCGCCTCAGCCGCGCGCGTCGAACTCGGCGAATGCGCGGCGCGCGGTGTTGATCGCGTTGATCGCCGCCGGAAAGCCGGCATACACGGCGATCTGCAACAGCACCTCGATCACCTCGGCCTTGGTGGCGCCGACATTGAGCGCGCCCTGGATGTGCACGCCGAGCTGCAGTTGCGGATGGCCCATCGCGGCGAGCGCGGCCACGGTCGTGAGCTGGCGCGTGCGCAGGTCGATGCCCGGGCGCGAGATCACTTCGCCGTAGGCAAAGTCGACGATGAAATCGGCCAGTTCGGGCGCCAGGTCGCGCAGGCTGGCGACGACGGCGTTGCCGGCATTGGCGGTGACGGCGTCGAGCGTGTTCAGGCCACGGGCGTGGCGGTCAGCCGCGTCGGGCGAGCTGGTGGGCGTAGACATTCAGTTTCTCCTCAAGCGCATCGATGTTGCGATCGAGGCTGGCGCGCGCCTCGCGCATGCGGGCCAGATGGTCGGCCAGCAGCGCGCTGCGTTCTTCCAGCGTCGAATCGCCGGCGCGACGCAGCCCCGCATAACGCTGCATCTCGCGGATCGGCATGCCGGTGGCACGCAGCCGCTGGAGAAAGCCGATCCAGGCCAGATCGGCCGCGCTGTAGCGCCGCGCGCCGCCGGCCTGCGCGACCGGGTCGATCAGACCGATGCGCTCGTAATAGCGCAGGGTGTGGGCGCTCAGGCCAGTGAGGGCGGCGGTGGCGGAAATGCTGTGGGGCTTCATCGCGGGCCGACTGTGCGGGTTGGAGTGCGCTCGAAGTCAAGCGCGCCGGCGGTCTCAGCCGGCGTTGCCGGGCTCGGCGGTGACCGAGCGCAGATAGTCGCGCAGCCGGCGGCCGGCCTGGTCGGGAAAGCGGCGCTCGGTGGCGGTGAGGCCGGCGAGCGCATCGACGCGAAAGGTGCGGAAACCGCCGCGCAGCTCGCACCAGGCGGCGAGCGTCCAGCGCGGCGTGCCGGCTTCGCTGCCCCAGAAATGCAGGCCGAGCGGCCAGACCTCGCGCCGGCTGGCGGCGCCGTTGCGGTCGCGGTAGTCGAAGGCCAGCACGCGGCGCGCGTCGATGGCCTGCTTGCACAGGTCGAAGCGCGGGCGCCAGGCCGGGTCGATGAAGAAATCGGGCGCGCCGAGCGCGCGCAGCTCCAGCGCGGGGCGGCGTTCGGCCGGCACGGCGGCGCCGATCTTGTCGAGCGCGCGCCGCGCCGCGTCGGCCAGACCGTGGCCGGCCCAGGCCTCGACCATGCGCGCGCCGAGCGCCAGCGCCTCCAGCTCGGCGGCGTCGAACATGAGTGGCGGCAGGTCGAAGCCGGCGCGCAGCCGGTAGCCGACGCCGGCTTCGCCCTCGATCGGCACGCCGGACAGCGACAGGTCGCGCACATCGCGGTACACGGTGCGCACCGAGATGCCGAGCGTCTCGGCGAGCTGGGCGGCAGTGGTCAGGCGCCGGCCGCGCAGCGTCTGGACGATGCGGAACAGGCGGTCGGCGCGGCGCACGGGCTCAGGCGGCGGCCGGCGCCGCGTGAATGCCGATGGAATTGCCCTCGCTGTCGCTGAACACCGCGATCGTGCCGATGCTGCCCGGCAGCTCGGTGCGCGGCATCAGCACGGTCGCGCCGCGCGACACGGCCCGGTCGAGCGCCACGCCGACCTCGGTCACGGCCAGATACGGCAGCACGCCGTGCGCCGACGGCGTGAACTGCGGCCCGCAGGCCAGCGCGCCGCCCACGCCGCTGCCGTGCGGAAACACGGCCAGCTCGAAGCCGCCCATGCGTTCGCGCTGCAACCGGGTGCCGAACACCGCCTCGTAAAAGCCGATGGCGCGGTCGAGGTCGGTGACGGGGATTTCGAACCAGTGGATGACGTTGTCGTCGCTCATGTCGGTCTCGCTTGAGATGGGTTGGGAGCCCGGACGATGCGCGGGTACTGCTGACAGCGGGGTGGCAGCAGAGGCGTCAGCGGCTGCCGCCCTCGACGGCGGCGTCGATGCGCCGTGCGGCGATGTCGGGCGCGGTTCTGGCGCCCGCGCTCGGCAACCCGCCGCCCTTGCGCTGGGCTTCGGCCAGATCGCGCGCGCCGTCCCAGCCGCGCAGCGGATCGCGCACATCGACCGAGCGCGACTTGCCGTTGGCGCAGGGAAAGTTGGAATAGCTGGTGCTGCCATGCGCATCGGTGCAGCGCCAGATCGAACTTCTGGGTCGGGATGGCGGCGCGTCGCGGGATGCCGGCCGCGCAGCCGGCATCGGTGCATCGGCGGGCTCGCTTTCGACTGCCGGCGCCGTGACGATCGAATCCCGATTGACCGGGTTTGGCAGGCGCTCGCTGCGGCCCAGTACTGCAAGGCTGCCGACGATGCAGTTGGTTGAAAACAGGACTCCGGCAACGAGCAGACGTCTGGACATGATGGGCGAGGGGCGGGAACTGGCGGGATCGCCCCGAAGTGTGGTTGCGAGCACTCACAGGGCGCGGTGAAACAAGTCGCCACGCCAAGAGAAACGGCCCGGTCGAAGCCGGGCCGTGAGTTTCACGCCAATTGCGGTGGGCGCGTTTGGCCCATGAGCGCTTCATCCTCGGGCGCGGCGGATGGTGCCGCTGCGCCTCAGTCGAGCGTGCGGCAGCCGAGCTGGCTGCGCTGGTCGCGCAATGCGGTCAGTGCTGCGCGGATCTGGTCCTGGCGCTGGCCTGACCGAGGCTGGCGCGCGTCGACGTTGTAGGCCGCAATGGCGGCGGCGATGTCGGCGCAAGCCAGGTGGTCGTCGTCGGCCGGGGCTTCGGCCGAGGCCGGGATCGGTACGTAACGCGGAGCCGCTGGCGCCGCAGCACGGCGCTGCGCCAGTTCCAGCTCGCGACTGCCGTCCCAGCCGCGCAGGGCATCGCGGGTATCGACGCTGCGCGAATCGCCGCCCGCGCAAGGGCGGTCGGAATAGCTGATGGCGCCGCCGGCCCCGGTGCAGCGCCAGACCTCGCCGCCCGGTCGTGGCGGCGTCGGCGCCGGTTGGGGCGCGAGCGCTTGCGGCGGCGCGGCGACAACCGGCCCGGGCTGGTCGACCGGCGTCACTGCGCGGTTCTCGGCCGCGGGCCGCGCCATCCGCCCGTCGAGCACGACCAGCGTGCCGAAGACGCAGGCGGTCGAGATCAGCAGCGCGGCGACGAGCGGACGGTTGGACATGGCGCGTCGACTCCGACGATCACTTGCCCCACGAATCCTTCAGCGTGGTGATGCGGTTGAGCACCGGCCGTTCCACCGTCGAATCCTTCGCGTCGGCCACGAAATAGCCAAAGCGCTCGACCTGCCAGCGCGCGCCCGGCGCGGCCAGCGTGCCCGGCTCCAGATAGCCCTGCACCACCTGCTTCGACGCCGGATTGAGCGCATCGAGGAAGTTCTTGCCGCCGGCATCGGGCTGGGCGTCGGCGAACAGCCGGTCGTAGAGCCGGAACTCGGCCGCGACCGCATGCGCCGCGCTCACCCAGGTGATGTTGCCCTTCACCTTCACGCTGTCGGCGCCCGGCGTGCCGCTCTTGGTATCGGCGATGACCGTCGCCTGCACCTCGATCACGCGGCCGTCGGCATCCTTGCTGCAGCCGGTGCATTCGACGATGTAGCCGTACTTGAGCCGCACCTTGTTGCCCGGAAACAGCCGGAAGAAGCCCTTGGTCGGCACTTCGGCAAAGTCCTCGCGCTCGATCCACAGCTCGCGGCCGATCGGAAAGCTGCGCTGCCCAAGCTCCGCGTGATGCGGATGGACCGGCGCGGTGCAGTCGTCGAACGTGCCCGCATCCCAGTTGGTGAGCACGAGCTTGACCGGATCGAGCACGGCCACGGTGCGCGGCGCCTTCGGGTCGAGGTCGTCGCGCAGCGATTGCTCCAGCGTGGCGTAGTCGATCCAGCCGTCGCTCTTGCTCACGCCGATGCGCTCGGCAAACAGTTGCAGGCTCGCCGGCGTATAGCCGCGCCGGCGCAGGCCCACGATGGTCGGCATGCGCGGATCGTCCCAGCCGTCCACATGGCCTTCCTGCACCAGTTGCAGCAACTTGCGCTTGCTGGTGATGACGTAGGTGAGGTTGAGGCGCGCGAATTCGTACTGGCGCGGCAGCTGGAACACGTCGGCCTTGAGCGGCTCCAGCGCATGCGCGAGCAGCGGCGTGAACTGGTGCGCGTGCGGCCCGCACAGCAGCTCGAAGAAGACCGGCAGCTCGGCATCGAGCCGCGCGTCGTCGTCCTTCCAGCCGTCGAGCAGGGCGCGCAGTTCGGCCTCGGGGCCATGCGGCGCGAGCTTGTAGCGCAGCTTGAAGCAGCGCTTCGCGAAGTCGCGCTGGCCGTCGATGCCGCCGTTGCGCACGCCGGCCAGCAGCTCCAGCCCGGCCAGCCATTGCGGCTCGCGCAGCACCGGCACGATGCGCTCCACCGCCCAGTCGTACAGCGGCCGGTGATCCTGGAATTCGAGCGTGCAGATCGAGTGGGTGATGTTTTCCAGCGCGTCCGACACCGCATGCGTGAAGTCGTACATCGGATAGATGCACCACTTGCTGCCGGTGCGGTGATGGTCGGCAAAGCGGATGCGGTACAGCGCCGGATCGCGCAGGTTCATGTTGGGCGAGGCCATGTCGATCTTCGCCCGCAGGATCATGCTGCCCTCGGCATGCTTGCCGGCGCGCATCTCGCGGAACAGGCGCAGCGATTCCTCGGCCGGCCGACTGCGCCAGGGGCTGTCGCTGCCGCGCTCGGTCAGGTTGCCGCGGCTGGCGCGCATTTCCTCGGCGCTCTGCTGGTCCACATAGGCGTGGCCGGTCTCGATCAGGTACTCGGCAAACCGGTACAGGTCGTCGAAGTAGTCGCTCGCGTAGAACTGGTTGTCGTGCGCGCCGGCCGGGCCTTCCTCGTGATAGCCGAAGCCCATCCAGTGCACGGTGTCGAGGATGGTGTCGACGTACTCCTGGTCTTCCTTGACCGGGTTGGTGTCGTCGAAGCGCATGTGGCACTGGCCGGCGTAGTCGCGCGCCAGGCCAAAGTTCAGGCAGATGCTCTTGGCATGGCCCACATGCAGATAGCCGTTCGGCTCCGGCGGAAACCGGGTGCGGATGCGCTGCGCATCGACCGGCGCCAGCGCGTGATGACTGCCGTCGCCCGGCGTGCCGGCCCAGCGGCGCGCGGCAAAGCGCTGCGCCGCCAGATCGGTATCGATGATGTTGCGCAGAAAGTTGGTGACGTGGCCTTCGGCCTTGGGTGCGGCGTCTTGCTTGCTCATGGATTGGGTGGCGATTCGTGCGCAGGGCGCAGGTGATGCGGGGGCGCGGCAGCGCCGGCTTGCACCGCGATGGCTGCCGGCAGCATGGGGCCGCAGGGGGTTCGCGGCAGTGTAGCCAATCGTGACCGACGGTCGCGGCGGGTACGGGACTGTCAACCAGCGGTAATCGTTTCCTACAGATGAACCGGGCTTGCCGCCCCAGGCTGGCGCCATGGCTGCCAGACATCTCCCCACTCCAGTCGCTGCCGGGCCCCGGGCACGCGATCGCTCCTTCCTGCGCACCTTCCGGCTGTCGCTGCGCTTCATCGTGCCGCTCGCGGTCGCGCTCGGGCTGTTCGCCTATGCGGTCGTGCCGCTGGTCGACCGGCTGATGTTCGGCTGGGCGATCCGCGACATCGAGGCGCGCTCGCAGCTGATTGCGAGCACGCTCGACGAGCAGATCGGCGACGCGGCCCGCGACGGTGCGCTCGGCCGCATCTCGCGCGTGCTCGAACGCGCCACCCACGACGAGCGGCTCTACGCGGTGGCCTACTGCAATTCGGACGGCCGCCTGCTGGTGCGTACCAGCCAGTTTCCGGCCGGTTTCGATTGCAGCACCCGGCATGTGGATGCGGCCGTGCTCGCCGATGCCCGGCCCGGCTCGATCGAGGCGCTGCATGTGCTGCAACGCCCGGTGCTGGCCGAGGGCGAGACCATCGGCGCGCTGGTCCTGGTGCACGACACCAGCTATGTGCTGCGCCGCAGTGAGGAAACGCGCCGCTATGTGGTGCTGCTGGTGGCCGGCATGGGCGCCATCGTGGCGCTCATCACCGTGCTGGTCGCGCATCTGAGCTGGCGCGGCTGGGTCGATGGCGCGCGCGCCTTTCTGCGTGGCGAAGGGCTGGTGCGTCCGTTCGAGAACACCGATCCCGACATCGCGCCGCTCGTCTCGGACATGCGCCGGCTGCTGCGCCAGGTGAACGAGGAGCGCCGCATCCTCCAGGACACCACCATCGAATGGCGCCCCGAAACGCTGCGCCTGCTGCTGCGCGAGCATCTGTACGGCGATCAGGTCATCGTGGTGTCGAATCGCGAGCCTTACATTCACAGCCGCGCCGACGACGGCAGCATCGTCGTCAAGCGCCCGGCCAGCGGTCTGGTGACTGCGGTCGAGCCGGTGATGAGAGCCTGTTCCGGCACATGGATCGCGCATGGCAGCGGCAGCGCCGATGCCGACGTGACCGACCGCCAGGGCCATGTGCCGGTGCCGCCCGACAACCCGTCCTACACGCTGCGCCGACTCTGGCTTACCGAAGAGGAAGAGCGCGGCTACTACTTCGGATTCGCCAACGAAGGGCTCTGGCCGCTATGTCATATCGCGCATGTGCGACCGATATTCCGCGAGTCCGACTACGAGCAATATCTAGCAGTGAACAAGCGCTTTGCCGACGCGGTCGTGGCAGAGGCACGCACGAGAGACCCGGTGGTACTCGTACAGGACTACCACTTCGCACTCCTACCCAAGCTGATTCGTGAACGACTTCCTCAGGCGACCATCATCACCTTCTGGCACATTCCGTGGCCGAACCCGGAATCGTTCGGCATCTGCCCCTGGCGCACCGAGATACTGGAAGGTCTTCTGGGCAGCACGATCCTCGGATTCCACACTCCCTATCATTGCCAGAACTTCCTCCAGGCCGTGGACCGATTCCTAGAAGCGCGCATCACCCGCGAAGATTCGGTGGTGACCTTCCACGGTCGCCGCACGAAGGTGCAGGACTACCCGATCTCGATCCACTGGGAGGCGCTGTCGCCCGAGCAGCGCCAGGCGGCGGTGGTGGCGCGCGAGCGCATCCGCGCCGGTTACGGCTTTGCCGACGGCCACTGCTTCGCGCTCGGCGTCGACCGGCTCGACTACACCAAGGGCATCGTCGAGCGCTTTCATGCGGTCGAGGCGATGCTGGCCAAGCACCCGGAAATGATCGGCCGGTTCACGCTGGTGCAGATTGCCGCGCCATCGCGCTCCATCCTCGACGACTACCGCAACTTCGAGCAGCGGGTGCGCGAGCAGGCCGCGCGCATCAACGAGCGCTTTGCGCGCCCGGGGCAGGCCGAAGCCATTCGTCTGCTGGTCGAGCAGCACAGCAGCGAGTCGGTGTTCGCCCACTTCCGGGCCTGCGATGTCTGCGTCGTCACCAGTCTGCATGACGGCATGAATCTTGTTTCCAAAGAGTTCATCGCTGCGCGCGACGATGAGCAGGGCGTGCTCATCCTGAGTCAGTTTGCAGGCGCGGCCGCCGAATTGCCCGAAGCGCTGATCGTGAATCCGTATCACGTCGATCAGACCGCCGATGTGCTCTACCAGGCGGCCACCATGCATCCGGCCGAACAGGCCGAACGCATGCGCTCGCTGCGCGGCATTGTTGAAGATTTCAATATCTACCGTTGGGCGGGGCGAATGCTGCTCGATGCCTCACGGGAAAGAAACAGCGCTAAAACGCGCGACCGAATCGACAGGCTCTCTTCCTCCTCGGAGCGCTACTAATGTGGGGTGATCCTTTTTACACGCCGGGTCTGCGCATGGACTACCTCTTCTCCGAAGCGGGAAATGCTGCGCTCGACCAACTGGCATCTTCGCGAACGCTGTTTGCCTTCGACTTCGACGGCACGCTCGCACCCATCGCGTCGCGGCCCGCCGATGCGGCCATGACGCCCGAGGGCCTGGCGGCGCTGGTGGCATTGAGTTCGCGCGCCCCGGTGGCGGTGATCTCGGGCCGCTCGGTGAGCGACCTGCGCGCCCGGCTGCCCGGAACCGTGCGCTATGCAGTCGGCAATCACGGCAACGAAGGGCTGCCGCTGCCGTTCGGCGCATTGCCCGGCGTGGCCGAGTTCGGCGCCATCTGCGAGGAATGGCGCAATCAGCTCGAGATCGGCATGGATGTGGGCGTGCACTGCCCGGGCGTCGAGATCGAGTTCAAGGGCATCGGCATTTCGCTGCACTACCGGCGTTCGCCCGATCCGATCGTGGCGCGCGAATGCATCGACCAGCTGATCGACCGGCTCTGGCCCACGCCCTGCCTCATCGAGGGGCAGTACGTGGTCAATCTGCTGCCCGAGCATTCGCTGACCAAGCACGATGCGCTCGAAGCGGTGCTGAGCCATACCGGCTGCTCGCATGCGCTGTTCATCGGCGACGACATCACCGACGAATACGCCTTTCGCGATGCGCCGCCCAACTGGATGACGGTGCGCGTGGGCGCCACCGCCGACAGCGAGGCGCGCTGGTTCGTCAACGACCAGTCCGAAGTGCAGAAGCTGATCCGCGCGCTGGTGGCGCGGCGCAACTGAGGCTGGCGCTTCAGGACGCCGGCGGCACAACATGCGTCGGCACCCGCTGCGGCGCGGCCATCTCGGTGCCTGCGATGCCCTGGGCCGGCGTGGCCGGCGGCGCGCTCGCCATGCCGTCGTGATCGGGCGAGTTCATCTCGGCGCGCAGGCGCGGCAGGTATTGCGGCCAGTCGCGCTGCATGCAGGTCAGCAGTCGCTCGCGCACATGGCAGCGCAGATCCCAGTTGCGCGGTGAATTGGCCGAGCTGACCAGGCAGCGCAACTGCATCGCGCGCTCGCCGGCATCGGTCACTTGCAGCAGCGCCACCCGGCCGTCCCAGTCGGGCGAGGCGGCGCAGGCGGCCTTGAGTTCGGCGCGCAGCGGATCGAGCGGCATGCGGTAGTCGACCCACAAGAACACGGTGCCGATCAGTTCCGAGCTGGTCCGGGTCCAGTTCTGGAACGGATGCTCGATCCACCATTGCAGCGGCACCACCAGCCGACGCTGATCCCACAGCCGCACCACCACATAGGTGCCGGTGATCTCCTCGATCCAGCCCCATTCGCCTTCCACGATCACCACGTCGTCGAGCCGGATCGGCTGCGCGAGACCGATTTGCAGGCCGGCGATCAGATTGCCGAGTACCGGTCGGGCCGCGATACCGGCGATCAGCCCGGCCACGCCGGCCGAGGCGAGCAGGCTGGCGCCGAGCTGGCGCACGCTCGGGAAGGTCATGCAGATGAGCGCGATGCCGACCAGCCCGATGCCGAACATGGCGGTGCGCGCCAGCACGCGGGTCTGGGTGGCGAGCCGGCGCAGGCCGAGGTTGTCGGTCACGTTGGACGGATGCGCGCCGAGCACGCCGTCCGCGATGCCGCGCACGCAGCGCACCAGCAGCCAGGTGACGGCGGCGATGAACAGCACATTCGACACATGGCGCACGGTCTCGATGCCGTCGAGCTGGTCGGGGGCGCTGTGCAGCACCAGTTCCATCGCGGTGAGCGGCAGCGCCCAGGCGGCCGGCGAGCGCGCCGCGCGCGCGATGGACTGGGCCAGCGGCGCGCGCGCGACGGCGCGCCGGATGACCGCATCGCCGAGCCGGAACACGATCAGGGCGAGCGTCAGTGCGATGGCGAGCGCGACCAGCGTGGCGATCCACGGGTCGCTGCGGAGCAGGGCGGAGAAGTTGGGCATGCCGGCATGTAAGCCGGCGCATCGGCCGACCGGCAAGCCGCGAAACACTCGCTGAAGTTCGCTCCGGTCTAGCCGCGCCGGCCGCTGCCGGGCGCGATGCCGTAATCGCGCAGCCGGCGGTAGAAGGTGGCGCGCGACATGCCGAGCTGGCGCGCGGCGCTCGGCGCATGACCGTCGCAGTCGGCCAGCGCCTGGCGCAGCTTCAGGCTCTCGTCGCGGTCGTCGGCCAGCTCGCGCGCCACCGGCCGCTGGCTGGCGCGCGCGCTGGCGGCCGGGCGGGCCAGCGCATCGAGCAGCGAGGCCGGCAGATGCTCGACGCGCAGCCGCGGCTCGGCGCAGACCGCGATCGCATAGCGCAGCACATTGCGCAGCTCGCGGATGTTGCCCGGCCAGTCGTAGCCGAGCAGCCGGTCGAGCACGTCGTCGGGCAGGGCGATGCGGCGGCCGGCGGCCTGCGCCTCGGCGTCGAACACCGCCTGCATCACCTCGCGCCGGTCGCTGCGTTCGCGCAGCGGCGGCAGGCGGAAGGTGGCGGCGTTGAGGCGGTAGTACAGGTCTTCGCGGAAGCGCCCGTCGGCCACCATCGCGGCGAGGTCGCGGTGGGTGGCGCAGACCACATGCAGATCGACGCGGTCGGGCTGGCTCGCGCCGAGCGCCATCACCTCGCCCTCGGCCAGCACGCGCAGCAGCCGCGTCTGCGAGGCGAGCGGCATGTCGCCGATCTCGTCGAGGAAGAGCGTGCCGCCGTCGGCGAGCTGGATCTTGCCGACCATGCCGCGCGCCCGGGCGCCGGTGAAGGCGCCGTCCTTGTAGCCGAACAGTTCGCTCTCGATCAGCGTGTCGGGGATGGCGGCGCAGTTGACCGCCACGAAGGGCCGGGCGCGGCGCTGGCTGTGGCCGTGGATGGCGCGCGCGAAGGCTTCCTTGCCCGAGCCGGTCTCGCCGAGCAGCAGGATGCCGAGCGGCGAATCGGCCAGCCGCTTGATGCGGTCGACCAGCTTGCGCAGCTCGGGATCGCCGACCGCGAGCGCATCGAAGCCTTCGGGCGCGGCGGCGGTCTCGCGCAGCGGTGCGCGGGTGGCGGCGCGCGCCGGCGCCTGCAACTGGGCATGGAACAGCGCGCCGCTGGAGAAGTGGCGCAGCGGCACCGGCACGCCGGGATTGCGATGCGCATGCGCGGTCAGGCCGTCGCGCGGCAGCTCGAACAGGTCGGCCAGCGAGCAGTCGGGCAGGGCGGCGCGCGGGCGCCAGCCGAGCTGCAACCGGCGGCTCGCCGCCAGCACGCGGCCGTCGTCGTCGAAGGCGATGAGCGGGCCGTCGTCCCAGCCGCCGAGTTCGCCGGCCGGGCTCAGGCGCAGCAGCCAGGCATTGCGCCAGGCGTCGGCGAACACCGCGTTCTCGATGGCGAGCGCGCTGTCGCGCACCAGCCGGAACACCATCGCCTGGCTGCGCCGGTCGTCGGGCGCCTCGCAGGCCGAGGCGTTGAGCACGCCGAGTACCCGCCCGTCCGCGCCGAGGATGGGCGCGGCGCTGCAACTGATGGCGGCGTTGTGGGCGCGGAAATGGTCGTGCTTGTGCACGAGGATGGCCTCGCCGTCGACCAGCGCGGTGCCGACCGCGTTGGTGCCTTCCTCGTCCTCGGACCAGCAGGCGCCGACGCGCAGGCCGCGCGTGTTGTAGCCGCGCTCGGCCGCGCCGCCACGGAAGTCGATGGTCTCGCCGCGCTCGTTGGTGAGCAGGACGCAATAGCCGCCGTCGGCGATCTGGCGCTCCAGCCGCGCGATGCGCGATTGCGCCGCGCGCAGCAGCGATTCCGAGCGCTCGCGCAGTTCGCGGCATTCGCCGCTGCTCAGGATGCGCGGCCGGCGCGGCGCATGCGGGTCGAGCCGGTAGTCCTCGACCGACCGGCGCCATGAGCGCGCGATGCGGTCGGCAAGGCCGGGCTGGCGGTCATCGTCGTGACCTTCGGTGATCTGCATCCCTGTCGTCTCCCTGGCGCGGCGGTGCCCAGGCTGGCCCGCCGCGAAGATGCATCTTGTGTGTGGGTTTGAGGGTAGCCAGCGCGGCGCATGCCGGCAATGCGGGCCGGCGCGGGTGTCGATGCTGCGGCGCCGCGCCGTCTCAGCCGGCCGGCGCGCGTCTCAGGCCGGCGTCTCAATCTCATGAGACGCGCTTGCGACGGGCCGGCCGCCGGCCGCCGATGCAGCGCCGCGCCGGGCGCTTGAGCCAGGCGCTTCCCGGGAAGGCAAGTGACTGATTGCAAAGCCGAAACCGGTGCCGGCCCGGGCCTGCGGCGGCGCAGCGACGCAGCGCGCTCCGCCGCGCTGGCACATCGGTTGCCGAACAGCCTGCATCCGCCGCCCTTGCTGCGGTGCCCTCGCAACGCCGTTCGCGGCCGACCGACGGTGCCCGGCGCGGCGCCCCGCAGCCCTTGAAACCGCCCGCCGCCATGACCGACATGAAGCTCCCGATGCCGCCCGCCTGCGCCGCCTGCCGCGCCATGCCAGATGCCGGATCGCCGCACCACGCCAGCGCCGAGTTGCCGCGCCGGCGCGCCCTGCGCGGCGCCGCCGGCATCGCCCTCGGCGCCGCGCTGCCGACCGGCCCGGCGCTGGCCGACGACCCGGCCGACGCCCGCCCGCAGGCCGGCGATCTGCTCGTCCTCGCCAGCGACGACGACGCCTCCCGGCCGCTCACCGCCGACGCCGTCGCCAGCAATCGCAAGCCCTTGCAAGTCTTCCCGGTCGATCCGGCCACCGGCACCGTCCGCAACGGCTCGCGCTTCAACAAGATCGCGCTGGTCCGCGTCGACCCCGCCGCGCTCGACGGCGATGCGGCGCTGCGCGCGGCCGGTGGCGTGCTCGCCTTCTCGGCCGTCTGCACCCACGAGGGCTGCGACGTGACCGAGTGGAACGACAAGGCCGGCACGCTGCTGTGCTTCTGCCATTTCTCGCAGTTCGATCCGCGCGAGAAGGGCCAGGTCGCGGCCGGCCCCGCCGCCAAGGCGCTGCCCTGGCTGCCGCTGCGCGTGGAAGCCGGCCGGCTCGTCGTGGCCGGCGGCTTCAACGGCAAGCCCGGCCCCGCCAAGCCCGCCTGATTGCCTCTCTTGCCGGCGCGTCGCGGGCATGCGCGCGCCGGCCTTTTTATTCCGCTGCATCAGCAAAACCGACCGCCCAGCCGGGACGCGGTCAGGGGCGCCTGCGCCCACCAATCACCCGGCAACACCCAGAGGAGGACCGCCATGAAGAAGTCCATCGTCGCGCTCGGCGCCATCGCCGCGCTCGCCGGCGCCGTCACAGCGCACGCAGCGCTGCCGGCCTACAGCAGCGTCACCGACGCCCGCCTGCGCAATCCCGAGCCGGCCAACTGGCTCATGTACCGCGGCAATTACGGCGGCTGGGGCTACAGCCCGCTCAAGGGCATCAACAGCGGCAACGTCGGCAAGCTGACGCTGGCCTGGGCCTATTCGAGCGGCATGAACGAAGGCCATCAGGCGCCGCCGATGGTCAACAACGGCTACATGTTCGTCACCACGCCGAACAACCAGGTCATCGCCTTCGAGGCCAGGACCGGCAAGGAACTCTGGCGCTACAAGAAGACCATTCCCGAGGAGTTGCAGCAGCTGCATCCGACCAATCGCGGCGTGGCGCTGTACGGCGACAAGGTCTTCCTCGCCACCACCGATGCCAACCTCGTCGCGCTCGACGCGACCACCGGCAAGGAGCTGTGGGTGACCAAGGTCGCCGACTGGAAGAGCGGCTACTACATGACGCTCGCGCCGCTCGCGGCCAAGGGCAAGATCATGGTCGGCTCGTCGGGCGGCGAGTACGGCGTGCGCGGCTTCGTCGCCGCCTTCGATGCCGAGACCGGCAAGGAAGCCTGGCGCACCCACACCGTGGCCGGCCCGGACGAGCCGGGCGGTGACACCTGGCCCAAGGACGACAGCTACAAGCGCGGCGGCGGCTCGGTGTGGATCACCGGCAGCTACGACCCCGACACCAACCTCGCGTTCTGGGGCGTGGGCAATGCCGGCCCGTGGACGCCCGACAGCCGCCCCGGCGACAACCTGTACGCCAACTCGACCATCGCGCTCGATGTCGATACCGGCAAGCTGAAGGGCTATCACCAGTACCACTGGAACGACGGCTGGGACTGGGATGAAGTGTCGGCGCCGCTGCTGATCGACACCGAGCACAAGGGCCGCAAGGTCAAGTCGCTGGTGCATGCCGGCCGCAACGGCTATGTGTGGATGCTGGAGCGCACCGCCGACAAGGTGAACTATGTCGACGCCTGGCCGTTCGTGAAGCAGACGGTGTTCAAGAGCCTCGATCCGAAGACCGGCCGGCCCACCTACAACGAAGGCACGGTGCCCGGCATTGGCAAGAAGACCCACTTCTGCCCGTCGCTGTGGGGCGGCAAGGACTGGCCGCCCGAGGCCTACAACCCGCAGACCGGGCTGTTCTACATCCCGGCCAACAACAACCTGTGCTCCGAGCTGACCGGCGAGGCCGCCAAGTACAAGGCCGGCGAGCTCTACATCGGCGTGTCGCTCGACAACATCCTGACCAATGTGCGCATGACGCCCGAATCGCGCCAGCACGTCGGCGAGGTGCAGGCCTGGGATCTGAAGACCGGCAAGAAGGTCTGGACCCACGAGTATCCCGAGATGAACTGGGGCCCGCTGCTGACCACCGGCGGCAACCTGGTGTTTGGCGGCGGCACCAACGACCGCATGTTCCATGCGTTCGACGCCAGCACCGGCAAGCTGCTCTGGCAATACCCCACCAACTCCGGCGTGACCGGCGTGCCGTCCACCTTCGAGATCGACGGCGAGCAGTACGTGGCCGTGCAGTCGGGCTGGGGCGTGGATGCGCAACGCATGCAGGGCGCCTTCGACGCCGTGCTCGACCACAAGACCGTCGTCCCGCAGGGCGGCGTGCTGTGGGTGTTCAAGGTCGCCAAGTGACCGCCTGACGCCAAGCAAAAAACCAGAGGAGACAGAACATGAATCGCACCCCGTTCAAGCGGGCGGCGCTGGCCGCCGCATGCGTCAGCGGCCTTGCCGCCTTTGCGCCGCAAGCCTTTGCACAGACCACCTTCGACGTGATCGGCCCGCACGAATACGAGCTGCCGGTCGGCTTCAAGCCCTTCAACGTGTTCGTGCAGTACGGCTACGTTCAGGACAACAAGCGCGTCTACGACGACAAGGGCGACAAGGTCGACGGCAGCGGTGCCCAGACCATCGTCGGGCTGTCGAAGTACGTGCGCTTCTGGTCGCCCGAATCGCATCCGGAGATCGGCCTGGCCTATGAAGTGATCGTGCCCGAGATCAGCGTGCGCGACGGTCGCAACGCCACGCAGTCGAGCGGCATCGGCGATCCGCTGACGGGCTTTGCGGTCTGGTACAAGCCGACCGCCGGCTCGACGCTGGGCTTCCAGTCCTTCGTGCAGATTCCGGCCGGCAGCACCGCCGTCAGCGACAAGAACTGGAAGAACCTGTCGAGCTTCCTGTGGGACGTGCGCTTGCCGGCCGACTTCGGCTGGACCGCCGACGCCGGCTATGTGTGGCAGGGCAAGCGCAGCGACGGCCTGCATCCGGGCAACAGCTTCCACACCAACCAGCGGCTCGGCTGGCGAGCCAATTCGCTGCTCGAGCCCTTCGTGGCGCTGGACTACGAGAACGCGCAATCGCGCGGCGACATCAAGTCGAGCCGCGTGACCGATCTGGGCGCGGGTGTCATGTTCCACACCTTCGACAACCAGTCGATCTCGCTGCGTTATGCGGCCAGCGTCAACGGCCGCAACCACTCGGCCAACAACAGCATCAACCTCAAGTACGCCTACGTCTGGTGAGGAGCGCGCGATGAAGATCCTGCATGCACTCGCGCTCAGCATAGGCGCACTGGTGGCGGTCTGGGTATTCCTGAGCGTGGGCCAGCCCGGCCTGCGCTTCAACCCCTGGATCGGCTTCGTGGCCTGGGCCGCGTTCTTCGCGGCCGGCGGCGGCAAGGGCGGCTTCAACAAGGCGCTCGCTGCCGGGCTCGCCGGCATCCTGCTGACGGCGGCGACGCTGTACGGCGTGGGTGCGGCGGGCGGTGGTCTGGTCGCGATGATCGGACTGGTGGCAGTGCTGGCCTTCGTGCTGGTGGCGATGGCCGAGCTGCCGGCGCTGTCGTACACGCCGGCGGCCTTCCTCGGCGCGGCGGCTTTCTTTGGCTCGGGCGGCAAGGTGGACGAGAGCGTGTTCTTCGTCGCGCTCACCTGGCTCGTCGGGTTGGCCTTCGGCTACGCGTCGGAGGCGGCGGGCAAGCGCATCGCGAAGCCCGCCTGAGCCGGCATCGCACGAACCTTCATTGCGAATGAATCTTCAGCACGTCCGTCGGCGGGCATGTCGTCCGCCGGCTTCTCCGAGGAGTTCCTCATGGTCACGAAGTACAGCAATTACGTGAACGGCGCCTTCATCGATGCGCCGTCGGAAGCCACCATCGAAGTGCTCAACCCGGCCGATCATTCGCTGATCGCGCTCATCCCCGACAGCGCGGCCGGCGTGGTCGACGAGGCAGTCGCTGCCGCCCGCAGCGCCCAGCGCGGCTGGGAAAAGCTGCCCGCGATCCAGCGCGCCGGCTTCCTGCGCCAGATCTCCGCCAAGCTGCGCCAGCATCGCGACCGGCTCGCCGAGGTCATCACGCGCGAGCAGGGCAAGGTGCTCGGGCTGGCGAAGGTGGAAGTGGACTTCACCGCCGACTACATCGACTACATGGCCGAGTGGGCGCGCCGCATCGAGGGCGAGGTCATCCCGAGCGACCGGCCGAACGAAAGCATCTTTCTGCTGCGCAAGCCGATCGGCGTCACGGCCGGCATCCTGCCGTGGAACTTCCCGTTCTTCCTCATCGCGCGAAAGATGGCGCCGGCCCTCATCACCGGCAACACCATCGTCGTCAAGCCGAGCGAGGAGACGCCGATCAACGCCTTCGAGTTCGCCAAGCTCGTGGCCGAGACCGATCTGCCGCCGGGCGTGTTCAACCTGGTGTCGGGGCGCGGCGCGACCACTGGCGTGGCGCTCACCGGCCATCCGGATGTGGGGCTGGTGAGCTTTACCGGCAGCGTCGCGACCGGTCAGGCGATCATGAAGGCGGCCGCCGCCAACCTCACGCGCGTGAATCTGGAGTTGGGCGGCAAGGCGCCGGCCATCGTGCTGGCGAGCGCCAATCTGGAGCTGGCGGCCAAGTCCATCGTCGCCTCGCGCACCATCAATACCGGTCAGGTCTGCAACTGCGCCGAGCGCGTCTACGTCGAGGCCTCGGTGGCCGAGGAATTCACCGACCGCGTGGTCAAGCTGATGGCCGCCACGCGCTACGGCGATCCGCTGCGCGAGGACGGGCTCGACATGGGGCCGCTGGTCAACAAGATCGGGCTCGACAAGGTGGCGGCGATGGTCGAGCGCGCGCGCGCCGAGGGCGCCGAGATCCGGCTCGGCGGCAAGCTGGCCGACCGCGCGGCGGGCTTCCATTACGAGCCGACCGTCATCGCCGGCTGCCGCGCCGACATGGAAATCATGCGCAAGGAAATCTTCGGGCCGGTGCTGCCGATCCAGACCGTCGGCGGCCTCGACGAGGCGATTGCGCTGGCCAACGATTGCGAATACGGCCTCACGTCATCGATCTTCACCGACGACATCAATGCCGCGATGCAGGCGGTGCGCGAGCTGAGCTTCGGCGAGACCTATATCAACCGCGAGCATTTCGAGGCGATGCAGGGCTTTCATGCCGGCCGGCGCAAGTCGGGCATTGGCGGCGCCGACGGACGGCATGGCCTGATGGAATACACGGAGACCCATGTCGTCTATTTGCAGACGCATTGAATACTGGGGTTGATTCTCGTCTGTGAAAAATGCACAGCCAGACGGTGGCGGGCTATCCTCACCGTCATGGAATCGACACCCGGCAATGAATCGGAATGGGCCCGGCCCGTGCTGGCGGAATTGCTGCGTCCGCTCGCCGAGCTGGCCTTGTCGCAGGGGCTCAAGCTCGCCGAGCTGACCGAGGCCCTGAAGGCGGCGCTGGTCGATGCCGCCAGCGCCGAAATCCGCGAGACGCGCGGCCCCAAGGCCCGCGTCACCGAATCGGCGATTTCCATTTCCACCGGCGTGCATCGCAAGGATGTGCACCGCATCGTGGCCGAGGCCGGTCCGGCGCAACGGCCGCCGCGCTCGCTGGCGCCGCTGGTGTTCACGCGCTGGCGCAGCTCGCCCGACTTTCTCGACGCCGCCGGCCAGCCGCGCGCGCTGTCGGCCAATCTGCAAACCGACGAGCGGCCGAGCTTCGCGACCCTGTGCGCGAGCGTGAGCCAGGATGTCCATCCGCGCACCGTGCTCGATGAGCTGATGCGGCTCGATCTGGTGGCCGAGCGCGAAGGGCGGCTGCATCTGACCAGCGTGGGCTTCGTGCCGAGCGGCGAGAAGCGCGCGCTGCTCGAATTCATCGGCGCCAATGTCGGCGACCATTTCCTCGCGGCGGTGCGCAATGTGCGCGCGCCCGAGCCGCTGCATTTCGAGCAGGCGGTGTGGGCCGGCCCGGTCGACCGGGCGGCGGTCGATGCCGTGCAAACCCTTGCACGCGAACAATGGCCATTGCTGCTGCAACGTCTGGTGCCCATGCTGGAGGCGGCCGAGCGCCGCGCCGCCGGGCAGGATGACGGTCAGCGCCTGCGGCTCGGGCTGTATGTGTTCCACGAAAAGGCGCCGCCGAGCGCCACCGACAATCAGAACGGAGAACAGTCATGACGCAACGACGCACGGTGCTTGGCCTTGGCCTGGCTTCACTCGGGCTGATGACCACATCGTGCGGCGGGGGCGGCGGGCTGGGCTCGGTGCTGGCCGACGTGGGCAGCGGCGGCACCGGCTCGACCACCATCGGCCCGGTGAGCGGCTTTGGCTCGGTGATCGTCGGCGGGCTGCGCTATGACGACAGCGCCGCCCTCATCACCGACGACAGCGGCGCCGCCCTGTCGAGCAGCAGCCTCGGGCTCGGGATGATGGTGCGGGTCGACGGCACGCTCAGCGATGCCAGCAACGGCAAGGCCACGACCATCCGCGTGACCAGCCAGCTGCTGGGCCCGGTGACGGCCATCGATGCGACGGCCGGCAGCTTTACCGTGCTGGGCCAGACCGCCCGGCTCACGGCCACCACGGTGTACTCGGGCTTCACCAGCCTGGCCGGGCTGGCGCTGGGCGACACGGTCGAGGTCTGGGGCGTGCTCGATGCGGCCAATGCCACGGTCACGGCCACGCGGGTCGAGCTGAAGACGGCGGCGACCGGCAGCTACAAGCTGGTCGGCACGGTCACGGCGGTCGATGCGGCGCGCAGCCGCTGCACCATCGGTGCGCTCACAGTGGCCTATGCCGGCGCCAGC
>NZ_MUHU01000015.1 GCF_002105195.1 Derxia lacustris | reverse complement strand
TCAACCCGATCAGTCGCGTCTCACCGCGGCACATCACGGCGTGCACCGAGGGAGGCTTTGGGGCTTGCGTGCGCGGGCGGAGGCTGGTCGGGGAGGGTGGGCTGGTGGACGGTGGGGATGGGCGGCCGGTGGAGGTGGTGGCGCAGCAGGCGGGGTTTGGCTCGGCGAATGCGTTGCGGCAGCAGTTGGCGCGGGTGTTGGGGACGACGCCAACGGGGTATCGGCGGGGGTTTGGGGTGGGTGGGAGCGGCGTGCTGTCGGGCAGTTCACCGGCTTGACGCGCCTTCCAGCTCCCCCAGGCATGTCCATGCTGTGTATATTTCATATATATATCCGAGGTGAATCATGACCATGCACATCAATTTGTCGCCCGAAATGGAAAGCTTCATCAAGGGCAAGGTCGCCAGCGGCGATTACGGCAATGCCACAGAAGTCATTCGCGATGCCATTCGTCGCATGAAAGCCGAGGAAACCCGTCTGGCCGCCTGGCAAGCTGCCGTTGCGGAAGGTGTCGGTGAATTGGATCGAGGGGAAAGCCTGCCCTATTCCGCCGCAGAACTGGACGCCATTGCCGAAAGCGCCCGCAAGGCAATGCACAGCGCAGACCCCGTCAATCCCGATGTCCGCCCATAAAGCGCCAATTCGGCTTTCGCGCAAGGCTCGGCAGGATTTCATCGACATTCTTCGCTACACCGGCGAAACCTTTTTCATCAGAGAATGAGCATGGCGCGGCATTTGTAATTCAAGAAATTCCGATTGCGCGGGCATTGCCGAATTCATTCAGCGAGCAACCCACCCCGCCCCGCCTCCACCCGCGCCTTGAGGAAATCCCAGGTCGCCCGCATCCGCGCCAGATGCCGAATCTCCTCCGGCATCGTCATCCAGAAGGTGCGGATCACCCGCGTCGCCTCCGGCAATACCGGAACCAATCGCGCATCGCTGTCCGCGAGAAACGCCGGAAGAATCGCAATCCCCGCCCCGGCCGCCGTCGCCTCCTTCTGCGCAAGCACGCTGGTACTGCGCAGCGCAATCCGCTCGGGCCGGCAGAGTTCATCGAGGTAATGCAATTCGCGGCTGAACAGCAGGTCGTCGATATAGCTGACAAAGCCATGCCGCCGCAGGTCGTCCACGCTGGCAATCGGCGGGTGCGCGGCGAGGTAGTCGCGCGAGGCATAGGCGCGCAGCGCGTAGTCGGTCAGGCGCGTGAACACATAGGGCCCGCGCGACGGCCGCTCCAGCGTCACGACGATGTCGGCCTCGCGCCGCGACAGGTTGACCAGACGCGGCACCGCGAGCAGGTCGATGGCGAGGTTGGGATGCTGGCGCGTGAGCGCGGCGAGCGCCGGCGCCAGCACCACGGTGCCAAAGCCCTCGGTCGCGCCGACGCGCACCAGCCCCGACAGCCGCTCGCCAAGGCCGGCCGCGCTGGCCTCGCGCTGCACCTCGATGGCGAGGCAGGCGCTTTCCATCAGCTCGGCCTGCGGCAGCAGGCGGCGGCCGGCTTCGGTGAGCGCATGGCCGCCGGCATCGCGCGAGAACAGCGGCTGGCCGACTTCGGCTTCGAGCGCCTGCACGCGCCGCGACACGGTCGTGTGATCGACACCCAGCCGGCGCGCCGCCACCGCCAGCCGACCGCTGCGCGTCAGCTCCAGGAAGTAGCGGAGGTTGTCCCAGTCCATGCGCGGAATCCCTTGTTTTGACGGCGGATTGCTGTGGATTTTTGCAGATCGAAGCTGCGCTGAGCGCCATTGTCTCTGGAAATTTGCACACCTAGCATGGCCGTCAATCTCACGGAGGACGACGCCATGCCCAACGAAATCGCCACGCCGGCCCAGCTGGCACCGCAAGCCGCCGCCTCATCGGTGCCGACCGTCAAGCTGCTGATCGGCGGCCGGCTGGTCGAATCGACCACCACGGTCTGGCGCGACGTGGTCAACCCCGCCACGCAGGAAGTGCTGGCGCGCGTGCCCTTCGCCACGCCGGAGGAAATCGACGCTGCGGTCGCAAGCGCCAAGACCGCGTTCAAGACCTGGCGCAGCACCGCCATCGGCGCGCGCGCCCGCGTCTTCCTCAAGCTCCAGCAGCTCATCCGCGAAAACATGAAGGAGCTGGCCGCGATCCTGACCGCCGAGCAGGGCAAGACGCTGCCCGATGCCGAGGGCGACGTGTTCCGCGGCCTGGAGGTGGTGGAGCACGCGGCCGCCATCGGCAACCTGCAACTCGGCGAGCTGGCCAACAACGTGGCCGGCGGCGTCGATACCTACACGCTGCTGCAACCGCTCGGCGTCTGCGCCGGCATCACGCCGTTCAACTTCCCCGCGATGATTCCGCTGTGGATGTTTCCGATGGCGATCGCCTGCGGCAACACCTTCGTGCTCAAGCCGTCCGAGCAGGATCCGATGGTGACGATGCGGCTCGCGGAGCTGGCGCTCGAAGCGGGTCTGCCGCCCGGCGTGCTCAACGTCATCCACGGTGGCGAAGACGCGGTCAACGCGATCTGCGACCACCGCGACATCAAGGCCGTGTCCTTCGTCGGCTCGACGCGCGTGGGCACCCATGTCTACAACCGCGCGACGCAGGCCGGCAAGCGCGCCCAATGCATGATGGGCGCCAAGAATCACGGCGTGATCCTGCCCGACGCGCACCGCGAGCAGACGCTCAATGCGCTGGTGGGCGCGGCCTTTGGCGCCGCCGGCCAGCGCTGCATGGCGCTGACCACGGCCGTGCTGGTGGGCGCGGCGCGCGACTGGATTCCGGACCTCGTCGCCAAGGCGAAAACGCTCAAGGTCGGCCCCGGCAACCAGCCCGGCGTGGACGTGGGCCCGCTGGTGTCGAAGCAGGCGCTGGCGCGCGTGACCGGGCTCATCGAGCAAGGCATCGCCGAGGGCGCGACGCTGGAGCTGGACGGTCGCGCGCCCGAAGTGCCGGGCCATGCCCAGGGCAACTTCGTCGGCCCGACGATCTTCAGCGGCGTGAAGCCGGGCATGAGCATCTACGAGCAGGAAATCTTCGGCCCGGTGCTGGTCATCGTCGAGGCCGCGTCGCTCGACGAGGCGATTGCCTTCGTCAACGCCAATCCCAATGGCAACGGCACGGCGGTGTTCACGCAGTCGGGCGCGGCGGCGCGCAAGTTCCAGGAGGAGATCGACGTGGGTCAGGTCGGCATCAACGTGCCGATTCCGGTGCCGGTGCCGCTGTTCTCGTTCAGCGGGTCGCGCGCGTCGAAACTAGGCGATCTAGGACCGTATGGTAAGCAGGTCGTCTTGTTCTACACCCAGAGCAAGACGGTCACGCAGCGCTGGTTCGACGACGACTCGACCGGCGGCGTGAATACCACCATCGCCCTCAAGTGAGCCTTCCATGTCCCGCGAAAACCTGACCTTCGAAAACCTCTTTGTCGAGTTCCACGACGCCGTCGCGCTCATCACGCTCAACCGGCCCAAGGCGCTGAATGCGCTGTCGCCCGACCTGACGCGCGAGCTTGGCCTGGCGCTCGACCAGCTCGAAGCCGACGACGGCATCGGCGCGGTGGTCGTCACCGGCAGCGCCAAGGCCTTTGCGGCGGGCGCCGACATCAAGGTGATGAAGGACTGGAGCTACATGGATGTGTACGGCGCCGACTTCATCACCGCCACCTGGGAGCGCATCGCGCGCTTCCGCAAGCCGACGATTGCGGCCGTGGCCGGCTACGCCCTCGGCGGCGGCTGCGAGCTGGCGATGATGTGCGACTTCATTCTCGCGGCCGACACCGCCAAGTTCGGCCAGCCGGAAATCACCATCGGCACCATTCCGGGCGCCGGCGGCACCCAGCGGCTCACGCGTTTTGTGGGCAAGAGCAAGGCGATGGAAATGGTGCTGACCGGCCGCACGATGGACGCGGCCGAGGCCGAGCGCGCCGGACTCGTGAGCCGCGTGCTGCCCGCCGACGAGCTGCTGCCCGAGGCGCTCAAGGTCGCGAAGCGCATCAGCGAACTCTCGCGCCCGATCACGATGATGGCCAAGGACGCGGTCAATCGCGCCTACGAAACCACGCTCGCCGAGGGCGTGCATTTCGAGCGCCGGCTGTTCCATTCCACCTTTGCCACCGACGACCAGAAGGAAGGCATGACCGCCTTCGTCGAGAAGCGTCCGCCGCAGTTCAAGCACCGCTGAGCGCGGTATCCACCGGAGGAGACAAGAGCATGAAGATCGGATTCCTGGGCCTGGGCAACATGGGCGGGCCGATGGCGCGCAACCTGCTGAAGGCCGGCCACGAGCTGGTGGTTTTTGACGTGCAGGCCGAGGCGGTGGCGGCGCTGGTGCAGGCCGGCGCGCAAGCGGGCGCCTCGCCGGGCGCGATTGCCGCGAGCAAGGTGGAAGTCATCGTCACCATGCTGCCGGCGGCGGCGCATGTGCGCGGCGTGTACCTGGGCGCCGACGGGCTCGTCGCCAACGCCGCGCCGGGCTGCCTGCTCATCGACTGCTCGACCATCGATCCGTTCACCGCGCGCGAGGTCGCGGCCGCCGCCGCGCAGGCCGGGCTGGCGCTGCTCGACGCGCCGGTCTCGGGTGGCACCGGCGGCGCCGAGGCCGGCACGCTCACCTTCATGGTCGGCGGCGACGAGGCGGTGTTTGCGCAGGCCAAACCGCTGCTCGCCGCGATGGGCCGCAACATCGTGCATTGCGGCGCGAGCGGCAACGGTCAGGTCGCCAAGGTGGCCAACAACATGCTGCTCGGCATCTCGATGGCCGGCGTGTCCGAGGCGATGGCGCTCGGCGTGGCGCTGGGCATGGACCCGGTCACGCTGGCCGGCATCATCAACACGTCGAGCGGACGCTGCTGGAGCAGCGAGGTCTACAACCCGTGGCCCGGCGTGGTGCCCACGGCGCCCGCCGCGCGCGGCTACAGCGGCGGCTTCGGCACCGACCTGATGCTCAAGGACCTGGGCCTTGCCACCGAGGCCGCGCGCCTTGCGAAGCAGCCGGTGCCGATGGGCGCGCTGGCGCAGCAGCTCTATCAGGGCTTCAGCCATGCGGGGCACGGCCGGCTCGACTTCTCGGCCCTGGTGCGCAACTACCAGCCGGAGGGCGCATGAACGCCGCCAGCCATGTGCGTGCCGAACGCCGGGGCGCGCTCGGCATCCTCACGCTCGACCGCACGGCGGCGCTCAATGCGCTGACGCTCGACATGATCCGCGCGCTCCAGCGCCAGCTCGACGCCTGGGCGGCAGACCCATCGGTGCAGGCGGTGCTGCTGCGTGGCGCCGGCGACAAGGCCTTCTGCGCCGGCGGCGATGTGCGCGCCCTGCGCGATGCGCAACTGGCCGGCAGCGATGCGCCGCAGGCCTTCTTCAGCGAGGAATACCGGCTCGACGTGTTCATCCACCGCTATCCCAAGCCGGTGATCGCGTGGATGGACGGCATCGTGATGGGCGGCGGCATGGGCCTCGCGCAGGGCGCGGCGCTGCGCATCGCCACCGAGCGCACGCGCATCGCCATGCCGGAGGTGGGCATCGGCTTCTTTCCGGACGTGGGCGGCAGCTGGTTCCTGTCGCGGCTGCCGGGGGCGCTCGGGCTTTACCTTGGCCTCACCGGGCAGCGCATCAACGGCGCCGACGCGGTGTATTGCGGGCTGGCCGATTGCCTCGCCAGCAGCGACGACGCCGATGCGGTGGTCGAGGCGCTCGCGGGCATCGCCTGGCAGAGCGCGCTGCGCGCGGTGCTGCTCGATGCGCTCGCCGACCGGTTCGGCGTGACGGCCAACGCCGTCAACAGCGGGCTGGTCGCGCCGCCCACGGCTGCCAGCCTGCCGGCGCTGCATGCGCGCATCGACCATCACTTCGGCCAGCCCGATGTGGCGGCGATCTTCGCGTCGCTCGCGGCCGATGAAGACGACGCCTGGGCGCGCGACACGCTGGCGCTGCTGCGCGCGCGCTCGCCCCTCGCGGTGCTGGTCACCTTCGAGCAGCTCAGGCGCGGCCAGAAGATGCGCCTCGAAGACTGCTTTGCGATGGAGCTGGCCATGACCGGCCACTGGCTGCCGCGCGGCGATTTCATCGAGGGCGTGCGCGCGCTGCTGGTCGACAAGGACAACGCGCCGCGCTGGCGCCATGCGTCCATCGAAGACGTGCCCGCCGCCGAGGTGCAGGGCTTCTTCGCGCCGCTCGAGGAGGTGAGCCATGCATGACCTCGAACTGAGCGAAGACCAGCGGATGATCCGCGACATGGCGCGCGACTTTGCGCGCAACGAGGTCGCGCCGCACGCCGAAGCCTGGGAACGCGACGGCTGGATCGGCGACGACACCGTGGCCCAGATGGGCGCGCTCGGCCTGCTCGGCATGGTCGTGCCCGAGGAATGGGGCGGCGCCTATACCGACTACGTGGCCTATGCGCTCGCGGTCGAGGAAATCTCGGCCGGCGACGGCGCGCTCGGCGCGCTGATGAGCATCCACAACTCGGTCGGCTGCGGGCCGATCCTGGGCCACGGCACCGAAGCGCAGAAGCGCGAATGGCTGCCGCAACTCGCCAGCGGCGCGGCCATCGGCTGCTTCTGCCTGACCGAGCCCCAGGCCGGCTCGGAAGCGCACAACCTGCGCACCCGCGCCGTGCTGCGCAATGGCGAATGGATCATCGACGGCGCCAAGCAGTTCGTCAGCAATGCCAAGCGCGCGAGGCTTGCCATCGTGTTCGCCGTCACCGATCCCGAGCTTGGCAAGAAGGGGCTGTCGGCCTTCCTGGTGCCGACCGCGACGCCGGGCTTCGTCATCAACCGCGTCGAGCACAAGATGGGCATCCGCGCGTCGGATACCTGCGCGGTCACGCTCGACCATGTGCGCGTGCCGGCCGAGAACCTGCTCGGCGAACGCAATCGCGGGCTGGCGATTGCGCTGTCCAATCTTGAGGGCGGGCGCATCGGCATCGCGGCGCAGGCGCTGGGCATTGCGCGCGCCGCCTTCGAGGCCGCGCTGCGCTATTCGCGCGAGCGGGTGCAGTTCGGCAAGCCGATCGCCGAGCACGCGCCTATTGCCGAGAAGCTCGCCGACATGCACACCCAGCTCAATGCGGCACGGCTGCTCATCCTGCATGCGGCGCGGCTGCGCACGGCCGGCCAGCCCTGCCTGTCCGAAGCCTCGCAGGCCAAGCTGTTTGCGTCCGAGATGGCCGAGCGCGTGTGCTCGGCGGCGGTGCAGATTCACGGCGGCTACGGCTATCTGGCCGACTACGCGGTCGAGCGCTATTACCGCGACGCGCGCATCACCCAGATCTACGAAGGCACGAGCGAAATCCAGCGCATGGTCATCGCGCGCCAGCTCGACCACTACGCGTTCTGACCCGAACGCCGGGCCTGGCGCTCGCCATGCCCATCCCGCCGCAGCCGGCAGCAGACCGGCCCGGCCCCATCGCTGGACCGAGGAGACAAGCATGGAAATTTCCGTGGCGGAAGACGTTCGCGCGCCCGAAACGCAGGTGCCCGGCGCACTCGACCGGCTGCAAGCCGCCGCCAGCGCCGACCCAGCCGCGTTCTGGGCCGAGCGCGCCGAAGCCATCGACTGGAGCCGGCGCTGGGACAGCGTGCTCGACGCGCGCCGCTCGCCGTTCAACCGCTGGTTTGCGGGCGCCGAGCTGAACACCTGCTTCAACGCGCTCGACCGTCATGTGCGCGCGGGCCACGGGAGCCGTACCGCGCTCATCCACGACAGCGCCTATGCCGGCGTGCAAACCCGCGTTTCGTATGCCGCCTTGCTGGCGCAGACGGCGCGCTTTGCCGGCGTGCTGCGCGCGCTCGGCGTGGGCCGGGGCGACCGCGTCGTCATCTACATGCCGATGGTCATCGAGGCGGTGGTGGCGATGCTGGCCTGCGCCCGGCTGGGCGCGGTGCATTCGGTGGTGTTCGGCGGCTTTGCCGCGCCGGAGCTGGCCTCGCGCATCGACGATTGCACGCCGAAGGCGGTGGTCACGGCCTCGTGCGGCATCGAGCCGAACCGCGTGGTCGAGTACAAGCCGCTGCTCGACGCCGCGCTCGACCGCGCCACGCACAAGGTGCCGGCGGTGGTCGTGCTGCAACGCGCGCAATGCGCAGCCGCGCTGCAAGCCGGCCGCGATCACGACTGGCTCGCCAGCATGGCCGCCGCCACGCCGGCCGACTGCGTGCCGGTGGCCGCGACCGATCCGCTCTACATCCTCTACACCTCGGGCACGACCGGCCAACCCAAGGGCATCGTGCGCGACAACGGCGGCCATGCGGTCGCGCTGCTGTGGAGCGTGAAGGCGGTCTACGACATCGACCCGGGCGACGTGTTCTGGGCCGCGTCCGACATCGGCTGGCAGGTCGGCCACAGCTACATCACCTACGGCCCGCTGCTGGCCGGCGCGACCGCCCTGCTCTACGAGGGCAAGCCGGTCGGCACGCCCGACGCCGGCGCGTTCTGGCGCGTGCTGGCCGAGCATCGCGTGAAGGTGCTGCTCACCGCGCCGACCGCCATCCGCGCGATCCGCCGCGAAGACCCCGACGGCCAGCTGCTGCGCGGCAAGCATTTCCCGCATTTCAAGGGCCTGTTTCTGGCCGGCGAGCGCTCCGATGCCGACACGCTGCGCTGGGCCGAGACGCATCTGCGCGTGCCCGTCGTCGATCACTGGTGGCAGACCGAAACCGGCTGGCCGATCGCCGCCAATCCGCTCGGCATCGAGCGGCTGCCGGTGAAGCACGGCTCGCCGTCGCGCGCGGTGCCGGGCTGGGACATCCATGCGCTGGCCGCCGACGGCAGCGAAGTGCCGACCGGCGAAACCGGCCTGCTCGCGGTGCGGCTGCCGCTGCCGCCGGGCGCCGCCACGACGATCTGGAACGGCGACGAGCGCTTCGACCGCGCCTACTTCCGCGACCTGCCCGGCTGGTACAAGACCGGCGACGCCGGCTGCCTCGATGCCGACGGCTATGTCTATGTGATGAGCCGCGTCGACGATGTCATCAACGTGGCCGGGCACCGGCTCTCCACCGGTGCCATCGAGGAGGTGCTGGCCGCGCATCCCGACGTGGCCGAGTGCGCGGTGATCGGCGTCGCCGACGAGCTCAAGGGCCAGGCGCCGCTCGGCTTTCTGGTGCTCAAGCGCGGCGTCACGCGCTCGCGCGAGCTGATCGCGGCCGAGGTGGTGGCAGCGGTGCGCGACCGCATCGGGCCGGTCGCGGCCTTCCGGCAGGCGCTGGTGGTCGAGCGGCTGCCCAAGACGCGGTCCGGAAAAATCCTGCGCGGCACCATGGCGCGGATCGCCGACGGGCTGGAAGTGGCGGTGCCGGCCACCATCGACGACCCGGCCATCCTCGACGAAATCCGCGCTGCCACGCGCGGCTGAGGCGGGCGCGGCCCGGGGTGGTCGGCCGCGCCCGCCCCGGCGCTAGAGCTTGCCGCTCACCGTCAGCCCGACCCAGCGCGGCGTGCCCGGAATGTAGAGATTCCAGACTGGCTGATAGCCGTAATCGACATTGAAGGCGTTCTTGACCAGCAAGCTCACTTCGAACTTGCGGTCGAAACTGCCGATGCCGACGCCCAGATCGGTCAATCCATAACCGTCCACCCGGCTGAAACGCGACAGCGACGGATCGGTCAGATAGCTGCTGGTGTAGTTGTAATTGGCACTCGCAAACAGCCGCTTGTTGTCGAATACCGTCCACCAGTGCTCGCCGAACAGATTGAAGCTGAACGGCCCGACGCCGGCGAGCCGCCGGCCGCTCACATCGTAATAGGGCACCGAAGTGCCGCCGAGTTCGAGCGGCTTGGCGGCGAACTTGAAATCGACATAGCGCGCATCGTTGAAGGCGCCCGACAGCCGCAGATTGTCGTTGCGTCCGCCATAGGCAATATCCAGCTCGATGCCCTTGGAACGCACCTTGGGCACATTGCCGACGCCGGTGGTGTAATAGATCTGGTCGAAATTGTTGGCGCGCGTGCGGGCCTCGTCATAGAAATAGAGATTGCTGATGTAATCGTGAATCGTCTGGAAGAACACGGTGCCGTTGACCGATAGCGCATTGTCCAGCAATTGCGAACGCCAGCCCAGTTCGAAGGAATCGTTCTTTTCCGGCCGCACCGGCACCGAGCTGCCGCCATTGACCGTGGTACCCACGATCTGCGCAATGCCGGCCTTCTCGCCGTGCTGCCACGAGAAATAGCCGGTATCGGTCGGCGAAAACTTGTAGCTCGGGCTGATGTTGGCGCCGTAAAGCGTCTTGCTGAACGGCTGGGCCACGCTCTGGCCGTAAATCCCGCTCAATTGCGCGGCGCGGATCGCCTTGGCATCGGCCACCTGCTGCTTTTGCGCCGTGGTCAGCGCCGAATAGCTGGCGGCGCCGAAATACTTTTTGGCGGTGTAATCGGCCAGTGCCAGCTGGGTGGCGTTGTTGGTCGAAGCGAGTGCGCCGGCCGCCGTGGTGGCAAAACCGCCGAGCGCCACATTGCTGATCTGCACCGGATTGAGTTCCGGCGCAAAGCCCTGATCGTAGATGGCGTTGTAATTCACGTCATTGCGCCGCCGCTCGGCGGCAAGACGCAGCCCGGTATTCACATTGAGTTCTTCGCTCAGATGCCAGTTGACGCTGCCATAAAGCGCTGCGGTCGTGTCCTTCTTCTCGGAATAACTGTTGGCACCGAGCCGGTTGAGCGAATTGGCCATCAGATAGCGGCCGGCGCCGTCGAGATCGAGACGCTGATATTGTTGCGCATTCGCATAATAGGCGCCAGCATCCGAGCCGTATTTGCTGCCGCGCCCTTCGCCACCGCTCGACTTGAACACGTCGGCATAGAAAAAGCCCAGCTGATAGTCGTAAAGCCCGCCCTTCGGCGACGTGAGGCGAAATTCCTGGGTCTTCTGGCGGAAATAGCCAAGCCCCGACGACGGCCCGCGCTGGATATCGAAGGGCGTGGGATTGCTGAAATTGGGGCTGCCAAAGTCGAAGTGGTAATCGCGCCAGCCGCTGATCGACGTGAGCTTGTGATCGCCGAGCAGCCAGTTGAGCGTGACCGAGGCGCCACGGGTGTCGTTGGCGATCGGGTAGTGCTCGGCGCGATTCGATTCGCGCAGATAGTTGCCGTCATAACTCCAGCCCGGATCCTGGGTAAACCAGCGCCGCGTGAGCCGGCCGGAATCCTGCAAGTCAGGATTGACGCGGATGCGCTTGCCATCGGCACCGATCGAATCGTAGTACTCGGGCACGCCGCGCGGAAACACGCCGCCATTCGACGAAATGCCGTATTCCTTGCTGTTGGGCGTGATATCCACGCTCAGTCGCGCATTGAAATCGGCATTCGGCACCAGCAGGAATTGCAGCTTGCCAAAGGTGCGGTCGATGTTGCCATAGGTCACTTCATTGCCGCCGCCGTTGCGTGCGTTGTAATACTGATTCTCGACCGGCCCGTTCGATTGTTCGCGGTAGATCGTGCCGCGCCAGGCCAGCACATCGTCGACGACCGGTCCGCCAATGGCCGCCTTGGCAATCAGCGTATTGCGCTGGCCGATGGTGACCGACGCTTCGGCCTCCGGCACGAAACTCGGCTTCTTGGTGGTGAAGGTGATCTTGCCCAGACTGGCCGAATAGCCGCCCGACGTGCCTTGGGGCCCGCGCGCCACATCGACGGTCTCGATGTCGTAATAGCTGTTGAATACCGCCATGTTCGACAGGATGTAGGGTACATCGTCGACCGTGGTATTGACGCTGGCATCGAAACTCAATGCGCCACCGGTCCCCAGATAGCCCACGCCGCGCAGACTCAATGCGGTGGTGGTCGGATTGGTGCTCGATCCGCCCCATTTCACATTGCCGATGCGGCGCAGAATGTCGCGGAAATTGTTGACCTGCTGCTTTTCGAGTTCTTCGCCCGCCACCACGGAAATCGAGCGCGGCACATCCTTCAATGCGGCGAGCGGCGAACGCTTGCCGCGCACGGTCACCGCTTCGAGCGCACCGCCATTGGCCGAGCCCGCAGCGCCGGCGGCATTTGCCGGCTCGGCCTGGGCATTTGCCGCCGGCTCGGCCGCCGGCGCGCGCTGACCGAGCGCCTTGCGGCTTTCTTCGAGCGCCTGGCGCAATTCGGCGATTTCAGCCTGGTATTTGCGGTTTTCGGCTTCGAGTTCGGCCGGCGTCTTGTCGGCTGCCTGCACGCATTGCTGCGAAAACGCCGCCAGTGCTGCCGCAATGGCAATGACCGAACGCCGGCGCCGAATCTGCGCCGGCCAGTCGTTTGCCCAAGCTGTGCGTTCTGCACCATTCCTGCTCGATTTCAAGATTGATCTCCGACTCTGGATGAAATAGCGGATGCAGTCGAATCGACTTTCTTGAAATGCAGACAGCAACAGCCATTCCAGCCGGATTCAAAGCTGGCGGATATGTAATGCCAATCGATGGAAATGAATGAATGTCAGAAACGCAGCAAAGACGGCGATCGCCATGCTGGGAAATGAAATTGCTGAGCGGTTTCCAGCGTCATTTGCTGGAAATATCGCGGACTGCTTGAAATGCATGAGCGGCCACCGGTGCAAGCCGGTGTTGATTTGCCGGAGCGACCTAGACCGGCATGTGCAGCGGCTGGCCGGATCGGTGCAGCGCCCGGGCTCAGCCGCGCCGCCGGCGCCACAGCCCCAGCAACGCCAGCCCGGCCAGCAGCGCGCCCGCGCCGCCCGCTTCCGGCACCGGCGACGCCACGATCCGCAGGCCGCCCGCGCCCGAATAGAACGGCGAGTCCACCGCGATGCTGGTGATCGAGTGGCTGCCGGCGCCCAGCCGCCAGCTGCCGTGGCTCCAGCGCGGATCGCCGAATGCCTGGTCGAAATCGTCGATGAAGCCGCCGTCGCCCTCGGGCGCCGAGGTCAGCCCGAGCGCCACGCCGCCGTCGAACAGCGCAAAGCGGTCGCCGGCAAAGAAGCTGTCGGTCACCGACAGCACACCGCCGCCAGCGCCGAAGCTGAAGCTGAACGGCGCGCCCGCCAGGCTGCTGCCCGGCCCGTCGAAGCGGAACACGGTCCAGCCGTCATCGACGGACAGCACGGTGGCCTGGCAGGGCGCCAGACCGACAAGCAGGCCGGCGCCGAGCGCGAGCAGGGTCTTCTTCATGCGGCCAATCTCCCCGACGGCGCCCGAGTTGGAGCGAGCGCTCAGTGTTTTTGATGCGTTAGGTGTCAACACCTAGAACGCATTATCCGTGATGGACAGCACATTTCTGCAAGCCCAGGATGCCCCACCGGATCGCCCGGAGCCCTGCGCCAAGTTGGGCTGACCGCCCAGCGATCCTCCCCTTGCGGAGACGTCGATGGCCGAGAACGTATGGACCGCACTGGTCAAGGGCTGCCTGGCATTCGCGCATTCGCGCGCCGGCGATCTGGTCGGCGAAAGCTTCAGCGACTCGGGCAGCCTCGTTAAATCGCTGTTCGACGGCTCGCCGGCCGGCACCGCCAAGACGCGGCTCGATGAGCTGAAGAAGGACATCAAGGACCTCAAGCCCCAGGTCGAGCCGCTGGTCAAGGCGCTCAAGCCCAAGATCGACGCCGGCAAGACGGCCGTGACCAACATGGCCAAGGAACTGGGCACCGACCCGTTCACCTTCGAGGCTGCCGGCCGCGCCGCCACCGAGCTTGGCTATCTGCTGATCGCCTTCGACGAGGCGGTCGGCATCATCGCGGTCGAGCTGGCCAAGCCCGAGCCCACGCCGGCCGCGCGCCAGCAGATGGAGGACGCGATCCGCGGCATCACCGCGCCGTGGAAGAAGCCGTTCGCCGACATGGCCGGCGATGTTCACAAGACCTTCGACAGCGTTTGCAAGACCGTGCTCGGCGTGGACAACGCGGGCGGCAAGTTCGCCGACGAGCTGAGCTGGAACCGCAGCGAAAAGCGCCTCGCGCTCAAGCTGATCGGCACCGGCCAGCATGCGGTCGGCGCGCTGTCCTTCGACGGCGGCTGGATCGAGGCCTTCTTTCAGTACAAGGACGTGGCCAAGCTGGGCGTGGCGATCAACACCACGCTCAAGGCCGGGCTGCGCGGCGACAAGTTCCTCGAAAAGATCATCCCGGCGCAGGCGCCGACGGCCGATGCCAAGTCGACCGCCATCACGCTCGACACGCATGACGGCCTGACCTTCGGCAGCGGGCCCAACAAGCGGCTGGTGCTGCCGGTGCGCTTCTCGCTGCCGGGCATCGAGGTGCGCGAGCTGGCCATCGCGCGGCCGGCCAAGCAGCAGGCCGACGACTCGGGCCGCATCGACATCATGACCACCATCGCCGGCAAGATCGGCTCGGCGTTTGCCACCGTGGTCGAGGAAGGCGGCGTGTCGATCTTCTGGCATGACGGCGGCGCGCTGGAGGTGAAGCCCAAGCCGCCGTCGGGCGCGGGGCTGCGCATCAACGTGGGACCGGTGCGCGGCGGCGGCTACCTGCGCTACAAGGAGCTGGAGCACGGCGGCGAGTACGGCGGCGTCATCGACCTTCAGGTGGTGAAGATCGGCGTGACCGCCATCGGCCTGATCGCGACCGATCCGTTCTCGATGGTGATCGTGATCGGCGTGCACTTCATGCCCAAGATCGAGCTGTCCTTCGGCTTCACGCTCAACGGCGTGGGCGGGCTGCTGGCGATCGACCGGCGCATCGACACCGCCGCGCTCACCAAGGGCATGCAGAGCGGGATGATCGGCAACCTGCTCTTCCCCAACGATCCGGTGGCGTCGGCGCCGACCATCCTCGATCAGCTTGGCCAGGCCTTTCCGGCGCAACCGGGCGCGTTTGTGGTGGGGCCGATGGTGGAGCTGGGCTGGGGCTCGCAGGCCGGCTTCATGAAGGCGCGGGTCGGCATCCTGATTGCGCTGCCCGATCCCAAGGTGATTTTGCTGGGCGCGGTCGAGATCGGCGTGCCCTCGGCCGATGTGGAAGCCAAGCTGCGCATCGTCGATCTGCGCGCGGAAATCTATGGCGAGATCTCGCCCGACTACCTGCTGATCCTGGTGTCGTTGCAGAACTCCAAGATCTTCAAGGTGACGATCAGCGGCGACATCGGGCTGTTCGTGCGCTGGGCCGGCGGCTCGGCATTCGCGCTGTCGATCGGCGGTTTCTTTCCCAAGTACAAGGCGCCGGCCGAGCTGTCGCAGATGCGGCGCTTCACGGTCAACGTGTCGCCGCCGGTCGACTGGCTCAAGGTCACGGCCGAGGGCTATTTCGCCATCACCTCCAACTCGGTGCAGTTCGGCGGCAAGGTCTCGGTCAAGGCCGAGGTGGGGCCGGCCAGCGGCGAGGCCTGGCTGTCGCTCGATGCGCTGTTCCAGTGGTCGCCCAAGTTCTATTTCATCGTCGTCATCGATGCGGGCATCCGCATCAAGGCCTTCGGCGCGACGATTGCCGGCGCCAGCTTTCATGGCGAGCTGTCGGGCACCACGCCGTGGAAGCTCGAAGGTCATGCCTCGGTGGAAATCCTCTGGTGGGATGTGCCGGTCGACATCGGCCCGATCACCTGGGGCGAGGATGACAAGACTCAGCTGCCGGCCGTGTCGCCGGCCCAGCAGGTGCAGCAGGCGCTGCTGGCCGACGAGGCCTGGAAGCCGGTGCTGCCGGCCGGCGCCGACCAGATGGTGCGGCTACGCGACGATCCGCTGCCGCTGCTGGTCCATCCGCTCGGCGCGCTGGAAGTGAAGCAGCAGCGCCTGCCGCTGGAGACGCACATCGACCGGCTCGGCTCCAGCCCGGTCACGTCGAACCGCGCCTTTCTGGCCGACGCGAGCATCGGCAGCGGCAGCTTGCAGGCGGTGTCGCATGCGACCGAGCTGTTCTCGCCCGGCCACTTCATCAAGATGAGCGACGACCAGCAGGTGTCGCGGCCCGACTTCGAGAGCTTTCCCTGCGGCATGCGGCTGGCGGCGGCGGCGGCCGTCACCCACGACCCCGATCCGGGCAGCATCGCCGTGGATTGGGAGACCTGCTATCCGCACGAGGAAACGCCACGGCTGGTCGAGCGCTTCAGCTTTGCCGAGCTGAATCTGGCGCTGGCGAGCAATCGCGGCTTTCTGCGCCAGAGCGCGGTCGCGGCGGCGGCGCGCGCAGTCGGCAATCCCTATGCGCCGGCGCGCATCAACCCGGCCGCCACGGTGCGCACCCAGGCCGCCGGCACGGTGTCGGTGGCGCGCGCCGATGACCTGTCGCTGCCGGCCGGCGCGCCGCGCGGCGTGCCGACGATGGTCGCGGCGAGCTGGCTCAAGGCCAATGCCGGCGCCGGCCTTCAGATCGTTGCCGCGCAATCGCTCGAAGGAGCACTGGCATGAACGCATCGCTCGCGCTTTCCGTCGGCTTCACCCTGGCCGACGCCACCGCACTCGCACCGCTCACGCCGTATGCGCCCGAGAACGTGGTGCTCGGCGAATACAGCTTTCTCTCGTGGGCGCGCAGCGGGCTGGCGGCGGCCATCGCCTCGCCGGTGGCCGGCGCGGTGCGCGGCACGGTCACGGTGAAAGTGAATGTCGGCGAGGACGGCGGCGCCACGCTGCCGGTGGAACGCACGCTCACGCTGCGCGGCCCCGGCGATGTGCAGGCCATCGATCCGTCGCAGATCATCCGGCGCGTGCCGGCGCCCGGCACGCCCGATGCCGAGGCCAATTTCCTGGCCCAGATCGAATTCGACCGGCCCGAGTTTCCCTGGCTGTTCTCGCCGTTTGCGCCCGAGGGCTCGCGGCTCGCGCCCTGGCTGGCGCTGGTGGTCTGCGACAGCGCCTTCGCCACGCTGGAGCCGGGCCAGAACGGCCTGCCGCAGCAGCTGCGCACCCGCCTGGGCGAGCTGCAACCGCTCGACGACAACTGGGCCTGGGCGCATGCGCAGGTCTCGGGCGCGGTGGCGGGCGGCGCCTCGCTGGCGGATCGGCTCGGGCCCGAACATGCGGCGCAGAACCTGGCGCGCCTCCTCTGCCCGCGCAAGCTCGACGCCGGGCGCAGCTATGTGGCCGCGCTGGTGCCGGCCTTCGATGCCGGCGTGCAGGCGGCGCTGGGGCTGGAAGGCGGCACGCTGGCGCCGGCCTGGAACCGCGCCGCCGACGCCAGCGATGCCGCCACCGAAATCGCGCTGCCGGCGTTCACCAGCTGGACCTTCTCCACCAGCACGTTTGGCGACTTCGAGCAGCTGGCGAAGAAGATCGTGCCGGTGGTCGCGCCCTGGACCATCGGCCGCCGCCCGGTCGATGTGAGCCAGCCGCGCGGCGGCCTGCCGGCGCTGGCCGAGAACGCGCCCGGCGCACGCCAGCTGCTGCGCTGCGCGCTGGTGTCGCCGACCAAGCCGCCCGCCGGCCAGCCGGCCGAGAAGGCCGAATGGATTCCGGCCCAGCGCGATCTGCTGCGCATCGAGCTCGACCGCGTCGGCGACGGCAGCGAGGCGCTGCCGCGCGTCGGCGCCCGGCTCTACGCCCGCTATCAGCGCGCCGAGAACAAGCTCGGCCCGGTCTTTGGCAATCCGCCGCTCAGCGCCGCCAAGGCCGATGCCGACTGGTTCACGCGGCTCAACACCGCGCCGCTGCTGCGCGTGATTGCCGGCCTCGGCACGCGGGTGGTGCAGAAGGATCAGGAGCCGCTGATGCAGGCGGCCTGGGCGCAGGTCGGCGAGGTGGAGCAGGCCAATCGCATGCTGGCGCTGATGCAGATGAGCCGCTTTGTCGGCGAGGCGCTGCACCGGCGCCATCTGCAAAAGCTCGACCTCGGCGCGCTGGCGCAGATCACGCGCGGCGTGCAGGCCAAGCTGCGGCTGCCCGGCGAACCGCGCACCGTGTTTGGCCAGATCGGTGCCGGCTTCACGCCGCCGGCCGCGCTGTCGCCGGCGTTCCGCCGCATCACCCGCATGCGCGGGCCGATTGCGCGCTTTACCGCGCCGGCGCTGCTGGCGACCATGCCCTTGAGCGCATTGCGCAGCGCCGGC
>NZ_MUHU01000014.1 GCF_002105195.1 Derxia lacustris | reverse complement strand
GGGCGGGAACGGCAGGAAGGCCGGGGCGGCGGGCTCCGGGCGACGGCGCCGGTCGGCGGCGATGGCGCCGACCAGCACGAGCAATTGCATGAGCGTCAGCGGCCAGGCCACCGCGAAGGGCGTGCCGCCGCCGTGCTGCCAGCCGGCTTCGGCCAGCACCGTGCTGTTGAGATAGGACAGGCCGGCGACGGCCGCGACGGCCGGCACTGCCGGGCTGGCGCGCAGCACCGCCGGCGCCAGCGCCCACAGCCAGTACCAGGGGTTCACCACCGGCGCGAAGACCAGCAGTGCCACCACGGCGGCATCGGCCGGCGGCAGCGAGCGCGGCCAGCGCGCCGCCACGGCGCGCCAGCGCAAGCCGATCCAGGCGATGGCGAAGGCGATCAGCGCGCCGGCCAGGGCCCGTGCGACCGCTGGCGAACAGACCAGGTCGACGCTGCGGAACAGCAGCGGGTTGAAGCGCCATTCGCGCGCGAACACGGCGAGCGAGGTGGCATCGCTGCCGGCGCCGGCGAGCAGGAAGGGCAGGTAGCAGCCGGCCAGCGCAGCGGCGCTGCCGAAGCCGATCCAGCCGACCCAGCGCAGCGTGGCTGCGGCAGGCCGGTGCGGCCCCGGCAGGGCCGCGCGGCGGCCTGCCGGCGGCAGGCAGAACAGCGCCAGCGCGGCCAGTGCCGACAGCTTGGTCGCGGCCGCCAGCCCCAGCAGGGCACCGGCCAGACCCGGCCGGGCGCGGTGCCAGGCCAGCAGCGCGAGCAGCAGGAACAGGCCGACCACGCCGTCCGGATGGGCGGTGGCGATGGCTTCCTTCAGCAGCAGCGGATGCAGCGCATAGGCCGCCAGCCAGCGCGGCGCCACGCGCTGCGCGGCCAGTACGCACAGCACTGCCATGTCGAGCGCCGCCAGCAGGCCCTGGAGCGCGCCGATGCGGCCCGGCGCGATCAGGTGGGCGAGTGCGAACAGCGCTTGCAGCACCGGCCCGTACAGGGTCGGCAGGTCGGGGTTGTTGATGCCGCCGAGGATGTCCTGCCAGCGCGCATCGAGCTGCGTGGCGCCGAAGAAGTCCGACGGCGCATGCCGGTAGGGATCGAAATGGGTGGCGGTGCGCATGCCATCCCACAGGTAGCGGAAATGGTCGTCTTCGAGCAGCGGCGTGGCGGCGCTGGCGGCCAGCCGCAGCAGCAGTGCAAGGCCGAGCACGAAGCCCGGCGTGAGCCGTCCGAAGCGTGAGTCGCAGGCCAGCCAGGCCAGCGTGCCGATGCCGACGCCGGCGGCGCCGAGCACGCCGGCCAGGGCCCGCGCGCCATCCGCCGCGCCGAACACGGTGCCGCCCGCGAGCAGCAGCGCGACCTGGGTCGCGCCGAGCAGCGCAAGGCCGGCCGCGTGGGCAGGTGGAAGCGGGCGGGCGTGCATGGCCGGCGCGGCGTCAGAACGCGAAGGTGTAGGCCAGATTGGCGATGGCCTGGTCCTGCACCGTGTTGCGACCGCCGGTGACGGTGCCCACGCTCAGTGCCACGCCCTGATTGCCGGCAAAGGCATAGCCCACGCCGATCTTGGCGATCTGGCGTTCCTCGCGTACCTCGGGGAAGCGCGCCAGCGTGAAGCCCGGGCCGCCGATGTCGAGCTCGCCGCTGTAGCGCTTGGCGCTGTAGCCGAGGCTGGCGCTCCACTTCGGCGCGAAGCGGTAGCGCGTGCCGATGTCGATGAAGGCGGCGTTGGGGATGTGGCTGTCGCGGTGCTGGAAGCCGAGTTCGGCCGAGCCCGACCACTTCGACGTGAACTGCTTGCCGACGATCGCGTCGACCTCGACACCGCTCGCGCCGTTGCCGATGCCGGCAAAGCGGCCGGCGTCGTAGTCGCCCTTGACGATGCCGGCCAGCCGCAGGGTCAGGGTCGGCAGCGCCGGCCGCTCCAGCTCGTCGAGCGCGCGCCAGCTCACGCCGATCACGCTGTCGGCCAGGCCGTAGCTGTTGTCGGCATTGCCCGACTTGACCGCCGCATAGGCCACGGCGACGTCGAGCGCGAAGGCATCGCTGATGCCGTAGTCGAGCCGCAGCGCGCTGGTCGAGCGGCGATAGCGCGTGGCGGCGCCGCCGGTGATGTCGCTGATGCTGAGCTTCTGGTCGCCGATCCAGCCCTTGTTGCCGCTCTGCTCGGTATGGCTGGCGGTGAGGGCGGCGCTGCCCGGAATCGGCAGCCAGGGTGAATCGCCTTCGGCGAAGGCCGCGAGCGGCGCGACGGCGAGCAGCAGGGCGAGGGCTTTGCGTGCATGCATGGTCTCGGTCCTCGCGTTCACAGCTTGAAGCGGCGCTTGAGGTAGACGCCGAGCGCATTGGCTTCGTCGTCGGCCAGCGTCGGCAGGTGCTTGCCGGCGAGCAGTTCGCGCGCGGTGGCTTCGTCGAGCGACTTGCCCGGCAGCGGGCAGCTGGCGCAGGCGACCTTGCTGGCATAGACGCTCTTGCCGAGGTTGTAGGCCTGGGCGTCGCCGGTTTCCGCGCCGCCGCCGGCATCGGAGCCGGAGGCGCGCGCCGCCACGGCGCCGAGGCCGAGCGCGAGCGCGATCGATAGATGGGCAAGCGGTTTGAGGTTCAAGCGGACTCTCCTTGGGTTGTGGTCGTGGGTGGGCGAATCAGCGCCGCGCGTTCGGGGCGAGCGCGCGGGCCTGGGCAAGGCGGAGGGCGAGGCGATGGGCGAGCGAGCCGGGCCGGCGCGCGAGTTCGCGCAGCCAGAGCCGGCCGATCATTCCGAGGATTCCGCAGCCCGCGCCGACGACGCCGCGCAGGCTTCCGCTGATCTTGGAAACGCCGCCGGCGCGGGCGCGCCAGGCCACCGGCAGCTGCACCGTGCACAGGCCGAGGCGGTGCGCGCGCACCTGCATCTCCACGGTCCAGCCGTAGGCGCGGTCGCGCATGTCGAGGCGGTCGAAGGCGGTTCGGCGCAGCGCGCGATAGGGGCCCAGATCGGCCGCCGGCACCTGCCAGATCAGCCGCATCAGCCAGCAGGCCAGGGCATTGCCCCAGCGCTGGGCGGCGGTCAGCGCGCCGGGGTCGGGCGTGAGGCGCAGGCCCACCGCCAGCTCGGCGCCGGCGTCGATGGCGCCGAGCAGCCAGCGCGCGTCGGCCGGATCGGCGGCGCCGTCGCCATCGACGAAGATCAGCACCTCGCCACGGCTGGCCTGCACCGCATGCCAGCAGGCTTCGCCATAGCCGGGACGCGGCACCGTCAGCACGCGGGCGCCGGCCGCCAGCGCGACGGCGGCGGTGGCATCGGTCGAGCCGTTGTCGGCCACCACCACTTCGTCGATGAGCGGCCCGCCGTCGGCGGCGACGCAGGCCAGCAGGCCGGTCACGACGGCGCCGATGCAGGCTTCCTCGTTGCGCGCCGGCACGATGGCGCTGACGCGGCAGGGCGGGGCGGGACGGGCGGCGTGGGTCTTCATGGGCTCGACTGGCGGAGATCGCGGGGCCGGCCTTCGGCCGGGACGCGCTGGCCGACGGGTTTTGGAGCGATCGTTCAGCGCGGCGCCAGTAGAGCGGCTTCGTCGGGCCGAATCCTCACGAAAGATTCACGGCGCGGCGGCGCGAGGCCCGGGGCGAAATTTCTTTTGCCGGCGCTGTAAGAACCGTGCCGGCCGGCGCGACCAAGCCTCATGCGACCCGCCCAATCCCTGTCCCGGCCGATTTGCCGGCCCGCCTGCGCCAGTGCCAGCGCCTGCGCGCCCGGGCCGGCCCGCGTCCCTGCCGCCACCGCCGATCCCGGCGAGCCGGCGCTTTCCATCGTGGTGCCGGTGCTCGACGAAGCCACGGCGCTGCCCGGCCTGCTGGCGCAGTTGCGCGACTTCGCCGCGCGCGGCTGCGAGCTGGTGGTGGTGGACGGCGGCAGCCGCGACGGCTCGGTGGCGATCGCGCGCGCGGCCGGCGTGACCGTCGTCGAGGCGGCTTCGGGCCGGGCTGCGCAGATGAATGCCGGCGTCCGGGTCGCCCGTGGCCGGACGCTGCTGTTCCTGCATGCCGACACCCGGCTGCCGGCCGATGCCGATGCGCTGGTACTGGCGGCGCTGGCCGACGGGCGCCATGAGTGGGGACGCTTCGATGTGCGCATCGAGGGCCGGCCGGCGCTGCTGCCCGTGGTGGCGGCGCTGATGAACCGGCGCTCGCGGCTGACCGGCATCGCGACCGGCGATCAGGCCATGTTCATGCGGCGCTCGGTCTTCATGGCGCTCGGCGGTTTTCCGGACCAGCCGCTGATGGAGGACGTGGAGCTGTCGCGCCGGTTGCGGCGCCGGTCGGCGCCGGCCTGCCTGCGCGCGCGCGTGATCACGTCGGGCCGGCGCTGGGAGGCGCGCGGTCCGTGGCGCACCGTTTTCCTCATGTGGCGGCTGCGCCTGGCCTACTGGCTTGGCGTGTCGCCCGAACGACTGGCAAGGGCCTACCGATGACACTGCCGCATTCCGGAGGCCGGCCATGAAGCCGGCCCGCATCCTGCTGTTCGCCAAGGCGCCGCTGCCCGGCCTGGCCAAGACCCGACTGATTCCGGCGCTCGGCGCCGACGGTGCCGCCATGCTGGCGCGGCGCCTGCTGGACCATGCCCTGCGCGAGGCGGTCGAGGCCGACATCGGGCCGGTCGAACTGTGCGCCACGCCGCCCGACGACGCGGTCTGGGCCGGCATCGCGCTGCCGCCGGGCGTGACGCGCAGCGACCAGGGCGCGGGCGATCTGGGCCAGCGTCTCGCGCGCGCCGCCGCGCGTTCCGTCGCCGCCGGCGAGACGCCCATCCTCATCGGCGCCGACTGTCCGGCGCTCGACGCGCGCCGGCTCATGCTGGTGGCCGCCAGCTGCCTGGACGCCGACGCGACGATGGTGCCGGCGCGCGACGGCGGCTATGTGGCGCTCGGTCTGGCGCGCTTCCACCCCAGTCTGTTCGACGGCATCGCCTGGAGCACCGACGGCGTGGCCGCGGCCACCCGCGCGCGCGTGGCCGCGCTCGGCTGGCGGCTGCGCTGCCTGCCCGCGCTGACCGACATCGACGAGCCGGCCGACCTGGCGGCGCTGCCGCCGCACTGGCCCGAGGCGCAGCGCGCGGAGCTGGCGCCATGACCGCCGCCCGCCGCATCCTCGTGGTCGAGGACGACGCCCACATCGCCGAACTGCTGCGCCTGCATCTGGGCGATGCCGGCTATGCCGTGACCCATGCCGCCGACGGCGACAGCGGCGCCCGCCTGCTCGCCGAGGCGAGCTGGGACGCGCTCATCCTCGACCTGATGCTGCCCGGCATCGACGGGCTGGAGCTGTGCCGGCGGGCCCGCGCCCAGCCGCGCTACACGCCGATCGTCATCACCAGCGCCAGGTCGAGCGAGGTGCACCGCATCCTCGGCCTGGAGCTGGGCGCCGACGACTATCTGGCCAAGCCGTTCTCGGTGCTGGAGCTGGTGGCGCGGCTGCGCGCGCTGCTGCGCCGGGGCGATGCGCTGGCCCAGCCGGCGCGCGCCGCCGACGGCCCGATCCGGCTTGGCGGCCTGAGCGTGGACGCGGTCGCGCGCGAAGCCAGCGCCGACGGCCGCGCGCTCGAACTCACGCCGCGCGAATTCGACCTGCTGCTGTTCTTCGCGCGCCATCCGGGCGAGGTGTTCTCGCGCAACGACCTGCTCGACGAGGTCTGGGGCAACCGCTACGACGGCTACGAGCACACGGTCAACACCCACATCAACCGGCTGCGCAGCAAGATCGAGCCCGACCCGGCCATGCCGCGCCGCATCCTCACTGTGTGGGGGCGCGGCTACAAGCTGGCGCCGGCCGCCGGCGCCGACGCATGAGGCCGCGCGCCTGGCTCGGCCGGCTCACGCTCGGGCAGCGGCTGTGCGCGGTGTTCACGCTGCTGCTGCTGGCCGGCGTCGGCGGCACGCTGGCGGTGCAGCTGCGGCTCGGCGAGCAGCGCGAGCAGGAGCTGGTGCAAAGGCTGTCGGCCGGGCTGGCGGCGCACATCGCCGGCAACGGCGCGCTGATGGCGCACGGCGATCTCGATCCGCGCGCGGTGCAGGCGCTGTTCGGCAAGCTCATGGACGTGAACCCGAGCGTCGAGGTCTATCTGCTGGCGCCCGACGGCCGCATCGTCGGCGATGCCGCGCCGCCCGGCCATCTGCGCCGCGCGCGCGTGGACCTGGCGCCGGTGCGGGCCTTTCTGGCCGGCCGGCCGCTGCCCATCGTCGGCGACGATCCGCGCAGCGCCGAGGCGCGCAAGGTGTTCAGCGCCGCGCCGCTGCGCATCGACGGTCACGACGCCGGCTATGTGTATGTGGTGCTGATCGGCGAGGACCACGATGCGCTCGCGGCGCGCGGCCGGCCCGACCATCTGCTGGCGCTGACGCTGCTGGCGGTCGGCCTGGTGCTGGCGCTGGTGCTGACGGTCGGGCTGGTGGCGGTGCGCAGCGTCACCCGGCCGCTCGACCGGCTGACGGCGGCGGTGCGCGGCTTTGCCGCCGACGGCCGGGCCGACGCGGCCAGTTTCGACGGTGCCTTGCCGGCCGGCAGCGGCGACGAGATCGCGCTGCTGCGCCAGGCCTTCGCCCAGATGGCCGGCCGCATCGGCGAGCAATGGCGCGCCCTCGCGGCCCAGGACGAGCAGCGGCGCGAACTCGTGGCCAACATCTCGCACGACCTGCGCACGCCGCTGACCTCGCTGCACGGCTTTCTGGAAACCCTGCTCATCAAGTCCGACTCGCTCGGCGAGGCCGAGCGCCGGCGCTATCTGGAGGTGGCGCTGGCGCAGAGCCGCAAGGTCGGCCGGCTGGCGCAGGAGCTGTTCGAGCTGGCGCGGCTGGAGTACGGCGTGGTCAAGCCCGAGACCGAGGACTTCTCGCTCGCCGAGCTGGTGCATGACGTGCTGCAGAAGTTCGAGCTGGCGGCGCAGGCGCGGCGCCAGCGGCTGCGCGCCGACATCGCGCCCGGCCTGCCGGTGGTCACGGCCGATCTCGGGCTGATCGAGCGGGTGCTGACCAATCTGCTCGACAACGCGATTCGCCACACGCCCGAGGGCGGCGACATCGAGGTGCAGCTGTGGCTGGCCGGCGGTCAGGTGATGGTGCAGATCAGCGACAGCGGGCCGGGCATTCCGGCGGCGCTGCGGCCGGGCCTGTTCACGCGCGCGGCGTTTGCCGGCCAGCCGCGCCCGGCATCGAGCAATGCGAGCGGCGGGCTCGGGCTCATCATCGTGCGGCGCATCCTGGAGCTGCACGGCAGCGAGATCCGGCTGGTGAGCGGCGGCGGTGGCGGCGCGGTGTTCCGGTTTCCGCTTGCGGCGCGCGGCTGCTAGCGGCCGGGTTCAGGCGCGGTAGCCCAGCTCGGCCCGCAGCGCCGGCACCAGAAAATCGACCAGCCCGCGCGTCTTGGCGGTGGCCAGCCGGGTGCGCGTGAACACCACATGCACCGGCAGCGGCGCCGGCTCCCAGTCGGTCAGCACGCGTTGCAGCCGGCCATCGGCCAGCATGGCCTCGGCCTGATACGACAGCACGCAGGTCAGCCCCTTGCCCTCCAGCGCCGAGGCCAGTGCCGCATCGGCGCTGTTGACCGTCAGCCGCGGCTGCACCCGCACCTGCCGCAGCCGCTCGGCGCGCCCGTCGGCGCTGCCAGGGCCAAAGCTCCACACCTCGCTCGGCGTGATCTGCGTGAACGCGATGCAGGCCAGCGCCGCCAGATCGGCCGGCTCGCGCGGCGGCCGCACCCGCGCCAGATACGCCGGGCTGGCGCAGACGATGCGGCTCACCTCGCCGACCTTGAGCGCGACCAGACTCGAATCGGGCAGATGGCCGATGCGCACCGCCAGATCGATGCCTTCGTCGATCACATTCACCACGCGGTCGAGCAGCAGCAGCCGCACCTGCACCGCCGCATGCCGGTCGAGAAAGGCATCGACCTGCGGCCGCACCTTGAGCCGGCCGAACATGCGCGGCGCGGTCACGGTAAGCAGGCCGCGCGGCGCGGCGCGGTCGCCGGCGGCGCCAAGCTCGGCCTCCTCGATCTGCTCCAGCACCGCGCGACAGGTGCCCAGATAGGCCTCGCCACGCTCGGTGAGCCGGAGCGAGCGCGTGGTGCGCACCAGCAGCGGCGCGCCCAGCCGCGCCTCCAGAAAACCGAGCGCCCGGCTCACCGCCGCCGGCGACTTGCCGAGCCGGCGCCCGCCGCGCGCCAGGCTGCCTTCATCGACCACCGCCACGAACAGCGCCATTGCATCGAGTCGGTCCATGATTCATTACATCCATTTTGCGCAAGAACAGCTTGCAGGATGAATGGATTCTCTCGATTGGCGCAAGGCTTCAAGGTTCGCTCCACCCGCAGAACGCCGGGTTTCAACCAAGGAGCAAGACCATGAGCCGCATCGTCCCCCTCGATCCCGCCACCGCCACCGGTACCACCGCCGACCTGCTCGACGCCGTCAACAACGCCTTCGGCACCGTGCCCAACCTGTTCCGCGTCGCGGCCCAGGCGCCGGGCGCGCTGCAAGGGTTGCTGCAATTCAACGCCGCGCTCGGCCACGGTGCGCTCAAGCTGCGCGAGCGCGAAGCCATCGCGCTGGCGGTGGCCGAAGCCAACGGCTGCGACTACTGCCTGTCGGCGCACAGCTACCTCGGCAACAAGGCCGGGCTGGTCGATGCCGAGATCGCGCTGGCGCGCGAAGGCAAGTCGGCCGACGGCCGGCTCGATGCGCTGCTGCGCCTGGCCACCACGCTGGTCCATGCGCGCGGCCATGCGAGCGACGAGCAGATCGCCGCCGCGCGCGCCGCCGGCCTTGGCGATGCCGAGCTGGTGGAAGTGGTCGGCGCGGTCGCGCTGAACCTGTTCACCAACTACCTGAACCTGCTCGCGCAGACGCCGATCGACTTCCCGTTGGTGCGCGCCGGCGCGGCCCGGGGCTGATGACAAGCGGTCGTCCGGCCGGCGCAAAAAAATCTTTTGCACGCTGTGTAAGAAGCGCGCCGGCCGGACGACCAAGCCACATGTGCAACACGTTCGGAGCCTGTCGATGAATGCCGTTTCCCTTCTGCACCGCAGTGCCGCGCTGGCCATTGCCGGCCTTGCGACGATTGCCGCGCCCTTTGCCGCCAACGCTGCCTGCGTGGCAAACAGCGGCGCGACCACGACCGCGCTGGTCGAGCTGTACACGTCGGAAGGCTGCTCAAGCTGCCCGCCGGCCGACCGCGCGCTCGGCAAGCTCGACGCGGCACTCGCGCCCGGCGCCGCCGCCATCCCGATCGCGCTGCATGTGGACTACTGGGATTCGATCGGCTGGAAGGACCCGTTCGCGCAGGCCGCCTTTGGCGCGCGGCAAAGCTGGCGCGTCGGCGTGCTGCATCAGCGCACGGTCTGGACGCCGCATTTCTTTGTCAGTGGCGGCGAGCTGCGCGACTGGCGCGAGAAGCTGCGCGATCAGGTGCGGCAGATCAACGCCACGCCGGCGCGCGCCAGCGTCAGGCTCGATGCGCGGCTTGCGGCCGACGGCGCGCTGAACGTCGATGCAAGCGCTGCCACGACGGCGGGCACGCATCCGGCGCTGTACGTTGCCGTGACCGAAAGCGGCCTCACTTCCAAGGTGGCGCGCGGCGAGAACGGCGGCGCGACGCTGCATCACGACCATGTGGTGCGCAGCCTGATCGGCCCGATCGACTTTGCCGACGGCAAGGCCGCGCTCAGCCAGCGCATCAAGCTGCCGGCGGAGTGGAACCGCGACGGTCTGGCACTGGTGGGTTTCGTCGAGGACGCCGCCAACGGCCAGGTGCTCCAGGCCGCCACCACTGGCCAGTGCCTGCGCTCGTGAAGGACGCTGCCATGAACGCCAGCGCCACCGAGGCCATTCGGCCCGCGCGCCGCACGCTGCAACCGGCCTGGGTGCGCGCGACCCACTGGCTCAATGTCGTCGCGGTCGTGCCGCTCGCCATGAGCGGCTGGCGCATCTACGACGCCTCGCCCTTCTTCGACTTCGAGATTCCGCGCGCCATCACGCTCGGCGGCTGGCTCGGCGGCGCGATCCAGTGGCACTTCGCCGCGATGTGGCTGCTGGTGCTCAACGGCCTGCTGTGGATCGCGGGCAATGCGGTCACCGGGCGCTGGCGCGAACGCTTCTGGCCGCTGTCGCCGCGCGCGGTGCTCGGCGATCTGTTCGCCTTCGTGCGCGGCAAGCTGAGTCATGACGACCTCGCGCACTACAACGGCGTGCAGCGCGCGGCCTATGTGGCGGTGGCGCTCGACCTGCTGCTGCTGGTGCTCTCGGGCCTGGTGCTGTGGAAGTCGGTGCAGTTCCCGCTGCTGCGCGAACTGCTCGGCGGCTACGAGCTGGCGCGGCGCATCCACTTTCTTGCAATGGCCGGGCTGGTGGGTTTCGTCGCCATCCACCTGGTGATGGTCGCCCTCGTGCCGCGCAGCCTGCGCGCCATGACGCTCGGCCGCTGATCCCTGACTTCATCGAGCCCCGACCATGTCCAGCCGCCCCGAACCCCGAATGCCGCGCAGCCTGCGCGCCGCCCTCACAGACGTGCTCGCCGATGGCCTGCGCAGCCTGCGCCGCAATGAATCGGCACTGCCCGACAACGCCCGCCGCAATCTGCTGCGCGGCAGCCTTTCGCTCGGCGGCCTGTCGCTGCTCAGCGGCTGCCAGCTGGTCGACGAGGCCAGCGTCGAATCGGCGCTGATGAAAGTGTCGCGCTTCAACGACCGCGCCCAGGCCGCGCTGTTCGGCCCCGACCGGCTCGCGCCGACCTATCCCGACTCGATGATCGTGCGGCCGTTTCCGTTCAACGCCTTCTACGGCGAGGAAGCCGCGCCCGATGTGGCCGCCGACGACTGGCGGCTGGAAGTGGGCGGCAAGGTCGGCGACCGGGGCCGCTGGAACCTGGCCGCGCTGCGCCAGCTGCCGCAGACCGCCCACACCACGCGCCACATCTGCGTGGAAGGCTGGAGCGCGATCGGCAACTGGGGCGGCGTGCCGCTCGGCACTTTCCTGCGCCGCGTGGGCGCCGACCTGGGCGCGAAGTATGTCGATTTCCGCTGCGCCGACGGCTATCACACCAGCCTCGACATGCCGACGGCGCTGCATCCGCAGACGCTGCTGGTGCTCGACCAGGACGGCGCGCCGCTGCCGCGCCGCAATGGCGCGCCGCTCAAGCTGCGCGTGCCGACCAAGCTTGGCTACAAGAATCCGAAGCACATCGTGGCCCTGACCGTGACCGACGCCTATCCCGGCGGTTACTGGGAAGACCAGGGCTACAACTGGTTTGGCGGGAGCTGAGCGGGCAGCGCCCGCCAGTACCGCCATCACACCGGCCGATCCCGGCCAGCCGATTCCGGCAATTTCACTGCATCTTCAAGGAGCTTTACATGAACCGCATCGCCATCGCCCTGATCGCCGCCGCCTGCTCGTTCTCGTTCGGTGTTGCCCATGCCGACGACATGAAGAAGGACGCCATGAGCCACGACGCCATGAGCAAGGACGGCATGAAGAAGGATGAAATGAAGAAGGACGAGATGAAGAAGGACGGCATGGCCAAGGACGGCATGTCGAAGGACGCGATGGGCAAGGACGGCATGGCCAAGGACGGCATGAAGAAGGACGCCATGGGCAAGGACGGCATGGCCAAGGACGAAATGAAGAAGTGATCGCGGCGGCTCCGTCGGCTCCGGCGGCAGCGGGCCTGTGCGTGGCCCGGGCTGCCGCCGGCTCAGCCGACGAAGCGGTAGCCGACGCCGGCTTCCGTCAGCAGATGACGCGGCTGCGAGGCGTCGTCCTCCACCTTCTTGCGCAGATTGGCCATGTGGACGCGCACGTAATGCGTGTCCTCGGCATGGCCCGGCCCCCAGACGGCGCGCAGCAGTTGCCGGTGCGTGATGACGCGATCCGGCTGCGTGGCGAGCTGGGTGAGCAGGCGATATTCGATCGGCGTGAGATGCAATGGCACGCCGTCACGCTCGACGCTGCGGCGCGCAAGGTCGATGCGCACGCTGCCGAAGGCGATGCTCGCGGCGCCGTCCTCGGGCCGGCGCGCGTGGCGCCGCAACTGGGCCCGCACGCGGGCCATCAGTTCGCCGGCGCCAAAGGGCTTGACCAGGTAATCGTCGGCGCCCGCGTCGAGTGCGCCGATCTTGTCGGCCTCGGCGCTGCGGGCCGACAGCACCACCACCGGCGCCTGCGACCAGCCGCGCAGGTCGCGGATGAAATCGCCGCCGTCGCCATCGGGCAGGCCGAGGTCGAGCACGATGAGATCGGGCCGGCGCGTGCCGGCGTCGATCAGGCCGCGCGCGAGCGTGTCGGCCTCGAAGACTTCATGGCCCTCGGCTTCGAGCGCCAGCCGCACGAAGCGGCGGATGGCGGCGTCGTCCTCGACGACGAGAATTCGGTTGCGGTCGTTCATGCCGGATCGGTGAGTGGGCTGGCGCTGCCGTCGTCGCATGGCGGTTCGCCGCGCGGCAGCTCGACGGTGAAGCGCGCGCCGCCAGTGGCGCGGGTCTCGCCCCGGATGCTGCCACCGTGCGCCTGCACGATGGCGCGGCAGATGGCCAGGCCCAGACCCACGCCGGGCAGGGCGCTTTCGCGCTGGCCGCGCTCGAACTTGTCGAACACGGCGGCTTCGCGGCCGGGCGGCAGGCCGGGGCCGTGGTCGTCGACGGTGACGACGACGGTCGCCGCGTCGGCGCGCGCGGAAATCTCGATGGGCGTGCCGGCCGGCGTGTACTTGGCGGCGTTTTCCAGCAGGTTCACCAGCACGCGTTCGAACAGCACGGCGTCGAGATGCAGCAGCGGCAGGTCGTCGGGCAGACGCGTGGTCACGCGGCGCGCGCCGAGCGTGCCGGCGCAGGCGGCGAGTGCGCTGCCGACCACTTCTTCGAGCGGCTGCCATTCGCGCTTGAGCCGCACCGCGCCCGATTCGAGCCGCGCCATGTCGAGCAGGTTGCCGACCAGCGCATTCATGCGCAGCGCCGACTGGCGGATGGCGACGGCGGTATCGCGGCGCTGCTCGGCGTCGTCGACCCAGGCCAGCGTGTCGGCCAGGCCGATGAGGCCGGCGAGCGGCGTGCGCAGGTCGTGCGAGATGGCCGACAGCAGCGAGTTGCGCAGCCGTTCCGATTCCATCTGCACCGTGCTCTGCTGCGCCACCTCGATGTAGTGGATGCGCTCCAGCGAGATCGCGAGCAGCGCGGCGCAGGTATCGAGCAGGCGGCGCTGCTCGGGGTCGAGCGCGGCGCTGTCGGCGACCTCGACCGCGAGCACGCCGCGCACGCGCATCGGCGCCTTGAGCGGCAGCACCAGGCAGGCGCTGGCGGGCAGCGTGTCGGTGCCGCGCCCGGCCGGTGCGGCATGGTCGAAGGCCCATTGCGCGACGCCCGCATCGAGCGGCGCGTTGCCGCCGGCGAGCGTCGCAAGCCGGTTGTCGGCATCGGCCGCGAGCAGGCTGCTGCGCGCATCGAACTCGGCCGCGAGGAAGCGCGCGCCGATGTCGGCGACCTGCTCGGGCAGCAGCGCCGTGCCCAGTTCGCGCGCCATGTCGTAGAGCCGGCGCATGCGGCGCTCGCCCTCGCGCGCGGCCTCGGCCTGGGCCTTGAGGCCGGCGGTGAGCTGGCCGATCACCAGCGCTACCAGCAGCATCACGCCGAAGGTGACCAGGTACTGCGCATCGCTGACCGCGAAGGTGAAGCGCGGCGGCACGAAGAAGAAATCGAACAGCGCCACGCCGATGAAGGCCGCGAGCACCGCCGGCCCGCGCCCCTGCGTGAGCGCGACGCCGACCACCGCGAGCAGGAACAGCATGACGATGTTGGTCAGCTCCAGTCGGCCGCTGAGCGGCGTGGCGAGCAGCGCGACCGCGATGCCGGCGGCCAGCGCGACCGCATAGCCGCGCGCGCTGCGCGGCGGTGCGGCGGGCTCGCTGGCGGTTGCCGGCGGCGCGGTGGCGAGGGCCGCGACTTGCAGCACGTCGAGGTCGGCGGCGCGCGCCGCGAGTGCGCTGGCGGTCGATGGCCGCAGCAGCCGCAGCCACCACGGCCGCCGCGCCGGTCGGCCGACCACCAGCCGCGCGAGGTTGTGCTCGCGCGCATGGGCGACGAGCGCGCCGGCCACGTCGGTCGCGCCGATCAGCGCGGTGCTCGCGCCCAGTTCCTCGGCCAGCCGCAGCGCATCGAGGGCGGCGGCGCGGCCGCGCGCATTGGCGCCGGCGGCCACATGCACCGCGCGCCACGGCAGGCCGAGCTGGCCGGCGAGGCGCGCCGAGGCACGCACCACTTTCTCGGCGGCCGCATCGGCACCCACGCAGGCAAGCAGCGCCTCGCGGTTGGGCCACACGGGCGCCGCCGCGCCACGCCGGCGCCAGGCCTGCATCTCGCCATCCACGCGGTCGGCGGTGCGGCGCAGCGCCAGTTCGCGCAGCGCCAGCAGATTGCCCTTGCGAAAGAACCCGACTGCCGCGCGCCCGGCCTGTTCGCCGAGATAGACCTTGCCGGCCGCGAGCCGCGCGAGCAGTTCGTCGGGCGGCAGATCGACCACCACCACTTCGTCGGCGCTGTCGAACACGCGGTCGGGCAGGGTCTCGCGCACGCGCACGCCGGTGATGCCGCCGACGATGTCGTTGAGGCTGTCGAGATGCTGGACGTTGAGCGTGGTCCACACGTCGATGCCGGCGGCGAGCAGTTCCTCGGCGTCCTGCCAGCGCTTGGGATGGCGCGCGCCGGGCGCATTGCTGTGCGCGAATTCGTCGAGCAGCACCAGCGCGCCGGGGTGGGCGGCGCCAAAGGCGAGCGCGGCGTCGAGGTCGAATTCATCGAGCGCATGGCCGCGATGCTCGACCGCGCGCCGGGGCAGCAGCGGCAGGTCGCGCGCGAGTGCGGCGGTCTCGGCGCGGCCGTGGGTCTCGACGATGCCGACGACGAGCGGCCGGCCGGCGTCGAGCGCCGCGCGGCCGGCGCCGAGCATCGCGAAGGTCTTGCCCACGCCGGCCGACGCGCCGAAGAAGATGCGCAGCCGGCCGCGCGCGGCGCGCGCCGTTTCGGCATGCAGGTCGGCGAGCAGGCGGTCGGGATCGGGGCGGGCGTCGGTCATGCGTCAGGGCTTGAGCGCGTCGAGCGCGAGGTTGAGTTCGAGCACGTTCACACGTTCCTCGCCGAGCCAGCCGGCGAGCCGATGTTCGGTGTGCGCTTCCACCAGCGCGCGCACTTGCGCCTCGGGCAGGCCGCGTGCGCGGGCGACGCGCGCCGCCTGCCAGTCGGCCGCCGCGCGGCTGATGTGCGGATCGAGCCCGCTCGCCGACGCCGTGACCAGATCGACCGAGATCGGCGCGGTGTTGCCCGGATCGGCGGCACGCAGCGCGTCGGCGCGCGCCTTCACCGCCTCGCCGAGCGCCGGATTGCTCGGCCCCAGATTGGAGCCGCCCGAGGCCGATGCGTTGTAGGCATCGGGCGCCGTGGCCGACGGCCGGCTGAAAAAATGCCCGGCATCGGCAAAGCCCTGGCCGATGAGCCGCGAGCCGACGACCCGCCCGTCGCGCTCGACGAGGCTGCCGTTGGCCTCGGCCGGAAACGCCACTTGCGCGATGCCGGTGACGAGCAGCGGATAGGCCAACCCGGTCACCAGCGTGAGCACTAGGAACAGCAGGAGCGCCGGCCGCAGCAGCGCGAGCGCTTCGGAAACGCCGGCGTGCGGCGCGGCGCTTGCAAGGGATTGCGTGTTCATGGATGCATGCCTCAAGTGGGTTCAGGCCAGGCCGAGCGCGGCCACCGCGATGTCGATGAGCTTGATGCCCGCGAACGGCACGATCACGCCGCCGAGGCCGTAGACGAGCAGGTTGCGCCGCAGCAGCCGCGCCGCGCCGACCGCGCGATAGGCCACGCCCTTCAGCGCCAGCGGAATCAGGAACACGATGACCAGCGCATTGAAGATCACCGCGCTCAGCACCGCCGACGCGGGGCTCGCCAGCTGCATCAGGTTGAGCGCGCCAAGCTGGGGAGTGCTGCTCACGAAGGCCGCCGGCACGATGGCGAAGTATTTCGCCACGTCGTTGGCGATGCTGAAGGTGGTGAGCGCGCCGCGTGTCATGAGCATCTGCTTGCCGGTCTCGACGATCTCGATGAGCTTGGTCGGGTTGCTGTCCAGATCGACCATGTTGCCGGCCTCCTTGGCGGCTTGCGTGCCGGTGTTCATCGCGACCGCCACGTCGGCCTGGGCGAGGGCCGGCGCGTCGTTGCTGCCGTCGCCGGTCATCGCCACGAGCTGGCCGGCGGCCTGGTGCTGGCGGATGAGCGCGAGCTTGGCTTCGGGCGTGGCTTCGGCCAGGAAGTCGTCCACGCCGGCCTCGGCGGCGATGGCGGCGGCCGTCAGGCGGTTGTCGCCGGTGACCATCACCGTCTTGATGCCCATGCGGCGCAGCTCGGCAAAGCGCTCGCGGATGCCGCCCTTGACCACGTCCTTCAGCTCGACCGCGCCGAGCACGCGCGCGCCGTCGGCCACGGCCAGCGGCGTGCTGCCGCGCCGCGAAATGTCGTCGATGGCGGTCTGCACTGCTGCCGGCCAGTCGCCGCCGAGCGCCTGCACATGACGCCTGACGGCGTCGGCCGCGCCCTTGCGCAGCGCGCGCCCGGCAGGCAGGTCGGCGCCGCTCATGCGGGTCTGCGCGGTGAAGTGGACGAAGTGCGCGCCAAGCGCCGCGAGGTCGCGTTCGCGCAGATCGAAGCGCGTCTTGGCCAGCACGACGATGCTGCGGCCCTCGGGCGTTTCGTCGGCCAGCGAGGCGAGCTGGGCCGCATCGGCCAGATCGCGCTCGGCCACGCCGGGCGCCGGCACGAAGGCCGCCGCCTGCCGGTTGCCGAGGGTGATGGTGCCGGTCTTGTCGAGCAGCAGCACATCCACGTCGCCGGCCGCCTCGACCGCGCGGCCCGAGGTGGCGATCACGTTCGCCTGCATCAGCCGGCTCATGCCCGCCACGCCGATGGCCGACAGCAGCCCGGCGATGGTCGTGGGGATGAGGCAGACCAGCAGCGCGACCAGCACGGTCAGGCTCACCGGCTCGCCGGTGCCGGCGCTGCTCACGGCAAATTGCGAGAACGGCAGCAGCGTGACCACCACGCCGAGGAAGACGACGGTCAGTGCCACGAGCAGGATCGTCAGCGCGATCTCGTTGGGCGTGCGGCGGCGCTGGGCGGTCTCGACCATCGCGATCATCCGGTCGACGAAGGTCTCGCCCGGATCGGCCGTGACGCGCGCCACGATCCAGTCGGACAGCACGCGCGTGCCGCCGGTGATGGCCGAGAAGTCGCCGCCCGATTCGCGGATGACCGGCGCGGATTCGCCGGTGATGGCGCTCTCGTCGACCGAGGCCACGCCCTCGACCACCTCGCCGTCGGCGGGGATGGTGTCGCCGGCCTCGATCAGCACGAGGTCGCCGCGGCGCAGGGTGTCGGCATCGACGTCGGTCCAGTGCCGGCGTGCGACCGGATGGCCGGGCGTCCAGCCTTCGAGCTTGCGGGCGCGGGTCTGCTGGCGCAGGCCGCGCAGGCTGGCCGCCTGCGCCTTGCCGCGCCCTTCGGCCAGCGCCTCGGCAAAGTTGGCGAACAGCACGGTGAACCAGAGCCACAGCGCGATGGAAACGGTGAAGCCATCGGGCCGGGCCAGCGCCAGCAGCGTGGTGAAACCGCTGCCGACCCAGACCACGAACATCACCGGGTTGCGCCACTGCGTGCGCGGATCGAGCTTGCGCAGGGCATCGAAGGCGGCCGGGCGGATCAGCGCCGGGTCGAACAGGGCAAGGGCTTGGCGGCTCATCGGGCGCCTCCGTGGCGAAGGGTGATGGCGTCGCGAATGGCGGCGTCGAGGCGGACGGGCAGGCAGCGGCTCATTGCGCGCTCCCGAGAAAATGTTCGGCCACCGGCCCGAGCGCAAGTGCCGGCACGTAGTTGAGCAGGCCGACCAGCAGCACCACGCCGATCAGCAGCGCGACGAACAACGGGCCGTGCGTCGGCAGGCTGCCGGCCGTGACCGCAAGCCGCTTCTTGCCCGCGAGCGAGCCGGCCATCGCCAGCACCGGCACGATCACGCCAAAGCGCCCGACCGCCATCGCGACCGCCAGCAGCCCGTTGTAGAACGGCGTGTTGGCCGACAGCCCGGCAAACGCGCTGCCGTTGTTGTTGGCGGCCGAGGTCAGCGCGTAAAGCACCTCGGAGAATCCATGCGCGCCCGGGTTGAGGATGCCGGCACGCCCGGCCTCGGCCAGCAGCGCCACTGCCGTGCCGCCCAGCGCCAGCAGCGGCGTGACCAGGATGGCGAGCGACACCATCTTCATCTCCTGCGCCTCGATCTTCTTGCCCAGGTATTCGGGCGTGCGGCCGATCATCAGTCCGGCGACGAACACCGCCAGCAGCGCGAACACCAGCATTCCGTACAGCCCCGCGCCGGCGCCGCCGAACACCACCTCGCCAAGCTGCATCAGCACCATCGGCACGGCGCCGCCGAGCGCGGTGAAGGAGTCGTGCATGGCATTGACCGCACCGCACGAAGCCGCCGTGGTGATCGCCGCGAACAGCCCCGACGCGGCGATGCCGAAGCGCACTTCCTTGCCTTCCAGGTTGCCGCCCGATTGATCGATGCCGAGCGCCGCGAACTGCGCATTCGGCGCCTGCTCCCAGCCCATGACCGCGACCGCCGCGACCACGAACATCAGCGCCATCGCCGCGAACAGCGCCCAGCCCTGGCGCGCATCGCCAACGCGCCTGCCGAACACGAAGCACAGCGCCGCCGGGATCGCGAAGATGCAAAGCATTTGCAGGAAATTGGCGAGCGCGGTCGGGTTCTCGAACGGATGCGCCGAGTTGGCATTGAAGAAGCCGCCGCCGTTGGTGCCGATCATCTTGATGGCGAGCTGGGACGCGACCGGCCCCATCGCGATGGACTGCCGGCTGCCTTCGAGCGTGGCGATGTCGAGCGGCGCGGCCAGGTTCTGCACCACGCCGGTCGCGACGAACGCCAGCGCGGCCAGCACGCTCAGCGGCAGCAGCAGCCAGAGCGTCGCGCGCGCGAGATCGATCCACACATTGCCGATGGCCGGCGCCGAGCGCTGCGTGAAGCCCCGGATCAGCGCGATCGCCACGACGATGCCGCTCGCCGCTGACAGGAAGTTCTGCACCGCGAGGCCGAGCATCTGGGTCAGATGGCTCATGGTCGACTCGCCGGCATAGCCCTGCCAGTCGGTGTTGGTCACGAAGCTCACGGCGGTGTTCAGCGCCGAGTCGGGCGACACCGCGCCCAGGCCCGCCGGATTGAGCGGCAGCCCGCCTTGCAGCCGTTGCAGCGCATACAGCGCGAGCATGCCGATGGCGTTGAACAGCAGCAGCCCGAGCGCATAGCCGCGCCAGTTCATGGCCACCTCGGCGCGGGTGCCGAGCAGGCGCCAGAGCGGCGCCTCGATAGCGCGGGCGAGGGCGAAGCGCCCGTCCAGCGCCGCATCGATGTAGCGCGCGAGCGGCAGCGCGATGGCGAGCAGAGCGCCCAGGTAGACGACAAGCAGCAGCCAGCCGGCGGAGGTCATGAGAAATCCTCCGGGCGCAGCAGCGCCACCAGCAGATAGACGAACAGCCCGCCGGCCAGCAGGCCGGCCAGCGACAGCCAGAAGACTTCCACGGCATTTCCTTCGGTGAAGAACACGAAGGCGATGCTAGGAAGGCGGCCGTCAGGCCGTTGGCAAGATCGGCGCGGCCGGCATCAAGAAAGCATCAAGAGCCGGCCGGGTCGCGGCGCACGCGGGGCAGGGCGACAGTGCCTGCGCCGCGCGCTCAGCTGTGCAGCAGCATCAGCAAGGTCGACAGCGTGAAGAAGGACAGCGTGGTCGCCACCACCAGCGTGGCGGCGCTGAAGCTTTCGCGGCCGTACTGCTGGGCCATCGCCGGATAGATGCTGAGCATGGGCATGGCGGCATAGGCGATGCCGGCCATGCGCATCTCGGGCGCGACGGCCGGCAGCAGCGCAAAGCCCAGCGCCACGCCGAGCGGATGCAGCAGCAGCTTGCCGGTCGCCACGCCGGTCATCGCGCCGATTTCGCCGCGCAGCTTCACGCCGACCAGCGAGGCGCCGATCACGAACACCGCAATCGCCGCCGACGCAAGCGCCAGCAGCTCGATGCTGCGGCCCAGCACCGCCGGCATTTCCAGCCCGCTGAACGAAAACGCGAAGCCGGCGGCAATCGCCTGCACCAGCCGGTTGCGCGGCAGCTGCCTGAGCGTGGCCAGCGCCGCCGCGCGCCAGCCGTTGGCGCCACTGCGGCCGGCTTCGGCCAGGCCCAGCACCAGCGGCAGCATCACCGCATTCTCGATGACCATGTTCAGCGCCAGCGCCGTGCCGGCCGTGGACCCAAGCAGCTGCGACAGGATCGGATAGCCGATGAAGCCGCTGTTGGACAGCGCCATGCCCATGCCGTTGACCGCGCCTTCCGTAAGTCCGCGCCGCGCCGCGAACATCGACACGCCGACGCCGATGGCCAGCGCCAGCAGCGAACCGAAGGCGTAGGCGGCCAGATAGCGTGCCTCCAGCACCTCGGCCAGCGGCCGCTGCGTGAGCGCGCGGAAGATCAGCGCCGGCAGCGCAAAGCCCACGACGAAGCGGCCGAGCACCCGCGCATCGGCCTTGGTGAAGGTACCGGCGCGACCGGCGCCATAGCCGAGCGCGATCAGCAGATAAATCGGCGCGGTCGCCACCAGAATCTGATGCATGCCGGCGCCTTACTGCGCCGGATAGAGCCGCGTCAGCGCCTCGATGGCCACGCCATAGCCCTTGGTGCCCAGCCCCACGACAATGCCGCGCGCCGCCGGCGAGATGAACGAGTGATGGCGAAAGCTTTCGCGTGCATGCACGTTGGAGATGTGCAGCTCGATCACGATGGCCTCGGCGCCCTTGATCGCGTCATGCAGCGCGATCGAGGTGTGCGTGTAGGCGCCCGGGTTGAACACCACGCCGATCATGTTGCCGGCCTTGATCTCGCGGCCCGCCTCGTGAATCCAGTCGATGAGCTGGCCTTCCCAGTTGCTCTGGCGGCAGTCGATCTCGATGCCGTGCTTCGCGCCTTCCTCGCGGCACATGCGTTCCACGTCGGCCAGGGTTTCGCGGCCGTACTGCTCGGGTTCGCGCTGGCCCAGCAGATTGAGATTGGGGCCGTTGAGAACGAGGATCTTCTTCATGCGCTTGCTTTCGGATGGGAGTTGAAACGGGAATTCGGGCGCCGCTGCCGGTCGCAGGCGGATTCTGCCGCTCGCCTGCGGCGCGACAGGGTACTGAACACGATCCGGCGAATAAACTGGCCGAATTCGAATTCAGAATTTCCATGGCATGAACAAACGCCCCGAACTCTCCGACCTGGAAATCTTCTGCGTGGTGGCGCGGCTGTGCAGCTTCAATGCGGCGGCGGCGGAACTGGGCAGCTCGCCGGCCCATGTCAGCAAGCGCATCGCCGCGCTCGAAGAGGCATTGGGAACGCGGCTTTTGCACCGCACGACGCGGCGCGTGGCGATCAGCGACGACGGCGAGATCGTCTATGCCCGTGCGCGCCGGCTGCTCGACGACATTGACGGCATGGCCGGTGCGCTGTCCTCGGGCCGCGATGAGCCGGCGGGGCTGCTGCGCGTGGCCTGCGGCCTGCGGCTCGGACGCAATCATGTGTCGCACATCCTGTCGGCGATGCGCGCGCGCCATCCGCGGCTGGAGCTGTGGCTGGAGCTGGTGAATGGTCCGCTCGACATGATTGCCGAGGGCTTCGACATCGACATCCGCATGGGCGAGGTGAGCGAGCCGCATCTGATCGCGCGTCGCGTGGTCGAGAGCCGCCGCATCCTCTGCGCGACGCCCGGCTATCTGGCGCGGCGCGGCCGGCCGCAGACGCTGGCCGAGTTGCAGCAGCACGACTGCCTGCTGTTCCGCGACCGCGGCCATTCCTTTGGCGTGTGGCGGCTGCATGGCGAGGCCGGGCCGGTCGAGCCGGTGAAGGTGACCGGCCCGCTCGGCTCGAACCACAGCGACATCGTGCAGAACTGGCTGCACGACGGGCAGGGCATCGCGATGCTGTCGGTCTGGGACGTGGCCGATGCGCTGGCCGACGGCACCGTGGTGCGCGTGCTGCCGCAGTTCTGGCAGCCGGCCGATGTGTGGGCCGTGACCGCGACGCGCGCCTCGGCGTCGATCAGCATCCGGCTCGGGCTGGAGTTCTTGTGCGAGCAGTTGCGGGCGGGGCCGTTTGCGTTGCGGACGGAGGTCGATTCGTGCAGCCAATCTCGATGAAGATTCATGGAGAATCGGCGGTGGTTTTTTCGGCAGGGAAAAGCGCTTTAAAAATCAAAGAGTTGTTCTTGGTGTGTTCCCCACGGGCGTGGGGATGAACCTCGAACAGATGCGCCTGGCCGAAATGCAAAGCCGTGTTCCCCACGGGCGTGGGGATGAACCGCGTTGTCGCGTTGCCCAGAAACGCCTTGTCGCGTGTTCCCCACGGGCGTGGGGATGAACCGGATGCGAACGCCATTCAGGGCCTGATGCTCGAGTGTTCCCCACGGGCGTGGGGATGAACCGCCTTCGGTTTGCTCGTAATCCTCGCGCGACAGGTGTTCCCCACGGGCGTGGGGATGAACCGTGGTCGATGTCGTCGCGCGCCACGCGATGAAGGTGTTCCCCAAGGGCGTGGGGATGAACCGTCAAATGCGCCTGTCGTTGTATTCCATCGCCGGTGTTCCCCACGGGCGTGGGGATGAACCGGCAGCTGCCGTCACGCCCACGGCCCGCGCCAGGCGTTCCCCACGGGCGTGGGGATGAACCGGTGGAACTGCTGCTTGCTGCGCTCATGGCGCAGCGTTCCCCACGGGCGTGGGGATGAACCGGACATGGTGATCTCCGGTAGGAGCCCGGCGAGCGTGTTCCCCACGGGCGTGGGGATGAACCGGTGGCGGCTACGCGGCGGCGACGGTTGCTGTGGTGTTCCCCACGGGCGTGGGGATGAACCGGCGGCCGCGAGTCGCGGGCCGGCGTCCCGGTCGTGTTCCCCACGGGCGTGGGGATGAACCGACGCCCATCGCGTACATGGTCGGTGCGACTGCGCGTTCCCCACGGGCGTGGGGATGAACCGACACATGGCGCCCAGCACGCGCAGCAGCAGCAGCGTTCCCCACGGGCGTGGGGATGAACCGCCGCGCCTGGACGCACTGGATGCTCACGTTCATTGCATCCATCACAGCGTTTCTCCCGCGGGCAGCGTGCGACTCGGCTTGATGGCCACCCCTGGCAACGGCTGTGCTGCAGCGAGTTTGAATACCCCCTGCGCCGCCCGCTCGCGGCCACCGGGCTTGCCCTCTCATTCCGGCAAGCCCGCGCATGGATCGGCAATCGGAGACAGCTTTCAGGAACCCATGCTTGTCATCGTCCAGCCAAGACAGGGCCGGCACCGCATCCGCCAACCAAGGGCCGACTGATCAGTTGCGGCACCAATCCGAACTGGAGATCAAGCAAGGTGCTGTTGCCGTCGAATTGGGGCATCCCGGCCAAGGTATTGCACGCATAGCGATAAGCGAGATCGCCGCCGAGTGCCAGGACATCACTGCCACTCCCACTGAATTGGGAAGCCAACAGCAAATTCATCAGTCCCGTCCACTGCCTGCCCCCTGGCGGCTGGCAATCGTTGCCGGTCACTCTATCGAACTCCGCAATCATCTTGCCGCCATCGAAGCGTTCGATCTTGTTGTCTCTTAAGGAATCCGTGCTGCCCCGAACATAAGCACCTGCTGGTTCCAGCATGAATTGCAGCGTCAATGGCGGCTTGCGTGATAGCAGGTAGTAGTCGGCAATGCAGATGCTGTCCTGCGGTGCGCCTGCCATATCAACGTAGAGATTGCCGGCCACACGCCGAAAGCTGACGTCGGCATAACGGATGCCACCACCAAGCGATAGCGTGATTGGCGACGACGCATTTTGCAGATGAAGAATGTCGCGGCCGTCGCCGCGATTGAACGCCAGGACCGTCGCCGCCGTTCCTGCATACAACTCGTCATTGCCTGCACCTCCGACCAAGAGGGCGGCCCCGCTGCCTGCGCTGAGAACATCGTTGCCGCTGCCTCCGAACAGTGCGTCATTTCCCGCACCTCCCAGCAATCGATCGTTGCCCGTTTCCCCTTCCAGCACGTCCGCACCGTTTCCGCCCGCCAGGAAATCGTTGCCGCAGCCTGCGCTGATCAGGTCATTGCCATCCGCGCCGTCGAGCGTGTTGCAGCCATCGTTGCCAACAAGCCAGTTGTCCAGCGCGTTGCCCGTACCGTTCACATTGGCCGAACCTTCGAGGTTCAAGGCCTCGACATTCGAAGCCAGCGTATACGTAACGCTGGTTCTGACGGTGTCATAGCCTTGTCCGGCGCTTTCGATGACCTGATCGCCTTGCCTCAGAAGCGTCTGCGCCTCCGAGACGACATAAACGTCATCGCCGTCGCCGCCCATCATCTTGTCCGACCCGGCGCAACCATCGATGTAGTCGTCCCGCTCACTCCCGATCAGGTAGTCATTGAAGCGGGTACCCATCAATTGAATCCCCTTGGTGGAATCCACGCGCAGATTGAAGGTGTCGATGACATTGGCACCATGCTCATCCCTAGCCCTGATGCTGACCACGAACACCTGGCCGTTGGCGCACTGCGTCGGAGTTCCGCTGAAAACCAGTCCATTCGGGTCAAAGGTCAACCAGCTCGGCAAGGCGCTGCCGTCATCAAGCGTGGCGGAGTAGGTCAGGACAGCTCCATGGTCCCGATCGGCAAACATGCCGTCCGGCAAATCCAGTCGGAAGGCACGTCTCGCCCGAACCACCTGATCGCAGATCGGCTCCTTCAGGACAGGTGCGTCGTTGGTCCCGAAGATGTTGAGCGACAGGGTGGACACTGACCTTGAACCGTCTGCGTCCTGAACCGAGTAGGCGAAGCTGTCTGTCACCTTCTCTCCGGTTGCCAGGGCCTGGACCGCAGCGCTGGTGTTGTTCAGCGTGTAGACATAGGCACCGTTACTGCCCAGGACCAGTGTTCCGTACAGACCTTCATAGGTACCCGCTGTCGCGAGCGACAGTTGATCGTCCTTGTCGGTATCAGAATCATTGAGCAGTACATTGCCACTTACGGTACGTGCAAAGTCTTCCTGAAGACGCCCATAGTCAGGTTGCGTGATGGGGGCATCGTTACTTCCCGAAATGGTGATCACCAAGGTGTTGTCGACACGGGCAACACCGTCGGTCACGGCGAGCAGGAAGCGGTCGGTGAGCACCTGATCCTGCCGCAGTTCCTGCACCGCCGGGCTCGCGCTGTCGAGTTGGTAGGCATAGCTTCCGTCGGCCTGCACCGTCAGCGTCCCGTGCTGCCCGAGGTAGGTGCCCGGACTGTCGACGGCGAGCACGTCGCCCGCATCGACATCGTGGTCGTTGCTCAGCAGGTTGCCCAGCACGGGCGTGTTCGCGTCTTCATCGACGCGCGCTGCATCGGGCGAGATCACCGGTGCGTCGTTGATCGGCTTGACGTTGAGATTCAGCGTTGCAACGTTGTCCGATTCGAGCCCATTGCTGACCCTGAACTCAAATCGGGCATATGCAGAACCGGATTCGTCGTGACCAGGACTGAAGACCAGGTGACCGGCATCCAGCCCGATCCGATCCACGCGCGTCGCGGAAGAAACGAGTTGTCCATCGAGGTAAAGGTGACCGGATCCAGCGACAGGGCTGACAAGCACTGACTGAAGCATCCCAACCCCGTCAGCGTCGGTGTAGCTGAAATCGGCAGCACCGAGCGTGCGGTCGTCGTCCTCATTCAGATCGAGCATGACGTCACGCGCGACGGGGGCGACGTCCGAACGCGGTACCTCCACCGAGACCTCGGCTTTGCTCACGCCCCCTTGGCCGTCCTCGACGCTATAGCTGAACCGGGCAGTACCCGCATAGCCGGATTCGGCCTGGAATTCGACGACACCCTGTGCGCTCAGGGAGACCGTGCCATGCACAGCGTCACTGACCGAGCTGACGCGCAGCTGCGCGTGCGGCGTGTCGATGTCCACATCGTTCTGCAGCAGCACAGCGGCCGAAACCGTCAGGCGACCGTCGCGATCGGCAGTGAATGCTTCACCGGTGACAGTCGGTGCGTCGTTCACGCCAAGGACCGTCAGCTGAAAAATGTCGCTGACCGAACCCCCATCGGGCTCGGTGGCTGTAACGCGCAGCTGGAGGACGTCTACGTCCCCGTTGGCAGGCGTTCCACGGAAGGTCCTGGTCGCCGAATCGAAGCTAAGCCATGGCGGCAAGGGTGAGCCATCGATCCGCGTGACGGAAAAGACGAGCGCGCCACTTGAATCCGGGTCGCTGAAGGTGCCGCCTGGCAGGACGAGCTCGAAGATGGAGTCTTCCTGAACGGCCACATCGGCAATCGGCTGCACAAGGATCGGTGGAAGGGTCTTCTCGTCGATTCCGAGGGAAAAGGTGTCGGTGGCAGTTGCTCCCAGACGATCCGTCACCATCACCTGTATCTCGGTGGACGCGCGCTGCGAGGCAGGCACCCGTCCGGAGAAGGTCCGGGTTGCGGCGTCAAAGCTGATCCACGATGGCAAGGCCGCGCCGCTGAGCAGGGTTGCCCGGTAGGTCAATGCATCGCCCGAATCGAAGTCGACAAAGGTGTTGCGGGGCAACTGGAAGCTGAATGTCTGGTCGCGTCGGTACACCTGATCGGGCGCGGGTAATGTCAGTCGTGGGACGTGGTTGCGATCGGAAAGGCTGACCGACAGGGAGAACGTGTCCGAGACGGTGTTGCCTCGCAAGTCGGTCGCACTGACCTGGATGCTGTAGTCACCCACGTCCTCCGGATCGGGAATGCCGGACAGCCTTCCGCTGGCCGTGTCCACGCTCAACCAGGATGGCAATGCCTGGCCGTTGGCCAGCATCGCCGAATACCTCAAGGTCTGGTCACTATCCAATTCGATGAAGCCGGTGGAGGCGTCAAGCGCAAACGCGTCGCCCTCGGAAATCGCCAGATCAGGGAGCGGGGTGAGCAGCCTTGGCGCGTCGTACTCGCCCAGCACCGTGATCTTGACCTGCCGGGTTGCGCCACCGACCCAGTCATGTCTCAGACCATCGGGCTCCCGATAGTCTTCCGCAAAATTGTCCAGCGCGGTCAATGTCAGGTAATAGGTGCCGGGTGCAAAATCCCCGGGGTTGCCGGAAATCATCGTCACATTGCCAGCCTCGGTGGTCACGCGGCCCCATAGCTCGACTTGGTGGGTCAGGCGGTTGAAGCTGCTCAGTTCTCGGTAGCTCGACATGGCCGACACAGTCACCTTGTCACCATCCGCGTCGTGAAACAGCGAGCCGGGCAGAACAACCGAAAACGCCTGATTCTCCCGCAGCACGATCTCGGGGATGGTGTCAATGGTGGGAGCCCGGTTGGCGATGACCTTCAGGCGAGTCATTGCCCGCCCGCCGTGTCCATCGTCCGCAATGATGTCGAAGGTCTGCCGCCGGGGCGGGGGCGTGGCGCCTTCGTAATGCAAGGCATGCATTGCGGCGTCGTAGACCCAGTCGCCTAGGCTGTTGCTACCCGCCAGCAGCACGGAAACGTTCAGCGTGTCGTGATCGACATCGAAGAATTTCGGAATGAGCACCGGCACGGTTTCATTCATCGTGGCGACAATGCGGGTGTCGGGTTCGCCCCAGCTGTTGATGCCGCGAAAGCGATCCCACGTTGGCGCGGGGGCGGTTTCCCACGGATTCAGCAGGTCCTGGACCACGACTGGAACGTGATTGACACCGGACGGGTCAACCTCGACCGTGAACTCGGTGGTGGCCTCCAGTCCGAGACGATCGAACGCCACGAGAGCAAACCGCCATGTGCCGACATCCCAGAAATCAAGCCTGGAGTAGGCAAATCCGTTGCCGTAGTAGTCCGGCACCAGATTGAGCAGTCCTCCGGAGGCATCCAGCCTGAATCCGCCTCTTGCGTGCTCGGGGGCAGACAGCTGTCGGAGATGGTAAGTCAGCACATCGCCGCGATCCGGGTCCGTGAACACGTCTGTCGGCAGACTGATCGCGGTCGCCGATCCTTCCCTGGTGGTTACGGTATCGATCGAATGGCCAACGATGGGGGCGTCATTGATGTTGCCGACCACCACGTCGATGTCTTCGAACGCCGTCAGACCCTGTTCATCCCGCCCGACCACGCGCACGGTCGTGACGCCGACGCTTTCGGCACCCGCCACGCCGGTCAGGCGCCGGGTGGCCGCGTCGTAGTGCAACCACGATGGCAGCGCTTCGCCCGAGGCAAGTGTCACCGCAGCGATGACGGCGGAACCCTCACGATCCACGAACAGATCGACAGGCAAGGTCAGGTCCAGCGCTTGTCCCTGCCAAAGGACCGGACCGGGCAGCATTCGCAGCACGCGCGGCGGATCATTGACATCGTCCGCGACAGCGATCACGAAGGTGTCGGATGCCGCCCGACCATGCATATCCGTTGCAGTGACCGTGACGGCGGTGATGCCCACGTCAGCACGTCCCGGTTGCCCCGAGAAGCGGCCGCTCCTGCCATCGAAGTGGAGCCAGTCCGGCAGTGGGGCACCGCTGGCCAGGGCGGCGGAGTACGTGAGGCTGTCGCCTGCATCAAAGTCGTTGAAGGCGTCTGGTGGCAGCACGAAGTCGAGCGCCGCGCCTTGATGCCCCTGCTGATCCGCCAACGGCCGCCAGATCACCGGCGAGGTGTCGTTCGGATTGCGGATCGAGAGATTGAATTCGTCCTGGAGGCCCAGGTTGCCACTGTCGGTTGCCAGCAGCCGGATGGTCAGCGAACCGACGTCGCCTTCGCTTGGCGTGCCGGACAATCGGCCGCTGGTGGAATCGAAGTGCAGCCAGCTTGGCAGCGCCTCGCCATTGCCAAGCGTGGCTCGCGCATACGGCGTGTCACCTGGGTTTGCATCAACAAAGACGCCATTCAAATCGAGCTCGAAATGCACGCCACTGTTGATCAGTTGATCTGCGGGCGCATTGGCCAGCACTGGCGCCAGGTTCGTGCCGCTGGCCACAATCGCCGCTTCGATCTGCGTTGCCGTCCACGCCGTGCCGTCGGCGAATCGGATGGTCTCGATGGCTCCGCTGCCGAGGTAGTAATTGCGAACGGTCAGGCGGTCTTGCGTGGCTCGAATCGACAGCAGCAGATCATTGGCAGCACGCCGCACGACAAGATCGCCTGCAAGAATGCCCGCCTGCAAGATCAGCACATCGTTGGACGAGATCGATGCGGCGGCGTCGTTGTCATCGATCATGTCGTGACCGTCACCCAGCGCGAACAGATACTGGTCGTCACCGGCGCCTCCGCACAACAGGTCTGCCCCACTGGCGCCGTCGAGCACGTCGGTGCCAGCGTCGCCGACAAGCGTGTTCGCACCAGCATTGCCCGTCAGAACGTTGGCCAAGGCGTTGCCAGTGCCGTTCAGGTCTGCCGATCCGGTGAGTGTCAGACGCTCGACCTGGTCTGCCAGCAGGAAGCTGACGCCTGAAAAAACCTGATCGTTGCCTTCGCCGATCAACTCGACGAGCTGATCGGCCTGGTCGTCGACCACATAGGTGTCGTCACCGGTGCCGCCATACATCACGTCGGCGCTGGTGCCGCCGTCCAGTCGGTCATTGCCACCCAGTCCCCGGAGCACGTTGCGTCCGGCGTTTCCGGTCAGCACGTTGATCTGGTCATTGCCCGTCGCGTTGACATTCGCCAGGCCCAGCAGCTCGACGTTCTCCACGCCCGAGCCGGCGGCGAGCGTCTGCGTCACAAGACTGGCAATCGTGTCGACGCCTTCACCTGCCAGTTCAATGACGGTGTCGGCCGCACTGTCCACCACATAGCGGTCGTCCCCCGTGCCCCCGATCAGGATGTCGGCGCCCGCACCGCCATCCAGCGTGTCGTTGCCCGTGCCGGCATCGATCCGGTTGCTCGCCGCATTGCCGGTCAGGCGGTTGTCGGCATCGTTGCCGGTCACGTTGATGGCGGCCGAACCGAGAATCTCCACGCCTTCGATCATGCCGGCGACAACAACGTCCTGGCTCGCTAGCAAGCGCACCGTATCGATGCCGCCCCCGGCTCGTTCGATGACCTGATCCAGGTCATCGACGACGTACAGATCGTCCCCATCGCCGCCTTCGAGCAGGTCGGCCCCCATGCCGCCTACGAGGGTATCGTTGCCCTTGCCGCCGAACAGACGGTCATCACCCGCCCCGCCGGCAAGATAGTCATCCCCCGCGCCGCCCTCGAGGAGCGCGGGATCGGCGCCGTTGACCAGCAGACGGTCGTTGTCGCTGCTGCCTGTCCTGATCGACGCGCGTCGCAGCAGATCCGCGACCGTCCAGACCGTGCCGTCGGCGAAGCGCACCTGCATGATCGGCATCAGGTTCGCCGCCGTCTCATACCAACTCGTGAAGCGCAGGCTGTCGCCCCCGCTTTGCAGCACCAGATCGGCGCTCTCGCGCCGGACCTCGACAGTATCGGGAACAATTTCCGCGCCCATTGCCAGCGTGTCGAACACCCGGCCCGCCGACACGACGACAGCCCCCTGGTTCCTGTCGAGTTCGACGACACTGTCGCGGGCGATCCAGGTCAGCGGATCCAAGACCGTGCCGTCGGCAAACCGGATGCGCTCGACCGACAGCGGGAAGCCGCCGGAGCCGAACAGGGTCACCGCATCAGCGTCGCCATCCACATGCAGGACCAGATTGCCGTTGACGATTTCGCGCGTGACATCGCTGACCTGAATGCCCGTGCCAAACATGAGCGTGTCGAGGTCGTCCGGATTCGTGCCGAAATCGGCCACGGTGTCCCGGCCATCGCCCCGATTGAAAATGTAGGTGTCGCTGCCGCTCCCGCCTTCCACGACGTCATCGCCCTTTCCACCCTCGAGCTGGTCACGTCCCGCGTTGCCAAGCAGGCGATCGTCGCCGTCGTCGCCGAGCAGGGTGTCGTTGCCGGTGCTGCCGCCGAGCGTGTCGTTCCCCGCACGGCCAACCAGCTGGTCGTTTCCTGTCGATCCGACCAGCGAATCATTGCCTGCCGTTGCTGGGGTCAGGCGCAAGGCGATGTCCGCCGTGGTCCAGATCGTGCCGTCGGCAAAGCGGATTTCCGCCAGCTGCAGGGCCTGCGCCGTGCTGCCGTTTGCCGAGGCCGTTTGCCAGCCATAATTCACGCGGACCTGCTGTCCTCCAAGGTCGAGAAGCAGTGCCGGAGCGGAATAACTGGCGTCAAGTCGGACTGCCACATCCTCGGGCCGGATGCCCGCGCCGAACTCGATGCGGTCCAACCCCTCGGGTTCGGTGATGCCCAGATCCACGGTGTCCCGCCCGAAGCCCGCCTCGAATCGCAGGACATCATGTCCCGCACCACCACTGAGCAAATCATTGCCCGCGCCGCCGTCGAGCGTGTCGTCTCCGATTCCACCGCTCAGCGTGTCGGCGCCGTTGCCGCCACGGAGCCAATCGCCGCCGGCACCTCCACTCAGCGTATCGGCGCTTTCACCGCCGGTCAGACGGTCGTCACCCGATCCGCCATAGATACGGCTGCTGCCGGCTCCCGCCACCAAATCGTCGTCCGCGTCGATACCAAATTGCAGATCCGTCCCGTCGGCCGGAGCGTCGTGCAAGATTGCCGTGAAGAGCGTTCGACCATCAATCACGCTGCCGTCGCCGAACACCAGGCTTGCCATCGTCCAGGGCCTGCCACTTGCGTCGAACTGGCCCCAGAGCGGGCCGAGCGTTGCAGTCGAGTCCCTGAGCGCCACCGAGAAGAAGAAGCCTGACGGACTGAAGACAATGTCTCGAATCCGGACGTCCTCGCGCTGCACGTTGCTGGCGAACTCGATCCAGCGCGGCGTCGGGTGGTCGTCAGGGCGTTGCCGATCAATCGTGTCGCGGCCCGAATCGAAGCCGAGCACCACCGTGTCGGTGTTGAAGTACTCGATGCGGTAGAGGTCGTCCCCTGCGCCGCCGTCGAGGCGGTTGCTTCCGGCGTTGCCGTTCAGCACATCGGCGCCCGCGTCCCCATAGATGCTGTCATCGCCATCGCCGCCGTAGAGGACGTCGTTGCCGTCGAGGCCGTGGATCACGTCCGCAAGCGGGCTCGCCGTGGTCGGATCGACATAGTCGGCGCCTGCCGTCCCGATGGTCGGATCGGACCTGGCATGCGCCAAATCGATGACGGCGCCGTCGGCAAACCGAAGCGTATGAATGCGGTCCTGGGAATAGCCCCAGCTCTGAATGCGCAGCACATCGGCCAAGGAACCCGAGAGACTCAATAGGAGGTCGATGCTTCCCGCCGGCCGACTGACCGACACGTCCTGCCAGCGGATACCCGTGCCAAACTGGATCACGTCCGCGCCGTTCGCGTAGATGACCAGGTCGGCACCGCTGCCATAGCCGAAGACGATGGTGTCCGTCTGCTGGGGCCTTTCGGTGCTCTCGTAAAGATTCAGCGTGTCGTTGCCCAGGCCGCCGTCATAGGTGTCCTGACCGTCTGCGCCCTTCAGTGAATCTGCCCCGGCCCCGCCGTTCAGCGATTCGTTCCCGCCAAAGCCTTGCAGCGTGTCGGCGCCGTCCGTGCCGTTGATCAGTCGGTCGCGGTAGTCCGGAACGCCGGATATGCCGGGGGCCAGGGCCGACGCAAACATCGAGAAGATCGTGTCATGCGACCAGACCGTGCCGTCCGCGAACCGGACCTCCATCGGGATGATCGGCTGCGATTGAAGGAACCACGCCGAGAATGTCAGTCGCTGCCCCGTGTCATTGACGATCAGGGCAAGCGAATCGGACTGGCTGCTGCCGCTGTCGATCGAGCGGACGAAGGCGACGTCGCCAGGGACAAACTCGACCCCGAGTTCGATGACGAGGCGCGCTGTGGCAGCAGCCCCGACGGGCATGGCACGCATGTCGATCCGGTCGGACCCGGAGTCGCGGCCAAAGCGGATGACGTTAATGCCGTCGATGCGGGGGATGCCGACCGTGTCGTCTCCCAAGCCGCCATCGATCGTGTTGTCGCCGCCCGACAGCGTCAGGTAATCGTTGCCGCCTTCCCCCAGCAGAAGATCGTTGCCAGCGCCGTCGTTCAGCGCGTCCGGGCCGGCTCCGCCCAGGAGGGTGTCGTTGCCGTCGCCACCGTTAAGCCAGTCCCTGCCGTCACCGCCATTCAAGCGGTCATCGCCCGCTCCCCCCGCAATCCAGTCCGCTTCCAGGCCGCCGTCGAGGCTGTCGGCCCCCGATCCGCCCAGGAGCGTGTCGGCTGCATCCGTCCCGACCGTTGGGCGATCGGCGTGCGCCGCGATTTCGGCGCCTGACCAGCGTGTGCCATCGTTGAAGACGATCCCCGTTGCCCGTTCGATGCCGACCAGCGAATCTCCGGAGCCCGAAATCCTCAGCGTCAGTGGCGCAACCACGCCGTCGACTGCGCCTCCCTCGATCTCCACCTCGGTTGCGCTCACGCCTGCAAGGATGAGGTAGCCAGCGCCATTGCTGCTGCCAATCCGGTCCGTCCCGCTGCCCCTGCCGAAAATCACCGAAGCGGAACCAACCAGATTCAAGGTGTCGTTGCCTTGCCCGCCGTCGACCAGGCTGTCGCCGTAAGCTTTGATCTGGTCATTGCCGTTGCCGCCCCTCAGGTGTCCGGTGCCTGAAATCTCGTCATCGCCGTCGCCGCCATCCAGGACATTGCTGCCCTGATCGTCAATCAGGCTGTCGTTGCCGCTGCCACCCCACAGCAGATCGTTGTCCGTGCCGCCCAGAAGGGTGTCGCGTCCCGCGCCGCCTCGCAGGACGTCCGCGCCACTTGCCCCGGTCATGCTGTCGGGGCCGATGCTGCCGGTCAGCGTGTCGTTCGCATCATTCCCGCTTGCCGTGTGGATGCGGTAGGCCTCCAGATCGGAAACCAGCACCGTGCCGTCGCTGGCCACGATGCGGCCCAGGACCGTGCCGGGCTGGAGATAGGTCACTCCCCAGCCAAAGTCGAGCTTCGTCTGGCCGTTATGACCCGTCGAGTTCCACCACTCTTCCGTGACGGTGGAGACCACGAGGTTTTCGGCATCGAGGCCCGGGCCCAGCACGATCCGGTTGCTGCCTTCCGTATCGCCGATCAGGTCACTTCCGCTGGCGGCGTCAATCGCATAACTGTCATTGCCCTTGCCCCCGAGCAGGGTGTCGTTGCCATCACGTCCGTCGAGGACATCGTCGCGATCCGAGCCGAAAATGGCTTCGGCGGCGCTCGTCCCGTCGGTCACGCGAATGCGCTGCATCACGTCGTCGTAGCCCCACTGCTGCCCGTCGGCAAAGACGAAGAACTCGATCCGGCTTTCGACACTGAAGTAGGACTCGATCCGGACGCTGTCCTGCGCCCCCTCGATGTCGATGACGAGCGCATTGCGAATCCGGCGGATCCGCAGTTGCTCGGGTGAAATGCCTGCGCCGAAGAGCAGCGTGTCGCTGCCGCCGCTGTCCCCCTGCAACGAGTTTGGATTCCCGATGGTCAGCACCCCGTAACCCGACCGGAACACATACCGGTCGTCGCCGCCCCATCCGTTGAGCAGGTCGCCGCCACCCAGGCCGTCGAGGATTTCGCCCCGCAGAGTGCCACCGAGAAAGTCTCGGCCGGTCGTCGGCATCTGCATGACGTAGCTTGCGACGGCCTGTCGCGTCCATACGGCACCGTTTTCGAACTCGACGCGCTCGATCTCGGGCAATCCGTCAGCGCCAGTGTGGAGCCGGACCTCATCCGACGTGCCGTAGTGGCGCAGCACGATGAAGCCGTCTTCGTGCAGAACCTGGACATCCTGTGGCTGGAAGCCGGAACCGAAGCGCAATACACCGTCGCCCGAAGCGTCGAAGATGCGGTCGTGTCCGTCGCCGGAATTGAACCGGTAGACATCGAAGCCGGCCCCGCCGTCGAGGTCATCCAGTCCCTGGCTGCCTGCGAGCGTGTCGTCGCCGCCGAGGCCCCGCAGAATGTCGTTCCCTTGGCCACCGTCGAGCAGATCGCCCGTGCCCGTGCCCACCAGGTAATCGTCTCCCGACGACGGCAGCGTGGCACGGCGCTCCAGTTCGCTTCGATCCCAGCGGATCCCGTCGGCAAAGCGCACGGCCTCGAGCCGGTTCGCGTCATCGGCATACCAATCCTGCACGGTCACCACCGCGCCATCCGGCAGGTCCAGATAGAGATTGGCCGCATCTCGTCTGACCACGATTGCCGTGCTGTCGACACTTTCGTCAAAAACGAGGGTGTCCAGGTCGCTGGAGCCAAGGTCGGCGATGGTGTCGTTGCCGTCCCCCAATGCATAGGCATAGCGATCGTTGCCCTGACCGCCGAGCAGCAAGTCCCTGCCTTGTCCTCCGCGCAGGGTGTCATCCCCGGCATCGGCGAGAAGCACATCGTCGTCTCCGGTGCCCTGCATCAGATCCGCCGCGACGCTGCCGATGCCGTTCACGGCCCGGTCGCTCAGTTCCTGCGCGGACCATCGCGTTCCGTCCGCGAACTCGAGCGCCTCAATGGTCGGACCCTGAGGGGCGAACCAATCCTTGATCCGGATCCAGTCGGACTGGTTGCCGACAAGCAGCAGGAGATCGGCGTCAAGACGTGCCGCACGGGTCGCGCCGGGCAGGATGCCTTCGGCCAGGCGGATGACGTCCTCGCCGGCGATGCCGTCATCGACGATAACGTCCCGACCGTCGCCGATTGCGAACAGATAAGTGTCCCCGCCGTCGCCGCCTTGCAGGAAGTCGCGGCCATGAGCGCCGTCCAGCGTGTCCGCGCCTCCCAGACCCAGCAAGGTGTCGTTGCCATCGCCGCCCCACATGGAATCGGCTGACGCGAAGCCCGAGATTGCATCGTCCGCATCGCTGCCTTGCGACACCCACCAGCGGATATCGTCGGCGGTCAGGGTGGTCCACCACCCGTTGTGCCCAAACTTGAAATACTCGACTGTCGCTTCGGGCGCCCCGAAGAATTGCCGTAGCGTCAGGCGATCGTTGGTGCCGGTCAGTCGCACGATCAGATCGTCGCCGCTGCGCTCGAACGCAACCTCGTCGAGTCCAATCCTGTCGCCGAAGACAATGCTGTCGGCGTTGCCGACGTCGTCCGACTCGACGATCAGGTCATCGCCCGAGCCCACGTCGAAGAGATAGGTGTCGTCGCCCGACCCGCCGAGCAGGGTGTCGTGATCCGCAATCTGGCCGCCGTCGAGGGTGTCGTTTCCGCCGCCACCGCTCAGCAGGTCGTCGTCGAGCGCAGCTTGGGCATTGGCACCCGGCGCCACATTGCCGTACAGAAGATCGTTTCCGTCTGCGCCAACCAGCGTGTCGCTCCCCGCGCCACCGATGATGACGTCGCTGCCATCGCCGGCGACCAGTTCGTCACCGGCATTCGAACCCACGAGATGCTGCGGCGGAGGTTCGATCAGGAGCGCCATGCCGAGCAGATCGGCTGCGGTCCATGTCGTGCCGTCCGCGAACTCGACCCGTTCCACGCCCATGCCCCGCGCATTGACCTGGGACTTGAGAATCACTGCACCACCATCCGCAAACGCGAGGGTGACGTCGTGGTGATCGCGGGTGATCGTGACCATGCCGGGATCGATGCCAGCACCCAGCCGGAGCACATCGTGCTGGCCGGGCGTGGTGTCGAGGTCGACAACCTGATCTGCCCCGCCGCCCCGTCCGTACACGTAGAGGTCGTTGCCGGCGCCACCCGTCAGGACGTTGTCCTGCAGGTTGCCCTTGAGCGTGTTGTTGCCGGCATTGCCGGTTGCCCGCAGGGCACTGCCGATCAGGGTCAGGTTTTCCACATTGCCGGCGAGCGTGAGGTCGACGGTCGACAGGACCGTGTCGTCGCCTCCCTCTGCCGCTTCCACGATCACGTCGCCGGACTCGCCGACGAAATAGACGTCGTCGCCCGCACCACCGATCAACGTGTCCGCGCCCGTGCCGCCGTCCAGCCAGTTGGCGCCATCATTACCCGCGAGCACGTTGTCCCGGTCGTTGCCGGTGATGTTCCAGTTGCCGCTGCCATGGAGCGCCCCGTCGACCATGCCGGGCGCAAGCGTCAGGTCGGCGGCATCGCTCGATGCCGGACCGAACATGGCCGCGATCGCCGTGGCGTCGTAGCTGGCGTCACCCACCACCAGCTCGGACACCCGGGCCAGATCGACGGCGATGCGATCGCCTTGCGCGCCGTAGCGCAGCACGCCCTGACTGTAGTAGACGTCGGCGGTGCCGACCCCGCCGAGTCGCAGACGTGACTGGCCCTCCGCGTCGGCAATGCTGTCCTCGCCATCCCCGAGCGCGAAGACGTAGGTGTCCTCGCCCGCGCCGCCTTGCAGCAGGTCATTGCCCCGACCACCGGCAATGCTGTCGTTGCCGTCCCCGCCCGACAGCACGTTGGCCAGCGCATTGCCTATCAGCGTGTCGTTGCCCGCGCCGGCACTGGCGTTCTCGATGCTGCTGCCATAGCCGACGAAGGACTGACCAGGCGCCAGGATGCTCGCGCTCTTGCCGCCCAGCGATGACCATCCGCCCGGGCCGAGATCGATGACGGCATCCTGCGTCGCCTGGCTCGCGTCGAAGCGGTCGACGCCGCCCGCGTCGGCGATGAACCGGTCGCCGAAGCCGTAGACATCGTCGCCGGTGCGTGTGTCGCGGGCCACGCCGTACAGGTATTGCAGGGCCGCGACGTCGAAGGGGGCCAGCGCCACGGCCGGGTCAGTCGTGCGCGTGTACGACATCACCGTATTGGCGTTGCTGTTCTCGGTATCGGGCAGCAGCGGCGCCTCGAAGGGGTGCTTGAGGCCCAGCGCATGGCCGGTCTCGTGAAGGATCACCTCGAAGCCGGTCTGGCCTTCGCTCAACGACTGCCGCGTCGTGGACTCGCCGAATTCATCCTCGATCCGCTCGGCGAACAGGCGGCTGTTGAGATGGATGTTGCCGGTGGCCGCCACGGCATAGCCGGCAAAGGCGCCGGCCTCCACGCCGGTTAGATCGTCGAGGACATAGCGCAGATCCGCCGTCCCGCCGTCGGTCTGCTCGACGAAGCTGACGTCGATGACTGCGCTGAACCGGGCCAGCGCCGTGCGCACGGCGTTCTTCTGGTCCTCGGTAAACAGATGGGGATTGCGCTCGTCGGGGTAAAAGCTCGCCGCGAAGGAAAAGGTCAGCACATGCTTGCCGGCGCTGCGAACCTCGTCGCGCGACAGCAGCGCGCTGACGAAATACGGCAGATGCGCGTCCGCGAACGGGTCGACGACGGGTATGTCGGGCGGCGGCGCGAGTTCGAGGATCTTCTCGCGATCCCATACCGTGCCGTCCTCGAACACGATCTGTGCGATGGCGCCCTGCGGGGTCGTGTCCGCGCCGTCTTCCGGCAAGGCTCCCGGCTCGTAGCCCTGGACGAAGCCGTCGGCATAAAAGGCTTCGACCGTCACGCTGTCGGTGCCGGTGGCGCCATAGGCAATGACCAGATCCGTGCCACTGCGCGCGACCGACCGGATCTGCTCCTGGCCGAATCGGAAGACGATGGTGTTGTGCGTGCCGTTCGAGCCGTCGTCCTGAATGCGGTCCTGGCCGTCCCCCAGCCCGAAGACGTACATGTCGCTGCCGCTGCCACCGTTCAGGATGTCGTTGCCGGTGCCGCCGTCGAGGATGTCCATCCCCGGCGTCCCGGCGCCGTTGTCGCCGTAGAGACGATCGACACCGGCACCGCCGCGCAGGACGTCGCTGCCGTCGCCACCGGTGAGGATGTCGTTGTCGTCGCCGCCGTCGAGGATGTCGTCCTCGATACCGCCGTCGAGATCGTCGTCGCCGGCTCCGCCCGCCAGAAGATCCTTGCCGTCATCACCAAGCAGCGTGTCCTTGTTGGCGCCACCGTCGAGATCGTCATTCCCGGCACCGCCGACCAGCACGTCGTCGCCGTCCTCGCCGGACAGGTGGTCGTCGTCAAGGCCGCCGAAGAGCGTGTCGGCCTCGGTGCCGCCATAGAGAAAGTCGTCGCCGTTGTCGCCCAAAAGCCGGTCGTTGCCGGCGCCGCCGATCAGCAGATCGCCGCCCATCTGGCTTTCGTCGAGGCCGACCGGATACCACTTCGTGCCCGTGACGTAAGGTCCGTCGCCCAGCAAAGTGTCGTTGCCGGCGCCGCCATAGAGCACATCGGCCCCCAGTCCGCCATCGAGCACATCGCCGTTGTCGCCGCCGTCGAGCACGTCGCGGCCCTTGCCACCTGACAGCTCATCCTTGCCATCGCCGCCATACAACGCGTCGGCGCCGTCATAGCCCACCAGCAGGTCGTCGTCGGCCTCGCCGTAAAGCTCGTCGCCGTCGTTGCCACCGTAGACGATGTCGTTGCCGCTGCCACCCCAGAGCCGCACGCCACGGCCGCCGGTCGCAGCCGGCAGCTCCGCCGCCACGTCGCCCAGCTGCAGCGTGTAGTTCACCGCCTGCCCGAGCTCCGGCGGCAGGTCGCTGCCGATCGCATGGGCGCCCCGGTAAATGCCCACGGTGTTGCCGAGGGTCAGCGTGATTGCGAGGTTGGGTTCGAAGCTGACTTGCGAGGTGTCCATGTTCAACCACCACATCCGCCCGAGGTAGTTGTCGCCGTGGTCGATTTGCGCCGTCACGCTGAAATCGAAGGCCGCCAACTCCGGATGCGCGATCTCGATCCGGGTGCCGTCCTGGTAATAGAAGAAGGCTGCGCCGGTGTCCTGATCGGTCCAGAGCCAGGCGTTGAACGGCTGCCCCTGAACATAGAAATAGGTGTCGCGCCTGTCGTTCAGCGCCCAGTCCATCGTGAAGCCCGCGCGCAGGACGTCGTTGCCGGCGCCGCCATGGGCCACGTCCTGGCCGGCGCCGGTCAGGATCAGGTCGTTGCCATCGCCGCCTTCGAGCCAGTCGTCGCCGGCGCGGCCGTCGAGGATGTCGTTGCCGAGGCCGCCGAGCAGCAGGCTGTCGGCCGCCCCGCCCGCGAGGATGTCGTTGCCCCGGCCGCCATCGTTGGCGTCGCCGAACAGGAAATCGACGTTGTTGTTCAGGTCGAGCGTGGCGTGACCGGGAATCGGCGTGTCGGGTCTCTGGCGGGCCGTGTCGCCGCCGTCCAGATGGAGGCCGAACTGGCCGTCCTGCCAGCCGCGCAGGTAGATCGTGTTGCGATCGTCGCCGCCGACGTTGATCGCCAGCGTGGTGCCGGTGCCCAGGTCGAGACGCCGGATCTCGATGCCACCGGAGCCGACCCAGGCATGGCGGCCGGCGTCGTAGGTCGCGGCGGCGAGCCGCGTGCCGAGCAGCGACAGCACGTCGCTGCCCTGGCCGTCCTCGATCAGATCGGTGCCGAAGTCGGCGGCGTCAAAGACATAGGTGTCGTTGCCGGCGCCGCCGCGCAGCAGGTCGGCGCCGGTGCCGCCGGTCAGCTCATCGTCGTCGGCGCCGCCGTCGAGGCGGTCGGCTCCGCTGCCGCCCTTCAGCACGTCCTTGCCGCTGGCGCCGGACATCAGGTCGTTGTCCGCGCCACCGTCGAGCGTGTCGACGCCGGCGCCGCCCTGGAGGATGTCGTTGCCCGCGCCGCCTTCCAGCGTGGTTCGACCGGTGCCGTCGACCGCGAGCACGTCGTTGCCGGCGTCGCCGCGCAGCAGGCTCTCGTCGTCGCCGGCCGAGGCGCCCAGGTCGTACAGATAGTCGTTGTCGGCGCCGCCCGACAAGGTGTCGCTGCCCGCGTTGCCGTTCAGGAAGTCGAGGCCCGTGTCGCCGTGAAGCTCGTCGTTGCCCGCGCCGCCGTAGAGCACATCGTTGTTCGCGCCGCCCATCAGCGTGTCGTTGCCGTCGCCGCCAAGCAGCCGGTCGCTGCCCGTGTCGCCATCAAGGAGGTCGTTGCCGTCGTTGCCTTCCAGGTGGTCGTCGCCGCCCAGGCCCAACACGGTGTCCTTGCCGCCGCCGCCATAGAGGCGATCGTCCATGCGCTCGCCGGCGAGACTGGACTCGTCGGCATCGCTGCCGAACAGCACATGGCGAGTCGTCATGGTCAGGCCGCCGCGCTGAATGGTCAGTCCGCTTTGGCGGTCTTCCCAGACGGTGTGTTCGCCGTCGTAGGGCGTCGAGGCCGGATGTCCATCGCTTCCCCATCGAGGTGGTTTGCTGCTGTCGTAGTCCGCGTTGATGGCGTTGAAGTAATCCTTGCGGATCAGCAGTTCGGCGCGGTCTTTCAGCCACTGGTCGCTGATGTGCAAGGCGGTCGTCGAGGCGGCGCCACCCGATTCGGCCGCCATCAGTGCGTCCTTGTCGGATCGCCATTGCCGATACACCTCGCCCCATTGCAGTTTCAGCAGTGCATCCAGCGCTGCCGATTCGCCGAATTTCAATACAAAGGGACTGAGCGAATAGAGTGCTGCGAAGGTACCGAAATCCTTCCGGGCAGTATTTGCCAATTCTGGGGATGTGGAAAGCGTCAACTCGATAGACACCTGCCCCCTTGCCAGCTCCTTGTAGATGTCACTTTCCTGAATCCGCTGTAATACCTCATAAAACTTTGTTCGCCCGGTAAATCCACGAGTATCAGCAGGATCCGTTTCCCACCAGGTATTGCCGTCCGGCGAGCCGATCAAATGATTGAGGGAGTTTCGGGCCAATTCGGGGCCGAGCACCAATTCAGCGAGTACATTCAGCATATTCTCCAGCACGTCGCCTTCAGCTTGGCCCTGATCGCCCCCAACGGCTACGGCGCCCTTGGATGCCATCCAATTTGACGCTTCCTTTAGAATGAGCTCGAGCGTTGCTTGACTGGGAGATCGCTGCGCCTCAGGCAACAAATTCAGGAAGGTATTTTGTACGTTCAGTGAATCGATCAGTAGCACCAGACTATGAGTGTCGCCAAAATCCTTTGTGGGAAATCCGGATTCCAGCAGTTTCACCTCCAGATACCATAGCGACGTCAAGGCTGTGTCAAGCGCGATGCCGCCCCGTAGCAGCGGCTGATCCTCGATGAATATCTTGATATCGTTGGCGGTGAGGTGCCATTGTGAATTGGCGACTGCCGATGGCGCGGGTGCCGCGACAACATCGAACTGGGGTGTTGTGTTGGCAATCATCCAGGCAGGAAGCCCTTCCTTGCCATCGAATGCTCTGAACAAGCCGTCCACCAGACCAAGCGCGCGGGTATTGGCGCTGACCTCCAGTACTGCCATCTGGTAATTGAGGTCCGCTTGGGAAATTTCGTTGAGGGCGACTTGGCGCGGCGAGGCAATTGAGTCACTTCCGCTTTTAACGTCTTTTAGGCGATTTACCTCTTTAATAATATCCTTGATTCTAAGATATGCGTCACGCACCTTTCCAGCTTGCTGGATGGTCGAGAAATCGACCGCATTTACCGTGTCATCCAGCGATGGATTCGCCAGGCGATTCAATTCCGCTTCGTCGATTCCGTTCATTGGCTGCCCGCTGCGCAGAGCAGCCTGGGCACGGAGGTAGATGGCCCGCAGTCCTTCATTCGTGATCTGGTTGCTGTAGTCCTGTCTCGACAGTTGATCGAAATTGCTGATCAAGGCCTTGAGCGTGATTCCATTGTCGGGATTGATTGCGCCCACGCCGGCACCGTTGAAGGTCACGGTTTCGGTTGCTGCGCCATTGATCAGATTGAAGGCGGTGGCGAGGTGTCCACCGAGGCTGTAGCCCGTGACGCTGAACGCTTTTCCATTCAAGGGACCGCCGGCCGCAATCAGTTCGTTCTCGTACCAGTCCTGCATGTCGCGGATCTGGCCCCAGGCGAAGCCTGTCTTGCTGATTTCCAGAACGTTGGTTGCCTCGTTGTCGCGCGCCGCGTCGTCGAGGAATTCGGTGCTGCGGAAACTCAGGACGAGTTCGCCTTTCTTTGCGCCGGTGACGGGGTCATCTTCTACACATTTGAATAGCGTTCCACTGAAGCCGGTGTTGGTAGTGTGTTGAGCCTCAACGATCCAGTGTTCTACGAATTTAGTTGCTTGGGTTACGGTGAAGCGACTAGCGCGGTTATTGCCATTTATCAGCGCACGCTCTAAATTTTCGCCTACCTTAATGGTGCGATTGTCATTAGTGAGAAATGCCTCGGCGGCCATTTGCAAGTCGGCATACTTCAACAATTCGGCGATGGTTGGTGAGTTCATTTCCATGATCCTTGTAATTATTTGGCGGGCTTGAGGGCTTTTTCGACGAAATCAAGGGTTTGCCAAGACTGTGCAGAGGAACCAGGCACTCGATATTTTGGATTTGGGGTGCGATGAAAATCTGGGCAGGCATGATCCGCCGCAAACAGCCAAGGGGACCGTCCTCCTGCGCGATTGCCTTGGCCTAGGTCTACCATATATCCAATTCGTTCAGCGATGACTTCATTGGTTTGCAGGTCGATTATCCTGAGCAAACTGCCAGCGATCCAATATTCACGTTCTTCTCGAGTTGAGATATCTTCATAGGTCAGTCCATAGCGTGCAGTGCGGTTGGAGGCAGGGGTCGCAGTCAACGCGAATCGCGTATACCCCTCTAGGGCGGCACTATTAGTCTTCCAAGGTTCATCAATGCGGCCAGTGTAACGGTATAGTTTTCCGTTATTTTGCTCTTCGGCTTCGATGTAATGATAGCCAAGGCGCGGAAAGCTTTCTTTTGACTCAGGAGCCTCTTTCCCTTCTCGATAGCTATTGCGGAGAAATGACTTTATATATCCAGCGCCGCCCATATCATCACCATAGGGATCACTTAGTTTAAATTGATCGCCAAAGTTTGTTTTTTGGGGGCGTACCTTCAACAAATACACCCCTTCTACGTTATCAACGGTCCGGTAGATAAACTCCCCCGACTTCTTGCACCGCTCCTGCCACATCGCATAAGCGGTCTCCGACCGAATACGCGCTTCCCGTCGCTCCAGCATGCCGCCGATGCATCCAGTCAGTGCAGCCGATGCCGTCAATCCGACGAGGCAACGTGCCAGTACCGTCAATATTCTTTTGTTCACTGCTGATCTCTTTGCCAAAAGCAGTTGGTGAGTTGTTGCAAGGATGGCCGCGCGACGATCTTTATCGGCGATGGAATTCGGGCTGTTCGTTTCAATGACTGCCGATCCTCGTGCAACGGCTCTCGATTCGCCTTGCCGAAAGTCTTCGGGTTGGAATCAGGAGAATCTTCGCGCGATGCAATTCTTCTTCCGCCCCTTCGGTATTCGCTGCTCGATCCATGCCGTATTGACCGGATTGCCAAGGGCTTCAACGTCAGGCGCCGTCTCCCGGTGGCGTCGATCCACGACCGGGCGGCAGCGCGGGTGAAAACCTCCGCCAGAGCACCTCGGGCCGGTACGGCGTTCGTTCACGGTTCACCTCGCCCACTTGCGCGGAGCGCGCCAGCCTCGGTTGCCGCTGCGCCCATCACCACCAACCGCAACCGCGCCGACTGCCACTCGCTCCAGCATTTGATGAGTTCCGCCCGCGCGAGCGCGAGCGCCGCGAGCGACTGGTTCATCTGGATCAGATCCGCCGCGCCGCGCTCGTACTTGCGCTGCAACGACTCCATCGCGAGGCGCGCCGCGGTCGCCAGTTGCCGCGCGGCCTTCAGGTTCGCGAGCGCGGCGCGCGCATCGGCATGCAGGAACCGCGCATCGCGCAGCACCTGCGCCTCGGCGGCGGCCAGCTCGGCCTGCTTCTGCGCCAGCTGCGCCTGCGCGCCGCTCACCTTGTAGGTCTGCGCAAAGCCGTCGAACAGCGGGATGCGCAGCGTCAGCGCCGTGGTGCGCTCGATGCTCCACAGCGCCGACAGGCTCTGGTTGGGGCGCCCGTTCTCGTAGCGGTTCCAGCTCAGTTCCACGCTCGGGAGTCCCTCGCGCCGGGTCGCGCGCAGGCTGTGCTCGGCCGATTCCACCTGCGCCCGCGCGGCGGCAATGGCCGGATGGCGGCGGGTGACGGCGTCGAGCCAGGCGTCGAGCGGCGCCCAGCGGTCGGCGCGCTCGACCGGCGCGTCGTCGGGCAGGGCGTCGAGGTCCGAGGGCGGCAGCCGGTAGCGCGCCGTGCCGCGCAGGCCCACGGTATGGCCGAGGGTGGTGGCGGCCTTCCCCGCGTCGCCCCGGCTCAGGCTCAGGTCGTACTCCGCGCGTGCGAGCGCCGAGCGGGCCTGCAGCACCTCGGACTGGTCGGCCAGTCCCTTGTCCTGCCGGTTCAGCGTCGAGCGCAGCTGCTGCCCGGTCAGCTCGACATTGCGTTCGCGCGCCACGCTCAGCGCCTCCGCGTGCTGGGCGGCGAAGTACTGCTGCGCCACGTCGTTGACGAGCCGGCGCAACGCCGCGTCCTGACCGGCGGCGCTCGCCTCGACGAGCTTGGCCTGCGCCTGCTCGCGGCTCTCGCGCAGCCCGAAGTCGTAGACGCGCCAGCTGATCGCGAGGTTGTTGCCGGTGGCGTAGGTGCGGTCGTTGTCGGGGCGCGTGAATGCGTCGGTGCGGGCCTGGCGGGTGCGCGAGACGCTGGCGCTCAGCACCGGCCACCAGGCCGCGCGCGCCTGACCGAGCGCGGCAGCCGCGTTCTGCACCGCCGCGCGGCTCTGGCGCAGCTCGGGGTTGCGGCAGACGGCGTGGTCGATGGCGTCCTGCAGGCTCAGTTCCGGGCCGTCGGCCGGGGGCGCGGACCAGGCGGCCTCGACCTGCTCGCAGTCGTCGGGCATCGCGATGCCGGCCTCGGTGGGCAAGGGCAGATCGGCCAGCACGGGCGGCGGCAGCACGCGCAGCGGGTCGTGCAACGGATAAAGCCAGCGCGTCGGCGGGTCGATCGGGTCCTGTGCGTGCGCCGGAAGGGAGCCGGCGGCGAGCAGCGCGAGCGGCAGCAGCGCGGCCAGGGCCGGCCAGGTCCTGGCGCGCGCCGGGCGTCGCGTCGACATGGCCGGTTCAGCGTTCATTGGCGGCCTCGTGCGCATGGCGCAGCAGCGGGTCGAGCACGTAGTCGATGACGCGCCGGTCGCCGGTGCGGATCTCGACGCTCACCGCCATGCCGGGCGTGATCGGCGTGGGGCGGCCGTCGACCTCGAGCACGGCGCGGTCGAGCGCGACCTTGACCGAGTAGACGAGGCCGCGCTTCTCGTCCTGGATCGCGTCCTCCGACAGCTGCGACACCCGGCCGCTCACGGTGCCGTACTTCGTGTACTGGAAGGTTTCGACCTTCACGGCCACCGGCTGGCCGGCGCGCACGAAGCCCATGTCCTTGTTCTCGATGAAGGCCTCGATCTCGACCGGCCCGCCGGCCGGCACGATCTGCATCAGCGGCGCGGCGGCCTGCACCGCGCTGCCGAGCGTGTGCACCGCCAGCTGCTGCACGGTGCCGTCGACCGGCGAGCGCAGCGTGAGCAGCTGGCCCGACGCGCTGGCGCGCCGCGCGTCCTGCGTGGCGGCGGCGGTCTGGCGCCGCGCCTCGGCCAGCTGGTCGGCGGCGGTCTTGCGTGTCTCGGCCACGAGCGTGGCGAGCTGGTTGCGGGCCTCGGCAAGCTGGGCCTGCAATTGCAGCCGCGCCTGCTCCTTGTCCTGCCAGGCGACGAGGGCCACGTCGTGCGTGGCGAGCAGTTGCCGGTAGCTCTCGGCCTGCTGCTCGGCCAGCGGCAGCGCGGCGCCGAAGTGGGCCACGTCGTCGGCCAGCTTGCGCTGGCGGGCCAGGAAGTCCTGGTACTGGAGCTCGGTCTGGCGGGCCGCCGCCTGCCAGGTGTCGGGCGCGATCGCGCTGGCGTGGCGCCGGTTGAGCGCGTCGCGCGTGGGCAGCGCGGGCGGGCGGTTGCGCGCCAGCGCATCGAGGAAGGCCTCGTTGCGCGCAGCGACGAGCACGGCGTCGTCGCCGTCGCCCCGCGCCTTGTCGCGCTCGGCGTCGTGGACGCGGGTGTCGAGCTGGAGCAGCACCTGGCCGGCCGTGACCGTCTGGCCCTCGTTCACATCGAGCCGCACGACGCTGCCGGTTTCGACCGCCGCGATGGTCTTGACGCGCTGGCTCGGGATGACCTTGCCCTGCGCGTTCACGACGATGTCGAGGTGGCCGAGGAACGACCACAGCAGCGCCGTGAGCACCAGCGCGACGAGCACGCCGCCGAGCAGCCGGACCGTGCGCGATGGCGGCGTCTCCTGGAGCGCGAGCGCGGCGGGCAGGAACTGCGCCTCGTCCTCGCGGAACAAGCCGGTCGGCGTCTGGTGGCGGATCGACCAGAAGTGACCGAAGGTGCGCGCGTAGTGGCCGGCAAGCACGCCGACGGCCTGCAACCGGTGCCGCAGGCTCATCGCGCGTCTCCGGGCAGGATCGACGAGGTGATCGTCACGCCGCGCGCTGCCACGGCCCCGGCGCGACCGGGCGCGGCGGCCTCGGGCGCGCGCTGCCCGCCCTGTTGCAGGCGATGCAGCAGCGCGTAGATGCCGTCGGGCCGGCGCAGCAGTTCGTCGTGGCTGCCGATTTCGGCGATCTGCCCGCGCTCCATGACCACGATGCGGCTGGCATCGCGCACCGCCGACAGCCGGTGCGCGATGACGAGCACGGTGCGCCCGCGGCAGATCGCGCGCATGTTGTCCTGGATGATCTTCTCGGACTCGTAGTCGAGCGCGCTGGTCGCCTCGTCGAGGATGAGGATGCGCGGATTGCCGATCAGGGCACGCGCGATCGCGATGCGCTGACGCTGGCCGCCCGACAGGCCGGTGCCGTGCTCGCCGACCATCGTGTCGTAGCCCTCGGGCAGCTCGCAGATGAAGTCGTGCGCGCCGGCGAGGCGGGCCGCGTCGATGATGGCCTCGATCGGCAGGCCCGGATCGGACAGCGCGATGTTGTCGCGCACCGAGCGGTTGAACAGCATGTTCTCCTGCAGCACCACGCCGATCTGGTGCCGTAGCGAGGCGGTGTCGATGACGCCGATGTCCTGGCCGTCGATGAGCACCCGGCCCCGGTCGGGCACATGCAGGCGCTGCACCAGCCGGGTCAGCGTGCTCTTGCCCGAGCCCGAGCGGCCGACGATGCCGATGACCTCGCCCGGCGCGATGCGCAGCTGTACGCCGCGCAGCACGTCGGCCGCATCGGGCCGGTAGCGGAACGACACCTGGTCGAACTCGACGCGGCCGGCGAGCCGCGGGATGCGGGTCTTGCTGCCCTCGATCTCGGTGCGGGTGTTGAGGATGTCGCCGAGCCGGCTCATCGAGATGCCGACCTGCTGGAAGTCGTTCCACAGCTGGGCCAGCCGCAGGATCGGCGCCGACACCTGGCCGGCCAGCATGTTGAAGGCGATCAGCTCGCCGACCGACAGCTTGCCGTCGATGACCAGCGTGGCACCGAGCCACATGATGCCGAGCGTCACGAGCTTGCTGACGAGCGTGACGCCGCCGCTCGCGACCGTCGCGATGTTGGTCGTGGACAGGCCGGCGGCCACGTAGCCCGCGAGCTGGCCTTCCCATTTCTGCTGCCAGCGCGGCTCGACCGCCATCGCCTTCACGGTGTCGATGCCGCCGAGCGTCTCGACGAGGAAGGACTGGTTCTCGGCGCCCTTGGTGAACTTCTCGTCGAGGCGCCGGCGCAGCAGCGGCGTGAACAGCAGCGACAGCAGCCCGTAGCACGGGATCGACGCGACGACCACGAGCGTGAGCACCGGGCTGTAGCCGAGCATCACCGCGAGGAAGACGAACGAGAACAGCACGTCGAGCAGCACCGTCATCGCGTTGCCGGTGAGGAAGGACCGGATGTTCTCGAGCTCGCGGATGCGCGCGACCGAATCGCCGACGCGCCGGCTCTGGAAGTAGCTCGTCGGCAGCGCGAGCAGATGACGGAACAGCCGCGCGCCCAACTCCACGTCGATCTTGCTGCTGGTGTGGGCGAAGACATAGGTCCGGATGCCGGTGAGCACGACCTCGAACAGCGTCGCGCACAGCAGGCCGAGCGCGATGACGTTGAGCGTCTGCAGCGCATGGTTGACCAGCACCTTGTCCATCACGACCTGGAAGAACATCGGCGTGACGAGGCCGACCAGTTGCAGCACCAGCGACACGAGCAGTACCTCGCCGAGCAGGCGGCGGTACTTGACGACGGCGGGGATGAACCAGGTGAAGTCGAAGCGCGCGAGCGCGCCCGCGTAACTGGCGCGACTGGTGAGGAAGATGAGCTCGCCGTGCCAGAACTGGAGCAAGGCAGCGACCGACAGGCTTTGCGGCGGCTCGCCGGGGCGCTGGATCAGCAGCCTGGCAGCGGCGGGATCGAGGTCGGCGCCGGGGGCGGAAGTGCCGGCGTCGACCCGCGCCAGCACGAAGAAGCGGCCTTCTGTGTCGCGGGCGAGGCAGGGCGTCGGTGCGCGGTGCAACCGGGCGGGCGGATGCGATGTCACCTGCTTCGCACTGAAGCCGAGCGAGCGGGCCGCGAGAAGCAGCCGGGTCATGTCGAAGGGTTCGGCGCCGTGCTCATGCCGCAGTCGGGCGGCATCGGCGGCCAGGCCGTGGAACTGGGCCAGCATCAGCAGGCTGATCAGGCCGGTGTCGAGCGGGGCCGTCGCCGAGGCGTCGGGTGAGGACGGTGAACCGGGAGTGGGGTTGGGTCCCGCTTGATCGGGACTCATTCACTTCTGCCGGACGGGTTGATGACGGTTGACGACATTCAGGGCGGCGCAGGGTGGATTGGGGTGCGCCGGAATGTAGGGAGCAATGAAACCGGCCCCGATGGGATGGACTTTATGCTCCCGGGATAAATTCGATCAGGCGTGAAATATTTCCGGTCTGTGTCAGCGATGGCCAGGACCTATCGAGGGGATTGGGAATGCGATTTCGGATTTGCGGCAATCGCATGGTCGCCTAGCCTCGGACCCGGAATTGCTGGGAAGTATCAATCAAAATATATATATCTATATTTATAGCTTGTGAGGGACGCTTGGGCGCAGGTGTTCTTGCTTGTATTCAAGACGGCAGCCCAGGACTGACGGGCTGATGGAAGCGTTAGATCAGCGATGCGATAGCCGTTGGCGTAGCAAACGACTTTGTAAAGCTTCTCAGCCTCGATTTTTCCGAAGGCTGTCTCGCGGTTTATCGAACCGCAAGACTGGCGTTTTGGGGGGGCTTGGATTGCATATGTCAGAGTAATCAGTCATAAAAATAATTGCACGATTCTGAATCGTGGACCGCTATTTGATGCAAGTCCAATGCCTTCAGCTGTGAAGGAGTATTGGTTGTTCGACCTGCTCAATAAGCTTTTCACCGGAACAGTCGTGTCAGCTACTCGATTGTCTTATGTGGATGCGTACGCGCAACCGTCAGGCCACCGCGCCCGGGAAGCGGTGGTACACGTCGGCCGATCTACAGGCTTGCAGGTTGACCACTGCACCTGCCGGGTGTCCTTCGACATTTGCGCACTCAAGGCACAGGCGGGGAAAGCAATGTGTCGCAGGTGGCGGGCACTGGTGTAAGGGACCAATTCGCCCGCGCCCGGCGCTGCGGCATAGTCCGCGCGCCCCGACGGAGACCCGCATGCCGACATCCCGCTATCACGCCTACTGGGGCAAGGCTCGCCCCAGCCATCGCGCCGAGGGCGCGGCGCAGATGCACCTGCTCGTGCATCACTCGCTCGATGTCGCGGCCGTCGGTCAGGCCTACCTCCGCCGTCATCCGGTCCTGCTCGACTGGCTCGCCGACCAGCTCGGCGCCGCGCCCGCCGTGCTGCTCGATTGGCTTGCGTTCTGGCTGGCGCTGCACGACCTCGGCAAGTTCTCCCTCACCTTCCAGCTCCAGCGCGCCGACCTCGTCGAGCGGCTGCAAGGCAGCAGTCCCGAAGCCCGGACCAGCGGCATCCGCCACGACAGCCTCGGCTTCGCCTTCTGGCGCGAATACGTCGCCGAGCGCGCCTTCGACGACGCCTGGTTCGGCAGCTTCGACAGCCCGGCCGACCTCACCGACGCGCTCGAACCCTGGGTGCGCATCGTCACCGGCCATCACGGCATGCCGCCGCGCGCCGACATCGGCATCGGCGTGTGCGGCCATTTCGGCGCGCGGCCCGATTCGCGCCGCGCGGTGCCGCGCAATGTCGCCGACGCGCTCGGCTTCATCGACGCCATGCGCGCGATGTTCCTGTCGCCGGCCGCCGCCGCGCTTGCGGCGCAGCCCGATTTCGGCGAGCGCAGCCGGCGCGTCTCGTGGTGGCTCGCCGGCCTCGTCGTGCTCGCCGACTGGATCGGCTCCAACGCCGACGCCTTTCCCTATCGCGACACCGCCTCGCAATCGCTTGCAAGCTACTGGGCCGATGCCCTTGCGCGTGCTGACGCCGCGCTCGATGCCACCGGCGTGTTCGCCACGCCGCTGCGTGCGCCCATCGCCTTCGGCCAGCTGTTCGACGGCATCGTCACGCCCTCGCCATTGCAAGCCTGGGCCGCCGACGTCGCCATCGCGTCGCGCCCCCAGCTGCACCTGCTCGAAGACGTGACCGGCGCCGGCAAGACCGAGGCGGCCGTCATGCTCACCCAGCGGCTCATCGCGGCCGGCGTCGCCGACGGCTTCTTCATGGGCCTGCCCACCATGGCGACCGCCAACGCCATGCATGCGCGCATCTCGCAGGTCTATCTCAAGCTGTTTGGCGACCACGCCAGCCTTGCGCTTGCGCACGGCCGCAAGAACCTCGTCGAGGCCTTTGCCGCCACCGTCCTGCGCCCCGGCCGCGACGACAGCGATGCCGAGGCGGAGGAGGGCGCCGATACCGCCACCGCGCGCTGCACCGCCTGGCTGGCCGATCACAACAAGCGCGCGCTGCTCGCGCCAGCCGGCGTCGGCACCATCGACCAGGCGCTGCTCGGCACGCTGCGCAGCAAGCACCAGTCGCTGCGGCTGCTCGGGCTGTTCCGCAAGGTGCTGGTGGTCGATGAAGTGCACGCCTGCGACGCCTACATGCTGCGCACGCTGGAGCGGCTGCTGGAGTTCCACGCCCAGGCCGGCGGCAGCGCCATCCTGCTGTCGGCCACGCTGCCCATGCGCATGAAGCGCCGTCTGCTCGACGCTTTTGCGCGCGGGGCCGGTGAGACGGCTGCACCGCCGCATGCCGGCGACTACCCGCTCGTCACATCCTGGATCGCCGAGTCGGATGACGCCCTGAGCGAGCAGCCCATCGCCACCCGCGCGGCAGTGCGTCGCCGCGTGACCGTGCAGCATGAATCCGACCCCGCCGCACTCCAGCGCCGCATCCTCGATGCGCTCGCCGCCGGCCGCTGCGTCGCCTGGATCCGCAACACCGTCGCCGACGTGCTCGATGCGCATGCCGCGCTGGCGCCGCATCTGCCGGTCGACAAGGTCACCGTGTTCCATGCCCGCTTCGCGCTCGCCGACCGGCTCGCCACCGAGCAGCGTGTGCTGGCCACCTTTGGCCGCGAGAGCGGGCCGGAGCAGCGGCGCGGTCAGCTGTTAATTGCTTCGCAGGTCGCCGAGCAATCGCTCGATGTCGATGCCGATCTGCTCATCTCCGACCTCGCGCCCATCGACCGTCTTGTGCAGCGCGCCGGCCGGCTCATGCGCCATGTGCGCGATGCCGAGGGCCGCGTGCTCGCCGGCGCCGAGGCGCAGGACGCGCGCGGCGAGCCGCAACTCATCGTCTTCGGCCCGGCCTTCGTCGACGAACCGCGCCACGACTGGTTCAAGGATTTCTTCCCGCGCGCGAGCGGCGTCTATCCGCATCACGGCCAGCTTTGGCTCACGGCGCAGGCGCTGCGCGCGGGCAGCTTCACCATGCCCGACAACGCGCGCGCGCTCATCGAAGCCGTGTACGGCAACGAGGCCGAGCTGCCCGCCGGCCTGCACGGCAGCGCCAACCGCGCCGAAGGCAAGGACTACGGCGACGCCAGCCTGGCCGACGCCAATGCCGTAAGCCGCGACCTCGGTTACGAGCGGCGCGGCACCGAATGGGACGTGGAAGTGTCGGCGCCGTCGCGGCTCGGCGAGGACACGCTCGATGTGCTGCTGTGCCGCTGGCACGGCGCCGAGCTGCATCCGCTGCATGCGCATGCCGACCCGCGCGCCGCCTGGGCCTACAGCAGCGTGCGCATCGCGCGCCGGCTCATCTGCAACGTGCCCGAGCCGCGCGATGCCGCGCGCGCCGCGGCGCTGGCCGAGTGCGCGGCGCGGCTGCCGGGGCAGGGCAAGTGGTCGGTACTGCTGCCGCTTGAAGACGATGGCGCGGGCGGGCTGGTCGGCGCTGCGCTGCGGCTGGCGCGCGACGAGAAGACCGAGCTGCCGGCGCGCTGGCACTACTCGCCCCTGACCGGGCTGGTGCTGGAAGAAGAAAGGGCGCCGGACGGCGATGCGTCGGGCGCCCTGGCCCCACTGGGGTGAGGAACGGTGCGGGACCGATGCCGCGCTGACCAAGACAATCGGTTCATCTCCATGACGATGGAGAACGCCGGCCGAGTGTCGCACGCGGGTTTTGCGGCGCTCTTCGCCTCCGATTCGTGGTGCAGTTCTCGGACAAATCTTGAACAACACTATCCAAAACAATCTTTGAAAATTTGAATGCGGAGGCGCCACTGACCTCCAGCCGGCGCCAAGTCACCCGGAGCGCCACCCGCATGTCACTTCTGTTTGAACGCTGGATTCCTGTCCGCCTCAGCGACGGCCGGCGCGATGTCGTCGCCGCGTTCGAGCTGGCGCGGCCCGACATCGTCGCCTTCGACGCGCCACGCGCCGACTTCAACGCCGCGCTGTTCCAGTTCTGGATCGCGCTGCTGCAAACCGTCACCACGGCGCAGAACCGCCGCGAATGGCGCCAGTGGCTGCTCTCGCCGCCCGACGCCGACACGTTGAAGGCGCTGTTCGCGCCGCTCGCGCCGCACTTCGTCTACGACGGCGACGGCCCGCGCTTCATGCAGGATCACGCCCTGCGCGCGAAGGATGGCGAGCCCGTCGCGATCGCCAATCTGCTCATCGATTCGCCGGGCGAGAACGCACTGCGCAACAACGGCGATCACTTCACCAAGCGCGGTCGCATCGAGCGGCTGTGCCCGCATTGCGCGGTGCTGGCGCTCTACACCTTGCAGACCAATGCGCCGTCGGGCGGTGCCGGGCATCGCACCGGGCTGCGCGGCGGCGGGCCGCTCACCACGGTGCTGCTGCCGCCGCCGGTGGCGGGCCGGCCCGCCAGCCTGTGGCAAACGCTCTGTCTCAACCTGCTGCCGGTGCCGCTGTTCAATCAGGTCGGCGGCGATGCCAACTGCGCCGAGCAAATCCTGCTGTTTCCGTGGCTGGGGCCGATCGAGCGGCTCCAGAGCAAGGACGGCGCGCTCGCCCCGGCGCAGGTGCATCCGCTGCATGTGTACTGGGCCATGCCGCGCCGCATCCGGCTCGATTTCGATGCCGTGCAGCCGGGCAATTGCGATCTCTGCGGCGAGCCGTCCGAGCGGCTCGTGGCCCAGTACGTCACGCGCAACTACGGCCTCAACTACAAGGGCGCCTGGGATCACCCGCTGTCGCCCTACTACCAGGTGAAGGACGAGTGGCTGCCGCTGCATCCCCAGCCCGGCGGCATCGGCTACCGGCACTGGCAGGGCTTCGTGCTCGGGCTCGACAACGACAAGCAGGTGCGGCGCAGCGCGCGCGTGGTGTCGGCCTTCTTCGAGGACAACATCGAGCGCGACCACCGCACCGAGCTGCGCCTGTGGGCCTTCGGCTACGACATGGACAACATGAAGCCGCGCTGCTGGTACGAGTCGGTGATGCCGCTCTACGCGCTCGGCGACTGCGGTCCGCGCGAACGCGAGGCGCTGCGCCATGACATCGGCGCCTGGGTCGGCGGCGCCGAGCTGGCCGCCAGCTATCTGCGCAATGCGGTGAAGGACGCGTGGTTCAGCGGCGATGCGCGCGGCGACTACAGCTTCGTCGACGCCAGCTTCTGGAGCCGCACCGAGCCGGGCTTCTATGCACTGCTGCGCGAGCGCATTGCCGCCGCGCGCGACAACGTCGACTGGGATCCGGTGGCACGCACCGGCGGCTGGCGCGGCCAGTTGCGGCAGGCCGCGCTGCGGCTGTTCGACAAGGAATTCGTCGGTGCCGGGCCGGTGCATGCGCAGAACCCGGCACGCATCAAGGCCGCGCACGAGCAGCTGCGCCGCAACCTCGACGGACCCAAGCTGCGCGACGCGCTCAAGCTGCCCGCGCCGCCCGACGCCCCCAAGAACAAACCCGCCCGCAAGACTGCCCGCAAGGCCACCTGAGGAGAACGCATGTCCAGACCCGCCAAGCTGCTTCGGGGCGACGGCCCCGGCAAGGTGTTGTTCGACTGGTGGACGCGCCTGGCGTCGCCCGAGGTGTCGGGCGGCCTGCGCGCCGACCGCGCCGCGCTGCGCCGCGCCGGCAGCCTTACCGCCGTGGCGCTCGCGCCGGGCTTCCAGCGCGTGCTGCATTCGATGGAAGCCGCGCGCGAGGACGGCGAGGCGTGGTTCGCGGCCGACCGCGACCGGCTCGCCGCCGCCGTCGGGCTGCTGGCGCATGTGGGCACCTCGGTCGACGACCTGACGCTGCCCAAGGCCGCCAGCCGCCGCGCCGACGGCGCCGACCGCAATCCGGTCAGCGACCTGCGCTTTGCACGCCTGCTCGAAGCGCCCGACCTCGACGCGCTGTTCGTCGGCCTGCGCCGTGCGCTGCCGCTGCTGGGCGACACCGTCGATGTCATGAGCCTCGCCAACGACATCTACAACTGGAACGAACAGACGCAGAAACGCTGGGCCTACCAGTACGACTGGAAGCCGTCCGGCGAATGAATCTTTTGCTCCGCAGCCAGCAGCCCAACCACCGCATTCAGGAACCCCGCGCCATGTCCCGCTTCGTCCAGCTCCATCTGCTCACCAGCTATCCGCCGTCCAACCTCAACCGTGACGACACCGGTCGGCCCAAGACCGCACAGCTCGGCGATGCCACGCGCCTGCGCATCTCGTCGCAGAGCCAGAAGCGCGCCTGGCGCACCTCGGACGTGTTCGAGGTGGAGCTGGCCGGCAGCCTCGGCACGCGCACCAAGCGCAAGGGCCGCGACGTGTACGCCGCGCTGGTCGCGGGCGGCGTGAGCGACAAGCTGGCGCGCGAATGGGCCAAGGACATCGCCAAGCAGTTCGGCAAGCTCAAGCCCGAGAAAAAGGACAAGGACGCGGACCCGCTCGGCGATCTCGACATCGAGCAGCTCGCGCATTTCAGCCCCGAGGAAATCGCAGCCATCGACGCGCTGGTCGCCACGCTCGTCGCGCGCAAGGAAGCGCCGAGCGCCGATGAACTCAAGCTGCTCGGCCGGCCGCGCCGCGCGGTCGACATCGCCATGTTCGGCCGCATGCTGGCCGACTCGCCCGAGTTCAACGTGGATGCCGCCGTGCAGGTCGCGCACGCCATCACCGTGCATCGCGCGGCGGTGGAGGACGACTATTTCAGCGCGGTCGACGACCTCAACAAGACCGACTCGGGCGCCGGCCACATCGGCGAGCGCGGCTATGGCGCGGGCCTGTTCTACCTCTACATCGCCATCGACCGCGAGTTGCTGGCGCAGAACCTCGGCGGCGACGCAGCGCTGGTCAAGCGCGCGCTCGAAGCCTTGGTGAGCGCCGTGACCAAGGTGTCGCCGACCGGCATGCAGGCCAGCTTCGCCTCGCGCGCCTATGCCGGCTTTGTGCTGGCCGAGAAGGGCGACCAGCAGCCGCGCTCGCTGGTGCAGGCCTTTCTCAAGCCGGTCAAGCCGCAGGCCGACGAAGACATCTTCGACAAGGCCGTCACGGCCATCGAGACGCGCAAGCGCAACTTCGACGCGGTGTACGGCGCCTGCGCGGATGACAGCTACACGCTGAACGTCGAGACGCCCGCAGGCACGCTCGCCGACCTCGCCGCCTTCGTCGCGGGCTGAGCGCGATGGACTTTCTCGTGTTTCAGCTCCGGGCGCCGCTGGCGTCCTGGGGCGAGCCGGCGGTGGGCGAGTTTCGCGGCACGGCCGAGCATCCGTCGCAGTCGGCGCTGGTCGGGCTGCTCGGCGCGGCGCTCGGCATCGTGCGCGAGGACGAGGCCGCGCATGCGGCGCTGCGCGACGGCTATGTCTTCACCGTCGCAGTGCTGGCCGAGGCCAGGGCCGACGACGGCTTCGGCCGCCACGGTGCGCCGGCCGGCGGCAGCCTGCTGCGCGACTACCACACGGCCCAGGTGCCGCCGCGTGCCGCGCTCAAGGGCCGGCCGCACCGCAGCCGGCGCGATGAACTGGCGCTGCCGTCGCGCGACCTCACGACCATCCTGTCCACGCGCGACTACCGCCAGAACGCGAGCTATCTGGTCGCGCTGCAAGCGCGTGCAGAAGTGCACTGGCCGCTGGCGGTGCTGGCTGCCGTGCTGAGACGGCCGCGCTTCGTGCTCTACCTCGGCCGCAAGAGCTGCCCACCGGCCGCGCCGCTGTGGCCCCAGGTCATCGAGGCCGAATCGGCGCGCGCTGCCTTCGAGGACTACCGGGCGCGCCATGCCGCCGTTGTCGCACGCGTTACCGAGGCGACGCGCGCCGAGCGTGGCCAGCGCTTTGCGCCCGCCGCCGACGAGACGCTCGGCAGCATCGCGCGGCTGGCCTGGGCCGACGGCGCCAACGCCGGCATCGACGCGGCCGACGCCTCGGTCATGACCACCGTGCGCAAGGACCGTGTGATCCGCCGCACCGGCTGGCTGTTCGGCGACCGCGCCGAGCATGTCGCCATCCTCGATCCGGAGGCTTGACCATGTTCTTCAGCCTGATCGTGCCGGCCGAGGGCCGCGAGCGCGAAGCCGCGCGCCAGCGTCTCGACGGCCCCTATGCCGAGCACCAGTGGCTGTGGCGCCTGTTCGCTGCGCCCGAAGGCACGCCGCGCGACTTTCTCTACCGCCGGCGCGACGTGGGCGGCCTGCCGCGCTACTACGTGGTGTCGCAGCGCGCGCCCGGCGCCGCCGACCCGGGCTGGGAGGTGCGCGTGCGCGACTACGCGCCGCAACTGCGCGCCGGCGACCGCCTCGCCTTCGAGCTGCGCGCCAATCCCACCGTGCGCCACGGCCGCGACGGCAAGTCGAGCCGACACGACGTGGTGATGGAAGCCAAGAAGAAGCTGCTCGCCGAGCGCGGCCTTGCGCGTTGGGACGATCTGCCCGAGGACGAGCGCCCGCCGCTCTACGAGTTGGTGAGCGATGCCGCCGGCCACTGGCTCGACCGGCGCGCCGAGCGCTGCGGCTTCGCGCTCGACCGCGCGGCGCTGGTCGTCGATGCCTACACCCAGCACGGCCGCCACGAGCGCCGCACCGCCGAGCGCGAGCTGAGCTTCTCGTCGGTGGATTTCAGTGGCGAGCTGGTCGTGACCGAGCCGGCCGCCTTCGCGCGCACGCTGGCCGAGGGCATCGGCACGGCGCGCGCGTTTGGCTGCGGGCTGCTGCTGGTGCGGCCTGCCGCCTGACGCGCGACCGTGGCCGCGCCGCTGCCGCCGCTCAAGCCCATCCCGATCAAGGAGCGGCTGTCAGTCGTCTTCATCGAGAAGGGCGAGCTCGATGTGCTCGACGGCGCCTTGGTTGTCGTGGATGTGACCGGCATCCGCACGCAGATTCCGGTCGGCGGCATCGCCTGCGTGATGCTGGAGCCGGGCACGCGCGTGTCGCATCGGGCGGCGGCGCTGGCGGCGCGCGTGGGCACGCTGCTGGTGTGGGTCGGCGAGGCCGGCGTGCGGCTGTACTCGTCGGGCCAGCCGGGCGGGGCGCGCGCTGACCGGCTGCTGTATCAGGCCCGGCTCGCGCTCGACGACAACCTGCGGCTCAAGGTGGTGCGCAAGATGTACGCGATCCGCTTCGGTGAGGAGCCGCCGGCGCGCCGCAGCGTGGAGCAGCTGCGCGGCATCGAGGGCGCGCGGGTGCGGCGCAGCTACCAGCTGCTCGCGCAGAAGTACGGCGTGAAATGGTCGGGCCGCGACTACGACCAGCACGACTGGGACGCCAGCGACATCGCCAACCGCTGCCTGTCGGCGGCCACCTCCTGCCTGTACGGCGTGACCGAGGCGGCGGTACTCGCGGCCGGCTATGCGCCGGCGGTGGGCTTCATCCACACCGGCAAGCCGCTGTCCTTCGTGTACGACGTGGCCGACGTCTACAAGTTCGAGACCGTGGTGCCGGTGGCCTTCAAGGTGGCGTCGGCACCGGTGGGCAATGTGGAGCGCGCGGTGCGGCTGGCCTGCCGCGACGTGTTCCGCCAGACGCGGCTGCTCGAACGCATCATTCCCGACATCGAGACGATGCTCGCCGCCGGCGAGATCAGCCCGCCCGCCGCGCCCGACGATGCCGTCGGCCCGGCCATCCCCAATCCCGAAAGCGTCGGCGATGCTGGTCATCGTTCTTGAGAACGCGCCGCCGCGCCTGCGTGGCCGGCTGGCGGTGTGGCTGCTGGAGATCCGCGCCGGCGTCTACGTGGGCAACTACTCGAAGCGCGTGCGCGAGCACATCTGGGCGCAGGTGGAAGAGGGCATCGAGGACGGCAATGCCGTGATCGCCTGGCGCAGCGGCAACGAGGCGGGGTTCGAGTTCATGACGCTGGGGGCGAACCGGCGCGTGGGGGTGGATTTCGATGGGGTGCAGCTGGTGAGTTTTCATCCGGAAGTCGGTGGTTCGGATGGGTGAATTTTCATCGGAATTTTTCGGTGGAAATTTCGGAGGTGGAAAGCGCTTTAAAAATCAGTGAGTTAGGGTTAGTGCGTTCCCCACGGGCGTGGGGATGAACCGGTGCGCCAGTAGTCGCGGTCATCACGCATGACGCGTTCCCCACGGGCGTGGGGATGAACCGCCCACGACGCCGCGAAGAAGATCAACGACACCGCGTTCCCCACGGGCGTGGGGATGAACCGGCCATCTCGTTGCTGTCGAAATAGAGGTGCATGCGTTCCCCACGGGCGTGGGGATGAACCGTCCTGCTCGGAAAAATCGATGAAGAAGCTGTTGCGTTCCCCACGGGCGTGGGGATGAACCGCGCCACGACTGGCACATCGCCGAGCCTGGGCGGCGTTCCCCACGGGCGTGGGGATGAACCGTCGCCCTGCGATTCGAGTGCCGCCCGCGCCAGGCGTTCCCCACGGGCGTGGGGATGAACCCTGGCCGCGAGTGGCGGCACGATGCGCACGGTCGCGTTCCCCACGTGCGTGGGGATGAACCGCCAAACATGTCGGTCGCGTCGCTTTCGCGCTGGCGTTCCCCACGTGCGTGGGGATGAACCGACCCCGTTCGAGCAGCCTATGGCCTGCCATTGGCGTTCCCCACGTGCGTGGGGATGAACCGAACATGTCGCCCGGGTGCGCCGCTTGCTGGGTGCGTTCCCCACGTGCGTGGGGATGAACCGTCGGATCTGGAGTTGCTGAACGTCCAAGTGCCGCGTTCCCCACGTGCGTGGGGATGAACCGCCTGCGAGCGTCTTGCTTTCCTTGGGCACGCGGCGTTCCCCACGTGCGTGGGGATGAACCGCGCCTGTATCTGCGCCTGACCGACATCGAGCAGCGTTCCCCACGTGCGTGGGGATGAACCGCGGGCCTCATCCTCGATCTCGTCGACCTTGCGGCGTTCCCCACGTGCGTGGGGATGAACCGCTGCGCTGGCCGGGCTGCAAACGATTGCAGGAGCGTTCCCCACGTGCGTGGGGATGAACCGGCCCCGCCGGGCGAGCGCGGCCAGACCCTCATGCGTTCCCCACGTGCGTGGGGATGAACCGTGACGCTCGTCACGCATGCCGGGCGCGGCCGGGCGTTCCCCACGTGCGTGGGGATGAACCGTGAACATGAATCGCGCGCTGCCGTTCGTCGCCGCGTTCCCCACGTGCGTGGGGATGAACCGCGCGGCTGGTCGATGGTCGACGGCGCATCGCCGCGTTCCCCACGTGCGTGGGGATGAACCGGCAGTGAAGCGATCCAAATTGCGATTGAAATAGCGTTCCCCACGTGCGTGGGGATGAACCGTAGTCAACGCGCGGCATGAGCCACCCGGCATGAGCGTTCCCCACGTGCGTGGGGATGAACCGACGCTTTACAGCCATTCCCCGGCTGCCGATCCGCGTTCCCCACGTGCGTGGGGATGAACCGGCGAACATCACGCGCCCGCCCGGTCGCCGGCAGCGTTCCCCACGTGCGTGGGGATGAACCGCGCGCCGACCAGCATCAGCTGCGTGTTCACGCGCGTTCCCCACGTGCGTGGGGATGAACCGGGTTCTGAGATGGACGCATTTGCAGGGCTCGAGCGTTCCCCACGTGCGTGGGGATGAACCGGCGTGCGCGCGACGCTCACGCCCGGTGCTGCGGCGTTCCCCACGTGCGTGGGGATGAACCGCCCGCGCTGCCTGCTGGCGTCCCGGAACGCCTGCGTTCCCCACGTGCGTGGGGATGAACCGAAATCGTCGATCTTGGTGCCTGCTTTGGCGCCGCGTTCCCCACGTGCGTGGGGATGAACCGCCGCTGCTCGTGAGCTCGGCCGGCGGCTCGAAGCGTTCCCCACGTGCGAGGGGATGAACCGCGGTCAATTCCGGCGCGGGTTTGGTTGCTAGTGCGTTCCCCACGTGCGTGGGGATGAACCGCACTGCGCGCTGACCTACATCTCGCAGGCGGCCGCGTTCCCCACGTGCGTGGGGATGAACCGAACGCCTTCTGCCGCTTGTTCTCGGACCGGTTGCGTTCCCCACGTGCGTGGGGATGAACCGCACGTCTTGCCATTCGGCTTCGGCTTCCGGGCGCGTTCCCCACGTGCGTGGGATGAACCGTTCGACGAACTCACCGCCAAGATCGAAGACCTGCGTTCCCCACGTGCGTGGGGATGAACCGCGCCTTGTCGACTTCCCGAGCGGACTGAGCATGCGCTCCCACGCGCGTGGGGATGAACCGGGACGTGACGGACGGCACCGGGCCGCGCGAGGGCATTCCCCACGCGTGGGGACGAACCAGTGAGCTTCCACAACGCGCCCCCGGCATGCGCGCGTTCCCACGAGCGGCCGATCGCCCGCCCCAAATCGCGCCGACCGAGGTCGGTTAGTGCCAATCCTCCTTGCCGCAAGCTGAACACCCGCTGCCCCTTCCATCCGCGCAAACTTCCACCGGCCTGCCGCCATCTCCCCACCGCTCAGCCGCCGATCCCATGCGCCGCCACCTCCGCCGCTTCCGCCAACGTCTCGACCAAGCCCTGCCCAGCGCACTGCCCGAGGGCTTTCCGCTGCGCTATCTGCTGGCGAGCCTGCTGCTGGTCGCGCTGCTGCCGGCGCTGCTCGGCGAGGTGCCGGCCCAGCCCTGGCGCGATCCGCAGCTCTCGCCCGACGAACGCGCCCGCCTGCTCGAAGCCAAGCTCACGCCCGACGAGCGCATCGCGCTGCTGCACGGCCCGATGGGCACAGCCTTCGCCGGCAAGCCCAAGCCGCCCGGTGCGCTCGGCTCGGCTGGCTACATCCCCGGCATCGCGCGGCTCGGCATCCCGGCCCTGCAGGAAACCGACGCCAGCCTCGGCATCGCCAATCCGGCCGATGCGCGCCCCGGCGACGGCGCGACCGCGCTGCCGGCCAGCCTGGCGCTTGCGGCCAGCTTCAACCCGCGTCTGGCCTTCGACAGCGGCGCCATGATCGGCCGCGAGGCGCGCGCCAAGGGCTTCAACGTGCTGCTCGCGGGCGGCGTCAATCTGGCGCGCGATCCGCGCAACGGCCGCAACTTCGAGTACCTGGGCGAGGACGCGCTGCTGGCCGGCACGCTGGCCGGCGAGTCGATCCGCGGCATCCAGTCCGAGCGCGTGATCTCGACCGTCAAGCACTTCTCGCTCAATGCGCAGGAGTCGCGGCGCGAGTCGGTCGATGCGCGCATCGACGAGGCGGCGCACCGCGAATCCGACCTGCTCGCGTTCCAGTTCGCCATCGAGCGCGGCCGGCCCGGCGCGGTGATGTGCGGCTACAACCTGGTCAACGGCGCGCACGCCTGCGGCAACGACCACCTGCTCAACCGCGTGCTCAAGCGCGACTGGGGCTATCGCGGCTGGGTCATGTCGGACTGGGGCGCGGTGCATTCGGTCGACGACGCGACCCACGGCCTCGACCAGGAATCGGGCGAGCAGCTCGATGCCGAGGTGTTCTTCGGCGCGCCGCTCAAGGCGGCGGTGGAGTCGGGCCGCGTGACGCGCGAGCGGGTCGGCGACATGGCGCGGCGGGTGCTGCGCTCGATGTTCGCCGTCGGGCTGTTCGACGGCGCCTCGACCGGCGCGGCGCCGGCCGGCGCCATCGACCGCGCGGCCCATGCCCGCATCGCGCGCAACGTGGCTGCCGAGGGCATCGTGCTGCTCGCCAACCGCGCCGGCCTGCTGCCGCTCGGCGCCGAGCGCAAGCGCATCGCGGTCATCGGCGCGCATGCCGACGTGGGCGTGATCTCGGGCGGCGGCTCGTCCCAGGTGCTGCCCTGGGGCGGGCCGGCGGCGGTGGTGCCGGTCGGCCAGGGCGACAGCTGGATGCAGGCCTGGAGCCGCATCGTCTATCACCCGTCGTCGCCGTTCCGCGCGCTGCGCGAGCGGCTGCCGGGCGCGAGCGTGGTGTTCGACAACGGCCGTTATCCGGCGCAGGCGGCAGCGCTTGCACGCACGGCCGACGTGGCCGTCGTGTTCGTCGAGCAATGGATGATCGAGGCCATCGACGCGCCCGACCTGAGCCTGCCCGACGGCCAGGACGCGCTGGTCGAGGCGGTCGCGGCGGCCAACCCAAACACCGTGGTCGTGCTGGAGACCGGCGGCCCGATCGCGCTGCCGTGGCGCGACCGCGTCGGCGCCATCGTCGCGGCCTGGTATGCGGGCGCCGAGGGCGGCGCGGCGATTGCCGATGTGCTGACCGGCGCGGTCAACCCGTCGGGCCGGCTGCCGGTGAGTTTTCCGGACGGGCTGGCGCAGACGCCGCGCGGGCCGCTGCCGCCGCCCGATGCGCCGGCCGGCGCGCGCTTCACGGTCGATTACAGCGAGGGCGCCGACGTGGGCTACCGGCGTCATGCGGCGCTCGGCACGCGGCCGCTGTTCGCGTTTGGCCATGGGCTGTCGTACACGCGCTTCGGCTATGACGGCCCGCGCGCCGAGGGCGGCGACCGGCTCGCGGTAAGCGTGGAGGTGAGCAACCTCGGCACGCGCGCCGGCAGCGAGGTGGTGCAGGTCTATGCGCTCGATGCCGGCGGGCGGCGCGGCCGGCGGCTGGTCGGCTTCGACAAGGTGGCGCTCGCGCCCGGCGAGCGGCGGCGGGTGCGCATCGAGGTCGATCCGCGGCTGCTGGCGCGCTTCGATGTGGCGCGCGGCGACTGGCTGCTGCCGGGCGGCGAGCTTGGCATCGCCGTCGGCCGCGATGCGCTGACCGACATCCTCACCACCCGCGTGCGGCTGGATGAACGTCGGCTGCCGGCCGGCGAGGGCGTGGCGGCGCGGTAACTGCGTGCGGCGGCAAGTGCGTCGGGCGGCGTCAGCCGCCGGAGCCGCCTGCCGCCGTCACTCCGCCGTCACTCCGCCGCGCGCCAGCCGCCGCCGAGCGCGCGGATCAGCTGCACCCGCGCCGACAGCTCCGCCACCTTGAGCCCGATGCCGGCCTGCTGCGCCTGGGCCAGCGCCGCCTGCGCATTGGCCACCGGCAGAAAGGTGACCAGCCCGCCCTCGTACTGCCGGCGCGCCTGCTCGAAGGCGCGCTGCGCGGCGTCCTCGGCGGCCTGCTGATGCGCCGCTTCGTCGGCCAGTTCGCGGATCGCGGCCAGGCTGTCCTCGGCTTCGCGCCAGGCCACCAGCACGGTCTGGCGGTAGTTGGCCGAGGCTTCTTCATGCGCGGCGCGCGCGGCCGCCACATTGCCGGCGATGCGGCCGTTGTCGAACAGATTGAACGCCGCCGCCGGCCCCAGCGACCAGAAGCGGCTCGGCGCCAGCAGCCAGTCAGCGCCGCGCGTGGCCTCGCTGCCGAGCGCCGCACCGAGGCTGAACGTCGGGAACCATGCCGCGCGCGCCACGCCGATGTCGGCATTGCTCGCGAACACCCGGCGCTCGGCGGCGGCCACGTCGGGCCGGCGCTCCAGCAGCGCCGACGGCTGACCCGGCTGCACCGGCGGTGGCGCGGCCGGCAGCGCGCCGTCGGCCAGCGCAAAGCCGGGCGCCGGCTCGCCGACCAGCAGCGCGATCGCATTGCGCAATTGCGCCGAATGCAGCCGCAGCTCGGCCAGCGTGGCGCGCGTGTTCTCGACTTGCAGCCGCGCCTGATTCACATCCAGCTCGGTGACCAGACCGCCGGCGTGGCGGCGCTCGGCCAGCGCGAGCGCATCGGCAAAGGCGGCGAGCGAGGTTTCGAGCACGCGCCGGGTCTGCTCCTGGCCGCGCAGCGAAAAATAGTTGGCGGCCAGCTCGGCGCGCAGGCCGAGCCGCAGCGTGTCGAGGTCGGCGGCGCTGGCCTGCATGCGCGCATCGCCGGCCGCGACCGCATTGCGCACCCGGCCCCACACGTCGATCTCATAGCCCAGGCTGATGCCGAGCACCAGATCGTCGTTGACCAGCCGGGTCGCGCGGCGCGGCGCGTTCTCGGAAGTGCGCGCGCGGCTCGCCGAGGCGTTGAGATTCAGGCTCGGCAGCGTCGCGGCGCGCGCAATGCCGGCGAGCGCGCGGCTCTGGTCGTAGCGCGCCACGGCGGCGGCCAGGTTCTGGTTGCCGACCGTCACGCGCGCTTCGAGCGCATCGAGCAGCGGATCGTTGAAGCGCGTCCACCACGCGTCGGGGTCGAGGCTGTCGGCCGGCTCGGCCAGCTTCCAGCCATCGGGCGCGCTGGCGCCGGAGAAGGCCGCCGGCGTGGCGACGGCCGGGCGCTTGTAGTCGGGCGCCAGACTGCATCCGGCCACGGCGCAGGCCAGCCCGAGCAGCAGTGCTGCCGGCTTCACTTGGCTGCGCCCTTGGCGGCGTCGGCCGGCGCATCGGCCGGCACGGCCACCCGCACCGCCACGCCGTTGGCCGCCGAGTCGGACGGATTGAGCACCACGCGGTCGGTCGGCGCCAGCCCGGCGACGATCTCGATCTCCTTGCCGAAATCGCGCCCGGCCACCACCTGGCGCAGCGCGATCCGCTCCTGCGCATCGACCACCGCCACGTTCAGCCCGTCGGCGCGAAACAGCAGCGCATTGGTCGGCAGCCGCAGCACATCGGGCCGCGCCGGCAGCTTGAAGCGCACCTCGGCAAACGCGCCCGGCAGCACCGCGCCCGAGGCGTTGTCCAGGTCGAGCTGCGTCAGCAGCGTGCGCGAGCCGGGCGCGATCGCCGTCGCCGTGCTCGCGATGCGCGCCGGCCAGCCGGTGTGGGCCGCGCCCGCGACCAGCACGTCGGCGGTCTGGCCGACCTTGATGCCGCCGGCCAGCGACTCGGGCACCTGCACATACACGCGCAGCTTGCGGGTCGAGGCGATGCGGAACAGCGGTTCGCCGGCGCCGGCCGAGATCAGCGCGCCGGTCTCGGCATTGCGCGCCGTCACCGTGCCGGCAAACGGCGCCAGCACCCGCTTGAAGCCGGCGATCTCGCGCAGCCGCTGCACATTGGCGCGCGCCGAGTTGGCCGCCGCCGCGCGCGCCGTGGCCTCGCCAAAGCGGTCCTCGGCCTCCTGCGGCGCGACCGACCTGCTCGCCAGCAGCGTGCGATAGCGCTCGGCGGTGCCGGCGGCGATCTTTGCGTTGGCCTCGGCCGTGGCCAGATCGGCCTCGGCCTGGCGCAGCTGCTGGTCGACCTCGGGCGCATCGATCTCGGCCAGCAGCTCGCCGGCCTTGACCGGCGTGCCGATGTCGACCAGCCAGCGCTTGAGATAGCCGCTGGTGCGCGCATGGATCGGCGCCTCGTCCCAGGCGCGCACATTGCCCGGCAGGGTGAATTCATCGGCGCCGGTCGCTGCCTTGGGCGCGATCACGCTCACCACCGGCAGCGCCAGCGCGGTCGTGCGCTCGCGCAGTGCGGTCTCGGCCTCGGCGCGGCCGGCCAGCCGCCAGCCGACCAGCCCCACGATAGCCAGCGCCACGACGATGACCGGCAGCGCGCTGCCGGCATGGCGGCGCGCCGTCGGCCGCCGGGAAGAAAAATGAAGCGAAGGCATGGATCAGCTCCCGACCGTCGCCGCGAAGCCGGGCGCAGCCCGGCCCCGGTCGGCGCGGCCGTGCACGAGGGAAAAGACAACCGGGACGAAGAACAGCGTGGCCACCGTCGCGGCCAGCAGGCCGCCGACGACCGCGCGGCCGAGCGGCGCGTTCTGCTCGCCGCCTTCGCCGAAACCGAGCGCCATCGGCAGCATGCCGATGACCATGGCAAGCGCCGTCATCAGCACCGGGCGGAAGCGCGTGAAGCCCGCTTCGAGCGCGGCGGTGAAGGCGGACTCGCCGTGGTTCAGCCGCTCGCGCGCAAAGCTCACCACCAGAATGCTGTTGGCCGTGGCCACGCCCATGCACATGATTGCGCCGGTCAGCGCCGGCACGCTCACCGTGGTGTGGGTGATGAACAGCATCACCACGATGCCGCCCAGCGCCGCCGGCAGCGCGCTGATGATGACCAGCGGATCGAGCCAGCTCTGGAAGTTGACGACGATGAGCAGATAGACCAGCACCACCGCGCCCGCCAGCCCCAGCAGCAGGCCGTTGAACGAGCTGTTCATGGTCTGGATCTGGCCGCGCACATTCACCGACGAGCCCTTGGGCAGGTCCTTCTTGGCCTCGGCCACCAGCGCGGCGAGGCGGTCGGCCACCGCGCCCAGATCGCTGTCCTGCACCGCGCCGTAGATGTCGAGCGTGGGCATCGCGTTGTAGTGGCTCACCACCGCCGGCCCGGCGCTGCGCTTGAAGCTGGCCACATTGGCCAGCACCTGCGGCGGGGCGTTGCCGCTGGCGGCCGTGACCGGCAGCGTGGCCAGATCGTCGAGCGACTGCATGCGCGGCTGCGGCGTCTGCGTGGCCACGCTGTACTGGATGCCGGTGCGCGGATCGAGCCAGAAACCCGGATTGGTCTGGAAGCTGCCCGACAGCGACACCAGCAGATTGCTGGCGATGTCGCGCTGTTGCAGGCCCAGCTTCATCGCATTGGCGCGGTCCACGTCCACATTGATCTGCGGATAGTCGAAGGCCTGATGGATGCGCACATCGACCGCGCCCGGCACCTGCCGGATGCGCTCCAGCAGCTTGCCGGCCCAGGCCAGATTGCCGGCGACGTTGAAGCCGGTGATCTGCACATCGAAGGGCGCCGGCAGGCCGAAGTTGAGAATCTGGCTGACGATGTCGGCCGGCAGGAAGGCAAAGCTCACGCCCGGGAATTCGCCCGGCAGCCGGTCGCGCAGGGTGCGGATGTAGTCGGCGGTCGGCCGGTGGCCTTCGTTGAGCGCCACCAGAATGTCGGCATCGCCCGGGCCGATCGGCGCCGAGCTGGCATAGGTGAGGTTGATGCCGCTGTAGGGCAGGCCCAGGTTGTCGACGATGCCGGCGCGCTCGGCCTCGGGCACCACCTCGCGGATGACCGCCTCGATGCGGTCGCAGAGCTGGGCCGTGGTCTCGATGCGGGTGCCGCTCGGCGCGCGGATGTGCAGCTTGATCTGGCCCGCATCCACCGCCGGGAAGAAGTCGCGGCCCAGCAGCGGCAGCAGCGCCAGCCCGAGCGTGATGACCAGCGCGAACCCCGCCGCAAACCGCCACGGCCCGCGCAGCGCCGCCTCCAGCAGCCGGTGATAGCCGTCGCGCAGCCGCGCAAAGCGCAGCTCGAAACCGTGCTGGAAGCGCTGGAACACGCCGCGCGGGTTCTCATGCGCAAGCGGGTCGTGCATGCGCAGCCAGTACTTGGCGAGCGTGGGGATCAGCGTGCGCGACAGCAGGTAGGACGCCAGCATCGCGAACACCACCGCCTCGGCCAGCGGCACAAACAGAAAGCGCGCAATCCCGGTCAGGAAGAACATCGGGATGAAGACGATGCAGATGCACAGCGTGGACACCAGCGCCGGCGTGGCGATCTGGTGCGCGCCGTCGAGGATGGCGTCCTCCACCTCCTTGCCCTGCTCCAGATGCCAGTTGATGTTCTCGATGGCGACCGTGGCGTCGTCCACCAAAATGCCGACCGCCAGCGCCAGTCCGCCCAGCGTCATGATGTTGATGGTCTCGCCGAGCGCCGACAGGCAGATGATCGACGCCAGCACCGACAGCGGAATCGACACCGTGATGATGAGCGTGCTGCGCCATGAGCCGAGGAACAGCAGAATCATCAGCCCGGTCAGCGCCGCCGCGACGATGCCTTCGCGGATCACGCCGTCGACCGCCGCGCGCACGAAGACCGACTGGTCGCCGAGCAGCTTGATCGTCAGGTCGCGCGGCAGCCCGGCCTGGATGTCGGGCAGCAGCTCATGCACCTTGTCGATGATCGCCAGCGTGGATGCGTTGCCGGTCTTGAGCATGCTCATCAGCACCGCGCGCTTGCCCTCGACCCGCACGATGTTGGTCTGGGGCGCGGCGCCGTCGCGCACATTGGCCACGTCGCGCAGCTGCACCAGACCGTCGGCGCCGTAGCGCAGCGGCAGCTCGTTCAGGCCGGCCACGGTGGTCGGGCTGGCGTTGAGGCGCACGTTGAGTTCCTGGTCGCCGATCTTCTGCGTGCCGGCCGGAATCACGAGGTTCTGGTTGCCGAGCGCAACCGTCACGTCCTGGGCCGACAGGCCGTGGGCGCGCAGCGCGGCCGGATCGAGATCGACCTGGATCTGGCGCTGCTTGCCGCCGAACGGGAAGGGCACGGCCGCGCCCGGCACCGGCGCGAGCCCGGTGCGCACCTGGGTGTTGGCGGTGTCGTAGATCTCGGTTTCCGACAGCTCGTTGCTGGCGAAGGCGAGTTGCAGGATCGGCACCGTCGACGCGTCATAGGCCAGCACGAAGGGCGGCGTGGTGCCCGGCGGCGCATTGCGCAGCAGCGCCTGCGACACCGCCGTGATCTGGGCCACCGCCAGCTCGGTACTCACATTGGGCTGGAAGAAATACTTCACCACCGACACGCCGCCGAGCGATTGCGACTCGGTGTGCTCGATGCCGGTGATGGTGGTCTGGGCCGCGCGCTCGGTGGTCGCGACCACGCGGTTGGCGATCTCGTCGGGCGGCAGGCCGCTGTACTGCCAGATCACCGCGACGATGGGAATGCGGATCGCCGGAAAGATGTCGGTGGCGGTGCGCGCCAGGGTGAACAGCCCGCCCAGCACGATGAGGATGGCGAGCACGAGAAAGGTGTAGGGGCGGCCGAGCGCCACGCGGACTATCCACATCGGCGGGGCTCCTGCGGCCTGAAGGCGAGGCTCATTGTTGGTGACTTCGGTGAGTGGTTCGCGTCGCCCGGCTGGCGTCGAGCCGGGGCGCGGACGCAAGCGGCAGGCCAGCGCCGCGCAACGGCACCGGCCCAGCCGATTGTCATGACCGCGGGTTGCAAGCGCCTGTCGGCGCTGCTGCATGCGAGGCTGCGGCTGGCGGTTTTGGCGCAAGTGCTGCTCGATTGGGAGCAGGGTTTGCGCGCGTTGCAGGGCGGCGTCAGCGCGCTGCCGGCGCTCATGAGGGGCGACCCGAGTTTCGCGCGGTGAGCGAGCGGCTGCGCGCGCCTATCGCGCAACCCGTCTTCCTCGCTTGATCTGCGCTGCCTAGCCTCCTCGAACCCCAACGAGGAGACACAGATGAAAAAACTCGCAATCGCCACCGCCCTGTGCGCCGCCACGGCCGGTTCGGCCATGGCCCAGTCGACGACCAGCGTGACCCTGTTCGGCTTTGCCGACGCCGCCTATGTCAACCAGACCAACCGCGTCGCCACCGGCGCCGGCCGGGCGATCCAGTCGGGCGCCTGGCAGGCCTCGCGCTGGGGCATTCGCGGCAGCGAGGATCTGGGCGGCGGCCTCAAGACGGTGTTCGACCTGGCCTCGACCATCTCGATCGACACCGGCTCGCAGGCCAGCAGCAGCCGCATGTTCGACCGCAATGCCTATGTGGGCCTGAGCAGCGCCGACTACGGCACGCTGATGATCGGCCGCCAGGTGACGACGCTGACCGAGGCGCTGTGGGTCACCGATCCGCTCAAGGCCAACAACGGCGCCACCAACATGAATGTGCGCTACGGCTATCTGGCCGGCCCGGGCAATCCGATTGCCAACACCTTCGGCAGCGGCGCGACGCTGGCCAACAACTCGCTCGACCGCCAGGACAACGCCGCCAAGTACGTCTACAAGGCCGGCAACGGTCTGATCGGCATGGGCTATTACGCCTTTGGCGAATCGGCCACCGGCAGCAGCTCGGCCAACAAGTCGGCCGGCCTGCTCGCCGGCTATGACGGCAGCTCGCTGCAACTGCGCGCCGCCTATGCGCAGTTCAAGGATCCGACCGCCGCCAAGCTCGACGCCTGGACCGTCGGCGGCGTCTACAAGCTCGATGCGCTCAAGTTCAAGGCCACCTGGAGCCAGAACAAGATCGACGGCACGGCCGCCACCTATCACGAGCAGAAGACCACGGTTGGCTCGGGCGGCGTCACGTATTCGTACACGCCGTCGCTCGACCTGACGTTTGCCTACTACCGCGGCACGCGCGGCTTCGACAACGTGGCCACCGACCAGAAGGCGCAGAAGTTCTACTTCGTGCCCGAGTACTACCTGAGCAAGCGCACCTGGCTCTACGCCATCGCCGATTACGAGCGCTTCAACGCCAGCGGCGCCGCGCTCGACAACGGCACGGCGCTCAAGGCCGGCGTGCGGTCGTCCATGTATCTGGCCGGCGGCATCAGCCACGCGTTCTGAGCATTTGCTTTCCGCGCCGGCTCCCACGATGGCCGGCGCGGCTTTTTGCCCACCCATGACCCACACCGATTCCGGAGGCTGCATGCGCAGGTCGATCGCCACTGTTTCGATCAGCGGCTCGCTCGAAGACAAGATGGAGTCGATCGCGCGCGCGCGCTTCGACGGCTTTGAAGTGTTCGAGAACGATCTGATCCACAGCGCGCTGTCGCCGCGTCGGATTGCGGCGCTCGCCGCCGATCTGGGTCTTGCCATCGATCTGTACCAGCCGTTCCGCGACCTGGATGCGGCCGACGACAAGCTGTTCCGCCGCAACCTCGACCGCGCCGAACGCAAGTTCGACCTGATGGGCGAGCTGGGCGCGACCATGATTCTCATCTGCTCCAACGTCTCGGCCAGCGCCTCGACCGACGATGCGCAGATTGCCGGCCAGCTCTATGAACTGGCCGAGCGCGCCGCCAAGCGCGGCATCCGTCTGGCCTATGAAAGCCTCGCCTGGGGCCGCCATGTGTGGGACTACCGCCATTCCTGGCGCCTGGTGCAGCAGGCCGATCATCCGCATCTCGGGCTCTGCCTCGACAGCTTCCACATCCTGTCGCGTGGGCTCGACCCGCGGCACATCGAAGAGATTCCCGGCGAAAGCATCTTCTTTCTGCAACTGGCCGATGCGCCGCTGATGACGATGGACGTGCTCCAGTGGAGCCGGCATTACCGCTGCTTTCCGGGGCAGGGCGGCTTCGACATGCCGGCCTTCCTCGGCCATGTGCTGGCGGCCGGCTATGCCGGGCCGATGTCGCTCGAAATCTTCAACGACGTGTTCCGCGAGGCGCCGAACCGCGACACCACGCATGACGCGATGCGCTCGCTGCTGTGGCTGGAGGAGCAGGTGAAGCTGCGCCGCCCGGCGCCGTCCGCGGTCGCCGCAGAAGCGCCGCAAGCGCCGGCCAGCGCCGCGCGCGCCGCCGCCTTCAGCCGGGTCGAGCTGTTTGCGCCGCCGGCGCCGCCGCGCATCGACGGCACGGCCTTCGTCGAGTTCGCCGTCGACGACCGCACCCAGAGCGCGCTGTGCCGCGCCTTCGCCGCGCTCGGTTTCGAGCGCGCCGGCGTGCATCGCTCCAAGAACGTCACGCTGTGGCGCCAGGGCGAGATCAATCTCGTGGTGAACAACGAGCCGGGCTCGTTCGCGAGCGAATTCTTCCAGCGCCATGGCCCGTCGATCTGCGCGATTGCGCTGCGCACCGACGACGGCCTGCGCGCCGTCAACCGCGCCCAGAGCTTTCATGTGCCGCGCTTCGAGGGCCGGGTCGGCCCGCACGAAACCACCATTCCGGCGGTGCGCGGCGTGGACGGCAGCATCCTCTACTTCGTGTCGAGCGAGCTGGAGCAGCGCGGCTTCTGGGATGCCGACTTCGTGCTCGCCGCATCCGCCGACACGGGCATCGGCCTTGGCACGCTCGACCATGTGGCCATCGCCGCGCCGATAGAAAACTTCGACAGCGCGGTGCTGTTCCAGCGCGCGGTGCTCGGGCTGGAGCCCGGCGACAGCCTGGAGCTGACCGATCCCTACGGCATGGTGCGCAGCCGCGCGCTCAGCAACGACGCGCGCACGCTGCGCATCGCGCTCAACGTGTCGCAAAGCCGCAGCACCGTCATCGCGCGCAGCGTCGACACGCTGCACGGCGCGGGCGTGCATCACCTCGCCTTCGACTGCGCCGACATCTTCGCCAGCGTGGCGGCGGCGCGCGAACGCGGGCTGGTCTTCCTCCACATCCCCGACAACTATTACGACGACCTGGTCGCGCGCTTCGATCTCGACGCGGCCTTTGTCGCGCGGCTGCGCGCGCTGCGCGTGCTCTACGACCGCGACCCGGCCGGCGGCGAATTCCTGCACGCCTACACGCCGATGTTCGAGCGCCGCTTCTTCTTCGAGCTGGTGCAGCGCATCGGCGGCTACGACGGCTACGGCGCCTCGAACGCGCCGGTGCGCATGGCAGCGCTTGCGCGCGACGTGGCCGGTCTGGTTTCGGCGCCGCTCGCCCGCTGATCCCGCACGACAACGATCCCTCCCGCCTTCCACGAACCGAACGGAGTTTCACCATGCCCATCGGCGACCGTCCCCAGTTTCTCGCCGGCCTCATCGGCGCCGGCATCCAGCGCTCGCTCAGCCCCACGATGCACGAGCGCGAAGGCCAGGCCCAGGGCCTGAACTACCAGTACCGCATCCTCGACATCGAGCAGCTCGGCCTCACGCCGGCCGACCTGCCCAAGCTGCTGGAAGCCGCCAAGCTCATGGGTTTCGGCGGGCTCAATGTCACGCACCCGTGCAAGCAGGCGGTCATTCCGCATCTCGACGAGCTGTCGCCCGACGCGGCGGCGCTCGGCGCGGTCAATACCGTGGTCATCAAGGACGGCCGCACCGTCGGCCACAACACCGACTGGTGGGGCTTCGCCGAAGGCTTCAAGCGCGGCCTGCCCGGCGCCAAGCTCGACCGCGCGGTGCAGCTCGGCGCCGGCGGCGCGGGCGCGGCGGTGGCGCATGCGGCGCTCACGCTCGGCGTCGGCCGGCTCGCCATCTTCGACATGGACCCGACGCGCGCCGCCCGGCTCGCCGAGGAACTCTGCGCCCGCTTCGGCGCCGGCCGCGCCATCGGCGGCACGTCGCTGCCCGAGGAAATGGCCGCGACCGACGGCCTGATCCATTGCACGCCCACCGGCATGACCGCCCATCCCGGCCTGCCGCTCGATGCGGCGCTGCTGCGGCCGGAAATCTGGGTCTCGGAGATCGTCTACTTCCCGCTCGAAACCGAGTTGCTCGCCACCGCGCGCAAGCTCGGCTGCAAGGTGGTCAGCGGTGGCGGCATGGCGGTGTTCCAGGCGGTCGGCGCGTTCCAGCATTTCACCGGGCTGGAGGCGAATGCCGACCGCATGCTGGCGCACTTCGAGGAACTGCAAGCCGCCCGGTGACAGGGCCGCAGCAAGCGGATTCAATGACGGCTTCGGCGCGCATGCCAACCGCACAACCCAGCAGGGGCCAGCAATGATTTCGTCCAATGTCTGCATCGATACCGTCGCGCTCGGCGGCACGCTCGATGCCAAGCTCGCGGCCATCGCCGAGGCGGGCTTCAAGTCGGTGATGGTCTGGGGCAACGACCTCATGAGCGAGCCGGGCGGCGTCAAGCTCGCGGCGCGCAAGATCCGCGACTCGGGGCTGCAAGTGGCCGGCTTCCAGCTGCTGCGCAACATCGAGGCGGTCGAGCAGCATCTGGTCGATTACAAGATCGACCTCGCGCGCTCGCTGTTCGGAATGATGGAAGCGGTCGGCACCGATCTGCTGCTGGTGTCGTCCGGCGCCTCGGCGCGCGGCCTGCGCGACATTGCCACCGTGGGCGCGCGGCTGCGCATGCTGGCCGAACTCGGCGATGCCATCGGCGCGCGCATCGCCTACGAGGCGCTGTCCTGGGGCGGCTTCGTCGACAACTACGAACTGGCCTGGGACGCGGTGCGCGCCGCCGACCATGAGCGCGTCGGCCTCATCGTCGATTCCTTCCACACGCTGGCGCGGCATCACGCGCTGGAGCCGCTGCGAAAGATTCCCGCCGACCGCATCTTCATGGTGCAGCTGTCGGATGGCGCCTGGGATGCGCTGAGCGAAGTCGACGATCTCATCGAGAGCGCGCGCCATCGGCGCATCTTTCCGCAGGACGGCCAGCACAGTTTCGAGATGCAGCAGCTGATCGGCGTGCTGAAGGACATCGGCTTCACGGGGCCGTATGCGATCGAGATCTTCAACGACGAGTACCGGCACCTGGCGCCGGAGCTGGTGACGCAGAAGGCGGCGCAGACGGCGGCGTGGTTAAGGCCGTTGATTGGGTGAGGGCGGGAACGGAACATGTCGCCGTCGGCGACATGTTCGAATGACGTGTCGCCAAAATAGAAGACGGCGACATGACGTGGTCTCGCTGCGCCGATCCCGAGCCCGCATCCCATGCCAACCCCGAGACTCTCTGGCGGCCTGATCGCCCCTGCAACCAGCTTCCGCCCTTGCCGCCCGCGCAGGAGGTGCTGCGGGCTTGCATTGCCGCGCGCGCGGCGCTGGCCGAGCTGAAGCAGGCCGCCGAGCTGATTCCCAATCAGACGATGCTCATCGACACGATCCCGCTGCTGGAAGCCAAGGACAGCTCCGAGATCGAGAACATCGTCACCACCACCGACATGCTGTTCCAGCATGCCCAGGCCGACGGGACGGCCGATCACGCCACCAAGGAGGCGCTGCACCAGGGCTTCCAGTCGCTCAAGACGCGGCCGCTCTGCACCGGCACCACGGTGGAAATCTGCCGCACCCTCAAGGGCGCTGGCATGGACATCCGCCGCACGCCGGGCACCCAGGTCGCCAACGACCGCAGCGGCGAAATCATCTACACGCCGCCCGAAGGCGAGCGGCAATTGCGCGAGCTGCTGGCCAACTGGGCGACGTGACGCGCCGGCAGGACTGGGAGCCGTGGGTGCTGTTCATGCTGCAAGCGGTGGAGGCCACCTCGGGCTGGACCACGGCCAAGATCGGCGCCATCCGCCGGCTGGCCGAGCAGACCGCTGAAACGGCGCGCGGTCGTCTGCCCAAGATCTACAGCCGCGAGCTGGTCGACGTGATCTTCGAGCAGCCGTATTGCCGCATCGGCAATCTGGTCGAGAAGGAGGTGGCGCAGCGCCAGGCGGCGTCGCGCCATCTCAAGGATCTGGTCGGCATCGGCGTGCTGCGCGAGATGCAGCTGGGCAAGGAGAAGCTGTTCATCCACCTCAGGCTGATGCAGCTGCTGACGCGCGACAGCAATGATGTCGCTCCGTTGCTGCCTGCGCCGGTGCCTTGAACCATGCCGGCACGCGCCGGCCAGGCTTGCGATCGTGCAGCCGCCTTCGAAGGTCCATCCCTCAAATGCAAGAGAGCCCGACCGGTTTTACCGTCGGGCTCTCTTGCTTCGTCCGCCGGGCGGCGGACTCAGGTCACGTCAAACCGACCGCTTCGCCATCCGCGAATCCATGATGCTGCGCTCGCGCGTCCGCTGATACTCGCGCTGCTCGACCGGCACGGCATTGGGATTGCCCAGCTCGCTCATCGGCACGCGGAAGGTTTCGCGGGCGCTCCAGGCGGCGGTGGCGGCAACCGCGCAGATCAGCAGCGTGAGCGAGCCGATCATCATCGGGATGTCGGTGGCTCCGGGCGGCGCGACCGTGGCGAAGATGGCCGGCAGCATCGCGGTCAGCGCGGTGCCCACGTTCTGCGAGATGGCCATCGCCGAGACGCGGGTGCGGGTCGGGAACAGCTCGGGATAGAAGCTCGGGAACACCGCGTTGTAGCCCTGGTAGACCACGCCCCACATCAGCAGCGACATCACGATGGCCAGCGCCTCGCTGTGGATGCTGATCGCGTACAGATAGCCGAAGGACAGCAGGCCCGAGGCCAGCGCGCCGACGATGATCGGCGGGCGGCGACCGATCTTGTCCGACAGGTTGCCGACCATCGGGATCACCAGCACGGCCAGGATGTTGCCGAGCACCGGAATCCACAGATAGATGTCCTTGCTGAAGCCGATGCCGTAGCCGGGCTGCACCGCATAGGCCGCGCCGAAGATCGAGGTGACGACCGGGATCACGTTCATCAGCGCCATGCAGACCACGCGCAGCATGTCGGCCCAGCTGTTGCGGAAGGCTTCGACCACCGGCGCCTTGGGCACGGCGCCCTTCTTGTCCTCGGCAGCGAAGGCCGGGGTTTCCTCGACTTCGCGACGGATGATGTAGCCCGCGACGATCACGAAGAAGCTGAGCAGGAAGGGCACGCGCCAGCCCCAGGTGTTGAAGTCCTCGGCCGGCAGAAAGTGCGCGATCGGCAGGAACACGGCGGCGGCCAGGATCTGGCCGGCCTGCACGCCCTGCAGCGTAAAGCTCGAGAAGAAGCCACGGCGGCCAAACGGCGCGTGTTCAAGAATCATCGAGCTGGCGCCGGAGATTTCACCGGCGACTGCAAACCCTTGCACCAGGCGGATGACGACCAGCAGCGCCGGGGCCAGCCAGCCCACTTGCGCATAGGTCGGCAGCAGGCCGACGGCCATGGTCGAGAAGCCCATCAGGAACATGCACATGATGAGCACCTGCTTGCGGCCGTGGGTGTCGCCCCAGTGACCGAGCACGAAGGCGCCGATGGGGCGGGCGACATAGCCCACGCCATAGGTGGCAAGCGACGCGATGATCGCGACCTTGGGGTCGGTCGACGGGAAGAAGATCTGCGGAAAGATCAGCGACGCGGCGGTCGCGTAGATGAAGAAGTCGTAGTACTCGAGCGCCGAGCCGATCCAGCCGCTGGCGGTCGCCTTCTTCGCTTGCCCGCCGTGCGGCGGGCGTTCCGTGGTGCTTGCCATTTGAGTCTCCAATCCCGGGTTTTGCGTGCTCCGATTCGTCGGCCCTGCGGCCGGTCGATCGGACCTTGTTGATTGATGCGCCGCCAGCTTCCCTGAATCTTTTGCAGCCCGGCATCCGAAGGAACCACCCTGGCCAAACCGGTTTCGGACAGGGCGGGAGTCGGACTGCAAAGCTCTTGGATCAAGGCCGAGCGTTGCGCGGGTCGGTCAAAGCGAGCTTCCTTGACCGGGCGCAACGCCGTAATTCGACGTCGGCAGCGCAGGCTAGGCAGCGACTGCAAGCCGGGCAATCGGGCGTGCGCGATATTCGCGCGCTTGCGTTCGATGATTGCGCGGATCGCGGGTCGCCCCTGAGCCGGCAAAAACCACGCTTTGGCCGGGCGCTTCAGGCCGGGCTGGGCTCGCTGCGGGCGGCGGCGGCCGGGTTGGCGACGGCCGGATCGGGCAGGGCGGCGATGCCGGCCGCATGGTGGGCCGCGAGCCAGCCAAAGGTCATCGCGGGGCCGAGCGTGATGCCGCCCGAGGGATAGCGCCCGCCCATCACGCTGGCGGCGTCGTTGCCGCTGGCATAGAGGCCGGCAATGGGCTGGTCGGCACCGTCGAGCACGCGCGCCTGGGCGTCGGTGCGCAGGCCGGCAAAGCTGCCGAGGCTGCCGGCGACGACCTTCACCGCGTAGTACGGGCCGGTTTCCAGCGGCGCGACGCAGGGATTGGGCGCCTGCTCGGGATCGCCGCCGGCGCGGTTGTAGGGCGTGTTGCCGCGCTCGTAGGCCGGATCGCTGCCGGCGCGCGCATGGCGGTTGTAGTCGGCCACGGTGGCTGCGAGGCCGGCCGGATCGATGCCGCAGGCGCGCGCGAGTGCGTCGAGCGTGGCGCCGGTTTTCAGATAGCCGCTGCGCAGATGGGCGCCGACCGGCATCGGCGCCGGCTTGACCGCGCCCAGGCCCCAGCGGCGCAGAAAGCGCCGGTCGCAGATGAGCCAGGCCTCGGCCGGTGCGCCGGCCGGCAGCGCGCGCATCAGGCCGAGCATGAAGTCGTAATAGGAGTCGGCCTCGTTGACGAAGCGCCGGCCCTGCGCGGTGACGGCGATCAGCCCGGGCTTGGTGCGCTCGATCAGATGCGGGAAATGGCCGGCGCTGCCGTCGCCGCGCGGCACCAGCGACACCGGCGCCCAGGCCATCGGCTGGGCCAGATCGCGCGCGACTGCGCCGCCGGCCGCTTCGCCAAGGCGCAGGCCGTCGCCGGTATTGCTTGGCGGCGCGGCCGACCAGTGCCGGCCGTCGCCGGGCAGCAGCTCGCGCAGCCGGCGCGGATCGCGCGGAAAGCCGCCGCAGGCCAGCACCACGCCGCGCCGGGCGCGGATCTCGACCGGGCCGCGCGGGCTGTCGACGACGGCGCCGGTCACGGCCGCGTCGGCCGTGGTCAGCCGCAGCACCGGGCTGGCCAGCCGCAGCTCCACGCCCAGATCGAAGGCCGATTGCGCGAGCCGCGCGACCAGCGCATTGCCGTTGACCAGATGCAGCCCGCGCCCGTGCAGCGCCACATCCTTCAGATGGCGCAGCACGCGCCGGGTCACGTAGGCCAGCGACTTGAGCGAGCGCTGCGACTGGAAGAAGTGCCGCAGATCGGCGCCCGACGCGATGCCCATGCCCCAGAGCGTGGTGAGGTCGAGCGGCGGCTTGAGCTGATGGATGCGCGCGCCCAGCTCGCGGCCGTCGAAGGGCGCGGCGCAGACCGAGCGGCCGCCGGTCGCCGCGCCCGGCGTATGGCCGTGGAAGTCGGGCATGCGATTGCCGTCGATGAATTGCACCCGGGTGCGGCGGCGGAAGAACTCGACCATCGCCGGGCCGGCGGCGAGAAAGGCGTGCACCTTCGCTTCATCGAAATGCGCGCCGAGTTCATGCCGCAGATAGGCCAGCGGCACCGCCGGATCTTCATCGATGCCGGCGTCGCGCGCGAGCGGATTGCGCGGAATCCACATCCAGCCGCCCGACCATGCCGTGGTGCCGCCGAACTGCGGCTCCTTCTCGACCACGATCACCTTCAGGCCGAGCGCGGCGGCGGTCACGGCCGCCGAGAGCCCGCCGGCCCCCGAGCCGACGACGAGCAGGTCACAGACGAGGGGCATGGCGGTTCTCCTTCAGGCCAATCAGGCGGGCGGTTTGTGGAACAGGCGCGAGGCGCCGCTGGCGACGGCCAGTTCGGCCGCCACCGCGAGCAGATCGGGCGCGAGCGCGGCCATGCGCTCGGGCGTCATGCGCAGCGCCGGGCCGGCGATGACCACCGCGCCGATGGCCGGCTCGCCGGCAGTGCGGATCGGCGCGGCGAGCGCGGCCATGCCGGGCGCGGCCGATTCGCTGACGCCGGCCCAGCCGCGTTCGCGCGCCAGCCGCAGCGCCGCGAGCAGCGCGCCGACGGTGGTGGGCGCGGCCGGGCCGTAGTCCTCGGGCTTGCCGAAGCCCTGGCGCGCAACCGCTTGCAGCGCGGTCTCGTCGTCGAGCGTGAGCAGCCAGGCCTGGCCGGTGGCGGTGCAGGACAGGCGCGCGTCCATGCCCATGTCGGGGTCGTAGCGCAGGCCCTTGCGGGCGCCCTGGGCGCGCGCCACGAAGGTGAGTCGTTCGCCGTCGAGCACGGCGAGCCGCACCAGTTCGCCCGACAGCTCGGCGAGCCGGTCGAGCGCCGGCTGGGCGATGTCGACGATGCCCGACGAGTAGAGAAAGTTGAGCCCCAGCGCCACCAGCCGCGTCGTCAGCGCGTAGTCGCCAAAGTCGCGCAGCTGGCGCACATAGCCGAGCCGCGCGAGGTCGCCCAGCAGCCGGTGCACGGCGCTGCGCGGGATGTCGAGCCGGTCGGCGAGCGCCGCCAGCGCCAGGCCTTCGGGATGGGCGGCCAGCAGTTCGAGGATGGCGAGGGTGCGTTCGAGGATTCCGTTCATGGGGCGACCGGGGAGGGCGGAAAGGGCGCCGATGCTCCCACAGGCCGGGCGAGCAGGTTCGCGTTGAGTTGAATGATAGCCAAAAGTGGAATCAAGTTCCAAAAAACGGCTAGCATTCGGCCCATCCCTTTCGCAGCAAGGCCATGAGGAGCCAGCAATGCAGCATCCATTGAGCGGCGCGACCCGCCTTCATCTCATCGTCGGCGACCCGATCGCCCAGGTGAAATCGCCGGCCGGCGTCACCGAGGCGCTCCAGCAGCGCGGTCGTGATGCCGTCTGCGTGCCCTGGCATGTGGCGCCGGCCGATTTCGACGCCTGCCTGCGCGCCACCGCGCTGGCGCGCAATGTCGACGGAATCATCGTGACCGTGCCGCACAAGTTCGCCGCCAGCGCGCTCTGCGCCACGCTGACCGAGCGCGCGCGCTTTCTGGGCGCGGTCAACACGCTGCGCCGCAATGCGGATGGCAGCTGGCACGGCGACATGGTCGACGGCCTGGGCTTTACCCAGGCCATGGCCGACGCCGGCTGCAAGCCCGAAGGCAAGCGCGTGCTGCTGGTCGGCGCCGGCGGCGCCGGCTCGGCGATCGCGCATGCCCAGCTGATGGCCGGCGCCGGCACGCTCGCCATCCACGACGAGGACACGTCCCGGTGCGGCGCGCTGATCGCGCGGCTGGCCGGCCTCGGGCGCGGCGCGGTGGTGGCCGGTTCGCCCGACCCGACCGGCTTCGACATCGTCATCAACGCCACGCCGATGGGCATGCGCGCCGGCGATCCGCTGCCGGTGCAGGCCGAGCGGTTCACGCCCGAGCAGTTTGTCGGCGACGTGATTACCGTGCCGCTGGTCACGCCGCTGATCGCTGCGGCGCGCGCCCGGGGCTGCCGCACCTCGCTCGGCACCGAGATGTTCGGCCGCGTGCGCGAGCTGATGGTCGCCTTCCTGCTCGGCGGCGAGGTGGCGGCATGAGCGACGCCAAGATCGCCCCGACCGATGCCGCGCTGCGCCGCATCGACACGCCGGTACGCACTGCGCTGACCGACATTCCGGCCGACGCCAGCTTCGATCTGGTGGTGATCGGCGCGGGCGGCGCCGGCCTGACCGCCGCGCTCACCGCCGCCATCGAGGGCGCGCGGGTGCTGGTGGTGGAGCGCACCGAATTCCTCGGCGGCACGACGGCGCTGTCGGCCGCGACCACCTGGGTGCCGCTCAACTCGCATTGCACCGACGTGGGCTTTGCGGACAGCGTCGAGAAGGCCGAGGGCTTTCTCACGCGCGCGGTCGGCGAGCGCAGCCCGGCGGCGCTGCGCTCGGCCTTTGTGCGCAACGGCGCGGCGGCGGTCGACTACATCGAGCGCAACTCGCAGGTGAAGTACCGCGCGCGGCCCTTCCATCCCGATTACCTGTCGGAGCTGGAAGGCAGCACGCTGCGCGGCCGCGCCATCGAGCCCAAGCCCTTCGACGGCCGGTTGCTCGGCGACTGGTTCGGCCTCGTGCGGCCGCCGATTCCCGAGTTCACCGTGCTCGGCGGAATGATGGTCGACCGCGACGACATCGCGAACCTGCTCAAGCTCGGCCGCGACTGGAAGGCGTTCCGCCATTCGCTCGGCATCGTGGCGCGCCACGGCCGCGACCGGCTGAGCCATGCGCGCGGCACCCGGCTGGTGATGGGCAATGCGCTGATCGCGCGCCAGCTCTATTCGCTGCTGGAACGCGGCGCGCAATTCGCGCTCGGCACCTCGCTGGAGCGGCTGGTGCGCGACGGCGATGGCGCGGTCACCGGCGTGACGCTGACCCAGGGCGGCATGAGCCGCACCCTGCGCGTGACCGGCGGCGTGGTGCTGGCCAGCGGCGGCTTCAACCGCCATCCGCAAAAGCGCGCCGAGCGCCTGCCCGGCATCGACGCCAGCTGGTGCCCGGGCGCGCCCGGCCATACCGGCGCGGCGCAGGACCTGGCGCTGGCGGCCGGCGCGCGCTACGGCAGCGGCGGCATGAGCGACTGCTTCTGGGCGCCGGTGTCGCTGCGCAAGCGCGCCGACGGCAGCACCGCCGCCTTCCCGCACTTTCTGCTCGACCGCGGCAAGCCCGGCTTTGTCACGGTCGATCAGCGCGGCCGGCGCTTCGTCAACGAGAGCACGTCCTACCACCTGTTCGGCCTCGCGATGCAGGCGGCGCATCGGCAGTCGCCGGCGATCCCGGCCTGGCTCATCACCGATCGCGCCGGGCTCGAGCGCTACGGCATCGGCATGGTCCGGCCCGGCGGCAAGGGGTTGGCGCCGTTTCTGGCCGACGGCTATCTGATCGAGGCGGCCACGCTGGCCGAGCTGGCGACCAGGCTGGGCGCGGATGCCCCTGTGCTGCAAGCCAGCGTGGCGCAGATCAACGACGCGGCGGCCAGCGGCGTGGATGCGCAATTCGGTCGCGGCAGCACCGACTACCAGCGCGCCAATGGCGATGCGACGCGTACCGAGCTGGCCAATCCCTGCCTCGGCGCCCTCGGCCGCGCGCCGTTCTATGCGGTGCGGCTCTATCCGGGCGACATCGGCGCGGCGACCGGCCTGGTCACCGATGCCGCCGCGCGCGTGCTGGCCGAGGGCGACTGGCCGATCCCCGGGCTGTACGCGGTCGGCAACGACATGCACTCGATCATGGGCGGCGTGTATCCGGCGCCGGGCATCACGCTCGGGCCGGGGCTGGTGTTCGGCTGGCTCGCGGCGCTGGATGCGCTGGCGCGGCGCGGCCAGGGCGCGGCTGCGCCGGCGCGCTCGGCGGCGCTGGTCTGACGCGGCGGCTTGGCGCGGCTTGGCGGTGGGCCGGCAAAAGGCGGCCGCCCGGCCCGGGCCGCCGCCTCAACCGCCCGGCCGTCCGGCCGCCTCAGCCGCGCGCGTCGAAGCGCTGGATCGCGCCAGCGACCTGGGCGATGTCGATCACCTCGTCGGCGGCGCCGAGCTTGATCGCTTCCTTGGGCATGCCGAACACCACGCAGCTCGCCTCGTCCTGGGCCACGGTGTGGGCGCCGGCGTCGTGCAGCTGCTTCATGCCGCGCGCGCCGTCGTCGCCCATGCCGGTCAGGAGGATGGCCAGCGCATTGGCGCCGGCGCATTCGGCGGCCGAGCGGAACAGCACATCCACCGACGGCTTGTGCCGGTTCACCTGCGGCCCGTCGGCCACTTCCACGAAGTAGCTGCCGCCGCTGTGGCGCAGCTGCATGTGCCGGCCGCCGGGCGCGATCAGCACCACGCCGCGCTCCAGCCGGTCGCCGTCCTCGGCTTCGCGCACGTTCATCGCGCAGATGTCGTTGAGCCGCCTGGCATACATGGCGGTGAACTTCTCGGGCATGTGCTGGACGATGGCGATGCCCGGGCAGTCGGCCGGCAGCGCCAGCAGCACCTGCTCGATGGCCTGGGTGCCGCCGGTGGAACTGCCGAGCACCACCGGCTTGTTGACCGACAGGCTGCGCGCCGGCCGTGCGGCGCCGCGCGGCGGCGGCGCGGTGGCGGTGGGCGCAAATGAGGAACCCGCGCGCGCCGGCGCGCCGGCGCCACCGGCAAGCGGCCGGGCCCGGGCGGCGGCCCTGAGCGTCTGCACCAGCTCGCGGCGCGACTCCTCCAGAAACTGCTTGAGCCCGATGCGCGGCTTGGCCACCACCGCCACCGCGCCGGCGGCCAGCGCCTCCAGCGCCATCTGGCTGCCGCTGGCGGTGAGGGTCGAGCAGATCACCGTCGGCAGCGGGCAGTCGGCCATCAGCTTGCGCAGAAAGGTCAGGCCGTCCATGCCGGGCATCTCGATGTCGAGCAGCAGCACGTCGGGCGGCGTGCGGCGCAGCACCGGCTCGGCCAGGATGGGATTGGGCGCGCTGCCGATCAGCTCGATCTCGGGCTCGTCCTGCAACAGGTATTTGAGTGCCTGGCGCACCACGGCCGAATCGTCGACCACGAAGACCTTGACCGTCATGACCTCACCTCAGACCTCGCAGGCGACGACTTGCGGCGCGTCGGGGCCGACGGTCCAGCCGAGCCGCCGGTAGACCGTGCCGCCGACATCGTGGCCGGCCAGCGCGATGCCGTCCTGGGCCAGCGCGGCAAACGCCCAGTCGATGTTGGCGGTGCCCACATGACGGTCGCGGCACATGGTCGGGAACATGTTGCCGCCGCCGTACACATAGGCCTCGCACAGCGCCGGCACGATGCCGCGCGCGCTCAGCAGCCGGTACATCGTGCCGAGCGCCACGTCGCCGTAGACGCTTTGCCGCGCGGTCGCGCCGGCCGGCGGCGCGCCGGCATGGATGACATGGCACATCGCGCCGAGGCTGCGGCGCGGATCGGTGAGCACGATGGCCACGCAGGAGCCGAGCAGGGTTTCGAGCCGCACGCCGCGCTCGGCGCAATGCACGTCGCCCGGATGCAGCGTGACGACCGGGCCGACCTCGGCCGGCGCGCGCGGCGTGGCGATCATGCGGCCGCCTTGCGGAAGGCGCCCGGCGCCAGCGCCTGCAGCGGCACGGTCGAGGCGACCCGGCCCTCGGCGGTGCCGACGAAGAACAGCCCGCCCGGGCGCAGCTGGCCGAGCACCCGGTCGACCACCGCCAGCTTGGTCGGCGCATCGAAATAGATCAGCACGTTGCGCAGGAACACCACGTCGAACGGCCCGAGCGCCTCGATCGGCCGGCACAGGTTGAGCTGGCCGAAGCGCACCCGCGCGCGCAGCGCCGGCTGCATCTGCACCAGCCCGTCGGCCTCGCCCGCGCCGCGCAGGCAGTGGCGCTTGAGCCGCTGCGGCGACACCTCGCGCAGCCGCTCGGCCGGATAGACCGCCTGGGCCGCGCTGCGCAGCACCCGGTCGCTGATGTCGGTGCCGAGGATCGACCAGTCGGCGCCGATGCGACCCTGCTGCTGCATGTCGGCCAGCAGCATCGCGATGCTGAAGGCCTCGTCGCCGAAGGACGAGGCGGCGCTCCAGAGCGCCAGCGGCTCGTGGCGGCGGCCGCTCAGCTCGCGCTCCAGCAGCTCGAAATGCGCCGGCTCGCGGAAGAAATAGGTCTCGTTGGTGGTCAGCAGATCGACCGCCATCTGGAACTCGCCGCCGTCGTCATGGCTGGCGATCAGCGCCAGATAGTCGTCGAAGCCGGCGAGCCCGAGCCGCTGCACGCGCGGCGCGAGGCGTGCCGCGATCAGCGGCTTCTTGCTGGCGCCGAAGGACAGGCCGATGGCCGAATGCATCAGCGCGCTGATGTCGCGGAAGGTGCTGTCACGCAGCGGCTGCATCCAGATCCCCGGGCGCCGTGCATTGGGCCGCTTCGCAAAGCTCGGCCATCTCGTCCATGTCCATCGCCTTGTCGGGGTCGAGCAGCACGACGAACTCGCTGCCGACCTTGCCCATGCCGGCGATGAAGCGGCGCTTGACCGCCGCGCCGAAGGCCGGCGGCGGCTCGATGCGGTCGGCCGGGATCGCGATGACCTCGCGCACCGCGTCGACCAGCAGGCCCAGCTCGACCCGCTCGTCGGCATTCACCGAATCGAAGATCACGAAGCAGGTCTTGGCGCCGACCTCGGTGGCCGGCCGGCCGAAGCGCGCCTGCAGATCGATGACCGGCAGCACCGCGCCGCGCAGGTTGATGACGCCGCGCACGAAGCGCGGCATCAGCGGCAGCGTGGTCAGCGGGCGGTACTGGATGATTTCGCGCACGGTGCGGATGTCGAGCGCGAACACCTCGGCGCCGAGCCAGAAGGTGAGGTACTTGGTCGGCGCCGCGCTGGCGCCGGCGTCGGTGGCGGGCTGGTTCATCGCGGCGGGCTCAATAGGGGCGGAAGTTGCTGGCGGCGCTGTAGGCCACCTGCTGCGGCTTGGCGGCGCGGGCCGGCGCGGCGGCCGGGCGGATCGCGCCGCGCCCGCCCGGCTGGGCCGCCGGGCCGCGGCCGCGCGCGCCGCCGTCCTGGCGCATCGGCGCGGCGCCGTCGCCGAGGTTGAAGAAGGCCACCGACTGCTGCAGCTGCTCGGCCTGGCCCGACAACTCCTCCGACGTGGCGGCCAGCTGCTCCGACGCCGAGGCGTTCTGCTGCGTGGCCTTGCTCAGCTGGCCCATCGCGCCGCCGATCTGGGTGACCGATTCGCTCTGCTCCTGCGACGCCGCCGCGATCTCCTGCACCAGATCGGAAGTCTTCTGGATCGACGGCACGATCTCGTCGAGCAGCCGGCCGGCGCGCTCGGCGGTCGACACGCTGTTGCCGGCCAGATCGCCGATCTCCTTGGCCGCTTCCTGGCTGCGTTCGGCCAGCTTGCGCACTTCGTCGGCCACCACCGCAAAGCCCTTGCCGTGCTCGCCGGCGCGCGCCGCCTCGATGGCCGCGTTGAGCGCCAGCAGGTTCGTCTGGTAGGCGATGTCGTTGATGATGCTGATCTTCTGCGCGATCTGCTTCATGGCGCCGACGGTCTGCGTGACCGCCTGACCGCCTTCGCCGGCTTCGCGGCTGGCCTTGTTGGCCATGCCGTTGGTCACCTTGGCGTTGTCGCTGTTCTGCGTGATCGAGGCCGACATCATGTCGATCGAGGCTGTCGTCTGTTCCACCGACGAGGCCTGCTCGCTGGCCGATTGCGACAGGCTCTGCGCCGTCGCGCTCACCTGGTTGGCCGCGCCGGTCAGCGCATCGGCCGCCGCGCGCACCTCGCCCAGCACCTGCGTGAGCTGCTCGGCGGTCTGGTTGCCGCTGTCCTTCACCTTGCCGAACAGGCCCTGGTAATCGCGCTCGATGCGGTAGGCCAGATTGCCGAGCGAGAAGGCTTCGAGCAGCGCCGCCACATCGCCGAGGCCCTGCTCGCTGGTATCGAGCAGCTGGTTCACGCCGCTGCTCAGCGTCTTGAAGAAGCCCTGCTTGCCTTCGGCCTCCAGCCGCCCGCTGAAGTCGCCGGCCGCCGCCGCCTGCACGATGGTGTCGATCTCCTTTTCCACCGCCACTTCGGCGGTGCGATCCGACCATTCGACCACCGTGCCCATGCGCTCGCCGTCGGCGCTGAACACGGGGCTGGCGATCAGGCCGAAGGTCAGGCTGCCGACCTTGATCTGAGTGCGATGGGTGGTTTGCAGCGCGCCCAGCATGCTGCGCTGATGCATCGGATTCTTGTGGAACACGTCGATGCTCTGGCCGATGAGCTGGCGCGCGTTGAACTGCGGCAGCACCTTCCTCAGCTCGGCCTCGTTGGCGACCATCATCTGGGCCACGGTCTCGTTCATGTAGACGATCTCGTTGGCCGCGTTGGCGATCATCACATTGGTCGAGCACTTGTCGAGCGCATTGCGGATGCGCAGGTTCTCGATCTGGTTGGTCTCGCGCGCGATGCGCTCGCGCAGCTCGGTCTGCATCGCGGCCAGCGCCGTCATCAGCTCGCCGGTCTCGTCGCGGCCGCCGGTCTGGATGTGGTTGTCGAGCTTGCCGGCACCGATGGCGCGCGCCACGTCGAGCGCCGCGCCCAGCTGGCGCTTGAGCCCGCGCGTGATCGCAAAGGCCAGCGCGGCACCTGCCGCCAGCGCCAGCGCCAGCAGCGCGATGACCAGGTTGCGCGCGTCGGCGAGCGTGACATCGGCATCGGCATTGGCCGCCTCGACCCGCTCGCGCTCATACGCGGCCAGCTTGCCGATGGCCTCGATGTACTTGATCTGCATCGGTCGGGCGCGCTCGATCAGCACCTTTCGGGCGCCGGCCAGGTCGCCGGTCCGGGCCAGCGCGATGAACTCCTGCTCGGGCCCGGCATAGGCGCCCAGTCCGTCGACCGCGGCCTTGAGCGCCGCCTTGCCGGTGTCGGACCGGATGGTCAGCATCAGCGCGTCGCGCTGCTGGGCGGCCTGCGCATCGGCTTCGGCCATGCGCGCGAGTTCGGTCTCGATCGCCTCGCGGCCGTCGAGGATGAGCGCATTGCGCATGTGGCGGCCGTTGTCGAGCACCGCGATCTGCCAGTCGCTCGCATGCAGCAGCTTGGGCACGCGGTCCTGGGTCACGGTGGCCACCGAGCGGTTGAGTTCGGCCAGGCTGCGCAGGCTGCTGGCGGCGATGCCGAGCATGAGCGCCAGCACGATGCCGAAGCCGAGCGCGAGGCGGGTGGAAATCTTGAGGTCGTTGAGTTTCACGGGCGTTCTCATTGAAAGTGCTGCGCGCCGGCAGGGGCGGGAAGTTGCATGTCCGGTAGTGGAATGCCGGCCGGCGGGCCGCTCCTTACCGTCGCGGGAAAGCTGTCGGCGGCAGCGAGCGCGCCGAGGGAATTGACATCGAGGATCAGCGCCACCTCGCCGCTGCCCAGGATCGACGAGCCGGACACGCCGCGCATGTGCTGGAGCAGCCGGCCGAGCGGCTTGATGACGGTCTGCTGCTGGCCGTGCAGCACATCGACGATCACGCCGTAGCGCGTGTTGCCGGCGCGGATCACCAGCACGCTGTCGCGCTCGGGCGGCGGCGCGTCGAGCGCATACAGCGCGCGCAGGCTGACCACCGGCAGCACCTGACCGCGCAGCTCGATGCAGCTGCGGCCGCGCGCATCGAAGGGCGAGGTCTCGGGCCGGGTCGCGATCACCTCGCACACTGCGTCGAGCGGCACCACGAACTTGCTGTGGCCGACGCCGATCAGAAAGCCGTCGATGATCGCCAGCGTGAGCGGCAGCCGGATCTCGATGCAGGAGCCCTGGCCGGGCGTGCTGGCAATGTCGACCGAGCCGCGCAGCGCCTCGATGTTGCGGCGGACCACGTCCATGCCGACGCCGCGCCCGCTGAGGTTGGTGACCTTCTCGGCGGTGGAAAAACCGGGCTCGAAGATGAGCTTGAGGATGTCGGCATCGGGCGGCGTGACGCCGGGCCTGACCAGGCCGCGATCCCAGGCGCGTTGCAGCACGCGGTCGCGCGCGATGCCGCGCCCGTCGTCGACGATGCGGATCAGCACGCTGCCCGACTCGTGGCAGGCGCTGAGCGTGAGCCGGCCCTGGGCCGGCTTGCCGCTGGCGGCGCGCTGCTCGGGCGCTTCAAGGCCGTGGTCGAGCGCATTGCGCACCAGATGCATCAGCGGATCGGCGATGCGCTCGACCACCGCCTTGTCCAGCTCGGTATCGCCGCCGACGATCTCCAGCGCCACGTCCTTGCCCAGCTCGGCGGCGGTATCGCGCACCACGCGCCGAAAGCGCGCAAAGGTCTCGCCGATCGGCACCATGCGCAGTTGCAGCGTGCTGTTGCGCACCTCCTCGATCAGCCGGGTGATCTGGCGGTTGGCCTCGATCAGCGGGCGCTGCTGCGTGTCGCGCGCCAGCTGCGAGGCACCGGCGCCGGCAATCACCAGCTCGCCGAGCAGGGTGATGACTTCATCGAGCCGGTCGGCCTGCACGCGGATGAAGCGGTTCTCGTCGCCGTCGCGCTGCTGCTGCTTGCGCAGCGCGGCGGCCACCACGCGCGGATCGACGCCGGCCTGCTCGACCAGCACCTCGCCCAGCATCGGATGGCTGCCGCTGCGCGCCTCGGCCAGCGCCTGGCTTTGCAGGCCCTGGGCCAGCTGGCTCTGGGTCACGGCGCCGACCGCCACCAGCATCTCGCCGAGCTTGCGGCCGGGCGGCTGGGCGGCGATCAGCGCGGCGCAGTCGGGCAGGGCGGCGCAATCGGGCAGGGCGGCGGCGGGCGGTTCGATGCGCAGCGTGCAGTCGTCGCGCACGAAGCTGAACGCGGCCTCGATGCCGTCGCGGCCGAGCGGCGTGTCGATGCTGAAGTCGAAGGCCAGATGGCAGTCGTCGCCGGCCAGCGTGTCGAGCGGCGGCACCGCCGCGGTCTTGCAGCGGATCGCGCCCATGCGGCCGATGCCGCCCAGGTACTGGAGGATGGCCAGCGGGTCCATGCCGTTGCGGAAGGTGTCGGCATTGAAGCTGACCGCCACCTGCCAGTCGCCGCCGGCCGGCGCCGGCGAGTCCGACGCGGCGGCCAGCGCCGGCGTGGCGGCCGCCACGGCCTCGGTGCCGCTGGCCAGTTGCAGCCGCAGCACCAGCGCGGCGCGCGCCTGTTCATCGGCCAGCGTGGCGGCGAGCGGGTTCTGTGCCGCCTCGATCAGCGCGCGGATCTGGTCGTTGCTTTGCAGCAGCAGGCTGCCGAGCGCCGGCGTCAGCGCCAGCTGGCCCTCGCGCAGCCGGTCGAGCAGGGTCTCGACGTGATGCGTGAAGCCGACCACCGCATCGAGCCCGAACATGCCGGCCGAGCCCTTGACCGTGTGCGCGCAGCGGAACAGCGCATCGAGCAGCTCGCGGTCGTCGGGCGTGTCCTCCAGTTGCAGCAGCAGCTGTTCGAGCATCTCGATCTGCTCGTTGGCCTCGCTGATGAAGGCCGGCAGCGCCTCGGCGATGAAGCTGGCGTCGTAGCCGGCGTCGCTCATGCGGCCGCTCCGGCGCCGAGCAGCGCATCGAGGCCGAGCAGCGCGCAGGCCTGGGCCAGCGTCGGGCTCGGCCGCGCGAGTCGCAGCGTCCAGCCGTCGCGCGTCAGCTGGTTGGCCAGCGCCACCAGCAGCTGGAGGCCGGCGGCATCGACCTCGGCGACCGCGGCGGCATCGACCGCGAAGCTGTCGTCGGCGGCATCGTCATGGCTCAGGCCGTCGAGGCTTGCAAGCCATTGCGGCGCCAGCTCGGCCACCATGTAGATGGTGAGTTCGGCCGGCAGCGCCAGACGGGTCGTCACGGCGGCGTCCATCAGGCCAGCACCAGCTTGGAGACCGCCTCGAGCAGCAGCGGCGGCGCAAACGGCTTGACGATCCAGGCCTTGGCACCGGCGGCGCGGCCGGCCTGGATCTTGGCGTTCTGGTTCTCGGTCGTGAGCATGATGACCGGCACGTACTTGTGCCTGGGATGCTGCTTGACCTGGGTGAGGAAGGCGATGCCGTCCATGTTGGGCATGTTCACGTCGCTCACGATCAGGTTCACCTTGGGCAGCTCGGCCAGCTTGGCCAGCGCGTCCTTGCCGTCGGTGGCTTCGACGACCGTATAGCCCTCGCGGGCGAGCGCCATGCGCACCAGCGAGCGCAGCGAACTGGAGTCGTCGACGATGAGAATGGTCTTGGCCATGGGGTCTGCCTGCGGGTGGTCGGGTCAGAAGAAGAGGACTTCGGCGGCCGGTCGTGCCGGGCCGTCGTCATGGCCGGCAGCCGGCCCGGCATGGGCCTGGCGCTGCTCGGCGGTGGTGTAGTCGCGGCGCAGGTCGGCCAGCCAGGCGGCGGCGTCGGGCGCGGGTTCGTCGCGTTCGAGCGCGGTCTTGAGGCGGGCGATGTCGGCATCGATCACCGAGATGATCTGGCTCACGCGGTCCTGGAATTGCAGGCTCACGAACAGGTCCTCGATGTCGGCGCGGATGACGCCGCCCTGGGCCCGCATGCGCTCGGCATCGGCGCTCAGGTCGCGCACATGGGCCAGCACGTCCTGCACCACGCAGCCGGCCAGTGCCAGCGCGGTCTTGTCGCTGACCGAGGTGGCCGAGGCGGTCTGGACGGTGGCGCCGACCATCGCGGTGACGGCGGCCACGCGCTCGGTGATCTGCTTGCCGGTATCGGCCGAGACCTGGGACAGCACGCGGATTTCCTTGGCGATCACGCTGAAGCCGCGTCCGGCGTCGCCGAGTCGTGCGGCCTCGATGGCGGCATTGATGGCGAGCATGTTGGTCTGCATCGCGATGTGGCCGACGCCGCTGGCCATGTCCTGCAACTCGACGGTGGCGCGCGACAGGTCGTTGACGATGGCCAGCATCGCGTCCTTGCTGTCGAGCATCTGGGTCATGGTGGCGATCACCGGCTGCAACTGGCGCTCGCACAGGGTCAGCAGGCTGATCGTGCCTTCCTGCGGCGCGCGGCCGCTGCCCTTGCCCAGGTCGAAGCCGGCGGCCTCGCATTGCTCGGTGATCGATGCAAAGCTTTGCACCGCCTTGTCGATGGCGTCCTCGGTCTGGTGCCTGACGCTGCCCACATGCTGCAACCACACCGGCAGCACGCCGCCGAGCAGCGCCGACAGCCGTTGCAGCCGGTCGCCGCCGGCCGGCCGGGCACCGGCGTCGTCGGCAGCGGCCGGGCGCGCGGCGGCGCGGCGCCAGCCGGCCGCCAGCAGGCAGCCGGCGACGCCGAGCAGGGCGGTGAATTCGAGCGGGCCGGCGGCGCCCAGCAGCGGCAGGCCGGCAAAGCCGCAGGTGGCGATGCCGAGCGCCAGATCGGCGAACGGGCGGGCGGTGGCGGCGCGGTCGGAGGTCGGCGGATTCATGGGGCTCGGTTCGGGTTCAGGTCAGGGCCTTCTTGAGGTCGGCGTCGATGGCGCCGGCCAGTGCGGTCATGCGGGCGCCGAGTGCGCGCGCCTCGTCGAGCGTGCCGCCGCGCCCGAGCGCTTCGAGCGTGGCGCAGAGCCGGGCCAGGCCGAGCGCGCCGACCATCGCGGCCGAGGTCTTGAGGCGGTGGCCGAGCGCGGCCAGCGCGGCCAGATTGCCGGCGCTCAGCGCGGCGTCCAGCTCGGCCAGCGCCGGCGCGATCGATTCGGCGAACAGGCTGGCGTAGCGCCGCAGCTTCTGCGGATTGCCGGCCACCGACCGCGCGAGTATCGACAGGTCGATCACTTCCGGATCGCCCGGTGAACAGGCGAGAACCGGCGCCGGCGCGGCGATGGACGCCGGCATCGCGGCGCCCGCGTCGGCAGGCGTGGCGGCTGGCGCGGTCGTCGCCGCGACCGGCGGCCGCGCCAGCAGCCGGCCGAGCGCGGCATACAGCGCGGCCGGCTCGACCGGCTTGGTCAGGAAGTCGTCCATGCCGGCGGCCAGGCAGCGCGCGCGGTCGCTGGCGCAGGCATTGCCGGTCAGCGCCAGCACCGGCAGCCGGGCATGGCGCGGCATGGCGCGGATGCGGGCGGTGGTCTGGAGTCCGTCCATGCCGGGCATCTGCAGGTCCATCAGCACGCAGTCCACCGTCTCGGCGCCGAGCAGCGCGAGCGCTTCATGACCGTCGATGGCGACGATCACGCTGGCGCCCAGGTCTTCGAGCAGGTCGGCCGCCAGCTCGCGGTTGAGGTCGTTGTCCTCGACCACCAGCAGGCGCCGGCCGCGCAGATCGGGCGGCGCGGTCGGCGCGACGCTGGCGGCGGCGGCACTGCCGGCCGGCTCGAACTGGGCGGTGAACCAGAACCGGCTGCCGGCGCCGGGCGCGCTCTGCACGCCCACTTCGCCGCCCATCAGCCGGGCCAGCTGGCGCGTGATGGCCAGGCCCAGGCCGGTGCCGCCGAATTCGCGCGTGGTCGAGGCGTCGGCCTGGTGGAAGGACTGGAACAGCTGGTCGATCTGCTCGCGCGTGAGGCCAATGCCGCTGTCCTCGACCTCGAAGCGCAGCAGCACGCCGGGGCCGGCGCGGTGCAGCTGCGTGACCCGCACCTGGATCGCGCCGGCGCGGGTGAACTTGATGGCATTGCCCACATAGTTGAGCAGCATCTGGCCGAGCCGCTGGGCATCGCCGCGCAGCCGCGCCGGCAGCGTCGGATCGTGCGCGATGCGCAGCGCCAGGCCCTTGTTGCGCGCCGCCTGCTCGGTTTGCAGCGCCAGGTTGTCGAGCACCGTGGCGAGGCTGAAATCGGCGCAGTCGAGCTCGAAGCGGCCGGCCTCGATCTTCGAGAAATCGAGGATGTCGTCGACGATGCCGAGCAGCAGCCGGCCGGCGCGCCCGAGGTTGTCGAGGTAGTGCAGCTGGCGCGGTCCGGGCTCGGCCTTGCGCGCCAGATGCGCCATGCCGATCACGCCGTTGAGCGGCGTGCGGATCTCGTGGCTCATGTTCGACAGGAACTCGCTCTTGGCGCGGCTGGCGGCATCGGCGGCGCGGGTGGCCAGTTCGAGCGCATGGGTGCGTTCGGCGACCCGCGCTTCGAGCGAGACATTGAGCCGCGCCAGCTGGTTGGCGGCGCGGCGCAGCTCGGTCACGTCGCGGTAGCTGATGACCCGGCCGTGCAGCCCGGCGGCGATGCGCAGCGGCGTGACGCGGCACTCCACATGCCGGTCGTCGCTGAGCGCCAGCGCGGCGAAGTCGGCGCCGGCGCCAAGCGGATCGACGCCCGGCTCGGCCAGCTGGGCCCGCATCGCGGCCAGGATGGCGCGCGTGTCGGGTGCGCCGCGCCAGGCCGCCGGCAGCCGCCACAGGCGCAGGAAGTTGTCGTTCATGCCGGTGATGGCGCCGGCCGGATCGGTGACCAGGATGCCGTCGGCGGTCGCGTCGAGCGTGGCGGCCAGCAGCGCATGCGAGCGCGCCAGTCCCAGGTGCGCGCCGATGCGTGCGCGCATCACCGCCGGATTGACCGGCTTGACCAGAAAGTCGGCGGCGCCGAGCGCCAGCCCCTGCGCCTCATGCTCGGGATCGCCCTGGGCGCTGACGAAGATGACCGGGATGTCGCGCGTGAGCGCATCGGCCTTGAGCTGGCGGCAGACCTCGTGGCCATCCATGCCGGGCATCACCACGTCGAGCAGCACCAGATCGGGCAGGCGTTCGCGGCACAGCGCCAGCGCCTGTTCGCCGTCGGTCGCCATCAGGACCTGGAAGTCGGGCGCGAGCGCCCGATACAGCGCATGCACGTTGATCGGCTGGTCGTCCACCACCAGCAGGCGCGGCGGCGGTGCGGCGGCGTGCATGGCGCTTCAGCCGAGCCGGTCGAGCGCCGCGCGCAGCCCGGCCTCGGGCACCGGCTTGGGCAGCGTGGCCAGGATGTTGAGCCGATGGAAGCGCGCCATCAGCGCCGCCGAGTTGAGCGTGCGGTCGTCGAGACCCGAGGCCAGCACCACGCCGCCGGCATAGCCGAGCGCGCCGAGCTGCTCCATGAACTGGAAGCCGTCGCTGCCCGGCATGCCGAGGTCGCAGACGATGAGATCGGGCCGGGCGCGGCGGCAGGCGGCCAGTCCGGCGATGCCGTTCTCGGCGGTGCTCACGTCGCTCACGCCCAGGTCGCGCAGCATGTCGCCGAGCACGGCCAGCATGAACTTGTCGTCGTCGACCAGCAGCGCGTGCCGGGTTCGCTTGGTGTTGACTGCCAGGGTTGCGCTCATGGGGTCGCCGTCCGTGATGGCTGTAGGTGAATGCCTACAAACCTTGACCTTAGGCGCTGAACGGCATTGGCGACCGAAGGAAAAGAGCGGCTTTGCCGGGGCTAATGCGCCTGGGTCGGCGGCGATGCGCGGCACTGGCGTGGGATGGACTTTCTTATCCGCCAAAGGAGCGCCGGCCGGCGCCCGAAAATGGCCCGACCGATCCCGATCCCGGGGTCGACTCCGGGGAGAGCGCGATGCAGGCAGCGCCGCTGCGCGACGACGAGACCGCGAGCCTGGGCTCGCTGCATGCGCTCGATGTGCTCGACAGCGCGCCCGAGGCCGAATTCGATGCGCTGGTGCGCGCCGCCGCGCTGGCCTGCCAGGTGCCGATCTCGCTCATCAGCCTGATCGATGCCGGGCGCCAGTGGTTCAAGGCCAATCTGGGCCTGCCCGGCGTGCGGGAAACCTCGCGCGATCTGGCCTTCTGCGCCCATGCGGTGCTCGGCGACGAGTTGTTCGAGGTGCCCGACGCCCGGCTCGATGCGCGCTTTGCCGGCAATCCGCTGGTGACCGGCGCGCCGCACATCCGCTTCTATGCCGGCATGCCGCTGCGGCTGGCCGACGGCAGCCGGATCGGCACGCTGTGCGTCATCGACCGCGCGCCGCGCCAGCTCGATGCGACCCAGCGCGAGCTGCTGCGCTGTCTGGCGCGCGCCGCCGCGCTGGCATTGGCGGCGCGGCGCGAGCAGCAGCAGCGCGCGCGCGCCGATCTCATCCTCCAGCACAGCGCCGATGCCATCGTCGGGCTGGCGGCCGACGGCACGGTGCAGCGCTGGAATCCGGCGGCGGCGCGGCTGTTCGGCCATGCCGCCAGCGAGGTGCTGGGCCGGCCGTTCGCCGCGCTCATGCTCAGCGACCGCGCCGGCTGCCTCGTGCCCGCCGCCGACGGCCCGGCCGAGGACCGCTGCTGGCTCGACCGCCACGGCCGGCCGATCTGGGTCGCGGTCACCACCGTGGTCGAGCGCGACGCCGACGGCAGCGTGACCGGCGCCACCAAGTTCGTGCGCGACGTGAGCGCGCGGGTCCAGGCCACGCGCGATCTGCAAGCCAGCGAGGCGCGCTTTCGCGCCTTCGCCGACTGCTCGCCGTTCGGCATCTTCTGCACCGATGCCGAGGGCGACTGCACCTATTCCAATCCGCGCTGGCAGGAGATCCACGGCCTGAGCCTGGCCGAAGGGCTCGGGCGCGGCTGGGCCAGCTCGATGCATCCCGACGATGCCGCGACCGTGGTCGCGGCCTGGCAGGCGAGCGTGGCCGAGCGGCGCGACTACGACCTGGTGCATCGCGTGCGCCACCGCGACGGCGCGGTGCGGGTGGTGCATGCGCGCGCCCGCGCGGTGCTCGACGCGGCCGGCGGCATCGCCGGCTATGTCGGCTCGGTCGAGGACATCAGCCGGCGCCATCAGGCCGAGCAGGCGCTGCTGGAGGAACGCCAGCGGCTTGCCAACATCGTCGAGGGCATGCATGCCGGCACCTGGGAGCGCGACCTCGACAGCGGCGACTGCCGCATCAACGCCATTTACGCCGCCATGCTCGGCCATGACGCGAGCGCCGCCGGCATGGCCGCCGCGCTGGCCGCGCCGATCCATCCGCGCGACCGCGAGCGCGCCGACGCGCTGCTGCAAGCCCACCTGAGCGGCGCGACGCCGGCCTACGAGGCCGAGCTGCGCGTGCGCCACCGCGACCAGCGCTGGGTCTGGGTGCTCGACCGCGGCAAGCTGGTGCAGTCGGGCGGCGACGGCCGCCGGCGGCTGGCCGGCACGCGGCGCGACATCAGCGAGCGCAAGCAGGCCGCCGAGGCGGTGCGCGCCGCGATGCAGGACCGCCAGCGCATCCTCGACGCCATGCCGCTGCTGGTCGCCTACTGGGACCGCCGGCTGCTCAACCGGTTTGCCAACCGCGCCTATGGCCAATGGTTCGGGCTGGCGATGGAGACGCTGCCGGGCCTGCACATCTCGGCGGTGCTGGGCGGCGAGCTGTACGGCCGGCTGCTGCCGGCGCTGACCGCCGCGCTCGGCGGCGCCGAACAGCATCTGGAATGCCCGATCCGGCGCGCCGACGGCGCCATGAGCCAGGCCGACTGCCGCTTTCTGCCCGACCTGCGCGACGGCCGGGTGCATGGCCTGCTGGCGGTCGTGATCGACGTGACCGAGCTGAAGGACGCCCAGCGCGAGCTGGAAAAGCTCAATCTCGCGCTGCGCGCCCGCAGCGAGCAGGCCGAGCAGGCCTGCCATGCCAAGAGCGCCTTCCTGGCCAATGTGAGCCATGAGATCCGCACGCCGATGAACGCGGTGCTCGGCATGCTGGCGCTGCTGCGCCGCACCGAGCTGAATCCGCGCCAGGCCGACTACGCCGCCAAGAGCGAGGGCGCGGCGCGCTCGCTGCTCGGGCTGCTCGACGAGATCCTCGATTTCTCCAAGATCGAGGCCGGCAAGATGACGCTCGATCCGCAGCCGTTCCGCATCGACCGGCTGCTGCGCGATCTGGCCGATCTGGTCGCGGCCATGCTCGGCGGCCGGCCGCTCGACCTGCGCTTCGACATCGATCCGGCGCTGCCGGCGCTGCTGCTCGGCGATGCGCTGCGGCTGCGCCAGGTGCTGACCAATCTGTGCGGCAACGCGGTCAAGTTCACCGCCGCCGGCGCGGTGGTGCTGAGCGTGAGCGTGCTGGCGCGCGACGCCGCCGGCGTGACGCTGGAACTGGCGGTGCGCGATACCGGCATCGGCATCGCGCCCGAGCATCAGACCCGCATCTTCAGCGGCTTTGCCCAGGCCGAGGTGTCGACCACGCGGCGCTATGGCGGCACCGGTCTCGGCCTCGCGATCAGCCAGCGGCTGGTGGCGGCCATGGGCGGCGAGCTCGAGCTCGACAGCGCGCCGGGCGTCGGCAGCCGCTTCCACTTCCGCCTGACGCTGCCGGTGCTGGCCGAGGAAGGCGATCCGGTCGTGGACGCAGTCGCGCCCCGGCCGGCGCCGGTCCGGCTCGGCGGCCTGCGGCTGCTGGTGGTCGAGGACAACCTCAACAACCGGCAGATCGCGCTCGAGCTGCTCGAAGGCGAGGGCGCGACGGTGACGCTGGCCGGCGACGGTCAGCAGGCGCTCGATGCGCTGGCCGCCGACGCCGGCTACGACGCGGTGCTGATGGACTTGCAGATGCCGGTGCTCGACGGCTTCGATGCCACCCGCGCGATCCGCCAGCGGCTCGGCCTGGCCACGCTGCCGATCGTCGCCATGACCGCCAATGCCATGCCCAGCGACCGCGACGCCTGTCTGGCCGCCGGCATGAATGCGCATGTGGGCAAGCCCTTCGACCTGGACGCGCTGGTGCAGCTGCTGCGCCGGCAATGCGGGCGCGCGGCGCCGGGCGATGCGGCCGATGCCGCCGCGCCCGCCGGCACCGGCGCCGCGCCGCCGATGGCAGCCGTCGCGTCCGTCGAAGCCCTGACGTCCATCGCCGCCGCCGCGCCGCCCGATGCCGCGCTCCAGGCCGCCGCCCAGGCCGCCGGCGTCGCGCTGGCGCCGGCGCTGGCCCGGCTCGGCGGCCGGCGCGATGCGCATGCGCGCCTGCTCGCCGGCTTCGTCGAGACGCTGGAAGCGCTGCCGACCCGGCTGCGCCAGGTGGCCGCGACCGGCGGCGCGCCGGCCGCCGCGCGCGAGCTGCATGCGCTCAAGGGGCTGGCCGCCACCGTCGGCGCCGAGGCGCTGGCCGGCGCGGCGGCCGACGCCGAGCGCGCGCTGCACCGGGCGCCGGCCGCCGGCGTCGCCGCCACGCTCGATGACGCGATCGGCATCGTCGTCGCGGCGCTGCCGGCGCTGCATGCGCTCGACCGGGCGCTCGGCGCCGCCGCCCGGCCCGCGCCGCCCGCCGCGAGCCTGCCGCCGGCCCGGCTGCACGCCATGCTGCAAGCGCTGTCGGCCCAGCTGGCCGGCGCCGACATGGCCGCCACCGATTCGGCCGCCGCGCTGCGCCAGGCCTATGGCGCCGCCTGTCCGGCAGCGCTGCCGGCGCTCGACGCCGCCATCGGCCGGCTCGACTTCGCCGCCGCGCTCGGTCATTGCCGGGCGCTGCTCGCGGCCGCGCCGGCCGGCGACTGACCGGCCGGACGCCCGCCGCCGCCTTCTGTCGTCAAGCCGACATTCGCGCTGTAGCAATCAGTACATAGTGAACAAGCGGAATTGCCGGTCCTGCAAAAGGGGCCGGATTTCATTTCATATTCAGTAATGGCATATGTCTTGCTAATTTTTCCGCGTCACGCTGTATTCTTATCTATATACAAGCGGCTGGCCCACGAAACCAAAAATCCCGCATCGATCCCGATCCGTTTGCACGCTGTTGCCGACGCTGCATCCGGCGGTCGGCTGGCGTGATCCGGCCGACATCGGTCAAATAGCCACGCCGATATTGCGCTGCAAAGGACTGCAAACGGCAATCGATGGTCGCTCCGGCAATGGCAGGCGCGCCAATGCCGGCAATTCGCTGGGCGGATCGGCTTATTGCCGCGTTTGCCCCTTGCCGCACCATTTTCCAAAGGAGTTCTGCAATGAATGTTGAATGGCTGTCGCTGGCGATCGACTGGGGCGTGCTCGGTCTGCTGGCCCTGCTCAGCGTGGTGGTCGTGGCCATCGGCATCGAGCGCGCGATGTACTTCCGCGGCGTGGACGTGAACGGCGCCGCCGATGCCAAGGCGCTGGAGCTGGCGCTGACGCGGCGGCTGTTCGTGATCGCCTCGGTGGCCAGCAATGCGCCTTATGTGGGGCTGCTCGGCACGGTGCTCGGGATCATGCTGACCTTCGACCGCATGGGCCACGGCGCGGTGGTCGATACCGGCCAGATCATGAGCGGGCTGGCGCTGGCGCTGAAGGCCACTGCGGCCGGTCTGGTGGTGGCGCTGGTCGCGGTGTCGCTCTACAACGCGCTGCTGCGCAAGACCAATGTGCTGCTGCTCGAATGGGAGATCGCCCATGCGCGATAAATCCTTCGAGAGCCTGAACATGGTGCCGTTCATCGACATCATGCTGGTGCTGCTGACCATCGTGCTCACCACCTCCAGCTTCATCGCGAGCGGGCGCATTCCGGTCAATCTGCCCAAGGCCAGCGCCAGCAACGACGAGGCGCGGCCGGCCGAGACCATCGAGATCGACGCGCAGGGCAAGCTGTTTCACGGCGGCGCCGAGGTGGATTCGGCCACGCTGCGCAGCCAGCTCGCGGCGCTGCCGCGCGACACGCCGGTGCTGCTGCGCGCCGACCGGGCGGTGGCGCTGCAAGGCTTCATCGACGTGGCCGATCTGCTCAAGCAGCTCGGCTTTGCCAAGGTGGCGGTACAGACCGAGACGGGGCATTCATGAACGAGATCGCATCCGGCCTGCGGCCACCCTGGCGACGCGGCGGCCCCGGCCCGGCCGCGCGGCTGCGCCGCCCGGTCGTGCGCTTCACCTTCGCCCAGGGGCTCGGCGTCTCGCTGCTGCTGCACGGCATGCTGCTGTCGCCCTGGCTGCTGCATCGGCCGACGCCCGAGCCGGCGTCGCAGCGGCTGACGATGGAGCTGTTCGGCATGGTCGGCACGCGCCAGGTCGCGGCGCGCACGGCGGCCAGTGCCGCCGCGCCGGCCGAAGGTGCGCCGCCGGCGCCGGCCGCGAGCCAGCAGCCGCGCCCGGCGCCGGCACCGCGTCCGGCGCCGACCGAGCGGCCCGATCCCGCCGCGCGGCGCGACACGCCACCCGATCCACGCCAATGGCGCACCGCCAATGACGGCCCGGTCGCGGCACCGGCGCCAGCGGCAGCCCCGGCCGCCGCGGCGAGCGCCTCGGCCAGCGCGGCGCCGCCGGCGCCAGCAGCGCAGGCTGGCGCGATGTCGGTCGAGGCGCGCGCGGCCGAGACGGTGAAGGCCCAGCCCGAGCCCGATGTGGGCGCGCTGCGGCGCTATGTGGCCGCGCTCACGCGGGCGATCCAGTCGCGGCTGGTCTATCCGGCCGAGGCGCGCCGCGCCGGGCTGGTCGGCACGACGGCGGTGCGCTTTGTCGTGACCGAGAGCGGCGAGATCCAGCCCGGCTCGCTGGCCGTGCATCGCGGCAGCGGCTCGGCCCTGCTCGACGACAACGCGCTGCGTGCGGCCCAGGCCAGCGCGCCGTTCGACCGGCCGCCGCGCCGCATGGAGGTGGTGCTCGACGTGGTGTTTGCCGAGGACCGCTAGCCCGCGACCCCGGCCGCATGCCGCGCGGCCACATAGCCAAAGGTCATCGCCGGCCCGAGGTTGATGCCGCCCGACGGATAGAAGCCGCCCATCACGCTGGCCATGTCGGTGCCGGCCGCGTAGAGCCCGGCAATCGGCTGGCCGCGCTCGTCGAGCACCTGGGCCGCGCCGTTGGTCCTGAGCCCGGCAAAGGTGCCGAAGCAGCCGGGCCGCACTTTCACCGCATAGAACGGCCCGTGCTCGATCGGCGCGACGCAGGGATTGGGGCCGGCGTGCAGCGCATCGCCCTGCTTGCGGTTGTAGGGCGTGGAGCCGCGACCGAATTGCGGATCGCTGCCGTGGCGCGCATGCGCGTTGAACTCGCGCACCGTGCGCGCCAGCCCGTCCGGATCGATGCCGCAGCGCTCGGCCAGCGCGGTGATGGACGCCGCGCGTTGCAGATAGCCGCTGTGCACGAAGGGCTGGACCGGCACCGGAAACGGCCGCGAATGGCCGAGCCCGTAACGGCGCTGGAAGCGGTGATCGCAGATGAGCCAGGACGCGACTTCCTCGCCCGCCGGCGCGGCCGCCACCATCGCCGCCGTGTAGTCGTAATAGCCGTCGGCCTCGTTGACGAAGCGCCGGCCGTTGGACAGCACGCCGATGATCCCGGGCTTGGCGCGGTCGATGATGTGCGGGAAATGGCCGCTGCTGCCGTCGGCATGCCGCACCAGCGAGACCGGCGCCCAGGCCACCGGCGAGGCCAGATCGGTGGCGAGCCGGCCGCCGGCCGATTCACCCAGGCCGATGCCGTCGCCCGAGCAGCTTTCCGGCGGCAGCGCCAGATGCTCGCGGCCGCTCGGCGTGCGCGGGAACAGCGTGCGCCGTCGTGCGATGTCGTTGGGAAAGCCGCCGGCCGCCAGCACCACGCCGCGCGCCGCGCGGATCTGGATCGGGCCGTGGGCGCCGGCGACGACCGCGCCGGTCACCGCGCCCGCGGCGCCGAACAGCAGCCGCTCGGCCGGCGCCGATTCAATGAAGCGCACGCCGAGCTTGTCGGCCGATTTCGCGAGCCGGCCGACCAGCGCCACGCCGTTGACCAGATGCATCGCGCGGCCATGCAGCGCCAGATCGCGCAGATGGCGCACGAAGCGCCCGACCACATGCGCGAACGACTTGAACGAGCGCGTCATCGTGAGAAAGGCGGTGAGATCGGCGCCGGCCATGATCGGCATGCCCATGAACGAGGTCTCGCGCATGGTCGGGCGCAGCCGGTGCAGCAGCGGGCCGAGCTCGCGCGCGTTGTAGGGCGCGGCGATCACCTGATGGCCCTGTATGCCGGCGCCGGGCGTGTTGCCGTGCACGTCGGGAATGCCGTTGCCGTCGGCGAATTGCAGCTCGGTATTGCGCTCGAAGAACGCGACCATCGGGCCGCAGTTGTCGAGGAAGGCGTCGATGCGCTCGGGGTCGTAGCGCTCGCCGAGTTCATGGCGCAGATAGGTGCGCGGCTGCTGCGGGTCTTCGTCGATGCCGGCGCGTTTTGCCAGCGGATTGCCCGGCACCCACATCCAGCCGCCCGACCAGGCGGTCGCGCCGCCGAGCCTGGCGTCCTTCTCGACGACGATCACCTTCAGCCCGTGCCATGCGGCGGTGACGGCCGCCGACAGACCGGCCGCGCCCGAGCCGACGACGAGCAGATCGCAGTCGAGGGTTTGCGGCGGGCTCATGCGGCGGCCTTCAGATCGATGCCGGCCAGCATCCGCTCGGTCGCGATGCGCAGCCGCGTCGCGCGCTCGACCGCGCCGACGGTCCGGGCCAGCGCCTGCTGCGGAATCTCGACGCTCAGCGCGCTCGGCGCCTCGCCGACGGCACGCAGGATGCCGACCAGATCGATGCCGCCTTCGCCGGGCGGCAGCCGTTCGGCGCGGCCCTGGAACAGCAGCTCTTCGAGCGTCTCGGGCCGCTTCGCGGGCGCGTCGCAGAACTGCACATAGCCGAGGCGCGCCGGCGATGCGAGCGCGATCTGGTCGGCGGTGTTGAGCGCGCGGTCGAAATGGATCGGATCGATCAGCAGCCCGGCCTCGGGCATGCCGGTGGCCTCGACGATGCGCAGGCCCTGCACGAAGTCCCTGCAATCGGTCCAGGGCATCGGCTCAAGGTGCGGCCGGATGCCGTAGCGCCGGGCCAGCTCGCAGGTGGCGGCGAGGTTGGCGGTGAGCCGCGCCTCGTCCGGATCGTTGCCGGCGATGAGCGCGAAGCGCGCGCCGAGTTCGGCGCCGGTCGCGAACACCGGCTCGAAGTCGGCGACCACCGTCTCGGGCTTGAGCCGCAGGATTTCGATGTCGGAGGTGGTGATGCCGGTATCGGCCAGCACGCGCTTCATCTCGCGCACGGTGGGCGTGTCGCCGACGGTGTCGTGGGCCGGCTCGGTCGGCGTGGCCGGCACCAGTCGCAGGCCGATGTGGGCATAACCGGCGTCGGCGGCGCAGCGGATCATCGCGACCGGATCGAGTTCGAGCACGGTCAGCGCGGCGAGGGAGAGCGGAAGCTTCATTGCCAATGCTCCTTCTCAGCGCAGCGGCGAAAACGCGGCCGGCAGGCCGATGGTGGAAGTCATGTGCGTGAGATTGGCCGGCCCGCCAACCGGCGGCCAGACGCCGCTGGCGACGGCTTCGGCGCGGATGCGGCTGCGCTCGTCGACGCTCTTGTACGGCCAGATGTTGAGGAAGCGCGGCGATTCGCCGTCGAGCGCGTAGAAGGCGCCCACCAGCGGCGACAGCGCGCCGCGCGCCGGCATCGCCTGTTCCCAGGCGTCGATGGTGGCGCCGAGCGCGCCGTACTTGATGCCGTAGCTGCGCAGCTCGTAGACCGGGCCGCGCGCGCCGGTCTCCACTTCGGGCAGCCACGGGAAGCGCACGTAGGTTCCGGTTTCCAGCTTTTCGAGCCAGTCGGCGCAGCCGAGCGGATCGGGCGCGGCGAGCAGGCGCTGGCGCGCCTCGACCAGCGCATTGGCATCGTCGAAGCGGCGAAAGATCAGGATCTGGTTCAGCGCGCCGATGTCGGCATTCCACACGCCGAGCAGCTCGCCGCCGGCGGTCTTGAGATGTTCTTCGATGGCCGGCAGCGCCTTGCCTTGGGTGGCGACGCGGACGGTGAGGGTGGTGAGGTCGTAGATGCTCATGAGCGGCAGGAGTGAGAGGAAAAAACGGGCGCACGGCCCCGATCCGCAGGCCGGGCGGCCTGCGGCGGGACGGGCGTTGGTGACGGAAGGCGGGAGCGCCGCGCTCAGGCGCGCAGCAGGCTCGGCAGCGGTGGCGCGGGCAGTTGCACGTCGAGCCGCTTGAAGTAGTCGGACGACAGGCTGGCCAGCCCGATCTCGCGCGCGGCGTTGATGACCTCGGGCGCGATGCGCTGCATGCGCTCGGCATCGAGCCGGGCGGTCGGGCCGGCCACGCTCAGCGTGCCGAGCACGGCCTGGGTGTTGGGATGGCGCACCGCGACCGTCAGCGCGGCCAGGCCCAGCGTGGAGCAGTCGCTGACCGTGGCATAGCCGAGCGTGCGCGCGAGCCGCAGCCGCTCAAGCAGCTGCTCGATGGTTCGCGGTGCGTTGGGGCCGATGTCGGGCGCCTGGTTGAAGCCCTGGCGCGCGACCAGCATCAGCGCATCCTCGTCGCTCATGGTGGCGAGCCAGGCATGGCCGGTGGCGGTGCTGGTGAGCGGCGCGACCTGGCCCATGTCGGGGTCGTAGCGCAGGCCGCCGCGCGCGCCTTGCGCCTTGGCCACCCATACCTGACGGTCGCCGTCGGTCACGCCCAGTCGCGCCAGCTCGCCGGTGCTGGCGGCCAGCCGGTCGAGGATGGGCTGGGCCACATCGACCACGCCGCTGGCGGCCAGCAGGTTGAAGGCCAGCGTGACGAGGCGGGTGCTCAGGTAGTAGCGCAGGCTGGCGGCGTCCTGCCGCACATGGCCGAGCTCGGCCAGCTCGGCGAGCAGGCGGTGGGTCGCGCTCTTGGGAATGTCGAGCCGGTCGGCGATGTCCTGCAAGGGCAGGCCGGCGCCTTCGGTCGACAGCAGTTCGACGATCCCGAAGGCGCGCCCGAGTTGGGTCTGACTGGCCATCTGCATGCTCCTGTATCGACATGATCTCGTTCGATATAGGAACTCAGTTCCAGAATTGACGCAAGTCTTGAAACGACGCTCAGATGGCGTTGAGCAGCGAATGCGCGCCTTCGAGCAGGATCGGCAGCACCCGTTCCACGGTCTGTTCGGTGCTCTCCTTGCTCATCACCAGACTCACGCTGAGCGCGCCGACCACCTCGCCGACGCGGTTGCGCAGCGATACCGCGATGCCGCGCACGTTCTGCTCCATCTGCTGTTCGAGCAGGGCATAGCCGGTCACGCGCGCGCGGTCGATGGCCTGGCGCACGCTGGTCCGGTCGATCATGGTGAAGGGCGTGAACGGGTGGAAGGTCTGGCGCGCGAGCCAGGCGTCGACCTGCTCGGACGACTGGGTCGAGAGCATCGCGATGCCGGCCGACGATACCGACGCCGGCACCCGCGCGCCGAGCACGAAGCCCACGTTCTGCACCCGGTTCACGCCGTTGCGCGCCACGTAGACCACATCGTCGCCGTCGAGCACGGCGCAATAGGCGGCCTCGCCGACCAGCCCGGTGATGCGTTGCAGATAGGGCTGGACGGTGCGCGGCAGCCGGGCCGATTCCAGATAGCTCCAGCCCAGCCGCAGCACGCGCGGCGTGAGCCAGAACAGCTTGCCGTCGCTGGCCGCATAGCCCAGATGCACGAGCGTGAGCAGATAGCGCCGCGCGGCGGTGCGGGTGAGGCCGGCGCGCTCGGCGGCCTGGGTGGCGGTGAGGCGCGGATTGGCGTGGTCGAAGGCGGTGATGACGGCGAGGCCGTATTCGAGGCCGGCGATCCAGTCGCGCTTGTTGAGGTCGGTGGGCATCGGTGGGCAGGAACGGGCAGGGCGGCGGCGCCGGCCCAACTGCCGGCGCCGCCACCGCGCGGAATCGAGGCCGCATGATGCGCGATCAGCGCGCGTCCGGGCGCATTGGCCCGGTTGGGCGCGGGCCTGTTCCGACCGGCGGCGCGGCGTTCAGAGATCGATGACGAGCCGGGCGCTGCGGGCGCGCGAGCAGCAGGGCGTGAACTGGTCGTTCATCGCGTGTTCCTCGTCCGTCAGATAGAGGTCGCGGTGATCGGGCTCGCCGGCCAGCACGCGCGTCAGGCAGGTGCCGCACACGCCCTGTTCGCAGGACAGCATCACCTCGATGCCGGCTGCGCCGAGCGCCTGGGCCACGGTCCGGTCGGCCGGCACCGTGACCACGCGGCCGCTGCGCGCGAGTTCCACTTCGAACGCCCGGTCGCCTGCCTGCGCGGCCACCTCGGCACCAAAGAATTCGTAGTGCAGCCGGTCCTCGGGCCAGCCGGCGGCGCGCGCCGTGCCGAGCACCGCATCCATGAAGCCGCGCGGGCCGCAGACGTAGAGATGCGTGCCGGCATCGGGCCCGGCGAGCAGTTCGGCGAGGTCGGCGCGCTGCTCGGGCGGGCCGTCGTCGGCATGCAGCGCCACCCGCGCGGCGAAGGGCGCGGCGGCGATGCGTTCGCGGAAGGCCATGCGTTCGAGCGAGCGGCCGAAGTAGTGCATGCGGAAGTCGGCGCCGCGCTGCGTCAGCGCCTCGGCCATGGCCAGGATCGGCGTGACGCCGATGCCGCCGGCCAGCAGCAGGCTGCGCGCCGCGCCGGCAGCGAGCGGGAAGTGGTTGCGCGGCGCGCCGATGGTGAGCGTCGCGCCTTCGGCCACGAGCTCATGCAGCGCCTGCGAGCCGCCGCGCGAGGCAGGATCGCGCAGCACGCCGATCAGGTAGCGGTGGGTCTCGCCGGGCGGGTTGCACAGCGAGTACTGGCGCACCAGGCCATTGGGCAGATGCACGTCGATGTGCGCGCCGGCCTCGAAGGGCGGGAGGCTGGCGCCGGCCGCCGGCAGCAGCTCGAAGGAGCAGATGTCGGCCGCCTCGCTGCGCCTGCGTGCCACGCGCACCGTGAGCGTCGTCATGCCGGCACTCCGGCGCGGGCGGCCGCCTCGTCGGCCAGCATGCGGTCGAGCACGCGGCGCGCCTGCACGCCGCCGGCGTCGATGTTGAGCTTGAGCAGCGCGCGCTCGGGCCAGGCCAGCAGGTTGCGCTGCTGCGATTCGAGCATCTGCAAGTCCTCGGCAAAGATCGCGCCCTGGTTCTGCCGGATGCTGTCGGTGAGTGCCGCGTCGCCGGCCTGGAAGTGGCGCGCCAGGCCCCAGAAGTACCAGTGCGAGGTGGCGGTCTCGGGCGTGATGAAGTCGACCACGATGCCGTCGGCCTTGACCTCGGCCGGCGCGTCGAAGCCGCCCTTGCCGGCATGCGCCACGCCCACGTCGATCAGCACATGGCTGGGCGGAAAGAAGCGGCACTTCTGCCAGCGGTCGACCGGGATGTCGTCGCGCAGGCCGTTGGCGCGCAGCGCGGCCTGCCAGAACGGCGGCGGCATCACGCCATGCATGTCGCGCTCGGTGACGACCAGATTGCCGTCGACGCGTGTGGCCGGCGCGGCCTCGTCGATCTCCTTCTGGCCGATGCTGGTGGCGTGCACATAGGTCTCGTGCGTGAGGTCCATCAGGTTGTCGATCATCAGCCGGTAGTCGCACTGCACGTTGTAGATGCCGCCGCCATAGGCCCAGTCGGGCCGGTCGGCCCAGGGCAGGCGGTGGATGGTTTCCGGGTCGGCCAGTGCCGCGTCGCCGGGCCAGATCCAGATGAAGCCGTAGCGCTCCTCGACCGCAAAGCTGCGCACCGCCGGAAAGCCGCGCACCCGCTGGCCGGGCATGGCCACGGTGCGGCCGTCGCAGCCCATTTCCAGACCGTGATAGCCGCATTGCAGCCGGCCGCCGCAGACCTTGCCGAGCGACATCGGCGCGCCGCGATGCGGGCAGAAATCCTCCACCGCCGCGACCTTGCCGTCGGGCCCGCGAAAGAAGGCGATGCGCTCGCCGCAGATGGTGCGGCCAAGCGGCTTGTCGGCGGGCAGTTCGGCGGGCGTGCAGGCCACGTACCAGGCGTTCATCGGGAACATGTCGGCGTCTCTCCGGGTAGTCATTCAGTGCACGGAATGATGACTTGCGCGACCGGCTCGAAGCTCTCGGTGATTTCCCGAAGAGGCAGGCGGAATGCGGCTTTGGCGGGCCGGCGCTGCTGCGGTGCAGAATCGCCGGCTTCCCATCACCGGCAGCCCTCGCCATGTCAGATCAGCCGACCGACGCGCTCTCGATCGACCTTTACGACCAGCCCGGCCATCTGATCCGGCGCGCGCAGCAGATTGCGGTGTCGGTGTTCCACGAGACGGTCGGGCGCGACGTGACGCCGGTGCAGTACGCGATCCTGCGCATGCTCCAGGAGCGGCCCGGCATCGATCAGGTGACGCTGGCGCAGGAGGTGGCGCTCGACACCTCGACCGCCGCCGAGATCGCGGCGCGGCTCGAAGCCAAGGGCTGGATCGTGCGCGAGCTGCTGGCGCGCCGGCAGCGCCGGCTGGTGCTCACGCCCGAGGGCAGCGCGCTGCTGGCCGAGCTGGTGCCCGGCGTGCACGAGATGCAGGAGCGGCTGATGGGCAGCCTGGAGGACGACGAGCGGCGCGAGTTTTTGCGGCTGCTGCGCAAGTTCGTGCATCTCAACAACGAGCAGAGCCGGGCGCCGTTGCGGCGCAGCGAAGCCGGGCCGGCCGCGAGCGAATGACGACCGGCGCGGCGCGCCGTCAGGCCTCGGCCAGCCGGCGCCGGCCGTGCAGGCGGAATTCGGTCGGCCGCAGCCCGGTCTGCTTGCGGAAGAAGCGGCCGAAGTAGGCCTCGTCCTCGAAGCCGAGCTGGGCCGCGATCTGCTTGACGCTGAGCGACGAGTAGATCAGCTCGCGCTGGGCTTCATGCACCACGCGGCGGTTGATGACATCGAGCGACGACATGCCGAGCAGCTCGCGGCACAGGCGGGTGAGCTGGCCGGCGGTCACGCCCATCGCGGTGGCATAGGCGTCCACGCCCTTGCGCTCGCGAAAGCCCGCATCGACCAGCGCGCGGAAGCGCTCGATCTGCGCCGCCTTGCGCGAGCGCGCGCCGCCGTCGGCCGGGGCGAGCGCGCCGATGCGCGCGATCTGCACGAACAGCGCGGTCATCAGCGCCATGCCGGCGGCCACCTGCCCGGGCGCATGCACCTGGGCTTCGCGCGCGATGGCGTCGAACAGCGGCATCAGCGCATCGGCATGGCGCGAGCCGGCATCGACCGCGATCACGGCAGGCCGGCGCAGCGTGTCGAGCAACTCGGGCGCGGCGGTGCCGGCGAGCGATTCGAGCGGGCGCTGGGCCACGGTGACGACCGGCCCGTCGACATCGCGCGAGAAGTGAAAGCCATGCACCGAGCGCGCCGGCGCGACGATGAGCGTGCCCGGCTGCACCGGCCATTTGCGGCCGTCGATGAAGGCTTCGCCGCCGCCGCTGCGCACGAACAGCACCTGGATCATCGAGTCGTGCACATGCGGCTTGATCTCCCAGTTGAAGGCGCTGGAGCGCTCGGTGATGCGCTCGAAATGCACGATGGCCTGCCAGTCGGGATCGGCCGCCACGCCGTAGAGCGCGAAGTTGGGAACCTGCCGGGCGGGCGCCGGCGGTTGCGGGTTTTCAGCAGGTCGCATGCACGAATTGTCCTGTTCTTGGCTGGATTTGTCGATTTACCGACCGGCTCGCCTGACCGGATGATCGCCTCCCATTGCAGCAGCACATTCACCGGGAGACAGGACTTGAACATGCATGCACTGAGGCTTTCTCGCAGGCTCGGCCAGAGGCTGGCCGCAACCGAGGGTATGCCCGAATCGTCTGGTGTTGCCGGCGCCGTGGCCTGCGGGTTTTCCCGCGCCGGCGAGCGGGGCCGGGCATGAGTGCGGCGCTGCTGTCGGTGGTGGCCGAGGCCGACTGGCTCGGGCTGGCCGGCCGCACGATCGTGGTGACCGGCGCGGCCAGCGGCATCGGCGCGGCGGTGGCCGAGGGCGCGGCCCGGGCCGGCGCACGGGTCGCGCTGCTCGACCGCGACGCGGCCGGCGCCGAGCGGCTGGCGGCAGCGCTTGCGGCGCGCGGTCACCGGGCGCTGGCGCTGCAATGCGACATCTCGGACGAGGCCGGCGTGCTCGCCGCGGCGGCCCGCGTCGAGGCCGAACTCGGGCCGGCGGACGGGCTGGTCAACAACGCCGGCCTGCTGCGCGCCGGCGCGCTCGGCGAGGTGTCGCTGGCCGACTGGAATGCGGTGCTCGGCGTCAACCTCACCGGCTATCTGCTCTGCTCGCGCAGCTTTGGCGCGCAGATGACGGCGCGCGGCCGCGGCAGCATCGTCAACGTGGCATCGATCGCAGGCTGCCATCCGCAGACCCGCAGCGGCGCCTACAGCGCGAGCAAGGCCGGCGTGCTGCTGCTGTCGCGCCAGATGGCGGCCGAATGGGGCCCGGCCGGCGTGCGCAGCAATGCCATCTGCCCCGGAATGATCCGCACCGCGCTGTCCGAAAAGTTCTACGAGCAGCCGGGGCTGGAGCAGCGCCGCGCGGCCATCACCGCCAGCCGGCGCATCGGCCGGCCCGACGACATCGCCGAGGTCGCGCTGTTCCTGCTCAGCGACCGCGCCGGCTATGTCAACGGCGCCGAGCTGATGGTCGACGGCGGCATGAGCGCCATGCTCATGGACCTGGTGCCGCGCCCCGGCTTCAACGACAGCGCCGAACGCGCCCCGGCCGCCGCCTGACGCGGCGCCGACCTCAAACCCATCCCACGCCCCCGCTCCGGCAGCGCGTCTGCGCCGCCGGCAGGGGAGCGCTTTGCCCGGAGGAAACAGGCATGGCCAATCTCACCGACAGCAGCCTTGGGCGCCCGCTCGACTGCGACCTGCTCGTGATCGGCGCCGGCGCCGGCGGCCTCTCGACCGCCATCGTCGCCAAGAAGCACGGCCTCGACGTGATCGTCATCGAGAAGGATCGCCACTTCGGCGGCACCACCGCGTTCTCGGGCGGCGTGCTGTGGATTCCGGGCAATCCGGTCTCGGCCCGCAGCGGCGTGCGCGACAGCCGCGAAGCCGCGCTCACCTATCTGAAGAACGAAACCGGCGCGTACTACGACGCGGCGGCGGTCGAGGCCTTCCTCGATGCCGGGCCCGAAATGGTCGACTGGTTCGAGCGCGAGACCGAGGTGAAATTCATCCCCACGCTCTATCCCGACTACCACCCGACCGTGCCCGGCGGCGTCGACATCGGCCGCTCGATCCTGGCCGCGCCCTACGACATCCGCAATCTCGGCGCCGACATGGACCGGCTGCGTCCGCCGCTCCAGACCATCACCTTCATCGGGATGATGTTCAACTCGTCGAACGCGGATCTGAAGCACTTCTTCAACGCGACGAAGTCGCTGAAGTCGGCCATCTACGTCGCGAAGCGGCTGGCGGCGCATCTGAAGGAATTGGCGCTGTACCGGCGCGGCGTGCAGGTGACGAGCGGCAATGCGCTCGCGGCGCGGCTGGCCAAATCGGCGCTCGCGCTCGGCATTCCCATCCTCACCGGCACGCCGGCGCGCGAGCTGATCGTGGCCGATGGCCGCGTGACTGGCGCACTGGCGCGCGGCCCGAACGGCGACTTGCGCATCGGCGCGCGGCGCGGCGTGGTGCTGGCCAGCGGCGGCTTCTCGCACGACGTGCAGCGGTTGCGGCGCGCCTATCCGCATGTACGGCGCGGCGGCGAGCATCTGTCGCCGGTGCCCGAAGCCAATACCGGCGACGGCGCGCGGCTGGCCGAGCAGGCCGGCGGCAGGGTCGACATCCGGCTCAAGGATGCGGCGGCCTGGATGCCGGTGTCGCGCGTGCCGCTGGCGGGCGGGCGCTTCGGCGTGTTCCCGCATCTGCTCGACCGCTACAAGCCCGGGATCATCGGCGTGACGCGGCAGGGCAAGCGCTTCTGCAACGAGAGCGAGAGCTATCACGACGTGGGTGCCGCGATGATCGAGGCCTGCCGGCACGAGGCCGAGACCGCGATGTGGCTCATCTGCGATCACGCCACGATCCGCAAGTACGGCCTGGGCTTTGCCAAGCCGGCGCCGGTGCCGCTGGCCGGGCTGATCGCCAAGGGCTATCTGACCAGGGGCGCGACGCTGGCCGAACTGGGCGCCAAGGCCGGCATCGACGGCGCGGCGCTGGAAGCCACGGTGCGCGAGTACAACCTGGGCGCGGCGCAGGGCGAGGACCGCCAGTTCGGGCGCGGCAGCACGGCGTTCAACCGCTATCTGGCCGATCCGGCCAACCGGCCCAACCCCTGCGTGGCCCCGGTCGGCGCCGGCCCCTACTACGCGCTCAAGGTCGTGATGGGCGACCTCGGCAGCTTCGACGGCATCCGCACCGACACCGTGGGCCGGGTGCTGCACGACGACGGCAGCGCCATCGCCGGCCTGTACGCGGTGGGCAACGACCGCGCCAGCATGATGGGCGGCAACTATCCCGGCGCCGGCATCACGCTCGGGCCGATCATGACCTTCGGCTATCTGACGGCGCGGCACATCGCCGGCGTGCCGGAGCGCGCGGCGCCGGCGGCCCGGGTGCAGTCGCTGGCCGATGCGGCGCTCGCCGGCGCGGCCGCCAGCGCGCTCGATGCCACTGCCGCGCGGTCGGCGCAGGGGGCCGGCAATGTCGCCTAAGCCGCTCGTCGATCACCGCATCTACACCATCGTGCCGCGCCGCATGGCCGAGTTCATCGACGTGTTCGACCGGCTCGCGATGCCGATCCTGCTCGAATGCCTCGGCCATCCGCTCGGCTTTCACACCAGCCTGGTCGGGCCGCAGAACCAGTTCGTGCATCTGTGGGGCTATGACGATCTGGCCGACTTCGAGCGGCGCAGCGCACGGCGCGATGCGCATCCCGATTTCCCGGCCTATCTGCAGGCGTCGGCGCATCTGATCGTGGCGCAGGAGACGCGGCTGATCCGCGCCCTGACCCTGCCGAGCGTGAAAGGCTGGCGCGATGGACGGGCTTGATCCGGCGCCGGCAGCGGCCGGCTGCGCGCAGGACTTCGCGGGGCTGGTCGCGCTCGTGACCGGCGGCGCCGCCGGCATCGGCTGGGCCACGGCGCAAAGGCTTGCGGCTGGCGGCGCCAGCGTGGTCATCGCCGATCTCGACGGCGCGGCGGCCGAGGCGCGCGCCGCCGGGCTGGGCGCGGGGAAGGGCGCGCGCCACGCCGCCCATGCGCTCGACGTGAGCGAGCCGGCGCAGGCCGCCGCCGTGGTCGCCCGCCTGCTGCGCGACTACGGCCGGCTCGACGTGCTCATCAACAACGCCGGTCTGCCCGAGGCGCCGGCCGCCACGCTCGACCAGGAGCTCGCCGCCTTCGAGCGCGTGCTGAAGGTGAATCTGCAAGGCAGCTTCGTCATGTGCCGCGAGGCCGGCCGCGCGATGCTGGCGGCGCGCGGTGGCGCCATCGTCAACCTCGCGTCGATCGCCGGGCTGGCCGGCATCCCTACGCGCAATGCCTATGGCGCGGCCAAGGCCGGCGTGGTCGCGCTGACGCGTTCGCTGGCCTGCGAATGGGCGCATGCGGGCATCCGCGTGAACGCCGTCGCGCCCGGCTATGTGCGCACCGCGCTCGTGGCCCGGCTCGAAGCGGCGGGCGGCATCGACAGCGCCGCCATCGCCGGCCGCACGCCGCTCGGCCGGCTCGCCGGGCCCGGGGAGATTGCCGAGGCCATCGCCTTCCTCGCCTCGCCGCGCGCCAGCTACATCACCGGCGCGACGCTCGCGGTGGACGGCGGCTGGCTCGCGCTCGGCGCGCCCGATTCGGCGCTGGCCGCATTGCGCGCCGATCCGCCATCCGCCGCAGGGGAGGCCGCCAACCGCTGACGTTTCACCCATCACGACGCCGCAGCAGCGGCGCATGCCAACCCCTCGGAGGAGACAACCCCGATGTTCACGATCAACCTGTTCAACGGCCTGGTGTACGGAGCGCTGCTCATCATCATGTCGTCGGGCCTGGCGCTCATCTACGGGCTGCGGCGCGTGGTCAATTTCGCGCACGGCTCGCTCTACATGCTGGGCGCCTATCTGGGCTACAGCATCGCGACCCAGACCAGTTTCTGGGTCGCGCTCATCGCCGCGCCGCTGGTCATGGCGGCGGTCGGCGCGCTGCTCGACCGCTATGCCTTCCGGCTGCTGCAGGACCGCGATCCGCTCACGGTCGTCCTCGTCACCTTCGGCCTGCTGCTGGTCATCGAGGACTTCGTGCAGACCGTCTGGGGCAAGGACAACCTCTCGGTGCCGGCGCCCGATCTGCTCAGCGTGTCGGTCGACCTGTTCGGCACGCCGGTGCCGGCCTACCGCATGGCGGTGGTGGCGGTGGGCGCGGCGGTCGCGCTGGGACTGGTGGGCTGGTTGCGCTTCTCGCGTGCCGGGCTGTTCGTGCGCGCCGCCAGTACCGATCCGACCACCACCGCGATGCAGGGCGTGAATACCGACGCGCTCAGCGCCACGGTGGTCGCGCTGGGCACGGCGCTGGCCGGGCTGGCCGGCGTGGTGGCCGCGCCCTTCCTGTCGCTGTCGCCGGCCATGAGCAGCGATGTGCTGATCGACTCCTTCGTGGTGGTGGTGATCGGCGGGCTCGGCAGCCTCATCGGCGCCTTCGTGGCGGCGGTGCTGCTGGGCCAGGTGCAGTCGCTCGGCGCGGTCTATCTGCCCGACGCGGCGGCGGTGATTCCGTTCGCGCTGATGGTGGCCATCCTGCTCTGGCGCCCGTCGGGTCTGGCCGGCAACCGCACCTGAGGCCGCCGCTCATGTCGCTTCTCCGTTCCCGGCGCGCGCTGGCGCGCCACTCCCTTCGCATCTGAGGACGCCCCCATGTCGATCACCCGCATTTCCGCCGGCGTCGTCGCGGCGCTCGTGGCCGGTGCCGCGCTCGGCGGCAGCCTGTCGTCGGGCACCGCGCTGTCGCTGCTCACCCAGGCCAGCATCCACGCCATCTTCGCGCTCGGCGTCGGCCTGCTGCTGCGCCAGAACGGCATGGTCAGCTTCGGCCATGCCGCGTTCTTCGGCGGTGCCGGCTATGCCGTCGCCATCCTGCTGGAGCAGCAGGGCTTGCCGGCCGAGGCCGCCGTGCTGCTCGCCGTGCTCGGCATCGCCGGCTTCGCCTTCGTGCTGGCGCTGGTCGCGGTGCGCGTGCCGGGCATTGCCTTCGGCATGCTCACGCTGGCGGTCGGCCAGATGTTCTATCTGGTCGCATCGCGCACCCGTGGCCTCACGGGCGGCGCCGACGGCATGAACGTGAACTGGCCGGCCACGCTGTTCGGCATCGAGACCGCGCGGCTGCTTCAGCCCGGCATGCTGTTCCTCGTGTGCTGGACCGCGCTGGTGCTGCTGACCGGCGTGCTCGCGCTGCTGGCGCGCAGCCGCTTCGGCGCCGTGACCGAAGCCATCCGCGACAACGAGGAGCGCGCGCGTTTCATCGGCATCCGCACGCTGCTGCCGCGCGCGGCGGTGTTCGCGCTGTCGGCCGGCGTCACCGCCGTGGCCGGCGTGCTGGCGGCGCTCAACACCGGCTTCGTGTCGCCCGAGGGGCTGCACTGGAGCGTGTCGGGCGCGGCGCTGATGATGGTCATCGTGGGCGGCAGCCGCACGCTCTGGGGGCCGGCGCTCGGCGCGGTCGTCTATTTCCTGGCGCGCGACTTTCTCGGCGACTACGCCAGCCACTGGATGGCGGTGTTCGGCGTCGCGCTGATCGCGGTCATCGTCTTCTCGCCCGAGGGCATTGCCGGCGCGCTGCAACGCCTGCTGGCGCGGCGCCGCCCGGCGCCGGTGGCCGCGCTCGACAACGGCGCCGCCAGCGCCTCGGCCTCGCACTGATCCCGCCGCAACCCAAGGAGAACTTCCATGAGCGAAACCGCGCTCCAGGCCGATGGCCTGACCATCCAGTACGGCGGCGTGCGTGCCGTCGACGGCGTCTCCCTCACGCTCAAGCGGGGCGAGATTCGCGGGCTGATCGGCCCCAACGGCGCCGGCAAGTCGACCGTGATCGACGCCATCTCGGGCCGGCGCCGCGCCACCTCGGGCCGCGTCACGCTGCGCGGCGAGGACGTGTCGGCGCTCGACATCGTGCAGCGCCGCGCGCGCGGCCTGTCGCGCTCGTTCCAGCGCACCAGCATCTTTGCCCGCATGGGCGTGCGCGCGCAGGTCGAGCTGGCGGCGCATCGCATGGGCTCCGCCGACCCCGGCGCCGACGCGGCCGAGGTGCTCGGCGAACTCGAACTCGACGCGCTCGGCGACGCGGTCGCGGGCGATCTCGGTTATGGCGAGCAGCGCCGGCTCGATCTGGCGCTGGCGCTGGTCGGCAATCCGGCGGTGCTGCTGCTCGACGAGCCGATGGCCGGACTGTCGGTGAAGGAATCGCAGGATCTGGCGCGCCATCTGCGCCGCCTGACCGGCCGGCGCGAGGTGTCGGTGCTGCTGGTCGAGCATGACGTGGACGTGGTGTTCGGCATCTCGCATGCGGTCACGGTGCTGGAGCTGGGCAAGGTGATCGCGAGCGGCGATCCGGCCACGGTGCGCGCCGACCGCCGGGTGCGCGAGGCCTATCTGGGGAGCGCGGCATGACGACGGCATTGCTCGAACTCGATCGCGTCGATGCCTGCTACGGCGCGGCGCATGTGCTGCACCGGCTGAGCCTGAGCGTGCTGCCCGGCGAGCGCGTGGCGCTGATCGGCCGCAACGGCGTGGGCAAGACCACGGTCGTCAACACCGTGCTCGGACTGGCCGCGCTGCGCGGCGGGCGGGTGCGCATCGGCCGGCGCGAGCCGGCGCGGCCCCGGCCCTACATGGCCGCCAACGAGGGCGTGGCGGTGGTACCGCAGGGCCGCTGCATCGTCGCCAACCTGACGGTGGAGGAGAACCTGCTGCTCGGCTCGGCGGTGCGGCGCAAGGGGCCGTGGCAGCTCGACTCGGTGTACGCGCTGTTCCCGATCCTGCGCGAGCGCGCCCACACGCCGGGCACGGCGCTGTCGGGCGGCCAGCAGCAGATGCTCGCCATCGGCCGCGCGCTCATGGCCAACCCGGCGCTCATCCTGCTCGACGAGCCGACCGAGGGCCTGGCGCCGGTCATCGTCGACCAGCTCGCCGACATCCTCAATCGCGTGGCCGACCAGGGCACGGCGCTGCTGCTGATCGAGCAGAACCTGAGCCTGGTGATGCGCGTCGCGCGGCGCTACTACGCGCTGGCCAAGGGCGCGGTCGTGGCCGACGGCGAGGTCGCGCATGAAAGCCTCGACGCCTTGCAGCGCCACGTCATGGTCTGACGGCGGCAGCCTGCCGCCAACGCGGAGCGCGCGACACAGCGCGCCCGCATCGCTTTGCCATCCACCCGAAGGAGACAGACTTGAACCAGCCCAATCAACTGCGGCGGGCCGCGCTCGCGCTCGCCATTGCCTTGCCGCTCGCGGCCGGCGCCCAGACCAAGGAGCCGCTGCGCATCGGCGCGGTCAGCTCGCAATCGGGCGTGTTCGCCCAGCAGGGCCAGGAGACGCTGCGCGCGATCCAGTTCGCCGTGGACGAGGCCAATGCCAGGGGCGGCGTCGACGGCCATCCGGTCACGGTGCAGATCGCCGACGACGAGGGCACGCCCGAGGCCGGCCGGCGCGTGGCCGAGAAGCTGGCGCGCGACGGCAACCGCTTTCTGATCGGCGCGATCCCGTCGTCGATCTCGCTCGCCATCGGCCAGAACCTCGACCGCTGGGACGCGATGTACGTGAGCGTGCTGAGCAAGAGCGACAAGCTCACCGGCGACTCGTGCAAGCCGCGTCTGTTCCGCGCCAACCATTCCGACGCGATGGACCTGGCGATGATGGGCGAGTGGCTCAAGACCCAGAAGGAGCAGAACTTCGCGGTACTGGCGGCCGACTATGTCTGGGGCCGCGACTCGGCCGAGTTCTTCGGCAAGACCGTCAAGGCCCAGGGCAAGAGCGTGGGGCTGGAGCTGTTCGCGCCGGTCGGCACCAAGGACTTCTCGCCCTACATCGCGCAGCTGAAGGCGGCGAAACCGCAGGCGGTGTGGGTGGTGCTCACCGGCCGCGATGCGATTGCGTTTGCCAAGCAGGCGGCGGAATTCGGGCTCGGCAATTCGGTGCGCATCATCGGCCACGCCTACATCTTCGATTACCTCATCAAGGCCACCGGCAGCACCACCGAAGGCGTGTGGGGCAACATCGGCTACGGACCCGAGATCGACACGCCGATGAACAGGAGCTTCGTCGCCGGCTGGCAGAAGCAGTTCGGCCGCACGCCGACCGAGAACGAGGGTCAGGCCTACAACGGCATGCAGGTGATCTTTGCCGGCGTGCGCAAGGCCGACAGCGTGAAGCCGGCCGAGGTCGCGGCGGCGCTGCACGGCGCGAGCTTCGACACCATCTACGGCCCGGCCGTGATGCGCGCCGAGGACAACCAGCTGCTCATCCCCAACTACGTGGGCCGCGTCAAGCCGGTGGGCGGCGAACTCAAGCCGGCGATCGAGCAGCGCTTCGACCGCAGCATCGCGCCGCCGGCCTCGGACAAGTGCCGGCAGCAGCTCTGATCGGCATGGCCGCCGTGCAATGAAAACGGGCGGGGCAGCCTCGTCGAAGCCGCCCCGCCCGCATCGGGCCCGACCTGCCAGTCGGTCAGATGTCGAAGAACACCGTCTCGTTCTCGCCGCGCAGCACGATGTCGAAGCGGTACACGACTTCACCGTTGCGCAGCTCGCGCCTGGCGATCAGCGTCTTGCGGCGCACTTCCCATTCGATGCCGCGCAGCACCGGGTCGGCTTCATTCGCGGCGGCTTCGTCCTCGAAGTAGACGCGGGTGTGCAGGCCCATGTTGATGCCGCGCGCAAACACGATGAGCGCGATGTGCGGCGCCTGGGTCTTGCCTTCGCGGCCGGCCACGGCGCCCGGCTTGATGGTCTCGAAGAAGTACTCGCCGGTGTCGAAGTCGCAGCCGGTGCGGCCCCAGCCACGGAAGGTGGGGTCGATGTCCTTGGCCTGGCTGTCGCCCGGATGGTTGTACTTGCCGGCCGCATTGGCCTGCCAGATTTCGAGCAGGGCGTCGCGCACCGGCGTGCCCGAGCCGTCGATCACGCGGCCCTCAAGGCGGATGCGCTCGCCCTTGGTCGCGGGCTTGGTCAGCACATTGCCGAACTGGTTGGCAAAGATCTCGAAGCCGGCCTGATGCGGCGCGAGGCCGATGTGGACGTAGGGGCCGCCGGTCTGCGAGGCGGTCTCGGTGAAATGCACGATCTGCTGGGTCATGGCGCTATCTCCTCTCAGACGATCTTGTTTTCGAAGAAGCTGCCGCGACGGCCGCGCAGCGTGATGTCGAAGCGATAGGCGCGGCTGTCGGCTTCGATGAAGTTGCCGCGATCCTGCAACGCGATCAGGCCGCGCCGCTGTTCCTCGGTGGGGATGGTCTTGAGGATCGGGCAGTCGGGGATGAGCGTGTCGCCCTCGAAATACATCTGCGTGATCAGGCGCTGCACCCAGCCGTCGCCTTGCAGCGAGTAGTGGATGTGGGCCGGGCGCCATTCGTTAACGCGGTTGCGCCAGGGATAGGGGCCCGGCTTGATCGTGCGGTAGACGTAATGGCCGTTCTCGTCGGTCAGCATGCGGCCGCAGCCGCCAAAGTTGGGGTCGAGCGAGCCGAGGTACTGGTCCTTCTTGTGGCGGTAGCGGCCGCTGGCATTGGCCTGCCACACCTCGACCAGCGCATTGGGCACCGGGCGGCCGAACTCGTCGCGCACGAAGCCGTGCACCACGATGCGCTCGCCGATCGGCAGGCCGTCCTTGGCGAAGTTGCGGATCAGGTCGTTGTCGAGCGGGCCGAATTCCTCGGGCCGGAAGCTCGGGCCGGTGATCTCGGTCAGCGACTGGGCGTTGGAAATGAGCGCGTTGTCGGGCGAGCGCAGGATGCTCGTCTTGTAGATCGGCGTGCGTGCCGGCGCATGGGCGTCGGTGTCGCGCTGGGCAAATTCGGAATAGCGCTGGATGGCCATCTTGTCTCCTGAGGAAGGCTCGCGTGTCGCCGTCGGTGGGCGTGGACGCAAATTTAAGGAGCGCCGCGAGCGCCGTAAATTGAAGCCTCGCGCGAGCTTGCATAACCGTTCGTGTATGAAAAGGGGCAGTGCCGACGCCCCTTTGCGGTCTTCAGCTGGCCATCGGCAGGCCGACGTAGTTCTCGGCCAGCGAGGTGCGCGCCGCCGTCGAGCCGACCAGATAGTCGAGTTCGGCGCGCTGGATCGCGCGGTCGAAGTCGGTCTGCTCCGGAAAGCGGTGCAGCAGCGAGGTCATCCACCAGCTGAAGCGCTCGGCCTTCCAGATGCGCGAGAGCGCCCGCTGCGAATAGCCGTCGATGCCCTCGCTGCTGCGCTCGACAAAGAACTGCGCGATGCCGCGCGCCAGGTAGAGCACGTCGGACGCGGCCAGGTTGAGGCCCTTGGCGCCGGTGGGCGGCACGATGTGCGCCGCGTCGCCGGCCAGGAACAGATTGCCGAAGCGCATCGGCTCGGTCACGAAGCTGCGCAGCGGCGCGATGCTCTTCTCGATCGACGGGCCGGTGATGGTGGCGGCCGCAGCGGCTTCGGGCAGGCGGCGGCGGTACTCGTCCCAGAAGCGCTGGTCGCTCCAGTCCTCGACCTTGTCGTCGAGCGAGCACTGGATGTAGCAGCGCACCCGCGTCTTGCTGCGCATGCTGCTCAGCGCAAAGCCGCGCTCGCTGTTGGCGTAGATGAGTTCCTCGGTCACCGGCGGCACGTCGGCCAGGATGCCGAGCCAGCCGAAGGGGTAGACACGCTCGAAGGTCTGGATGCGGTCGGCGACGGTCTTGCGGCTGACGCCATGAAAGCCGTCGCAGCCGGCGACGAAGGCGGCGGCAATCTCATGCGTCTGGCCATCCTTCACGAATCGAACCTTGGGGCTGGCGCTGTCGATGTCGTGCAGACTGACCTGGTCGGCTTCGTACACGGTGGTCGCGCCGATGGATTCCCGCGCCGCCATCAGGTCGCGCGTCACCTCGGTCTGGCCGTAGACGACCACATGCTTGCCGATCAGCTCCTCGAAGTTGATGCGATGGCTCGCGCCGCCGAAGGCCAGCTCGATGCCGTGGTGAATCAGGCCCTCGGCATGCAGCCGCTCGGCGCAGCCGGCCTGCTCCAGCGCCTCGACACAGACGCTTTCCAGCACGCCGGCGCGGATGCGGCCCAGGATGTAGTCGGGGTCGCGCTGCTCGACGATGATGTTGTCGATGCCGGCCTTGGCGAGCAGCTGGCCGAGCAGCAGGCCCGAGGGGCCGGCGCCGACGATGGCGACCTGGGTGGTGTGGTTCATGTCGCGTCTCCATGAATGGATGTGTTGGAACGCGCAGGCTAGGCAGCCGCGCCCGTCGGGCCAATGGACGGGCCGAACCATGAATTGAGCAAATCGAACATCGAGGGTTTTCACCGAAGTGGCGCGCGGCCATCGCGTGCTGCACTCGGGCGATGAACGCCATCCCGATTTACGCGCTGTACAAGAGTGCCGACGACGAGCGCCTGACCGAGCCCTTCCACTGCGAATCCATCGCTTCGCGCAGCCGGCTGCACGACTGGGAGATCAAGCCGCATCGGCACGATCACTTCCTGCAACTGCTCTATCTGCGGCGCGGTTCGGCCGAGGCCACGCTCGACGGCGAGCCGGTGGCGCTGCCAGCCAGCTCGGCGCTGTTCGTGCCGGCCCGCGTGGTGCATGGCTTCGTGTTCTCGCGCGATGTGGATGGCGTGATCGTCACGCTCGACGAGCGCTATGTGCAGAGTCTGCTGGCTGCGCTGCCCGAGGTGGCGGCGCGCTACGAACGGCCGCGCCGGCTGCTGCTGCGCGGCAGCCAGCCCGATGCGCGCAACCTGCGCACCGCGCTCGAAGGGCTGGTCGCCGAGATGGACGGCAACGGCGGCTGGCGCGCGGCGGCCATCGCGGCGCTGCTGCCGCTGGCGCTGCTGTGGGGCGCGCGACTCGGCGGCGATGTGCCGGCGGCGCTGGCCGGCGACGGCAGCGGCGACCCGGCCGAGCGCCATTACCGCCGCTTCGTCGATGCGCTCGACCGGCGCTACCGCGAGCGGCTCGGCGTGAGCGAGTACGCGGCGGAACTCGGCATCACGCCGACCCACCTCAACCGCATCTGCAAGCAGAAGGCCGGGCGGCCGGCGCTCGACTGCATCCGCGCGCGCACGCTGGTCGAGGCCCAGCGCGATCTCATCTACACGACGCTCGGCATCAAGCACATCGCGCTGACGCTGGGGTTTGCCGATGCGGGTTACTTCACGCGGTTTTTTGTCGCGGCCTGCGGGCAGACGCCGGGGGCGTTCCGGCGCGCGGCGCGGGCGCGGCTGCGCGGGGCGGCGGCGGCTTGAGGCCCGACGCGCCGACGCTGCCGGCCGTCAGACCAGCATCCGCCCGAACTCATCCGCCGCCTCGCGCAGCAGCGGCAGCAGCCGGGTTTCCAGCTCGGCCACCGAGCGCCGCGAGGTGAGGGTGCCGATGTTGAGCGCCGCCGCCACCTGGCCGCGCCGGTCGCGCACCGGCACCGCGATCGAGCGCAGGCCCACTTCCAGCTCCTGATCGTTGACCGCATAGCCCTGGGCGCCGACCAGCGCGATCTCCTCGCGCAGCTTGTCGGCGGTGGCGAGCGTGCGCGAGGTGCGACGCACGAACTCGCCTTCGGCCAGATAGGCGTCGAGTCGCTCGGGCGGCAGCGCGGCCAGCAGCACCCGGCCCATCGAGGTGCAGTAGGCCGGCAGCCGGCTGCCGAGACCCAGGTCGATCGACATGATCCGGTCGCCGCCCTTGGAGCGCGCCACATAGGCGATCTCGCGGCCTTCGAGCGTGGCGACCGAGCAGGATTCGCCGGTGCGCGCGGCCAGCTTGTCGAGCACGCCCGGTGCCAGCGCCACCAGCGGCGACGAACTGAGATAGGCATGGCCCAGCGCCAGCACCTTGGGCGTGAGCTTGAAATGCTTGCCGTCCTCGCAGCCGGCAAAGCCGAGCACTGCAAGCGTGTGCAGACAGCGCCGCACCGCCGCGCGCGACAGCCCGGTGCGATGGCTGAGCTGGGCGCAGGTGAGGGCGCGCTGCTGGTCGTCGAAGGCCATCAGCACCGCCAGACCGCGCGCCAGCGAGGTCATGAAGTCGGGGTCGCCGGCATGGGCGCCGGCATCGGCCGCGCGACGGTCGAGCAAGGTGGCGGGCTGGGCTGGGATCACGGGCGGAAGCGGGAGTTCGTCTGGCTGCATGGAAGCGCGGGGATCGATGACAGGCGCACAGCTTAAGCCCGGATGGTTCGATTAACGGAATAAGCGTTCGATTATCGAACTTCCAGGCTTGCTGGCGCTGCATTGCGCTGCCCAGTCTTCCTAGACTCCGTCGCACCGCTCACCGCACCGCACGTTCGCTGATCGAACCACCGGACGGGCGGATCAAGGAGACAGATCGATGATCGACAAGACCCTGGCCTCGCCCGAAGCGGCGCTGGCCGATGTATTCGACGGCGCCACCGTGATGATCGGCGGCTTCGGCACCGCCGGCCAGCCGGCCGAGCTGATCGACGCCCTCATCGCGCAGGGCGCCAAGGACCTGACCGTCGTCAACAACAACGCCGGCAATGGCGACTTCGGCCTGGCCGCGCTGCTCAAGGCGCGCCGCGTGCGCAAGATCGTCTGCTCGTTCCCGCGCCAGTCCGACAGCCAGGTGTTCGACGCGCTCTACCGCGCCGGCGACATCGAGCTTGAGCTGGTGCCGCAGGGAAACCTGGCGGTACGCATCCAGGCGGCGGGCGCCGGGCTTGGCGGCGTGTTCACGCCGACCGGCTTCGGCACGCTGCTGGCCGAGGGCAAGGAAACCCGCGAGATCGACGGCCGCAACTACGTGCTGGAGTACCCGATCAAGGCCGACTTCGCGCTCATCAAGGCGCTCAAGGGCGACCGCTGGGGCAACCTGGTCTATCGCAAGGCGGCGCGCAACTTCGGTCCGATCATGGCCCAGGCCGCCAAGGTGACGGTGGCGCAAGTGGCCGAGGTGGTCGGGCTCGGCGAGCTCGATCCGGAAAACATCGTGACGCCGGGCATCTTCGTCCAGCGCGTCGTGCGCGTCTGAACCAGCGGGAGACATCGATGGCGAACTACACCCGACTCAACCGCGACCAGATGGCGCAGCGCGTGGCGCGCGACATCCACGAAGGCGCCTACGTCAACCTCGGCATCGGCCTGCCGACGCGCGTGGCCAACTATCTGCCGGCCGACCGCGAGATCTTTCTGCACAGCGAGAACGGCATCCTCGGCATGGGCCCGGCGCCGGCCAAGGGCGAGGAAGACCCCGAGCTCATCAACGCAGGCAAGGAGCCGGTGACGCTGCTGACCGGCGGCTGCTTTTTCCATCACGGCGACTCGTTCGCGATGATGCGCGGCGGCCATCTCGACATCTGCGTGCTCGGCGCCTTCCAGGTGTCGGCCAAGGGCGACCTCGCCAACTGGCACACCGGCGCGCCCGACGCCATCCCCGCCGTCGGCGGCGCGATGGACCTGGCGATCGGCGCAAAACAGGTATTCGTGATGATGGAATTGCTCACCAAGGGCGGCGAAAGCAAGTTCGTCCAGGCGTGCAGCTATCCGGTCACCGGCATCGATTGCGTGAACCGGCTCTACACCGATCTGGCCGTGTTCGACATCACGAAGGACGGCCCGGTCGTCATCGAGATCGTCGACGGCCTCGGCTTCGACGAATTGCAAACGCTGGTCGGCCTGCCGCTGCGCGCCGCCGCCTGAAGGAGAGACGAATGGAACAGGCCTACATCTGCGACGCGATCCGCACCCCCTTCGGCCGCTACGGCGGCAGCCTTGCCACGGTGCGCGCCGACGACCTCGGCGCGGTGCCGATCAAGGCGCTGATCGAGCGCAACCCGGGCGTGGACTGGGCGGCGGTGGACGACGTGATCTACGGCTGCGCCAATCAGGCCGGCGAGGACAACCGCAATGTCGGCCGCATGGCGCTGCTGCTCGCCGGCCTGCCGGCGGAAGTGCCGGGCAATACCGTCAACCGCCTGTGCGGATCGAGCCTCGACGCCATCGGCATTGCCGGTCGCTCGATCAAGAGCGGCGAAGTCGGCCTGCTGATCGCCGGCGGCGTGGAAAGCATGAGCCGCGCGCCCTTCGTGATGGGCAAGGCCGACTCGGCCTATTCGCGCAGCGCAAAGATCGAGGACACGACCATCGGCTGGCGCTTCGTCAATCCGCTGATGAAGGCCAAGTACGGCGTCGATTCGATGCCCGAAACCGCCGAGAACGTGGCGACCGATTTCAAGGTGAACCGCGAGGATCAGGACGCCTTCGCGCTGCGCAGCCAGAAGCGCGCCGCCGCCGCGCAGGCCGCCGGCCGGCTGGCCGAGGAGATCGTGCCGGTGTCGATCCCGCAGAAGAAGGGCGATGCGCTGATCGTGACCGCCGACGAGCATCTGCGGCCGGAAACCACGCTCGCCGCGCTGGCCAAGCTCAAGGGCGTCGTGCGCCCGGACGGCACGGTCACCGCCGGCAACGCCTCGGGCGTGAACGACGGCGCCGCCGCGCTGCTGATCGCCAACGAGAGCAGCGCCGCACGCTTCGGCCTCAAGCCGCGTGCCCGCATCGTGGCCAGCGCCACCGCCGGCGTGCCGCCGCGCATCATGGGTTTCGGCCCGGCGCCGGCCATCACCAAGGTGCTGGCCAAGGCCGGGCTCACGCTCGACCAGATCGACGTGATCGAGCTGAACGAGGCCTTCGCATCGCAAGGTCTGGCCGTGACGCGCGCGCACCACCTGGCCGACGACGACGCCCGCGTGAACCCGAACGGCGGCGCCATCGCGCTCGGCCATCCGCTCGGCGCGAGCGGCGCCCGGCTGGTGATCGCGGCGCTGCATCAGCTCGAACGCAGCGGCGGCCGCTATGCGCTGTGCACCATGTGCATTGGCGTCGGCCAGGGCATTGCCGTCATCATCGAACGCGTCTGATCGACCCGAGCCGCCGCCATGAGCCTGCTGTACGACCCGCTGTTCACCACCGACCGCTTCGCCGAACTGTTCAGCGACCGCACGACCTTCCAGCGCATGCTCGATGTGGAGGCGGCGCTGGCGCGCGCCGAGGCGGCGGTGGGCGTCATCCCGGCCGGCGCGGCGGCGGCCATCGCGGCGCATTGCGATGCCGCGTGGTTCGACCTCGACGCGATCGGCCGCGCGGCCGGGCTGGCCGGCAATGTGGCCATCCCGCTGGTCAAGGCGCTCACCGCCAAGGTCAAGGCCGCCGATGCCGAGGCCGCGCGCTTCGTGCACTGGGGCGCGACCAGCCAGGACGTGATCGACACCGGCCTGGTGCTGCAACTGCGCGCGGCGCTCGACCTGCTCGACGCCGATCTGCTGCGCCTGCTCGATGCCACCGCGCAGCTGGCGCGCGCCCATCGCGCCACGCCGATGATGGGCCGCACCTGGCTGCAACAGGCGCTGCCGACCACCTTCGGGCTGAAGGTCGCGGGCTGGCACGACGCGCTGTTGCGCCATCGCGAACGGCTGGCCGAGCTGCGGCCGCGCGTGCTGGTGGCGCAGTTCGGCGGCGCAGCCGGCACGCTGGCCTCGCTGGGCGAGCAGGGCGCGCTGGTGGCCGACCGGCTCGCGAGCGAGCTGGGCCTGGGCGTGGCGGCGCTGCCCTGGCATGGCCAGCGCGACCGCGTGGTCGAGGTGGCCGGCTTCGCTGCGCTGCTGACCGGCACGCTCGGCAAGCTGGCGCGCGACTGGTCGCTACTGATGCAGACCGAAATCGGCGAGGTGTTCGAGCCGGCTGCGGAAGGCAAGGGCGGGTCATCGACCATGCCGCACAAGCGCAATCCGGTCGGTGCGGCGGTGGTGCTGCATGCGGCTAATCGCGCGCCGGCGCTGGTGGCTGGGCTGTATGCGGCGATGGTGCAGGAGCATGAACGCGGCCTGGGCGGCTGGCATGCCGAATGGCAGCCGCTGGCCGAGCTGCTGCAACTTGCCGGCGGCGCGCTGTCGCGCTGCTGCGAGACCGTGGCCGGCCTCGAAGTGGACACCGCCCGCATGCGCGCCAACATCGACATCACGCGCGGCCTGGTCATGGCCGAGGCGGTGATGATGGCGCTCGGCGCTCAGCTCGGCCGGCTCGCGGCGCATGAGCGCGTCGAGCACGCCTGCAAGCAGGCGGTCGCCGAGGGCCGCCATCTGCGCGAGGTGCTCGGCGCCGACGATTTCATCGCCGCCCGTCTCACGCCAGAACAGCTCGATGCGCTGTTCGACCCCTGCGGCTATCTCGGCTCGGCCGACGCCTTCGTGGCGCGCGCGCTGGCCCAGGACGGCAAGCGCGATCTCTGACTTTCAACGGACAACGACATGCCCTTCATCGATCACGCGGGCCTGCGCCTGCACTACCGGCTCGACGGCCCGGCCGGTGCGCCGGTCGTCGTGTTCTCCAACTCGCTCGGCACCACGCTCGACATGTGGGATGCGCAGGCGGCGGCGCTCGCCGGCCAGTGGCGCGTGCTGCGCTACGACACGCGCGGCCACGGCCAGTCGGCGACCGCCGGCGGCACGTCGCTCGCCGATCTGGGTGGCGATGTCGTCGCGCTGCTCGACGCGCTCGGCATCGCACGCGCGAGCTTCGTCGGCATCTCGATGGGCGGCATCACCGGGCAATGGCTCGGCGTGAATGCCCGCCAGCGCCTGGACAAGCTGGTGGTCTGCAACACCGCCGCCAAGATCGGCGAGGCCAGCGGCTGGGCCGCGCGCGCCGCACTGGTGCGCGAGCAGGGCATGGCGCCGGTCGCGGCCAGCGCCACCGGCCGCTGGTTTACCGAAGGCTTCGTCGCGAGCGGCGACGCGGTGATCGCCAAGACCATCGCCCAGCTCGCCGGCACCGATGCCGAGGGTTACGCGCAATGCTGCGAAGCCCTGGCCCTCGCCGATCTGCGCGAGCACCTCGACCACATCGCCGTGCCCACGCTGGTGATTGCCGGCAGCGCCGATCCGGTCACGACCGTGGCCGATGCCGAGTTCATCGCTGCCCGCGTGCCCGGTGCGCAACTGGTGGCGCTGCCGGCCTCGCACCTGTCGGCCATCGAGGCCGCCGACGACTTCAACCGCGCGCTCGACGCCTTCCTGCGCGCCTGACCGGAGACCACGATGGACGAACGCGACCGCTACGACCAGGGTATGACCACGCGCCGCGGCGTGCTCGGCGATGCCCATGTCGACCGCACGCTCACCAGGCGCAACGGCTTCAACGAGGAGTTCCAGGACTTCATCACCCGCTACGCCTGGGGCGAGATCTGGTCGCGGCCGGGGCTGCCGAAGCACACGCGCAGCCTCGTGACCATCGCGATGCTGGTCGCGCTCAACCGCGAGGACGAGCTGAAGATGCATCTGCGCGCCTGCTTCAACAACGGCGTCACGCGCGACGAGCTGAAGGAGCTGCTGATGCACACCGCGCTCTATGCCGGCCTGCCGGCCGCCAACGGCGCCATCCATCTGGCCGAGGCGGTGTTTGCGGAGATCGACGCCGCCGGTCGATGATCGCCGCCTCGGCAATCCCCGGCTGCATTTCATGGCGCGTCACGATCCCATCCTCGGCCGGCTGCGGCTCAGGCAGCTGCAATGCTTTCTGACGGTGGTGCGGCACGGCCATCTCGGCAATGCCGCCGAGGCGCTGGCGATCAGCCAGCCGGCCGTCACCAAGACCCTCAACGAGCTTGAGGAAACCCTCGGCGTCAAGCTGCTCGACAGGGGCCGCCACGGCGCCAAATTGACGCCCGAGGGCGCGATCTTCCTGCGCCATGCCGAGGCCAGCACCGGCGCGCTCCAGCTCGCCATCGATGCGCTCGGCCGCGCCGACGAGGATGCGCCGCTGCTGCTCGGCGCGCTGCCGACGCTCGCCTCCACCTTCGTCGCGCGTCTGCTCGCCGGCCTGCGCGCCGAGCGGCCGCATGCCACGGTGCGCGTCATCACCGATGCCAACGACGCGCTGCTCGACCGGCTGCGCCGGCGCGAACTCGATGTGGTGATCGGCCGGCTCGCCGATCCGGCGCGCATGTTCGGCCTGATCTTCGAGCCGCTGTTCGCCGAGAACATGCTGCTGGTCGCCGCGCCCGGCCATCCGGTGCTGACCACGCTCGCGGCCGATCCGGCCTCGCTTGGCGAGCATCCGCTGGTGCTGGCGCCGCCCGACACGCTGCTGCGCCATTCGGCCGACAGCTTCTTTGCGCGGCTCGGCGTCACGCCGGCCGGCGGACTGGTCGAGACGCTGGCCGATTCGCTCGCGCTGGCGCTGGTGCGCGATGCCGGCCATCTGTGGTTCACCGCCAGCAGTGCCGCGCGCCGCGCCATCGAGCTGGGCGAGGCGGTGGCGCTGCCGTTCGCCATCCCGAGCAAGGAGCCGGTCGGGCTGCTGCTGCGCACCGAGGGCCCGACCTCGCCGGCGGTGCAGGCGCTGGTCGGCGTGGCGCGCGCCGGCTGAGGCGGGCGGCGCAGCCCTGCCGGGCGCGCCGGTCGAGGCGCGGGACGCTCGTCCGCAGATCGCACACAGCGTCCGGTCACCGCACGGGGACAACCCTCGATGTTCGATCGTTGAAGTTTCCTGTTCGACTTGTGCATGGTCGCCACCCATCCGGCTGCCAAGACTGCGGCGACGCGCACATCGCATGCGCACCGTGACAACCACCGAGACAGCGCCATGACCATTTCCGCCCGGGTCGATGTCCAGGACTTCCTGGATCGCCATCCGTTTTCCCCGTTCCAGTGGGGCGTGTTCGCGCTCTGCTTCCTCGTCGTGCTGCTCGACGGCTTCGACACCGCCGCCATCGGCTACATCGCGCCCTCGCTCATCAAGGAATGGGGCGTGACCAAGCCGGCGCTGGCGCCGGTGCTCAGCGCCGCGCTGTTCGGGCTGGCGGCCGGCGCGCTGTCGGCCGGGCCGCTGGCCGACCGCTTCGGCCGGCGCGCGGTGCTGATCGGCTCGGTCGCGCTGTTCGGCATTGCCTGCGCGGCGTCGTCGCAGGCAGGCGACCTCGGCGCGCTGACCGCGTTCCGCTTCGTCACGGGTCTTGGCCTGGGCGCCGCCATGCCCAACGCGGTCACGCTGATGAGCGAGTTCTGCCCCGGCCAGCGCCGCTCGACGCTGACCAACGCCATGTTCTGCGGCTTCCCGCTTGGCGCGGCTTTCGGCGGTTTTCTGGCGGCCTGGATGATCCCGATCTGGGGCTGGCGCAGCGTGCTGGTGCTCGGCGGCATCGCACCGCTGCTGCTGGTGGCGGCGATGCTGCTGATGCTGCCGGAGTCGGTGCGCTACCTGGTCGCCAAGGGCCGGCCGGTCGAGCGCATTCGCGCGGTGCTGGCCCGCGTGTCGGCCGAGGCCGCGAATGCTGCCAGCTTCGTGCTGAGCGAGAAGGCGCCCGCCACCGACGCCAGGAGCGGCGCCGGCGTGGTGCTGTCGCCGGCCTATCGGGTCGGCTCGGCGATGCTGTGGCTGGCCTATTTCATGGGGCTGGTCATCTTCTATGCGCTCATCAACTGGATGCCGATCCTGTTCAAGGACGCCGGCCTTGCGCCCAAGGACGCCACGCTGATCGCGGCGCTGTTCCCGCTCGGCGGCGTGGGCGCGGTGGCCTTTGGCTGGCTGATGGACCGCTTCAATCCCAACCGCATCATTGCCATCGGCTTTGGCCTGACGGCGGTGGCGATCTGGGGCATCGGCCAGTCGGTCGGCAGCGTCGCCACGCTGGTGGTGGTGGTGTTCGTGGCCGGCACGCTGATGAACACCGCGCAATCGTCGCTGCCGGCGCTGGCGGCGGCCTTCTACCCGACGCAGGGCCGCGCGACCGGCGTGGCCTGGATGCTCGGCATCGGGCGCTTCGGCGGCATTGCCGGGTCGTTCCTCGTGGCCGAGGCGCAGCGGCAGCAGCTCGGCTTTGGGCCCACGTTCACGCTGCTGGCGATTCCGGGCGTGATCGCGATGGCGGCGCTGCTGGTCAAGCAGGCGGCGCGGCCGGATCAGGGGCTGGGCGTGCCGGCGGGGGTGACGGGGCATTGAGCTGCGGCGCGGCGGGCCGGACCCTGTCGGCCCGCCGCAAGCCACGACAGATTCAGGCGGCCAGCCGCGCCGCCAGCTTGCGCGCAGTCCCGCTCGCAAAGGCTTGCAGGCGCTCGGCGAGCACCCGCTCGGTGGGCGACAACTGCGGCGCAATCTGCGCCACCGCCTGAGCCATTGCCGCCGGCACCCGCTGCGCCATCGCCGCCGCGAGCCTGACGACGAATGCCGGTTTCATGCCCAGCTCGCGCGCCATCGCTTCCAGCTCGGGCCGGCCGATCTCGCCGGGCAGCAGCCTGCCGCCGACCGCAAACGCGAACTCCTTCGACAGCCCCGGATAGAGCTGCGTGCACATCAGGTCGTAGAACGGCGTGAGCGTGGTTCGGCGGTCGGCGGCGATGTAGAGCGACAGGTTCTTGGCGTGGCTGTCGTTGTTGCCCACGCACAGGTTGAACACGATCCACTCGACCAGCCGCCGCAGATCGACGGCCGGTTGCGAGCTGTACCGGCGAATGAGGTCGGCGCAGGCAACGATTCCCGGGCCGCCTTCCTTCTCGTACTTGCGGTCCGAGACCGTGCCGCTGAGCTGGCAGAAGTCGTACTGGCGCAGCCGGCCCAGGCGGCCGTCGGCCAGCGCAATCCGGTCGAAGCGGCGCACGACGCAGGCATGGGTCGCCGGCTCGAAGAACACCTCCGCGGTCGGCAGCCCGCAATGCGCGGCGGCGCGCATCACCAGGGTTTCGTTGGCAGCCGAGGCCCACACCTTGTCGAGCCGGCGGATGTCGGGCTTGAGGATGTGCGTGGACGGCGAGGTGCCGAGCGGCAGGCGCGGCAGGCCGTCGTCGAACAGCGCGATGCCGGTCTTGTCCTGCGCGCCAGCCAGCGAAATGCGCGCGTTGTCGCCCATCAGGTCGAGCGCGGCGGCCGGGCCACTGCGCAGGCGCTCGGCAAGCGCGGCCCAGCTCGTGGCCTCGTAGCTCGGCGGCTGGGGCGTCTGGCCGCCGGGCAGCAGGACAAAGCCACCGGCGGTATCGCCCGCCACTTCAAGCAGCAGCGAGAACAGCGTCGAGGCGTGGCGCTGGTCGGCGAGATAGGCGCGCAGCTCGCCCTCGGGCAGCAGGTTCTCGAAGCAGGCCTGCACCGCCGCCGACGCCTGCGGCCCCACCATGAGCGGAATGGCGGCGAGCGGCCACGGCGCGGGCCGGGCAAGCCAGCCGGGCGCGTACTCGAAGACCAGCGGCGCGGCATCGGCGAGGCTGCCGACAAGGTCGTCGCCGCAATACACGTCGAGCCGGTCGGGACGCATGGCGCGGCTCACGGCAGGCGCGGCGTGCGCGGCCGCAGCACCAGCTCAAGCCCGAGCAGGTCCATCACGTCGAGCACCTTTTGCAGCTGGACCGTGGGCTTGCCGTTCTCCAGCTCGACAAGAAAGCGGTTGCCGATCCCGCCCAGCCCGGCGATGTCGGCCTGGGTGAGCGCGAGCCGCTTGCGCTGGCTGCGGACGGCGTCGCCCACTTCGGCGGCGGAGCGCACGACCAGCTCGGTTGCGGCATTCCCGAGCGGTAAGTTTTCGCTGCTCATGAGGCTGATCCTCGCCATTGATTACCGAGCGGTAATTATGCGACCCAGATATCCCGCAAAGCGCCAAAAACTTCCCGCTCGGTAATGCCGCATGGCCCGGTCATGCTGTCCGCCATGCGCAAGCCGGCGGAATTGCGCTATTGAAGCCGGCCCGCCTCGCCACTCAAAGCGCCCCATGACCACCACCGTTGCGATCTACCTCTTCCCCGAAGTCGAAGTGCTCGACTTCGCCGGCCCCTACGAGGTCTTCACCACCGCCACCCGGGTCGCGCGCAAGCTCGATCCGGCCGCGCCCGAGCCCTTCACCGTCTACACCGTGGCGCGCGAGCCCAGGCCGGTGCAGGCCCGCGCCGGCCTGTTCGTGATGCCCGACGCCACCTTCGACAGCCATCCGCCGGCCGAGCTGCTGATCGTGCCGGGCGGCGTGGTCACGACCGAACTGCAACGCCCCGAGGTCATCGACTGGCTGCGCCGCATCGCTGCCGGCGCCGCCATCACCGCCTCGGTCTGCACCGGCGCCTTTCTGCTCGCGCGCGCCGGGCTGCTGGCCGGCCGCGCCTGCACCACGCACTGGGAAGACATCGCCGACCTGCGCGCCATGTTCCCCGGCCTCGACGTGCGCGAAGGCCGGCGCTGGATCGACGAGGGCAGCATCGTCAGCTCGGCCGGCATCTCCGCCGGCATCGACATGAGCCTGCATCTGGTCGAGCGGCTCGCCGGCCGCGACCTGGCGCTGGCCACCGCGCGCCAGATGGACATCGACTGGCACGAGGACGCCTGACGCATGCAGATCGCGTCTGCCACGCTCGCCGATCTCGACTGCGTCGCCGCGCTGTTCGACGCCTACCGCCAGTTCTACGAGCAGCCCGCCGACGTGGCGCTCGCGCGCAGCTTCATCGAGGCGCGCATGCGGCGCGGCGAATCGCTCGTGCTGCTGGCGCGCGCCGACGACGGTGCGGCGCTCGGCTTCGTCCAGCTCTATCCCGGCTTCTGCTCGATCGAGGCGGCGCCGATCCGCGTGCTCTACGACTTGTTCGTGCAGCCGGCTGCGCGCCGCGCCGGCGTGGGCCGCGCGCTGCTGCTGGCCGCCGAGGCGCAGGCGCGCGCCGACGGCATCGCGCGGCTCGACCTGACCACGGCGCGCAGCAATCTCAAGGCGCAGGCGCTGTACGAGTCGCTCGGCTGGGTGCAGGACCGGGTCTATCTGGCCTACAACCGGCACATCAGGGGCTGAGCGGCGCCGGGTCGGCGAGCAGCTCGCGCAATAGCGTCGCCACATGCTGCACGGCGGCATCGCCGTCGCGCCGCGCATGCCAGGCCAGTGCCAGCGCAAAGCCGTCCACCGGCAGCGGCGGCGCAAAGCTCGCGAAGCGGTCGGCCTCGCTCGCGCCCAGGCAGCGCGACGGCAGCAGCCCGATCAGGTCGCTGCGTTCCAGCAGCGCCAGCGCGGCCAGAAAACTCGGCACCACCGCACCCACGCGCCGCGTGCGGCCGCTGGCCAGCAGCGCATCGTCGAGCGCGCCGCGCGTGTCGCCGTGGCTCGACACCAGCACATGCGGATGCGCGAGCCAGGCGTCGAGCCCGAAGTCGCGCGCCGCCGGATGGTCGCGCCGCATCGCCACCACATAGCGCTCGTGCAGCAGCTCCAGCCGGCGCAGCCGGCCGCTGGCGGGTGGCAGCACCGACAGCGCCAGATCGAGCCCGCCGTCGTCGAGCTGGCGCAGCAGATCGCCGCCGCCCTGCCACGGCAGGCAGACGATGCACAGCCCCGGCGCCGTGACTTGCAGCCGCGCCAGCAGCGCCGGCAGCAGGCGCGCGACCAGCGCATCGGCCAGCCCGATGCGCACCGTGGCCGCAAGGGCTTGCAGGCTCGGCGGCGCCGGATCGAGCAGCTGCTGCACGGCGGCCAGCGCCTCCTTCACCGGCGCGCGCAATGCCTGCGCGCGTGGCGTGAGCGTCATGCGCGCGCCGTTGCGCACCAGCAGCAGGTCGTCGAACAGCGCCCGGCAGCGTTCGAGCGCGGCGCTGGTGGCGGGCTGGGACAGCGCCAGCCGGTCGGCCGCGCGCGTGACATGGGCTTCGTCGAGCAGCGCGTCGAGCACCACCAGCAAATTGAGGTCGATCGAGCGGAGATTCATGCGCTCGATGATTTCATATCCATGCAATCCATTGGACCGATGACGTGGCCACCGCGAGCATGGGCTGCGCCTTCGGGATGCACGCATTTCGCGCCGCGTCCGCCGGGGGCCTTCGCCAGGAAACCGCCATGTCCAGCACGCTCGTCCTCGTCTTCCATCCGCGCCTTGCCGACTCGCGCGCCAACCGGGCGTTGATGAACGCCGCCGCCGGCATCGACGGCGCGAGCGTGGTCGACATGGCGGCCGACTGTCCCGACGGCCGGATCGATGCCGACCGCGCGGTCGCGCGGCTGCTCGCGGCCGACCGCGTCGTGCTCCAGTTTCCGTTGCAGTGGTACAGCGCGCCGGCCTTGCTGCGCGCCTGGCAGGACGAGGTGCTGACGCGGATGTTCTATGTGCGCGCCGAGGAGGGCGCGCGGCTCGCGGGCCGGGCGCTGCGGCTGGCGGTCACGGCCGGCAACGTGCCCGAGGCGTATTGCGCCGACGGCGTGAACGGCTTCGCGCTCGACCAGTTGCTGCTGCCGTTCGCGGCCACCGCGCGCCGCTGCGGGCTGGCCTATGCCGAGCCCTTCGTGCTGTACGGCGCCGGCCGGCTCGACGATGCCGAGCTGGCGGCGGCCGGCATGCGTTATCGCCGGACGCTTGAGGCGTGGATTGCCGCCACCCCGGCCAGCCGCGAACTTGCATGAGGCACCGCGTAGCGCAGACGTGGATCGGCAGGACTAGCTGGCGCTGGTCGGCTCGGTTGTCTCGGCCTTCGGCCTGACGCTGGCCCAGAAGGCGCCGTTCGCCTGCGTCAGCACGAGGTCGGTGTAGGTGCGGACCATGTCCGACAGCGTGGAATGGCCCAGCGCCTTGGGCGAGAACGCCGGGTCGGTGCGCTTCATGTACTGGCCGAGCGCACCGAGGCGTACGCGGCCACCCATTCCCGCCGCCCAAGACCCGACGGCATCATTCGGCCCCGCCAACCCGTCCTCGCGCCCGATGATCCACTTCACCACCCAAGGCATCACCTTCCAGCTGCGCGCTGCCGCCATCCTGGTCAACCGCGACCGCGTGCTGCTGCATCGCGCGCTCGGCGACGATTTCTGGACCCTGCCGGGCGGCCGGGTCGAGCCGGGCGAGGACAGCGAGGCGGCGCTGCGGCGCGAGCTGCTGGAGGAGCTGGGCGCCACGGTCGGCGCAGCGCGGCTGGTGCATGTGGTCGAGGGCTTCTTCGACACCGCCGCCGGACCGCTGCATGAGCTGGCGCTGCACTACCTGGTGCCGCTGGCCGACGATTCGGCGCTGGCGATGCAGACCGGGCCGTTCGCCGGCATCGAGACGGACAAGCGGCTGGAATTCCGCTGGTTCGCGCTCGACGGGCTGGCCGGCGAGAACGTCTGGCCGCTGCTGCTGCGCCAGGGCCGGGCCGCGCTCGGCGATGGCGTGCTGCATGCGGTCGAGCGCGCCGGCTGAATGCAACCGGCCCGGCGCGGCATGCAGCCGCCTGCCGTCCTCAGTCGGGCGAGAGCAGCGCAGTCAGTGCGCGTCGCATGCTGGCCGCCAGCGCCGCCCGGTCGAGCCCGGGATTGCGCACCGAGCGGATGGTCAGGCCGTCGAACAGCGCCGCCATCGCCTCGACCCGGCCGTCGATCTCGGCCTGCGGCAGCTCGGGCCCGAGCGTGAGCCGCAGCAGCGCCGTGAATTGCGTCATCGAATGCGCATCGGCGGCACGCACCAGCGCAGCCACGCGCTCGTTGCGGCCGGCCTCGGCGCACAGCTCCAGTTGCAGCCGGGTTTCCCGCTCGTCGAGGCAGTCGGTCATGGCCTGATCGACCTCGTCCAGCATGGCCTCGCGCAGATTGCCGGCGGCGGTCAGGCGCGCCAGCACTTCCTGCATGTCGTGCAGGCCGCGCTCGACGATGGCCGCGACGATGGCTTCCTTGTTCTCGAAGTAGTTGTAGATGTGGCCGGCGCTCATGCCGGCGGTCTTCGAGATCTGGGCGATGCTGGCCGCATGAAAGCCGTGGCGCCGAAAGCATTCGGCCGCCGCGTCGAGGATCTGGCTGCGGCGCAGCCGGGCCCGGTCGCTGTCGGCGTCGGGGCTGGACATGGCGTCTCCTGGATTGAGGTGAGGGGCGCGGACCTTAGCCGATCCGCGCCCGCCGGCGGCCGTCAGCCGGCGTTGCCGTCGCGCCAGCCGCCGCCCAGCACCTTGTAGAGCGTGACCAGATTGCCGGCGCGCGCCAGCCGGGCCGCGATCAGCGCCTGCTGCGCCGTGTAGAGCGAGCGTTGCGCATCGAGCACGCTGAGGTAGTCGGCGCCGCCTTGGCGGTAGCGCGCCTCGGACAGCCGCAGCGCCTCGGCGCTGGCATTGGCGGCGGCTTCGCGGCCGGCCAGCTCGGCGTCGATGGTGGCGCGGCGCGCGAGCGCATCGGCCACTTCGCGGAAGGCCGACTGGATCGCCTTCTCGTAGCTGGCCACGGCCAGATCGCGGTCTGCCTCGGCCACGCGCAGATTGGCGCTGCGCCGGCCCATGTCGAAGATCGGCAGGTCGATGCCGGGCGCAAAGCTCCAGTAGCCCGAGCCGCCCTTGAACAGCCCGTCGAGCGCGGCGCTGGCGGTGCCGGCGCCGGCGGTCAGGCTGATGCTCGGGAAGTAGGCCGCGCGCGCCGCGCCGATGCTGGCGTTGGCGCCGAGCAGGGTGCGCTCGGCCTGGCGCACGTCGGGCCGGCGCGTCAGCACTTCCGACGGCAGGCCGGGCGGCAGCTCGGCCAGTTGCGTGACCGTGAGGTCGAGATTGGCCGGCAGCAGCTCGGCCGGCAGCTCGGCGCCCGTCAGCAGCACCAGCGCATTGCGGTCCTGCGCCACCTGCGTGCGGGCGGCCTGCAGATCGGCGCGCGCCGATTCGACCAGGCCGCGCGCCTGTTGCGCATCGAGCGCGCTGGCCGCGCCGAGCCGCAGCTTGTCCTGCGTGAGCTTGAGGCTGGCTTCGCGCGAGGCGAGGGTGTTGGCCGAGAGTTGCAGCGTCTCGCTGTCGGCCGCGAGCGTGAGCCAGGCGGTCGACACCTCGGCGACCAGGCTGATGCGGCTGGCGCGCAGCGCGTCCTCGGTGGCCAGATAGGTCTGCGCCGCCTGCTCGCTCAGGTTGGCGAGGCGGCCCCAGAAGTCGAGCTCCCAGGCGCTCACGCCGACGGTCACGGTGTTGCTGCGGCTGATGAGGGCGCTGCCGCTGCCCGACAGGTCGGCCGGCAGGCGGCGGCTGTTGCCGGCGCCGTTCGCGCTGAGGGCCGGGTAGCGCTGCGAGTCCTGCACCCGGTAGAGCGCGCGGGCCCGGTCGATGTTGATGGCGGAGGTGCGCAGGTCGCGGTTGTTGTCGAGCGCCAGCGCCACCGTGGCGCGCAGCCGGTCGTCGGCCAGGAAGTCGCGCCAGCCGAGATCGGCCGCCACGGTGCCGGCGCCGGCGGCGTCGGTCGTGCGCCAGGGCGCGGCCGGGCTGTCGCCGGGCAGGGTCGGCCACTGCTGTGCCACCGGCGCCGCCGGGCGCTGGTAGTCGGGCGCGAGGTTGGCGCAGCCGGCCAGCGTCAGCGCGGCCACCAGGGCGGTCAGGCCGCCGAGCTTGTGCTTGTGGTTCATGGTCATTGGCCTTGGCTGACGGGTTGCGCCGCGGTGCCGGCTTCGTCGTGCGCGGGCTTCGGCTTGCCGCCGAAGGCGCGCCGCACCACCACGAAGAACAGCGGGATGAAGAAGACGCCGAGCACGGTGGCCGCGAGCATGCCGCCGAGCACGCCGGTGCCGATGGCGTTCTGCGCGCCCGAACCGGCGCCGCTGGCGATCGCGAGCGGCAGCACGCCGAGCGCGAAGGCTAGCGAGGTCATGAGAATCGGCCGCAGCCGCATGCGCACCGCCTTGAGCGTGGCCTCGACCACGGCCAGCCCTTCGTGCTCCATCAGGTCCTTGGCGAACTCGACGATGAGGATGGCGTTCTTGGCCGACAGCCCGATGGTCGTCAGCAGCCCGACCTGGAAGTACACGTCGTTCGACATGCCGCGCCCGGTGGCCGCGAGCAGCGCGCCCAGCACGCCGAGCGGCACCACCAGCATCACCGCGAACGGGATCGACCAGCTTTCGTACAGCGCCGCGAGACAGAGAAACACCACCAGCAGCGAGATCGCGTAGAGCGCCGGCCCCTGCGAGCCCGACAGCCGTTCCTGATACGACAGCCCGGTCCACGCAATGCCCACGCCCGGCGGCAGCTTGGCGGCGAGTTCTTCCATCGCGTCCATCGCCGCGCCCGAGCTGATGCCCGGCGCCGCGCTGCCCTGGATGTTGACCGCCGGCAGCCCGTTGTAGCGCTCCAGGCGCGGCGAGCCGTAATCCCAGTGCGAGGTGGAGAAGCTGCTGAACGGCACCATCTCGCCGGCCGAATTGCGCACGCGCCAGCGGTCGATGTCTTCCGGCACCACGCGATAGGGCGCATCGGCTTGCAGGTACACGCGCTTGACGCGGCCACGGTCGATGAAGTCGTTGACGTAGCTGCTGCCCCAGGCGGTGCTGAGCGTGGTGTTGATGTCGGCCATGCTCAGGCCCAGCGCGCCGGCGCGGGCCGCGTCGATGTCGACGCGGAACTGCGGCGTGTCGTCCTGGCCGTTGGGGCGCACCGCCATCAGGCGCTTGTCCTGCGCGGCCATGCCCAGCAGCATGTTGCGGGCTTCCATCAGCTTGTCGTGACCGACGCCGGTCTGGTCCTGCAGGAACATGTCGAAGCCGCTGGCATTGCCCAGCTCCACCACCGCCGGCGGCGCGAAGGCAAACGCCATCGCATCGCGGATCTGGCTGAAGGCGCCCATCGCGCGGCCGGCCACGGCGGTCACGCTCAGGTCGGGGCGCTTGCGCTGGCTCCAGTCGTTCATGTTGATGAAGGCCATGCCGGTGTTCTGGCCCTGGCCGGCGAACGAGAAGCCGACCACGGTGAACACCGAGCTGACCGCTTCCTTCTCGCCCATGAACTGCTGCTCGACCTGCTTGATGACGCCGAGCGTGCGCTCCTGCGTGGCGCCGGCCGGCAGTTGCACCAGCGAGAACAGCACGCCCTGGTCCTCGTCGGGCAGAAAGGCCGTGGGCAGGCGCAGGAACAGGAAGCCCATGCCCACCACGATGGCGCCGTAGACCACCATCCAGCGCAGGCTGCGCTTGATGATGCCGGCGACCCAGCCGGTGTAGCCGTTGGTGGCCGCGTCGAACTTGCGGTTGAACCAGCCGAAGAAGCCGCTGTCGGCCGCGTGATGACCCTTGGCGATCGGCTTGAGCAGCGTGGCGCACAGCGCCGGCGTGAGGATCACCGCCACCAGCACCGACAGCAGCATCGACGCGACGATGGTGATCGAGAACTGGCGGTAGATGACGCCGACCGAGCCGCCGAAGAAGGCCATCGGCACGAACACGGCGCTCAGCACCAGCGCGATGCCGATCAGCGCGCCGGTGATCTGGCCCATCGACTTGCGCGTGGCTTCCTTGGGCGACAGACCTTCCTCGCTCATCACCCGCTCGACATTTTCCACCACCACGATGGCGTCGTCGACCAGCAGGCCGATGGCCAGCACCATGCCGAACATGGTCAGCGTGTTGATCGTGAAGCCGAGGCCCAGCATCACGGCAAAGGTGCCCAGCAGCACCACCGGCACCGCGATCGTCGGAATGAGCGTGGCGCGGAAGTTCTGCAGGAACAGGTACATGACCAGGAACACCAGCACCACGGCCTCGATCAGCGTCTTGACCACCTCGTGGATCGACACCTGCACGAAGGGCGTGGTGTCGTAGGGGAAGACGGCCTTCATGCCGGCCGGAAAGTTCTTGCCGAGCCGGTCCATCTCGGCGCGGATGGCCGAGGCGGTACTGAGCGCATTGGCGCCGGTGGCGAGCTTGATGCCCACGCCCGCCGCCGGCTTGCCGTTGAAACGCGCGATCACGTTGTAGCTCTCGGCGCCGATCTCGATGCGCGCCACGTCCTTGAGCCGCACGGTAGCGCCGCCGGTGGCGGTGCGCAGCACGATCTGCTCGAACTGCTCGGCGGTCTGCAAGCGCGTCTGCGCGGTGATGGTGGCGTTGAGCGCGGTACCGGCCGGTGCCGGCGCGCCGCCGATCTGACCCGCCGACACCTGCGCGTTCTGCGCGGTGATGGCGTCGCTCACGTCGCTGACGGTGAGCTTGTAGTTGTCGAGCTTGAGCGGATCGAGCCAGACGCGCATCGCGTACTGGGCGCCGAACTGCTGCACCTCGCCCACGCCGGGCACGCGGCTGACCGGATCGACCAGCGTGGCGGCGACGTAATCGCCGATGTCGGTGTCGGTCATGCTGTCGTTTTCCGACACGAAGCCGACCACCATCAGGAAGCTGGACGTGGCCTTGGTCACCTGCACGCCCTGGCGCTGCACTTCCTGCGGCAGCAGCGGCGTGGCCAGTTGCAGCTTGTTCTGCACCTGCACCTGGGCGATGTCGGGATCGGTGCCGGCGTCGAAGGTGAGGGTGATGCTGGCCTGGCCGGCGCCGTCGCTGGTCGAGCTCATGTAGCGCAGGCCGTCGATGCCCTTCATGCGCTGCTCGATGATCTGGGTGACGGTGTCTTCCAGCGTCTTGGCCGAGGCGCCCGGATAGGTGGCGGTGATGCTGACCGAGGGCGGCGCGATGCTCGGGTACTGGGCGATCGGCAGGCTGCGGATCGCCAGCGCGCCGGCCAGCATCACCACGATGGCGAGCACCCAGGCAAAGATCGGCCGGTCGATGAAGAAGCGGGACATGTGATGGCTCCCGTTCTCAGCGCGCGGCGGCGGCTTGCGGCGCGGCGGCGAGCTTGTCGGCGGGCTTGGCGGCAGCGCCCTGCGGATCGAATTGCGCCGTCACGTCGCTGGCCTGGGCAGGTGCGCCGGGCCCGACCTTCTGCAGGCCCTCGACGATGACCTTCTCGCCCGGCTTGAGGCCGTCGGTCACCAGCCAGCTGTCGCCGACCGTGCGCGCGACCGCGATGACGCGCGCCTCGACCTTGCCGTCGGCGCCCACCAGCAGCACCTGGGCCTCGCCGCGCGGCGTGCGGCTCACGGCGCGCTGCGGCACGGTGATCGCGTCGGCATTCGTGCCCTGCGCCACCTGGGCTCGCACATACATGCCGGGCAGCAGCTCGTGCTTCGGATTGGGGAAGACCGCGCGCAGCGTGACCGCGCCGGTCGCCGGATCGACGCTCACCTCGCTGAATTCGAGCTTGCCCTCGATGCCGTAATCGCTGCCGTCTTCGAGCTTGAGCCGCACTGCGGCCTGATCGGCGCCGGCGCTCTTGAGCTGGCCGGCGGCCAGCGCGCGGCGCAGCTTGAGCAGGTCGGCGCTCGACTGCGTGACATCGACATAGATCGGATCGAGCTGCTGCACCGTGGCCAGCGCATCGGCCTGACCGGCGGTGACCAGCGCGCCCGGCGTGAAGCTGGAGCGGCCGATGCGGCCGCCGATCGGCGCGGTCACGCGGGTGTAGTCGAGATTGATGCGCGCGGTCTGCACGGCGGCGCGCTGGGCCGCCACGTCGGCTTCGGCCTGGGCGAGGGCGGCGGTCGAGTCCTCGACCGTCTGGGTGCTCACGGCGTCGATCTTGCCCAGCTCGCGGTTGCGTGCGGCGGTGAGCCGGGCCGATTCGGCGGTGGCTTCGGCACGCTTGAGCGCGGCGAGGGCGCTGTCGTAGCTGGCCTGATAGCTGCGCGGATCGATCTGGTACAGCGGCGCGCCGGCCTTGACCTCGGCGCCTTCCTTGAACAGCCGCTCGCGCACGATGCCGCCGACCTGCGGCCGCACTTCGGCGACCTGGAAGGCGGCGGTGCGGCCGGGCAGCTCGGTGCTGAGCGCGACCGGCCGCGCCGCCACGGTGATGGTGCCGACCGCCGCCGGACCGCGGGGCCCGCCCGGGCCGCCGGCATGCGCCTGACCGGCGTCGCCACCCTGGCCGCAGCCGGCCATCAGTCCGGCAAGCAGGGCCAGCGGCAGGAGTTTCTTGTGAGTTGAACTGAGCATGAAGCCCTCGCGCAAGGAATGAGAAGTCCCGGCAGGAGGCTGCCGGCAATGACTGAATGAGCGTTCATTCTAGGTAATTGCTTGTCACGGCAGTGATTCTTGAATGCGTCAGTTTGTTACCGGCGGTGCGCCGCCCATCGACGCCGGATCAGGGCCAGATGGCCTTCAGCACCTGGGCCAGCCGGGCGCCGGCCAGCGTCAGCTGGGTCTGCTTGATGTCGTCGATGCTGTCGCGGTAGTCGGCCGGCAGCCGGGTCTGCCAGCGACCTTCGGTCTTCGGCGAGAAATCGAGATCCTTGAGCCCTCGCCGCGCCTGGCCGAGCGACTGGCTGGCCCATTGCGCGGCCCAGTCGTCGAGCGGGCCGTCGCTCGGCTTGACGCGGCGCGCGGCGGCGACCCAGCCGGCATCGATGTTGTGCGGCTTGAGCGCGGCCGGCAGGTCGTCCCAGAGCGCATGCAGATTGGGGCCGTCGCGGCCGTTGTCGCGCAGCACGCGGATCTCGTTGCCGCCGCGCGTTTCGCTGCGGCGGTCGAAGCCGTCGTTGTCGGGATCGACGCGGCGGCCGTTCTGGTCGAGATAGAGCGCGCCCACATGCAGCGGCTGGTGGATGTCGCCGACGTAGTGCGCGAGCAGCAGCAGCGCCTCGCGCCGGTCGCGGATGCTGAACGGCCAGGGCGCGGGCCGCCCTTGCAGCACGCGGATCGCGGCGGTGGTGGCGCTGACCACGTCCACGTCGCTGGTGCCGACGCGGCCGAGCGCATAGGCGCGGCGTTGCAGCGCCACGTCGGCGTAGTGGTACTGCTTGTGGCAGGTCTCGTCGCCGGGCTCGCGGCGGCAGTTGTCGTCGTTGCGGCGCACGAAGTCGACCATCTCGGCTTCGCCGCGCGTGGTCTCGAAGCGGGCGCAGTCGCGGTACTTGCCCTGGCTGCCGTAGCGGTAGCCGTAGCCGTCGCGCTCGACGCCCTTGGCGCAGTCGGCCCAGACGGCGGCGTCTTCGAGCCTGAGCCCGCCGCCGAGGAGGGTGGCCACCTGGGCGCCGGCGCGGCTGCCTTCGAGCAGCCGGTCGGCCAGCGCGCCGACCGTGCGATGGCCGTCGCCGCCCCAGGCGAGCGCGGCGGAAGAAGCGCAGGCAAGGCCGGCGCCGAGAACGAATGCAGACAGGCGTGATGCGAAATTCATGGGCTTCGATGCGAGGGGAGGAGGCTGCGCGGCTTTGCATGCGATGCCGCTGTCATGGCAGGGTCGCGCACCGTGAAGCCAAATCCGCGCGCCGGCAAGCGCTGTCGCGCAACCGAAGGAGCCTGTCTTGAAATTCCGGAAACTCGGCCGTACCGACCTCGACGTGAGCCTCATCGCCCTCGGCAGCATGACCTGGGGCGAGCAGAACACCGAAGCCGAGGCGCATGCGCAGATCGAGCTGGCGCTCGACCTCGGCGTGAACTTCATCGACACCGCCGAGATGTATCCGGTGCCGCCGCGCGCCGAGACGCAGGGCCGCACCGAGCAGTACATCGGCAGCTGGCTGGCCGCCAATCCGGCAAGGCGCGCCGGCATCGTGCTGGCGACCAAGGCCGCCGGCCCCACGCGCGCGCCGGCTGGCCCCACCAAAGGCCCGGCGCGGCCGTCGCACATCCGCGGCGGGCGCACCAATTTCACGCGCGTCAACCTGAATGAAGCGCTGAACGACAGCCTCAAGCGGCTGCGCACCGATTACGTCGACCTCTACCAGCTGCACTGGCCGGATCGCAGCACCAATTTCTTCGGCCAGCTCGGCTACACCCATGTGGCCGAGGAAGACACGGTTCCCATCCTGGAGACGCTGCAAGCGCTCGACGAGCTGGTGCGCGCCGGCAAGATCCGCCACATCGGCCTGAGCAACGAGACGCCCTGGGGCCTGAGCCAGTTTCTGCGCCATGCCGAAGCCGCCGGGCTGGCGCGCGTGGTCGGCATCCAGAATCCGTACAGCCTGCTGAACCGCAGCTTCGAGGTCGGCCTGGCCGAGATGGCGATCCGCGAGCAGGTCGGGCTGCTGGCCTATTCGCCGCTGGGCTTTGGCGTGCTGAGCGGCAAGTACCTCGGCGGCCAGAAGCCGGCCGGCGCGCGGCTGTCGCTGTTCGACCGCTTCCAGCGCTACAGCAGCGAGAACACCGAGCGCGCCGCCTACGAGTACGTGAAGGCGTTCCGGCTTGCCGGCATCGATCCGGCGCAGGGTGCGCTGGCCTACGTCAACAGCCGCGATTTCGTGACCGCCAACATCATCGGCGCGACCACGCTCGAGCAGCTGCGCGCCGACATTGAGAGCGTGGACATCGTGCTGCCCGACGATCTGCTCGCCGCGCTCGACGGCATTCACGCGCGCTGGCCCAATCCGGCGCCGTGATGGGCGGCAAACCTTGAGTTTCGGGCCGGTCTGCCGATAGCCAGACAGAACCGGCGCCGCCTGCCGCCGGCCGTCCGAGTTGCCGCCCGCCAGGAGTGATTCCGTGCCCCCAGCCACCGCCATGCTCGACCTGCCCGCCGTCGCCGCGCCCGTCTGGCCGCCGCAGCGTTTCGATCCGCAGCGCTGCCTGCTCAGCAATCGCGACGACGGCTTCCGGCTGTTCGTGCCGCCCGCCTACGAGGGCGCGCTGGCCGAGATGCGCAGCAGCCGCAGCGTGACCATCGAGCCGAGCGCCGAGGCGCCCGACGCCGTGGTCGAGATCGTGTTCGAGGACGGCAGCGACACGCCCTTCGCCATCGCGCATGAGCGCCGGTCGATCGACGGCGCGCTCGGCCGGGCGCTCTACGTGCCCTTCACCGTCTGGACCGTCGCCGGCAAGCAGCTCACGCTGCGCGCCGACGTGCTGATCTGAGCGCCAGCCTCAGAAAGTCCACTTGCCCACGACGCTGGTCGTGAAGCGCGAGTCGTGCTGGCCGTCGAGCGTGGCCTTGCCGGTCACCTTGTCGAACTCCAGCCGCAGGCCCAGCGCCAGCGCGTCCTTGGGCCCGAACGACGCATAGATCTGCGGCTCGAAGTACAGGCGGTTCTTCGCCTTGTCCTGCTTGAAGTGCAGATAGCCGTCGGTCATCCAGTTCAGGCCAAAGGCCTGGAACGGTGCGTAGTAGTAGGTGCGCCACAGCGTGCCCCAGCCATAGGTGTCGGGCGTGTCGCCATCGTCGCGAAACCGCAGCACCGAGGTTTCCAGCGTCGAGAGACCCGGCACCTTCCAGTACAGCGACAGCCCCAGCGCGCCCTGGCGGTACTTGTCGTAGCTGGAGCTGATGACGCGCGACATCAGCGCCACATCGCTGATCGGCCCGAACTCCAGCTTGCTGCCCGTGATCTTCGAGCCGCTGTAGTGCGCATTCCAGGTGAAGAAGTTTTCGTTCTTCGAGCCCGAGCCGTTGTCGGGGCTGCCGAGCCGCGCATCCGAGTTGTAGATGTCGAGCGAGAAGTAGTTGTCGCCGATGACGTTGCTGCCGTAGTGCTCCAGCCGCAGCGTCGCGCGCTCCTTCGACGTGCTGCCGGTGCCGGTGACCCAGTCGGGCTTGTCGTTCCACGAATAGCCGAGCGAGACGGCGCTTTCCGAATAGTTCTCGGCCGCCGCGAGGCCGGGAAGGGTGGCGATGCCGAGACCGATCAGGCCGGCGAAGACGGCCTTGTGCGCGCTGAACATGGGGACTCCTGGAGGCGTTTGCGAATGCTTTGGGGAAGGGGCGCGGGCCGTGACGGCTCGCGCCAAGGTGCCGGAACGGTCACCTGAAAATTCATGGTATGCCAGCACACAAAGCAGATGCAACGAAATGTCGCGGCTGAATGCCAGATTGGCCGAACGGCAGGTTTTGGCGATTTGACGGCGAAGAAGCGCCTAAAAACCGCCAAAAACTGGCTTTAACAGGCATGAAAATCGCATAATTACGCCGATTGCACCGGTTGGAGGCAGTTTTCGGTACCAACAAGATGCAGCCGATGCACCAGAATTTTGCGTGCATATTTTTCTTGGCATACCATCATCTCGTCGTTAATCTTTTCGCAACGAGTTGAACCGGAGATGCTCGAATGAAGCTTCAGATGCGCAAGTTGGTCACCTACACCGAAGACACCCTGATCGAGGGCGGCAAGGCCGCCGCCCAGCCCTTGCGGCTGTTCGCGGCGGCGGCGGTGCTGACCAATCCCTGGGCCGGTCGCGGCTATGTCGACGACCTCAAGCCCGAGATCCAGGCGCTCGCGCCCCAGCTCGGCGAGCTGCTCACCGCGGAAATCCTGCGCATGGCCGGCGGCGGCGACGCGGTCGAGGGCTATGGCAAGGCCGCCATCGTCGGTACCGCCGGCGAGATCGAGCACGCCTCGGCGCTGATCCACACGCTGCGGTTCGGCAACCACTACCGCAAGGCGGTCGGCGCGCGCAGCTATCTGGCCTTCACCAATGTGCGCGGCGGCCCGGCCTGCCCGATCGCGATTCCGCTGATGCACAAGGCCGACGAAGGCATGCGTTCGCACTACCTGACGATCCAGTTCTCGATCGTCGATGCGCCGGCGCCCGATGAAGTGGTGATCGCGCTCGGCGCCTCGATCGGCGGCCGGCCGCATCACCGCATCGGCGACCGCTACCAGGACCTCAAGGAACTGGGCAGCAATGAGGCTTGAGTCGCATCCCCCGGCCCCCGGCCACACCGCCTGGTCGGCGACCGGTGCCGGCACGCCGCTGGTCTTCATCCACGGCGTCGGCATGAGTCGCGCCGTCTGGGCGCCGCAGCTGGCCGAATTCGCGCGCGACCATCGCGTGATCGTCTACGACATGCTCGGCCACGGCGACAGCCCGCTGCCGCCCGAGCAGCCGGCGCTGGCCGACTACGCCCGCCAGCTGCGCGACCTGCTCGACGAGCTGGGTCTGCCGGCGGCGCATGTGGTCGGCCATTCGATGGGCGCGCTGGTCGCGCTGGAGTTCGCGCTCGGCTGGCCGGCGCGCTGCCTGAGCGTGACCGCGCTCAACGCGGTGTTTCATCGCACGCCGCAGCAGCGCGCGGCGGTGCTGGCGCGGGCCGAGTCGCTCGACGACATCGGCAGCCCGGCCAGCGTCGACGGCACGCTCGCGCGCTGGTTCGGCGCGCCGGTGCCGGCGCCGCTGCAAGCCACGGCGGCCCTGGCCGGTGCGCTGCTGCGCGGCGTGAACCGCGACGGCTATGCGCGCACCTACCGGCTGTTCGCCAGCGCCGACGCGGCCCATGCCGACCGGCTGCCCGGCCTCAGGCCGCCGGCGCTGTTCATGACCGGCGAGCTCGATCCCAATTCCTCGCCGGCGATGTCGCAGGCGATGGCGGCCCTGGTGCCCGGCGCGCGCGCCGTGGTGCTGCCCGGCGAGCGCCACATGATGAGCATGGCCTCGCCCGGCCCGGTCAATGCCGAGCTGCGCGCCTTCCTGCAATCCCTTGCATCCACCGACCGGGCCCAGCCCGCGGAGGCCGAATGAACACTCCCGCTCCCGACCTCGCCAGCTACAAGAAGGCGCTGGCCAGCTTTCCCAGTGGCGTCACCGTGGTCACCACGCGCACTGCCGATGGCCAGCCGCGTGGCTTTACCGCCAGCTCCTTCACGTCCGTATCGCTTGAACCGCGTCTGGTGCTGGTCTGCATCGCGCGCGGCGCGGCGAGCTTCGACGCGTTTGCCGGCGCGCCGCGCTTCGCGATCAGCGTGCTGGCCGACGGCCAGACCGAGGTGTCGAACCTGTTCGCCTCGCGCCAGGCTGACCGCTTTGGCAGCTGCGACTGGCAGGACGGCCGCACCGGCCTGCCGCTGATCGCCGGTGCCTCGGCCTTCTTCGAGTGCCTGACGCATTCCACCGTGGAGGCCGGCGATCACCTGATTCTCATCGGTCAGGTGGTGGAGCACGGTCATGCCGAGCCGGCACCGCTGGCCTATTGCCGGGGCGCCTACGCGGCGCTCGCAGCGCTGCCCCGCGCGGCCTGACGCGTCGCGCCGGCCCACCGCAATCCCAACCCAGGACGACCGACATGAAGTTCTCGCTGTTCCTCCAGATGGAACGCTATGACGCGCGCAAGCCGATGCGCGAACTGTTCGACGAGATGACCGAACTCGTGCTGATGGCCGAGCGCGGCGGCTTCGAGACGGTGTGGATCGGCGAGCACCACGGCATGGAATTCACCATCGCGCCCAATCCCTTCGCCCATCTCACCTATCTGGCGGCGCGCACCGAGCGCATCCGCCTCGGCACCGGCACGGTGATCGCGCCGTTCTGGCATCCGGTCAAGCTGGCCGGCGAGGCCGGTTTCGCCGATCTGGCGAGCGGCGGCCGGCTCGATCTGGGCATTGCGCGCGGCGCCTATCTGTTCGAGTACGCGCGGCTGTTTCCGGGGCTGGATGCGATGACCGCCGGCGCCCACATGCGCGAGATGGTGCCGGCGCTCAAGGGCCTGTTCGCGGGCGACTACGCCCATGACGGCGAGTTCTGGAAGTTCCCCGTCACCACCGCCGTGCCGCGCCCGGTGCAGCAGCCCGGCCCGCCGCTGTGGGTCGCCGCGCGCGATCCGCATTCGCACGACTTTGCCGTGGGCCAGGGCTGCAATGTGCAGGTCACCTCGCTGGCCTCGGGCGATGCCGAAGTCGCTTCGCTGATGGAGCGCTTCCGTGCCGCCTGCGCCAACCATCCCGAAGTGCCGACGCCGGAAATCATGATGCTGATGCACACCTTCGTCGGCGACGAGGCCGAGCTGGCAGCTGCCGCCGATGACCTGTGCCGCTGGTACTGCACCTTCTGGAAATGGGTGAAGCAGGAGCGCCCGATCGGCCAGGCCTTCATCGAGCCGCTGCGGCCCGAGGACATCGCCGCCTGCCCGCAGTTCGCGCCCGAGCGGCTGCGCGACAACCTGGTCATCGGCACGCCGGCCCAGGTGATCGAGCGCCTGAAAAAGTACGAGGCGCTCGGCTACGACCAGTACAGCTTCTGGATCGACAACGCGATGAGCTTCGAGCGCAAGGCGCGCAACCTGCAGCGCTTCATCGACGACGTGGCTCCGGCCTTCGAACGCTGTTGAAAGGGGAATCGGCGATGAAGCATTTCAGCCAGTACATCGACGGCGCCTTCGACGCCGGCAGCGCGCGCTTCGATTCGGTCAACCCGGCCACCGGCGAGGTGTGGGCGAGCATGCCCGCCGCCAGCGCCGGCGACGTGGACCGCGCCGTGCGTGCCGCGCATCGCGCCTTCGTCGACTCGGACTGGTCGCGCATGACCGCCAGCGCGCGCGGCCGGCTGCTGTGGAAGCTGGCCGATCTGGTCGAGCAGCAGGCGCCCCGGCTGGCCGAACTCGAGACCGCCGATACCGGCAAGATCATCCGCGAGACGCGGGCCCAGATCGGCTATGTGGCGGCCTATTACCGCTACTACGCCGGCATCGCCGACAAGCTCCAGGGCGCGCATCTGCCGGTCGACAAGCCCGATCTCGAAGTGTTTTTGCGCCGCGAGCCGCTCGGCGTGGTGGCGGCCATCGTGCCGTGGAATTCGCAGCTCTTTCTGTCGGCGGTCAAGATCGGTCCGGCGCTCGCGGCTGGCTGCTGCATCGTGCTCAAGGCATCGGAGGAAGGCCCGGCGCCGCTGCTGGAATTTGCCCGGCTGGTGCATGAGGCCGGCTTTCCGCCCGGCGTGGTCAACATCCTCACCGGCTTTGGCGCCGACTGCGGCCAGGCGCTCACCGCCCATCCGCTGGTGGCGCGCATCGCCTTCACCGGCGGGCCCGAGACCGCGCGCCATATCGTGCGCAACTCGGCCGCCAATCTCGCCGTCACCTCGCTGGAGCTGGGCGGCAAGTCGCCGGTGCTGGTGTTCGACGATGTGGACGTGGACAGCGTCTGCAATGCCATCGTCGCCGGCATCTTTGCCGCCAGCGGCCAGAGCTGCGTCGCCGGCTCGCGGCTGCTGGTGCAGCACGGCGTGCGCGCACGGCTGCTGGCGCGGCTGGCCGACCGGGCCCGTGCCATCCGCATCGGCGATCCGGCCGATCCGGCCACCGAGATGGGCCCGCTCGCCACCCGGCGCCAGCGCGAGCACATCGAGACGGTGGTGGCCGCCAGCCTCGATGCCGGCGCGCGGCTGGTCACCGGCGGCGTCACGCCGGCGGGCGCCGGCAACTACTACCCGCCGACCATCCTCGACTGCGCCAGCGCCAGCACGCCCTGCGTCGCGCAGGAGCTGTTCGGCCCGGTGCTCAGCGTGCTCGGCTTCGCCACCGAGGACGAGGCGCTGCGGCTGGCCAACGACAGCGAATTCGGCCTGGCCGCCGGCGTGTTCACGCGCGATCTGGCGCGCGGCCACCGGCTGGTGCGCGGCATCCGCGCCGGCATCGTCTGGGTCAACACCTACCGCGCGGTCTCGCCCATCGTGCCCTTCGGCGGCTACGGCCTGAGCGGCCTGGGCCGCGAAGGCGGCTTCGAGGCGGTACTCGAATACACCCGCACCAAGTCGGTCTGGATCAACACCTCGGACGCGCCGGTGCCCGATCCCTTCGTGATGCGCTGAGGAGCCCGCCATGTTCTACGAGATCCGCACCTATCAGCTGCGCACCGGCACGCTGCCCGACTACCTGCGCCTGGTGGGCGAGGAGGGCATCGAGCTGCAGAAGAAGCATCTCGGCCAGCTGGTCGGCTACTTCCATACCGACATCGGGCCGCAGAACCAGATCGTCCACATCTGGGCCTACGCCAGCCTCGACGAGCGCGAGGCGCGGCGTGCCGCGCTGGCCGCCGATCCGGCCTGGCAAGCCTTTGCACCGCGCATCCAGGCGCTCATCGAGACGCTCGACAACCGCATCCTCAAGCCCGCGCCGTTCTCGCCGCTGGGCTGACGCTTTCCGCCAATCCATCCACCGATCGCAGCAGGAGTCCCAGACCATGAAGGCAGTTTCCCGCAAGACCCTCGTCGCCGGCGCGCTCGGCATCGCGGCCGCGCTCGGCCTCGGCGCCGCATTTGCCGACCAGGAAAGCATCGTGTTCACCAGCTGGGGCGGCAGCACGCAGTCGGCGCAGAAGAAGCACTGGGCCGACAGCTTTGCCGCCACCTCGGGCGTGGCCGTGAAGCAGGACGGCCCGACCGACTACGGCAAGTTCAAGGCAATGGTCGAAAGCGGCAACGTGGCCTGGGACGTGGTCGATGTGGAAGGCGACTTCGCCGCCCGCGCCGCCCGGGACGGCCTGCTCGAACCGATCGACTATGCGGTCGTGCCCAGGGACGGGCTCGATCCGCGCTTCAGCTCGCAGTACGCGGTCGGCAGCTTCTACTACTCGTTCGTGCTCGGCTTCAACAAGGACGCCTACAAGAGCGCGACGCCGCGCGGCTGGGCCGACCTGTTCGACACCAAGGCCTGGCCGGGCAAGCGCACCCTCTACAAATGGTCGGCGCCCGGCGTGCTCGAGATCGCGCTGCTGGCCGACGGCGTGCCGGCCGACAAGCTCTATCCGCTCGACCTCGACCGCGCCTTCCGCAAGCTCGACAGCATCAAGGGCCAGATCGTCTGGTGGACCGGCGGCGCGCAATCGCAGCAGCTGCTGGCCTCGGGCGAGGCGCCGATCGGCATGTTCTGGAACGGCCGCGTGCATGCGGTGGAAGGCAGCGCCAATGTCGGCGTGTCGTGGGAGCAGAACCTGACCGCCGCCGACATGCTGGTCGTGCCCAAGGGCAGCAGGCACAAGGCCGCCGCGATGAAGTTCCTGGCCCTGGCCAGCTCGGCCAAGGCCCAGGCCGGCTTCGCCACCGAGACCGCCTATGCGCCGATCAACACCGGCGCCAAGGCGCTGATGGCGCCGGCCGCCGCCCGGCTGCTGCCTGATCAGTACGCCGCCAGCCAGATCAATCTCAACCTCGCCTACTGGGCCGAGAACCGCGACGCGATCGCCAAGCGCTGGTACGCCTGGCAGGCGCAGTAAGCCGCGCCCGAGCACCGGCCCGCGCGGGCGCGCGTCTTGCTGCGCGCCTGCCTGCCCAACCGCCTCACGCCTTCCCGCCCGATGTCCACCGAAACCCTTCCCGCTCCCGTGACCGCACCCAGCCTGCCGCGCCTGACGGCGCAATCGAAGACCGGCTTGCGCTGGGTCATGCCCGCGCTGCTGCTGCTGCTGCTGTTCTTCGTGCTGCCGGTCGTCAGCCTGCTGCTGCGCAGCTTTACCGAGCCGCAGCTCGGCGTGCAGAACTATGCCGAGCTGATCGCCGGCGGCAGCTATCTGCGCGTGCTCGGCAACACCTTCCTCGTGGCGGCGGTCGTCACCGCGGTCACGGTGGCGGTCGGCTTTCCGGTGGCCTGGCTGCTGGCGCTGCTGCCGCGCGGCTGGAGCGCGCTGCTGTTCGGCGTGCTGCTGCTGTCGATGTGGACCAATCTGCTGGCGCGCACCTATGCCTGGATGATCCTGCTGCAGCGCACCGGCCTCATCAACCGCACGCTGATGCAGCTGGGTCTGATCGACACGCCGCTGGCGCTGGTCAACAACCTGGTCGGCGTGACCGTGGGCATGAGCTACATCATGCTGCCCTTCCTGGTCATGCCGCTGCACACCACGCTGCGCAACATCGATCCCTCGATCCTGCGCGCGGCGGCCATCTGCGGCGCGACGCGCTGGCAAGCCTTTGCACGCGTGCTGCTGCCGCTGGCGCTGCCCGGCATCGCGAGCGGCGCGCTGATGGTGTTCGTGATGTCGCTCGGCTATTTCGTCACGCCGGCGCTGCTCGGCGGCACCTCGCACATGATGCTGGCCGAGCTGATCGCCCAGCTGGTGCAGTCGCTGCTCGACTGGGGTCTGGCCGGTGCCGCCGCGGTGGTGCTGATGACCGTGACGCTCGGCCTTTACGCATTGCAACTGCGGCTGGTGGATGGCGCCGGCAGCAGGGGAGGGCGCTGACATGCTGCTCGACTTCGACCGCCTGGGCTGGCCGCTGCGCACCGCGCTGATCGCCATCGGCCTGGCCACCGGCCTGTTCCTGCTCACGCCCATCGTCTTCATCGGCGCGCTGTCGTTCGGCTCGTCGCAATGGCTGGTGTTTCCGCCGCCGGGCTGGACGCTCCAGTGGTACGAGGAGCTGTTTGCCGACAGCGGCTGGGCCGTTGCGGCGTTCAACAGCTTCAAGGTGGCGGCCATCGTCACCGTGCTGTCGGTGGGCCTCGGCTTCATGACCGCGCTGGCGCTGGTGCGCGGCAGCTTTGCCGGCCGCGCCGCGCTGCGCGCCTTCTTCCTCACGCCGATGGTGCTGCCGGTGGTGGTGCTGGCGGTGGCGCTCTATGCGGTGTTTCTCAGGATCGGGCTGACCGGTTCGCTGCTCGGCTTCGTCATCGGCCATCTGCTGGTGGCGCTGCCGTTTTCCATCATCACTCTCGGCAATGCGCTCGAAGGCTTCGACTTCGCGCTGGAGGATGCGGCGCTGGTCTGCGGCGCGAGCCGGCTGCAAACCCGGCTGCGGGTCACGCTGCCGGCGATCCGCTCGGGGCTGTTCTCGGCCGCCGTGTTCTCGTTTCTGGCGTCATGGGACGAAGTGGTGCTGTCGATCTTCATGGCCACGCCCGGCATGGAAACCCTGCCGGTGCGCATCTGGAGTTCGCTGCGCCAGGACCTGTCGCCGGTGATCGCCGCCGTGTCCACGCTGCTGATCGGCTTCACCCTCGTGCTCATGCTGCTTTCCGTCGTGCTCCGCAAAGGCAAACAAGATGGCCTCCGATAACGCTTCGCCCTTCCTCGCGATCCGCGGCCTGCGCAAGACGTATGGCGACGCGGTGGCGATCGAACACCTGTCGCTCGACATCCGGCGCGGCGAGTTCATGACCTTTCTCGGGCCGTCCGGCTCGGGCAAGAGCACCACGCTCTACATCGTGGCCGGGTTCCAGGACCCGACCGAGGGCAGCGTGGCGCTCGACGGTCGCAACCTGCTGGCGGTGCCGCCCAACCAGCGCAACATCGGCATGGTGTTCCAGCGCTACACGCTGTTCCCGCATCTGACGGTGGCCGAGAACGTGGCCTTCCCGCTACGGGTGCGCAAGCGGCCCGAGGCCGAGATCAAGGCCCGCGTCCAGCAGATGCTGGCGCTGGTGCATCTGGCCGACCTGGGCGGCCGCATGCCGGCCCAGCTGTCGGGCGGCCAGCAGCAGCGGGTGGCGATCGCCCGCGCGCTGGCCTACGACCCGCCGCTGCTGCTGATGGACGAGCCGCTGTCGGCGCTCGACAAGAAGCTGCGCGAGGAGTTGCAGGACGAACTGCGCCGCATCCACCGCGAGACCGGCGTGACCGTGCTCTACGTGACCCACGACCAGGAAGAGGCGCTGCGGCTGTCCGACCGCATCGCGGTGTTCAGCAAGGGCCGCATCGAGCAGTGCGACAGCGGCGCCGCGCTGTACGAGGCGCCAGCCTCGCGCTTCGTCGCGAGCTTCCTCGGCAATTCCAACTTCCTGCCGGTGACGGTCGAGGCGGTCGCCGGCGGCGCGGCCGAGCTGGCGCTGCCCAACGGCCTGCGCGCCGGCAGCGTGCCGCTGCACATGCCGATGGCGCGCGGCGCCAGCGCCACGCTCATGCTGCGGCCCGACCGCATCCGCGTGCTGCCGGCGCCGGCCCGCACCGACGGCCCGGGCATCGAGGTGCGGGTGCGCGACGTGAGCTACCTTGGCGACAGCCTGCATTACGCCGTCGTCACGCCGTGGGAGCAGGAAATCTCCATCCGCCGCCCGCTCGGCGACAACCCCGAAGCCGCCGCCGCCATCGGCGACCATGTGCGCATCGAATGGGACCCGGCGCGAGCCCGGGTCTATGCCGCCGCCTGAACACGAAACCCTCATGCCCAACACTTCTTCGCTCCAGCTTTCCGACCCGACCCTGCTGCGCCAGCACTGCCTCATCGATGGCGAATGGCTCGACGGCGCCGACCGCATCGACGTGATCGATCCGGCGCGCGGCACGCGGGTGGCACGCGTGCCCCGGCTCGGCACAGCCGAAACCCAGGCCGCCATCGCCGCCGCCGAACGCGCATTGCCGGCCTGGCGCGCGCGCACCGCCGACGAGCGCGCCACGCTGCTCATGAAGCTGCACGACCTGCTCATCGCCAATGTCGAGGATCTGGCCCGCATCCTGACGGCCGAGCAGGGCAAGCCGCTGGCCGAGGCGCGCGGCGAAATCCGCTACGGCGCCGGCTATGTGCGCTGGTTTGCCGAGGAAGCCCGGCGCATCTACGGCGAGACCATTCCCGCGCCGAGCGCCGACAAGCGTCTGGTGGCGATCCGCCAGCCGGTCGGCGTGGTCGCCGCGATCACGCCCTGGAACTTCCCCAACGCGATGATCGCCCGCAAGCTCGCGCCGGCGCTGGCGGCCGGCTGCACGATGGTGCTCAAGCCGGCCGAACTCACGCCGCTGTCGGCGCTGGCGCTGGCCGAGCTGGCCCAGCGCGCCGGCATTCCGCGTGGCGTGTTCAACGTGCTCACCGGCGATGCGCCGGTCATCGGCGCCGCGCTCACCGCCAGCCCGGCGGTGCGCAAGCTCACCTTCACCGGCTCGACCGGCGTCGGCAAGCTGCTGCTCGCGCAATGCGCCGACACGGTCAAAAAGGTGAGCATGGAGCTCGGCGGCCATGCGCCCTTCATCGTGTTCGACGATGCCGACCTCGACGCGGCAGTCGATGGCGCGATGGCAGCCAAGTACCGCAACTCGGGCCAGACCTGCGTCTGCGCCAACCGCTTCATCGTGCAGGCCGGCATTCACGATGCATTCGTGCAAAGGCTTGCCGAACGCGCCGCCGCGCTCCAGGTCGGCGCCGGCGATGCCGACGGCACCACGCAAGGCCCGCTCATCGATGCGCGCGCCGTGGCCAAGGTCGAGGCCCATGTGGCCGATGCGGTCGCGCTCGGCGCCCGCGTGGTTACCGGCGGCATGCGCCATGCGGCCGGCCCCAACTTCTATGCGCCCACGGTGCTGGCCGGCGTCACGCCGGCGATGCGCATCGCGCGCGAGGAAACCTTCGGCCCGGTCGCGCCGGTGTTCCGGTTTGACAGCGAGGCCGAGGCGCTGGCCCTGGCCAATGCCAGCGACAGCGGGCTGGCCGGCTATTTCTTCACGCGCGACATCGGCCGCGCCTTCCGCGTCGCCGAGGCGCTCGAAACCGGCATGGTCGGCATCAACACCGGCCTCATCTCCAGCGAAGTGGCGCCGTTCGGCGGCATCAAGCAGTCGGGCCTCGGGCGCGAAGGCGGCCGCGCCGGCATCGAGGACTACCTGGAGATCAAGTACCTTTGCTTCGGCGGAATCTGACTTGCCAGACCACAACAGGGAGAACCGGATGACCAGGGCCGTCGGCTCACTGAAGATCGACCGCAGCAAGAAGACGCTGCGCGAACTCACGCTCGAAAAGATGCGTGCGGCCATCCTCGACGAGTACTTCAAGGCCGGCGAGCGGCTGGTGGAGCGCACGCTCTGCGACGAGCTGGGCGTGAGCCGCACCATCGTGCGCGAGGTGCTGCGCCACCTTGAAACCGAGGGGCTGGTCGAGTCGCTGCCCAATCACGGGCCGGTGGTCGCCACCATCGATACCGACACCACGCGCCAGATCTACGAGATCCGCGCGCTGCTCGAAGGCCATGCCGCCGCCGCCTGCGCGCGCCGGGCCGATGCCCAGGTGGTGGCCCGGCTCGGCGCGACCATCATGCTCATCGAGGCCGCCTTCGCGACCGGCGACCATGCGGCGGTGCTGGCCGAGACCGGCCGCTTCTACGAGCTGATGTTTGCCGCCGGCGGCGAGACCGTGGCCTGGGGCATCGCCCAGTCGCTCAATGCGCGCATCAACCGGCTGCGCGCCATCACCATCGCCACGCCGGGGCGCGGCGTGACGGCGGTGGCCGAGATGCACAAGCTGCTCGCGGCCATCCGCGCCGGCGACGCGCCGGCCGCGCAGGAGGCCGCCGAGGCCCATGTGCGCAGCGTGGCCGAGATCGTGATGCGTCTGCTCCAGCCGGCCGACGAGGCGCCCGCCGCCAGCCCGCGCGTGCGCGCCGCCTGAGGCCGCCGGGCTGCATCAATTGCCGGCGCCAATTGGCGCGGCATTTTCCGTTGCGCAATTGCCGGGGCGCCTCAATTGCGCCAACTGCGGTATCCTCGCCGCCGTTGGTGCTCTGCAATTCGCTCGCGATTGCAAGTTAAACGGGAATCAGGAAAGCCGGCAATTCCGGCTTCAACCTAGCTGCCCCCGCAACGGTAGGCAAACAAGCCCAGTCTTAGCTCTCGTCCACACGCCACTGCCGGCAATTTGCCGGTGGGAAGGCGGCGAGGGTTGCATTTGCCAGCCCGGATACCGGCCAACAAGGCGGCACGCCATTGCGTGCCATTGCGCTCATGCACCGTCGGGGAAGGCGGTGAGGGCAATCCGAATTGGCTATTCCCATGACATTCCCTTGCGGGCGCGCAATTGCGTCCCTTCCGGCGCTGGCCGCGCTGTTCGTCGCCCATTCCCAATCCGTTCAGGCCCAGACCGCCCGGCTCGCCGAGGTGGTGGTGACCGCCAGCCGCGCCAGCCAGCCGCTGGCCGAGGTGGTGGCCGACATGACGGTCATCGACCAGACCACCATCGAGAACAGCGGCGCGGCCGCCGTGGCCGATCTGCTGGCACGCGTGCCGGGCATCGAGATCGCGCGCAACGGCGGGCCGGGCGCGACCACCAGCGTGTTCGTGCGCGGCGGCGAATCGCGCTTTACCGCCGTGTTCGTGGACGGCGTGCGCATCGATTCGCAATCGACCGGCGGCGCCAACTGGGAGTCGATCCCGCTGGCGCGCATCGAGCGCATCGAGGTGCTGCGCGGCCCGGCCGCCGCCATCTACGGCTCGGACGCCATCGCTGGCGTGATCCAGATCTTCACCCGGCGGGGCGAAGGCGCGTTCGCGCCGGTGTTGACGGCCGGCGTGGGCAACCACGACAGTGCGCGCGTCGAGGCCTCGGCCAGACAGGGCGGCGAGCTGCTCGACTGGGCCGCCGGCCTCGGCCGCAGCACCAGCGAAGGCTTCAGCGCCCGCAGCGGCGCGCGCGCCAATCCCGACCGCGACGGCGCCTGGAGCAGCTCGGCCAATGCCCGCGTGGGCCTGCGCCCGGCCGCCGGCCAGCGGCTGGAAGCGAGCCTGCTCTGGAACAGCCTCGACGCCCAGTACGACAGCTCGCGCACGGCCGACGATCGCTCGCGCCAGCGCCTGCTCACTACCGGCCTCGACTGGAGCGCGCGCTGGGCCGACGGCTGGAGCACCCATGCCAGCGCCAGCGAAAGCCACAGCCGCTATCAAACCGCGCCGTCGGTCTATTCGACCGAAACCCGGCTGCGCAATTACCTGCTCGACAATGCCTGGCAATCGGGCGCGCAGCGCGCCAATTTCGCGCTGGAACGCCGCGAGGATCAGCTCGACAATTCCAGCATTTCGCCCAGCCGCAATGACCGGAGCCAGAATGCGGCGATTGCCGGCTATGGCTACAGCGAAGGCGCGCATGTGCTGCAACTCAATGCGCGGCGCGATGACGACAGCGAATTCGGCGCCAAGACCAATGGCGCAATTGCCTATGCCAATTCATTCGCGGCCAATTGGCGCGCGAGCGCTTCATTCGGCACGGCATTTCGCGCGCCGACGCTTTATCAGCGCTTCAGCGAATACGGCGATGCCAGCCTGCGGCCCGAAGTCAGCCGCAATCTGGAGCTGGGCCTGCGCCATCGGCGCGGCAGCGACGAGATCGGGCTGGTGGCCTACCGCAACCGGCTGAGCAATCTCATCGCCTTCGTCGGCAGCGGCAGTTGCGCATCCGAATTCGGCTGCTATGCCAACACCGCGCGCGCCGAGGTCGAGGGCGCGACGCTGAGCGGCGCAACCCGGCTGGCCGAGCTGAACCTGACCGGCTCGCTCGACTGGCAGCTGCCGCGCGACAGCGACACCGGCCTGCTGCTGCGCCGGCGCGCGCGCTTGCACGGCAATGTCGCGGCCGATACCCGGTTCGCCGACTGGACGCTCGGCGCCAGCGTGCAAGCCTCGGGCAAGCGCTGGGACGATGCCGCCAACCGCCAGGCGCTGGGCGGCTATGCGCTGCTCGGGCTGCATGCGCGCACCGCGCTCACGCGCGAGCTGTCGCTGCTGCTGCGCGCCGACAACCTCGCCGACAAGGCCTACGAGACCGCGCTTGGCTATGCGACCGGCGGCCGGCTGCTTTATGCCGGCCTGACCTGGGCGCCCAGGTGACGGCTACGCCGGCCGTCGCGCGCTGCCCGGCGCTGCTGGTCGCCGCGCCGGCCTCGGGCCAGGGCAAGACCACGGCGGTGGCGGCGCTGGCGCGGCTGCATGCGCGCGCCGGCCGCCGGGTCAGCGTGTTCAAGGTCGGGCCCGATTTCCTCGATCCGCTCTGGCACACGCTGGCCAGCGGCCGCACCACGCACCAGCTCGATCTGTGGATCGACGGCGCGGAGCAATGCGCGACCCGGCTGCATGCGGCCGCCGGCGAATCCGACCTGATCCTGGTCGAAGGCGTGATGGGCCTGTTCGACGGCGAGCCGTCGGCGGCCGATCTGGCCGCGCGCTTCGGCCTGCCGGTGCTGGCGGTGATCGACGCCAGCGCGATGGCCGGCACCTTCGGCGCGCTGGTGCACGGCCTGCGCCATTACCGGCCCGGGCTGCCCTGGGCCGGCGTGCTGGCCAATCGCGTGGCCGGCGCGCGCCATGCCGACATGCTGCGCGACGGCCTGAGTGACATCGGCGACTGGCTCGGCGCCCTGCCGCGCGGCGAGGCCTACGTGCTGCCCGAGCGCCATCTGGGCCTGACCGTGGCCGACGAACTCGCCGACGCGCCGGCCCGGATCGATGCCGCCGCCGATGCGCTCGCGCGCACGCCGCTCGGCCAGCTCGCGCCGGCCGAACTGGCGCGGCGCTGGTCGGTCGACTTCGCCGCGCCGCCGGCCCGGCCGGCCGTGCCGCCGCTGCTGGCCGGCCGCACCGTGGCCGTCGCGCGCGATGCCGCCTGCTGCTTCCTCTATCCGGCCAATCTCGCCACGCTCCAGGCGCTCGGCGCGCGGCTGGTGTTCTTCTCGCCGCTGGCCGATGCGGCGCTGCCGGCCTGCGACGCGGTCTGGCTGCCCGGCGGCTATCCCGAGCTGCATGCCGAGCGGCTGGCCGCCAACCATTCGCTGCGCGCCAGCCTGGCGGCGCATGTGGCGGCCGGCCGGCCGGTCTGGGCCGAATGCGGCGGCCTGATGCTGCTGTTCGACAGCCTGACCCTGGCCGATGGCAGCGCGCATGCGATGTGGGGCCTGCTGCCGGGCGCGGTGGCGATGCAGCGCCGGCTCGCCGGGCTCGGGCCGCAGCGCCTGCTGCTCGACGGGCGCGAGCTGCGCGGCCACAGCTTTCATTTCGCGCGTGCGGTGAGCCCGCTGGCGCCGGTGGCGCGCACCGAGCCGAGCCACGGCAGCGGCCACGGCGAGGCGGTCTACCGGCGCGGCGCCATCGCCGCGAGCTTCTTCCATCCGAGCTTCGCGTCCTCGCCCGAGGCCACGGCGGCGCTCTTTCTGCCGCGCGCGTCATGACCGACATCGCCAGCACCGAACTGATCCTGGGCGGCCAGAAGAGCGGCAAGTCGCGCCGCGCCGAGCAGCTGGCCGAGCGCTGGCTGGCGGCGGCGCCGGCGCGCGAGGCCTGCTTCATCGCCACCGCGCGCGCCGGCGACGACGAGATGCGTGCCCGCATCGAGCGCCATCGCGCCGACCGCGCAGCCCGGCTGCCGCGCATGGTCACGGTCGAGGCGCCGCTGCAACTCGGCGCGACGCTGGCCGCCGAATCGCGCCCGGGCCGGCTGGTGGTGGTCGACTGCCTCACGCTCTGGCTCGCCAATCTGCTGCTGCCGGCAGCGCCATCCGAGCCCGCCGATCCGGCGCCGGAAATCGCCGCGCTGCTCGATGCGCTCGGCGCGGCGCGCGCGCCGGTGCTGCTGGTCGGCAACGAGATCGGCCTCGGCGTGATTCCGCTCGGCCGCGAGACCCGCGCCTTTGTCGATGCGCTCGGGCTGCTCAACCAGCGCGTGGCCGCCGCCTGCGCCCGCGTGACGCTGATGGCCGCCGGCCTGCCGCTCACGCTCAAGGAGGCGCGGTGAGCAGGCTCGGCCGGGTCGCGCTGCTGGCGCTGGCGCTGGCGCTGGCCGCTGCCGCGCCGTTTGCGCGCGCCGCCGACGCCGCGCCCGGCGCCCGCGCTGGCGCCAGTGCCACCGCCATCGAGCTGACCGACGACGCCGGCAGCCGCCTGAGCCTGCCGGCCGCGCCGCGCCGCGTGGTCAGCCTGCTGCCCTCGCTCACCGAGACGGTCTGCGCGCTCGGCCAGTGCGCGCGGCTGGTCGGCGTCGACCGCTACTCAAGCTGGCCGGCCGCCACGGTCGCCGCGCTGCCGCGCGTGGGCGGCGGGCTCGATCCCAACATCGAGGCCATCGTCGCGCTGCGGCCCGATCTGGTGCTCGCCGCCACCTCGTCGCGCGCCAGCGATCGGCTGCGCGCGCTCGGCGTACCGGTGCTGGCGCTGGAGCCGCGCAGTCAGGCCGATGTGCAGCGCGTGATCGGCAAGCTGGCAGCGGCGCTCGGGTTGCCGGCCGCCGACGGCGCGCGCCTGTGGCAGCGCATCGACGGCGAGCTCGCCGCCATCGCCGCCACGCTGCCGGCCGGCGTGCGCGGCGCGCGCGTGTATTTCGAGGTGAACCGCGCGCCCTATGCGGCCGGCGCCAGCTCCTTCATCGGCGAGACGCTGGCGCGGCTCGGCGCGGTCAACATCGTGCCGGCCGAGCTCGGCCCTTTCCCCAAGCTCAATCCCGAATACGTGGTGCGCGCCGATCCCGAAGTCATCATGGTCGGCGACCGCAATCACACCGGCATGGCCGACCGGCCCGGCTGGGCCGGCATCCGCGCGCTGCGCGAAGGGCGGGTCTGCGTGTTCGCGCCCGAGGCTTCGGATGCGCTGGTCCATCCCGGCCCGCGCCTGCCCGAGGCGGCGCGGATCATGGCCGACTGCCTCGCCGCCAAGGCGCCCGGCGTGACGCGGAGCGCGCAGCCGTGAGCGCCGGCATGCCGCGCCAGCGTCGCGCAGCGCGGCTTGGCGGCGTCGGCCTCGTCGCGGGGCTGCTGCTGATCGCGCTTGGCGCCAGCATCGGCAGCACCGGCTTCGAGGCGGCCTGGCGCGCGCTCGACGACGACTTTGCGCGCCGCATCGTGCTCGACATCCGGCTGCCGCGTTCGCTCGGCAGCTGGCTGGCCGGCGCGCTGCTCGGGCTGGCCGGCGCGATCGCGCAGGGGCTGTTCCGCAATCCGCTTGCCGATCCCTATCTGCTCGGCAGCGCGTCGGGTGCGTCGCTCGGCGTGGCGACGGCGCTGGCGCTGTTCGGCGGCAGCCCGATGACGGTGCAATGGCTGGCACGCCTGGGCCTGACCGGCGCGGCCTTTGCCGGCGCCACGCTCGCGGTGCTGCTGACGCTGGCGCTGGCGGGCGGCGTGCAGCACCGGCTGCGGCTGCTGCTGGCCGGCGTGATCGTCGGCGTGGTGCTGGGCGCATGCAGCTCGCTCATCAGCCTGCTGTCGCCCGAGATTCTTCAGGCGATGCAGGCCTTCATGCTCGGCTCCACGGGCTTTGTCGGCTGGGCCGCCTGCGGCGTGATGGCCGGCGCGCTGGCGCTCACGCTGGGCGTGGCGCTCGCGCTCGCGCGCCTGCTCGATGGGCTGGCGCTCGGCGAGGCCACGGCCGCCAGCCTGGGCCTGCCGCTTGCGCCGATGCGCGCCGCGCTGGTGGCCACGCTGGCGCTGGCGACCGGCGCGGCCGTGGCCCAGACCGGGCTCATCGCCTTCGTCGGGCTGGCGGCGCCGCATCTGGTGCGCGCGCGCATCAAGACCACGCATGCGCCGCTGCTGGCGCTGTCGGCCATCACCGGCGGCGCGCTGCTGCTGGCGGCCGATCTGCTGGCGCGGCTGCTGGTCGCGCCGCAGGAGCTGCCGGTCGGCATCCTCACGGCGGTGCTGGGCGGCGGCTATCTGCTGTGGCTCATGCATCGCGGCGCGGGGCTGCGCGAATGACCGCGCCGCTCGCAGGCACGGCCAGCGTGCCGGCCGGAACGGCCGCCGGCCCGGCGCTCGAAGCGCGCGCGCTCGGCGCCCGGCTCGGCCGCGCCCAGGTGCTGCACGGCATCGACCTGAAGCTGGCCGCCGGCCGCTGGACCGCCATCGCCGGGCCCAACGGCGCCGGCAAGAGCACGCTGCTGCGCGCGCTCGCCGGGCTGCTGCCGCATACCGGCACGGTGCTGCTGCACGGCGATCCGCTCGACCGGCTCGACCGCCGCAGCCGCGCGCGCCGGCTGTCGTGGCTGGGCCAGAACGAGGCCGGCGCGCCCGACCTCACGGCGCTGGATGTGGCGCTGCTCGGCCGGCTGCCGCATCAGGGCTGGCTCGCGCCGCCCGGCCCGGCCGACCACGCGGCAGCCGAACGCGCGCTGCGCGCCACCCAAGCCTGGGACTGGCGCGACCGGCCGCTCGGCCAGCTGTCGGGCGGCGAACGCCAGCGCGTGCTGCTGGCGCGCGCGCTGGCGGTCGAGGCCGAGGTGCTGCTGATGGACGAACCGCTCGCCAACCTCGACCCGCCGCATCAGGCCGACTGGCTGCGCCTCGTGCGCGAGCTGGTGGCCGCCGGCCGCACCGTGGTGAGCGTGCTGCACGAGATCACCTTCGCCCTCCAGGCCGACGACCTGGTGCTGATCGACGCCGGCCGCGTCGTGCATCGCGGCGCCTGCGCCGACGCCGCCACGCATCGCGCGCTGGAGGCGGTGTTCGCGCAGCGCATCGCGATCCGCACCGTCGACGGCCGGCGCGTCGCGCTGCCGCTGCCCTGAGCCCTTTCAACCGCATCGCCCCGAGGCAATCGCCATGCAGATCGAAACCCCGCCCACCGACAAGCCCCGCGAACCCGAGCGTGCCGAGCGGCGCGGGCTGGTCATCGTCAACACCGGCGACGGCAAGGGCAAGAGCACGGCCGCCTTCGGCCTCGCGCTGCGCGCCTTCGGGCGCGGCAAGGCGGTCAAGGTCTGGCAGTTCATGAAGGTGCCGAGCGCGCGTTTCGGCGAGCACCGCATGTTCGAGCGCATCGGCCTGCCGGTGGAGGGGCTGGGCGACGGCTTCAGCTGGAAGAGCCACGACCTGGAGCATTCGGCGCAACTCGCGCGCGACGGCTGGGCCAAGGCGCGCGACAGCATCCTCGGCGGCGAGCTGTTTCTCGTGGTGCTCGACGAGATCACCTATCCGCTCATCTACGGCTGGCTGCCGCTCGACGAGGTGCTCGACACGCTGCGCAACCGGCCCGCGCATGTGAGCGTGTGCCTGACCGGCCGGCGCTGCCCGCCCGAGATCGTCGCGCTCGCCGATACCGTGACCGAGATGACGAAGGTGAAGCACGCCTTCGACGCCGGCATCCCGGCGCAGCGCGGCATCGAGGATTGAGGCGGCGATGACGCCCTGGCTTGCGCTCTGCGTCGCGCTGGCGGTGGACGGCTGGCTCGGCGAGCCGCCGGCGCGGCTGCATCCGGTGGTGGCGATGGGGCGCTGGCTGGGCTGGGCCGGGCGGTGGATTGCGCCGGCGGTGGTTTCCGGCGCGCCGCCCGTTGCCGGAGCTGCCGACGCCGCTGCTGAAGTCGCGCAGCCCGCCGCCGCCGACTGGCCACGCTTCTTCGCCGGCGCACTCGCGTGGAGCCTCGGCGCCATCGCCGTCACCGCGCTGGCCGTCGTCGCCGAGCGCGCACTGTTCGCGCTGGCCGCGCCGCTCGCCGTCCTCGGCCTCGGCCTGCTGCTCAAGCCGATGCTCGCCTGGGCCATGCTGCGCGACGAGGTGCTCGCGGTCGAAGCCGCGCTCGCCACTTCGCCTGACGCCGGCCGCGCGCGGCTGGCCCGGCTCGTCAGCCGCGATGTCGCCACGCTCGACGACGCCGCCGTGCGCGAAGCCGCCATCGAGACGCTGGCCGAGAACCTCAACGATTCGGTCGTCGCGCCGCTGTTCTGGTTCTGCGTCGCCGGCCTGCCGGGCGCCGCGCTCTACCGCTATGCCAACACTGCCGACGCCATGTGGGGCTATCGCGGCGCGCGCCACGGCCGCGACTGGACCTGGGCCGGCAAATGGGCCGCACGCGCCGACGATGCGGCGTCTTGGCTGCCGGCGCGGCTGACGGCGGCGCTGCTCTGCGCGGTGGCACCGGCAGCGGCCCGCCCGCGCCATGCAGAACTGGCCCGCCAAGCCCGCGTCACGCCCTCGCCCAACGGCGGCTGGCCGATGGGCGCGATGGCGCTGGCGCTCGGCCTGCGGCTCGGCAAGCCCGGCGTCTACATGCTCAACCCGGCCGGGCGCGCGCCGGCGCCGGCCGACATCGCGCGCGCCTGCCGCCTGGCCGGGCGCGTGCTGCTGACGCTGCCGCCGCTGGCCGGCGCGGGCCTTGCGCTCGGCGCGCTGCTGCAAGGGCTGGCCGACCATGCCTGACCGCAGCCAGCCCAACGCCGCGCCGGGCCCGCCCGCGCGCAGCCACGGCGGCCCCGACGCAGCCGGCCCGCTGCCGCACGACTTCTCGACCAACGCCAACGCCTGCGGCCCCTGTCCGACGGCGCTCGACGCCATCCGCCGCGCCGACTTCGCGCGCTATCCCGATCCGGCCCATACCGCGCTGCGCGCCGCGCTCGCCGCGCGGCACCGCGTCGCGCCCGACCGCATCCTCATCGCCGCCAGCGCCAGCGAATTCATCCAGCGCATCAGCGCCCATGTCGCGCGCCGAGCGGCCGGGCAGGGCGCCGATGCACCTGCCGTGTGGCTGCCGCCCCATGCCTACGGCGACTACGCCCATGCCGCGCGCGCCCACGGCCTCGCGCTCACCGCCGAGCCGGCGCGCGCCGCGCTCACCTGGGCCTGCGAGCCGTCGAGCCCGCTCGGCCAGCCCGAACCGGCGCTGCCGGTACTGGCCGCCAGCGCCCGCGCCGACCGCATCGACATGCTCGACTGCGCCTATGCGCCGCTGCGGCTCGACCCGCCCGACGCGCCACGCGACCCGCACGGCTGGCAGCTGTGGACGCCGAACAAGGCACTCGGCCTGACCGGCGTGCGCGCCGCCTACGTGGTCGCGCCGCGCGCCGCCGATCCGGCCGATCTCGCGGCGCTCGACGCACTCGCGCCGTCCTGGCCGCTCGGCGCCGACGGCGTCGCGCTGCTCAGCGCCTGGACCCGGCCCGAGACCCAGGCCTGGCTCGCGCGCAGCCTGCGTCTGCTCGCCGACTGGCGCGCACGCCAGCGCCAGCTCTGCCGCGAGCTGGGCTGGACCGTGTTGCCGAGCTGCGCCAACTTCTTCTGCGCCCGGCCCGACCGCGCGCCCGACCCGGCAGCGCTTGCCGCCCACGGCGTGCGCCTGCGCGACACCGCCTCCTTCGGCCTGCCCGGCCATGTGCGCCTGGGCGTGCTGGCGCCGGCCTCGCAGGACGCGCTTGCGCGCGCCTGGCGCCCACTCCAGAAAGCCCGACCATGACCGCCACCTGCGTGATGGTGCTCGGCACCACCAGCGGCGCCGGCAAGAGCTGGCTCGCCACCGCGCTGTGCCGCCATTACGCGCGGCGCGGCCTGCGCGTCGCGCCGTTCAAGGCGCAGAACATGAGCAACAACGCGCGCGTGGTCGCCGGCCCCGACGGCGGCGAAGGCGAGATCGGCTCGGCCCAGTACTTCCAGGCACTCGCCGCGCGCGCCCGGCCCGACGTGCGCATGAACCCGCTGCTGCTCAAGCCCGAGGCCGACACGCGCAGCCAGGTCGTGCTCATGGGCCGCGCCAGTGCCGAGCTGTCGGCGCTGCCGTGGCGCGGCCGCTCGGAGCGCGTCTGGCCCCAGCTCGCTGACGCGCTCGACGCGCTGCGCGCCGACAACGACGTGGTCGTGATCGAAGGCGCCGGCTCGCCGGCCGAGATCAACCTGATGGCGAGCGACGTCGTCAACCTGCGCGTCGCCCGCCATGCCGATGCGCGCTGCCTGCTCGTCACCGACATCGACCGCGGCGGCGCCTTTGCGCACCTGTACGGCACCTGGGCGCTGCTGCCCGAAGCCGACCGCGCGCGCATCGCCGGCTTCGTGCTCAACCGGTTTCGCGGCGATGCCAGCCTGCTCGCGCCCGCGCCCGACATGCTGCGCGAACTGACCGGCATCGCCACCGTCGCCACGCTGCCGATGTGGCGCGAGCACGGCCTGCCCGAGGAGGACGGCGTGTTCGACGACCGCGCCCACGCGAGCGGCGACGTGCGCCTGACCGTCGCCGTCATCGCCTGGCCGCGCATCAGCAATCTCGACGAATTCCAGCCGCTCAAGAACCTGCCCGGCCTGCGTCTGGTGTGGGCGCGCCGCCCCGCCGAACTGGCCGGCGCCGACTGGATCGTGCTGCCCGGCTCCAAGGCCACGACGGCCGATCTGGCCTGGCTGCGCGCGCAGGGGCTGGACGCGGCCATCGCGCGCCACGCGGCCGCCGGCGGCGCGGTGCTCGGCATCTGCGGCGGCTTGCAGATGCTGGGCGCGACGCTGCACGACCCGCTCGGCGTGGATGGCGCGGACCCGGCGCCCGCGCCCGGCGCCGCCGCCGCACCCGTCGCGGGCCTCGGCCTGCTGCCGCTCGCCACCGTCTTCGCGCGCGACAAGACCGTGCGCCGTGCCCGCGTGCGCTTCGGCGCGCTCGCCGCCGGGCCGTGGGCCGCGCTCGCCGATCTCGACGCAGACGGCTACGAAATCCACCACGGCCACACCCGCGCCACCGGCCCCGACGCGCGCGAAGTCATCCCCGGCCTCGCCTGGCAGAACGCGCGCGGCAATGTGCTCGGCTGCTATGTCCACGGCCTGTTCGAGGACGCCGCCGTGCTGCGCGCGCTGTTCGGCGCCAGCGCGCCCACGCTCGACGCCGTGTTCGACGGCCTCGCCGACTTCCTCGAACGCCATGCCGCTCCCGGCCTGCTCGACCAGCTCATCCGCCCATGACACCCGACCTCCCGCCCATCCCCGACCTGCACGACCCGCTGCTCGACAGCCGCCTGCGCGAGCGCCTCGACCAGCTCACCAAGCCGCTCGGCGCGCTCGGCCGCATCGAGGCGCTGGCGCTGCGCATCGGGCTCATCCTCGGCAGCGCGTACCCGCGGCTGGTCGCGCCGCAACTGCTGGTCTGCGCCGCCGACCACGGGCTGGCGGCGCGCGGCGTCTCGGCCTATCCCAGCGACGTGACCTGGCAGATGGTCGAGAACTTCCTCGCCGGCGGCGCGGCCGTCAGCGTGCTCGCGCGCCAGCACGGCATCGCGCTGACCGTGGCCGACTGCGGCGTGCGCCACGACTTCGCGCCGCGCCCGGGCCTGGTCGTGTGCAAGCCGGCCGCCGGCACCGCCGACGCCTTCGACCAGCCCGCGATGACCGCCGCGCAATGCGCCGCCGCGCTCGGCAACGGCCGCGATCTGGTGCGCGCGCTGCCCGGCAATGCGCTGCTGCTCGGCGAGATGGGCATCGGCAACACCTCGGCCGCCGCGCTGCTGCTCGCGCGGCTCGCCGGCCACGACATCGCCGATTGCACCGGCGCCGGCACCGGCCTCGACGCCGCCGGCATCGCGCGCAAGACCGAGGTGCTGCGCGCCGTGCTCGTGCGCCATGCCGACGCCACCGCGCCGCTCGACGCGCTCGCCGCGCTCGGCGGCTTCGAGATCGCCACGCTCACCGGCGTAGTGCTCCAGGCCGCCACCGAGCGCCGCGTGATCGTGGTGGATGGCTTCATCACCGGCGCTGCCGTGCTGGTCGCGGCGCGTCTCGCGCCGAGCGTGCTGCAACGCTGCGTGTTCGCGCACCGCTCGGGCGAGCGCGGCCACGGCCTGATGCTCGACGCGCTCGGCGCCGAACCGCTGCTCGATCTCGGCCTGCGCCTCGGCGAAGGCTCGGGCGCGGCGCTGGCCTGGCCGCTGCTGGTGTCGGCCTGCACGCTGCTGGCGGAGATGGCCAGCTTCGCGTCGGCCGGCGTGGCGCAGGCGGATGCGGCGCCCGCTGCCGAGGCCGCCGCCGCGCCCGTCGGAGCGAACGCCGCCGACCGCACCGCCTGAGCGCGCACCGTGGCCGACTGCCTCCGCCGCTACCTGCTCGCGCTCCAGTTCTTCACGCGCATCCCGGTCACCGGCCGGCTTGCCGCCTGGGTCGGCTTCAGCCCCGAACTGCTGCGCGCCAGCGCCGGGCACTTTCCCGGCGTGGGCTGGCTGATCGGCGCGCTCACCGGCGGCGCGCTGTGGGCGGCGCTCGCGCTGCTGCCGGCGCGACCGGGCGCCGCCTTCGTCGCGGCCGCGCTCGCCACGCTGCTCGGCGTGCTGCTGACCGGTGCCTTCCACGAGGACGGCCTGGCCGATCTGGCCGACGGCCTGGGCGGCAGCGCCGACCGCGAGCGCGCGCTGGACATCATGAAAGACTCGCGCATCGGCAGCTTTGGCGCGGTCGCGCTGGTGCTGGCGACGGCGCTGCGGCTCGGCCAGCTCGCGCTGCTGGCGCAGGTCGATGCGCGGCTCGCGGCGCTCGGGCTGTTCGCCGCGCAGGTCGTGTCGCGCGGGCTGCCGCTCGTGCTCATCCGCACGCTGCCGCATGTGGGCGACACGGCGCGCAGCAAGTCCAAGCCGCTGGCCGATCGCATCGGCAGCGGCGCGCTCGCCACCGGCGCCGCGTGGATGCTGGCCGCGCTGGCGCTTGCCGCCGGACTCGCCAGCCGGTTCACCGCCGCGCCAGCGCTTGCATGGGCCGCCGCCACGGCCGGCGCGCTGCTGGCCCTCGGCTGGATGTGGCGCCTGCTCGCGCGCCGGCTGCAAGGCTTTACCGGCGACGCGCTCGGCGCCACTCAGCAGGTCTGCGAGCAGGCCTTCCTGCTCGGCCTGCTGCTCGCGCTGTGAGGCCGGCGCGATGAGCGATGGCGCCATGAGGTCGGCGCGATGACCGGCCGCCTGATCCTCGCGCGCCACGCCCGGCCGCGGGTCGAGCCCGGGCTGTGCTACGGCCGGCTCGATGTGCCCGCCGATCCCGTCGCCACGCAGGTCGCCGCGCAGGCGCTGGCTGACTTCGTGCCGCCGGGCCTGCCGGTGCGCGTGTCGTCGCGGCTGCGCGCGCGCCAGCTTGCCGACGCGCTGCATGCGCTGCGGCCCGACCTAGTGCCGCAGATCGACGCTCGCTTCGACGAGATGGATTTCGGCTGCCATGAAGGGCGGCGCTGGGCCGACATTCCGCGTGCGGCGGTCGATGCCTGGGTTGCGGATTTCGCTTGGCATCGGTTTGGCGGGGTGGAGTCGGCGCAGGAGGTGGTGGCGCGCGTGGCGGCGGGGTTGCGGGC
>NZ_MUHU01000013.1 GCF_002105195.1 Derxia lacustris | reverse complement strand
CGACCAGGCCGATCGGGTTGGCGCCGAGCACGCGGCTTTCAAGGCTCACGGTCGCGTAGTTGCTGCTGCGGTTCGCGCTGGAAAACATGCGGGATTCTCCCGTTCTGACTGACGTTAATCACGGCCGGCGCGGCCAGAACATGAGGTGTGCGCCGACCCTTGGTGAAAGCGAATTGGCCCTTGCCGCTGGCGCTGATCAGAGCTTCGCGAGCTGGGTCGTGAGGTAGGACAGCGTCGAGTTGTTCTGCGAGACGATGGTGTCCAGCTTGTTGAACTGGTTCTGGTAGGCCGCCTGAACCATCGCCAGCCGGGTGTTCTCGGCGTCCTGGCGCGAACTGTTGCGCTTGAGGCTGGCGTTGAGCCCGTCGGTGCGTGCGCTGAGCACGCCGCTGCTGCCGGTGATCGAGGCGATGGTTTCATCGAGCGCGCCGCCCAGTCCCTTGGCCGCCGTGCCGCTCGCGTCCTGCGTGAACAGTCCTACGACAGCATCCCGGTTGTTCTTGAATGCGGTGTCGAACTTGGTGCTGTCGAGCTTGAGGCTGCCGTCGGTCTGGAAGGTGATGCCGGCGTCTGCAAGCCTTTGCATCGAGCCGCTGCCGAAGGCCGTGGTGAAGGTGCTGCGCAGCTGCTGCTGGATGCCGCGCACCGCCGAATCGCCGGTCAGGGCCGACGCCGTCTTGGTGCCGGCGTTGTAGGCCGTCAGGCTGCGCATCGTCGAGTTGGCCGAGTTGTAGGCGTCGATGATCGCGTTGATCGACTTGAGCACCGTGCCCGAGTCCTGGCTCACCGACAGCGTGGTGGGCTTGCCCACGTTGGTGCCCGACAGCGTCAGCGTCACGCCGTCGACCACGTCGGTCACCGAGTTGGTGGCGGCGCTCATGTCCATGCCGTCGAGCGTGAACTTGGCGTTCTGCGCGGCGGCCATCAGGGTGGCGTTCTTGCCGCTGCCGGCGGCAGCGGTCGGATCGTAGGCGAGGGCCGACAGGCCGTTCGCGTCGGTGTTGTCGCCGTCCGGATCGGTGGCGGTGATCTTCATCGCCTGCTTCTCGCCGGTCTGGTCGTTGCTGATGACCAGACGGGTGCCGTTGGCGTCGTTGATGAGGCTGGCGGTCACGCCCTGCTTGCTGGCATTGATCGCATTGCGGATGCCGATCGGCGTCATCTGGTCGGCCGGAATCGCCACGTCGATCGCGGCGCGGTCGGCATTGGTGGTGAATGTGTTGGCCGGCGTCTTCACGCTGCCGTCGCCGTTGAGCACATCGGTGGCGGTATAGCTGCCGAACTCGATGTGCAGGCTGCCGGCGCCGGTCGCGATGCTGGTGCTGCTGCTCGCAAACGGCGCGCTCGCCGTGCGCTGGGCGCGCGCCAGCTGGCTCACTTCCAGGCTGTAGTCGCCGGCCACGGCGGCGCTGTCGACCGTTACCGCGGCGATGCTGGTATCGGCCACGCTGCCGCTCAGCGACACCAGATCCGACGGCCGCTTCATCTCGCGCGCGGCGGTTTGCAGCGCCGAGAGCTTCGATGAAATCTGACCATAGGCCGAGAGCTTGGACTGGAAGGAAGAAGCCTGGGACTTGAGGTTGTTCAGCGGTTGCTGTTCGGTCTGCATCAGCCCCGACACGAGGCTCGCCACATCCAGGCCCGAGCCAATGCCGGCACTCGAAATCGTTCCGGTCGCCATGCTTCCCACCCTTCCAAAAGCCTTGCTTGAGCGCCGTCAGGCGCGCGTGCGTACCAGCGGAATGTCGCTGCTGCCGCTGGAGGAGGACGAGCTGTCCTTGCCCTTCAGCGCTTCTGCCATCCGCAGTACTTCTTCGGACGGAATTTGCCGCAGGACTTCCTTGGTCGATGTGTCGACGATCTTTGTGATTACCCGGGAACTTGAAGGATCGATCTCGAAGCGCACCTGCCGGTTGCTGTCTTCCAGCGACTGGTTGAGCTTCTTGACCGCGTCCTGCACGTCCTCGGGTTTGGCCTTGGCCGAAGCCTTGGTCTTCTCGGTCGCGGCCGCCTTGTCGGTGGCTTCGGCCGGGGCGCTGCTGGCGCTGTCGCGGGCGGCCCGGGCCTGGCCGGTCGGCCGCTGCCCGGTGGCCGCGACATCGAGTGCCGCTGCGGTACTGCTGTCGTTGGCGACGCGAATCATGGCGTTCACCTTGCCTTGAGAGAGTGACGCTGGATGGTCGAACAGGGACGGTTCTCGCGAACCATCCCGAACCGGCCATTCGCGCGAGGGGAGTGACCCCGGCGGCGATTACCGCCGGGTCGTCGCGCGATCATCAGCGCAGCAGGCTCATGACCGAGTTCGGCGCCGAGTTCGCCTGGGCCAGCATCGCGGTACCGGCCTGTTGCAGGATCTGCGCGCGGGTCAGGTTGGCGGTTTCCGAGGCGTAGTCCGCATCCATGATCCGGCTGCGCGAGGCCGACAGGTTTTCCTTCGACACGGCGAGCGTGTTGATGACGGCCTGGAAGCGGTTTTGCGCCGCACCGAAGGTGGCGCGCTGCGTGCTCACGGCGGAGATCGCATCGTCGATCGCGCTGATCGCGCTCAGGGCCAGGTTGCCGCTCACGCCCGAGATCGCGGCGCCGGTGGGGCCGGCGCTGGCGCTGGTGGCAATGCCCGACACCGCGCCCAGGGCCGAGAAGGCGCTGGTGAAGGTGATGCTGACCTGGTTGTCGGTCGCGGTCGACGCGCCGACCTGGAAGTCCATGCTGCCCGAGTACTGCAGGATGGCCGTGCCGTTGAAGTTGGTGTTCTTGATCACGCGGTCGATTTCGTTCGACAGCTGCGTGAACTCGGCTTGCAGGCTGTCGCGGTCGCTCGACGAGTTGGTCGTGTTGGCCGACTGCACCGCCAGTTCACGCATGCGTTGCAGCGAGTCGCCGATCTGGCCGAGCGCGCCTTCCGCCGTCTGCGACAGCGAGATCGCATCGTTGGCATTGCGGGTGGCGACGGTCAGGCCGCGCACTTGCGAATCCATCCGGTCGGCGATCGCCAGGCCGGCCGCGTCGTCCTTCGAGCTGTTGACGCGCAGACCCGACGACAGACGTTGCAGCGAGGTGTTCAGCGACATCTGCGAGCTGCTCAGATAACGCTGGGCGCTGAGCGAGGCGACGTTGGTATTGATGACTGCGGGCATGGCTGGCTCCCTTGGGGATTGGTCTGGGGCACGTTGATGTTGTGTGCCGATGAGCCAGTTAACGTGGCCCGGCCCCGAAACTTGAGAGCCAGCGACAAGCGGGAGCCGCAGTCCGCTCCTGCAAAGCGGCAAAAGCGCCAGAACTTGAGCGAGAAATGTGTGATGAAAATCACATAAAACAGCACTCGTGCGGCCTGACTGTCTTGCAAGACAGCACCGCTTTCAGGGCCGCCGGCGCCCTGCCGGCGGAATCGAGAAATTTCGCACAGCTTTTCGAGCGATCAGCCCTCAAGACGCCGTGCCATCGGCCGTAGCTGGGAGCAAGGGCAGCGCAGCGGTGGTCGGCCCGGCGTGTAAGGCAACTTCCTACACGCCGGCGCCAGCCGATTCGTACACGCGATACAGCGCGTTTCGGATTCATGTCCAATGTTTCGCTGCCGACAATGCGTACCCATGGAAGTGCGATTCACACAGCGCACGCAACGCGGCAAACGCCGTCACCTTCGTGTTTGTTTCATCGAGGAGATCAGCATGAACACCGAACAACTGATGCAAGAGATTCGCGAAGTGAACCTCTCGTACATGATGCTGGCCCAGCATCTGATTCGTGCCGACAAGGCCCAGGCGCTCTACCGCCTCGGCATCTCCGAGGACGTGGCCGGCGTGATCGACTCGCTGACGCCCGCGCAAATGCTCAAGGTTGCAAGCGGTGCCACCCTGATGTCGCGCTTCCGCTTCGACGACGAAATGGTCTGGAACCTGCTCACCAGCCACAACAAGCCGGCCGCCACCGAAGACAGCGCCCATGCGCTGCACGCCAGCATCGTGATGGCGTCGAACTTCGCCGAAGCCACCTCGCGCCAGTAATTCCCGCAGGCCGCCGGAACGCGCGGAAACGCGCTCCCACGAAGAGCCCAATCAGGAGGGAAAGAACATGACCAGGAAAAGCATCATCGGCGATTCACGCGACGTGCAGCGCGCGGTCGAGCTCATCAAGCTCGGTGCCCGGCTGCAAGTGCTGGAGTCCGAGACCAAGCTGTCGTACGAGCGGCTGCTCAAGCTCTACAAGGAAGTGGAAGGCAAGTCGCCGCCGAAGGGCATGCTGCCCTTCAGCACCGACTGGTTCATGACCTGGCAGCCGAACATCCACAGCTCGCTGTTCCTGAACCTGTACGAGTACCTCAACAAGGCGACCGACATCGATCCGATCGATGCCGTCATCAAGGCCTATCGTCTGTACCTCGAACAGATCGAGGCCAAGAACCTTGAGCGCGTGCTCTCCATCACCCGGGCCTGGCGCCTGACCAAGTTCGTCGATGCCGGCATGCTGCGGCTGACCGGCTGCACCAAGTGCGCCGGGCATTTCGTGGTGCATGCCTACGACCTGACCGACGGCTATGTCTGCGGTCTGTGCAATCCGCCGGCGCGCGCCGGCAAGACCGTGGCGGCGCGCACCGCGCGCCAGCGCGAGCAGGCCCGCGCCCAGGGCGTGGAGCTGCCGCTGCCCGATGACGAGATCGAGGCCTGAGCCCCTCAGGCCAATGCAAGGAACACCGGTCCTGGAACCCGCCTGACTGCCCATTACCCCGGCCTTTCCTTCCGCCCGACGGCGCCGTTGCTTGATGCAAGCCGGCGCCGTTTTTTCATGCTCGCGCGCGGCACCGTTCCACCCGAATAACGGGCTTCATCATGTTCATCATCGTTGGATACGTGATCATCATCGGCTGCGTCGTCGGCGGCTTCGCGCTGTCGGGCGGCCATCTGGGCGTGCTGTGGCAGCCCATCGAGCTGCTGGTGATCGGCGGCGCCTCGGCCGGCGCCTTCGTGGTCGGCACGCCGAAGAAGCATCTGGGAGCCACCTTCAAGGCGGTGCCGGCGGCCTTCAAGGGCGTGGCGCTGTCGAAGGAGCACTACATGAATCTGCTGGCGCTGCTCTACGACATCCTCGGCAAGGTGCGCAAGGAAGGGCTGATGTCGATCGAGTCCGACATCGAGAATCCCGACGCCTCGCCGATGTTCCAGAAGTATCCCGAGGCGCTCGCCGATCACCATCTGATCGAGTTCATCTGCGACTACCTGCGGCTCATGGTGTCCGGCAATCTCAATCCGATGGAGATCGAGAACCTGATGGACAACGAGATCGAGACCCATCACCACGAGGCGCTGGTGCCGTCGCATGCCATCACCAAGGTGTCGGACGGCCTGCCGGCCATGGGCATCGTGGCGGCGGTGCTGGGCGTGGTGCACACCATGGGTCTGGTCGGCCAGCCGCCGGCGGTGCTGGGGCATGCGATCGGCGCGGCGCTGGTCGGGACGTTCATGGGGATTCTCATGTCCTACGGCTTCGTCGGCCCGGTCGCCACGCTGATGGAGGCCTATGTGGACGAAGAGGGCAAGCAGTACCAGTGCGTGAAGGTCACGCTGCTGGCCAGCCTCAACGGTTATGCGCCGCAGATCGCGGTCGAGTTCGGACGCAAGGTGCTGTACTCGACCGAGCGCCCGACCTTCGCCGAGCTCGAAGGCCATGTGAAGAAGAAGTGAGGAGGCCGCGATGAGTTCCGCCGGTGGCAACAAGGCCAAGCCGACCATCGTCGTCAAGCGCATCAAGAAGGTCGCGGGCGGCCATCACGGGGGCGCGTGGAAGATCGCCTATGCCGACTTCGTGACCGCGATGATGGCCTTCTTCCTGCTGATGTGGCTGCTGGGTTCCACGACCCAGGCCGAGCTTCAGGGCATCTCCGACTTCTTCGCCAATCCGCTCAAGGTGGCGAACGCGGGCGGCTCGGGCGCGGGCGATGCAACCGCTGTCATCCCGGGTGGCGGCGCCGATCTTTCGAAGTCGACCGGGCAGGTCAAGCGCGGCATGTCGCCGCAGGAAAAGAAGCGCGAGCTCGACAAGGAGAAGCGCGAGCTGGAGCGCGCCGAGGCGGCCAAGATGGACAAGCTGCGCGCCGACCTCGAGGCGGCCATCGGCAACAATCCGCGCCTGGCCGAGTTCAAGAACCAGGTGAAGATCGACATCACGCCCGAGGGCCTGCGGATCCAGATCGTCGACGACAAGAACCGGCCGATGTTCGACTCGGGCAAGGCGGTGATGAAGTCGTACATGAGCGAGATCCTGCGCGAGATCGGGCCGGTGCTGAACGATGTCGACCAGAGCATCACGCTGCTCGGCCATACCGACGCCTCGCCCTATGCCGGCGGACTCGGCGGCTACAGCAACTGGGAGCTGTCGTCGGACCGCGCCAACGCCTCGCGGCGCGAGCTGGTGGTCGGCGGCATCGCGCCCGACCGCATCGTGCGGATCGCCGGTCTGGCGTCGTCGGTGCCGTTCAATCCCGACGATCCGCTCGACCCGATGAACCGGCGCATCTCGATCATCGTGATGAACAAGGTCGCGGTGGACCGCATGTACAACCGCGAGCAGAACCAGACCAGTGTGTCGGATGCGGACGGTGCGCAGGAAGCCATCGACCGCCAGGCGGCGGGAGGGCGGCAGATGTCGCCGCTCGAACGCCTGAACGACCAGGCCGCGCGCAACGCGGCCCGCAACGAACGGCGCTGAGGCCGTCGTCCGAACAGCGGGACTAACCCGCCTCTTCTCTGCGCGGCCGCCGGTGTCAAGTCGGCGCCCACCGTGCCGAAACCGAATTAGCACCTGTCTTGGGAGTGAACATGAGCGACACAAACCTGCGGTTCCTCATCGTCGATGACTTCTCGACGATGCGGCGGATCGTCCGCGGCCTGCTGAAGGAACTGGGCTACAACAACGTCGATGAAGCGGAGGACGGCGCGGTGGCGCTGAACAAGCTGCGCGGCGGCAACTTCGACTTCGTCGTGTCGGACATCAACATGCCGAACATGAACGGATTCGACCTGCTGCAGAACATCCGCGAGGACGCCGCCCTCAAGCACATTCCGGTGCTGATGGTGACGGCCGAGGCCAAGAAGGAGGACATCGTCCTCGCGGCCCAGCGCGGCGCCAGCGGCTATGTGGTGAAGCCTTTCACCAAGGCCACCCTCGAAGAAAAGATCCTCAAGATCATCCAGAAACTCCAGGCCACGGCCTGACCCAGGGAGAGTCGCATGTCACCGCACGATGTGGATACCGATATCGATTCCCTGTTCGACGCGATCGCCAGCGGCGAGATGAAGGTCGAGACGCCGGCCGCGCCGGCCCAGCCCGCCAGCGCGCCGGCCGGCGCGGCCGCCGCCGAGGAGCCCGCGCCGGCGCCGCGCGAGAACGGCGACAGCTATGACGTGTTCGTGCGCGTCGGCCAGCTCACGCGCAAGCTGCACGATGCGCTGCGCGAACTGGGCTACGACCAGAACATCGAGTCGGCCGTGGGCGCGCTGCCCGATGCGCGAGCCCGGCTGTCGTACATCGCCGACCTCACGGGCAAGGCGGCCGACCGGGTGCTGAGCGCCGTGGACGAAGGCATGGCGGCCGAGGAGCAGCTCGGTGCCGACGCGGTCGCCATCGCGGCCAAGCTCGGCACGATGCAGGTGCCGAGCCTGCGCACCGAGGCGCACGAATTTGCGGTGGCGGTGCAGACGCACAGCGAGAACTCGCGCCAGCGGCTGACCGAAATCATGATGGCCCAGGACTTCCACGATCTCACCGGCCAGATGATCAAGAAGATCGCCGATCTGGCGCACAACATCGAGACCCAGCTGGTGCAGCTGCTGCTCGACACCACGCCGCCCGAGCAGCGCGCCAAGGCCAAGACCGAGTTCCTCGAAGGCCCGGTGGTCGACAAGGCCCGTACCGACGTGGCGCACGGCCAGGAAGACGTGGATTCGCTGCTGGATTCGCTGGGCTTCTGAGCCGGCGCCGCGCGCCCGGGCGGCCGCGCCGGCCCGGGGTTCACACCACGGTTTCCACGCCGTGGAAGTTTTCGTAGAAGTCGAGGCTGAACGGCTGGCCCGGTGCCGGCGCGAAGCCGGGACTGGCGAGCCAGCCGGCGATGCGTTCGGCCTGGCTTGCATCGCCGTTCCAGACCAGCCCGGTCGCCACCGTGTGCGGCTCGGGCGTCAGGCTCAGGCTGAGCCGGCGATGGCCGCGCAGCAGATCGAGTCGTACCGGCGCGAACCGGCTTGCAACCCATTGCAGCGCCTGCGGACTAAAGGCGTAGCCGTCGATGGCGAGGAGCTGGTCGCCGGGCGCGATGCCGCTGCGGCCGGCCGGGCTGTCGTCGAGCACATCGTCGATGTCGGCCTTGATGCCGTCGCGGAACAGCAGTCCGAGCCGCGACTGCTCGGCGCGCACGATCCGGAAGCCGAGCCGCTCCAGGCTGTCGAGCGTGCGCAGTCCGCCCGGCGCGGCGGCCGCCGCTTCCATGCGCTCGCCCAGGCCCGGCAGCGCGGCGTCGAAATGGCGGTAGATGTCGGCGCTGGCATAGCCGGCGCCACGCCCGGCGAACTCGCGATAGAAGCTGGCGAAGACGCTGTCGAGCGACTGGCCGGCGCCGCCGAGCCGCAGCGCGACATCGGCGTCGAACGCGATGAGCATGCCCTTGTCGTAGTAGTCGATGGCGCTGTTGCAGCGGCCCGGATACTTGGCGTGGTTGAGATAGGTGGCGAGCGAGGAATCGGTCGCGCTGACCCGGCCGTAGGCCGGCAGGTCGGTGAGATGGCTGTGATAGCCGGCCACGGCGCTGAAGAACTGGTCGACGTCGTAGGCGCCGGCGCGGGTCGAGGCGAGGAATTCGTAGTAGCGGGTAAAGCCTTCGGCCACCCACAGGCCGTCGGTGAAGGCGCCGTGTTCGAGCCGGCAGGCCAGATGGCCGAGCGGCGCCGGCCGCAACCGGCGCACGTTCCAGGCGTGGAAGAGTTCATGGGCGCAGACGCGCACGCCGTTGGCGGTGCGGTCGGGCAGGATGAACACGTCGGGCCCGAGGCCGCACATGGTGCTGGTGAGGTGTTCGAGGCCCCAGTCGGCCTGCGGATTGAGCGTCAGCACGAAGCTGTAGTTCTCGAACGGAAAGCCGCCGAACATGCGGCCGAATTCGGCCGCGACCGCCGCCAGCCGGTCGGCGAACTGCTCGACGCCGGCGGCAAAGCCGATGCCCCGGTCGACGAACACGAGAAAGAAGTCGGTGCCCGCGACCGTGCGCACCAGGCGCGTGAAATGGCCGAACACGACCGGCGTGTCGAGCAGGATTTCGTAGCTCGGATAGATCCAGCTGCGCGTGCCGCTGCGCCGGGCGCCGGCCGGATGGTGGATGTCCCAGCCGTCGGGCAGCGCATAGCTCACCTCCAGCGTGCCGTCGTAGGCCGGCACATGCAGATAGCGCGTGCCGAGCAGCACGGCGTAGTCGCTGTCGACGATGCCGGCCGGTTCGCCGAACTCGACCGCGCAGGCGCTGGCGCGATAGCGCAGCAGCAGATCGCCCTCGACATCGTCGACCTCGAAGGCCTGCCAGCCGACGCGCCGCAGCGCGAGCGGCCGGCCGGTCGCGCCGTCCTGCGCCACCAGATCGAAGAGGTCGCGCGCATAGCTGTCGAAGCTGTAGTCGCCCGGCACCCAGCTGGGGATTTCGAGCCGGACGCGGCCGCTGGCGGCCGGGCCGGTCAGGCGCAGCTCGATGTCGAGTTCATGGTTGGCGGGATGGATGCGCACGGCGTAGTGCGCGCCCGGTACGGGAATGGGCATGGCGGGTCTCCGGCAGAAGGGCGCGCGGCGGCGAGCGCGCCGCGCCTGGTGCGATCAGGACTGCTGGAGCTTCCAGCGCATGTTGGACGGCAGGTCGTTGCACACATTGCGCACCGCCACCAGCGTGAAGGTGGAGCGGCGCGGCTGGACGCCGGCGGCGGGCGCGAAGTCGCAGCAGCCCGGGCCGGCGGCGCTGCCGCTGCACGGGCCGTGCGCCGGCACCGGATCGGGCCGGCGCTCGCGCAGTTCGGCCAGCACCTGCTGCAACTCGGCATTGGTCGTCACTTCGTAGCCCACGCCGCCAAAGCCGGCGGCGAGCGCGCGCCAGTTCCACAGCGAGGTCTGGGCGACCTGGGTCAGCGCGCTGAACTGCACGCCCGAGCCGGGCGCGAAGGCCTGCGGATTGATGAGGAACTGCTCGATCGCGAACACGCCGTTGGCCATCACGAACACCACGCAGTCGAGGCCCAGTTCGGCCAGCGTGCCGAGCGCATTGACGCTCTCGGCAAAGGCGCCGTCGCCCGAGATGCTGATGACGCGCCGGTTGTCGCCGCGCGCCCGCAACGCCAGCTGCACGCCGCCGATCGCGCCCGGCGAATAGCCGATGGCGCCCCAGGACAGCTGGGCGATGTAGCCGTTGCGCGGCACCTTGAGGTTGTTGAGCGAATAGAAGGTGGCGCCGGTGTCGGCCAGCAGCGCCGGCGCCTGGCTCTCGTCGAAGCTGTCGAGATAGTCGTGCTGGAGCGCCGACTTGAAGCTGTCCCAGGTGATCTGGGCCTCGGGCGCAAAGCTCGACGGCGGCGGAATGTCCCAGGGGCTGCCGACCAGGCGCGGAAAGCCGGCGGCATTGGGCAGCGCGCCGCCGGGCAGCGCCGCGACCGCCTGGGTGAGCGCCGCGATGAAGGGGCCGAGCTGGATGTCGCCCCAGTAGAGCTCGCCTTCGAGCGTGGGGCTGGCGGTGCTGTTGATGAGCACCGCGCCGAGCCGCGCCTCGATCTGCCCGACCAGCGGCAGCGGCAGGCCGGGCGCGCTGCCCGGCGCATAGTCGGTCGAGGCCACGCCGCTGAAGTTGAAGTCGGTCTCGTGCACGCCGAGCGCCAGGATGATGTCGGCGCCGCGCATCAGGTCCTGCACGTTCTGCTGCGAATTGCGGCCGTTGTACACGCCCGAGAAATTGATGTCGTCGCGGTACTCGCTCAGCAGGCTCTTGCCGAGCAGGTCGGATACATAGGGCGCGCCGAGCTTCTGCACCAGCGTGGCGAAGGCGTCCTGCAGGCCGGCGCGCGCGATCTCGACGCCGCCGAGCACCACCAGCCTCTTCGCGCCGACCAGCACCTGCATGACCATGCCGAGCGCCTCGTCGAGCGAGCTGGCCGATTGCGGCAGCGGCGCCGGCTTCAGCCGTGGCCGGCTTGCGACCGGCTGGCAGTCGTAGTTCTCCATGCCCACCGCGATCTCGATGTAGACCGGCCGGCTCTGGGTGATGCAGGCGGTCAGCGCGGCATCGATCAGGTCGGGCGCATAGGCCGGATTGTCGAGCCGCACCGCCATCGCCGTGACCTCGCGGAACAGCCGCAGATCGGTGTACGAGCCGTCGAACATGTGATGCCACAGCACACCCTGGTCGCGCTGCGAATTGAACTGCGCCGGCGACGGCGAGCCGTTGACGAGCACCACCGGCACATATTCGACATGCGCGCCGGCCACGGCCTGGAGCGCATTCATGGCGCCCACGCCGTAGGTGAAGGCCATGCAGCCGACGGTGCTGCCGTTGGCGGCGCGGCCGTAGCCGTCGGCGGCATAGGCCGCGACCATCTCGTTGTTGGGATGGACCCGCACCAGCCCGGCGTTGTCCGGGCCGTCGAGCGTCTCGACCCAGGGCGCGATGTAGTCGCCCGGGATCGCGAACACATGCTTGCAGCCGATCTCGGCGAGCCGCTTGTTGAGATAGGTGGCGACGGTCTCGCCGGTGGCGCTGGCCGCGGCCGCCTGCAGGCGCGCGCGGCCGGTGTTGCCGGTCGGCCGGCCGGCGCGGAATTCGCGCTCGAACAGGCGTGGCGGCAGCAGATTGCTCTTGAGCATGACGGTCTCCGGTTCAGATCTGGATGCCGTTCATGACGGGCGCGTTCAGGTTCATCGCCGGCGCGACGGCCGGGCTCAGGTAGTAGTACGAGACGCTGTTGGGCACCGTGGCGGCCGAGGGATTGGCCTGGCGGAAGGCGGCGATGCGCGCGGACTGGTTCTGCGCAATGCGCGCGCTGGCCGAATCGGCGCCGTCCCACAGCGCGGCTTGGAAGGCGGCGACCGCCGCCGCCTGACCGCTGCCGGCGGCAAAGCCGGCATACACCGCGTCGAGGCTGGCGAGGCTGCCGTCGCCGGCCGCGACATCGTCCACCGCCGAGGTGCCGGCCACCACGAAGTCGATCTGGTTCTGGATCGGCCAGGCGTAGTAGCTGTTGCCGCCGTAGGCGGTCTGGGCCTGCGGATCGGGCAGCGACGCGAGCAGCTGGGCATCGGTCACGCCGGGGCCGGCGGGCGGCGGCGCGGTCATCGCGAAGGCGCCGTTGGGCAGATAGCCCCAGTGCGGAAACATGCTGTTGTTGACCGCCGTGTGCTGCACCGCAGCCATGTGGAACAGCACGGTGGCGCTGCGCTTGAGGCCGGCCTTGGTCGGCGTCCAGGTGTAGCGCGGCACGCCGTCATGGTTGAACGCGGCCTGCACCGCGCCGAACCAGGCGTTGAGCGGCGCATCGGCGGCGACCGCCGCGTCGTCGGCATAGCTGGCCTCGATCACCCCCGACACGAAGTTGGCGATGGCGTTCCACCACGGCGTGCCGTCGTCGCGATAGGGGAAGGGCACCGGCAGGTTGCCGGTGTCGAGCTGGCGCGCGGCGAGGCTGCTGTCGAAGGCGGCGGCGTCGAAGCTGTAGTCGGCGAACAGGTTGCTGACGATCTGGTACAGCCCGATGCGGCCGGTCGGCAGGAACTGGTCGCAGAACTGGCCGGCCTGATAGATGCCGGCGCCGGCGCTGCCGCTGGCCTGGAGGTTGTAGACGGCGGTGTTGATGTCGAACACCTTGGCCAGATGCGGCTTGAGCAGCACCAGCACCGGATGGTCCGCGGCCAGCGTGCCGGCCTCGGCCAGCGCGGCGGCGGCGATGGCGAACTGCATCACCACGGTATGCGTGTTGAACAGATGGGCGCCGCTGAACCACCACTGCGCATCGGCGCTGCCGACCCACAGCTTGGCCAGCAGCCAGGCATTGGCATCGTCCTGCGGCGTGAACACATAGCCGCGGCCGACCGAGTCGACCTGGATCGCGAGCGGCAGCAGCGCGCCGCCGCTCACCGCGAACAGCGCGAACGGCGCGGCGAAGTACTGGCCGCTGCGCACCAGCCCGGCCGGCGCCACGTTGCCGAGCACCGGTGCGTAGTCGCAGACGAACAGCGTGCCGGCGCTGTTGGCGGCCTGCAGCGTGGCGAGCAGGGCGGCGCTGTCGTGGCTGCCGGCGGCGGCGCCGAGCCAGGCCGCCAGCGCATCGTTGCTGCCGCGGTACTTGGCGATCACGTCGGTATTGGCGCCGCCCAGGCGCTGGCGCGCGAATTCGGCGTCGTCGTTCACCCAGTTGGCGGTCATGGTGGCGACCGCGCTGGCGCCGAACACCTCGGGGCTGAGCACGCCGTTGGCATAGCGCTGCTGGATCGCGGTGATGGCGTCGCTCGAATAGGTCTGGCCCGGCACATTGGCCTGGAGCCAGCTGTCCTGCGCGCTGCCCTGGGCCGCGCGGGCGGCGCTGGCTGCATTGTCGGCGGCGGTCCAGCGCCAGTCGGGCGTGACCGTGGACAGGTCGTTGAGCCAGGGCGGCAGCACGGCGGCAAAGCTGCCGCTGGCGGCGTACTCGGGCGTGCCATAGGCCAGATCGCTGGCCAGGTACTGGAAGACATAGCCGGGCAGGGCGGCGGCGGCCGCCGCCAGCCGGGCGCGCGGCGCGGCCGGCGCGCCGGCCGGGGTGAGCAGGCGGGCCCAGTAATTGGCCAGCGGGGCGGTCGAATGCGAATTGCTCATGATCGGGCTCCGGAAGTTCAGGCGGCGGATTGGACGGAATCGGCAAGCGCAAGCGCTTCCGGCAGGGAATGACGGCCGAATTGCGGAATCATCGACGGGAAAATCTTGCCGCCGCCGAGCGCGCTGAAAAGCGTTTCGAGATTGCCCCGGCTGTCGAGGTTTTCGAGAATCAGCGCTTCCCACACGGTGCGGAATGCCGAGTTGTAGGAGCCGGCAATCCAGTAATGGACGATGTCCAGATGCTCGCCCGCGAAATGGAACAGACCTTCGGGTTCGCGGCCGGCCAGGAATTTCTCGCCGAACTGGCCCGGACCGAAATAGGCGAATCCGCCGCCGGCCAGCGGCCGCTGATTCCACACCACCGCCGCGCCGTGGCCGAGATATTCCTGCTCGGCAATTGCGCCATGCAGATGCACGACCGAGCGCAGCGCAAGATCGAACATGGCCGATTCATTCAGATGCGAGAACTTGTCGGCATCGTTTTCCCAGCAATAGCTGCCGAGCAGATAGGCCGGACCCGGCTCGCCGATGCCGAACGACGGATAGACCACGCTGCGCACCGGCAGATCGGTATTGCTCTGGCCGCCGCGCATGCCGCTCGAATAAATGCCGGGCTGTTCCCAGAACCGGCTGCGGAAACCCAGCGCGATCTTCACCGCATTGGTCATCTTGAGCATGCGGATCGCCTCGTACTTGCCGGCCGACCAGCTCGCCGGCGTTTCGATGCCGCGCAATACATTGAAGGGCAGCGTCACGATGACCCGGTCGAAAGTCAGCGTCTGGCTCAGGCTGCCGGCGCCATTGCGGAAATGCACCACCGCCTTGCCGCCGCTTTCCTCCAGCTTGAATACTTCGGCACCCAGCGTGATTCGCTCGCGCGGAATGCGATTGATCATTTCCTGGGTAATGCGGTCGGTGCCGCCATCCATTGCCGACCAGGTCGAGGTGTCGTCGAAGCTGTAATGGTCGAGCAGCATTTCGATGAACGACAGGCCGTACATGCCGGTGTAGGTGAGCGCCGTTTCCATGTAATCGACGATCGGCGTGGGATAGGGCCGCACGCCGTCGCCGATCTCGATGAGGTAGGAGCGCCCGGAATGGCCGTTGTACTTGAGGATTTCGGCCCAGGCGCGGTCGATGCCCTCGGCTTCGAGCAGCGCGTTGAAGCGTTCGAGCGCGCTGTCGAGCAATTGCTGGGCGGGCTTGAGCTTGCCGTCGGCCTTGAAATAGTCCCATTCCGGGCCGACGAAGAACTGGTCGAAGCCCAGCAGCGAATTGTCGGCCTTGGCCAGATTGCGCGTGACCGGCGTGCGGCCGTTGTAGCAGAGCAGATTGCCGGCATCGGCCGCCGGATTGGCGTCGAACAGCACATAGGGAATCTCGACGATTTCGCGCGCGCCCGCCACCGATCCGGCAGTTTCGTTCAGGTATTGCCAGAACGAAAACAGCCGGCTTTGCAATTCGCTGTGCGGAAAGCGCATCGCGCCCAGTTCGGCATATTGGTGCGGTGCATTGTCGAAATAGTGAGTCAGCACTCTGCCACCGACCCGTTCGCCCGACGCTTCGATGATGTGATGGCGAATGCCGAGCTGATCGAGCAGCAGCGCGGCATACATGCCGGCCTGCCCGCCACCGACGATGCCGATGCTCAGTTCGGATTTGGGCGTGCGCCCCACCACTGCGCGCGGAGCGGCCCGGCCGGCGGCTTCGCGTTGCGATTGCTTTTCCGCCAGATGATTGTCAAGTGCCTGAAACAGCTTGTGACGCAGCTGTGCGTGCTTTCCGCTGGACTTGCGGAGATTCTCGATGGCCGACATGGTCAATTCCCTTTCTTCAGGCAATAAGCGGCCCCGCGCCGAAACTGGCGCAATTGAAATCGGGGGCTGTCTGAATTACCGGTGTCCTGACGCGGTCCTGTACGAAGGACCATTGGGTATCCGGAATGCGGCGCAAATTAGCATGCTGATTCCGTGTTACTCCGGCGGCTCAGGTAACACGCCAATCCTGAATGAAATGGATAGGCATATGAAAAGTCGGAGGCCAATCCGATGGAATTGCTGGGGATTTGCAGCGCAATCGCAATTCCTAGGGAAAAGCCCTTGGCGAAGCCGGCCGTGCGGTGGTTTGCGGCAATGAAACTGACTTGACGGCCGCTGCTCGACCGATCCGGATCGGCCGGGCGCGGCAGCATCGGGCGCTGTCATGACTCCCGAACCGCCAGACCATGGCCGATAGCGACAAGGAAGACCGCACCCTCCCCGCATCCCAGAAACGCATCGCCGATGCGCGCGAGGAAGGGCAGCTGCCGCGCTCGCGCGAGCTGGCCACCATCGGCATCGTCGGCGGCAGCATCTCGACGCTGCTGTTCACCGCCGGCGATCTGTCGAAGGGCATGCAGGAGGTGCTGCGCCACGGCCTCAGCTTCGACCGCCGCGCCGTCGACGACACCGGCCAGATGGCGCTGCGCTTCGGCCAGCTCGGCATCGAGGCGCTGTGGGTGTTTGCGCCGATGATGGCCGTGGCCTTCGTCGGCGCCATCGTCGGCATGCTGGCGCTGGGCGGCTGGAACTTCACCACCAAGCCGCTCGGCGTCAAGCTGGAGCGGCTCGATCCGCTCGGCGGGCTGAGCCGGATGCTGTCGATGCACACGCTTGCAGAAATCGGCAAGGGCATGGTGGCGGTGCTGCTGCTGGGCGCGGTGGCGCTCAGCTATTCGAGCGGCAGCTTTGCCGAGCTGCCGGCGCTGGCGGCCAGCGATGTGCGCTCGGCGCTGGCGGCCGGGGCCGACCGCATCGGCACGGCGCTGCTGCTGCTGGTGTTTCCGCTGGTGGGCATCGGCGCGGTGGACGGCGCGATCGCCTGGTGGAAGCACTCGCGCGACATGCGCATGTCGCCGCAGGAGCTCAAGCAGGAAATGAAGGAGGCCGAGGGCAATCAGGAAGTGAAGGGAAAGATCCGCGCCCAGCAGCGCGCACTGGCCCGACGCCGGATGATGGCCGCCGTGCCCAATGCCGACGTGATCGTGACCAACCCGACGCATTACGCGGTGGCGCTGGCCTACAAGGACGGCGACCTGGGCGCGCCCAAGGTGGTGGCCAAGGGCGTGGACATCACCGCCGCGCGCATCCGCGAGATTGCCGAGGCGGCCGGCGTGATGATCGTCGAGGCGCCGCCGCTGGCGCGCGCGCTCTATGCCAACACCGAACTCGAGGCCGAGATTCCGGGCGCGCTGTTCAGCGCCGTGGCCCAGGTGCTGGCCTATGTGTATCGCATCCGGCGCGGCATGGCGGCCGGCGAGCTGGGCGAGGTGCCGGTGCCGCCGGGGCTGGATCCGGCGGAGAAGGCGGCGCCGGCAGCGGCCTGACCGGCGCCGGCGTTCAGCGCTGGCCGGTCCGGCTCAGCATCGCCGCCACGCTCGCCTCAAAGGCCTTGTAGCGCGCATCGAGCCGGCCGATCTGCTGCGCCTTGTCGGCCGGGCTCAGGAAGGAATGGCGGATGCTCGAATACGCCGCCTGCTTCAGCTCGGCATAGCTCGGCTTGTAGCGCGCGGCGAACAGCGCGTACTCGCCGCTCAGGTTGTTGCGCGACACGCCGGCATCGTCGGTGCTGATGACGAAGGGCACGCCGGCGCGCCGGTACAGCACCACCGGATGCGCCGCGCCCGCGACGCCCAGGATGAAGTCGTTGCTGCTCAGGTTGATTTCCACCGCGATGTCGCGCGCACGCAGTTCGTCGAGCAGCGCCCAGGGCTGGCGCTCGTGCAGCACGTCGATGCCGTGGCCGATGCGCGCGGCGCCGGCCACTTCCACTGCCTGCCGGATGTGATCCTGCAAGCCCTCGGGCGGCACCATGCCCAGCGTCAGCTCGCCCGCGTGCAGCGCCAGCCGCACGCCCGGATGGCGCTGGTTGAGGAAGCGGAACATGCGCATGTGCAGGCCGTAGTCGCGCATGGCGATGTAGCCGTTCTCGGGCCCGACGATGTTCACGCCGACGATCAGCGGGCTGGCCTGGGCGGCCAGATAGCTGCCGACCAGGCTGGCAAACACCTCGCCCGGCGCAAAGCCGCGCACCACATAGGTCTGGAAGCGCAGCGTGAAGCGGTCGTCGTCGAGGCCGGCGGCGGCATCGGCGAGCTGGGCCGCGTAGTCGGCGATCTGGCGCGCGGTGGCCGGATCGGCCTCGATCGCATCGGCCAGCGCGGCCAGCGCGGCGAACAGCTGCGCATCGTCGGCATCGGGCGGCAGCGCATTGATCGCGTCGATCAGCGGTCGCGGCCCGAGCCGGGGCGCGCTGCGCAGCATGGTCTCCAGGTACTGCACGTTCTCGTCGAGCGCGCGCTGCTTGAGCAGGGCCAGACCGTCGCGATAGGACCAGCCCGAGATCGGCCCGAAGTAGCCGAAGGTGTCGAAGAACTGCTGATCGGGCGGCAGCGCGTCATGCGGATGATTGGCGAAATCCTTGTCCGACCAGCGCATCAGCAGCTGGCGATAGAAGCCGTTGTCGGCCAGCACCGCGCCGGCATCCAGGCAATGCGCGCGCGCCTCGGCGGGCAGGGCGGCCGGCTTGCTCTCGATGCGAAAGCGCTGGGCGCCGGCGACACCGGCCACATCCTCGCGCCAGACGCAGGCGCCGGCCTTGCCGACCCAGTCGAGATAGGTCTCGGCATAGAGCGCGCCCGAATAGTGGTGATGCAGATCGCCGCCCTTGGGCAGCTGGGTGGTGAACAGCGTGAGCTCGGCGCTGCGCGGCTCGGCGCCGGCGATGAGCTGGCCGTAGTAGCGCGCGGTGGCGGCTTCATCGCGGCCGGGCGCGGGCCCGCGTGCTTGCGCGGGCAGGGCGCAGCACAGCGCGGTCGCCGCAAGCAGCGCGGCAGGCAGCGCACGCAGCGCCGGCAGGCGCGGGAAGGCGAGGGCAGGGCAGAGATCGGTCATGGGCGGCATCGGAGAAGGCTGGCGAGAACGCGGGCAGAAAGCAGGCGCGCGCAGGTTAGCGCGCACGGCTTGCAAGCCCCGTGATCGAACCAGCCCCCTCAACCGCAGCAAGGCGCAGGGCCGAGGGTGGCCGGGGCCGGAGCGGGGCGCCCTCTGGCGCGCCGAGCGACGAGGTAGACGCTGGCGAGCGGCGCAGCCGCTCAGGTCCGCCTGTTTGAGCGACCCGCAAGGGGCGCGAGTTGGCGGACCGGCCAGCGGGCTAGCGAAGGAGCGAGGGCAGCCTTTCGCGCAGCGAAAGGCCGACGCCAGCGGGCGCCCCGTTCCGGCCCCGGCCACCCTCGGCCCGGACCTGCAAGCCCCCAAAACCTCACCGCACCGCGATGCCCAGCGGCGTCGTCCCCGTCGCCACCGTCGCGCTCGACAGCGCCACCAGCTTGCCCCCGCTGCCGATGCTGTACTGCGACACCGTGTTGTCGCCGCTGTCGGTCACGTACACATAGAGCCCGTCCGGGCTGACCGCCACGCCGCTCGGCGTGCTGCCGGTGGCATAGCTGCCGGCCGAGGTGAGCGCGCCGGTGCTCGACACGCTGTACAGCGACACCGTGCCGCTGCCGGCATTGGCCACATAGGCGTACTTGCCGTCGGGCCGCAGCGCCATCGCGACCGGATTGGTGCCGGCCGAGACCGTCGCCACCGACATCGCGGTCAGCGCGCCCGAGGTGCCGACCGAATACTGAGAAATGCTGTGGCCGCCGTAGTTGACCGCATACACGGCCACGCCGGTCGGATGCACCGCCACCGCCTGCGGCACCGAGCCGGTGGCGACCGTGGCGGTGCTCATGGCGCTCAGCGCGCCGCTGCTGCCCACCGTGTATTGCGCCAGCGTGTTGGCGCCCGAGTTCACCGAATAGGCATAGGCGCCGCTGGCCGCCACCGCTACGCCGAGCGGCTTGCTGCCCGAATTGACCGAGGCGGTCGACAGCGCGCTCAGCGTGCCGGTATCGCCCACCACGTACTGCGACAGCGTGGTGCCGCCGCCGTTGGCCACGTACACATAGTCGCCCGAGGGCGTGACCGCGATGCCGACCGGCGCGCTGCCGGCGCTCACCGTACCCAGCATCGACAGGCTGCCGTCGCTGGCCACCGCATAGCTGATGACCGTGCCGCTGCCGGCATTGGTCACCCAGGCGTACTTGCCGTCGGGCGACAGCACGATGCCGGACGGCTTGCTGGCGGCGGTGGCGTTCACCGCCGCGCCGAGCGCACCGTCGTCGCCGAGCAGATGGCTGCTCACCTTGGCCTCGCCGCTGTCGGCCACCAGCGCCACATAGCTGCGGCAGGTGACCGCCACATTGGTGATCTTGGCGCTGGCCATGGTGCCGCTGGCGTTGGTCACCGAGCAGGTCTGGCCGTCGGGCTGGGTGGTCACGGTCACTTCATAGGTGTCGCCGGTATCGACCTCGGTGGCAAAGGTGAAGCTGCTGCTGCCCGAGGCGACCGACAGCGTGTCGCTGCCGTTGGCGATGACCAGGCCATTGCTGGTCAGGCCGGTGACGGTGCCGCCCACGGTATAGCTGCCCGACGCGGTGCCCAGGCAGCCGCCGAGCAGGCCGATGACGGCGGCCAGCGCCGAGGCCAGCGCCAGATCGATGGGCAGCCGGGCGCGCGGCGCTGCAGGGGAGGAGGTAAGGCGCTGAAGAAAGTGCGATGACATGGGCGGAGGCAGGTTCTTGGCTGTAGAGCCTGCTGTTTGCTCGCCCGATGTTGCGCGATTGATGCGGCCCGGTTGCTGGCCGCCGGCCGCTCAGTTGGCGACGCGGAAGGTGCGGACCGAGTCGGCCAGCGTCTGCGCCCGATCCTTCAGTGCGCTGGCGGCGGCGGCGGTTTCCTCCACCAGCGCGGCGTCCTGCTGGGTGCTGGTGTCGATGTCGTGCATCGCCGCCGCGACCTGCCGGATCTCGCCGGTCTGGCTCTCGGTCGCCGCCTCGATCTCGCCGATCAGCGCCGCCACGTCGTTCACCGAGGCCATCACGTCCTTCATGGTGCTGCCGGTTTCGTTCACGTAGCGCGCGCCGGTCTGGATGGTGCCGATCGACTCGGCGATCAGCGTGTTGATCTCGCGCGCTGCCGTGGCGCAGCGCTGGGCCAGGCTGCGCACCTCGCTGGCCACCACCGCAAAGCCGCGCCCCTGTTCGCCGGCGCGGGCCGCCTCGACCGCCGCGTTGAGCGCCAGGATGTTGGTCTGGAAGGCGATGCCGTCGATCACCTGGATGATTTCGCCGATCTTCTTCGACGAGCCGGTGATGCGGCCCATGGTCTCGACCGCCTGCGCCACCACCGCGCCCGAGCGCTCGACCGTGCTCATGGCAGTGGCCGCCAGTTGCGAGGCATCGCGCGCGTGCTCCTGGTTGCGCATCACGGTCTCGGTCAGCGCCGTCATGGTGGCGGCGGTTTCCTGCACCGTGGCCGCCAGCCGCGAGCCGCGCTGGGCCAGATCCTGGTTGCCCGACGCGATCTCCTGGCTGGAATGGGAGATGGCATCGGCCGCATCGCGCACGCCGTGGATGATGTCGCGCAGCGACATCACGCGGCCGCGCAGCGCATCGATGGTGTTGCCGATCTCGTCGGTGCCGCGCGACGGGAAGGTCTCGGTCAGGTCGCCCTCGCCGAGCCGGTCGACCCGGTGGCTGATGGCATCGAAGCCGCGTACCGACGACACATAGAACGCCAGCAGCATGTAGCCCGCGATCGCCAGCGATGCCGCCACCAGCGAAACGATGCCGATCAGCCCGTTCACCTTGGCCTGCTCGCGCGCCTCGATGAGCCTGATGAACTCGGCGTTGCCGGCGGCGATGAAGCTCTCGAGCGCATTGATGGCGCGGCTGCCTTCGCCATAGGCATCGCCGGCGGTATCGGGCTGCTGCGAGTGCCGGATCATCTTCCCCGCATAGGCGGCGGCGGCATCGATGCCGGCCAGGTCGAGCCGGGCCGCCGAGGCCGGATTGGCACGCGCGTACTGGCTGAACTGGTTCTTGAGCCATTCCAGCTCATGCTGGGCCACGGCGCCGAACTGTGCGGTGCGCGCCAGCGCGGTCACGTCGGTCGGCGTGTGCTCGGCCCAGGCCGAATAGCCGCGCAGCGGCCCGAGCGAGTTGAGCGCGGTCCAGCCGCGCACGAACACCGTCTGGCTCAGGAAATAGCTGTCGGCATCGGGGTCGAGCGCGATGGTCGAGTTCTCGGCGATCACCGTCATCAGCTCGGCGATGGCCAGCCGCATCGGTGCATAGCGCGCCGTCACGCTGGCCGGGTCGGTATGGCTGGCGTTGCGCACCTCGCTCCAGGCGCTGCGCAGCTGGCCCAGCGCCGGGCCGATGCTCATCGCATCGCCGTCGCTGGCGGTCATGGCGGTCAGCACGTCGAGCTCCATGTCGATGGTGCGGGCGGCGTCGGCGGCACGCGCCGGATCGCTCTTGCCGAGCAGCCCGAGCAGCGCCTGGCCGCGATGCTCCTGCACGCCGCTCACCAGCGGCAGCGCGGCGGCCAGATAGGCCGCGCCGGCCACCTCGTGGTGGGTGGTGTCGATGTCGGCGCGCGCGCGATCGAGATAGAACCAGAGCAGCAGCGTCAGCGGCACGATGAAGGCGCCGCAGACGAGCGCGAATTTCACCGGCATGCGCAGCCGTTGCATGGCGCGCTCTCCCGGGCGCAGAAAGCTCTTGATCATTGTCGTTCGCTGTTGGTGAACGGCCGTCAGGCCGCAGTGCGCCGAGTCTTGCGGCCTGCCGGTGTGGCCGTTCACGCAAACAGCGCTGTCAATCCGCCGCAAATTGCCGGCCTGCCGGCACGGCGCCGGTGCCTGCGGCGGGGCGGTCCGGCGCGACCGATAAGCCTCGGGTTACTGCCGCTAATCGCGGCATGACAAACCCTCAGGTTTTCGAGAATGGGCCTTGAAAGCCGGGGCATTGCGCCATCCGGCAAAACCTCCGCCCAGCCGCATGAATCTGATTGCCCGTCTCCGAGCCACCGGTATCGATGTGAAGGCCCTCGCCGCGCCGATCTTCATCGTGCTGGTGCTCGCGATGATGGTGCTGCCGCTGCCGGCCTTCCTGCTCGACGTGTTCTTCACCTTCAACATCGCGATGTCGATCGTGGTGCTGCTGGTGTCGGCCTATACGCGCCGGCCGCTGGAATTTGCCGCCTTCCCGACCGTGCTGCTCATCACCACGCTGCTGCGGCTGTCGCTCAACGTGGCCTCGACCCGCAAGATCCTGCTCGACGGCCACACCGGCCCCGACGCGGCCGGCAAGGTCATCGACTCGTTTGCGCACTTCCTGGTGGGCGGCAACTTCGCCGTCGGGCTGGTGGTGTTCATCATCCTGGTGGTCATCAACTTCGTGGTGGTGACCAAGGGCGCGGGCCGCATCGCCGAAGTCGCGGCGCGCTTCGCCCTCGACGCGATGCCCGGCAAGCAGATGGCCATCGACGCCGACCTCAACGCCGGCCTGATCGGCGAGGCCGATGCGCGCAAGCGCCGCTCGGAGCTGGCGCAGGAAGCCGAGTTCTTCGGTTCGATGGACGGCGCATCCAAGTTCGTGCGCGGCGATGCCGTGGCCGGGATCATGGTGCTGTTCATCAACATCATCGGCGGGCTGGTGATCGGCATGGTCCAGCACGGGCTGAGCGCCGGCCAGGCCGGCGAGACCTATGTGCTGCTGGCGGTCGGCGACGGCCTGGTGGCGCAGATTCCGTCGCTCATCATCTCGATCGCGGCCGGCCTGATCGTGTCGCGCGTGGGCACCGGCGAAGACCTCGGCGCGCAGATGATCGACCAGCTGTTCAACATGCCGCGCGTGCTGGCCATCACCGCCGCGATCATGGCGCTGCTGGGCCTGATCCCGAACATGCCGCATCTGCCCTTCCTGATGCTGGCGCTCGGCGCCGGCTACATGGCCTGGTGGCTCGACCGGCGCGACCGGCGCGCCGCCGAGCCGCTGCCGGATGCGCCGCCGCCCGAGGTGCAGGTCGGCAACGAGGCGAGCTGGGACGATCTGGAGCCGGTCGACATGCTCGGCCTCGAAGTGGGCTACCGGCTGATTCCGCTGGTCGACGCGAGCCAGGACGGCGACCTGCTCAAGCGCATCAAGGGCATCCGCAAGAAGTTCGCGCAGGAGATCGGCTTTCTGCCGCCGCCGGTGCACATCCGCGACAACCTCGACCTCAAGCCCAACCAGTACCGCATCACGCTCAAGGGCGCGACCGTGGCCGAGGGCGAGACCGTCACCGGCATGCATCTGGCCATCGACCCGGGCGGCGTGACCGCCAAGCTGCCCGGCACCATGACGACCGATCCGGCCTTCGGCCTGCCGGCGGTATGGATCGACAACTCGCACAAGCACGCCGCTCAGGTGTCGGGCTACACCGTGGTCGATGCGTCGACCGTGGCCGCGACCCACCTCAACCATGTGCTGCAAATGCATGCGGCCCAGCTGCTCGGCCGCGCCGAGGTGCAGCAGCTGCTGGAGCATGTGGGCAAGAACGGCGGCAAGCTGGTGGAAGACACCGTGCCCAAGATCGTGCCGGTGGCGGTGCTGCACAAGGTGCTGCAAGGGCTGCTGCTGGAGGGCGTGCACATCCGCGATCTGCGCACCGTGCTGGAGACGCTGGCCGACGCCGGCGCCCGCACGCAGGACCCGGTCGAACTCACCGCCGCCGTGCGGGTCGCGCTCGGCCCGGCCATCGTCCAGCAGATCTACGGCTATGCGAGCGAGCTGGGCGTGATCGTGCTGGAGCCCGAACTCGAACGCGTGCTGTCGAATGCGCTCGGCAACCAGCGCGCCAACGAACCGATCGGTCTCGAACCCGGCCTCGCCGAGGCGCTGCTGCGCAATGCCAGCGACGTGACCCAGCGCCAGGAAGCCATCGGCCAGCCGGCCACGCTGCTGGTGCCCGATGCGATCCGTCTGCCGCTCGCCCGTCTGTTCCGCCGTCTCGCGCCGCGTCTGCGCGTGATCGCCCATGCCGAAATTCCGGAATCGCATTCGATTCGCGTCCAAGCCATCCTGGGAGCTAACTCATGAGCCTCCGAAAATTCTTCGGTGCCACCAGCCGCGAGGCGCTGATGGAAGCGCGCCGCGCCATCGGTGACGATGCGGTCGTCATTTCCACGCGCCGCACCGGGTCGGGCGTGGAAGTGGTGGCCGCCTCCGAGGCCGAGCTGTCCAAGCTCACCGCCGGGCGGCCCGGCAGCGGCGGCCCGCCGCGCCGCATCGTGGCCGCGCCGGCACCGGCCGAGCCGGCCGACGAGCCCGAGGATCTGCCGAGCGTGATCCGCAATCCGCGCGCGCCACAGCGGCCGTCGTTTGCCGAGCGGGTGCGCCAGACCGAACCGGCGGCGCCGCCCGCCGTGCCGCCGCGCGCGCCGGCCGTGCCGTTTCTCGACTATCTGCGCCGGCCTACCGCGACCCAGCCGGCGCCGGTGGCGACCCAGCCGGCACCGGCCCAGACCGCCGCGCGCCCGACCGCGACCCAGTCCGGCTTGCGCCCGACCGCCACGCAATCGGGCCAGCGCCCGCCGGCCGCCGCCCAGCCCGCCGCCCGCGCCGCTGCGCCCCAGCCGCCGGCGGCCGAACGCCGCGCCGTGCCGCAGCCGGCGCCGCCGGCTCCCGCGCGCGAGCCGCTGCGCCATGCCGCCGCCCATCCCTCGGTGACCCAGCCGGCGGTGCCGCGCATGCCGCTGCATGCCGAGCTGCCGGCCGGCCAGCCGTCACCGCTCGCGCCGGCCTTTCTGCGCAGCCCGCCGACCGCGCCGGCGCGCGCGCCGCGTGCGCCCGAGATCGATCCGCGCGATCTGCCCGACCTGCATGACGACCGCGAACTCGGCCTGCCGATGGGCTCGATGCTCCCGGTGCCCGATCTGGCCGCCCTCGATCTGGCCGATGCGCTGCGCGACAAGCTCACCGCCTCGCTGCGCGAAGAGCTGGGCAGCGACATCAAGCGCGAATTGCAGACCCATCTGCGCGCCGAGCTGCGCAATGAATTCGAATCGATCCGCGGCTGGATGTCGGCCCAGTTCGACACCATCGCCTTCAGCGAGCGCCAGCGCCGCCGGCCGGTCGCCGCCAGCATGCAGAAGATGCTGCTCGCGGACGGCTTCTCGCCGCTGCTGGCGCGCGATCTGGCGCTGCGCCTGCCCGAGCAGCTCACCGACGAGGCCCAGGCGCGCGGCTGGGCCCGCGCCGTGCTCGAACGCAATCTGCATGTGATGGGCAATGCCCACGACATCGTCGATACCGGCGGCATCTATGCGCTGGTCGGCCCGACCGGCGTCGGCAAGACCACCACCGTGGCCAAGCTGGCCGCGCGCTGCGCCGCCAAGTACGGCCGCGATTCGGTCGGCCTGGTCACCATCGACAGCTACCGGATCGGCGCCCAGGACCAGCTGCGCATCTACGGCAAGATCCTCGGCGTGACGGTCCACACCGCGCAGGACCGCGAGAGCCTGCTCGGCGTGCTGCGCGGCCTCACCGGCAAGAAGCTGGTGCTGATCGACACCCTCGGCCTCGGCCAGCGCGACGAGCGCGTGGCCGAGCTGCTCGACGCGGTCGGCGCCGGCGCCATCAAGCGGCTGCTGGTGCTCAACGCCGCCTCGCATGCCGAGACGCTGGAAGACGTGGTGGCCAGCTACCGGCTGGCCGGCAGCAGCGCCAGCGGCAAGACCGTGGCCGGCTTTGCCGGCGCCGTGCTCACCAAGACCGACGAGGCGGTGCGGCTCGGCCAGGCGCTCGATGTGCTCATCCGCCACCGCCTGCCGCTGTACTACGAGACCACCGGCCAGCGCGTGCCCGAAGACATCACGCCGGCCTCGGCCGGCTCGCTGGTCACGCGCGCACTGGCGCATGCGCCGGCGCGGCCGTTTCGCGTCAGCGACGATGAAGTGGGCATGACCTATGTCGACCGCAGCCCCGATCCGCTCGGCGCCGCTCCGATCCGTCCGGCCCATGCGTGACGCCGCCCTCATGAGCCGCACCGACCAGGCCGCCGGCCTGCGCCAGCTGTTCGAGCCGACCCATCGCACGATGCGCGTGCTGCCGGTGGTCGGCTCCGGCCGGCTGGCCTGCTGGCTCGCGCAAGCCCTTGCAGAAGAGGCCGACGTGCTGGTGCTCGACCACTCGGCGCCCGACATGGGCACGCGCTTCCAGCGCCGCATGCGCGGCGACCTGGCCGATCTGCTCGCCGGCAGCCTCGAATTCGCCGATGCCGTGGTGCGCGTGAGCGAGCGGCTGGCGCTGCTGTCGGCGCGCGACGGCGCCGATGTCTTCCTGGCGCATGTGGCCGCCGGTCAGGCGCAAAAAGCCGATCTTTTCGGCGGCTTTCTGGCGCTTGCCGAACCGCCCGACTGGCTTCTAATCAATACGCAGTCGCTTGAGCTCGCCGCTGAATTAATGGACGCGAACGGCGACCTGGTGCTAGCCGTGCACGACGACCCAGGCTCGGTCCGCGAGACGTATTCGCGGATCAAGGCGGTCGCGGGGGACGGCCTCAGGTCCAACCTTCGCATCGCCGCCTTCGCGCGCGACGAGCTGGCCGGGCGCCGGATGTTCGAGCGACTTGCCGCGACCGCAGACCGGTTTCTGGACCTGCCGCTGGGCTTCGGCCTGGCGCTGCCCGAAAGCGAGGACCGGCGCACCCCGGGAAGCGCCCTGACCGCGCGATTGCGCGCGGCAGTGCATGAATGGTGTCCGGCCGAGTTTCCGATCCCGGCATCGGCAACCACGATGAACCTGGCCTGACGCGGAGAACTACGAGATGTACGCAACGACAGGAAGGCTCGACAAGACGGCGGCGATCAAGCAGTACGCGCCGCTGGTCAAGCGCATGGCCCATCACATGCTGGCGAAGCTGCCGGCCAACGTGGAGCTCGACGACATCGTGCAGGCCGGCCTGATCGGCCTGATGGACGCGGTGAACCGCTACGAGGACAACCAGGGCGCGCAGTTCGAGACCTATGCGACCCAGCGCATCAAGGGCGCCATGCTCGACGAGCTGCGCGCCGCCGACTGGCTGCCGCGCAGCGTGCGCAAGAACCAGCGCGGCATCGAGTCGGCCATCCACGCGCTGCAACAGAAGCTGCAACGCGCGCCGACCGAGACCGAGATCGCGAAGGAAATGGGCCTCGGCATCAACGAGTACCACTCGATGCTGGCCGACGCGCGCGGCCTGCAACTGGTGCACATCGAGGACTTCAGCGGCGGCGAGGACGACGACGACTATCTCGACCGGCATTGCCCGGACAAGGCCGGCGATCCGTTCGAGCAGATGCGCGACGACCGTTTCCGCAAGGCGCTGATCGCCTCGATCGACGAACTGCCCGAGCGCGAGCGGCATCTGATGGGCATGTATTACGAGCAGGACATGAACTTCCGCGAGATCGCGGCGGTGCTGGGGGTGACGGAGTCGCGCGTGTGCCAGCTGCATACCCAGGCGGTGAGTCGGCTGCGCAGCAAGCTCAAGGCTTGGTAGCGCTGCTGCGTCGGGTGGGGATTGGGGCGGGCGGCGCATGCGGGCGTGGCCGCCGCTGGACGCGGCGGCTTCCCTTCGCTCCCTTCGGTAGCCCGCCGGCCGGGGCAGAACTCGGCCGCCTTGCGGCGACCTCAAACAATCTGCCCCTGAACGCCTGCGGCGTTCTCCGGCGTCTACCTCGTGCGCTCGGCACGCCCGAATGCGCCGCCCGCCCCAATCCCCACCCGACGCTTTTCTCGTCACGGTCGATTGCGCCTCTGCGAGGCGCTGTTGGCGTTGGTGGTGTGCGGCATTCGTTCTCCGCACCAGCTGCCACCGAAATTTGAAAGGCGTCGGGCGGGGATGAGGCCGGGTGCCGCATTGGCGCGCGTGCCGAGCCGACGAGGTAGACGCCGGTGAGCGCCACAGGCGCTCAGGGGCAGATTGTTTGAGGTCGCCGCAAGGCGGCCGAGTTCTGCCCCGGCCGGCGGGCTACCGAAGGGCGGAGGCGGAAAAAGGCTGCGACAGCAGCCCCGCCGGAGCGCCTTCCGGCTTGCAAGCCGGAAGGCTCTGCGAGGTTCCCGCCGCGTTCAGCGGCGGGCACGCGCGCTTGCGGCACCCGGCCTCATCCCCGCCCGACGCCGTGCTCAAGAAAAAGCCGCTTCAGGCGACGGCGCGACTCAGCCCGGTGCCGCCGCTGCTGCGCTTGAACGGCCCGCCCGACGGATCGGCAAAACCCGCCCCGTCGTTCGCCCCGCGCGCTTCATTCACCACCCGCGCCAGCGCCTGCGTCAGATGCAGCCGCTGGAGAATCACCCGTCCCGCCACCGCGTTCGCGCGGCGCAGACCTTCGAGCGCTTCGACCCAGTCGCCGCGCTGCGGATCGCTCGCGGCCTGGGGATGGGCCAGCGCATGTCGCGCCAGCGCCTCGGCGAGCGTCATGGGCGCGATGCCCTGGCGCACGTCGGCAATGCATTCGGCCAGCGCCTGGGTCAGGCCGGCATGTTCCAGCGCCAGCGCCTCCAGCTCGTCGGGCGCGGCCACGGTGGCGCGGGCACAGACGTCGTGCAGCGCCGGCACGAGGCGGGCGCTTTCCGCGAGCAGGCGGTCGATGGGCGTGGTCATGGCGACTCTCCCCGACTCAGCTCGACTTGCGCGCCAGCATGTCGCTGACGCCCGAAATCAGCTTGTCGGCCACGGCCGAGCTGTCGACCTCGAACTTGCCGTCGCGGATCGCCTGCTTGATCGATTCGACCTTGGCCGAATCGAACGCCGGTTCCTTGATGTCGGCCTCGACACTCTTGAGCGTGCTGGAAAGCGAGGACAGCTTGACCGATTCGCCGCCCGGCGCGGTCTTGCCCGCGTCGGCACTGCTCTTGGTCTTGGCCTTGGCTTGCGCCATGCCTTCGCTGCTGAACGCTTCGGTGGACTTCCCGATCTTCATGATGACTCCTTCAACCGATCTCTCCCGCTCTTTCGGCGGATCGAACCGGAACTTGAGTGTCCGAGGGCCGGGCGCCGCTGCACGGTGTCAGCGGTGCGGCCGGTTCATAACTGCAATTCGACGGTGTGGCCGGCGCGTGCGATGCCCTGCACGCGCTGGCCATTGTCGAGCCTGATCCTGACGGTCTGGCCGGCTTCGGCCAGGTCGAGCGCCACGCCATCGGCACGGATGCTGAAGCCTGCGCCCACCAGCAGCACCTGCACCGGATCGCCGGGCGCCATCACCGGATCGCGCTTGAGCGCGCTCGACAACAGCGGCTGGCCGGCGGCGAAGGCGCGGGTGAGGCTGCGGCCCGCGAGACTGGCGGCGTCGGTGACGGCGGCCGTGCCGAGGCGCGCGAGTTCGCGTTCCTCGATGGCGAGATCGGCCTGTGCAAGCGGCGTGCCGGCGGCGATGTCGCGCGCCGCCACGACCACCGGCGCAAAGCGCTTCACGGTCACCGGCAGATAGACGGTCCAGTTCGGCGCCGCCGCGCCGGCAGTGCCGGCGGCGCAGCGCAGGCCGGCGCTCAGGCGGCCGGTCTCGGGCCGGGCGCCGGGCGGCACGAAGGCCTCGACGCTGGCGCAGGGCGGCGCCGGCAGCCGTGCATCGGGCTTGCCGACCTCGATCTCGATGCGGCCCGCGCCGGCCGGCAGCCGGGCCCGTACCGCCGCGTCCACGGCCGTGCGCCAACTGGCGTCGGCGACCGGCTCGGCGGCGGCGGCAGGCGCGGCCGCGAGCGCCGTCACCAGGCAGAGCGCGGCGAGCAGGGCAGGGCGGGCGAGACGGCGGTGGCTGGGCATGGCGGGCGCGAACGGCGATGAATCCTGCGTGATGAACGGCGGAAGTCCGAGGCCGACTCTAGGTTTGCCCTTGCCCCGGGAAGCACCGAACACCCGCGCAAAGGCAGGGCTTATCGGGCTCAGGAAGTGGCGCCGGCTTTCGATAATCCGACGCACCGACCGATTCCGGGGAGCGGGCATGTTCGACAAGCTGGGTTCATCGCTGGACGCCAATGCGCAGGCGCTGCGGCTGCGCGCCGACCGCCAGAAGGCGCTGGCGGCCAACATCGCCAATGCCGACACGCCCAATTACAAGGCGGTCGATTTCGATTTCGGCAAGGCGCTGGCGGCGGCCACCGGGCGCGGCACGAACCGTCCGACACCGGCCGGCCCGGCCGCCAATCTGGCCGGCACCGGTCCGGTGCATCTGCCGGTGCTGGCGCTGGCGCGCGCCGGCCAGGGTGCGTCGCCCGTGTCCGCCGCGGCGACCGAATCCGGCGGCGCCGCCGCCGCCGCGCCTTCTACCGCCACGGTGCTGGCCGCGACCGGCCGCCTTGCGCGCACCGACGCCGGCCATCTGGCGGGAACGCTTTCCACCGCCGCGCCCGACGCGCCGGCCATGAAATACCGCTCGGTGACCCAGCCGAGCATCGACGGCAACACGGTCGACTCCGATGTGGAGCAGGCCCGCTTCGCCGACAACACGCTGCGCTACGAGGCTTCGCTGCGCTTCCTGAACGGCCAGATCAAGACGCTGACCAGCGCCATCAGCGGTCAGCAGTCCTGACCGGCAACCTTCAAGGAGTTGAAAGATGTCCATGTTCAACATCTTCGACATCTCGGGCTCGGGCATCGCGGCCCAGTCCAAGCGGCTCAATGTCGTGGCCAGCAATCTCGCCAATGCCGAATCGGCGTCGGCCGACGAGGCCAATGTGTACCGCGCGCATCAAGTGGTGTTCCAGACCGTGCCCGGCAAGGACAAGGGCGAGAACGGCGTGAAGGTGGCCAAGATCGTCGAAGACACCACGCCGGCGCGCCGGGTGCACGACCCGGCCAACCCGATGGCCGGCGAGGACGGCTATGTCACCTATCCCAACGTGAATGCGGTCGAGGAGATGGTCAACATGATCTCGGCCTCGCGTTCGTACCAGAGCAACGTGGAGGTGCTGAACACCACCAAGTCGCTGCTCTCCAAGACCTTGCAGATGGGCGGCTGAGCATGGCGACCGAATTCACCATCAACAGCGCCGGCAAGGTCACCACCACGGCCGACTCGACCAGCAGCACCAAGACCAGCAGCTCGTCGGAATCGCAGGACCGCTTCCTCAAGCTGCTGGTGGCCCAGCTCAAGAACCAGGATCCGCTGAACCCGGCCGACAACGCCCAGATGACGAGCCAGATGGCCCAGATCTCGACGGTGGACGGTATCTCCAAGCTCAACGACACCATGAGTTCGCTGCTGGCCCAGGTGGGCGCGAGCCAGCAGCTCAACGCCACCTCGCTGATCGGCCACAGCGTGCTGGTCGACGGCGCCAAGATGCAGCTGTCGACCGCGAGCGACGGCAGCCGGGTGGCGGGTGGCGGCTTCGAGCTGGCCAATGCCGCCTCCAACGTGAAGGTCGAGGTCTACGACAGCGCCGGTGCGCTGGTCGATACCGTCGATCTCGGCAGCACCGCCGCCGGCACCCAGACCTTTGCCTGGGACGGCAAGAACAGCGCCGGCACCGACGCCAAGGACGGCTACTACAGCTTCAAGGTCGTGGCCAGCAACATGGCCAACGGCAACACCAGTTCGGTGGGCGCGACGGCCTTGTCGATCGCGCGCGTCGACGGCATCAAGCGCAGCACCGCCACCGACGGCAGCGTCACCACGCTGCTCGACCTGGGCGGCCTCGGCTATCACCCCCAAACCGACGTTCGCTCGGTGTACTGACAGGACCTCAGCTCATGGGCTTCCAGCAAGGACTTTCCGGCCTCAATGCCGCGTCGAAGAACCTCGATGTCATCGGCAACAACGTCGCCAACGCCAACACCATCGGCTACAAGGGCGCGCGCGCCGAGTTCGCCGACATGTTCGCCAACTCGATGCTCGGCAATTCGCAGACCATTCCGGGCATCGGCACGCGGGTGGCGGCCATCAGCCAGCAGTTCAACCAGGGCAACATCAGCGTGTCGTCCAATCCGCTCGACATCGCGGTGAACGGCAGCGGCTTCTTCCGGCTGGAAAACAACGGCGTCGTCACCTACACCCGCAACGGCCAGTTCCAGGTCGACAAGGACCAGTACCTCGTCACCTCGGGCGGCGAGCATGTGACCGGCTATGTGGCGGGGCCCGACGGCAGCATCACCGATGCCGCACCGGGCCGGCTGCGCCTGTCGACCTCGGCGATGGGCCCCAACATCACGGCGCGCGCCACCGCCACCGCCAACTTCGATTCGCGCACCACCACCGTGCCGAACACGCCGTTCAATCCGGTCGACAGCAGCACGTACAACAACGCCAGCGGCATGACGGTGTACGACAACCTCGGCAATTCGCATGCGGTGCAGCTGTACTTCACCCGGCCCGACTCGACCACCAGCGACTGGAACGTGTACGCGGTCGAGAACGGCACCACGCTCAACAACGGCGCGGCGGTCGGCACGCTGTCGTTCGCCAACGGGCTGCTGCCGTCCACCGCCACCACCAAGTTCGACATTCCGGTGCCGGCGGCCAATGGCGCGGCCGCCTTCACCTTCAATCTCGATTTCGCCGGCTCGACCCAGTACGGCGCGACCTTCGGCATGACCTCGATCACCCAGGACGGCTATTCGCCCGGGACGCTGGCGGGCTTCTCGATCGCCAACGACGGCACGATCCAGGGCCGCTACACCAACGGCCAGACCAAGGCCCAGGGGCGCGTGGTGCTGACCGACTTCGCCAATCCGCAGGGGCTGGCGGCGCTCGGCGACAACCAGTGGGCCGAGACCACCGCGTCGGGCCAGCCGGTGGTGGGCAAGGCCGGCACCGGCAACCTCGGGATGATGCAGTCGGGCGCGCTCGAAGAGGCCAACGTCGACCTCACCTCCGAGCTGGTCAACATGATTACCGCGCAGCGCACCTACCAGGCCAATGCGCAGACCGTGAAGACCATGGACTCGATGCTGCAAACGCTTGTGAACATGCGCTGAGGCTGACGCATGGACCGGATGATCTACACCGCGATGACCGGCGCCCGCACGCTGGTCGATCGTCAGGCAACGGTGTCGAACAACCTCGCCAACGCGAGCACCACCGGCTTTCGGGCCGAGATGGTTGCCTACCGCACCGCGCCCGTGATTCCGGGCCGGCCGGGCGAGGGACAGATGACGCGCTACCTGGCGGTCGACAGCACGACCGGCATCGATGTGACGCCCGGTCCGGTCGAAAAGACCGAGCGGCCGCTCGACGTGGCGATCGACGGGCCGGGCTGGCTGACGGTGCAGGCCGCCGACGGCAGCGAGGCCTACACCCGCGACGGCCGCTTCGAGATCGACAGCAACGGCCAGCTGGTCACGCGCGAAGGCTTGCCGGTACTCGGCGAGGGCGGCCCGATCACCGTGCCGCAGGACGCGCGCGTGGTGATCGGCCGCGACGGCAGCATCAGCGCGGTGTCGGGCGGCGACGTGAAGCAGATTCAGCAGCTCGGCCGGCTACAGATGGTCAATCCCGAGCCGACAAACCTGATGAAGCGCCCGGACGGACTCATCGGCACGCGCGACGGCAATCCGGCCGATCCGGATCCGGCGGTGAAGGTGGTGCAGGGCTCGGTCGAGGGCAGCAACGTGAGCCCGGTGGCCTCGCTGGTGGACATGATTGCGCTGGCCCGGCAGTTCGAGGTGCAGATGCAGCTCATCAAGAAGGCCGACGAGAACGGCCAGAAATCGCAGCAGCTGCTGTCGAACAGTTAACCGCAGGAGCCGCACCATGATGCGTTCACTCTGGATATCCAAGACCGGTCTCGATGCCATGCAGACCAAGATGGATGTCATCTCGAACAACCTGGCCAACGTGAGCACCAACGGCTTCAAGAAGTCGAATGCGGTGTTCGAGGATCTGCTGTACCAGAACATGCGCCAGTCGGGCGCGCAGAGCACCCAGCAGAGCGCGGTGCCGGCGGGCCTGCAGATCGGCACCGGCGTGCGCTCGCTCGCGACCACGCGGGTGCATACCCAGGGCAATCTCAACAAGACCGACAACAACCTCGATCTGGCGGTGAACGGCAACGGCTTCTTCCAGATCCAGCTGCCCGACGGCACCACGGGTTATTCGCGCGACGGCAGCTTTCATACCGACGCCAACGGCCAGATCGTGAATGGCGAGGGCTTTCCGGTGTCGCCGGCGATCACGGTGCCGCCCAATGCCACCAGCATCAGCATTGGCTCGGACGGCACGGTGACGGTGCAGCAGCAGGGCACGGTCACGCCGACCCAGATCGGCGCGCTCCAGCTGGCGTCGTTCATCAATCCGGCCGGGCTGGAGAGCAAGGGCGGCAATCTGTATTCGGAAACCGCGTCCTCGGGCACGCCGCAGACCGGCACGCCGGGCGCCAACGGCATGGGCACGATCAACCAGGGCTATGTCGAAACCTCGAACGTGAACGTGGTGGAAGAGCTGGTCAGCATGATCCAGACCCAGCGCGCCTACGAGATCAACTCCAAGTCCATCACCACCTCGGACCAGATGCTGCAAAAGCTCACGCAGATCTAGCGCGGGCTTGGTCGGGAGCGGCGGTATCGGCTTCCAACAAGCAAGAAAACTCTGGCGCGCCGGCAGCAGGGCGCGTTTTCGGACCCCGTCGCCGCGTGTCGGTGCCGGGGTCTTTCTGTTGCTGGCGGGCCGGCGTCGGTGCCAGGGCCGGAACCACCCCGCTTTTCGCCGCTTTGCCGATTAAGGCATTGGCGACCATGGCCGTAGGAAGCTTTCCGTCGGCGTTCGCGCGCCGCTTGCCGCCATGTCCAGGTTCCGCACGTCGTTTCTTCTTGTCTTGCCGTCGTGGCGCGCGCTGCCGCTGGCGGGCGCCTTTGGCTGCGCAGCGCTGCTGGCCGGCTGTGCCTCGGGGTTGCCGCCGCGCGTGGAAATCACCACGCCGACCACGGTGCGGCCGCAGCCGCAGCAGCAGCTGGCGCTGGCGACCGGCTCGATCTATCAGGCCGGTGGCGGCGGCAATTTCCGGCCGCTGTTCGAGGACCGGCGCGCGCGCTACGTGGGCGACACGATCACCGTGCAGATCTCGGAAAAGACCACCGCGTCGAGCAAGCAGTCGACCAACTCCGAGCGCAAGACCGACATGACGGCCAGCTCGCCGTCGATCACCGGCTTCCTCGGTCCGCTCAAGGTGCCGGGCATCAGCGCCACCGTCGGCTCGGACAGCAAGTTCGACGGCAAGGGCCAGGCGGCGGCCGACAACCTGTTCACCGGCACCGTCACCTGCACCGTGATGGAGGTGCTGAGCAACGGCAACCTGGTGATTGCCGGCGAGAAGCAGGTCGGCATCGGCCAGAACATGGAAGTGCTGCGCCTGACCGGCGTGGTCAATCCGGCCACGGTGCTCAACGGCAATGTGGTGGCGTCGACGCAGATCGCCGACGCGCGGCTCGAAACCCGCGGCAAGGGCAGCATCGACGATGCGCAGACGACCGGCTGGCTGCAACGTTTCTTCAATACCTGGTCGCCGTACTGAACGGAGTCGCCGTGCAATACATGAATCGCTTCTACCTCTTTGTGCTGGCCGTCGCGATCGGCTTCGGCTGGGCGCACGACGCGCGCGCCGACCGCATCAAGGATGTGGCGAGCATTGCCGGCGTGCGCGACAACCAGCTGGTGGGCTATGGCCTGGTGGTGGGCCTCGACGGCACCGGCGACCAGACCACGCAGACGCCGTTCACGGTGCAGAGCATCCAGAGCATGCTGGGCCAGATGGGCGTGAACCTGCCGCCGGGCCAGTCGCTGCAACTCAAGAACGTGGCCTCGGTGATGGTGACGGCGGCGCTGCCGGCGTTTGCCGCGCCGGGCCAGCCGCTCGACGTGACCGTGTCGTCGATGGGCAATGCCAAGAGCGTGAAGGGCGGCACCCTGCTGATGACGCCGCTCAAGGGCGCCGACGGCAATGTGTACGCGATCGCCCAGGGCAATGTGGTGGTGGCGGGCGCGGGCGCCTCGGCCGGCGGCTCGAAGGCGCAGGTAAATCATCTGGCGGCCGGGCGCATTCCGGGCGGCGCCACGGTGGAACGCGCGGTGGCCAGCCCCTTTGCCCAGGGCGACAGCCTGCGACTCGATCTGTTCAGCAGCGACTTCTCGGTGGCGCGCCGCGTGGTCGATGCGATCAACCGCAATCTGGGCACCGGCACGGCGCGCGCGCTCGACGGCCGTTCCATCGAAGTGCGGGTGCCGGTCGAGTCGAACGACCGCGTGGCCTTCCTCGGCCAGCTCGAAGAGATCAACGTGGATGCGAGCGGCTCGGCGGCCAAGGTGGTCATCAACGCGCGCACCGGCTCGATCGCGATGAACCAGAACGTGACGCTGGAGCCGGCGGCCATCGCCCACGGCAACCTCTCGGTCACGATCAGCTCCACGCCCGTCATCAGCCAGCCCAATGCGCTGTCGGGCGGGCAGACGGTGGTGGCGCAGCAGAGCGACATTTCCATCAAGGCCGATCCGGGCAAGCTCATCCTGCTGCCGGGCGCGGCCAAGCTGGCCGACGTGGTCAAGGCGCTCAACACGCTGGGCGCCACGCCGCAGGACCTGCTGGCGATTCTCCAGGCCCTCAAGGCCAGCGGCGCGCTGCGCGCCGAACTCGAAATCATCTGACGAAGGGCGGACCCGCAATGGCTTTCTCGAATGCGATCGACACCAGTTCCGGCAATGGCCTTGCCACCGATGCACGCACGCTCGACAGCCTGCGCGCGAATGCCTCGAAGGATCCGAACAAGGCCTTGCGCGGCGCGGCCCAGCAGTTCGAGTCGGTGTTCATGAACACGCTCGTCAAGAGCATGCGCGACACCGTGCCCCAGGGCGAGCTGAGCGGCGGCAACGAGGCCAAGACCTATCAGGGCATGTTCGACCAGGAACTGGTGGCCTCGCTCGGCAAGGCCAACGGCGGCAAGGGCGTGGGGCTGGCCGACATGGTGGTGCAGCAGCTGGCCAAGGGCCTGCATGTCGAGGAGCCCGATTCGGCCCGGCTGCAGAAGCTGGAGGCCGCCACGCGTGGCGCCGAGGACAACGGCGCCGACGCCGGCACGGTGCAGAAGAACGGCCGCCGCGCGAGCTTTGGCGCGGTGAGCACCGCGACCGCCAATGCCAACGCCACCACGCCGGCCACCGGCGGCGCCCAGGGCTTCGTGCGCCAGATGTGGAACGAGGCGCGCGAGGCCGAATCGCGCACCGGCGTGCCGGCGCAATACATGATCGGCCAGGCGGCGCTCGAAACCGGCTGGGGCAAGAAGCAGATCGTCGGCCGCGACGGCACGCCGAGCCACAACCTGTTCGGCATCAAGGCCACGCCCGACTGGAAGGGCAAGACCGTCGATGCCGTGACGACCGAGTACGTCAACGGCAAGGCGGTGCAGCGCACGGAAAAGTTCCGCGCCTACGACAGCTATGCCGACTCGTTTGCCGACTATGCGCAGATCGTCGGCAACAAGCCGCGTTATGCGGCCGCGCTCCAGCAGAACTCGGCACGCGGCTTTGCCACCGCGCTCCAGTCCGCCGGCTATGCCACCGACCCGGCCTATGCCGACAAGCTGACCGCCACCATCAACACCGCGCTGCGGCTGTCGCGCACCGCCTGAGCCGGGCCGCTGTTCCATCGATCGGGCCGGCTACAGAGCCGGCGCCGGCGGCCGAAATCACAGACGTCGGGCGCGCACGCCGCGCCCATCCCGCCAACCTTCGAGGGCGACGAGCATGACCGCATCCCTGATGTCGATCGGCCGGTCGGGGCTGAATGCCGCGAGCATGGGCATCGCCACCACCAGCCACAACATCGCCAACGTCAACACGCCGGGCTATGCGCGCCAGCAGATCACGCAGCGCGCCTCCATCGGCTCGCAGAGCGGGTCGACGGTGCAGGGCATCGGCGTGGACGTGACCGGCGTGACCCGGGCCGCCAACGCGCTCATCACCGCCCAGGTGAACAGCGCGACCGCGGCGGCCAGCTCGGCCAGCACCCAGCAGAACCTGCTGAACCGCGTGGCCGATCTGCTGACCCAGACCGAGACCAGCATCACCCAGGCCGCCGACGATTTCTTCGGCGCGATCCAGGACGCGACCGCGCGCCCGACCAGCCAGGCCGACCGCCAGTCGGTGCTGTCGAAGGCCAACTCGTTCGCGGTGCGCACTTCCGACCTCGATGCCCAGCTCGGCTCGATGACGGCGCAGATCGGCCAGGATCTCAACACCTCGGTCGTGCGCGTGAATGCGATGGCGCAGCAGATCGCCCAGCTCAACGACCAGATCGCGACCCAGGTCGGCTCGGGGCTGACGCCGAACGATCTGCTCGACCAGCGCGACTCGCTGATCCGCGACATGTCGAAGGACATCAAGGTGAACTCGCTGCAAATGCCCGACGGCCGGGTGCAGCTGTTCCTGGCCTCGGGCGATCCGCTGGTGCTGCAAGGCTCGGTCGGCCGGCTGTCGGTGCAGCCCGGCGATTCCGATCCGTCGAGCTATGCGATCGCCATTGCCGGCGCCGGCACCGGCGGCGCGTCGCACCAGCTCAAGGACGGCATCGATCTGGGCGGCACCATCGGCGGCGACCTGCTGGTGCAGAGCGACATCGCCTCGGCGCGCAACAACATCGGCCGCATCGCGGCCTCGGTCGGCTCGGCCTTCAATGTGCAGCAGGCGCTCGGCAACGACGCCGAGGGCAATGCGGGGCTGCCGATGTTCTCGCTCGGCCCGGCCCGGGTGGTGGCGCTGCCCACCACCACCGGCCGGGTGACCATGAGCATCAGCGATCCGACCCAGCTCAAGGGCTCGGACTACCGGCTCGCCTACGACGGCAGCCAGTGGTCGATGACCCGGCTGACCGATGGCGTCACCACCACCTTCTCGGGCCTGCCGTCGCCCAGCTCCATCACCTCGTCCGACGGCATCAAGGTGGATGTGGGCTCGGTCAATGCGCAGGCCGGCGACGTGTTCATCCTGCAACCCACGCGCGAGGCGGCATCCGACTTCCGCATGCTGCTGCGCGATACCGCCAAGCTGGCCTCGTCCAATCCGGTGATCGGCCAGGCGACCGGCACCAACACCGGCACCGGCAGCATCACCGCGGTGACGGTCGACGGGCCGACGCGCGATCCCAATCTGCTGCAACCGGTCACGCTCAACTTCACCAGCGCCACCGACTTCACCTACAGCGTCAACGGCGGCACGGCCCAGTCGGGCAAGCTCGACGCCAACGGCAAGTTCAGCCTCAACGGCTGGAGCCTGACGATGGCCGGCGTGGCGCGCAGCGGCGACAGCTTCACCATCGGCCCGACGGCCAACAGCACCGGCGACAACCGCAATCTGGTTGCGATGGCGGCCATCGCCAAGAACCCGGTGGCCGACAACCAGACGCTCACCAGCCTCAACACCGAGCTGGCCGGCACCGTCGGCAACCGCGCCGCCTCGATGGCGATCGAGACCACGGCCAGCAGCCATCTGCTCGACCAGATCACCACCGAGGAGCAGAGCGTCTCGGCGGTGAATCTGGACGAGGAAGCGACCAACCTGCTCAAGTACCAGCAGGCCTATCAGGCGGCGGCCAAGTCGATTTCGATCGCCGACGACATGTTCAAGACCTGGCTCACGCTGGCCGGCTGACCGACCGAGGATTCCCATGCGCATCGCAACCGTCACCATGAATCAGCTGGGCGCCACCGGCATCTCGCGCAGCCAGAGCGAGCTGTACCGGGCCCAGCTCCAGTTCGCTTCGGGCAAGCGCATCAACTCGGCGGCCGACGACCCGTCGGGCGCGGTGCGCGCCGCCGAGCTCACGGTGCAGAAGGACACGACCGGCCAGTACGCGCGCAACATCGCCAACGCCAAGAACACCATGCAGTTCACCGACTCGGTGCTGGCCAACATCAGCGACACGGTGCAGGGCGCGCGCGAATCGATGCTGCAACTGGGCAATGCCGCGCTCGCCGGCAGCGACCGCAAGCAGATCGCCACCGCGATGCGCGGCAAGCTCGACGAGCTGGTCAATCTGGCCAACACCCAGGACGAGTCGGGCCGCTACATCTTTGCCGGCTACCGCGACGACACCCGGCCGGTGCAGTTCTCGGGCGGCATCGCCAACTACACCGGCGACAACGGCCAGAAGCAGCTCGACCTGTCGAGCACCGTCAGCACCACCACCAACACCTCGGGCTCGGAGCTGTTCTTCGACGTGAAGGGCGGCAATGGCGTGATCGAGACCGCCGCCGCCAGCGGCAACACCGGCGCGGCCAAGATCGATGCCGGCATGGTCAGCACGCCGACGGCGCTGACCAGCGCGGCCTACAGCATCAAGTTCAAGGTCGCTGCCGGCGTGACCACCTACGACGTGATCGACAAGAGCACCGGCGCCAATCTGGTGTCGGGCGCGCCCTACAACGACGGCAGCCAGATTTCGGTCGGGCCGGCGCTGTCGGTGTCGATCAAGGGCACGCCCAACAATGGCGACAGCTTCGACGTGGGCCCGGCGCAGACGCGCGACATTTTCACTACCATCCGTGCGGTGTCGGATGCGGTCGACAAATGGTCGTCGGGGCAGATCAGCGATTCGGTGCTGAGCGATTCGCTGCGCATCGGGCTGGCGAATCTGGATCGCGGTTTCGACCGTATCGAGCAGGTGCGCAACCGCTTCGGCAACCAGCTGGCCGAGATCGACCGCCAGTCCGACATCAATGCGCTGCGCAGCAACGACGTGGCTGGCCGGCTGTCGGACGTGGTCGATCTGGACATGGCGGCGGCGGCGTCGCAGCTGTCGGCGGCGCAGACCGGCTACGAGGCGCTGAGCAAGGTGGTGTCGTCGGTGTCCAAGCAGAACCTGTTCAACTACATCTGATCGGAACGACATGGTGGGTCGACGGCCCGGCGAGGGCAATGCCGGGGACGAGGCGCCGAGCCCGGCGCTGGCGGCAGCACGCACGGCGGGCGAGCCGCTCGACCGGCTGGCGCTCGGCGGCGAGGCGGCGGCGGCGCGACTGCTCGAAGTGGTGGTGGCGCGCGATCCGCTCGCCCGCATGCTCGACCGGCTGCGCGAGCTGCTCATGGCGGCCGGCTGTGCGCGCTGCATGCTGGTGGTGTTCCGCGACGGCGAGCGGCCCGAGCGCATTGCCGGCGCCGGCGACGGCGAAGGTCTGTGGGGCGGTCATCGGTTGCGCGAGGTGGCGCTGGCCTTCGACGGCGTGACCGACGCGCTGCGGCGCTGGCTGTCGCACGAGGAGATCCTGACCGTGCGCACCGTGGCCGAGACCGGCCAGCGCCATGCCGCGCTGCTCAGCTTCGACGTGGCAGCCGATGCCGATGCCGGCGCGCTCTACGCGTTTGCGGCACGCGCGCTGCGCACGCTGGCGGTCTATCTGCGCGCCGGCTACGAGCGCGACGAGGCGCTGCGGCGCGAGCTGGCCGAGGCCGCCGCGCTGCGCCATGAACTCGAGAGCTTCAATCACGCGGTGTCGCACGACCTGCGCGCGCCGGTGCGGCGCATCCAGGGTTTCGCCCGGCTCATCGAGGAAGACTTCGCCCAGCTGCTGCCCGAGCATGGCCATGCCTATGTGCAGCGCATCGAATCGCTCTGCGACCTGATGCTGGGCATGTGCAGCGGCCTGCTGGCGGTGTCGCGCGGCGCCGCCGATGCGCTCGCGCGCGAGTCGGTCGATCTGGGCCGCATCGCGCGCCAGATCTGCGCCGACCTGATCGACACCGAACCGCAGCGCCAGGGCCGGCTCACGGTGCGCGGCGACGTGGTCGCCTGGGCCGACGCCAACATGATGAAGGCGCTGCTGGAGAACCTGCTCGGCAACGCCTGGAAATTCACCCGCAACTGCCCGTTCGCCGAGATCGAGCTGGGCGCCCGCATGCAGGGCGGCGGACTGGTCTATTACGTTCGTGACAATGGGGTCGGGTTCGACCTCGCCAAAAGCGATAAGCTTTTCCAATTGTTTTCGCGGCTGCATGGCGAAAACGAATTTCCCGGAACGGGCATCGGTCTGGCGACCGTCAGTCGCATCGTCAGACGCCACGGTGGCCGCATCTGGGCCGATGCGCGCACCGGCCAGGGCGCGACGTTTTTCTTCACGCTTGGCGGTGCGGAGGGCAGCCCGCCCTGAGCCGCAGCAGGCAGGTTGGCGCTCCATGACCGATGCACAAGACAGCAAGCCCCACATCCTGGTCGTCGACGACGATCGGCTGGTGCTCGCCACGCTGGTCAACGGGCTGACCGACGCCGGTTTTCATGTGACCGAGACCGACAACGGCGACGACGCCATTCTTCTGGCGCGCGAGGTCGATCCCGACATCGCGCTGCTCGACATGCGCATGAACGGCCTGAGCGGCATGGACGTGGCGCGCTATCTCAAGGCGCATACCGGCGTGCCCTTCATGTTCCTGTCGGCCTTCGGCGATCCCGAAATCGTCAGCGAGGCGACCGCGCTCGGCGCGCTTGGCTATCTGGTCAAGCCGCTCGAAATCAAGCAGATCGTGCCGGCCATCCGCGCCGCGCTCGGTCGCGCCGCCGAGCAGCGCCAGCGCCGCGAGCCGCGTGCGGCCGACGCCGCCGGCCTGCCCGATCTCGATCTGGCGGCGCAGGCGGTGGCCGAGCGCCATCGTCTCGATCTCGATACCGCACGCGTGCGCATCGCCGAGCAGGCGGCGGCGCTCGGCTGCCCGGTCGAGCAGCTGGCCGCCCAGCTGGCTCAGGCGGTGCGCCTCATCGACTCGCTCGCGCGCTGAAGCGCAGGGGCGATGCTGCATCGCGGCATGCCCGCCGGCCAGCGCCGCCGGTTGCCGCCGTTGGCAGGCCTGTTCGTCCTTTCTCGCGCTCCAGTTTTCCGGTGACCTGCCGATCACCCGATTGAGGCGCGCGCCGTGTGGTGTCACGCGCCGGACAACACGCGAGGAAATCCCCCATGCCACAAGTGAGCCGCGCGGCAAACGAATGCGTCCTGCTCGTCGATGACGATCCGGTGGCGCGCGCGCTGACGGCGGCCGTGCTCGGCGCGCAGCATTTGCGCGTCGTCGAGGTCGATTCCGGTCAGGCCGCGCTCGACAGCTTCGAGGAAGTGCGCCCCGATTGCGTCGTGCTCGATGCCGTCATGCCCGGGCTGGACGGCTTTGCCGCCTGCCGCGAGTTGCGCCGTCTGCCGCATGGCCGGCATGTGCCGGTGCTGATGCTGACCGGCCTCGACGACGAGCGCTCGATCGAGCAGGCCTACGAGGCCGGCGCGACCGATTTCTTCGTCAAGTCGCAGCAATGGATGCTGCTGGCGCACCGGGTGCGCTATCTGCTGCGCTCGGCGCGGCTGCATGTCGAGCTGGAGCGCAGCCGGGCCCGGCTGGCCAAGGCGCAGGCGCTGGCGCGTCTGGGCAACTGGGACTGGAATGTGCGCGGCCAGCAGCTGCATGCCTCGCGCGAGGTGTTCCGCATGCTCGGCCTGCCCGAACGGCTCGGCCGCATCGACCGCCAGCGCTTTCTGTCGCGGCTGCATCCCGACGATGTGGCGCCGATGCGCGGCATGATCGAGCGCATCTGCGTGACGCGCGCGCCGCAGCAGGTCGAGCTGCGCCTGCTGCGCGACGACGGCAGCCTGGTGCATGTGCAATGCGAGGGCGAGGTCGATGCGGAGGAGGGCGGCCGGGTGGTGCGCATCTCGGGCACCTGCCTCGACATCACCCAGCGCAAGGAGGCCGAGCAGCGGGTGCGCGCGCTGGCCGAATTCGATGTGCTGACCGGGCTGCCCAATCGCCGGCTGTTCAACATGCGCATCGAGGAATGCATCGCGCGCCAGGGCGTGGGCGGCCATGTGGCGCTGCTGTTCCTCGATCTCGACCGCTTCAAGAACGTCAACGACACCCAGGGCCATACCGGCGGCGACGCGCTGCTGGTGGAGGTGGCCCGGCGCCTGACCGACGCGGTGCGGCGCAACGATCCGGCGCGCGCCGCCGACCATCTGGTGGCGCGGCTCGGCGGCGATGAATTCGTGGTGCTGCTCCAGGGCGAGGCCGGCGCCGCGATGGCCGAGTCGGTGGCCGCCGACATCCTGGCGCGGCTGCGCGAGCCCTTCGTGATCCAGGGCGTGGAGAACTTCGTCACCGGCTGCGTCGGACTGGCGCGCTATCCCGACGACGGCCAGAGCGCCGAGACGCTGATGCGTTGCGCCGATGCCGCCATGTATGCGGTGAAGGCGGCCGGCGGCGATGCGCTGCGCGCCTACTCGCCCGACCTGATCGCCGAGCGGGTGCGGCGCTGGGAGATCGAGAGCGACCTGCACAAGGCGCTGGAGCGCAACGAGCTGGTGCTGCACTACCAGCCGCAGATCGACGTGCGCAGCGGCCTGGTGGTGAGCGCCGAGGCGCTGATGCGCTGGAACCGGCGCGGCGAGCAGATTTCGCCGGCCCAGTTCATCCCGGTGGCGCAGGAGTCGGGGCTCATCATTCCGATGGGCGAATGGGCGATCCGCGAGACCGCGCTGCAAATCCGCCGCTGGCGCGATGCCGGCATGGGCCAGCTGCGGGTGGCGGTGAATGTGCCGAGCATGCATTTCCAGCGCGCCGACCTGTCCAAGACCGTGCGCGAGGCCTGCCGCGACGCCGACATCCAGCCCGACCTGATCGAGCTCGAGATCACCGAATCGATGCTGATGCAGGACCTGTCGCGCACCGTGGATGCGCTGGTCGAGCTGACCGAGCTGGGCGTGAAGCTGGCGGTCGACGACTTCGGCACCGGCTATTCCTCGCTCGCCTACCTCAGACGCTTTCCGCTCGATGCGCTGAAGATCGACCGTTCCTTCGTGCACGACCTGCGCAACGGCTCGGATGCCGAGGCCATCATCGAAGCCATCATCGCGATGGCCCGCACGCTCCACCTCAAGGTGATTGCCGAGGGCGTGGAAACCGCCGAGCAGGCCGGGCTGCTGTACCGCGTGGGCTGCCATGTGATGCAGGGCTTCCTGTTCGGCCGACCGCAACCGGCCGAGGAGTTTGCCGGCCTGCTGATCCGCCAGCAGCGCGAGGGCGGACTGCCGGAATGGGCCCAGCTGCCGCGCACCGCCGTCCCCTCCCTCCCGCGTCTCCTGCGAAACAAAGCCCACCAATGATCGACAGAAAGCCAAACATGCGTGCCTATCGCCGCTTCGGCGTCGATCTGAACCGGCGCCCGGCCGATGCCGCGGCGCTCGACGGCATGGCCGACGGTGCGCGGATCGAAGCTGCCGCGCGTCCGGCCGCGCCGCCGTCCGCCGACGCGCCGGCCGATCCGCGCCAGGAGGCGCAGGCCTGGTCGGCGCTGCTGCTGCGCCTGGTGCGCGAGCTCGATCGCCACCATCCGGCCTGCGACGGCGCGCGCAAGCGCGAGGCGCTGCTGCGCGCGCTCTGCCTCGCCGATCCCGATCCGACCCAGCTGCGCGGGCGCATCGCCGGCGTGATCGACGACTGGAGCCGCAGCACCGCCACCACGCCCGAGCCGGCGGCCCGGAGCACCGCCACGCTGGCCGGACTGAGCCGCGAGGCCGCCGCGAGCGCCGCCGGGCTCGGCGTCGCCGCCGCGGTCGGCACGGCGACCAACATCCTCGAAGGCAATCTCGACAATCCGGCCATCCCCGACAAGCTGCGCGACCTGCTCTCGCTGGTGCTCGACAACATCGCCCGGCTCACGCCCGAGCACCGGCTGCTCGAAGGCCAGGTGGAGCAGATCCGCGATGCGCTGGCGGTGCCGCTCACCGCCGAGGCGCTGGCGGCGGTGGAGGCCCAGCTGCGCCAGCTGATGGTGCGGCAGGCGGCGATCCGTCAGCGCGTGGAGGAAGCCAAGGCGGCGATCAAGGAAATGGTCGCGATCATGATTGCGCGGCTCGCCACCATGGCCGACACCACCGGCGGCTATACCGAGCGGCTCGACCGCTATGCCGGCTCGATCCGCCAGGCCAGCGACCTGCCGGCACTGACCGACGTGGTGCGCCGGCTGCTCGACGACACGCGCCATCTCACCACCGACATGACCCGCGCGCGCGACGAGATCAGCTTTGCCAAGCAGCGCGTTCAGGAGCATGAAAACCGCGTGGAATCGCTGGAGCGCGAGCTGCAACGCATCAGCGCGCTGGTGCGCACCGATCCGCTCACCGAGACGCTGAACCGGCGCGGTTTCGAGGAGGCCTATGCGGTCGAGCTGGCGCGCGCCGAGCGCAGCGGCGAGCCGATCGCGGTCGGCCTGCTCGATCTCGACGACTTCAAGAACATCAACGACCAGCACGGTCACCAGACCGGCGACATGGCGCTGCGCTATCTGGCCGACGTGATGCGCGCCTGTCTGCGGCCGGTGGATGCGATCGGTCGCTACGGAGGCGAGGAGTTCGCCATCCTCATGCCCAACACCCGGCCCGACGAGGCCGCCGCGACGATGCAGCGCATCCAGCGCGAGCTGACGCGGCGCATCTTCATGCACGACAACCAGCGCCTGCTGGTCACCTTCTCGGCCGGCGTCGCCGATGTGAATGTGCTGCTCGGCCTGGCCGAGGCGCTGGAGCGCTGCGACGCGGCGATGTACACCGCCAAGCGCGCGGGCAAGAACCGGGTGCTGGTCGCGGCCTGAGCGCGTCGCGGCCCGTGGCAGGGCTGCGTGCGATCATCGCCGCCGCCATGAAACCCATCTCGATTTCCCGTCTTGCTTTCCGCGCCGACCTGGGTCGGCGCCTTGTTTTCTCAGCCGCGCTGACGCTGCTGGCGGCCCTGCCGGGCTGCGCCGGACTGGGCGGATCGGCGGCCACGCCGCAAGCGCCGGTGACCGCGCCGGCACAGACGCCCGCCGCATCCGCACCCGCCACGCCGACCGTCACTGCGCCGGCGCATCCGCCGGTGGCCGCTGCCGGCAGCGATCCGGCGCGACCGGCTGGCGCAGCGCCAGTGGCGCGGCCGCGCATCGGGCTGGCGCTCGGTGGTGGCGCGGCGCGCGGCTTTGCCCACATCGGCGTCATCAAGGTGCTGGAGGCCCAGGGCATCACGGTCGACTACATCGCCGGCACCAGCGCCGGCAGCGTGGTCGGCAGCCTGTACGCCTCGGGGCTCGACGGCTACGGCCTGCAACAGCTGGCGCTGACGATGGATGAATCGCTGTTCGCCGACTGGGCGCTTGGCGGGCGCTCGATGTTTCGCGGCGAGGCCATCGCCGGCTGGATCAACCGCAGCGTCGGCAACCGCACGATCGAGCAGTTCAAGCGGCCGCTCGGCATCGTCGCGACCCGGCTGTCCAACGGCGAGAGCGTGCTGTTCCAGCGCGGCAATGCGGGCGCTGCGGTGCGCGCGTCGTCGGCGGTGCCGGGCGTGTTCGCGCCGGTGACCATCGGCGGCGTGGAGTACGTGGACGGCGGGCTGACCTCGCCGGTGCCGGTGCGCGCGGCGCGCCGCATGGGCGCCGACTTCGTGATCGCGGTCGACATCTCGTCCGACCCAGCCGGTCAGCCGGTGGCCAGCGTGACCGATCTGCTGCTGCAAACCTTCACGATCATGGGCAAGTCGATCAACCGCTTCGAGCTGGGCGAGGCCGATGTGGTGATCCGGCCGGCGATCACCAGCGGCTCGGCCGATTTCGCGGCGCGCCATCAGGCGGTGCTGGCGGGCGAGCGGGCCGCCACGGCGGCGCTGCCCGAGCTGCGCCAGAAGCTGGCGGCGCGGCGCGCGGGGCCGGTGGCTGCGGCCACCGAGCCGGCACCGCGCTAGCGGGCCGGCGCCGGCCGGGGCGCTCAGTGCGCCGACTTGCCCGGCTTGGCGCCCTTGTCGTCGGTCAGCCGGCCGAGTGCCGCCGGATCGACCGCGCCCTGGAACATGCGGCGCGCGCCGTTCCAGTGCTTGCTCCAGTACTCGTCGCCCAGGTCGTCGATGCGCACCTTGCCGCCGCTCGCCGGCGCGTGCACGAAGCGGCCGTCGCCGAGGTAGATGCCCACATGCGAGAAGGCGCGCCGCAGCGAGTTGAAGAACACCAGATCGCCCGGCTTGAGTTCTTCCTTGCCCACATGCGAGCCGATGTCGGCCATGTCGGACGCGCGGTGCGGCAGCACCACGCCCCAGGTGCGCATGAAGGTCCAGCGCACCAGCCCCGAGCAGTCGAAGCCCGATTCGGGCGAGGTGCCGCCGTAGCGGTAGCGCACGCCGATCAGCGACAGCGCGTTCGACAGCATTTCGCCGGCGCGCGCGACGATCGGCAGCTTGCCGTTGCCGGCCGGTTGCGTGGTGGCGGCGGCGTCGGGCGGACTGCCGAGGTAGCGCGCCCAGCCCTCGGGCGTGGTCGGCAGCGCCTGCGAGAACTCGGGTGCGGCACTGGCCGGCTCGGGCATCTGCTGTGCGAAACCGGTGGCGGGCAGGGCGCCGAGCGCCGCAACCGCGCCGATGAACGCGAAAGCCGCAATCCCCTGGCGGGCGCGGCGGGCTGGCATCGGGCGGGTCGCGGGCGTGTTCTGCATCCGGCTTTCTTGCGTCTTGGTGCCCGGAACCGGCGGCGGTAGCGTCGGCGGGCTGGCTTTGGGGTCGGCGGACTCTAGGCGAAACCGGCCGACCCTGTCAAAGATGTCCAGCCAGAAGCTTGATCGCGGCTTACTTTGCGCTTTTGAGCCCATCTGGCGCCGTGTAAGCTCGATCACAGCGCTTATTCACTCGGTCACCCAATGGCATCCAGCGGCTTTCCCAGCGTCATCGACACCTTCCCGAGCGTGCCCGAACACCGCCCGCCGCGCGCCGAAGGCGATGTGCGCATCCTCGTGGTGGACGATTCGCGGCTGGTGCGCACCTCGATCATCAATCACCTCAAGGGCGTGTTCGACCATGTCGAGGCCAACGATGGCGAGGCCGCCTGGGCGCTGCTCAACGAAGACCCGACCATCCGCGTCGTCATCTCCGACCTGGCGATGCCGCGACTCGACGGCTACGGCCTGCTCGAACGCATCCGCGGCTCGGCCGATGCGCGCATCCGCCGGCTGCCGGTGGTCATCATGTCGGGCGACGAGGAGGAGGCGGCACGCGCCGCCGCGCTCGGCGCCACCGAGTTCATCACCAAGGGCGTGCTCACGGTCGAGCTGATCGCGCGGCTGCATGTGCTGGTGCGGCTGGCGCGGCAGTGGCAGGAGATCGAGTCGGCCAAGGCCCAGCCGCTGATGGTGGAAGGCGCGACCGGTCTGGCCTCGCGCGCCTACTTCGACGCCCAGGCCGACAAGATGTGGGCGTTCTCGCGCCGCCACGGCATCGATTTCATCGTGATGTGCGTGCGGCTCGACGACATTCGCGGCCTCGCGCCCGAGCTGGCCGGCGTGCGCGGCGCGATCACCGAGCGGGTGTTCGGCTTCATCGCCGAGATGCTCAACAAGGCGGTGCGCACCGAGGATTGCGTGACCCGCGCCGGCGACAGCGAGTTCATCGTCGGCACGATGGGCATTTCGCCGATCGGCGCCATCAAGTTCGCGCAGCGGCTGTCGCAGGCCATCGCCCGGGCGCGCGTGAGCCACGGCGGCCATGAGCTGACCGTGACCGCCAGCTTCGGCATCGCGGCGGCCAGCCAGTCGGAGGTGCAGACGCCGTCCGGCCTGCGCGACATCGCGGTGCGGCGCGCGCTGGTGGCGCAGCGCGCCGGCGGCGGCCGGGTGGTCGGCATGGTCGAGGAAAGCCTCGAACAGGGCGCGCCGGTAGCCGATGAATTCGAGCTGCCGCCCATGACCATCGCCGAGGCGCTCAACCTGATTGCGCGCGGCCGCGAGCGCGAGGTGCTGCCCTATCTCAAGCTGCTGTCAGGGCAGATCGGGCCGCTGGTGCGGCTGCTGGAGCAGCAGGGCGAGACGTTCAGTCGGCAGTAAGTCCGTCCGGTCACATTCCCCGCCCATACAGCCCCGAATGGAACGGGGAGGGTCGGCCCTGCCGCAACGGTCGGGCCAAGTCTGGGGAGACACACGATGTCGCAGCAAAACGCCTACGAGGCATTCCACCAACGCTCGATCGACGACGCCGAAGGTTTCTGGGGCGAGCAGTCCGCCCTCATCGACTGGAAGGACGCGCCGCAGCAGGTGCTCGACTTCTCGAATCCGCCGTTCGCGCGCTGGTTCGTGGGCGGCACCACCAACCTGTGCCACAACGCGGTCGACCGCCATCTGGCCGAGCGCGGCAATGAGCCGGCGCTGATCTTCATCTCGACCGAGGTCGACGTGGAGCGGACCTACAGCTTTGCCGAGCTGCACCGCGAGGTGAACAAGGTGGCGGCGGCCTACCGGGCGCTGGGCGTCGGCAAGGGCGACCGCGTGCTCATCTACATGCCGATGATTCCCGAGGCGCTGTTCGCGATGCTGGCGGCAGTGCGCATCGGCGCCGTGCATTCGGTGGTGTTCGGCGGCTTCGCGAGCCATTCGCTCGCGACCCGCATCGACGACGCCACGCCGGCCCTCATCGTCAGCGCCGACGCCGGCGCGCGCTCGGGCAAGGTCGTCGAATACAAGCCGCTGCTCGACGCCGCCATCGACCTGGCCGCGCACAAGCCGCCCAAGGTGCTGATGGTCGACCGCGGTCTGGCCAGGTACGCGCCGGTCGAAGGCCGCGACGTCGACTACGCGACCATCGTCGCCGAGCATGCCGACGCCGAGGTGCCGGTCGAATGGCTGGAGTCGAACGAGCCGAGCTACATCCTCTATACCTCGGGCACGACCGGCAAGCCCAAGGGCGTGCAGCGCGATACCGGCGGCTACGCGGTCGCGCTGGCCGCGTCGATCAAGTACATCTACCAGGGCAAGGCGGGCGAAGCCTTCTTCTCGACCAGCGACATCGGCTGGGTCGTGGGCCACAGCTACATCGTCTACGGGCCGCTGCTGGCCGGCATGGCCACGGTCGTGTACGAAGGCACGCCGCTGCGCCCCGACGCCGGCATCTGGTGGCAGATCGTCGAGAAGTACAAGGTCAGCCTGATGTTCTCGGCGCCGACCGCGATCCGCGTGCTCAAGAAGCAGGACCCGGCGCTGCTGAGCAAGTACGACCTCAGCTCGCTGCGCGCGCTGTTCCTGGCCGGCGAGCCGCTCGACGAGCCGACCGCGCAATGGATTTCGGATGGCATCGGCAAGCCCATCCTCGACAACTACTGGCAGACCGAAACCGGCTGGCCGATTTTGTCGGTGGCGCGCGGCGTCGAAGCCGACATGCCGATCAAGTTCGGTTCGCCGGGTCGGCCGACCTACGGCTACAACGTCAAGCTGCTCAACGAGCAGGGCGAGGAAACCGCCGCCGGCGAGAAGGGCGTGATCGCCGTCGTGCCGCCGCTGCCGCCGGGCTGCATGACCACCATCTGGGGCGATGACGCGCGCTTCGTGAAGACCTACTTCACGAGCTTCCCGAACGCCCAGTTCTACTCGACCTTCGACTACGGCCTGCGCGATGCCGACGGCTATTTCTTCGTGCTGGGCCGCACCGACGATGTCATCAACGTCGCTGGCCACCGTCTCGGCACGCGCGAGATCGAGGAAAGCATCAGCAGCCACAACGCGGTCGCCGAAGTGGCCGTGGTCGGCGTCGCCGACCAGCTCAAGGGCCAGGTCGCGGTGGCCTTCGCCATCGTCAAGGACGCCGCGCTCGTCGCCACGCCCGAAGGCGCCAAGAAGCTCGAAGCCGAGATCTTCAAGGTGGTCGACGGCCAGCTCGGCGCGGTCGCGCGGCCGTCGCGGGTTCACTTCGTGACCGCGCTGCCCAAGACGCGCTCGGGCAAGCTGCTGCGCCGTGCCATGCAGGCCCTGTGCGAAGGCCGCGATCCGGGCGATCTGACCACCATCGACGACCCCGTCGCATTGCAGCAGTTGCGCACGGCGGTCGGCCGCGACTGATCGATGCGGGTCACCCGCGTTGAAGATGCCTCCTACAATCCGGCACCTTCAACGCGGCTTTGCGCCACTGGCCCGACATGTTCGATTGGCTTCTCTCCGGCTGGTTCTGGTCCAGCCTCGTCAGCACGCTGCTGCTGCCGCCGGCCTCGCCGCTGCTGCTCATCGCGGCGTCCATCGGCCTGATGCCGCGTCGGCCCAATCTGGGCTGGCTGCTGCTCATCCTGGCTTTCACCTTCCTCTGGCTGGCGTCCACCAACTATGTGGCGCTGTCGGCCCAGCGCATCTATCTGAACGGCGTGCGGCCCTTCGACCCGGCCACGCTGCCGCATTTCAAGCCCGAGTTCCGGCCGACCGCCATCGTGGTGCTTGGCGGCGGGCGGGTGCTGCGCGCCGCCGGCGAGCGCGGCCAGACCGAGGATCTGGGCGATGCCTCGATCGCGCGGCTGCGTCAGGCGGTGCATGTGGCGCGCGCCACGCGGCTGCCCATCACCGTGAGCGGCGGCCGGCCCGAGGGCGGCGACTGGTCCGAGGCGGCGATCATGGCGCGCGTGCTGAGCGACGACTTCGCGCTGCCGGCGCGCTATGTGGAAGAGGATTCGACCAGCACCACCGGCAACGCCTCGCGGGTGGCCCGGATGCTGATTCCGGCCGGCATGAGCAACATCATCCTGGTGACCGATGCGGTGCACATGCCGCGCGCGCGCGCGGCGTTTGCCGAGGCCGGTTTCACGGTCTATGCGGCGCCGGTGCCGCCGCGCCTGCCCAATCCGATCAATCCGCGCGAATGGCTGCCGACCGCCGATGCGCTCGGCACGTCGCGTGCGCTGCTGCGCGAGCTGGCCGCGCTGGCCTGGTTCCACATCAGCGCCACCTACCGCCACGCGCCGCGCTGAGCGCTCGTCACGAGGCGTCGCGCCGAGCGGCGAGGCTCGCGCCGAGCCTTCAGGCGGCCGGCTGACCGGCCACGGCCAGCGCGGTCGCCGCATCGGCGCCGAGCAGGCGCTGCACCACCGGCCAGGCGCGCTGCGCATCGCCGCTGGTGGTGAATTCGACGCCTGCGGCGGGCGCCACGAGCTGCCCGGCCGGCGGCGCGATCTCCGTCTGCACCCGGCGCAGCAGCTCGCGCGCAATGGCCGGCGCGGTATCGACGATGCGGGCGCCCGCTGCCGCCTCGGCGATGGCCTCGATCAGAAACGGATAGTGGGTGCAGCCGAGCACCAGCGTGTCGGCGCCGCGTTCCAGCAGCGGCTCGACCACGGCGCGCACCCGGGCGCGCGCGGCCGCAGTCCCGGCCTCGCCGCGCTCGACCAGTTCGACCCAGCCGGCGCCGGCGGCTTCCACGAACCGCACATGGCGGTTGGCCGCCGCCATGCGGTCGCGCAGCCCGGCATAGCGCGCGCTGGCCAGCGTGCCGCGCGTGGCCAGCACGCCGACCGTGCCGCTGCGCGTGAGCGCCGCTGCCGGCTTGAGCCCCGGCTCGACGCCGACGATGGGCAGGCCGTGGATGTCGCGCAGCCCGTCGATGGCCGCCGCCGTGGCGGTATTGCAGGCCACCACGATGGCCTGGGCGCCGCGCCCGACCAGCCAGTGGGCGATCGCCTGACTGCGCTCGCGCACAAAGGCATCGCTGCGCCCGCCGTAGGGCGCATGGCCCGAATCGGCGAAATACACCAGCCGGGCCGAGGGCAGGGCGGCGCGGATCTCGCGCAGCACCGACAGGCCGCCCAGCCCGGAATCGAAAACGCCGACGGTCAGCGGAGCGCCGGCTTGCGCCGCGTCCGCCGATCCGTCGGCGCTTGCCGGAGCGGCCAGCCCCGAGGGGCCGGCAACTGCCTCGGGCATCAGGCCGCCTTGGCCGGGAAGTTCGCGATGATTTCCTTCCACTTCACCGGGCCGGTGTTGTGCACCGATTCGCCGGTGGAATCGACCGCGACCGTCACGGGCATGTCGGTCACGTCGAATTCGTAGATGGCTTCCATGCCCAGGTCCTCGAAGCCGACCACCTTGGCCGCCTTGATCGCCTTGCTCACGAGGTAGGCCGCGCCGCCCACCGCCATGAGGTAGGCGCGCTTGTGCGCCTTGATCGATTCGATGGCGCCCGGGCCGCGCTCGCTCTTGCCGATCATCGCGATCAGGCCGGTCTGGCCGAGCATGGTGTCGGTGAACTTGTCCATGCGGGTGGCGGTGGTGGGGCCGGCCGGGCCGACCACTTCGTCGCCGACCGGATCGACCGGGCCCACGTAGTAGATGACGCGGTTGGTGAAGTCGACCGGCAGCTTCTCGCCCTTGGCCAGCATGTCGGCGATGCGCTTGTGCGCGGCGTCGCGGCCGGTGAGCATCTTGCCGTTGAGCAGCAGGGTCTGGCCCGGCTTCCAGGACGCCACTTCCTCGGGCGTGAGCGTGTTGAGGTCGACGCGCTTGCTCTGCTCGGTGTTGGCGGTCCACGTCACCTTCGGCCAGTCTTCCAGCGACGGCGGCGTGAGCACGGCCGGGCCGCTGCCGTCGAGGTGGAAGTGACAGTGCCGCGTGGCGGCGCAGTTGGGGATCATCGCCACGGGCAGGTTGGCCGCGTGGGTCGGGTAGTCGAGGATCTTGACGTCGAGCACGGTGGTCAGGCCGCCCAGGCCCTGCGCGCCGATGCCGAGCGCATTGACCTTGGTGTACAGCTCGATGCGCAGCTCTTCGAGCTTGTTGGCCGGGCCGCGCGCGAGCAGCTCGGCCATGTCGACCGGCGCCATCAGCGATTCCTTGGCCAGCAGCATCGCCTTCTCGGGCGTGCCGCCGATGCCGATGCCGAGCAGCCCCGGCGGACACCAGCCGGCGCCCATCGACGGCACCGTCTTCACCACCCAGTCGACGATGCTGTCGCTCGGGTTGAGCATGGCCATCTTGGTCTTGGCTTCCGAGCCGCCGCCCTTGGCCGCGCAGATGACTTCGACATGGTCGCCCGGGACGATCTCGTAATGGATGACCGCCGGCGTGTTGTCCTTGGTGTTCTTGCGGCCGAAGGCCGGGTCGTTGAGCACCGACGCGCGCAGCACGTTCTCGGCATAGCCGTTGTAGGCCCGGCGCACGCCCTCGTTGATCATGTCGGCCAGGCTCAGCGTGGCTTCCCACTTCACGTCCATGCCCACCTTGATGAACACGGTCGCGATGCCGGTGTCCTGGCAAATGGGGCGATGGCCTTCGGCCGACATGCGGCTGTTGGTCAGGATCTGCGCGATGGCGTCGCGCGCTGCCGGGCTTTGCTCGCGTTCATACGCGGCGCCGAGGGCCTGGATGTAATCGATCGGGTGGTAGTAGCTGATGAACTGGAAGGCATCCGCGATGCTTTGAATCAGGTCTTCCTGCTTGATCGTGCTCATGGCCGTGGCGCCTTGAAGAAGGGGAGCAATCAACGCGTCGCGGGCTTCCCGCGTCGCTCGTGACGGCGCGCGCAGGCCTAGGGCCTACCGCAGACTGCGGGGATGCGCGCCGAGAAGCCGGCGATTTTAATCGGGCCGGACTGACCCTCTCTTGACTGGCGCCCGCGACGCATTTCTGCGGCAGCATTGCCGGCCCCGCCACTTCCTCGCGCTCCCGCCATGTTCAGTACCCTGCGTCGACTCCTTGCCCATGAACTCGCCGGCGGCACGCTGCTGATGCTGGCCGCCGTCGCCGGCCTGGTCATCGCCAATTCGCCGTGGAGTGGCCATTACGAGGCGCTGCTCGCGCTGCCGGGCGAGATCCGCGTCGGCAGCTTCGTGCTCGCCAAGCCGGCGCTGGTGTGGGTCAACGACCTGTGGATGGCGGCGTTCTTCCTCTACGTGGGCTGCGAGATCAAGCGCGAGATTCTGGTCGGCCAGCTGTCGTCGGCGTCGCGGCTGGCGCTGCCGGCGCTCGCGGCGCTGGGCGGCATGGTGGTGCCGGCGGCGATCTACGCCTTCATCAATCGCGCCGACGCGCTGGCGATCCAGGGCTGGGCGATTCCGTCGGCGACCGACATCGCGTTCGCGCTCGGCGTGCTCACGCTGCTGGGTTCGCGCGTGCCGGCGTCGCTGCGGGTGTTTCTGACGGCGGTGGCCATCATCGACGACCTCGGCGCCATCGTCGTGATCGCGCTGTTCTACACCGCCGACCTGTCGCTGCCGATGCTCGCCGGCTCGGCCGTCTGCCTGCTGCTGCTGTTCGCGCTCAACCGGCTCGGCGTGCGCGCGCTGTCGGCCTATCTGCTGGTGGGCGCGGTGCTCTGGGTCTGCGTGCTGAAGTCGGGCGTGCATGCGACGCTGGCCGGCGTGGCGACCGCGCTGGCGGTGCCGTTGCGCGACGGCAAGCCGGGCGAGGAGCCGCCGCTCGAAGCGCTCGAACATGCGCTCGCGCCGTGGATCGCCTTCCTCGTGCTGCCGGTGTTCGCCTTCCTCAATGCCGGCGTGTCGCTCGCCGGCGTGAGCGTCGACTCGCTGCTGGCGCCGGTGGCGCTCGGCATCGTGCTCGGGCTGGTGGTCGGCAAGACGCTCGGCGTGCTCGGCGCGAGTGCGCTGGCGGTGGCGCTGGGCATCGCCCGGCTGCCCGACGGCATGCGCTGGTCGCAGCAGCTGGGCGCGGCGGTGCTGTGCGGCATCGGTTTCACGATGAGCCTGTTCATCGGCTCACTGGCGTTTGCCGGCGCCGGCGGCGATTACGAGCAGCAGCTCAAGCTCGGCGTGCTCGCCGGGTCGGTGATTGCGGCGGCACTCGGCTGCGGCGTGCTGCTGCTGGCCGGGCGCGCGCCGGAGGCTGCCGTGGCATCGAGCGCGCCGCAGCGCTGATGTGGGGCGGGCCGGGCGACCCGCCGGCGCTCAGTGCGCCTCGGGATGCGCCGCCGTGCCGAGGATGCGGTCGACCGACGCGATCGCCAGCGCCGACACCAGGAAGGCCACATGGATCAGCGTCTGCCACATCAGCACCTTGGTGTCGTAGTTGGCGGCGTTGATGAAGGTCTTGAGCAGATGGATCGACGAGATGCCGATGATCGCGGTGCTCAGCTTGACCTTGAGTACCGACGCGTTTACGTGCGACAGCCATTCCGGCTGGTCCGGATGACCTTCGAGGCCGAGCCGCGACACGAAGGTTTCGTAGCCGCCGACGATCACCATGATGAGCAGGTTCGAGATCATCACCACGTCGATCAGCCCCAGCACCACCAGCATGATGAGCGTCTCGGTGAGGCGCGGTCCGGCATGGCCGCCGGCGGCGGCATCGGCCAGCGCGGCGAGGCCGGCGCGGCATTCCTCCGAGCCCGGCGTGACCGAGCAGATCAGCGCGACGGCATCGGGTCCGCTGCCCATCGCGGCCTTGAGCAGATGCAGCAGCTCGACCCAGAAATGCACCACATACACGCCCTGCGCGAGGATCAGTCCGAGATAGAGCGGCAATTGCAGCCAGCGACTCGCGAATATCAATCGGGGCACGAGGCCGAGGCGCGGCGCGGTGGCGGGGCTGGAGGAGTCGGTCATGGCCTGTAATAAAGGTGGTTGAAAGGCGGGGCGGATTCTAGCTGTGGCCGAGGGTTGAGCGTCCTACTATGTAAGTGGTGGGTAAGTGGTCAACCCTAGCGTTCTCGCAGGCCGCTGCCACCCTCCTTTTGGCAATGCGTCGCGTCACCCGCACGCGCAGGCCAGCACAAATCAGAAGGTCGCCGCACCGCGCCGAGCGACCTCGATCAAGCAGCTTTCCGCACTCGACCAACCGCCCGTCAACGGAGACATGACATGGGATCGATCGAAACCTCCCTTCAAGAAAACCGCGTGTTCGAGCCCGCTGAAGATTTCGTCAGGCAGGCCCGCGTTTCAGGAATTGCCGGCTACGAGGCGCTGGTCGCCGAAGCCGAGAAGGACTTCGAAGGTTTCTGGGGTCGTCTGGCCAACGAGAACCTGAGCTGGAAGACGCCGTTCACCAAGGTGCTCGACGAGTCGAATGCCCCGTTCTACAAGTGGTTCGAGGACGGCGTGATGAACGCTTCCTACAACTGCCTCGACGTGAACCTGCAGAACGGCAATGCCGACAAGGTCGCGATCATCTTCGAGGCCGACGGCGGCGAAGTCACCAAGATCACCTACCGTGAACTGCATGCCCGCGTCTGCCAGCTGGCCAACGGCCTCAAGGCGCTCGGCTACCAGAAGGGCGAACGCGCGCTGATCTACATGTCGATGTCGATCGAAGCGGTCGTCGCCATGCAGGCCTGCGCGCGTCTGGGCATCATCCACTCGGTGGTGTTCGGCGGCTTCTCGGCCAAGAGCGTGCAGGAGCGCATCGTCGATGCCGGCGCCGTGCTCATCCTCACCGCCGATGAACAGGTGCGTGGCGGCAAGAACATTCCGCTCAAGCCCGCCATTGACGAAGCCATCGCGCTCGGCGACTGCGGCTCGATCCGCAACGTGGTCATCTACCAGCGCACCGGCGGCAAGATCCCGTTCGTCGAAGGCCGCGATCTGTGGCTCAAGGATGTGGTCGCCAACCAGCCGAGCGAATGCGAGCCGGAATGGGTCAGCGCCGAGCATCCGCTGTTCATCCTCTACACCTCGGGCTCGACCGGCAAGCCGAAGGGCGTGCAGCACAGCACCGGCGGCTATCTGCTGTGGGCCAAGCTGTCGCTGCAATGGACCTTCGACCTCAAGCCGACCGACGTGTTCTGGTGCACGGCCGACGTGGGCTGGGTCACGGGCCATACCTACATCGCCTACGGCCCGCTGGCCTGCGGCGCGACCGAGGTGGTGTTCGAAGGCGTGCCGACCTATCCGGATGCCGGCCGCTTCTGGAAGATGATCCAGGACCACAAGGTCACGATCTTCTACACGGCGCCGACCGCGATCCGCTCGCTCATCAAGTCGGGCGGCGACCTGCCGGCCAAGTACGACCTGTCGTCGCTGCGCCTGCTCGGCTCGGTCGGCGAGCCGATCAATCCCGAAGCCTGGATCTGGTACTACAACGTGGTCGGCGGCGCGCGCTGCCCCATCGTCGACACCTGGTGGCAGACCGAAACCGGCGGCCACATGATCACGCCGCTGCCGGGCGTCCACGGCCTCAAGCCGGGTTCGTGCACCCAGCCGCTGCCGGGCATTGCGGCGGCCATCGTCGATGAAACCGGTGCCGACGTGGCGCGCGGCAACGGCGGCTTCCTGGTCATCAAGAAGCCCTGGCCGTCGATGATCCGCACGATCTGGAACGATCCGGAACGCTTCAAGAAGAGCTACTACCCGGCCGATTTCGGCGGCAAGTACTACCTCGCCGGCGACGGTGCGAACGTCGACCTCGACGGCTACTTTTGGATCATGGGCCGCATCGACGACGTGCTGAACGTGTCGGGTCACCGCATGGGCACGATGGAAATCGAGTCGGCGCTGGTCGGCAATCCGCTGGTGGCCGAAGCGGCCGTCGTGGGTCGCCCCGACGATCTGACCGGCGAGGCGATCTGCGCTTTCGTCGTGCTCAAGCAGACCTGCCCGCAAGGTCAGGAAGCGCTGGCCATCGCCAAGGAGCTGCGTGACTGGGTTGGCCGCGAGATCGGCCCGATCGCCAAGCCGAAGGACATCCGCTTTGGCGAGAACCTGCCCAAGACGCGCTCGGGCAAGATCATGCGCCGCCTGCTGCGCTCGATCGCCAAGGGCGAGGAAATCACGCAGGACACGTCCACGCTCGAGAACCCGGCCATCCTCGACCAGCTCAAGCAAAGCCTGTAATCGGTCTGCGGCGGCGGCCCGAGTGTTGGGTTGCCGCCGCGTCCGCCAAAAGGCTGGCAGAGCGCTGATATACTCGCGCGCTTGCCGCGGAGAGATGGATGAGCGGTTTAAGTCGCACGCCTGGAAAGCGTGTGAGGGTTAATAGCCCTCCGCGGGTTCGAATCCCGCTCTCTCCGCCACAAGTCAGTGCCAAGCCGTCCCAGGACGGCTTTTTTCTTGCCGAAAGCCCCCGCTCTCCCTAGGAAGCAGGGGCTTTTTGCTTCCTAAGACGTGTCAGAACGTCCCACTACAGCGCGCGCTGCACGGGTCAGCCCAGGCAACCTCTCATGTCCATGAAAGCCGGAGCAACCCGCGCGTTCTAGCGGGCCGAAGCGCCGGCATCCGACCGTGCCCGTAGCGCCTCATACAACTGCGCTGGGCCGAGCAGGATGTCCTTGAGACCATCCCGCACCCGCTCGGACTCCAGCGCCTGGGTGCTCATGCTCTGGTGCGCTTCGAAGGCATCCATGATGGCGTCCAGCAGCGCCTTGCTCAGGTCGGGCGAGCTGGAGAACTGTTCCTTGCTGTTGCTCGCGGCCTGCCGCACAAGTGTCTCGTTCTCAAGCAGCTTGCCCTTGAGCACGCCGTTCACATACACGAGCTGGTCGTCGTCGGTCAGCTCGCCCTCGAACAGGCCGTTCACCTTCCGGATGATCTCGATGAGATAGGCCTGCTGCTTCGCCTGCACCGCGCCGCTGCCAACCGCGTCCAGCGGCGGCAGCTTGTAGCTGCCGTCCTGGTTTAGGCCCATGGGCTGCTTGCCCTGGTTCTTCAGCGTGTGATGTGTCAGGACCACCTTGCTCAGGTCCACCGTGTCGCGCTCGCGGCCGAAGTCGAGCAGCGGCACAAGCCGCTTGAAGAACAGGAAGCGCTTTTCGATGTCGGTATTGCCGTAGTCGAAGATCTGGCTCAGGAAGGCATACAGGCGCACATACGCGGCCATGTCGTTCTTGAACAGCACGAGGGCATCGAGCGCGTCCTTGGCCACCGTCGCCGCCTTCTCGTCGCCGGCTTCGGCGGCGGTGACCATCTCCTGCTGCGTCGCCTTGTAACGCTTGAGCAGCCGGTCGGCCACGGGCGCGATGGCGGCATCCAGCTGCTTCTGCGTGCCCTGGGGGTCGAGTTCCACCTTGGCAACCCGGTCCACCTCGAAGTCGTCGTAGTGGCCGGCCGCGTCCAGCTTCGCGCGCAGGTCGTACACCAGATGCGGGTCCGTCGCGGCCTCAAGCTCGGCCGTCGCGTAATAGGTCTTGAAGGCCTTCAGGATGTCGCCGGCATCGTTGACGAAGTCGAGGATGTAGGTTGTGTCCTTGCCGGGATGCGCGCGGTTCAGGCGTGAAAGCGTTTGCACCGCCTGGATGCCACCCAGCATCTTGTCGATGTACATGCCGCACAGCAGCGGCTGGTCGAAGCCGGTCTGGAACTTGTTGGCGACCAGCAGCAGGTGATGGTCGGGTTCATTGAACGCGTCGCGGATGTCGCGGCCCTTCAGGCCCGGGTTCAGCTCCTTGCTGGTTTCGCTCACCGCCTGCGGAAAGCTCTCGGGGTCGTCCACGTCGCCCGAGAACGCGACCAGCACGCCCAGCGCGTAGTTGCGCTGGGCGATGTAACCGCGGATGGCCTTCTGCCACCGCACGGCCTCCTTGCGGCTGGCCACCACCACCATCGCCTTGGCGCTCCCGGCCAGCAGCGGTTGCACGTTCTCGCGGTAGTGCTCGACCACGATCTGCACCTTCTGCGCGATGTTGTACGGGTGCAGCCGGACCCACTGCATGATTCCCTTCATCGCCGTGCTGCGCTCCACCTGCTTCTCGTCGTACTCCTGACCGTCGTGCGCCAGCTTGAAGGCGAGCTTGTAGCTCGTGTAGTTCTTCAGCACGTCGAGAATGAAGCCCTCCTCGATGGCCTGCCGCATCGAGTACACGTGGAAGGGCATCGGCAGCCCATCCGGCCCCGGGCAGCCGAACAGCTCCAGCGTCTTGCCCTTGGGCGTCGCCGTGAAGGCGACGTAGGTCAGCCCCTTCACGTTGGCGCGGGTCTCCATCTGCGCGGCCAGCAACGCCTCGGTGTCCACCTCGCCACCGTCCTGCAGGTCGGCCCACTCCTGGGCCGAGAGCAGTTGCTTGAGCTTGGCGGCCGACGCGCCGGTCTGCGAGCTGTGCGCCTCGTCGGCGATGACCGCGAAGCGCTTGCCCTCGGTAGCGGCCAGTTCCTGCACCGCCTCCAGCGCGAACGGAAAGGTCTGGATGGTGCAGACGATGATCTTCTTGCCGTCCTTCAGCGCCTGGCCAAGCTGGGCGCTCTTGCTGCCGTGCTCGTTGGTGATGCTGGCCACCACCCCCGTCGTGCGCTCGAAGTCGAAGATGGCCTCCTGCAACTGCGCGTCGAGCACATTGCGGTCCGACACCACCAGCACGCTGTCGAACACCTTCCGGTGGTCGGCGTCGTGCAGGTCGGCCAGGAAGTGCGCGGTCCAGGCGATGGAGTTGGTCTTGCCCGAGCCGGCCGAGTGCTGGATCAGGTAGCGCTTGCCGGCCCCGTTGGCCAGCACGTCGGCCACCAGCCGCCGCGTCGCGTCGAGCTGGTGGTAGCGCGGAAAGATCACGCTCCTGAGCTGCTTCTTGTCGTCGCGTTTGCCGATGCAGTAGCGGTGCAGGATGTCGAGCCAGCTCTCGCGTGCCCAGACCTCTTCCCACAGATAGGCGGTGGCGAAACCGTCGGGATTGGGCGCGTTGCCGGCGCCACCGGCATTGCCCCGGTTGAACGGCAGAAAGGTGGTGGCCGGCCCGGCGAGGCGCGTGGTCATCATCGCTTCCGACTGGCTGACCGCGAAGTGCACCAGCGCGCCACCCGGAAAGCCCAGCAGCGGCTCCGTCACGCCGCCCTTGGGCGCCGGGTTGCGGTCGAAGCGGTACTGGTCGACGGCGTCATGCACGCTCTGCGTGAAGTCGCTCTTCAGCTCGGCCGTCGCCACGGCGATGCCGTTGAGGTAGAGCACCAGATCCAGCTCCGCCTTCGGGTTGTTGGGCGAGTGCGCGACCTGCCGCACCACCCGCAGGCGGTTGGCCGCGTAGCGCGCCTGGGTGGCCGGATTGATCGCCAGCGCCGGCTTGAACGGCGCCAGCGCCAGCGGCTCCTTCAGGCCCAGCATCTCGACGCCACGGCGCAGCACGTCGAGGGTGCCGCGCTCGTTGAGGTTCTTGCGCACGCGCTCGGCCAGCACGCTGGCCAGCGCGGCGCCGTGGGTCTTGGTCAGGCGCTGGAAGCTGTCGGGCTGCGTGGCCTCGACCCAGGCGAGCAGGTCGGGCAGGAACAGGCCGTGGGTGCGGTCGCACAGCGCGGCGTCGCCGTCGGCATGGAGCCAGCCGTGGGCGGCGAGGTGCTGGCAGATTTCCGCTTCGAAGTGGTGTTCCTGATGCAGGTTCATGAGCACAGGGCTTTCAGGCGTTGCAGGACCAGGCCCGCGCGTTCGGGTTCGGCAATCAGGCCGGGCAGGGCGTTTGCAAAGTCGGGGTTCGCCAGCAGCGGTTTGAAGGCGGCGGCCACGGCGGCGCGCAGGTCGGCCGGCGCGTCGGCCATTTCGCCGAGGAGTTCTTCGCGGCCGTCGACAATGTTGAGCACGTCTTCGAGGTCGTGGCTGGCCATGAAGTCGCCGCCGCCCCGGCCCGCATAGGCTTCGAGCTTGGTCGCGATGAAGGCCACGGCGCGGACCAGCCGGATGGTGATGTCCGGGCCCAGCTCCACCGGTTGCGCCGTCTCGACCGCGTAGGGGTACCAGCGGTTGGAGAAGCCCAGCACCTCGGGCTGCATCGGCATCAGGTCGAAGAGCACGCCGGACTCCCTGTGCACCCAGCGGCAGATCACGTCGCTGGTCACGTCGCGCGCGAATCCGCGCTGCGCGACCGCTTCCTCGATGCGCTGGAACAGCAGGCGGTTGGCGTTGACGACGGCGTCCACGTCGCGGGTGGCGCGCACGCCGTCGGAGAGCGGGTCGGTCACCAGCAGCCCGGCCACCGCGCCGCCCACGAACACCACCTGCTCGCGCAGGTCGCCCAGCGCCTCGGCAATCCGGCGCAGGTGGGGCAGGTTGGGGTCATCGGCCCGCATCGCTCGCTCCCGCGCTGGACTGCATGAGTTCGGCTTCCATTAGCGTGGCGGCGAGGCTGCGCTCGCGCGCGCGCCCGGTGCGCAAGGCGTCGAGCAGGGCCAGCAGACGATGCAGTGCCGGGTCGGCCAGCGCGGCCTGGGGCGCGGTGCGATAGAGCGGCGACAGCGACGGGCCCTTGGCCTTGCCCTCGGGATGCGCCCACACCGGCGCCTCGCCCGGCGCCGCCGTCAACTGGCTGGCCAGCGGCTCGGTGCCGAAGGCCGTCGGCACGCCGCGCTTCACCGGCCCGGCCGTGGCAGGCCAGATGTAGCGCGCGCCGTGCAGCACGAATTCGAGCAGGTTGGGCTGCACCGGCGACCACTCGCCGCGCGCCGGCGCCACGGCCAGACCCGAGGCCACGGCTCGTTTCACGCTCGCATGGGCTTCGGAGGCGCTCATGGAGAGCGCTTCGCCGAGCGCCGCATAGGTCCAGCGCTGCGGCGGATGGGCCGCCACCTTGAGCAGGAGCAGCAGGTCTTGAGGCTTCAGTTCCATCGGGGCCTTCGCAGATATTCGCTATTCGCGAATTGCGAATATTGCCGAGGCGGGGGTGATTGGCAAGGAGGCTTGCCGCGCTGCCGCTGGGGTGGGAGTCGCGCGGGATGGCGGGTTGGGGCGGCTGGAGGAAGGGGCGGCGAGGGGGGCGCCGCCTTCGCCTGCGTAGGCAGCCGGTGGCACTCGTGCTCGCAGGCGGCGGTTTGGCACTTGCCTTTGGGCGTTTTGGGAATGGTGTGTGCCTTGCCAGCGACGATTCTTATTCGGCGATTTCGGCAGGAACGGCGGCTGATGTATTCACGACGCCGCGCACATCAATTTGGCCGGTGACGGCTGCGGCGATTAGGGCGGAGCGGCGTTCTTGAAGCAGTGTCACGCCGGCTGCTGCGGTCTGCGCGAGTGCAATGAGTTTGTTTATCGCCGAATCAAGAAAATCAACGATTGCTTGTTGTTCTGCGCGCGGCGGGCAGGCCACCCACAGTTCGCGAATGTTCTCCAGGCTGAGGCCCTGCTTAAGTCCGTACTGGGAAAGCTCCATTTGGGTCTGCCCGACACGGCTCTTAAGTGCGAGCGCCAGAAAACGCCCATTGATGTGTTCCGAGGGGCGGACGAGACACAAATGCTGATTGACATAGGCCGGCTCTGACAGCGATTCACAAAGAGCCACGTTTCCGGTCTTGGCACCCGTGATGCAAATCACCACGTCACCTTGATTCAACCGTGTTCGCGCCGCTTCTACGTCGTCACCGACATTCACACGTTTGGCCGTTTCAAGCTCCAGTCCAAGCGAGTCGTTCAGGTCGCCGCTTTGGATAAACAAGCTGCCGCTTTCCGCAATGCGCTCTGACCATCCGCGCGGGCCGCTTGTCGTGAATTGACTGAGCGCCTTGACTCGCACGATGTCCCAATGCGCCGGCACTTCCCCCAACCACGCTTCACCCGAATTCTTAATCGGCACGTTGGGGTCGAGGCCCTTGGTGACGGCATGGGAGATGGTGGCCTGGCGCTTTTCGGCCAGCAGGGTGATGAGCTTTTCCTGCTCGGCAATCAGCGCATCAATCTTGGTAGTCTCGCGGTCGAGGAATGTAGCGATGGCGGCTTGCTCCTCATGCGGGGGAAATATCCAAGTCCGCGCGAGAGTCTCCGATACCTTAATGAACGGTTGAGCGGTACCACCTCGTTCCCACCAGTCTTCTTGATTTGTCAAATACCAGAGGAAATCCCGGCTGGCATTTTTTAGTGGAAAAAGACAATGAGTATTGGCGACCACTCCCCATTCGCCATCCGCCTTAAATGTCTTTCCGCACCGTGCGCCAACAGCACTCAAGACAATTCCCGGTGCCGAATACATGGGTTCGGAAATCCAAACATCTTGACCAGAAGCACTAAAAGCTGGGAATAGGCCTTCGGCTGGTTCTAACGGGCATTCCCCTTTGATAAGGGTGCCTCCGGCTCTGGATGTAATCCATCGTTTTGCAGCACAGGTTTGCCAATGACTCGGCACAAGTCCAAGCGATTCCACACCGCTATCCCTGTACTCCCTATACCTAGGCAGCTTCATTCCGCCAACTCCCCCAACATCTTCATGATGCTGGCCGTCACCGTCTTCAATTCCTCGTCAATCGCATGCAGGCTGCGCGGCGGCTCAAATACATAGAAATGCCGGTTGAACGGAATCTCGTAGCCGACCTTGCTCTTCTCCTCGTCGATCCACGCATCAGGCGCATGCGGCAGCACCTCGCGCTTGAAGTAGGCGCCGATGTCCTCGGCGAGCGGTACGTTCTCGGTGTCGCGCAGCGCGCTGTCGGGCTGGAGCTTGCCCTTCTGCTTGCCCTTGGTGCCGACCACCACCTTGCCGGCCTCGTCGCGCAGCGGGCGTTCGACCGTGATGGTCGTGTAGCCGAAGTCGCGGTTGCGGAAGATGCGCGCGATGGGCACGCGCTTGATGCGGCCGCCTTCCGGCGCCTCCGGCGCGCTGTCCTTGCGCGTGACCAGCACCGGCTCGCCTAGCGCCTGCCCGGCGGCGTCGAACACCGTCACCAGCTCGGCCTCGGTGAAATCGCCGAACAGCCGCGTGACGGTGGCGATGTGCTCGTCGCTCATCTCGCGGCGCTTGCTGCCGAGGCTCTTGCGCATCTTCTGCCAGTAGCCGCTCGCATCGATGAGCTGCACCTGGCCCTCACGGTACCTCGGCTTGCGGTTGGACAGCACCCACACATAGGTAGCGATGCCGGTGTTGTAGAACATGTCGGTCGGCAGGCCGACGATGGCCTCGACCAGGTCGTTCTCCAGCACGTAGCGGCGGATTTCGCTCTCGCCGCTGCCGGCGCCGCCGGTGAACAGCGGTGAGCCGTTCAGTACGATGCCGAAGCGGCTGCCGCCGTCGGCGGCCGGGCGCATCTTGCTCAGCAGGTGCATCAGAAAAAGCATCGAGCCGTCGCTGACGCGCGGCAGGCCGGGGCCGAAACGGCCGTCGAAGCCCTTCTGCTCGTGCTCCTGGCGCACCTGCTTCTCGACCTTCTTCCATTCCACGCCGAAGGGCGGGTTGGACAGCATGTAGTCGAATTTCCGGCCGCCGTGGCCGTCGTCGCTCAGCGTGTTGCCGGCGACGATGTTGGCCACGTCCTGCCCCTTGATGAGCATGTCGGCCTTGCAGATGGCGTAGCTCTCGTCGTTGAGCTCCTGACCATGCATGGTCAGCCGCGCCTGCGGGTTGTGCTCGGCCAGGAATTCGCCCGCCACCGACAGCATGCCGCCGGTCCCGGCCGTGGGGTCGTAGAGGGTACGGACCACGGCATTGCCGGCGGTGAGCACCTCGTCGTCCTCGATGAACAGCAGGTTCACCATCAGGCGGATGACTTCGCGCGGCGTGAAGTGCTCCCCGGCCGTTTCGTTGGAGATTTCCGCGAACTTGCGGATCAGCTCCTCGAACGCCGCGCCCATGCTGGCGTTGTCGACCACGTCCGGATGCAGGTCGATGTTGGCGAACTTCTCGGTGACGAGGTAGAGCAGGTTGGCCTTGGCCAGCCGCTCCACCTGGGTGAAGAAGTCGAAGCGCTCGAAGATGTCGCGCGCCGCCGGCGAGAAGGCCTGCACATAGGCGTAGAGGTTCTGCCGGATGTGGTCCTGGTCGCCGAGCAGCTTGACGAGGTCGAGCGGCGAGGTGTTGCAGAAGCGCTGCCCGGCCTTGCGCAGCAGGAAGGGTTCCGGATTCAGGCCGGCCTTGGTCTTGGCCTCGAACTCGGCGAGCACGGCGGGCTTGGTGGCGGCGAGCACGCAGTCGAGCCGGCGCAGTACGGTGAACGGCAGGATGACGCGGCCGTATTCGGACTGCTTGTAGTCGCCGCGCAGGAGGTCGGCGACCGACCAGATGAAGGAGGAAAGGGCTTGATGATTCATCTCAGGGGCCCGATGGGCGGCGATGTTCTTTGAGCGCAGGCGGTCGGGGACGTGAACGGAGATCGTCCGGCGCGCCGCAGCGGGGGCCGGATTCTCGCTCTTTCCCGGATTGCGCCGGCCAGACCCCAGGTGGCCGCCGCGTCGCTTGCCGCCCCCTCAGGCCATGCGCGCCATCACCGACGCCGACACGGTCTGCCCCAGAAAGCTCTCGGCCGCGCCCGACAGCTTTTCCTTCGCCTCGTCCTTCAGGCTGAGGTCGAAGTAGATGCCGAGCCGTGATTCGCTCGTGAGTTCGAGCGGGCTGGCCTTGCACAGCTCGAAGGCCTTGGTGCGCAGCGGCGACAGTTGCGCCGCCTTGGCCTGGTACTGCGCCTGCCACGATTGCGCCGAGGTGGCCAGCTTGGCGCGAATCGACGTGGCGAAGCCGGTGTTGGCGATCAGGCTGCTCTGCGTCGCGCTCACCAGGTAATGGCAGCCGAGGATGGGCGCGGCGGTGAACAGCGCCGAAGGGTTCACGTCATGCGCCGGATCGGCGGTGATTCTTGCCAGCAGCGCATTGCCGCGCATCAGCATCCGGCACTGGTTGACGAGGCCGGCGACCTTGATGCAAAGCTTTGCAACCGCCGTCGCGATGCCCGACACCAGACTCGCCGCATGGCCGGTGAACACCAGCCCGGCGACCGACACGCCGGCGTTCACCGTCTCCATCGCGGCGTCGGCGATGCCGCTGCGCAGCTCGTCGTCGATGGTGCCGAGGATGGCGGTGCGCGCTGCCGTCGAGAAGCGGTTGCGCTCGTCGAGCGCGCCGGCGGCCCGCACGAGGCGGCGCCGCTCGATCGCCGAGCGCACCACGCCGCCGACGGCCAGCAGCATGCTGGCGCAGGCCTTGATCTGGCCGATGAAGGGCAGGATCGCCGCGACGATGCCCTTGACGAATTCGACGAACACATTGGGCAGCAGGTCGAACAGCAGATTCACCAGCGCGTCGATGGCCATGCCCATCGCGCCGAGCAGCGGCTGGAAGGCATCGACCAGCGCTTCCTTGAGGCTGGTGAACACGTCGATCAGGCGCTGGAAGGCGCTCTTGAGCGCGCCGAGCATGGCGGTGCCGCCGTCGCGGATCACGCGTGCAACCGCGATCACCGCATCGACGATCGGGCTGCTGGCGGTGGCGAGTACCGGGCCGACTTCGCTCGCGGCCTCGTTGGCGGCGTCGCGGATCTCGCAGGCGGCGTCGCGCAGGCCGCTGAGCTTGAACGCCAGCTTGCGGCCGCGGAACAGCTCGTTGAAGTCGCCGCCGTTGCGGGCCTGGTTCATCGCGGCGAGCGCGATATTGATGGCTTGGTTGCCGGACATCTGCGGTTCTCCAGGAAAGGGAGCGTCGGTCGGTGAAAGGGGCTCAGGCGTCCTGTTGCACGCCGAGCAGACGGAACAGCCGGTTGATGTCGCCTTCCTCGCGCAGCATTTCCTGCATGAGTTCGGGCAGGGGCAGACGGCCCCAGTTGACGGCGCGGCGGATGAGGTAGGGCGTGGGGCTGTGCGGCTCCACCTGCTGCAGGTAGTCGGCGATGGCTTCGAGCGAGCGGTAGGCCGCCGCGCGCGAGGGCCAGACGGTGGCGCCGGTACTCCATTCGGCCAGCTCGGCGGCGGCGGGCAGGGCGGCCAGCGCCGAGAGCGTGGGCGGCTCGGCGAGCGGCGGCTCGGCGGGCGTGGCGGCCTGGGCGGTTTCCGCCGGCGTGGCGGCGGCACCGGGCTGGACGGGCACCGCGTCAGGCGGCGCGGCGCGATCCGCTGTCGCGGCGCTCGCGCCGTCGGTCTGCGCCAGCACCGGCGCGACCGCGGCCGTCACCGGCGCAACCACCGGCGCCGCCTCGGCCGGCAGCGCATCGGCGGCATGGCGCAGCCGCGCCAGCATCTCGTCGACGCGGCGCAGGCTCGGGCTGTCGGCGCCGAGATGCAGATCGAGGCTGGCGCCGAGCCGGGTCCACAGCGCGGCGGCTTCGGCGAGCCGCTCGCGCAGCCGGCGCAGATGGGCGCCGTTGCCCGAGCGGCCGGCCAGCGCGATCAGCGCATCGCGCGGCGGCAGCCGTTGCTCATCGCTCAGGTCGGGATGATCGGGCCGGCCTTCGGCCTGCCGCTCCCAGTCGTCGAGCGACAGGCGCGGCGGCTTGCGGCCGGGCAGCGGCAGGATCGCCAGATGCAGCCGCAGCAGCAGCGGCAGCGTCTCGTTGAGCCAGGCGAAGGGCGCGACGCGGGCATCGCAATCGCCGTCGTCGATGCGCGGATGCAGCCCGGCCCAGAAGTTGTCGACCAGCCCGCAGAGCAGCCGCAGACCCTCGACCAGCCCTTCGGCCTGACGCAGATGCACGGCCGACTCCAGCCACCAGGCGGCGATCTGCAAATCCTTGCTGCGCGTGACCAGCTGCTGGGTGCAGAGCGCATTGACCTGCGGCCAGTCGGCGAGCTTGAGCGGACGTTCCCAGTCGCCCATCGGCAGGCTGGGGTCGTCCTCTTCGCGCGCCTGGCGGATGCGGGTCATGACCGCGTCGTAGCGCAGCGACGGGCCGCAGCCGTCGCCCTCGGGCAGCGGGCGCAGCAGCCGCGCGAGGCTGTCGTAGTCGAGCGCGGCATCGGCAGGGGCCTCGGCGGCCGGGGCAAGCAGGGTGTCGTTCACGGCAGGAACTCCTCGGGGGCGCGGCTCGGGAAGGCGCCGGGCCAGGCGAGCGGCAGGCGCTTGCCGGCCGCGCTGACGGTCAGCCGCACATACACGCGGGCGCGGGTTTCGGTGCTGGCGCCGGCCGGCGTGTCGGCCTGCACCGCGAGCGGGAATTCAAACCGCAGCAGCTGGCCGCGCACATCGCCGCGCGTGCCGCCGGCGGCCTCGCGGTATTGCGCCAGCAGGCTCATCAGCGCCCAGCCGTCGCTCTGGCGCAGGCTGACGCTGCGGTTGCCCACCTGCAGCCCGGGCTGGCGCTCGTCGGCCAGCGGCTGGGCCGGGCCGTCCTTGGCCAGCCGCCAGTTGAAGGCGATCGGCTGGCCCGGCTCCCAGCGCAGCGGGCGCGGCGCATCGCGCCAGCCCAGGTGCTGGCCGCCGACGTCGATGCTCCAGTCGATGATCTTGTTGCCCTCGATCTCGCCGGCCGGATTGGCGCGGAACTCGACGCTCAGGTCGTAGCCGGGCGCGACATCGTCGGCCGGGATCAGCGGTTGCAGGAAGCCGCGCACGCGCTCGAACTGGTCGAGGAAGCGGCGCGGGCCGGCGGCGCTGGCGGCACGCGGATCGGCCGCCAGATCGCGCAGCGCGCGCTGGGCCCGGTCGTAGGCGCCGAGCAGGCCGGCGATCTCGTCGGCATCGAGCGCCGGCGCATCGGCGGCGCTGCCCGGGCCGGCAAACGGCGGCCGGCCGGCGATGCTGCGGTTGAACAGGCCGGCAAAGCTCTGCCAGGCCTCGCGCTGCTCGCGGTTGCGCAGCTCGCCGCAGCGCTGGCGCAGCGCCAGCACCAGCTGCTGCTGGCGCTGGGCAAAGAAGTCGCCGCTGCGCGCGAAGGTCACGCGGCCGAGGCGTTCGGCGCAGTTGCCGCCGTCCACGTCGCCGCCCATCGTGCCGAGGAAATTCTCCAGCGCGAGCAGGCTGCTGTTGGGGTTGTGCAGCCGGTAGCGCTCCAGGTCGCGGCCGATCGCGCGCCATTGCTCGGTGCTGCCGGTGGTCGCGAGCAGCAGATCGGCCTCGGCCGACAGCGCCTCGACGCGGGCGCGCTGCTGGCCCAGATAGGCGCCGAGCGCGGCAGCGTCGGGCATGCCGAAGGCCACCAGCACCGGCCCCTTCTCGCCCTGCCAGCCGCGGAAGCCGCCGTCCTGCGGCGTGTACAGCTCGGCGCGGTCGAGCAGGTTGTCGAGCCGGCGCAGCCGCGCCGCACTGTCGCGCGCCAGCACCATGCGCAGCTGCTCGTTGAGCGCGCGGGCGCCGAGTTCGTCGAGCAGCAGCTGCACCCGCGCAAGGCGGTTGCGCTCGGCATCGAGGGCCGCTGGCGCGCCGTCGCCGAGATGGCCGCCCGGGATCAGCGCCGCCGCCAGCTGGTCGCCGACGAAGGCCGCGAGCTGTTCATCGACCAGGCGTTCGGCCGCCGGCCGCACATCGGCCGGAAAGCGCGGCAGCAGCTCGGCCTGGGCGCGCTTGCGCAGATCGGTCGCGGTCAGCGCCTGATCGAGCCGGGTCACATCCCAGGCCACCAGCGCTTCGCTGCCGACGCTGGCGAACTGGTCGTCGGCCGCATGGCCGGCCCAGGGCTGGGCCAGCAGATCGGCGAGCGCGCCGCGCAGCGCCACGATGGCGGGCGCGATTTCCCAGCGCGCTTCCTTGTCGTTCCAGGCCACGTCGGCGAGCTGGTCGGCATGCACCGCCTGGGCGACGTTGGCGGCGAAGGCCGGATAGCCGGCGTCGAGTTCGTCATGCGCCACGCGCACGCCGTCGGCGCCGAGCAGGTAGGACGCGTTGACCCGCGCCAGCGCCCGATCCCAGGCCGGGCCGGGCTGGAAGCCGGGCTTGCGCAGCCAGCCGCCGCCGCCGTGGGCGATGAGCGCATTCAGGCCGTCGAGCGTGGCCTGCAGCTCGCGCCAGGCTTGCAGCTGGTTGCCGGGCGCGGCGGCCTCGAGCGCGGCGAGCCGGTTGTTGACGTCGCGCAGCGCGCCGACCAGATCGTTGCGGTCGAAGGCGCGTTCGCGCAGCGCCACGATGAGCCGGCGCTGGCCGCATTGCAGCGCGCCGGCCAGCGCGCGCGTGCCGAGGCTGGCGCGGCCGGCGGCGGCGGTGCGGAACAGCGTCGCCGTGTGATCCGAGCTGCCCGGCACCTCCACGCCGTAGAGCAGCCGGATCGCGAGCGCCAGATCGCGGCCGTCGGCCGGCCGGCGCGCATCGAACAGCCGTTGCAGCGCCAGCGTGGCCTGGTCGAGCTGCTCGACCGCGCTCAGGTAATCGAGCCAGTCGGTGAATTCGCGCAGGTCCTCGAAGCCGAGCGTGGGCTGGCCCGGGCGCGCCACGCGCTCGGCCAGCCAGGGCGAGTTGCCGCAGGGCGCGCCGATGATCGGCTCGCCGGTGCTCGGGTCCTGCGCCACGCCGCTCAGGCGCGCGCCCTGGTCGTACAGGCTCTGGCGCAGGCTGGCCACGGCCACTTCGGCAAAGCTGTCCTCGAAGCGCTGGCGCAGCCGCTGCGGCAGCGGATCGAAGATCGGCCAGGAGCCGGGCATGAACACCGACCACAGCCGCCGGTTGTCGAGCTGGCCCATCAGATGCACCAGCGCCAGCGTGCGCCGGCGCCGGGTCTCGGCGGCCTGGGTCTGGCCCTCGCGCGCGGCGCGCAGCTGGGTTTCGCTGTCGGCGTCGAGGCTGGCCAGCACTTCCTGCAGGCGCGCGCTTTGCGCATGGACGATGACCGTCGCCGCGCACAGGCCGAGCGCCCAGGCGCCGGCGATGCCCCAGGCGGTCCAGCGCAGGCCGCGCCCGAGCGCCGGCCGGCCGAGCGTCTGCGTGCCCGACGGGCGGGTCAGGCCGATCTCGGCGAACACCTTCTGCTCGAACAGGTCGCGCAGAAACACCGGCTGGCGCGCGCTGGCGGGCAGCGCGGCGGCCTCGGGCGCATCGGTGGCGGCGAAGTCGTCGCCGTCGGCCATGACGCCGCGCGCGACGATCTGCGCCGCCTCGCTCGCATCGCCGCAGAAGTAGAGGCCGCGCAGCAGAAACGGCTCGTGATAGCTGCTCGGCCGCATCAGCTCATCGACATAGAGTTGGAGCTGGGGCCGCAGACCGTCGATGCGGCTCGGCAGCAGGAAGTAGTCGGCGGCACCGTCGTCGCCGGCCAGCCCGGCAAACAGCTCGGCCGACGAGTCGGTGACGGTGCGCACGGTCTGGCGCACCGCATCCTCGACCCAGTCGGGCCGGTAGTTGATCGACAGGTCGTAGGGCGAGGACCAGCCGAGCATGCCGCCGCGCAGCAGCTCGGGCAGCGCGCGCGACCAGGCCGGAAAGCCGGCGATGCGCTCGCAGCCCGACACCACCACGTACAGGCCAAAGCGCATCGCGAAGCGGTTCTGCGCCAGCCACAGCCGGCGGTTGGCGCGCTTGGCGAGCCGCGCCAGCTCCAGCCGCGCATCGGGATGGCTGTCGAGCAGCAGCGCCGCCGGCACCGTGAGCACGATGGCGTCGAACGGCCGCTCGGGCCGGTAGTCGCGGCACAGGCCCAGGAACTCGTCCCAGGGCCGCTCGTTGCCGTCGTCGCTGTCGGCGCCGCCGAGGCAGGCGCCGAGCACATCGACCGCCACGCCCTTGTCGAAGAAATGCCAGCTCAGGCCTTCGGTCGCGGCGCTGCCGGCGGCATCGGTGCCGAGCGCGCTGGCGATGCCGGCCTGACCCAGCGGCAGCATCGCGTCGCCATTGCCTTCGTCGAGCACCAGCACCCAGGGCAGGTTGTAGCGCTGGGCCCGCGTGGCCAGATGCGCCTCGATCAGCTCGACCGCCTGGCGGAAGGAATTGCGCAGCGTGTCCGAGCGCAGCCGGGTGGCGCCCCGGCGCTTGACGGCCGGATCGTCGTTGCGGGTGGCGGCGCGCACCACCAGCGCCAGCACCAGCAGCACCAGCACCACCAGCACCAGCAGCGCGATCAGCACCAGCTGATCCTTGAGGAACAGGACGGCGCTCATTGCGGGTTCTCCGGATGCAGCGATTGCGCGCTGCCGTTCATGGCCTGGCGCAGCGGCCAGGTCGGCCAGAGCCAGAGCAGCTCGGACACGGTGAGCAGGCCCAGCAGGCCGATCAGCCACACCACGGCCCAGCGCGCGACGCGGCGCTGGCGGCGCGGCGCCAGATGCGACGGCGTGTTGGCATAGGCCTGCGGCGCCAGCAGCTGGCCGCGCTCGCCGATGCCCGGCTCGCGCTGGTAGACGAACTGGTAGAGCTCGCCGCGCAGGCCGCGCAGCGTGGCGGTGGCGCCGTCGGCGCCGCGCAGCCGGCCCTCGAAGCCGAGCGCCAGCGCAAACAGATAGAGCCGCGCGAGCGGGCGCGCCGCCGGTTCGCGGTCGGCCAGCAGGCGCTCGATCGCATCGAGCACGCGGTCGCCGGCGACGCTGGTCTGGAACAGCGCGGCCTCGAGCAGATGACCGGGCCAGACCGCGCGCCCGGCCCAGGGCCGGTTGAGCAGGATTTCATCGGCCAGCGCGGCCTTCAGGTAGCGCAGCTGCTCGGCATGGCCGCTGGCGCTGCGGCCGGCGCCGCGCCGCGCCTGCATGTCCTGCAACTCGATCAGGTTGCGCAGATGGTGGTGCAGCTGGCGCGCGGCGGCGTCGGCGGCGGTCGGGTCGTCCGACTCGCCGGCCTGCCGGCGGGCGCTGTCGACTTCCTCGTAAAAGCGGCGGAAATCGGCGTCGAGTTCGTCGCTCAGGGCTTCGATGGCGAGGCTCATTCGGCGCCTTTCACAAACAACGCCAGCTCATGCGGCCGGCGCGCGGCGGCGGTTTCGTTGGCATTGGCGATGCGCAGCGTGCCGCCCTGGGCGAAGGCGGCGGCGTCGATCTGGAACAGCGTGTAGCCGTTGCCGCCGCGCAGGCCCAGCTCGGGCGCGGCCTCGATGCGGCCGCGCGCGGCGCCCAGCACCCGGCGCTCGCGCAGCGAGGTCCAGTCGGCATCGCTGCCGATCACGGCGGCTTCCATCCAGGCCACCAGATCGCGCTCGGGCTGGCCGCGCAGGCCGACCACCAGCCGCTTGCCGGCCAGCCCCGGCGCGATGCCGCGCGTGAACACGCCGTCGGCCAGGCTCAGCGGCAGCAGCCGGTGTTCCAGGCTCACCTCGCCGAGCGCGTCCTCGATCGCATCGAGCAGGGTGTCGAAGGCGGCGCGCGGCGCGTCATGCCGATAGGCCGGCGGCAGCGCGGGCAGGGCGCCGGCGCGCAGCGAGGCCAGCGGCCCGAGCGCGGCGCAGAGCGCCAGATAAAGCGTGTGCGGATGCAGCGGCTGGGTCTGGAGCACGGCTTCGAGCGCGGTGAGCGGCGCCAGCAGCGCGCCGAGCCGGGCCCGGTCTTCGAGCATCGCGAGCCGGTCTTCGAGCCGCGACGACGGCAGCTGGCCCTGGCGCGCCAGATAGGCCGCCTTGGCGCGCCATTGGCGGCACAGCGTCCAGGCGCGCTGATACGGCGCATGGCGTTCGGCCAGCCGCAGCAGCGGCGGCAGTTCGTCGCCGAGCCGGATCTGGCCGTTGTCGCGCACCAGCGTGGCCAGCCGCAGGTGCTGCCACAGCGCGGGCGGCGCGGCGCCGGCGGCCAGATCGAGCATCGGCCGCAGCAGCGGCAGCGCAGTCGGCTCGGCCTCCGAGACTTCGTCCTGCGCCGGCGGCGCGTTCACGCTGCGAAAGCGCGCCGGCGCGGCCGGATCGCGCATCGAGCGCGACCACGGCAGCGTCAGATGGATGTCGAGCGGGCCGGCGTCGAGCGCGGCGGCATGGGCTTCGGTGCGCAGATCGAGTTCGAGCGGCCGGTCGAGCGGATCGCGCGCGTCATGCCAGACGGCGCTGCCGTCCGGCATCACGGCTTCCAGCCGCTGCACCCGCAGCAGGCCGGCGGCGAGCAGATTGGGCTCGATCTCGCACTGCACCACGCCCCAGGCCAGCGGCGCGGCGGCCAGCAGATGCCAGGCATGCAGTCCATCGACGCGGGCCTGGAATTGCTGGAAATGCTGGGGGCTCAGCAGCATGCCTTCATGCCACTGCACACGGTCGGGAATCGCGGTCGGGCTGGAGATCATGATTTCTTCGGTTCAGAGCCGGTATTCGGTGACGGAGAAGTCGCGGGCTTCCAGGCTCACCAGCCCGCCATTGCGGACCGGCGGCAGGCGCAGGCGGTGCTCGCCGGGGGCGCGGTAGTCGGCAAACAGCAGCACCGCCACCACGCGCGGCGCGTCGAGTTCCTTGTCGGTCAGCCGGCGCGACTGGCCGGGCGCCAGTTCATAGCTGCGCACCGCGAGGCCGGCGGGATAGCTGCGCAGCAGCTCGGCGCGGCTGGCAAACCAGCGCGCGGCGGGCAGGGCGAGCAGGCGTTCGAGGGTGGCGGCATCGCGCACGAACACGATGTCGAGCGCGACGGCGGTGTTGTCGTTGGCGTCGGGCTCGGCCACCACGAGCAGCCCCTTCCAGCGCAGATAGGCTGGCGACGCCGGGCCGGTAAAGGCGTTGGCGGTGGACGACGCGACCACCGAGGCCATGTCGCCGACCGTGCTGCAACTGGCCAGCGCACTGGTGGCGGCCAGCGCCAGCCAGCGCCGCCGTGACAGGCGCAGGCTGCACCCGCTGCGGAATTCCATTGACCGTTTCCTGATGAACGATTCTTGAACGCCGGTCAGCCGCCAACCCTCAGGCCGACGCCGACGCCGACGACGATGCTCAGTACGGCTGCGAGCAGGACGCAACCGACGGCAAGGCCCAGCGTGGCACGCGACAGACTCAGGCAAAGCGGTGTGGAAGCGGCAGACGGACCGGCTTCTCGTCGTTCCGAAGGCAGGCCGGCGCTTGCATGCGCGACCACCGCGCCGAGGCAGAACAGCGCCACCAGCTGGCGCGGGCCGACGCAGAGGCGGTCGACCAGCAGCAGCACCGGCAGCAGCGCATCGCCGGGCAGGCGCAGCCAGCCGAGCAGCAGCGAGGTCGCCGCCAGCCCGGCCGGCAGCGGCGCCAGACTGGCCAGCGCGGCCAGCGTGCCGACCGTGGCCAGCATCGGCGCATCGAGCGGCTGGCCGTAGAGCCCGGCGACGAAGACCGCGACCAGCGCCGCATGCAGCGCGGTGCCGCAACGCAGCAGCACCGTGCCGGCCGGCACCAGCAATTCGCTGATGCCGCGCGCCAGACCCAGCTTCTCGCTGAGCGCGACGATGCTGGCCGGAATCGCCGCCACCGGCGACGGCGCGACCAGCGCGATGAACATCGGCGCCTTGAGCGCGGCCAGCGCGCGCAAGGGGCCGCAGCGCGCCACGCGGCAGATCTGCGCCAGCGCCAGCAGCATCGCCACCAGCCCGGCGCCCAGCAGCGTGAGCAGCGGCCCGGCCAGCAGCGCCAGCGTGTGCGCATCGACGGTGGCGGTGATCTGCGCCGCCAGCCCGAGCGCGAGCAGCGGCAGCAGATGGATGGCGAGCGCGATCAGCTTTTCGCAGGCGCGGTAGAGCGCCTCGAGCTGGGTGGCGAGCACGCGGCTGCGTTCGCGGCCGAGGCTGGCGAGCGCCAGGCCGAACACGCCGGCGCAGATCACCAGCGCCGGCAGATTGCCCTGCACCAGCAGCGCGAAGACGTTGTCGAAGCGCGCGCGCTCCGGGCCGGACGCGGCTTCGGCGGCGCGCTCGGCGGCATTGGGCAGCAGGGCGAAGGCATCGCCGCCGCTGGCGCCGCCGGCTTGCAGCACCAGCTGGCCCAGGCCGCGCAGCGCGTTCTCATCCAGATGCCGGCCGAGCCCGGCGCAGGCGGCGGCAAAGGCGCCGAGCAGGCCGCAGCCCCAGAGCGCGAGCGCCGCCGCGCCGAGCATCAGCGCGAGCCGGCGCCGCCGGTGCGGCAGCGCCATGAGATTGCGCACGCCGAACACCGTCGCCATGCCCAGCAGCGGCAGCGCCGCCATTTCCATCAGGTTGCCGAACAGCCGGCCGACCAGCCCCGCCACCGTGCTCGCCAGCGGGCTCAGCGCGCCGAGCGCGGCGCCGGCCAGCAGGCAGGCCAGCAGCACCAGCGGATGGCGGGTCCAGCTCACGCGGCGCGCTCAGCCATGGTTCCAGCCGCAGCGCAGGCCGAAGTCGACCACGCTGCGCGCCAGTTCGAGCGTCGAGTCGATCAGCAGCAGGCCGGCGCTCTCGGTGCCGGTCGCGGCGAGCGGCAGCTCGGTGCAGCCGAGGATGGCGGTGTCGATGCCGCGCTCGCGGGCGCGGTCGAACAGCGCTTGCAGACTCGCGCTGCCGGCGGCGCGGTCGCCGCACTTGATCTGCCGGATGCAGTCGTCGACCAGCGGCTGCTCGGTGGTGCTGTCGGGCACCGACCAGCGAAAGCCGCGGCCGTCCAGCTCGCGCTGGTAGAAGCCCGAGGCCAGCGTGCCGCGCGTGGCGAGCACGAGGGTTTCCCGGGTGCCGGCGGGCAGCCGGCGCACGCAGGCCTGGGCGATGTGGATGATGGGCGCGAGGCTGACCTCGCACAGCTCGGCATACCAGTGGTGCGACGAGTTGCACGGGATGGCGATGACGCCGGCGCCGGCCTCGTTGAGCAGCTGGATGCTCTGGCGCAGCACCGGCAGCGGCGTCGGCCCGCAGCCGAGGATGGCGGCGCTGCGGTCCGGAATGCGCGGCAGATTGGCCACCACCACCGGCAGATGGTCCTGGTCGCAGCTGGCCGGCGTGAGCGAGACCAGCTTGGACATGAAGTCCACCGTGGCGGCCGGCCCCATGCCGCCGAGCACGCCGATGCAGTTCGTGTGCGCGTGCATGGCGTCAGACCTTGAGCGGTTGCGGGCAGATCAGCGCCACCGCCGCGGTGTTGCCGATGACGATGACCAGCGTGCGCAGGATGTCGCAGAGCGGATCGACCGCGACGAACAGGATGAAGGCCGCCTCGAACGGCAGGCCCAGATAGGCGCAGGCCATGCCGGTGAGCGAGATGGTCACCAGCCCGCTCATGCCGGCCGACGCAAAGCCGGCCAGCACCGAGGCCGCGATCACCAGCAGCACCTCGCCAAAGCCGAGCGCATGGCCGTAGAGCTGGGCGATGAACAGCGTGGCGCACACGTAGTACAGCACCGGCCCGATGCGCAGCAGCGACACGCTGAGCGGCACCAGTAGCTCGACGCGCAGCCGCGCAAAGCCGAGCCGGTCGGCCAGCGATTCGATCATCACCGGCATGCAGGTCGCGCTGCTGCGGGTGGCGATGGCCAGCGCGAACGGACCGCGCAACGCATCGACCAGTTGCGCCAGCGGCAGCCCGCTGCGGCGCCACAGCACCGCCAGCGCCAGCGCCAGCGCCAGCAGGCTCGCCACAAAGAACGCCAGCACGAACTGCGTCATGGCCAGCAGCGGGCCCTGGCCGGTCTTGGCGAGCTGGGCCGCGCTCATGCAGGCGATCACGATCGGCAGCGGCAGATTGAGCCAGTGGGTCAGCGTCTGGCAGCTGCGGTAGACGGTTTCGAGCGCGCTGGTCAGGCCGTCGGACACGCGGCTCGGCACCTGGCCGACCGCAAAGCCGAACAGCAGCGCGAACACCAGCGACTTGAGCGTGTCGCCGCTCGCCAGCGCGGCAAAGATGTTGGCCGGCACCAGACTCACCAGGATGTCGGCGGCGCTGCCGTGTTCCGCCGCGGCATCGACGCCGCGCAGCTCCATCACCGTGTCGTTCGAGCCGATGTCGTTGCCGACGATGCGGCCGAAGGTTTCGAGCGTGTCCTGCGACAGGCCGCTGCCGGGCTGCATCGCCAGCAGCGTGAGCGCGCCCACCACCGCCGACACCGCCGCGAAGCTCAGGAACACCACCGCCACCCGGCCCAGCAGTTGCGCCGTGCCGCCTTCCTGAAACAGCCGTTGCAGGCTGAAGATGATGGCCGACACCATGAAGGGCAGCACGATCATCTTCATGAGGTCGACATAGATGTCGCCGACGAAGGCGAGCTTGAGCGCGAATCCGGGCGCGATGCTGCCGAGCCAGAAGCCGGCGACGAGGCTGCCGAGCACCATCCAGGGATTGAGTGCAAGGGATTGCAGTTGCTTGATGCCGATTTTCACGAGCGTCCCGGTTCAGTGGCTGGAGACGGCCTGCAACACCTTGTCGATGTCGAGCTTGGCCGGGCGTTGTTCGAGGAACTGGTTGACGAAGGCCAGCAGCACCGGGTCCTGCATGTTCACGGCGATGCCGAGCGTGTCTTCCAGATCCTTGAGCGTGACGGTGCGCAGCGTAAGCGAGGCCGTCGGGTCGGCGCGCAGCAGGCGCTTGATCTCGAACTCGTCGCGGTAGGCGCCGACGACCTCGCCCTTGCGCACGGCGGCGACCACCTCGTCCCAGCTGGGGTAGGGCTGCAACTTGGCGCGCGTGAAATTGCGCGTCGCGTAGTCGGCGAACGACGACTTGCCGATGACGCCGAGGCTGCCGTTGAAGTCGCGCACCACCGAGGTGAGCGGCCGGTCGAGCGCCAGCCTGGCGAAGGCCACGCGGTTGAGCACCAGCGCATGGTTGAGCCGCAGATAGGGCTCGGAGAAGCGGATGACCTGGGCCCGCGCCAGCGTGCGCGACAGCTTGCTGATGCCCAGGTCGGCCTCGTGGCGCGCGACCACGTCGACCACTTCGTTGAAGGTCTTGGCGCTGCGGTCGAAGCGCACGCGGGCCACCTTGAGTTCGCGCGCGAGGTCGTTGGCCATGTCCACTTCGAGGCCGACGAGCTGGCCGTCGCGTTCCTCGAAGAACGGCGGCATGTCGCTGCCGAGCATGGCGACGACCAGCTCGCCGCGCTCGACGATGCGCGCGATGTCGGGCGCGAGCAGGCGGCCGTCGGCCACCCGCACCAGATCGCCGGCGGCGCTGGCTGGCGCCGGGACCATCAGCGGCGCGGTGGCGACGGCGGCCACGGCGGCCGGTGTCGAGGCCGGCGTGGCCGGCGCCGCGCCATGCAGGCCGAGCAGCGCAACGGCGGCGGCGAGCCAGTGGCGCAGCCGCCGGCCGGGCGGCGGCGGTGAAGGGGCGTGAGTTCTCATGCTTGGGATGCCTGCGGGAGGAAGGGCGTCAATGCGCCGCCGGTGCGGCGGCGAGCGGGCTGGCGGGCAGGGCGGGCGGAGGTGGCAGCGCGGCGGCCAGACCGTTGCCGGCCTCGTGCGCCACGGTGCCGGCGAGCGCACCGGCCTCGGGCGCGGCGAGCTGGCGGCCGATCTCGATGCCCAGGAAGAACAGCAGCGCCAGCAGCGCGATCAGGCTGGCGGTGGCCACGAACAGCAGCCGTGGCGTGAGCGTGAAGCAATAGGTCATTGCAGCCTCACGGAACCATGACCGTGAACTGCCCGGCCATGTTGATGCCGATGACGCCGCCCCACATGCACATGAGCTTGGAGCTGTTGTTGAGCGCCGGCAGGTTGCCGATCAGCACCTTGGGCGAGCCCGGCAGCCAGGGCGCCATCGTCATCGGGATGCAGGGCATGGGCACCAGCGCGCCCATCGCGGCGGCGCTGGCAGCAGCGACCATCGGGTTGGCCATCGACTGGCACATGCCGAAGGGCAGCACATTGACCATTGGCTTGTTGTCCATGATGTTGGCGGCGGGTGCGCCGGTCATGGTCCGGCTGATCGGCAGGACCATCAGCGCGCTGGGCATCATCCCAAAGGTGCATTTGGTCAATGCCCCGGTACACACCTGCTGTCCCATGGCTTATCCCCGGATCAGTTTCTCGAGCCGGGCGATCACGCCCGGCGTGGCTTCGTCGGCGGCCAGCGCCCGGCCCTTGGCATCGAAGCGCGCCGGCGGCGCCAGCAGCTGGCCGGCGCGATAGCTGGCTTCTTCCATCGGCTCGCCGTTGGGCCAGTAGCGCCGCAGCGCGCCGTGCAGCAGGTTGGCGCGGTAGTGCGCCACCTGCACCACGCCGCCCTCGGCGTCGTAGTCGGTGGCCACGCCGTCGAGCAGGCCGGCGCGGTACTCGGCCTCGCGCACCAGCTTGCCCTGGGCCCAGTAGCGCGCCTTGCCTTCGAGCTGGCCGGCGCGGAACGGCAGCTGGGCCGCCAGCGCGCCGGCCTCGTCGAAATTGAGGCTGTCGCCATGCAGCTGGCCGAGCGCGTAGTGCTGCTCGGCCAGCCGCCGGCCGCCATCGAAGATGCGCGTGACGCCGTGCTGCAAGCCGTCGCGGTAGTCGGCGATCTGCACCGACCGGCCCTGTTCGTCGCAGAGCACGAGCTGGCCGTGCAGCTGGCCGGCCACGTAATCGGCGGTCATCTGTGGCCGGCCGTCGGGCCAGAAGCGCTGCATGCGGCCATGCGGCAGGCCGTCGAACAGCACGGTGCGCGCGACCAGATTGCCGGCGTCGTCATGCTCCTCGACCGTGATCTCGGTCGGCGGCGCGCTGTCGTCTTCGGGCGCGGTGAGTTCGTCGGTCATCGCGGCCTCAGTTGATCTTCACCAGCCCGCCCTTGAGCGTGAGCATTCCGCCACCGTCGACGGTCTGCATGCCCGAGGCCTTGCTGGTGATCATTGCGCCCTTGTTGTCGAGCGTGGTGCCGGCCTGGTTGACCAGCCCCAGCGACGACTTGTTGGTGAGCGAGGTCGCGGCCTGGTTGGTCAGCGCCGTGCCGGCCTTGTTGGTCAGCGAGGTGCCTGCCTGATTGGTGAGCGAGGTGCCGGCCTGGTTGGTCAGCGAGCTGCCGGCCTTGGCGGTGACGCTAGTGCCGGCGGTGATCGACACCGCCTTGCCGGCCTTGATGGTGATGCCGCCGGTCACGTCGAGCGTGAGATTGCCGGTGACGGTCAGCGTGTAGTTGCCCTTCACCGTCTGCTTGAAATCGGCCTCGTTGGTATGGGTCTCGTCGCCGGTGATGGTGAGGGTGCGCGTGCCCTTCACCTTGTGGGTTTCCTTGCCCTTCTTCAGCTCGATGGTGCGGTCGCCCTCGGTCAGCGTGTGGGTCTCGGCGCCCTTGGTCAGCGTGGTCGTCAGCGCGTTCTCGATCTCGATCTTCATGTCCTTCTGGGCATGCAGATAAAGCTCTTCGGCGTCCTTCTTGTCCTCCAGCCGGATCTCGTTGCCGGCCGTGCCCTTCTTGGACGAGCGCGTCTTGATGACCGATTGCGTCTGGTTGGCCGGCAGCGTCACGGGCGGCGTGTGCTCGCCGTTGTAGACGCAGCCGGTCACGAGCGGCCGGTCGGGATCGCCGTCCACATGCGTGACCACCACCTCCTGGCCCACGCGCGGCAGGAACAGCGCGCCAAAGCCCGCGCCCGCCGCCGACTGCGCGACGCGCACCCAGCACGAGGCGCTGTCGTCGTTCTTGCCGAGCCGGTCCCAGTGGAACTGGAGCTTGATGCGGCCGTACTTGTCGGACCAGATTTCCTCGCCCTTGGGGCCGACCACGGTCGCGGTCTGGCTGCCCTGCACGCGCGGGCGCGGCGTGAGCAGCGGCGGCCGGAAGGTGGTCGCGGCCGGAAAGGCCTCGAAGCGGTTGCCGTACTCCTCGTTGCGCGCGGTGTGGCGCACCCGACGCAGCACATAGGCGCAATTGAGCGCGCTGCGGAAATGCCCGCTCAGCGTGAACTTGGTCCCGGCCGCAAGCGCATAGGCATGGCTCTCGCCGCGCAGCACATGGCTGTCGACCTGGCTGGCCTGCACCCGCAGCTTGGCCAGCGCGGTGCCGGCGGCGGCGGTGGCATGGCCGCCGGGCCAGTCGAAGACCTCGCCCTTGCCGACGCTGCCGCTGGCCTCGGCCTTGAGCGAGGTGCTGGGCTTGAGCGGATCGAAATCGCTCAGCACATGCTTGAGCGGCACCAGCCGGTCTTCGAGCGCGAAGCTGGTGACCGTGTCGATCGGATGGCGCTCGTCGGTCTCGGGCAGAAAGCGCAGCGTCGCGGCATTGGTGCAGCTGGCATGGGCGCTGGCGGCATCGGCCAGCACCATGGTGTGCGCGCCGCTCGCAAAGGTGAAGAAGTAGAAGATGCCGGCCGCTTCCATCAGCCGCGACACGAACTCGAAGGCGGTCTCGTCGTACTGCACGCAGTACTCGATTGCGCTGTAGCTGCCGGTGAGCTTGTCGCTGACGGTCACGCCGTAAGTGCCGAGCACCGATTTCACGATGTCGCTCGCGCTCTTGTTCTGCCACACGGCGCGGTCGCGGCTCAGCGTGAGCAGATAGGCCGTGGGCACCAGCTCGGCCGTGTAGTGCGCGAACTCGCGGTCGCCGCCGGTATGCACGAAGCGGCTGGCGATGCCGTTGAAATAGCGCGCCGGCGCGTCCTGCACCTGCACCGTCACGGTCACGCTCTTGCCGATGATCTTGGCCGCGTCGAGCGCGGTATCGGCCGAGCGCATGTGCAGCGTGATGCTGAACAGCTCCGAGATGCCTTCGGTCGCCTCAAGCGCATCGAGCAGCAGCGTGTTGGCGCCGAACGGCGTGGTCACGCGCAGAAAGGCGCCGGTCTGGACAAAGCCGTCTCTCATGCCGGCGCTCCGCCAAACCGGAAGGCGAAGCGGCCGTCGGCGCCGACACTCATGTGGACGCTGTCGAAGCTCTCGGCCAGCGACAGCCGCTCCAGCACCAGCGTGGACAGCTCGGGCAGCACCGACTGCGTGAGGATGTCGTCGACATTGCGCGCGCCCGAATCGACCTCGGTGCAGCGCCGCGTGATCGCGTCGGCGACCGCGTCGTCCCAGGCAAAGCGCGCGTGGTGATTGGCATCGAAGCGCTGCGCGAGCCGCCCGAGCTTGAGCTGGACGATGCGGCGGATCTGCGCATCGCCGAGCGGGTAGTAGGGCACCAGCACCATGCGGCCGAGAAAGGCCGGGCTGAACTGGCGCAGCAGCGCCGGCCGTAGACCGGCGGCCAGCGCCTCGGGCGGCGGGCGGCGGCCACCGGCGCAGGCATCGGTAATCACGTCCTGCGCGGCGTTGGAGGTGAGCAGGATCAGCGTGTTGCGGAAGTCGACCTGCACGCCTTCGCCGTCGTCCATCGTGCCCTTGTCGAACACCTGGAAGAACAGCTCCAGCACGTCGGGATGGGCCTTCTCCATCTCGTCGAGCAGCACCACCGAATAGGGCCGACGGCGCACGGCTTCGGTCAGCACGCCGCCGCGTCCGTAGCCGACGTAGCCCGGCGGCGCGCCCTTCAGGCTCGACACCGAATGCGCCTCCTGGAACTCGCTCATGTTGATCGTGACCATGTTGCGTTCGCCGCCGTAGAGCAGGTCGGCGAGGGCGCAGGCGGTCTCGGTCTTGCCGACGCCGCTCGGCCCCACGAGCATGAACACGCCGACCGGCTTGCCCGGATCGTCAAGCTCGGCGCGGAAGGTGCGCACGCGGCGCGCGATGGCGTCGAGCGCCGAGTCCTGCCCGACCACGCGCTCGGCGAGCTTCTCCTTGAGATGCAGCACGGTGTGCAATTCGTCGGCGAGCATCCGGCCGACCGGGATGCCGGTCCAGCCCGAGATCACCTCGGCGACCTCGGCCGCATCGACATGGATCGGGATCAGCGGGTCGTCTTCCTGCAAGGCTTCGAGGCCTTTCATGAGCCGCTTGAGCTGGGCCGCGAGGTCGGGCGCATCGTCGTCGCGGGCCGCACCCGATTCGGCCTCGGCTTGCGCGCGACGGCGCAGCGCGACGATCTCGGCGACGGCCTGGCGCTCCTGATCGAGCTTGGCTTGCAGCGTGCGTTGGCGCGCGATGAGCTTTGCCAGCTCGGCTTCCTTGAGCGCGATGGCGCCGGCGTGATCGGCGCCGGTGGATTGCTCGCGGCGCAGCACGCCGAGCTTGATGCGCTCGGTCTCGATGGCGCGCGCCAGCGCTTCGAGCGGCGCGGGCGTGCCGCTCTGGCCGAGCGCGACGCGCGCGCAGGCGGTGTCGAGCACGCTGACCGCCTTGTCGGGCAGTTGCCGGCCCGACACATAGCGATGCGACAGCTGCACCGCCTCGCGCACCGCCTCGTCGAGGATTTCGACGCCGTGATGGCGCTGGAGCGTGGCGACGATGCCTTGCAGCATCTCGATGGCGACCTCGGGTTCGGGCTCGTCGACCTTCACCACCTGAAAGCGCCGCGCCAGTGCCGGATCGCGCTCGACATAGCGCTTGTATTCGGCCCAGGTGGTCGCGGCGATGGTGCGCAGCTCGCCGCGCGCAAGCGCCGGCTTGAGCAGATTGGCCGCATCGCCCTGGCCCTCGGCGCCGCCCGCACCGATCAGCTGATGCGCCTCGTCGATGAACAGGATGATCGGCGTCGGCGAGGCCTTGACCTCGCCGATGACCGACTTGAGCCGATGCTCGAACTCGCCCTTCACGCCGGCACCGGCCTGCAACAGCGCGAGGTCGAGCGCGCGCACCGACACGTCGCGCAGCGCCGGCGGCACATCGCCCGCGACGATGCGCTGGGCAAAGCCTTCGACCACCGCCGTCTTGCCGACGCCGGCCTCGCCGGCCAGGATCGGATTGTTCTGGCGCCGGCGCAGCAGCACGTCGACGATCTGGCGGATCTCGCCGTCGCGGCCGCGTACCGGATCGAGCCTGCCTTCGCGCGCCTGCCGCGTGACGTCGACGGTGAACTGGTCGAGCGCGGGCGTGGCGGTGGCGGGCGCGGCCGTGGGCATGCGTGCGGCGGCCGGCGTGGCGCTGCCGGCGCCGGCGGCCGGCGCATGACCGCCGCCATGCTCGGCCGAGTCGGCCAGCAGCGCCGCCAGCCGCTCGCGCAACTGGGCGCGCGGAATCGTCAGCAGCCCCGGCGCCGCATCGATGAGCAGGCCGCGCAGGCTGTCCACCTCCAGCAGCGCCAGCAGCAGCGTGCCCGAGCGCACCTGCTGCTCGCCGAGCAGCATCGAGCTCATGAGCCAGGCTTCCTGCAGCAGCGGCGCCAGATGCGGCGACAGCGCCGGCGTGCGGCCGTTGCCGCGCTTGAAGCCTTCGAGGCTGTGGCGCAGCTGGGCCTGCACCGTCTCCACCGCGACCGCATAGGCCGGCAGGATCAGCGCCAGATCGGGCGCGAGCGGATCGAGCAGATTGGCGAGCAGATGTTCGAGATCGACATTGAAATGGGTCTCGCGCACGCAGAGCTCGGCGGCGCGGGTCATGGCCAGCTTGCATTCGGCATTGAGCCGGGCGAGCAGGGTGCGGATGTCGATGTCCATGAGCGGGTTCTTCAGACGGCAGACGGAAAGGCGGCCGCCGCGCCGAGGCGCAGTCGGACCGGCGGCAGGCTGAGGACGGGCTTGGCGGGCGGCGCGGGCTTGGCAGGTGCTGCGGGCGGCGGCGCGTCGGCGGCGTCGGCGGTTGCGGTTGCGGTTGCGGTTGCGGTTGCGGTTGCGGTTGCGGTCGCGGTCGCGGTCGCGGTCGCGGTCGCGGTCGCGGCCGATGCCGGCGGACGCGGCGCGCCGGTCAGCCAGCCCTGCCAGCCGAGCCGGCTCTGGCCCAGCCGCGCGGCGGCGCCGGCCAGGCCGGGCGCGCGCAGCAGCTCGACCTGCACATCGAGCGCCTGCTGCGCATGGCGGCCGGTGAGCCGGTGCAGCCGGGCCAGATCGCTGCCGCCGGGCAGAAAGCCGGCCCAGCGCGCCGCCGGCACCGGCCCGACGCTGAGCGCGATGCCGGCGCTGTCGTCCCAGGCGCGCCGACCCAGCAGCGCGCCCTGGCCCAGGCCGGCGCCGCGTCCCAGACGCGTGAGCTGATCCGGCGCCAGCGCCAGCCAGCCGCCGACGAAGGACGTGCCGCGCACCGGCAGGCCGAGCCGGTCGGTCAGCAGCGTTTCCAGCCGCGCCATCGAGCGCGGCGCCGGCCCGAGCAGCGCGGCATGGCGCAGCCAGCTGGCGTCGGCGGCCGGCGTTGCGGCATCGGCCGGCCCGAGATTGGCCAGCGCGCCCAGCACCCGGGCCAGCGGCCGGCTCGCCGGCGCCTCCCATTGCAGGCTGCTGCGATGCAGCTTGCGGCCGCGATACAGAAAGCTCAGCCAGCGGTGATGGAACACGTCGAGGAAATCGAGCGGCGCGCGGCCGGCCTGGCCCCGGCGTTCCAGCAGCCGCTCTGCATCGGCGAGCGGCAGCGGGCCGGTCGCGCCGGCCAGCGCCAGCACCGGCGTGCTCAGCTCCCAGCGCTGGGCGCTGTCGGCATCGAGCGCGCGCACCGAGGCCACATCGCCGGGCGCGAAGGCCAGCGTGATCTGGCCGGCCAGCCGCACCGCCTCGCCGCGGCCGCTGCCGTGGCCGAGCGGTGCCGCGTCGGGTGCGCTGCGTTCGAGCAGGCCGATGGCCTGGAACAGGTCGGCGCCCTGAAGCAGGCGTTGCAGCGCCGGATTCAGAGCAGGGGCTGACGTCCGGCGATCGGTGGCCATTGCTGCCAGGTTTCGTCGCGGCGCCGCACGGTCAGGCGCGCGAATGCGTTGAGGGTGGTGTACAGCGCGAAGAAGCGCGCCAGCACGGCGGACAGCAGCAGCGGCGAGCCGCCGGCAAAGGCTTCGTCGTCGAACTCGATGTCGATGTCGGTACCGCGCCGATGACCGCGCCAGGCGTCCTGCCCGACCTGGGCCAGACCGGGCCGCGCGGCGAGCCGGCGCAGGCCGCGGATCTGCGCCTGGTCGTGCGCGCTGCCGTCGCTGAACAGCGTGAGCAGGGCGCGCAGCCGGGCCGCATCGCCATTCGCCTCGAACAGCGCGCCGTGGTTGAGCCGCAGCAGCGACACCAGCTGCCACATGGCCTGGGCCGAGCGCGGCGCCGGCCGCTGCGGCGACGGTTGATACAGGCAGCGCGCGCTCAGTGCCGACGACAGGCCCTCGGCGCGCAATGCGGTGCCGGGCGCCAGCTGCTCGGCGAGCCGGCGGTTGGTGCAGAGCAGGTCGGCATGCACGACGGCGCTGGTCGGTCGCGCCGGCGCATGGCCCAGGTCGACGAAGCCGAGCCAGAGCTCGCTGCCGGGCAGGCCGGCGCGGCCGCTCGGCTCGCGCCGGGCCGACCAGAACAGGCCGGCCGCCGCCTCGGGCGCCTCGGGATCGAGCGCGGCGAACGGCGGCACGATGCAGCTGCGTTCGGCCTCCGGGTCGCTCGCATGCACCGCGAGGATGGAATGCACCTCGGTCTGCGGCTCGCGCTGGCGGTCGCCGACCAGCTGGTACTCATGCTGGCGGCCGTCGACGCGGATCGGTTCGCTGGTGCGCTCGAACAGGTTGATGACCGGCACGCAGCCGGTGCGCAGCGCCAGCGGATCGAGCTGGCGCGGCAGCGCGGCGCTGGGCTTGAGTTCGAGCGCGAACTCGAATTCGCTGCCGCTGCCGAGCCGGCCGGCCAGCCCGCCCAGCTCGAAGAAATGGAACTTGCGCGGAAATGCGAAGTACTCCTGGAGCAGCGCATAGGCCGGGTCGGCATGCGGCGGCAGCGGCAGCACGGTCTCGTCGGCGGCAAAGCCCAGCTCGCGCCAGTGGCGCAGCGCCAGCCGCTGCTGCGTGCCGCCGGCGGTGCGCAGCACGATGCCGGCCACGCCGCTCACCAGCAGGTCGTAGAGCGGCATGGTCTGGGACAGCTCGCCGTGCAGATGCAGCCGCAGCGTGTCGAGTTCGAGTTCGGCCAGATCGGTGCCGGGCTCGCAGCGCAGGCGCACGCGCAGCTCGCGGCCATCGACCAGCCGGGTGTCGGTCACCTGCAATGGCCACAGCACGCTGTCCCAGGCGGTGCGCAGCCGGCAGGGCTGGGCATCGCGCCCGCCGCTGGCGACCAGCACGCTGTGGCGCGGCACCGCAAAGCCGGCGGTGATCTTGCCCTGCGCCGGATCGTGGCGCAGCGCCGCCACCGACATCGACGGCAGCGGCTGGTTGAGCGTGGGGCAGAGGTTGTCGAGCAGCGCGGCGGCGAATTGCGGGAACTCGCGGTCGAGGTCGCGGTGCACGCGCGCGGCGAGAAAGGCCTGGGCCTCGATCAGCCGCTCGGTATGCGGATCGGTGGATTCGGCGGCGCCGAAGCCGAGCCGGCCGGCGACGCGCGGATGGCGCTCGGCAAACTCGGCGCCCCGGTCGCGCAGATAGACCAGCTCGCGTTCGTAGTAGCCGAGCAGATCGTCGTCGATGCGCATCAGGCGGCTCCGACGCGGGCCGAGCCGGGCTCGGCATCGAGCTCGAAGCGCACCCGGCGCAACTCGCCGCCGAGCCGCATTGCCGCATCGATGCGCAGCTGCGCCAGATGCGGTGCGCCGGCGACCGGTGCGACCGCGATGCGTGCATCGAGCAGCCGCGGCTCATAGCGCCGGATCGCCTGCTCGACCGCGCGCCTGAGCAGCGCCAGATCGTCGCCCGAGCCGGCCGACAGCGCACTGATGTCGGGCAGGCCGTAGTCGACGACCGTCGGATCGGCGGCCAGGAACGCGTCGAAGCCGAGCCGCGAGCGCGTGCCCAGCAGTCGCGCCAGATCGCAGGCGATCGACGCCTCGAGCCCCGCCGCATCGAGCGTTGCGCCGCTGGCCGCGTCGGCGTCGGCGCACAGGCGGTCGAACAGCGGAATCGGGGCGACAGGCAGCAGCGCGTGCATGGTGGACGGAGGTCGCTAGAAGAGGAGGGCAGCGGCCCGGCGGGCCGCGCCGATGCCGCTCAGGCGGCCTTGTTGGTCTCCAGGTCCCAGCCGAAGTTGGCCGTGCCCTTCTTCGTCGAATCGGACTTCTGCTGCGTGAAGTCCATGGTGATCTTGGTGAAGTTGAGCGAGAAGCTGTCGACCGGAATGCCGCCGCCGCCGGTGGTGCTGATGTTCGACACCATGGCGCTCGTGAGCACGTATTCGATGACCGACATGAACACGCCGTTCTCGTTGCGGCCGATGTGGATCTTGGCGTCGCCGAGCTTCTTGCCCTGCACGCAGGCGGCGTACAGCACCGGCGTCGACATGTCGCTCATCTTGGAGAAGCTCATCTCTTGGAACACCGGACGACCGGCGGTGCGCTCGGTGTTCGACGTGTCCATCTGCAGCGGGAGCATCACGCCCTGGCTGAACGACTGGATGATGATCTGCCCCTGGTACTTGTCGATCTGGCAGTTGCCCTTGACGTCCTTGATTTCAAGAATGATCACGTCCATCTGGAAGTTTCCCTGTATGCGTCGAATGGGCCGGCCCCGTCATGGCGAGGCCGGCGGAATGGCCCGGGGCCGTCAGGTGTTGGGCAGCTTTGCCACGAGCCGGATCGAGGCCGTGAGTTCTTCCATCTGGAAGTGGGGCTTGAGGAAGACCGTGGCCTGATAGGCGCCCGGCTTGCCGGCCACCTCGGTCACGTCCACGCGCGCCTCGCCGAGCGGGAAGCGGGCCTTGGTCGCGGCCGGCGCGCTGTCGTTGAGCAGCACGTAGTCGGCGATCCAGTTGTTGAGGTAGTCCTCGATCTCGCCGCGCGTCTGGAAGCTGCCGACCTTGTCGCGCATGATTACCTTGAGGTAATGCGCGAACCGCGAGGCTGCCAGCACATAGGGCAGGCGCGCCGACAGGGCCGCATTGGCATTGGCCGTGTCCTTGTTGTAGAGCTTGGGCTTGTTCACCGTCTGGCCGCCGAAGAAGGCCGCCACGTCCGAGCCCTTGGAATTCACCAGGCCGATGAAGCCGAGTTCGTTCAGCTCCTTCTCGCGCCGGTCGGTGATGGTCACCTCGGTCGGGCACTTGAGTGCCACGTCGCCTTCGGCCGTCTTGAAGGCGTGGGCCGCGATGCCGCCGACCTTGCCGCCACCTTCCACGCCGCGGATCGCCGTGGTCCAGCCGTGCTTGGCGAACGAGTCGGTGATGCACAGGCCGAGCTGATAGGCCGCGTTGGCCCACAGATACTTGTCGTGCTCGCTGCCGTCGACGTCTTCCTCGAAGCCGAACTCCTCGACCGGCACGGTCTTCTCGCCATAGGGCAGGCGGGCGGCGTAGCGCGGCACCACCAGCGCCAGATAGCGCGAATCCTCGCTCTCGCGCAGGGCGCGCCAGCCGGCCAGCTCCAGGCTTTCGAAGGTCTTCGACAGGTCGCGCGGCACGCCCAGATCGGCAAACGAACCGAGGTCGAACATCGACGGCGCGACCGCCGAGATGAACGGCGCATGCGCGGCGGCAGCCACCTTCGACAGGCGCTCCAGCAGTGCGATGTCCTGCGGATGGCGACCGAACTCGTAGTCGCCGATCAGCAGCGAATAGGGCTGGCCGCCGAAGGTGCCGTACTCGGCTTCGTAGATGTGCTTGAACAGCACGCTCATGTCGTGATCGACGGCCGATTCCAGATCCTTGAGCAGCTCCTTCTTGCTCACGTTGAGCAGGCGCAGCTTGAGGCCGGGGCCGGTCTCGGTGCCGTGCACCATGTCGTGCAGACCGCGCCACGAGGCTTCGAGCGCCTGGAAGGCGGGGTCGTGCATGATCGCGTTGACCTGGTCGGTCAGGATCTTGTCGATCTCGGCGACGCGTTCGTTGATGGCCGCGACCACGCTCTTGTCGGGGCTGGTCTTCATGCCTTCGTCGAGGATCTGCGTGGCCAGCTGGCCCAGCAGCTTCTTGGCGTACTGGCCCTGCGACGGGTCGATCGCCATGTGGCCTTCGTGGACGATGCGGTCCAGCAGGCTCAGCTCAAGCGTCGCGGCGCCGGCGCCGCCTTCGGTTTCAAGTTCGGTTGCCATGGATGCTCAGTGGGGGATCGGACGATGCGATTGGGAGGCGGCGAAGTTCACTCGGTCACGGGCTCGGCGGCGCCGGCCTGACTCTTGAGCGATTGCAGCTCCTCGCTGTTGTTGACGATGGCGTCGAGCAGGGCGTCGAGTTCGTCGTTGCCGTCGAGCTTGGCGAGCAGGTCGCGCAGCTGCTGGCGGGCTTCGAGCAGGCGGGCCAGACGCGGCACCTGGCGCACGATGGCCTCGGGCCGGAAGTCGGCAAAGTCGGCGAAGTTGAGTTCGACCTTGAGATTGCCTTCGCCCTTGAAGGTGTCGGGCACCGACAGGTCGAGGCGCGGCGCGATCTTGGTCAGGATCGCGTTGAAGTTGTCGCGGTCGATGTCGACGAAGCGACGTTCCTTCAGCTTGGGCAGCGCGGTCTTGGGCTGGCCGCTCAGGTCGGCCAGCAGACCCACGACGAGCGGCAGTTCCTTCTTCTCGGCGGCATCGCCGATCTCGACGTCATAGGTGATCTGGACGCGGGGCGGACGGTTGCGACCGACCCATTTTTGGAGACTATCTGCCATCGAAACCTCTCACACAGGAATGGTCGGGCAAGCGATGCCCGAGATGCGTGAAGCGGGGGTTGCGACGGCGACGGACCGGCTGCATGGCAACTCCCGCATTCGTGCTGGGTGGCTCTGTCACTGGCGGGATGGCGGTGCTTGCGGCGTCCGCGACCCCTTCACCGTTCGGTGTAGGCCGAGGCGCATGGAATCGCGTTTGCCGCCGCCGTCATCGAAAGAAATGGCGGCGATAAGCGGCCGACTTTTGGCTAACGCCGGGGCGCTGCCGGCGCTGACAATCGGCGCTCATTTCGGCCTGCGCGCCAGCTCGATGCGGGCGCAGGCACGGGGGCGGCGTCAGAAGCTGTGGCGCAGGCCCACGAAGCTGGCGAGCTGGCCGGTCCCCGGCGCGGGCACGGTGCCGCCACCCCCCGAGCTGACCTGGTATTGCGCGCGCTTGCCGTTGTCGAGCCAGGCGAGCTGCACATAGGCGGCGGTGCGTCGGCTGAAGGCATGGCTGGCGCGCGCCGCCAGCATCGAGGCGCTGCGGTCCTGGTCGGTGTTGAGCATGCGCAACGCCATGCCGTCGACGGTCCAGGCCGCCGTCACCGGCACGGCCGCGCCGATGAAGTACAGGTTCGAGCCGGCGTCGGCAGCGGCGCTGCTGACGCGCCGGCCGAGCCAGCCGCCCGCGACCTTGACGCCGGCCAGCCTGACCCAGGCGGTCGCGAGATGGCGCAGGTCCTTGTCCGACGGCGCGCTCAGCGCGATGGCCGGCGCGCCGTTGTAGAAGCTCGCGGTCGCCGTGCCGCCGCCGCGCTGCTCGTCGAGCGCATAGCCGACGCCCCAGTCGTCGGCGTCGTACTGGAGCAGCGCCGAGACCTGGCGGCAGGCCAGCGGTCCGGCCGCGCCTTCGCCGGCGCAGCCGCCGACCGCGTCGCGCCCGGTCGAGTAGGTGGCGCCGAAGCCGAAGCCGGCGACGCGGTGCCGGTAGGCCAGCGTGTTGTCCGAGCGCGCCGCCGGCACATAGCTGTCGAGCGAGCCGAGGCCGTAGAGATTGGGCCCGAGGATGTCGCCGGTGATGAGCGGGTAGTTGATCATCGTGTACTGGCGCCCGATGCCGAGCTGGCCCCAGCGCGCCGAGCTCAGCGCCACGAAGGCCTGCCGGCCCCAGATGCGGCCGCCCTGGCCGGCGCTGCCGGTGTCGGCGTTGAAGCCGTTCTCGACGACGAACAACGCCCGGTTGCCGTCGCCCAGATCCTCCTCGCCGCGCAGGCCCACGCGCGACGCCTGGGTGCCGGTGACCGACGGCACGCGGGTCAACGGGCCGCCATCGGCGCGCGCATGCCGGATGTGCTCGATGCCGGTGTCGATCGAGCCGTAGAGCGTCACCTGCTGGGCGGCGGCGAGGCCGGGCAGGGCCAGCGCGGCGGCCAGCGCGGCCGAGCCGCGTTTCGAACGGGCGAACGGGTTCCTGGCGATGGATGCCATGGGTCTCACTCCTGTTGTTGTGTTTTCGATGGGCGCCGTGGCGCCGGCGCGGGCGCTTGCAAGGGATTGCAAGACGGTGCGGACCGCCCGCCGCGCTCAGGTGGCGAGCATGTCCTGGTGCTTGCCCGACAGACCCAGGTAGGACTCGACCACGCGCGGGTCGGTCGCCAGTTCGCTGGCCGGGCCTTCGAGCGCGACGCGGCCGTTTTCCAGCACATAGGCGTAGTCGGCCACCTGGAGCGCGGCGCGCGCGTTCTGCTCCACCAGCAGCACCGACACGCCGCGCGCGCGCAGCTGCACGATGATCCGGAAGATGTCGCGCACGATCAGCGGCGCCAGGCCGAGGCTGGGCTCGTCGAGCATCAGCAGCCGGGGCTTGCCCATCAGCGCGCGGCCCAGCGCCAGCATCTGGCGCTCGCCGCCCGACAGCGTGCCGGCCGCCTGCGTGCGCCGTTCCAGCAGGCGCGGGAACAGCGCGTACACCTCGCGCAGCGTGGTCGCGGCATCGCGATGACCGTCGCGGTGGCGCTGGAAGGCACCGAGCCGGAGGTTGTCCTCGATGCTCATCTCGCTGAACAGGTCGCGCGATTCGGGCACCAGCGCGAGGCCGGCCGCCACCCGGCGCTCGACCGTCGGGCGCGCATCGATCCGGCCGTCGAAGCCGACGCTGCCGCGCATCGGCAGCAGGCCCATCAGCGCCGCCAGCGTGGTGGTCTTGCCGGCGCCGTTGGGGCCGATGACGGTGACGATGCTGCCCTCGGGCACCGCCAGATCCACGTCGTGCACCGCCTCGACCTTGCCGTAGGCGACGCACAGGCCGCGCACTTCCAGAACATTGCGCGCCATCACGCCACCCCGCCCAGATAGGCCTCGAGCACCTTCGGATCCTGCTGCACCTGCTGCGGCAGACCCTCGGCGATCTTCTGGCCGAATTCCATCACCACCACGCGATCCGCGAGGCCCATCACGAAGTCCATGTCGTGCTCGACGATGAGCACCGCCATGCCTTCGGCGCGCAACCGGCGCAGCAGTTCGCCGAGCGCGGCCTTCTCCTGATGCCGCAGGCCGGCGGCCGGTTCGTCGAGCAGCAGCAGGCAGGGGTCGCTGCACAGCGCGCGGGCGATCTCCATGATCCGCTGCTGACCGAGCGACAGCGTGCCGGCCGCCGCATGCATGCGCTCGTCGAGGCCCACGCGGCGCAGCTGGCGCGCGGCCTCGGCGATGAGCCGCGCCTCCTCGTCGCGGTCGAGCCGCCAGGCCGCCGCGAACACGCCGCGCCGGCCGCGCTGGTGCGCGCCGATGGCCACGTTCTCCAGCACGCTCATCGCCGGCAGCATGCGCACATGCTGGAAGCTGCGGCTCATGCCGAGCGCCGCGATGGCGCGCGCGCCGAGCCCGGCCACCGGCCGGCCGCGAAAGCGGATCGCGCCCGACGTCGGCGTGTCGACGCCCGACAGCTGGTTGAACATCGTGCTCTTGCCGGCGCCGTTGGGGCCGATCAGCGCGACGATCTCGCCGGCATGCACGCGCAGGTCCATGGCGTTGTTGGCCACCAGTCCGCCGAAGCGGCGCGTCACCTGCTCGGCTTCGAGAATGGTCTCGCCGGTGGCCGGCATGGCGCGGCGCGGCAGCGGCTCGGCATGGTCGTCGACGCGGCGCGCGGCATGACGCCGGGGCAGCAGCCGCGCCACCAGCGGCGCGAGGCCGTGGCGCGCGCGTTGCAGCACCAGCACCATCGCCAGCCCGAACACGATGGTCTCGAAGTTGCCCGGCATGCCGACGAGCCGAGGCAGCCAGTCCTGCAACCACTGGCGCGCCGCCGTGATGACGCCCGCACCCACCAGCGCGCCCCACACATGGCCGGCGCCGCCGAGCACTGCCATGAACAGGTAGTCGATGCCGGCATGCATGCCGAACGGCGTCGGGTTCACGAAGCGCTGCATGTGGGCATAGAGCCAGCCCGCCGCGCTCGCCTGCAAGGCCGCGATCACGAAGATGACCATGCGCGCGCGCGAGGTGTCGACGCCCATCGCCTCGGCCATCACCCGGCCGCCCTTGAGCGCGCGGATGGCCCGGCCCTCGCGCGAATCGAGCAGGTTGTGCGTGGTGAACATGCCGGCCGCGACGAACAGCGCGATCAGGTAGAAGAAGTGCCGCGCGTCGTCGAGCGGCTGGCCCGGCAGCGTCACCGGTGGAATGTCGGTGATGCCGGTATGACCGCCGAGGAAGTCCACGCTGCCGAACAGGTAGTACAGGCTGATGCCCCAGGCGATGGTGCCGAGCGGCAGGTAATGGCCCGACAGCCGCAGCGTGAGCGAGCCCAGCAGCACCGCCACCGCGAGCGTGAGCAGCAGCCCGGCGATCAGCCCGATCCACGGCGAGGCCGGCAGGCCGAGCGAGCCGAGCCAGGGCCCGGTCGTGAGCAGCGCCGTCGTGTAGGCGCCCAGCCCCACGAAGGCCGCCTGCCCGAAGGACGTGAGCCCGCCCACGCCGGTGAGCAGCATCAGCCCGAGCGCCACCAGGCTGTAGAGGCCCACGTAGTTGAGCAGCGTCACGTAGAAGTCGGGCAGCAGCAGCGGCGCGGCCAGCAGCGCTGCGCCGGCGATCAGGCCGAGCAGGCGCGGCAGCAGCGCGGGCGCGGGCGCGGACGGCGTCGCGCGCGGCGCGACCGTAGGCAGGGAACTCATGCTTCCTCCTCGATGTGCTGCGATTGCAGCGAGCGCCAGACCAGCACCGGAATGATCAGCGTGAAGACGATGACGTCCTTGAACGCGCTGGCCCAGAACGAGGAAAACGATTCGAGCAGGCCGACGCACAGCGCCGCGAGCGCCGCCGCCGGATAGCTCGCCAGTCCGCCGACGATGGCGGCGACGAAGCCCTTGAGGCTGATGAGAAAGCCGCTGTCGTAGTACAGCGTGGTCACCGGCGCGATGAGCACGCCCGACAGCGCGCCGATGGCGCCGGCCAGGCCGAAGGCGAGCCGCCCGGTCATGGTCGGCGAGATGCCCATCAGCCGCGCGCCGCGCCGGTTGAGCGCCGAGGCGCGCAGCGCCTTGCCCCAGAGCGTGCGCTCGAAGAACAGGTAGAGCGCCGCGATCAGCGCCAGCGAACAGCCGAACACCGCGAGCGACTGGCCGGTGAATTCGAGCGTGCCGAGGCTGACGCTGGCGTCGGAGAAGGCCGGCGTGCGCGCGCCCTCGGGGCCGAACAGCAGCAGCCCGAAGCCGACCATCGCCACATGCACCGCCACCGCCACGATGAGCAGCGTGAGCACCGTCGCATCGGCGATCGGCTGGAAGGCCAGGCGGTAGATCAGTGGCGCGAGCGGCACCACCACCGCGAACGCCAGCGCCACCTGCGCCGCCATCGGCAGCGCGGCCAGCGGCAGCGCATGCAGCAGCGCCAGCAGCGCGGCCGGATAGCCGAGCTGCCAGCCCAGCGCGCGCAGCAGCGCGGGCCGGTCGCCGCGCAGGCAGCGCAGGTCGAGCGCGCTGGCCACGGCGCCGCAGCCGAGCAGCACCCAGGCCGTGCCCGGCGCATGGCCGGCCTGCATCGCCGCGAGCGACAGCGCGCCCCAGGCGACGAATTCCCCTTCGGGAATGAAGATGACGCGGGTCACCGCGAACACCAGTACCAGGGCCAGCGCCAACAACGCGTACACCGCGCCATTGGCGAGCCCGTCCTGCCCGAGCAGGAGCGCGATCGCCATGTCCATGAAGTCTCCTCCGGGTCCGCAACGCTGGCGGACCGGGTTTGTCGTTGTGTCGGTGGAGGCTCAGGCCGCTTGCACTGCGGCATTGCCGGCGCGCTCGCGCGCCAGGGTCATGGCGGTGTCCTCGATCATGTCTTCCTGGCCGCCGACCATGCCGCGCCGGCCCAGCTCGACGAGGATGTCGCGCGCCTTCACGCCGTACTTCTGCTCGGCGCGCTTGGCGAACAGCAGGAAGCTCGAATACACGCCCGCATAGCCGAGCGTGAGCGAGTCGCGGTCGATGCGGATCGGGTGGTCCATGATCGGCACCACGCGGTCCTCGGCCACGTCGCAGATCGCGGCCACGTCCACGCCGGTCTCGATGCCCATGCGCGAGCAGACCGCGACGAGCACTTCCATCGGCGTGTTGCCGGCACCGGCGCCCAGACCCGCGGCGGCGGCATCGACGCGCCGCGCGCCGGCCTCGACGGCGGCGATGGAATTGGCCACGCCCATCGCGAGGTTGTGATGGCCGTGGAAGCCAAGCTCGGTCTCGGGCCTGAGCGCCTGGCGCACCGCGCCGAGCTTTTCGCGCACCTCGTCGGGCAGCATGTAGCCGGCCGAGTCGGTCACGTAGACGCAGTTGGCGCCGTAGCTTTCCATCAGCCGCGCCTGCTCGATCAGCTTCGCGGCCGGCGCCATGTGCGCCATCATCAGAAAGCCCACGGTATCGAGCCCGAGCTTGCGCGCCATGCCGATGTGCTGCTCGCTCACGTCGGCCTCGGTGCAATGGGTTGCAACGCGGATCGTGTGCACGCCGATCTCGTGCGCCATGCGCAGATGCTCGACGGTGCCGATGCCGGGCAGCAGCAGCGCCGAGACCTTGGCTTGCTTCATCAGCGGGATGACGGCGCCGAGATATTCGGCATCGGTATGCAGCGGAAAGCCGTAGTTCACCGACGAGCCGCCCAGGCCGTCGCCGTGGGTCACTTCGATGAGCGGCACGCCGGCTTCGTCGAGGCCGGTGGCGATGTTCTGCATCTGTTCGAGCGTCATCAGATGGCGCTTGGGGTGCATGCCGTCGCGCAAGGTCATGTCGTGCAGACGGATCCGGGTTCCGGCGAGAGTCATCGCGGGCTCCTTCAGGCGGGGATCGGGGCGGTGACGGGCGCGGCGCCCGCGGCGGCGTCGAGCGACAGGCGCCCGGCGAGGATTTCCTCGGCAAACATCTCGGCGGTGCGCGCGGCGGCGGCGGTCATGATGTCGAGGTTGCCGGCGTACTTCGGCAGGTAGTCGCCGAGGCCTTCGACTTCCATGAAGACCGACACCCGCCTGCCGTCGAACACCGGGCCGTTGACGAGCTTGTAGCCGGGCACGTACTTGCGCACTTCCTCGATCATCGCGAGCACCGAGGCGGTGATCGCGGCGCGGTCGGGCTCGGTCTCGGTCAGGCAATGCACCGTGTCGCGCATGATGAGCGGCGGCTCGGCCGGGTTGATGATGATGATGGCCTTGCCGGTCCTGGCGCCGCCGACCTTCACGACCGCGCCCGAGGTGGTGCGGGTGAATTCGTCGATGTTCTTGCGCGTGCCCGGGCCGACCGAGCGGCTCGACACGGTGGCGACGATCTCGCCGTATTCCACCGGCTGCACGCGGCTGATCGCGGCCACCATCGGGATCGTGGCCTGGCCGCCGCAGGTGACCATGTTGACGTTCATCTCGCGCTGGCCGACATGCTGGCGCAGGTTCACCGGCGGCACGCAGAACGGGCCGATCGCGGCCGGCGTCAGGTCGATCATCAGCACGCCGAGTTCGTTGAGCTTGCGCGAGTTCTCGGCGTGGACGTAGGCCGAGGTCGCGTCGAACGCGATCCGGATGCCGTCCTCGGCGACATGCGGCAGCAGGCCGTCGACGCCGTCGGCGGTGGTCTTCATGCCCATCTCGGCGGCGCGCTTGAGGCCGTCGGAATTCGGGTCGATGCCGACCATCCAGACCGGCTCCAGCACCGGGCTGCGCTTGAGCTTGTAGAGCAGATCGGTCCCGATGTTGCCGGGGCCGATCAGCGCGCACTTGATCTTCTTCATGGGGTTTCGCCTTGGGGAAAGGTCATTCGAAACGCGCGCGGACTTCTCCGAGTCCGTCGATGCGGGCGGTGAAAACATCGCCGGCGGCCACGGCCACCATCGGCCCGAGCGCGCCGGTGAGCAGCACGTCGCCGGCGCGCAGCGGATGGCCGCGCCGGACCATGGTGTCGGCGAGCCAGACGGCGGCGTTGAGCGGATTGCCGAGGCAGGCGCGACCGCCGCCGCGCGAGACGACGGCGGTGCCGCTGGCGTCGTCGCGTGTCATCTCCATCGCGCAGCCGGCGAGGTCGAAGGCGCCGAGCGCGACCGGCCGCGAGCCGAGCACGAAGCGCCCGCTCGATGCGTTGTCGGCCACGGTGTCGAACAGGCGGATGTTCCAGTCGGCGATGCGGCTGTCGACGATCTCGATGGCCGGCAGGGCATAGGCGGTGGCGCCGAGGATGTCGGCATAGCCGTGGCGCTCGAAGCCGAGGTCGCGGCCGAGCACCAGCGCGATCTCGGCCTCGACCTTGGGTTGCAGCAGCGTGGCGCGCGCCAGCGGCGCGTCGTCGCCGACCGGCATGTCGTCGAACAGCACGCCGAAGTCGGGCTGGTCCACGCCCAGTTGAGCCTGCACCGCGCGCGAGGTGAGGCCGATCTTGTAGCCGACGATGCGCCGGCCCTCGGCCAGCCGGGCGCGGGTGTTGGCGGCCTGGATTGCGTAGGCGGTGTCGAGGTCGGCGGCGGCCACGCGGTCGCGCAGCGGCGGGACCGGCGTGCCGCGCGCGGCGGCGTCGCGCAGCAGGCTGGCGGCGGCGTCGACGGAGAGCAGGTCGGCGCTCATTTCACCAATCTCCAGGCGCCGTTTTCCACCTTGACCAGCACCACCGATTTCGGGTCGTAGCCGGCGTGATCGGCCGGCGTGGTGCTGTACACGCCGTTGCTGCCGACCAGGCCGCGCGTGTTTTCGAGCGCATCGCGCAGGCCGTCGCGGAAGGCTTGCGTGCCGGGCCGCGCGGTCTTGAGGGCGCTGCCGATGGCGTTCTGCAGCAGCAGCCAAGCATCCCAGCTCGCGCCCGCAAAGGTGGAGCGCGACTCGGGGCCGTACCTGGCTTCGAGCGCCTGCACGAAGGCGCTGCCGACCTTCTTCACCGGATGGCCGTCGGGCAGTTGCTCGGCGACCAGCACCGGGCCGACCGGCACCAGCGCGCCCTCGACCCGGGCGCCGCCGACGCGCAGGAACTCCTTGCTGGTGACGCCGTGCGATTGATAGATGGCGCCCTTGAAGCCGCGCTCGCGCAGCGTGATCTGCGGCATGGCGGCCGGCGTGCCGGAGGCGCCGACGAAGACCACGTCGGGCTTGGCCGCGAGCGTCTTGAGCACCTGCGCCTGCACGCTCGGATCGGTGCGGCCGTAGCGCTCGGCCGCGACGATGCGCAGGCCCGAGCCCTCGACCGTGGCCTTGAGCGCGTTGAACAGCGTGTCGCCCCAGGAGTCGGCGAAGCCGATGAAGCCGACGGTCTTCGCGCCGGCCGCCACCATGTCGTCGACGATGCGCTTGACCATCAGGTCGGCGCCCGGCTCGCTGCGGAACACGTAGCGGCGCTTGTCGCCGCTCACGTCGATCGGCGCCACCGAGATGAGCGGCACCTTCTCCTGATTGGCCACGTCGGCGATGGCGTTGCCGTTGCTGATGAGATTGGGGCCGAGCACCGCGTCGACCTTGTGCTCGCCGATGAGCTTGCGGATGTCGGTGACGGCGGCGGTCGGATCGGTCGTGTCGTCGAGCACGATGAAGTTGAGCTTCTCGCCGCCGAGGCTGGCGGGCATCAGGCTGACGGCCTTGCGCGTCTCGTTGCCGAGCGCGGCAGCCGGGCCGGTGAGCGAGGCGATGACGCCGATGTTGATGTCGGCCAGCGCGGGCGCGGCACTGGCGCCGAGCAGCGCCAGCGCGGCCAGCCTGCGGGCCGCCGGTTGAAGGGAAAGGGTCATGCGTCGTCTCCTCGGGTTGCGCCGTGTCGTTGTGATGTGTGCGGTGGTCAGGGCGCGCTGCTGATGGCGCCGAAGCCGGCCACCCATTCGGGGATGGCGCGGTAGTAGCGGCGGCGCAGCGCGCCGGCGCCGGCCGTGGCCGCGTCGAAGGCGGCGGCGGCGGCGACCCAGGTCTTCACTTCGTGGGCCGAGGCGCCGCCGTCGGCGCTGATGGCGTCGTTGCGATAGGCGTCGAGCGCGCTCCAGTCGCGCGTCTCGATGTCGCGCATGAAGCGGCGGTCCCAGTCGGGATTGAGCGCGCGCAGCTCGTTCGAGCCGGCGGCAAAGGCGCGCGCGGCGGCGATGGTCCGGGCCTGGCGCGCCTGGCGCGCCTCGGGCGTGGGATTGCGGCCGGCGATGATCCGCTCGGCCACGTCGGGCGCGGCGCTGCGCAGCTGCGGCACCGGCGGGTTGTGCGACAGCCCGCCCGAGCCGACGACGAGCACGCGCTGGTCGAGGTTGCGCAGGAAGCGGCCGACCGCCGCGCCGAACTCGCGCGCGCGGCGAAAGTCGACCAGCGGCGGCGCGACCGAGTTGATGAACAGCGGCAGCACCGGATGGCGGTCGAGCGCGCCGGTCAGCTCTTCGAGCGGCTGGGCGAAGCCGTGATCGACCTGCATGCGCCACGACACCGCCAGATCGATGCCGTCGGCGACGACCGCCTCGGCGCAGGCTTCGGCGAGCGCGCGCGGCACGTCGAGCGGACCGGGCCGCGACGCGAAATCGCCGACCGACTGCGCCGCCACGCCGAGGCAGAACTGCGGCATTAGATCGAGGAAGAAGCCGTTGTAGTGGTCGGGCGCGAACAGCACGACGAGTTCGGGCTCGAAGCGCTCGACCTCGGCGCGCAATTGCGCCACCGCGTCGCCGACCTCGGCTACCACCTCGGGCAGCGGATCGACATGGCCCTTGAGCGGCGTGTGCGACAGGCAGACGAGATGCCGCTTCACTGCGCGGCTCCGGCCAGCTCGGGCAGGGCGGGCGCGGTGGCGCGCGTGCCGGCGGCAGGCGCCGGCGCGGGCACGGCATCGGTGCGCAGGCCGGCGGCGCGGGCCACGGCGGCCAGCGTCTCGTTGATCTGCACCGGGTAGCAGATGGCCGCGACGAAGCGGTCGGGCCGCAGCACCACCACCGCCGCCGGATGCGCGCCGAACCATTCCTTGAGCCGGCCCTGTTCGTCGCCGATGAGCAGCGCCTCGTCGCTGATGTCGAGTTCGCGCCGGAGCTGGGTGATGGGCTTGACCGTCACGCGGCGCGCGTCGAGCGCGGCGAGGATGGCGCGGCTCGACGGCGTGAGCCAGCGCGTCGGATCGACGCCCCAGGACAGCACGGCAAAGCCCTTGCCGAGCACGTCGTCGAGCAGCCGGATCTCGCCGTCGCGGGTGCGCACCTGCGGCTGGATGAACATGCGCCCGACCGGCGAGGCGGCGCGCGCGACCGGCTCGGGCACCACCAGCCCGCGCTCGTAGCGCGGCATCGGCTTGTAGCGCATCTCCAGGAAATAGCGCCGCGCGGCCGGGAACAGGTTGAGCACGCGCACCGCGATGTCGCGCGCGCTGGCCACCAGCGGATTGCGCGGCGAGAAGATGCGGCCGGCCGTCACCGACAGGTCGATCATGGCCTTGGCATGCGGCGGGCGCTCGTCCTGATAGGTGTCGAGCAGGCGGTCGTCGGCGCGGCCGTTGACCACATACGCCAGCTTCCACGCGAGGTTGGTGCCGTCGCGCATGCCGGTGTTGTAACCCTGGCCCTGCCACACCGGCATGATGTGCGCGGCATCGCCCGAGAGCAGCACGCGGCCCACCTTCCAGCGGTCGGCGATGCGCGCGTTGTGGGTGTAGACGCGCTTGCGGATGTAGTCGAGCGCGAGCGGATCGACATCGGGCGGCAGCACCTTGCGCATCAGTTCGGCGATGCGCTCGGGCCGGGTGATCTCCTCCTCGGTCTCGCCCTCGAAGATCATGAATTCGAAGCGCCGCACCGAGTCGGGCAGCGCCACGCTCACATAGGGCCGCGCCGGATCGCAGTGCATGTAGATGTTGGGCACGCCGAGCGGATCGTTGCGGATGTCGATGACGAGCCATTTCGACTTGTCGGTGATGCCGCCGAATTCCACCCCGAGCGCAGTGCGCACCGCGCTGCGGCCGCCGTCGCTGCCGACCAGATAGCGGCAGCGCAGCGCGGTGGTCTGGCCGGCGCGCGCCAGCCGCACGGTCACGCCGCGCGCGTCCTGCTCGAAGCCTTCCATCTCGGTGCCGAGCTGCACGCTCACCGACGCGAAGCGCGCCAGCCCGGCGAGCAGCTCGCGGTCGACCGCCGGCTGGTTGAAGGCATTGCGGCGCGACCAGCCGAACTCGTCGGTGCGCGGCTCGATCGATGCGAAGCAGTAGCCGCGCTTCGTCACGAAGCGCATCCAGTGATGCGGCGTGATGTGCGGCAGCACCGCGTCGACCAGCCCGATGCCCTGGATGCTGCGCAGGCATTCGTCGTCCATGCCGACGCCGCGCGGATAGTCGATCAGCGTCTCGCCGCGCTCGACCAGCAGCGCGCGCACGCCGTGCAGGCCGAGCGTGTTGGCGATCGTCAGGCCGACCGGTCCGGCGCCGACGACGATCACGTCGAAGTCGTATTGCTCCGTGATGCTCATTGCGTTCTCTCCTCATGCTCCGGAATGGCGGGACGAGTTGCCCCCTCCGTCTGCCGGATGTCGTTCTTCGTGATCGGTGGATGGGGCGTCGCGCGGCGGCGGCGCGGGCGTTCAGCCCACGCGCTCGGCTTCGGGCGGCACGCCGCCGGCGAGGAATTGCAGATGGATGCGGTTGAAGACTTCCGGGTCCTCGAACTGCGGCCAGTGACCGCAGCCGTCCATCACCGTGAACAGCGCGCCGGGAATCATCGTGGCCATGCGGCGGCCTTCGGACACGTCGGCGGTCGGGTCGTGCGAGGTCCACAGCACCAGCGTCGGCGCCTCGATGCGCGCGTAGTCGTCGGCGTAGAGCATGTTGCGGCGGCGCACCTCAAGCTCCTGCAGGATCATGTTCGCGGGCATCGCCTCCTTCATGCCGGGCTGGGCGTAGATGGCCTGGCGCGTCGCGATGAGGTCGTCGAAGACCTTGGACTTGTCGGCCATCAGCCATTCGAGCCGCGCCTTGATGAACTCCCAGCTCGGATCGCTCGCGGCCTGCAGCGACAGCGTCTTGAGCCGCTCCATCACCCTGGGGTCGGCCTGCGAGCCGCCGGCGGTGTTGAGCACCAGCCGGTCGACGCGGTCGGGATGGTCGATGGCCATGCGCGCCGCGACCCAGCCGCCGAGCGACTCGCCCGAGAAGTGCGCGCGCTCGATCTTCGCGGCATCCATGAAGCGCAGCAGGTGGTCGATGTAGCGCGGAATCTCCACCGGCTCCAGCGACTTGTCAGTCCAGCCGTGGCCGATCATGTCGACCGCCCAGACAGAGAAGCATTCGCCATGCGACTTCAGATTGCGGATGTAGGCCTCGGCATGGCCGCCCACGCCATGCAGCAGGATCAGCGGCGGCCTGGCTGTGTCGCCGCTGTGCAGATAGCGCGTCGAGATGCCGCCGGCATCGATCCAGCCCTGGCTGAAACTGGTGCCGCGCAGCTCGGCCCAGATGCTCTTGAAAGCGCTTGCGCCCATGTCGTCTCCGTCGTGGCGGTGTTGGAATGGAGGCGATTCTAGGAAGAGCCCGAGTGACGGACACAAGAATCTGGCCTAGTGTCCGCCTGTTGCACAGCGTTGATTCAAAAGGAGTTTTTGCGGTGATTTCGGGCGATGCCAACGATTACGCGACCGTGCGCGGGTTAGTCCGGGGGCTCGATCTCCTGCGCGCGCTCAACACCTTCGAGGGCGGCCGCTGCACGCTCGCCGACCTTGTGCGCGAGACCGGGCTGCATCGCACGACGGTGCGCCGGCTGCTCGAAACCCTGATCGCCGAGCAGTACGTGCGGCGCAGCGAATCGGACGGCCGCTACTGCCTGGCGCTGCGCGTGCGCTCGCTGAGCGAGGGCTTCACCGACGACGACTGGATCTCGTCGCTGGCGGCGCCGGCGCTGGCCGAGCTGCTGACCGCGGTGCTGTGGCCGTCGGACGTGAGCACGCCGCAGGGCGCGCGCATGGTCATCCGCGAATCCACTCACCGCTTCAGTCAGCTGTCGTTCCACCGCGCGATGGTCGGCCAGTCGATGCCGATGCTCACGACCGCCGCCGGCCGCGCCTATCTCGCGCATTGCCCGCCCGATGTGCTCGACAGCCTGCTGGCGCTGATGCGCGACCAGGACGACGAGCAGGCCCGGCTGGCCCGCGACGAGCGCTTCGTGGCTCGGCTGCTGGAGCGCACGCGCGAGCGCGGCTACGGCGCCAACGATGCCGAATGGGATGCGCAGCGCAAGATCGGCGCGATCGCGCTGCCGGTGATGCACCAGGGCCGGCCGCTCGGCAGTCTCAACGTGGTCTATCTGGCGCGCGCGCTCAAGTCAGACGAGGCGGCGCGGCGCCATCTGCCGGCGCTGCGGCATGCGGTGCAGCGGGTCGAGGCCCAGCTCGCGGCGGACGACGGCGGCGCCGGCGCGGGCGATTCGCGCTGACTGCGGCCGATCCGGACCGACACCGGAACAGGCTGCCGAAGCGGCACGCCTAGCGCTGCTGCGCCGCAGCGTCGCGCAGCAGCGTCCGCAGCCATTGCATCGCCGGATCGCCGTCCTGGTAGCGATGCCACTGCATCGCCTCCTCCAGCCCGGCAGTCTTGAACGGCGTGGGCAGCACCCGCAGCGGCAGCTGACGCGCGCAGTGATGGGCGAGCCGGGTCTGCATGGTGGCGATGCGGTGGGTGCCGAGGATGAACTGCGGCAGCGCCGCAAAGCTCTCCACCACGACCTCGATGCGGCGCGCCGAACCGCAGCGCTCGAGGATCTCCTGATCGAACATCGCCGACGGCGCATTCCGGATCCGGGTCACGACATGACCGAGCCGCAGATAGTCGTCGAAGTCGATCCGGTCACCGATCGCCGCATTGCCCATCCACACGACGCAGCTGTAGCTGTCGGTGAACAGCACTTCGAGCGGATGCTCCGGCCGCATGTAGTTGGCCGGCATCACGACCATGTCGACATTGCCCTGGGTCAGCGCATCGAGCACGCCGGCGTCGACCCGTTGCAGATGGAAGGTGATGCCGGGCGCCAGCTCGGCGGCGCGGGTGATCGCGGCGCTGAGCAGCACGGTTTCGATGTAATCGGAAGCCGCGATGCGGAATGTGCGGCTGGCGACGGCCGGGTCGAACTCCGGCCGCCGCACGATGGTCGAGTCGATGCGAAGCAGTACGTCGCGTACCGGTTCGACCAGCGTCTCGGCCAGCGGGGTCAGCGCCATGCGGCGTCCGATCGGCAGCAGCAGCTCGTCGCTGAAGTAGTCGCGCAGGCGACCGAGCGCACCGCTCATCGTCGATTGCGTGAGGTGCAGCTTCTCGGCGGCGCGGGTCACGTTGCGCTCGTGCAGCAGGGTGTCGAGTGCGACGAGCAGGTTCAGGTCGAGTCGCTTGAAGTTCATCGTTCTTGTGCTTTGGGTTGATCCGGCTTGACCGGCGCCGACTTTGTTCGGCGCTGTCCGGCCATCGGTATGGCCGATGGTCGGAATCGTAATTAACGATTTTTCGCATCGTCAGCCGAGACATACCCTTGCTCCGCATCAAGGCGAAACCGGAATAACCGGCATTTCAGCTACCGCTTCAACGGTGGCCGTCGCCTTGGGCGCGACCTGTCGAACGAGTCCGGCACAAGACCGGCAAGGCGCCAGGCGCAACCAGCCAATAAAGAGGATGGAGACATGAGACGACACCCCACTCGCGTGGCGGGTGCGACCGGCTTCGGCCGGCGCCACGCAATCGCTGCCGGCGCCTTCGCCGCGCTGGCAAGCAGTCCGGCCGTCATGGCGTTCGAGATCGACACCGACGTGCCCGAACTCAAGCTGCGCTGGGACAACACGGTCAAGCTCAGCACCGCGCTGCGCCTGAAGAATCCGAGCGCCGGCCTTGTCGACTGCGCCGCCTGCGCCAATCTCGACGACGGCGACCGCAACTTCGGCAGTCGCGGCATCACCTCCGAGCGGCTCGACCTGTTCTCGGAATTCGATGCGAGCTGGAACAACGACCTCGGGCTGCGCCTGAGCGGCGCCGGCTGGTACGACGCGGTCTACAACCGCGGCAACCGCAACGATTCGCCCACGACCGTCAATTCATCGAGCGTGGCGTCCAACCAGTTCACGACCGCCACGCGCAACCTGCACGGGCGTCAGGCCGAGCTGCTCGACGCCTTCGCCTTCGGCCGCTTCGGCGTCGGCGACACGCGCGTGACCTGGCGCCTCGGTCGCCACGGCCTGCTCTGGGGCGAGAGCCTGTTCTACGGCGCCAACGGCATCGCCGGCGGCATGGCGCCGACCGACGTGGTCAAGCTGCTGTCGGTGCCCAACGCCCAGTTCAAGGAAGTGGTCCGGCCCGTGCCCCAGGTCTCGGCGCAAGCGCAGTTCTCGCCAGAGGTCGCGGTCGGCGCCTTCTACCAGTTCCGCTGGGAGGCGAACCGGCTCCCCGCCTCGGGCAGCTATTTCTCGGCCTCCGACCCGCTCGACAAGGGCGCCGAACGGCTGCTGGCCGGCGCGCCGCTCGTGCCGGGCGGCGGCGCGGCGGCCCTGTTCCGCGGCGCCGACATCAAGCCGAAGGACAGTGGCCAGGGCGGCCTGCAACTGCGCTGGCGCCCGACCGGGCTCGACACCGATTTCGGGCTCTACGCGATCCGCTATCACGACCGCAATCCGAACGTCTATGCACGCCCCGGCGTGACGACCGTGAACGGCGTGCCCGTCGTGCTCGACCCGACGATCTTCAACCCGGTCACGGGCCAGATCGGCGTCTATCAGGCGGCCTATGCCCAGGGCGTGCGGGCCTTCGGCGCGAGCTTCTCGACCAGCGTCGACGACTTCAATGTCGCGGGCGAAGCCTCGCTGCGGCGTGGCGCGCCGCTCGTGACGCCGGCCGCGACGGTCCTGCCCGGCACGGTCATCGACGCCGCGAACCCGCTGTTCGCGGTCGGCAACACGGCGCATCTCCAGTTCTCGACGATCGCGTCGTTCGGGCCGTCGTTCATCGCGCGCGAAGCCTCGCTCGCAGCCGAGATTGCGGCGAACCGTGTGCTGAGCGTGACGAAGAACGCCGCCCAGCTGTCGCGGAACGCAACGCGTGACGGACTCGCCATGCGCGTCGTGTACGAGCCGAGCTATCGCCAGGTGCTGCCGGGCCTGGACCTGTCGGTACCGGTCGGCATCAGTTACTCGCCGAAAGGCAAGTCGGGCGCGGTGTCGGGCTTCGGCACGCATCGCGGCGGCGACATGAACCTCGGCATCGCTGGGGCCTACCTCGACGCCTGGCGCTTCTCGCTGACCTGGACCCACTACTACGGCGGCCTCAGCCCCTTCCTCGACGCGACGAGCGACTACAGCTTCGGCCAGTCGCTCAAGGACCGCGACTACCTCGCGCTTTCGCTGCGCCGCAGCTTCTGACCCGCGCCCCTCCGGAGAACCCGCAATGAACAAGCATCTTCCGCTGCGCGCGGCAGCCCTCGCCATGGCCGTCGCCGCCTGCCTGCCGGCCGTCGCCGCCGTGAGCGCCGACGAGGCCGCCAAGCTCAAGACCGACCTCACGCCGTTCGGCGCCGAGAAGGCCGGCAACAAGGACGGCAGCATCCCCGCCTGGACCGGCGGCCAAACCACGCCGATCGCGGGCGACAAGCCGGGCGGCCGGCGCGGCGACCCGTTCAAGGACGAGAAGCCGCTCTACACCGTCACGGCCCAGAACGCGGCGCAGTACGCCGACAAGCTCAGCGACGGCGTGCAGGCGATGCTGAAGAAGTATCCCGACAGCTTCCGCCTCGACGTCTACAGGACCCACCGCACCGCCGCCGCGCCGCAATGGGTCTACGACAACACGCTGAAGAACGCGACGCGCGCGAAGCTGGTCGACGGCGTCGTGACCGAGGCCTACGGCGGGCTGCCCTTCCCGATCCCGAAGGGCGGCGCCGAGGTGATCGCCAACCATGTGCTGCGCTGGCGCGGCACGTCGTGGCAGGAGCCGGTCACGCAGTACCAGCTCACCGCCGACGGCAAGGCCGTGCTCTCGACCGAGGGCGTGATCGACCAGCAGGTGCCCTACTACATGCCCGACGGCAACCTCGCCGACTTCGTGAAGGCGAACGAGTACTCGTTCGTGAAGCTCGTGAACTCGGGCCCGCCGATCCGCGCGGGCGAGGCCATCCTCGGGCGCAACCAGCTCGACGGCGCGAAGGACCAGGCCTGGGTCTATCTCACGGGCCAGCGCCGCGTGCGCAAGCTGCCCAACCCCTGCTGCGACACGCCGACGCCCGCGACCGCCGGCCTGATGAGCTTCGACGAGATCGAGGTGTTCGCCGGTCGGCTCGACCGCTTCGACTGGAAGCTGGTCGGCAAGCAGGAACTGCTCATTCCCTACAACGGCAACCGCCTGCTCCAGCCGACCACCGACGCGGCCGTGCTCGGCGCGCATCACCTGAACCCCGACCATGTGCGCTGGGAGCTGCACCGCGTCTGGGTGGTGGAAGCGACGCTGCGCGCCGGCCAGCGCCACCAGGCCGCGCGCAGCCGCTACTACTGCGACGAGGACACCTGGAACTGCGTGCTCGGCGACCGCTGGGATGCGAACGGCCAGCTCTGGAAGACGCTGTCGGCCCAGACCTTCGTCGCGCCCGATCTGCCGGGCACCGTCATCGGCGCGTTCACGATGAACGACTTCGCCAACGGCAGCGCCTACATCGGCAACCTGTTCAACAGCCGGTCCGCGCAATACCCGCTCAAGCCGCGCTTTGCCGACAGCGTGTTCACGCCCGAGGCGCTGGCCGGCGAGGGCGTGCGATGAGCACGACGCCCGCCGCCGCGCGGCATCTGCCGGCCGTCGCGATGACAGCGCTTGCGCTGCTCGCCGGCGGCGCGGCGGCCGCGCCGGTCGGCGACGCGCTCGACCGCCCGGCCATCGCGGTGCGGGCGCCGGAGCGCGCCAACCTGCTCGCCGTCGCCACCGCCGGCGAGCGCCTGGTCGCGGTGGGCGAGCGCGGCATCGTCGCGCTGTCCGATGACGGCGGCGCGCGCTGGCGCCAGGCGAGCGTGCCGGTGAGCATCACCCTCACGGCGGTGCGCTTCGCCGACGCGAAGACCGGCTATGCGGTCGGGCACGGCGGCGTCGTGCTCGCCACCGACGACGGCGGCCAGACCTGGACCCGCCGCCTCGACGGCCAGCGCATCGCCAGACTCGCCCTGGAGGCGGCGCTCGCCACCGGCGATGCCCGCGCCGAGGCCGACGCCCGGCGCCTCGGCGCCGACGGCCCCGACAAGCCGCTGCTCGACCTGCTGCTCGCCGGCCGCGACCGGCTCGTCGTCGTCGGCGCCTACGGCCTCGCGCTCGCCTCCGACGACGGCGGCCGCAGCTGGCGCTGGATCGCCGGCGGCATGCCCAATCCGAAGGGGCTGCACCTGTACGCGATCCGCGCGCGCGGCGACGCGCTGCTCGTCGCGGGCGAGCAGGGCCTCGTGCTGCGCTCCGACGACGGCGGCCACGCCTGGCGGCGCCTGGCCGTGCCCTATGACGGCAGCTTCTTCACCGCCGAATTCCTGTCCGACCGCGAGCTGGTCGTCGCCGGCCTGCGCGGCAACGCCTGGCGCTCTGCCGACGGCGGCGCGAGCTGGGCCCGGCTCGATGTGCCGGTCGCCGCGAGCATTACCGCTTCGGCGCTCGACGCGCGCGGCGGCCTGCTGCTGGCGAACCAGGCCGGCCTCGTGCTGCGCGCGACCGGCGACGGCGTCGCGCCCGTCAATCCGCGTCCGCTCGGGTCGCTTGCCGCGCTGCTGCCGCGCGCCGACGGCTCGGTTCTCACCCTCGGCCTCGCCGGCCCGGTCAGCCTGCCCGCAGCAGGCCAGGGAGCGCCGCGATGAGCCCGCTGCATCCGCCCGCCGCGCTGCCCGCGCCCGGCGACCTCGACGCCCGTTCCGGCTCGCTCGTCGAGCGCGCGATCTTCAACCATCGCTGGCTGGTGCTCGCGCTCTGCCTGCTCGTCACGCTCGCGCTCGGCTGGCAGGCCTCGCGGCTCACGCTCAACGCGAGCTTCGAGAAGACCATCCCGGCGCGCCACGTCTTCATCCACAACTATCTCGAGCACCGCGACGAGTTGCAGGGCCTGGGCAACGCGGTGCGCATCGCGGTCGAGAACCCGGCCGGCAGCATCTACGACGCGGCCTATCTCGACACGCTGCGTCAGCTCAGCGACGAAGCCTTCCTGCTGCCCGGCGTCGCGCGCACCGGCTTCAGGAGCCTGTGGACGCCGAATGTGCGCTGGGTCGGCGTGACCGAGGACGGCCTCGAAGGCGGCCCGGTCATCCCCGACGGCTACACCGGCAGCGCCGGCGACCTGCAAGCCCTCGAGGCCAACGTCGCGCGCTCCGGCGAGATCGGCCAGATCGTCGCGCTCGACGCGAAGTCGAGCATCGTCCAGCTGCCGCTGCTGTCGGCCGATGCCGAGGGCAGGGCGCTCGACTACGGCGCCTTCGCCGACCGGCTCGAAGCCCTGCGCGCCAAGTACGAGGCGCGCGGCGTGAAGCTGCACATCACCGGCTTCGCCAAGGTGGTGGGCGACCTCATCGACGGCGTGCGCGCGGTGCTCGCCTTCTTCGCGGTCGCGGTGGCGATCGCGGCGGCGGCGGTGTTCTGGTTCACGCGCTGCTGGCGCTCGACCGCGCTGGTGGTGACGGTGTCGCTCGTGGCCGTGGTGTGGCAGCTCGGCCTGCTGCCGCTGCTCGGGCAGTCGCTCGACCCGTACTCGATCCTCGTGCCCTTCCTGGTGTTCGCCATCGGCATCAGCCATGGCGCGCAGAAGATGAACGGGATCATGCAGGACGTCGGCCGGGGCGCGCACAAGCTGGTCGCGGCGCGGCTGACCTTCCGCCGGCTGTTTCTTGCGGGGCTGACGGCGCTGCTCGCCGATGCGGTCGGCTTCGCGGTGCTGCTCGTCATCGACATCCAGGTCATCCGCGAGCTGGCGGTGGCGGCGTCGATCGGCGTCGCGGTGCTGATCTTCACCAACCTGATCCTGCTGCCGATCCTGCTCAGCTACACCGGCGTGAGCGCGACGGCCGCCGCGCGCAGCCTCAGGGCCGAGCAGGCCGATGCCGCCGGCCTCGCGAAGCATCCGGCCTGGGCCGCGCTCGACCGCTTCACGCAACGCGGCGCGGCGACGGCCGCCGTGACCGGCGCGCTGATCCTCGCGGCGGCCGGCTATGCGGTGAGCACCCGCCTGAGCATCGGCGACCTCGACCCGGGCGCGCCCGAGCTGCGCGCCGACAGCCGCTACAACCGCGATGTCGCCTTCACCAACGCCGCCTACGGCGCATCGAGCGACGTGCTCGCGGTGATGGTGAAGACGCCCGACGGCGCCTGCTCGCAGTACGGCGCGCTCAACAAGGTCGACGCGCTCGAATGGCAGCTGCGCCAGCTCGACGGCGTGGAAAGCACCGGCTCGCTGGCGCTGCTCAACCGCCGCGTGCTGTCGGGGCTGAACGAGGCCAATCCCAAGTGGTACGAGTTCCTGCCCAACCAGGACATGCTCAACACCGTGACCGCCGGCGCGCCGCGCGGCCTCTACAACGACAGCTGCTCGCTGCTGACGCTCTACGTCTATCTGCGCGACCACAAGGCCGAGACGCTGACCCGCGTGGTCGACCATGTGCAGGCCTTTGCCCGCGACAACGACGGCGCCGATGCCAGCTTCCTGCTGGCGGCCGGCTCGGCCGGCATCGAGGCGGCGACCAACATCGTCGTGAAGGACGCATGGCACGAGATGCTGCTGCTGGTCTATGGCGCGGTGCTGCTGCTGAGCTTCATCACCTTCCGGTCCTGGCGCGCGGTGCTGGTGGCGGTGCTGCCGCTGATGCTCACCTCGGTGCTGTGCGAGGCGCTGATGGTCGCGCTCGGCATGGGCGTGAAGGTGGCCACGCTGCCGGTCATCGCGCTCGGCGTGGGCATCGGCGTGGACTACGCGCTCTACATCCTGAGCGTGACGCTGGCGCGGCTGCGCGAGGGCGCGAGCCTGTCCGAGGCCTACTACCGCGCGCTGCTGTTCACCGGCCGCGTGGTGATGCTGACCGGCGTGACGCTCGCGCTCGGCGTCGTCACCTGGGTCGCGAGCCCCATCAAGTTCCAGGCCGACATGGGCCTGCTGCTGGCCTTCATGTTCCTCTGGAACATGCTCGGCGCCCTCGTGCTGCTGCCCGCGCTCGCGCACTTTCTGCTGCGCCCCGGGCCGGCCACCGACCGCGTCGCCGAGACGCGGCCCGCTCCGGTCCGCGGCGACGGCGCCGGCGCGCCGCCCGCGCCCGTCTCCCGCGCGGGCGCCTGAATCCACACCCGCCCCAACCGCGTCAGGAACGCATTCCGAGGACAGTCATGTTCAAGTACTTCCCCACCAACTACGTCTGGAACCTGTCGGTCGACCTGTCGATCGAGATGGGCGCGAAGATCGGCGAGATCGAGGAAATGTGCGCGCCGCTCCAGGAGGCCGCGACCCGCCCCGACGCCGAGGCCACCCAGGCCTTCCGCGCCACCTGGGCCCGCATGGCCGACAAGCTCGGCGAGCTGGCGGCCGACGACGAGGCGCGCGGACGCGAGCTTTCGGCCGGCGACAAGCTCAAGCGCGCCGCCAACTACTACCTGACCTGCGAGCGCTTGCAGGCCCACGGCGCGCCGGGCCGCGTCGAGCTGTACAAGCGCTTTCTCGACGTGTTCGCCAAGGGCATCCGGCTCGCCGGCGACAACTGCGAGATCGTCGAGATTCCCTACGAGGGCAGCACGCTCAGCGCGCTCTATGTGCGCGCCGAGGGCGTCGACGGTCCGGCCCCGCTGCTGGTACAGGTCAACGGCCTCGATTCGACCAAGGAGATGAAGTACATGGTCGGCCTGCCGCAATGGCTGGCCCGGCGTGGCGTGGCGTCGCTGATCGTCGACCAGCCCGGCACCGGCGATGCGCTGCGCCTGCGCGGCCTGACCGCGCGCTTCGACAGCGAGCACTGGGCCAGCCGCATCGTCGACTGGCTGGAGACGCGGCCCGAGGTCGATGCCGGGCGCATCGGCATGGAAGGCGTCTCGCTCGGCGGCTACTACTGCCCGCGCGCCGTGGCCTTCGAGCCGCGCTTTGCCTGCGGCGTGGTCTGGGGCGCCAACCACGACTGGCGCGATGTGCAGAAGCGCCGGCTCGACCGCGAAGGCAGTCTGCCGGTGCCGCATTACTGGGCCCATGTGTGCTGGGTCTGGGGCGCGAAGGACATCGACGACTTCATGAAGATCGCCGAGAACGTGCATCTCGACGGCGTGCTCGACCGCATCAAGGTGCCCTTCCTCGTGACCCACGGCGAGAAGGATTCGCAGATTCCGCTCAAGTGGGCGCAGCGCACCTACGACCAGCTGGTCAACAGCCCCAGGCGCGAACTCAAGATCTTCACCGAGCGCGAGGGCGGGGTGCAGCACTCCAGCTTCGACAACTCGGCCAATGCCGGCGCCTACATCGCCGACTGGGTCGCCGAGACGCTGGGCGGCCGCATTGCCGCCACGCGGGGTTGAGCGCCATGGACACGCCCGATCCCTTCGGCCTGAAGCTGATGATCGTCGGCCGCCGTCGGCCCGGCAGCACGCTGGCCGAGCACCGCCATCACATCCGCGATGTGCATGGCGAACGGGTGCTGCGCTACGTCGCCACCGATCCCGACAACGCGCCCCGGCGTTATGTGCAGAACGCGGTGTTCGACGGCAGCTTCCGCGCCAGCGCGCCCGGCACGGATGCGTTTGCGCTGAACCGCGATTTCGTCACCGAGATCTGGGTGCCGGATTTCGCCGCGCTCGGCCGCTCGCGCGAGACGGCCTTCTACCGCGAGCACCTCAAGGGCGACGAGGACAACTTCGTCGACCAGGCCACGGTCGTCTTCCTGCCGGTACACGCGCGCGTGTTGCAGCCGGTCGCGACGGCCGCCTTCAAGCTCTTCGGCCTTGTCCGCAAGGCCCCCGGCGTGGACGCGGACCGGTTCCGGCAAGCCTGGGCGCAGGCGCCCGCATTCGCGCCGGCGCTCGGCCATGTGCAGAACGACGTGCTGGCCGCCCCCGGACCGCCCGCCACGGTGGACGGCATCGACGAGTTCTGGCTCGCCGACGAAGCCGCCGCCCGTTCGCTGGCGGCGCAGTGGCAGGCCTGGGTCGACGACGCCCTCGTCCGCCCCGGCCTGGCGCTGGCCGACGCCAGCTTCTTCCTGATCGCCACCGAAGCCGTGCTGCATGCCGGCACCGGATTCCCACTTTCGAGCTGACACCATGACCCTCCAGATCCTCGGACCCGACGAACTCGTGTTCGGCGTCGACGACGTCGCCGCCTGCGCGCAATACCTGACCGACTACGGCCTCGCGCCGGTCGGCGTCACCGCCGCCGGCGGCCGCTTCGAGGCGCTCGACGGCACGGCCATCGTCGTGCGCTGCCGCGACGCCGCCGGGCTGCCCGCGCCGCTGGAGACCGGCAGCAGCCTGCGCAAGACCGTCTACGGCGTGGCCGACCAGGCCACGCTCGACGCCATCGGCGCCGAGCTGCGCAGCGACCGCGAGGTGAAGCTGCTCGCCGACGGCAGCCTCGAAACCGTCGACGACATGGGCTTCGCGCTCGGCTTCCAGCTCACGGTGCGCCGCGCGCTCGACCTGCCGGCCGAGCCGGTCAACGCGCCCGGCGCCGCGCCCCAGCGCGGACCCAACGTGATCGGCGTGAGCGAGGACCGCGTAGCGCGCCCGCGCACGCTGTCGCATGTCGTGTACTTCGTGCCCGACGTGGCCAGGGCCGAAGCCTTCTATGCCGAGCGGCTCGGCTTTCGCTGCACCGACCGCTTCGAGGGCACCGGCCCCTTCCTGCAACCGCCGGGCACGCTCGACCATCACACGCTGTTCCTGATCCAGACCCCGCCGTTCATGAAGGGCATCGAGCACTTCACCTTCCACATGGCCGGGCCGACCGATGTGCTCCAGGCCGGCTACCGCTTTGCCGCCAAGGGCTATCAGTCGTTCTGGGGCCCGGGCCGGCACAAGTTCGGCTCGAACTGGTTCTGGTACTTCAACAGCCCCTTCGGCTGCCATGTGGAATACGACGCCGACATGGACCTGCATGACGCGAGCTGGCAGCCGCGCGTCGCCGCCGCGAGCGCCGACAGCTCGCAGGTCTTCCTGTTCCAGCCGCGCGAGCGCTGGTTCCCGAGCGGCCCGCCGCCCGGCGGCAAGCCCGCCGCAGCGCACTGACCCGGCCCAGCGCCAATCCCAGAAAAAACCGGACGCCGGCAGGGCCGCGTCCCAGGAGGAGACAGGAATGAACCAGCAGAACCTTCGCATTCTCATCATCGGTGGCGGCTTTTCGGGCATGACGGCGGCCATCCAGCTGCGCCGGCTCGGCGTCGAGGTCGAGATCGTCGAGATCGACCCGGGCTGGCGCTCGTATGGCGCCGGCATCAGCCTCGGCGGCGCGACGCTGCGCGCCTTCCGCCAGCTCGGCGTGCTCGATGCCTTCCTCGAACGCGGCAGTGCCAGCGACGGCGTGGAGCTGTTCCTGCCGCATGGCCAGCACATCGGCACCCTGCCCACGCCGCGCATCGCCGGCGACGACGTGCCGGGCGGCGGCGCGATCATGCGGCCGGTGCTCGCGGCCATCCTCGCCGAGGCCACGCGCAAGGCCGGCACAAAGGTGCGTCTGGGCTGCACCTTCACCTCGATCGACCAGGACGCCGACGGCGTGACGGTCGGCTTCACCGACGGCACGAGCGCGCGCTACGACCTCGTGATCGGCGCCGACGGCCTGTACTCCAAGGTGCGCGAGGCGGTCTTCCCCGACGCGCCGAAGCCGGCCTACAGCGGCCAGGCCGTGTGGCGCGCCGTGCTGCCGCGCCCGCCCGAGGTGACGACCTGCCACTTCTGGGTCGGCGCCGGCAACAAGCCGGGCGTGAATCCGGTGTCGAAGGACGAGATGTACCTGTTCGTCACCGAGCACCGGCCGACCAACGACCGCGTCGATCCGGCCACTTTCGTGCCCAAGCTGCGCGCGCTGCTCGACGGCTTCACGGCGCCGACGCTGCGCACCATCCGCGACATGATCGGCCCCGATTCCAGCATCGTGTACCGCCCGCTCGAAGGCCTGCTCATGCCGCTGCCCTGGCATCGCGGCCGCGTGGTGCTGATCGGCGACACCGTGCATGCGACCACGCCGCATCTGGCCTCGGGCGCCTGCATCGGCATCGAGGACGGCATGGTGCTGGCCGAGGAAGTGGGGCGCGCCGAGAGCCTGGACCAGGCCATCGCCGCCTTCGAGGCGCGGCGCTGGGAGCGCTGTCGCATGGTGGTGGAGAACTCGGCCCGGCTCGGCGAGATCGAGATGGAGAACGGCAGCAAGGAAGAACACGCGCAGATCATGCGGGCCTCGATGATGGCGCTGGCCGAGCCGATCTGATGCCGACCATGAACGCTCGCCTGTTGTCGCGCGGCCGTGTCGCGCTGCTGGCCGGCCATTGCGCCGGCATGATCGATCTGGTGGCGCTGCCGGTCTGGGTCGGCGCGCTGGTGGCGCACTACGGCCTCGATTCGCAGCAGGCCGGGCTGCTCGCCACGCTGTTTCTGGTCGGCGCCGTGCTGGCCAGCACGCTGGTTGCGCCGCGCTTCGGGCGCATCGATGCGCGGCGCATGGCGCTGGGCGGCTTTGCCCTTGCGGCGCTGGCCTTTGGCGCGGCCTCCTGGGTCGACAGCTTTGCCGCGCTGGCGCCGCTGCATGCGCTGGCCGGCCTGAGCGCGGGCGCGGCGCTCAGCATGGTGCACGGCACGATGGCGCGCGACGCGGCGCCGCATCGCAGCTTTGCCGTCGCCGGCGTGGCGCTCGGCGTGTTCGCCATCCTGTTCTACGCGGCGGCGCCGCCGCTGGTGGCGGCCGCCGGCGGGCCGGGATTGTTCCGGCTGTTTGCCGGCGTGTTCCTGGTCGCGGCTGCGCTGGCGGCGCTCGGCTTTCCGCGCCTGCATGCGCCGACGCGGACGGCGGCCACGCCGGCGCCGCGGCTGGCGCCGGCGGTCTGGTTCGGCATCGTCGGCATCAGCTGCATGACCATCGTCCAGTCGATGACCTTCTCCTTCGTCGAGCGCGTCGGCATCGATCGCGGATTCGGCGCCGGCGCGGTGGCCGGCGTGCTGGTGGCGCTCGGCTTCGTCAACCTGCTTTCCGGCGCGCTCGCCGGGCTGCTGGAACGGCGCATCCCGGCGCATCGCGTGCTGCTCGCCGGGCCGGTGGTGCAGGCCGTGTTGTGCGTGACGGTCATGAGCTCGACCGGTTTTCTGCCCTATGCGGTTGCCACCTCGGTGTTCGCGGCGGTGCAGATCTTCGTCCACACCTTCGTGTTCGGGCTGCTCGCGCGGCTTGAGCCGAGCGGCCGCGCGCTGGCCGCCACGCCGGCCATGCTCATGACCGGCGCCGCCGTCGGCCCGATCCTCGGCGGCACGCTCATCAAGTCCTTCGGCTACGCCAGCGTCGGCCTCGCCGCCGTCGCGATCGGTGCCGTCGCGGTCGTCTGCTACTCCCGGCTGCGCCGCGTGCCGGCGCCGGTCACTCCCATCGAGGCCCACGCATGAACACGCCCCGCCGCTTCGTCGATCTGTCGATCTATCTCGAGAACGACGTGCTCTCCGATCCGCCGCCGCTGGCGCCGAAGATCACCTACCAGAGCCATGCCGACACGCTGCCCGAGTTCATGGCGATGCTGCCGGGCACCCAGGCCGCCGACTATCCCGACGGCGAGGCCGCCGCTGCCGAATGGGTCACGCTGACCACGCACAGCGGCACCCATCTCGATGCGCCCTGGCATTTCCATTCGACGATGGACGCCAAGAACGGCGGCAGCCGGCCGTCGATCACCATCGATGCGGTGCCGCTGGAGTGGTGCTTCCAGCCCGGCGTGAAGCTCGACTTCCGCCATCTGCCCGACGGCCATGTAGTCACCGCCGCCGAGGTCGAGGCCGAACTCGCGCGCATCGGCCACAGGCTCCAGCCGCTGGAGATCGTGGTGGTCAACACCCGCGCCGGCGCGCGCTACGGCCAGCGCGACTATCTGGGTGCCGGCTGCGGCATGGGCTACGAGGCCACGATGTATCTGCTCGAGCGCGGCGTGCGCCTGACCGGCACCGACGCCTGGAGCTGGGATGCGCCGTTCTCCTACACCGCGCAGCGCATCGCCGAGACCGGCGACACCAGCCTGATCTGGGAAGGCCACAAGGCCGGCCGCGACATCGGCTACTGCCATCTCGAAAAGCTGCACAACCTCGAAGCGCTGCCGGCCGACGGCTTTCTCATCAGCTGCTTTCCGCACAAGGTGCGCGGCGGCTCGGCCGGCTGGACCCGCGCGGTCGCCATCTTTGAAGGCGCGGCGGCGTGACGGCCGGCAATGCACTGCTGCGGCTGCGCGTCGCGCACCGGCGGCAGGAGGCGAACGACATCGTGAGCCTGGAGCTGGTCGATCCGGCTGGCGCACCGCTGCCGGCCTTCAGCGCCGGCGCGCATGTCGACCTGCATCTGCCGGGCGGCTTCGTGCGCCAGTACTCGTTGTGCAACGCGCCGGCCGAGCGTCATCGCTACGTGGTGGCGGTACTGCGCGATCCGGCCTCGCGCGGCGGCTCGGCCGCGCTGCACGCGCAGGTCAACGCTGACGACCTGCTCGACGTGGGCCTGCCGCGCAACCTGTTTCCGCTCGTCGCCGGCGACCATCACAGCCTGTTGTTCGGCGGTGGCATCGGCATCACGCCGATGCTCGCGATGGCCGAGCAGCTCGCAGCCGAGGGCGCCTCGTTCGATCTGCATTATTCGGCGCGGTCGCGCGAGCACGCGGCCTTCGCGGCGCGGCTCGGCGAGTGCGCCTACGCGGACCGCGTCGGGCTGCATTTCAGCCACGGGTCCGATGCACAGCGGCTCGACATCGCCGCCGTGCTGGCGGCGGCGCCGGCCGGCACCCATGTCTATGCCTGCGGACCGCAGCGCTATCTCGATGCGGTGATCGCCGCCGCGCAGGCCGCCGGCATCGACGCAGCCCGGCTGCATCACGAGCACTTCGGCTCGGCCGCCGCCGAGGCGCGCGACGGCGATGCGCCGTTCGAGCTCGAATGCCTGCGCTCGGGTCGCGTGGTGACCGTGCGGCGCGACCAGACCGCCGCCGCGGCGCTCGCCGAGGCCGGCATCGAACTGCCGCTGTCCTGCGAACAGGGCGTGTGCGGCACTTGCCTCGTGCCGGTGCTCGCGGGTCAGCCCGACCACCGCGATCTCTATCTCAGCCCCGCCGAACAGGCAGCCAGCAACCGTTTCACGCCGTGCTGCTCGCGCGCGCGGACGGCGCGCCTGGTCATCGATCTCTAGCCCCGGAGTCCCCATGTCCTTCCCACCCCTGCGTCGCGTGGTCACCGGCCACGATGCCGATGGCCGGTCCGTCATCGTCGAGGCCGGCCCGCTGCCCACCGTCGTGCCGATCGAGAAGATTCCCGGCACCGTCTTCCATGAAATCTGGAGCACGGCGGCGACGCCGGCGCCGGTCGACAACGGCCCCGATCCCACGCTCGCGCCGCTGATGCTGCCGCCGCCGCGCCACGGCACCCGCATCCGCGTGGTCGACATTCCGCCCGATACCGACGAGTTCCTGAACCACGGCGCCGAGCGCATGAGCGCCGCCTTCGCGCAGATCGGCGATGCCGCCGCCTCGACCGTGAAGACCGATTCGCCGCATCCGCTGATGCACCGCACCGAGTCGATCGACTACGGCATCGTGCTCGACGGCGAGATGACGCTGGTGCTCGATGCCGGCGAGACGCGGCTCACGCGCGGCGACATCGTCATCCAGCGCGGCAGCAACCACGCCTGGGCCAATCGCTCGGGCCAGCCCTGCCGGATGCTGTTCGTGCTGGTCGACGGCCAGTACGACCCGACGCTGCGCGCCGCGCTCGATGACCACTGACGCCGGCCTGTTCGACCTGAGCGGCCAGGTCGCGCTCGTGACCGGCGCGGCGCGCGGGCTTGGCCGCGCCATCGCCGAGACGCTGGCGGCGCAGGGCGCGGCCGTGATCGTCAGCGACATCGATGGCGCCGGCTGCGCGGCGGTCGCCGAGGCGCTGGTGGCGCGCGGCGCATGCGCCTTGGACATTGCCTGCGATGTCGCCAGCATCGAGCAGCTCGACCGGCTGGTCGAACGCGCGCTCGCATTCGCCGGCCGCATCGACCTGCTGGTCTGCAATGCCGGCATCGAAGGCCCGGTCGGCCCGCTCGACGCCGCCACCGATGCCGACTGGCAGCGCGTGATGGACATCAATCTGCGCGGCCCGGCCGCACTCACGTCGCGCGTCATTCCGGGCATGGCGGCGCGCGGCGGCGGCAGCGTGGTGCTGATGTCGAGCATCGCCGGGCTGCGCGGCAACCGCGCCATCGGCCTGTACGGCCTGTCGAAGGCGGCGCTGGCCCAGCTCGCGCGCAACCTCGCCGTCGAATGGGGCCCGCGCGGCGTGCGCGTGAACGCGATTGCACCCGGCCTGGTGCGCACGCCGCTCGCCGCCGGGCTGATCGCCGACGAAGCCTTCATGGCGCGGCGGCTGGCGGCCACGCCGCTGCGCCGCGTCGGCGAGCCCGACGAGATCGCGGGCGTGGTGGCAATGCTCGCGAGCCGGGCCGGCGGCTTCATCACCGGCCACACCCTGGTCGTCGACGGCGGCACCACCATCGGCGACGGCAGTTGAGTCCGCGCCTTCCCATTTCCACTCAGGAGTCATTCCGATGAAGTTCGCCACGCTGCGCGACGGCAGTCTCGACGGCCGTCTGATCGTCGTGTCGCGCGACCTGCGCCAGGCGGTCGCGTTGCCCGCCGTCGCGCCCACGCTGCATGACGCCATTCGGCGCTGGGAGGCGGTCGCGCCGGCCCTGGGCGCGGCCTATGACGCGCTGAATCGCGGCCGGCAGCCCGATGCCTTCGCCTTCGATCCGCGCGCCTGCGCGGCGCCGCTGCCGCGCAGCCCGCAATGGTGCGACGCCTCGGCCTTCCTCAATCACGGCCGGCTGATGGAGCGCGCCTTCAACACGCCGCCGATCCCGCAGTTCGACACCGTGCCGGTCATGTACCAGGGCGCGAGCGACGATTTTCTCGGGCCGCATGACGACATGCCGTTGCCGAGCGAGGCCGACGGCATCGACTTCGAAGGCGAGTTCGGCGTGGTGCTGGGCGCGGTGCCGATGGGCGCGACGCCGGCGCAGGCGCTCGACTGCGTGCGGCTGGTGGTGCAGATCAACGACTGGAGCCTGCGCGCGCTCGGGCCGCATGAGATGAAGACCGGTTTCGGCTTTCTCCAGGCCAAGCCGTCGACCAGCTTTGCGCCGGTGGCGGTCACGCCGGACGAACTCGGCGCCGGCTGGCGCGACGGGCGCGTGGCCCTGCGCCTGCATGTGCAATGGAACGGCGAACGGTTTGGCGAGCCGCACGGCAGCGAGATGAACTTTAGCTTTGGCGAGCTGGTCGCGCATGCGGCGCGCACCCGCCGGCTCACGGCCGGGACCATCGTCGGCTCGGGCACCGTGTCCAACGTGGCGCGCAGTGCCGGCTCGGCCTGCATTGCCGAGCGCCGCGTGATCGAGATCATCGATGCCGGCGCGGCCAGCACCGGCTTCATGCGCTTCGGCGACACGGTGCGCATGCAGGCGCGTTTCGACGATGGCAGCGAGGGGCCGTTCGGCACGATCGAGCAGCGCGTCGTGCGCGCCGGCGCCGCATCGTCATGACGCCGCCGCGCCGTTGTCTCGGCGCCTTCGCCGATCTGCCCGACGGCGACTCGCGCGGCTTCGATCCGGCCGCCAGCGGGCAGGACAGCCTGTTCATCGTGCGCCGGGGCGAGCGCGTGTTTGCCTGGCGCGACGCCTGTCCGCACATCGACGGCGCGCGCATGGCCTGGCGCCGCCATGCCTATCTGAATGCCGCGCGCAGCCGCATCGTCTGCCATGCCCACGGCGCCGAGTTCGACATCGAGACCGGGCGCTGCCTGCGCGGGCCCTGCGTCGGCAGCCAGCTGCTGGCGGTCGAGGTGACGGTCGAGGCCGACGGCGGGCTGTGGCTGCACGGGCCGGTCGAGTGACGCGGCCGGCCGTGCCGATCAGCGCGCCGGCAGGTCGTCGAGCGGGCCGATCGCGGCCTCGACGATCGCCGCGTCGATGCCTGCCTCGTCGAGTCCCTCGGTCATGTAGGGCCGCATGCGGTGGCGCTGGCCGGCCATCGAGTAGCCGTAGAGCGTCGCCCACAGCGTGACGATGCGCAGCCGCAGCGCCGGCGCATCGAGCCGGGGCAGGGCCGGTGCCGCCACCGCCACGACGGCCGCATAGCACTCCGCTTCGGCATTCAGCAGGGCCGGGTCGCTGTCGGCACCGGGGGGCTGGCCGTCGAACATCAGCCGGAACAGGCCGGGCCGCAGGCGCGAGAACGCGATGAAGGCCCGCGCCAGCGCACGCAGTCGTGCCGGCGGGTCGAGCGCCGGATCGGCCGCGACCGCCTCGCAGTCGCGCCGCAGGTCTTCATAGCCGGCGCAGGCCACCGCGGCCAGCACGGCCGCGCGGTCGGCGAAGTGGCGATAGGGCGCGGCGCTGGACACGCCGGCTGCCTGCGCCAGTTCGCGCAGCGACAGGGCTTCGTGGCCGTCGCGCTCGATGACCGCCAGCGCCGCCTGGACCAGGGTGTCGCGCAGGCTGCCGTGGTGATAGCTGCGCGACGCCATATCGGTAGTCGCGCTCATTGACGAAGGTTTCATGCGGCTCGATGTTATCGGTGTTTACATAGGGCGCGAAAGTTGGGCGGATCGATGGGCGACCCGTCCGGCACCGCGCCGAATGCACGGAGCATTCCGAATGAAGAACGTCCTGCGCAACGCATGGTATGTGGCCGGCTGGGCCGGTGAACTGGAAGGCGAGACCTTGCTGGCGCGCCAGCTGCTCGGCGAGCCGGTCGTGATGTTCCGCGACGCCGCCGGTGCGGTGCATGCGCTTGCGGATCGCTGCCCGCACCGCTTCGCGCCGCTGTCGATGGGCAGGCTGTGCGACGGCGGCAAGGCCGTCGAGTGCGCCTACCACGGCCTGCGTTTCGACAGCGCCGGCAGCTGCGTGCTCAATCCCCAGGGCGGCACGATTCCCAAGGCGGCCCGGGTGCGGCGTTATCCGCTGGTCGAGCGCTACAGCGCGCTGTGGATCTGGTTTGGCGATGAAGCCGAGGCCGATCCGGCGCTGATTCCGGAGTTCGACTTTCTGGTGCCGGAGCACTGGGCGGTCGGCACCGACCACATGCTCGTCGATGCGCATTACGAGCTGGAGAGCGACAACATCCTCGACCTGAGCCACATCGAGTTTCTGCATCCGATCTTTTCGAGCGCGGCGGTACGGCGCGGCGAGATCGAGTGCGTGCAGGACGGCAGCACGGTCTGGTCCAGGCGCACGATGCTTGACGACGACCTGCCGCCGTTTCTGCGCCAGGCCTTCGGCATTCCCGAGGGCGCGCGGGCCGATCGCTGGCTCGATGTGCGCTGGAATGCGCCGGCCCAGCTTGCGCTGTGGGCCGGTGCGGCGGTCGCCGGCCAGCCGCGCGAGCAAGGCCGCGTCACGCCTTCGGCCCACCTGTTCACGCCGGCCAGCGAGACCGGCACGCACTACTTCTTCGCGATCGGCTTTCCGCGCGCGCTCGGGCCGATGGCCGAGACGCTGGCGGCGCAGAACATCGCGGCGCTGCGCGGGCCGTTCCAGAACGAGGACAAGCCCATCGTCGAAGCGGTGGCACGGCGCATGGGCACCAACGATCTGCAATCGCTCAAGCCGGTGCTGCTGGCCGGCGACGCGGCCGCCATGCGGGCACGCCGGATATTGCAGGCCATGATCGCCGCCGAAGCCGCCGCCGCAGCAGCCCCGGCAACGGCGCAACCGGCCTGAGCCGGCCTGCGCCGCGCTGGCATTCGTCGCGACGATGGCCTGCATCGGCGCAAACGATTTTTGGCCGGCGCACTGCCGGCCTAGCATCGCCTTCCCGACGATTCCTGCCGCGGCCTGCGGCCCCCAAGCACATGCATGTCCTCATCACCGGCGCGGCGGGTTTCGTCGGCCAGGCCCTGGTTGCACGGCTGCTCGATGGCGCACTGCCCGGGCTCGACCGGCTCACGCTGCTCGATCTCGGCTTTCCGGCGCCGGCCACCGATGCGCGCGTCGTCCAGCTGGCCGGCAGCATCACCGACGCCGCGCCGATCGCCGCCGCCTTCGCCACGCCGGTGGATCTGGTGTTCCATCTGGCCAGCGTGCCGGGCGGCGCGGCCGAGCGCGATCCGCTGCTCGGCCGCCAGGTCAATCTCGATGCGACGGTCGCGCTGATCGACGCGGCCCGGCTGCAAGCCGCCACGCGGCCGGCGCCGGTCTTCGTGTTCGCCAGCACCATTGCCGTGCTCGGCGCGCCGCTGCCGGCCCAGGGCGTGGACGACGCCACGCCGTGCCGGCCCAGGCTCAGCTATGGCGCGCACAAGCTCGCCTGCGAAATCCTCATCGCCGATGCCACGCGGCGCGGCTGGATCGACGGCCGCTCGCTGCGGCTCGCGGGCATCGTCGCGCGGCCGGCCGGCCCGAGCGGCCTGCTGTCGGCCTTCATGAGCGACCTGATCCGCGAGCTGGCCGCCGGTCGCCCCTTCGCCTGCCCGATCCCGGCCGATTGCCAGGCCTGGCTCATGTCGGTGCCGTGTACCGTCGACAACCTGCTGCATGCCGCGACCGCCGACGGCGCGCTGCTCGGCGAGCCGCGCGTCTGCACCCTGCCGGCGCTGCACCTGAGCTTTGGCGCGCTGGCCGGCGCGGTCGGCACGGCCTTCGGCGTGGCGGTCGACCGGCTGGTGAGCTGGGGCAGCGATCCCGCGCTCGAAGCCAATTTCGGCCGCTATCCGCCGCTCGCCACGCCGCTGGCCGAGGCGGCCGGCTTTCGTCATGACGGCGATGCCTGCCGGCTCGTGCTGGCCGCGCTGGGGCAGGCGCGCGGCTGAGGGCAGGGCGGCGGCCGGTGCGGAGGACGCCGCCATGAGACCGCCGCCGTCACCCCTCGGTCGCGCTTCAGTCCGGCGGGCTCAGATGGGCGCCGTCAAGGCCACGGCCACCCGCTTCATCGTGCCGCCGATGTCCACATCCCGGCGCTGCTCGACCTGCCAGCGCGCCAGATCGCGGGAGGTCTCGACCACATTGCGCACCCGTTCGAAGCGCCGCGCCATGAACACGGCGAGGGCGGCGTCCAGGCTTGCCGGCGCGGACGCGAGTTCCTCGGCCAGCACCACGGCGTCCTCGATGCCCATTGCCGCGCCCTGCGCCAGCACCGGCGGATTGGCATGCGCGGCATCGCCGATGAACACGACGCCATCGCGATACCAGGGTGCCGGCAGCAGGAAGACCGGCAACGGCCGATAGCTCACCTGCGCCGGATCGGTCAGATGCTCGAGCAGATCGGCGACCAGCCCGCCGTAGTGACCGGTCAGCCGTTCGCGCAGCGCCAGATGCGTGCGGGTTTCATCCTCGCGATGCCGGGCATCGGCAGCCTCGACGACATACAGATAGGCGTCATCGCGCGAGATGGGGCAGATGCCGACCACGCCAAGGCGGCCGCCGAAATGAATCCGCGTCGTCAGCAGCCCGGCCGGGCGCGGCACGCGGGCGCGCCAGCAGGCCTGGCCGGAGTGCGCGGGATGCAGCCCCGGAAACAGCCGTTCGCGGGTCGCCGAATGGAGCCCTTCGGCCGCGACGCAGAGCCGGTAGCGAGCGCTGCCGCCGTCCGAGAAGCCGACCTCGACGCAGTCGCCCACCGGCGTACTGCTGGCGATGCTCAGGCCGGTGCGGATGCGCACGCCGGCATTGCGCGCACGCTCGGCCAGCAGCCGATGCAGCGCCGGCCGTGAAATGCTGCAATGGCCCGGGATGCCGTCACCCCACTGCTCGTCGGTCGACGATCTGGCGACCACGCGGCCCTCGGGCGTGGCGATCTCCAGATGGTCGGCGGGCAAGCCCAGCGCGATCAGGGCGCGCGCGATGCCGATCGAGTCCAGCGCGCGCAAGGCGTTGCCGACCAGGGAGAGGCCCACGCCACCGTCGTCGGACAGGTCGGACTTGCGTTCGACGAGTTCGACCGGGATGTCGTGCCGGCGCAGGGCGCAGGCCAGGGTCAGGCCGCTGATGCCGCCGCCCGAGATGAGTACGGTGTCTTGCGAGTTCGCCATGTCGCGCCTCATGCCGGTTGTCGATGCGTCGGCGCGGTTGCCGGCTCGGCCTGGCGCTCGCGCCGGATCAGCTCGGCGATGATGCGGCGGCTGCGGATGCTGCCTTCGTCCGCCTTGATGCTGATCTCGGGCGCGTGCGCATGACCAAGGCGCTCGAACAGTTGCTGGATTTCTTCCAGCACCACGACGTCTTCCATCAGCAGATTGCGCAGGTCGTCGAAGCGCCCGGGATGCGTGTTCTGGAAGCTGGTCGAGAACAGCGCGAAGTGGTCGGTCTGCGTGCGCCGGGCGGGGGTGATGGACACGATGAGGTTGATGCGCTTTGGCGGCGCATGCTCGTCGCCGACTTCCACGAAGTCCTGGCGGATCTCGCACAGATGATTGGCGAAGGCGCTCAGGGTCAGCGTGCGGTTGACGCGGTTGCCCTTCAGGCCCATTGCGGCACACAGCATGGGCGGCAGCAGCTCGTTGCTGAACTGGCGTACCGAGGCGACGCGAGTGCCGTCGACGACCAGTTGGCTGGGGGTGGCGGCCACATTGCCGGAATCGATCAGGCCATGGTGCAGATAGGTGATGTGCGTGGCATCCACCAGGTTCTCCAGCGGCATCAGGTAGTTGGCCTTGACCGACAGGCGGATGCCCGGCTCGCTGAACATCGGGCTGTTTTCCAGGCCGAGGTATTCGTGATCGGGAATCAGGGCCGGATCGGCCAGGCGGGCGTCGCCCATCCATACCCACAGCCACTTCCATTTCTCGACCACCGGATAGGTCCGCACGCACATCTTCGCGGGCAGCGGGCCGCCGCTCGGTACCTCGACGCACCGCCCGTTCGAGTCGAGCCGCACGCCGTGATATCCGCAGCGCACGGTGTCGCCCTCGACCCGCCCGGTGGCGCTGGTCAGCATCATTCCGCGGTGCGGGCAGCGGTTGAACATCGCGTGGGCGATGCCGGCCTGGCTGCGGTAAACGATGAGCGGCACCTCGCAGCAATCGCGCGCCAGCGACTTGCCCGGCGCGATCTCGTCCGACCACGCGATCACGTACCACTGGTTCAGCGGGTACTCGGCGCAGCCCGGCAACATATTGATTCCATCGATATTCATGTCTCTGTCTCCTCTTGGCCTGCATGGGGAAGCAGGCATTGTTGGGAGGCAGATTGGCCGGCGCAAATCGAACGTATTGCTGAAAAATATCAACCGAATCGATAATCGCCGAATGCGTCTGCATCGACTCGATCTCAATGCGCTGCTGGTGTTCGATGCGCTGGTGGAACACCGCAGCGTCAGCAAGGCAGCGGCCCGACTCAACGTCGGCCAGCCGGCCTTGAGTGCCGCCCTGGCCCGTCTGCGCGAGTACTTCGGCGACCCGCTGTTCGTCCGTTCGGCCGGCGCGATGCTGCCGACCGAACTGGCACTGAGCCTGGCCGGCCCGGTGCGCGAACTGCTCCAACAGGCCGAGACGATTGCCCACACGCGGGCCAGCTTCGATCCGGCGTCGACCGCGCGCCGCTTCAGCATCGCGGTGTCGGACTACACGAGCACGGTGCTGATGCCGGCCGTGATCGCGCTGCTGGCAAAAGAGGCGCCGCGAGTACAGCTTTCGCTGCGCGCAACGCCGACGCCCGTCAATGCCGAAGATCAGCCGACGACCGAGGCGCTGGAGCGACGCCAGTACGACTTTGCGGTAGTACCGGCCGGTGCCCATTCCGAGCGGCATCGCTCGGAGGTGCTGATGGTGGACGACTATCGCTGCATCGCGCGCATCGATCATCCGACCGTTCGCCAAGCCATCGGCGCGCTCCAGTACCGGACATCGCTGCATGCGGTCGTCGAACTGGCCGAGGGCCGTGGATCGATGATGGACACGCGCGCCTTGCAGCAGATGGGGCTCACGCGTCGTGTCGGTCCGGTGGTGGAGCGCTTCAACCTGCTCGGAGACGTGGTGGTCAGCACCGATTGCATCGCCACGGTGCCGGCACGTCTGGCGGTGTTGCTGGCCCAGCGTCTGCCGTTGCAGGTATTGCCGATGCCGATCGCGCTGCCGCCGCTGACCGAGCTGTTGCAATGGAAGGCATCGCAGGACGCCGATGCCGGCTGTGTCTGGTTGCGCGAAGTGCTGCATCGGGCGGCCGGCACCGAGGCGAGGCGAACCGTCCCGTGACATCGCGCCGGCACACGGCGGCTTCTCGCACGAGGTGGATGTGCGCCGCGCCAGCGCCTGGCGGCGACGGCGGTCGACCCGCGCCGCCCGATCGGCGCCGATCGATTCCGCGCCGACGATTTCCGCATTTTGTCGATTCGAATCGCGAGCGATCGGTCGGCCCGGCAATTGGGGTATTTGCCGTGAATTGGAAATGTCATGCCGGATGCCGCGTAACGGTTACATCGGATCGGCGGCCGAAACGCGCCGCTGGCCGGGGGGTATTGTCCTCGCAGTTTCTGCTGGCAATTCAATAATTGCGAGCGAAATGCCCGACTGTCGTGATTTCGAAATGTCCAGTCCGGTCAGTTCGATTTTTCACGATTGAACCCTGGTCAAGTGCTTGCCGCAATTGCGGCGGCGCAATAAAAGAGGACGAGACATGACACACGCCGACCGCAATGGCTTGCCGGCCAGCCATCACCCAGCGCCCATCGAGGGCGAACAGTCGAATCTGCTTTCGCTCGCCAATGCCGGTCCGGTGCAAATGGGTTTCTGGGTGCCCAATCGGGTCTGGGCCACCGCGCGCTATCTGGTGCCGCTGCGCAAGTCGATCGCCGCGCGCAGGGCCGCCGGCACCCTCACGCCCATGACCCCCGCGGTCGCCGAATTCCAGGCCTGGGTCACCCGGCATGCCGTGTACCGCATGTGGGTCACGTCGATGATCGAGGAGTCCAACGAGTTCGTGCGCTCGCTCGATGAGCAGGCCCGGCACGAGATCGCCGGCGACGGGGACGCGCTCTGGATCGAGAGCTTCGACAGCCTGTTCGAGATCCTCAACGAGATCGTCACGACCTCGCCGGCGTTCAACACCACGGCGATGGTCGGCACACCGATGAACGGCCTGCTCGCGGTCTCGATGGCGACGCCGTCCGGCACCGCGCTGTTCCACGACACGACTTTCAATGCGCAATTCAAGAAAGTGCTCGATGCCTGGAATGCCTTCCTGAAAAGCGGCGCCTCGCTCGACAAGCTCGATATCGAAGATCCCGAAAAGGAAGGCTCCTGGATTTCGGCCGCAGCCTGGAAAGCCGGGGTGTGGGACCAGATGGTTCACGATGCCAGCCAGCCGGGCTACGGTTTCGATTCCTGGAATTCCTTCTTCATTCGCCAATTCGTGCCGGGCGCCCGCCCGTTCAAGGGCGACGCGAAATACCAGATCAATATCGGCTGCGAAACCACGCCGTGGCAATACGAAAACAATCTGGGTCCGCAGGCCGAATTCTGGGTCAAGGATGTCAATTATTCGCTGCTCGACATCTTTGCCGGACATGAGCGCTGGGCCCGCAAGTTCGAGGGCGGCCAGCTTTATCAAGGCTTCCTGTCGGCGACGCATTACCACCGCTGGAGCGCCCCGCTCGACGGCAAGCTGGTGCATTCCTGGGTCCAGCCGGGCACCTATTTTGCGCAGCGGCCCTGGCAGCGCGAAGGCAAGGGCACCTGGGAGGGCACGGAGTCGCAGCCCTATCTCGGCCATGTCGCGGCGCGCGCCATCTTCATCTTCGAGCACGAGACCTGCGGCCATGTGGCGCTGGTCTGCATCGGCATGGTCGAGGTCTCGACCTGCGTGATCGCGCCCGGATTCACCGTCGAGAACGGCGCCGAGCCGGTGATCGTCAAGCGCGGCACCGAGATCGGGCATTTCGAGTTCGGCGGCTCGACGCACATGATGATTTTCGAGCGCGACCGGGTGCGGCTGGAGGAGTGGGCCGTCAATGCCGTGTGGCATCAGAACGATGCCGAGCCGACGCCGATGGGCAGCGTGATCGCGACCGCGCTGGGCTGACGGCAGCCGCGCCACCGGCTGGCCGAGTGGCCGCGCGGCTAGCGCCGCGCGGTCGCCGCCGCCCGCACCGCATCGATCACCGCCTGCGGCTTTTCCAGCGGAATGCCGTGGCCGCTGTCGACCCACAGCTGCGTCGAGCCCGGATAGAGCGCGGCGATGTCGCGCCGCAGCGCCGCCGCATAACGGCCGGCCGGCGTGCCGCTGTCCTCGTCCTTGCCCGCGCTCAGCACCGTGACCGGCAGCCCGGCCGGCGCCGGCAGCGCCAGCAGCTCGTCGCGGTTGCGCGGCATTTCGGCCAGCTCGGCCTTGCCGGTGGCGCTGACCAGCCCGCCGAGCGCCGCGCGCACCCACAGCGGCTGGCGCTCGAGCGCGCCGTCGCCGTCGGTCTGGCGCGGATGGGTCGAATCGACCAGCACCAGCGCCGCCACCTCGTCGGGATGGCGCCGCGCGAAGTACTGCGCATACAGCCCGCCGAGCGAATGGCCGACCAGCACATAGGGCGGCCCGAGCCGCGCGGCGGCGAGGGTCGCGCGCAGCTCCTCGACGATGGTGGCGGCGTCGCGCGGCGTGCCGGCCGGCGCACTGCGGCCGAGCCCGGGCCGGTTGTAGGCCAGACAGCTGAACTCGCCGCACAGCGCCGGCAGCACCTCGCGCCACCACTCCATGCGCCCGTCGAGACCGCTCTCGAACACCAGCGTCGGCGCCGCATGGTGGCTGGCGAAGTACTCGACCTCGCGCCCGGCGAGCGGCCCGGTCCGGCTGCCGGGCAGGCTGGCGCAGGCGCCGAGCGCGAGGACGAGGGCGAGCAGGAGCGGGCGTGGGTTCATGGCTTGGGTGGCGCGGTGGGCGGATGAGGAAAGGATGCGCTGGACGCGGTCGACTGCGGCAGACTCGGTTCGGCGCCACTTCATCTCACCTCGTCAGCCGCCCCATGCCGCCCACTTCAAGCATTGCCCCGAACATCCTCTCGCTACGCAATCTCGCCGCCGACGACGCCGTCGCGGCGGCGGGACTGCTGGAAGAGCTTGGCTATCCCGCAACGCCGGCGGACGTGGCCCGGCGGCTGACTCAGCTGGAGCAATGGCCGGATCAATGCGCCTTTGTCGCCTGCCTCGATCGCCTGCCGGTCGGCCTTTGCCAGGTGCAGGGCGTGCGGCTCATTGCCAGCGACGGCTATGCGGAAGTGCAGGCGCTGGTGGTGACGCAAGCCTGTCGGGGCAGGGGCGTGGGGCGCGCCTTGCTGCGGCATGCGGTCGAGTGGGCAGGCGCGCGCGGCTATGCACGCGTGCGCCTGCGCTCGGGCACCCAGCGCGAGGCGGCGCATCGGTTCTATGAGGCAAATGGCTTCGCACGCGCGAAAGCGAGCTACGCCTTCGAAATCGCGACCCGCCGCTGATGCAGCATTCGACTCCTCACCCGCCCACGGAACCGACCATGACCGGCCCCACGCCCGACTTCTGGCAGCAACGCTTCGCAACGCAGCAGACCGGCTGGGACCGGGGCGGTCCCAGCCCGCAGCTGCTCGACTGGCTCGACAGCGGCGCGCTCGCGCCCTGCCGCATCGCCGTGCCCGGCTGCGGCAACGGCTGGGAGGTGGCCGAGCTGGCCCGGCGCGGCTTCGAGGTGACCGGCATCGACTACACGCCGGCGGCGGTGGCAAGCACGCGCGCCCGCTTGCAGGCCGCCGGCCTGCGCGCCGAGGTGATCCAGGCCGACGTGCTGGCCTACGCGCCGGCCGCGCCCTTCGATGCCATCTACGAGCAGACCTGCCTGTGCGCGCTGCATCCCGAGCACTGGGTCGCCTATGCGGCCCAGCTCGGGCGCTGGCTCGCGCCGGGCGGTCGGCTGTTCGCGCTGTTCATGCAGCGGCTGCGGCCGGCGGCGGTGGACGAGGGCGTGATCGAAGGCCCGCCCTATCACTGCGACATCAACGCCATGCGCGCGCTGCTGCCCGAGGCCGGCTGGCACTGGCCCAAGCCGCCGTATGCGCGGGTGGTGCATCCCACGGCCGGCCATGAGCTGGGGCTGGTGTTGCAGCGGCGCTGACGCCAGGGCCGGCCGACTGCATCCGGATCGGCGCGGCGCGCGTACTGGGGCAGGGGGCTCCATTCGGGCCGACCCGCCAGCCCGAGGACCTCTGCCATGCAAGCCAGCTTTCCGTTTCCCTTCTCCGCCGCCGGTCGTCGCGGCCGGTTGCGCCGTCGGCCAAGGCGCGCAGCCCTGCCGGGTGGCGGTGCATGATTTCCGCCTGCCCGTCGGCGCCCTGCGCGCGGCGCCACATCGACCCGCGCCTGCTGCTGCGCCCGACCTTCCCCTGCGAGAGCGAGTTCATGGTCGCCGACCTTCCCAGTCCGTCGTTCGCCGGCTGCGGCACTGCCGAGTTCGAGGATGAACCGCCGCCCGAAGCGCGCGACGACGCCACGCTGGCGCTGGCCGCTGCGCTGCCGCGTTCCGCCGACGAGGCCGCGCTCTGCGGCCTGATCGCCCGCATCGTCGAGCGCGATGAACAGGCGCTGGCCGAGCTCTACGACGCCACCGTCGGCCGCGTGCATGGCCTGGCGCTGCGCATCGTGCGCAATGCCCAGACCGCCGAGGAAGTCGCCGAAGACACGTTCTGGCAGGTCTGGCGCCAGGCGCCGCGCTTCGATCCCGAGCGCGGCTCGGCGCTGGCCTGGCTGCTCACCATCGCGCGCAGCCGTGCCCTCGATGCGCTGCGTCGCGTCGACCGCGCCGAATGCGTCGCCGACACCGCCGAGCTCGCGCCGGCCGACGCCGACCCTGCGGTCGCCGACGATCCGCAGGACCTGCTCGCCGCCACCCGCAGCGGCCATGTGCTGCATGCCGCGCTGGCCCGCCTCGATGCGCTGCCGCGCCAGCTGATCGCGCTGGCCTTCTTCCAGGGCCTCACCCACGACGAGATCGCCAGTCACACCGGATTGCCGCTCGGCACCGTCAAGTCCCATCTGCGCCGGACGCTGCTGCAACTGCGCAAGACCCTCGCCACCGCCGTATCCGCGCCATGAGCCAAGACCTGAATTCCTCGCCCCAGCCGGCCGCACCGCGGCCCGACGACGCACTCGCCACCGGCCTGCTGGCCGATGCGCTCGCGCCCATCGTCCCGGCCGCGCCGCAGGCCGGCGCCCTGCGTGCCCGCCTGCTCGAACGCGCCGCGCAAAGCCGTGCCGCCAGCCACGGCGTGCACACGGTGCGCCGGCGCGACGGCGGCTGGCAGCCCTATGTGAAGGGCGTGCGCTACAAGCTGCTGCGCAACACGCCCGATGCGCGCTCGCTGCTGGTCGAGTTCGCGCCCGGCGCCACGCTGCCGGCGCACCGCCATGCCCAGCATGAAGAGTGCGTGGTGCTCGGCGGCAGCCTGGTGATGGGCGATCTGCGCCTCGGGCGCGGCGACTATCACGTCGCGCCGGCGCGCAGCCGCCATTCGGGGCTGGTGTCGCCCGACGGCGCGCTCATCTATCTGCGCGGCGCCGCCATCGGCAGCCACGGCAGCGCGGTGCGCGAAGTCATCGGCGCCTGGCTGCCCGGCTCGCGCGAGCACGCCACCACGGTGTTTGCCGGCGACGACGGCTGGCGCGACTTCATGCCCGGCGTGCGCGAGAAGAAGCTCTGGGCGCGCGACGGCTACAGCTCGCGCCTGTACCGCTTCGAGGCCGGCGCGGTCTGCCCCGGCCACGGCCATGCCGCGCTGGAGGAGTGCGTGATGCTCGACGGCGACGCCTACTTCGGCGACATCCTGGTCTGCGCCGGCGACTACCAGAGCGTGGACGCGGGCGCGGTTCACGGCGAGGTGATGTCGGATGGCGGCGCGCTGTTCTTTGTGCACGGCGCCGACGATGCGGGCGCGCTCGGTCATCTGTGACCGGTGCGTTGCAAGGGATTGCACGATGTTCGCAAGTGCATCCGGAAATGCAGTGGCTGCGTATTGACGGGTAGGCGGCCCGTCATCCCGGCGGGCCCGATCCCCCGGAGATTGCAATGCCCGTCCTGCTTCAGAACCGCTGCCCGGCGCTGCCGGAATCCTCGCGTCGCCCGGTGCGCGCCGCGCTCGCAATTGCACTGGCCGCCATCGGCATGGCCGGCGCCGGCAGCGCGCTCGCATCGAGCCACCGCGAGGCGCCGTTCATCACCACCGCGCCCAAGGTCGACGGCACCGACTTCTACATGTTCCAGAGCTATGAGTCGGGCCGCTCCGCCTACACCACGCTCATCGCCGACTACGAGCCGCTGCAAGACCCGTATGGCGGCCCCAACTACTTCTCGCTCGACCCCAACGCGCTCTACGAGATCCACGTCGACAACACCGGCGACGGCAAGGAAGACATCACCTTCCAGTTCCGCTTCAAGAACACGCTCAAGGATCTGAGCCTGCCGATCGCCGGCGCCAACGTGGCCATCCCGCTGGTGACGACGGTGGGCAGCGTGGCGGCCGGCGACAGCTCGCGCATCAACGTGAATGAGAGCTTCACGCTCGACATCGTGCGCGGCGACCGGCGCGGCGGCCGGCGCGATGCCGTGACCAATGCGGCCGACGGCAGCAAGACCTTCACCAAGCCGCTCGACTATGTCGGCGACAAGACCTTCGGCAGCGATGCGGCCTATGCCAAGTACGCCGGCCAGTACGTCTACAGCATCAACATCCCGGGCTGCGCCGCCGGGCCGGGCCGGGTGTTCGTGGGCCAGCGCAAGGACCCGTTCGTGGTGGCGCTGGGCCAGGCCTTCGACCAGTTCAACCTGAACCCGGTGGGGTCGCCGACGGCCAATCCCGACAAGCTCGCCTACAAGAACGTGACCGCGCTGGAGCTGGAAATCCCGACCGCCTGCCTGGTGGCCAACGGCGATCCGGTGATCGGCGGCTGGACCACCGCCAGCCTGCGTCAGGGCCGGCTGCTCAATCCCACGCCGAGCGGCAACAACCGCGCCGAACTCACCGGCGGCGCCTGGACCCAGGTGTCGCGCCTCGGCATGCCGCTGGTCAATGAGCTGGTCATCGGGCTGAAGGACAAGGACCGCTTCAACGCCTCCAGGCCGCAGAACGACGGCCAGTTCGCCACCTACGTCACCAACCCCACGCTGCCGACGATTCTGCAAGCCCTGTTCAACGTGCCGGCGCCGACCAGCACGCCGCGCGCCGACATCGTTGCCACCTTCCTCACCGGCATCAAGGGCGTGAACCAGCCCAAGTCGGTGACGCCGGCCGAGATGCTGCGGCTCAACACGTCCATCGCGCCGAAGCCGGCCGACCAGCAGCGCAGCCTGGGCGTGCTGGCCAGCGACAGCGCCGGCTTCCCCAACGGCCGCCGGCCCGGCGACGACGTGGTCGATGCGACGCTGCGGGTGGCGATGGGCGTGCTGTGCACGCTCGATGCACCGTCGGTGTTTGGCTGCAAGGCGGGCGATGCCAAGGCCGGCGGCCTGCCGTACACCGACGGCGCCGAGGTCAATGCGGGCTTCTTCGACACCGGCTTTCCCTACCTGAAGGCACCGCTCGCCGGCGCCAAGGCCAACTGATGCGCGCCGGAGCCGGGAACATGCAAACCAGACGCATCTTTGTGGCGGCGCTCGCGGTAGCCGCGCTGCTGGCCGGTTGCGGCGGCTCGGGCGGCAGCGATCCGGCGCCGCTGGCCGACGCCAGCGCGCTGCCGGCCACGGCGCTCGCCAGCGCCCAGGCCTTCGCCGGCTTCATCGCCAGACTGGCGCCCAGCGAGGACGGCGAGCCGATCGCGCTGGGCCAGGACATGGCGCCCGGCGACGACAGCGCCGAGCCGGGCGCCCTCTGATCGGAGCCCGCGATGCAGCCCCAGCCCCGCACCGCTGCCGGCCGGTTGCCGGCGCCGTCGGCCGGCAGCGCGCGGGCGCGGCTGCGCAGCCTGGCCGTGGAGGCGCTGTGGCTCGGCGCCTTCATCGCGGCGCAATTCGCGCTGGCCGGCGCCGCCGGGGCCGAGCCCTGGCTGCCGGCGAACGACAGCGTCATCGTCGAGCGCTTGCGCGAGCAGCCGCGCGACGATGACCTGCATGCCTACAAGCTGATGAAGCATCGGCTCGCGGCGCGGCCCGACGACGCCGCGCTGGCCGCCGCCACCGCCCAGGCCGCCATCGGCCTGGCGCGGCGCGATGGCGATCCGCGCTTTCTCGGCGCCGCCGAAGCCGCGCTCGCGCCCTGGCGCGACCGGCCCGACGCGCCGCGCCCGTTGCGCGTGCTGCAAGCCATCCTGCTTCAGGCCAATCACGATTTCGATGCGGCGCTGGCCGCGCTCGATGCCGTGCTGCGCAGCGCGCCCGACGATGCCCAGGCGCGGCTGGTGCGCGCCTCGGTGCTGCAAGTGCAGGGCCGCTATGACGAGGCGCAACGCGATCTCGACCGGCTCGCCGACCAGCCCGCCGCGGCGCGCTATGCCCGTGCCGCACGCGCCGAACTCGCCAGCCTGCGCGGCGAGCCGGAACGCGGCGCCGCCGAACTGGCCGCGCTCGCCGGCGCCGACCTCGACGCCCGCCCGGGCCGCGCCGCCGACGACGACGGCGGCTGGCTCGCGCTGCTCGACGCCGAGATGTCCGAGCGCCGGGGCGACAGTGCGCGCGCCGACGTCGCCTTCCGCCGCGCGCTTGTCGCCGGCCGCGATGCCTACACCCTCGGCGCCTATGCCGACTTCCTGCTCGACGCCGGCCGGCCCGCCGACGCCGCCCGCCTGCTCGACGACCACCGCCGCGCCGATGCGCTGCTGCTGCGGCTCGGCATCGCCTGGCGCGCGCTCGGCGATCCGCGCTGGCAGACCGCGCGCGCCGACCTCGCCGACCGCTTCGCCGCCGCCCGGCTGCGCGGCGACACCGTGCACCGGCGCGAGGAAGCGCGCTTCCGCCTCGCGCTGGCCGACGACCCCGGCGCCGCGCTGGCGCTTGCGCGCAGCAACTGGCGCGTGCAGCGCGAGCCGGCCGATCTGCGCCTGCTCATCGACAGCGCCGCCGCCTGCCCGGGCTGCGACGGCGCCGACGCCGCGCTCGCCGACGCGCGCGACTTCATCGCCCGCAACCGCATCGCCGACCGTCGGCTCGGCGCGTTTGCCGCCACGCCGGCCCGGAGGCCCGCATGAACCGCCTGCTGTTCGCATTCGCGCTGCTGCTTGGCCTGGCCGCGCCCGCCGCCGCGCACAAGGCCAGCGACAGCTATCTCACGCTGCGCGCCGGCGCCGACCCGCGCCTGCAACTGCGCTGGGACATCGCGCTGCGCGATCTCGACAACCAGCTCGGCCTCGACGGCAACGACGACGGCCAGCTCAGCTGGGGCGAATTGCGCGAGCAGCTCGGCGCCATCGACGCGCTCGCCTTCGCCAGCCTCGGCCTGCACGGCGGCGCCGGCGACTGCACGCCGGCCGGCCCGCCCGAGCACCGCATCGACAACCACAGCGACGGCGCCTATCTCGTCATCGAGCGCGGCTATGCCTGCGCCGGCCTGCCCGATGTCGACTATCGCCTGTTCGCGCTCGCCGATCCGAGCCATCGCGGCATCGTGCGGCTGATCGCGGCCGACGGCAGCGAACGCAGCGCGGTGCTCGGGCCGGCCAGCCCGCGCCTGCTTGCCGACCGTGCCGGCGGCAAGACCGACGGCCTCGCCACGCTGCTGCAATTCGGCCGCGAAGGCATGACCCACATCTGGCGCGGCTACGACCATGTGCTGTTCCTGCTCTGCCTGCTGCTCGGCTCGGTGCTGGTGCGTGGCGCCGACGGCTGGCGCGGCGTGACCGAGCCGCGCGCCGCGCTTGTCGACGTGCTCAAGATCGTCACCGCCTTCACCGTCGCCCATTCGGTGACGCTCACGCTCGCCGTGCTCGGCTGGATTGCGCTGCCGTCGCGGCTGGTCGAGTCGGCCATCGCGCTCACGGTCGTGCTCGCGGCGCTCAACAACCTGTGGCCGGTGGTGCGGCGCGGGCGCTGGACGGCGGCCTTCGGCTTCGGGCTGATCCACGGCTTCGGCTTTGCGACCGCGCTGCGCGAGCTGGGCCTGGCGCCGGGCGCGCTGGCGCTGTCGCTGGCCGGCTTCAACGGTGGGGTGGAGGTCGGGCAGCTGGCCATCGTCGCGGGCTTCTTTCCGCTGGCGCTGCTGCTGCGGCACGGGCGCTTCTACCGGCGCGGCGTGTTCGGCGCCGGCTCGGCGGCGATTGCGCTGCTGGCGGCGCTCTGGTTCGTCGAGCGCGCCTTCGATCTGGCGCCCTGGCTGGCGGCGGGCTTCGTGTGAGTGGCTTTTACGCACCGGCCGGCGCGCTCATGACTGCCGCCGGCGCCTGAAACGCCCACGGCAGCGCCCGGAGCTGCGATGCTTCGGCCGTTCATATGAGATTTTTGAAAAACATCATACAAGCGCACATGAACCCATCCTGGCGTCTCACGCTCATCGCCCTGCTGTCGGCCGGTCCGGCGCTGGCCCATGCGCAATCCGCAACCCAGCTCGACCGGCGCGAATTCCGCATCCACTACGACAACGGCGTGGGCAGCTCGGATGCCGCGAGCGAAGGCGCGGTGACCGGCGCGCTGATCGAGAGCCGGCCGCTCCAGCGCACCGGCGAGCTGCTCGAATTCGTGCCCGGCGTGGTCGTGACCCAGCACAGCGGCGACGGCAAGGCCAACCAGATGTTCCTGCGCGGCTTCAATCTCGACCACGGCACCGACTTCGCCACCTGGGTCGACGGCATGCCGGTCAACATGCCCACGCATGCCCACGGCCAGGGCTATAGCGATCTCAACTTCCTCAGCCCCGAGCTGGTCCGGCGCATCGACTATCGCAAGGGGCCGTACCGGGCCGAGGACGGCGATTTCGCCTCGGCCGGCAGCGCGCGGATTGCGCTGGTGGATCGGCTGCCGCGCGGACTGGCCCAGCTCACGGCCGGCAGCGGCGGCTACCGGCGCGGCCTGCTCGCCGATTCCATCGAGCTCGGCGCGGCCGACGCGGCGGCGACCGATGCCGGCCGCAACGGCACGCTGCTCTATGCCATCGACGTCGGCGGCAACGATGGCCCCTGGCGCGTGCCGGAACGCTTTGCCAAGTTTGGCGGCCTGCTGCGCTGGAGCCGCAGCGACGGCGACAGCCAGACCAGCGCGACCGCGATGCTCTACCGCGCGCACTGGACCGCGACCGACCAGATTCCGGCGCGCGCCGTGGCCAGCGGCGCGCTCGACCGCTTCGGCAGCCTCGACCCGAGCGACGGCGGCCGCAGCGCGCGCGCCAGCCTGTCGTTCAACCACCGGCGCGAACTCGACGACGGCGACTGGCAGGCCAGCGCCTATGCGATCGGCTCGCGGCTGAACCTGTATTCCAACTTCACCTTCTTCCTCGACAACCCGGCGCAGGGCGACCAGTTCGAGCAGGCCGAGCGGCGCCGCGTGCTGGGCGGCGCGCTGGTGCGCGGCTTCGAGGGCGGCACGCTGTTCGGGCTGCCGGCCACCCATCGGCTCGGCCTGCAACTGCGCCAGGACCGGCTCGATCCGGTCGGGCTCTACAGCACCGTGGCGCGCGAACGCACCGCCACCACGCAGGAAAGCCGGGTGCGGCAGACGCTCACCAGCGCCTTCGGCGAGACCACGCTGCGGCTCGCGCCCTGGCTGCGCGGCATCGCCGGCCTGCGCGTCGACCATGCCGACTTCGACGTGAGCAGCAGCGTGGCCGGCAACAGCGGCGCGCGCTCGGCCACGCTGGCCTCGCCCAAGCTGTCCTTCGTGGCCGGGCCGTGGGCGCGCACCGAGCTGTTCGCCAATGCCGGCAGCGGCTTTCACAGCAACGATGCGCGCGGCACCGTGGCGACGGTGGCGCCGCGCGAAGGCACGCCCACCAGCCCGGTGACGCCGCTGGTGCGCAGCAAGGGGCTGGAGCTGGGCGCGCGCAGCGAATGGATCGACGGCCTGCAAAGCTCGCTGGCGCTGTGGCGGCTCGACCTGGCCTCGGAGCTGGTGTTCGTCGGCGATGCCGGCGATACCGAAGCGAGCCGGGCCAGCCGCCGCAGCGGCGTGGAATGGAGCAATCACTACCGCGCTGCCGAGGGTCTGGCGGTCGATCTCGACCTGTCGGCATCGCGCGCGCGCTATCGCGGGCCGGCGCCGGAAGGCGACCGCATCCCGGGCGCCATCGACAAGGTGGCGAGCCTGGGCATCGCCGGCGAGCGCGGGCCGTTCAGCGCCCAGATGCAGCTGCGCTACTTCGGCCCGCGCCCGCTGGTCGAGGACGGCAGCGTGCGCTCGGCCAGCACCACGCTGGCGTCGGTGCGGCTCGGCTGGCGCCTCGGGCCCGATCTGCGGCTCGCGCTCGACCTGTTCAATCTGTTCGACCGCAAGGCGAGCGACATCGACTACTTCTACGCATCGCGGCTGGCCGGCGAGCCGGCCGAGGGCGTGGCCGACCGGCATTTCCATCCGGTCGAACCGCGCTCGGCGCGGCTGACGCTGGCGCTCGGCTTCTGAGGTCGGCGCCTGCAACCGGCGGCACGCTGTCACCCGTGTCGGTTAGGCTCGGTCGCAGTCGACACCGGTCGGTCGCGCGCCGTTTCGCAGCGGCCCCGGAAGGAGAACCGCATGCCCATTCAAGCCGCCGTCCTGCCCCAATCGCTGCCCGCGCCGCGACCGGCCGATTCGCTCGGTTGCAGCCAGTCGAGCCTGAGCCTCGACCGCGAACTCGTGGCCGGCGAGCTGCGGCTCTATCGCAAGCGCCACGACAGCCGCCAGCTCGGCCATGTCGCCACCGACGGCTCGGATCGCGGCCATCTGTTCGGCCTGTCGCTGGCGCCCGGCCATCGGCGCCGCGTGCTCGGCGGACGGGCCGCGCGCACTTGCGAATTCCAGCGCGGCGCTTACTACCTGCGCGATTTCAGCGCCGACTACCGCGCCGACATTTGCAGCGGCTTCGACTTCCTGCTCATCGAATTCCCGCCGCAGTTCTTCGAGCGCATCGGCGGCGGCCAGCCGGATTGCAGCCTGCTGCGGCAGGACGATGTGCTGACCCATCTGGCGCAGGCGCTGCTGCCGGCGCTCGACCGGCCCCGGCCGGACGAGGCGCTGTTCGTCGAGCAACTGGGCATTGCCATCGGCCTGCGGCTCGCGCGGCCGGGCCGAGCGCCGGCGCCGGCCGCGCCGGCCCGGCTGTCGCGCAGCCAGCTGGCGACCGCGACCGAGCTGCTGCTGACGGGCGGCGGCGCGACCAGCATCGCCGCCGTCGCCGAAGCCTGCGCGCTGTCGCGGGCGCATTTCATCCGCGCCTTCCGGCACAGCCTGGGCCAGACGCCGCATCGGTGGCTGCTGCAACAGCGCGTGGAGCGCGCGCGCGGCCTGCTGGCTGCCAGCGACCGTTCGCTGGCCGAGATTGCCGCCGAGGCCGGGTTTGCCGACCAGAGCCATTTCACCCGGGTGTTCGCGCGCGCGACCGGCTGCACGCCCGGCGCCTGGCGTCGCGCGGCGCGCGGCTAGCGCACTTTCGTTCAAGCCGGCGCCAAGGCTTCAAGACCCGCGCCGCGCGGCTGCCGACACTGCGGCCATGTTCGATCGCGCGCGACCCCGGGTCGCGAAAGGGCAAGACATGGACCGCATTCGAGTGCCGCAGCTGCGGCGCTGGTTCTGGCGCCTGGCCGTGCTGGCCGCGCTGGCCGGCGCACTGACCGACCGACCGGCGGCAGCGACACCGGGGCCCGATGCCGGCTCGGCCGCCGCCAGCTGCAAGGAAGCCTGCTCGCTCTGATCAGCGGCGCCGGCGCGCCCGGTCGCTCGCCTGCAAGCGCGCGGCCGGAAAGCCGATCGTCAGATCGAGCCCGCCGGCGCCCAGGTTGCGCGCATGGCTGGAGCCGCCGAGCGTGCGCGCCAGCGCCGCGATCCGCAGCGCGCAGTCGTCGGCCGTGCCGCTCGGGCCGGGGAGTGCGTCGGGTGCGCTGTCGCCGGCGCAGCGATGCAGGCGCAGGCACAGCGCCGTCCCCAGATCGATGAACTCGAAGCACAGCCGGCCCGACCGGTCGTCGGCGGCCAGCGCCTCGCGCACGATGTCCTCCAGCACTTCGCCGGCGGCGGCGCTGAAGCGCTGCCGGCGCGCGGCCTCGAACCGCCGCAGCGCCGCCTTCAGCCAGGCCGGGTCGCCGTCGCTGACGCCGGCCACCACATGCAGCTGCGCCATGCGGCGCGCGGCGGGCGGCAGCGCCGGCTGGGCGTCCGCGCCAAGCGCGATCAGCTGATCGGCCGACAGCAGCAGCTCGCGCAGCCGGCCCTGGGCGACGGTGCCGGCCGGCAGGTCTTCCGAAATCGCATGCAGCTGGAGCGTGAGCCCCTGCAAGCCTTGCAGCACGAAGTCGAGCAGCTCGGGCGGGCAGGCGCTGGCGGCCTGCCGCGCGGCCCGGCGGCGCCAGGCCAGCGCCGCCAGCAGCAGCGCCACCGCCAGCCCGCCCAGCCATCCCCAGGCCGGCAGGCCGCACAGCGTGGCGGCATCCGACCCGGCGGGCTGCATTCAGCGGTCCCGGTCGGTCGGGCGGTGCGCCACCAGCAGCAGCCCGCCCACCAGGCCCAGATGCTCGAAGAAGGCATTCATCGTCATCGCGCGGCCGGGGCCGGTCTGGGCCCAGAACGGATTGGCCAGCACCGACGCGGCCAGCGTGAACAACGCCAGCGCCACGGCGGCCGGCCGGCGCCCGGGGCCGAGGATGACCGCCAGCGCCGCCAGCAGCTCGAAGGCCGGCACCGCGACCGCGAACAGCCCGGCCGGCGCCAGCCCGAAGTGCTGCATCTCGGCGACCGCGCCGGCGTGGTCGAGCAGCTTGAGCGCGCCGCCCTGCCAGTAGGCCGCCGTGAGCAGCACCAGCAGCAGCCGCGCGCCGCGCGACGAGAGATCGACGCCCATGCTCAGACCGCCCAGCAGGCGCAGCCGAGCGCGCCCCAGAAGCCGGCGCTGTCGCTCGTCGGCGCCGCGCCGAGCCAGGCCTTGCCGTGCGCATGGCCGTGCACGCCGCAGGCCGTGCCGCAGCCGCAGGCGGCCAGCGCGCGCCGGTCGAGCCGGGCCTGCAAGGGCGCGCCGTCGGCCTCGCCCCAGGCGCCGTAGCCGCCCCAGCGCCGCACCGGCGACCAGTCGGGCATGGCCGGCGGCGGCGCTTCGTCCAGCCCGGCGAAGGCGCCCGCGCCCCAGACCACGCGCCCGCCCACGACCGTGAGCAGGGCGCTGGTGTCGGCGATGTCGGCCTCGGCGCAGCTGAAGAAATCGCGGTCGGGCACGATCAGGTCGGCGAGCTGGCCGGCCTCGATGCGGCCCTTGCGGCCTTCCTCGGCCGAGAACCAGGTGACCTTCTCGGTCCACATGCGCAGCGCGGTGTCGCGGTCGACGCAGAGATGGCGCGGGTAGAGCTGAAGCCCGCCCACGGTGCGCCCCGTGACCAGCCAGCTCAGCGACACCCACGGGTTGTACGAGGCCACGCGCGTCGCATCGGTGCCGGCCGACACCGGAATGCCCGAGGCCAGCATCGCCTGCACCGGCGGCGTCGCCTCGGCGGCGCGCGCGCCGTAGCGCTCGACGAAGTACTCGCCCTGATAGGCCATGCGGTGCTGCACCGCCACGCCGCCGCCGAGCGCGGCAATCCGGTCGATCGAGCGCTGCGAAATCGTCTCGGCATGGTCGAAGAACCAGTTGAGGCCGGCCAGCGGCACCTCGCGGTTCACCTTCTCGAACACGTCGAGCGCGCGCGCGATGCTCTCGTCGTAGGTGGCGTGCATGCGCCAGGGCCAGCGGTTCTCGGCCAGCACGCGGACCACGGCTTCGAGGTCGTCTTCCATGCCGGGCGCGAGTTCGGGGCGCGGCTCGCGGAAGTCCTCGAAGTCGGCGGCCGAGAACACCAGCATTTCGCCGGCGCCGTTGTGGCGGAAGTAGTCCGTGCCCTGCTTGTAGGTCGACGACGCGGCCCAGCGCAGGAAGTCGGCCTTCTCCTCCTTGGGCTTTTGCGTGAACAGGTTGTAGGCCAGGCGCACGGTGAGCTGGCCGGCGTCGGCCAGTTCGCGGATCACCTCGTAGTCCTCGGGATAGTTCTGGAAGCCGCCGCCGGCATCGATGGCGCCGGTGACGCCGAGCCGGTTCAGCTCGCGCATGAAGTGGCGCGTCGAGTTCACCTGGTATTCGCGCGGCAGCTTCGGGCCCTTGGCCAGCGTGGCGTAGAGGATGGCGGCATTGGGCTTGGCCAGCAGCAGGCCGGTCGGGTTGCCGGCGGCGTCGTGGGCGATCTCGCAGCCGGGCGGCGCCTGGGTGTTGCGGTCGTAGCCGACGGCGCGCAGGGCCGCCGCATTGAGCAGCGCGCGGTCGTAGAGATGGAGCAGGAACACCGGCGTGTCGGGTGCGACCGCGTTCAGCTCGTCGAGCGTCGGCAGGCGCTTTTCGGCGAACTGGTGCTCGGTAAAGCCGCCGACCACGCGCACCCATTGCGGCGCCGGCGTGATCGCCACCTGGGCCCGCAGCATCGCCATCGCGTCGGCCAGGCTGCGCACGCCGTCCCAGCGCAGCTCCAGGTTGAAGTTGAGCCCGCCGCGAATCAGGTGCAGATGGTTGTCGATCAGGCCGGGCAGCACCGGCCGGCCGCCCAGGTCGATGCGGCGCGTGGCCGGGCCGGCCAGCGCCAGCACCTCGGCGTCGTCGCCCACGCGCACGAAGCGGCCGTCGGCGATGGCGACGGCGCTGGCCTGCGGATTGGCGCGGTCGAGCGTGGTGAAGCGGCCGTTGAACAGGACGAGGTCGGGCGAGGGAGTGGTCATGGCTGGGCGCTCGGGATGGGCATCGGGTCAGGCTAGGTGGCGCCGGATGCGCGCGCATCGTCCCTTCGGACGAGTGCCGGCCGGCCCGACGGGGGTTCGGCGCCGGCCGGCGCGGGCACAGGCTCGAAGCCGCGCAGCGCCGGCCGCCGGGGCCGGCCCGTTCTCTGTTCCGGAGTTGGCCGCATGAAGACCTATCTCGCCTCGCTCGCCGCGGGGCTGCTCGTCGGCGTGGTGTATGCGCTGCTCAATGTGCGTTCGCCGGCGCCGCCGGTGGTGGCGCTGGTCGGGCTGCTGGGCATCCTGCTCGGCGAGCAGATTCCGCCGTTCTTCCGCGATCACTTCGGCACGCCGGCGGCGCGCCAGAGCTGGCTGCACGAGCAGGTGAAGCCGCATGTGTTCGGCCAGCTGCCGGCCTGCGCGCCGGTGGCGCGCGAGGACAACAAGCCGCGCGGCTGAAACAACGAGGGCGCGGGCACCGCCGGATCGCTCCGGCAGGGCCCGCGCCCTCGCGCGGCCTGGGCCGATCAGCCCTCGTGCGCGTTGAACATGGTCTTGGCGTAGGTGACGCCGAGGCCGTAGGCGCCGCCGTACTTGCGCGCCACGCCGGTGGTGAAGTCGTAGGTCTCGCTGCGGGCCCAGTCGCGCTGGAGTTCGAGCAGGTATTGCAGCGAAGTCATGGGGCGGGCGCCGGCCTGGATCATGCGGGCCACGGCGCGCTCGTGCGCCTCGTCCGACACGTCGCCGCAGGCATCGGCGATGAAGTAGACCTCGAAGCCCTGGGCGATTGCCGACAGCGCCGGGCCGACGATGCAGACGCCGGTCCACAGCCCGGCCAGCACGATGCGCTCCTTGCCGAGTCGGTTGACCTCGCCGATCACGGCGGCGTCTTCCCAGGTGTTCATCGAGGTGCGGTCGAACAGCTTCTGCCCGGGGAAGGGCGCGGTGATCTCGTCGAACATCGGGCCCGAGAAGCTCTTCTCGGCCACGGTGGTGAGGATGGTCGAGACGCCGAAGCCGGCTGCGCCGCTCGCCACCAGCGCCGCGTTGTTGCGCAGCAGGACGGCGTCGATGGAATGCGTGGCGAAGGCCATCTGCGACTGGAAGTCGATGAGGATGAGCGTGTGGTCCTTGGGGCTGAGCAGCAGGGGGCCGGGGACGGCCTGGGCGGTGATGGCCATGAGACACCTCTCGTCGGTGGTTGCGATGCCTGCCGCCAGGGGCAGGGACCGGGTCATCGTGCTGGCGCGCGGCCGGCGCCGCATCGCATGCCGGGCCGAGGCGCGCTAGTCCCAAGGGCGGATGCCGGCGGCGGGCGGCGCCGCTGCCGGCCCGCCTTTTCAGCGCGCCAGCCGCACCGCCAGCGCCGCCAGGCTCGCGGCCGTCGCCAGCGCCACCACGCCGATCCAGCCCAGGCTCGCCAGCGCCAGACTGCCGAGCGCCGCGCCGGCCGCCATGCCCAGGAACACGCCGCCGAACAGCAGCGCATTGAGCCGGCTGCGCGCCGCCGGATCGAGCCCGTAGACGATGGTCTGATGCGCGACCAGCGTGGCCTGGATGCCGAAGTCGAAGCCGACCGCGCTGGCCACGATGAGCGCCAGCCGCAGCGGCGCCGGCAGCAGCGGCATCAGCGCCATCGCCGCAAAGGCCAGCGCCGCCAGCCCGGCGCCCAGCCGCGTGACTCGCGCCGGGCCGCGCTTGTCGGCCAGCCGGCCGGCCAGCGGCGCGGCCAGCGCACCGGCCGCGCCGGCCAGGCCAAACGCGCCGGCCGCCGCGCTGCCCAGGCCGAAGTCGGCATGCAGCATCACCGCCAGCGTCGACCAGAAGGCGCTGAAGCCGAGCGACAGCAGCCCCTGCGCCAGCGCCGCGCGGCGCAGCTCGGGCTGCTGGCGCCACAGTCCGCCCAGCGAAGCCAGCAGCTGGCCCCAGGACAGCGTGCTGGTCGGCGGAATCGACGGCAGCCAGCGCGCCGACGCCAGACCGATCAGCACGATGCTCGCCGCCGCGCCCGCATACACCGTGCGCCAGCCCCATTGCGCCGCGATCAGGCCGCTGGCCACGCGCGACAGCAGGATGCCGAGCAGCAGCCCGGTCATCACCGTGCCGACCACCCGGCCGCGCACCGCCACCGGCGCCAGCGCGGCGGCGGCCGGCACGATGTCCTGCGCCAGCGTGGCGACCAGACCGAGCGCCGCGCTGGCCGCCAGCAGCGCGCCGATGCCCGGCGCCACGGCGCTCAGCAGCAGCGCCGCCGTGAGCAGCGCCGACTTCACCAGGATCACGCGGCGCCGGTCGAAGCGGTCGCCGAGCGGCGTGAGCAGCAGGATGCCGAGCGCATAGCCGAGCTGGGTGAGCATCGGCACGGCGCCGATCTGGCGCGGGCTGGCGCCCAGGTCGCGCGCCAGATCGGCCAGGATCGGCTGGCTGTAATAGAGCGACGCGACCGCGAGGCCGGCGCCGGAGGCCAGCAGCAGCACCAGGCCGCTCGAAGGCGTGTCATGCGTGACGGGAATGGCTGACATGGCTTGAATCTCCGCAGAAGGAATGCGCGCAGTGTCGGTGCCGGAGCGGCGCGCCGGTAGACGCGCGGCCCGCACACGGGCTATACGCTTGGCGCATGACCGATGAAGCCGATTTCCCCAGCCAGGCCGGCGTCGACCGGCTCGGCCTGCTGCAAACCTTTCTTGCCGTGGTCGATGCCGGCTCGCTGTCGGCGGCCGCGCTGCGGCTGGGCAGCACCCAGCCCACGGTGAGCCGGCGGCTGCAACTGCTCGAACGTCTGCTCGGCCTGCGGCTGTTCCAGCGCTCGACGCGCGGCGTGACGCTGACCGAGGACGGCGCGCGCTGCGCCGCCAGCAGCCGCGATCTGGTCGCGCGCTGGACCGAGATGACCGAAGACCTGCGCGCCGGCGGCGAGGTGGCGCGCGGCCCGCTGCGCGTGGTGGCGCCGCATGCGTTTGGCCAGGGCCAGCTGATCGGGCCGCTGGTGGCCTTCCTGCGCGCCCATCCGCAGGTGTCGATCGAATGGCTGCTGCACGACCGCGCGCCCGATTTCGCGCGCGAGGGCGTCGATTGCGCGATCCATGTCGGCCCGGTCGAGGACGAAGGGCTGGTGGCGATCCGGCTGGCCGAGGTGCCGCGTGTGGTGGTCGCGGCGCCGGCCCTCGTTGCCGAATGCTGCGGCGGCGTGCCGCCCGGCATCGATGCGCTCGGCGCGCTGCCCTGGCTGGCGCTCAAGACCTACTACTACCGCGCCACCAGCCTGCGCCACGCCGGCAGCGGCGCGGTCGCCGAGCTGGCCTTCGCGCCGCGCCTGGCCACCGACAGCCTGTTCGCGCTGCGCAGCGCGGCGCTCGCGGGCCTGGGCGTGGCCATCGTCTCGGCCTGGACCGTGGTCGACGATCTGGCCGAGGGCCGGCTGCTGCATCTGGTGCCCGACTGGCAGGCGGCGCCGCTGGCGGTGCATCTGGTCTATCCGCCGGCGCCCTGGCTGCCGGCGCGGCTGCGCGCCTTCATCGCGCTGATGCGCGAGCACATGCCGGCGATGGCCGGCGTGGTGCCGCCGACGCTGCGCTCGGGCTGAGCGGGCGGCCCGGCGGCTTGGCCGGCCGGGCGCGCGGCCTTGGCGCCGGGTCTGCCGCTGCCGCGTCCGCGCCTTGGGCCGCCTCGGCCAGTTCGTCGTCGGGCAGCAGGCCGCGCCGTTGTGCCGTCGCGATCGCCTGGGTGCGGCTGGCCACGCCGAGCTTGGCCAGCACCGTGCGCACATGTGCCTTCACCGTGCCGAGCGCAATGCCCAGCCGCAGCCCGATCGACTTGTTGCACAGGCCGGCGCAGATCAGCTCCAGCACTTCCAGCTCGCGCGGCGTGAGCGCGTCGTCGGCAAAGCTGTCGGCGATGTGCAGCGACGCGGTCGCGCACAGATAGCGCCGGCCCTGGCAGAGGCTGTGCACCGCGTGCGCGATGTCGGCCAGCGCGCTGTCCATGCCGACGTAGCCGTGGGCGCCGCGCTCCAGCGCCCGGCGCACGCTGGCGCCGCGCAGATCGCGGCTCACCACCAGACAGCGCGGCGCCTGCGCGGCGCCGGCGCAGCGCGCGGCGCTCCAGTCGGCGGCGCCGTGCTCGTCGACGATGACCACATCGGCCGCGCTCGCGCAAAGCCCGGCCGGCGGCGTGTCGATCAGCTCGAACTCCGGTGCCAGCGCGGCTTGCAGGCCGGCCGCGAGCAGCGGGCTGGCATGCGCAATCAGCACGCGGCTGCGGTGCAGGGCGGGCAGGGCGCTGTCGCGCGCCAGGGCGGATCGCGCCGCGTTCATGCGAGCCGCGCCGCGACGGCCGCGCGCACGCCGGCGCCGTAGGCCGGGTCGGCCTTGTCGAGCAGGCCGAGCATGCGCTCGCGGATCGTCGTGTCCACCTTGGCGAGCGGACCGGCCAGGTTGTCGCACAGGCGCTGGCGCTCGTCGGCCGGCAGCAGGCGGAACAGGTTGCCGGCCTGGGTGAAGTCGTCGTCCTGGCCGCGCGGGTCGTGACGGCCGGCCACGCCTTGCACCGGCCAGCCGGGGTCGCCGTGACCGAAGCCGCTCGGCTGCGTGCCGCCGGCCTCGACCGGGTTGTAGTTGGGCGCCGCGCCGCCGTTGTCGAAGGCCATCGCGCCGTCGCGCTGATGGTTGTGCACCGGGCAGCGCGGCCGATTGACCGGCAGCTGCTGATGATTGGTGCCGACGCGATGCAGCTGGGCGTCGTGATAGGCGAACAGCCGCGCCTGCAACATCTTGTCGGGCGACAGGCCCAGGCCCGGCACCACATTGGCCGGGCTGAACGCGGCCTGCTCGACCTCGGCGTGATAGTTGATCGGGTTGCGGTTGAGCTCCAGCACGCCGACCGGCTGGCGCGGAAAGTCGGCATGCGGCCAGACCTTGGTCAGGTCGAAGGCGTTCCAGCCGGTGCGTGCCTCCCAGGCTAGCCGGGCTTCCTCGGTCATCACCTGGATGAACACGTTCCAGCGCGGAAAGTCGCCGCGCGCGATGGCGTCGAACAGGTCGCGCTGGGCATGGTCGGGGTCTTCGCCGGCCAGCCGCGCGGCCTGCGGACCGGTGAGGTTGCGGATGCCCTGCTGCGTCTTGAAATGCCACTTGACCCAGACCCGCGCACCGCCGGCGTCGATCAGGCTGTAGGTGTGGCTGCCAAAGCCGTCCATGTGGCGATAGCCGTCGGGCGTGCCGCGGTCGCTGAACAGCATCGTCACCTGATGCAGCGACTCGGGCGCGCGGCTCCAGAAGTCGAACATCATCGTGGGCGACTTGAGGTTGGTCTGCGGATCGCGCTTCTGCGTGTGGACGAAGTCGGGGAACTTGATCGGGTCCTTGATGAAGAACATCGGCGTGTTGTTGCCGACCAGATCCCAGTTGCCGTCCTCGGTATAGAAGCGCAGCGCAAAGCCGCGCGGATCGCGTTCGCTGTCGGCGCTGCCGCGCTCGCCGCCCACGGTGGAAAAGCGCGCGAACACGTCGGTGACCTTGCCGACGGCGCCGAACAGCCGGGCGGTGGTGTGGCGCGTGATGTCGTGCGTGACCGTGAAGCTGCCGTAGGCGCCCGAGCCCTTGGCATGCACCACGCGTTCGGGAATGCGCTCGCGGTTGAAGTGCTGGAGCTTCTCGATCAGCGCGAAGTCCTGCAGCAGCACCGGCCCGCGCGGGCCGGCGGTGATCGAGTTCTGGTCGTCGGCCAGTGGAATGCCGGAGGCGGTCGTGAGCCGGGGTGTCGTCATCGTCGTTCTCCTGGATGCACGCCAGCGGCGGCCGGCGCGGCTGCGGACGGCGGATTGCCGTGCGGACTGCATCCTTGCCCTGGCCGCGCCGGCCTGCCAGCCCCGTCCGGGGGAGGATTTTTCCCCCGTTCGGGGGTAAATCCGGCCGCTCACCGTAACCGTGGCGGCGTGCGCCGCCGCCGGGGCTAGAGTTGCCGCTGCCGCCGGGCGGACGTGGTGCCGCACGGTCTGTCCAACCTCTGCCGCTGCCTGCCCGTGCCGATCCGCATCCTCACCGTCGACGACCATCCGCTGCTGCGCGAAGGCATTGCCGCCGTGCTCTCGCGCCATGCCGATGTGTGCGTGGTCGGCGAGGCCGCCAGCGGCGAGGAGGCCATCGCCGCGCATGCCGCGCTGCGCCCCGACGTGACACTGATGGACCTGGCGCTGCCCGGCATCGACGGCATCGAGGCGATGTGCGCGATCCGCCGCGCCGTGCCCGAGGCGCGGGTGCTCATGCTCACCACCTACCGCAGCGATGTGCAGGCCGGGCGCGCGCTGCGGCTCGGCGCGGCCGGCTTTCTGCTCAAGAGCCTGCTGCGCACCGAGCTGCTCGATGCGATCCGCTGCGCCGCGCGCGGCCAGCGCTGGCTGCCGGCCGATCTGGCCGCCGAGGTGTCGGCACTGGCGCTGCAGGACGCGCTGACCGAGCGCGAAATCCGCGTGCTGGAGCTGGTGGCCGGCGGCCTCACCAATCGCGAGGTCGGGCAGCGGCTGGCGCTGTCGGAGGAGACGATCAAGTCGCGGCTCAAGCTCATCCTCGGCAAGCTCGATGCGCGCGACCGCACCCATGCGGTGACGATTGCGCTGACGCGCGGAATCATCCGGCTGGCCGGCTGAGGCCGGCGCTCAGTCCTCGCCGGCCAGCAGCGCCTGCTGCCGGCGCCGGTGCCGGGTCCACCAGCGCAACCAGGGCGAGTCGCCGCTTTCATAGGCGCCGCGCGCCTCGACCCGCAGCCGGATCGCGGTGCCGGCGCCCGGCGCGCTGACGATGTCGAGCCGGCCGCCCATCTGGGCCGCGCGCTCATGCAGGCCGATCAGCCCGAAATGCGGTCGCGTGGCGTCGGCCGGGGCGCTGGCCGGCATGCCCACGCCGTCGTCCTCGATGGCGAGCGTGAAGGCGGCGCGGCCATAGCCGGTGACGATGCGCAGCCGCCGCGCCCGGGCATGGCGCAGCGCGTTGTGCGCGGCTTCGAGGCCGAGCCGGTAGGCCTCGGCGCGGATCGATTCGCGCAGCGGGCGTTCGCGGCCGCTGCGTTGCGCGACCACCTCGGGCTGGCCGGCGGCGCCGCGCAGTTCCAGCACCGCCTGACGCAGCGCCAGGCCGAGTTCGGCATCGTCCTGATGGCGGCGCAGGTCCTGCACCCGCTCGCGCGCCTCGGTCAGCGTGGCATCGGCCTGGTCGAGCGCGCGCGCGAAATCGCTGCGCAGCGGGTCGCCGGGCGGCAGCAGTTCGAGGCTGGCCTGGAGCTGCATCGACAGCGCCAGCGTGCTTTGCATGAGCGTGTCGTGCAGCTCGCGCGCGATGCGTTCGCGCTCCAGCAGCCGCGCCTCGATGCGTTCGCGGATGCGGGCGCAGCGCCGCCGCATGCGCCATTCATGCGCCAGCCAGCCGAGGCCGATCAGCACGGCGACCAGTCCGGCGCGGAAGGCGGCGGTCTGGTAGGGCGCGCGCGCCACGTCGAGCTCGAGCGTGACCGGCGCCGAGGTCCAGTGGCCGGGATCGAAGGCCACCACGCTCAGCCGGTGCCGGCCCGGGCTGAGCCGGGTGAAGGTGGCTTCCTGGCGTTCGCCGGCGGCTTCCCAGGGCTGGCTGTCGTCGCCCAGGCGCACGCGGTAGCGGGTGCGCGCCGGCATGCCGAGGACCGGCGCGGCATAGCTCACGCGCAGGGTGCGGGTGCCGGCGGGAATGGCGCCGACCGCGCCGAGCGGCAGCTCGACCTCGTCGGCAACCAGCCGGGTGATGCTGACCGGCGGCGGCGCGGCGGGCGCCGGATGGCGCGCCGGGTCGAGCCAGAAGATCGCGCTGTTGCGCGTGAACCAGAGCCGGCCGTCGTCGGCGCGCAGGCCCGACGGCAGCGGCCGCACCTCGGGCACGTTGCCGCGCAGGCCGTCGCGCCAGTCGAGCCGCTCGGCATCGACGGGCGCGTTCGGCACGCGCGCCAGCTGGGCCGCCGGCAGCCGCAGCAGTCCGCCGGCTTCGTTGAGCCAGAGATCGCCGTCGGCCGCCGCGACGATGGCCGAGACGGTGCGCGGCGCCGGGCCGTCGGCCAGCCGCAGCGGCGCGATGCGGCCGCCGTCGAGCAGCGCCGCGCCCAGGCTGCCGCCGAGCCAGACGCGGCCGTCGCGCGCCGCATGGATGGCGAGCAGCTTGCCGAGCGCCAGACCGTCGGCCGGGCCGAAGTCGGCGCCGCCGTCGCGGTCGCGCCGCAGCAGCCGGCCGGCCGAGCTGCCGATCCAGAGCGCGCCGTCGGGCCCGCGTTGCAGCGTCATTGCGTTTTCGCCGGGCGCGAGCGCCGGGCCGGGTTGCCAGCGCTCGGCGCAGCGGGTGAACAGGCCGGCGCCGAGGAAGGAGACGATCAGGCAGCCCCGCGCGTCGCGCGCGATCGCCTGCACCGGCTGATGCGCCGGCACCTCGGCCGGCGCGTCGATGCGGCGCAGCCGGCCGGCTTCGAGGTGATAGAGCTCGGGCACGGCGCCAAACCAGGCCGAGCCGTCGTCGTCGCGCCAGGCGGCGCCGAAGGTGGTGGCATGGGCGGCGTAGTCGCCGGGCAGGTCGGCGCTGGCGCCGTCGGGCGTGATGCGCACCGGCCGGTGCCGGATCGAGCCGGCCAGCACCGCCGGGCCGCCGGCCGCCACCAGCGTGCCCAGATCCGGCCCCTGCGCGAACGGCGCCAGCACCAGCCGGTTGTCGCGCAGCCGGTCGAGCCCGTTGGCGGTGCCGAACCACAGATTGCCCTCGCTGTCCTCGAACGACGACATCACGCGGTCGCTGCTGAGGCCGTCGCGCGCGCCGAAGGTTTCGACCCGGGCGCCGGCGCTGTCGGGCGCGGCCAGCCGCAGCAGGCCGCGGTCGTAGCTGCCGATCCACAGGCCGCCGTCGCGGTCGTGCATCAGTCCGCCGCCGCTCGCCTCGGCGCGCCAGCCGGCGCGCTGGCGCGGATTGCCGCCGGGCTGGCGCAGCCGATGGTCGCCGGTCCAGACCCAGGGGCCGGGCGCGGCGGCAAAGTCCACGTCCTCGGCCCGGTCGAACTCGGGATGGGCCTCGAAGCGCTCGGCGCCGGGCGCCAGCGCATACCAGCGCCCGCGCCCGGCGACCCAGAGCGTGCCGGCCGCGTCCAGGCGCACATCGCCGGCATAGCGCTCGGGATAGCCGAGGCGGTCGTCGACGCGGTTCCAGCGCTCGCCGTCGAGCCGGAACAGGCCGCGATTGGAGGCGGCCCAGCTGCGGCCGGCGCCGTCCTGCGCGAGCGCGAACACGCTGCCGTCGGGCGCGCCGCTGTCGGTGCCGTACCAGACGGTCTCCGTCGCGCTGCGATGCACGATGCCGCCCAGCCGCAGGCCGATCCACAGCGAGCCGTCGGCCGCCACATGCAGCCCGGCCAGGTTCTGCGAGCGCTGGGCGTCGGCGCCGGCCAGGTCGATGCGCTCGAAGCGCAGGCCGTCGAAGCGCCACAGGCCGTCCACCGTCGCCAGCCACAGGAAGCGGTCGGGCGTCTGGCCGATGGCCACGATGTCGGATGGCGCGCCGTCCTGCGCGCGCCAGGCGGTGTGATGCAGCTGGGCCAGGCGGCGCGCCGGATCGAGCGCCTGCGCGGGCAGGGCGGCGCAGGTCAGCGCGAGCAGGCAGCAGCTGCGCGACAGCAGCCGGCGCGCGGCGGCCGAGAGCGTCATGTCGGGTCCGGGAGCGGGTGGGGTAGCGCGCGATTATCGGCGCCGGTCGGGCCGGCGTCCTCCTCCCGAAGGCCTAGCGCCGGCCGGTATTGCGGGCGTGGCGGGTGCGGCCGGCGCTTTCTAGCCTTGGCGACGCTGCCGGCACTGCGGCGGCACGCCTCCCCACACCAAGGAAAAGACGCCATGCAGAAAGACTCATCGGGCGCGCCCGCGCAAACCGCCCGGCGCCAGTTGCTCTCGACGACCGCCGGACTCGCTGCCGCAGCCATCAGCCTGCCGGCCGCCGCCGCCAGTGCCAGCCCGCAATCCACCCCGAACCGGAGCAAGACCATGCACACGCTCACCCTGAAGGACGGCGCGCAACTCTTCTACAAGGACTGGGGCAAGGGCCGCCCGGTCGTCTTCTCGCACGGCTGGCCGCTGACTTCCGACGCCTGGGAAGACCAGATGATGTTCCTGGGCCAGCACGGCTTCCGCGTGATCGCCCACGACCGGCGCGGTCACGGCCGTTCGAGCCAGACCTGGGACGGCAACGACATGGACACCTATGCCGACGACCTGGCCGCGCTCATCGACGCGCTCGACCTGAAGAACGCCGTGCTCGTGGGCCATTCCACCGGCGGCGGCGAAGTGGCGCGCTACATCGGCCGCCACGGCACGGCGCGCGTGGGCAAGGCGGTGCTGGTCGGCGCGGTGCCGCCCACGATGATGAAGTCGGCCGCCTATCCGGATGCGCTGCCCAAGGAAGTGTTCGACGGCATCCGTGCCGCCGTCGCGGCCGACCGCTCGCAGTTCTTCAAGGACCTGACCGAGCCCTTCTTCGGCGCCAACCGGCCCGGCGCCAAGGTGTCGCAGGGCATGAAGGACGCGTTCTGGCTGATGGGCATGCAAGGCTCGCTCAAGGCCGAGTTCGACTGCATCCGCCAGTTCTCGGAAACCGACTTCACCGAAGACTTGCGCCGCATGACCATCCCGACGCTGTTCATCCACGGCGACGACGACCAGGTCGTGCCGCTCGCCAACTCGGCCGTGCTGGCGGTCAAGCTGGTGAAGAACGGCACGCTCAAGATCTATCCGGGCGGCGGCCACGGTCTGGCCGCGACCGCCAAGCAGCAGCTCAACGAGGATTTGCTGGCGTTTGCGCGCGACTGACCGGGGCGCGTCGGGCGCGCAGGCGCGCACAGCGGCCCGGCGCGATGAACTGCTGCCGGGCCGGCCTCAGCCGGCGGCGGGCGCGTCCCAGCGGAACACATGGTCGGCGCGCGCCCGCGTGGTCTCGATCAGCCGCGCATTCGGCTCGTCGGTGCGCGCAATCCAGTCGAGCGCCGCCGCCTGGCTGCGCCCGAACTGGCGATGCCGGCCGGCCAGCCGTTCGAGCCGCAGCGCCGGGTCGGCTTCGACATACCAGCGCTGGTCCAGCAGCGCCGCCACGCGGGCCCAGTGGCCGTCGTCGAGCAGCAGATAGTTGCCCTCGGTAATCACCAGCCGCGCCTGCGGCGGCACCGCGATGGCGCCGGCCACCGGCTCCTCGATCTCGCGCCGGAACTCGGGCGCGTACACGGTTTCGTCGGCGCGCTGCCGCCGCAGCCGCTCCAGCAGCGCCACATAGCCGGCGCTGTCGAAGGTGTCGTGCGCGCCCTTGCGGCCGGCCCGGCCCAGCCGCGCCAGCTCGGCATTGGCCAGATGAAAGCCGTCCATCGGCACCACCACCGCCAGCTCGGCAAACGCCTGTTGCAGCGCCAGCGCCAGCGTCGACTTGCCGCTGCCCGGCGCGCCAGCCAAGCCGAGCAGCACCCGGCCGTCGCCGGCCAGCAGTTGGTGCACGCGCGCCAGGGCGTCGGGCGGCAGGGCGGGGAGGCTGTCGGTCATGGCGTAAAACCTGGGTGAGTTGGATCGGGCCGAAAGGATCGGTTCACATGCGCGCAGCCAGTTTTGCATTGCAGACATCCCGGCTGCGGAGCATTCGGGGCGGGCAATGTCCGCCGCAACCGATCCACATCACCACTGCAAGCACATGAACAAGCTGACAAGAGAATGGGCCACCTCGCTGACCATTGGCGCCTTCGCGCTGATGGCGGCAACCGGGCTGCTGATGTTCTTCCACCTCGACCGCGGCTTGCAGAAGTCGGTGCACGAATGGGGCGGCTGGTTCATGGTCGCGGCGGTCGCGGGGCACGGCTTCGTCAACTGGGCTTCGCTCAAGCGCTATTTCCAGCTGCCGGGCAAGGGGCCGGCGCTGATCGGTGCCTGCGTGACGTTGCTGCTGGCCAGCTTCATCGTGCTGCCGGGCGGCGCCAGCGAGGCGTCGCCGCCGGCGCTGGCGATGCAGGCCATCGCGCGGGCGCCCATCGCCACGGTGGCGCCGCTGTTCGGCAAGACCGCCGAGCAGGCGCGCAGCCAGCTGGCTCAGGCTGGCGTGACGCTGGTCGGCGACGATGCGACGCTGGCCAGCGTCGTCGGCAAGGATCGCGAGAAGCTTGGTGAGGCCTTGCGGGCGCTGGCCCGGCCTTGACTTGCCAGCCACCGTGCCGGGCTGCGGCGCCTGGGCGGCGTGAAGCCCGGCGCTTGAAGCCCCGGGCGCGGCGGTCAGTCGTCGGCCCGCTGATCCGGCGGCAGCGGCTCGACCAGCAGCACATGCAGCTGGCGCGCATCGGCACGCAGCACCTCGAAGGCGATCGGGCCGAGCCGGATCGTCTCGCCGCGATGCGGCACATGGCCCAGCTCGTTGGTGACCAGGCCGCCGATGGTGTCGATGTCCTCCGACTCGAACTGGGTGCCGAAGCGCTCGTTGAAGTCGTCGATGCCGGTCAGACCGCGCACGCGCCAGCGGCCTTCGCCGGCCAGCACGATCATGTCGTCGTCCTCGTGGAAGTCGTGCTCGTCCTCGATGTCGCCGACGATCTGCTCCAGCACATCCTCGATGGTGATGAGGCCGGCGACGCCGCCGTACTCGTCGACCACGATCGCCTGATGGTTGCGATTGGCGCGGAAGTCGCGCAGCAGCACATTGAGGCGCTTGGACTCGGGAATGAACACCACCGGCCGCAGGATGCCGCGCAGATCGAAATCGCGCGGCGAGCCGCTGGAGAAGCAGCGCAGCAGATCCTTGGCCAGCAGGATGCCGATGACCCGGTCGCGGTCGCCTTCAAACACCGGAAAGCGCGAATGCGCCGTCTCGACCACGAAGGGCACGATGCTGTCGAGCGGGTCGGCAATGTCGATCATGTCCATCTGCGCGCGCTGAACCATGATGTCGCGCGCCGCCAGTTCGCTGACCTGGAGCACGCCTTCCATCATCGACAGCGCATCGTCGTCGACGAGTTCGCGATCGTGGGCGGCGTGGAGCACTTCGAGCAATTGCTCGCGGTCTTCCGGCTCGCGCAGCAGAAGCGACGACAGACGCTCGAAGAACGACAACTTCTTTTCAGTGCTGATCGGCTCCCCAAGCGAGCGCAGGCGTTGGGATCGACTTAGCGGGTCATTCATGGACAAGCCATGCAGAGTATCGAAGCGGGAAAGGGTAACCGAATCGTTCAGTGCATGGCCTGTCGGCCGCGCTGACAACGGGCTCGACATGCGCAGCTGAAAGCCCGCGATTTGCGCGCTGAATTGGTCGGAAACACCACAGCACGCTTGCACAGGCGAAAAATATGTCTATACTTGCGGTCTTCGCTGTTCCCCGATAGCTCAGTCGGTAGAGCGCCGGACTGTTAATCCGTAGGTCCCTGGTTCGAGCCCAGGTCGGGGAGCCAAAGAACAGCGGGACGCAAGTCCTTTAAAGCAAAAGCCAATCTTCGGATTGGCTTTTGTCGTTTCTGGGGTTCCATTTGCTGCGATTTCGCGAACGGATCTGTGGCGTCCGGTTCTGGTTTGGCATGTTGGATCGTCGCCGCGATTCGCATGATCGAAGGGGATTTGTTTTCGCACGCAGTTGATCCTTGTCCGCTTGGGCCCAGGGTCCATCTGACGGAGCCGGATCGCTTCACATGAGGATTGGAGCGACAAGGGCACTTGTCATGAAGTTTTGCCCGCTTGTAGAAGCGGGTTGGCGACGGCGCGGAAGTCCTTGCGTCGTTGAAGCAAGGTTGCGGCCCTTGTAAGCCAGGCGATCAAAGGCAGGCGGCTTCTGGGGCGTCGACCCCTGGCAAGCGATTGCGTTGTGAATCACGTCATTCGGGGCGGATGCAGCGAATGCCACGCATTCGCAGTGCCCGCCGCGTGACGGGCGCTCCATCAGGCTAATCCACCCGCAGCGCCAAGGAGCGCTTGCGCGGTGGCGTGCCTGTCTGCGGGACGCATGGATCGCATCGGCGCCTCCAGCGTGTGCGCTAAGTCCGCACAGACCGGCAGCGCGATCCGCCTGAGGGCTGGGTGGGTG
>NZ_MUHU01000012.1 GCF_002105195.1 Derxia lacustris | reverse complement strand
GCGGCGCTGGGGGTCAGTCGAGTTGCGGTTCGGCCGGTCGAGGTCACCGACGCGGATGGGTTCGAACAACGAGTGCATGGCTTCTCCTTGGAATGCCGCCGGGCGGGTGCGCGGGCGGGTGAATCGGGGTTTGATGCTGCGTGCTGCGTGCTGCGTGCTGCGTGCTGCGTGCTGCGTGCTGCGTGCTGCGTGCTGCGTCGTGGCGGAGGCGGAGGCGGTCTTGCGCTTCGAGCGCGCCGGCTCAGGCGTTGGCGGTGGCCGGCGCATGTGCCGGCAACTGCGGCGCCAGCCGCGATGCGCCGAGCGCGATCAGCGCCGCCACGGCCGCGACCACCGGCACCGCGTTCAGCCCGAGGCCAAGCGCAATCGTCTGCCCGCCGATCCAGGCGCCGATGGCGTTGCCGAGGTTGAACGCGCCGATGTTCAGCGTCGCCACCAGGTTGGGCGCGCGATGGCCGTGGTTCACCACATTGAGTTGCAGCGCCGGGCCGCTGGCAAAGCTGGCCGTCGCCCACAGGAACACCGTGATCTCGGCCAGCACGAAGGAATGCGCGGTCCAGGCGAATGCGGCCGCCACCAGCGCGGTCGCGCCGAAGGCCTGGGCCATCGCGCGCCGGATGCCGCGATCGGCCAGCCGGCCGCCGAGCAGATTGCCGACCGTGGCGCCGGCGCCGGCCACCAGCAGCGAGCCGGTCACGCCTTCCGGCGACAGCTGCGTGATGTCGAGCAGCAGCGGCGCGATGTAGGTGAACAGCGCAAACATCGACGTGCTCGCCAGCACCGACAGCCCGAGCGCGCAGGCGAGGCCCCGGTCGAGCAGCGCGCGCAGTTCATGGCCGATGCCGGCACTGCGCGGCGCGGGCTGACTCGGCAGCAGCGCGAGCAGCGAAACAAAGGCGATCACGCCCAGCCCGCTCACCGCCCAGAAGGTCATGCGCCAGCCCTGGGCCTGGCCGAGCGCCGTGCCGAGCGGCACGCCGACGATGTTGGAAATGGTCAGCCCGGCGAACACCAGCGCCACCGCCGACGCACGCCGCTCGGGCGCGGCCAGCGTGGCCGCCACCACCGAGCCGATGCCGAAGAAGGCGCCGTGGCACAGCGAGGTGACCACGCGCGCCGCCATCAGCAGCCAGTAGCTGTCGGCCAGCGCGCACATCACGTTGCCGGCGATGAAGATGGCCATCAGCAGCAGCAGCGTGGCCTTGCGCTGCAGGTTGAGCGTGGCGATGGCCATGAGCGGCGCGCCGAAGGCCACGCCGAGCGCATAGCCGCCCACCAGCCAGCCGGCCGTGGGGATGGACACGGCAAGGTCGCGCGCCACTTCGGGCAGCAGACCCATCACCACGAACTCGGTCGTGCCGATGGCGAAGGTGCTGATTGCAAGCGCTAGCAGGGCGAGAGGCATGGGCGGGGAGGAGAGTGATTGGCGCGGCCTCGTGCGGGCCGCTTCGCGCCGGAGTGAGGGTCAGAGATCGGACTTCATGGCTTGCAGAAAGGCGGCGATGGCCGCCTCGTCGCGCTTGTAGAGCACCCATTGGCCGGCGCGCTGCGAGGTGACGAGACCGGCGCGTTCGAGCACCGCCATGTGCGTCGACACGGTCGATTGCGACAGCCCGGCGCGCTCGTAGATGCGGCCGACGCAGACGCCTTCTTCCCAGGCGTGGTTCTGCTCGGTGAAGTGGGTTTGCGGGTCTTTCAGCCAGCCGAGGATTTCGCGGCGGATGGGGTTGGCGAGGGCCTTGAGGATTTCGTCGATGTCCATGGTGGGTGGGGCTTATCGGTTGATCGGGATATTGGCATATCGGGAAAAGACGATGCAAGTGGATTGCATCGGGATGTGTCGTGATGAGTCTTGCGGTGTCGCCGGCCGACGCTCATCCGTGAAAGTAAAAATGACGATTGAATTTGCTCACTACATGCGAATATCAGAAAAATTTTCAACGGAGACCGCCATGCTGCTCGAATTCCGGGTGCGCAATTTCGGCTCGATCCGCGATGAACAGTGCCTGAGCTTCGTCGCCTCGGCCGACCGCGAACTGGCCGCCAGCCATACCGGCGCCACCGGCCTCAAGTCGCCCGCGCAGGCGGTGCGCAGCGCCGTCATCTACGGCCCCAATGCCAGTGGCAAGACCACGCTGCTCAAGGCGCTCGACTACATGCGCGCCGTGGTGGCCGAATCGGCGACCGTCATCCAGCCGGGCCAGACCTACAACGTGCAGCCGTTCCGGCTCGATCCGGCCCGGGCCGCCGAGCCCACTGCCTTCGAGCTGAGCTTCGTTCACGCCGGCTTGCGGCACCAGTACGCCTTCGAGATGACCGCGCAGCGCATCGTCAGCGAGTCGCTGGTGGTTTGGCACAGCGCCAAGCCCACGCAATGGTTCAGCCGTCGTTTCGATGGCGAGCGCGATGTTTACGAGTTCAGCGCCTATCTCAAGGGCGCACGCAAGCTCTGGCAGGACAGCACGCGGGCCAATGCGCTTTTTCTGTCGATGGCCGCGCAGCTCAATGCCGACCAGATGGTTCCGGTGTATCGGGCCATCGTCGATTGCCTCGTCTACCTGCCGGCGCATGCGTCGCTCAATCACGAACTCACCACGCACCTGCTCGCCAGCGCAGCGGGGCGCCTGGCCGTGCGCGATTTCCTGTCGACTGCCGACATCAGCATTGCCGAGGTGAAAACCACCGCCATGCGAGGCGTCACCGACAACTTCGCTTTCGGCGCCGATGGCGTGGTGCACATGGGCAAGGAAGAGAGCGAAATCCTCGTCCCGCTGTTCGAGCACAGCACTTCCGCCGGCAAGGCCAGCTTCGAACTGCACGAGGAATCCGAAGGCACGCAGCGCCTCTACTGCCTTGTCGCGCCGGTGCTCGACGTGCTGCGCGATGGCCGCGCTCTCGTGGTGGACGAACTCGACAGCAGCCTGCACACGTTGCTGGTGCGCCGGCTGGTCGCCATGTTTCACGACCCGGCGCTCAATCCGCGCGGCGCCCAGCTGGTGTTCACCACGCACGACACCTCGCTGCTCGATCAGGGCCTGTTCCGGCGCGACCAGATCTGGTTTACCGAGAAGGACGCCGACCAGGCCACGCGGCTTTATCCGCTCAGCGACTTCAGTCCGCGCAAGCACGAGGCACTGGAACGCGGCTATCTGGCCGGGCGCTACGGCGCGGTGCCGGTGCTGCGCAGCCTGCCCGCCATCGCCCTGCCGCCCGGCCCGCGTGGCGCCACGCGCGGTGGTGCGCAGCGTTCGTCCACCGGCGCCTGAGCGCATGGGCCGCGACAACCAGCCGCGCCACCGTCAGGCAGCCAGAGCGTTGGGCCGCCAGAAGGCAACGCGGCAACCCGTCGAGCGTTTGCTGATCGTCTGCGAAGGCAAGAAGACCGAACCCAACTACATCGAAGAAATCCGGCAGGACTTGCGGTTGCCCACTGCCAACGTGCAGGTGCTGCACAGCGATTGGGGGACGTCGCCAATCCAGATCGTCGACTACGCCGAGCACCTGCTGCTGAATGGCGACGCGCGGCTTGGCCTGCGCCCGCGCGAATTCGACCGCGTGTGCTGCGTGTTCGACCGCGACGACCACGCCACCTACCATGCCGCCCTCGCCAAGGCGGCGGCGCTGGACGGCAGGCACCGCAACGACGAGAAGCGGCCCGTGCCCTTCGAGGCGATCGCCTCGGTGCCCTGCTTTGAACTCTGGCTGCTGCTGCACTTCGAGGATGTGAACGCGCCGCTGCACCGCGACGACGCGCTGCGCCGCCTGCAAGCTCACTTGCCCGGCTATGCGAAGGGGCAGGGCGGGCACTGGGCCGCCAGCAAGGCATTGCTCGATACCGCCACGCGCCGGGCTCAGGCGCGCGCCGCCGTCACCACCGCCCACGACGGGCAAGCCCCCTATACCGGCATGCACACGCTGGTACACCGGCTTGTGCATTTGAAGACTGAGCGTGTAGACGATTGACGATTGACGACTGAAGCCCCTCTGTTGGCAAACGGTGGGAGCGTTGTCGCGTTCGACTTGGCGTGATTCGTCATTGCGCCAAACAGGCGGGGCGTCGAGCCTTTGGCGTCAGGTTCAATTCGCGCCCGTCTCATGTCTTCCAAGCTTTCGGATTTGCTTGTCCCCTTTGCCCGTCGGCGCGAGGACGGGCGGGTCGTCGGTCCTCTCGATGTTCCCTCCGGCCGGGACGCAGACTGCATTTGCCTTGAGTGCCAAGGCTCCGTTCTGGCCAAGCACTCTCGTGGTGGCGGACGGCGCCCACATTTCGCGCATGACCAAGCTGTCGCCTGTGGGCGCGCAGGGGTTGAGTCAGCGCTGCATGCGGCGACCAAGGCTGCGCTGCTTGCGCTGGGCGAATTGCATGTGCCAGAACTCGCCGCAGAAATCTGGGACGGTGCGCTGCGACGCTGTCAGTCCGTCGTCCCCGCAGGTTTGACCCCGCTTGGAAATCCACGTCTGGAGCACGCCGTACTCGGTTATCGGGCGGACGTTCTCGCCACGGTGCAAGGAACAGAAACTGCGATTGAAGTGGTTGTCACTGCCGATGTGTCCGACGACAAGGCAATGGCCTTGCTCCAAGCGGGGTTTGCGTGCCTGGAAATCCGGGTAGACCGTGCCCGGGTCTGGCTGACGATGGCGGAATTGCAAGATGCCTTGCGAACAGGGGCTCTGCCAATGCGCTGGCTGGTCCATCCCGACCTTGCCCGGACTCAGTCGGAACTGCGGGCGGAGTGGAAGGCACAAAAACTTGCACGGCAGCAGGCGACCGCGAGGCAGCTCATGAGCCGACCTCAGGGGCGTCACATACCGGCATCGCATGGCCCGAGATATTTGGAAGTCGAGGTTGATCGTCGGCTGTATCGGGAGTGGCTGGCCAGCCGTTCGCCGAACCGGCTGGAATCCCAGGAAGAGCAGGACGAATTCGTGTGGCCCGATTCGTTTTCCCTGTCCGGTCCTTTGCTGAGCGAAGACTTCTGCCGGAGGGATATTCGCGAGCATTTGCGTGACTCACGATGGCATTGGTGTCTGCCGCTACCCGATCATCCCGAGATTTATGGCCGACTTGCATCGATTCCGGTGGTGGCGGCGCTGCCGTCAGGAACGCTTGCCCGGCTTGAGCGCTATCTCACTTCGGATGTCATGACGCGCTGGCCATGCCGGTGGTTTGCCGAAGGTTTCGAGACGCTGACCGGCATGGCCGAAAACACATGGCTGCGCAGTTTTTTCGAAGCTGGATTGGCGTATGCCGAAAGTTCGCCTTTGCGGCACCCGGACTGAGGCGGCCTCGGATCTGAGCCAAGCTGTCGACTTGTCGGCTCAGCCCTGAGCCGCCGCCAGCGTCTTGCGGAACCGCATCAGCGCGCCGGCAAAGAACACCGCGCCAATCGCGATCACCGCCGCAAAGCTCTTCCACACCACATCGAGCCCGCCGCCGCGAAACAGGATCGCCGCCGCGAAGTCGACGTAATGCCGCGTCGGCGACACCAGCATCGCGTTCTGGAGCCACGTCGGCATGCTGTCGAGCGGCGTCATCGCGCCCGACAGCAGGTTGAGCACGATGAAGGTCGGGAAGGCGAGCAGCCCGAACTGCGGCATCGAGCGCGCGACCGTGGCCAGGAAGATGCCGAGCGACGTCATGCTGAACATGTAGAGCGCCGTGCCCAGCATGAACAGCGGCACCGAGCCGGCGATGGGCACATCGAGCGCCCATTGCACCGCCAGCTTGAGCGACAGCGTGGACACCGCCACGATGACCAGCGCGCTCGACCAGACCTTGGCCAGCATGATTTCGCTCGGCCGCAGCGGCATGACCAGCAAGTGCTCCAGCGTGCCGTGCTCGCGCTCGCGCACCACCGCCGCGCCCGACAGGATGATCGCCAGCATCGTGATGTTGGAAATGATCTGCGAGATGCCCATGAACCACGCTTCCTCCAGATTGGGGTTGAAGCGCGAGCGCGTGACCAGCGCCACCGGCGTGCTGCTGGCGTGGCCGGTGAAGCTGGTCACCTCCTGGCTTGCAATGGTTTGCACATAGGCGCTGCCGCGTCCGGCCTGCGACATGGCGGTGGCGTCGATATGCAGTTGTAGCGTGGGCGCGCGGCCGGCTTCCACGTCGGCCTGGAAGCGCGGCGGGATGTCGAGCACGAAGGTGGTGCTGCTGGCGTCGAGCGCGCTGTCGATGTCGCGCGCACTGAGCGTGGTGGCGGGCAGAAAGTAGGGCGGCAGCAGCGCATCGGCAATGCGCGCCGAGAGCGGCGAGCGGTCTTCGTCGACCACCGCGATGGACGCGTCGCGCAACTCCATGCGCGCGCCCTTGGCCGGGCCGATCACGGCGTAGCTGAAGGCGTAGACGATGAGCCCGACCATCGCGGCGTCGCGCGCGAGGCTGATGATTTCCTTCCAGCCGAGCCAGAGGATGGCGCGCATGGTCACTTGTCCTGGGTGCGCAGCGCGAGCCGCGCGGCGGTGATGTAGGCCACGGCGGTCAGCGCCAGCATGGCCAGATCGAACATCAGCGCACCGGGCGGCAGCGCCTTGGTGAAGCTGCCCACGCTGATGTGCTGGAACCAGGTGCTGGGGAAGGCGCGGCCGATGAGCTTGCCGTCGAGCGACAGCGAGGCCACCGGCATCATGAAGCCGGAGAACTGCACGGTGGGCATGACGGCCAGGATGGCGGTGGCAAAGATGGCGGCGATCTGGCTGCCGACGAAGCAGCTGACGAACAGCCCGAAGGCGGTGCTCGCCGCCACATAGAGCAGGCCGCCGGCGGCAAAGGTGAGCGCATCGCCCTTGAACGGCACCTGAAACAGAAACAGCGCCAGCCCGGTCAGGCTCGCGAAATTGAGCAGCGCGAGCCCGATGTAGGGCAGCTGCTTGCCGAGCAGGAATTCGATGCCGGTGGTGGGCGTGACATAGAAGTTGATGATCGAGCCCAGCTCCTTTTCGCGCACCACGCCGAGCGCCGTCATCATCGGCGGGATGAGCATGAGCAGCAGCATGAGCACGCCCGGCACCATCGCGTAGACGCTGCGGAAGTCCTGGTTGTAGCGGTAGCGCTCCTCCACGGTGAAGGGCTGGGCGATGGACACGCCGTTGTCGGCGGCGATGCGCGCGATGAAGGCGTGATGCACGCCCTCGATGTAGCCGCGGCTGGTCTCGGCGCGAAAGGGCATCGAGCCGTCGATGCCGACCATCACCTCGGGCACGCGGCCCTGGCGCAGGTCGCGGCCAAAGCCGGGCGGAATCTCCACCGTGAACTTGACGTCGCCGCGCTTGAGCGCGGTGTCGAGCGCGGCCGGATCGGTGACCGCGCCCAGGTTGCGGAAGTAGCGCGAGCTGGCGAAGCCTTCGAGATAGAGCCGGCTTTCCGGCGAGCCGTCGCGGTCGAGCGCGAGATAGCTCAGCCCTTCCACGTCGAAGGTGATGCCGTAGCCGAACACGGTCATGAGCAGCAGCGGGCCGAGCAGCGCGAACACCAGGCGGATGGTGTCGCGGCGCAGCTCGGTGGCTTCGCGCCGGGCATAGGCCCAGAGCCGGCGCGGGCTGAAGGCGGCCGGGCGGGCGTGGACGGCGGGTGCGGGCGCGGCGGCGGGCGCCAGGTCGGGCGGCGCGGCCGAGTCGGCGAGTGCCGCCGCCACGGTCCTGCCGTCGGCCGGCATCGGCGGCGCCACCTCGGCGGCTTCAGCTGGCGCGGCCGGCGCCGGCGGGCTGCCCGCCGCCGCTTCCAGCGCGGCGATGAACGCGTCCTCCAGCGTGGCCTTGCCGCTCGCCTGCACGATCTCGGCCGGGCTGCCCTGCGTGAGCACGCGACCCGCATGCATCAGCGAGATGCGGTCGCAGCGCTCGGCCTCGTTCATGAAGTGGGTCGAGATGAAGATGGTCGTGCCCTTGTTGCGCGACAGGTCCACGAGCAGCGCCCAGAACTGGTCGCGCGCCACCGGGTCCACGCCCGACGTGGGCTCGTCCAGGATGAGCAGCTCGGGCTCGTGGATGACCGCGACCGCCAGCGACAGCCGCTGGCGCACGCCGAGCGGCAGGCTGTCGGCGACCTGATCCATCCAGGCATCCAGGCCAAAGGTCTCGGCCAGCTCGGCCAGACGCGGCGCGATGCGCGCGCGCGGCAGCTGGAACAGCCGCGCATGCAGCGCCAGGTTCTGCCGCACGCTCAGCTCGCTGTAGAGCGAGAAGGCCTGCGACATGAAACCCACGCGCTTGCGGGTCGCAAGGTCGTTGGCATCGACCTCCTTGCCGAAGAGTTTTGCGCTGCCTTCGGTCGCGGGCAGCAGGCCGGTGAGCATCTTCATCGTGGTGGTCTTGCCGCAGCCGTTGGAGCCGAGGAAGCCGAAGATCTCGCCGCGCGGAATGCGGAAGCTCACGCCGTCCACCGCCGTGAAATCGCCGAAGCGGCGCGTGAGGCCGGTGGCCTCGATGGCGATCTGCTCGGCGCCGTCGGCCACGCTGCGCGGCGGCACGGTGAACACGCCGCCCGTGCCGCGTCGCTCGGGCGGCAGCAGCTGGACGAAGGCCTGTTCGAGCGTGGTCGCGCCGGTACTCGCCTTGAGCGCGGCCGGCGTCTGCTGCGCCAGCACGCGGCCGCTGTCCATCGCGACCAGTTCGTCGAAGCGCTCGGCCTCGTCGAAATAGGCGGTGGCGACCAGCACGCTCATGCCCGGCCGGCGCGCGCGCATGCGCTCGATCAGCTCCCAGAACTGGCGCCGCGACAGCGGATCGACGCCGGTCGTGGGCTCGTCGAGGATGAGCAGATCGGGGTCGTGGATGAGCGCGCAGCACAGCGCCAGCTTCTGCTTCATGCCGCCCGAAAGCTTGCCGGCCGGCCGGTCGGGGAAGGGCGTGAGGCCGGTGGCGTCGAGCAGCTCGGCGATCTTGGCGTCGCGGCTCGCGGCATCGAGGCCGAACAGCCGGGCGAAGAAGTCGAGGTTCTCGCGCACCGACAGCGTCGGGTAGAGATTCTTGCCGAGTCCCTGCGGCATGTAGGCGATGCGCGGGCAGACGCTGGCGCGATGCTCGGCATCGGCAATGCTGCCGCCCAGCACCTCGACGCTGCCTTGCTGCAACTTGCGCGCGCCGGCCACCAGCGCCAGCAGCGTCGACTTGCCCACGCCGTCCGGCCCGATGAAGCCGACCGTGCGCCGCGCCGGAATCGCCAGATCGACGCCGGCAAGCGCCACGGTCTTGCCGTAGCGGTGTTCGGCGCCCGCGAGCCGCGCGACGCTGTCCTGCGGCGGAAGATTCATTCTGCGGGCAGCTTCACGGCGAGCTTGTCGGGCCAGGGCGTGGCTTCATCGACGCGCACATAGGCCAGCCCCGGCACGCCGGCCTTCACGCGGGTCTGGTACTTGCGCAGCAGCTCGGGCGCGATGGCCAGCTTGACGCGGAACACCAGCTTCTGGCGCTCCTGGCTGGTCTCGACCGTCTTGGGCGTGAACTGGGCCTCGGCCGCCACAAAGCTCACGCGCGCCGGCACCACGTACTCGGGCGCGGCATCAAAGATCAGCCGTGCCTCGGCGCCGATGGCCGCGCGTCCGGCCGAGCCCTCGGGCACGAACACCGTCATGTACACATCGGCCAGATCGAGCAGGCTCACCACCTTGCCGCCGGCCGCCAGCACCTCGCCCGGCTCGGCCAGCCGGTATTGCACGCGGCCGGCGCGCGGCGCCTTCAGCACCGTGTCGGCCAGATCGCTGCGCACCCGGTCGACCGCCGCCTGCGCCGCCTTGACGGCCGAGCCGGCGCCCACCGCCTGCGCCTTCGATGCCGCCACCGCCGCGCGCGCGGTGAGCATCGACGAGCGATCCACATCGAGCTTTTGCGGGCTGATGAAGCCGCGCGCCACCAAGTCTTCGGAGCGCGAGAAATTGTTCTGCGCCAGCGTCAGCTCGCCGTTGCGCTGATCGACCACCGCCTGCGCCGCCGCGACCGAGTCGCGCGCCTGCGCCACCTGGGCCTGGGCCTGCGCCAGCTGGGCATCGAGCGCGGCGGTGTCCATCTTCGCGATCACCTGCCCGGCCTCGACCAGATCGCCTTCGCGCACCAGCACCTCGGCCACGCGGCCGGCCAGCTTGGTCGCCACGTCGATCTGCACCGCCTCGACCCGACCGTTGGTCTGCACGATGCCGGCCGGCAGCGGCACCGGCCGCGAGCGCCACCAATACCAGCCGCCGCCCGCCGCCAGCGCCAGAAGAACGAGCAGTACCAGCGCGCGGCGCAGTACGGGATGGGAGGTTGTCATGGTGGTCGTCAGCGCCTTGTAGTCGGTGGAGAAATCATTGCGCGGCGCCGCGACTGTGGCCTTGCATCAGGTCAACGGCACGGTCGTGCACAGCTTGTTGCAGACTTCGGCGCAGTGCAGCAATCAGGCTGCAAGGTTTTGCTTTTGCCGTTGGAGCTTCGCGTGCTGGCCGCTTTTTTCGAACGTCTTGTCGATCCCTATCCCGCGCCCGAGCCGGTCACGCCGCCGCGCGGCCTGTTCCGCTTCCTCTGGGCCGGCACCGAGGGCATGCGGCCCTTCATCCTCGGCATGTCGGCGCTGACCGCCTTTGTGGGCGTGTTCGAGGCGGTGCTGTTCGCCATCATGGGCAAGCTCGTGGACTGGACCACCGACACCACGCCGGCCGCCTTTGTGGCCGCGCACGGCGCCACGCTGGCCTGGCTGGGCGCGCTGCTGCTGTTCAGCATCGGCGCGGTGGCGCTGCAATCGGCGTTCAAGCATCAGACGCTGGCCGGCAACTTTCCGATGCGGCTGCGCTGGAACTTTCACCGGCTGATGCTCGGCCAGAGCATGGGCTTCTATCAGGATGAATTTGCCGGCCGGGTCTCGGCCAAGGTGATGCAGACCGCGCTCGCGGTGCGCGAGGTGGTGTTCATCCTCACCGACATCCTGGTGTTCGCGGTCATCTACTTCGCCACCATTTCGGCGGTGGCGGCCGGCTTCGACTGGTGGCTGCTGCTGCCCTTTGCGCTGTGGGCGGCGGGCTATGTGGGCTCGATGTTCTTCTTCATCCCGCGACTCGCGCGCACGTCCGAGGCGCAGGCCGATGCACGCTCGCTCATGACCGGCCGCATCACCGACGCCTACACCAACATCGCCACGGTCAAGCTGTTCTCGCACGGCCGGCGCGAGGCGTCATATGCGCGCGGCGCGATGCGCGAATTCATGGCCACGGTGCATGGCCAGATGCGGCTCGTGACCGGCGTGGAGGTGGTGAACCATGCGCTCAGCGTGCTGCTGGTCGGTGGCACGGCGGGTCTGGCGCTGTGGCTGTGGAGCCGGGGCCAGATCGGCCCGGGCGCGCTGGCGGCGGCCACGGCGATGGCGCTGCGGCTCAACGGCATCTCGCACTGGGTGATGTGGGAAATGACCTCGCTGTTCGAGCAGATCGGCACGGTGCAGGACGGCATCGCCACGCTGGCGCGGCCGCATGCGGTCGTCGACCAGCCCGACGCAAAGCCGCTCAAGGTCACGCGCGGCGAGGTGCGCTTCGAGCGGGTGCGCTTTGGCTATGGCGGCGCGCGCCAGGTGATCGACGGGCTCGATCTGGCGATACGGCCGGGCGAGAAGATCGGGCTGGTCGGCCGCTCGGGCGCGGGCAAAAGCACCATCGTGAATCTGCTGCTGCGCTTCTACGACGCCGAGGGCGGCCGGGTGCTGATCGACGGCCAGGACGTGAGCGCGGTCACGCAGGAAAGCCTGCGCGCGCAGATCGGCATGGTCACGCAGGACACCTCGCTGCTGCACCGCTCGGTGCGCGACAACATCCTGTACGGCCGGCCCGACGCCGGCGACGCCGACATGCTGGCCGCCGCGCGCCGCGCCGAGGCCGACGAGTTCATCGCGCAACTGGCCGATGCCAAGGGCCGCAGCGGCTACGACGCGCATGTGGGCGAACGCGGCGTGAAGCTGTCGGGCGGCCAGCGCCAGCGCATCGCCATCGCCCGCGTGATGCTGAAGGACGCGCCGATATTGCTGCTCGACGAAGCCACCAGCGCGCTCGACAGCGAGGTGGAGGCGGCGATCCAGGCCAGTCTTTATTCGCTGATGGAGGGGAAGACGGTGGTGGCGATCGCGCACCGGCTATCGACGATTGCGGCGATGGATAGGCTGGTGGTGCTGGAGCACGGAAGGATTGTGGAGGAGGGGAGTCACTCGGAGCTGCTGGCCAAGGGTGGGTTGTATGCGCGGTTGTGGGCGCATCAGAGTGGGGGGTTTCTGGGGGAGGAGGTGGAGGCGGCTTGATTTCGCTCTGCGAATCAGTCGTCAGTTCTCAGTTCACTAACAACCTCAAGAAATGCCTTCACGTCGCTGTCGCTCCATTCCCATTCCGTTGAGTCAGGTTCGACCAGCGCGGTCCGAATTTCGAGTAGCCGCGTGGTCAGCAATAAGTAGTAGCCGTTGACTGGTTCCAACGGCCTCTTCTCCGCAAGCCCAGCGAGATAAAAGGAGTCGGCATGCGGGGCCGATAGGAAGCGTGCAACGTCGTCTCGCACTCGCACCTCCTTCGGCTTAATCAGGTAGAGCGCCGATAACCCGACAACGGAGGTTTCAGAAACACTCGGTGTCGCGCTGAGGTCCTCTAGGAGGGCGGGCATCAGTCGGCTGACAACGCTCTCCGCCAGCGTCTGCCGCCGATACACCGGCAGATTCAGCCGCACGCTCACATAACGGCTCAGGTTGAGAAAGCGCTTGAGTTCGCGCGGCGCGCGCAGCCGGTCTTCAACCATGAAGAGCGACTGCCAGACCTTCACCGCTTCGGCATAGCGGCGATCCGCCGCCGCGCGCGGTGACTCGTTCCAGATGCGCCAGCCGCGCCAGCCCGCAAGCGTGATCAGCACCGCGACCGGAAGCCACACCAGCGACGGACCGCTGTCGTCATCGACCGGCGCAGGCTCGCCCGACGCCGCCGGCACATCCCGCAGCGGGGCCGGCTCGCGCGGCTGGGTCGACACATTGGGCGCGCTGACCGACTTCCGGCCCGCTTCCAGGTGCAGCGCATAAGCCTCGTCCTTGCCGATCCAGTCGAGCGTTTCGCGCAGGAAGACGGTGGTCTGGGCTTCCCTCTCCGCAAACAGGCCGTGCTGGGATTGGTCGGCCGCAGCCGAGAGTCGGTCGAGCTGCTCGTCCACCTTCTTCAGTCGGCGCTCGGCCTCGCTGATGCGTGCGGCGTTGTTCTCCTTGGCCAAGGCGGCGAGTTCGCCGGCCAGCTTTGCGTCGCCTGGCTTGGGCGTGACTGGCGCCGGGCTGCGCTTGAGCCATTCGACATAGGCGATGAGCTTCGGCCGCTCGGTGCTTTCGTGTGCCATCAGCGTGTTGCGTGTTTCGGTCTGGCGGCTGGCTTCCTGCTTTTTCAGCTGGCCGAGCCAAGGGTCGGCGTTGATCCAGATCCAGCCGACAAGCCAGCCGACCACGGCGGCGCGAGCGACCCAGCGAAATCCGGCGAAACCAAGGTCAAGCCGATGCACCCATCGCTCGGCCCTTGCGCAGCGCTGCGCCTGCTGCCGCGCTCGAAGCCGCACATGCGCGTCGTGCAGGCCGTGGCTGGCTTCCTCCGCACCATCGTCCTCGTCGGAGCGCAGCAGCGCGGCGCCAGCCTCGGCCGACAGCGCCGGCACCGGAATCTCGATCTGCACCAGCTTGCGCAGATAGGCCTGGGCATAGGCGAGCTGGCGCGCGGCTGGCGTGCTGTCCGGCGCGGGCGGTGAGTCGGCGGCGGGCACTTCGCCGCGCCGCGCGCTTTCCAGCTCGGGCAGCAGCGTCGCGAGGTCGGTGAAGTGCTTGCCGAGCTGGGCCTCGACGATCTCGCGCGCGACGCCCAACACGACAAAGCAGTTGCCCGAAGTGACGAGGAAGTTCACCGCCTCCAGCACCTCGGCGCAGGTGTCGGGCGAGCAGCGGTCCAGGTCGTCGATGAAGACGGTGAGCGTGCCCGGGCGCAGCGCCTCGCACACGTCGGCAAAGTGCTCGCGGAAGCGGGCGCGGAAGGTGGTCTGCTCGTCGGCCACGCGGGTGCTGAAGTCCTTGCCGAGCGTGGCGAGCAGCACGCCCGGCCGGTCCGGAAAACTGCGCAGCAGGTAGAGCAGCAGATAGGCGACCGACACCACCACGACGAGGCAGGCGGCAAGCGGCCCCAGCACGCGCGACGGCTCGCTGCCGAGCAGGCCCAGGCTGGCCTTGAAGAAGCCGGCCCAGTTGCCGGCAAACAGCTGCTCGACCGCCGGATGGCTGGGCAGGGCTTGCGCCAGCGCGGTGACCTGGCCGGCCAGCCATTTGAAGCTGCCGGTGCGGTCGAGCACCGACCCGCCGATGACGGCCAGCGGCCCGAACAGCAGCACCAGGGCCATCAATGCGGGCAGGGCAGTGAGGAAGGGCGCGCGGCGCCAGCGCCGCACCACCAGCCAGAACCGGAAGCGCAGCCCGGCGAGGCTGAACCACGGCGGCGGCGCCTCGCGCTGTAGCACGCCGAGCAGGGCGGCGAGCGCGACCGCGTCCTTCTGGTGATGCCAGGCGTTGAACCAGACGGTGCGCCCGCCGAGCCGGTCGAGCCGCTGCCTGAGCATGGCCATCATCGAACTCTTGCCGCGACCCCAGGGCGCGGTGATTGCGATGGCGAGCGGCGGGCGGGTGGCGTCATGACGCAGAAAGCTCGCGAGCGCCTCGACGATGGGGGTGAAGCGCAGGCGGTCGTGGCGGCTGTCGTCGATGGGGCCGTCGGCGACGGGGTGGGCGAGGATGAGACCGGCGAGGTCGCGGCGCCAGCCGGCGGGCAGGGTGGCGCGGGCGAAGACCAGTAGCAGCGCGACGCTGGCGAGGTAGAACCAGGGGGCGGGGCTGCGGGAGTAGGTGGCGGCCTGGTGCCAGGTTTTGCCGCCGTTGGTGGTGGCGAGAATGGTGCTGTCGTCGCCGACGATCCAGCCGCGCAGGTTGTCGCTGGCGAAGGTCACGCTGGTGAGCCTGGCCGTTGTATCGCTGGTCTGGACGGCCCAGGAGCGTCCGCCGTTGTCGGTGGCGAGGACGGTTCCCGCATCGCTGACCGCCCACCCGCGCAAGCCGTCGCTGGCGAAGGTCACGCTGGTGAGCCAAGACTTTGAATTGTTGGTCTGTAGGGCCCAGGAGCGCCCGCCGTTGTCGGTGGCGAGGATGGTGCCGCCATCTCCCACGGACCAACCGCGCAGGCCGTCGCGGGCAAAGGTCACCCCGGTAAGCATGGACTTTGAATTGCTGGCCTGGCCAGTCCAGGCGAGTCCGCCGTTGTCAGTGGCGAGGATGTTCCCGTCGGAGCCGACGGCCCACCCGCGCAGGCCGTCGCTGGCGAAGGTCACGCTGGCGAGGACAGACTTTGAATTGTTTGTCTGGACAGCCCATGAGCGCCCGCCGTTGTCGGTGGCAAGGATGGCGCCGCTCATTCCGACGGCCCATCCGCGCAGGCCGTCGCTGGCGAAGGTCACGCTGTTGAGCCAAGACTTTGAATTGTTGGTCTGTAGGGCCCAGGAGCGTCCGCCGTTGTCGGTGGCGAGGACGGTGCCGTCGTTTCCGACGACCCATCCGCGCAAGCCGTCGCTGGCGAAAGTCACGCAGTTGAGCCAAGACCTTGAATCCCTGGCCTGGACAGCCCATGAGCGCCCGCCGTTGTCGGTGGCGAGGATGGTGCCGCCGTCTCCGACGGCCCATCCGCGCAAGCCGTCACTGGCGAAATGCACGCTTTTGAGATTGGGTACCTCCGACACTCCAGCAACATCCCGCAAGCTCGGCACCGGCCGCAAAAACCGATTCGTCTCGCGCGGCGCAAGCAGCCATTCAAGCGGCTGCTCCATCAACTCCGGCGCCGGCTCATACCGACTTCCCAGCGCCGCCTGCTTCTGCTGCGCAAACCAGTACAGCCCCACGATCAGCGCCAGCAGCAGCGCCGTCGCCGCCGCCAGCCAGCCCAGCCGTCGCGTCCGCTCGCGCCCGACACTTGCCGCCAAGTCCTGCGTCGCCATCCGTCATCCCGCGTTTGTCGTTGTGACCGGACGGTCGCCAAGCGCGGGCGCAAAGGCAAGCAGACAAATCCGGCCCGGCGCCGGATGTTGCGCGGCATCGTCAGCAGCCTGCTGGAGGAAGCGCCGATGTCGCTGCTGGCCGGCGTGGTCGAGCAGCTGCATGCCGAGACCGGGCTTGAGCGCGCGGCAGGCTGGCGCCGGCTGCGCGCGCTGGCGCATGAGCTGAAGACGACGCGCGAGGTATGGCAATGAGCGCGCCCTCATCAAACCCTTTGCTCAGCCCTTGAGCGCCGCCGCCACCGCCGCCTTCACCGTCACCGTCGCCTTCCCCGTCAGCGCCCCGATCCCCTTCCCGCCATCGAACAGCGCCCCCTTGGCCGCGCCCGCATCCGAATCCGCCAGCAGCGCGGCAAAGCCTTCCGGCAGCCCCACGCTCACCAGCACATCCTTGTAGGCCGCCTCGGGCAGGTTGTTGTAGACCACCGGCTTGCCCGCCTGCGCGGCAATCTCCGCCGCCAGTTCGGCCAGCGAGTAGGACTCGTCGCCAGCCAGCTCATGCACGCGCCCGGCCTGATCCTCGGCGCTGGTGAGCACGGCCGCAGCGGCCGCCGCGTAGTCCGCGCGGCTCGCGGCCGAGATGCGGCCTTCGCCCGCCGCGCCCAGCAGCGCGCCGTGTTCCAGCGCGGTCGGCAGCGCCAGCAGATAGTTCTCCACATACCAGCCATTGCGCAGCAGCACATGCGGCAGGCCCGAGGCCTTGAGCGCCTGCTCGGTCGCCACATGCTCGGCGGCGAGCGCGAGCGGCGAGGTGTCGGCATGCAGCAGGCTGGTGTAGGCCAGCAGCTTCACGCCGGCGGCCTTGGCGGCGTCGATCACGGCGGTGTGCTGGGCCGTGCGCTGGCCCACTTCGCTCGACGAGATGAGCAGCAGTTTGTCCACCCCGGCAAATGCGCCGGCGAGCGTCTCGGGCTTGGAGTAGTCGGCTTCGCGCACCGCGATGCCCTTGGCGGCCAGGTCGGCGGCCTTGGCCGGGTTGCGCACGGCGGCGACGATCTGGCTGGCGGGCACGCTGGCGAGCAGCGCGTCGATGACGAGGCGGCCGAGCTGGCCGGTGGCGCCGGTGATGGCAATCATGGGTGACTCCAGTGCTGTCGTTGAGGTGCCGCGCAGCTTAGACTTGGCACTAACGAAACGTAAGTACGCACAAAAAGGTAAGTGTCATGGCAACGGTCAAGAGCAGGCGCGCCAGGCCGGCGGCGGCAGTGAATCCGGCAGTGATGGCCGAGCCGCGCGTCGGCTTGTCCGAGGCGCTGCGGCGCGGCGAGCTGATGGCGGCGGCCTGTCCGTCGCGCGCGGTGCTCCAGCATGTGACGAGCCGCTGGGGCGTGCTGGTGCTGGTCGCGCTTGCACAGGGCGTGCATCGCTTCAGCGAGCTGCGGCGCAAGGTCGGCGGCGTGAGCGAAAAGATGCTGGCGCAGACGCTGCAAGGGCTGGAGGGCGACGGCTTCGTCGAGCGCACCGCCTATCCCGAGGTGCCGCCGCGCGTCGAATACCGGCTCACGCCGCTGGGCGAGGAGGTGGCGGCGCGGGTCGGCGCGCTGGCCGACTGGATCGAGCTGAATCTGGGCCGGGTGATGGCGGCGCGCGCCGGCCAGTGAGGCGCCGCCGGCCGTGCCTTACCGATGGATATGCACCCCGTTGGGCTGGGTGCTGCACAGCGTCACCAGATGGATGTCGGCATAGCGGTAGCCGGCCACCGCCGCCGGCAGCAGCGCGGCGAACAGCAGGCTGCTGAGCGCCGCCGTCGCCAGCACGCCATGCCGGCCGCGCACCTGCATCCGCTCGGCGATCGGGTTGCGGTTCCAGGTCAGCGCGAACAGCGCCGCCAGAAACAGCGCATGGCCGACGAAGTCCATCCAGCCGAACAGCAGGATCGCCGCCGACATCAGGCAGAACAGCAGCGCCGAGCCGGCCTTGCCCGACAGCCGGCCGAACAGCACCAGATAGGCGAGCGCGAATTCGACCATGCCGGCGCCGGCCATGTAGAACTCCAGATCGGTCATGCCAAAGCGCAGCACCGGGTAGTCGTGCAGCAGCTCGAAGCTCCAGTTCGGATAGCCGAACTTCTCGGCCGCGCCGACCATCAGCGTGAGCGCGGTGGCGATGCGCAGGATGGCCAGCGCGCGCACATGCAGCTCGGGCCGCAGCGACATCAGCAGCAGATAGGCGGCCGCGCCCAGGAAGGCCGGGTAGTCGAGCATGTGGAACAGGCCGAGGCATTCGATGCCCATGCCGTAGAGCAGCACGATGCCGGTGGCCGCGATCCAGCCGGTGGCCGGCAGCAGCGCGGTGGCCGCGATCAGGTATTGCAGATTGGCCACCCACCAGGCCGAGGTGGTCGATTCGGGCGTGAGCAGCACGCTGTGCTCGCTGCCCAGGATGGCGAAGAACACCGCCACCAGCACGCGCAGGAACAGATAGGTGCGGCCCTCGAAGCTGCGGTCGACGCGGGCCAGCCGCTGCGCGATGCCGGTGTTGCGGCCGACCAGATACGAGTCGAGCAGCGACGCGGCGAACAGCACCGCGATCGCGGCGGCAAAGATCCAGGCGAAGGGCGTGAGCGCCACGACCTCGTCGAGGCCGCGCGGCGGAATCATCAGGTTGATCTTGCTGTTGAACCACTTGATGTGGGCCGAGGCCGGGGCGGCGTACATCAGCAGCAGGCAGGGGAGGAGGGCGGCGCGGCGGAGGATTGGGCTGGGCATGGAGGCGGCGGTCGGTGGGAGGTGCCGAGCCGGGTTGAGGCCCGGGGCGCGTCATGCGCTCTGGGCTCGGCCGAGCAAATCTGCCGAGCGTAGCGGGCGCTTGCAAGGGACTGCCGCCGCACGGCGCCGCCAACCCTGGCGAGCGGAGGGATTTGCGCACAGGCGGCGGCGTTCAGCCGCCGGGCGCGTCTGCCGCAGCCAGCGCCACCGCATCGGCCACGCTGAAGGTCATGCGCGCCTGCCGGCCCACGCCGTCGGGGTCGCAGCGCGCCAGCAGTTCGCGCACGCGGTCCTTGGCGCGCGCCAGCAGCAGGGTCTGGCCGTTGCGCTCCAGCCGGCGCGACAGCTCCATCAGGCACTCCACCGCGGTGCTGTCGAGGTCGGAGCTTTCTTCCAGGCTGAGCACCACGGCGCGCAGGCCGCGGCGTTGGCCGGCGCGCTCGATCACCTCATGCACCACGCGCTCGGCGCTGGCAAAGAACAGCGGCTCCTCGGGCCGCAGCACGATCAGGCCGGGCAGCGCCAGCGCATCGGGATGGGCATCGGTCACCACGAAATTGCGCGTGCTGCCGAGCCGCCCCAGCTCATGCACCACCGGCTGGCTGAAGCGCCGCAGCGCCGCCACCAGCGACAGCCCGACCGCCGCGAGCATGCCGTGCAGCACGCCAAAGCCCAGCACCGCCGCGACCGCGCCGAGCAGCAGCACCCGGTCGCGCCGCATGCGCCACACCGCCAGCAGCGGCGCCGGCGACAGCGAGTGCCAGAGCGCCGCGATCACCGCCACCGCCAGCACCGGGCGCGGCAGCAGCGCCAGCGCCGGCAGGCCAAACGCCAGCACCGCGCCGATGGCCGCAAACGCCATCAGTCCGGCGCGCCGGCTTTGCGCGCCGGCCGCCGCATTGGCCTGACTGGCCGAAAACCCCGCGCCCACCGGCAGCCCCTGCAACAGCGCCGACGCCAGATTGCACAGGCCCAGCGCGCGCAGCTCGCGGTCGGCGTCGATGCTGTCGCCATGCGCCAGCGCCAGCCCGCGGATGCTGCCCCACGATTCGGCGAACACCAGCACCACCACGCCGAAGGCCAGCTCGGCCGCGCGCAGCCACTGGTCGAGCGGCAGCAGCGGCAAGGCGGGCGCAAACGCCGGCGCGGCGATGCGGCCGACCGTGGCCACGCCGCGCGCCTCCAGCCCGAGCGCCTGCGACGCCGCGACCGCCGCCAGCATCGCGATGAGAAAGCCCGGCAGCGCCGGCCAGCGCCGCAGCAGCGCAATCAGCGCGCCGGTGGCCAGCGCCACCAGCAGGCTGGCGCGATGCCAGTCGGCGGCATGGCGCGCGGTGTAGATCAGCACATGCAGCGGATCGGCGCCGGCGTCGTGCGGCAGTGGCAGGCCGAGCGCATCGGGCAGCTGGCGCAGCACGATCGACAGCGCCAGCGCAAAGCCGAAGCCGCGCAGCACCGGCCGCGACACCAGCCCCGACAGCTGGCCTTGCCGCGCCACGCCCAGCAGCGCCAGCGCCGCACCGGCCAGCAGCACCAGCGCTGCAAGGGCTTGCAGAAACGCGCCCGGATCGGCACCGGTGGCCGGCAGCGCCAGCACCGCCGCCGCCGCCAGCGTGGCGGTGGACGAGGTCGGCGACACCACGGCAAACCGGCTGCCGCCGAGCAGGCCGTAGACCAGCAGCCCGGCCAGCGCGGCCGCGAGCGCATGGCCGGCCGGCACGCGCGCCAGCCCGGCATAGGCGACGGCTTCCGGAATCAGCAGGCCGGCCACGCAGAGGCCGGCGGCGGCATCGCGCCAGCCGGGCACGGCGGTTTGCGCTGCGTCAGGCATGCAGGCTGCCGTCGGCACAGGCGGCGTCGAAGGCGGCCGAATCGGCGCGCGTCCGGGCCGCCAGCGCTTCGGTGGCGGCCAGCAGCTCGGGCGGCCAGTGCGGGTCGCCGGCCCAGGCGATCAGCGCATCGGCATTGGCCGAGCCCTGCCGGCCGCTGCTGCGCAATTGCGCCCAGGCCAGCAGCCGGCCCAGCGTCTCGATGGTGGCGCGCAGCTCGGCCAGCGACTGCGCCTTGCGCTCCAGCGTCACGCGGTCTTCCGACGGTTGCAGGCCGCGCAGCACGAAGGGCTGGCCGCCAAAGTCCACCGCGTGCAGGAAGGCCATCGACGCCGCCTGCATGCGCCGTTGCAGCAGCACGATGCGGTCGGCGTCGCTCACCCACGCGGGCTGCGCGAGCGCCACCTTGGGCGCCAGCGTGGACGGCAGCGCGCGCTTGAGGTCGAGCAGGTAATGGCCTTCGAGGCCGTCGCCCTTGCCGCGCACCAGCAGCACATAGCGCTCCACGCCCAGGCTGCCGGTGCCGGCGATGCGGCGCGCCACGTCGATGAGCTTGTAGAAGCGCGGCTCGGGCTGGCTGGCGGCGAAGCGGTCGAGGAAGGCGGCCACGGCGCCGCGCTGCTCCGGACTGGCCGGCAGCGCCTTGCCGTTGTCGGTGCGCAGGCGCAGATGCCCGTCGCGCGTCTCGGTGCGCTTGCCGATGTAGTCGGCGCGCTTGCGGTTGCGCAGGTCGGCGAGCAGGTCGCCGATCTGGCCGTCGGCGGTGTCGCGGTCGATCCAGCCGGCCTTGCCGTCGGCCAGCGCGGCGCGGTAGGCGGCGAGCTGGGCGCGGCAGAGCACATCGGTCTCGGCGGCGGAAATGCCGAGGCCAGAGGCACCGACGCGCAGGCTGGTCAGTAGCCGCGCCAGATCCCAGCTGGCGGGCGCGAGCGCGGCTTCGTCGAAGTCGTTGATGTCGAACTGCACCTGGCGGCTGTCGGCCTTGTAGCTGCCGAAGTTCTCCAGATGCAGGTCGCCGCAGGCCCAGGCGGCGGGGGCGCTGGCAAACACGCCGCCCTGCGGCATGCGGTCGTGGAACAGGTGGCAGCTGCCGCGCAGGAACACGAAGGGGTCGCCGCGCATCTTTGCGTACTTGAGCGCGAGGCGTTCGGGATCGCGGCCGGCGTTGTAGTCGGCGATGGCGCGGACGATGTCCATGGAGGCTTTCGGAGGCGTGGGCAGAAGTCCCCCGATTGTGCTGCGCCCGGCCCGCGCCGGCGCCGGTTACGGCAGCGCGAACACCACGATCGCCGACGTGCCCGTGCCGCCGAAGAAGCCCGACACCACGCCACTCGTGGTGGCCACGTACTGCTTGCCGCCGAGCGCATAGCTGATGACGCCGCCGCCCACCGAGCCGCCGGTGTTGAACGAGTAGAGCGTCTTGCCGCTGGCCGCGTCGAGCGCGAGGAAGTTGTTGTCGAGGTCGCCGGTGAACAGCACGCCGCCGCTGGTGGCGGTGATCGCGGCCACGAGCGGCGTGGACCATTGCCGTTTCCACTTCACCTTGCCGGTGGTCGCGTCGAGCGCCTGGATCCAGCCCTTCTTCCTGTCCTCGGGGTCGGGCGACACGGCGCCGCCGTAGTAGTGCGAGTTGTCCACGAAGGCCGGCGGCGTGGCGCTGCGCGTGAAGGTGCCGCACCAGTCGATGCTGGACACGTAGAGCGCGCGCGCCTGCGGGCTGTAGGCCGGACCGTTCCATTCCAGCCCGCCGAGCAGGCCGGGGCAGGAATGCACGCCCTCGGGCGTGGGCGAGGCGTCGAAGTCGGTGCGGCTGGTGATCTCGGCCTGCCAGAGCTGCTCGTGGCTGTTGCGGTCGAGCACGCGCAGCAGCCCGTCCTTGCCGCCGATGGCGATCAGGTCGCGCGGCTTGCCGCCGCCGCTGGCCACGCTGAACAGCGGGCTGGTCTGGCTCAGGTCGCGGTCGTGCTCGTCGGCCGGGCCGAACTGGCGATACCAGAGCAGCTTGCCGGTGTCGATGTCGAGCGCGACGGCCGAGTTGGTGTACAGGTTCGCGCCCACGCGGGCGTCGCGGTAGAAGTCGGGCGCCGGGTTGCCGACCGGCACCCAGAGCACGCCCTTGGCGGCGTCGAGCGTGAACGGCGTCCACAGGCTGCCGCCGCCGTGCTGGCGCGCCTGGGCGCTGGGCCAGCTGTCGGCGCCGGGCTCGTTGTCGTCGGGGATCACGTTGAAGCGCCAGCGCGGTTCGCCGGTTTTCAGGTCGAAGGCGCCGACCCAGTTCTTGGCGCCCCAGTCTGCGCCGGCGGGCCCGTAGACGATGCTGTCGCCGTAGATGAGCGGCGGCATGCTCAGGTACTGGCTGTTCTTCGCGTCGGCGATCTTGCGGCTCCAGATTTCGGAGCCGTCGGCCATGTTGAGTTCGAGCAGATAGCCGTCGGGCGTGCCGCGCACCAGCCGGCCGTCCTTGATGGCGACGCCGCGGTTGCTCTTCGACAGCGCGGCGTCCTTCATGGCCCAGCGATGGGTCCAGCGCGGCCGGCAGGTCGCGGCGTCGATGGCGACCGTGCTCTCGTCGATGGTGAAGTACATGACGCCGTCGAACACGAGCGGATTGGTCTGCGTGGAGCCGGCCGTGTTGGAGCGGTAGATGCAGGTCGCGCGCAGCTGGCCCGCGTTGGCCGGCGTGATCTGCCTGAGGTCGACGTAATGCTGGCCCGACCAGTCCTTGCTGGCGTAGAGCCAGTTGGCGCGGTCGGCGGCGGCGTTCATCAGCTGGGCCTGCGTGGGGCCGCCGGCGATGGGCGTGGGCGCCCTGGGCGGCGCGGCGCTGGCGGCATCGGGCGCGCCGAGCGTCTTGAGATAGGCGACCACGTCGGCGCGCGCCTTGGGATCGGCGACGGCCACGGCCATCGCGGTGCCGGGCAGCTTGGCGGTCGACGAGGCGATGAAGGATTCGATCTCCGCCTCGTTCCACGTCAGGCCCGAGTGCGCCATCGCGTCGGTGTACTTGTAGTCGCGCAGGCTGCCGGCGTGCCGGCCGACCACGCCCGCGAGCGACGGGCCAAAGCCGTTCTTGCCCGGCATGACGGTGTGGCAGGACGCGCACTGGTTCTGGAACACGGTCTTGCCGGCGTCGGCATTGCCGCCGGCCTTGTCGGCCGCGACGGCGTTGGGCGTGCCCGCTTCGGGCGTGCCGTCGGCATGGGCCGGGGCGAGGGCAAGCAGCAGCGGCGCCGCCAGTGCAACGAGGAGCAGCGGGCGCGTGCCGGGAGGAAGGCGGGTCATGGATCGGGCTCCGATGCCCGGCGCCATGCCGGAGAAGGAGCGGGCGCCGGAAACAAGGCTCGCCGGCGCGGCGCCGGACGGGGCGCGCGCAACCGGTGCGGCCCCTGTGGCCGCTGGCCAATGGAGCCGCAGTCTTCGCCGTGAAGGTCGCGGCCGCCGTCGGCGAATCGAAGCGTTACGCGGCGGGCAAGGGTGTTGCGACCGGCGGTCGCCGCAAACCGTCACGCGCCTGTCAGCCCCGCTTCACGCACACGTCACCCCGCGCGCCGACGATCCGGGCGATTCGGGCCATGGCGCCTGCGGAGGGGCGATGTCCAACGACAGCAACGCAATCGAAGTGACGGGCTTGAGCAAGCGCTTCGGCGGCCAGCCGGCGCTGCGCGGTGTGTCGCTGAGCGTGCGGCGCGGCGAGATGGTCGCGCTGCTCGGCGCCTCGGGCTCGGGCAAGAGCACGCTGCTGCGTCATCTCAACGGGCTGCATCGCGCCGATGCGGGCAGCCAGTCGGTGGTGCGGCTGTTTGGCCGCGAAGTGCAGTCCGGCGGCCGGCTCGCGCGCGATGTGCGGGCCCAGCGCGCCGACGTGGCCTGCGTGTTCCAGCAGTTCAATCTGGTCGAGCGGCTGCCGGTGCTGACCAATGTGCTGGTCGGCGCGCTGCACCGGCTGCCGTTGTGGCGCGGCCTACTCGGGCGGTTTCCGTTGGCGGAGCGCGAACGCGCGCTCGATGCGCTGCGCCGGGTCGGCATCGAAGGCTGCGCCTGGCAGCGCGCCTCGACGCTGTCGGGCGGCCAGCAGCAGCGCGCCGCCATCTCGCGCGCGCTGGTGCAGGGCGCGCGCCTGATCCTGGCCGATGAGCCGATCGCCTCGCTCGACCCCGAATCCTCGCGCCGCGTGATGGCGCTGCTGGCCGAACTCAACCGCGAGCTGGGCGTGACCGTGCTGGTGTCGCTGCATCAGGTCGATTACGCATTTGCCTTCTGCCCGCGCACGGTCGCGCTGCGCGCCGGCGCGGTGGTGTTCGACGGCCCGACGCAAGACCTCACGCCGGCGCGGCTGCGCGACCTGTACGGCACCCAGACCGACGAGCTGCTGGCCGCGCCGGCCGCCGCCCGGCCCGAGTCCGCTCCCGATTTCTTCGCGCTGCCGCAACCGGCCTGACGCGCCTCTCCTCCCGCCTCAAGGAAATCCGCCATGAACCGTCGCCAGGCCATCGCGCGTCTTGCGCTTGCCGCCGCCGCCACGCTGCCGCTCGCCAACGCCGCCCAAGCGCAGAGCAACGAGATCGCCTTCGGCTTCATCTCGACCGAGTCGTCGTCCAACCTCAAGAGCGCCTGGCAGCCGGTGCTCGACGATCTGGCCCGCGCCACCGGTCTGACGGTCAAGCCCTTCTTCGCGACCGACTACGCCGGCGTGATCGAGGCCATGCGCTTCAACAAGGTGCAGGTCGGCTGGTTTGGCAACAAGTCGGCCATCGAGGCGGTGGACCGGGCCCAGGGCGAGGTGTTTGCCAAGGTGGTCGGCAAGGACGGCAACGAGGGCTATTACTCGCTGCTCATCGTGCAGAAGGACAGCCCGCTCAAGTCGCTCGACGATGTGGTCAAGCAGCGCGCCGGCCTCACGCTCGGCTATGGCGATCCCAACTCCACGAGCGGCACGGTGATCCCGGGCTATTTCGCGTTCGGCATGGCCGGCGTCGATCCGCTCAAGGACTTCAAGCGCACGGTGCGCGCCAATCACGAGACCAATCTGCTGGCGGTGGTCAACAGGCAAGTGGACGTGGCCACCAACAACACCGAGAACTGGGACCGCTTCGCGCTCACGCATCCGGAGCAGATGAAGTCGGTGCGCGAGATCTGGCGCTCGCCGATGATCCCGAGCGATCCGCTGGTCTGGCGCCGCGACCTGGACGACGCCACCAAGAAGAAGCTGCGCGACTTCTTCCTGGCCTACGGCAAGCAGCCGCGCGAGGCCGAGAACCTGGCCGCCGTGGGCTATAGCGGCTTCCGCGCGTCGAGCGATCTGCAACTGGTCGCGATCCGCCAGATTGAGCTGGCGAAGAAGCGCAGCACGGTCGAGCAGGACGCGGCGCTTTCCGCCGACGAGCGCGCCAGGCAGCTGCGCGACATCGACGCCAAGCTGGCCGAGCTGAACAAGCAGATCGCGTCGAAGTAAGGCGGCGGCATGCATCCCTTGCCCGAAAGCGGCGCGGGCGTGGCGGCGCTGGCGGCGCGCCCGCCCGGCCCGCCGCGCGCCAGCGGCCTCGCGCTGTTCGGCTGGGGCCTGCTGCTGGCGCTGCTCGCGCTGTCGTGGAAGGGCGCCGACATGCGCCCGGCCGACCTGTTCCGCGACGCCGGCAACATGGCCGAGTACGCGCGCGGCTTCTTCCCGCCCGATTTCGGCGACTGGCGCGGCGACCTCGCCGAGCTGCTGGTCACCTTCCAGATCGCGCTCTGGGGCACGGCGCTGGCCATCGTCGGCGCAGTGCCGCTCGGGCTGCTGGCGGCCGAGAACATCGCGCCGTGGTGGCTGCATCAGCCGGTGCGCCGCGTGCTCGACGCCTGCCGCTCGATCAACGAGATGGTGTTCGCGCTGCTGTTCGTGGTGGCCGTGGGGCTGGGGCCGTTTGCCGGCGTGCTGGCGCTGTGGGTCCACACCACCGGCGTGCTGGCCAAGCTGTTCAGCGAGGCGGTCGAGGCCATCGATCCGCAGCCGGTCGAGGGCATTCGCGCCACCGGCGCGCATCCGCTGGCCGAGATCGTCTACGGCGTGATTCCGCAGGTGCTGCCGCTGTGGCTGTCGTATGCGCTCTACCGCTTCGAGTCGAATGTGCGTTCGGCGTCGGTGGTGGGCATGGTCGGCGCGGGCGGCATCGGCATGGTGCTGTGGGAGCTGATCCGCGGCTTTGAATACGCGCGCACGGCCGCCGTGCTGCTGCTGCTGGTGCTGAGCGTGTCGGTCATCGACCTGGGCTCGGCCTGGCTGCGCAAGCGCCTGGTCTGACGCACCTCCCCAACCAAAAAGAAGCCCGCCATGACCATCGACCTGAATCCCGCCCTGCTCGACGCGCGCCAGATGCAGACCGTCGGCCGCATCGCCGTGCTGTTTGCCGGCCACGGCCATCGCCCCTACGAAGGCGCGCGGCGCGAGAGCGTGACCGCGCTCGAACATGCGCTGCAATGCGCCGATCTGGCCGAGCGCGCCCGGGCCACGCCGGCGCTGATCGTGGCGGCGCTGCTGCACGACATCGGCCATTTTCATGCGACCGAGGACGACGCCACCGACGACGCGCACGAGCTGCGCGCGATGGCGCTGCTCGGCGATGCCTTCGGCTCCGACGTGCTGGCGCCGATCCGGCTGCATGTGGATGCCAAGCGCTATCTGGTGGCGGCGCATGCCGACTACGCGGCCATGCTGTCGCCGGCGTCGCTGCATTCGCTGGAGTTGCAGGGCGGGCCGATGACGCGCGCCGAGGTCGCCGCCTTCGATGCGCTGCCGTTCTCGGCCGATGCGCTGCGGCTGCGCTGCTGGGACGATCTGGCCAAGCTTCCGGGCCAGCCGACGCCGCCGCTCGATCACTTTCTGGCGATGATTCCGGGCGTGATGATGGGCTGAGGCTCAGGCCACGCGCCGCCCCGCGACCCAGGTCTCGACCGCGACCGGCAGCCCGCCCACCTCGCGCACGCGGACCAGATCGGCGCGCAGCCCCGGCGCCAGCGCGCCGCGATCCGGCAGCCGGCAGGCCAGCGCCGGCGCCCGCGTCACGCAGCGCACCGCCGCCGGCAGCGCCAGGCCGGCATCGCCGACCAGCCGCCACGCCGCCTGCAACAGGCTGCCCGGCACATAGTCCGACGACAGCGCATCGAGCACGCCGGCGCGCGCAAGCTCGGCCGCCGCGACATTGCCCGAGTGCGAGCCGCCGCGCACGACATTGGGCGCGCCGGCCACCGTCGCCATGCCCAGGCCGTGGGCGCGCTGCGCCGCCGCCAGCGTGGTCGGGAATTCGCTCATGCCGGCGCCGAGGGCATGCGCCTCGTCGACATGCGCCACGGTCGTGTCGTCGTGCGTGGCGAGCGCCACGTCGTGCTCGCGCGCGAAGTCGGCAAACCAGGTGCGGTTGGGCGCGGCATGCAGCCGCTGGCGCTCGGGCGCGATGGCCACTTCCTCGGCAAACCGGGCGTCGGTCCAGCCCTTCTTGCCGGTGTAGTAGACGCGGGCATGCTCGATCTCGGTCCACTGGCGCTGGCCCGGCGTGTGGTCCATCAGCGAGATGAGGCGCAGCCGGCGGTGATGCGCAAACGGCGCGAACAGCTCGCGCGCATTGCTGGCCGGCAGCTCGCAGCGCACATGGATGTGATGGTCGGCGCGCAGGGCGCCGGCGGCGTCGAGCGCATCGAGCACCGCGAGCAGCGCGCTCTGGTCATGGGCGCGAAAGCCGTCGCCATACGGATCGCCGACGCCGATCGCGTCGAGCACGGTGGTGATGCCGGCGGCGGCAATCTCGGCGTCGTGCGATTGCATCGCGCTCTGCATCGGGAACAGCACCTTGGGCCGCGGCATCACATGGCGTTCGAGATTGTCGGTATGCACCTCGACCAGGCCGGGCAGCAGCAGGTCGCCGCCCAGGTCGAGCGCGCCGGGCAGGCCGCTGCGGCCTTCGCAGACGGCGGCGATGCGGCCGTCGCGCAGCAGCAGATGGCCGTCGACGATTTCGTCGGCGAGAACGAGGCGGGCGTGGTCGAGGAGCAGCTCGGTCATGGCGGGTCCGGGGCGGGTCAGGGCAGGGCGTCGAAGTCGAGTTCGCGGCTGGCGACGGCGCGCCGCACTTCCTCGTCGTGAAAGATACCGAGCACGGCGGCGCCGGCGGCACAGGCTTCGCGGATCAGCTCGATGACGACGCGGCGGTTGGCGGCGTCGAGCGAGGCGGTCGGCTCGTCGAGCAGCAGCAGCCGCGCCGGCTGGACAAAGCCGCGCGCGATGTTCACCCGCTGCTGCTCGCCGCCCGAGAAGGTGGCCGGCGGCAGCTGCCACAGGCTGGCCGGCAGATTGAGCCGGGCGAGCAGGCTGGCAGCGCGCTCGCGGGCCTGGGCGAGGCGGGCGGCGTGCAGATCGGCGGCGCGGGCGCTGCCAGCGTCGGCTGCCGTGTCGGCATCGAGCGCTTCGAGCGCGCGCTCGGCCACCACGTCGAGCGCGGGCAGGCGCGGCAGCGCGCGCAGGAACTGGCTCACATAGCCGATCTCGCGCCGGCGCAGCGCAATCGTTTCGCGCGGCGTGGCACTCAGCAGCTCGGTGCTGCTGCCGTCGGCGTGATGCAGCACCGCGCTGCCGGCGTCGGCGCCATAGCTGCCGTGCAGGCATTTCATGAGCGTGGACTTGCCGCGCCCCGAGGCGCCGACCAGCGCCAGGCATTCGCCGGCATGCAGGTCGAAGGAGATGGCGTCGAGCACCGGCAGCGTGATGCCGCCGCGCAGATGCAGGGTGAAGGTCTTGGCCAGGCCGCGCACGCTCAGCACCGGCGCGGCCGGCTCGTTGGCGGCGGGCAGCGGCGCGCCCAGGTGGCGCGGCTGGCCGTCGGCGGGATGCAGCAGCGCATTCATGGCGTCACCACCGAGGCGACCAGCAATTGCGTGTAGGGATGGCGCGGATCGTCGAGCACGCGGTCGGTCAGCCCCTGCTCGACGATGCGGCCGGCCTGCATCACCACCGTGCGATGCGCGAGCAGCCGCGCCACGCCCAGATCGTGGGTCACGATCAGCGCCGACAGCCGCAGCCGCGCCACCAGCACGCGGATGAGATCGAGCAGCCGCGCCTGCACCGACACGTCGAGGCCGGAGGTCGGCTCGTCCATCAGCACCAGCCGCGGATGCGTGACCAGATTGCGCGCGATCTGCAAGCGCTGGCGCATGCCGCCCGAGAAGGCGCGCGGGCTGTCGTCGATGCGCGCCGGATCGAGTTCGACCCGCTGCATCCAGTCGGCGCCGGCGGCGCGCAGCGTGTCGTAGCGGCGCTCGCCAAGCGCCATCAGCCGCTCGCCGATGTTGGCGCCGGCGCTGGTGTTCATGCGCAGGCCGTCGGCCGGGTTCTGCTCGACAAAGCCCCATTCGGTGCGCGCCAGCCGGCGCCGTTCGGCCTCGGGCAGCGCATGCAGATCGGCGCCGCGATAGTCCACGCGCCCGGTGCGCGGCGCGAGCCGGCCGGCCAGCAGATTGAGCAGCGTGCTCTTGCCCGAGCCCGATTCGCCGACGATGGCGACCACCTCGCCGGCATGCAGGTCGAGGTCGATGTCGCGCAGCGCCCAGGCACCGGCAGCGCCCGGATGCGCAAAGCCGAGCGCGCGGGCGCTGAGCAGCGGCGTGTCGTGAAGATTCATTCGCCGTGCTCCTCTCGCCGTTCGCGGCAGAAGTCGGTATCGGAGCAGCTCCACAGGCTGCCGCCGTCGTCGAGCGGCACTTCATCGAGCCAGGTGTCGGTGCTGCCGCAGAACTCGCAGGCATGGCCCTGCGGCTCGACGCGGAACGGGTGATCGTCGAAGTCGAGACTGCGCACGTCGGTATAGGGCGGCACCGCGTAGAGCCGCTTCTCGCGCCCGGCGCCGAACAGTTGCAGCGCCGGCATGCGATGCAGCTTGGGATTGTCGAAGCTCGGGATCGGCGACGGCGCCATCACATGCCGGCCATTCACCAGCACCGGATGGTCGTAGCTCGCATCGATGCGGCCCCACTGCGCGATGTCCTCGTAGAGCTTGACGTTCATCAGCCCGTACTCGGCAAACGCATGCAGCCGCGTGGCCTCGGCGCGGCGCGGCTCCAGCTTGTAGAGCGGCTCGGGCTGCGGCACCTGATAGACCAGCACCTGGGCCTCGGTCAGCGGCGCCTCGGGGATGCGATGGCGGGTCTGGATCAGCGTGGCCTCGCGCGTGCGCTCGGTCGTCGCCACGCCGGTCACGCGCGCGAAAAAGCGGCGGATGTTGACCGCGTTGGTCGTGTCGTCCGAGCCCTGGTCGATGACCTTGAGCACATCGTCGCGGCCGATGACGGCGGCCGTGAGCTGGATGCCGCCGGTGCCCCAGCCGTAGGCCAGCGGCATTTCGCGCGAGCCGAACGGCACCTGATGGCCGGGCACGGCCACCGCCTTGAGCAGGGCGCGGCGGATCATCCGCTTGGTGTTTTCGTCGAGGTAGCCGAAGTTGTAGCCGGCCGCCGGCAGGGTGAAGTCGAGCTGCGGTGCGTTCATGCGGCGGCTCCCTGCGCGGCGCCGCGCAGCTCGCGCAGCAGCTTCAGCTCCGACTCGAAGGTGACGTAGTGCGGCAGCTTGAGGTGCTGGACGAAGCCGGACGCCTCGACGTTGTCGCTGTGGGCCAGCGCGAATTCCTGCTGCTGGGCCGGGCTGGTCAGTTCGTCGCCGAACTCGTCGGCGCGCAGCACGCGGTCGGCCAGCGCCATCGCCATCGCCTTGCGTTCGCCGGCGCCAAACACCAGCCCGTAGCCGCGCGTGAATTGCGGCGGCGTGGCGGCGCTGCCGACGAATTGCGTGAGCATCTGGCACTCGGTCACGTCGACCTCGCCGAGCTCGATGGCAAAGCCCAACTCGTCGGGCTGGAACTCGACCGTCACCGCGCCGGCGCGCAGCTCGCCGGCAAACGGATGGGTGAAGGCATAGCCGCGCTGCGATGAATAGCCGAGGCCGAGCACCCAGCCCTCGTCGGCGCGCGCGAGCATTTGCAGGCGCGCGGCGCGGTTCATGGGATAGGCCGGCGGGTCGCGCGTGATGTCGGGCGGCTCGGGATCGCCGGGCGAGGGCAGGCAGGGCTCGATCAGCTGCTCGGCGACCAGGCGGGCCAGCGCCGGCGGCGCGGTGTCGGCATCGACCTGGGCATCGTTGCAGGCGCCGGTAGCGGCCGGGCCAGCGACCGGCGTGCCGGCGGGCGGCGGCGCCAGCGGCGTGGCGAGCAATTCGCCTTCGGCCGCCTCGGCGCCGGCCAGCGCAAAGTCGAGCAGGCGCTGGGTGTAGTCGAAGCTGGCGCCGAGCAGCTGGCCGCCCGGCAAGTCCTTGAACACCGAGGACACGCGGCGCCGCAGCCGCATGCGCGCGGTGTCGAGCGGCTCGGCATGGCCAAAGCGCGGCAGCGTGGTGCGGAAGGCGCGCAGCAGGAACACCGCCTCGATCGCATCGCCGCGCGCCTGCTTGAGCGCGAGCGCAGCCAGCTCGGGATCGTGCAGCGCGGCTTCGGCCATGACGCGATCGACCAGCAGCCCGAGCTGCTCGCGGATCTGCGCCACCTCGATGGCGCGCAGCGCCGGATCGCCGCGCCGGGCCTCGGCCAGCAGCCGCTCGGCGGCAGCGATGGCGGCCGCGCCGCCCTTGACCGCGATGTACATGCTCAGTCCTCCAGCGCAATGCGGGTCGAGCGCGGAACGGCGGCGAGCCGCGTGCCGCACATCAGCAGCAGATCGGCGCCGCGCGGATAGCCGGCCTGGTCGGCGATGCGCGCCAGCCAGAACTCGCGCGGCAGGCCGGCGACGGCAAGCCGCTGCTCATCGGCAATGCCCGGGCCGGTCAGGCGCAGGCCGAGGGCGCCCGGCGCGGCGTCGAGCGCCGGCACTTCGACCACCAGCGTGGCGCTGTCCTGCGGCGCGGCGTCGCTGCCGGCGGAGAGCGTTTGCCAGAGCGCGGCATCGACCGCGTCGGCCGGCGCGAATGCGAAATCGGCGCCGCCGGCATCGGCCGCGATCCGCGCGCCGGTGTGAAAGCGGCACCAGTCGGCGGCGTCGGCCAGCGCGGGCGCAAGCCAGAGCCGGGTCTGGCCATCGAGCAGGGTGAGCGCGGTGGCGGCCAGCGCCGGGCCCGCGCCCGCCGGCCGGCCGAGCCGGCGCTCGACCGTTGCCGGCAGCGTCTGCACCCGGCCCGGCCGCGCCGTCGCATCGAGCAGGCGGCGGAACACGGCCTGCGCGTCATGCACCGGATCGGCAAAGCCGGGCGCGAGCCGGGCCAGATCGAGCGTGGCGGCGTTCATCGCGCGACCTCGGCCTGCAGTTCGTGGAAGCGCACCCGGCTTGGCGCCAGCCGGGCCTGCTCGGCGGCGCGCGCGGCGGCCAGATCGGCGCGCAGCGGCTCGACCGTGCTGGCCATCAGAGCACCGTGCAGCGCCGGCTGCTGGAGCAGGGCGTCGAGCGCGGCAATCCATTCGGCGCGCTGCTCGTCGCGGCCCAGCACATGGCCCAGGCCCACGGTGACGGCGCCGCCATGCTCGCAGCGCAGCGCGCAGCGGGTGACGCTGGCTTCGCCCAGGTTGAAGCGGTCGCCGCTGTTGCCGATGCGTCCGCGCAGCATCACCAGCCCGATCTCGGGCCGGCGCAGCCATGCAAACGCATGACCGGCGACGGCGGCCGGCGCCAGCCGCGCGAGGCTGGCGCGCGGCGCCTGCGCCAGCACGGCGAGCCAGTCGCGGCGGGCCTGCTGGGTGGCATTGGCGGGCGGCGGGCGGGTGGCGGCAGCGTCGCTGCGGGCTTGGTCGGGCGGTGGCATGGCGGCGCGGGCTCCGGGCAGGGCGGCGTCGGCGCGGGCCGCAGCGGGTCGCGCATCACGCCGATGTCATCTAGATGACTATACTTTGCACCAAGTATCGGCCGTCGGCCGTGACAACTTGTTGACCATGCCCAGAACCACGCTCGCGCCCGCTTCGTCCACCGTGCCGCCGGCCGCGCCGGTCGAGACGCCGGCCGCGCCGCGCCGCTGGGAGGCCATTGCCGCCGCGCTGCGCGACGACATCGCCGCCGGCCGCTTTGCCCCCGGCGCGCGCCTGCCCAACGAAAGCGCGCTGGCCGAGCGCTTCGGCGTCAACCGCCACACGCTGCGCCAGGCCATGCAGGCGCTCGCGCGCGAGGGCTTCGTCAAGGTGCTGCACGGCAGCGGCACCTATGTGCGCGAGCTGGTGCTCGACTACGCGCTGCGCCGCCGCACCCGGCTGACCGACAGCCTCGCCGGCATCGGCGAACGGGCCCGGCGCGAGCTGCTCGACTGCGCCATCGAGCCGGCCGGCGACTGGGCCCGGGCGCTCGGCGTGGGCGCGCGCACCACGGTGGAGATATTGCGCACCCGTGCCTCGGTGCGCGGCCGGCCGATCGGCATCAGTACCGCCGCGTTTCCCTGCCCGCGTCTGGCCGGCATGGCCGAGGCATTCGCCGCCGCCGGCAGCATCACCGGCGCGCTGGCCCGGCTTGGCGTGGCCGACTACACGCGCCAGCGCAGCAGCATCGCCTGCCGCCTGCCCACGCAGGCCGAGGCCGATGCGCTCGCGCGCCCGGCGGCCCAGCCGGTACTGGTGGTCAGCTACACCAATGTCGATGCGGCCGGCGTGGCGGTGGAGGCCGGCATCACGCTGTTCGCCGCCGATGCGGTCCAGCTCACCGTCGAGGCCGACGCGCCCGACGCCGACGCCGCATGAGCGCGCCGCCGCTGCGCCATGCGCTGTATTTCGCGCCGGCCGAGGCGCATCCGCTCTGGCGCGCCGGCTGCGACTGGCTCGGGCGCGACTGCGCCGCCGAGGCTGCCGCCGGCGCGCTTGCGGATGCCGCCACCGCGCCCGCCGCCCCGCCGCCGCATGCGCGCGATCCCTGGCGCTACGGCTTCCACGCCACGCTCAAGCCGCCGTTCGCGCTGCGCGCCGACCACAGCCCGGCCGAGCTGCTGCAAGCCGTGCGCGCACTCGCCGCGCGCCATGCGCCGTTCGCGCTGCCGCCGCTCGCGGTCGCCGAGCTGGATGGCTTTCTCGCGCTGCGCCCCCAGCCCGGCACCCGCTGCGCCGAGCTGCATGCGCTGGCCGACGACTGCGTGCGCGCGCTCGACGGATTTCGCGCCGCGCCCGGCGCCGGCGAGCTGGCACGCCGCCTGCGTCAGCCGCTCGATGATGAACAGCGCCAACTGCTCGACCGCTGGGGCTATCCGCATGTGCTCGGGCGCTGGCGTTTCCACCTCACGCTCACCGACCGCCTGCCGGCCGACGATCCCCACACGCGCCAGCGCCTGCTGGCCGCCGCGCAGGCGCATTTCGCGGCCGCGCTCGCCGTCCCGCTCGCCTGCGATGCGGTCTGCGTCTTTGTCGAGCCGGCGCCGGGCGCGCCGTTCCGGCTCGCGCAGCGCATCGCGCTCGGCTGAAGTCGCAGCCAATTCGCGCCACCGGGCACACATCCGGTCGCAACTTCGGGTAACACGTCGCGGCAAGCCTGTTACCCTGCACCATCGCATTGCGACATCGACCGCTTCACTCCCCCACTGTGGAGCCCGGCTTCCGCGTCGAAGCCGCGAGTCGAACCCGGCATTCGCAAGCCAGCCGCCCGCCGCAATGGCAGGCCCGGCCGGCAAGCAAACCCTCTTCCCTTCATGTCTCCCTCGCACCCAAACGGCGCGAACCGGCCCGCGCGCGGCATCACCGCGCCGGCCGCAGGGCATGGATGGCACCGGTGGCCAGCGGGTAGCCACCTTTTCGCTTGAGTCGCCAAAGCGGCGACAGAATTGTTCTCAGTGACTTCGCAACATCATCAGTTTTCCATCGGCCCGTTCTCGCTGCGCTCGCTGTCCCAGCGCATGGAAGACGGCCGCTATCGCGCCAGCGTCGCCATCCGCAGCGGCCAGGGCAGCGCCACCACCGGCCGTCTCATCCGCTTCGACGAACGCTTCGACTCCGACCATGCCGCGCACGACTATGCGCGCGACCAGGGCCTCGACTGGGCCCGCGCCGGCTGCCGTCCCGACGCCTTCAGCTGCTAAGGAAGCCGATGGTCAATCTGCGCTACACGGTCGATCTCGACTACGACGTGCTCGCCCCGGGCGCCGACTTCATCCTCGGCATCCATGCCGCGCGCACGCCGCGTCAGCGCCTGAGCGACGAATCGCTCGTCATCAGCCAGCCGGTCTCGCCGCGCGTGCATGAGCATCCGCTGACCCGCACCCGGGTGATGCAGCTGCATGCCGATGCCGGCCAGCTGTCGATCCGCTATGCCGCCACGGTGGCGATCGCGCATCACGTCGAGTCGCCCGAGCGGCTGTCCGAGGTGCCGATCGATGCGCTGCCGGCCAATGTGCTCACCTATCTGTACCCGAGCCGCTATTGCGAATCGGATGTGCTGCATCAGCTCGGCGTGCAGGAATTCGGCACGCTGCCGCGTGGCTATGGCCGTGTGGCCGCGATCCGCGACTGGGTCACCAAGCGCGTGACCTTCCGCTCGGCCAGCTCGCTCAGCACCACCACCGCCTGCGACACGGCACGCACCCGCGTGGGCGTGTGCCGCGATTTCGCGCATCTGATGATTGCGCTGTGCCGCGCGGTCAACATCCCGGCGCGGTTTGCGACCGGGCTCGACTACGGCGCCGATCCGGTGCTCGGCCCGCCCGACTTCCACGCCTATGTGGAGGTCTATCTGAGCCATCGCTGGTATCTGTTCGATCCGTCGGGCACGGCGATGCCGATGGGCTTTGTGCGCATCGCCACCGGCCGCGATGCCGCCGATGCGGCATTCGCCACCATCTTCGGCGCGATCCGCTCGGGCCCGCCGGTGGTGCGCATCCGCGCGGTGGCCGGCGACGACGGCGATGCCATCGTGCCGCTGCCGAGCGATCGGGCGCTGTCGACCGACGACGGCGGCGGTCTGGCGTTCGCGCAGGCCTGAGGCGGCGCCGGGTTCGGCCCGGCGAATCCCTGAATCCATTCGGTTGTCGCTGCATCTGAAGGGCCGGCTAGACTCGCCGCCCATGACAGATCACGTTCCGCCCGTTGTGCGCAGCGCCATCATGGCCGCTGTACATCCGCAGAATTCCGGGCCGGAACTTGCTGTGCGAAAACGCCTTCATGCACTTGGCTACCGTTATCGCCTGCACGCTGCCAAATTGCCCGGTCGACCCGACATCGTTTTTCCCGGTCGCAAGAAAGTCGTTTTTGTTCATGGGTGTTTCTGGCATCGACATGAAAATTGCCGATTCGCGACGATGCCCAAGACACGAACGCAATTCTGGCGCGACAAGTTCGCTCGCAATTTGGCGCGTGACGAGCGCGACATTGCAGACCTTGAAGCTGCCGGATGGAAGTGCCACATCGTGTGGCAATGTGAATTGAAAGATATCGAACGAGCGATCGGCGATGTCGTGAGGTTTTTGGAGGAGCAATGACGGCGACAGCAGTTCAACGACCGATCGCGATCGATCTTTTTGCCGGTGCAGGTGGACTCAGTCTCGGAATGGAGCAGGCGGGTTTCGATATCGCCGCAGCGGTCGAGATCGACCCGATTCATTGCGGGGTTCATCATTACAATTTCCCGCATGCAGCCACGATTTGCCAAAGCGTGGTCGAATTGACCGGCGAAAGTATTCGAGCGCTGGCGCAACTGGGCGAACGAGATATCGATCTTGTGTGCGGCGGTGCACCCTGTCAGGGGTTTTCGACGATCGGCAAGCGGGCATTGGACGATGAGCGCAACAAGCTCGTCTATCACTACTGCCGCATCGTTGGCGAGCTTCGTCCGAAATACGCAGTGTTCGAGAATGTGCGCGGGCTGACATTCGGTGCGCACAAGAAATTTCTTTCTGAAATCATCGAGGCGCTGGAAAGTCACGGTTATCGGGTCATTCAACCGTATCGGGTCTTGAACGCTGCGGACTACGGCACTCCGCAAGATCGCAAGCGGCTTTTTCTTGTGGCCGCTCGCGCAGATCAGGCATTGCCTGAGTATCCGGAGCCCTCCGGGCGGACGACGGTCGGCGAGGCGATTCTCGACTTGCCCAATGCCGACGATTTCGCTGAATTGAGCTATCGCGACTGGGTAAAGATAAAAAAGAAGTCAGGCTCGACCTATGCCGGAAAATTGCAGGGCACCGAAACGGACGACAGCGATTTTTCCTATCCGCGCCAATGGGATCGGACGCTCCTCACATCCAGCATGCGCACCGAGCACACCGAACTGTCGCGCCAGAGATTTTCGGCGACTCAGCCCGGCAAAGTCGAAGCGATCAGCCGGTTTCTGAAACTCGATCCGAATGGGCTGTGCAACACGCTGCGTGCGGGCACCGACTCCGCGAGAGGCGCATTCACGTCGCCGCGTCCGATTCATCCGATTTACGACCGAGTCATCACCGTGCGGGAAGCCGCTCGGCTGCATTCATATCCCGACTGGTTTCGTTTTCATTCCACAAAATGGCATGGCTTCAGGCAAATCGGTAATTCCGTCCCGCCACTTTTGGCGCGAGCGGTGGGGCGTGAAGTGATGAAAACCTTGGGAATTGTACCGATCAAGCCCGAGCGGATGCTTCCTTTGGGGGAAGAAACGCTGCTGAATCTCAGCATGGTCGAAGCCGTTGCAAAGTTCGGGCTTGAAAAAAGTCCGATCGCCAATCGCATTCGACGCGATGCGGTGCAGGACGAACGGAACTCCACGCAAATATCTATGGATTATGGTTACTAAAAGCAAACCCATCGGTGTTTACGGGAAAATCATCGAAATGATTTTCCATCGGCATTATCGAGATGGGCTTCAATCGTTCGAGTTCGATCGGTCGGAGTTTACAAGCGCAGCGATTGAGCTTGGATATCCACCGCCAGCCAATCTTGGCGATGTGCTTTATACATTCCGTTTCCGGAGGGCGTTTCCAAAATCCATTTTGGCGACGGCGACCGAAGGCAAGGAGTGGATCATCGAGCTGCACGGACAATCTACCTATCGGTTCAGGCTCGACAAAATCAGCAGGATCGTCCCGCAAATGGGGCTTGTGGCGATCGATATTCCCGACGCCACTCCTGAAATCGTATTGCGATATACGCAGTCGGATGAACAGGCGCTATTGGCCAAGCTCCGGTACAACCGCTTGATCGATATCTTTCTTTCGGTCGCGACCTACAGTTTGCAGAATCATCTCAGAACGACGATTCTTGCCGACGGCGGTCGGGCGCAAATCGAAATCGATGAGTTGTATGTGGGTGTGGATACGGAAGGGAGTCACTATGTGATTCCGGTGCAGGCCAAGGGCGGCAAGGATCAGATCGGTGTGGTGCAGACAATGCAGGATTTGGTCTTTTGCCAGCAGAAATTCCCCGATCTCAAGTGCCGCCTGATTTCAGCGCAGTTTCTCCCGAAAGAAGTGATCGCACTTTTTGAATTGGTCGTTCAAGAAGGCGAGCTTCGGATCAAAAGCGAAAAGCACTATCGCCTGGTGGCCTGTACCTCATACGAACCCGGCAGTGGGCGATTGCCGGCAAATTGACCCGCTGGCTCGCGGTGCCGACCGTTATCGGTCGCCTGCCAGCCGATGCTCCAGAAAAAACCGCAGCATCTCCTTCGACGCATCGGGTCCGGCGGCGCTGGCATAGCTGCCGCGCGCATCGCCGCCCAGCCACGCATGGCCTTCGCCATGCACCAGCCAGTGCTCGGTCACCACGCGGCCGGCGCCATCGCGCCACAGGCGCCGCGTGATGTCGCGATGGCCGGCGCTGCCCAGCACCCGCTCGGGCGCGAGGCCACCGGCGCTGGCCGCCGCCACCCGCTCACCGTTGATCGGGCTCACCGTCGAGTCCTGATCGCCGTGGAAGACGATGGTCGGCGGCGCGTGCTGCGGCCGTGCATGCACCGGCGCGCCGCCGCTCATCGCGGCAAAGGCCGAGCCGGCATCGCTGGCCGCGCCCACCGGCAGACCCGAATGCACGCCGACCGCCGCAAACAGCTCGGGATAGGCCGCGCCGCAGATCGCCGCCATCGCGCCGCCGGCCGACAGCCCGGCCACGTACACGCGCGCCGGATCGATGCCGTGCTCCTTCATCACCGCGCGCGTCATGCCGGCGATGACCGCCGGCTCGCCCGCGCCGCGCTGCTGATGCGCCGGCACAAACCAGTTCCAGCAGCGCGTGCCGTTGGCCTTGCGCGACTGGCGCGGATACAGCACGAACACATCGCCGGCCAGCGCCAGCTGATTCATGCGGGTGCCGGTCGCGAAGTCGTCGGCGTCCTGGGTGCAGCCGTGCAGCATCACTACCAGCGGCAGCGCGCGACCCTGGCCGGCGCCGGGCGGAATGAACAGCTTGTATTCGCGCGAGCCGTTGGCATCGCCATAGCCGCCGTCGATGAAGCGGCCGGCGGCGGCGGCCGGCTGGGCGTCGGCTGCGCCGGTCGCGCCGGCCGTGCCCACGCGGGCCGCGGCGCCGCCCACCTCGCGCGCCTGCACGTCGACGGTGCGGTCGTCATGGCCGGACATGCCGGGCAGATGCGCCGCGAGCGCCGACTTGATCGCTTCGGTGGCGGCCTGGAGATTGCCGGCCTGGGTCAGCCGCGTGGCTTCGGACATCAGCTTGTTGAGCAGCGAGTTCATGGAATGCCTTGGAGAGAGGTTCAGCGGATGCGCGCGGCGAGGGCGGCCTTGACCGCCGGACTCGCATGCAGCGCACCCAGGACCACCACCGAATCGATGGTGGCGAGCGCCAGTTCGGGCGTGACATCGGGCGCGATGGTCGCCAGCCCGAGCACGCGGATTTGCAGCGTCTGCCCGGCCGCCTGCACCGCCGCCAGATCGGCCGCGGAGAAGTGATGGATGCCGAGCACCAGCGTGCGCCGCGCCACCGACTGCCGGACCGCCTCGGCATGCGTGGCGAGCTGGTTGCGGATGGCGGTGCGGATGAGATCGGTGCGGTTGGCATAAAAGCCGTCCTGCACCAGCAGATCGATCTGGCCCAGATCGACGTAGCCGAGGTTGATGGTGATTTTTTCGTCCAGCGGCTTGCTGGCCGGGACGAGGGCGGATTTGGTCTTGGGTGGCATGGACGGACCTTAAACCATCCAAGTGGATGGTGCTTGGCTGGATTTGTAAGCGATGCTGTGGCGCAGCAAAAACCTGACCGATCGGTGGCTTGCGCCCTGGCGGGTACGCGACGGCAGTGCTGTCATGCCGGTCCGGCGCACTGCGCCCGACAACCATCAGATCCGGAGACCGCATGAAATTTCATCCCGCACACGCCCTGCGCGCACTCGGCCTGGCCGCCGCACTCGCACTGCCGGCGCTCGGCGCCGCACAGGCCGCCGAGCCGCCCGCCGCCGTCTACGCCTACTCGACCATCGACGCGCTGCTGGCCGGCGCCTACGACGGCGACCTGACCATCGCCGAGCTGCTGCGCCACGGCGATTTCGGCATCGGCACCTTCAACCGGCTCGACGGCGAACTGGTGCTGCTCGACGGCCGCGCCTATCACGTCCATGCCGACGACAGCGTGGAACTGGCGCCCGCCAGCGACCGCACGCCGCTGGCCTATGTGCTGCCGTTCCGGCCCGCGGCCAGCTTGGCGCTCGACAACATCGCCAGCCTGCGCGACCTGGAAGCGCTGCTCGACGCGCGGCTCGGCAATCTCAACCTGTTCCACGCGGTGCGCATCGACGGCGCCTTTGTCGACGTGAGCACCCGCGCCATCGCGCCGCAGACCCGGCCCTACAAGCCGCTCGCCGAGATCGTGCCGACGCAGTCGGTGTTCCGGTTTGCCGCCACCGACGGCGTGATGGTCGGCATCCGCAGCCCGGGCTTTACCAAGGGCGTGAGCGTGCCGGGCTGGCACTGGCATTACCTGACCGCCGACCGCAAGCGCGGCGGCCATGTGCTCACGCTCGGCGTGGCCAAGGCGGTGGCCCAGCTGGCGCCGGTCGACCGGCTGGAAGTGCAGCTGCCCGCGACCGAGGACTTTGCCCGCGCCGACCAGACGCGCGACCGCAAGGACGAGCTGAAGAAGGTCGAAGGCGCGCGCTGACCCCATGGACGCCATCGACCTGTACTGCGAGCGCACCGACGCCGGGCTTTGGGCCGAGCCGCTCAACGCGGCGTCGAACCTGGCGTTCTTCATCGCCGCGTTTGCCGTGTGGCGGCTGCTGCGGCGCGAGCGCGCGACCGGCCTGGGGCCGTGGCTGCTGCTGGCGCTGCTGGTGGCGATCGGCGCCGGCAGCACGGCTTTCCACCTGTTTGCCAACCGCATGACGCTGCTGGCCGACGTGATTCCGATCTCGCTGTTCCAGCTGGTGTTTGTGCTGGCCTATGCGCGCGAGGCGATGCGGCTGACGGCGGTGCGCACGGCGGGGTTGGTGGCGGTGTTTCTGGCGGCGTCGGTGGGCTGCGAGGCGCTGCCGGCGGGCTGGCTGAATGGCTCGCTTGGGTATGCGCCGACGCTGGCGTTTGTGCTGGGGCTGGGGGCGTGGCACTGGCGTGCGCAGCGGCGCGAGCGCGGTGTGCTGCTGGCGGCGGGGGCGGTGTTTGCGCTGTCGCTGGTGCTGCGCTCGGTGGATCTGGCGGTGTGCGCGGCGTTTCCGTGGGGCAGCCACTTTGCGTGGCATGGGTTGAATGGGGTGGTGCTGGGGTTGGCGATGCGGGGGTATGT
>NZ_MUHU01000011.1 GCF_002105195.1 Derxia lacustris | reverse complement strand
GGGGGGCGTGGGGGGCTCGGGCGCCGGCGAGGTCGGCGCCGCGCTGCTTGAGTTCGCCGAGCGCCTGGAGGGTATTGGCCTCGCCGAGGCGGGCGCCGATCTGGCGGTAGAGGCCGAGGGCACGAAAATGGTGTTCGACAGATTCGTCGGTCTGGTCGACTTGAGCATGCAATGCCGCCTGCCCGGCGATGGCAGCGGCGCGCAGTTCGTTAGGAGCGGTCTCGGCATCCCAGCGGTGCCAGACCGTCGCGAGCGCCGCAAACGCGCCACCGGCCTGACCGGAATAGCGGAAGGCGAACACCACGCGCTCATGCGCCGCGCCGAGAAGCGGCACATCGCCGGCTTCCGTCGGCAGCTGTTCGAGCGCATGCAGCAGATTGGCGTAATCGGTCTGGAAGTAGTGCAGCGCGCCGGTGCTCTGTTCACTGCCAATGCTGTCGCCGATCGCCTCCCAGCGTTGCAGCAGACGCCGCCACATCGTGTGCAGCAGCCCCGCGCGCTCCGGCTCGGCCTGCGCGCGCCTCCGCCATTGCTCCCACGCGGCCAGGCGCACCGGCACCGACATGACCACCCGCCGCGCTTCACCTTCCAGCCGCACCAGATTCAGATTCAGCAGCGCCAGCAGCGCATCGCTGAGCGCGCCAAAGCCGGTGTCGGGCAGCAGGTTCTGCTCCGCGCCGGCCGGAAAGCCGCCCAGCGCCTCGAACAGCGGCCGGCTGTCCGGGTGCGCGCGCTCGGCGGCGGCCAGCGACAGTTCCAGCGAGACCAGCAGGTTCTCGTCGCGCCGCCGGGCGCGGTCTTGCGGCATGGCGGCCTGGATCGCGGCGGCACCGCGCTCGTGCAGGCGTGCGACCAGTTCGGCGACACCGGCTTCGCCATCGAGCTGGCCGGCCATGAGCACGATGGCCTGCGGCAGGCCGCCGAGCAGGTCGAGCAGCGCGGTCAGCGCCGGCGAATCGGCATCGGCCGGCGCCAGCCGGCGGCTGGCCGTGGCGATGAAGAGCGCGCGCGCCTCGGCATCGCCGAGCAGCGCGGGCTGGATGCGCCTGAGGCTTGCGCGCGTGGGATGTTCCAGGTGCTTGCGGCTGGTGACCACGCAGCGCAGTCGCGCGCTGGCGGCGGCGAGGCCGTCGAGCACGGCGGCCAGATCGCGCTGGCCGCCGTCGTCTTCGAGCAGGTCTTCGGCGTTGTCGATGACCAGCACGCCGTCAAAGCCGCGGAAGCGCGCAAACAGCTCCTCGTCCGACACGTAGTGGAGGTCTTCCGACACCAGCTGCCACAGGCTCTGCGTGAGCAGCGCGATGCCGCGCTTGTCGGTGATGTCGATGAAGACTGCGTTGCGGCCGGCCGCGCGCCTGGCATGGGCACAGGCAAGCGCCAGCGCGGTCTTGCCCAGGCCGCCTTCGCCTTCGATGACGACGATTGCGTGGTTTGCAAGCGCGTCGTCCAGCTGCCGCAGTCGGTCGGTCTGGTCGATGTAGTTGGAAGCGGCAGCCGGCAGCGTGGGCAGCCCGACCCAGCCACGGCCCGGGCCGGGCAGCGTGGCCGGTACCGGTGGCGGCGCGAACAGGTCGATACGCGGTTCGGCCGCGCGCGTGAACAGCACCGGCCGGGCCCAGGTCAGGCTGGCGGCATCGAGCCGGCCGCGCGCCTGCATCAGCGCGGTTTCGAGTTCGCCCTCGGTCTCGTTGGCGCAGGCGTCGAATAGCCCGCGCGACAGCTCGGCGATGGCGGCCGATTCAAGTGCCGAGAACGACGCAACGACGGCAAGCAGGTCGCCGTGCTCAGGATCGAGCAGGGTTTCGGCCACGCCGTTCGACAGCGGCTGTCGCGTGCCCGCGCCGTGGCAGGACCAGAGCAATGCGACATCGACCTTGCCCGCGCGCGCAGCCCGGGCGAAATCCTCGGCATCGACTTCCACGCCCAGGTCCATGGCGGGATCGGGCTGGTCGTCGTCATGGAGCAGGAGCTTTGCACCTGCACTGCTGCCGTGGCCCACCCAGACCAGCGCTGTTGGCTGCACGGTGCGCAGGGCGGTGGAAAGCCGCCGCAGCGAAGCGTGACGGACCGGTTCGACGCTGCGCAAATGCCCTGCTTCCGCGAGTTGTGTGGCGGCCGTCTCGTGGGTGATGAAATCGGCCTCCGGCAGCGCTGTGCCGCCCGGTTCGAGGCAGACGTTGGCCCAGGCCACGAGCAGGGCGGGATTTGCTCCGTTCTCACGCGGGCGGGCCGTGCGGTCATCGAAGCCGCGCACGAGGCGCACCGCGTGCCAGCCAACGCGCTGGAACAGGAAGCCGTTGGCATCGGCCAGCAGCTCGAATGGCAGCTCGAAGATGGGCGTGCCATGCCAATGCGCGGCTTGTCCACGCTTGAGCCGAATGCCGAGCCGGATGCCTCGATTCGAGTTGCGTGCATGTGCCAGCTGTTCGGCCCAGGCGTTGCCGATATCGGAGTGCGCGGGAAACAGGCAGTCGTGAAGCTGCTTGCCGTATTCGAGCGCCGCCGCCTTCAACCCGCGTTCACCGCGCCGGAACTGCTCAAGAAAGTCCGCAACATCGAGTCCGGTCGATCCGAGCCGAGCGTCAGGCGCGGGCAGCGTCACGTCGCTCATTTCGATGATCCGGTTGCCGCCACCCGAAAGCGCATTGCTCACGAATGCAGCGTCGTTCTTGGCCGAGTTGATCTTCAGATCGATCTGAAGATGCAGTGCCGATTCCCTGTCGCTCGCCATTTCCCGTCCTGTCGTCCCTTGCCGCTCCGGCGTTTCCGGAGACCGGTCGATCTTAGGAAGGATCGTCGGGCAGGACAGGGCTGTCTCGCGCGGCGCGTCGATTCCTCGGCGCGCCGTGGCCGGCAGGAAACAGGCGCTTGCCCGCTCAGCGCGGCTTGACGAACTTCAGCGTGAACCTGTCGCTCTCGCCAATCGCCGCGTACTTCGCGCGGTCGACATCGCCGAGCCGATAGGTCGGCGGCAGCGTCCACACGCCGGCGGCGTAGTCCTTGGTATCGCGCGGATTGGCGTTGACGTCGGAGCGCGCCACCAGCTTCAGCCCGGCGGCTTCGGCCAGCGCGATCGCATCGGCCTCGCGCACATAGCCCGATTTCAGCGCCGCCTCGGGCGAGGCATCGGCCGGCGCGCGATGGTCCTCGATGCCGAGCACGCCGCCCGGCTTGAGCGCGCGCGCAATCGCCGCGAAGGCGCTCGCGCCCCGGCCGGCTTCCATCCAGTTGTGCAGATTGCGAAAGCTCAGCACCGCATCGGCGCTGCCCGGCGCGACAAAGGCCGGATCGAGCGCATCGAACACCGCGACCTGCACCCGGCCGAAGCGCGCCGGATCGGCCGCCAGCCGCGCCTCGTAATTGCCGCGCGCCCGCGCCGTGTCCTCGCCCGGAAAGCTCGGCGGCGGCACGGCGGCGACATAGCGCCCGCCGCCCTCGGCCAGCCAGGGCGCGAGGATTTCGGTCCACCAGAGTGCGCCGCCGGGCCACAGCTCGACCACGGTCTGATCGGCGCGCAGGCCGAAGAAGGCGAGCGTCTCGGCCGGATGGCGCGCGTAGTCGCGGGCGCGGTTGGCCGGATTGCGCGCCGGGCTGTCGACGGCGGCGCGCAGCCCGGGCGCCGGCGCGGCAGTGTCGCCGGCAGCCGGCGGCGTGCCGGCGCAGGCGGCGATCAGCAGGGTGAACAGGCCGGCCACGGCACGCGCAAGCGGCCGGGCGGCGGGCGGGAGGAGGGGAGTCATGCGCTTCCTTTCAAGGACGGAGGCGCGGTCGCCGCCCGACTCAGCCGAGCTTGAGCAGCCGTACCGCGTTGTCCTTGAGGATCAGCGGTTTCACCTCGTCGCGAAAGCCCGCCTCGTCGAAATCCTTCATCCAGCGCTCGGGCGTGATGAGCGGGTAGTCGGAGCCGAACAGCATCCGGTCCTTCAGCAGCGTGTTGGCGTATTGCACCAGTTGTGGCGGGAAGTACTTGGGGCTCCAGCCCGACAGATCGATCCACACATTGGGCTTGTGCAGCGCCACCGACAGCGCCTCGTCCTGCCACGGCCAGGACGGGTGCGCGATCACGATCTGCATGTTCCCGAAATTCACCGCCACCTCGTCGAGATGCATCGGATTCGAGTACTCCAGCTTGAGCCCGCCGCCGCAGCGCATGCCGCTGCCGATGCCCGAATGCCCGCTGTGGAAGATCGCCGGCAGCCCGTATTCCTCGATCACCTCGTAGATCGGCCAGGCCATGCGGTCCCACGGGTGAAAGCCCTGCACCGTGGGATGGAACTTGAAGCCGCGCACGCCGTGTTCCTCGATCAGCCGGCGCGCCTCGCGGGCGCCCATCTTGCCCTTGTGCGGATCGATGCTGGCAAACGCGATCAGCACATCGGGATTGGCCTTGGCCGCCTCGGCGATCTCCTCGTTGGGGATGCGGCGCCGGCCCATCTGCGCCTCGGCATCGACGGTGAACATCACCAGCCCGATGCGGCGCTCGCGGTAGTACGCGACGGTCTCGGCAATGGTCGGCCGGCGGCTGTTGCGGAAGTACTTGTCGGCGGCGCGGTCGAATTCCTCGCCATAGCTGTCGAAGGGGTTCCAGCAGGACACCTCGGCATGCGTGTGGATGTCGATCGCGACGAGATCGTCGGGCTTGAGCATGGGCGTCTCCCTGGGCTTGGCTCTGTCAGGCTATGTAGTTATCAACAATAACAAAAACACCGATGAGTTGAGGCCTGCCATCCGGCGCATTTATCCAAGGGAAAGTACCGAGCGTGAATCCGCTTGAATTTAGTTTTAAACAATAAGCAAAATGGCATCTCCAACGACCGCCCGCGATGCCTCTCATGCTCAGCTCAGACCTGCCTCCGTCCACCGTCTTCGATGGCCTCGACCTGTTGCGCATCGACGCGACCGGCGCGGTCGCCACCGTGCGGCTCGAACGCCCGGCCAAGCGCAACGCGATCAACGACCGGCTGATCGCGCAGTTGCACACCTTCTTCATCAACCTGCCCGAGGCGGTGCGCGCAGTCGTCATCAGCGGATCGGGCGAGCATTTCTGCGCCGGGCTCGATCTGTCGGAGCTGGCCGAGCGCAGCGTGGCCGAGGGCATCCTGCATTCGCGCGGCTGGCATGCGGCCTTCGACGCGATCCAGTTCGGCCGGGTGCCGGTGATTGCCGTGCTGCACGGCGCGGTGGTCGGCGGCGGGCTTGAACTGGCCAGCGCCTGTCACATCCGCGTGGCCGAGGCGAGCACCTTCTACGGCCTGCCCGAAGGCCAGCGCGGCCTGTTCGTGGGCGGCGGCGGCTCGGCCCGCGTGCCGCGCCTGATCGGAGCCTCGCGCATGGCCGACATGATGCTGACCGGCCGGGTCTACGACGCCGCCGAGGGCGAGCGCGTGGGCCTGGCGCAATACCTGGTCGGCGACGGCGAAGGGTTGGCCAAGGCCATGCAGCTCGCGCAGCGCATCGCCGCCAATGCGCCGCTTTCCAACTTCGCGGTGATGCACGCGCTGCCGCGCATCGCCGATCTGCCGCAGGCCGACGGCCTGTTCGTCGAATCGCTCATGGCGGCCATCGCCCAGGGCGACGATGCCGCCAAGCAACGCATGCGCGCCTTCCTCGACGGCAAGGCGGGAAAGGTGAGCAAGTCATGAACGCACCGCTGAACATTCCGCCGCGTTACCGCGACACCCGCGTCGGCGGTTGTGTCGACGCGACCGTGGAAACGCGCGCCGACGGCAGCCTGGTGCTGCGCTCGACCGAGCCGCTCGGCGCCTATCCCGACCGCGTGACCGACCGGCTCGAACTCTGGGCCCAGGTGGCGCCGCATCGCACCTATGTGGCCCAGCGCGACAAGACCGGCGAATGGCGCCGCGTGACCTATGCCCAGGCGCTGGCCCAGGTGAAGGCGCTGGCGCAGGCCTTCGTCGACATGGGCCTGAGCGCCGAGCGGCCCATCGCCATCCTGTCCGACAACGACATCGAGCATCTGATCCTGGCGCTCGGCGCGCTGTGGGCCGGCGTGCCCTACACGCCGGTGTCGCCGGCCTATTCGCTGGTGTCGAAGGACTTCGGCAAGCTGCGCCATGTGCTCGGCAAGCTGACGCCGGGGCTGGTGTTTGCGTCGTCGGCCACGCCGTTTGCGGCCGCCATCGAGGCGGTGGTGCCAGCCGATGTGCAGCTGGTGTTCGGCGAGGGTGCGCTGCCCGGCCGCGCGAGCCACGGCTATGCCGAGCTGCTCGCCACGCCTTATCGCGACAGCGGCGCGGCGGCGCATGCGGCGGTCGGCCCCGACACCATCGCCAAGTTCCTGTTCACCTCGGGCTCGACCAAGGACCCGAAGGGCGTCATCAACACCCATCGCATGCTCTGCTCCAACCAGCAGATGGTGGCGCAGTCGCTCGCCTTCCTGACCGAGGAGCCGCCGGTACTCGTGGACTGGCTGCCGTGGAATCACACCTTCGGCGGCAACAAGAACGTGGGCCTGGTGCTCTACAACGGCGGCACGCTCTACATCGACGGCGGCAAGCCGACGCCGAACGGCATCGCCGAGACGCTGCGCAATCTGCGCGAGATCGCGCCGACCGTGTACTTCAACGTGCCCAAGGGCTTCGAGGAAATCGCGCATGCGATGGAGCGCGACGACGAGCTGCGCGAGCGGCTGTTCAGCCGCGTCAAGGCCTTCTTCTTTGCCGGCGCCGGACTGGCGCAGGCGGTCTGGGACAAGCTCGATGCGCTGGCCGAAAAGACCGTCGGCGAACGCATCCCGATGTACAGCGGCCTGGGCATGACCGAGACCGCGCCGTCGGCGATCTTTGCGCTGCGCAACGATGTGGCGGCCGGCCATATCGGCCTGCCGTGCCCGGGCGTGGAAGTGAAGCTGGTGCCTGTGGACGGCAAGACCGAGATCCGCTTCCGCGGCCCCAATGTGATGCCCGGCTACTGGCGCGAGCCCGAGCAGACCGCCGAGGCCTTCGACGAGGAAGGCTTCTACAAGACCGGCGACGCGGTGCAGCTGGTGGACCCGACCGACGTGAAGCGCGGCCTGCTGTTCGACGGCCGCATCGCCGAGGATTTCAAGCTCTCGACCGGCACCTTCGTGAGCGTGGGCGCGCTGCGCGCCAAGGTGCTCGCCATCGGCGCGCCGCTGGTGCAGGACTCGGTCGTCACCGGCATGAACCGCGACGACATCGGCCTGCTGATCTTTCCCCAGCTCACCGCCTGCCGCGCCCATGCCGGGCTGCCGGCCGACACGCCGGCGCCCGAGGTGCTGCATCACCCCAAGGTGCGCGAGTTCTTCCAGGACGCCGTGGACCGGCTGTGGCGCGAGGGCACGGGCAGCGCCAACCGCGTGGCGCGCGCGCATCTGATGGCCGAGCCGCCGTCGCTGGATGCGGGCGAGCTGACCGACAAGGGCTCGATCAACCAGCGCGCGGTGCTCAAGCAGCGCGCTGCGCTGGTCGAGGCGCTGTACGACGGCCGCACGGCCGATCCGTGGCTGATCCTGCCGCACCGCTTCTGAACCGGAGCCAGCAATGAATCTTCAGGGAATCGCTGCCGTCGTGACCGGCGGCGGATCGGGGCTGGGCGCCGCCACCGCGCGCGAGCTGGCCCGGCGCGGCGCGAAAGTGGCCGTGCTCGACATCAACGCCGCCGCCGCGCAGAGCGTGGCCGAGGCCATCGGCGGCATCGCCTGCGTCTGCGACATCACCTCGCCCGAAAGCGTGGAAGCGGCGCTGGCCCGGGCGAGTGCGGCCCACGGCGCGGCGCGCGTGCTGATGAACGTGGCCGGCATCGGCGGCGCCAAGCGCGTGGTGCAGCGCGACGGCAGCGCCGCGCCGCTGGAGCAGTTCCGCCGCATCGTCGAGGTGAATCTGGTCGGCAGCTACAACGTGCTGCGGCTGGCGGCGGCGGCGATGGCAAAACTCGATCCGCTCGACGACGGCGAGCGCGGCGTCATCGTCAACACCGCGTCGGCGGCAGCCTTTGACGGGCAGGTGGGGCAGGCGGCGTACTCGGCGTCGAAGGGCGGCGTGGCGGCGATGACGCTGCCGCTCGCGCGCGATCTGGCCCAGCACGGCATCCGCGTGCTGACGATTGCGCCGGGGCTGTTTCTCACGCCGCTGCTGCATGAGCTGCCCGAGGAGGTTCAGCGTTCGCTCGGCGAGTCGATCCCCTTCCCCAAGCGGCTCGGCAAGCCCGAGGAATTCGCGGCGCTCGCGGCCCACATCGCCGAGAACGCCGCGCTCAACGGCGAGGTCATCCGCATCGACGGCGCGCTGCGCCTGCCGCCGCGATGAGCGCCGCGCTCGACCGCCGCGCGGCATCGCCCCGCGCATTGCCCACCGCCGCCGGAGCCCGCCATGTGGAGCTATGAACCGCCGCTGCGCGCGATGCGCTTCGTCATCGACGAGGTGCTGGCCGCGCCGGCCGACTGGCCGCAGCTGCCGGCCCATGCCGACATGGACGCCGACACCGCCGCCGCCGTGATCGAGGAAGCCGGCAAGTTCGCGCGCGACGTGCTCGCGCCGATCAACGGCAGCGCCGACCTCGAAGGCTGCCGCTGGACGCCCGATGGCAAGGTCGCCACGCCCGCCGGCTATCGCGACGCCTGGCGCGCCTATGTCGATGCCGGCTGGCCCGCGCTCGGCTGCGCCGCCGAGGACGGCGGGCAGGGGCTGCCGCTGCTGCTCGACACCGTGCTCAACGAAATGCTCGCCGCGAGCAACCACGCCTGGACCATGTACCCGGGCCTGCTGCACGGCGCCTACGGCTGCCTGCGCGCGCACGCCAGCCCGGCGCTGCGCGAACGCTGGCTGCCCGGCATCGTCAGCGGCGAAACCCTGGCCACCATGTGCCTGACCGAGCCGCAGGCCGGCAGCGATCTGGGCCAGGTGCGCACCCGGGCCGAGCCCCAGCCCGACGGCAGTCTGCGCATCACCGGCGGCAAGATTTTCATCAGCGGCGGCGAGCACGACCTCACCGAAAACATCGTGCATCTGGTGCTGTGCCGGCTGCCCGATGCGCCGGCCGGCAGCAAGGGCCTGTCGCTGGCGCTGGTGCCCAAGATCCTCGACGACGGCAGCCGCAACGCGCTGCGCTGCGACGGCATCGAAAAGAAGATGGGCATCAAGGGCAGCGCCACCTGCGTGATGAGCTTCGAGGGCGCGACCGGCTGGCTGATCGGCGAGCCCGGTCGCGGCCTGAACGCGATGTTCGTGATGATGAATTCGGCCCGGCTGCATGTGGCGATGCAGGGCCTCGGCCATCTGGAGGCGGCGACGCAGAACGCGCTGCGCTATGCCCACGAACGGCTGCAATCCAAGGCGCGGCCGGCGCCGGCCAACGGACTTGCGGCCAGCATGACGACGGCGCCGCGCGGCAATGCGGCCGGCGCCGATCCGATCGCGCTGCATGCGCCGGTGCGCCGCATCCTCAGCCGCTTGCAGGCGCTGGTCGAGGGCCAGCGCGTGCTGGCCTATGCGACCGCGCAATGGCTCGACCGCGCCGAGCAGCATCCCGATGCAGCCGAACGCGACCGTGCGCTCGGCCATGTGGAACTGATGACGCCGCTGCTCAAGGCCATGCTCACCGGCAACGGTTTTCTCGGCGCGAGCGATGCGCTCCAGGTCTGGGGCGGCTACGGCTATGTGCATGAGTACGGCATCGAGCAGACGCTGCGCGACAGCCGCATCGCGATGATCTACGAGGGCACGAACGAGATTCAGGCGCTCGACCTGGTGCAGCGCAAGATCCTCGGCGACGAGGGCCGGCGGCTCGGCGCGCTGCTCGATGAATTCGCGCGCGAGGCCGTGGCTTGCCGCGACGCATCGGAGCGCTGCGAGCAGGGCGCGGTCGGCGCGCCGGCGCTGCGCGAATTCGCGACCGCGCTCGAGGACGCGATTGCCGGCTTCCGCGCCGGCGCGGCCGAACTGGCGACGGCGGCCCAGGCCGATCCGGGCTGGCCGGCGGCGGTGGCCGGCGATGCCCTGCATGCCTTCGGTCTGGTGGCGCTGGCCTGGGCCTGGGCGCGCAGCGCGCGCGCGGCGGCGCGGCATCCGGGCGATGGCTGGTATGCCCAGCGCATCGTCGTGGCCGGGCATGGCCGCGACTGGCTGCTGCCCGAGCTGAATCTGCGGCTGGAGCTGCTGCGCTCCTGCGGCCGCGAGCTGCCCTGGCTGGTGGCCTAGTCGTCGGCGCAGCGCCGAGGTTCTCCGCCCGGATCAGCGGCGGGTGGCGTCAGATGCCGGCGGGCGTGCCGTTGAGCCGGCCGCGCCGCACGAAGAAGCGGCGCGCGAACGCCAGCAGCTCGCCCTCGGTCGGATGATCGACCGGCTCCCAGCCGACCAGATGCGGACCGAGCTGGGGCCGGTGCTTGGCGCTGTAGTGGCGGAAATCGTTGAGCGCGGTGTGGCCGCCGGTCACCAGCACTTCGCCGATGCCGTCGAGCGCATCGCAGACGCTGCCGAAGAACTCATGCTCGCTGCGTACCTCGCCGTGGTGCTGGCGGGTGGCATGCGGATGGTCGGCGAGCTGGGCGCTCTCCATCCGCTCGGCGTCGAAACGCAGCAGCTGGGCGCTGTGATGGTCGAGGCGGACCACGCCGTGGAAGAAGGACATGAACTGCTCCTTTGGCCGGCGCGGGATGGGCCTGCTGCGGCGGGAAGTGGACCCGCGCCCGGACGGGCGACGGCGGGCGCCCGGCGCTGCGGCGGCGCTCAGGGCTTGCCTCCGCCGATGGTGGGCGCGGCGCCGGCCCGGCATCTGTGCGCTGGCAGACATAGCGCGGCGGCGCCGGCCTGCCGGTGCGCGCTTCAGCCGCCAGAACAGGCGAGTCTGTCCGGTTGACGGCCGAGCCACCGTCTACCCCAACCTTCCCGAGCGCCGGCGCACCCGGATCGCCATAATTCCGGCGCGTTAAAAAGCGGTCGGCTCCGCCATTTGCCGGAGCCGGATGAGCGCGGTCATCGCGCACGGCAAGCGGATGTCGGGATACATGGCGGGCGAACGGCACCAGAAGCACCGGGGCAATGCGGGAGTGATTGCCTCGGCTCACGAGACGCTGCACCAGGTCGAGACCGAGCTGCTCGCCGAGACCCACGGCGACGGGCTGGTCGAGCGGCTGTGCGCGACACGGCAGGTCTTTGCCGCCAACGGACTGCATGCCGAGGCTCAGCTGGCCGCAAGCTGGCTGCCGCAGGCGCTCCTTGCCGAGGGACGGGTGGGCGAGGCGCTGGTCCAGGCCAGTCGGCTGCTGGTCACCACGGCGCTGCCCGTGACGCTGCGCCTGCACGGCGGCCATCTGGCCATCCAGGACGCGGCCTTCGATGCCGCGACCGTCAAATCTCCGTCGGCCGCCGAGCTGCTCAGGCGGGTCGCGCTGCTGTGCGCCGACGGCGCTGCCACCGAGGCCGCGCTGCATGCCCGTCTGGCGTGCTGCCTGGGCGAATACCAGGCCTATCTGGTCGAGGTCGGCCGGCCCTGCACGCGCGCGGTATCGCCGCGCAATCCGACGCCGGCGCCACTCGATGCGATCCGGCCCTTCTTCGCGCGTCTGGCGGCCGAGCTGGAAGCGCACTGGCGCGATTGCGGTTCGCCACGGCCGAGCGGTCCGCGTTTTCATCTGGTGCGGGCGTTGTTTCGCGGCGTCGCCGATCCGCACCATGCGACCGGCGACGCCTTCAACATGATTCGCGCGAGCTATCCCGGACTGGCGGTCGCGCGGTCGCATCTGCTCGAAGCGCGCTGGCATGACCTGTCCGAGCGTCCGGCCCGCGCCCGCGAGCACTACCACCGCGCCTTGAACGCGGCCGAGGCCACGCGGCAGCAGCCGCTCTGCTTCGCGGCGCATTTCCACCTGTCGCATGTGTATCGACAGCTCGGCGACGCCCAGCGCGCGCTGCTGCACAAGGCGGCGTACTGCGAAATCCAGCGGCCGTGGATGGAAGCCCTGCGGCGTCAGGTGCAAGCCGATGCCCTGTGGCCCGCCGCCGCCGAGCCGCCCGACATGCCGCTCCTGCCCGCCGACGGTCCGGCGCGCGCCGAGCCGGCCTATCTGCAGCGCGCCTGCCGCCATCTCGAAGCGGATCTGTCCGCGCCGCTCGACAGCGCGGCGCTGATCCAGGCGGCCGGAGTCGGTCGACGCACGCTGGAGACCGCGTTCCGGCGCTTCCGCAACACCACGCCGGGCCGCTATCTGAGAGAGCTGCGGCTTGCCAGGGCCAACGAGCTGCTTGTAACGACCGATCTGCCGCTGCGGCTGATCCGCGAGCAGGTCGGCTATGCCAGCGCCTCGGCTTTCTCGGTCGATTACCGGCAGCGCTACGGCGTTGCACCGTCCACCTCGCGCAAGACCTGACCGATCGCGCCCGACTGCGCGCATCCGCAAACCACTGCGCGCTCACACAAGGGCGACGCGTGAGCACGCGATCAGACGGTCCGACGGCGCATTCCTCGCATGATTCCCCTCGGTGCATCGGGACCAATCTGCACCGGCAGTTTCCACAGCCGCAGTCGGCGGCGCCGGGATGCCCGTCCATGAATGCACAACTCTCCCAACTTTCAGGCTCTGCCGCGCTGCGTGCCCTGGCGTGCCAGCCAAAGCAGCTCGTGCCGCCGGTTGGCATGCTCGGCATAGCGCTGGCCGGTGAAATGCCGTCGTTGCGCTGGATCGTGGCGCTGTTGTTTCTCATGCTGAGCGGCTGGTTCATCTGGCGCGACGATGCCGCGCGTCCGGCGCCCGACCGCAGCGCGGCCGACGCCGGGTCCGCCATCGAGCGGCTGGCGCTCTGCGCCGCCGCGCTGCCCATCTGGACCCGGCTGGTGCGGCATGCCCACGCCTATGGGAGCCATGCCTTCGACGAGCTGACCATGCGCTTCGCGACCCTGTCGGAGCGGCTGCGGGAGGTGACCGGCGGCGGCCACCGGCAGGCCGGCGAAGCCATGCTGGACGCGGTACACGATGCCCAGCAGCGGCTCGACGAGCTGCTGAGCCGCCAGCAGCAGGCGCTGGCCGAACGCACCCGCCTGATGGACGGCACGATGGCCTCCGACGAATTCGTCGAGCAGCTGCGCGCCATGGCGGCGCAGGTGGGGCTGATTGCACGCCAGACCACGCTGCTATCGATCAATGCCGCCATCGAGGCGGCGCGCGCCGGCGAGCACGGACGCGGCTTTGGGGTGCTTGCCCAGGCGGTGCGCGAGCTGTCGCAGCAGTCGGGCGAGACCGGGGTGCGGATTGCCGGCGTGGTCGAGCGCTTCGCTCAATTCATGGGCGATGCGCGGCGCAGCTGCACGACGCTGGCCGAGCACGACCGCGACATGTTCAGCCAGGCCAACGAATGCGTCGCCGATGTCGTTGCGCGACTGCGCAGCGGCACCGACGAGCTGGTCGCGTCGTCCCGGGTGCTGAGCGACGAAGGGCTCGCGATCAAGGGCGAGATCGACGACACGCTGGTGTTCCTGCAATCGCAGGACCGGGTCGGCCAGATGCTCGAGCACACCCATGTCGACATGAGCCGCCTCGATCCGCTGCTCGCCGAGCGCGCGGCCGGCCGGCTTGAGATCGATGCCATGCAATGGCTTGCACGACTCAAGGCCAGCTACACCACACCCGAAGAACAGGCGGCCCACGATGGCCGCGATCCCGATCCCGGCGCTGGTCTGGCCGGCAATGCCAATCGGACCGGCGCGGCGGCGGCCGCCAGCACGGTCGACTTCTTCTGAGAGCGGAGGAATGGCGTGAGCCACAACAGAATCATGATCGTCGACGACTCGTCGTCGCTGCGGTCGGCAGTCCGCATCGCGCTGACCGGCGCCGGATACGAGGTGGTCGAGGCCAGCGATGGCGCAGCTGCGCTCAAGCTGCTCGACGCCCGCAAGTTCAACCTGATCGTCAGCGACCTCAACATGCCCAACATGGACGGCATCGAATTCGTGAGCGCGCTGAAGACGCAGCCCGCGGCCCGCTTCACGCCCGTGGTGATGCTCACCACCGAGATCGGCCGTGCCAGGAAGGACCAGGCGCGTGCCGCCGGCGTGAGGGCATGGATCACCAAGCCCTTCACGGTGCCGGTACTGCTCGATGTCGTTGCCAAGCTGGTGCAGCCATGAACGGCGCCCGACTCGCGATCGACGGCGAAATGACGATCTACACCGTCGATGCGCTCAAGGCGCAGCTGCTCGCCGCCATGCCGGCCGACGGCCATCTGACGCTCGATCTGGCGGCGGTCGGCATGGCCGACAGCGCCGGCCTGCAACTGCTGCTGGCCGCCGGCCGCGAGGCCGAGGCACGCGGCGGCGCACTGGCGCTGGCGGCGCCGTCGGCGGTGCTGCGCGAGCTGCTGGCGCTGGCCGGCGTGACCGACCGGTTCGCCAGCGCGCCCGAGCCGGCTGCCGGCGTCGAGCCCATCCCCGCCGCGCCCGCCGCCGAACCCGCCGCCGAGGAGATCGCGCCATGAATCTGGACGAAGCGCTGTCGATGTTCGTCTCGGAAAGCCAGGAGCTGCTGGAGCAGATGGAGGCCAGCCTGCTCGACCTGGAGCAGCGGCCCGGCGATCCCGAGGCGATCAACGCAATCTTCCGTGCTGCCCACACCATCAAGGGCAGCGCCGGCCTGTTCGGCTTCGACGAGATCGTCGGCTTCACCCATGTGGCCGAGAGCGTGCTCGACAACGTGCGCCTGGGCAGCGTGACCATCGATCCGCCGCTGGCCGGCCTGCTGCTGCGCTGTGGCGACTATCTGCGCGAATGGATGCAGACCGTCGCCGCGAGCGGCGTCGACACCCGCTCGGCCGCGATGCGCGAGCAGGGCGGCGTCATCGTCACGGCGCTGGGCCATTACCTCACCGCCGAGCACCGGTCGGCGCCGGCAGCGGCACCGGCTGCCGCCGCGCCCGCGCCCGTGGTGGCGGCGACCGATCCCACCGCCGCCGCGCACTGGCATCTGTCGCTGCGCTTCGGCCGCAACCTGTTCCGCGACGGCTTCGATCCGCTGAGCTTCGTGCGCTATCTGCAAGGCTTTGGCGAGATCGCGCATGTCGAGACCTGCGCCGCCGCGCTGCCGCGCCTGAGCGAGCTCGAACCCGACGACTGCCGGCTCGGCTTCGAGGTGGCCTTGCGCAGCGATGCCGACCGGGCCCGAATCGAGTCCGCCTTCGACTTCGTCGCCGACGAGAGCGATCTGCGCTTCATCGAGCCGCACGGCGGTCTGGCCCGCTTCCGCGAGCTGATCGATGCGCGCGCCGCCGCCGGCGAGTCCATCGCCGACATGCTGCTGCGCTGCGGCTCGCTGCTGCCCGGCGAACTCGACCGGCTGCAGGCCGCCGCGCCGGCCGACCCGGCGCCCGAGGTCGAGTCGGCCATGGCCGCCGACGCGCCGACCGCGGCCCGCGAGGCGCGCTCGGCCGGGCCGAACATGGTGCGGGTCGATGCCACCAAGCTCGATCATCTGATCGACCTGGTCGGCGAGCTGATCGTGGCCGGCGCCGGCGCGGCCCAGGTGGCGCGCCGGCATCGCGTGAAGGAGCTGGTGCAGGCCACGGCGCAGATTTCGCGCCTGATGGAGGAGGTGCGCGATTCGGCGCTCGACCTGCGCATGGTGCAGATCGGCGGCACCTTCAACCGGTTTCAGCGCGTGGTGCGCGACGTGAGCCAGGAGCTCGGCAAGGACATCGCGCTGCACATCTCGGGCGGCGAGACCGAGCTCGACAAGACCGTGGTCGAGAAGCTGGCCGATCCGCTCACGCATCTGGTGCGCAATGCCATCGACCACGGCATCGAGAGCGCCGAGGAACGCGCCCGGGCCGGCAAGCCGGCCCAGGGCCGGGTGACGCTGCATGCCTATCACGATGCCGGCTGCGTGGTGGTCGAGGTCGGCGACGACGGCGCCGGCCTGCGCCGCGACCGCATCCTGCGCAAGGCGATCGAGCGCGGCCTGATCGCGCCCGAGACCCAGCTCGGCGAACGCGAGACCTGGCAGCTGATCTTCGAGCCGGGCTTTTCCACCGCCGAGCAGATCAGCAACCTGTCGGGGCGCGGCGTCGGCATGGATGTGGTCAAGCGCAACATCGCCGCGCTGCGCGGCTCGATCGACATCCGCTCCGTCGAAGGCAGCGGCACGACGCTGTCGATCCGGCTGCCGCTCACGCTGGCGATCATCGACGGTTTCATGATGGGCGTCGGCGGCTCGGCCTATGTGGTGCCGCTCGACATGGTGGTCGAGTGCATCGAACTGCCGCGCCAGCACGCCGCCGACCGTGGCTGGCTCGACCTGCGCGGCGAGGTGCTGCCGCTGGTGAGCCTGCGCGAACTGCACGACATCGGCGGCCAGCCCGGCCGGCGCCAGAACGTGGTGGTCGTCAACGGCGGCGGCATGCGCGTCGGTCTGGTCGTCGACCAGCTGATGGGCGAGCTGCAGACCGTCATCAAGCCGCTCGGCAAGGTCTTCGACGGCGTGCAGGGCATCGGCGGTTTCACGATCCTGGCCAACGGCTCGGTCGCGCTGCTGCTCGATGTGCCGACGCTGATCCGCGAGACCGAGCGGCGCTCGCTGCCCGGCGCCGCCGCGCCGCCGGCGCCGCAACCCGCCGTCCTTTGATTTCCCGTCTCGTCCTTCATTCCCCACACATTCACCCACTCCGGTCGCAGGAGACCTCGATGAACAAACTCACGGTGACCCAGAAGTTCATGTTGCTGATCCTCAGCGCGCTGTTCGGCATCGGCACGCTCAGCGCGCTGGCGCTGCGCCAGATGGAGAAGGTGTACGACGCCGCCAGCTACAGCACGATCAACACGGTGCCCAGCCTCATCAATCTGGCCGAGATTTCGGTGACGGTATCGCGCGTGCGGGTCATGACCTGGCGCCTGCTGGCCAGCGTCAATGGCGACGAGCGCCGCGATCTCGAACGCCAGATGCAGGAAAACATTCCCAAGATCGAAGACGCGATCAAGTACTACGAATCGCACAACCTGTCGGACGACAAGGACAGGGCGCTGCTCGACAAGGTGAATGCCGCGCTCAAGGCCTGGCTCGGCCTGCGCACCGACGTGGTCGGGCTGGCGATCGCCGGCAAGCGCGAGGAAGCGCTCGATCTGCTGAGCCGCAATCAGGCGACGTTCGGCCGCATCGAGGAAGCGCTGGCCGAGCATCGCGCCTACAACGAGGCGCTCGGCAAGGCTGGCGGTGAACGCGCGGTCGGCGTGCGCCAGGATGCGACCGTGATGAGTCTGACGGTCGCCGGCATCACGCTGGTGGTGGTGGCGCTGATCGGCTGGGGCATTGCGCGCAGCCTCATCAAGCAGCTCGGCGGCGAGCCCGCCTATGCGGCCGAGGTGCTCGACAAGGTGGCGCGCGGCGATTTGACGGTGAAGGTCGCGCTCAAGCCGGGCGACAGCACCAGCATGCTGGCGACGGTCAAGAACATGGTCGACCGGCTGGCCGACACCATCGGTCAGGTGCGCAGCGCCTCGGGTGCGCTGGCCTCGGCCTCGGTGCAGGTTTCGGCCACCTCGCAGAGCATGAGCCAGGGCACCAGCGAGCAGGCGTCGAGCGTCGAGGAGACCTCGGCGTCGATGGAAGAAATGTCGAGCTCGGTGCAGCAGAACGCCGAGAACGCGCGCATCACCGAAGGCATGTCGGGCAAGGCGGCCAAGGAAGCGGACGAGGGCGGCACGGCGGTGCGCGCCACGGTGCAGGCGATGAAGACCATCGCCGACAAGATCGGAATCATCGACGACATCGCCTACCAGACCAATCTGCTGGCGCTCAATGCGGCCATCGAGGCGGCGCGCGCCGGCGAGCACGGCAAGGGCTTTGCGGTGGTGGCCGACGAGGTGCGCAAGCTGGCCGAGCGCAGCCAGGAGGCGGCGCAGGAAATCGGCGAGGTCGCCAAGTCGAGCGTGTCGCTGGCCGAGCGTGCCGGCGAGCTGCTCAACACCATCGTGCCGTCGATCACCAAGGCGTCGGATCTGGTGCAGGAAATCTCGGCCGCGTCCAACGAGCAGTCGGCCGGCATCGGCCAGATCAACACCGCCATGTCGCAGCTGTCCCAGCTGACGCAGCAGAACGCCGCCGCGTCGGAAGAGCTGGCCGCGACCGCCGAGGAGATGAACGCCCAGGCCGACCAGCTTGAGCAGCTGATGGCCTACTTCTCGATCGACGCCGGCCCGACGGGCGCCGACTACGGCCGCAGCGCCGGTCGCGCCGCGCGTCCGGCCGCGCCGGCGAGCCGGCCGCCGGTGCCGCACCGGGCCCATGCCGCGCCGCGCAAGCCGGTCAGGACGTCCGACGACTCGCTCAACGATTTCGTGCCGTTCGAGGAGTGAGCGCCGTGAGCCATCTGCATCTTGCGTCGAGCGCCGGTGCCGAGCGCCAGCCGGCCCGGGTCGCGCCGCCGCAGGCAAGCCAGTACCTGATCTTCTCGCTGGCGCGCGAGCAGTTCGGCGTGAATACCCAGCGGGTGCGCGAAATCATCGGCTACCGCGCGATCGCCAGCGTGCCGATGACGCCGCCCTACATGCTCGGCGTCATCAACCTGCGCGGCGCGGTGGTGCCGGTGGTCGATGTCAATGCGCGCTTCGGCCGCGCGCCGACCGAGGTGTCGCGCCGCACCTGCATCGTGATCCTCGACGTGCTGGTCGGCGACGAGACCCATGTGCTGGGCATCGTGGTCGACAGCGTGACCGCGGTGCGCCAGATCGACGGCAGCCAGATCGAGCCGGCGCCGACCTTCGGCGTCGGCATCCGTGCCGACTTCATCGAGGGCATGGCCAAGGTCAACGGCAACTTCGTGATCCTGCTCGACCTCGGCAAGGTGCTGTCGGTCGACGAACTGGCGGTCGCGGGCCTCGACGCGCCGGCCGCGGACTGACATGCCGGTCGAGACGGCGGCCGGCCTGCCCGCGCTGGCACCGGCCGACTTCCGCCAGCTGCGCGACCTGTTCGAGGCCAGCACCGGCGTCCATCTCAAGGACGTCAAGCTGCCGCTGGTCGAGGGCCGGCTCGCGCGCCATCTGCGCAGCCAGGGCAGCGCCGACTGGCGCGGCTATCTCGAACGCGTGACCGCCGACGCGGCCGAGCGCCAGGTCTTCATCGATCTGCTGACGACCAACGAGACGCACTTCTTCCGCGAGCCGGCGCATTTCGATTTCCTGCGCGACAGCATCCTGCCGACGCTGGCGGCCGAGCCCCGGCCGCGCCTCTGGTGCGCCGCCAGCTCGACCGGCGAGGAGCCCTACAGCCTTGCGATGGTGCTGGCCGATGCGCTCGGCGTCGGCGGCTTCGAGCTGCTCGCGTCCGACATCAGCACCCGCGTGCTCGACACGGCGCGCGCCGGCCTGTATCCGCTCGACGCGGCGGCGACGATTCCGGCGCAGCTGCGCCGGCACCACTGCCTCAAGGGCGTCGGCCCGCAGGCCGGGCGCTTCGCGATCGCGCCGGCGCTGCGCCGGTCGGTGCGGTTTGCCCAGATCAATCTCAGCGCGCCGCTGCCCGACCTCGGCATGTTCGACGTGATCTTTCTGCGCAACGTGATGATCTATTTCCCGCCCGAGACCAAGCGTCAGGTGGTGGCGCGGGTGCTGGGCCAGCTGCGGCCGGGCGGCTGGCTGCTGACCAGCCATTCCGAGTCGCTGCACGGCGTGAACGACCGGCTGCGCGCGCTGCGGCCGTCGATCTATCGGCGCCTGCCGGACTGAGGCTAAGGTCGCGCATCGGCGCCGCTCGCGGCCCAGCTCATGTCGACCGCCCATGTCCTTCTCGCCAACTCCCGTTGCCGCGCCGCGTCCGGCCGGCGACCGCGCGCTGCGCAGCATTGCCGCCTTCGAGGCGCTCAAGGGCCTGCTCGCGCTGGCGGCGGGGCTGGGCCTGCTCGGACTGCTGCATCGAGACCTGCATGCGCTGGCGCTGGCGCTCATCGGTCATCTGGGGCTCGACCCGGACGCGCGGCTGCCGGCGCTGCTGCTGCACGACGCGGATGCGCTGCGCGCCGCCAATCCGCGTGCGCTGATGCAGCTGGTGCTCGGCTATGTGCTGCTGCGCGGCTTCGAGGCCTGGGGGCTGTGGCAGGGCCGGGCCTGGGGCGAACTGCTCGGCGCGCTGTCGGGGGCGCTCTATCTGCCGTTCGAGCTGGCGCATCTGCTGCACCGGGTGACGCCGCTCGGGCTGGGCGTGATCGCGCTGAATCTGGCGGTGCTGCTGCTGCTGGGCTGGCGGCTGTGGCGGCGGCGCGGCCGATCCGCCTGACGCCGTGCGCCCGGCGGTGGCGCGACAGGCCGCCGCCGGGCCCGGTCCGCCGCGCGCCGGTCATGCCATCGCGCGGCGGCTTGCGTCGCTTCACTGGCAGCTGAAGTTCTCCGCCGCCTCGATGTCGCCGCTGCCCTTGTAGACCGCCACCTTGGGCCAGGCGCAGAGCGGCCGGGTGCGGTTGGGGAAGGCCGCCACATCGGCATTGGCCGGGCGCGCCGCGGCCGGGATGCTGTCGGGCGCCTTGCCGCCTTCGACCCAGTCGACGATGGCCGCGAGCATGTCGAACTTGTCGGTGGCCGGGCCGCCCGAGCAATGGTTCATGCCGGGCACCGCGAACAGCCGCGCGAACGCCTTGGCGTCGCCGCCGTTGGCCGCCGCGACCGACTGGTACCAGTTGCGCGTGTCGTTGTACGAGAACACCGGATCGCTGCCGCCGTGGAAGACGATGAGCTTGCCGCCGTGGCCCTTGAAGGCCGACAGGTCGCTCGGATTGGGCGGCGTCATGAAGGTCATGGCGGCGGTGGTGTAGGTGACGTCGGTCGCGTAGATCTTCGGCGCGTCGGTGTCGAAGCTGAAGCCGAGCAGGTAGTCGACCACGCCCGTGCCTTCGCCCGACACCTTGGTGGGCGGCGTGGTGAACACATAGGGCAGCGAGCCGCCGCCGAGCGTGGCGATGATGGAATTGGGCACCGAGGTGGCCGAGGTGCCCAGCTTCCAGATGCGCCAGCCGAATCCGCCCACGCCCGCATCCCAGGGCCAGTCGGCATAGAGCTGGGCGCCGGCGCCGTTGCGCGGACCGTCGAAGACCTTGCCGAGCGCCGTCACCTGCGCCGCCGTCAGGCAGCTGTCGGTCTTGGCGCCGGTGCAGGTCAGCTCGGCCGGATCGAACACGCCCTTGCACGACTCGAAGCGGTTGACGATGCCGTCGCTCAGGCCGTCGAGCGCATCGCATTTCTCCACCACCTTGGCCGCGACCAGGTTCATGTCGGCGGTGCTGAAAGCGCTCGCAACGATGGGCTTGCCGTCGGTGTCGTTGCTCGCGACCGATGCGAAAGCCTGGGTGTCCCAGGCGTGCTGGACGGCGGCCTTGGGCAGGTTGAAGCCCGGGTTGCCGGCCACGATGCCGTCGAAGCGGTCGGCGAAGCGCGTCGCCGCGACCAGCGCCTGGCGCCCGCCGTTGGAGCAGCCGAGGAAGTAGGAATGGCCGGCGTCGGCGCCGTAGAAGCGCTTGAGCACCGCCTTGGCGATCTCTGTGGTGCGGCCGACGGCGTTGTAGCCGTAGTCGAGCCGCGCCTGCGGATCGAGGCCGAACAGCGCGCCGCCGACGATGGCGGCGGTCTCGGCGGTGTGGCCACCGTCGGTGCTGGCGACGGCAAAGCCGCGCGTCAGCGCATTGGTGGTGGCGCCGCCGCCCAGGATCGCGCCATAGGCCGGGTTCACCACGCCGTCGGTGCCGCCGCCGCCCTGGAACATGAAGCGGCCGTTCCAGTCGGCCGGCAGCCGCAGCTCGAAGCCGATGGCGTAGGCCTTGCCGTCGACCGGGCCGGTGTGCGGATCGATGCTGCCGGCGACGCGGCAGTGCGCCGGCAGCGGCTGGGCCGCGCCGCTCGGCGTGACGCTGCCGGCGGCGACGCTTTCGGTGCTGCCGATGGTCAGCCCGGCGATGCCGAGCGCCGCCGTGGTGATCTCGCCGCAGGCCAGTCTGGTCACCGTTTCGGTCGGCGCGTCATCGCTGCCGCAGGCCGCCAGGCCCAGGGCACCGAGCAGCGCCAGGGGCAGCGCAAGGGTGGTGGAAGTCTTCAATCGCGTCTCCTCGTTCCGGTCGTCCGCCAGGCGGATGCAATGCGCCACGCCGGAATCCTCTGTGGAGCCAAAATTATTATTGTTGTGAACTAAAAGCGGTGGTTGCCGAGGATGGGGGATTTCCCGCGTCCGGCCGGCTATCGCACGCGTCTGATGCTGCATTGCAGCGTTCACAACCAGTGGCGACGGTGGTGGCGGTTTGGCAAGCGCGCCACCGATCCTCGGAAATCGGGAAAACACCGACTGAGCGAAACCGGTTTTTGGTTAAAAGTAATAACCAATAAACGGGGTCGGGCGTTGCACCGGAACCCCGCGCGACACACCACCAAGACGCTGGAGGAAGACATGCATCAATCCGCGAAACTCGCGGCGCTCATCGCGCTCGCCGGCACGCTTTGCGCCGGCAGCGCGCAGGCCGACATCACCATCGGCGTGACGCTGCCGCTCACCGGTCCGGCCTCGGGCCTGGGCATTCCGGTCAAGAACGGCATCGCGCTCTGGCCCCAGTCCATCGCTGGCGAGAAGCTCAATGTCATCGTGCTCGACGACGCCACCGATCCCACGGCCGGCGTCAAGAACGCGCGCCGCTTCATCAGCGAGGACAAGGTCGATCTCATCGTCGGCTCGGCCGCCACGCCGGTGGCGGTGGCCATGATCGATGTGGCCGCCGAAGGCCAGACGCTCCAGTTCGCGGTGTCGCCGGCGGTGGTGCCCGAGGGCCGCGACGCCTGGACCTATCGCATCGCGCACAGCACGGCGGTGATGGCCCATGCCATCGTCGAGCACATGAAGAAGCAGGGCGTGAAGAGCGTCGGCTTCCTCGGCTATGGCGATGCCTACGGCGAAGCCTGGCTCAAGGATTTCAGCGCCAAGGCCCAGGCCGCCGGCATCAAGCTGCTGGCGGTCGAGCGCTTCCAGCGCGCCGATACCAGCGTGACCGCGCAGGCGCTCAAGCTGGTGTCGGCCAGCCCCGACGCGATGCTGGTGGTGGCCTCGGGCAGCGGCGCGGCGATGCCGCATCGCGCGCTGGTCGAGCGCGGCTACAAGGGCAAGATCTACCAGACCCATTCGGCCGCCTCGCGCGACCTGATGCGCGTGGGCGGCAAGGATGTGGAAGGCGCCTTCGTGGTGAGCGGCCCGGCCACCGTGGCCGAGCAGCTGCCCGACGGCAATCCGTCCAAGAAGCCGGCGCTGCAATTCGTGACCGAGTACGAGAAGGCCTACGGCGCCGGCTCGCGCAACCAGTTCGCGGCCCATGCCTACGACATCCGGCTGGTGCTGGAGACCATCGTGCCGGCGGCGCTCAAGAAGGCGAAGCCGGGCACGAAGGAATTCCGCGCCGCGCTCAAGGACGCGCTGGAGGCGGCCGGCCCGATCGCGGTGTCGCAGGGCGTGCTCGACTACTCGCCCAAGGACCACTGGGGCTTCACGCCCGAGACCGGCGTCATCCTCAAGGTCGTCAATGGCGACTGGAAGCTGGAGAACTGAGCGCATGGACGCCTCCATCGCCGGCATCCTCGCGCTCGACGGCCTGACCGGCGGCGCGGTGTATGCGCTGCTGGCCATCGCGACCGTGCTGCTGTTCTCGGTCACGCGGGTGCTGTTCATTCCCCAGGGCGAGTTCGTCGCCTATGGCGCGCTCACGCTCGGCATGTTCCAGCTCGGCAAGACGCCGGGCACGGTCTGGCTGCTGCTGGCGCTGACGGCGTTCACGCTGCTGACCGAAAGCGTGGCGCTTGCGCGGCGCGGCCAGGACTTCTTCAGCGTGCTGCGGCATGCGCGCTCGGTGGCGGCGTTTCCGGTGCTGATCTCGATGCTGGCGATCTGGGCCGCGCCGCGCCAGGCGCCGCTGTGGGTGCAGGCGCTGCTCACGCTGGGGCTGGTCACGCCGCTCGGCGGCATGGTCTGGCGCATCGCCTTCCGGCCGCTGGCCGATGCGAGCGTGCTGGTGCTGCTGATCGTGTCGGTCGGCGTGCATTTCGTGCTGACCGGGCTGGCGCTGGTGTTCTTCGGCGCCGAGGGCTATCGCAATCCGAGCTTCTGGGATGAGCGCTTTTCGCTCAGCGCGCTGACGCTGTCGGGCCAGAACGCGCTGATGCTGCTGGCGTCGGCGGCGCTGATCGCGCTGCTGTGGCTGTTCTTCGAGCGCAGCCTGTATGGCAAGGCGCTGCGGGCCACGGCGGTCAACCGGCTCGGCGCGCGCATCGTCGGCATCTCGACCGAGACGGCGGGCCGCAGCGCGTTCCTGCTGGCGGCCTTCATCGGCGCGCTGTCGGGTCTGCTGGTCGGGCCGACCACCACCATCTTTTACGACAGCGGCTTTCTGATCGGGCTCAAGGGCTTCGTCGCGGCGGTGTTCGCCGGGCTGGCCAGCTATCCGATGGCGGCGCTCGGCGCGGTGCTGCTCGGTCTGGTCGAGAGCTTCGGCGCCTTCGAGGCCAGCGCCTTCAAGGAGGTGATCGTGTTCACCGCCATCCTGCCCGTGCTGCTCTGGCGCTCGCTGCGTCACCCGGACCATGAGGAACACTGAGATGACCCCGGCCCAGACCACTGCCGATCTCGCCGCCGGCGCGCCGCCGCGTGCCCGGCCCTCGTTGCGCCGCGCCGCGCCGGCGCTGCTGGCGGCCGTCGTGCTGCTGCTGCCGCTGCTGCCGGTGCCCGAGTTCTGGATCACCCAGCTCGACTACATCGGCCTGTATTCCATCGCCGTGCTGGGCGTGGTGCTGCTCACCGGCGTGGGCGGACTCACGTCGTTCGGGCAGGCGGCCTTCGTCGGCCTCGGCGCCTACACCACGGCGCTGCTGAGCACGCAGTTCGCGCTGTCGCCGTGGCTGGCGCTGCTGGCCAGTCTGGCGGTGGCAGGCGGGGTGGCGCTGCTGCTGGCCGCCATCACGCTGCGCATGTCGGGCCATTACCTGCCGCTCGCCACCATCTGCTGGGGGCTGGCGCTGTTCTTCCTGATGGGCAATGTCGACGGCCTCGGCAAGTTCGACGGCATCGTCGGGATTCCGGCGCTGGGCTTCTTCGGCCTGGAGTTGCGCGACAACCGCAGCCTGTTCTGGCTGATCTGGGGGCTGGCGCTGGTGGCGGCGTTCGCGGTGCTGCGGCTGCTCGATTCGCGCGCCGGCCGGGCGATCCGCGCGCTGCGCAGCGGCAGCACCATGCCCGAGGCGATGGGCATCGCGACCTTCCGCTACAAGACCGCCATCTTCGTGATCGCGGCGCTGCTGGCGGCGCTGTCGGGCTGGCTGTTCGCGCACTTCCAGCGCACGGTCAATCCGTCGCCGTTCGGCATGCACATGGGCATCGAATACCTGTTCATGGCGGTGCTCGGCGGCGCCGGTCAGGTGTGGGGCGCGTTTGCCGGCGCGGCGGCGGTCAAGCTGCTGGAGGACCGGCTGCAAGCCTGGCTGCCGCAGCTGCTGGGCAGCGCCGGCAGCTATGAGGTGATCGTGTTCGGCGTGCTGCTGATCGCCATGCTGAGGTTCGCGCCCAAGGGCATCTGGCACTGGGTCGAGCGGCGCTGGCCGGCGCCGCAGCGCCGGCGCGACTGGGCCGATGCCGCGCCGCTGCCGGCGCGGGCCCGGCCGGCAGCGGCCGCCGCCGACGGCGCGCCGCTGCTGGTGGCCCGCAATCTGCGCAAGCAGTTCGGCGGGCTGGTGGCGGTCAAGGATGTGAGCTTCAGCATCGGTCACGGCGAGATCGTCGGGCTGATCGGCCCGAACGGCGCCGGCAAGTCGACCACCTTCAATCTGCTCACCGGCGTGCTGCCGGCCAGCGCGGGCGAGGTGAGCTTTGCCGGCCGCCGCATCGAGCGGACGCCGTCGCGCCAGATCGCGGCGCTGGGCATCGCGCGCAGCTTCCAGCACGTCAAGATGATTCCGGAGATGACGGTGCTGGAGAACGTGGCGCTCGGCGCCCATCTGCGCGGCTCGGCCGGCATCCTGCGCGCGCTGCTCGGCCTCGACCGGGCCGACGAGCGCCGGCTGCTGCGCGAGGCCGAGCGCCAGCTGCTGCGCATCGGCATGGGTCATCTGATGCATGAGCAGGCCGGCAATCTGGCGCTCGGGCCGCAGCGGCTGATGGAGATCGCGCGCGCGCTCTGCCTCGATCCGGCGCTGCTGCTGCTCGACGAGCCGGCCGCCGGCCTGCGCCACCAGGAAAAGCTCGCCCTGGTCGAGGTGCTGCGGCAGCTGCGCGGCGAGGGCATGAGCCTGCTGCTGGTCGAGCACGACATGGACTTCGTGATGGGCCTGACCGACCGGATCGTGGTGATGGAATTCGGCACCAAGCTGATCGAGGGCTCGCCCGAAGAGGTGCGCAACAGCCCGGCGGTGCGTGCCGCCTATCTGGGCACCGAGCATTGAGGACGCCGCGATGAACCAAGCCCAATCCACTCCCGCGCCGCTGCTCGATGTGCGCGGCCTGCGCGCCGGCTATGGCCGCGCCGAGGTGCTCGACGGCCTCGACTTCAGCGCGCCGGCCGGCGGCGTGATTACCGTCATCGGGCCCAACGGCGCCGGCAAGTCGACCACGCTCAATGCGCTGGTCGGCGCGATTCCGGCGCGCGGCAGCATCGTCTTCAACGGCCAGGACATCGGCCGCGCCACGCTGGAAGAGCGGGTGATGCTCGGCATCGCGCTGGTGCCCGAGCGGCGCGAGCTGTTCGGCAGCATGACCGTCGAGGACAACCTGCTGCTCGGCGGCTGGCGCCAGATGCGGCGCAACTTTCCGCGCTGGCGCGACCGCATCGACGAGGTCTACACCCGCTTTCCGCGCCTGAAGGAACGCCGCACGCAACTGGCCGGCACGCTGTCGGGCGGCGAGCGCCAGATGCTGGCGGTGGGCCGCGCGCTCATGAGCGCGCCGCGCCTGCTGATGCTCGACGAGCCCAGCCTGGGCCTGGCGCCGCTGGTCACGCGCGAGATCTTCACCATCGTCGAAGGCCTGCGCGCGACCGGCGTGACCATCCTGCTGGTCGAGCAGAACGCGCGCGCCGCGCTGGCCGTGGCCGATCACGGCTATGTGCTGGAGACCGGGCAGTTCGCGCTGCACGGCCCGGCCGCCGAGCTGGCCAGCGATCCGCGCGTGATCGACACCTATCTGGGTACCGGCCACGGTTCGGTCGCGCCGCCGGCCGCCACGCCCGCGCCGCCGCCGCCGCCGCTGGCCGGCTTCGCCACCGCGCCGGCCTGAGCCGGCCGGCGTCCTGCGCCGACCGGCCCGCGCCGCTGCCCGACCGCGCCAGGCCGCGCGCTTCGGGCAACCCGTCCTTTCCTGTCGCACCGGCCGGTCCGGCGGTGCGGTCCTGCCCGCGCGCCCGCAACAACACATCCACGCGGCGTCGCCCATTCCCAAACCGGAGGAGACACTCCCATGAAGAAAACCATCCGCGCGCTTCCCGTCGCGGCACTGGCGCTTGCCGCCGGCGCCGCCCAGGCCCAGCAGGCCGGCGCGACCAACGTGACCATCTACGGTCTGGTCGACAGCGGCATCGAGGTCGTGACCCATGCCGGCGGCGACAAGACGCTGGTGCGCGTGCCGACCGTCACCGGCGAGCTGCCGTCGCGGCTCGGCTTTCGCGGCAGCGAGGATCTGGGCGACGGGCTGAAGGCCGTCTTCACCATCGAGGCCGGCCTCGGGCTCGATACCGGCGCCTCGGCCCAGGGTGGTCGCACCTGGGGCCGGCAGGCCTTCGTCGGGCTGGCCGGCAACTGGGGCCAGGTGGCGTTCGGGCGCCAGTACAGCGCCATGTTCTATGCGCTCGGCGATTCGGATGTGCTCGGCCCGGCGGTGTACGCGCTCGGCTCGGTCGATCCGGGCGTGCCCAATGCGCGCGTCGACAACGCCGTCACCTATCGCGGCACGACTGGCGATTTCACCGGCTATGCGAGCTGGTCGTTCGGCCGCGACGTTGCCGGCGGCACGCCGGGCGCCGGCACCTGCGCCGGCGAGACGGCCGGCGCCAACACCGCCTGCCGCGACTGGAGCGCGATGCTGCGCTGGGCGCCCAAGCCCTATGGCGTGACCGTGGCCTATGACGAGATGCGCGGCGGCACCGGCGCCGCCGCGTCCTTCTTCAACGGCGCGCCGTCCATCGCGTTTACCGGCGCCAGCGACAAGGACCGGCGCCTGTTCGCCGGCGCCTACGTGATGCTCGGCGACACCCGGCTCGGCGCCGGCTGGCTCGACCGCAAGGTCGAGACCGCCGCGACCGAAGCCAAGTCCAAGACCTGGTACATCGGCGCGTCCTACCCGGCCACCGCCGCCCTCGTGCTCGATGCCCAGTTCCTGCGCACCACCAATGCCGACCGCGACCGCAGCGCCTCGATGGGCGTGGCGCGCGGCACCTATGCGCTGTCCAAGCGCAGCGCGGTCTATCTGCAAACCGGCTATCTGGCCAACAGCGCGCTGGCCCAGTACTCGGTCAGCGGCGGCGGTGCCGGCACCACGCCGCTCGCGGGCAAGAACCAGCTCGGCACCATGATCGGCATGCGTCACGCGTTCTGAGTCTGGCGGGCTGGGGCCGGCTTGCGGCACATCGCGGTCCGGCCCGGCCGATCACGGACAATCGCGGCTTCGGCCCCGCGACGGGGCAGCAGCGAGGCAAGGGACGATGGCGACGAGAAAGCGGGCCGGCGCGGTGGCGCAGACAGCGGCGGGCAGGCCGGCGACGGTGGCTGGGGCAGCGGTGGCAGCTGCCGCCATCGGCAGCCCGGCAGCGCTGACGGACGAGGCCGGCGGCGCCGATGCGCCGGCCGGCGCGGGCCCGGCCGATGCCGCACCGGCCCGGCGTCGCGCCGCGCGCCGGCCGGCGCTCGACCAGTCCTGGCTCGCCGACTCCATCGGCTACCACCTGGCGCGCGCGCGGATCGCCACTGCCGCGATCTTCATGCGCTCGATCGGCGAGCCGCTCGATCTGCGCCCGGTCGAGTTCACCATCCTCATGCTGCTGTCGACCAACGAGGACGTGACCCAGACCCAACTGTCCGATCTGCTGGCGATCTCGGCGCCCAACATGACCATCCTGCTCGACCGCTGCGTGCGGCGCGGCATCGTCGTGCGAGTGCGCAGCGAGACCGACCGCCGGGCCCAGACCGTGCAACTCACCGACGCCGGCCGCGACCTGGCCCTGCGCGCGCGCGCCATCGCCCAGCGCATGGAGAAGGACGCCTTCGCCGAGCTGAGCCCGGGCGAATCGCTGATGCTGGTCGAGCTGCTGCAAAAGCTTGCACGGCTTGGCGCGGAGTGATCGCGGCGCTGGGTTAGCATACGGTTCGTATACAGACCGTATAAGGCTTCAACCCATGGGAATCGTGAAGATCTCCGAGCAGATGCACGCCAATCTGCGCGTCGCCAGCGGCGCGCTCAGCCGATCCATCAATGCCCAGGCCGAGCACTGGATGCGCGTCGGCATGCTGGCCGAGCTGCATCCCGAGCTTTGCTATGCCGACATCAGCAAGCTGCTGCTGCGCGCCAGCCAGACCGGCGAGACCGGTCCGCTGGTCATCGCCGACGGCGTCGGGAGCGGCGCATGAGCAAGACCGCCCATCTCGTGCGCACGCCCGAGGAAATCGCCATGGCGCGCGCCGCCGGCAAGCTGGCCGCCGAGCTGCTGCTGATGATCGGCGAGCATGTGAAGCCCGGCGTCACCACCGAGGAGCTGGACCGCATCTGCCACCGCTACATCGTGGACGTGCAGCGGGCGGTGCCGGCCAATGTGGGCTATCACGGCTATCCCAAGACCATCTGCGCCTCGGTCAACCATGTGGTCTGCCACGGCATCCCGTCCGAGACGCGGGTGCTCAAGAAGGGCGACATCGTCAACATCGACGTGGCGGTGGTGAAGGACGGCTGGTTCGGCGATTCGAGCCGCATGTACTTCGTTGGCGAGCCGAGCCCGCTGGCGCGCCGGCTGGTCGACACCACCTACGAGGCGATGGTCGCCGGCATCCGCGCGGTGCGGCCCGGCGCCACGCTCGGCGACATCGGTCATGCGATCCAGACCGTTGCGCATCGCGAGGGTTTCAGCGTGGTGCGCGAGTACTGCGGTCACGGCATCGGCCGCACCTATCACGACGAGCCCCAGGTGCTGCATTACGGCAAGCGCGGCGAGGGGCTGCGGCTGGAGGCCGGGATGATCTTCACCATCGAGCCCATGATCAACGCCGGCAAGCGCGAGACCAAGTCGCTCGGCGATGGCTGGACCGTGGTGACGCGCGACCGCTCGCTGTCGGCGCAGTGGGAGCACATGGTGGCGGTCACGCCCGAGGGCTTCGAGGTGCTGACGCCCTGGCCCGAGGGCACGGGCAGCTATCCGGCGATCGCCTGACGCCAGAAACGACTTCGGCGGCCGCAGCCGCCGAAGCCCGATGCGCGCCGCGAGCGGCGCTGCCGGTCCGAATTACTTCGGCTGGTAGATCTGGTCGAACACGCCGCCGTCGGCGAAGTGGGTCTTCTGCGCCTTGGTCCAGCCGCCGAACACGTCATTGATCGTGAACAGGCTGATCTTGGGGAACTGGCTCGCGTACTTGGCGGCGGCGGCCGGTTCGGTCGGGCGGTAGAAGTTCTTGCCGGCGATGTCCTGGCCTTCGGGCGAGTACAGGTATTCGAGGTAGGCGGTGGCCACCTCGCGCGTGCCGCGGCGGTCGACCACCTTGTCGACCACGGCGACCGGCGGCTCGGCCAGGATGCTCGACGACGGATAGACGATGTCGAACTTGTCGCGGCCGAATTCCTTCAGCACCAGATCGGCCTCGTTTTCCCACGAGAACAGCACGTCGCCGATGCCGCGTTCGGCAAAGCTCACCGTCGCGCCGCGCGCGCCCGAGTCGAGCACCGGCACGCTGGCAAACACCTTCTTGATGTAGTCGCGCGCCTTGGCGTCGTCGCCGCCGTTGGCCTTGAGCGCCCAACCGTAGGCAGCCAGATAACCCCAGCGCGCGCCGCCCGAGGTCTTGGGATTGGCGGTGATGCTGGCCACGCCCGGCTTGATGAGGTCGCTCCAGTCCTTGATGCCCTTGGGATTGCCCTTGCGGACCAGGAAGATGATGGTCGAGGTGTAGGGCGTGGAGTTGTGCTTGAACTTGGTCTGCCAGTCGGCGGCGACCTGCTTGCCGCCTTCGGTCGCGATGGCGTCGATGTCATAGGCCAGCGCCAGCGTGACCACGTCGGCTTCGAGGCCGTCGATCACCGCGCGCGCCTGCTTGCCCGAACCGCCGTGCGAAGCCTTGACGGTCACGTTGTCGCCGGTCTTGGCCTTCCAGTACTTGGCGAAGGCGGCGTTGTATTCCTGGTAAAGCTCGCGCGTCGGGTCGTAAGACACGTTGAGCAGGGTGATGTCCTTGGCCATGGCGGTCACGCTCATGGCGCCGATCGCGGCGGCGAGAATGGCGCGGCGCAGGAGGCTGGGGGCTTTCATCAATCTTTCCTTCGAGGTTGGGTGTCGACGCAGTCGACGGATCGACCGGCCCGAAAACGGTGCGGGCTTGACGGCAGCTATCGCCAGAGCCGTGCCATGCATTTTTGCGTGTTTGCCCGCAGAAATTCGCCTTTCATCCGGCTTTCTTTGCTGAATAAGTGCCACTGCGGATGTGAGCTGCTGCTTTTGCAGCAGCCCTGCCGCCGCGGGCCGGTCGATCAGCGCAGCGCCAGTTCCTCACCGCGCCAGCCGCCGCCGAGCGCCTTGACCAGATAGGCCGTGGTCACGAGCTGCTGGCCGCGAATCTGGGTCGAAAGCCGGCGCGCATCGAGCAGGCGCTGGCGTGCCGCCACCACGTCGAGCCAGGTGGCGAGGCCGCCGGCCTGACGCGCTTCGGCGATGGCGAGCGCGCGGCCGGCGCTGGCGCTGGCGGCTTCGGCGCTGGCGGCGGCGCGGGCCAGCGCATCGAGGCTGGCGAGGCCGTCTTCCACGTCCTGCAGGGCGCGCAGCACGGTCTGGCGATAGCCGGCGCTGGCGGCTTCATGCGCGGCGCGGGCGGCGTCGAGCCGGGCCTGGTTGCGGCCGCCGTCGAACACCGTCTGCGCCACATTCGCGCCGAGCGACCAGAGCAGGCTCGGGCCGTCGAGCAGCCGGGCCAGATCGCGGCTGTCGAGGCCGGCATTGGCGCCCAGCACCAGGCTCGGGAAGAAGCCGGCGCGCGCGATGCCGATCTGGGCATTGGCGGCGGCCACGCCGGCCTGGGCTGCGGCCACGTCGGGCCGGCGCTGGAGCACCTCGGACGGCAGGCCGAGCGGCACTACCGGCGGCGCGGGCGCCCAGTCGGCACGCGGCGCGATGGCCAGGCTGCCGGCCGGCGCGCCGCTCAGCGTGGCGAGCGCATGTTCGGCCAGCGGACGCTGACGCCGCAGGAGGTCGAGCTGGGTGCGGGTGGCGTCGAGCTGGGCCTGCTGCTGGGCCAGATCGAGGCCGGAGGCGGCGCCGCCGTCATGGCGCGCCTGGAGCACGTCGACCGCCTGGGACTGGGCCGCGATGCTCTGCTCGACCACCTCGATCTCGGCATCGATCTGGCGCAGCGTGAAATAGCCGGCGGCCAGATCGGCGGCCAGCACCAGCCGCGCATTGGCCAGATCGGCGGCGAATTGCGCGCTGCCGGCGTCGGCGCTGGCGATCTCGTTGCCGATGCGGTCGAACAGGTCGAGCTCATAGCTGGCCGCCAGCCCGAGCGCCGAATCGTTCTGCGTGGTCGAGCTGCTGCGCGCGCCATAGCTGCCGGCCGGGCGATTGGCCGAGGTCTGCTGGCGCGCGATGCGACCGGTCGCGTCCAGGCGCGGCAGCGTGGCGGCGCGCGCCAGATTGCTGCCGGCGCGGGCCTGACGCAGCCGCGCGGCAAAGCCCTCGATGCTGGCGCTGTCGCGTTCGGCGCGCGCCACCAGGGCGTCGAGTTCGACATCGCCGAACACGCGCCACCAGTCGCCCTTGGCGCGGTCGGCGGCGGGCCGGGCCGGCGTCCACGGCAGCGGCGAGGTCCAGTTGTCGGCGGCCTGGGCCTGGGCCAGGGCGAGCGGCGCGGGCGGCGCCGCGACCGGCGTGCCGGCACAGCCGGCCAGCAGCGCCGCCAGCATCGGCAGCGCGAGACAGGCAGACCTCACGAGCGCGCTCCGGGCCTGGCGGCGCCAGCGGCGTCGGGCTTGCCGCCGCCGTTGGCCGCCTCGGGCTTGCCGTCGGCCTTCCCCGCGTCGGGCTTGCCGTCCTTCGGGCCAGCGTCCTTGCCGTCCTTGCCGGCGGGTTCGGGCAGCGGCGCGTCGGTGGCCAGCACCGTTTCGCCGGCCTCGATCGAGTCGTGCGGATTGAGCACGAAGCGGTCTTCGGCCTTGAGTCCGCCGACCACTTCCACCGCCTTGCCCAGATCGCGGCCGAGCTTGACGCCGCGCAGCTCGACCCGGCCGTCGGCATCGACCAGCGCAAGCCGCGGCCCGTCCTGGCGGTATTGCAGCGCCGCCGCCGGCACCACCAGATTGCGCGCGCCGCCGGCCAGGCCGAGCGCCACTTCCACATAGGCGCCGGGCAGCAGCTTGCCGTCGGGATTGGGCACATCCACTTCCACCGTCATCGCGCGGCTGTCGGCATCGACCACGCCGGCAGTGCGCGCGATCCTGCCCTTGATCGGCTGGCCCGGCCGCTCCAGCAGCCGCAGCGTGACTTCCTGGCCCACGCGCACGTCGCCGGCATTGACCTGCGGCACCGCTACGCCCACGCGCAGCGGATCGGTCTGCACCAGCCGGAACAGCTCGCGCGCGCTGCCGGTATTGCCGGCGCTGACCAGCGCGCCGATCTCGACATTGCGCCGCGTCACCACGCCGTCGAAGGGCGCGACGATCTGGCGGAACGACAGCAGCTGCTCAAGCCGGCGCAGATTGGCATCGGCGGCGGCCAGATCGGCCTGGGCGCTGCGCAGCGCGGCGGCGCGCTCGTCCACTTCCTGCTGCGAGACCGCATCGCGGGTGCGCAGATCGCGCCAGCGCACGAGCGTGGTCTCGGCCAGCCCGAGCCGCGCCTGCACCTGCTCGCGTGCGGCGCGGGCCTGGGCCAGCTCCTGCTCGGTCTCGGGCGCGTCGATCACCGCCAGCACCTCGCCCTTGCGCACCCGGTCGCCCAGGTCCTTGTTCCAGCGCTTGAGATAGCCATTGGTGCGCGCATACAGCTGGGCCTCGACCTGACCGCGCAGGCTGCCGGGCAGGGCCAGGGTGCGCTTGCCTTCGGCCGGCCGCGCATGCGCGACCAGCACGCTGCGCGCGGCGCTGGCGGCGGTGCTGTCGGCCAGCGTCTGGTCGTGGCGCGCCGAGGCGGCCACGCGCACGGCGGCGCCGGCGGCCAGCGTGAGCAGGACGGCGCCGGCGATCCAGCCGGCATGGCGCAGCGCGCGCGGTTCGGCGCTGCCGTGTTGTTCTTGGGTCATGTGGGAGCCGAGGAGGAAAGGGCGGGATGCGCATCGGCCAGACCGGCAGCGTCATTGCGCGCGGTGGCCAGGCCGTGGGCGGGATGGGCGCCGTGCGCCGCATCGCCCTGCGCCGCCGGCGTGCGGCGGGCGCGCCAGCCATGCACGCCGGCAAACACCAGCGGCACGAAGACGAGGGTGGACAGCGTGGCGAAGGCCAGCCCGCCGATGACGGCACGGCCGAGCGGCGCGTTCTGCTCGCCGCCTTCGCCGGCGCCGAGCGCCATCGGCAGCATGCCGATCATCATTGCAAGCGCTGTCATCAGCACCGGGCGCAGCCGGGTGGCGCCGGCATCGAGCGCGGCGCGCTGGGCCGGCACGCCGGCGGCCAGCCGCTCGCGCGCAAAGCTCACCACCAGAATGCTGTTGGCCGTGGCGACGCCCATGGTCATGATCGCGCCGGTCAGCGCCGGCACCGACAGCGAGGTGCCGGTCAGGAACAGCATCCAGGCGATGCCGGCCAGCGCCGCCGGCAGACCCGCGACGATGATCGCGGCGTCGGTCCAGCTCTGGAAATTGACGACGATGAGCAGATAGACCAGCACCACCGCGAGCGCCACGCCCAGGCCCAGCTCGGAGAAGGCCTGCTGCATGGTCGTGACCTGGCCGCGCACGACGATGTCGCTGCCGCGCGGCAGCCTGGGCCGCAGCTCGTCGATGCGCTGCTGGATGTCGGCATGCACCGCGCCCAGATCGCGGCCGTCGACATTGACGAGGATGTCGAGCACCGGCGCGATGTTGTAGCGCGACACCACCGCCGGCTGGGCCGTGGGCTTGACCTGCACCAGATCGCCGAGCCGCTGCGTGGCGCGCGGCGTGCCGTCGCCGGGCAGGTTGCCGGGCGCGAACACCGGCAGTTGCAGAAGCGCGTCGAGGCTGTCGATCTCGTGCTGGCGCGATTGCACGGCCACGTTGTAGACACTGCCGTTGGCCGGGTTGAGCCATTGCGTCTGCGCGGTCTGGTAGCTGGAACTCAGCGAGATCAGCAGGTTCTGCGCAATGTCGCGCGCCTGCACGCCGGTCTGCATCAGCCGCGTGCGATCCATTTCAAGCGACAGCGTGGGCCGGTTGAAGCGCTGGTAGAGCGTCGCGTCGACCGCGCCGTCGATGCGCCGGATGTCGCGCAGCAGGCTGCCGGCCAGCTCCAGGTTCTCGGCCGTCTTGTTGCCGGTGAACTGGATGTCGATCGGCGCCGACAGGCCGAAGTTGAGCGTCTGCGCGACCGGATCGGCCGGCTGGAAATAGAACTCCACGCCCGGAAAGTCGTGCGGCAGGGCGGCGCGCAGCGCACGGATGTGTTCGCGCGTCGGCGCATGGCCGGGCGCCAGACTCACCAGCACCTCGATGTCGCTGGAATCGTGCGTGCCGTTGTTGTTGTAGAGCGTGTTGTAGGGCGTGTAGGGGCCGCCGACGATGTCGATGATGCTGGCGATCTGGCCGGCACCGACCGCGCGCCGGATGCCGGCCTCGATGCGGTCGGCGAGCTGGGGCATTTCCTCCACGCGCGTGGCGACCGGCGCGCGCACATGCAGCCGGATCTGGCCCGCATCCACGGTGGGGAAGAAGTCGCGCCCGAGCTGCCCGGACAGCCCGAGCGAGCCGATGCAGAACAGCAGGAAGAGGCTGCCGAAAAGCATCTTTCGTTGCAGCAGCGCGGCCAGCGTCGCCGCATAGCCGGCGCGCAGCCGCTCGAAGAAGCGGTCGAAGGCCAGATGCACGCGGCGCAGCGCATTGGGCTTGGCCGCAGGCACGCCGCGATTGCGCGCGCGCATCAGGTACATGACGAGTGTGGGCACCAGCGTGCGCGACAGCACCCAGGACGCGAGCATCGCGTAGACCACCGCCAGCGCCAGCGGCACGAACAGCGTGCGCGCCACGCCGGTGAGCAGGAACATCGGCAGGAACACGATGCAGATGCACAGCGTGGACACGAAGGCCGGCGTGGCGATCTCGGCCGCGCCGTCGAGGATGGCGTCATGCGCGCGCTTGCCCATGTGCAGATGGCGCTCGACGTTCTCGATCTCGACCGTGGCGTCGTCGACCAGGATGCCGACCGCCAGCGCCAGTCCGCCCAGCGTCATGATGTTGATGGTCTGGCCGGTGAGATGCAGCAGCAGGATCGCGCTCAGGATCGCGAGCGGAATCGAGATCGCGATGATCGCGGTGCTGCGCCAGTTGCCGAGGAACAGCAGGATCAGCGCCACCGTCAGCAGCGAGGCGATCAGCGCCTCCTCGACCACGTTGCGGATCGCCGCCTTGACGAATACCGACTGGTCGGCCAGCGCCGTCACCTCGATGTCCTCGGGCAGATTGGCGATGGCCTTGGGCAGCGCCGCATGCACGTCGCGCAGGATGTCGAGCGTGGAGGCGCCGCCGTTCTTCATCAGCGTCATCAGCATGCCGCGCTCGCCGTCGCGCCGCACCACGGTCGATGGCGGCTGGGCGCCGTCGCGCACCTGGGCCACGTCGCGCACGTAGACGGTGTTGCCGTTGACGCGGCGGATCGGGATGTCGCCGAGCGCGGCAATGGTCGGCAGCGAGCCGTTGAGCGCGATGTTGAATTCGGTCTCGCCGAGCTTGGCGGTGCCGGTCGGCAGCGTGAGGTTCTGGGTGCTCAGCGCATTGACCACGTCCACCGGCGTGAGGCCGCGCGCGGTGAGTGCCGGCGTGTCGATGTCGATGGACACCTGCCGGAACCGGCCGCCGTAGGGCGCGGTGATGGCCAGCCCCGGAATCGTGACCAGACGCGGGCGCAGCTCGTTGAACGCGGTGTCGTTGAGTTCACCGTCGCTCAGCGTCTTGCTGCTGACGCCGATCTGCATGATCGGCAGATTGGATGCCGAGTACTTGACGATGGTCGGCGGCGTGGCGCCCGGCGGCAGCGAGCGCAGCGCGGCCTGGGTGCTGGCCACCAGCTGCGAGATGGCGGTGGCCGAATCGACATTGGGCTGGAAGAACACCTTGATGACGCCGAGCCCGGCCATGGTCTGCGACTCGACATGCTCCATGTCGCTGACCGAATTGGCGAGGTTGCGCTCGACCGGAATCACGATGCGGTCGGCCATCTCCTTGGCCGGCAGGCCGTTGTAGCCGAGCAGGATGGCGGCGGCTGGAATGTCCACTTCGGGGAAGACGTCGACCGGCGTGCGCTGGAGCGCAAACGGCGTCGCCAGCACGATGAGCAGCGCGGCGACGATGAAGGTGTAGGGGCGCCGCAGCGCGAGTCGGACGATCCACATTGGACGGGGTGCCGCAAAGGTTTAACCGGACCGTCATTGCAGCCTTCATGCCATCGAACCCCCTGGTGAAGACGCGACAGCCTGCCCGCGCATCAGCATCGGGCCGGGTTTGCATGCTGTCGTTGCAGCACGATTGCTGGATTGCCAGCAGCGCCGCGCCGGCTTTCCCAGGGGTGCCGCCGTGGCCCGGGAGTTGCTGATCGACCGGCCTTTTCCTCGCACAACGAAAGCCAGTCCAATGAAGCTGTCCGCCCGCCTTGTCGCCGCGCTCGTCCTCGGTTTTGCCGCTTCGGCGAGCTTTGCGCAGCAGGCTGCGCCCACGGCCGCGCCGGCCGCCACCGCCGCCGCACCGGCCGCACCGGCCGCCGACGTGTGGAACTACAAGACCAAGCGCCTGAGCCGCGCCGACATCGACAAGCTGCTCGCCTCGCCCAAGAAGATCGTGTTCCTCGACGTGCGCCGCCCCGACGAGATCGTGGCCAAGGGCAGCTGGCCGGTGTTCCTCAACATCCAGGTCAAGGAGATCGAGCAGCGCCTCGACTTCATCCCGAAGGACCGCCAGATCATCACCGTGTCGAACCATGCGCATCGCGCCGGCGCGGTCGGCGATCTGCTCGCGACCAAGGGCTTCAAGGTGGCCGGCGCCGCCGGCTCGGAAGACTACGAAGCCCAGGGTGGCACCATCGTGCGCATCGTCGCGCCGGTGCGTCAGGCCGCTGCGGCTGCGCCCGCGCCGGCCGCCACGGCCCAGCAATAAGCCTCGACGCCAGACGGGAGATGCCGCGATGAAGTTGCAAGGAAACGCCGGCGCGCTCGACGCCAAGGCCGGTGCCGCGCCAGCGCGCGAAGCCTCGGCCGCGAGCTTTCGCGCTGCCAATGCGGCGAGCTTCGCCACGGCGCGGGTGCAGGTCTGGGACTTGCCGCTGCGCGTCTTCCACTGGTCGCTGGTGCTCGCGGTCGCCGTCGCGCTGGTCACCGGCGAGCTGGGCGGCAGCCTGATGGAAATCCACGCCAAGGCGGGGCTGACCATCGTCGGGCTGGTCGCGTTCCGGCTCACCTGGGGACTGGTCGGCTCGACGCATGCGCGCTTCCTGCGCTTTGCGCCGACGCCGGCGCGGCTGCGCGCCTATCTGCAAGGGCGCTGGCATGGCGTGGGCCACAACCCGCTCGGCGCGTTCTCGGTGTTTGCGCTGCTCGGGCTGCTGGCGGTGCAGGCCACGACCGGCCTGTTTGGCAATGACGACATCACCTTTACCGGCCCGCTGTTCGAGCTGGTCGAGGAGTCGTTCGCCGGCAAGCTCACCACGCTGCATAAGCAGCTGGCCAATCTGCTGATCGGGCTGGTCGTGCTGCATCTGGCGGCCATCGTTTTTTATGCGCGCGTCAAGCGGCGCAACCTGGTCAAGCCGATGGTCACGGGCTGGACCGAGGTGCGTGCCAGCGCCGCCGAAGCCGAACCGCTGCCTGATCGGCGCGGCGGCGGCCCGCTGGCCTTCGTGCTGGCGCTGGCCGTGGCGCTCGGCGCGGTGTGGGTCGCCAACGGCGGTCCGTGGAAGACCGCCCAGCCGGCCGCAGCGCCGGCGGCGGCAACCACCACCGACGCGCCGGCCGCCGCCAAGCCCGCATGGTGATCGCCGCAAGCGCATGAGTCTGGAAGCGAGCGGTCTGGCCTGCACGCGCGGCAACCGGCAGCTGTTCGCCGGCGTCGAGTTCACGCTCGGTGCCGGCGAAGCGCTGTGGGTGCGCGGCCCGAACGGCAGCGGCAAGAGCAGCCTGCTGCGCATCGTCTGCGGCCTGGCCGCACCCGATGACGGCGAGCTGCGCTGGCGCGGCAGCCTCATCCACAAGCTGCGCGAGGATTACCGGCGCGAGCTGCTCTACATCGGCCATGCGCCGGGCCTGAAGGACGAACTGACCGCGAGCGAGAACCTGCTGTTCGCGGCCAGTCTGGCCGGCGCGCGCGCCACCGAGGCCGATGTGGGCGAGGCGCTCGCCGCGATGGGCATTGCCCGCGTGGCGCGCGTGCCGACCGGTCGGCTGTCGCAGGGCCAGCGCCGCCGCGTGAGCCTGGCGCGGCTGCATCTCGCGCGTCATGCGCGGCTGCTGGTGCTCGACGAGCCCTTCGCCGCGCTCGACACCGTGGCCATCGCCACGCTGGCCAGCGCGCTCGACGCGCGGCTCGCCGATGGCGCCAGTCTCATCTACACCACGCATCAACCGCAGACGCTGTCGGCTCGCCAGCATCACGCGCTCGATCTCGACGCGTGGCGCCCGCGCCCGGCCCAGCCGTGAAGGGCTTCGTCGCCGTCATCCGGCGCGACCTGCTGCTGGCACTGCGCCGCCCCGGGGATGCGCTGAGCGTGCTGCTGTTCTTCGCGCTCGCCACCGCGCTGTTTCCGCTCGGCGTCGGGCCCGAGCCCAGCCTGCTGCGCACGATGGCGCCGGGCGTGCTCTGGGTCACTGCTGTTTTTGCATCAATGCTTTCTCTCAATCGTTTGTTTGCCGCCGACCATGCCGACGGCACGCTCGAGCAACTGCTGCTGGCGCCCGAGCCGCTGGCGACCATCGTGCTGGCCAAGACGGTGGCGCACTGGCTGGTGTCGGGCCTGCCACTGGTGCTGCTCGCGCCGCTGCTCGGCCTGCTGTTCGACCTGCCCGGCGATGCCATCGGCGTGCTGGCCGCAAGCCTGCTACTCGGCACGCCGGTGCTCAGTCTGGTCGGTGCCATCGGCGGCGCGCTGACGCTGGGCTTGCGCGGCGGCGGCGTGCTGGTGTCGCTGCTGGTGCTGCCGCTGCAAGTGCCGGTGCTGGTGTTTGGCGCCGGCGCGGTCGGCGCGCAGGCCAGTGGCTTGGGTGCCGATGCGCATCTGCTGCTGCTGGGCGGGCTGCTCGCGTTTGCAGCGGTGCTCGCGCCCTGGGCCACGGCGGCGGCGCTGCGCATCGCGCTCGACTGACGGCAGCGCAAAAGATCAACGATTCGACAAGGCTGTACGCAATGACCTCGACTCTTCTCCATCCGGCGCCGGCCGGCGCGCGCGGCAGCGGCCGGACGGCCTGGAAGCATGCGGCGCCGGCGCTGTTCTATCCGCTCGCGGGCCGGCTGGTGCCGTGGCTGTTCGCGCTGGCGCTGCTGCTCCTGGCGCTGGGTCTGGGCATCGGCTTTCTCGTCGCGCCGAGCGATGCGCAGCAGGGCGATGCCTATCGCATCATCTATCTGCATGTGCCGGCGGCCTGGATCTCGATGGTGGTCTATCTCGCGATGGCCTTCTGGGGCGCGGTCGGCTTCGTGTTCAACACCCGGCTGTCGTTCATGCTGATGCGCGCGCTGGCGCCGACCGGCGCGCTCGCCGCCTTTCTGTGCCTGTGGACCGGCGCGCTCTGGGGCCGGCCGACCTGGGGCGCGTGGTGGGTCTGGGATGCGCGGCTCACCTCGGTGCTGATCCTGCTGTTCCTCTATCTCGGCTTCATCGCGCTGCAGGCCGCCATCGAAGACCCGCGCCGGGCCGACCGCGCCGGCGCGCTGCTGGCGCTGGTCGGCGCAGTCAACGTGCCGGTCATCTACTTCTCGGTGCAGTGGTGGAACACGCTGCATCAGGGCTCCAGCCTGCGGCTCGGCGCGGCGCCGTCGATGGCGCCCGACATGCTGGCCGGCATGCTGTTCAGCGCGCTCGGCCTGTGGGCCTGGGCGATTGCGTCGGTGCTACGGCGGCTGCGCTGCATCGTGCTGGAGCGCGAGGCCGATGCCGAATGGGTCGCGCGCCTGCCCGAGGTGGCGGCATGAATCTGCACCTGTACTGGCAAAGCTTCGGCGACTTCATCGCGATGGGCGGCTATGGCCGCTACGTGTGGGGCTCGGCGCTGGTCACGCTGGCGCTGCTGGCCGGCGAGCAGTTGCTGCTCGGCGCGCGCCGACGTGCCGCCATCGAGCGCATCCATGAGCGGCGCGATGCGCGCGCGGCCGACAACGTCGCCGACGATCTGCCCGACTTCAACGCCATGCAGCGCGGAGAGCGCGCATGAAGGCCCGGCACAAGCGGCTCGGCCTGGTGCTGGTCGGGCTGGCGGGTCTGGGCATCGGCGTCTGGCTGGTGCTGTCGGCGTTCCAGAAGAATCTGGTGTTCTTCTTCACGCCGAGCCAGATCGCGGCCGGCGAGGCGCCGCAGGCGCGGCGCTTCCGCATCGGCGGCATGGTCGAGAACGGCAGCCTCAGGCGCGATGCCGACGGGCTCACGGTGAGCTTTGTCGTCACCGATACCGCGCGTGCGGTGCCGGTGCGCTATCGCGGCGCGCTGCCCGACCTGTTCAAGGAAGGCAAGGGCGTGGTCGCGCAGGGCAAGCTCGGCGCCGACGGCGCCTTCGTGGCCGACGAGGTGCTGGCCAAGCATGACGAGAACTACATGCCGCCCGAAGCCGCCCATGCGCTCAAGCAGGCGCAGGCCGCCGCCACGCCGGAGCCGCAGCGATGATTCCCGAACTCGGCAATCTGGCGCTCGCGCTGGCACTGGGTCTGGCGCTGGTGCAGGGCACGCTGCCCTTCGTGGGGGCGGCGCGCGGCGATGCGCGGCTGATGGCGCTGGCGCGGCCGGTGGCGCTGGGTCAGGCGCTGCTGGTGGCGCTGGCGTCGGCGGCGCTGGTGCAGGCCTTCGTCGGCAACGATTTTTCGGTGGCCTATGTGGCCAACAACTCCAACTCGCGGCTGCCGCTGGCTTACCGCATCTGCGCGGTGTGGGGCGGGCATGAAGGCTCGGTGCTGCTGTGGATCGCGATGCTGTCGCTGTGGAGCGTGGGCGTGGCGCTGTTCAGCCGCTCGCTGCCGCGCGAGCTGGTCGCGCGCGTGCTCGGCACGATGGGGCTGATCGGCGTCGGCTTTCTGGCGTTTTTGCTGTTCACGTCCAATCCGTTTGCGCGCGGGCTGCCGGCGCCGGCCGATGGCCGCGACCTCAATCCGCTGCTGCAGGACCTGGGGATGATTGCCCATCCGCCGATCCTGTACATGGGCTATGTCGGCTTCTCGGTGGCGTTCGCGTTTGCGATTGCGGCGCTGGTCGGCGGCCGGCTCGATGCGGCCTGGGCGCGCTGGACCCGGCCGTGGACGCTGGCCGCCTGGAGCTTTCTCACGCTCGGCATCTTCCTGGGCAGCGCCTGGGCCTATTACGAGCTGGGCTGGGGCGGCTGGTGGTTCTGGGATGCGGTCGAGAACGCGTCCTTTATGCCCTGGCTGGTCGGCACGGCGCTGGTCCATTCGCTGTCCGTGACCGAAAAGCGCGACAGCTTCAAGAGCTGGACCGTGCTGCTCGCGATCCTCGCGTTCTCGCTGTCGCTGCTCGGCACCTTCCTCGTGCGCTCGGGCGTGCTTACCTCCGTGCATGCGTTTGCAAGCGATCCGCAGCGCGGGCTCTACATCCTCGGCTTTCTGGCGGCGGTGATCGGCGGCGCGCTGGCGCTGTATGCCTGGCGCGCGCCGACCGTGGGCCTGGGCGGCCGCTTCGCGCCGTTCTCGCGCGAGTCGCTGCTGCTGGTCAACAACGTGATCCTCGCGGCGGCGGCCGGCACGGTGCTGCTCGGCACGCTCTATCCGCTGGCGCTCGATGCGCTGGGCCTGGGCAAGATTTCGGTCGGCCCGCCCTACTTCGATGCGGTGTTCGTGCCGCTCGCCATTCCGCTCGCGCTGCTCACGGGCGTGGGGCCGCTGCTGGCCTGGAAGCGGGCGTCGGCGCGCGAAGTGCTGCTGCGGCTACGGCCGGTGGCGGCGGGCGCGGTGGCCTTTGCGCTGCTGGCGGCGCTGGCCTTCCAGGCTTCGCTCGCGACGGCCATCGGCGTGGGCACGGCGGCCTGGCTGCTGCTGGCGACCGCGCTCGATGCGCTGCGCCGGCTGCGCGCGCATCCGGCCGGCACCGGCATCGCCCGCCGCATTGCACTGGCGCCGCTCGGCTGGTGGGGCATGGTGGTGGCGCATGCCGGGCTCGGCGTGTTCGTGCTCGGCGTCACGGTGGCCAAGAGCTTCGAGAGCGGCACCGACGCCAGCCTGCGCGTCGGCGAGGCGGTCACGCTCGGCGATTTCCGCTTCGGCTTCGAGTCGCTGGAGAAGGTGGACGGCGCCAACTATGTCGCCGGCCGCGCGCGGTTTGAAGTCACGCGCGACGGCCATCACCTGGCCACGCTGTTCCCCGAAAAGCGCTTCTACGTCGTGCAGCAGATGCCGATGACGGAAGCCGCCGTCGACCGCGGCCTGCTGCGCGACCTCTACGTGTCGCTCAGCGAATCGACGCCCGACGGCGCCTGGGTGGTGCGCGTGCAGCACAAGCCGCTGATGGGCTGGATCTGGGCCGGCGCGCTGCTCATCGCGGCCGGCGGCGGGCTGGCGGCGGCCGACCGGCGCTACCGGGCCGGCGCGCGCGCCGCCGCATCGTCACGCAGCACGGCACCGTCGCCGGCCGTCGTTCATCCCGCGCCGGCGCTCGATGCCGCCGCGCCTTCCTTCAAGCACTGAGTCTTCCCATGCGTCGCTTCCTCCTACCGCTCGGCATCTTCGTGGCCCTACTCACGCTGCTCGGCGCCGGCCTGCGCCGCGACCCGAGCGAGATTCCCTCGCCGCTGGTGGGCAAGCCCGCGCCGGCCTTTGCGCTGCCCCGGCTCGACCAGCCCGAGCAGACCTTCGGCCCGCAGGAATTGCGCGGCAAGGTCTGGCTGCTGAATGTCTGGGCCTCGTGGTGCACCTCCTGCCGCAAGGAACATCCGCTGCTGGTGGATCTCGCCAAGCGCAAGGTCGTGACCGTGGTCGGCCTCGATTACATGGACACCCGCGCCGAGGCCGGCAAGTGGCTGTCCGAGCATGGCGATCCCTATCTGCTGTCGGTCGAAGACGCCAAGGGCCGCGCCGGCATGGATTACGGCGTGGTCGGCGTGCCCGAAACCTTCGTCATCGACAAGCAGGGCGTGGTGCGTTTCAAGTTCACCGGCCCGGTCACGCAAGAGGCCATCGACAAGAAGCTGCTGCCGCTCATCAAGGAGCTGGAGCGTGGCTGAGCGGCCGATTGCGGCGCTGGCGGCGCTGGCGCTGCTGGTGGCGAGCTTGCAGGTCGGCGCCGCCGAGCCGGCCGACGCCGCGCTCGACGCCCGCGTGCAGCACCTCACCGAGGAGCTGCGCTGCCTCGTGTGCCAGAACCAGACCATCGCCGAATCGCATGCCCAGCTCGCCATCGACCTCAAGGCCGAGGTGCGCAGCCAGCTCGCGCGTGGCGCGACCGAGGCCGAGGTGAAGGAGTTCATGGTCGGCCGCTACGGCGATTTCGTGCTTTACCGGCCGCCGGTCCGGGCCGCGACCTGGCTGCTCTGGGGCGGGCCGGCGCTGCTGTTGCTGGCCGGGCTGGCGCTGCTCGCCGCCAAGCTGCGCCGGCAGGCGCGCGAAGGCAGCGATGACGACGACGAAGCCGTCACCGACTGGCAGGAGGGCAGGGCATGACCGGTTTTCTGTTGCTTGCGCTGGCGCTCGGCCTGCTGGCGCTGGGTTTCGTGCTGTGGCCGCTGCTTGGTCCGGTGGCCAATGGCGCAGCTGCGCCGGCCTGGGGCGGCGGCACGGCGCCGGTCGATCTGCCGTCGCCGCCGCGGGCGCGCCGCACGGCCGCCGTGCTGGCGGTGGCGCTGCCGCTGCTGGCCGCCGGCGTGTATCTCAAGGTCGGCGCGCCGGCGCTGCTGACGGCGGCCGAGGTCGCCTCGGTCGATGCGCTGCTGGCCGCGACCCGCGCCCGGCCCGGCGATGCCGCCGCCTGGCGCGATCTGGCTCATGCGCAGGAACGCCAGGGCAGCTTTGCCGACGCGGTCGAGTCCTATCGGCGCGCGGTCGCGCTGGCGCCTGACGATGCCGATCTGCTGCTCGACTTTGCGGTGACGCTCGGCATGAAGGACGGCGCCCATCTCGACGGCGAGCCCGAGCGCCTGATCGAGCGCGCGCTGGCGCTGGCACCCGACCATGTGCAGGCGCTGGCGCTGCTCGGCAGCGTGCGCTTCGAGCGCCAGGATTACGCCGGCGCGGTCGAGCAATGGGAGAAGGTGCTGGCCCAGGTGCCGCCCGATTCCGACGTGGCGGCATCGATTTCGCAGGGCATCGAACGCGCGCGCAGCCTGGGCGCGGCGGCGCACTGAGTGCGCGGCGCTTCAGCTCGCGGGCTGGAGCGCGATGACCGTCATGCCGGCCAGCGCGAGTGCCGCGCCGGCCGCATCCCAGCGCGTCAGCGCCAGGCCATCGACAAAGCGCAGCCACAGCAGCGCAACCGCGATGTACATGCCGCCATAGGCCGCATAGGTGCGCCCGGCGGCCGTGGGATGCAGCGTGAGCAGCCATGCGAACGACATCAGCGCCAGCGCCGCCGGCAGCAACAGCAGCGCGCTGCGGCCCTGACGCAGCACCAGCCAGGGCAGATAGCAGCCGACGATCTCGGCCAGCGCGGTGACGGCGAACAGGGCGGCGATGCGCAGCGCTTCCATGGGCGATCCAGGCGGAGGAGGTGGGCCGATTGTGCCGGCGCCGCGCCTCACGCCGGCGAATAGCTCCAGCGCGGCGTGAGCCACACCACCACGAAGGACGCGGCCGCGAGCAGCGCCGCCAGCACGGTAAAGCCCGGCATCTCGGCGAAGCGCTGCGGATGGATCGCATGCGCCGCGCCCAGCCCGAGCAGATTGCCGCCGGCCACCAGCACCGCCGCCGCATAGTCGTGAAAGCGGCGCGCGCGGTTGGCGCCCTGCGACCAGCGCGGATCGGTGTTGTAGCTCGGCAGCTGCCGGTCGGCGTCGCCGAGCCGTTCCAGCGTGGACAGGAAGGTGCGCAGATTGGTGATCGCGCTTTCGGCCTTGAAGTTGAGGAAGGCGAAGCAGACCGAGGCGATCGGAAAGGCCAGCACCAGCCATTCCACCGGCGCGGTCGCGCCCGTGCCCGAGGGCCGCAGCGCGACCAGCGCCGCCATCAGCCCGACGATGATGCTCACGTACATGGCGAGCGCCTGCTGGCGCTGGCCGACCCGCGTGTTCACCTCGTTGTAGGCGGCGATGAAACGGTAGTTGGCGTCGACGATGGGAGAGGCCATGGCGGCGCGCTCAGCGGGACGGGAGAAGGCGCGCCAGCAGGCCGCCCGCGAGCAGCGCCGGCAGAAACCAGACCAGCTCGGCATTGCCCACGGCCAGACCGGCGAGCGCCGGGCCCGGGCAGTAGCCGGTCAGGCCCCAGCCGATGCCGAACAGCGCCGCGCCCAGCACCAGCCGCCGGTCCACGGCGCTTGCGGTCGGCAGATGAAAGCGCTCGGCCCAGATCGGCGCCGCCCGCCGCAGCACGAAGCGGAACGCCACCACCGTGACCGCCACCGCGCCGCCGAGCACGAAGGCAAGGCTCGGATCCCAGGCGCCGGCAATGTCGAGAAAGCCCAGCACCTTGAGCGGATCGGTCATGCGCGCAACGCCCAGACCCAGGCCGAACAGCGCGCCCGCGACGAGGCTGACCAGCAGGCGGCTCATGCCGGCCACCCGTGGCGCACCACCAGCACCGTGACCATGGCCGTGGCCAGAAACACCAGCGTGGCCACCAGCGAGCGCAGCGACAGCCGCCCCAGACCGCAGACGCCATGACCGCTGGTGCAGCCGTGGCCGATCGAGGTGCCCAGCCCGACCAGCAGCCCGCCCGCCATCAGCAGCGCCGGCGAAAACTGCGTGCGCGCGGTGAGCGTGGCGCCGCTCAGCGCAAACCACAGCCGGGCGCCGCCGACCAGCCCGAGCAGGAACATCGCGCGCCACGCCCACTCATCGCGCTGGCGCAGCTGGGTCAGCAGCCCGAACAGGATGCCGCTGATGCCGGCAATCCGGCCGATGCCGGCCAGCAGCAATACCGCCGCCGCGCCGATCAGCACTCCGCCGATCAGCCCGGCCACCGGGGTGAATTCAGTCATCGCCTGCGCTCCGAAAAGGGATGCGCGAGTTTGCCCCAGCGCTCAGAACTTCCAGCCCCAGGCCAGGCCGGCGATGTTCTCGGCCAGTCGCGCATCCACCTCGCCACCGCCGAAGGCCGCCGGAATCGAGCCGCTGCCCGCGACCGACTTGCGGAAGGCGTGGCCGTAGAAGCCGCTCCATTCGGCATGCGCATCGGGCCGCCAGGTAAAGCCGACCGTCGCATGGTTCTGCACCACGCCGGGCGCGAGCAGGTTGAAGAAGGTCTGGCCCGGCGGCACCGCCTGCGTGGCATGGCTGACGCCGGCGCGCAGCGTGAGCGCGCTGCCCAGGTCGCGCACCACGCCGAGCTTGACCACCTTCACGTCGCGCCAGCCGAAGCCCGGGCCATCGCTGGCGCCGAGCGGCTTGCCTTCGCCCAGGCGCGCCAGCGGATTGGCCACCGCGCTCACGCTGCCGTATTCGATGACCTGCCAGTCGGCCGCGACGGTCCAGCCGGCAGCCGGCACCCAGGCCAGACCCAGGCCGTAGCTGGCCGGGATGTCGAAGCTGCCGCCGTCGGCGAACAGGCCCTTGTACTTGTCGAAGCTGCCCTGGATCTTCGACGCCCAGGTCGCGCCGAGGCGCAGGCCGGGCGCGACATCGCCGATCCAGCCGAGCCGCACGCCGACGCCGTTCGAGGTGTCGGTGCCGCGATCGGTGAGGCTGTCCGGCGCCGACGAGGCGCTGGCGAACGGCCCGAGCCCCTGCGCCGAGAAGCGCTGATGCGCGAGATTGAGCGCCACGCCAAGCACCTGCCCGGGCGCGACGCGCAGCCCGACCGAGGGCGAGATGAACAGCTGCTCCAGGTTCACGCCGGCGCGCCCGCTGCCACCGAGCGCGGCATAGGGATTGCGGTTGTACTGGGTGTTCATGCCGCCGTTGCCGTACACCGCCAGCCCCAGGCTCAGGTCGGGCGACAGCGCGCGGGTGTAGCCGAATTCAGGGATCAGAAAGCGCTTGCGGCCGTTGCCGTCGTTGTCGCCGTCGAGGCCAAAGGCATTGCCGGCGATGCGCGCGCCCCGGTCGGGCAGAAACAGGTTGATGCCGGCATCGACGCGGCTGCCGACCAGCGCGGTGCCGGCCGGATTGGCGGCGGCGGCGAGCGCGTCCTGTGGCAGCGCGATGCCGACGCCGGCCACGGCCTCGGACTGGATGCCGTAGCCGTGCGCGAAATAGCCGTTGGTGGCATGGGCCGGCGCGCTCGCGGCAAAGGCGGCCAGCAGCGCAAGCGCGATCTGGCGGGGGCGGGGCAGGGACATGAGCGGCTCCATGAACGGTGGCGGCAAGGACGGGGCCGCCACGCTAGGTCAGCCGACCGGCCGCGCGAACGACGGCGTCGGCATGTGCATATCCGCAGCGCCGGCTCAAGCCGGCACGGTCACCGCCAACAGATGCGTGAGCGCATGCGCGAGCACCGCCGCCTCCAGCCCGTGGCGCCAGTACAGCCAGCCGGCAATCACGCCGAATGCGGCGTTGAACAGCAGCACATGCAGCATCGCCGGCAGCGCCAGCGGGCCGGCCAGTCGCGCCAGCACCGGCAGATGGCCGAGGCCGAACACCAGCGCGCCGATGACGATGGCGGCCCACATCACGCCGGGCGCGGGCTGGCCGACGCCGCGCTGCAAGCCGCGCCACAGCGCCCAGGCGAGCAGCGTCATCAGGCCCCAGCGCAGCAGCAGTTCTTCGGTGATGCCGCCGTAGAGCAGACGCGCGGCGAGCGGAAGCGGGAGCGCGTCCTGCAAGCGCGCCAGCTCGGGCGGCAGGAAGCGCAGATAAAGCCAGAACAGGAAGGCGCCGGCCAGGCCGCCGGCAAGTGCCGGCAGCAGCTGTGGCCGCAGCGCATCGCCGAGCGGGCGACGTTCGATCAGGGCTGCGAGCAGCGGCGCCGAAAGCCCGAGCCGGCCCGAGAAGCGCGCACCGACGGCAGCGGCCACGGCGAGCAAGACGGAGGATTGCAGCGTCGCGCCCGCCAGCACCAGCCAGGGCGGCAAGGCCGGCGGCTTGCCGGCGATGAGTGCCGGCAGCACCAGCAGCGCCAGCGCCAGCACGCCCGGCAGGCCGGCAAGCCACGAAGCGAAAAAGAGCCGCGTGTTCACCGTCTGCCGGGCGCTGCGATCAGTTCACCGCAAAGCAGTAGAACAGGCCGGCACCGCCGGTCGAGACCAGGTTCTCCTGGCTGCAACCGCGGCTCGCGTGCGTCGAGTTCCACGAGGTGTTGCCGCCGCCCGTGCGGTCGAAGTGACCGACCTGGGCCGAGCCTTCGCCGCTGCTCGTGTAGTTCTTGCAGGTGTGGTCGGCGGCGTCGGTATAGGCGCGGCCGTCCGGCGTGGAGCCGGTGAGGATGTCGTGCTGGTTCGGCTGATCGCCGGCGCGCTTGACGGCCTCGTTCTTCTCGGTGAAGGCGGTGGCCCAGCTGATGTTGTTGCCCAGGCGCGCGGCATCGAGCGTGTCGCCGTGCAGATGCGCCACATCGCGTGCCACCACGGCGCCGCGCGTGTTGTACCAGGGGCCCTTGCCGATGCGGTCGCGCGCATCGACGGCCGGCTGGCCGCCCGCCGCCTGCGTGCTCAGGTAGGCGTGCCAGGTCTTGTCGCCGGCGCCGACCGCGCTTGCGAGTTTCTGGCAATGCGCATCGGCACCCGCGAGGCCGCCCAGGTCGGCGCCCTTGCCGGGACCGGCGCTGGTGATGAAGAAGCTGAACAGCTTGGCCGCTTCGGCGGGGCTGATGGCCGCGGGCGGGGCGTTCTGGGCCAGCGCCAGGGGCGCGGCGAGGGCGGCGGCGCCAAGCGCAAGCGCCGCCCGGATCTTGTTGATTTGCATGTTGTCTCCGGCGCGACGCGGCCGTTATTCCTTGGCCTTGTAATCGTCGTGGCAGGCCTTGCAGGTGCGCGTGAGCTTGCCGTACTGCTCCTTGACCGCGGCCAGATCGCCGGTGTTGGCGACCTTGACCAGCTCGGTCGATTCCTTGGCCAGATTGCCGGCGTATTCGCCGACCTTGGAGCCGGCGGCCCAGATTTCGGGCTTGGCCGTGGTGTCGTGCCAGCCCTTGCCGGTTTCGGTGCCGGGCGCGAACAGCGCGCCGAGGCCGCTGTTGGCGATGGCCGAGATCGTGGTCGCGGCCTTCAGCACTTCTTCCTTGTTGTACGTGCCTTCGACCGACGCCTTGATGCGGCCCGAGTTCCAGGCGATGACCTGATAGGCCGACTGGCGCCACTTGATGAGCTGCTCGGGCTTCGGCGCCTGCTGGGCGGCGGCGCCGAAGGAGGCGGCGGCGATGCCGAGCGCGAGGGCGCCGGCGACGAGGGGACGGATGGCGATCATGTTCCTGCCTTCTCTGTTGATGGATGGTGCTGCGGTGAAGATGCCGCCAGGCTGCCTCTTCAGGCGCGCAGCTGGCGGTTGAAGAACTCGACCGTGCGACCCCAGGCCAGCTTGGCGGCGGCGGCGTCGAAGCGCGGCGTGGTGTCGTTGTTGAAGCCGTGCTGCACGCCCGGATAGACGAAGGCCTCGTAGCGCACGCCGGCGCCCTTGAGCGCCTGTTCGTAGGCCGGCCAGCCGGCGTTGATGCGCTCGTCGTCGCCGGCGTAGTGCAGCAGCAGCGGCGCCTTGATGCGCGCGGCATCCTCGGCCGTGGGCTGGCCGCCGTAGAACGGCACCGAGGCCGCCAGATCGGGCACGCGCGTGGCCAGGAAGTTGGCGATGCCGCCGCCGTAGCAGAAGCCGACCACGCCGACCTTGCCGTTGCCCTCGGGCAGCGCCTTCAGCGCGCGCGCCGAGGCGATGAAGTCGGCGCGGCTCTTGTTCTGATCGAGCTTGGGGAAGAGTTCGCGCGCCTTGTCCTCGTCGCCCGGATAGCCGCCGAGCGGGAACAGCGCATCGGGCGCGAAGGCGATGAAGCCATCCACCGCCAGCCGGCGCGCGATGTCCTCGATGTGCGGATTGAGACCGCGGTTCTCATGCACCACCAGCACGGTGGGCAGCTTGCCGCTGGTCTTGGCCGGCCTGGCGAGCAGGCCGCGCACCTTGCCGTAGCCCTCGGGCGAATCGATCTCGATGAACTTGGTGCTGATGCGCGGATCGTCGTTCTTGACCTGCTGGGCGGCGGCGAAGTTGGGGCTCAGCTGCTCCAGCAGCACTTCGGCGGTGACGGTGCCGAGCGCGAACTTGGCGGCGCGGTCGAGGAAGCCGCGCCGGCTCAGCAGGCCGTGCACGTACTGGTCGAACAGCTTGAGGACTTCGGGCGAGAAATCGGCGGCGGTCAGGCGGGGCATGGTCGGGGTCTCCGTGCGGATCGAGGAATGCTGCAAGGTCATTTGTTGCGGCCGGCATAGCCCGGCGTGAGCGTGGCGATGCGCCAAGCCGCGCCGCGACCCACCGCGTAGAGCGCGCTCTTGCCCGGGCCGGCGAAGGCGAGGTTCTGCGGCGCCTTGGGCAGGCCGATGGTGCCGAGCGCGGCACCGGCCGGCGAGAACACCTGGATGCCGACGCTGGTGGCGACGAACAGCCGGCCCTCGGCATCGACCGCCAGCCCGTCGGCGCCGCTGCTGGCCACGCCGGCCTCGTTCTTCTTGTAGCCGTCGAGCTTGGCGAAGTTGCGCGCCGGTCCGACCGCACCGTCGGCCTTGATGTCGAAGGCAAGGACGTATTCGCCGAGCGTGTTGGCGACGTAGAGCGTCTTCTCGTCCGGGCTCAGCTGGATGCCGTTGGGCCGCTCGATGTCGGCGGCGATGCGCCTGATCGCGCCGTCGGTGCCGATGCGGTAGACCGCCGGCTTGTTGATGTCGGCCGGCGCGGCTTCGCCCGGGCGCAGATTGGGACCGGAGTCGGTGAAGAACACGTTGCCGGCGCGGTCCACGACGATGTCGTTGGGCCGGCCGAAGCCCTTGCCCTCGTACTGCTCGGCGAGCGTCTTGCGATGCTCGGGCGGATAGACGATGCCGACGCGCGGCTTGAGCACCTGCACCGCATACAGATCGCCGTTGGGCCGGAAGGCCAGGCCGTTGGCGCCGTTGCTGTCTTCGAGGAAGGCCGAGGTGCTGCCGTCGGTAGCGATGCGCGTGATGCGCGCGGCCGGCGTCTCGGTGAACACCAGGCTGCCGTCGGGCAGGCTGGTCGGGCCTTCGGTGCCGTTGAAGCCTTCCTTGATGAGTTCGATGCGGGTGCCCGCCGCGACCACGCCGGCGATGGCCGGGGTCACGGTGGGCGCGCTGTCGGAAGCGATCTGGGCCTGGGCTGCGGCGGCAAAGCCGATGACGGCGAGGGCAAGTGCAAGCGGCTTGTTCATGGCTGGGCGGAGAGGGTCGATGGCTGGCCGGCGACGGCGGACGACTCGGTGCCGAGGCCGGAGAGATGGGTCGCGATGGCGGTGATCTCGGCATCGCTCAGGCCGCGCACGGCAGCGGTCATGACGCCGCCGACGCTGTTGCCGCGATGGCCGTCGCGCCAGTCGAGCAGCTGGCGTTCGAGATAGCGCCAGGTCTGGCCGCCGAGGCGCGGCGCGATGCCGTCGGCCAGCCGCTGGCCTTCGCCATTGGCGCCGTGGCAGCTGGCGCAGGCCGGAATGCCGCGTGCCGCATCGCCGCGCGCATACAGCTCGCGGCCGGCCGGGCTGGCATTGCCGGCTTCGCCACGCATCGGCGGCAGGCTCGAGAAATAGGCAACGATGTCGGCGGCGGTGGCGTCGTCGATGCTGCGCGCCATCACCTGCATGAAATCGTTCTTGCGCGCGCCGCTGCGCAGGTCGCGCAGCTGCTTGAGCAGATAGTCGGGCGACTGGCCGGCGAGACGCGGGAACTTGCCCTCGATCGCATCGGCCTGGGCGCTGGCCTGGCCTTCGAGGCCGTGGCATTCGATGCAGCGCTCCGACTCGGCCAGGCTGCGGCCGGCTGCGGCATTGCCGCGAAAGGGCGCCGGCGCGCTGCCGGCGGGCGTGGCCGTCGCGCGCGCCTTGCCGGCAGCGGGCTTGGAGGCCGTCTGCGCCAGCGCCGGCAGCGCCAGCACCGCCGAGCACAGCAGACCCACATGAAGCAGGCGACGGGCGGGCCGGGCCGCCTGCCGCCAGTGCCGCGTGCGTTGCAGGCGACGGACCAGCGCGATCACCGCGCCGTGGCCGCGAGCTTCTGCACGGCGGCGAGTGCGCTGTCCACGTTCTCGCCCGGTGCCAGACCGCCGATGGTGGCCGCGACCTTGCCGTCGGGCGTCACGATGAAGGTGGTGCGTTCGGTGAAGCCGTGGTCGATGTCGACGCCGCGCGTGTCCTTGCGACCGGCCTGCGCCTCGCGCACGTTCAGGTCGAAGCCCTTGGCGATCTTGCCGTCGGCATCGGAGGCCACGGCCAGCTTGCCGGCGCAATAGGCCGGATCGGCCGAGAAGTCGTTGAGCCGCCCGATGCTGTCGAGCGACACGCCGACCACGCTGGCGCCGGCCGCCGCGAATTTCTCGATGTTGGTCGCGAAGGCATGGGCCTGCGCATTGCAGCCGTTGGTGTAGGCCGACGGGTAGAAGTACACGACCACCGGGCCCTTCTTGAGCGCGTCCTTCAGCGAATAGCCGAAGGCCTTGCCGGCGAGCGAGGCCTGGGCCGTGAAGGCCGGCGCCGTGTCGCCTTCCTTGAGCGCGGCATGGGCCGGAGCGACGAGCGCCGCGGCCAGTGCCGCGGCCGTCAGAAGATGCTTCATGAAGCTTCCTTCAGGATTTCTTGTAGAAGTTGTGGCAGGTCTTGCAGGTGCGGGAGAGCGTGGTCGCCGAGTCGGTGGCGGCATCGAAATTCTTCGCGCCCACCTGCTGAAGGATTTGCGCCGTGAGTTCACGGCTCTTCTTCGACAGGTCCACCGCATCCGCGGCATCGCCCTTCTTCACATAGAAGCCCTCGACCTTCGCGAACATCTCGGCGAGATCCTTCGCGTCGGTCGTTGCGCCCTTGCCGTCCTTGATGGCGATGTTCGAGGCCAGACTCTTGTTGCTGTCCTCGATGCTCTGCATCAGGTCGGTATCGAGTTCGTCTTCGGCTGACAGCGCGCTCCCGGCCACCAGGGCCAGGAGCGCCACCGCCGCCGCGATTGCCTTGCGCATGCGGAGGAGGTCCTTCTTCTTGTACCGGTCAGGCCAGGATGTCCTTGACGACCTTGCCGTACACGACCGTCGGGCGTTCCGAGCGGCCGTTGTTCAGGAAGGTGGTCTTCAGATGGTCGAGGCCCAGGATCTGCAGCACGGTGGCATGCAGGTCATAGGTATCGACGCCCTTTTCCTTGTCGGCGGTCTGCAGGCCGATCTCGTCGGTCTCGCCGTAGGTGAAGCCGGCCTTGACGCCCGCGCCCGCCAGCCACTGGGTGTAGCCCCAGGGGTTGTGGTCGCGGCCGTTGCCGCTCTGGCCGTAGGAGGTGCGACCGAATTCCGAGGTCCAGACCACCAGCGTGCTGTCGAGCAGGCCGCGCTGCTTCAGGTCGGCCAGCAGGCCGCCGATCGGCTTGTCGACCATGCGGGCCATCGTGCCGTGGTTCTTTTCCAGGTCGTTGTGGGCGTCCCAGCTGGTCACTTCGGTATCGCCTTCCGGCGCGCCCGACACCACCTGGATGAAGCGCACGCCGCGCTCGACCAGACGGCGCGCGCGCAGCAGCGTCGTGCCGTAGGTGCCCGACACCGGATCGTTGATGCCGTAGGCCTCCTTGGTGGCTTCGCTTTCCTTCGACAGGTCGACCGCCTCGGGCGCCGACACCTGCATGCGCTCGGCCAGTTCATACGAACGCAGGCGGGCGCGCAGCTCGGTATCCGACGGGTACTTGGCGGCACCGGTGTTGTTCAGCTTCTTCAGCAGATCGAGCGAGGCGCGCTGTTGCAGCTCCGAGCGCACTTCCGGACGTTCCAGATAGAAGATCGGCGAGGGCCCCGGACGGAAGGCCGTGCCCTGGTAGACGGCGGGCAGGAAGCCCGACGACCAGTTGACCGAACCGGCGCTCGGTTCGCTCTTGCCGTTGTAGAGCACGACATAGGGCGGCAGATCGGGGTTGGCCGAGCCGAGCGCATAGGTGACCCAGGCGCCGAGCGACGGACGGCCCGGATTCAGGTCGCCGGTGTTGAGCTTGAGGATCGAGATGTCGTGGGTCGCGCCGACCGTCACGCTCGACTTGATGAAGGTCATCTTGTCGGCATGCTGGGCGATGTTGGGCACCAGGTCCGAGAACCAGGCGCCGCTTTCGCCGTACTGCTTCCACTGGCGGTTCGAGGCGTAGAGCTTGCCGACGCCACCCTGGGTGCTGGTCTTGATGCCCTTCAGGAAGCTGGCCGGCGTGTCGGTACCGGCGTACTTCACGAGGTCGGGCTTGTAGTCGTACAGGTCGAGCGTGCTGGGCGCGCCGTTCATGTGCAGCCAGATCACCGCCTTGGCCTTGGCCGGGAAGTGGGTGGGCTTGGGAGCCAGCGGATTGACATCGCCGGCGGCCAGGTCGGCCGCCCAGGCGGCGCCGAAGCCGGGCACCGCGCCCGTGGTGAGCGCGGCACCGCCGAGCCCCAGGCCCGATTTGAGGAGGAAGTCGCGACGCGAAGATTGAGACATGATGATTTCCTGTGATTCGAATTGGGTGGGGATCAGAAGCGGTAGGCGAAGTCGTTCGAGTTGGCGACCGTGTGCACCAGGTCGACCAGCGCGGCGGCCTTGATCGGGTTTTGCGTCTGGCCATCCTTCAGGCCGGTCGGCACCGCGATCTCGAACTTGCCGTTGGTGGCCGTCTTGGTCTGGATGGCCTTCTCTTCGCTCGCGAGGAATTCCTTCAGCGTCGCCAGTTCGGTCTTGTTCGGCTCGCGCGAGAACAGGATCTGGTACAGGCGGGTCAGCTGGGCGTTCTGCTCGGGGCCGGCTTCGCGGATCACGCGGCCTGCAAGCGCTTGCGACCAGTTGAAGACGATGTCGCTGTTGAACAGCGTCAGCGCCTGCAGCGGGGTCGTCGTCACATCACGCTTCTGGTGCGGCTGCGAGGGGTTCGCGGGGTCGAAGTTCTGCGTGAGCGGATAGGGGATCGAACGACGCACGAAGGTGTAGATGCTGCGGCGACGGAAGTCGGCTTCGTTGTCGGACACCTGCCATTGCGCGCCGGCGTTGAGCGCGGCCGGCACGGGCGGGAACACCGCCGGGCCGCCGACCTTGTCTTCCAGCGTGCCCGAGGCGTAGAGCAGGGCGTCGCGGATTTCCTCGGCTTCGAGGCGCTTGCGCGGGTAGACGGCGAGCAGCTTGTTTTCCGGATCGGCCTTGAGCACGTCGGCACGCTCGGCGGACGACTGGCGATACACGTTCGACAGCAGGATTTCGCGCGTGATCTTCTTTACGCTCCAGCCCTGCTTCACGAAGTCGGCGGCCAGATAGTCGAGCAGTTCGGGGTGGGTCGGCTTGGCGCCGGCGCGACCGAAGTCGGCCACCGTGCTGACGATGCCGTTGTTGAAGTACTGGGCCCAGAGGCGGTTGACGAACACGCGCGGCGTGAGCGGGTTGTTCGGGCTGGCCAGCCAGTTGGCCAGCGCGGTACGACGGCCCGACGACTTGTCGGTCGGCGTGATCGTGACCTTGTCGCCACCCCACAGCGCGGGGATCGCCGGCTGCACTTCCTCGGTCGGGCGCTCATGGATGCCGCCGAAGCGCACGAAGGTGGGCGGCGCTTCCGGATGGCCGAGTTCGGTCGCGGTGGTGATGTTGACCGAGCCGCTCTTCGGACGCTGGTTGTCGAACTTCTTCAGCTCGGCGGCCAGCTTCTCGTATTCCTTCCACTTGTCGACGCTGGCGGCGTCGTACTCGGGGCTGTCCTTGTCGGTGGCCGACAGCTTGAGGTACTGGGCGATGTCGTTCTCGGTCGCCACGGCCTGCTTGCGCCAGTTGACCCAGCGGTCGAGCGGCGTCCATTCCTTCTCGTCCTTGAAGATCGAGTCGCGGCTGTCGGTCAGGTAACGCTCGTTGTGATACTTGCGGCCCTTCTCGCGCACGGTGTCGAGGATGGCGCGCTGCTTGTCGCGGATGGACTTGGTCGCGTCGCGGTAGGCGGCCTGGGCCTTCTCGAAGGCGAGTTCCGACTCGCCCTTCTGCGCCACCGGCTCGCGTTCGTTGAACGCGGTGTTGGCGAAGAAGGCCTGGAGCTGGAAGTACTCCTTCTGGCTGACCTTGTCCGACTTGTGGTTGTGGCAGCGCGCGCAGCCGATGGTGGCCGAGAGGAAGGTCTCGCCGACCAGGTCGGTCATGTCGGTCTCGATCTGGTACTTGCGTTGCACCAGGTCGCGCGAATTGCTGTTGTCGGGATAGCCGGCGAGGTAGCCGGTGGCGATCTTGGCTTCCTGGCTGTCGGGCCAGAGTTCGTCGCCCGCGACCTGTTCGCGGATGAAGCGGTCGTAGGGCTTGTCGCTGTTGAAGGCGGCGATCACGTAGTCGCGATAGCGCCAGTTGTTGGCGCGCGTGCTGTCCACCTGGAAGCCCGAGCTGTCGGCATAGCGGGCCAGATCGAGCCAGCGGCGCGCCTGACGCTCGCCGTAGTGATGCGAGGCCAGTAGGCGGTCGACCAGCTTTTCGTACGCATTGGGCGACTTGTCGCTGACGAAGGCTTGCACTTCTTCCGGCGTGGGCAGCAGGCCCCAGGCGTCGAGCGTGGCGCGGCGGATGTAGGCGGCACGGTCGGCTTCGGGCGAGGGCTTGAGGCCGGCGTTTTCGATCCGGGCCAGCACGAAGGCATCGATCGGCGTGCGCACCCAGTTCTTTTGCTTGACTTCCGGCACAGCTTGCTGGCTGACCGGTTGGTAGGGCGACCAGGCCTTGGTCGGCGCGCTGGCAGCGGCCGCCGCCGCCGGGGCGGACGTGGTTTCCGTGGCGGCGCTTGCGGCCAGGGACGACAGCCCGATCAGCACGGACAGCGTCAGTTTCTTGTTCATGGTTTGCACTCCGATCCGAAAAAAGCGATGCATGCCGGGAAGCGGCAGTAACGCTCTATTGCAAGCCGCGAACCAGCGTCGACGGCTGTTGCGGAGTTGATTCAAGTAATTGATTTGAAACGGATAAATGCCCGTGTTGCGGCGCCGCGAAAAGCGCTGTTCGATCCGCAGCAGATGCGGTTGCTGATTCCTGAGCAAACCTCTCGGACCGGCTTGCGTAGGAAGCAGCAGCTGCCCCGGCCCGGTCGTGCCGCCTCCAGCCCGCCGGGCGCCGCCGGCGCGCCCGGACCGGCGCGCTGCAAGACGGCAGCAGCGGGCACTGCGATGTCTGGGTGGGGCGGTCGGCGTGGTCGCCGGCCCGGGCTGGCCCGCCGCTTGCTGGCTTGACGCACGAGCGGCTCGATCGACGCCTGAGCGCGCCGCCCGGCGCCCGGTCGCAGGTCGATCGGGGCCGGGATTCGGCTCTGCTTGTTGGCTCGACGCAACAGTGGCGGTCAGCGCCAAAACCGCCGCCGGCGGTGCAAATCGACGCGCAGCGCGCGCCCAGACGAAAACGCCGCGGAAGGCGCATTCGGGCGCTTTCCGCGGCGGGATGGGGATGAAGAGATGTGGAGCTCAGCGTGCCAGCGGCAATTCCTCGGCCAGCAGTTCGTCGTCGCCATCGGCATGCGAATCGCCGATGAGGCCGTAGCGCTTGAGCAGGGTGCGCAGCGTGTTGCGCGTGATGCCGAGGGCGCGTGCCGCCTGCACCTGGTTCTCGCCTACATGGGCAAAGGCGGCGCGTACCAGCGCCTCTTCCACGCCCTTGAAGATCTGCGGGCCGCCTTCCTGCAGCAGCGCATCGAGCGCGGCAATCAGCCGGCGTCGGGCCGGGCTTTCGACCGGATCGTTGGCCGGCTCGCCCGGAGGCACGCGCGCCACCGGACCGTTGGCCGGCGCACCTGCCGAGGCGGCCGACAGGTCGCGCGGCAGGCTGGCGGCGGTCACGCCGGCCACCAGCTTCAGGTCGCAGGCGCGGATCACCTCGTGGCGGCAGACGATGAGCGCGAAGTGGATGACGTTCTCCAGCTCGCGGATGTTGCCGGGCCAGGGATAGCCGAGCAGCGCGGTCTCGGCCTCATGCGAGAGCACCACGTCCTGCGCGCCCAGTCGCGCGCCGTAGCTGCCGATGAAATGGCGTGCCAGCGGCAGGATGTCGCCCGGCCGTTCGCGCAGCGGCGGCAGGCTCACGGTGGCCACGCTGAGCCGGTAGTACAGGTCGGCGCGGAAGTGCTGAGCCTCGACGGCCTGGAGCAGGTCGATGTTGGTGGCGGCCACCAGTCGCACATCGAGCGGGATCGAGCGGCGCGAGCCGAGCCGCACCACCTGGCGCTCCTGCAGCACGCGCAGCAGCTTCACCTGCAACTGCATCGGCAGATCGCCGATCTCGTCGAGGAACAGCGTGCCGCCGTTGGCCGACTCGAACCAGCCGGCGCGGGCCTGGGTCGCGCCGGTGAAGGCGCCGGTCTCGTGGCCGAACAGTTCGGCATCGATCAGCGACTCGCTGAACGCGCCGCAATTGACGGCCAGGAACGGGCCCTTGCGGCCGCTGCGGTTGTGGATGTGACGGGCGATCAGCTCCTTGCCGGTGCCGGTCTCGCCATTGACGAGAACGGTGGCGTCGCTGCGCGCGATGCGCTCGACATGTTCGAGCAGATCGGCGGAACGCGGGTCGTGGAAGAGCAGGGCCTTGGCGCGGATCGACAGCACCCCCGAAGGTGACTCGGGGAGAGTCAGCACGCGTTGGCTGGCGAGGTCGGCGGAGTCGGGCATGGGTGGACGCTCTGATGGGTTCTTGTCGCGTTTCAACTTAGGCGGCGCCCGTACCTGCGCGAACTGACCATTTCGTCTTTGCATATCACCTGTAACCGAGTGTCAACACTTTCGACAGCTGATCGAAAGGCTGAGACCGACAGCCAACTTCTGGACATATCGAACGACCGACTGCTTCGTTAACTGCCCGATGCCGACTGCCTAGTCTGCGTCGGCCGTCTATCGCCATCAGATCAGGAGTCGTCGTCATGTCCGCAGTGCTCGCCGAAGTTTCTCCGTCCCATCCCGTGCTCGACCGTGCCCGCGAAGAAGCGCGCGCCGCCGGCCTGCCCTATGCCGGCAGCGTGCCACCGGCCGACGCCTGGGCGCTGGCGCAGGAAGGCAGCGCCGTGCTGGTCGATGTGCGCTCGGGTGAGGAGCGCAAGTTCGTGGGGCAGGTGCCGGGCAGCGTGCATGTGGCCTGGGCCACCGGCACCAGCCTCACGCGCAATCCGCGCTTTGCCCGCGAGCTCGAGGCCAAGGTGCCGAAGAACGCGGTGCTGCTGTTGCTGTGCCGCAGCGGCAAGCGCTCGGCGCTGGCCGCCGAGGCCGCGACCAAGGCCGGCTTTGCAAACGCTTTCAACGTGCTTGAAGGCTTCGAGGGCGAGATCGACGAGGCGCATCAGCGCGGTCGGTCCGACGGCTGGCGCTTCCGCGGCCTGCCCTGGATCCAGGACTGAGCATGAGCTTCGACATCGAGATCGAACTCGCGCCGGCCGGCTTGGCCGGCAGCGAGGAGACGCAGGTGTTCAGCGGCGATGCCAGGCCGCCGCTGGCCGACATCGTGGCCGAGCTGCGCGAGGTGCGCGCACGCTGGCGCGACGCGACCCAGCGGCCGCGCGAGGTGGTCGGCCGCGAGCTGCCGTCGCGCGAGGTGCTGGCCGAGGTGGTCGCCGAGTTGCGCGGCGCGCTGTTCCCGATGCGGCTCGGTCCGCCCGACCTGCGTCAGGAGAACGAGGACTGGTACGTGGGCCAGACGCTCGATGCGGCGCTGAACCGCCTGCTCGGCCAGGTGCGGCTCGAGCTCGGCTATCACGCGCGCCAGGAGCATGTGCACGACATCGACCTGGATGCGCGCGCGCTGCGGCTGGTGCGCGACTTCGGCGCCGCGCTGCCGGGCATCCGCGCGCTGCTCGACAGCGACGTGTTCGCCGCCTATCACGGCGATCCGGCGGCGCGCAGCGTGGACGAGGTGCTGGTCTGCTATCCGGGCATCCATGCGGTGATTTCGCATCGCATCGCGCACCGGCTGCATGTGCTCGGCGCGCCGCTGGTGGCGCGCATCGTGTCCGAGATCGCCCACGGCGAGACCGGCATCGACATCCATCCGGGCGCCCGCATCGGGCCCGGCTTCTTCATCGATCACGGCACCGGCGTGGTCATCGGCGAGACCGCCGAGATCGGCGCCAACGTGCGCCTCTATCAGGCAGTGACGCTCGGAGCCAAGCGCTTCGAGGTCGACGAGAACGGCCATCTGGCCAAGGGCGGTGCGCGTCATCCGCGCATCGAGGACGACGTGGTGATCTATGCCGGCGCGACGCTGCTCGGCCGCATCGTCATCGGTCACGGTTCCACCATCGGCGGCAACGTCTGGCTCACGCACAGCGTGGCGCCGGGCAGCCGCATCAATCAGGCGAGCACTCGCGATGAATCAGGTCTTGAACACGGCGCGCGTTGAACAGGCGCAAGCCGACGCACAGCTTGCCCACGCCAGCGGCCTCGCGCCGCTGCTGCCCGCCAGCGTGGGCGAAAGCTTCGGTCTGGTGGTGCGCCGGCTGCGCGAGGCGCGCGGCTGGTCGCAGGAAGCGCTGGCCAATCGCGCCGAGCTCAACCGCTCCTACATGGGCGAAATCGAGCGCGCCACGGTCATGCCGTCGCTCGCCACCGCCTCCAAGCTGGCGGTTGCGCTCGGCCTGCCGCTGTCCGAGCTGATTGCGCAATGTGAAGTCAGGATCGCCAGCGCCCGCCGTCTATAGCCGGTTGATTGGGCCGGGCACGCAAACCGACACTCGCTAAAGCCGAACAGGCAATTAGCAAATTCGAATTTCGTCTAAGGAAGACCATCGTGTCGGATACCCAACCCACCCAACTGGCGCTTGGCGACAACGCCGCCCGTCAACTAGCCAATGCCACCAAGACGGCGCCGACGCTGTCGACCATCAGCCCGCGCTGGCTGACGCATCTGCTCCAGTGGGTGCCGGTGGAAGCCGGCATCTACCGCCTCAACAAGGTGAAGAACCCGGAAGACGTGCAGGTGCTGTGTACCAAGCGCGACGAATCGGAACTGCCCACCACCTTCGTCGACTACGAAGACCAGCCGCGCGAGTACTTCCTCAATGCCGTGAGCACGGTGCTCGACGTGCACACGCGCGTGGCCGACCTGTACAGCTCGCCGCACGACCAGATCAAGGAGCAGCTGCGCCTCACGATCGAGACGATCAAGGAGAAGCAGGAACGCGAGCTGATCAACAACCCGGACTACGGCCTGCTGGCCAGCGTCCATCCCGACCAGATCATCTATCCGCTCACCGGCGCGCCCACGCCCGACGACCTCGATGAGCTGCTGACCAAGGTGTGGAAGGAGCCGGCCTTCTTCCTGACCCATCCGCTGGCGATCGCCGCGTTTGGTCGCGAATGCACGCGCCGTGGCGTGCCGCCGCCGACCGTGAGCATGTTCGGCGCCCAGTTCCTGACCTGGCGCGGCATCCCGCTGGTGCCGAGCGACAAGGTGCCGGTGGCCGACGGCAAGACCAAGATCATCCTGCTGCGCGTCGGCGACAAGCGTCAGGGCGTGGTCGGCCTGTACCAGCCGGGCCTCGCGGGCGAGCAGAGCCCGGGCCTGTCGGTGCGCTTCATGGGCATCAACCGCAATGCCATCGCGTCCTATCTGATCTCGCTGTACTGCTCGCTGGCGGTGCAGACCGATGACGCGCTGGCGGTGCTCGACGATGTCGAGATCGGCAAGTTCCACGACTATCCCGACACCTACAAGTGAGCGACGCGATGTCCACGCCTGACCTCGCTGGCGGCGCCGCGCCGCCCGGGCTGCCGGACCCGCTGTCGATTGCCCGGCTGGCCGCCGAGGTGTTCGCCGCACTGCCGTCGATTCCGGCGGCCGGTGGCGTGCCGGTGCCGGCCAATGTCCATCCGGCGGGGCTGTCCCTGCCGCCCGGCATTGCGGGTCCGTCCACGCCGGCTGCCGTGCCGTTCGGCGCGCTGCCGCCGGGCGCCAATCTGGCGCCCACCTCGCCGCAGAGCGTGGCCAATGCCAGCGCCTCGGCGCCGGCACTGGTGCCGCATGCGCAGGCGCAGAACGGCGTGCCCGATCTGGTGCTGCAAGCCGCGCCGGCCTATGACGGCCGCGTGGGCAGCCATGTGCTCGGCGTGCCTGAGGCACCGGCCGCCAATGCGCCGGCGGGCTTCGGCCAGCCCGGCGCGGGCGGTGCGGCTGCGCCGGCGTCGAACTTCTACTTTCTGGGCGATGCGCCCGCGCGTGCCACGCCGCCGGCCGGCCTGCCGGCAGCCGATGACCGTCTGGTCGCGCGCAGCTTCGGTCTGCCCGGCGACGACGAGTTGCGCGCCCTGCTGGCGGGCGACCTGAAGGCGCCGACCACGCCTGCGCGGCCGACCGCGCCGGTGCGCGGCGTCACGTCACCGACCGCGCTGCCGCCGTCGTCGCCCGGCGTGGCCACGCCGTCGGCGCCGGGCTTCTACTTTCTCGATACCGCCACGCCGAGCGGCAAGCAGCACACGGCTGCCGTGCCGCAGGTGCCGGCCGGTGCGCATCCGCCGTTCGACGTGCATGCGGTGCGGCGCGACTTCCCGATCCTTCAGGAGCGCGTCAACGGCCGTCAGCTGGTGTGGTTCGACAACGCCGCCACCACGCAGAAGCCGCAGGCCGTGATCGACCGGCTCGCGCACTTCTACGCGCACGAAAATTCCAACATCCACCGCGCGGCGCATGAGCTGGCCGCGCGCGCAACCGATGCCTATGAAGAAGCGCGCGAGACCGTGCGCCGCTTCATCGGCGCCGGTTCGACCGAGGAAATCATCTTCGTGCGCGGCACCACCGAGGCCATCAACCTGGTGGCCAAGAGCTGGGGCGCGAAGAACATCGGCCCGGGCGACGAGATCATCGTCTCGAACCTGGAGCACCACGCCAACATCGTGCCGTGGCAGCAGCTGTGCGCCGCCAAGGGCGCCAAGCTGCGCGTGATTCCGGTCGACGACGACGGTCAGGTGCTGCTCGACGAGTACAGCAAGCTGCTCAACGACCGCACCAAGCTGGTCTCGGTGACGCAGGTGTCGAATGCGCTCGGCACGGTCGTGCCGGTCAAGCAGATCGTCGACATGGCGCATCGCGCAGGCGCCAAGGCGCTGGTGGATGGCGCGCAGTCGGTGTCGCACATGCGCGTGGATGTGCAGGCGCTCGACGCCGACTTCTTCGTGTTCTCGGGCCACAAGATCTTCGGCCCGACCGGCATCGGCGCGGTCTACGGCAAGCGCGAGATCCTCGAGGACATGCCGCCCTGGCAGGGCGGCGGCAACATGATTGCCGACGTCACCTTCGAGAAGACGGTCTATCACGGGCCGCCCACGCGCTTTGAAGCCGGCACCGGCAACATCGCCGACGCGGTGGGTCTGGGCGCGGCGCTGGAGTACGTGGAGCGCATCGGCATCGAGAACATCGGCGCCTATGAGCACGCGCTGCTCGACTACGCGACCGCGCACATGAAGCCGATCAAGGGCGTCAAGCTCATCGGCACGGCCAAGGACAAGGCCAGCGTGCTGAGCTTCGTGCTGGCCGGCTACAGCACCGACGAAGTCGGCAAGGCGCTCAACGCAGAAGGCATTGCGGTGCGCACCGGCCATCACTGCGCCCAGCCGATCCTGCGGCGCTTCGGGCTCGAAACCACGGTGCGGCCGTCGCTGGCCTTCTACAACACCTGCGAGGAAGTCGATCGCATGGTGGCCGTGGTCAAGCGGCTGGCGGGCGCGCGCCGCTGAGCGCCCATCGGCGCGCCCTGCCGTCCCCGTCGAGGGCAGGGCGCGCCGACCGATCCGCCCGCAACCGGCAGACCGGCGCAATGCCGGCCTGCCGCCGCGCTCAGTCGCGGCGCCCGCGCCGACGCCGCGCCGCCAGACCCACCGCACCCAGTCCGAGGAAGGCCAGCGAGGCGATCTCGGGTTCGGGCACCGGTGCCAGCGTGGTGCCGAAATCGACCTTCAGGCCGCTGTCGAGCACGTTGTCGACCGAGTTGGCGACGCCCGCATACAGCGTGTAGATGCCCGCCGTCGGCGCCGCGAAGCTGAACGACACCCAGGGGCTGCTGCCATAGTTGCCCCAGGTGGCGATGTCGGCATTGAACAGCGAGTAGCTCTGGAGATTGCTCAGCGCCAGCACCCGCACGAAGCCGTTGTCGTTGTAGGGCAGATAGTCGTTGCCGATCCAGCGCGCGATGCCGTTCACCGTCTCGCCGGCGGCCAGCGTCACCGTCTGCGACAGCATGGTGTAGACGCCGGTGCCAAGACCGGCGGTGAGCAGCGCGGCAAAGCTGCCGCCGCCCGCGCCCGATCCGCTGCTGACCGAGACATTGCCGTAGCTGCTCCAGCCGGTGAGCGTGCCGTCCTCGAAGCCGCCATTGACCAGTTGCGCCGCCCGGGCCGATCCGCTTGCGAAGGCTGCGGCAAGGCCGGCAGCCAGAAGGATTCGCTTCATCTTCATCGTTGTTTCCTGCCATGCCGCCAGGAGGAGGGCGATCGCGCAGCAGGCGGCATTGCCGGGAGCCCGCCCCAGGGAAATCCCAGGGGCGCGACTAAGGTAAATGCCTAGTCATGACGAGGAGGACGGCTGGGTTGAATCGCCCAGGTGTCATCACGTAAAACGTCCGGGCCGGCTTTCGGGCTCACGGCAGGCGGGTGCGGCATGTCGGCCCGCCTGCGGTCGGGTGGACGGCAAGCGCTGGGAGCTGGACGCCAAGAACGCGCCCGAGCCCCGGTCGGCGCCGCACCGAGCAGCCTCAGCCCGGGCTGGTCAGCAAGCCGCCCGCCTTCAAGCGCCCGAGCAAGCCATGCAGCGCCGGATTGTCGTTGTCGCGCCGCCAGGCATAGGTGAGCTCGACCGGCGTCGGCGGATCGGTGGCGACCGGGCGGTAGTCCACGCCGTCGAAATGCAGCGCCGCCGCGCCGGCCGGGATCAGCGCGGCGCCGATGCCGGCGCGCACCAGCGCCAGCATCGAGTGGATCTGGCTGACCTGCTCGACCACCTCGGGCTGCACGCCGGCGCGCTCGAACAGGCCGCTGAGCAGCTGATGGAAATAGCGCGCCTCGTAGGGCGAGTACATGACCAGCGCGCGCCCGGCAAAGCTGGCCAGCGTCGGCGCGGCCGGCCAGTCGCCGGCCTCGGCGGCGGGCAGGGCGGCCACCAGTCCTTCGTTGGGGCAGGCCAGGGTGTCGAGGTCGCCGTGCAGCACCGGCGGGCGCAGCAGGCCCAGGTCGATCTGGCGCGCCGCCAGCGCTTCGAGCTGGGCGCCGCTGACCATTTCCTTGAGCGTGAGCTGGACCGCGCGGGTCTGGCCGCGCGCCTCGCGCACCAGCGCCGGCAGCAGCCCGTAACCGACCGACGCGGTAAAGCCGATGGCCAGCGTGCCGGCCGCGCCGCTGGCGACCCGGCGCGCGCTGGCGGCAGCCTCGTCGGCCAGCCGCAGGATGCGCGCCGCATCGGGCAGAAAGCCGCGCCCGGCCGCCGTCAGTCGCACCGAGCGGCTGCTGCGCTCCAGCAGCCGGGTGCCGACCAGATGCTCCAGCAGCTGGATCTGCCGGCTCAGCGGCGGCTGGGTCATGTTGAGGCGCGCGGCGGCGCGGCCGAAGTGCAGTTCCTCGGCCACGGCGACAAAGCAGCGGAGCTGGGCCAGATCGAACATCGATGCTCCAACGGTATTGATCGAGTCAGTGATTATCTTGGACTTGCATCGTTGGCAGGCAAAGAATCCGTTCCACTTCAACAAGGATTCCTGCCATGTCGCGCTACACGCCCGTCGAATTCGCCCGCCAGATCGGCACCGGCCTGCTGTCGTTTCCGGTCACCCATTTCAGCCGCGCCGACCTGTCCTTCGACGAGCGGGCCTATCGCGCCAACCTCAACTGGCTGTTCAGCCATGACGCGGCCGGGCTGTTCGCGGCCGGCGGCACCGGCGAGTTCTTTTCGCTGACGCCGGCCGAAGTCGACCGCGTGCTGCGCGCGGCGGTGGAAGAGACCAACGGCCGCATCCCGGTGATCGCGCCGGCCGGCTACGGCACGGCCATGGCCCAGCAGTACTGCCAGGCCGCCGAGGCCGCCGGCGCCGACGGCATCCTGCTGCTGCCGCCCTATCTGACCGAAGCCGATACCGACGGCGTCGCGCGCCACATCGAAGCCGTGTGCAAGTCGACGCGGCTGGGCGTCATCGTCTACAACCGCGCCAACCAGCGGCTCGACGACGTGGCGCTGGCGCGGCTGGCCGAGCGTTGCCCCAATCTGGTCGGCTTCAAGGACGGCGTGGGCGACATCGAGCTGATGACCCGCATCTACGCCCGTCTCGGCGACCGCTTCACCTATGTGGGTGGCCTGCCCACCGCCGAGACCTTCGCGCTGCCCTACCTGGAAATGGGCGTGACGACCTATTCGTCGGCCATCTTCAATTTCGCGCCGCGCTGGGCGCTCGACTTCTACGCCGCCGTGCGCGCCCGCGATCACGCCACCGTCTACGCCGAGCTGAAGAAGTTCGTGCTGCCCTACATCGAGCTGCGCAACCGCAAGCGCGGCTATGCGGTGTCGATCGTGAAGGCCGGCATGAGCGTGATCGGCCGCGACGCCGGCCCGGTGCGCACGCCGCTCACCGACCTGACCGAAAGTGAAGTCGCCGAACTCGCCGCGCTCGTCGCGCGCATCCGCTGAAAGCCGCCATGACCATCACCGGACAACTGCTCATCGGCGCCAGCGCCGTCACCGGCCAGCACGGCCAGATCTACGCAACCGACCCGGCCACGGGCGAGCGGCTGGAGCCGGCCTTCGGCGCCGGCAGCCGCGCCGATGTGGAGCGCGCCTGCGCGCTGGCCGCCGCCGCCTTCGACAGCTACCGCGACAGCGCGCCGGAGCTGCGCGCCGGCTTCCTCGACGCCATCGCCGCCAACATCGAAGCCATCGGCGACGAACTGATCCAGCGCGCCATGGCCGAGACTGGCCTGCCGCGCGCCCGGCTCGAAGGCGAACGCGGCCGTACCTGCAACCAGCTGCGGCTGTTCGCGAAGGTGGTGCGCGATGGCGGTTATGCCGGCGTGCGCATCGATCCGGCGCTGCCGGCGCGCGAGCCGCTGCCGCGCAGCGATCTGCGCCAGCGCCGCATTGCGCTCGGGCCGGTGGCGGTGTTCGGCGCCAGCAATTTCCCGCTCGCGTTCTCGGTCGCCGGCGGCGATACCGCCTCGGCGCTGGCTGCCGGCTGCCCGGTGGTCGTCAAGGCGCATTCGGCGCATCCGGGCACGTCGGAGCTGGTCGGGCGCGCAGTGCAGCAGGCGGTCGCCGCCAGCGGCCTGCCCGAGGGCGTGTTCTCGCTCATCGTCGGCGCCGGCAATGAAGTGGGCAGCGCGCTGGTCGCCGATCCGCGCATCCAGGCCGTCGGCTTCACCGGCTCGCGCGCCGGTGGCGTGGCGCTGATGCGGCTGGCGCAATCGCGGCCGCAGCCGATCCCGGTGTACGGCGAGCTGAGCGCGATCAATCCGGTCTTCCTGCTGCCGGGCGCGCTGGCCGAACGTGCCGAAGCGCTCGGTCGCGCCTTCGTCGGCTCGCTGACGCTGGGCGCCGGCCAGTTCTGCACCAATCCCGGCCTGCTGCTCGCCATCGACGGACCCGATGCCGACGCCTTCGTGGCCGCCGCTGCCGAAGCACTCGGCGCGGCCGGCGCGCAAACCATGCTGTCGCCCGCGATCCATGCCGCCTACAGCGACGGCGTCGCCAAGCTCGCGCGCCATGAGCGCGTGACCACCGTGGCACGCGGCCGCGAAGGCGACGGCCCCAACCGCTGCCGCGCCGGCCTGTTTGCCACCGACGCGGACAGCTTTCTGGCCAACCCGGCGCTGCATGACGAAGTCTTCGGCGCCAGCGGCCTGCTGGTGCGCTGCCGCGACGCGGCCCAGCTGCAATCGCTTGCAGAGTCGCTCGACGGCCAGCTCACTGCCACGCTGCATCTGGGCGCGGCCGATACCGAACTGGCGCGCGCGTTGCTGCCCACGCTCGAACGCAAGGCCGGCCGCATCCTGGCCAACGGCTGGCCGACCGGCGTGGAAGTGAGCCACGCAATGGTCCACGGCGGCCCCTGGCCGGCCACCACCGACGCGCGCGCCACCTCGGTCGGCACCGCCGCCATCGAGCGCTTCCTGCGCCCGGTCTGCTACCAGGACCTGCCGGCCGAACTGCTGCCGGCGGCCCTGCGCGACGACAACCCCTATGGCCTGCCGCGCCTCGTCGACGGCAAGCGGGAGCACGCCGCCAACCGATGACTGACGCCTGACCCGGCGCAGCGCGGACCGGTTCCGCCAGCGCCGGCCCCACAGCAAACGGACGGGCCGCCGACGGCCCGCCAACCCCGCTCGCCATTCAACGAGACCGAGGAGACATCGCATGGAACTCAAGCTGCCCGCAGCGGGCACCACCGCGTCCGCCGCCACCGCCAGCAGTGCGCGCGCCAGCCGCATCCGCTACACGATTCTGGCGATGCTGTTCATCGTCACCACCATCAACTACGCCGACCGCGCCACCATTTCCATCGCCGGCTCGGCGCTGCAGAAAGACCTCGGCATCAGTGCCGTGCAGCTCGGCTTCGTGTTCTCGGCCTTTGGCTGGAGCTATGTGGCGGCGCAGATTCCGGGCGGCTGGCTGCTCGACCGGTTTGGCGCGCGCATCGTCTATGCCGGCAGCATCGCGCTGTGGTCGTTCTTCACGCTGTTGCAGGGCACGGTCGGCTTTCTGACCGGCGCCGCCGCCGTGACCACGCTGTTCGCGCTGCGGCTGGCGGTGGGCGCGGCCGAGGCGCCGTCCTTCCCGGGCAACAGCCGGCTCGTCGCGTCCTGGTTTCCGACCGACGAGCGCGGCATGGCCTCGGCCATCTTCAACTCGGCGCAGTACTTCGCCACCGTGCTGTTCGCGCCGATCATGGCCTGGCTGGTGCATGAATTCGGCTGGCCGGCGGTGTTCTACGCGATGGGCGGACTGGGCGTCGCGCTGTCGGTCGTGTGGCTCAAGGTCATCCGCGATCCGCGCGACCATCCGCGCATCAATGCCGGCGAACTCGACCTGCTGGAAAAGGGCGGCGCGCTGATCGACAAGCCGGTGCGCGGCCAGCCGGTGGCGGTCGATGCAAGCGCTGCCAAGCCCGTCGGCGCGATCCGCCAGCTGCTCGGCAACCGCATGCTGCTGGGCATCTACTTCGGCCAGTACTTCATTACCACGCTGACCTATTTCTTCCTCACCTGGTTTCCGGTCTACCTGGTGCAGGAACGCGGCATGACGATCCTCAAGGCCGGCATCGTGGCGTCGGTGCCCGCCATCGCGGGCTTCATCGGTGGCGTGCTCGGCGGCTATCTGTCGGACCGGATGGTCAGGCGCGGCTTCTCGCTCACCGTGGCGCGCAAGACGCCGATCATCGTCGGCATGCTGCTGTCGATGACGATGGTGGCCTGCAACTACATCGAGTCGCACGAGATGGTCATCGCGATGATGGCGCTGGCCTTCTTCGGCAAGGGCGTGGGGGCGCTTGGCTGGGCCGTGGTGTCGGACACCTCGCCCAAGGGCATCGCCGGCCTGAGCGGCGGGCTGTTCAACACCTTCGGCAACACCGCCGGCATCACCACGCCGATCGTCATCGGCTTCATCGTGCAGGGCACCGGCTCGTTTGCCGGCGCGCTGGTCTACATCGGCGCCAACGCACTGATGGCCATCGTCTGCTACGCCTTCGTCGTCGGCGAAATCAAGCGCGTCGAACTCAAGTGACTCCGGGAGACATCATCATGACCAAGCCAGTCCAGACCGAAGCGCGCGGCACCCCCGTCGTGCGCCAGATGCGCGTGATTCCGGTGGCAGGCCGCGACGGCATGCTGCTCAACCTGAGCGGCGCCCACGCACCGTTCTTCACGCGCAATCTCGTCGTCCTCACCGACAGCGCCGGCAACACCGGCGTGGGCGAAGTGCCCGGCGGCGAAAAGATCCGCCAGACGCTCGAAGACGCGCGCGCCCTCGTCGAGGGCCAGTCGATCGGCAACCACCAGGCCGTGCTGCGCGCGATGGGCGCGGCCTTCGCCGACCGCGACAGCGGCGGTCGCGGCCTGCAAACCTTCGATCTGCGCACCACCATTCATTGCGTGACCGCCGTCGAAAGCGCGCTGCTCGACCTGCTGGGTCAGCACCTCGGCGTGCCGGTCGCGGCCTTGCTCGGCGAAGGCCGGCAGCGCGACAGCGTCGAGATGCTCGGCTACCTGTTCTTCGTCGGCGACCGCACGAAGACCTGCTTGCCCTATGCCAGCGAACCCGGCGCCGACAACGCCTGGCAGCGCCTGCGCCACGAGCCGGCGCTGACGCCCGAGGCCATCGTCAGGCTGGCCGAGGCCGCGCGCGAGCGCTACGGCTTCAACGACTTCAAGCTCAAGGGCGGCGTGCTGGCCGGCGAGGCCGAAGTCGAGGCGATCCGCGCGCTGCACGAACGCTTTCCACAGGCGCGCGTCACGCTCGACCCCAACGGCGGCTGGCTGCTCAAGGACGCCATCCGCCTCACGCGCGACCTGCATGGCGTGATGGCCTATGCCGAAGACCCCTGCGGCGCCGAGGACGGTTTTTCGGGCCGCGAGGTGATGGCCGAATTCCGCCGCGCCACCGGCCTGCCGACCGCCACCAACATGATCGCGACCGACTGGCGCCAGCTCGTGCATGCGCTGTCGCTGCAAAGCGTGGACATCCCGCTCGCCGATCCGCACTTCTGGACCATGGCCGGCTCGGTGCGCGTGGCCCAGACCTGCCGCGACTGGGGCCTGACCTGGGGCTCGCATTCCAACAATCACTTCGACGTGTCGCTGGCGATGTTCACGCACGTCGGCGCCGCCGCGCCGGGCAAGGTCACGGCCATCGACACGCACTGGATCTGGCAGGACGGCCAGCGGCTGACGAAGGAGCCGCTGCGGATCGTGGGCGGCAAGGTGGCGCTGCCCGAGAAGCCCGGCCTCGGCATCGAGCTGGACATGGCCGAGGTCGAGAAGGCCAATGCGCTCTACCGCCAGCACGGGCTCGGCGCGCGCGACGACGCGATGGCGATGCAGTTCCTGATCCCGGGCTGGAAGTTCGACCCGAAGCGGCCGGCGCTGCTGCGCTGAGGCATGGACACCGCGATGAATTCCCCGCCCCTGACCATTCGCATGCACGAGCGCGACAACGTCGCCATCGTGGTCAACGACGGCGGCCTGCCCGCCGGCACGGAGTTGCCCGAGGGCGTGCCCGGCGCCGGGCTCACCCTGCTCGAAGCCGTGCCGCAAGGTCACAAGGTTGCGCTGCAAGCGATTGCAGAAGGCGCCGCCGTCACGCGCTACGACGTGCCCATCGGCTACGCCGTCGAGCCGATTCGCGCCGGCGCCTGGGTGCATGAAAAGCGCCTGAAGATGCCCGCCGCGCGCGAGCTGGAAGGCCTGCCGATGGCCACGCGCAAGCCCGCCACGCTGCCGCCGCTCGACGGCTTCACCTTCGAGGGCTATCGCAATGCCGACGGCTCGGTCGGCACGCGCAACCTGCTCGCCATCACCACCACGGTGCAATGCGTGGCCGGCGTGGTCGGCATCGCGGCCGAGCGCATCCGCGCCGAGCTGCTGCCGCAGTTTCCCAACGTGGATGGCGTGGTCGCGCTCGAGCACAGCTACGGCTGCGGCGTCGCCATCGACGCGCCCGATGCGGTCATCCCGATCCGCACGCTGCGCAACATCACGCTCAACCCCAACTTTGGCGGCGAGGTGATGGTCGTGAGCCTGGGCTGCGAAAAGTTGCAACCCGACCGGCTGCTGCCGCCGGGCAGCTTTCCGATCGTGGATGGCCGCAGCACGCCGGACACCGTCTGCCTGCAGGACGCGAAGCACGTCGGCTTCATGTCGATGGTCGACGACGTGGTGCAAAGCGCCCGGCCGCATCTGGAGCGGCTCAATGCGCGGCGCCGCGAAACCGTGCCTGCGAGCGCGCTGGTGGTCGGCGTGCAATGCGGCGGCAGCGATGCCTTCTCGGGCGTGACGGCCAACCCGGCAGTCGGCTTCGCGGCCGATCTGCTGGTGCGCGCCGGCGCCACGATCATGTTCTCGGAGAACACCGAGGTGCGCGACGCGGTCGACCAGCTCACCGCGCGCGCCGCCACGCCGGAAGTGGCCGAGGCCATCGTGCGCGAGCTGGGCTGGTACGACCGCTATCTGGATCGCGGCCGGGTCGACCGCTCGGCCAACACCACGCCGGGCAACAAGGCCGGGGGCTTGAGCAACATCACCGAGAAGGCGATGGGCTCCATCGTCAAGAGCGGCAGCGCCGCCATCGCCAGCGTGCTGGCGCCGGGCGACAAGCTGGCGCCCGACCAGCGCGGACTGGTGTTTGCCGCCACGCCGGCCAGCGACTTCATCTGCGGCACGCTGCAACTGGCCGCCGGCATGAACCTGCATGTGTTCACGACGGGGCGCGGCACGCCCTACGGACTGGCCGAATGCCCGGTCGTCAAGGTGGCCACGCGCAGCGATCTGGCGCGGCGCTGGCACGACCTGATGGACCTGAACGCCGGCAAGATCGCCGACGGCGAAGCCAGCATCGAAGAGCTGGGCTGGGAGCTGTTTCGGCTGCTGCTCGACACGGCCAGCGGCCGGCGCACCTGGGCCGAGCACTGGAAGCTGCACAACGCGCTGGTGCTGTTCAACCCGGCGCCGGTCACCTGATGGCCGTCATCCCGGCTCACGCCTTGCCCCAAGGAAATCCCATGAGAGAGAACCGTCTGCGCAGTCTGTGGAAGACCGGCGCCGCCGCCGTCAACGGCTGGCTTGCCATTCCCAACGGCTTCAGCGCCGAGACGATGGCCCATCAGGGCTGGGACGCGCTGACCATCGACCTGCAGCACGGCCTCGTCGATTACCAGGCGATGGTCGGCATGCTCCAGGCCATTTCCACCACCGCCACCGTGCCGGTCGTGCGCGTGCCCTGGCTGGAGCCGGGCATCCTCATGAAGACGCTCGACGCCGGCGCCTACGGCGTGATCTGCCCGATGATCAACACCCGCGAGGATGCGCAGAAGCTGGTGGCCTACACGCATTACGCGCCGCGCGGCGTGCGCAGCTTCGGGCCGATCCGCGGGTTGCTTTATGGCGGGCCGGATTACCCGGCCAAGGCCAACGACACCATCGTCACTTTCGCGATGATCGAGACCGCGCAGGCGCTCGACAACCTCGACGACATCCTCTCGGTCGAGGGGCTGGACGCGATCTACATCGGCCCGTCCGACCTGTCGCTGTCGCTCGGCTGCAAGCCCACCTTCGACGACGTGGACCCGCGCGCCGCCGAGGCCATCGACCACATCGTGGCGCGCGCCAGGGCGCATGGCGTGGTCGCCGGCATCCACAACGGCGGCACCGAGGCGGCGCTGGCGCGCATCGCCAAGGGCTTCCAGTTCGTCACCGTCAGTTCCGATGCGCGGCTGATGGCGGCCGGCGCCCAGCAGGTGCTGGGCCGCATGCGCCAGGGCGCGCCGGGCGCGGCACCGGCCGGCTACTGACAAGGCATCCTGAACGCCGCCGCGCGCGCCGGATCATTTCCACTTTCTTCTGCAAGGACTCCCGACATGAAGCTCGGATTCATCGGCCTCGGCATCATGGGCACGCCCATGGCGCTGCATCTCGTCAACGCCGGCCATGAGCTGTTCGTGCACACCCGCAGCGCGCTGCCCGAAGCCATCGCGGCCACGTCGGCCACGGCTTGCGGCAATGCCGCCGAGGTGGCGCGCAATGCCGACATCGTCTTCACGATGGTCCCCGACACGCCCGACGTGGAAGCCGTGCTGTTCGGCGCCAACGGCATCGCCGACGGGCTGATCGGCGCCGCCACGCGCAAGACCGTGGTCGACATGAGCTCGATCTCGCCGATGGCGACCAAGGACTTCGCGGCGCGCATCAACGATCTGGGCGCCGACTATCTCGACGCGCCGGTGTCGGGCGGCGAGGTGGGCGCCAAGGCCGCCACGCTGACGATCATGGTCGGCGGCGACGAGGCGGTGTTTGCGCGCGTCAAGCCGCTGTTCGAGCTGATGGGCAAGAACATCACCCTGGTCGGCGGCAACGGCGACGGCCAGACCACCAAGGTGGCCAACCAGATCATCGTGGCGCTCAACATCGCCGCCGTCGGCGAGGCGCTGCTGTTTGCCAGCAAGGCCGGCGCCGATCCGGCCAAGGTGCGCCAGGCGCTGATGGGCGGCTTTGCATCGAGCCGCATTCTTGAGGTGCATGGCGAGCGGATGATCAAGCGCACGTTTGCGCCGGGCTTCCGCATCAAGCTGCATCAGAAGGATCTGGGGCTGGCGTTGCAAGGCGCGCGCGAGCTGGGCGTGGCGCTGCCGCAGACCGCCGGCGCGGCCCAGCTGATGCAGGCCTGCGCCGCCAACGGCCTGGGCGAGCTCGATCATTCGGCGCTGGTCAGGGCGCTGGAGCTGATGGCCAATCACGCAGTCGCGCAGGAAGGCTGAACCCATGGCGGCCGATCACGATCCGGGCGCCGACCGCCGCGCGCTGCTGCGCCGCATGTTCGACGCGGCGATTGCCGCCGCCCAGCCGGCGCTGTGCCTGCCGCCGCATCTGCCGCCGCGCCCCAGGGGCCGCACCGTCGTCATCGGCGCCGGCAAGGCGTCGGCCGCGATGGCCCAGGCGCTCGAAGCGCACTGGGACGGCCCGCTCGACGGGCTGGTGGTCACGCGCTACGGCTATGCGGTGCCGACGCGCCAGATCGAGATCGTCGAGGCGGCCCATCCGGTACCCGATGAGGCCGGACTGCGCGCGGCGCAACGCATCGTCGAGCGGGTGCGCGGCCTGACCGAGGACGATCTGGTCATCGCGCTGATTTCGGGCGGCGGCTCGTCGCTGCTGGTCGCGCCCGGCGCCGGCCTGACGCTGGCCGACAAGCAGGCGGTCAATGCGGCGCTGCTCGCCAGCGGTGCCAGCATCGGCGAGATGAACTGCGTGCGGCGCCATCTGTCGGCGCTCAAGGGCGGCAAGCTGGCCGCCGCCTGCGCGCCGGCCCGGGTGGTGACGCTGCTCATCTCCGACGTGCCGGGCGATGCGCCGGGCGACATCGCCTCGGGCCCGACCGTGGCCGATGCCAGCAGCTGCGCCGATGCGCTCGCCATCGTCGACCGCTATGCGATTGCGTTGCCGCCGGCGGTGCGCGCGCATCTGCAATCCGGCGCCGGCGAAACCCTCAAGCCCGGCGACGCCCGGCTCGCGCGCGCCAGCGCCAGCATCGTCGCCGCGCCCCAGCTCGCGCTCGAAGCCGCCGCCCGCGTGGCGCGCGAGGCCGGCCTTGCGGCCCACATCCTCGGCGACGGCATCGAGGGCGAGGCGCGCGAAATCGGCAAGGGCATGGCCGGGCTGGTGCGCCAGGTGGCGATGCGCGGCCAGCCCTTCGCCGCGCCCTGCGTGCTGCTGTCGGGCGGCGAAACCACGGTCACGCTGCGCGGCGACGGCCGGGGCGGGCGCAATGTCGAATTTCTGCTCGCGCTCGGCGTGGCGCTCGACGGCCTTGCCGGCGTGCATGCGCTGGCCGGCGATACCGACGGCGTCGATGGCGTCGAGGAGATCGCCGGCGCCATCCTCGCGCCCGACACCCTGGCGCGCGCCCGCGCGCTCGGCATCCGTCCGCGCGCCAGCCTCGACCGCAACGACGGCCACGGCTTCTTCCAGGCGCTCGGCGATTCGGTCGTGACCGGGCCGACGCTGACCAACGTCAACGACTTCCGCGCCGTGATCGTCGGTTGAGGGCGCGCAGCGGCGGCCGGGCCGGACCGGAGCGATTGCCCGCTTGGTCCGGCTCGGCCATTTTCTTGTGACCGACTAGTTATTTGGCTTATTGGCTGCGGGCCATTTGGCGCAGCCCGGCCCTAACTCGTTTGATGAGCGTCACGCGAATTAACTAATGAATTTGCCGGGCTGAATTATTTCACGGTGGCCGGATGCGGGATGTCACTCATGGCGATATTCGGAGTCTTGACGCATTCGGCGGCGCAATCGGTAATAGCGTCAATCGCTTCTCAAATTGATTGAATTGCAGCCAAAAAGAACAGGAATCCGCACCGTGAATGCTCCCCTGCCGCCGTTTTCCCTTGCCGCCCAACTCCAGCAGATCGAGGAACGCTCGCTGGCGATGAAACGCCATTCGGTGTTCTCGTCGCTTCAGCGTCCCGAGGATCTGCATGTGTTCATGCAATGGCATGTATTCGCGGTCTGGGACTTCATGTCGCTGGTCAAGCGCCTGCAACTCGATCTCACCTGCGTCAGCCTGCCCTGGGTGCCGCCGGCCAGCCCGCGCGCCGCGCGCCTCATCAACGAAATCGTGCTCGGCGAGGAATCGGACTGCACGCCCGACGGCGGCCATGCCAGCCATTTCGAGCTGTATCTGGCGGCGATGGAGGAGGTCGGCGCCGATACCCGCCAGATTCGCCAATTCGTCGAATTGATTCGCAACCATGTGGCCGTGCCCGATGCATTGCGCCAGGTAAATGCGCCGCTGGCGGTGCGGCGTTTCGTCGAAAGCACCATCGATCTGGCGATCAACGGCCTGAGTCATCAGGTATTGGGCAGTTTCCTGCATGGCCGCGAAGACGTGATCCCGGAAATGTTCCGGCGCCTGCTCGCGCAATGGCGGATCGAGGAAAAGTCGGTGCCGACTTTCGTGTTCTATCTCAATCGCCATATCGAGGTCGATTCCGAAAGCCACGGCCCGGCGGCGCATGAACTGGTGCGCGAATTCATCGGCGCCGACCAGCTCGCGCTGACCCAGATGCATGCCGCCGCGCTCGGCGCGGTCGAGGCGCGCATCGCGCTGTGGACCGCGCTCGAAGCCGAGCTGGTCGCGCAACGCCGCCAGACCGAGCTGGCGGCCGCCTGAGTTCGATTGGCGGGGCGCGGCCGGCTTTCCGGCGCGGCTCGGGCGACGGCGCAGACCCCAAGGGGGCGGGGCGCACGATGCCGGAGCACGCCGGCTAGCATCGGCGGCATGAGCTCACTTCCCGCTTGCAACACGCCGCCGGCCAGCCTGCCGGTGGTCCTCGTCCTGGCCTCGGGCCGGGGGCGCCGCTTCAACGCCGCCGGCGGCGCCGGTTCCAAGCTCGATGCGCCGCTGGGCGGCTCGACCGTGCTCGGGCTCACGCTCGCGGCGGTCGCGGCCAGCGGCTTGCCGCTGCATGTCGAGCGCGGCGCGCATGCCGGCATGGGCGATTCGATCGCCGCCGCGGTGCGCGCCAATGCCGGCGCGCCGGGCTGGCTGATCCTGCCCGGCGATCTGCCGCTGCTGGCGCCGGCCAGCCTAGTCGCCGTGGCCACGGCGCTGATGGCCGGCACCGCCGATGCGGTACTGCCCTTGCATGCGGGCCGGCGCGGTCATCCGGTGGGGTTTGCGGCCAGCCAGGGCGCGGCGCTGATGGCGCTGGCGGGCGAGGCCGGCGCGGCCGAGCTGCTGCGCGCCTGCCGCGCGCGCGGCCGCTGCACCGAACTCGCGCTCGACGATCCCGGCATTGCCTTCGACATCGATCTGCCCGACGACCTGGAACGCGCGCGGCTGGCGCTGGCAAGGGCATCTCGCGCAGCGCCGTGGCGTAACGGTTAACGGTCTGCGGCTACTTCGCGCCGCGGCATGTGGCTGGCTAGTCTTTCTGCGTTGTTTCCTCTCAACCAGCGAGTCAGCCAACATGAAACTCATCAAGCACGCAGCCGCCGGCTGCATTGCCGCCCTCTTCAGCGCCGCCGCCGGCGCCGCCACCGTCGACTGGCAGATTGCCGGCCCGGGCATCCTCAACAATGTCAGCGACGGCAGCAACAGCATCCTGAGCTACGACCTGCACGACTCGGGCTACGAGACCCAGTCCTGGCTCATCAGCGGCATCGCGCCGGAGGACGGCACCTATTCCTTCCTGTGGAACTACACCGGCCTGCACTCCTGGTTTGCGGTGACCGTGGGCTTGACCACGTCCACCGGCGCGACGCTGGTCAATGCCTACGGCCCGGCCTGCTGCGATAGCCCGTCGAACGGTTTCGACTACTCCGGTGGCTTCACCTTCTACGACGTGAAGGCCGGCGACAGTCTCGGCTTCACCGCCAGCGGCTCGAATTACGACTATTCGCAGCTGCTGATCGGCAAGCTGCTGCTCACGCCGACCGACACGCTGTTCACGGCGCCCAGCTCGCCGGTGCCCGAGGCCGATCCGGCGTCGATGTTTGCCGTCGGCATGGCGCTGGCCGGCTTCGCCGTCACGCGGCGCCGGCGTCGCCTCGGCTGAGGCGCGACGCCCGGGTCCGGACGGCTGCCGACGCCCGACGACCGGCGCGCCGCGCGGAAAAATCCGGGCAGGCCGGGCGGCGGCAGTGCAGGCTTGCGGCTTGCCGCCTCGCCGCCATTTCCTCCGGGTCTGCCCGACCCCGCCGGAGCCCGCCGTGCCCGACCTTCTCGCCAGCCTTGCCGCTCACGGCAATCTCGTCGTCTTCCTCGTCACGCTGGCGGTGCGCATCGGCGCGCCGCTGCCGGCCGCACCGGTGCTGGTGGTGGCCGGCGGGCTGGCGGCTGGCGGCCAGCTGTCGTTCGCCGGCGTGCTGGCGCTGGCGGTGCTGGCCAATCTGCTCGGCGACGGGCTGTGGTTCTGGGCCGGGCGGCATTTCGGCTATCGCATCCTGCGGCTGCTGTGCCGCATCAGCCTGTCGCCCGACGGCTGCGTGCGCCAGAGCGAGAGCTTCATCGGGCGCTGGGGCGGCGGCTCGCTGATCGCGGCCAAGTTTCTGCCCGGCGTGTCGGTGGTGGCGGCGCCGATGGCCGGTGCGCTGGGCATGCGGCTGCCGGTGTTCGTGGGCTATGAGCTGGCGGCCGGGCTGGTCTGGGCCGCGCCGTTCCTGGCGCTGGGGCTGGCGTTCAGCGACCAGATCCAGGAGGTGATCGCGCTGCTGTCGCGGCTCGGGCTGGCGGCGGCGCTGGTCGGCGTGCTGGCGGTGGCGCTGTATCTGGCCTGGCGCTGGCAGCGTCGGCGCAGCTTTCTGCGCTCGGTCGAGCGGGCGCGCATCAGCGTCGATGAATTGCGCGCGCTGCTCGACGGCGACGCGGCGCCGGTGCTGATCGACGTGCGCTCGAAGACCGGCATCGAGATCGATCCGCGCCGCATTCCGGGCGCGCAGCCGGTGGCGCTCGGCGACATCGCCAGCCATGCGGCCCAGCTGCCGCGCGACCGCGAGATCGTGCTGTATTGCAACTGCCCCAACGAGGTGTCGGCGGCGCAGGCGGCGCGGCTGCTGGCGGCGCGCGGTTTCACGCGGGTGCGGCCGCTGCTCGGCGGACTCGATGCCTGGGTGCTGGCCGGCGGCGATGTGGAAGGCCACGACCTGGAGGTGGAGCTGGTGCCGGCCGGGGCGCAGCTGGGCTGACGCGTCCGGCGCTGGCTGGCGGCGAGTGCAGTGCAGCGCGGCCCAGCCGTCCGCCGCCGCACCGGCGCTTCAGCCCGCCGCCAGCCGTTGCAGCAGCGTGCGCGCCATCTCCGGCGTGATGCCGTGGCCCACGCCCGGAAACAGGTCGAGCGTGACCGTCGCGCCGAGCGCCCGCAGCCGCTCGGCGGCCTGGGTCGAATGGCTGGCCGCGACCACGCTGTCGTCGGCGCCGTGCAGCAGATGCACCGTCAGTCCGGGCGCGATGCGCTCGGGCAGGGTGGCAAAGCGGCCGGCGATCGCCACCACCCGCCGCGCCACCGGCACCGGCTGGCACAGCGAGCCGAGCGCCATCATCGCGCCCTGCGAAAAGCCGACCAGCGTGGTCGCCTCGGCGCCGACGCCGGCCTGGGCCTGCCACAGCGTGACCGCGCCGATGAAGTCGCGCATGGCCAGCGCGATGCGGGCGCCGCGCTTTTCATCGGTGATGCCCTGGAGCGAGAACCATTGCCGCCCGCTGCCAAAGTCCGACGGCTCGGTGCCGGCCACGCTGGTCACAAGCGCCTGCGGCCACTGGCGCGCGATGAGTTCGCCGAGCGGCACCAGATCGTCGGGCGTGGCGCCCACGCCGTGGAACAGCGCGACCAGCTGGCTGGCGGGCGCCGCCGGGCGCTGGATGAGGATGGCATCGGACATGGACAGACTCCGGAAGGGCGGTGCGGTCGAGCTTGCGCGCGGCTTCAGCCGGCGGCTGTCTCATCGAAGCTCAGGCCGTTGTCGGCCATGAACTCGCGCGCGGCGCGGAAGGCCTCGATGGCGGCCGGCGCGCCGGCATAGGGCGCCACATGCAGCAGCACTTCGCGGATCTCGGCCAGCGTGGCGCCGTTGTTGAGCGCGCCGCGCAGATGGCCCTTGAGCTCGTTGCTGCGGCCGAGCGCGGCCAGCATCGACACCGTGCACAGGCTGCGCTGCTTGAGTTCGAGGCCGTCGCGCAGCCAGGTCGAGCCCCAGGCGTGCTCGTTGACGTAGTGCTGGAGCGGGCGGGTGAAGTCGTCGGCGCTGTTGAGCGCGCGGTCGACGAACACATCGCCCATCACCTGGCGGCGGCGGGCTTCGCCGGGATGGATTGCGGGCGTGTCGGGCAGGGTCGGCTCGGTCATGGCGGGCTTGGGGTGGGAGTGGAAAGCCGCGATGGTCGGCGGCCCGGCAGGCCGGCGCAAGCGCACAACGGCGCTTGCAAGCGCGTCGGAAGGTGATGCAGTTCCGGCGGGGCAATTTGCGCTTGCGCCGAGACTGCGGCTGCCGTCGCTGTCGTCCGCGTCGGCACCGCTCCACGCCGGTGTGCCGGTCGTCGCAGGCCCGCCGGGCGCGGCGGTCGGCCATCCCAAATCGTGAGCGCACACATGCACCTCTCCCTTCGCCTTGCCGCCGCCGCAGTCGCGGTCGGCATCGCCGCCGTGGCCCAGGCCGCACCGCTGCAAGTCGGCAAGTTCATCCGCGTCGACCAGTTCGGCTATCTGCCCGACATGCGCAAGGTGGCCATCGTGGCCGATCCGCAGGCCGGCTTCGATGCCGCCGAAGCGTTTGCGCCCGGCACCGGCGCCAACCAGTACCAGCTGCGCCGCTGGGCCGACGACAGCGTGGTGCTGAGCGGCACGCTCGCGGTCTGGAACGGCGGCGCCACCCATGCGCAATCGGGCGACCGGGGCTGGCATTTCGACTTCAGCGCGGTGACCGCGCCCGGCTCGTACTACGTGTGGGATGTGGCCAACCGGGTCGGCTCGGGCCGCTTCGAGATCGGCACCGCCGTGTATGACGAGGTGCTCAGGCAGGCGGTGCGCATGTTCTTCTACCAGCGGCTCGGCTTTGCCAAGCTGGCGCCTTATGCCGATGCGCGCTGGACCGACGGTGCCGCCTTTGTCGATGCCTATCAGGACGCCCAGGCCACCAGCCGCACCGCCAAGGGCAATCTGGCCACCGCGCGCGATCTGCGCGGCGGCTGGATGGATGCCGGCGACGCCAACAAGTACGTGACCTTCGCGCAGGACACCGTCATCCAGCTGATCGATGCCTGGCGCGCCAATCCGGCGGTCTTCGGCGACGACTACAACCTGCCCGAATCGGGCAACGGCCTGCCCGACCTGCTCGACGAGATCAAGTGGGAGCTCGACTTCCTCAAGCGCATGCAGGACGCGACCGGCAGCAACGGCCTGCTGCTCAAGGTCGGCGTCGATACCTATGACGGCGAGGTCACGCCGCCCAGCGCCGACAAGCGCCGGCGCTACTACGTGGCCGAATGCACGTCGGCCACGCTGGCCGGCAGCGCGATGTTCGCCTCGGCTGGCGTGGCGCTCGGCGGCATCGCGTCGCAGGCCGCCTATGCCGCCGATCTGGTCAGCCGCGCCGAGAAGGCCTGGACGCGCGCCAAGTCGGCCACCGCCAGCTGGACCCGCTACCAGACCGCCTGCGACAACGGCGACATCAAGTCGGGCGACGCCGACGTGGATGCCCAGGGCCAGCTCGAAAGCGCGGTGCTCGCCGCCATCGCGCTCTACGAGGCGACCGGCAAGGCCGAATACAAGAGCTTTGTCGAAGCCCGCTACACCACGGTGCGGCCCTACAGCCTGGGCTGGTGGGGCCCGTACTGGGCGCCGATGCAGACCGCGCTGCTGCGCTATGCCGGGCTGGCCGGCGCCTCGGCCGGCGTGGCCGGCAACATCCGCAACCAGAAGGCGGCGCAGAACGGCGTGCTGTCGATCGATGCGCTGGCGGCCGGCAGCGACCTGTACCGCGCCCATGTGCCGACCAGCGACTTCAGCTGGGGCCACAACCGTACCCGCGCCAATGCCGGCAACCTCAATCTCGATTTCGTGGCCTTCAACCTCAATGCCGGCTCGGCCGCCCAGTACAGCGAGGTGGCGCAGCAGCATCTGCACTGGCTGCACGGCGCCAATCCGCTCGGGCTGGTCTATCTGTCGCACATGGCCGACTACGGCGCCGAGAAGTCGATCGACGAGCTGTATCACGCGTGGTTCAGCGACGGCTCGGTGTGGGACAACGCCACCAGCTCGCCCAAGGGGCCGCCGCCCGGCTACCTGGTGGGCGGGCCCAATCCGGGCTATGGCGGCAGCGTGGCCAACATCGCCAACCAGCCGCCGCAGAAGGCCTACAAGGACTGGAACACCGGCTGGCCCGACAACTCCTGGGAGCTGAGCGAGCCGGCGATCTACTACCAGGCGGCCTATGTGGCGCTGCTCGGCCGGATCATCAGCGCCAACCGCGACCTTCAGGCGCCGAGCGCGCCCGGCAAGCCGGCGGCCAGCGCCGTCAGCGGCAGCGGCTTCAAGCTGAGCTGGGCCGCCGCCACCGACGACAGCGGCGCGGTGGTCTATGACGTGTACGACGGCGCCACGCTGCTGCGCGCCGGCATCGCCGGCACCAGCGCCAGCTTCACCGGGCTGACCTGCGGCAGCAGCCATGCGCTCACGGTCAAGGCGCGCGATGCCGCCGGCAATGTCTCGGCCGCGAGCGCCAGCCTGACGGTGACGACCGCCGTCTGTCTGAGCGATGCCACGGTCATCTATGCCGATGCGCTCGCCAGCGGCTGGACCGATGTGTCGCGCAACTCCACGCGCGATTTCGCGCTGAAGCTGCCGGTGCGCAGCGGCAGCCGCGCGGTGCGGGTGAGCTTTGCCGCGCCCGGCGGCACGCTGGCGCTGCGCGGCCCGGTGCTGCCGCTGGCAGTCGGCGCGACGCTGCGGTTCTCGGTCTACAGCTCGGGCGCGGTGCCGTTGCGGCTGTGGGTGCAGACCGCCGACGGCAGTGCGCGGCTGGGCGGCTATGCCTTCACCACCACGCGCAATGGCTGGCGCGACTTCGCGCTGCCGCTCAGCACGCGCGGCAATCCGCTGGCCCGGATCCAGCGCGTGATCTTCGAGCTGGACAGCACCGCGCTCACGCCGGTGGCGGCGGTGGCCTTCGACGACATCGCGGTCACGTACTGAGGCCGGCGCGGTGCACTAGGCTTGCGCGCCATGAAAACCGACGCTCCTTCGCATCGCGCCATCTTTGCGCTGGCCATTCCGCTGATCCTGTCGAGCCTGACCCAGCCGGTGCTGTCGGCGGTCGACACCGCGCTGGCCGGCCACATGCACGACGCCACCAGCCTCGGCGCGGTCACGCTCGGCGCCCAGGCCTTCAACCTCATCTACTGGGCGTTCATCTTCTTGCGCATGGGCACGGCGGCGCTGACCGCCCAGGCGCGTGGCGCGCGCGACCGGGCCGGCGAATCGGCGCTGCTGTTGCGGGCGCTGGGCCTTGCGCTCGGCGCCGGCGCGCTGCTGGTGCTGCTGCGCGCGCCGCTGCTCGCTGCGCTCGCCGACCTGTTCGATGCGCACGGCGACCTGCGCGCCCAGGCGCTGGCCTATTGCGGCGCGCGCGCCTGGTCGATCGCCTTCGGGCTCGGCAATTTCGTGATCCTCGGCTGGCTGCTTGGCGCCCAGCGCGCGCTGGCCGGGCTGGCGCTGCAAGTCTTCGTCAATCTGGTCAATCTCGCGGCGGCGCTGCTGCTGACGATCGGGCTGGATGCCGGCGTGGCCGGGCTCGGCGCGGCCACCGCCATCGCCGATGCCGCCGGCTTTGTCGCCGGGCTGGCGCTGCTGCATCGCGCCGGGCTGCTGAGCTGGCATGGCGGCGCCTTGCGCGATGCGGCCGCGTGGCGCGGGCTGGTCGCCATGAACGGCACGCTGCTGCTGCGCACGGCGGCGCTGCTGTCGGTGTTCTCGGCCTTCACGCGCTACGGCGCGGGGCAGGGCGAGCTGGTGCTGGCGGCCAACGGCGTGCTCATGACGCTGGCGACTTTCATCACCTATGGCATCGACGGCTTTGCCAATGCCGGCCAGACGCTGGTCGGCGCGGCGATCGGTGCGCGCGATCCGGCCCAGACGCGGCGCGCGGTGCTGCGGCCGCTCGGCTGGGCCGCGCTGCTGGCCGCGCTGTGCGCGCTGGCGCTGTGGCTGGCCGGGCCGGCGCTGATCGACGCGCTCACCGATCTGCCCGAGGTGCGGGCGGCGGCGCGCGCGCATCTGGCCTGGCTGGCGCTGTGGCCGCTGGCGGCGGTCGGCGCCTTCATGTTCGATGGCGTCTACATCGGCGCGGTGCTGCTGCGCGAGCTGATGTGGGCGGTGCTGGCGGCGTCGGCGCTGTTCTTCGTGGCGGTCGGGCCGGCGCTGGCGGCTTTCGGCAATCACGGGCTCTGGCTGGCGCTCGATGGCTTTCTGCTGCTGCGCGGGGTGGTGCTGGGCGCGTGGCTCGGGCGGGTGCAGGCCAGGGCGGGCGGCTGAGCGGCACGCTGGCGGGCGCGGCTTGGCTGCGGCTTGGCTGCGGATTTGCCGCCGCAAAAAGCCAACGGGCCGACCGAAGTCGACCCGTCGTGCAGCCGGCCAGTGGCGGCGCTTACTGCTCGGCAAACGCCCGTTCGATCACGAAATCGCCCGGGATGCTGGTGTTGCCTTCCTCGTAGCCACGCGATTCCAGGATGTGCTTGAGCTGCTTCAGCATCTCGGGGCTGCCGCAGATCATCACGCGGTCCTCGCCCGGCGTGAGCTGGGGCAGGCCGAGGTCGGCGGCGAGCTTGCCGTTCTCGATCAGGTCGGTCAGGCGGCCCTGATTGCGGAACGGCTCGCGCGTGACCGTCGGGTAGTAGCGCAGCTTCTCGCCGATGATTTCGCCGAGGAACTCGTGCTTGGGCAGCTCTTGCGTGATGTAGTCGTGGTAGGCCAGCTCGGCCACCTGACGCACGCCGTGCACCAGCACCACCTGTTCGTAGCGCTCATAGGTTTCCGGATCGCGGATCACGCTCATGAACGGCGCCAGACCGGTGCCGGTCGACATCAGGTACAGCCGCTTGCCCGGCCGCAGATAGTCGATGAGCAGCGTGCCGGTCGGCTTGCGGCCGACGATCAGCGTGTCGCCGACCTGGATGTGCTGGAGCCGCGAGGTCAGGGGGCCGTCCGGCACCTTGATGCTGAGGAACTCCAGATGTTCCTCGTAATTGGCGCTGGCGATGCTGTACGCACGCAGCAGCGGCTTGCCGTTGACCTTGAGGCCAATCATCGTGAAATGCCCGTTGCTGAACCGCAGGGACTGGTCGCGCGTGGTCGTGAAGCTGAACAGGCGGTCGGTCCAGTGGTGCACGCTCAGGACGCGTTCTTCGTTGAAGGCGCTCATGTCGATCCGAAGGTAAGGAGAGGGCGGAGCTGCCCGCAGCGCCGCGTGACGCGGCTGGGGCATGCGGCTAAACCCTGCATTGTCGCCGCGCCGGGGCGATTTCGTGAATGCTTCAGATCAGTCTTCCATATAGCGGTTGGTTATGTGGTGACTGACGGGCCGACCGGTGGCGGCGCGGTTGGCGCCGCAACGAGGGGCGCGCTACGCTTCGCGCCCGGCCTCGGCCGGCATCCGCAACGGGTCTGAACAGCATCAGACGGCCCGGATCGTGCTTCGGGCAGAGCGCCCTTTCTCTTACGCAGGCTTCCGATCCCAGCATGACCGACATTCTCGACAAGCGCGTTGCCATCGTCACCGGAGGCGCCCGCGGCATCGGCCTCGCCATCGCCCAGACCCTTGTGATGGAGGGCGCCCGCGTGGTCGTGGCCGACAACGGCTGCGACATCGACGGCGGGCCGCAGGACAGCGTGGTGGTCGACGCGGCGGTGGAGCGGCTCAATGCCAAGGCGCCGGGCTGCGCCATCGCCTTCAAGGAAAACCTCGCCAAGCCCGACGCGGCCGAGGCTTGCGTGGCGCTGGCGCGCGCCAACTGGGGCGCCATCGACATCGTGATCAACAACGCGGCGATCCAGATCGACGCGCCCATCACCGACACCCGGCGCGAGCAGTACGAGAACGTGTTCGCCAACAACCTGATCGCGCCCTATGCGCTGCTGGCCGCCGCCACGCCGCATATGCGCGAGCAGGTGAAGCGCGGGCGCATTCCGGGCTCCATCGTCAACATCGTGTCGGCGTCGGCCTTCATCGGCAATGTGCATCAGAGCGCCTTCGTCGCGGCCAAGGCCGGGCTGCTCGGCCTGACGCGCGCGGTGGCCATGGACCTGAGCGCGACCGGCATCAACTGCAACTCGATCGCGCCGTTTGCCACCACCCGCGTCACGCAGAAGTTCGAGCCGCGCACCGAGGCCCAGCGCCAGTACCACGCGCATGCGCTCAAGGTGCCGGCCAGCTATGTGGCCAATCTGGTGGCCTATCTGTGCACCAGCTATGCGTCGCGCGTGACCGGGCAGAACTTCGGCGTGCGCGCGCGCGAGGTCTTCCTGTACCAGCTGCCCGAGCCGCGCATGACCGTCTACACCGAGCCGGGCGGCTTCGATCCCGAGGCCTATGCGCAGTACATGCAGAGCCTGCGCGGCCAGTACGCCGACTTGCGGACCGAGTACGAGGTCTTCAACATCGATCCGCTGCTGTAAACCGCGTCGGTCCTCCGGGCGCCGACGCCCGCTTCCACGAGGACCGCTTCATGACCGGGCACACCACGCCGGCCGGCCGCCACGGCCACGACCATCCGCATGACGAGCACGCCGGCCACGCTGCCGGCGGCTGCGCGCACGATCACGGCCACGCGCATGACCACGATGAGCATGACGACGCTCATGCCCATGCCGGTCATGCGCATCACCATCACGGCCACGGTCATCACCACCACGGTCCGCTGCCGGTCGGGCGCGCATTCGCGGTCGGCATCGCGCTCAATCTGGGCTTCGTGCTGGTCGAGGCGGGCTTCGGCTTTGCGACCGATTCGCTCGCGCTGCTGGCCGATGCCGGCCACAACCTGAGCGACGTCGCCGCGCTGGCGCTGGCCTGGGTCGCGTCATGGCTGTCGGGCAAGGCGCCGACGCCGGGCCGCACCTGGGGCTATGGGCGCAGCTCGATCCTGGCGTCGCTGGTCAATGCGGTGGCGCTGCTGATCGCGGTCGGCGCCATCGCCTGGGAATCGGTCGGCCGTTTCGCCCATCCGCAGCCGGTGGCCGAGACCACGGTGGCGGTCGTGGCCTTCGTCGGCATCCTCATCAATTCGGCGACGGCCTGGTTCTTCATGGCCGGCAAGGACAGCGACATCAACCAGCGCGGCGCCTATCTGCACATGGTGGCCGACGCGGCGGTGTCGTTCGGCGTGGTGCTGGCGGCGCTGGCCATGCGCGCGACCGGCTGGCTCTGGATCGATCCGGCGCTGAGTCTGGCGATCTGCGCCGTGCTGGTCTGGGGCAGCTGGGGCCTGCTGCGCGAATCGCTCGACATGGCGCTGGATGCGGTGCCGGCCAGCATCGACCGCGCGGCCGTCGAGCGCTGGCTGGCGGCGCGGCCCGGCGTGAGCGAAGTCCACGATCTGCACATCTGGCCGATCAGCGCCAGCGAGATCGCGCTGACCGTGCATCTGGTGCGGCCCGACGGCCATGCCGACGATGCCGAGCTGCATGCGATTGCCGACGGCCTCAAGGCGCGCTTCGGCATCGGCCATGTGACGGTGCAGATCGAGCGCGGCAACCATGAACGCGCCTGCCGCTATGCGCCGGCCGAGGTGATCTGAACCACCGCGCCCGTCACTCGGCAATCACGCCCCAGCGCACGCCCCATTCGCGCAGCAGCCGGCGGTAGGCCAGCGACAGCCGATCGCAGGCCATCGACTGCTCGGCGCCACTTGCCAGCGGCAGGCGCGCCGGCCGCTGGTTCTCCAGCACCGGCAGGTCCTGCGCAAAGATCGTGTCCTGAAAGCCGCGCAGCGCCTCGTCTGGGTCGGCGAAGTTGGTCATCGCAAGAATGATGAACACGCGACTGCGCTCCTGCTCCAGCGGCTGCACATGCAGGCTGATGGCCTCGCGGAAGCCCTCCTGCGCCTCGGGCAGCTTGGTGAGGATGGCGGTCAGCGGCCGCAGCACGCGGTAGGTGTATTCGACCTCGCTGCCGTCGTGCGCAAGGCTGTTGGTGCGCGGCTGCCAGAACCGGCAGCCGGTGGCGATGACGCCCGTGCCGCCCGCGCCATCGTCGAACGGCGCCACCTGATAGTCGCCAACCTCGGTGTGATCGAGGTCGCCGAGGATGCCGCCGTGAATCCAGCCGAAATGCGCCATGTCGAGAAAGTTCTCGACGATGCGCGGCCCGGCGGCGCCAACCTCGTAGGGCCCGCAATGCACGATGCGCAGATGCGGATCGTCGAACTCCGGGAAGGGCAGCACCGGTTTGGCCGGCTCGCCGACGCAGACCCACACCAGCCCGTAGCGCTCGCAGGCGTGATGCGTGCGCGCGCAAAGCCGCGTTTGCGATGCCACTTCAAGCGCCGGATGCGCCGGCACGTGCAGGCAGCGCCCGTCGCCGGCAAAGCGCCAGCCGTGATAGGCGCAGACGATCTCATCGCCCTGCACCTTGCCGATGGAAAGCCGCGTGCCGCGATGCGGGCAGCGGTCCTCGGTGGCATGCACCGCGCCATCGGCGCCGCGCCACACCACCACGTCGCGCCCGAGCAGCCGGGTCGCAAGGCGCGCACCGGCTGGCACAGAAGCGGAAATGGCGACCGGATGCCAGTCGCCATCGAGGCAGGGATCGCTCATCGCCCCATCACTTCGGGATCGAGCCTTCCACGCCGGCCACGAACCAGTTGAAGCTCATGATTTCCGGCAGCGCCATGGCGGTGCCGGCCTTCACCTTTTCGGCGCCCGACTGGTCCTTGATCGGGCCGGCGAACGGGAGGAGCTTGCCGTCGACGATGGCCTGCTTCTTCTCCTCGAACAGCTTGGCCACGTCAGCCGGAATCACCGGATTGAGCGGCGCGAACTTCACGATGCCGTCCTTGATGCCCATCTTCGAATCCTCGGGCTTCCAGGTACCGGCAATCACCTTCTTGGCGGTGTCGATGTAGTACGGGCCCCAGTTGTTGATGTTGGCCGTGAGGTGGGCCTTGGGCGCGAACTTGGTCATGTCCGAGTCCCAGCCGAAGGCATACACGCCCTTTTCCTGCGCAACCTGCACCGTGGCCGGCGAGTCGGTGTTCTGGCACAGCACGTCGGCGCCCTGGGCGATCAGCGTCTCGGCCGCCTGGCGCTCCTTGGCCGGGTCGTACCAGTTGTTCACCCACAGCACGCTGGTCGTGATCTTGGGGTTCACGCTCTGCGCGCCGAGCGTGAACGCATTGATGTTGCGGATCACCTCGGGGATCGCCACCGAGCCCACGAAGCCGAGCTTGCCGGTCTTGCTCTGCTTGCCGGCGAGGATGCCGAGCAGGTAGGCGCCCTCGTAGAACTTGGCCTCGTAGACGCCCAGGTTCTTGTCGGTCTTGTAGCCGGTCGCATGCTCGAACTTCACGTTGGGGAAGGCCTTGGCTACCTTCAGCGTCGGATTCATGTAGCCGAACGACGTGGTGAAGATGAGCTGGTTCTTCTGCGCCAGTTCGCGGATCACGCGCTCGGCGTCCGCGCCCTCGGGCACGTTCTCGACATAGGTGGTCTTCACCTTGTCGCCGAGTTCCTTTTCAAGCTGCTGGCGGCCCAGATCGTGGGCATAGGTCCAGCCGGCATCGCCGACCGGTCCGACGTAGACGAAGCCGATCTTGAGCGGCTCGGCCGCCTGGGCGGCGGGCAGGGCCAGCGCGCCGGCTGCCAGCACCGCGGCCGAAGCCGCCAGACGCTTGATCGTCGATCGCTTGTTCATGGATGAACTCCTGTGGGGATGGGCAGGATCAGAAGTGGGCTTCGAACTTGAACATCGGCGAAGACACCTTGCCACCCGGAATGCCCGTGCTGTGCGTGTTGGTGCCGAACTTGTGGTTGATGTACTGGTAGCCCACGCCCGCGTAGAAGGTCTTGGGCTGGCCGGCCAGCGTGCCGACGTCGACCAGATAGCTGGTCTCGAACCAGGTTTCCGGCAGGGTGTTGAAACCCTTCTGGCCGGTGTAGGTGGCCCAGCCCTTGATGACCGACGGCAGGCCGGCATCGAAGTTGAAGCTCCACACCGAGCTCAGGCGCAGCGCGGCGTCGAAGTCGACGTTCTGGCCCGAGAAACCGTTGTTGTTGTACTCCTTGTAGTACAGCAGGCCGAACTGGAGCAGGCCGGGCACGGCCAGCGTGACCTTGGGGCCGCCGATCAGCTTGATGAGGCCGGCGCCGAAGGTGTCGTTCATCGAGTTGAAGTCGAAGCCGAGTTGCAGGCCCAGGTCGGCGATCGGGCCGGCGGTGAAGCTCTTGCTGTTGGTCAGCGAGTTGAAGCTGAGCGTGTTCTGGTAGACGACATAGACCTCTTGCGCGCCACGCTTGCTGGGCTGGCCGATGGTCGGGCCCTTGGCCGGATTGTTCGTGTCCGACTTGAGCATGTCGACGTTGAAGAAGTTGACGCCGTACTTGTAGCCGCTCACATGCTGGAGCGTGAAGATGTTCTTGGTGACGAATTCGTCGCTGCCCGGCTGACGCATCTGCGGGCCGTAGGTGTAGCCGATGAAGGTGTCGCTCCAGTCGGCGGCGAAGGCGCCACCGGCCGAGCAGGCCAGCGCGACCGCCATGGCGATCCGTGCGACCGAGCCGGCACGCGCCTGACCCTTGACTTCGGTGCGGACAGCCTCGCGAGTCGTGATCCCGTTCATTTGTTGAATTCCCCTGTCTGTTCGATGAGTGGCGGCGGCGTGGTCGCATCCGGTTGGCAGTGCCGAACAAGGGTCGGTGCAGCTGGATTGCATCCGATTTCTTCGGCGGATTGCATACGCGCAAGCCGCGTGCCAACTGTGACAAGGGGTTTCATGCGGGCCATGCCTTGCGCTGGTGCAACAGGGCAGGGCGCTCGAATATGTCTTGGTGCGCAAGGCACTTCAAACGGGAGGTCGGTGCTGGCCGGCCGGCTTTGCCGACCGTTTCCGGCGGGATTGGATCGATGCTTTGTATCCAATCTGAAGTGTCAATGAATACGAAGTTCGGCCTCAGCCGTCGCCCAGGATCTGCGCCAGATCGATCGCCTCGCCGCGCCGTTCGGGCAGCAGCCGGTCCTCGATGGCCTGGAGATGCTCTTCCATCATGGCGGTGGCGCGCTCGATGTCGCCGGCCGCGATGGCGTCGATCAGATGCTCGTGTTCGTCGTGCGCGCAGGGCACGGAAGTGGGGCTGTCGTAGAGCGCGATGATGAGCGAGCAGCGCGACGACAGCTCGCTCAGGAAGTTGGTCAGCACCTGGTTGCCGGCCACCTCGGCGAGCGCCAGATGGAACTCGGCGCCGAGGCGGATCCAGCGCCCGCGGTCGCCCCGGTCGAGCGCCGCGCGCTCGTCGCGCACCATCTGCCGCAGCTTGGCGATCTGGCTGCGCGAGGCATTGCGGATGGCCAGTGGCACCACCGCCGCCTCGACGATGCGGCGGGCGTGGAACACGTCGCGCTTCTCCTGCGGCGTGGGGCTGGCGATGACCGCGCCCCGATTGGGCCGCAGCTCGACGATGTGGTCATGCGCGAGCCGCAGCAGCGCCTTGCGCACGATGGTCCGGCTCACCTTGTAGAGGTCGCAGAAGCTGGCCTCGGTGAGCTTGGTGCCGGGCGGCAGGCGGTGCGTCATCACCGCGTTCAGCACCGCTTCATAGATGCGCTGGTCGATGCCCGAGACGCGCCGGCGCGGCGTGGCGGCGGGCGCGGCGCTGCCGTCGTTGGCGGGCTGGGCGGCGTTGGGCGCGACGGCGCTGTCGGGCGCGTCGGCCAGCGCGGCGGCATTGGCGGCCGAGGCGGCGATCGCGGGCGAGGCGGCGCCGGCGGCGCGGCTGGCGCGCTTGCGTGGCGCCGGCCGGGCGAGGTCGAGGCTGGCTTCGGTCTTGCGGCGCGGCGAGGGTCGGGTGCTCATCGGGAATCGGGGGCGGTAGGCGAGGCGGGCGGAAATGGCATATCGCTTGCTAAATCAGCCCTCTGCGGCAGGCGCCCGTTCATGGGAAAGGGGCTTGCAGGTTGTACACAATTCGGTTTGCCCGTCGGTCGGCAATTGCCCGGCCGATGCCAGGCTCCGAAGCATTGAACATGCCGCTTGCGCGGCAGGAAGGGGCGAGATGATGCGGGAAAAGCAGGCATGCGTTCGATTCGTGCTCGACGACGAGGTGGTCGAGGCAGCCGATGCGGCGCCCACCACCACGCTGCTCCAGTACCTGCGCGACGATCTTGGCCGCACCGGCACCAAGGAAGGCTGTGCCGAGGGCGATTGCGGCGCCTGCACGGTGCTGCTGGGGCGCCGCGTGGCCGATGCCGCCGGCGAGCGCATCGACTACAGCGCCATCAATGCCTGCATCCGGCTGCTGCCCACGGTCGATGGCTGCGAGGTGGTGACCGCCGAGAGCCTGGTACAAGCCGACGGCGGATTGCATCCAGTCCAGCAGGCCATGGTCGATTGCCACGGCTCGCAATGCGGCTTCTGCACGCCGGGTTTCGTGATGTCGCTGGCCGACCTGTACTTGCGCCTGCCGGGCGCGGGCCGGGCCGAGGTGGTCGAGTGCCTGGCCGGCAATCTGTGCCGCTGCACCGGCTACCGGCCCATCGTCGATGCCGGCATCGCGATGTTCGGCTACCCCGAGCCGGCGCATTTCAACCGCAGCCACGGCCGCTCGCCCGAGCGGCTGGCGCGCATCGCGGGGCTGGCGCGCGAATCGGCGCTGGAGCTGTCGAGCGGCAAGGGCTTCATCGCGCCGCGCACGGTGGCCGAGCTGGCCGGCGCCTATCTGGCCGACCCGGGCGCGCTGCTGCTGGCCGGCGGCACCGACGTGGGCCTGTGGATCACCAAGCAGCTGCGCGAGCTGCCCCGGCTCATCTACGTGGGCGAGGTGACCGAACTGGCGCGCATCGCCATCGACGACGCCGGCATCACGGTCGGCGCGGCGGTGTCGCTGGAAGCGGCGTGGAGCGCCATCGTGGCCGACTACCCGGCGCTGGCCGAGCTGGCCGCGCGCTTCGCCTCGCCGCCGATTCGCCATTCGGGGACGTTGTGCGGCAACGTGGCCAACGGCTCGCCGATCGGCGATTCGATGCCGCCGCTGATTGCGCTCGGCGCCGAGGTCAAGCTGAGGCGCGGCGAGCGGGTGCGCTGGCTGCCGCTGGAGCTGCTGTATCTGGGCTATCAGCAGAAGGCGCTGGAGCCGGGCGAGTTCGTCGAGGCGGTGCGGGTGCCGCGCGCCACGCAGGCGCTCGGCGGCGCGGGCCGGCTGGTGTTTGCCGCCTACAAGGTCAGCAAGCGCAGCGAGCAGGACATCTCGGCCGTGTGCGGCGCGTTTGCGCTGCGGCTGGATGACGACGGCGTGGTGACGGTGGCGCGGCTGGCCTACGGCGGCATGGCGGCGACGCCCAGGCGCGCGCCGCATGCCGAGGCCGCGCTCTGCGGCCGGCCGTTCGACCGCAGCAGCGTCGGCGACGCCATCGATGCCCTGGCCACCGACTTCAAGCCGCTGAGCGACATGCGCGCCTCGGCCGGCTACCGCGCCGAGGTGGCCGGCAATCTGCTGCTGCGGCTGCTGGCCGAGCAGACCGGCGCGCTCACGCGGGTCGAGCACATCGACCTGGGCGCGGCGCTGTGAGCGGCGCCGCCGCCTGCGCGCCGGCCGCGCGACTTCTTCCGAACAGCCCTCTTCAGCGGAGCCAGCCATGAACGACCGTCTCGCCGAGCCGCCCGTCGGCACCGCGCACAAGCATGAGAGCGCGCATCTGCATGTATCGGGCGCGGCGCGCTACACCGACGACATCCCGCTGCCGGCCGGCGCGCTGCACATCGCCTTCGGCACCAGCCCGGTGGCGCACGGCAAGCTCGTCGGCCTCGATCTTTCGGCGGTGCTCGCGGCGCCGGGCGTGGTCACCGTGCTCACGGCGGCCGACATTCCGGGCCACAACAACTACGGCGCGGTGCTGCATGACGACCCGATCTTCGTCACCGACGAGGTGATGTTCGTCGGCCATCAGCTGTTTGCGGTGGTGGCCACCAGCTACGAGGCCGCGCGCCGCGCCGCGACGCTCGCGCGCATCCAGATCGACGAGCTGCCGGCGCTGCTCGACATCCGCGCGGCGGTCGCGGCGCAAAGCTTCGTGCTGCCGACCGAGCATCTGCGGCGCGGCGATCCGGATGCCGCGATTGCCGCCGCGCCGCATCGTCTGACCGGCACGCATGCCTGCGGCGGGCAGGAGCATTTCTATCTCGAAGGCCAGATCGCGGCCGCCTGGCCGCAGGAAGACGGCGGGCTCATCATCAACTGCTCGACCCAGCATCCGAGCGAGGTGCAGCACATGGTGGCCGAGGCGATGGCGCTGCCCGTCAACGAGGTGACGGTGCAATGCCGGCGCATGGGCGGCGGCTTCGGCGGCAAGGAAAGCCAGCCTGCGTTGCTGGCGGCGGTGGCGGCGCTGGCCGCGCGCAAGACCGGCCGCGCCTGCAAGCTGAGGCTCGACCGCGATGTGGACATGACGCTGACCGGCAAGCGCCACGACTTCGTGCACGACTACGAGGTGGGCTTCGACGATGCCGGTCGCATCCTCGGCATCAAGTTCGTGTTTGCGTCGCGCTGCGGCTATTCGGCCGACCTGTCGGGGCCGGTCAACGACCGCGCGATCTATCACGCCGACAACGCCTACTTCCTGCCGGCGGTCGACATCGTGTCGCACCGCGCGAAGACGCACACGGTGTCCAACACGGCGTATCGCGGCTTCGGCGGGCCGCAGGGCATGGTCGCCATCGAGGCGGTGCTGGACGACATCGCGCGCACGCTCGGGCTCGATCCGCTCGATGTGCGGCGCGCCAATCTGTACGGAACCGAGGACCGCAACCTCACGCACTACGGCATGACGGTCGAGGACAACCTCATGCCCGCGATGCTGGCCGAGCTGACCGAAAGCGCCGGCTATGCCGAGCGGCGGGCGCAGATCGATGCGTTCAATGCGGCGAGCGCCATCGTCAAGCGCGGCATTGCGTTCACGCCGGTCAAATTCGGCATTTCGTTTACGGCTTTGCACTACAACCAGGCCGGCGCGCTGGTCCACATCTACAACGACGGCACGGTGCTGCTCAACCACGGCGGCACCGAGATGGGCCAGGGCCTGTTCACCAAGGTGCGGCAGATCGTGGCCCAGGAGCTGGGCCTGTCGATGGAAGCCGTGAAGGCCAGCGCCACCGATACCAGCAAGGTGCCCAACACCTCGGCCACGGCGGCGTCGAGCGGCAGCGACCTCAACGGCAAGGCGGCGCAGGCGGCAGCGATCACGCTGCGCGAGCGGCTGGTGGCGTTTGGCGCCGACAAGTACGGCGTCGATCCGCAGGCGATCCATTTCGCCGGCGGGCAGGTGCATCTGGGCGAGCGCGTGATCGGCTTTGCCCAGTTTGCGAAAGAGGCCTATCTGGCGCGGGTTCAGCTCTCGGCCACGGGCTTCTACAAGACGCCCAAGATCCATTTCGACCGCAAGACCTGGACCGGCAGGCCGTTCTACTACTTCGCCTGGGGCGCGGCCGTCAGCGAGGTGGCGGTCGACACGCTGACCGGCGAGACGAAGATTTTGCGCACCGACATCCTTCACGACGTGGGCAGCTCGCTCAATCCGGCGCTCGACATCGGCCAGATCGAGGGTGCCTTCCTGCAGGGCGCGGGCTGGCTCACCTGCGAGGAGCTGTGGTGGGACGCGAAGGGGCGGCTGCGCACGCATGCGCCGTCGACCTACAAGATTCCGGCGGTCGGCGACTGGCCGGCGCAGGCCAGCGTCAGGCTGTTCGACCGGCCGAATCACGAGGAGACCATCTACCGCAGCAAGGCGGTCGGCGAGCCGCCGTTCATGCTCGGCATGGCGGTGTTCCATGCGGTGCGCGATGCGGTCGCCAGCCTGCTGCCGCCCGGCGAGCGCGTGCCGCTGCATGCGCCGGCCACGCCCGAGGCAGTGCTCAAGGCGGTGGGCGCGGCGCGGGCGCTGGCAAGCGCGCGATGAAGGACTGGCTCGACGAATGCGCCGCGCTCGCGGCGGCCGGCGTGCCGGCGGTGCGCGTGGTGGTGGTGGCGGTGCGCGGCTCGGCGCCGCGCGGCGAGGGCGCCTGGATCGTCGTGACGCGCGACGGGCTTGCGGGCAGCGTCGGCGGCGGGCATCTCGAATGGCAGGCGACGGCCATCGCGCGCGAGCTGCTCGGCGCGGATGACGCCGCCCCGCGCTTCACGCGCAACTTCATCCTCGGCGCGACGCTGGGCCAGTGCTGCGGCGGCGCGGTCGAGCTGATGTTCGAGCGCATCGTGCCGGGCGACGCGGCGCGGCTCGCCGACTGGCAGGCGCGGCGCGCGGCCGATGCGGCGCTCTGCGTCGTCACGCCGCTGGCGCCGGGCGAGGGCGGCGGCGCGGCATCCGCCGGCGCCACGCTGCTCGCCATCGACGCCCGCCATCCGCTCGCCGCCGTGCTCGACGCCAGCGCCGAAGCCGCCACCGTCACCCGCCTCGACGGCGCGCGCCAGCTCGTCGAGCGCCTCACGCCGCCGCGCCCCTGCGTCTGCATCTACGGCGCCGGCCATGTCGGCAGCGCGCTCGTCGCGGTGCTCGCACCACTGCCGCTGCGGCTGCGCTGGATCGACACGCGCGAAGCCGTGTTCGCCGCCGTGCCGCCCGGCGTCGCCTGCATCGAGACCGACTCGCCGGCCGACGAAGCCCTGCGCGCGCCGCCCGACGCGCTGCACATCGTGCTCACCCACAACCACGAGCTCGACTTTGAAGTGGTGCGCCGCCTGCTCGCCGACGGCCGCTTCGGCTGGCTCGGAATGATCGCGTCCAGGACCAAGGTCGCGCGCTTTCGCAGCCGGCTCGCGGCACGCGGCATCGGGCCCGAGGCGCTCGCGCGGCTGGTCGCGCCGATCGGCGTGCCCGGCATCGCCTCCAAGCTGCCGGCCGCCATCGCCATCGCCGTCGCCGCGCAACTGCTGCAAGTGATCGAGGCGCGCAGCGCCCGCCAACCCGACAACCATTCCACCGCAGGAGCCGCCCCATGACCGATCCCACCGCCCCGCCGCGCCTCGCGCTGCGCGGCATCACCAAGCGCTACCCGTCGGTGGTCGCCAACGACGGCGTCTCGCTCAGCGTGGCGCCGGGCGAAATCCATGCGGTGCTCGGCGAGAACGGCGCCGGCAAGAGCACGCTGATGAAGATCATCTACGGCGTCACCCGGCCCGATGCCGGCGAGGTGCTGTGGGAAGGCAAGCCGGTGCAGCTCGACTCGCCGGGCGCCGCGCGCGCCTGCGGCATCGGCATGGTGTTCCAGCATTTCAGCCTGTTCGAGACCCTGACCGTGGCCGAGAACATCGCGCTCTTCCTCGGTGAATCGGCCCAGTCGCCGACGCTCGACCAGCGCGTGCGCGAGGTGTCCGAGCATTACGGCCTGCCGCTCGATCCGCAGCGCCTGGTGCATTCGATGTCGGTCGGCGAGCGCCAGCGGGTCGAGATCGTGCGCTGCCTGCTCCAGCATCCGCGCCTGCTCATCCTCGACGAGCCCACGTCCGTCCTCACGCCGCAGGCGGTGCAGCGGCTGTTCGTCACGCTGCGGCAACTGGCGTCCGAGGGCTGCTCCATCCTCTACATCAGCCACAAGCTCGAAGAAATCCGCTCGCTCTGCGACAGCGCCACCGTGCTGCGCAACGGCAAGGTCAGCGGCCACGCCGTGCCGCGCAACGAAACCGCCGCCTCGCTCGCGCGCCTGATGATCGGCGGCGACCTGTCGCCGCCCGGCCTCACGCCGCGCGAGCCGGCCGAGGTGCGCCTGTCGGTGCGCGGCCTGAGCATTCCCGCGCCCGATCCGTTCTCGACCGCGCTGCACGACATCTCGCTCGACTTGCGCAGCGGCGAGATCGTCGGCATCGCCGGCGTGTCGGGCAACGGCCAGAAGGAGCTGATGGCTGCCATCAGCGGCGAGCGGCGCGGTGCGCGTGCCGACGAAATCCTCATCCTCGACCAGCCGGCCGGCTTGCTCGGCCCGGCGCAGCGCCGCAACCTGGGCCTCGGCTTCGTGCCCGAAGAACGCCTCGGGCGCGGCGCGGTGCCGTCGCTCAGCCTCACGATGAACGCCATCCTCACCGGCTTCTCGCGCGGCATGGCGCGGCGCGGCCTGCTCGATGTCTGGGCCGCGCGCGACTTCTCCAATCGCGTGATCCAGAAGTTCAAGGTCAAGTGCGGCGGCGAGTCCTCGGTGGCGTCGTCGCTGTCGGGCGGCAACCTGCAGAAGTTCATCGTCGGCCGCGAGACCTCGCACCGGCCGCCGGTGCTGGTCGTGGCCCAGCCCACCTGGGGCGTCGACGTCGGCGCGGCCCAGCTCATCCATCAGGCGCTGATGGACCTGCGCGCCGACGGCTGCGCCATCCTGGTCGTGAGCGAGGAGCTCGACGAGCTGCGCGCCATCTGCGACCGCATCGCCGTCATCTGCACCGGCCGCCTGTCGCGCAGCCTGCCCACCGCCGAGACCAGCACCGAGCAGCTCGGCGCCTGGATGGGCGGCAACTTCGATTTCGATCCGCGCACCGCCACGGAGGCCGACCTTGTTCAAGCTTGAATTGCGACCCGAGCCGTCACGGCTCATGGGTCTTTGCTCGCCGCTGATCGCGGCCGCGCTGACGCTGGCGTCGGGCTATCTGCTGTTCTCGGCGCTCGGTACCTCGCCGGGCGAAGCCTTCTACGTGTTCTTCGTCAAGGCCTTCACCAGCGAGTACGGGCTGGGCGAGCTGGCGCTCAAGTCCACGCCGCTGATCCTCTGCGCGATCGGCCTCGCGGTCGGCTTCCGCGCCAATGTCTGGAACATCGGCGCCGAGGGCCAGCTGACGATGGGCGCGCTCGCGGGCGCAGGCGTCGGCCTGTTCGTGCCGGCCGAGGCGCCCTGGCTCATGCCGCTGATGCTGCTGGCCGGCATCGCGGGCGGCATGGCCTGGGCCGCGATCCCGGCCTTCCTGCGCACGCGCTTCAACACCAGCGAAATCCTCGTGAGCCTGATGCTGGTCTACGTGGCGCGGCTGCTGCTGCTCTTCCTCGTGCACGGGCCCTGGCGCGATCCGGACGGCTTCAACTTTCCGCAGTCGGCCATGCTGTCCGATGCCGCCACGCTCACGCCGCTGGTCGAGGGCACGCGGGTCAACGGCGCGCTGCTGATGGCGCTGGTCATCGTGCTGGCGGTGTGGTTCTTCGTCGCCAAGACGCTCGCGGGCTATCGCATGAGCGTCGCGGGTCTGGCGCCAGCCGCCGCGCGCTATGCCGGCTTCAGCGAGAAGAAGAACGTCTGGCTCGCGCTGCTGCTCGGTGGCGCCACGGCGGGCCTGGCCGGCATTGCCGAGGTGGCCGGCCCGATCGGCCAGCTCCAGCCGCAGATCTCGCCCGGATATGGCTTCGCCGCAATCATCGTGGCCTTTGTCGGGCGGCTGCATCCGATTGGCGTGGTGCTGGCCAGCGTGCTGATGTCGCTGCTTTATCTCGGCGGCGAATCGGCGCAAATGGAATTGCAATTGCCGGCTGCGATTACCGGCCTATTCCAGGGCGTGCTGCTTTTCTATCTGCTGGCGGCCGATCTGTTCATCAATTTCCGCCTCGTGCGCAAGCCGGCGCCCCAGCGCGCCGCCGCTGTCACGGCTCCCGTTGCAGTCATCGAGAAGGACGCCGCATGAGCGCCGACACCCTGATTCCCATCGTCGTCAGCAGCGTCGGCGCGGCCACGCCGCTGATCTATGCCTCGCTCGGCGAGCTGGTCGTCGAGCGCAGCGGCGTGCTCAACCTCGGCGTGGAAGGAATGATGCTGGCCGGTGCCATCGGCGCGTTTGCGGTCACCGTCACCACCGGCAGCCTTGCGCTCGGGTTGCTGGCCGGCATGGCCTGCGGCATGGCGCTGGCGGCGCTGTTCGGCCTGCTCACGCTCACGCTGCAAACCAATCAGGTCGCCACCGGCCTGGCGCTGACGCTGTTCGGCGTCGGGCTGTCGGCCTTTGCCGGGCGCGAATACGTCGGCAAGGTGGTGCAGGGCATGAGCGGCATTTCGCTGCCGGTACTGAGCGATCTGCCGGGGCTCGGCCCCTTGCTGTTTCGCTACGACCTGCTGGTGTACGGCTCGGTATTTCTCGCCGGCGCGGTGCATTGGTTTCTCAATCGCACGCGCGGCGGATTGATCGTGCGTGCCGCCGGCGAATCGCCGTCCACCGCGCATGCCATCGGCTTCAAGGTGATTCGGATTCGCTATCTGGCCGTGCTGTTTGGCGGCGCGATGAGCGGACTGGCCGGCGCGTATTTGTCCTGCGCGCTCACGCCGATGTGGATCGAGGGCATGACCGCCGGCCGCGGCTGGATTGCGCTCGCGCTGGTGGTATTTGCCACCTGGAAACCCTGGCGGGTGCTGCTCGGCGCCTATCTGTTTGGCGGCGTGACCGTGCTGCAATTTCATGCGCAGGGATTCGGATTGTCGGTGCCATCCGAATTCCTTTCGATGCTGCCCTACCTTGCGACCATCGTCGTGCTGGTCCTCATTTGCCGCGACCCGAAGATCATTCTTCTCAATCAGCCGGTGTCGCTCGGCAAGCGTTTTCATCCCGATGCCTGAAGGGGCTCAGCTCATGACTTCATCGTCAGAAAGCGCGGGCAAGCCCCGCGCTTTTCGTTCGTCCATCGTCCATTGCCTGCATGCACCCGGTGCGCGCGGCGCCGATGGAATTCCGGCCGGCGTCGAATATTTCGCCGATGGCGTGCTTGTGGTGCAGAACGGCCATGTGCTCGAAGTCGGTCCGGCCGATGCCTTGCTGGCCCGACTCGGCGACCTGGAAGTGCTCGACCATCGCGGTCGGCTGATTGTTCCGGGATTTGTCGATGCGCATATCCATTCGCCGCAGGTGGATGTGATTGCTTCGCACGGCACACAGTTGCTCGACTGGCTTGAGCGTTACACCTTTCCGGCCGAACAATCGTTTGCCGATCTCGAGCATGCGCGCGAAACCAGCCGGTTTTTTCTCGACGAACTGTTGCGCAATGGCACGACCACCGCTGCCGTATTCGGCACCGTTCATCGCCAGTCGGTCGATGCGCTGCTCGAACTGGCACAGGCGCGGCGAATGCGGCTGATTGCCGGCAAGGCGCTGATGGATCGCAATGCGCCGGCCGCGCTCACCGACACTGCCGAATCGGGCGAATCCGAAACCCGCGCCCTGATCGAGCGCTGGCAGGGTTGCGATCGGCTTTCGGTCGCTATCACGCCGCGCTTTGCAATCACCTCCACGCCGGCACAACTCGAAAGTGCCGGGCGGCTCGCGCGTGAATTCCCCGAGGTTTACATACAGACGCATGTTGCTGAAAACCACGCCGAGATTGCCGCCGTGCGCGAGCTATTCCCCGATTCACGCAGTTATCTCGATGTGTATGACCGTGTCGGCCTGCTGCGCGAGCGTGCGCTCTACGGCCATTGCGTGCATCTCGATGCCGTCGATCGGCGCCGCATGGCCGATACCGGCGCCGCCGCCGTGCATTGCCCCACGTCCAATTTGTTTCTGGGCAGCGGATTGTTCGATTTCGATGCCGCCGATGCCAGCGACATGCCCGTATGCGTGGGTAGCGACGTGGGCGGCGGCACTTCGTACAGCATGCTGCGCACGCTCGCCGAGGCCTACAAGATCGCGCAATTGAATGGCCGATCGCTCGGCGCCTTCGATTTGCTGTATTTGGGCACGCTGGCCGGCGCAGAGGCACTGCAAGTCGCCGATCGCATCGGCCGATTCATCCCGGGCGCGGAAGCCGATTTCAACATCGTCGATTGGAGTTGCACGCCGGTACTGCTGCGCCGCAGCGCAGTTGCGCAAACCATCGAGGAAAAGCTGTTTGCCCTCGTGATGCTCGGCGATGACCGCGCCATCTCAGCCTGTCATGTCTTGGGAGAAAACCTGCTTTTTCCCCGAACCGATCGGTAGTGACACCGATTGCCGTCCTTGGGCGGCAAAGTCGCGGCGCAATCCAAAACACCGCCAATTCCCGCCAATGGGATTTGCAACAAATGAATTGGCGGTCGGCTTGCGCAATAGCCAGTGGCCTGTGTTATTTTCCGCCCGTCGAACTTTTTAGCCACGGGAAAGAGGAGCAACAGATGCCCACCTACGCCGAACTTCAAGCGCAAATCGCCCGCCTTCAAGAAGAAGCCGATGCGGTTCGCAAGGCCGAGCTGCAAAACGTCATTAGCGAAGTCAAGACCAAGATCAAGGAATACGGCCTGAGCGCCAAGGATCTCGGCCTGGTCGGCGGTGCTCCGGTTCCCGCCCCCAAGCGCGAAACGGGTTCGGGCTCGGTTGCCAAGTACAAGGGCCCCGAAGGTCAAACCTGGAGTGGCCACGGCCGCAAGCCCAACTGGCTCAAGGACGCGCTTGCCGCCGGCAAGTCGATCGAAGAATTCTCGATCTGATTTTTCTCCGCCGGTCAATCGGCGGTTGCCGACAAAACCGCGCGTATTGCCGAGGCAATTCGTGTGGTTTTCGGCAAGGCTTCAATCCGGGCGTTTTTGTTCATTACCTGACTTGATCCGGTAATCGGCAACCGCGGCACGGTTTGCAAAGCCAAAAAAAAGAGGGACGGCCACGCGGCTAGCGTGACCGTCCCTTTGCATTTGTGGTCCCTCCGACAGGAATCGAACCTGTATCTGGCGCTTAGGAGGCGCCCGTTCTATCCATTGAACTACGGAGAGGACGAAAGCGCGCGATTATACGGTCCTTGTTCAGGACATCCGAATCGATGGCAATTCTCACACTCAACGACGCTTCACTCGCCTTCGGCCATTGGCCGCTGCTCGACCACACCGACTTCGCGCTGGAGGCCGGCGAGCGCGTCGGCCTGATCGGCCGCAATGGCACTGGCAAATCCAGTCTGCTGCGGGTTCTGGAAGGCGTTTCGGCGCTCGACGACGGCCAGCGGGTATTGCAATCGGGCAGCCGGATTGCGCTGGTGGCGCAGGAACCCGAGCTCGACCCCAATCACACCGCCGCCGAGGCGGTCGCCGCCGGCCTGCCGGGCGCGGCGCTGATCGCCGCCTACGAGGCCGCGCTCACCGCGCTCGACGCCGCGCATGACGATCCCGAGGTGCTCGACCGGCTCAGCCACGCCCAGTCGGCGCTGGAGGCCGCCGGCGCCTGGGACGAGGCGCATCGCGTCGAAACCTGGCTCGGCCGGCTCGGCCTGCCGGCCGCTACCCTGGTCGGCTCGATGTCGGGCGGGCAGCGCAAGCGGGTGGCGCTGGCGCAGGCGCTGGTCGCCGATCCCAATGTGCTGATGCTCGACGAGCCGACCAATCACCTCGACTTCGCGGCGATCGCCTGGCTGGAGCAGCTGCTGGTCGAGCAGCCGGGTTTCGCGGCCGGCTTCGCGCTGGTGTTCGTGACCCACGACCGGCGCTTTCTCGACCGCGTGGCGACGCGGATCCTGGAGCTGGATCGCGGCAAGCTCGCGTCCTTCCCGGGCAATTTCGAGGCTTACCGGCGCCGCAAGGCCGAGATGCGCGATGCCGAGGCCCAGGCCAATGCCCGCTTCGACAAGCTGCTGGCGCAGGAAGAAGTGTGGATTCGCAAGGGCGTGGAAGCGCGCCGCACCCGCAGCGTCGGCCGCATCGCGCGGCTGGAGCAGATGCGCGGCGAGCGCCAGGAGCGCCGCAATGTGCAGGGCAACGTCAAGCTGGCCATCGAGGCCGGCGAGCGCTCGGGCAAGCGCGTGGTCGAGCTGACCGGCGTGACCAAGCGCTTTGGCGACCGCACGATCGTGCGCAAGCTCGACCTGACGCTGGTGCGCGGCGACAAGCTCGGCATCCTCGGCGACAACGGCGCGGGCAAGACCACGCTGCTGCGGCTGATGCTCGGCGAGCTGGAGGCCGACGAGGGCACGATCAAGCTCGGCACCGGGCTGCGCGTGGCCTATTTCGACCAGATGCGCGCCGCGCTCGATCTGGAGAAATCGCTGCGCGACACCATCGCGCCGGGCAGCGACTTTGTGGAGATCGGTACCGAGCGCAAGCATGTGATGAGCTATCTCGGCGACTTCCTGTTTGCGCCGGCGCGCGCCAATTCGCCGGTCAAGAGCCTGTCGGGCGGCGAGCGCAACCGGCTGCTGCTGGCGCGGCTGTTTGCCCAGCCGGCCAATCTGCTGGTGCTCGACGAGCCGACCAACGACCTCGACATCGAGACGCTGGAGCTGCTCGAAGAACTGCTGCTCGACTACGACGGCACCGTGCTGCTGGTGTCGCACGACCGCGCCTTCATCGATGCGGTGGTCACGCAATGCGTGCTGGCCGAGGGCGACGGCCGCTGGAGCGAGTACGTGGGCGGCTGGGCCGATGTGGAGCGCGCGCGCGGCGGTCGGGTCATCAGCGCCGATCCGCGCGCCGACAAGAGCGGCGCGGTCGAGCAGGGCGTGGCCGACGAAAAGGCGGCGGCCAGGAGCGGCGCGGAGCCGGTCAAGGCGGCGCCGGCGCCCGCGCCTGTGCCGGCCGCTGCGCCGGTCGCGCGCGTCAAGCTGTCGTTCAAGGAGCAGCGCGAGCTCGACGGCCTGCCCGCCGCCATCGAGAAGCTGGAGGCCGAGCAGGCGCGCCTGCAGGCGCTGCTCGCCGATCCCGCCACCTATGCCAGCCGTCCGGCGGAGGTTCCGGTCATCACTGCCGATCTGGCGGCGATCGGCGCCAAGCTCGAAACCACCATCAGCCGCTGGGCCGAGCTGGAAGAGCGCGCCGGCGGCTGAGCGCCGGGCCGGCGATCGGTCTTGCCCTGCCGCCTGGCGGGGCGGCGCGCCGGCCGCTGTCTAGAATGCCGGTCCGGCTTGCCAGCCGGCCTTGTCAAGGGGTCGGTCTGGCGCCGATCCCGGTTTTCATCCCTGCCGCAACCTCCGCCGCCGGCTTGCCGAAATCTTGGGCAGGCCAGCGCAAGCCAATGCCGGCGGGGCTTGCGGGCAAGTCAAGTCCCCCGTTGTTCACAAAAATTGTGAATAACTCTGAGCCCCCGATTTCTCACAATGCGAATTCATGGCTGATCGATCGATCCGAAATCCCCAGACCAGCGACTACAGCGAAGCCTCGATCAAGGTTCTCAAGGGCCTCGAACCGGTCAAGCAGCGGCCGGGCATGTACACCCGCACCGAAAACCCGCTGCACATCGTTCAGGAAGTCATCGACAACGCGGCCGACGAATGCCTGGGCGGCTGGGGCAAGCGCATCGACGTCACGCTCAACCCCGACGGCAGCCTGACCATCGACGACGAAGGGCGCGGCATTCCGGTCGGCATCCACCCGGAAGAAGGCGTGTCCACGGTCGAGATCGTGTTCACGCGGCTGCATGCCGGCGGCAAGTTCGACAAGGGTTCGGGCGGCGCCTACAGCTTCTCGGGCGGCCTGCACGGCGTGGGTGTGAGCGTGACCAATGCGCTGTCCACGCGGCTTGAGGTGACGGTGTTCCGCGACGGCAAGGCGCACGACATCGTGTTCTCGGCCGGCGACGTGATCGAGCCGCTCAAGACCCGCGCGACCGGCCCGGGCGACCGCAAGCAGGGCACGCGGGTCACGGTCTGGCCCGATCCCAAATATTTCGATTCGCCGGTGATTCCGATTGCCGAGCTGGAACGGCTGCTGCGCAGCAAGGCCGTGCTGCTGGCCGGCGTGAAAACTTCGCTCAAGAACGCCAAGGGCGAGACCAAGGACTGGTTCTTCAAGGAAGGGCTCAAGGGCTATCTCGACCAGACGCTGGCCGGCAGCGGCGCGAGCGAGCCGCTGATTCCGGTCTTTGGCGCCGAAGGCTTTGCCGGCCCCAACGACGACCACTTTGCGCAGGGCGAGGGCGCGCAATACGTCGTGGCCTTCTGCGAGGAAGGCCCGGTGGTGCGCGAGAGCTTCGTCAACCTCATCCCGACGCCGGCCGGCGGCACCCATGAAAGCGGGCTGCGCGAGGGGCTGTTCGGCGCGGTCAAGAGCTTCATCGAGATGCATGCGCTGCTGCCCAAGGGCGTCAAGCTCATGCCCGAAGACGTGTTCGCGCGCGCCAGCTTCGTGCTGAGCGCCAAGGTGCTCGATCCGCAATTCCAGGGCCAGACCAAGGAGCGGCTCAATTCGCGCGACGCGGTGCGGCTGGTGAGCAGCTTTGCGCGGCCGGCGCTGGAGCTGTGGCTCAACGAGCATGTGGACCACGGCCGCAAGCTGGCCGAGCTGGTCATCAAGCAGGCGCAATCGCGGCTGCGCGCCGGGCAGAAGATCGAGAAGCGCAAGACCTCGGGCGTGGCGGTGCTGCCGGGCAAGCTGACCGATTGCGAGAGCACCGACATCGCCCACAACGAGCTGTTTCTGGTCGAGGGCGACTCGGCCGGCGGCAGCGCCAAGATGGGCCGCGACAAGGAATTCCAGGCCATCCTGCCGCTGCGCGGCAAGGTGCTGAACAGCTGGGAGTCGGAGCGCGACCGCCTGTACGCCAACAACGAAATCCACGACATCGCGGTGGCGCTCGGCGTGGACCCGCACGGGCCCAACGACGAGCCGGACCTGAGCGGCCTGCGCTACGGAAAGATCTGCATCCTGAGCGACGCCGATGTCGACGGCTCGCACATCCAGGTGCTGCTGCTGACGCTGTTCTACAAGCACTTTCCGCGGCTCATCGACCGCAGCCATGTGCATGTGGCGCGGCCGCCGCTGTTCCGCGTCGATGCGCCCGCGCGCGGCAAGAAGCCGGCGCAGAAGCTCTACGCGCTCGACGCCGCCGAGCTGGAAGCCATCCTCGACAAGCTGCGCAAGGACGGCGTGAAGGACACGGCCTGGCAGATCAGCCGCTTCAAGGGTCTGGGCGAGATGAATGCCGAGCAGCTCTGGGACACGACGATGAATCCGGACACGCGCCGGCTCCAGGCCGTCACGCTCGGCGAGTTCGACGCCGCCGCCACCAACGGCGTGATGAACATGCTGATGGGCAAGGGCGAGGCTGGCGCGCGCCGCGCTTGGCTCGAAGAGCACGGCAACGAGGCCGAAGCCGACATCTGAGCGTGGCGCCGGCCGCTACCCAGGCCGGCGGAAAGGTCTTGGCAAGAAAGACGGTGTTTTCCCTGCCTGATAACCGGATAAAGCCATCGGAACCCAAGGAAGATTGTCGGCCGTCGGTCGCGCTGGCGACGGCAAACAACTTCAAATACAAAAAACTGGGACGACTCTGATGAATTGGCTCAATCGATTGAAGCTTGCGCGGCGACTGGCGTTGGGTTTTGGCCTGGTGCTGACCTTGTGCATGGTCATCGTGGCGACGGCGTGGGTACAGATCGGTGCCATCAATGCCACGGCAAACAACCTCGCCAGCAACACCATTCCGTCGCTGGCGATCCTGGGCCAGATGCGCGAATCGCTGTCGGTGGTCCGCCGCAACGAGCTGCGCGTGATGCTGGCGAACACGCCGGAAGACCATCAGGAAGCGATCCTCGGGCGGACCAAGGCGCTTGGCCAGTTTCGCGCGGCCTATGCCGAGTACGGCAAGGTCGCCATCAGCGATGAGAACGACCGGCGGCTGTGGCAGGAGGCCGGCGCGGCGGCCGATGCTTACCTGAGCGCCTCGGACGAGGCGCTGCGCAGTCTTGAGTCCTTGGACGACGCGGCCAAGGTGCGCCAGTTGCGCCATCAGATCGGATTCGGTTCGCTCAGGGCGCTGCTCGCGCACACCACCTCCGCCATCGACGCCGACTGGGACTACAACATCCAGCTGAAGGAGGCCGCGGTCGCAAGCGCGGGCGAGGCCAATGCAATGGCGCGCCGGGCCATGGCGGTTGCCGCCGGCTTCGCGCTGCTGATTGGCGTGGCGGCGACGCTGCTGATCACGCGCTCGATCGTGGTGCCGCTGAACGCGGCGGTGAGCGCCGCCAACCGCGTGGCCGACGGCGATCTGACGGTGCGGCTGGACGTGACGGGCAGCGACGAGCTGGCCGATCTGTCGCGCGCGCAGCAGGGAATGATCACGCGGCTGTCGGAGCTGATCCGCTCGCTCAAGCAGGCGTCGGAGCAGATCGAGACCGGCGCGAGCGAAGTGGCGGCCGGCAGCGTGGACCTGTCGGCGCGGACCGAAGAACAGGCGGCGAGCCTCGAAGAATCCTCGGCCTCGCTCGAAGAGCTGTCGGGCACGGTGCAGCAGAACGCCGAGCACGCGAGCCAGGTGACGGACCTCGCCATCGCCGCGACCGACGTGGCGGTGAAGGGCGGCGCGGCGGTGCGTGAGGTGGTCGCGGTGATGCAGGACATCGAGGCGTCGTCGCGCAAGGTAGAAGCCATCGTCGGCGTGATCGACGGCATCAGCTTCCAGACCAACATCCTCGCGCTCAACGCCGCAGTCGAAGCGGCGCGCGCCGGCGACCAGGGGCGCGGCTTTGCGGTGGTGGCGAGCGAAGTGCGCACGCTGGCCCAGCGCAGCGCGCAGGCGGCCAAGGAGATCAAGGAACTGATCGGCGCCTCGGCCGACAAGGTCGGCGCCGGCAGCGAGCGGGTGGCGGTGGCGGGGCGGACCATCGACGACGTGGTCGCGCGGGTCGAGCGCGTGGGCGGGCTGGTGCGCGAGATCGGCGCCGCGACGCGCGAGCAGACCGCCGGGCTGGAGCAGGTGAGTCAGGCGGTGTCACAGCTCGACGCGGTCACGCAGCAGAACGCGGCGCTGGTGGAACAGAGCACGGCGGCGGCCGACAGCCTCAAGTCGCAGGCGCGCCAGCTGGCGTCGGCGATCGGGCGGTTCCGGGTCTGAGCGCCGGCGCGCAGGACGAAGCGTCCACCTCCGTCATGCGCAAAACAGCAAGTCTTCCCAGTCGTTGATCGAAGCATCCGCTCACATTGTCGCGCCAGATACTCGGCGCCCGGACTGGCATCGGGCGTGGAAGCGCCGGCACATGTCCGTTTACAACGACAAGACAACTGGGGGGACAGCCCGTGGACTGGCTCAATCAACTGAAACTTTCGCAGCGACTTGCGCTCGGCTTCGGGCTGGTGCTTGCGCTTTGCATGGGCATCGTCGGCGTGGCCTGGGTGCAGATCGCCAGCGTCGCCGCTTCGGCCAACTATCTGGCCACCAACACCATGCCGTCGCTGACGGTGCTGGCGCACATGCGCGACGGGCTTTCGCTGGCGCGGCGTTCCGAGCTGCGCGTGGCGCTGTCCGACAACGACGAAAGCCGTCGCAAGTCGGGCGAGGTGCAGGCCAAGGGCTGGGCCGACTACGACCGCGCCTATGCGGAGTACGGCAAGGGAATGATCAGCGACGACGAGGATCGCCGGCTCTGGCAGGTGGCGGGCGTGGCGGCCGAGGAATACCGGCGCCAGTCCAATGCCGCGCTCAACGAGCTGAAGGCGGCGCTCGGCGAGCCGGAGCGCACGGCCGAGCTGCGACGCCAGATCAACGACGGCAAGTTGCGCCAGGCGGTCAATGCCGCGCTCGACGCCATCGAGGCCGACTGGGACTACAACGTCAAGCTCGGCGACGCGGCATCGGTGCGCGCGGTCGAGGCCGATGCGACGGCGCGCAAGGCGATGCTGACCGCCGCCGCTTTTGCATTGCTGATCGGCGCAGCGGCGACGATGCTCATCACGCGCTCGATCATCGGGCCGCTGCGCTCGGCGGTGCAGGCCGCCAACCGCGTGGCCGATGGCGATCTGACGGTGCGGCTGGACGTGACGGGCAGCGACGAGCTGGCCGATCTGTCGCGCGCGCAGCAGGGAATGATCACGCGGCTGTCGGAGCTGATCCGCTCGCTCAAGCAGGCGTCGGAGCAGATCGAGACCGGTGCGAGCGAAGTGGCGGCCGGCAGCGTGGACCTGTCGGCGCGGACCGAAGAACAGGCGGCGAGCCTCGAAGAATCCTCGGCCTCGCTCGAAGAGCTGTCGGGCACGGTGCAGCAGAACGCCGAGCACGCGAGTCAGGTGACGGACCTCGCCATCGCCGCGACCGACGTGGCGGTGAAGGGCGGCGCGGCGGTGCGTGAAGTGGTCGCGGTGATGCAGGACATCGAGGCCTCGTCGCGCAAGGTCGAGGCCATCGTCGGCGTGATCGACGGCATCAGCTTCCAGACCAACATCCTCGCGCTCAACGCGGCGGTCGAGGCGGCGCGCGCGGGCGACCAGGGGCGCGGCTTTGCGGTGGTGGCGAGCGAAGTGCGCACGCTGGCCCAGCGCAGCGCGCAGGCGGCCAAGGAGATCAAGGAACTGATCGGCGCCTCGGCCGACAAGGTCGGCGCCGGCAGCGAGCGGGTGGCGGTGGCGGGGCGGACCATCGACGACGTGGTCGCGCGGGTCGAGCGCGTGGGCGGGCTGGTGCGCGAGATCGGCGCCGCGACGCGCGAGCAGACCGCCGGGCTGGAGCAGGTGAGTCAGGCGGTGTCGCAGCTGGATGCGGTCACGCAGCAGAACGCGGCGCTGGTGGAACAGAGCACGGCGGCGGCCGACAGCCTCAAGTCGCAGGCGCGCCAGCTGGCGTCGGCGATCGGGCGGTTCCGGGTCTGATTGCGGGCTTGGGCGGCATGCGCCGAAGTGGTGCCTGTCGGTTCTCCTGATCGCCGTTTTCATCCGGCGGTACTCCTGAACACTTGCAGGCTGACCGGGTTGCGTGACGCCGGTCGACGATTTCACTTCAGGAGACCGCCCCGTGGTCTGGCTCAATCAAATCCGGCTTTCGCGCCGACTCGCGCTTGGCTTCGGGCTGATGCTGCTGCTTTCCGTGGCCATCGGCCTGACCGCATGGGCACAGATCCGCGCCATCGACGCGGCGGCGCGCGAGGTGTCGGCCGATACCGTGCCGTCGCTCACCGCGCTGGCGCAAATGCGCGAAGGCATCAGCGGCGTGCGCCGCGGCGACCTGCGCGTGGCGCTCGGCAACGACGAAGCCGGCCGCAAGGTGGCCACCGAGGACCGCAGCCGGCGCTGGCAGAAGTTCACCGACGCCCATGCCGAGTACGGCCGCCTCTATGTCAGCGACGACGAGGACCGCCGGCTGTGGCGGGAAATCGGCGCCGCCGCCGATGCCTACGCCGCGAGCTGGCAGGCCCTGCGCGCCGAACTGGGCGCGTCGGGCAGCGACCGCGCGCGGCTCGACGCGGTGCGCGGCAAGATCGCCGAGGGCGAGCTGCGCAAGGTGGCGGCACGAGTGCTCGACGCGACCGAGGCCGACTGGAACTACAACGTCAAGCTCAAGGACGAGGCCGTGGAACGCGGCGCGACCGCGATGCATGCCGCAGCCGTGACGATGATCGCCATCGGCGTCGCGACGCTGCTGATCGGCGCGGCGGCGACGGTGTTCATCACGCGTTCCATCGTGGTGCCGTTGCAGGCGGCGGTGCAGGCCGCCAACCGGGTCGCCGACGGCGATCTGACGGTGCGGCTGGACGTGACCGGTCGCGACGAACTGGCCGACCTGTCGCGCGCGCAGCAAGGCATGGTGGTACGGCTGTCGGAGCTGATCCGCTCGCTCAAGCAGGCATCGGAGCAGATCGAGACCGGCGCGAGCGAAGTGGCGGCCGGCAGCGTGGACCTGTCGGCGCGGACCGAAGAACAGGCGGCGAGCCTCGAAGAATCCTCGGCCTCGCTCGAAGAGCTGTCGGGCACGGTGCAGCAGAACGCCGAGCACGCGAGCCAGGTGACGGACCTCGCCATCGCCGCGACCGACGTGGCGGTGAAGGGCGGCGCGGCGGTGCGTGAGGTGGTGGCGGTGATGCAGGACATCGAGGCCTCGTCGCGCAAGGTCGAGGCCATCGTCGGCGTGATCGACGGCATCAGCTTCCAGACCAACATCCTCGCGCTCAACGCCGCAGTCGAAGCCGCGCGCGCCGGCGACCAGGGGCGCGGCTTTGCGGTGGTGGCGAGCGAAGTGCGCACGCTGGCCCAGCGCAGCGCGCAGGCGGCCAAGGAGATCAAGGCGCTGATCGGCGCCTCGGCCGACAAGGTCGGCGCCGGCAGCGAACGCGTGGCCGTCGCGGGGCGGACCATCGACGACGTGGTCACGCGGGTCGAGCGCGTGGGCGGGCTGGTGCGCGAGATCGGCGCGGCGACGCGCGAGCAGACGCTCGGCATCAGCCAGGTGACGCAGGCGGTGTCGCAGCTCGACGCCATGACGCAGCAGAACTCGGCGCTGGTGGAACAGAGCACGGCGGCGGCCGACAGCCTGAAGTCGCAGGCGCGCCAGCTGGCCTCGGCGATCGGGCGGTTCCGGGTCTGACGCGGCAGGCCGGCACAACGCGTGTTGCGGCCTCGGGGCCGGGCGCGCGTTTTGTTTTTTGTGTCGCAGCGGGCCGGCTGAACCAAGCGCGACCGGCGCGGTCTGGGTCGGCAAGGCCGGAGTTCCGGCGCCCGCACGAGCCCGCCCATGACCATCGCTACCGACATCGCCATCCGCTGGGTTGAACAGGGCCGCGCGCCCGACAGCCTGGTGCGCGCCGGCATCCGCCGCCTGCTGGCCCAGCGCCTGCGCGAGATCGACGCCGACCGGCCCGAAGCCGCCGCCGCGCGCACCGAAGCCTTTGTCGCCGCGATGCGCAACGCGCCGGTGGCACTGCTGCCCGAGCTGGCCAACGAGCAGCATTACGAAGTGCCGGCCGAGTTCTTCGCGCTGGCGCTGGGCAAGCGGCGCAAGTACAGCGCCTGCTGGTGGCCCGAGGGCGTCGCCACGCTCGACGCGGCCGAGGACGCGGCGCTGGCCGAGACCTGCGCCCGCGCCGAGCTGGCCGACGGCCAGACCGTGCTGGAACTGGGCTGCGGCTGGGGCTCGCTGAGCCTGTGGATGGCCGAGCGCTATCCGGCCAGCCGCATCGTCGCGGTGTCCAACTCGGCGTCGCAGCGTGCCTACATCGAGGCCCAGGCGATGCTGCGCGGCCTGCGCAATCTGCGCGTCGTCACCGCCGACATGAACCGCTTCGACCCGCACGAGCGCTTCGACCGCATCGTGTCGGTGGAAATGTTCGAGCACATGCGCAACTGGCCCGAGCTGTTCCGCCGCCTGGCCGGCTGGCTGAATCCGGGCGGGCGCTTCTTCATGCATGTGTTCGTGCAGCGCGCCACGCCCTATGCATTTGTGGCCGAAGGCCCGGGCGACTGGATGAGCCGCCACTTCTTCTCGGGCGGAATGATGCCGAGCGACGAGCTGCCGGCGCGCTTTCAGGACGACCTGCGGCTGCTGCGGCGCTGGCGCTGGGATGGCCGGCATTACGAGCGCACCTGCAACGCCTGGCTCGCCAACCTCGATGCGCGACGCGATGCGGCGCTGCCGATCCTGGCGCGCACCTATGGCGACGACACGGCCGGCGTCTGGCTGGCGCGCTGGCGCATCTTCTTCATGTCCTGCGCCGAGCTGTTCGGCCATGACGGCGGCAACCAGTGGTGGGTGTCGCACTACCTGTTCGAGCGGCGCGCGTGATGGCGCTGCTGGCCGGACTGGCGGCGGCGCTGATGCTGGCCGTGGTGGGCTGGCGCGCCAGCCTGAGCGTGGGCCGGGTGAGCTTCGTGGATGTGATGTGGGGCCCGTTCGTGCTGCTGTCGGCGCTGGGCCAGCAGGTGGCGCAGACCGCGACCGTACCGCGCGCGGCCTGGGTGCTGGCGGCCATCGGGCTGTGGGCGCTGCGGCTGTCGCTGCATATCGCGCGCCGCAATCGCGGCCAGCCCGAGGACCGGCGCTATGAGGAAATCCGCCAGCGCAACGAGCCCGGTTTTGCGCACAAGAGCCTGTATCTGGTGTTCGGCCTGCAAGCCGTGCTGGCCTGGGTGCTGAGCTGGGTCGCCGCGCCGGCGCTGGCCTCGGCCGCGCCGCTCGGCTGGCTCGATGCGCTGGGTTTTGGCGTGTTTGCGCTCGGGCTCGGCATCGAGGCGCTGGCCGATGCGCAGCTCGACCGCTTCAAGGCCGATGCCGCCAATCGCGGCCGGGTGCTCGACAGCGGCCTGTGGCGCTTCAGCCGCCATCCCAACTACTTCGGCGAATGCCTGCTGTGGTGGGGGCTGTGGCTGGTGGCGCTGGCCGCCGGCGGCGCCTGGACGGTGCTGGCGCCGCTGATGCTGACCGGGCTGCTGCTCAAGGTGTCGGGCGTGGCGCTGCTGGAAAAGGACATTGCCGAACGCCGGCCGGGCTACCGCGACTACATGGCGCGCACCTCGGCCTTTGTGCCGTGGTGGCCCCGGCGGCCCGGCGCGTGAACTGCCGTTTGCCGGAGATCGTCATGAACCGAATCGCCCCGCGCCGCGCCGCCCTTGCGCTGCTGGCCGCGCTGCCGCTGCTGGCGGCCTGTTCCACCGGCGCGCCACGGCCGCCGCTGCCGCTGGCCGCGCGCGTCGACCTGCCGCGCTTCATGGGCGACTGGCATGTCATCGCCCACATCCCGACCTTTCTCGACCGCGATGCCTGGCAGCAGGTCGAGCGCTATGAGCTCAAGCCCGACGGCAGCGTCGCCACCACCTTCAGCTATCGCAAGGGCGGCTTTGACGGCGAGCCCAAGACGATGCGGCCGACCGGTTTTCCGGATGCGGCGAGCGGCAATGCGGTCTGGGGCATGCAGTTTCTGTGGCCGATCAAGGCCGACTACCGCATCGCCTGGCTGGCCGACGACTACTCGCGCGTGATCGTGGCGCGCGAGCGGCGCGATCTGGTCTGGATCATGGCGCGCACGCCGGTGGTGACGGATGAGGAGTACGCGGCGCTGGTGGCGCGGGTGGTGGCCATGGGCTACTCCGCCGATGCGCTGTTTCGCGTGCCGCAGCGGTAGAGGTTTGCTCGGGGAGCGCTGCCGGACGGGGGCGGGGCGCGGGCGCGCCGACGCGAGCGGCCGGCGGGGCCGGCTGCCCTCGCTCCGGGGCCGGAGGCTGGCCGGTCCGCCAACTCGCAACGCTTGCGCGTTGCTCAAACATGCGGACCTGAGCCGCTGCGCGGCTCGCCAGCATCCGGCCCCGGAGCTCGGCGCTCCCGACGGCGTGCCCACGCCCCGCCCCCGTCCGGCAGCTCGTTCGCGCGGTGGGGTTGCGGGTGCCTGTGCGAGGGGCTGGCGGTTGTGCGAGCGGCCCATGTTGCTCGGGGAGCCTGGTGCCTGAGCCACAGCCGCGAAGCGGCCATCGCCTTGAATAGCCGAAAGAGGCACGCGGGCTGGCCTGAAGGGCCCCGCCGGCCGTCTGGCACGCCGAGCGAAGGCGACGGGCGCCGGTGAGCCGCGCAGCGGCTCAGGTCCGCATGTTTGAAGGCCGCGCAAGCGGCCTGAGTTGGCGGACCGGGCCGGCGCCCGTCACCGCAGCGAGGGAACCCGGCCGCTCGCGGCCGGGCGAGCCAGTCGGCCGGCGGGGCCCTTCAGGCCAGCCCGCGCGCCGCAGCCAACCCAACAGCCAATGAACTACCCTCGCCCGAATGCTCCTACTAGCCCCGATGGAAGGCCTCCTAGACTGGGTCCTCCGCGACATCCTCACCCGCGCCGGCGGCATCGACCGCTGCGTGTCCGAGTTCATCCGCGTGACCGGCACGCTGCTGCCCGACCGCGCCTTCCGCCGCGTCATGCCCGAACTCGACCACGGTGGCCTCACGCCCGCCGGCGTGCCGGTGCGCGCCCAGCTCATGGGCAGCGACGCCGCCTGCCTGGCCGACAACGCCGCCGCCGTCGCAGCCCTCGGCGCGGCCGGCGTCGATCTCAACTTCGGCTGCCCGGCCAAGATCGTCAACCGCCATGGCGGCGGCGCGGCGCTGCTCACCGAGCCCGACAACCTGCAACGCATCGTCGAGACCGTGCGCGCCGCGTTGCCGGCCGGCGTGCCGCTGTCGGCCAAGATGCGGCTCGGCTTCTGCGACGACTCGCTCGCGGTCGACTGCGCGCAAGCCATCGAGGCCGGCGGCGCGGAGGAACTCGTGGTCCACGCGCGCACCAAGGTCGAGGGCTACCGCCCGCCCGCGCACTGGGAGCGCATCGCCGACATCCGCGCCGCGGTAAAGCTGCGCCTGATCGCCAACGGCGACGTGTTCACGCCCGCCGACGCCAGTCGCTGCCGCGCCATCTCGGGCTGCGACGACCTGATGCTCGGGCGCGGCATGGTCACCGACCCCGGCCTCGCGCTGGCCATCGCCGCGCCCGGCCACGGCGGGCTCGACTGGGCGGCGCTGCAACCGCTGCTCGCCGCGTTCTGGATCGATTGCGGCCAGCTCACCGGCCGCGACCAGCGCGCCGGCCGGCTCAAGCAATGGCTCAACTTTTTGCGCCGCCGCCATGCCGAGGCCGAACTTCTGTACCGCGAGGTCTGCGCGCTGCGCGATGAAGCTGCGCTCGAGCGCATCGTGTTCGGCGCGCAGGCGCCGCAGCGTCCGTCCGTCGCCAGCGTGCCGCGCCACGCCATCGCCGTTCACTAGAATCGCGCGCTTCGCCTCAACCCCGGTCGCCCCGCGCGGCCGAACCAAGCCCTACACCTGCCCATGGCCGACCTGCTCCTCCCGCCGGAATCGCCCGACTCCGAAGCCCTGACGCTCGCGCGCTATGCCGAGCGCGCCTATCTCGACTACGCGGTGAGCGTGGTCAAGGGCCGCGCGCTGCCCGACGTGGCCGACGGCCAGAAGCCGGTGCAGCGCCGCATCCTCTATTCGATGCGCGAGATGGGCCTGGGCTTTGCCGGCACCACGGGCGCCAAGCCGCGCAAGAGCGCCGCCGTGGTCGGCGACGTGCTCGGCAAGCTGCATCCGCACGGCGATACCAGCGTGTACGACGCGCTGGTGCGCATGGCGCAGGACTTCTCGCTGCGCTATCCGCTGATCGACGGCCAGGGCAACTTCGGCTCGCGCGACGGCGACGGCGCGGCGGCCATGCGCTACACCGAGGCGCGGCTGTCGGCCATCAGCAACCTGCTGCTCGACGAACTGGACGAGGGCACGGTCGATTTCGCGCCCAACTACGACGGCACCTTCGACGAGCCGCGCCTGCTGCCGGCGCGGCTGCCGATGGTGCTGCTCAACGGCGCCTCGGGCATTGCCGTCGGCCTCGCCACCGAAATCCCGTCGCACAACCTGCGCGAAGTGGCGAAGGCGGCGGTCGCGATGCTCCAGAAGCTGGCGCCGGCGGTGCTCGGCGGCGTGAGCCAGCTGTTCGGCACCGGCGCGGCAGCGGCGGCCGGCGCGGCGGGCGAGGGCGCCACGCTGCCGCTCGGCGCCGACGGACTGCCGCGCATCTCGGGCGACGACACGCGGCTGCAACTGGCCGGCGCGGCACTGTCGCGCGCCGCTGCCGAGATCGGCCTCGACGCCATCCTCGAACACATCCCCGGCCCCGACTTTCCGGGCGGCGCCCAGCTCATCTCGCCGGCCAGCGACATCCGCGACATCTACGCGTCGGGGCGCGGCAGCCTCAAGCTGCGCGCGCGCTGGAAGATCGAGGATCTGGCGCGCGGCCAGTGGCAGCTGGTGGTCACCGAGCTGCCGCCCGGCACCTCGGGCCAGAAGGTGCTGGAGGAGATCGAGGAGCTGACCAATCCCAAGATCAAGACCGGCAAGAAGGCGCTGTCGCCCGAGCAGCAGCAGCTCAAGGCGCAGATGCTCGGCCTGCTGGATGCGGTGCGCGACGAGTCGGGCAAGGCCGCCGCCGTGCGCCTGGTGTTCGAGCCCAAGAGCCGCAACATCGATCAGGCCGAGTTCGCCAACACGCTGCTCGCGCACACCTCGCTGGAAAGCAGCGCGCCGGTCAATCTGGTGATGGTCGGCCGCGACGGCCGGCCGCGGCAGAAGAACCTCGTCGACATCCTGGCCGAGTGGGTCGCGTTCCGGGTCGAGGTGGTGACGCGGCGCACCCACTTCCGGCTGCGCAAGGTTGACGCGCGCATCCACATTCTTGAGGGCCGGCTGATTGCCTTCCTCAACATCGACGAGGTCATCAAGGTCATCCGCGAGGCCGACGAGCCGAAGCCGGCGCTGATCGCGCGCTTCGGGCTCAGCGAAATCCAGGCCGAGGACATTCTCGAAATCCGGCTGCGTCAGCTGGCGCGGCTGGAGCGCATCAAGATCGAGGGCGAGCTGGACGAGAAGCGCAAGGAGCGCGCGGGCCTCGCCGAACTGCTCGGCAATCCGGGCGCGATGAAGCGCCAGCTGGTGCGCGAGATCGAGGCCGATGCCAAGACCCACGGCGACGACCGCCGCACGCTCATCCAGACCGAAAAGCGCGCGACCGTGGAAGTGAAGGTGGTCGACGAGCCGGTCACGGTGGTGGTGTCGGACAAGGGCTGGCTGCGCGCGCGGCAGGGGCATGGGCACGATCCGGCGCAGTTCACCTTCAAGGCCGGCGATTCGCTCTACGCCACCTTCGAGTGCCGCACCGTCGACACGCTGGTGGCGCTGGGCAGCAACGGGCGGGTCTACAACGTGGCGGTCGCGGCCTTGCCGGGCGCGCGCGGCGACGGTCAGCCGGTGACCAGCTTCATCGATCTGGAGTCGGGCTCGCGCATCGTCCATCTGCTGGCCGGGCCGGCCGATTCGGGGCTGATTCTGGCGACGACCGCCGGGCATGGCTTTGCCGCCAAGCTCGGCGACCTCAGCACGCGCCAGCGCGGCGGCAAGAGCTTTGTGACGCTGGATGAAGGCGCCGAGCTGCTGCGCCCGCATCTGCTGGCCGCCGGCACGCGGGTCGATCATGTGGCGGCGCTGTCGGCCAATGGCCGGCTGCTGGTGTTTGGCGCCGATGAGCTCAAGCATCAGCCGGGCGGCGGGCGCGGCGTCAATCTGATCGAGCTGGAGCCGGGCGAGAAGCTGCTCGACGTGATCGCCTTCGACAAGGCGCGCGGCGTGGTGGTGGTGGGCACGCTCGGCGGCAAGGAGCGCGCGGTCGACGTGAAATCGAGCATCGACCTCTATGTGGCCAAGCGCGCGCGCAAGGGCCGGCAGATCGATGCGCGGATGAAGGCGGTGCAGGGGTTGAAGGCCGGCGCCTGAGCCGGCCGGCACCGGCGGCAGGGGCCGTTGGCAGCTCCGCTGGCCGCACGGGCCGGCCGGCACCGGCCCGCGGCCGTCCTGTCGTCAGCGCGCGTCGGCCGAGGGCAGCAGCTCGCGGTAGGCATGCCAGGACGCATGGCCGATCAGCGGCGCAGTCACGATCAGCCCCAGATAGCCGAACACCAGGCTGGTGCCGATCAGCAGCACGATGATCGCGGCCCACAGATACAGCGCCAGCGTGTTGGAAAACAGCGCGCTGGCGCTGGCGAACACGGCGGTGAGCGTGTCGCTGCCCCGGTCCAGCATCATCGGCACCGACACCACCGAGATCGCGAACACCAGCGACGCGAACACGAAGCCGACGCCCATCCACACGCCGACGAATTCGAGGTTGTCCAGGCTGAAGATCTGCGCCAGCACGCCTTGCAGCGTGGGGAAGTCGGTGGTCGAGAACAGCGCGAAGATGACGATCGACACCCGGGCCCAGACGATCATCGAGAAGGTGAGCATCGCCGCGAAGAAGCCGATCGAGCCCGGATTGCGGCGCCAGCAGGTGGCCGAGGCCAGCAGCGATACCGGCTCGCCGCGCTCATGCTGGCGCGACAGCTCGTACACGCCGGCGCAGATGAACGGCCCCATCAGAAAGAAGCCGGCGGTCAGCCCCATCGTCAGCTGCCAGTGGTGGGCATAGATGCCCGACAGCGCCAACCCCATGAGCGCGAACACCAGGCCGTAGGCCATGCCGGCAAAGCGCGTCTGCACCAGGTCTTCCGCGCCCAGCCGCAACCATCGCAGCGGTGCGCCCAGACCGACGCCCTGCGGCTCGTCGTTGGCGGCGTTGCTGTGGCCCGCGCCGATCGGCGCATGGGTGTCGTGGGTAGTCAGCATGGTGTCCCTCCCAAGGTGAGCGGACGGCGGATGCAATCCGCCTGCTGACCGTAGGCAGTGCCGGCGGCAGCGTCAATCGGTAGGCGTCCCGGGGCGCATGCTCTCCATTACATTCGGCGCATGACCCCGACGCCGACCTCGCCAGCCCGGGCCCGCCCGCGCGCCGCCCTCATCGCCCTTGCCGCCGCCGCACTGCTTGCCGGTTGCGGCGGCCATTCCGTCAACCTGGAACGCGCCGCCAGCGACCACTATGCCGACGGCCGCTTCCACAACCTCGACAGCGGCTTTGCGCTGCCGTCGCTGGGCCAGGTGCTGGCCTTCCAGTGGAGCCGGGTCACGCGGCGCATGCCGGCGCCGACCACCGACATCACGCCCATCGTCCCCGACCTGGGCTGGCTGCAACCCAACCGCAGCGCCACCTCGGCGACCTGGATCGGCCATGCGACGGTGCTGCTCCAGCTCGGCGGGCTCAATGTGCTGACCGATCCGCAGTTCTCGCAGCGCGCCTCGCCGGTGCAATGGCTGGGCCCCAGGCGGCTGGTGCCGCCGGCGCTGTCGGTCGAGGAGCTGCCGCCGCTCGACGTGGTGCTGATCTCGCATGCGCATTTCGACCATCTGGACGAGGCCAGCGTGAAGGCGGTGGCGGCGCACGGCAATCCGCTGTTCATCGTGCCGCTCGGCATCGATGCGCTGCTGCGCGACTGGGGCGTGACCCATGTGCAGGCGCTGGACTGGAATGAGCAGACGGCGCTCGACGGCGCGGCCGGCCCGGTGCAGTTCGACTGCGTGCCGGCGCGCCACTGGAGCCGGCGCGGCGTGTTCGACAAGGACCGCGAGCTGTGGGCCGGCTGGGTGGTGACGGCGGGGGGATTCCGCGCCTACTACTCGGGCGATACCGGCTGGGATGCGGCGCTGTTCGCGGCGCTCGGCGAGCGCTTTGCGCCGGTCGATCTGGCGATCCTGCCGGTCGGCGCCTATGAGCCGCGCGGCTTCATGCGCAACCAGCACATCGATCCGGCCGAGGCGGTGCAGGTGTTTGCCGCGCTCGGCGCGAAGCGCGGGCTGGGCGTGCACTGGGGCACTTTCGATCTGTCGGACGAGGCGCCCGACGCGCCGCGCCAGGCGCTGCCGGCGGCGCTGCTGGCGGCCGGCCTGCCCGAGGATGCGATCGCGCTGGTGCGGCCCGGCAGCACGCTGCACTGGGGGCCGGCGCAGAAGCCCGACCTGCGCGGCAAGTCGCCGCGCTATCCCAAGCGGCAGTGGCGCGCCGGCGAGCCGCGCTGAGGGCCGGCGCCGGCCGCGCCGAGAGCCGGCCGCGCGCGCCGTCAGGCCACTTCGGCGATCAGCTCGATTTCGACGCAGGCGCCGAGCGGAATCTGCGCCACGCCGAAGGCGCTGCGCGCATGCCGGCCGAGGTCGCCGAACACTTCGACCAGCAGCTCGGAGCAGCCGTTGGTCACCAGATGCTGTTCGGTGAACGCGGGCGTGGAATTGACCAGCGACATCACCTTGACGATGCGCGTGACGCTGTTGAGGTCGCCGACGAAGGCATGCAGCGTGGCGAGCAGGTCGATGGCCACGGCGCGCGCGGCGGCGCGGCCTTCCTCGGTGGCGATTTCGGCGCCGAGCTGGCCGGCCCAGACCTTGCCGTCCTTCTTGGCGATGTGGCCCGACAGGAACACCAGATTGCCGCTGCGCGCCGCCATCACATAGGCGGCGGCCGGGGCGCCGGCGGAGGGAAGCTGGATGCCGAGGGCGGCGAGTTTGTCGTACACGCTCATGGAAATGTCCTTGCTGCGGAGGGGCGCGGCCGGGCTGGCCGCAGGGGCGGTCGAGCATAGCCCAGCGCTCCGGCGCCGACCGGTGCGGCGGCGTCGCGCGGCTGCCCGTGCGCGCCAGCGCGGCCGTGCCGCCGCCCGATCCCGCTCAGGGCCGCGCGATCACGTTCATGCCCGGCTTCACCTCGGCGGCATCGATGTAGCCGACCGCGCCCGGCGTGCTGCGCACGAACTCGATCGTCTCGGCGTTGCCGGCCAGCTCGCGCGGCGGCGCGCCCTTGCCGATGTGGCGCCGCACCGTCCAGTAGGCGGCGTACTTCTCCTCGTCGAGCCGCAGCCAGCCGGCCAGAAAGCGCCGCCGCAGCGGGCTGCCGGCGGCGGCATTGACCACCGTGACCGGCGTGCCGGCCACCGCGATCGAGCGGCCGGTGTACAGCCGCTCGACCGTGGCGCCGTCGATCGGCGGCAGACCGGCATAGCCGATGACGACCACCGCATCGGCGTCGCCGGCCCGGCTGCTGCCGCCGGCGAGCAGCAGCAGAGCGAGGCAGAGCCATGCAAGAGCTTTCATGGCCGCCTCCTCAGAACGCGAAGCTGTAGTTGAGCGTGAACACGTTCAGCCCGGTTTCGCGCGGCGATTCGCTGCCCGGCGGCGTGTCGATCAGCCGCGAGACCTCGCCGACATGGGTGCGCAGCCATTCGAACTTGAGCTTGCTCGACGGCGTGACCGCATACGAGCTGCCGAGCGCCAGCGAATGCTGGTCGGCGGTCCAGATGGCTTCGGCCGCGAGCCGCTGGGCCTGGTTGATCTGGCCGGCGCCCGGGATGACGCCCGGCAGCGGCGCGCCGGTGAGCCGGCGATACCAGTCGAGCCGGCTGCTGTCGGCCTTGAGCCAGCTGAAGCTGGCATAGGGCGTGAAGCGGTCGATCTGCTTGAACAGCGCCAGATAGCCGCCGCGCGTGCCCGAGCCGAATTCGGTATCGCGCTGGAGATTGCGCGCGAACTCGGCCGCGATCCGCCAGCCGCCGCCGAGCGACTGCTCGACGCCGGCGGTGAGGATGAGGTTGTGGATCGCCGGCAGGCTGTCGAAGCCCGGGCCGGGCAGCGCCGGATTGACCTGGTAGTAGCCGAGACCGGGCGCCAGCTCGACGCGCGGAAAACTGCGCGGAATGCGGCCGCCGTTGCGCTGGTTGGTGCGGGTCGCATGCGCGCCCAGCCGCGCCAGCGTGTCGGGCTCGCGCAGCGTCAGCACCAGGCCGCTGGCCTTCACCGTGATGGGCAGGAAGCGCGCGCCCGGCTCGACGACGGGCGGCAGGCCGTCGCGGGTCCAGAAGCGCGCCGTGGTGTGGGCGCTGCCGTGATAGCCCTCCAGCGTCAGCTCGCCGCTGGCGGTGGGCCAGATCCGCGCCAGCGCCAGGCCGTCGAAGTCGGAGGTCGGCGTGATCGAGTACATCTCGGTCGGCAGCCGCGCCATGTCGTGGGTCTGGCCCACGTCCATCGTCTGCGAATACAGGTAGAGCGGAATGCGCAGCCGGCCGGCGCGCAGCAGCCAGTCGTCGTTCGGGCGCCAGCCGAGGAAGGCCCAGGTCGGCTTCACATCCCAGTGACCGTCGTCTTCGAGGCCGGGCGCGAGCCGCGCCTGCACCGTGGCCGACCATTGCGGGCTGAAGCTCACGTCGAGCTGGGCGCCGAGCAGGCTGTCGCGCTTGAAGCTGCCCTCGTCGTCGATGAAGCGCTGATAGGCGTAGTCGCGGTCGGAGCGCGCATAGCCGACGGTGCCGAAGCCCGACCAGGAAAAATCGGCGGCGCCGGCCGGCAGGGCGGCCGCCGCCGCCAGCAACGCGGCGGCGAGCCGGGAACGCAGACGGGCAAGCATGGGATTCAGTCCTGCCACTGGGCGGCGATGTCGACCAGCCGGTCGCGGATGGCGACCAGGGCGGTGACGACGGTGGGATCGAAATGGCTGCCGCTGCCGGCCTCGATCATGGTCAGCGCGGTGGCGGCCGGCAGCGCCTGCTTGTAGGGGCGCCGGCTGATGAGCGCGTCGTAGACATCGGCCACCGCCATCAGCCGCGCCGACAGCGGAATGGCGGCCCCGGCCAGCCCGTCGGGATAGCCGCTGCCGTCCCAGCGCTCGTGGTGATGGCGCGCGATGGCACGCGCATGGCCGAGCAGGCGCACGCCGTCGGCGCCGAGCTCGTCCTGGATGCGGCCGAGCATTTCCCAGCCGCGCAGCGCATGCGTCTTCATCACCTCGAAGTCGGGCGGCGCGAGCGGGCCGTCGTGCAGCAGGATGCGGTCGGGAATCGCCACCTTGCCCAGGTCGTGCAGCGGCGCCGAGCGGGCGACGGCATCGATCTCGGCCGGCGCCAGGCGGTAGCTGGCATCGGCGGCATTGGCGGCCAGCCAGCGCGCCAGTTCGCGCACGTATTCGCGCGTGCGCCGCACATGGTTGCCGGTCTCCTGATCGCGGAATTCGGAGAAGGAAATCATGGTGAACAGCGCCGCCTCGCGCAGCTTTTCCACTTCGGCCAGGCGGGCGTCGAGTTCGTCCTGCAACCAGGCGTTGCGGTCGCGCATCGCGTCGCGCCAGCTCTTCAGGTCGAGCTGGGTGCGCACCCGGGCCAGCACGGTGGTGGCGTTGAACGGCTTGTGCACGAAGTCGGCGCCGCCCGCTTCGAAGCCGCGCGTCTCGTCCTCGGGCCGCGACAGCGCGGTGAGGAACAGCACCGGCACCTCGGCCGTGCGCGCGTCGGCCTTGAGCTGGCGGCAGACCTCGTAGCCGTCCATGCCCGGCATCATGATGTCGAGCACCACGAGGTCGGGCGGGCAGCGCCGGGCCAGTTCCAGCGCCTTGGCGCCCGAGGGCGCGAGCTGGACCCGGTAGCGCTGGCCGAGCAGGCCGGCCAGCAGGCTGAGATTGGCCGGCGTGTCGTCGACCGCGAGGATGGTTTCGGTGGCCGGCAGCGCGCGGTCGGTGATCGGACTCATGCGTCGTCCCCGGTGGGTGGTTTGCCGGCCAGGGCGGCGTCGAGCGCGGCGAGCGCGGCATCGAAGTCGAAGCCGGCCAGCGCATTGCCGATGCGCCGCAGCGCCATCGGCGACAGCCGGGACTGCAATGCGGCTTCATGCGTCTGCCACCAGTCGAGCGCGCGGCTGTCGCTGTCGCGCAGCAGGGCGGCGAGGTCGGCCAGCCCGGGCGCGATGCCGGCCGGCGCCGGCCGCGCCGGGCGCTCGACGGCCAGCAGCGGATCGAGCGCGGCGAGCAGCCGGGCCAGCGTGGCTTCGAGCGCGCCGAGCCGCTGGTGCAGTTCGGTGGCGTCGCGGCGCGGCACGGCTTCCTCGAGCGCGCGGGCCTGCTGGCGCAGCGCGTCGGCGGCGAGGGTGCCGGCCAGGCCGTGCAGGGTGTGGGCGGCGCGTTCCAGCTCGGACCAGCTGCCGCGCTCGATCCAGCCGCTCCAGTCGGGCAGGCCGCGCGCATGGCCGTGGGCAAAGTTGACGAGCAGCCGGCGCGCCAGCGACAGATTGCCGTCGCAGGAGGCGAGCAGGCCGGCGCGGTCGATGCCGTCGATCTCGGGCAGGGCGGCGGCATCGGGCCGGGTGTCGGTCGGGCGCAGGCCGGCGCCGCCCGGCGCGCCGGCGAGCGGGCCGGGCGCGGGCCGGTCGGGGCGCGGCGCGGCGGGCGTCAGGCGCGGCAGCGGCTGGGTGCGGTCGAGCGCGGCGCCGGCGTTGCGCGGCTGGGTTTCGCCGGGCGGCCGGCGGCGCCAGCGTTGCAGCAGGCCGACCAAGGCGCCGGCGTCGAGCGGCTTGGCCATGTGGCCCTGCATGCCGGTGGCCAGACAGCGTTCCAGTTCGCCGGCCATGGCATTGGCGGTCAGCGCCAGGATCGGCAGGCGGTCGAAGCGGCGGTCGGCGCGCAGCTGGCGCGTGGCTTCGTAGCCGTCCATCACCGGCATCTGCACATCCATGAGCACCACGTCGAAGGCGTCGGGGCCGCCGGCGCGGATGCGCTCGACGGCTTCGAGGCCGTGCTCGGCGGTGGTGACGCTGGCGCCCTGGCGGCTCAGCAATATCTGCGCGAGTTCGCGGTTGAGCGCGTTGTCCTCGACCAGCAGCACGCGCATGCCGTCGAGCCGGCCGTCGATCGGCGCCGGCGGCTCGGCGGCCGGCAGCGGCGGCGCGAGCGCGCGGCGCAGGTCGTCGGGCAGCACCGGCTTGTCGATGTAGTCGACGCCGGCGGCGCGCGCGCCGGCATGCACATGCGGCGTGCCGTAGGCGGTCATCACCACCACGTCGAGACCGGGCTGGCGCGCGCGTGTGGCGCGGATCACTTCGGCGCCGTCGAGGTCGGGCAGCACCCAGTCGAGCAGCATCAGGTCGAACGGCCGGCCGCGCGCGTTGGCTTCGTCGAGCCGGGCCAGCGCCTCGGTGGCGTCGGCGGCGGTGACGATGGCGCCCGGCACGGCGGCGACCAGCCGCTGCACCAGCGCCGCCACCAGCGCGCGGGTTTCGCGCTGGTCGTCGACCACCAGCACCCGGCGCGGCGGCAGCTCGGCGGCATCGCGGACGGCGTCGGGCAGGGTGGCGAGCCGGGCGCGCAGATGCACGCTGAAGCGGCTGCCGGCGCCCGGCGCGCTGTGGACCTCGATGCGGCCGCCCATCAGCGCGACCAGCCGGCGCGTGATGGCCAGCCCGAGGCCGGTGCCGCCAAAGCGCCGCGTGGTCGACACGTCGGCCTGGGAGAACTCGCGGAACAGGCCGTCGATCTCCTCGGCCGTCATGCCGATGCCGGTATCGCTGACGGTGAACACCAGGCCGACGGCTTCGGCCTCGGCCGGGTCGAGCGGCTCGGTATCGAGCGTGAGCCGGACCTGCCCGGCCTGGGTGAACTTGACCGCGTTGGTGAGCAGATTGGTGAGGACCTGGCCGAGCCGCAGGCTGTCGCCGAGCACCGTGCCGTGATGCGCGAGCAGCGCCGGATCGGCGAAGTCGCAGAGCAGCTCCAGATCCTTTTCCTGCGCGCGCTGGCGCACCAGGCCGATGGCGGTGGCCAGCACGGTCTCCAGCCGCAGCGGCGCTTCCTCGAGCGTGAGGCCGCCGGCCTCGATCTTCGACCAGTCGAGCACATCGTTGATGAGGCCGAGCAGATGCTCGGAGGCGCCGTAGGCCTTGCGCAGATAGTCGCGCTGGCGGCTGTCGAGCTCGGTGCCGAGCGCGAGCTGGGTCATGCCCATGATCGCGTTCATCGGCGTGCGGATCTCGTGGCTCATGTTGGCCAGGAAGGCGGTCTTGGCGCGCGCGGCGGCCTCGGCGGCATCGCGCGCGGCCTGCAATTCATGCTCGCTGCGGTCGCGCCGGCGCAGCTCGCTGGCGATGGCGATGGCCATGCTGTCGAGCGCCAGCGCCAGGGTGTCGAGCTCTTCCACGTCGCGCCGCTCGGAGCCGGCGCGCAGCGCATACATGCCCTGGGCATAGCTGCGCGCCACGTCGACCAGCTTGTCGATCGGCGCCAGCACGCGCCGCCGCATCACCAGCCAGGCGCCCAGAAAGATCGGCAGCAGCACCGCATCGATGAGCAGCGCGGTCCAGATCGAGCGGTCGAGCCGGCGGTCGGCATTGACGATGTCGGCGGCGGTGCGCTGGCGTACCTGATCGGCCAGCTCGCCGACGGCGGCGTCGAGCCGGGCCCGGCGCGCTTCATATTCGGGCGAATGGACCAGCTCGGCGGCATAGGCCAGATCGGGCTTGCCGTCGGACACGAACTCCTCGCGGACCCGGTCGTACAGGCCCTGGGTGGCGGCGAAGGCGATGGTGTCGAGCTCTTGCAGCGCGCCGGTGGCATCGGCGACCCGGCCGGCGGTGGCGATCTCGTCGGGCGTGAAATCGAGCTTGCGCAGCCGCGCGATGAAGTCGATGCGGGCGCCGTTGCGCACTGCGTCGAGCGTGCGCTGGCCGGCCGCCATCTCGCGCCAGCGCGCCAGCGGATCGCTGCCGCCGGGGCCGGGCGCCTCGCCGCGCGCGACCGCGAGCATTTCGTAATAGACCGACAGATAGCGGGTGCGGCCGGTGGTGGTGAAGCTCTGCACCAGATGCGACAGCAGATCGGCCGAGCGGGTGACTTCATCGACCTGGGCATGCGCGACGTCGCGCCGCTCGATGGCGAGCCGCGAGGCGAGGCGGGCCTGGTGGATGAAACCGAGCATCAGCAGATTGGCGACGAGGGCCGCCATCACGAAGCCGAAGAAACCGGTCGTGGCGGATTTCAGGCGCATTCGGAGCCAGGGAGTTCTTGTTGACGGGATGCGGGCGGCCGCGCGATGGGCGCCGCCAGGCATCGAGTCTGCCGCCCATCGGCAGCGTCGAAAGGGCGGAACAACTGCGCGGAACCGGCCTGTTCCGGCGTCGTCGGGCGTGCCGCTTCAGCAGGTGGGACGGCGCGCCGCCCAGCCGCCGGCGCCCAGGCGCTTGAGCTCGATGCGGCCGTCGAGCCCGAGCGCGCCGAGCGCGGCGCGCAGGGTGGCGGTGCGCGGCGGCCGGGCCGGATCGGCCGCGTGCAGCTCGGCCGGGCGCCAGTCGGCGGCACGCCCGGCATCGAGCGGAATGCGCAGGCTCCAGCCGCCGCGCGCATCGCCGGCAAAGCCGGCCGCCAGCGTGTGCAGCGCCGGCGAGGCGCCGGCCACGCTCAGCAGCCAGCCGCGCGCGCCGGCGGCGGCATCGGGCGCGATGCACAGCCAGGACAGCCGGCGGCCGTCCGGCGCGCCGGCGGCGAGCAGTTCGTCGAGCCGGGCGGCGTCGCCGGGTGCGAGATGTCGGAGATCGATGCTGAGCGAGGCCATGCCGCAAGCTAGCATCGCCAGCCGGTACGGTAGCGGTACACTTTTGCGGATACTTCAGCCATCTGGCCTGCTCACATGACCGATACAGTCGTTTCCGATCCCGGCCTGCTCGACCGCAGCGGCGGCCAGCGCCTCGGCGATCAGCTCGTGGCCCGCTTCACCGAGCGCATCGAGGCCCGGGTGCTGCGCGCCGGCATGCGCCTGCCCAGCATCCGCGCCTGCGCCGACGAGCTGGGCGTGGCGCGCGCCACCGTGGTCGAGGCCTACGACCGGCTGGTCGCGGCCGGGCTGGTCGAATCGCGTCGCGGCTCGGGCTTTTACGTGGCCGCGCCCGGCGAGCCGGCCACTCCGGCGCTGCGCGCGGCCGCCGCTGCCGCGCCGCGCGTGGACACGAGCTGGCTGCTGCGCAACATGCTCAGCCCGGGCGACGTGAAGTTCGCGCCCGGCGGCGGCTTTCTGCCGGCGGCGCTGCTCGATGGCGAACTGATCGCTTCGGCGCTGCGCAGCGTGGCGCGCCAGGCGCCGGCGCTGCTGCTGACGCAAGGCCGGCCCGAGGGCTATGCGCCGCTGCGCGAACAGCTGGCGCTGCATCTGGCCGGCAGCGGCATCGGCGCCGAGCCGGAACGCATCCTCACCACCGCCGGCGTGACCCAGGCGCTGGATCTGGTCATCCAGACCTTCGTCGCGCCCGGCGATGCGGTGCTGGTCGAGGACCCGGCGTGGTTCGTGCTGTTCGCGCGCCTCGCCTATGCCGGCGCCACCATCGTGCCGGTGCCGCGTCTGGCCGACGGGCCCGACCTCGTCGCGCTGGAGCGGCTCTGCACCGAGCACCGGCCGCGCCTGTTCGTGATGACCGCCGTCTGCCAGAACCCGACCGGCTCGATGCTGTCGCTGGCGCGCGCCCACGAGCTGCTGGTGCTGGCCGGCCGCCACGGCCTGCGCATCGTCGAGGACGACATCTATGGTGACTTTGCCGCGCCGGCCAGCGGCCGTGGCGTGCGGCTCGCCAGCCTCGACCAGCTGCGCTCGGTCATCTACTGCGGCGGCTTTTCCAAGACGCTGGCGCCCAATCTGCGCGTCGGCTACGTGGCCGCCGACGACGACACCGTCGCCGCGCTGGTCGAGCGCAAGACGCTGTGCGCCATCGCCAATCCCGAGCTGCCCGAGCGCGTGCTCTACAAGGTGCTGAGCGAAGGCCGCTACCGCAAGCATGTCGAGCGGCTGCGCGGCAAGGTCGACGGCGCGCGCGAACGCGCCGCCCGCGCGCTCGAAAAGGTCGGCCTGCGCCTGCCCGCCGTGCCCGAGGCCGGCCACTTCCTGTGGGCCGACGCCGGCACCGAAACCCGGCCGCTCGCCGCCGAGGCCCGGCGCGACGGCATCCTGCTGGCGCCGGGCGCGCTGTTCAATCCGACCCAGGCGCCGTCCAGCTTTCTGCGCTTCAACGCGGCATCGAGCGAGGCGCCCGAGCTGCTGCGCTGGCTCGCCCGCGCGCTCGACCGGCGCTGAAGCGATAGGCGGGTTGCCAGCAGCTTTCGGCTTTCGATAGGCAATCGGTTGCATGTCGGTGACATAATCGCGCCATAAAAACGCACATCCACCTCCGCGCGAAACGGTCTCCGCCCCGTCCCGGCCATGTCACCCAAAGATTCGGCGCACAAGCCCATGCTGTTCGCCACCCAACTCTTCGTCGAGCGCGACGGCCAGGAACTGGTCGGTCCCAAGCGCTTCGAGCTGCTGCGCCAGATCGCCGAAGGCGGCTCGATCAGCGCCGCCGCCCAGGCGGTCGGCATCAGCTACCGCACCGCCTGGGGCGCGATCGATGCGCTCAACAACCTCGCCGGCGAAGCCATCGTCGAGCGCACCAAGGGCGGTGCCGGCGGCGGCGGCGCGGCGCTCACCGAGGCCGGCCGCACCCTGCTCGCCACCTATGCGGCGCTGCATGCGCGCCAGCAGGAATTCCTCGACTGGGTCGCCAGCGGCGGCAGCGACATGCAGCACTGGCTGGCGATGCTCGGTCGGCTGAGCCTGCGCATGAGCGCGCGCAACCAGCTCGCCGGCGTGGTCGAGCGCATCGATCTGGTCGGGCCGCAGGCCTCGGTGCAGCTGCGGCTGGCCAATGCCCAGAGCCTGCGCGCGCTGGTGTCGCGGCTCAGTCTCGACAACCTCGGGCTCGATGTCGGCGCGCCGGCGATCGCGGTGTTCAAGTCGAGCGCGGCAACCGCGGTCGGGCCCGATGCGCTGGTCGCGGCGCGCGCCAACCGGCTCGAAGGCCAGCTCGCCGAGATCGATTTCGAGGCCGGCCGGGCCGAGCTGGCGCTCGCGCTGCCGGGCGGACTGTCGGTGTTCTGCCTGCAGGAGGCGGCCGACGAGAACGCGCTGCCGGCCGTCGGCACCTCGCTCATCGCGGTGTTCGATCCCTCGGTGGTGCTGCTGGCGGCGAGCCACTGATGCCGGCTTCGATATGCAGTGAATTGCCAGTCGCTGGCCTGTGTCTTGCTGGTCGATATGCACGCAACAACATAGCGTACAAACCCGACAGTCCCGCCACGGAGCCCGCATGAAGCCCGAACATTTCCTCGCCAGCCTTGTCCAGCCGGTCGCGCCGCGCCAGGGGCTGATCGTCAACGGCAATGTCGACCGGCCGCTCGTGCTTTGCGCCGACACGCTGCGGGCGCTGCCCACGCGGCTGGTCGATTTCACGCCCACCTGCCTCGGCGGCGGCATCGGCGCGGCACGGCGCTATCGCGGCGTGGCCCTGCGCACGCTGGTCGAGGCCGCGCGCCCGAGCGTCGACCGGCATGACGACTGCCGCCGGCTGGTGGTGGTGGCCGAGGCCGACGACGGCTATCGCGCCCTGTTCAGCTGGGCCGAGCTGTTCCACACCCCGCTCGGCGATGGCGTGTTCATCGCCTTCGACGACGACGCCGCACCGCTGACCGCGCGCGAGGGCGACTTCGTGCTGCTGAGCCTGATGGACGAAGTCACCGGCCCGCGCCATGTGCGCAACCTCACCCGCATCGTCGTGCAGCGGGTGTTCTGACCGTTCACATCCCAACCGGAGCCTCCCGATGAAGCCTTTCCGTCCGCTGATCCGCCTGCTCGCGCTGGCCGGCCTTGCCCTCGCCACCGTGGCCGCCCAGGCCGAGGAAGTGAGCATCGCCGTCGCCGCCAATTTCACCGCGCCGATCCAGAAGATCATCCCTGCCTTCGAAGCCGCGACCGGCCACAAGGTGGTGCTGTCGACCGGCTCGACCGGCAAGTTCTATGCGCAGATCAAGGCCGGCGGGCCGTTCGACGTGCTGATCGCCGCCGACGACGAAACCCCGGCCAAGCTCGAAAAGGAAGGCCTCGGCGTGGCCGGCACGGCGCGCACCTATGCCATCGGCAAGCTGGTGCTGTGGAGCGCCAAGCCCGGCTTTGTCGACGACAAGGGCGAGGTGCTCAAGAGCGGCAAGTTCGAGCATCTGGCCTTCGCCGATCCCAAGCTCGCGCCCTATGGCGCCGCCGGCGTCGAGGTGCTCAAGAAGCTCGGCGTGCATGACGCGCTCCAGCCCAGATTCGTGGTCGGCGAGAACATCACCCAGGCCTATCAGTTCATCGCCACCGGCAATGCCGAGCTTGGCTTCGTCGCGCTGTCGCAGGTGACCAGGGACGGCAAGATCGCCGAGGGCTCGGCCTGGGTCGTGCCGTCGTCGCTCTACACCCAGATCCGCCAGGACGCGGTGCTGCTGAGCAGCGCCAAGGGCAAGCCGGGCGCCGAGGCGCTGCTGGCCTTCCTCAAGGGACCGCAGGCGCAGGCCGTCATCAAGAGCTTCGGCTACGACCTGCCCTGATCGCCCATGCCCGACACCGCCGCCCCGCTGATTGGCGCCGCCGAATGGTCGGCGATCCGGCTCACGCTCGAACTCGCCTCGCTCACCACGGCGCTGCTGCTGCTGGTGGGCACGCCGATCGCGTGGTGGCTGGCGCGCACGCGCTCCTGGCTCAAGGCGCCGATCGGCGCGGCGGTGTCGCTGCCCATCGTGCTGCCGCCGACGGTGCTGGGCTTTTATCTGCTGCTGCTGATGGGGCCGCAGGGCGCGCTCGGGCAGGCCATGCGCTGGCTGGGCCTGGGCGGGCTGCCGTTCACCTTCCACGGGCTGGTGCTGGCGTCGGTGGTGTATTCGCTGCCGTTCGTGGTGCAGCCGCTCCAGGCCGCGTTCCAGGGCATTGGCGACGGTCCGATCGAGGCGGCTGCCACGCTGCGCGCCGGGCCGCTCGACCGCTTCTTCAGCGTGGTGATTCCGCTTGCCGGGCCGGGCTTTGCGGCGGCCACGGTGCTGGGCTTTGCGCACACGGTCGGCGAGTTCGGCATCGTGCTGATGGTCGGCGGCAACATCCCCGACAAGACCCGCGTGCTGTCGGTGCTGGTCTACAGCGAGGTCGAGGCGCTCGACTATGCCAAGGCGCATGTGCTGGCCGGCGGCATGGTGGCGTTCTCCTTCACCGTGCTGCTGCTCATGAGCCTGCTGGGCCGGCGCGGCAACTGGCTGGCGCCCGGCGCGCCGGCGCGCGGCTGAGGGCAGGGCGCATGGACATGAACGATCAGTCGCTGCCCGCCGCCGGCAGCCTCGGCCGTGCCGGCGTCGCCTCGCCCATCGTCGCCAGCCTCAGGCTCGACTGGCCGGGCTTCAGTCTGGCCGCCGATCTGGCGCTGCCGGGCGCCGGCGTGACCGCGCTGTTCGGCCCGTCGGGCTCGGGCAAGACCACCTGCCTGCGCGCCATCGCCGGACTTGAGGCCAAGTGCAGCGGCCGCGTGGCCATCGGCGACGCGGTCTGGCAGGACAGCGCCGCCGGCGTGTTCGTGCCGGTGCATGAGCGGGCGCTCGGCTTCGTGTTCCAGGATGCGCGGCTGTTTCCGCACATGAGCGTGCGCAGGAACATCGACTACGGCTGCAAGCGCGTGCCGGCCGCCGAGCGCCGCATCGACTTCGACGAAGTGGTGGCGCTGCTCGGCATCGAGGCGCTGCTCGACCGCAAGCCGGCGCGGCTGTCGGGCGGCGAGAAGCAGCGCGTGGGCATTGCGCGCGCGCTCATGACCAGCCCGCGCGTGCTGCTGCTCGACGAGCCGCTGTCGGCGCTCGACGACGCGCGCAAGGCCGAGGTGCTGCCCTATCTGGTGCGGCTGCGCGACGAGCTGGCGCTGCCGATGATCTACGTCAGCCACTCGATGCACGAGGTGGCCCAGCTGGCCGATCACCTGGTGCTGCTGGAGCGCGGCCGGGTGCTGGCCAGCGGCCCGATCGCCGAGGTGACCGCGCGCGCCGACCTGCCGCTGGCCCAGGCCGAGGAGGGCGGCGTGGTCGTCACCACCCGGCTCGGCCTGCGCGACGACGGCTATGGCCTGAGCCGGCTCGACTTTGCCGGCGGCGCCGTGTGGGTCGCCAGCCTCGACCGCGCGCCCGGCGCGGCGGTGCGCATTCAGATCGCCGCGCGCGACGTGAGCGTGGCGCTCGATCCGCCGTCGCGCTCCAGCATCCAGAATGTGCTGCCGGCCACCGTGGTCGCGCGCAGCGACGACGAACGCGGACGCAGCCTGATCCGGCTCGACGTGGGCGGCGTGCCGCTGCTGTCGCGCATCACGCGCAGGTCGGCCGAACAGCTCGGGATCGGGCCGGGGCTGGCCGTGCATGCGCAGGTGAAAGGCGTGGCGGTCCTCGGCTGATCTGCCACCGTTTTCACCGGAGATTTCCATGCAAGAACGCGCGCTTTCCGACGCCGCGCTATGGCAGCTGCTGGCCGACGATGTGCCGGCCGGCGACCTCACCACGCTCAGTCTGGCCATCGGCGCCAGCCCCGCGCATGCCCATTTCAACGCCCGCCGCGCGATGACCGTGTGCGGCGCCGAAGAAGCCGCGCGCATGTTCGAGCTGACCGGCGCGCGCGCCGAACTGCTGGCCGCCAGCGGCGACGCGCTCGACGCCGGCGCGCCGATCCTGGTGGCGCATGGCACGGCCGGCCAGCTGCACCGCGCCTGGAAGGCCGCGCAAATCCTGGTCGAATGGGCCAGCGGCATCGCCACCTCGGCGGCAGCCATCGTCGCGGCGGCCGAGCATGAGGGGCGCCGCCTGCCCGTGGCCTGCACCCGCAAGACCGCGCCCGGCGCCAAGGCCATGTCGGTGAAGGCGGTGCGCTGCGCCGGCGCGCGGCTGCATCGGCTCGGGCTGTCGGAAAGCATCCTGGTGTTCGCCGAGCACCGCGCCTTCCTCACCGAAGCGCCGGCCGACACCGTCGCCCGCCTGCGCGCCCAGGAGCCCGAGAAAAAGCTCGTCGTCGAGGTCGCCGATCCGGCCGAGGCGCTGCGCTGGGCCGAGGCCGGCGCCGACGTGCTCCAGCTCGAAAAATTCCCGCCCGCCGCCGTCGCCGAGACGCGCCGGCTGATCGATGCGGCCGGGTTGCGCGCCAGCATCGCGGCGGCTGGCGGCGTCAAGGCCGACAACGCCGGCGCCTATGTGGCTGCCGGTGCCGACTTCCTCGTCACCTCGGCGCCCTACACCGCGCCGCCGGCCGACGTGGCCGTGCGGCTCGGCCCGTCCGCAGGCGCGCTGTAGCGATATCTACATTTCGTACAAAGCGTTGCGGGCGGCGCCCGGGTGACCCCGGCAGATTTGCGCATCGTGGAAATTGCTGCGCAAGGTGCCACGCTGGATTGCATCTTCAGCGCTGCATGACGGCCGCCAATCAATGGCTCGGCTTTTGCTGTCCTACCCTTCGTAATTTCCAATGCAACATAACGAAGGAGTCCAGCAATGCGCCTGCCATCCGTCCCGCGCCGTCATCGGCTCGCTCTCCTCATCGCCGCCATCGGCGGCGGCCTTGCCGGCGCGGCCGGCGCCGAGGACACGACGCCCGCCTTCAACCTCGGCAAGGTCGAGGTGGCCGGTCCGGCCAGTGGCCCGCCGGTCGGAACCGCCGACGTGATCGACGCCGCGACCATCCAGGCCAACGACCGCCTCACCGTCGGCGATGCGCTCACGCTGTCGCCCGGCATCAACCTGGGCAAGCACGGCCAGCGCAATGAGCAGGTGGTCTACGTGCGCGGCTTCGACACGCGCCAGGTGCAGCTCTTCATCGACGGCATTCCGGTCTACGTGCCCTATGACGGCAATGTCGACCTGGGCCGCTTCACCACCTTCGACCTGGCGCGCATCGACATCAGCAAGGGCTTCAGCGCGATGGCCTATGGCTCGAACACGCTCGGCGGCGCGATCAACCTCGTGAGCCGCCGGCCGCAGAAGGCGCTCGAAGGCGAGGTCGGCGCCGGGCTCGATTTCGTCGGCAAGGGCGTGCCGTTCCGCAACCGCGCCTGGGCCAATCTGGGCAGCAACCAGGGCCTCTGGTACCTGCAACTCGGCGCCTCCAGCGTCGACCAGGACTGGACGCCGCTGCCCTCGGGCTTCAAGCCGTCCAGGGGCGACGACGGCGGCAAGCGCGACAACAGCGATGCCAACGACAGCAAGGTCAACCTCAAGCTCGGCCTCACGCCCAACGCCAGCGACGAATACGCGCTCAGCTTCATCCAGCAGAACGGCAGCAAGGGCGATCCGCCCTACACCGGCAGCGTGGCCAGCCCGGCCTACTGGCGCTGGCCGTACTGGAACAAGACCAGCGTCTACCTCAACACCAGCACCCGCTTCGGCGACCACACGGTCAAGGTCCGCGCGTTCAACGACAAGTTCCAGAACTCGCTGTTCACCTATGACGACGCGACCTACACCACGCAGAAGAAGGGCTCGTCGTTCCAGAGCTGGTACGACGACTACAGCAACGGCCTCGCGCTGCAGGACGACATCGCCATCGCGCCGGGCAACAAGCTCAGCCTCGCGGCCCAGCTCAAGATCGACGTGCATCGCGAGCACAACGCCGGCGAGCCCTGGCGCCTGTTCAAGGACCGCACCACCAGCTTCAGCATCGAGGACAGCCAGGCCGTCACGCCCAACCTCACGCTGGTGGCCGGCATCGGCCGCGATGCGCGTCGCGCGGTCGAGGCGCAGGACTACAACTCGACCACCAAGGCCGTGACCGACTTCCCGCTGGTCGACGACTCGGCGATCAACGGGCAGGTCGGCGCCTTCTACACGCTGGGCGAGGACGGCCGGCTGCATGCGACCGTGGCACGCAAGAGCCGCTTCCCGACCATCAAGGACCGCTACAGCTATCGGCTCGGGCAGGCGGTGCCGAATGCCGGCCTCGATCCCGAGCGCGCCAACCATTACGAGCTGGGCTGGGACGGTCGCGTGGCGGGCACCGACCTCGGCGTCGCGGTCTTCCACAGCGACATCAGCGACCAGATCCAGAACGTGGTGTTCGCCAGCGGCGCCTGCCCCAACTACCGGCCGGTCGGCTTCTGCCAGCAGGCGCAGAACCTGGGCCGCGTGCGCGTGGACGGCGTGGAACTGAGCGCCGACTGGCGCAGCGCGCTGCTCGACCTGGGCGGCAACTACACCGGCCTCGCGCGCAAGAACCGCAGCAATCCGACCGTCAAGCTCACCGACGTGCCGCGCAACCGCTTCTTCGTGTTTGCGCGGCTGCATGCGACGCCAACGGTGGATGTGACCGCCACGGTCGATGCCCAGAGCTATGCCTACAGCGCGAGCACCGGCACGCAGGTGGCCAACGGGTTTGCGGTGGCGGGGTTGAAGGCGGGCTGGACAGTGGCGCCGGATGTGCTGCTGGAGGCGGGTGTGCGCAATCTGTTTGACCGGGTGTATGCGTATGCCGAGGGGTTCCCGGAGTTGGGGCGGTATGGCTTTGTGCAGGGGCGGGTGAAGTTCTGAGCAGACGGCGCCGGGCGCGGGTGTCGTCCGCGCCCGGCGCGCCGCATGACCGGCGCGCCGGCATGGGTGCCGGACGCGGCCGCTGGCGGGGGCGCCGCCAGCGCCGGCCGCCGGTGCCGGCGGTCAGTGCATGCCGCCGCTGGCGCCCGCGTAGTACACGGTCATGCCGCGGATGCCCTGCTGCAGCCGCTCGCCCACGTCGATCCAGGCGTTGCACTTCCAGACGAAGCTGGCGCAGTTGGCCGGCATCGGATACCAGCGGCCGAAGGGGATGAAGGGCAGCTTGTCCTCGGTCGAGACGAGGGCGATCGACTGGTAGTTCACGTGGTCGCCGTTGGCGTCCATGGCCGAGGTGTAGGCCTCGGGATTGCCGGCGTCGGTCTTGGTGCAGGTGGAGTAGTCGTTCCAGCAGGTCATCATCATGTTGTTGCCCGTGCCCATGCGGAAGTCGTCGGTCACGAGCAGCACGCCCTTCGAGCGGCTGCGGTTGCCGGCGCCCGCGAGGCCGTCGCCGATGCCCACCGCGCTGTTGTACAGCTCGCCGCAGGAGAACAGCGCCGGCTGGTTGTTGAGGCTCGTGATCACGACGAAGCAGCGGTTCTTCTCGGCCGGGAATTGCAGGCCGGCGGTGTCGAGCACGTCGGTCAGGCGCACGCCCTGGCCGTACCAGTAGTTCATGTGGCGCGGGCCGTATTCCTGGAAGTGGTAGGTGGTGAAAGCGCTTGCAGCGCGGCTGCCGATGCGGTCCACCGCGTACAGCCCCTGCGACGACGTGGCCGACAGCGTCGCCGCCGTCACGGTGATGCTGCTGTTGACCGCGCCCGAGATCGTGAACGCGACATCGCCCGGCGCCACGGCGGCGGCCGTCGCGGCCGAGGCGAGCGTGCCGCTCGTGGCCACGTAGTCATTGCGCACATGCAGCTCGGCCAGGCGCGGCGTGCGACGCAGCGCGGGATCGGTGTCGGCGCCGGCGATCAGTTCCATCGCGCCTTCGGCGTCGGGCAGGGCGGCGCCGTTCTTCTCGTAGGCGACGATGGTCTTCTCGCCGTTGGCGGTGCGGATCAGCTCGGTGAACGAGAACACCGACATGCGCCCGTCGATGCCGACCGCGACGATCGCGGTGGTCGCGCCGAAGGCGCCGGTGTTGTAGTCGGCCGGGCGGAACTTCGTGGCGCGCACGACCACGTCGGCGAGGCGGTAGCCCTTGTAGCTGTCGGTGCCGACCGTGACGGTCAGCGGCTGCTCGGCCGCCGGGAAGGTGGTGGCGTCGTTCATGAGCGTCTTGAGCGCGGTCACGCCGATCGCGCCCGACGGGACGAAGTAGGGCGTCGAGCCGCTCGGGCTGCTGGCCGCGTCGGTCGGGTCGACGGCGGTGGTGGCGTCGGCGGGCATCAGCGCGACCGTGCCGCCGGCCTTAACCATGAACGAGGCCGAGGGCGTGACCGGCGCGCTGGCCGGCCCGTCGCTGCCGCTGCCGCACGCGGCGAGGGCGAGCGCGAACGCGCCCGCGAGGAGCGCGCGCAGGCGCCCCGTCTTGCGGGTTGACATGAAGTTCTCCTGTAGTTGGCGTGGGTCAGCGCACCGAGACGTTGTTGCCGTCGGTGAGCTGGTTGAGGAAGGCGATGAGATCGGCGATGTCGGCGTCGCTCAGCGACGGCGGGGCGGCGAGCAGCGGGTCGAGGCGGGCGACCATGTCGGCGTAGAGCGCGGCGGCGGTCGTGCTGTCGCGGCAGGCGACGACGTTGCCCCCGCTGCGCAGCTCGCCGGTGCAGCGGAAGGCGAGGGCGCGTTCGGCCGGCGCGAGGTGGTGGCGGATGACTTCGTCGAGCGTGGCGTACACGCCGTTGTGCAGATAGGGGAAGGTGTGGCGCACCTCCCAGAGCGAGGGCGTGAGGAAGGCGTAGCGGTCGGCGGCGTCGCCCGTGACGCCTTCGCGGCCGGCGTCATGGGCCGGCGTGGCGCGTGCGCCGGCGCCGAAGCCCGGGCCGATCTGCGGCACCGCGAGGTTGTGGAACTTCTGGTCGGTGAACAGCGGCCCCGAGTGGCAGCGCGCGCAGCCGGCACGGCCGTGGAACAGGATGCCGCCGCGCTTGGCGTCGTCGGGCAGCTCGGCGCTGCCGGCGAGATAGCCGGGCAGGTAGCGGTTACCGCCCAGCGAATACCAGCGCCGCTGCTCGAAGGCGGCCAGCGCGTTTGCGATGTGCTCGATGCCGATGGCGCCGGGCGGCAGGTCGGGATAGGCGACGCGCAACTGGCTCGCGAAGCCGGCATCGGCCACGAGTCGCGCGACGATGCCGGCCCACACCGGCTTCGGGTCGGACTCGGGCGCGGTGTCGGCCGCGACGAGGTCGGCCAGCTCGTTGTCGTCGTCGGCGGCGGGCCAGCCGAGCATCTCGTCACGCGACAGCAGCGGAAACAGCGCCTGGGCCGCGACCACGCTGGCAAGGCCGTCGGGCAGCTGGCTGCCGGCTGGCGTGACGTAGCGGCCATCGACGAGGGCGACGCGGCCGTCGTGAAAGAGCCGCGTGGCGATGCCGAGTCCGAGGTTGACGAGACCGGGCGCGTTGCGATGGATGACCGGCGAGCCGGTACGCGTCGGCGGACTGCCGCTGCCGTTGATGCCGATCGACAGCACGAGGTTGTCGACGCCCGCGTTGCCGATCGGATGGCAGCTCGCGCACGAGACCTTGCGGTTGCCCGACAGCAGCGTGCTCTGGAACAGGTTGGCGCCGAGGTTGTACCGGGCGTCGGCCACCTCGGGTCGCGCGGGCAGCACGACGGCATTGGCCGCGAGCGCGGCGCGCAGCGCGGTGTCGAGATCGGCGCCGGCGGTGTCGGCGCCAGCGCCGGCCGGCTGGCCCGGTGCGCCGCCACCGCCGCCGCCGCAGGCCGCGACCAGCAGCGTGAAAGCGCTTGCAGCGAGCCTGCGCAGGAGACGCGGTGGACGGCCCGCGTTGCCGGATCTGCTGCTTCTGTTGCCCATTTTTCGGAATATTGTCGTAAACATTACGAAAACTGTCCGAAGGCAATGAGCATGCCGGATGCGAGTGCTGGCCGTCGCCTTTTCGCAGCTCGGTACGAAGAGAAATGCTCATCGTTCGCCTGGAAATGGCGACGCAGGTGCCGCGCCCGCTTGATCCAGCGCAAGCGGAATCGGCGTCATGACGAAATACATTAAAAAACATTGCGCCGGAGGTCTCCGGGGTTCGGGGGGATGCCGGCCGCCGCGCAAGACAGCGCCTCACTTCCCTTTCCTCACCGGAGTCCCCCGTGCCCCAGAGTGCCGCCAAGGTCATCGACCACGAACTGCTGTTCCGCGAACCCGAGTACCAGAAGCTCTTCGCCGACAAGAAGCAGTTCGAGTTCAACCACAGCGACGAAGCCATCGCCGAGATCGTGCAATGGACCAAGACGCCCGAATACCGCGAGAAGAACTTCGCGCGCGAAGGGTTGGTCGTGAACCCGGCCAAGGCCTGCCAGCCGCTCGGCGCGGTGTTCGTTGCGCATGGCTTTCACAAGACGCTGTCCTTCGTGCATGGCTCGCAGGGCTGCGTGGCCTATTACCGCTCGCACTTCTCGCGCCATTTCAAGGAGCCGACGTCCTGCGTGTCGTCGTCCATGACCGAGGACGCGGCGGTGTTCGGCGGCCTCAACAACATGATCGATGGCCTGGCCAACTCCTACAACCTGTACCAGCCCGAGATGATCTCGGTGTCGACCACCTGCATGGCCGAGGTGATCGGCGACGACCTCGACGCCTTCATCAAGAACTCGAAGCAGAAGGGCAGCATCCCGCAGGATTTCGACGTGCCGTTCGCGCACACGCCGGCCTTCGTCGGCAGCCACATCACCGGCTACGACAATGCGCTCAAGGGCGTGCTCCAGTACTTCTGGGACGGCAAGGCGCAATCGACCGAGCCGCTGGTTCGCGTGCCCGACGACAGCATCAACTTCGTCGGCGGCTTTGACGGTTTCGTCGTCGGCAACATGCCCGAGATCCGCCGCATCCTCGACGCCTTCGGCTGCGACTACACCATCCTCTGCGACCCGTCGCGCGCCTGGAACACGCCCATGGACGGCGAGTTCCGCATGTACAACGGCGGCACCACCAAGGCCGAGATCGAGCGCGCCATCCATGCCAAGGCGACAATCTTCTTCCAGGGCTACAGCAGCGAGAAGACCGCCAAGTACGTGCGCGAGAAGGGCCAGGAAGTCGTGGTGCTGCACAGCCCGATCGGCGTGGCCGCGACCGACGCCTTCATCATGGAAATCGCGCGGCTCACGGGCAAGCCGGTGCCCGAGTCGCTGGAGAAGGAACGCGGCCAGCTGCTCGACGCCATCGCCGATTCGCATGCGCATCTGCACGGCAAGCGCTATGCGCTCTACGGCGATCCCGACTTCCTGGCCGGCATGTCCGCCTTCCTGCTGGAGCTGGGCGCCGAGCCGATCCATGTGCTGGCCACCAACGGCGATGCCGACTGGGCCGACGACATGCAGAAGATCTTCGACGCCAGCCCCTACGGCAGCCATTGCAAGGCCTGGCCCAAGCGCGATCTGTGGCACATGCGCTCGCTGCTGTTCACCGAGCCGGTCGACTTCCTGATCGGCAACACCTACGGCAAGTATCTGGAGCGCGATACCGGCACGCCGCTGATCCGGCTCGTCTTCCCGATCTTCGACCGCCACCACTACCACCGCTATCCGATCTGGGGCTACGAGGGCGGCCTGCGCGTGCTGGTGAACCTGCTCGACGAGTTCTTCGAGGCGCTCGACACCAACACCATCGTCGCCGGCAAGACCGACTACAGCTACGACATCATTCGCTGAGGCGGCGGACCGGCGCGGGCGGCGGTGCCGTCATCGCCGTGCCGAGCTGCGGCAGCCAGCGCTCGATGACCGGCGCCGCGCTGCTCGCGGCCAGCACGCCCACCAGCCCCGCCGCCGCGATGCAAGCCATTGCAATCGCGAGCCGGCGGATCAGCGGCCGATGCCGCGTGCGCAGCACGAACGACAGGCTGAACGCGATGCTGGTGAACGACGCGAGGATGGCGCCGTTGCCGGCCACCGTCGGCGCGAGGCTGCCCTGGGCCGCGAGCGTGGCGGCGGCCGCCACCGCGCTGGCGCTCGACATCAGCCCGCCCACCGCGCTCACCGCGTAGAAGCCGGCATCGCCGAGCTGGCGCTGGGTCACGCCGCCGGCGATGTGCAGCAGCAGGAAGATGGCGCCGTACTTCAGCGCCACCGGCAGCGAGAACGGCAGGTCGAGGCTGATGGCGGTGGGCGCGGCGCTGTCGTCATGCCGGCGCCGGTAGCTCCACAGCGCCAGCAGCAGGGCCATCACCAGCATCAGCGCGAAGGCGGGCAGGGCGCCCACCAGCGCGAACGGCGCGAGGATGAGCAGCAGTCCGGCATTGCGCACGACCATGGCCGTGGTGGCGAGCAGGATGCCGCGATAGGCCGTCTCCAGTCCCGCGCCCGACGCCTGGCGCAAGCGCGACGACAGCTCGATCACGGTGAAATTGCTGTTCACCAGCCCGCCCAGAAAGCCCGACAGCTCGGTGCCGCGCGAACCGTAGAGCTTCCAGAGGATGTAGTTGGCCGAGCCGATGGCCGCGATGAGCATCACCGTGATCCATGCGGCGCGCGGCTCGACGAGGCCCCAGGGCCCGACCGGCCCGGTCGGCAGCGCGGGATAGATGACGATGGCGAGGATGGCGAGCAGCAGCGCCGAGCGCAGCTCGCCCTCGGTAAGGCCGCTGGAAAAGCCCGCGAGCCGCTCCTTCCACGCCAGCAGCGCGGTGGCGATCACCATCACCGCCGCTGGTGAAACCGTGTGGCCTTGGCCGCAGAGGATGCCGGCCACGCAGGTCACGAGCATCGCGGCCGAGGTGGTCAGCTCGGTGCCCTGGCCGGCGCGCAGCGTCTGCACGTTGAGCAGCACGGCGAGCAGGCCCACGAGCGCCAGGATGAGCAGCGCGAAGTCGTGCCCGAGCGAGCCGCCGAGCGCGCCCAGCAGGCTCACGAAGCCGAAGGTGCGCAGGCCCGCTTCCTTGCCGCGCCGCTCGCGTTCCAGCCCGATCAGCAGCCCGAGCGCGAGGCTGAGCGCCAAGCGCATGAGGATCTGCACGTAAGGCCATTCGGCGCTGGGCAGCAGTGAGGCGGGATCGGGCATCGCGATTGGCGGACGGAGAGGGGGCGTCCGGCCAGTCTAGGCAGCGCGGGGCCGGCGCGCCGTCGGCGCAGTCCCACGCGGTCAGTGCATGTGCATGGCCTCGTGACCGTCGGGCGGATTGAGGATGGCCCCCACGTCGGCGTCGGCCAGCTCGATGCCGAGCACGTCCTTGTAGAAGCGCCTGGTTTCCTGCTTCAGGTCGAAGGCGAAGCGCTGCGGATGGAACAGCCCGGCGAGCCACTGGATGCCGAGCGCGCGCATCAGCGACGGCGGCCGGTCCATCCAGTTGAACGGCGAATGCGGCACCCAGTAGATCCTGCCGTCGCGCACCGCGCGCAAGCGCTGCCAGCGGCTGTCGGTCTTCACCGCGCTCATGAAGGCGGCTTCCTGCGCCAGGATGATGTCCGGATCCCAGGCCAGCAGCTGTTCGAGGCTGACGCGCTCCATGCCCATGTGGCTGGACGGCGAGCAGCGCAGCACGTTGTAGCCGCCGGCCAGCGCGATCGGCTCCACATGGAAGGACTGGTCGCATTCGGTCGCGAGGCCGTCGGCGCTCTCGGCGTAGTAGACGCGCGGCCAGGCCGATTGCGGCACGCCGGCGACCGCCTTGTTCACGCGGTCGAGCGCGCCGCGAATCTCGGCTGCCAGCGCCTTGCCGCGCGCGTCGCGGCCGGTGGCGCGGCCGAGGAATTCGAGCGCCGGCGCCCAGTCGGCGAGGTTGTCGAGCGTGATGAACAGCACCGGCACGCCGGCCCGGGCGAACACTTCCTCGGTGCGGGCGCGGTCGTTGAACCTGGTGTTCCAGGCCAGGCCGAGCGCGGGCTTTTCCTTGAGCAGGGTTTCCACGTCGAGCGTGCGGCCCATGCCGACCAGACCGCCCATTACCGGCAGGCCGGCGCTGCGTGCCGGCAGCCAGCGCCGGTCGGCCTCGGTGAACGGAAAGTTGACGCCGGCCAGCAGCGCCGGATCGAGCGCATGAATCAGCACGGTGAGCGGCGGCGCCGAGCCGTAGACGCCGGTCACGCGCTCGGGCACCTCGACCTTGCGGCCGAGCATGTCGACGATTTCGCGCGCCTGAACCGGCAGGGCGAGCAGCGCGGCGGCGCAGACGGCGGCGCACCGGCGCGCGAAGGGGAGCAGCTTTGCTGGCGTTGTCATGGCAGTGGCGGTAGTCCGGCGAGGATGCGGCGCGCGGCGTCGTCATCGAGCCGATGGTTGAAGAAGCGGCGGTAGAAGTCGCGCGTGCGGGCGACCAGATCGAGTTGGCCGAACAGCGCCGGATGGAAGCGGCTGGCGGCCCACGGCAGTTGCAGTGCCAGCTCGCTGCCGTAGCGATCCCACGGGAACACGCCGTCGGGATTGATGAAGAGCCGGCCCTCGCGCACCGCGCGCAGCAGGCCGAGCCCGGCCGGGCGTTGCAGCGCGCCGGCACCGGCCAGCACGACGATGTCGGGGTCCCAGGCCAGCGCTTGTTCGAGCGTGATTTCGCGCAGGTTGCCGTCGAGCGCGGCGGCGGCGTTGCGGCCGCCGGCGGCCTCGATCCATTCGTTGACGATGGTGTTGCGGCCGTCGGCCACCAGCGGCTCGGCGCGCGCCAGGTGCAGCACGCTCGGGCGTTGCGCGGCGGGCAGCGGACGCAGCCGGGCGTCGAGTTCGGCGCGCGTGGCGTCGAGCGCGGCGAGGTAGTCGCGGGCGCGTGCCGGGGCGTCGTCGCCGAGCAGGGCGGCGGTGGTGAGCAGGCAGTCGCGCATCGTCGCGAAGCTGCGGAAGCTGGTCTCGACGGTGGCGATGCCGGCCGCCGCGAGCCGCCTGCCGGCCGGATCGCCGGGCGGCACGAAGGCGAGCTGGGCGCCGCGCAGCAGCAGCTCCTCGGCGTTGAAGGCGCCGACCTGACTCGTCGCCGCGCGCCTGAGGCCGGGCGCCACGCGGTACATCCACGGGCGCGCCGACGGCAGGCAGACGGTGGCGACGATGCGGTCGGCCGCGCCGAGCGTGAGCAGCAGCGCGTTGTGCGCCGGCCAGCCATCGGCGATGCGCGCGGACGGCGCCGGCAGCGGCACCGGCCGGCCGAGCACATCGCGCGGCGGCGCCACCGGTTCGACGGCGTTGCCGCCGCTGCCCGTGCCGCCGTTGGCCGGCAGGCTCGCGGCCGGCGCGAACGATGCGGTCAGCAGCTCGGGCCGGGCCTGGGCGCGGTTGCCGCCAGCGCCGAGCGCCAGCGCACCGGCCACGCGCGCGCCGACGCCGTCGAGCGCAAGCCCGGCTGCGGTGCGTGCGGCCCGGGCCAGCCAGCGTCTGCGCGCGCGCAGGTTCACAGGTCGAACTGCACGCTGGCAATCACGGTGCGCGGCGCGGCAACCGTGGCCGCCGCATTGCCGGTGCCCGAGTAGCCGTTGAGCCCGCCCGCGACCACGTTGGTCCAGTAGCGCGTGTCGGCCAGGTTGTTGGCCGACAGCCGCCACACGGTTGCGTTGCCGCCGATGCGCGCGTTGTAGCGCAGCCCCGCGTCGGCCACCACATAGCCGCCGATCCAGTCGGTGTTGGCGTTGTTGGCGGCGCGCTTGCCCGCGCCGGCCACGCGCGCACTGAGCGACAGCCCGGCGACGGCCGGAATGCGCAGCTCGCCGGCGACGCTGGCGGCCAGCCGGCTCAGGCCGACGATGCGCTTGTTCTCGCTCGCCGCGACCGAGGATTGCGTGAGCTTGGGATCGAGCCAGGTCAGTCCGCTGTAGATCGACAGCAGCTCGCTCGCGCGGCCGGTGGCGCCCAGCTCGATGCCGCGATTCACCTGCTCGCCGTCGGTGGCGTAGACGGCGCCGGTCGCGGCAGCGAACGCATATGGCCGCACGATGCGGAAGGCCGTCGCGCTCAGGTCGAGGTCGGCGGCGCGCGCCTTCCAGCCGGCTTCCCATTGCTTGCTGCGATAGGGCGAAAGCCACTGGCCGGCGTTGGCGCTGCCGGCCGGCGCCACATCGCCGGGCTGGAGAGTGTCGCTGTAGCCGGCGTAGACGCTGCTGTCGGCGGTCGGCTTGTACATGAGGCTCGCGGCGGGACTGAGGCCGTCATCGCTCATCGGCGCACTGGCCACGCCGGCGGCGCTGTAGTTGCGCAGCTTCATGCGGCTCCAGCTGGCGCTGAGCATCAGCTTCCACCGGTCGCCCAGGCCGAGTTCGTCGGCTGCCATCACGGCCTGCTGCTGCTGGCTGGCGCTGCGGTAGCGCGCGACGTAGTTGGGCCAGACCGGCGCGGCGTAATCCATCGGCGCGCCGATGCGCGCGCTGCCGAGCGTGACGCTGCGGCCCGCGACCGGGTTGAAGTTTTCCCAGTCGAAGCCGCTGTTGGCCAGCGTCAGCGCATGCGTGACCGGGCCGGTGACGGCGCGGCCATTGAGTCGCAGCTGGTTGCTGTCGACGGTGAAGCGGCTGGCGGTCGTGGTGCTGGCGCTGGTGGTGTAGGCGCCGGTCGTGGCGTTGGTGACGGTGTTGGTCACGGCAGAGGTCTCGCGGTCGGCGATCTGGCGCAGATAGCCGAGCGTCAGCGTCCAGTCGGGCGCCAGCTCGCGATGCAGCAGAAAGCTCATCGTGCGGGTGTCGTTGTCGGCGCCGGCGTAGTGCTGGCCGTAGCCCTCGCGCGCGGGATCGACCGGGCCCGGAAACTTCACGCCGGTGGCGACGGCAAAGCTGCCGGGCAGGCCGCGCGCCACGTAGTGATAGCGGCTGGCGTTGAGTTCGAGCCGCGTCGCCGCGTCGATGTCGGCATCGACCGCGAGGCTGCCGAGCTGGCGCCGCAGCACGCTGTTGGGCGCCCACGAGCGGCCTTCGTCGTCGAGCAGGTTGGCGCGCAGGCGCAACTTGCCGTCGGCGTCGAGCGGCTGGCCGAAGTCGGCATGCACGAGCCGGCCGCCGCTGTCGTTCGTGCCCAGCGCGATGCGGCGCAGCGGCTCGCGCTCGGCGCGCTTGAGCACGTAGTTGAAGTTGCCGCTGGCATTGGCCGCGCCGTAGAGCGAGCCGGCCACGCCGCTCATGACCTCGATGCGGTCGAACTGCTCCAGCGGGTAATCGGTGGTGCCGACGATGTTGAAGCCGTCGATGCGGGTGTTCTGGATCACGCCGCCCTGCACGCCGCGCGCCTGCGGTCGCACTGCGTCGGCCTGTACCCAGGGCAGATAGCGCAGCGCGTCGGCAATCGTCTTGCCCTGCTGGTTGGCGACGAGTTCGGTCGGCACGACCGACACGGCATACGGCGTGTCGACCAGCTCGCGCTCGCCGAGCGCGCCGACGGCGGCGCGGCGCGTGCGCTCGCGCAGGTCGGGCTGGGCCTCGCCGCCGATGGTGACGGCCGGCAGCGCGACCGCCGTCTGCGCCTGCGCGCCGTGCAACGCCGGGCCGAGCGCGAGCAGCGCAAGCGAGGACAGGTGGGACTTCTTCTTGTGACTCTGTGACATGGGAGGCGTGGGTTCTGTTTGGTGGCGACGCGCCCGGAGGGTGTGGACGCGTAACCCGTCACTGCAATATCCAAACCAATATGACGATAAGCGCTATATCCATGCGGAAATTGAGAAAGTGACCATCGCCGGAGGGTCGGAGGCGCGCACACGCTCTGCGCGATCAACGAACGTATTCGCAGGCTTGCCGACAAAATGTTCGATTCGCTACATCGGATGCCTGCCGGGCTCGGGCCAACTGCTGGATCGTCGCTTGCTAGCGATAGCACCATGCATATATCGCGAAGTCTCGACACGCCGGCCGTTGCGCCGCCTTCCCTTGTCACCGCGCTTCGCCGCGCGCGCGCCGCGCTGCTGCTGCCCGGTCTGGCCCTGGCGCTGCTGCTGGCGATGGCACTGGCGCTCGCCCACGGCCGCTATCCGCTGCCGGCCGTCGATGTGCTGCGACTGGCGCTGGCCGATCTCGGCCTGCTCGACCTGCCGGCCGAGCGGCTGGCCTTCCTGCACAACCTGGTCTGGGACATCCGGCTGCCGCGCGTGCTGGCGGCGGTGCTGGTGGGCGCGGCGCTGGCCACCTCGGGCGCGGCCTATCAGGCGGTGTTCGCCAATCCGCTGGTGTCGCCCAACATCCTCGGCGTGCTGGCCGGCGCGGCGTTTGGCGCGGCGCTCGGCATCGTGGTGTTCAACGACTGGCGCATCACCCAGCTCACGGCGATTGCCGGCGGCTTTGCGGCGGTGGCGGTCGGCGCCGGCATTGCGCGGCTGTTCGGCATCGACGGCATCGTGATGCTGGTGCTCGGCGGCATTTTGTCGGGCGCGCTGTTCTCGGCGCTGCTGTCGCTGGTCAAGTACACCGCCGATCCGCTCAATCAGCTGCCGGCCATCGTCTACTGGCTCATGGGCACGCTGGGTCAGGCCGATCTGCCGACCATCGCCCGGCTCGCGCCGGCCATGCTCGGGTCGATCGCGCTGCTGCTGGCGCTCGCGCGCCAGCTCGATGCGCTGGCCATGGGCGAGGTCGAGGCAGCCTCGCTCGGCGTGCCGGTGGCGCTGGTGCGCGGCATGGTGATCGCGGCGGCCACGGTGGCGTCGGCGCTCACGGTGGCGATGGCCGGGATGATCGGCTGGCTCGGGCTGCTGGTGCCGCACATCGCGCGGCTGGCGGTGGGGCCGGTGAATGCGCGGCTGCTGCCGGCCAGCGCGCTGATCGGCGCCATCTTTCTGCTCGGCGCCGATGCCATCGCGCGCGGCGTGACGACCGCCGAGCTGCCGATCGGCCTGGTCACCGAGCTGGCCGGGCTGCCGATCTTTCTGCTGGTGCTCGGCCGGGTGCGCCGGGCCTGGGCGGCATGAGCGCGCTGCCCGTCGCCGCCGAGGCGCCGCTGGCCGAGCTGCGCGATCTGCGCTTTGGCTATGGCGCGCGGCCGGTGCTCGACGGCGTGAACCTGACGCTTGCGCGCGGCGAGGTGCTGGCGCTGCTCGGCGCCAACGGCAGCGGCAAGAGCACGCTGCTGCGCCTGCTGCTGGGCGCCCGCAAGCCCGATGCCGGCGCGGTGCTGCTGCATGGCCGGCCGCTGCGCGACTGGTCGCGCGGCGAGGTGGCGCGCCGGCTGGCCTATGTGCCGCAGAGCCATGTGCCGCCGTTTCCCTACACCGTGGCCGACATCGTCGCGCTCGGCCGGCTGCCGTGGCGCGGCCGGTTTGGCGCGGCCGGCGCCGGCGACCGCCGCATCGTCGCCGAGGCCATCGAGCGGCTCGGCATTGGTCCTCTGGCGGCGCGCCGCTATACCGAGATCAGCGGCGGCGAGCGCCAGCTGGCGCTGATCGCGCGCGCCGTGGCCCAGCAGGCCAGCGCCATCGTCATGGACGAGCCGGCCACCGCGCTCGACTACGGCCATCAGTGGCGGATGCTCGATCTGGTGCGCGCGCTGGCGCGCGACGGCTACAGCTTCGTGATGAGCACCCACACGCCCGAGCACGCGCTGCATGCGGCGACGCGGGTGGCGCTGCTGGCCGGCGGGCGCATCGTCGCCGACGGCGCGCCGCGCGACGTGGTCACGCCGGCCGGCATCGAGCGGCTGTACGGCATTCGCGTGGCCGCCGTGGCCGCGCCCGACGGCCGGCGCGCCGCCTTCTTTCCGCTCGACTGAGCGGCGCGCTCACACGCCGACGATGACGCTGCCGGCCTTGAACATCGCGGTCGCGGTCCCGCCCTCGGCCAGCCCCAGCTCGGTCACCGCCTCGTTGGTGACGACCGCCTGCAGCACATTGCCGCCCACGTCGATCGACACATCCGAATTGACCGCACCGGCCGCGATGCGGACCACCGTGCCGGTGAGCTGGTTGCGCGCGCTGAAGCGCAGGCCCGGCGTGCCGGACACCACGATCACCGACGGCGCCTTGATGAGCGCGACCGCCTTGCGCCCCGGCACCAGACCGAGCGCGCGCGCGCTCTCGACGGTGACGGTGGAGACGATCTTCACGCCGCTGGCGGTGGTGATCTCGATCTCGGAATTGACGGCGCCCGGGGTGACGGCGGTGATGCTGCCTTCGAAGACATTGCGTGCGCTGATGGTCATGAGCTGCTTTCTGGCGAGGGAAGGGGCGCGGTCGCTGCCGCGCCGGAGGCTTGCAAGGATGACTCAGACCGCGACGCCGACGATGACGCTGCCGGCCTTGAAGATCGCCGTCGCCGGCGCGCCGATCGACAGGCCAAGCTCGGCGATCGCGTGATTGGTGATGACCGCCTGCACCAGCACGCCGCCCACATCGATGCCGACCTCGGAATTGACCGCGCCGGCCGAGATGGCGGCGACCGTGCCGGCGAGCTGGTTGCGCGCGCTGAAGCGATAGCCGGGCGTGCCGGCCACCACGATGACCGACGGCGACTTGACGATGGCGACCGCCTTGCGACCGAGTTCCAGCCCGAGCGTCTCGACGCTCTGCATCGTGACCGTGGCGACGATGCCGACGCCGCCGGCGGTGCCGATGACGAGCTCGGCATTGACGGCGCCGGGAGTGAGCGCGGTGACCGTGCCCTCGAAGACATTGCGTGCGCTGATGGCCATGGCGGTTTCCTGTTCTTGTGGTGTGAGGAGAGGCCTGGCGCCGCTGCGGACCGCGGCGGCGCCAGGCGCGGCCAACCTTAGTTGTATCGCCAGGGAATGGCGAGCGGCAGCCGGACGGCCGGACCGGCGGCGGCGCCCGCACCGGCCAGCCCGCGCCTGCCGCCGGCGCGCCGCCACGGCCGCGCAGCGATGTCGCTCCGTCGCATCGCTGTATTACAAAATACACAAACAGAACAATCGCCGACACGGAGCGAGTTGCCAGCGCTGGATGGTCGGAACTCCCGGCCGCGGTGGCGCTTGATGCAACTCAGCTATATGACGATGACTGGCGCCGGACCGGCCCGCATGGCGCGCCGCTTGCAGCGCCCGCGTCATGGAGGACTTGCGATGAAACCCGACCCGAAGATTTGCAACCGTGGCGCCGTCGCCGCAAGCGGCGATAGCTGCAAGGCCATATCGAAACGCCGGCGCGTGCTGACGGCGGCGCTGGCCTCGGCCTGCGCGCTGCCGGCGCTGCGCCCGGCGCTTGCCGCCACGCGCCAGGTGCGCGTGCTCACCGCCTATCCCGACGAGGTGCTGGCCGCCTTCGAGGCCGGTTTCGAGCGCGCCAATCCCGGCCTGCATGTGCAATGGATCTGGCGCATGCCGCATGACGCGCTGCCCTATCTGAGCGAGCCCGGCCAGCACGGCGTGGACGTGTACTGGAGCGCCTCGCCGCGCACCTATGCGGCGCTCAAGCAGCGCGGCGCGCTGCGCCGGCTCGGCATCGACGCTGCCGGCCTGCCCGACAGCATCGGCCGCACCCGCATCGCCGATGCCGACGGCTACTACCGCGCCACCGAGGTGGCCGGCTATGGCTGGGCCAGCAACGACGCGCTGCTCGGCCAGCTCGGCGTGGCGATGCCGCGCGACTGGCCCGACCTGACCGCGCCGGCGCTGGCCGGCCGCATCGCGCTGCCGATTCCGGCGCGCGTGGGCTTTGCGCCGGTCATGGTCGATCTGGTGCTGCAAGGCTGGGGCTGGGAGCGCGGCTGGGCGCTGTGGAGCGAGATCGCCGGCAATGCGCGGCTGGTGGATCGCGGCGCGACCTTCATCACCGACGAGGTCGGCGAGGGGCGGGCGGCGCTGGGGCTGACCATCGATTTCTTTGCCGCGTCGGCGGTGGCGCGCGGTGCCGGCATCGGCTTTGGCTATCCGCTGCACAACGGCATCAATCCGGGCGCCATCGCCATCACCGCCGGCGCGACCGATGCGGCGGCGGCCGAGGCCTTTGTGCGCTATGTGCTGTCGGCCGAGGGCCAGTCGCTGCTCGCCACGCCGGCGATCCGCAAGCTGCCGGTGCGGCCCGAGGTGTATCGCGCTGCGGCGGCCGGCAGCTTCGATCCGTTCGCGGCGGCGGCGGCCGGCGGCATGGATTACGACAACGACGCCGGCCGGCCGCGCCTCGGGCTGATCGCGGCGCTGTTCCAGCACTGGCTGATCGAGGATCACGCGGCGCTGGTGGCGCTGTGGGCGCGCGTGCATGCGGCCGAGCGCGCCGGGCGCGATGCGGCGGCGGCGCGGGCGGCGCTGACGGCGGTGCCGCTCGATGCGGCGGCGTCGGCCGAGCCGGGGCTGCGCCGCGCCTTCGAGCAGATCGAGGGCGGCGACACGCGCGGGCCGCAGGCGGTGACCGACGGCTGGCGCGCGGCGGCGGCGGCCGGGCGGGCCCAGGCGGCGCGGGCGCTGGAGGCGGTCGGTGCTTGAGCGTGGGTTGCTTGAGCGTGGCGTGCTTGAGCGCGCGGCGGGGCCCTGGCTGGCTGCCGGGCTGATGCTGCTGGCGCTGCTGCTCGCGCCGCCCGTCTCGGCCGAGCCCACTGCCGCCGACGCTGAACGACTCGCGCGGCCGCCGCTCGGCCTCGACGACGACGGCCGCGCCGCCTTTCTGCGCGGGCGCGCGCTGTTCCGGCAGAACTGGGTCATCGCGCCGTCCGACGACCGCGCGAGCGGCCTCGGCCCGCTCTACAACCGCATCTCCTGCGTGGCCTGCCATGCCGGCAACGGCCGCGGCCGGCCGCCCGAGCGGCCCGACCAGCGCCTGCGCGCGATGCTCGTCCGGCTGTCGCTGCCGGGCAGCGGCGAGCACGGCGCGCCGCGTCCGCATCCGCGCTACGGCGACCAGCTCAACGAGGAAGGCGTGCCCGGCGTCGCGCCCGAAGGCCGGGCCGCCATCGACTGGCTGGCGCAGCCGCATCGGCTGGCCGACGGCAGCACGGTCGAGCTGCGGCGTCCGCGCATCCGCCTGACCGAGCCCGGCTACGGCCCGTTCGGCGCGGTGCTCACGTCGGCGCGCATCGGCTCGCCGGTGCTCGGGCTCGGCCTGCTCGACGCGGTGCCGGCGGCCGATCTGCAAAGGCTTGCAAGCCAGCCGCGCGACGACGGCGTGCGTGGCCGCGTCAACGTCGTGTGGTCGGTTGCGCAGGGGCGGACGGTGATCGGCCGCTTCGGCTGGAAGGCCAATGCGCCCGACCTGCGCCAGCAGATTGCGGCGGCGATGATCGGCGACCTCGGCATCAGCTCGCACGAGTTTCCGGCGCAGAACTGCATGCCGGCCCAGACCGCCTGCCGCGCCGCGCCCACGGCCGGCGCGCCCGAGCTGACCGACACCGAGCTCGACGATCTCGCGCGCTATCTGGCGCTGCTCGGCGCGCCGCCGCGCCGCGACCAGGATGCGCCCGAGGTGAGGCGCGGCGAGCTGAGGTTTGCCGCCGCCGGCTGCGCGGCCTGCCATCGCGCCACGCTGCCGGTCGATGCGGCCGCCTTCGCGCTGCGGCTCGGCATCGCCGCGCCGGCCGCGCCCGCGACCATCGCGCCCTATACCGATCTGCTGCTGCACGACCTGGGCGCCGGCCTGGCCGACGGCCGGCCCGACTACCGCGCCGGCCCGCGCGACTGGCGCACGCCGCCGCTCTGGGGCATCGGGCTGGCCGACGTCATCGATGCGCCGGCGCGCTATCTGCACGACGGCCGGGCGCGTTCGCTGGAGGAAGCCATCCTCTGGCATGACGGCGAGGCGCGCGCGGCCCGCCTGCGCTACGAGCGGCTGGGCGCCGCCGGCAGGGCCGAACTGCTGGCCTTTCTGCGCTCGCTCTGAGCCTTAAAGCTCAACCCACGCGGATCAGCAACACGCTCGGCGCCTTGAACACCGCGCAGGCGCGGCTGCCGATGTCGAGCGCGAGCGCCTTGAGGCTTTCCTCGGTCACCACGGCGGTCACGCTGCGGCCGGCGCTCAGCGCCAGCGTCACTTCGCAATCGACCAGCCCCTTGTGGATGTGCGCAACCTCGCCCCAGAGCTGGTTGCGCGCGGTCATCTTCAGGTCCTGATCGGTGACGACCAGCACGCTGTTGGCATTGACCAGCGCAATCATTTCCACGCCGATCGCCAGCCCCAGCGTCTCGGCCGCCTCGCGCGTGATGATCGCGGCCAGCTCGTTGTCGGCATCGAGCCGCAGCTTCACCTCGAAGCTCACCTCGCCCTCGCGCAGCCCGCTCACCGTGCCCACGAACTGGTTGCGCGCGCTCGACCGCAGCGACATGCGCCTGAGCATCATCTTGAAGTCGGCCACCTCGCCGCCGCCGGTATCCGCGATGCGCTGCCACAGGTGGTCGAGCGCGATCTGGTACTCGTCTTCCATTGCGCGATACACGTTGACCAGACGCCGGCCGTAATCGGTCAGCAGCGTGCCGCCGCCATGCCGCCCGCCGACCGAGCGCTGCACCAGTGGCTGCTCGGCCAGGTTGTTCATCGCATCGACCGCATCCCAGGCGGCCTTGTACGACAGCGGCACCGCGCGCGCGGCCTGGGTGATGGAACCGTAGCGGTCGATGGCTTCGAGCAGCTTGATGCGGGTATCGCCAAGAAAGGCGCCGAACTCGGTATCGACAGCGAGCTTGGCCGACGGCTTGTGACGCAGCGGACGACGTGAAGGCATGGCGTTGTGTGGTTGGAGTGCGACCCGTCCGGCGGACGGGTGAATCCGGCAACGATAGCCCAGCGCCGCGTGTGGGCAAATGCCATTGCGCGGCGCGCTTCCGATCCGCACTTCGCTATATCGTCATAAACATTACGAAACCGACAATCTGTCGGGAACGTGACGCACGGCCGGGCCTTGCATGGCTGCGCGCGAGCGCTGCCAGGAACGGCGCGCCAATACTGCAACGCCACGGCGGCGCAGACGCCCGCAAGCCCGGCGCGCCGGCGTGGGCGCAGAACCGGCCCAGCCGGTCCGGCTGGCACAGCTGCTGCTTTACGCTATATATCGATAGCGATTGCGACAAGGCGTCGGCCGAACGGCAATCGTTGTCGACTTGCGCTCCTGGGCTGTGACCGGGTCGCCGCACAGTCCGGGCTTGGTCTGTGGGGTGGGGCAAAAGGATTCCGCCTTACGGCATCCCCCTGAATCCTTGCGTCTTCTGGCGATCCGGTCCTGGTCCATTGCCGGTGCGCGGCCTCCATGGCGGCCGCGCGTTCATGGCGGCCCGTGTCCGTTGGCAGCGGCACGGGCCTCTTTTTTTGTGCGCCGGTCTGCGCCGGGCGCGCGGCGGCGCCTCAGCCGCGCGGCAGCGGGTAGAGCAGCGGCAGCCCGTCGCGTACCGGCAGGGCGGCGATCGCGGCCTGACCGTCGGCCGAGACCAGCCAGTCAGCGATCGCGCGGGCGGCGCCGCGCTGCGCCGCATCGGCCGGATGCGCCGGGCCCGGCTCGGCGGCCACATACACCCGGCGCATCGTCGGATCGCCCTGCAACAGGATCCTGAGCGCGCCGCTGTTGGGCATGCGGCCGAACAGCACCGGAATCCGCCCGACCAGCACATAGGCCTGCTGACGCGCGGCCGAGATCAGCACCTGCTGCGGCTGCTCGGCATCGTCATAGAGCTGCTGGCGCGGACCCGGCCGCAGCCCGGCGGCGCGCCACAGCGCCTGCACGATGGCAAAGCCGCCCGGGTCGCGAAACAGCAGCATCGGCGCATCGGCGGCCTTGATGCGCGCCAGCGCCTCGGCGCCGTTGCGCGCACCGGCCACGCCGGCCGGATCGTCGGCCGGGCCGGCGATCACATGCTCGTTCATGGCCCAGGTGCGCGGCGGCAGCGCCAGTCCGCGCCCGGCCAGACCAAAGGCTTCATCGCCGCCGTGGATCAGCAGCAGTGCCGCCTCGCCGCGCTCGAAGGCCGGGATCACGCCGTCCTTGGGCGCGCTGGTCACCAGCCGCGTCGCGACGCCGGTGGCGCGGCTGGCGGCCTCGGCGAGCGGCGGCCACAGATTGGCCAGATTGAGCCCGCCGACCACCGCCACCGGCAATGCCGGCGCGGCGACGGACAGCGGATCGGCGGCGCGCGCGGCAGCGGCGCCGGCCAGGCCGAGGGCGCCGGCAAGCCAGCGGCGGCGCAGTGCATCGGTGAGGACGTGGGGCATGGATCGGATTCCGGCAGACGAGGGATGGCACAGACACTGCATTGCGACGTATCTGAAGCTACATAACGTAACACCGGTTCGGCCGGCGCCTCCCATGACCCAAGACAAATCCCTTTCCCCTCCGAACTTCGTTCCGCGCCGGCTGGCGGCGCGCATTGCCGCGATCGGCCTGGGCGCGACGCTGTCGGCCGTGGCCGCCACGGCGCTGGCGCAGGCGGCGGTGGCGCTGCCGCCGGTCGTCGTCGACGGCAGCGCGCGCAAGCCGGCGCAGGGCGAGGACACCGGCACGCCGGCCACGGTGTATGCGGTGACGCCGGCCGCCATCGAGACCTTCGGGCCGGCCGGCGGCGCCAATCCCTATCGCATGGTGGCCACGCTGCCCTCGGTGCAGGCCGGCGACATCGACCTTTATGGCGCAGCCAATATCACGGGCGGCAACAAGGGCCTGCGGGTGCGCGGCCTGAATGCGAGCCACGGCGGCAACGGCAGCGTGGACGGGCTGGTCATCAGCGCGATCAATCCCGGCCCCGGCTATCTGTGGCTGTTCGATGCCGAGAATCTGGCCGAGGTGACGCTGGCGCAGGGCCCGGTGGCGTCGGATCGCGGCGCGCTGTTCACCACCTCGGGCGCGCTCGACAGCCGGCTGCTGTGGCCGCAGTCGCAGGCCGGCGCGCGCACCTCGGTGGCCTTCGGCAGCCATGAGTTCCGGCGCGTCGCGGCACGGCTCGACAGCGGCGAGCTGTCGACCGGCAGCCGGCTGTTCGTGTCGGCGTCGAATGTGTCGGCCGACAAGTGGCGCGGCAACGGCCGGTCGCCGTCGGACCGCACCAATGTGCAGCTGGCGCTCGGCCAGCGGCTCGGGCCGGTGGATGTGCGCTTTGCCGTGGCGGCGGGCAGCCAGTCGCAGAACGCCTACCGCGCGCTGTCCTGGGCGCAGACGCAGAACCTGGCAGCCAATCGCGGCTACGACTTCGATGCCACGCCGTCGGCCACCGCGGCGCAGCGCCAGACCTGGTACGGATTCAACCGCCAGTCCTTCGATTCGAGCCTGGCGCTGCTGGAGGCCGACTGGCGCCTGGATGCCGACACGCTGCTGTCGGCCAAGGCCTTCAGCTTTCATGAAAAGGGCTCGTCCTTCGACGGCCAGGCCAACGGCATGGTGCGCGAATGGAAGATGGACCACCGCAGCTTCGGCGGCGCCTTCGATGCCAGCACCCGGCTCGCCGGCACCACGCTCAAGGCCGGCGCCTGGCTCAGCCAGCTGGAGCCGCCGGGCCCGCCGACCACCTGGAAGATGTACCGCCCCAATGCCGACGGCAGCCTGAGCTTCGCGAGCTGGTCGCTGCTCAACAAGGCCACGGCCGATCACCGCTTCGACGCGGTGTATGCGCTGGCCGAGCGCAGCTTCGGTCCGCTCGATGCGACGGCCGGCCTGCGCCAGTGGCGCGAGCGGCTGCCGGGCTTTGCCGCCTACAACACCGCCGGCCTCGCCGATACCGATGCCGCCACCGCCTTTGCCCAGGCCGGCAGCCCGCTGGCCGCGCGCAGCGTGACCGGCCGCCGCCAGTCCGAGACGCTGCCGTTCGCGGCGCTGGCGGTCACGCTCGATCCGGCGCTGCAATTGCGCGCCAGCGTCGGCAAGCTCACCGGCGCGCCGGCCTTCGATGCCTGGCAGACGGCGCAGACCAATGCCGCCGCCTTCGCCGCCGCCGGCGTGACGGCCCAGCAACTGTGGGATGCGGTGCGGCCCGAAACCGCGACCGCCTGGGACCTGGGCCTGCGCTGGCACGACGGCGACTGGCGCATCGAGCCGGCCGTCTACCGCAGCAACTTCAGCCACAAGTCGGTCGCCTTCCGCGATCCGCGCGTCAACCTCGCCTACAGCCAGAACGTCGGCGAAGGCCATGCCGACGGCATCCAGCTGGCCGCCGCCTGGACGCCGGCCGGCGCCTTCTCGGCCTTTGCCTCGGCCTCGCTTAATCGCGCAGTGTTCGACCGCAATCTGGTCACCGCCACCGGCGCCACGCTGGCGGTGCAGGACTTGCAGCTGCCCGACACGCCGCGCTGGCTGGCCAGTCTGGGCGGGCGCTGGGAGCGGGGGGGCTGGTCGGTGTCGCCGCTGCTCCAGGCCAGCGGCATGCGCTACGGCGATTCGCTGCACACCGAGCCGGTCGGCGCGTACTGGACCGCCGATGTGCAGCTGGCGCGCGCCTGGACGGTCGACGGCCGCCGGCTCACCGCCTCGGTCACGCTCGGCAACCTGTTCGACCGCAAATATGTCGGCCTCATCACCTCGGGCGACCAGAGCGGCAGCGGCGCGCTCAGCTACTACCCCGGCCCGTCGCGCAGCGTCATCGGGAAGCTGGCGGCCGACTTTTGAGCGGCGCGGTGCGGCGCACGGCCAGCGGCGCCGCGCGCTGCGCTGCCGCCTTGGCCGCGACCGGCGCCTGCACCTCGAAGCTGCCGTCGAGCACGACGCTGCGGTCGCCGGCCAGCCCGGCGCTGCCCAGCTCGCCCATGCGCACGCCGGCCAGGCCGATGCGCTGCCAGCCCGCGCCATCCGGCGCCGACACCGTGAGCCCGGCGCAGCCATCGCTGCACGCAAAGTTCTGCCCGTCGCGGCGCGCAAAGCTGGCGCGCCGGATCGCGCCGCCGGCGGTTTCCACCGTCAGCGATTCGGCGAAGTAGTAGCCGTCGGCGCTGCTGCCGACGATGCCCTGCGCGTAATAGGCCGGGTTGCCGTCGGCATCGAGATAGCTGCCCTTGAGCGGCATGCCGTCGAGGTCGGCCACCGGGCAGAGCGCGGCGGCGTCGGTCTCGTCGCTGAATGTGGCGGCGATGCGCTCGCTGCCGAGCGAGCAGTTCTCCGGCGTCCAGTCGGGGATGGCGTCGGCGATGCTGAAGCTGGCGCGCAGCCGGTAGTCGGCCGAGGCCGCGAGGCTGCCGTCGGCCAGCACGGCGGCGAGCCGGGTGTCGTCGAGCGCGAGGGCGCGGCTGCCGGCGGCGTCGGGCGCGCTCAGGCTCACGCCGTTGCAGTCCGTGCCCAGGCAGCGGTAGCGCGGCGCATAGCTGGAGCTTGCCGCGTCGACGTCGTAGATGAGCACCGAGGCCACGCGGCTGCCGTCGTCGACCGCCACCTCGACCCACACCGGCGCCGCCGCCGCGCCATTCACGAAGGTGTAGAGCTGGCGCCGCCGGCCGCGCGTCTGGGCGCTGCCCGAGTCGGTGCAGTCGGCGCTCACCGCGAGGTTGGGCGCGATCAGATACCAGCGGTTGTCCTCGCAGGGCAGCACCGGCAATTCCACGCCGGGCACCGCGCCGGCGAGCTGGCCGTCGAGCACCAGGCGGGCGCTGCCGCTGCCGAGCGCGGTGCCGGCAAAGCTCACGCTGCGGCTCAGGTCGCCGGCCACCGGGCCGAGCGTGACGCCGCTGCAATGGCTTGCAGTGCAGCGCAGCGGAGCGCCGCCGGCCGGCGTGTAGACCAGCTCGGCCACGCTGTCGCCGCGCAGCCGCAGCACCAGGCTGTCGCCGCTGCCGGTGGTGAAGCTCATGCGGGTGAGCGCGCCGTTGGCGCTGTCGCGGCCGGCGCTCTTGCTGGCCGGGCAGAAGGCGTCGCTGCCGTCGGCGGCGGTGAGCGTGATGCTTTCGCTGCGGCAGCGGCGCTGCTCCAGTGCCAGCTCGGCGGTGGCGCTGGCGAGCGTGGCGCCGCGCGCTGCGAGCCGGGCGGCGAACGCGGCGATGGCGTCCTGCATCGGGTCGCCGGCGCGCGCGTCGAACGCGCTGTCGATCAGCGCGCCGGCCGGCAGCGTGACGCCCCAGCGGCGCGCCAGATCGCGGCGCAGGCCGGCTTCGGCGGTGGTCACGTCGCTGGCCTTGAGGTCGGCCAGACTCGGCCCGCCGGCATCGCCGAGCGCGGCATACCAGGTAGCCGGGTCCTGCGCCGTCATGCGCGCCACCAGCAGATGGGTGAACGGCGTGAGATTGGCCCGCCCGGCGCCGAAGGCCAGCGACACCAGCGGCTGGCCGTCGGTCATCAGCGTGAGCAGCGCATAGGGCGCGACGAGTGCGCTCAGGTCCACCGTGAAGGCATTGCCGCCGAAGGAATTGCGCGCCGTGCGTGCCAGCCCCGAGGCGCCCTTGACGCTCACGTTGGCGACCGGCGTGGCGCTGCCGTCGGTGGCCACGCCGGCCAGCGTGGGCCGCGCGGCGGCGGCGGGCGCGGTCACGTCGCTGCCCGAGCCGCTGCAGGCGGCAAGCGCGAACGCGGTGACGACGAAGGCGAGGCGGAGCAGGCGGGCGGGCATGGGCATGGCAACCGGGGTGAGGCGAGGGAAGGGCAGACGCTGCGCGCCGGCCGCGGCGGGCCGGACGCGCGCGCGGTTCAGTCGAGCGCGGGCAGCCTGAGCGCGCCGTTGAGCAGCACGGTGCTGGCGCCGGCGACGCCGTCGTCGCGCAGCTCGACCAGCTGGGTGCCCAGAAAGCGCAGCGCGGCCTGCGGCGTGCCGCCGGCCAGCAGCGCGATGCCGCCGCAAGCCTTTGCACGGCAGCCGAAGCGCTGCGCGCCGAGATAGTCGACCGCCATCACCGTGCCGTCGGCGGCCTGGGTCACGGCCAGCGTGCCGCCGTCCAGGCTGGCAAAGCTCAGCGTGCGTTCGCCGTGCTCGCCCAGCTCGGTGCCGGCGCCGCCGCGCGCGCAGAAACTCAGCATCGCGCCGGCGCTGGTGTTGATCGACACGCTGTCGTCGGGCGCGCAGGCCAGCCCGGCGATGCGGTCCTCGGGCTGGGTGAGGAAGCGCGCCGAGACCAGCAGCGCATGGCGCGGCAGCAGCGGCTTGCCGTCGGGCAGCAGCGCCGCGAGCGGCACGCCGTCGAGCGCGATCTCGCGCTGGCCGCGGGCGTCGTGCGCGCCGATGCGCAGGCCGGTGCAGGCGTCGCCACGGCAGGCATAGGCGGGCTTGCCGTTGGCCAGCAGCTCGGCCGCGACCGGCGTGTCGCCGAGGCTGTCGATGCGCAGGCTCCAGCGCGCGTCGTCGCCGGCGGCATCGAGCAGATGGCTGCGCACGCTGCCGTTCTGGCGCGTGCGCGGCGCGGCCAGGCATTGCTCGCGCGCGCTGTCGCCGTCGCGCCAGCGCAGCCGGGCCTGCTCGCACTTGAGCGGCACCACCGGCGCCGGGCCCGAGGCCGGCAGCGCAAAGTCGAAGCTCATGCCGCGCGGCGCGGCCAGCGCGGCGGCCGGGGCCGTCTCGGGCTGCGGCGCGGCGGCCGGCCAGAGCGCCCAGGCCGCCAGCAGCACGGCGATGCCGGCAAACGGCAGCAGGCGTTGCAGCGTCATCGCCGGGCTCCGTCAGTTGCAGCGATAGCCGGAAGTGAGGATGGCCTGCGGCGGCTGGTCCTCCTCGCCACCCTGGCGCAGCCGCACCGTCTGCGCCTGCGCGGTGGTGTTGTAGCCGGTCGGGCAGTTCTGCCGCACATAGAGCCACGGCGACCACGGGCTGCTGTACGAGTAGGGCGCGACCGCGTCCGGATCGTTGGCATTGGTGTCCACGCGGAAGTCGATCCAGCCGTTGCTGCGCGCGGGATCCAGGCCGCTCGGCGAGCCGGCGTATTCGCCCAGGCCTTGCAGCGTGCGGCCCGAGTATTCGAGGTACTTCTTGGCCAGCGCGGTGTCGGCGGCGGTGCCGCCATCGACGCTGCCCATGAAGTAGCCGATGTCGGCCGCGGCGGCGCTGCGGATCACGCGGAAGAAGTCGTTGATCTCGAAGCTCTCGGTCGTCAGCGGGCTCCACACATTGGTGTTGAGGTTGGCGCGCGTGGCCAGGATGTAGGTGTTGGTGGCATCGCAGGCGGTGCCCGTGCCCTTGCAGTACACCCGGTCGTAGAGCGTGCCGACGGTCACGCTGTTGACGATGATCGGCGCGCTGCGGCTGGCCTTCAGGATGTAGCCCGGAATCGCCGTCGAGCCGGGCAGGCCGGTGAGCTTGCAGGTGGCGAGGGTGGCCGACTGCGTGGCCGGACTGCCGGTCTTGGGATTGCAGGTGCTGAGCACCGGCGAGCCGCTGCTGCTGGTGGTGACCCAGTCGGCATGGGCGGCGGCGTGCAGGCCGAGGGCGGCGAGCGCGGCGAGGGTTGTGCGGACGAGCTTCATGTTGTGTCTCCTCTTCGGGGCGATGCGGTCAGTTGGGCTGGTAGCCCGACAGGAAGATTTCGGTGCGCTGGTTCTCGGGGTCGTCGAGGTCGGAATTGAGCAGGCGGAAGGCGAACGGCTGCACCGAGAAACCGGCCGGCGCGCGCGTCAGCAGCTGGAGCCAGGGCGAGGACGGGCTGCTGTCGCCCTCGGGTTCGGCGGCATTCACGTCGATGCGGAAATCGACCCAGCCGTTGTCGCGCTCGGGCTGGCGGCCCTCGTACTCGTTGAGGCCGAGCGCGGTGCGGCCGGCCGCGAGCAGCGCCTTGCGCGCCTGCGGTCCGGCCGGGCGCCAGGCGATCGCCGCCGGTTCGTCGGGCAGCAGCTGGCGCGCGAGATCGTTGAGGTTGAAGGCGAGGCCGCTCAAGTCCCAGGGCTCGGCATTGAGCTGCACCCGCGCGCCAAAGATGTAGGCATCGCCCCGGCGCCAGACACGGTCGTGCAGCGTGCCGATCGTGACCTCGTTCTTCACGATGGGCGTGCTGCGCGCCGCCACCAGGGCAAAGCCCAGCTGCTCGGGCGTCAGGTCGAGCCGGCAACGCTGCTCGGCGGGCAGGTTGTCGGGATTGCAGCGCAGCAGCACTTTCGGGCCGCTGTCCGGCAGCAGCAGCGGCGCGGCCAGTGCGGGCCCGGCCAGGCCCAGCGCAAGCGCGCCGGCCAGCAGCGCGCGGGCAGGAAGAATCGTCATCGGCTGTCTCCTCTGAAATGGGCGGAACGTTGGGTTGGCGCGCGGTCTGCGCCGCGCTGCTGCCGGGGCCCGACCGTCATGCCGGTCGGCCCCGCCGGGTTGCCTCGCCCGGTTGCTCAGTCGGCGCCGAAGCGGTGGCTCAGGCCGACGAAGATCGATCGCGGCGCGCCCGGCGCCACCAGCGTGGTGTTCGCCCATTCGGCCGAGTTGTAGTTCCAGCCGCTGGCCCCGCGCGCGCCGGTCTGGCCGCTGCTGAACGGGTTGATGCCGAGCCGGCCGGCGCTGAAATAGCGCGTGTTGAACAAGTTGCCGATCTGGGCGAACAGCGTGGTCGCGCGCGTCAGGCGCCAGCTGGCGTCGGCGCTGAACAGCACATAGCCGGCGACCTTGCCCACGGTGGTGAAGGGCCGGCCCGCCGCCACCGCCTGCTGCGAAAGGCCGGTGTCGGCATCGCAATTGCCGGTGTTGCAGGTGTAGACGCCGGTCTCCTGATCGCTGCCGCCAGTGCTGTGCAGGTTGTTCTCGTTGCCGCGCACATAGGCCAGCGACCGTGCCGTCATGCCCAGGCCCAGCTTCACGTCGGCCAGCGCCTGCCAGCCCAGATTCAGGTTGAAGTTGTGCGCCGGAATGCCCGGCAGTCGCGCGCCCGGATCGACGCGGATCATCCGGTAGGTGCCGTAGCCGCGATTGGCACCGGCGGTGGGCGAGGGCAGCGTCTCCTGCCCGAACAGCGCCGAATCGCCGCTGGCGGTGCGCGAGTTCTGGTCGAAGTCGGCGCTGCTGTTGTGCGGGCTGCTCATGTAGAACGGCGACTGGAAAGTGGCGTCCACAAACGAGTAGCCGGCCTTCAGGTCGAAGGCGCCGACGCGGCCGCTCAGACCCAGCTCCAGCCCCTGCCGGCGCGTCTTGCCGATGGTGTCGAAATAGCTGCGACCGTCGGCCACGCCGACAAAGTAGATGTCGTTCTTGAGGTCGGTGCGGAACAGGCTGGCGTTCCATTCCCAGTCGCGGCCGAGCGCGCCGCGCAGGCCCACCTCGGCCGAGGTCGAGCGGATCTGCGGCAGATAGGGGTCGCCCGACAGCGCGGTGGGCAGGGCGCAGGTCGGGCCGCGCAGGCTGCGCGGCACCGTGCCCCATTCGGGGTGATCGGCATTGGCCGCCACCGGCGTCGAGTCGAAGGCGCAGCCCAGCTCGATGACCGAGGGCACGCGCGCGCCCCGGCTCACATTGGCAAACAGGTTCAGGTCGGGGCGCGGCAGCCAGTTGATGCCGAGCGCCGGATTGAACGAGCGATAGCGCAGGTCGTCGCTGGTGACGGTCTGGGCCTGGTTGCTCACATCGACCAGCGCCGGGCCGGGCGTGGCCGGACAGCTGGCCGGGTCGCTGCTGGGGCAGAGGATGCGGGTCGCCGGCAGGTTGCCGTTGCGGATTTCATGCAGCGCCAGGCCGGCGGCGTTGGTGGGCGTGGCGATGGTGGTCTGCACCCGGCTGCTGTTGGCGCGGCCGGCAAAGGTGAAATGCAGGTTGTCGAGCGCCGACCAGGTCTCGCTGAAGTAGAGGCTTGCGGTGCGCGACTTGCCGTCGAAATCGTTGCCGACGATCTCGGTCTGGGCGGCGCGGTATTGCGCGTCGATCTGGTCCGGCGCGGCGTACACGCGGTGGCTCGCGTCGATCAGGCCGAGCTGCTGGGTCATGCGGTAGTCGGCGCGGCTGCGGTCGAGCGCCGCGCCCAGCATGAAGCGGTGACGCGCCAGATTCCAGTTGGCCTGCACGGCGGCGCCGTCGCCGGTCTGGCGCAGGCCGGTGCGCGTGAGCAGGCCGATCGGCGTGCCCTCGACCACGCCGCTGCCGCCGCTGACCGCGCCGCCAAAGCCGGTGGGCGAGCCGCCGTTGCGCGCCTTGCCCGAGTTGGCGACCGGCGTGCGGCCCAGGTTGGCGCAGCCGCTGCCTTCGGGCCCGTTGAGCGGCGTGGCGCTATCGGCCGCGCCGTCGCGGTTGGCATCGACGTACTGGCATACCGGCAGGCCCGAGGTGCCGGCCACCGCACGGTCGAGCACCACGTCACGCTCGGCGCTCATGTCCGAGAAGCCTTCGTAGATGTCGCCGGCCACGCCGTCGCGCCGGCTGTCGCGGCGGTAGATCTGGCTGGTGATGCTGAAGCTGTCGCTGATGTCGAGCTGGCCGGACAGCGCCAGCTGGGTCAGCTGGCTGCGCGATTCGTCGGGCGAGGTGAACACGCTGTCCCATTGCTCGCGCGCGGTCTCGACCGGCACCAGGCCGTTGCCGATCAGCCGGTTGCTCGCATGCAGCAGGCTGGCGCTCAGGCTGGCGTCGTCGCCGCGCCAGTCGCCACGCCCGAAGGCCTGGCGCACCCGCGACGGCGAATTGCTGCGCCAGCCGTCCTCGTCGAACACATTGGCCGCCGCAAAGCCGGCGAACCGGCCGTCGTTGCCGCCGACCGACGCCTTGAGCTGGCGCCGGCCCCACGATCCGCCGAGCACCTCGACCTCGCCGCCGGTGGAGCTGAAGCCGTTGCGGCTGCGCAGCGACAGCGCGCCGCCCAGCGTGTTGAGGCCGAACAGCGGATTCGAGCCCGGAAACAGGTCGAAGCGCTCCAGCGCATTCATGGGAATCAGGTCCCAGTTGACGACATCGCCGAACGGCTCGTTGACGCGCACGCCGTCGAAGAACACCGACAGCCCCTGCGCCGTGCCGACCTGCGGCCCGGCCGTGAAGCCGCGATAGTTCAGGTCGAGCTGGAAGGGATTGCCGGCGTAATCGTTGACGCTCACCGACTGGAAGCGCCGGTTCATGAAGCTGGCCAGATCGGTCGCGTGGGCGTCGGTCAGCTCCTGGCGCGTCGCGCTCTGCACATTGGCCGGCAGCCGGTCGCGGTCGATGGCAAGACCGGGCATCGGGCCGATGTCCTGCAGCCGCTTGCCGCGCACCAGCACGCGCTCCAGCTCGACGGCCGGCGGCGCGGCGGCGGCCGGCGCGGTGCCGGCGTTCGCGGGCTCGCCCGGCGCGGCGGTCTGCGCGGCAGCGGTCGGCAGCAGCGCGGGCAGCAGCAGCGCCAGCACGAGCGTCGGCCCATGCGGCATCGGCATGTCCCTGGTCATCGGTCTCCCCATCCCGTGTGTCGTCCGGCGCCGTCCCGGTGGGTGGACGTGGCCGTGCCGCGAGCGAAGCGCCCGGCTTTCATTGCGACCGGATTGCTGCTTCGTTGCGGGACGGGAAGTTAGGGAAGAGTTCTCGACTTGACTCGGGAAGTTCTCCCGACTTGAAGGCCGGGCGGCGCGCCGCGCTGGCGGCTTTGTCGCGTGGCGCAAACCTTGCAGCCGAGGCCCGACCGCATCTCGGCCCGACAAACCTCCCATTCCCAAGGCCCGCCATGGACATCCAACGCCCCGACGTGACCGAAGAACAGATCGAGCAGATGGTCCGGCTCTTCTACTCGCGCGCCAGTGCCGATGCCGACCTCGGCCCGGTGTTCGCCGCCCATGTCCAGGACTGGGAGGCGCACTACAAGATCGTCGCCGGCTTCTGGTCGCAAGGCCTGCTCGGTACCCAGCGCTACAAGGGCAGCCCGTACAGCGTGCATCTCAACCTCGGCATCAAGATCGAGCACTTCGCGCGCTGGCTCGAACTGTTCCGCGCCGCCGCCACCGAAGTGCTGCCCGAGCCCGCCGCCAAGATGGCCATCGGCCGTGCCGAGCACATGGCCAAGAGTTTCAAGATGGGCCTGTTCCCGCTCGAAACCCTGCCGGGCATGCCGCACGCGGTCTGAGCGGCGGCGCGCGTCAGCGCGCGCGTGGGCATATGCAAATGAAATTGACGCGGCGCTTTCAAGGGTCGCGCCCGATGTCGTCCTACGTGAGGTCCGGCCTATAAAGCGTCCTCGCCCAACTGAACGGAGGATCGACCGATGACACTCGACGAACCGATGCTCAGCGACGCCCAGATCGCGACTGTGGTGCGCAGCTTCTACACCCGGGCCCGCACCGACTCGATGGTCGGTCCCGACTACGACCACATGGTCGACGATTGGGAGGCGCGCTTTCGCCTGGTGCAACGCTTCTGGTCCTGTGCGTTGTGCAACGGCTCGCAAGAGTCCTGCGGCACGGCCAATAACGACCTTCCCTTTGATGCAAGCCAGTTCGACCGCTGGTGCAATCTTTTCTGTCAGGCGACCCTCGACGTCCTTCGCGGCGATGCGGCGCGCAGGACGGTGAAGCAGGCCGAACGCATCGCACTTTTCTATCGCAACGCCTCGTTCCCCGTCCCCGAGGCAGCCGTGACCCACTGAACACCCATGCTCATCGCGATCGCGACCCGGGATTTCGAATCCGTTTCCGGCCATGCCGGACAGGCCCGTGACTGGCTCCTCTACGACTGCAAGCCTGGCCAGCCCATTCCCGACCCGTCCCGGGTCACGCTCCAGAAGGAGCAGGTGTTCCACCACTTCAAGGACGATGGCCCGCACCCGCTCGACGGGGTTGAGGTAGCCATCGTCGGCAGCGCCGGCGACGGCTTTCTGCGCCATCTCAACAAGCGCGGCACCCAGGTGCTGCAAACCGGCGAGACCTCGCCCGCTGCCGCGCTCGGCAAGGTGCTCGACGGCGAGGCGCTGCCCGACACGCGCTTCGACATCACGACCACGCTCTGCAAGATCCGCGACCTGTTCTCGCGTCACTGAGGAGCCGGCAGTGACGCAGATGCAAGCTCCGCAATCGCTGGCGGAAGCGGCCCAGGCCGCCCGCGTGACCGAGGCGCAGATCGAGGCGCTGGTGCGCGACTTCTACCGTCGGGCCGAGTCCGAGCCGGTACTCGGGCCGATCTTCGCCGTGGCGATCCACGACTTCGAAACCCATGTCACGCACATGACCGACTTCTGGTCGCGCATCGTGCTGGGCACCGACCGCTACCACCGCTGCGTGGTCACGCCGCACATGGGCGGGCATTTCACGCCCGAGCATTTCGACCGCTGGCTGGCCGTGTTCGAGCAGTCGGCGCTGGCGGTGCTTGGCGAGCATGCCGAGCTGTTCGCCGACCCGGCGCGGCAGATGACGGCGGCATTCCAGCGCGCGCTGGGGCCGGGCGCCCAGCAGGTCGGCTGAGCCGCCGCATCGGCGCGCGTCAGCCCGCCAGTACCAGCCGGTTCACCACCTCGCGCACGCCGTCGAGCGACCAGGCGTCGCGCTCGGCGCGCTCGATGTCGGACGGGCTGCTCACCTGACCGGTGAGCATCACCGCGCCCGAGCGCGCGCCCACCGCAATCCCGTCGGCCGACAGCTGCGGATCGGTCTCCAGCACCAGCTTCAGCGCCTCGGCCAGCTCGCCGTCGTTGTCGGCCTCGGCCGGCAGCACGCGCAGCCGGTTGTCCACATCGCGCGCGGTCTCGCTCCACCAGGCCAGCGCCGAGGCGAGCCGCTTGTGCGACAGGCTGATGACCTCGCCGGCGAGCAGCACCACGCCGTCGCTCACGCTGATGTCGATGCTGCCGCTCGGCTGCTCGCCGCCCGCGCTGCCGACGCTGCGCAGCGACTTGGCGCTGACGCCGTTCACCAGCGCCAGCGCGCAATTGCGGAAGTCGATGTTCTCCTCGAACAGCCGCGCCACCCGGTTGGCGGTCGGTCCGTCGCCGGGCCAGTTGGCGACCGCGACGCGCAGCCGGTCGACCACGCCGGCGTCGGCCAGCGCCACGGCGGCGCGCTTGCGTCGCGCCAGATCGGGCAGCTCGCCGCTGACCACGGCGCGGCCGCCTTCCACGGCAAAGCGCAAGCCGATGCGATCGGGATCGAGCCCGGTCGCATGGCCGAGCGCGCCCTTGGCGCGGATGAGCTGGCTGGCGGCGGCCGCGTCGGTGCGCGGGTCGAAAGTCGTGACTCCCATGGGCGGGTTCTCCTCGGTGCTGCGCGCGGCCGGATGGTCTGCGCTGCGGCCATCTTTGGCCAGCGCGCGGGCGGCGGTGCTGCGCTCGCGTAACCGGATGCGTGCGCGCGATTGCCGGTCACGCAGCCCTGGGCGATCGAGCACAAGACGTTCGGTACCGATGCCGACTTTCAAACGGCTGTCGCATTCTCGTCAAAATAAAAACGAGAAACATTCTCGTTGTGAGAGTGATTAACAATTGCATCCATTCCAAACACACCAGCGAGAGCAACGTGAAGCAGCGCATTTCCTCGGCAAAACAACCCCGCAGCCTTCGCCTGCGCAACGGCAACGGCGCCCTGAGTGGCGCTGCGCTCGGCCTGTCGGCCGCGATGCTGGCGCCGCTGACGGCGCAGGCCCAGTCGAGTGAAGACGCAGCCTCGCAGGTGACGATGCCGGTGGTGAAGGTGCAGAGCACGCGCATCGATCCCAATCCCAATGCCGAGGTCGGCGTGCCCTACAAGGCCAAGACCTCGGGGGATGCGCGCCACACCCGGCCGCTGGCCGAGACGCCGCAGACCATCAGCGTCATCACCAAGGAAGCTATCGACGACTCGGGCGCGACCAGCCTGACCGCCATCCTCGACGCCCAGCCCGGCATCACGCTCGGCACCGGCGAGAACGGCAATGCCTTCGGCGACCGCTACATCATCCGCGGCCAGGAAGCGCGCAGCGACGTGTTCGTCGACGGCCTGCGCGACCCGGGCATGACCACGCGCGAGAGCTTCGCCATCGAGCAGCTGGAAATCTCCAAGGGCCCGAATTCGAGCTTCGCCGGGCGCGGCACCGCCGGCGGCGCGATCAATGCCATCACCAAGCAGGCGACGCTCGACTACGACTTCACGCGCCTCGGCACCGGCGTCGGCACCGACGACTACCGCCGCATCACGCTCGACGCCAACAAGGTCGTCACCGATGAACTGGCGCTGCGCGTCAATGCGCTCTGGGGCGACGAGGATGTGCCGGGCCGCGCGCCGGCCAGCCGCAGCCGCAAGGGGCTGGCGCTGTCGGCCTTCTACGAAGTGAGCCCGACGCTCGGCATCACGCTCGACTACTACGGCCTGCGCGCCAAGGACGCGCCCGATCTGGGCAGCTACATGGTCGGCAGCGGCACGCAGCGCAAGCCCTACAACCGCGCGCCGGTGTACGTGCAGGAAGCCGACTTCCTCAAGTCGAACGTGGACACCGTGACCGCGCGCGTGAAGTGGGACATCGCGCCCGCCACCCATCTGACCAGCAGCACCCGCTTTGGCCAGACGCAGAACGGCTATGTGGTGACCGGCGCCAGCGCCAACACCATCAGGGCGGCCGACGGCAGCACCTACACCGCCGCCACGCTCAACGACCACAGCGGCTGGCAGGAGGTGAGCTACTTCGCGCACCAGACCAATCTGCGCCACGACACGTCGCTGGCCGGCATGAAGCACGAGCTGATCGGCAGCGTGGAATTCACCGATCACAAGGTGGACAAGGGCGGCTACAGCATCGTCAATGCCGGCGCCACCAACTGCTCGGCGCTCAACGCCCGCACTGGCGCCTACACCGGCGCCTGGTGCGTGACCGATGCCAACGGCAATGCGGTCAACGGCGTGAACAGCCTGCTCGACCGCCAGATCACCAAGACCGCGCGCACCAACGACTGGCATATCCGCACCGTGGCGCTGTCGGCGATGGACACGGTCGACATCACCGACAAGCTGAGCGCCTTCGGCGGCCTGCGGCTCGACCGCTTCGACTGGAGCCTGGGCGTGACCACGCTCGCCACCGGCGTGCGCACCGCCTACAGCTACTCGGACACGCTGGTGAACAGCCACCTCGGCCTGACCTACAAGCTGACGCCGCAGGGCATGGTCTACGCCAGCATCGCCAGCGCGGCCGACATCAACGGCGGCGAGGCCGATGCCGGCACCAGCAGCGGCTACGGCGGCGTGGTGCTCTACAACGGCTCGGTCGCCGGCGCCAAGCCCGAGAAGTCGAAGAACCTGGAGCTGGGCAGCAAGTGGAACCTGTTCGACAACAAGCTGCTGGCGACGGCCGCCGTGTTCCAGACCACCAAGCGCGACGTGATGGAAGGCGCCAACTACGACACCGTCGGCACCTTCAATACCGGCAAGAACCGGGTGCACGGCGTGGAGCTGGGGCTGGTCGGCAACATCAGCGACGACCTCACGACCCAGCTCGGCGCGGCCTTCATGAAGTCGCGCGTGCTGGAGTCGGCCACCGCGTCGAACGTGGGCAAGGTGCTGAGCAACTTCGCCGACAAGTCGGCCTTCGCCCAGGTGAAGTACCGCGTCGTTTCCGATGTGTCGGTCGGCAGCTCGGCCAAGTACGAAAGCTCGCGCTGCGCCGGCCAGCCCGACACTGCCGCCGGCATCACCAACGGCATCTGCAGCCAGCTCGTGCCGTCGTACAGCACCTATGACTTCTTCGCCACCTACCGCGTGAACAAGAACCTGGACCTGCGGCTCAACGTGCTCAACGCCTTCAACCGCGACTACTACCTGGCGGCCTATCGCTCGGGCTCGTTTGTGTACAAGGGCGATGCGCGCGCGGTGCGGCTGACGCTGAACTACGAGCTGTAAGCGCCGATGAGCCAGCCGCCGCTCAGCCGCATCCCGCCCGAGATCCGCTGCGCCCAGGATTACGAGGCGCTGGCCGAACACTTCCTGGCGCCGCCGACGCTGGCCTACATCGCCGGCGGCTCGGGGCGGGATGTGACGCTCGCGGCCAACGCGGCGGCGTTCGCGGCCTGGCGCATCTATCCGCGACTGCTGCGTGACGTGACCGCCGGCCACACGCGGCTCGCGCTGGCCGGTCAGCCGTTCGCGCATCCGCTGCTGCTCGCGCCGGTCGCGTTCCAGAAGCTGGCGCATGCGCAGGCCGAGATCGAGACCGCGCGCGCCGCCGAGGCGACGCAGACCTGCATGGTGGCGAGCACGCTGTCGTCGTTCGCGCTCGAAGACATCGCGCGGGCCGGCAAGGCGATGCGCTGGTTCCAGCTCTATTTCCAGCCGCAGCGCGACGCCACGCTCGACCTCGTGCAGCGCGCCGAAGCGGCCGGCTATGCCGCGCTGGTCGTCACGCTCGATGCGTCGATCCAGCTGCCGAGCCTGCGTGCCCAGCGCGCCGGTTTCGCGATGCCGGCCGACTGCGCGCCGGCCAATCTGGCGCGGCATGCGGCGGTGGCGCTGCCCGCGCTCGCGCCGGGCGACAGCCGCATCTTCCAGGGCGCGATGCAGACCGCGCCGACCTGGGCCGATCTCGACTGGCTGCTTGGCCAGACCCGGCTGCCGCTGTGGGTCAAGGGCGTGCTGCATCCGCAGGACGCGGCCGATCTCAAGGCGCGCGGCGTGACCGGATTGATCGTGTCGAACCACGGCGGCCGCACGCTCGACGGCGCGCCGGCCAGCCTCGATGCGCTGCCGGCGATCCGCGCGGCGGTCGGCGCCGGCTTCCCGCTGCTGCTCGACAGCGGCATCCGCTCCGGCGGCGATGCGTTCAAGGCACTGGCGCTCGGCGCCGACGCGGTGCTGATCGGCCGGCTCCAGATGCATGCGCTGAGCGTGGCCGGCGCGCTCGGCGTGGCCCATCTGCTCAAGCTGCTGCGCGAGGAACTGGAAGCCTGCATGGCGCTGGCCGGCTGCGCGACGCTGGCCGACATCGGGCCGCACAGCGTCGTGCGCGGCTGAACCTCAACCCCAAGGCAAACCATGCTCATCCCCATCGAAGGCGTGCTCGGCAAGGACGAAGTGGCGCAGTTCCGCGCCCGGCTCGATGCCGCCGACTGGCGCGACGGCGCGGCCACCGCCGGCACGCTCGCCGCCGGCGTCAAGCAGAACCTTCAGCTCGACGACGCCGCCGAGCCGGCCATCGGCCTCGGCAATCACATCCTGCGCAAGCTGGCCGGCAATCCGCTGTTCGTGTCGGCCGCGCTGCCGCGCCGCATCTATCCGCCCAAGTTCAACCGCTATGCCGACGGCGGTAATTACGGCACCCATGTGGACAGCGCCGTGATGCAGCTGCCCGGCAGCGGCGCCACGCTGCGCACCGACCTGTCGGCCACGCTGTTCCTTACCGAGCCCGACGACTACGACGGCGGCGAGCTGGAGATCGAGGGCGTCTACGGCGTGCAGGCGGTCAAGCTCGCGGCCGGCGATCTGGTGCTCTATCCGTCGACCAGCCTGCACCGCGTGCAGCCGGTCACGCGCGGCGCGCGGGTCTGCGCCTTCTTCTGGATCGAAAGCCTGGTCGGCGACGACGGCGAACGCGCGCTGCTGTTCGATCTCGACCAGTCGATCCAGGCGCTCACGCCGCGCCTGCCGCGCAACGACGCCGAGCTGCTGCGGCTGACCGGCGTCTATCACAACCTGCTGCGGCGCTGGGCCGTGGCCTGAGCCCGCCGCATTCATCTCAAGGAGAAGTCATGAAACTGCTGCATTTCACCTTCGTTGCACTCGCGCTCGGCGCCGCCTCGGCCGGCGCCTTCGCCCACGGCGATGTCGATTGCCCCAAGCGCGCCAAGGAGGAATGGCGCCCGCACACCGAGTTGCAGGACAAGCTCACCAAGGAAGGCTGGACCGTGCGCCGCATGGAAAAGACCGCCACCTGCTACGAGGTCTATGCCAAGACGCCCGACGGCAAGCGCGTCGAGGCCTTCTTCGATCCCAAGACCTTCGAGCGCGTCGAGGAGAAGTGAAGGTCTGGGACTGGCCGGTGCGGCTGCTGCATTGGGCTCTGGTGCTGACGGTGAGTGCGGCCTGGATCAGCGGCGGCAGCACCGGGCCGCTGCATGAATGGCTGGGTTACGGCGCGGGCGGCATCGTGCTGGCCCGCGTGGGCTGGGGGCTGGTCGGCGGGCGCTATGCGCGCTTCGGGCAGTTCGTGCGCGGGCCGGGCGCGACCTGGCGCTATCTGCGCGCGGTGCTGGCGGGCCGGGCGCCGCGCCATCTGGGCCACAACCCGCTCGGCGGCTGGATGGTGCTGGCGCTGCTCGGCAGCGCCGGGGCGCTGGCGCTGAGCGGCGCGCTCTACGTGACCGACTGGCTCTGGGGCTATGAATGGCTCTACCGGCTGCATGCGGCGCTCGGCTGGGCGCTGCCGGCGCTGGTGGCGCTGCATGTGGCGGGCGTGGTCTTCACCGGCCGCCAGCACGGCGAGAACCTGGTGCGGGCGATGGTCGATGGCCGCAAGGCGCCGCCGGCCGGGGATGACGTGGCGTAAGGCTTTGCCCCCGTCACCTCTTGAAACGTGGATTGCGGGCCCGACTTACGGCGTCGCCCCGACGCGCGGCTGCGCCGCCGTCCGCCCCAACACGTTTCAGGAGAGCCGCCCCATGTCCGAAGTTCAAGACCGTTCCGCGAAGGAAACCCTCGGCTTCCAGACCGAGGTGAAGCAGCTGCTTCACCTGATGATCCACTCGCTCTACAGCAACAAGGAAATCTTCCTGCGCGAGCTGGTCAGCAATGCCAGCGACGCCTGCGACAAGCTCAAGTTCGAAGGCCTCGCGCATCCCGAGCTCTACGGCAACGACCCGACGCTCGGCATCCGCGTGAGCTTCGACAAGGAAGCCCGCAGCATCACCATCAGCGACAACGGCATCGGCATGACGCGCGCGGACGCCATTGCGCACCTCGGCACCATCGCCAAGTCGGGCACCAAGGAATTCTTCGGCAAGCTGTCCGGCGACCAGCAGAAGGACGCCGCGCTCATCGGCCAGTTCGGCGTGGGCTTCTATTCGAGCTTCATCGTCGCCGACAAGGTCACGGTCGAGACCCGCCACGCCGGCGATCCGCAGGGCGTGCGCTGGGAAAGCGATGCCGGCGGCGAATACACCATCGAGCCGATCGACAAGCCCACGCGCGGCACCGACGTGACGCTGCACCTGCGCGAGGGCGAGGACGACTTCCTCTCGCGCTGGCGCCTCAAGTCGATCATCGCCAAGTACTCCGACCACATCTCGCTGCCGATCCGCATGCGCAAGGAGGAGTGGAACGCCGAGAAGAGCGAGTACGTGACGCTCGACGAGGAAGAGACCGTCAATCAGGCGTCGGCGCTGTGGACCCGCAGCAAGAGCGACATCACCGACGAGCAGTACAAGGAATTCTTCAAGCACATCGCCCACGAGTACGACGATCCGCTCGCCTGGACGCACAGCCGCGTCGAAGGCCGCAGCGAATACACCCAGCTGCTCTATCTGCCGGCCAAGGCGCCGTTCGATCTGTGGGACCGCAGCAAGAAGGCCGGCATCAAGCTCTATGTGAAGCGCGTCTTCATCATGGACGACGCCGACCAGCTCATGCCGAGCTATCTGCGCTTCGTGAAGGGCGTGATCGACTCGGCCGACCTGCCGCTCAACGTCAGCCGCGAAATCCTGCAGGAAAGCCGCGACGTCAAGGCGATCCGCGACGGCAGCACGAAGAAGGTGCTGGCGATGATCGAGGACCTGGCCGAGAACAAGCCCGAAGACTTCGCCAAGTTCTGGACCGAGTTCGGCCAGGTGCTCAAGGAAGGCATCGGCGAGGACAGCGCCAACAAGGAGCGCCTGACCAAGCTGCTGCGCTTCGCCTCCACCCGCAACGGCGACGACGCCCAGACCGTGTCGCTGGCCGATTACGTCGGCGCGCTGAAGGACGGCCAGGACAAGATCTACTACGCCACCGGCGAGACCTGGGCCCAGGCCAAGTCGAGCCCGCATCTGGAGGTCTTCCGCAAGAAGGGCGTGGAAGTGCTGCTGCTGACCGACCGCGTCGACGAATGGATGCTGAGCTTCCTGAGCGAGTTCGAGGGCAAGGAACTGGTCAGCGTCGCCAAGGGCGGCCTCGATCTGGGCCAGCTGCAGGACGAGGAAGAGAAGAAGCAGGCCGAGGCCGTCGAGACCGACTTCAAGCTGGTGGTCGAGAAGATGAAGGGCGTGCTCAAGGAGCGCGCCAAGGATGTGCGCGTGACCTTCCGCCTGACCGATTCGCCGAGCTGTCTGGTGGCCGACGACGGCGAGATGTCGGCGACGCTGCAACGCCTGCTCAAGCAGGCCGGCCAGCCCGCGCCCGACAGCAAGCCGATTCTCGAGATCAATCCCGAGCATCCGCTCGTCAAGAAGCTGAAGGACGAGGAGCTGCGCTTCGGCGACTGGTCGAACACGCTGTTCGACATGGCGGTGCTGTCGGAAGGCGGTCAGCTCGACGAGCCGGCGGCCTTCGTCAAGCGCGTGAATGAGTTGCTGATCGCGCGCTGATCGGCGCCGGCATTCGGCCTGGACGGGCTTGCATCGATTGCCGCCGGCGTGGATGGGCCGGCAGTGGCGGCGCCGAATGCAAGCCTTGTCACCCGGGATCCGAGTCAGCGTTGGCTCGCCCAGGGTTTGGTCGATTTCCGCTTGGCTTGAGGTATTTCCGCCTGAACTCGAATTGACATGAATTGGGCGATTCGAATTGCCGACAGCATCGAATCGCCAATTATTTCTCGATTGAAATGGCCGGACCGATCGATCCGGCATGAGGAAATGCAAATGGACTGCAATACCGGCGTTGCTGGCGACATTGCAGTCGGCATGAAAAAACCCGGCCGAGGCCGGGTTTTTTCATGCCGCGAGCCGGGAGGCTCAGGCTTGCTTGCGACGACGGGCGACGAAGCCCACGGCGCCGAGCGCGAGCACGGCCAGGCTGGCCAGGTCGGGTTCGGGCACGGCCGGCGTGGCCGGCGCGGCCGACAGGCTGTAGAAGTAGCCGGTGCCGGCGCCGCCGACGCGGGTGTAGTAGGTGCCCGCGCTCAGGAGGGTGGTCAGGCTGCCGGCGGTGGCCAGCAGGCTCTGGCTGCCCGAGTACAGGTTGAAGGTCGGGCTGCCGCTCGACGCGGCCAGGCTCAGGCTCAGCGAAACGGCCGACGGGCCGGTCAGCGTGAACTTGTAGTAGTCGTAGGAATCGTTGCCGGGAACGATGACCTGGCCGGCGATCGGGGCGTAGCTCGCGCCGACGACTTGGTAGGAGTTGCCGACGGCGAGCGAGCCGAGATCTTGCGCGGTGGCGAAGGTGTCGTTCGTGGCGCCGCCGTTCAGTTCCGTTTCGAAGACGACGGTGGTCGATGCGTGGGCACCGGCGGCAAAGGTCGCAGCAAGCGCTGCGGCGAGAAGTTTGAATTTCATGGGGAAAAGCTCCGGAGGCTGGTACGGGGAAGGCGGTGGAATGCCCAGCTAAACACTCACCTGCCTGCTCGCCAATGAATGGGAACTGAGCGAGTGTTTGCGGCGTTGCACCAGTCCCGCGATGCGCAATTTCACGAATACGGCCGGTGTGCCGATTGGCAGCGCCTTGGCGTAATCGATTTCTCCTGCCCGATTTCCCGGAGTGGACGCTTTTGCACAACTCGCCGAATGGCTTGTGGCTGGCCTATTTCAAATGAAAGCTGGCGGTGGGATTGAAGCGTGAGATTTGTCAGGTCTGAAACCGGGGCCGCGGCCAGGGTTTTTGCCGCTATTCGACGGCATGCCGTTTCAGGAAGCGGAGCTGCCGACCGTTAAGCAACAGGTGGCCCGGTGCTCCGGGCGCTTCCTACGGTCCCTGACATGACGCTTCCCAGCAGCATTCCGATGACAGTCCTGGTCGTCGATGACCAGTCCGCGGTGCGCGCCGCCCTGCGCGCCCTGCTCAGCCAGATGGGCCATCAGGTGCTGGAGGCGGACGGCGCCGAGGAGGCGCTGCGCAGCTTCAGCCAGCACCGGCCCGATCTGGTCCTGCTTGATGTGGAGATGCCCGGCCATGACGGCCTGTGGATCGCCCGCGCGCTGCGCGCCGCCGAGCCCGACGGCTGGACGCCGATCATTTTTCTGTCGGGGCGCCGGCATGACATCGATCTGTGGCAGGGCATTGCCGCCGGCGGCGACGACTATCTGGTGAAGCCGGCATCGCCGATGGTGCTGGCGGCCAAGCTGCGCGTGATGGAGCGGTTGACGCTGATGCGGCGCCGGCTGGTCGAGCTGTCGGAGAGCGATGCGCTGACCGGATTGCGCAACCGGCGCGCCTTCGACGCCCGGCTGGCCGAGGAAATCGCCGCGGCGCGGCGCGAGCGCAGCCCGATCACGCTGATGCTCTGCGACGTCGACTGCTTCAAGGCCTACAACGATGCGCTCGGTCATCCGGCCGGCGACCGTTGCCTGACCGCGATCGCAAAACTGCTGGCCCAGGCGGCCCAGCGTCCGCGCGATTCGGTGGCGCGCTATGGCGGCGAGGAATTCGCGCTGATCCTGCCCGGCACGCCGCGCGCCGGCGCCGCGAGCTTTGCCTGCAAGCTGGAGCAGGCGATGGCCCAGGCGCGACTGCCGCATCCGCGCTCGGTGGTCGGGCCGCGGGTGACGCTGTCGGGCGGCATGGTCAGCTGCCTGCCCGACGACACGCTCACGCCGGCGCGGCTGGTCGCGGCCGCCGACGAGGCGCTGTATGCGGCCAAGGCCCAGGGCCGCGACCGCTTCGTCAGCATCGAGCTGGCGCCGGCGCCGGTGCGCCGGCCGGTCGAGGCCTGCCTGCTCTGAGCCGGCGGCGTCAGCCGGGACAGAAGCTGCGCCGGAACCAGCGCGTGAGCAGGGCGCGGTCGTGGCGCCATTGGCCGCTGTCGTTGCGCGCGTTGAAGTCGGCCAGATAGTTCATGTCGATCAGGTGCTCGGTGGCGCCGGCGAGCGGCGTGCCGGCGCCGTCGGCGAGCCGCCAGTCCAGCTCGATGCGCGGCCAGGTGGCGTCGCGCAGCACCCGCATCTCGCTCGGCGCCACGGCGAACGGCGTCTCGCCGGCCAGATCGATGTCGGTGATGCGCACCGTCAGCCGGCGGTCCGGCGCGAGGCAGCCGGGCGCGAGCCGCTCCAGATGCTCGCGCAGTGCGGCCAGCACTTCCGGATCGGCGCCGCGACCGCCGCTGCGGCGCGCATCGGTGAAGCGGTCGGGCTCGACGAACTGCACCGTGACGGCACCCGGCACGACGGCGGCCGGCGGGCGCGGTTGCGCACAGGCCGCCAGCGCCAGCGCGGTGGCAGCCAGGGCGGCAGGCAAAGGCTTCATTGCATCTCCTTCGATGAGCCAGGGTAGCCAGGGTTCGGGCGGTTGTACCAGCGCCGCCGCACCGCCGCGACCGGCTGGGGTCGCCGATGCCGCGCTTAGCCGCCGGAAAGCCCGTGTTTTGCCGCCATCCGGCAGCGCCCGCGCCACCTAGCATCCCTGGCATTCCCCCGAGAAAGCCTGGAGCCATGACCCGATCCGCCGCCCTGCCGAGCCAAGACGATCCCGTGCAGTTGGTGCGCGCCGCCCATGCCTGCGCCGACGCGCGGCCGGCCGACGCCGAGCGGCTCTATGCCCGCGCGATCGCGCTCGACCCGGCCGACGTGGCGGCGCGCGTCGGCCACGGCCGCGTCTGCCTGCAACTCGGCCGGCTGTCCGAAGCCATGACCAGCCTCGAAGCGGCGCTCGCGCGCGCGCCCGAGGATGCGGTCGCCAATCTGCTGTTCGGCCGGCTGGCGCTGCGGCTGCACGAGCCGGCGCTGGCGGTGCAGCACTTTCAGCGGCTGCTGCATGTGCAGCCCGGCAGCGAGGCCGGCCGGGTCGCGCTCGCGCATGCGCTGGTGGCGCAGGGGCGCGGCGAGGAAGCCCTGCGGGCGATCGGCGCGCTCATCGAGGCCAATCCGCGCTCCGAGCTGGGCTGGCTGGCGGCCGGCATCGTGCAGGAGCAGCTGTGCCGCGACGAGGGCGCGGCCGAAGCCTATGAAGCCGCGCTCGAAGTCGCACCGCAGTCGCCGGCGGCGCGCTATCACCGCGCCTTTCTGCGGCTGCGTGCCGGCGACTTCAGCGCCGGCCTGCGCGACTACGAAGCCCGCTTCGACGCCGGCTTCGTGCCGCGCCCGCCGTCGCCGGCCGCAGTCTGGGATGGCGCCGAGGTGGCGCATCTGCTGGTGTTTGCCGAGCAGGGGCTGGGCGATGCGATCCATTTCTGCCGCTTCGTGCCGATGGCGGCAGCGCGGGTGAAGCGGTTGACGCTGGTGGCGCCAGCGCCGCTGGTCGAGCTGTTTTCGCGCTGCCTCGGCGTGCCGGTGATCGCCGCCGGCGCCGGCCTGCCGCGCCACGACGCTCAGGTGAGTCTGATGAGCCTGCCGCAGGCGCTGCTGCTGGGCCGCTCGGCCAGCGTGTGGCCGGGGCCTTATCTGCATGCCTCGCTGCGGCCGGCGCAGGGGCTGCAACTGGCGCGCAATCCGGGCCAGCTGCGTTGCGGGCTGGTCTGGGCCGCGTCGCCGGCGCATCCCACCGAGGCCACGCCCTACACCCGGCGTTCGTGTGCGCTGCGCGATCTGGCGCCGCTGCTCGATCTGCCCGGCATCGATTGGTACAGCCTGCAACTGGGGCCGGCCGCGCGCGAGATCGATGGCAACGGCTGGCAGTCGCGCGTCGTCGATCTGGCGCCGCGCCTGCACAGCCTGGACGACACCGCCAGCGTCGTGGCCCAGCTCGATGCGGTGGTCAGCGTCGACACGGCGGTCGCGCATCTGGCCGGCGCGCTCGGCCAGCCGCTGCATCTGCTGCTGCCGCAGGCGGCCAACTGGCAATGGCAGCGAGGCGATCACACCGCCTGGTATCCGGGCGCCCGGCTGCACCGGCAGATCCGCGCCGGCGACTGGAGCGCGCCGGTGGCCAGCGTGGGCGAGGCGCTGCGCCAGGAGGCCGGCGTGCCGGCGCTCTGAGCCGTGCCAGCCGACCGGCGGCAGGCGCCGATTCCGCGCCACGAAATGCCGATCGAAAACAATGGTGTAACTTTACTACAGCGTTCTTTATAATCTCCCGCACGCCCGCCCGACCAGGCTGTCGCCGGCAGCCGGTGAGGGCGCAACGAACATGCGAGAGACAACATGCCGGGTACCCAAGTCAGCGCGGTCGATATCGTCATCTTTGGAGGCAGCGGCGACCTGACGGCGCGCAAGCTGCTTCCGTCGCTCTACCTCGCGCACCGCGACGGCGCGCTGCCGCCGCAGTTCCGCGTCATCTGCGTCGGCCGCCACCGCTGGGGCGATGCCGAGTTCCGCGATTTCCTCGACAACCAGGCGCGCCCCTTCATCGAGAAGCAGCACTACTCCGACGAAGCCTGGGCCGCGTTCACCGCCACCGTCATCTGGCGCACGCTCGACGCCACGCAAGCCGCCGATTACGCCGAGCTGCGCCCGCTGCTCGACGACGGCACCGCGCGCGTGTTCTTCCTGGCGATGGCCTCGACGCTGTTCGAGCATGTGTGCCGCAACATCGACGCCGCCGGCCTGAACACGCCGCTCACGCGCATCGTGCTCGAAAAGCCGCTCGGCACCGACCTCGCGTCGGCCAAGGCCATCAATGCCACCGTGGCCGAGGTGTTCGAGGAGCGGCAGATCTACCGGATCGACCATTACCTGGGCAAGGAGACGGTGCAGAACCTGATCGCGCTGCGCTTCGGCAATGCGATCTTCGAGCCGCTGTGGCGCGCGCCCACGGTCAAGAGCGTGCAGATCACCGTGGCCGAGACCGTCGGCGTGGGCACGCGCGGCGAGTTCTACGACGCCACCGGCGCGATGCGCGACATGATCCAGAACCATCTGCTCCAGGTGCTGTGCATCGTGGCGATGGAGCCGCCCGCGTCGCTCGACCCCGACGCGGTGCGCGACGAGAAGATGAAGGTGCTGCGCTCGCTCAAGCCGATGAAGCTGGCCGACATCGCGCGCGACACGGTGCGCGGCGTGTACGGCCCGGGCACGGTCAAGGGCGAGCCGGTGCCCGGCTATCACCAGAGCAAGGGCATTCCGGCCGAGTCGGAGACCGAAACCTTCGTCGCGCTGCGGGCCGAGGTGAACACCTGGCGCTGGGCCAACGTGCCGTTCTTCCTGCGCACCGGCAAGGCGATGCAGGACCGCGTGTCCGAGGTGGTGATCGACTTCGCCGACGTGCCGCATTCGATGTTCGGCGGCTCGGTGCTGCGGCACAACCGGCTGGTCATCAGCCTTCAGCGCGACGACTCGGTGCGGCTGCATCTGATGGCCAAGGAGCCCGGCGACGGCATGAATGTGCGGCCGGTGAGCCTGGCCTTCGACTTCAAGCACACGTTTGCAACCCGGCGCGCCGATGCCTACGAACGTCTGCTGCTCGACGTGATTCGCGGCCGCCAGACGCTGTTCGTGCGGCATGACGAGCTGGAAGCGGCCTGGGCCTGGGCCGAGCCGATCATCGAGGGCTGGAAGAAGCTCGGCGAGCGTCCGCGCCCCTACGCGGCCGGCAGCTGGGGCCCGGCGGCGGCGTCGGCGCTGATCGCGCGCGAGGGCGCGCACTGGCATGAAGAGATGTGACACCGCGCATGTGAAAAGGGCCGCTCGATGCGGCCCTTTTTCAATTGCGTCCGCTCAGACGCGCCGGTCGCGCAGCGAGCTCTTGGCGCGCTCCAGATCGGCCGCCACCGACGGCCCGCGCCGCAGGCTCACCGCCACCGAAAGAATGTCGATCACCGTGAGCTGGGCGATGCGCGACGACATCGGCGCATAGATGTCCGGATCCTCCTCGGTATCGACCGGCAGCGACACGGTGGCGCGCTCGGCCACCGGCGAGCCGGGCGGCGCCAGCACGATCACGTCGGCGCCGGCGCTGCGCGCGGCATCGACGCTGTGCATCAGGTCCATCGTGCGGCCGCTGGTCGAGATGGCCACCACCGCATCGCCCGGCTTGAGCAGCGCCGCCGCCATGCCGTGCACATGCGGATCGCTGTAGGCCACCGTGGGCACGCCCAGGCGAAAGAACTTGTGCTGCGCGTCCTGCGCCACGATGCCCGAGTTGCCGAGGCCGTAGAACTCGATGCGGTGCGCGGCGGCGAGGATGTCGGCCGCCTGATCGAGCGCCGCGATGTCGAGCTGGGCGGCCAGCTTGATGAGCGCCGCGATGTTCTTCTGCGTGACCTTCTGCACCATCGCATCGGTGCTGTCGCCGGGCGCCACGTCGCTGTGCACATAGCGCATGCCGCGCACCAGACTGCGCGCCAGCTCCAGCTTGAATTCCTTGTAGCCGCGATAGCCCGAGGCGAGGCAGAACCGCACGATGGTCGGCTGGCTCACGCCGACCGCATTGGCCAGCGCGCCGATCGACATGCTCACCACCGCATCGCGGTGCTCGCCGATGTAGTCGGCCACCTTGAGTTCGGCGCGGCTGAAGCGCTCGCGTGCCGCGTCGACGGTCGCCATCACGTCGGTGGCGCCCGGCGGCAGCGCGACCGGAAATTCGGCATTGGTGGACATGGCAGCGGTTCGTGAAAGTAATGTGGATACTTTACTACCGCTTTCCGCCGCTCCCCTGCGGCCCCGGATGGCCGGTGCCGCGCTGCGTGATGCGCGACGCTGCCGGCGTCAGACGCGAAAGCGCGTCAGGCATTCCAGCATGGCGCCGGGCGCCAGCCAGTGGCCGCCCACGTCGGTTGCGCCGGCGGCGGCCAGATTCATCCAGTCGGTGACGTTGCTGACCGGCTCGAAGCAGAAGAAATCCTGGCCGAGCGGCACATAGGCCAGCGCGTAATCGAGCGGCGCGGCAGCCGAAATCTCCATGCCGCGCCCGCGCTCGGGCCAGTCGATGCGCGCCTGCCGCGACCAGCCGGTGAAGTTGTTGTCGAAGGTCGCATCCGGGCTGATCGCCTCGACCGCGATGCCGGCCGGCAGTTGCGCGAGCCAGCCGGGCACGGTCTGTTGCGTGGGCAGTTGCGTGGCATCGGCTTCCCACATGGTTGCCACGCGCGTGCTCAGCCGGGTGGCGGCGTTGCGCGGGTAGTAGGGGTGATGGCCGAGGCCGGCCGGCATCGGCGCGTCGTCGAGATTGCGCACGCCGAGGACGACGCCGAGCGTCGTCGCGCTCAGGTTGAAGTGCTGCCAGGCCTCGAAGCGCCAGGGCCAGCCGTCGCCGCCGTCATGCGCCAGGACGATGGTCAGACTGGTGGCGCTGTGCGAGGTCACGCGCCAGGGCTGGCGCCAGCCCAGACCGTGCAGCGCATGCGGCACGTCGGCCAGCATCTGCGGCAAGCGCACCGGGCGCGCGCCGGCATCGCTGCGGCCATCGCGGATGCGGTTGCAGAACGGCACCAGCGGAAAGCTGCCCATGCGCAGCGGATCGGCGGCGAGCAGCGCCGCCTCGGTGGCGGGCCGCATCCAGTGCAGCGGGCCGGCCCCGGTCTGGCTGAAGAAGGCGGCGATGCAGCCGCCGACCTCGGGCGTGACCGCCAGTCGCAGATCGCCGGCGGAAAGGTTGACGCACAGGCCGAGGGCGGCGTCGAGATCGGCATCGCCAGTGGCGGCGGGAAGGGGCGGAGCGGTGTCGTGCATGTCGTCAGGCGGGATAGGCGGCGTGAAAATGCGAATTGGCGGTCGCGACCGGTCGAAGTGGGGATACGCCTCGTCTGCAACCAACAACGCCGATCTACTGCCAAAGCAGGCACAAATCCGCGTCATCCGTACAAACCCGAGGCGTTCGACAATTGACGGGACCGAGTATCGCCGATTTAATGAATCAACTTGATTTAATAAATCGACACTCCCACCGGGAGGAGACGAATGCCACGCGACCGCGTCGGCCAGGGACGCAATTCGGTCCATCTGCGCCGCTTCAATGAACGACTGCTGCTGCAATTGCTGCGTCGCATGGGCGAGGCCTCCAAGGCCGATCTCGCGCGCCGCGCCGACCTGACCAACACGGCGGTCGGCAGCATCATCGATGCGCTCGAACTCGACGGGCTCATCGAGCCGGCGGGTCGGCGTGCCGAGGGTGGACGCGGCCAGCCGGCGGCGCTGATCCGGCTCAAGCCGTCGGGCGCCTATGCCATCGGCGTGCGGCTCGACCGCGACAGCCTGCAAACCGTGCTCATCGATTTCAGCGGCACGGTGCTCGCGCGCTGCCTGCACAACCGGCTGCTGCCGACGCCGGCCGAGGCGCTCGAAATCGTGGTGGCCGACGTGCAATCCATCCTCGCCGACATGAGCGAGGCCGAGCGCGAGCGGCTCACCGGCATCGGTCTGGCCCAGCCCTACAACCTCGGCGCCTGGCTGCGCGAGCTGGATCTGGGCTCGGCCCACTTCAAGGAATGGGACACGGTCGACTTCGGCGCGCTGCTGTCCGAAAAACTGGCGCTGCCGGTGTTCAGCGAGAACGACGGCAATGCCGCGTCGATTGCCGAGCTGTTCTACGGCCTCGGCTCCAGCCTCGACGATTTCCTCTACGTGTTCCTCGGCCCGGCCATCGGCGGCGGCGTGGCGGTGGGCGGCGACTGCATGCGCGGCACGACCGGCAATGCGGCCGACATCGGCGTGATGCCGGTGCCCAACGGCACGCTGGCCTCGGCGCCGGAGCCGCGCGGTCGCTGGTCGATCCTGATGGCGCGCGCCTCGCTCAATGCGCTGGTGCGGCATCTGCGCTTTCACGGGCTGGCCGCCGATACGCATGCCGAGATCGAGCGCCAGATCCGCGACCGCCATCCGGCGGTGGACGAATGGATTGCCGATTGCGTCGATGCGCTCGCGCCGGCGCTGCGCAGCTGCATCTGCCTGCTCGACCTGCCGGTCATCGTCTTCGACTGCGACGTCGATGCCGGCCTGATCGACCGCCTGATGACCGAGCTGGACACCGCCCTGCGCCACGACGCGCCCGAAGCCCGCGACACGCCCAACATCGTGCGCGGCAGTTTCGGGCCCGATGCGGGCGCCATCGGCGCGGCCAGCCTGCCGCTGTTCTTCAACTTCTCGCCCCGCGCCCAGGTCTTGCTGGGGCAGGGCTCGGGTGCCGCATGAGTCACGATCCCAACCGCGCCGCCATTCTCGAAATGCGCGGCATCAGCAAATCGTTCAACGGCCAGCGCGTGCTGAAGGACGTGAGCTTCAGCATCTACCCCGGCGAAATCCATTCGCTGATGGGCGAGAACGGCGCCGGCAAATCGACGCTGATGAAAATCCTGTCGGGCGCCTACATCGCCGATCCGGGCGGCGAAATCCGCATCGGCGGCAAGCCGGTCGTCATCGACGGTCCGCTCGCCAGCAAGGCGCACGGCGTGGCCGTCATCTACCAGGAGCTGAGCCTCTGCCCCAATCTGAGCGTGGCCGAGAACATCTATCTGGGCCGCGAGCTGCGCCGCCTTGGCCGCGTGGACCGCAAGGCGATGGAAGCCGGCTGTGCCGATGTGCTGGCGCGGCTCGGCGCCGGCTTCACGCCGCGCACCGTCGTCAGCGAGCTGTCGATCGCCGAGCGCCAGCTGGTCGAGATCGCGCGCGCGGTTCATGCAAACGCTCGCATCCTCATCATGGACGAGCCGACCACGCCGCTGTCGTCGCGCGAGACCGACCGGCTGTTTGCGCTGATCCGCCAGCTCAAGGCTGAGGGTCTGGCCATCGTCTACATCAGCCATCGCATGGCCGAGATCTACGAGCTGTCGGATCAGGTCTCGGTGCTGCGCGACGGCATGCATGTGGGCGTGCTCGACCGCGCCGGGCTGTCGGCCGAGACGCTGGTGCAGCTGATGGTCGGGCGCGACATCTCGGGCTTCTACAAGAAGGAGCACGCGCCCTACGACCCGGGCCATGTGCTGCTCAAGGTGCGCGACATGGCCGATGGCAAGCGCGTGCGCAACTGCGGCTTCGACCTGCATGCGGGCGAGGTGCTGGGCATCGCCGGGCTGGTTGGCGCCGGCCGCACCGAACTGGCGCGGCTGATCTTCGGCGCCGACGGCCGCAGCAGCGGCAGCGTGGAAGTGGAGGGCAAGCCGGTGCGGCTGCGCACGCCGCTCGATGCGCTCGACGCCGGCATCGTCTACCTGACCGAGGACCGCAAGCATCAGGGCCTGTTCCTCGACATGAGCGTGCGCGACAACATCAACGTCTGCGCCGCGCGCGTGGATGCGCGCCCGGGCGGCGTGCTCGACCGACGCAGCGGCATGCGCCGCGCCGCCGAGTCGATCCGCGAACTGAAGATCCGCGTCGCCTCGCCGCAGGTGAATGTGGGCGCGCTGTCGGGCGGCAATCAGCAGAAGGTGCTGCTCGCCCGCCTGCTGCAGATGAAGCCGCGCGTGCTGGTGCTCGACGAGCCGACCCGCGGCGTGGACATCGGCGCCAAGAGCGAGATCTACCGGCTCATCAACGACCTGGCCAAGACCGGCGTCGGCATCGTCGTCATCAGCAGTGAGCTGCCCGAGATCGTGGGCACGGCCGACCGCGTGCTGGTCATGCGCGAAGGCGAAATCGTCGGTGAACTGGGCGGCCATACCGGCCGGCCGGTGAGCCAGGAAACCATCATCGAATACGCCACCGGCGCGGCTCACATGCCGGTCGCGGCCTGAGCCAGACATGAAACATCAGGGAGACAAGCCCATGAACCAAGCCGCCAACCCCACCGCGCCGGTCCCGCCGGGCAATCCCATCGACGCGCGCGCGCGTCTGCGTCAGGTGATGCGCAATGTCGGCATGCTGCCGGTGCTGCTGCTGCTGTGCCTGGGCTTCGGCGCGCTCGCCGACGGCTTCATGACGGTGCAGAACATTTCCATCGTGGCCCAGCAGGCGTCGATCAACATCGTGCTGGCGGCGGGCATGACCTTCGTCATCCTGACCGGCGGCATCGATCTGTCGGTCGGCTCGATCCTCGCGGCGGCCGCCGTGGTGGCGATGCTGGTGTCGCAGATTCCGGGCATGGGCTTCGTGGCGGTCGCCGCCGGCCTCGGCTCGGGCCTGGTGCTGGGGCTGCTCAACGGCTCGCTGATCGCGTTTGCCAAGCTGCCGCCGTTCATCGTGACGCTGGGCGCGCTGACCGCGATGCGCGGCATCGCGCGGCTGCTCGGCGACGACAAGACCATCTTCAATGCCGACCTGCCGTTCGCCTTCATCGGCAACGAGTCGCTGCTGGGCGTGCCCTGGCTGGTGGTGATCGCGCTGGCGGTGGTGGCGCTGTCGTGGTTCGTGCTGCGTCGCACGGTGCTGGGCGTGCAGATCTATGCCGTCGGCGGCAATCCCGAGGCGGCACGGCTGTCGGGCATCAAGGTGTGGAAGGTGCTGCTGTTCGTGTATGCGCTGTCGGGCGCGCTGTCGGGCCTGGGCGCGATCATGACCTCGGCGCGGCTGTATGCGGCCAACGGGCTGCAACTGGGCCAGTCGTATGAGCTGGATGCGATCGCGGCGGTGATCCTGGGCGGCACCAGCTTTGTCGGCGGCGTCGGCTCGATCGTGGGCACGCTGATCGGCGCGCTCATCATCGCGGTGCTCGGCAACGGGCTGATCCTGCTCGGCGTGTCCGACATCTGGCAATACATCATCAAGGGCATCGTCATCATCGGCGCCGTGCTGCTCGACCGCTATCGCCAATCGGGTGCGCGTACCTGACGCCACCTTTGCGCCGACGCGGCGACACAAGCCGCGCGGCGCCGGCCGGCAGCCGCCAGGTTTCTCCCTCTGGTAGCAAAAAGCCGCTTCTCCTCTACCTCTTCAGACATTCCCTGAAACCGCCGGGCGGCTTCTGGTCGGCCGCCTGCGCCCGCGCACTTCGACCAGAAACAGGAGACAACCAATGAAAACCATCCGCATCGTCGCCGCGCTCGCGCTGGCTCTCGCCGCTGCCGGCGCCGCCCAGGCGCGTGAGCTGAAGGCCGTCGGCATTACCGTCGGCTCGCTCGGCAATCCGTATTTCGTGACGATGGCCAAGGGCGCCGAAGCGCGCGCCAAGGCGATCAACCCGAATGTGAAGGTCACGGCGGTGTCGGCCGACTACGACCTGAACAAGCAGTTCACCCAGATCGACAACTTCATCTCGGCCGGCGTGGACCTGATCCTGCTGAACGCCGCCGATGCCAAGGCCATCGAGCCGGCGGTGAAGAAGGCGCAGAAGGCGGGCATCGCGGTGGTGGCGGTGGATGTGGTGGCCGCGGGTGCGGATGCGACGGTGCAGACCGACAACGTGGACGCCGGCAAGATCGCCTGCGCCTACATCGTCGAGAAGCTCGGCGCCAAGGGCGGCAACGTCATCATCCAGAACGGCCCGCAGGTGTCGGCGGTGATCGACCGCGTGAACGGCTGCAAGTCGGCGCTGGCCGCCGTGCCGGCGATCAAGATCCTGTCCGACGACCAGGACGGCAAGGGCTCGCGCGAAGGCGGCATGAACGTCGCGCAAGGCCATCTCACGCGCTTCCCCAAGGTCGATGCGATCTTCACGATCAACGATCCGCAAGCCATCGGCACCGACCTGGCCGCGCGCCAGCTGGGCCGCAGCGGCATCGTCATCACCTCGGTCGACGGGGCACCCGACATCGAGGGCGCGCTCAAGGGCAAGACCCAGATTCAGGCCTCGGCCAGCCAGGACCCGTGGGCCCAGGCCCAGCGCGCAGTCGAGATCGGCTACGACCTGCTCAACGGCAAGAAGCCGGCGACGCCGGTGGTGCTGCTCGCGCCCCAGCTCATCACGCGCGACAACGTCGGCAGCTACAAGGGCTGGTCGTCGCGCTGAGCGACAGCGCCGTCCGTTTCCACTCCAAGCAAAGCGATCGCCATGTTTCTCGTCTGCGGTGAAGCCCTGTTCGACGTCTTCGTGCAGTCGGCCGACGGCCGGGCCTTTCAGCTCGATGCCCATCCGGGCGGCTCGCCCTTCAATGTGGCCATCGGTCTGGCGCGGCTCGGCCAGCCGGTGGGCCTGCTCACCGGCATTGCCAACGACCTGTTCGGCAAGCGCCTCGCCCAGGTGCTGACCGACGAGGGCGTGAGCACCGCCAGCCTGGTGCGCTATGACGCGCCGACCACGCTCGGCTTCATCGGCCTCGACGCGGCCGGCGTGCCCGACTACGCCTTCTACGGCAACGGCGCGGCCGACCGGCTGCTCGCCATCGACGACCTGCCGCCGCTCGACCCGGCCACGCGTGCCATCCATCTCGGCTCCTATGCCACGGTGGTGCAGCCGGTGGCCGACGCCTATGCGGCGCTGGCGCGACGCGAGCGCGATGCGCGCGTCATCAGCTACGACCCGAACGTGCGGCTCAATGTCGAGCCGTCGAAGGAGGCCTGGCGCGCCAAGGTCGAGGAGCTGACCGAACTCGCGCATCTGGTCAAGATCAGCGACGAGGACATCGGCCTGCTCTATGGCGATGCCGAGCCGGCCGAGCTGGCCGCGCAATGGCTGGCACGCGGCGTGAAGCTCGTGATCGTCACGCGCGGGGCCGACGGCGCCAGCGCCTGGACCGCCGCCGGCCGGGCCGACGTGCCCGGCGTGAAGGTGACGGTGGTCGACACCGTCGGCGCCGGCGACACCTTCCAGGCCGCGACGCTGGCCTGGCTGGCTGAGCACGACGCGCTCTCGCCACCGGCGATGGGCGCGCTCGATGCCGCCGCGCTCGCCACGCTGCTTGCGCATGCGGCACGCGCCGCCGCCATCACCTGCTCAAGACGCGGCGCCGATCTGGCCCGCGCCAGCGAGCTGGCCGGCTAGCGCCACTTCCGGCGCGAACGGCCGCAGCCGCCGTTCGCGCAACCCGGTTTCACCGCTTTCAGCCGTGCCCGTCCGGGCGCGGTCGGGGCTGCTCGCGCCCCTGATTCCGAGCAATCGATGCACGGCCCGTTCGCGGGCCTTTTCATGCCGACCCGATGCGAGGCAGGGCGAAGCCTTGCCCGCGCGGAGCGGGGACGACACCACGCCGCAGGAGACCCAGAAAAATGACGACCAACATCCGCATCAAGCCGCTTGCCACGGCGCTTGCCCTCGCCGGACTGCCGGCCATCGCCGCCGCGCAACTCGCGTCGCCGGTGCCGCTGGAATTCGGCGGCTACATCCGCTCGGGCGCCGGCAGCGCCAGCAAGGGCGGCGAGCAGGTGTGCTTTCAGCTGCCCGGCGCGGCGGCCAAGTACCGGCTCGGCAACGAATGCGAGACCTACGGCGAACTGGTCTTCAACGCCCAGCTCTACAAGGCGCCCGACAGCGACCTGACCTTCAAGCTCAACACCATGACTTCGCTCAAGGTGGCGAACTCGGAGTTCGACAGCGGCAACACCACGACCGCCTTGCCGCAGGCCTGGGTCCAGGCGCTCAACATCGGTACCGGCGCCTTCAGCAAGGCCAGCCTCTGGGCCGGCCGGCGCTACTACCAGCGCCAGGACGTGCACATCAACGACTTCTTCTACTGGAACAACTCGGGCAACGGCGGCGGCATCGAGGGCATCGATCTCGGCTTTGGCCAGCTGAGCTATGCGCTGCGCCGCAGCTCGGGCGATGTGACCACCGGCAGCACGACGCAATTCCAGCTCGACCCGACCACCGGCCAGATCGTGCCGACCGCGGTCGCCACCACGGCGCGCGCCTCGGTGCTGGGCCATGACTTCCGCCTGTCGGGCATCGACGTGAATCCGGACGGCAAGCTCACGCTCGGCATCGACCTGCGCACCAGCAACGCGACCGACGCCGCCAAGGCGGCCGGCGTGAAGGGCGCGAACGGCCAGTTCTTCAACATCTCGCATCAGCAGAACGGCCTGTTCGGCGAGCCCAAGAGCTTCAACCGGCTGGTGCTGCAATACGGCCGCGGCGTGGTGTCGAACCTGTCGGCGCTGGCGCCCAATCTGGCCGCGAGCAGCGACGACAAGAGCTGGCGCGTGGTCGAGCAGGTGTTGATCGAGCCGGAAACCGGCCCGTGGAACGGGCTGGCGACGGTGGTCTACGAGAACCAGCAGGACAAGCAGAAGTGGCTGTCGGTCGGCGCGCGGCCGGTCTATCACTTCACCGATGCCTGGAGCCTGGCGGTGGAAGCCGGCCACGATCAGGTCACGCCCCAGGGCGGCGCGGTGCGCCGGCTCGACAAGCTGACCATCGCGCCGCAGATCTCGGCCGGTCGCTACTTCAACTCGCGCCCGACGCTGCGGCTGTTCTATACCTTCGCCAAGTGGAACGACGCGGCGCAGAAGGCGGCCGTGGCCGGCGACACGCTGTCGGCGACCGGCGCCTTCGGCAGCTCGAAGACCGGCTCGACCTTCGGCGTGCAGGCCGAGACCTGGTGGTGAGCTGAGCGTCGCATGGCTCAGGCGCGGTCGAGGTCGTCGAGCGTGAGCACGATGGCGTCGCCGCCCTGGGCCGCGTCGAAGCGGGCGCGCGCGGCGGCCTCGATGCGCTCGGCATGACGGTCGTGCGCGGTGTCGATGTCGACGAAGGCCGCGCCTTCGAGCGCGATGAGGGTTTCGCGCTCGATCAGAAAGGTGACGCGCTTGCCGTCGGGCGCGCGCAGCCGCACCCAGAGCCAGTGCTCATGCAGCGGTCCGGTGCGCTCCAGATTGATGTCGTCCACGGCGGCACTCGGGCCTCGATGTTGAACAAGGGTCGAATCCTCGCGGTGCTCCGGCTTCCGGCTCGGGGGGTGGACAACAAGGTCCGCTGCGAATGGCGGCTGGCGCGGGACGGTCGGTGCGGCGCGCTGCGGTCCGGATGCGCTAGCGTGCGCAGCCTGTCCCGTTCCCTGCCTGAGTGCCCGCATGACCAACGCAACCGAGCCCGTCCGTCCCGCCGCACTGGCGCTACTCATCGACGCCGCACGACTCGCCGGCCCTGACCGCCTTGGCGACCTGTGCGAGGCCCTCGCGGCGCGGGGCCGGCTTGGGGTGCGCCGCGCCTATGGCGACTGGACCGCGCCCGCGCTTGCGGGCTGGTCGGCCGCATTGCTCGCCCATGCGGTGCAGCCGGTGCAGCTGTTTGCCGGCGACGCACAGGGCGGCGCGGCGACCGGCGCGCTGATCGTCGATGCGATGGATCTGCTGCATGCCGGCGGCATCGATGGCGTGTGCCTTGTGCCGGGCAGTGCGGCGCTGCTGCCGCTTGCGCTGCGGCTGCGCGAAGCTGGCGTGCGGATGCTGGGCATCGACGATGGCGCACTGGATGGCGCTTTCGCGGCCAGCTGCGACGAGCTTCTGGCGCCGACGCCCGGGGCGCGGATGGTTGCGCCGGCCGGCAAGAGCATGCGTGTTATCGCCACGCCGCCTGCCGGTGAAGTGCGCCCGGCGCCAAAGCTGGCACCGCCCGCCTTCCCGTCGGCGCCGCAATCGGCGGCCGAACTCGCTGCCGATGCGCGACTCATTCCGATGCTGACGGCGGCCATGGCCGAGTGCGCTGCGGAAGAGGGCTGGGCCTGGCTCGGCGCCGTCGGCCAGCGGCTGCGCCGGCTGCAACCCGACTTCGATCCGCGCTGCCACGGCTATGCCCGGCTCACCGAGCTGGTCGAGGCTTGCGGCTGTTTCGAGATGAGCCGGCGCGGTGGCAGCTGGCATGCGCGGCCGGCCATTGCACCGACCGGCCGCGCCGAGTGATTGCGCTTGCCGGCCTCAGCCGGCGGCCTGGGTCGCAGCCTTGGCCAGCGCCGTGATCGCCGCCCAATCCCCCGCCTTGACCAGCGCCGGCGGCGTGAGCCACGTCCCGCCCACGATCGGCACATTCGCAAGCGCCAGGTAGTCGGCCAGCGTCTCGGCCGTGACGCCGCCGGTCGGGCAGAACTTCATCTCGCCGAACACCGAGCCATAGGCCTTCAGCGCCGTGATGCCGCCGGCCAGATTGGCCGGGAACAGCTTGACGAAGCCAAAGCCTTCCTCCATCGCCGCGATGATTTCCGACGCGGTCTGCGTGCCCGGAATCAGCGGCAGCCCGGTGAAGCGCGCCGCCTGCGCGAGCGCCGGCGTTAGCCCCGGCGACACCGCAAACACGCCGCCCGCGTCCTGCACGCGGCGGAAATGCTCGGGCCGCGTCAGCGTGCCGGCGCCGACCACCATGCCGGGCACGGCGCGGGCCACGCGCTCGATGGCGACGATGCCGGCCGGCGTGCGCAGCGTGATCTCGATGGCGTCGATGCCGCCGGCGAGCAGGGCTTCGGCGAGCGGCACGGCGGCCTCGGCATCGTCGATGACGACGACGGGCATGACCTTGGTCTTGAAGGCGGGCAGGGCGTTCATGTGTTGTTCTCGGGCTTGTCGGTGGAAGTGCCGCCGCGCGTGCCGCCGGGCGCGGCGCTGTCGGACGGACGGGTGACGACGGGTACGGCGGCCGAGGCCTGGAGGCTCTCGCTCGCCAGCTTCTTGGCGCGGGCAACCTCGCGGCGGCGGCCGACGCGGTGACGGCAGGGATGGCGCATGGTCAGTCTCCTGGCTGGGTTGACATGGGCATCACAGCAGCGGCGAGGCGCCTTCCTCGGCGCTCGACGCATTGCGGCGGAACAGCCCGAACAGCTCGCGTCCGGTGCCGTACTCGTTGCCCGACAGATCGGTGAGCGGCACCACGCGGCCGGCCAGTTCGGCGGCATCGACCAGCAGGCGCAGCGTGCCGGCCTCGGCATCCAGCTCGACGATGTCGCCGTCGCGCACCTTGCCGATGACGCCGCCGGCCAGCGCTTCGGGGCTCACATGGATGGCCGCCGGCACCTTGCCCGACGCGCCCGACATGCGGCCGTCGGTCACCAGCGCCACGCTATAGCCCTCGTCCTGCAGCACGCCGAGGATGGGCGTGAGCTTGTGCAGCTCGGGCATGCCGTTGGCGTTGGGCCCCTGAAAGCGCACCACCGCCACGAAGTTCTTGCGCAGTTCATCGCGCTTGAACGCCGCGATCACATCGTCCTGATGGTCGAACACGATGGCCGGCGCGACCACCTTGCGGTGCTCGGCCTTGACCGCCGAAATCTTGATGACCGAGCGGCCCAGGTTGCCTTCCAGCAGCTTGAGTCCGCCGTCGGCGCTGAACGGGTTTGCCGCTGGGCGCAGCACGCTGTCGTCGGCCGGCGTGGCGGGCGCCGGAATCCAGTGCAGCTTGCCGCCCGCGAGCGAGGGCTCGGCGGCGTAATGGCGCAGGCCGTCGCCGGCCACGGTCTTCACGTCCTCATGCAGCAGGCCGGCGTCGAGCAGCTCGCGGATGAGATAGCCCATGCCGCCGGCCGCGTGAAAGTGATTCACGTCGGCCCTGCCGTTGGGATAGACCTTGGCCAGCAGCGGCACCACGGCCGACAGCTCGCTGAAGTCGCTCCAGTCGATCAGCACGCCGGCGGCGCGCGCCATCGCCACGATGTGCATCGTGTGATTGGTCGAGCCGCCGGTGGCGACCAGCCCGACGATGGCGTTGACGATGGCCTTCTCGTCGACGATTTCGCCGATCGGCGTGTAGTGCTCGCCGGTGCTCACCAGTTGCAGCACGCGGCGCGCGGCCTCGGCGGTGAGCGCGTCGCGCAGCTCGGTGTGCGGGTTGATGAAGGCGGCGCCCGGCAGGTGCAGGCCCATCACTTCCATCAGCATCTGGTTGCTGTTGGCGGTGCCGTAGAAGGTGCAGGTGCCTTCGCCGTGATAGGCGCGGCTCTCGGCCTCCAGCAGCACTTCGCGGCCCACTTCGCCCTTGGCGTACTGCTGGCGGATCTTGGCCTTGTCGTCATTGGCCAGGCCGGTCGTCATCGGGCCGCCGGGCACGAAGATCGTCGGCAGATGGCCGAATTGCAGCGCGCCCATCACCAGCCCCGGCACGATCTTGTCGCAGATGCCCAGGCACAGCGTGGCGTCGAACACGTCGTGCGACAGCGCAATCGCGGTGGCCATCGCGATCACGTCGCGCGAGAACAGCGACAGCTCCATGCCGGCCATGCCCTGGGTCACGCCGTCGCACATGGCGGGCACGCCGCCGGCAAATTGCGCCACGCCGCCGGCCTCGGCCGCCGCCTTCTTGAGGATGGCCGGGAAGGCTTCGAACGGCTTGTGCGCCGAGAGCATGTCGTTGTAGGCCGAGACGATGGCGATGTTGGGCTTGCGCTGTTCGCGCAGCACCAGCTTGTCGTTGGCCGGCGCGGCCGCGAAGGCATGCGCGAGGTTGGTGCAGGACATGCCGCTGCGCGTCGGCCCGGCCTTGCGCGCCTTGGCGATGTGTTCGAGATAGCGGCCGCGCGAGTTTTCGCTGCGGGCCTGGATGCGCGCCGTGACGGCGGCAAGGGTGGGATGCGGCATGACGGGCCTCTCGGCGATGCGGATGCCAAGAATGTAGTAGTTTTTCTACATTGGTTCAAGGCGCGGTTTCACGCGGCCTGCTGGCTATCATCCGGCGGCCTTGCGGACGACCTTGCCGCTTACCGAACCGGGAACTTTCTTGCAGACCATCCAATTCGAGCTGGCGGGCGATTACGTCGAGCTGTGCAACCTCCTCAAGCTGGCCGGCATCGCCGACAGCGGCGGACGCGGCAAGCAGCTGGTGGCCGACGGCGAAGTGCGCGTGGACGGCGCGCCCGAAAGCCGCAGGACCGCCAAGATCCGCGCCGGCCAGATCGTGGAATGCCTGGGCGCGCGCATCCGCGTGGTGGGAGCGCCGCAATGAGCGACGAAGCCCGCATCACCGAGCTGGAGATCAAGGCTGGCTTTGCCGAAGACCTGCTCGACACGCTCAACCAGACCGTCTACCGCCAGCAGCGCGAGCTGGATGCGCTGCGCAAGGAGCTGATCGAGCTGCGCCGGCAGGTGAGCGTGATGTCGCCGGGCGACCGTGGCGCGCCGGCCGACGAGGTGCCGCCGCACTGGTGAGCTTTCCTGTCGGCATACGAGGGTGTTTTGCCATCGACAGGAATCGAGTGGCAAACGAATGGCTTGCAATCTTGTCGAGATCGATTTGCTGGTACCCGCTGGCGATTCGCGCTGTTTTTTATACAGATACCTCGATATTGATTGTGCTGATGCCGTGAGGCTGCTTATGGTTTTATTTCATGGGGAATCTAACATTGGAAAGCAGAATTGGTACCCAAATCGGCGACAGGATGACCGCACCCAAGATCAACACTCCGTCGGCTGCGGCTGTAATTGGCGTGACGGCAATTTTCGCCGCCTTCATGACGACACCGTCGGGAGCTTCAATTCTGATCGAGTATTCATTATTGAGCTTGTAGGCTTGTTTCATTGGCAAGGGTTGGCCTCTGGCAAATCGCTCGCCGTCAATTGTCAAATCAAGTCTCATGGCCCCATTTTTGATGACTTGAAAGCCGAGTGCCGTTGCACGAGCCTTGGCTTCCTCGCTGGCATTGTGATTCAGCCACAAGCTGAATTTGCCATTGATAGTATTGCCGCCGCCTAGGATGAAAGTATTAAAACTGGCGCTGAGATTTTTTCCGAAATCTGCCGCAAGGGTCTGAGTCAGAAGCGGCGGTGCATTGAAAATGTAGTGGTATGTTTCGCCCAATACCGCAATTTTCGTGTTGTCATTGGTGATGAGTATTGAGCTGATTTTTTCGTAGTAATAACTCTCTTCATGCATTTTCGAAGTGATGCAACCCGAAAGAATGCTGACGCCAACAGCTGCGCAGGAAACGGTAAAAGCTCTTCGTTGCATGAATCTCTCTTCTGTTCTTTGGAATGGGTTGATGTTGTCTTGAAAGCGTCGCCATCGATGTCGTGAATGGCAATGCGGCGCCGACAACAAATTAGCTGATGAAGATTTGCATGGCAAACGACTGAAAATAGAGACAACTTCGTCCATATCATTAATCGTTCTTCGAATTGGCTCGAACGGCAATCGCAAAATCGAGTGGCACTGTTACGTAATCTGGCATTGGAATTAAGTGCGGGGCATCGCGAGTCATTTCTTGTTGTTACTCTGAAGCGTGATTGAATTCACGCCAATTGACGATGATGCGGCTTGGATTCACCACTTGTTTGCTGAAGGGAACCCGCCATGACCACCCGCAACATCGCCGTCCTCGTCGGCAGCCCGCGCAAGGCTTCGCTCAACCGCAAGCTGGCGCTCGCGCTGGCCGGCATCGCGCCCGAGGGACTCAGGCTCGACATCGTCGAGATCACCGCGCTGGCCTTCTACAACGATGAGCGCGAGGCCGAACCCGACGCCGAGTGGGTCGAGTTCCGCCAGAAGATTGGCGCGGCCGACGGCGTGCTCTTCATCACGCCCGAATACAACCGCTCGGTGCCCGCGCTGCTGAAGAACGCGGTCGACGTGGGCTCGCGGCCTTACGGCAAGAGCTGCTTCGCAGGCAAGCCGGCGGCGGTCGCGAGCCTGTCGCCGGGCGCCATCGGCGGCTTTGGCGCCAACCACCATCTGCGGCAATCGCTCATGTGCCTCGACGTGCCGGTGCTGGCGGGGCCCGAGGTCTATCTGGGCAACGGCGCCGCGCTGTTCGACGAGCAGGGCGGTATCGCCGCCGACGGCACGCGCGACTTTCTCGGCAAGTTCCTCGTCACCTACGCGAAGTGGGTCGAGACGATTCTGGCGGCGCGCTGAGCGGACAGATCGACATGCCGATTGCGTCGTAGGCGGCAGCAGGCGGCGAGGGGTTCTGGCGCTAGAGTCCGCCGCTTTTTGACGGAGCCCGCCCATGAAATCGATCCTCGCCAGCGCGCTGCTTGCCGCCGGTCTGCTCGCCGGCCATGCCGCCCGGGCCCAGGTGCCGGTACAGGCCGCGCCCGACCAGACCGCGCTGCTCGCCAGCGCCCAGCCCCAGCTCGCCGCCAACAAGAAGCTCGTCTACGACTTCTGGCGCGAGGTGTTCGAGGGCGGTCATCTCGATCAGGCCGACCGCTACCTGACCGAGAGCTACATCCAGCACAACCCCAACGTGGCCAGCGGCCGCGCCGCGTTCAAGGAATTCTTCGCGCGCCTCCGCCAGCCCAAGCCGGTCGAGCCGCGCATCCTCGCGCCGCTGGTCGCCATCGTGGCCGAGGGCGACTACGTGACCCTGGTGTTTGCGCGCGAGTACGCCGAGCGCGGCGACCCGGCGCGCAAGTACACGACCACCTGGTTCGACCTGTTCCGCATCGAGAACGGCAAGATCGCCGAGCACTGGGACCCGGCGCAAAAGCCCTGACGCGTTCGCGTCAGACGTTGTCGGCGATGGCGATGGCCACCGTGCCGGCGGTGACCGTGCACCTGGTGCGCTTGGCGACGGCCGAGGCCAGCGCCGGCGCCGAGCCGTCGGTCGCAAGCCGCGCCACCTTGGTGAACACCACCTCGAACTTCGCCGGCGTGACCGTGACGCTGGCATAGCCCTGGGCGTCGTGATCCACGTAGGCGAAGTCGGGGTTGTTGGCGCGGATCACGCCGTCGAAGGTGGCGGCCGTGGCCACCAGCGGCGCGAGCGGGCCGGTACTGCCGCCGGCCGCGAAATAGCTGTACATCGAGCCGCTGCTGATGCCGGCGGTGACGAAGTCGGTCAGCACGGCAGTGCCGGCGGGCGTGTTGTTGTCGCGCACCACGCCGGCCTGGAAGGCGTGCAGATCGCCGGTGATGGCGACCACGTTCTTCACCGCGTTGTCGCGCAGATGGGCCAGCAGATCGGCCTTGTGCGTCGGATAGCCGTCCCACACGTCGGCGTTGACGACGAAGACCTGGTTGTAGGGCGCGGGCGCGGCGGCGGTCAGGTCGAGCCACATGCGGTTCAGCGTCACCTCGTTGCCCCAGACCTTCCAGGTCGCGGCCGAGGCCTTCATCGTGTCCTTCCACCACTGCGTCTGCGTGGGGCCGAGGATTTGCGGCGCGCGACCGAGCGCGGCGGTGTCGGCGGCCTCGAACTGCGCCAGCAGCGGACGCGGCACGAAATAGCGCGCGCCGATCGAGCTTTCGCCATTGACCGGATCGGCACCGGTGAGCGAGGCGTACTGCGCTTCGTTCACGGTGTGGTCGTCGCGGTACAGGCGCTCGTCGGTCATCACCAGCGACATCAGGTTGCCGAAGTCGAAGCTGCGGTAGATGCGGATGTTTTCGTAGCCGGCGGTGTTCAGGTCGAAGCCCACGTCGCCCCAGTCGACCGGCATGTACTCGGCCCAGGCCTGGTTGGCCGAGCGGCGGCGGTCGAGCTGTTCGAGGTTGGCGTTGGTATAGGTCTGGTGATCCTTCCAGGCGTCGTCGGTGAACTCGTGGTCGTCCCAGATCACGATGGCCGGGAAGCTGGCGTGCACGGTTTGCAGCCGCGCGTCGCCGCGATAGCGCCGGTAGAGCGAGCGGTAGTCGGCCACGGTGGTGGCGTACTTGCCGCTGCCGAGCGCGGTGCCGTCCGGAAAGCTGAGCGCGGTGTGCGCCGGCTCGGCAGCGCCGCTCTGGAAGGCCTGACCGATGGTTTCGTAGATGTAGTCGCCGAGGTGGACCACGAAGTCGAGGTCCTCGGCCGCCATCAGGCTCATGGCCTGCCAGTGGTTCACCGTCCAGTCCTGGCAGGTGAAGTAGGCAAAGCGCAATTGCGCCGGGCTGCTCGCGGCGGCCGGCGCGGTCTTGGCGCGGCCGATGGCGCTGGTGTCGCTGCCGGCGACAAAGCGATACCAGTAGCGCGTGCCGGCGACCAGGCCCGTGACCTTGTGGCGCACGGTGAAGTCATAGCGCGACTGCGCCGTGAGATCGGCGCGCGCGACCACGGTGGCGAAGGCCGCGTCGCTGGCGACTTCGAGGCGCACGGCCACGTCGTCGGTTCCGGTGGCGCGGCTGGCGCGGGTCCAGAACACGAGGCTCGCGGGGCGCGGGTCGCCGCTCGCGACGCCTTCGGCGAACAGGTAGCGGCCGGCCGGTTCGGCGGGCGTGCCGTTGTCGTCGGAACAGGCGGCGAGGCCGGCAGCGGCCGACGAGACGGTGAAGAAGCCGGTCAGGCGCAGGAAGGCGCGGCGATCCATGTGGGGCTCTCTGGCAAGGGAAGGGAACCCTGGAGTGGAGCCGCCGCCGGTGATGGCGCCATGACGTGTTCGCGGCACGGGCGTGATGCGCGATGGGCGGTCGGGCGCGCGGGGGCGGGCGGCCAGCCGGCGCGGTTCGCCGAGCAGTCGTGAAGGATTGCAAATCCGTCCGTTGCGCGCGGAGCCGGACAAAAAACCATGGCCGAGGCGCGGGGTAAGACGGACAGGGCTCCGCAGGTGAGCCCTTGCAACAGGCAATTTCGCCCACTACTTCCGCACTTCACGCACATGAACTTCCACTTTCCCAAGCTTCGCCGTGCCGCGCTTGTCATCGCCCTTGCCGTTGCCAGCGGCGCCGCCCATGCCGGCACCGTCGAATGGACCTTGTCGAATCTGCAAACGACGGGCGGCAGCTACGGCATCAGCTTCAGCGGCAGCTTTGTCACCGACGCCGACACCGGCGCCGTGATCTCGGGCCTGGTCATCGGCACGCCGGCCTCGTCCACCAGCTGGCAGACCGGCGACGGCATCTACTCGTTCGTGTGGACGCCCGCATCGGCGCCGGCCGGCCGCGCGTTCGAGATCGTCGACTCCGCGCCCTACCACGGGCAGGACGCGCTCTGGCTCGTGTTCAGCCAGCCGCTCACGCGCGCAACCGCGCTCGCGGGCACGCAGAGCATCGTGTTCGGCGGCCGCTACAACCAGGATCCCCTGGGCAGCTCGTTTACCGAGACCTACAACGACCACATCGCGCTGCTGGAGACCGGCAGCGTCACGGCGCTGACGCCGGTGCCCGAACCGGACGCGCTGCTGCTCGGCGGCGTGGCCTTCGGCCTGACGGGCTTTGTGGCGCGGCGCTCGCGCAAGCTCGCGGCGGCGTAATTCGGCAGCGGCGGGCGGCGTGGCGGCGCTCGCCGTGAGCGTTGGGGGCGCCGTCGGCCGCGCCGTGCGCGTTGCGGTTGCCGTCGACCGCGCCCTTACCATCGCCGGCCCAGCCCCTCACGCCCGCGCCCGCCGATGTCCAACAAACGCCCCGCCACCGTCGCCGACATCCCGGCCTTCGACGCCCTTGTCGATGCGCGCTCGCCGGCCGAGTACGCGCTCGACCACATCCCGGGCGCCATCAACTGCCCGGTGCTCGACGACGAGGAGCGCCGCATCGTCGGCACGCTCTACAAGCAGCAGGGCGCCTTCGAGGCCCGGCGCGTGGGCGGCGCAATGGTCGCCGCCAATCTCGCGCGCCACCTGCGCGAACACTTCGCCGACAAGCCCGCCAAGTGGAAGCCGCTGATCTATTGCTGGCGCGGCGGCATGCGCAGCGGCTCGATGGTCACCTGGCTGCGGCTGGTGGGCTGGGATGCGCAGCAGCTGGGCGGCGGATACAAGCGCTGGCGCCAGCATGTGGTCGAACTCATCGACACCCGGGCGCCCGCGCTGCAACTGCGCGTGGTGAGCGGGCCGACCGGCAGCGCCAAGACGCGCGTGCTGCAGGCGCTGGCGGCGCTGGGCGAGCAGGTGCTCGATCTGGAGGAATACGCGGCGCACAAGGGCTCGGTGCTCGGCGACCTGCCGGGCGTGGCCCAGCCGTCGCAGAAGGCATTCGAGACGCGGATCGCGGCGGCGCTGGAGCGCTTCGACCCGGCGCGCACGATCTTCGTCGAGGCCGAGAGCCGCAAGATCGGCCAGCTCGCGCTGCCGACGGCGCTGCTCACGCGGCTGCGCGAAAGCCCTTGCGTGGAGATCGAGGCCACGCGCGAGGCGCGGCTGGCTTATTTGCTGCGCGATTACGCCTATCTGGGCGACGATCGGGCGGCGCTGGCGGGCAAGCTTGCGCGGCTGCACGGCTTGCAGAGCAACGAAACGCTGACGCGCTGGATCGGCTGGGCCGAGGCGGGTGAGCTGACGCAGCTGTTTGCCGAATTGATGGTGCTGCATTACGACCCGCTTTATGCGCGGTCGCAGGCTACGCATCTGGCTGGGTTTGCAAGCGCCGAGCGGATGGCGGTGGGGGATTTGAGTGAGTTTGGAATTGAGCAGCTGGCGCATGGGATTTTGATGCGATTTGGCTGTGGAAACGCTGCCGCATGAACGATGGCGATTTCTTGATTGTTGTCCGCAGAGCTGGATGAATGCAGCCGCCGTGAATGCATTCGCATCAGAAATTATTTAGGCTAAAGATCGAGGCCCCTGCGCGCGTCTTTCATTAGGGTCAGAGGCGATTCGATTGCTTTGCAAAGAGCGGTTGCGGTTTCGCAGTCTTTCACTTGCCGATTCGGTATTGTTAGTTTGTATTGAGTAATTGGCTGTGCGCTGGTTTTGATGGCTGGTATTTCGTGCGCCTTGAATTCATTCAGGCCGCAGCGAGCTTCTTGTTGACAGACGGGGAAGCCCTTGTAGTTTGAGTTAGGCCTTACCCTTCGTACGCTCCGCCGGTGTGTTGCCCAGTAAGGAGATCTACTTGAAAGCTGTGCCAGGAATCGTCGAAGTGACGAGCACGCCCTACAAGGTTTTCTCCTTCAATCTTTACCCGGCCAATCCCGTCCCAAGCAATCCTTGTGCTTCGCCAAGCTCGATGGGTAGAACTGTGGCGTTCGATATTAGTATTGCTGATTGTCAGAAAATCCGTGCTTCCCTCAATTGGCAAGAGGCACATGATGTCTCCTCCGAAGGCGTGCTGGTGAACTTGGCGCAGTGTGTCAACGACGTAGCCTTGACCACCCGCCACGACTGCAACCCGGTCGATATGGAGTTGAAGGAACGCACAGTAGTAGCTCGCGCCTCTCTGAAAGTTTCCGACCCAAGCATCGCCAGCATCGGGCTTGAACTTCAGCACGTAGCCCTCTCTGAAAGTGCTGACCCCTGGCAGCGCAATCTGCACAGGGTATGGGGGTTCGCCCGGCAGTCCTGGCAATTCAACAGTAAGCATGGCAGTGCGGTTTTGTTAGGCCTAACGTCCGCTGCAGCAAAAGGTTGAAACGCACCCCTTGATCGGACCGCAACGACTTAGAGCCTGTTTGAAAACTCAATGGAACATCGAAAAATGGTCTGGACGCAGTCTTAATTGCCGCGTTCTTGCACAAAAATTGGGCGATTTTCGCTGTGAAATCCTACCTCTGGCCGCTGCTTTTGAGTTTTCAAACAGGCTCTTAGCCAACAGAGTTGTCCTTCACGACCCGCTCGGTGCTGCACATCGCGCAATACCTTGCCTGTGGTGTACGGAGCGGCTTTCCACACTCGCTGCAAGGCGGTCCGTAAATGCTGAGTCGGTGATGGAACAAGGTGTTGGGATTCGTTTCCTTGAATCCGGTTATTCGCTCATAGACAATCAAAGCCTCTAGGCCAAAGCCCTTTGTGCTGGCTTCGGCAAGGGTGCATTGATGCAACTCTCGGTATGCCTTGATCTGAGTGACCGCATTGGCAAGCGAAGGAGCGACCTTCTCCCACTCGTCCTCAGTCAGCATCGGAAGCTCCACTCGACAGCGCCAGCAGTAGATCGTTCGCGGCATGTGCGGTTCGATGTTTGACTTGCGCGGACCGCCGAAGGCGGGTCCGTTTGAACGAAAGGTTAGAGATCACGTCGAAGCTCAAGACAGGGCCTTCTTAGTGTCGAAGATAAACGCGAGATCATGCCCCGACTGCCAATCCTTTAAGTCGTGATGCTTCTCTGCAATATTGACTGCAATTTTCCCGATCTCAACGACCGCGGCGGCAGACAGCCCAACAAGTGGACCGCCAAACAGCCCAGCTACAAGCCCTGCTCCGGCGGACGCTTGAAGAGCATTAGCGTCAAGCAGCAGCGACAGTGAGGACAAAGTGGTTTTCAATCCGAACTTTTTCGTCACGCGCTCATACTCTTCAATGCGCTGTGAAAGATCATCCTCGATGTAGGCGAATGAGCAGTCTGCGTAATTCTTATGAATGAACAGTCGCAATCTCGCTAACTTCCGATGCGACTCGATGTCTTTTCGAAGCTCGATGATTTGCCGCCATTCGGCTTGGCTAGCATCGACAAGGTTTAATTTCGACAGGGTAATGCTCGGGTCGCACTGACTGCCACCCGCCCCAGCTGCCGTAGGAACTGCAACACAGAAACGGTCGAATCCAATGCCTTTCGCGTAGCGGCGAAATGCTTCGCGAATCGGCGTTGCCCCAGAAGTGGACGCATCTGCAAAATAGGATTTTTGGAGCTTACGGTATTGGTTTTGAAGCTCATCATCGTCGGGACGCCTGGGGTCCGGTGACCATAGCCTCGCGTATGGCTGCACCTCTTTAGCAAATTCAACCCACCTATTAGCGGTGAATTCCATCACGCGAGTGGCGTGACTATAAGTAACGGTGTTCCCTTCAATTCCGTCAATAAGGTGGGAAAGGGCTGCAGACGGTACCTCTTCTGGATAGCCCACCAGAATGTCGCCAACAGTGGAATCGCCACGCATCCGTCCCATATTCAAAGGAAGCACGCGATCAAAGTACAGGGATGCTTCTTTGAAATTTTCAAAGCATAGGACGGTGCTTGATGGGAGATAGTCGTTGCTTGTCATCGTGATCTCTAACGAATGAAAGGGACTTCCCCGTCCCGAAGCTGCGGCGCGGAAGCCGCTGAACAGCACTGACGTGCCACGATGGGGTTCTCACAACTCATCACGTTCACTTTCGAGGGGAGAAGTCCATGACGATTGTGCGAGTTGGCATTGATCTGGCCAAGTTTGAGTTCAGCGGCGGCCCGTCAGGGCCGTCCGATGGAACGAATTGTTAGAAAGCAAGTTACCGCGAGAACGTGTTGAACGGATCGATATAACTGAGACTAGGGACAAGGATGTCATCCGCACCCATAAACTCAGTGCTGTTGAGATCCAACGCTCCGCGCCAATAGTGAACACCTTCCTTCCGCTCTACGATTCCAGATAATTTGAAGTTGTTATTTTCAAAATGACCGTATTGAATCGAGCCGCCGACAGAATCCACGGTTGGATCGTCAATAACCGATTTCAAAACTCTTAAATAGTCGGTGTCCGATGGATTCATGGGCAAAAGAGCTCCAGCTTTGCTCTTGCCGCTGCCGATAAAATGGTGCTGGTTTGGTGCAGTGAGAATCTCCTTGCAGGAATGCTTATTTTCGTCACTTGTCTCCAGATAAAATGTGCGGACACACTTTTTCTCAATACACCACCCCGCAATAACGAGCGCAGCTCTTCCATTGCCACCGATTACTGTGCTACACACTTCTTTTGAGATAAGGCGATACGCCGTAAATACGAGCTGAGCCAAACCATTCATGCTGGTATTGCTGTAGCCCGGAGCATATTGAAGTTCTTTTAGGACTTCTGCGACCGACTCTTTGACAAAAAGTGAATTCACGGCGCTTCCGGCAAAGCACATGCCGAGTTCTCCGGTCGCAACCAGTGATCGCTTACCTGTGCTGGAATCACATGGCGAATAAATGTTATACGGAAGCGAGAGAACCTTGATGCCAACATCAGCATGGGAGTTTTTAGCTAACGTCACTCTTGAGTCAGACGCGAAATGCACTTCGTCGTTTTTTCTCCAGACTACGCACAGAGTCATGATTTTTGCCTTCTAACCTGTTTTAGCGTGCATATCGCGCCGGATAACACCATTCCCACCGCGACTCCTACTTGCCAGTTTACCCAACAAACCCATGATTTCACGAGCACTTCAATCATTCAGGATAATTCTGTCTGCGTACTAAAACTCACGACAAACCATGCACGCTCAACTCAAGCTCATCGCAAATTGCATAACGCCGCCGGATAACACGGCATTGCCCAAAGAAATGCTCGTCAAATCAAATGCTTGTGCAATGATTTGCACGATAACTCGGCGATTGCGGTAGGCAAAATATTGTCATTGGCAACGAATCGATCGGGCGCCACTTTTCATTCACACTGTGTGCACCAATTGCCACCTGAGCACAAAAAACGAATTGCGGCCGATTGTTTTCAGGCCGAAAATACTCGCCGGCAAAGCTGAATAAGCGTCCGAGACAGCACGCATGTTCTCGGCATAAGTGACGGCCTTGCCAATTCCCGCCGCCATTCCCGACCCAAACAATTTCAATCCCGCGTAATCCGCAGCGACGCCGCACCCTCCCGCACGCCCCCAACCACAGCCGCCTGCGCAAACCCCTCCTCCCCAAACACCGCCAGCACCGCCTCCACCGCCTCCGGCGCACAGCTCACCAGCAATCCCCCCGACGTCTGCGGATCGCTCGCCAGATCGCGCGCCAGCGCCGGCAACCCCGCATCGAGCACGACCGAATCGCCATAACTCGCCCAATTGCGCCCCGACGCCCCCGTGATGCAGCCCTCCGCCGCCAGCGCCTCCGCGCCTTCGATCAGCGGCACGCGCGCCCAGTCGATCGTCACCGCCAGCCCCGCGCCGCGCGCCATCTCCAGCGCATGGCCGGCCAGGCCAAAGCCCGTCACATCGGTCAGCGCATGCACGCCGTCCATGGCCGCGAGCCGCATGCCCGGCGTGTTGAGCCGCGTGGTCGTGTCGATCATCCGTGCGTAGCCGGCGGCATCGAGCCGGCCCTTCTTGAGCGCGGCCGACAGCACGCCGACGCCGATCGGCTTGCCCAGCACCAGCACATCGCCGGCGCGCGCCGCCGCATTGCGCCGCACCCGGTCGGGATGCACCAGCCCGAGCGCGACCAGCCCGTAGATCGGCTCGACCGAGTCGATGGTGTGGCCGCCCGCGATGGGGATGCCGGCGGCGCGGCACACGTCCTGCCCGCCGGCCAGGATGCGGCCGATGGTCTCGGGCGGCAGCTTGGCGACCGGCATGGCGACGATGGCCAGCGCCAGGATCGGCCGGCCGCCCATCGCGTACACGTCGCTGATGGCATTGGTCGCGGCGATGCGGCCAAAGTCGTAGGGGTCGTCGACGATGGGCATGAAGAAATCGGTCGTCGCGATGAGCGCCTGCTCGTCGTTGAGGCGGTAGACGGCGGCATCGTCGGCGGTCTCGATGCCGACCATGAGTTCGGGCGGGATCAGGCCGGCGCCGGTGTTGCGCAGGATGTCGGCCAGCACGGCGGGCGCGATCTTGCAGCCGCAGCCGCCCCCGTGCGAGAAGGCGGTGAGGCGGACGGGTTCGGGCGTGATGGCGTTCATGCGGAAGCTCGGGCAGGGCAGGGGGCGCGCGGCGGCAGTTGCGCGCGATTGTGGCAGCCGTCAGCGCCGGCCCCGCAGGCGCATGCCGGCGCGCGGCCGGCGCCGTCATTGGCTTGAACGACAATGGCCGCCCGCTTTCGCCCTACTTCCGGACGCTGCCCATGACCACGCTTTTCCGTCGCCGCGCGCTGCGCGACATCGCCGCGCTTGCCCTGTCACTCGCCGCTGCCGGCGCTGCCGAACAGGCGGCGGCGCAAGCCACCGTGCTGCGCGTGTCGGCCATCCCCGACGAGGCGCCGACCGAGCTGCAACGCAAGTTCCGCCCGCTCGGCGACTACCTCAGGAAGGAGACCGGGCTCGATGTGCAGTTCACGCCGGTCACCGATTACGCGGCGGTGGTCGAGGGGCTGGCCAGCAACAAGATCGATCTGGCCTGGCTCGGCGGCTTCACCTTTGTGCAGGCGCGCATCCGCACGCATGGCGGCGCGACGCCGATCGTGCAGCGCGCCGAGGACGAGAAGTTCACCAGCAAGTTCATCGTGCCCGTCGACAGCCCGGCCAAATCGCTGGCCGACCTGAAGGGCAAGACCTTCGCGTTCGGCGCGCCGTCGTCGACCTCGGGCCATCTGATGCCGCGCTACTTCCTGATGAAGGACGGCATCGACGCCGACCGCGACTTCAAGGCGGTGGCGTTCTCGGGCGCGCATGACGCGACCGTGGCCTTTGTGGCGGCGGGCCGGGCCGAGGCCGGCGTGCTCAACGCCTCGGTGTTCGACAAGCTGACCGAGGCCGGCAACGCCAACGTGGCCAAGGTGCGCGTGCTGGCAACCACGCCGCCGTTCTACGACTACAACTGGACGGTGCGCCCCGGCCTCGACGCGGCGCTGACCAAGAAGCTGACCGACGCCTTCCTCAAGCTCGACCCGGCCAATCCCGAGCACAAGGAAATCATGGCGCTGCAACGCGCCAGCAAGTTCGTGCCGACGAAGTCGGCCAACTACGACGGCATCGAGGCGGCGGCCAAGGCGGCCGGCCTGCTCGATCCGGCCAAGTAAGCGGCATGACCGGCGTGCGGCAGGCAGGCGGCGGCTTCGCGCTCGACGGCGTGGGCGTGGTGCATGGCAACGGCCAGCGCGCGCTGGGCGCCGTCACGCTGGCGGCGCGGCCGGGCGAGCGCATTGCGGTGATCGGGCCGTCGGGCGCCGGCAAGACGACGCTGCTGCGGGTGCTGGGCGCGGCGCTGCGGCCGACCGAGGGCGATGTGACGCTGCTCGGGGCCGATCCGTGGCGGCTGGGCGCGCGCGAGCTGCGCCGGCTGCGGTCGCGCATCGGCAGCGTGCATCAGGCGGCGCCGATTCCGCCGCGCCAGCGCGTGGTGACCGCGGTGCTGGCGGGCCGGCTCGGGCAATGGCCGGCATGGCGCGCGGCGCTGGCGCTGGCCTGGCCGACCGATTGCGCCGGCGCGCAGGCGGCGCTGGCGCGGCTCGATCTGGCCGACCGGCTGTTCGACCGCTGCGACCGGCTTTCCGGCGGGCAGCTTCAGCGCGTGGGCGTGGCGCGGGTGCTGTATCAGGCGCCGGCGCTGCTGCTGGCCGATGAGCCGGTCGCCGCGCTCGACCCCACGCTGGCCGAGGCCACGCTCGGCGCGCTGCTGGCGCAGAGCGAGGCGACCGGCGCCACGCTGGTGGCGTCGCTGCATGCGGTGGAGCTGGCGCTGCGCCGCTTTGCGCGCGTGATCGGGCTGCGCGATGGCGCGGTGCTGTTCGATCTGCCGGCGGCGCAGGTGACGCCGGCCTGCCTCGCGGCGCTGTACGGCAACGACGCGGCGAGGCCGGCGTGAGCGGGCCGGCCAGCGCGCCTGCGGCGGCGCCTGGCGCGTCCGCCGCCGCGCCGCTGCGCGATCCGCTTGCGCGCCGCCGCGCCACGCTGGCGGTCGCCGGCATGGCGGCGCTGTGGCCGCTGCTGGATTTGGCCGGCTTCGATCCGGCGGCGCTGTTTGCGCCCGGCAATCTCGCGGTCATCGGCGGCTTTCTCGCCAGCTTTTTTCCGCCCGAAACCGGCGCCGACTTCCTCGCGCTGCTGGCCCGCGCCACGGTCGAGACGCTGGCGATGGCCACCGCCGGCATCGCGCTCGCGCTGCTGCTGGCGCTGCCGCTCGGCTGCGCGATGACCGGCGCGCTGTCGGTCTCGCGCCTGGGACCGGGGCCGGGCCTGGCGCGCGGGCGCTGGCTGCGGCGGCTGGCGCGCGTGCTCACGCTGGCGCTGCGCGCCGTGCCCGAGGTGGTGTGGGCGCTGGTGTTCGTGCGGGTGTTTGGGCTCGGGCCGGCGGCCGGCGTGCTGGCGCTGGCCATCACCTACGGCGGCATGCTCGCCAAGGTCTATGCCGAGATTCTGGAATCGGTCGATGCGCGGCCGGCGCGCGCGCTGCTGGAGGCCGGCGCCGGCCGGCTCGCGGCACTGGGCTGGGGCCTGGCGCCCGGCGCCGCGCCGGAGCTGGCGTCCTACACCGCCTACCGCTGGGAATGCGCGGTGCGCGCCTCGGTGGTGATGGGCTTTGTCGGTGCCGGCGGCCTGGGCCAGCTGATGGACCAGTCGATGAAGATGCTGGCCGGCGGCGAGGCCAGCGCCATCGTGCTCACTTTTGTGGCGCTGGTCTGGCTGGCCGATGCGATCAGCGCCGGGCTGCGGCGGGCGCTTGCATGAATGCGCATCGCGACATGCTGACGCGCCGGCTGCTGCTGCTGGGCATGGCGCTCGGCCTGCTGGCGGCGGTCGCGGCCAGCTTTGCGCTGCTGGCCATCGACTTTGGCGCGCTGCTCGCGCCCGCGGCCCTGCGTGCGATGGGTGGCTTCATCGCCGAGTTTTTTCCGCCCGATCTGCGCTGGGCCTTTCTGCGTCAGACCGGCGCGGCGGCGGTGCAGACGCTGGCGGTCTCGGCCACCGGCAGCCTGCTCGCGGTGCTGGGCGGCGCGCTGCTGGCGCTGCCGGCGGCGGGGCGCGGCGGGCGGGCGGCGCGGGCCGGCGCGCGGCTGCTGCTCAATCTGCTGCGCAGCGTGCCCGAGCTGGTCTGGGCCGCGCTGATGGTGCTGGCGGCCGGCATGGGGCCGTTTGCCGGCGCGCTGGCGCTGGCGCTGCACACCACCGGCGTGCTCGGCCGGCTGTTTGCCGAGGCGCTGGAAAACTCGCCACCGGCGCCCGAGCAGGCGCTGGTCGAGGCCGGCGCCGGCCGGCTCGCGGCGTTTGCCTGGGGCCGGCTGCCGCTGGTGGCGGCGCAAGCTCTGGCCTATGCGCTGTACCGCTGGGAGATGAACATCCGCATGGCGGCGGTGCTGGGCTTTGTGGGCGCCGGCGGGCTGGGGCAGATGCTGTACTTCCATCTGTCGCTGTTTCACCAGCGGCAGGCCGCGACCGTGCTGCTCGCCATGTTCGTGCTGGTGCTCGCGGTCGATGCCACCAGCGCGCGGCTGCGGCGCCGGCTGGCGCCGGCCTGGGGCTGACGCCGCCTCACACCCTGAAGCGCGCCACCACCGCATTGAGGCTGACCGCCTGATCGCGCAACGCCTGCGCGGCGGCGGCGGCCTGTTCCACCAGTGCCGAGTTCTGCTGCGTGGTGGCGTCCATGTGGCCGATGGCGCTGTTCACCTGGGCGATGCCGGCGCCCTGCTGGCCGGCCGCATTGGCCATTTCGCCCATCAGCTCGGCCACCATCGTCACCGACTCGACTGCGGTGCGGATGGTGTCGCCGGCCTCGTTGACCAGACCGCTGCCGGTCTCGACGCGCTCGACCGAATCGTTGATGAGCGCCTGGATCTGCTTGGCCGAGTCCGACGCCCGGTGCGCCAGCGCGCGCACCTCGCTGGCCACCACGGCAAAGCCGCGTCCGTGGTCGCCGGCGCGGGCCGCCTCGACCGCCGCATTGAGCGCCAGGATGTTGGTCTGGAAGGCGATGCCTTCGATGACCGCGATGATGTCCACCACCCGGCGCGAGGCCTCGTGGATGCCGTTCATGGTGTCGATCACCCGGCCCACGGCTTCGCCGCCGCGCACCGCGATCTCGCTCGCCGCGCGCGTCATCTGCTCGGCCTGGCGCGCGTTCAGCGCATTGGCGCCGACGGTGCCGGTCAGCTCTTCCATGCTGGCGGCGGTTTCCTGCAGCGACGAGGCCTGGGCCTCGGTGCGATGCGACAGGTCGGCATTGCCGGACGCGATCTCGCTGGTGGCATGGGCGACCGAGGCCGCCGCCGAGGCCAGCGTGACCACCGTGGCGCGCAGGCTGTCGCGCATGTCGCGCAGCGCCACCATCAGGCTGTCGCCGTCGCCCGGGCGCAGCGGCACCTCGACCGTGAGATCGCCGTCGGCGATGCTGCGCGCGATGGCGCTCGCCGTGGCCGGCTCGCCGCCCAGGCTCGCCAGGATCGAGCGATTGACCGCCAGCACCAGCCCGAACAGCAGCGCGGCGATGCCACCGGTGACGAGCGCGCCGCGCAGCGCGGCGGCACGGAATTCGGCGTCGAGATCGTCCATGTACAGGCCGGCGATCAGGTTCCAGTCCCAGGGCTTGAAGCTGCGCACATGGCCCAGCTTGGGCTCGGGCTTGGACGACCCCGGCTTGGGCCACAGATAGCTGAAGAAGCCATTGCCCGATTCGCGTCCGACCCGGCTCACCTCGCGGTACACATAGGTGCCGGCCGGATCGCGGAAGTTGGTCTGGTCGGTACCGTTGAGCTCGACCTTGATTGCGTGGCGCACCACATGCTCATGCGAGTCGGAGATGGTGAAGTAGCCATCGCTGCCAAAGCGCAGCGCGGCGATGCGATCGGCGGCCTGACGCTTGGCCTCGGCTTCGGTCAGCTTGCCGGAGGCGGCCATGGCGGCATATTCGCCGACGATGCTGTAGGCCAGATCGCCCATGTGCGTGAGGGCGATCTTCCGGTCGGCGAGACGATCGGCACGGGCTTGCAGCGCGCCGATGAGGCCGGCGATCGCCAGGCAGAACAGGCTGGCCAGGATCGGAAGCCAGAGCCGCGTTCTCAAGCTGAGTTTTTTCATCGTGACTGACCGCAGACTGAAGGGGAGTTTTGAGTATTGGCATGTCGCTTGCGGCCCGGCGGGTCGAACACCGGCGTAACAGCCGCCTTTATCCGAGCGTTTCCGAGGGTTTTCCCGAACGCCGCCACTTCCTGTTTCCATGCTCCAGATCGTTTCGGTCCTGCCCCCCACGCTGCCTTCGGCCGGTCTGCGCCGGCTGCGCCTGCCCTTCGATGCGCGCCAGCGCAGCCGGCTTTCCACTGTTCTCACCGACGGCACGCCGGTGGCGCTGACGCTGCCGCGCGGCAGCGTGCTGCATGACGGCGACCAGCTGCTGGCCGCCGGTGGCGAGCGGCTGCTGGTCGAGGCCGAGCCCGAGGCGGTGCTGCGCGTGACCGCGCTCGCGCCCTATCTGCTGATGCGCGCGCTGTATCACCTGGCCAACCGGCATGTGGCGGTGCAGATCGCCGAGGACCATCTGCTGATCGAGCGCGACCCGGTGCTGGCGCGGATGCTGGCCGGCCTGGGCGTGGACGTGGCTGCGGTCGAGGCGCCATTCGATCCCGAGACCGGCGCCTATGCGCATTCGCACGGTGCCGATGCGCACGGCCATCACCACCACGGCGACGACATCGACGAGGTGTCGGCGACGGTCGGCGAGCAGTTGTCGATCGAGGCGCATGCGCGGCGCGCGCGGGGCGCGGCATGACGCCGCCCGACGCGCTCGCCGGCGCGATGCCGGCCACCTCCGGGGCGGCTCCGGTGGCAGTCGGCGCCGCGCCCGCTCCGGCCGCGCCCGGCGCGCTGCGTCCGCTGCTGGCGCTGCTGCATCTGGCCAGCCCGGCGCTGCCGGTCGGCGCCTTCGCCTATTCGCAGGCGCTGGAGGCGGCGGTGGAGCACGGCATCGCGGCCGACGAGCCGGCAGCGCTGCGCTGGATCGGCGATCACCTGCGGCTGGTGCTGGCGCGGGTCGAGGCGCCGCTCTGGCTGCGGCTGCATGCGGCGGCGCGGGCCGGCGACACGGCGCAGTTCGCCCGGCTCAATGCCCGCTTCATCGCGCTGCGCGAGACCGCCGAGCTGCGCGCCGAGGCGCTCCAGACCGGCGCCTCGCTGGCGCGCGCGCTGCCGGCGCTGGGCGTGGCGCCGCCGCCGGCCGAGCCGCTGGCCTTCTGCGCCGGCTTTGCCTGGACTTGCGCGCAGCTGGGCCTGCCGGCGCGCGAGGGGCTGGCGGCCTATCTGTGGGCCTGGACCGAGAACCAGGTGATCGCGGCGGTCAAGCTGGTGCCGCTCGGCCAGATGGCCGGCCAGCGGATGCTGGTGGCGCTGCATGCCGAGGTCGAGGCGGCGGTCGCCACGGCGGCCGCGCTCGGCGACGACGAGCTGGGCAGCGCGGCGCTCGGTCTGGCCATCGAGTCGGCGCGCCACGAGTCGCAGTATTCGCGGCTGTTCCGCTCCTGAGCGCGGCGCCGCCCGGCCGGCTCAGGCGGCCAGCCCCTCGGCCGGCGTCGGCAGGCGGAGGGTGAACCGGCTGCCGTGCCCGACCGCGCTGTCGAGCGCGATGCTGCCGCCCTGTTCGTCGGCCAGCCGGCGGCACAGGTAGAGCCCGAGCCCGGTGCCGCCCTGGCTGTGATGGCGCCCCGGCTCGGCCTGGGTAAACGCCTGGAACAGCCGCGCCTGATCCTCGGGCGCGATGCCGCAGCCGCTGTCGGCCACCGCGATCACGGTCTGGCCGGCCGCCAGCGCCACCTCGATGCGGACCCAGCCGCTGTCGGTGAACTTGATCGCGTTGCCGAGCAGGTTGATGACGATCTGGGTCAGCGCGCGCCGGTCGGCCAGTACCTGCGCCGGCTTGGCCGGCAGCGCCAGTTGCAGGTCGAGGCCCTTGCTGCTGGCGGTCGGACGCAGCACCTCGACCGCGTCGGCCACGATGGCGCCGGCATCGAGCGGCGCGATGCTGAGCTGGGTCTTGCCCGATTCCACCCGCGCCACGTCGAGCAGGTCGTTGATGAGCGACAGCAGATGGCGCGCGCTGGTGTGCACATTGCCGAGCTGGCGCGTCTGGGCCGGATTGAGCGGGCCGGGCAGGCCACGCAGCAGCATGTCGGTGAAGCCGAGGATGGCGTGCAGCGGCGTGCGCAGCTCATGGCTCATGCTGGCCAGGAACTCGGACTTGAGCCGGTTGCTGGCCTCGGCGGCCTCCTTGGCCAGACTCAGCTCGGCGGTGCGCTCGGCCACCTTGAGTTCGAGCCGGGTGTTGGCGCGGTGCAGCGCATCGCGCAGGGCGCGCGATTCGGTCACGTCGGTGCCGGTGCCAAACCAGCGCAGCACCCGGCCGCCGTCGTCGAGCAGCGGCAATGCGCGCACGTCGAACCAGCGGTAGCTGCCGTCGTGGCGGCGCAGCCTCAGCTCGGTATGCAGGCCCTCGGTCGGATGGGCGGCTTCCCAGGTGGCGCGCAGCATCGGCCGGTCATCGGGATGGATGCGGTCGAACCATTCGAAGCCGAGCAGGCTTTCGGTCGGCTGGCCGGTGAATTCGGCCCATTGCCGGCCCAGGAAGTCGCAGCGGCCGTCGGGCCGGCCGCTCCACACCAGTTGCGGCAGCGACTGCGCCAGCTGCCGAAAGCGCTGCTCGCTGCTGCGCAGGGCGGCTTCGTCGCGATGGCGTTGCAGGCAGATGGCGGCGGTGTGGGCGGCGGTCTCAATGACATTGAGCTGGGCTGCGCCGGGCGGCGTGGCGGCGCGCCGGAACACCGCAAAGCTGCCGAGCGGCCGGCTGTCGTCGGCCAGCGCCAGGTACCACAGCGAGCCGGCCGGCAGCGCCGGCTCGCCGTTCTCGGCGCCGAGCGCGAGGAAGACCGGCGTGTTGCGCGCGCGCAGCCGGGCATCGCGGCCGGCGCCCTCGTCCTGCACCTGGGTGCGGGCGGCGAGGGCGCTGGCCTGCAACGCCAGCAGCGGCTCGGCCGCCACCCGCCGCGCCAGCGCCACCGGCGCGCTGTCGCGGTCGGGGCCGTGGCGGGTGACGAGGCAGATCAGTTCCGGGTCCAGCTCCTCGATGCTGGCCAGCAGCGCATCGAGCGCCTGATCGACCGGCTGGCCGCTGGCGATCAGTTCGAGCACCGCGCGCTGGCCGTGCGCCAGCAGCTCGGCGCGCTTGCGCGCGGTGATGTCGGTCAGCGTGCCGACATAGCCCAGCACGGTGCGGTCGGCACTGACCTCGGGCACGGCCTGGTTGAGCACCCAGACCTCGCTGCCGTCGGGATGCAGCAGCCGGTATTCGTCATGGAAGCCGCGCATGTCCTCGACCGCATTGCGCCAGCGCGCGCGTACCCGCTCGCGGTCGTCGGGATGCACATGCTCGTCGAGGCCGCGGCCGGCTTCGCCCGGCGGCAGGCCGCGGATGTCGCGGCAGCGCTCGTTGGCATAGACCTCGTTGCCGAAGGCGTTGGTGCGGTAGATGCCGACCGGCGAGATGCGCGCCAGCGTCTCGAACAGGCGCCGGCTGTTGATGAGCGCGCGCTCGGATTCGCGCTGGGCCCGGGCGCTGCTGCGCGCGATCGCGCCGATGCCCAGCAGCAGCAGCAGCGCAAACACGGCGGCGGCGCGGAACTGGCTGGCCTGCTCGGCATCGAGCTGGCGCACATGGGCGCGGGCGCGCTCGTCGATGTGGTCGGCGCGCTGCTCCACGCGATGGAAGGCGGCGCGCAGCCGGGCGCGCGCGCCGAAGTCGTCGACCGTGGCGCTGCGCCAGGCCTCGATCTGGTCGCTGAGCCGCTCGATGTCGTCGGGCAGGCCGGCGTCGTCGGCCGGATCGTTGTCGGGCAGCCGGCTCAGGGTGACGGCCAGCCCGGCCACCGCCTGATGCGCGAGGTCGAGCGCCTGGTCGCGCCGATAGGTGCTGTCGTCGCCGTACTGCGCCGCGTCGAGCGCATGCGCCAGCTCGATGCGCGCCAGCCGCATGCCCTCGACCGAGATCGCTATCTCGCGGATGGCCTGGCGCTGATGGAAATGCAGCAGCACGAACAGCGCGCAGATGAGGCTGGTGAGGCCGATCACGATCCAGGTCAGGCCGCGGGCGCGGCGCGGTGCGGCATCGGTGTCGGGCACCGAGGCGGCCGCCGCAGCGGGGGGCGCCTCCGGGCTGGCGGCGTGGTCGAGGCTGGTCATGGCAGGCGTGCGGAGGTTCATCGGCCGTGATCGGCAGGTGCGCCGCGCGGTGCAGCGGGCATGCGGGGCAGTATAGGTTCGGCCCCGGCACGCGCGCAGCCGGCACCGGTGCGGATGGCGGTCGGCAGCCGGCTGCGCCCGATCCTTGCATCCGCGTGCCGGCCGACCGCGCGAATGGCGGCGGCTTCTTTCAACGGATTTCCATGACTGCAATCACCCACACATCCCTGCAATCCAATCCGCTGCGGGTCGGCGTCGGCGGGCCGGTCGGCTCGGGCAAGACCACCCTGGTGGAGGTGCTGTGCAAGCGCATGCGCGAGCGCTACGACCTGGCCGTGGTGACCAACGACATCTACACCAAGGAGGACGAGCGGCTGCTGGTGGCGGCCGAGGCGCTGCCGGCCGAACGCATCATGGGCGTGGAGACCGGCGGCTGCCCGCACACCGCGATCCGCGAGGATGCGTCGATCAACCTGGAGGCGGTCGATCGCATGAGCAAGCGCTTTCCGGCGCTGGAGCTGGTGTTCATCGAGTCGGGCGGCGACAACCTGGCGGCCACCTTCAGCCCCGAACTCAGCGATCTGACGCTCTACGTCATCGACGTGGCCGGCGGCGAGAAGATTCCGCGCAAGGGCGGACCGGGCATCACCAAGAGCGATCTGCTGGTCATCAACAAGATCGATCTCGCGCCGCATGTGGGCGCCTCGCTGCCGGTGATGCGCAGCGATACCGAGCGCATGCGCGGCAGCCGGCCCTATGTGATGACCAACCTCAAGACCGGCGAGGGGCTGGACGAGGTGATCGGTTTCATCATCGAGCGCGGCATGCTGCCGGACCGGCGCTGACGCCGGCTCAGCGGTCGGCGCCGACCGGCAGCACTTCGGCTTCGCGCACCGCCACGCCGTCGCTCCAGTGGCCCATGAAGCGCTGCGGCGGCCGGTCGCCGAGCGCGGCCTCGCGGCCGAGCCTGCGGAAGGCGGTGTCGCAGAGCGCGTCGAACAGCTTCCACGGGCCATACCAGTCGAGCGCGTCGACGCTGGCGCGTGGCGCGCTGGCGTGCTCGACGCTGGCCGCCAGATCGAGTTCGGCGCCGTCGGCGATGCGGTCGCGGCCGCGTTCGCGCATGCGTTCGCGCACGCCGATTTCCGGGCTCAGGCGCGGCTCCCCGCTGTCGTAGCTGGCGTCGGGCGCGAGCGCGGCGAAATGGTCGGCCAGCAGCGCCGGCGTGCCGTGCTCGTCGGAATGCAGCAGCACCAGGTTCTTGTCGGCGGCCGCCACGCGGCTGGCTTCGGCCACGATGCGGCGGGCGTCGGCCGTGCCGGCAAACCGGTCGGCATCGCCGGCCACCGCCAGCAGCAGCGTGCCGGGCGCGATGCCGGCCAGGTCGGGCAGGGCGAAGGCGCGGGCGCCGGGCACGCGTTCGCTCAGGCCCGGGTTGACGGCCATGACCACGCGCGGCACCGGCAGGCTCTCGGCTTCGGCGCGGGCCGCCAGCGCGGCGGCGATCAGCCCGCCGACCGAATGGCCGACGAAGGCCACGCGGTCGAGCTGGGGCTGCACATGGCCGGCCTCGTTGCGCAGCAGCGCGATGGCATTGCGCACCGAGTCGGCCGCCTGCGGCGCGAAGCGGTCGGGCTCGGCGAGCAGATCGGCCTGATAGCGCGGAAACACCACCACCGCGCCGCGCCGCACGATGTGCTCGATCCAGGCGCCGTAGACGCGCGGATTGCTGCCGCCCCAGCCATGCAGAAAGACCACCAGCGGCGCGCTGACCGGGCGCGGCTGGGTCGGCTCGTAGATCCACACCTCGCTGGCGCCTTCGCCATAGCGGTTGCGCTGCACCGCGCCGTAGCTGAGGTCGGCGCCGCCGGGGCCGTTGGCGGGCTGGGTCGGCGCGCTCGGGCGCTGGCTGGCGACGCCGCTGCCGGCGTCGCGCGCGTCGTCATGGCGGTCGGTGGTGACGAACAGCAGCGCCAGCGCCAGACCGAGGGCGGCCGCAATGCGCAGGGCCACGCGCGCGGTGCGGCCAGGAGTGTCGCGGTGCAGGTCGCGCATCGAGGAAGCCTCAGTGGCAGTGGCAGGCGTGGTCGTCGTGATCGCAGCCGGCGGCGGCGCGTTGCGGCAGCGGCTTGCGGCGCGCGCCGGCGGCGCTGCGGGCGCGCGGCCCGAGCGGCGCGAAGCGGTGCAGGCGCGGATCGAGCAGGCTGTCGAAGGGCTCGCCGCCGGCAGCCAGATAGCAGCCGACGGCGGCATTGCGCAGCCGCCACAGCCGCATGCTGGCGGCGCCGGGCGCGCTGGCGGCGGCGAGCGCTTCGAGTTCATCGATGACGATGGCCAGCGAGCCGGGATCGAGCGCCGACCAGCGCGCCTTGGAAAGCAGGTAACGGCCCAGTTGGGCGGAGGCTTGTGTCTGGGCCATGGAGGGCTGCGAGGCGGGGGCGACTGATGGGCTGCATCCTACAATCCCGCCGACCATGACATTTGAATCAGTTTCAACCCGATCCGTCGCAATGCGAACGGCTGCTCACCGCATCTGCGTCGCGCCGATGCTCGACTGGACCGACCGCCATTGCCGCCAGCTGCACCGGCTGCTGTCGCCGCGCGCCTTCCTCTACACCGAGATGGTCACCTCGGGCGCGCTGCTGCACGGCGATGTGCCGCGTCATCTGCGCTTCGACGCCGCCGAGCATCCGGTGGCGCTGCAACTGGGCGGCAGCGAGCCGGCCGAGCTGGCGCAGTGCGCCAAGCTGGCCGCCGACTACGGCTATGACGAGATCAACCTCAACTGCGGCTGCCCGAGCGAGCGGGTGCAGCGCGGCAGCTTTGGCGCCTGCCTGATGGCCGAGCCGCAGCTGGTGGCCGACTGCGTCAAGGCGATGGCCGATGCCACGCCGCTGCCGGTCACGGTCAAGCACCGCATCGGCCTCGACCGCGTGGAAAGTTACGACTTCGTGCGCGATTTCGTCGGCGTGGTGGCCGAGGCCGGCTGCGGGCTGTTCATCGTGCATGCGCGCAATGCCTGGCTGAAGGGCCTGAGCCCGAAGGAAAACCGCGAGGTGCCGCCGCTGCGCTACGACTTCGCCGAGCGGCTCAAGCGCGACTTTCCGGCGCTGCAAATCGTGGTCAACGGCGGCATCGCCGACACCGGCGCCATCGGCGCGCGGCTCGCGCCCACGGCCGACGGCGTGCAGCTCGACGGTGTGATGATCGGCCGCGAGGCCTATCACAACCCCTATGCGCTGGCCCTGTGGGAAGGCGAATTCCTGCGCGCCGCCGGCGACGACTGGCAGGCGCCGACGCGCGAGACGGTGCTGCGCGCGATGGCCGCCTATGCCGCGCGCGAGCAGGCCGAGCACGGCACGCCGTTGCGCAACATCGCGCGCCATCTGCTCGGGCTTTACAACGGCATGCGGCGCGCCCGGCGCTTCCGGCAGCTGCTCAGCGATGCCAACGAGCTGCGCGGCGCCGGTCCCGAGCTGCTGCTGCGCGCGCTGGAAGTGGCCGAGGGCCGGGCCGACAGCGGCGTCGGCCGGCCCGGCTGGGCGCTGACCGACGACTGAGCGGCTTAGGGCTTGACCTTCAGATGGATCTGCCCGGTCGGCTTGACCGGCGTGACGGCGGGCGTCTGCGGCGTGGTGCGCGGCAGCGGTCGCAGCACATAGCGGTCGTCGACCAGCACATGGCGGCGGCGCCGCACGATCGGCGCTTCGAGGTCGCCGCTGGCGCTGTCGGCGAGCGCGCGGGCCTCGTCGCTGCGCAGCTGTTGCAGGCGCAGCGCATCGGCGCGCTGTTCGGCCGCGCGCGCGGCGGCTTCGCGGCGGGCGTCGGCCACCTCGGCCTCGCGGATGAGCCGGTCGCTGCGCGCCTGGGCGGCGGCCTGCGCTTCGGGCGACACCACCGGCGGCGGCTCGACCACGCTCTGTCGGCTGCCGTCGGCGCAGGGCTTGTCGGCATAGGTGGTGCGGCCGCCGACATCGCAGCGATAGACCTGCTGCGCCGCCGCCGGGCCGGCGAGGCCCAGCGCGACCAGCAGAACGAGCCAGGGGCGGCCTTGAAGCCTGTGGGTCATGACGATCTCCGCTAGATCAGCTTGCCCGGATTCATCAGCCCGTCCGGGTCGAGCGCCTGCTTGATGGCGCGCATCAGCTTGAGCGCCGGCGCAGGCTTGGTGCGCAACAGTTCATCACGCCGCAGCTGGCCGATGCCGTGCTCGGCCGAGATCGACCCGCCGCGCGCCATCAGCTCATCGTGCACCTGGCGGTAGATCGCGTCCTGGCGCGCGAGGAAGTCGGCCTCGGGCTCGGGCTGGCCGGCAGCGTCGAGCGCCGGGCTCAGGTTGAAGTGCAGATTGCCGTCGCCCAGATGGCCGAAGGTCACCGGCCGCAGCCCGGGATGCTCGCGCGCCAGCCGGGCGCCCACGCTGGCGACGAATTCGGGCACCGCCGATACCGGTACCGAGATGTCGAGCTTGAGGTTCTTGCCCTCGCGCGCCTGGGCTTCGGAGATGTTTTCGCGCAGCGCCCACAGCGCCTGCGCCTGGGCCAGATGCTGGGCCACGACCGCATCGCGCGCCTCGCCAGCGTCGATGGCCGCGGCGGCGAGCGCCTCGGCCAGCGCCAGACCGTGGGCCTCGCCATCGTGATCGGACAGCTCGACCAGCGCGTACTGCGCATGGCGCTCGGCAAACGGCGCGCGGCTGCCCGGCACATGGCGCAGCACCAGTTCCAGGCAGAGCGCGTTGAACACCTCGAATGCCGTCAGCGCCGGGCCGGCCAGCGTCTGGGCCCGACCCAGCAGCCGCAGCGCGGCGTCCAGGTCGTCGAGCGCGAACAGGCAGGTGATGCGCGCCGCCGGCTGCGGAAACAGCCGCAGGCAGGCGGCGGTGATGATGCCGAGCGTGCCTTCGGCGCCGATGAACAGCTCGCGCAGCGCATAGCCGCTGTTGTCCTTGCGCAGGCCCGACAGGCCGCTCCAGATCTCGCCCGAGGCGGTGACCACTTCGAGCCCGAGGCAGAGTTCGCGCGCATTGCCGTAGCGCAGCACCTGCACGCCGCCGGCATTGGTCGACAGATTGCCGCCCACCGTGCAGCTGCCCTGCGATGCAAGCGCAAGCGGAAACAGCCGCCCCGCGTCCTCGGCCGCCGCCTGCACCGTTGCCAGCGTGCAGCCGGCCTCGGCGACCAGCGTGGCGTTGGCCGCGTCGAGGCTGCGGATGGCATTCATGCGGCGCAGGCTCAGCACGATGGCGCGGCCGTCGGCAGCGGGCGTGGCTCCGCCCACCAGCCCCGTGTTGCCGCCCTGGGGCACGATTGCGGTGCGCGTGTCGGCGCAGGCGCGCACCACGGCGGCCACCTGCTGCGTGCTGGCGGGGCGCACCACGGCCAGCGCGCGGCCGGTGTAGCGACCGCGCCAGTCGGTCAGGTAGCCGGCCTGATCGGCCGCGTCGGTGATGACATTGGCTGCGCCGACGGCATCGCGCAGCCGGGCGAGCAGTGCGTCGCTCACGCCGCTTCTCCGCGCGCGGCTGCCTCCAGCGCCTTCTTGCGCACCTTGTAGGCCTGCTTGTAGGGCCGCGCATACACCAGCAGCGCGGTGAAGGCGACCAGCGTCAGCGCCAGCTCGGCACCCGCCAGCACCCGCGACATCAGCCCCGGATCGCTCGCCACCCGCAGCGCGCCTTCGCCCAGATAGACCACCAGCAGCAGCGACGCCCATTGAAAGGTGTAGAGCCGGCGCTTGAGCACGCCCGGCAGCGCCAGCAGCAGCGGCAGCACCTTGAGCACCAGCCAGGAGCCACCCGGCCGCAGCGGCGCAAGCCGCAGCTCCCAGGCGGTGAGCAGCAGGATCAGCAGGCTCAGGGCCGCGCAGGCCGTCAGCCAGGCGAGGCGCGCACGCCGGGGATCGCCGCCGGGCGGCGGGGTTTCGGCGGCAGGCGGGACGATCGAAGAATTCATGGCGGCAACCGGCAGGTCTAAACGGACCATTATTTATGATCGGTCGCGATGACCCCTTCGCACCCCCTTCCCCCGCTGCGGCGTTTCGTCGCCCGGCTGCGCCGGCTCGATGCCGCCACCGCGCTCGCGGCGCTGCGTTTTGCCGGTCGCCGCCTGCGCGAGGAGCGCATCGCCGACGTGGCCGGCAGCCTCACCTACACCACGGTGCTGTCGCTGGTGCCGCTGCTCACGGTGGCGCTGGCGCTGTTCACCGCCTTCCCGCTGTTCGACCAGTTCCGCGTCAGCCTGCAGGACTGGCTGGTGCACAACCTGCTGCCCGACGCCATCTCCAAGGGCGTGATGACCTACCTCAACCAGTTCGCGGCCAAGGCGGCGCGCATCTCGGCGGTCGGCGGCTTCTTTCTGGTGCTCACGTCGATGGCGCTGCTGTTCACGGTGGATGGCGCGTTCAACACCATCTGGCGGGTGCGCGAGCCGCGCCCGCTGCTGCAGCGGCTGGCGATGTACTGGGCCGTGCTCACCATCGGGCCGCTGCTGCTGGGCGCCTCGCTCACGCTCACGTCGGTCATCGTCGGCCATCCGCGCGGGCGCGACGACGGGCTGGTGACCAGCCTGATCGAGCTGCTGCCGGCGGCGTTCTCGGTCGCGGCCTTCACCTTTGCCTATCTGGTGCTGCCCAACAAGAAGGTGCGGCTGGCCGATGCGCTGGCCGGCGGCGTGCTGGCCGGCATCGCCTTCGAGGTGGCCAAGAAGCTGTTCGCGCTGTTCATCACCCGCTTCAACACTTACACCACGGTCTACGGCACCTTCGCGGCGGTGCCGCTGTTTTTGCTGTGGGTCTATCTGTGCTGGCTCATCACGCTGTTTGGCGCCGCCATGGCCGCGACGCTGCCGGTGCTGCGCAACGAGCGCTGGCAGCGCGTGCCCGAGTCGGGCGACGCCTTCCTCGACGCGATGGCGGTGCTGGAGCAGCTGTGGCGCGCCCATCGGCCGGCCAGCGGCAGCAGCGCCGGCGCCAGCCTCGACGAATTGCGTGCCGGCACCCGCCTCGGCGCCGGCGAGCTGGAGGAAGTGCTGGCACGGCTGGTCGCCACCGGCTGGGTCGCGCGGCTGGGCGTGCATGCGGCGCGCGCGCCGGTCGGCGCCCGGCTCGGCTTGCGCCGGGTGGCGCGCGACGACGAACGCTGGGCGCTGGTGGTCGATGCGCGCGACATCCGCGTGAGCGAGGTGTTCCGCGCCTTCACGCTGATGGCCGCCGGCCGCAGCGGCGCGCCGGCCGCCATCCGTCATGCCGCCGAGGCGGTCGATGCCGCGCTCGCCACGGACCTGGAGACGTGGTTCTCCCGTCCCATCGAATACCCGCAACCTTCTGCGACAGGCGCGCCCCGTCGTGTAGAACCGGTCACGCCCCGGCTCGAAACCCAATGACCATGAAACCGAGAACCGAGCTTTACCCGCCGATCGAGCCGTATGAACGCGGCCAGCTGATCGTGTCGGAAATCCACACGCTCTACTGGGAGCAGTCGGGCAATCCGCGCGGCGTGCCGGTGGTGTTTCTGCACGGCGGGCCGGGCGGCGGATGCAGCCCGCGCCACCGGCAGTTCTTCGATCCGGCCTTCTATCGCATCGTGCTGTTCGACCAGCGCGGCGCCGGCCGCTCCACGCCGCTCGGCGAGGTGCGCGACAACACCACGCCGGTGCTGGTGCGCGACATCGAAAAGCTGCGCGAGCACCTCGGCATCCAGCGCTGGCTGGTGTTCGGCGGTTCGTGGGGCAGCACGCTCGGGCTGGCCTACGGTCAGGCGCATCCCGAGCGCGCGCTCGGCTTCGTGCTGCGCGGCATCTTTCTGGGCCGCAAGCGCGAGGTGGAATGGTTCGTCAACGGCATGGGCTACATCTTTCCGGAGGCGTGGCGGCAGTTCGCCGGCATGGTCCCGGAGCGCGAGCGCGGCGATCTGCTGCATGCCTATGCCCAGCGGCTGTTCGATCCCGATCCGGCGGTGCATCTGCCGTTTGCGCGCGCCTGGGGCCATTACGAAGGCAGCTGCTCCAACCTGATGCCGGCACTCGCCGCCGGTACCGCCGCGCAGATGGAAACCGACGCGGTCGCGCTCGGCCTGGCGCGGCTGGAGTGCCATTACATGCAGCACGGCATCTTCATGCCCGAGGGCGCGCTGCTGGCCGGCGTGCCGCGCGTGGCGCACTTGCCCTGCACCATCATCCAGGGCCGCTACGACATGGTCTGCCCGATCGTCAGCGCCGACGACCTGCAACGGCGCTGGCCCGGCAGCGAATACATCGTCGTGCCCGACGCCGGCCATTCGGCCTGGGAGCCGGGCAGCTGCGCCGAGCTGGTCGCCGCCTGCGAGCGCATGAAGCGCAAGCTCGTCACAGGCTGAGCGCCCGGCGCATTCCGCGCACCGGCTGAGCGCTTGGCGCGGCCGGCGGCACACCGGCTGTTGCGCCGCAGCGCCCGGCCGCCGCCTCGCCGGCGGCCGACGCAACCCGGCCGGCAGATTCCTTGCTATCAGTCCAGGCAATTTCGCACCGGCTGCCCTCATCGGCGGCCGGATTCGTTTTGCGGGATTCACCCGCCGCGCCGCCCACGCCGATGCTCAAGTACGCCGCCAATCTCTCCTTCCTGTACACCGAGCTGCCGCTCGTCGAACGCTTTGCCGCCGCCGGCGCCGACGGCTTTCGCTATGTCGAGCTGCACGAGCCGTATTCGCTGCCGCCCGCCGATCTGCGCAATGCCGCGCTCCAGGCCCATGTGCAGACCGTGCTGCACAACACCGCCTTCGGCGATTTCGCTGCCGGCGAGCGCGGTCTGGCCGCCGTGCCGGGCCGCGAGGCCGAGTTCGAGAAGCAGCTGCATGCGGCCTTCGTGTATTCGAGCCAGCTCGGCAACAAGCTCATTCATGTGCTCGCCGGCGTGGCCGATGCCGCCAGCGCCGCGGCGCGCGCCACCTATGTGCGCAACCTCGCGCTCGCCGCCAGCGAGGCCGCCAAGCGCGGCATCACGGTGGTCATCGAGCCGATCAACACGCGCGACATGCCGGGCTATTTCCTCACCACGCTGGAGCAGGCCGCCGACATCCAGGACGCGGTCGGGCTGCCCAATCTCAAGCTGCTGTTCGACTGCTATCACGTCCAGGCGATGCAGGGCGATCTGGTGCGCCGCTTCGAGCGCTTTCGCGACCGCATCGGCCATGTGCAGATTGCCGGCGCACCCGAGCGCCACGAGCCCGACACCGGCGAGATCAACTACCGCTACGTGCTCAGTGCCATTGCCGTGTCGGGCTATGACGACTACATCGGCTGCGAGTACCGGCCGGTGCGCGATGTGCGCGGCGGCACCTCGGCCGGGCTCGGCTGGCGGCACACGGTGGCGCCGTGACCTCACCCGCTCGGCGCGGGCGCAATTGCGATCAATTCGCGCGTGATTACGACTTGCCTGCCAGGGGGGAGCCGGTCAAGCTTTCAACCCCGGGCAACCCGTGCAGTCATCGAGGAAGGAACAAGCCATGAAGGTCAGCGACATCTTGCGCGTCAAAGGGACGGCGCTTTTCACCGTGCATCCCGAGTCCGCCATTGCGGTGGCGGTCGAGACCATGGCCGAGCACGACATCGGCTCGCTGGTGGTCATGGAGCACGGCGATCTGGTCGGCATGCTCACTTTCCGCGAGGTGATTGCCCGTCTGCACGCCAACAACGGCACGCTCGGCCAAGCCCGCGTGCGCAGCGTGATGGACGACCATCCGCTCACCTGCACGCCCAACACCGAGGTCAACGAGGTGCGCCGGATCATGCTGGAGAAGCACACGCGCTATCTGCCGATCCTCGACGGCAAGACGCTGGCCGGCGTGATCTCGTTCTACGACGTGGCCAAGGCCGTGCTCGACGCGCAGAGCTTCGAGAACAAGATGCTCAAGGCCTACATCCGCGACTGGCCGGTGGAAGACGAGGCCGAGGCCCAGCCCGGCGTGTAAGCGCAAGGCCCGCCCCGCGCCGGGGTGGGCGATCGAACGCGAGGGCGTCGCCAGCCTTCGCAGCAGCGTCCTGCAACCGGGCGTTGGCAAGGGCGGCCCGCAACGGGTCGCTTCGCTAGAATCGGCGGCCCGGAACACTCCTGCGGCCGTTTCTGCGGCCGAATCGCCATGTCGGGCAATACCTTCGGCCATCTCTTCTGCGTCACCACTTTCGGCGAAAGCCACGGCCCGGCCATCGGCTGCGTGATCGACGGCTGCCCGCCCGGCATGACGCTGTCCGAAGCCGACATCCAGCCCGATCTCGACCGCCGCCGTCCGGGCACGTCGCGCCATGTGACGCAGCGCCAGGAAGCCGACCGCGTCGAAATTCTGTCCGGCGTGTACGAGGGCAAGACCACCGGCACGCCGGTCGCGCTGCTGATCCGCAACGAGGACCAGCGCAGCAAGGACTACGGCAACATCGCCGCCACTTTCCGGCCAGGTCATGCCGACTTCGCGTACTGGAACAAGTACGGCATCCGCGATCCGCGTGGCGGCGGGCGCTCGTCGGCGCGGCTCACGGCGCCGGTGGTGGCGGCCGGCGCGGTCGCCAAGAAGTGGCTCGCCGAGCGCCACGGCGTGAGCTTTTCGGGCTGGATGAGCCAGCTCGGCGAGATCGCGATTCCCTTCGTCGACGCGGCCGAGATTCCGAACAATCCGTTCTATTCGCCCAACGCCGCCATCGTTCCCCAGCTCGAGGAATACATGGACGCGCTGCGCAAGGCCGGCGATTCCTGCGGCGCGCGCATCGACGTGGTGGCGCGCGGCCTGCCGGCAGGCTGGGGCGAACCGCTGTTCGACAAGCTCGATGCCGACATCGCCTTCGCGATGATGGGCATCAACGCGGTCAAGGGCGTGGAGATCGGCGACGGCTTTGCCAGCGTGGCGCAGAAGGGCAGCGAGCACGGCGACGAGATCACGCCCGACGGCTTTCTCAGCAACCACTCGGGCGGCGTGCTTGGCGGCATCAGCACCGGGCAAGACTTGCGCGTAAGCCTCGCGATCAAGCCGACGAGTTCCATCCGCGTGCCGCGCAATTCCATCGACATCCACGGCGCGCCGACGGTGGTCGAGACGCATGGCCGCCATGACCCGTGCGTGGGCATCCGGGCCACGCCGATCGCCGAGGCGATGCTGGCGCTGGTGCTGATCGACCATGCGCTGCGGCAGCGCGCGCAATGCGGCGACGTGAAGGCGGGGGCGTGATGCGCCGGCTGCTGCTGTCGCTCGGGTTCGCGCTGATCGCCGGTTGCACCACGGTCAACACCACCGCGCCCGGCGTGGTCGGCGTGCAGCGCAGCCAGACCATGACGCCGCTGGTCAGCCCGGCCGACGTCAACAAGATGGCGGCCCAGCAGTATGCGCAGACGCTCAAGGGCGCGCAGCAGAAGGGCGCGCTCAACGCCGACGCCGCCGAGACCCAGCGCGTGCGTGCCATCGCCCAGCGGCTCATCCCCGAGACGCGGGTGTTCCGGCCCGACGCCGTGGCCTGGCGCTGGGAGATCAACGTCATCACCTCGGACGAGCTGAACGCCTGGTGCATGCCGGGCGGCAAGATCGCCGTCTACACCGGCCTGATCGACAAGCTCTCGCTCACCGACGACGAGTTGGCCGCCGTGATGGGCCACGAGATCGCCCATGCGCTGCGCGAGCATTCGCGCGAGAACATGAGTCGCCAGATGCCGGCGCAAATCCTGTTGCAGGTGGTCGGCGCGGCCTATGGCGGCGGCGTGCAGCAGATGGGCGGACAGGCCTATCAGCTGCTGGTCGGCCTGCCGAACAGCCGCGAGATGGAGACCGAGGCGGACCGCATCGGCACCGAGCTGATGGCGCGTGCCGGCTACAACCCGGAAGCGGCGGTCAACGTGTGGCACAAGATGCAGCGCGCCAGCCAGGGCAAGGAGCAGCCCGAGCTGCTGTCGACGCATCCGTCGAGCGAATCGCGCATCGCCGATCTGAGCGTGGTCGCCAAGCGTGTCGAGCCGCTCTATCAGCAGGCACGCCGGTAAAGCGACGGCCCAGAAGCCCCGGAAGTCGCGTGGCATAATGGAAGGCTCTGATTTTGAAGGCTTTCCGGCCCGGAAGACCCCGCGATGGCGCAGACCCTGTACGACAAGCTCTGGGAAACACACGTCGTCCACACCGAGGACGACGGCACGGCGGTGCTCTATATCGACCGCCATCTGGTTCATGAAGTGACGTCGCCGCAAGCCTTCGAAGGCTTGCGCATCGCGGGTCGCAAGCCGTGGCGCATCAGCAGCATCGTCGCCACCGCCGACCACAACACGCCCACCACGGGCTGGGAACGCGGCTATGACGGCCTCGACGATCCGGTCTCGAAAGAGCAGATCACGACGCTCGACGCGAACATCCGCGAATTCGGTGCCGCCGCCTACTTCCCGTTCCTGAATGCGCGCCAGGGCATCGTCCATGTGATGGGGCCCGAGGAAGGCGCCGTGCTGCCCGGCATGACCGTGGTCTGCGGCGACTCGCACACCAGCACGCACGGCGCGCTCGGCGCGCTGGCCTTCGGCATCGGCACCAGCGAGGTCGAGCATGTGATGGCCACGCAGACGCTGGTCATGAAGAAGGCTAGGAACATGCTCGTGCGCGTCGAGGGCAAGCTGCCGTTCGGCGTGTCGGGCAAGGATGTGGCGCTGGCGGTCATCGGCAAGATCGGCACCGCCGGCGGCAATGGCCACGCGATCGAATTTGCCGGCAGCGCCATCGAGGCGCTCACCGTCGAAGGCCGCATGAGCCTGTGCAACATGGCGATCGAGGCGGGCGCGCGCGCCGGCATGGTCGCCGTCGACCAGCGCACGCTCGACTACGTCAAGGGCCGCCCGTTCGCGCCCAGCGCCGAGCAATGGGACGCCGCCGTCGCCCACTGGAAGACGCTGCGCACCGACGCCGGCGCCCACTTCGACACCGTGGTCGAGCTGCGCGCGGAAGAGATCGTGCCGCAGGTCACCTGGGGTACCTCGCCCGAGATGGTCACGACGGTCGACGGCCGCGTGCCCGACCCCGAGGCCGAGAAGGACCCGGTCAAGCGCGAAGGCTATGAGCGCGCGCTCAAGTACATGGCCCTCGCGCCCAACACCGCCATCGCCGACATTCGCGTCGACAAGGTGTTCATCGGCTCATGCACCAACTCGCGCATCGAGGATTTGCGCGCCGCCGCCTGGGTGGTGCAGAAGCTCGGCAAGCGCGTGGCGGCCAATGTGAAGGCGGCGCTGGTGGTGCCGGGCTCGGGGCTGGTCAAGGTGCAGGCCGAGGCCGAAGGGCTCGACAAGATTTTCAAGGCCGCAGGCTTCGAATGGCGCGAGCCGGGCTGCTCGATGTGCCTGGCGATGAACGCCGACAAGCTGGAGCCGGGCGAGCGCTGCGCGAGCACGAGCAACCGCAACTTCGAGGGCCGGCAGGGCGCGGGCGGTCGCACGCATCTGGTGTCGCCGGCGATGGCGGCGGCGGCGGCCATCGAAGGTCACTTTGCGGATGTCCGCAAGCTGGGCTGAGCGATGAAGACGCAAATCAACTTCGCGCGCGCCGCCGTGCTGCTGGCGGTGATCGCGGCGCTGGCCGGTTGCAACACGATTGCCGGCATCGGCAAGGATGTGTCGGCCGGCGGCAAGGCGGTCGAGAAGGCCGCCGAAAAGACGAAAGAGAAGATGTGAGCGCCATGGAAAAGTTCGAAGTCCACACCGGCCTCGTGGTCCCGCTCGACCGCGCCAATGTCGATACCGACGCGATCATCCCGAAGCAGTTCCTCAAGTCGATCAAGCGCACCGGCTTCGGCCCCAACCTGTTCGACGAGTGGCGCTATCTCGACCGCGGCGAGCCCGGGCGCGACAACAGCGGTCGCCCGCTCAATCCCGATTTCGTGCTGAACCAGCCGCGCTACGGCGGCGCCTCGGTGCTGCTGGCGCGCAAGAACTTCGGCTGCGGCTCGTCGCGCGAGCACGCGCCCTGGGCGCTGCAGCAGTACGGCTTCAAGGCGGTGATCGCGCCGAGCTTCGCCGACATCTTCTTTGGTAACTGCTACAAGAACGGCCTGCTGCCGATCGTGCTGCCCGAGCTGGTGCTCGACCGGCTGTTCAACGAGGTGGCGGCGTTCGTGGGCTATCAGCTCACGGTCGATCTGCCGCGCCAGCTGGTCATCGAGCCGAACGGCACCGGCCACGAGTTCGCGATCGATCCGTTCCGCAAGCAATGCCTGCTCAACGGCTGGGACGACATCGGTCTCACGCTGCGCCACAAGGACAAGATTGCCGAGTTCGAGCAACGCCGGCTCGCGCAATTCCCCTGGCTGGCCAAGACGGCGATCACCGCCGGCATCAAGGCCTGATTTCGGGCGCCCAAGCTTCCTGGCGGGAAGGCAGCGCGGGCCGACAGCAATGCCCGCGCACCTCACAGGAAGAACACCAATGAAGATCGCAGTCTTGCCCGGCGACGGCATCGGCAAGGAAATCGTCGCGCAGGCCATGCGCGTGCTGCAGGCCCTCGGCGAAAGCTTCGAGTACGAATGGGCCGATGTCGGCGGCGCGGCCTATGAGTCGGCCGGCCATCCGCTGCCCGAGGCCACGCTCAAGCTGGCCAAGGAAGCCGACGCGATCCTGTTCGGCGCGGTCGGCGACTGGAAGTACGACACGCTCGAACGCGCGCTGCGCCCCGAGCAGGCCATCCTCGGCCTGCGCAAGAACCTGGGCCTGTTCGCCAATTTCCGTCCGGCCATCTGCTACGAGGAACTGGTCGGCGCATCGAGCCTCAAGCCCGAACTGATTGCCGGGCTCGACATCCTCATCGTGCGCGAGCTGACTGGCGACATTTACTTTGGCCAGCCGCGCGGCCGGCGCAGCAGCCCCGATGGCGCGTTCGCCGGTGCGGAAGAAGCCTTCGACACCATGCGCTACTCGCGCCCCGAGATCGAACGCATCGCCCATGTGGCCTTCCAGGCGGCGCGCAAGCGCGGCAACAAGGTCACGAGCGTCGACAAGGCCAACGTGCTCGAAACCTTCCAGTTCTGGAAGGACGTGGTGACCGAGGTTCACGCGGCCCACTACGCCGACGTGACGCTGGAGCACATGTACGTCGACAACGCGGCGATGCAGCTGGTGAAGGCGCCCAAGAAGTTCGACGTGGTGGTCACCGGCAACATGTTCGGCGACATCCTGAGCGACGAGGCTTCGATGCTGACCGGCTCGATCGGCATGCTGCCGTCGGCCTCGCTCAACGACCGCAAGCAGGGCCTGTACGAGCCGAGTCACGGTTCGGCGCCCGACATCGCGGGCAAGGGCGTGGCCAATCCGCTCGCGACCATCCTGTCGGCGGCGATGATGCTGCGCTTCTCGCTCGACCGTGCCGAACAGGCCGACCGCATCGAGGCGGCGGTGAAGATGGTGCTGGCGAGCGGTCTGCGCACGCCCGACATCTGGAGCGAAGGCACGACCAAGGTCGGCACCGAAGCCATGGGCGACGCGGTCGTCGCGGCGTTGGCGTGACGCATTTCACATATCTGGTTTGAGCAAAGCAGGGAGCGGGAAGATGAAGCTGGTCGGTCTGGTGGGTTGGCGCGGGATGGTCGGGTCGGTGCTGTTGCAGCGCATGACCGAAGAAGGTGATTTCGATCACATCGAACCGTTGTTCTTCAGCACGAGCAATGCGGGCGGCAAGGCCCCGTCGCAAGCCAGGAACGAGACGGTGCTGCAGGACGCGCACGACATCGAGGCGCTCAAGCGCTGCGACATCATCCTGACCGCGCAGGGCGGCGACTACACCAAGGCCGTCTTCCCCAAGCTGCGCGAAGCCGGCTGGAAGGGCGACTGGATCGACGCTGCCTCGACGCTGCGCATGGCCGACGACGCGATCATCGTGCTCGACCCGGTCAACCAGCCGGTCATCAAGGACGCCATCGCGCGCGGCATCAAGAACTGGATCGGCGGCAACTGCACCGTGAGCTGCATGCTCATGGGCGTGGGCGCGCTGTTCAAGGCCGACCTCGTCGAATGGATGACGAGCACGACCTATCAGGCGGCCTCGGGCGGCGGCGCCCAGCACATGCGCGAGCTGCTCACGCAGTTCGGCACGCTGAACGCCGAGGTGAAGAGCCTGCTCGACGATCCGGCGAGCGCGATCCTCGAAATCGACCGCAAGATCCTTGCGAAGCAGCACGCCTTCACCGCCGAGGAAACCAGGAATTTCCTGGTGCCGCTGGCCGGCAACCTCATCCCCTGGATCGATTCCGACCTGGGCGACGGCACCAGCCGCGAAGAGTGGAAGGGCGGCGCCGAGACCAACAAGATCCTCGGCCGCGGCCCGGGCTTCGGCACCGAAGCCACGCCGATCGACAGCCTGTGCGTGCGTGTCGGCGCGATGCGCTGCCATTCGCAGGCCCTGACGATCAAGCTCAAGAAGGACGTTCCGCTTGCCGATATCGAGGACATGATCCGCAACGACAACGCCTGGGTGAAGCTGGTCGAGAACAACAAGGAAACCAGCATCCGCGAGCTGACGCCCGCCGCCACCACCGGCACGCTGACGATCCCGGTCGGCCGGCTGCGCAAGATGGTGCTCGGCTCGGAATATCTGGGTGCGTTCACGGTCGGCGACCAGCTGTTGTGGGGCGCGGCCGAGCCGCTGCGCCGCATGCTGCGCATCCTCATCGAAGCCTGACGGCATCGAGGCAAGGCAAACATCGGCACGCGGAATGAGCACAAATTCGCTGCATTCCGCAGGTAAATCCGGACGAGAGATGGCTTGACCGCCATCGCTTGCCCGGGCACATGCCTGATGCTAACTTCGAAAAATTCGTAACAAGCTTAGGGGTGGTCGTGGGTTCGATCAGTGCATCTTCGTTTCCCGGCGTTCGTTCCGATGACGAACCGGAGGCGACCATGATCCAGCGGCGTCCGGTGGTCGGATCGCTGCCCAGCAAGCCCCGCCGCATCGCCAGACTCGTCGTTCTCGCGCTCGCCATCGGTTTCGGCAGCGCTGCCGCCATCGATGCCCAGGCGGCGTCGCTCGGCCGGCTCACGGTGCAGTCGGCGCTCGGTCAGCCGCTGCGTGCCGAAATCGAGATCAGCGCGCTGGCACCCGAGGATCTGCAAGGGCTTAGCGTGCGCATGGCGCCGGCCGAGTCGTTCCGGCAGGCCGGCATCGAGATGACCTCGGCGCTGCAAAGCCTGCGCTTCGCCGTCGACCGGCGCGGCAATCGCAACATCATCCGCGTGACGTCGACCCAGGCCGTGAACGAGCCCTTCGTCGACATGCTGCTGGAGATGACCTGGCCGACCGGCCGCATCGTCCGCGAATACACCTTCCTGCTCGACCCGCCCGAACTGCGCACCGGTCGCGCGCCCGAGGCGGTGGCGCCTGCCGTCGTCGGCGCGCTGCCCGAATCGAATCCGGCACCGGCTCCTGCACCTGCCGCCGCCGCACCCCGGGCGCCCGCAGCGGCGCCTGCGCCGGCAAGGTCGTCGACACCCGCGAGAGCGCCCGCCAGCGATGGCGCGGCCGCTTCTGCTGGCGATGCCGGCGTTGCCCACACCGTCCAGCGCGGCGAGACGCTGGGTCAGATCGCACGCAGCAATCTGGCGCCGGGCGCGACGCTCGACCAGATGCTGGTGGCGCTGTTCCGCAGCAATCCCGATGCCTTCGCCTCGAACATGAACCGGCTGCGCACCGGTGCGGTGCTCAAGCTGCCGTCGGCGGCGGAAGCCAGCGGCATTCCGCAGGCCGAGGCGCGGCGCGAGGTGCTGGCGCAGACCGCCGATTTCGCGAGCTACCGGTCCCGGATCGCCGGCGCCGCGGTGGCGAATGCGCCGGCTCAGGACACCGGCCGCGCGGTGAGCGGCAGCGTTGCGCCGCTGGTGCAGGACAAGTCCGCGCCGGCCGCCGATGCCGGCGACAAGGTCAAGATCGCGCGGCCCGGCGACAAGTCGGCGGCGGCGACCGGCGGACAGGCCGGCAAGGAAGCCGCTGCCGCCAAGGCCGACGAGATCGCTGCCCGCGACAAGGCACTGCGCGAGGCCGAAAACCGCGTCAAGGAACTCGAGCGCAACGTCTCCGACCTGAAGGGATTGCTCGATCGCAAGGACAAGTCGCTGGCCGATGCCCAGCGCACCGCCGACGCCACCCGTGCGACGCGCGATGCCGAGGCCACCAAGGCGGCCGATGCGGCAAAGGCCGGCAAGGCAGCCGAGGCTGCGAAGGCCGCCGAAGCGCTGAAGGCGGCGGAAGCCGCCAAGGCAGCGGAAGTTGCCAAGGCCGCCGAAGCTGCGAAGGCGGCAGAAGCGGCCAAGGCCGCGGAAGCTGCAAAGGCTGCCGAAGCCGCGAAGGCCGCGGAAGCTGCAAAGGCTGCCGAAGCCGCCAAGGCCGCAGAAGCCGCCAAGGCCGCCGATGCAGCCAAGGCGGAGGAAGCCGCCAAGGCAGCCGCCGAAGCTGCCAAGGCTGCGGAAGCGCAGAAGGCTGCCGAAGCTGCCAAGGCTGCCGCACCCAAGCCCGAGGAAGTCAAGCCGGCGCCGCGTCCCGAACCGGCCGCCAAGCCCGTGCCCCCGCCGGCACCGGCACCCGAGCCGGAAGAATCGCTGCTCGACGCGGTCGGCAATCCGGTCGCGCTTGGCGGCATCGCCGCCATCCTCGCCGCTCTCGGTGGCTATGCCTGGTTCCAGCGCAGCCGCAAGAAGAAATTCGCCGAGTTCCAGGACAGCATCCTGACCGGCGGCGATCTGAAGACGAACTCCATCTTCGGCGTGACCGGCGGCCAGTCGATCGACACCACCGACTCGACCTTCAATTCCAATTTCGTGCCGCCGGTCGGCCAACTCGACTCGAACGAGGTCGATCCGATCGCCGAGGCCGATGTCTACATCGCCTACGGCCGCGACGCCCAGGCCGAGGAAATCCTCAAGGAAGCGCTCAAGAGCGCCCCGGACCGGCATGCGATCCGCGCCAAGCTGCTCGAGATCTATGCCTCGCGGCGCGATCTGCCCACTTTCGAGGCGGCCGCCGGCGAGCTGTATTCGCTGACCGGCGGACGCGGCGAGGACTGGGACAAGGTGGCCGCACTCGGTCGCTCGCTCGATCCGAACAATCCGCTGTTCGGCGGTGCCGAGCAGGCAGTGCCGGCCGAGCCCCAGGTCACCGTGCCGTTCACGCCGGATGTCGGCCTCGCTGCCGCCTCGGCCAGCCTGGCCGACGACATCGCGCGTCCGGCTCCGGTCGCGGTCGATTTCGATCTCGACCTCGACCAGCCGACCGAGCCGCTGCTGCCGCCGCGCGAGGAAGTCAGCGCGCCGAGCGTCGGCGAGATTCCGCCGATCGATTTCGATCTCGGCTCGACCGACGACTCGGAATTCGGCAAGACCTCGACCGATCTCGACTTCAGCCCGGCGGTCAACACGCCCGAGGTCATCGAGGCAGCCGCGCCGCCGGTGGCATCGCCGACCATCGATTTCGATCTGGACGCGCCGGCCTACGACGGCACCGCCACCATGCTCGAACCGGTGTCGTCGGCGCATGCCGAGCCGATCGATTTCGAGCTGTCGCTGCCGCCGGCCGGCAACGAGGCCGATGCGCGCGACTACGGCGATTCGTCGCCGACCCAGCCGCTCGACCGCAATGCCGACCTCGGCGGACTCGATCTCGCGCTCGATCTGCCGCCGTCGGCACCGGCCGCGGCGGCCGAGCCGCTGCCGGTCGAGAAGGACGAGTTCCCGTCGTTGCTCGACTTCGGTTCGTCGATCGCGCCGGCCGGTGCCGCCGACAGCGCGCTGTCGCCGCATCAGCAGGAAATGGCCACCAAGCTCGACCTCGCTGCCGCCTATCAGGAAATCGGCGACCGCGAAGGTGCCCAGGAGCTGCTGGACGAGGTGATCCAGGCCGGCGACGACGAGCAGAAGGAACGTGCCCGCAAGATGCTGGAGGCGCTGGCCTAGTGGTCGGCGCGCAAGGCGCCGCCAGCGGCGGCAGGCAGGCGGGCTGATGCCGAGGATTGCGCTCGGCATCGAGTACGACGGCGGCGGCTACCACGGCTGGCAGGTGCAGCGCGATCTGCCGTCGGTGCAGGTGGCGGTCGAAGCGGCGATCGCCCGCTTCGTGGCGCTGCCGGGGCGCATCGAGGTGGTGGTCGCGGGGCGCACCGATGCCGGCGTGCATGCGCGCGGTCAGGTGGCGCATTGCGATGTCCCGGTCGAGCGCACGCCAGCGTCCTGGGTGCGTGGGCTCAATGCGCTGCTGCCCGACGACATCGCCGTGCGCTGGATGGCACCGGTCGCCGACCGCTTCCATGCCCGCTTCGACGCGGTGCGGCGCGATTACCGCTATCTCATCTGGAACCATCCGCTGCGCTCGCCGCTGCTGCGCCGGCATGCGGCCTGGTGCTTTCGGCCGCTCGACGAAGCCGCCATGCATCGCGCCGCGCAGGCGCTGGTCGGCGAGCATGATTTTTCCTGCTTCCGCTCGTCGGAATGCCAGGCGAAGTCGCCGGTCAAGACGCTGTACGAAGTCTCGGTGGCGCGGCGCGGCGAGTTCGTCGAGCTGCACATCGCGGCCAGCGCCTTCCTGCATCACATGGTGCGCAATGTCGTCGGCAGTCTCGTTTACGTCGGAAGCGGGCGCATGCCCGAGGCCTGGATCGGCGAGCTTCTGGTGCAGCGCGACCGCAAGCTCGCCGCGCCTACCTACGCTGCCGAGGGTCTGTATTTCGAATCGGTCGATTACCCCGCCGAGGCCGGTCTGGTCGAGGTGATGGCCGCCGACCGCGCCCGGCGTGCGGAACCCCTGGCAGCTGCGAGCGGTCTGCCTCATTCCCATCCCGCCGGCCCGGAACGGCCGGCCGCCAGCTCATGACACGAACCCGGATCAAGTATTGCGGCCTGACCCGTGAAGAAGACCTCGCCGTCGCCGTCGATTGCGGCGTGGACGCGATCGGCTTCGTCGCCTACGCCAAGAGTCCGCGCTTCGTCGGCCCGGCGCGCGCCGCCGAACTGGCCGCGCTGCTGCCGGCCTTCGTCACGCCGGTGCTGCTGTTCGTCAACGCCAGCCGCGACGAGGTCGCGGCCTATCTCGATCGGCTGCCCGGCGCGACCCTGCAATTCCACGGCGACGAAGCCCCGGCCGATTGCGAGCAATACGGCAATCCCTGGCTCAAGGCGGCGCGCATGATGGCCAACGGCAGCATTGCCGGCGCCGACTGCGACCTGACCGCCTATGCCCAACGCCATGCCGGCGCGCGCGCCATCCTGCTCGATGCGCACAGCGACGGCTTCGGTGGCGCCGGCAAGACCTTCGACTGGAGCCTGGTGCCGGCAGCGCTCGCGCGGCCGCTGATTCTTTCGGGCGGACTCGACGCCGCCAACGTGGCCGAAGGCATCCGCCGGCTCGCGCCGGCCGCCGTCGACGTCTCCTCCGGCATCGAGCGCAGCAAGGGCATCAAGGACGCGGATAAAATGCGCGACTTCGCTGCCGCCGTGCGCGCCGCCGACGAGGCTTGGCGCCGCGGCTGACCCGGGCCCGCCGCCCGCGAACCAGCGTCCGCCGCCGGACGCGCCCGAACCGCTTCGGGCCTGCGACGGCCATCCCGCCGGCACCGCCGGACCGCTGCCGAATCACCGCCTGACCCTCACCCGAGTCCTCACACGATGGCCTACAACTACCCCGACGAGCGCGGCCACTTCGGCCCCTACGGCGGCACCTTCGTCGCCGAAACGCTCATGCATGCGCTCGACGAGCTCAAGCAGGCTTACGCGCGCTACCAGCACGACCCCGAGTTCGTCGCCGAATTCAACAATGAGCTGAAGCACTTCGTCGGCCGGCCGAGCCCGATCTATCACGCCAAGCGCTGGAGCGAGCTGCTCGGCGGCGCGCAGATCTATCTGAAGCGCGAAGACCTCAATCACACTGGCGCGCACAAGGTCAACAACACCATCGGCCAGGCGCTGCTGGCCCGCCGCATGGGCAAGCCGCGCGTGATTGCCGAAACCGGCGCCGGCCAGCATGGCGTGGCGACGGCCACCGTGGCGGCGCGCTACGGCATGGAATGCGTGGTCTACATGGGCAGCGAGGACGTCGGTCGCCAGTCGGCCAACGTGTACCGGATGAAGCTGCTCGGCGCGACCGTGGTGCCGGTCGAGAGCGGCAGCAAGACGCTCAAGGACGCGCTCAACGAAGCGATGCGCGACTGGGTGACCAACATCGAGAACACCTTCTACATCATCGGTACGGTGGCCGGCCCGCACCCCTATCCGATGATGGTGCGCGACTTCAACTCGGTGGTCGGCAAGGAATGCCTGACCCAGATGCCCGAGATGGTCGGCCGCGATCCCGATTACGTGATCGCCTGCGTGGGCGGCGGCAGCAATGCGATGGGCATCTTCTACGACTACATCCCGCGCGAGAACGTGAAGCTGGTGGGCGTCGAAGCCGCCGGCGACGGCCTGACCACGATGCGTCACGCCGCCTCGCTGCAAATGGGCACGCCGGGCGTGCTGCACGGCAACCGCACCTATCTGCTGCAGGACGAGAACGGCCAGATCACCGAGACGCATTCGGTCAGCGCCGGTCTCGACTATCCCGGCGTCGGCCCCGAACACGCCTGGCTCAAGGACAGCGGCCGCGCCACCTATGTGGGCGCCACCGACGACGAGGCGCTCAAGGCCTTCCACGATCTGTGCCGCATCGAGGGCATCATCCCGGCGCTCGAATCGAGCCATGCCATCGCCTACGCGGCCAGGCTCGCGCCCACGCTGTCCAAGGACAAGGTGCTGCTCGTCAACCTGTCGGGCCGCGGCGACAAGGACATCCACACCGTCGCCGAGCGCAGCGGCATGGAATTCTTCTGCCGCGCCAGCTGCCGCGAAGCCACCGCAGCATTCAACAAGGACGCCTGATGTCGCGCATCCAGCAACGTTTCGCGCGGCTCGCCGCCGAGGGCCGCAAGGGCCTGATTCCCTACATCTGCGCCGGCGACCCGACGCCCGGCATCACCGTGCCGCTGATGCATGCGCTCGCGCGCGCCGGTGCCGACGTGATCGAACTCGGCGTGCCGTTCAGCGATCCGATGGCTGACGGTCCGACGATCCAGCGCGCCACCGAGCGCGCGATCGCCAACGGCGTGGGCCTGCGTCAGGTGCTGGCGATGGCCAAGACCTTCCGCGTTCAGGACCAGGTCACGCCCGTGGTGCTGATGGGCTACGCGAACCCGATCGAGCACATGGGCAAGGCCGCGTTCGCGGCGGCGGCCAAGGATGCCGGCGTGGACGGCGTGCTGGTCGTCGACTACCCGCCCGAGGAGTGCGAGGACTTCGCGCTCGTCATGCGCGAGGCCGGCATCGATCCGATCTTTCTGCTCGCGCCCACGTCGACCGACGCGCGCATCGCGACCGTGGCCAGCCATGCGTCGGGCTACATCTATTACGTGAGCCTCAAGGGCATCACCGGCGCCGGCACGCTCGACGTGGCCAGCGTCGCGGCGCGCATTCCGCAGATCAAGGCGCACGCCAACATTCCCGTTGGCGTCGGCTTCGGCATCAGCAATGCCGCCAGCGCGCGCGCCGTGGCCGAAGTGGCCGACGCTGTCGTGATCGGCAGCCGGCTCATCCAGGAACTTGAAAACACCCCGGCGGATCAGGCGGTGGCGGCGGTAGAGCGCCTGCTGACCGAAATTCGTACCGCCATCGACCAACCTTTCACCAAGGCCGCCGCATGAGCTGGATCGACAAACTTCTCCCGCCGCGCATTCAGCGCTCGACCGACACCGCCATCCGCACGCGCATGCCGGAAGGGCTCTGGCTCAAGTGCCCGAGCTGCGAAGCCGTGCTGTACCGCACCGACCTCGACCAGAACCTCCAGGTCTGCCCGAAGTGCGATCACCACATGCGCATTCGCTCGCGCGCGCGCATCGACGCGCTGCTCGATACCGAAGGCCGCTACGAGATCGGCCAGGAAGTGCTGCCGATCGACAGCCTCAAGTTCGTCGACAGCAAGAAGTATCCGCAGCGCCTGCAGGAGGCCATGACCGAGACCGGCGAGACCGACGCGCTGGTGGTGATGGCCGGCGCGATCATGACCATTCCGGTGGTCGTGGCCGCGTTCGAGTTCGACTTCATGGGCGGCTCGATGGGCTCGGTGGTCGGCGAGCGCTTCACGCGCGGCGTGCAGACCGCGCTGGAGCAGAAGACGCCGTTCATCTGCGTGACCGCGACCGGCGGCGCGCGCATGCAGGAAGGCCTGCTCTCGCTGATGCAGATGGCTAAGACCACCACCGGCATCAACCTGCTGGCGCAGCGCAAGCTGCCCTTCATCAGCGTGCTGACCGATCCCACCATGGGCGGCGTGTCGGCCAGCTTCGCCTTCATGGGCGATGTGGTCATCGCCGAACCCAAGGCGCTGATCGGCTTTGCCGGCCCGCGCGTCATCGAGCAGACGGTGCGCGAGAAGCTGCCCGAAGGCTTCCAGCGCGCCGAGTTCCTGGTGGAGAAGGGCGCGGTCGACATGATCGTGGACCGCCGCGCGATGCGCGAAGAGATCGCCAAGCTGCTGGCGCTGTTGCAGAACCAGCCGATCGAAGCCGTCGCCTAACACCTGATGTCTGCCGCACCCACCTCCCGCGCGCTCGCCGACTGGCTCGGCTGGCTCGAAGCGCAACGCCCGCAACAACAAATAGAACTCGGGCTCGACCGCATCCGGCGGGTCAAGGATGAACTCGGCATCGGCTTCGCGTGCCCGGTCATCCTCGTCGGCGGCACCAATGGCAAGGGCAGCACCTGCGCCTTCCTCGAAGCCATCCTGCTGCAATCGGGCTACCGGGTCGGGCTGCACACCTCGCCGCATCTGCTGCGCTTCAACGAGCGCGCGCGCATCAACGGCGAGTCGGCCGACGACGACGCATTGGTCGTGCAGTTCGAGGCGGTGGAAGCGGCGCGGGCCGCCGTGGCCGCGCGCGAGGGCGAGGCGGCCGCCGCGCTCACCTACTTCGAGTTCACCGGGCTGGCGATCATGCGGCTGTTCCAGCACTCGGGGCTGGATGCGGCGATCTTCGAGATCGGCCTCGGCGGCCGGCTCGATGCCATGAACGTGCTCGACGCCGACTGCTCGATCGTCACCAGCATCGACATCGACCATGCCGAATGGCTTGGCGACACGCGCGATGAAATCGGCCGCGAGAAGGCGCACATCTTCCGCACCGGCCGGCCGGCCATCTGCAGCGACCCGATGCCGCCGCAAAGCCTGCTCGACCATGCGCGCGAGATCGATGCCGACCTGCGGCTGTTCGGCCGCGACTTCAACTACGCCGGCCAGCGCGGCCCGACCGACTGGCAGCAATGGTCCTGGGGCGGTCGCGCGATGAAGGTGGCGGGGCTGGCCTATCCGGCGCTGCGCGGTGCCAATCAGCTGCTCAATGCCTCGGGCGCGCTGGCGGCGCTCGAAGCGCTGCGGCCGCAGCTGCCGGTGAACAATCAGGCGATCCGCAACGGCTTCGCGCTGGTCGAGCTGCCGGGGCGCTTCCAGGTGCTGCCGGGCAAGCCGACCATCGTGCTCGACGTGGCGCACAACCCGCACGCCGCTGCCGCGCTGGCCGACAACCTCGACCACATGGCCTTCCATCCCTACACCTACGCGGTGTTCGGCTGCATGCGCGACAAGGACATCGCCGGCGTCGTGGCGCGCATGAAGGGGCGCATCGATCACTGGCATGTGACGAGCCTGCCGCTCGAACGCGCCGCGACCGGCGAGGAAATCGCCGCCGTGCTGCGCGCCCAGGGCTTTCCGGAAGACAGGGAGCACTCGATCACCGTCCATGCCACGCCGGCTGCCGCCTGGGTAGCTGCCCGGGGCGCAGCAGGGGAGGGTGATAGAATTTTGGTCTTCGGTTCCTTCCTGACCGTCGGCGGCGTGATGGACTTGGCGTCGCGTTCACGCTGAGTCTTGCCGGCGTCCAACGCGGCGTCGGGCCTTCCAGACCGGTGGCAGCGGGGCCGTTCAGGCGCATCCGGCGCCGCCTCTCCCCACCCAGTTTCGTCTCCTCCGCGTACCCCCGCATGGGATTGTTCAGCTTCGGTCGTTCCGATTCCCGCACCCAGCGTCCCGCGCCGCGCCGCGCTTCCGGGCGGGCCAGCAGCGCCGATGCGCTGCTCGACCTGCGCCGCAAGGCACGCCGGCGGCTGATCGGCGCGGTCGTGCTCGTGATCGCGGCATTCATTGGCCTGCCGATGCTGCTGCAATCGGCACGCCGCCCGGTGGCGCCCGACCTGCCGATCGAGATCGCGCGCGATGCCACGGCGCCGGCACTCGCTCAGCCTGCCGAGGCACCGAACGGTCTGGGCAGCGCTGCCGCACCAGCGCCGGTTCCGGCCGAGCCGCCCGCCGCAGCGTCGCCGGCCCCTGCATCGGCACCGGTCGCATCGGCGCCCGTCAGCCGCGAGGTCGCGCCGGTCACGCCCGAGCGCGCGCCGGCGGCCATCGAGCCGACCCGGCAGCCGGAGCCGGCACATCCGTCGTTGCGAACCGAGCCGGCCACCCGCCCCGAACCGCGCACGTCCGAGCCGCTGCAACGTCAGGCCGAGCCGGCCCGTCCCGCCGAACCGTCCCGGCCAGCCGAAGTCGCCCGCCCAGCCCCGCGCGCCGAGCCGGCGCATGCCGAGCCGAAGCCCGAGCCCAAACCCGAACCCCGGGTCGAGCCCAAGCCGGCCGACGGCGCGCGCGCGCTCGCGCTGCTCGAAGGCAAGCCCGTTCCGGCGCCGGCGCCGACCGCTGCTCACGACACGCCGAGCCGCTTCCTGGTGCAGATGGGCGCCTTCGCCACCGAGGCCAAGGTGCAAGAGCTGCAAGCGCGGTTGCGCGCCGCCGGCGTCAGCACCTATACCGAGACCATCAGCACCGGCGCCGGTCCGCGCATCAGGCTGCGCGCCGGACCATTCGCCTCGCGGGGCGATGCCGATTCGGTGCGCCAGAAGGCTGCCGGCGCCGGCATCGGCGACGCTGCCGTGCTGGCGCAGTGATGCCCGTTGCCCGCGCGCCCGCCGTCGTCCCGGTCCGTCGCCCGCTCGCCGCATGACCTCGATCGACTGGCTGATCGTCGGCGCATTGGGCCTGTCGCTGGCGGTGGCGCTGTGGCGCGGTCTGGTGCGTGAGGTTTTCTCGCTTGTCGGCTGGATTGCGGCCGTGATCGCCGTGTTCTTCTGGGCGCCGCTGATGGCAGCGGCTTTGCCCGCCGACTGGAATCCCGGCGCACGCATGATGGCTGGCGGCCTGATCGTGTTTCTGGGCGTGATGATTTCGAGTTCGCTGCTCGGCCGCCTGCTGGCCGGCGCGCTCAGGGCTGCCGGGCTGGGCGTCGTCGATCGCCTGCTCGGCGCGGTATTCGGATTGCTGCGCGGCCTGCTGGCCGTGGCGCTGCTCATTTTCGTGCTCGGTCACACGCCGGTCGTCCAGTCGGCCGCCTGGACCGGGTCGCTGCTTCTGCCTTATGTCGTTGCCGTGCTCGGCTGGTTTCGCGACGTTGTTCCGTCCGATGCCGGTCCGGTCTGGCAGGTCTAGTTTTCCTCGGGGAATGCCATGTGTGGAATCGTCGGCCTCGTGGCCCGTACGCCCGTCAACCAGATGCTCTATGACTCGCTGATGCTGTTGCAGCATCGCGGCCAGGATGCGGCCGGCATTGCCACCGGATCGAGCAGCACCTTCAACATGTGGAAGGGCAACGGGCTGGTGCGCGAGATCTTCCGCACCCGCAACATGCGCAACCTTGCCGGCAACATCGGCATCGGCCATGTGCGCTATCCCACCGCCGGCTCGTCGAGCGATCCCGAAGAAGCGCAACCGTTCTACGTGAACGCGCCGTTCGGCATCACGCTCGGGCACAACGGCAATCTCACCAACGCTGCCGAGCTGATGAACGACATGTTCCGCAAGGACCGTCGCCACATCAACACCAGCAGCGACAGCGAGGTGCTGCTCAACGTGCTGGCGCATGAGCTGCAAGAAGCGACGAGTTCGTTCACGCTCGATCCGGCCACCATCTTCCGCGCCGTGTCGGGCCTGCATCGCCGGGTGCGCGGCGCCTATGCCTGCGTGGCGCACATCGCCAACACCGGCATCCTGGCGTTCCGCGATCCGCATGGCATCCGGCCGCTGTGCTACGGCGTCAACGAGACCGACGAGGGCACCGAGTACCTGGTGGCGAGCGAGTCGGTCGTGCTCGAAGGCATGGGCTTCCGCTTTGTGCGCGACGTGGCGCCGGGCGAGGCGATCTTCATCGACGAGGACGGCAACTTCAATTCCTACCAGTGCGCCGACAAGCCCACGCTCAATCCCTGCATCTTCGAGTACGTGTACTTCGCGCGGCCCGACTCGATCATGGATGGCGTGAGCGTCTACGGCGCGCGGCTGCGCATGGGCGAATACCTGGCCGAGAAGTTCAAGCGCGAGTTCTCGGCCGGCGACATCGATGTGGTGATGCCGATCCCCGACACCTCGCGCCCGGCCGCGATGCAGCTGGCGATGAAGCTCGGTCTCGACTTCCGCGAAGGCTTCTTCAAGAACCGCTATGTGGGCCGCACCTTCATCATGCCGGGCCAGGCGGTGCGCAAGAAAAGCGTGCGCCAGAAGCTGTCGGCGCTGCCGACCGAGTTCAAGGGCAAGAACGTGCTGCTGGTCGACGACTCGATCGTGCGCGGCACGACCAGCCGCGAGATCGTGAACATGGCGCGCGACGCCGGCGCCAACAAGGTGATCTTCGCGTCGGCCGCGCCGCCGGTGCGCTTCCCGAATGTGTACGGCATCGACATGCCGACGCGCGGCGAGCTGATCGCCCACGGCCGTTCGGATGAAGAAATCATGCGGATGATCGAGGCCGACGGCCTCGTCTACCAAGACATCGACGCGATGAAGCGCTCGGTGCGCGATCTGGGCGTGCACATCCAGAACTTCGAGGCCAGCTGCTTCGACGGCCACTACATCACCGGCGACGTGTCGGCGGCCTATCTCGATGCGCTCGAAGCCCAGCGCGTCGCCGGCAAGGCGGCCGCGCCCGATCTGCCGGCGCGCTCGCAGCTCAATCTCAATCTGGCGTCGGGCGACTGAGCCGCGCGCGGCGGTGCGGCGCTGAAACCGGCCCGCCGCGCCGCCGCTCAGAAACCCTGATCGATATCGTCGCTCGGGGTCGCGAAGCGGCCATAGCCGCCGTCGGCATAGAGCAGGCCGTGCAGCTCGGGATCGTCGGCCACGGTCACCGCCTGCACCTCGCCGAACAGCACCGCATGCGTGCCGGCGTCCACCGCCTGCACCAGCCGGCAGTCGAAGGCGGCGAGCGCGCTGGCCAGCACCGGCGAGCCGGTTTCGAGCACGCCCCATTCACCTTCGGCGAACTTCTCGGCCGGCGTGAGCCGCCCGGCAAAGCGGTCCGACAGCGGCCGGTCGGCGGTGCTCAGCACATTCACCGCGAACACGCCGGCTTCGAGCAGCGCCGCATGCGAGGCGCTGCCGCGATTGACGCAGCACAGCAGGATCGGCGGATCGGCCGAGACCGAGCACACGGCGGTGGCGGTGAGCCCCGACGGCCCGGCCGCGCCCGGCGTGGTGATGAGGGTGACGCCGGCTGCGAGCCGGCGCATGCCTGCCTTGTAGGCATCGGAAGCGACTGCCATGTCTGGTTCCTTGGAGGGTTGGACGACAGCCGCATTGTGACCGCAGCACGCCCGGCGCCCGCCGGTGCGATGATCGCGGCCTTTTGCGCGGCGCCTCGGGCGCCAGGCGCAGCAGCACAAGGATGGGGGCCATGCCCGTACTCGAAGGATCGGCGCGCGCCCGGCTGGCCGCGCTGCTCGGCGCCGTCTCGGCAGTGGCGCCGCTGTCCACCGACATGTATCTGCCGGCGCTGCCGACCATCGCGGTCGAGCTGGGCGCGAGCAATGCGGCGGTGCAGCACACGCTCGTGTCCTTCTTCGCCGGCATGGCGCTCGGGCAGCTGCTCTACGGGCCGCTGTCCGACCGCTTTGGCCGGCGCGGACCGCTGCTGTTCGGGCTGGCGCTCTACGGGCTGGCCTCGCTCGGCTGCGCGCTGGCCGGCGCGGTCGATGCGCTGATCCTGCTGCGCGCGCTGCAAGCCATCGGCGGCGCGGCCGGCATGGTGATCGCGCGGGCCGTGGTGCGCGACCGCTATACCGGCGCCGACGCGGCCCATTTCATGGCGCTGATGATGCTCACCACCGGCCTTGCGCCGATCCTCGGGCCCATCGTCGGCGGCGCGCTGCTCGGCATTGCCGGCTGGCGCGCGATGTTCGGGCTGATGGCGCTGTTCGGCTTTGGCGCGGTCGCGGCGGTGTACTGGGGCCTGGCCGAGACGCACGAGCGGCACAACCGCTCGGCCTCGGTGGCGCGCTCGCTGATCGGTCTGGTCGAGGTGCTGCCGCAGCCGGTGCTGGCGCTGTCGGCCTTCGCGGTGGCGATGGAATTCGGCGCGATCTTCAGCTACCTGGCCGCGTCGCCCTTCGTGTTCATCGATCACTTCGGCGTCGCGCCGAGCCATTTTTCCTGGCTGTTCGCGGTCAATTCGATCGGCTTTGTGGCGGGTGCGCGCATCAATGCGCGGCTGGCGCATCGGCTCGGCCCGATGCGGCTGCTGCGCCGGGGCGTGGCGGCGCAGGCGCTGGCCGGGCTGGCGCTGCTGGCCGGCAGCACGCTGCTGGCCGACCAGATCTGGGCCACGGCGCTGCCGATGTTCTGCGTGATCGCGCTGGTCGGGCTCATCTCGCCCAACATCACCGTGATCGCGATGGCGCCGTTCGGCGCCCAGGCCGGCGCGGCCTCGTCGGTGCTGGGCGTGTCGCAATCGCTCGGCGCGGTGATCGCCGGCGCGGTGATCGGCCTGCTGCCCGAGCTGCCGGGCTCGATGGGGCTGGCGATTGCCAGCTTCACCACGCTGGCCTGGGCCGCGAGCCTGCGCTATGCGGCACCGGCCCGGGCCGGCGCGCCGACTTGACGCTCGCCAAAGCCGGCGGGTCTAATCCCGGCCGAGCGCCGATTTGACTAGTCAGCTTGCGGGCGCGGGCGGAGCCGGTCGGCGCCACCAACAAATCCAGCTAAAGCGCGGCGTTACCGACTCCGGTCCGACCCCGCTCTGGCGCGAAGCCTCTGCGGGGTTTCGTCTTTTCAGGACACCAACATGCAAGACCAGGACTTTCCGGGCTCCGACGACTGGGCCATCGAAACCATCGGCGTGCGCGCCGGCACCGCGCGCACCGGCTTTGGCGAGCATGCCGAGGCGATGTTCCTCACCTCGTCCTATGTGTTCGGCAGCGCGGCCGAGGCGGCCGACCGCTTCTCGGGCCGGGTCGAGGGCAATGTGTATTCGCGCTTCACCAATCCCACGGTCGCGATGTTCGAGCAGCGCCTCGCCGCGCTCGAAGGTGCGGAAGCCGCGCTCGCCACCGCCTCGGGCATGAGCGCCATCCTGACCTGCTGCATGGGCGTGCTGAAGGCCGGCGACCATCTGGTCGCGTCGACCGGGCTGTTCGGCTCGACCAACCAGCTGTTCAGCAACATCCTCGGGCGCTTCGGCATCAGCACCACCTATGTGTCGCCGAGCGATCCGGCCGCCTGGCAGGCGGCGCTGCGGCCCGAGACCAGGCTGTTCTATGTCGAGACGCCGTCGAACCCGATGATGGAGCTGGCCGACATCGCGGCGCTGGCGGCGGTATCCAAGGCCGCCGGCGTGCTGCTGGTGGTCGACAACTGCTTCTGCACGCCGGCGCTGCAACAGCCGCTGGCGCTCGGCGCCGATGTGGTGATCCATTCGGCCACCAAGTACATCGACGGCCAGGGCCGCGTGCTCGGCGGCGCCATCGTCGGCAGCAAGGCCTTCATCAAGGACCAGATGCTGCCCTTCCTGCGCACCGCCGGCCCGACGCTGTCGCCGTTCAATGCCTGGGTGCTGCTCAAGGGGCTGGAGACGCTGTCGATCCGCATGGAGCGCCAGAGCGCCAATGCGCTGGCCGTCGCGCGCTGGCTGGAGGCGCAGCCGCAGGTGGCGCGCGTGATCTATCCGGGGCTGGAGTCGCATCCGCAGTTCGCGCTGGCGCAGCGCCAGCAGCGGCTCGGCGGCGCGGTGCTCAGCTTCGAGCTCAAGGGCGCCACGCCCGAGGAGCAGCGCGCCAACGCCTGGCGCGTCATCGACAGCACCCGGCTGGTGTCGATCACCGCCAACCTCGGCGACACGCGCACCACCATCACCCATCCGGCCACGACCACCCACGGCCGCGTGTCGCCCGAAGTGCGCGCCGCCGCCGGCATCACCGAAGGGCTGATCCGCTTCGCCGTCGGCCTCGAACATCCGGACGACCTCTGCCGCGATCTGGCCCGCGGGCTGGCCGGCTGAGCGCCGTCACCGATTCCCCTTTTCCCGGAGTCACGCATGTCGGTTCAGACCCCTGCCTTGTCCAACGAGCTGAAAGCCTGGCTCGACAGCCAGATCGCGCGCGGCTGCACTGCCGCGTCGCTGGTCGATGCGATGGTGCAGTCGGGCCATCCGCGCGCCTATGCCGAACGCATCGTGCGCGCCGCCACCAGCCCGCTGCCGGCCGAGGACGACGACGGCGCGCCAGCCGCCAACGACGGCCCGCTGTCCACCGTGGCCGAGGGCGCGGCCCAGGCGCCCAATGCGCTCGACCTGACCGACCGCGAGGTCGAGGTGCTGTTCGCGCTCGCTGCGCCGCGCACCGTGCTGTTCGGCGGCCTGCTCAGCAGCGACGAATGCGAGCAGCTGGTGGCGTTGTCGCGCAGCAAGATCAAGCCCTCGCTGGTGGTCGATCCGGGCACCGGCGACTTCGTGCCCGACGCGGCGCGCACTTCCGAAGGCACCTACTTCAACCACGGCGAGAACCCGCTGGTCGCAGCCATCGAGGCGCGCATCGAACGCATGCTCGGCTTTGAAGTGGCGCAGCAGGAGCCGATGCAGATCCTGCGCTACGGCGTCGGCGCCGAATACTCGCCGCACTACGACTACTTCAACGTCAACGAGGCCGGCGGCCGGCGCCAGCTGGAGCGCGGCGGCCAGCGCGTCGCCACGCTCATCATGTATCTGAGCGATGTCGAGGCCGGCGGCGCGACGGTGTTCCCGTCGCTCGGGCTGGAGGTGAAGCCGCAGCGCGGCAATGCGCTCTACTTCGAAAGCCTCGACGATCAGGAACAGGTCGATCCGCGCACGCTGCACGGCGGCGCGCCGGTGGGCAAGGGCGAGAAGTGGATCGCCACCAAGTGGATGCGCGAGCGCGCCTACGTGTGAACGCGTGGCGGCCGCTCCCGGGCTGTCCCACAAGCGGGCGAGGGCATCTCCTACAGGCCGGGCCGGCGGCAACGGTTAGGGTCAGGCTTCCCGACCGGCTTGCCGGTCCCGCCTCTTTCAGGAGATCCCGATGCTCAAACTTGCGCTGCTGTTCGCCGCGCTGGCGCTCGCCGCAGGGGTTTACGGCTTTGGTGCTGCATCGGCCGTGGCCGTGCTGCCGGCACGGCTGCTGTGCTTTGGTTCGCTGGTCGCGTTTGCCGTCAGTTTTGCGATGGCGATGACGCCGACCGCCTTCCGGCGCGTGCCGGCAGCCGTGCCAGCGACGGTCGAGCGACGCTGACCGGTCGGTGACGCCCAACGAAAAAGCCCGCGCAAGCGGGCTTTTTCGTTGCTGTCCTCTTTGTTGACAGCCTTGCGCGCTGGCGGCTATGGTCAAGCCCATGTCCATCGCGCGCCGCCTTCCCGTCCTTGAGCTAAGCCTAGTGCTTGGCCGGGATCTGCCTGCGCGCAACGGCGTCGTGTCCTCGACGCTCTGACTTCCCCCTGATCCCGGCCATGCAGCAGCCTTCCCGACGGAAGGGCTGCGAGGGGCGTGCGCGCAATTCCCGCATTCCACATTCCCCTTTCGCCGGTCCGCGCCTGCATGCGCGGATGGCAGGTTGCCGCTCACATGATCTCCGATCCGTCTTCCAAGTACCGCCCGTTTCCGCCCATCGATCTGCCTGATCGCCGCTGGCCGTCGCGCCAGATCGCCGCTGCGCCGATCTGGCTTTCGACCGACCTGCGCGATGGCAACCAGGCGCTGTTCGAGCCGATGAACCGCGAACGCAAGCTCCAGCTTTTCGACGAACTGGTGCGCATTGGCTTCAAGGAAATCGAGGTCGGTTTTCCGGCCGCGTCGCAGATCGATTTCGACGTGGTGCGCACACTCATCGAAGGTCGACGCATTCCCGACGACGTCGTGCCGATGGTCATGACCCAGGCGCGCGAAGACCTCATCGTGCGCAGCTTCGAGGCGCTGCGTGGCGCGAGCCGCGCCATCGTCCACATGTACAACGCGACCGCGCCGGTCTGGCGCCGCGTGGTGTTCGGCATGACGGTGCCGGAGGTGATGCAGCTGATCGAGCGCCATGTGAGCCTGGTGCGCCAGCTTGCCGATGCGCATCCCGAGACCGAATGGGTGCTCCAGTACTCGCCCGAAACCTTCTGCGCCACCGAGTTGCCCGTGGCGCTCGAAGCCTGCAACACCGCGATCCGCGCCTGGGACGCCGGGCCCGGACGGCCGATCATCATCAACCTGCCGACAACGGTGGAAGGCGCCACGCCCAACGTGTTCGCCGACCAGATCGAATGGATGGATCGCCGGCTGGAGCGCCGCGAGCATGTGGTGCTGTCGGTTCATCCGCACAACGACCGCGGCACTGGCGTGGCCTGCGCTGAGCTCGCGCTGATGGCCGGCGCGCAGCGTGTGGAAGGCTGCCTGTTCGGCAACGGCGAGCGCAGCGGCAATGTCGACCTGGTAACCCTGGCGCTCAACCTGTACACGCAGGGCATTGCGCCCGGGCTCGACTTTTCCGACATCGCCGGCGTGGCGCGCGTGGCCGAGAGCTGCACCGGCCTGCCGATCCATCCGCGCCATCCGTATGCCGGCGATCTGGTGTTCACCGCCTTCTCGGGCTCGCACCAGGACGCGATCCGCAAGGGCTTTGCGGCACAGTCGGCCGACGGTTTCTGGGAGGTGCCTTATCTGCCCATCGACCCGAAGGACCTGGGCCGTACCTACGACAGCATCGTCCGGGTCAACAGTCAGTCGGGCAAGGGCGGCATCGCCTTCCTGCTCGAACGCGATCGTGGCGTGACGATGCCGCGCCGCATGCAGGTGGAATTCAGCGCCGTCGTGCAGGCGCATGCCGATGCGAGCGAGGCCGAAGTCGGCAGCGACGAGCTGTGGAGCTTGTTCGCCGCCACTTATCTGGCGCCGGGTGAGGCGGTGTATCGCAGTCACCGCCTGTTCGATGCGCCGCACGGACAGCAGGGCATCGATATCGAGATTGCGACCGGCGCCGGCAGGCGTGCCTTGCGCGGATTCGGCAACGGGCCCATCGACGCGGCGGTGAATGCGCTCGGCCTGCCGTTGCGGGTGGACAGCTACGAGGAGCGCGCCCTGGATGTCAGCGCGCAGGCCCAGGCGCTGGCCATCGTGGAAGCGGCGACACCCGGCATCGCCGGAACGCGCTTCGGCGCCGGGAGGCACGCGAACATCGTGACTGCGTCGATCCTTGCGGTGCTGGCGGCGGGCGCAAGGCTCGGCCTGTTGTGCGCCGTGACGGCGGAGGAAGCCTCGGTCGTCTGACCCGCGCAGATCGGCATGACTGGCCCATGTCGTCCGCCGGGCGACATGGGTCGTGACCGGTGCGACGGCTTGTCTGCCGCGCCGGTCACGGCGTCGGATTCAGTTGCCGCGATGCGCCCAGCCCGTCGTGCTGCGCTCGACCACGGCAAACAGCTCATACATCACCATCGCCATCGCGCCGACCACCACCAGCCCGGCGAAGGCCAGCGGCATGCGCATCGCCGAGCCGGCCGATACCAGCAGATAGCCGATGCCTTCATTGGCGGCGTTCATCTCCGACACCGTGGTGCCCACGAAGGCCAGCGTGATCGCCACCTTGAGCGACGCGAAGAAATAGGGCAGCGCGCGCGGCAGCCCCACCTTGAGCAGGATGTCGCTGCGCCGCGCGCCGAGCACGCGCAGCACGTCCTGCATCTCGGGTTCCAGCGTGGCGAGGCCGGTGGCGATGTTGACCATGATCGGGAAGAACGAGATCAGGAAGGCGGTGAGAATCGCCGGCCCGACGCCGATGCCGAACCACACCACCAGGATCGGCACGAAGGCCGCCTTGGGCAGCGCGTTGAACGCGGTCATCAGCGGATAGAGCGCCGCATAGGCCACGCGCCAGGTGCCGATGAGAAAGCCCAGCACCACGCCGACCACGATGGCGAGTGCGAAGCCGGCCATCGTGACCCAGAAGGTGCGCCAGGCATGGCGCGCGATCTCGCTGCCGAATTCCACCAGCGAGCCCCAGATCTGCAAGGGGCTCGGGAACACGAATTCCGACACGTCGAAGGCGACGCAGAGGATCTGCCACAGCGCGACGGTGGCGATCAGCAAGGCCCAGGGCGCGAGCTTTTCGAGCGTTTTCTGTTTCAGCATGAAGAGGTGCTCCCGATTCAGCTTTTGCGGATCGCGCCGATGTGGCCGCGCAGTTCGTGGACCATGCCGATGAATTCGGGCGTGTAGGTCACTTCCAGTTCGCGCGGCCGCGGCAGGTCGATCTCGCGGCGCACGACGATGCGGCCCGGGCTCTTGCTCATCACGTACACGGTGTCGGCCAGAAAGGTCGCCTCGACCAGGTCGTGCGTGACCAGCAGCACGTTGAACTTGCGCTCGGTCCACAGGTCGCGCAGCAGGCACCACAGCTCCTCGCGCGTGAAGGCGTCGAGCGCGCCGAAGGGCTCGTCGAGCAGCAGCATCTTGGGATCGTGGATCAGCGCGCGGCAGATCGATGCGCGCTGCTGCATGCCGCCCGACAGCTGCCACGGCATCTTGTGCTCATAGCCGCCGAGACCCACGCGCTTGAGTAGGTCGATGGCCTTGGCCTCGTACTCCTTGCGCTTGCGCCGGAATTGCGAGCGGTGCGGCTCGACGATCTCCAGCGGCAGCAGCACGTTTTCGAGCGTGGTGCGCCAGGGCAGCAGCGTGGGCGCCTGAAAGGCCATGCCGACGAACTTGAGCGGCCCGCTCACCTCGCGGTCGCCGATCACGATGTTGCCCTTGGACGGCATGCGCAGGCCGGTGGCCAGCTTCATGAAGGTGCTCTTGCCGCAGCCCGACGGCCCGACGATGGCGACGAACTCGCCCTCGCCGATGCGCAGGTCGATGTCCTCGACGGCGAACTGGTTCTGCGCCAGCAGCTCGTCGTTGTAGGCGAGCCAGACATGGTCGAACTCGACGAAGGGCTTGCCGCCCGGCACGGCGGCGGGCGGATCGGCGGCGGAGATGACGGCGCTCATGCGAACCTCACTTGGCGGAGAAGAGGTTCCGCTCGGCGGCGGGCGGCAGGAAGCTCGCGTTCCACACCGCGCCGGCATCCACGCGTGACTTGGTGGCAAACGCGTCCGACACCTGGCTGCCCATCAGCGACAGCCGGGCCGCGTTCACGTCGCCAAAGCCCTCGGCCTTGGCATCGGGCGTGAGCACGGTGGCGCTGAGCGCGAGCTTGAGCCGGCGGGTTTCCATCGCCGAATCGATGATGCCGTCGCGCTGCTTGACGACCGCGATCGCGGCTTCCGGGTTGGCGATGACTTCCTTCACGCCCTTGGTGAAGGCGCGCAGGAAGCCCTTTACCGCGTCCGGATGCTCCTTGAGGAACTTCTCCGACACGATGATCGCGTTGCCGTAGAGCTTCACGCCGTAGTCGGGATAGGGCATCACGACGATGTCGGCGTCCTTGATGCCGCGCGCATTCAGGTTGAGCTGCGAGGTGAAGCTGAAGCCGGTGATCGCGTCGAGATCGCCCTTGGCGAGCATGGTTTCGCGCAGCGCCGGATCGACGCCGATCCACTCGACCGCGCCGACCTTGTTGGCCTTGGCAAAGATCGGGAAGGCGCGGCGGCCGGCGTCGAACACCGGCGCGCCGAGCTTCTTGCCGGTCAGGTCGGCGGGCGACTTGATGCCCGACTTCTTGAGCGCCAGCACGGCGGCCGGCGTGTTGTTGTAGACCATCATCACTGCCACCGGCTTGCTCGGCGCGGTCGGGTTGTTGGCCACGAATTCCATCAGCGCGGCCAGATCGGCGAAGCCCATGTCGTAGGCGCCCGAGGCCACGCGGTTCACGGCATTGCCCGAGCCGTTGCCGGCATCGACCGTCACGTCGAGGCCCTCGGCCTTGAAATAGCCCTTGGCCGCCGGCAGCAGGAACAGCGCGCTCGGTCCCTCGAAGCGCCAGTCGAGCTGGAACTTGACGGGGGTGTCGGCATGCGCGGCCGGGACGATGCCGGCCGCCAGCGCGCAGGCGGCGGCGACGGTGGTCAGGCGGCTGAGGAAACTGCGGCGAGGCGTGGTCATGGTGCGTGGGCTTTCGAGGAGGAGGCGCAGGCGGGCGGGTGTCGGGCGGAAGGCGGGGCGTGGCCGGCGGGCGGCCGGATCAGGCGGCGAGCAGTTCGGCGCAGGTGCGTGCCACGATCTCGGTGGCGGCGCGCAGGTCGGACAGACGCAGGTTCTCGTCGGCGTTGTGGCCGTTGGCTTCGAGCAGCGTGCGCGGGCCGGCGCCGTAGAGCACGGTCGGAATGCCGCGCTCGGCGTAATGGCGCGCGTCGGTGTAAATGGGCACGCCGGCCGCCGGCACCTCGCAGCCGAGCAGGGCGCTCGCGTGGCGCGCGATGGCGGCGGTGAGCTGGTCGACGCCCGGCTGCGGCGCCAGCGGGCGCGCCAGCAGGATGCGACGCTGCGCGACCGTCGCGGGCACCGGCAGCGTCTGCGCGGCAGCGGCGATGACGGCGGCCAGCTCGGCCTCGGCGGCGGCCGGGTTCTCGTCCGGCGTGATGCGGCGGTCGATGCGGAACGTGACCTGATCGGGCACGACATTGGTGTTGATGCCGCCGGCAATCAGCCCGACGTTCAGCGTGGGCGTGGCGATGCCGGCCACGCTCGACGGCCGCTGCGCGAGCGTGGCGCGATGCGCATACAGCGCTTGCAGCACATGGGTCGCGGCTTCGAGCGCATCGATGCCGGTGTGCGGCATGGCGGCATGGGCCTGCTTGCCGGTGACGGTCACCTCGGTATGCAGGCAGCCGTTGTGGGCCTGCACGATGTTGTACGAGAAGCCGGCGCAGATCGCGTAATCGGGCGCACTCAGGCCCTGGGCCAGCAGCCAGCCGGGGCCGATCTCGCCGCCGGTTTCCTCGTCATAGGTCAGGTGCAGCTCGACGCAGCCCTTGAGCGGCAGGCCGGCTTTCGCGGCGGCGCGCAGCGCGAGCAGGGCATAGGCGTAGGTGGCGAAATCGCTCTTCGATACCGCCACGCCGCGCCCGATCATCACGCGGCCATGAACCGGGTCGTCGACGATGTCGGCGCCATAGGGATCGTGGCTCCAGCCGAGGCCGGGCGGCACCACGTCGCCGTGGGCATTGAGCGCGATCACCGGGCCGTCGTCCGAGAACGCCTCGCGCACGATGAGATTGGTGGCGCTGAGCATGCCGACGGCTTTCACCTCGGCCGGCGGCACGACATGCGCCTCGACGACGAAGCCGAGCGCTTCGAGCAGCGCTTTGGCGCGCGTGGCATGGGGGGCGCAATCGCCGGGCGGGTTGTCGGACGGAATCTTGACGAGCTCGCCGAGGAAGGCGACTTCGGCCGCGAATTCGGCGTCGATGAACTGGGCGAGGGTGTCGGGCATGGCGGGCGGATCAGCAGTGATCGAGCAGGTCGAGAAAGAGCGCGACGGCCAGTTCGGCGTCGTCGGCGGTGAGCGTTTCGAGCGGGTGATGGCTGATGCCGTTGTGGCCGCAGCGGATGAACAGCATGGCCTGCGGGCAGAGGTCGGCCATGCGCATGGCGTCATGGCCGGCGCCGCTCGGCATGCGGAAGGCGGGCAGGCCGAGCCGGTCGACGGCGGCGGCCCAGCGGTCCTGCCAGGCCAGATCGCAGGGTGCGGCGGCGGCGCGCAGCAGCAGCTGCTTGTCGAGCGTGACATGGCGGCGCGCGGCGATTTCCTCGGCGGCGGCGAGCAGATCGGCGACCGCCGCATCGCGCTGGGCATCGCCGGGCGCGCGCACGTCGAGCGTGCAATCGCAGGCGCCGGGCACCACGTTGATCGAGCCGCCCGGCACTTCGAGCATGCCGACCGTGCCGACCAGATGCAGCTCGCTGGCGCAGCGCTTTTCGACCGCCAGCGCGAACTCGGCGGCGGCGAGCGCGGCGTCGCGGCGCGTGCCCATCGGCGTGGTGCCGGCATGGCTGGCCAGACCGTGGAAGGACAGCCGGTAGCGCACCGAGCCGTTGATGGAGGTGACCACGCCGACCGGCAGATCGTGGTCGAGCAGCACCGGCCCCTGCTCGATGTGGACTTCGACGAAGCCCTTGATCGGCTGGCCGGCGCTGTGGACGGCATAGGCCGCGTCGCCGATGCGCTCGGCATCGAGGCCGGCGGCGGCCAGCGCCGCGCGCGCGGTGATGCCGCTCGCGTCGCGCGCATCGAGCACGCGGGCGTCGAACTTGCCGGCGACCGCCGACGAGCCGAGGAAGGTCGAGCCGAAGCGCACGCCTTCCTCGTCGGCAAACGCGATCACGTCGATGTCGAACGGCAGGCGTTTTCCGGCGGCGGCCAGCTCGCGCACCGCGACCATCGGCGCCAGAAAGCCGAGCCGGCCGTCGTACTTGCCGGCATTGCGCACGGTGTCGAAATGCGAGCCGGTGAGCAGCACCGGCGCGCCATCGATGCGCGCGCGATAGCGGCCGACGATGTTGCCGACCGCGTCCTCGCGCACCGCGTCAAAGCCGAAATCGCGCATCCACGCGGCGATCTGGCGGCCGGCGGCGCGGTGCGCATCGGTCAGCCACATCAGCGTGAGGTTGTCGGGCGCGTCGCTGTGGCGCGCCAGCTGGTCGGCCAGGTCGAGCACGGTCAGGCCGAGCCGGGGATGGGCGTCGAGCAGGTCGTTCAGCCGCAGCTCGGCGATGCGGTCGATCTGGCGCAGGCATTCGCCCAGCTCGATGGCGGCCGGCTGGGCGAGGCGCTCCTCGAACTCGGCCACGATCTGCGGCGGCGTGAGGCCGGTGCCGGCCGGCCCGCGCACCGCCAGGATGAAGGGCCAGCCGAAGCGCGCGTTGTAGGCGGCATTCAGCTCATGCAGCCGCGCGAATTCCTCGGCGGTGCAGCGCGTGAGGCCGGCGCGATGCTGCTCGCCGGTCGACTCGGCCGTGAGCTTGCCGTCGATGGCGGCGCGTCCGGCCAGCTCCGGATGCGCGCGCACCAGCGCGAGTTGCGCATCGCGCGGCGCGCTGCGCACTGCACGCGCGAGCGCCGCCTTGAATTGCGCCAGCGAGCGGAACGGCCGGTCCTTCAGCGCGCGTTCCACCACCCAGGGCGAGTGTTCGTACAGGCCGGCGAGCCGCTCGACGGCTTCGGTGGCGGGCAGGGTGTTGAGCGTGGCAAGCGTGAGGCCGTCCATCGGCGTTCTCCGGGGCAGGGCGCGGGTCAGCGCGGCGCGTGGTGGTCGCGCCAGTGGCGCGCAATGTCGATGCGGCGGCAGACCCAGACGCGGTCATGGCTCTCGACGTGATCGAGGAAGCGTTGCAGCGCGCGGATGCGACCGGGCCGGCCGAGCAGCCGGCAATGCATGCCGACCGACATCATCTTGGGCGAGTCTTCACCTTCGGCGTAGAGCACGTCGAAGCTGTCTTTCAAATACTGGAAGAAGTGCTCGGAGGTGTTGAAGCCCTGGGGCGTGGCGAAGCGCATGTCGTTGGCTTCGAGCGTGTAGGGCACGACCAGATGCGGCGTGGTCGTGCCGTCGGCGCGCGCGACCGGCATGTAGAAGGGCAGGTCGTCGCCGTAGTAGTCGCTGTCGTACTCGTAGCCGCCGTGCTCCACCAGCAGCCGGCGCGTGTTGGGCGAATCGCGGCCGGTGTACCAGCCGAGCGGCCAGGCTTCGGCCGTGTGCGGCGCGCACAGCGCACGGATCGATTCGGTCGCGAGCTTCATGTGCTCAAGCTCGATTTCGGGCGCGAGGTTCTGGTAGTGGATCCAGCGCCAGCCGTGCGAGGCGATCTCGTGCCCGGCTTCGCAGAAGGCTTGCGTCAGCTCGGGATGGCGCGCCAGCGCCATGCCCACGCCAAACACCGTGAGCGGCAGGCCGCGCTTTTCAAACTCGCGCAGCAGCCGCCACACGCCCACGCGCGAGCCGTATTCATAGAGCGATTCCATGCTCAGGTGGCGGTCGGGATAGGACGCCGCGCCGATGATGTCGGACAGGAATTGCTCGCTGCCCGGGTCGCCGTGCAGCACGCAGTTCTCGCCGCCCTCCTCGTAATTGAGGACGAATTGCAGCGCGATGCGGGCCCGGCCGGGCCATTGCGCCTGTGGCGGATTGCGCCCGTAGCCGATCAGGTCGCGCGGATAGGCCGGCTCGCCAGCCAGGCTGCTGGGATTGCGATCGAGAGGCGACGGTGTGCTCATGGCGCTCTTGGAAGGGGTTGGCGATGTGGTACGGAATTCGCGTCGAGCAAGCGGCTTGATCGCTCGGCTTCAGGGGTTGAGTGGATCAAAGTGTATACAATCAAACGCAATATCCGCGCCAATCCAGCAGCCTTCCAGCCAGCACGCCAACATGCCATCCGATTCAGCAGAAAAGCCGGTTTCCCCAGGGAGTGGCCGTCTCACTACCCATGTACTCGACACCATGAACGGCCGGCCGGCGCCCGGCATGGCCATCGAGCTGCACTTTTTTGGGCCATCAGGCTGGTCGATCATCAAAAAGGTGCATACAAATTCAGACGGCCGCGTGGATGCACCTTTGTTGACCGGCGCCGAGCTGGCGACGGGCCGCTACCGGCTGGTGTTCGCTGCCGGCGACTACTACCGCGCGCTCGGCACCGTGCTGCCCGAGCCGCCCTTCCTCGATGAAATTCCGCTCGACTTCGGCATCGCCGACAGCGCCGCGCACTACCACGTACCGCTGCTGGTCACGCCGTGGAGCTACTCCACCTATCGCGGTTCCTGAGGCGGCCCGATGGAAACCTATCTGCTTGACTGGGCCAACCTGCTGTTCCGCTGGGCCCATGTGATTACCGCCGTCGCCTGGATCGGCTCGTCGTTCTACTTCGTGTGGCTCGACGACAGCCTTGAGCGCCGACCCGCGCGCACCGATCTGCCCGCCGATGTCGACGGCGAACTGTGGTCGGTGCATGGCGGCGGCTTCTACAACGCGCGCAAGTTCCTCACGCCGCCGGCCCACATCCCGGGGCCGCTGCACTGGTTCTACTGGGAGAGCTACAGCACCTGGCTCACCGGTTTCGGCCTGCTGACGGTGCTCTACCTGTTCAACGCCACCAGCTTTCTGGTCGACAAGAGCGTGGCCGACTGGAGCGCGCCGCAGGCGGTGGGGCTGGCGCTCGGCTATCTGGTGGCGGGCTGGGCGGTCTACGACCTCATCTGCCGCACGTTCGGCCAGATGAAGCGCGGCGACGCGATCGTCGGCGTGCTGGTGGCGCTCTATGTGGTGGGCGCGTCATGGCTCGCGGCGCACTGGTTTGCCGGCCGCGCGGCCTTCGTGCTCACGGGCGCGATGCTCGCCACGATCATGAGCGGCAATGTGCTGATGGTCATCATCCCGGGCCAGCGCAAGTCGGTCGCGGCGCTGCAGGCCGGGCGCAAGCCCGACCCGATCCACGGCAAGCGCGGCAAGCAGCGCAGCGTGCACAACACCTTCTTCACGCTGCCGGTCGTGTTTGCCATGTTGTCCAACCATTACTCGATGGTCTGGGCGCATCCGCTCAACTGGCTGGTGCTCGATCTGCTGATGGCGGCCGGCGCGCTGATCCGCATCTACTTCGTCAAGCGGCATACCGCCGATCCCGGCGCCTGGCGCTGGGCGGCGGCGGGCGTGGCGGTGCTGCTGGGCGTGATCGCGTGGCTGGCGCCGGCGCCGCCGTCCAGCGCCGCCGCCGAGCTGCCGCCGCCCAGCTACGCCGAGGTGCGCAGGATCGTCGGCGAGCGCTGCGTGCTCTGCCACAACGCCCAGCTGGCCAGCAAGGGCGTGATGCTGCACACCAGCGAGCTGCTGCTCGGCCACGCCCAGCAGGTCTATCAGATGGCCGTCGTGCAAAAGCTCATGCCGATGAACAACGCCACCGGCATCACCGAGGACGAGCGGGCGCTGCTGGGGCGGTGGTATCTGGCCGGCGCCAAGGCCGACTGAGGCGCGCGCCGGCTTTCCGGTAACTTCGCGCGGCTCTTCATCCGATTGCGAAGCCCATGCCCAAGAAAGACCTGCTCCCGCCCAGCCTCGACGCCGCCGCACCGCGCGACACCCGGCGCATGCAGATGGCCGACATCGCGCGGCTGGCCGGCGTGTCGATGTCGACGGTGTCGCGGGCGCTCAACGGCAGCTCGCTGGTCAATGCCGAAACCCGCCAGCGTGTCGAGGAGCTGGCGCGCGCGCTCAACTACACCATCAACCTCGAAGCCAAGAACCTGCGCCAGCAGCGCAACAGCCGGGTCGCGGTGGTGATTCCGTATGACCGCGAATCGCGCCAGCACATCTCCGACCCGTTCTTCCTGTCGATGGTCGGCAGCCTGGCCGATGCGCTGACCGACCGCGGCTTCGACATGCTGCTGTCGCGCGTCGATTCCGAAAATCTCGATTCGGTGGCGCAGATCTACGACTCGGGCTCGGCCATCGGCATCGTGCTCATCGGCCAGTGGCGCCATCACGACCAGCTCAACCAGCTCGCTTCGCGCCGCGTGCCCATCGTGGTGTGGGGCGGGCAGCTGCCACAGCAGCTCTACTGCTCGGTCGGTGGCGACAACGTGCTTGGCGGCCGGCTCGCCACCGGCCATCTGCTGGTCGGCGGCCGGCGCCGCATCCTCTTCCTCGGCGATCCCAAGCTGCCCGAGGTGGCGCTGCGCCACGAGGGCTATCTGCAAGCCCTGGCCGGCGCCGGCATCGCGCCCGCGCCCGACCATCTGCTCGATGTGCCCTTCGATGCCGACGTGGCGATTGCTGCGCTGCGCGAACGCCAGCTCGACTTCGACGCCGTGTTCGCCTGCAGCGATCTGCTGGCCATCGCCACCATGCAGACCCTGCGCGAGCGCGGCGTGGCGGTGCCCGAGGCGGTGGCCGTGGTCGGCTACGACGACGTGGAAATCGCGCGCTATTGCGAGCCGCCGCTCACCACCGTGCGCCAGCCGATCGCGCTGGCCGGCATCGCGCTGGTCGAGGCGCTGCTGGCCGTGATGGCCGGCGAAGCGGCCTTGCCGCGCGTGCTGCCGGTGGAGCTGGTGCTGCGCCGCAGCGCCGGCGCGGCGGCCTAGCACCGCAATCTTTCCAATCGTTTGCAAAACCGCGCAAGACAACCTCGCTTGCGCGAGCCGGAACCGGCCGGCGCGCTGAAACGCGATCTTTCCCTATAAAACTCAGTCACTTGCCTGTGAATCCGCCGGCGCGCGGATCGCACGGCCGGCCAGCGCGCGTCAAGTTTTTTCGCCTCTGTGTTTTCCCGAATGAAATCGATTGCAATGATTGCCTACAGTCTCGCTGCGCATTGCCGGGACGGGTTGAGGACGTCAGGAAGCACAGGCATGCGCAGCAAGCCGGTGCCGTTGTCAGGGCGCCGGTGACGACAAGAGACAGCGTCCACTGGAGACCGACAAATGACTTCGAATCGCAGAAACCTGCTGGCACTGGCCGTGGCGCTGGCGCTGCTGCAAATGGAGGGCGCGCTGGCCCAGGCCGCGCCCGAGGCCGCCGCCGCCGAGACGCCAGCGCCGGCAGCCGACAACGGCCTGAATCTGGACAAGGTGGTGGTCACCGCCGCGCCCGGCGCGCGCAGCAAGCTCAAGCAGAGCGTGTCGGTGAGCACGCTCGACGCCGAGCAGATCGTCAAGGCGGCGCCGACCAATGCGGCCGAAATCCTGCGTTCGGTGCCCGGCGTGCGGGCCGAGTCGTCGGGCGGCGAGGGCAACGCCAACATCACCGTGCGCGGCGTGCCGATCTCGGCCGGCGGCGCGCGCTATGTGCAGTTCCAGGAAGACGGCCTGCCGGTGCTGCTGTTCGGCGACATCGCCTTCGGCACCGCCGACCAGTTCCTGCGCGCCGACTACAACCTGGAGCGGCTCGAAGTGGTGCGCGGCGGCTCGGCCTCGACGCTGGCGACCAATTCGCCGGGCGGCGTCATCAACTTCCTGAGCAAGACCGGCAAGGACGGCGGCGGCAATCTGGGCCTGACCACCGGCATCGGCACGCGCCAGACCCGCTACGACTTCGACTACGGCGGCCGGCTCGGCGACAAGACCTATTTCCATGTCGGCGGCTTCTACCGCAACGGCGAGGGCGGCCGGCCGACCGGCTACACCACCGAGGACGGCGGCCAGATCAAGGCCAACATCACGCATGAACTCGACCGCGGCTATGTGCGGCTGAGCCTCAAGCAGCTCGACGACCACACGCCGACCTTCCTGCCCGTGCCGGTCGTCACCGAGAACGGCCACATCCGCAGCATTGCCGGCGTCGATCCGCGCACCGCCTTCTTCATCCCGGCCAGCCTTGCGCGCGATACCGGCGTGGACAGCAACGGCAATGCGGTCACCTCCAACACCCGCGACGGCCTGGGCGTGCGCACCACCGCCATCGGCGCCGAGGCCAAGCTGGATCTTGGCGACGGCTGGACGCTCGACGAGAAGTTCCGCAAGGCGAGCAATTCGGGCCGCTTCATCGGCATGTACGCGGCCGACAACGGCAGCAACGGCACGGCCGGCAGCTTTACCGGCGTGCTGTTCAACACCGCGCTCAACGACCTGGGCAATGTGTTCAACGATCTGCGCCTGTCCAAGTCCATCGACGATGTGGCGGGCGGCCGGCTCACGCTCACCGGCGGCCTGTTCAAGGGCCGCCAGACCGTGGCCGAGACCTGGTTCTGGAATAGCTACCGCCTCAGCCTCGACGGCCGCGGCGCCACGGTGCTCGATGCCGCCGGCAATCCCACCAGCCAGCCGATCGGCACCGGCTTCACCACCTTCGGCGGCTGCTGCGCGCGCAATTTCAACGTGGTCTACGACTCGACCGCGCCGTATGCGATCGCCGGCTGGGAGTCGGGCGGCTTCAATGTGGATGCGAGCGTGCGGCGCGATTCGCAGCGCGCCAACGGCTGGACCCAGACCGGCGACGCCACGACCGGCGGCTGGGATGCGTCGAGCCAGAAGACGGTGAATTACGGCGTCGACCACACCTCGTATTCGGTCGGCAGCAACTACTCCATCGACCGCAATCTGGCGCTGTTCGCGCGCACCAGCGACGGCGTGGCCTTCAGCGCCGACCGGCTGCTGTACGGCAGCGCGCTCGACGGCTCGGTGCCGATCAACATCAACGAGGTCAAGCAGCACGAGGGCGGCGTGAAGTGGCGCAACGGCGGCTTCAGCACCTTCGTGACGCTGTTCCAGGCCCGCACCAAGGAAAGCAACTTCGAGGCGACGACCCAGCTGTTCACCGCCAACCGCTACAAGGCCGACGGCGTCGAGCTGGAAAGCGCCTGGCGCAGCGGCGACTTCCGCGTGAACGGCGGCCTGACCTACACCCATGCGCGCATCGAGTCGGCGGTCGACACCACCACCGTCGGCAACAAGCCGCGCCGTCAGGCCGATGTGGTCTGGCAGATCGCGCCCGGCTATGCCTTCGGCCCGTTCGACCTGGGCGCCAGCGTGGTCGGCACCACCAAGTCGTTTGCCGACGATGCCAACACCATCACCTTGCCCGCCTACGCCGTGGTCAACGGCTTCGTCAGCTACCGCTTCGACAACGGCGTGCTGATCGGCCTGAGCGCCAACAACCTGTTCGACAAGCTGGCCTACACCGAAGCCGAAAGCGATGGCCACGCGGCCCGCGCGCTCAACGGCCGCACGGTCAAGGCCTCGCTCAAGTACTCGTTCTGACCGTCCTCGTTTCGATTTCCGGAGACATCCATGATTCGCACCCTTGCCCTGTCCCTGGCCGGTCGCTGGCTCGCGCCGCTGCTGCTGGTCTTCCTCTGCGTCGTCGGTCTGGCGCGCCCGGTCCATGCCGAGGGCGAACCGGCGGCACCGGCCGCACCGGTCGCCGCCAGCGCGCCGGCCGCGCCCGGCGCCGCCAAGAATGTCGAGCAGGTCGAGAACCCCTACGGCCTCGATGCGCTGTGGAAGGGCGGCGACGCCATCGCCCGCGGCGTGCTGCTCATCATGGCCATCATGTCGATGGGCAGCTGGTACATCCTCATCAGCAAGCTGGTCGAGCAGACCCGGCTCGGCAACCAGGCGCGCGCCGCCGCCAGGAGCTTCTGGAGCGCCGGCAGCGTGCGTCAGGGCGCCGATGCGCTCAAGGCCGGCAGCCCGTTCCGCTACATCGCCGAAAGCGGCCTCGATGCGACCGGCGTGCATGTGGGCCTGCAGGAGCACATCGACCTGAACACCTGGGTCACGACCTCGCTGCAACGTTCCTGCGACGAGGTGCAGGGCCGGCTCCAGGGCGGGCTGGCGTTTCTGGCGACGGTGGGTTCGACCGGGCCGTTCGTGGGTCTGTTCGGCACGGTCTGGGGCATCTATCACGCGCTCACCGCGATCGGCGTGGCCGGTCAGGCCAGCATCGACAAGGTGGCCGGCCCGGTCGGCGAGGCACTCATCATGACGGCCATCGGCCTGGCGGTCGCGGTGCCGGCGGTGCTCGGCTACAACTGGCTGGTACGGCGCAACAAGGCGGCCATGGACCAGGTGCGCGGCTTTGCCAACCAGCTGCATTCGGTGCTGCTCAGCACCCATCGCGCCGGCCAGCGGGGCTGACCGTGGGCATGAACATCGGCAGTGCCGACGCGGACGACGAGGTGGTCTCGGCAATCAACACCACGCCGCTGGTGGACGTGATGCTGGTGCTGCTCATCATCTTTCTCATCACCATCCCGGTCGTGACCACCTCGATCAAGGTCGAGCTGCCCAAGGAGCGCAACGAGGTGCGCGAGACCAGGCCCGAGAACATCGTGGTGTCGGTCGATCCGGCCGGCGGCATCTACTGGTTCGATGCGCGCGTGGCCGACACGGCGGCGCTGATCGAGAAGCTCAAGCGGGTCGCCGCGCTCGATCCGCAGCCGGCGGTCCATATCCGCGGCGACCTCGCGGCCGATTACGAGTCGGTCGGCAAGATCATCTACGCCTGCCAGCGTGCCGGCATCGTCAAGGTCGGTTTCATCACCGAACCCGGACCGGCGCACTGAGCCCGGCCATGCAGCCAAGGAGACAACCATGGGAATGAACCTGCCGAGCGGGGGCGGTGGCGAGCCGGACGTGATGGCCGACATCAACACCACGCCGCTCATCGACGTGATGCTGGTGCTGCTCATCATGCTGATCATCACGATCCCGATCCAGCTGCATTCGGTGAACCTGAACATGCCGACCGGCACGCCGCCGCCGACCCAGGTCGAGCCCGAGGTGGTCAAGCTCGATGTCGATGCCGCCGGCGTCATCTACTGGAACGGCGCGGTGGTGGCCGACCGTGCGGCGCTCGAAGCGCGCATCGGCGAAGCCGCCGGCCAGCCGCTCCAGCCCGAAGTGCATCTGCGGCCCGACCGCCATGCCCGCTACGAAGTGGTGGCGATGGTGCTGGCCACCGCGCAACGCCTCGGCCTCACCAAGGTGGGCGTGGTCGGCAGCGAACAGTTCGTCGAGTGACCGGGAGCCTGAGCGTGGATTTTTCAAATCAAGCCCGCAGTCCGCTGCGCCGCATGAGTGGACTGGGCGTGGTGGTGCTGCTGCATGCACTGCTGGTGTGGGGCCTGGCGTCGGGGCTAGGCCGCAAGGCGATCGAGATCGTCAAGAAGCCGCTCGACGCCAAGATCGTCGAGGAAGTGAAGCTGCCGCCACCTCCGCCACCGCCGCCGCCCAAGGCGGTCGAGCCGCCCAAGCCGAGCGCGCCGCCGCCGCCCTTTGTGCCGCCGCCCGACGTGGCGCCACCGGCCAGCACGGCCGCGCCGGTGATCGCCGCGGTATCGAGCGCACCTACGCCCGAACCGGCGCATGCGCCGCCCGCGCCACCGGCACCGCCCGCTCCGCCGGCGCCGCCGCCGGCACCGGCCCAGCCCGCCGTGCGCGACATCGCGCTGGCCTGCCCGAAGCAGGTGCGGCCCGAAATCCCGGCCGCCGCCATCGACGAAGGCATCGGCGGCGTGGTCAAGGCCGAGGCGCGCATCCGCAACGGCGCGGTGGTCGACGTGAAGCTGCTGTCCGGGCCGCGCGTGTACTACGCCGCCGTGCGCGCGGCGATGCGGCAATACAAGTGCGCAACCCAGGGCGACGAGGAAATCGTCGCGGTGCAGGAATTCGAGTTCAAGGTCGAGTGAGAGACGGGTTCATGAACAACAACAAGATCGCGGCGCTCGCCGTCGGGCTGGCGGGCTTGCTGGCGCAATCGCCGGCGCTCGCGGAGACACGCATCGCCATGTGGGTGCATTCGGGCGCCGGCCCGGAGGCCGATGCCTATGCCGCCTCGGCCGACGCCTTCAATGCCGGCAGCGCCGACATCAAGATCGATCTGGTGCGGCTGCCCGAGGGCAGCTACGGCAACCAGATCAGCGCCGCCGCGCTGGCGCGCAAGCTGCCCTGCGTGCTGGAGTTCGACGGGCCCAATGTCTACAACTACGCCTGGTCGAAGAAGATCGTGCCGCTCGACGGCTATCCCGAACTGGCGCGCCTCAAGGACAGCCTGCTGCCCTCGCTGCAACAGCAGGGCACGTATGCCGGCCGGCTCTACACGCTGGCGCAGTTCGATTCCGGGCTGGCGATCTGGGGCAACCGCAAGCTGCTGACCCAGGCCGGCGTGCGCATTCCCGCCGGCCTCGACGACGCCTGGAAGCTCGACGAGTTCGAGACCGCGCTGGTCCGGCTCAAGCAGGCCGGCGTGCCCTATCCGCTCGACATGAAGTTCAACTACGGCGTCGGCGAATGGTCGAGCTATGGCTTCGCGCCCATCGTGCAGAGCTTTGGCGGCGACCTGATCGAGCGGGTGCAGCTGCGCCGCGCGACCGGCCTGCTCAACGGCGAGGCCTCGGTGAAGGCGCTGACCGCGCTGCAAGGCTGGATCAAGGCCGGCTATGTGAATGCCGCGACCAAGGACGACAGCGACTTCGTCAAGGGTCGCGCCGCGCTGTCCTATGTGGGGCACTGGGTCTACCGCGACTACCGCAAGGCGCTCGGCAGCGATCTGGTGCTGATCCCGATGCCGCGCTTCGGCGCGCGTGCGGTCACGGCCGCCGGCTCGTGGAACCTGGGCATCTCCAGCGATTGCAAGTCGCCCGAGGCGGCGGCGAAGGTGCTGGCCTTTCTCATGACGCCGGCCGAGATCAACCGCATCACCGATGCCAACGGCGCCATCCCGGCCACCACCGAGGCGCTGGCCGCAAGCCGCGATTACCGCGATGGCGGCCCGCTGCGGCTCTATGTGGAGCAGCTGCGCCGGATTGCCGTGGTGCGGCCCAAGACGCCGGCCTATCCGGCCATCAGCGGCGCATTTGCCGAGGCGCTCAACAACATCGCCGCCGGCGCCGACGTGAAGCACGAGCTGGATCGGGCGGCGAAAAAGATCGACGAGAACATCGAGGACAACAAGGGCTATGTCGTCCGCTGAGGCGGCGCCGCCCTGTTCGAGGAAGCCATGTCCATGACCCCTGTCATCGCCTCCGGCGCGGCCGAGCCCGCGCTGCCCGAGCGGCCGCTCAGGTCGCGGCGCCGCGCCAGCCTGGGCTGCCATCCGGCCACGCCCTGGCTGTTTGCCGCGCCCGGCCTGCTGCTGCTCGGGCTGTTTTTGGTGCTGCCGTTCTGCCTCGCGTTCGGGCTGTCGTTCACCGATCAGCGGCTGGTGGCCAACGACGAGCTGGGCACCGATTTCGTCGGCCTGCGCAACTATCTGCGGCTGTTTGCCGACGACAGCTTCTGGGCCGCGCTGCGCAACAACTTCGTGTTCGCGCTGGTGGTGGTGCCGCTGCAATCGGCGCTGGCGCTGGGGCTGGCGGTGCTGGTCAACCAGAAGCTGGCCGGCAGCCGGGTGTTCCGCACCATCTACTTCATGCCGGTCGTCACGACGATGGCGGTGGTGGCGGTGATCTGGTCGCTGATGTACAGCCCGGATCAGGGCGTCATCAACCGGCTGGTCGGCGTGCTGAGCTTCGGCCTGGTGGCGCCGCACGACTGGCTGCGCGATCCGGCGCTGGTGCTGCCGGCGGTGATGCTGCTGTCGGTCTGGCAGGGCGTGGGCTTCCAGATGCTGGTGTTCCTGGCCGGCCTGCAAGCCATTCCGCTCGACCTGTACGAGGCCGCCAGCCTCGACGGCGCGACCCGCTGGCAGCAGTTCCGCCACATCACCGTGCCGATGCTGCGCAACACCACGATCTTCGTCTTCATCACCACCACGATCTACGCCTTCCAGCTGTTCACGCAGATGCAGATCGTGGCCAGCAGCGGCGCGTCGGCGCCGATCGACAGCTTTCGCACCGTGGTGATGCTGCTGGTGCACGAGGGCTTTCGCGACGGCAAGATCGGCTATGCGTCGGCGATCTCGGTGGTGTTCTTCGCCATCGTGGTCGGCATCTCGGCGCTCCAGCGGCTGGTGCTGCGCGAACAGGGAGCGGGCCGATGAGCGACCACCGTTCGCAACGCGCGGCCCGGCTGCGCGAGAAGGCCGGCGCCTATGCGCTGCATGCGCTGATGACCGGCTTCTTCCTGTTCCCGCTGGTGTTCATGTTCGTGTCGGCGCTCAAGTCCGACGAGGCCCAGCTGCTGCGCGACATGGGCGGGCTCGGCGCCTTCCTGCCGCGCGGCGAGATCTCGCTGCAGAACTTTGCCGACGTGTTCACGCGCACCAACTTTGCCCGCGCGATGTTCAGTTCGCTGTTCACGGTGGGCATCACGGTGCTGCTCGGCATCGTGGTCAACAGCATGTTTGCCTATGCGCTGGCGCGCTTCGCGTTCCGGGGCCGGCGCCTGCTGCTGACGCTGGTGGTGGCGCTGATCGTGATTCCGTTCGAGGCCATCGCGGTGCCGCTGCTGCTGCTGGTCAACGAGCTGCCGTGGTTCGGCGCCGAGGGCTGGGCCGCCGGCTGGCTCGACAGCTATCACGTCCAGATCGTGCCCTTCATCGGCCATGCGTTCTCGGTCTACCTGTTCTACCAGTTCTTCATCGAGCTGCCGCGCGACCTGGAAGAGGCCGCCGTCATGGATGGCGCGACGCGCTGGCAGATCTACTGGCGCATCGTCATGCCGCTGTCCAAGCCGGTCATCGCCACGGTGGCGGTGCTCCAGTTCCTGGCGCGCTGGGGCGATCTGCTGTGGCCGGTGATGACGGTGCGCAGCGACGAGTTCGCCACGCTGCCGCTCGCGATGCAGACCTTCTTCGGCCAGTTCCCGCGCCAGTGGGGCGATGTGATGGCCTTCGCCACGATGGCCACGCTGCCCACGCTGGCGCTGTTCGTGGTGTTCCAGCGCTGGTTTGTCCGCAGCGTGGTTTCCAGCGCAATCAAGGGCTGAGCCCGCGCCAACAACAACAGGAGAGATGGCTCATGGCCAGCGTGACCCTGCGTGAAATACGCAAGCGCTACGACAGCGAACACGAGGTGATTCGCGGCATCGACCTCGATGTGAAGGATGGCGAGTTCATGGTCTTCGTCGGCCCGTCGGGCTGCGGCAAGTCGACCTTGCTGCGCATGATCGCCGGCCTCGAAGACATCAGCGCCGGCGAGCTGCGCATCGGCGACCGGCTCGCCAACGACCTGCCGCCGGTCGACCGCAAGGTGGCGATGGTGTTCCAGAGCTATGCGCTCTATCCGCACATGACGGTGGCCGAGAACATGGGCTTCGGGCTCAAGCTGGCCAGGCAGCCGCGCGCCCACATCGCCGAGCGGGTCGCCGAGGTGGCCCGGGTGCTGCAACTCGACAAGGTGCTCGACCGCTATCCCAAGGCGCTGTCGGGCGGCCAGCGCCAGCGCGTCGCCATCGGCCGCGCGATCCTGCGTTCGCCCGAGGTCTTCCTGCTCGACGAGCCGCTGTCCAATCTCGACGCCACGCTGCGGGTGCAGATGCGCATCGAGCTGACCCGGCTGCACCGCGAGCTGGGCAGCACCATGATCTACGTGACCCACGACCAGACCGAGGCCATGACCATGGGCGACCGCATCGCGGTGTTCAACGGCGGTCATGTGGAGCAGGTCGGCGCGCCGATGGACCTGTACCGCGATCCGGCCAATGTGTTCGTGGCCGGCTTCCTCGGTTCGCCGCGCATGAACTTCATCCCGGCCTGGCTGGTGCCCGGCACCGACCGCTGGTGGGTCGAGCTGGGCGAGGCCGGCGGCTTCGGCACGCCGGCGCCGGCCGATACGGCGCTGGGGCAGGGCCGCCAGCTCGGCATCCGGCCCGAGGGCTTCGACTTCGTCGAGCCCGGCCAAGGCTGGCGCGTGACCACCGAATTCGTCGAGCACCTCGGCGATACCGAACTGCTCTATTGCCGCATGCCCGGCGTGGCCCAGCCGCTGTGCATCAAGCAGCCCGACGGCGCGGTCGCGGCCGACATCGGCAGCCCGCTCCACCTGCGGCCCAAGCCCGGCGCCTGTCATGTGTTCGACAGCGACGGCCGGCGTCTCGGCTGCTTCTGAATCCGTCAACCGCAGGCTTTCCTCAACTGCCCATGAAAAACCAGGTCCAACTGATTACCTATGTCGACCGGCTCGGCGGTGGCGGCATGCGCGAGCTGCACCGGCTGCTCACCGGCCGGCTGCGCGACGTGTTCGGCGCCGCCCATCTGCTGCCGTTCTTTCATCCCATCGACGGTGCCGATGCCGGCTTCGATCCGATCGACCACACCCAGGTCGATCCGCGCCTCGGCGACTGGCAGGACGTGAAGGCGCTGGCACAGGACATCGACCTGATGGCCGACGTGATCGTCAACCACATCTCGGCCGACTCGCCGCAGTTCCGCGACTTTCATGCGCGCGGCTCGGCGTCGGACTACGACGGCCTGTTCCTCACCTTCGGCCAGGTGTTCACCGACGGCGCGACCGAGCAGGATCTGCTCGGCATCTACCGGCCGCGTCCGGGCCTGCCGTTCACCTTCACCACGCTGGCCAACGGCGAGCGCCGCATTCTGTGGACCACCTTCACGCCGCAGCAGATCGACATCAATGTGCGCCATCCCCAGGGCAGCGCCTATCTCGCGTCGATCCTCAAGACCTTCAGCGAGAACGGCATCCGCATGGTCCGGCTCGATGCGGTCGGCTATGCGATCAAGTCGGCCGGCAGCAACTGCTTCATGACCGAGGCCACCTTCGACTTCATCGGCGAGTTCGCGGCCCAGGCGCGCGAGCTGGGCATCGAGGTGCTGGTCGAGATCCATTCCTACTACCGGCGCCAGATCGAGATCGCGGCGCATGTCGACTGGGTCTACGACTTCGCGCTGCCGCCGCTGGTGCTGCATGCGTTCAACTTCCGCACCGCGCGCGCGCTCAAGGGCTGGATCGCGGTGCGGCCGACCAATGCGCTCACCGTGCTCGACACCCATGACGGCATCGGCGTGATCGACATCGGCGCCGACGCCGCCGACCGCGAGGGCAGCCCCGGCCTGGTGCCGCCCGGCGAGCTCGACCGGCTGGTCGACATGATCCATGAGCGCACCGGCGGCAGCAGCCGCCAGGCCACCGGCGCCGCCGCGTCCAATCTCGACCTCTACCAGATCAACTCCACCTTCTACGACGCGCTCGGCCGCAGCGACCGCCAGTACCTGCTGGCGCGCGCGATCCAGTTCTTTCTGCCCGGCGTGCCCCAGGTCTATTACGTGGGGCTGCTGGCCGGCGCCAACGACATGGAGCTGCTGGCGCAGACCCGCGTCGGCCGCGATATCAACCGGCACCGCTACAGCCCCGACGAGATCGAGCGCGCGCTGGCCCAGCCGGTGGTGCGCGATCTGGTCGAGCTGATCCGCATCCGCAACCGCCATCCGGCCTTCGGCGGCCAGTTCCAGCTGCTCGCCTCGCCCGACGAGCAGCTGGCGCTGCTGTGGACCGACGGCAGCGAGGCGGCGCGGCTGGAGGTGGATTTCCGCAGCCTCAACTACCGGCTGGAGTTCACCGAGCACGGCGTGCTGCGGCCCTGGGAATTCAGCGGGTACTGATGCCATGACGACCAATGTTCTGATCCTCTGCACCCACAACTCGGCGCGCAGCATCCTGGCCGAGGCCATGCTCAACCATCTGGCCCGGCTCGGCGGCCACGATGTGCGGGCCTACAGCGCCGGCAGCGCGCCAAGCGGTCAGGTCAACCCGGCCGCGCTCACCGTGCTGGCGGCGGCCGGCGTCGCCATCGACGGGCTGAGCAGCAAGAGCTGGGACAGCTTCACCGGGCCGCAGGCGCCGGCGATGCAGATCGTCATCACGGTCTGCGCCAACGCCGCCGGCGAGACCTGCCCGGTCTGGCCCGGCGCGCCGGTGCAGCTGCACTGGGGCTATCCCGATCCGTCGCGGGTCATCGGCGACGCCGACCGGCGCGCCGCCTTCGACTTGACGCGCCAGGCGCTTGGCTACCGCTTGCAGCAGCTGCTGGGCCTGCCGCTGGCCGACATGAGCACCGAAGCCTTGCGCGCCGCCTTGCTCGCCATCGGGCGCAGCTGAGCCGGCTTACTGCGCCGGCCGAGGCTCGGCCGGCTGCGCCGGAACGGCAGGCTTGGCCGGCGTCGGCTGGCCGCTGACGCTCCCCGGCACCACATACCCGCCTTGCCCGATCGGCAGCTCGTCGAACACCTGGATCTGGTCGACGTAGTAGCGCGTGTCGCCGAAGCAGCTGCCCGGCAGACCCACGCGCTGCTCGTAATGCAGCGACACGCGGCGGCCCATGGCGGCGTTGATCTGGCGCGCGACATCGTCGCTGAGCACCGTGAACTCGAACTTCTCGGGCACGGTGCCGGGCATGGCCACCATCGACAGCTCGCCTTCCCAGGTCTTGCAGAGCCAGCCCTTGTGCGAAAACTTCTGCACCCAGCCGGCGCGCTCGCCGTTCGAATAGCTCCAGTGCAGCGCAATCCAGAACCAGCCGGCAACCAGCATCAGCAACACGACGAGGACGAGCAGGACTTTTTTCATGAGGCTGGGAATCGTTGGAATCGTTGGAGGCGCGCTCAGCGCGCGATCAGCTCGCGCGCGGCCCGGCGCGTGGCGGGCGTGATTTCTACCCCGCCCAGCATCCGCGCAATCTCTTCCACCCGCGCCGGGCCGTCGAGCGGCGTGACCTGCGAGACGGTCTGGCCGTCGTGCGTGGCCTTGGCCACCGCGAAGTGCGTATCGCCCTTGGCCGCCACCTGCGGCAGATGGGTCACGCACAGCACTTGACGCTGCGTGCCCAGCCCGCGCAGCAGGCTGCCGACCACCTCGGCCACGGCGCCGCCGATGCCGGTATCGACCTCGTCGAAGATCAGCGTGGGCGGCGCGGTGGCGCCGGTGGCGATGGCCGCGATCGCGAGGCTGATGCGCGCCAGCTCGCCGCCCGACGCCACCTTGGCGAGCGGCCGCAGCGCGACGCCCGCATGCCCGCTGACGAGGAATTCGAGGTCTTCGAGGCCGTGGGCGCTGCCGTCGTCCTCGGCGCGCTCGGCAAAGCGCACGTCGAAGCTGCCGCCGGCCATCGCCAGCGTCTGCATCGCGTCGGTCACTTCGCGCGACAGCAGGGCGCCGGCCTTGCGCCGCGCCGCGCCAAGCGCCTGCGCCGGCGCCACGTAGGCGGCGCGCGCCTCGGCTTCGCGGCGGGCGAGGGCGTCGGCGTCGGCCGATTCGCCGAGGTCCTTCAGCGCCTTGGCCACGCGGTCGAATTCGGCCGGCAGCGTTTCGGGCGTGACGCGGTATTTGCGCGCGGTGGTGTGCAGCGCGTCCATGCGCGCATCGAGTTCGGCCAGCCGCGCGGGGTCGATGTCGATGCGCGCGAGATAGGCGTGCAGAGTCGACACCGCATCGCCGATGGCCGAATCGGCATCGGTCAGCGCCTGCACCGCATTGGCGAGCGTCGGGTCGATGGCGGCCAGCGGTTGCAGCCGCGACAGCGCCTGGCCGATCAGGTCGCGCGCCGCGCCTTCTTCATCGGCCAGCACGGCGCTCGCGCCCTGCGCGCCCTCGATGAGGCTGGCGGCATGCGACAGCCGGCGGTGCTCGGCCGAGACCTCGTCCCATTCGCCGCTGCGCGGCGCGAGCCGGCTCAGCTCGTCGAACTGCCATTGCAGCCGCTCGCGCTCGATTTCCACCCGGGTCGCGTCGCGCTCGAAATCCTCGCGCTGGCGCCGCACCGCCTGCCAGGCGCGAAAGGCCTCGGCGACCGCGCGCGCCTGCGGCTCAAGCCCGGCATGCGCATCGAGCAGCACCCGCTGCGCCGACGGCTTGAGCAGCAACTGGTGCGCATGCTGGCCGTGGATGTCGACGAGGAAGTTGCCGCAGTCGCGCAGCTGGGCTTGCGTGGCGGCGATGCCGTTGATCCAGGCCTTGCTGCGGCCCTGGCTGTCGACAGTGCGGCGCAGCAGCACGCTGCCCGGGTCGGCGGCCAGCTCGTGTTCGGCGAGCCAGTCGTCGAGGTCGGCCGGCGTGTCGAAAGTGGCGGAAATGTCGGTACGGCTCGCGCCTTCGCGCACCACGCCGGCGTCGGTCTTGGCGCCGAGCGCGAGCGCCAGCGCATCGATCAGGATGGACTTGCCGGCGCCGGTCTCGCCCGAGAACACGGTGAAGCCGGCACCGAAGTCGATGCGGCATTCGCGGACGATGACGAAATCCCGGATGTGGAGTTGAACGAGCATCGGTGGGGAGGAGGGCGGATCAGGTCGTGACGGCCTTGCGGCGCGGGCTCTTGCGGGCCGCGCCGCCGGTGGGCATGCGGGTCCAGTGGAGCTTTTCGCGCAGGACGCCGAAGTAGTTGTAGCCGGGCGGATGCAGGAAGGTGACACGGTGCGGACTGCGGCGGATGACGATCTCGTCACCCTCGCGCAGCTCCGTGAAGGTCTGCATGTCGAAGCTCGCCGACGCCGGATTGACCAGCAGCGTGTCGTGCGCAAGGGGCGTTGCGCGATCTAGCGTGACGGCGATTTCCACATGCTCGGGCAGCACGATCGGGCGGTTGGACAGCGCCTGCGGCGCGATCGGCACCAGCACCAGCCCGGCCAGCTCGGGATGCAGGATCGGCCCGTGGGCCGACAGCGAGTAGGCGGTCGAGCCGGTCGGCGTGGCCACGATCAGGCCGTCGGCGCGCTGGGTGTAGGCATGCACGCCGTCGACGCTCACGCTCACCTCGACCATGCCCGAGATGGCGCCGCGCGCGATCACCACATCGTTGAGCGCCACCGCCTCGAACAGCACCTGCGGCTTGGCGCGCGCGCTGCTGCGGCGCTGCACCCGGGCTTCGAGCATGAGGCGGTTCTCGCTCTTGAAATTGCCGTCGAGGATGGCGCCGATGGCGTCGAAGGTGGTGGCGAGCGGAATGTCGGTCATGAAGCCGAGCCGGCCGTGGTTGACGCCCACCACCGGCACGCCCTCGCGCGCCACCTGCCGCGCAATGCCGAGCATGGTGCCGTCGCCGCCGATGACGATGGCCAGATCGATCTGGCGCGCCAGCTGGGCGATGTCGGCGATCTCGTGCGCGGGCGCCTTGAGGGTTGCGCCGGTGTCGGGGTCGAACAGCACATTGAGGCCGCGACGCCGCAGAAAGGCGGCCAGTGCCACGATGGGCTCGGCGATGCAGGCGCCGCCGTATTTGCCGATGAGCGCGGCGGTCCGGAAACCGCTGCTGGCGCCAGCCGGCGGACGCGTTGCGGACGGGGCCGAATCGGCGGCCGGAGCGGTCTTTGGGGCGGGCTTTTTCGGCATGGCGGCGATTAAACCACAGGGTTTCTCGGCCTCCGTGACGCTGCGCAGGCAGGGGCGGGGCCCGGATTGCGACCCTGTCCGGGAATGCGCGCGGCCGTCGGCGGCCCGGCCGGCGCGGCTGTTGCTTAGAATTTGACCCATGAAATCGAACGGATCGGAATCGGGGCTGGACAAGCGGGCGCAGGCGCTGCTCAAGGCGCTCATCGAACGCTATATCGCCGACGGGCAGCCGGTCGGCTCGCGCGCGCTGTCGCGCATGGCCGGCATGGACCTGTCGCCGGCGACCATCCGCAATGTGATGGCCGACCTGGAGGAGATGGGCTTCGTCGCCAGCCCGCACACCTCGGCCGGGCGGGTGCCGACGGCGCGCGGCTACCGGCTGTTCGTCGATTCGATGCTCACGGTGCAGCCGCTGGACCAGATCCCGACCCGCAGCATCGACATCCAGTTGCAGAGCCAGCTGCAACGCGGCGATCCGCAGCGCGTGATTTCCACCGCCGCCCAGGTGCTCGGCCATCTGAGCCAGTTTGCCGGCGTGGTGGTGGCGCCACGGCGCAGCGCGGTGTTCCAGCAGATCGAGTTCCTGCGGCTGGGCGAGAAGCGCGTGCTGCTCATCATCGTCACGCCCGACGGCGGGGTGCAGAACCGCATCCTGTTCACCGAGCGCGATTACGTGCCGGCCGAGCTGGCCGAGGCGGCGCAATTCCTCAATGTGCATTTCGCCGGCCACAGCTTCGACGAGATCCGCGTGCGGCTTTCCACCGACCTGCGCCAGATCCGCGACGACATGAACCAGCTCATGACGCGCGCGGTCGATGCCGGCGAGGACGCGATGACCGACGACAGCGACGACGTGGTCATCTCGGGCGAGCGCAACCTGCTCGGCGTGCAGGACCTGACCGACGACATGGATGCGCTCAAGCGGCTGTTTGCGGTGTTCGAGCAGAAGACCTCGCTGCTGCGGCTGCTCGACACCTCGGCGCGCGCCGAGGGCGTGCAGATCTTCATCGGCGGCGATTCGGCGCTGGTGCCGGTCGATTCGATGAGCATCGTCACCGCGCCGTATGAAGTCGACGGCAAGATCGTCGGCACGGTCGGCGTCATCGGCCCGACGCGCATGGCTTATGACCGTGTCGTGCCGATCGTCGACATCACCGCCAAGCTGCTGACCAACGCGCTGTCCTCATCACACTGAAAGCGGGGCCGACCCGATGGCGCCCAATGCGAGCGATCCAGGTCGCGCCTGGCAGGAGCCGGGCGCGCGCCTGTACCGGCGCTCGATCCTGCACAGCGAGATCGAACCGCATCCCAATGCCCGGCTGCTCGACCAGTTCTTCGGCGCGCTGGCGCTCGGCGAGGCGGCGGCGGCCGGCATGTTCTACGCCGCCGACGCGCGCATCAGCGTGCCGGCGCTCGAGCTGCGCGATCTCGGCGCCGATGCAGCGCGCCGGCTCTGGCGGCTGCTGCTCGAAGACGCCAGCGATCTGCATGTGCAGTACGCCGTGGTGCATGCCGACGAGCACGGCGGCGAGGTGGTCTGGATTGCGCGCTACACCTGGCGCCCGACCGGCCGCATCGTGACCCAGCGCCTGCACGGGCGCTTTCAGATCCGCGCCGGCCGCATTACCGCCGAGACCGAGCAGTTTTCGCTCTGGGCCTGCGCCCGCATGGCGCTCGGCTGGCGCGGCGCGCTCGGCGGCTGGAGCCCCTTGCTGCGCATCCGCATCTGCCTGCTGCTCAGTCAGCGCCTGACCCGGCGCGGCTGAGCCGCCGAACCGGCCCGCGCCGGCGCGGTCACAGGCGCTCACCAAAACCAATCCCAACCCCCGCCCATGCGCTTTCTCGACGACACCACCACCCGACACGGCCAGCCCGCGCGCAGCGCCGTGCTGCTCGTCAATCTGGGCACGCCGGCCGCGCCCACCGCCGCCGCCGTGCGGCCCTATCTGGCGCAATTCCTCGGCGACCCGCGCGTGGTCGAGATTCCGAAGGCGATCTGGAACCTCATCCTCTACGGCGTGATCCTGCCGGTGCGCGCCAGGAAGTCGGCCGCCAAGTACGCCAGCATCTGGACGCCCGACGGCTCGCCGCTGCGCATCCATACCGAGCGCCAGGCCACGCTGTTGCGCGGCTGGCTCGGCGAACGCGGCCTGGATGTGGAAGTGGCCTGGGCCATGCGCTACGGCGAACCGAGCATCGAGAAGACGCTGCTCGATCTGCGTGCGCGCGGCGTGGAGCGGCTGCTGGTGCTGCCGCTCTATCCGCAGTACTCGGCGTCGACCACGGCCACGGCGGTCGACGAGGTGTGCCGCTTGCAGCAGCGGCTGCGCAACCAGTTCGAGCTGCGCTTCATCAAGCACTACCACGACCATCCGGCCTACATCGAGGCGCTGGCGGCGCGGCTGCGCACCCACTTCGAGCAAAGCGGCATGCCCGACAAGCTGGTCATGAGCTTTCACGGCGTGCCCAAGCGCACCCTGCTCAAGGGCGATCCCTATCACTGCGAATGCCTGAAGACGGCGCGCCTCGTGGCCGAGCGGCTCGGGCTGGCCAAGGAGCGCTGGCTGGTCACCTTCCAGTCGCGCTTCGGCAAGGCCGAATGGCTTCAGCCCTACACCGCGCCCACGCTCGAAAAGCTGGCGCGCGAGGGCGTGCAGCGGGTCGATCTGTTCTGCCCCGGCTTCACGTCCGACTGCCTCGAAACACTGGAAGAGATCGCGCTCGAAGGGCGCCAGACCTTTCTGGGCGCGGGCGGGCGCGAGTTCAACTACATCGACTGCCTGAACGACCGGCCGGAATGGATCGATGCGCTCGCCGCCATCGTCGAGGACCACGGCGCCGGCTGGCTGCCCCGGCTGACCGACCGGCCGCAGCGCGAACGCGCCGCCGGCCTCACGCGCGAACTGGCGCGCGCCGCCGGCGCCGAGCGGCTGGCCGACTAGCGCCGCTCGAAGCGGTCGTCGTCAGCCAGATCGCGGCGGTTCTGCCGCGTCTTGAGCCATTGCTCGGCCTGGGTCATGCCGCGCAGATGCGCATCCCAGAACGCCAGGCTGAACAGCTGCACCGCATGCACGTCATGCGCATCGGCGCTGGCGGCGCCGGGCTCGCGCGGCATGGCGGCGTAGCCGGCATTGCCCGACAGCACCGCATGATCGGCGTTGTGCAGCCAGAGCAGGTACTTGCCGCCGGGCGGCATGGCGTAGAACGGCCGGGTGCGTTCCTCGGGCGCGTCGGCGAGGCCGAAGCGGTCCACATCCTTGCTGCCGGTGATGAGCATGAACGGCAGCTTCACGTCGCTGAACTGCGACTCGGCATCGACCCGGTTGCGCACCGTCGGGCTGAGCGCGATGGCGGCGCGGATGCGCGGATCGGCCAGCACCGGCAGTCGCATGCTGGCGCGCTGGCCGGCCAGCACCTGCACCGTGTAGGCGCCGAGCGAATGGCCGGCCAGGCCGATGCGGCCCTGGTCGATGAGCCGGCCTTCAGGACGAATCCGCAATTCGTCGAGCACGAAGCGGATGTCGAAGGCGCGCGGCGTGACCAGATTGCCGGCGCTCGACGAGCGCAGCGCCTTCATCACCGCCGTGTCGCCGATGAGCGCGTCGACGAAGGTCGAATCGCTGCCCGGATGCTGGATCTGCACCACCGCATAGCCGTAGCTGGCCCAGTACTCGGCCCAGATCTGGCCGCTCTCGCGGTCGCCGCCAAAGCCGTGCGAATAGACGATGAGCGGAAAGCGCTCGGCCGGGTTGCGCGATTGCGGCAGCCGCAGCCGAACCGGGATGTCGCGATTGCGGCTTTCGTCGCGCCAGATCTGGTCCACGACCTGCACCTGATAGGCCGCCGGCGCTTGCGCCTGGGCTGCCGCCAGCATGCCCATGAGACCGAGCCAGAGCAGCAACAGGCAGATCGATCGCGATGGGTGGGGGGGCTGGGTCATGGGCCGGAATGCTAGCGGCCGATGGCGGCCGGTCCGGTCGCGGGCGCCTCCGGCTTTGTAAGCAAAACGCTCCCGGGCCGTCTTGAAATTGCGCCGGCCGGCCGCATGTGCCGTGCCGAAGCTCGCGCTTTGCAGCGCAGTGCCTTGATTTGCAAGACTTTTGGACCGACCGAATTCACTGGACCCAGGGATGCCCGAACTCGACCCCACCTCTGCCGCGCCGTCTGCCGAGGCGCCCAACCGTACCGAATCCGATACACCCGCCAGCACCGCGCTCGACAGCGAAATCGACCAGTTGCGGCGCGATCTCGAAGCCGCGCAGGCCAAGGCCGCCGAGCAGACCGAGCTGTTCCTGCGCGCCCGCGCCGATGCCGAGAACATCCGCCGCCGGGCCCAGGACGACGTTGCCAAGGCGCACAAGTTCGGCATCGAGAGCTTTGCCGAATCGCTGCTGGCCGTGGCCGATTCGCTCGAAGCCGCGCTCGCGGTGCAGAACGCCACCGTCGACAGCTACCGCGAGGGCGTGAACATCACGCTGCGCCAGCTGACCCAGGCGTTCGAGAAGAACAAGCTGTTCGCGATCAACCCGGTCGGCGAGAAGTTCGATCCGCACAAGCATCAGGCCATTGCCGTGGTGCCGGCCGAGCAGGAGCCGAACACCGTGGTGTCGGTGATGCAGAAGGGTTACTCGATTGCCGACCGCGTGCTGCGGCCGGCGCTGGTGTCGGTGACCGCACCCAAGTGATTCCGGCTTGGCCGGGCGCCGATCGACGGCGACCGCCGCGCCGCTTGAGCGCCGCCTCTTGAATCCGCGCAAAACGTAACCAACTCACTTCCAGATCAATTCATCGCCGGCCGGCGCACAAGACGCGGCGGGCGCCAGAAAGGAAAGTTCATGGGCAAGATCATCGGTATCGACCTGGGCACGACCAATTCGTGCGTCGCCATCATGGAAGGCGGCCAGCCCAAGGTCATCGAGAACTCGGAAGGCGCGCGCACCACGCCGTCGATCATCGCCTACCAGGAAGACGGCGAAATCCTCGTCGGCGCCTCGGCCAAGCGGCAGGCCGTCACCAATCCCAAGAACACCCTCTACGCGGTCAAGCGCCTGATCGGCCGCCGCTTCGAGGAAAAGGAAGTGCAGAAGGACATCAACCTGATGCCCTATGCCATCGTCAAGGCCGACAACGGCGACGCCTGGGTCGGCGTGCGCAACGACAAGCTGGCGCCGCCGCAGATCAGCGCCGAAGTGCTGCGCAAGATGAAGAAGACCGCCGAGGACTACCTGGGCGAGGAAGTGACCGAAGCCGTCATCACGGTGCCGGCCTATTTCAACGACAGCCAGCGTCAGGCCACCAAGGACGCCGGCCGCATCGCCGGCCTGGACGTCAAGCGGATCATCAACGAGCCGACCGCCGCGGCGCTTGCCTTCGGCCTCGACAAGAAGGACGAGAAGGGCGACCGCAAGATCGCCGTCTATGACCTGGGTGGCGGCACCTTCGACGTGTCGATCATCGAGATCGCGGATGTCGACGGCGAGAAGCAGTTCGAGGTGCTGTCGACCAACGGCGACACCTTCCTCGGCGGCGAAGACTTCGACCAGCGGATCATCGATTTCATCATCGCCGAGTTCAAGAAGGAGCAGGGCGTCGACCTGAGCAAGGACGTGCTCGCGCTGCAGCGCCTGAAGGAAGCCGCCGAGAAGGCCAAGATCGAGCTGTCGTCGTCGAGCCAGACCGAGCTGAACCTGCCCTACATCACGGCCGATGCCACCGGCCCGAAGCACCTGAACCTCAAGCTCACGCGCGCCAAGCTCGAAGCGCTGGTCGAGGATCTGATCGAACGCACGATCGAGCCCTGCCGCATCGCGATCAAGGATGCCGGCGTGAAGATCGGCGACATCCATGACGTGATCCTGGTCGGCGGCATGACCCGCATGCCCAAGGTGCAGGAAAAGGTGAAGGAGTTCTTCGGCCAGGACCCGCGCCGCGACGTGAACCCTGACGAAGCCGTGGCCGTGGGTGCCGCGATCCAGGGTTCGGTGCTGGCTGGCGACCGCAAGGACGTGCTGCTGCTCGACGTGACGCCGCTGTCGCTGGGCATCGAGACGCTGGGTGGCGTCATGACCAAGATGATCCAGAAGAACACGACCATCCCGACCAAGTTCAGCCAGACCTTCAGCACCGCCGACGACAACCAGCCGGCGGTGACGATCAAGTGCTACCAGGGCGAGCGCGAGCTGGCCAGCGGCAACAAGGCGCTGGGCGAGTTCAACCTCGAAGGCATCCCGCCGGCGCCGCGCGGCGTGCCGCAGATCGAGGTCACCTTCGACATCGACGCCAACGGCATCCTGCATGTCAGCGCCAAGGACAAGGGCACGGGCAAGGAAAACAAGATCACCATCAAGGCGAACTCGGGCCTCAACGAGGACGAGATCCAGCGAATGGTCAAGGACGCCGAGGCGAACAAGGAAGAAGACCATCGCCGCGTCGAGCTGGCCACGGCCCGCAATCAGGCCGACGGTCTGGTGCACAGCGTGCGCAAGTCGCTGACCGAATACGGCGACAAGCTGGACGCCGCCGAGAAGGAAAAGATCGAAGCCGCGATCAAGGATGTGGAAGGCGTGCTCAAGTCGGACGACAAGGCCGAGATCGATGCCAAGACCGAGGCGCTGGTGGCGGCGTCGCAGAAGCTGGGCGAGAAGATGTATGCCGATGCCCAGGCCGCCCAGGCGACGCCGGGTGCGGCGGCCGCGGGTGCCGGCACTGCCGATGCCCAGGCCGCCGGCGCGAAGGAAGACGACATCGTCGATGCCGAGTTCAAGGAAGTGAAGCGCGACTGACGCGCCGCGCGCGGCCGGTGAAGCCTTGCCGGCCGCATCGTTTCAGAGTGCCGCGTGCGGACGCGGGCCGGCCGGCAAGCCTGCCCACGCGCCTCACGCGGCGTTTTGGTGTTGAGGACCGGTTGCGCGCGGGCGCGACCCGAATCGCCGACAACCGTTCCCGAACTGCTCTCACATCATGGCCAAACGCGACTATTACGAAATCCTCGGCGTGGCGAAGAACGCCTCCGAGGAGGACATCAAGAAGTCCTATCGCAAGCTCGCGATGAAGTACCACCCCGACCGCAATCCGGACGACAAGGGCGCGGAAGACAAATTCAAGGAGGCCAAGGAGGCCTACGAGATGCTGTCCGACGCGAACAAGCGCGCCGCCTACGACCGCTACGGTCATGCGGGCGTCGATCCGAATGCGGGCGGCGCCGGCTTCCAGGGCGGCTTTGGCGGCGGTGCCGGCGGCGCGGGTCTGGACGACCTGTTCGGCGGCATCTTCGGCGACATCTTCGGTGCGCAGGGGCAGCGCGGTCAGGGCGCGCGCTCGTTTCGCGGCGCCGACCTGCGCTACCAGATGGAAATCACGCTGGAGCAGGCGGCCAACGGCTTCGACACCACGATCAAGGTGCCGAGCTGGGTCGAGTGCGAGACCTGCAAGGGCAGCGGCGCCAAGCCGGGCACCAAGCCGCAGACCTGCCCGACCTGTTCGGGCCAGGGCAATGTGCGGGTGCAGCAGGGCTTCTTCAGCATCCAGCAGACCTGCCCGCGCTGCCACGGCAGCGGCAAGGTGGTGCCCGATCCCTGCGTCACCTGCGACGGCGCCGGCCGCATCCGCAAGACCAAGACGCTCGAAGTGAAGGTGCCGGCCGGCATCGACGACGGCATGCGCATCCGCTCCAGCGGCAATGGCGAGCCGGGCCCGAACGGCGGCCCGCCCGGCGACCTGTACGTGGAAATCCACGTCAAGCCGCACAACGTGTTCGAGCGCGACGGCGACGATCTGCATTGCCAGATTCCGATCAGCTTCAGCACGGCGGCGCTCGGTGGCGACGTGGTGGTGCCGACGCTCGGCGGCAAGGCCGAGATCACCATTCCCGAGGGCACGCAGAGCGGCAAGACCTTCCGGCTGCGCAGCAAGGGCGTGAAGGGCGTGCGCTCGGGCTATCCGGGCGACCTGTATGTGCATGTGTCGATCGAGACGCCGGTCAAGCTCACCGACAAGCAGAAGCAGATCCTGCGCGACTTCGAGGCGACGCTGACGGCTGGCGGCTCCAAGCATTCGCCGCAGTCCAAGAGCTGGATGGACCGCGTCAGCGAGTTCTTCAAGTGACGGGCGGTCGATGAGCGACGCGGTTGCGCTCATCGATGCGTGGATGGATGCGTGCTGGCTCGAACAGGGGCTGGCGCGCAGCACGCTCAAGTTCTATCGCAGCGATGTGGGCCAGCTGGTCGACTGGCTTGCCGACCGCGATACCGCGCTCGCTGCCGTGACCGAGGCCGATCTGTCGGCCTGGCTGGTCGAGCGCTTTGCCGGCAGCAAGGCCAGCTCGGCCAACCGGCGGTTGAGCAGCCTGCGCAGCTTCTTCCGCTGGGCGGTGCGCGAGCGCCACATGCCGGTCGACCCCACGCTCAACATCGACTCGGCCAAGCAGCCGCAGCGCTTTCCCAACACGCTGAGCGAAGCCCAGGTCGAGGCGCTGCTGAATGCGCCCGACGTCGACACCCCGCTCGGCCTGCGCGACCGCGCGATGCTCGAAGTGATGTACGCGACCGGCCTGCGCGTGAGCGAACTGGTCGGCCTGCGGCTGTTCGAGATCGGCCTGGCCGAAGGCGTGCTGCGCGTGGTGGGCAAGGGCGCGCGCGAACGGCTGGTGCCGCTCGGCGAGCTGGCGGTGGACTGGCTGGAGCGCTATCTGGCCGGAGCGCGGCCGCTGCTGCTCGGCGCGCGCCAGAGCGACGACCTGTTCATCACCGGGCGCGGCGAGGCGATGACGCGCCAGATGTTCTGGGTGCTGACCAAGCGGCATGCGGTCACGGCGGGTATCACGGTGCCGCTGTCGCCGCACACGCTGCGGCATGCGTTTGCAACCCATCTGCTCAATCACGGTGCCGACCTGCGCGTGGTGCAGCTGCTGCTCGGCCATGCCGACATCGGCACCACGCAGATTTACACGCACGTTGCGCGCGAGCGGCTGCGCGAGCTGCATGCGCGCCACCATCCGCGCGGCTGACGCGACGAGACACGACATGGCCAAGGACAAGACCGGCAGCGCCGAAACCCAGGCGACGCTCTTCCTCAAGAAGCACGGCGTCGCCTTCGAGCCGCACCCGTATGCCTACGAAGAGCACGGCGGCACCAGCGTGTCGGCGCGCGAACTGGGCGCGGACGAGTACAGCGTCATCAAGACGCTGGTGATGCAGGACGAGAAGAAGCAGCCGCTGATCGTGCTGATGCATGGCACGCACACGGTCTCGACCAAGGCGCTGGCGCGCGCGGCGGGCGTCAAGTCCATCGAGCCCTGCACGCCCGAGACCGCCAACCGGCACAGCGGCTATCTGGTCGGCGGCACCTCGCCGTTCGGCACGAAGAAGACGATGCCGGTGTTCGTCGAGGAAACCATCCTCGGGCTGCCGCGCATCTACATCAACGGCGGGCGGCGCGGCTTTCTCGTGAGCATCGACCCGGCCGAGCTGGTGCGCACGCTCGGCGCCAAGCCGGTGACGGTCGGGCAGCCCAAGTAGCGCCGCGTCAGAAGCCGCGCTCGTCCAGGCTTTCGATGCGCCAGACCCTGCCGTCGCGCAGCAGCACGCGCACCTGAAAGCGCGTGGGGCCGAGGTTGTAGAGCCAGTCGTCGACCGTGACGCTGCCGATGATGCGCACCCAGCCGAAGCGGTCGACGGCCTCGATGCCGACATCGCGGCGCTGGGCATAGGCCGGCGCGCCGCACTTGCGCTGCACCGTCAGCACCGAATCGCCGATGTCGACCAGGCCGCCGTCGCACTGGAAGGCGCCGACCTGATTGGCCTGCGCCGCGCCGGCGCCAAGCAGTGCCAGCGCGGCAAGCAAATGGCGGACTACGCGGCACACGGCGGCTCGCGTCTCAGCTCGCGCCGGGCTTGCGATGCTGGGTGCTCATCGTGATCTCGCTGCCGCCTTCTTCGAGCGCCTTGACCGAGACCTGCATGCCGTCCTTGTCGTCGGCAATCATCAGCAGCGCGTCGCCGTTGCCTTCAACCATGTCGACGAACTGCCGGCCCTTGGCCGCGGCGCGCAGCTTGTCGCGGTAGAAGGCGGCGACCTTGGCCGGCGTGTCGGCGGTCTTGAGCGTGACCATCAGCATCTCGCCTTCGGCGCTGGCCATGCGGGTGCTGCCGTCCTTGCCGGGCTCGGCACCGGGATAGAAGGCCAGGCCGAAGTCCTGTTCGCTGATCTTGGCGCCGCCCATTTCATAGGTGGACTGCTGGCCCTTCTCGTCGGTGAAGGTGGTGCGCACCGTGCCGTTCGACAGATCGACCTTGGCCTTGCCGCCGTCCTTCTCGATCGCCGATTCGATCATCTTTTCGGTCAGTTTCTCGCTGGCCTTTTCCTTGACCTTGTCGCAGCCGACAAGGCCGCCGCCGAGCCCGAGGCTGGCGGCGAGGATGAGCGGGAGCGGACTGAAGCGGCGGACGGTTTGCATGGCGGACGGACTTTCCTGGCAGTGATGGGGAGCGTTCTGTGACGCGATTTTCGTGATGTTTGTCACGAAATTTCCTGGATTGTGCCCGCGCCGCCGGCGGTCCGAGCCGCGCTTCAGGAATCGGGACCAAAGGCTCCGGGCTTGCGCGCGTCGGCATCCGCTGCTGGGTTGCCGTCGCCGGCGCGGTTGATGCGCGCCGTCAGCACATGGTCGCGCCAGCGGCCGGCGATCTGGAGGTAGTCGCGCGCATAGCCTTCGCGCTCGAAGCCGAGCCGCGCCAGCACGCGGGCGCTAGCCTCGTTTTCGGGCAGATGGTTGGCCATCACGCGGTGCAGGCCCAGGCGGTCGAAGCAGTAGCCGATGGCGGCGTCGAGCGCCTCGGTCATGTAGCCCTGGCCGGTGTGGGCATGGTCGAGCGAGTAGCCGAGATGGCAGGCCTGGAACACGCCGCGCACCAGATTGCTGAAGGTGCACTGGCCGACGATGGGGCCGTCGGGATCGGCGCGCAGGCGCAGCGCGAGCGCGATGTCGCTGCCGGCGCGCAGTTCGTCGCGCTGGCGGCCGAGGGTGACGCGCCAGTGCAGCTCGGTGGTCCAGGCCTCGGGCCGCAGCGGGCTGGTGGCGGCGTGATGCGCGCGGTTGCGCCGGTGGTAGTCGGCATGGGCCGGCGCATCGAGCGGGTCGGGCGCGACCAGCAGCAGGCGTGCGGTCACGAGCGGGAAGTCGGCGGGGCGGGGCGGGCGGTCGGGCGTCATGCGGCGATGCTAGCCGGCCCGTGCGGCCAGCGTGCGCGCCGGGCTGGGACGGGCGCGACGCTCGGCCGCCTCAGTCGTCGAGCGCGCGCGCCGCGCCGCGCAGCGCCGGATAGTCGGCATGGATGACCCAGACCGGAATCCGCGCCAGGTAGTCGCCGAAGCGGCCCTTGTCCTCGAAGCGGGCACGAAACGGCGAGGCCGCGAAGCGCGCGCCGAGCCGCGGCACGATGCCGCCGCCGATGTAGATGCCGCCGCGCGCGCCAAGCGTGAGCGCGAGGTCGGCCGCCACCGTGCCGAGCATGGCGCAGAACACATCGACGGTTTGGGCGCAGAACCTGCAGCTCGCGTCGAGCGCGCGGCCGGTGATCTCGGCGGCGTTCAGGCCGTCGGGCGCGCGGCCGTCCACCTCGGCGAGCGCGGCATGCAGCGCGGCGATGCCGGGGCCCGACAGCACGCGCTCGGCCGACACATGGCCGTAGCGGCGCGCCAGCGCATCGATGACGGCGGCTTCGCGCGCATCGAAGGCGGCGAGCGTCACATGCCCGCCTTCGCCTTCGAGCGGCACCCAGCGTTCGCCATGCGGCACCAGGCCCGAGATGCCGAGCCCGGTGCCGGCACCGAGCAGGCCGAGCGCCGCGCTTGGCGCCGCCGTGCCGCCGCCGACCTGCACCAGCTCCTGCGCTTCGAGCGTGGGCAGGGCCAGCGCCAGCGCGGTGAAGTCGTTGAGGAAGCGCAGCCGCGCCAGCCCCAGGTCGCGCTGCAAGTCGGCGATGGAAAAGCGCCAGTGATGATTGGTCATCTGCACCCGATCGCCGGTGATCGGATTGGCGATGCCGATGGCGGCGACGCGCGGGCGCGGCAGCCCGCCCTCGGCCAGATAGCGCTCGATGGCGGCGCGCGGATCGGCGTGATCGGCGCAGGCCAGGGTGCGCGCGGCGGCGATCGGCGCGCCCGGCGCTTCGATGAGCGCAAAGCGGGCGTTGGTGCCGCCGATGTCGCCGACGAGGCGCGGCCAGCTGTCAGGTGCGGAAGACATGGAGTGGAACGTCGTCTTGATGAAGGGCGAGGCGGATCGGGAATTCGGCGACCGGACCGGCGGCCAGCACGCGGTCGAGCAGCTCGCGCTTGTCGGCGCCGGTGACATGCAGCACCAGCGTGCGGCTGTCGAGCAGGCGGCGCCGGGTCAGCGAGATGCGCGCATGCGGCGCCAGCGTGGGATGGACGGCGAGGCAGTCGGCATCGTTGGCCGGATCGAGGCCGGCGCCGAGTTCGGCCGCATCGGGGAACAGCGAGGCGGTGTGGCCGTCGTTGCCCATGCCGAGGATCAGCACGTCGAACGGCCGCGCGAAGCTGGCCAGCCCGGCGCGCCAGGCGGCGCAGCCTTCCTCGGCCGTGACCGAACCGTCATAGGGCGACAGGAAGCGCGCTGCGGCGGCGCGGCCGATCAGCAGCGCCTCGCGCACGCTGCGCTCGTTGCTGTCGGCATGGTCGGGCGGCACCCAGCGCTCGTCGGCCAGGGTGATGTCGATCTTCGACCAGTCGAGATCGGCCTGCGACAGCCGGGTGAACAGGCCGCGCGGCGTGCGGCCGCCCGAGACCACGAGGCTGGCGCGGCCACGGGCGCCGAGGCCGGCGGTCAGGCGGTCGGTGATGAAGTCGGCCAGCGCGGCGTCGAGGCTGGCGGTATCGGTGAAGTCGTGGAAGTCGATGCTCATGGGAATTCGCTGGAAGGCCGATGGACGGTGAAGGGACAGCCAATCATGCCGCGAACCGCCGGGTGCCCGGAGGACGTTGCCGACGGAATCGATTGCTGACGAGTATGTAGTAAAACAACGAGTCATGTAAGCCGGGAAATTCGGCGGTCGGTCCTGCTTCGATGCCGAAATGCATCGAACGAGTCTTGCGTTGCAGCTTGCTCATCAGGACTTTCCCTGGGTGTGATGCATCTCTTCCCAGGGCGGAGCTGGGATCGGGCAGTTTTGCGCGACGCCGCTGTTGTCGGCGCAAATGTAGGCGAACTACACTCAGCGCCGCCGACTGGTTCGGCATCGAGGCGGCAGCAGTCGCCCGTCTACCAACGAGGAGAAGACATGGATTTCAAGCTCAGGACGGCGGGCACTGCCGCGTTCGTCGCGTTCGCGCTGCTGGCCGCCAAGGCCCAGGCCGCCGATGTCGAAGTGCTGCACTGGTGGACTTCCGGCGGCGAGGCCAAGTCGGCCGCCGAACTCAAGAAGATGGTCGAGGCCAAGGGCAACAAGTGGAAGGACGTGGCCGTGGCTGGCGGTGGCGGCGACAACGCGGCCACGGTGATCAAGTCGCGCATCGTGTCGGGCAATCCGCCGACTGCCGCGCAGATCAAGGGGCCGAGCATCCAGGAATGGGGCGCCGAGGGCGTGCTGGCCAACATCGACGACACCGCCAAGGCCGGTGGCTGGGACAGCCTGCTGCCGCCGGTGGTCGCCAACATCATGAAATACAAGGGCCACTACGTCGCCGCGCCGGTCAATGTGCACCGCGTGAACTGGATGTGGGCCAACCCGGAGGTGTTCAAGAAGGCCGGCGCCACCATCCCGACCAACTGGGATGAATTCGCCGTCGCGGCCGAGAAGATCCAGAAGGCCGGCTTCATCCCCGTGGCCCACGGCGGCCAGCCCTGGCAGGACTTCACCACCTTCGAGAGCATCGCCCTCGGCCTGGGTGGCGCCGAGTACTACAAGAAGGCCTTCGTCCAGCTCGACGACGCGACGCTCAAGGGGCCGACCACGGTCAAGGCCTTCGAGACGTTGGCGGTGGTGCGCAAGTACATCGACAAGGATTCGGCCACGCGCGACTGGAATCTGGCGACCGGCATGGTCATCAGCGGCAAGGCGGCGATGCAGTTCATGGGCGACTGGGCCAAGGGCGAGTTCACCGCCGCCGGCAAGGTTCCGGGCAAGGACTATGTGTGCGTGGCCGCACCGGGCACGGCCAACGCCTTCACCTTCAACATCGACAGCTTCGTCATCTTCAACAAGCCGGGCGCCGACGCGAAGAAGGCTGCCGCCGACTTTGCAAGCGCCGTCATGAGCCCCGAATTCCAGACCGTGTTCAACCTGAACAAGGGCTCGATCCCGGTGCGCTCGGGCGTCGATCTGAGCAAGTTCGACGATTGCGCCAAGAAGTCGGCCGCCGACTTTGCCGCCGATGCCAAGGCCGGCACGCTGGTGCCGACCATCGCCCACAAGATGGCCGTGCCCGAGTCCACGCAAGGCGCGATGCAGGACGTGGTGACGCAGTTCTTCCACAGCACGTCGATGACGCCGGCCGAAGCTGCCACCAAGCTCGCCGCCGCCGCCAAGACCAAGTAAGCCCCGCTCTCCCGCCGTGCCGGCCGGGCCCACGGGCTCGCCGGGCGGCAGAGCCTTGCCCATTCCCAGCAGAAATCGACCGACAGCGCGGTCGAGGGGCGCGCTTGCGCCGTCGCCGCGCCAATCAGGAGCTTCAAATGAATCTTTCCCGCATCCGCAAGCTGCCGCTGGTCGCGGCCATCGTCGGTCTTGGCGCCCTGGGCGCGGTCGCGCCCGCCGTGGCCGACGACGCGCCGGCGCCGTTCCAGTTCAAGGGCTATGCGCGCTCGGGTTTTGCCACCGCCAACAAGGGCGGCGATCAGGTGTGCTTCGGCCTGGCCGGCGTGAGCAAGTACCGCTTCGGCAACGAGTGCGGCACCTATGGCGAATTCGAGATGCTGGCCAACGTCTACGAAGTGGCCGACGGCCCCAAGTTCGTCTACGACGTGATGTTCGGCTACTACAACGACGGCTCGCAGAACAACGGCAGCGTGAGCGGCGCCCAGCCGATCGGCTGGGACCTGCGCCAGAACTGGGTCGGCGTGACCGGCGTGGGCGACGGTGCTATCAAGACCGCCACCTTCTGGGTCGGCCGGCGCTACTACCAGCGCCATGACGTGCACATCAACGACTTCTTCTACATCGGCTCGCGCGGCCAGGGCGCCGGCATGGAGAACCTCGACATCGGCACCGGCAAGCTGAGCGTGGCCCTGCTGCGCAGCCAGACCAGCGCCAGCAGCTTCGACCCGACCACCAGCCCGACCGGCACCACCTTCGACGTGCGCTGGAGCAAGATTCCGGTGAACCCGGACGGCCTGCTCGAAGCCGCCTTCGACATCCGCAGTCAGGACAAGGCCGACACCACGCCCGAGGCCGCGCGCATCAAGAGCGGCTGGTCGATGACGCTGGAGCACACCCAGACCAAGGTGGCCGGCGGCGCCAACAAGTTTGTCGTGCAGTACGGCAAGGATGCCGGCGCCAATCTCAACACCGGCGACCCCGGTGCCTATGGCTTTGTGCCGACCACCGCCGCCAGCCCCAAGGCCTGGCGCGTGCTCGACAACATCGTCGTGCAGCCGGTGACGGAAATCGCGCTCAACGGTCTCGCGCTCTATCAGAAGGACAGCAACTTCCAGGGCATCGAGAACGCCACGCGCAGCTGGATGTCGTTCGGCGTGCGGCCGATCTACCAGTGGTCGCAGTACGCCGCGTCGGCCATCGAGCTGGGCTTCGACCGCGTGAAGATCGACGGCACCGGCAGCGCCGCCGACGGCAAGAGCGCCAACCTCACCAAGCTGACGGTCGCGCCGATCGTGCTGCGTCCGGGCCCGGGCTTCTTCAAGCGGCCCGAGCTGCGGCTGTTTGCCACCTTCGCCAAGTGGAACGACGCGGCCAACACGCTCGGCGGCGCCAAGGGCCTCACCGGTACCAGCGCCTATGCCACGTCGACCAGCGGCACCACGGTCGGCGCGCAGTTCGAGACCTGGTTCTGACCGCCGGCCGTCATCGGCTTTGCCTCAAGACTTGCCTCTCTAGACGGTCTTGATCTTCGGGAGCCCAGTGCGGGCTCCCTTTTTTGTTTTCGGGGGCAAGTCCGCGTGTCGGCCCGAGGCCGGCGCCGCGACGATGACGCCTTCGCACAGGAGATAGACGATGCAGATGCGAATCCCCGCGCTTGCCGTGGCCCTGGCGCTCGCCGGCTGCGCCAGCCAGCGCACCGCCGCGCCCGAACCCGACATCACCGCCGCCTTCCCGAACCAGACGGTCGCGGGCGGCGAGGGCAGCAATCCCGACGTGCGCTACTACGTGCAGCGCACCGCCTATTCCTTCGTGCGCGTGGAGCGGCTGGAACCGGGCGCGGCGCCCAACGACGCGCCGCCCGCGTGCAAGCCGGATGCGACCGCGCTCAAGGAAAAGCTCGGCGCCATCGTGGCGCGCGGCGCGCTGTTCGGCGACCGGCCGCTCTACACCGGCGCCGAGCTCGATGCGCTGCTGCCGCCGCTGATCGAGGCGCTCGGTCGTGCCCGGCCCGACGAGGACATCGCCATCGCCAGCAGTGCGCGGCGCGGGCAGCTCGGGCGCTATCTCGGGCTGTCGACCAACAGCGCGCGGGTGTTCGTGCGCGGCGGGCAGTTCAACTACATCGCCGGGCTGGTGCAGTACGGCTTCGAGCAGGAGGTGAGGGTGTCGGGCTATCTGCGGCCGTTCACGCCCGGCGCGCGGCAGGCGCCGCTCGACAAGTTCACCGAGCTCGATGGCGCCGGGCTCGCGCGGCCGGACGCCGCGCGCAAGGACTGGCTGAGCTTTGCGCTGCCGGGATGCGCGGTGGCGCAGCCGGCGGCGGTCGCGCCAGCCGCTGCGGCGCCCGCCCCGACGCCACCTGCGCCGCCAGCTGTCGCGCCGCGCGCCGTCGATGCCAGCGCCGCGCCGCGGCCCGTTCCGGCGCAGCCCGCAGCAGCACCCGCTGCGCCGGCCGCCACCGACGCCGACCGCATCGAGCAGCGCCTGCGCACGCTCGACCGGCTGCGCGAACGCAAGCTCATCAGCGACGAGGAATATCGCGACAAGCGCCGCGCCATCCTCGACGGGCTGTGATGCATGTAGTCAAACAACATAAATACGCGGCCGGTGCTTGAAGATTCGATCGGATCATCGACAGCGCTTGCAGCGACAAGCGCCGCGCCTGCCGGGTTTTTCCACTTTTCTCAGGAGAAAGGAGCGCTTGCAAGGGTTTTCCCCGGGATGAAATCCCCGGTTTTCGCGGCTTGGCGTCTGGCTCGAAGAAAGTAGTCAAACTACAATAACGGTCATTCGCTACCGCCCGCAAGTTGCAATCCTGGCCGCCGTTGTCGCGGCCGGCGCGGCGGTTTCCGTCAACCCCGCGCGCTCCGCGCGGTTCTCCGTGGAGTGCGCCGCATGGACCTCACCATGACGCCTGTCGTCACTGCCCGAACGCCGGCTCCGCCGCGCTGCCGCTTCTGCGACACGCTGGCCGGCTGGCTTCCCAAGATCGTGCTTGCGCCCACCTTCGTGTGCACGCTGCTGTTCATCTACGGCTACATCGCCTGGACGGCGGTGCTGTCGTTCACGCCGTCGCGGCTGATGCCGCGCTACGAATGGGCCGGCCTGAGCCAGTACGAGGCGCTGTTCGCCAACGAGCGCTGGTGGCTGGCGCTCAAGAACCTCGCCATCTTCGGCGGGCTGTTCATCGTCATCTGCATGGCGGTGGGGCTGCTGCTGGCGGTGCTGCTCGACCAGAAGGTGCGCGCCGAAGGCTTCATCCGCTCGGTCTACCTCTACCCGATGGCGCTGTCCTTCATCGTCACCGGCACGGCGTGGAAGTGGATTCTCAATCCCGAGTTCGGCGTGGAGAAGGTGCTGACCGACTGGGGCTTTCACGGCGTCAAGTTCGACTGGATCATCGATCCCGACTTCTCGATCTACACGGTGGTGATCGCCGGCGTCTGGCAGTCGTCGGGCTTCGTGATGGCGCTGTTTCTTGCGGGCCTGCGCGGCATCGACGATTCGATCATCAAGGCGGCCCAGGTCGACGGCGCCTCGCTACCGACCATCTACCGCCGCATCGTCATCCCGAGCCTGCGGCCGGTGTTCTTCTCTAGCTTCATGATCCTGGCGCACATCGCGATCAAGAGCTTCGACCTGGTGATGGCGCTCACCAACGGCGGCCCCGGCTACAGCAGCGATCTGCCGGCCACCTTCATGTACACCTATGCGTTCACGCGCAACCAGATCGGCCTTGGCGCATCGAGCGCGATGGTCATGCTCATGATCGTGGTGGCGGTGATCGTGCCCTTCATGGTTTCCGAACTCAGGAGCGCGCGCCGTGGCTGAACTTTCCGCATCGCGCCCGCCGGGCGCTCCCGGCTGGGGCCGGTTCGTCGTGTACGCCGCGCTCGCGGCGGTGTGCTGCTACTACCTCGCGCCGCTGTTCGTGATGCTGACCACCTCGTTCAAGACGAGCGAGGAAATCCGCGCCGGCAATCTGCTGTCGCTGCCGCAGCAGCTCAGCTTCTACGCCTGGGAAAAGGCTTGGTCGGGCGCCTGCACCGGCAGCACCTGCGACGGCATGCGCGGCTACTTCTGGAACTCGATGAGCTTCGTCGTGCCGTCGGTGCTCATCTCCACACTGCTCGGCGCATTCAACGGCTACGTGCTGACGATGTGGCGCTTTCGCGGCAGCGACACGCTGTTCGGCCTGCTGATGATCGGCTGCTTCATTCCGTTTCAGGTGGTGCTGCTGCCGATGGCCCGCACGCTCGGGCTGCTGGGGCTGGCCAACACCACGACCGGGCTGATCTTCGTGCACGTCGTCTACGGCCTGGCGTTCACGACGCTGTTCTTCCGCAACTACTACGTGACCCTGCCCGACGAGCTGGTGAAGGCGGCCAAGATCGACGGCGCGGGCTTCTTCCTGATCTTCCGCCGCATCATCCTGCCGCTGTCGGTGCCCATCTTCGTGGTGAGCGTGATCTGGCAGTTCACCCAGGTGTGGAACGACTTTCTGTTTGGCGTGGTGTTCTCGTCGGGCGAGCGTCAGCCGATCACGGTGGCGCTGAACAACCTCGTCAACACCAGCACCGGCGTCAAGGAATACAACGTGGACATGGCCGCCGCGATCATCGCCGCGCTGCCGACGCTGTTCGTCTACGTGGTGGCCGGCAAGTACTTCGTGCGCGGGCTGACGGCCGGCGCGGTCAAGGGCTGAGGCCCGTTCAAAAGATTCATCACGGAGACAGCTTCATGGGCGCGCTTTCGATCCGCAACGTTCGCAAGAGTTATCACAACGTCGAGATCCTCAAGGGCATCGACATCGAGGTGGAGCAGGGCGAGTTCCTGATCCTGGTCGGGCCGTCGGGCTGCGGCAAGTCGACGCTGCTGTCGATGATCGCCGGCCTCGACAACATCACCTCGGGCGAGATCCGCATCGCCGACCGCGTGGTGAATGACCTGAGCCCGAAGGACCGCGACATCGCGATGGTGTTCCAGAGCTATGCGCTCTATCCCAACATGAGCGTGCGCGAGAACATTTCCTTCGGCCTGGAGATTCGCAAGGTGCCGAAGGCGAAGCAGGACGAGATCGTCGGCCGCGTCGCCAAGACGCTCCAGATGGAGCATCTGCTCGACCGCAAGCCGTCGCAGCTGTCGGGCGGCCAGCGCCAGCGGGTGGCGATGGGCCGGGCGATCGCGCGCGATCCGGCGCTGTTCTTGTTCGACGAGCCGCTGTCCAACCTCGACGCCAAGCTGCGCGTGGAGATGCGCACCGAGATCAAGCTGCTGCATCAGCGCATGGGCACGACCATCGTCTACGTGACGCACGACCAGATCGAGGCGATGACGCTCGGCGACAAGATCGCGGTGATGAAGGCCGGCGAGGTGCAGCAGTTCGGCACGCCGCAGCAGATCTACGACAACCCGGCCAATCTGTTCGTGGCCAGCTTCATGGGCTCGCCGTCGATGAACTTCATCCCGGCCAGGGTCGAGGCCATCGGCGGCGGCTATGGCGTGCGGCTCGACGGCGGCGCCAACAGCTATGTGTTTCCGGCGGTGTCGGCCGACGCCCAGCTCAGGGCCTGGGAGGGCCGCGAGATCGTGTTCGGCATCCGGCCCGAGCAGATCACGCACCGGCAGGAAGGCGTGGCCGTGCCCGATTTCGTGCGCACCGCCGAGCTGCCGGTAAGCCTGATCGAGCCGACCGGCCCCGACACGCTGGTGCTGGTGCCGATCAATGGCAAGGGCGTCACCTGCCGGGTGCATCCGGCGCATGCGCGCCAGCCCGGCGAGACGATGGCGCTGAACTTCGATCTGTCGAAGGCGGTGTTCTTCGATCCGGCGACCGAGCGGCGCATCGCCTGAGGTGCGCCGGGCCAGTCAACCGTGCTCGAACGCGGCGCGCTCGGCGGTGCTGAGGTCGAGTCCGACCGCGCGGCCTTCGGCTTGCGAGCGCAGGCCGGCCTCGATCACCGCCATCGCCGCGACTGCCTCGGCCGGCGGCACGGGGTTGAGCGCGGCGGCGGTGGTGGCATCGCCCGCATCGCTGGCAGCGACGGCGCGCGCCACCGCCGCGTAGAAGGCGGCGTAGTCGCCGACCGGCATCGGCTGCGCCACGCTGACCGCGTCGTCGCCGAGGTAGAGCGTGGGCGCGTTGGTGTCGAGCCCGAAGCCCGGATCGCGCGGGCCGCCGCCGGCGCGCAGCCGGTCTTCCTGCATGTCGAGGCCGTGCTTGATCCACGCGCCGCGCGTGCCGTAGGCGGCAAGGCGCTGCATCGGGCCGGCCGCGATCATCGACGCTTGCAGGCAGACCTGGAGCCGACCGTAATCGAGCCGCGCCTGCCACCAGTCGCAGGCCTGGCCGCCGGGGCGCAGCGTGGCGATGCGCGCGCTGACCGCCTCGGGCAGGCCGAAGAGTTGCAGCGCCTGATCGACGAGATGCGGCGCGAGGTCGTACCAGAGCCCGCCGCCCGGCGTGGCGCGCTCGCGCCAGCGGTCGCGCAGCTCGGGGCGGAAGCGGTCGAAGCGCGAATCGAGCTGCACCAGCTCGCCGAGCGTGCCGGCCGCGAGCAGCGCGCGCAGCGCGAGAAAGTCGCCGTCGTGGCGGCGGTTGTGGAACACCGCGAGTACGCGGCCGCGCTCGGCGGCGAGCGCCGCGAGTTCGCGCGCCTCGGCGAGGGTGACGGTGAAGGGCTTGTCGACGACCACATGCTTGCCGGCCAGCAGCGCGGCGCGCGCGAGCGGCGCATGCAGATCGTTGGGCGTGGCGATGACGACCAGCCGCAGCGCCGGGTCGGCGAGCAGCGCCGCCAGATCGGATTCGACGCGCGCCTCGGGCAGATCGGCATGCACCTTGGCCGCGTCGCTCGACAGCACGCTGGCGAGATGCAGGCCGGGTTCGGCCAGCAGCAGCGGCGCATGAAAGGTCTTGCCGGCAAAGCCATAGCCGAGCAGGGCGCAATGAACAGGGAGTGCGGACATGGGCGGGCGCAGGAAGAAGGACACGACGGGCGGCCAAGTTAGCATCGCCACCCCGCCCGCACGCGCGTCCCGCACCCGCCCAAGCACAACGATGACCCCGCCCGATGCCACGCCACGCCGCAGCGCCGACCGCGCCCTGACCGCCAACGAGAAGGACATCGAGCTGGCCGCCGGCGCCGGCCGCGCCGCACGGCCGACGCCGGTCGAGCCGCCGCGCCTGCTGGCCGACATCGGCGCGACCAACGCGCGCTTTGCGCTGCAATGGCCCGACGGCCGCATCGCGTCGGTGGCGGTGCTGGCCTGCGACGATCACCCGAGCCTGGTCGCCACGGTGCGTGCCTATCTCGCGCCGCTGACTGGCGCCAGGCCGCGTCATGCGGCCATCGCCATCGCCAATCCCATCGACGGCGATTTCGTGAAGATGACCAACCGCGACTGGCAGTTCTCCATCGAGGAGACGCGCCGTGAGCTGGGTCTGACCACGCTGCTGGTCGTCAACGACTTCACCGCGCTGGCGATGGCGCTGCCGCATCTGGCGCCCGGCGACCTGCGCCAGCTGGGCGGCGGCCAGCCGCGCGAGAACAGCGTGATCGGGCTGATCGGGCCCGGCACCGGCCTGGGCGTGTCGGGCCTGATCCCGGCCGACGACCGCTGGATCACGCTCGGCAGCGAGGGCGGCCATGTGAGCTTTGCCCCGGCCGATGCGCGCGAGCTGGCGATCCTGCAATACGCCTGGACCGAGCTTGAGCATGTGTCCTTCGAGCGGCTGGTGTCGGGGCCGGGGCTGGAGCTGATCTTCCGCGCGCTGGCGGCGCAGGCCGGCGCCGATGTGGCGCCGCTGAAGGCGCCTGAGATCGTCGAGCGCGCACTGGCTGCGCCGGCCGATCCGCTCTGCCTCGAAACCGTCGAATGCTTCTGCGCCATGCTCGGCACGGTCGCGTCGGACGTGGCGGTGACGCTCGGCGCGGTCGGCGGCATCTACATCGGTGCCGGCATCGTGCCGCGCCTCGGCGAGCTGTTCGACCGCTCGGGCTTTCGCGCGCGCTTCGAGAGCAAGGGGCGCTTCGCCGGCTACCTTGCCGACATTCCCACCTACGTCATCACCGCGCCGCATCCGGCGTTTCTGGGTGTCGGCGCCATCCTCGTCGCCCATCTCGACCAGCGCAGCGACGACACGCCGGTACTCGACAACCTGCGCTCCGCGCGCGCCCGCCTGAGCCCGGCCGAGCAGCGCGTGGCCGACTGGCTGCTCGAGCATCCGCGCGTGTTCATCGGCGAGCCGATCGCCGAGATCGCGCGCCATGCCGACGTGAGCCAGCCGACCGTCATCCGCTTCTGCCGCTCGCTCGGCTTCCAGGGGCTGGCCGATTTCAAGCTCAAGCTCGCGTCGGGCCTGACCGGGACGATTCCGGTGCGGCACAGCTCGGTCAAGCTCGGCGACGCCGCGCCCGACCTGAGCGCCAAGGTGCTCGACAACACCATCTCGGCCATCGTCCGCTTCCGCGACCTGCTCGACACCCAGGCGGTCGAGCGCGCCATCGGCCTGCTGCAGAACGCGCGCCGCATCGAGTTCTACGGCATGGGCAACTCGGGCGTGGTCGCGCTCGACGGCCAGCACAAGTTCTTCCGGTTCCGCATTCCCACCGTGGCCTATTCGGATGCGCGCCTGCAGGAGATGGCAGCCAGCCTGCTCGGGCCCGGCGATGTGGTGGTGGCGGTGTCCAGCTCGGGCAAGCATGCCGACATCCTGCATTCGGTCGATCTGGCGCTGGCCGCCGGTGCCAGCGTGATCGCCATCGCGGCGAGCCATTCGCCGCTCGCGCGCCGCGCCACCGCCACCATCGCGGTCGACCATGCCGAGGACGGCCAGCACTACATCGCGATGGTGTCGCGCATCCTGCATCTGCTCGCCATCGATGTGCTGGCGGTCGGCCTCGCGGTGCGGCGCATGGAGCAGTCGCCCGAACTGCGCGACCTGATCGGCAATGCCACCGCCGGTACCGGACCGTTCGCCTCGATCATTTCGCACGCGGCCGGCTGAGGCGCGCCATGGCCTGCGGCTAACATGCGCGCGGTTTCATTCAAGGGAAGTCCATGAGCCTGAACGCCGCGCTCGCCGTCATCGCCGCCTACCTGATCGGATCGATCTCGTTCGCCATCGTGTTCTCGAAGCTGTTCCAGCTGGCCGATCCGCGCAGCTACGGCTCGGGCAATCCGGGCGCCACCAATGTGCTGCGCTCGGGCAACAAGGCGGCGGCGCTGCTGACGCTGCTGTTCGATGCGCTCAAGGGCGGGGTGCCGGTGTGGCTTGCCGCCCAGCTCGGCTTTGGCAGCGATGTGCTCGGCGCGGTCGCGCTCGCCGCCTTCCTCGGCCATCTGTATCCGGTCTGGCACCGCTTCCAGGGCGGCAAGGGCGTGGCGACGGCGCTCGGCGTACTCGTGGGGCTGAGCTGGCAGCTGGCGCTGGCGGCGCTGCTGACCTTCGGCGTGGTGGTGAAGCTGTCGCGCTATGTGTCGCTGGCATCGATCAGCGCGGCCTTTGTCGCCACGCTGGCCAGCGCGCTGCTGCGCGGCATCGATGCGGTCACGCTGGCGGTGCTGGCGATGGCGCTGCTACTGGTCTGGCGCCATCGCGCCAACGTGGCGCGGCTGCGCGCCGGCACCGAAAGCAAGCTGGGCGCGAGCAAGGCGGCCTGAGGCGCTGACGGTTCGGACCAGCGCTGGCTCAGGTCAGCGGCCAGCGAGACTGCTTTCGGGCTTCAGGCCAGTGGCCAGCGCGGCCGTACCTCGATGACGCCGGCCGGCCTGGCCAGCGCCGGATCGACCGCCCAGCGCTTCGCCGCCGCGAAGGCGATCATCGCGCCGTTGTCGGTGCACAGATCCAGCCGCGGGTAATGCACGCGAAAGCGATGGCGCCGCGCCGCATCGTCGAGCCGGGCGCGCAGCTGGCGATTGGCGCCCACGCCGCCCGACACCACCAGCGTCTTCATGCCGGTGCTCTTCAGCGCCGCGACCGCCTTGGCGGTGAGCACATCGGTGATCGCATCGACCACCGCCGCCGCGATGTGGGCGCGCTGGGTCTCGGTCGGCGTGCCGATCTTGCGCACCGCCGTCAGCACGCTGGTCTTGAGGCCGGCAAAGCTGAAATTGAAATCGCCCGAATGCTTGAGCGGACGCGGAAAGGTGAAGGCGCTGGCGTCGCCCTGTTCGGCCAGCCGCGAAATCTCGGGGCCGCCCGGATAGGGCAGGCCGAGCAGCTTGGCGGTCTTGTCGAAGGCTTCGCCGGCCGCGTCGTCCACCGTCTCGCCGAGCAGGGTGTAGCGCCCCACGCCGTCCACCTGCATCAGCTGGGTGTGGCCGCCCGACACCAGCAGCGCCACGAAGGGAAAGCCGGGCGCATCGGCTTCGAGCAGCGGCGACAGCAGATGGCCTTCGAGGTGATGCACCTCGATCACCGGCTTGCCCAGCGCGACCGCCACCGCATGCCCGAAGCTCGCGCCGACCAGCAGCGCGCCGGCCAGCCCCGGCCCGGCGGTGACCGCGACCGCGTCGACCTCGGGCAGCGCCACGCCGGCGTCGGCGAGCACGCCGCGCAGCAGCGGCACCAGCCGGCGCACATGGTCGCGCGAGGCCAGCTCGGGTACCACGCCGCCGTACTCGCGGTGCATGGCGATCTGGCTGTGCAGACCGTGGGCGAGCAGGCCGCGCGCGTCGTCATACAGCGCCACGCCGGTCTCGTCGCAGGAAGATTCGAAGCCGAGCACTAACAACGTTGGTTCCGTTTCAAAAGCGGTTCGAAAGATGCGGGCCAATGATAGCTTTGGCGCTGTTTGTGCTTTTCTCCTAGAAGCAGATCGGAGCTTGACCATGGCAGCGCTCAGGTCAATCGCTCATCAACCGTCGTCTTCCTCCCCATTCCATGACCGATCGCCAGCGCATCATCGTCATCAACGATTCGGGCGACGCCTATGACGGCGCCGATCCGCAGCTGTTCGAGCAGCTCCAGGCGCTCGGCTTCGAGGTGCGCGCGGTATCGGGCTACGACATCAAGCTGCCCGAGATCATCGAGGCCTTCGCGCCCGAGGTGGTCATCATCCGCAGCGATTCCGATGCGCGCGACGTGCTCGAACATGTGGTGGTGGCCACGCGCGACCGGCCGCGCCCGATCGCCATGTTCAGCGCCAGCGAATCGACCCAGCATGTGGCGGCGCTGCTGCGCCAGGGCGTGTCGGCCTATGTGGCCGAGGGCATGAATCCGGCCAAGCTCAAGCCGGTGCTGGAGGTGGCGGTGGCGCGCTTCCGGCTCGACCAGCAGCTGCTCGCCGAGCTGGCCGACACCCGATCCCAGCTCGACGACCGCAAGCACATCGACAAGGCCAAGGCGCTGCTCATCAAGCGCGGCCTCAGCGAGGACGAGGCGCATCGGCGCCTGCGCCGCATGGCGATGGAAAAGAACCTCAAGCTCGGCGAAGTGGCGCGCCGCGTGGTCGAGATGGCCGACCTGCTGGTCTGACGCTGCGCTGCACAGCGATGAAGCGCGAACGTGGTGCAACGCACATTCGCAGTGCCTGACGGTTCGGCAGGCTGAGCGTCAAAATGCATTTCATCACGAGACAATTCTTTTAAAAACAAGGGATTGAGAATATCTCCTTGTTCTGGCCTGCCGATTGCTTAGTCGTTGGCTCGCGCCAATGGCGGCGCAGCAGCAAGCAGCAAATTCAGATTTAGGAATGGCAGGTACCAAGGACGGTGCCTGCTCTTCGGGATAAGGGCGTCCCGTCGGTTCGAACTCAGGTTCGGGCCGGCAGGACGCCCTTATTTTTTTGTCTTTTCAGAACGCTGGCCCGCACTCGCCAGCCACACGGAGAACTCGATGTCGCCCCAGACGCCCGCCACGACGGACACCACCGAGAAGATCGACAGCCGCCGCCGCACGCTCATCGCAGCCGGCAGCGGTGCCGGTCTCATGGCCATGATCGATCCGCGCGTGAAGGCCGGCGCCTGGGCCGCCGGCTCGGACGCGCCCGAGAAGAAGGAAGTCAAGATCGGCTTCATCCCGCTGACCGACTGCGCTTCCATCGTGATGGCCTCGGTGCTCGGCTTCGACAAGAAGTACGGCGTGACCATCGTGCCGAGCAAGGAAGCGTCCTGGGCCTCGGTGCGCGACAAGCTGGTCAACGGCGACATCGACTTCGCCCATGTGCTCTACGGCCTGATCTACGGCGTGCAACTCGGCGTGTCCGGCCCCAAGAAGGACATGGCCGTGCTCATGGGCCTCAACCACAACGGCCAGGCGATCACGCTCTCCAGGAAGCTGTCCGACAAGGGCGCCGTGGACGGCGCCAGCCTCAAGAAGCTGATGGACAGCGACAAGCGCGAATACACCTTCGCCCAGACCTTTCCGACCGGCACCCACGCGATGTGGCTGTACTACTGGCTCGGCACCTACGGCATCAATCCGCTGACCGACGCCAAGACCATCACCGTGCCGCCGCCGCAGATGGTGGCCAACATGCGCATCGGCAACATGGATGGCTTCTGCGTTGGCGAGCCCTGGAACCAGCGCGCCATCATGGACAACATCGGCATCACGGCCAACACCACCCAGGACATCTGGAAGGACCATCCCGAGAAGGTGCTCGGATGCACCGCCGAGTTCGTGAAGCAGAACCCCAACACCACGCGCGCCGTGATGATGGCCGTGCTCGAAGCCAGCCGCTGGATCGACGCCTCGCTGAACAACCGCCTCAAGATGGCCGAAGCCATCGCCGCGCCGGGCTATGTGAACACCTCGGTCGATGCGATCAACCAGCGCATCCTGGGCCGCTATGTGAACGGCCTGGGCAAGAGCTGGGACGACCCCAACTACATGAAGTTCTTCAACGACGGCTACGTGAACTTCCCGTTCCTGTCGGATGGCATGTGGTTCCTCACGCAGCACAAGCGCTGGGGCCTGCTCAAGGCGCATCCCGACTATCTGGCCGTGGCCAAAGCGGTAAACCAGATCGATCTTTACAAGCAGGTGGCCTCGGCCATGAACATCGCCGTGCCGAAGGACGCGATGCGCAGCGTGAAGATGATCGACGGTGCGGTCTGGGACGGCAAGGATCCGGCGAAGTACGCCGACAGCTTCAAGGTGAAGGCGGCCTGAAGCCCGCCACGCCTGCTTTCACTTTCACCACGACGATGCAACAGGAGCCCGCCATGGCCGCTGTCCTCAAGCAAGTTCCCGCGCCCGGCACGTCCGGTCCCACGCCGCAGCCCGCACCGGGGCGCACCCTGGAAGCGACCCGCGCGATTGCGCTGCGCATCCTTGCGCCGCTGCTCGGCTTCGGTGCGCTGCTGGCGGTGTGGATCGCGGTGCACAAGTTCACCGCCGACATTCCGTCGCCAGCGGTGGTGTTCGATGCGGCGCTCAAGGTGTTTGCCGATCCGTTCTACAAGGCCGGCCCGAACGACGTGGGCATCGGTTTCAAGATCGGCAATTCGCTGCTGCGCGTGGCGATGGGCTTCGGCCTCGCGGCGGCGGTCGGCATTCCGTTCGGCTTCCTCATCGGCCGGTCCGAGTTCTGCGGCCGCATGTTCAATCCGGTCATCACGCTGCTGCGGCCGGTGTCGCCGCTGGCCTGGCTGCCGATCGGCCTGCTGGTGTTCAAGGGCGCCAATCCGGCGGCGATCTGGACCATCTTCATCTGCTCGATCTGGCCGATGATCATCAACACCGCCGTGGGCGTGCAGCGCGTGCCGCAGGACTATCTGAACGTGGCCAAGGTGCTGAACCTGAGCGAGTGGAAGGTCATCACCAAGATCCTGCTGCCCTCGGTGCTGCCCTACATCCTGACCGGCGTGCGGCTGGCCGTCGGCACCGCGTGGCTGGTGATCGTGGCGGCCGAGATGCTGACCGGCGGCGTGGGCGTGGGCTTCTGGGTCTGGGACGAGTGGAACAACCTCAACGTGGCCAACATCATCGTGGCGATCTTCGTGATCGGCATCGTGGGCCTGATCCTCGAGATGGCATTGGTGCGGGTGGCGCAAGCCTTCACCTACGAAGACGTCAAGTCCTGAACCCCGCAAAGCACCGGAGCATCGCCATGGAAAAGTTCATCCAGATCGAGAACGTCGGCGTCACGTTCAACACCAAGAAGGGCGCCTTCGTCGCGCTGCGCGACATCAACCTGAACGTGACCAAGGGCGAGTTCATCGCGCTGATCGGTCACTCCGGTTGCGGCAAGAGCACGCTGCTCAACATCGTCAGCGGGCTCAACACGCCGAGCGCCGGCGTGGCGATCGCGGCGGGCCGCGAGATCAAGGGCCCCGGCCCCGACCGCGCGATGGTGTTCCAGAACCATTCGCTGCTGCCCTGGCTCACCTGTTTCGACAATGTGCATCTGGCGGTCGAGCGCGTGTTCGGCGCGCGCGAGACCAAGGCCCAGCTCAAGGAACGCACGCTGGCCGCGCTCGACCTGGTGAAGATGAGCCACGCGGCCGAGAAGCGCCCCGGCGAAATCTCGGGCGGCATGAAGCAGCGCATCGGCATCGCCCGGGCGCTGGCGATGGAACCCAAGGTACTGCTCATGGACGAGCCCTTCGGCGCGCTCGACGCGCTGACCCGCGCCCACCTGCAGGACGAGCTGCTCAAGATCATCGCCAAGACCGGCAGCACGGTCGTGATGGTCACGCACGACGTGGACGAGGCGGTTCTGCTCAGCGACCGCATCGTGATGATGACCAACGGCCCGGCCGCGACCATCGGCGAAATCCTCAGCGTGAAGCTGGCGCGACCGCGCGACCGCGTGGCGCTGGCCCACGACAGCCAGTACATGGACTACCGCACCGCGGTGCTCGAATTCCTCTACCACCGGCACGCCAAGCCCGAGGTCGAGACCGCGTAGGCGGCACGCATCCGGCCCGCCTGAGCGCGGGCAATCCAAGACCCAGACCACCTTCGTTCCGATGCGCCCGAGCGCATCGGCAGGCCCTTCTCACGCGCAAGAAACGCGCAGCGAGGCACGCATGAACAAGCCCAAGCTCGTCTGCATCGGAAACGGCATGGCCGGCATCCGCACCCTGGAGGAGCTGCTCAAGCTCGCGCCGGGCAAGTACGACATCACCGTCTTCGGCGCCGAGCCGCATCCCAACTACAACCGCATCCTGCTGTCGCCGGTGCTGGCCGGCGAGCAGACGATCGACGAGATCATCCTCAACCCGCTGCCCTGGTACGCCGAGAACGGCATCGCGCTGCACACCGGCAAGAGGATCGTGAAGATCGACCGCGCGGCCAAGTTTGTTGAGACCGCCGACGGCCAGCGCGCCGACTACGACCAGCTGCTGATCGCGACCGGCTCAAATCCCTTCATCCTGCCAATTCCGGGCGCCGACCTGGAAGGCGTGATCGCCTACCGCGACATCGCCGATACCGACGCGATGATCGCCGCCGCCAAGGTGCACACGCATGCCGTCGTCATCGGCGGCGGCCTGCTCGGACTCGAAGCCGCCAACGGCCTGAAGATCCGCGGCATGGACGTGACCGTGGTCCACGTCGGCGACTGGCTGATGGAACGCCAGCTCGACAAGACCGCCGGCAAGCTGTTGCAGACCGCGCTCGAAGCGCGCGGCATCCACTTCGCGATGGGCGCGCAGACCAGCGAACTGGTGCGCGGCGAATCGGGCCGCGTCGCCGCGATCAGGTTCAAGGACGGCACCCAGCTACCGGCCGATCTGGTGGTGATGGCGGTCGGCATCCGCCCCAACTACGCGCTGGCCGAGAGCGCCGGGCTCGACTGCAATCGCGGCATCGTCGTCAACGACGCGTTGCAAACCAGCGACCCGAGCGTGTGGTCGGTCGGCGAATGCGCGGCGCATCGCGGCATTGCCTACGGTCTGGTGGCGCCGCTGTTCGAGCAGGCCAAGGTCTGTGCCCAGCATCTGGCCGGGCCCAGCGACGCGGCCTATGCCGGCACCGTGACCAGCACCAAGCTCAAGGTCACCGGCATCGACCTGTTCTCGGCCGGCGATTTCATCGGTGGCGAAGGCTGCGAGGAAATCGTGCTGAGCGATCCCTACGGCGGCGTCTACAAGAAGCTGGTGCTGAAGGACGACAAGCTGGTCGGCGCCTGCCTGTACGGCGACACCGCAGACGGCTCCTGGTACTTCACGCTGCTGCGCGAAGGCCGGCATGTGAACGAGATTCGCGAGCACCTGATGTTCGGCGAGAACCATCTCGGCGACAGCGGCCACGGCGGCGGCAACCGCGCGATGGCGCTGCCCGACGAGGCCGAGGTCTGCGGCTGCAACGGCGTGAAGAAGGGAAGCATCGTCAAGGCCATCCGCGAGCAGGGCCTGTTCACGCTCGACGAGGTGCGCAAGTGCACCAAGGCGAGCGCGTCCTGCGGCTCGTGCACCGGGCTGGTCGAGCAAATCCTCATGGCCACGGCCGGCGCCGACTACACCGCCGCGCCCGCCGTCAAGGCCATGTGCGGCTGCACCGACCATTCGCATCAGGCGGTGCGCGACGCGATCCGCAACCAGCACCTCACCTCGATGACGCAGACGCGCGCGGCGCTCGGCTGGCGCACGCCCGACGGCTGCCCGAGCTGCCGCCCGGCGATGAACTACTACCTCATCAGCACCTGGCCCAAGGAAGCGGTGGACGATCCGCAATCGCGCTTCATCAACGAACGCGCGCACGCCAACATCCAGAAGGACGGCACCTATTCGGTCGTGCCGCGCATGTGGGGCGGCGTGACCAGCGCCGACGAACTGCGCCGCATCGCCGACGCCGTGGACAAGTTCAAGATCCCGGCGGTCAAGGTCACGGGCGGCCAGCGCATCGATCTGCTCGGCGTGAAGAAGGAAGACCTGCAAGCCGTGTGGACCGAGATCGGCATGCCGTCGGGCCACGCCTACGGCAAGACGCTGCGCACGGTGAAGACCTGCGTCGGCAGCGAGTGGTGCCGCTTCGGCACCCAGGACAGCACGGGCCTCGGCATCGATCTGGAGAAGATGCTCTGGCGCATGGCGGCACCGCACAAGGTCAAGCTGGCGGTGTCGGGCTGCCCGCGCAATTGCGCCGAATCGGGCATCAAGGATGTGGGCGTGATCGGCGTCGACTCGGGCTGGGAAATCCACATCGGCGGCAACGGCGGCATCAAGACCGAGGTCGCGCAATTCTTCTGCAAGGTGGGCACGGCCGAGGAGGTGATGGAGATTTCCGGCGCCTTCCTCCAGCTCTACCGCGAGGAGGGTTGGTATCTGGAACGCACGGTTCATTACCTGAGCCGCGTCGGCATGGATTACGTGAAGGCGCGTGTGCTCGACGACGCCGAGGGCCGCAAGGCGCTGTATGAGCGGCTGCTGTTCTCGCTCGACGGGCTGCCCGATCCCTGGCACGAGCCCGAGCGGGCGCAGGTCGATCTGCGCCAGTTCGTGCCGCTGACCGCCGAGGCCAAGAGCCATGCGTAACCCGACGATCGAACAGGAGAAGGCAATGGAATGGCTCGATGTGGGCGCGCTGGACGACCTGCCCGAACTCGGCGCGCGCGTGGTGAAGCGCGCCCAAGCCGGTCTCGCCGATGTGGCGATCTTCCGCAGCGCGGGCGCCGTGTTTGCGCTGGAGGACCGCTGTCCGCACAAGGGCGGGCCGCTGTCGCAGGGCATCGTGTTCGGCGGGCGCGTGGCCTGTCCGCTGCACAACTGGAACATCGAACTGGCGACCGGCGCGGTGGTGGCGCCCGATGTGGGCCAGGTGAAGACCTGGCCGCTGCGGATCGAGAACGGCCGCGTGCTGCTGGCCGCCGAGGCGCTCGCCGAGGCCGGTGCCGAGCCGGCGGTGCCGGCCTGTCCGGTGCGCCGCTGCGGCTGATAGCCGGGCAGGGCGGCCGGGCTTCATGCTGGCTGCCGTTTCCGATATTGCCGATGCATCTTTGAACCCGGGCCTTGCGGCCTCAAGCTCGCGAAACTCGCCATGAACCCGATCCCGATTGCTGTCGCCCCGCAGGAAACACGCAGCACCTGCCCCTACTGCGGGGTCGGCTGCGGCGTGGTCATCGAGACGCGCGCGGGCGAGGTGACCGGCGTGCGCGGCGATGAAAACCATCCGGCCAACTTCGGCCGGCTCTGCACCAAGGGCTCGACGCTGCACCTGACGGCGCGGCCCGGCCTGCAACGCACGGCGCGGCTGCTGGCGCCGGAAATCCGCGACACGCGCGGCCAGCCGCGCCGCGCCGCCGGCTGGGACGAAGCGCTCGACACGGTGGCCGGCCGCATCGCCGACACCGTCGCGCGCCACGGCCCCGACAGCGTGGGCCTCTACCTGAGCGGCCAGCTGCTCACCGAGGACTACTACGTCTTCAACAAGCTGGCCAAGGGCCTGCTCGGCAGCAACAACATCGACACCAACTCGCGGCTGTGCATGTCGAGCGCGGTGGCGGGCTACAAGCTCACGCTCGGCGCCGACGCGCCGCCGGCCTGCTACGAGGACATCGACCACACCGACCTGCTGTTCATCGTCGGCGCCAATCCGGCCTATGCGCATCCGATCCTGTTCCGCCGCATCGAGGATGCGAAGGCGCGCAATCCGGCGCTGAAGACCATCGTCATCGATCCGCGCCGCACCGACACGGCCGAGAGCGCCGACCTGTTCCTGCAAATCCTGCCCGGTACCGACGTGGCGCTGTTCCACGGCATGCTGCATGTGCTGCTGTGGGAAGGGCTCATCGACGAGAGCTATATCGCCGCGCATACCGAGGGCTTCGCGGAGCTGAAGCGGCTGGTGCGCGACTACACGCCGGGCTTCGTCGCGCAGACCTGCGGCATCAGCGCCGAGCTGGTGATGGACGCGGCGCTGCTGTTCGGCCGCGCCAAGGCCGTGCTGTCGCTGTACTGCCAGGGCCTCAACCAGTCGGCCAGCGGCACGGCCAAGAATGCGGCGCTCATCAATCTGCATCTGGCCACGGCGCAGATCGGCCGGCCGGGCGCCGGGCCGTTCTCGCTCACCGGCCAGCCCAATGCGATGGGCGGGCGCGAGGTGGGCGGCATGGCCAATCTGCTGAGCGGCCACCGCGACCTGGCCAACGCCGAGCATCGCGCCGAGGTGGCGCGGCTGTGGGGCGTGGACGCCGTGCCGGCCGCGCCGGGCAAGACGGCGGTCGACATGTTCGAGGCGGTGCGCGCCGGGCAGATCAAGCTGCTGTGGATCGTCTGCACCAATCCCGCCCAGTCGATGCCGGACCAGAACCGGGTGCGCGAGGCGCTGGCCGCCGCCGAATGCGTGATCGTGCAGGACGCCTTTGCCGGCACCGAAACCGCCGAGTACGCCGACATCCTGCTGCCTGCAACAAGCTGGGCCGAGAAGGATGGCAGCGTCACCAATTCCGAACGCCGCATCAGCCGCGTGCGCGCCGCGATTGCCGCGCCGGGCGCGGCGCGCGCCGACTGGCGCATTGCGGTCGACGTGGCGCGCCGGCTCGAAGCCGTGCTGCGCCCCGGCCAGCCGACGCTGTTTGGCTACGACGACGCCGAAGCCATCTGGAACGAGCACCGCGAAACCACGCGCGGCCGCGACCTCGACATCACCGGCCTCGGCTACGCCATGCTCGACGCCCAGGGCCCGCAGCAATGGCCCTGCCGCGAAGGCGAGGCGCCGGTCGCGCGCCTGTACGCCGACGGCGTGTTCCCGACCGAATCCGGCCGCGCGAAATTCGCTGCGCTGCCTTATGTGCCGGTCGCCGACGCCATCGACGCGCGCCATCCCTTCCGCCTGACCACCGGCCGCCTGCGCGACCAGTGGCACGGCATGACCCGCACCGGCACGCTCGGCCGGCTGTTCGGCCATGCGCCCGAGCCGGTCATCGAGCTCTACCCGGGCGACATGGCGCGGCGCGGCATCGAGAGCGGCGAGCTGGTGCGCGTGGCCTCGCGGCGTGGCGCGATGCTGCTGCCGGCGCGCGCCAGCGTCACCGTGCGTTCGGGCGATGCCTTTATCCCGATGCACTGGGGCTCGGCCTATGTCGGCGGCCGCGATGCCGACGGCCGCGTGCTGGCTGGCGTCAATGCGCTCACCACCGGCGCGACCGATCCGCTCAGCCATCAGCCCGAACTCAAGCACGCCGCCGTGCGGGTCGAGAAGGTCGCGCTGCCGGCGCGCGTGCTCGCCTTCGGCTGGTTTGCCGAGGACGAAGCCCGCGCGGTTCGTGAGGCGCTGCAAGCCGAATTCGCCGTGCTCGACTACGCGAGCTGCACGCCCTTCGGCCGCGACGAGCCGGCGCCCGACGGCGGCCCGGTGCGCGTCGGGCTGCTGTTCCGTGGCGCGGCGGCGCGGCTGCCCGACGGCCTCGTCGACCGCATCGAGCTGCGCTTCGGCCTCGCCGCCGAGCCGGTGCTGCGCTATGACGACGCCCGGCGCAACGCGCGCCGCCGCATGCGGCTGGCCGACGGCCGGCTCGACGCGGTGCTGCTTGCCGGCGACGCGGCCACCGACTTCGTCGCCGAAGGCTGGCTGCGCGACAGCCTGGAAGCCGGCGTCGATGCGCGCGCCTTCGGCCGGCTGCTGCTCATGGCCACGCCGCAGGCGCCGGCCGGCGTGGTACCGGCCGGTCGCACCATCTGCAACTGCATCAACGTGACCCAGCGCCGCATCGAGGATTTCATCGCCGACCACGGCGATGCGCCCGCCGACGCGGTGTTGCACGCGCTGAAGGAGGGCCTGCGCTGCGGTACACAATGCGGCTCCTGCGTGCCCGAGCTGCGCCGTCTCGTCGACGCGCGCCGGCCCGCCCGTCAGGCCGCCTGAGCCGACCCCATTCACCGAATCCGCAAGAACACGCCATGACCGACCGACTCAACTGCGCCCCGCTCATCAAGGAAATCGGCCGCGGCAAGGACGGCGCCCGCAGCCTCGACCGGGCCCAGGCGCAAGCGCTCTGGCGCGCCGTGCTGGCGCGCGACATCGGCGATCTCGAACTCGGCGCGGTGCTGCTCGCCATGCGCATCAAGGGCGAATCGGTCGACGAGCTGCTCGGCTTCCTCGATGCCACGCACGCCAGCCTCGACCTGCTCGCCGACCCCAGGGGCGCGACCGCGCCGGTGGTCATCCCCAGCTACAACGGCGCGCGCCACATGGCCAATCTGGTGCCGCTGCTGGCCGGCCTGCTCGCCGCGCGCGGCGTGCCGGTGCTGGTGCACGGCGTGGCACGCGACCCGATGGCCGGCGCGCGGGCCCACGGCGCCCGCGTGACCACGGCCGAAATCTTCGATGCGATGGCGCTGCCGGTCGCCACCGAGCGCGCCGCGCTCGATGCCGCGCTGGCCGCAGCGGTTGCCGCGCGCCAGCCGCTGTTCGTGCCGGTCGGCGTGCTCGCGCCGCAGCTTGCCGGCATCCTCGATCTGCGGCCGGTGCTCGGCGTGCGCAACTCCAGCCATTCGCTGTGCAAGCTTTTGCAGCCCTTCGCGGTGCCGGCGCTGCGGCTGGCCAGCTATACCCATCCCGAATACCAGGTGCTGCTGAGCACCTGCTTCGAGCGCAGCGGCGAGGATGTGCTGCTGATGCGCGCGACCGAAGGCGAGCCGGTCGCCAACGCGCGCCGCGCCCAGCGCATGGACTGGTTCCATGCCGGCGTCTGCCGCACCGTGGTCGAGCCCGAAGCCGTGGCCGCCATCGGCACCGAGCTGCCCGAGAACCGCGACGCCGCACTCACCGCGCAATGGACGCAATCGGTGCTGGCCGGCGAGTCGCCCGTACCCGAGGCCATCGCGGCCCAGATCGACGCCATCTTCACCGCGCTGGCCGCGCTCGCGCCAACCGTTTCCCAGGAATCCGCCGCATGAAGCTTCCCACCACTCGCACCGTCGGTCGCGTCATCCTCGTCGGCGCCGGCCCTGGCGATCCCGAGCTGCTCACGCTCAAGGCCGCGCGCGCCATCGGCGAGGCCGACGTGCTGCTCATCGACGATCTGGTCCATCCCGACATCCTGATTCACGCCCGGCCCGACGCACGCATGGTGGGCGTGGGCAAGCGCGGCGGCTGCGAATCGACGCCGCAGGAATTCATCGAGCGGCTGATGTTCGCCGAGGCGCGCGCCGGCCGCACCGTGGTGCGCGTGAAGGGCGGCGACCCCTTCGTGTTCGGCCGTGGTGGCGAGGAATGCGCCCACCTGCGCGCGATGGGCATCGCGGTGGAAGTGATTCCGGGCATCACCAGCGGCGTCGGCGCGGCGAGTGCGGCCGGCATTCCGGTCACGCACCGCGACCATGCGCAGGGCGTGGCCTTCGTCACCGGCCACAGCAAGAAGGACGGCGAGGGGCCGGACTGGGCGGCGCTCGCGCGCTCGCGGCTCACGCTCGTGGTCTACATGGGCATGGCGCGCGCGCGTCACATCGCGGCGGCGCTGATCGACGGCGGCATGCGTGCCGACATGCCGGTGGCCGTGGTGCAGAACGGCACCCGCGCCGATCAGCGCCGGCTGGTCACGCAGCTGGATCGGCTCGCCGACGACATCGCCGCGCACGGCATGGCGAGCCCGTCGGTCATCGTGATAGGCGAGGTCGTGGCGCTGGCCGCCGCCGACGCCCTCGACGCGCTGGTCGGCGACACACGCGCCCGCTGCGAGGGCTGAGACAATCGGGCGGATGGAAGTCCGCCCCGCACTCGCCCGCTACGTTCTCAGCCACTACGCCTTCAACGGGCTCGGCGCCGCCTTCGGCGTCGTTGCGCTCGGCCTGCTTGCGTGGTGGGCCTTCGACTACGCCACCGCCGTCTCGCTCGGCAGCGGCGCCATCTGCCTGAGCTTTGCCGACACGCCGAGCCCGGTGCGCAACAAGCTCAATGAGCTGGGCGCCGCGCTCGGCGTGATGACGCTGGCGGCGCTGTTCGCCGGCTTCGGCATGGCCAATCCGGCCACGCTCGGGCCGGCGCTGCTCGCGCTCAGCTTCTTCATCTCGATGCTGACCGCCTACGGCCGCAAGGCTCTGCCGGTGAGCTTTGCCGGCTTCTTCATGATCGTGCTGACCATCGGCATCGGCACCGAAACGCCGGCCGAGGTACTGCGCCACACCTTGCTGATGATGGCCGGCGGCGTGGTCTATTCGGGCTATGCGCTCGGCGTGGCGCGGCTGCTGGCGCTGCGCACCAAGCAGCAGGCGCTGGCCGAATGCCTGAATGAATTCGCCAGCTATCTGCGCTGCAAGGCCGATCTGTTCGACAGCGAGCTCGCGCTCGACGCGGTCTACGACGCGCTCATCGCCCAGCAGGCGCGGCTGACCGACCAGCTCCAGATGGCGCGCGATTTCGTCTTCCGCGACATCCGCGACGACCGCGGCGCGCGGCTCGCGTCGGTGCTGCTGGCGGCGGTCGAGCTGTCGGAATACGCCATCGCCAGCCAGACCGATTACGACCGGCTGCGGCGCAATTACGCCGGCTCGGATCTGCTGATGTTTCTGCGCGATCTGGTGCGCAAGTCCGCCGCCGACATCGACGAGTTGGCCTGGTCGCTGCTCAACGACATCGCGCCGCGCCGCGCCGTCAACTACCGCGCCGAGCGCTTTGCCATTGCGCACGAGCTGCGCCGGCTGGCCGAGGACGACGCGCTCGAAGGCAGCGAGGAGCTGGAGATCGCGCGCGGCAGCTATCGGCGCGTGCTGAGCGTGGTCGACCAGACCGAGGCGCTGCGCGGGCTGGTCGAGCGGCCGGGCTCGCTGGCCGACCTGTCGCCGACGCTCAATCTGCGGCCCTTTCTGTCGCGCTCGGGCTGGGGGCTGCGCGTGCTGACGGCGCAGTTCCGGCTCGAATCGCCGGTGCTGCGCCATGCGATCCGCACCACCTTCGCGATGGGCGCCGGTTATGTGATCGCGCAGAACCTGCATTACGCGTCGCACGGCCAATGGATTCTGCTGACCATCGCCGTAATCATGCGGGCCAACTATTCGGTCACGCTCAAGCGGCGCAACGACCGGGTGGTGGGCAATCTCATCGGCTGTGCGCTGGCCGGGCTGCTGCTCAAGTACGTGCATGAGCCCGAGCCGATCATCGCGGTGCTGTTTCTGGCGCTGGCGGTGGCGCATGCGTTTGCGACCGTCAACTACCGCTTCACCTCGGTGGCGGCCTGCGTGGTCGGGCTGCTGCAACTGCATCTGCTCGATCCGGGCCAGCCGTCGCTGGTCGGCGAGCGGATTGTCGACACGCTGATCGGCGCGGCGCTGGCGCATGTCTTCAGCTTCATGCTGCCGAGCTGGACCTCGGAAAGCATGCCGGGCCAGGCCAGGGCGCTGGTGCGCGCGATGCAGGGCTATGCCGAGCAGGCGCTGGCGCTGGCACCGACGTCGGGCGGCTACGGTCTGGCGCGGCGGCGCATGCAGGAGGCGATCGCGGCGTTTGCGACCGCGCTGCGCGGCATGCTCGTGGAGCCGGATGCGCGCAAGCGGCCGGTGCTGCCGCTCAACAATCTGCTCGCGGCGCACTACGCGCTGGCGTCGCAACTGGCGGCGACGCGGGTGCTGCTGCGCGAGCAGGGCGCGGCGGTCGATCCGGTGTTTGCCGGGCGCGCGCTGGAGGCGGCGCGCCAGTCGGTCGCGGCGCTGCTCGGCGAGGCAGAGCGGGTGATCGATGCGGGAGCGTCGTCTGCGGCTGCTGCGCTGCCGCCAGCGCCGCCCGCCGTCGCGCCGTCTGCCGCGCTCACGCCCGAGCAGGCCGCGCTCGTCGAGCGCCTCGACGCGGTGCTCGATTTCGCGCGCCGCGTCACCGTCCGCGCCGGCGAGCTGGCCGCGCATCGCTGCGACGCGCCCTCGACCGCCACGGTGGCCGCATGAACGACTTCGACGCCATCGTCATCGGCGCCGGCGCGGCCGGCCTCATGTGCGCCGCCGTCGCCGGCCAGCGCGGCGCGCGCGTGCTGCTGCTCGACCACGCCGGCAAGCTCGCCGAGAAGATCCGCATCTCGGGCGGCGGACGCTGCAATTTCACCAACCTGGGCGCCGGGCCGGGCAACTACCTGTCGCAAAACCCGCACTTCGCGCGCTCGGCGCTGGCGCGCTACACGCCGGCCGATTTCATCGCGCTGATGAAGCGGCACCGCATCGGCTTCCATGAAAAGCATCGCGGCCAGCTGTTCTGCGACGGCAGCAGCGAGGAAATCATCGCCATGCTCGACGCCGAATGCGCGGCCGGCGGCGTGGATCGGCGCATGGGCGTGCGCGTGGCCGAGGTGCGGCGCGAGGCCGCCGGCGCCGAAGCGGCGGGCGCCGCATCCGGCAACACGCACGCGCCCGCCGCCGGCGCGCGCTTCATCGTCGCCACCGATGCCGGCGAGTTCCGCGCGCCGCGCGTCGTCGTCGCCACCGGCGGGCCGTCGATTCCCAAGATCGGCGCCACCGACTTCGGCTACCGCATCGCGCGCGGCTTCGGCCTCAAGGTCGTCGATCCGCGTCCGGCGCTGGTCCCGCTCACCTTCAGCGCCGAGGAATGGCGGCCGTTTGCCGGGCTCGCCGGCATCGCCTGCGAAGTCGGCATTGCCTGCGGCGACGGGCATTTCACCGAAGACCTGCTGTTCACGCATCGCGGCCTGTCCGGGCCGGCCGTGCTCCAGATTTCGAGCTACTGGCGCCACGGCGACGCGCTCGCCATCGACCTCGTCCCGACGCGCGACGCCGCGACCGAGCTGCTCGCCCTCAAGCGCGAATCGGCCCGGCGCCTCGGCCCCGCGCTCGCCGAATGGCTGCCGCGCCGCCTCACCGACACCTGGCTCGACCGCGCCGCCATCGCCGGCGACCGCCGCCTCGCCGAATGCGCCGACAGCCTGCTGCGCGATGTCGCGGCGCGGCTCTCGTCCTGGACCCTCACGCCCGACGGCAGCGAAGGCTGGCGCAAGGCCGAAGTCGCGCTCGGCGGCGTCGATACGCGCGAGCTGTCGCAGGCCAGCATGGAATCGCGCCGCATTCCCGGCCTGCATTTCGTTGGCGAAGTCGTCGATGTGACCGGCTGGCTCGGCGGTTACAACTTCCAGTGGGCCTGGGCCAGTGGCGTCGCCGCCGGAATGGCCATTTCGGCATGAATGCCGAATTGCCGGCCTATTTATCGGCCGCAACTGCGTCAAGGGACGATTTCTTGACCATCGATTCGGAAACGCAATACACTCGCGGGCTTACTCATGGCCGCTGGGCACCACTCGCGGCATTATCCGGAACAAAGCCACGACACATGCCTACCGTTAAAGTCAAGGAAAACGAGCCGTTTGAAGTTGCTCTTCGCCGTTTCAAGCGCACCATCGAAAAGACCGGCCTGCTGACCGAACTGCGCGCCCGCGAGTTCTACGAAAAGCCGACGGCCGAGCGCAAGCGCAAGCTGGCAGCTGCGGTCAAGCGCCACTACAAGCGCCTGCGCAGCCAGATGCTGCCGAAGAAGCTCTACTGATCGAGCGGTTCGTTTGACGGTTGCGGCGCTTGCGGCAACCCGGTCTGAGCCCGCGCTGGCATCGCCACCGCGGGCTTTCGCATTTGGAGTCTTGCAATGGGTCTCAAGGAACAGATCACCGAGGACATGAAGGCGGCGATGCGGGCCAAGGACAGCGAAAAGCTGTCGGCCATCCGCCTGCTCACGGCCGCGATGAAGCAGAAGGAAGTCGACGAGCGCGTGGAAATCACCGACGCCGTCGTGCTGGCGATCGTCGAAAAGATGATCAAGCAGCGCAAGGACTCGATCACGCAGTTCGAGGCGGGCGGTCGGGTCGACCTCGCCGACAAGGAGCGCTTCGAGCTGGGCGTGCTGTCGGCCTATCAGCCGGCGCAGCTGTCGGCCGAGGAGATCGAGACGCGCGTCGCGGCGGCCATCGCGCAGGCGGGCGCCGCCGGCCCGCAGGACATGGGCAAGGTCATGGGCCTGCTCAAGGCTGAGCTCGCCGGCAAGGCCGACATGACGCTCGTGTCGACCAAGGTCAAGCAGGCGCTGGCGCCACGCTGATCGCCACCGCCGGCATCCGCGCGCTGCGGCTGCCGGTGCCCGTCCAACCGCCTTCTCACGTCCGCCGATGATTTCGCAAAGCTTCATCGCCGATCTGCTCGACCGCGTCGATATCGTCGACGTGATCGGCGGCTACGTGAAGCTGCGCAAGGGCGGCGCCAATTTCTCCGGCCTGTGCCCCTTCCATGCCGAGAAGAGCCCGAGCTTCACCGTGAGCCCGACCAAGCAGTTCTATCACTGCTTCGGCTGCGGGGCGCACGGCAGCGCGCTTGGCTTCGTCATGGAATACAGCGGGCTCACCTTTCCTGAAGCGGTCGAGGATCTGGCCGGCCGCGTGGGCATGCAGGTGGTGCGCGAGGACGGCGGATTGCCGCCGGCCGAAATTGCGCGCCGAAAGTCCGAATCGGTTTCGCTCACCGACTTTCTCGGCCGCGCGGCCGACTTTTACAAGAAGCAATTGCGCGCCAGCCCGAAAGCCATCGATTACCTGCGCCAACGCGGACTCACCGGCGAAATCGCGAAACGATTCGGCCTGGGTTATGCGCCCGACGCCTGGGATGGCCTGCGCGCCGCCTTCGACAATTACGACGCGCCCGAGCTCATCACCGCCGGCCTCGTGATCGACAAGGAGGCCGAGGACGGCGCCAAGGCGAAGCATTACGACCGTTTCCGCGACCGCGTGATGTTCCCGATCCGCAATCCGCGCGGCGCGGTCATCGGCTTTGGCGGACGCGTGATCGGCAAGGGCGAGCCCAAGTACCTCAACTCGCCCGAGACGCCGGTGTTCCAGAAGGGCAATGAGCTGTACGGGCTGTTCGAGGCGCGCGAGGCGATCCGCGAGCGCGGTTATGCGCTGGTGGTCGAGGGTTACATGGACGTGGTGGCGCTGGCGCAAAGCGGCTTCGGCAATGCGGTGGCCACGCTCGGCACCGCCTGCACGCCGGTGCATGTGCAGAAGCTGCTGCGTCAGATCGACCGCGTGGTGTTCAGCTTCGACGGCGACAAGGCCGGTCGCAAGGCGGCCTGGCGCGCGCTGGAGGCGAGCCTGCCGCATGCCGGCGACGACAAGTTGCTGTCCTTCCTGTTCCTGCCGCCCGAGCACGATCCGGACAGCTTCGTGCGCGAGCGCGGCGCCGCCGCCTTCGAGGCTGAGGTGGCGAGCGCGATGCCGCTGTCGGCCTTCCTGCTGCACGAGCTGGCCGCCGATTGCGATCTGCGCACCGCCGAAGGGCGGTCGCGGCTGATGTCGAGCGCCAAGCCGCTCATCGGCCAGGTGGCGGGCGCGGCGCTGCGCACGCAGCTGGGCAACGAGCTGGCGCGGCTGGCGCAGATCGACACCGGCGCGGCGATGAAGGCGCTGGGCGTGTCGCGCTGGTCGCAGCGGCCGGCGCCGCCCAAGGCCGCGCGCGCAGCCGTCGCCTCGCTCGAACAGAACTTGCTGCGCCGGCTCGCGCGCCATCCGGTGCTGGCGCGCGAACTCGCGCCGGACGACGAAGCGGTGCTGCTGGCGGGCAGTCCGCTCGAGGAATCGCTGCGGCTGCTCATCCAGCTGGCGCGTGCCGGCGAGGGCGCGGTGACGACGGCGATGCTGCATGCGCAGCTTCAGCAGTTCGACCCGCCGGCCGAGTTGCGCGCAGCGGTCGATGCCGAATTGCCGGCCGCGCCCGCCGCCGGGATTGAGCCGAGTCAGGATTCACCCGAGGACGATGCCGAACTCGCGCCGGCGCGCACGGAACTTGCGCAAGGCCTCGCGCGCCTGAGGCTGAACCGGGTCGAGGCGGAAATCCAGCAGCTCATTGCGCAAGGAGCGGGCATGGACATGACCCAGTTTCGTGAGCTGCAAGCGGAGCGCATCAAACTCCGAACGTCTGGTAATGAAATATCCGGGGCTTGAAAGTGGCGCGTTTGCTACAATAATTGGTTTTCCATTCAAGGACTTGCGCCCGCCGCTCGCGTCTGTCGAGCCCGAAGACACCGGCGGCAAGTTGGTTTGCACGGGCTTTGCCACGGCGCCACCCGCGTCGTGCTCTGGATAACTCAGCGATCCATGGCGACTACCAAAGCGACAACTCCGGCAACAGCAGCAAGCAGGAAAGCCGCGGCTCAGCCCGCAAAGACGGCGGTTTCCACCGCAAGCAAGGTGAAATTGAGCACACAAGACCCTGAAGACAAGGCGGCCAAGCCCGCTCCCCGCACGCGCGCGCCCAAGGTGGCAGCCGAGCCGAAGGAAACCAAGGCCAAGGAAGTCAAGGCCAAGGAAGTGAAGCCGGCGGCCGAGGCCAAGGAAGCCAAGGCGGAAGCGAAGGCGCCGCGCGTGGCCAAGGCCAAGGCCGCGACCCCCGCGCCGGCGGCCAAGGCCAAGCCCGACGATGACGACGATCTCGATCTCGACATCAAGCCCGAACCCAAGGCTGCGAGCGACGTGCCCAAGGGCAAGCCCGGCCGCAAGCCCACGCGCAACCCCGACGCGCTCGACGATCCCGATGTGGCCGTGGCCGAGGCGGCCGAAGCCGCGCCGCGCATTCGCGGCAAGGGCGGCAGCAAGGCCGAGCGCAAGCTGATCCAGAACATCGGTGCCGGCGCCGAGAGCGACCAGGACATCGAGGTGCGGCGTGCGCGCCTGAAGGCGCTCATCAAGCTGGGCAAGGAACGTGGCTTCCTCACCTATGCCGAAATCAACGACCACCTGCCCAACGACGTGGTCGACGCCGAGGCGATCGAGCAGATCGTCGGCACGTTCAACGACATGGGCATCTCGGTCTACGACCAGGCGCCCGATGCCGAAACCCTGCTGATGAACGAGAACGTTCCGGCGGTGGCTTCGGACGAGGACGCCGAGGAAGAAGCCGAAGCGGCGCTGTCGACGGTCGATTCCGAATTCGGCCGCACGACCGACCCGGTGCGCATGTACATGCGCGAAATGGGCACGGTCGAGCTGCTGACGCGCGAAGGCGAAATCGAGATCGCCAAGCGCATCGAGGACGGCCTGCGTCACATGGTGCAGGCCATCTCGTCCTGCCCGACGACGATCAACCAGATCCTCGAACTCGCGGCCAAGGTGCGTGCCGGCGACATGGCGGTCGACGATCTGGTCGACGGCCTGATCGATCCGAATGCCGAGGACATTTCCCCGGCGGCCGTTTCTGCGGCGGCCGCTTCCGACGACGACGAGGAAGAAGACGTCGAGGAAGAAGAAGAGGAAACCGGTCCGGGCGGCGGCATGACCGCCAAGCAGATCGAGGAATTGAAGATCGTTTCGCTCGAGAAGTTTGAGCGCACGGTGCAGCAATTCGACAAGATGAAGCACGCGCTCGAAAAGTCCGGCTATATGAGCAAGGGCTATGTCGAGGCGCGCGAGGCCATCCTCACCGAATTGATGGGCATTCGCTTCACGGCCAAGATCGTCGAGCAGCTGTGCGATTCGCTACGCGGTCAGGTCGATGAAGTGCGCTCGCTGGAACGCCAGATTCTCGAAATCTGCGTCAACAAGTGCAACATGCCGCGCCAGCATTTCATCAAGGTCTTTCCGGGCAATGAAACCAATCTGGAATGGGCGGCCAAGGAAGTGAATGGCGGCCATGCCTATTCGGAAGTGATGGCGCGTTATCTGCCGGCGATCAACGAGCTGCAACAGAAGCTGATCGATCTGCAAAAGCGCGTGGTGCTGCCGCTCAAGGATCTGCGCGATGTGAACAAGCAGATGGCGACCGGCGAAGCCAAGGCCCGCAAGGCCAAGCGCGAAATGACCGAAGCCAATCTGCGACTGGTGATCTCGATTGCCAAGAAGTACACCAATCGCGGCCTGCAATTCCTGGATCTGATCCAGGAAGGCAACATCGGCCTGATGAAGGCGGTGGACAAGTTCGAATACCGTCGCGGCTACAAGTTCTCGACGTACGCAACCTGGTGGATTCGTCAGGCCATCACGCGGTCGATCGCCGACCAGGCGCGCACCATCCGGATTCCGGTTCACATGATCGAAACGATCAACAAGATGAACCGGATCAGCCGTCAGATCCTGCAGGAAACGGGTTCCGAACCCGATCCGGCGACGCTGGCGGAAAAGATGGAAATGCCGGAAGACAAGATCCGCAAGATCATGAAGATCTCGAAGGAGCCGATCTCGATGGAAACGCCGATCGGTGACGACGACGATTCCCATCTGGGCGATTTCATCGAGGACACGGTCACGCTGGCGCCGGCCGATGCGGCCCAGTATTCGAGCCTGCGATTCGTCGCGAAGGAAGTGCTCGATTCGTTGACCCCGCGTGAAGCCAAGGTGCTGCGCATGCGTTTCGGCATCGAAATGAGCACCGACCACACGCTCGAAGAAGTCGGCAAGCAATTCGACGTGACGCGCGAGCGGATTCGCCAGATCGAGGCCAAGGCGCTGCGCAAGCTGCGTCACCCGAGCCGCAGCGACAAGCTGAAGTCTTTCCTCGAAGGCAATTGATCGACGGAAACCGCGATTGCTGCAAATGGCATGAGCGGTTTCCTGCGGCAGAATTGAAATAGCCGGGCCTCTAGCTCACGCCTGGTTAGAGCAGCGGACTCATAATCCGTTGGTACTGGGTTCGACTCCCAGGGGGCCCACCATTCAGTAAGCCAAATGCCTGATTCGTCAGGCATTTGCGCGTCTAGGGTTCGCGGTTTGGGACTGGTGTCCCAAATCGTCATCCCATATTTCCCACAAAATCCATTACTTGCGCTGGCGGCATGGCCCGCTTGCCTTGTGTCTTGTAGCGCCTGCCGATCTCCCCGACCGGTAAGCCCTGCGATCCGAAGATCAATCCGCGCGACGGATGCTCGAATGATGCTGCCCATCTATTTCATGCGGCAATGGTTCGCGCTGTCCGATCTGGCAATGCAAGACGAGTTGCGCGAAAGCGAGCCTATGCGCCGCTTTGTGGAACTGAGCCTGATCGACGACGCAATCTTTCGATGCCGCAACCCTGCGATTCTGCGGGCTGAGAAAGGCCTGCAGTGGTACTTCTGCATGAAGGCCCATATCGGCATCGATACCGAATCGGCCATGGTGCATGGCGTTACTGCCAGTGCCGCCAGCGTCGACGACAAATGCCGTTCCGATGATCCACTGCACGGCGTGAGATCGCTGTCCTGGGTACGCGAAGTGCGAAATCTCGCCTAAGCAGGTTTTTAGTGCGGCCGGGATATGGTTCTGTGCATGCATCCATCTCGGATGCATCCATGAAAGGAACACATGCACGCCGACGATATGAAGTACTTGTACCAATTCGCTGTTCGTCTTGGTGAAAGCTCGGGGGCTTTGAAGCTCACATTGAACGAAGAAATTGATGCGGCGATCAGATTGGCTGACTACCTTGTACTTCCAACGAAAAGAACTGGCGAGGTTGACGTAATTGTTCACAAGGGTAGGTACAACTACGGGAGCCGATACACCATGATCTTGGCAATTAAAACGAAGGGTATTGAAGCTCTGGGAGACTGTTTTCATAAGGGCGGCTAGGTGACCTCCCTTCGGAACCTGGATTGGTGTGGTGCTTCCCAAGGTACCCACCAGAATGCAGAAGGGCGATTCGACGCAAATCGAATCGCCCTTTTTGCTCTTTGTGGCGCGGGAATCGTAATTGCAATTGCAGCAATTGCGATCAGACCCGGGTTTCACCCCTCCGCCTCATCAAACCGCAACCCGCTGTTGCCCTCGCCACGCCCCACGCTCACCCGCCGCGCAATCCAGCGCAGCCGCTCGCCGAGCGGGCCGCGCGCGAGTGCCGGCACGCGCCGCACCCGCACGCCTTCGCGCACGACTTCCTCGTCCTTGAGGTCGAAGGGCGTGGCGGCGAGCAGGGCGCCGCGGCTGTCGTCGCTGTCGCCGGTCGTGCCCTTGCGCAGCGCAAAGCCGCCGGCGGCGCCGCCCGCCACCGGCACCAGCGGAATCCAGTGGTGCGGCACGCTGCTGGCGAACAGGTATTGCAGATCGGTGCCGGCGAGGCGCTCGGGCACGGGCGGCGCGTCGGGCACTTCGTCGGCGCGGTTGCGCGGATCGCCGCTCGGGCCTTGCACGCTGCGCTCGACGGCCCAGGCCATGTTGGCGGCTTCGTCGCGCAGGATGAGCACGTCTTCGAGCGGGCGGCCTTCGAGGGTGCCGCGCGCGGTCGGAGGCACGAGCAGGCCGTCGACGGTGGCATCGGTGCCGGCGATGCTGAGTTCGAACAGCCGGAAGCGGCCGCCGCGCGTGCGGTCGTCGGCGGGCGGCACGACGATGGTTTCGCCGAAGGTGGTGGTGTAGCTGAGCTTGCGCACGGTGGTGAAGCTGCCGGCCGGCACGTCGACCGGCACGGCGAACCAGTCGCTGCTGTAGACCATCGCGAACTCGGTGAAGCACAGCCGCGCGAGGTCGTGGCGCTGGGTTTCGAGCTGGCCGAGGTTGACGCTGCCGTCCTCGAACTGCCAGAGCCGGTCGGACGGCATGCCGCCAAAGCGCAGCGGCGAGGCGAGCACATCGACTTCGACCGCCTGCGTGCTGTCGGGCGGGGCGGCGTCGCCGAGCGGCATGCGCAGGCCGCGCGCCAGGTCGAAGCTCGACCAGTCGACCAGGCCGCCGTCATGCAGCGGCGCGACCAGCACCTGATGCCTGGCCTCGCCGCCGGCGCGCACGGCAAAGCGGTATTCGAGCCGCTCGTCGATCCAGCTGGGCGTGGCGCCGGCCGGGCGCGGCGCGACCTGGGCGCGATACCAGGCGAGCCAATCGGCGGCGGCGAGCTTGGCCGCGTCGGGTGCGGCGGCGAGCCAGTCGGGCGGCGCGGGCAGGGCGGCTGCTGCGGCCGCGACCGCCGCCGCATCGGCCGGATCGGGCGCCGGACCGGCGGTGCCATAGCCCGCCGCTTCCAGCGACGCGGCCACGGCTTCGGCATCGGGCACACCGCGCGCGAGCGTGCGCCACAGGCGCGGACGCGGCCATTCGGTCTCGCGCACGCCGGCCGGCGCGGGCGCATCGACCGGCAGCGGAAAGCTCGCGGCGAGCGCGCTGGCGTCGAAATCGGCTTCGGCCAGCGCGCGCAGCAGCACATGGCCGGCCTCGGCCAGCAGCCGCCAGCCCGGGCCTTGTGGCGCCGGCGGTTCGGCTTCGACCGCCGGCTCCAGCGGCTGGTTGTTGCCGAGCGGCAGCGCGCCGTCGAGCACCGGGTTGGCGCCGAGGTCGCCCGGGCGCCAGCCGCTGAGCAGCTGGGCGGTGGCCAGCACGTTCACGCCGAGCGGCGTGCCGGCGTCCTCGCCGGCGAACTCGCCGAACTGCCATTGCCGGCCCAGCGCCCAGAGCGGATCCAGCGTGCTCATGGCCAGCCCGGGCGCCGGATCGCCGGTGACCGAGACCGGCTCGAGCCGGGTCCAGGCCGGCGGTTCGAGCAGCGCAAACCTCAGCTCGGCCAGGATCGGCCGGTTGGCGATGACATTGACGGTGTCGCTCATGACGGCAGCTCCGGTGCGGATTGGGTCGGGACGCGGACGGCGCGGCTCATGGCGCTTCCTTGACGAACTGGGCGATGGCGCCGAGGTCGGCGATCTTTTCGGCCACGTAGCGCAGGTCGAAGGCGCTTTCGCCTTGCAGCGACCAGCTCGATGCGTAGAGCGCCGGCAGCACCCGCGCCGCGCCGTTGGTGCGCTCCAGCGTGACGAGGCGGATGCGCGCCAGCTCCAGCGTCTCCTCCAGCAGCGCGTTGAGGCGCGCGGTGGTCCAGCGGCCGCCGTCGGGCGAGATGCCGAGCAGCAGGCTTTGCGGCGCGCGCGCGCTGGCGGCCTGGCCTTCGAAGGCGATGCCGGTGGTCACGCGGGTGGCGACGGCGGCGTCGGCGTCGGCGCCGGTCTTGCCGCGCACCGGCAGCTGATCGACCCAGTGATCGAGGAGCAGCCCGGCGGCGCTCGCGGCCGGGTCGTAGCCGGCCGGTAGCTCGGCCACGATGCTGACGGTTGCGGCGTCGGGCGTCTCGGCGGTGGGCGGCATGCGGTCGCCGACCCACCAGTCGGCCGTGATGCGGCCGGGCGCGGCCAGTTGCGCCAGCGCGAGGCTGGCCGGCAGGCCGAGCGTGTCGCCGAGCATCAGCGCTTCGAGCTGGCGCCGGGCGCCGTCGCGCACCGAGGCGGCGTCGGCCAGATAGCGCCGCAGCGCGGCATCGCCGGCCGTGACGGCGCCGGGCGCGAAGGCCGCCTGCCAGCCGTCGGGCGCGGCCGGCGCGGCGAGCGCGACCGGCAGCCGGAAGCCATCGCCGAACACCGCCTCGGCCGCGCGTTCGATGTCGTCGGCGCGCAGCGGCCGGCCGGGCGTGAGCGCCGCCTCGCCGCGCTGGATGCGGCGCGCCGCCTCGGTGAGCGCGAGCTGGGCCGCGTTGGGCAGACCGGCGTCGGCCGTGTCGGGCAGCGAGATGCCGAAGGCGGCCAGCGCTTCGAGCGCGGCGCGCAGCGGCCCGGCCTCGACCGGCGCATTGGCGAGCAGCGCAGCGACCGACTGGGCGCGCAGGTCGAGCGCATCGATGGCGCTGTTCAGGCGCTGGAAGGCAGCGTCGAGCGCGGTGGCGTCGGTCGGCCGGCTGTCGGGCATGCCGGGTGCGGCCAGATCGTCGGCGGCGAGCGGCCGGGCGCTGGCCAGCACCGAGCGCAGCGTGGCGGCGAGTTCGGCCACATCGCCGATCGCGCGCTGGCCGGCCGGCAGATCGGCGTCGGGCAGGTCGAGCCAGGGCGTGTCCGCATCCCAGCCGGCGCCGGCCAGGGCGGCGCGCAGGCGCTGTTCCAGCAGCCGCACGCTGCCGGCTTCGAGCACCAGATCGAGGGCGCAGAAGCCGCTGTCGGCGAGCGTGATGACGCTGGCGTCGGCGCGCCGCGCGACCGCCACGCTGGCGGCATCGCCGAGGCGCGCGACGGCCCAGGCCTCCAGCTCGGGCGCGGCCCTGGCGCGCGGGCGGGCCGCATTCCAGCTCGGGCCGGCGGCTGGCAGCAGCGTGAGCAGCCGGTGGGTGATGGGCGCGCCCTCGATGCGCGAGGCGGCCACGTCGGGCAGCGGCGCGGCGGTGTCGCCGCCGCTGGCCGCATCGAGCGCGGCGCCGGCGCGCGCCGCATTGCCCTGCGCCAGCTGATGCACCGACTCGGCCATGAGCAGATCGGCGACCGCATCCAGATCGGCGGCGGCGGTCTCGATGGCCTTCTTCACCGCGCCCCATTCGGCGGCGCTCAGTGCCGGCCACGGGTAGGCGGCGTCGAGATAGGGATTCTCGGTCGGGCGCTGGTTGATCTTCTGCAGCACCTTGGCGGCGTTCCAGCCGGCGACCTTGCCCTGGTATTTCTCGATCAGGTCGATGCCGTCGACCACGTTGTTGGCCGCCAGCACCTCGATGTCGCCGCGCGGCACGGTCTGGCCCCGGTCGGTCAGCCGGCCCTGTTGCAGCGGCGCGATGGTGCGCAGCGACAGCACGATGCGGTCGAGCGCCGCCTCGTGGATGCGCCGCTCGATCGCATAGCCGAGCAGGCCCGACAGCGTCTGGCCGCCGCGCACGCCATCCAGCAGATAGCTGGCGCGCCGCACGCGCTGGCTGCTCAGGTCGATGGAGAAGGCGCCGGTGTCGGCCCTGGAGCTGTTGTGCGTGAGATAGGCGCTGCGCAGGATGCCGGCGGTGGCGGCATGGGCGGGGCTGGGCGCATGCACATAGCCGCCGTCGGGCGCGCTGGCCCGGGCCGGCACGATGTTCTCGACCCAGCCGAAGGCGCCGACGACGAGGCCGGTCTCGGCGACCGGCTTGAGATTGCGCCGGCGCGATTCGACCAGCGCCGTCAGCCAGGCGTCGAGTCGGTGCGAGGCGCAATCGAGCGTCTCGGCGACCAGCAGCCGGTGGTCGTAGCGGTAAGCGTCAGCAGGCTTGGCGGCATCGGCTTCGAGTTGCGCGGCCCAGGCTTCGATGGCGGTGCGCAGCTCGGCCAGCCGGCCGTTCGCGCCGAGCCAGTCGGTGAGGGCGCGGCTGCCGAATTCGGCGCGCGCGGCGGCATTGCTGCTCTTGAACGCGAGGTCGGCAAAGCCGCTGCGCAGCGCCGCGACCGGCTGCACTTCCTCCAGCGATACCGCATGCAGCTCGGGCGCGGTGGCGGCAATGCTGGCGGCCTCGCCGAAGAACACCTGCGCATCGATGCGCTCGGCGCGTTGCGCGCGCGCCGCCAGCCCGGCCACGCGCTCGCGCGCCGCGCCGTCGACCAGCGTGGCCACGCCGATGGCATCGATCAGCCGGCCGCCGCCGCTCGCGCGCGCCACTTCGGCCGAGGCGCGCTGCCAGCCGAGCGCGACCAGCGCCTGCAACACGCTGGTGATCTCCGGCGTCTGGCCGGCGACGATGGCGCGCAGCGCGGCGGCATCGCGCCCGGCATCGGCCAGCGCCAGCCACAGCGGCCGGCTGGCCGACAGCGAGCCGGTCGGATGCACCAGGCTGGCATTGGCGATCAGGTCTTCCCAGATCAGCTCGTCGATCAGGTTCTCGACCGCCAGCTCGTTGGCCGAACCGCCCGTGACCTTGCTGGCGAGCTGGGCGAACGGCGACGACAGCACGCTGCGCACCCGCAGCGCGACCGAGGCCGGCGCCATGCCGAGCAGCTCGGGCAGCACGGTATCGGTCTCGCCCTGGCCCAGATGCGGCAGATCGGCCGCCGCCGCCAGCCACTTGCCGCGCAGCTTGGTCAGCAGCGCGAGCAGCCGCGTCTCGAAGGGATTGCTGGCCGCAAAGCCGGCCTTGAGCGTGGACACCGGCAGCAGGCCGTAGGGCTGGCGGCCGATGCGCAGCGTGGGCAGCGGGCCGCGGCCGCGCAGGTTGTCGCGCGCAAAGCGGCGCGCGTTCTCGCGGTCGCCGGCGGTGAGCGTGGCGCGGCCGTTCTGCACCGTGGTGATGCGGTCGAGGAAGGTGGCCCAGGTGGCCGGCCAGAGCGCGGTTGCGGCCTGACCGGCGAGCGCCGGCTCGGTCGCCTCGGCCAGATCGAGATTGGCGAACAGCTCCGCCGGCAGGCCGAGTGCCGCCGCGAGCGTGGCGGCATTGCTGCCGGCCGCCGGCGTGAAGCCATCGCGCGCCGGCGGCTGCGGATCGAGCCGGCGCTGCCAGCCGGCGCGCTCCTCGCTGGTGTTGTTGGTCGGCGTGCCGGGCGCGACAAAGGCCAGGCCGTCCGAGCAGGCATGCGCTTGCAGCAGATCGGCCAGATCGGCGCGCGACTGCCCGGGCGCGACGGCGCCGCGCACGCCCACGGCCAGCAGCCGATCCACCGGCTGGCCCGGCGCCGGCAGCGCAATCGTCAGCGCCAGCCCGAGCTGTTCGGCCACGGCGTAGTCGGCGATCCATTCGGCGCCTTCCACCAGGGTCACGCCGTTCACCTTCTTCATCGGCCGGCCGTCCTTGGCGAACATGCCGACCGGCAGTTCGGCCGGCAGCGGCGCGCCGGTCTGGCTGATGCGCTGGCCGCCCTGGATCACGGTGACGGTGAAGCGGTCGGGCAGCAGCCGCGCCATTGCCGGCGCGCCGAGCTGGGCGGCGGTGGCCGGAAACACCGGCGCGGCCTCGGTGGCGCGCGCCGCCAGATTGGCCGGCGTGAGCGCCACCGCAACCCAGCGCGCGCGGCGCTTGCCGACCGCATCGACCAGCACGCGCCAGGCCGCGTCGGTGCCGGTGGCGTCGGCGCGCCAGACGGCGGTCCACCAGTCGCGGCCGGCGCCGGCTTCGGCATCGGTCAGGCCGCGCTCCAGCGTGTCGATGTGGATGTCGTCCGGAAACAGCCGCACCCGCAGCGCCTTGCGGTCGTCGCTGTAGCGGGTCTCGATGCGCACCGGCAGCAGCAGCAAGGGCAGCTCGCCGGGCGCGTCGTTGGCGTCGGGCGCGGCCAGCGGACGGCCGCGCGCGGCGGCCAGGTCGAGATCGGGCATGGCGGGTCTCCTCGGGAGCCGGGCGGCTCAGGCCATCTTGTCGATCAGCTTGCGGGCGTCGAAGGCCGCGCGAACCGGGTTCTGGAGCAGGGCGCGCGCGACGTTGGCGGCGCTGGTCTGCCACGCGAAGGTGGCGGGCGTGGAACGGTCGTCGGTGATGGACAGCGCGCGCGAACGCGGCGACAGGAAGCGGTCGAGCATCAGCCGGCCGGCGGCGTCGGTGAGGTCGTTCCAGTCGAGGTTCTTGCGCTGCACGCCGAACTCGCCGGTGCGCGGATTGCCGGCATCGAACAGGTCGAGGCCGAAGCGCGGCGCGGTCGGATGCTCGGCGAGCAGGAACCACCAGTCCTCGGCCTGCACCTGCTGCTTGGTCAGGTTGAAGCCGACCAGCGTGATGTCGGGCACCAGCGGCAGCTGGAACACGATGCGCGCATGCGACGAGGGATCGGCCGCCGGATCGGAGAACTGCGGCCGGTCCTGGGCATCGCGGTGATGCGCGCGCATC
>NZ_MUHU01000010.1 GCF_002105195.1 Derxia lacustris | reverse complement strand
AATGCGGCCTGCATCTCATCGTCGACAGCGCGAACTCGCTGCCGACGATGAGATGCAGGCCGCATTCGAGCGTGGCTTCGTAGGCATGCACAACGCCCGCCAGCGAGCATTCGTCGGTGATGGCCAGTGCCACGTAGCGCAGCGCGTGCGCCTGCTCGACCAGCTCCTCGGGATGCGATGCGCCGGTGAGGAAGCTGAAGTTGGAACGGGCGTGCAGCTCGGCGTAGAGGGGGTGGGGGGCGTGGAGAAGGGGCGGCATGCGCTCAGGCCAGGATGGCAAGGCGTGGCCTGCCAAGTTCATCAAGCTTGCGCAGAAGGACGAGCGCTGAAAGCGCCTGCCGGTGCGTGGACGCAGCCACACGCCGCTCGACAGCCAGATGCGTGAGGAAAGCCTCCACCTCGGGCGCGCCCATCTCGCGCGGATGCCGCAGGCCGTGAAAGCGCACATAAGCCTTTATAGATAGCCAATAGATGCAGATATCGAACGGGGCTGCGCTCGCGCACCTGATCAAGCCAAGCAGGCTGACAGATGGCAGTAGCGGCAGATGGAACGATGGACGGAGCCGAAGGGGGCAGGTAATCGGCTCCATGCTCGGCTTTATTACTGGTTTTTTAAACAGTATAAGTTGCCGAAGTGTTGAAGCAATCGAGAAGTTGGTAGCTAGATTCGTTGGAGTTGCACTATCTGGCGGATAGCAGTTAGGGAGTGCGAATAAAAACAGTAACTGATCAATATAGCTTGCAATACACAATTAGGGCTGAGTTTTAACGCTCGGACAAAATCAACCGTATCAAAAATCTGCTCGCGAAATCAATGTTCTATTGATTATGCTATCGAAGCTTGGAAAAATTGGCTGCGCTTCTTGTGTGCTTGATGGTTAAGCATCTTTTGTCATTCAAGCGTCATCTCTGTCAGCCAAAAAACAGGCTCCATTTGCAGACATGCGTCTGTATTCAGAGTTCGGAGAGTCCTATGGTTTCCTGGTTTCGTCATCGTATTGTTGCTAATTCGTTGGTGTGGTGCTTTTGTTTGTTTTTGCCAATCGCACAAGCGCTTGAGCTGGGCGCCATGAGTCTTGCGTATGTTCCAGCGCACACGATGTCGTCTGTGACTTTCTCTCATTCGCCGGCAATGTTTACTACATTCGCTCGTGCTGTTGGTGGTGTTGCATTTACTGGCATTGCTACTAGCGCCGATGGGTCGATTATTCGTCGCCTAAATTACGATGCTGCTGCCTCAGATGGAAAGCGATTTTCAGCGGATGTACAAAGTTCGAGCGGCACAATTAAAACTGTCGCTATCGAGGTTCCCGACTGGATTTTAATTCCATTGGCTAGATTGGTGGATACAAATGAAACTGGTGCGGTGACTTTATTTGGTTCGTTGAAAGATTCGATCTTGCAAGCCAAGTTGCAAGATGAGAAGCAGGCAATGATCGCTAACTACCATCCTGCATTAGAAAATACCCTGCTTGGGTTGCGTTTGTTGCAGGCTGATATGATGGCATTTGAATCAAATGCTACTGATCTATTTAAAGAAAACGGGCAATATATTTTGGGCTCGGGAGAATTCGCACCTAGCGATACTGATCTGCGGGCGAATTTGGCTGCATTTATGCGGGTTTCTCAATGGAAAGAGTCTCAACCTGTGTCGCATACATCCTATATAACAGGTGATATCGGAGGCGCGATTACCTTTTTTGTCACAGATGGGCGGCTAATCCTGCATGGTGACCCTGTTTGGTATTGTTGGAGAGACGATGACGAGCGAATTGAGTCGGCTATTTATGAGGTGGCGAAAACTCTTTCGCCAGATGCATTTGGCCTGCTTATGCTTAGCAGATTGGATGAGCAAAAATCAATAGCATTACAAAAACTTCAGAACAAAGCGGTATTAGAGCATGGTGCCCCGAAGGCCCTTGGTCAGCTTGCGCTTATTGATCAGGCAGAAAAGGAATCGTTGGTTGCTGTAGGGAAGTTAATTTTGAAGCATTTGTCCAATGTCCGCAAACATTCTTTGCAGGGTACAACCACGTTGTTTGATAAGTCAAAACTAGCTAAGGCCATCGCAATTGGGACCAGTTCCAGTCTGGAAACTGCATTTGCGGAAGTTGTTGAACGTTTGGAATCTAATCCGGTGCTGCAAGATCAATTGAAATCTGAGATTGAAGAAGCTGGGGGAAGACTTGGTGAGGTGGTGAATGCTATTCCTGTCATTCAAATGGAGAAATATAGTGCGGAGTTTTCAAGAATTATTGCGCGTGAGCGAGGTATAAATCCAAGTGTATATGGCGTACTACGTCGTTCAGTACAAATTGCAGCATTCCTGAGGGCTGCTCAACAAAGTGACACAAAGGCTTTTCAAAGCTTTGTGCAATCTATCCAAAAGGTACAGCTAAAAGTGAATCAGCCCATTGGGTATCACGTGATTACTCCAACTGTTTATCCACGCAATTAATTTCGCAAAGCCTATTTGAGAGTTTCATTTGGAAATGATGTTAGCCGGCTATGGTTCGACGAACGTCGGCAGTACCGAGTCAAACTAACAAAAAGATTGTGCGCGTTGCAAGCGCCATGACTGATTCGGGCGCTTGCTTTTTGGAGGTCTTAGATGGTCAGTCGAAAATCTGTATTTGTCAGTTACTCCGGGAGGATACCCTCTGATAAAGACTTTGCTAAGCGTCTACTTGTACGATTGTGCGAGCATTTTCTTGATCCTTGGGTATTTGAGCAGCGTGGAGGGGAGGTTCCGCTCGGTGAAAACGTTGACGAATATTGCAGGAAGAAAATTAGGCAGGCGGATCTTTTTGTGGCGATCATATCGGAATCCAGTCTTGAGTCTGAATCGACTCGATCTGAAGTCGCATTTGCTCTAAAGTTTTTGGACCCGAGGGAAATTATTCAGATATCAACTGCAGTCCGTCCCCATGATAGTTGGGATGATCCATATCGACAGCTTACCCCCTACAAAAGAATTGAGGTCATTGCCAATGATTCGGCGGATTTAGAGCGCTGTATAGAAGATATTTGCTGCCATGCTGGAATCAATTATCTCGGTCCCAATAATGGGTCTCCGCGTTTGCCGCTCATATCTAGGCTCACCGAAGAAGTAAAAGCAGCAAAGCCTCGCTATTCCCGTCTTGAAGTTGGGATTTTTAGCGAGCTTCGATTGTTAGCACTACATGCTTCTCAAGCGTATGAGGATGGCAGGCTTGAACATGCTTTCAGTGCACTAACTTCTTTAGAGTATCAACTTAGCATCCATTATGAGGGGCAAGCGTTCTATTATCCGCGACTAATACGTGGCGTTTTACTCTTTGAGTTGTCCGCATTTAGATCTTCATATCTTAATGATGCTATGACGCTGTTTTGCGAAATTTTGGAGGATCGGTCTATTGCAGCATTGGTGGACGAGAATTTATACGCGGCTATGGCGACAGTTTATCTTAGAAGGGGTGAAATTAATGAGGCTTTAAGATTTTATTATGTGGCACATGAAATGGTCAAGGCGCGGGGGCGAATTGACCCTGACCTTATACACAATATTATTGTGGCTAATATAGCTTCGCTATCAACAGGGCAGGATGCTGAAGTGGAGCGACTGTTAGAAGAAGCGAACTACATTTGCGCTACAACAGATCCATATTTATGTGAACGCCTTCTTGCTTTAAAAGCTGCGCTTCGAGCTAAGAAAGGTGATATAGAAGGGGCCCGCTATTTGTTGCATGAATTTGAGGTTTCAGCTACGGCTACTAGCGACATTTTAGCGGGGTTGGCACAGGATCTTGCTGTGCAACCACATTTGCTTGCGAGTGTGAAGGCAGTGGACTTTATCGAAAATCTTTTCGAAATTTCCATTCCAATGCTTCCGGATAAGCAGAAATCCTTGTTTTTGAGCTCGTATGCTGGCTTTCTCTATCGTATAGGGCAATTCGAGAGGGCACTTAAGTTACTGCAAATGGAAAATGCTACGAGTCATAATAATCCAAGATTTGTAATTGACGAAATTTGGTGCTTAAGACAGCTTGGGCGGCATAAAGACGCCCACGTCCTGGCGCTTGCGGCCGCAAATTTACCCTGCCCGTCTGAGGTAAGTTTTTCGGGTCGAGCTTTGGCGGAGTTTTTTTACTTTCGGGGCTTTGCCGCATGGCTGAGTGGTGCCTTTGAGCAGTCGCGTCGAGACTTCCTTGATTCTAGATTTCCAGTGCATCAAAGCTACGAGGTAGTCGCCCAGCAACACACACCGACCTCATTTAAACGATTTAAACGTCTTGCTGTAAGTGTACGTCGATTTTTGCAATAAAGATTAGAAGGGGCGTTATCCAGGTGGCTGGGGCCTGTCAGAAATTCTGTGTTCGCGTTATAGCTTCCCCGGGTTTCATTCAGTTTCCCAGTACGCAACCTTCAACCCAAGATTTTCTACAAACGGCAAGAAATCACGATCTGCATGCAGGAGCGCCAATCCATCCTCAATGCACCGAGTGGCAATGAGCGTGTCTATGGTCTTCCTGATGGTGATTCCCATCTTCCGCAATGTTCGGTAATTCTCTGAGGCTTTGATCGCAAGCTCATAGCCGGCGAGATTGATATGGTCGAAGGCATCAAAAGTATTCGTGACCAGCTCGAACTCTCGCTGATCACGAACGCCTTGCAGCACTTCTGCAGCGATCAAATCACCGATGGCAATTGGACTGCGCCCCAATAGGGAGTCCAAAAGTGCAACTTGTGGAGTGTCGGCCGAACGGAAATAGTCGATCCACACACTCGAATCCACCAAAATCACTTGTCAGTCCTCATGGCATTCAGGTCTCCCTCCCAGGTGATCTTTCCCTTGAGTTCCCTTGCCTTTTCCTGAGCGCGAAGCTGAACCAGCATCTTCAAACCAAGTTCCACCGCCTCACGCTTGGTCTTGGCTCCGGTTGCCGTCAGAGCGTCATTCATGAGCTTGTCGTCGATCTCGATGTTCGTTCGCATGGTGTGTACCAAAATTATGTTTTGTACACACTGTAGCACAAGTATTGCCTTTCATTGAATTTTTATCGCAATGAAGTTGGGGCGCATATCGGCCATCGCGCTGCATTTTTGAAATGAATTGCTTATCCAATCCGCTTCAGCGTCCCCCGATGCTTCCCCGCCTTCTCCACATACCCCACCGCCCCGCGCTGAAACTTCGCCGCCTCCTCATCCGTAAACGTCCGCACCACCTTGGCCGGCGATCCAATAATCAGCGAATTGTCCGGAAATACCTTCCCCTCCGTCACCAGCGCGCCGGCGCCGACCAGACTATTCCGCCCAATCACCGCGCCATTCAATATCACCGCCTGAATTCCCACCAGCGAGTTATCGCCGATCGTGCAGCCGTGCAGCATTGCCTGATGGCCCACCGTCACATTGGCGCCAATCGTCAGCGGTGAGCCCATGTCGGTATGCAATATCGCGCCATCCTGAACATTGCTGCCGGTGCCGATTTCAATCAGCTCGTTGTCGCCGCGCAGCACGGCCTGGTACCAGACGCTGGCGTTTTCACGCAGTGCAACCTTGCCGATCACGTCGGCCGATTCGGCGACGTGCGCGGTCGGATGAATGTCGGGGCTGTGGTCGTCGTAGCTGTAGATGGCCATGTCTCGTTTCCTTTGGTCGGTGAATGCGTCGGGCCGAAGTTTTCCATGCCCGGGCGGCGCGGCGTGCCGGCAGCCATCACGCGATGGCGTGACAATTGACCTTGCGCTGCCATTTCGGCGGCATCGGGCCGGGTGCCCGCGCAAGGTGAGGACATGAAACGCAATGCATGGGCAAGGGCAGTGGCGCTTTCGGCACTGACGCTGGCGGGCGGCGCGGGCGCCGGGCTGGCGCAGGCGCAGGTGGTGTGTACCCAGGCTGGCGCGGCCACGGTGTGCGACGGGCAGACCGGCTATCACCGGCGCTATCTGCCGGGCGGCGGCAACGGCAGCACGGTCGTCACGCGCGCGGACGGCAGCAGCACGACCATCACGCGGGTGGGCGGCGCCACACTCATCAACAACGGGCCGGGGCAGGGCACGACGACGGTCACGCGCATCGGCACGACGACGCTCATCACCCAGCCCGATGGCAGCTCGACGACGGTGTCGCGCGTGGGCGTGACCACCTTCGTGACCGAGAGCGGCCCGCAGCCGGCGCCAGCGCCCGAGGCGCCAGCCAAGCCCTGAGCCTGCCGGCTTACTGCTCGGGCCGGCGGTCGTTGGGGTACCAGTACTGCTTGTGGCAGGCCTCGCAGGCCTGGTCGATGCGGCTGCCGGCTTCGATGAAGTGGTCGACGTTCTTCTCGTCGATGGCGGCCAGCGTGATGCGGGCGGCTTCGCGCAGGGCGGCGGCGCGGCTGGCAAAGGCGGCGCGGTCGGCGTCGACGCGCTGCTGGATTTCCTCGGGCTTGAGGATGCCGCTCACATGCGCGTCTTCGAGCTGCTTGCCGGCGTGCGCGACCGGTCGGCCGTCGACGGCGAGCAGGTTGCCGGCCTCGGCCAGCCGCAGCGCCAGAAAGCGCAGCTCCAGCCATTCGGCGTCGCTGCGCGGCTGATGCTCCTCGGTGCCGGCGGCACTGACGGTCGTCGAGACCGATTCCCACAGCGCATCGGCCGACGGATCGACGAGGGATTGCATCAGCTCCTGAATCGACGCGACCGGTTCGAGCGCGGCGGCGGCCTTGGGCGCTTCGGGCGGCGTCTTGCCGCAGGCGGCGAGCAGGAGGAGGAGAACGGTGGGCGCGAGGCGCAGGCGCATGAGGGCTTCCTGATGGTTGTGATGGGCGGCGCGCGTCAGGCGAAGCCGATGGCACGGCCGGCCGCCGCGACCGCAAACCACAGCGCGAGCGAAAGCACGGCGACGGCGCGGGCCAGCGCGGGCGAGGGCGCCACATCGGCGCTGGCGGAGGTTGCCGCCGATGGCGCGGCCGAAGCCGACACACGCCGCGCGCCACCGCTCACCCGCCCGAACAGCAACGCCTGCACTGCCACCGCCGCCGCCAGCAGCAGCAACTTGGCGATGAACACCGGCTTGTAAAAGTAGAGCGTCGGCGCCGACACGAACATCAGCGCGCCGCTCACGGCTGCCGCCGCGAGCCCCCACCAGATCAGCGGCAGCGCATCGCCGGTGATGTCGGCCGCCGGCTGGCGCCCGAAGGCCAGCCCCAGCACGCGCAGGCTGGCCAGCAGCAGCGCCGCCAGCAGCAGCACAAAGCCCAGCACATGCACCACCTGGAGCGCGGCGCCGACCAGGTGATCGCTCTTGCTCACGGCATGCGCTACCGGCGTGTTCTGCAACCAGGTGAGGAATTCAAGCGTGGACATGGCGGCTCAGGACCAGTTGGGCAGGTAGGGGATGAGCCGCCCGCAGATGATGACCAGCGTCCACAGCAGCAGCGAGGCGAGGCCGGCGCGGCGCACGGCCGGCGGCTGCTCGGGCTGGTTGTGGCGCACGGCGTCGGTGCTGGCGATGGCCAGCTCGAAATACAGCGCATTGGCGCCGGCCAGCGCGATGAACAGCAGCTTGAACGGGAAAGCCGGGCTGGCGATGACGGTCGGCGCCTCGGCCCAGAACAGCAGCAGCCCGGTCGCGAACACCAGCGTGAAGCCGGCAAGCACCCAGGGCCGCAACTGCGCCAGCACCTCGGTGAGCGCGATGCGGCGCCACAGCAGCCCGACCATGCGCAGATCGATGAGGAAGATGAGCCCGACCGACAGCGACAGCCCGATCAGATGCAGCCCCTCGATGATCGGAAAGGCCAGCGCCGATTCGCTGATGACGAGGCCGAGGCCGGTGCCCTGAAGCTCGTCGGCCAGTTGCAGCAAGTGGTCCATGGTTCAGCGCCCCGGCGTGCTGGCCACGTTGCCGAAGCCGCCGTTGTTCTCGACGCAGATGCGCTCCTCGCGCTCGACGATCGGCTCGCTGCCGGCGTGCCTGGCCAGCGTGGTCTCGAAGTGCCAGCCGTTGGGCTTGTCGGCGGCGGTGTAGCGGCGCGCCGGGATGGTGGCGGTCCAGGGGCGCGTGTAGACGGTGGGGTCGTCGATGGTGGCGACGTAGTTGTAGCGCTTGCCGTCGGCCGCAAAGATGTAGCGCTCGGTGATGTGGGCGTTCTCGCTCAAAAACTCGCCGGTGCGGCCGAACAGCGCCTTGCCGTTGTTGTTGGTCACGTCCACCACCAGCGTGTTGCCTTCCCAGTGGCCGCGCGAATCGGCATTCCACAGCTTGATGCTGGCCGGCAGATGCGGCTTGCCGTCGAGATGGATGACCCGCGTGCCCGAGTTGAACAGGAACACCACATAGCCCGGGTACTGGCGGATCTCATAGCCGTGCCAGATCAGCGACTTGGGCACGCCGCTCGGGGCGCAGCGCGCCAGCGGCTCCACGTATTGCGGCTGGGTCGGGTTGTGGAAGTTGGCGAGGAACTCCTCCTGTTTTGCCTTGGCCCAGGGCTGGAACGGCACCTGGCCGTCGGGCGGATCGCTGACGCGGCTGGGCGCGCGTTCGTCGCGCGGGCCGAGCGGGCGGCCGCGCGTGGCCGGGTCGCCCGGAATGCCGCCTTGCGGATCGGTCCAGTTGTTGTGATTGGCCACGGTGTTGGACCAGTGGCCTTCCACGTTGGGCTGGCCGTCGCGCTGGCGCGGGCCGGTCCAGGGCGCCGGGTCGATGCGCGGATAGCTGCGCTCTTGCGAGATGCCGCCGCCACCGCCGCCGCGCACCGGCACCGGCGCGCTGCCGGGCGCGCTGCCCGATTGCAGCTTGGCCGCCTCGGCGACGGCCGGGCTGACGGTATTGCTCACCGCGCTGGTCTGCGCAGTGGCGGGCAGCGCGCTGGCCAGGGCCAGTGCCGCGCAGGCAAGGAAGGTCGTGTTGCTGTTCATGCTGCTGCACCAGGTCTTCGGCCCGCGCGCATTGCGCCCACGGGCCATTGCGGTCGTCACGGGCGGGGCGGGTAGTACTGGTCGAAGTCGAGCGTGTAGCAGTAGTTCTCCACCAGCTGGAAGTTCTTCTCGCGGTGGCGATGCAGGATCACCGCGATGTTCCACGGCCGGCTGAACACCTGGGCGTCTTCGATGGTGGCGCGGTAGTCGAGCGTGTTGGCATCGAGATAGGTCCAGCGCTCGACCACATGCAGCGCATCGCTGTGGAAGTTGCCGGCGCGGTCGAGCCAGGTTTCGTCGTTGAAGTGCTTCGCGTCGACGACCAGCGTGTCGCCCTCCCAGTGGCCGCGCGAATCGCCGAGCCACCAGTCGTTGGGGTTGTCCGGATGCTCGGTGCCGTTGGTGTGGATGGTGCGCACCGACTGGCCGAACTGGAACAGCAGCGTCAGGTCGCGCTCGCGCTGAAAGATCTGGAACGGCTCGGGGTAGTAGATGCCGCGCGGCACGCCGAGCGTGAAGCATTTCAGGCGCGGATCGTCGCTGCTGCGGGCGGCGAAGTTCTTCTTCTTCTGCTCCAGCGCCTTGGGCAGATAGGGGATGACATCGCCCTCGACGATGCCCTGGCCCGGCGGCGCGTCCTTGCGCGGACCGTGCGGCTCCAGGTCGAAGTCGGCATTGCTGGTGGTCTGCCAGATGCCGGAGAAATCGGGCTTGCCGTTGGGCAGGCGCGGGACGGCGGACTTGGGCGCGGTGGCGGCGGACTTGGCCGGCGCGGCGGTGGCGGCCTGCGTGGCCGGCAGCGCCGCGCCGAGCAGGGCGGCGGCGAGCGCGGCGGCAATCAGGGCCGGACGGGGCCGGAACAGCGGGTTCATCGATGCGGGCTGCTGTGGGAGGAGTTCGCGGACGCCGCGCGTTGGCGCGGCGTGTGGGGGATCAGCGGGTGGCGGGCGCGGTGGGGCTGTCCTGGGCGCCGCCGGTCTGGAAGCTGCGGCCGTCCTGCAAGGTGACCGTGACCGCGTAGCCGTAGGGGCCGCCGTTCTTCGAGCGATAGCCCTTCACGCGCACCGGCGTGCCGGGCGGCAGCACGGCCTTGGTCAGGCCGCGTTCCTGCAGGGCAAAGGGCGCGCCGAATTCCACGCCCCAGTTGGTCTCGGCGCCGTCGGGGCCCTTCACGTCGAAATAGAGCCAGCTGTGCGGATTGACCCACTTGGCCTTGGTGACCACGCCCGAGATGTCGATCGGCTGGTCGGCGTCGAACTCGGCCGAGAAGGCGTGATGCGCGGCGGCCGTGCCGGTGGCGGCGGTGAGTGCCAGGCCGAGCGCCAGCGCGGTCAGGGCGCGCGGCATGCGGCGGGCAGAAGCGGAATGAGCGGTCATGCTTGTTCTCCTGTCGGAAAGCCGGGCGGCGCAAGGCGCGGCGGGCCGGTGCGAAGGGCTTGCATTGCAGCTTCCGAACCACCGGCCAAGGCCGGCAAATCGGGCTGCCGAAGGCCGCAATTGCGGCGATGCGCGCAGCCCGCTGCTGCGAAGCCAGCGCGCCGGTGCGGCGGGCGTGCTTGGCTTCGGCCAGCGGCAGCCGCCCGATCGCCGACCGCCCGCGCCCTTGGGCGCGCCGGGCAGCCGCCGGCATTGCACCGGCGGCAGCGCAACGCGTCAGATCTTCCCCGTCACCGTCACGCCGACCCAGCGCGGCAGCGCCGGCGTCCAGCTGTTCCAGGTCTGCGACTGGTAGACCTTGCTGTCGAACAGGTTCTTGACGATCAGGCTCACGTCGAGCTGGTTGTTCTGCCGGCCCAGGCCCACCGCCGCATCGGTCACCGACGAGGCGCCGACCCAGCCATAGCTCGACAGCGCGTTGTCCGAGTTGAAGCGGCTGGCGAAGGTGGTGTTGAAGCTGGTGTGGAACAGCTTGTCGTCGAGCACCGGTACGCGGTAGTCGGCGCCGATGTTGAGCGTGACCTTGGAGGCGCCCGGCAGCGTCTGGCCCGAGATGTCGCGGTAGGGCGTGGCCAGATTGCCGTTCTCCACCGGCTGGGCCGAGTTCGGGAAGCTCTTGTACTTGGCGATGTTGTAGGCGCCCGAGAAGCGCACGGTCACGTTGCGGATGCCGCCGTACACGCCGTCGATCTCCAGCCCGTGCGCCTGCACCTTGGGCACGTTGCCGGTGTACGAGGTGTAGGCCGTGGTCTGGCTGCCGCCGGGCAGAAAGTTCTGCGCCGTCGTGTACTGGTCGACCGCCTGCACCGCCTGCTGGTAGTCGCGGATGCGGGTCAAAAACACGTCGGCGTTGAACACCAGCGTCTTGTCGAGCAGCACGGTCTTGGCCCCCAGCTCGAAGGAGTTGGTGCGCTCGGGCTTGGTCAGATAGGACAGCCCGTTCACGTTCTGCGAGATGCCGGCCTTCTCGCCGTACTGCCAGGTGAGGTAGGTGGTCAGGTCGGAGCTGAACTTGTAGCTCGGGCTCACGACGAAGGCCGGCTGGGTCTTGCGGAAGGGCTCGGCGTCGGCCTCGTTCCACAGCACGCCCACCTGATTGCGGCGCAGCGCGCGGGCTGCCGCCACCTGCGCCTTCTGCGCGGCGGTGAGGCTGTTGTAGGCGCCGCCCGGCGTGCCGGTGGCGGCCTTGCCGAAGTAGCGCGCGGCGATCTGGTCGGCCACCGCCAGCTGGGCCGCGTTGTTGGCCGAGTCGAGCACGCCGCTGCCATTGGCCAGGAAGCCGCCGAGGTTGATGCCGTTGACCGCCGCCGGATTGATGAGCGCGCCGGCGCCGGTGTCGTCGAGATAGGCGCGGCTGCTGGTGTTGCGGTCCTCGCGCGTGATGCGCAGGCCGGTGGTCAGCGTGAGCGGCTCGCTCAGATGCCAGTTGGCCTGGCCGAAGATGGCCGCGCTCTTGTTGTCGTAGCGGTTGTCCACGCGCTTGTAGAGCCGGTTCAGCGAGTCCTGCAGCAGGGCGCGGCCGCTGGTGTCGGTATCGAGCGTGCGGTACTGCGCGACGCTGGCAAACCAGGCGCCGGCATCCGAGCCCCAGCCGGTGCGGGTCGAGTGGTTGGTCTGGGTCTCGATGAAGAACAGGCCGGTCTGGTAGTCGACGAAGCCGCCCTGTTTCGACGTGAGCCGCAGCTCCTGGCTCAGCTGCTTGTAGTCGACCAGCCCGCCGCCGTTCTTGCTGATGTCGAACGGCGTGCCCTCGTCGTTGCGCGCGTCGAAGTAGTAGTTGCGCCAGCCGGTGATGGACGTGACCGTGTGGTCGGCCAGCTTCCAGTTCAGCTCGGCGATGGCGCCGTTGGTGCCGGTGACGATGGGGTTGTAGTTGTCGGCATTGATGGCGCGCCGGCCGGCATTGCCGAGGTAGTCGTTGGCATAGCTGTAGTCGCTCTGGTCGGTGAACCAGCGCCGGCCCAGGCGCGTGGAGGCGTCGGTGCTCAGCGGATTGGTCGTGCCGTCGGCATACACCGTGGGCGTGGCCTTGTTGTAGCTGCGGCCGTTGGTGGCCTCGCCGGCGCGCGGCTGGGCTTCGAGCGTGACCAGCGCATTGAAGTCGGCGCTCGGCGTCAGCAGCAGCTTGAGCCGGCCCGAGACGCGGTCGCGGTTGGCGTAGGTGAGGTCGGGGTTGTAGGCGTTGACCAGATCGCCTCGGCCCTTGGTGGCGCTGAGCGTGCCGCGCCAGGCCAGCAGATCGTCGACCAGCGGGCCGCCGTAGGTGGCGGTGCCGTAGAGCGTCTGGCGCTGGCCATAGCTGAGCAGGAACTTGCCCTCGGGCACGAAGCTCGGTTTTTTCGTGGTGATGTTGATGACGCCGAGACTGGTGTTCTTGCCCAGCAGCGTGCCCTGCGGGCCGCGCGTCACTTCCACCGTGTCCACGTCGGTGAAGTCGACGCTCGACGCGAGCGGGTTGTAGGCGTAGTTCACGCCGTCCACGATGATGCCGACGCTCGGGTCCTGGGCATCGGTCTGGCCCTGCTTGCCGATGCCGCGAATCGCCAGGCTGAACTGGCGCGGATTGCCCGGATTCCAGTTGACGTTGGCGACGCGCTTGGTGATCGACTCGACGTCGGTGGCTTGCAGCCGTTCCAGCTCGGCGCCGGTCACGACCGAGATCGACAGCGGCACATCCTGCAGCCGCTCGATGCGGTTGCGGCTGCGCACGACCACGGCGTCGAGCGCCTTGGCCTCGCCTTCGCCCTTGGCGGCGTCGGCCGGTGCGTCGGCGGCAAAGGCGGTCTGGCTGGCCAGCAGCGCGACCGCGAGAGCGATGCGGCCAAGCTGCCAGCGGGCGGCGGCCGGTGCGGCTGCGTGGGTTGCGGATGAGCCGGTCGGGCGGCGCGATTTTCTGGTTTTCATGGAGCGGCTTTCCTGATGATGGGAAACCGCTCCGTCCGCAATCGATGTGCCACCGCCCGTCGGCACGCAAGCGCGGTTGTGTTCACGCAGTGTTGCTGAAAGTTACGCGATCTAGGCGGATTTTGCCGCCGTGTTGGCCGCATTGCCGGCTATCGACAGCCTGTCGGGCAGGCGTCAGCCGCGCGCGCCGGTCTGCTATGTGCAAGCCAGCGGAAAGCCGCCGGCTGCGTGTTTCGCTGCAGCCGGCCGGCGCCGGATTCAGGGCTTGCCAGCGCTTGCAAGCCGCTCGCGCGGCACTTCCCAGCCGCCGCCCAGCGCCTTGACCAGCGCCACATGCGCGGCCAGCCGCCGGCCTTCGAGCGTGAGCGAGGCGCGCTCGTTGACCAGCGCCGTGGTCTGCGCGGTCAGCACGCTCAGATAGCCGACGGTGCCGGCCTTGTACTGGTTGAGCACCAGTTGCGCGGCCAGCCGGGCGCTGGCCGTGGCTTCGGATTGCACGCGTGCCTCGTCGGCCAGCACGCGCAATGCGGCGAGGTTGTCTTCGACTTCCTGCAAGCCGCCGAGCACGGTCTGGCGGTAGGTGGCGACCTGCTGGTCGTAGGCGGCGCGCGATTGCTCGATGGCGCCGCGCCGGGTGCCGCCGTCGATCAGCGTGCCGGCCAGCGCGGGCCCGAGCGCCCAGGTGCGCGCCGGCGCGGTGAACAGGTCGCCGAGCAGGCCGGCGCTGAAGCCACTGCTGGCCGACAGCGTCAGCGCCGGAAACCAGGCGGCTTCGCTCACGCCGATCTGGGCGTTGGCGGTCGCCATGCGGCGTTCCTCGGCGGCGATGTCGGGCCGGCGTTCGAGCAGGCTGGCCGGGAAGGCGACGGGCAGCGGCGGCAGTTGCGGTCCGGCCAGCGTGGCTTCGGGCGAGGGCGCGGCGTCGCTGCCGAGCTGGGCGCTGCCGGCCGGCGCGCCGGCGTCGGCCGTGGCGACCGCGCCCGCATACGGCGCAATCCGCAGCTCGGACGGCGGCACGCCGATCAGTACCGCGAGCGAGTGCTCAAGCTGGCTGCGCGTCACATCCAGGTCGATGGCCTGGGCGCGCGCCGATTGCAGCTGGGTCTCGGCCTGAACCACGTCGGCGCGCGCCACGGTGCCGGCGGCGTACTGGTTGCGCACGATGGTCAGCGAGCGCTCGTAGGCGGCGACGGTGTCGGCGTACAGGCGCTTTTGCGCATCGACCACGCGCAGTTGCAGAAAGTCGGTGGCGAGCTGGGCGCGCGCCGACAGCCGGGCGTTTTCCAGGTCGGCGGCGCTGGCCTGCACATTGGCCTGCACGCCCTCGTAGGCGCGGCGTAGCCGGCCCCAGAGGTCGACTTCCCAGCTGGCGTCGAGCGCCACGCTGTAGCTGCTGCGCACGCCGCCCGAGTTGCTGTTCTGCGAGCTGCCGGTGACCGAGCTGGAGCGCGAGCGCTGCGCGCTGCTGCTGACGCCGATCGCGGGCCAGAGCGCGGCGCGCGCCTGGGTCGACAGCGCGCGCGACTGGCGCAGCGCGGCGTCGGCGGCGGCGAGGTTCTGGTTGCCGATGTCGAGCCGCGCCATCAGCGCATCGAGTTCGGGATCGGCATAGGCGCGCCACCAGTCGGCGCGGATCGCGTCATCGGCCGGGCGGGCGGACTGCCAGCCGGCGGCTTCGCGGAAGGCCGTGCCGGTCGGCGCGTCGGGGCGGCGGTAGTCGGGGCCGGCGGCGCAGCCGGCCAGCGCCAGCGCGGAAGCCAGCGCAATCAGCGTGGCGGCGCGGTGGCCCCGACGCTGGCGGCTAGCGCTGCGCATGCCCGCCGTGGCTGCGCCGGAAATCCCGCAAATGGAAGGCATCTTCTTGTTCATCCTGGTCATGACTGGGCCGGGGCGGTCGGCAGGGCGCGCGGCGCGCGGCCGAAGCGGCGCTTGACCGCCAGCCGGGCGCGGTCGAGCGCGAGATAGACGACCGGCGTGGTGTAGAGCGTGAGCAGCTGGCTCAGCATGAGCCCGCCGACGATGGCGATGCCGAGCGGCTGGCGCATCTCGGCGCCGTCGCCGGTGGTGATGGCGAGCGGAATCGCGCCGAGGATGGCGGCCAGCGTGGTCATGAGGATAGGCCGCAGCCGCAGCGAGCAGGCTTCGAGGATGGCGGCCTGCGGACTCAGGCCGCGGTCGCGCTCGGCCGCGATGGCGAAGTCGATCATCATGATTGCGTTCTTCTTGACGATGCCGATCAGCAGCACCACGCCGATCATCGCGATCACGTCGAACTGGGTGTCGAAGGCCATCAGCGCCAGCAGCGCGCCGATGCCGGCCGACGGCAGCGTGCTCAGGATCGTGAGCGGATGCACCAGGCTCTCGTAGAGCATGCCGAGCACGATGTAGATCGTGATGAGCGCCGCCAGGATCAGCAGCGGCTGGTTGCCCTGGCTCTGCTGAAAGGCCATGGCGGTGCCGGCAAAGCTGCCGTGCACATCGGTCGGCACGCCGAGCCGCGCCATCGTGTCCTCGATCGCCGCCTGCGCATCGCCGAGCGAGCCGCCGAGCGGCAGGTTGAACGAGATGGTGCTGGCCGCGAACTGGCCCTGATGGTTCACCGCCACCGGCGCATAGCCGTCGGTCCAGTGCGCCACCGCCGCCAGCGGCACCGAGTTGCCGGCACTGGTGGTGATGCTGGTGCGCTCCAGCGCCTGCGAGTTCTGCCAGAAGCGCGGCGCGGCTTCCATCACCACGCGGTACTGGTTGAGCGGGTTGTAGATGGTCGAGACCTGACGCTGGCCGAACAGGTTGTTGAGCGTGGTGTCGATCTGGTTGACGGTCACGCCGAGCCGGCTGGCGGCATCGCGGTCGATGGCGATGAGCGTTTGCAGGCCGCGATCCTGCTGGTCGGTGTTCACGTCGACCAGCACCGGCAGCTGCGACAGCGCATTGCGGATCTTCGGTTCCCAGGTGCGCAGCAGATCGAGATCGTCGGCTTGCAGCACGTACTGGTATTGCGCATTCGACGGCCGGCCGCCCATGCGGATGTCCTGCACCGGCACCAGGAACAGGCTGGCGCCCGCCACCTTGGAGGTGGCCTTGCGCAGCCGCGCGATCACCGCATCGGCCGATGCCTTGCGCTCGGCCAGCGGCTTGAGCGAGACGAACACGTTGCCCGAATTGCGCTGCGATCCGCCGGTGAAGCCGGTGATGTTGGCGACCGCCGGATCGGCCTGGACGATGCGCACGAAGTCGGCGAGCTTGCCCTGCATCGACTGGAACGACACCGCCTGATCGCCCTGGATGAAGCCGAACAGCATGCCCACGTCCTGCTGCGGAAACAGCCCCTTCGGGATCACGGTGTAGAGCCGCACATTGAGCGCGACCGTGGCCAGCAGCACCAGCAGCGTGACCGCGCTGTGCCGCAGCGCCCAGCCCAGCGAGCGCACATAGCCGCGCCGCAGCGCCTCGAAGCCGCGCTCCGAGCCGGCCGCGAGCCGGGTCGCCAGCCGCGCCAGCAGACCGCTGCCGGCGGCCCGCGCCTGCTGCACCGGCCGGGCCCGCAGCAGCCGCGCGCACATCATCGGCGTGGTGGTCAGCGACACCGCCAGCGAGATGACGATGGCGATCGACAGCGTCAGCGCGAACTCGCGGAACAGCCGACCGACGATGCCGCCCATCGCCAGGATCGGGATGAACACCGCGATCAGCGACAGGCTCATCGACAGCACGGTAAAGCTCACCTCGCGCGCACCCTTGATCGCGGCCTCGCGCGGCGACAGGCCGTCCTCGACATGGCGCATGGTGTTTTCGAGCACGACGATGGCGTCGTCGACCACGAAGCCGGTCGCCACGGTCAGCGCCATCAGCGACAGGTTGTCGAGGCTGAAGCCGGCCAGGTACATGACGCCGAAGGTACCGATCAGCGATGCCGGCACCGCCACGCTCGGGATCAGCGCCGCGCGCCAGCTGCGCAGGAACAGGAACACCACCATCACCACCAGCGCCACCGAGATGACGAGCGACTTCTCCACCTCGCGCAGCGAGGCGCGGATGGTGGGCGAACGGTCGACCACCACATCCATGTCGAGCGCCGCCGGCGCGATCGCGCGCAGCTGCGGCAGCACCGCGTAGATGCGGTCGATGGTCTCGATGATGTTGGCGCCCGGCGCCCGGTTGAGCACCAGCTGCACCGACGGCTTGCCGTTGCTCAGGCCGGCATTGCGGATGTCCTCGACGCCGTCGTTGACCTCGGCCACGTCGGCCAGCCGCACCGCCGCGCCATCGCGCCAGCGCACGATCAGCGGCGCGTACTCGGCGGCAGTGCGGGCCTGATCGTTGGCGCCGATCTGCCAGCGCCGGTCGCCGTCTTCAAGAAAGCCCTTGGGCCGGTTGGCGTTGGTGGTGGTGATGGCCTGGCGCACGGTCTCGGTCGACAGGCCGGCGCGGTCGAGCGCCTCGGGATCGAGCTCGACCCGCACCGCCGGCAGCGAGGCGCCGCCGATGCTGACCTGACCCACGCCCTCCACCTGGGCCAGCTTCTGCGCCAGCATCGACGAGGCCACGTCGTACATCTGGCCGCGCGTCATGGTGGCCGAGGTGAGCGAGATGATGAGGATCGGCGAATCGGCCGGGTTCACCTTGCGATAGGTCGGGTTGCGCGTGAGGCTGGTGGGCAGCAGCGAGCGCGCCGCATTGATGGCCGCCTGCACATCGCGCGCCGCGCCGTCGATGTCGCGGCTGAGGTCGAACTGGAGCGTGAGCCGGGTGCCGCCGGCGGTGCTCTGCGAGGTCATCTCGGTGACGCCGGCGATGTTGCCGAGCGCGCGTTCGAGCGGCGTGGCGACGGTGGCCGCCATGGTCTCGGGGCTGGCGCCGGGGATGTAGGCCGAGACCGAGATGGTCGGGAAATCGACCTGCGGCAGCGGCGAGATCGGCAGCTTGAAGAAGGCCAGCGCGCCGGCCAGGATGATGGCCAGCGTCAGCAGCGTGGTGGCGACGGGGCGGGCGATGAAGAGCTTCATGCGGTTCTTCTTGTGTGCTGCGCTTGCGTCCGGGCTGGCGGAGAGCGGGAACGGCGCGCCTGCGGCGCGCTGGGTGACTCTGTTGAGGCATGGCGCTTGGGTCATGGGCGCAGCTCCAGTTCGGTCGGTGCCTGGTTTGCGAACACCGGTTCGGTCACGACTTCGGTCGTCACCGAGTTGGCGATGAAGCATTCCTCATGCGCCTCGTGATGCATGGCTTCGATGTCGGCGCGCGTCGGCAGATGGGTGCCCGAGAAGCGCGCGTCGGGCCGCAGCGTCACGCGGGTCATCGCGAGCCGGCCGGCGGCGTTCTTCGCCATCGCGCCGCTTGCGTTGTCGCGATAGCTGTCGACGCAGAAACCGCGCGCCGCCGCGATGGAGAGGAACCACAGCATGTGGCAGCTCGACAGCGACGCGACGAACAGCTCCTCGGGATCGACCGCGCCGGCATCCGACCACGGCAGCGGCACGACATGCGGCGATGACGACGCCGGCAGCACCACGCCGCCGTCGAAGGCGAGCGTGTGCGCGCGGCTGTAGCGCTTGCCGACGAAGTCGGCATCGCCACGCTGCCAGTCGAGCGTGCAGAGGTACTCAGCCATGCCAGATCTCCTGAACAGCACCAGCGCCACCGCAAGCCCGACCCGCAACCTCGACAGCCAACCGACAGCGGAGCGCCCGCCCCGGTACCGGCCGCGCGCCCTCCGATGCGCCGGGCGAGAGGAGGAAGACCGGGTTGCCCTGCCGAGGGACTCGGCAGGGCCGAACGAGGTTAGCCCCGCAGGGGCGGCCAACCTCGTGAGCCCGGTGCTTCCGAACGGTTCGCCCGGGAACCCCGCGCGCAGCGCGGGGCGCATCGGTGGGCGCGCGGCCGGTACCGGGGCGGGCGCTCTGCCAGCGCTTGAACGATGGCGCCGCCGCAGTCGCTCGGCAGTCAGTGCGCGGCAACTTCACGTCCCGCCTCGCCACTGCCCCGCACTCGCCGCGCCACCCGATCGAACGCCAGATAAATCACCGGCGTCGTGAACAGCGTCAGCACCTGCGACACGATCAGCCCGCCGATCATCGTGATCCCGAGCGGAAACCGCAGCTCCGCGCCCGACCCGCCGCCCAGCACCAGCGGCACCGCGCCCAGCAGCGCTGCCAGCGTCGTCATCAAAATTGGCCGGAATCGCAGCAGGCAAGCCTGATAGATCGCCTCGCGCGGCGGCAGGCCCTGGTTGCGTTCGGCGTCGAGCGCGAAGTCGATCATCATGATTGCGTTCTTCTTCACGATGCCGATCAGCAGCACGATCCCGATGATCCCGATGATCCCGAGGTCGCTGCCGGCCAGCATCAGCGCCAGCAGCGCGCCCACGCCGGCCGACGGCAGCGTCGACAGGATCGTCACCGGGTGGATGTAGCTCTCGTAGAGCACGCCCAGCACGATGTACATCGTGACGATGGCGGCCACGATCAGCAGCAGCGTGTTGCTCAGCGAGGCGCGGAAGGCCAGCGCCGCGCCCTGGAACGAGGTGTCCACGCTGGCCGGCATGCCGATGCGCGCCTCGGCCGCCTCGATCGCATCGACCGCATCGCCGAGCGCCGCGCCCGGCGCGAGATTGAAGCTGACGGTCGCGGCCGGGAACTGGCTCACATGGTTGATCGCCAGCGCGGTCGGCCGCTCGATCACCCGCGCCACCGACGACAGCGGCACCTGGGTCGTGCGCGACGCCGACACGCTGGTGGTCAGGCTCGATCCGGCCGGCGCCGAATTGGCATTGCCGGCGCTGGTGGTCGAGGTGTTGCCGGTCGCCGGCACGTACAGGTCCTGCAGCGCGGCGAGACCGGCGCGCGCCGACGGCGCCACCTCCAGCACCACGCGGTACTGGCTCGACTGGGTGAAGATCGTCGAGATCAGCCGCTGGCCGTAGGCGTTGTAGAGCGCGTTGTCGATGGCGGCGGTGGTCACGCCCAGGCGTGCAGCGGCGTCGCGGTCGATCTCGATATAGGCCTGCAAGCCCTTGTCCTGCAGATCGGTCGCCACGTCGGCGAGCTGGGGCAGGGCGCGCAGTTCGGTCATCAGCCTGGGCACCCAGGTGCTCAGTTCGTCGATGCTGGGCGAGCTGAGCGTGAACTGGTACTGGGTGCGCGCGATGCGGTCGTCGATGGTCAGGTCCTGCACCGGTTGCAGGTAGAGCGCGATGCCGGGCAGGTCGGCGGCGCGCGCCTGCAGGCGCCGGATGATCTCGGCGACGCGCGCCTTGCGTTCTTCGAGCGGGCGCAGGTTGATGAGCAGCCGGCCGCTGTTGAGCGTGGCATTGGTACCGTCCACGCCGATGAAGGAGCTGACGCTTTCCACGTCCGGGTCCTGCACCACCAGTTCGGCGGCGCGGCGCTGGCGCTCGGCCATCGCGGCAAAGCTCACGCTCTGGTCGGCCTCGGTCGTCACCTGGATCACGCCGGTGTCCTGCAACGGAAAGAAGCCCTTCGGCACCAGCACGTAAAGCAGCGCGGTCAGCGCCAGCGTGGCGACGGCCACCGCCAGCACCGCCGGCTGATGGTCGAGCACGCGGCGCAGCAGCCGGCCGTAGCCGGCGATCACGCGCTCGAAGAAACGCTCGCTCGCGCGGTAGAAGCGGCCCTGCTCGGCCTCGGGCACATGGCGCAGCAGGCGCGCGCACATCATCGGCGTGAGCGTGAGCGACACCACGGCCGAGATGAGGATGGCGACCGCCAGCGTGATGGCGAATTCGCGGAACAGCCGGCCGACCACGTCGCCCATGAACAGCAGCGGAATCAGCACCGCCACCAGCGACACGGTGAGCGAAATGATCGTGAACGCGATCTGCTCGCTGCCGCGCAGCGCGGCCTGCATCGGCGACAGCGGCGGATCGCCGGGCTTTTCGCCGTGCTCCAGATAGCGCGAGATGTTCTCGATGACGACGATGGCGTCGTCGACCACGAAGCCGGCGGCGATGGTCAGCGCCATCAGCGTGAGGTTGTTGATGCTGAAGCCGGCCAGATACATCACGCCATAGCTGCCGATCAGCGACAGCGGCACCGCGACGCTTGGGATGAGCGTGGCGCGCCAGTTGCGCAGGAACATGAAGATGACCGCGACCACCAGCACCACCGCCAGCGCCAGCTCGTGCTGCACATCGCGCACCGAGGCGCGGATGGTGTTGGTGCGGTCGGTCAGCAGCTGAACCTGCACCGCGCCGGGGAGGCTTGCCTGCAACTGCGGCAGCAGCGCCTTCACGCGGTCGACGGTCTCGATCACGTTGGCGCCGGGCTGGCGCTGCACATTGATGACGATGCCGGCCTTGATGCCGTCGCGCGCATTGCCGGCCCAGGCGCCGAGCTGGGCGTTCTCGGCGCCGTCGAGCACGGTGGCCACGTCGGCCAGCCGCACCGGATTGCCGGCGCGCCACGCCACGATGAGCTGGCGGTATTCGAGCGCCGAGCGCAGCTGGTCGTTGGCGTCGATGGTCGAGCTGCGCAGCGGGCCGTCGAAGCCGCCCTTGGCCTGGCTGGTGTTGGCATTGCCGATGGCCACGCGCAGGTCGTCCAGGCTCATGCCGTAGGCGGCCAGCGCGGCCGGATTGGCCTGAATGCGCACCGCCGGCCGCTGGCCGCCCGACAGGCTCACCAGCCCCACGCCCGGCAGCTGCGAAATCTTCTGCGCCACGCGGGTATCGACCAGCGCCTGCACGCGCGGCAGCGGCAGCGTCTCGGAGGTGACCGCCAGCGTCAGCACCGGCGCATCGGCCGGATTGACCTTGTTGTAGACCGGCGGCTGGGGCAGGTCGGCGGGCAGCAGATTGCTGCCGGCGTTGATGGCCGCCTGCACCTGCTGCTCGGCCACGTCGAGCGTGAGGTCGAGCGTGAATTGCAGCGTGATGACCGAGGCGCCGCCCGAGCTGGTCGACAGCATCTGCTTGAGCCCGGGCATCTGGCCGAACTGGCGTTCGAGCGGCGCGGTGATCGACGAGGTGACCACGTCGGGGCTGGCGCCCGGGTAGAGCGTGACGACCTGGATCGTCGGGTAGTCCACCTCGGGCAGCGCCGACAGCGGCAGCTGGCGATAGGCGAACAGGCCGGTGAGCAGGATGGCGAGCATCAGCAGCGAGGTCGCCACCGGCCGCAGGATGAACAGGCGCGACGGATTCATTGCGCGGCGCGCGGTGCGGCGGGCGCGGCGTCGGCCGGCTTGGCGGCGGCGTTTGCAGCGCCGTCGGCGGGTTTGGCGGCATCGCCGTTGCCGTCGCGGCGGCGCTTGCGCGGGGCGGCTTCGGCGCCGGCGCTGGCGGCCGTGGCGCGCGCCACCGGCTCGACCTTGGCGCCGTCGCGCAGCTTGTCGCTGCCTTCGATGACCACCACCGCGCCGGGCTTGAGGCCTTCCTCGATGACCGTCAGCTCACCCTCGGCGGCGCCGATGCGCACCGGCCGCACGCTCACCGTGTTGTCGTCGCCGACGCGGTAGACATAGGTGCCCTGGCTGCCGCGCAGCACGGCGGCGGTCGGCACCAGCAGCGCATCGGCCAGCGTGTCGACCACCAGCCGCACATTGACGAACTGGTTGGGGAACAGCGCGCTGTCGGCATTGGGGAACAGCGCGCGCAGCTTGACGGTGCCGGTCGCGCTGTCGATCAGGTTGTCGAAGCTGGCGACGGTACCGGTGGCCAGCAGGCTGCGCTGGTCGCGGTCCCAGGCTTCGGCCACCAGCGGCTTGCCGGCACGCAGCGCGGCGCGCACGCGCGGCAGCGCCGATTCGGGGATGGAGAACAGCGCGGAGATGGGTTGCAGCTGGGTCAGCACGACCAGCCCGTCGGCGTCGCTGCTGCGGATGAGATTGCCGGCATCCACCTGACGCAGCCCGAGCCGGCCCGCCACCGGCGCGGTGATGCGCGTGTACGAGAGATTGAGCTCGGCGCTGGCCACCGCCGCGCGGTCGACCTGCACCGTGGCCTCGTACTGGCGTACCAGCGCGGCCTGCGTATCGACCTGCTGGCGCGCGATCGAGTCCTGCGCGAGCAGGCCGCGATAGCGCTCCAGATCGACCCTGGCATTGGCCAGCTGGGCCTCGTCGCGCGCCAGCTGGCCCTTGGCCTGGAGCAGCGCCACGTCATAGGCGCGCGGATCGATGCGGGCCAGCAGCTGGCCGGCCTGCACCACGTCGCCTTCCTTGAACAGCAGCTGGTCGAGCGTGCCGTCGACGCGCGCGCGCACCGTGACCGTGGCCAGCGCGGTGATGTTGCCGACCGCCGGCTGGATCACGCGCAGGCTGCCGGCATGGGCGGTCTCGACCACCACCGGCTGCGGCCGGTTCGGATCGCCGCCGCGCCGGCCGCCGCCCGGACCGCCGGGGCCGCCCGGGCCACCGGCGGCGCCGGGACCGCCGGCGCGCTGCTCGGCACCGCCTTCGGCCGGGGTGCCCTCGGTCGCATGCCACTTGCGCCAGCCGAAGACGCCGAGCGCCCCCAGCAGCAGCAGCGCCAGCAGCCACCAGAGCCAGCGGGACGACGATTTGACGGGAGTGGTGGAGGCCGTGGGCGTGGTGTTGAGCGGATCGGTCGCTGCGTCGGCGCGATCACTGCGGTTGTTGTCGTTCATGAACTCGGAAGGGGCTGCGGCGGCGGGAAGGTGGCGAGTGCAGTGCAAACGCGCGGCGATGGGAAGGCCCGAATTGCAACCGTGCGTTGCGCTGGCTGACAGCCGGGGCGCGATTATCGATGGCGTCGGCGACTACACTGCGCGCCCCCGGCCAGTCGCCGTCCTTTCGTTGTCACCCCGCCGCAATGTCGCCGCCCATCGCCAGCAACATCGTCAACATTTCCGCCTATCGCTTCGTCGCGCTCGACGATTTGCCGGCGATCGCCAGCAGCGTGCAGGCGCGCTGCACCGAGCTGGGCCTGAAGGGCACGGTGCTGATCGCGCCTGAAGGCATCAATCTTTTCCTGGCCGGCGACCGCGCCGCGATCGATGGCTTCGTGAGCTGGATCGAGGCCGATGCGCGCTTTGCCGAGCTGGCGCCCAAGGAGTCGTTCTCCAGCGCGGTGCCGTTCAAGCGGCTGCGGGTGCGCATCAAGCGCGAAATCATCACGATGAAGCGGCCGGTCGATCCGACGCGCGGCCGGGCGCCGGCGATCGCGCCGGCCACGCTGCGGCGCTGGCTCGATGCCGGCCATGACGACGTCGGCCGGCCGGTGGTGCTGATGGACACGCGCAATGCCTTCGAGGTCGATGCCGGCAGCTTCGACGGCGCCATCGATTACCGCGTCGAGCGCTTCAGCCAGTTCCCGTCAGCCGCGGCGGCCGATGCGGCGCGGCTGGCCGGCAGCACGGTCGTCACCTTCTGCACCGGCGGCATCCGCTGCGAGAAAGCGGTACTGGCGATGCGCGAAGACGGTTACGACCATGTCTGGCAACTCGACGGCGGCATTCTCAAATACCTGGAGCTGGAAGGCGGCGCGCACTGGCATGGCCGCTGTTTCGTGTTCGACGAGCGCAGCAGCCTCGATGCGGAGCTGGCCGCGCCGGCCTGAGCCGGGCTCGCGTCAGGCGCGCCGCCGGGCGTCGTCGCGGCCGAGCCAGGGCGCGATGGCGGCATCGAGCTGGTCGAGCGTGTAGGGCTTGGCCAGATAGCCGTCCATGCCGGCGCGCAGGCAGGCATCGGCATCGCCGGGCATGGCGCTGGCGGTCAGCGCCACGATGGGCACCGGCGCCAGGCCGCGCCGGATTTCCTCGGCGCGGATGCCGGCGGTGGTGGCGAAGCCGTCCATGCCGGGCATCTGGCAGTCCATCAGGATCAGGTCGAAGCGGTGCTGGCGCGCCAGCATGCAGGCGGTCTCGCCGTCCTCGGCCTCGGTCACCGTCACATCGAGCCGGGCCAGCATGGTGCCGACCAGCAGCCGGTTGATCGCGTTGTCCTCCACCACCAGCACCTGCGGGCTGCCGGCCGGCGCGATGGTGGCCGGCTCGACGCAGGCGGGCGCCGGCGCCGCCGGTCGTTCGCCGGCCAGTACCGAGATCACCGTGGCCGGGCCGGCAAACGCGAGCGGCGCGGCGGCGGCGCTGGCCGCCTGCTCGGCGTCGGGCGGCACCAGCGGCAGATCGAGCCGGAAGGTCGAGCCGATGCCGGCCCGACTGTCGGCGGTGAGCGCGCCGCCCATCGCCTCGGCGAGCCGGCGGCTGATCGCCAGCCCGAGCCCGCTGCCGCCATGCCGGCGCCGGTTCGACTGATCGACCTGGGTGAAGGGCTCGAACAGCCGCCCGACCGCCTCGGGCGGCATGCCGATGCCGGTATCGCAGACCTCGAAGCGCAGCCAGTCGGGCAGGCTCGGGTCGCGCGCCAGCCGCTGCACCCGCACCAGCACCCGGCCGCGCTCGGTGAACTTGAGCGCATTGCCGACCAGATTGAGCAGCACCTGGCGCACCCGCGCCGCATCCAGCAGCGCCTGCGCCGGCAGGTCGGGCGCCAGCTCGCAGCCAAGCGCGATCTGGCGCGTGCGAGCCGAGGCGCTGAACAGGTCGACCGCTTCCTGCGCCAGGCTGGCCGGCGCCACCGCCGTCGGATCGAGCTCGACCCGGCCGGCCTCGATCTTGGACAGGTCGAGGATTTCGTTGAGCACATGCAGCAGCTGGGCGCCCGACTGGGCGGCGGTCTCGACCATGTGGCGCTGGCCGTGGTCGAGCGCGCTGTGGCGCAGCAGGTCGAGCGTGCCGAGCACGCCGTTGAGCGGGGTGCGGATCTCGTGGCTCATGCTGGCCAGGAACTGGGTCTTGGCGCGGTTGGCCGCCTCGGCGCCGTCGCGTGCCTCGACCAGTGCCGCATTGGTATCGGCCAGCGCCAGCCGCTGGCCGATCGAATGCTCGACCAGCTCGCGGAACTCGATGGCGCTGCGCCGCAGCGTGATGAACAGCAGCGGCAGCAGCAGCACCGCCACCACCGCCAGCAGTGGCGGCCCGAGCAGTCCGGCCAGCCCGATCGCCAGCAGATGCGGAATCGTGTAGATCGGAAAGCAGCGGCCGATCAGCGCGGTGTACTGGCCCGCCACCGTGAGCGAGAGGGCCAGGATCACGATGATGAGCAGCCCCTCCTGATCGGGCACATGGTTCTCGATGGCCAGCATCACGTAGAGCGAGATCGCCGAATTGAGCGCGCAGTTCAGCTCCATCGTGCGCACGATCGGCCGCTGCGCGAGCCAGTCCAGGCCCACCGGCGGATGGTGTCGCAGCAGATTGATGCGGTGCGCGACCAGCAGCAGCGCCGCCACGGTCACGATCAGCGCCTCGACATGCAGGCCGTTGGCCGCGCCGATGCCGGCCATTGCGATGCGGCTGCCGATGAAGCTCAGGCTGCTGGCCTGGGCCTGGCGCAATCCGGTGGACAGCATTTCTGCGCCGACGCGTGGATCGGGCGCGGTGGCGGACGGTGCGACGCGGTTTTTCGAGGGCATGCAGGAGGCGGTGTGGGCGCCGCGCAGGCGGCCGGTTCGGACGGGTGGGCGCCGGGGCGCCGACGGCATTCTGGCGCAGGCAAGGGCCGCTTCGGCGCTGGTAACCTCGACGGGTCAGTTTTCGGCGCGCCGCGCGCCTCACCGTTCAAAAAGCACTGCAATGGCTCAATACGTCTACACGATGCACCGCGTGGGCAAGGTGGTTCCGCCCAAGCGCCACATTCTCAAGGACATCTCGCTCAGCTTCTTTCCGGGCGCCAAGATCGGCGTGCTGGGGCTGAACGGCTCGGGCAAGTCGAGCCTGCTCAGGATCATGGCCGGCATCGATACCGAGATCGAGGGCGAAGCCGTCCCGATGCCCAATCTCAACATCGGCTATCTGCCGCAGGAGCCGCAGCTCGATCCCGCCAAGACCGTGCGCGAGGAAGTCGAAGCCGCGCTCGGCGCCGTGAAGGAAGCCCAGGCCAGGCTCGAGGAGATCTACGCCGCCTATGCCGAGCCGGATGCCGACTTCGACAAGCTGGCCGAGGAGCAGGCCAGGTACGAAGCCATCATCGCCGCCGCCGGCGACGACACCGGCCATGCGCTGGAGATCGCCGCCGACGCGCTGCGCCTGCCGCCCTGGGATGCGGTCATCGGCAATCTGTCGGGCGGCGAAAAGCGCCGCGTGGCGCTGTGCAAGCTGCTGCTCAGCAAGCCCGACATGCTGCTGCTCGACGAACCGACCAATCACCTGGATGCCGAATCGGTCGAATGGCTGGAGCAATTCCTCCAGCGTTTTCCGGGCACCGTGGTCGGCGTGACCCATGACCGCTATTTCCTCGACAACGCGGCCGAATGGATTCTGGAACTCGATCGCGGCCACGGCATTCCGTGGAAGGGCAATTACTCCAGCTGGCTGGAGCAGAAGGAAGCCCGGCTGCAAACCGAAGGCAAGCAGGAAGCCGCCCGAATCAAGGCGATGAAGCAGGAATTGGATTGGGTGCGCCAGAACCCGAAGGGCCGGCAGGCCAAGAGCAAGGCGCGACTGGCGCGATTCGAGGAGTTGTCGAGTCACGATTACCAGAAGCGCAATGAAACCCAGGAAATCTTCATTCCGGTCGGCGAGCGGCTCGGCAATGAAGTCATCGAATTCGATGGCGTGAGCAAGAGCTTCGGCGACCGGGTGCTGATCGACAACCTGAGCTTCAAGGTGCCGGCCGGCGCCATCGTCGGGATCATCGGGCCGAACGGCGCCGGCAAGTCGACCTTGTTCCGCATGATTACCGGCCAGGAAACGCCCGATTCGGGCGCGGTGAAGATCGGCCAGACGGTCAAGCTCGCCTATGTCGATCAGTCGCGCGATGCGCTCGCGGCTGGCAAGACGGTGTTCGAGGAAATCGCCGACGGCGCCGACACGCTGACCATCGGCCGCTGGGAAATTCCGTCGCGCGCCTATATCGGCCGCTTCAATTTCAAGGGTGGCGATCAGCAGAAGATCGTCGGCAATCTGTCGGGCGGCGAGCGCGGCCGGCTGCATCTGGCCAAGACGCTGAGCGCCGGCGGCAATGTGCTGCTGCTCGACGAACCCTCAAACGACCTTGACGTGGAAACGCTGCGTGCGCTCGAAGATGCGCTGCTCGAGTTTCCGGGCAGCGTGATGGTCATCAGCCACGACCGCTGGTTTCTCGACCGGATCGCGACCCACATCCTGGCGGCGGAAGGCGAGTCGCAATGGGTGTTCTTCGACGGCAACTATCAGGAATACGAAGCCGACAAGAAAAAGCGCCTCGGCGAGGAGGGTGCCAAGCCGAAGCGCATTCGCTACAAGGCGCTCAAGTAGGCGCCACGGACGGGTCCGGCCGACTGGCCGGGCCCGCCGGGTTCACTGGGGCGAGACCGGGTTGGTGTACAGGAAGCCGCGCAGGATCAGCCAGGGCGTGTTGCTGCCGCCGCCGCCGTCGCCGCAGCCGGTAGCCGAGGTGTAGACGCTGTTGTTGTAGCTGTAGGACACGAACTTGCCCGGCGCCTTGCACGACAACCCGTTGTTGAAGTTGTACAGCGTCGACTTGCCGGCATCGGCCATCACGTAGATGAGGTTGCTGCCGCTCGCGTTGCTGCAATACAGCACGATGCTGCAAGTGCGGCCGGCGGCAATGTCGCCGCCCCAGACGATCAGGTCGGTGATGCGCGCCGACTTGCCGGTGGGCACGGTGTAGAGCGTGGTCGGCGCCGCCAGGGTGTTGACCCAGTTCTGGCCCTGGAAGGTGCCGACGATGTTGCCGGGCTGGGCGATGGTGGCCACCTGGGCAAAGGCACTGCCGGTGGCCAGCGCGGCGCACAGGCCGGTGGCTTTGATGAGCGATCTGACCATGCGGGTCTCTCCTGTCTGATTGGCTGAATGAATCCATCCACGCCGCGCCGGAACGACCACCTCGGGCTTGTGCGGACGGCGCGAGCATGCCGCCGGACGCCGGGTTGGTGATCGCTTGTCCCCAAGCCGTCCTGCCGACGGCAGCAAGGGCAGGACTTGCGGAGAACTCGATGAAGAAGAAGCAACACGGGCTGGGTCTTGCCCTGCTGGCGCTTGCGCTGGGCGGCTGTGGCGAACGGCCGGCGCAAGAGGCCGCCGCCGCGGCGCACCCGGCCGGCGGCGCGCGCAAGCATCTGGAACTGCGCATCGACGGCGACCGCGCCACGCTTTCCGCCGGCGGACTGGCGCGCGCCGCGGCGGCCCAGGCACTGGCCGCCGGCCTGGGCGCCAGCGTGATCGGCGCCGAGCCGCATGCCGAGCCGATCGACCTTGCCTTCAGCGACCAGCCGGCCGAGGCGGCGCTCAATCTGGTCGCCGGGCCCTGGCCGCATGCGGTGCAGCGGCGCGCCGATGGCCGCTGGGAGCTGCGCTTCATCGCCGACATGGCCGGCGTGGGCGCGGCGGTGGCCGGCGTGAGCGCCGGTCCGGCGCCGGTCGAGCGCGCCTTGCCGCCACCGCCGCCGGGCCAGCCCGGCATGACCGAGGAGCTGTTCGTGACCGATCCGGTCACCGGCCGGCAGACCACCGAGGTCTACAGCCATCCGCCCTCGACCGAGCGCAATCCGCCCGGGCAATTGCCGGCCAATGCACTGCCCGGCGGCGCCACCAGCAGCGGCGAGGATTACTTTGCCGCGCCGCCGCGGCGCTGAATGCCGCAGCGCGGCAATTGTGGGAATTGGCGTCGCGCTCGCGACATTTCCTACAAAGCGCGCATAAGAAACAATGCAATTGCAGACTTCATGCCCAACAAGGCCTAATGACTGCAATAGAAAACTGATATTGACGTGAATCAAGCTGCGGCGCTTCAATGAGCCGTCGGCAATCAGGCAATGCGCTGCCACGCAATTGCGCCGACCCTTTCAAGCCGGTTCAGCCTTTTCGCGAATTCAAGCTCAGGAGCGCGCAATGTTTCTCGACCACAATGTTCTCGGCCCCAAGAGTTTCACCAATGTGCTGAGCGACGCCGGTGTCGCGGTCAGCGATGCCAACATCGCCGCCTGGTGCCTCGGCATTCCGGGCCGCGATGAAGCCAAGCGTTTCTCGTACGTGTCGCCCAAGAGCGGCAATACCATTTACGCGCTCGAATACGCGACCTGCGTTCCGGCCAAGCCCGCAATTCACGAAGTCTGGCAATTCGACCACGACTTTTCGGAGAAGGAAGCGCTCGAAGCGCTGGGTGCCCGCAGCTATTTCAATCGCAAGATGGGCTGACGCCATCTGCGAAAACGGCCGGCGCAGTGAATGACGCCGGCCGCAACCGAGTGCTTGTATGACGATGTTTCAGGCCGCCTTCGGGCGGCCTTTTTTTCGTCGTGACGCCCGGCTCAGAAGCCGAAGATCAGATCTCCGGTGGCCAGTCCGGCGGTGCCGGTGAACAGCGCGATCTGGCTCAGTTCGGCGGCGCTCACCACGGCGTCGCTGCCGGCCGAGGTGAACAGGTAGAGCGAGCTGCTGCTGCCGTTGTCGACCGCGAACACCCGGCTGTCGCCGGCGGCGAAGGCGCTGTCGGCGCTGCCGATCAGTGCGGCGGCATTGGCCGTGGTGACCGTGCCCGAGATGTTGGCCGTGAACACCACGAACTCGGCCGCGGCCGAGAAATGCGCGCCGGCGCCGGCAAAGCTGGTCACGGTCTGGGCCGCATCGACGATGGCATCGCCATTGCCGACCGCGATGACCGACTGGTCGAGCTGGATCGTGTCGTAGCCGTTGCCGGCGGCCGGATTGCTGCGGCTCCAGAAGTCGGTGACGCTGTCCTTGTCGCTGCCGAGCGGGCTGGAGAACACGAACAGGTCGCTGCCCTTGCCGCCGGTCATCAGATCGCTGCCGGCGCCGCCGTCGAGAGTGTTGGCACCGTCGTTGCCGATCAGGGTGTTGTCGCCGCCGTTGCCGTTGCCGTCGATGGCCAGCGTGCCGGTGAGGGTCAGGTTCTCGAGCTGGGCGCCGAGGGTCCAGCCGATGGATGCCAGCACGGTGTCGATGCCGCCGCCGGCCAGCTCGACGATGCTGTCGTCGAGGCTGTCCATCACATAGCTGTCGTTGCCCTGGCCGCCGGCGAGCTGGTTGATGCCGGTGTTGCCGGTCAGCACATTGGCCAGCGCATTGCCGGTGCCGTTGATGGAGGCGCTGCCGGTGAGCGTGAGGTTCTCCAGCTCGTTGCCGAGGGTCCAGCTGATCGAGGCCAGCACGATGTCGATGCCGCCGCCGGCCAGCTCGGTGATGACATCGGCATCGCCGATCACATAGCTGTCGTTGTCGTTGCCGCCGATCAGCGTGTCGATGCCGCCGCCGCCGGCCAGGGTGTCGGCACCGGTACCGCCCGCCAGCACGTTGGCGGCCGAATTGCCGCTGAGCTGGTTGGCCAGCTCGTTGCCGGTGCCGTTGATGGCGCTGGCGCCGGTGAGCACCAGGTTTTCAACGTTGGCGGCCAGCGTCCAGCCGAGCGAGGCCTTCACCAGATCGGTGCCGGCATTGAAGGCCTCGACGGTGAGGTCGCCGGCACTTTCCACCACATAGGTGTCGTTGCCGAAGCCGCCGCTCATGGTGTCGCTGCCGGCGCCGCCGTTGAGCACATTGCCGGCACCGTTGCCCAGCAGCACGTTGGCGCCGGCGTTGCCGCTGCCGTCGATGGCATTGCTGCCGGTCAGCGTGAGGTTTTCGAACTCGTCGTCGAGCCGCCAGCTGATCGACGCCAGGATGGTGTCGCTGCCGCCGCCGGCCAGCTCGACCAGCTCGTCCTCGGTCGAATCGACCACATAGCTGTCGCTGCCGCTGCCGCCGATCAGCGTGTCGGCATCGAGGCCGCCGTCGAGCGTGTCGTTGCCGTCGCCGCCGGTCAGCACATTGCCGGCGCTGTTGCCGACGATGAGATTGGCCAGCGCATTGCCGCTGCCGTTGATGGCGATGGCGCCGGTCAGCGTGAGGTTCTCGATCTCGCTGCGCAGCGTCCAGCTGATGGACGAGAGCGTGGTGTCGATGCCGCCGCCGGCGGTCTCGCTGGTGCTGTCGCCGAGGTCGTCGACCACATAGCTGTCGTTGCCGCTGCCGCCGGTCATCGCATCGGCGCCTTCGCCGCCGTCGAGCGTGTCGTTGCCGTCGGCGCCGATCAGCAGGTTGGCGGCCGAATTGCCGACGATGAGATTGGCCAGCCCGTTGCCGATGGCGTCGATGGCGGCATTGCCGGTGAGCACCAGATTCTCCAGCTCGTTGCCGAGGGTCCAGCTCAGCGAGGCACGCACCGTGTCGCTGCCGCCGTTGAACAGCTCGGTCACCACGTCGTCGAGGCTGTCGACCACATAGGCGTCGTTGCCGGCGCCGCCGACCAGCGTGTCGCTGCCGCCACCGCCGTTGAGCACATTGGCGCTGGCATTGCCGGTGAGCAGGTTGGCGAGCGCATTGCCGAAGCCGTCGATCGCACTGCCGCCGGTCAGGCTGAGCCGCTCCAGGTTGGCGCCGAGCGTCCAGGTGACCGAGGTCAGCACCGTGTCGAGGCCGGCGTCGGCGCCCTCGGTGATCTGGTCGCGCACGTTGTCCACCACATAGCTGTCGTCGCCGCTGCCGCCCACCAGGCTGTCGGCGCCGGCGCCGCCGTCGAGCGTGTCGTTGCCGGCGCCACCCTTCAGCAGATTGACCGCGGCATTGCCGGTGATGAGGTTGTCGAGCGCATTGCCGGTGCCGTTGATGGCCGAGCTGCCGGTGAGCAGCAGGTTTTCCAGGTTGGCGCCGAGCGTCCAGCTCAGCGACGACTGCACGCTGTCGGTGCCGCTCAGCGCCAGCTCGACCACCCGGTCGGCGCTGCTGTCGACCAGGTACAAGTCGTTGCCGCTGCCGCCGGTCAGCGTGTCGGCGCCGCCGCCGCCGTCGAGCGTGTCGTTGCCTTCGGCGCCGATCAGCGCATTGGCGGCGGTATTGCCGGCGATGAAATTGGCCAGCGCATTGCCGGTGCCGTTGATGCGCGCGCTGCCCGACAGCACCAGGTTTTCCAGCTCGGCGCCGAGGGTCCAGCTCACGGTCGAATCGACGCTGTCGCTGCCGCCGTTGGCCAGCTCGGTGATGGTGTCGTCGACGCTGTCGACCACATAGGTGTCGTTGCCGGCGCCACCCGCCAGCGTGTCGTGGCCGGCGCCGCCGTCCAGCACATTGGCGCTGGCATTGCCGACGATCAGGTTGTCGAGCGCATTGCCGCTGGCATTGATGGCATTGCCGCCGGTCAGCGTCAGCTGCTCGACCTCGCTGCCCAGCACCCAGGACACGCTGGCCTCGACCCGGTCCATGCCGCCGTCGGCCAGCTCGGTCACCCGGTCGTAGAGGTTGTCGACGATGTACACGTCGTCGCCGCTGCCGCCGTCGAGCGCATCGCCCTCGGCGCCGCCGTCGAGCGTGTCGTCGCCGGCGCCGCCCGAGATCGCGTTGATGGCCGAATTGCCGGTGATGAGGTTGTCCAGCTCATTGCCGGCGCCGTTGATCGCCGAGGTGCCGGTGAGCGTCAGGTTCTCGACCTGCGCCGCCAGCGTGCCGAGCGAGCGCGAGGTCTTGATGAGATCGGTGCCGCCGAGCGCGCCCTCGATCACCTGGTCGCCCAGGTTGTCGACCAGATAGACGTCGTTGCCGCCGCCGCCGGTCATCACGTCGGCGCCCTCGCCGCCGTCGAGCGTGTCGTTGCCGTCGCCGCCGCTCAGCGCATTGGCCGCCACATTGCCGGTCAGCGCATTGGCCAGGGCATTGCCGGTGCCGTCGATGGCGGCATTGCCGATCAGCGTGAGGTTCTCCACCTCGTTGCCGAGGGTCCAGCTGACGGTCGAGCGCACCGTGTCGGCGGTTCCGCCGCCGGCCAGCTCGGTGACCGTGTCGCCGGCATTGTCGACCCGGTAGACATCGTTGCCGCCGCCGCCGGCCATGCTGTCGGCACCGGCGCCGCCGTTGAGCACATTGGCGCCGCCGTTGCCGAGCAGCGTGTTGGCGAGCGCATTGCCGGTGCCGTTGATGGCGCCGCCGCCGAGCAGCGTGAGGTTTTCCTGGCCGATGCCGAGGCGCCAGCTCACCGACGATTGCACCGTGTCGACGCCGGCATCGGCCGCCTCGATCACGCTGTCGTCGGCGCTGTCGACCAGATACAGATCGTCGCCGGCGCCGCCGGCCAGCGTGTCGCCGTCCAGGCCGCCGTCGAGCGTGTCGTTGCCGTCGCCGCCGCTCAGCGCATTGGCGCCGGCATTGCCGGTGAGGCGGTTGGCCAGCTCATTGCCGCTGCCGTCGATGGCGGCGGTGCCGGTGAGCGTCAGGTTCTCCACCTCCGAGCCGGGCGCCAGCGCCCAGGACAGCGCGGTCTGGATCGTGTCGTTGCCACCGAAGGTCAGCTCCACCACCCGGTCGCCGGCGTTGTCCACCACGTAAAGATCGTTGCCGCCGCCGCCCACCAGCGAGTCGGCGCCTTCGCCGCCATCGAGACTGTCGTTGCCTTCGCCGCCGCGCAGCGTGTCGGCGCCGGCATTGCCGAGCATCAGATTGGCCAGCTCGTTGCCGGTGCCCGACAGGCCGGTGCTGCCCAGGATGACCAGGTTCTCCAGATTGGCGCCGAGCGTGTAGCCGATGCTGGTGCGCACCGTGTCGGTCCCGGCGTTCGCCGCCTCGGTCACCACGTCGCCGGCGTTGTCGACCACATAGACGTCGTTGCCGGCGCCGCCCGCCAGCGTGTCGGCGCCGGCACCGCCGTCGAGCAGATTGGAGCTGCCGTTGCCGGTGATGACATTGGCCAGGGCATTGCCGGTGCCGACGATGGCATTGCCGATCAGCAGCAGGTTCTCGATGTTGTCGGCGAGCGTCCAGTTGACCGCCGCCTGCACGCTGTCGGTGCCGCCGCCGGCCAGCTCGACCGTCTGGTCGCCGGCGGTGTCGACCAGATAGGTGTCATCGCCGCCGCCGCCGATGAGCTTGTCGGCACCGGCGCCGCCGATCAGCACATTGGCCGCGTCATTGCCGGTGATCTGGTTGGACAGCGCATTGCCGGTGCCGTTGATGGCGGCATTGCCGGTGAGCACCAGGTTTTCCAGGTTGACGCCGAGCGTCCAGCCGATCGACGAGCGCACGGTGTCGGTGCCGCCGTCGGCCAGCTCGATGGTGAGATCGCCCGGGTTGTCGACCACGTAGATGTCGTTGCCGCTGCCGCCGGTGAGCGCATCGGCGCCCGCGCCGCCGTCGAGGCTGTCGTCGCCGGCACCGCCGGTGAGCGTGTCGTTGCCGGGGCTGCCGCTCAGCAGCGCGAATTTCACCGGCGTCTTGGCCGTCGGCGGCAGCGCGCCGAAAAGGACATCGGCAAGCGCGTCGGCCGGCGTGGCCGAATTGGCCGATTCACCCTTGTTGTTGAATTGCATGAATCTATTCCCGATGAAAATCGATGCGATGGATGGGCGGCAATGAAATGCGGACCAAATTGGCCTATTGGCCAGGCCGGCCGCAAGGTTTCAGCAACGAAATATAAATAAGCGAATTGAAGGCATCGCGATGGCAATGCCGTTTTTGCGACAGGAATGGCGAAATACGCCAATCCATATCAAGCGCGAATTGCAGCGAGGGGAATTGCGGTGGCGCGATCGCCGGCCGATGCCGGTGCGCCGGGCGCGGCTGCCGACAGCCCGGGGCGGGCGACGGCAGCCTGCGCACTGGCAGGCGCGCCCGTTGCAGGCGCGCCCGAAACTGCCTCAGGCCGGCAGGAAGCCGTCGACCGACAGATAGCGCTCGCCGGTGTCGTAGTTGAAGCCGAGCACCTTGCTGCCGGCCGGCAGCTCGGCCAGCTTCTGCGCGATCGCGGCCAGCGTGGCGCCGCTCGAAATGCCGACCAGCAGACCTTCCTCGCGGGCCGAGCGGCGCGCGTATTCCTTGGCGTCCTCGGCTTGCACCTGGATCACGCCGTCGAGCAGATCGGTGTGCAGGTTCTTGGGGATGAAGCCGGCGCCGATGCCCTGGATGGGGTGGGGCGCCGGGCTGCCGCCGGAGATCACCGGCGACGCGGCCGGCTCGACCGCAAACACCTTGAGGCCGGGCCACTTGGCCTTGAGCACCTGGGCGCAGCCGGTGATGTGGCCGCCGGTGCCGACGCCGGTGATGAGCACATCCAGGCCCTCGGGGAAGTCGGCGAGGATTTCCTCGGCCGTGGTCTTGACATGCACATCGATGTTGGCCGGGTTCTCGAACTGCTGCGGCACCCAGGCGCCGGGCGTCTGCTCGGCCAGCTCGGCGGCGCGCGCGATGGCGCCCTTCATGCCCTTTTCCTTCGGCGTCAGGTCGAAGCTGGCGCCGTAGGCCAGCATCAGCCGGCGGCGTTCGATCGACATGCTTTCCGGCATCACCAGGATGAGCTTGTAGCCCTTGACCGCCGCGACCAGCGCCAGACCCACGCCGGTATTGCCCGAGGTGGGCTCAATGATGGTGGCGCCCGGCTTGAGTTCGCCGCTGGCCTCGGCCGCTTCGATCATCGCCAGCGCGATGCGGTCCTTGATCGAGCCGCCGGGATTGCCGCGCTCGGACTTGACCCAGACCTGGGCATCGCCAAACAGGCGGTTGATGCGGATGTGCGGCGTGCGGCCGATGGTTTCGAGGACGTTTTGCGCTTTCATCTCTTCTTCACTCCGTGTTGGGTTGGGCGTTCAGGCGAGGCAGTGTCCGGCAAATGCCCACGCCGTGGACAGGGCGGATGCATATCGTCAGGTAATAACCAAAGACCTCGATCCGCCGGTATTCCACCATGCGAATGACGCATTTGGCCGCCAACTGACCGAACACGGCAGGCTTGAGCCGCCTGTTCCGCCGAACGCGGCGCGGACGCTCCGCTAGCCTCGCTGGGCAAGCGAGCATTCGCCCGCGTAAGCAGATCCAGGGAGCTGGCAGTAATGAAGTGGTTGACGCAGTGGAAAGTGGGGCCGCGGCTGGTGGCCGCATTCGTGATCGGTGCCTGCGGCGGCGCGGGTATCGGTCTGAGCGGGCTCTACGACATGCACCGCATTGCCGGCAACGGCGAGCGGCTGCACGACCGCGAACTGGCCGGGCTGGCGGCGGCCCAGGGCATCGCCATGCTCGATCTGCGCGCCGATTCGGCGCTCGGGCATGCGGTGGCGCGCAGCGGCGCGGCCGCGGCCGACACCGCCGCCATCGACCGCCATCTGGTCGAGGCGCGTCATGCGCTCGACGAGGCGCGCAACCGGGTCGGCCAGCTGGCGCCGCTGTTCGACGCCGGCGAGCGCGACCAGCTCGACCGGTTGGTGGCGCTGCAAGCCCGCGCCGATGCCGCCGTGACCGCCATCGAGGCCGAGCTGCGCGCCGGCGACCGGCGCGCCGCCAGCCATCTGGCCAACGACATTGCGCCGTTGGTGGCCGAGGCGGCCGAGCTGTCGGCCAGCCTGGTGCAGACCAAGCTGCGCGCCGCCGATGCCATCAAGGCCGCGAGCGATGCCCAGCTCTCCACCGCGCTGCAACGGCTGGCGCTGCTGATCCTGCTGGGCCTCGGCGGCGGCGTCGCGGCCGGCGTGGTGATCGCGCGCAGCGTGACCGGCCCGCTCGACCGCGCGCTCGCCGCCAGCGACGCGATGGCCGCCGGCGACCTCACGCGCCCCTTCGTGCCCGAAGGCCGCGATGAAGTCGCCGCCCTGGTCGGCTCGCTGGAAACCATGCGGCGCAAGACCGCCGAGGTGTGCGGCGTGGTGTCGAGCGGCGCCGATGCGGTGGCCACCTCGTCGGCCCAGGTGTCGGCCGGCACGCTGGAGCTGTCGTCGCGCACCGAATCGCAGGCCTCCACGCTGGAGGAAACCTCGGCGTCCATCGACGTGTTCAGCAGCACCGTCAAGCAGACCGCCGACAACGCCAGCCAGGCCAATCAGCTGGCCATGAGCGCCAGCGGCATTGCGGCCCAGGGCGGCGAGATGATGGAAAAGGTCGTCGCCACCATGGGCGACATCGCGGCCAGCTCGCAGCAGATTGCCAAGATCGTCGGCGTGATCGACGACATCGCGTTCCAGACCAATCTGCTCGCGCTCAATGCCGCCGTCGAGGCGGCGCGCGCCGGCGAGCAGGGCAAGGGCTTTGCCGTGGTGGCCAGCGAGGTGCGCATGCTGGCCCAGCGCAGCGCCACCGCCGCGCGCGAAATCAAGCAGCTCATCGCCAGCTCGGCCGAGCGGGTGGAAGAGGGCAGCGCGCTGGTCGACCGCGCCGGCCAGACCATGACCGACATCGTCACGTCGATCCAGCGCGTGGCCGACATCGTCAACGAGATTTCGGCCGCGAGCCGCGACCAGGCCGGCAACATCGGCCAGATCAACTCGGCCGTGGCCCAGATGGACACCCACACCCAGCAGAACGCCGCGCTGGTGGAACAGACCTCGGCCGCGACCCAGTCGATGCAGGAACAGGCGGCGCATCTGCTGGCGACGGCCGGGTTTTTCAGGGTGTGAAGCGGCTGGCGGCGCGGGCTGGCGCAAACCATGCTCGCCCGCAGCTGCCGCGAATTGCGCGGTGAACTTGCCGCCGGCGCGCTCACGAGGCAGCGCCGGCCCACTCTCGCGAGGGCAGACCATGTCCGTTCCCCAAACCGCCGTGCCGGTGTTCCAGCGCCATACCGCGCTCGACGATGCCCAGGCCATCTTCACCGGCGTGCTGTTCGTGTCGCTCGGGCTGCTGCTGTTCCGGCAGGCCGGGCTGCTGTCGGGCGGCACCGCCGGCATCGCCTTCCTGCTGCACTACGCCACCGGGCGCGATCCGGGCGGGCTGTTCTTCGTCATCAACCTGCCGTTCTGGTGGCTGGCGTGGCGGCTGATGGGGCGCGAGTTCACGCTCAAGACCTTTGCCGCCGTGGCGCTGCTGTCGGGCGCGATGGCGGTGTCGCCGCAGTTCGTGCGCTTCGAGGAGTTGCATCCGGCCTATTCGGCGCTCGCTGGCGGGCTGCTGCTGGGCGCGGGCTGCCTGTTTCTGGCGCGGCATCGGGCGAGCCTGGGCGGGGTGACGGTGACCTCGCTGTACGCGCAGGAGGCACTGGGGCTGAGCGCCGGGCGGGTTCAGCTCGCGATCGACGCGGTCATCATGCTGGCGGCGGTTTTCGTGATCGAGCCGGAGCGGGTGGCGTACTCGCTGCTGGGGTCGGTGGCGATGAATGTGTTCATCGCGATCAATCACAAGCCGGGGCGGTATCGGGCGGCGTGATGCCGCCCGCTCTGTGCCGGTCGAGCTGCTTCAGGCGCTGTAACCGCGGCTTTCCGTCGCGGTCGCGCCTGCGCCGGCCAGCTCGGTCAGGAAGGCGTCGTGCGTCATCGGGCGCGAGAACATCGGGTAGTTCTTGGTCGTGGCCATCGTCTGTTCCTCCTCGCTGAGCGTGGCGGTGCAGTCGGTCAGCGTGACCACGTCGTAGCCCTTTTCATACGCGGTGCGCATCGTCGATTCGACGCAGCAGTTGGTGAGGAAGCCGCCAAGCGCGACCGAGCGCACGCCCAGGCTGCGCAGGATGAAATCGAGATTGGTGCTGGCAAAGCCGCACAGGCCGCGCTTGCCCTCGATGACGATGTCGCCGGCCTGCGGGGTGAGCACGTCGACGATCTCGGCGCCCCAGCTGCCCTTGCGGAACGAGCGGCTGTCGACCACGCCCTTGAGGATGCCGTAGGGCTGGGCGGTGAGTTCGCGGTAGTCGTCGGTGAAGGTGATGGGCACCAGCACGATCCTGGCGCCGAGTTCGCGCGCCTTCTTTACCGTGGCGACCGTGTTGGCGAGCATGTTCGTGCTCTCCATGACGCCCTTGACGGCGTCGTGCAGCGTGCCGCCGGGGCTGGTGAAGTCGTTCTGGTATTCGATGAGGACGAGGGCGGTTTGCTTCGGGTCCATGCGTGTGTCTCCTGGTGGGGGACTGTGATGCTAGCCGGGCTTTGTTGCGTGCGTGGTCTGACCTTTTGATCGGCTGTTTGGCTGGCAGCGGCGGGCGGTGGGGCGGGGGCGATCCGGGGCAAGCGGGCCTGCCCTTGCGCTGCGCGCAAGGGTTCCCGGGCGGGCGCGACGGGCGTCGGCCGGTCCGCCAACTCAGGTCGCTTGCGCGACCTTCAGACATGCGGACCTGAGCGGCTGCGCCGCTCGCCGACGCCCGTCACGCCCGCCCGGCAGGACCGCCCATGCCCCGGATCGCCCCCGCCCCACCGCCCGCCTCGTGAGGTTGCGACGGCCACCCGCGCTGTCGGTTAACCTCCGCGCCACTCAGAACCGGCATTCCCTCCGCATGATTCGGCACATCGTCTTCTTCTCCGCCCGCGACAAGGGCGATCTCCCCACCATCCTCGACGGCCTGCGCCTGCTGGAGCAGATTCCCGACGCGCGCTTCTTCGAGGTCCAGCCCTGCGCGCGCATCGACCAGATCGGCAACGAGGTCGAGGTGGTCGTGTACGGCGAGTTCGACGACGAGGCGGCGCTGGCGCGCTTCAAGGCGCATCCGCTGTACGAGGAGTCGATCCGCGTGGTGCGACCCTTGCGTGAATTGCGCGTCGCGGCGGATTTCGTGTCGCGGCTGTCGTAAACCGCCAGCGCGGCGGGTATCGCGGCCGAGGGCGGCGGCGCGCCGCGCGGCATTGCAAAGGCTTGCAGCCATGGCAGACAACAACCCTCCCGTCGACAAGCCCTACGCCCCGTCCTGCGACCGCAACCGCGAGGTCATCCTCGCCGTGCTCGCCGAACATTTCGCCGACCGCAAGGCGGTGCTGGAGATGGGCGCGGGCACGGGCCAGCATGCGGTGTTCTTCGCGGCCGGGTTGCCGCATCTGACCTGGCAGGCGAGCGAACGCGCGAGCGAGCTGCCGGGCCTGCGGCTGTGGCTCGACGAGGCGGCGCTGGCCAACGCGCCGGCCCCGGTCGAGTGGGACGTGGCCACCGGCCTGCCCGCCGCGCTCGCGGGCGGGCGCTTCGACGCGGTGTTCAGCGCCAACACGCTGCACATCATGGGCTGGCCCGAGGTGGAAGCCTTCTTCGCCGCGCTGCCCGCGCTCGCCGCCGCCGACGCCAGGCTCGTCGTGTACGGGCCGTTCAACTACGGCGGACAGTTCACGAGCGAGAGCAACGCGCAGTTCGACGTGTGGCTCAAGAACCGGGGCGCGCACATGGGCATCCGCGATTTCGAGGCGGTGGATGCGCTGGCCGCGAAGGCCGGCTTCGCGCTGGTCGAGGATCGGGCGATGCCGGCGAACAACCGCTGCGTGCTCTGGCGGCGGGGCTGAGGCCCGAACCCGTCTAGAGCGGCGCCTCCCGGCATTCCTGCCACTCCACGGCTGTTCCCACCCGCGCGAACACGACCGGCAGCGCCACCTGCGCCTTGGGATGCACGTCGTGGAACAGCAGCACGCCGCGCCGCTTGATGAGCATCAGCGTGACGATCCGCCCCGTCACGTCATTGGCCGAGACGCGTGCGTTCCAGTCCTGCGAGTCGATGTTCCACAGCGCCACCCGCAGGCCCTGTTCGCGGAAGAAGGCGCCGCTGTCGGCCGTGCGCTGGCCATAGGGCGGGCGGAACCACGGCGCCACCATCGCCTCGGGAAAGGTCGTGCGCAGCAGCGCCTGGGTGCGCGTGACCGAGTCCTGCCAGGCGTCCCAGCGCTGGTGCGACTGGTGCTCCCAGCCGTGCGATGCCACGCACTGGCCGCGATAGGCGGCCGCCAGCGCGTCGGCGCCGCCGCGCGCCACCCGTGCCTGCAGGTTGCCGCCCAGCAGGAAGAAGACCCCGCTGCGCCGCGCCGTCGCGAGCATGCGCAGCGTGTCGTCGGTGCTGCCGCCGGGCGCCGACGGGCCGTCGTCGAAGCTGAGCAGGAAGCGCGTGTCGGGCAGGGCATCGCCATTCCATTCGCCGTCGTTGAAGCGGTCGATCTCGCTCGTCGTCTTCGGGAACAGCGCGGCGAGGCGCATCTGCTCGGCCACATAGGTGCGCGCGAAGGCCGCGAGATTGGCGTGCCACGCGGCCTGCCCGGCCGGCAGGCGCGCGGCCCAGGCGGTCGCGGCCGAGGTCAGGGCCGAGGCGGAGGCCGGTACCGCGTCGAGGCAGGTCCAGTCGGCGGCGTAGCGGGCGCAGTCGATCGAGGCCGCGCGGTAGTTGGCGAGCGCCAGGTCGGTTTCCCGCGCGGCCCAGCGCTCGACCGAGGCGCGGTTCAGGCTCTTGACGCCGAACGCGGCCGTCATGTCGGCGTCGGGCAGGCGCCGCAGTTCGTCGAGCGCGCCGACATACACCAGCAGCGCCGCGCGCGATGCCTTGTCGAAGCCGGGGCGGCGGTCGATCGCCTCGGTCCAGAGCGACGGATCGACCTGGGCGACGGCGGCGGGGCCGGCGGCGCGCGCGGGCGCCGAAACCAGCGTCGCGCCGAGCGCCAGCGCGGCCGTGAGCACGAGCGCCGACTTCACCGCGCGCCCTTCTGCCGCATGCGCTCGATCGCCTTGTCGTAGACCGGATTGGCGGCCTCGGCCCGGGCGGCGCGGTATTCCCGCGCGGCGTCGTCCCACTGGCCGGCGTCCTCGTAGATGCGGCCGTTGTTGTAGCGCGAACTGGCGCGCACGCGCGCGGCGGTCGGGCCGTCGGCGAGCGCGATGGCCTTGCGGTTCGCCCACATCGCCTCGGCGACGCGGCCGGCCTTCTGGAAGGCGAGCCCGAGGTTGCTGTACGCCTGACCGTAGCTGGCGTCGATCTCGATGGCCTGCTGGTAGAGCGTGATCGCCTCGTCGAGGTTGCCGGCGCGGTAGGCCGTCTCGCCGCGGCTGTTGAGGGCTTGCGCGTCCGCGCTGCCGTCGGTGCCGGTGGCGGCGGGCGCGGTCGAGGCCGGCGCGTCCATCACGCCCTGGAACTCGGGGCCTTGCAGGCGCCGTTCGCTGACGACCGAGGTGATCCGGTTCAGGTCCTGGATCTCGCCCTCGGGCGTGATCGCGAAGACGATCCACAGGTTGCCGGTCTGCTGCAGCGGCACGTAGTAGGTCTTGACCAGCGTCTGGCCGACATAGACGAAGACCTTGGCGCTGCTGCGCGACAGGCGCGGGGTGCGCGGGTCGGCGCGGTCGGTGTAGTCGTGTACCGCGTACACGTAGCGCTCGCCCACGTGCCGGCGGTTGAGCGTGATGGTCTCGGGCCCGAAGCCGTCGGTGTCGTCGACATCGAGCATGGCATCGGCACCGCGCATGCTCTCGAAGTAGACGTGATTGCCCGGAAAGACGACGTGGGAGTCGAGATCTTCCGGTCGGGCGCCCCAGTTGAGCACCACGCGCAGTCCGTCGAGGTTGTTCATGACCGGGCTGATCGCGTAGGTCATGTCGGCGCAGGGGCACTTCACGACGAGGTTGGAATAGCCGGCCTTCTTGACGATGAGCAGCGCGCCGGCATCGTCGGCGAAGGCGGAGGTCAGCGCGACCTGGCCCTGGGCATTGGTCACGCCGGAGACCGATTGCTCGCCGTTGCGCTGCAGGGTCACGGTCGCGCCGTCGATGCGCCGGTCCTTCACCGTGGCGCTGAGGATCTGGACGTTCACCGGCGCCGCGTGGGCGCCGAAGGCGGCGGTCGCCAGCAGGGCGGCGAGCAGACGGGCGGCCGGACGGCCGGTCGGGATGCGGAACATGGCGTTCTTTCTCGGGGTGTCGTTCTTGGAAGCAAGCGCGCCCGAAAATCGCACACTCCGGCGGCGACATGTTTGCGCCCGGACCGATGCCGTTCCCGGCTGTCGTTTCAGAGCGCCACCGTCCGCCGTTCCAGCCACTCGCGCGCCGCTCCCTCCACCAGCGGCCCGACCCGCTCCCGCACCTCCGCGTGATACCCGTTGAGCCACTCAACCTCCTCATCGGTCAGCAGCTCCCGCACAACGCAGCGGGTGTCGAGCGGGCAAAGCGTCGCCGTCTCGAACCGCATGAACTCCCCGAACTCCGTCGCCTCCGCCTCGGCGCACAGCACCAGGTTCTCCAGCCGCACGCCCCACTTCCCCGGCCGGTAAATCCCCGGCTCGATGGACGTGAGCATCCCGGTCTGCATCGCCGTCTGCGGCTCGGCCGCACCGCGAAAGCTGATGCTCTGCGGCCCTTCATGCACGTTGAGAAACCAGCCCACGCCGTGCCCGGTGCCGTGGCCGTAATCCACGCCCGCCGCCCACATCGGCGCGCGCGCGATGGCATCCAGCATCGGCGCCCGGATGCCCTTGGGGAAGCGCGCCCGGCTCAGCGCGATCAGCCCCTTCAGCACCAGCGTGAAATCGCGCTTCTGCTCGGCGCTGGGCTTGCCCACCGGCAGCACCCGCGTGATGTCGGTCGTGCCGCCGGTGTACTGCCCGCCTGAATCGATCAGCAGCAGCCCGTCGCCCTCGATGACCGCATGCGACTCGGGCAGCGCGCGGTAATGCGGCATCGCGCCGTTGGCGTTGAAGCCGGCAATCGTCGCAAAGCTCAGGCTGATGTAGCCGGGCCGGCGCGCGCGGGCGGCGGTGGCGCGCTCGTCGATGGTGATTTCGGTGATGCGCTCGCGGTTTACCGCGCCGTCGAACCAGGCCATGAACTCGGCCAGCGCGGCGCCGTCCTCGGCCATGGTGTCGCGCAGCAGCTCGATTTCGGCCGGCGTCTTGCGCGCCTTGGCGAACACGGTCGGGTTGATCGCCTCGATGACGGTCGCGCCCTCAGGTATCGCCTGGCGGAAGCCGTAAGTCAGGCGACGCGGATCGATCAGCACGCGCGCGTCGACAGGCAGGGCGGCCAGCGCACTGCGCGCCGCTTGGTAGGGCGCCAGCGCGACGCCGTCGGCCGCCAGACGCGCGGAGAGATCCGCGTCGACTTTTTCGGGTTGCACGAACAGGGTGGCGCCTTCGGTGCCGACGAGGGCATGGGCCAGGAACACGGGGTTGAATTCCACATCGCTGCCGCGCAGGTTGAGCAGCCAGGCGATGTCGTCGAGGGTGGACAGCCAGTGCCAGTCGGCGCCTTCGCGGGCCATGGCGGCGCGCAGGTCGGCGAGCTTGGCGGCGCGGCTGACCGGCGCGCGCGCGTGCTCGTACACCGGCGCGGCGGGCAGGGCCGGGCGGTCGGGCCAGATGCGGTCGAGCAGGTCGAGGTCGGTGCGCAGGGCGATGCCGCGCGCCGCCAGCTGGCCGGCGAGCTGGCGGCCGGCGGCCACGCCGAGCACATCGCCGTCGACCGCCACGGTGGTGCCGGCCGGCAGCGTGGCGGCCAGCCATTCGCCGTGGCCGGGGTCGGCGGGGGTACCGATCTTCATCAGCGCAAAGCCGCTGCCGGCGAGTTCGGCCTCGGCCTGGACCCAGTAGCGGCTGTCGGCCCACAGGCCGGCAAAGTCGGCGCCGACCGCCGCCGTGCCCATCGACCCGGTAAAGCCGCTCATCCAGGCGCGGCCCTGCCAGTGCGCCGGCAGGTATTCCGACAGGTGAGGATCGGCCGAGGGGATGATGACGGCGTCGACGCCGCTGGCGGCGAGTTGGGCGCGCAGGGCGTCGAGGCGGGAAGCGGGGTTGGCGGGCGGCATGGGCGGCGGGGTGGGAGGCTGTTGGAAAGCCGATGCTAAGCCCCGCACGGCGGCTGTCGGAACGCAAGACAGCTGTGGTTAACGGGAAATCCCGGGCAGACCGCCGGGCGATGCGCCGGGTATCTGAGGCGGCGGGCACACGACAAATTTCACGAAAGCGCCGGCACACAGGCGTTCAGCAAGAGGAAGCGGGACTTGGAGCAAGGCAAATGAGCGGCCCCGTGACGGGCGCCGCTGCGCATGACGAAGACGCAATGAGCCCGCCCGGCGCGCGCGGGCGGCGCCTGCGGCCGCTGGCCGCCTATGCGCTGGCACTGGCGCTCACGCTCGCGACGGTGCTGGCGCGCGCGCTGATCGAGCCGGCGGTGCAGGCGCGGCCGCTGATGATTCTGTTTGCGCTGCCGGTGGCGCTGGCGGCGCTGGCCGGCGGTCTGGGGCCGGGGCTGCTGGCCACCGCGCTGGCGGCCGGCGGCGTGGCGCTGCTGTTTCATCGGCCGTTCGACGGCACGGCGATCGAGGTGCCGCCGCACGATCTGCTCCAGTGGCTGCTGCTGATCGCCATCGGCGGCTTCGTGAGCCTGCTGAGCGGCGCGCTGCACCGCACGCGCCGGCGCGTCGAGGCCGACCGGGCGATGCTGGCGGTGACGCTGGCGGCGATCGGCGATGCGGTCATCTGCGCCGACCGGCTGGGCCGGGTGCAGGGCATGAATGCCGAGGCCGAGCGGCTGACCGGCTGGACGGCGGCCGAGGCGCGCGGGCTGCCGCTGATCGCGGTGTTCCACAGCCACGACGCGATCGATGGCCGGCCCGTCACCGATGTGGCCGAGCGCGCGCTCGCGCTCGGCGCGCCGGCGTCGCTCGACGATTGCCGCCAGCTGCGCCGGCGCGGCGGTGGCGCCTGGCTGCCGATCTCGGCGCGCTGCGCCCCGGTGCCCGACGAGGCCGGCGGCTGGCGCGGCATGGTGGCGGTGTTCCGCGACGAGACTGCCCGGCTGGCCGATGCCGCCGCGCTGCGCGAGAGCGAGGCGCGGTTCCGGCAGGTGGCCGAATGCCTGCCGCAGCTGGTGTGGACCTGCACGCCCAACGGCCAGTGCGACTGGATCAGTCCGCAATGGGCCGCCTATACCGGCGTGCCGGCCAGCGTCCAGCTCGGCACCGGCTGGCTCGATCAGGTGCATGCCGACGACCGCGCCGAACTACGCACCGCCTGGCGCACCGCCGTCGCCGAGCAGACCGACTTCCATGCCGAGTTCCGGCTGCGCCGGCATGACGGCGTCTGGCGCTGGTTCGATACCCGGGGCGCCCGCCTGCTGGGCGACGACGGCCGGCTGGTGAAATGGTTTGGCGCCAGCACCGACGTGGACGACAGCCGCCGCATGCTGGCCGAGCTCGAAGCGCACCGCAGCGACCTCGAAGCCCGCGTCGCCGCGCGCACCGCCGAGGCCGAGGCGGCCGGGCGCGCCAAGAGCGAATTCCTCGCCAACATGAGCCACGAGATCCGCACGCCGCTCAACGCGGTGCTCGGCTTCACCCGGCTGCTGCGGCGCGACGACGGCGCCATCGACCGGCTCGGCTATCTGGCGCGCATCGACGATTCGGCGCGCCACCTGCTGTCGATCATCGACGACATCCTCGACCTGTCCAAGATCGAGGCCGGCCGGCTGGAGCTGGAGCAGGCCAATTTCCCGCTCGCCTCGGTGCTCGACGAAGTGCGCTCGCTGATCGGCGATGCCGCCGCCGCCAAGGGCATCGCGGTCGAGATCGACACCGACCATGTGCCCACCTGGCTCAGCGGCGATCCGACCCGGCTGCGCCAGGCGCTGCTCAACTACGCGAGCAATGCGGTCAAGTTCACCGCCCAGGGCCGGATCGTGCTGCGCGCCCGGCTGCTGAGCGAGACGGCCGACGCGCTGCTGGTGCGCTTCGAGGTCGAGGACAGCGGCATCGGCATCGCGCCCGAGCAGCTGGCGCGGCTGTTCGAGGCCTTCGAGCAGGCCGATGCGTCGACCACGCGGCGCTATGGCGGCACCGGGCTCGGGCTGGTCATCACGCGCCGGCTGGCCCGCATGATGGGCGGCGACGCCGGCGCCACCAGCACGCCGGGCCAGGGCAGCCGGTTCTGGTTCACCGCCCGGCTCGGGCACGGCGAGGCCGGCCAGCCCTTGCAGGCGCCCGACGTGGGCGTGACCCGCGCCGTGGCCCGGCTGGCCCGGGCCCAGGCCGGCGCCCGCGTGCTGCTGGCCGAGGACCATCCGGTCAACCGCGAGGTGGCGGTGTGCCAGCTCGAACTCGCCGGGCTCGACGTGACCGTCGCCGAAGACGGCCAGATCGCGCTCGACAAGCTGGCCACCGAGTCCTTCGACCTGGTGCTGATGGACATGCAGATGCCGCGCCTCGACGGCCTGGACGCGACCCGCGCGATCCGCCGCATGCCGGGGCTGGAGCGGCTGCCGATCATTGCGATGACCGCCAACGCGTTTGCCGAGGACCGCGCCGAATGCCTGGCCGCCGGCATGAGCGATTTCCTGTCCAAGCCGGTCGATCCCGAGCGGCTTTACGAGGTGCTGCTGCGCTGGCTGCCGGCGCGTGCGCCCGCCGCCGCGCTGCCCGATCTGCCGCCGGCCTGACCTGGAGCAAGCGCCTGCGTTGCCCGGCCGCAACCGGCGGCCCGGCACGCGCGGCGCGGGTATTCCTGCCTCGCCGCGCGTGCCTGCCGGGCCCGAGCATCGGCGCTCCAATCACATCAGGAGAGAGCCATGCAACCGACGATCCGTTCGATCGCCCATCTGTGCGCCGTGGTGGCGCTGTTCGGCGCGGCCGCCGTCCAGGCCCAGACCCCGCCGCCGATCCAGCGCACGGTGGTGGGCAAGGGCGATGTCTCGGTGCCGGGCCGCGAGGCCATCGTGGCGCGGGTCGAGATCGCCGCCGGCGCCAGCGTGGCGCGCCACACCCATCCCGGCGACGAGATCAGCTACATCGCCGAGGGCGAGACCGAGCTGCTGATCGACGGCGAGCCGGCGCGTGTGGTGAAGGCTGGCGAGAGCTTCGTGATCCCGGCCGGCGTGGTGCATGCGGCGCGCGCCATCGGCACCGGGCCGGTCAAGTTGATCGGCGTGTATGTGGTGGAGAAGGGCAAGCCGCTGGCCACGCCGGCGCCGTGAGCGGCGCGGCCGGTCATTGGCCGCATAGCTGGCTTTCGCAGGGAATGCCGTCGTTGTCGCCGTCCATCTGGGTGCCGGGGCAGTTGCGCAGCACCCAGGTGGCTTCGGCGCAGGAGCTCATCTGCGAGCAGAGCGTGCGGCCGTTGCATTGGTAGCTGGCGGCGGCCGGCGCCGGTAGCGCAAAGCTGTCGGCAGGCGGATCGGCCAGGGTTTGCGCTGGCCGGGCGCTGCGATGGTCCTGCCAGGCGCTGATGGCGCCTGCGACGGCGAGCGCCACGGCCGCCAGCAGCACCGGCAGCCGGCTGCGCCGTCGCGGTTCGGCCAGCGCGCGGCGCGGCCGGTGCGGCGACCGGCTGGGCGGCGGCGGTGGCGCCAGCGGCGCGCTGTCGGTCGCTGGCGCGCGGCGTTGGATCGGTTCCAGCGTCAGCGCCGGCGCTGGCCAGAGGTCCGCCGACGACTGCGGATCGGCCGCAGGCGGCAGTGCATCGGAGGCCGGCGGCAGCGGATCGGGCGAGCGCGACAGCCGCAGCGCACAGGGCCGGCCGCGCTTGTCGCTGCCCGGCTCGAACCACAGGGTTTCGCCGACGCGCGGCAGCTGGCCGTCGTAGGGAAAGGCGCCGATGTGCACGAAGACATCGGCTGCGCCGCGCACGGCGATGAAGCCGAAGCCGCGCTCGGCATTCCATTTCTTGAGTTTTCCTTGCTGGCGCATGACTGGGCGACGGGGCTGGGCGGGCGCGCAGTGTCCCGGCGCAGAAAGCCGACCGCAAGCCGCGCCGCGCCGGCGACGTGCCGGAATGCAGCGCCGCCGTCCGCCGCTCGCCGCCGGGGCGCCCGGCCCGTCTTCCGACGCGCTCAGCCGCGCGTGCCCAGCCCCATGCGCAGCCCAAATCCGCGCCCGCCGGCCACCAGCCGCAGCCGGTCCTGATGCGCACGCGCGACCATGTCGGCCAGCACCAGCCCCAGGCCCGCGTGATCGGGCTGGCGCTCGTCCAGGCCGCGTTGCAGATCGTCGCGGCGCGCGGCATCGACGCCCGGGCCGTCGTCGTCGAGGGTGATGGCGCCGAGCGCCGCATCCCAGCCGATGCTGACCGCGCTGGCGCCGTGGCGCGCGGCGTTGTCGAGCAGATTGGCCAGTGCGGCGGCCACCAGATCCGGGTCGGCGCTGAACGCGGCATCGGCCACGTCGAGCGCCAGCCCCGAGGCCGGCACCTGCGCCACCAGCTCGCGCAGCCGCAGCGGCACGCGCTGGGCATCGGTGCCGCTGCGGAACAGCGCGAGCAGCGCGCCGACCACGGTGGCCAGCCGCCGGGTGGCGGCGCGGGTGCGGCCGAGCCGGTCGCGCAGCGCGCCGTCGGCCTCGCGCTGGGCCACGGCCAGTTGCGCCTCGATGCCGGCGAGCGGCGTGCGCAGCGCATGCGCGGCATGGGCGGCAAAGGCGCGCTCGGCGGCGGCGCGGCGCGCCAGCCGCTCGGCCAGCGCGCCGATGGCGTCATGCACCGGCACCAGCTCCTCGCGCTCGGGCGGCGGCAGCGCGGCGGCCAGCGGCCGGGGCGTGGCGGCCGGCACCGGATCGAAACGGTCGAGCGCATCGGTCAGCCGGCGCAGCGGCGCCAGTTCATCGCGCACCCGGCGCCGCAGCCACAGCGCCAGCCCCAGGCCCAGCGCCAGCGCGCCGGCCGAGGTGGCGGCCACCAGCTCGCGCCGCGCGCTCACGCGCTCGCTGCTGCGCTGCGCGACCTGGATGGCGAGCGCGCCGGTCCGGCCGGTGAGCGTGAACACGCGCCAGCCGTCGGCGGTGCTGGCATAGCCGTCGCGCAGCACGGGCGTGAGCGGCTGATCGGGCGCCGCATGCGAGCGCAACTGCACATGGCCGTCGCGCAGGCTGCGCAGCTGCCAGACCACGCGCTCGTGATGCGGCCGGGCCGGCAGGCTGCCCGAGGTGTCGGGCAGATCGTTGTCCTCCAGCTCGAACAGGCCCAGCAGCAGCTCGGCCGATTCGCGCAGCGCGTCGTCGAGCAGCGCATCGGTCTCGTGCGTGACGATGGTGCCGATCACCAGCGCCGCCGCCAGCCCGAAGCCGACCGACAGCACGATGACCGTGCGCGCCAGCCGCTGGACGATGGACGGAATCACGCGCGGCCCGCCATGCGGTAGCCCAGGCCGCGCACGGTCTCGATGGTGTCGCGGCCGATCTTCTTGCGCAGGTTGCTCAGATGCACCTCGACCGCGTTGCTCGACAGCTCGCCGTCGAAGCCCCAGAGCATCTGCTCAAGGTCGGCGCGCGGCACCACGCGGCCGGCGCGGCGGGCGAGGGCTTCGAGCAGCGCCCATTCGCGCGCGGTGAGATTGAGTTCGGTCTCGCCGAGCCAGGCGCGGCGCGCCGCCGGATCGAGGCTGACCGGACCGGCGACCAGCCGCGCGGTCGGCTGGCCCACGCCGCGCCGGGCGGCGGCGCGCACGCGGGCGGCCAGTTCCTCGGGCGCGAAGGGCTTGACGAGATAGTCGTCGGCGCCGGCGTCGAGGCCCTCGATGCGCTCGGGAATGCGGTCGCGCGCGGTGAGCAGGAGGATGGGCGTGGCATTGCCGGCGGCGCGCAGGCCGCGAATCCAGTCGAGGCCGGAGCCGTCGGGGAGCTGCCAGTCGACGAGCAGGGCGTCGTAGGGGGCGGGCAGGGCGGCGCGGGCTTGGGACAGGCGGGTGAGCCAGTCGACGGTGTGGCCGTCGCCGCGCAGGAAATCGCGCAGGGCTTCGCCGAGGAGGGGGTCGTCTTCTAGGAGGAGGAGGTGCATGGGTCGGCGCGACGGGACGGGGAAGGGAAGTGTCGCACCGGGATCGGACCGCTTGCCGTTGGGGCCTTGAGCCGAATACCGGCGCCCCATCCACTTCATTCGGCTCAACCACTGAGCCGATCACTGCTAGCATTCGGCTCATGCCCCACTGGATCTGGCAACACCCGCACTGGCCGCAGCTGCGCTGGCAGCCCGATGCCATCGCCGCGCCGCTGCGCGCGGTCACGCTCGCCCAGGGCCGATTGCTCGGCAAGGCGCATGGCTCGGCGCCCGGGGTGCAGGCCGCCTTCACCCTTGACGCGATGCTGCAAAACCTCATCGATTCGAGCGCCATCGAGGGCGAGCAGCTCAATCGCGAGTCGGTGCGGTCCAGCCTCGCGCGCCGGCTCGGGCTCGACGCCGCCGTCACGCGCAAGCCCGAGGCGCGCGGCGAAGGGCTGGCGCAGATCACGCTCGACGCCACGCAAAACCTTGCCGCGCCCATGACCGCCGAGCGGCTGCTGCAATGGCAGCGCTGGCTGTTTGCCGGCGACGACGGCGGGCTGCTCGGCCTGCGCATCCGCGTCGGCGACTGGCGCGGGCCCGACACCATGCAGGTGGTCTCGGGCCGCAGCGACCGGCCAACCGTGCATTTCGAGGCGCCGCCGCGCGCCGGTCTCGAAGCCCGCATCGATGAATTCCTGGCCTGGTTCAACGCCAGCCGCGCCGATCCGGCGCTCGATCCGCTGCTGCGCGCGGCGCTGGCGCATCTGTGGTTCGTCACGCTGCATCCGTTCGATGACGGCAATGGCCGGCTCACGCGGGCGCTGACCGATCACGCGCTGGCCCAGGGCGAGGGCGAGAGCATCCGGTTCTATGCGATGTCGGTCGCCATCCTGGCCGACCGCGAGGGCTATTACCGCGAGCTGCAAGCGGCCCAGCGCGCCGATCCGGAGGCGCCGCTCGATCTCACGCCCTGGCTGCTGTGGTTTCTGACCACGCTCGGCGCCGCCATTGCCGATGCGCTGGCGCGCATCGGCCGCGTGCTCGACAAGGCGCGGTTCTGGGCCGTGCATCACGCGAGCGATCTGGGCGCCGAGCAGGTGAAGGTGCTCAACCGGCTGCTCGACGGCGCGACCGACGACCGGGGCGGCTTTGCCGACGGCATCAGCGCGGCGCAGTACGGCGCGGTGGCGCGGGTGAGCAAGGCCACGGCCACGCGCCATCTGGCCGAGCTGCTCGCCAAGGGCTGCCTGTGCAAGTTGCCGGGCGGCGGGCGCAGTACGCGCTACAAGGTTTGTCTGCCGGGCGATGCGGCGCCGCTTCAGACGCCCTTAATTCCCGACGGCTAAGGTCGCCCAGCCGCTTTCCTCCAGGCCGTCAATGAACATGCCGCCATTCCCGCGCCGCCCGGTCCTGCCGCTGGTCGCGCTCTGCCTCGCGCTCGCCGCGCCGGCCTTCGCCGCCGAGCCCGCCACCGTCGCCGTCACCCAGCTCCAGCGCCAGCGCGCCCAGATCGAGACCGCGCCGCTGCAAGCCGCGACCGCCGCCACCACTTCCGAAGCCCGGCTCGACGGCCGCGCCGTCGCGCCCGCCAGCGCCCAGACCGTGGTGAGCACGCCGCTCGCCGGCGTGTTGCAGTCGGTCGAGGCCGAGCCGCTGCAAGCCTTGTCACGCGGCGCGCTGCTGGCGCGCGTGGCCAGCCCCGATCTGCTCGCGCATCAGCGCGAACTGCGCAGCGCCGCGCTCGAAGCGCGCCTCGCCGCCGACAAGCTCAAGCGCGATCAATCGCTGTTCGCCGACGGCCTGATCGCCGAATCGCGCCTGCATGAAACCCGCGCCGCCGAGCAGCGCGCCAGCGCCGCGCTCGACGAGCAGCGCGCCGCATTGCGCCTCGCCGGCCTGTCGCCGGCCGCCATCGAGCAGGGCGCGGGCGGCGCGCTGTCGCCCGCGCTCGAGCTGCGCGCGCCCGAGGCGGCCACGCTGGTCGAATGGCTGGCCCAGCCCGGCCAGCATCTGGAAGCGGGCGCGCCGGTCGTGCGCCTCGTGCGCAGCGGCCGCCTGCTGCTGGAGCTGCAAGCCACGCCAGCCCAGGCCGCATCCATCGCGCCCGGCGCCAGCGTGCGCGTCGACGGCTGCGCCGCGGCCGGCAGGATCACCGGCAGCGCGCCGCAACTCAGCGCCGGCGCGCAGACCGTGCTGCTGCGCGCCGACCTGCCCGATGCCGCGCGCTGCCTGCGGCTCAACCAGTACGTCAGCGCCACGGTCGCCACCGGCGGCGCGGCGGCGGCGGGCGGCGGCGCGCGCTTCCAGATTCCGTCGTCGGCCATCGCGCGCAGCGACAACCGCATCGTCGTCTTCGTCGAGCGGCCGGGCGGCTTTGTGCCGGCCGAGGTGGAAATCCTGTCCCAGTCGGCCGACACGGCGCTGGTGCGCGGCGCGGCGCTGGCGCCCGGCCAGCAGGTGGTCGTGAAGGGCACGGTGGCCATCAAGGGCATCTGGCTCGGCCTCGGCCACGAATAAGGGGCGGCCGATGCTTTCCAGACTGGTGGCGTTCGCGCTCGCGCAGCGCCTGCTCATCCTCGTGCTCACCGCGATGCTGGCGGTGGCCGGCGTGTTCGCCTGGCGCGCGCTGCCCATCGACGCCTTCCCTGACGTGTCGAGCACCCAGGTCAAGATCATCGTCAAGGCGCCCGGCATGACGCCCGAAGAGGTCGAGACGCGCATCGTCGTGCCGATCGAGCAGGAGATGCTCGGCATCCCCAACGCGCGCCTCGTGCGCTCGATGGCCAAGTACGCGATTGCCGACGTGACCATCGACTTCAACGAAGGCACCGACCTGTACTGGGCGCGCCAGCAGGTCAACGAGCGCTTTGCCGGCGTGCAGCCCGAGCTGCCGACGACGGCCAGCGGCGGCATCGCGCCGGCCACCACGCCGCTCGGCGAAGCCTTCATGTTCACCATCGAGGGCAATGCGACGCTGGCCGAAAAGCGCCGGCTGCTCGACTGGACCATCCGCCCGCAGCTGCGCTCCATCGCCGGCGTGGCCGACGTCAATGCGCTCGGCGGCGCGGTCGAAACCTTTGAAGTGGCGCCCGACGTCGCGGCGCTCGCGGCGCGCGGCATCACGCTGGCGCAGCTGCACGACGCCGTCGCCGCCAACAACCGCAACGACGGCGCCGGCCGGCTGCGGCAGGCGGAAGAAAGCCTGCTGGTGCGCGCCAGCGGCAGCGTGCAATCGCTCGACGACCTGGGCGCGGTGGTGGTCGCTGAGCGCGCCGGCACGGTGGTGCGGGTGCGCGACGTGGCCCGCGTGGGCATGGGCGCGCTGACGCGCTACGGCGCCGTCACGCGCGACGGCAAGGGCGAGTCGGTCGAGGGCATCGTGCTGACGCTGCGCGGCGCCAATGCGCGCGCCGTGGTCGATGCGGTGCGCGCGCGGCTCGGCGAGATCGGCAAGACCATGCCGCCGGGCATCACGCTGGTGCCGTTCTACGACCGTGGCGAGCTGGTCGGGCGCGCCATCGATACCGTGTCCAAGGCGCTGACCGAGGCCATCGTGCTGGTGCTGGTGCTGCTGTTCCTGTTCCTCGGCAACTTGCGCGCGGCCTTCGTGGTGGCGATGATCCTGCCGCTGTCGGCGCTCGGCACCTTCGTGCTGATGAGCCGGGCGGGCTTGAGCGCCAATCTCATGTCGCTCGGGGGCTTGGCGATCGCCATCGGCATGCTCGTGGACGCGGCGGTGGTGGTGGTGGAGAACGTCGAGGCGCATGCGGCACATCCGCCGCCCGGTGCGTCCCGGCCGCATCTGCACACGGTGTGGCGCGCGGTGCAGGAGGTGAGCACGCCGGTCGCGGCCGGCATCGCGATCATCGCAATCGTGTTCACGCCGCTGCTCAGTCTTGAGGGGCTGGAAGGCAAGCTGTTCGCGCCGGTGGCGCTGACCATCATCTTTGCGCTGGCGGCGTCGCTGCTGCTGTCGCTGACGGTGATTCCGGTGCTGGCCGGCATGCTGCTGAAAAAGGTGTCGCACACGACGCCGCCGCTGGTGCGCTGGCTCGAGCGCGGTTATGCGCCGCTGCTGGATGGGGCGCTCGCGCATCCCAAATGGGTGGCGGCCGGTGCGGTGGCGGCGCTGGCGCTGGCGGCGGCGCTGTGGCCCTTCATCGGCAAGAGCTTCATGCCGACGATGGACGAGGGCGACGTCATCATGCAGATCGAAAAGCTGCCGTCCATCGACCTCGACCGCTCGCTCGCCACCGATCTGCTGGTGCAGCAGCGCGTGCTCGAAGTGGTGCCCGAAGTCGCGCACATCGTCGCGCGCACCGGCTCGGACGAGCTGGGCCTCGACCCGATGGGCCCGAACGACAGCGACACCTTCATCGTGCTCAAACCGCCAGCCGAATGGCGCTCGCCCGACAAGAACCGGATCATCGATGCGGTGCGCGCGGTGGCCGGCGAGTTCGCCGGCATCAACACCGCCTTCACCCAGCCGATCGAGATGCGCACCGCCGAAATGCTGTCGGGCGTGCGCGGCGATCTGGCGGTCAAGATTTACGGCAGTGACCTTGCCACGCTCAACGAGGCGGCGCGCAAGGTGGTCGAGGTGCTGGAAAAGATCGCCGGCAGCGAGGACGTGCTGACGGTGCAGAACGAGGGCGTGCAATACCTGCGCGTCGACATCGATCGCGCGGCGGCCGGGCGCTTCGGCTTCACGGTGGAAGACGTGCAGAACGCGCTGCGCCAGATGGTCGAGGGCGCCGAGGCCGGCATCGTGGTGCAGGACGGCCGCCGGCTGCCGCTGGTGCTGCGCGGCGGCGAGGGCATGCGCATCTCGCCCGAGCTGTTCATGCAGCTGCGCCTGCCGCGCGCCGACGGCGAAGCCGTGCCGCTGGCCGCACTCGCGCGGCTGGAGCAGGGCGAAGGCCCGCTCAAGATCGACCGCGAGAACGCCCAGCGCTATGCCGTGGTGCGCGCCAATGTGCGCGACCGCGATCTGGTCGGCTTTGTCGACGAGGCCAAGGCGGCGGTGAGCGCGCAGGTGCCGCTGCCGGCCGGCTACCGCTTTGAATGGGGCGGCCAGTTCGAGAACCAGCAGCGCACCGCGGCCCGGCTGGCGGTGGTGGTGCCGGCGGCGCTGGCGCTGATCTTTCTGCTGCTGTTTGCCACCTTCGGCTCGCTGCGGCAGGCGACGCTGGTGTTCGCCAACATCCCGTTTGCGCTGGTGGGCGGGGTGGTGGCGCTGGCCGTGACACGCGAATACCTGTCGGTGCCGGCGTCGGTCGGCTTCATCGCGCTGATGGGGATTGCGGTGCTCAACGGGCTGGTGCTGATCGGCTATTTCAACCAGCTGGCGGCGCGCGGCATGGCGGTCGCCGAGGTGGTGCGGCAGGGCGCGATGCGCCGGCTGCGACCGGTGCTGATGACGGCCAGCATCACCGCCTTCGGGCTGGTGCCGCTGCTGTTCGCGACCGGGCCGGGCTCTGAGATTCAACGGCCGCTGGCCATCGTGGTGATCGGCGGGCTCATCAGCTCGACCGCGTTGACGCTGCTGCTGCTGCCGGTGCTGTTCCGGCGCTTTGGCATGGAGAACAAGGCATGAGCGGAGGGAATGGGGTGGCTGCGGAATCCGCTGGCCTGGAGGCGGTCGGCACGGCCACGGCGCCGCAATTCGACCGGCTGCTGACGGTGGTGGCGCCAGTGGCGCTGCAGGATGAGCTGATCGATGTGCTGCTCGGCCTGCCCGAGCTGGTGCGCGGCTTTACCGCCACGCCTGCCGACGGTTTTGGTGCCGGCGTGCGGCTGCCGAGCGCCATCGAGCAGGTGACCGGCCGGGCGCGCCGGGTGCGGCTGGAAGTGGCGCTGACCGAGGCCCAGATCGCGCCGCTGCTGGCCGCGTTGAAAGCGGCGCTGCCGACGCCCGAGATTGCCTACTGGGTGCTGCCGGTGCTGGGCTTCGGGAGGCTGGCATGAGCTACGGCGTGAAGCGGTTGTGGCCGATGCGATGCCTGCCGGCGGCGATTTGGCTGGCGCTGGCCGGCTTGGCCGCGCTGGCGAACGGCGCGGCGGCGCAGACGGCTCTGACGGCGCAATCCGGCGCCACGCCCGCAGGCAACGAGCCGGCGCCGCCGCACCACGCGCCCGCCGCGCCAATGCGCCAGGCCCCCGCCGCGCCGGCGCTCAACCTTGCGCTGCCGGCCAACCTCGCCACGCCGGCCGACGCCAGCGACCCATCCGAGCCCGGCCTGCACGACCACGCGCCGGCGCTGCCGGCCGACCTCGCTCGTGTGCTGCCGCCGGCCGAGCTGGCCGAGCGCGCCATCGCCGGCCTGCCCGAGGTGAGGGAGCGCCTGCGCGGCATCGACTACCGCGCCGCCGAGCGCGACCGGCTCGCCGCCGGCCCCTACGAATGGACCGCGCGCGCCACCGTGCAGCAGCGCCGCGAGGAGATCGGCCCGCGCTATCACGAGCAGGAAGTCGCCATCGAGCGCGGCTTTCGCTGGAGCGGCAAGGTCGAGCAGGACCGCAAGCTCGGCGCGACCGGCGTGCGCATCGCGCGCAACGGCTATTCCGATGCCTGGCACGAGGGCGCGCGCGGGCTGGTCGCCGGCTGGTTCGCGGTGCTGCGCGAGGCGCGCGCGGCGGCCCGGCTGGCCGAGCAGCAGGCCCAGCGCGAACGCGCGCTCGGCGTGGTGCGCAAGCGGCTCGCGGCCGGCGACATTGCGCGCATCGAGCTGGGTCTGGCCGAATCCGAAGCCGCCCAGGCCCGCAGCGCCCAGCGCGCCGCACTGGCCCGGGCCGCCGTGGCGCGGGCCGATTTCGCGCGCCGCTACGGCATCGCCGCGCCGCCCGAGACCGTGGCCGCGCTGCCCGAGCCGAGCTATGAGCCGGTCGATGTCGACCGCTACATCGAGGCGGTGCTGGCCGACAACCACGAGATCCGGCTGGCCGAACTCGATGCCGCGCACGCCCGCCTCAGCGCCGACCGCGAGCGCGCCGAGCTGCTGCCCGATCCGACCGTGGGCGTGCATGCCGGGCGCGAGCGCGGCGGCGCGGAACGCATCGTGGGCCTGAGCTTCTCGATGCCGATCGGCGGGCCGGCGCGCAGCGCGCGCGTCTCGGCCGCGCTCGCCGAGGCCGACATGGCCGACGAGCGGCTGCGCGCGACCCGCGCCCGCGTCGTGCAGTCGGCCTTCGAGCTGGCCACGCTGGCGAATGCCGCGCGCGAGGGCTGGGACAGTCTGGCCGGCGCCGCCACGCTGGCCGAGCGCAATGCCGATCTGGCCGAGCGCGGCTATGCGCTCGGCGAGCTGGGCATCAACGAGCTGCTGCTGGCGCGGCGTCAGGCCATCGAGGCCCGCAGCGCCGAGGAGACCGCGCGCGTCGGCCTGCTGGAGACGCATGCGCGGCTGCTGGTCGACCGGCATGCGCTCTGGGCGCCGCCCGAGGACGAAGACGAGTGAGCCGCGCCGCGTCGTGTAACAAGCCGTCGCAGCCGCGCTAGAGTGCCGGCCGGTCAATTCGCAGGGATGTTTCCGATGACGGGGGATGACATGCAGCCGCGCGCGGCAGACGCGCATCGGCAGGCGGCGCGGCCGGGCGGCGGCGCGGCGGGCTTTGCGTCGGCGCGGCGGGCCGTGCTGCTGGCGCTGGCCTGCTCGGCGCTCGGCGCCTCGGCCCAGCTGGCCGGCGCCGGCGAGAGCCAGCAGCCGCGTCCGGTCACGCCGCGCGGGCCGCTGCTGGCGCAGGAGCAGGCGATGGTGGCGCTGTTCGAGTCGACCGCGCCGTCGGTCGCCTACATCACCACCGAGACGCTGCAAGCCACCGGCCTGTTCCGCGCCGAGGTGCAGCAGGGCGCGGGCAGCGGCTTCGTCTGGGATGCGGCCGGTCATGTGGTGACCAACAACCATGTGGTCGAGGGCGCCCGGCGCGTGTTCGTGCAGCTCGACGCCGGGCAGCCGATCGAGGCCACGGTGGTCGGCGCCTCACCCGAATACGACCTGGCCGTGGTGCGGCTCAAGCGCGTGCCGGCCGACCTCAAGCCGATTCCGCTCGGCAGCTCGAAGGAATTGCGCATCGGCCAGTCGGTGATCGCCATCGGCAATCCGTTCGGGCTGTCGCGCACGCTCACCACCGGCATCGTCAGCGCGCTCGACCGCGAACTGCCGACCACCGATTTCCGCGAGGTGGCCGGCGTGATCCAGACCGACGCGGCGATCAACCCGGGCAATTCGGGCGGCCCGCTGCTCGACAGCGCCGGCCGGCTGGTGGGCGTGAACAGCGCGATCAAGTCGGCCTCGGGCAGCTCGGCCGGCGTGGGCTTCGCGATTCCGGCCGATCTGGTGAATCGCGTGGTGCCGGCGCTGATTGCGCGTGGCCGGGCGCCGTTGCCGGGCATCGGCATCGCGCCGGTGCGGCCCGACATCGTCGCGCGCGCCGGGATTGCCGGCGTGGTGATCGCCGACATCGGTCGCGGCACGCCTGCCGCCGACGCCGGGCTGCGCGCCTACGACTCGCGCAGCGGCGACCTCGGCGACGTGATCATCGGCGTCAACGGCCGCCGCGTGAACACGCTGTCGCAGTTCGTCAGCGAGCTGGATCGGGCCGGCATCGGCCAGACCGCCGAACTGACCGTGGTGCGCGGCAATCGCGAGCGCACGGTCAACATCAGGGTGATCGATCTGCGGCGGTAGAACGGCGCTGGCGGGCTGTGTGTATCATTGCGTGTCGCACGCCAGATCGGTGTGCCCGGCGTGCAAGGCTTCGTGGCCTTGCAAATGCCGCCAGACGCCGGGTTCGATGGGCGTCGCGGTTTCCCGGGCCGATGCGAGGGTCCGCTGGTTGCGGCGCACTTCCCGATGCGGGAGTCGCCGCCCGGATCCAGCCAGAAAGCGTTTTCTTCCAGGGTTTGCGTTGCGGGTCGCGTGGTTTGCTGCGACCGCTCCGGCACTTTCGTCCGGTCTCCATCGGTCGCATCCAGCGTGATGCGGCGATGCGCCGGGTTCGTTGAATCGAGTTTTTTCGCGTGCAGCGTGGTCGCCGACAGGTCGGCGATTCCGCTTCCGGCATGACCGGACGTAGCCGTTGTCGTCGGCCCTCGGGCGGATGACGCGGCGCGGTACAGGAACTGAATCGTCACTGGCCCCAGGGCCGTGGCGCTGGCGGCCAGTCCGCAACTAATCCAGCCAACTGAATGATGATGACCGAGGCCAGGCGCGTCGTTGAGACGGCGCTGCTGTGTGCTCAGGAGCCGCTGCCGGTGAATCAGCTGCGCAAGCTGTTCGAGCCCGAAGCCGAGCGCGGCCTGATCGAGAGCGTGCTCAACCAGCTCGCCGAGGATTGGGCCGATCGCGGCCTGCGGCTTGCGCTGCTGTCGAACGGCTGGCGCTTCGTGTCGCGGCCCGAGATGCGCATGTATCTGGAGCGGCTCAATCCGGAACGGCCGGCGCGCTATTCGCGGGCCGTGATGGAAACGCTGGCGATCATTGCCTACCGCCAGCCGGTCACGCGCGGCGACATCGAGGAGATTCGCGGCGTGACCGTGTCGACCCAGGTCATCAAGGCGCTCGAAGAACGCGGCTGGGTCGAGGTGATCGGCCACCGCGAGGCGCCGGGCCGACCCGGCCTGTATGCGACCACGCGCCAGTTTCTCGACGACCTGGGGCTGCGCGCCCTGGCCGATCTGCCGCCGCCGGTGCCGGTCGGCGAGGTAGCGTCCGGTGCCGCGCCGATCACGCTGCCGGCCCAGGTCGAGCTGGCGCTCGGCGATGCACCGGCTGCCGGCGCCGCCCCTGCCGTGGCCGATGAACCCAACTTTTCCGGCAGCGCACCCGTCACGGATGCCGCGCTGCCGAACCTTCTTTCTACCGAGGAGCCCGCCGGCTCCCGCCCCCAGCCCGACGCCCATGCCTAACGAACAGCAAGCCAACCTCCCGACCCCGGATCTTTTCGACAGCGACAAGGCGCCTGCGACCGACGCAGCGGCCAAGCCCAAGGCGCGCCGCGCGCCGCGCAAGACCGCGGCTGCCGAGGCTGGCGCGTCGCTGCCGGAAGCGGCAGCAGTGCCCGACGCGGCTGCGCCGGCGCCGCGCAAGCGCAAGCCCAAGGCGGTCGCCGAGGCGGCGGGCACGGCCGAGGCCGAGGTGCCGGCCGTGCCCAGGAAGAAGAAGGTGAAGGCGGATGCCGGCGACGAGGCGGCGACGGTCGGGCTGGGCGCGTCTGGGCGGCGCGCACGGTCGGCGGCGCGCGCGGCGGCGGGCGAGGTGGCAGCGGTGGCTGCGCCGGTGGTGGAGCAGGCCGAGCCGGCCGCGCCCAAGCCGGCGCGCAAGCGCAGCCGGACCGCGTCGGCGCCGGTGGCGGACGGCGCGCCGAGCGTGCCGGCAAGTCCGGCTCCGGTGGCGGCGGTCGAGCCGCGCGTCCGCGTCGACGCCGAAGCGCCGCGCGCACCGGTCGCGGCCGAGCCGCCGCGCGCCGAGACCGAGGCAGTGCGCGAGCGGCCGCCGCGCGCGCCGCGTCGCGAACCGGTCGCGCCGGCCGTGCCGGCGGCAGTCGCCGAGGCGGCAGTCCAGCCGTCCGGCGAGCGGCCGCCGCGCGATCCGGCGGCGCAGCCGGGCCGCGACGAGCCGAATGGCCAGCGCGGCCCGCGCTCGCGCCGCAACCGCTCGCGCGGCGCCGGCAACGCCCAGGCGCCGGGCAACGCGCAGGTCGAGGCCAATGGCGCTACCGATGCCGATGCCCAGCCGCGCACGCCGGCCGGCCAGCCCCAGGGCGGCCAGCCGCAGCGCGCCGACGGCACGCCAGGCAGCAGCAAGCGCCGACGCAAGCCGCGCGACCGGCGTGGCAAGCGCGAAGGCCGGATCGACGGCGCGCCGGCAGCCGACACGCCGACCGCCGTGCGCAGCGCCGGCATCCCCGACTTCATCGACGACGACGACGAGGACGACGATTTCTATCCTCAGGGCCGCGCCACCTACGCCGACAGCCAGCAGATCGCCAAGGCCCAGCGCGACTACTTCGCTGCCGAGGCGCTGATCGACGAAGACCTCGACGACGACGAGGTGCTGAAGGAAATCGCCGCCTTCCGCCCGCGCGACCGCCAGCTCGGCAACGGCGCGGCCAAGGGCACGGCGCCGGAAGACTTCCCGCGCATGGCGCGCGAGGAGGCCGCATCGGTATTCGAGCCGCCGGCCGGGCGCGCCGCCATCGAGCACATCGATGCGCTCGCGCCCAAGCTGCAAAAGGTACTGGCCGAGGCCGGCATCGGTTCGCGCCGCGAGATGGAGGAGCTCATCCTCGCCGGCCGCGTGTCGGTCAACGGCGAGCCGGCGCACATCGGCCAGCGCGTCGAAATCGCCGACCAGGTGCGCGTGAACGGCAAGCCGCTCCAGCGCCGCAACATCGCCAAGCCGCCGCGCGTCATCATCTATCACAAGCCCTCCGGCGAAATCGTCTCCAACGACGACCCGGAAAAGCGCGCCACCGTGTTCGAGCGCCTGCCGCAGGTGAAGAACGGGCGCTGGGTGTCGGTCGGCCGGCTCGACTTCAACACCGAAGGCCTGCTGATCTTCACCACCTCGGGCGAACTGGCCAACCGGCTCATGCATCCGCGCTTCGGCCAGGAGCGCGAATACGCGGTGCGCTGCCTGCCCGAGCTGACGCCCGAGGCCCGGCGCGCGCTCATCGACGGCGTGGTGCTCGACGACGGTCCGGCCAAGGTCAATGGCCTCATGGATGCGGGCGGCGACGGCGTCAACCACTGGTATCACGTCACCATCAGCGAAGGCCGCAACCGCGAAGTGCGCCGGTTGTTCGAGACCGTCGGCGCGACGGTCAGCCGGCTGATCCGGGTGCGCTACGGCGAGATCGAACTGCCGCGCGGCCTCAAGCGCGGTCGCTGGACCGAGGCGTCGCCGATGGAAGCGGCTTTTCTTTGCGCGCGGCTCGGCATCAAGCTGGCCGGCGATGCGCCGCACAAGGGTGGCGGCAAGCAGCAGCGCGGCGGTCAGCAGCACAAGCCGCGCGAAATCTCGCCGCTCGACACCATGACCGAGGCGATGTTCGGGGTCTCGCCGGTCAAAGGTGAGCGGTCGGATCTGCTCACCACGCATGTGCTGTCGGCGCGCCAGAACGGCGGCGGGCAGGGGCAGCAGCAGCGTCGGCGCGGCGGCATTCCGGGCATGCCGGGGATGGACGGTCCGCCCGACGGTCGTCCGGCCGGTGCGCCGCGTGGACCCAAGCCGGGCTTTCCGGGCGGTGCGCGCGGGCCGCAGGGCAAGAAGGCGGGCGGCGGATTTGGCAGCGGCAACGGCAAGCCGGGCGGCGCCAAGTTCGGCGGCAAGCCGGGTGCCGGCAAGAAGCCCGGCAAGCCCGGTGGCGTGCCGGGTACGGTCAAGGCTCAGGCCGGTCCGAAGCCCGGTGGCAAGCCCGGCGGACGTCCCGGCGGTGGCAAGCCCAATGGTCCCAAAGGGCCGCGCGGTCCCAAGCTTTGATGTGTTTGCGGTTTTTCCCCTATAATCCGCAAGTTAACCGCACAGTGCGATTTGCCAACCAGTTGTGACGCAGGCTTTACAAGGCCTCCACCACCGGACGGGCATGCGCCCGGTGCTCCCAGCAGGTAGTGATAAATGGGCGTCAGCGCCCATTTTTCTTTTGGGCTGGCTTGTTTGAATTCCAATTCCGCTTCGGCGGGTGGTCGAAGGTCCGGGCAACCGGCCGGCCGGCGAGTTGCCATTGGCGCTCGCTGCCAGTCGAACCGGGCTCGGGCCATTGCTTACAGGACTCGTCATATTGCTGCACTCGTCTTCAGCTCTGCACAGCTTGATCGAACAGAACGCCACCGCGCTCGGATTCGAAGTCGTTGAGGTCGAACGCGCGCCCCAGGGTCTGCTGCGTATCTCGATCGACCGGCCGCAGGGCGAGGGCGCAGTGACCGTCGGCGATTGCGAGCGTCTGAGCGACCAGCTCACCCATGTCTTCATGGTCGAAAACGTCGATTACGCCCGGCTCGAGGTGTCGTCGCCGGGTGTCGATCGTCCGCTCGTCAAGCCGGCCGACTTCGTTCGGTTTGCCGGCGCCGAGATCACATTGAAGCTGCGCACCATGGTCGGTGGGCAGCGCAAGTTCGAAGGCGTGCTCCAGACGCCCGAGGGCGAGGATTTCGCAATCGAGTTCGATACGCCGGGGGGCCGCTCGCAGTTGCGGTTCAAGTTTGCCGACGTGGAAAAGGCGCGACTCGTGCCCAAGCTCGATTTCAAGAGGAAAACAAGATGAGCCGCGAAGTGTTGTTGTTGGTCGATGCGCTCGCACGCGAGAAAAGCGTCAGCAAGGAAATCGTGTTCGAAGCGCTGGAGCAGGCGCTTGCCGCCGCGACGCGCAAGCTGTTCAGCGGCGATGTCGACATCCGCGTGTCGGTCGACCGCGAAACCGGCGAGAGCGAAGCCTTCCGTCGCTGGCAGGTCGTGCCCGACGAGGCCGGCCTCGAATTCCCCGACCGTCAGGAGCTGCTCAGCGATGCGCGCGAGCAGATCTCCGACATCGAGATCGAGGAATTCATCGAGGAACAGCTGGCGCCGATCGAATTTGGCCGCCGCTTCGCGCAGGACACCAAGCAGGCCGTGCTCCAGCGCATCCGCGATGCCGAGCGCGAGCAGATCCTCAACGACTTCCTCGACCGTGGTGACCAGATCATCAACGGCTCGGTCAAGCGCATGGAAAAGGGCGACGCGATCATCGAAGCCGGTCGCATCGAGGCCAAGCTGCCGCGCGACCAGATGATCCCGAAGGAAAACCTGCGCGTGGGCGACCGCGTGCGCGCCTTCCTGCTCAAGGTCGATCGCGCCGACAAGCGCCACAACATCATCGTTTCGCGCACCTCGGCCGACTTCATCAAGAAGCTGTTCGAGCTCGAAGTGCCCGAGATCGAGCAGGGTCTGCTGCACATCAAGTCGGCGGCGCGCGATGCCGGCGTGCGCGCCAAGATCGCGGTCTGGACCAACGACCGCCGCATCGATCCGATCGGCACCTGCGTCGGCATGCGCGGTTCGCGCGTGCAGGCGGTCACGAATGAGCTGGCCGGCGAGCGGGTCGACATCGTGCTGTGGTCGGAAGACCCGGCGCAGTTCGTCATCGGCGCGCTGGCGCCGGCGAATGTGCAGTCGATCGTCGTCGATGAGGACCGGCATGCGATGGACGTGGTGGTCGACGAGGACAACCTCGCGATCGCGATCGGCCGCCAGGGTCAGAACGTGCGCCTCGCGTCCGAGCTGACCGGCTGGCAGATCAACATCATGACGGCGACGGAGGCAAAGGAGCGCCAGAGCGACGAGCAGGGCAAGCTGCGCTCGCTGTTCATGGAAAAGCTCGATGTCGACGAGGAAATGGCCGACATCCTGATCGCCGAAGGCTTCTCCAATGTGGAGGAAGTGGCCTACGTGCCGATCCAGGAAATGCTCGAGATCGAGGCTTTCGATCAGGAAACCGTCGAGGAACTGCGCAAGCGGGCCCGCGATGCGCTCCTGACCGACGCGATCGCGAAGGAAGAGCAGGTCGACACGGTGTCGCAGGATCTTCTCGATCTTGAAGGCGTGTCGGCGGAACTGGCGGAGAAGCTGATCGCAAGCGGCGTCAAGACCCGCGACGAGCTGGCGGAACTGGCAGTCGATGAATTGCAGGAACTGACGGGCCTGGACGTGGAAGAAGCAAAGGCGTTGATCCTGCGCGCCCGCGCACACTGGTTCGAGCAGTGATGGACAGGGACTGAACAACACGGAAACGCAGTCCCTGCGCGTCCGGTTAACGAGGATGGAATGGCAAGCATGAACGTAGGCGAATTCGCCGCGGAACTGAAGATGTCCGAGCGCACGCTGCTCGAGCAATTGCAGGCGGCCGGCGTGGAAAAGCGCTCGGCAGAAGATGTCGTGACCGAGTCCGACAAGGCCAAGCTGCTCGAGATGCTGCGCAAGGCGCACGGCTCCGACAGCGCGGAAAAAAAGAAGATCACGCTCACGCGGCGCCAGACCTCCGAGATCAAGCAGGCGGATGCAACGGGCAAGTCGCGCACGATCCAGGTCGAGGTGCGCAAGAAGCGCACCTTCGTCCAGCGCGAACCCGATCCGGCGGAACTGCGTGCGACTCAGGCTGCGGCCGAGGAAGCCGCGCGGCTGGCGCGCGAGGAAGAGGCGCGCCGCGCCGAAGCCGCCCGCATCGAGGCCGAACGGCTCGAAGCCGAGCGTCAGGCGGCTGCCGAGGCACGTCGCAAGGCCGAGGAAGAAGCCGTGCGTGCCGAGGCCGCCCGGGTCGAAGCCGAGCGTCGTGCGGCCGAAGAGGCTGCGCGTGCCGAAGCTGCGCGTCAGGCTGCGGGCGCCGAGGCGCCGGCAGAAGGCGCACCGGCTCCGGCCCCCGCTGCCGCGCCCGTGCCCTCGCCCGAGGCGCAGGCGGCTGCGGCTGCCCAGGCCGTCGCTTCGGCGGCGAGCGCTGCAGCGGCGGCGGCCAAGGCGGCCGAGGAAACCGCGCGCAACCAGGCCATCGCACGCCGGCGTGCCGTCGAGGCCGAAGTGGCCGCGATGAACCGCATGCTGTCCCAGCCCAAGCGCGTGCTGAAGGCGCCCGAGAAGGCACCGGCTCCGCCGCCTCCGCCGGCCGCTGCGCCGGCACCGGCTGCGGCGCCCGCCGAGGGCACGCTGCATCGTCCGGCCGCCAAGACCGGCGAGGCCGCCAAGCCCGCCGACAAGAACGCCAAGCCGGCGCCCGGCGCGACCAAGCAGATCAAGCAGTCGCAGGTGGCTTCCACCTGGAGCGACGACGCGGCCAAGAAGCGCGCGATCAAGACTCGCGGCGATTCGAACGGCGGTGCCGGTGGCTGGCGCGGCCCGAAGGGCGGCGGTCGTCATCGCGGCGACACGGGCAACAGCAATTTCAACGCGCCGACCGAACCGGTCACGCGTGAAGTGCACATCCCCGAGACCATCACCGTGGCCGATCTGGCGCACAAGATGTCGGTGAAGGCGGCCGAGGTCATCAAGATGCTCATGAAGATGGGCCAGATGGTGACCATCAACCAGGTGCTGGACCAGGACACGGCGATGATCATCGTCGAGGAAATGGGCCACAAGGCATTCGCGGCCAAGCTCGACGATCCGGAATCGGACCTGATCGGCGTGGTTGCCGAGAGCGATGCGGTGGCCGAAAGCAGGCCGCCGGTGGTCACGATCATGGGTCACGTCGACCATGGCAAGACCTCGCTGCTCGACTACATCCGTCGCACCAAGGTGGCGTCGGGCGAAGCGGGCGGGATCACGCAGCACATCGGCGCCTATCACGTTGAAACGCCGCGCGGGATCATCACCTTCCTCGACACCCCGGGTCACGAGGCCTTCACGGCCATGCGTGCGCGCGGTGCGAAGGCGACCGACATCGTCATCCTGGTGGTGGCGGCCGACGACGGTGTGATGCCGCAGACGCGCGAAGCGATCCACCATGCCAAGGCGGCCGGCGTGCCGCTGGTGGTGGCGCTCAACAAGATCGACAAGCCGGGTGCCAACCTCGACCGCGTGAAGCAGGAACTGGTGGCCGAATCGGTGGTGCCGGAAGAGTACGGCGGCGAATCGCCGTTCATTCCCGTGTCGGCCAAGACCGGCGAGGGCGTGGACAACCTGCTAGAGAACATCCTGCTGCAGGCTGAAGTGCTTGAACTCACGGCGGTCAAGGAAGGCCCGGCCAAGGGCATCGTGATCGAAGCGCGTCTCGACAAGGGACGCGGTCCGGTGGCGACGGTGCTGGTGCAGTCGGGCATGCTCAAGCGTGGCGACACGGTGCTGGCGGGTTCGTCCTACGGCAAGGTCCGCGCGATGCTCGACGAGGCCGGCAAGCCGGTCGCGTCGGCCGGTCCGTCGATCCCGGTGGAAATCCAGGGTCTGACGGAAGTGCCGGCGGCAGGCGAGGAAGTGATCGTGCTGCAGGACGAGCGCAAGGCGCGCGAGATCGCGCTGTTCCGTCAGGGCAAGTTCCGCGACGTCAAGCTGGCGCGCCAGCAGGCGGCCAAGCTCGAAAACATGTTCGAGCAGATGGGCGAGGGCGAGGTCAAGTCGCTGGCGCTCATCATCAAGGCCGACGTGCAGGGTTCGCAGGAAGCCATCGTGCATGCGATGAACAAGCTCTCGACCGACGAGGTACGGGTGCAGGTCGTGCATGCGGCGGTCGGCGGTATCAGCGAATCGGACGTGAATCTGGCGACGGCGTCGAAGGCGGTGGTCATCGGCTTCAACACCCGGGCCGACACGTCGGCACGCAAGCTGGCCGAGGCCAACGGCGTCGACATCCGCTACTACAACATCATCTATGACGCGGTCGACGAGGTTAAGGCGGCCATGTCGGGGATGCTGTCGCCCGAGAAGCGCGAGCAGGTCATCGGTACCGTGGAAATCCGTCAGGTGTTCCAGGTGCCCAAGATCGGCGCGGTGGCGGGTTGCATGGTCACGGACGGCATCGTCAAGCGCAATTCCAGCGCCCGGCTGCTGCGCCAGAACGTGGTCATCTGGACCGGCGAGCTCGATTCGCTGCGCCGCTTCAAGGACGACGCGAAGGAAGTCAAGCAGGGCTTCGAGTGCGGTCTGTCGCTCAAGAACTTCAGCGACATCCAGGAAGGCGACCAGCTCGAAATCTTCGAGATCACCGAAGTCGCGCGGACGCTGTAAGGGCATCGGTCGATGAAGAAGCGTTCAACGAGTGCCCCGGCGGGCAGCCGCATCAAGCGGATCGCCGACCAGATCCAGCGCGATCTGGGCGAGCTGATTCCGCTCGAGGTGCGCGATCCGCGCGTGGTGCTCGTCACCGTGACCGGCGTCGAGGTCACGGCCGACTATGCGCATGCGAAGGTTTTCGTGAGTTCGCTGCGCGACGATCCCGAGGAAAAGGCCGGCGCCGTCGCGGCGCTGAACGAAGCCTCGGGCTGGCTGCACAGCCTTCTGTACAAGCGGCTCCACATCCACACCGTGCCGCGGCTGCATTTCCTGCTCGATGAAACCGGCGTGCGAGGTCTCGACCTCACGCGTCTCATCGACACGGCAAATGCAAGCCGCGCCAGGGACGACTGAGCCAGCGGGAAGGAAAGCGCCGACCGGATTCGCATGCTTGCGGCCCTGGCGGCCGACAGTCATGACGATTTCCGGCGTACTCCTGCTCGACAAGCCCGAAGGCTTCAGTTCCAACGCCGCGCTCGGCAAGGCCAGATGGCTGCTCGGCGAGCGCAAGGCGGGGCATACCGGCACGCTCGATCCGTTTGCAACCGGGCTGTTGCCGCTGTGCTTTGGCGAGGCCACCAAGTTTTCCGCCGATCTGCTCGATGCCGACAAGGCCTACGAAGCGACGGCGCGGCTCGGTCAGCGCAGCAGCACCGGCGATACCGAAGGCGAAATCGTCGAGGAACGTCCGGTCGATGTGTCGCGCGAGCAGCTCGACGCGGTGCTGACACGCTTTCGCGGTGAAATCAGCCAGATTCCGCCGATGCATTCGGCGCTCAAGCGCGACGGCAAGCCGCTGTACGAGCTGGCGCGCAAGGGCATCGTGGTGGAACGCGAAGCGCGGCATGTGCGCATCGAGGAGCTGGCGGTGCTGGAATTCGCCGCGCCGGTGCTCAAGTTTCGTGTGCGGTGCAGCAAGGGCACGTATGTGCGCGTGCTGGCCGAGGACATCGGCGCCGCTTTGGGTTGCGGCGCGCATCTCACGGCCCTGCGGCGCATCGCGGTCGGGCCGCTCGACATCGACGCGGCACTCACCTTGCAAGACCTCGAATCCATCCCGACGAAGGAAGCGCGCCAGGCCCGGCTCGCGCCGCTCGACTCGCTGCTGGCCAGCCTGCCGCGCGTCGATCTGGGCGAGCTGGATGCGGCACGCTTCCTGCACGGTCAGCGGCTCAAGACCGCAGACAGCGTCGGTCTGGCGAAATTGTTGCTGCCGGCCCGGACGGTGGCGGCCGAAGAGCCTCCCGATGTCGGCTTGGCGACGACCGAAGCCGCCGGCGCGGAGATCCGCGTGCGGGTCTATGACCCGGCCCGGCTGCTCGGCACCGCGCTGCTCGGCCCGGACGGTCGGCTCCAGCCGAGCCGGCTGATCGCGGCCTGAGCCGCGGGCAGGGCGGCGCCAGATTCGCTGCGATCCGTCCGCAGCGCTGCGCCAGGGCCGCAGAGCCCGCCAGCATCAGAAGAAGAAACCGGCTACGCGACCGCGCGGCCAACCGAATCCCCCGCCGGGCGACCTCGCGCGGCGAAACATTTGCAGATCGAGAAAGATCGAGAACCTCATGACCAAACGCGCACTCCGCAACATCGCGATCATCGCGCACGTCGACCACGGCAAGACCACGCTCGTCGACCAGCTCCTGCGCCAGTCGGGCACCTTCCGCGAGAACCAGCAAGTCGCTGAACGCGTGATGGACAGCAACGACCTCGAAAAGGAACGCGGCATCACCATCCTGGCCAAGAACTGCGCCGTGGACTGGAACGGCTACCACATCAACATCGTCGACACCCCGGGGCATGCGGACTTCGGCGGTGAAGTCGAGCGCGTGCTGTCGATGGTCGACGGCGTGCTGCTGCTGGTGGACTCGGTCGAAGGCCCGATGCCGCAGACCCGCTTCGTGACCAAGAAGGCGCTCGCGCTCGGCCTCAAGCCGATCGTGGTCGTGAACAAGATCGACCGTCCGGGCGCGCGTCCGGAATACGTCGTCAACGCCACCTTCGACCTGTTCGACAAGCTCGGTGCGACCGAGGAACAGCTCGACTTCCCGATCGTCTACGCCTCGGGCCTGTCGGGCTATGCCGGCCTGACCGACGATGTGCGCGGCGGCAACATGGATCCGCTGTTCCAGATGGTCATCGACCGCGTGCCGGTGCGTGACGACAACACCGAAGGCCCGTTCCAGCTCCAGATCACCTCGCTCGAATACAGCAGCTATGTGGGCAAGATCGGCGTCGGCCGCATCAACCGCGGCCGCGTCAAGCCGGGCATGAGCGTGGTCTATCTCGACGGCCCGGGCGGAACGCCCAAGACCGGTCGCATCAACCAGATCCTGAAGTTCCGCGGCCTCGAGCGCGAACTGGCCGAGGAAGCCCAGGCCGGCGACATCGTGCTCATCAACGGCATCGAGGAACTGAACATCGGCACCACCGTCTGCCAGCCCGACACGCCGGAAGGCCTGCCGCTGCTGAAGGTCGACGAGCCCACGCTGACGATGAATTTCATGGTCAACAGCTCGCCGCTGGCCGGCCGCGAAGGCAAGTTCGTGACCAGCCGCCAGATCCGCGAGCGTCTGGAGCGCGAGCTCAAGGCCAACATGGCGCTGCGCGTCGAATTCCCGGACGACACCGACACCTTCATCGTGTCGGGCCGGGGCGAACTGCACCTGACCATCCTGGTGGAAAACATGCGCCGCGAGGGCTACGAGCTGGCCGTCGGCAAGCCGCGCGTGGTGTTCAAGGACATCGACGGCGTGAAGTGCGAGCCGTATGAAGCACTGACGCTCGACGTCGAAGACCAGCATCAGGGCGGCGTGATGGAAGCCCTGGGCTATCGCAAGGGCGACCTGCTCGACATGCAGCCGGACGGCAAGGGCCGCGTGCGGCTCGAATACCGCATCCCGGCGCGCGGCCTGATCGGCTTCCAGGGTGAATTCCTGACGATGACGCGCGGCACCGGCCTGATGAGCCATGTGTTCGACGAGTACGCCGCCGTCAAGCCGGGCGACCTCGGCGAGCGTCGCAACGGCGTGCTGATCAGCCAGGAAGACGGCGCCGCCGTGGCCTATGCGCTGTGGAAGCTGCAGGATCGCGGCCGCATGTTCGTGGTGCACAACGACCCGGTCTACGAAGGCATGATCATCGGCATCCACAGCCGCGACAACGATCTGGTCGTCAACCCGATCAAGGGCAAGCAGCTCACCAATGTGCGCGCCTCGGGTACCGACGAAGCCGTGCGCCTCGTGCCGCCGATCCAGCTCAATCTGGAATACGCGGTCGAATTCATCTCCGACGACGAAATCGTCGAAGTCACGCCGAAGAGCATCCGTCTGCGCAAGCGCTTCCTGAAGGAACACGACCGCAAGAAGGCGTCGCGCGAATCGGCGATCGACTGAGCTTGATGGCGCCGCCAGTCGGCGCCGGTCTGTCCGTCAAAGGCCCGCCGCGTGCGGGCCTTTTCATTGCTGTGGCGCGGTTGGCGCGAGTCGCGCCGCCGTGTTGACCGACCCGATCCGTCCTCGCCCATGAACGCATCGCATCCCTTGCTGGCGCAACCGGCGCCGCTGCTGGGCTGGCGCGCCGCGCTGCTCGACGAGCCGCCGGCGCCGGCCCTGGTGGCGGCGCTGCCCGAGGCGCTCAAGGCGGCGGCGCAGGACTTTCTGGCCCGCGCCGACCGTCATCCCAGCGCTGCCGAGCAGGCCGGGCTGGACCGCTGGTACGCCGGCGCCGACGGCCAGCAGACGCTCGCCGCCATCACCACCGCGCTCTGGACCCAGATGCGCAGCCATGCGCCGCATGCGATGCCGGCGCATGACGCGCGCCACGCCATGCTCAAGGTGCCGACGGCGGCGCTCGAACACATGGCGGCCGAGCGCGTGACCGGTCATGCGCGCGTCGGCGTGCTGGCCGCGCTGCTGCACGACCACGGTCGCTGGGCCGAGGAGCGGCTGTTCGGCGGCCCGGGCGCGAGCCTGCTGCATGCGCGCATGAGTCTGCTGCTGGGGCGCGAACTGCTGGCCGGCTTTGCGCTGCCGCCGCTGCTGGCCGAGCAGATTCTGCTGGCGGCGCTGCGCCACACCTCGGGCGCCGAGCCGGCCGATCCAATGCCGCTCAAGCTCACGGTGGCGGCCGACCGCGACCAGCTCTGGGGCCATGAAATCGCGCTGCGCCTGTGCCATCACGCGCCCAATGCGCGCGGCGAATACGCCAGCCTCGACCGCGAACGGCCCGGCGCGCCGGCCGGGCTGTCGGTGCTCGACCGGCTGGAGTTCTTCTTGCGCAACCGGCTGCCCGGGCCGCTGTTCGCGCTCGATGCCCGGGCGCAGGCGAGCCGGCACTGGCTGCTCGACTTTGTGCTGATGGCGGATTCGCGCGCCGGCGGCATTGCGCGCTTCGCCGATCTGGCGGGCGCCGTGCTGCCGGGCCGGCGCGCGCTGCCGGACGGACTGGTCGGGCCCGATGGCCTCGAAGCGCGACTCGACCGCATCGAGGCCGAGCGGCCCGCCGCCGGCGCGCCCGAGCCGGCGCTGGCCGCGCTGCTGGCACTGCCGGGCGTGGCGCCGTCGCCGCATTACCGCGCGCTGGCCGGCGCGCGGCTGGCGCGGCTCGATGACGCCAGCCGGGCGCGCTTTGCCTCGGCCTTCGTCTGGGCCGAGCGCGCCTGTCGCCAGGACGATGCGCGGCAGCGCGCCTTCCTGACCGGGCTGTTGCAGACCGGGGCCGGCGATGCGCCGGTCGCCACGCTTGCCGGTCTGCTGCTGCGCGACTGGGATGTCATCGGCGCGGGATGAAGCGCCGGGCCGGCGTCATCGGAGCGCTGCGGCTGCGGCCGTGGTCGCGGCAGCCGGTGCGTCTTGCCTCGTGCCCGCCGTTGCGCAAAACGCCACCACCGCCTGCCGCATGTCGGCGCCGGCTTGCTCTGCCGGCAGATATTCCGACAGGTCGAGCGCGCCGTGGCAGGCCGGCGTGGCTGCCTCGGCAAGCGCTTGCGCCGCCGCCCGCGCCGCGGCCGCGCGACCGAAGCGGCGCAGCAGCAGCACGCCGTCGGCGTCGAGCCAGGCCACATACCAGCCGCCGCGTCCGCCCTCGACGCGCACCTCGCGGCCGCTGTCCTGCGCCAGACCGGCCACGGCATGCGCCAGCAGCAGCGCATCGAGGCGCGCGGCCTTGCGGCGCCACACCAGCGCGCCGATCGCCGCCAGCGGCAGCAGAGCCAGCAGTTCGATCATTGCGGCAGTCCCGGGCTTGAATGCATCGATCTTTCCTTCCGTTCGGCGGGTGCCGGTGCGTGTGCGGGGCGGCCGACTAGAATCCCGGCCCCATGCCGCCCGACTTTGCCACTGCCGCCCCTCGTCCGTCGCCCCGCCGCATCGGCCAACCGGCGGCTGCCGCGGCGCTGACCAGCCTGCTGGTCGTGCTGCTGGCCTCGGCCATCGGCTGCCACGATCTGGCCACCTGGTGGATGGAAACCCTGCCGGTGATGCTGGCGCTGCCGGCGCTGGCGTTGTCGCAGCGGCGCTTTCCGCTCACGCCGCTGCTGTTCTGGCTGGTGGTGGCGCATTGCCTGGTGCTCATCGTGGGCGGCCACTACACCTATGCCGAGGTGCCGGCCGGTCTGTGGCTGCGCGACGCGCTCGGGCTGGCGCGCAATCATTACGACCGGCTCGGCCATTTCATGCAGGGACTGGTGCCGGCGCTGCTGGCGCGTGAAATCCTGCGTCGGGTGCAGCGCATGCCGGCGGGCGCGATGCTCACGGCGCTGTGCGTTTCGGTTGCACTTGCGGTCAGCGCCATCTACGAAATCATCGAGATGATCGCCGGGCGCGTGTCGGCCGAGGGCGCGGCAGCCTTCCTCGGCACCCAGGGCGACACCTGGGATACCCAGATGGACATGACCCTGGCCTGGGCCGGCGCGCTGTTTGCCACCTTGCTGCTGGCACGCTGGCACGACCGTCAGCTGGCGGTGGCGCCGCGCTGTTCGCGCTGATCTCACCCAAGGACGACATGAAGCTTTCCATCCTCTGCCTGGTGGCGGCGGCGCTGTTGCCGCTGTTCTGCGCCTGGCTCGCCAAATGGGACGGCATCCGCTCGGGCGGCTTCGACAATCGCGCGCCGCGCGCCTGGCTGGCACGGCTGGAAGGCCGGCCGGCGCGGGCCCAGGCGGCCCAGGCCAATTCCTGGGAGGGCTTTCCGGTGTTTGCGGCCGGCGTGCTCGCGGCCCAGGTGCTGGCGGCACCGCAGGCGCGCATCGATCTGCTGGCACTGGCCCATGTGCTGCTGCGGCTCGGCTATATCGGCTGCTATCTGGCGGATCGCGCGAGCCTGCGCTCGCTGCTGTGGGCGGCCGGTTACGGCTGCTCGATCGCGCTGTATTTCGCAGCCGCATGGTGAAGCGCAAGCGCGGCGCGGCAGCCGCTCCGGGCGCTGCACCGCGCGCCAGTAGAATCCGCCGCGTGTCGCATCCCCCCTACCTTCATCGCGCCGGTCTTGCGGCGCTCGTCTGCGCAGCGCTGGCCACGGCCGGCGCGCATGCCGAATCCGCCACGCCGCTGGCCGCGCCCGCTGCCGAAACCGAAGTGAGCACCGCGCCGGTGGTGCAGGAGCCCTTGCCCGGCCGCGCGCTGCGCCCCGGCGAACGGCGCCGCGTGGCGCCGGTTCGGCGCTCGGCGACACCGGTCGCGCGCGCCGCTGCAAAGACGCCGGCTGCGCCCGGCGCGGCCCCGGCGCTGGCGGCGGCGGACGGCGCTTCGTCGGCCACGCCCGCTGCAGCCGTCGTCCCGCCATCCGCCGCGCCAGTCGCCGCAGCACCTGCACCGGTCGGCGCCGCCGCTCAGCCGGAGGGGGCCGCTGCCGCGCCGGCCGGCCTCGGCGCCAACCAGTCGTCCGCCGGCGGCAACCCGGCCGTCGCCGGCAGCCCGCCCGCCAGCGCCGGCCAGACCGCCGCCAGCACCTCGCCAGCCGAGCCCGCCGGCGCGCGTCCGGCCGCTGCCCGCCCGGCCCGGCGCGACTTCGACTTCACCCTCGAAGCGCCGGACGAGTTGCGCGAGCTGCTGTTGCGCCATCTCGATCTGGCCAAGGGCGACTATGACGAGGACGGCATCGACCGCGACCGGCTCGACACGCTGATCGAGCGCGCCGAGCGCCAGGCGCGCGGCCTGCTCACGACCGAAGGCTATTTCTCGCCCCGGCTCGACACCCGGGTCGATGGCGAGGCCCGGCCCTGGCGCGTGACCATGACGGTCGAGGCCGGCCCGGCGACCCGCGTTGCCGAGGTGTCGATCAGCGTCGTCGGTGCCAGCGAGCCAGTGGCCCAGCGCTTCTACGATGAGCACCGCGTGGCAGCGCACTGGACGCTGCGTGAAGGCGACCGGTTCCGGCAGGAGGACTGGGATCGCAGCAAGGACGCGCTGCTGCGCGCCTTTCTGGTCGAGGAATTCCCCGAGGCGCGCTATGCCCGCACCGAGGCGCGCATCGATCCGGCGACCCGGCAGGCGCGGCTCGAGGTCGAACTCGACGCCGGGCCGCCGCGCTACTTTGGCGCGGCGCATGTGACCGGGCTGACCCAGTACCCGCCGGAAATCATCGAGATCCAGAACCGGATCAAGCCCGGCGCGCCCTACAGCCAGGTGGCGCTGCTCGAAACCCAGTCGCGGCTCCAGGTGCTGCCCTACTTCCGCAATGTGACGGTCACGGCCGATCTCGATGCCGCCGATGCCGACGGCCGGGTGCCGGTCAACATCGCGGTCGAGGAGGCGCAGACGCGCAAGTTCCTGATCGGCCCCGGCTTCAGCTCCAACTCGGGCGCGCGGGTGCAAGCCGGCTACAGCGACGTGAACATCAACGGCGCCGGCTGGCGCTTCGACAGCCTGGCCCGCATCGAGCAGCGCGAGCAGCTGGCGCGCGCCGGCATCACGCTGCCCGACCGGCCCGACGGCTATCGCGACAGCATCACCAACACCTTCCTGCATTCCAACGTGTCGGGGCTGGAACTGCGCGCCAGCAGCCTGCTGCTGCGCCACGGCCGCGACGAGCAGGCGCTGCGCAGCATCGACCGCGCCTACACGCTGCTCTACGCCTACAGCATCGAGAAGCCGTCCGGCGCCGACCGGCGCCTGAACCGCGCGCTCGCGCCCGGCGTGGCCTGGACCTATCGCCGCATCGACAACCTCGCCTATCCGCGCGAAGGCGTGATCGGCAATCTGCAACTCGCCGGCGGCCTGCACAACGCGCTGTCCGACGAGGACTTCGTGCGCGGCTATGCCAAGGTCGTCGGCTTTCTGCCGGTCGGCGAGCGCGATTCGCTGACGGTGCGGCTCGAAGGCGGCGCGGTGCTGACCGCCACGCCCAGCAACGTGCCCGAGATGCTGCGGTTTCGCGCCGGCGGCGATCAGTCGATTCGCGGCTATGCCTACCAGTCCATCGGCCAGACCGAGGGCACGGCCACGGTCGGCGCGCGCTATCTGGCCATCGGCGGCGTCGAGGCGACGCACTGGCTCAGCAGCGAATGGGGCGTGGGCGTGTTCGCCGAGACCGGCGACGCGTTCAACACCGCCGCCGGCTTCGTGCCGCATACCGGCGTGGGCTTCGGCCCGCGCTGGCGCAGCCCGATCGGCCCGCTCAACTTCGACCTTGCCTATGGCGTGCGCGCGCATCAGGTGAGGCTGCATTTCTCGCTCGGCTTCGTGTTCTGAGTCATGGCCCAACCGCTTCCTCCGGCCGATGCCGATACCGAACCGACCGCGCCGCGCTATCCGCTGTGGCGCCGCGTGCTGCGCTGGATCGTCTGGCCGCTGGTGGCGCTGGTGGTGCTGGTCACCGGCGTAGGCTGGCTGGCGGGGCAGGAATTCACGCTGCGGCTGGCGGCGCGCGAGATTGCCCGCGCCACCGGCGGCGCGGTCACGGTCGAGGGCGTGAGCGGCTCGTTGTTCGGCCGACTCGATGTGCATCGGCTGCGCTACGAGGACGACAGCCTCGCGGTCGAGACGCGCGACCTGACGCTCGAATGGCTCTGGCTGCCGCCGACGCGCTTTTACGTGCGCACGCTGGCGGCCGCCGCGCTCGACATCGAGCAGAAGCTGCCGAGCACCGAGCCGGCCGCGCTGCCGAGCGCGCTGGCGCTGCCCGGCGTGCATGTGACGGTCGGCGATCTGCGCGTCGGCAGCATCGAATACCGCGCTGCTAACGGCTCGCGCACCGTGCTTGGCCCCTTGCGCGGCAGCGCCGACCTCGGCTCGACCGTCGACCGGCTGCATGTGGCCGAATTCAGCCTCTACGGCATCCGCCTGAGCGCCGATGCCGAGATCGATGTGCGCGCCCAGCCCTATCCGGCCACGCTGCGCGCGCACTGGCTCGCGCCCGACCTCGGGCCGATCGCCGACATCGAGCTGGATGCGCGCGGCTCGCTGGCGCGGCTCGATGTGCAGGCCCAGGCCAGCTGGCGCCGGCCGGGCGGCTCGCCGCTGGTGGCCACGACCGAGCTGAGGCTGTTCTCCGACACGCTCCAGCAGATGTTCGCGCCGATCATCCTGCTGGCCGACCAGGTGCCGATCGAGGTGGTGGCCGGCGACATCGGCCTGAAGGCGCCGCTGGCGCTCGAAGCCACGCTCGGCTTCGATGCGCAGGACAACTTCGGCGGCCCGGTCAAGCTCGAAAACCGCGCGCCCGGCAAGCTCGAGACCGGCCGCATTCCGGTCACCGTCATCACCGCCGACTTCAGCACCGCCAACGGCGCCCGGCTCGACAACGCCCGCATCGAGGTGCCGGGCGGCGGCACGCTGGGCGGCAGCGCGCATTTCGACACCGCGCAAACCATCGAGCTGGTGGCGCGCGGCTTCGATCCGCGCGGCCTGTCCGATCTGGCGGTGCCGATGAAGCTCGACGGCCCGGTGCGCATCGACGTGGACGAGAACGCGGCTATCACGGCGCAGATCGATCTGCGCGGCGGCGCGGTCGCCTATGCCGGCCATGCCCGCATCGCGCCGACCCAGGTCGACGTGGACCAGCTGCGCATCGGCACCGGCGCCGGCGCGCTCAGCGTCAGCGGCAAGGTCGGGCTCGACGGCCGCCGGCCGCTGGCGCTCGAAGGCCGCATGCAGGGCTTCGACGCGAGCCGCATCCTCACCGCGCTGAGCCCGAGCGATCCGCTCGCCGGCTGGCTGCGCTCCTCGTTCAACGGGCTGGTCAAGGTCGACGGCGCGCTCGGCATGGCACGCCACGGCAATCAGCCGGCGGTGCCGCTGACGCTCGCGGTCGATGCGCGCATCGATCCGAGCACGCTGGCCGGGCTGGCGCTGGCGGGCCGGGCGCGCGGCCGGCTGGCCGGCACCGGCGCGCTGGCCGGCTGGTCGGTCGACGATCTGGATGCGACGCTCAACTTTGCCGAGAACGCGCTGCGGCTCAACGGCGCGCTCGGCGTCGCCGGCAAGAAGCTCGCGGTCGACATCAATGCGCCGCGCCTCGACCGGCTGGCGGCGCTGGTCGGCGAGCCGATCGGCGGCCGCGCCACCGCACGCGGCAGCGCCGGCGGCACGCTGGCCGCGCCCGACACCACGCTGGCCGTGACCGGCGACGACCTGGTGCTGGGGCAGGGCGAACATGCGCTGCGGCTCGGCAGCCTGCGCGGCCGGGTCAATGCCAACACCGAGCGCATCGACGGCGATCTGGCGCTGGAGCGGGTGACGGTGGCGCAGCAGGCATTCGCGACCGCCCAGGTCACGGTCGCCGGCAAGCCGTCCGACCATCGCATCGCGGTGCGGGCGCGCGGCGACGGCGCGAAGCCGGCGGTGCAGTTCAGCGCCGACATCGCGGCCGGCCTGCGCGCGCCGACCCGGCCCGACGAGCATCCGGTCTGGGCCGGCCAGCTGCTCAAGCTGAGCAATGCCGGCCAGTACGCGATGCAGCTGGCGGCGCCGGCGCGCTTCGAGGTCTCGGCCGAGCGCCAGCGCTTCGAGGCGCTCGACATCGCGCTCGACGATGCGCGGCTGCAACTCGCGCGGCTGGAGCATGGACCGGGCGGTTTTCAGACCGCCGGCAGCCTGCGCCATCTGTCGTTCGCCACGCTCACGCGGCTGTTTCCCAAGGCGAAGGACATGCTGCCGCGCGCCACGCTGGCGCTCGACGGGCGCTGGGACATCGGCACGCTGCCCGACGGCCAGCTCAACGGCACGGCGCGCATCGAGCGCAGCGACGGCGATGTCTGGGTCATCAACTCGGCCAAGGGCGCGCTCGGCATTTCGCGGCTGGCGCTCGATCTGAAGGCCACGGCCAACCGCATCGAATCGCGGCTCGACTTCGAGTCGGCGCGCGCCGGCCGCTTCGACGCCAGCTTTGCGACCACGCTCGCCGGCCTCGACGGCAAGCTGCGCATCACGCCCGACGCGCCGCTCGACGCCCGGGTGCGCGGCGAGCTCAAGTCCTTCGCCTGGCTCACGCTGTCGTCAGATTCGCCGGTGACGGCCGACGGTCTGGTGACGATGGACGCGACCGCCAAGGGAACCTTTGCCCAGCCGCGGCTGGCCGGCGAACTGCGCGGCGAGAACATCGCGCTGCGGCTGCTCAAGCCGCGCGCCCGGCTCGACCAGGGCCGGGTGACCGTGGTGTTCACCGAGGATCGGGCCGAGCTGCGCGAATTCAGCTTCCAGGGCCGGCACGGCAGCCTCGGCGGCAGCGGCAGCATCCGCTTCATCGACCAGCGGCCCAACGGCAGCATCACGCTGCGCGCCGACCAGCTCGATGCGAGCAACGATCCCAACTATCAGATGGCCGCCAGCGGCGCGATCGAGCTGACGCTCGACAACGGCGCGGCGCGCGTGATCGGCGGGCTGCGCGCCGACTCGGCCAGCATCACTCTCGGCGATGCCTTCGCGCCCAAGCTCGGCGGCGATGTGGTCATCGTCAGCGAGGCCGATCCGGCTGCCGACCGGCTGCTCGAACACGAGGCGCAATCGGCCGAGGCGCGGCGCGAGGCGCTGCCGCTCACCGCCAATCTGCGCTTCGACCTCGGCAACAACTTCCGCGTCAAGGGCTATGGCGCCGAGGCCCAGCTGGGTGGCGGCATCGCCTTCGACGTGCGGCCGGGCCAGCCGATGCGCGCCAACGGCGTGGTCGAGGTGCTGCAAGGCAGCTACAACGCCTACAGCCAGCGGCTGGTGGTCGATCAGGGCACGATCAGCTTCGTGGGCACGGTCGACAATCCCAATCTCAACATCCGCGCCACCCGGCCCGAGCTGCCGGTCTCGGTCGGCGTCGAGATTCGCGGCACCGCGCGCGATCCCAAGCTCAAGCTGTATTCCGATACCGCCATGTCCGATACCGAGCGGCTGAGCTGGATCGCCACCGGCCGTGGCCTCGACGAAGCCTCGCGCTCCGATCTGCAATACCTGAGCGTCGCCGCCAGCGCGCTGATGAGCGACAGCAGCGGCGTGCCGATGACCAAGCGCGTCGCCAGCGCCATCGGCTTCGACTCGATCTCGATCGGCAACCGCTCGGCCACCACGGTGAGCAGCGCGCGCGGCAGCTCGCTCACCAGCCAGGACGTGGCCTTTGTCACCATCGGCAAGCGGCTGTCGTCGCGGCTCACCTTCACCTTCGAGCGCGCGCTGAGCGGCGTCGGTACCTTCGCCAAGCTGCGCTACGAAATCGGCCGCAAGTTCTATGTGCAGACCACCACCGGCGACGAAAACGCCATCGATGCCTTCTATACCTTCAGCTTCGACTGACTCTCCACGGCAAGGGGCGCGGGCGGTCATGGGCTGCATGACATAATCGACCGCTTCGCCAGCCCGCAATCTCCGCTCCCTCCGCGCCTTGCCGCCTGCCGGTGCGCCCCTTGCGCCGCCGCCTCCGATCACCGCTTCAACGCACGTCATTCGCTTCCATGGTCAGCTGGTTCAAACGTTCTTCCCCGGGCGACAAGCCCGAAGCGGCCGCTCCCGCCGCCGCACCGTCGCCCGCCCTCACCACCGCCGATCTCGCCGGCTTCGACGAAGACCGGCTGGTCGAGGTGGCCTGCGGTCCACATGCCTCCAACCTGCGCGAATCGGCGGTCGCCCGGCTCACCAGCGAAGAAGCGCTCAAGAAGGTGCAGCGCTGGGCCGGCGATCACGACAAGCGCGTGTACAAGGCCGCCAGCGCCCGGCTGCGCGCCACCCGCGACGCGGGCAAGGCGCTCACCGATGCCGAGCGCATCGCGGTGGCCATCGAGGATCTGGCCGCGTCGCCGGTGCCGGCCAACAACCGCGTGTCCGAGCTCGACCGCGCCTGGGCCGTCACCGCGCCGCATGTGGCCGGCACGCCCTGGGTCGAACGCTTCCAGCAGGCGCGCCAGACGCTCGAATCGCGGCTGATCGCGCGGGCCCAGCTGCAACGCGATGTGCGCGATCTGCAAGCCCTGATCGACGCTGCGCCCGACGCGCTGGTGCAGATGACGGCCGAGCAGGTCGAGGCCGAGCTGGCCAACATCGCGACCCGCGTCGCCGAGATCGGCCAGGCGCCCGAGTCGCAATCGGTACCGTCGACGCTGATGAGCGCGCTCGCCACGTCGGCCGAGGCGCTGCCCGGCGTCGTCGCCGAGCGGCGTGCTGCGCTGCCGGTGGTCGAGGCGCTCGTGGTCGAAGCTCCGGCCGAAGCCGCCGCGCCGGCTGCTGAAGCCGACGCCGCTCCCGCCGCCGAAGCGGCCGAGACCGGCGCCACCGCTGACGCCGCACCGACAGAAGCTGCTCCGACCGACGCAGTCGCCGCCGAAGCCGGTGCCGCCGAGCCGACCGAGACCGCCGCCAACGGCAGCGCCGAAACGCCCGAAGCCGCCACCGACGCCGCGCCCGCTGCCGACGCGCCGGCCAAGCCGCAACGCACCAAGGCCGAAGCCAAGGCCGAGCGCGCCGCCGCCAAGGCCAAGGCCGAGGAAGACCTGCCGCCGCCGCTGCCGCAGGAAGAGGCCGACGCCCTCGTGCCGCGCATCGAGGCGCTGCTCAAGATGGTCGAGGACGGCCAGATCGAGCAGGCCATCGAGGAAAACAAGCTGGTCGAGGCCGCCATCGGCGCCTACCGCCTGCCGCGCAAGGCCGCCGCGCCGTGGCGCCGCGCCCAGGCCCGGCTCGCCGAGCTGCGCGGCTGGCAACGCTTTGGCGCCGAACAGGTGCGCGACGGCCTGCTCGCTGAAGCCCTGCATCTGGCCGAGACCGAAGTCGCGCCCGAAGCCCGCGCCAAGGCGGTGCAGACGCTGCGCAACCGCTGGAAGGCCATCGACTCCGAATCGCGCCAGGGCGCGCCGGGCTGGCTGTGGCGCAAGTTCGACGAAGCCTGCGAGAAGGCCTATGCGCCGGCCGCCGCCCACTTTGCCGAACTGGCCGGCAAGCGCGCCGAGATCGCCAGCAAGCGCGAAGCGCTGCTGGTCGAACTCGAAGCGCGCGCCGTCGCGCTCGACGAAGCCCGCGCCGCCGACCAGCCGATCGACTGGAAGCCGGTCGCCGCCGCGACCGACAGCGCGCGCCGCCACTGGTTCGGCTTCGGCCCGCTCGAACGTCACCGTGCCGACCAGCGCAAGCTGGCCGAGCGCTTCGACGCCGTGCTGGCCCGCCTGCATGCGCCGCTCGACGAGACCCGCAAGGGCGAACTCGCGGTGCGCCGCGACCTGATCGAACGCGCCAAGAAGCTCGCCGAGGGCGAGCAGCGCGGCGGCTTCGGCCCGCTCAAGGTGTTGCAGGAGGAATGGCAGCGCCATGCCCAGCAGGTGCCGCTGCCGCGCAGCCAGGAACAGGCGCTGTGGACCGAGTTCCGCGCCGCCTGCGACGCCTACGCGACCAGCCTCAAGGCCGAGCGCGACGCCCAGCAGACCGAGCGCAAGACGCAGGACAGCGAGCGCCGCGACCAGCGCAAGGCGGTCGAGGGCGGCTTCCGCGATGCCGTCAAGGCGGCGCGCGACAAGGTCGAGCTCATCGTCAAGATCGAGGCGGCGCCCGGCGACGAGCTGCTGCGCACGCGCTGGAGCGAGCTGGGCAACGCCGGCAAGCTCGAACGCGCGCTGGCCGGTCGTTTCAATGCGCTCAAGCCGCTCGCGGCTGCGGCGGCCGAAGCGTCCACCTCGGAAGAGGATCCGGGCGCGGCCGCCGTTGAGCTGGCCGCGACGCCGGCAGCACCGGTGGCAGCTCCGTCGGCCGAGGTGACCCAGGGCATTGCCCGCGACCTGATTGCGCTTGAGCTCGAAGCCGGCGTCGCCAGTCCGGCCGAAGCCGAGGCCGACCGCAAGCGTCTGCAATTCGAGATGCTGGCCAACCGGCTCAAGCACCGCACCGCCATCGAGGATCCGGCGGCGCAGTTGCAGCGGCTGGTCGCCATCGCCGGCACCGGTGCCGCCGTGGCGCGGCGGCTGGCAGCGCTCATCACCGCCAAGAACGAATGGGTTGCCAATCCGCCGCCGCGCGTGCCGGCCGGCGGCTTCAGCGACCGCGAACGTGGCGATCGCGGTGGCGACCGTGGCGGACGCGGTGGTGACCGCCGCGACGACCGTCGCGATGGCCCGCGCAACAACAACGGCCCGCGCCGCTGACCGGCTGCCGCCGTCAGGGCGGTGCCAAAGCCAACAAGGCCGTGCCCGGCGTCATGCTCGGCACGGCCTTGTTGCGTGCGGCCTCAGCGCGCGCGCAGCCAGAGCGGATCGTTGAACAGCCGGTCGAGCGGCGCGCCGATCAGCGGCAGCATCATCGCCACCATGAACAGCCCGACCAGCAGCGTGACCGCAAAGCCCACGTTGAAGATCGACAGCTGAGGCGCGACCCGCGCCATCACGCCGAGCGCGGTGTTGCAGACCATGATCGCCACGATCACCGGCAGCGCCAGATTGAGGCCGATGGCGAACAGCGCCGAGCCCCAGCCGGCCATCGCGCGCAGGTCGAAGCCGCCGACCACGTCGCCCGAAATCGGAATGATGCGAAAGCTCTCGGCGAGCTGGGCGATGAGCATCAGGTGCCCGTCGAGCGTGAGGAACAGCATCGTCGCCATCAGCGACAGCAGGCTGCCGAGCAGCGGCGTCTGACGCGCGTTCTGCGGATCGACGAAGGTGGCGAAGCTCAGGCCCATCTGAAGGCCGGCCAGATCGCCCGCGTATTCCACCGCCGCAAACACCAGCCGCATCGAGAAGCCGATGACGCTGCCGACCAGCACCTGCTGCAGCAGCGTGCCCACGTTTTCCAGCGCGCCGCCCGGTGCCACCGTGCCCGCGCCCGGAATCGCCGGTGCCAGCACGAAGGCGATCAGCAGCGCCGCCAGCACCCGCACTCGCACCGGAATCGCCTTGTGCGACAGCACCGGCGCCGTGCCGAACAGCGCCAGCAGCCGCACGAAGGGCCACCAGAACTGCACGATCAGGCTCCAGACCTGCTCGAAGCTGAAGCTGACCATGCGGGCGCGCTCAGCTCACCACGTTCGGGATCGACTCGATCACCTGGCGCAGGAAGTCGGTGAGCGTCTGGATCATCCACGGGCCGGCGATGGCCATCATCGCGATCAGCGCCAGCAGCTTGGGGATGAAGGACAGCGTCTGCTCGTTGAGCTGGGTGGCCGCCTGCACGATGGAAATCAGCAGGCCCACGACCAGCGAGGTGAGCAGCAGCGGGGCCGAGACCATCAGCATGACCTGCATCGCCTGCATGCCGAGGGTGATGACGCCTTGCGAGTTCATTGCACCGCTCCGAACGACGCCACCAGCGACGCCAGCATCAGGTTCCAGCCGTCGACCAGCACGAACAGCATCAGCTTGAACGGCAGGCTGATGAGCACCGGCGACAGCATCATCATGCCCATCGACATGAGCACGCTCGCCACCACCAGATCGATGACGATGAAGGGCACGAAGATCATGAAACCGATCTGGAATGCGGTCTTCAGCTCGCTGGTTGCAAACGCTGGCACGACGATGCGCAGCGACAGGTCCTCGGTGGTGCGCGGCCGCTCGACCCGGGCCAGCCGCACGAACAGCGCGAGATCGCTTTCGCGGGTCTGGCGCAGCATGAATTTCTTCACCGGCACCTCGGCGCGCGCCAGCGCCTGGTCGAAGCTGATCTCGTTGCGCGTGTAGGGCTGCCAGGCCTCGTCATAGACCTTGTCGAACACCGGCCCCATGACGAACAGCGTGAGGAACAGCGACAGCGCGATCAGCACCTGATTGGGCGGCGTGGTCTGGGTGCCCATCGCCTGCCGCAGCAGCGACAGCACGATGATGATCCGCGTGAAGCCGGTCATCAGCAGCAGCGCCGCCGGGATGAAGCCGAGCGCGGTGAAGAACAGCAGCGTCTGCACCGGCACCGAATAGTTGGTGCTGCCGCCGGCGCCCGGCGTGGCGGTCACGCCCGGGATCGGGCTGGGGCTGGGGGCGGCGGTCTGGGCGCTGGCCAGCAAGGGCAGGGCGATCAGCGCCAGCAGGCCGAGCGCCAGGCCGGCGCGGCGCAGCTGCCGCTGGCGCCGTGTCCGGCTTGCGGCCGCCGCCAGTTCGGCGGCATCGGGATCGTGGGGATGCTGCTCGGGCGGCGCATCGGTCGATTCGGTCGGCAGCATCAGCGAGAGGTAGCGCATCGCGTCATTCCTTGCCGTTGGGCGCGCGGTTGAGCAGCGCCGACAGCTGGGCCATGAAGTTCGGCGCCGGCGTGCCGTTATCCGTGATGTCGGCCTCCGGGCGCGCCAGCGTCGCGATCGACGAAATGGCGCCGGCGGTCACGCCCAGCACATGCCATTGCGTGCCGATCTCCACCACCACCAGCCGCTCGCGCGCGCCGAGCGACAGCGCGCCCACGGTGCGCATCGGCAGGCCGGTGCGGCTCATGGGCAGGCGCAGCCGGCGCAGCAGCCAGCCCAGGCCGACGATGAGCGCCAGCACCAGGCCGAGCGCGAGCACCGAAGTCCACGGCGAATAAGAAGCATCCATCGTGTTCCTTCAGCGGCTCATGCGGCGCATGCGTTCGGACGGCGTGACGATGTCGGTCAGCCGGATGCCGAACTTCTCGTTGACCACCACCACCTCGCCCTGGGCGATCAGGCAGCCGTTGACCAGCACGTCCATCGGCTCGCCGGCCAGCGCATCCAGCTCGATGACCGAGCCCTGGGCCAGTTGCAGGATGTTCTTGATCGGAATCCGCGTGCGGCCCAGCTCCACCGTGAGCTGGACCGGGATGTCCATGATCATTTCGATGTCGTTGGCGGTGCCCGAGACCACGCCGCCCGGCGTGAGGATGCCGGCGGCGGCGGCGGCCTCGGCGGCCGAGGTGGTCAGGCCGGCGGCGGCGGCCTGCTCGGCCATCGCGGCGGCCCAGTCGTCCTCGGCGGGCGTGCCGGTATCGGGATCGATGTCGCTCATGATTGCCTTTTCTTGCCGTGGAGTTCTTCGGGTTTCGCGTTGCGTTCGAGGCTCAGCATCCGCTTGACGCGGACCGCGTAATGGCCGTTGAAGGTGCCGTGGCTGCCGCTGAAGACCGGTACGTGATCGACCTCCATGCTCACCTGCTCGGGCATGTCGAACTGGACGATGTCGCCGACCTTCATCTTCAGCATGTCGCGCACCGCCATGCGGGCGTGGCCGAGCACGGCGGTCAGCTCGACCTCTGCGTCCTGCACCTGGCGCGACAGCAGCGCGAGCCAGCGGTGATCGGGTTCGGCCGCGTCGCCCTGCACCGAGTTGTAGAGCAGGTCGCGAATCGGTTCGAGCATCGCGTAGGGCAGGCAGATGTGGATCGAGCCGGTCGCCGCATCCGAGAACTCGATGCGGAACGACGTGGCCACCACGATCTCGGACGGCGTCGCCACATTGGCGAACTGGGTGTGCATCTCGGCGCGCGAATAGATCCATTCGAGCGGGAACACCGGCGCCCAGGCCTTCTGGTATTCGTTGAACACCACTTCGAGCATGCGCAGGATGATTCGCTGCTCGGTGAGGGTGAAGTCGCGGCCCTCGATGCGGGTATGAAAGCGGCCGCCGCCGCCGAACAGCGTGTCGATCACGCCGAACACGAGCGTCGGCTCGAACACGAACAGCCCCGAGCCGCGCAGCGACTTGGCCGAGGCGATGTTGATGTTGGTCGGCACCATCAGCTCGCGCAGGAAGGCGCTGTACTTGATGACCCGCACCGGCCCGATCGACAGCTCGGGCGAGCGGCGCATGAAGTTGAACAGCCCGACGCGCAGGTTGCGGGCGAAGCGCTCGTTGATGATTTCGAGCGTCGGCATGCGGCCGCGAACGATGCGTTCCTGGCTCGCGATGTCGTAGTCGCGGATCGCACCGACCGGTGCCGCCTCGTCCTCCGCATCGGCGCCGTTGACGCCGTCGAGCAGTGCATCGACCTCGTCCTGCGACAGAAAGTGCTCAGCCATGGCCGGGCCTCACTGGATGACGAAGGTCGTGAAATTCACGCTGACCACCGGCCCCTCGATGTCCTCTTCGAGATCGTCTTCGGGCGCGGCCTCGCCGTGGGCGCTGGCCTTGCGCTTCTTGCGCGGCGGCGGCGCATAGCCGAGCGCCTTGTTGACCGTGTTCTGCAGCCGGTGCGCGAGGGCTTCCTTGCCCTCGGCATCGCTCACGTCGGCTGCCGTGAGCGAGGACAGCAGCAGCAGCACCTCGTGGCGGATCGACGGCATGTAGGCCTTGACCTCCTCGCCCGCATGTTCGTCGTCGAGCTGGAGCGTGATGCCGGCCTGCAGGTAGCGGTCGCGGTCGCGGTCGGCGAGGTTGACGGTGAACACCTCGAGCGCGGTGAACGACGGCGGATGCTTGGGATCGTGCGCCGGCTTGACCGGCTTCTTCTTGTATTCCTTGCCCGCCGCGTGGCCGTCGGCGGCGGCGGCTTCGCCACCTTCCGCGCCTTCGGCGTCGTGCTTCTTGCCGAGCAGCATGAAGGCCGCGCCGCCCGCCACCGCGAGCAGCAGAACCACGCCCACGATGATGAACAGCATCTTCTTGGACTTCTTGGGGGCGTCGCCGTCGGCGGTGGGTGCTGCTGCTGCCATGGTCTTGGGTTCTCCGGAGGCCTGATGAATCTTCTGCCGGCATTGTCCCGAGCCCCCGGTGCGCCGGTCGGGCGAGAAGCGGCCGCATTGCGGCGCTAATTCCGTCTGCCGCGACGGCTGGCCGCGCGTCGGCACGTCACGCGAATACCCCTCGATTCCCGCCCGATTTCGTCCGATGACGCGCGCGCCCGGCCGCCTAAGCTCCGCCGACTCTGCCCACGGCCGCTCCCTGCGGGCGCGCCCGGGCAGCGACAAGAACGATGAGCCGGAGAGAGGTCTGGAGATGAATGTCTTGCAAGCTGTGCTGGCGCCCGCCGTCGGCCTGATGCGCCAGCTGTCGCTACAGGTGAAGCTGGTGGCGCTGGGACTGCTGTGGCTGCTGCCGACCTTGCTGCTGACGAGCCGGCTGGTGGCCCACATCGATGCCGATTACGAGGTGGCGGCGGCCGAGCATGCCGGCCTGAGCCTGGCCCAGCAGGTGTTCGGCCTGCGCCGCGCGGTCTATGACCTGCGTGGCGCCGAGACCGCCCAGGACGCGGCCGCGCGCCAGGCTGCGGCCGACCGGCTCGACAGCGGCCTCGCGGCCATGTCGACCACCGTCGCGGCCGGCCGCATCGAGCTGACGCCGACCGAATGGTCGGTCGCCGAGACCCAGCTGCGCGCGCTGCTCGGCAGCGGCAATGCGCTGCGCAATGCCGGCACGGCGCTCGGCGCCTTGCAGAACGTGCTCCAGCTGATCGGCGAGCGCTCCAGCCTGGTGCTCGATCCGGCCGCGCCGAGCTATTTCCTGATGGAGCTGTCGATCCTGCATGCGGGCGACTGGGCCTGGGCGCTGTCCGACACCATCGCGGCGGCGCGCAATCCGACGCTGGCCGGCGGCATCGAACTCAGGCTGCGCGCCGACCGGCTCGAGCGCGCGCTCGACCTGATCGAGCGCTCGACCCAGGCGCTGCTGCGCAGCGGCGAACAGTCGCCGGCGCATCTGGCCGAGGCGATCGAGACCTCGCGCGTGCTGATCGCCAGCCTCGGCGGCGAGCGCATCGCCTTCGAGACCGCGGCGCGCCGGGCCGAGCAGTCGGAGCGCGCGGCAGTCGATGCCATCGTCGCCCGGCTCGATGTGCTGCTGGCCGAGCGCTGCGCCAGTGCGCTGGCCACCGAGCGCGGCGCCATCGGCGTGGCCGTCGTCGTCAATCTGGGTCTGATGTGGCTGCTGACCGCCTTCCGCGCCAGCGTGATCGGCTCGCTGCGCGAAGTGCAGCAGGCGGTCGACGCGACCGCGCGCGGCGATCTCGCGCATCAGGTCAAGGTGGCCGGCAAGGATGAATTCGCCCAGATCGGCGCCAGCGTCGAGCACATGAATGCGCGCCTGTCGGCGCTGGTGGCCGACATTCGCAGCAATGCGGTGATGGTTGCGCAGTCGGGCTTCACCCTGGCCGAGGGCACGCAGCGGCTGTCGGAACGCACCGAGCAGCAGGCCGGCAGCGTGCATCGCACCACTGCCAGCGTCGAGCAGATGAGCGGCACGGTGCGCGCCAATGCCGACAGCGCCGAGGCGGTCGACCGGCTCGCGGCCGAGGTGCGCGGCGTGGCCGAGCACGGCGGCAGCGCGATGCGCGAGGTGGTCACCACCATCGACGGCATCCAGACCAGCGCGCGCCAGGTGCGCGACATCATCGGCGTGATCGACGGCATCGCGTTCCAGACCAACATCCTCGCGCTCAATGCGGCGGTCGAGGCGGCGCGTGCCGGCGAGCAGGGCCGCGGCTTTGCCGTGGTGGCCAGCGAAGTGCGCACCCTGGCCCAGCGCAGCGCCAGCGCGGCGCGCGAGATCAAGGGTCTGATCGAGGACTCGGTGAAGCGCGTGGACGCCGGCGTGGCCCAGGTGAGCGAGGTGCATCGCCAGCTCGATTCCATCGTGGACGGCGTGCGCCGCGTGGCCGAGAACATCGAGACCATCAACCGCGCCACCGCCGAGCAGCGCGCCGAACTCAGCGGCGTGAGCGAGGCGCTCGGCGGGCTCGACGACATCACGCGCCAGAACGCCAGCATGGTGGTCGAGGCCAACCAGGCGTCGGCCGGACTCGGCGAGCGCGCCGGCAAGCTGGCCGAGGCGGTGGCCGCATTCCGGCTGCGCCAGGGCACGGCCGACGAGGCCCAGGCGCTGGTCGAGCGCGCCCATGCGCTGTGGACCCGCAACGGCAACGGCTGCTTCGCGCAGATCAGCGAGGCCGGCAGCGAATGGCGCGACCGCGACATGTACATCTTCGTGCTCGATCCGCTCGGCCGCTATCTGGCCTGCGGCGGCCAGCCCGAGAAGGTCGGCGTGTCGGTGCTCGACATTCCCAACATGGACGGCGAGCAGGTGGCGCGCGACATCGCGCGCTGCGCCGAGCACGGCGGCGGCTGGGTCGATTACGAGATCGTCAATCCGTCCACCGGCGTGAAGGCGCCCAAGACCTCGTATGTGCTGCCGTTGCGCGACGGGCTCGCCATCGGCTGTGGCGTGTACAAGACGCTCGTCGCCTGACCCGACCGGCGCGCCGGCGGCGCCTGTCAGCATCTGCGCTCAGCGCCGCGACCCTGCGGCCAGAGGAGTGCGATGCCCACCAATTCCCGCCCCGCCGCCGTCACGCCGTTCTGGGAGCGGCTGCCCAGCTGCTTCACCGCGCCGCTGCGGCCGACCCATCTCATGCTTTACGCGCTGGTCACCGTGGCCGGCGCGGTGCTGTCGGGGGTGTTCAACCCGGCCACCGCGATGAGCCAGATGCCTTTTCTGCTGGTGAGCGGGCTGGCGCTGATGCTGATCTTCGTCTGGCTGGTCGGCGGCTCGGCCTTCCGGGTGATGGATGCCGGCGCGCGCGGCCTGTTCGATCCCGAGACCGACGCCGCCGATCCGATCGACAGCGCGCTGCGCTCGCTGCCCTGGCGCATGTTCGGCGTGCAGATGGTGACCGGCATGGTGGCCGGCGTGTTTGCCGCCGCCAGCCCGGCGCTGGCGCTGGTGGCCCAGCTGCTGCTCATCGTGGCCTGGCCGGCCCAGCTGGTGCTGCTGGTGCGCGACCAGAGCTTCGTCTCGGCGATCAATCCGGCGCGCTGGTGGGAGGTGATGCATGCCATGGGCAAGCCTTACCTCGCGCTGGTGCTGTTCTTGTGGCTGCTGAGCGCGGGCACCGGCGTGGCGGCGGCACTGGTGCTGCCGCATGTGGGCGTGCGGCTGCTGCTGCCGGTGCTGCTGTTCGTCATCGCCTATTTCGCACATGCGATGGCCTATCTGATGGCCTATGCCATGTTCCAGTACCACGAGCCGCTCGGCTTCGAGCCCGATGCGCGCTCGGGCCTGGGCCAGCGCGAGGACGGCCCGGCGGCGCGCATCGCCGAGCTGATCGCCGACGGCGACATCGCCGCCGCCCTGGCCGAGGGCTATGACGACCAGCAGCGCAATCCCGACAGCCCGGCCGCGCATGAGCGCTATCACCGCGTGCTGATGCTGGCCGGCGAGCATGAACGCGCGCTGGCCCACGGCCGGCGCCAGCTCGCGCTGCTGCTCGACAAGGGCATGACCGGCGAGGCGCTGAAGCTGCTGACCGAGCTGCGCGGGCTCGATTCGGAATGGCGGCCCGACAACCCCGCGCATGAGCTGCCGCTGGCCCAGGCCGCGCTGCGGCGCCAGCAGCCCGAGCTGGCGCTGGCGCTGCTGCGCGGCTTCGACAAGCGGCATCGCGGTCATGAGCAGGTGCCGGCGGTCTATCTGTTCACGGCGCGGCTGCTGGCCACGCATTACCGCGATACCGCCACCGCACGCGCCATCCTGCTCACGCTGCTCAACCGGCATGGGCAGGCGCCGGCGGCGGTCGAGGCGCGCATCCTGCTCGACAGCCTGGACGCCGCGCCCGGGCGCTGAGCCGGCGCGCTCAGGCCAGTCCGGCGCCCTTGAGCAGATCGAGCGCGAGCCGGTTTTCCTGGCTTGCCGGATGGCGCTCGGCGAGCGCGGCGGCGGCCTCGCGCGCCTCGGCCGGCCGGCCGCTGCGCAGCAGCGCGCTCACGATGGCGAGCCGCGCCGGCGCATCGCTGGCCGGCGGCGGACTGCCGGCGCCGAGCCGCGCCGCCAGATCGAGCAGGCCGCGCGCCGGGCCGGTCTCGCCGAGCCGGGCCAGCCGCAGCGCCAGTCGCGCGGCCGCCTCGGGCTTGAGCAGCGGGCGCGGCCGGGCCAGCTGCAGATAGTCGTCGACCGCACGGCACAGCTGGGCCGGCGTGACCGCGTTGTCGGGCAGGCCGAACAGCCGCAGCGCCGCCAGATGGAAGTCGGGCGTGTCGGGCCGCAGCCGCGCCAGGTTGTGAAAGGCCAGCACCGCCGCCGCATCGCGCGGCCGCTCGGCCGACAGCTCGCCCCAGAGCTTGCGGGCATCGTCATAGCGCGCCGCCTCCAGCAGCCGGTGCGCCTCGGCGCGGCGCAGCTCGAACGGGTCGGGCACCGCCTCGGGCCGCAGCGGCGCCTGCACCGTCGGGCGCAGCCGGCGCAATCCGGCCATCAGCAGCGCGCCGCTGGCCAGCCCGCCAAAGTGCGCCATGTTGGCGATGCCGCTGCCGGCCTCGGCGAAATGCGCATACAGCTCGAAGCCCATCCACAGCGGCAGCAGCACGATGGCCGGCGCGCGCGTGACCGAGAAATAGAACAGCAGGTGGAAGAAGAAGCGGATGCGGCGCCGGCCGTAGAGCACGACATACATCGCCATCAGCCCCGACACCGCGCCCGAGGCGCCCAGGCCCGGCACGATCGAGCCCCAGCGCGCCAGCAGATCGCCCAGCTCGCCGCCCATGCCGGCGAGCAGATAGCAGAGCAGTAGCAGCGGGCCGCCGAGCGCCATCTCCAGCGTGTAGCCGAAGGCGAACAGGAAAATCATGTTGCCGACCAGATGCATGGTCGAGCCGTGCAGAAAGGTCGCGCTCAACAGCGTGTCGAGCCGCCATTCGGCCGGGCGCTGCGACCAGCGCCGGGTGAATTCATTGCCGCGCAGCTCGACCAGGCGCTGGCGCAGCTCGCGCCAGCGCGCGTGATCGGGATCGTCGCTGCGCAGGAGGCGGCCGGCATCGAGTTCGGCGCGAAAGCGGCTTTCCATTTCCAGCCGCGTCAGCAGCAGGCCGGCGTCGTCGGGATCGGCCGGGTCGGCATGACGCAGCTGCTGCGCGACGCCGCGATGGTCGGCATCGTTCTGCCGTTCGAGCCAGCCGAGGTAGTGCGGTAGCTCGATGGCGGCGAGGCCGGATTGCGCGTAATAGGCGCCGGCCCGGTCGAGCGCGCGCTGGTCGGCGCGTTGCGGACCGAACCACACCAGGCAGTTCACGAGGATGAGCAGCAGCGTGACCAGCGGCGGACGGCGCCAGTCGGGCTTGGTTTCGAGCGGGAAGACGAGGAGCACGCGGCGGCCTTGGACGGGGCAGGGAGGAGGAAGCGGCGGGCGGATTATCCCGGCGCTGCCTCGCTGGCCGTGCCGGCGGGCGGGCTTGTCCTTGTGCGCGCAGTCCGGCGCCGGTCAGGCGTGGCTCAGGCGAACAGGTCGAGTGCGCGACGGTTGGCGCCGGCGGCGGGGCGGACGACCGGGGCCGCGCCGTCGGCCGCCGTGCCGTCGTCGCGCGCGCCGCTGCCGCCGCCAGTGCCGCTACCGCGCTGGCCGCCGCTGCCGTCGCGCGCCTGCTCGCGCATGAAACCGAAGGCCTGACCCTGGGATTCGAAGCCGCTGGTGCCGCTTTGCAGCGCGATGCCGGACTGGGCCAGGCTGTCGCCGAGCCGGAACATCTGCTGGTCGATGGCGGCGCGGGTCTCGGCCTGCTCGGCGGCGAAATGCACGGCGGCCTTGCCGTCGGCCAGCGCGATCTCGACATGGATCGGGCCGAGATCCTTGGGATGCAGCGTGAGTTCGGCCACGTCGATGCCGTCGAGCGTCCAGCGCGTGACCTGATCGGCGAGCTGCTCGCCCCAGGCATCGCTGCCGACCGGCGCGGCCAGATCGGCCTGGGCCACGGCGCCCGGCGTGTCGGTGCGCACGACGGCGCTCGGCGCGAGGCCGGCGGCAGCGGCGAGGGCGGCGTCGAAGCGCGGCGCGGCATTCGGCTCGCCGGCGGGCGCGCCGGCGCCACGCGCGAGTTCGGCGAGCAGCTGGGCCGGATCGCTTGCGGCAGTGGCGGTGGCGGGGCTGCCGGTGGCCGGGGCGGCGCTGGCGGCGCCGGTCGCGGCGGCGCGCGCCGGATCGAGGCCGGTGGCGCCGGCGAGCGTGGCGGTGGCATTGCTGCCGGCCGGCGCGCGGCTGTCGGCGGCGACAGCAGCAGCAGAGGCTGCGGTGCCGAGGCCGGCACGGCTCGCTGGCAGCAGACCGGCGCCGGCGAGCCCGAACTTGTCGAGCGTGCTGACGCCGGTGTCGGCGGCGACGAGCGTTGCGGTGCCGCCAGGCCGGCTGGCGACGGGCGCTGCGACGCTGCTGGCGTCAGCTGCGGGCAGGCCGGGCCGGGCGGCGTTCAGCGCCATCAGTTGGGCGATGAGGTTGGCATCGGGACCGGCGGCGCTGGCGCTGCGGTTGTTCTCGGTTGCGCTAGCGGCGCCAGCGGTGGCAGTGGCGACCGGGTCGGCGGCGGCGCGGCCATGGCCGGCATCGCTTGCGCCAGCGGCCGGTCTGGCGGCGCTGGCGTCGGCATTGGACGGGCGCGCGCTCGGGCGCGCGCGGGCATCGGTCGGGGCGCCGGTGGCGGGCGTGGTCGGGGCGCTGGCCGGGTGCTCGGCGTCCGGCGCGGTGGCGGCGTCGGGCCGGGGCGCGTCGGCAGCGTCGGTGGCGGGGGCGGCGTCGGCCGGGCTGGCGCGCACGCCGTCGGCGCGGCGGGAGCCGGCATCGCTGGCGGGCGCGCTCGGCTCGATGCCGCGTACCGGCGTGTCGGCCGCCGCACCGCCGGCATCGACCATCAGCTGGGCGAAGGCCTTGCCGCCGTTGTCCTTGCCGGCGCTGCGGGCGCTGGCGTTGCCGCTGGTGCCGGCGCTGCGGCTGGCGGCCGCGTTGCTGCGGATTTCGTTGGTGCTCATGCCTGGTCGGCCGCAGCGGCGGCCATGCGGTTGAGCGCGATGCGCTGGGCGTATTCGTCGTTGTTGCGCGCTTCCTGGCGCTGTGCCTTGAGCGCGACGGCGGCTTCCTTGCGCGCCACATAGGTTTCGAGCGAGCGCAGTCGGCGTTCGGCCTCGAGCACGATGGCGCGCGCCCGCGCGACCGCCTGCTCGCGGAAGGCGTAGTCCTCGGTCTGCTGCTTGATCGCGGCTTCGAGCTTGGCCACGAAGGCGCCGAAGGTGGCCAGCGCGCCCGGACCGTCGACCCGCTCCATGCCGTCGCGCATGCGCTGCAGGTAGTCGCGCCGATAGCCGTCGAGCATCTCCAGCTTGTTGCGGCTGTCGTCGCGCAGCAGCGAGACATTGGCGAGCTGGCGCGCGGCCTGATCGCGCTCGTCGGCCGCCCGGTCGATCAGATGCGAGAACGCGGTGGCGTTGGGAATGCCTTGCAGGCGCGTCTGGGCCATGGCTGCTTACCTCCTGAAGCGGGACACGATCGCGCCGAGATGGCCGGTGGTGTCGCCATAGCGGGCACATTCGCCCAGGTCCTGGCGCAGGAAAGCCTCGATAAGCGGCCAGTTTGCAATCGCCGAATCGATGCCCGCGTCGCTGCCCGGCACATAGGCGCCGACCGCCAGCAGATCGCGGTTGCGCTGGTAGAGCGAGATCGCCTTCTTCAGCTCCAGCGCCGCCTTCGCATGCTCGGGCGAGACGCATTGCTGCATCACGCGGCTGATCGACTGCTCGATGTCGATGGCCGGGTAATGGCCCTGCTCGGCCAGCTGGCGCGACAGCACCACATGGCCGTCGAGGATGGCGCGCGCGTTGTCGGCGATCGGGTCCTGCTGGTCGTCGCCCTCGCTCAGCACCGTGTAGAAGGCGGTGATGCTGCCGCCGCCGTCCTCGCCATTGCCGGCGCGCTCGACCAGTGCCGGCAGCTTGGCAAACACGCTCGGCGGATAGCCCTTGGTGGCCGGCGGCTCGCCGATGGCCAGCGCGATCTCGCGCTGGGCCATCGCATAGCGCGTCAGCGAATCCATCATCAGCAGCACCTGCTTGCCCTGATCGCGGAAGTACTCGGCGATGGTCGTGGCATAGGCCGCGCCCTGCAGCCGCAGCAGCGGCGGCACATCGGCCGGCGCCGCCACCACCACCGCCTTGCGCAAGCCTTCCTCGCCCAGGATGTGCTCGATGAATTCCTTCACTTCGCGGCCGCGCTCGCCAATGAGCCCGACCACGATCACCTCGGCCTCGGTGTAGCGCGCCATCATCCCCAGCAGCACGCTCTTGCCCACGCCCGAGCCGGCGAACAGGCCGATGCGCTGACCCTTGCCGATGGTGAGCAGCCCGTTCAGCGCGCGCACGCCCACGTCGAGCACGGCTTCCACCGGCGCGCGGTCGATGGGATTCATCGGCCGGGCGCGCAGCGGGCGGCGTTCGCGGCAATCGGGCTCGGGCTTGCGGTCGAGCGCGCGACCGTTGGCATCGAGCACCCGACCGAGCAGCTCCCAGCCGACCGGCAGGGTGCGGGTGCGGTCCTCGGCGCGGCGCCACGGATGGCTGGCCTCGCCGTAGCGCGGCGGCGGCAGCGGGTCGTAGGCCGCTTCCACCCGCGCGCCGGGCATCAGGCCGGCCGGCTCGGTGTAGGGCATGAGGAAGACCTTTTCGCCGGCAAAGCCGACCACCTCGGCCTCGACCGTCTGGCCGCCGCCCTGGCTGACTTTCACCATGCTGCCGAGCGGCAGCTTGAGGCCGATGGCTTCCATCACCAGGCCCGACACGCGCACCAGCCGGCCGGCCACATGCGGCACCGGCGTCACGTCCGAGAACTCGGCGCTGTCGCGCAGGAAGGCGAGGGTGCGGTCGCCGGGCGCGGTGGAAATGGGCGTGCGGGTGTGGTTGTGCATGCAGCGGTCAGACCAGCGGGGTGTCGATCAGGCCGAGGTCGTGGCCGGGCGGCAGCGCCTCTTCCTTGAGGCCGAGCGCCGAGAGCGCGGTCTGGATGCGGCGCGCCAGACCGAGATCGATCTCGCCCTGGGCGCTGGTCAGCCGGCAGCCGCCGCGCAGTTGCGTCGGATCGGCGGCGAGCGCGATGCGGTCGTCCTCGCCGGCCAGATCGTCCTCGACCAGCGGCAGATCGTCGGGATGCAGATGCAGCCGCACCCGCGACGCCGACTCGCCGATCATGCCGACCGCCTCGCGCACCGCCGGCAGCATTGCCTGCGGATTGATCGTGAGTTCGGCGCGCAGCATCTGCTTGGCGAGGCGGGCGGCCAGCGTCAGCAGCTGCTCGGCGATGCCGGCTTCGCGCGCCGCCAGCTCGCTGCGGAACTGCTCGGCGATGGGCGCCATGCGCGAGGCCAGCTCGGTGGCGGCGCGGATCGCGATGGCTTCGGCATCGGCATAGCCGCAGGCGTAACCGTCAGCGCGCGCTTCCAGCGCCAGTTCATGCACCGGCACGGCGGGCGGCTCGGTCTCGACGAAGGCGAGGTCGTATTCGGGCGGCGGACCGGCCGGCTCCTCGGGCTCGGCCTCGGGTTCCGGCTCGGGCTCGGGCGGCTTGTTCAGGCGCGAGCGGCGGCTGAACGGGCTGATCGCAAAGTCGGCCTCGTCGGGGCGCGGACCGCGCGCAAACGCTTCTGCAAACGCTTGCTCGGCAGCCTTGCGCCGGGCCGCGCGCACCGCCTCGACGAAGGACATGGTTTGCAGCTCCAGCACCTCGGGCGTCCAGGCGCTGACCGTCACCCGGCTTTGCGCTTCCTCGCCCAGCACTTCGGCCGGGACGATGGGTTCAAACAAATGCGTCATCTGCGCCTCCGCTCAGCTGGATGGTTCCCTCGTCGGCCAGGCGCCGCACGATCTTGAGGATTTCCTTCTGCTCGGCTTCCACTTCCGACAGCCGCACCGGACCCTTGCCTTCGAGGTCCTCGCGCAGCGTCTCGGCGGCGCGCTTGGACATGTTCTTGAAGATCTTTTCCTGCAATTCCTTGTCGGTGCCCTTGAGCGCCGTGACCAGGGAATCGGTCTGCACCTCGCGCAGGATGGTCTGGATGCCGCGGTCGTCGATGTCGAGGATGTTGTCGAAGGTGAACATCTCGTCGAGGATCTTCTGAGCCAGATCGCCGTCGTGTTCCATCATGTTTTGAATGACGGAGGTCTCGGCCGCGTTGCCCATGAAGTTGAGCATTTCGGCCGCCGCGCGCACGCCGCCGAGCTGGGTCTTCTTGATCTTGTCGGAGCCGGCCAGCATCTTCGACAGCACCTCGTTCAGCTCCTTGAGCGCATGCGGCTGGATGCCGTCGAGCGTGGCGACCCGCATCATCACGTCGTTGCGGGTGCGCTCCGGCAGCTGCTTCAGGATCTCCGAAGCATGGTCGCGCTCCAGGTGGACGACGATCGACGCAATGATCTGCGGATGCTCGTTGCGCACCAGTTCGGCCACGGTCTGGGCGTCCATCCACTTCAGCCCTTCGATGCCCGACACGTCCTTGCCCTGCAAAATCCGGTCGAGCAGGAAGCCGGCCTTGTCCTCGCCGAGCGCCTTGACCAGCACGTCGCGCACGAAGTTGTCGGTATCGGCCACCAGCGAGGATTCGAGCCCGATCTGCTGGTGAAATTTCTTCACCACCATGTCGACCCGCTCCTTCGGCACGATCTGCAACTTGGCGATGGTCTCGCCGAGCTTCTGCACTTCCTTCGGCGACAGGTGCTTGAACACTTCGGCCGCCGCGTCGGTGCCGAGCGTCATCAGCAGGATGGCGCTCTCGGTCAGGCCTTCGTCTTCTTCGTTTGCCATGCGGCTTTGCTCCGGGTTGCGCGATCAGCTGTCGCGGTTCATCCACTTCTTGATCACGTTGGCCACGGCCTTCGGATCGTTGCGTGCCACCACGCAGATGTCCTCGATGAGCTTGGGATCGGGGATCGGCTTGGGCGGCGGCGGCGGCAGCGCCTCGATCTCCTCGCCGTCGGGGCCGACCACCGCCTCGAAGCCGCCCGGCACCACCGGCGTGCCGTCGGCATTGAGCGCGAGCGGCACCGGCACTTCCTCGTCCTTTTCCTCGGGCGGCGGCGGGTTGAGCGAGCGGATCGCCGGCCGGACCATGCCGAACACCACGATCAGCGCAATGCCCAGCAGCGCGAGATAGGGCGCCAGATCCTTCAGCAGCGCGAGCGTGGCCGGGTCCTTCCAGATCGGCACGTCCGGCGCGACCGGCACATCGGGCAGCGAGAACGGCACGTTCGATACCGACAGCGAATCGCCGCGCTCCTTGTTGAAGCCCATCGCCTCGCGCACCAGCGCATTGATCTGCTCCAGCTCCTGCGCGGTCAGCGGCTGGGTCGCCGGCACGCCTTCGGGCGGGTTCTTCAGCGTGCGGTGGTTGAGCACCACGGCGGTCGTCAGGCGGCGGATCGCGCCGGTGGCCACACGCGTGACGCGGGTCTGCTTGTCGACCTCGTAATTGATGGTCGATTCCTTGCGCGAATCGCTCGGGCCGGCATTCGGGCCGCTGGCGTTCTGTGCCGCCTGCGGATTGGCACCCTGGCCGACCGGCGCGGTCGTGGCCGCCGCCGGCTGGTTGGTCAGCGAGCCGGGCACGCCGCCGTCGGTGGTCTGGCGGCTTTGCGCGTCGACCGTCTGCACGCTGCGCACCGTGCCTTCCTTCGGATCCTGATTGGGCTTGAAGGTCTCGGCGGTCTGTTCCTGCTGGTTGAAGTCGACATCGGCCGTGACCTGCACGCGGAAGTTTTCCGGCCCGACGATCGGCTCGAGGATGTCGTTGATCCGCTTGATCGTCTGCTCTTCGACCCGGTTCACGTACTCAAGCTGGTTGCGGTTCAGGCCCGAGGTGTTGTCCTCGGGGCGCAGCAGCACCTTGCCGGTCTGGTCGACGATCTTGACGTTGCGCGGCGACAGCTCGGGCACGGCCGACGACACCAGCCCGGCGATGCCGGCCACCTGGGTCTCGTCGAGCATGCGGCCCGGCATCAGCGTGACCATCACGCTGGCGGTCGGCTTGAGGTCTTCGCGCACGAACACCGACGGCTTGGGGATGGCGATCAGCACCCGCGCCGACTGCACGCCGGTCACGGTCTGGATCGAGCGTTCGAGCTCGCCGGCAAGCGCGCGCTGATAGCTCATCTGCTCCTGGAACTGCGTCGCGCCGAGCTTCTGGCCGTCCATCAGCTCGAAGCCGATGTTGCCGCCGTGGACGATGCCCTGGCTGGCCATGCGCATGCGCAGATCGGCGACCTTGTCGCGCGGCACCAGGATCACGCCGCCGCTCTCGGTGCGGTAGGGCACGTTCATCTGCGACAGCGCCGCGACCACCGCGCCGCCATCCTTGTCCATGAGGTTGGAGTAGAGGACGGCGTAGTCGGGCGGGCGGTTCCACAGCATCGCGGCGACGGCCAGCGCCAGCAGCGCGGCGGCACCGCCGCCCAGCATCATCTTGGTTTTGGGCGGCGCGGCGCGCAGCCGTTCGAGCGGCGTCTGCGGCGGCGCCGGCAGTTCCGGCGCGTCGTCGGCGGTTGCTACGAGACTGTCGGCCATGGGGTGAGGTTCTCTGATGAAGGCTCAAGTTTTCTTGCGCACCGGCCGTCAACGGGCCAGCGCGTGAGCCGATTATCGAAACCGCCCGGCGCGGGCAAACGGGGATAAGGGGCGGGAAAGGGCCGCTTTCGGACCCGAGCGCGGGCCGCGCGACGCCTACAGTGCGAGGCATCCGAAATGGAGCCTCGCCATGGAATCGATCCGCCCCGTAGAAAGCCTGCTCGCCCAGATCGACGCCGCACGCGCGCGTCCAGCGGCCGGCAGCCAGAGCGGCGGCTTCGGCGCCGCCATGGCCGAAGCGCTCAACAAGGTGAGCCAGACGCAGAACGGCGCCGCCGACCTGCAAAGCCGGTTCCAGATGGAAGACCCGAAGGTCGGCCTCGAAGACACGATGCTGGCCATGAACAAGGCCTCGCTCGGCTTCCAGGGCCTGCTCCAGACCCGCAACAAGCTGGTTCAGGCCTACAGCGAAATCATGAACATGCAGGTGTGATCGGCGGGGCGGGCCGCCGCCTGCATCCGGTGGTGAACCCCACCCGAAGCGCCGCAATGGGCATGCGATCATCCGCGTTTGCCTTTGCGAGACCCGCTTCATGACCGATTCCACGACCCTCAGCCCGCTGACCGACGACGACTGCCAGCGCCTCGATGAACTGCTCGGCGAACTGCGCGACCGGGGGCTCGATGCGCCCGATGTCGAATTCACCGACGGGCTGATCGCCGGCGTGGTCTGCCATCCGGGCGAGATCGATCTGCTCGAATGGATCGCCGCCCTGATCGGCATCGACGTCGAGGACGAAATCCCGTTCGAGGACGACGAGCAGCGCGCCGAGTTCATCGAGCTGCTGGAGCGGCGTCAGGCCCAGGTGGCCGCCGCGCTCGCGCAGGACCCCGATACCGCGCTCGACGGTCAGCTGCTCGACCCGCTGATCTTCGAGCCGGCCGACGACGAGGAAGACGCGCCGCTGCTCGGCGAGTACTGGGCCGAGGGCTTCCTGGCCGCCTACGACGTGTGGGAGGACGAGCGCTTCGAGAAGCTCGACGAGGAAGAGTCGGCCTATCTCGAAGACCGGCTCGCCGACTTCGTCGAGCTGCTGTCGCCCGAATCGCTCGGCATGCCCGAGAACGCGATCGAGGAAGAGGACGACGTGGGCGTCGAGCACATCGACCGCACCGATCCCGCCACGCGCGATCTCGACATCGGCCGCGCGATCTGGTCGGCGCATGCGCTGCGGCGCTTCTGGGCCACGCGCGCCGCCAAGCCGGCGCCGATCCGCAAGGACGCGGCGCCCGGCCGCAACGACCCTTGCCCCTGCGGCAGCGGTCGCAAGTTCAAGAAATGCCACGGCGCCGACGCCTGAGCCGCGCGCGATGAGCAAGGCCTTCGTCAAGGAGGACGGGCAGGACGACGATGACGACCTGCCCCAGATGCCGCCGATTCCGGCCGGCAGCAAGAACTACATCACGCCCGCCGGCCATGCGCGGCTCAAGCATGAGCTGCTCGATCTCATCGACCGGCAGCGGCCCGAGGTGGTGAACATCGTGTCCTGGGCCGCCAGCAACGGCGACCGCTCGGAAAACGGCGACTACCTCTACGGCAAGAAGCGGCTGCGCGAGATCGACCGGCGCATCCGCTTTCTGACCAAGCGGCTGGACATCGCCGAGGTGGTCGATCCGGCGCGGCAGGAGAATCCGGAGCAGGTGTTCTTCGGCGCCACCGTCACCTATGCCGACAGTCGCGGCGATGAGCACACGGTCATCATCGTGGGCATGGATGAGGTCGATCCGTCACATGGCGCGATCAGCTGGGTGTCGCCGGTGGCGCGCGCGCTGACCAAGGCGCGCGAGGGCGACACGGTCACGCTGCGCACGCCGGCCGGCATCGAGGAGCTCGACGTGATCGAGATCCGCTATCTGCCGTTCAACCCCGCGGGCGGCTGATCTTCAGGATTTCGGGCAGGCGGCGCAGGTTGCGCATCACCAAGGCCAGATGATCGCGGTCGGCCACCTGCACCGTCGCATCGACCGCGATCGAGCCGTCGGGCTCGAAATCTTCGGTCGCCACGCGGTTGATGTTGGCGTCGCTGCTGGCGATTTCGGCGGCGATCTTGCCGAGCACGCCGCGCGCATTGGTCGCCAGCAGATGCACCCGGGCGTCGAAGCTGCGTTGCAGATCGGGCGCCCAGGCCACGTCGTCGAGCCAGCGTTCGGGGTCCTTGGCGCGCAGGCGGCGGGCGGTTTCGCAGTCGCGCGTGTGCACGATCAGGCCGTGGCCCTTGCGCAGATAGCCTGAAACCGTGTCGCCCGGAATCGGCGAGCAGCAGGGCGCGAGCTGGATCGCCATGCCTTCGGTGCCGTGGATGAGGATGCGCGCACCGTCGGAATCGACGCCGCTGCGCACCGTGGCACCCTCGGTGGCGAGCAGCAGCCGCCGCGCCACCACCGCCGCGATGCGCCGGCCCAAGCCGATGTCGGCATGAACCTCGTCGAGCGAACGCGCGCCGAGCGTGCGCACCAGCTTCTCGTAATTGGCCGCCGGCAGCGCCGACGGATCGACCTCCAGCGCCACCAGCGCCTGACGCAGCAGGCTCTCGCCCAGCGCGACCGACTCGGCCAGATTGGTCGTGCGCAGCGCATGGCGGATCTCGAAGCGCGCGCGCGCCGTGCGCACGAAGCCGAGCCAGTTGGGATTGGGCCGGCCGTGCGGATCGGTTTCCACCTCGACGATGTCGCCGCTGTGCAGCTCGGTGCGCAGGCTCACGGGCAGGCCATTGACGCGCGCGCCGACCGAGCTGTTGCCGATGTCGGTATGAATCTGGTACGCAAAATCGAGCGGCGTGGCGCCGCGCGGCAGCGAAATGATCTTGCTCTTGGGCGTGAACACGTAGACCGAATCCGGGAACAGATCGACCTTCACATGCTCGAAGAACTCGCCCGCGTCGCCGGTCTGGTTCTGCACCTCGATCAGCGATTGCAGCCAGGAATGCGTGCGCTGCTGAAGCTCGGTGACGCTCGCTTCCTCGTCCTTGTAGAGCCAGTGCGCCGCCACGCCCGACTCGGCAACGTGGTGCATTTCCTCGGTGCGGATCTGGAATTCGACCGGCGTGCCGAACGGACCCACCAGCGTCGTGTGCAGTGACTGGTAGCCGTTGAACTTGGGCACCGCGATGAAATCCTTGAACTTGCCCGGCACCGGCTTGAACAGCCCGTGCAGCAGCCCGAGCGCCAGATAGCACTGCTCGCGCCGCTCGACGACGATGCGAAAGCCGTACACATCGAGCACCTGCGAGAACGACAGCCGCTTCTCGCGCATCTTGCGGTAGATGCCGTAGAGGCTTTTCTCGCGCCCGAACACCTGCGCCTGGATGCCCGCCGACGGCAGCGTCGCGCCGATCTGGTTGAGGATCTTGTTCACCACCTCGCGCCGGTTGCCGCGCGCCGCCAGCACCGCCTTGCGCAGCGTGGAGAAGCGCGTGGGATAGAGGTAGGCGAAACTCAGATCCTGCAACTCGCGGAAGATCTGGTTCAGGCCCAGGCGATGCGCGATCGGCGCATAGATGTCGAGCGTTTCGCGCGCGATGCGGCGCTGCTTGTGCGACGGCACCGCGCCCAGCGTGCGCATGTTGTGCAGCCGGTCGGCCAGCTTGATGAGGATGACGCGCACGTCGCGCGCCATGGCCAGCATCATCTTGCGGAAGTTCTCGGCCTGGGCGTCCTGCTGGTTGGGGAACTTGAGCCGGTCAAGCTTGGACAGCCCGTCGACCAGCTCGGCCACCGGCGCGCCAAAGCGCTCGACCAGCTCCTGCTTGGTGACGCCCTGATCCTCGATCACGTCATGCAGCAGCGCGGCGATCATGGCCTGGGCATCGAGCTTCCACTGCGAGCACAGCTCGGCCACCGCGATGGGATGCGAGATGTAGGGCTCGCCGCTCTGCCGGAACTGGCCGAGATGCGCCTCGTCGGCGAAGCGGTAGGCCTCGCGCACGCGCGCCAGATCGGATTCGGAGAGATAGCTGCCGAGCACCTCGGCCAGCGGCGCGAAGCTCGCGACCGAGCGGAACTCGTCGCGCGGCGGCTCGGCATCCCGGGCGCCGTCGGGCGACTTGGGCTTGCGCTGCCGCGTGGTCGCGTCGGGCGGGGCGGCAGCATCTTCTTCTGCGGTGGCTTGTGCCATCGCCCGAGCCAGATGGCTGGTGATCGATGGCAGCTGGGTGCGCAGCGGCATGGCGGGTGGCGTCGGCGCGCGCGCGGCAGGCGCCGCCCCGGCCGGCTCCCTGGACGGGCGCTCGGGCCCGGAGCCTTCCGGCTCCGTCACAGCAGTAGCCCGATCGTCATCCATTCAATTCACTCCGTCAGCCAGGAACCTTCTTGAGCATTTCGATGCCGACCTTGCCGGCAGCGATTTCGCGCAGCGCGGTCACGGTGGGCTTGTCCTTGCTGTCGACCTTGGGCGTATGGCCCTGGGCGAGCTGGCGCGCGCGATAGGTTGCCGCCAGCGCCAGCTGGAAACGGTTGGGGATTTGCTTGAGGCAGTCTTCGACGGTGATACGGGCCAAGTGGGATCTCCGGATTTCAGATGGCGGTGCCGGCGGCGAGCGCCGCGACACCTTCGGCAGTATGCGGCAGGCGACATTTTGCCGCGCCGCAGCATCAGACGCGTTCGCCGCCAATGCCGAGCTGAATGAATAACTCGTGATTGCGTGCATGTTGTGCGGCAAAACGGGTGCGAGTGGCTTTGAGAATGCTCGTCAATTCATCCAAAGCCGTCGCAAAGTCTTGATTAATAATAACATGTTCAAATTCCGGGGCATGCGCGATCTCGCTGCCGGCGGCCAATAGCCGGCGCGAAATGACGCTGTCGCTATCCTCGCCGCGAGTGCGCAGACGATGTTCCAGCGCTTCGAAACTCGGCGGCAGAATGAAAATGCCGGTGACGGAAACGCGACTGCTGTCGGCGAATCGCGAGCGAATCTGGCGCGCGCCCTGCCAGTCGATTTCGAGCAGCACATCCACATCGCGAACCAGTTGATCCTCGATCCAGCGCCGCGACGTTCCGTAATAGTTGCCGTGCACTTCGGCCCATTCGAGGAAATCGCCGTCGGCCTCCATTTGCCGGAATTCGTCCACGCCAACAAAGTGGTATTCGCGGCCATTGCGTTCTTTTGAACGCGGCGCGCGCGTGGTGTGCGAAATCGACAGCCGCAGCGTCGGCATGCGTTCGAGCAGCGCATTCACGAGGGTGGATTTTCCGGCGCCGCTCGGCGCCACCACCATCAGCAGGCTGCCCGCGAAGGCGGGTTCTGACAGTCGGTTGGGCATGGTCGTGACCTTCATTCGAGGTTCTGGATCTGTTCGCGCATCTGCTCGATGAGCAGCTTGAGGTCGATGGACGCGTTGGCGAGATCGACCGCGACCGCCTTGCTGCCGAGCGTGTTGGCTTCGCGATTGAGTTCCTGCATCAGGAAGTCGAGCCGCTTGCCCAGGCCGCCGGCCGGCGGCTGATCGACGATGCGGCGCACTTCGGCGGTGTGCATGCGCAGCCGCGCCAGCTCCTCGTCGACGTCGGCGCGCAGCGAGAACAGCGTGACTTCGCTGGCAATGCGGCCGGCAAGTTCGTCGCGCGACACGCCGGCGGTCTCGCTCGCGGCAGCGACCAGTTCGTCGACGCGGCTGGCGACCTTGCGCCGATGGGCCTCGCGCAGTTCGGGTAGCCGGTCGGCGACCGAGGCGGCGATCGCGTCGATGCGGTCGAGCCGTTCGCGCAGATGGGCGGCGATGCGTTCGCCTTCGCGCGCGCGCGCCTGACGCAGCGTGGCGACGCATTCGCGCGCAGCATCGGCGGCGGCGTCGCGCAGTGCATCGGTGTCGAGCGGGCGATCGGCGATCACGCCGGGCCAGCGCAGCACGTCGGCGACCGACAGCCGGCCAGCCTCGGGCAATTCGTCCAGAACTGACGCTTGCCAGCCGGCAAGACGCTTTATTGCGGCTTTATCGGGCGCAGCCGCAGACGACGCGGTATCGTCCGCGCGTTGCCACTGCACGCGGAATTCGATCTTGCCGCGCGCGCAGCCGGCGACGATCGCCTCGCGCACGGCTGCCTCGATCTGACGCAGCTCGTCGGGAATGCGGAATTGAAGGTCGAGGAAACGGCTGTTCACGCTGCGCAGTTCGCAGCTGAGGTTGGCGCCGGCAACTGCGCGTGCGGCGCTGGCATAGCCGGTCATGCTGGCGCAAACCGCGCCGGCCTTCGAATGTTCGGAAGTCATTTCAGATGCATCTGGTGCGGCACGGCGCCAACTCGTCGAATAGGACGGGCTTGGCGGCCCTCATCGCGCGCGCATTTACAAACCACAGGGCCTAGGCTCAAATTCGGGTCTTCGAAAAGCACCGATACAGGCCGTCAGGGTAGATCAACCGTTCCGAATGTCAGCACAACAAAACGCAGCGCTCCCCGCGGGGCTGGTCATCGGCGGATATCGGATCGTCAAGAAAATCAGCACTGGCGGATTTTCCATCGTCTATCTGGCGCTCGACGAAACCAATACGCCGGTCGCCATCAAGGAATACCTCCCGAGTTCTCTCGTCGTGCGGCGTGAAGGCGAACTCGAGCCGTCCATCGTTCCGCAGAACCTGGCCACCTTCCGGGTCGGTCTCAAGTGTTTCTTCGAGGAGGGGCGGGCGCTCGCGCGCATCTCCCATCCCAATGTCGTGCGGGTGCTGAATTTCTTTCGCGCCAACGGCACGGTCTACATGGTGATGGTCTACGAGTCGGGCCGGTCGCTGCAGGAGCTGATCATTCGCCGGCGTGACACGCCGGGGCGCGACTACATCATTGGCGAGGGCACGATCCGGCGCATCTTTTCGCAGGTGCTCAACGGCCTGCGCGAAGTGCATGCCAACAAGATTCTTCATCTCGACATCAAGCCGGCCAACATCTATCTGCGCTCCGATGCCACGCCGATCCTGCTCGATTTCGGCGCGGCGCGGCAGACGCTCAATCCCGACGAGGACAAGCTCTATCCCATGTACACGCCGGGTTTTGCGCCGCCCGAGCTGCATGTGAAGGAGCCGTCGCTCGGGCCGTGGTCCGACATCTACAGCGTGGGCGCGGCGATGTTCGCCTGCCTGTCGGGCTCGCCGCCGCAAGCGGCCGATGCGCGCCGGCAGGCCGACAAGATGCCGTCGGCGATCCGCCAGTACCGGGCGCACTATTCGCCCGAGCTGCTCGATCTGATCAATCTCTGCCTCAAGCTCGATCCGCTGGAGCGTCCGCAGAGCGTTTTCTCGGTACAGAAGCTGCTTTTGGCAGAAGTCGTCCGGCATGAGCCGGCGTCGTTCACCGACCGGCTCAAGCGCATGGTGGCGCGCAGCGCGGGGCGTGGCGAAGGCGGGACCCCGCCCGGAAGCCATACCGAACCCGATCTGCCGACCGACTGGCGAAAATAAGCGGTGGAGGCCCCAAACCTTCCACCCGTCACTGCTTTACGGTGCTGAATACCCGTGCGTTTCTCGATCTACCAGGAAAGCAAACGCGGCGGCCGCAAGGTCAATCAGGACCGGATGGGCTACTGCTATACCCGCGACACCTTGCTGCTCGTGGTGTGCGACGGCATGGGCGGCCATCTCAACGGCGAGATCGCCGCGCAGATTGCCGTGCAGACCATCGGCGCGCTGTTTCAGCGCGATGCCCGGCCCATGCTCAAGGACCCGCGCCAGTTTCTCGAAGACGCGATGCTCACCGCGCACATCGAGATCCACCGCTACCGCGCCGGCCGCGGCTTGCCCGAATCGCCGCGCACCACCGCCGTGGCCTGCATCGTCCAACGCGGCGTGGCCTACTGGGCGCATGCCGGCGATTCGCGGCTGTACCACATCCGCGACGGGCTGATCCAGCAGGTCACGCGCGATCACTCCCAGCTCGAAGCCATGATCCAGGACGGTCTGCTCGATCAGCGCGACCGGGCCGACTATCCCGAGCGCAACCGGCTGTTCAACTGCCTCGGCGCGCCGGCCATGCCGCTGGTCGAGCTGGCCGATCCGGTCAAGCTGGTGCCGGGCGACCATCTGCTGCTGTGCTCCGACGGCCTCTGGGGCGCGGTGCCCGACACCATCATCGCGTCGGCGTTCCGGTCGAATTCGGTGATGCGCGTCGTGCCCGAGCTCATCAACTACGCGCTGATGCAGGCCGGCGCCCGTGCCGACAATGTCTCGGCGGTCGGCATGACCTGGGAATCCGACAGCTCGCCCGAGGAGGATCGCGGCGCGATCACGCCGGGCCGCACCGCCGATGCCTTCACCTCGACCATCCAGTTCCCGCCGCAAGGCAAGCCGACCGGCGACCACGCGCTGACCGACGACGACATCGAGAGCGCGATCGCCGACATCCGCAAGGCGATCGCCGCCACGCACAAAAGTCCGCCGCCCAAGCGCTGAGCGGTCGGCAGTCATCCCGAACCTTCCGCCGGCACTTTGTGCCGGTTTCTTTTTTTGGAATCTCCATGTCTTCGATCCAGCGGCCGTCCGGCCGGGCGCCCGACCAGTTGCGCGACGTGACCATCGAGCGCGGTTTCACCCGCCATGCCGAGGGCTCGGTGCTGGTGTCGTTCGGCGCGACGCGCGTCATCTGCACCGCCAGCGTCGAGGAGCGCGTGCCGCCCTTCCTCAAGGGCAAGGGCCAGGGTTGGGTCACGGCCGAGTACGGCATGCTGCCGCGCTCGACCCATACCCGCAGCGACCGCGAGGCGGCGCGCGGCAAGCAGTCGGGCCGCACCCAGGAAATCCAGCGCCTGATCGGCCGCTCGCTGCGCGCGGTCATCGACCTCAAGGCGCTCGGCGAACGCCAGATCCAGATCGATTGCGACGTGATCCAGGCCGACGGCGGCACCCGCACCGCCAGCATCACCGGCGCCTGGGTGGCGCTGCGCGATGCGATCGACGGGCTGCTGCGCACCGGCAAGCTCGCCGCCGATCCGTTGCGCGAGCAGGTGGCGGCGGTATCGGTCGGCATCTGGGAAGGGCAGGCGCTGCTCGATCTGGACTATGCCGAGGACTCGAACTGCGAGACCGACCTGAATCTGGTCATGACCGGCAGCGGCGGCTTTGTCGAGATCCAGGGCACGGCCGAGGGCGCGCCATTCTCGGGCGCCGAGCTCGACGCAATGCTGGCGCTCGGGCGCGGCGGCATCGCGCGGCTGGCCGAATTGCAGCGCGCGGCGCTGGGGCAGGGCGCGGCATGAGCGGCAGCGCCAACCGCCTCGTCGTCGCGTCGGGCAATGCCGGCAAGCTGCGCGAATTCGGCGCGCTGCTGGCGCCGCTCGGCTGGCAGCCGGTGGCCCAGGGCGAACTCGGCGTGCCCGAGGCCGAGGAGCCGCATTGCACCTTCGTCGAAAACGCGCTGGCCAAGGCGCGCAACGCCTGCGCGCATACCGGCCTGCCGGCGCTGGCCGACGATTCCGGCATCAGCGTGCCGTTGCTCGGCGGCGCGCCCGGTGTGCTGTCGGCGCGTTATGCCGGCGAGCCGCGCAGCGATGCGCGCAACAACCAAAAGCTCATCGCCACCGTGGCCGCGCAGGCGCGCAGCGAGGCCGACTGGGATGCGTACTACGTGGCGGTGCTGGTGTTCCTGCGCTCGGCCGACGATCCGCTGCCGCTGATTGCCCAGGGCCTGTGGCGCGGCCGGCTGGTGGCGACACCGGCGGGCGCGGGCGGTTTTGGCTACGACCCGCACTTCTTTCTGCCCGACGCCGGCTGCACCGCCGCCGAGCTGCCGGCCGAGCAGAAGAACCGCGTCAGCCACCGCGCCCAAGCGCTTGCCGCGCTGGTCGCCGGCCTGAGCGCGCGCTGACGTCATGGCGACGCGCATCAGCATCACGCCCGCCGAGGCGCTCCAGCGCGGCCCGGCCGACGCGGCGGTGCGCTTTCTGCGCCCCGGCGAACTGCGCCTCGATGCGTTGCCGCCGTTGTCGCTCTACGTGCATTTCCCGTGGTGCGAGCGCAAGTGCCCGTACTGCGACTTCAACTCGCATGCGCCGGATGGCGCGATCCCCGAGGCCGAGTACCTCGACGCGCTCTGCGCCGATCTGGAGGCATCGCTGCCGCTGGTCTGGGGCCGCCGCGTGCATACCGTGTTCATCGGCGGCGGCACGCCCTCGCTGCTGACGCCGGCCGGCCTCGACCGTCTGCTCGGCGATCTGCGCGCCCGCCTGCCGATCGACGCCGACGCCGAAATCACGCTCGAAGCCAATCCCGGCAGCGCCGAGGCCGCCAAGTTCCGCGCCTTCCGCGCCAGCGGCGTCAACCGGCTGTCGGTCGGCATCCAGAGCTTCGACGACCGCTATCTCAAGCCGCTCGGCCGCATCCACAGCGGCGATGAAGCGCGCCGCGCCGTCGAGGCCGCGACCGCCGTCTTTGACAACGTGAACCTCGACCTGATGTTCGCGCTGCCCGGCCAGTCGCTCGACGACTGCCTGCGCGATGTCGACACCGCGCTCGGCTTCGGCACGCGCCACCTGTCGCTCTACCACCTGACGGTCGAGCCCAACACGGTCTACGCCAAGTACCCGCCGGCGCTGCCCGACGAAGACCTCGCCGCCGACATGCAGGACGGCATCGCCGAACGCCTGAGCGCCGCCGGCTTCGACAACTACGAGATCTCGGCCTGGGCCAAGCCGGGCAGCGCTGCGCGCCACAACCTCAACTACTGGACCTTCGGCGACTACCTCGGCATCGGCGCCGGCGCCCACGGCAAGCTCAGCTTCCCGGAGCGCATCACGCGCCAGGCCAGGCTCAAGCAGCCGCAATCCTTCATGGAAGCCGCCCGGCGTGGCGACGCCTGCGCCGAATCCGGGGACGTGGCGACCGCCGCCTTGCCGGGCGAATTCATGATGAATGCGCTGCGCCTGCGCGACGGCGTGCCGACCGCGCTGTTCACCGAGCGCACCGGCCTGCCGCTGGCGCGGCTTGCGCACGGCATCGATGCCGCCTGCGCGCGCGGCCTGCTCGATCCCACGCCCGGCCGCCTGCGCGCGACCGACCTCGGCCGCCGCTTCCTCAACGACCTTCAGGCGCTGTTCCTCGACTGAGGCTCAGGCGCCGATCCAGGGCAGGCCGCGCTTGCACCAGCCGCCGACCGTCTTGCGATGCCCGGCGGCATCGCGGTCGCCCTCGAAGCCTTCGAGGATGTCGAAGCAGTCGGCAAAGCCGGCGACGGTCGCGGCCTTGGCCGCCGCCTTGCTGCGCACGCCGCTGCGGCACAGGAACAGCAACGGTCCGTCGCCGGCCGCCGCCTTCAGCTGCTCGATGAACTGCTCGTTCGGGCGACTGCCGGGCCAGATCGTCCATTCGATCGCGGCATAGCGATCGGCCGGCAGCGCGGGCCGCCCGACCCAGTCCAGCTCGGCGCGGGTACGCACATCGATCAGTCGCGCGCCGGGCAATGCGAGTGCGACGGCATGTGCTTCCTCCGGGCTGAGCGCACCGGCATAGCTGCCGTCGGTAGGACGGGCGCGGGCGTTTGTCAGAAGCTGGGTTGCATCAAGATCGGTCATTTGCGCCTCATTAAAGTGCGTATGCACCAAGTAAATGCGCGATTGCTTCTTCGCGCTGCAAGTCAGTCGATAGCCCCGTTGGCTCATTCAGCCCCAAACCGGCGCATCGCATCGCAATGGAGCATCGAATCCCTATTGCAATGCCTGATCGCCCGCAAATGGGTGCGGCATGCTAAATGCTATATTCGCCGGCGCTGTCAGAAAACTCCCGGTCAAGCGTAGTCCAATGACTTGATCGGTACCGATTTCTCTCGACCTGCAACGAACGGGGATGGTCGCCGCGGGCTGTCTGCGGATCTCCGTTTCGTCAAAACCGACAAACCTTTGAATCCGTTTCGATCCAGGAGATCTTCATGGCAATCACCGCCGATGACGTGATGAAGCTTGTGAAAGACAACGAAGTTAAGTTCGTTGATTTCCGCTTCACCGACACCAAAGGCAAGGAGCAACACGTCTCTGTTCCCCTGTCGCATTTCGACAAGGACAAGTTCGAGAGTGGCCATGCTTTTGACGGTTCGTCCATCGCCGGCTGGAAGGGCATCGAAGCCTCGGACATGCTGCTGCTGCCGGATCCCAACACCGCCTTCATCGATCCGTTCCGCGAAGAGACCACGCTCATCCTGACCTGCGACGTGCTCGAACCGTCGGATGGCAAGGGCTACGACCGCGATCCGCGTTCCATCGCCAAGCGCGCCGAGGCCTACCTCAAGTCCACCGGCCTGGGCGATACCGCCTTCTTCGGTCCGGAACCCGAATTCTTCATCTTCGACGGCGTGCGCTGGGGCGCCGACATGTCGGGCTGCTTCGTCGAGATCGAATCCGAAGAAGCCTCGTGGTCGACCGGCAAGAAGTACGAGGGCGGCAATCTGGCCCATCGTCCGGCGGTCAAGGGCGGCTACTTCCCGGTTCCCCCGGTCGATTCGTTCCAGGACATCCGCTCGGAAATGTGCCTGATCCTCGAACAGATCGGCGTGCCGGTGGAAGTGCATCACCACGAAGTCGCGGGTGCCGGCCAGAACGAAATCGGTACCAAGTTCGCCACGCTGGTCGAGCGTGCCGACTGGACGCAGAAGATGAAGTACGTCATCCACAACGTCGCGGCCAGCTACGGCAAGACCGCCACGTTCATGCCGAAGCCGCTCGTGGGCGACAACGGCTCGGGCATGCACGTTCACCAGTCGGTCTGGAAGGACGGCAAGAACCTGTTCGCCGGGGACGGCTATGCCGGTCTGTCGGAATTCGCGCTGTACTACATCGGCGGCATCATCAAGCACGCTCGCGCGCTGAACGCCATCACCAACCCGGGCACCAACTCGTACAAGCGTCTGGTCCCGGGCTTCGAAGCCCCGGTGAAGCTGGCCTACTCGGCCCGCAACCGCTCGGCCTCGATCCGCATCCCCTACGTCAACAGCGACAAGGCTCGCCGCATCGAAGTCCGCTTCCCGGACCCGACCGCCAACAGCTACCTCGCCTTCGCCGCCATGCTGATGGCCGGCCTTGACGGCGTGCAGAACAAGATTCATCCGGGCGAAGCCGCGGACAAGAATCTGTACGACCTGCCGCCGGAAGAAGACGCGCTCATCCCGACCGTTTGTTCGTCGCTCGACCAGGCGCTGGACTATCTGGACAAGGACCGCGAATTCCTGACCAAGGGTGGCGTGTTCACCGATTCGATGATCGATGCGTACATCGCGCTCAAGCAGGAAGACGTGACCCGTTTCCGCATGACGACGCACCCGATCGAATTCGACATGTACTACTCGCTGTAATTGGCCGGCGGCTTTGGCCGCCAGTGAAATCGACGGCGCTGAATGAAAATTCAGCGCCGTTTTTGTTGCACGAATGTGGTGCTTTTCATCTTTGCACCGAAACTGTGCGTGCCATACACTCGGCTTCGACAAATACCGTCGCGACGGGGGCCACGAATGACGCACCGATCATCAGTTGTTGCACTGCTTTTCTGGTTGTTTGCTGCACCGGCAATCGCGCAGGTCGTGAAATGCGAATTGCCCGACAAGACCATCGAATACAAGAACGTGGGCGATACGCGCGGCTGCAAGCCGATCGATCTGCCGGCGCTGACCACCGTGCCGCGCACGACTGCGCCGCAAAAGCCCGCGTCCGGTTCGGCTCCAGCTTCACGCGGCGACTTGAAGATCGATCCGACGGTGCAGCGCGGGCGCGATGACGACCGCCGCCGCATCCTGCAAGCCGAATTGCACATGCAGGAAGAAAACCTGGAAAAGCTGAAATCGGAATTCAATGCCGGCGAGCCCGAGCGGCGCGGCGATGAACGCAATTACCAGAAATATCTCGACAGGGTTGCCCGGCTGAAGGAAGACATCGCCCAGGCTGAGGGCAATATCACGTCGATCAAGCGCGAGCTTGGCAATCTGCCAAATTGAACGCCTTCGAGAATCCCATGACGAGCGGCCAGTTTCCTCAATTCGCCGGGCTCGATCTGCTCGGCTGTGGCGTGCTCGTGACCGATCCGCAATTCACCATCGTATTTGCCAATTCGGCGCTCGAAAGCATGTTGAGCGTGTCGCGGCGGGCGTTGGTCGGGCAGGTGATCGGCACGATTTTTCCGGGCAGCGGCCTGACCGAATTGCTCAAGCAGGTCTACGACGGCCATTTCGAGCAAAAGCGCCAGGATGTGACCTTCGGGCTGCCGAATCGCGATCCGATCACGGTGCACAGCACGGTCGTCGGTCTGCAGGAGCCGGCGCTTGGCGCGCTGATCGAGTTCCGCGAGATCGAGCAGCAGCTCAAGGTCGACCGGGCCGAACGCCTCATCGAGCAGGGGCAGGCCAACCGCGAGCTCATCCGCAATCTGGCGCATGAAATCAAGAATCCGCTCGGCGGCATTCGCGGCGCGGCGCAATTGCTCGAACAGGAAATGTCGGTCATGGACCGGGCGGTGGAATTCCGCGAATACACGCAGGTCATCGTCAAGGAGGCGGATCGCCTGCAAACCCTGGTCGATCGCCTGCTTGCGCCGCATCGTCGGCCCAAGCTGATTTCGCAGGTGAATATCCACGAAGTCTGCGAACGCGTGCGCTCGGTCATCCTGGCCGAATTTCCGCAGGGGCTGCGCATCGTTCGCGATTACGACATCAGCGTGCCCGAGATTCGCGGCGACAAGGAGCAGCTGATTCAGGCGGTGCTCAATATCGCCAACAATGCGGCCCAGGCTCTGTCACGCCAAATCTCTGACGGCAATGCGGTCATTACCCTGCGTTCCCGCGTGATTCGCAATGTCACGCTCGGAAAGCGCAGATGGCCGTTGGCACTGGACTTGCATATTCTCGATAACGGCCCCGGCATTCCGGGCGATATCCGCGACCGAATCTTTTATCCGCTGGTTTCCGGGCGCGAGGGTGGCAGCGGGCTGGGATTGACGTTGGCCCAGACTTTTGTCCAGCAGCATCACGGTGTCATCGAGTGCGACAGCGAGCCCGGACTGACCGATTTCAGAATTCTCCTGCCGCTCGGTTCCTGAGCCCGGCTTGCCGGAATTGCCAGAACGCTTTGACAGGATTTGCATGAGCCACAATTTCCCGCCGCCTTGGCTGCATTTTTGCCCGTCGATCGGCGTCGATTGCGCCGATCGTCCTGGCACTTACCGGAGGGGTAGCCCCGAATGAAGCCAATCTGGGTCATCGACGACGATCAATCGATTCGCTGGGTACTCGAAAAGGCGCTGACGCGCGAGCAATTGCCGGTCTGTACCTTTTCGAATATGCGCGAGGCGCTTGACGCGCTCGAAGTGGAAGAGCCGCAGGTCATGGTTTCCGATATCCGGATGCCGGGCGGCACCACCCAGAACGCCGGACTCGAATTGCTGCAACAGGTTCGCCGCGATCATCCTTCGGTGCCGGTCATCATCATGACCGCCTATTCCGATCTCGAAAGCGCGGTGGCGGCTTTTCAGGGCGGCGCCTTCGAATACCTGCCCAAGCCTTTCGACATCACCAAGGCAGTCGATCTGATCCGTCGCGCGGTCAGCGAAAGCCAGCGCGAGGAAGCCGTCGCGATCGAGACTTCGACGGCGGCGCCCGAGATTCTCGGTCAGGCCTCGGCGATGCAGGACGTGTTCCGCGCCATCGGCCGGCTGTCGCAGTCGAATGTCACGGTGCTCATCACCGGCGAGTCGGGTACCGGCAAGGAGCTGGTGGCGCGCGCGCTGCATCGTCACAGTCCCCGTCGCGATGCCCCTTTCATTGCGCTCAATACGGCGGCGATACCGCGCGATCTGCTCGAAAGCGAGCTGTTCGGGCATGAACGCGGCGCTTTTACCGGCGCGCAGACCTTGCGGCGCGGCCGCTTCGAGCAGGCCGAGAACGGCACGCTCTTCCTCGATGAAATCGGCGACATGCCGGCCGAGTTGCAGACCCGGCTGCTGCGCGTGCTGTCGGATGGCACCTTCTATCGGGTGGGCGGCGTCAGCCCGATTCGCGCCAATGTGCGCGTCATCGCGGCCACGCACCAGAATCTGGAGGAGCGGGTCAAGCAGGGCCTGTTCCGCGAGGACCTGTTCCACCGCCTGAACGTGATCCGGTTGCGGCTGCCGTCGCTGCGCGAGCGGCGCGAGGACATTCCGCTGCTGGCTCAGCACTTCCTCAAGGTGAGCGCGCGCCAGTTGCAGGTCGAGTCGAAACGGCTGTCGATGGAGGCGCTGCAGGCGCTCATGACGCTGCCGCTGCCCGGCAATGTCCGCCAGCTCGAAAACCTTTGCCATTGGCTGACGGTGATGGCACCCGGTCAGGTCATCGAGGTGAAGGATCTGCCGCCGGAAGTGCGCGACATTCTCGGCGCCGCGCCGGCCAGCGCCGAATCGCTGCCCGCGCCGATCGAGGCGAACGGATTCGCGGCTGCCGCGCCGACCGTGGCGTCGGCACCGGCGGCCGTTGCGCCCGATGTCGAGGACTGGGTCCGGTCGCTGGAGCGCGAGGCGGCCCGGCTGCTCGCGGCGCGCAGCCCCGAGGTGATGGAGCAGCTCACGCGCAAGTTCGAGGCGGCGGTGATCCGCACGGCGCTGCATTTCACCCACGGCCGGCGCATTGAGGCGGCGCAGAAGCTGGGCATCGGGCGCAACACCATCACGCGCAAGGTGCAGGACCTAGGGCTGGAAGCCAGCGACTCCGAGATCTGAGTCGCGCCATTTCGACGGGCAAAGAAAAAGGGCCGCTCATTGCGGCCCTTTTGCTGGGTGAAGGACGGTCAGTTGTGCGTGCGGATGAATTCGCGGATGCGCGGATAGACCACTTCGCGCCAGCGCCGGCCCGAGAAGATGCCGTAATGCCCGGCGCCTTCCACGACCATGTCGGCCTGCCGTTCCTTGGGAATGCCGCTGCACAGCTCATGCGCCGCCTGGGTCTGGCCCGGGCCGGAGATGTCGTCGAGCTCGCCTTCGACCGTGAGCAGCGCGGTGCGGGTGATGTCGGCCGGCTGCACCGGCACGCCGCGCACCGACCACAGGCCGCGCGGCAGCAACTGTTCCTGGAACACCACGCGAATGGTTTGCAGGTAGTACTCGGCCGGCATGTCGAGCACCGCGTTGTACTCGTCGTAGAACTTGCGATGCGACTCGGCGTCGTCCAGGTCGCCCTTCACCAGGTCGAGGTAGTAGTCGTAATGAGCCTGGGTGTGGCGATCCGGATTCATCGCGACAAAGCCGGCATGCTGCAAAAAGCCCGGATAGACCTTGCGCAGATAGCCCGGATGCTGGGCCGGCACCGGGTAGATCACATGGTTCTCGAACCAGCTGAGCGGCTTGCGCTTGGCCAGATCGTTGACGGCGGTGGCGCCCCGGCGCGTATCGATCGGGCCGCCCATCATCGTCATCGACTTGGGCGATTGCGGATCGTTGGCCGAGGCCATCAGCGATACCGCCGCCAGCACCGGCACCGTCGGCTGGCAGACCGAGATCAGATGCACGCTCGGGCCGAGGTGACGCACGAAATCGATGATGTAGTGGACATAGTCGTCGAGCGACCACGGGCCTTCGGTCACCGGAATGAATTTGGCGTCGACCCATTCGGTCACCCACACGTCATGGTCGCGGATCAGCATGCGGGCGGTATCGCGCAGCAGCGTCGCGAAATGGCCGGACAGCGGCGCGACCAGCAGCACGCGCGGGTCCTGCGCATTGCGTTCGTCCGAGATGGCGCGCTTGAAATGGGTGAGCTTGCAGAAGGGCTTGTCGACTGCGGTCTCGACCGTCACTTCGACGCTCTGACCGTCGACTTCGGTCGTCTCGAAGCCCCATTCGGGCTTTTCGTAGCTTTTTCCGATGCGGTGCAGCAATTGCAATCCGGCGGACAGGCGCTTGGCCAGGGGGGTATGCGAAAACGGCAGGACCGGGCTCGCATAGACCTGCGAAGTTGCTTCCGCCCAGAGCGATAAGGGCCTGAGCAAGGCCCGCTGCATCTCGTGTAGTTGATAAAGCATGCTTGTTTCCCTGATTCCTTGTCCCCGGAGTGCCACGCGTCTGCGCCCGTGTCAGCTCGCCTGCGCCGGCCCTTGGTCTGAAGCCGGCGCGAGTGTGCCATCGGCCAGTTTTGTTGCATAGCAACAAAACGGTGGCGAACGGTCCACGACCAAGATTTCAGCGCATATCCGACAAAACGTTTTGGGGATGAACCCGGGTATTCCGGGCGTCGGAAAGATGTTTTTGCCGGCTTGCACCGCGGAAAGGGAGCCACAAAACGACCGACGGCGCGCCAGTCGGATGACTGGTGCGCCGTCGAGGGCTGGGCGGCACGCGATCGCGTTCGCCCGGCTGAGCCATTCACGCCCGGTGGCGAATCGCACCGGGCATGACGGTCAGCGTTCGAGGTACTTGAGCTTGTCCGGGACGTTCGCCCATTCCTTGTGGTCGGGCAGGGCGTCGTGCTGGCGCGTGATCGACGGCCAGCTCTTGGCCAGTTCGGCATTGAGCGCCACGAAGGCAAGCTGATCCTGCGGCACGTCTTCCTCGGCAAAGATGGCATTGACCGGGCATTCGGGAATGCAGACCGCGCAGTCGATGCACTCTTCGGGATCGATCACCAGAAAATTGGGGCCTTCGCGAAAGCAATCGACCGGACAGACGTCCACGCAATCCGTATAACGGCAGCGAATGCATTGTTCGGTCACAACGTGAGTCATGGAAAAACCTCGAAAGCGATGAGTTTGGTGAGCCTGGTTCGGATGCCGTACCCACCTGCACCGACCCTGTTTGAGCAAGCCCCGGATTCTAACCGAGCACTTTTCGTCCCCAGCCGTGTTGCCCACACGGCGCCCGGTCTTTGCCGACCGTACCCGTCATGATCATCCAGTCACTGCTCGATACCGACCTGTACAAGTTCACGATGATGCAGGTGGTGCTGCATCACTTCCCGGGCGCGCATGCCGAATACCGCTTCCGCTGCCGCACGCCGGGTATCGATCTGGCGCGCCATGTGGACGAGATCCGCGCCGAGATCGCGCATCTGAGCACTCTGCAATTCACTGAAGCCGAGCTGGCGTTTTTGCGTGGGCTGCGGTTTGTGAAGAGCGATTTCGCCGATTTTCTCGGGCTGTTCCGGCTCAATCAGAAATATGTGCGGATTGCGCCATTGCCCGACGGCCAGCTCGAAGTGGCGGTGGAAGGGCCCTGGCTGCACACCATCCTGTTCGAGATTCCGCTGCTGGCAATCGTCAACGAGGTGTATTTCCGCAATCTGCCGCCGGGTACCGATTTTGTCGAAGGGCGCCTGCGCCTCACTGACAAGATTGCGCTGCTGACCCGGGACAGCGAATTCGACGATTTGCGCATTGCCGATTACGGCACCCGGCGCCGCTATTCGCGCGACTGGCAGGAGGAAGTGCTGCTGACCTTGCGCGACGGCCTCGGCGAGCGTTTCGCCGGCACATCCAACGTCTGGTACGCGATGAAGCACGGGCTGGTGCCGCACGGCACGATGGCGCACGAGTTCTTGCAGGCCTGTCAGGCACTCGGCCCTCGGCTGCGCGATTCGCAGACCTTCGCGCTCGAAACCTGGGCGCGCGAGTACCGCGGCGATCTGGGCATTGCGCTGTCCGACGTGTACGGGCTCGACGCCTTCCTGCGCGACTTCGACATGTATTTCTGCAAGCTCTTCGATGGCGCGCGCCACGATTCGGGCGACCCATTCATCTGGGGCGAACGCATGATCGAGCACTGGACGCGCAATCGTTGCGATCCGCGCACCAAGCTCATGGTGTTTTCGGATGGCCTGAATTTCAGTCTGGTGATGGAGCTTTATCGGCGGTTTCGCGGCCGGGCGCGGCTGGCATTCGGCATTGGCACCAATCTCACCAATGACGTCGGTCCCGAGCCGCTCCAGATCGTCATGAAAATGGTGCGCTGCAATGGCGCGCCGGTCGCGAAGCTGTCTGATTCGCCGGCCAAGAACATGTGCGACGACGTCGCTTATCTGGCCTATCTGCGCCAGGTATTCCAGATCGCCAATTGAGGCGATTGAAATTGCGCCGCCCGCTTAAGCTCGGCGTTTTGCAAATCTCGCCGAGGAAGCGCGCATGACCACCATCTCGATCAATCGCAAGCACACGCTCGGACTGGAGCGCGCCAAGGCGGCGTCCCAACGCGTGGTCGACAAGCTGAGCGAGAAATTCGGGCTGGAGAGCCACTGGGAGGGCAATGCGCTGAAGTTTGCGCGGCCCGGCGTGGAGGGGCGGCTCGACGTGAGCGAAACCCAGGTGGACGTGAAGATCGAACTGGGCCTGATGCTGGCCGCCTTTGCTGCGCCGATCGAGCAGCAGCTGGCTGCGTCGATCGACAAGGCGATTGCGGCGGGCGGCTGAGCGCCCGCGCGCAGCTCAACGCTGGCTGAGCGCCAGCTTGAGCAGATCGGCGACATTGGCGACGCCGAGCTTTTCCATCACGTTGGCGCGGTGCGCCTCGACGGTCTTGATGCTGATCGACAGGTCATCGGCGATTTGCTTGTTGAGCCGACCCGCCACGATGCAATCGAGCACCTGACGTTCGCGCAGCGTGAGGCGCGCGAGCTTTTCCTCGGCGGCGCGCTTGCGCAGGTTGTCGGCGGCGGTGGTCTGGGCCTGGGCCAGCATGCGTTCGACGATGGCGCGCAGCTCGGATTCGTTGAACGGCTTTTCGACGAAATCGACCGCGCCCTTCTTCATGGTGGAAACCGCCATCGGCACATCGCCGTGGCCGGTGATGAAGATGATCGGCAGGAAGAAGCGCGCGCCATTGCCCATCTGGTTCAGGCGCTCTTGCAGCTCAAGACCGCTCATGCCGGCCATGCGCACGTCGAGCAGCAGCACGCCGATCTTCAGCGGTTCGTAGCTTTCGAGGAAGGCTTCGGCCGAGTCGAAGGCCTGCACGCGGTAGGTGTTGGCTTCGAGCAGCCAGGCGAGCGAGTCGCGCACGGCCTCGTCGTCATCGACGATGAAGACGGTGGGCGGCTGGGTGGTGGTGGCCGGCGCGTTGGAAGAGCGGAGGGGGGTGGCAAGCATGAACATCTCCTGGTGTGGCTTCAGGATGGGGTCACCGTGGTGGTGACTTCGGGGTTGCCGGTGCCGGCGGACGATTCACCTGCCTCGTGGAACGGCAAACGTAGGTGAAAGGTGCAACCGTTCGGTGCGCCGTTCAATGGGGGATTGTTCTCGGCCCAGAGCCGGCCCTGGTGGAATTCAACGATGGAGCGGCAGATGTTGAGCCCCATGCCCATGCCTTCGCTCTTGGTTGTGTAGAAGGGCTCGAACAATTGCGCGGCGGCTTCGGCCGGGATGCCATGGCCGCGATCCATCACGTCGATGGCGAGGCCCGACACGCCGTTGGCGTCGGTGTACACATGCGCCCCGACGGTCAGACGGCGCTCGCGCGCGTCGGCCATCGCCTCGATGCCATTGCGCATCAGGTTGACCAGCACCTGCTCGATGAGGATCGGGTCGACCGCGATGGCCGGCAGATCGGCGTCGAGATCGGTCTCGATCACGGCCTGACGCTTGACCGCGTCGAACTCCACCAGGCCGATGGCGTCGTCGAGGATGGCCTGCACCGATGCCTTCTTGCGGTTGGGCTCGCGGCGTTTCACGAACTCGCGGATGCGCCGGATGATCGCGCCGGCCCGTTGCGCCTGCGACGCGGTCTTCTCCAGCGGCGGCAGCAGCTCGCCGGCGCGGCTTTCCGGGTCGCGCGCCATGATCGACTTGACCCGCGCGACCGTGCCCATCGAGTAGTTGGCGATGGCGGTGAGCGGCTGGTTCAGCTCGTGCGCCAGGCTCGACGCCATCTCGCCCATGGTGATGAGCCGCGAGGTCCAGGCTTCGCGCGCGTGCTGCTGGCGTTGCAGGTTCTCGCTCATGACGCGACTGGTGATGTCGGTGGCGATCTGCACTTCCACGCGGCGGCCGTCGACCCATTCGATCTGGCGCCGGCGCACCTCGAACCAGCGGTCGATGTCGGCGCAATGCACTTCGTGCGCGGCACCGGGCGTGGCGGCATCGGGCGGCGCGGCACCGGCCAGCTTGGCGTGGCCGTCGGGATCGTTGCCGAACAGCTGGCGGAAGTAGCGGTTGGCGAACAGCAGTTCGGCCTCGCCGAGCGACGGATCGGCCGGCGGCGCCACGACCGACACCGCCGCGTCCAGCTCTTCGAGCACGGTGGTGAAGCGCTCATGCGCGGCGGCGAGGCTTTCGCGCACGCGCTTGGGCTCGGTGATGTCGGTCATCGACGTCATCCAGCCGAATTGCGCGCCGCGCTCGTCGATCAGCGGCGAGAGGTAGAGCCGGGCGGCGAAGCGGCTGCCGTCCTTGCGCTGCACCGTGGCCTCCAGCCCGAGGTTGTCGCGGTAGGCGCGGCTGCTCATCACGGCGGCGAACTCGTCCCACTTGCTGGCGATGTCCTCGGCGGTCCAGTAGGGGTAGGGCGGCACGGCGCCCAGCAACTCGTGCTCGGCAAAGCCGGTCATGCGGCAGAAGGCGGCGTTGACGTAGGTGATGCGGCCTTCCATGTCGATGGCGCGCATGCCGGTGAGCATCGAGTCTTCCATCGCGCGGCGAAAGCCGGCCTCGCGCTCCAGCTGCTGCTCGGCGGCGGCGCGTCGCAGCATGTGGCGCCACACGCTCGCCAGCGACCAGATGATGAACACCGACAGCCCGAGCACCAGCCACAGCAGCAGGTTGGTGCGGAAGTGCGGCCGCTGGGCATCGGCATGCGCCACCAGCCGCATGCCGTCACCGGGCGGATCGAGCAGCAGCGAGTACTCCAGGCCCAGCTCGTCGAACTGGTCGCCCTCGCCGGCGATCGCGCGTTCCTCGCGGTCGTGGATCTCGACCTTGTACTTGCTGCGCACTTCGGCGGGCACTGCATTGCTCAGCAGATTGGCCATCGAATAGGTGGCGATGACCATGCCCGAGAAGCGCGCGCCGATGTACACGGGCACCGCGACGTCGAACACCTTGCGGTCGGAGCGCGAATACACGCGGCTGTAGCGCGCCTGGCGCGCATCGCGGGCGCGGTTGTAGTTGAGCGTGGGTTCCGATTCGAGGATGGGCATGCCCGGCTGCCAGCCGCTGCCGCCCACTTCGGGCCGCACTTCGGCCCAGCGCAGATTGCGCTGCGCATCGACGGCGGCGACCGAATTCAGCTCGCCGTACTGCGCCACCAGTTCGCGGGCGCGGGTGCGAAAGCCGTTCTCGTCGATTTCCTCTGCCGCGAGGCTGCGCGCCAGCGACGACAGCGCGTCCTGCTGCGACAGCACGCGCAGCCGCACGGTCTGCGCGGCGGTTTCGGTATCGCGGAACAGCACTTCGCGTTCGAGCGACTGCTGCTGGCGATGCAGCCACCAGGCGCCGCTGCCCATCACGGCGATGAAGATCGCCATCGAGATCAGTGGCGTGAGCCAGTACCAGCGCGAAAGCGGTTCGCGCCGCACAGCCGGATCGCCCACCGGAGTGGCGCCACGGCTGGTTTGGGAGGAGGGAAAGGTGTTCATGAAACCTGCCGATTCGGGCCTGCGATTGTGGACGAATCGCTCGGGCCGAGGGATGCGTGAAAGCGCGATCTGAAATTCAAACGATTTATCACATAGAGAAATCACAACTCACGATTCGCAAAATAGAATTCGCTCGCCTTCGGAGGAGGAGGTGCCCCAGACAACTACCTAGGTGAAAGCAAAGCCGCTTCGCCGACGCTTGGGGCAGTTCCGCCACCGCGCACCTGAGAGGAGACATTCATGTCCGCTGTGCCCAATGCGCCGCTGTCCGCGGCCAACGATTCCCGCGATCCCGACGTCGTCGAGACCCGCGAATGGCTCGACGCGCTCGAGTCCGTCATCGAACGCGAGGGCGTCGATCGCGCCCACGACCTGCTCGAAAAGCTGGTCGATCTCACGCGCCGCAATGGCGCCTACGTTCCGTTCTCGGCCAACACGGCCTACGTGAACACCATCCCCGCCACCAAGGAACAGCCGTTCCCGGGCAACCTCGACTACGAGGAACGCCTGCGGTCGTGGATGCGCTGGAACGCCATGGCCACCGTGGTGCGCGCCAACAAGATCGAGACGCCCGACGGCGGTTCGCTGGGCGGCCACATCGCCTCGTTCGCCTCGCTGGCGACGATGATCGGCGTGGGCTTCAACCATTTCTGGAAGGGCCCCGAGCATCCGGACGGCGCCGACCTGCTCTACATCCAGGGCCATTCGGCGCCCGGCATCTATGCCCGCGCCTTCCTCGAAGGTCGGCTCACCGAGGACAACCTTTCCAACTTCCGCCAGGACGTTGACAAGAAGGGCATCACGTCCTACCCGCATCCCAAGCTGATGCCCGAGTTCTGGCAGTTCCCGACCGTGTCGATGGGTCTGGGGCCGCTGATGGCGATCTATCAGGCGCGCTTCCTCAAGTACCTGCATGCGCGCGGCATCGCCGACACCAGCAAGCGCAAGGTCTGGGCCTTCTGCGGCGACGGCGAGATGGACGAGCCGGAATCGCTCGGCGCGATCGGCATGGCCGCGCGCGAAAAGCTCGACAACCTGGTCTTCGTCATCAACTGCAACCTGCAACGCCTCGACGGGCCGGTGCGCGGCAACGGCAAGATCATCCAGGAGCTCGAAGCCGAGTTTCGTGGCGCCGGCTGGAACGTCATCAAGGTGATCTGGGGCTCGTACTGGGATCCGCTGCTCGCCAAGGACAAGAACGGCACGCTGCAGAAGGTGATGATGGACACCGTCGACGGTGAATATCAGAACTTCAAGGCCAACGACGGCGCCTATGTGCGCAAGAACTTCTTCGGCAAGTCGCCCGAGACGCTGGAGATGGTCGGCCACATGAGCGACGACGACATCTGGCGCCTGAACCGTGGCGGCCACGATCCCAACAAGGTCTACAACGCCTATCTGGCGGCCACGACCGACAACCACGGCAAGCCGACCGTCATCCTCGCCAAGACCGTCAAGGGCTTCGGCATGGGCAAGATCGGCGAAGGCAAGAACACGACCCACCAGCAGAAGAAGCTGGGCGCGGCGTCGGTGCGCGAATTCCGCGACCGCTTCGGCATTCCGGTGTCGGACGAGCAGCTCGACGATCTGCCGTTCTACCGTCCGAGCCAGGACACGCCGGAAATGAAGTACCTGCAGGAACGCCGCAAGGCGCTGGGCGGCTATCTGCCGTCGCGGCGCCCGAAGAGCAGCGAAAGCTTCAAGGCGCCCGAGCTGGAATTCTTCAAGAGCCTGCTGGAACCGACCGCCGAGGGCCGCGAAATCAGCACGACGCAAGCCTTCGTGCGCTTCCTGGTCCAGCTGATCCGCGACAAGGAACTTGGGCCCCGCGTGGTGCCCATCGTCCCCGACGAGGCGCGCACCTTCGGCATGGAAGGCATGTTCCGGCAGCTGGGCATCTTCAGCCAGCAAGGCCAGCTGTACGAACCGGTCGACAAGGACCAGGTGATGTACTACCGCGAGGACAAGGCCGGCCAGATTCTGGAAGAAGGCATCAACGAGGCCGGCGCGATGGCCGACTGGATCGCCGCCGCCACGTCGTACTCGACGAACGACCGCGTGATGCTGCCGTTCTACATCTACTACTCGATGTTCGGCTTCCAGCGCATCGGCGATCTGGCCTGGGCGGCCGGCGACATGCAGGCGCGCGGTTTCCTGCTCGGCGGCACTGCCGGCCGGACCACGCTGAACGGCGAAGGCCTGCAGCATGAGGACGGCCATTCGCACATCTTCAGCGCCACGATCCCCAACTGCGTGAGCTATGACCCGACCTTCGCTCACGAGCTGGCGGTGATCGTCCAGCACGGCGTGAAGCGCATGGTGGAAGACCAGGAAAACGTCTTCTACTACCTGACGGTGATGAACGAGAACTACGCCCATCCGGGCCTGAAGCCGGGCACGGAAGAGGGAATCATCAAGGGTCTGTACAAGCTGGTCGACGGCAAGGAAGGCGTGGACAAGCGCGTGCAACTGCTGGGCAGCGGCACGATCCTGCGCGAATCGCTCGCGGCCAAGGACCTGCTCGAAGCCGACTGGGGCGTGACCGCCGACGTGTGGAGCGTGACGAGCTACACCGAGCTGGCGCGCGAAGGCCAGGACGCCGAGCGCTGGAACCTGCTGCATCCGACCGAAGCCGCCCGCGTGCCCTATGTGGCGCAGCAGCTCGGCGCGAGCAGCGGCCCGATCATCTCCAGCACCGACTACATCAAGATGTTCTCGGAGCAGATCCGCGCCTTCATGCCCAAGGGCCGCAGCTACACGGTGCTGGGCACCGACGGCTTTGGCCGCAGCGACTTCCGGGCCCGCCTGCGCCACTTCTTCGAGGTGGACCGCTTCTTCATCACCATCGCGGCGCTCAAGTCGCTGGCCGATGAAGGAAGCATTCCCGCCAGCACCGTGGCCGAGGCGATCGCCAAGTACGGCATCGATCCGAGCAAGCCGAATCCGGTGACCCAATAAGAACGACGGAGTCCAAATTGAGTCTCGTAGAAGTGAAGATCCCCGACATCGGGGACTCGAAGGATGTCGAGGTCATCGAAGTCCTCGTGAAGGTGGGCGACAGCGTCAAGGTCGAGCAAAGCCTCATCACGCTGGAGTCGGACAAGGCATCGATGGAAGTGCCGTCGAGCACGGCCGGCGTGGTGCGGGAGCTGAAGCTCAAGCTCGGCGACCGCGTGAATACCGGCGATCTGGTGCTGCTGGTCGAGGTTGAAGGCGCGGCCGCCGCGCCGGCACCGGCCAGTGCACCGGTGGCCGAACTGGCGCCGGCGCCCGCCGCGCCCGAAGCCAGCGACGCACCGGTGCCGGTCGCGGCGCCCGGCGGCATCGTCGAGGTGCGCGTGCCCGACATCGGCGACTCCAAGGACGTGGAGCTGATCGAGGTGCTGGTGAAGGTCGGCGACACCGTCAAGGTCGAGCAGAGCCTCATCACGCTGGAATCGGACAAGGCGTCGATGGAAGTGCCGTCGAGCGTCGGCGGCGTGCTCAAGGAGCTGAAGGTCAAGCTCGGCGACAAGCTGAACAGCGGCGATCTGATCGGGCTGGTGGAAACTGCCGCCGGTGCCGCACCGGCCGTGGCTGCGCCGGCTCCGGCGGCTGCGGCGCCTGCCGCCGGCCCCGCGCCGACGGTCGTCACCACGCCGCCGCCGGCTGCCGCCGCGCGTCCGGCGCCGCCGACCGAACCGGTGCCCGAAGTGCCGCTCGGCCAGCGTCCGCATGCGTCGCCGTCGGTGCGCATGTTTGCGCGTGAACTGGGCGTCGATCTGACCGGCGTGACCGGCACCGGACCCAAGGGCCGCATCACCACGGCCGACGTGCAGGGCTATGTCAAGGGCGTGATCGCCGCAGCCAAGGCAGCTCCGGCGCCCGCGCCGGCCGCAGCCGGCAAGTCGCTCGGCGGCGGGCTCGATCTGCTGCCCTGGCCGAAGGTCGACTTCAGCAAGTTCGGCGAGACCAAGGTCGAACCGCTGTCGCGCATCAAGAAGCTCAGCGGCCAGAACCTGGCGCGCAACTGGGCCATGATTCCGCACGTCACGCAGTTCGACGAAGCCGACGTGACCGACCTCGAACAGTTCCGCAAGGACACCAACGAGGCGCTCGCCAAGCAGGGCGTGAAGGTGACGATGCTGGCCTTCGTGATGAAGGCGGCGGTGGCGGCGCTCAAGAAGTTCCCGGCCTTCAACAGCTCGCTCGACGAGACCGGCGCGAACCTCATCCTCAAGCAGTACTTCCACCTGGGCTTTGCAGCCGACACGCCCAACGGGCTGGTGGTGCCGGTGCTGCGCGACTGCGACAAGAAGGGCGTCGCCCAGCTCGCGAAGGAAACGTCGGAGCTCGCCGCCAAGGCGCGCGACGGCAAGCTGTCGGGCGCCGACATGTCGGGTGCGAGCTTCACCATCTCGTCGCTCGGCGGCGTGGGTGGCACGGCCTTCACGCCGATCATCAACGCGCCCGAGGTGGCGATCCTCGGTCTGAGCAAGACCGAGATCAAGCCGAAGTGGGACGGCAAGGCCTTCCAGCCCAAGCTGATCCTGCCGCTCTCGCTGAGCTACGACCATCGCGTGATCGATGGTGCGCAGGCGGCGCGCTTCACGACCTATCTGTCGGAAACGCTGGCCGACCTGCGGCGCGTGCTGCTCTGACGCGCAACCGCTTGCAGCTCGGCGTTTGCCCCAAGGCGGGTCGGCGCGGGGCTGCAAGCGGCGTATCAGGCGTTTTCGCGGGTTTGTCGGGCTGAAGCCGGCGCGCAAGGTGAATTTGCATTCACCCCAAGCCGAGGACAGCCATGCACGACGATTCCCGCCCCCTTCCGGCGCGGCTTGCGCCCGCCGGTCCGAATCCGGGCCGCCGCTCGCCGCTTGCGCGCGTCGGCCGTGCGCTGGCCTTGCTGGCCGCGCTCGTCACGATCCTGCTCATCGCCCTCGTCGTGTTCGTCTCGACCGTCAATCTCAACCGCTTCAGGCCCTGGATCAATGACCGGGTCTCGACCGCGCTCGACCGGCGCTTCGAGATCGCCGGCGATCTGGCGCTGGACTGGCGGCGCGGCGACGACGGCGAAGGCTTCTGGGCGCGCGCGATTCCGCATCCGGAACTGCATGCGGGCGATCTGCGCCTTGCCAATGCCGACTGGGCCATTGCTGAAGGCCGACCCGAGCGGATGGTGGAGGTGAAGCAGCTGCGCGTCGATCTCGCGCCGCTGGCGCTGCTGGAGCACACCGTGCGGTTGCGGTCGGTGGTGGTGCGCGAGCCGTCGGTCGATCTGCGCCGCGAGGCCGAACGCAACAACTGGACGTTCAGGAAGAGCGAGGACGACGTGTCGTCCGCCTGGAAGGTGGAAGTGCGCTCGCTCGAAATCGACCAGGGGCATTTCGTGTATTCGGACGCGCCGCAGCAGCTCGATTTGGCGCTCGACTGGCGCACCGTCGAGCCGCCGCGCGACGGCCGCTACGGGCTTGCGTTCACGCTCGGCGGCAGATACCGCAAGGCGCCGGTCAAGGGCGAGGGCGAACTGGGCCGCGTGCTCAGGCTCGGTCAGGCCGACATGCGCTTTCCGGCGCGCGCCGCCGCGAGCGTGGGCCGCACCCAGGCCGAGGCGGAAGGCTTCATCGAGAACCCGCTCGCGCTGTCCGGCATCGATCTCAAGCTCAAGGTCGAGGCCGAATCGATGGCCGATCTCTACGACATCACCGGCATCGTGCTGCCTGCGACGCGGCGCTTTCGCACCGAGGGCCGGCTGGTCGGCAGCCTGGCGCCCGATGCGGCGACCTGGCGCTACGAGGATTTCACCGGGCAGGTCGGCGCGAGCGACATCGCCGGCCGGCTGAGCTATGCATCGAAGCAGCCGCGCCCGCGCTTCGACGGCGAATTCCGCTCCAGGCAGCTGCGGCTGGCCGATCTCGGTCCGCTGATCGGCGTGACGCCCGATGCGGCGCCGGCCAAGCCCAGATCCGGCACCGCCAGGTCAGGCAAGGTGCTGCCGCAGAACAGGTTCGACACCGCGCGCTGGAAGACGATGGACGCCGACGTGAAGTTCACCGGCGAGCGGGTGCTCAACGACGCCTCGATTCCGCTTGCCGACCTGACGTTTCATGCGGTGCTCGACAACGGCCGGCTCAGCCTCGATCCGCTCGACTTCGGTCTGGCCGGCGGGCGCGTGCAGGCCAGCGCCACGCTCGACAGCGCCCAGGCGCCGCTCGACGTGGCGCTCGAACTGCGCGCCAGCCGGCTGCAGCTGGCGCGGCTGTTTCCCGAGCTGGAACTGCTGCGCAAGAGCGTCGGCGAGGTGAATGGCGCGGCCGCGGTCAAGACGCGCGGCGACTCCATCGCCGCGATGCTCGCGGGCGGCAATGGCGAGCTCAAGTTCGTCACCCGCGATGGCGTGCTGAGCAAGCAGCTGCTGGAGCTGGCCGGCCTGAACGTGGGCAGCTATGTGGTCGGCAAGCTGTTTGGCGACAAGACCGTGGCGTTGCATTGCGCGCTGATCGACATGGCGCTCGACCACGGCGTGGCGCGCATGCGGCGTGGCGAGTTTTCCACCGAGCCGGCGCGCATCGACATCACCGGCCAGGCCGATTTCCGCGACGAAACGCTGGCCCTGCGCGTCAAGCCCGACGCGACCGGATTGCGCATCGTGTCGCTGCGCACGCCGATCGACATCGCCGGCACTTTCGCCGATCCCGACGTGTCGCTCGACAAGCTGCCGCTGCTGCTGCGGGCCGGCGGCGCGCTGGCGCTGGGATTGATCGCCGCGCCGGCGGCCATCGTTCCGCTGATCGTGCCCGGCCTCGAACACCAGCCTGAAGTCGCTTGCGCGCAGCTGCTCGCAAGCGGCCGCCGGCCGGCGCAGGCACCCGGCGGCGGCAAGGCCGCCGTGCCGCGCCAGAACCTGCATTGAAATTTCATCTTTACCCGTTCGTTCGCAAGAACAGACCACAGCGGACCACGAGCCCGCTCACTCAATAAGCCAGGAGATGCGATGAGCCAGAACATCGAAGTGACAGTCCCCGACATCGGCGATTTCGACGCGGTCGAAGTCATCGAAGTGCTCGTCAAGCCCGGCGACACGATCGCGAAGGAGCAGAGCCTCATCACGCTCGAATCGGACAAGGCTTCGATGGAAGTGCCGTCGGATTCGGCCGGCGTGGTGAAGGAGATCAAGGTCAAGGTCGGCGACAAGGTGAGCAAGGGCACGGTGATCCTGATCGCCGAGGCGGCGGCCGGTGCCGCTGCGCCTGCGTCTGCGCCGGCCGCCGCTGCACCCGCGCCGGCTGCCGCCGCGCCGGCTCCGGCACCGGTGAGCGCACCGGCCGCCGCGCCGGTGCCCGCGCCCGTCGCCGCCTCGGCCTATGCCGGCAAGGTCGACCACACTTGCCAGATGCTGGTGCTCGGCGCCGGCCCCGGCGGCTATTCGGCCGCCTTCCGCTCGGCCGATCTGGGCCTGGACACGATCATCGTCGAGCGCTACGCGACGCTTGGCGGCGTGTGCCTGAACGTCGGCTGCATCCCGTCGAAGGCGCTGCTGCATGTGGCGGCGGTCATCGACGAGGCCTCGCATTTCAGCGCGCTCGGCGTCGACTTTGCGCCGCCCGCGATCGACATCGACAAGCTGCGCGCGCACAAGGAAAAGGTGGTCGGCAAGCTCACCGGCGGTCTGGCCGGCATGGCCAAGGCGCGCAAGGTGCGCACGGTGCGCGGCCTGGGCCGCTTCATCGACGAGCATCATCTTGAGGTGTCGCTGACCGCCGGCACCGGCCAGGACTTGTCGGGCGAGAAGCAGGTCATCAAGTTCGACAAGGCCATCATCGCGGCCGGCTCGCAGCCGGTGAAGCTGCCCTTCGTGCCCGAGGATCCGCGCATCGTCGACAGCACCGGCGCGCTCGAACTGCGCTCGGTGCCGAAGAAGATGCTGGTCATCGGCGGCGGCATCATCGGGCTGGAAATGGCCACGGTGTACTCCACCCTCGGCGCGCGCATCGACGTGGTCGAGATGCTCGACGGCCTGATGGCCGGCCCCGACCGCGATCTGGTCAACGTCTGGCAGAAGTACAACGCCAAGCGCTTCGACAAGATCATGCTCAAGACGCGCACGGTCGGCGTCGAAGCCAGGCCCGAAGGCATCGCCGTCACGTTCGAGGGCGAGCAGGCGCCGGCCGAGCCCCAGCTCTACGACCTGGTGCTGGTGGCCGTGGGCCGCAGCCCCAACGGCAAGAAGATCGGCGCCGAGAACGCCGGCGTGGCGGTGACCGATCGCGGCTTCATCCCGGTCGACAAGCAGCTGCGCACCAATGTGCCGCACATCTTCGCCATCGGCGATCTGGTCGGCCAGCCGATGCTGGCGCACAAGGCGGTGCATGAGGCGCATGTGGCTGCCGAGGCGGCCGCCGGCCAGAAGAGCTTCTTCGACGCGCGCGTGATTCCGGGCGTGGCCTATACCGATCCGGAAGTGGCCTGGGTCGGCACCACCGAGGAAGAAGCGAAGAAGGCCGGCATCAAGGTCAAGGTCGGCAAGTTCCCGTGGGCGGCGTCGGGTCGCGCCATCGCCAACACGCGCGATGAAGGCTTCACCAAGCTCATCTTCGACGAGGAATCGCATCGCATCATTGGCGGCGCCATCGTCGGCACGCATGCGGGCGACTTCATCGGCGAGGTGGCGCTGGCCATCGAGATGGGCGCCGACGTGGTGGACATCGCCAAGACCATCCATCCGCATCCGACGCTCGGCGAGTCGATCGGCATGGCGGCCGAGGTGGCCGAAGGCGTCTGCACCGACCTGCCGCCGATGCGCAAGAAGTAAGGCGGCGCGGACCGGCTCGACGGGCCGGTCCGCGTTCTGGCAGTCAGCGACTGGCAGGCTTCTTGCGCAGTGCGTCATGTGCCCGCTGATACACTGGCCCGGCACACTAGCTACGGTCGGGACCATGACTCAGGACGAACTCAAGCAAGCCGTCGCGCAGGCCGCGATCGACTCCATCAAGCCCTATCTGGGCACCGGCGCCGTGCTCGGCATCGGCACCGGCTCCACGGCCGATCTCTTCATCGATGCGCTCGCGCCGTTTGCGCGCGAGATCGCCGGCACCGTGGCCAGCAGCGAACGCAGCGCCATTCGGCTCAAGAAGCACGGCATCGAGGTGCTCGATCTCAACAGCGTGCGCGACATCCCGGTGTACGTGGACGGCGCCGACGAGATCGACGCCGGCATGCACATGATCAAGGGCGGCGGCGGCGCCCAGACGCGCGAGAAGATCGTCGCGGCGGTGGCCGACAAGTTCGTCTGCATCGCCGACGAATCCAAGCTCGTCGACAAGCTCGGCAAGTTTCCGCTGCCGGTCGAGGTGATTCCGCTGGCACGCAGTTACGTCGCGCGCGAGCTGATGAAGCTGGCCAAGGAGCATCCTCTCGTCGAGGTGAACTGGCGGCTCAAGCCCGACGGCAGCGCCTTCCTCACCGACAACGGCTGCGTCATCCTCGACGTGAAGGGGCTGAGCATCGCCGACCCGGTCGAACTCGAAGGACGTCTCAACCAGATTCCCGGCATCGTCACCCACGGCATCTTTGCGCGCCGTCCGGCCGATGTGCTGTTGCTGGGCACGACCAAGGGCGTTCGCACGCTCGTGGCCGCCGTGCCTGCGAAATGACATCCGAGCGTCATACGCCACCGATAGCTTCCGAAGCTCCACGCCCCACCAGAGTGTCCAGATGAGCGATCACACCTCCAAGCAATACGACAGCGAACTCGAAGCGGTCCGCAACAAGGTTCTGCAGATGGGCGGGCTCGTCGAGCAGCAGATCAGCAAGGCGGTCGAGGCGCTCGACAGCGGCGATCTCGCGCTGGTGAACTCGGTGGTTTCGGGCGACCAGCAGGTCAACCGGCTCGAAATCGAGATCGACGAGGCTTGCACGCAGATGATTGCGCGGCGCCAGCCGGCGGCCGGCGACCTGCGGGTAATCCACACCATCATCAAGATGATTACCGACCTCGAACGGGTCGGCGACGAGGCGGTGAAGATCTCGCGCATGGCCCAGGCCATCACCGAGGCCAATCGGGTCCATCTGCCGCGCGTGGAACTCAAGCATCTGGAAAACACCGCGATCGGCATGCTGCGCCGTGCGCTCGATGCCTATGCGCGGCTGGATGTGGCCGGGGCCACGGCCGTGGTGCTGGAAGACGAAGCGGTCGATGTCGAGTACGCCTCGATCATCCGCCAGCTCATCACGCACATGATGGAAGACCCGCGCACCATCTCGCGTGCCATCGAGCTGCTGTTCATCGCCAAGGCGCTCGAACGCATCGGCGACCATTCCAAGAACATGTGCGAATACGTGATCTACATGGTCAAGGGCCGCGATGTGCGGCATCTGGCGATCGAGGAGTTCGAGCAGAGCGTCGTGCGCGACTGATCGCTCCCTGGGGCGGCCGAGCTGGCCGCTCCCGCAAATGCAAACGGCGGAACGCATCGACTGCGTTCCGCCGTTTGCATTTGCAGCTGCCGGCGTTGCCGCTGGCAGCTTCCGTCGCTCAGGCAGCGGTCGGCGGCACGTAGCCCTGGGCCGCGTCGGCACCGTCGCCGAAGAAATGGTTCTCCATCTGCTTGGCCAGGTATTGGCGCGCGCGGGGGTCGGCCAGGCTCAGGCGGTTCTCGTTGACCAGCATGGTCTGGTGCTTGAGCCAGCCCTGCCAGGCTTCCTTGCTGACCTGTTCATAGATGCGCTTGCCGAGTTCGCCGGGGTAGGGGGCGAAGTCGAGACCTTCGGCTTCCTTGTCGAGTTTGATGCAATGGATGGTGCGCGGCATGGCGGGCCTCGTGTGAGTGCTGCTCGGTTGTCGGCGGGCGTCGCTTCAGCTGGGTTAGACTCGAAACCCGCCCGTTCGGAGGTAATGTGAACAGCATTGTAATTCCAATGCAGCGCAGCATCCTGAAGGCGACCGAGCGCGAACAAGAACGCATCGGTCAGGAATTGCATGATGGGCTCGGTCAGCATCTGACCGGCATTGCATTTCTGGCCAAGGCCCTTGCGCGCAAGCTCGCCGACAAGGGTGCCGCAGAAGCCAGCGATGCTGAAAAGCTGGTTCAACTCATCAATCGTTCCGTCTCCATGACGCGAAATCTGGCGCATGGATTGCGTCCGGTGGGCGACGAGGACAACGCCTTGATGTCGGCCTTGCGCCAGATGGCGATCGATGTGGCCGATCTATTCAAGATCGAATGCCGCTTCATCAATGACGAACCGGTCCACATCGTCAGTCAGTATGTTTCGCATCATCTGTTCCGGATTGCGCAGGAAGCGGTGAATAACGCCATCAAGCATGGCCATCCCAACCGCATCGATATCGAGCTCGAACTCAAGCCGCGACGCGGCGGAAAGCATTCGAACATTGTTCTTACCATTTCCAACGACGGTGCGCTGTTTGCAAGCGACGTCGACAACAATTCTGGAATGGGATTGGCAGGAATGCGTTATCGGGCCCAGCTTATCGGCGCTAAGATTGCGTTTCGCAAGCTGCAAAGACCGGTAGGGGTTTCGGTGACGGTAGACGAGCGCAAGGCTCAGACGCTCGAGGAACCGCCCGGAGACGGAGAATTGGAATGATCAACGAACAGCCTGGCAATGAAACGGCTGGCGCCAACGGCGCAATCGAACCGCAGGCACCTGCACGAATCGTCATCGTCGACGACCACACCATCGTGCGCCATGGCATTGCCGAACTGCTCCATCGCGAACCCGATTTGCGGGTGGTTGCCGAAGCTGGCGATGCTGAAGAAGCGATCAATGTCATCAGCAATACCGAACTTGATCTGGCAATCGTCGATATTTCGATGCCGGGCATGAGCGGTATCGATCTGGTGAAGCGGCTGGTGGAAATTCGCCCCGAATTGCCCATCATCATGATGAGCATGCACGACGAGTCGCTCTACAGCGATCGGGCCTATCGCGCCGGGGCCAAGGGCTATGTGATGAAGCAGGAAGCCTCGGATCGGCTGCTGCTGGCAATTCGCAAGGTGTTGAAGGGCGGCGTTTACGTCAGCGATCGCATGCAGACGATCATGCTGCAGCGCTACCTGAATGCCGGCGATTCGGTGAGTTTCATCGACAATCTCACCGACCGCGAATTCGAGATTCTGCGGCTGATCGGTCAGGGGCTTTCGGTTCAGGACATCGCCGAGAAACTCGGGCGCAGCGCCAAGACCATCGAGGCGCATCGTGCCAACTTGCGTGAAAAGCTTGGCATTCGCAAGGCGGCTGAACTGACGCGTTTTGCCACTCAGTGGGTCGAGCGCGGCAACTGATCCGGCGCAGTGCTTTACGACTGCCGGATTGCTTTGCAACAAAAAAACCCGCAAATCGCGGGTTTTTTTGTTTTGGCGATGCCAGGCGAATTGCCGGTACTCCCTGGCGCGGTGCCGGTACTCGCGCGCCGCGCCCGGGCTAGAGCTGCTTGATGTAGACCTGACTGTTGCGCGAGCGGTCGATGGCGCGCTGCTTTTCGGGCGGCAGCGAATCGAGGCTGCCCTGCACGAATCCGCGCTTGAGAAACCAGTGCGCAGTGCGGGTGGTGAGCACGAAGATGCGGTTGAGGCCTTCTTCGCGGGCGCGCTGCTCGATGTGCTTGAGCAGCCGTTCGCCGTCACCCATGCCTTGCGCGTCGGGCAGCACGGTGAGGCAGGCCATCTCGCCCATGCGCTGGTCGGGATAGGCATGCAAGGCGGCGCAGCCAAAGATGCGCCGGTCGTGCTCGATGATCGAGAAGGCGGAGATGTCGCGCTCGATCACGCCACGGCCGCGCGGTACGAGCGTGCCGTCGGCTTCGAGCGGCTCGATCAGCGTGAGGATGGCGCCGACGTCGTCGGGCCCGGCTTCGCGCAGAAATTCCAGGTCGTCGCGGCTCACCATCGTGCCGACGCCGTCGTGGGTGAAGACTTCGAGCAGTGCCGCGCCGTCGATGCTGAACGGGATCATGTGGGCGCGCGGCACGTCGGCCTCGCAGGCGCGCAGGCAGCTTTGCAGATAGACGGCGGTGTCGGCTTCGAGCCGGCCGGTGGCCAGCAGCGACTTGACCGAGCGCTCGGAAATCTCGCGGATGAGCTCGCCGAGTTCGTTGACCACGCCGGGGATTTCGGTGAGGAAGATGAGCTTCTCGGCGCGCAGGGCGATGGCGATGCTGGTCGCCACGTCTTCCATCGACAGGTTGAAGGCCTCGCCGGTGGGCGAGAAACCGAGCGGCGACAGCAGCACGACGGCGCGCGAATTGAGCGCGAGCTGGATCTGGTCGATGGCGATCTTGCGCACCACGCCGGTGTGCTCGTAATCGACGCCGTCGACCACGCCGACCGGCTTGGCGGTCACGAAGTTGCCCGACATCACGCGGATGTCGGCATTGGCCATCGGCGTGTTGGCTAGGCCCTGCGAGAACGCGGCCTCGATGTCGAGCCGGATTTCTCCCGAGGCTTCCTTGGCGCATTCGAGCGTGGCGTCGTCGGTGATGCGGCGGCCGGCGTGGAAGCGGCTTTCGGCGTTGCGCAGCCGCAGCTGTTCCTCGATCTGCGGTCGGCAGCCGTGCACGACCACCACGCGAATGCCGAGCGCGCGCAGCAGCGCCACGTCCTGCACGGTTTGCGTGAGCTTGCCGGCCTGCACCATCTCGCCGGGGAAGGCGATGACGAAGACCTTGCGCTTGAACGCGTGGATGTAGGGCGCGACGGCGCGGAACCAGTCGACGAACTGGGCGCGGCTGGCGGCGTCGTCGGGTGCGGCGGGAGAGGCTGGGGAATAGGGCACGGTGGCGGGGGCAGGCGCGAGGGTGGCAGCAGGTGGCTCGGACACGATGGAAGGTCAGTCTGGGTCAGGGGAAAAAGGGACGAAATTCTATAATCCGCGCGATGCAAGAACCCCGCGTCCGGGCCGAACGGCGCCCGCCAGCCAACCCCGTCCCTCCCATCACCTTTCCCGAAGAGCTGCCGGTCAGCGCCCGGCGTGACGAGATCACGCGCGCGCTGCGCGAGCATCAGGTCGTCGTCGTCAGCGGCGAGACTGGTTCGGGCAAGACCACCCAGTTGCCCAAGATCTGTCTCGCGCTCGGACGCGGGCTGGGCGCGGGCGGCACCGGCCTCATCGGCCACACCCAGCCGCGCCGGCTCGCGGCCACGTCGGTCGCCAAGCGCATCGCGGTCGAGATCGGCTCGCCGGTGGGCGAGCACGTGGGCTACAAGATCCGCTTCAACGACAAGCTGTCGCCGGGCGCCTCGGTCAAGCTGATGACCGACGGCGTGCTGCTGGCCGAGACCCAGAGCGATCCGCTGCTGCGCGCCTACGACACGATCATCATCGACGAGGCGCACGAGCGGTCGCTCAACATCGACTTCCTGCTCGGCTATCTGCGCCAGATCCTGCCGCGCCGGCCCGACCTGAAGATCGTCGTCACGTCGGCGACCATCGACGCGGCGCGCTTTGCCGAGCATTTCGCCTCGGCCAAGGGGCCGGCGCCGGTCATCGAGGTCAGCGGTCGGATGTATCCGGTCGAGGTGCGCTACCGGCCCTACGGCGACCCGCGCATGGACGAATCGCGCCAGCGCCCGGCCACCGACCCGGCCGGCGCCCGCGCCGACGCAGTCCGCGCGCGCGACCGCGAGGAGCGCGACCTCAACGACGCCATCCTCGACGCGGTCGACGAACTGTCGAGCGAAGGGCGCGGCGACATCCTCGTGTTCCTGCCCGGCGAGCGCGAAATCCGCGAGGCCGCCGAGGCGCTGCGCAAGCAGCATCACACGCGCGGCGGCGTCCATCCCGAGGTGATCCCGCTGTTCGCGCGGCTGTCGGCCGAGGAGCAGGACCGCGTGTTCCGGCCCACGGGCAACAACCGCCGCATCGTGCTGGCGACCAATGTGGCCGAGACCTCGCTGACCGTGCCGGGCATCCGCTACGTCATCGATACCGGGACGGCGCGCGTCAAGCGCTACAGCTATCGGCAGAAGGTCGAGCAGTTGCAGGTCGAGCCGATCAGTCAGGCCTCGGCCAATCAGCGCGCGGGGCGTTGCGGGCGGGTTGCGGCGGGCATCTGCATCCGGCTCTACGACGAGGCCGATTTCAACAACCGCTCGCGCTTCACCGATCCGGAAATCCTGCGCTCGTCGCTGGCGGCGGTGATCCTGCGGATGAAGTCGCTGCGGCTGGTCGACATCGAGCAGTTCCCGTTCGTGGAGGCGCCGAGCGGGCGCGCGGTGGCCGACGGCTATGCGCTGCTGCAGGAGCTGGGCGCGCTCGACGAGCGCAACGAGCTGACGGCCATCGGCCGCGAGCTGGCGCGGCTGCCGCTCGATCCGCGCATCGGCCGCATGCTGATTGCCGCGCGCGACAGCGGCTGCCTGGCCGACGTGACGGTGATCGCCGCCGCGCTGTCCACGCAAGACCCGCGCGAGCGCCCGCCGATGGGCGCCGGCGCCGCCGTGGAGCAGGCCGCCGACATCGCCAACAAGCGCTTTGCGGATGAGCGCAGCGAGTTTCTCGCCATCCTCAAGCGCTGGGCCTTCCACGAGCACGCGCTCCAGCACAAGAAGAGCAACGCCAGGCTGCGCGACGAGCTGAAGGCCAACTTCCTGAACCCGCTGCGCATGCGCGAATGGCGCGATGTGCACGGCCAGCTGCATTCGACGATGGCGGAGCTGGGCTGGGATTTCGGCTCTGCGCCCGCTGCCGCCCCGGCAGCCGAAACGCCCGCTCCGGCCGGCGACACCACGGCCCGGCGCGGCTGCCCACAAGCTCCCAGCGCAGAGCCCGATCACCTCGATGCCGCCTTCAAGCGCATCGAAGCGCTGTCCAAGGACGCGGTCGCCTACGAGCGGCTGCATTCCGCCATCCTCGCGGGCCTGCTCGGCAACATCGGCTGCAAGACCGACGACGACGGCAAGCAGCAGCGCGACGCCTTCTACACCGGCGCGCGCGGCATCCGCTTCCTCATCTGGCCGGGCTCGACGATGGCCAAGAAGGCCGGCCGCTGGCTGATGGCCGCCGAGCTGGTCGAGACATCGCGGCTGTTCGCGCGCACCGTCGCCAGGATCGAGCCTGAATGGCTCGAAAAACTCGCGCCGCATCTGCTGGTGCGCAACCACAGCGATCCGCACTGGGAAAAGCGCAGCGGCCGCGTCAGCGCCTTCGAGCGCGCCACGCTTTACGGCCTGACGATCTATCACGGCCGCCGCGTGCCCTTCGCCAAGCTCGATGCCACCCAGGCGCGCGACATCTTCATCCGCAATGCGCTGGTCGAAGGCGACTACGAGCCGCGCGACCGGGGCGCGGCCGCGATGCTGGAGCACAACCTCAAGCTGGTGCGCGAGATCGAGCAGCTCGAACACAAGTCGCGCCGGCTCGACGTGCTGGTGGACGAGACGCTGATCCACGCCTTCTACGACGCGCTGCTGCCGCCCGAGGCGGTCGGCGCGGTCGAGTTCGAAGGCTGGTACCGCGACACCGCGCGCCAGCAACCCAGGCTGCTGTTCCTGAGCCGCGACGATGTGATGCGCCACGAGGCGGCCGGCATCACGACCGACCAGTTCCCGAAGAAGACCAACTTCGGCGGCGTGGAAATGGCGCTCGACTACCACTTCGAGCCGGGCAGTCCGCGCGACGGCGTGACGCTGAGCGTGCCGCTCTATGCGCTCAACCTCGTGAGCGAGGCGCGCTGCGACTGGCTGGTGCCGGGCATGGTCAAGGAGAAGGCGCAGCTGCTCATCAAGAGCCTGCCGCAGAAGCTGCGCCGCCATTGCGTGCCGCTGCCCGAGTACGCCGAAGGCTTTGTCGCGCGCCATCCGGCGGCCGGCGACGGCGATCTGGTGCTGGCGCTGATCGCCGATCTGCGCGCCCAGCGCCAGCTCAATGTGCTGGTGTCCGATTTCAAGCGCGAGACGCTGCCGGCGCATCTGGCGATGAACTTCCGCGTGGTGGATGAGCACGGCCGGCAGCTCGGCATCGGGCGCTCGCTCGGCGCGCTGCGGGCCGAGCTTGGCCGCAATGCGCGCGCCGAATTCCAGAAGCTGGCGGCGGCGGTGGCGATGCCGGGGCTGATCGGCGACGGCGTGGCACCGGCCGAGGCGGCCGGTCCGGGCGCGCCGGCTGCGACCGCGCCAGCGCGCGCCGGACTGGCCGGTTTGCAAGGGCTTGCAGGCGCGCTGCGGGCGGGCGGCGGCAACGGTGGCAAGGCGGGGGCGACCCAGCCGCCAGGCCATGCCGGCGCGCCAAACGCCGCCGGCAAGGGCGCCCCCGCCGGCAAGCCGCAATCCGGCCCGGCCCGGCTCGACGGCGACGCCCAGTTCACCGACTGGACCTTCGGCGAGCTGCCCGAGCTGGTCGAGATCCAGCGCAAGGGCGGCCAGGTGCTCATCGGCTATCCGGCGCTGGTCGATGCCGACACGCATTGCCGGCTCGAAGTCTTCGACGAGCCGGACGAGGCGGCGCGCGCACACCGGCGCGGGCTCAAGCGGCTGGTCGCGCTGCAACTCAAGGAGCCGCTCAAGTACCTCGACAAGAACATCCCCGGCCTGTCGCAGATGGCGGTGCAGTTCATGTCGCTCGGCAGTCAGGCCGAGCTCAAGCAGCAGATCCTCGATCTGGCGCTGGAGCGCGCCTGCCTTGCCGATCCGCTGCCGGCCACCGCCGAGCAGTTCCGCGCCCGGGTGCAGGACGGACGGGGCCGCCTGAGCCTGCTGGCGCAGGAGATCGCCCGGCTCGCCGCCGGCATCCTGGCCGAGTACGCGGCGGCGCTGAAGAAGCTGCCGCAGGTGAAGGCGTTTGCGCCCACGCATGCCGACATCGCCGGCCAGCTCGGCGCGCTGATGACGCCCGACTTTCTCGCGCGCCATCCCTATGCCCAGCTCGCGCACTTTCCGCGCTATCTCAAGGGCATCGGTGCGCGCATCGACAAGCAGCGCGCCGATCCGGCCCGCGACAGCGCGCGGCTGGCCGAGCTGCAACCGCTGCTCACCCATCTGCAACGCAAGCTGGCCGCGCGCAAGGGCGTGGCCGATGCCCGGCTCGACGAGTTCCGCTGGCTGCTGGAGGAGCTGCGCATCAGCCTGTTTGCCCAGGAGCTGCGCACGCCCATGCCGGTGAGCGTCAAGCGCCTGCAGAAGGTGTGGGAAGCGCTGCGCGACTGAGCGCGGCTGCCGCAGCAATGTTGCTGCCTTGCGGCAATTTCATTTCCGGTCTTGTCAGGCTTGGCAGCTTGAACAACAATGAGAACCATTCTCAAAGTGGATTGATTCCTGTCAAGGACCAATCCCGCCAGCCAGCCAGGCAGGTCAGCAGCGCCCAGCGCATCGACTGACTCCCCAGCCAGAGCCTCAACCTCCTCGGGGAAGTCATGTCCGTCTACACATCGCATCCGCTTGCGGCCGCCATCGCGGTCGCCGTCTCGCTTCCGGCCGCGCTGCCGGCCGCCGCCCAGACCGCGCCCGCCGCCCAGCCGGTGCTGCCCGAAGTGCGCGTGGGCGCCACCCGCGACAGCGATTACGCGACCGGCATCAGCTCGGTCGGCGGCAAGCTGCCCGAGGCCCTGCGCGATATTCCGCAGACGGTCAACGTGGTGAATCGCGCGGTGCTCGAAGCCCAGGGCGCGACTTCGCTGACCGATGCGCTGCTCAATGTGCCGGGCATCACCATCGGCGCCGGCGAGGGCGGCCAGATCGGCAACAACATCAATCTGCGCGGCTTTTCGGCGCGTACCGACATCTATCTGGACGGCATGCGCGATCGCGGCCAGTACTCGCGCGACACCTTCTTTCTGGAGGCGGTCGAGGTGCTCAAGGGCCCGGCGTCGATGCTGTTCGGTCGCGGCTCGACCGGCGGCGTCATCAACCAGTCGAGCAAGCGCGCCACGCTGCGGCCGGTGGACGAGGTGACCGCCACCGTCGGCACCGACAGCTATTACCGCGTGACCGCCGACGTCGGCAGCAAGCTGTCCGACACCGCCGCGCTGCGCCTGAACGCCTTCGGCCAGGACATCAAGTCCACCCGCGACGTGGTGCAGAACAAGGATTACGGCGCGGCGCCGTCGCTGCGCCTGGGCATCGGCACGCCGACCGAGATCACCGTGTCGGGCCTGTTCCAGCACAACAGCGATGTGCCCGACTACGGCTTTCCGCTGGTGGGCACCGGCGTGGGCACGGTCGCGCATCCGGTCAAGGCGCCGGCCAACCGGTTTTATGGCTATGCCGACGACTACTTCAAGCAGGACGTGCAGGTGGTGGGTCTCACCGTCGAGCACAAGCTCACGCCGACCACCCGGCTGCGCAACCAGACCCAGTTCAGCAACTACCGCATCGATGCCTCGCCGACACCGCTCGGCACGGTAAGCGTGGCGCCGGGCGCGCCGGCCGGCACCACCGTCAACTGGTACACGCCGCTGCAATACCTGCAAGCCCAGCGCCAGGACCGCAACCGCACGGTCGACGACCGCTCGCTGTTCAACCAGACCGAAGTCATCACCGAATTCGCCACCGGCGCCATCGGCCACAAGCTCACGGCCGGCGCCGAGGTCGGCACCGACAGCTATCGCTTCAAGCGCACCGGCTGGACGCCGACCAATGTGAATGTGAACCTGGGCGATCCGGCGACGGTGGATCGGGCCGGCAGCACTTTCCTGTCGAGCACCACCAACACCGATGCCAGCACCGTGGCCTTCTTCGCCAACGACGAGGTTGCGCTCACCAAGCAGTGGAAGCTCGTCGCGGGCCTGCGCTACGACCGCTATCACAGCGAGCAGACCGGCTACGACTATGTGGCCAAGGCGCCGGCCAATCTGCCGGGCCGTACCGACGCCAAGCTCAGCCCGCGTCTGGGCGTGCTGTATCAGCCCGACGAGGTGGCGAGCTATTACGCGTCCTTCGGCACTTCGTTCAATCCGTCGGCCGAGACCGTGACCGTGACCGCCGCCAATGTGAACGTGGCGCCGGAAAAGAACCGCTCCTTCGAGACCGGCGGCAAATGGGATCTGGACGGCGGCGCGCTGTCGCTCGCGGCCTCGGTGTTCCGCATCGAGAAGACCGATGCACGCACCACCGATCCGGTGACCGGCCTGGTCGACCTGACCGGCAAGGTGCGGGTGCAGGGCTTTGAAGTGAGCGCCGCCGGCAAGCTGACCGACACGGTGCAGCTGCTGGCCGGCTACACCCTGCTCGACAGCGAAATCCTGTCGAGCAAGGTGATCGGCACCGGCAACAACGCCGGCCTGTCCGAAAAAGGCCATGCCTATCCCAACACGCCGCGCCACAACGCCACGCTGTGGGCCACCTGGAAGCCGCTCGGCGAGGTCGAGCTGGGCGCCGGCAGCACGCTGTCGTCGAAGCGCACGCTGAACAACTTCGAGACCGCCGAGATCGCCGGCTATGCGCGCTTCGATGCGACGGCGGCCTGGATCCAGCGCAAATACACGCTGCGGCTCAACCTGCGCAATCTGACCGACGCCTACTACTTCGAGGGCGCCTCGGGCGGCCGGGCCACGCCGACGCGCGGCCGCACCGCGCTGCTGTCGCTGGCCTACCGGTTCTGATGGCCGGCGCCTAGCCAATCCGACGCCGGCGCCTTGCGTGCCGGCGTTGCCGTTTTCATTCGAGGTGGATCGTCATGCTTGTGCGCATTCCCGCCGTGCTCGGCGCCAATGAAATTGCCCGGATGCGCAGCGCGCTCGACGCTGCCGACGCGCCCTGGATCGACGGCCTGGCCACCGCCGGCCACCAGGGCGCGCGCGTCAAGCGCAATGCCCAGCTCGACGAGGCCAGCGCGCTGGCGATGCAACTCGGCCAGCAGCTGCTGGCGGCCATCGAGCGCAATCCGCTGTTCATCGGCGCGGCGCTGCCCAATGCGGTGTATCCGCCGATGTTCAACCGCTATGCCGGCGGCCAGCACTTCGGCGATCACATCGACAACGCGGTGCGGCTGCTGCCCGGCGGCGGCCGGCTGCGCACCGATCTGTCCTGCACGCTGTTCCTGAGCGCGCCCGACGAGTACGACGGCGGCGAGCTGCGCGTGGAGGACAGCTACGGCACCCACAGCGTCAAGCTGCCGGCCGGCGACATGGTCGTCTACCCGTCGACCAGCCTGCACCGGGTCGAGCCGGTGACGCGCGGCGCCCGCGTGGCGAGCTTCTTCTGGGTGCAAAGCCTGGTGAAGGACGACGGCCGGCGCAGCCTGCTGTTCGACATGGACTGCGCACTGCAACGGCTGGCCGCCAGCGGCGCCGACGAGCGCGCCCGGGTGCAGCTCACCGGCTGCTATCACAACCTGCTGCGCATGTGGTCGGAGCTGTGAGCGGCCGGTTCAGGCGGCGTCGAGCAGCGGCGCCATCGCCGAACTGAAGCGCTCGCTGCCGCCGCGCTCGTCGCGCTCGACGAACAGCGCGGCGATGCCGAGCCGCTCGGCCAGCGCCAGCCCGGCGTCGGCGCCGAGCACCGCAAGCCAGGTCGCCAGCGCATCGGCCCGCATGCAGCTCGCATGCAGCACGGTGACGGCGGCCAGCCGGTGCGCCAGCGGCCAGCCGCTGCGCGGATCGAGCGTGTGGCCGTAGCGGCGCCCGTCGCATTCAAAGACATGCCAGCTGTCGCCCGAGGTGGCGACGGCCTGTTCGCGCAGGGCCAGCACGCGCGGCGGCAGCTCGGCGTCGAAGGTGAGATCGGGCGGCTCGATGGCGATGCGCCAGGGCTGGCCGTCGGGCCGCTGGCCGCTGGCGCGCAGCTCGCCGCCGATGTCGACCAGCGCATCGCGGATGCCGAGCGCCGCGAGGCAGGCCACCACGCGGTCGACCGCATGGCCCTTGGCGATCGACGACAGATCGAGCTCGATGCCGCCCGGCTGGCGCAGCGCGCGCCGCTCGCGGTCGAGCTGCAAGCGCTGCCAGCCCATGCGGGCGCGGGCTTCGGCGATGGCTTCGGCGCGGGGCGGCGGGCGCTGCGGCCGCTCATCGCGCGGCTGGCCGGCGCCAAAGCCCCACAGCCGCACCAGCGGCGCGACGGTCGGGTCATAGGCGCCGGCCGAGCGCGCCGCCAGATCGAGCGCGCAATCGAGCACCTCGAACAGCGGCTCGGGCAGCGTCTGCCAGTGGCCGGCCGGCGCGCGGTTGAAGCGGCTGAGATCGGAATCGGCGTCCCACACGCTCATCTGCGCGATCACCAGATCCAGCTCGCGCTCGACGGCGGCGCGCAGCGCGGGCAGGGCCGGCGTCGGGCTGGCATCGGCTGGCCGCGCGAATTTCACCGTCCAGCGCGTTCCCATGCGCTCGCCGGTGAACCACTCGACCGCTGCGGTCACTTGGCCTGGATTTCCAGCGTCGCGCCATAGGCCAGCCGGCGTTCCTTTGCCTTCGGCACGCTGGTGCGGTCGTCCTTCGCATCGGCGTCGAGGTAGTAGAGGCCGGGCGCCGGCAGCGTCAGGCTGACCAGCCCGGTCGCATCGGTCGTCAGCTTCACCGCCTCGGGATCGTCGCGAAACCGCGTGTTGCCGGGCAGCAGCGTCAGCGCGATGCCGGCGGCCGGCTTGCCGTCGAGCAGCAGCCGGAAGCTCGCGCGCTCGCCGCTGACCAGATCGTTGGGATGGGTGACCGGTTGCAGCTCCAGCCCGCGACCGCTCGGCACCAGCGCGCTCGGCTTGCCCACGGTCACGAAGGACTCGACGCGGACGATCTGCTCGATCACTTCCAGGTTCTCGGCCTCGGCCGGGATCTCGCCGGCCAGCTTGCCGACCGGGCCGCGCCAGCGCTTCTGCTCGCCCTTGAGCGTGTAGCTGGCCAGCGCGTTGTGGCCGGCCAGCGCCAGCCGGTAGCTGCCCGGCTGCTCCAGCCTGAGATCGAAGCTGCTGCGCAACCGGCCGCGCTGCGGATTGTCGGGCGTCACGCGGCTGCCGTCGGGCGCGGTCACGGCCAGATCGTCGAGCGGCACGCCGACATGCGTGAAATAGAACAGGTCGTCCGACGCGGCGGCATCGACCGTGATCCATTGCGACTTGGCCAGCACCGTCGACGACGGCAGCAGCCACAGATGATGGGCGGCGGCCGGCGCCACGGCAGCGGCGCCGAGCAGCACGGCCAGGGCGGCACGCAGGACGAGCTTGCGGGATGGGTTCTTCATGTCGCGGTTCTCCGGTGCTGCGCTCAGGGCTTGAGTTCGAGCGTGATCTCGCCCAGTTCCTTGCGGCCGGCGGCCTGCAACTGCTCGGCTTTCTGCGGCGGCCAGCTGAACGCCAGGCTCACCACTTCATGGCCGCCGGCTTCGCGCGCGGCTTCCACGTTGAGGCGGTATTCGCCCGGCGCCAGCGCGGCCAGCGGCGCGGCCTTGTCGCTGAGGGCGAGCCGCTGCTTGCCGACCGGCCGGGTCGCGCTGGTCACGCCGTCGATGGGGAATTGCAGTTCGCGGCCGCTGCGGCGCCACCACTGGCGCAGGTCCTTCAGCCATTTCACGCCTTCGGCGTCGCGCTTTTTCAGGTCGTACCAGACGGCGACATTGCTGGCGGCGCTCTGGTCGGCGCGCTCGATCCAGATCGCGACATAGGGGCGGTGGTACTCGGCCACGTCGAGGCGCGGCACTTCGACGCCGATGCTGAGATCGGCGGCGAGCGCCGGCGTGCCCAGCAGCGCGCCCAGGGCAAGGGTCAGGCGGTGACGCATGGAACGGCTTTCAGTGAAGGAAGACGACAGCAAGCGCGAGCGGCACGGCGACACCGGCCGCCACCAGCGGCCAGGTGGACGGCCGCTTGCCGGCATGCACTTGCAGGATGAGCAGGCCGCTCAGCGCAAACACCAGACAGGCGAGCGCGAACACATCGATGAACAGGCTCCAGGCGCGGCCGGTGTTGCGGCCCTTGTGCAGATCGTTGAGCCAGGCGATCCAGCCACGGTCGGTGATCTCGGCCTCGGCCGCGCCGTCGGCGAGCGCGATGCGCAGCCAGGCGTCGCCGCCCGGGCGCGGCAGCGAGACGTAGACCTCGTCGGCCGACCATTCGGGCCGGGCATCGGCCAGCGTGAGCGGCCAGGCGTCCTCGATGCGGCCGGCGACCGTGGCGGGCAGCGGCGGCGCCAGCTCGGTGCCGGTCGGTGCGGCTGCGGTCAGCGCCGCCAGCTCGGATGGCGCGAGCTGGAGCGCCAGCCTTTGCACCTTGGCATGCGATTCGATCTGGCCGGCATGGTTGAGCGTGATGCCGGTCAGGCTGAACAGCAGCAGCCCCGCGAGGCAGATCGCCGAGCTGATCCAGTGCCAGTTGCGCAGCGTCTTGAGCCATTGGGCGCGGCGCTGGGCCTCGCGCTGGGTTTCGCGTTGTGCATCGGCCGGGCGCAGCGCTGCACCGGCGCGCCGGTCGGAGACCAGCGACGTGTCGGGAGATTTCATGGCCGGATCAGTGCGCGGGCGGCTGCATCACGAAGCCGAGCCTGGTCAGACCGTGGCGCTGCACGGCGGCCATCACCTCGGCCACATGCTCATAGGCCACGCGCTTGTCGGCGCCGAGGCGGATCTCGGGCTGGGGTTGACTGAGCGCGGCGTCGGCCAGCTTCGCGTCGAGCGCGGCGGCGTCGATGACCGCGTTGTCCCAGCGCACGCGGCCTTCGGCGTCCACCGCCAGTTCGATGGCGCGCGGGTCCTCCTTGGCCGGCGTGCTGCTGGCCTGCGGCAGGTCCACCGTCACGTCGTGCCGGATCATCGGCAGCGTCACCATGAACACCACCAGCAGCACCAGCATCACGTCGACCAGCGGCGTGGTGTTGATCTCGGGATTGAAGTCTTCGCTGTCGTCGAGGCTGCCAAGCGCCATGTCGTTCTCCTGGTGCTGGCGGCGCTCAGGCGCGGCCGGTGGCGGCGATGACGGCGAGCGGCGCGCGGTCGCGGCTGGCGCTCGGATTGGCGGCCGGCGCCATGCGCGCGCCGGTCACGAAGTAGGAATGCAGGTCGAAGCCGAAGCGGTTGAGCCGACCGGCGACCGCCTTGTTGGCGCGCACGAAGGCGTTGTAGGCAAAGCCGGCCGGAATGGCGACCGCCAGACCGAGCGCCGTCATGATCAGTGCCTCGCCGACCGGGCCGGCCACCTTGTCGATGGACTGCGCGCCGCTGCCGCCCATCGCGATCAGCGCGTGGTACACGCCCCAGACCGTGCCGAACAGCCCCACGAACGGCGCCGAACCGGCGATCGACGCCAGCATCGACATGCCGGCGCTCATGCGCGCGATGGCTTCGTCGATGCTCAGGCGCAGCGAGCTGGCGAGCCAGTCGTCGAGCCGGATGTTGTCGTGCAGCGCGCCGTGGCGCGTGGCGTGATGCTCGGCGGCGTCATGCGCGCGGGCGGCAACCGCGTAATAGGGGTTGTCGCGCGAGCTGCCCAGGCTGGCCAGCGCATCGCCGAAATTGCTCGCATCCCAGAACGCCACCTCGGCATTGCGCGACAGCCGGCGCATGCGCGCGATCTGGATCATCTTGGTCACGATCACGTACCAGGAGCAGATCGACAGGGCGATCAGCAGCACGGTGACGCCACGGCCGATGGCATCGGTTTGCTGCCACAGGTTGGCAAGGCTGAAGGCGTGTTGGTTGTCCATGGCAGGCGCTCGTTGGTTTGGGAAGGAGTCAGGAATCGAGGTCGAAGCGGGTGGCGATCAGGGCCCAGATCGGCACGGCGGCACCGTCGACGACATGGGGCTTGAACAGCGCCTTCATGGCGGCGGCGATGGCGGCGTTGTCGAGCCGTTCATGGCCGCTCGACCGGGTCACTTCGGCGCGCTGCGGAATGCCGCCGGCATCGACCAGCACGCGCAGTTCCACCACGCCGGCTTCGCCGCGCCGGCGCGACAGGCCGGGGTATTCGGGCGCCGGCGGGCGCAGATAGCTGATGCCGCTGCTGACGGTGCGCGGCTGGGCCGGCGCGGCGCTGGCCATGGCGGCGGGCGCCGGCGGCGCGGCAGGGGCGGGCGTTGCGGCGGCGACGGGCGGGCTGGGCGGCGCGGCTTCCACCGGTGCGGGCGCGGCCATCTGGGCCGGCGCCGGCGATTGCACCGCCAGCACCGGGCTCGGGCGCGGTGCCGGCAGTGGTGCGGGCGTGCGCTTGACGACTTCCGGCTTGCGCTCGACCGGCGTCGGTGCCGCAGCGGGTGCCGCCGCCGAGACCGGCGCCGCGATCAGGCTGGCGACCAGCACCGGCGGCGCGACCGGCTCGGGCAGCGCGGCGCTGGCCTGATGACCCACGGCCCAGATCGCGCCGGCATGCAGCGCAAGCACGGCGGCCAGTTCGGCGGGGCGCAATCGTCCGGAGGCCAGGTTCATCGGCGCAGCTCTTTCGTCGAAAACGATGGGTAGACATCAGGCAGCAATCTGCTTGATGAATTACAAATGCGAATCAATCGCATTACGTTTTCGACTATAGCCGCAGTGTCATTGCGGTGCAACAGTCCCGGCCTTGCGCCGGGGCTGCGTCAGTAGCGCGAGAGGTCGAAGCCCCAGGTGCGCGGGTCTTCGTAGCTGGCGATGCGGTCGTCCGAGCGCGCCAGATCGATCTCGCGCACCGGCAGGTGCGCCTGCGACTTGAGCGAGAAGAACACCCGCACGCGCGGCGTGAGCGCATTGCTCGCGTGCTGCTCGCCCACCACCGCCAGCCGCTGCGATTCCAGCCGCACCAGGCAGCCGGTGGGATAGATGCCGACGCACTTCACGAAGACGCGTACCAGCGCATCGTCGAAATGCGTGCCGACGTTCTTCATCAGCATGCGCAGCACCGCCGTGGGCGGCTGGGCGCGGTGATAGACCCGCTCGGACGAGACCGCGTCGTACACATCGGCGATCGCGGCCACCCGCGCGAGCGTGGAAATCTGCGCGCCGGCCAGACCGTCGGGATAGCCGGTGCCGTCGAGCCGCTCGTGGTGATGCCGCACCACGTCGAGCGAGGCGGCGTCGTGATGACCGGCCTCGATCAGCAGCCGGTGGCCCTCGGCCGGATGCAGCTTGATGGTGCTGAACTCGGCCTCGGTGAGCTTGCCGGGCTTGTTGAGCACCGCATCGGGCACGCTGGCCTTGCCCACGTCGTGCAACAGGCCGGCGAGACCGGCGGCGCGCATCGCCTCGGGCGACAGGCCGGCCTGCCTGCCGAGCGCGATCATCAGCGTGCCGACCGCCACGCTGTGCATGAAGGTGTAGTCGTCCTTGCTCTTGAGCCCGATCAGCGACACCAGCGCGCCGGCATTGCGCATGACCGAGCTGACCATTTCCTCGGCCAGCGTGGCCACCTCGGGCAGATCGCCGATGCCGCCGAGCCGGGCTTCGCGCATGGTTTCGCGGATCAGGCCGCGCGCGCGCGCGTGCAGCTTGCGCGCCGCCGTCAGCTCGTTCTCGAAGCTGGTCGGCGTGACGATGGCCCAGGGCGGACGGTTGTCGACCGGCGCGGGCGGGCTGGCCGGCACGGCCGGTTTGGCTTCGGGTTCGGCTTCCGGTTCGGCGGCGGTCGGCGCGAGCCGGTCGAGATCGATGCCGCGCGTCAGGTCGATGACGATTTCGCTGCGCCCGAGCTGGCGGATCTTGTCGAGCGTCTCGTCGTCCTCGATGAGGAAGCGCGTGCGCAGGAAGTCGTGCGCCCACCAGGAGCGGTCGATGTCATGCACGAACATGCCCAGTCGTGCGTCGCGCGCGGGAATCTTGAGCAGCGAATTCATGTGCCGTGGTTTGTGCCTTGCCGGTCGGTATCGCCAGGAATGGACGGCGCTCGGTGGGCTATCGGCAGCCGTGGACACATCTTGAGCGGGCTTGCCCGGCCTCAAGCCGGGAGAAGGGCGGCTGCGGGTAAGCTCGCAGCCCGATTGAACCGGAAGGCAAGATGATTCGACATGCGCTGGCAGGCGTCGCATTCGCGGCGCTGGGCCTTGGAGCCGCGGTCTGTGCCCAGGCACAGACGGCGGTGGTGCTCAACTCGCGCGACGCTCAGGTGAGCCTGCTCGACATGCGCGAGGGCCGCGAGACCGGCAAGCTCGACGTGGGCAAGGAGCCGCACCACCTCTATCCCACGCCCGACGGCAAGAGCCTGATCGTGGCCAATGCGCTCGGCAACGACCTCACCTTTCTCGATCCGCGTACCGGCGCGTTCCAGCGCAAGGTGACCGGCATCGACGATCCCTACCAGATCGGCTTTGCGCCCGACAACAAGCGCTTCGTCGTCAATTCGCTGCGGCTCGACCGCGTGGATGTCTACGACTACGACGGCGCCAACTTCAAGCTGGTCAAGCGTTTCGCGCTCAAGTCGATGCCGAGCCACATGGCATTCACGCCCGACTCGGCCGTGGCCTACATCACGCTGCAAGGCAGCAACCAGGTCGCCGCGCTCGACCTGCGCAAGATGGAAGTGCTCTGGCAGGTGCCGGTCGGCGAGGCGCCAGCGGGCATCTTCCTCACGCCCGACGGCAAGAGCCTGCTGGTCGGCATCATGGGCGCCGACTTTGTGGAGGTGATCGACATCGCTTCGCGCCGGACGGTCAAGCGCATCAAGACCGGCATGGGCTGCCACAACTTCCGCGCGCTCGGCGACAAGCGCCATGTGTTCGTCGGCAACCGGGTCGCCAACACGATCAACATGATCGACATGCAGACGCTGGAGAACGTGGCGACCATTCCGGTGCCCGGCGGCCCCGACGACATGGAGATCACCGCCGATGGCAAGCAGCTCTGGACCACGTCGCGCTTCATCAAGCAGGTCACGGTCGTGGATCTGGCCTCGCGTCAGGTGATCCGCAAGATTCCGGTCGGGCGGTCGCCGCACGGCATCTTCTTCGTCGACCGGGCGCCGCTGCTGTGAGGCTGGCCGCCGCGATGACCGTGGCGGCGCGCCGGGCCGGCGCAGTGCTGCTGGCCGGCGCGGCCGTCGCGTTCGGCCAGCCGGCGCGGGCTGCCGAGCCGGCCTGCGACAAGCCGGTCTTCCTCACCTTCGACACCGGCAACATGTCGGTGGCCGAGCAGATCGCCGCCATCCTCAACAAGCACCACGCCAAGGCCACGTTCTTTGTCGCCAACGAGCGCACGCCCGACGGCTGGTCGCTCGGCGAGGAATGGGCGCCGTTCTGGAAGGCGCGCGTCGCTGAGGGCCATGCCTTCGGCACCCACACCTTCGATCATGTCTATCTGCTCAAGGGCGCGAGCGGCATCCGCGTCGAGCCGCAGTTCGGTGCCGACGCCGGCCGCAAGCTCGACTGGAGCCCGGCCCAGTACTGCGCCGAGCTGGGCCGCAGCGCCACGCGCTTCAAGGCACTCACCGGCGCGACGCTCGCGCCGCTGTGGCGCGCGCCGGGCGGCCGCATCAATGCCGCCACCGAGGCCGCCGCCGCGTCCTGCAGCTATGCGCCGCATGTGGGCTGGGCCGAGGCCGGTTTTCTCGGCGACGAACTTCCGTCGGAGCGCTGGTCGAACCAGGCGCTGCTCGACCGGGCGCTGGCGCGCATTCGCAGCGGCGACATCGTGATGGCGCATCTGGGCATCTGGTCGCGCCACGATCCGTTCGCGCCCATGCTCGATCCGCTGCTCGACGGGCTGGCCGCGCGCGGGCATTGCTTTCCCACGCTGCGCGAACATCCGCTCTATCGGGCGGCCCTGCAGCGGCACTGATGTCCTCGTTCTCGCCTTCTCCGTAGCAGCCATGTTCAGCCACTTCGCCGACACCCTCGCCAACCTGTTCTCCGCCGCCCAGGACTGGCTGTTCGAGCATGTCGCCATCCACATCGTCTATGCGCTGGGGCTGGCGCCCTATACCGAGCAGGCCTTCGACGCGGTCGAATGGTTTCTGGTCGGGCTGATCGAGGTGCTGCTGCTGTGGCTGGTGCTCGGCACCTGCGAGCGGCTGGCGCCGGCCCAGACCATCGCCGACCGCCGCGCCGTGCTCACCGATGTGCTCTACACGCTGCTGCACCGGCTCGGCGGCTTTGCGCTGATCGCGTTCGCGCTGGTGCAGACCGTGGCCGACGACATCGAGGGCGCGCTGCGGCTGGTCGGCTTCGATGCGATCGAACTCGACCGCGTCTGGCCCGGCGTCACCGACCAGCCCTGGATGTCGTTCGCGCTCTATCTGCTGCTGTTCGACTTTGTCGACTACTGGCTGCATCGCGGCCAGCACCGGTTCGGCTGGTGGTGGCAGCTGCATGCGGTGCATCACAGTCAGCGCGACATGACGCTGTGGTCCGACAACCGCAATCACCTGTTCGACGATCTGCTGCGCGATGCGGTGTTTGCGCTGCTGGCGATCGCGCTCGGCGTGCCGCCGGGCCAGTTCGTGTGGCTGGTGGTGGCGCAGCGCGCGGTGCAGAGCGCCCAGCATGCCAATGTGCGCTGGGGCTTCGGCTGGTTTGGCCGGCTGCTGGTGAGTCCGCAGTTCCATCGCCGCCATCACGCGATGGAGGTGGGCCATCCGCCGGTCGACGGCCAGACCGGCGCGCGGCGCTATTACGGCGTGAACTACGCCGTGCTGTTTCCGATCTGGGATGTGCTGTTCGGCACCGCCGATTTCCGGCCCTTCACCGGCGCCTGCGGCATCGACGACCAGCGGCCGGGCCACAGCGCGCGCTTTCCGGCCGGGCGCGATTACGGCCGCGGTTTCTGGGCGCTGCAATGGCGGGCGCTCGCGCGCATCGCCGGCCGCGCCTGAAAGGCCAGTTCATGACCCGTACCACGCTCAAGCTGTTTGCCGCGCTGTTCCGTGCGGCGGTGTCGCTGGCGAGTCCGCGCATGCTGCTCATCACGCTGCTGCCGCTGCTGCTCACGGCGGCGCTCTGGGCCGGACTGGCGTTCTGGGGCTGGGAGCTTGCGGTCAATGCGCTGCAAGCCTGGATCGTGCAGTCGAGCGTCGGCGCCTGGACCGTCGGCTCGCTCGGCGCGGCCGGCTTCACTCAGCTGAGCGCCGGTTTCCAGAGTTTTGCCGCGCCGATCCTGGTGGCGGCGCTGGCGCTGCCACTGGTCGGGCTGACTTCCATCGTGCTGACGGCGCTGACCGCCACGCCGCTGGCGGTGCGCCAGCTGGAGCGCGGGCGCTATGCCGGGCTGGCAGTGCGCGGGCGCGATTCCTGGTGGGCGAGCCTCGGCAATTCGCTGCTCGCCAGCCTGATCTTTGCGCTGCTGTGGCTGGTGACGCTGCCGCTGTGGCTGGTGCCGGGCGTGGGCTTCGTGCTGCCGATCGCGCTCTGGGGCTGGCTTGCCTATCGCACCTTCGGCTACGACGTGCTGCAACGGCATGCCGAGCCGGCCGAGCTGCAAGCCTTTCTGCGCGCGCATCGCTGGCCGCTGTGGCTGCTCGGTGCGGGCAGTGCGCTGCTTGGCGCCGTGCCGGGCGCGATCTGGCTTGGCGGCGCGGTGGTCTTCGTGCTCAAGCCCTTGTTCGCGCTGGTGGCGCTGTGGCTTTACGCTGTGGTGTTCATGTATGCGTCGCTGGCTTTCGCGCACTACGCGCTTGCCGCGTTGCTGGCCGAACGTCTGCGGGCTGCTGCGGCGCAGACAGTCGCGGTCGAGGTCGTGGACGAGCCTGCCGTCGCTGCGCTGCCGCCAGCCTGATCGCGGCGCCGATCTTTCCTCCAACTCAAACCAGGGCCAGTCATGTTCGGTCTCATCATCATCGGCGACGAGATCCTGTCGGGTAAGCGCGAAGACAAGCATCTCGCCAAGGTCATCCAGCTGCTCGGCGCACGCGGCCTGGCGCTCGGCTGGGCGCATTACCTGGCCGACGACCGCGAGCAGATTGCGGCCTTCCTGCGCCGCAGCTTCAACAGCAACGACATCGTGTTCAGCACCGGCGGCATCGGCGGCACGCCCGACGACCATACGCGGCAGGCGGCGGCGCTGGCGGCCGAAGTCAAGCTCCAGCGCCATCCCGAGGCTGAGCGGCTCATCATCGAACGGGCGCATGAAATCGCCCGCGAGCGCGGCGACACCGCGCCCTTCGATCCCGCTTCGCCCGAGAACCTGCATCGCCTGACCATGGCCGATCTGCCGGCCGGCGCCGATCTGGTGCCCAACCCCTACAACCGCATTCCGGGGTTTTCGGTCGGGCAGCACTACTTCGTGCCGGGCTTTCCGGTGATGGCCTGGCCGATGATCGAATGGGTGCTCGACACCAAGTACGCGCATCTGTTCCAGTTTGGTGCACGCGGTGAGCGCTCGGCCATCGTGTTCGATGTGTTCGAGGCGCAGATCACGGTGCTGCTGGAGCGCATCGAAGCCGATTTCGCCGGCGTGAAGATCTTCAGCCTGCCGTCGGTGGGCACGGCAAGCCTGGGACGGCATATCGAGGTGGGCGTCAAGGGGTCTGAGCATCAGCTCGATCGGGCCTTCGATGCACTGATTCGGGGCTTGGAGGCGTTGGGCGGCCGGATCGGACCCGGCGAATGACTCGATCGCCCGGCCGGATTGCTGCATTTGCACCGGCCGGATTTGGCAAATTGCCCGGAAAGCGGGCAAAAAAAAGCCCGACCGCCGTGGTCGGGCATTAAGGCACCTGCACAAGGACAGAATACGGTGCCAAGGAGACAACCTGCATTTGATCTATAGCAAAAACGTTGCCAGCAAGATGGTCTAGTTCGATGCGGCGCACAAACGAAAAGGCCCTGTCCGAAGACAGGGCCTTTTCGTTTGTCGAGCCGGACTTGGAAGTCCGGCCGATCTACCAGCTGCCAATAACTTAGGCAGTGGCCTTCTTCTTGGCGACGGTCGCGGCTTGCGTGGCGGCCTTGACCGTGGCGCTGGTCGCGGCGGCCAGATTGGCTTCGGCCAGATCCGAGACTTGCTTGGTGGCCTTGCTGACCGATTCGTAGGCGCTGTTGGCGGCGGCGACAGCCGACTTCACCAGGGCGATGGCCGATTCCGAACCCGTGGGGGCGTTCTTGGCGGCGGTGTCGAGCAGCGTGGCGAACTTCTTGTTCGAGTCGGCCAGTTGGCTTTCGGCGAACTTGACGAATTCGGTGCGGGTTTCGGTCGCGATGTCGCTCAGGTGACGGCCGTAGGCCAGAACCTTTTCGGCGGTCGGCTGAGCCAGGGCGACCTGGAATTGCAGGAATTCTTGCGGGTCGCGCAGTTCGAGCGCTTCCTTGGCCTTCTCGGCCGATTCGGCCAGCGTGGCCTTGGCGACGTTGATGTTCAGGTCGAACAGCTTCTCGACGCCTTCGAAGGTCTTGGCCGACAGGGCGAAGAACGAATCGAGGTTGGCCTTGTAGGCGGTGGCGAGTTGTTCAGGGGTCAGGACGGACATGGTGGTCTCCAGGAGCGGCTAGTCGAAGTAGGAAATTCGGTGGTGCGGGCAGTCCCGCGCTTTAACCGCTGACCGGTCTGCATCCCCGGCTTGACTGCACCAGATCGCGTTGAATCGATCTCGGTTTGTGCGTTGCGGCGAAGTGATTGTTCGTCATTCGGCGACAATGTGCAAGCCCGGAATGATGCGGCGCAACATGAATTCGTTGGTCGATCTCTTATTTGCTAATAAGCCGTTGATTTATATAGATTTAAATTAGGGTTGCAAGCCTAGTTGCAGGCATTCTGCAAGGTAACTCCAGCGCTTGGCGTGTGGCGTTGCGCAAGCCTTGACGACGAGCTCGAAAGCGCTCGGGATCGTGCGTCGCACAATCAGGTGACGATGACATTTGCAGCTTGCGTTACCTGTTGTTGCATAGAGCCCGCGACCACCGGAATCGACGCGTCATTCGGGCCGCGAGCGCTCGATGGCGAGCCGGATCAGCTCGGCTTGGGCGCCCACGTTGAGCTTGCGCCGAATGTTGAGCCGATGCGTCTCGACGGTGCGCACGCTCAGGTCGAGTTCGCGCGCGATCTGCTTGTTGGACAGCCCGCGCGCCAGCCGCGCCATGATGTCGCGCTCGCGCGGCGACAGCGGCTCGGCGCCGGTCGCGGCCAGTTCGCGGTCGAGCATGCGGGGACCGAGCGCCGGCGGCAGATAGACGCCGCCCGCCAGCAGCGCCCGGATCGCCACGATGATTTCGCTCGACGGTGCGTCCTTGAGCACATAGCCACGCGCCCCGGCGCGCAGCGCCTGCGAGATGAACTCGGGCCGGTCGTAGACGCTGACCATCAGCACCTTGAGCGTGGGCATGCGCGCGATGAGATGGCCGGTCAGCTCGATGCCCGACATGTCGCGCATGCCGATGTCCATCAGCACCAGATCGGGCTCGAGCCGCGGGATGCAGTCGAGCGCCTCGGCGGCGCTGCCGGCTTCGCCGACCACGGTGAAGGCCGATTCGCCGGGCAGTGCGCCGGGCTCCTGGCGCAGCCGCGCGGTGAGCCCTTCGCGCACCAGCGGATGGTCGTCGACCAGTACCAGCCGGATCGTCATGCCTGCTGCATCCAGCGCGCGGCCGCCGGCGCCGACTTGGCGGGCCAGGGCAGGGCGGCGGCGCGCGGTACCCGCGCTTCCACCTCGGTGCCGGTGGCGGCGCTGCGGATGGCGAAGCTGCCGCCGATGGATTCGAGCCGCTCGCGCATGTTGCGCAGGCCGATGCCGGCGCGACCGTCGTGCTGCACCGCCGCGAGGTTGAAGCCGAGGCCGTTGTCGCGCACGCTGAGCGCGATGTCGCCCTCGTTTTGCGCCAGCGCGACCCAGGCCCGCGTGGCGCCCGAGTGGCGCGCCACATTGGCCAGCGCTTCCTGCGTCACGCGGAACAGCACGGTGATGACATGCTCGGGCAGGTCGCGCGCATGGTCGGGCAGCTGCACTTCGGTATGGATGCCGGTGTCGCCGCTGAACTCGGCCGCCAGTCGCATCAGCGCCGCCGGCAGCCCGAGCACATCGAGCATCGGCGGGCGCAGCCGGTGCGAGATTTCGCGCAGCTCCTGCGTCGCCGACTGGATGCGCGCCAGCGCCGTGTCGAGCTGCTGGCGCGCGCCGGCCGGATCGGCGCCGATCTGGGCGGCGGCGGTTTCCACCAGCAGCTTGATCGACACCAGCGTCTGGCTGCTGCCGTCATGCAGCTCGCGCGACAGCCGGGCCCGTTCGTCTTCCTGCGACTGCACCACCTGATGCGCGAGCTGGCGCAGCTTTTCATTGGCGATGCGGTGCTCGCTCAGATTGAGCACCAGACCGCAGCTGCCGATGACGACCACGCCGAACAGCGCGCAGCCGGCGATCCAGGCCAGCGTGCGCTCGATGTTGGCGGCGCTCTGGCGGTCGAGCTGGTCGAGCGTCGCGCTCACGTCGTCGAGATAGATGCCGGTGCCGATCATCCAGTTCCAGCGCGGCAGCGACACCACATAGCCGAGCTTGCGTTCGGCCGCGCCGGTCGACGGCTTGTCCCACACGTAGTCCACATAGCCGCCGCCGTTGCGCGCGGTGGCGATCAGCTGCTGGATGGTGGGCTGGCCGCGCCGGTCGCGCAGTTCCCACAGGTTGTGGCCGACCAGCTCGGGCTGGCGCGGATGCATGAGATTGCGGCCGTCGAGGTCGTAGACGAAGAAATAGCCGTCCTGGCCGTAGTCGAGTCGCGCCAGCCGTGCCAGCGCCGCCTTGCGCGCGGCCTCGTCGTCCTGGCCCTGGCCGTACCAGGGCTCGACCGCGCTCATGGCCAGCTCGACGTAATGGCGCAGCTCGCTGCGCTTGGCTTCCATCGTGGCCGATTCGACGAGCGCTCGTTCGCGTTGCGCGAGCAGGCGCTCCTCATGGAAAACGGCGGTGGCAATCGCGAACAGCGTGAGCGCGAGAGGCACCACCGCAAGCAGGATGACCTTGGTCTTGAGATGCATGAAAGCCGGTTCGCGGGTGGGTAAGCGGATGTTAACCGGGCATCCGCAACAACCCTAGTCTGTGCAGGTGACATGCGCAGGATGGACCCATCGACTTGCACCAAACTGGCGCTGGAACAGTGCCAATCGCGGAGTAGAGTCGGTGGCTCGAAAACCCGCCGCGCTCCCTCGCCATGACCCAGCTGTCCGACCAAGTCCATCTGCGCCCCGACCAGCTCGACGCCTTCTGGATGCCTTTCACGGCCAACCGCCAGTTCAAGCAGGCGCCGCGCATGCTGGTGCGGGCCGAGGGCATGCATTTCTGGACCGACGATGGCCGCCAGATCCTCGACGGCATCAGCGGCCTGTGGTGCTGCAACGCCGGCCACAATCGCAAGCCGATCGTCGAGGCGATCCAGCGCCAGGCCGCCACGCTCGACTTCGCGCCGCCGTTCCAGATGGCGCATCCGCTGGCCTTCGAGCTGGCCAGCCGCATCGCCGAGCTGGCACCCAGGCCGGCCACGCCGGCCGATCCGGCGCTCGACCATGTCTTCTTCTGCAACTCGGGCAGCGAGGCGGTCGACACGGCGCTGAAGATCGCCATCGCCTGCCAGCGCATTCGCGGCGAAGGCGCGCGCACCCGGCTGATCGGTCGCGAGCGTGGCTATCACGGCGTGGGTTTTGGTGGCATCGCGGTGGGCGGCATCGTCAGCAACCGCAAGATGTTCGGCACGCTGCTGGCTGGCGTGGACCATCTGCCGCACACCCACAATCTGGAGCACAACGCCTACAGCGTCGGCCAGCCGGAATGGGGCGCGGATCTGGCCGACGAGCTGGAACGCATCGTCACGCTGCATGACGCGAGCACTATCGCCGCGGTGATCGTCGAGCCGGTCGCGGGCTCGACCGGCGTGCTGATTCCGCCGCTCGGCTATCTGCAACGGCTGCGCGAAATCACGCGCAAGCACGGCATCCTGCTGATCTTCGACGAGGTGATCTGCGGCTTCGGCCGGCTCGGCGCGGCGTTTGGCGCCAACCGGTTTGGCGTGGTGCCCGACATGATTACCTTCGCCAAGGGCGTCACCTCGGGCACGGTGCCGATGGGCGGCGTGATCGTGTCGAAGCAGATCTACCAGGACTTCATGGTCGGCCCGCCGGGCGCCATCGAGCTGTTCCACGGCTATACCTATTCGGCCCATCCGCTCGCCTGCGCGGCGGCGCTGGCCACGCTCGACGTGTACCGCGACGAACAGTTGTTCGAGCGCGCGGCGACGCTGGAACCGGTGCTCGCCAAGCTGGCGCACGGGCTCAAGGGTCGGCCGCATGTGGTCGATGTGCGCAATCTGGGCTTTGTCGCGGCGGTCGAGCTGGAGCCGCGCGCCGGCCAGCCGGGCGCGCGCGCCTTTGACGTCTTCCTCAAGTGCTACGAGCAGGGCGTGCTGGTGCGCACCACTGGCGACACCATCGCCTTCTCGCCGGCACTGATCGCCAGCGAGGCCGATCTTGAACGGCTGGTGAGCACGGTTTCCGAGAATCTGGCGCGCGTCGATTGAAGCAACACGGCGTTAGCAATCGCGCGCGAGCATGGCCGGTTGACCGTGCGGCGGCGCTTGGCCTGGGCGGGTAATTCCCGGCCCGGCAGCCGCGTCGGGCTTGCAAACCACTTTCGGCAGCAGGGGTAGACTCGCGGCCCGGTCAACCGAAGTCATTCCCTCTCAAGGAGCCGCGCATGCAAGGCGACAAAGACGTCATCCAGTGGCTGAACGCCCAGCTCAAGAACGAACTGACCGCGATCAACCAGTATTTCCTGCACGCCCGCATCTACGGGCACTGGGGCCTCGACGGCCTGCAGAAGAAGGAATACGAGGAGTCGATCGGCGAGATGAAGCATGCCGATTCGCTCATCAAGCGGATCCTCATGCTCGACGGCCTGCCCAATCTGCAAGACCTGGGCAAGCTCAACATCGGCGAGAGCACCGAGGAAATCCTCAAGAGCGATCTGGCCGCCGAGCGCGCCGCGCAAGTCACGATCAAGAGCGGCATCGAGTGCTGCGAGCAGAAGAGCGATTTCGTGTCGCGCGAAATCCTGGTCGAGATCCTCGACGACACCGAGGAACACATCGACTGGCTCGAAACCCAGCTCGACCTGATCGACAAGGTCGGCATCCAGAACTACCAGCAGAGCTTCATGCGCGAGCCGAGCTGATCGGCCAGCCGACTCAGCGGGGCTTGAAGTCCTCGCAAGGGTCGGCGCGCGCGGCGGCCGGCGTCGCAATGACGAGGTCGTAGCGCGCTGCACTGCTGGCGCCGGCACTGCTGTCGGCGGTCAGCGCCAGTGCAGCACCCGCCGGCAAGCCGGCGTCTTCCTCCAGCCCGACGCTCGTCGCGGCCATTCCCACCAGCCATTGCGGCACGCCGATGTCACGCCGCACATGGCCATTGCCCGCAATCAGCAGCGCCTGCCGGTCGGTCACGCTGCGCAGCCGGGCCGCCATTACCGCGTCGCGCGCGATCTGGGCCAGCGCCATCCGGCGCGCCGTGGCTTCGTCGATCTGATTGCAATGGCCGGCGACGACTTCGGCGGTCTGGGCCGCGAGCAGCTTGTCGGGCAGCGGCCGGTCTAGGCCGAGCACGCTGCGCTCGCCGGCGCTGAACACCGCCTCGAAGCCGCCGCCGACGATTTTTGAAGCATCGGCGCGCGACAGATTGCCGGCCAGGATCGGTAGGTCGTAGCCCAGCGCCAGCACCACGAAGCCGCGATAGGCCGACCAGTCCCAGCCCTTGCGGCCCGGCGCGCCGGCGTCGATCACGCTGTCGGCGAGGCGGTCGAGCCCGGCAGCATCGGCCAGCCGACGGTCGCGTCGCGCCGCCGCCAGCGCGCGGTCGATGTCGGCCTGGCGTTCGCGGTCGAACTGTTCCATCACCAGCGCCGGCCGGATGCCCGCCACCAGCGCCCGCCGCAGCGCCTCGATGCGCAACTGGTGCTGCGCAGCATTGTCGTGAACCTCGCCGACCAGCAGCAGCCGTTGCCGGGTCATGACGCCGGCCAGCGCCTGCGCCGCCCATTCGCTGCCGGGCGGCAGTGGCTGGGCCGCCGGCGTGGCCGGAACCGGTGTCGGCTCGACCTTGCGTGGGGTTTCGATGGCTGGCCGCGCCCGATCCGGATCGGCAAACGGCCCCGATACAGGCGCGCTCGCCGAGGTGGTGGTCGTGGTCGTGCAAGCCGCGTTGAGCAGTGCAGCAACACCGATCATCGCGAGCGGCCAGCATCGTTTGCATGAACGATTGAGAATCATTATCGTTAAGTGTCTCAGGTTGATGTGGCTTCGCCGATGCCTTGACGCGCGGCAAGCGCGCATGGCGGCGGCATCGCTAGTCTGGCCCGGAACGACGGCGCTGCCGTCCGCGATTCCTCCCGTAACCCGACCAAGAAACCGCCATGCTCGCGCTCAGCCAGCTTTCGTTGAACACCGACGCCATCGTCGGTTCCGTGCAAGACGCGCATCCCGGCGATGTGGTCGCGCGCCGCCTGCGCGATCTGGGCTTTGTCTGCGGCGAGCTGGTGCGCGTGATTGCGGCCAGCCCGCTCGGCGGCGATCCGATCGTGGTGCAGGTCGGCTTCACGCGGTTTGCACTGCGTCGCTCCGAGGCCGAGCGCGTGTCGGTGCAGCTCATCGATGCGCGGCGCGCCGCCTGACCGGGAGCCGCGATGAATGCCAGCGTGAATCCGGCCGTGCTGCTCAACGGTTCGGCGCCGCCCAACCGGGTCGCGCTGATCGGCAACCCGAACTGCGGCAAGACCGCGCTGTTCAACCAGCTCACCGGCAGCCGGCAGAAGGTGGCCAACTACGCCGGCGTCACGGTCGAGCGCAAGGAAGGCCGGCTGGTGTCGCCGGCCGGCCGCGAGATTGCGGTGCTCGATCTGCCGGGCGCCTACAGCCTGGCCGCCGCCAGCCCCGACGAGGAAGTGACGCGCGATTTCTGCCTCGGCAAGCTGCCCGGCGAGACCCGGCCCGACATGATCGTCAGCGTGGTCGACGCGACCAATCTGCGGCTGCATCTGCGCTTCGTGCTTGAGCTCAAGTCGCTTGGTCTGCCGATGATCGTGGCACTCAACATGATGGACGCCGCCGCGCGCCGCGGCATCAAGGTCGATCGCGCCGGGCTGGAGCGCGAGCTGGGCGTGCCGGTCATCGAGACGGTGGCAGTCAAGCACGACGGCGCCCGTGCGCTGCTCGACCGGCTCGACGCCGCCATGCCGCCGGTGCCCGACGCCGGCCCCGATGCCGACGGCGTGCATGCCGAAGTCATGCGCATCCTCGCCGAGACCGTCGTCATTCCGCGCCGCACCGCCGAGACCGACGACGCCATCGACCGCTGGGCGCTGCATCCGGTCTGGGGTCTGGCCATCCTGGGCGCGGTGCTGTTCCTGATGTTCCAGGCCGTGTTCTCGTGGGCCGCGCCGTTCCAGGACGCGATCGACGCCGGCATCCATCTGCTCGGCGAGACGGTGTCGGGCGCCATGCCCGAAGGCGCGCTGCGCAGCCTGATCGTCGATGGCGCGATCGCCGGCGCCGGCAGCGTGCTGGTGTTCCTGCCGCAGATCCTGTTCCTGTTCCTGTTCATCCTCGCGCTGGAGGAATCGGGCTATCTGCCGCGCGCGGCCTTCCTGCTCGACCGGATCATGCTGTCGGCCGGGCTCACCGGGCGCTCCTTCATCCCGCTGCTGTCGAGCTTTGCCTGCGCCGTGCCCGGGATCATGGCCACGCGTTCCATCCAGGATCCGCGCGACCGCCTCGCCACCATCCTGGTCGCGCCGCTCATGACCTGCTCGGCGCGGCTGCCGGTGTATGCGCTGCTGATCGGCTCGTTCATCCCCGACCGCACAGTGGGCGGCGTGTTCAATCTGCAAGGCATGGTGCTGTTCGCGCTCTACGTGTTCGGCATCGTCAGCGCGCTGGCGGTGGCCTGGATCACGCGGCGGCTGCGCGGCAAGTTCAGCACCGATCCGGCCGAGCATGCGCTGCTGCTGGAGCTGCCGTCCTACCGCCTGCCGCGCCCGCGCGACCTGCTCATCGGCCTGAGCGAGCGCGCCAGCATCTTCATCCGGCGCGTCGGCGGCGTGATCCTGGCGCTCACGGTGCTGCTGTGGTTTCTGTCCAGTTTTCCGGCGCCGCCCGAAGGCTTTGCCGGCACGCCCATCGACGCGAGCTATGCCGGCATGCTCGGCCGCGCGATGGAGCCGCTGTTCGCGCCCATCGGCTTCAACTGGCAAATCTGCATCGCGCTAGTGCCCGGCATGGCGGCGCGCGAAGTGGCGGTCGGCGCGCTCGCCACGGTCTATGCGCTGTCGGCCACCGGCGACGACACGGCCCAGCAGCTCAGCCCGATCCTCGCGGCCAACTGGTCGCTGGCCACCGCGCTGGCGATGCTGGCCTGGTATGTGTTCGCGCCGCAGTGCCTGAGCACGCTGGCCGTGATCCGGCGCGAGACCAACTCCTGGCGCTGGGTCGCGGTGACCACCGTCTATCTGTTTGCGCTCGCATGGCTGGCGGCCTTCGCCACCTTCCGCATCGCGACCGCGCTGGCCTGAAGCCGCAACAAGGAGGCCGCCATGACCCCGTATGAAGTGTTCGAAAAGCTCGCGCTCGCGGGCGTGTTCGCGGTCGTCGTCTGGGTCGCCTTCGGCAAGCTGATGCCCGGCCTGCGCGCGCGGCTGCGCGCCGCGCTCGCCAGCGTGGCGGCGCGGCGCGGCCATGCGGCGCTTGCGCGCTGGCTGGCACCGACCGCGAGCGCTGGCGGCTGCGGTTCGGGCTGCGGCAGCTGCTCAAGCTGCGGCCCGGCACCGGCCGACGCCGCTGGCAAGACCGTGCCGATCCGGCTGCACGGCATTCCCCTCCCGCCGCGCAGCTGATCGCCGGACGCCCGTCCGGTCAAACGCCGGGCGCGGCCGGCCCGGCCGGTATGCTCGCCGGCCCTGTCGCCGTCCCGCCCGTCGCCGTGCCTGCTGCCGCTTCATCCTCATCCCCGCTACCGTCCGGCGCCGATTCACGCGGCCCGCTGCCGCCCGCCGTCATGGCCGGGCTGATGCTGGCCATCCTGCTCGGTGCGCTGGAGCAGAACATCGTCGGCATCGCGCTGCCGAGCATCGCGCTGCAATTGCAGGGCTTTGAATGGATGGCCTGGGTGGTGTCGGCCTATCTGGTCGCCTCGACCGTGGCCACGCCGATCTACGGCCGGCTCGGCGACCTGTATGGCCGGCGCCGGGTACTGGCCAGCGCCATCGGGCTGTTCGTGCTGGCGTCGGTGGCCTGCGCGGCCGCGCGTTCGATGCCCGAGCTGGTGCTCGCGCGGGTGCTGCAAGGGCTGGGCGGCGGCGGGCTCATCACGACCGCCCAGGCGGTCATCGCCGACATGGTTCCGCTGCGCGAACGCGGTCGCTACCAGGGCTATATCTCCAGCGTGTGGGCGTTTGCCGGCGCGGTCGGGCCGGTGGCGGGCGGCTTCATTGCCCACTGGCTGTCGTGGCGCTGGATCTTCTGGCTCAACCTGCCGCTCGGCCTGCTGACGCTGGCGGTCATCTGGCGCGCGCTGGCGCAACTGCCGCGTTCGGCGCGCCGGCCCCGGCTCGATCTGGCCGGCGCGGCGCTGCTGGGTGGCGGCACGGCGGCGCTGCTGATCGCGGTGACGCGGGCCGGGCAGGGCGCACCGCTGCTGGCGCCGGCCAGCCTCGCGCTGCTGATTGGCGGAGCGCTGGCGATTGCGCTGTTCCTGCGTCATGAGCGCCGCACGCCCGAGCCGCTGCTGCCGCTCGGTCTGCTGCGCGATCCGACGATTGCGCGCTGCACGCTCGGGCTGGCGCTGGCATTTGCGGCGCTGATGTCGGTGGCGGTGCTGCTGCCGCTGCGGCTTCAGCTGGTGGCGGGGCTGGCGCCCAATACCGCCGCGCTGTGGATGCTGGCCTTCAGCCTCGGCGTGCCGGCCGGCGCCTTCTCGGCCGGGCGCGTGATGCTGCGCAGCGGCCGCTACCGGCCGACGCTGCGGCTGGGCAGCTCGCTGGTGCCGCTGGGGCTGATCCTGCTGGCGCTGCTGCCGGGCGATCTGCCCTGGCCGTCGGCGCTGGCGGTGCTGGTGGTGGGTGCGGCGCTCGGCATGCAGCTGCCGACTTCGCTGGTGGCGGTGCAAAACGCCGCGCCGCGCGATCAGGTCGGCATTGCCACCGCGCTCACGGTGTTCACGCGGCTGCTCGGCGGTGCGATCGGCGTTGCCTGCGTGGGCGCGGTGTTCGTGGCGGCGCTCAAGGCTTCGGCGCCGACGGATGTGACGCCGAGCCTGTCCGATCTGCTGCATGGCGCGCTGGCGCCGCAGGCGGGCGCCGATGGCCCGGCACTGCGGGCCGCCGCCGATCAGGCATTGCGCATCGCCTTTCTGGCGGCGCTGCTGCCGGCCTTGCTGGCGGTCGGCGTGGTGGTCGGCATTCCCGACCGCGAACTCAATCGCGCGCCGGCACGCCGATAGCCGCTACTTGGTGAGGATGAGTCGGCCGGCGCGGGTGCGGCGCAGCGTGTAGAGCTCGCCGTTGTGCGCGATGCGCGCTTCCTGCTGGCCGCCGAGCAGGGTCTGGCTCGGCCAGACCTGCGGCCCCTGGCCCGCTGCGGGCCGCAGCCCGGCATCGCCGTGGCCGAGCATCGGCAGATCGTCCGATGCGCCAGCGATTGCCTCGTCGTTCATGCCGCCACCAGTCCGAGCGTGGCCAGCCCGGCCGACCGCTCGGCAGCCTCGGCCTCGTTGAGCAGGGCGCGCGCGTGCTGCACGCACTTGCCGCAGCTGCTGCCCAGACCCGATTCGTCGCGCAGATCGCGCACGCAGCGCGCGCCGGCATCGATGCACTTGCGCACCCGGCGCTCGGAAATGTTGTGGCAGACGCAGACGATCATGGAACCCATCCTCCGAAGTCCGGTGGGCGGGGGATGTAGCCGCCGCAGCCGGTGCTCAAACGCGAATCATTCGCATTCAATATAGCAGGACGCGGCGCTTTGGCAAGTGTTTGCCGCGCTGCGGTAAATCCAACATCCGAAAGCTTCCAGATAGTTTCCGATCTGCATGATTAGTAACGCAAACCATTCTCATTCACGTTACAGCGATGCCCGATCCGGCGCATCGGCAGGAGTCGGGCATGTCGGGGAGGTCGGAAATCGGTCGGGCCAGCGCGCTGGCAAAGCGGGATCGGCGCCGGTCCGCGCTGCCGCGTCTGGGCGCAGCGCTGGCGTTGATGGTGGCCAGCCTGCTCGGCGCCTGTGGCGGCGGCGGCACGGCCGGCGCCAGCGCCACGCCGGCTGCCACGCCGGCCTCGGCCATGAGCGCGACGGCCCAGCTCGGCGAAAAGCTGTTTGCCGATACCGCGCTGTCGCTGTCGGGCAAGCAGGCCTGCGCCAGCTGCCATGACGCCGCCTTCGCGCATGCCGCGCCCAATTCGCTGGCGGCCCAGCTCGGCGGCGCCGACCTGACGCTGCAAGGCACGCGCACGGCGCCGTCGATCGACTATCTCAACTACGACACCGCGTTCTATTTCGCGGCCGATGGCACGCCGACCGGCGGCTTCTTCTGGGACGGCCGCGCGCAGTCGCTGGCCGAGCAGGCCGGCGGCCCCTTCCTCAATGCGGTGGAAATGGCCATGCCGTCCAAGGCGGCGGTGGTGGCGGTGGTGGCCAAGGCCAGCTATGCGGCCGATTTCAGGAGCGTGTTCGGCAGCGACATCTTCAACAACGCCGAACTGGCCTTTGACCGCATCACCTTCGCGATCCAGGCCTATCAGCGCGAGGACGGCGACTTCCACCGCTTCAGCAGCAAGTACGACGCCTTCCTCGACGGCAAGGCGACGCTGACCGATGCCGAGAAGCGCGGCTTCGCGCTGTTCAACAACCCGAACAAGGGCAACTGCTTTGCCTGCCATCCGAGCGCGCGCGGCAGCGATGGCTCGCCGCCGCTGTTCACCGACTTCAGCTACGACTCGCTCGGCGTGCCGCGCAATCCCGAGCTGAAGGCCAATGCCGATGCCAGCTTCTACGACTTGGGCCTGTGCGCCCGGCCGGACGGCAGCCTGGCCCATCGCACCGATCTGTGCGGCGCATTCAAGGTGCCGTCGCTGCGCAATGTGGCGCTGCGTGGCGCGCTGTTCCACAACGGCCGCTTCAAGTCGCTGACCGAGGCGCTGCGCTTCTACGTGACGCGCGATACCGATCCGGCCGCCTGGTATCCGACCGTGAATGGCGAAGTCGTCAAGTTCGACGACCTGCCGGCCGCCTATCGCCGCAACGTCAACACCAGCGAGGCGCCCTACAACCGCCAGCCCGGCGATGCGCCGGCGCTGAACGAGGACGAGATCGCCGACGTGGTCGCCTTCCTGAACACGCTGACCGACGGCTGGACCGCGGCGAAATGAACCCCAAGACCTCCAACGCAGGAACCGCCATGCAAGCCCAACTCCGTCTCGCTTCGCCCCTCGCGCTGGCGCTCGCCGCCGCGTTCGCCTTCGCTCCGGCGGCTGCCCATGCCGACGAGGCGGCGCTGATGAAGCGCATCGAGCAACTCGCCAGCGAGCTGGAGGCGATGAAGGCCGAAGTCGCCAAGCTGAAGACCGCCGCGCCGGCCGCCGCACCCGCACCCGCAGCCGCTGCGCCGATGGCCGCCGCACCGCTCATCAACGGCGCCGACGCGCCCGCCGGCATGGACGGCGCGATGCACGCCCGGATGCACGGCGGCGCGATGAACGGCGGCGCGATGAACGGCGCCGAGCGCACCGACACCGGCCGCGGCCTGGTCGTGTCCGAGGAAGGCAGCCGGCTGACCAGCTATGGCGAGATCAACTACAACCGCTACCGCAACGACAGCTCGCGCAGCCAGTCCGATGTGCGCCGCGTGGTGCTCGGCTATGAACACCGCTTCGACCGCGACACCAAGGCGGTGGTCGAGCTGGAATGGGAACACGCGGTCGTCTCGGCCGACGACCAGGGCGAGAGCGAGGTCGAGCAGGCCTACATCGAGCATCAGTTCAACGACAGCGTCGCCGGCCGCGCCGGCCTGTTCCTGATTCCGCTCGGCCTGCTCAACGAGCGCCATGAGCCGACCACCTACTACGGCGTCGAGCGCAACTTCGTCGAGACCGCGATCATCCCCAGCACCTGGCGCGAGATCGGCGTGCAGGCGGTGGCCGATCTGGACAACGGCATCACGCTGCAAGGCGGCGTCAGCACCGGCTTCAGCCTGAGCAAGTGGGATGCAAGCTCGGACGAGGCGCAGGTCGAAGGCCCGCTCGGCACCATCCATCAGGAAGGCCAGAACGCGATGTCGCGCGACCTGTCGCTGTTCGGCGCGCTCAACTGGCGCGGCGTGCCGGGCCTGCATCTGGGCACCGGCGTGTTCACCGGCGGCGCGAGCCAGGGTGCGGCCGGCACGCCGCGCGGCCGCGTCACGGTGTACGAGGCGCATGCGCGCTGGCAGCCGGGCGCCTGGGATCTGGCGGCGCTGTATGCCGGCGGCAGCATCAGCAATACGGCGGCGCTCAATGCCGACAAGATCGGCGGCGTGTCGCTCATCCCCAGCCGCTTCGACGGCGGCTATCTGCAAGTGGCCAACCGGGTCTGGGAATCGGGCGGCAAGTACCTGTCGCCGTTCGTGCGCGCCGAGCGCTACAACACCGGCAAGTCCTACGCCTTCCTCGGTACCGGCGTCACGCCGGCCGCGCTGCCCAATGAGCGCGTGATTACCGTCGGCGCCAACTTCGGCCTGAGCCGCAGCGTGGTGCTCAAGGCCGACATGCAGTGGTTCAAGGAAACCACCGCCAACAACCGCATCGACCTCGGTGTGGGCTGGGCCTTCTGAGGGCGACGCGATGCGCTTCCAGCCCTTTGCGCTCGCTGCGGTTTCGGCTGCGGCGCTGCTGCCCACGGCCGCATTCGCGGTCGACTACCTGACGCCGGAGCAGGCCCAGAAGGCGCTGTTTCCCGACGCCGACAGCTTCGAGCCGCGCACGCTGGCGCTCGATCCGGCGCGCATGCAGGCGCTCGAAAAGAAGACCGGCCTGCCGGCGCGCTCCGCCAACTGGACCGTGCTGCTGGCCCGAAAGGCCGGCGCGCCGCTCGGCTGGCTGGTGTTCGACAACGTGGTCGGCAAGTTCGAGCTCATCACCTATGCGGTGGCGCTCGGCAGCGACGGCGCGGTCAGGCAGATCGAAATCCTGAGCTACCGCGAAAGCCATGGCGCCGAAGTGCGGCTGCCGGCCTGGCGCAAGCAGTTCGTCGGCAAGACCGGCGATTCGGCGATCAAGGTCGGCGACGACATCGGCAACATCAGCGGCGCCACGCTGTCCTGCACCCATGTGACGGATGGCGTGCGCCGCATCGTCGGGCTGATGCAGTTGGCGCGCGACGGCGGCTGGCTCGGCTAGCCGGGCGTGGCGCCGCAGTGCAAGCGCAGTTCCTGCGCCGGGCCCGGCCGGCGCTCGGTACGCGGGTTGAGGTGGCGGCTGTCGGCCCGGCCCAGGCTGTCGAGCGCGCCTTTGCTGCGGTCGAGCGGGTGCAGCGCGTGCTGTCGGCGCATGACCCGGCGAGCGACATCGGCCGCTTCAACGCCGCGCAGGCCGGGCCGCTGGCCGGCTGCGATCCCTGGACGCTGCGGCTGCTGGCGCTGGCCGACCGGTTGCGCGCCGACAGCGCCGGCGTGTTCGACATCGCGCTCGGCACGGCCGGCGGCGTGGCCGGCTATCGGCTGACGGCGGCAGGCGTGCTGGTCAAGACGCTGGCCGGCGTGCGGCTCGACGCCGGCGGCATCGCCAAGGGCTTTGCGGTCGATGCAGCCATCGCCGCCTTGCGCGCCGGCGGCTGTCGCGCCGGCTGGGTAGAGGCCGGCGGCGATCTGCGCGTGTTCGGCGACTGCGCACGCGACCTGTGGCTGCGCGACGCCCGGCCCGGCCGTGAGGCGCTGACGCCGCTCGGGCGCATCGAGCGCGGTGCGGTGGCCAGCTCGCAATACCTCGCCGACGGGCATTCGGCCGGCAAGCACGACTGGCTGCATCGCCCGGTCGGCGTAGTCCACGACTCGGCGCCGGTCGCGGTGATCGCGTCGCGCTGCGCCATCGCCGATGCGCTCACCAAGCCGGCGGTGCTCGGCGGACCGGGGCTGGCCGACTTGCTGCGGCGCTGGGGCGCGACCGTCTGCCGCCTCGACGACAGCCGGACGGGCGAGCCGGTTGGGCCTGGCTGATAAAGTCCGCGCCCATGCGTCGTCCCTCTCCCTCGCAGGCCGGCCTTGTGCATGCGCCGCGCGCCCGTCTTCATGCCCATGCCGCGCGGCCGGTCCGCACCAATCCCGCGCCGCGCTGGCAGCGCCGGCTGCTCGACTGGCCCTTGCTGGCGCTGCTGGCCAGCGGTCTGGCCTGGATTGCCGTGCACTACCTGATCGGCGCCGGCACCGAAGAAGGTCTGCCGCATCCGTCCGAACCCTGGCTGATGAAACTGCATGGCGCCGGCGGCTTTGCCGCGCTGATCGCGCTGGGCAGTTTCCTGTCGCTGCATGTGCCGCGCGGCTGGCGCGGCGGTCGACGGCGCGCCAGCGCAATCGCGCTGCTGATCGGCTGGGCAATCGCGGCAGGCAGCGCCTGGATGCTTTATTACGCCGCGCCTGAAGACTGGCGCGCGGTCATCGGATTGCTGCATGCGGCGGTCGGCAGCGCGCTCGGCGCCATTCTGCTGGCGCACCGCCGATTGCCTGCCAGAACCGAAGCCAATTCACTCGCCGAATAAGTTCCCGGATTGCAATCCACTTGAGCTAAGCGCGCTAAGTGCTTCTGCGAACAGGTTATTTTTTTCGGTGCTAAACTCCCGCCGCCTTGAGAAGACGATCTTTCAAGGCAATATTTCCGGAGATTCATTCATGCAAATGCGCGTGTCGCTGGCCATGCTGATCTGGCTGCTCTGTCTGATCATGGTGCTCGGCTATATGTCGGGCGAAGCGCAAGCCGCCACTGCCGAATCGCGTGTCGCCGTCTCCAAGGCGAAGGCGCGGGCCACTGCCGACAAGGTCAAGGCCAGCGTCAAGCGGCTGCCCAATTCCAAGGCCGATCGGCGCATCGCGATTCCGTCGCAGCAACGTTCGGTGCAGGGCGCGCGCATTCAGCGCGCCGCCTATCAGGCGCCGGCGGCGCTGTCCTACGGCCGGGCGCTCGGCCTGCACCAGTCCGAGAATCCGCTCGATCTCAAGTCGAGCGTCGCGCTGGTGGTCGATCAGGCCAGCGGCTCGCCGCTGTTCGAGAAGAACGCCGACGCGGTGCTGCCGATCGCCTCGATCAGCAAGCTGATGACGGCACTGGTCGTGACCGATGCCCGCCTGCCGCTCGACGAGGAAATCGAGATCTCGCAGGAAGACATCGATACCGAGAAGCACACCAGCTCGCGGCTGCGCCCCGGTACCCGGCTCACGCGCGAGGACGCGCTGCATCTGGCGCTGATGGCGTCGGAAAACCGCGCTGCCTCGGCACTCGGTCGTCACTATCCGGGCGGATTGCCGGCTTTCGTGCAGGCGATGAATGCCAAGGCCGCGGCACTCGGCATGCGCGATACCCGCTTTGTCGAGCCGACCGGCCTGTCCAGCTCCAACCAGTCGAGCGCACGCGATCTGGCCCGAATGGTGATGGCCGCCTATCGCGTGCCGCTGATCCGCGATTTCACGACCAGCCCGGCGCATTCGGTGCAGCTTGGCGCGCGCACGACCGAGTTCCACAACACCAACCGACTTGTCGATCGGCCCGACTGGAGCATCGGCGTGCAGAAGACCGGCTACATCTCCGAAGCCGGCCAATGTCTGGTGATGCAGGCCACCATCGATGCGCGGCCGGTGGTGATGGTGCTGCTCGATGCCCAGGGCAAGTATTCGCGTTTCGGCGATGCCGGCCGCATCCGCGACTGGCTGGTGCGGCATCCGGCGGTGGCCGATTCGCCGCTGACCACTGCGCCCAAATCGGCCGCCGTTCATCCGGGCTGATTGCCTGAATGCGGCACAAAAAAGCGCGGTGCTTGCAAAGGCACCGCGCTTTTTTCATGCCCGCGCATTGCGCCGGCGATCAGGCAATTCAGGCCGCCTGTTGCGAACCGTCATTGCTTGGCGCATAGCCGAGCGCCTTCGAGATTTCCTCGGCAGTGGCGGTCAGCAGTTGCACCCAATCTTCCTGGAGCCGATCGGCCGGTGCCGAGATCGACAGGCCGGCCACGAGCTTGCCCTGATCGTCCCGAATTCCGGCCGCAATACAGCGCACGCCCAGTTCGAGTTCCTCGTTGTCGCGTGAATAGCCCCGGCTGCGCGTATGGGCGAGTTCGCGTTCGAGTTTGGTCAGATCGGTAATGCTGTTGACCGTGGTTCCGGTAAGGCCGGTACGCATCGCGTAATTGCGCACATTCTTCGGATCGTCGACCGACAGGAAAAGCTTTCCGACCGAAGTGAGATGCAAGGGCGCCCGGCCACCGATGGCGCGAACCACCTGCATTCCGCTGCGTTCGGCATAGGCGCGCTCGATATAGACAATCTCGTCGCTTTGCCGCACCGACAGATTGACGGTCTGGCCGGTGCGGTAATGCAGCCGGCGCATGTGCGGCAGTGCCGCTTCGCGCACCGACAGCCGCGCCTTCACGAGATTGCCAAGTTCGAGGAGTCGCATGCCGAGCTTGTACATGCCGGGTTCGACCCGGTCGACGAAGCGGCAGGCGACCATGTCGTTGAGGAGGCGATGCGCGGTAGAGGGGTGGAGGCCGGTTTCAGCGGAGAGCTGCTTCAGGCTTGCCGGATCGGGCTGACCGGCGAGGGCATCGAGCAATCGCATCATGCGTTCGATGACTTGCACCGACGTAATCGAGTTGCGCTCTTTGCCCTTGGGTGCAACCACCGGTGCTTTTTCTTCCGGGGTTGGGCTTGACGGGGTGTTCATTGGTTTGACCTCTGTGGCGCACCTAGGCGACGTAGGAGTTTAGGTATCCGATTCTAGTGCTCCCATCTCTTCCGCTCAGCGGTGATATTCGGCCGTTATCCGGTCCACTTTTCGGGTTTCGAAATGCCCCTGTTTGGACAGCTGGCGATGGCGCATCACGAAATGCGCCATATGAAAAGACGGTTCGATAACTCAATGCCTCGAAAGCCGTTTCAGCTCAACGGAAATTCGACGATTGCCTCGTATCGCCGTACTCCGCCCTCGCCAGCTGCGGTGTAAAGACCAATTGCCCGGGACTTGAACAGGACCTTGTCGTCGCTCGCCTGATTGCGGACGGGGTGCGCCGGCCGTCTCGCATTGCGCACAAGGGTGACATGTGGGTGGAAGTGCTTGCTATCAAATTCAATTGAATGAGATTGCAGATTTGAGCTAAGGAATTCTCTTAGATGGAGCAGCGCCGGCGGCGTGTCGCTCGCGGCCAGCGTGGCCGCATTGCCGAAGTTGACGGGCCGTTCGAGCACGCAGTCGAGGCCCTGTTCGTCATGAATTGAGGCTTCGCGGACCAGGCGGTTGAGCAGGTCGGCGCAATGCTGGACATGCACCGGATTGGCGCTGCCGACGAAGGCCAGTGTGAGATGGAAGCTGTCGGCGCGCATCACCCGCGGACCGCGCGGGCTGGTGGCGGCCAGGCGGCCGAGCCGCAGCCAGCGCTCCTGCACCCGGACGAGTGCGTCGCGCGTGGCCAAGTCGGGCCAGAGGGCAAAAAAGATGCGTTGGTCTTGTTCCTCGGTCATGGTTTGGCTGCACGGTTGGTGACCGTCGACAGCCTCGGGACAGACCGAGAGGTGAATCGCCGCAAGCTGCGCGTCGATTCACATGCGCATCCAGAGTGCCGGCGACGGCGGAAGAAGTTCCGGCCAGCTTGGGTGCGCTAAGCCGGGTCAGATGCCCGGCGTTACTTTCTCTTTCATGCAACCGGCGCGCGCAGTTCGCGTGCGCAATCGGCCACCAGCGCGGGGCCGCGGTAGATGAGCCCGGTGTACAGCTGCACCAGGCGCGCGCCGGCCTTGCACTTGTCGGCGGCATCGGCACCCGACAGCACGCCGCCCACGCCGATGATGGGCAGCGCATCGCCGAGGCGCGCATGCAGCGCGGCGATCACCCGGTCGCTGGCGGCCTTGACCGGCGCGCCCGAGAGGCCGCCGGCCTCGTCGGCATGGCGCAGTCCGGCAACCGCATCGCGTGCCAGCGTGGTGTTGGTGGCGATGACGCCGTCGACGCGGTGGCGCAGCAGCAGCTCGGCGATGCGCGCGATCTGCTCGTCGTCGAGATCGGGCGCGATCTTGAGGGCGAGTGGCACGCGCTTGCCATGCCGGTCGGCGAGGCGGTCGCGGCTTTGCATCAGCGCGGCGAGCAGCGCATCGAGCTCGTCGCCGCCTTGCAGCTGGCGCAGATTCTTGGTGTTGGGCGAGCTGATGTTGACCGTGACATAGCTGGCGTAGGGGTACACGCGTTCCAGGCAATGCAGATAGTCGTCGGCGGCGCGCTCGATCGGCGTGCTGGCGTTCTTGCCGATGTTGAGTCCGAGCACACCGCCTTCGCGGTAGAAGCGCGAGCGCTGCACATTGCGCACGAAGGCGTCGACGCCGCCATTGTTGAAGCCCATGCGGTTGATGATCGCGTCGGCTTCGGGCAGGCGGAACAGCCTCGGCTGCGGATTGCCGGGCTGCGGCCTGGGCGTGACGGTGCCCACCTCGATGAAGCCGAAGCCCATGCGGGCCAGCGCGTCGATGTGCTCGCCATCCTTGTCGAGGCCGGCCGCCAGGCCGACCGGATTGGGGAAGCGCAGCCCCATCACTTCGCGCGGATCGGCGGGAATGCGCTGCTGCATCAGACAGCCGGGCAAGCCGAGCTTCTCGAGGGTATCGAGCCCGCCGAAGGTGAGGTGATGCGCCTTCTCGGGATCGATCAGGAAGAGCAGCGGACGAGCCAGGGAATAGAGCGACATGACGGCAGCGGGAGATGGCGAAGCGGGGGCCGGATTGTAGGACAGGCCACGACGCCGGTTTATTCCGTCGCGCCGCCGTCCAGATCAAGCTGCTGCCAGCGCCCGTTCACATGACTTTCCATCGGCCGGAAGCGCGCCTTGTAGGCCATCTTGGGCGAGCCCTGGATCCAGTAGCCCAGATAGAGATGGGGCAACTGCATCGTCAGGCACTGCTCGATCTGCCAGACGATGTTGTAGGTGCCGTAGCTCGCGCCTTCCACCTCGGGATCGTAGAAGGTGTAGACCGACGACAGGCCGTCGCTCAGCACATCGATGATGCTCACCATGCGCAACACGCCGGGCGTGGCGCTGTCGGGCGGATCGCGGAATTCGACCAGCCGCGTGTTGACCTTGCTTTGCAGCAGGAACTGGGCGTACTGGTCGCGCGAATCGTTGTCCATGCCGCCGCCGGCATGGCGCGCATTCTGGTAGCGCACGTACAGGTCGTAGTGCTCGGCGTCGAACACCAGCCGTAGCACGCGCGTTTCGAGTGCGCCGTGGTCGCGTCGGGCGCGGCGCTGGGCTCGGCTGGGCTTGAAGCGCGTGACCGGAATGCGCACCGGAATGCATTCGCGGCAACCGTCGCAATACGGGCGGTAGGTGAACAGGCCCGAACGCCGAAAGCCGACCCGCACCAGCTCCGAATAGGTTTCGGCGTGAATCATGTGCGATGGCGTCGCCACCTGCGAACGCGCCTGGCGACCGGGCAGATAGCTGCACGGATAAGGCGCCGTCGCATAAAACTGCAGCGCCGCGAACGGCAGTTCCTTGAGATGACTCATGCGCGCGGATCGTCTGGTGAGCCGGCGCGAACGCCGGCGGGTTTGCGACTAGACCTGCGGTATCGCGAGACGTTCCGGCCACTGCGCCGGCGCGGGCTGCGCGACAAGCTCCGCCAACTCGGCACAGAAACGGTCGCGCGGAACTTCGCGCGCGCCCAGCGAGGCCAGATGACGGGTGTTCTGCTGGCAGTCTAGCATCCGGAAATCCTCACTCCGGAGCCAGAAAACCAGCCCGGCGAGCCCTATTTTCGAGGCGTCGCTGCGGCGCGCAAACATGGATTCCCCGAAGAACATGCGGCCGATCGACACGCCATAGCCGCCGCCCACCAGTTCACCCTCAAACCAGGTCTCGAACGAATGGGCATGGCCGGCGCGATGCAGCGCGGTGTAGGCATCGATCATCGCGTCGGTGATCCAGGTGCCGTTCTGGCCCGGCCGCTGACTGGCGGCGCAGGCCCGCATCACATTGGCAAAGTCGAAATCGAAGCGGATTTCCCAGCGCGGATCGGCAGCGCAGGCGCGCAGGGTCCTGGCGAATGAGCGATGCACGCGGAAGTCGTCGAGGCGCAGCACCATGCGCGGGTCCGGGCTCCACCAGAGCACCGGCTGGCCTTCGGAAAACCACGGGAAGATGCCCTTGCCATAGGCGTCGCGCAGCAACTGCGCATTCAGATCGAGGCCCGCGGCGACCAGCCCGGGCATCTCGGTGCCGCTGCCCAGCGCGGTCGAAGCCTGCGGCAGCCGGTCGCCGGCATCGATCCACGGCACCGCCGAGCGGCCGATGCGGAGCATGCGCATCGACGACTCAGAGCGGGCCGTGCGTGCTGCCATGCGCATGCGGCGCGTGCGCCGGATGCACGCGCCCGGTGTGCAGTCCAAAGCGACCGACACGCAGATCGTCGAAGAAGGCGCGCAGCGTCATCGCGGTGGTGCGAAAGGCGATGTCGTCCCAGGGGATGTCGGATTCGGAAAACATCCGGACTTCGAGACTTTCCGGGCCCGGCGCGAAGTCGAGGTTGACGAGCTTGGCGAGATAGAAGACGTGCACCTGCTGTACATGCACCACGTCGAGCACCGAGAACAGCGGACCGATCTCGACCCGGGCGCCGGCTTCCTCGTCGGTTTCGCGCAATGCACCTTCGGCCAGGGTTTCGCCGTTTTCCATGAAGCCGCCGGGCAGCGTCCAGAAGCCATGCCTGGGCTCGATGGCCCGGCGGCACAGCAGAACCCGTCCGTCGAGATAGGGCAGGGTGCCGAGCACCAGCTTGGGATTGGCGTAATGAATGGTTCCGCATTGATTGCAGCAATGACGCGGACGATTGTCACCTTCGGGAATTCGCAGTGTCAGCGCATGGCCGCAGTGGGAGCAGTAGTTCATCCGGCGGGTCTCTTGATGATGCCGAGCAAGCGGGTTTGCCTAGTCTTGATAGGCGTACTATAATCTTCCTTCTCAGACGCGGGGTGGAGCAGTCTGGCAGCTCGTCGGGCTCATAACCCGAAGGTCGTAGGTTCAAATCCTGCCCCCGCAACCAGTTTTTCAATTGCCCCGATTCTTGCCAATTCGATCAGCGAATGGCGGGAATCGGGGCAATTTCATTTCTGCATCGTCTTGATTGCGGCGCCGATGGTGCAATTCGAATGCGCAAATCGGCATTGCGCCGGTCCGTTTCGGATGATGACGATCTGGCACTGCCCGAAATCCGGGCCGACTGCGCAGTGATCGCCGAAAACAGCGCGACGCTTTCCGCCGAGCTCGATGCATTCGGGCAATGCGCGCATGGCACCATCGGGTCATGTCCATCGCACGCATTCCGGTCGCCACACCTGGCGCAGCCGTCGCCGCCTCGCTCAGGACCAGTCTGCGCGGGCGGCGCCTGACCCTAGACGATCTCGTATTGGCGCTGGTCGCGCAGGGCATGGTCGGCGAAGCCGACATCGCCGCGATCCGCCGCGTGCCGGGTCAGACCGGACGCGCGATGCATCCGCTCGAAACTCTCGCCGAGGCACGGCTGCGGATCGCCAGTGGCGAGCGCATCGGCGAACTGCTCACGCCCGACGCGCTGGCCGAATGGCTGGCCGGCCAGACTGGCCTCGGCTATTTCCACATCGATCCGCTCAAGGTCGATTTCACGCGCATTGCCGATGTGATGAGCAGCGCCTACGCCACCCGCTACGGCATCCTGCCGGTGGAGGTGCGCGGCAACGACATCCTGGTGGCGACCTGCGAGCCGGGTCTCGACGACTGGGTTGCGTCGATCGAGAAGGCCACGCGCAAGGCGGTGCGCCGGGTGATCGCCAATCCGCGCGACATCGAGCGCTACACGGTCGAGTTCTACAACCTGGCGCGCTCGGTGAAGGGCGCGAGCCGCATCAACCACGGCGGCGCGGCCAACAATTTCGAGCAGCTGATCCAGCTGGGCGCGCAGATCGCCAGCGGCGCGCGCGCCATCGACCAGAACGATGCGCACATCGTGCAGATCGTCGACTGGCTCTGGCAGTACGCCTTCGAGCAGCGCGCGAGCGACATCCATCTTGAGCCCAAGCGCGACATCGGCATCGTCCGTTTCCGCATCGACGGCGTGCTGCATCAGGTCTATCAGGTGCCGGTCGCGGTGATGACGGCGATGGTGGCGCGGGTGAAGCTGCTGGGCCGGATGGACGTGGTGGAAAAGCGCCGGCCGCTCGATGGCCGCATCAAGACCAAGACGCCCGGCGGCTTGGAGGTGGAGCTGCGGCTGTCGACCCTGCCGACGGCCTTCGGCGAAAAGCTGGTGATGCGCATCTTCGATCCCGAGGTGCTGGTGCGGGACTTTGCCGCGCTGGGCTTCGGCGACGACGACGCGGCGCGCTGGACCGGCATGACCGCGCGACCGCACGGCATCATCCTGGTGACCGGACCGACCGGCTCGGGCAAGACCACCACGCTCTATTCCACGCTCAAGCTGCTGGCGACCGACGAGGTGAACGTCTGCACGGTCGAGGATCCGATCGAGATGGTGGAGCCGGCCTTCAACCAGATGCAGGTGCAGCACGGCATCGATCTGAGCTTTGCCGACGGCGTGCGGGCGCTGATGCGGCAGGACCCGGACATCATCATGGTCGGCGAAATCCGCGACCTCGAAACCGCCGAAACCGCGATCCAGGCCGCGCTCACCGGCCATCTGGTGCTGAGCACGCTGCACACCAACGATGCGCCGAGCGCCATCTCGCGGCTGCTGGAGCTGGGCGTGCCGGCCTATCTGCTCAATGCCACGCTGCTCGGCGTGCTGGCGCAGCGGCTGGTGCGCACGCTGTGCCCCGAGTGCAAGCGCCCGGCCAGTGCCGACGAGCGCCTGACCGACGATGCCTGGAACGAATTCATCGCGCCCTGGAAGGCGGCGCCGCCGGCCCAGGTGTTTCGGCCGGTCGGTTGTCTGGAATGCCGCATGACCGGCTATCACGGCCGTTCCGGCATTTACGAGCTGCTGGTGATGAGCGAGCGGCTCAAGGCGCTGGTGCATGACAAGCCCGACATTGCCGCGCTGCGCCAGGCCGCCATCCGTGAAGGCATGCGGCCGCTGCGGGTGGGCGGCGCGCGCAAGGTCGCGCACGGCGTCACCACGTTCGAGGAAGTGCTCAAGTGCGTGCCACCGGCCGACGCCACCGACTGAACCCCATCACCGGAACCAGCCATGCATCTGTTCATCTGGCGTCATGCCGAGGCCGAAGACGATCATCCCGAAGGCGATCTGGCCCGCCGTCTGACGGCGCGCGGTCAGGCCCAGGCGGCGCAATCGGCCGACTGGATTCGCGCGGTCGCCAAGGCGCGCGGCCTCAAGCCGAGCGTGCTCGCCAGCCCGGCCGTGCGCACCCGAGAGACGGCCGCCGCGCTGTCGCCCGACTTTGCGGTCGAGCCGTCGATCGCGCCCGATGCCGATCCGCAGCGCTATCTCGATCTGCTGCGCGAGGACCGCGATTCGCTCGTGCTGGTCGGCCATCAGCCGACGGCAGGCGAAGCGATCGCGCGGCTGCTCACCGGCCAGCCCGGCCATGTGAGCGTGCGCAAGTCGTCGGTATGGTGGTTTCAGCTGCGTTACCAGACGCGCGGCGACGCGCCGGTGACCCTGCGCGGCATGTTCGCGCCCGACTGAGCGCGCGCCGACTGGCTCAGCTGGCCTGGTCGAGCCGCTTGACCTTGAGGCCGAAGCCGACCTTGTCCCACTCCGCCATTTCCTGCTCCAGCGTGTAGTCGGTCAGCGGATGGGCATCGAGCCACTGGCCATCGAAGCCCAGCACGAAGATGTTGCCGTCGAGCGCCAGCGACACCGGCGGCAGTTCGATCTCGACCCGGCGCCGGAACAGCAGCACCGCCAGCCGCAGGCAGGCGATGCGGGTCCATTCGACGCGCGACTGCTTGCGACCCTCGATGACCGCGCGCAGCTTGGGCAGCTTGCCGGCGTGACCAAGCGTCAGCGTGGCCAGATCGGCCTGCTCGCGCTTGGAGAAGCCCGGCATGTCGGCATTGCCGACGATGTAGGCCGAATGCTTGTGATAGCCGGCATGCGAGATCGACAGCCCCACTTCATGCAGATCGCCGGCCCAGCGCAGAAAGCGCAGATGCAGGTCGAGCTCCTCGCCCGATGCCACGCCGGTCGACTGGAACAGCCGCACCGCCAGCTCGCCGACGCGCGCCGCCTGGGCCCGGTCGACGCTGTAGCGCTCCTGGAACTGCGCCACCGTCACCACGCGCATGTCCTGGCTCTTGCCGCGACCGATCAGGTCGTACATCACGCCCAGCCGCAGCGCGTTGTCGCAGGTCTGCATGCGCTCGAGCTCGAGCTCGGCGAACACCGCATTCATGATCGCGAAGCCGCCGGCCAGCACCGGCAGCCGGTCGGGCTTGAGGCCGTCGAGCTTGAGCTTGTTGACATTGCCGGCGCGCAGCAGCTCGGCGCGCAGCGCATCCATGCCTTCGCGCGTGATCACGCCCTGCGGCGCGGTGGCGCCATTGCCCAGGTTGTTGAGCTGGATGAGCTCGGCCAGCGCATTGGCGGTGCCGGCCGAACCCACGGCCTGCTCCCAGCCCTTCTGGCGGTAGCTGCGCGAGATGACCTGGATTTCGCGCTGGGCCGCGAGTTCGGCCTCCTTCAGCCCGTGACGATCGATCTCGCCGTCGCGGAAGAAGTTGCGCGACCAGCTCACGCAGCCGAGGTAGAGGCTTTCCATCAGCTCGGGCTCATAGCCGCGGCCGATCACGAATTCAGTCGAGCCGCCGCCGATGTCGACCACCAGCCGGCGGCCCTGATTGCCGTTCTCGTCGGCCATTGGCAGCGCATGCGCCACGCCCACGTAGACGAGGCGAGCTTCCTCGCGGCCGGCGATCACTTCGAGCGGGAAGCCGAGCAGGTCTTCGGCCTGGCGCAGGAACAGCGGCGCGTTCTTGGCGACCCGCAGGGTGTTGGTCGCGACGGCGCGCACCTGCTCGGGATGGAAGGAGCGCAGCCGCTCGCCGAAGCGTGCCAGCGCGGTAAGCCCGCGCTCGAAGGCCGCATCGTCGAGCATCTTGTCTTTGGAAAGACCGGCGGCGAGGCGCACCGTCTCTTTGAGGGAGTCGAGCGGATAGATCTGCTTGCCGTGGGAGGTTTCCACAACCCGTGCGACCAGCAGCCGGAAGCTGTTGGAACCGCAGTCCACCGAAGCGATAAGGGACGGATCCGACATCTGCGCGCGAAACTGTCTGAAGATGAAAAAAGAGCCCTGAGGCCGACCTGATTGCACTGCGACCCAATACTGCGCCGCAACAGTCCGGCGATTATGACAGCACGAACGCCAGCCAAAACCGTACCGCGCCGCATCACGACAATTCATCAATTGGTCACAAAGCAATGGAAGCCTTGCGCAAGTTGCGCGCAAGCATTGCCGCGGAAATCACGGAACAGGCATGGACCAACAACAACCAGAACTCAGCGAAAAAGTCCCGCAATTGCTCAACCGCGAAATCGGCATTCTCAAATTCAACGAACGCGTGCTCGCGATGGCGGAAGACGCCTCGGTGCCGCTGCTCGAACGGCTGAAATACGTCTGCATCGTCTCCAGCAATCTCGATGAATTCTTCGAGATTCGCGTGGCGGGATTGAAGGCCCAGGCCCGTACCGATCCGAGTTTCGTGCTCGAAGATGGCAAGACGGTGGTCGAGACGATGCGCAATGTCTCGGAGCTGGCGCATGCCATCGTCGCGCGCCAGTACGCCATCTACAACGATGTGCTGGTGCCGGCGCTGGAGGCCGAGGGCATCGTCTTCCATGTGACGGCGACCTGGAACGAGGCGCACGCGCGGTTCGCGCGCGATTATTTCGAGCGCGAAGTGCTGCCGATCCTCACGCCGATCGCGATCGATCCCGCGCGGCCATTTCCGCGCGTGCTGAACAAGTCGCTCAATTTCGCGATCGAGCTTTCGGGCCGCGATGCATTTGGCCGCAATTCGGGCATTGCCATCGTGCAGGCGCCGCGCGCCTTGCCGCGTCTCATCCAGGTGCCGCGCGAAATCAGCGGCTATCCGCATGGATTGATGCTGCTGACTTCTGTCATGCAGGGTTGCGTCGGATCGCTGTTTCCGGGCATGGAAATCAAGGGCATCTATCAATTCAGATGCACCCGCAATTCCGATCTGTTCATCGACGACGAGGAAGTGACCAATCTGCGCGAGGCGCTCAAGGGCGAGCTGTCGCAGCGACAGTTCGGCGATGCGGTGCGGCTGGAGCTGTCGGACAACTGCTCGGCCTCGATGCGCGAATACCTGTGCAAGCAGTTCAGTCTGGGCAGCGAGCAGGTGTTTCCGGTCGGCGGGCCGGTGAATCTGGTGCGGCTGATGCAGGTGCCCGACCTGATCGACCGCCCCGAGCTGAAGTACCGGCCCTTCGTGCCCGGCCTGCCCGAGGCGATCCGCAAGGGCGAGGCCAAGCAGCGCGACCTGTTCAAGATCATCGCCAAGCAGGATGTGCTGGTGCATCACCCCTACCAGTCGTTCACGCCGGTGCTCGACTTCGTGCGCCAGGCGGTCAACGACCCCAATGTGGTGGCGATCAAGCAGACCATCTACCGCACCGGCAACCAGAGCGAGCTGATGGAGCTGCTGGTGCAGGCGGCACGCATGGGCAAGGAAGTGACGGTGGTGCTGGAGCTGCTGGCGCGCTTCGACGAGGAAACCAACATCAACTGGGCGGCGCGGCTCGAAGAGGCCGGCGCGCATGTGGTGTTCGGCGTGGTCGGCCACAAGACACACGCCAAGCTGCTGTTCGTGGTGCGGCGCGAGATCGGCCGCACCGGCGCGACCAAGCTCGTGCGCTATGCGCATCTGGGCACCGGCAACTACCACCCGCGCACCGCCAAGCTCTATACCGACTTCGGCCTGTTCACCTCCGACGCCCAGCTTTGCCAGGATGTCCACGAGCTGTTCCAGCAGCTCACCGGGCTGGGCCGGCATCAGTCGCTCAAGCAGATCTGGCAGGCGCCGTTCACGCTGCACGAGAACGTCTGCGCCGGCATCCGTACCGAGATCGCCAATGTCAAGGCTGGCGGCAAGGGCCGAATCATCGCCCGCATCAATGCGCTGCTCGAAGACAAGGTGATCGCGCTGCTCTACGAGGCCAGCCAGGCCGGCGTGCAGGTCGATCTGATCGTGCGCGGCGTGTGCGCGCTGCGGCCGGGCGTGCCCGGCCTGTCCGAAAACATCGTGGTGCGCTCGGTGATCGGCCGCTTTCTGGAGCACAGCCGCGCGTTCTATTTCTTCGACAACGGCGCCGAGCGCGTCTATCTGTCGAGTGCCGACTGGATGGACCGCAACTTCTTCCGGCGCATCGAGGTGGCCTTCCCGGTCACCGACAAGAAGCTCAAGGCGCGTGTGATCGAGGAAGGGCTGATGGTGCTGCTCGACGACAACGCGCTGGCCTGGATCATGGACAGCGAGGGCAACTACACCCGCCTCGCGCCGGCCGCCGGCGAGCCGCGCCGCTCGACCCACGGCGTGCTGCTGCATCAGCTGGCCCAGATCACGCCCCAGCCCAAGGCCTGACCGCCGCCGTTGCCCTGGCGCAGCGACGTCCGGCCGACGGCTCGCGTCATGTCATTGGTCTGTCACACAGCCTGCATATCGTGCGTTTCAAGTTTTCAGCTCACCCCCGAAAGGTCACTTTCATGTTGAAGAAGTTCGTTCTGACGGCCGCTTTCGCCACCCTCGGCTGTGCTGCCGCGATTCCCGCGCAGGCCGCCGAAGTCACGGGTGCCGGTGCGTCATTCCCGGCGCCGCTGTATTCGCGCTGGGCTGCCGACTACCAGAAGGCGACGGGCAACCGGGTCAACTATCAGTCGATCGGCTCGTCGGGTGGCGTGAAGGCGATCCAGGCCAAGACGGTCGATTTCGGCGCCTCGGATGCGCCGCTCAAGCCGGAAGACCTCGACAAGGGCGGCATGGTGCAATTCCCGACCGCCATCGGCGGCATCGTTCCGGTGTTCAACATCGCCGGCGTCAAGCCGGGCGAGCTGCGCCTGACCGGCCATGTGCTGGCCGACATCTTCCTGGGCAAGATCACCAAGTGGAACGATCCGGCCATCGTGGCGCTGAACCCGGGCGTGAAGCTGCCTGAGCAGGCCATCGCCACGGTGCACCGCGCCGACGGTTCTGGCACGACCAACGGTTTCACCGACTACCTGAGCAAGGTGTCGGAAGACTGGAAGGCCAAGGTCGGCACTGGCAACACGGTCAACTGGCCCAACGGCATGGGCGGCAAGGGCAACGAAGGCGTGGCCTCGTTCGTGGCGCGCCTGCCGGGTTCGGTCGGCTATGTCGAGTACTCCTACGCCAAGCAGACCAAGATGCCTTACGCCGCGCTGCAGAACGCCGCCGGCAACTGGGTGCAGCCGGACGACAAGACCTTTGCCGCCGCCGCCGCCGGCGCCGACTACGAGAAGGCCCGCTTCGCGGTCAATCTCAACAATCAGGCCGGCAAGGACGCGTGGCCGATCACGTCGACGACTTTCATCATCGTCTACAAGAACGCCGAGAAGCCCGAGCAGGCGGCCGAGGTGCTCAAGTTCTTCAACTGGGCCTATGCCAATGGCGCGGCGGCTGCCGACCAGCTCGATTACGTGGCGCTGCCGGCCGATGTGGTCAAGCTGATCCAGAACCTCTGGACCAGCTCGATCAAGGACGGCGCCGGCAAGGCCGTCGCGTTCAAGTAATGTCCGCCCGCCGGGCCCATCGGGGGCCCGGCAGCGCCGCATGACGGCGATCGCGCCAGCCGACCGAAAGCGCGACGCACCGCAGCACGCTGATTCTCCAGGACATCTCCCATGACCGAACCCAACCGTTCCGCCGGCCTCGCGACCCAGCCGAACACCGACCGCGCCTACAACGCCGCCGGCGACATCATCTTCGCCGGCGCCACGCGCGCCGCCGCCTCGCTGGTACTGCTGGTGCTGGCCGGGATCATCGTTTCGCTGGTGGTCGAGGCCTGGCCGTCGATCTCGCGCTTCGGCCTCGGCTTCCTCACCAATTCCACCTGGGATCCGGTCGAGGAGAACTTCGGCGCGCTGGTGCCCATCTACGGCACGCTGCTCACCTCGGTGATCGCGCTGGTGATCGCGGTGCCGGTGAGCTTCGGCATCGCGCTCTTCCTTACCGAGCTGTCGCCGGTGTGGCTGCGCCAGCCGCTCGGCACCGCCATCGAGCTGCTGGCGGCGATTCCGTCGATCGTCTACGGCATGTGGGGCCTGCTGGTGTTCGCGCCGGTGTTCTCCAACTACTTCCAGGTGCCGGTGCAGAACGTGCTCGGCTCGATTCCGGGCTTGGGCAATCTGGTGGCGGGTCCGCCGATCGGCATCGGCCTGCTGTGCGCCGGGATCATCCTGGCGATCATGGTCATCCCCTTCATCGCCTCGGTCATGCGCGACGTGTTCGAGGTGACGCCGCCGATGCTCAAGGAAGCGGCCTACGGCGTCGGCTCCACGACCTGGGAAGTGGTCTTCAAGGTGGTGTTGCCCTTCACCAAGACCGGCGTGATCGGCGGCGTGATGCTGGGTCTGGGCCGCGCGCTCGGCGAAACCATGGCGGTCACCTTCGTGATCGGCAACACCAACCTGCTCGACGGCATCTCGCTCTACATGCCGGGCAATTCCATCACCTCGGCGCTGGCCAACGAGTTCGCCGAATCGTCGGGGCTGCATACCGCAGCGCTGATGGAACTGGGCCTGCTGCTGTTCTTCATCACTTTCCTCGTGCTGTCCGCGTCGAAGCTGCTGCTTGCCAAGCTGCGCGCGGGTGAAGGAGCCCGTTCATGAGCGCCGTCATCGGTCAGGTGGCCGCCCCCGGCCGCGTCGACATCGCCCTGCGCAATTCGATGCATCGCCGTCGCAAGCACATCAATGCCATCGCGCTCACGCTGTCGCTGTCGGCGATGGTGTTCGGGCTGATCTGGCTGGTCTGGATTCTGTTCACCACGCTCAAGCTCGGCATCTCGGGCCTCAGCCTGTCGCTGTTCACCGAATCGACGCCGGCGCCCAATGCCGACGTCGGTGGGTTGGCCAACGCCATCGTCGGCTCGGGGATGCTGGTGCTGGCGGCCACCTTCGTCGGCGCGCCGATCGGGGTGCTGGCCGGCGTGTACCTGGCGGAATACGGCCAGAACACCTGGCTCGGCCGCTCGACCCGCTTCATCAACGACATCCTGCTGTCGGCGCCGTCGATCGTGATCGGTCTGTTCGTGTATGCGGTGGTGGTGGCGCGCTCGGGCCATTACTCGGGTTTTGCCGGCGTGATCGCGCTGGCGCTGATCGTGATCCCGGTCGTCATCCGCACCACCGAGAACATGCTGCTGCTGGTGCCCAATGCGCTGCGCGAAGCCTCGTTCGCGCTCGGCATGCCCAAGTGGCGCGTGATCTACAGCATCACGCTCAAGGCATCGAGCGCCGGCATCGTCACCGGCGTGCTGCTGGCGGTGGCCCGTATCTCGGGCGAGACCGCACCGCTGCTGTTCACGGCGCTGTCGAATCAGTTCTTCAGTCTCGACATGTCGGAGCCGATGGCGAATCTGCCCGTCACCATCTTCAAGTTCGCGATGTCGCCCTTCGAAAACTGGCAAAGCCTTGCCTGGGCTGGCGTCTTCCTGATCACGGTCAGCGTGCTGTGCATCAACGTTCTGGCCCGGACGCTGTTCGGCAAGAAGGAGTTCTGATCATGTTCGAAAGCAAAGCTGTGGAAGCGACCTCCCGCCAAATCAATGTTTCGGCCAGCATGTTCGACAACAAGTCGGGCGCCAAGGATTCGGCGGCGCAATTGGCCTCCAAGATCGATGTGCGCAACCTGAATTTCTATTACGGGAAATTCCATGCGCTGAAGAACATCAATCTCGGCATTCCCGAAAAGAAGGTGACGGCATTCATCGGCCCGTCGGGCTGCGGCAAATCAACGCTGCTGCGCACTTTCAACAAGATGTTTGCGCTTTATCCCGAGCAGCGTGCCGAAGGCGAAATCCTGATCGACGGCGAAAACCTGGTCACGACCAAGACCGACGTTTCGCTGATTCGCGCCAAGATCGGCATGGTGTTCCAGAAGCCGACGCCGTTTCCGATGAGCATCTACGACAACATCGCCTTCGGCGTGCGTCTGTTCGAAAAGCTCAGCAAGGGCGAAATGGACGAGCGCATCGAATGGGCGCTGAGCAAGGCGGCGCTCTGGACCGAGGTGAAGGACAAGCTCAAGCAGAGCGGCACCAGCCTGTCGGGCGGCCAGCAGCAGCGGCTGTGCATTGCGCGCGGTATTGCCATCCGCCCCGAGGTGCTGCTGCTCGACGAGCCCTGTTCGGCGCTCGATCCGATTTCCACGGCCAAGGTCGAGGAATTGATCGCCGAATTGAAGGAGGATTACACGGTAGTGATCGTGACGCACAACATGCAGCAGGCCGCGCGTTGCTCCGATTACACCGCCTACATGTATCTGGGTGAATTGATCGAATTCGGCGATACCGACCAGATCTTCATCAAGCCGCGCAAGAAGCAGACCGAGGATTACATCACCGGGCGTTTCGGCTGATTTGTCGTCAAGCCGATGAAAGGGCCGATACCGGAACGGGTATCGGCCCTTTTGTTTTATGTCGCGTCATGAATGTTTCATTCGGCGGAGATATCGTCAAGGAGTTGCCTTTCAATTTCATTCTCGACGGAAACCCACAATGAAACGACGCACCCTGATTCTTTCCTCGATGGCAATTGCGCTGTCAGCCTGCGCCAGCTTCGGCGGCGCGTCGAAGGACATTCCGGCGGTGGCGGCGGCCCAGCCCGAGCTGGCCACCTTCAATCAGCTGGTCGCGGCGGCCGGCCTGGGCGCGACGCTTGCCGGTCCGGGCCCGTTCACGGTGTTTGCGCCGAGCGATGCGGCCTTTGCCGCCGTGCCGGCGAAGACGCTGGCCGAGCTCAAGGCCGATCCGGCCAAGCTCAAGGCCGTGCTCAGCTATCACGTGGTGGCCGGCAAGTTCCTGGCAGCCGAGGTCAAGGCTGGCGCGGTCAAGTCGCTCGAAGGCAGCGAACTCACCATCGAGACCGCGGGCAGCTTCGTCGGCCTGAACGGCGTGGCGGTGGTGACCCGTCCCGACCTGCGCGCCGCCAACGGCGTGATCCATGTGATCGACAGCGTGCTGCTGCCGCCGAAAAAGTAAGCCAGTTCAGGCGTTTGCTTCGGGTTTTCCCTTGACGTCGATCCGTCAAGAGTCGCTGCGTGTCGCCGTTAACAAGTGCATGGCCCGACCGGGTGCGCGTCCCGGTCGCCAGCCCATCCGGGGTCGCTGCCATCAGGCGCGCCCCGCACTTCGACACAAGCACGAGCTCCCTGGAGACAGACGTCCAAATGGTTCCGGCAAAACAGCACCCCAAGTGGAAGGACCTGGTCACCGGCAAGGTCCAGCCCTCCTTTACTCTCCTGGCCGCCAAGTTCCTGGTCAGCCGACTGACCATGTCGGCCAAGACTGACTCCTCGCCGAAGAATCTCGAAAAGCTGATCGGTGAAGCGCACCAGTTCTTCCATGAGAACGAGCGCATCGCCGACAAGGACATCAAAGCAATCTTCGGCTGAGGAGCCACGACATGAACAAGCTGCACACCCTGCAACAGGCCGCCTCGCTGATCGAGTCGGGTACCAAGGCCATCATCGCCGGCCCCGAAGCGCTGCTGACCCAGCTGCCGAAGGGCGACTGGATCGGCGGCACGATCCCCTACTTCATGGACGACGAGGGCGGTCTCAAGACCGAAGACCGCGTGTTCGTGTCGGCGCTGCCGGCCAGCGTGACGGCGATCTCGACCCGCCTGTACGACGAGCGCGAACTCGCGGCGATCGCCGCCGACGAGGCCGAGAACGGCTTCAGCTATCTCATCGTCCCGGCGCTGACGACGGTGCACGAGTCCTTCGCCAAGAACGTCTATGCCTATGACGGCATCTTCAATCGTCCGCTGCTGGGCTGGATCGCCGGCGTGGCGGTGGAAGACATCGGCAAGGCCGTGCCCAAGGTGATCGACGGCCGTACCGGCGCGGTCAGTTCGGATCGCGCGGTGGCGCTGCATGCCACGCTGGCTGCCGGCCATCAGGCCGAGATCGGCATCGTCAACCTGTTCGGCCAGGGCGACGGCGCCACGGTCGAGTTCGACGACACCGGCTTCAACGTGAGCCATGCGCGGGTCAACGGTCAGAAGGTGAATTTCGCGCAATGGCTGGGCGAGAACGCCATCGACACGCGGCTGCCGCTGGTGGCCGACTACTGCGGCGCGATGGTCAACGTGAGCTTCGCCTCGGTCGATGCGCAGAACGGCCGGGTGCAGCTGTATGCGCCGGTGTTCCCGGGCGTCACCTATCGCATCGCCGCGCCGGTGGCCGACTATCCCAAGTCGTTCGCTGCCGCGATCGAGCCGCTCGACATCGAGCCGGCGCTGTCGCTGAACTGCATCCTCAACTATCTGTACGGCAAGCTCGAAGGCCAGCACACCGGCCATTTCAAGGGGCCGTTCACCTTCGGCGAGATCGCCTACGGCCTGCTCAACCAGACGCTGGTGCATCTCCAGATCCACAAGCTCTGATCGCGGCGATGGCCGGCGCAAGCCGGTCGCGCCAATGAAAAAGGCCGGCATCTGCCGGCCTTTTTGCGTTGCTGCGCCGGCGGTCAGACCAGCCGGATCAGCGAGCCGCCCGACTTGGCATCGCGCTCCAGCTGGAGCAGGCCGCGCTTTTCGGCATCGGCCAGCAGATCGCCGAAGGCGCGATAGCCATAGGCCGCCTCGTTGAAGCCGGGCTGACGCCGCTTGAGCGTCTGCTTGACCATCGAGCCCCAGATCTTTTCCTCGGCGCCGCGCTCGTTGAGCAGCGCCTCGACGGTCTCGATGACCCAGTCGAGCGCCTGACGGCGGCGCAGTTCGTCCTCGCTGGCGTGGACGGCGGCGACGTTCTGCACCGGCGCCGGGGCTTCGGCCGGTACCGGCGCGGCCGCTTCGACCGGCGCGGTCTCGGCCGGTGCGGTTTCGATCACGTCGGCGGCGGCCTTGCGGCTGCGCGACTTGCGCGCCGGACGGGCCTTGGGCGCAGGCGTGGCGGGCTCGGCCGGTTCGGGCTCGGCGACCGCTTCGGTGGCGACGGCGTCGGTTGCAGCCGCAGCGCCGGCGCGGCCCCGGCCGCGACCGGTGCGCGACCAGCCGGCGTTGGCGACATCGGGCCGGGCGGGTTCGGCGTCCGGCTCGGTGGTGGCTTCAGGTTCGGTGTCGTCGGCGGCAGCGGCCGGCTCGGCGACGGCGACCACGGCTTCGGCGACTGGTGCATCGGCGCTGGACAGCTTGGCGCCGGCGCGCTTGCGGGCCGGTCGGCGCGGCTTGGCGGGCGGTGCGGCTTCTTCGGCCACCGGCGCGACAGCGGCTTCGGCCGGCGCGTCGGCCGCGACGTCTGCCGGCACGGCTTCGGCTTCGGACGGCACCTCGGCGGCGGGCAGGGCGAGCTGGGCGTCGGCCATGTCTGCGGTCAGTTCGCCAGCGTCATCGGTCGGCGGCACGATGCCGTCGAACAGGTCGGCCGGCTCGGCTGCGGGCGGCAGCTCGGTCTTGCCGCGTCCGCCGCGCCGGTTGCGCGAGCGACCTTCGCCCTTGCCGCTGCCGGTCTTGGCGCTGGCGGCCGGCTTGCCGGCGGGCGCGCGCTGCGGCTCGGCCTTGTCGGCGGCGGGCTTGCTGGCGCGGGCGTTGCCGCTTGGCTGCTGCTGGCCCTGGCGTTCGGCGCGCTTGCGCCGCGCTTCCTGGAATTCGAGCACCAGGTCGTCGTAGAAGATGAACTCGTCGCAGTTGCCGATCAGCAGGTCGGACGTGGAGTTGCGCACGCCGACGCCGATCACCTTCTTGTTGTTCTCGCGCAGCTTGGACACCAGCGGCGAGAAGTCGGAATCGCCGCTGATGATGACGAAGCAGTCGACATGGCTCTTGGTGTAGCAGAGGTCGAGCGCGTCCACGACCATGCGGATGTCGGCCGAGTTCTTGCCCGACTGGCGCACATGCGGAATCTCGATCAGCTCGAAGGCGGCCTCATGCATGTCGCGCTTGAACGCCTTGTAGCGGTCCCAGTCGCAGTAGGCCTTCTTCACGACGATGCTGCCCTTGAGCAGCAGGCGCTCCATGACTTTGCGGATGTCGAACTTCGGGTACTCGGCATCGGCGACGCCGAGCGCGACGTTCTCGAAGTCGCAGAAGAGCGCCATGTTGTGGATGTCGGAAGGAGAGGGCATGGGTCGGTCGGCTGTGGAAAGTCGGCCAGCTTAACGCGCGCGCTGCAAACCTCGGTGCGCATTCGGGTGAGCAGTCGGCTTGCGCTTGCGCCACCGCAGCCGGCTTCCGATCCGGGCGGCGGCGGCAGGCCGGCTCAGATGACCAGAATCGCCCGGAAGTCGTTCACGTTGGTCATCGTCGGCCCGGTGACGATCGAGTCGCCGACCGCGCCGAAGAAGCCATGCCCGTCGTTCGCATGTAGTGCATCGCGCGGCACGATGCCCAGCGTGCGCGCCTTGGCCAGCGTGCCCGGCCGCAGCAGCGCGCCGGCGCTCTTGCCCGCGCCGTCGATGCCGTCGGTATCGGCGGCCAGCGCATGCACGCCCTGCACGCCGTTCAGCGCGATGCCGAGCGACAGCAAAAACTCCACATTGCGCCCGCCCTTGCCGGCGCCGCGCACCGTCACCGTGGTTTCGCCGCTGGAGAGCAGCACGCAGGGCTTCACCACCGGCTGGCCGTAGCGCACCACTTGCAGCGCGATGCCGGCCATCGCCTTGCCGACTTCGCGCGCCTCGCCCTCGATGCTGTCGCCGAGGATCACCGGCGTGACGCCGGCGGCGCGCGCCAAGTCGGCGGCGGCTTCGAGCGAGGTTTGCGGCCTCGCGATGATGTGGGTCTCGATCTGCGGCAGACGCGGATCGCCGGGCTTGATGCTTTCGCCGCGGCCGGTCTCCAGCACCTTCCACACCGGCTGCGGCAGCCGGATGCCGTAGCGCTTGACGATGCCGATCGCGTCGGCGCAGGTGGTCGGATCGGGCACCGTCGGACCGGAGGCGATGTCGATCGGATCGTCGCCGGGCACGTCGGAGATGAGCAGGTTGATGACCTTGGCCGGCGCGCAGGCCAGCGCCAGCCGGCCGCCCTTGAGCGCCGACAGATGGCGCCGCACGCAGTTCATCTCCGAAATGCTCGCGCCCGAGGCCAGCAGCGCGCGACTCAGTTCCTGCTTGTGCTTGAGCGTGATGCCTTCGAGCGGCGCGGTCAGCAGCGCCGAGCCGCCGCCCGAAATCAGGCACAGCACCACGTCGTCGGGCGTGAGATTGCTGACCAGCTTGAGCATGCGTTGCGCGGCTTCGCGGCCGGCATCGTCAGGCACCGGATGGCCGGCCTCGACCACGTCGATGCGGTCGCAGGGCTGGGCATAGCCGTAGCGCGTGATGACCAGACCCTCGACCTCGCCGGGCCAGTTTTCTTCGACCGCCTTGGCCATCGAGGCGGCGGCCTTGCCGGCGCCGATGACGATGAAGCGGCCCTTGGGCAGCTCGGTCGGCAGATAGGGCGGCAGGCAGCGCGACGGCTGGGCGGCGTTGATCGCCATGTCGAGCATGGCGCGCAACAGGTCGGTGGGCTTGACCGGCTGGTTGGGAAAGGCGCCGATGGGACGCGAGGCACGCACGGCATTGAGGCGCTTCATGCGCAGGAACATTCTGGACATCCGGGGTCAACGCGGTCGGAAACGAGACAGAAAACGGCCTTCAGCAGCCCGGCGGGCTGCGCAGGAAGTCGATAGCACGCTGCTTGCCATCCAACGTCAGCGTCGAGACGGCCGGCGCCGCCGAGGCGACGATCTGGCCGCGCCGCACCACGGCAAGCCGGGTCGCGCGCAGCCGGATCGCCTCGACGGCGTCGCGCGCTTGCAGCAGCACGAAGTCGGCATGGCAGCCGGGCGCGAGACCGTAGCCGTCGAGCCCGAGGATGCGGGCCGGATTCTGCGTCACGGCGGCGAAGCAGGCACGCATCGCGTCCTGCGACGTCATTTGCGCAACGTGCAGGCCCATCTGCGCCACCTCCAGCATGTCGCCCGAGCCGAGCGAGTACCACGGGTCCATCACGCAGTCGTGGCCGAAGGCGACGGTGACGCCGGCGGCCATCAGCTCGGGCACGCGGGTCATGCCGCGCCGTTTTGGATAGCTGTCTTGGCGGCCTTGCAGCGTGATGTTGATGAGCGGATTGGCGACCGCGTTCACGCCCGATTCGGCGATCAGCGGGATCAGCTTGCTCGCGTAGTAGTTGTCCATCGAATGCATGGACGTGAGATGCGAGCCGGTCACGCGGCCGTGCAGCCCGAGCCGCTGGGTGTGGAAGGCCAGCGTCTCGATGTGGCGTGACAGCGGATCGTCGGACTCGTCGCAATGCATGTCGACGCGCAGGCCGCGCGCCGCCGCCAGCTCGCACAGCAGCCGGACCGATTCGGCGCCGTCGGCCATCGTGCGTTCGAAATGCGGAATGCCGCCGACCACGTCCACGCCGAGGTCGAGCGCCTGTTCGAGCAGTTGCAGCGCGCTGAGCTTGCAGCCCGGGTCGTCGCGCGCCGGCGAATAGCGCAGCACGCCGTCCTGCGGAAAGGCGACCAGTTGCAGATCGAGCCAGGGCGCGACGCGCTTCTTCACGTCGAGCAGGGCGCGCACTGCCAGCAGGCGCGGATCGCAGACATCGACATGGGTGCGGATCGCGAGCAGGCCGCGCGCGATGGCCCAGTCGCAATAGGCGAGCGCCCGTTCGGCGATGGCTTCCTCGGTGAGCACCGGCTTGAGTTCGCCCCACAGCGCAATGCCTTCGAGCAGGGTGCCGCTCGCATTCACGCGCGGCAGGCCGTAGGAGAGCGTCGCGTCCATGTGGAAATGGGCGTCGACGAAGGGCGGCGTGACGAGCAGGCCGGCGGCGTCGATGACCCGGGCCGCCTGCGCCTGGATGGCTGGCGCCACGTCGACGATGCGGCCGTCGGCGACTGCGATGTCGATGCCGGTCCGGCCGTCGGGCAGCGTGGCGCCGGTGACGAGGAGATCGAGCATCACTTGGTGCCGAACAGCCGGTCCCCCGCATCGCCCAGCCCGGGCCGGATATAGCCGTGCTCATCGAGCTGGCGGTCGACATGCGCGGTGAAGATCGGCACGTCCGGATGCGCGCGGCTCAGCGCCGTGAGCCCTTCGGGGCAGGTGAGCAGGCAGACGAACTTGATGCTGCGCGGGCTTTCTTCCTTGAGCCGGTCGATGGCGGCGATGGCCGAGTTGCCGGTGGCCAGCATCGGGTCGAGCACGATGGCGTCGCGCGATTCCATCTCGCCGGGCATCTTGAAGTAGTACTCGACCGCGCCCAGCGTCTTGGGGTCGCGGTACAGGCCGATGTGGCCGATGCGCGCACCCGGAATGACATTGAGCATGCCGTCGAGGATGCCGGTGCCGGCGCGCAGGATCGACACCAGCACCGTCTTCTTGCCGTCGATCACGCGCGATTTCATCGGCTCCAGCGGCGTCTCGATGTCGATTTCCTGCATCGGCATGTCGCGCACCACTTCATAGGCCATCAGCGTGCTCAGCTCGTTGAGCAGGCGGCGGAAGCTGTTGGTGCTGGCGTCCTTGCGGCGCATGAGGGTGAGCTTGTGCTGCACCAGCGGATGGTCGATGACGGTGACGTTGGGCGGGAGTTCGAAGCTCATCGTTGGGGCGCTCGGGAGTCGTTGTTGGGTTGCGGTGGTTCAGAACACGGTGCCGTCGCTCACCACCTTCATCGGCGGATCGCCGCCGCGCAGCTTGCCGGCAAGCACGCGGCCGGCGGCCCAGCTGCCGCCTTCGAGGATGGCGGCGAGCGGCATCTCGGGCTTGCCGAGCTTGGCGCGTACCCGGTCGGCGAGCGGGTCCATCAGCGCGATGGTCAGCGCGCGCCATTCGATGACGACGGTGTCGCCGGGCGTCCAGGCCTTGTCGGTGACCTGGCGCGTGAGCGGCACGATCACGCCGCTGTCGATCAGCAGGCCGCCGTTGCGGTACTCGGCCAGCGCGGTCAGCTCGTCGATGCCGATCACCTGTACGCCGGCGCGCAGGATCGGCTCCAGCAGCGAATAGCTCAGCCATTGCGACAGCTTGTGGATCGGCACCCAGCCGGCGCCGAGACCGCTGCCACCCGCGAGCGGATGGCGCCAGCAATCGCCGAGCGGCTGGTCGGCCAGCTTCTGGTGCGACGGCCAGATCGGCGCCAGACCGTCGAGCAGCAGCCCGAGCACATCGCGCGCGCGCACCGGCGCCTGACCCGATTGCGCGAGCAGCGCATCGAACAGATTGCCCGGCCGCGCCGGCTTGCCGAACAGCTCGGGCCGCGCGGCAATCGTCTTGCCGAGCCGACGCAGCAGCAGCGCGCGGCCGTCCACGCCGACCAGCGGATTGGCCTCGCTGGCCTGGAACAGCGCGCCGAGCTTGCTGGCGTCGAGCCGTTGCAGCGCCTCGGCATCCACGCGCAGCGGATCGCCGGCGGTGGCCGAGAAGGCGCCGCTCATGAAGGCGTGAAAGCTCGCCACGCCCAGCCCCTCGGAGCGGTTGAAGCTGGCCGAATGCCCGTCGGCGCGCGACTCGACCCAGCGCCATTGCGGCCCGGCGCCGGCATCGAGCAGCACGCTGACCAGCGCCAGATCGATGGCGGCGCGGGCGCGCGCGGCGGCGAATTCGGGCGAATCGAGCGTGCCGCCAGCCTTGGCGAATCGGGTTGCAAACGCCGCGTCGAAGGCCGCCTCGCGGTCGACGCCGCCGGCGCCAAAGTGCCGCCAGCGGCTGTGATACGGCACGTCGAGCGCCGGATAGCTGGCGCGCGTGACCTCGGCCACCACGTCGGCGGCCGCGTCGAGCCGGCTTTCGTCCACGCGGAAGAACTCGGAGCGGCCAGCCTGCACCGCCTTGAGGATGTTGTTGCAGCGCGCCCGGATCGTCGCTGGCGCGCGCAGCTCCTCGACCGCGCGGTCCAGCGCAGCGAGGCCGGCCGGCATGTGCTGCTGCTGCGCTGCATGCTGGCTGTGGGCAAGTTCATGGCTCATGACAGCTCCCGTCCCTTGATGGCGGCGAGCGCTTCGCCCTCGATCACGCGGCCGTCGGTGAAATAGCCGGCGGCCATCTTGGCTTCGATCTCGACCTTGGCATCGGCCGGCACCAGCTCGTCGGGGATGGGCACGCGCGCGCCGATCTCGATGCCGCTGCCGACCAGCGCGTCGAACTTCATGTTGCTCATCGAGACCAGCCGGTGAATCTTGCGCACGCCGAGCCAGTGCAGCACATCGGGCATCAGCTCCTGAAAGCGCATGTCCTGCACGCCGGCCACGCATTCGGTGCGCAAAAAGTACTTGTCGGCGCTGTCGCCGCCGACCTGCCGCTTGCGCGCGTTGTAGACGAGGAACTTGGTGACCTCGCCGAGCGCGCGGCCTTCCTTGCGGCTGTAGACGATCAGGCCCACGCCGCCCAGTCCGCCGGCTTCCACGCTCTGGGCACCGCGAATGCATTCCTCGATGGCATGGGTGAGATAGGGCCGGCAGGTGCAGATGTCGGAGCCGAACACGTCCGAGCCATTGCACTCGTCATGCACGCGCGCGGTCAGCGGCACCTCGGGATTGGCCAGGTCGCGCGGGTTGCCGAGGATGTAGACGGTCTGTCCACCGATCGGCGGCAGAAACACCTCCAGATCGCTGCGCGTGACCAGCTCGGGATACATGCCGCCGGTCTCCTCGAACAGGATGCGGCGCAGCTCGGTCTCGGTGCAGCCAAAGCGCTGGGCCACGCCGGGCAGCCACCAGACCGGCTCGATCGCCGCCTTGGTGACCACCGCCGAGCCGTTGGCCAGCAGCAGCTTGCCGTCGGGCTTGAGGCGGCCGGCGGCGATGGCCTCGCGCATCTCGGGCAGCTCGATGTGCGCCTGCGTCACCGCGATGGTCGGGCGGATGTCGATGCCGGCCGCGATCTGCTCTGTGAACACGTCGGCAACCCCCGCTCCCCACGGGTCGAGCGACACGATGCGGCCCGGCTCGCTCCATTGCGGATAGGGGCCGATGCGGTCGGTCGGCGCGGTATTGGTCAGGTCGGCGCGGTGCGTGGGATCGAGCGCGCCGGCGGCCACGGCAAGCGCGCGGTACACGCTGTACGAGCCGCTGTGGGTGCCGATGACATTGCGCTGGGCCCGGTTGAGCGTGGTGCCGACGATGGGCCCGCGCTGCTGGGCGTCGGGCGCATCCCAGTGGATTTCGGGCGAGGTGCGCGGACCGCGTCCGGGATGGGAGGTGAGGCGGATGTGACGGGGCGGATGCTTGGTCATGGGCCTGCTTGTGCTGAGGGTGAGTCATGCAAAGCAGGAAGTTAGCCCGAGCCGCCCCCGGCTGGCGACCGCGCCGGCGTGAGGGTTTCACGCCAGTGCGGTCGCGCGGCTTACTTGACCAGCAGCGCGGCGAGCGCCTTGCCGGCCTTGGTCTTGAACTCGGCGGCATCGAGCGTGCCGTCGTTGTCGGGATCGGCGGCCTTGAAGCGCGCCTCGACCAGCGCGAGGTATTCGGCTTCGTCGAGCGTGCCGTCGTTGTCGGCATTCACGGCCTTGAGCTCGGCCGGCGTGACCTTGGCCGGCTTGAGTTCCTTGGCGTCGAGCGTGCCGTCGTTGTCGGGATTGAGCGCGGCGAAGCGGGCCTTGGCGGCGGTCTGGGCCTCGGCGAGGCTGACGGTGCCGTCGTTGTCCGGATCGAGCGCCTTGAGCAGCGCCGACGGCGCGGCATGGGCGAGGGTGGCGACACCGGCCAGGGTCAGGCCGGCGACGACGCGGCGCAGCGGAAGGAAATGCGGCATGTGGGTTCTCCTGTGAGGGTTTGCACCCGAACCATGCCGCAATGCGCGCCGCGCCGAAAAGCCTGTTGCAAGCGCGCTTGCGCTCGCTGCGCCGCCGTTGCCTGCCGGCAACGGGCTGCACTCGTTCAGCGCATGCGCGTCTCCAGCCAGCTGCGGATCGACCAGATCTCGTCGCGCGCCAGCACGCCGTCCCAGGCCGGCATGTGCTCGACGCCGACGCGCGTCTTGCCGCGCAGCACCGAGCCGAGGAAGTAGGCGTCGTTGTCGCGCCGGCACAGCTCGCGCAGCGGGCCGGGCTCGATGCGGCGGCAATAGGCATCGAGCCGGCGCAGATCGGGGCCGCCGGCCGGAAAGGCCACGGCATCGGCGCCATGACAGCGCGCGCAATTGGCGTTGAACAGCGCCTGACCGGCCTCGATGGCGGCCGGCTGGCCGCGCAGCGGATTGCCCGGTATGTCGTCGCGCGCGAGCGCGGGCAGGGCGCCGCCGGCCAGCGCCAGCAGCAGCGCAATGCGGATGCGCAGGCGATCAGTCATGCGGGCAGCCCTCGCAGTCTTCGGTAAACGCATCGGGAAAGATGGTGAAGCGCAGCCGCGCCCCCGTCAGCCGGGCCCGCGCCAGATTGGCCGCGTTGAACTTGGCCTCCTGCAAATCGGTATCGCGCAGGTCGGCGCCGACGAACCAGGCGTAATGCGCGCGCACCGCCTCCAGATTGGCGGCATGCAGATCGGCGCCGGTGAAGTCGGCGCGAAAGGCGCGCGCCAGCTCCAGATTGGCGCCGGCCAGCCGCGCGCCACGCAGCGAGGTGCCCGACAGATTGGCGCCTTCGAGCCGCGCCGCCGTCAGGTCGGCACCGTCGAGATTGGCGCCGGCCAGGTTGGCAAAGCGCAGATCGGCGCGCACCAGCCGCGCGCCGCTCAGGTCGGCGCCGGCCAGGTCGAGCGCCGACAGATCGGCATGGCGCAGATCGGCGCCGGCGCACTGGGCATGCGGCCACAGATGGCAGTCGCCGATCACGACCAGCGGCCGGGCCTCGGCTTCGGGCGCCGGCCGGGTCTGAGCGCCGGCGGCCGCGGCCGTCAGCGCGAGCAGCCCGGCCGCCCGCGCAAGCAGGGCGGTTGCGTTCACCGGCTCGCCGCGTCCTTCGGCAGCTTGAAGACCCAGTACGAGCCGCCCTGCTGCAACTGCTTGGTCAGCGCCGCCATGTCGCCGCCCCACAGCGGCACCGCGCCGCCATAGCCCGAGTGGATGCCGACGTACTGCTCGCCGTCTTGTTCCCAGGTGATCGGCGCGGCGACGATGCCGGCGCCGGTCTGGAACTTCCACAGCTCCTTGCCCGTCCTGGCGTCGAGCGCCTTGACGAAGCCATCGCCGGTGCCGGTGAACACCAGCCCGCCGGCCGTGGTGAGCGTGCCCGACCACATCGGGAACTTCTCCTTCACCTTCCACGCCACCTTGCCGGTGACCGGGTCGAGTGCCTCGATCACGCCGACGTGGTCCTCGAACAGCTTCTTGATGCGGAAGCCCTGGCCCAGATAGGCCGAGCCGGCCTTGTAGGTGAGGTTCTCGGTCCAGTAGTCCTCGGCCCACTCGTTGCCGGCGATGTAGAACAGGCCGGTGTCGGGGCTGTAGGACATCGGATTCCAGTTCTTGGCGCCCAGGAAGGGCGGCGACACGAACTTGGCCTCGCCCTTTTCGGCGCCGTCCTTGGGCAGCGGCGGGCGCAGCGAGTCGGCGCCGTCGGGCTCGATCGGCTTGCCGGTCTTCAGGTCGAAGCCCTTGGCCCAGTTGATGCCGTCGACGAAGGGGTAGGCGGCGATCAGCGCCGTCGGCTTGTTGGGATAGCCCGAGCCATCGGCCAGCTTGCTGCGGTCGGTGACAAAGAAGAAGCCGTTGCGGTCGGCATGCGCGCCGGCCTTCACCTGCCTGCCGGTCTTCGGATCCTTGTATTCGAACAGGATGATTTCGTTGTTGCCCGAGAAGTCCCAGGCGTCGTTGGGCGTGTGCTGATAGAAGCCCTTCAGCTCGCCGGTGCCGGCATCCACATAGGCCTGGCCCGAGGTGAACAGGCTTTCCCAGTTGCGCGGATCGTCGCCGGGCTTGGTCCGCTTCCAGCCGTTCCACGGCGCCGGATTGCCGGCGCCGATCACCACCATGTTGTTCTCGATGTCGAACGATGCCGACTGCCAGGGCGCGCCGCCGCCGTGGCTCCAGGCCTCGACCTTGCCGGTCGGCGAGCTGGCATCGTCGGGCCAGGACGGCGCCTTGGGGTTGCCCGTGGGCGTGCTGTCCTTGCCGTTGAGCCGGCCGATGTGGCCCTCGACGAAGGGCCGCATCCAGACCTCGTCGCCGGTGTCCGGGTCGCGCGCATACAGCCGGCCGACCACGCCGAATTCGTCGCCCGAGCTGCCGTGGATGAGCAGCACGCGGCCGGTGGTCCTGTCCTTCACCAGCGTCGGCGCGCCGGTCATGGTGTAGCCGATCTTGTGGTCCTCGAACTTCTCCTTCCAGACCACCTTCCCGGTGTCCTTGTCGAGCGCGACGATGCCGGCATCGAGCGTGCCGAAGAACACCTTGTTGCCGTAGATGGCCGGACCGCGGTTCACCACGTCGCAGCAGGGCCGGATGTCGTCGGGCAGGCGGTGCTCGTATTCCCACTTCTTCTGGCCGGTGCGCGCGTCGAGCGCATAGAAGCGCGAGTAGGACGCGGTCACGTAGACCGTGCCGTCGTGGACGATGGCCTGGCCTTCCTGGCCGCGCTGCTTTTCGCCGCCGAAGCTGAAGCTCCAGGCCGGCACCAGGTTCTTCACCGTGGCCGGATTGAGCTTCTTGAGCGGGCTGTAGCGCTGGGCCTTCACGCCGAGGCCGTACTGGAGCACGTCGCCGGTGCTGGACTGGTCGTTGGCGATGTCGTCCCAGGTCACCGGCTTGCCGGCGGCCGAGGCGCCGGCGGCGAGGCCGAGGGCAATGGCGGCCGCGAGGCCACGAAGCGCAAAGCCGGCAATGCGGCGCGGTTGCGAGGTCATGAATTGTCTCCGTCTCGAATCGTTGTTGCACCGGTGCAGTGAATTGGCGGTGTCGATTCAATATAGAAAACCCATGCGCCGGCGCTGCCGGGAGCCTGGCCCGACAAAGGCGGGCATTTATCCCGGCTCGCGCGCAATGCTCCGGCCGACAATTGCCTCAGGTCTGGCATCGGCCGATTGGCCAATTCGCTGTTGCAGAATTGCGCAGTGCCGATGCCCGCCAATCCAGTCTTGCGCAATCGCGCTTCATCGGCGGCTTCGGCTGCCGATTTTTTTGCCTGTTTGCCTGGGACGAACGATCGGGAAAATCTCCCGGAATTCGCGGGAAACATTCCCGGGAATTGTTGCCGGAGCCGCTTGTCGCGCGAAAGTCGGGAAATTTTCCCGGCCGATTTCAGTGAATGCACCGATGCGCAATCGCAATCGGTCGACATTCGCAATTGCGCAGCGGCAATTCGAATTGGCAATGCCGCCCGGTCGGCACATGGCTTGCCCTTGTCGGACTTTCGTTTCGATGGGGGACAGCCGTGGGGGATTTGCGCAGACGATTGACCTGGCATCTGGCCGGGTTTCATGCGGCGCTGATCGCCGTGGTGCTGGCGGTGTCGGCGCTGAACCTGCGCGCCGACGCGGCCGAGGAAGTGCGGGCCGCCGACCAGCTGGCGGCGCTGCTGGCGGCGGCGGCGGCGGTCGAGCGGCATGACGGTGCCGCCGAGCGCGCGACGCTGGCCGCCGTGCTGGCCGAGGCCCGGCCGCGCCATCTGGCGCTGCGGCTGCTGCCGGCCGACGCCGCCGTCGAGCCCGGCGCGCATCGGCTGCCGGCCGGCCGCCAGATGCTGCTGCTCAGTCCCGACGACAGCGGCGAGCGCGACGAAAAGCGCCGCGATGCGCTGCGGCTGCTGTTGCCGCTGCTGGCCGTGTCGCTGGCCACGGTGCTGGCGGCGCGGCTGGCCGTGGGCCGGGCGCTGCTGCCGGTGCGCGGTCTGGTCGACGGGCTGGCGCGGCTGGAACGCGGCGAGCGCGCGGCAGTGCTGCCGCAGTTCGCGCTGCCCGAATTCGCGCAGGTGGCGGCGGCGGTCGACCGGCTCGCCGCGCATCTCGACCGGGCGCGCGCGGCCGAGCGCCAGCTGGCGCGCCGGCTCATCGCCAGCCAGGAGGAGGAGCGCCGGGCGCTGGCGCGCGAGCTGCACGACGAATTCGGCCAGTCGCTTACCGCCATCGGGCTGGCGGCGGGCTTTGTCGCGCGCCATCCGGCCGCCGGGCCGCTGCGCATGACCGAATGCGCGCAGGAAATCGGCGCCGAGCTCCGGCGCATCCACGGTCATCTGCGCAGCCTGCTGACCAGCCTGCGGCCGCACGGACTCGAAGGCGTGGCGCTCGGCGATGCGCTGGCCGAGCTGCTCGACGGCTATGCGCGGCGCGGACTGGCGCTCGAGCGCCGGCTGCCGGCGCAATTGCCGCCGCTCGATGCGCCGGCGGCGCTGGCGCTGTTCCGGCTGGTGCAGGAGGCGCTGACCAATGTGCTGCGCCATGCCGACGCGACGCGGGCCAGCGTGCGGCTCGCGCTGGTCGACGGCGGCATCGAGATCGAGGTGGCCGACGACGGCAGCGGCAGTGCCGCGCGCCTGCTGGCCGCACCCGGCTGCGGCCTGACCGGCATGCGCGAGCGACTGGCGATGGCTGGCGGCCGGCTCACGCTGCTCGATGCCGCGCCGCGTGGCGTGCGGGTGATCGGCTGGCTGCCGCTGGAGCGCGCGCCGCGCTGCGCCAGCGCTGGCGCAGCGGCCGCCGCCGGAGCCGCAGCATGATCCGGCTGCTGCTCGTCGACGACCATGCGGTGGTGCGCGCCGGCTACCGCCGCCTGCTCGATGCCGAAGCCTGGTGCCATGTCGTGGCCGAAGCCGCCGACGCCGACGCCGCCTATGCCCGTCTGCTCGACAGCGCGCCCGATGTCGCCGTGGTCGATCTGTCGCTGCGCGGCGGCAGCGGCCTCGACGCCATCCGCCGCATGCTCGCGCGCCAGCCCGATCTCAAGGTGATGGTGCTGTCGATGCATGAGAGCGCCGGCCATGTGCGCCAGGCCATGCGCGCCGGCGCGCTCGGCTACATGAGCAAGCGCAGCGAGCCCGACGCCATCTTCGAGGCCATCCGTGGCGTGGCGCTCGGCCGCCGCATGCTCGCGCCCGACATCGCCCGGCTGCTGGCCGAGGCCGCGCTCGACGGCGACGGTCTGGCCGAACGGCTGACGCCGCGCGAATTCGATGTGCTGCGGCTGCTGGCGCGCGGCGAGGCCACGGCCGGCGTGGCGGCGCTGCTGCATCTGAGCCCCAAGACCGTGGTCAACCATTTGTCGGCGGTGCGGCAAAAGCTGGGCGCGCAGAGCGACCTGCACCTGTTCCGCATTGCGGCCGGTTACGGGCTGGTGGACTTGCCTGCCGAGAGCTAGGAAAAAAATGTGGCGCGACGGCAGGCCCGAGGTGCAGACCCGACCGCCACGCCGCGCGGACGGCCTTGTGAGCCGGAGCCGCTTCCAGTGGAGACAGATGGAAGAAAACGGTGGCGCCCGCCGGACGGCAGGCGCGCGGGGAGTGAAACGTCAGACGTCGATGGCAGCCGCCGAGCCGGCTTCCTTGCGCAGCTCGAACTTCTGGATCTTGCCGGTCGAGGTCTTGGGCAGTTCCTTGAACACCACCGAGCGCGGCACCTTGAAGCCGGCCAGATGCTGCTTGCAGTGGGCAATGATCTCCTCGACCGTAACCGTGGCGCCGGCCTTCAGTTCGAGGAAGGCGCAGGGCGTTTCGCCCCACTTGGGGTCGGGCTTGGCCACGACCGCCGCCGCGACCACCGCCGGATGGCGGTAGAGCACATCCTCCACTTCGATCGACGAGATGTTCTCGCCGCCCGAAATGATGATGTCCTTGCTGCGGTCCTTGATCTTCACGTAGCCGTCCGGATACATCACGGCCAGGTCGCCGGTGTGGAACCAGCCGCCCGCGAAGGCGTCCTCGGTGGCGCCCGGGTTCTTGAGATAGCCCTTCATGGCGATGTTCCCGCGGAACATGATCTCGCCCATGGTTTCGCCGTCGGCCGGCACCGGCTGCATGGTTTCGGGGTTGAGTACCGAGATGCCGTGCTGCAGGTGATAGCGCACGCCCTGGCGCGCATTCAGCCGCGCGCGCTCGCCGATGTCGGCGTCGTTCCAGCTGTCCTGCTTCACGCAGACCGAGGCCGGGCCGTAGACCTCGGTCAGGCCGTACACATGGGTCAGGTCGAAGCCGAGCGATTCCATGCCCTCGATCATCGCGGCCGGCGGCGCGGCGCCGGCGACCATCGCCTTGACTGGATGGTCGATGCCGGCCTTGAGTTCGGCCGGCGCGTTGATGAGCAGGCTGTGCACGATGGGCGCGCCGCAGTAGTGGCTGACCTTTTCGCTGCGGATCAGGCCCAGCACCAGTTCGGCATCGACGCGGCGCAGGCACACATTCACGCCGGCACGCGCGGCGATGGTCCACGGGAAGCACCAGCCGTTGCAGTGGAACATCGGCAGCGTCCACAGGTAGACGGCGTGCTTCGGCATGTCCCATTCGAGGATGTTCGACACCGCATTCACGGCCGCGCCACGGTGGTGATAGACCACGCCCTTGGGATTGCCGGTGGTGCCAGACGTGTAGTTGAGCGCGATCGCGGCCCATTCGTCGTCGGGCAGCTTCCACGCAAAGTCGGCATCGCCCTCGGCCACGAAGGCCTCGTACTCGATGCTGCCAACAGCAGCGTTCTTGCCGGTGTAGAGCGGGTCGTCCACGTCGATGACGAGGATGGGCTTGGTGCGGCCGCGCATCTGCAGCGCGCGCAGCGCCAGCGGCGAGAACTCGCGGTCGACGATCAGCACCTTGGCTTCGCCGTGGTCGAGCATGAAGGCGATGTTCTCGGGGTCGAGCCGGGTGTTGAGCGTGTTGAGCACCGCGCCGCTCATGGGAATGCCGAAGTGGGCTTCGACCATGGCCGGCGTGTTGGGCAGCATCACGGCCACGGTGTCGCCGACGCCGATGCCGCGCTTGGCGAGCGCGCTCGCCAGCTTCTTGCAGCGCTCGTAGGTCTCGCCCCAGCTGCGCCGCAGGTCGCCGTGGACGACGGCGAGCTTGTCGGCATAGATGGTCGCGGTGCGCTCGATGAACATGAGCGGCGACAGCGGTGCGAAGTTGGCGGGGTTCCGGTCGAGTCCCTGTTCGTAGATGTTCTGCATGACTGTGTCTCCGCGAGTCGGCTGTTGCCCGCCGATGTTGGCATACGGGCCCGTATGGGATCGCGTCGCGGAACTTGGCAGCCGATTCTTGCAACTTCCTGACGCGACCCGCAGATCATCGCGCGCCGGTGCTTCGGACGCAGTCGGGCAATGCAACCGTGCGCACAAAGCAAAAAGCCGCGCTCGAGGCGCGGCTTTTGCGGTGACGGGGCGGCTGACCGGTCCGTTGCGTCGCGCCTCCTGGCGCGCACGCGGCGGTATCGCGGGTGGCGCGGTCGTGCCGCCGTCAGGGGGCGATCAGATCGCGGCGTCGGCGCGACCGACGAACTTCCAGCCTTCGGGCATGCGCACGAACACGAACTGGGTGCCGCCGTCATGAAAGACGGTGTGCAGATCGTTGGGCACCGAGGCGCCCTTGGCCGCCTGACCGACGAACTTCCAGCCGGTGGGCAGCTTGACGAAGACGAAGCCGGTCGGCGCGTCGTGGAAGACGGTGTAATCGGGCGAGTCGGCGCGCGGGGTGCGCAGGCTGTCGGGCAGGGCCGAGGCGCTGGCACCGGCGATGCTGGCGGCGAAGAGGGCGAGGGCGGCGATGAACTTGGTCATGGTGGGTTCCGTTTGAAGTGGTTTTCGACGGCGACCGATCACGGATAGCAACCGGCAGTCCCCTCGCGGGGTAGCCCAGAACTAGGGTTAGTACCTAAGTATAGGCACCAACTGCGGAAATCCCGAATAGCCGTTCGTCCGTGCGGCGCCGGTGACCGATCGGCGGCATGTGGCGCGGTACCGAAGGCGAAAGCGGGCCGAACACCGGCCACTCATCGGCGGTGAGCGGACGCTCTCGCGTCGACGGCGGCCGGGCAGCGCGCACCCGGCCGCAGCGAGCCCATCGCGCGTGCAAGGGGCGCAGTCCGGCGGGCCGCATGGCCATAATCCGGCGATGGACGATTCCTCTCTGCCCGAGCCCGCGCTCGACGATCTGCTGGCCAGCCTGCCCGGTCTGGCGCTGCTGCTCGTCGATGCCGGTGGCCACATCCGCCGTTTCGGCGCTGGCGCCGAGGCGCTGTTCCGGGTCGAGGCGGGCGCGATGCTCGACCGCCCCGCCGAGCTCACCTGGCCGCTGCGCGACGTGGCCAGCCAGCTGCCGCAGCGGCTGCGTGCCCAGGCGCTGGCCGGCGACCGGGTCGAGTACCAGGGCTGGCGCGCCCGGCCCGACGGCAGCCATTTCCTGGGCCTGACCCGCATGGCGCCGCTGCGCGGCCAGCCCGGCTGGACGGTGGAAACGCTGCGCGATCTGAGCGAGCCGGCGCCGGTCCGCGCGCCCGGCGGCAGCGACGAGCACTTCGCCTCGGCGCTGGTGGCGTCGAACATGGTCGGCGGCTGGGACTGGGATCCGGCGGCCGACCGGATCACCGCCAACGGCCGGCTCGCCGCGCTGTTCGGCGTCGATGCGCACGATGCCGCCCGGGGCGTGCCGCTGCAGCGCTTCCTCGATGCCATCCATGCCGACGACCGCGCGCGCATCGAGGCGGTCGTCGCGCACAGCCTGGCCACCGGCGCGCTGTTCGCCGAGGAGTACCGCGTGACCGATGCCGACGGCGAGCTGCGCTGGGTGTTTGCGCGCGGCCGCTGCGAGTACGACGGCGCCGGCCAGCCCAGCCGCTTTCCGGGCGCCATCGTCGACATCACCGACCGCAAGCGCGCCGAGATCGGCCTGCGCGCCACCACCGAGCGCAACCGGGCGGTCGAGCTGCTGGAGGCCGAGAAGGCGCGGCTGCAGGCGGTGCTGAGCCATGCGCCGGTCGGCATCGTGTTTGCCGATGCCGAGTCGGGCCAGATCCTGGCCGGCAACCGCCGGGCCGAGGAAATCCTCGGCCATCCGATCCTGCGCACGCCCGATTACGAGGGCTATCCGCGCTGGGGCTTGCTCGATGCCGCCGGCCAGCCGGTGCCGCCCGAGCGCTTTCCGATCGCGCGCGCCATGCTCGCCGCCGAGGTCACGCCGCCTGAGACCTACCAATACCTGCGCGGCGACGGCCGGCGCGTCTGGATCGGGCTGAACGCGGCGCCGGTGTTCGACCGCGACGGCCGGCTGATGGCCGGCGTGGTGACCATCACCGACATCGACGACCAGATGCGCGCCCGCGCGGCGCTGGCCCGGTTTGGCGAGGAGCTGGAGCAGCAGGTGGCGGCGCGCACCGCCGAACTCAGCGCCGCCAACCGCCGCCTGCGCGACGAGATGGTCGAGCGCCAGCGCGCCGAGGAACTGCTGCGCCAGTCGCAGAAGATGGAGGCGGTCGGCCAGCTCACCGGCGGCATCGCGCACGACTTCAACAATCTGCTCACCGGCATCCTCGGCAGCCTCACCCTCATGCGCAAACGCATGCTGGCCGGCCGCCATGACGAGGCCGAGCGCTTCATCGCCAGCGCCAGCCAGTCGGCGCACCGGGCGGCGGCGTTGGTGCAGCGGCTGCTCAGCTTCTCGCGCCAGCAGGCGCTCGATCCGCGGCCGGTCGACATCGATGCGCTGGTGCGCTCGCTGATCGATCTGTTCCGCCGCACGCTCGGCGAGCACATCGCGGTGCGCACCCGGCTCGGCGCCGCGCCGACGCTGGCCTGGAGCGACGAAAACCAGCTCGAAGCGGCGCTGGTCAATCTGGTCATCAATGCGCGCGACGCCATGCCCGACGGCGGCGAGCTGGCCATCGCCACCGCCGTGCAACGGGTGACGACCGATGCCGCCGGCGACCCGTTCGCGACCCAGCCCGGCCAGCCGCGCCGGCGCGCCGGCGACTTCGTGCCGCCGACCGATCTGGCGCCCGGCGACTATCTGCGGCTGGCCGTCACCGATACCGGCTGCGGCATGGCGCCCGAGGTGCTCGCGCATGCCTTCGAGCCCTTCTTCACCACCAAGCCGGTCGGGCAGGGCACCGGGCTCGGCCTGTCGATGGTGTACGGCTTTGCGCGCCAGTCGGGCGGCGCGGTGCGCATCGAGAGCCAGCCCGGCAAGGGCAGCACGGTGGCGCTCTGGCTGCCCTGCCCGCCGGCCGGTGCAGCCGCCGCCGATCCGGCCGAGCCGGCGGCGGCCGCTGCCGCGCCGTCGTGCGGCAGCGTGCTGCTGGTGGAGGACGACGATGCGGTACGGCGCATGGTCGAGGGCCTGCTGGCCGATCTGGGCCTGCGCGTGCTGGCCGCCGGCGCCGGCGATGCCGCGCTGGCGCTGGTGGATGCCGGCGTGCCGATCGATCTGCTGGTGAGCGACATCGGCCTGCCCGGCCTCGACGGGCATCAGCTGGCGGCGGAAGTGCGCCAGCGCCGGCCCGGTCTGCCGGTGCTGCTGATGACCGGCTATGCCGAGCGCGCCGAAGCCCTGCCGGCGCGCTGCGAAATCATTGCCAAGCCTTTCGATGCCGAACGGCTGGCGGCCCAGGTGCGTCGGCTGCTGGCCGGCGGCTGACCCGGCTCAGGCGTCGCGCGCCCGTGCAATGTCGGCCAGCAGCGCATCGAGCCGCTCCAGGTCGAAGGGCTTGGGCAGGCTGATGACATCCAGCCCCACCTGCTTGAGGTCGAGCCGCCAGTCGTAGCCCGAGGCCAGCACCACCTGCATCGCTGGCGCGCGCCGGGCCGCCTCGCGGGCCAGCTCGACGCCCGACATGCCCGGCAGGCTGATGTCGGTGAACAGCACGTCGAAGCGCCCGGGTTGCAGCCATTCGAGCGCGGCCTCGGCGCTGCCGAGCGCCAGCACCCGGTGCTCGAAGCTTTCGAGATATTCCACGACGGTCGAGCGGATGAGCTCGTTGTCTTCCACGTACAGGATGTCGAGGCCGGCGGCGGTGGCTGCGGCGCTGGCGGGTGCGGCGGCGGCCGGCGCGAGCGCCGCCAGCGTGGTCGGCAGCGGCGCGCGCGGCGCCGGTTGCGCGGGCGAGTTGCCGAGCGCCAGCGCCAGCTTGCCGGCCAGATCGTCCTCGCTGAAGGGCTTGGGCACGATGCGGGTCTCGTCCACGCCGGCCAGCGCGCCGGGGGCGGCATAGCCGGTGATGAAGACCGACGGCAGGCCGGGCCGGCGCCGCGCCGCTTCGCGCACCACTTCCATGCCGTTCATGCCGGGCATCGCGTAGTCGACCAGCAGCAGCGCGATGTCGGGCCGGCGGTCGAGCAGATCGAGCGCGGCCCGGCCGCCCGACGCTTCGAGCACCGCGTAGCCCAGTTCGAGCAGGGTGAGTGCGGTGATCTCGCGCACCGCGTTGTCGTCGTCGACCAGCAGCACCAGCGGCAAGGCAGCGGGGGAGAGGGACATCGACGGCGGCACTGGGGCGGGAAGGTGGGTGGGAAAACGCTCACCGCAGGCTAGCAAGATTGCGCAGCCGCGCCGGGCGGTTACACGGCTTCATGCGCCGGCCATGCCGGCCGTCGGTTCAGCGCAGCGGCACGGTCTGCAGCGTGGCCGCCGGCGTGGGATGCACGCGGTTGCGCCCGGCCGACTTGGCGGCATAGAGCGCGGCATCGGCCTCGCGCAGCAGCTCGCTCGCATGGCAGCGGCCCGGCATGCCCACCGCCACGCCCAGGCTCACGGTGAGCTGGCGCCGGTCGCACAGGCCGGCGGTGTCGAGGCCGGCCACTTGCAGCCGGATCCGCTCGGCCACCTGATGCGCGGCATGCAGCCCGGTCTCGGGCAGCACCACCAGAAACTCCTCGCCGCCGAGCCGGCCGATCACCATCGGCTCGCGCACGCTGGTGCGCAGCAGCAGGGCCAGCGCCTTGAGCACCTCGTCGCCGACCAGATGGCCCCAGCCGTCGTTGATGAGCTTGAAATGGTCGAGGTCGGCGATCAGCACCGAGCAGGGCTTGTCGGACGGCTTGGCAAGCGTGCGTTCGAGCCGCTCCAGCACCGCGCGCCGGTTGGGCAGGCCGGTCAGCTCATCGGTCATGGCGAGCTGGCGCATGCGCGCCGCCGAGCGCCGCAGCCGCATGAGGATGGTGGCCAGCGTGGCTGCCAGGATGCCGGTGAGCACGATGGCCACCAGCTTGAAGCGGTTGGCGCGGCGCTCCTGCTGCAGCGATTTCTCGATGGCGGTGCGCTCGCGCACCAGCAGCACGTTCTCGTGTTCGCGCGAGGCGGTGTCGTGCTCGACCTTGAGGATGGCGTAGCGCTGGTCGATCTGGCTGCGCAGCACACTCTCGGTGAGCGCCTTGGCGCGCGTGGTGTTCTCGTAGGCCTGCTGCCACTGGCCAAGCTCGGCATGGATTTCGGCGCGCGCCACATGGGCGGCGGCGCGCGGATAGAGCGCGCCCGACTTTTCCAGCTCGACGGTGGCGGCTTCGAGTGCGGTGAGCGCCTCGGGCAGCCGGTGCAGCGCCTGGAGCACCAGACCGCGTTGCAGCAGGATTTGCGATTCGAGCCAGTTGTCGGGCGACTTGCGCAGCTGGGCCGCAGCCTCGTCGAGCAGGTCGAGCGCGGCGGCCGGCTGATGCGCCGCCAGCCGCACCGCACTCAGCCCGCGCAGCGAATAGCCGACGATGCGGCCGTTGCCGGCGCGCCGGCTCAGCTCCAGCGCCAGCTCGAATTCGCGCTTGGCCTCGGCCCAGTTGCCGGCGTTTTCATGCACCCGGCCCAGGTTGTGCACGATCACCGCGTAGTCGCGGGTCGATTTGTCGGGATCGAGCCGGCGCAGCAGGTTTTCGTAGGACGAGGCGGCTTCGCGGTCGTCGCCGAGCCGGCTGTACAGGTTGGCGATGCTGTTGAGCGCATCGCCGGCCGCCAGCGGCATGCCGGCCGAATCGAACAGCAGCAGCGAGCGGCGCAGGTCGCCCATCGCATTGACCAGATCGCCGTTGCGGCTGCGCAGCTCGCCGCGCCGCAGCAGCGCCTCGGCGGCGGCTTCGGGCCGGTCCTGGCGCTCGGCGATGGCCAATGAGCGTTCGAACAGCCGCAACGCGGTCTCGCTGTCGCCGGCGATCGAGCGCAGTTCGCCTTCGCAATTGAGCAGATCGGCTTCGAGGCCGCGATTGCTGGCGGTGCGCAACGCGGCCCGGCCGGCGGCCAGCTGGCGTTCGGCGCCGGCGGCATCGGTCTCGATCAGCGCATCGCAGAGCACCGCGCGGGCACGCAGCTCCAGATCGGCATCGGGCGCGGCGTCGAGCTTGCCGAGCGCTTCGAGCGCCAGGCTGCGCGCCGCCTCGGTGTCGTCGCGCTGGGCCGCCTCGGCCCGGTCGAGCAGGCTGCGGATGGCGGCCTCGGTCGCACCGGCCGACGCGGCGCTGACGAGCAGCAGCAGCGCGATCCAGAACTGTCGCGTGATCGACGGCATGCGGTCAGTTCTCGCTCGGCAGTCTCAGACGGTGGGAAACAGGTCGGACCCGAAAGTCCGAGCGCCGGATTGTGACAGCGCCTGACTGGCAGTCCGCTGGCTGCACGCGACGTTTTTTTCGGATCGTGCAATGGCCGACGCCCGGTCGGGGCCTGCCGTTCAGCCGCGTATGGGGCTTTCCGGCTCGAAGCTGGCGAGGTCGACGCGCGGCTGCGGCTTCCAGTTCTTCTTGCGGTGCTCGACCACCACGTTGGTGAAGATGCCGCCGCGCACATACCACTTGGCCGTCACGCGCAGAAAGCGCGGGCCGATGGCCTTCACGATGTCGTCGAGGATGGTGTTGGTCACCTTCTCGTGGAAGGCGCCGTCGTTGCGGTAGCTCCACATGTAGAGCTTGAGGCCCTTGAGCTCGATGCATTTCTTGTCGGGAATGATGTCGAGCGTGAAATGCGCGAAGTCGGGCTGGCCCGTAAGCGGACACAGGCAGGTGAACTCCGGAATCTCCATGTGGATGTGGTAATCGCGTTCCGGGTTCGGATTGGGGAAGACCGGCAGTTCTTTTGAAGGCTGGGTAGACATGGCGGAAATGGGGCGCCGAAGACGCTGGCGATGAGCGGCGCGAGTGCGCGGATAAGCGGATGCCGAGGGTCCGGAAACCGGCCCGGGCGGGTCGGCGATGCTAGCACCGAGGGCCCGGCCGCCCTGGGAGCGGGTGCTATGATCGCCCGGCTTTGGCAGCGGTTTTGCAGCCTGTCTGCCCAGGCGGGCCGCATGCCGTTGCCCTGTTTCGTGGCGTCACCGCGCAGGCCGCAACGGCCGCCGCCGGTCCCCATCCTCCAAGCGAATACAGCAAGCGTGCGTCTCACCCAGATCAAGCTTTCCGGCTTCAAGTCCTTCGTCGATCCCACTGCGTTCCAGGTGCCCGGGCAGCTGGTGGGCGTGGTCGGCCCCAACGGCTGCGGCAAGTCCAACATCATCGATGCGACGCGCTGGGTGCTCGGCGAAAGCAAGGCCAGCGAGCTGCGCGGCGAGTCGATGCAGGACGTGATCTTCAACGGCTCCACGCATCGCAAGCCGGCCGGCCGCGCGGCGGTGGAACTGGTGTTCGACAACGCCGAGGGCAAGGCCGGCGGCCAGTGGAGCCAGTACGCCGAGATCTCGGTCAAGCGCACGCTGACGCGCGACGGCACCAGCACCTACTACATCAACAATCAGGCGGTACGCCGGCGCGACATTCAGGACATCTTCCTGGGCACGGGGTTGGGGCCGCGGGCCTACGCGATCATCGGCCAGGGAATGATCAGCCGGATCATCGAGGCCAAGCCCGACGAGCTGCGCGTGTTTCTGGAGGAAGCGGCCGGCGTCTCCAAGTACAAGGAGCGCCGGCGCGAGACCGAGAACCGGCTGCAGGACACGCGCGAGAACCTGCTGCGCGTCGAGGACATCCTGCGCGAGCTGACCGCCAACGTGGACAAGCTGCAGGGCCAGGCGGCGGTCGCCGAGCGCTTCAAGCGCCTGAGCGCCGAGGCCGACGAGAAGCAGAAGCTGCTGTGGCTGCTGCGCCGGCGCGAGGCCGAGACGCTGCAAACCCGCTGCCTGCGCGACATCGAGCAGGCGCAGATCGCGCTCGATTCGCAGACCGCCGATCTGCGCGCGATCGAGGCCCGCGCCGAGCAGCTGCGCCAGGCCGAATACGACGCCACCCATCGCGTCGACCAGTTCCAGGGCGCGCTGTATCAGGTGACGGCCGAGACGTCCAAGCTCGAAGCCGAGATCCGCTATGTGATCGAGTCGCGCACGCGCTTGCAGCAGCAGATCGCCACGCTCGGCGCCCAGGTGCAGCAATGGAGCGAGCAGCGCGAGCTGCAATCGGAGCAGCTGGCCACGGCGCAGGACAGCGCCGAGGAACTCGAAGCGCGCGCCGCCGAGACCGAGGAGCGCGCCGCCATCGCCGGCGAGGCGCTGCCCGATCTGGAAGACCGCGTGCGCGACGGCCAGCAGCGCGTCGGCGATCTGCGCGCCGAAGCGATGTCGGTGCAGCAGCAGATTCAGCTCGAAAGCGCGCGGCAACGCTCGCTCGGCCAGTCGCTGCAACAGCTGGCGGCGCGGCGCGAACGGCTCGATCAGGAAGCGCGCGGCCTGCAAAAGCCCGACGCCGACCGGCTGGCGCTGGGCAGCGAACAGCTCGCGATGATGGAAGCGCGCCAGGAAGAACTCACCGCCGCGCTCGACGATGCGCAAGCCGCCGTGCCCGAGGCCGAGCGCGCCCGCAGCGAGGCCCAGCGCCTCGCCAGCTCGGAAACCCAGCGCCAGCATCAGGTCGATGCGCGCCTGGCCGCGCTGCGCAAGCTGCAAGCCGATGTCCAGCATCGCGGCAAGCTGGAGCCGTGGTTGCGCAAGCACGGGCTCGCGGACATGCAACGGCTGTGGCAGCGCGTGGGCATCGAGACCGGCTGGGAAACCGCGCTGGAAGCCGCGCTGCGCGAGAAGGTCGCCGCCATCGAGGTCAGCGACATCGCGCGCGCCAAGGCATTTGCCAGCGATGCGCCGCCGGCCAAGCTGGCCTTCTACGCGGCCGGGCACATCGCCGCGCCGGTGGAGGTGCCGGCAGGACTGCGACCGCTGCTGTCGCTGCTGCGTCTGACCGACCCAGCGCTGCGCGCGCTGCTGGCTGAATGGCTCGCCGACGTGTTCACCGCCGACAGCATCGACGCCGCCCTGGCCGAGCGCGACCGGCTGCCGCTCGGCGGCGTGTTCGTCACGCGCGAGGGCCATGCCATCGGCCGCGCGAGCATCGCCTTTCATGCGGCCGACGACGAGCAGGCCGGCATGCTCGCGCGTCAGCACGAGATTGAAGACTTGGGCAAGGAAGGCCGCGCCCAGCTGATGATTGCGGAGGAGGCGCGCGCCAATGTCGCGCGCGCCGAGGCTGCGCTCACGGCCGCCAACCAGCAGGCCGCCGATCTGCGCCAGAAGCTGCAAACCCTCACGCGCGACGCCCATCAGCTCCAGCTCGACGTGCTCAAGCTCCAGCAGGCCCAGCGCGACTACGAGCAGCGCTCGGCGCGCATCGACGGCGAGCACGAGGAAATCGCCGCCCAGCAGGAAGAGCAGCAGGCCGCGCTCGAAGCGTCGCAGGAAGCCTTCGAGCAGCTCGACGAAAAGCTCGCCACCGCGCAAGGCCGCCATGAGGACGAGCTGATCGCGCAGGAGACCCGCGAGCAGAAGCTGGCCGACGCCCGCACCGCGCTGCGCGACCAGGAGCGCCAGTCGCAGGAAGCGCGCTTTGCCGCGCGCCAGCAGCGCGCACGCATCGAGGAGCTGACGCGCAACGTCGCGCTGGCCAGCCAGCAGGCCGATCAGGCCGAACGCCAGCGCGCCGCGCTGCAACTCGAAGCCGCCACGCTCGACGACGAGGCCGCGCAAGGCGCCTTGCAGGAAGCGCTCGCGCGCCGCGCCGATGCCGAAGCGCGACTGGCCGAGCAGCGCGCCGAACGCGATGCGCTCACCGCGCAACTGCGCGCCGCCGACGACGAGCGCAACCGCATCGAACGCCAGCTCGATCCGGCGCGCAGCCGCATCGTCGAGCTGCAACTCAAGGAACAGGCCGCGCGCCTCAATGTGGAGCAGTTCGGCGGCCAGCTCGCCGAGGCCGGCGCCGACGAGGCCGCGCTCGCCGCGCGACTCGACGCGCCGGACGCCGACTGGAAGCCGGCCGTCATGCAGGGCGACATCACGCGGCTGCAAGGCCAGATCGCGGCGCTGGGCCCGGTGAACCTCGCGGCGCTCGACGAGCTGACGGCGGCGCAGGAGCGCAAGAGCTTTCTCGACGCCCAGCAGACCGATCTCAACGAGGCGATCACCACGCTTGAAGACGCGATCCGCAAGATCGACCAGGAAACCCGCTCGCTGCTCAAGGGCACCTTCGACGAGGTGAACAAGCATTTCGGCCGGCTGTTTCCGGAGCTGTTCGGCGGCGGCGAGGCGCGCCTCATCATGACCGGCGAGGAAATCCTCGATGCCGGCGTGCAGGTGATGGCCCAGCCGCCGGGCAAGCGCAATTCCACCATCCACCTGCTGTCGGGTGGCGAAAAGGCGCTGACGGCAATCGCGCTGGTGTTCGCCATCTTTCAGCTCAATCCGGCCCCGTTCTGCCTGCTTGATGAAGTTGACGCGCCGCTCGACGACGCCAATACCGAGCGCTACGCGAACATGGTCAAGAAGATGTCGAGCGTCACCCAGTTCCTGTTCATCTCCCATAACAAGATTGCGATGGAGATGGCCGAGCAGCTCATCGGCGTGACGATGCAGGAACAGGGTGTGTCGCGCATCGTCGCGGTCGACATCGAATCGGCGGCCCGCATGGCCGGGGCCGAGCCCGCCGCCGCCTGAGAACGAGAACAGTACAAATGACAGAACTGCAAATCTGGCTGGCCGCGAGTGGCGCGACCATCGTCGTGGCCGTGGTGGCCTACAACAAATGGGTCGAATGGCGCGCCATGAAGCAGGCGCGCGAAGCCTTCGGCCAGACCGGCGATGCGCTGCTCACGCCGACCTCGCCGCGCGAAGTGCGGGTCGAGCCGAGCATCGACGTGGCGATCGAGCCGTCGCCCTTCGTCGACGACGCGGCGCTGCCAACGGTGGCCGCCGAGCCGGTCGAGTTCGACGACGAGATCGAGTGCATCGTCAGCCTGAGCTTCGACACGCCGGTGGAAGGCGGCCGGCTGCACGAGGCGCTGGCCGGCCTGCGCGCCGGAACGAAGCCGGTGCGCATCGGCGGCACCCATGCCCAGAGCCATGCGCTGGAAGTGCTGCGCATCGGCGAGGGCTATAGCGGCGTGCATTGCGGCGTGCTGCTGGCCAATCGCGGCGGGCCGCTCACGCCGGTCGAGTTCAGCGAATTCGCCACCGCCATCGGCGCCATCGCGCACACGCTCGAAGCGCACATCGAACTGCCCGACATGGCCGATGTGCTGTCGCATGCGCGCGATCTCGACAGCCAGTGCGCCGCCATCGATGCGCAGATCGGCGTGAATCTGGTCAGCACCGGCGCCGCCTGGGGCGGGCTCGACATCCTGCGCGTGGCGACGGAAGCCGGTTTCTCGGTGCGGCCCGACGGCCGGCTGCTCTACATCGAGGGCGTGCATGACGAGCTGTTCAGCATGCATGCGCTCGATGCCCAGGGACGCCTCGTGTCGCTGGCCGGCGCCGGCGGCGAGGCCAGCAGCGGCGTGCTCACCTGCGTGCTCGACGTGCCGCGCGCGCCCGAGGTGGCCAAGCCCTTCTCGACCATGATCGACGTGGCGCGCGCGGTCGGCGCGCGCCTGGGCGCCGAGCTGGTCGACGACAACCGCCGCACCGTCACCGATGCCGCGCTTGCCGGCATCGAGGTGCAGCTGGCGCCGCTGTATCAGCGGCTGCGCGACAGCGGCATTGAGCCGGGTTCGGCGCGCGCACGGCGCTTGTTCGACTAGGGCCTGTCCGACTGAACTTCAAGATGTCGGCAAGTTCGATGCGGCATGAACTGCCGAACCGACCTTTCCGCCAAACAATGGCGAACGCTTGACCGCTCAAGCGCGCTGACCGCCGGGCGCCGCTCGACGCCGTCACCCGCCGCCATCCGGCCATCGCCGCCGCGCGGGCGCCGGTGGAATCGGCCGAGCACAGCCTGCGCGCGACCCGGCGCGAGGGACTCCCGAGCGTGGAACTGAGCTGGAACCGCTACGAGAACGGGCGCCCCAACCAGAGCCTGTCGGCGCTGTCGAGCATCGAGCGCACCACGGCGCTGACGCTGCGCATCCCGCTGTTCGACGGCTTTGCGCAGACCTACAAGGTGAGCGGCGCGCAGGCACAGCTGGCGCAGAAGCAGGCCGAGCTGGCCGCCGCCGAGGCGCAGGTGCTGCGCGATGCGCGGTTCCTGCATGCCGATGCGCGCGCCGCGCTCGCGAACCTGAAGGCGGCGCGGCAACTGGCGACCGCGGCGCGCCTCGCGATGGAGTCGTTGCAGCGCAAGTACGAGCGCGGTGCGGCGGATCTGATCCAGATGAACCAGTCGCTCGCGGCGCTCGCGCTCGCGCGGGCGGAACTCATCAAGTGCTGGAGCGAGTGGCAGTCGGCGCGGTTGCGGCTGGTGGTGATGGGCGCAGCGGCAACCGAGGCTGGCGCGCTCCGCGCAAGTGGGCGAGGTGAACCGTGAACGGGCGAAGTGTCGGCCCGAGGTGCTCTGGCGGAGGTTCTCGCCCGCGCTGCCGCCCGGTCGTGGATCGACGCCACCGGGAGACGGCGCCTGACGTTGAAGCCCTTGGCAATCCGGTCAATACGGCATGGATCGAGCAGCGAATACCGAAGGGGCGGAAGAAGAATTGCATCGCGCGAAGATTCTCCCGATTCCAACCCGAAGACTTTCGGCAAGGCGAATCGAGAGCCGTTGCACGAGGATCGGCAGTCATTGAAACGAACAGCCCGAATTCCATCGCCGATAAAGATCGTCGCGCGGCCATCCTTGCGACAACTCACCAACTGCTTTTGGCAAAGAGATCAGCAGTGAACAAAAGAATATTGACGGTACTGGCACGTTGCCTCGTCGGATTGACGGCATCGGCTGCACTGACTGGATGCATCGGCGGCATGCTGGAGCGACGGGAAGCGCGTATTCGGTCGGAGACCGCTTATGCGATGTGGCAGGAGCGGTGCAAGAAGTCGGGGGAGTTTATCTACCGGACGGTCGATGAGGTGGAAGGAGTGTATTTGTTGAAAGTGCGGCCTGAAGAACTAAATTTTGGCAATCAGTTTGAACTAAGTGACCCGTATGGTAAAGACATGGGCGGAGATGGATATATTAAGTCATTCCTCCGCAACAGCTATCGACGTGGAAAAGAGGCTCCTGAGTCAAAAGAAAGCTTTCCGCGCCTTGGCTATCATTATGTAGAAGCCGAAGAGCAAAATAACGGAAAACTATACCGTTACACTGGCCGCATTGATGAACCTTGGAAGACTAATAGTGCCGCCCTAGAAGGGTATACGCGATTCGCGTTGACTGCGACCCCTGCCTCCAACCGCACTGCACGCTATGGACTGACCTATGAAGATATCTCAACTCGAGAAGAACGTGAATATTGGATCGCTGGCAGTTTGCTCAGGATAATCGACCTGCAAACCAATGAAGTCATCGCTGAACGAATTGGATATATGGTAGACCTAGGCCAAGGCAATCGCGCAGGAGGACGGTCCCCTTGGCTGTTTGCGGCGGATCATGCCTGCCCAGATTTTCATCGCACCCCAAATCCAAAATATCGAGTGCCTGGTTCCTCTGCACAGTCTTGGCAAACCCTTGATTTCGTCGAAAAAGCCCTCAGGCCCGCCAAATAATCACAAGGATCATGAAAATGAACTCACCATCCATCGCCGAACGGTGCCGGTGTTGGCGCAATCAATCCCGACAATCGCATTACGCTCAAGGCCTTGATCAGCAATTTCGATCAACTGTCGAGACAGGACTACAGCACCCAGATCACGAATGAAGGACTGCGGGCCATCTACCTCCGTGCCCAGGCTGCTCTGCGCAGCGGGCAGCCAATGAACGGAATCGACGAAGCGGAATTGAATCGCCTGGCGAATCCATCGCTGGATGACACGGCAAATGCGGTCGATTTCTCGACCATCACCTGAGAAGGGCTCACAGCGTCTTGAGGTACTCGATGAGCGCCCGCGCGCCGTCGGGGTCGCCGCTCCAGTCGAGGCGCAAGCGCCGGTCGCCATCGACGATGTCGCGGTCGTGCCCGGCCTTGGACAGCGCCGGCGTGCCGTCGAGCGTGAACAGCCGGCCTTCGCCGCCGTCGTCGGGTGACGGCTTGGCCGGGTCCCAGTCGAAGCCGACGCGCTCGGTGTCGTAGTCGAGCCGGCCGCGCACAAAGCTTTGCGGCCTTTCCTTCGGCATGAGCAGATGCCACAGCGTGGGCACGGCGCCGTTGTGCAGATAGGGCGCCTGGGCCCAGATGCCGGCCAGCGGCAGCGCGTTGTAGCCGTCGTGGCGCCAGGGCCAGGTCATCGCGAAGGCTGACTTGCCCTTGAGCGATTCGCCCTTGTAGTCGGCGCAGGGCCTGGCCGGGCCGTCGGCGAGCTGCACTTCGGTTTCCGGTCCGCAGGCGGCGGTGAAGCCGCGTTGCGCGCCGAGCGTGATGAACAGGTTGGCCACCCGCGCCCGGCCCAGATCGCTGCCGATGTTCTGGTAGACGCGGCCGTTGTTGGGCTGATGGCAGGCGGCGCAGTTGTCGGCAAACAGCTGGCGGCCGCGCCGCGCCAGCGTGAGGTCGACGGCAAACGGCCAGGCCGGCGCCGGCAGCGTGTCGAGCAGACGCTCGGCGGCGGCCGACACGCCCACATCCACATCCTCCAGCCCGAGCGTGAGCTGGGCCGCGAGGTTCTTGTAGATGGGCAGCGGGATGTGGCCATTCCACTGCCCGCCGCCGTCGACCAGATCGCTGCGCTCGGCATTCCAGCGCGGATTGCGGATGTCCTGGCGCCAGACCGCCATGATGTCGGTGACCGCCGCATGCGACGGCAGCGCCAGCCCGGCGAAGGGCGCGGTCAGCATCGAATCCTTGAGGCCGAACCAGGCATGCGCGGCGTTGAAGCCGATGGCGTCCTCGGTGCCGGCAAAGCCGTGCGCCGCCTCGGCCTCGGCGCCCTGATACAGCCGGCGCACCAGCATCTGCCAGCCGGCGTATTCGCGTTCCGACAGCTTGATGAATGCGGCGACGATTTGCGGTGCCTCGGCGCGGAATCGCTCGATCTGCGCCTGTTCATAAGCGGCATCGAAATGCCGATTGCCGCGCGAATAATCGTTGTAGAAGAAATTGGGATTGGCGCGATGCGCCGAATCGAGCGCGGCCAGAATCGCGGCGGTCGCGCGCGCATTGCGGGCACTCGCATCGGTGGCATCGCCGTAGATTCGCGCCAAGGTCTGCGCGACTTTCTCGCGATAGAGAATGACGTTGAATTGCGTATTGATGCCGCCATCCAGATAGCGAATGCTTCCATCGGCAATCCGCACCCGGCCGATATGACAGGCGCCGCAGGTAAACGATGAATAGTCGAGACCGGCGCCCGGCGTGGCGCGCGACAGGCCCGAAAAGCCGATGCCGCGCGGCGCCGGATAGCCGGCGTCCTGGCGCGTGTCGTGGAACAGCCCGATCGGCGCGAGGAAATCCGCGCCCTGGCCCCAGAGCTCGGGCGCGAGCGCCGGCAGCAGCTTGAGGATGAGAAAGGGCACGCCGTCGGTCTGGCTGTCGGGATGATCGGCAAAGGCCTCGAAATCGCTGCGGTGCTGCGCCAGATGGGCGGCGATTTGCGCATCGCGCGCCGCCAGTGCGCTCGGCCAATCGGCCGGCAATTCGGCCACGAGCGGCGTGCCGGCGAGTGCGGCTTGTTCCTTTTGCGCGCAGCCGGCAATTGCGGCGGCCAGTGCGAGGGCAATTGCCAGGTCAATCGACCGGCGCCGGCGCATTGCCGGCAATTGCAAGCGGGATGAATGCCGGGCGGCGGGAGCGCGCATGTCGATTCCTGAATCGGGCTGGGGCGGCCATTGGGCGTTGCGCGCCCGGCGCTGTCCAGATGGACAATCCCGGGCAATTCCCGCATTTGCCCGGATTGCGCGCGGCTTCAGTCGAGGCTGAGCACCGAAATCGGCGCGGCATCGGCGCTGGCGGCCAGCGCCCGGGCAATCGGCGCGAGATGGTCGTGATGCGTGAACACCAGCACCTGGCGCCGGCGCGCAAACCGCGCCAGCGCGCCGAGGATGCAGGCGGCGCGGCCGTCGTCCGAGGTCATGAGCACGTCGTCGAGCACCAGCGGCATGTCGTGCTCGGCGCGCAGGTCGAGCGCGGCGAGCCGTAGCGCGAGATAGAGCTGGTCGGCCGTGCCTTCGCTCATGGCGTCGGGGGCGATGCGCTTGCCGCTGGCGGATTCGGCGGCCAGCACGAGCTGGCCGTCGATGTCGTCGACGGTGAGGCGCGGATAGCGGCCGCCGGTCATGGCGGCGAAATAGGCGCTGGCGGCGGCGACCATCGGCGCCTGGGCGCGCTCGCGGAAGCTTTCCATCGCCTGGGCCAGCAGGCCGTGGGCCAGGCGCAGCCGCAGCCAGGGGCGCAGCGCGGTGCGGGCGCGTGCGGCCTCGTGCTCCATGGCTTCGCGGGCGCGCGCGGCGGCGTCGCCGGCATCGATGGCTTGCAGCGCGCCGGCGGCTTCGGTGGCGAGCTGGATCGCGCGGGTGCTGGCGGCGTCGGCGGCGGCGAGGGCGGCGGCCAGCGCGGCGAGGCGGGCGTCGAGCGCGGGCAGGTCGAGGCCGGCGCAGCGCTCGCGCAATGCCTCGGGCGTGGCGCCGGGCGCGGTGCGGTCGAGTTCGGCGCGCGCGCGGGCGAGGTCGGCGGCGGCTGCGCGGCGCTCGGCGGCGCGGGCTTCCAGCTCGGGCAGGCGGGCCGGGTCAGTGCAGCCGGCGGCGGCGCAGAGCGCATCGAGTGCGGTGCGGGCGCGGCTGGCGGCGGCTTCGGCCTGGGTGGCGGCGAGGCGGGCGCGGCGGGCGGCGGCGTCGAGGCCGTCGGCGCGGCGGGCGGTCTCGCGCGCGGCGGCGAGCCGGGCGTGGAAAGCGGCGGCGAGGTCGAGCGGATCGGCGGCCGGCGGCGCGCTGGTGAACAGGTCGGCGGGTGCGGCAGCGGCGGGGGCAGCGCCGAGCGCGGCGGCGAGCGTTTCCGCGTCGCGCGCGAGCTGGTCGAGCTCGGCATTGCGTTCGCGTCGCGCGAGTTCGGCTTCGCGCCGGGCGCGGTCGAGGTTGGCGGCGTCGGCCAGTTCGGCGAGCCGCGGTGCGATGTCGGCCGGCGTGGCGTCGGGCGGCAGCAGCAGCCGGGCGTGGCTGGCGGCGAGGCCGGCGCAGAGCTCGGCATGGCGCGCGCTGTCGGCGGCGCCGCGCTCGGTCAGCTCGACGAGGCTGCGGCGGCGTTCGGCCAGGGCGGCGCTCTGGCGGTCGTGCTCGCGGCGGCGTTCGGCGGCGGCGGCGAGGCGGGCCTGGGCCTGGGCGATGGCGGTGGTGGCGTCGGCGAGCGCGGCGCTGGCGGCCGGCGCGGCCGTGGCGGGCTGGCCGTCGCGGTCGGGCGGGCCGTCGAGATCGAGCGCAGCGGCCAGCGTTTGCAGCGCGGCGGCAGCGGCGGCATCGGCTTGCGCCAGCTCGGCATCGAGCCGCGCCAGCTCGGCGCCGAGCGCGAGCGCTTCGTCGCGCCGGGTCTGCCAGTCGATCAGCGCGTCGGGGTCGAGCGCGGGCAGCCGGCGCGCGCTGCGTTCGGCCTGCCAGTCGGCATCGGCGCGGGCGGCGGCGGTTTCTGCAGCGGCGAGCTGGGCCGCGCGCTCGGCCTGGGCCTGGGCGATCTGGCCGATGCGCAACTGGCAGGTGGCGAGGCTGGCGGCGCGGCTGGCGTCGGCATGCAGCGCGTCGGCCTGGCGGTCGGCGGCGCCGACCAGCAGCGCGTAGTCGTCGGCCCGCGCGCTGCGTTCGGCCGGCGGCAGCGGCGCGGGGTTGTCGATTGCCGCCTGGCGCAGCTCAAGCCAGGCGCGGTCGCGCGCGGTGCGGGTGGCGTCGCGGCTGGCATCGGTGGCGGGCTGGCCGCTGGCGAGCAGGCCGGCTTCCTCGCGGCGCAGCGCGGCCAGATCGGTGGCCAGCGTGGCGAGGTCGGCGCGCAGCTGGCGCTGCCCGGCGGCGCGGGCGAGCGCGGCATCGCGCTGGCCGAGCAGCAGTTCGCGCGCGAGCGGCTGGGCGGCGGCGAGCGCGGCGCTGTCGGCGCAGCCCAGTTCGTCGAGCAGGCGGCGCAGCCGGTCGCGCGCGCGGTCGCGCTGGGCGCGCTGCTGCTGGCGCTGGTCGGCGCCGGCCTGCCGGGCCAGCACGGCGGCGAGCGCGTCTTCGAGCGCGCGCACGCGGTCGGCGTGCGGCGGCGCGGGCGGTGCGGCGGCATCGAGTTCGGCGCGCAGCCGGGCGCTGCGTTCGGCATCGGCGCGCAGCCGCTCGGCCAGCTGAAGCGCCTGCTCGGCGCGCTCGCGCAGGGCGCGCGCTTCGGCTTCGGACGGCAGCGCCGCGACCACCTCGGCCGGCGCGCGGCCGGGCGCGATGCGCGCGGCGGCGAGGTGCAGGCGCTCGGCGGCGTCGGCGGCGCGGTCGGCCAGCCGCGCCACTTCCACGCGGTGCGCGCGCGCCTTGCCGGCGTCCTCGGCCAGCCGCTCGATGGCGCCGGCCTGGGCCAGCGCGAGCGGGTCCGGGCGCAGCGCGGCGAGCGCGGCTTCGGCCTCGGCCAGCTCGGCGGCGGCGCTGCGGCCGGCGGTGTCGGCGGCGGCCAGCTCGGTCTCGGCGATGCCGCGCCGGGTCGCGGCGTCGGGCGCCAGCTCGGGCGCATCGGCCAGCGCGGCGAGCCGGCGCGCGCAGGCGTCGTGCTCGGCCAGTTGCGGGACCAGCACCTTCAGCTCGCGCGCTTCGGCTTCGTCGCGGCGCAGTTGCAGCAGCGCTTCGGCGCAGCGCAGCCGCTCGGCCTCGGCGGCCTTGGCTGCGGCATCGAGCCGGCCCCATTCCGCCGGTTTGACGATGGCGTCGCGCGCCGCCTTGCGCTGGCCGTCCCAGGCCTTGACCGCGCTGTTGAGCGTGGCCGACTCGGCCCGGCCGTGGGCATTGAAATGCCGCTTGGCCTCGGCATCGAGCGCATCGAGCAGCCGGCGGATGCCGCCGACGCTGCCGGCGCTGGCCTCGAACAGCGCGGCGCCGACCTCGGCCTCGCCGCTCAGCAACTGCCGGCCGCCGGCGCGCAGCCGCGCATGGTCGATGCCGAATTGCAGCGCGAATTCCTCGCGCGCCAGCCCGCCGGTGAGCGCGCGTTCCAACTCGGGCGCGACTGCCGGATCGGCCAGCGGCGCCAGCGTGGCCGGGTCGACGCGGGCCAGCGTGCCCTTGTTGCCCTTGCGCCGCAGCAGGCCCAGCTCGCCGCCGCCGGGCGCGGCAAACACGCCGGCGATGCGCATCGCCTTGTACTCATGCACAAAGTCGTCGGCGCTCTGGCCGTGGATGCCGAAGCGCAGATCGGCCATCGCGCGCAGCGCCGACGACTTGCCGGCCTCGTTGGCGCCGGTGACCAGATGCAGATTGCCGCCGGCCGCCGCGAAATCGAGCGTGCGCTCGGTGAACGGCCCGAAGGCGAGCAGATGCAGGCGCAGCAGCTTCATGCGCGCACCTCGCCGGCCAGGCGCGCCAGCACCGTGTCCTCGGCCTCGTGCAGCAGCGCCTGCCAGTCGCCCGGATCGTGCAGCGCGGCGCGCTCGGCATCGGTGAGCAGGCCGTCGGGCAGCTGCTTGCGCAGCGCATCGAGCAGCGGCGCGACCAGCGCGGCGAGCGCCTCGGGATCGGCGCCGAGCGCATCGACGCTGCGCACCAGTTCGCCGACCGCGTCGTCGCGTGCCGCCTCGGCCGCACGGTCGAAGGGCGCGCGCAGCGCCACCGCGATGCGCTCGATCCAGACTTCGCCGGCGTCCACGTCCTGGGCTGCGGCGCGCACCGCGGCGGCCAGCGTGCCGGGCATGCGCGCCTCGTCCAGCGCCAGCGGCGACTGGCCGGCCAGCGTGATGCGCACCGCATGCAGCCGGTCGGGCGCGGCGCGCACCGTGGCATCGAGCGCGGCGCGCACCCGCGCCTGGGCGGCGGCCAGATCGGCGGCCGGCGCCGGCCCGTCGGGGCCAAGGTCGATGTCGAGCGCGGTCCAGCGCACCACGTCGAGCGGCATGAACTCGCTGGTCACGCCAAAGCCGTCGTCCACCGTCACCAGCTCGCAGCCCTTGGCGCCGGTTTCGCGCGCATGCCGGCCTTGCAGATTGCCCGGGAAGACCACCCACGGCGCCTCGCTGGCGCGCTGGCGCGCATGCACATGGCCGAGCGCCCAGTAGTCGTAGCCGCGCTGGCGCAGCGTGGCCAGCGTGGTCGGCGCATAGCTGTCGTGCTCGGGGCTGCCGGCCAGACTGGTGTGCAGCAGGCCGATGTTGAAGCGCCCCGGCACGGCCGCCGGATAGCCGGGCACCAGATCGTCGGGCATGGCGCGGTCGGCAAAGCTCTGGCCGTGGATCGCGACCGGATGGGCGTCGAGCAGCACCGTGTCGGGCTTGCGCACGCTGAATTCATGCACGTTGCCGGGCAGCTCCAGCTCGCGCGTGATGACGCTGCGCGCATCGTGATTGCCACGCACGATGAACACGCGAATGCCGGCCTGCCCCAGCCGCACCAGCTCGCCGCGCAGAAACAGCCCGGTGTGGAAGTCGGTCCAGTCGCCGTCGTACAGATCGCCGGCCAGCAGCACGAAGGCCACGCGCTCGGCGATGGCCAGATCGACCAGCCGGCGGAAGGCGTCGCGCGTGGCATTGCGCAGCCGGTCGACCGGCGCGCCGTCGTAGCGGTCGAGGCCGCGCAGGGGGGAATCGAGATGGAGATCGGCGGCGTGCAGGAAGCGGAACATGCGGGCGGCGAAGGAGGGCGGGCCGAAGGCGGCGCTGGAAGGTAGCGCAGCCGGGCGCTGGCGCGCCGGCTTTTGTCCGGCTCAGTGGCGCTGTGCCAGCGCCGATGCGGGCCGGTCGAACACCGCCAGCAGCAGCCGCGTGAAATCGTCCATGCCGCCGAGCGCCGGTGCGCGCGGCACCAGACCAGGTGCAAAGCCGCGCTCGGCAAACCGGCGCAGCAGCGCCGCGTCGCCCGAGATGACATGCACCGGCACATCCCAGCTGGCGCGCGGCCCGGTGACGGCGGCCAGCGGCTGGTGATCGCCGACCACGATGAGCAGCTGCGGCCGCGCGGTCGGCAGCGCCATCCAGCCGGCGAGCCAGTCGTACTGGTAGCGCAGCCCGGCCAGATAGGCCGGCAGCGGCGCGCTCCACGACATGGGCGCGGCCATCGCGGCGGCGAGCTGGTCGGCGCGGTAGCCGTCGGGCGCGGCGGCGCGCGACCAGTCGGCCAGATAGGGCGGCAGCGGATGGAAGGGCGCATGCGTGCCGACCGTGGGGAAGACGACGAAGCGCGGCCGGCGGTCGTTGGCGCTGGCCGCGACCGGCAGCGACGCTGCGGCGGGCGCCGGGCCCAGCTCCTGCGCGCGCAGCAGCGCCAGCGCGGCCTGATCCGGAATGCGCCAGTAGCCGAACTGCGGCCCGGCATAGCCGATGGCATCGGCGCCGGCCAGCCGCTCGAAGCCGTAGAACTCGCCCTCGGGCCAGGGCCGCTGGATGCCCGGCATCCAGCCGACGGTGCGATAGCCGTGGCGCGCGAAATGCCGCACCAGCGTCGGCCGGCCGCTCGCGAGCAGCCGGTCGGCATGCTCGGGATCGGCGGTGTCGATGCCGGTGAGCACCGCCGCATGCGCCAGCCACGAGCCGCCGCCGAAGGTTGGCGAGCGCAGCCGCGCCGACAGCACGGCGCGGCCGCTGGCGGCGATGGCGCGTTCCAGCGCCTGCCGCGATCCGGCGAGTGCTGCGGCCTGCGCCGGATCGTCGAAGCTGGTGCTGCCGTAGGACTCGGCGAACACCAGCAGCACATCGGCGCCGGCCAGCGCATCGAGATTGCCGGCAAAGCTCGGGCTCGGCGGCAGCACGGCGGCGGCACGGGTCGGCGCGAGCGCGTCATGCAGCAGCACCAGCTGGCGCGCGAGGCCGGGCAGGGTCGGCTCGGCATAGAGCTCGGCTTCGGGATCGGCCAGCGCATGGCCGGCCAACAGCGCCAGTCCGAGCAGGCCGGCCGGCAGCGCGGCGAGCCGGCCGGCGCCGACCGGACCTTGCGCCAGCGTGAGCAGCAACGGCCGCAGCAGCCGCGCCAGCAGCCAGCTGGCACCGAGCAGCGCCAGCACGCCGGCCAGCGCCAGCGCCAGCGCCGCCTGCCACACCGGCACCGACAGCAGCCCGAGCCGGACCACCTCGACCGCATGCCGACCGTCCCAGTACAGGTTGAGCGGCCGGCCGAACTGCGCCGGCACGGTCACGTCCACATAGCGCAGCGCCATCAGCGTGACCGTGGCCGCAGCCAGCGCCGAGGCGGCGCGCGCCGACAGCCGGCCGCGCAGCGCGATCCAGCCAGCCAGCAGCAGCAAGCCGCCGCCCAGCTCCGCCGACAACCGTGCCGGCAGCATCACGCCGAAGCCCGGCCAGTCGTTGTCGAACACCAGCAGCGCATCGAGCGCGGCCGCCGCCAGCAGCCAGCGCAGCGCACGCAGCCAGCCCGGCGCCACTGCCGAGGCGGCCGGCCGGCTCCGCCACAGCGCCCGCACATCCACTGCGAACGACCAGGCGAGCAGCCCCAGGCTCGCAGCGGCCAGCGGCGCCGACCCCGCCGGCGCCAGCAGCGGCGACAGGCAGGCCACCAGCGCCGTGATCTGCACCACGCAGACCGCCTTGCGGCGCCAGCTCGGCGCGAGCGGCGCAGCCAGCCACGGCCAGACCCAGGCCGCAGCGACAAAGCCGTAGCGCATCAGCCCGGAAGCCAGCACCCAGGCGCCGGCCTTGTCGAGTTGGACCACCAGCAGCGCCAGCAGCAGCGTGAAGAAGGCGTCGGCCTCCATGTCGAAGCGCGCACCGAAGGCGCTGGCCGTGCCGCTGCGGCGCGCCAGCGGCCCGTCGATCGCATCGAGCGCGGCGGCCAGTGCCGCGAGTGCCGCGAGCGTTGCGGCCAGTGCATCGGCACCGGGCGCACCGAGCGCGGCGGCCAGCACGCTGGCGATGCCAAAGCGCAGCAGGGTCACGCAATTGGCGCTGCCAAAGCCGGCGCCGCGCAGGCCAGCGTCCGCGCCAGCGCCAGCCAGCCCGGCCGCCCCGCGCCACACCAGCGCCGCGCCGGCCGCATACACCGCCAGCGCCTGCGCCAGGCCGCGCCAGCCCGATCCGCCCGCCGCCGCCAGCGCACCGGCCGCAAGCGCCACCGCCATTGCCGTCGCGCCCAGCGCCCGCTTCACGCCCGCCGGCCTCAAGTGCGGAAGCCTTCCGCGCCGAGCGGCAGCCGGCGCACGCGCTGGCCGGTCGCGGCAAAGATGGCATTGCAGATCGCCGGCGCCACTGGCGGCAGCGCCGGCTCGCCCACGCCGGTGGGCGTGAAATCGCTCTGGATGAAATGCGCCTCGACCTGGGGCGCATCGCGCATGCGCAGCACCGGATAGCCATCGAAATTGGCCGGCTCGACCCGGCCGCGCTCGAACCGCGCCGCCAGCCCGAGCATGGTGCTGAAGCCGTCGATCACCGCGCCCTGCACCTGATTCTCGGCGCCGCTCAGATTGACGATCGGCCCGATGTCGCCCGCCACCACCACGCGATGCAGCTTGAGCCGCTTGTCGGCATCGACGCTCACTTCCGCCACTTCGGCGAAATGCCCGGCATGGCTGAAATGAAATGCCAGCCCCAGCGCCCGACCCTTGGGCAGCGGCCGGCCCCAGCCGGCCTTTTGCGCCGCCAGCTTGAGCACGCCAATGGCGCGACCGGTATTGAGCGAAAACTCATTGCCCGGCGCCAGCCAGCGCGGCTCGCCGAGCAGATCGAGCAGGAATTGCAAATGGTCGCGTTTGGCCGCCACCGCCAATTCATGCAGAAAGCTCTGCACCACAAACGCCAGCGCATTGGAGCGCGGCGCACGCCACGGTCCGCAGGGAATCTGCAACGGCAATTTGGTCTGCGTCAGCCGCACATTGGGCAGCAGCAGCGCCGGAAATTCATCGGCCGGCATGTCGCCGCCGGCCACCGGCCGCTGACCGTCGGCGGTAAAGGTGACGAAATGATCCTGCCAGCCGGCAATCCGGCCATTGGCATCGAGCGCCGCCTTGAAGGCATGAAAGCCGGCCGGCCGATAGAAGTCGTGGCGCATGTCGTCTTCACGCGTCCATTGCAATTTGACCGGCACGCCGGCCTGCCGCGAGATTTGCGCCGCTTCGCAGAGGTAATCGTTCATCAGCCGGCGGCCAAATCCGCCGCCGGCGCGGGTCTGGTGAATCGTCACTTTTTCCACCGCAATGCCGAGCACGCCGGCCACGGTCTTGAGCGCGCCATCCGGCGTTTGCGTCGGCGCCCAGATCTCGACCGAATCGCCGCGAAACCAGGCGGTGGTGTTCTGCGGCTCCAGCGGCGCATGCGGCACAAACGGATAGGAATAGAAGCTCTCGACGGTGCGCGCGCCGGCGAATGCAGCATCGACATCGCCGGCATTCCTGAGCGTTTCGGCGCCGGGCTGGGCTGCAATGCGCGTGGCCTGGGCCACGATTTCGGCCCAATCGTCCTTCGACGCTAGCGATTCATCCCATTCCACCTTCAATTGCCGCTTAGCCGAAAACGCCGCCCAGGTCGAATTGGCGACGATGGCCACGCCGGGCATCACTTCGGTCGGCTTGCCATTGCCTTCGACCACAAATGCCTGAATCACGCCCGGCAGCCGGCGAATCTCGTCGAGATTGGCGCGCGCCACCTTGCCGCCGGTGGCCGGGCATTTCTCGAAGGCCGCGTAATGCAGGCCGGGCAGGGTCTGGTCGATGCCGAACAGCGGCTGGCCGGTGACGATGGCGTGATTGTCGACCCCGCCCACGCGCCGCCCGAGCAGGCGGAAGTCCTTGAATTCCTTGAGCTTGAGCGTCTTGGGATCGGGCAGCGGCAGGGTCGCCGCCTTGGCCGCCAATGGGCCGTAACCTAAGCTGCGACCACTGGCCGCATGCCGGGCAAAGCCCTTGTCGGTCGTGATTTCGGATTCCGGCACATTCCATTCGCGTGCCGCCGCCGATACCAGCAGCGCGCGCGCCATTGCGCCGGCGCGGCGCAATTGATCCCAGCTGGTCGGAATCGAGCGCGAGCCGCCGGCGCTTTGCCGGCCGTAAACCGCCGGATCGATCGGCGCCTGTTCGACCGTTACCCGGGCCCAGTCGGCATCGAGTTCCTCGGCCACGATGAGCGGAAATGCGGTCTTGATGCCCTGGCCGATTTCCGGCGCCTTGGAATAGATCAGCACGCCGCCATCGGGCGAAATGCGCAAGAAGGCATTGGGCGCGAATTGCCCGGCCGGCTTTTCCTCGGCCAGCGCGCTGGCGCCGAAATGAAACGCCAGAATCAATCCGCTGCCGGCCAGCTTGAAGAAACTGCGCCGATCGAGGGTGGGCGCAGTCGGGCGGGCTTCGGCGGCGGCAAGAATCGCGTGCAAATCGTCGTCGCCACGCAATTGGGTGGGCTGGCTCATTGGGCGGCTTCCTTGGCGGCGTGATGAATGGCGGCGCGAATCCGCAAATAGGTGCCGCAGCGGCACAGATTGCCGCTCATGGCGGCATCGATATCGGCATCGGACGGCCGAGCATTGCGGCGCAGCAGGGCGGCGGCGGTCATCAATTGGCCGGCCTGGCAATAGCCGCATTGCGGCACGTCATGCGCAATCCAGGCGGCTTGCAGCGGATGCAGGCTGCCGTCCTTGCGCGCCAGCCCTTCCACTGTGGTGATCTTGCGATCGGCCGCAAGCCCAACCGGCACCGAGCAGGCGCGCACCGGCTCGCCATCCAGATGCACGGTGCAGGCGCCGCACTGGCCGATGCCGCAGCCGAACTTGGTGCCGACCAGGCCAAGCCGGTCGCGCAATATCCAGAGCAGGGGCGTGGTTTCGATCACATCGTCGAGACTGTGTTCCCGATCGTTCACGGTGAGTCGCATGGCTTGGGCTTTCTGGCGGGCGGGGAGGGGATTGCGCGCGCGATTGGCAGTGGCGCGGCATTCCGGGCGGGGCAAGGATTTTGCCGGCAACCGCCAATGACTGCGTGGCGCGATTGCTGCGCAATTGCTGGCGATAGCCGGCGGAATGCGGATTGCACCGGTCCAATCCGGCTCAGCCGGCACAATCGGCCCCCTTTGAAGAAAGCCGCATGACACAAACACCGATAACTCGATTGCAGGCGCGCGCCTGCTGGCTGGCCGAACCGGGCCGGGCCGAATTGCGCGAGGAATCGCTCGCGCCGCCGGCCGACGGCGAATTGACGATTCGCACGCTGCATTCCGCCATCAGTCGCGGCACCGAAATGCTGGTGTTTCGCGGCCATGTGCCGCAATCAGAATTCGAGCGCATGCGCGCGCCATTCCAGGCCGGCGATTTTCCGGCGCCGGTCAAATACGGCTATTGCAATGTGGGCTTGGTCGAGGCCGGGCCGGCGCAATGGCTGGGGCGCGCGGTGTTCTGCCTGTATCCGCACCAGACCCGCTATGTGGTGCCGGTCGGCGCGGTCACGCCGCTGCCCGAGGGACTGGCGCCGGCGCGCGCGGTGCTGGCCGCCAATCTCGAAACCGCGATCAATGCGCTCTGGGATGCGGCGCCGCGCCTGGGCGACCGGATTGCCGTGGTCGGCGCCGGCGTGGTCGGGCTGCTGGTGGCCTGGCTGGCCGCGCGGCTGCCGGGCTGCGAGGTGCAGCTGGTCGACATCGATCCGGCGCGGCGTGCGCTGGCGGCGCAGCTGGGCCTCGATCTGGCGCTGCCGACCGAGGCACGCGCCGAAGCCGATCTGGTGATTCACGCCAGCGGCCACGGCGACGGCCTTGCGACCGCGCTGCGGCTCGCCGCCTTCGAGGCCACGGTGCTGGAGCTGAGCTGGTACGGCGCCCGGCCGGTAACGCTGGCGCTCGGCGAGGCCTTTCATGCGCGCCGGCTGCAAATCAAGAGTTCGCAGGTCGGGCAGGTGGCGCCGGCGCAGCGCGCGCGCTGGAGCTACGGCCGCCGGCTGACGCTGGCGCTGCGGCTGCTGGCCGAGGCCGGCGCGGCGCTCGATCCGCTCATTACCGATGCGGCGCCGTTCGACCAGCTGCCCGAGGTGCTCGCGCGGCTGGCCGGCGGCACGTCGGCTTCCACCCTTTGTCAACGCATCGACTACTTCTGAAAGAGCGCCCCATGTACAGCGTCAACGTCCGCGACCATTTCATGATTGCCCACAGCTTTCGCGGCGAGGTCTTTGGCCCGGCCCAGCGCATGCACGGCGCCACCTATGTCGTCGATCTGGAATTCCGCCGCGCCGAGCTGGATGCCGACGGCATCGTGGTCGACATCGGTCTGGCCACCCAGGTGCTGCATGCGGTGCTCGGCGAGCTCAACTTCCGCAATCTGGACGAGGAACCGCGCTTTGCCGGCAAGAACACCACGACCGAATTCCTGGCCCGCTTCATCCACGACCAGGTCGCGCAGCGGCTGGCGGCCGGCGAGCTGGGCGCGCAGGCGCTCGGCATCGACTATCTGCGCGTGGTGCTGAACGAGTCGCATGTGGCCTGGGCCGCCTACGAGTCGGCGCTGCCGGGCGCGCGGTGAGCGGCCGGCCGATCCTGTTTGCGCTGCCCGGCGATCCGGCCAGCCTGACCGGCGGCTATGGCTATGACCGGCGCATCGCCGCCGGCCTCGGCGCGGCGGGCTGGGCGGTCGACTGGCTGCGGCTCGACGCCAGTTTTCCGGCGCCCGACGCGGCTGCGCTGGCCCGGGCCGACGCCGCCTTTGCCGCGTTGCCCGACGGCATGCCGGTGATTGCCGACGGACTGGCCTTCGGCGCCATGCCGGCGCTGGCCGAGCGCCATGCGGCGCGGCTGCGCTGGATTGCGCTGGTGCATCACCCGCTCGCCTGCGAGACCGGGCTGGCGCCCGAGGTGCACGCCCAGCTCGCTGCCAGCGAACGCGCGGCGCTGGCCACGGCGCGCGCGGTGATTGCCACCGGCGCCGCAACCGCCCGACTGCTCGCGGCCGAATACGGCGTGGCGCCGGCGCGGCTGCATGTGGTGGCGCCGGGCTGCGACCGGCCGGCGCTCATGCCGCGCCCGCCCGCCCAAGCCGGCGCGCCGCTGCGGCTGCTCTGCGTCGCAACCCTCACCGCGCGCAAGGGCCACGCCCAGCTCATCGCGGCGCTGGCCGGGCTGACCGACCGCGCCTGGACGCTCGACTGCATCGGCAGCGGCGAGCGCGATCCGGCCGTCGCCGCCGCAGTGCGCGCCGCCATCGCTGCCCACGGGCTCGGCGACCGCATCGCGCTGCATGGCGAGGTCGACGCCGCCACGCTCGCGCGCCATTACGCCGGCGCCGATGCCTTCGTGCTGGCCTCGCATTTCGAGGGCTACGGCATGGCCTATGCCGAGGCGCTGGCGCACGGCCTGCCGGTGATCGGCAGCGCGGCCGGCGCCATTCCCGACACCGTGCCGGCCGCTGCCGGCCTGCTGCTGCCGCCCGGCGACATGGCCGCGCTGCGCGCCGCGCTGGCCCGGCTGCTCGACGACGCCGACTGGCGCGCCGGGCTGGCGGCCGGCGCACGCACCGCCGCCGCCACGCTGCCCGACTGGCCCGGCGCCGTCGCGCGCTTTGCCGCCGTGCTGCAACAGACGCTTGGAACGGAGATCGCCGCATGACCGGCTTCAGCACCGACTGGCTGCGCCTGCGCGAGCCCTGGGATCGCGCCGCGCGTGCCGCCGCCTGGCCGCAGCTTGATCTGGGCGTAGCGCTGGCCGGCCGCGCCGCGCCGCTCACCGTGGTCGATCTGGGCTGCGGCAGCGGCGCCAATCTGCGCGAGCTGGCGCCGCGCCTGGGCGGCCGGCAGCACTGGCGGCTGGTCGATCACGACGCGGCGCTGCTGGCCGCCGTGCCCGACGCGCTTGCACGCTGGGCTGCCGACGCCGGCCATCGGCTGCAAGTGCAGGCCGACGGCGTCATCGAGCTGAGCGGCGCCGGCTTCAGCGCCCGCATCGAGCGCCAGCCGCTCGACCTCGCGCAGCAGCTGCACCGGCTTGCGCTCGACGGCGTGCAGCTGGTCACCGGCTCGGCGCTGCTCGATCTGGTGTCGGCCGACTGGCTTGACCGGCTGGCGGCGCAGGCGGCCGGGGCCGGCGCGGCGCTGCTGTTCGCGCTCAGCGTGGACGGCCGCTGCGACTGGCTGCCGGCCGATCCGCAGGATGGCGCGGCGCAGGCGCTGTTCGACCGCCATCAGCGCCGCGACAAGGGCTTTGGCCCGGCGCTCGGGCTGGCGGCGGTCGCGCATCTGGCGCAGCGGCTCGCGGCACGCGGCTACCGCGTGGCGCAGGCGCCGAGCGACTGGGTCATCGAAGGCGAAGCGGCGGCCGACATGCTCGCGGCGCTGCTCGACGGCATGGCCGCCGCTGCCGCCGAGCAGGCGCAGGACGAAGGTGCCGCGCCCGATTCGCTGCGCGACTGGCAGTGCCGGCGTCATGCGCTGCTGGCCGCGAGCCGGCTGCGCATCGGCCATGTCGATCTGCTGGCCTGGCCTGCCAGCGCGCTAACCTAAGCTGGCAAAAAAACTCAGGCCAAACGGCTGGCCGCCAGGTCGAGGTCCCAGAGCTGGTCCGGGCCCATCGCGAACACCCGGCAGGGCGGGCGCGGGCAATCGGCCAGCCGCGCCGGGCCGGCAAAGCTCAGCCCCGGCCGGCCATCGCCGATGAGCACCGGCGCCACCGCGATATGCAGCCGGTCGAGACAGCCCTGCACCAGAAAGCGCGACACCGTGATGCCGCCGCCTTCCACAAACACCACCGGCAGCCCGCGCGCCTTGAGCGCCGCCAGCGCCAGCGCCAGCTGCGGCTGGCCGTCGGCGCCGAGCAGCCCGGGCACCGCCAGCACCCGCTGCGGCCCGACCAGCGCCATCGCCTCCAGCCGCCAGCGCGCATCGCACAGCCACAGCGTCGCGGCCTGACCGTCGGTGAACAGCCGGGCGCTGCTCACCCGGCCGGCCAGCCGCAGCGCCGGATCGAGCAGCACCCGCACCGGACTCGGCCCGGCCACTCGGCGCGTGGTGAGCTGCGGATCGTCGGCCACCACCGTGGCGCCGCCGACCAGCACCGCATCGCTCAGCGCGCGCAGCCGATGCAGATGGACGATGTTCTCGGCGCCGTTGACGAAGCAGGAATCGCCCGAGCGGGTCGCCACGCAGCCGTCCAGGCTCTGGCCGAGCTGGCCGATGACCCAGGCCGGGCCGTCGGCCGGCCGGTCGAGCAGCGGCTTGAACAGCTCGAACAGCGCCTGCGCGGCGGCATCGCGCGCGCCGTCGAGCTGCCAGCCGGTCTCGGCGCAGCGGCGCAGGCCCGGTGCCGCCGCCGACAGCGTCGCGCCATTGCGGCGCGCATCGGCGATCGCCAGACACAGCGGCCAGAGCCGGTCGACGGTCATGGCCAGCGGGCGCGGCAGGGGGATCGGTGCGGGTGCGGTCATCGGTGGTGAGGCTGCCTGAAATGGGAGGGGCGGGGCTCCGCTGGCCAGTGCCGCCGCTGGCGCGGGGCGGGCCGAGGATGCAAGCGCCGGACCCGCGCGCGCCGGCGCCGGCCGTCTGCGCCGGGCTGCCGCGCCGCAGCGCGCGCTGCTGGCTTTGGCGCCGACGCTGTCGGTTTGGCAGGCGCGGCTGCTGCGCAGACAGCATGCCTCGGCGCGAGTTGCGCGCCGGCTGGGCCAAACTCCGGCCCGCAACGCTCATGGAGAACATCGGAATGCGCAAATCGGAAGGCGGACTCGTCTATTCCACCGAAAGCGGGCGCATGTGCCCGGCCTGTCGCCAGCCGCTGGCCGGCTGCGCATGCGCCGCGCGCGCGGCGGCCGCGCTCAAGGGCGACGGCGTCGCCCGGGTCAGCCGCGAGAGCAAGGGGCGCGGCGGCAAGACCGTGACCCTGGTGCGCGGCCTCGCGCTCGATGCCGAGGCGCTCGCCGCACTCGGCAAGAAACTGCGCAGCGCCTGCGGCACGGGCGGCACGGTCAAGGACGGCGTGCTCGAAATCCAGGGTGACCACGCCGAGCGGGTGGTCGAGCTGCTCAAGGCCGAAGGCTTCGTGGCGAAGCGGGCCGGGGGCTGAGCCGCAATCAGCGGGTCGGGGTCTTGCGCCGCCGCGTGGCGGGCTTTTTCTTGAGCGCCGCGCCGGTCCAGAAATCGACGATCTGCTTGGTCATCTGGGTCTGGATGCCGGCAGCGCTGCGGCGTGCGGCGGTGGTCGCCTGTCCGCGTGCCTTGCCGATGACGCTGTTGGCTGCGCTCAGCCACAGGCTCATGAACGGGTTCTTCATGCGCATGGGTTTTCTCCGGTGCGTGCCGCGCGATTTCCGCAGCGCCGGATGGCGTCGGCTTGCGCGGCAGTCAGGCGGTCGAGCATGCGGATCGCGGCGGCGGCTGTCCCTGGATGACTCGGCCGGTTACCTGCGTCGAGCCTTAGCCTAAGCTCGAAAACAAATTTCCAGGCCTGCAAAGGCCATCGGCATTCACAACGGCTGATCGGTTGTCGAAACCGAGTCAGCAAGCCGGGGGCTGGATCGGGCAATGAAAAAGCCCCGCCGGTTTCCCGGACGGGGCTTTTCGACTGAGGCAGGGAAGGGCGGCGAGCGCCTTACGCGCCAGCCTTCACCTTGAGGCGCCAGGCGTGCAGCAGCGGCTCGGTATAGCCGCTCGGCTGTTCCTTGCCCTTGAAGACGAGGTCAAGCGCCGCCTGATACGCCGCCGACGTGGCGAAATTGCCGGCCATCGGCTTGTAGAGCGGATCGCCCGCGTTCTGGCCATCGACCACCGCCGCCATGCGCTCGAACGTGGCCTTGACCTGCGCCTCGTTGGTCACGCCGTGGTGCAGCCAGTTGCAGATGTGCTGGCTGCTGATGCGCAGCGTCGCGCGGTCTTCCATCAGGCCCACGTTGTGGATGTCGGGCACCTTGGAGCAGCCGACGCCCTGATCGACCCAGCGCACCACGTAACCGAGGATGCCCTGCGCGTTGTTGTCCAGCTCCTGCTGCACTTCCTCGGCGCTCCACTTGGCTTCGGCGGCCACGGGCACGGTCAGCAGACCGGCCAGCAGCGTGTCGCGCTCGCCGTTGGCGTCGATCTTTTCCAGCTCCTGCTGCACGGCCTGCACGTCGATCTGGTGGTAGTGCAGCGCATGCAGCGTCGCGGCCGTGGGCGAGGGCACCCAGGCGGTGTTGGCGCCGGCCTTGGGATGGGCAATCTTCTGCTGGAGCATGGCGGCCATCAGGTCGGGCATGGCCCACATGCCCTTGCCGATCTGCGCCTTGCCGCGCAGGCCGCAGCTCAGGCCCACCAGCACGTTGTTGCGCTCGTAGCTGGTGATCCAGGCGCTGGTCTTCATGTCGCCCTTGCGGATCATCGGGCCGGCCTGCATGGCGGTATGCATCTCGTCGCCTGTGCGGTCGAGGAAGCCGGTGTTGATGAAGGCGACGCGCGCGGCGGCCTCGGCGATGCAGGCCTTGAGGTTGACCGAGGTGCGGCGCTCCTCGTCCATGATCCCGAGCTTGACCGTGTTCTTGGGCAGGCCGAGCAGCTGCTCGACGCGGTCGAAGATCTCGACCGCGAACGCCACTTCCTTCGGGCCGTGCATCTTGGGCTTGACGATGTAGACCGAACCGGTGCGCGAGTTGCCCTTGCGCTTGATGTCGTGCAGCGCGATGGCGGTGGTGATGACCGCATCCATCACGCCTTCGGGGATTTCCTTGCCGTCGCCGTAGAGGATGGCCGGGTTGGTCATCAGATGGCCGACGTTGCGCAGGAACAGCAGCGAGCGGCCATGCAGCGTCACTTCGCCGCCGCTGGCGCCGGTGTACTTGCGGTCGGCGTTGAGCGTGCGCGTGAAGGTCTTGCCGCCCTTGGCGACTTCTTCCACCAGCGTGCCCTGCACCAGACCGAGCCAGTTGCCGTAGGCCACGACCTTGTCCTCGGCATCCACCACGGCGACCGAGTCTTCCAGGTCGAGGATGGTCGAGATCGCGGCTTCGAGGATCACGTCGGACACGCCGGCCGCATCGGTCTTGCCGATGGCGGTGCTGCGGTCGACGATCACGTCGATGTGCAGGCCGTTGTGCTTGAGCAGGATCGACTTCGGCGCGGCAGCGTCGCCCTGGTAGCCGATGAAGGCGGCCGGCGTGGCGAGGCCAGTCTTGTCGCCGTTCTTGAGTGCGACGACCAGCTTGCCGCTCTCGACCGAGTAGCCGGTGCTGTCCTTGTGCGAGCCGCTCGCCAGCGGCACCGAGGCGTCGAGGAAGTTGCGCGCGAACTCGATGACCTTGGCGCCGCGCACCGGGTTGTAGCCGCCGGCACGGGTGGCGCCGTCGTCCTCGGGCAGCGCGTCGGTGCCGTAGAGCGCGTCGTACAGCGAGCCCCAGCGCGCATTGGCGGCGTTGAGCGCGTAGCGCGCGTTCAGGATGGGCACGACCAGCTGCGGGCCGGCCTGCTCGGCGAGTTCGGTGTCCACGTTCTGCGTCGTGGCCTTCACCTCGGCCGGCTGCGGCAGCAGATAGCCGATCTGTTCAAGAAAGGCGCGGTAGCCGGCGGCGTCGGCGATGGGGCCCGGATGGGCGCGGTGCCAGCCGTCGAGCTCGGTTTGCAGCCGGTCGCGTTCGGCCAGCAGCGCGATGTTCTTGGGCGCCAGGTCGGCGACGATGGCGTCGAAGCCCTTCCAGAACGCCGCCGGGTCGATGCCGGTATCGGGCAGCACACGGTCGTTGACGAAGTCGTACAGCTCGGTGGCCACTTGCAGGCCATGCACCTGGGTGCGTTGGGTCATTGCTTTCTCCTCGAATCGGGTTGTTGTTCTGGGCTCAGCCGAGCGCGGCGATGCCGGCCTTGGCGATCTGCGCGTCTTCGTTCGACTTGACGCCCGACACGCCCACGGCGCCGATCACCGCGCCGTCGATGACGATGGGCACGCCGCCTTCGAGCATGCCTTGCAGCACCGGCGCCGACAGGAAGGACGTGCGGCCGCCGTTGATCATGTCTTCGTAGACCTTGCTTTCGCGCCGGCCAAGCGCGGCGGTGCGCGCCTTCTCGGTGCTGATGTAGGCGCTCAGCGGCGCGGCGCCGTCGAGCCGCACCAGGCCGAGCGCATGCCCGCCGTCGTCCACCACCGCGATCGATACCGCCCAGCCATTGGCGAGGGCTTCGGCGCGCGCGGCGGCCAGGATCTTGTCGATGTCGGAAACGGTCAGGACGGGCTTGGTCTGCATGAATTTCTCCTTCTGGGAGGCGCGAATTTAACTGCTACGGAAGATTCGCAATAGAGCGCTCGCGGCACTGGATAATTGACTTTTAAGTCATCAATCACACGGGCAATCCAGCATGGACCAGCTCAAGCAGTTGCAGACTTTTGTTGCAGTCGCAAATCGCGGAACGCTCGCGGCGGCGGCCGGCGCCGAGGGCGTGGTGCCGGCGGTGATCGGCCGCCGGCTCGATGCGCTGGAGGCGCGGCTCGGCGTGCGGCTGTTTCAGCGCACCACGCGGCGGCTGTCGCTCACCGCCGAGGGCAGCGCGTTTCTTGAAGACGTGCAGCGCGTGCTCGCCGATCTTGAGGCGGTGGAGGCGGCGGTCAGCGCCGGCGGTGGGCGCGTCGGCGGCCATCTGCGCGTGACGGCGCCGGCCGGCTTCGGACGCAAGCATGTGGCGCCGTGGGTGCCGGGCTTCGTGCAGGCGCATGCGGGATTGAGCTTTGCGCTCGACCTGACCGACCGCATCGTCGATCTGGTGCACGACGGCTACGACTGCGGCATCCGCATCGGCGATCTGCCCGATTCGTCGCTGGTCAGCTTCAAGCTGGCCGAGAACCGGCGGCTGGTGGTGGCGGCGCCCGGCTATCTGGCGCGACGCGGCCTGCCGACCTCGCCGGATGAATTGCGCAATCACGATTGCCTGGGCCTGAGCGGGCCGGGCGGCGTGCGGCCCTGGCTGTTTGCCGGCGCGCGCGGCGGCACGCGGGCGGTGAAGGTGGCTAGCGTGCTCGACTGCTCCGACGCCTCGGCCATCACCGACTGGGCGCGCGCCGGCCACGGCCTGGCGTGGCGCAGCCTGTGGGAGGTGGAAGACGATCTGGCCAGCGGCGCGCTGGTGGCGGTGCTGGCCGACTTTGCCGCGCCGCCGAACGGCATCTATGCGGTGGTGCCGCAGCGCAAGCATCTGCCGGCGCGGGTGCGGGCCTGGATCGACTGGTTGCGCGGCGCCTATGGCGACGGCCGCCTGCCGGCGTGATTCAGAACTGGCCGATCAGCTCCAGCCCTGCGCCGGCGATCACCGCCGCCAGCACCACCGCGCCAACCTGGCGCTGGCGCTGGCCGATGCGCAGGAACTCGTCGGCGCGGGCCGCTTCGGCCGCTTCGGCACGCCGGAACACCAGCCGCGTGCTTTGCAGATTGGTGGCGATGGCCACCAGCGCCACCGCCAGCTTGAGATGCAGCAGCGGCCCCGGATCGGCCTCGGGCAGCATCAGCAGGCCGGTCACGCCCATCACGAAGAAGGCCGGCAGCTCGATCAGCAGATCGCCGCGCCGCTGCGCGCTCGCCAGCAACTCCATCTGCCGGCAGCCGCCGGACGGGGCCACTCGAGCGCATAGCGCATCGGTAAAGAAGCAGCCGAGCCAGACGCCGATGGCGCAGAGATGAACAGGAAGCAGCAGGGAATTCATGACGACGACACTCGCAAAACAGGGACTTGAGCAAGAGGAAACGACTTGCAACGGCGCGTGAGACTAAATCCCACTTCATGACAAGAAACTGCGCCAGCGCAAACGCCATGCCACATCACGGGATGCAAGCACCCGCTCATGCGAGGCCGGAACCGTCCGCCGCCACCCCGATCGGCCGCCCCGGGCCCGCCGCTAAACTCGCCGCCCAATGAACGCCGCCACACCCACTCCCGCCGAGCGCGCAGCCGAGCTGCGCGACCTCATCCTCCGGCTCGACGCCGCCTATTACGAGCGCGCCGAACCGCTCGCGACCGACGCCGAATACGACGCCGCCTTCCGCGAATTGCAGGCGCTCGAAGCCGCCCATCCGGAGCTGGCCACGGCCGATTCGCCGACCCGGCGCGTCGGCGGCAAGGCCAGCGGCGGCTTCGAGCCGGTCACGCATGCGGTGCCGATGCTGTCGATCCGCACCGAGACCGAGCACGGCCCGGCCGGCGCGCTCGCCTTCGATGCGCGGGTAAGGCGCGAACTGGGCCTCGGCGACGCCGATCCGGCGGTCGAGTACGCGGCCGAACTCAAGTTCGACGGCCTCGCGATCAACCTGCGCTATGAGCGCGGCCTGCTGGTGAGCGCCGCGACCCGTGGCGACGGCAGCACCGGCGACAACGTGCTGGCCAATATCCGCACCGTGCGCGCGATTCCGGCCCGGCTGGCCGGCGCCGCGCCCGAGGTGATCGAGATTCGCGGCGAGGTCTACATGCGGCATGACGACTTTGCGGCGCTCAACCAGCGCCAGGCGGCGGCCGATGCCAAGACCTTCGTCAATCCGCGCAATGCGGCGGCCGGCAGCCTGCGCCAGCTCGATCCGGCCATCACCGCGCAGCGCACGCTGAGCTTCTTTGCCTACGGCCTTGGCGAGGTGATCGGCTGGACCGAGCCGGCCACGCATGCGGGCTTGCTCGACGCCATCGCGGCCTTCGGCCTGCCGGTCTGCGCCGACCGCGCCGTGGCCAGCGGCGGCGCCGAGCTGGTCGCGTTCTACGAGGGCATTGCCAACAAGCGCGCCGAGCTGCCGTTCGACATCGACGGCGTGGTCTACAAGGTCAACCGGCTCGCGCTGCAACGCGACCTGGGCTTTGTGGCGCGCGAACCGCGCTGGGCGGTGGCGCACAAATATCCGCCGCAGGAGCAGACCACCACGGTCGAGGGCATCGAGATCCAGGTCGGCCGCACCGGCGCGCTGACGCCGGTGGCGCGACTGGCGCCGGTATTCGTCGGCGGCGTGACCGTGACCAACGCGACGCTGCACAACGAGGACGAGATCCGGCGCAAGGACGTGCGCGTGGGCGATGTGGTCATCGTGCGGCGCGCCGGCGACGTGATTCCAGAAATCGTCGGCGTGCTGGCCGAGCGGCGCACGACCGAGCTGCCGCAGTTCGTCATGCCGACCGAATGCCCGATCTGCCATTCGGCCGCCTATCGCGGCGATGACGAGGCGGTGCTGCGCTGCACTGGCGGGCTGGTCTGCCCGGCCCAGCGCAAGCAGGCGCTGCTGCACTTTGCCCAGCGCCGCGCGCTCGACATCGAAGGGCTGGGCGAGAAGGTGGTCGATCAGCTGGTCGACGCCGGCATCGTCCGCACGCCGGCCGATCTGTTCAATCTGGGCCTGCTCAATCTGGTCGCGCTGGAGCGCATGGGCGAGAAGTCGGCGCAGAACCTGGTCGACGCGATCGAGAAATCGAAGCGCACCACGCTCGCGCGCTTCATCTTCGGCCTGGGCATCCGGCAGGTCGGCGAGCAGACGGCCAAGGATCTGGCGCGGCATTTCGGCGCGCTCGACAAGCTCATCGAGGCGGCCGAGGCGGACGATGCCGAGGCCAAGGCGCAGGGCGTGGGACTGGCCGGCGGCGCCGGCGTGGCGGGCGAGGGCGGTGCTGGCCCGGCCGATGCCGCTACGGACGCCGCCGCGACCGAGCCGGACAGCGCCACCGCCGGCGAACCCGCCACCACCGGCGACCTGTTCGCCAGCGCCGAGCCCGCCGCCAAGCCGGCCAGGCGCGCGCGCGTCAAGGCCGCGCAACCCTTCCCGCGCCTGTCCGCCGTGCGCGACGTGGGCCCGGTCGTGGCCGAATCCATCGCGCATTTCTTCTCTGAGCCGCACAACCGCACCGCCATCGAGCTGCTGCGCGCCAACGGCGTGAGCTGGGACGAATCCGCGCCCGGCACCGGCCCGGCCGGCACCGCGCTGGCCGGCAAGACCTTCGTGCTCACCGGCACGCTGCCCACGCTCACGCGCGAGGACGCCAAGGAACGCATCGAGGCCGCCGGCGGCAAGGTCAGCGGCTCGGTCTCCAAGAAGACCAGCTATGTCGTGGCCGGCGCCGAAGCCGGCAGCAAGCTCGCCAAGGCGCTGGAACTCGACGTGCCCGTGCTCGACGAAGACGCATTGCTGGCCCTCCTCGCCGCCACCTGAAAGGACGCCAATCGTGATCCGCGAAATCCTGCGCATGGGCGACGCCCGCCTGCTGCGCACCGCCCGCCCGGTCGAAGCCTTCGACACGCCCGAACTCCACGCGCTGCTCGCCGACATGCGCGACACCATGGCCGCCGCCTCGGGCGTGGGCCTGGCCGCGCCGCAGATCGGCGTCGATCTGCGCGTGGTCATCTTCGGCACCGGCGAGGCCAATCCGCGCTATCCGGATCAGGCCGCGGTGCCGCGCACCGTGCTGGTCAACCCGGTCATCACCTTCCTCGACGACAACCTGGAAGACGGCTGGGAAGGCTGCCTGAGCGTGCCCGGCCTGCGCGGCGCGGTGCCGCGCCATACCCGGCTGCGCTACACCGGCTTCGACGAACTCGGCCAGCCGATCGACCGCATCGCCGAGGGCTTTCATGCGCGCGTGGTGCAGCACGAATGCGACCACCTCGACGGCGTGCTCTATCCGATGCGCATCGTCGATTTCACGCGCTTTGGCTTCAATGACCTGCTGTTTCCGGGTGTTCTTCAGGCGGACGACTGAACCGTGGACGCCTACGCTCATCTCATGTTGCGCGACGCTTGCGCGCCAGCCCCGGCGCGGCGGCGCTCGCGCGGGGGAAGCGCAAGTGAAGTTCGATCCCGAACTCTGGCTGGGCCGGCTGCTGCTGGCCGTGGTGCTGCTGCTGCTCGGCGGCCTGTTGGTGCAGGCGGTGCTCGCCGTCATCTGGGGCGAGGCGCGCATGGTGGTGAGCCGCAATGCAATGGCGCTGCTGCCCGGCGAGTCGCGCGCCTGGTCGCTGGCCAAGGTCGGGCTGATCCTGCTGCTGCTGGGGCTGTGGTGGCGCAAGGAGCGGGTGCCGAACGCGATCTGGCTGGTGCGCGTGTCGGTGGTGACGCTGATCGGCGGCGTGTTCAGCTGCGTGGGCATGGTGCTGACGCGGGTGTGATGCCGAGCGGGGCGGCGCGATGAGCCGCCACGTCTTCCATGCCGATCTGGGCGCGAGCGGCCATCTCGATCCGCAGATTGCCGACATCCTGCGCATGGTCGGGCGCGCGCGCCACACGCCGTTCGACGAGCTGGGCGCGGTCAAGTCGCGCGCCGCCTTCGAGCGCTCGGCCCGCATCCTCGACATCGCGCCGCTGCCGGTGCATGCGGTCGAGTCGCTCGCGCTGCCGCGTCGCGATGGCGGCGAGATCGGCGTGCAGCTCTACTGGCCGCGCGAGCCGGACTGGACCGCGCCGCTGCCGCTGCTCATCTACCTGCATGGCGGCGGCTTCACGGTCGGCTCGCCGGCCACGCACGACCGCATCGTGCGGCGGCTGTGCAGCGGCGCCGGCTGCGCCGTGGCTTCGGTCGATTACCGGCTGGCGCCCGAGCATGTGTTCCCGGCCGCCTTCGAGGACGCCTGGGATGCGCTGGCGCATTTCGCCGCCAGCGCCGGCAGCTACGGGCTGGATGCGGCCCGGATCGCCATCGGCGGCGATTCGGCCGGCGGCACGCTGGCGGCGGCCTGCGCCATCGCCGCGCGCGACGCCGGCCTGCCGCTGGCGCTGCAACTGCTCATCTATCCGGGCACCGATGCGCATCAGGACACCGAATCGCATCTGCGCCTGGGCGACGGCTTTCTGCTCACGCGCAAGACCATCCTCTGGTTCTTTGGCCATTACCTGACCGATCCGGCCGCGCGTGCCGACTGGCGCTTTGCGCCGCTGATCGCCGAGCGGCTTGCCGGCGTGGCGCCGGCCTGGATCGGCGTCGCCGAATTCGATCCGCTGGTCGACGAGGGCGTGGCCTATGCGCGCCGGCTGCAAGCCGAGGGCGTGGCGACCGAGCTGCGCTTCTACGCCGGCATGGTCCACAACTTCTTCGCGATGGGCGGCTATGTCGATGCCGCCAGGCTTGCCCATCAGCATGCCGTCGATGCGCTGCGGCGCGCCTTCGGCGACTGACGCCATCCACTTCAAACCGCCACCGCCATGACCATCACCGTCGAAACCGGCCCCTGGGAACGCCTGCATGCCGCCGCGCTCGGCATCCGCTGGCGCGTGTTCGTCGACGAGCAGGGCGTGCCGGCCGACATGGAACTCGACGAGATGGACCCGCTCTGCCTGCATGCGCTGGCGCGCGACGCGAGCGGCCTGCCGGTGGCGACCGCGCGCCTGCTGCCTTCGGTGGACGGCGTCGCCGCCATCGGCCGCATGGCGGTCGAGGCCTCGCAGCGCGGCCAGGGCACCGGCCGCCGCGTGCTCGAAACCATGGTCGCGGCGGCAGCAGCGCGCGGCGACCGCATCGCCGAGCTGCATGCCCAGGTGACGGCGCGCGGCTTTTACGAGCGCGCCGGCTTTGCCGCCGTCGGCGCCGAGTATCTGGAAGCCGGCATCGTCCACGTCACCATGCGGCGCGAGCTCACTCCACCTGCAAGGCCTGAAAGCTGAATTCGCGCGCCTCGAACACGTCGGGGCCGAGTTCGGGCAGAAAGCTGCGCTCGCGGTAGTCGATACGGCCGTTGGCGCCGATGTCGAGCAGCTGGCTGGCGCGGGTGCCGTAGTCGTCGCTGCGGATGAAGGCCGCCGACAGCAGCCGCTCGCGCGCCAGCGTGACGCCGGTGCGCGGCAGGTCTTCGTCGGCGGCCGGCGTGTCGTCGGCCAGCAGGCCGAACAGCGCGTTGCGGCCGCTGCCGGCGGCCAGCGCGCAGAGCATGCGGCCGACGGCAATCCGGAGCTTGGGCCAGGGCGTGTCGAGCAGCGCATTCGACAGGCCGTAGAGCCCGGGCCGCAGCCGCTGCGGCGCATGGCCCGAGCGGTTGGAATGCCACCACAGCTGTGGCTCGGGACCGAGCGTGCTGCCGACCAGCAGATTGAAGCCGTTGTAGCGACCCGAGCGCGCCTGCACATCGAGCAGGTATTCGGCCGGCGTCAGCGTGCCGGCGAGAAAGTCGCTCACCAGCCGGCCGCGCGTGCTGGCGTCGGGATTGCGCTCGCGCGGCGCGCGGAAGTTGGTGAGCGCGGCAAACCGGCCCGAGCGGGTCACGCCCATCCAGGTGCCGGGCAGGCCGTCCTCGGCCGCCGCACCGTCGTCGATGCCGGCCAGGATGTGCTCGCGCCCGGGCCAGAACTGGAGCGGGCGCGCCGGCCGGTGATGGAACTCGTCGCGATTGGCCGCCACGATCAGCCGATGGCCTTGCCGCGCCTCGGGGCGCCAGTCGAGCACGATCAGGCACATCGGCGGCTCCGGTAGGGTCAGGGCGTGGGCGGCTCGAAGGGGATGAAGATTTCGACATGCCGGTCGCCGTCGCGGCAGCCGGGATCGTCGGACAGACCGGCGAGGATGCCAGCCACCGACTCGGGCGGGGCGGCGCAGTCGTAGCTTTCCATCCAGGTGACGGCGCGCGCCGGATCGGCGCGGTGCAGCAGGACGGGCGGCGCCGCGAGCAGGGCGCGCACGGCATCGAAGCGGGCGGCGGCCAGACGCTGCGCCGCCGCTTCCTGGCCCGCGCGAACCTTGAAATAGATGTAGAGGTGGGCGCGCGCCACGGGCCGGTCTCAGGCGGCCTGTTGCTCGGACGGCAGCTTGTACGGCAGTTCCATGCGCACCAGCGGCTTGCCGGCCACGGTGAGCGTGCCGTCGATGGCGCCGACCGTGGTCTCGATCAGCAGATCGAGCGAGCCGACGCAGTTGGGCGCCGCCTCGACCACCACGCCGATCGGATCGGCCTGACCCGGCTGCTCGACCGGCGCGCCGGCGGCAATGCCCTCGGCCGCATCGGCACGCACCAGAAAGCTGCGGCGGCGCAGCTTGCCCAGGTACTGGCTGCGCGCGACGACTTCCTGGCCCGGATAGCAGCCCTTCTTGAAGTTGACGCCGCCGACCAGCTCGAAATTGATCATCTGCGGCACGAAGGCTTCCTGCGTCGGCTGGGTCACGCGCGCGATGCCGGCGTCGATGTCGAGCAGGCGCCACACGTCGGCCGGCACGGCTTCGGCCTCGGGCGCGGCAACGTCGCCGGCCACCAGAAAGCGCGCACGACCGAGCGCATCGGCCAGCCGCACCACGCTGCCGGCGGCACCGATGCCGTAGGCGCTGGCGGGCCAGTCGGCCGGCGTGTCGGCCAGCAGCAGGCCGGCCAGCGGCGTGGTCGCGCTGATGTCCTCGATCTTGACCTTGGCGCGCAGCACGAACATCGACAGCCGCTTGACGAAGGCCGGCACCAGTTCCTTGGCCAGCACCAGCCGCCATTCGAGCGCGCCGTCGATAGTCACCGTCCATTGCACGAAGGTGGCGAGCAGCCGGCCCTTGTTGGTGCAGTAGCCGTTGAGCGCGGCGACGCCGGTCTGCTTGGCGACTTCGTTGGTGAACTGGGTTTGCAAAAAGCTGCTGGCGTCGGCACCGCTCACCCGCACGACACCAAGATGGTCGAGCGCGGCGCCCAATGGGCGGCGCGCGTAGGTCGCTTCGAATTCGGCGGCAGGGTTCTGCACATCGGCGGTCGCGGGCTGGCTCATGGCGGCTCTCTGGGTAACGGGGTTGCAAGAAGGGTTAAGAGAAAAATCTATCATAGGCCTCCATGTTGCGAATCACTCCCATTTCCGCCGATGGCCGCCGCTGATCGCCGCCGCCGCATCCGCCGCTGGCCCGTTCTGCTTGCCGCCTTGCCGCTGCTGTTCGCGCTCGGGGCGGCGGCCTGGGTGTTCGGCCCGATCAACGACGATCCCCGGCCGCGCCGGCTCGACATCGCCGCCGGCCAGGGACTGCGCGGCGTGGCAGCCCAGGTCGAGCGTTCGACCGGCGCCAATGCGCTGGCGTTCGCGGCGCTGGCCAAGCTGAGCGGCAATGCGCCGCGACTCAAGGCCGGCAGCTATGACGCCGAGCCCGGCATCACGCCCTGGGCGCTGCTGCAAAAGCTGGCGCGCGGCGACGTGGCTTACGCCCAGATCACGCTGGTGGAAGGCTGGACGCTGCAACAGCTGCGCGAACTGCTCGCGCGCAGTGCCGACCTGACGCACGACAGCGCCGGTCTGGCCGACGCCGAGCTGATCGACGCCGTCGGCGCGCGCAGCCTGCCCGGGCTGCCGGCCGAGCCGCTCGGCGCCGAAGGGCTGTTCTTCCCCGAGACCTACCGGTTTGCGCGCATGAGCGGCGAGGTCGCGCTGTTGCGTCAGGCGCATGAGCTGTTGCGCAAGCGCCTCACCGAAGCGTGGGCCGGGCGTGCGCCGGGCGAGATCGTCGCCACGCCCTATCAGGCGCTGGTGCTGGCCAGCCTGATCGAGAAGGAGACCGGACTGGCCGGCGATCGCGGCCGCATCTCCACGGTGTTCCACAACCGCTTGCGCATCGGCATGCCCCTTCAGACGGACCCGAGCGTCATCTACGGCCTTGGCGCGGCATTCGACGGCAATCTGCGGCGCCGCGATCTGCTGGCGGACACGCCCTACAACAGCTATACCCGCACCGGCCTCCCGCCCACGCCCATCGCGCTGGTCGGCGCCGCCGCGCTTCAGGCCGCGCTGCATCCCGAGCCGGGCAGTGCGCTGTATTTCGTGTCGCGCGGCGACGGCAGCAGCGTTTTCTCCGACACCCTCGAACAGCATCAGCGCGCCGTCGATCGCTATCTGCGGCGCAACCGACCATGACGTCTTCCACACCAGCGCGCGGGCGCTTCATCAGCTTTGAAGGCATCGACGGCGCCGGCAAGTCGACCCATCTGGCACGCTTCGTCGCGGCGTTGCGAGCGCGGTTCGCCGCCGAATCCGGTCCGGCGCGCGCCGTCGTCCTCACGCGCGAACCCGGCGGCACGCCGCTCGGCGAGCGGCTGCGCGATCTGCTGCTGACCGAGCCGATGCATCCCGATACCGAGGCGCTGCTGATGTTTGCGGCGCGCCACGAGCATGTGGCCGCGCTCATCGAGCCGGCGCTGGCGCGCGGCGACTGGGTCGTGTCCGACCGCTTCGCCGATGCGACCTTTGCCTATCAGGGCGCCGGCCGCGGCCTCGATGTTGCCCGGCTGGCGCTGCTGGAACGCTTTGCGCTCGACGGCTTTCAGCCCGATCTGACGCTGCTGTTCGATCTCGATCCGGCCATCGCCGCCGCGCGCCGCGCCGCCGCCCGCGCCGCCGACCGCTTCGAGGCCGAAGACCTCGCCTTCTTCGAGCGGGTGCGCGCCGGCTACCGCGCCCGCGTCGTCGCCGATCCGGCGCGCTTCCTGGTCATCGACGCGGCCCGCACGCCGGAGGAAGTCGCCGCCGACATCGATCTGGCGCTCGACCGGGCAGGGCGCGCATGACCGGCGCCATCCAGCCCTGGCATGCGCCGGCGCTCGTCCGCCTCGCCGAGCTGCGCGCGCGCGGCAACTGGCCGCATGCGCTGCTGCTGCACGGCAAGCCCGGCACCGGCCGGCGCGATTTCGCGCGCGCCGTGGCTGCCGCGCTGCTCTGCGAAAACCCGCCGGCCGCGCTGCAAGCCTGCGGCAGCTGCGTGTCCTGCCGGCTCGGCGCGGCCGGCAGCCATCCCGACCTCAAGCTGTTCCGCTCGGCCTGGTTCGAGCATGTGGAAGGCGATGCCGACCCGGCCGACGCCGGCGCCGATGAAGGCGAGGGTGCCGGCAAGCGGCTGTCGCGCGAGATCAACGTGGACACGATCCGCCGGCTCGCCGACTTCGCCGCCATCGCCTCGCATCGCGGCGGCCTGCGCGTCGCGCTGCTCTATCCGGCCGACGCGATGAACCATGTCGCCGCCAACACCCTGCTCAAGACGCTCGAAGAACCGCCGCCCGGCCTCGTCTTCGTGCTGCTGGCCGACACGCTCGACCGGCTGCTGCCCACGGTGCGCTCGCGCTGCCAGGCGGTGGCGCTGGCCGCGCCCGATGCAACTGCGGCCGCCGCCTGGTGGGCCGAGCACGGCGCGGGCCGCGACGCCGCCTTTCTGGCGCTGGCCGATCAGGCGCCGTTCACCGCGCTCGCGCTCGCGCAAAGCCCCATCGCCGCGACCGCCGCGCGGCTGCATGACGCGCTGGCCGATCCGGCGGCGCTCGACATTCCCGCGCTGGCCCGCAGCATCGAGACCGAGCTGCGCCGCGCCGACCGCGATGCGCCGCGCAGCGCCGCCGCCTTCGCCGCCGACCTGGGCACCGTGGTCGGCTGGCTCCAGGGCTGGATACGCGACCTGATCGGCGCCGGCAGCGCCGACAGCCTGCGCTACCATCCGGCGCGCTCGGCGCAGCTGGCCCGGCTGGCCGGCCGCACCAGCCTGCATCGCGCGCTCGACTACGCGCGCTGGCTCACCGAGGCGGCGCGCCATGCACGCCAGCCACTCGGCATTGCCCTGTTTCTCGAAGATTGCCTTGGACGCTATGTCGCGCTGTTCGGCGATGCCTGAAGCCGTCTACCGATTTGCTACCCCGGCCGGCACAATCGCCCCGGCCGGATTTCCCATATCTGCATGGAGGATGAATGTCGAGCGACGCGCCGAACACCGTCATCGCGGGTGACAAGACCGCGCGCCCGGCCGTGCTGGCGCTGTCCATCCGCGAGAAGGCCGCGCTCTACGCCGCCTACATGCCCTTCCTGGCTACCGGCGGCATCTTCGTGCCGACCACCAAGGCCTACAACCTCGGCGACGACGTCTATCTGCTGCTCACGCTCATGGACGATCCGGCGCGGCTGCCGATCGCCGGCCGCGTTGCCTGGATCACACCGGCCGATTCGCACGGCAATCGCACACCGGGCATCGGCGTTGCATTCCCCGACGACGAAACCGGCCAGGCCGCCCGCAACCGCATCGAGACCCTGCTCGCCGGTGCGCTCAAATCCACGCGTCCCACTCACACGCTCTGACGATGTATCAACTCCGCCTCGCCGACCCCTCCGATCTGCCCGCGATCGTCGACATCTACAACTCGACGATCGCGTCGCGGCTGGTCACGGCGGATCTTGAGCCGGTCTCGCTCGAATCGCGCTTCGCCTGGTTCCGCGCACACCAGCGGCTCGAACGGCCGCTCTGGGTGGCCGGCCCGCTCAGTGTCGGTGCCGATGGTGCACCGGCCGCCGAAGCCGGGCAGGGCGATCCCGCCGTGTTCGGCTGGCTCAGCTTCTCCGACTTCTACGGCCGGCCGGCCTATGCGGGCACGGTCGAGGTCAGCGTGTACTGCCACGAAGCCATGCGCGGCCGCGGCATCGGCGGCTTTCTGCTCGCCGCCGCCATCGAGTTCGCGCCGCGCGTGGGCGTGAGCAATCTCATCGGCTGCGTGTTCGGCCACAACACGCCGAGCCTGCGCATGTTCGAGAAGTACGGCTTCACGCGCTGGGGCGATCTGCCGCGCGTCGCCACGCTCGACGGCGTCGAGCGCGATCTGGTCATCGTCGGCCGAAGGGTCTGAGCATGTTCGTCGACTCGCACTGCCATCTCGACTTCCCGGAGCTGGCAGCCGACCTGCCTGCGCTGCTCGAGCGCATGAGCGCGGCCCGCGTGAGCCACGCCATGTGCATCAGCGTCAAGCTCGAAACCGTCGAGCGGGTGCTGGCCATCGCCGCCTCGGCGCCCAATCTGTATGCGAGCGTCGGCGTCCATCCCGACGATGCCACCGTGCTCGAACCCGACGTGGCCACGCTGGTGGCGCTGGCAGCGCGCGAGCGGGTGGTCGCCATCGGCGAGACCGGGCTCGACTACCACTGGCACAGCAATGCCGACCCGGCCGCGCTCGAATGGCAGCGCGAGCGGTTCCGCGTGCACATCCGCGCCGCGCGGGCGGTCGGCAAGCCTTTGGTCATCCACACCCGCAAGGCCGCCGAAGACACCTTGCGCATCCTCGAAGAAGAACGCGCCGCGCCGGCCGACGGCGGCCCGGGCGGAATCTTTCATTGCTTTACCGAAAGTCGGGATATTGCAGAGCGAGCGCTCGATCTCGGATTTCTGATTTCATTTTCCGGAATCGTCACTTTCAAGACTGCCGCCGATTTGCGTGAAGTGGCAGCCTGGATGCCGCTCGACCGGATGCTGATCGAAACCGATTCGCCATATCTGGCGCCGGTGCCATATCGGGGAAAAACCAATGAGCCAGCATATGTGCCGTATGTCGCAGCGGAAATAGCCCGGGTCAGGCAATTACCGGTGGAAGAGATCGCGGCAATTACCGGCGATAACTTCTTCCGACTCATCGGGCAGTCAGGCTGAAAATACGCACGATGTATATTATGTCAAATCAGCGTTTCGTCAGCGCATTGGCGCAGCCCAGATGAACATGCCAATGGCTGCCACCGCCGGCGTCGATTCGACGCTTGGCCAGCGCCTGGGCGCCTTGCAATCGTCCACGCTGTGGTTCGAATTCGCCGGTTTTGCCTTGCTGGCGCTGTTTGGCTCGGCCGTTACCGGCTCGGGCATTCCGGTGCCGCTGCGGTTGCTTGCGCTGGCCGGCTGCATCGTGCTGGCCATCACCGCGCTGGTATCGGCGCTGCGTTCGCCGCGTGGCGTCGCCCGGCGCGCGCCGGTCACGTTCGCGCGCAGCCTGGGCGGTTGCCTGGTGCTGTTCCTGCTGTCGGGCATGCTGCCGCAGCACGCTTGGCTCTGGGCCTGGACCACGATCTTTCTGCTCATCTATTCGCTCACGCTGCCGCGCACGATGGCGGTCGCGAATGCCGCCGTCTACGCCATCGCCTGGGTGATCGGCGGCCGCGTCGATTCGGGCGGCGTGATGCTGGCGACGGTGCTGCTGCTGTTCATCGCCGCCACCGCCGGCCAGTACGTCGGCCATCTCATCGGCCGGGTCGAGCCGGGCTTGGCGATGCTCGATGTCGGCCGTTCCACCATCTTCACCGTGGCCGAGCAAGGCAACGAGCCGTCGCTGGTGGCGGATGTGGAATGGCGCGTGCTGTATGCCAACCGGCCGGCCGGCCAGTGGTTGTCCATCGGCAGCGCCGAGCTGGTCGGCACCGCGGTGACCGATCTGCTCGACCCCGACGATCTGCCAGCCTTCGTGCGCGCAACCCAGCTCGCGGTGGCCGCGCCGCTCACCGCCCAGACCGCGACCGTGCGCATCGGCGGCAACCGCGCGGCGCGGCGGCTCACCGATCTGCGCATCGTCAATCTGCTGCACGACCCGTCGGTTCGGGCCTTCGTCGTGCATTTCGTCGATGCCGAGCCGGGCCAGCTGGCCAAGCTCGCGGTCGAGCGCGAGCGCGAGGTGCTGCGCACCGTGTTCGACGCGATTCCGCTGTCGCTCTACACCAAGGATCTGGCCGGCCGCTATGTGTCGGCCAATCGGGCCAATCTGGCGCGCATGGGCCTCGCCAACCAGGACGATCTGCTCGGCAAGACCGCGCGCGACATCGTCCGGCCCGAGCTGGCGCGTCAGAACGACGAGTTCGAGCGCCGCGTGGTCGAGTCGGGCACGGTGCAGAACGAGCCGCCCTTCACCGGCCTGCTCGGCCCCGACGACCGACGCTGGTTCGAGGTGACGCATGTGCCGCTGCATGCCTCCGACGGCGAGGTGTCGGGCGTGCTCGGCATCGTCGCCGACGTGACCGAGCGCAAGGAGGCCGAGGCACGGCTGGTGTTCCAGGCCGCGCACGATGCGCTCACCGGCCTGCCCAACCGGCGCAATCTGGTCGAGCGGCTGCACGAGATGATCGACGAGGCGCGCGCCGCCAATACCCATCTGGCGCTGATCTTCTGCGACCTCGATTTCTTCAAGGCGATCAACGACATGCACGGCCATGAGCTGGGCGATCAGGTGCTGCGCTCGGTGGCGGCCAGCATCTCGTCCACCTTGCGGCCGACCGACTGGATCGCGCGCTTCGGCGGCGACGAGTTCGTCATCGTCTGCCGGCCGATCCACAGCGCGCCCGAGGGCATGGCGATCGCCGAACGGCTGCTCGAAAGCGTGTCGCGCGAAATCGATGTGGGCGGCATCAAGCTCAAGGTCGATGCCAGCTTCGGCGTGGCCTTCCTGCGCCATGAGCACACCCGCGCCAGCGAGCTCATCCGCGATGCCGACGCCGCCATGTATCTGGCCAAGGAAAAGGGCCGCCACCGCATCGCGGTGTTCGACGACGACCTGCGCCAGCGCACCCTCGCCCGCTCCAAGATGGATCAGGCGCTGCGCTACGCGGTCGAGCGCAACGAGCTGTTCCTGATGTATCAGCCCAAGGTCTCGCTCCAGACCGGCCGCCTCTGCGGCTTCGAGGCGCTGATGCGCTGGAAATCCAAGCAGGGGCTGATTTCGCCGGTCGAGTTCATTCCGCTGGCCGAGGAATCGGGCGCCATCATCCAGCTTGGCCACTGGGCGCTGCGTGCCGCCTGCGCCCAGCTGCATCACTGGCAGACCGAATTCCCGGCGCTCGACGACCTCACCGTGGCGGTCAATGTGTCGGTGCGGCAATTGTTCCAGGAAGGTTTCGTCGATTCGGTCTGTCAGGTCATCGATGAATTCGGCATCTATCCAAGCGCGCTCGAACTCGAAATTACCGAAAGCGCCGCGATGTCCAATCCGGCCCAGGCGGTGCGGCTGCTGTCCGAATTGAAGCGCTATGGCGTGCGGATTGCGCTCGACGATTTCGGCACCGGCTATTCCTCGCTCGCGCATCTGCAAAAGCTGCCGATCGATGTGCTCAAGATCGATCGCGCCTTCGTCAACGGCCTCGGCGTGCATCGTGAAAATGCCGAAATCGCCAAACTGGTGATCGCGCTGGCCAAGACGCTCAATCTCGAAACCGTGGCCGAAGGCGTCGAAACCACCGACGACATGCGCGCGCTGCAACGGCTTCAGGCCGATATCGCCCAAGGCTATCTGTTTTCCAAGCCCATGAGCATCAGCGAGGCCGAGCAGCAATTGCGCATCGGCTCGCCCTATCTCATCTGAATCGGCGCCGCGAAAGCCGGCGGAATCGGGCGGGGCCGGACCTATAATCCGGCCCTTTCGCTTTTGCAGAATTCCGACCGATGACGACCGAACTCCAGACCCTGATCGAAACGGCGTGGGACAACCGCGCCGAACTCTCGCCCGCCAGCGCGCCCGCCCCCGTAGCAGAAGCTGTCGCGCATGTGATCGCCGAACTCGACAGCGGCAAGCTGCGCGTGGCCGAGAAGCTCGACGGGCAATGGACCGTGCATCAATGGGTCAAGAAGGCGGTGCTGCTGTCCTTCCGGCTGGCCGACAACGCGCCGCAAGCCTTCGCCGGCGTGGGTGAAGCGCCCGCCCCCATCCAGTTCTACGACAAGGTGCCGACCAAGTTCGCCGGCTTCAGCGAGGCCGATTTCGCCGCTGCCGGCGTGCGCGTGGTGCCGCCGGCCGTGGCCCGGCGCGGCAGCTTCATCGCCAGGAACGTGGTGCTGATGCCGTCCTACGTGAACATCGGCGCCTATGTCGACAGCGGCACCATGGTCGACACCTGGGCCACGGTCGGTTCCTGCGCCCAGATCGGCAAGAACGTGCATCTGTCGGGCGGCGTCGGCATCGGCGGCGTGCTCGAGCCGCTGCAGGCCAATCCCACGATCATCGAGGACAACTGCTTCATCGGCGCGCGTTCCGAGATCGTCGAAGGCGTCATCGTCGAGGAGAACTCGGTCATCTCGATGGGCGTGTACATCGGCCAGAGCACCAAGATCTACGACCGCGCCACCGGCGAAGTCAGCTATGGCCGCATCCCGGCCGGCTCGGTGGTGGTGTCGGGCTCCCTGCCCTCGGCCGACGGCAAGTACAGCCTGTACTGCGCGGTCATCGTCAAGCGCGTCGATGCGCAGACCCGCGCCAAGACCGGCCTCAACGAATTGCTGCGCGACTGAGTCGTCAACCGATCGGAGGGTTTCCGCATGGCGATGGACCGGCTGTTCCAGCTGATGGCGGACAAGAAGGCGTCCGACCTCTATCTCTCGGCGGGCTCGCCGATCAACATCAAGATTTCCGGCAGCACGGTACCCATCAACCAGCAGGTGATGGATCCGGACAGCATCGCCTCGCTGCTCTCCGAGGTGCTGTCGGAAGAGCGGATGGATCAGCTGCTCGAACATCACGAGCTCAACATCGGCATCCCGATGCGCGGCATCGGCAGCTTCCGGCTGTCGGCGTTCCGGCAGCGCGGTTCGCTGGCGGCGGTGATCCGCTTCATCCCGTTCGACATCCCGGCGCTCGAGACGCTCAACGTGCCTTCGGTGCTGGGTGAACTCATCATGGAACGGCGCGGCCTGATCCTGATGGTGGGCGCGACCGGCAGCGGCAAGACCACGTCGCTCGCCTCGATGATCGACTACCGCAACGAGAAGTCGGCCGGCCACATCCTCACGCTCGAGGACCCGATCGAGTTCCTGTTCAAGAGCAAGAAGTCGGTCGTCAACCAGCGCGAGATCGGCAGCGATGCCGAGTCGCTGAACATGGCGCTCAAGAACGCGCTGCGCCAGGCGCCCGACGTCATCATGATCGGCGAGATCCGCGACCGCGAAACCATGACCGCCGCCCTCGCCTACGGCCAAGCTGGCCATCTGGTGCTGGCCACGCTGCATGCCAACAACGCCTATCACGCGCTCAACCGGGTCATCAGCTTCTTCCCGATCGATGCGCGCAACGCCCTGCTGGCCGACATGGCCACCTGCATCCGCGCCATCGTTTCGCAGCGGCTGCTCAAGGCCAAGGCGGGCGGCCGCGTGCCGGCCTGCGAGGTGCTGCTCAACACCCGCTACATCGCCGAGCTGATCGAGCACGGCAAGGTGCACGACATCAAGGAGGCGATGCAGAACAGCCTGGCCCAGGGCTCGATCACCTTCGAGCAAAGCCTTTACAAGCTGATCGTCGACGAACTCGTGACCCAGGAAGAAGCCGTGGCCAATGCCGATTCGGCCACCAATCTCATCTGGCTCATCAACAACCAGGGCCGCGCGCCCGAAGCCGAAAAACGCGAACCGCCGCCGGAAGAATCCGCCGGTCCGTCGTTCAAGGAATTCACGCTCGAAGTCTGATCGCATGCCCATCACCCTCCACGGCATTCCCAATTGCTCCACCGTCAAGAAGGCGCGCAGCTGGCTTGAGGCGCGCGGCGTCGACTACGGCTTTCGCGACTACAAGAAGCAGCCGCCGACGCCGGCCGAAATCGAAGGCTGGCTTGCCCACCTGAGCCTCGACGAACTCATCAACCGCAAGGGCACGACCTGGCGCCAGCTCGACGACACCCAGCGCGCCGACGCCGCCACGCGCGACGGCGCCATCGCGCTGATGGTCGCCAAGCCGTCGGTCATCAAGCGGCCGCTGGTCGAGGGCGCGAGCGAATGGCTGCTGGGCTTCGACGAGGCGCGCTATGCGCGCGTCTTCGGCTGAGCGCGGCATGACGACGACCACCTTCGATCTCGCCGCCGACCTGATCGCGCGCAACTCGGTCACGCCGGCCGACGCCGGCTGCCAGGCGCTCATCGCGCAACGGCTCGCGCCGCTCGGCTTCGTCTGCGAAACCATCGAGCGCGGCGGCATCCTCAACCTGTGGGCGCGCCGCGGCACGAGCGCGCCGCTGCTGGTGTTTGCCGGCCATACCGACGTGGTGCCGACCGGCCCGCTCGAGCGCTGGACCAGCCCGCCGTTCGCGCCCACGGTGCGCGACGGCAAGCTCTACGGGCGCGGCGCCGCCGACATGAAAAGCTCGCTCGCGGGCTTTGTCGTCGCCATCGAGGAGTTCGTCGCGGCGCATCCAAACCACGCCGGCTCCATCGCCCTGCTGCTCACCGCCGACGAGGAAGGCCCGTCGATCGACGGCACCGTGGCGGTCTGCGAGGCGCTCGCGGCGCGCGGCGAGAAGCTCGACTACTGCATCGTCGGCGAGCCCACGTCGGTCGATGCGCTCGGCGACACCATCAAGAACGGCCGGCGCGGCTCGCTCAGCGGCAAGCTCACGGTGCGCGGCGTGCAGGGCCATGTGGCCTATCCGCATCTCGCGCGCAACCCGGTGCACCTGATTGCCGGCGCCCTCGCCCGCCTCGCGGCCGAACGCTGGGACGACGGCAACGAGTTCTTCCCGCCGACCAGCTTCCAGATCAGCAACGTCCACGCCGGCACCGGCGCCACCAATGTGGTGCCCGGCGAATGCGTGGTCGATTTCAACTTCCGCTTCAGCACCGAAAGCACGCCCGACAGCCTCAAGTCGCGCGTCGCCGCGCTGCTGGCCGCCGAAGGCCTCGACGCCGAACGCGACTGGTCCATCGCCTGGACGCTCGGCGGCGAACCCTTCCTCACCGGCCGTGGCGCGCTGTGCAATGCCATCACCGCCGCGATCAAGGCCGAAACCGGCCTCGACGCCGAACTCAGCACCACCGGCGGCACCTCCGACGGCCGCTTCATCGCCAAGATCTGCGCCGAAGTTGTCGAGTTCGGCCCGGTCAACGCCAGCATCCACAAGCTCGACGAGCACATCGACGTGGCCGCCATCGAGCCGCTCAAGAACGTCTACCGCCGCACTCTCGAAGCCCTGCTCGCGGCCTGAAACTCATCAAAGACCTCCCCATGCAACACGAGCAAGCCCGCGCCGAACTGCGCACCGTGCGCGACCTGCTGCGCTACGCCGTCAGCCGTTTTGGCGCCGCCAAGCTGGCCTTCGGCCACGGCAGCGCCACCGCCTTCGACGAAGCCGCCTATCTCATCCTGCACACGCTGCATCTGCCGATCGACACGCTCGATCCCTTCCTCGATGCGCGCCTGCTGCCGACCGAGGTCGATGCCGTGCTCAACGTCATCCACCGTCGCGCCGACGAGCGCGTGCCGGCCGCCTATCTCACCGGCGAGGCCTGGCTCGGCGAATTCCGCTTCCTGGTCGATGAGCGCGTGATCGTGCCGCGCAGCTTCATCGCCGAATGGCTGCGCGACGGCTTCACGCCGTGGATCGAGGAGCCGGCCAGCGTCGGTCGCGTGCTCGACCTGTGCACCGGCTCGGGCTGCCTCGCCATCGTCGCGGCGCATCTGTTTCCCAATGCCCAGGTCGATGCGGTCGACATCTCGCCGGCGGCGCTCGAGGTGGCGCGCAGCAACGTCGCGCTCTACGGGCTTGAGGACCGGGTGCATGTCGTCGAATCCGACCTGTTCGCGCGGCTGCACGGCGAGAAGTACAACGTGATCCTGACCAACCCGCCCTACGTGCCCACCAAGTCGATGGACGCCCTGCCCGCCGAATACCGCCACGAACCGGCGCTCGCGCTCGGTGCCGGCGCCGACGGGCTCGACGTGGTGCGCCGCATCATGGCCGACGCGCCGACCTATCTGGCCAAGCGCGGAATCATGGTGGTCGAGGTCGGCCACGAGCGCGACGCGGTCGAAGCCGCCTGGCCGCGCATGCCGATGACCTGGCTCAGCACCAGCGCCGGCGACGACATGATCTATCTCGTCGACCGCGACGCCCTCGTGTCGTGATCCGCTTCATCGATCTGGCGCTGCGGCGCGGCAGCAAGCTGCTGTTCGACCATGCCACGCTGCAAATCCACCCCGGCGAGCGCGTCGGCCTCGTGGGCGACAACGGCAGCGGCAAGTCGTCGCTGATGGCGCTGCTGCTGCACGAGGTGGTGCAGGACGCCGGCGAGGTGGAAATGCCGGCCGTCTGGCGCGTGGCCCATGTGGCCCAGCACACGCCCGACAGCGACACCTCGGCGCGCGATTTCGTGCTCGACGGCGACATCGAATTGCAGCAGCTCAACCGCGAGCTGGCTGCCGCCGAGGAAGCCCACGACGGCAACCGCATCGGCGAGCTGCATGCGCGCCTCGCCGACCACGGCGCCTACACCGCCACGTCGCGCGCCGAATCGCTGCTGCTCGGGCTCGGCTTCCAGATCGACCAGCTCGCCTCGCCGGTCAGCAGCTTTTCGGGCGGCTGGCGCATGCGGCTCGCGCTCGCGCAGACGCTCATGCGCCAGAGCGACCTGCTGCTGCTCGACGAACCGACCAATCACCTCGACCTCGATGCCATCGTCTGGCTCGAAGGCTGGCTGTCGCGCTATGCCGGCACGGTGATCGTGATTTCGCATGACCGCGACTTTCTCGATGCGGTCGCGCGCTCGATCTGGCATCTGGACAATCGCAGCATCAAGCGATTCGGCGGCAATTACTCCACTTTCGAGCGCGAGCGCGCCCAGCAATTGGCGGTGCAGCAGGCGGCATTTGCGCGCCAGCAGATTCAGGTCGCCAAGCTCGAAAGCTTCATTACCCGCTTCAAGGCAAAAGCCACCAAGGCCAAGCAGGCGCAAAGCCGCGTCAAGGCATTGGAGCGGATGGAATTGATCGCGCCGGCGCATGCCGCCAGCGCACTCGAATTCGAATTTGCCACGCCCGAATCGAGCCCGAGCCCGATGCTGCAATTCGAGGCCGGACGCTGCGGTTATGGCGACAAGGTCATTCTCGACGGCGTGAACATGGTGATCGTGCCGGGCCAGCGGATCGGCCTGCTCGGCGCCAATGGCCAGGGCAAATCGACGCTCATCAAGACGCTGGTGGGCGAAATCGCGCCGCTGGCCGGCACGCTGCGGCCGGCCAAGGGATTGCGCATCGGCTATTTCGCGCAATACGAGGTGGAACGGCTGCGCGCCCACGACACGCCGCTCGATCACCTCGGCCGCATTGCGCGCGCCGAAGACCCGAATGTGCGCGAGCAGGTGCTGCGCGACTTTCTCGGGCGTTTCGATTTCTCGGGCCCGATGGCCACCTCGCCGATCGGCCCGTTTTCGGGCGGCGAAAAGGCCCGGCTGGCGCTGGCCTGCGTGGTGTGGGGCAAGCCCAATCTGCTGCTGCTCGACGAGCCGACCAATCACCTGGACCTCGAAACCCGGCATGCGCTCACGATGGCATTGGCGCAATTCGACGGCACGGTCATCGTGGTTTCGCACGACCGGCATCTGCTGCGCTCGACGGTGGATGAATTCCTGCTGGTCGCGCACGGCAAGGTCGAGCCCTTCGACGCCGATCTGGATGAATACGAAGCCTGGCTGCGCCGCAATCGGCCCAATGCCGATGCCACGCAAGGCGACGCAAAAGCCGCAGCGAAAGAAGCGCGCATCGAATCGGCTGAGGAACGCAAGGCGCGCAAGAAGGACGAGGCCGACGAGCGCAAGCGCCGGCAGGAGCAGCGCAAGCCGCTCGAAAAGCGCATGGCGGCTTGCGAAAAGGAAATGGAACGCGCGACCGCCGAGCGCGACCGGCTGGATGCGCAGATGGCGGCGGCGGAAGACCCCGCGATCGACTGGACCGCGCTGATGAAACAGCGCGCGGCGGCGCAGGCGGCGCTCGATTCGGCGGAGAGCGACTGGCTGGAGTGCGCGGCGGCGATCGAGGCGCTGGACGCGGCATCGCAGTAGCCGGGCCGATCCGGCGCGCCGCGCCCAAACATCCAAGGCCCAGCTTCGTCTACTCGGGACAACGACCCGAGGAAAGCGATGCTCATCACCCATTCGCAACGCCGCGCCGCGAGCCTGCTCGCGCTGCTGTCGGCCTTCGCCGTGCCGGCCGGTGCCGGCGACGGCATCGAGCTGCGCCGCACCGGCGACGACATCGTCCATGTCCGGGCCGCCGACTGGCGCGGCCTCGGCACCGGCATCGGCTATGCCCAGGCGCAGGACGCGCCTTGCACGCTCGCCGAAGCCTTCGTCACCTTTCGCGGAGAACGCTCGCGCCACTTTGGCGCCGAGGCGCGACCCGCGCGCGATTCCACCTTCGGTCGGCCGACGAATCTGGAACTCGACGTGTTCTTCAAGGTTTTCGCCGACGACGAGCTGGTGGCGCGCTACCGCGCGGCCCAGCCGGTCGAGCTGCGCGAACTCATCGACGGTTATGCGCGCGGCTACAACCGCCGCATCGCCGAGCTGCGCCAGCACCGCGATGCCGCCGGCGCCCCCGCCTGCGCGCACGCGCCCTGGTTGAGCGCCATCGCGCCGGCTGACATCTATCGCCGGCTCTACGCCGCCAATCTCGCGGCCGGCTATGCCCATTTCATTCCCGAGATCGTCAACGCCGCGCCGGCAACGCAGCCGGCGCCGGCCGCCGATCTCGGCGCCCGTCTCGCGCACCGCATCGGCGACCGCGACGGCATCGGCAGCAATGTGCTGGCCTTCGGTGGCGCGGCCACCCAGGGCGAGGGCGGCGTGCTGTTCGGCAATCCGCACTGGTACTGGGGCGGGCCGGACCGCTTCTGGCAGATGCACCTGAGCCTACCCGGCGCCATCGATGTGGCCGGCGTCGCCTTCCTCGGCGTGCCGGTGGTGATGATCGGCTTCAACCGGGACGTGGCCTGGAGCCACACCGTGTCGGCGGCGCGGCGCTTCGGCCTGTTCGATCTCACGCTCGATCCGGCCGACCCGACGCGCTATCTGGTCGACGGCGTGTCGGAGCCGATGCGCGAACGTGTCGTGACGATCGAGCTGCGCGGACCCGGCGGCGCGCCGCGGCGGATCGAGCGGCGCGTCTACCTCACCCGCCACGGCCCGGTGGTCGATCTCGGCGCGCGGCATCCGGCGCTCGGCTGGGGCCGCGACCATGCGCTCGCGCTGCGCGACGTCAATGCCGACAACTTCGGCGTCTTCGCCAATTTCCTCGACTGGGGCCGCGCGCGTTCGCTCGACGAGTTCGCCGCGATCCAGCGCCGCAACCTCGCCGTGCCCTGGGTCACCACCGCCGCCATCGGACGCGGCGACGCGCGCGCATGGTTTGCCGACATCGGCGCCGTCCCCGACGTGCCCGACGAACTGCGCGCGGCCTGCGTCACCGAACGTGCGCGCGGCTTCGCCGCCATCGATCCGCTGACGCCGGTACTCGACGGCAGCCGCAGCGCCTGCGACTGGCGCACCAGCGCCAACGCCCCCCGGCCCGGCAGCCTGCCGGCCAGTGCGCAACCCGGCCTCTGGCGCGCGGACTACGTGGCCAACATGAACGACAGCTACTGGCTCGCCAACCCGAGCCAGCCGCTCGAAGGCTATGCAAGCGTGCTCGGCGGCGAGCGTCAGGCCTTGTCGTGGCGCGGCCGCGCCGGCCATGCGCTCGCCCAGACGCTGCTCGCCAGCCCGCTGCCGGCACGCGATTTCGCCGCACGGCTGCGGTCGGCCGTGCTCGCCGGCCGGCCGCACACCGCCGAACTGTTCCGCGACGCACTGGTGGCCGGCGCCTGCGCGCCATCGGCGGCCGGGCGCGCTGCGGGCCCGGCCGCGACCGTCACGCCAAGCCTCGACGAGGCCTGCGCGGTGCTGCGCCGCTGGTCGCTCGGCGCCGATGCCGGCGATCGCGGCGCGCTGCTCTGGGAAAGCTTCTGGACCGGGCTCGACGGCCCCGATGGCGAGACGCTGTTCGCCACGCCGTTCTCGGCCGCCGCGCCGCTCGCCACCCCGGCCGCGCCGCGCGCCACCGATCCGCGCGTCGCCCAGGCGCTCGGCGCGGCGGTGCTCGACTTCCGTCGCAAGGGCTGGCGGCTCGACCGGCCGCTCGGCCGGGAACTGCGCGTCGATCTCGCCGGCACGCCGCTGCCGCTTTACGGCGGCTGCCCGGCGCTGGGCCATTTCACCGTCAACTGCTCGGCCGACGACAGCCATGTGCTCGACGCCAACGCCATCGCGAACAGCTATCTCCAGGTCGTGAGCTTCGGCGCCGACGGCGTCGCCGCGCACACCCTGCTCGCCCACGGCCAGCGCGAAACCGCCCTTGCCGGCGGCGCCGGCGCCGCGCCGGTGCGGCGCTATGCGCGCCGCGACTGGCTGCGCTTTCCGTTCACCGACGCGCAGATCGCCGCCGATCCGGCGCTGCGGGTGCGGCAGCTCGCGCCCTGACCGCGCGCCGCCGGCCCGAACAATTCCGGCGCTCGCTCGTCATCCCGAACCGAGCGGTGGCCGCACCGGCCGCCGCGCCCCTTGCCCGAGGAAGCGAACGACATGAACAGCAGCTGCTTCGACCGCGACGGCGAAACCTTCGTCGTGCTCGTCAACCATGAAGACCAGTACTCGATCTGGCCCGACTGGAAACCGGTACCGGGCGGCTGGACCGTCGTCGCCGGCATCCACGGCGACAAGCGCGCGGTGCTCGACCACATCGACCGCCTCTGGACCGATCCGCGCCCGCGCTCGCTGCGCGAATGGATGGACGCCAACGCCGCGCCGTCCGCCGATCCCGGCCTTGCCGCCGACCGCTGAGTCGCGCGCCCGACCCTCCGCCGCGCCAGCCGCCACCCTTGCCCGAGACGAGCCCATGACCGCCCCTTCCAGCGCCGGCCCCGCGCCGCGCAACTTCGTCAGCCAGCTGCGCACGCTGGCGGCCACGCGGCCCGACGACCGCGCCCTGGTGATCGTCGCCGAGCGCGACGGCCAGCCGCACGACACGCCGATCGGCTACGCCGCGCTCGACCGTCGCGTGCGCGCGCTGGCAGCGCGCTTGCAGTCCGGCTTCGCGCCCGGCGAACGCGCGCTGCTGCTGCTCGACAACGACGACCACTATGTCGTCGCCTTCCTCGCCTGCCTTTATGCCGGCCTCATCGCCGTGCCGGTGTTTCCGCCCGAATCGGGCCGGCCCCAGCACATGGCGCGCCTGCTCGGCATCGCCGCCGACGCCGAGGCGCGCTGCCTGCTGACCACGCGCGCGCTGCTCGACCTGATCGGCGGCACGGTCGAAGGCTTTGCCGGCGCGGCCGTCGTCGCGGTCGACGCCACCGACCCGACCCGCGCCGACGACTGGCAGCCGCGCGAGCCCGGCGCCGACGACCTCGCCTTCCTGCAATACACCTCGGGCTCGACCGCGGCGCCGAAGGGCGTGATGGTCAGCCACGGCAACCTGATGGCGAACGAGCGCGCGATCGAGGCCGGACTGGCGGTCGGCGCCGACGACGTCTTCGTGTCATGGCTGCCGCTGTATCACGACATGGGTCTCATCGGCGGGCTGCTGCAACCGCTCCATCGCGGCATTCCGGTCGGGCTGATGACGCCACGCTTCTTTCTCGAACGGCCGGCGCGCTGGCTCGAGGCCATCGCGCGGCTGCGCGGCAGCATCAGCGGCGGGCCCGACTTCGCCTACCGGCTTTGCGTCGAGCGCGTGCGTCCGGCCCAGATCGCGGCGCTCGACCTGTCGTGCTGGCGGCTCGCGTTCTCGGGCGCCGAGCCGGTGCGGCACGACAGCCTCGCGGCTTTCGTCGCCCATCTCGCGCCCTCGGGCTTCGACGCGCGCGCGGTCTATCCCTGCTACGGCCTGGCCGAGGCGACGCTGTTCGTCACCGGCGGCCGGCGCGGCGCCGGTCTCGACGCGCGCCGCTTCGCGGCAACGGCGCTGGCCGCCGGCGCCGCCATCGAATCCGCCGATCCCGCGGACCGGCCGCTCGTCGCCTGCGGCGCCCCGGCGCCGGAGCATGCCGTCGCCATCGTCGATCCGGTCAGCCATGCCGCGCGGCCCGAGGGCCAGGTCGGCGAGATCTGCGCCGCCGGACCGAGCATCGCCGGCGGCTACTGGCGCCGCGCCGAGGCCAGCGCCCGGACCTTCGTCGAGCGGGACGGCCGGCGCTGGCTGCATACCGGCGACCTGGGCTTCCTCCATCGCGGCCAGCTCTACATCACCGGGCGCGCCAAGGACCTCATCATCCTGCGCGGCCAGAACATCTATCCGCAGGACATCGAGCGCGCGGTCGAGGACGAGGTGGAAGCGGTGCGCAAGGGGCGCGTCGCCGCGTTCGCGGTCACCCAGCCCGACGGGATCGAGGGCGTCGGCCTGGCCGCCGAGGTCTCGCGCGGCTTGCAGCGGCTGGTGCCGGTCGACACGCTGGTCGAGGCCCTGAGCCGCAGCGCCGGCACGGTCTGCCGCGAGCCGCCGGCGCTGCTGCTGCTGCTCAACCCCGGCGCGCTGCCGCGCACCTCGAGCGGCAAGCTCCAGCGCAATGCCTGCCGCGAGGGCTGGCTGGCGGGCACGCTCGACAGCTATGCGACGGTGGAATTCGGCCAGCGCCGCGCGCCGCCGGCCGACGCGCAGGCCGAGCGCGCCGCTCCCGCCGCGCCGACCGCCGTCGCCACCGACGACGATGCCGGCGAGCTGGCGGCACTCTGGCGCGCGGCGCTGCGCCGCGCCGACGCCGCGCTCGGCAACACGCATTTCTTTGCCGCCGGCGGCGACTCGCTGGCGGCGGTCGAGCTCGCGGCCGGCATCGGCGCGCGCTGGAAGCTCGACTTCCCGGTGCGGCGCGTGCTGGCGGCGCCCTGCTTCGACGAGCTGCTGGCCGACCTGCGCGCAGCCCGCGCCGGCGCCGCGCCGCTCGCCGGCATCCCGGTGCTGGCGGCCGAGCGCCGCGCCGGCCCGCTCGCGCTGTCGCATGCGCAGGAGCGGCAGTGGTTTCTCTGGCGCCTCGATCCCGCCAACCCGGCCTATCACGTCGGCGGCGCGCTCGATCTGGACGGCCGGCTCGAGGTCGGCGCGCTGCGCGCCGCGCTCGCCGCGCTGGTGGCGCGGCATGAATCGCTGCGCACGGTGTTCCGCCCGGTCGCCGACGGCAGCGCGGCCCAGTTCGTGCTGCCGCCCGCGCCGGTCGCGCTGCCGGTCCTCGATCTGCGCGCCCTGCCGGATGCCGACCGCGCGGCCGAGGCCCGCCGCAGCGCCCGCGCCCTGGTCGATGCCGGCTTCGATCTCGCGCAGGGGCCGCTGCTGCGCGCCCTGCTGCTGCGGCTCGCCGACGACCGGCATCGGCTGGTCGTCGTGCTGCATCACATCGTCTGCGACGGCGCATCGATGCAGCTGTTCGTCGACGAGCTGGCCGACGGCTACGCCGCCCGGCTGGCGGGCCGCGCGCCCGCGCGCGCGCCGCTGGCGGTGCAATACGCCGACTACGCCGCCTGGCAGCGCGCGCGTCTCGCGGCCGGGCTGGCCGAACGCGAGCTGGCCTGGTGGCGCGCGCAACTCGGCACCGTCCATCCGGTGCTCGCGCTGCCGACCGACCGACCGCGCGCCGCCACCGGCGCGCGACACGCGGCGCGTCATGCGGTAGCGCTCGATCCGGCGCGGGTCGCCCGCCTGCGCCAGTGCGCGCGCGACGGCGACTGCACGCTGTTCATGCTGCTGCTCGCGGGCTTCCAGCTGCTGCTCGCGCGCGAAACCGGCGCGCGCGAGCTGCGCATCGGCGTGCCGGTCGCCAACCGCGAGCATCCGGACACCCACGGCCTGATCGGCTATTTCGTCAATCTGCTGGTGCTGCGCGGCAGGATCGATCCGCGCATGACGCTGGCCGAGCTGCTGGCCGCCACCCGTCGCGCCACGCTCGAAGCGCAGGCCCATCAGGAACTGCCGTTCGAGCAGCTCGTCGACGCGCTGCAGGTGGAACGCAGCCTGAGCCATGCGCCGCTGGTGCAGGTGGTGTTCAACCATTTGCGCCACGACCTGGCGCGCCAGCCGCTGCCCGGCGTCGTCATGACCCGGCATCGGCTCGACGATCCGGCGCCGCAATACGAGCTGGTGCTCGACGCGGTCGAGGACGGCGCGGGTGGGCTCGGGCTCGACCTCGCCTATGCCGCCGACCTGTTCGAGCCGGCCCGCATCGCGGCGTTGGCCGCGCGCTATCTGCGCCTGCTCGACGCCTTCGCCACGCGGCCGGCGACGCCGGTCGGCGCGCTCGACCTGCTCGACACCGACGACCATGCGCGGCTGGTGTACTGGAGCCGCGCCGCGCCCGAGCCCTTCGATCCGGCGCCGGTGCATGAGCTGATCGCGCGCCAGGCGCACGCCAATCCCGCCGCGCGCGCGCTCGTCTTCGGCGACCGCGTCGTCACGCGGGGCCAGCTCGATCGCCGCGCCAATGCCCTCGCGCACCGGCTGCGCGCGCTCGGCATCGGCCCGGAGCGCCGCGTCGGCGTGCTGCTCGAACGCGGCCCCGAGCTGGTCGTCGCGCTGCTCGCGGTGCTCAAGGCCGGCGGCGCCTATCTGCCGCTCGATCCGGCCGCGCCGGCGGCCCGGCTTGCCGCCACGCTCGACGACGGCGCAGTCGCGCTGCTCGTCTCCACCGGCGCGCTCTGCAAGGGCTTGCAGGCCGGCGCCGAAACCCGCCGGCCGCTGCTCGATCTCGACGCGCTCGACCTCGACCTCGACCTCGACGCCGGGCCGCCCGCCGGCGCGCTGCACGACGCCAGCCTCGCCTACGTGATCCACACCTCCGGCTCGACCGGTCGGCCCAAGGGCGTCGCCGTCGCCCACGGGCCGCTGAGCCGACATTGCCAGGCCACCGCCCGGCTCTACGAGATGGATGCCGACTCGCTCGAGCTGCACTTTCTCTCGTTCAGCTTCGACGGCGCTCATGAGCGCCTGTTCGCCACGCTCGGCTGCGGCGCCGCGCTGCTGCTGAAGGACGCTGCGCTGTGGCCGCCCGAGCACATGCTCGACATGATCGAGCGCCACGGCGTCAGCCATCTCGCGCTGCCGCCGGCCTATCTGGTCCAGCTGGCCGCCTGCGCGCGCGCCACCGGCCGCCGGCCGCCGCTGCGCGGAATCGCCTTCGGCGGCGAAGCCATGCCGCGCGAAGGCTTCGAGCAGGTACGCGCTGCGCTGCGGCCACGCTGGCTCGTCAACGGCTACGGGCCGACCGAGACCGTCGTCACGCCGATGCTCTGGAAGGTGTCGGCCGACACGCCCTGCCCGAGCGCCCAGGCGCCGATCGGCCGGCCGGTCGGCGAGCGCCGCGCCCATGTCCTCGACGCCGACCTGCTGCCGGTCGCGCCGGGCGTTGCCGGCGAGCTCTACCTCGGCGGCGCCGGGCTTGCGCGCGGCTATCTCGGCCGCCCCGGCCTGACCGCCGAGCGCTTCGTCGCCGATCCCTTCTCCGCGAGCGGCGGGCGGCTCTACCGCACCGGCGACCGCGTGCGCTGGCGGTCCGACGGCCAGCTCGAATTCCTCGGCCGCATCGACCAGCAGCTCAAGCTGCGCGGCTTTCGCATCGAGCCGGCCGAGATCGAGGCGCGCCTGCTCGCGCTGCCCGGCATCGCTGCCGCCGTCGTGCTTGCGCGCGCCGACGGCCCGGGCGGCGCAGTCCGCCTGGTGGCCTATGTCGCCGGGTCCGGTCCCGAGCGTCCCGATCCGCGCGCGCTGCGCCGCGCGCTCGCGGACAGCCTGCCCGACTACATGGTTCCGGCCGCCTTCGTCGTGCTCGACGCCCTGCCGGTCAATACCGCCGGCAAGCTCGACCGGAGCGCCCTGCCCGCGCCCGAGGCGCCGGCCGAGGCCGACCGCGTCGCGCCGGTCGGCGATCTCGAAGAACGCCTCGCCGCGCTCTGGTCGCTGACGCTCGGCGTCGACTCGATCGGCCGGCACGACAACTTCTTCGAGCTGGGCGGCCATTCGCTGCTGCTGCTCGAGCTGCACCGGCGCATCCAGACGCTGCTCGGCAGCAGCCTCCCGGTGAGCGACCTGTTCCGTTTCCCGACCGTCGCGACGCTCGCCGCCCATCTCGCCGGCGCGGTCGGCGCCGAAACCGCGGCGGCCGAGCGCGCCGCCGCGCGCGCCCAGCGCCAGCGCGCCACCTTCCTGCCCCGCAAGCCCGCCATCGACAGGACACCGACGTGAGCTCTCTCCCGCAAGACAGCACCGGCATCGAGATCGCGATCGTCGGCATGGCCGGCCGCTTTCCCGGCGCCGACGACATCGACGCCTTCTGGCGCCTGACGCGCGACGGCGTGGAGGCCGTCACCGCGCTCGACGACGCCGCGCTGCGCCGCGCCGGCGTGCCGGAGTCGGCGCTCGCCGACCCGGCCTATGTGAAGGCCGCCATCAAGCTCGACGGCATGGACCGCTTCGACGCCGGCTTCTTCGGCTATTCGCCGCGCGATGCCGACCGGCTCGATCCGCAGCACCGGTTGTTTCTCGAAACCGCCTGGCTGGCGCTCGAACATGCGGGTCATGCCGGCAGCGCGCGCCCCGCCTCGGTCGGCGTCTATGCCGGCTGCGGCGCCAACCTCTATCTGCTGCGCCATCTGCTGCCCGGCGCCGACCTGAGCAACGGTGCCGACATCGCCACGCTGCTCGGCCTGCTCAACGGCAACGACAAGGACTCGCTCGCCACCCGCGTCGCCTACAAGCTCGACCTGCGCGGACCGGCGATTTCGGTGCAGACCGCCTGCTCGACCTCGCTGGTGGCCGTCCATCTCGCCTGCCGGGGGCTGCTCAACCACGAGGCCGACATGGCCCTGGCCGGCGGCGTCTGGCTCAACCTGCTGCAGGACGGCGGCTACCGCCATCAGGCCGGCGCGATCCTGTCGCCCGACGGCCATTGCCGCGCCTTCGACGCCGCCGCCGCCGGCACCGCGATCGGCAGCGGCGTCGGCATCGTCGTGCTCCGGCGGCTCGCCGACGCGCTTGCCGACGGCGACACCGTGCATGCGGTCATCAAGGGCTCGGCCATCAACAACGACGGCGCGGCCAAGGTCGGCTACACCGCGCCCAGCGTCGAGGGCCAGGCCGAGGTGATTCTCGCGGCCCAGGCCATCGCCGGGGTGGCGGCCGACAGCCTCGGCTATGTCGAGGCCCACGGCACCGGCACCGCGCTCGGCGACCCGATCGAGCTCGCCGCGCTCGGCCTCGCCTTCGACGGGCAGACGCGGCGGCGCGGCTTCTGCGCCATCGGCTCGGCCAAGACCCAGATCGGCCATCTCGACGCGGCCGCCGGCGTGACCGGGCTGATCCGCGCCACGCTCGCGCTGCGCCATCGCACGCTGCCGCCAAGCCTCAACTTCTCGCGCCCCAATCCGCGCATCGATTTCGCGGCCAGCGCCTTTCACGTCAACACCCAGGCCCGGCCCTGGCCCGCCGGCCCGACGCCGCGCCGCGCCGGCGTCAGCTCGTTCGGCATCGGCGGCACCAATGCGCATGTGGTGCTGGAGGAAGCCCCGGCGCAGTCGCGCGCGCCACTGCCGCCACGGCTGCGCGAATTGCGCCTGTCGGCGCGCAGCGCCGGCGCGCTCGACGCCGCCGTGGCCGGCCTTGCCGAGCATCTGCGCCAGACCCCCGGACTCGATCTGGCCGACGTGGCCCACACGCTGCGCCACGGCCGGCGTGCCTTCGCCCATCGCGCCGTGCTGCTCGCGCGCGACGGCGACACCGCGGCGCAAGCCCTTGCCGGTCCTGCCGCCCCCGGGCTGGCGCGCGGCGTCGTGCTGTCCGAGGCGCCGTCGGTGGCCTTCCTGTTTCCGGGCCAGGGCGCGCAGACCGCCGGCATGGGCCGCGCGCTGCTGGCCGCCGATCCGGTATTCCGCGCCACGCTCGAACGCTGCTGCGCCCTCGTCGCGCCCTGGCTCGACATCGACCTGGGCGCGCTGCTGATCGACGCGCCGGTCGACGATCCCGCGACCGCCGCCCGGCTCGGCCAGACCGCCGTGACCCAGCCCGCGCTGTTCGCGGTCGAGTACGCGCTCGCGCAAGGCTGGATCGCGCGCGGTCTCCAGCCCGACGCGCTGCTCGGCCACAGCCTCGGCGAGTACGTCGCCGCCTGCCTCGCCGGCGTGTTCACGCTCGACGAGGCGCTGCGCCTCGTGGCGGCGCGCGGCCGGCTCATGCAGGCCTGCGCGCCGGGCGCGATGCTCGCGGTCGGCCTGGCCGAGGCCGAACTCGGCGCCTGGCTCGCCGCCGGCTGCGACCTGGCCGCCGTCAACGCGCCCGGCCAGTGCGTGCTGTCCGGCCCCGGTCCGGCCATCGACGCCGCCGAAGCCGCGTTCGCCGCGCGCGGCGTGCTCGCGCGCCGGCTGCCGGTGTCGCATGCCTTCCACTCGGCGCTGGTCGAGCCGGCGCTCGCCGCCTTCCGGCGCGAGCTGGCCGGCTGCCAGCTGCGGCCGCCGCGCATTCCGGTCGTCTCCAACGTCACCGGCGCCTGGCTCGACGCGGCCGACGCGACCAGTCCCGACTACTGGCTGCGCCAGCTGCGCGGCACGGTGCGCTTCGCCGACGGCATCGCGACCCTGCTGGCCCGGCCCGACCGCGCCCTGCTCGAAGTCGGCCCCGGCACGACCCTGGGCACGCTCGCGCGGCGCCAGCTGGCCGACGGCGACGCGCGCCCGGTGCTGGCCAGCCTGCCCGGCACCGGAGGCGCGACCGACGGCGCCGACCCGCGCGCCGACTGCCTCGCCCGGCTCTGGCTCGCCGGCATCGACACGCCAGACGTGCCCGAGCCCGGCGCCCGGCGCATTCCGCTGCCCGGCTATGCCTTCGAGCGCGGCTCGCACTGGATCGCGCCGCCGGCCGCCGGGGCCGCGCCCGGCAGCGATGCCGACCGGCCGCGTCCGCTCGACGACTGGTTCCATCTGCCGGCCTGGCGCCGCGCCGATGCGCTGCCGGTCCGCGCCGGCGCCGATCCGCTCGCCGACGCGGTGGTGCTGGTGCTGGCCAACGACGGCGCGCTCGCCGAACGCATCGTCGCCCGGCTCGCGACGCGTGCGCGCCGCGTGCTGGTCGCGGCCTGCGGCCCGGGCCTAGAACGGGTCGACGCGACCCGCTACCGGCTGCGCCCCGATGCGCGCGCCGACCATGCGCGACTGCTGGGCGACATCGCTGCCGAGCACGGACCGGTCGGCGCGGTCTGCCATCTGTGGAGCCTTGACATGGAAATGCCGAGCCACGACGCGGCCGTGGAACGCGGCTTCTTCGGCCTGCTGGCGCTGCTCCAGGCGCTCGATGCCGGCCTGCCGAGCGCCGGCCGCCGCCTGCCGCTCACCGTGATCGCCAACCAGATCGAGGATGTCGGCGGCAACGAGCCGCTCTGCCCGGCCAAGGCGCTGCTGACCGGGCTCGCGCGGGTGGCCGGCCAGGAAGCGCCGGCGCTCGACTGCCGCGTCGTCGATCTGGATTTCGCGGCCGGCGCCGGCGACGCGGCGGCGCTCGACCGGCTCGCGGCGGCGGCCTGCGCCGAGATCGGCGCGCCCGACGCCGTGCCGCTGGTGGCGCTGCGCGGACCGCATCGCTGGCTGCGCGGCTTCGAGCCGGCGTGCCGGCCGGCCGGCACGCCGCGGCTGCGGCGCCACGGCTGCTACCTCATCACCGGCGGGCTCGGCGGCGTCGGCTTCGCGCTGGCGCAGGCGCTGGCGCGCGACTGGCAGGCCCGGCTGGTCCTGCTCGGCCGCTCGGCCCTGCCGCCGGCCGAGGAATGGGCCGCGCGCCATGCGGCCGCCAGCCCCGGCTCGGCCGAACGACTGCGGCTCGGTCGGCTGCTGGCCCTGCGCGCGCTCGGCGCCGAGCTGCTGGTCGTCGAAGCCGATGTCGCCGACCGCGCCGGCTGCGATGCCGCGCTGCGCGCCGCGCGCGCGCGCTTCGGCCGCATCGACGGCGCGATTCACGCGGCCGGCATCGCGGGCGGCGGCGTCATCGCGCGCCGCCGCCCGGCCGAGGCGCGCGCGGTGCTGCGGGCCAAGGTCGAGGGCACGCGCACGCTGGCCGCGCTGCTCGCCGCCGACCGGCCCGACTTCCTGCTGCTGTGCTCGTCGATCAGCGCCTTTGCGGGCGGCTTCGGCCAGGCCGACTACGCCGCCGCCAACGCCTTCCTCGGCGCGTTCGCGGCCCGCGCGGCGCGCCAGGGCGACACGACGGTGCTGGCGGTCGACTGGGATCTCTGGCGCGACACCGGCATGGCCGCCGGCCGGCCGCTGCCGGCGGCCGGCGGCATCGACCCCGAGCGCGCCGGCGAACTGCTCGCGCGCCTGCTGGCCGGGCCGGCCGGCGCGCGCCTAATCGTGTCGACCGACGACCTCGCGCGCCAGCTCGCGCGCGCCGGCACCGGCGAGCTCATGGACGAGCTCGCCGCCGGCCTGCCCGCCACGCCGGTCGCGCCGCGGCGCCATCCGCGCCCCGCGCTGCCGCATGCCTTCACCGCGCCCGAGGGCGAACTGGAGACGGCGCTGGCCGAGCTGTGGAGCGGCTTTCTCGGCATCGACGCGATCGGCGCCGACGACAACTTCTTCGAACTCGGCGGCGACTCGCTGCTCGCGATCCAGCTGCTCGCCCGCGTGCGCCAGAGCTTCGGCGTCGAGCTGCACCCCGGCGACTTTCTCAAGACCCCGACCGTGGCCGCGCTCGCGCGGCGCGTCGAGACCCGGCTGCTCGACGAGATCGAGTGCGCCGAGGCCGCGTCCGACTCCGTTCCTCTCTGAGCCCAGCCTCATGCCCGACGATCAAGACCTCCAGGCCCGCCGCGCGCGGCTGACGCCCGAACAGCAGGCCCGGCTCCAGCGCCGCCTGCGCGGCGAGGATGCCGCGCCGCGCGCGCGCAGCGACATCGGGCGCATCGACGCCGACGGCTGGCTCGGCCTGGCGCCGGCCCAGGCGCGCATGTGGTTCCTGTGGCGCCTGGCGCCCGACGACGCCGGCCTGCACATGGCGCAGGCGCTGCGCCTGCGCGGTCGGCTCGATCCGGCCTGGGTCGAGCAGGCGCTGCGCCAGCTCGCCGAACGCCACGACCAGCTGCGCACCGTGTTCCGCGCGACCGCCGACGGTGGCGCCGAGCAGCGCCTGCTGCCGGCGCTCGCGCCCGGTTTCGCATTCATCGACCTCGGCGCCGATGCGCCGGACCGGCGCGCCGAGCGTCTCGACGCGGCGCTCGCCGCGCAGGCCGGCGCGCCCTTCGACCTGACCGCCGGGCCGCTCATGCGCGCGAGCCTGCTGCGGCTCGGCGCCGAGGAGCATGTGCTGGCGCTGGTGATGCATCACATCGTCTCGGACGGCTGGTCGATGCGGGTGCTTGCCGGCGAGTTCATCGAGCTGGTCGGCGCGGCCCGCGACGGCCGCGCTGCCCCTCTGCCGGCGCTGCCGCTGCGCTACGTCGATTACGCCGCCTGGCATGCGCGCTGGGTCGCCACGCCCGACTGCGCCGCGCGGCTCGACCGCTGGCGCGCCCGGCTCGGCAGCGCGCCGCCGCCGGGGCGGTTGCCGGCCGATCGGGACCGCCACGACGGCGCCGATCATCCGGCGCTCAGCCTGACGACCGAGCTGCCGGCGGCGCTCGCCGACGCGATTCGCGGCTGCGCGCGCGCCGAAGGCACGAGCGTGTTCGCGGTGCTGGTGGCCGGCCTGTTCGCGCTGCTGTACCGGCTGACCGGCGCAAGCGCGCCGCGCCTGGGCACGCTGATCGCCAACCGCGAGCGGCCCGAGACCCAGGGCATGGTCGGCTTCTTCGCCAACACCCTGGTGCTGGGCGCCACGGTCGGCGCGCGCGACGACTTTCGCGCGCTGCTGGCCCGGGTCCATGCCACGGTGCTCGAGGCCCAGGCCGATCAGGCGCTTCCGTTCGAGCTGCTGGCCGAGGCGCTGCGCGACAAGGCGGCGGGCGCGCGCCAGCCGCCGTTCGACGTGATGATCAATCACCAGCGCCGCGATCTGACCGGGCTCGGCCGGCTGCCCGGCCTTGCGGTCGAGCCGATGCCCGACGTCGAGATCGCGCCGCGCGCCCAGTTCGAACTGACCGTCGAGTCGGCCGAGCATGCCGACGGGCGCATCACCTGGCTGGTCAAGTACGCGAGCGACCTGTTCGAGCGCGCCACGGTCGAGCGGCTGATCGACGGTTGGCAGCGGCTGCTCGCCGCCGCGACGCGCAACCCGGCCGGCGCCCTCGGCGCGCTCGACCTGCTCGACACCGACGACCATGCGCGGCTGGTGTACTGGAGCCGCGCCGCGCCCGAGCCCTTCGATCCGGCGCCGGTGCATGAGCTGATCGCGCGCCAGGCACGCGCCAATCCCGCCGCGCGCGCGCTCGTCTTCGGCGACCGCGTCATCACGCGCGGCCAGCTCGATCACCGCGCCAATGCCCTCGCGCACCGGCTGCGCGCGCTCGGCATCGGCCCGGAGCGCCGCGTCGGCGTGCTGCTCGAACGCGGGCCCGAGCTGGTCGTCGCGCTGCTCGCGGTGCTCAAGGCCGGCGGCGCCTATCTGCCGCTCGATCCGGCCGCGCCGGCGGCCCGGCTTGCCGCCACGCTCGACGACGGCGCGGTCGCGCTGCTCGTCTCCACCGGCGCGCTCTGCAAGGGCTTGCAGGCCGGCGCCGAAACCCGCCGGCCGCTGCTCGATCTCGACGCGCTCGATTTCGACCTCGACCTCGACCTCGACCTCGACGCCGACCTCGACGCCGACCTCGACGCCGGGCCGCCCGCCGGCGCGCTGCACGACGCCAGCCTCGCCTATGTGATCCACACCTCCGGCTCGACCGGTCGGCCCAAGGGCGTCGCCGTCGCCCACGGACCGCTGAGCCGGCATTGCCAAGCCACCGCCCGGCTCTACGAGATGGATGCCGACTCGCTCGAGCTGCATTTCCTCTCGTTCAGCTTCGACGGCGCCCATGAGCGCCTGCTGACCGCGCTGGCGAGCGGCGCCGCGCTGCTGCTGACCGATTCGACGCTCTGGACTCCCGAGCAGACGCTGGCCGCGATGACGCGCCACGGCGTTACCCATGCGGGCTTTCCGCCGGTCTATCTGCGGCAGCTCGCCGCCATTGCCCGGCCCGGCGCCGGCGCCGCGCTGCGGCTGCTGTCGTTCGGCGGCGAAGCCATGCCGCGCGAAGGCTTCGAGCAGGTACGCGCTGCGCTGCGGCCACGCTGGCTCATCAACGGCTACGGCCCCACTGAAACCGTCGTCACGCCGATGCTCTGGAAGGTGTCGGCCGACACGCCCTGCCCGAGCGCCCAGGCGCCGATCGGCCGGCCGGTCGGCGAGCGCCGCGCCCATGTCCTCGATGCCGACCTGCTGCCGGTCGCGCCGGGCGCCGCCGGCGAGCTCTACCTCGGCGGCGCCGGGCTTGCGCGCGGCTATCTCGGCCGCCCCGGCCTGACCGCCGAGCGCTTCGTCGCCGATCCCTTCTCCGCAAGCGGCGGGCGGCTCTACCGCACCGGCGACCGCGTGCGCTGGCGGCCCGACGGCCAGCTCGAATTCCTCGGCCGCATCGACCAGCAGCTCAAGCTGCGCGGCTTTCGCATCGAGCCGGCCGAGATCGAGGCGCGCCTGCTCGCGCTGCCCGGCATCGCCGCCGCCGTCGTGCTTGCGCGCGCCGACGGCCCGGGCGGCGCAGTCCGCCTGGTGGCCTATGTCGCTGGGCCCGGTCCCGAGCGTCCCGATCCGCGCGCGCTGCGCCGCGCGCTCGCGGACAGCCTGCCCGACTACATGGTTCCGGCCGCCTTCGTCGTGCTCGACGCCCTGCCGGTCAACACCGCCGGCAAGCTCGACCGGAGCGCCCTGCCCGCGCCCGAGGCGCCGGCCGAGGCCGACCATGTTCCGCCCGAGGGCGCGGCCGAAACCGCGCTCGGCGCCGTCTGGGCCGAGGTGCTCGGCCTCGCGCGCGTGGGGCGCGACGACAACTTCTTCGAACTCGGCGGCGATTCGATCCTGAGCCTCCAGATCGTCGCCCGGCTGCGCACGGCCGGCTGGACCATCACGCCGCGCCAGCTGTTCGAGCGCCAGACCGTGCGCCAGCTGGCCGAGGTGGCCACGCGCGGTGCGGTCGCGGCGCCGGTGGCGCGCGGCCCGGTCGAGGGCACGGTGCCGCTGCTGCCGTTCCAGTCGCGCTTCTTCGAGCTCGACATCCCGGCGCGCGGCCACTGGAACCAGGCGCTGCTGCTGCGCTGCCGCCAGCCCTTGCGCGCCGATCTGCTGGCGCGCGCCCTCGCGGCCGTCGTTGCCCATCACGACGCGCTGCGGCTGCGCTTCCGGCCACTGCCGGACGGCGGCTGGGAACAGTTCCATGCGCCGCTCGCCGAAGCCCTGGCGCCCGACCTGCTCCAGACCCGCCACGGCGCCAGCCCGGCCGACCTGCCCGCGCTCTGCGACGCGGCCCAGCGCAGCCTCGACATCGAGCGCGGCCCGCTGCTGCGCGCGCTCGCGATCGAACTCGACGCCGGCGACGACCACCTGTTCATCGCCATTCACCATCTCGTCGTCGACGGCGTGTCGTGGCGCCTGCTGCTCGAAGACCTGCAATCGGCCTACGCAAGCCTGCTCGCCGGCGCCGCGCCCGCGCTGCCGGCGAAGACCGACAGCTTCCAGGACTGGGCCCGCGCGCTCCGGGACCGCGCGGCCGGCCTGGGCGACGAGATCGACCACTGGCTCGCGCTCGCCGGCGCGCCGGCCGCGCTGCCGGTCGACCATCCCGACGGCGCCAACAGCGCCGCCACCCAGGCCCGGCTGAGCTTCACGCTGACGCGCGCGACGACGCAGGCGCTGCTGCGCGAGGCGCCGGCCGCCTATCGCACCCAGGTCAACGATCTGCTGCTCACCGCGCTCGGGCGCGCGCTCTGCGGCTGGACCGGCGAAGACCGCGTGCTCATCGACCTCGAAGGCCACGGCCGCGAGGACTGCTGCCCCGGCATCGACCATTCGCGCACCGTCGGCTGGTTCACCAGCCTGTTCCCGGTGCTGCTCGATCCGCTCGGCGAGCCCGGCGCGGCGCTCAAGCGCGTGAAGGAAGACCTGCGCCGGATTCCCGGCCGCGGCCTCGGCTACGCGGTATTGCGGCACCTGGGCCAGGCCGACCAGCGCGCGCGCCTGGCCGCCGTGCCGCGCCCGCGCGTGGTGTTCAACTACCTCGGCCAGTTCGACCGCAGCTTCGACGAGCAGGCGCCGTGGCTGCCGGCCGATGCCGGCTCGGGCGCCTGGATGGACGAACGCGCCGAGCAGACCCATGAGGTGCTCATCGCCGGCCGGGTCTACGACGGCGAACTGATCATGCTGATCGACTGGTGCGCGGCGCGCTTCGAGCGCGACCGCGTCGCGGCCTGGGTCGAGCGCTTTCGCGTCGAACTCGAGGCGCTGATCGCGCATTGCCGCGCCGGCGCGCACGGCATGACGCCCTCCGACTTTCCGCTCGCCGGGCTCGACCAGCCGGCGCTCGACGCGCTGCCGCTCGCGCCCGAGCGCGTCGCCGATCTCTATCCGCTCGCGCCGATGCAGGCCGGCATGCTGTTCCACAGCCTGGCCGACGGCGCCGGCACGGCCTATGTGACCCAGCTGCGGCTCGGCGTCGAGGGCCTCGATGCCGCGCGCTTCCGGGCCGCCTGGCAAGCGGCGCTCGAACGCCATCCCATCCTGCGCACCGGCTTCCTGCCGCGCGCGGACGGTCCGCTGCAATGGGTTGCACGCAGCGCGCCGCTCGATTTCGTCGAGGAAGACCTGCGCGGCGTCGCCGACCTGCCGGCGCGGCTCGACGCGCGCGCCGCCGCCGACCACCGGCCGTTCGACCTGGCGCGGCCGCCGCTGATGCGGCTGGCGCTGCTGCGCACCTCCGACACCGGCCATCACTTCGTCTGGACCCACCACCATCTGCTGCTCGACGCCTGGAGCGGCTTCCGTCTGGTCGGCGAGGTGATGCGCGAATACGCTGGCGAACGGCTGCCGGCGCCGGCCACCGTCTACCGCGACTACATCGCCTGGTTGCAGACGCGCGATCGCGGCGCGAGCGAGGCCTGGTGGCGCGAGCGGCTGCGCGCGGTCGAGGCGCCGACGCTGCTGGCCGGCGCCGCGACCGCGCCGGCCGACGGCGCCGGCCATGCCGATCTGGTCGAGCGCCTCGACGCCGCCGGCACGCGCGCGCTGGTCGAGTTCGCGCGCCGCGAGCGCATCACCGTGAACACCGTTGTGCAGGGCGCCTGGGCGCTGCTGCTGGCCCAGGCCACCGGCCAGGAGACGGTCGTGTTCGGCACCACCGTCGCCGGCCGGCCGCATGACCTGGCCGGCGCCGACACGATGCTCGGCCTGTTCATCAACACCCTGCCGCTGGTGGTCCGGCCGCAGCCCGACCGGCCGCTCGGCGACTGGCTGCGCGAGTTGCAGGCAAGCAGCCTGGCCGCGCGCGAGCACGAGTTCACGCCGCTCTACGACATCCAGCGCTGGGCCGCCAAGGGGCCGCAGGGCCTGTTCGACAGCATCGTGGTGTTCGAGAACTACCCGGTCGACGCGGCGCTGGCCAGTCCGCGCGGCGACGGTCCGCGCTTCGAGCGCTCGACCGCGATCGACGTCAGCAACTATCCGATGGATGTCGAGGTGCATCTCGGCGCCGAGCTGCTCATCAAGTTCATCTACCTGCGCGCCTGCTTTCGCGCGCCCACCGTCGCCGCGCTGGCGCGCCGCATGTTCCATCTCATGCGCGAGATGACGGCCGGCGGCGCGCGCCGGCTGCGCGAGCTGGACTGGCTCGCGGCCGACGAACGTGCGGCGCTGTTCGCGCTCGGTCGCGGCGACGATGCCGGCCCGACGCCGCAGCCGGTGCATCGGCTCATCGCCGCCCAGGCCGCGGCCCGGCCCGAGGCGGTCGCGCTCGCGATGGACGACGAGGAGCTTTCCTATGCCGAACTCGACGCGCGCGCCAACCGGCTCGCGCATGCGCTGCTGGCGCTCGGCGCGGCCGGGCCGGCGCCGGTCGGCGTGGCGCTCGGACGCGCGCCGCGCGCCATCGTCGCGCTGCTCGCGGTGCTCAAGGCCGGCGGCGCCTATCTGCCGCTCGACCCCGCGCTGCCGCCCGACCGGCTCGACATGATGGTCCGCGACAGCGGCATGCGGCTGCTGCTCACCGAGCGCCGCCTGCTGGCGCAGCTGCCGGCCGGCCCGGCCCGCGCGGTCGATCTCGACGCGCTCGATCTCGACGCCCTGCCCGCCACCGCGCCGTGCCGCGCGGTCCACGAGGCCGACCTCGCCTACGTGATCTACACCTCGGGATCGACCGGCCGCCCCAAGGGCGTGGCGGTGGCGCACGGTCCGCTCGCCATGCACTGCCTGGCGACCGCCGCCATCTACGGCATGAGCCGCGAGTCGCGCGAGTTCCACTTCATGTCGCTGTCGTTCGACGGCGCGCACGAACGCTGGATCACGCCGCTGTGCGTCGGCGCGCGGCTGGTGCTGCGCGACGACGAGCCGTGGAGCGCCGAGCGCAGCTGCGCGGCCTTGCGGCGGCATGGCATCACCAACGCCGCCTTCCCGCCCGCCTACCTGGGCCAGATGGCCGAATGGGCCCGCCTGAGCGGCGAGGCGCCGCCGGTCGAGCTCTACGTGTTCGGCGGCGAGGCCATGCCGCGCGCGGGCTACGACCGCATCCGCCGCGCGCTGCGGCCGCGCACTCTCATCAACGGCTACGGCCCGACCGAAACCGTCGTCACCCCGCTGATCTGGAAGGCCGACGCCGAGACCGGCTTCGAGGGCGCGTATGCGCCGATCGGCCGGCCAGTCGGCCGGCGCAGCGTCTACCTGCTCGACGCCGAGCTGCGGCCGGTGCCGCGCGGTGTCGTCGGCGAGCTCTACGTGGGCGGCTACGGACTCGCGCGCGGCTATCTCGGCCGGCCGGGACTGACCGCCGAACGCTTCGTCGCCGATCCGTTCGCGGGCGACGGCGGCCGGCTCTACCGCACCGGCGACCTCGCGCGCTGGCTCGACGACGGCAATGTCGAATACCTCGGCCGGGTCGACCAGCAGGTGAAGATCCGGGGCTATCGCATCGAGCTTGGCGAGATCGAGGCGCGCCTGCGCGAGGCGCCGGAAGTGGCCGACGCGGCGGTGGTCGCGCGCGACGGCGGCTCGGGCCGCCTGCTGGCCGCCTACGTGGTGCCGGCGCCGGGCACGACCGAGGCCGGGCTCGGCGACCGGCTGCGCGACCGGCTCGCGCGGACGCTGCCCGAGTACATGCTGCCGGCGCGCTTCGTCGCGCTCGCGGCGCTGCCCCGGCTCGTCAGCGGCAAGCTCGACCTGGCGGCGCTGCCCGCGCCGGTCGCCGCGCCGGCGGCCGGCTGGACCGCGCCGCGCAATGCGGTCGAGCGGCGCCTGGCCGAGCTGTGGCGCGAACTGCTCGGCGTCGAGCGGGTCGGCATCACCGACAACTTCTTCGAGCTTGGCGGCGATTCGATCCTCAGCCTCCAGCTCGTGTCGCGCGTGCGCGAGGCCGGGCTCGGCATCGAGCTGAAGCTGCGCGACCTGCTCCGGCACCAGACCATCGCGGCGCTGATGGCGCGCGACGATGCCGAGCCGGGCCCGCCGTCCGGCACGCCGGCCGCCGACAACCCGCCGGCGGACGAGGCCGATCCGATTCCGCTCACGCCGATCCAGGCCTGGTTCTTCGCCGAGCCCATCGACGCGCGCGCGCATTTCAACCAGTCGCTGCTGCTCGCGAGCGACGCGGCGCTCGACGACGCGGCGCTCGAGGGCGCGCTGCAAGCGCTGTCACGCCAGCACGGCGCGCTGCGCCACCGCTTTGCCCGCGCTGCCGGCGGCGACTGGCGCCAGCAGCGTGCGGCCAGCGACACGCCCGCCAGCGAGCTGCTCTGGCGCGGCGAGGCGCGCGACGCCGAGGCCCTGGCCCGGCTTTGCGACGCCGCCCAGCGCAGCCTCGATCTCGAGCGCGGACCGATCTGGCGCGCGGTCCATGTGCGCATGGCCGACGGCGGCGCCCGGCTGCTGCTGGTCATCCACCATCTCGCGGTCGACGCCGTCTCCTGGCGCGTGCTGCTCGACGACCTGGGCCGCGCCTATGCCGATCTGGCCGCCGGCCGGCCGCCCCGGCTCGGCGGCGCGACGGCCAGCTTTGCCGACTGGGCCCGGCGACTGCTGGCCGACGCCGGCAGCCATGCCGCCGAGGCCGATTTCTGGCGCCGCCAGCTGGCCGGCGCGCGCGACCTGCCGCGCGACGATCCCGCCGCGCCCAACCTGGCCCGCGACGCGACCACGCTCAGGCTCGCGCTGCCCGCCGCGCTCACCTCCGACCTGCTGCGCACCGCGCCGGCCGCCCACGGCACGCGCATCGACGAGCTGCTGCTGACCGCGCTCGCGCGCGCGCTGCGGCGCTGGGCCGGCGATGCCGAGCCGCTGGTGCTGCTCGAAGGCCATGGCCGCGCCGGCGACATGGCCGGGCTCGACCTGAGCCGCACCGTCGGCTGGTTCACCAGCGCCTATCCGCTGCGACTCGACGGCGCCGACCGGCCGCTCGGCGCCGCCATCGTGGCCACGCAGGCACGCTTGCGCGCCGTGCCCTGCGCCGGCATCGGCTACGGCGTGCTGCGTCATCTCGGCGCCACGCCCGGGCTCGATGCCGCGACACCGCGCATCGCCTTCAACTACCTCGGCCAGTTCGACGGCGCGGCCGGCCAGCGCACCGGACTGCGCCAGGCCGACGAGCCGCCCGGCCGCGAGCTGGACGAGCAGGCGCCGCTGGCCAACTGGATCGAGGTCATCGGGCGGGTCTGGGGCGGCGAGCTGGTGCTGGAGTGGATCTTCAGCCACCGGGTCTACCGGCCGGCCAGCATCGAGCGGCTGGTCGCGGCCTATCGCGCCGAGATCGAGGCCGTCGTCGCGCATTGCGTGGCGGCGGTGGCGCGCGGCGATGCTGAGCCGCGCGCCTGAGTCCCGGATGCGACACGGCCCGGCGCCACGCGGGTGACGCCGGGCCGGCGGTGGCGCGGCGGCCGCCGCGCGCGGGCAGTGTCAGAAGCGGTAGGCCGCGCTCAGCACTATGCGGCGCCGCGTGCCGCGCCAGCAATCGCTGCGTTCGAGACAGGTCGCGACATAGTCGCGGTCGGCCAGGTTGTTGATGTTGAGCGCGAAGCGCCAGTCGCGCAGGTCGTAGCTGGCCGCCGCGTCGACCAGCGTGACCGAGGGCACCGACTGCACGCCGATGCCGTCCCAGCTCCGCCCGGCATAGCGCACGCCGAGGCCGGCACGCGCGCCGGCCAGCCCCCAGACGCCGAGCTTGTGCATCGCCCAGGCGGCGGCGCTGTGCTTCGGGATGCTCTCGATCTGCTTGCCGAGGTAGCGCGCGTCGTCGGGCGTGGTGCTGGTGACCTCGGCATCGGTGTAGGTGTACTGGGCGAGCAGGCTCCAGGCCGACAGCTCGGCGCCGCCCTCCAGTTCGAGGCCCTTGGTCGTGGCCTCGCCGCGCTGCACCTGGAACGACACATCGGTCGGGTCGGTCGCGAGCCGGTTCTTCTCGACCAGGCGGAACACCGCCGCGCTCGCGCGCATCCGGCCGCTGGCCGGCTGCCACTTCAGGCCGGCCTCGACCTGGCGGCCGCGCTTGGGCTTGAACAGCGCGCCGCCGGCATCGGTGCCCGACACCGGCTCGAACGATTCCGAGTAGCTCAGATAGGGCGACCAGTCGGCGGCGCGATGCACCAGGCCGACGTTCTTGCTCGTCGCGCTGTTGGTCTGGCCGGTGCCGTCCTTGATGTCGCTGCGGGCGCGATCGCGGCGCACGCCGAGCGTCAGCAGCCAGGCCGGATCGAGCCGGATCTGGTCCTGGGCCAGCAGGCCGAAGCTGCGGTTGTAGCTGACCGTGGCGGGCTGGTAATCGAACGCCGGCACGGCGGCGCCGTACACCGGGTTGTAGACGTCGAGCGGCGTGGCGGCCTGCTCGGCATAGGCGGTCTGGTCCGAACGCTGGCGGATGACGTCGGCGCCGAACAGCAGCCGGTGCCCGATCGAGCCGGTCTCGAACCGGCCTTCGAGCAGCAGGTTGGCGCTGGCGATGCGGTCCATGTCGTCGGTCGCATAGGCGACGCGATTCATGTAGGTGCCGTTCGGATCGCTCGCGCCGGTGGCATCGACGAAGCCATCCCAGAAGGCGGCGTACATCGACCTCAGCCCGCCCTTGACATGGTCGAGGCGGCTGTTCTGGCGCAAGGTCCAATGCTCGTCGAGGCGGGTGCTGAACTCGTAGCCGATGCGCTGGCGCCGGCCGCCATAGCGGTCCCAGCCCGGTTCGCTGATGAAGGTGCTGTCGGGAATGCGGCCGTGCGGCGCCTCGTTCAGCGTGCCGTTGGCGGTGTAGAAGGCGTTCGTGGTGCCGCTGCGGTCGTACTGGTACTCGGCATAGGTGGTGAGCCGGGTGTCGGCGTCGATCTTCCAGGTCAGCGACGGCGCGAAATAGAGGCGCTTGTCGTCGGCATGGTCGACCTGGGTGCCGCTGTCCTTGCCGAGCGCGACCAGCCGATAGAGCAGCCGGCCTTCATCGTCGAGCGGGCCGGTCATGTCGAGCATGAGCTGCTTGTGGTCGCGGTTGCCGACCTGCACCGCGATCTCGCGCGCGGCCTCGTCCAGCGGGCGCTTCGAGACCAGGTTGACGAGGCCGCCGGGCGCGTTCTGGCCGGCCATCACCGACGACGGTCCGCGCAACACCTCGATGCGTTCGAAGGCATAGGGCTCGTTGCGCATCACGCCGTACCAGCCCGACAGCGGCAGCCGCAGGCCGTCGAGCAGCGTGGCGGCATCGGCGCCGCGCACCTTGAACCAGTCGCCCCGGTTGTCGAGGCCGTAGGTCTCGGCGCGCACGCCGGCGGTGTAGCGCAGGGCGTCCTGCAGGCTCTGCGACGCCTGGTCGGCGATCTGGTCGGCGGTGATCACGCTGACCGATTGCGCGACCTCGTTGAGCGGCGTGTCGGTGCGGGTGGCGGTGGCCGAGCGCTTGGCGACATAGCCCTGGACGCGCCCGGTGGCGGTTTCGGGCACGCCGCCGGCCGACACGTTGACGATCGGCAGAACGGCCTCGCCGACCGGCTCGGGCGCCTGCTGGGCCTGGGCCGCGCCGGCGCAGGCAAGACCGAGCAGTCCGATGCGCAAGGCAGTCGCGCGGGGAAGAAAAGGAATGGCGGCCGGGAGCGCGGCGGGATGGCGTCGGTTGCGGTTCATCGCTGGGAAGTGGTGGTTGGTCGGTTCGGGATGGCGCCCCGGCGCGGACTGGCCCGGGGCAAGGGTCAGTCGGCGCGCGGCCACCAGAGCGCGTCGGCGAAGAAGCGCTCGCGCAGCAGCATCACGAGCAGTGCGCGCTTGTGCGGGAAGTCGAACTCCTTGACCTTGGCGTAGCCGGAGCGGTCGAGGTTGCGGATCTGCCGCGCGTGGTCGGCGCGCGGCTCGCCGACCACGCGCGAGGTGCGCGGATCGTCGAGAAACAGGTAGTGCGAGATCGAGGTGAGCCAGGCGGTGGCGCAGGCCTTGCCGCGAAACGCCGGCTCGCCGATCAGCACATGCCAGCCGCGGTCGTGGTCGGCGGCGTCGTAGAACGGCGCGATGCGGTTCTCCTTGGCCCAATAGACCTCGAAGTAGCCGAACGGCTGGTCGTCGAGGCTGGCGATCATCGAGTAGATGTGCGGATCGGCGGCGATCGAATCGAGGTAGGCGCGGTGCCGGTCGAGGTCGCCCTGCTCCTGCCAGACGCGCGCCACCTCGGGATCGTTGAGCCAGCGGTGCAGCATCGGCAGGTCGCGTTCGGGCTCGACCATGCGAAAGCTGAAATCGCGTCCGAGCCAGGGGATGTGGCGGCGGTACACGACGCCGCAGGGCTTGGGCGGTCGGCGCGGATGGCGCCGGCCGGCGTCGAGCCGCTGCTGCGGCGGCATGCACGGGCCGGCATCGGGCAGCCACAGCCGGGGCTGCTGGAACAGCAGCTCGCGGCTGGCGCGCAGCCGGCCGGCGCCGGCGTCGAGCAGCACGCCGGCGCGCCGGCACCAGTCCGGCGCCGGCGTGCGCAGCCGCACGTCGATCTCGCGCCAGTCGGGCCGGAAGCTGAACGCGGCTTCGAGCGCGGCCAGCAGCCCGGCCTCGGAGACCGGCGCGTCGGTGACGGCGGCCAGCGCGGGCGTGGCGTCGTCCAGATGCCAGCGCGTCGGCTCGCCGCCGGCGCGCGCGCCCAGGTGCAGCGCATTGCCGTCGCGCGCGATGTCGTGGCGCCGGCCGTCGGCATGGCTGGCGAAGTCGGCGAGGCCCTGCCAGTCGAGCGGATCGACGGGCGATGCGGGACTGGTCATCGGAACTCCGGGGCGGGAAACGGTCGGGGTCGGTGGCGCGGCGAGCGGGTCGTCGGGCCATTGCCAGGGACAGCGGTCGAAGAAGCGGTCGCGGTCGAGCACGCCGAGCCGGGCGCGCTTGTGCGGCAGCTGGATTTCCTTGACGAAGACATAGCCGCAGCGTTCGAGGCTGCGGACCATCCGGTCGTTGTCGATGCGCGGCTCGATGACGAGACGGCGGGTGCGCGGCTCGTCGAGAAACAGGTAGTGCGCGACCGACGGCATCCAGGCGGTGAGCCAGGGCCGGCCGCGCAGTCCGGGCTCGCCGATCAGCACATGCCAGCCGCGGTCGTGGTCGCCGGCGTCGCAGAGCGGGCCGATGCGGTCCTCGCTGGCCCAGTAGGCCTCGACATAGCCGAACGGCCGGTCGTCGAGGCTGAGCACCAGAGCGATCGCATGCGGGTCGGCCGCGAGGCCGTCGAGATAGGCCCGGTGCGCGGCAAGCTCGCCGGCCTCGCGCCAGAAGTGCGCGACCAGCGGGTCGTTCATCCAGCGGTGAAAGTCCGCGAGATCGCGCTCCGGGTCGAGCGCGCGCAGCGTGAGCTGCTGCCCGAGCCACGGGATGTGGCGCCGGTAGACGATGCCCCGGGGCTTGGCCGGCCGGCGCGGATGATGCCGGCCGGCCGTGGCGGGGCCGGCGGCCGTGGCGGGCGGCGGCGGCGCCGCTGCCCAGCGCCCCGGCTGCTGCCAGAAGTCGGCGCGGTCGAGCGCGATCCGGCCGTCGTCCGCGCGCCGGGCCCAGCGCGGCAGGCCGAGGCGGCCGTCATCCGCGAGGCGCAGGCAATCGACATCGCGGTGCTGCGCGAACAGGGCTTCGGCGACCGCGAGCAGATCGTCGTCGGCCGGCGCGCCGTCGCCCTCGCACACCAGCGCCAGGCCGCCGCGCTCGGGCCGCCAGTGCCAGCGGCTCGACGGCCGGCCGGCGGCGCTCACCACGAGCCACGGGCCGTCGCCGCTCACCCGGAGCGCGGGCGTGCCGGAATGCGGCTGCGCGACGAAGATCGGCGCGGGGCCGCTTGCGGCCGGATTGCCACCGGTCGACATGGGCATCGGTCCTCCCAGGAGCGTGAACGTGAACGGCGGGGAATCGCTTCCCCTTCCCGCAACACGACGAACCAGCCGGCCGGGCGTTTAGCCGGCGCGCGCGGCCTCGGTCCGCAAGGCCTGCGCGAGCGCGCGGGCCAGGTCGCGGCGCAGCGCCGCGCTTTCGCCCACGACATTCCCGAGCCGGGCGAAGTCGTGGACCATGCCCGCGTGCAGGCGCAGCTCGACCGGCACGCCGGCGTCGGCGAGGCGGCGCGCGTAGGCGCGGCCTTCGTCGACCAGCGGGTCGTATTCGGCCAGGTCGATGCGCGCCGGCGCCAGGCCGGCGAGCGAGTCGGCCTCGGCCGGCGCGAAGCGCCAGTCCAGCCGGTCGCGCTCGTCGCGCAGGTACTGGTCGAACATCCAGCGCAGGGTGTCCGCTTCGAGCAGATGGCCGCGCGCGAGGCGCCGGTGCGACTCGCTGTCCTGGCGCGCGGCGGTGCAGGGATAGAGCAGCAGTTGCAGCAGCGGCTGGCGCCGTCCGGCGGCGCGCGCGGCCAGGCAGAGCGCGGTCGCGAGCGTGCCGCCGACGCTGTCGCCGGCGATGGCGATGCGCGAGCCGTCGAGTCCGTGCTCGGGGCCGTGGCGCAGCAGCCATTCATGCGCGTCCTCGGCGTCCTCGAAGGCGGCGGGAAAGCGGTGCTCGGGCGCGCGCCGGTAGTCGATCGCGAGCACCGCGCAGGGCGTCGCGGCGGCCAGGTCGCGGCACAGCGAGTCGTGCGAATCGAGGCCGCCGAGCACATAGCCGCCGCCGTGGAAGAACAGCAGCGTCGGCGCCAGACCCGGGCCGGCGCTGCCGCGATAGAGCCGGGCGCCGATGGCGGCGGCGCCGCGCCCGCGCAGCGCGAGCGACTCGACCGGCAGCTCGGCGCCGACGCTGTCGAGCCCGAGCGTGGCGCGGTCGTAGGCAAGGCGGGCCGCCGGCGCGGACATCGCGCTCATCGGCAGCCGCCGGGCGTCGTTGGCCAGGTCGAGGAAAGCGGCGAGATCGGGATGCAGCGGCATGGTTCAGGCGCGCGCGAGTTGCAGCGCCTCGTCGTGCCGCTGCGCGGCGCGCGCCAGCAGGCCGCTGATCTCGCCGCTGCGCATGGCGGTGATCGACAGCAGGGTGTCGCTCAGACCGTGGCTGTCCTCGCAGGCGCCTTGCAGGAACACGGCGGGATGGAAGTCGGGGCGGCTCCGGAGGCGGTAGTGGCGGTCGACGTCGAGCGTGCCGAGCCAGGGCGCGAGCGGCGCGAGCAGCTCGGCATGGCTGTCGCGCCGGTAGCCGGTGGCGAGCACGACGGCGTCATAGCGCTCGCTGCGCTCGCTGCCGGTGTTGAGATCGTGCAGCGCCAGTTCGATGCCGTCGGCAGTGGCGCGGGCCGCGCGCACCTCGTGCCGGCGCAGGAAGCGGTGGCGCGCGTCGCCGCGCACCTTCTGCTGGTAGAAGACGTCGAACAGCGATTGCACCAGTTCGAGATCGGGCGCGGCGTAGTTGGTGTGCCAGAACTCGTCGAGCAGCGCGGCGCGCTCGCCGGGGCTGCGGCTGTAGACGTAGTCGGTGAAGTCGGCGTTGAAGATCTCGTTGACGAAGGGGCTGTCGTCCGACGGCTTGATCGAGCGCGCCCGCATGACGAGGTCGACGCGCGGCGCGCCCGGGCGGCCGTTCAGGTCGCGGAAGATCTCGGCCGCGCTCTGTCCGGCGCCGATGACCGCGATGCGGCGGGCCTCCGGATGACGGCCGATCGCATCGAGGTAGCCGCTCGAATGGAACACGCGCGGATCGTCGCGCAGCGCGCGGAACTGCTCGGGCACGTTCGGCAGGCCGCCGACGCTCACGACGAGGTTGCGCGTCAGGCGTTCGCGCACATGTCCGTCGCGCAGCCGGGAGCGCACGCGCAGCAGCCGCACCTCGCCGTTGTCCTCGGCCACCGGAAGCAGCTCGAACACCTCCTCCGCATAGGCGCAAAGATCGTCGAAGCAGCTGGCGGCCCAGCCGAGGTAGTCGTTGAATTCGTGCCGGCTCGGAAAGAAGGTCTTGAGGTTGATGAAGTCCTGCAGCCGGCGTTTCTCGTGCAGGTAGTTGAGGAAGGTGAAGCGGCTGGCCGGATTGCGCAGCGTGGCGAGGTCCTTCAGGAAGGAGATCTGCATGTGGCTGCCGTCGAGCATCATGTTCGGATGCCAGGCGAAGACCGGCTGCTTCTCGATGAACAGGGCGTCGACCGGCGCGCCGGCTTGCCGCTTCTCGTCGAGCGCGATGGCCAGCGCGATGTTGGACGGGCCGAAGCCGATGCCGATCAGGTCGTGGATGTGCATGGTGTGTCCTCAGGTTGAGACGAGAAGCCATCGCTCCGGCACCGAGGCGGGACGCGGCGACGCTCCATGAGCACCAAGACGGGCCGGGCGGTCCGGCGTTTACACCGCCACGGGCGCGGGTAAACGGCTGCGGTCGCGGTTCGTCAGCCGGGTACGTCCACGCCATCGAGGTGTTCCTTGCTCGCCCATCTGCTCCGGCAATCCCGCGCCCTGCTGGTCGCGGCCACCCTCGCCAGCACTGTCTCGGGCCTGTGCGCCGTGCTGCTGATCGGTCGCGTCAACGCCGCGCTCAACGCGCCGGACGCCGTGGCTCGCGCCGCGCTCGCCCCCGGCTTCGTCGCCCTCGCGCTGCTAGCGATGCTCGGCCACATGACCTCGGTGCTGCTGTTCGAGCGCCTGAGCCAGCGCGTGCATGCCTGGCTGCGCGGCTTCGTCGCCGCGCGCGTGCTGCGCACCGACTTGCGCCGGCTCGAGGAACTCGGCGGCCCGCGCTTGCATTCGGCCCTCGCCGAGCACAGCGGCAAGGTGGCCGAGGCGTTCTCGTCGCTGCCGGCCATCGTCATGAATGCCGTGGTGGTGACGGCCAGCCTGGTCTATCTGGCCTGGCTGTCGCCGCGCGCCTTCGCAATGGCGGTCGCGGTGATCGGGCTCGGCTCGCTCGGCTATCACTTCGCCCATCTCAGGGCCATCGCCCATCTCGACCGGGCGGCGCGCGAGCAGGACCGGCTGTTCGGGCATTTCCGCGCGCTGGTCGAAGGTGCAAAGGAATTGCGCCTTCACCGCGCCAAGCGCGAACGCTTCGAGCGCGACGTGCTCGGCGGCTCGATCGAGGCGGTGCGCGCCGACCGCACGCGCGGCATGTCGATCTTCGCGGTCTCGACGGCCTGGGGCGCCTTCCTGATCCACGGCTTCATCGGGCTGGTGCTGTTCGCGCTGGTCGACGACGGACCGGACCGGCTGCGCGTCATGACCGGTTTCGCGCTGGTGTTCGTGTACATGACGCCGGCGCTGGAGGCGGTGCTGCTGAACCTGCCGCGCCTCGATCTCGCGCTTGCCTCCGCCGCGCGCATCGAGGAGATCACGCGCGATCTGGACCAGCATGCCGCGCCGGGGGCCGAATCGCCGCCGCCCGCGCCCGCCCCCCTCCACCCTCTGGTGCTGGCTGGCGTGACCCACAGCTACTACCACGAGGCGCGCGACGAGATGTTCACGCTCGGCCCGATCGATCTTGCGTTCGCGCCCGGCGAAATCGTCTTCCTGGTCGGCGGCAACGGCAGCGGCAAGACCACGCTGGCCAAGCTGCTGGTGGGCCTGTACCGGCCGACGGCCGGCCGCATCGTCGTCGGTGGCCAGCCGGTCGATTCCACCCAGCTCGACCGCTATCGCCAGCACTTCTCCGCCGTCTTCTCCGACTACTTCCTGTTCGACAGCCTGCTCGACGTGCCGAGCGCCGAACTCGACGCGCGCGGCAACCGCCTGCTGGCGCGACTCAATCTCGCGCACAAGGTGCGACTCGACCACGGCGCCTTCACGACGCGCGACCTGTCGACGGGCCAGCGCAAGCGGCTCGCGCTGGTGGTCGCCTGCCTGGAGGAGCGGCCCTTCATCGTCTTCGACGAATGGGCTGCCGACCAGGATCCCGTGTTCAAGGAAGTGTTCTACCGCGAGCTGCTGCCCGAGCTGAAAGCCCGGGGCAGGACCGTGCTCGTGATCTCGCACGACGACCGCTACTTCGACCTCGCCGACCGTTTGCTGCATCTGGAGAACGGCCGCCTCGCCCCGAATGCCCAAGCGTCGTCCGGGGCCGTCGCGACTGCCGCCGGCCACCCTGCCGGCGGTTGCAAATCCCTGTAGCCCGAAACCGATGCTCGATACATAATGCGAATGATTCGCATTACTGAAACGACGTCCAGAAGGGTTCCGGTGGAAACGACAGCTTGCCCCGGGCCGCTTGCGCAGACCTTCATCGCGCATCGAGGCCGGCTGAAAGATGCGGCGCAGAAGATCGTCCGGACGCCGGAGATCGCCGAGGACATCCTCCAGGAGGCCTATCTCAAGGTCACCGGATTTGCCGCCGATGTCGCCGTGCAGCATCCGGTCGGCTACTGCTTCCAGATCGTGCGCAACCTTGCGATCGATCACCGGCGGCGCGGCAAGCTCGAACTCGACCTGTTCACCGAAAGCGAGAAGGGCGAACAGGTGCCGGCCGCCTGCACCAGCCCCGAGCAGATCGCCATCGACCGGCAGAACCTGCGCATCGTCTGCGCGGTCATCGCCGACCTGCCCCCGCGCACGCGGCAGGCCTTCGAGCTGCACCGGCTCCAGTCGATGACTCAGCGCGACATCGCCGAACGGCTCGGAATCTCGGCCACGCTGGTCAATTTCATGATCAAGGATGCGATGGCGGCGCTGCAAAACTGTCGCCATCTGCTGGCGCGCGACTGACATCGCGCCGGCTCTCGGGGCAGGCTGGACCGGAAGCGACCGCCTGGCTTCGGCGACTTAGAATCGGCAGGTTTCTCACCCATTTCGCGGCCGGCCGATGCTGCAACAGGTTTCAAGCATGAACACGACGCCCCCCGAGCCGGACGACCCGATCTGGCGTCAAGCCTGGGATTGGGTGCAGGCCGAGCACGCGGAGGAACTGGATGGCGAGCGCCTGGAGCGGTTGCGCCAGTGGCTGGCGGCGGATCCGGCACATGCCCGGGCTTACGAGGATGCGGCGCGGCTGTGGCTGCTCGCCGGTCTGGTCCCGCCGCTGGACGACCCGGGTCCGGCGTCCTAGCGCTGGCTGCCACGGCAGCGCGGCCGACCGTGTAAACGGCGCCGCTCCTGCTTCGTCGTCGACGGCGAAAGGCTGCCGACGATGAATCCGATCACCCTGTTTTGCCTGCCCTGCGCCGGCGCAAGCGCCACCATGTATCTGCGCTGGCGGCGTCACCTTCCCGCATGGCTGCGCCTGCAGCCGATCGAGCTGCCGGGACGTGGCGCGCGGCTCGACGAGCGCCCGGTCGACGATTTCGACGCGCTGGTCGAGTTGCTGCTCGCCGAGCATGCAAGCGCTTTCAACGCGCCGCATTGCCTGTTCGGCCACAGCATGGGCGGCTTGCTGGCGCATGGATTGGCGCGGCGCCGGTTCGCTCGCGGCGAGCTGCCGCCGGCGGCGCTGTTGATATCGGCGGTGGCGGCGCCGCCACGGCTGCGGGATCGTCCCCGGCCCGACCGCAACGACGACGCGGCGCTGATCGCCGACCTGCGCCGGCAAGGCGGCACGCCCGCCGCGCTCTACGAGGCGCCCGAGTTGCTGCGGCTCACGCTCGACGTGCTGCGGGCCGACTATGGCGTCTGCGACAGCGCGCCGGCCGTCGGCGGCCCCCGGCTTCCGCTCGCGCTGCATGTCTTCGGCGGATGCGACGACGACATCGCCGCCGAGGCGCTCGCCGCCTGGGCCGACGAGACCTCGGGCAGCTTCACGCTCGACTGGTATGCCGGCGGTCATTTCTACCTGCGGCAGAACGAGGTCGCGCTGGTTGCGCGCATCGTCCAGGCGCTCGAACCGCTCCGCGCCCTGGCGCCAGTCGCCGCCCCCGGGCGCTGAGCCGCGCGCGCCGGATCGTCGACCAGCGCCCGGCCCGCATCGGCGCAGGGTCAGGACCCGACGGCGGACCGCATCGGCAGCCGGGCCTGCACGGCCCGCGCACGCCGCTTCCTCAGCCAGATGACGACGCCCGTCACGCTGAGGGTGGCGACCGCCACGCCCATGAACGACACCAGCACCCGCCCGGGCAAGCCGAGGATGCGGCCGGAATGCAGGGGAAACTGGGCCTGCATGAAGACATCGCCGGCGGTGCCGAAGCCCGGCCGCTCGACCGCGAGCACCGCCCCCGAATTCGCATCGAGCGTGATCCAGGGATTGCCGAGGCCGCCGTCGCCGTGCTCTTCCCCGGCGCCGAAGAAGCCGATGCGATAGATGCCGTAGCGCGTGGCATGAAAGATCCCGCCCGGCGGTTCGGCGATGCCCTGTTCACGCGCGATGCGCATTGCCAGGGCCAGCGCCTGCGCGCGATTGAGCCGGGGTTCCTCGACCTTGGCGTCGGGCGGCGCCGGCGTGCGCATCTCGAACACCGACGGCGTGAGCGCAGACAGGCTGCCCACGATGGGGCGGACGACTTCCTGGCCGAGGTTCATGGATACCGACGTCACCGCCATCACGAGCAGGATCGCCCACAGCCATACGCCGCCCGAACGATGCAGGTCGAACGTCAGCGCATGGCCACCCCGGCGCCAGCGGAATGCAAACGACTTGCGCCAGCCGCGCCGGCTCGGGAACGCCAGCCAGAGCGAGACGAAGCAGTCGAGCACCCAGCCGATCGCGATGCCGCCCATCAGGATGACGCCCAGTTCGAGCGCGCCGACCTCGGGGAGATGCAGGCTGTAGTGCAGCTTGTAGAGAAACGGCAGCAGGTTCTCGCGGTCGAGCGACATCGCGCCCCAGAAGCGCCGGCCGACCACGGCACCGCTGACCGGATCGACCGCCACCTGGTTGTAGTCGACCGCCGAAGGCTGACCGCCGCCGGCGCCGCCGCGCGGCTCGACCTGCATCAGCAGCGCATGGCCGGGTTCGGCGGCGAGCGGCAACCAGCTCACGCGCACCCGCTCATCGGCGGCCTCGACGCGCGCCGCCAATTCGATCGCCGGCAGCGGCGCGCCCGCCGACGTCGCCCGGAACAGCCCGGGATTGAGCCAGGCATCGAGCTCGTGATCCCAGGAAATCACCGCGCCGGTAAGCCCGGCGACAAACAGGAACAGGGCCGACGCCAGGCCGACCCAGCGATGGAACTTGAGGAGGAGCGGGCGAATTTCCATGACGACGATGCCAGATCACGATTGATAATCATTCTCATCATCGTGCAGAACCTGTTTTTGCCGCAAGCGTCGTCATCGCACGGGGCCTTCAAGCCCCGCGCTTTGCGCCGGAATGGCAGCGCTCAAAGATCGAACCTCAACTCCGCCGAATAGCTCCGCTGCGGATACGGATGGAAGTTCCAGTACTTGTCGTTGTTGACGTTGTCGATCCCGATAGCCGCGCTCCACTGCCGGTCGATCCGGTACAGCACCCGCAAATCCACCGTGAAATACGGGCTGACGCCCTGATAGGCATAGCCGTAGACATCGGCGTTGTTGAGCGTGCGGTACTGCCGCCCGCTGTAGCGCGCGCCGACGGTGCCGGTCCAGTTCGCGTCGAAGCGATAGCCGGCCAGCGCCGTCGCGCGCCAGCGCGGAATGTTGGGCTGCCACTTGCCGACCGTGTCGCCGGGCGTGACCACGAAGCCGTCGTTCTCGCGGATCTTCGAATCGGCGAAGGTGAGGCTGGCGTTCAGGTCGAGGCCGTTGGCGAGCCAGTCGCGGCTGTTCAGCGCGGTTTCGATGCCGCGCGTGGCGATGCGGCCGATGTTCTGCACCCGGCTGATGTTCTTGTTGGCGCTGGCGTCGTAGCTGGTCTGTGAATAGAGCGCGTCGCGTGTGGTCTCGGCAAAGAAGGTCAGGCGTGCGAGCGCGGGGCCGAGGTCCTGTTCCAGACTCAGCTCGGTGGTCCAGGAGCGCTCGGGCTTGAGGTTGGGATCGTTGATGTATTGCGAGTTGGTGGTGGATGTGGCGCCGTACAGCTCGCTCACCGTGGGCATGCGCACCGCGCGGCCGACCGAGGCTTTCACCAGCGTGTCGGGCAGCCATTGCCAGCCGAGCGCGCCCTTGGGCGAGAAGTAGTTCTCGCGCCGCGACGGCCGGGTGGCAAAGCTGCTGGCCGAGAAGTCGGTGCGGCCGTCGGTGGCTTCCCAGTGCTCGGCGCGCAGGCCGGGCACGGCGGTCAGGCGGTCGGAAATCTTCCAGCTGTCCTGCGCATAGACGCTTTGCAGCCTGGTGTCGCCGCGCACGGCGCTGGCCAGCGTGCCGGGGCCGTCGCTGAGCCAGTTGCCGGCGATGTTGCTGGTGCGGTAGCGCAGCGCGTAGCTGTCCTGCTGCACGCCAAAGTCGATGGCGTGGGCGCCGTCGGCGGCCGGCGGGCGCCAGGTGCCGCGCGCGGCGAGCGTGTTCCAGCCGGTGCCGCTGCCGTCGGCCAGGGTGCCGGCGCCGCCGTTGAGCGCTACCGGTTGCGGATTGGCGGCGGCGTTCTGGCGCTTGTCGTCGCGCTGGTAGTCGTAAAGGCTGGCGGCCAGTTCCCAGTCGAATTCGCCGCGCGTGTGGGTCTTGAGCGAGACGCCGTGCATCACATGCAACAGGCTTTCGCGGGTGGCGGCAAAGTCGCCGCCGCCGAGCGCCTGGCTGCCGGTGTAGGCCAGGCCGTTGATGTTGATGGCGCCGCTGTAGATCGGCTTGCCGCTCGCGTCGCGCAGGTACGAGACCGAATTGCCGTCCGACTCGTTGCGCCACACGCCCAGCACATAGCTGGCGCGCAGCGCGGGCGTGAGGTCGTAGGCGAGCTTGATCTTGAGGTGGTCTTGCCGGGTGTCGTACTGGGTGCCGGCGCCGAGCAAGTACCACTGCTGGCGCGCGTTGTTGGCGCCGGCCACCGCGCCGGTCACCGCGGTGCCGCTGCTGCCGGCCGTGCCGGCGCTGGCGAGCCGGCTGGCAAAAGTGAGCGGCTGGCCGGTGCTGTCGGTGTGGTTGACGTTGATCCACCACGCAAAGGCGCCATCGCGGCTGCCGACCGAGGCGCTGGTCTGCCAGGCGCGGTAGGTGGAATGGCTGTTGTAGAGGTCGAAGGGCTGGACCACATAGCCGACCTTGGCATGGGCCTCGAATTTCGTCGGCATGCGGGTGACGTAATCGACCACGGCGCCGGCCGAGTTGCCCGGGTAGGCGGCCGAGAACGGGCCGTACATCACGTCGACACGCTCGATTTCCTCCGGCGTCACCAGCCCCCAGCGCGGCGGAAAGGACAGCCCGCCCACGCCATTGCCGAGGTAGTTGGACAGCAGGATTCCGTCGGCATACACGGCCGAGCGCGCGCTGTTGCCGGTGCCGGACGCCCGGCTGGAAAGAATCGCGTGGTTGTAGTCGCCGATGTAGCGCTTGCGCACCAGCAGGCTCGGGAAGTACTTGAGCGCGTCTTCGCTGTCGGTGGCGTTGATGCCGCGTTCGATCTCGTCGCGGGTGATGCCTTCGGTGGTGGTCGGGATGTGGGTCGGCAGCGAGCTGGGCTGCGCCGAGGTGATGGTGACGATGCCGAGCGATTTGACGGGCGTGCTGTCGTCGGCGGCGGCGGCCAGCGGATAGGCGAGCGCGAGCGCCGCCATCAGGCGGGTGGTCTTGAACATGGTGTGCGGTCTGCGGGGGCACGGGCGCGGGCGTCGGCAGTGCTGCGGACGGCGACGGGCCTGTGACGGAACGGCGGGCGGCAGGGCGCCGCCAGGGTCAGCGCGGTGCGCTGGTCGGCTGCGGGATCAGCCGCGTGCCGGTGGCGCGCGTGGCTGGGCGCTGGCCCAGGCATGCAGGGTGCGCGGCGCGTCGAGGAAGGCGGCGGGGGCTTCGTCGCTGGCGAGCGGCAGCGGCAACGCGACGGGCTGGGCCGGCAGCGGTGCGGCATCCGCATGCAGCGAGCAGAACGGGCAATGCTCGAAGGCATGCGCGCCGTGATGCGACGCCGGCTGCTTGCGCTCGATGGCGAACGGCCGCCACTTGTCGCCGTCCACCGAGCAGACCCGCACCAGTTGCGGCGCGGCATCGCGGGCGGCGAGCGCCTGCGAAATCGTCGGCGCGAGCGCCGCCATCAGCACGGCCAGCAGGGCGAGCCAGCTGGCAAGTCGGCGGAGGGCGGCGGGAAATTTCATGGGCGCGGATTCTAGATGCGCTTGGCTGCGGTCTGGCGGTCAATCCAGCGGGGCTGTGGTTTCCCAGGCAATCAGGCCGGCGTTGGCCGCCAGCCGCGCCATCGCCACGTCCGAATCCACCTCCAGCTTCTGGCGCGCCGCGCTGAGGCGGTTGGAGACCGTCTTGGGGCTGAGCTTGAGTTCGTCGGCAATCCGCTCGACCGTCATGCCGGTGAGCAGCAGCCGGCAGACCTCGAACTCGCGCGGCGACAGCATCTCGAACTGCCGCCCGCCGGGGCTGTAGGGCTCCAGCGCCAGCGTCTCGGCGACCGTCGAGCCGAGATGGCGCCGGCCGCGCGCCACGGCCGAGATTGCCGTCATCAGCGCTTCGGGCGGGCTGTCCTTGGTGAGCACGCCGAGCGCGCCGGCCTGGAGCGCCTGTCGCACGATCGCCGGCTGCGAGCACATCGAGAACACCAGGATGCGGGCATCGGCATCGAGGGCAACGATGCGACGCACCGCCTCGATGCCGCTGGCGCCGACCATCATCACGTCCATCACCGTCACGGTCGGGCGCAGTTCGCGGTAGCGCAGATAAGCCTCGTCGGCATTGGCCGCCTCGCCCACCACCTCATAGCCGCCCTGGTATTGCAACAGCAGCCGATAGCCGCTGCGCACGACCGCGTGATCGTCCACCAGCAGTACCCGTACCGGGCCGTCGTCCTTCATGTCGTCTCCTTGCAGATGGGCAGATGCGCGTGGACTTCCCAGCCGCCGTCGGCACCGGGGCCGGCGTCGATGCGGCCGCCGAGGGCCAGGGCGCGTTCGCGCAGACCGAGCACGCCGTAACCGCTGGCCGGGAAGGTCTGGCCATAGCTGTTGCCGTCGTTCCAGACCCGCAGGTCGATGGCGCTGCCGGCGGCATCGACGGCAATCCGCACCGCGATCCGGCCGCAGTCGGAATGCTTGAAGGCGTTGGTCACCGACTCCTGGACGATCCGGTAGACGCTGGTTTCGAGCGCCGCCGCCAGGGCCAGCTGCGGCAATCCGAAGTCGAGGTCGATGCGCAGCTCGCGCGGCGCGGCCAGGCGGCGCTGGCGCAGCAGCTCGCCGAGCGCGCCTTCCAGCCCCAGGCTCTGGAGCTCGGGCGGATGCAGGGCTTCGAGCAGATCGCGGGTACGGCGCAGCAGGCGGTCGAGATGATCGGCCAGCACTTCGGCGCTGACGCGGGTGCCGGCATGTGCCGGATCGTCGGCGCAGCAGCGCGAAATGATGACGACATGCGGCCGCATCGCCACCAGCCACGGCGACAGCTCGTCATGCAGGTCGCGCGCGATGCTGCGGCGCGTGGTCTCTTCCATCGCGATCAGCTTGTCGAGCAGGCACTGGCGCAGATGCACCGACTCCTGCAAGGCGCCGGCGGTGCGGTTGAAGCAGTTGGCCAGGTCTTCGAGCTCGCCGAACTCGCGCGCCACCAGCCGGGTGCCGAGCTGGCCCTGCTCGATCGCGCCGAGCGCGCCGGCCACCCGCGCCAGTGGCCGCATCGCACGGCTGACGGCCCAGTACACCAGCGCGCCCAGCACCAGCGTGATGAGTCCGAGCAGGCGCATCTCGCGCAGGTAGTCGCGCGAGTTTTCGAGCAGCTCGTCGCCCGGATCGGCCAGCACGGTGAAGCTGCCGAGCGGCGTGCTGCCGGCCAGCACCGGCTTGTGCCGCTCGGAGGGCCAGTCGTCGCTGCTGAAGGCCAGGCGCGCCAGCAGTCCGTCGGGGCGCGGGTGGGCCGCGCGCGAGCTGAGCGTCACGCTGCCGTCGAGGCTGCGGAACTCGACCCGCACATGGCGCAGCTCGGCCAGCCCGTCCATGAGGCTGCGGGTGGCGCCCAGGGCCGCCTCGCGGTTGGCGGCGTCGAGTCGCGCGGGCAGCAGGTCGTAGACCGTATCGGTCGCAGCCCTCACCTCGTCGAGCGTGTCGTGGGTTGCGGCCAGCAGCCGCGCCACGCTGGTCGCCAGCATCAGCGCCAGCATCGCGCCCACCACCATCAGCGTGAGCTTGAGCTTGAGCGTGAGCTGGGCGCCGCCCGCCGGCTGCCGCGCCGGCTGGAACAGGCTGTTGCTACCGAGGACTTCCTGCGATGTGCCCATGACAGTTTGCGTACTCCTGGTGAGGGAAGACTTCCCCGGCCCGGACGGGGCGGAGTCCCCGATTTCCGCACTGCACTCTCCCTAGCATCTGACCCGCGCCGCACCGGTTTCCCGACCGGTGCGACGGGCCAAACGATCCCGGTCCACCGGGACGACCAAGCAAGCAAAGAGGAGTGAGACCGTGAGACATGACCCGAAGCCTTTGGGCCTGCGCCGCCTTGCCTGTGCAAGCGCTATCGCCGCCCTTTCCGCGATGACCGCAGCCCCCGCCAGCGCCGATGCGGATCTGCTGCGCCTGAGCAAGGACGACCGACAGTGGGTAATGCAGGGCAAGGACTATGCCCATAGCCATTACAGCGGCCTCAAGCAGATCAACCGCAGCAACGTGAAGAACCTGCATGCCGCCTGGAGCATGTCGACCGGCGTGCTGCAAGGCCACGAGGGCGGCCCGCTCATCGTCAACGGGATCATGTATGTGCACACGCCCTTCCCCAACATCACCTATGCGGTCGATCTCGACCGGCCCGACAAGATCCTGTGGGAGCACAAGCCCAAGCAGGAGGCTTCGGTGCGCGCGGTGGCCTGCTGCGACGTGGTGAACCGCGGCCTCGCCTATGGCGACGGCAAGATCTTCAAGACCCAGCTCGACGGCCACATCGTTGCGCTCGATGCCAAGACCGGCAAAGAGGTCTGGAAGATGGAAAACAGCGACCCGAAGGTCGGCTCCACCCTCACCGCCGCGCCGATGGTGGTCGAAGACCTGGTGCTGGTCGGCTCGTCGGGCGCCGAACTGGGCGTGCGCGGCTACGTGACCGCCTACCGCATGAAGGACGGCAAGCAGATGTGGCGCGCCTATGCCACCGGCCCCGACGAGGACCTGCTGCTGGCCGACGACTTCAACCTGGCCAATCCGCAATACGGCGGCAAGGGCCTGGGCACCTCCACCTGGGAAGGCGAAGCCTGGAAGATCGGCGGCGGCACCAACTGGGGCTGGTATGCCTATGACCCGGACCTCAAGCTCTTCTATTACGGCTCGGGCAATCCGGCGCCGTGGAACGAGACCATGCGCCCGGGCGACAACAAATGGACCATGTCCATCTGGGGCCGCGACGTGACCTCGGGCAAGGCCAGGTTCGCGTTCCAGAAGACGCCGCACGACGAATGGGACTACGCCGGCGTGAACTGGATCGGCCTGTCGGAACAGGTGGTGGACGGCAAGAAGCAGAAGCTGCTCACCCACCCCGACCGCAACGGCATCGTCTACACGCTCAACCGCGAGAACGGGAATCTGGTGCGTGCCGACAAGATCGATCCGTCGGTGAACGTGTTCAAGGGCTACGACATGAAGCAGGGCGTGCCCATCCGCGATCCCGAGTACGCCACCCGCATGGACCATCAGGCCAAGGGCATCTGCCCGTCGGCGATGGGCTATCACAACCAGGGTCACGACTCCTACGACCCCAAGCGCGAGCTGTTCATGTTCGGCACGAACATGATCTGCATGGACTGGGAGCCGTTCATGCTGCCCTACCGCGCCGGCCAGTTCTTCGTGGGCGCCACGCTCAACATGTACCCCACGCCGAACAACAACGGGAACATGGGCCAGGTGAAGGCCTACGACGTGAAGACGTCGAAGTTCAAGTGGGTCAAGGACGAGAAGTTCGCCGTCTGGGGCGGCACCACCGCCACCGCCGGCGACCTGGTCTTCCACGGCACGCTCGACGGCTACATCAAGGCGCGCGATGCCGACACCGGCGAGGTGCTCTGGCAATTCAAGCTGCCCTCGGGCGTGATCGGCCATCCGGTCACCTACGAGCACAAGGGCAAGCAGTACGTCGCCATCTACTACGGCGTGGGCGGCTGGCCCGGCGTGGGTCTGGTGTTCGACCTGACCGATCCGACCGCCGGTCTCGGCGCCGTCGGTGCGTTCAAGGAACTCCAGCAGTTCACCAAGATGGGCGGCGGCGTGATGGTGTTCTCGCTCTGATCCAACCCGGCCGACGCAGCCAGCCGGCCTGGGCTGGCACGGCTGGCGTCGGCGTTCATGGAGAACTCCGATGAAGGCATTGCTGTGGACGCTGCTGTTGTGCGGCGGGACGGCGCTCGCGCAGGGGCGGGATGAATCGACCCTGAGGCTGTGCGCCGCCAACGACGACCTGCCCTATGCCAACGCTCGCGGCGAGGGTTTCGAGGACCGGATCGCGACGCTGATCGCCAGGGACCTGGGCAAGCGGCTGGAGCGGGTCGGTTTCAGCGATCCGCGCTACGTGGTGCGCGACCTGCTCGACAAGGGTGAGTGCGACATGCTCACCGGCGTCGATGCCGGCGATCCGCGCCTGGCCACGACCGCCAGCTACTACCGCTCCGACTACGTGTTCATCACCCGCGCCGACAACCCGGCCACCGTGAAGAACTGGGACGACGACTACCTGAAGACAGCCCGCATCGGCGTCGTGCCGGGCACGCCGGCCGAGACGATGCTGGTGCAGATCGGGCGCTGGGCCGACATGTTTCCCTACCTGATGGCGCTCGGCGACAACAAGGCGCCGCGCAACCGCTATGTCCGCTACGACACCGCAAAGCTGGTGCGCGATGTCGGTTCGGGCGAGATCGACGTGGCGGTGGCCTGGGCGCCGTCGGTGGCGCGCTTCATCAAGGCGTCGGACGTGCCGCTGCGCGTGGTCGATGTGCCCGACGGCGCGCGCAAGTCGAACGGCGAAGCGGTGCAGTTCAGCTACGACACCGCCGTCGGCGTGCGGCGCGGCGACACCGAACTGCGCGACCGGATCGATGCCGTGCTGCGCGGTCGCCAGACCGAAATCCGCGAGCTGCTGCGCAACGAAGGTCTGCGCATCGCCCCACCTGAACAAGGTGCCCGACTCCAACCGAATGCCAAGGACAAGCAAGGATGAATCGCCCCGCAGCTCAACTCCATCGCCTGGCCATCGCGCTCGCGCTTGTCGCAGGCCTGGGCAGTGGCCTCGCGCAGGCGCAGGACGCGCCGCGCTTCAGCAATGTCGTCGAAGGCAATCCGCTCGACTTTTCGGGACTGCGCGAGACCGAAACCGATGCGGTCCGCAAGTTCAAGGCCAACGGCCGCAATCCCTACAACGCCGACAAGGTCGCCATCGAACACGGCGAGTCGCTGTTCTCGACCGCCTGCTCGGGCTGCCACGGCCACAACGCCGAGGGCAAGCTCGGGCCGGGTCTGGCCGACGACTACTGGACCTACAACGCCAACAAGAACGACGTGGGCCTGTTCTCCAGCATCTTCGGCGGCCTGCAAGGCCAGATGGGGCCGCAGCGCGGCCGCCTGACGCAAGACGAGATCCTTCAGGTGATGGCATGGGTACGTTCCATCTACACCGGGGATCCGAAGAAGGCCGACTGGCTCAAGTAGCCGAGCGGCCCGACCCACCACCCAGAAGAGGAGATCCCCATGAACCGCAACACCCCGCGCCGCATCGCCACGCTGATCGCCGGTGCCGTGCTGGCCGCGGCCGCCCAGCAGGCGGCGGCCTACGACGGCACCAAGTGCAAGGCACCCGGCGACTGCTGGGAGCCGAAGCCCGGCTTCCCCGACAAGATCGCCGCCACCAAGTACGACCCCAAGCACGACCCGAAGGAGGTCGCGCGCCAGTCCAATTCCATCAAGGAAATGGAAGCGCGCAATGCCCGCCGGGTCGAGCAGGCCGCCAAGACCGGCGTCTTCAAGTACGACGTGGACTGAAGCCGCCAACCGAGTCTCTTCCACGGATGTCCCGTGGAATTTTCGGCGCCCGGGCAACCGGGCGTCCTTTTCTGCATGCGGTAGTGAGGGAGACGGGCAGTGACAGTGGATCTCGCAGCCTGGCGGGCGCGCGCCCTGACCTTCGAGCGCGAGCTGGACAAGGTGGTGGTGGGCATGCCCGACAAGCTCAGGCTGATGCTGGTGGCGGTGTTCGCGCGCGGCCATGTGCTGCTGGAGGGCGACGTGGGCGTGGGCAAGACCACGCTGCTCAAGGCGCTGGCGCGCGGCGTGGGCGGCGCCTATGCGCGGGTGGAAGGCAGCGTCGACATGATGCCGTCCGACCTTCTGTACTACAGCCATGTCGGCAGCGACGGCCGGCCCCGGGTCGAGCCGGGCCCGGCGATCGCCCAGGGCGAACGGCTGTCGGTGTTCTTCTTCAACGAGATCAACCGGGCCCGGCCGCAGGTGCATGCGCTGCTGCTGCGGCTGATGGCCGAACGCAGCGTGCAGGCCTTCGACCGCGACTGGCCGCTGCCGCATGTGCAGGTGGTGGCCGACCGCAACCGGGTCGAGCGCGAGGAGACCTTCGAGCTGCCGCTGGCGGCGCGCGACCGCTTTCTGTTCGAGCTGTCGATCGAGGTGCCAGAGGACATCGAGCATCTGCGCGCGCTGATGTTCGACACCGGCTTTCACGATGCCGATGCCCGGGTGGCGCGGCTGACGCCGGGCCTGCTCGACCATGCCCAGCTCGGCACGGTGGCGGTCGCCATCCAGGAGGCAATCTGGGCCAGCCCGCGGCTTCAGGCGTATTGCGTGGAACTGTGGCAGGCCACGCGGGCACCGGCGCGCCACGGCGTGCGGCTGGCGGACGTGGACATGGACGAACTGGTGCTGGCCGGCGCCAGCCCGCGCGGCGCCGCGATGCTGGTGCGCGCGGCGCGGGTGCAAGCCTGGCTGGCCGGGCGCGACCATGTGTTGCCCGACGATGTGCGCAGCGTGTTCGCGCCCGCCATCGCGCACCGCATCTGCTTCACGCCAGTCCATGAAATGCAGCGTGGCCAGCTGGCGCGGCCGTTTGCCGAGGCGGTGCTGCAAGCGATTGCAACGCCATGACTGCGCCGCCACCGCTGCTGCTGTATTCGGCCCGCAGGCGCGGCCGCCGACCCTGGGCCGGCGAGCACCGCTCGCTCGCGCTCGGGCCCGAGGGCGAATACGCCCGCTCCGAACCCTTTGTCGGTCAGGGCGATCTGCGCCGCTTCGATCTGCGCGCCGCCGCCCGCGATCCCTGGGAGCGCGACTGGGTGCGGCGCTACCGCCAGCCGGCGCTGCTCGACGTGGTGGTGCTGGCCGACGTGTCGCGTTCGCTCGACTTCGACGGCACGGCGCGGCGGCGCGATGTGCTGCGCGATCTGGCCTGCGCGCTGGCCTGGTCGGCCTGGCGTCGCGGCGATGGCTTTGGCTTTGTCGCCGCCGATGAACGCCCGCGCGCCGAGCTGCATCTGGCCACGGCGCGGCGGGCCGGCCGCCACCTTGAACTGGCGCGCCGGCTCGATGCCTTCCGGCCCGACGGCAGGGGCGCCGCCGGCCTGGTCGAGGCGGCGCGCCAGCTCGGCGCCCGGCCGGCGCTGGTGTTCTGGGTGTCCGACATGCATCTGCCGCCGGCGCTGATCGATGCCGTGCTGCTGGCGCTGGCGGCCCACGAGGTGGTGCCCGTGGTGCTCGCCGATCCGGCCGAATTCACGCCGCCGGCGCGCTGGGGCCTGGCCAGCCTGCGCGACCTGGAAGGCGGCGGCGAGCGGCTGCTGCTGCTGCGTCCGGGCCTCGCGCCGCGCCTCGAAGCCGCCCGCGGCGACTGGCGCCATGCGCTCGGCCGCCGGCTCGCCCGCGCCGGCCGCGCGCCGGTGTGGATCGACGGCGCCTTCGACGCCGCCCGCTTCAACCGGCATTTCCTGGCGGAGGCGGCATGAGTCGGCACTACCGCGCCCTGACGCTGCTGGCGCTGGCCGTCGCCGGCCCGGCCGCTGTGGCCGAGACCGACGCCGAGCCGCCCGCGCAACTGCTGCAAGTCGACTGGCCACGCGGCTTCGGGCACACGGTCGGCGACCTGATCGAGCTGCGCGCCCGGCTGCGGCTGGCGCCTGGCTGGGCGCTCGACCGCGACGGCCTGCCGCCGCTCCAGCCCGACGACCGCTTGCTGGCGCTGCGCGCGGCCGACTGGCAGGCCGACCCTGCCGATTGTGCCGACTGCCACCGGCTGCTGCTGCGCTGGCAGTTGTTCAAGAGCGTGCGGTCGCCGCAGTCGCTCAGCCTGCCGGCCGTCACGCTGCGGCTGCGCAAGGGGCAGCAGATCGCCGCCATCGACCTGCCGGCGCATGCCATCGATGTGGTGCCGCTGGCGGCCTGGCAAACCCGGCGCGACTGGGGCGCGACGATCCGCCCCGGCTTTGTCGCCACGCCGTTCGATGTCGCGAGCGCGCTCTGGCCCGCGCTTGCCTGGGCGCTGGCGGCGCTTGTCTGCGCCGGCGGATGGCTGTTTGCCAGCGGCCGGCGCCGGTTCGGCGAGCGCCCGTTTGCCGATGCCTGGCGCGCGGTCGCGGCACTGGCGCGCAAGCCCGATCCGGCGCTGCTGCCGGCGGCCTTCGCGCACTGGCATCGCGCCTTCGACCGCAGCGCCGGCCGGGCGCTGTCGTCGGGCCAGCTGGCCGGCTGGTTCGCCAGCCATCCCGAGTTCGCCGATCTCCAGACCGAGGTCGCGGCGGTGTTCGCCGCCTCCGACGCCTGCTTCTTTGCACGCGATCCCGCGCCGGCGGCCGGCATCGACACCGGCCGATTGCGCGATCTGCTGGCCCGGTTGCGCGACCGCGAACCGCTCGGCCTCACTCCCCACCGGCCTGCCTGACCCGCCCATGCCTACTTCCTTGCTGACCGATGTGTTCACCGCGCCGGGCTGGCTGCTGCTGGCCCTGCCCGCGCTGGCCATGCTGGGCTGGCACGGTCCGCGCGCCTGGGCTCATGGCCATGTGGCGGTGCTGCCGGCCGATCCGCCGTCGCGCCTGCTCGGGTGGGCGCTGCGGCTGGCGGCAGCGCTGGCGCTGGGCGCCATCGCGCTGGCACTGGCCGGGCCGCGCAGCGCGGCGCCGATGGTCGAGCGCACCGGCCTCGGCGCCCATGTCGTCATCGCCATCGACCGCAGCGCCAGCATGGCCGACGACTTTGCCGGCCACGGCGCGGGCAGCCGCGACAGCGGCGAGGCCAAGGGCGAGGCCGCCGCGCGGCTGATCGACCGGCTGGTCGAAGCGCGCCCCGGCGACCGCTTTGCCGTGACCGGATTCAGCACCGCGCCGCTGCCGGTGCTGGGCCTCGGCGACGACCCGCAAGCGGTGCGCGCCGCCGTGCGCGCCTCGGCCTGGCCCGGCGTCGGTCTGACCAACATTGCCGGCGGGCTGGCGCTGGCGCTGGAGCAGTTCCGCGATCAGCCGATGACCGGCGCACGCGTGGTGCTGCTGGTCTCGGACGGCGCCGCCCACATCGACCCGCGTGCCCAGGCCATGCTGCGGCAACTGTTCGCCGAGACGCGGGCCTCGCTGCACTGGGTGTTTCTGCGCACCGCCGGCGGCCCCGCGCCGACCGTGGCGCCCGGCCCCGACGACCATGCCGAGCCGAGCGCCGAATGGCAGCTCGACCGCTTCTTCCGCGACATCGGCGCGCCCTACCGGCTGTACGAGGCCGACAACCCGGCCGCGCTCGACCGCGCCATCGCCGACATCGCCAGCCTGCACAACCTGCCGCTGCGCACCCGCTGGCAGCCGCCACCGCGCGATCTGGCGCCGGCCGCGCTGACGCTCGCGCTGGCCTGCTGCCTGTTGCTGCTGGCGGCGCGCCTGGCCGAGGTCGTGCCGGGAGCGCGCGAATGACGCCGCGTGCGCGGCTGGCGCTCGCCTTGCGGCGCGGCCTGGGTCGGCTGCTGCTGCTGGCCGCAGTGGCTTGCGCGCTGGCGGCACTGGCCCAGCTCGGGCTGGCGGCGCGGGCTGCCGGCTACAACCAGCGGCTCGCGGCTGGCCGCGCCGATCCCGGCGATCCGGCCATGCTGCATTTCGGCAAGGCCATCGCGCTGGCCCGCCACGGCGATGCCGAAGCGGCGCTGGCCAGCTATGCCGACGCCGAAGTCGCGGCCACCGCCGACCCCGCGCTGCAACTGGCGGTGCGCATGAATGTCGCCAACCTCTATCTGCGCGAGGCGCTCGCCAACGCCAGCGACCCCGACGCCGCGCCGCGCGCCATCACCCTGATCGAGCTGGCCAAGGCCAGCTACCGCCGCGTGCTGCACGACCGGCCCGACGCCTGGGACGCGCGCTACAACCTCGAACTGGCGCAGATGCTGATGCCCGACTACCAGCAGCGCGAATGGCGCCAGTCGGGCAACGAGACCGGCGTGGATGAAAAGCCGGCCGCCCGCTCGGCCTGGACCGACATGGTCGGCACGCCGCGAGGCATGCACTGATGGCCGGCGCACTGGCCCGGGCAGCCCGGCGCGGACCGGTCCGGGTGCTGGCCGCCGCCTGCGTGCTGCTGGCGCTGGCACTGCTCGATCCGCAGCCGCCCATGCCGGTGGCGGTGGGCAGCTATTTCTTCGTGTTCGACATCACCCAGAGCATGAATGTGGAAGACGCGCGCGCCCCCGGCGGCGGCACCGCCAGCCGGCTGGCGCAGGCGCGCGCGGCGGCGCAGGAACTGCTGGCCCGCCTGCCCTGCGGCACCGAAGTGGGCCTGGGCGTGTTCACCGAGCGGCGCAGCCTGGCGCTGCTGACGCCGGTCGAGATCTGCGTCCATCGCACGGCGCTCGACCAGTCCATCGCCACGCTCGACGCACGCATGGCCTGGGCCGCCGACAGCCATCTGTACTACGGCCTGTACTCGGCGCTCGACCTGCTGCGAGACCACCTGCCCGGCAGCGCCCTGGTGCTGTTCACCGATGGCGACCAGTCGCCGCCGCTGCATCCCGACCGCATTCCCGCGCCCGGCGCGCCACCCGGCAGCACGCCCGGGCTGCTGCTGGGCGCGGGCAGCGTGCTGCCGGCGCCGGTGCCCCGGCTGGGCGAGGGCGGCCGCATTGCCGGCTACTGGGGCGTCAACGATGCCGCCGGCTATGCCTCGGCCGGCGGCCCGGTGCTCTCGGTGGCCGACATGGAGGCGCTGGCTGCCGGCACCGATCTGCGCAATGCGCCGCAGCGCGTGGCCGGCGCGGTGCCGGCGCATCTGTCGGCGCGTCGCGATGAAGTGCTGGCCGATCTGGCCCGGCGCACCGGCATTGCCTGGCAGCCGCTCGGCGACGGCGGCGCCAATCTGGCCGCGCTGCAAGCCCTGCCCGGCGCTCGGCGCGTGCAACGGCCGCGCTCGTTTCGAGGGGCGCTGGCGCTGGCTGCCGCCGCCTGTCTTGCCCTGGCGCTGCTGCCCGAGGGCAGCTGGCGTCGCCTTTCACTCCTCATGCAAAGGAAGCGAACATGAAGTCCCCGATCCTGCTGGCCGCCGCGCTGCTGCTGTCTCCGCTGGCCGCGCTGGCCCACGGCCCCACGCCGCAGAAGATCGACGAAGCCATCGAGCTGCCGGCCACGCCCGACGAGCTGTGGAAAACCATCGGCGATTTCGCGGCGCCCGAGCGCTGGAACCCGGCCCTGCGCAGCACCCGCACCGACAAGGGCAGCACCGCCGGCTCGACGCGCCAGATCACGCTCGCCAACGGCTTGCGGCTCGAAGAGCAGCTCGACGAGATCGACGCCGCCGGCCGCACCATGAGCTATCGCTCGGGCGCGACCGTCGACCCCAAGGCGCTGCCGGCCAGCTCCTGGTCGGCCCGGCTGCGCGTGACCGCCCAGGGCAGCGGCAGCCGACTGGAATGGCGGGTGCGCGCCTACCGCGCCGATACCGGCAACGAACCTGCGCCGGGCATGGACGACGCCGCCGTAGTGGCCGGCTTTCAGGCGCTCATCAAGCCGGCGCTCGACCATTTGCGCGCGAGCGGCGGGCGCAGCTGAGGCGGGCGCAGCGCTTGCCGCGCCGCTAACCGCCGCGCGGCCGCGTGGTCTGTTCGTGACGCCGGTCGTCGTCGGCATGCAGATAGATGGCGGTGGTCTCGATCGACGCGTGGCGCAGGTTCTTCTGGATGTGGCGCAGATCGTTGCCGGCATCGGCCTGATGGGTGGCGGCGGTGTGGCGCAGCCAGTGGGTTGACGCGCGCCGCAGCGTGGCGGCGCCGGCCGGGTCGCCCGCATCGAGCTGGTCGGCGATGCGCCGGAAGGCTTCTTTCACGATGAGATAGACCAGCGTCGGCGTCACAGGCTTGCCGGCGCGGCCCGCGATGGGCAGCAACAGCGGCGTGGTTTCGCCGGGCGCGGGCTGCGGCGGCAGGCCGTGGAAGCGGCGGTAGCGCGCGAGGTCGGCCATGAGCTCGTCGCTTACCGGCACGTCGCCGATGGCGCCGCCCTTGCCTTCGACCGTGAGCCACCAGCGCTCGCGGCGGCGGTGCAGATCGTCGCTGCGCGCGGCGGCGGCCTCGGAGGCGCGCAGGCCGGTGCCGACCAGCAGCCGCAACAGCCAGCGCACCCGCTCGCGATGCTGCTCGTCGCGCGGCGTGGCGGCCGGCCAGTCATCGACCTGCGCCAGCACCGTCGCCCACAGCGCCTGATCCAGATAGCGCTCCTGCACCCGCGCCCGCACGCTGCCGCGCGGCGCTGCCGTGCGCCGGCGCAGCGCCAGCGGGTTCGCGGCCAGATAGCCGGCCTGCACCAGCCAGCCAAACAGCCCGCCGACGATGTTCATCGCCTGCCGCCGGCTGGCCTCGGACAGCGGCGCGGCAAACAGCCGCCGCCCGGCCCCGGTCCGTGGCCGGGTCGGATCGGCCCAGTCGCCGTCGGGTGCGGCCAGGAAGGCTTCATAGGCGAGCAGGTCGTCGCGCTGGAGCGCCGCCAGCGGCTTGCCGCGCGCCTGCGTGGCCCAGACCAGCAGCCGCACCGCCTCCTTGCGATAGGCGCGCAGCGTGTGCGGCGAGCCGGCGAACTCGGCCAGCCAGGCGGCGATGGCTTCGGCGTCGGTGTCGGCGGCGATCTGCTTGCCGGCCGGCGGCGCGCGATTGGGCGCGAGCGTGGCGGAAACGAGCAGCGCGGCGGCTTCTGATGGCTTGGGATTCATGGCACGGCGCATTTTGCGCTGAATTTTCGATTATGTTGATTATCGTAAATTTCTTGCTGGATACGATACGTACATAATGATATACATATCAATACACCGTAACGATGCCGCCAGCCGCCCCGCCATGAGCCGATTCAGCGATACCCGCCAGAAAACCCGCGAAACCGCGCTGCGCCTGCTCG
>NZ_MUHU01000001.1 GCF_002105195.1 Derxia lacustris | reverse complement strand
CCGCCGAGATGCCCAGCATGTATCCCGACGGCGAGTACGACCTGGCCGGCTTCGCGGTCGGCGCGGTCGAGAAGAGCAAGATCATCGACGGCAAGAGCATCGTGCCGGGCGACGTGGTGCTCGGCCTGCTGTCGAGCGGGCCGCATTCCAATGGCTATTCGCTGGTGCGCAAGATCATCGAGCGCGCCGCGCCCGACCTGGACGCCGATTTCCACGGCCAGCCGCTCGGCCACGCACTCATGGCGCCGACGCGCATCTATGTGAAGTCGGTGCTCGCCGCGCTCGCAGCCCACGGCGCGGCGATCAAGGGCCTGGCCCACATCACCGGCGGCGGCCTGACCGAGAACGTGCCGCGCGTGCTGCCCGACACCACGCGCGCCGCGCTCGACAAGGCATCGTGGTCGCGTCCGCCGGTGTTCGACTGGCTGCAAGCCAATGGCAACGTCGCCGACGACGAGATGCATCGCGTGTTCAATTGCGGCATCGGCATGGTCATCGTGGTGGCGCCGGCCGATGCGGCCGCCGTCAGTGCGACGCTCGCGGCCGGTGGCGAAACCGTGTTCACCATCGGACGGATCGAGCCTGCTGTGGCCGGCGTCGCGCCGACGACCGTAATCTGAGCGCCAGTTTTATCGCCCGTTCGGGTGAATTTGCCGGTCTGCGACCGGCAGCGCACCGGCGCAATGCCGGTGCTCGGCAAGCCTCCCGGCCTGCCCGAAGCCCGGATGAAGACAATTTTCTCCGGGTGTTCTGGATCAGTTAGTCATCCGTGGGATGCCGCTGCGCAGCATGAGTTCCGTGGCAGCGACCTGCGTCGCTGCCGATCCCAACGGAGCGGCGTGTGGACAAGCGGGCAACCTCGAAGCAGACGACGGAAGGCGCAAACGCGCAGCCGTCACTCGTTTCGCAGCTGATTCGCGACGGTCTCGCGCAGCTGCCGGCCCGCATCCGCCGCCAAGCTGTCGATGCGCAGCACATCCGGCATTCCGCGCAACCACGTGAGCTGGCGCTTGGCCAGCTGGCGGGTCGCCGCGATGCCGCGTGCGCGCAGTTCAGCCAGATCGAAGTCGCCATCGAGGTAGGCCCAGGCCTGCCGGTAGCCAACAGCGCGGATCGCGGGCAGGTCGGGATGCAGTTCGGGCCGGTCGCGCAGCGCGCGCACCTCGTCCACGAAGCCGGCCTCGAGCATGACGTCGAAGCGCTCGGCGATGCGCCGGTGCAGCACCGCGCGATCCGAGGGTTCGAGCGCAATGCGCAGCACCCGGCCCAGGCCGGCGTCGCGCTGCGTTTCGCGTTCGCGGCGCGCCTGCTCGAACCAGTCGGTAAGCGTGCGTCCGCTGATGCGATGCACTTCGAGCGCGCGCTGGATGCGCTGGGCGTCGTTGGGTTGCAGCCGGGCGGCCGTGGCCGGATCGATGCGGGCCAGTTCGCAGTGCAGTGCCGGCCAGCCGAGTGCCGAGGCCTTGGCGTCGAGCTCGGCGCGGATCTCGGCATCGGCTTCGGGCAGCGCATCGATGCCATCGAGCAGCGCCTTGAAGTACAGCATCGTCCCGCCCACCAGCAGCGGCAGCCTGCCGCGCGCGCGGATCGCCTCGATGGCGGCTCGCGCATCGGCCGCGAATCGCGCCGCCGAGTAGGGCTGGTCGGGTTCGCAGATATCGATCAGGTGGTGCGGCAGCCGCGCGAGCTCCTCGCGATCGGGCTTGGCCGTGCCGATGTCCATGCCCCGGTAAACGAGCGCGGAGTCGACCGAGACGATCTCGGCGCCCGTGACGCCGGCCACGCCACCCCCGGCCAGCCAGTCCGCCAGATCGAGTGCGGCGGCGGTCTTGCCCGACGCAGTCGGGCCCATGAGGGCGATGAGCGGTCGGTTTTGTGGGTTTGGGCGGTTCATCAGGTTTTCGGAAGGCGCGCGGATTGTATCGACCGCAAGGTCCGACGTGCCGAACCCCTGGCTCACCAGGGTCATCACTGACACATCAAGGGAGATGCACATGGAAACCGGCAACAACCCCACCACCGCCTTCGTCTCGCAAGCGCTCCGGATGCTGAGCGCGAGCACGGTTCCGTCCGCTTCGCTGCCCGGCGGCGAGCGCGGTCGCGGCATCAGTCTGGGCCGGGTGGTCGAGGGTGGCGTGCCGCGCACGCATTGCTCGATCGTCGCCGACGAGCGCTTCTCGGCCCAGGCTGCCGAGCTGGCGGCCCGCCTTGCCGGCGAGCTTTCGCTGCGCACCGAGCTGCACAGCGGCAGCTTCGGCTCGGCGCCGGGCCAGGTGGTGGTGCTGTTCGTCGATGCCGACGATATCGCCACGCTGGGTGCGCTCATCACCGGCCGCCGGCTGGCCAGCCCCAACACCAGCGTGCTGGCAGTGGCCGATGGCCTGACCCGCGCCCAGGTGGCCGAGCTGTTCTCGGCCGGCGTCGGCGATTTCATCTCGGCGCGTGCCAGCGCCGCCGAATACGTGGCCCGCATCGACATCGTGACCGGCCGCACCGAGCGCGCCATGAACGGCGCCGCGCCGAGCTTCGCCTCGCTGTTCGGCAATGCCAATGGCGGCGAAGGTCGCGGCGAATCGCTGCGGCAGATCAAGACGCGCATCGTCTCGGCCTTCGAGCGCGGCTATATCGAGAGCCTGCTGCTGCGCTGCAACGGCAACATCTCGGCCGCCGCCCGCATCGCGCGCAAGAACCGCCGCGCCTTCTTCGAGCTGATGCGCAAGCACCAGATCAAGCCGGATCAGTTCCGCGCCGAGGACGAGTGAAGCCCGGGCCATGACGCTGGCTGATGCCGGCGTCATCGGCCGCGCAGGAACAGCCGGTCGAGATCGGCGAGGCTGAGTTGCACCCAGGTCGGGCGGCCGTGATTGCATTCATCGGCACGCTCGGTGGCTTCCATGTCGCGCAGCAGCGCGTTCATTTCCTCGACGGTGAGCTTGCGGTTGGCGCGCACCGCGCCGTGGCAGGCCATCGTGGCCAGCAGCTCGTTCTGGCGCTCGGCCAGCAGGCGCGAGCCGCCGGTCTCGGCCAGCTCGCGCAGCACCGCGCGGGCCAGCGCGGCGGCATCGGCCTCGCGCAGCAGCGCCGGCACCGAACGCACCGCCAGCGTGGTCGGCGACACTTGATCGAGCTCGAAACCCAGCTGCTCCAGCAGCGCGCGCGCTTCGAGCGCGGTGCCGATTTCCACTTCGCTGGCAAAGAAGGTTGCAGGAATCAGCAGCCGCTGCACCGGCAGCGCGGCGTTGGCGAGCGACCGCTTGAGACGCTCGTAGACTGCGCGCTCATGGGCCGCATGCATGTCGACGAGCACCAGTCCGGCGGCGTTCTGTGCCAGCACATACACGCCATGCAACTGGGCCAGCGCCTGGCCGAGCGGCTGTGCCTCGGTCGCTGCGGCGGCGGTCACGCGATAGGGCGCGGGCGGCTCGGCAGCCTGCGCTTGCATGAGCGGCGCGGCGGCCGGGCCGGCATCGGTCGGCGCGCGACCGAAACCGACCGGATCGAGCTGGCCCGAGGGCGCGGCGCGCCACGGTCGGTTGCCGGCGGGCCAGCTGGCGGCAGCGTCGGTCTCGGCGCGGTCGAGCACCGACGGTCGCGCCGGCAGCCGGGCCGCGAGCGCTTGCAGGTCGAGCGGCGCCTGCACCGGCGGCGGCGCCGGGCGCGGACTGACGGCGGGCGGTGCGGGCGGTGCAGTCGCCGCCGCAGGCGCGCCGCTTACCGCTTCACCCAGCACCGTCCCCGACGCCAGCGCGCCGGCCGGTCGCGCCAGCGCGCGTTGCACCGCATGAAACACGAACTGATGCACCGCGCGCCCGTCGCGAAACCGCACCTCGGTCTTGGCCGGATGCACGTTCACATCCACCAGTCGCGGATCGAGCGTGAGCGCCAGCACATAGGCCGGCTGGCGGTCGCCGTGCAGCACGTCGGCATAGGCGGCGCGCACCGCATGCGCCAGCAGCCGGTCGCGCACGAAGCGCCCGTTCACATAGAAGTACTGCGTATCGGCCCGCGCCCGCGCGGCCACCGGCAGGCCGATGGCGCCCGCCAGCGCGATGTCGCCGGCCGTCTCTTCCAGATCTACCACGCTGCGCGCGAATTCCTCGCCCAGCACCGCCACCAGCCGCGCCTGCCGGCTCGCGCCCGCCAGATTGAGCGTGGTGCGGCTGCCATGCAACAGCGTGAATTCCACGTCCGGCCGGGCCAGCGCAATGCGCCGCAGCACCTCGGCGCAATGGCCGTACTCGGTCTGCTCGCTCTTCAAAAACTTGCGCCGCGCCGGGGTGGAGAAATAGAGGTCGGTCACATCCACCGTGGTGCCGGTCGCGCCCAGGCCGGCGCTCGCGGCCGGGCCGACTTCGAGCGGGCCGTGATGGTTGTGGACCTGCAAGGCATGCGGCGCGTCGGTGGCGCGGGTGGTGAGCGCCAGATTGGCGACCGACGCGATCGACGCCAGCGCCTCGCCGCGGAAACCCAGCGATGCGACCGATTCCAGCTCGCTCAGGCTGGCGATCTTGGACGTGGCATGGCGGGTCAGCGCCAGCGCGAGATCGTCGGGCGCAATGCCGCGACCGTCGTCGCTGACGCGCACCCGCCGCACGCCGCCTTCTTCCAGCCGCACCGCGACGCGGGTCGCGCCGGCGTCGAGCGCGTTCTCGACCAGCTCCTTCACCACCGATGCCGGCCGCTCGACCACCTCGCCGGCGGCGATCTGCGAGATGAGCGCATCGGGCAGCGGCAGGATGCGGCGCGCCGGCGCGGCACCGCCGGGCGTGGCCGCCCGCTCCGAACCCTCGGCAGCGGCGGAAAAAACGGGAAACGGCAGCTTCTTCATCGCCCGATTATAGAAATCGGCGGCTGGCCGGCCGACGTCATGGCCGCTCGGTAAACTCGCCGCTCCCTTCCTGACTCCTCCAAGACCGACGTGGACCTACTCCTGCAAGCCTTCGATTTCCTCGTCCATCTCGACAAGCACATCGCCGATTTCTGGGCGGTGTACGGCGTCTGGCTCTATGTGCTGGTGTTCCTGATCGTGTTCGCGGAAACCGGCCTGGTGGTCACGCCCTGGCTGCCGGGCGATTCCTTCCTGTTCGTGCTGGGCGCGCTGGCCGGCATCGGCGGCGGGCCGGACGTGATGCTGCTGCTGGTGCTGCTGTTCATCGCGGCGGTGCTGGGCAACACCAGCAACTACTGGATCGGCCGCTGGATCGGACCGAAGCTGTTCAACAGCGGCCGCTCGCGCATCCTGTCGAAAGAGACGCTGGCCAAGACCCATGCCTTCTATGACAAGTACGGCTCGTTCACGCTGATCGTGTCGCGCTTCGTGCCGCTGGTGCGCACCTTTGCGCCCTTCGTGGCCGGGCTGGGGGCGATGCCGCACGGCCGCTTCCAGCTCTACTCGGTGACGGGCGGCGCGCTGTGGGTCGGGCTGTTTGTGGGGGCGGGCTATCTGTTCGGCCAGATTCCGGTCATCAAGAACAACCTGCCGCTGGTGATGCTGGCGGTCATCGTGCTGTCGCTCGCGCCGCTGGCGCTGCAGATGCTGCGCAGCAAGCTGGCCGGCCCGCGCGGCTGAGCAGCCTGCGCCGCCGGCCCGGCTCAAGCGCCCGCGCGGCGCGGCCGATCACTGCGCCACTGCGCGCATCTTGCTGGCGACGATGTCGGCGCCGACGCGGCGGCCGATCACCAGTCCGTCCTCCACGCCGGCGCGGAAGTTGAAGCCGAGCAGCACCTGGGCATCGGCGGCTTCGCGCGCGGCGGCGGCAAAGTCGGCAAAGCTGCGCGTGCCGCTGGCCGAAGTGCTGGTCGCGGCAAAGCTGCGCGCGCCGGCCGCGAACACGCTGTCGAGCACGGCCTGGGCGGCGCCGGCGGCGGTCACGTCGGTGGCCGGATAGCCCGGCGAGGCCGGCGTGCGGTGGTCGCTGTCGGAGTAGCCGAGCGGCTGCCAGCTGGTGTCGGCCGTGCCGCCGGCCAGATTGGCGTAGCGCACGGCGGTTTCGGGCCGCCACAGGTTGAACTGGTATTGCGCGGCATAGGACACGATCAGGCTGTCGGCGATGGCCACGTTGACCAGCGCATGCAGCCGGATGCGCGCCGCGCCGTCGAGGCCGGCATTGGTGGCGGCGATGGCCGCGATGCGGTTCCACATCGTCGGCGAGTTCTCGAACCAGAACCGCGCCTTGGCATCGTCGCCACTGGCGCGCAGCGTGGCGCAGCCCGAGGGCGCGGCCAGCGTGCTGCCGATGCAGCGCACTTCGGCCAGGTCGGTGGCGTAGGCGGTGCCGCCGAAATCGCTGCCGAAGCTGCCGCCATAGGGCGCGCTGAGCTGGCTCACATAGCCGGCCGCCGAGGTGATGGCGAACGGCGCCACCTTGCCCCAGCCCGGCACGGCCAGCTGAGTGGCGCCGCTGGTGAGCGCATAGACGCCGGCGCCGGCGGGCACGCTGTCGGGCTGCACATAGCCGGCCGGCAGGGTGTTGTCGGCGCTGGCACCGTCGCTGCCGCGCGAGGCCAGCACCGCCTGCGCGACCGCCTCGCCCAGCGCGATGCCCTTGCTCTTGGCGCTGCCGTCGGCAATCGCGGCCAGCAGCGCGGTGAAGGCCGGTTCATAGATGCCGGACTGCTCGGGCAGCGTGGCGCGGAACACCGCGCGCATCGCGGCCGCCACGGCGGCATTCGGCTCGGCATCGGGCTGCGACAGGCCGCTGTACACCAGCGGCTCATAGCTGCGCTTGATGCCGTTGAGCGTGTCGTGCGCGGCCACATAGGCGATGGCGTAGTCGCGCGACAGGCAGGCCGAGCACACGTCGAAGGCCAGGCTGGCGGCATAGGCGCTGGCCACCTGCACCGCGATGTCGTCGATCTGGCGCGCGACCGAGGCCGAGAACGGCGTGCTGGTCGTGCCGCTGGAGCTGCTGCCGCCGCTGCCGCAGGCAATCAGTGCGGCGGGGAGGAGCGCGGCGAGCAGGCGGGTCGTGAGTTTGTTCGGTGTCATCGCGGAAGGCTGGAGCGGGTTGGCCGGAGCCTGTGCGGTCCGGCAAGCCCGGGCAGTCTTTCACGCGGCGCGCTGCGGGTTTGTGCCGAGCAGGGGCAAAAAAAACGGGCATTCCTTCGAATGCCCGCGATCTGCCTGCGACGCCGGAGCGCGCGGCGTCAGAGCTTGGTGAGGAAGGTCTTGTAGACCATGTCGCCGATGTTGTTGCCCTGGTTCAGGCCGTCGGTGACCGCCTGCGCGAAGTGGTAGCCGATGTAGATGCGCGACAGTCCGTTCTCGACCGCCGCACCGGTGAAGCTGGTGTAGCTGCGCGTCTTGCCCGGCAGCGTGGTGCTGGTGGCGGTGAAGCTCACCGTGTTGCTGCCGATCACGCCGACCAGCACCGCTGCCGCCGCCGCGCCGCAGGCGGTGTGCACCGAGGCGTAGTCGGGCCAGGGCGGCGTGGTGTGCAGCGGCGTCCACTTGCTGTCGGCGGCAGTGGCCGGATTGCCGTCGTCGGCGGCGGCGCGGATCGCGCTGATCGGGCGCCAGAACTGGTAGGTGTACTTCACGTAGAGCGAGGCGACGCTCGCATCCGACATCGCCATTTCCAGCAGCGCATACAGCCGCGCCTTGTCCCAGTCGGTCATGGTGCGGGCATTGGCCACGCCGATGGCCAGCCGCAGCCAGGTGGTGGACGAGTTCTCCCACCAGAAGTTGGCGAAGTCCTTCTCGTCGGAGCTGCGGCAGACCGTGGGGTGGCTGTCGTCGCCGCAATCCTTGGCCGCGCCTTTGGCCTTCACCTCGGCGAAGTCGGTGGCGTAGTCGGCGGTCAGCACGGCGCTGGCATTGTCGGCGGCGCCATAGGGCCTGGGCAGCGCATAGCTGGCCACGCTGCCCATGGCGAACGGCTTCACGTCGCCCCAGCCCACCGCGAAGGCGGTCTGGTTGCTGACGCCGCTTTCGGCGAAGTCGGGCGTGACCTGGTAGGTGCCGACGCTGGCCGGCGTGGCGTACTGCTTGCTCAGTGCCGCCGCCATGCCGTCGGTGGAGCGCAGGCCGAGGATGGCGGTCGCCGCCAGCTGGCCGACGCTGACTCCGAGCGCGCGCGCATTGCTGTCGGACACGCTCGCCAGTTCGCTGTCGTAGCGCGTCTTGAGCTGGGCGCGCTTGGCCGTGAGCGTCGCGGAGCCGGTCTTCCAGCCGCTGCCGTTGGTGCCGTAGGTGACCTGGAGCTGGTTGTCGAGCACCGCGTACATCGCCGCGGCCACGGCGGCATCGGGATTGGCGCTGGCCTGGTTGAGGCTGGTGGTGAGCGCATAGCGCGCATAGCGCGCCGAGATGGCGTTGAGCGCGTCATGCGCGGCGATGAAGGCCATCGCGAAGGCGCGCGCCTCGACCGGACCGGCGATCTCGAGCTCGGACATCAGATCGATGACGAAGGACGACCAGCGCGTGACGGCCTGGGTCTCGACCGTGGTCGAGCCGGAGGACGAGCTGTTGTTCGAAACCCCGCCGCCGCCGCCGCAGGCCTGGAGGGAGAGCGCTGCGGCAGCCGACGCGAGCATGCGGCGTCGCGAGATGAACCGGTTCATGTGGTCAAAGCCTGTGAGTTCTGTGGGAGAGCAGGACCGGCAGGCTTGAACGGGGTACGACGACGCGCCTGCGGATCGGTGACAAGTCTGAGCGAGGCGGGCGTTCGCGTCGCTTACGCGCTGTTACCCGCCGACAAGCGGCACTCGACCAGCCGGGCCCAGTAGGTGGCGCCGAGCGGGATGAGTTCGTCGTTGAAGTCGTAGCTCGGGTTGTGCAGCGTGCAGGGGCCCAGACCGTGGCCGCTGTCGCGGTGATCGCCCTCGCCGTTGCCGATGAACACATAGCAGCCGGGCTTTTCCATCAGGTAGTACGAGAAGTCTTCCGCGCCCATCGTCGGCTCGCGGTCGCGGATGACGCCGGCCGCGCCGACGATCTCGGTCATGACGCCGGCGCAGAACTCGGTCTCGGCCGGGTGATTGACCGTGGCCGGATAGTTGCGCAGGAACTTCATGCTCGCGCTTGCATTGAAGGCCGGCGGCAGGCCATCGACCAGCCGCTGCATCGCCGTCTCGATGCGGTCGAGCTCGGGCGTGCCGAAGGTGCGCACGGTGCCGCGCAGCATGGCTTCGTTGGGAATCACGTTGTAGGCGTCGCCGGCGTGGATCTGGGTGATCGACAGCACCGACGGCTCCAGCGGATTGCGCTCGCGCGCGATCACGCCCTGCAGCGCCTGCGCGAGATGGACCGCGACCATCACCGTGTCCACACCCAGATGCGGCATCGCCGCATGCGCGCCCTTGCCCTCGATGCGGATGGTGAATTCGTTGCTGCTGGCCATCATCGGCCCCGGCCGCAGCGCGAAGCTGCCGACCGGCACGCCGGGCCAGTTGTGCATGCCGAACACCGCCTCGCAGTCGAAGCGCTCGAACAGGCCGTCGTCGATCATGGCCTTGGCGCCGGCGCCGCCTTCCTCGGCCGGCTGGAAGATGAAATGCACGCGGCCGTCGAACTGTCTGCTTTCGCTCAGGTACCTGGCGGCGGCCAGCAGCATGGCGGTGTGGCCGTCGTGGCCGCAGGCGTGCATCTTTCCGTCGTGGGTCGAGCGGTGCGGGAAGTGGTTGTGCTCCTGCAGCGGCAGCGCGTCGAGGTCGGCGCGCAGCGCGATGGCGCGCTGCGACGTGCCGGCCGCGAGCGTGGCAACCACGCCGGTGCCGCCGATGCCGCGCGTGACGGCGAGACCCCAGCTTTCGAGCAGCTCGGCCACCAGCGTGGCGGTGCGATGCTCTTCGTAGGCCAGCTCGGGATGGGCGTGAATGTCGCGCCGCACCGCGCACAATTGCGGTGCGATCTCGACGATGCGCGGCAGGATTCGCAGGTCTTTGGCATGCATGACGCAGGTTCCGGGCAGCGGGCGGATTGCCGGCCGGGGCGCGAAGCTTGCTCTGGCCGTCGCGGCGGATCCGCACTCGATTGATGACCCTTGGGAGTATGCATGGCGCCTGCCAGCCGATGGACGATGAAACTCGCGCTGTTCATCTGCGCGTTCGCATTCGCGCTCTTGCCGGCGCGGGCCCAGGACTTTCGCGTGGCGATGAGTTCGCCCGCCAATTCGATGGACCCGCACTGGCACAACGTGTTCGGCAACATCAACGTCAGCGAGCACATCTTCGAGGCGCTGGTAAAGCTCGACGCCGACTCGCGCGTGGTGCCCGGGCTGGCCGAAAAATGGCGCCTCGTCGATGCCAATACCTGGGAGTTCACGCTGCGCGACGGCGTGCATTTCCACGACGGCGCGCCGCTCACGGTGGAGGACGTGTTCTTCTCGCTCGACCGGCCGGCCAGCATCGTCAACTCGCCGGGCAGCTTCGCCATCTACACGCGCCAGATCACCGGCAAGGACAAGGTCGATGCGCGCACCTTCCGGCTGCGCACTTCCAGTCCCTATCCGCTCATGCTCAACGATCTGACCAGCATCTACATCGTCGAGAAGAAGGCGGTGCAGGCCGCGTCGCCCGAGGAATTCGGTAGCGGGCTCAAGGCCGTGATCGGCACCGGGCCCTACCGCTTCGTGCGCTTCGCGCGCGACGACCGCGTGGAGCTGGGCCGCAATCCGCTCTACTGGGGCACGCGGCCGCCCTACCAGAACGTGACGCTGCGCTTCATCGCCAACGGCGCGGCGCGGCTGGCGGCGCTCATGTCCAACGACGTGCAGGCGATCGAGAACGTGCCGACGCCCGACCTCGACCGCGTGCGCAGCGATCCGAGCCTGAGCTTCTTCAGCAAGGTGTCGCACCGCGTCATCTACTTCAATCTCGACCAGCGCGAGACCACGCCCTTCGTCACCGCCAAGGACGGCAAGCCGCTGCCCGCCAATCCGCTGCGCGACCTGCGCGTGCGGCAGGCGCTCAACCTCGCGATCAACCGGCAGGCCATCGCCGACCGCGTGATGTCGGGCCTGGCGCTGCCCACGATGAATCTGGTGCCGGCGACGCTGTTCGGCCACAACCCCAAGCTCGCGGTGCCCAAGCCCGACGCTGAGCGCGCGAAGAAGCTGCTCGCCGAAGCCGGCTATCCCGACGGCTTTGCCATGACGCTGCACGGCCCCAACAACCGCTACATCAACGACGCCCAGATCGTGCAGGCGGTGGCCGGCATGTTCCAGCGCATCGGCATCGACACCAAGGTCGAGACCATGCCGCTCGCCACCTATTTCCCGCGCGGCAACAAGCTTGAATTCAGCATGCCGCTGGTGGGCTGGGGCGCGCAGACCGGCGAGGCTTCGTCGCCGCTGCGCGCCATCATCGCCAGCCGCGACGAGTCGCGCGGCATGGGCACGGTCAACTGGGGCTCGTACTCGAATGCGCAGTTCGACGCGGTACTGGCCGAAGCGCTGCGCACGGTCGACGACACCAAGCGCTCGGCACTGCTGCAACAGGCCACGCAGATCGCCATCGACGATCTCGCGCTGCTGCCGCTGCATCACCAGCTCACGACCTGGGCCGCGCGCAAGGGCATCGACTACCTGCCGCGCACCGATGAGCGTACCTACGCCTTCGGCTTCCGCCCGGCGCAATAAGCGATGACCGCCTTTCTGCTGCGGCGCGCGCTGCAAAGCGTGATCGTGCTGCTCGCGATGTCGATGCTGGTGTTTGCCGGCGTCTATCTCGTGGGCAATCCGGTCGACATCCTCATCAGCCCCGACGCGACCCAGGCCGAGCGCGCGCGCACCGTGGCCGCGCTCGGGCTCGACCAGCCGGTGTGGGTGCAGTACGTGCGCTTTCTGCTCGATGCGCTGCACGGCAATCTGGGCCGCAGCTTCGTGCATGCGCAGCCGGCGGTCGGGCTCATTCTTGAGCGGCTGCCGGCCACGCTTGAGCTTGCCGTGGCGGCGATGCTGATTGCCGTCGGCCTCGGCATTCCGCTCGGACTGTGGGCCGGGCTGCGGCCGCATTCGCTTGCCGGTCGCGCCATCGTCACCGGCTCGATCCTCGGCTTTTCGCTGCCCACGTTCTGGGTCGGGCTGATGATGATCATGCTGTTCTCGGTGCAGCTCGGCTGGCTGCCCAGCAACGGCCGCGGCGCCACCGTCGATGCATTCGGAATACCGCTTTCGATCTTCTCGCTCGACGGCTGGAAGCATCTGGCGCTGCCGGCCTTCAACCTTGCGCTGTTCAAGCTGGCGCTGGTGGTGCGGCTGACGCGCGCCGGCGCGCTGGAGGCGCTGTCGCAGGACTATGTGCGCTTTGCGCGCGCCAAGGGGTTGAGCCCGGCGCGCATCGTGGGCGTGCATGTGCTCAAGAACATTCTCGTGCCCATCGTCACCGTCATCGGGCTGGAGTTCGGCGGGCTGATCGCCTTCTCCATCGTGACCGAGACGGTGTTTGCCTGGCCCGGCATGGGCAAGCTCATCATCGATTCGATCAACCTGCTCGACCGGCCGGTGATCGTGGCCTATCTGCTCATCGTGGTGACCATGTTCGTGCTCATCAATCTGGCGGTCGATCTGCTGTATTCGTGGCTCGATCCGCGCGTGCGCCTCGGCGGAGACGGCGCATGAAGCTCTGGCGTGCCTTCGCGCAATCGAAGCTCGCGGTGCTGGCCGCGCTGCTGCTGCTGGCGCTGGCGCTCGGCGCGGTGTTCGCGCCCTGGCTCGCGGCGCAGAACCCGTATGCGCTCGACCAGCTCGACATCATGGATGCCCGCCTCGCGCCCGGCGAAGAAGCAGCGGACGGGCATCTGCGCTACCGCCTCGGCACCGACGAGCAGGGCCGCGACATGGCGTCGGCCATGCTCTACGGCCTGCGCATCTCGCTCGGCGTGGGGCTGGTGGCGACGGTCATTGCGCTGGCGCTCGGCGGCACGGTCGGCATGGTGGCGGGCTATGCCGGCGGGCGCATCGAGGCGCTGCTGATGCGGCTGGTGGACATCCAGCTTTCCTTCCCGGCGATCCTGATCGCGCTGGTGCTGATCGCCATCCTTCGCCCCGGCGTGTCGAACGTGGTGATCGCGCTGGTGGCGGTGCAATGGGCCTATTACGCACGCACCGCGCGCTCGGCGGCGCTGGTCGAGCGCGGCAAGGAATACGTGGAAGCGGCGCGGGTGCTGGGGCTGTCGCCGACGCGCATCCTGCTGCGCCATCTGCTGCCCAACTGTCTGCCGCCGGTCATCGTGGTCGCAGCCTTGCAGGTGGCGAGCGCCATCGCGCTTGAGGCGACGCTGTCCTTCCTCGGCCTCGGCGTGCCCATCACCGAGCCCTCGCTCGGCATGCTCATCGCCAACGGCCAGCAATACCTGCTGTCGGGCAAGTACTGGATTTCGGTCTATCCGGGCCTGCTGCTGCTGCTCACCATCGTGGCGATCAATCTCGTGGCCGACCGGCTGCGCGAGGTGCTCGATCCGCGCGGAGGGCTGGTCGAATGAGCGCGCCGACCTTGCGGGTCGAGAACCTGTCGACCCAGTTCATCACGCGCGCCGGCGTTGCAAACGCGGTCAACGAGGTCAGCTTCGAGATCGGTCGAGGCGAGGTGCTGGGGCTGGTCGGCGAGTCGGGCTCGGGCAAGTCGATGACCGGCTATTCGCTGCTCGGCATGGTCGATGCGCCCGGCAGGATCGCGGGCGGCCGCGTGCTGTTCACCGGCCGCGACGGCATCACGACCGACCTGCGCACGCTGCGCGAGCCCGAGCTGCGTCGGCTGCGCGGCGACCGCATCGCGATGATTTTCCAGGACCCGATGATGACGCTGAACCCGGTGCTCAGCATCGAGACCCAGATGGTCGAGACGCTGCGCGCGCATCGCCGCATCACCCGTGCCGACGCCCGCGCGCGCAGCCGCGACATGCTGGCGCGCGTCGGCATTCCGGCGCCGGATGAACGCCTCGCGGCCTATCCGCATCAGTTCTCGGGCGGCATGCGCCAGCGGGTGGCGATCGCCATTGCGCTGCTCAACCAGCCCGATCTGGTCATTGCCGACGAGCCGACCACCGCGCTCGACGTGACGCTGCAAGGCCAGATCCTGGCGCTGATGCAGGGCCTGTGCGCCGAGACCGGGCTGTCGCTGCTGTGGATCACGCACGACCTGTCGGTGGTGGCGGGGCTGGCCGACCGGGTGGCGGTGATGTATGCCGGTCGGCTGGTGGAGCAGGGGCCGGTGGCGGCGGTCATCGACGATCCGCGCCATCCGTACACGGCCGGGCTGATCGCGAGCGCGCCGTCGCGCAACCGGCGCGGCCAGCCGTTGGCGCAGATCGCGGGCGCGACGCCGGCGCTGCTGAAGCTGCCTTCCGGATGCAGCTTTCATCCGCGCTGCGCGCAGGCGCAGGACGATTGCCGCAATGCCGAACCCGGGCCGACCGTGGCCAGCGCCGCCGCCGGCCGGCGCGAATGGCGCTGCTTCCATCCGGTGGGGGAGGGCGCATGACGCCGCATGACGCCAACGCGCCCCTCTTCGAGCTGCGCGACGTCAGCAAGCGCTTCACACGCAAGCCCGACTTCGCCGCCCGTCTCGCGCAACGCCTGGGCGCGACCGGCCCGGCGCCGGTGGTGCATGCGGTCGACCATGTCTCGCTCGCCATCGCGCGCGGCGAGGTGCTCGGTCTGGTCGGCGAATCGGGCTGCGGCAAGAGCACGCTCGCGCGCATGGCGCTCGGCTTGCACACGCTCAGCGGCGGCCAGCGCTTCTGGCAGGGCGACGACCTCGCCACGCTCGCCGCCACCTTGCCGGCGGCCGACTTCCGCCGCCGCATGCTCGCCATGCAGATGATCTTCCAGGACCCCTATGCCAGCCTCAATCCGCGCCTGCGGGTGCGCGATCTGATCGGCGAGGCGCCGGTCGTGCATGGCCTGGTCGCGCGCGCCGATCGCGACGACTACGTCGCCGCGCTGCTGCGCCAGGTCGGCCTCGATCCGGCCGTGATGCGGCGCTTTCCGCATGAGTTCTCGGGCGGCCAGCGCGCCCGCCTGGGCATTGCGCGCGCGCTCGCGGTCAAGCCCGAATTCCTCGTCTGCGACGAAGCGGTCGCCGCGCTCGACGTGTCGATCCAGGCCCAGGTCATCAACCTGTTCATGGAGCTGCGCGCCACGCTCGGCCTGACCTATCTGTTCATCAGCCACGACCTCGGCGTGGTGCGTCATCTGAGCGACCGGGTTGCGGTGATGTACCTCGGCCGCGTGGTGGAGCTGGCACCGGCCGACGAGCTGTTTGCCGCGCCCAACCATCCCTACACGCAGGCGCTGCTGGCCAGTGCGCCCAGGCTCGACACCGGTCGGCGCCTGAATGTCGCGGTGCAGGGCGAGCTGCCGTCGCCGCTCGCGCCGCCGCCCGGCTGCCACTTTCATCCGCGCTGTCCGCAGGCGCTTGCACGCTGCGCGACCGAGGTGCCGGCGCTGCGGCAGATCGCGCCCGGACGCGAGTCGGCCTGCCATCTCAACCCGGGCTGAGTGCCGGGCGTTGCATGCGCGCCAAGCAGAAACGCTGGCGAATACCGCAACTCACTAGGATGGTGCCGGGAGCGGCAGGCCGCTCCCGACGCGGCCGGATCGGCGCCGCGTTCCAACCGGATTCCGGAGACATCATGCAAACCAATCAACTTCGCAGTCGCGGCTCGCTGGTCGCGCTGGCGCTGGTCGCGGGCGCCTTCCAGGCCGCGCCGGCCCATGCGGTCGAGTCCTCGCGCCCGGTCATCGGCATCTGGGACACGCGCCAGCCCAATGCCCAGGGCGTGCTCGGCGGCGCCCGCGTGACGCCGGCCGACCAGGTCAATACCGAACTCCAGGCGCCGGCCAACGGCTGCTCGCTCGGCACCGTCGATGGCGACGGCTATGTGACCGCCACGCGCAAGCGTCGCATCACCATCCGCAACGGCGACATGACGGTCGAAGGCACCTACGACATCGCCGTCGCCTCGCTGCCGTTTCCGGCCTACGGCACGGCGGCCGCCAGCGGCGTGACCTATTTCCGCGAGGACAACCAGAGCGTCACGCAGTCGGCGTCCTGCACCTCTTTCCCCTACGACCGGCGCCAGGGCGGCGGCATCGCCACGCTCGCCAACGGCAGCAAGGTGCGGGTGTTCGGCTTCGGGCCGGTCGGCTACTACCGCAAGAGCGGCGTCAGCTACAACGTCGGCCGCTTCTCGGTGTTCGTGTTCGACGTGGGCGGCAGCAAGCGCAGCGGCTTTCCCAAGACCTGGCCGGTGGTCAGCGATACCGGCCTGACCATCGATCCGACGCTGTCGGGCGTGGGCGATTTCATCGGCGGCGACGGCGGCACCGATGAACTGCGCGTGGCCTTCTACAAGGACTACGCCGCCAGCACCGCCCATCCCAACGGCTACCGCACCTGGAGCTACTACTTCTACAGCCTGACCGACGGCACGCTGATCGTGAAGCGCGACATCACGGTCAACAATCCCTGATGCCTGAAGCGCGGTGACGGTCACCGCGCTTCAGGGATGCTCCCGAGTTCGCCGCCGGGCGCGATCGTGCAAGTTGTCGCCGCATGACTCGACCCATCACCCCCGGCGAACTCCCCAAGTGGGTGCCCGGCCAGTTGCTCGCCACCAGCGAAGGCCTGGGCTGGAGCGGCGTCGGCCTGCGCGCCTACCGCTACGAGGCACTCGACGTCGCAGTGCCGGCGCTGGCCGATTTCATGATCGTTTCCTACAAGCGCGGCAGCACGCAGATGGCGCGGCGCTTCGAGGGCCGCTGGACCCGGGCGCGCTGCGATGTCGGCGACATCTCGCTGCTGACCCGGGTCCAGGATTCGCACTGGCACTGGACCGACGAGATCGACGTCGCGCACGCCTATCTCTCCGACGCGCTGGTGTCGCGGATCGCCACCGACGTGCTCGAGCGCTCGATCGCCGACGTGCGTCTGCACGATCTGCTGCAGGCGCGCGATGCCGTGGTTTCCGGCATCGTCGACGACATCGTCCGCGAGTCGGGCCGGCATGCCATCGGCGGCTCGCTCTATGTCGAGGCACTGAGCACGCAGCTCGTCGTCCACCTGCTGCGCAACTACGCGTCGGTGACGTTTCGCGAGCCGGCGCAGCAAGGCGGACTGCCCCAGGCGATGTGCGCGCGCCTGACCGAATACATCGAGACGCGGCTGCATGAGGCGCTCACGCTGGAGGAGCTGGCGGGCGTTGCCGCCATGGGCGCGTGGACCTTCGGCCGGCGCTTTCGGCAGTCCTTCGGCATGGCGCCGCACGCCTATGTCGTGGACCAGCGCGTCGAGCGGGCCCGGCGCCTGCTGACGCAGGGCAAGCTGCCCATCAAGGCCGTGGCGTCCGCCTGCGGCTTCTCCGATCAGGCGCACATGACGCGTGTTCTTGGCAGCCGGCTCGGCAGCACCCCGGCGGCGCTGCGTCGCAACCCCGCCAGCTGAATCCGGCGCGCTGCCGATTCACGCCCGCGTTCAAGGTTTTCACCGGTTCGTTCAAGACCGTTGCCGAGGGGCTTTCCTACCTTGGAGCACGGCGGTCGCCCTGTGGGATCGCCCGCCCGGAGCATGCGAATGCAGCCCGGGTCGTCAGCCATTCCATGGAGGAGACAACGTGACCTTGACCCATCAGAACGCCACCCCGGCGAACGCTTCCAACCCGGCCATCCGGCTCGACGCCCTGATCGTCGGCGCCGGCGTGGCGGGGCTTTATCAACTGCACCGGCTGCGCGAGATGGGCCTGAAGGTGCGCGCCTACGACACGGCCTCGGGCGTGGGCGGCACCTGGTACTGGAACCGCTATCCCGGCGCGCGCTTCGATTCCCAGGCCGAGATCTACCAGTACTGGTTCTCGGAAGCGCTCTACAAGGCGTGGAAGCCGAGCGAGCGCTTTCCGGCCCAGGCCGAGACCGAGCAGTGGCTCAACTTCGTGGCCGACCGGCTCGACCTGAAGAAGGACATCCAGTTCGACACGCGCATCGCGTCGGCCCACTTCAACGAGGACAGCCAGCGCTGGGACATCGCGACCGACGCCGGCGAGCGCATCGACGCGCAGTACTTCATCGCCTGCTGCGGCATGTTGTCGGCGCCGCTTGCCGATCGCTTCCCGGGCCAGTCGAGTTTCAAGGGGCAGATCTTCCACACCGCGCGCTGGCCGAAGGAAGCGGTCGATCTGAAGGGCAAGCGGGTGGCGGTGGTCGGCACCGGTGCGACCGGCATCCAGGTGATCCAGACGATTGCGCCGGAGGTCGGCGCGCTGAAGGTCTTTGCGCGCACGCCGCAATACGTGATCCCGATGAAGAACCCGAAGTACAGCCAGGCCGACTGGGACCGCTGGGGCGCGCGCTTCCACGAGACGAAGCAGCGCGTGCGCTCGACCTTCGCCGGCTTCGACTACGACTTCCAGGCCAAGCCCTGGGCCGAGTCCACGCCCGAGGAACGGCTCGCCGTGCTGGAGCGGAACTGGGACGACGGCTCGCTGGCGCTGTGGCTGGCGAGCTATCCGGAGATGTTCTTCGACGAGGCCGTCAGCCGCGAGGTGTCCGACTTCGTGCGCGCCAAGATGCGCGAGCGGCTGCGCCACGACCCGGCGCTGTGCGCGCTGCTGATCCCGACCGACTACGGCTTCGGCACCCATCGCGTCCCGCTCGAAAGCGGCTATCTGGAGGTGTATCTCCAGGACAATGTCGAGGCGGTCGATTGCCGCGCGACGCCGATCGAATGCGTCGTGCCCGAGGGCATCCGGACCGCCGACGGCAAGGTTCACGAGGTCGACGTGATCATCCTTGCGGTGGGCTTCGACGCGGGATCGGGCGCCTTCACGCGCATCGACATCCGGGGCCGCGGCGGCCGCTCGCTGAAGGCGCAATGGCAGGAGGAAATCCGCTCGGCGATGGGCTTGCAGGTGCATGGCTATCCCAACATGTTCACCACCGGCGCGCCGCTGGCGCCGTCGGCCGCGCTGTGCAACATGACCACCTGCCTGCAACAGCAGGTCGACTGGATCTCCGACTGCATCGCCTACTCGCGCAGCCAGGGCAGGCAGGTCGTCGAGGCGAGCAAGGCCTTCGAGGACAAGTGGGTCGCGCATCACGACGAGACCGCCGCCGCCACGCTCGTGGTCAAGACCGACTCCTGGTACATGGGCTCGAACGTCGAGGGCAAGCCGCGCCGGCTGCTGTCGTACATCGGCGGCGCCGGCAATTACCACCGCCAGTGCGACGAGCTGGCCGCCAGCGGCTATCCCGGTTTCGAGATGCGCTGAGGAGGCGGAACCATGACCGGCAACGCCTACTACGGCCCCGACCGCCACGGTCCCTACGAGCTGTTCAACATCGGCACGCTTGCCCTCGAAGACGGCGGCGAGCTGCGCGACTGCCGTCTCGCGGTCGCCACCCACGGCAAGCTCAACGCCGCGAAGGACAACGCGATTCTGGTGCCGACCTGGTACTCGGGCACGAGCAAGATCATCGAGCAGGTCTATGTCGGCGCCGGCCGCGCGCTCGACCCGGCCAAGTACTTCATCGTCGTCGTCAACCAGATCGGCGGCGGGCTCTCGACCTCGCCGCACAACGCTGCCGGCGCTGCGTCCGGCGCGCACTTCCCGAAGGTGCGCATCGGCGACGACGTGCGCGCCCAGCATCGGCTGCTGACCGAGACCTTCGGCATCGACCGGCTGGCGCTGGTGGTTGGCGGCTCGATGGGCGCGCAGCAGACCTATGAATGGGCGGTGCGCTATCCCGAGATGGTGCTGCGCGCCGCGCCGATCGCCGGCACCGCGAAGAACACCGAGCACGACTTCCTCTTCACCGAAACGCTGGTCGAGGCCATCACCACCGACCCGGGCTTCGACGGCGGCGACTACGCCACGCCCGACGCGGTGGCCGCCGGCCTGAAGCGCCACGCGAAGCTGTGGACGGTGATGGGCTGGAGCACGGAATTCTTCCGCGCCGGCCGCTACAAGGCCTTCGGCTTCGACTCGATGCAGGCCTTCGTCGATGGATTCATGACCGGCTATTTCGCGCCGATGGACCCGAACGATCTGCTCGCGATGGCCTGGAAATGGCAGCGCGGCGACGTGAGCCGGCATGCCGGCGGCGACCTCGCGGCGGCGCTCGGCCGCATCACGGCCAAGACCTTCGTCATGCCGATCAGCCACGACATGTTCTTCGCGCCCGAGGACTGCTTCGTCGAGCAGCGGCTCATCGCGGGCAGCGAGTACCGCCCGATCCACAGCATCGACGGCCACCTCGCGCTGTTCGGCACCGATGCCGACGCCCTCGCGCAGATCGACGCCCACCTTCAGGCGCTGCTGGCCACGCCGGTCTGAGCCCGCGCATCGCAACAGGCCCGGCGCAGACCGGGCCATTGCCCCCGAACACCGAGGAGACAGCAGTGATCCGCACCACCGTGGCCGCAGCGGCGGCCGCCGCCTTGCTTGCGCCCGCCTGCGCGATGGACGTCGACGCGGGCGACTACACGACCCTGCCGGTCGGCACCAATCTGTTCGCCGCCTACTACCAGAACGCATCGCGCGACGCGCTCTACAGCCGGGGCGAGCGCGTCCCGATCAATGCGCGGCTCGACTCGCAGGTCGGCATCCTGCGCGGCGTGCATGTGTTCGATCTCGGCGGCCACAGCGCCGACGTGCAGGTGCTGCTGCCATTCGGGCGGCTCAAGGGCAAGGACGACACCGCCTCGCTCGGCTCGGACAGCGGCAGCGGCGACCTGCTGCTGGCCGCCGCGCTCTGGTTCAGCCAGCCCGGCGACCGCGTGCATTCCGGCGTCACGAGCTTTCTGTCGCTGCCGACCGGCAGCTACGACCGCACGCGTCCGCTGAACCTCGGCGAGAACCGCTGGAAGCTGACGCTGAATGGCGGCGTCGTTGCGCCGCTCGGCGACTCGCTGCTGCTCGACCTGATCGGCGACGTGACCGTGTTCGGCAGGAACGACGACGCCAACGACGGCGCCGGCGGCAAGACCGCGCTGACGCAGAAGCCGCAGCTGCAATTGCAGGCCTGGCTGCGCCATGCGGTCGCGCCGGCGCTCGACCTGCGTGCGGGCTTTTCCGACAGCTTCGGCGGCGCGACGAAGCTCGGCGGCGTCGATCAGGAGAACCGGCAGGCGACGACCAAGTTCGCGGTCGGTGGCGGCTGGTTCTTCACGCCGACGACCCAGCTGCTCGCGACCTGGGGCCGCGACCTGCATGTGCGCGACGGCTTCCGGGAGAACAACCGCGTCAACCTGCGGCTGCTGCAACTGTTCTGAGACCGGCGCTCAGACCTTCATCGGCAGGATGACCATCTGCATCCCTTCCAGATGCAGCTTGCGCTGGATCGCCACGGCGGCCTGGTTGTGCAGCAGCCGGGTGATCCAGTTCTCCTCGCGGAAGATGAGCTTGGAGGTGAAGAAGATGGTGTTCGGGAAATCTTTCTGCACCTGCTCGCACAGGTGCGACACCTCGGTCACCACGTCGATGCCAAAGCCCAGATAGCTGCGCGCCGCCAGCCCGTGGCTGTGGCAGAAATTCTCGAAGTACTTCACCGACACGGTCGCGTCGGTCTTCATCAGCTCCAGCTCGGCCTCGCCGCCGTAGACCTGCGCATCCACCGTGCGCGCATTGATGAACACGAAGTTGCGGAACTGGCCCGGAAACATCCGCTGCACCCACAGCCAGGCATGCAGGCCGCCGCCGCGCGAACTGCCCACGATGAAGGCCGCCGTCGGCGCCTCGCGGTCGCAGGCCGGCGGCGCGGTGACCGAGCCGAACGGCTGGGCGGCAAAGATCGCATCCACCTCGCCGATGGCGCTGCGGGTCTCGCGGTAATGGTTGCGCACCCACAGGCAGGCCGCGATGACCAGCCCGGTGATCAGCACCGTGACCCAGCCGCCCTCGAAGAACTTGGCGATGGTGGTCACGCACAGGATGCTCACCGTGACCAGCAGGCCGGTGGCCGACAGCAGCAGCCGTGGCAGCCAGCGCGTGCCGTCGCGATGCCGCAGCCAGTACACGCACAGTCCGGCCAGCGACAGCGAGAAGGTGAGGAAGACGTTGATCGAGTACAGCACCACCAGCAGATCGACCCGCCCGCCCGAGGCATAGAGGATGACGAAGGCGGCAAAGCCCATCACCAGGATGCCGTTCTGCGTGACCAGCCGCTGCGACAGGTAGCGGAACTTGTGCGGCACCCAGCTATCGACCGCCATGTTGGCCAGCACCGCCGGCCCGCCCAGAAAGCCGGTGTTGGCGGCCACGAACAGCAGCCCGGCCTCGAACAGCAGCACCACCGTGAGCGCCACCACGTTGCCCGCGCCGCTGAAGCCCATGTGGCCGAGGATGTCGCGGAACACCACGGCATTGAGCGTCTGGCCCTCGACGTGATGCGCGTTCCACAGCAGGTAGAGCAGGATGATTCCGCCGGCGGTGAAGGCCAGCGACGCGGCCATGTAGAGCATGGTCAGCTTGCCGGTCTTGACGCGCGGCTCGGCCAGGCTTTGCACGTTGTTCGACACCGCCTCGATGCCGGTGTACGTGCCGCCGCCGAGCGAATAGGCCTTGAGGAACAGCGCCGCGACAAACATCCACGAGGTGTCGCCGGCCAGCTGGCGCGTGTCGGCGAGCGTGTCGGGCACGAGGCTGGGCAGGCCGTCGGCATGCGCGCCGATGCCGTAGACGATGAGCACGAAATGCGTCGCCACGAAGCCGAGGAAGATCGGCAGCAGCAGCATGATCGACTCGCGCGCGCCGCGCAGATTGATGACGATGAGCAGCGCCAGCAGCACCACTTCCACCTGCAACTTCCACGGCTGCATGCCGTGCGGCAGCAGGCTGAACATGGCGTCGACGCCCGACGCCACCGAGATGACGATGGTCAGCACGTAATCGACGATGAGCGCCGAGCCGGCGACCAGCCCCGCGTGCGGGCCGATCAGCGTGGTGGCCACGCGGTAGCCGCCGCCGCCGGTGGGGAAGAGCTCGATGATCTGGTTGTAGGCCAGCGAAATGATGAAGACGGTGACCGCCGTCGCCAGCGCCAGATAGAGCCCGAAATGCGTGTGCGCGCCGAGCGCGCGGAAGGCTTCCTCCGGCCCGTAGGCCGATGACGAAAGCCCGTCGGCGCCGAGCCCGACCCAGGCCAGGAAGGCCACCAGCGCCAGCGAATGGCGCGTGGCCTGATTGGTCGGATCGAGCGGTTTGCCCAGCACCACATCGCGCAGTCGGCGGGTGTTCATGTGTTTCTCCGGAGCGCCAGTTGCAGAGGCGGCGCGGCGTCGTTTGCCGACGCGGGCGGCGAATCTACGCCCGGACGCGGGCGCGCGGCTAGGTCAGGCAGCCGGACGGCGGCATGCGCGGCGACCAATCGCACGCCAAGCGTTGCGTGGCTGCTGCGACAATCGGCCGATGACCCGCACAGGCAAATCAGTGAGTACCTCCTTGCAGGCCCGGACGAAGGGCGACGCGGCGGCCGCCGGCACCGCACCGGCGCGCAAGCCCGCGCGCGAATCGGCCGGCGATGCGCTCGGCCGCCGGCTGGAGCGCATGGGTCTGGTCACCGCGCGCGACTACGTGCTGCATCTGCCGCTGCGCTACGAGGACGAGACCCGCGTGGTGCCCGTGGCCGAGCTGGAGCCGATGCTGGTGCAGCAGGTGGAAGTGAAGGTGCTGGCGGTGGAAGTGGCGGTGCGCGGCCGCAAGCAGCTGCTGGTGCGCGCCGAGGATGCGAGCGGCGAGATCCTGCTGCGCTTCCTCAACTTCTATCCGAACCAGGTCGCGGCCTTCAACGCGGCCGAGCGCGACGGCAAGCCGCTGCGGGTGCGCGGCGAGGCGCGCCACGGCTGGCTGCCCGGCGCGCCGCCGGAGATGGTCCATCCCAAGTTCCGCGCCGTGACCGAAGGCGCGCCGCTGCCGCAGGTGCTCACGCCGGTGTACCCGGCGGCGGCCGGCGTGCCGCAGGCGGTGCTGCGCAAGCGCATCGATGCGGCGCTCGCGGTGTTCCAGCTCGAAGAAGTGCTGCCGATGCGGCTTCTGGAGCGGCTCGGCTATCTGTCGCTGGCCGAGGCGGTGCGCACGCTGCATCACCCGCCGGTCGGCGCCAATGCGGCGCTGCTCGACAAGAGCCATCCGGCCTGGACGCGCATCAAGTTCGAGGAGCTGCTGGCGCAGCAACTGGCGATGGCGCGCGCACGGGCGCTGCGGCTGGCGCGCCGGGCGCGGCCGCTGCCGGCCGGCGGGCTCGGCGTGCAGGCGCTGCGCGCGGCGCTGCCGTTTGCGCTGACTGCCGCGCAGGAACGCGTGGTGGCCGAGATCGCCGCCGACCTCGCGCAGGCCCAGCCGATGACCCGGCTGCTGCAAGGCGACGTGGGCGCGGGCAAGACCATCGTCGCGGCCTTCGCGGCGATGCAGGCCATCGACGCCGGCTTGCAGGTGGCGCTGATGGCGCCGACCGAAATCCTGGCCGAGCAGCATCTGCGCAAGCTCGGGGAGCTGCTCGCGCCGCTCGGCGTGAAGACCGTGTGGCTGGCCGGCTCGCAGAAGGCCAGCGAGCGGCGCGCCGCGCTGGCGGCACTGGCGAGCGGCGCGGCGCAGTTTGCCGTCGGCACGCATGCGCTGATCGAGGACACGGCGCAGTTCCGCGCGCTTGGCCTGGCCATCGTCGACGAGCAGCACCGCTTTGGCGTGGGCCAGCGGCTGGCGCTGCTGCGCAAGGCGGCGCCCGGCGATGCCGACGCCGAAGATGCGCTCGAAGTGCATCAATTGATGATGAGCGCCACGCCGATCCCGCGCACCCTGGCCATGACCGCGCTCGCCGACCTCGACGTGAGCAGCATCGACCAGCTGCCGCCCGGCCGCACGCCGGTGCGCACGCGGCTGGTCGACAACCACCGGCGCGACGAGGTGATCGCCCGCGTGCGGCATGTGGTGGCCGGCGGCGCGCAGTGCTACTGGGTCTGCCCGCTCATCGAGGAATCGGAGGCGCTGCAATTGCAGACCGCCATCGACACGCATGCGCGCCTGGGCGAGGAGCTGGCCGGCCTGAATGTGGGACTGGTCCACGGCAAGCTCGGCGCGGCCGACAAGCAGGCGGTGATGCATGCGTTTGCGGCCGGCGAGGTGCAGGTGCTGGTCGCCACCACCGTCATCGAGGTGGGCGTGGACGTGCCCAATGCCTCGCTGATGGTGATCGAGCATGCGGAGCGCTTTGGCCTTGCGCAGTTGCACCAGCTGCGCGGGCGCGTCGGGCGCGGCGCGGCCGAATCGGTCTGCGTGCTGCTGTACGAAAAGCCGCTGTCGCCGGTCGCGGCCGAGCGGCTGCGCACCATGCACGAGACCACCGACGGCTTCGAGATCGCGCGGCGCGATCTGCGCATTCGCGGGCCGGGCGAGTTTCTGGGCGCGCGCCAGAGCGGCTCGGCGCTGCTGCGGTTTGCCGATGTGGAGCTGGATGCCGAGATTGTCGAGCGCGCGCAGGCGGCGGCGCGCTGGCTGGAGAAGCATGAGCCGGCGGCGGCCGCTGCGCATCTGGAGCGTTGGCTGGGGTCGCGTGAGGCTTTCCTGAAGGTGTAGTCGAAATCGTGCTTGTCTTGCGCCGCTGCCGCCTGTCCCGATCTGCTGCTGGAAAACTGCCATGAACACCACCACCGTCCGCGCCGCCTGCCCCCACGACTGCCCCGACACCTGCGCCCTGCTGGTCGAGGTGCGCGACGGCGTGGCGGTGCGCGTCAGCGGCGACCCGGCCCATCCGACCACGCGCGGCGCGCTCTGCACCAAGGTGTCGCGCTACGAGCAGCGCACCTATCACCGCGACCGCGTGCTGCATCCGCTGCGGCGCGTCGGCGCGAAGGGCGAGGGCCGCTTCGAGCGCGTGAGCTGGGACGCGGCGCTGACCGACATCGCCGCGCGCCTGGGCGCCATCGCGGCGCGCAACCCCGAGGCCATCGTCCCGTACAGCTATGCCGGCACGATGGGCCTGGTGCAGGGCGAGAGCATGGCCGGGCGCTTCTTCAACAAGCTGGGCGCGGCGCGGCTCGACCGCACCATCTGCTCGGCCGCCGGCACCGTGGGCCTGCAATACACGCTCGGCGACCGCGTCGGGCCCGACATGGAGGCGGCGGTCGATGCCGGCGTCATCGTGTTCTGGGGCACCAACGCCATCGCGTCGAACCTGCATTTCTGGACCTTCGCGCAGGAGGCGAAGCGGCGCGGCGCGCTGCTGGTGGCGGTCGACCCGTACCGCTCGCTCACGGCCGACAAGTGCGCGCTGCACATCGCGCCGCTGCCCGGCACCGATGCGGCGCTGGCGCTCGGCGTGATGCATGTGCTCGTCCGCGAGGACTGGCTCGATCACGACTACATCGCGCGCCACACGCTCGGCTTCGATGAACTCAAGGCGCGGGCGGCGGAGTTTCCGCCGGCGCGGGTGGCGCAGCTTTGCGGCATTGCGGCCCATGAGGTCGAGGCGCTGGCGGCGGTCATCGGCAGCACGGCGCGCGGCGGCGCAAGCCCGGCCGCCGCAGCGCTGCCGCCCGCCGTCGCCGCCGCGCGCGGCCCGGTCTATCTGCGCCTGAATTACGGCATGCAGCGCAGCGCCGGCGGCGGCATGGCGGTGCGCAACATCGCCTGCCTGCCGGCGCTCACCGGCGACTGGCGCCATGCTGCCGGCGGCCTGCTGCTCTCGGCCTCGGGCAGCTTTGCCGTCGACAACGCCGCGCTCGAACGGCCCGATCTGCTCGCCGGCCGCCGCCCGCGCCACATCAACATGAGCACCATCGGCGACGACCTGCTGCGCCCGGCCGGCGCCGGCTTCGTACCCATCGAGGCGCTGGTCGTCTACAACAGCAACCCGGTCGCGGTCGCGCCCGATTCATCGCGGGTGGCAGCCGGCTTTGCGCGCGACGACCTGTTCACCGTGGTGCTCGAACACTTCCTGACCGACACCGCCGACTACGCCGACTACGTGCTGCCCGCCACCACGCAGCTCGAGCACTACGACCTGCACAAGACCTACGGCCACGCCTACGCGCTGGTCAACAACCCGGCCATCGCGCCGCTCGGCGAGGCGCTGCCCAATACCGAAATCTTCCGGCGGCTGGCGGCGCGGATGGGCTTCACCGACGCCTGCTTTGCCGACAGCGATGAAGCCATCGCGCGCCAGGCCTTCGACGCGAGCCATGCGCGCGGCCAGATCGACTGGCCCACGCTCGAAGCGCAGGGCTGGCAGCGCGCGCCCTGGACCGGCGCCGCCGGCAGCTTTGCGCCCTTTGCCGATGGCGGCTTCGGCACGCCCTCGGGCAAGTGCGAATTCTTCAGCGCGCGCATGCAGGCGGCCGGCCTCGATCCGCTGCCGGCCTGGATCGCGCCGGCCGAGGTCGGCAATGCCGAGCTGGCCGCGCGCTTCCCGCTCGCCATCGTTTCGCCGCCGGCGCGCAACTTCCTCAACTCCACGTTCGTGAATGTGGAAAGCCTGCGCGCGACCGAGGGCGAGCCGAAGCTCGACATCCACCCGCGCGACGCCGCAGCGCGTGGCATCGCCGACGGCGACCGGCTGCGCGTGTTCAACGACCGCGGCAGCTTCGAGCTCGCCGCGCGCGTCACCGATCGCGCCCGGCCCGGCGTGGTCGTCGCGCTGTCGATCTGGTGGAAGAAGCTCGCCGCCGACGGCCGCAATGCCAACGAGGTCGTGAGCCAGCGCCTTACCGACATGGGCGGCGGGCCCACGTTCTACGACTGCGCGGTGCAGGTGGAAAAGTGCGGCTGAAGCGCGGCGCGGCGGCGCGGCCGGAGCGCGCTTCGCATGCGCGGCCGCGCCGCATTGCGCTCACGCTCGCCGCCACCGCGCTGCTGCTCGGCGCCGGTTCCGGCTGCTCCACGCTCGGCTACTACGCGCAAAGCGTCGCCGGCCAGGCCGAGCTGCTGCAACGCGCCCGGCCCATCGACGAGGTGATCGCCGACCCGGCCACCGACGCCAAACTGCGCGCCCGGCTCGAACAGGTGCAGGACATCCGCCGCTTCGCCGCGCGCGAACTCGCGCTGCCCGACAACCCGAGCTACACCCGCTACGCCGATCTGCGCCGGCCCTTCGTGGTGTGGAACGTGTTCGCCACCCAGCCGCTGTCGCTCGCGCTGGAGACCAGCTGCTTTCCGGTCGTGGGCTGCGTCGGCTACCGCGGCTACTTCGCCGAGGCCGACGCGCGTGCCTGGGCCGAGCCGCTGCGCGCCCGTGGCCTCGACGTGAACGTGGCCGGCATTCCGGCCTATTCCACGCTCGGCTGGTTCGCCGATCCGGTGCTGAGCACCTTCATCAACCTGCCCGAGCCCGAACTCGCGCGGATGATTTTTCATGAGCTGTCGCATCAGGTCGCCTATGCGGCCAACGACACCATGTTCAACGAGAGCTACGCCACGGCGGTCGAACGCGCCGGCGTGCAGCGCTGGCTGGCGCGGCGCGGCGATCCGGCGCTTGCCGCCAGCTACGCCGCCTACGACGGTCGGCGCCAGGACTTCCTCGCGCTGATCGAGCGCCAGCGCGAACGGCTCGCCGCCATCTACGCCAGCGATGCCGACGACGCCAGCCGGCTCGCCGCCAAGCGCGCCGCCTTTGCCCAGCTGCGCGCCGACTACGACGCGCTCAAGCGCGAGCGCTGGGGCGGCTTTGCCGGCTACGACCGGTTCTTTGCGCAAGACCTCAACAACGCCCACATCGCGGCGATTGCGGCCTATCACCAGCTGGTGCCGGCCTTCGAGCGCCTGCTCGACGAGCAGCACGGCGACTTCGCGCGCTTTCATGCCGAGGTGCGCCGGCTGGCCCGGCTCGGGCCGCTGGGGCGTGCGGCGGCGGTCGCGCGGCTCTGCCCCGACTGCCAGCCCGCCGCCGACACGGCCGCCGCGCCGCGCTGAGCGGCGGCCGCCGCCGTTACCGCGCATCCGCGCACCGCCGTCACCTTCCGCTGCCTTTGCATTTCGGCCCGCTGCCCGCGTGCGGCGGCAATTCCGTGGGCGCGCCTGCGACATTCCGCATTGTGGCAATTGTCGCCGACGTGACGGACTCCCTTTTTCAGCCAAGTCGATGGCGATGCAGCAGCGCTCGGGCGCGGTCCGCCCGGACAGGTGAGGCATGTCACCAGTTGGAAAGTGGGGCGGCCTGGACGCCGCGCGCGGCAGCGGCCGCAGACGGTCGACCCGGGCCGGGGCAGGGCGCTGTGCCGGCGGCACCGGGCCGGTCGGCTTGCCCGACGACTCGCGCGCCTAAGGGAAAGTTCTAGTGGGGCGCGAAGGTGCCCGGTTTGGCGAAGGCGCTTCGTGACGCTTCGCACATCGGTCCGGGCTTTCCCTCATTGGTGAATCTCGATGCCATCTGGCGGGTTTTCGATGCGACAAGTCCGCCGGGAAAGGCGGTTTGCACCGGCTATCCGGGGTCACGGGCCGGCGTTAGCATCGCCACGCCCCGGCGCCGGCCGGTGCCAAGACAGTCCGCGACGAGGCCACGGAGACCCGACGATGAATGCACCGAACGCCCTCATGCAGCACGGCCGCCCATGGGTCGAGCACTACCCGCCGGGCATGCCGACCGAAGTCGATGCCAGCCAGTACCCCTCGCTGGTCGAGCTGTTCGAGGAGGCGGTGCGGCGCTTCAATGCGCGGCCGGCCTACTGCTTCATGGACCGCCAGCTGTCGTTCCAGGCGGTGGACGCGGCGGCGCGGCACTTTGCGGCCTGGCTGCAATCGCTCGGGCTGGTGCGCGGCGCGCGGGTGGCGGTGATGCTGCCCAATCTGCCGCAGTACCCGGTGGTGCTGTTCGGCATCCTGCGCGCCGGCTACACGGTGGTGAACGTCAATCCGCTCTACACGCCGCGCGAGCTGGAATACCAGCTCAAGGATTCCGGCGCCGAGGCCATCGTCATCCTCGAGAACTTCGCCCACACGCTGGAGCAGGTGATCGGCGCGACCAAGCTGCGCCATGTGGCGGTGGCATCGGTCGGCGATCTGCTCGGGCTGGTGCAGCGCGCGGTCGTCAACACCGTGGTGCGGCATGTGAAGAAGGCGGTGCCGCGCTGGAAGCTGCCCGGCCATGTGCGCTTCAACCAGACGCTGGTGCAGGGCGCGCGGCTGCCGTTCAACCGGGTGCGGGTGACGCCCGACGACATCGCCTTTCTGCAATACACCGGCGGCACCACCGGCATCAGCAAGGGCGCGGTGCTGACGCACGCCAACATGATCGCCAACGTGCTCCAGGCCGAGGCCTGGTATGAGCCGGCGCTGCGTCGGGTGCCGGTGGGCGAGCAGGTGGTCAAGCTGGGAGCCTTGCCGCTCTATCACATCTTTGCGCTCAACACGGTCTGCCTGCTCGGGCTGCGGGTCGGTGCGCAGATCGTGCTCATCCCCAATGCGCGCGATTTCGGCAGCCTGCTCGGCACGCTCAGGCGCCATCCGGTGCATGTGTTTCCGGCGGTCAACACGCTGTTCAACGCGCTGATGGATCACCCCGAGTTCGGGCGCGTGGACTGGACGCGGCTCAAGCTGTCGGTGGGCGGTGGCATGGCGGTGCAATCGGCGGTGGCGGCGCGCTGGCTGGAGAAGACCGGCTGCGCCATCGTCGAGGGCTACGGGCTGTCGGAAACCTCGCCGGTGGTCTGCGCCAACCCGACCACCTCCACCGCCTGGAACGGCAGCATCGGCATGCCGATGCCGGGTACCGACATCAGCATCCGCAACGACGACGGCAATCCGGTGCCGGTGGGCACGCCGGGCGAGCTGTGCGTGAAGGGGCCGCAGGTGATGCGCGGCTACTGGAACCGGCCCGAGGAGACGCGCAAGGCCTTCACGCCCGACGGCTATCTGCTGACCGGCGACATCGCCACGCTCGACGAGCGCGGCTACGTGAAGATCGTCGACCGCAAGAAGGACATGATCCTGGTGTCGGGCTTCAACGTGTATCCCAACGAGGTCGAGGATGTGCTGGCCGGCTGCCCGGGCGTGAAGGAAGTGGCGGCGGTCGGCATCCCCGACGAGCATTCGGGCGAGGCGGTGCGCGTGTACGTGGTGGCGCGCGACGAGAACCTGGACGAGCACGCGCTGCGTGCCTGGGCCAAGGAAAACCTCACCGGCTACAAGCGGCCAAAGGAAATCGTGTTCCGCAGCGAGCTGCCCAAGACCTCGGTCGGCAAGATCCTGCGGCGCGCGCTGCGCGACGGCACGGCGGAGTAGGACTGCCGGGCGGCGGCCAGCAAAAAGGGCGTCGATCGACGCCCTTTTTGCTGTCGGAGCCGACCGGCTCCGGTTGCGATGCCGACGCTCAGAGCGCCTTCATGAAGGCGACCAGATCGCTCTTTTCCTGCTCGGTCAGCTTGATGTCGAAGCGCTTGTTGTAGACCTCGACCACCTTGCGCAGGTCGGGCGCCGAGCCGTCGCTGAAGAAGGGCGCGCGCGCCGCCAGACCGCGCAGCTGCGGCACCGTCTTGCGGCCGATGTCGGCGCACTTGCCGGTGATGAGCGCCACGCCCGGATCGTTGGTGCGCACGGTCGTGCCGCCGTACAGCGTGCTGAAGCCGGGCTTGCAGCTCAGCTCGAACACCGGCAGATCGCTGGCCAGCGCCGGGCCGCCAAACTGCGTGCCGTGGCCGCCGATGCCGATGTCGCGCTGGGCGAAGGGCAGGGCGTCGCTGCCCACGCCGACCTGGTTGTGGCAGGTCGAGCAGCTGCCCGTGACCGCATTGCTGCCGACCACGTTGTTGAAGCCGGCCACGTTCGACAGCACGAACTTGCGCGAATTGAAGATGACCTCGCCGCGCGCGATCGCCGCGCGCGCCGTGGCGATGCCGCCGACCGGATTGCTCACGTTCCAGCTGCCGTACTGCACGAAGGTGCTGCCGTCGGCCGGCAGCGCGGCGATGGGCTGCTGGCTGGCGAGCCACTTCGGGCCGCCGTTGACGGGCTTGGCCGGCGTGCCGGTGGTCAGGTCGAAGGCGTTGCGCGAAAAGATCTGCGCGCTCAGCACATTGCGTTCATAGGCCACGATCTCGGCGATCTGCGCCGGCGTGGGCGCCGTGGTGGCCTGGGCATGGCCCATGGTCGCGTCGAAGGCCTGGCTTTCGAGCGTCGGCTCGCGGCCGTCCCACATGATGTTGCCGCTCTGGAACTTGCCGGTGACCGGATCGACGGCGAGCGGGTCGCCGGTCATCAGGTCGATCGGCGGAAAGCCCGAGGTCGGCGAATCGGCCAGGGTGGACGTGGTGAAGGCCAGGTTGGCCGACATGCGCGGGCGCCGGTACACCGAGACGATCTGGCGCGTCGCGCCGCTGGCCGGATCGGTGGTCGTGGCATAGGCCGGATCGGTATTGCAGCCGTAGGGGTCGCTCACGACCTTCACGGTGAACTCGACCGGATGCGGATTGCTGCCGCTGGTGGTCAGCGGCACCGGCAGGAACACGCGGAACAGCCCCTTGTTGAGCAGCAGCGAATAGGCCGCCTCGCGCCCGCGCTGGTTGCCGCCGAGCAGGCCGCCGAGCAGCGAGCGCCGGGTGTCGGCGGCGGGCACATTGCTCGGGCAGTTGGCGCCGTCGACCGGCGCGAACAGCGGATCGCGCCCGGCGCTGAGCCAGAAGCGGGTGCGGATGTGGTCGGTGCCGACCGTCATCGCATTGGCCGGCTGGTGGCAGGTGGCGCAGGTGCGGCCGTTGCTGCCCAGCGACTGGAAGAAGGCATTGCCCTTGGTCACGACCGGCCCGTTGATCTGCCAGTGGCCGAGCGTGCCTTCGCTGTTGTTGAAGCTGTCGTACTGCGCCAGATAGGACGGCGTGGCGGCGAACAGCTGGCTGCCACCGAGCGGCAGCGGCGCGGTGAGCGCGGACTGCAACTGCGGCCCGAAATGGCGCGGCGCGCGCGGCGGGATCAGGCGCGACACATCGGCGTCGGCGGCAAACGCGGGCAGGGCAAGGGCGAGCGCGGCGGCCGCGGCGGCCAGACGAAGGGAGCTTGAGAGGGTCATCGTGACTCCGGGAAGTGAAATTTTTCTAGGAGAAATGCCTAGCTATTTCTGGGTGAGAAATAGTAGACATCGCGCGGAAATCCACGGTTACGAGTTAGGTGGCGGTCAGACGAACGGCAGCGCCGGCAACCCGGGCGACACTTTCCGTTGCGGTCTTGCCGCACCCCTCTCACAGGAGACAGATGCAATGAACCCGAGCGACCTCAGCCTTCCCGTCAGTACCGACCGCCGCGATTTCGTGCGCAGCGCCGTCGGCGCGGGCTTTGCCGCCGCCGTGCTGCCCGCGCTGGCCCAGACCGCCATCCACACTTCGCCTGACGGTCTGGTGGCCGGCGAACTCAGCGTCGCCAGCGGCGCCGACGCCATTCCCGCCTACCGCGCGCGACCGGCGGCGGGCAGCCACTGGCCGCTGGTGCTGGTGGTGAGCGAAATCTTCGGCGTGCATGAGCACATCGCCGATCTGTGCCGGCGGCTGGCCCGGGCCGGCTACTACGCGGTCGCGCCCGAGCTGTTCGTGCGCCAGGGCGATGCCAAGGCCGAGCAGGCGATTCCCGAACTCATCAGGAACGTGGTTGCGAAAAAGTCGGACGCCGAAACGCTGGCCGACCTGGACGCGACCGTGGCCGCCGCCATCAAGGACGGCGCCGACGGCACGCGGCTGGCCATCACCGGCTTCTGCTGGGGCGGGCGGGTGGTGTGGATGTATGCGGCGCACAGCCCGCAGCTGAAGGCCGGCGCGGCCTGGTACGGCAAGCTCGTCAACGGCTTCAACCCGGCGCTGCAACCCAGCAATCCGGTGGATGTGGCAGCGAAGCTGCATGCGCCGGTGCTGGGCCTGTACGGCGCCAAGGACGACAGCATTCCGCTCGACGGCATCGAGCGCATGAAGGGCGAGCTGGCCCGGGGCACGCCGGCCGCGCGCAAGAGCGAGTTCGTCGTCTATCCGAACTCGGGTCATGCCTTCAACGCCGACTACCGGCCGAGCTATGTGGCGGCCGATGCCAGGGACGGCTGGGCGCGGATGCTGGCCTGGTTCAAGGCCAACGGCGTGTGAGGCACGCGGCGCGGCCGGCCAGCCGCGCCCTCCGGCCGGCGCCGGCCACCGAATCGCCGCCGGCCCATCGATAGCCCGCGGCTACACTGCGCCGCGTGAATACCAGCCTCCTCCTCATCGTCGGCGCGATTGCGCTGTCGGCCGCGTTCAGCATCAGCGCGGCGGCCTTTCTCAGCTTCACCGTGCTGGCGCGCATGGTTCACCGAATGGTGGCGTTCTCGGTCGGCATCCTGCTGGGCGCGGCGCTGCTGCACATGCTTCCCGAGGCCTTCGAGCAGCACGGCGAGCCGCATGCGCTGTTCGGGCTGCTGCTCGGCGGCGTCATCACCTTCTTTGTGCTGGAGCGCTTCTCGGTACTGCGCCACGACCATCACCACGAGGGCGACGATCACGACCATCACCACGGCCACGACGCGGCCCAGGCCGGGCGCGGCGGCTGGCCGATCCTGATCGGCGATGCGGTGCACAAGGCGGCCGACGGCGTGGTGATCGCGGCGGCCTTCCTCAGCGACTGGAAGCTCGGCGCGATCGCCGCCGGCTCGATCATTGCGCACGAGATTCCGCAGCAGATCGGCGATTTCATGGTGCTGCTGAATGCCGGCTTCAGCCGCAAGCGCGCCTATTTCTTCAATCTGCTGACCGGGCTGGCCGGCGTCTGCGGCGGCGTGCTGGGCTGGGCGCTGTTTGGCCGGGTGACGGCGCTGATTCCCTACGCGCTGGTGATTGCCAGCAGCAGCTTCATCTACATCGCGCTCAGCGACCTGATGCCGCAGTTGCAGCGCGAGGGCCGGCGCGATGAGAGCTTTGTGCAGCTGGCGCTGATCGGGCTTGGCGTGGCGATCATCTATTCGGTGTTCGCGGTGCAGCACGGGCATTGAGCCCGCGCCGCAGCTTCATTCAGGTCGCGGCGAGCGCCTGATCGATGTCCGCGAGCAGATCGTCGATGTGCTCGATGCCGATCGACAGCCGCACCATGTCCTCGGTCACGCCGGCCTTGACCAGCTCCTCGGGCGCGAGCTGGCGGTGCGTGGTCGAGGCCGGATGCGTCGCCAGCGACTTGGCATCGCCGATGTTGACCAGCCGCGTGATGAGCTTGAGCCCGTCCTGGAAGCGCGCGCCGCCGTCGCGCCCGCCATGCACACCGAAGGTGAGCAGCCCCGACGCGCGGCCCGACAGGTATTTCTGCGCCAGCGCATGGGCCGGGTCGTCCTCCAGCCCGGCATAGCTCACCCAGTTGACCTTGGGATGGCCCTTGAGAAAGCGCGCCACCCGGGTCGCGTTGTCGCAGATGCGGTCCATGCGCAGCGCCAGCGTCTCGATGCCTTGCAGGATGAGGAAGGCGTTGAACGGCGAGATCGCCGCGCCGGTATTGCGCAGCGGTACCACGCGGGCCCGGCCGATGTAGGCCGCCGCGCCGAGCGCCTCGGTGTAGACCACGCCGTGGTAGCTCACGTCGGGCTCGTTGAGGCGGCGAAAGCGCGTCTTGTGCTCAGCCCACGGGAACTTGCCCGAGTCGACGATGGCGCCGCCCAGGCTGTTGCCGTGACCGCCCAGGTACTTGGTGAGCGAGTGCACGACGATGTCGGCGCCGTGCTCGAACGGGCGGCACAGATAGGGCGTGGGCACGGTGTTGTCGACGATCAGCGGCACGCCGTGCGCATGGGCCACTTCGGCGATGGCCTCGAAGTCGGTCACGTTGCCGAGCGGATTGCCGACCGACTCGACGAACACGGCCTTGGTGCGCTCGTCGATCAGCGCGCCGAACGACGCCGGATCGCGCGGATCGGCGAAGCGGGTGGCGATGCCGTACTGCGGCAGCGTGTGCGCGAACAGGTTGTAGGTGCCGCCGTACAGCGTGCTGGCCGAGACGATGTTGTCGCCCGTCTCGGCGATGGTGAGGATCGAGTAGGTGACCGCCGCCTGACCCGAGGCCAGCACCAGCGCCGCCAGCCCGCCTTCGAGCGCCGCGACGCGCTGCTCCAGCACGTCGGTGGTCGGATTCATGATCCGCGTGTAGATGTTGCCGGCCACCTTCAGGTCGAACAGGTCGGCGCCGTGCTGGGTGTCGTCGAAGGCATAGGCGACGGTCTGGTAGATCGGCACGGCCACGGCGCGCGTGGTCGGGTCGGGCTTGTAGCCGCCGTGCACGGCCAGGGTTTCGAGCTTCCAGTTCGGGGTGCTGTCGGTCATGGTTGTCTCCTGATGATCCGGGCGGCCAGGGCAGTTTCCGTGCCGCGCCCGGTGGCGGCATTGAAAGCGGTTTCGGCACCGATTGCAGCAGCCGCCGGCAACCGGCGCTGCATCGCGGACAGTGACTGCCTGCGCGCCGACAGTTCGGCGCATCTCGCATCGCGCGCGGTTTGCGGCGACACTCGCGGCCCCTAATAAAGGCGCGAGAAAACTTCATGACATCGGAACAAATTGCCCTCGTCCAGGCGTCGTGGCAGCGCGTGCTGCCCTTGCACGACGTGGTGGCCGGCATCTTCTACGCCAAGCTGTTCGAGATCGACCCGTCGCTGCGTGCGCTGTTCAAGGGCGACATCGGCATGCAGGGCCGCAAGCTGGTGGCGATGCTGGCGACCGTCATCGACAAGCTCGACAAGCTCGACACCGTGATGCGCGACATCCAGTCGCTCGGCCGGCTGCATGTGCATTACGGCGTGAAGGACGAGCACTACGAGACCGTCGGACTGGCGCTGCTGGCCACGCTCCAGACCGGGCTCGGCGACGAGCACTTCCCGGCCGAGACGCGCGCCGCCTGGGCCACCGCCTACACCGCGCTGGCCGATGCGATGAAGGCGGCCGCCGCCGCTGCCCGTCCGGCCGCCTGAGTCCGGGTCACGGCGGGGTCATCCCGGCTGCCTAGCCTCGCGGACTTTCACCGTCCACCGAGGAAGCACCATGCCGGCACCCGCCCGCACCCAGACTTTGCCGATCGCCATGCTGTGCACAGCGCTCCTGCTTGCCGCCTGCGGCAGCGACGACGGCCTCGCGGCCGATCCCGCCAGCGTCGATACCTATGTGAAGTCGGCCTGGGTCGAGCTGGGCCCGAACGGCGCCGCCATCGCGCGCGCCGTCAGCTCGCATGCCGACACCTGCCCGCGCGTCGAAATCGACGGCAACGCCAGCCGCATGACGCTGCGCGCCGGCGCCGGCACGCCGGCCCAGCGCAGCACCGCCAGCGCCGCCGAGGATTCGAAGGCCTCGGCCTTCCCGGTGCTGTCCTGCGAAATCGCCGTGCCCGCCACGGCCAAGACGCTGACGCTCGGCAGCCGCACGCTGCCGCTGCCCAAGGCCAGCCCGCAGCGCGTCGTCGTGCTGGCCGATACCGGCTGCCGCATGAAGAAGGCCGACAACGCCTGGCAGGCCTGCTCCGATGCCGGCGCCTGGCCGTTCGAGACCATCGCCACCGCGGCCGCCGTGCTCAAGCCCGATCTGGTGCTGCACATCGGCGACTACCACTACCGCGAAAACGCCTGCCCGAGCGACGTCGCCGGCTGCCAGGGCAGCCCCTGGGGCTATGGCTGGGATACCTGGGAAGCCGACCTGTTCAAGCCGGCCGCCCGACTGCTGGCCGCCGCGCCCTGGGTGATGGTGCGCGGCAATCATGAGGAATGCGCGCGCGCCGGCCAGGGCTGGGCCCGCTTCCTCGACACCTCGGCCTACAGCGCCGCGCGCAGCTGCGATGACCCGGCCAACGACAGCACCGGCAACTACACCGACCCGTTTGCGGTGCCGATCGGCGCCGATACCCAGGTGATCGTTTTCGACAGCGCCAAGACCGGCAAGGCCGCGCTCAAGAGCACCGACTTCCAGTTCACGACCTATCAGGCGCAGTTCAAGAAGGCGGCCGAGCTGGCGCAGAAGACCGGCGTGGCCAGCATCTGGGCCAATCACCATCCGATCCTGGCGTTTGCGCCGCTGGCCGGCGCCGCGCCGGCGGGCGGCAATGCCGCGCTGCTGTCGGTCGGCGATGCGACCTACCCGAGCGCCTACTACCCGAGCGGCATCAAGCTGGCCATCCACGGCCATGTGCACGACTTCCAGGCCATCAGCTTCAGCAGCAACCATCCGGCCACCATCGTGAGCGGCAACGGCGGCGACAACCTCGACGTGAACCTGCCCGACCCGCTGCCGGCCGGCAGCACGCCGGCGCCGGGCGCGGTCATCGACAGCATCGCCCACACCTCGACCTTCGGCTTTCTGGTGATGGACCGGGTCGGCGCCGGCTGGGTCTACAAGGCCATGACGCGCGACGGCAAGCTGCTGACTACCTGCACGCTGAGCGGCAGCAAGCTGGTCTGCGACAAGACGGGCTATCTGGCGCCGTGATGCACAGCGGGCGGGCGGTGCGGCGGCTGGCGGCTGCGCTGCTGCTGGCGTGGATGGCGCTGGCGGCGGCGCAGGCCGCGCTGCCGGTGACCGGCGACGCCGCTGCGGCGCGCCCTGGCGCGGTCGACGGCCGCGCGCAGTCCGCTCCCGCCCGCATCGGCAGCACGCCGGAGCGCGCCGCAATCGTGTCGCCGGTGCGCGAATTCCATCCCGATCCGGCGCTCGCCGCGCTGGGCCGGCGGCTGTTCTTCGACGCCAGCCTGTCGCGTCCGGCCGGCAGCAGCTGCGCCAGCTGCCACGATCCGGCGCATGCCTGGGGCGGCGGACGGCTGACGCCGGCCGGCGTGTCGGCCGGCAGCCGGCCCGGCCATGCCAGCCCGCGCGCCACGCCGTCGCTGCTGTATGTGCGCCAGGTGCCGCCGCTCTATTTCTATCGGGACGATGACGCGCTCGCGCCGTCGCCCTTTGGCGGGCTGATGGCCGACGGCCGCGCCGACACGCTGGCGCAGCAGGCCGCGCTGCCGCTGCTCAATCCCGACGAGATGAACAACCGCAACGGCCGCGATGTGGCGGCCCGGCTCGCGCGCGCCGACTATGCCGGCGAGATCGCCGCACGCTTCGGCCGGCGCGCGCTCAGCGACGGCAAGGCGGCGCTCGATGCCGCCGGCGCCGCGCTCGAAGCCTTTCTGCAAAGCGAGGAGATGGCGCCGTACAGCTCGCGCTTCGACGACTGGCTGCGCGGTCGCGGCCAGCTCGCGCCGCTGGAGCTGCGCGGCATGGCGCTGTTCCGCGATCCGGACAAGGGCAATTGCGCCTCGTGTCACCAGTTCAGCCCCACGTCGAGCAATCCGGCGCGCTCGCCGTTCACCGACTTTGGCTATGACGCGATTGCCGCGCCGCGCAACCGGGCGCTTGCGGCCAATCGCGCCGGCGGGCAGTTCGATCTGGGCCTGTGCCGCACCGCCCGTGCGCGCGGCTGGCCCGAGCCCGATGCCTGGTGCGGCTGGTTCCGCACGCCCACGCTGCGCAATGTGGCCGAGCGCGAGCGCTTCATGCACAACGGCGCGCTGCGCGACCTGCGCGAGGTGCTGCGCTTCTACGCCACCCGCGCGACCGCGCCCGACGACTGGTATCCGCCCGGCGCGCGCTTCGACGATCTGCCGCCGCAGCTGCGCGGCAATGTCAACGTGAATTCGGTGCCGTACAACCGCCGGCCGGGCGCCGCGCCTGCGTTCGACGAGGCGGACATCGATGCGCTGCTGGCGTTTCTGCGCACGCTCAGCGACCGGCCGGCGGGCGCTGCGGGCGTGCGCTGAACCACACGCGGCTGCGGCGCGGCGCGGCACGGCCGGCGCAGCGTCAGCCGCAATCCGGGCCATGCCGCCGCGCAATCACTGCGCGCCGGTCGCCACCGGCCGCGCGCGGTCCTCGATCCATTCGCTCCAGCTGCCGGCGTAGAGCACGCCGGTCTCGATGCCCGCATGCCGCGCCGCGAGCAGGTTGTGGCAGGCGGTCACGCCCGAGCCGCACTGATGCAGCAGCGGTTTGCCGCCGGCCAGCGCGTCGAAGCGTTCGCGCAGCGCGGCGGCCGGCTTGAAGTGGCCGTCGGCGTCCAGGTTGTCCTTGAAGAACGCATTCACCGCGCCCGGGATGTGGCCGGCGACCGGATCGGTCTTCTCGTTCTCGCCGCGAAACCGGTCGGGCGCGCGCGCATCGAGCAGGGTGAGCGCGGCGCTGTCGATGTTGGCGCGCACGGCGGCGGCGTCCGCCAGCTGTTCCAGCGCCGGGCGCAGCGTGAAGGCGGCCGGCGCGCGCCGCGTGACCGTGTGCTCGACCAGCGCGGCGGCATCGGCGTGCGCGGCGGCGTAGGCCTGCCAGCCCGCGAAACCGCCGTCGAGCACCGCCACCTTGGCGTGGCCGCACCAGCGCAGCATCCACCACAGCCGGCCCGCGAACATCGCGCCCTGGGTGTCGTAGACCACCACCTGCGTGGCATCGCCGATGCCCAGCTGCGCAAAGCGGCGCGCGGCTTCCTCGCGCGACGGCAGCGGATGGCGGCCGCCGTTGATGGCCGCGTCGCCCTTGGCCGACAGCTCGCGGTCGAGATGGGCGTAGACCGCGCCGCGCACATGGCCGGTGGCGGCGTAATCGGCCTCGCCCCAGGCCGGATTGGCCAGATCGAAGCGGGTGTCGATGACGAGCCAGTCGGCGTCGTCGAGATGGGCCGCGAGCGTGGCGGCGTCGATCAGCGTGGTGTGGGGCATCGCGGGGCTCCGGGCGGAAAGCCGCGATGATCGCTCAGCGCCGAGCGGCCGCTGCCGGATCGGCCGTGGCCTGCGCCGTCAGCAGCGTGGCCCATGCCCCGGCGCCGGCGATCAGCCCGATGCCGATCCACGCCTGCGCCGGCGTCACGTCGCCCCACACCAGCCAGCCCCAGCCGCTGCCAAACACGATGGTGCTGTAGCCGAGCGTCGCCGCCAGCAGCGGCTTGCCGCGTCCGTAGGCATGGGTGAGCGCCAGTTGCGCCACCAGCGCCAATCCGCCCACCGCCAGCAGATAGCCGAGATGGCGCGCATCGGGCCAGTGCGCGCCGAAGGCCAGCATGCCCGCAGCGCCGGCCGCCGCCCCGCTCAATGAAAAGTAGAACACCGTGCGCGTCGACGGCTCGCCGAGCTGGCCGAGCGTGCGCAGCGACAGCAGCGCGCCCGCGCCGAGCAATCCCGACGCCAGTCCGGCCGCGCCCCACAGCCATTGCTCGGGCGCGAGCGTGGGCCGCAGCACGCAGACGATGCCGGCAAAGCCGATCAGCAGCGCGGCCAGCATCCGCCGGCCCGGTCCACGCCGACCGGCACGCCAGGCGCCACCGACCAGCAGCGCAGCCAGAAACAGCGACGAGGTGTAGTTGAGCGTGAGCGCCGTCGCCAGCGGCAGATGGGCGGTGGTGGCAAACCACAGCAGCACCGCCGTCGTGCCCGACGCATTGCGCGCCAGATGGCCGCGCCAGTGCGGCGTGACCACCAGCGCGCGCAGGCCGCCCATGCGCCGCAGCGCCATCGGCAGCAGCACCGCCAGCCCCACGGCATTGCGCCAGAACAGGATTTCCCAGGCGCTGTGCGCATCGATGGCGAGCTTGACGAAGGCGGCGACCAGCGAGAACAACGCCGCCGCCGCCAGCATCCAGAGCGATTGCATGCGCCGCCCTCAGCTGCCCGCGCCGCGCCCGAAGGCGCGGGCGGGCGGCAGCGCAGCGCGCCCGCCCGCCGTCAAATCGACGGTCGGCCGAGTTCGCGCCGCAGGTACTCGTGGAAGTGGAGCATCCCGTCCTCGAACGGCGACTGGTAGGGCCCGACCTCGTTGATGCCGCGGTTGAGCAGTGCGCGCCGGCCACGATCCATGCGCTCGGCGATCTCGTCGTCCTCGATCGCGGTTTCCATGTAGGCCGCGCGCTGGGCATCGACGAACTCGCGCTCGAACCAGCAGATTTCCTCGGGGTAGTAGAACTCGACGATGTTCATCGTCCGGCCCATGCCCATCGGATGCAGCGTGGAAACCGTGAGCACGCCCGGATACCACTCCAGCATGATGTTCGGATAGACCGTCATCCACACCGCGCCGAACTCGGGCAGCGAATTGCCGTTGTCGAAGTACTTGCGGCACTGGTTGTGCCACTGCTCGTAGGTCCTGGAACCCGGCTTGCCGAGCGAATCGAGCAGGCCCACGGTCTGCACCGAGAAATGCTTGCCGAATTCCCAGGCCAGATTGCCGCAGTTCACGAACTTGCCCAGGCCGGGATGGAAGGGCACGACGTGGTAGTCCTCCAGGTAGACCTCGATGAAGGTCTTCCAGTTGTAGTTGCACTCGTGCATTTCCACATGGTCGAGCCGGTAGCCGGTGAAGTCGAAGTACTTGGCGAACTTCGAGGTTTCCAGCTCGGCCAGCACCTCGCGCGACAGCTGCGAGCCGCTGTCCTCGAACAGCAGGCCGTTCCATTCCAGCGTCGGCGAGCGCCTCAGGTTGAGGCAGGGGTTCTCGGCAAAATGCGGCGCGCCGATGAGTTCGCCCTTGAGATCGTAGGTCCAGCGGTGCAGCGGGCAAACGATGTTCTTGCCGCCGGTATTGCCACGGCCTTCGAGCATCACCGCCTGGCGGTGCCGGCAGACGTTGGAGATGAGCTCGATGCCGCGTTCGTTGTGCACCAGCGCGCGGCCGTGATCCTCTTGCGGCAGCGCGTAATAGTCGCCGTGCTCCGGCACCATGAGGCGCGTGCCCACATAGCGCGCGGACGGCGCGAACAGTTGATGGAGTTCCTGCTGGTAAAGCTTTTCGTCGAAATACCAGGTGACAGGAAGTTGGCTAGACGGACGCGCGAGCGCGACTTGATTGCCAATGTCTGACATGACCCCAACCCTTTAATGAATTGAAGACACCCAAACGACTCCGGTGCGTTGCGCGCCGGAGAGGGAGTCGAAAAACCGGACGGCCGGCGCAACAAGTGCGTCACCGTCCAACCTTCGCCCCCGTAACTGCATGATCCGAAAGGGAATTCCGCAATCGGAATCCGTGCAACCAAACAGGGCATTCGGACCAATGCGGAAATTTGCGATTCGTCCGAGGAACTGCGGAGTCTAGCAAAGTCCTTTCCGCCGGAATTGGCTTGGTTCAACAAACGTAAATGCGGCTGATGTACGGCGCCGATTGCGGCTGGGCGGCGCAGGGTCCGGGAGATGGCCCAGGCGCGCTTAAAATGCCGGGCCCCGCCTTCGAGGATTGCAATGTCCACCACTCCGGCAACCGCCGCCGAATCCGCCGATCCGCCCAGTTTCGAGACCGCGCTCGCCGAGCTCGAACGCCTCGTCGAAACCATGGAATCGCAGCAGCTGCCGCTCGATGCCTCGGTGACGGCCTATCAGCGCGGCGCGGAGCTGGTGCGCGTGTGCCAGGCCCAGCTGGCGGCGGCGCGGCAGCGGCTCGAAGTCGTCGATCCCGAGGATCCGCTCGGCGCCGCACAGCCGCTCGATCTGGGCCGGGAGGACGCATGACCGAGCAGGCCGGACTGACGGACGGCGGCGCGGACCTGTCCTTCGAGGACTGGATTGCCGCCATCGCCGCGCGCACCGAGCTGGCGCTCGACCGCGCGCTGCCGCCGGCCGACGAAGCGCCGGCGCAATTGCATGCTGCGATGCGGCATGGCGTGCTCGACGGCGGCAAGCGCGTGCGTCCGCTGCTCGCGCATGCCGCCGGCCTCGCGTTCGCGGCGCCGCTGGCCACGGTCGAGGCGGCCGCCGTCGCGGTCGAGCTGATCCACGCCTATTCGCTGGTGCATGACGACATGCCCGAGATGGACAACGACCTGCTGCGGCGCGGCAAGCCGACGGTGCATGCCGCCTTCGGTCAGGCCAATGCGCTGCTGGTCGGCGATGCGCTGCAAAGCCTCGCGTTCGAGGTGCTGGCCGGCGCCGACACGCCGCGCGCCGCCCAGCTGTGCGCGCTGCTGGCGCGGGCCGCCGGCTCGCGCGGCATGGCGGGCGGGCAGGCCATCGATCTGGCGAGCGTCGGCCTGAGGCTGTCGCGCGCCGAACTCGAAACCATGCACCGGCTCAAGACCGGCGCGCTGCTGCGCGCGAGCGTGCTGCTCGGCGCGCAAGCGGGCGCGGCCGATTCCCGCGCCATCGACGCGCTCGACGCCTACGCCGCCGCCGTCGGTCTCGCGTTCCAGGTCGTCGACGACATCCTCGACGCCGAAGCCGATACCGCCACGCTCGGCAAGACCGCCGGCAAGGACGCCGCCGCCGACAAGCCCACCTATGTCTCGCTGCTCGGCCTGTCCGATGCCAAGCTGCTGGCAGAGCGCTTGCGTGCCGACGCCCACGCCGCGCTCGCCCGCATCGACGGCGCCACGCTGCGGCTTGCGCAGATTGCCGATTACATCGTCCGCCGGTCGCACTGACCGCCGGCACCGGGGTTCCCAGCCATGTCCGACCCGTACCAGCTTCTCTCGACGATCGACTCGCCGGCCGACCTGCGTCGGCTGCCGCGCGAACGCCTGCCCCAGCTCGCCGACGAGCTGCGCGAGTTCGTGCTGCATTCGGTCTCGCGCACCGGCGGCCATCTGTCGTCCAACCTCGGCACGGTCGAGCTGACCATTGCGCTGCACTACGCCTTCAACACGCCGGACGACCGCATCGTCTGGGACGTGGGCCATCAGAGCTATCCGCACAAGATCCTCACCGGCCGGCGCGACGCGATGGACCGGCTGCGTCAGGCCGACGGCATCTCGGGTTTTCCGCGCCGCTGCGAGAGCGAGTACGACGTGTTCGGCACCGCGCACAGCAGCACCTCGATCAGCGCGGCGCTGGGCATGGCGGTCGCCTCGCGCAATCAGGGCCACGCCCGGCGCCAGCACATCGCGGTGATCGGCGACGGCTCGATGTCGGCCGGCATGGCCTTCGAGGCGCTGAACAACGCCGGCGTCATGCGCGACACCAATCTCATCGTCATCCTCAACGACAACGAGATGTCGATCTCGCCGCCGGTGGGCGCGCTACACCGCCATCTCACCAAGCTGATGAGCGGGCGCTTCTACGCCACCGCGCGCCGCGTGGGCCAGAAGATGCTCGACCCGGTGCCGCCGCTGCGCGAATTCGCGCGCAAGTTCGAGGAGCACGCCAAGGGCATGCTCGGGCCGGGCACCATCTTTGAAGAGTTCGGCTTCAACTATCTGGGGCCGATCGACGGCCACGACATCGACACGCTGGTGAGCACGCTGGCCAACCTGCGCGAGCGCAGCGGGCCGCAGTTCCTGCATGTGGTCACGCGCAAGGGCGCCGGCTACAAGCTCGCCGAGGCCGATCCGATCCTGTATCACGGCCCGGGCAAGTTCGACCCGGTGCGCGGCATCGTGAAGACCTCGCTGCCGAGCAAGCCGACCTACACGCAAGTGTTCGGCGACTGGATCTGCGACATGGCGGCCAAGGACGAGCGTCTGGTCGGCATCACGCCGGCGATGCGCGAAGGCTCCGGCCTGGTCAAGTTCGAGCAGCAGTTTCCGCAGCGCTATTTCGACGTGGGCATCGCCGAGCAGCATGCCGTCACGTTCGCGGCCGGCATCGCCTGCGAGGGCGCCAAGCCGGTCGTGGCGATCTACAGCACCTTTTTGCAACGCGCCTACGACCAGTTGATCCACGACGTGGCGTTGCAGAACCTCGACGTCACCTTCGCGATCGACCGCGCCGGCCTCGTCGGTGCCGACGGCGCGACCCACGCCGGCAATTACGACTACGCCTTCCTGCGCTGCATCCCCAACATGGTGGTGATGGCGCCGGCCGACGAAGCCGAATGCCGCCGCATGCTCACGACGGCCTACGACTACGCCGGTCCGGCGGCGGTGCGCTATCCGCGCGGCTCGGGCACGGGCGTGGCGGTCGACGCCGGGCTGGAGCCGATCGCGCTCGGGCGCGGCGAAGTGCGCCGGCAATCCACCGCGGCGGCCGGCGAGCGCATCGCGATCCTGGCCTTCGGCTCGATGGTTGCGCCGGCGCTCGGCGCCGCCGAACAGCTCGACGCGACGGTCGCCAACATGCGCTTCGTCAAGCCGCTCGACGTGGCGCTGGTGCGCGAGCTGGCCGAGTCGCACGACGCCATCGTGACGGTGGAGGAGGGCGCGATCATGGGTGGCGCGGGCAGCGCCATCACCGAGGCGCTCGCGGCGCTCGGCATCGTCCGGCCGGTATTGCAGCTGGGCCTGCCTGACCGCTTCATCGACCACGGTGAGCAGGCCGCGCTGCTGGCTGGCTGCGGCCTCGATGCGGCCGGCATCGCGCGTTCGGTGCGCGAACGCTTCGGTACCCGCGTGCGGTTGGCGCGCGTGGCCGGCTCGGTCTGAGGCGGACCGGGCGCGGCTACGCCTCGAAACACCGCCGCGCCGCTGCGCATACCCGTATGCGAACTGAGCCGTAAGGCATCGGTCAGACCCTGCGGGGCTTGACGGCATAATCGCCGTTTGGCCCGCCCCGGCGTTCCGGGCAGCAGGAGAAATTTCAATGAACACGCGCGACTCCTTCGCCGCGATTCCGCAGAGCATCGTGATCCCCGACGTCCAGGCCAGCCACGACGCGCGCCGCGTGCCGATCCAGAAGGTCGGCATCAAGGGTGTGCGCTATCCCATCCTCGTCGCCACTTCGGCCGGCGATCAGCCTTCGGTGGCCGAATTCGCCATGAACGTGGCGCTGCCGGCCGAGCAGAAGGGCACGCACATGTCGCGCTTCGTCGCGCTGCTCGAGGAGCAGAAGGCCGGCTGGTCGGCCGAGGCGCTGCCCGGCGTGCTCGCCACCATGCTCGCCAAGCTTGAAGCCGAGGCTGGCGAAATCGCGCTGACCTTTCCGTACTTCATCCGCAAGACGGCGCCGGTGTCGGGCGTGAGCAGCCTGCTCGACTATGTGGTGACGTTGCGCGCCGAGCGCAGCCCGGCCGGCGAATCGGTCTGGGTCAAGATGGTCGTGCCGGTCACGAGCCTGTGCCCCTGCTCCAAGGAAATCTCGGAATACGGCGCGCACAACCAGCGCTCGCACGTCACCATCGAGGTCGAGTTGGCCAAGCCGTTTGCGCTCGAAGCCATCGCGCGTGTGGCCGAGGATTCAGCCTCGGCCGAGCTTTACGGCCTGCTCAAGCGCATGGACGAAAAGCACGTCACCGAGAACGCCTACGACAACCCCAAGTTCGTCGAGGACCTGATCCGCGACGTGGTGAGCCGGCTGCAACAGGACGAGCGCGTCGGCGCCTTCACCGTGGAAGTGGAGAACTTCGAGTCGATCCACAACCACTCGGCCTACGCCCAGATCAGCGGGCGCGGCGCGGCCTGAGCGACGGCAGCGTGACCGTCGCGTCGAAGCGCGGCGGTCCGGCCGGCGGCAGTGCCGCCACCATGCCGAGCCGCAGCATCTTCAGGTGCAAGGCCTGAAGGAAGGCGATCTCCTCCATCTCCAGCTTGCCGAGCGGCTGCGCCGACTCGCTCGCGTAAGTCAGCAGCTCGAAGAAACGGCCCATCTCCGGATGGCCCCAGAGCAGCGCGATCTGCTCGACCAGGCGCGGCTGCATCAGCTCCAGCGCCGACAGCGGCGTCTTGCCCAGCAGGTCGCGCAGCACCACGGTGCGGGTGCCCTGCAGCGCACGGCGATAGGACGGCACCGCGGTGGCTCGATCAGTCGCGGAAGTTGTTGAACGCGAGCGGCTGCTCGGTGATGTCCTTCTTCAGCAGCGCGATGGCGGCCTGCAAGTCGTCGCGCTTGGCGCCCGTCACGCGCACCGCATCGCCCTGGATGCTGGCCTGCACCTTGAGCTTGCTGTCCTTGATGTGCTTGACGATCTTCTTGGCCAGATCGCTCTCGATGCCCTGCTTGATCTTGATGACCTGCTTGGCCTTGTCGCCCGAGATCTTCTCGACCTTGCCGATGTCGAGGAAGCGCACATCGACATTGCGCTTGGCGAGCTTGGCGGTGAGCACGGCGCGCACCTGTTCGAGCTGGAAGTCGCTGTCGGCCCAGGCCGTCAGCTCCTTGTCCTTCTGCTCGACATTGGCGCTCGAACCCTTGAAGTCGAAGCGGGTGCCGATTTCCTTGTTGGTCTGGTCGAGCGCATTGCGCAGTTCGACCATGTCGGCTTCGGAAACGATGTCGAACGAAGGCATGGATTGGGGCTTTTCTGTCTAAGGGAGCGGGCGATTCTATGCCAGCCCCTCGCCTACAATCGGCCGGATGCAAGTGCTCAAGAACGTCGATCTTCGACCTTTCAACACCCTTCAACTTTCCGCCCGCGCCAGCCGTTATGCCGAGGTCGCGACGCTCGCCGAATTGCGCGCTGCGCTCGCGCTGGCCGGCGCCGATCCGGTCTTCGTGCTCGGCGGCGGCAGCAATCTGGTGCTCGCCCGCGATGTCGATGCGCTGGTGCTGCGGCCGCTGCTGCCGGGCCGCGAACTGCTCGGCGACGACGGCGCACACCGCTTCGTGCGGCTCGGCGCCGGCGAAATCTGGGCCGATGCCGTGGCCTGGACGCTCGACCAGGGCTGGGGCGGACTCGAAAACCTCAGCCTGATTCCGGGCCGCTGCGGCGCGGCACCGATCCAGAACATCGGTGCCTACGGCGTCGAGCTGGAGGCGGTGTTCGAGCGACTCGAGGCGCTCGACCTGCGCAGCGGCGAGCGGCGCGAATTCAGCCGCGCCGACTGCCGCTTCGGCTACCGCGATTCGGTCTTCAAGCATGAGGCGGCCGGGCGTTACGTCATCACCGCCATCGTGCTGCGGCTGCCGCTGCGCTGGACCGCGCGGCTTGGCTACCGTGAACTGGCCGAGGAAATCGCGCGCGCCGGCGTTGCCGAGCCCACGCCGCGTGACGTGGCCGCTGCGGTGATCGGCCTGCGTGAGCGCAAGCTTCCCGACTGGCGCCGGCTGGGCAACGCAGGCAGCTTCTTCAAGAATCCGGTGGTCGATGCGGCGTTGTTCGGCGCATTGCGCGCGGCAAATCCGGGCATCGTCGGGCATGAGCAGGCCGATGGCCGGTTCAAGCTCGCGGCCGGCTGGCTGATCGAGCAGGCGGGTTGGAAGGGGCGCGATCTGGGGCGTGCCGGCATGTTCGAGCGCCAGGCGCTGGTGCTGGTCAATCGCGGCGATGCCACCGGTGCCGAGGTGCTGGCGCTGTGCGAGGCGGTGCGCGCAGCGGTGCGCGAGCGCTTCGGCGTCGAGCTCGAACCCGAGCCGCTGATCGTCTGAGCGCCCGCCGGGCCATCGACACAACAAGAAAACGGGGATGCAGGAATGGCCTGGTCGGACTTGAGCGCGCGCGAGAAGAAGCTGTGCGGAGCGCTGGCGGCAATGCTGGCGCTCATGTTCCTGAGCCATCAGCAGGAGCTGATCGGCGTGAACGGTGCGCTGATCTGCAGCTGGATCGCGCTCGGCGTGTTCCTGGTGGTGCTGGTGCTGTTTGCGCTGCCCGAAGGCAAGCCCAAGAAATGACGACGCCCGCCGGCCTCAAGGGCACGGCGGGTGTGTTGCCGGCGCCGCCTGCGCGGCGCTGCGGCTCAGGCGATCAGGCAGCGGCCTTCTTGGCGGCGGTCTTCTTCGCCTTCTTGGCAGCGGGCTTGGCCGCGACGGCTTCTGCCGGCACAGCGGCTTCCACCGCCGGCGCAGCCACTTCGGCGACCGGCTTGGCGGCTACCGGCGTTTCGGCCGTCGGCTTGACTGGCGCAGCCTTGGTCACCTTCTTGGCCGCAGCCTTGCGCGCCGGCTTGCTCGCCGCCGCCTTGTTCGCGGCAATCCGCAGGCGCAGCGCATTCAGCTTGATGAAGCCGCCGGCGTCGGCCTGGTTGTAGGCGCCGCCGTCGTCGTCGAAGGTGCTGATCCTGGCGTCGAACAGCGAATCCTTGGATTCGCGGCCCACGACCATGATCGTGCCCTTGTACAGCTTGAGCTTGACCACGCCGTTCACCTTGGCCTGCGAGGCGTCGATGAGGCCTTGCAGCAGTTCGCGCTCGGGGCTGAACCAGTAGCCGTTGTAGATCATGCGGGCGTAGCGCGGCATGAGGTCGTCCTTGAGCGCGACGACTTCGCGGTCGAGCGTGATCGACTCGATGGCGCGGTGACCCTTCAGCAGGATCGTGCCCCCGGGCGTTTCGTAGCAGCCGCGGCTCTTCATGCCGACATAGCGGTTCTCGACCAGATCGAGCCGGCCGATGCCGTGCTTGCCGCCGAGCTTGTTCAGCGTGTCGAGCACTTCATGCGCCTTGAGACGCACGCCGTCGATGGCGACGACGTCGCCCTTCTCGTACGTGAGCTCGATGATCTGCGGCTTGTTCGGCGCCTTCTCGGGCGACACGGTCAGGCGCCACATGCTGTCTTCGGGCGCGAAGTTCGGGTCCTCGAGAATGCCGCCCTCGTAGCTGATGTGCAGCAGGTTGGCATCCATCGAGTAGGGCGCGCCGCCGCCCTTGCGCTTCTTAAAGTCGACCGGAATCTTGTGCGCGTCGGCATAGGCCAGCAGCTTCTCGCGCGACAGCAGATCCCATTCACGCCACGGGGCGATGACCTTCACGCCCGGCATCAGCGCATAGGCGCCCAGCTCGAAGCGGACCTGGTCGTTGCCCTTGCCGGTGGCGCCGTGGCTGATGGTGTCGGCGCCGGTCTGCCTGGCGATCTCGATCAGCTGCTTGGCGATCAGCGGCCGCGCGATCGAGGTACCGAGCAGGTATTCGCCTTCGTACACGGTGTTCGCGCGGAACATCGGGAACACGAAGTCGCGCACGAATTCTTCGCGCAGGTCCTGGATGAAGATGTTCTCGGGCTTGATGCCGAGCGCGATGGCCTTCTTGCGCGCGGGTTCGACTTCCTCGCCCTGGCCGATGTCGGCCGTGAAGGTCACGACCTCGCATTGGTAGACGTCCTGCAGCCACTTGAGAATGACCGAGGTGTCGAGGCCGCCCGAATAGGCAAGCACGACCTTCTTCACTTTGTTGCTCATCAATGATCCCGTGTGAGGGTGAATGCCGGCGCGGGCCCGGCCCCGAGTCCGGGGGCGCCGTGCATGAATTCTGGTCCGGGGAGGTCACCGTTCACCGAGGGCGGCGGGGCAGGCGGGCTGCATCAGGCGTGCTGCGGGGTGGCGAACGGGATCAGGCGATTGCCGGCCGGTTTCCGGCGCGCGCGATTATGCCACCGGGGTGACAGCGCGCCGGACGCCGGCCGACGGTCGTCGGCGGGCGGCACGCCGGGAGGGTGCTGCAAGCGTTTTCATTCTGCTGCGCGGTCGAGCAGCGGCTTGATCGCGATGGCGCGCGTCGGGTCGGACAGCGCAGAACGCGTCGGCAGCCGGGTCTTGGCATGGGCGGCCACGGCGGCACGCGCACCGCCGGCGCGCAGGCCAGGCGCGGCATCGGCCAGCGCACGCATCAGGCGCGGCGTGAGCTTGTCGGACGTGGCCTGCACCTGGGCTTCGCTGCGCGTGAGCGTCATGGTCGGCGGCGCACCGGCCCGTTTCCATTGCGCGAACAGCTCGCCCTGCACGAAGCGGCTGGCTTCGCTCTGGGCGCGGAAGTAGTCGCGGAACAGCTCGGGATCGGCGTTGTAGCTGGCGGCGAGCCGGGCGGCGGCCTCGCCGCGCGCGGCATCGAGATCGGCACCGGCGGTCGCCGGCTTGCCCTGGCTCGCGTTCCAGCGAATGCGCGCGACATCGGGCGCCAGATTGAGCAGCTCGCGCGTGAGGCCGAGCAGATCGTCGAGCCGGATGAGCTGGGCGCCGTTGATCGGCGCTGGCGCTACCGGCCGGGGTGGGACGGCTGCCGGCGGCGCCGGACTGGCGACGGGCGCCGGCGCGGCGGACGGCGTCGGCGCCGACGGTGCAGCCGGCGCAGGCGCCGCACCGTGGCCCGGAATGCTCGGCGCCGCGCAGCCCGCCAGCGTCAGCGCGAACAGCCCGGTGAAGACGACGCGCGAACGCATGACCGCAGAGGGCAACGCCGGTCCGTGGCTCAATCGATGTGACCGAGCAGCAGATATTCCATCAGCGCCTTCTGGGCGTGGAGGCGGTTTTCCGCCTCGTCCCAGACCACGCTCTGCGGCCCGTCGATGACTTCGGCGCTCACTTCCTCGCCGCGATGCGCGGGCAGGCAGTGCATGAACAGCGCGTCGGCATGGGCCGCCGACATCAGCTTGCCGTTCACCTGCCAGTCGGCGAAGGCCTTCAGGCGCGCTTCGTTCTCGGCTTCCCAGCCCATCGAGGTCCACACGTCGGTGGTGACCAGATCGGCGCCGCGACAGGCGTCGACCGGATCGGCAAACACCTCGAAATGGCGACCGTCGGTCACGCCGGCCACCGCCGCGTCGACGCGGTAGCCGGGCGGCGTGCTCACGTTCACCTTGAAGTCGAGCACTTCGGCGGCCTGGAGCCAGGTGTTGCACATGTTGTTGGCATCGCCGATCCACGCCACCGTCTTGCCCTGGATGCTGCCGCGGTGCTCCACGTAGGTGAGGATGTCCGCGAGGATCTGGCAGGGATGGAACTCGTTGGTCAGCCCGTTGATGACCGGCACTCGCGACTGCGCCGCAAAGCGCTCGATGATCGACTGCTCGAAGGTGCGGATCATCACCAGGTCGCACATGCGGCTGATGACCTGGGCCGCGTCTTCCACCGGCTCGCCGCGCCCGAGCTGCGAGTCGCGCGTGTTCAGGTAGATGGCCGCGCCACCCAGCTGATGCATGCCGGCCTCGAAGCTCAGGCGGGTTCGCGTGCTCGCCTTCTCGAAAATCATCACCAGCGTGCGGTCGGCCAGCGGGTAATAGGTCTCGAACTGCTTGTACTTGCGCTTGATGATCTTCGCGCGCTCGAACACATGCTCGGTTTCGGCCCGGCTCAGATCCTTGAACTGGAGGTAGTGCTTGATCGCCATGGTCATTCGAGCAGGAAGTTCTTGATGATCGGTGCGAGTCCTGCGATCAGCAGGTCGGCTTCGGCGGTGGTCATGACGAGCGGCGGCAGCAGGCGCACGACTTGGTCGCGCGTCACATTCACCAGCAGGCCAGCCTCAAGCGCGCGCGTCACGATGGCGCCGCAGGGCCGGTCGAGCTCGATGCCGATCATCAGGCCCAGGCCGCGGATGTCGTTCACGCCCGCCACACCTGCAAGCGCTTGCGCAAAGCCGGCGCGGATGTGATCGCCAAGCGCCTTGGCATGCGCCATCAGGCCGTCTTCCTCGATGGTCTGGAGCGTGCAGACGCCGGCGCGCATCGCCAGCGGATTGCCGCCGAAGGTGGTGCCGAGATTGCCCGGGCCGAACAGCTTCGCCGCCGGACCGCGCACCGCCAGTGCGCCGATCGGCACGCCCGAGCCGAGGCCCTTGGCCAGCGTGATCGCGTCGGGCTCGATGCCGGCGTTCTGATAGCCGAACCACACGCCGGTGCGGCCGACGCCGCATTGCACTTCGTCGAGGATGAGCAGCCAGCCGCGTTCGTCGCAGAGCTTGCGCAGACCCTGCAGATACTCCGCGTCGGCGACGTTGATGCCGCCTTCGCCCTGGAGCACTTCGAGCAGCACGCTGTTGATCTCGGGATTCGTCTCGGCCACTTCGACGATGGCGGCGAGGTTGTTGTACGGCACGCGCACGAAGCACTCGTCCTGCATCGGCTCGAAGCCCTTGCGCGCCTTCTCGCTGCCGGTCGCGGCCAGCGTGGCGATGGTGCGGCCGTGCCACGACTGCTCCATCACCACGGTCTTGATGAAGTTGCGGCCGTGCTTGTAGCCATGAAACCGCGCGAGCTTGATCGCGTTCTCGTTGGCCTCGGCGCCCGAGTTGCAGAAGAAGACCTCTTCCATGCCGGAGCGCGCGCAAATCATGTCGGCCAGATCTTCCTGGCCGCGCACGCCGTACACATTGGAGGTGTGGATTAGGGTCGCGATCTGCTCGGTCAGCGCCTTCACCAGCTTGGGATGGGCATGGCCAAGGCCGTTGACCGCGATGCCGGCCAGGCCATCGAGATATTTGCGGCCTTGTTCGTCCCAGAGCCAGACGCCTTCGCCACGCGCAAACGTGACCGGCAGGCGTCCGTAGGTGTTCATGACGTGCGAAGTCTTGATTGGCTCGGGTGCGTTCATGTCGGTTCCAGACAAATAAAAACGGGCGGTTTCCCGCCCGGGGGAATCATAAGCGAAGGGATGCAGCGGTCAGTGGCGCGCCGCCAAGCCGCCATCGGCTGGCAGTGCGTGGGGTGGTGCGATGGGCAAACGTCGTCGTCGCGGCGCAGCGTCATGCCGCAATGCGGAATTCAGTTTCCGAAACGCGAAATGCCCGTGATGGCAGTGGCGGGTTGACGGCCGCCCCGCGATTACAATTCGAATCCCCTGTCCGGGTCCAAAGCCATGGCCGATCCCATTCCGAATTCCATCAGACAGGTCGTCATCCTCGGCAAGACACAGGATGGCAAGACTTTCCGGCCGAGCGACTGGGCCGAACGACTTTGCGGCGTGATGTCGCCGTTCCGACCCAAGGGTGGTCGCGGCATTCAGTCCCATATCGGCTACTCGCCCTATGTTCGCCCCAGTTTTCAGGACGGCGTCAAGTGCGTGATCGTCGATACGCGCCTGCGCGACATCGAGCCGATGGCGCTTCAGTTCGTCCTCAGTTTCGCCGCCGACAACAATCTCCAGACCATCAGCAGCGCCCAGCCGCCGGCACCTGCCGAACCGGTCTGACGGCGCGCCGTCCGGGCCGTGCGCTCGAACGATCAAGGCGCCCATCTTCCTCGCGACGCGGGCGTGGCTGACATTGCTCGGTGCGGCAGAAATTTCCATTCCAGTTGTCGGCAAATAGATGGAGCGAAGGTGGCGAGGCCTGTCGCGCCAAGTGAGAGCGGCAGGCAGTCTCGCGTGACTGGATGACAGCCTTCACCGGGCCGCCGCAAAACAAAAAAGCCGCCGGGCGGTTGCCGGGCGGCTTCATCAAGGCTTGCTTCGCCGGTCGGCGAGCGACCTCAGGCGGCGATGGCCTTCAATGCGGCAGCCAGGCGGCTCTTGTGGCGAGCCGCCTTGTTTCGGTGAACGATGCGCTTGGCAGCGATCGAATCGAGCACGCTGGTCGCGGCGCGGAAGCTGGCGGTGGCCGCTTCCTTGTCGCCGGCGGCGATGGCCTTGCGCACGCCCTTGACGGCGGTGCGATAACGCGAACGCAGCGCCGAATTGGCGGCATTGAGTTTGACGGCTTGGCGAGCGCGCTTGCGCGCTTGAGCGGAATTGGCCATGTTTGCTTGCTTTGCTTTCCGGGGTTCTGCGGTTTCGCGCAGACTCGGTGCGCGATGAAACTGGGCTGATGAACACGCAAGTATAAAAGTCGCGAGTCATCTTGGCAAATGACATTGTTGTTTCCGGCGTTCCCGCCCGGTGCGCTTCAGTGATCGGCCGAGCCGCGCAGCTTTCGGTCGGTTTCCTCGATCACGGGTTGCGGACCGGTATCCACCTTGCCGCTTTCGGCATCCTCGAAACCCTTGCGCAGGCGGTTGCGATCTTCGGTCTGGGCGCGCTGCTGGCTGCCGGCCTTCTGGTCCTGCTCGTGCGGCAGGGCGGGTTCGACCTTGCTGTCCTCCGGGCGACGCATTACGCGCGGTTCTTTTTTCATGCTCGTGCTCCTTCGGGGTGAGGCGATCGAGCAAATCACGGCGGCGGTGGGCGCGTGGGTGCCGCGTGTAACCGGCTGGCGCCAGTGACCGGACGCCGGCACACCGTCTCCATTGGCTACACTGCGCGCCGCTTCCGCTCCTCCCTCCCGATGAACCTACTGAAAACGCTCGCGACCGTCAGCGGCCTCACCTTGCTGTCGCGCATCTCCGGGCTGATCCGCGATTTGCTGGTGGCGCGGCTGTTCGGTGCCTCGCTGATGACGGATGCCTTCTTCCTCGCCTTCAGCCTGCCCAATCTGTTGCGTCGCCTGTTTGCCGAAGGTGCGTTTTCCCAGGCCTTCGTGCCGATCCTCGGCGAGTACAAGGGCCGGCGCAGCGAGAGCGAAACCCGCAGCCTCATCGACGACGTGGCGACGATCCTCGCGTGGATCCTGGTGGCGGTGACGGCGCTCGGCGTGCTGGCCGCGCCGCTGCTGATCTGGGTGGTGGCGCCGGGCTTTTCGGCCGATCCGCCCAAGTACGCGACCGCAGTCGGGCTGCTGCGGATCATGTTTCCCTACATCGGCTTCATCTCGCTGGTGGCGCTGGCGGGCGGGATTCTCAATACCTGGGCGCGGTTCTCGGTGCCGGCCTTCACGCCGGTGCTGCTCAATCTGAGTTTCATCGGCTCGATGCTGCTGTTCGCGCGCGGCAGCAATCCGTCGATCGAGGTGCTGGCCTGGGCGGTGCTCGGCGGCGGCGTGCTTCAGCTGGCGTTCCAGATTCCGGCGCTGCGCCGCGTGGGCATGCTGCCGCGCATCCGGCTCGATCTGCGCGCGGCCTGGTCCGATGCCGGCGTGCGCCGCGTGCTGCGCCAGATGGGGCCGGCGGTGCTTGGCGTGTCGGTGGCGCAGATATCGCTGGTCATCAACCGGGTGTTCCAGTCGTTTCTGGGCACCGGTTCGATCTCGTGGCTGTTCTATGCCGACCGGCTGATGGAGTTCCCGACCGGCATGCTCGGCGTGGGGCTGGGCACGATCCTGCTGCCCTATCTGAGTCGCGCCCACGCCGCCGAGCGGCATGACGACTACAACGCGCTGCTCGACTGGGGCCTGCGCCTGGCCTGCCTGCTGGCGCTGCCGGCGGCGGTCGCGCTGATGGTGCTGGCGCTGCCGCTGATCGCCACCATGTTCCACCACGGCCGCTTCTCGGCCGAGGACGCGGTGATGAGCGCCGACGCGCTGCGCGCCTATGCCGTCGGCCTGCCCGGGCTCATCCTGGTCAAGGTGCTGGCGCCGGGCTTTTATGCGCGGCAAGACCTGCGCACGCCGGTGCGCATCGCGCTGCTGGTGCTGCTGGCCACGCAGGCGATGAATGTGGCCTTCATCGGGCCGCTCAAGCATGCGGGCCTGGCGCTGGCGATCGGGTTGGGCGCCTGCATCAATGCGGGCTTTCTGTTCACCGGGCTGCGCAAGCGCGGCATCTACCGGCCGTTGCCGGGCTGGGGCAGCTTCTGGTGGAAGGTGACGCTGGCGCTGCTGGCGCTCGGCGCGAGCCTGCATTGGGCCTCGGCGCAGTTCGACTGGCTGCGCGATGGTCAGGCCTTCCAGCGCGTCGGCGCGCTTGCGCTGGTCGTGAGCGGCGGTGGCGCGATCTATCTGCTGACGCTGCTCGTGCTAGGTTTCCGGCCAAAGGACTTCAAGCGCCGGGTATGACGACCGGCCACGCGCGGCCATGACAGTCACACCCATTACGCCGCTCGACTACTGGACCACGCTGGTCGGCGACGACGCCAGCCTGCCGCTGTTCGAGGCCGCCGCCTCCGTGGCGCAGGACGCCTATCCGGGCCTCGACCTCGATGCGCTGCTGATCGACGTGGACGGCTTTGCGGCGCGGCTGCGCGGCCGCCTCGCCACCGACGCCACGCCGCTGCACAAGCTGCGCATGCTCAACCACCTGTTCTTCGGCGAGCTGCACTTTCGCGGCAATGCCAACGACTACTACGACCCCGAGAACAGCTACATCAACCGGGTGATCGAGCGTCGCTGCGGCATTCCGATCACGCTGGCGCTGGTCTACATCGAGATCGGCCGGCAGGCCGGCATTCCGCTGCAGGGCGTGTCCTTCCCGGGGCACTACCTGGTCAAGACGCGGGTCAATGGCGGCGAGGTGTTCATCGACGTGTTCGACCAGGGCCGCTCGCTGTCGCGCGGCGAGCTGGAGGCGCGACTCATCAGCCATCTGCCGGACGAGGACGATCCGACGCTGGCGCTCGGCGTGCATCTGCAATCGACCCGCCCGCGCGAGACGCTGGCGCGGCTGCTGCGCAATCTCAAGATGATTCATCTGCGCGACGACGACTGGGCGCGGCTGCTGCCGGTGCAGCAACGGCTGGTGGCGCTGCTGCCCGGCGAGCCGACCGAGCTGCGCGACCGCGGCTTCGTGTATTCGCAGCTCGAATGCCCGCGTGCCGCCATCGACGACCTCGAGGCCTATCTCGACGCCGTGCCGCGCGCTGCCGATGCGCCGGCGGTGCGCGCCCGCATCGACGAGCTGCGGCCCGAGGCCGACCGGCTCAACTGAGCGGCGCCGCCGTCAATCGCCCAGCACTGCACCGTCGCGGCGCCGGTCGCTGCCGCCCACCAGCCGCCGGCTGCCGTCGGCGCCGCGCTCGATGACGATGGCTTGCACGCCGCTGGTCATGTCCACTTCGGCCACGTCATGGCCGCGTGTGCGCAGCGCCTCGGCCAGTCCGGGCGCGACCGCGCCGCGCTCCAGTTCGGTCGGGCCGTTGCGGCTGCCGAAGTTGGGCAGGTCGATCGCCGATTGCAGATCGAGGCCCCAGTCGGTGATGCCGATCAGCGTCTTGGCTACGTACTCGATGATCTGCGCGCCGCCCGGCGAGCCCAGCACCGCCACCGGCGCGCCGCTCGCACGGTCGAACACCAGCGTCGGCGTCATCGACGAGCGCGGCCGCTTGCCCGGCTCGACGCGATTGGCCACGGGCCGGCCGGCTTCCTCGGGCACGAAGGAGAAATCGGTGAGCTGGTTGTTGAGCAGAAAGCCCCGCACCATCAGCCGCGAGCCGAACAGCCATTCGACCGAGGTGGTCAGCGACAGCGCCATGCCCTGGGCATCGACGATGCTGATCTGCGAGGTGCCGGCCTCGGCCGTCGAGCGGTCGGGCGCAAACGCCTGCGGCTGGCCGGCGGGTGTGCCGGCCGGCGCCACGCCCAGGCTGCGGTCGCCGATGAGCCGGGCGCGCTGCGCGAGATAGTCGGGCGCCAGCAGGCCGGCCAGATTCACCGGCACGAAGTCCGGATCGGCGATCCACAGCGCGCGGTCGGCATAGGCCAGCCGCTCGACCTCGCTGAGCAGATGCACGGCATCGGCCTGCGGCATGAGTGCCGGGCCGTGCGGGCCGGCTTCCGGCTGCGGCGGCACCACGGCGATGTTGCGGCGCGCCAGCATGCCGAGCATCTGCGCCACCGCCACGCCGCCCGAGGACGGCGGCGGCATGCCGCAGACGCGCCAGCGCTTGTAGTCGCTGCACACGGCGGCGCGCTGCTTCGCCTCGTAGCGCTCGAAATCCTCGGTATCGAGCCGGCCCGGATTGGCGCTGGCGCGCACCTTGCCGACGATTTCCTGCGCCGTCGGCCCGCGATAGAAGGCATCGGCGCCGCCCTCGGCAATCGCACGGTAGGTGGCGGCGAGCGCCGGATTGCGCAGCAGGCTGCCCTCGGCGCGCGGGCTGCCGTCGGCGTTGAAGAAGTAGGCGCGGGTCTCGGCGTCGCTGCCGAGCGCGGCATCGGCGGCGATCTGCCGCGCCAGCCGCGCCGGAATGGGAAAGCCGTTCTCGGCCAGCCGGATCGCCGGCGCGAACAGCGTGATCCAGGGCAGCCTGCCGTGCTGGCGATGCATCGCTTCGAGCATGCGCAGGATGCCGGGCGTGCCGACCGCACGGCCGCCGACGATGGCCTGCTGCAAGCCCATCGGCCGGCCGTCGGCATTGAGGAACAGGCGCGGATCGGCTTGCAGCGGCGCGGTTTCGCGGCCGTCCCAGGCCTGCACCTCGCGGCCATCCCACAGCAAAGCGAAGCCGCCGCCGCCGATGCCCGAGCTTTGCGGCTCGACCAGGCCGAGCACCGCCTGCACCGCCACCGCCGCATCGACCGCCGAGCCGCCGGCGCGCAGCACCTCGCGGCCGATCTCGGCCGCCAGCGGATGGCCGGCCGCGACCATCTGGCGCGTGGCGATGACGGCAGGCCGGGGCTCGGCGCGCAGGCCGGTGGCGGTCTCGGGCGGTGGCGCGAGGTCGGGATGCGGCCGGGCGGACGGCATTGCCGCAGCCGGTCGGGCATCGGCCGCGCCGGCCGAGGGCGGCGGCGCATGCGGCACGCCGGCACAGGCGGCCAGCAGCAGCGCCGCGCAGCCGGCCAGACTGCGCGGCGCCAGGCAATTCCAGAACGACGACATCGAATCTCTCTTCAGGGCACTTGGCGCGTGGCGGCGAGCGCGACCGGCGGTGCAGAAGCAGGTCGCAAGCCAGTCGTGCGCCGCCGGGAGGGGCGGTCGAGCGACCACCGCGATTCTGCCGGCCAATGAAAAAGCCGCCCGAAGGCGGCTTTTTCTGCGTGCCGAGCAAGCGGCGCGAAGCCGCCCGGGCGTCAGCTCGCGAGTGCCTCGAAGGCGCGCGCGGTGACGGCTTCGACCGCACCCTGACCTTCGATCTTGCGGTACTTCGGCGCGCCCGGCTGGCCGCCTTCGGCCCAGTCGCCGTAGTACTTGACCAGCGCCTCGGTCTGCTCGTGATAGACCTTGAGCCGCTTGAGCACGGTTTCTTCCTTGTCGTCGTCGCGCTGGATCAGCGCTTCGCCGGTCACGTCGTCGATGCCTTCCGCCTTGGGCGGATTGAACTTGACGTGATAGGTGCGGCCCGAGGCCACATGCACGCGGCGACCGCTCATGCGCTCGACGATGGGCTCGTCGGGCACGTCGATCTCCAGCACGTAGTCGATCGCGACACCGGCTTCCTTCATGGCCTCGGCCTGGGGAATGGTGCGCGGGAAGCCGTCGAACAGATAACCGGCCTTGCAGTCGTCCTGGAGCAGGCGCTCCTTGACGAGGTTGATGATGATGTCGTCGCGCACCAGGCCGCCGGCATCCATGATCTTTTTGGCTTCCACGCCGAGCGGCGTGCCCGCCTTCACCGCCGCGCGAAGCATGTCGCCGGTGGAGATTTGCGGGATGTTGAACTTCTCCTTGATGAAGTTGGCTTGCGTGCCCTTGCCGGCACCGGGCGGCCCAAGAAGGATGAGTCGCATCGGGATTTCCCCAGAGAGTTGTGAAACTTTTGCAGTGCTTTCGCCCTGCGGAAGCCGTTGATTCTACGGGCGGTTTTCCCGTGAAGACGGCCCATTCGCTTACGTGTGGCTTGCGCCTGCACGCTTACGTGAAGAGTGCCCGGACACGCTCAAGATCGCTCTGGGTATCGACCCCGGCTGGCGGTGCATCGGCAATTCGGAGTACCGCGATGCGGAATCCGTGGTGCAGGATGCGCAATTGTTCGAGCGCCTCGAAACGCTCTTCCGGCGGCATCGGCAGCGCCGGAAATGCCCGCAGCGTGGCGGCGCGATAGGCATAGATGCCCACATGGCGCAGCGCCGGCAGACCGGCGCCGAGCGCCTGTTCGGCACCGGTCGCGCGGTCGGCGGCGGCGAGGAAGGCATCGCGCGCGAAGGGGATCGGCGCGCGGCTGAAATAGAGCGCGCGGTCGGCCGCGTCGAGGACGACTTTCACGACGTTGGGATTGAGGTAGTCGGCGGCGTCGTGCAGTGCGTGGGCGGCGGTGGCCACGGCGCATTCGGGTCGGCGGTCGAGCAGGGCGGCGCAGTCGCGCACGAGTGCCGGCGGGATCAGCGGCTCGTCGCCCTGCACGTTGACGACGATGGCGTCGTCGGCGAGCGCGAGCCGGGTGGCGACTTCGGCCAGGCGGTCGGTGCCCGAGGGATGGTCGGCGGCGGTGAGCAGCGCCTCGATGCCGTGGGCGGCGCAGGCGGCGATCACCTCGGGCGCGTCGGTGGCGACCAGCACGCGGCTGGCGCCAGCTTCGGCCGCGCGCCGGGCCACGCGCACCACCATCGGCAGGCCGGCGATGTCGGCGAGCGGCTTGTCGGGCAGGCGGGTCGATGCCAGCCGTGCCGGCACGACGGCGATGAATTCGGGCGCGGCCATCAGGCGGCGTCGGTGCTGCGGGCTTCGGATTCGAGCATCACCGGGATGCCGTCGCGGATCGGGAAGGCGAGCTTGTCGCGCGGGCAGATCAGCTCCTGCTCGGCGCGGCGGTGTTCGAGCGGACCCTTGCAGATCGGGCAGACGAGGATTTCAAGCAGCTTGGTGTCCATGGGCTTTCTCGGTGAGCGCGGCGGCGATGAGATCGAGCAGGGCGGCCGGCGGGATGGCGTCGATCGGGACGACCCAGAGCCGCGCATCGGCTGCCAGCGCGGGCAGGGCGCGGCATTTTATGGCGTCCTTTTCGGTGATGAGGATGTCGTCCGGGCCGAGCGCGGCGAAGCTGCTGGCGTCGAAGCGCGCATGGTCGGGCAGGGCGAGCATGCGCGGATCGAGGCCGTGGGCGCGCAGCATCGCGAAGAATTTTTCCGGCGCGCCAATGCCGGCGGCGGCTTGCAGCGGCTGGCCGATCCAGTCGGCGAGCGGCCGGCGGCGCTCGGGCGCGCAGAGCTGCCAGGCCGCGCCGGGGCGAATGTCGAGCGTGAAGGCGGGCGCGTTGACGCTGAGCGTGGCATCGACCGGGCAGCCGACGAAGAGCGTGGCGTCGCGCGGGCGGTCGGCCGGTTCGCGCAGCGGGCCGGCGGGCAGACAGGCGCGGTTGCCGGCGCCGCGCGCGTCGAACAGCACGAGTTCGATGTCGCGCGCGAGGGCGTGATGCTGAAGGCCGTCGTCGGACAGCAGCAGGTCGATCCCGGGATGGGCCGCGAGCAGGGCGCGCGCGGCGGCGACGCGGTCGGCGCCGACCGCCATCGGCACGCCGGTGCGCGCGACGATCAGCGCCGGCTCGTCGCCGACCAGATCGGGCGCGGTGTCGGGCGCGACCAGCTGGATGGCGTCGCCGCGTCGGCCGTGGCCGCGCGAGATGACGCCGGGTGCAAAACCGCGCGCCCGCAGCGCCTCGACCAGCGCGATGACGGTCGGCGTCTTGCCGGTGCCGCCAACGGTCACGTTGCCGACGACGATCACCGGCACGCCGACGCGCGTGCCTTGCGCCGCAGCGCGCTTGCGCCGCCACAGCGCAATCCAGCGCCACAGCAGCGACATGTCGAGAAAGGCCCAGTACACGAGGCCGCGTCGCTGCCAGCCGCGCACCAGCCCGGCTTCGAGCCGGGCGCGCCAGCCGGCGGCCGGCGGCGTCTGGTCGCGCGGCGCGCTCATGCGTGGCGAGCGGAAGCCGGCAAGCTCAGCGCCGTGCCGGCGTGGTGGTTTGCGTGGCGAAGGTCAGCCGCGAGAAGCCGGCGATGCGCGCCGCCTCCAGCACATTGATGACCGCCTGATGCGTTGCTGCCGCGTCGGCGTCGACCACGATGACCGGATCGGCATCGTTGCCGGCCGCACGCTTGATCTCGGCCGCGAGCGCGTCCGGGTCCTGCACGCGCACGGCGGTGCGGTCGATGGCGTAGTGGCCGTCGGGCGTCACGCCCACATGAATCTGGCGCGGCCGCTCGACGGCCTTTTCGGCGTCGGCGGTCGGCAGGCTGATCTGCAACTCGGCAAAGCGCGAGTAGGTGGTCGTGACCATCAGGAAGATGAGGATCACCAGCAGCACGTCGATGAACGGGATCAGATTGATCTCCGGCTCCTCGGTGCCGCCGCGCCGGCGGCGGAAGTTCATGGCGGCCATCTGCCTGCCTCAGCCTTGCCGCTGGCCGTGGACCACGTCGACCAGCCGCACCGCCTGGATCTGCATGTCGGTCACGTAGTTGTCGATCAGGCGCCGGAAGTGGCGATAGAAGATCAGCGTGGGAATCGCGATCGCCAACCCGAAGCCGGTGTTGTAGAGCGCGATGGAAATGCCGCTCGCCAGCTGGGCCGGATTGGCGCTGCCGGTCGGGCCCTGCGCGCCGAAGATCTCGATCATCCCGACCACGGTGCCGAACAGCCCCATGAGCGGCGCCGCCGAGGCGATGGTGCCGATGGTGGTGAGATACTTTTCGAGGTCGTGGGCGACGGCGCCGCCGGTCTCCTCGATGGCTTCCTTCATCACGTCGCGCGGCGAATTCATGTTGCGCACCGCGGCGGCCAGCACCCGGCCGAGCGGCGAATTGGCTTCCAGCTTGTTGGCCACATCGGCCGCGACCGGCCCCTTGCGGACCAGCGTGAGTACTTCGGGCAGCAGGGTCGGCGGGACGATGGCCCCGCGACGCAGGCTGCGAATCCGTTCGATGATCAGCGCAAGCGCGACGATCGACGCAATCAGCAGGGGCCAGATCGGCCAGCCCGCCGCAAGCAGGATGGAAAGCAAACGGAACTCCAGAGCGTGGGAATTGGGGGACAGGCGGGCGCCGATTCTAACGTCGCGCCTGCTTTCGATCGGGTGACGCAATCGCGCCCCGGCTGTGGATAACTTTGTGGAAAGTCGTTGCCCGATGATGGCCGTTGCACCGTGGCGCGGAACGCGCACCGGTGCGGGTGTCCGGCGCAAGCGGGTTTATCCATAGAAATCAGTGGATTGGCGATTGGTTGCCGGTTGCGTGGCGGTGCTGCCGCGGGCGCGTCGGCGCCGGTTTTCTGTGGACAGTTTTCCGGGTTTTTCGAGCGTCTCGACGCTTGTCAATAGGGTTGCGATGACTGGTGACGATTTTTCTCCGGGCCGGACCGGCCGCGAGGCCCTGTCGGTCAGCGAGCTGAACAGCGCGGTCGCGCGCTGCCTGGAGCGCAGTTTTCCGCTGCTGAGCGTGAGTGGCGAGATTTCCAACCTCACGCGGGCGGCGTCGGGCCATTGGTATTTCACGCTCAAGGACGCGGCCGCGCAGGTGCGTTGCGCGATGTTTCGCGGCCGGGCGCAGTTCGTCGATTTCAGCCCGCGCAATGGCGATGCGGTCGAGCTGAGCGCCCAGGTGCGGCTGTACGAGGCGCGCGGCGACTATCAGCTGGTGGTCGATGCGATGCGGCGCGCCGGCAGCGGCGGTCTGCTCGAAGCCTTCATGCAGTTGCGCGACCGGCTCGCGCGCGAGGGCCTGTTCGCGCCCGAGCGCAAGCGGCCCTGGCCGGCATTCGTGCGGCGGATCGGCGTCGTCACCTCGCCCGATGCGGCGGCGCTGCGCGATGTGGCGGTCACGCTCGGCCGGCGCGCGCCGCATGTGACGCTGCTGCTCTATCCCACGCCGGTGCAGGGTGCGCCGGCGGCGGCGCAGATCGCGGCGGCCATTGCGCTGGCCAACCGGCGCCGCGAGCTCGACCGGCTCGACGGGCTGATCCTGTGTCGCGGCGGCGGCAGCATCGAGGATTTGTGGTCGTTCAACGACGAGCGGGTGGCGCGCGCGATTGCCGCGAGTGCGTTGCCGGTCATCGCCGGTGTCGGCCATGAGACCGACTTCACGATCGCCGATTTCGTCGCCGACATCCGCGCCGCCACGCCGACCGCGGCTGCCGAAACCGCCACCCAGCCGACCGAGGTCTGGCTGCGCCGCATCGCCCAGGCGCAGGCGGCGCTGGCGCGGCGGCTGGAGCGGCGCATCGAGCAGGGCGAATACCGCGTCGATGCGCTGGCGGCGCGGCTGGTGTCGCCGGCGCGCCGGCTCGATCTGGCGGCGGAGCGGCTGGCGGCGCTCGACCGGCGCCGGCGTGCGGCGATGGCGCGGCTGGCGCTCGCCGCCGACCGGCGCCTGCGCGAGGCGGCCTGGCGCTGGCAGACGCAGCGGCCCGAAATCGATGCATTCGCGCATCGCGTCGAGCGGGCGCAGACCCGGCTGCATGCGGCCGCGCAGGCCCGGCTCGCCGGCGCCGAGGCCCGCATCGGGCGGCTGGCGGCGGTGCTGGAGGCGGTCGGTCCGCGCGCCACGCTGTCACGCGGCTACGCCATCGTGACCGGGCCGAACGGGCGCATCGTCGCCGAGGCCGCGCAGCTGAACTCCGGCGACGCCTTGCGGATCGAATTCGCCGATGGGCAGGTCGATGCCCAGGTCAAGCGGGTTTCAGGCATGTCCACCTGACTTTGCGACATTGACCTGCATCAAACCCGCGTCAGTCGCGGGGATACAATCGATCACGCTGGCCGGCCCGGAGCGCGCTGCAACATCGTGCGCCCGACCGCGACCGACACCATCGGACGTATACGCAAACTCAGTTCAAGGAAGACTTCCATGGCACACACCCTCCCGCCGCTGCCGTACGCGATCGACGCCCTGGCGCCGACCATCTCGCAAGAAACGCTGGAGTTCCACTACGGCAAGCATCACCAGGCCTATGTGACCAACCTGAACAACCTGGTCCCGGGCACCGAATACGAAGCCCTCGACCTCGAAGCCATCATCAAGAAGGCTCCGGCTGGTGGCGTGTTCAACAACGCGGCCCAGATCTGGAACCACACCTTCTTCTGGAACAGCCTGTCGCCCGTCGCGACCGCGCCGACCGGCGCCCTGGCTGCCGCCATCGACGCCAAGTGGGGCTCGCTGGATGCGTTCAAGGAAGCCTTCGGCAAGAGCGCCGTCGGCAACTTCGGTTCGGGCTGGACCTGGCTGGTCAAGAAGGCCGACGGCACGCTCGACATCGTCAACACCAGCAATGCCGCCACGCCGATCACCGGCGCCGACATCCCGCTGCTGACGATCGACGTCTGGGAACACGCCTACTACATCGACTACCGCAACAAGCGCCCCGACTTCGTCGCCGCGTTCTGGAAGCTCGCCAACTGGGACTTCGCCGCCAAGAACTTCGGCTGATCGTCCCGCCGGCAACGCGGCAGCGGCTCGATGCCCGCCGCGCTGCCGGCCAGCGAACCGGCGCCATCGCGCCGCCGGTTCGCACTCAGCGCGGTTTTGCAATCCCGCTGATGGTGGTTCCGGCCCGCATGCCGCGCCGCGCAAACCAGCCACCGTTCATCTCCAGCGCATAACGCACCGGCCGCGCAGAACAATGTGTGTCGTCGGTCTTCGGCGCCATCTCCTCGACGTTCACGATCTTTCCGTCGTCATCGATGAAGGCGACCGCCAGCGCGATCAGCGTGTTGCGCATCCACATGCATTGCTGCGCCGGCTCGTCGAACACGAACAGCATTCCGGCACTCGGCCCCAGCACCTCGCGGAACATCAATCCACGCTGGCGGTCGGCTGGCGTCGCCGCCAGTTCGGCATGGATGAGATGCACGCCGCTCGACAGTTCCACCGTCGGTGCCGGCGCCTGGGCCAGCAGCGCTGGTGCGGTCGCCAGCATCAGTGCCGCGACCATGCCGCGTGCAAATTGAACGAATCCCGACTTTTTCCGGCCCGACTGGCGCTGATGCATGCGCTGCTCCGCTGTGATGAACGCCGGCGATTCTAGTGACGGCGACCACTCCGGCCGCTTGCGCCGCGTGTCGGCAGCAATTGCGCCGGATCGATGACGCAATGCTCGCCCGGCGCGAGCGCCAGTTCGGTCAGTCTGAGTGCGCCGATTGCGACACGCACCAGCCGCAATGTCGGAAAACCGACGGCCGCCGTCATGCGTCGCACCTGCCGGTTCTTGCCTTCCGAGATCGTCAGCTCGATCCAGCTGGTGGGAATGTGCTTGCGAAAGCGCACCGGCGGGGTGCGTTCCCACAGATCGGGCGGATCGAGCGCCCGCACCGCGCAGGGGCGGGTGGTGAAATCGGAAAGCCGCACCCCGTCGCGCAGATGCTGGAGCGCCACAAAGTCGGGAATCCCCTCGACCTGCGCCCAGTAAGTCTTTGGCAACTTGTGGCGCGGATCGGCGATGCGTGCCTGCAGGGTGCCATCGTCGGTCAGCAGCAACAGACCTTCGGAATCCGTGTCAAGACGGCCCGCCGGATACACGCCGGGCGTCGCGATGCAGGTCGACAGGCCTGGGTGCACATCGTGAGAACTGAACTGGCAGACGACCCCGAAAGGCTTGTTCAAGGCAAGAGTGGGCATGCGGTATCAGGCATAATCCGCCGGACTTGGCGGGCGCTTCATGATGTGCACTCGCACATTCACATTGTGAAACGAGGGTTCAGGAGTTCCCCGTTTCTTAACCGTGCGGCCATAGGCTGCAAAGACGAAATGACCGGAGGCAAAGCGATGTACCAACATATCAAGGTTCCGCAAGAGGGCACGAAAATCACGGTGAATCCGGATTTCTCGCTGAATGTGCCCGACCAACCCATCATTCCCTACATCGAGGGTGATGGCACCGGTTTCGACATCACTCCCGTGATGATCAAGGTCGTCGATGCGGCTGTCGCCAAGGCTTATGGCGGTCAAAAGAAGATTCACTGGATGGAAATCTACGCCGGCGAAAAGTCGACGAAGATTTATGGCCCCGATGTGTGGCTGCCCGAAGAAACGATGCATGCGCTGCGCGATTACGTCGTCTCGATCAAGGGCCCGCTGACCACGCCGGTCGGCGGTGGCATCCGTTCGCTGAATGTCGCGCTGCGCCAGGAACTCGATCTTTACGTCTGTCTGCGCCCGGTGCGCTATTTCAAGGGCGTTCCCTCGCCCGTGCGTGAGCCCGAAAAGACCGACATGGTCATCTTCCGCGAGAACTCGGAAGACATCTATGCCGGCATCGAATGGGCCGCCGAGTCGGAACAGGCCAAGAAGCTCATCGAATTCCTGACCAAGGAATTGGGCGTCAAGAAGATCCGCTTCCCGGCAACGTCGGGCATCGGCATCAAGCCGGTTTCGCGCGAAGGCACCGAACGTCTCGTGCGCAAGGCCATCCAGTACGCGATCGACAACGACAAGCCGTCGGTGACGATCGTGCACAAGGGCAACATCATGAAGTACACCGAAGGTGGCTTCCGTGACTGGGGCTATGGTCTGGCGCAGCGCGAGTTCGGGGCCGAACTCATCGACGGTGGCCCGTGGATGAAGTTCACCAATCCGAAGTCGGGCAAGGAAATCATCGTCAAGGATGCGATCGCTGACGCATTCCTCCAGCAGATCCTGCTCCGTCCGGCTGAATACAGTGTCATTGCGACCCTCAATCTGAATGGCGATTACGTCTCCGACGCCCTCGCTGCACAGGTCGGCGGGATCGGCATTGCCCCAGGCGCAAACCTTTCTGATTCGATCGCGATGTTCGAGGCGACTCATGGCACCGCGCCCAAGTACGCCGGCAAGGATTACGTCAATCCGGGCTCAGAGATTCTTTCTGCCGAAATGATGCTGCGCCACCTTGGCTGGCTCGAAGCCGCCGATGTGATTATCGCGTCAATGGAAAAGTCGATTTTGAGCAAGAAGGTGACTTACGATTTCGCGCGACTGCTGGAAGGCGCGACGCAGGTCAGCTGTTCCGGTTTCGGTCAGGTGCTGATCGACAATATGTAATTGGAATCGGTATGCTGGAATTCAGTTCATCGAGTTCCAGCGACCCATGATTACCACCCAAACAAAAAGGCCCGCAACTGCGGGCCTTTTTGTTTGGGTGGTAATTCGCAGCGTAATTGCGTATCACGTACCGTATTGAATATTCGACGCTTGCTTACCCTTCGGGCCTTGCACGACATCGAAGCTGACCTTTTGACCTTCTTTAAGAGTCTTGAACCCATTCATCTGAATTGCCGAGAAATGAGCAAACAGGTCTTCGCCGCCGTCATCCGGTGTGATGAAGCCGTAGCCTTTAGAATCGTTGAACCATTTGACAGTGCCGGTTGCCATGTCCAGAAGCGTCCTTGATGAATAACAAACAGAGGGGGCAACCCGACGGCCCTGAAAGATTGTCAAAGTCGTTACGGTTGTCTGGTTCCCTCCAACCGTGATTTTTCATCAAGGCCGCACAACACTTGCTGCTCGCGAGACGAGGCCTTAGGCGCACGACACACTGGCAAACCGTTCGCTGGACAACTTGAATCCAAACACATCGATGATTCTTTGGCCCTTCTCGATGGATGTCAAGTAAATGGTTTCCGGAAGATGCAGACAGACACATTTGACTTTGGGCTGGCAGGAACCGTGCTGTGATTTCCCCGTCCATCCTGCAAGGAGCCAAGTGCGGCGTGCTTCTTGCTCAAGAAAGAACGTGTGTCGGGTTTGTGGCGAATGTTTGAGGGCCTCTTGTTGCGGCGCCGTATTTCAAGATTGCGTTCACTTCCCGGCACTTGTGTAAATTACGCCTCAGACCCATATACGCAGAATAGGGCTCATGAGTACGAAGCACGACGAAGGCACCGTGTTGGAGCGGCAGGAGCAAAAACTCAAGCCGCCCCCGCTGTATCAAGTGCTATTGCTGAACGACGACTACACGCCAATGGAGTTTGTCGTTGCAGTGTTGCAAACATTTTTCGGCATGGGGCGCGAGAAGGCCACGCTAGTCATGCTGAACGTTCATCGCGAAGGGCGCGGAGTTTGTGGCGTGTACCCCCGGGATGTGGCAGCAACCAAGGTCGAGCAGGTACTTGAGTTTGCACGGCAGCACCAACACCCGCTGCAGTGCGTGATGGAGGAAGCATGATTGCGCAGGAACTCGAAGTCAGTCTCCACATGGCATTTGTGGAAGCACGGCAGGCCCGGCACGAGTTCATCACGGTCGAACACCTGTTGATGGCCTTGCTGGATAACCCTTCTGCGGCAGAAGTTCTTCGCGCCTGTGCGGCGAATATCGAAGATCTTCGAAAATCGCTGAAGAATTTCATCGAGGACAACACTCCGAAAGTCCCGGGTACCGAGGAAATCGATACTCAGCCGACGCTTGGTTTTCAGCGCGTGATCCAGCGCGCAATCATGCACGTGCAAAGCACGAGTAACGGCAAGAAGGAAGTGACCGGCGCAAACGTGCTTGTTGCGATCTTCGGCGAGAAGGATTCGCATGCCGTCTACTACCTGCATCAGCAGGGCATCACCCGTCTGGATGTCGTCAACTACATCTCTCACGGGATTGCGAAGACCTCCGGCTCCGAGCCGGCCAAGAAGGAGCCCGTCGAGCAGGATGGCGAGCCCGAAGGGTCCAGCAAGGAGACGCCGCTCGACCAGTTCACGCAGAACCTGAACAAGGCTGCGGCTGACGGCAAGATCGATCCGCTGATCGGCCGCGAGCACGAAGTCGAGCGCGTGATCCAGATTCTCTGCCGTCGGCGCAAGAACAATCCGCTGCTGGTGGGTGAGGCTGGCGTCGGCAAGACTGCGATCGCCGAAGGGCTCGCTTGGCGCATCGTCAAGGGCGATGTGCCCGAGATCCTCAACAACGCCATCGTCTACTCGCTGGACATGGGCGCCTTGTTGGCAGGCACCAAGTATCGCGGTGACTTCGAGCAACGCTTGAAGGCTGTCCTCAAGCAGCTGAAGGAAAACGCCGGTGCAGTACTGTTCATCGACGAGATCCACACGCTGATCGGTGCGGGTTCGGCTTCGGGCGGCACGCTCGATGCGTCCAATCTGCTCAAGCCGGCGCTTTCGTCAGGCCAGCTCAAGTGCATCGGTGCGACGACCTACAACGAGTACCGCGGCATCTTCGAAAAAGATCACGCGCTGTCACGCCGCTTCCAGAAGGTGGACGTGAACGAGCCGTCGATCGAGCAGACGGTGGAAATCCTGCGAGGCCTCAAGTCGCGCTTCGAGGAACACCACGGCGTGAAGTACTCGTCGCAGGCCATCACTTCTGCGGTGGAACTGTCGGCAAAGTACATCAACGACCGTCATCTGCCCGACAAGGCTATCGATGTGATCGATGAAGCGGGTGCGGCTCAACGCATCCTGCCGAAGAGCAAGCAGAAGAAGACGATCGGCAAGGCCGAGATCGAGGAAATCATTTCCAAGATCGCGCGCATCCCGCCGCAATCGGTGTCGACCGACGACCGCAACAAGCTGCAGACGCTTGATCGCGACTTGAAGGCGACGGTGTTCGGCCAGGATCCGGCGATCGATGCGCTGGCTGCCGCCATCAAGATGGCGCGGTCCGGACTTGGCAAGCCCGACAAGCCGATCGGCTCCTTCCTGTTCAGCGGCCCGACTGGCGTGGGCAAGACCGAAGTCGCCAAGCAGCTATCGTTCATCCTTGGCATCGATCTGGTCCGCTTCGACATGTCGGAGTACATGGAGCGTCATGCGGTGTCGCGCCTGATCGGTGCGCCTCCGGGCTATGTGGGCTTCGACCAGGGTGGTCTGCTGACCGAGGCAGTGAACAAGAAGCCGCATTGCGTGCTGCTGCTCGACGAGATCGAGAAGGCGCATCCGGACATCTTCAACATCCTGCTGCAGGTGATGGACCACGGCACGCTGACCGACAACAACGGTCGCAAGGCCGACTTCCGCAACGTGATCATCATCATGACCACGAATGCAGGGGCCGAAGCCTTGCAGAAGCGCAGCATCGGCTTCCTCGAAACCCGTCAGCTCGGCGACGAGATGGGCGACATCAAGCGGATGTTCACGCCGGAGTTCCGCAACCGGCTGGATTCGATCATCAGCTTCCGGTCGCTCGACGAGGAAATCATCCTGCGCGTGGTCGACAAGTTCCTCATGCAACTCGAAGAGCAGCTGCACGAGAAGAAGGTGGAAGTCGCCTTCACCGACGCGCTCAAGAAGCATCTGGCCGAGAAGGGTTTCGACCCGCTCATGGGCGCGCGGCCGATGGCCCGCCTCATCCAGGACACGATCCGCAAGGCGCTGGCCGACGAACTGCTGTTCGGCAAGCTGGTGTCGGGCGGCAAGGTGACGGTCGACTACGCCAAGGTCGGCAACGAACCGGAGCGTGTCGTGCTCGACTTCTCCGAAGGCGTGGCTCCGTCGCCGCAAGCGCCGGAACCTGAGGAAACGGTGATCTGATGCCGTCGGCCGGGCGCTTGCCCGGCCAGCCGATCGGAGATGAAAAGGCCGGTAGCGCGCGAGCACTACCGGCCTTTTCATTGCCTGCGGACGAAGTGCTAGCTGCGCAATCGGGTCGCGGCCGACAGCCGCGCGGGAAGACGCAGCACCGCCAAGCAGATCCGCCGTGCTGCCGGCGTGTGGCGTTCGGTCAGCCACCAGCCGCCGGCGCAGATGACGAGCGAAGCGCCGACCAGCCCGAGGCAGGCGAGCAGCCCGTGTCCGTCGAAGGGCAGGAAGTGCCCGGCCCAGCCGGCAGTCGCGATCATCAGCAGCATCACTGGCATGTGAAAGCAGTAGACCGAGTAGCTGAAGGCGCCGAGCACAAACGCTGGCACGCGCACGAAAGCGGGCAGACGCCAGTGCAACCGGCTTGCGACCAACAGCCAGGCCATGGTCAGCAGACCGACCGAGTAATCGCCGCGCCGAAAGCCCTGGGTGACGAACTGCACCGCGATGAAAGCCACGGCCATCGCCGCGAGCAGCCCGAAGATGATCCGGCGCACCTCGGCACGGTCGAGCGAGCGCAGCTTGAGCGTGACGAGATAGATCGCCGCACCGCCCATCCAGACCACGAAGCGGTGCAGGAAGCCGATGTGCTGCCGGCTCTTGTACATGAGCAGCAGCATCAGCACGGCCGGGATCAGCCAGCGCCAGCGCCGCTGCACCAGCGCCAGCAGCAGGCAGGGGAAGCAGAGGTAGTACCACCACTCGTTGGCCAGGGTCCAAAGCGAGGTGTTGGTCGGCAGCAGCTCGGTGAGCAGCGAATGGGTGAGCGTGAGCGCGGCCAGGATGCGACCCGGCTCGAAGCTCTGGTCGAGCGTCATGCCCCAGAAGAAATCGCTGCGCGCCGCGACCGGATCGGGCACGTCCATGCCGCCGATGATTGCCGCGACACCCAGCGACAGCGCGACCGCAGCCCAGGCCACCGGCAGGATGCGGCTGGCGCGCGAGGCCAGATAGTCGGTCCAGCGGAACTGGCCGCGCGCCACGAACACTGCCGTCGGCCCGCCGACGAGATAGCCGCTCAGCACGAAGAACAGCATCACGCCGCCCTGGCCGGCGATGGCGGTAAGCCAGATCAGCTTCTGATACCAGCGCGTCAGATCGGCGGCCGAGCCCAGATCGAGCGGGCCGAACAGCATCAGCCCGGCGTGATGCACCACGACGACCAGCGCCGCCAGCGCCCGCAATAGCGCGAGCTGCTGCGACAGCGGCTCGGTGATGACCAGCGCGCTCGGATGGACCGGTTTGCCGGGATCGCGGATTGACGCCGGGCGGTCGGGAACGGGCAGGGCGCCCAGTCCGGGCGCGAGCGCCGACTGGGCCAGCGGCACCGACAGCGGCGCGGCGCCGGCGGGATGATCGAGCCGGGCGCTCATGCCGGCGCTCCCGAAGGCGCGCCGGCATCAGCCGTTACTGTCGGCCGGTGCTCCCGAAGCCGCCACTGCCCCGATCCGACTCGGCGAACTCGTCCACCACCTCCAGCGCCACCTGCATCACCGGCACGACGACCAGCTGCGCGAGCCGCTCCATCGGCGCGATGGAGAACGCGGTCTGGCCGCGATTCCAGGTGCTGATCATCAGCTGGCCCTGGTAGTCGCTGTCGATCAGCCCGACCAGATTGCCCAGCACGATGCCGTGCTTGTGACCGAGCCCGGAGCGCGGAAGGATCAGCGCCGCATAGCCCGGATCGGCCACATGGATCGCCAGCCCGGTCGGGATCAGCGTGGTCTCGCCCGGCGCCAGCTGCACCGGCGCATCGATGCAGGCGCGCAGGTCGAGCCCGGCCGAACCGGCGGTGGCATAGGACGGCAGTTGCGAGCGCATGCGCTCGTCGACGATCTTGATTTGCAGGGTCTTCATGGCAGCCGTTGGGCAATCGCGGCGACGAGGTGTCGCGCGAGCGTGAGCTTGTCGGCGCGCGGCAACCGGGTGATGCCCCGGTCGTCGTAGAGCGCGAGTTCGTTGTCGTCTTGTCCAAAGGTCTGCGGTCCGAGGTTGCCCGCCAGCAGCGGAACCCCCTTTCGCAGGCGTTTGGCTTCGGCATGGGCATCGAGGTTGTCGCTCTCGGCGGCGAAGCCCACGCAGTAGGGCTTGTGGCCCGCAGCCTGCGCACGCTCCGCGACGGTGGCGAGGATGTCCGGGTTGGACTCCAAGTCGAGTTTCGGCAGACCGTGCTCTTTCTTTAGCTTGCCTTTCACCGCCGAGGCGACGCGCCAGTCGGCGACCGCCGCCACGCCGATGAACACATCGGTGTCGTCGAGCCGCGCCATGACCGCATCGAGCATTTGCGCGGCACTGCGCACATCGATGCGCGCGACGCCCGAGGGTGCGGCCAGCGCGGTCGGGCCGGAGACCAGCGTGACGTCGGCGCCGGCCTCGCGCGCGGCGCGGGCGATGGCATAGCCCATCTTTCCCGACGACAGATTGGTGATGCCGCGCACCGCATCGATCGGCTCGTAGGTGGGGCCGGCAGTGATGAGCAGGCGGCGGCCGGCGAGCAGCTGCGGCTGGAAGCTGGCGACGACCGCGTCGACGATCTCGGCCGGCTCCAGCATGCGACCGGCGCCGACTTCGCCGCAGGCCTGCTCGCCCTCGGCCGGACCGAGCACCGCGATGCCGTCGGCGCGCAGCTGGGCCACGTTGCGCTGCACCGGCGCCTGCTGCCACATCTCGACATTCATGGCCGGCGCGACCAGCAGCCGCACCTGCGCCGGCCGGCCGATGCACAGCGTGGCGAGCAGATCGTCGGCCAGACCGTGGGCCAGCTTGGCGATGAAATCGGCCGAGCAGGGCGCGATGACGATGGCGTCGGCGCCGCGCGTGAGGTTGATGTGCGGCATCGCATTGGGCTCGCCGCTGGCCCATTGCGACAGCGCGACCGGCCGGCCCGACAGCGCCTGCAGGGTCAGCGGCGTGATGAAGCGGGTGGCCGATTCGGTCATCGCCACCTGCACCGTGGCGCCTTCCTTGCCGAGCGCGCGACACAGCTCGGCGGCCTTGTAGCAGGCGATGCCGCCGGTCAGGCCCAGGACGATGTGCTTGCCTTGGAGTTGCATGGCTGGACGCGGGAAGAGTTGGGGACGGGGCGCCAGGCGCCGGCGGGCCGCGAGTTTAGCCGGCGCGGGCGGGCCGGGCGCGCCGCCCGCAGCGCGCCCGGCCCGCCGCCGCTCAGCGTGCGCCGCCCGCCGTCGCCGCGACCTCGCCGCTGCGCGCGGCCAAGCTTGCCTCGGCCGACCAGCCGCCGCCGAGCGACTTCATCAGATCGACCGAATAGGCCAGCCGCGCCGCGCGCGCCTGCACCAGCGCATTGGCGGCGCTGTTGTAGGTGCGCTGGGCGTCGAGCAGCTCGAAATAGCCCGAGTAGCCGGCGTCGTAACGGCGCCGGGCCACGTCGAGCGCGCGTCGGGCCGAGTCGGACTGGCGTCGCACCTCGTCCTCGCTGTTGGCGGCGGCGTCGGCATTGCCGAGCGCATCGGCCACCTCGCGGAAGGCGGTCTCGACCGTGCCGCGATAGGCGGCGGCCTGGGCCCGCGCATTGGCCTCGGCTTCGGTCACCTGGGCTTCATAGCGGCCGGCGGCAAACAGCGGAAAGCTCACGCCGAGCGCGGCCGACCACAGTCGCGCCGGCGCATCGAGCAGCTGGCCCAGATCGAGGCTCTGGCCGCCGTACTGGCCGGTCAGGCTGAAGGTGGGGAACAGCCCGGCCTTGGCGACGCCGATGCGCGCGGTGCTGGCGGCCAGCGACTGCTCGGCGGCGCGCACATCGGGCCGGCGTTCGAGCAGGGTGGACGGCAGACCGGGCGGCGGCAGCTGGGGCAGCGGCAGGGCGTCGAGGCTGCCGGGCTCGATCCTGAGCCCGGGCTGGCCGGCGAGTTCGCCGAGCTGGTGTTCGAGCGTGGCGCGCTGGCGGCCCAGCTCGACCAGGCTGGCGGCGAACTGGGCACGCTGGCTTTCGGCCTGCGCCAGATCCAGGTCGGAGGTGTAGCCGGCCGCGACCCGGGCCCGCACGATGCGCAGCGTGGCGTCGGCGGCTTGCAGCGAGTCGCGCGTGACGCCGGTCTGGGCATCGATCGAGCGCAGCGTGAAATAGCTGCTGGCGGTCGCGCCGGCCAGGCTCAGCGCGGTCACGTCGCGCGCATAGCGCGTGCCCAGCAGCTGGGCGCGGGCCGATTCGGAGGCACGCCGCAAGCGGCCCCAGAGGTCGAGCTCGAACGAGGTGGTGAGCGAGCTGGCGTACTGGTTGTAGACCGGCGAGCGGTTGCTGAACTGGCCGCCCTGCAAGCCGCGCTGGCTGCTGCGCGCACGGGTGGCGCTGCCGCCCAGACCGATCTCGGGGAAGAAGGCGGCATTGGCCTGACGCAGCAGCGCATCGGCCGCGTCGACCTGGGCGATGGCCTGGGCCAGGCTGGCATTGCTGGCCAGCGTCGCGTCGACCAGCGCGGTCAGCTGGGCATCGTTGAACAGCGTCCACCAGCGCGCGGGCAGCTCGGCGGCGCTGTCGGTGGCGGCGGTGCTGCCGTAGTCGGCCGGCAGCGCGATGGCCGGGCGCCGGTAGTCGGGGCCGAGCGCGCAGCCGGCCAGTGCCAGCGCCGCGCCCAGTACGCAGAGCCGGCGCAACTGGCCGGCGGGCGTGGCGGCAGCGGAGCGGAGTGTCGGATCAAACATGGCTGTCTCCCGCATGGCCGGCCGGCAGTGGGTCGAGATGCTTGGGGCGCTTCTTGCCGGCCAGCAGCACGAAGAACAGCGGAATGAAGATCGGCGCGACAAAGGTGGCGACGATCATGCCGCCGAACACGCCGGTGCCCATCGACTGGCGCGCCGCCGCGCCGGCGCCGGTGGCGATCACCAGCGGCAGCACGCCCAGCACAAAGGCCAGCGAGGTCATCACGATCGGCCGGAAGCGCAGCCGCGCCGCATGCAGCGCCGCGTCCACGGCAGAGCGGCCCTCGTCGAGGCCTTGCAGCGCGAACTCGACGATCAGGATGGCGTTCTTGGCCGCCAGCCCGATCAGCACGATCAGCCCGATCTGGAAGTAGATGTCGTTCTGCATCGCCCGGATCAGCACGAAGCCGAGCGCACCCATCAGCGCGAACGGCACCGCCAGCAGCACCGCCACCGGCATGCCCCAGCGCTCGTAGAGCGCGGCGAGGATGAGATAGACCATCACCAGCGCCAGACCGAAGGCATAGGCCGAGGAATTGCCGGTGCGCAGCTGCTGGTAGGCCTGACCGGTCCATTGAATCTGGTAGTCGGCCGGCAGCGCGCGGGCGGCGGTTTCCTGCACCGCGGCGATGGCCTGGCTGGAGCTCACGCCCGGCTTGCCGTCGCCCATGATCTTGGCCGCGACAAAGCCGTTGAAGCGCTCCAGCTGCTCGGCGCCGATCACGCTGCGCACCGTGACCAGCGCCTTCACCGGAATCATGTCGCCGCCGGCGCTGCGCACATACACCTCGCCGAGGTCGTCGGGCTGGGCGCGATAGGGCGCGTCGGCCTGGATCTGCACGCGGAAGGTGCGGCCGTTGCGGTTGAAGTCGTTGACGTAGAGCGCGCCCATCGTGGCCTGGAGCGCGCTGAACACATCGGCCACCGGCACGCCGAGCGTGATGGCCTTGGCCCGGTCCACATCCACGCGCAGCTGCGGCGTGGTCGGGCGGAAGAAGGTCTTCACATTGGTCAGACGCGGGTCTTTCGACAGCTCGGCGATGAAGCCGTTGACCGCGGCCGACAGCTGGGCCGGCGAGCCGCCGCTGCGGCTTTGCACATAGACCTCGAAGCCGCCGGCAGTGCCGATGCCGCGAATGGCCGGCGGATTGAAGCTGAAGCCGATCCCGTCGGGCAGCCGGAAGCCGCCCGGCATGAGGTCGGCGACCAGTCCGGCGGCATCGCGCTTGCGGTCGTCCCAGGGCGCGAGCGTGCTGAACATGGTGGCGGCATTGGTCTTGTTGCTGCCGCTCAGCAGATCGAAGCCGGCGATGAAGATGCGGTGCGCCACCGCATCGTTCTCGGCAAAGCCCTGCTGGAACTGCTCGCCGGCGCGCAGGGTGCGCGGCAGCGTGGCGGCATCGGGCAGCTGCACGCTGGAGATGAGATAGCCCTGATCCTCGGCCGGCACGAAGCCGCCCGGCACCCGCGTGAACATGAAGCCCGCACCCGCGATCACGCCGGCAAAGATCGCCAGCGCCAGCCAGCGATGGCGCAGCGCCGCGCCGACCAGCGCCACATAGCCGTCGGTGAGCTTTTCAAAGCCGCGATTGAACGGCCGGAACAGCTTCGACTCGCCGTGCTTGCCCGGCTTGAGCAGGATGGCGCAGAGCGCCGGCGTGAGCGTGAGCGCCACCAGCCCCGAGATGACGACCGAGATCGTCACCGTCATGGCGAACTGGCGGTACAGCTGGCCGGCAATGCCGCCGAGGAAGGCCACCGGGATGAACACCGCCGCCAGCACCAGCACGATGCCGACCACCGCGCCCTGCACCTCGCGCATGGCTTCGAGCGAGGCCTGCATCGGCGACATGTTCTGCTCGTTCATCAGCCGCTCGACGTTCTCGAGCACCACGATGGCGTCGTCGACCACGATGCCGATGACCAGCACCATCGCGAACAGCGTCAGCGTGTTGATGCTGAAGCCGAAGGCCAGCAGCCCGGCAAAGGCGCCGATCAGCGACACCGGCACCGCAATCGCCGGGATCAGCGTGGCGCGCCAGCTCTGCAGAAAGATGAACACCACCGCCACCACCAGCACGGCGGCCTCGACGACGGTGTGCACCACCTCGCCGATGGACGCGTTGATGAAGGACGTGGTGTCGAACGGCACCATCCAGCGCACGCCCGGCGGAAAGCGCGGCTGGAATTCGGCCATCTTGGCGCGCACGTCCTTGGACACTTGCAGCGCATTGGCGCCGGCCTGCAGGAACACGCCCATCGCGATCGAGGGCTGACCATCGGTGGTGCTCTGCGTGTCGAAGCTCTGCGCGTCGAGCTCGACGCGGGCCACGTCCTTCAGGCGCAGCACGCCGGTCGGGCCGTTGGCGCGCAGCACGATGTCGGCGAAGTCGTCGACCTCGGCGAGCCGGCCGCGCGTGGTCACGGTGAACACCAGCTGCTGGCCGGCCGGGGCCGGTTCGGCGCCGATCTTGCCGGCCGCGTACTGGGCGTTCTGGGCGGTGACGGCGGCCTGCACATCGGCCGGCGTGATGCCCAGGCGCGCCATCTTCGGCACGTCGAGCCAGATGCGCATCGAGTAGTCGCGCGCGCCGAAGATGGTCACGTCGCCGACGCCCTGGATGCGCTTGAGCTCGTCCGACAGATTGACCAGCGCCCAGTTGGAGAGCGTCAGCGTGTCGGTCTGCTTTCCGTCGGTGAGCATCGACACCACCATCAGGATGTCGTTCGACTTCTTCAGCACCGTCACGCCGGTGCGCTGCACTTCCTGCGGCAGGCGCGGCGTGGCGATGCGCACGCGGTTGTTCACGTCGATGGTGGCCTGATCGCCGTCGGAGCCCACGTCGAAGGTGACGGTGATGCTCATCGTCCCGTTCGAGGATGAGGAGCTGTTGTAGTAGGCCAGATGCTCGATGCCCGACAGCTGCTCCTCGATCGGCGCGGCCACGGTGCTGGCCAGCGTCTCGGCGCTCGCGCCCGGGTAGGTGGCGGTGATGGTGACCGTCGGCGGCGCGATCTCGGGGTATTGCGCGATCGGCAGCACGAAGGCGGCGACCAGCCCGGCCAGCGTGATGACGATGGAAATCACGGCCGCGAAGATCGGCCGGAGGATGAAGAATCTCGACATGGCGGCTCCCGCTTACTGCTTGGCGGGCGCGGCGGCGCCATTGGCCGGCTGGCCTTCGGGCGGCGGGCCCGACATCGGCTGCACCGGCGCATCGGGCCGCAGCTTGATGAGGTTGTTGACGATCACCTTGTCGCCGTCGTTCAGGCCCTTGCTCACGGCCCAGTCGCCGCCGCTCCATTGCGCGGTCTCGACCGGGCGGATGGCGGCCTTGCCGCCTTCGCCCACGATCCACACGAAGCGGCCCTTGTCGCCCTGCATCACGGCGGCTTGCGGTACCAGGAAGGCGGTCTGGCTGCCGGCCTGCACCCGCGCGGTCACGAACTGGCCCGGCAGCACCTTCAGCTCGGGATTGGCGAAGGCGGCGCGCAGCTGCACGGTGCCGAGCTGGCTGTCGACCGACGAGGCGGTGAAGTTGAGCTTGCCGCCCTCGGTCAGCGGCTTGCCGTCGGCGCCGATCAGGCTCACCTGGCCGCCGCGCATGTCGCGGCGCAGCCGCGCGAACTCGTTTTCGGCGAACGAGAAGCGCACCCAGATCGGATCGGTCTGGACGATGGTGGTGAGCAGCGCGCTGTCGCTGCCGGCCGCTACCAGGCTGCCTTCGGATTGCAGCGCCCGGCCCGAGATGCCGCCGATGGGCGCGGTGACCGTGGTGTACGACAGATTGAGCCGGGCGCTGCGCACGGCGGCTTCGGCGCCGAGCACGGCGGCCGCGCTGGTCTTGCGCGTGGCTTCGGCATTGTCGACATCGCGCCGGGCGATGGCGTTGTCGGCCACCAGCACCTTGAGCCGGTCGGCTTCGCGCGCGGCCTGCTCGGCGCTGGCGCGCAGCTGGGCCAGATTGGCCTCGGCCTGGGCCAGCGCGATCTCATAGGGCTCGCGCTCGATGGTGAACAGCGTGCTGCCCGCCTTCACGCGGTCGCCTTCGCTGTAGCGCCAGTGTTCGAGGATGCCGCCGACCCGCGCACGCACCTGCACTTCCTTCGAGCCTTCGGCGCGGCCGACGGCCGTCAGCTCGACCGGAATCGTCTGCGCATGCACTTCGACCACCGCCACCGGCATGGCCTGGGGCGCGCCGCCCTGGGCCGGCGCCTGGGCTTCGCCGCGCGAGCAGGCCGCGATGGCCAGCGGCAGCAGTGCCAGCAGCAGACCGCGCAGGGCGGAGCGGGTCGGGGCGGCAGCCCCATCGACGGACGAGGCGATGCCTCGCGCGTTCGCGTAGTGAGTCATGTCAATTGCTCTCGACTGACGCGAAACCCGGCGGAGGCTGCGTCGATGGTTGGAATTGAAAAACGCCGGTCCGGCGCCGCTACGTTGGCGGCTTTGCCTTATCTGGACCGGCGCACGCGAATCAGCTCATCAAGAATCAGAAGTGCGGCACCGCAGACGATGGCGCTGTCGGCAAGGTTGAATGCCGGCCAGAACCAGCTGCGCCAATACACGAGCAGGAAGTCGACCACATGGCCGTAGGCGAGTCGATCAATCAGATTGCCGATTGCGCCGCCGAGGATCATGGCGAGCGCAAATGAAAACAACCGTTGCTGGTTGTGTCGCGACAGCAGCCAGACGATGAAGGCTGCGGCACCCGCTGCCAGCGCGATGAAGAAGTACTTCTGCCAGCCGTTGGCATTGGCCAGAAACGAGAACGCCGCGCCCGGGTTGTGCAGCAGCGTCAGATCGAAGAAGCCGTCGAGCACCGGCAGCCGCTGGCCGTAGGCGAACACGCGGGTGATGGCGATCTTGCTGGCCTGGTCGAGCAGCACGACCACCACGGCCAGGCCGAGCCAGGGAAGCATGCCCGCGCCGCCGGACGACTTGCCGACGGACAGGGTCTTGGACTTGGACGGAGTTCGGGCCACGCAGGAGCTTTCAGAAAGAGGTTGGGCCAGCGTCGACCGGCGCGGCCGACGCTAGCGCAGACATGCGTCAGGCGATGGCGCGCGTCTCGCCGCTGCCGAACAGGTTGGTCGCGCAACGGCCGCACAGGCCCGGATGCTCGGCGTCGCTGCCGACGTCGTCGCGGTAGTGCCAGCAGCGCTCGCACTTGACGGCGGCGCTCGGCGCCACCTGCACCGCGAATTCGGCGCCCTCGGCGAGCGTGGCGCGGCTGGTGATGGTGACGAAGCGCAGCTCGGCGCCGAGCGAGGCGAGCGCCGCATGGTCCTCGCCGCTCGCTTGCAGATCGATTTCGGCTTGCAGCGAGGAGCCGACCTTGCCCTCGGCGCGCGCCGCCTCGATGGCCTTGAGCACCTCGGCGCGCAGGCCACGCACCCGCTCCCACTTGGCCAGCAGCGCCTCGTCGCCGTCGACCGCCGGCAGCGCATGCCAGGTCTGGGTGAACACGGTGTTCTTGGCGTCCGCAAGCGCTTGCGGCTTGGCGAAGACCTTGAACGCTTCCTCGGCGGTAAAGCTGAGGAAGGGCGCGATCAGCCGCACCAGACTGGCCGTGATGTGCCACAGCGCGGTCTGCGCCGAGCGGCGCGCGGCCGAGCCGGGCGCCGTCGTGTAGAGGCGGTCCTTCAGGATGTCGAGATAGAAGGCGCCGAGGTCTTCGGAGCAGAAGGTTTGCAGCTTGGCCACGACCGGATGGAACTCGTAGCGCTCGTAGCTGGCCAGCACCTCGGCCTGGAAGCGGGCGGTCAGCGCGAGCGCATAGCGGTCGATTTCCAGCAGCTCGCCGGTCGGCACGGCTTGCGTGTCGATGTCGAAATCGCTCGTGTTGGCGAGCAGAAAGCGCAGCGTGTTGCGCACCCGGCGATAGCTCTCGACCACGCGCTTGAGGATTTCCTCGCCGATGCTCAGCTCGCCCGAATAGTCGGTCGCCGCGACCCACAGTCGGATGATTTCCGCGCCGAGCTTGTCGGTCACTTCCTGCGGCTTGACCACGTTGCCGAGGCTCTTGCTCATCTTGCGGCCCTGGCCGTCCACGGTGAAACCGTGGGTCAGCAGCGCCTTGTAGGGCGCGCGGCCGTCGATGGCCGAGCCGGTGAGCAGCGAGGAATGGAACCAGCCGCGATGCTGGTCGCTGCCTTCGAGGTACAGGTCGGCCGGGTAGGCGAGGTCGTCGCCATGCGAGCCGCGCATGACCGTGCGATGGGTGCTGCCGCTGTCGAACCACACGTCGAGGATGTCGGTGACCTTGTCGTACTGCGCGGCTTCGTCGGCCGGCAGCACGTCGGCGGCGGTGGTGCGGCTCCAGGCTTCGATGCCGCCGGCCTCCACCTTCTGCGCCGCCAGCTCCAGGATTTCAAGCGTGCGCGGATGCAGCTCGCCGGTCGCCTTGTGCAGGAAGAACGGCAGCGGCACGCCCCAGTTGCGCTGGCGGCTGATGCACCAGTCGGGCCGGTTGGCGATCATCGCGTGCAGCCGCGCCTGGCCCCAGTGCGGGAAGAAGGCGGTCTGCTCGATCGCATGCAGCGCCGACTGGCGCAGGGTCTCGCCGACGGTCTCGGTCTGCATCACGCCCTTGGAGTCGGCGGTCGGGCCGTCCATGCGCACGAACCATTGCGCCGTCGCGCGATAGATCAGCGGCGTCTTGTGGCGCCAGCAATGCATGTAGCTGTGTTCCATCTTGCCGGCGTGCAGCAGGTTGCCGGCTTCGCGCAGCGCATCGATGACCTTGGGATTGGCGTCCCAGACCTTGAGGCCGCCGAACAGCGGCAGGCTGGCGGCGTAATGGCCGTCGCCCTGCACCGGGTTGAGGATTTCGTCGTTGGTCAGGCCGTAGTGCTTGCAGGACGCAAAGTCGTCCACGCCATAGGCCGGCGCGCTGTGGACGATGCCGGTGCCGGCGGTCGATTCGACATAGGTCGCCAGATAGGCCGGGCTGACGCGGTCGTAGAAGGCATCGGCAGCGGCGAGCGGATGCTTGAACTTGAGCAGCTCCAGCTTCTGGCCGACCGATTCCGCGATCACGCGGCCTTCGAGGCCGAAACGCTTGAGCGCGCTTTCGACCAGCTCGGTCGCCAGCAGCAGCAGCCGGTCGGCGGTGTCGACCAGCGCATAGCCCAATTCGGGATGCAGGTTGAGCGCCTGATTGGCCGGCAGCGTCCACGGCGTGGTGGTCCAGATCACGGTGGCGACCGGCTTGGTCAGCGCCGCCGCGCTCAGGCCGAAGGCGGCGGCGAGCTTGTCCTCTTCGCCGCCCGCGAGCGGAAAGGCCACGTCGACGACCGGCGACCACTTGTCCTGATATTCGACCTCGGCCTCGGCCAGCGCCGAGCCGCAGTCGAAGCACCAGTTCACCGGCTTGAGCCCGCGATAGACAAAGCCGCGCTCGACCATCCGGCCCAGCGTGCGGATCTCGGCCGCCTCGGTCGCGAAGTCCATCGTGCGGTAGGGCCGCTTCCAGTCGCCGAGCACGCCCAGGCGCTTGAAGTCGCCCATCTGCTTGGCGATCTGCTCGGTGGCGTAGGCGCGCGCCTTGGTCTGCACTTCCTCGCGCGCCAGACCCTTGCCGAACTGCTTCTCGATCTGGATCTCGATCGGCATGCCGTGGCAATCCCAGCCCGGCACGTACACGCCGTCGAAGCCGCCGAGCGTCTTCGACTTCACGATCATGTCTTTCAGGATCTTGTTGACCGCGTGACCGATGTGGATCTCGCCGTTCGCGTAGGGCGGGCCGTCGTGCAGGATGAACTTGGGCTTGCCGGCGCGCGACGCGCGGATCGCTTCGTACAGGTGGGTTTCCTGCCATTCGTCGACCCAGGCCGGCTCGCGCTTGGCGAGGTCGCCGCGCATCGGGAAGGGTGTGTCGGGCAGGTTGAGCGGGTACTTCGACTTGGGCGCTTCAGGCTTGGCGGGCTTGTTGGGCTTGCCCGGCTTCTGCGGCTTGTTCGGAGTCGTGTTGTCGGCGTCGGCCATCGTGCGTTTCCTCGGCCCCCTCGGGCTCTTCGAGTCGAACGCGTGCCACTTTCATCGGGAGATGGGCGCGGGCACGCAAGGCGCGTGCTGCGTCAAATGCCGATGTCGTCGCCGGTGCTGGCGCTGCCGGCCGGTGGGGCGGCGTGTGCTGCGGCTACCGCTTCGGCGGCGAAGAAGGCGCGCGCCTGCTGCGCATCGTTGTCGATGGCGGCGGTGAGCGCGGGCAGCGAGTCGTACTTGGCTTCGTTGCGCAGCTTCTTGAGGAATTCGATCCGGACCAGCTTGCCGTAGGCGTCGCCGGCCCAGTCGAACACATGCGCTTCGAGCAGCACGCGTCCGTTGTCCTCGACCGTGGGCCGCACGCCGAGCGAGGCCACGCCCCGATGCGGCCCGCCATCGAGCCCATGCACGCGCACCACGAAGATGCCGGTAGTGCAGGGCCGCCGATGGCTGATGCGCACATTGAGCGTGGGAAAGCCGATGGTGCGGCCGAGCTTGCGGCCGTGGATGACCTTGCCGCTGATCGTGTACGGATGGCCGAGCAGCTCGGCGCAGCGCGCGAAATCGCCGTGCTCGATGGCATCGCGCACGGCGCTGGAGCTGACGCGGCCGCCGTCGGCATCGGCCACGGTCGGCATGCTTTCCACTGTGAAGCCGTGTTCGCGGCCGGCGGCGAGCAGGGTAGCGAAGTCGCCCTTGCGCCCGGCGCCAAAGCAGAAGTCGTCGCCGACGATCACATGCTTGACGTGGCAGGCGCCGACCAGCACTTCCTCGACGAACTGGGCGGCGGTGAGCGCCGCGAAATGGCTGCCGAAGTGCTCGACGATCACGCGGTCGACGCCGCATTGCCGCAGCCCTTCGAGCTTGTCGCGCAGATTGGCGATGCGTGCCGGCGCGCGGGTGATGTCGCCGGCCAGCTGCGCGAAGTATTCGCGCGGATGCGGCTCGAAAGTCATCACCGCGGCGGGCAGGCCGTGGGCATGGGCACCGGCCACGGCGCGCGCAAGCAGCGCCCGATGACCGCGATGCACGCCATCGAAGTTGCCGATGGTCAGCACGCAGGGCGATCGGGATTCGGGCGTGGGCAGCCCGCGGAAGACGCGCATGATGTTTATCGTCGGGGCCGGCGATCCGTGCCCGCAGCCTGATTGAGAAGACTTCGCATTATATGGGCGACAGGTAGAATTGCCGGTTTTGCGCCGCTGACGGCCCCGATTCCCATGCCCCGGAAGAACATCGTCATTCTGATCTCCGGACGCGGATCGAACATGGAAGCCATCGTTCGAGCCGCGCGCGAGCAGGATTGGGACAGCGCCTGCAATGCCCGCATCGCGGCGGTGATTTCCAACCGCCCGGGCGCCGCCGGTCTCGCCATTGCCGCCCAGCACGGCATTGCGACTGCCGAACTCGACCATCGTTCCTTCGCCGACCGCGCGGCTTTCGACGCGGCGCTCGCGCAGCTCATCGATGGCTACGAGCCGACGCTGGTGGTGCTGGCCGGCTTCATGCGCGTGCTGACGCCCGGTTTCGTCATGCATTACGAGGGGCGGATGGTCAACATTCATCCGTCGCTGCTGCCGGCCTTCACCGGGCTGCACACGCATGAACGGGCGCTTGAAGCGGGCGTGAAACTTCACGGCGCCACCGTGCACTACGTGACGGCCGAGCTCGATCACGGCCCGATCGTGGCGCAGGCGGCGGTGCCGGTGCTGCCCGGCGACACGCCCGACGACCTCGCGGCGCGGGTGCTGGCGCAGGAACACCGCATGTATCCGGCGGCCGTGCGCCGCATTGTCGACGGCAGGGTTGTGCTCGACGACGGCGTGGCCGTCCATCGCGACGGCGCGCCGTCCGTCTTTCTTGGCGACTTCGCGTCGCATTGATTTCTTCCGGCGCGGCCAGTTTCGCGCCCAGGTGTTGCGTCATGGTCCAGAACCGTCGTCCTTCCTCCCCGTCATCGCGTCCGTCCTCCGGCGAGGACAAGCCCGCGCGCGGGCCGCGTGCCCTGCGTGAACAGGCCGCGCGCCGCAGCCGCGAGGAAGTGGCGCGCGGTCCGCGCGACGATCTGCCGCTGCCGCCGCGCGATGGCGAAGCCGCGCCCGACGCCGCCCGCCCGCCGCGCGACGAGGCCGCCATCGCCGCGCGCGCCAAGCGCAATCCCGGCCAGGCGCGCCGCGCCGAGATGCGCAACGAGCTGCTCAAGCCCGCGCGCGAACGCGCCGCCGACGACAAGTCGCCGTTCCTGAGCCCGGGCCTCGCGCTCGACGCCGAACGCCTGCTCGAAGAAGTGCTGCGCTTCGACGGCGCCGCCGACGTGACCGTGTCGCATTTCTTCCGCGAGCGGCCGACCTACGGCCACCGCGTGCGCGGCCTGATCGCCGAGGCCGTCTACACCGCGCTGCGCCGGCGCGCCGAGTTCTCGCATTACGCCGTCTCGGGCGTGAACCGCTTCGAGCGCCGGCTGCTGCTGCTGGCGCTGCGCGCCAACGGCGTGTCGCTCGACGGTCTCCAGACCGAAGGCGAGATCGCCTGGTTCGAGCATCTGAAAAAGCTCACGCCCGACACGCTGCCGCCGGCGGTGCGCGCCAACCTGCCCGAGTGGCTGTGGGAGCGCCTGAGCGCCCGGCTCGGCGCCGACGAAACCCTGGCGCTGGCCGCCGCGCTCGACGCGCCCGCCGCGCTCGACCTGCGCGTCAACCGGCTCGAATCCGACCGCGACACCGTCATCGCCCAGCTCGCTAAGGCCGGCCCGCAGTACGCGCCCAAGCCCACGCCCTTCGCGCCCGACGGCATCCGCCTCGCCGGCAAGCCCGACCTCGCGCGGCTGCCGCTGTTCGAGCACGGCGTGATCGAGGTGCAGGACGAAGGCTCGCAGCTGCTGGCGCAACTGCTGGCGCCCAAGCGCGGCGAGATGGTGGTCGACTTCTGCGCCGGCGCCGGCGGCAAGACGCTGGCGCTCGGCGCGCTGATGCGCGGCACCGGCCGGCTCTACGCCTTCGACATCAATGAAAAGCGCCTCGCCAAGGCCAAGGCGCGCATCGCCAAGAGCAAGTTGCAGAACGTGCAGGTGGTGACGCTGGCCAACGAGAGCGACCTGCGCGTCAAGCGGCTGGCCGGCAAGATCGACCGCGTGCTGGTCGATGCGCCGTGCTCGGGCCTGGGCACGCTGCGCCGCAATCCCGACCTCAAGTGGCGCCAGACGCCCGAGTCGGTGGCGGAAATGAACGTCAAGCAGCGCGCCATCCTCGCGTCGGCGTCGCGGCTGGTGAAGCCGGGCGGCCGGCTCGTCTATGCGACGTGCAGCTTGCTGACCGAAGAGAACGAGACCATCGCCGACGAGTTCCTCGCCGCCCATCCCGAATTCGTGCGGCTCGACGCGCCGGCGCTGCTGCGCGCCCAGCACATCGCGCTGCCCGAGGACGGTTCGCCCTTCCTGCGCCTGTGGCCGCATGTGCACGGCACCGACGGCTTCTTCGCCGCCGCCTTCGAGCGCAAGCCGGCCGAGAAGCGCGCCGATCCGCCGGCCGCCGCCGAACCCGCCGCCGACGAATGAGCTGACGCGTCGCCATGAATCCGCTCGGCAAACGCTTCAACGAGATCGCCGCCGATCTGGCCCAGCCCGATGCGCTGTGGCAGTTGCTGGTCATCGCGCTGGCCGTGGTCGTGGGCTGGTGGGCGTCGTCGCTGCTCGACCGGCGGCTGCGCGCGCGCGCCGAGGCGCTGCGGGCCTCGGGCCATGCGGGGGCCTATCAGCTCGGCGCGGCGGCGTTCTCGCGCGTGGTGTTTCCGCTCGCGACGCTGGCGGTGCTGTTCGTCGGTCATGCGCTGGTCGGGCGTTATCTGCCGTCGCGGCTGCTGGGGGTGATGGTCGAGCTGCTGTCGTCGCTGGCGCTGGTGCGGCTGGCGATCTATCTGCTGCGCAAGGCCTTCCGCGCGACCGCCGCGCTGGCGGCCTTCGAGCGCTGGTTCGCGGCGCTGGTGTGGATCGGCTTCGCGCTCGACATCCTCGGCCTGCTGCCGCTGGTCACCGGCGCGCTCGATGGCGTGGTGCTGCCGCTCGGCAAGCACAGCCTGTCGCTGCTCGATCTGCTGAGTGGCCTCGCCACCATCGTCGTCACGCTGGTCGTCGCGCTCTGGATCGGCTCGCTGCTCGAAGCCCGGCTGATGAGCGCCGAGGCGCTCGACAGCTCGCTGCGGGTGGTGTCGGCGCGGCTGCTCAAGTCGCTGCTGGTGGTCGCGGCGGTGCTGATCGGCACCTCGGCGGTGGGCGTGGATCTGACCGCGCTGTCGGTGTTCGGCGGCGCGCTCGGCGTGGGGCTGGGCCTGGGCCTGCAGAAGATCGCGAGCAATTACGTCTCGGGCTTTGTCGTGCTGTTCGAGCGCAGCCTGCGGCTCGGCGATCTGGTCACGGTCGACCGGTACACCGGCGTGGTCAGCCACATCCGCACCCGCTACACCGTCATCCGCGCGCTCGACGGCACGGAATCGATCCTGCCCAATGAAATGCTGGTGGCAAATGCCGTCGTCAACCAGACCTATACCGATCCGAAGGTGCGGCTCGCCACGCGGGTGCAGGTCGCCTATGCCACCGACATCGAGCGCGCGCTCGCGGTGCTGGCGGCCTGTGCCGTGCATGCCCGCATCGCTACCGATCCAGCGCCGTCGGCGCTGCTCGTGTCCTTCGATGCCGACGGCATGACGCTCGAACTCGGCTTCTGGATCACCGATCCCGACAAGGGCCGGATGGGCGTCGTGTCCGACGTCAACCGCGCCATCCTCGCCGCCTTCCGCCGCGAAGGCATCGAGATTCCCTTCCCGCAGCGCGAGGTCCGGCTGCTGGGCGCGGCATCAGGCTCACCCGACATGCAACCGGCATCGCCCGGATTGCCGCGCGCGGAAGCTTGATTTCGTCCGGAACGCAATCGCGCTCCGGCGTCTAAAATGTGAAATCCGCGTGAAATGCGCGGGCCTTTTCTTTCCCCTGGAGGAAATCGATCTTGTTCGATTCCGTACTCGACTTCATCGCCAACGGCCTGCTCGACTGGTCCGGCTGGCAGATCACCGCCTTCACGCTGATCGCGACGCACATCACCATCGCCGGCGTCACCATCTATCTGCACCGCAGCCAGGCGCATCGCGCGCTCGACCTGCATCCCATCGTCAGCCATTTCTTCCGCTTCTGGCTCTGGATGACCACCGGCATGGTCACGCGCGAATGGGTCGCCATCCACCGCAAGCACCACGCGCGCTGCGAGACGCCCGAGGATCCGCATTCGCCGCAGACGCGCGGCATCGACACCGTGCTGCTCACCGGCGCCGAGCTGTATCGCGCCGAAGCCAAGAACCAGGAAACCATCGAGAAATTCAGTCACGGCACGCCGAACGACTGGATCGAGAACAACGTGTACCGCCGCTACAGCGCCGGTGGCGTGTCGATCATGCTCATCCTCGACGTGCTGATGTTCGGCGGCGCCGGCCTCACGGTCTGGGCGGTGCAGATGCTGTGGATTCCGATCACGGCGGCCGGGATCATCAACGGCATCGGCCACTACTGGGGCTACCGCAATTTCTCGGCGCCCGATGCGTCGACCAACATCTTCCCGATCGGGATCATCATCGGCGGCGAGGAGCTGCACAACAACCACCACACCTACGCGTCGAGCGCGCGGCTGTCGAACAAGTGGTACGAGTTCGACATCGGCTGGATGTACATCAAGCTGATGTCCTACGTCGGCCTCGCCACCATCCGCCGCGTCGCGCCCAAGCCCAAGTTCGTGGCGCCGCGCGCCCACATCGATCTCGAATCGCTGAATGCGGTGGTCAACAACCGCTATGAAGTGCTCGCCACCTATGCCAAGTCGCTGCGCGCGGCGCTGGCGCAGGAAAAGGACCGTCTGGCCGGCGTGCAGTCGGTCAACCTGTCCAAGCTCAAGCGCTGGGTGCAGATGGATGCCGCCAAGCTCGACGCCAGCGAGCGCGAAAAGCTCGGCGAGGCGCTGGCGCACAGCAAGTCGCTCGCGACGCTCTACGAGATGCGCCAGGAGCTGGCCAAGCTCTGGGAGCGCTCCAACCGCACGACCGAACAGCTGGTCGCCGACTTGCAGGCCTGGTGCGCCAAGGCTGAGGTTTCGGGCGTGAAGGCGCTCGAAGACTTCGCGGTCAAGCTGCGGACCTACGCCTGATCGTTCCCGTCCGCCGGGCCTTGCGGCCCGAATCAGAAAAGCCGGCTCGATGCCGGCTTTTTTATTGCCATTGACCGGATCGTCAATTGAGCAATGAATGTCTCCAATAGCGGGTTGATATTGTCGGCGGTCAGCAATTCATGACCCCGACAATGTTTCCGATATTTCCGGTTGATTAATGGTTTGGCATCTGTATTGCGATGGATGGTCTTTTCGATCGTCCATTGGCAAGAGGATGCAAGATGAAAAGTGAGTCAGGATTCAATTCCGCGGCGGCATATCGTCGATTGCTGCTGCGACGGCGACCGATAGCCGTACTGATATCGGCAGCCCTTGCTGCAATTGCAGCGGGTTCGCCGTCCGCAGCCAGTGCCGCCGACGATGCGGCGACCGTCGAGCAATTGCGCAATGAAAATGCGCGGCTGCGCTCCGAGATCGAAAGGCTGCGCGGCGGTGCTGGCAATGCGGCGGTGCCGGCGGCGGCTGCTGAAAATCCAGCGCCGGCACCGGTAGCCGAATCGGCCAGTCTCGCGCCGGTGGTAATCAATGCCCGGCCGCCGATCGAAAAGCTCAAGGAAGTGCCGAAGTCGATTTCGGTGGTGACGGGGGCCGAACTCGAAAAGACCGACACCACCGGTTTCCGCAACATCCTGTCCCGGATCGGCAACACGGCGGCCACCTACACCAATCCGCAGGCCGGCAGCCTGATGATTCGCGGCCTTGGCTGGGCCAGCGGCGCCGGCCCGCTCGATCCGAGCGTCGGCGTCAACGTGGATGGCGTGAGCTATGGCGTGAGCGGACTGGCGGCCTCGATTGCGTTTGCCGATCTCGACAGCGTCGAGGTCTTCCGCGGACCGCAGGGCACGCAGGGTGGCAAGGGTGGGTCGGTCGGCGAAATCGTGATCCGCACTCGCGAACCGAGTTTCCGGCCCGAAAGCAGCGTGTCGATCACCTATGGCCAACTCAATACGCTCAATTCGCGCGCGACGATCGGCGGAGGAATCGTCGAGGACTTGCTGGCCTGGCGTGGCACGGTATTGCGCGAGCAGGCCGATGGCCCCTATCGCAATGCCAACGATCCGAACTGGAGCTACAAGAACACCGACCGGACCTACGGCCGTGCGCAATTCCTGCTCACGCCGGGCAATGGCGTGAAAGCCCTGCTGTCGCTCGACTATTCGCCCAAGAGCAAGGAGTTCTCGGACAATTACGTCAATTTCAACCGGCCAACGCCGACTTATTACGATTCGCGTACCTCGAATGGCAGCCCGATCCGGGTCGATCAGGCCGGCGAGCCGATCGGCAAATTGTCGCGGCGCTGGTTTGCGCAGGAGGCAAGCTATGGCCCGAACGATTACACCGCCAATCAGATCAATCGTTTGAGCCAGAATCCGAACAATTACGGTTCGCGCGGCGTGAGCGCAAAGATCGACTGGTCGCTGGGCGAGCAGCGGCTGACCTCGATTTCAGCCTATCGCAGCTTTTATTTCGATTCGGGTGGCGGTCCGATTTCCGTGTTCGACATCGATCGTTCGCCGTCGACCGGGCATGTCGAATACCAGCAGTACAGCCAGGAATTGCGCCTGGCGTCGGCGGACGATGCGCAGCTCGGCTATCAGACCGGCCTGTATTTCTTCCGCGGTTCGATGCCGGAGCGCTGGACGACCGCGCGCTTCGGCTCCGATGCCGGCGCCTATTACGCAACGCCCGCGCAGTACACCCGGCTCGATGCCGACAGCGCCGGGCGCGGGCTCCTGCTCAATTCGCTCGACCGCCTGTTCACCAAGACCCGCGATTCGCTCGACAACCGCAGTTACGCCTGGTACGGCAACCTGCGCTGGCGCGCGAGCGATGCGCTCGGCTTTGCGGGTGGGCTGAGACTGACCCAGGAGTCGCGCAGCACCGAGTCGAGCCGCTTCATCGTCGATCAAGGCTATGGCGCCGGACTGAATCCGGTGGCGATCAACAACGTGGCGCTCGGCGGCTTCAACAGCGATGCGGCGACCGGCACGCTGGCAAGCGGCAACAGCGCGGCCCAGATCGCGCTTGCCGATTCGGTCGCGCAGAAATACTTCGGCGTGCAGACCTATGCCGGCCTCACCGGCGACCAGCAGCGGCAGGTGGCTGCCGCCAAGGCGATCCGGCGCGCGCGCATCGGCTCGGTCTACGGCTCGGTCGAGGCGCAGGGCTTTCGCCAGCTGTTGCCGACCGCGAATTTCAGCACCAGCTATCGCATCGACGACGACCTCACCACCTACGCGAGCTGGCAGCACGGCGAGAAGGCCGGCATCTCGCAGATCGTCGGCGCGACCGCGGGCGGCGGGACCTCGGTCCCGGTCAAGGCGGAACGCAGCAATGCCTTCGAGGTCGGCCTCAAGTCGTCGCTGCTCGAACACACGCTGGCGCTCAATGCCGGGCTCTATCTGCACAACGTGCGCGACTACATCCAGCCGCTCTATTTCTACGATGCAGCCCAGACCGCGGCCAACAACGACGGCCGGCTCGCCTATGCCTCCGGCCTCGGCAACGTGCCCAAGGTGCAGGCGCGCGGCCTCGAACTCGATGCGAGCTACGACGGCTTCAGCAACTTCGACATCCGGCTCGCGGGCGCCTACAACGACGCGCGCTACAAGGACTTCCGCTTCCTCGCCAAGCCGGCGGAACTCGGCGGCACCTCGACGCCCTATTACGACGCCACCGGCAAGACGCTGCCCGGCTCGGCCAAGCTCGCGTTCAACCTGTTCGTGGGCTATTCGCAGCTGCTGACCGGCGATGTGCGCGGTCATGCCGACCTCAACTACCGCTACACCACCAGCTACAACAACGATCCTTCGCTGTCGCGCTATGCGGTGGTCGGTGCCAACGGGCTGGTGGATCTGGCCCTGGGGCTCGGTCATCGCGACAAGTCGTTCGACGCGACGCTGCTGGTGCGCAACCTGCTCAACAGCGACACCGGCTTTTACAGCAACTGGAACACCTTCTATCCGAGCAATCCGCGCTGGGTCGGCATCAACCTGACGGCACGGCAATAAGGGCGGCAGCACGGGGCCGGCCATCGGTCGGCGCCCGTCTGCCACCGCAGAAACGACAAAGCCCGCTCGAGGCGGGCTTTGCTTGCGGAGCGACCAGGATCACTTGATCTTGGTTTCCTTGTAGATGACGTGCTTGCGAACGACGGGATCGAACTTCTTGATCGCCATCTTCTCGGGCATCGTCTTCTTGTTCTTGGTGGTCGTATAGAAATGACCGGTACCGGCGGTCGATTCCAGCTTGATCTTGTCGCGCATGGTGCGGGTTCCCTTTCAGCGAGCGGCGAGGCTCAGATTTCGCCCTTGGCGCGCAGTTCGGCGAGGACGACATCGATGCCGTTCTTGTCGATCGTGCGCAGCGCGTTGGTCGTCAGACGCAGGCGAACCCAGCGGTTTTCGCTCTCGACCCAGAACCGGCGGTATTGCAGGTTGGGCAGGAAGCGACGCTTCGTCTTGTTGTTGGCGTGGGAAACATTGTTTCCCACCATCGGCTTCTTGCCGGTTACTTGGCAAACGCGGGCCATGTGAGCACTCCCGGCGGGTATCGAACCGCAACCCCCACATGCCTGGAGGCCCCGGGATCGCCTGCGCAAGCGGCATAGCCAGCACGCAGAGAACCCACCTAATGATGGTGAATCGGAAAAGCCCGCGATTATATGCGGTGACGGCACGCTCAACAAGCCGCGCGCAAATCGACGGCTAGAGCCAGCCACGCTCGGCGAACGACAGCGCCTGATGGCCCGCGATGATGAAGTGATCGAGCGTGCGCACATCGACCAGCGCGAGCGCATCGCGCAGCGTGCGGGTGAGCGAATGGTCGGCGCCGCTCGGCTCGGGCGCGCCCGATGGATGGTTGTGCGCAAACACCACCGCCGACGCATTGCAGGCCAGCGCGCGCTTGACCACTTCGCGCGGATAGACGGCGGTCTGCGCCAGCGTGCCGCGAAACAGCTCCTCGGCCGAGATGAGCCGGTTCTGCGTGTCGAGGAACAGCGCCATGAACACTTCGTATTCGAGGCCGGAGAGCTTGAGCCGCAGCAGATCGCGCACGGCCTGCGGCGAGGTGAGCCCGGTCGTGGTCTGGCGCAACTCCGATTCGATGGTGCGCCGGGCCATTTCCAGCACCGCCTGGAGCTGGGCGTACTTGGCGTCGCCCATGCCGGGGATGGCCGAGAAGTCGGCGCGTGCGGCGTTGAACAGCCGGCCGAGCGAGCCGAAGCGCTGGATGCAGTCGCGCGCCAGATCGACGGCGCTCTTGCCGCGCACGCCGACGCGCAGGAACACGGCGAGCAATTCGGCGTCCGAAAGAGCGCCGGCGCCTTGCGCGAGCAGGCGTTCGCGCGGGCGTTCGGCTTCGGGCCAGTCGGTGATCGCCATGCGGGTGCCTTGGTCAAGGAAGAGGGCGCCCGGGGGCGATTGCTAAAATCTGAGCATTGGGCTTACAGGACCGGTTATGAAAAATGTCGTCTCGGACGGGGCTTACCTCACGCTGCACTACCGTCTTTCATGGGCGGAGGGCGAGCAGGCGGGGCAATCGATCGTGAGCACCTTCGAGCAATCGCCGGCCACGCTGCAACTGGGCGGTGGCCAGCTGTCGCCGGGGCTGGAGGCGCGGCTGATCGGGCTGGAAGAAGGCGCCGACGTGCGCATCGACCTCGCGCCCGAAGAAGCCTTCGGCCCGCGCAACCGCGATCTGGTGATGCCGATTTCCATCGCCACCTTCCGCGACAAGATCGATCCGGCCGGCAGCTTTGCGGTCGGCGACATGGTCCCGGTGCCGGGCCCGAACGGCGCGCGGGTGCAGGGCGTGCTGACCGCGCTCACCGACGAGGCGGCGACCATCGACTTCAACCATCCGCTCGCGGGCCGGGCGCTGGCCTTCGAAGTCAAGATCATCGGGGTGATGTGAGCATGATCGAGGAACTGGTCCTGGCCCAGCCGCGCGGCTTTTGCGCCGGCGTCGACCGCGCGATCGAGATCGTCGAGCGCGCGATCGAGCGCTTCGGCGCACCGATCTATGTGCGTCACGAGATCGTGCACAACCGCTACGTGGTCGAGGATTTGCGCGCGCGCGGCGCGGTGTTCATCGACGAGCTGGCCGAGGCGCCGGCCGGCGCGACGGTGGTGTTCTCGGCGCACGGCGTGTCGCGCGCGGTGCGCGACGAGGCCGCGTCGCTCGGCCTGCGCATCTTCGACGCCACCTGCCCGCTCGTGACCAAGGTGCATTACGAGGTGGCCCGGCTGCGCGAGGAAGGCCGCGAGATCGTGATGATCGGCCACGCCGGCCACCCCGAAGTGGAAGGCACGATGGGGCAGGTGGATGGCGGCATGTACCTGGTCGAGTCGGTCGAGGATGTGCGGTCGCTCGTCGTGCGCGATCCGGCGCAGCTCGCCTGCGTGACCCAGACCACGCTGTCGGTCGACGACACGACGCATGTGCTGGCGGCGCTGCGCGAGCGCTTTCCGGCCATCGTCACGCCGCGCAAGGCCGACATCTGCTACGCCACGCAGAACCGGCAGGACGCGGTCAAGTTCATGGCGCCGCAGGTCGATGTGGTGATCGTGGTCGGGAGCGCGACCAGCTCCAATTCCAACCGCCTGCGTGAGCTGGCCGAGAAGGGCGGGCTGCCGGCCTACATGGTCGACAACCCGGCCGATGTCGATCCGGCGTGGATCGTCGGCAAGCGCCGCGTGGGGCTCACGGCCGGCGCGTCGGCGCCCGAGGTGCTGGTCAAGCAGATCGTCGACCGCCTGCGCGAACTGGGCGCCGGCAAGATCCGCGAACTCGACGGCGTGCAGGAAAACGTCACCTTCCGCCTGCCGAGCGAGCTTGCCGAGGCCGACCCGCTGGCAAATTCGTGAACTGCTGCTAGAATCGCGGGCTCACTGATGCCGGTGTAGCTCAGTCGGTAGAGCAGCGCATTCGTAATGCGAAGGTCACCAGTTCGATTCCGGTCACCGGCACCACTCGATTCAAGGCAAAAGGCCCCGTTCACAAAACGGGGCCTTTTGCTTTTGCGGCTTCTGCGCATGCGTCTTGCAACCGGCGCACGGCCCCAGCGTCTAGGGCCAGGGATAGGGCGCCACTTCCACGCCCGCGGCGCGGTACTTCTCGACCAGCCCGCGCCGGAACGCCACCACATCGGCGACCGGCTCCGCCATGCGCTGCGACACCTCCGCCGCATCGAAGCGCGCGATGCCCGCCGGCGCCTTGGCCCAGCGCGCGGCAATGTAATTGAGCACTGCGGCAATCTCCTGCGCCGACAGGCTCGACGACACCACGCCCGGCACATGCAGCAGATAGGTCCGCCCCTGCGCGTCGCGGTAGAACGGATCGACCAGGCCGGGGAAGGGCGGGATGCCGCTTTCCGGCGCGCCATGGCCTTCGATGCCGTGGCAGCCGGCACAGCGCAGCAGATAGTTGGCGCCGGGCGACAGCTCGCCCGCGAGCGCGGCCGACGGCAGCAGCGCCGGCCCCGCCAGCCCCGCCAGCAGCGCCATCGCGACACGCAGCGACGACCGCTTCATCACTCCCCCTTGCGCAGCGCGCGCAGCCTGGCGTGGGTCAGCGGGCTCTTGCGCGCGGCCTCGATCGCTTCCGGCGTCACCGTCTGCGTCAGGCCGTTGAGCGTGCCGAGCACCCAGCTCGCGATCTCGGCCGCTTCGGCGGCGGCCAGTTGCGTCTGCGCCGGCATGACCAGCCCGCGATAGACCTGCCCGTTCGCCTCGATCGTCCCGCTCAGGCCCGCCGCCAGCACATTGGCGAGGTAATCCGGCGCGCGTTCGCCGAGCGCCTGCCAGTGCGCCGGATTGCGCAGCGGCGGCGCCAGCCCCTCGATGCCAACGCCGCCCGCACCATGGCAGGCCGCGCACACATTGGCGAAGGACTCCGCGCCACCGGCAAACGCGGCCGGCGCGCCCGCCAGCAGCGCGATGCCGGTACCGAGCGCCGCCAGCCCGCGCCGCCAGCCCTGCCGCCTCATTCCGCCATCCCCACCAGCACGGCGACCGTGCAGTGATAGCCCTTGTTGGCATTGGCCATGCACCAGTTGATGTCGTTGTGCAGGCCCATGCGATAGCCCGGGCGCTCGCGCTCGGAGGTGAGGCATTCGGTGCTGTGGGCCATCGGCTTGCCGCAGCAGTCGTTGTACGAGACGAGGTAATCCTTGCCGTCGTTGGGATTGCGGCAGGTGCCGACCCAGGACACCTTCGACGCCTCGCTGCCCGGCGGGCAGCTGGTGAGGCTGCCGCCGGCGCTGTTGCACAGCACGCCGTCGAGCGCGCAATAGCGCCAGTACGAACAGGCGTACTGGTCGTTCTTGTCGCCGCCGGTCGCGGCCCAGGCATTGCCGGGCGCGCGGTCGAAGGGCAGCACCGGCACCAGCGCCGTGCCCGCGAGCGCGAGGCCGGTCCTGGACAGCAGGCTGCGGCGGCCGACGCTGGTGGCGGTCTTGCGGGCGCGCTTTTCGGTCGCGCGGTCGATGACGGAAAGCAGGGAATCGATCAGCTTGTTCATGAAGCGGCTCACAACGATTGGGAATGGGCGAGTTGGCGACCGTTGAAATCCTGGACCGAGGCGAATCCGGTTTCGACGGCGTTGAACAGGCTTTCGAGCTGTTCGCGGGTATTGACGAGGCCCTTGGCGCGCACGACGCCGGTGCTGTCGATCAGCACGGCAAACGGCAGACGGGCCACCTTGTAAGTGACGCCCAATTGCTCCGACAGCACATAAGGCAGGCCGCTCAATTGCGCATCTGCGATGAATTGGCGGTGGCGCGATTCATCGCCATCGCTGGCCAGCGCGATGTCGAGCCATTGGCGCTCATCCTGCTGAATTGCCTTGATGGCCGGAATCAGCTTCTTGCAGACCGGGCAGCTCGGTGAAAGAAAGAACACCAGCCGGCTCTTTGCCGCTGCCGAGCCGATCTGCACCTGGCCGCCGGTAAGGCTGGGCAGATTGAACACCGGCGCCAATTCGCCGATCTTGGGGCCGCTGTCGTTCACCATTGCGCCCACCGGCGAAATGCGCTCGAAAAGAATGCCGATCTGCCGGGCCAGCGCGAAGATGATGAACATCATCGCGATCACCGCCAGTGCCAATACGGCCACGATGAAATAGAGAAGTGTCATGGGCAAGCGCCCCTTTCAATGCGGTAAATCGGTCGCGCCAGTGGGCGGCGCGAGCTTTTGCCAATTGGCGAGGGAATAGGCGGCCAGTTCATAGACCAGCCAGCACAGAAAGCCGCCGGCAATCGCCAGCGCGGTTTCGGTGGTGGAAAAGGCGCCGGGCGCGCGCTGCGCGAGCACGGCCCCGAGACCGGCGAGTGCCGCATTGCGCATGACCAGCCACCACGACACGGCCTGGCGGGCACCGCCGCAGCCGCAGTCGATGTGGCGCCGTCCGCGCGCGACATTCACGCCCATCGCGAGTCCGTAGCCGAGCAGCAGCGCCGCCGCCGCCGCCGCGCCGGCGGCCGACGTGCCGGGCACGACCAGCGCGCCAACCGTGAGCGCCTCGGCGCCCGCCGCCAGCGCCGCCGCCGGCCGCGCCAGCGCCACCGGCAGCACGCGGTAATCGGCCACGTAGCCGGCGAAGCGGTCGAACTCCAGCGTCTTGTGCCAGGCGGCGCGCGTGAACAGCAGCAGCAGAAAGACCGTGCCGGCCAGCGCCGCGAGATCGCCGAAGGCCGCGTTCACTTGGCGGCGCCGGCCGCATGGCCGAGCTGGATGTAGTCGCCGATCTTCTCCAGCTTGTGCGTGGGCTTGGCGGCGTAGCGCGCGCTCGGGTCGATCTCGTAGCGCGTCAGGTCGGCGGTTTCGCTCACGCCGATCAGCACCGGCGCCTTGTCGGCGCTGACGAAGATCGCCGACAGCTTCTCGACCGCCGAGCGGTATTGCACCGTCCGGCTCTTGAGGTCGAGCGCCCAGACCTCGCTGGCCGGGTCCTTGTGCGAGCCCTCGTGGCCCTCGGGATGCATGCCGACGAACAGCACGTTGTTGGCCGCGTTGTACGCGCTGATCTGGTAGCCGCCCGGGCGCCAGTCGCCGGGGATGCCGGCGGCAAAGTCGTATTTCTCCTTCACCTTGGGCTGGGCGCCGGAGTTGTCGATGCGGAACAGCTTGCCGGTGAAGGAGACGAACAGCAGCTCCTTGCCCGCGCGCTCGGCATGCATGAATACGGCGTCGGTATCGGTATCGAAGAACTTCTCGCTGCGCACCGGCGCCGCATGGCTGCCGTCGGCGCCGACGCGGAAGCTGGCGAGCGTGCCGTCGCCGCACAGGGTCGAAAAGCCGAGCCCCTCGGGCAGGGCATAGACGCCCCAGCAGCCGGGCGTCGGCACTTCGCCGATCTGCTTGCCGGCGGCCAGATCGACCACGCTCACCGAGCTGGCCGGCGTCGCGTTCTGGATCAGCGCGTATTTCTCGTCGGCCGAAAGCGCGAGCAGCGAGCTATAGGCCAGGCTTTGCGCCAATTTCTCCGAAATCGGAATCTCGCGGCGAATCGTCAGCGTCTTGACATCGTGCTCCTGCAATACCGCTTCGAGCGGGCCATGCACGATGCGCTTGGGAAAGATCGACACGGTCCAGACCGTGCCGCCATCTTTCGAGACGAGGAAATTGCCGATCAGGCCCAGGCTCATCAGACCCTTGTTGGTCAGATCCTCGGTCGAGAACACATTCACCCGGCTGGCACCGCTCCAGTTCTGATCGAGAACGAATGCATTCGGGCCGGGCTTGATTTCCTTTTCGACGGAAAGCGTTTCGGGAACGAATTCATCGGCGGCGAACAGCGCATTCGCGCACATCATGCCGATGGCCGCCGCAATCGCGGTCAGGACGGTTTTCATTGGGAATCTCCAGGCTTCGATGCTTTGCCCGGCGCGCGGCCGGACGAATTGGCGAATCTTTCGCGCTGGAAATGGTGCCGATGCCGGCAGGGGGAGTAAAGAATTCCGCGGGTTTTCGATTTGCACGCGCTTGGTGCGGAAAACCGGCAATTCTTCCGCCGAAAGGCCGATTCTTGATGGCCGATTGGCAAGCCGCACCGCGCGGGGGCCGGGCAATGCGCTCGGGCAGAAAACTCTTCCCCGCTGTGGTGCGAAACGGGTCGGCTTTTCGGGTGAGATCAGGCCGATTCTTGATAGTGGCTGGCACGCCCGGCGCTGGCCCGATGCGGGCGGCGCAAAGTGGCTCTTTCAACTTGCGCGAATGTGCTTTCGCGCAGTGCCAATCCTGCGGTCAGCCCAGCAGCAGCTGGTCGGCGAGCGCGCCGGCGGTGCGTGGATCGAGCGGCCGCAGCCGCGCATGGCCGGGCGTGCGCGCCGTCACCGACGGCAGCTCGCCGAACATCGCCTTGTAGTACTGCGAAAAGATGCCGAGGTGCCAGAAGCCCCAGGCATGCGCCGCCGTCGAGACCGCGACGCCGTCCTCGACCAGCATGCGGCGCACCTCATGCAGCCGCAGCTGGCGGATGTAGGCGACCGGGCTGATGTCGAGCACATGCACGAAGGCGTGGTGCAGACCGCGCCGGCTCATGCCGAGCTGCTCGCACAGGTCGGTGACGGTGGGTGCGCTGCCGCGCCGGTCGAGGATGAATTCGCGCGCGCGGTCGACGATGGCGCGATGCACATGCTGGCGGTCGCGCAGCAGGCGGTTGTCGTGCTGGGCCTCGCCGAGCGCGAGCACGCAGGCATCGAGCACGTCGTCGGCCAGCTGGCGCAGCGCGGCCGGGTGTTGCAGCAGCGCCGGCGTGCTGGCGCTGGCGCGGATGGCGCTGCCGAGCGTGCGGCGAAAGCGCGTGCCGGTCAGGCTCGTGAGGCCGCGCAGCGGCGCGTCGTCGAGCAGCGGCGCAATGTCGCGGCCGAGCACGATGCGCGCATGGCGCAGCAGCGCGTCGGTATCGAGGCTGGCGACGACGATGTCGGAGTCGTGCGGCGCGCGATAGCGGATGAATTCATTGGCCGGCAGCACCCAGAGGCTGTGCTCCTCCATCGGCCGGCCCTGCAGAAAGCCGCCGCGCCCCGACAGCGTCATGCCGACGGTGCAGCGGTCGTCCGGGCCCTGGCAGCGCTCGTCGGTGGCCTGGTTGAGCGTCTCGCGATAGACCTGCACCGGCCCGAGCTTCACCTCGATCAGCCGGCCGACGAACTGGCCGCAGGACAGCTGCATGTAGTCCTGGGTCCAACCCGGCAGACAGGCGGCCTGGAGCTGGGCGTCGGAGGTTTCGACGCTCAGGTATTGGCCGGGGGCGGTGGGCTGGGGCGGGAGCATTGGCGGGGCAACGGGAAAAGGACGAGCCGGCAATGGCGAGCGAAGCGCGCATCGCCCGATGGCGCGGACGCGATGTCGCGTCAGCCGGCGGTGACACGGCCGGTCAGCCTGCCACGCAAGCCATGTGCCGTTGCGCACGACGCCGCGCCGGCCGACGGCGAGCGTGCTGCTGGCCGATACTTGGCACTCCGCCGCCCACGCGCGGCACCTCAATGCACAGGACCCGCCATGTTCCTCGCCATGAACCGTTTCCGCATCGCGCCCGGCCGCGAGCAGGAATTCATCGACATCTGGAAGAAGCGCGAGAGCTATCTCGACGAAGTGCCCGGCTTCAAGGAGTTCCACCTGCTGCAAGGCGCGACCACCGCCGAGTTCACGCTGTTCGCGTCGCATTCGGTCTGGGAATCGCGCACCGCGTTCGAGAACTGGACCCAGTCCGAAGCCTTCCGCAAGGCGCATGCGGGCGCCGGCGCCTCGCGCGACATCTACCTCGGCCCGCCCAATCTGGAGCTGTTCGACGCGGTGATCTGAGCCGGATCGGCGCTGGCGCCCAGCGCCGTGTGCACCGTCGGCCAGCGGTGCCGAAAGCGCAGTTCGCGCACCAGCCGCAGCGGCTGCATGCGGCGCGACTCGTTCATGAACGACCACAGCATCGGGCTGACCGCGCGCCGCACCTCGTCGCGCGGCAGCCGGGGCGGCGGCGGCAAGCCAAAGCGTTCGGCCACCAGGTCGAACCAGTCGCCCATCTTCAGTTCGGTGAAATCGCAGGCGTTGTAGACGCGCGCAATCCGGCGCGTGCGCAGCGCGGCCACGCACATCGCGGCCAGATCGTCGGCATGCACATGGTTGCTGTAGCTGTCGTCCTCGGCGCGGATGGCCGGCGTGCCGGCGCGCAGCCGGGCCAGCGGCAGCTGCGCCGCGTCGTAGATGCCGGGCGCGCGCAGCACCGCCAGCCGCCAGGCGCCGGCGCGGGCCGCGCGCGCGAGCTGGCGTTCGGCATCGACGCGGCGGCGCGCGCGCGCATTGGCCGGGCGCGGCGGCCGCGCTTCGTCGATGCGCGCACCGCCGCAGTCGCCATACACGCCGGTGGTGCTCACGTACACGAACACCGGCCGGCGGCCATGGGCGCGATGCGGGCTTGCCGGCGCGGCAGCCGGATCGCTGGCTAGAATCCGCCGCCCGGCGCCCGCCGTCAGTGCCGCCACCAGCCGCCGCGTGCGCAGATCGCGTTCGCCCGAAGCTTGCGGCGGCGCCAGATGGATGACCGCGTCGAAGTGCATTCTTGCCAGCGGCGCCAGCGTGCGCGCGCGGTCCAGATTGCCGACCACGACCCGGCGCGCGCCGGCCGCACGCAAGGCCGCCCGGCGCGAAGCTTGCGACGTGAGCACCGTCAGTTCGGTGCGCCGGCGCAGCAGCGCCATCGCGCGCGCGCCCACGTTGCCCGCGCCCACGATCAACACCTTCTTTTTCATGCGAACACCTTTATGAGCTCCAATGTCGTGGTCCGGCCGAGCGGCCGCAGCTTTAGCGCCGATGCCGGCGAAACCCTGCTCGACGCCGGCCTGCGCCAGGGCGTGACCCTGCCTTACGGCTGCCGCGACGGCGCCTGCGGATCATGCAAGGCGCGCGTGCTGTGCGGCGAAGTGACCCTCGGCGCCTATCAGCCGCGCGCGCTCACCGATGCCGAAGCCAAGACCGGTCATGTGCTCATGTGCCGCGCCCACGCCCAAGGCGATGTCGAAATCGAATGCCGCGGCGTCGTGGCCGAAGGCGTGGTGCCGCCGCGCAAGCTGCCGACCCGCGTCGCCAGCATCACGCGCCCGAGCGCCGACGTGGTCGTGCTGCGGCTGCAACTGCCGGCCAACGAGCGGCCGCAGTACAACGCCGGCCAGTTCCTCGACTTCATCCTGCGCGACGGCACGCGGCGCAGCTATTCGATCGCCAACGCGCCGCATCTGGCCGAGCAGATCGAGCTGCACATCCGCCATGTGCCGGGCGGCAAGTTCACCGACACGCTGTTCGGCGCCGCCGAGCCGGCGCTGAAAGAGCGCGACATCCTGCGCATCGAGCTGCCGCTCGGCACTTTCTTTTTGCGCCAGTCGACCAAGCCGGCGCTGCTGCTGGCGACCGGCACCGGCTTCGGCCCGCTCAAGGCGATCATCGAGCACGCGATCCACACCAAGGACCCGCGCACGCTGCGCCTGTACTGGGGCGCGCGCACGCTCAAGGATTTGTATGCGCACGACACCGCGCTGGAGCTGGAACGTCAGGCCAAGGCGGCCGGGCTCGACTTCACCTATGTGCCGGTGCTGTCGCGCCCCGCGCCCGAGGACAACTGGACCGGCCGCACCGGCCATGTGCAGGACGTGGCGCTGGCCGACGAACCCGAGCTGATGATGTGGCACGCCTATGCCTGCGGCTCGCCGGCCATGGTCGACGAAGCGCGCCGCGTGCTGGTCGAGCAGGGCGAGCTGAACGAGGACAACTACTTCGCCGATGCCTTCACCACGGCGGCGGATTCGGCCGGCGCCTGAGCCGCAGCGGCTAGAGCTCCTCGCCCAGATAGGCCGCCCGCACCTTGGGATCGACCAGCAGCTGGGCGGCCGGCCCGCTCAGCGTGACCTCGCCCGAATCCATCACATAGCCACGGTCGGCAATCTGGAGCGCGAGGCGTGCGTTCTGCTCCACCAGCAGGATGGTCACGCCCTCGGCATGCACCGCGCGCACCACCTCGAACACCTTCTCGACCATGATCGGCGACAGCCCCATCGAGGGCTCGTCGAGCAGCAGCAGCTTGGGCTGGCTCATCAGCGCGCGCGCCATCGCCAGCATCTGCTGCTCGCCGCCCGACATGGTGCCGGCCAGCTGCCTGGCGCGTTCCTTCAGGCGCGGGAACAGGCCGAACATGCGGTCGATGTCGGCCTGCACCTGACCGTCGCTGCGCACATGCGCGCCCATCAACAGGTTCTCGGTGATGGTCATGCGCGCGAACACGCCGCGCCCTTCCGGCACCATCACCAGCCCGCCGCGCAGCAGCTCGAAGCTCTTGCGCCCGGCGATCGGCTGGCCGAAGTAGCCGATGCTGCCGCTCCACGGCACGCCGCCGGTGATGGCCTTGAGCGTGGTCGTCTTGCCCGCGCCGTTGGCGCCGATCAGCGACACCAGCTCGCCGGCGTTCACGTCGATATCGATGCCCTTGACCGCCTGGATGCCGCCATAGCCGACCTTCAATCCGCGCACCGCGAGCACGCTGCCCGGCGCTGTCTGTTCCACCGCGCTCATGCCTGCGCTCCCCCGAGATAAGCCTCGATCACCGCCGGATTGCGCTGCACCTCGGCCGGCGGCCCGACGGCAATCACCTTGCCGTAATCGAGCACGGTCACGCGGTCGCACAGGCCCATCACCAGCTTCACGTCGTGCTCGATGAGCAGGATGGTCCGGCCCTCGGCCTTGATGCGCACCAGCAGTTCGCGCAGCTGGAGCTTCTCGGTCGCGTTCATGCCGGCGGCCGGTTCGTCGAGCGCGAGCAGCTTGGGTTCGGTGGCGAGCGCCCGGGCAATCTCCAGCCGGCGCTGGTCGCCGTAGGACAGCGTGCGCGCCTGAAAACTCGCGTAGCGCGCGATGCCGACGAACTCCAGCAGCTCCTCGGCGCGCCGGCGGATGTCGGCTTCCTCGTTGCGCTCGAAGCGAGTCTTGAAGATGGCGCGCGCCAGCCCGCTCTTCGTGCGCACATGGCGGCCGACCATCACGTTCTCCAGCGCCGTCATGTCGGGGAACAGGCGGATGTTCTGGAAGGTGCGCGCGATGCCGGCCTCGGCCACCTTGTGCACGGCGGTCGGCGCATAGGGCTCGCCGCCGAGCACGAACTCGCCCGAGTCGGGCGTGTAAAGCCCGGTAATCACGTTGAAGAAAGTGGTCTTGCCGGCGCCATTGGGGCCGATGAGCCCGTAGATCTGGCCGCGCGTGATGTCGAGGCCCACGTCGCCCAGCGCCTGCAAGCCGCCAAAGCGCTTGTTGACGCCGCTCACATGAAGAATCAGCTCGCTCATTGCGCCGCTCCGCCGGTCTTGGCCGGCACCACGCCGTGTACCGGCGCCGGCCACAGCCCCTTGGGCCGCAGCAGCATGATCGCCACCATTGCCACGCCGTAGATCAGCATGCGCAGCACCTCGGCATCGACGATCACGCGGCCGAAGAGCGCGTCCTGCGCCGGCCCGGCCACATAGCGCAACGCCTCGGGGAAGACCGCCAGCAGCACTGCGCCGAACACCACGCCCGGGATGTGGCCCATGCCGCCGAGCACCACCATCGCCAGCACCACGATCGACTCCATCAGGCTGAACGACTCCGGCGAGATGAAGCCCTGGAAGGCCGCGAACATCGAGCCCGCCACGCCGCCGAAGCTCGCGCCCATCGCGAAGGCCAGCAGCTTGATGTTGCGGGTGTTGATGCCCATTGCCTTGGCCGCGATCTCGTCCTCGCGGATCGCCATCCAGGCCCGGCCGATGCGCGAATCCTGGAGCCGGTTGCAGGCCACGATGGTCAGCACCGTCAGCCCCAGGAACACGTAGTAATAGAAATAGGTGCCGACGTACTTGGTGCCAAAGATCTCGTGCCGCTTGCCCAGGCTGAAGTCGCCGAAGGCGATCGGGTCGATCAGGTTGATGCCCTGCGGCCCGTTGGTGAGGTTGAGCGGCGCGTTCAGGTTGAGCATGAAGATGCGCACGATCTCGCCGAAGCCGAGCGTGACGATGGCCAGGTAATCGCCGCGCAGCTTGAGCGTGGGCGCGCCCAGCATCACGCCGAAGAAGGCCGCCAGCCCGCCCGCGAGCGGAATCACGAACCACACCGGCACATGCATGCCGCCCGGCACCAGCGCCGCGATGGCTGGGAAGGTTTCGGTCAGATGCGGCGACGCGAGCAGCCCGTACATGTAGGCGCCGACCGCATAGAACGCGATGTAGCCGAGATCGAGCAGCCCGGCGAAGCCCACGACGATGTTCAAGCCCAGCGCCAGCATCACGTAGAGCAGCGCGAAGTCGAGGATGCGCACCCAGGCATTGCCGAAATGGCCCACGCCAAACGGCAGCAGTGCCAGCACCACGGCGGTGACCAGCGTGGCCGCGATGGCGCCGCCCGGGTTGTCGGCAAAGCGCGGGAACAGCGTCGGCTTGCGGTTGAGGGCTTGCGGAGTGGAAGTCATGGCGGCGTCCTCAGGCGCGGTCGGCGACGCGCTCGCCCATGATCCCGGACGGGCGCAGCGTGAGCACGATGATGAGCACCACGAAGGCGAAGATGTCCTGGTAGTTGCTGCCCAGCACGCCGCCCGTGAGGTCGCCGATATAGCCGGCGCCGAGCGCCTCGATCAGCCCGAGCAGCAGCCCGCCGACCATCGCGCCGTACAGGTTGCCGATGCCGCCCAGCACCGCCGCCGTGAACGCCTTGAGCCCCGGCAGAAAGCCCATGTAGAAGTGGGCGATGGAATAGTTGGCCGCGATCATCACGCCGGCCACGGCGGCCAGCGCCGCCCCGAGCGCGAAGGTGATGACGATGACCCGGTCGGGGTCGATGCCCATCAGCGCCGCGACGCGCGGGTTCTCGGCGGTGGCGCGCATCGCGCGGCCGAGCTTGGTCTTGTTGACCAGCAGTACCAGCCCGGTCATGAGCGCCAGCGACAGCGCCACGATCATCACCTGCACCGGCGTGATCGACGCGCCGCCGACGGCCATCGGCGCATTGGGCAGCAGCGCCGGAAACACCATGTAGTTGCGGCTCCAGATCAGCATTGCCAGCGTTTGCAGCGTGATCGACACGCCGATGGCGGTGATGAGCGGCGCCAAGCGCGGCGCGTTGCGCAGCGGCCGGTAGGCGATGCGCTCGATGGCGATGTTGACCAGCACGCAGACCACGATGGCCGCTGCCAGCGCGATCAGCAGCACCAGCGGGCCGGGCAGCCAGGGCGCCTGCTCCTGCAGCAGCTTGGCGGTGCTCAGCGCGGTCAGCGCGCCGACCATCAGCACATCGCCATGCGCGAAATTGATGAGCTGGAGAATCCCGTAAACCATCGTGTAGCCGAGCGCGATCAGCGCATACACGCTGCCGAGCACCAGCCCGTTGATGAGTTGCTGAAGCAAAGTCTCCATGCGTTTCCTTGAGGCGTTGGGCAGGGCGGGCCGACCGGTGCGCGCACGCAGGAACCATTCCATTGCCGGCGGGTTGAAAACCGGGCAATGCGCTGGCGCTTGCGAGGGCGGCGGATTCTATCCGCGCACAATCGCGGCCCCGGCGAGGTTGCGCGCTTGCGGCGCGGCCTGTGCGCCGGTTCATGACGGAGAGCAAATTGAGGGTGATCGTTCTCGGCGCCGGCATCGTCGGCGTCGCCAGCGCGTGGTTCCTGCGCGCGCGCGGCTGCGAGGTGACCGTGGTCGACCGCCAGGCCGGCGCGGCGCGCGAGACCAGCTTCGCCAACGGCGGGCAGATTTCGGTCTGCTATGCCGAGCCCTGGGCCAATCCGGCGGCGCCGCTCAAGATCGCCAGATGGATGGCGCGCGCCGATGCGCCGCTGCTGTTCCGCCCGCGCCTGGACTGGCGCCAGTGGGACTGGTGCCTGCGCTTCCTGCGCGAATGCACCGACGCGCGGCTGCGCGCCAATGTGCGCGACATCGTCACGCTGGCCAGCTATTCACGCGCCACGCTGCAAGCGCTGCGCACCGAGCTGGCCATCGATTACGACCATCTCGAGCGCGGCATCCTGCGTTTCTTCACCGACCGCGCGGTCATGGAAGCGGTCGCGCCCGGCGCGGCGCTGATGCGCGAATTCGGCGTCGAGCGGCGGGTGCTGGATGCGGCCGGCGCAGTCGCCATCGAGCCGGCGCTGGCGTCGATCGCGCACCGCATTGTCGGCGCCGACTACACCGCCGCCGACGAGTCGGGCGATGTGCATCGCTTCACCGCCGCGCTGGCCGAGCGGGCGCGCGCGGCGGGTGTGGACTTCGTCTTCGACCAGGAGGTGACGCGGCTGGTCGCGCGCGACGGGCGCATCGCGGCGGCCGAGCTGCTGGGCCGCGACGGGCGCCATTCAGCGCTCGGCGGCGATGCCTTCGTGGTGGCGCTTGCAAGCCAGTCGCCGGCGCTGCTGCGGCCGCTCGGCATCCACGCGCCGATCATCGCGGCCAAGGGCTATTCGGCGACGTTTCCGGTGGTCGATGCCGCCAGGGCGCCGCAGGTGAGCCTGATCGACGATGCGCACAAGCTGGTGTTCTCGCGCTTCGGCGATCGCTTGCGCGTGGCCGGCACGGTCGAGCTGGGCAGCGAGCAGCCGCGCGCGCTCGACGATGTGCGCTGCGAGACGCTGCGGCGCCGCAGCGCCGAGCTGTTTGCCGGCGCCTGCGACTGGTCGCAGCCGGCGTTCTGGACCGGGCTGCGGCCCGCCACGCCGTCGAACGTGCCGCTGATCGGCCGCAGCCGCGTGGCCAATCTGTGGCTCAACTGCGGCCACGGCACGCTCGGCTGGACGACGGGAGCGGGCTCGGGCGCGCTGCTCGCCGATCTGCTCACCGGGCGCGCGCCGGCCATCGATTTCCGGCCGCCGATGGGGCGGCGCTGAGGCGGCGGTCCGGCGCCGGCGCTTCGGCCCGAACGGCCCGAGCGGAGTGAACGGCCCGAACTGAGCCGCGCGCCGCCGTCAGGTTCACACGCCGAGCGTCTCGGTCCAGGCCAGCGCGCTCATGTGCGCCTCGCTGACCGAATACGGCTCCAGCTGGAGCGCCAGCGCCAGATCGCCGAGCCGGTTGAAATCGCCGCCCTCGCAGGCTTCGACGAGATGCAGGAAGGGGCCGTAGACGCCGGTGTGCTCCAGCAGCGCATCGGTCACCTCGGCCGGCAGCGCCAGCGTGGCCAGCACCTGCTGCATCGGCATGCCGAGCATCGCGTCCAGCGCCGAGAAGATGCCGACCACGAAGGCGTTGTCGCACTGGTCGCGCGGCAGCAGCTTGAGCGCCAGCAGCTCCATCAGCCGGCCGCGCGTGATGACGGTGCGCGCCAGCGCCGGCGGCACGCTGTTGGCACCCACGGTCGCAAACAGCACCGCGAGCCAGCGGAACAGCTTGGCGTAGCCAAGAATCATCACCGCATGGCGAAACGAGGTGACCTCGCACATCAGCCCGAAGCCCGAGCTGTTGATGTAGCGCAGCAGCTTGAACGACAGCGCCGGGTCGCGCTTGAGCACCGCCTCGATGGCGCTGGCGTCGGCCTCGCGCCGGGTCAGGTCCATGAGTTGCAGCACATTGCCGTGCGCCGGGCTGATGCTCCTGGTGCCCAGGGTGCGCGGGCGCTGGAAGTAATAGCCCTGGAACAGATGGAAGCCGAGATCGCGGTAGCGCTCGAACACCTCGCGCGTCTCGACCCGCTCGGCGACCAGCCGCAGCTTGTTGTTGAGCGCCGCCAGCCCGAGCAGCCGCTGGGCGTCGCGCGGCGGCAGCTCGCGCACATCGATCTTGAGATGGCCGAGCAGCGGCAGCCAGGCGCGGAAGGCGTCGTCGAGCATCCAGCCGCCGCCGGCCAGGCGAAAGCCGCGTTCGCGCAGCGCCGCCAGCTGCTCGCCGATCTCGGCAATGCGGCCGGCCGGCGCGCGGTCGGCGATCTCGATCACGATGCGCTCGGGATGGATCAGTTCCAGGTGCTCGCCGTCGAGCGCATCGAGCGAGGCGTTGACGAAGGCGTCCTTGTCGCCGAACAGCGTGTCGGCACCGAAATTGGACAGCGCATGGAACAGCAGCACGCTGTCGCTCTCGCGCGTGTGGCGGGCCGGCGCATGGTCGGTCTCGGCATCGGCGCGCGACAGCAGCTCGTAGCCGACGATCTTCTCGTCGCGGTCGAGAATGGGCTGGCGCGCGATGAAGGTGTGCGACGCCCCGTCGTCGGGTGCGCCCGTAGTGAGTGCTTCTCGCGATCCCATCGGCAGGGTTCTCCGTGGCCATCGCATCCCGGCGCGCGGGCGGCGCCCGTGGCAGACGCGGCGGCATCCTGCCGATGGTCGGTGCAGTGGCACGGCGCCGATCGGCGGAAATGGCGGGCGTTTTGCGGTGCGCGCCCGGTCGTGCGGCCGCCGTCGGCGCTCGTGTATGTTCCGGCGCGTCTCTTGCGCGCGGGGCCGCCATGTACTGGATCTACGTAATCTGCTTTGGCCTGTCGATCGCCAAATGGGCCGATGTCGACTGGCTGCGCAACCTGTCGTGGTGGTGGCTCACGCTGCCGCTCATCGCTTCCATCGCCTGGTTCGAGGTGCTGGAGCGCGAATTCGGCTTCGACAAGCAGCGCGAGCTGCAGGACGCCGAATACGAGCGTTCGCGCCGCGAGCGCATCGAGCGCGGCGTCGGCCGGCGCCGGCGCTGAGCCGTCACAGCCCCTCCGCTACACTCGGCCGCCTGCTCAGCTCCCGCCTGGCCGACTCCGCGCCGGCCCGCTTCTATGCTCGTTCATCCGCAGTTCGATCCCGTCGCCATCCACATTCCGCTCGGTTTTGCCGAGCTGGCGGTGCGCTGGTACGGGCTGATGTATCTCGTTGCCTTCGGGCTGTTCGTGGGCCTGGCGCGGCTGCAATTGCGCCGGCCGCACATCGCCGCCCAGGGCTGGTCGGTGCGCGACATCGACGACATGCTGTTCTGGGGCCTGCTCGGCGTGATCGGCGGCGGCCGGCTCGGCTATGTGCTGTTCTACAAGCCCGAGTACTACTTCGAGCATCTCGACGAGATCGTGCAGGTCTGGCACGGCGGCATGAGCTTTCACGGCGGTTTTCTGGGCGTGCTGGTGGCGATGGCCGCCTTCGGCGCCGCGCGCGGCCGGCCGTTCTTCCAGCTGATGGATTTCATCGCGCCCTGCGTGCCGGCCGGTCTGGCCGCCGGGCGGCTCGGCAATTTCATCAACGGCGAGCTCTGGGGCCGCCCGACCGATGTGCCCTGGGCGATGGTGTTTCCGCAGGTCGACAATCTGCCGCGCCATCCGTCGCAGCTGTATCAGTTCGCGGGTGAGGGACTGGCGCTGTTTGCGCTGATGTGGCTGTTCAGCCGGCGGCCGCATGCCACGGGCGCCGTCTCGGCGGTGTTCCTGATGGGCTATGGCGTGTTCCGCTTCCTGGCGGAATTCGGCCGTGAACCCGACAACTTCCTCGGGCTGCTGGCCTTCGGCCTGAGCATGGGCCAGCTGCTGAGCCTGCCGATGATCGCCGCCGGCGCCTGGCTGGCCTGGGCGGCGTCGCGGCGGATGCTGCCGCGCGCGCTGGCGGGCTGAGCCGCTGCGCAGTCGGCGCGCTTCAGCGCCGGCGATGCTCGCAGTCGGGCTTGGTGCAGTGGCCGTACAGCGCCAGCGCATGCGCCTGGAGCACGAAGTGCCGGTCGGCCGCGATGCGCTGCTGGCGCGCCTCGATCTCGGGGTCGTAGAACTCCTCGACCCGACCGCACTCAAGGCAGACCAGATGGTCGTGATGCGAGCCTTCGTTCAGCTCGAACACGGCCTTGCCCTGCTCGAAATGGTTGCGTGCCAGCACGCCGGCCTGCTCGAACTGAGTGAGCACGCGGTAGACCGTGGCCAGGCCGATGTCGATGTCTTCCGACAGCAGCAGCTTGTACACGTCGTCCGCGCTCAGATGCCGCTGATCGGTCTTCTGGAACAGCTCCAGGATCTTGAGGCGCGGCAGCGTGGCCTTGAGGCCGACGGACTTGAGATCGGTCGTGTTGGTCATCGTGTGGGGGCTGAGGGCTCGGGACGGGCGCCACCTCGGCGAGCCGTTCGTCGCCGCTATGATAGTGAGTTTGAGCCGCCCCCTGCGGCGCACGGAGTTTCATGGTTGCGAGTCATTTCGGTGGCCGGGCGCGGGCGCGCCGGGCGAGGGTGGTGCGGCTGGCGAGCCTGGCGCTCGCGGCGGCGCTGGTCGGGCTGTCGGGCTGCGGGCTCATCACGCCCTATCGCTTCGAGTTGCAGCAGGGCAATTTCGTGAGCAGCGAGATGGTCGAGCAGCTGCGCGCCGCGCAGGCGAGCCGGCCCGAGGGCGTCACGCGCGACCAGGTGCGGCTGATTCTCGGCTCGCCGATGATCCGGCCGCTGTTCCGCCAGGATCAGTGGGAATACGTGTTCTACAACCGCAAGAGCAGCGGCGAGATCGTCGAACGCAAGCTCACGGTGTTCTTCAAGGACGACCGCATGCAGCGCTGGGAAGGCGACCTGATGCCGTCCGAGCGCCCCGCGCCCGAACCCGTGGCCGCCGCGCCGCAAAGCTGATTTCCGGAATTTCAAGATGCTCAAGATCGCCATCACCGGCGCGGGCGGCCGCATGGGCCGCATGCTGGTCGAAGCCACCGCCGCCGATCCGCAGGCGCAACTCGTCGCCGCGTTTGACCGCGCGGGCGGCAGCAACATCGGCCGCGATGCCGGCGAGCCGCTCGGCATCGCAACCGGCGTGAACGTGCAGGGCGTGGCGCCCGCCGATCTGGCCGGCGTGCTCGACGGCGTCGACTGCCTCATCGACTTCACCCGGCCCGAAGCCACGCTCGCCCATCTCGACGCCTGCGTGGCGCGCGGCGTCAAGCTCGTCATCGGCACGACCGGCTTCGATGCCGACGGCAAGGCGGCCATCGCGCGCGCCGGCGCCAGCATCGGCGTGGTGTTTGCGCCCAACATGAGCGTGGGCGTCAACGCCACCTTCAAGCTGCTGGAAGTGGCCGCAAAAATTCTTGCGAGCGGCTACGACATCGAGATCATCGAGGCGCATCACCGGCACAAGGTCGATGCGCCGTCAGGCACGGCGCTGCGCATGGGCGAGGTCGTGGCCAGGGCGCTCGGCCGCGATCTCGACGCGGTGGCGGTCTATGGCCGCGAAGGTGTGACCGGCGAGCGCAAGCCCGAGACCATCGGCTTCGCCACCATCCGCGGCGGCGATGTGGTCGGCGATCACACCGTGCTGTTCGCCGGCATCGGCGAGCGCATCGAGATCACGCACAAGTCGTCGAGCCGCATGACCTATGCCACCGGCAGCCTGCGCGCCGCGCACTTCCTGGCCGATCGCGCCGCCGGCGTGTTCGACATGCAGGACGTGCTCGGTCTGCGCTGAGGCGGCTGCCGTGGACGCCGGACTCGCGCATTTCTGGGCCGAAGCCGATGCGGTCACGCGCGGCGCGGCGCTGGTGCTGCTGACGTTTTCGCTGCTGAGCTGGGCGGCGATCCTCCGTCGGCTGGCAGCAGCGCGGCGGCGCGGACCGGCGGTGTCGGCGCTGACGCAGTACTGGGGCGCGGCATCCGCCGACGAGGCGCTGCCGCTGCTCGCGGGCATCGATCGCAGCGGACATTTCCTCGCGCTCGGCCAGGCGGCGGCGCGGGCGCAGGCGGCCTTGGCCGACGAGCCCGCCGCGCTGCCCGCCGGCGCGATCGACGCCGTCATCTCGCGCGAGCTGCGCGCCGCGCTCGCCGACTGCGGCGCCCGGCTCGACGCCGGCATGACGCTGCTCGCCAGCGTCGGCAGCACGGCGCCGTTCGTGGGCCTGTTCGGCACGGTCTGGGGCGTGTATCGCGCGCTCTCCGGGCTGTCGGCCGGCGGCGCGCTCACCATCGATCGCATTGCAGGCCCGGTCGGCGAAGCGCTGGTGATGACGGCATTCGGCCTCGCGGTCGCGATTCCGGCCGTGCTCGCCTACAACGCATTCGCGCGCATCAACCGCGGCCTGCTCGAAGGACTCGACGGCTTTGCCGCCGACCTGCGTCTGCGTGCGCTGAGCCGCGCGTCGGCCGACTGACGCCATGGCGTTCGACGGCTTCTCGCCGCGCCGCGAGCCGCGCGCGCCCATCGCCGACATCAACACCACGCCGCTGGTCGACGTGATGCTGGTGCTGCTGGTGGTGTTCATCGTGGCGGCGCCCCTGCTCGGCGCCGCCATCCGGCTCGATCTGCCCAGCGCCGGCGGCACGCAGGCCGTCGCTGCCGGCACCCGCGTCACCGTCGCCATCGAAGCGGATGGTGCCGCCCACTGGGACGCCGATCCGCTTCCGATCGACGACGAGGAGCTGGCGCGCCGGCTCAAGTCGGCGGCGGCTGCGCGGCCGTCGCCGCAATTGCTCATCAATGCCGATCGCGCAGTCCGCTACGAGCGGGTCGCGATCGTGCTTGGCATGGCGCGTGCCGCCGGACTGGAGCAGGTCGGCTTCGTCGCATTGCCGGATGGTGTTCGGTGACGCGCTTTTGCACTTGCGCCGACTGAAACTGTTGCTATAATCGCGGTCTTGCGTGGGGAAGTAGCTCAGCTGGGAGAGCGTCGCGTTCGCAATGCGAAGGTCGGGAGTTCGATCCTCCTCTTCTCCACCACCCAATTCCGTGCCCCCTGGCTCAGATTCGAAATGAATCCTGACCAGGGGGCATTTCATTTTTCGACGCACAATTCGCGCGCCTTGCCGGTGGCAAGGGATTTCTCGCGGTTTCCTGCGAAGTCAGGGGTTGCATTTGAAGGTGATCGATCCGGATTGTCGATTCCTTTGACACTGCGCTATCGCCTAGTCTTGTATTGACTGCATTTGTTACTGTGAATTGATTCATTAATGCGATGACGCTTGTTGCGCATTTGCGTCGCACCAATTTCGCATTTGAAAAATTGCGTGACGCTGCCGCAAGTTGCCGCGCCTGACTGCATGCTGATCCGCCGTTCATCGAGGGCAATTGATCGCATGGCAGATCACCATATGGCGCAAAAAAGGAATGCTGATTGGGTATGGGCAATTTATCCGAGCAGGCGCCCCGCATTCCTTCCTAGGTCAATTGCCCGGTGTGCGAGTTTCTATATCGCACCTATTTGATCAACCAGGAATTCGTGATTTTGTTCACTGAATTATGAATGGTGGCCTCGGGCAAACCCTCAAGTGCAGAGTACCGTGTATGGCAGAAAGCTGAATTGCGAACTGTTACTTCACTGTCCTGCGGCATTGTTTTTGATTCCCGCATCGGGCTCTTTGCCTCAGTGAAACTAGTCCGAACCGGGGAAACCAGATGCGCCGTGCCGACTCGAATACCGCCAACTCCACGCATTCGGCTGGAGCGGGTGCGCATTTCATGCCGGACGCGCACATCGTCGGGTTGGTCGAGTCCATCGTGGCGCGCGGCGAAAACGGCAATATCCATCTCGAGGGCTGTGGCGATCTCACGCTGTTTCCCGCCCAGGGCGATTGCGTGATCTCACTGCTGGACGGCGATATTCACCGTTTCCTTTCGGCGACACGCAGCGATTACGAAATTGCCCCGGCCCATGCGGAGGTCGCCCAGGACATTCGTCGGCTGCGCATCGATGAGCTGCTTTGGATGGCCGGGTATTCCGCGAGCCAGGGTCGGATGATTGCCGGCGGCTCGCTGCTCGATGTGGTGCGGGTGCAGCGCTGGCCCAATTTCTCGCGCCTGCCGCATGGCCTCGATGCCATGCGGATGGTGGCGCTGCTGACTCGCCATCCCACTTCCATCGCGCTGGCGGCGCGGATCCTGGGCATCCGCATCGAGGAGGGCTGCCGCGTGTATGCGGCGGCCACCTGCGCCGGTCTGGTGGAGGTGATGAACCGGCGCAGCGTCGCGGTCGGTTCGGCTGCCGTCGCGCTTGAACCGGCGCTGCGGGTCGCGCCGCCGACCGGCCGGCGCTCCAATCTGCTGGGGCAGCTACTTTCGAGAATCATGGGCCTCTGACCGGATGCAGCCGAAGATCATCTTTGCCGGGCCGGTAGGCGCCGGCAAGACGACGGCAATCGCTGCCGTCAGCGACATCACCGTCGTCAGCACCGAGGCCCGGGCGACCGACGAGGTGGCGCGCATCAAGGACAGCACCACGGTGGCGATGGACTACGGCGTGCTGCGTCTTGAAAGCGGTACCGAGGTGCATCTCTACGGCACGCCCGGCCAGGAGCGGTTCCGGTTCATGTGGGAGATCCTGACGCTCGGCGGACTGGGGTTGGTGCTGTTGCTCGACGACAGCCGGCCCGATCCGCTCGCCGACCTCGACCTGTATGTCGGCGCCTTTCGTTCCTTCATCGATTCGACCGGCCAGGCGTTGGTGGTGGGCGTGACGCGGCTCACGCGCCGGCCGGGCGCGACGCTCGACCGCTACCGGCACCGGCTCGATGCGCTCGGCCTCTGCGTGCCGGTGTTCGAGGTGGACGGCCGGGCGCGCGAGGATGTGCGCTGCCTGCTCATGGCGCTCATGACCCTGCTCGATGAAAGGGTGCGCCGCGGCGCGCCGGTGCGGCTCCAATGAACCCGGCGACCGCCGAAAGTCCGGCACCGCTGCTCGAACTGGCCGGTTTCGGCGTGGCGTTCCGCGAACGGACCATCCTCAGCAGCATCGACCTGCGCATTGCCGATCGCGAATGCGTGGTGCTGCTCGGCCCGGCCGGCACCGGCAAGTCGACCTTGCTGCGTACCGTGGCCGGCCACAATTCGGCCAATCCGTCGATGCGCACCTGGGGCGAGGCGCGCTACCAGGGCCGGCCGCTCGATGCCGGCGAACGCCCGCTGCTGGTCGCGCAGAGCGCCCGGCTGATGCTGTCGAGCGTGCTCGAAAACCTAGTCAGCGGCCTGCCCGAGCGCGCCCAGCTCACTCCGCCGCAGCAGCGCGAGGTGGCGGTGCGGCTGCTCGAAGCCGCCGATCTGCACGATCTGGTCGACCGGCTCGATCTCCAGGTGGCCGATCTGCCGCTCGGCATCCAGCGCCATCTCGCGGTGGCGCGCGCCGCCGTCAGCGGGCCGCGCCTGCTGTTCGTCGACGAGCCGACCGCCGGCCTGCCGCCCGCCGACGCGGCCCGGCTGCTGGCCTATCTGGGGGCGCTCGCGCATCAGCGTTCGCTGCTGGTGGTGCTGCACAACCAGCTCGAATGCCGCCAGCTCGGCGGGCGCGCGGTGCTCATCGCCGGCGGCAGCGTGCGCGAAACCCAGCCGATTCCGCGCTTCTTCGATGCGCCCGGCAGCGGACTGGCGCGCGACTTCGTGCGCAGCGGCAGCTGCGACGCGCCGTCGCCCGATGCCCGGCCCGAAGACCTCGCGCCCGACGCCTTGCCGCCGATTCCGCCGCCGCCCGCCGCCCAGCGCTACGTCAGCGACGCCTTCGGTCCGCGCGGCTTTCTGTGGCTGCGACCGGGCCAGCTCGCCGGCACGCCGCGCCCGGGCGTGTTCTTCGACACGCAGATCGATCTCGAAGCGCTGCGTCGCGTCGGCGTGACCCTGCTGATCAACCTCACCGAGCAGCCCGGCGACCCTGCGCTGCTGGCCGAGCACGGCATTGCCGAGCAGAACTTTCCGGTGCGCGACATGCGCGCGCCCGATCTCGAACTGGCCACCGCCATCTGCCGCGCCATCGACGCGGCGCTGGCGCGCGGCCAGGTGGTGGCCGCGCACTGCCACGCCGGCCTCGGCCGCACCGGCACCCTGCTCGCCGCCTGGCTCATCTGGCACGGCCAGGACGCGCTCGGCGCGCTCGACGCGGTGCGCCGCATCGAGCAGCGCTGGGTGCAATCCCGCGAGCAGGCCGATTTTCTCGGCACCTTCGCCGATCACCTCGCGCGACGGGCCGTCTTTCCGGGGCGACCGGACGCCAAGAAGCCGTCCGCCCCATGACCCAGTCCGGCGCGCTGCCGGTCATTCCTCAGGAACCAAAACATGAGCACCAAACTCGACACCGAACTGCAAAAGGCCATCAGCTCACTGCCGGAGTGCGTGGCCGCTGGCTACATCGACCTGAGCAGCGGCATGCTGCTGGCCATGCGCACGGTCGACTCGCATCCGCGCGAAGTGCTCGACCTGCTTGCCGCCGCCACGGCCGACCTGTTCCAGGGCCCCAACGTCACCATGATCGAAAACCTGTTCAAGAAGGCCCGTGGCGTGCGCGACGACGGCCAGCACTACTTTCAGGAAATCATCGTCAACAGCGACAACCTGCTGCACGTCTTCATTCGCGGCAAGAAGGCGCCCGAGCATGTGGTCGGCTTCGTCTGCCGCAAGAGCGCCAATCTCGGCATGGCTCTCACCAAGGCACGCGTCGCGCTGCCCGGGATCGAAGCCGCGCTCTGATGGTCCGCCGGGCGGCGCCGGTCGCGGCGCCGCCCGCCAACCTCCAAGTTGCAAAGCAATCGCAAACCATGCCCCCGTTCTCCTATGGCACCGAAATCGAGTCCGGCAATCACGATCACCGTGCCGCGCTGCTCTCTCCCATCCTGCGGGCCATGAACCAGACGCAGCGGCTCGATGCCTCGGCCGTGATTTCGGGCGACGGTTTCGTGATCGCGACCGAACTCGGGCCCGACATCGAGCCCAATCGCTTTGCCGCGATGGCCGCCTCGCTGCTCGCGCTGGCCGACCGCGCCTCGCGCGAAGTCGATCGCGGCGCACTGCGCCAGGTGCTGGTGGAGGGCGAGCGCGGCACGATGCTGCTGGTGCGTGCCGGTCCGCAGGCGGTGCTGGCGGTGGCCGCGCCGCCCAATGTCAACCTCGGCATGATCTTTCTGGAGACGCGCCGTACCGCGCTCAAGATCGAGGCCATCCTCAACTGATCGCCGCATGCGGCGCGGGCCGACGCCCGCAGCCGCAGCCGTCCTACATGCCGTGCCCATGCCGGCGCCGATGCTTGCGCTTCAGGTGCCGGACGCTTTCCGTCCGGTCCGATCACGTCAAGACTGCGGAGGCGGCAATGCTCAAGTGGGCTCTCATCTTTGCGGCGATTTCCCTCGTCGCCGGCCTGTTCGGCTTTACCGGCATCGCGGCCGGCAGCGCCGCGCTGGCCAAGATCCTGTTCTTCGTGGCGGTCGCGCTGTTCGCGGTCTTCCTCGTGCTCGGCCTCACCGTCGCCAAGCGCATCGAGCGCTGAGCGGCGCCATCCCGAACCGGAGAATTCCATGACCGACAACGACAGCCATCAGCAGCTCTGGAACCGCATTTCCGGCGAGCGCTTCGTCATGTTCAACACCGTCGATACCGACGGCCGCCTGTCGAGCCGGCCGATGACGCTGGTGCAGAAGGACTTCGACGGCAGTCTGTGGTTCTTCACCAGCCTGCGCGCGCCACTGGTGGCGGCGGTCGAGCTCAATCCGTCGGTCGGCGTGACTATCGGCGACCGCAGCCACGATCTGTATGTGTCGATGCGCGGCCAGGCGCGCGTGAGCCGCGACCGTCTGCAGATGGAAATCCTCTGGCAGCCGGCGGTGCAGCCGTGGTTTCCGGACGGCATCGACGATCCCGACATCGCGCTGCTCGAAGTGGTGCTGGAGGACGCCGAGTACTGGGATGTGAAGGAAAGCAAGCTCACCCAGCTGGTCAAGCTGGCGGGCGCGGTGGTGCAGCATCAGCGCGCCCAGCTCGGCGAACACGGCCATCTGCGGCTCTGATGGCGCTGCCGCGCCCGCTGCGCCTGGCCTGGCAGGCCGCCCTGCGCTGGGTCGACGACCAGTGCAGCAGCCGGGGCGCGGCGCTGGCCTATTACGCGGCGTTCTCGCTCGCGCCGATCCTGGTCATCGCTGTATCGGTATCGGGGCTGGTGTTCGGCCGCGAGGCGGTGGAGGGCAGGGTGCTGGCCCAGCTGCAAGGGCTGATCGGCCATGACGGCGCCAGCCTGGTGCAGCGGATGATCGAGCAGAGCTATCTGTCGGGCGGCGGCGTGGTGGCGGCCGCCATCGGCCTGGGCGCGATGCTGATCGGCGCGACCAGCCTGTTCGCCGAACTCGACAATGCCTTTGCGGCCATCTTTGGCGCGCGGCGTAGCTATCGCAATGCCGCGCTGGCGCTGGTGATGGGCCGGCTGCGCGGGCTGGCCATCGTCATCGGCGTGGGCTTCCTGCTCATCGTCTCGCTGGTGGCCAGCGCCGCCGTCGTGGCCGCGAGCGAAATCCTCACGCGCTGGACCGGGACTTATCTGGGCATCGCCGCGCTGCTCCAGGCGGCGTTGTCGCTGGCCTTTCTCACCGCGCTGTTCGGGCTGATGTTCAAGCTGCTGATCCCGGTGCGGCTGCACCGGCGCACGCTGCTCGGCGGCGCGGTCCTGACCGCGCTGCTGTTCGAGCTGGGCAAGTTCGGCGTCGGGCTGTATCTGGGGCGCACCGCCTTCGGCTCGACTTTCGGCACCGCCGGCTCGCTCGCGGTGCTGCTGTTCTGGGTCTATTACGTGGCGTTGGTGGTGCTGTACGGCGCCGAGGTCATGCTTCAGCTGCATGCCTCCGACGATCGGCCGCCGGCCGCATCGGCCGCTTCGGCCTGAGCGGACCGCCTACAATGCGGCTTTGGACCGCGCCCTTGCCGGCGCGGTCTTGTCGTCTTTGCCCAGGGTGGTTTCCCGATGCTTTCCAGTGTGAGCGATGCGCCGGTTCCGGCGCCCGCAACGATTTCCCCCGTGCCCGAGATCGTGGCCGAGCTGCGTGCCGGCCGCATGGTCGTGGTCGTCGACGACGAGGACCGCGAGAACGAGGGCGACCTGCTCATGGCCGCCGAATTCGTGACTCCCGAGGCGGTCAACTTCATGGCGCGCTTCGGCCGCGGCCTCATCTGCCTGACGCTGACCGGCGCGCGCTGCGACCAGCTCGGCCTGCCGCCGATGGCGCGCAACAACGGCACCGTCTACGGCACCGCCTTCACCGTCTCGATCGAGGCGGCCGAGGGCGTGACCACCGGCATCTCCGCCGCCGACCGCGCGCGCACCGTGCAGGCTGCGGTGGCGCGCAAGGCCAAGGCCAGCGACCTCGTGCAGCCGGGCCACATCTTTCCGCTGCGGGCCCAGGACGGCGGCGTGCTGATGCGCGCCGGCCATACCGAAGCCGGCTGCGATCTGGCCGCGCTGGCGGGTTGCGAACCGGCCGCCGTCATCTGCGAAATCCTCAAGGACGACGGCACGATGGCGCGGCTGCCCGACCTGATCGGCTTTGCGCGGGAGCACGGACTCAAGATCGGCACCATCGCCGACCTGATCCAGTACCGCGCGCAGAACGAGTCGCTGATCCAGCGCATGGGTGAGCGCGTCGCCAGCACGCCCTGGGGCGAGTTCCGCGCCGTGGCCTATCGCGACCGGCCGAGCGGCCAGGCGCATCTGGCGCTGGTCAAGGGCGAGATCGCGCCCGAGGTCGAGACCGTGGTGCGGGTGCATGAGCCGCTGTCGGTGCTCGACTGGCTCGATACCGACGCCACCACCCACAGCTGGCCGCTGCCGCGCGCGCTCGAAGCCATCGGTCGCGCCGAATCGGGCGTGGCGGTGCTGCTCAACATCGGCGAGGGCGCCGAGCGCTTCTTCGGCAATTTCGATGCGCTCAAGGCGCTCGATGGCGGCGCCAAGGCCACCCCGCCCAAGGTCGATCTGCGCACCTACGGTGTCGGCGCACAAATCCTGCGCGACCTCGGCGTGGGCCGCATGAAACTGCTGTCGCGGCCGCGCAAGATGCCGTCGATGGGGGGATACGAATTGAAGATTTCAGGTTACGAGGAGGAGCGATGAGCCAGGATTCCGTGCAGGACGCGGCCGATGCCGAGCTGCTTGAAGGCAAGGGACTGCGCATCGGCGTGGTGCAGGCGCGGTTCAATGCGCACATCTGCAATGCGATGGCCGAGGCCTGCCTCGACGAACTGGCCAAGCTCGGCGTGGCCGACGAGGACGTGACCGTGGTGTCGGTGCCGGGCGCGCTCGAACTGCCGCTGGTGCTGCAAAAGCTCGCGCACACCGAGTCCTACGACGCGCTGGTGGCGATCGGCTGCGTGATCCGCGGCGAGACCTACCACTTCGAGATCGTGTCGAACGAAAGCTCGCGCGGTGTGTCGGAGGTCGCGCTGCGCTACGACATCCCCGTCGCCAACGCAGTCCTCACCTGCGAAAACGAAGAGCAGGCCCAGGTGCGCGCCCGCCCCAAGGGCGCGGATGCGGCCCGCGTGGCAGTTGAAATGGCCAACCTCGCAGTCGAGATCGACGCGCTCCAGGAACCGGAAGAAGACGATGACCAATGATTCCCGCACGCCGGGCGCGCAGCAGCCGCCCGCCCGCGAGGGTCGCCCGGCTGGCGGCCCGCCCAAAAGCGCGCGCCGCCGTGCCCGCGAGTTCGCGCTCCAGGGCGTGTACCAGTGGCTGCTGTCCGGCGAACTGCCGGGCGCGATCCAGGTGCATGTGGCCGAGCAGCAGGGCTTCGACAAGGCCGATGCCGAGTTCTTTTCGATGCTGCTGCACGGCGCCATCAACGATGCCGTGACGCTGCGTACCTACTTCGCGCCGCATCTCGACCGCCCGGTCGCCGAGCTGTCGCCGGTCGAGCATGCGGTGCTGCTGATCGGCAGCCGCGAGCTGGCCGCGCATTCCGAGGTGCCGTATCGCGTGGTCATCAACGAGGCGGTCGAGCTGGCCAAGTCCTTCGGCGGCACCGACGGCTTCAAGTTTGTCAACGGCGTGCTCGACAAGGTGGCGGCCGGCCTGCGCCCCACCGAATTCAAGCCGCGCGGCAGCTGATCGCAGGCGCGGACGGCGGCGCCGGCATGGGCGAATTCGAGCTGATCGAGCGCTTGTTCAAGGCGCCCGCCGCCGGTCTGGCGGCGCGCCGGCCGGGCGTGCTGCTCGGCATCGGCGACGACTGCGCGCTGCTCGATGCCGGCCCGCTCGCCATCTCGACCGACATGCTGGTCGAGGGCCGGCACTTCTTCCGCGACGCTGACCCGGCTGCGCTCGGGCACAAGGCGCTCGCGGTCAATCTCAGCGATCTGGCGGCGATGGGTGCCGAGCCGCTCGGCTTCACGCTGGCGCTGGCGCTGCCCGCCGAGCGCGCGCGCGACCTGCCGTGGTGCGAGGCGCTGGCCGCCGGCATGCTGGCGCTGGCGGCCGAGCACGATTGCGCGCTGATTGGCGGCGACACCACGGCCGGGCCGCTCACGCTGTCGATCACGGTTTTCGGCCGCGTCGATCCTGCCCGGGCCTTGCGGCGCGACGGCGCCCGTGACGGCGACGACATTTGGATTTCAGGCGTGCTCGGCGATGCGGCATTCGCGCTCGAACGGCGCTACGCCGGCCGGCCCGCCAGCGCCGCCGCCGACCTGCGGCTCGACCGTCCGACGCCGCGCGTCGCGCTGGGCCGCGCGCTGGCAGGCGTTGCCAGCGCCGCCATCGACCTCTCCGACGGCCTCGCTGGCGACCTCGCGCATGTGCTCGCGGCCAGCCGGCTCGGCGCCCGCGTCGATCTCGACCGTCTCCCGCTGTCCGCCGAGCTGCTTGCCTTGTCGCCCGGGCAGCGCCATCGCCTCGCGCTGGCCGGTGGCGACGATTACGAGCTGTGCTTCACCGCCGCGCCCGCGCAGCGCGAGGCGGTGCTCGCCGCCAGCCGCGCCAGTGCCACGCCGGTCGCGCGCATCGGTGCCGTCAGCGCCACGCCCGGCCTGGTCTGGCTCGACGCCGGCCAGCCGGTCGAACTCGCGCTGCGCGGCTTCGACCATTTCGCGCCGGCGCTCTGACATGCCGGCCGCGCGTCCCGCCGCCGACTGGCGCTTCATGCTCGCGAGCGTCTGGCATGTGATCGCCTTCGGCTTCGGCAGCGGTCTTGCACGGCGTGCGCCCGGCACCTGGGGCAGCCTGTTCGGCTGGCTGTCCTTCGTCGTCATCGACCGCGCGCTGCCGGTGTTTGCCGACGGCGTCTGGTTTGCGTGGACGCTTGCCGGCGGCTTTGCGCTCGGCGTCGTCGCCTGCGGCATCACCGGCAAGCGGCTCGGCGTCAGCGACCACGGCGCCATGGTCTGGGACGAGATCCTCGCGGTCTGGCTGGTGCTGGCGCTGCTGCCGGCGCGCTTCTGGTGGCAGGCGGCGGGCGTGGCGCTGTTCCGGCTGTTCGACATCTGGAAGCCGGGCCCGATCCGCGCGCTCGACCGCCGCATCAAGGGCGGCACGCTGGTCAACGGCTTCGGCGTGATGGTCGACGATCTGCTCGCGGCCGGCTTCGCGCTGGTCGTGCTCGCGCTGCTGCGCCGCTTTCTCGGATGAATCGCCCATGACCGTGCCCGCCAGCCTCGTCCAGTCCGCCGCCGATGCGCTGCGCCAACGCGGCTGGCACATCGCCACCGCAGAAAGCTGCACCGGCGGGATGATCGCCGCCCATCTCACCGATCTGGCCGGCTCGTCCGACTGGTTCGAGCGCGGCTTTGTCACCTATTCCAACGCCGCCAAGACCGAGCTGCTCGGCGTGCCGGCCGAGGTCATCGCCACGCACGGCGCCGTCTCCGAGCCGACCGCGCTCGCGATGGTGGCTGGCGCGCTCGAGCGCTCGCTCGCGCAGATCGCGGTCGCGGTCACCGGCGTTGCCGGCCCGGGCGGCGGCAGCGCCGACAAGCCGGTCGGCACGGTGTGGTTCGGTTTCGCGGTGCGCGGGCAGGCGCCGTTTGCCGTGCGCCAGCAATTTGACGGCGACCGGGCATCGGTGCGCGCCGCCACCGTGGCCTACGCGCTCGGCCGCGTCGTCGATCTGACCGAGCCCCCGGGCGTTCTTGTCTGAGCGTTACTTACTGTTGATTCATACAGTGCCTGGCGGCATACTTGTCGCCACGTTCCGCGCGGTACGGTGTTCTGTCAGCAACCGCGCGGGTGTCGAAACTTTCACCCAGCAGGTTCCATCATCGCCATGAACACCCCCAACCCCGCCAACGCCGCCGACAAGGCCAAAGCCCTCGCCGCCGCCCTCGCCCAGATCGAAAAACAGTTCGGCAAGGGCTCGGTCATGAAGATGGCCGACGGCGAAGTCGTCGAGGACATCCAGGTCGTCTCCACCGGCTCGCTCAGCCTCGACATCGCGCTCGGCGTCGGCGGTCTGCCGCGCGGCCGCGTCGTCGAAATCTACGGCCCGGAATCCTCGGGCAAGACCACGCTCACGCTCCAGGTCATCGCCGAGATGCAGAAGATCGGCGGCACCGCCGCCTTCATCGACGCTGAACACGCGCTCGACGCGCAGTACGCGCAAAAGCTCGGCGTCGACCTCACGCAACTGCTCATCTCCCAGCCCGATACCGGCGAGCAGGCACTCGAAATCGCCGATGCGCTGGTGCGCTCCGGCTCGGTCGATCTCATCGTCATCGACTCGGTCGCGGCGCTCACGCCCAAGGCCGAAATCGAAGGCGAAATGGGCGATTCGCTGCCCGGTCTGCAAGCCCGGCTCATGAGCCAGGCGCTGCGCAAGCTCACCGGCACCATCAAGCGCACCAACTGCCTGGTCATCTTCATCAACCAGATCCGCATGAAGATCGGCGTGATGTTCGGCAACCCCGAAACCACCACCGGCGGCAATGCGCTCAAGTTCTACGCCTCGGTGCGGCTCGACATCCGCCGCGTCGGCAGCATCAAGAAGGCCGAGGAAGTCATCGGCAACGAAACCAAGGTCAAGGTCGTCAAGAACAAGGTCGCGCCGCCGTTCCGCCAGGCCGACTTCGACATCCTTTACGGCGAAGGCATCTCGCGCGAAGGCGAGGTGCTCGATCTTGGCGCTGCCAACGGCATCGTCGAGAAGTCGGGCGCCTGGTACAGCTACGGCAGCGAGCGCATCGGCCAGGGCAAGGACAATGCGCGCGAATATCTGCGCAGCCATCCCGAAATCGCGTTCGAGATCGAGAACCGCATCCGCGAAAAGCTTGGCGTCGCCCGGCGCGAAGCGGCTGTCGACAGCGCCGAGTAATCGATGGTCGGGGGCGGACGCGCTGGCGCTCCCAGCCTCAAGGCGAGGGCGCTGCGGGCGCTCTCGATGCGCGAGCACAGCCGGGCCGAACTGGCCCGCAAGCTCGCGCCCCATGCCGAATCCGAAGAGCAGCTCACCGCGCTGCTCGATGCGCTGGAGGCCGAGCGCTGGCTGTCCAACGATCGTTTCGCGCAATCGCTCGTGCATCGGCGCGCCGAGCGCTTTGGCAGTGCGCGCATCAAGGCTGAACTCAAATCGCACGGATTGGCCGCCGAGGTCGTCGAGCAGGTGATCCAGGCCTGCGAAGACACGGAGTTCGCGCGTGCGCGGGAAGTCTGGCTGCGTCGCTTCGGCCTGCCCGCCACCGATGCAAAGGAGCGCGCAAAGCAGGCGCGCTTTCTCGCCGGACGAGGTTTTTCGTCAGTGGTCATTCACCGGCTTGTTTCCGGATTGGACGAAACCGGCTAGTGCGTTTTATTGCGCTGCGACATTGTGGTTTTTACCAGTCGCTGACTGCATTGCCACACGCTCAAGCTGGGCTTTTGCGCTGCGCCAAAGGCCGATTTTCATCGTGCTATTCTCCGCCGCGTGCTTGGCACAGAGCAGCATTGCAAGCCGTGTGGCGCGATGCTCCCGCAGTCGTTCGAAGCGAACCTCAGCGCAACAGTTCAAATTGGCATGTCCATGCCTTCTCCAGTTTCTCGTCGCGCCTTCATATCCAATGACGGCCAAATCAGCGCCCTGATCGGGTGCAGTTTCTTTTCCGCTCCGGAATCGAATCCGATTTGCATGCGATCCGCATCATTCAAAGCCGTCGCTTTCTGCGACGCAGCATCCCAATTCAAGCTCGCAAGTTCTGAGCGTTCCATTGCCGATATGCGCATGCGTGTCGCTGGCGTCAGGTTTGCCGAAATTCATCGACGCGCCGTCGGCGCTCGCTTGACCCAACAACAAACGATTGCCGATGTTCCCCGTCCGCTCGCGGTCGGCGGGATTCGGCAGTCGCTTGTCCGCCATGGCTCGGCGGCTTGCCGACGCCGTCGATCATCAGCAGCCTGCAAGGGGAACACATGAAGATTCATGAGTATCAGGGGAAGGAGATTCTCCGCAAGTACGGGGTCACGGTGCCGCGCGGCATTCCGGCCTTCACGGTTGAAGAGGCCATCAAGGCAGCGGAAACGCTGGGCGGCCCGGTCTGGGTCGTGAAGGCGCAGATTCATGCGGGCGGCCGCGGCAAGGGCGGCGGCGTCAAGGTTGCCAAGTCGCTCGACCAGGTGCGCCAGTACGCCACCGACATCCTCGGCATGCAGCTCATCACGCATCAGACCAGCGCCGAAGGCCAGAAGGTCAATCGCCTGCTGATCGAAGAAGGCGCGGACATCAAGAAGGAGCTCTACGTTGCCTTCGTGACCGACCGCGTCAGCCAGAAGGTCGTCGCCATGGCGTCGAGCGAAGGCGGCATGGACATCGAGGAAGTCGCGGCGCACACGCCCGAGCTGCTGCACAAGCTGGTCGTCGAACCGTCGACCGGCCTGACCGATGCGCAAGCCGACGAACTGGCCACCAAGATCGGCGTGCCCGCCGAGCTGCTGGACCAGGCCCGCACCAACCTCAAGGGTCTGTATCAGGCCTTCTGGGATACCGATTGCGCGCTGGCCGAAATCAATCCGCTGGTGCTGACCGGCGACGGCAAGGTGATCGCGCTCGACGCCAAGATCAACTTCGATCCGAATGCGCTGTTCCGTCATCCCGAGATCGTCGCGCTGCGCGACCTCGATGAAGAAGATCCGGCCGAAATCGAAGCCAGCAAGTTCGACCTCGCCTACATCCAGCTCGACGGCAACATCGGCTGCCTGGTGAACGGCGCCGGTCTGGCGATGGCCACGATGGACACCATCAAGCTCTACAACGGCGAGCCGGCCAACTTCCTCGACGTGGGCGGTGGCGCCACGACCGAGAAGGTGACCGAGGCCTTCAAGATCATGCTCAAGAACCCCAAGGTCGAGGCCATTCTGGTCAACATCTTCGGCGGGATCATGCGCTGCGACGTGATCGCCGAAGGCGTCATCACGGCTGCCAAGGCCGTCGGCCTCAAGGTGCCGCTCGTCGTGCGCATGAAGGGCACGAACGAGGAACTGGGCAAGAAGCTCCTGGCGGACTCGGGTCTTCCGATCATCGCCGCCGACACGATGGCGCAGGCGGCCGAGAAGGTTGTTGCTGCCGCCGCAGCTGCCAAGTAAAGCGAGGAAGAACCATGTCGATCCTGATCAACAAAGACACCAAGGTCATCACCCAGGGCATCACGGGGAAGACCGGCCAGTTCCACACCCGCGGCTGCCGTGACTACGCGAACGGCAAGGCCGCGTTCGTGGCGGGCGTCAACCCCAAGAAGGCCGGCGAAGACTTCGAAGGCATTCCCATCTTCGCGAACGTGACCGAAGCCGCGAAGGCGACCGGCGCGACCGTGTCGGTCATCTACGTGCCGCCGGCGGGTGCGGCTGCCGCCATCCTCGAAGCCGTCGAAGCCGATCTCGACCTCGTGATCGCGATCACCGAAGGCATCCCGGTGCGCGACATGGCCATCGTGCGCGACACGATGCGTCGCAAGGAAGCGGCCGGCGGCAAGAAGACGCTGCTGCTGGGCCCGAACTGCCCGGGTCTCATCACGCCGGAAGAAATCAAGATCGGCATCATGCCGGGCCACATCCACCGCAAGGGCCGCATCGGCATCGTGTCGCGCTCGGGCACGCTGACCTATGAAGCCGTCGCGCAAGTGACCGAACTGGGCCTCGGCCAGTCGAGCGCCGTGGGCATCGGTGGCGATCCGATCAACGGCCTCAAGCACATCGACGTGCTCCAGCTGTTCAACGACGATCCCGACACCGACGCCGTCATCATGATCGGCGAGATCGGCGGCCCCGACGAAGCCAACGCCGCACGCTGGGCGAAGGACAACTTCAAGAAGCCGATCGTCGGCTTCATCGCCGGCGTCACGGCGCCGGCCGGCAAGCGCATGGGCCATGCCGGCGCGCTGATTTCCGGTGGTGACGACACGGCGCAAGCCAAGCTCGACATCATGGAAGCCTCCGGCATCAAGACCACCAAGAACCCGTCGGAACTCGGCAAGCTCCTCAAGAGCGTGCTTTAAGCTCCGGACCGGGGCGGCCTGGCGCCTGGTGCGCCGGCTGCGACTGTCGACGCCCGCTTTTCAAAGCGGGCGTTTTTGTTTTTGGGGAAGTCATTGTTCGAATCGATTCCGGCCCTGGCCGACATCCACTGGGCGGCGGTACTGCAAATCGTCGTCATCGACATCCTGCTCGGCGGCGACAACGCCGTGGTCATCGCCCTGGCCTGCCGCAATCTCACGCCGCATCACCGCTGGCAGGGCATCTTGTGGGGTTCGGTTGGCGCCATCGTGCTGCGCGTGGCGCTGGTGGCCGGCGCCGTCAGCCTGCTCGATCTGCCCGGGCTCAAGCTGGTGGGCGCGCTGCTGCTGCTCTACATCGGCGTCAAGCTCACGCTGCCGGAAGAGGGCGATCACGACGTGGACGGCGCCAAGCATGTGCTGGGCGCGATCCGCACCATCATCCTGGCCGATCTGGTGATGAGCATCGACAACGTCATCGCGATCGCCGGCGCGGCCGAGCAGGCCGGCGCCGAGCATCGGCTGCAATACGTGATCTTCGGCCTGCTGGTTTCGATCCCGTTCATTGTGTTCGGCAGCCAGGTCATCCTCAAGCTGATCGACCGCTTCCCGGTGATCGTCTGGGCCGGGGCAGGGCTGCTCGGCTTCATCGCCGGTCGCCTGCTGCTCGACGATCCGCTGGCGCACGGCGTCATCGGCCATCCGACGCCGGCACTCGATTACGGCGCGGGTGCGGCCGCCGCCGTCGCGGTGATGCTGCTGGGCCGCATCATCGGCGCGCGAATGGCGGCCGCCCCTCCCGGGCAGGCCTGAAAGTCGCTAGGCTGCTGTCGTTACACTAGCCGCCCGGCTTCATCGTCGTCCCACGCCAGCGCAAGCCCCCGGCCATGCCTGATTCGCTCAAGCTCGAATTCGTCTCCGTCACCGATCCGGGGATGGTGCGCCAGCAAAACGAGGATTCGGTCGCCATCGTTCCCGATGTTGGCTTGGCCGTGCTGGCCGACGGCATGGGCGGCTACAACGCCGGCGAGGTGGCCAGCACGCTCACCACGCATCTGCTGGCGCGCGATCTGGCCGAGGATCTGGCTGCGGTCTATTCGGCGCGCGACAGCTTCGATCTGACCGCGCTGCACGGCCTGCTGCGCGACCACATCACCGACGTGAACCGCGCCGTCTACGACGCTGCGCAGTCGCAGGAAGACCTGAGCGGCATGGGCACGACGCTGGTCATGGCGCTGTTCCACGGCGACTGCGCGACGGTGGCCCATGTCGGCGATTCGCGCGCCTACCGCTACCGGCGCGGCAAGCTCGAGCAGGTCACGCGCGACCATTCGTTGCTGCAGGAGCAGATCGATGCCGGCCTGCTCACCGAGCACGAGGCGCGTTTTTCGTTGCACAAGAATCTGGTGACGCGCGCGGTCGGCGTTGATCCGGTGGTCGAGCCCGACATCGTCGAGGTCGATACCGAGCCGGACGACATCTTCCTGCTGTGCTCCGACGGCCTGACCGACATGGTCGAGGATGTCGGCATTGCGGCCCTCATCGCCGCCTATTCCGAGGCCGACGCACGGCTCGACGAGCTGGCCACGGGGCTGGTGCGCACGGCCAACGACCACGGCGGGCGCGACAACGTCTCTGTCATACTCGCCCGCGTCGATGCGGGCGGCGAACGGCCGCGCAGGCTGTTTTCGCGAATGACCGACTGGCTCAAGTCGCAGGGTTGAGCCACTGCCAAACGGTCCTCGTCCACGCAAAAAACCGCCCCTAGATCCGACAACGGCACACAAGAAAATGGCGAAGCTGATACTCAGCATGGACGGTCTGGCGCTCAAGGAGGTGGTGCTCGACAAGGAGCGGACCACCATCGGGCGCAAGCCGCACAACGATCTGGTGATCGACAACCTCGCCGTCTCGGGCGAGCACGCGGTCATCGTCACGATCCTCAACGATTCCTTCCTTGAAGACCTCGGTTCCACCAACGGCACCTTCGTCAACGGTCAGCAGATCAAGAAGCATTTCCTGCAGAACGGCGACACGATCGAACTCGGCCGCTACAAGCTCAAGTACCACGCCGACCAGATCGAGCCGCTCGTTGCCGATTCGGTGCGCGCGCTGACCGGTGCGAACGGCCTGCTCTCGCGCACGGCGGCTCTCGCCCCGCTGCCGCCCGGCATGACCGCGCCCGGCGCACAGCGCCTGCCGGTGCAGAGCCTGGCCGCCGACGTCACCGCCGTCGTGCGCATCCTCAGCGGGCCCAACACCGGGCGTGAGCTGTTCATCCGCAAGGCGCTGACCACGCTCGGCCGGCCCGGCGTGCAGGTGGCGGTCATCACGCGGCGGCCGCAGGGCTACTTCATCACCCATGTGGAAGGCACGCAGTTCCCGCTGGTCAACGGCCGCTCGCTCGGCGCCGAAGCCTTCCCGCTCAACGATCACGACGTGATCGAGCTGTCCGGCACGCGCATGGAATTCGTGCTGCGCAGCGCCGTGAGCGCGCCGGCCGACGGCGTTGCCACTCTTCATTGACGCGCGAGGCGAGGCGATGCAACTGCGCGTCCTCGGCTGTTCGGGCGGCATCGGCAATGGCGGACAGACCACGTCCTTCCTCGTCGACGACGACATCCTCATCGACGCCGGCACCGGCGTCGGCCAGCTCGATGCCGCGCAGCTCGCGCGCATCGACCACATCTTTCTTACCCATGCGCATCTCGATCATGTCTGCGGCCTGGCGCTGATGATCGACAGCGTGTTCGGCCTGCGCGACCGGCCGCTGCGCGTGCATGCGCTGCCCGACACGCTGGACGTGCTGCGTCGTCATCTGTTCAACGATCTGCTCTGGCCCGATTTCACGCGGCTGCCGACTGCCGCCGCGCCCTGCATGGCGCTGGTCGAGCTGGCGGTCGGCGACGGCTTCGAACTGGCCGGGCGCCGCATCGTCGCGCTGCCGGCGGCGCATCAGGTGGCGGCGGTCGGCTATCGCGTCGACGCACCGAGCGGCCGCAGCTTCGTCTTTACCGGCGACACCGCGCCCTGTGCCGAGCGCTGGGACGCGATCAACCGCATTCCCGATCTGGCGCTGCTGGTCATCGAAACCGCCTTCTGCAACCGCGAAGCCGAACTGGCCGAGCGTTCGCGCCACCTCTGCCCGGCCAGCCTGGCGCGCGACATTGCCGCGCTCAAGGGTCGGCCCGCCGTGCGCATCACCCATCTCAAGCCGGCCGATGCCGAGCTGACGATGCGCGAAGTGCGCGCCGCCATTCCCCAGCTCGACCCGCAGCCGCTGGCCGACGGCGACGTCTTCCTGATCTGAATCGCCGTTCATGCCGGCAGCCTTGACAGAGCGCGCCCGACTGACAGGATTTGTCACTCTGACTGCCGCAATTCGTCACTTCCTGGGGGCGGTTTTGTGGACTGCCAAAACGGTTGTGAAGAACTGCACGGCTTTCCCGGTGCAATTCAAGAAAAGCCCGGTGGCATGGCGGTTGCCTTGAAAGGCTATCGCCACTCGAAATGGTGGCGAAGCAGTTCCCAACCTATTCCCCCACTTGGAGAAATTCGCATGCGCAAGGTCCAGCAAGGTTTCACCCTTATCGAACTGATGATCGTGGTTGCGATCATCGGCATTCTGGCCGCCATCGCCATCCCGGCCTACAGCGATTACACGGTCCGCGCTCGGGTGTCGGAAGGCCTGTCGCTGGCGTCAAGCGCCAAGGCCATCGTTTCGGAAAATGCCGCCAACGGTGCTTCGAACCTTACGCTCGGCTGGACCCAGCCCGGTTCCACGAACAATGTTCAATCGGTGTCGGTGGATCCCAGCTCGGGCGTCATTTCGGTTGTCATGACCGCCAAGGCCAAGAGTGTCGCTTTCTCGCTCACGCCGGTTGACGGTTCGGGCACTGCGCTCAGCGCGGGTTCCACCGCCGAAGGCGCGATCAAGTGGACGTGCTCCACCACGACCGATGTCAAGTACGTTCCTGCCGAATGCCGTCAATAAGGTAATTCTGCCTTGGTTGTAGAAAGCCCCGCCTCGTGCGGGGCTTTTTCATGAGCAAATACAATGATCAGTACGAAAGTCAATACGGTTAGCTATCGAATTTGCCTGTTGCTGCCGGTGCTGCTGGCGATATTGGCCTATTTGCCGGTTTTTGAAAATGGATACGTCTGGGACGACGATTCATTGTTTGTGCAGCAAACTGCGCTGCGTAGCGGCCAGTTTTCTTGGGCGACGATTGCCCAGCCCATTCTGCCAGGTACTACCTATTTTCGTCCGTTGGTGCTGTTGAGTTATTTCGTAGAATTTACGGTATTTGGGGTCGATCCAGGCATTTCCCACGGCATTAATTTGCTGCTGCACATCGCCAACATATTGCTGGTGGGCATGCTGACCAAACTTGTCCTGAATGAGCGTGCGACCCCCGTTCGCGGGTTGGTGGTTTGCAGTTTCTATGCGATCAATCCGGTTCTGGTCGAACCAGTAGCCTGGGCTGCTGGTCGGTTCGACCTGATGGTCACCACCTTCTTTCTTGCAGCGCTGTGTGCAGCCTTGATCAAAACTGGCGTCATTCGATACTTGCTGGTGGTCATATTCTTTCTTGCAGCAGCCTTTTCCAAGGAAATGGCGGTCACGTTTCCCGTCGTGGCACTTCTGCTGCTGACGGCACGCAGTGCGGTGGCAGATGGCGCGGCAGGCGTGTTCTCGGAGTTGGGTAAAAGACACACGATGACGGTCATGGTCAGCGTCGTGCTGGCGGGGAGTATTTACCTGTCGCTGCGATGGGCAACTTTTCATCAAATGAGTCATATCGATGCCGAAACGCTGGGGCTGTTTCCCCAATGGTGGCAACGATTGGCTCTGGTCGGAATGACGCTGCTCCTTTATGTAAAACTGTCGGTCTGGCCATTTTCCGGTCTCAACCCCTTGCATCCAGGCAATTATTCGGCGTGGGGGGCAAATGAATTTGGGCTGGGCATTGCAATCGCGGTGCTGGCCGCCGGATTGCTGCTGTGGATTGCAATGCGCCGTCAAAAAGCTGCAGTGTTGCTGATCGGTGCCTGGCTTGTCGCTTTGATGCCGGTGCTCAACATCATTCCTTTGACGATTGGTGGAAATCTCGGGCATGAACGTTTCTTGTGCTTGCCGTTGGTGTTTTTCCTTTTGGCTTTTTTTTCGATTTCCGGCATTCCCAATCTGTCAAACACTGCGCGCAGCAATCTTCCAGTGCTGCAGGCTGCATTGGTTTTATTTGTGCTGGCATTTGGTGTCTTGAATACGAATCTGAATGCCAGGCTCTGGAACAATGCCATGACATTGTGGACTTGGGCATATGAAAAGAATCCCGATTTCATGCCGGCGCGCTTGAGTCTCGTTTCGGCGCAATTGATGTATCACCGAACGGATGAGGCGCGGGCCCTGATCGACAAAGGTGAACTGGGACCTTACGGCGATATATATCGCGGCGGACTGGAATATCAGGCGGGAAATTATTCCGAAGCGGCGCTACTTCTGGACAAAGCGGCGCATGGAATATCATGGCCACATGATTCGATCATTGCAGCCGGTAAGAGTGTTAGGGATTACCAGATTGAGAATGCAACCGGCTTTGGTAAGGCTTGGCTTGCCCGGTTTGCATTCACTGCACGAGCCGACACTTATATCGGTTTGCATCGTTATCCCGAGGCGGTATCGAACAGCGAAATTGCATTGTTCTATGCGCCAGACTATCCACCGGCGCTGCTGAGCCGGGCTATTGCGCTTTATGGCAGCGATCGTCTGGAGGAGGCCCGAGAGGCACTTGCGACCTGGAAGCGTGCTGATGCCGGCAATGTCAATGCCATGCTGACCACGATTCGGGAGAAGACGATTCCCCAGTTGTGCGCCGACAAGGCTTCGGCGCCGGTTCGGCTATGTGCCACGGCCGCGGCGAGCGGCGCATCGGTCATCGATTGAGCGCGCCGAGATGATTCATCGGCTCGCGGCGTAATCGCCGCTCTTCCCCCCGCGCTTGCTCACCAGCCGCACTGCGCCGATTTCCATCCCGCGCTCGACCGCCTTGCACATGTCGTAGACGGTGGCGAGCCCGATCTGGACCGCGACGATGGCTTCCATCTCCACGCCGGTCTGGCCGACGCATTGGGTCGTCACCTCGCAGTGCACGGCGCCACGGCCGTCGCCGATGTCGTCGATCAGCTCGAATTCGGCCGCCACGCGGGTGAGTGCAATCGGGTGGCAGAGCGGGATCAGATCGCTGGTGCGCTTGGCGGCCATGATCGCGGCGATGCGCGCGATGCCGATCACATCGCCCTTCTTGGCATTGCCGGCGCGGATCAGCGCGAGCGTGGCCGGCTGCATGCAGATGCGCCCCTCGGCGACGGCCACGCGCTCGGTGCCGGCCTTGGCGCCCACGTCGACCATGTGGGCCTGGCCGTCGGCGTCGAAATGGGTGAGTGCGGGTTCTGACATGCGGTGACTCGGCTTGAAAGCGGCGCAAAACCCGGCCGCGAGGGGGCTTCGTATGATAGGTGCCCCGCCTGCGTACCGATTGCCGATGCCACCGACCCTGCCCCGCCTTTCCGCCCCGCGCCGCGCGCTGGCTGCGCTGCTTGCCACTGCACTTGCGCTCGGGCCGGCCGGCATCGGCGAACTGGCCGGTGCGGCCGGCGCGGCGCAGGCCCAGGTCCGGCTGCCCGATCTCGGCGATGCCGATACCGAGGCGCTGCCGCCGTCGCAGGAACGCAAGCTCGGCGAGCGGGTGATGGCGCAGGCCTGGGCCGCGCGCGACATCTATGACGACTACGAGATCGCCGACTACCTCGGCGTCGTCGGCCTCAAGCTCGCGCGCGCCAGCGATGACCTCGGCAATGCCGGCGCGCTGCTCAATCTCAAGCCCGAGGACTTCCGCTTCTTCGCGGTGCAGGACGGCAGCATCAACGCCTTCGCGCTGCCGGGCGGCTTCATCGGCGTGAACACCGGGCTGCTGACCGCGGCGCAAAGCGAGAGCGAGCTGGCCTCGGTGCTCGGCCATGAGATCGGCCATGTCACGCAGCGTCACATCGCGCGCCAGATGGGCGGCCAGCGTGGCGTGGGCGTGGCGATGATCGCGAGCCTGCTGGTGGCGGTGCTGGCGGCGGCGTCGCGCAGCAACTCGTCGGGCGATCTGGCGCAGGCGGCGATCATGGCCGGGCAGGGCGGGGCGATCGCCTCGCAGCTGGCATTCAGCCGCGATGCCGAGCGCGAGGCCGACCGCGTGGGCTTCCAGACGCTGGCCGCCGCCGGCTTCGATCCGACCGGCATGGTCGATTTCTTCGGCCGGCTGCAACGCGCGTCGCGGCTCTACGACGCCGGCAACTACGCCTTTTTGCGCACCCATCCGCTGACGCTGGAGCGCATTACCGACATCGAAGGCCGGGTGCGCACGGTGCCGCCGCTGGCCGCGCCCTATGTCGACAGCGCCGAGTTCTGGCTGGCGCGCGCCCGCGCCCGCGTGGCCGAGGACACGACGATTGCCGGCAATCGCGTGGCGGGCGAGTTCTTCACCGCCGAGGCGCAGCGGCTGTCGGCGCCCGGCGCGGCGGCCGCGACCGGGCCGGTGTGGTCGGCCGCGCATCCGGCCAACACGGCCAATGCGTCGAGCGCGGCCAGCGGCGCCGGCCCGGCCGCCACGCCTGCGTTGCCGCTGCCCACTGCCTCGGCCGCCGCGCGCGCCGCGCCCTGGTACGGCCTGGCGCTGACCCGGCTGGCCGCCAACGATGGCGACGGCGCTGCCGCCGCACTCGCCGAGGCGCGCAAGCGCCTGCCCGCGCATCCGTGGTTCGACCGGCTGGAGGCGCGCGTGCTGCTGGCACAGCACAAGCCCGATGTCGCCATCGCCTTTGCCGATGCGGCCCGGCGCCGCTGGCCGCAGTCCGATCCGCTGCGCGACGACTTCGGCCAGCTGCTGCTCGACGCCGGTCGCCCCCAGGCTGCCGCCGACTATCTGCGCGAGCAGACCGCGCTGCGCCGCTCCGACGCGCGGCTGCATGAGCAGCTGGCGCGCGCCTGGTCGGCGCTCGGCGACGGCGCGCGCGAGCATCAGTCGCTGGGCGAGTACTACGCCCAGCGCGGCATCCTCACCGGCGCGGTCCAGCAGCTGGAACTGGCCCAGCGCGCCACGCGCGGCGGCGGCGCGAGCAATGCCGATCTGGTGCTGGCGTCGGAAATCGACGCCCGGCTGCGCGGCCTGCGCGAGCAGCTGCGCGACGAGCTGAAGGAAACCGGCCGCTCGCCGCGCGACGGCGGCTGAGGCGGACGCGGCGGCGCTGGCGTTGCGAAGCCGCGCCGCGCCAACCCGTGCGCCACTCTCGCGCTCGCCGCCGCGGTGCGCCGAACACCCGGCGCAATCCGGCGCTGCTCGCGCGCTTGCCGGCGCGCGCGGCGGCCGACCATCGACGCAAGCTCGCCCATCCCGGGTGGAGCGCGTCCGTCGTCGCCAATGAGCCTGCTTCAGCCAGATCCCGTCCGTAGTGCAAGCCGCGCCGTCGCCAGCGCACCGGCGCCGGTGCGCGGACTGGTGCTGTCGGGCGGCGGCGCGCGCGCGGCCTATCAGGTCGGCGTGCTGCTCGCGCTGCGCGAGCTGCTGCGCGACCGGCCCGACGCCAGCCGGCGCCTGCCGTTCGACGTCATCGCTGGCACCTCGGCCGGCGCCATCAACGCCACCGCGCTGGCCTGCCGTGCCGACGACTTCGACGCCGGGCTCGACCTGGTCGCCGGCGTCTGGCGCGAGATTCACGCCGACCGCGTCTATCGCACCGACGCCGCCGGCGTGGCGCGCGCCGGCGCGCACTGGCTGGCGATGTTCGTCATCGGCTGGGCGCTGCGGCGGCGTCGCTTCCAGCGCCCGCGCTCGCTGCTCGACAACACGCCGCTCACCGGCCTGCTCGACAGCCTGATGGACTTCCCGCGCCTCGCTCGCAACATCGACAGCGGCCGGCTGCGCGCGCTGGCCGTGGCCGCATCCGACTACGGCAGCGGCGAGCACTTCACCTTCTTCCAGAGCGCGGCGGCCATCGAGCCGTGGTCGCGCACGCAGCGACAGGCGCGCGCGCAGACGATCGGCAATGCGCATCTGCTGGCGTCGAGCGCGATTCCGTTCATCTTTCCGGCCGCGCCGCTGCCGGTCGATGGCGAGCAATCGTGGTTCGGCGACGGCTCGATCCGCCAGCACGCGCCGATCTCGCCGGCGATCCATCTGGGCGCCGACCGGGTGTTCGTGGTGGGCGCGGCGGCGCCGGGCACGCGCGGCTTCGTCAGCGCGGCCACGGCGGCGCGCAGCGGCCAGTACCCGACGCTTGCGCAGGTGGCCGGCCATGCGCTCGGCTCGATCTTTCTCGACAGCCTGGCGATGGATGTGGAGCGGCTGGAGCGCATCAACCGCACGCTCGCGCTGCTCGGGCCCGGCCAGCTCGCCGACGCGCCGCTGCGGCCGGTGAAGGTGCTGGTCGTGGCGCCGTCCCAGCCCATCGATCCGATTGCCGCGCGCCATGTGCGCAGCCTGCCGCGCCCGGTGCGCGCGCTGCTCGCCAGCGTCGGCGCCACCGAGGCGCGCGGCGCGGCGCTGGCCAGCTATCTGCTGTTCGAGCCCGGCTTTGTCGGCGAGCTGATGCAGCTCGGCCATGACGACTGCCTGCGCCGGCGCGACGACGTGCTGGCCTTCTTCGACTGAGTCCGGGCGCGAATCAGCGCCCGCCGCTCACTGCCCCCACACCGCCTGGATGGTGGCGATGGCCGCCAGCCCGGCGGTCTCGGTGCGCAGCACGCGCGGCCCGAGCGAGATCGGATGGAAGCCGTTCTGCAAGGCAAACGCTTCCTCCGCATCGGTGAAGCCGCCTTCCGGTCCGATCAGCAGCGTGACCGTCTGGCCTTCGAGCGGCGCGCCGTGGCTCAGCAGCGCCTCGTTGAGCGGCCGGCGCGCACGCGGCGACGCGATCAGCTTGAAATGCGCATGGTGCGAGGCGATGAAATCGCGCACGCCGCGAATCGGCTGCAAGCCCGGCAGCGTGTTGCGCGTGCTCTGCTCGCAGGCCGAGCGGATCACGCCCAGCCAGTGCGCATGGCGCCGCTCGGCCCGGTCGCCGACCAGTTTGATGATGCCGCGCTCGGCCTGCACCGGCACGAAGTTGGCCATGCCCAGCTCGACCGCCTTCTCGATGATCCAGTCGATCTTGTCGCCCGGGCACAGCGCCTGCGCCAGCGTGATGGCATAGGGCAACTCGGCCTCGCGCGCCACATGCTCGCGCACATGGGCGATCACCGAGTCGCGGCCCACATCGCGCAGCACGGCGTGGAACTCGCCGCCGTGGCCGTTGAACAGGCAGACCCGCGCGCTCGGCCCGAGTCGCCGCACCTGGATGTGGCGTACCACCTCGGGCGGCAGCGCGATCGCGGTGTTTTCGATGAGCGTGGCGTCAACGAAGAAGCGGGGCAGGGAGGAGCTGGCGACGGCGTTCATGGGCATTCCGGTAGGGAGCCGGATTCTTGCACAGCGATCCGCGGCCTCGACCGCCGATGCAGGTCGCGATTGGGACAAGCACGGCACTGTGCGAAGTTTCGGCTTCCCGGGCAGTCCGGCATGGCGCCGGCTTGCCGGTTTCCTCAACGCATCACCGAGACACCAACATGAACAAGCAACTCCGGGCATGGAAGAAATGGGCCGGTGCCGGCCTGCTGGCACTCGCGGCGGGCGCCGCGCAGGCGGCATCGAGCGTCGGGCTCGATGTGCAGCTGCTGCCGACCGGCACGCTGTTCAATGGCCAGCAGGACATCGCGGTGAAAGTCACCGTCACCAACCGCAACGCCGTACCGGTGCGGGTGCTGAAGTGGGCGCTGCCCGGCGGCCGCGACGGCTCGGCCTTCCGCGTGACGCGCGACGGCACGCTGCTGCCTTATCAGGGCGCGGTCTACAAGCGCCCCGCGCCCACCGCCGACGACTACCTCACGCTTGCGCCGGGCGCCAGCTACAGCGCCGATGTCGAGCTGTCGGGCCTGTTCGACATGACCGATGGCGGCCACTACAGCATCGAGTTCGACAGCTTTTCGGGCCAGCTGGTCGCGCCGGCCAGCGCCGCCAAGACGCCGGCCGCCATCGCCGCCGATCTGGCTGCGGCCCAGCCCGGCGCGCTCGAATCGACGCCGGCCCATGTGTGGGTCGAATACGGCAGCGGCCCGAGCCTGAGCGCCGCGCTCGCCGCCGAGCCGATCCCCGAGACCGCCGCCCAGGCCAAGGCCGGCGCCGGCGGCGTGAGCTATACCGGCGCCTGCACCAATGCGCAGAAGTCCGCGATCGCGACCGCGCTCAACAGCGCCGCCACCTATGCCTCGCGTGCCAACCGCTATCTGGCCGGCATGACCGCCAGCACCCAGCGCTACGCCAAGTGGTTCGGCACCTACAGCGACACCGCGCGCGGCCAGGTCAAGCTGCACTACGCCAAGATGGTCAACGCCTTCAACGGCAAGCCGCTGGTCTACGACTGCTCCTGCACCGACAACTACTACGCCTACGTCTATCCGAACCAGCCGTACAAGGTCTATGTCTGCCCGGTGTTCTGGGATGCGCCCAACACCGGCACCGATTCCAAGGCCGGCACGCTCATCCACGAGATGTCGCACTTCACCGTGATCGGCGCCACCGACGACTATGTGTACGGCCAGTCGGGCGCGGCGGCGCTGGCGATTTCCAATCCGGCGCGGGCGCGGCGCAATGCCGACAACCATGAATATTTCGCCGAGAACACCCCGGCGCTGCCCTGAGGACAGCGTGATGCGCCGCAATATCCGGCGCGCCTTGGCGGCGCTGCTGCTGCCCGCCGCAGCGGCGGCGCAGGCCGACGTGGCGCCGCCGTCGCTGCGCTGCCAGCTCGACCTGACGCCGCCGACGGTGACGGTGAGCCTCACCAACACCGGCACGCGCGCGCTCTGGTTCCTGGCCTGGAACACGCCGTTTGAGCGCTCGGGTCCGTGGTTTGGCCGCTGGCTCGAATTGCGCCGCAACGGCCGGCCGCTGGCCTTCGGCGGGCCGATGGTCAAGCGCGGCGAGCCGGCCCGTGCCGATTACCTCGAACTGGCCGCCGGCGCATCGCTGCACGCCTCGGCCGATCTGGCGCAGGTGTTCGCCATCGGCGCGCGCGGCGACTACGAGTTGCGCCCGGCACTGCGCCTGCTCGACTGGGGCGAGGCGCCGCTGCCCTGGCCGCGCAGCCGGGCCGATCTGGCCGGCGCGACCGAGCTTGCGTGCAATGCAGCAAGCTTTCGGGTGCCATGAACCGGAGCGGGCCGGTCAACTTCTGTCTGCTAACATTTTCGGCGAAGTAGCGCGCGGGACAGGGCGGCAAGGACGGGCTGGCGGGCCGGCAAGCGGCAGGCATCAACGTCCACCGACACTGTTTTCGCGCAACTCCGGCACGCAATTCGCAGCTCAAACTATCCCTCCGGCCGGGGTCGCCATTCACGGCGGCGCAACTGTCGCCGCCTTCGCTCCGGCCCGTCGGCCTCGCGGCCCACGGCCGTTCCAGCCCGTCTTCAAGTCAGCTCTCATGACCGCCAACGACATCTCCAGCACCGCCGTTTCCGCTTCCACTTCTGCCGGCGACACGCTGCTGGCCAATGCCATCCGGGTGCTGTCCTTCGATGCCGTGGAAGCCGCCAAGTCGGGCCATCCGGGCATGCCGATGGGCATGGCGGAAATCGGCGTCGCGCTGTGGACGCGCCATTACCGTCACAACCCGGCCAATCCGGCCTGGGCCAATCGCGACCGTTTCGTGGTGAGCAACGGCCACGGCTCGATGCTGCATTACTCGCTGCTGCACCTGGCCGGCTACGACCTGTCGATCGACGAGCTGCGCAACTTCCGCAAGCTGCACTCCAAGACGCCGGGCCATCCCGAGGTCGGCATCACCCCGGGCGTGGAAACCACCACCGGCCCGCTCGGCCAGGGCATCGCCAACGGCGTCGGCATGGCGCTGGCCGAATGGCTGCTCGCCAGCGAGTTCAACAAGCCGGGCCTGCCCATCGTCGACCACCGCACCTATGTGTTCCTGGGCGACGGCTGCCTGATGGAAGGCGTGAGCCATGAAGCCTGCTCGCTGGCCGGCACGCTGCGGCTCAACAAGCTGGTCGCGCTCTATGACGACAACAACATCTCCATCGACGGCAAGGTCGAGGGCTGGTTCACCGAAGACATCCCGAAGCGTTTCGAGGCCTATGGCTGGAACGTGATCGCGGCGGTCGACGGCCACAGCGTCGAGGCGGTGAGTGCCGCCATCGAGGCCGCCAAGACCAGCGACCGCCCCACGCTGATCTGCTGCAAGACGGTCATCGGCAAGGGCTCGCCCAACCGCGCCGGCACCGCCAAGGCCCACGGCGAAGCGCTCGGCGATGCGGAAATCAAGCTCACGCGCGAGGCGCTGGGCTGGAGCTACCCGCCGTTCGAGATTCCGGCCGAGGTCTATGCCGGCTTCGACGCCCGCGCGCGCGGCGCCGAGCAGGACGCCGCCTGGAGCGCGCTGTTCGCCAGCTACGAGGCGCAATTCCCGGCCGAGGCGGCCGAGTTCAAGCGCCGCATCGCCAGGCAGCTGCCGGCCAACTGGGCCGAAACCGTGGCCGCCTATGTCGCCGCCTGCGAGGACAAGAAGGAAACCATCGCCACCCGCAAGGCGTCGCAGAACGCGATCGAGGCCTATGCCAAGGTGCTGCCCGAATTTCTCGGCGGCAGCGCCGACCTGACCGGCAGCAACCTCACCAACTGGAGCACTAGCAAGCCGGTGCGCGCCGGTCAGCCGGGCCAGCACATCAACTACGGCGTGCGCGAATTCGGCATGAGCGCGGTCATGAACGGCATTGCGCTGCATGGCGGCTATCTGCCGTTCGGTGCCACCTTCCTGACCTTCAGCGACTACTCGCGCAATGCCATCCGCATGGCGGCGCTGATGAAGCAGCGCAGCATCTTCGTGTTCACGCACGATTCCATCGGTCTCGGCGAGGACGGCCCCACGCACCAGTCGATCGAGCATGTGTCGTCGCTGCGGCTGATTCCGGGCCTCGATGTCTGGCGTCCGGCCGACACGACCGAATCGGCGCTGGCCTGGGCGGTGGCGGTCGAGCAGGCCGAGCGGCCGAGCGCGCTGTTGTTCTCGCGCCAGAACCTGCCCTTCCTGAGCAAGCCGGCAGGCGCGATCGAGGGAATTCGTCGCGGTGGCTATGTGCTGAGCGATGCGCCCGACGCCAAGGCTGTCATCCTCGCCACCGGCTCGGAAGTCGGCCTCGCGCTCGAAGCGCAGAAGCTGCTGGCCGCCGACGGCATCGCGACGCGGGTGGTCTCGATTCCGTCGACCAGCGTGTTCGATCGCCAGCCGGCCGATTACAAGGCCGGCGTGCTCGGCTTCGGTCTGCCGCGCGTGGCGGTGGAAGCCGGCGTGACCGACTTCTGGTGGAAGTACCGCGTCGACGCGGTGGTGGGCATCGACAGCTTTGGCGAGTCGGCACCGGCCGGCGTGCTGTTCAAGCATTTCGGCCTTACGGCCGAGCGCGTTGCCGCCAGCGTCAAGACCGTGATTGCCTGATTCCGGGGATGACCGCCGACCGGGCGCGCGCCGCAAGCCGCGCAGCGCCAGGCCGGCAGGGCTGAAAACGCATAACGATTACGCAGTGCCATCCATCCAACTTTCCCAGAAGGGGACTTGAACCATGACCATCAAGGTTGCCATCAACGGCTACGGCCGCATCGGCCGCAACGTCCTGCGCGCCCATTACGAAGGCGGCAAGAAGCACGACATCGAGATCGTCGCGATCAACGATCTGGGCGACCCCAAGACCAACGCCCACCTGACCAAGTACGACACCGCGCACGGCCCCTTCCCCGGCACCGTGTCGGTCGAGGGCGAGTACCTCGTCGTCAACGGCGACAAGATCAAGGTGCTGGCCAACCGCAATCCGGCCGAGCTGCCCTGGGGCGAGCTGGGCGTGGACGTGGTGCTCGAATGCACGGGCTTCTTCACCACCAAGGAAAAGGCCTCGGCCCACATCAAGGGCGGCGCCAAGAAGGTCATCATCTCGGCCCCGGGCGGCAAGGATGTCGACGCGACCGTGGTGTTCGGCGTCAACCATGAAGTGCTGAAGGCGACCGACACGGTCATCTCCAACGCTTCGTGCACGACCAACTGCCTGGCCCCGCTGGTGCAGCCGCTGCACGAAAAGATCGGTCTGGTGACCGGCCTGATGACCACCATCCACGCCTACACCAACGACCAGGTGCTGACCGACGTCTATCACGAGGACCTGCGCCGCGCCCGCTCGGCCACGCACTCGATGATCCCGACCAAGACCGGCGCCGCCGCCGCCGTCGGCCTCGTGCTGCCGGAACTCAACGGCAAGCTCGACGGTTTCGCGATCCGCGTTCCGACCATCAACGTGTCGATCGTCGACCTGTCCTTCATCGCCGCGCGCGAAACCACCGTCGACGAAGTCAACGCCATCCTCAAGGAAGCGTCGGAAGGCAAACTCAAGGGCATCCTGGGCTACAACACCGCGCCGCTGGTGAGCGTCGACTTCAACCACAACCCGGCGTCGAGCACCTTCGATGCGACCCTCACCAAGGTCTCGGGCAATCTGGTCAAGGTGACCAGCTGGTACGACAACGAATGGGGCTTCAGCAACCGCATGCTCGACACCACCGTCGCGCTCGTGTCGGCCAAGTAAGTCGTCGGCGCAGCTGGCCGGCCGCGTGCCGGCCGCCTCGGCAAGAAAAGACCGGTCCGCGTGTCATGCGCGGGCCGGTTTTGCTTTTTGCGGGCGCCGCGGCCCTGCCGTTCGTCCCATGATGTGAACCGACCATCCCGCAACCGGGCCGCGCGGACGCCGACCGGCTGTTACCGCCGCCTGCCGTCCCGTGTCGTCGGCTACCTTCGACCCCATGCTTTCACGCTTCTTACCGTTGCTGGCGCTCACGCTGGCACTTTCCACAGGTTGCGCCCGGCCGGTCGGCGCCGATACTCCGCCCGCCGGCGCACCGGCGGTTGCGCTTGAAACCGGCCAGCAATCCCTGCGAATCATCATTCGTTTGCATGAGGCGACCGAGCCGTCCCCCGCGCTGCTGGCGCGGCTGGGCTCGGTCTGCGCGGCCCGCCTGGTGCACGAGCGTGCGATGTCGGGCGGTGCCCATGTGCTGTCGCTTGCCGTCGCGCAGGGCGATCCGCGCGCTGCGCTGGCCTGCATCGCGCGCCAGCCCGAGGTGGATTACGCCGAGGCCGATGCGCGTGCCCGACCGCAGGCGCGCTGACCGGGACATGGCCGCCGCCGTGCGCCGCATTCCCATCTTTCCGGAGTTGTGCAGATGAAGTTCCGAATCGCGTCGGCAATTGCGCTCAGCGCGGCCGCAGTCCTGCCCTCGATGGCGCAGACGCCGGTCGTCGGTGCCAGCCAGTTGCGTTTCTGGGCCCGCGCCACCGGCGCCGGCAGCGATGAAGTCACCCGCTTCATCGTCCGCTACAAGGACGAGACCGGCACCAGCCAGCGCGCCGGCATCGCATCGGCGAAGCTGAGCCGGCTGCGCTCGGTGACCGGCGACGATCTGACCTATGTGCGGCCGATGTCGGGTCTGGCGCATGTGTTTGCGCTGCCGCGCGTGATGAGCGCGAGCGACGCCCGCGCGCTGGCGCAGCAGATCGTGGCGAGCGACAGCAGCGTGCTGTATGCCGAGCCCGACGAGCGCCGCTATCCGATGGCGACCACGCGCGCCGCACCGCTGGCCGCGCTCGACAGTGTGCCGACCACCGCGCAATGGAATCTGCTGGCGCCGTCGGGCACGCAGACCGGCGGCATGAATGCGGTCGGCGCCTGGCGCGTCACCCAGGGCGACGGCGTGACGGTGGCCATCGTCGATACCGGCTTCGTCGATCACTCCGACCTGTCGGGCAACATGATCGGCGGCGCGGCGGCCAGCGCCGGCTACGACTTCATCACCTACGACTACGACTGCACGACCAAGGCCACGTCCTATCCCGGCAGCTTCCTGTCGGCCGGCGATGGCGACGGCCCCGACGCCAATCCGACCGACATGGGCGATTACGTCACCAGCGCGATGAACGCGAGCGGCGGCCTGAAGGGATGCAGCGTCAGCAACAGTTCCTGGCACGGCACGCATGTGGGCGGCACGGTCGGCGCGCTCAACGACGGCAGCGGCACGCTCGGCGTGGCCTTCAAGGCCAAGCTGCTGGCGGCGCGGGTGCTGGGCAAGGGCGGCGGCTGGGTCAGCGACATTGCCGACGGCATCGTCTGGGCCTCGGGCGGCAGCGTGAGTGGCGTGCCCACCAACAGCAATCCGGCGCGGGTGGTGAATCTGAGCCTCGGCTATCAGTCGTCGACCGGCTGCACCACCACCGAACAGAACGCGATCGACACCGCGCGCGCCAACGGCGCCGTGGTGGTGGTGGCGGCCGGCAACATCAGCGGCAGCGACACCTCCATCGATGTGCCGGCGAACTGCTCGGGCACGGTGGCCGTGGTGGCGCACAGCTATGAGGGCGACCTCGCGCTCTACTCGCGCTACGGCAGCGGCGCCAGCATCAGCGCGCCGGGCGGCGCGAGCGATGCCGGCTGCCGCAGCTATTCGGGCTCGGCCTGCGTCTCGGCGTCGCTTGGCGACGCGGCGCTCATCAACTCCACCAGCAACAGCGGCAGCACGGTCGCCGACGCCAGCAGCTATCGCGTCGAGGCCGGCACCAGCATGGCCGCCGCGCATGTGAGCGGCACGGCGGCGCTGCTGATCTCGCTGATGCCGTCGCTCAAGCCGGATGGCGTGAGCAATCTCATCAAGACCACCGCGCGCAGCTTTGCGAGCGGCACCTTCTGCGCCGACAAGCTCGAGCAGGTGAGCGGCGGCGTCTGCGGCGCCGGCCTGCTCGATGCGGGCGCGGCGGTGGCGCGGTTGCAGACGCTGATCCCGACCGTGACCGCGACGTCGTCCGGCACGGCGGCGGGCGGCACGGTCACGCTCACGGCCAGCGCCAGCACCAGCGCCGATACCAGCCGCAGCTACACCTACAGCTGGACCCAGACCGCCGGCAGCGGCGTGACGCTCAGCTCGACCAGCGGCAAGAGCGTGACCTTTACCGCGCCGGCCGAGGGCACGACGCTGGCCTTCACGGTGACGGCGACCGACAGCGACGGCATTGCGGCCACCAGTGCCGCCACCTCGCTGACGACGACGGCGGCCAGCAGCAGTGGCGGCACGAGCACCGGCAGCAGCGGCAGCAGTTCGGGCGGCGGTGGCGGCGCGACCGGCCTGCTCGGGCTGCTGCTGCTGCTGGCGGCCGGTGCCGGCCTGCGCCGCAACCGGGTGGCGCAGCCGCGCTGAGGCTGCGGCGGCAGAGCGGGCGGCGGCCGGTGAGCCGCTGCGCCTCAACCCACCATGTAGCGCGGCCGGCGCGACTTGCGCGGTCGCGCCAGCCAGCCGATGGCCAGCCCGGCGAGCGCACCGGTCGCATGCGCGATCGGCTCGACCGGCCCGCCGATCCAGCTCGGCGCAGGGCTGCGCAGCGCCATGTCGACGCCGACCTTGAGCGCGAGCCCGCCCAGCAGCACCCAGCCAAAGCCCGGTCCGTGCAGCCAGTGCTCGAACACATGGGCGGTCGGCGCGGTGATCGCCGTGCGCCGCAGCGCCGGATCGGGCAGCCGCAGCAGGATTACCGCATTGGCCGCGAACAGGCCGTGCAGCGCGCCCGACAGTCCGCTGTACCAGCCCACGCGCGGCGCCAGCGCCAGCATCAGCACGCAGGCCAGAAAGCCGCAGGCCGCCAGCACGCTGAGCTGGCGCCACGGCCGCACCACGCGCGCAAACATCATCAGCACCAGCGCCAGCCCGGCCAGATTCAGCGCCAGATGCAGCCAGCCCAGATGCACCCAGCTGGCGGTCAGCAATTCCCACCAGGCGCCGTGCAGCACCTCGTTGCGGGTGTAGCGCAGCCCCGGTCCGGCGCTCTGCGCCATCGCGCAGACGGCGGCGGCGATGACCAGGCAGGCAGCGCAGGCGCGGCGCAGGGCCGCGGTGGTGGTATCGGGATGGGGATGCATGAAGGGCGGTGAAAGCGCTGCCGCCGGGCGGTCGGCGGGCAATGATAGAGCGGCATTACGTCAGCGGCCGGTCGATAGCCCGCCGCTATAATCCACATATCTTCCGGGCCGCTTTCTGCGGCCGCCGCGCGCCGTCCGGCCGCGCCGACCGTCTTCCAACCCTTCCTGAGTCTCATCATGAACTTCAAGAAATTGACGGAGCTGGACTTGCGCGGCAAGCGCGTGTTCATCCGAGCCGACCTCAACGTGCCCCAGGCCGATGACGGCTCCATCACCGACGACACCCGCATTCGCGCCTCGGTTCCGGGCATCAAATTCGCCGCCGACGCCGGTGCCGCCGTGATGGTCACCTCCCACCTCGGCCGCCCGACCGAAGGCGAGCCCAAGCCCGAGGATTCGCTCGCGCCGGTGGCCGACCGCCTCGCCGAACTGCTCGGCAAGCCGGTACGCCTGATCGAGAACTGGGTCGATGGCGGCTTCGAAGTTGCCTCGGGCGAAGTCGTGCTGCTGCAGAACTGCCGCCTCAACAAGGGCGAAAAGAAGAACGCCGACGAGCTGGCGCAAAAGCTCGCCGCGCTCTGCGACATCTATGCCAACGACGCCTTCGGCACCGCGCACCGCGCCGAAGCCACGACCCACGGCATCGCCAAGTACGCGCCGGTCGCCTGCGCCGGCCCGCTGCTGGCCGCCGAGCTCGATGCGCTGGGCCGTGCGCTCGGCGCGCCCAAGGCGCCGCTGGTGGCCATCGTCGCCGGCTCCAAGGTCTCGACCAAGCTGACCATCCTCAAGTCGCTGTCCGAGAAGGTCGATCAGCTCATCGTCGGCGGCGGCATCGCCAACACCTTCCTGCTGGCCGAGGGCAAGCCGATCGGCAAGTCGCTGGCCGAGAAGGATCTGGTCGGCGAGGCCAAGGCCATCATCGATGCGATGAAGGCGCGCGGCGCCGCCGTGCCGCTGCCCATCGACGTGACCACCGCCACCGAGTTCTCGCCGACCGCCGCCGCCGTGGTCAAGTCGGTCGACGACGTGGCCGAGGGCGACCTGATTCTCGACATCGGCCCGCAGACCGCCGCCACGCTCGGCGCGCTGCTCAAGCAGGCCGGCACCATCGTCTGGAACGGCCCGGTCGGCGTGTTCGAGTTCGACCAGTTCGGCGGCGGCACCAAGGCGCTGGCCGAAGCCATCGCGGCGTCGGAAGGCTTTTCGATCGCGGGTGGCGGCGACACGCTGGCCGCCATCTCCAAGTACGGCATCGAAGCCCAGGTCGGCTACATCTCGACCGGCGGCGGCGCCTTCCTTGAATTCCTCGAAGGCCGCGTGCTGCCGGCCGTCGAGATCCTCGAACAGCGCGCCGCCTGATGGCGCGCTGGCGCCGACCGGATCGCGCAAGCCTGCTCGGCTGCCGCCCGGTCGGCGCATCGACCCGCGAGCAAGCGCTGCCTGCAAGGGGCGGCGTCGCGGGGCTCATGGCGGGTCACCCAATTCCAAATCCAGAACAATCGCCGCGCGCCACTCTGGCGCCGGGACCCAGCTTTTCTCTCTAGAACTGCAATCGGAGGTAAGTCATGCCCCTCGTTTCGATGCGTCAACTGCTCGATCACGCGGCCGAAAACGGCTACGGGATTCCCGCTTTCAACGTCAACAACCTGGAACAGGTCACGGCGATCATGGAAGCGGCCAAGGAAACCGGCGCGCCGGTCATCATGCAAGCCTCGGCGGGTGCCCGTAAGTACGCCGGCGAGCACTTCCTGCGTCACCTGATCGAAGCCGCGGTCGAGTCCTATCCGGACATCCCCATCGTCATGCACCAGGATCACGGCCAGTCGCCGGCGATCTGCCAGGGCGCCATCAACAACGGCTTCAGCTCGGTGATGATGGACGGCTCGCTGCATGAAGACGGCAAGACGCCGTCGTCGTTCGACTACAACGTGGAAGTCACGCGCAAGGTCGTCGAGATGGCCCACGCCGTCGGCGTGACCGTCGAAGGCGAACTCGGCTGCCTCGGCTCGCTCGAAACCGGCCAGGCCGGTGAAGAAGACGGCATCGGCGCCGAAGGCGTGCTCGACCACGCCTCGCTGCTGACCGATCCGGAAGAAGCCGCGCAATTCGTCAAGGCCACCGGCCTCGACGCGCTGGCCATCGCCATCGGCACCAGCCACGGCGCCTACAAGTTCACGCGCAAGCCCACCGGCGACATCCTCGCGATCAGCCGCGTGAAGGAAATCCACGCCCGCATTCCCAACACCCATCTGGTGATGCACGGCTCGTCGAGCGTGCCGCAGGAGCTGCTGGCCGAAGTCCGCCAGTTCGGCGGCGACATGAAGGAAACCTACGGCGTGCCGGTCGAGGAAATCCAGCAGGCGATCAAGTTCGGCGTCCGCAAGATCAACATCGACACCGACATCCGTCTGGCCATGACCGGCGCGATCCGCCGCTTCTTCATCGAGAACCCGAGCAAGTTCGACCCGCGCGAATACCTCAAGCCGGCGCGCGAAGCCGCCAAGAAGGTCTGCGTGCAGCGCTACCGCGAGTTCGGCTGCGAAGGTCAGGCCAGCAAGATCAAGGCGATCACGCTGGTCGACGTTGCCGCCGCCTACGCCAGCGGCAAGCTGGCCCAGCAGGTGCTGTGATTGCGCGGGCGGGCAGTGCTCGCTGACTGCCGCGTGGCGGCACCGTCCGCCATCCGGCATCGACGCCGCTGCACGGCTCGCCGCTTGCAATAAACTCGCGCCTTTCGCGGCGCGGCCGGGTCAGAAATGACCGGGTCATGTCGCGAGGTGCAGCCGGCACCCACGCCGCGTCCCGTCCGGGCGCGGCGTTTCGCTTTTCTGGCGGCGCGATTGCCGCATTTCCACGAAACAGGACATCCCGATGAGCACGCTGTATCAATCGTCGATCGCTTCGCTGCCGTTGCTTGGGCGCGGCAAGGTGCGCGAGAACTACGCGGTCGGCGACGACAAGATCCTGATGGTGACGAGCGACCGGCTCAGCGCCTTCGACGTGATCATGTCCGAGCCCATTCCCGAGAAGGGCCGCGTGCTGACCGCGATGGCGCTGTTCTGGTTCGACAAGCTGAAGGACATCGTGCCCAACCATCTCACCGGCATCGCGCCGGAAAGCGTGGTGGCCACCGATGAAGCCGAGCAGGTGCGCGGCCGCGCGATGGTCGTCAAGAAGCTCAAGCCCATTCCCATCGAGGCGGTGGTGCGCGGCTATCTGGCCGGCAGCGGCTGGAAGGAATACCAGCACAACGGCGAGGTCTGCGGCGTGGCGCTGCCGGCCGGCCTGCAACAGGCCAGCAAGCTGCCCGAGCCGATCTTCACGCCGGCCACCAAGGCCGAAATGGGCGATCACGACGAGAACATCAGCTTCGCGCGTGCAGCGGAAATCATCGGCGCCGAGCTGGCCGCCGAAGTGCGCCGCGTGAGCATTGCGCTCTACACGGCGGCGAGCGAGTTCGCGGCGACCAAGGGCATCATCATTGCCGACACCAAGTTCGAGTTCGGCCTGGACGAGGCCGGCACGCTGACGCTGATGGACGAGGTGCTCACGGCCGATTCGTCGCGCTTCTGGCCGGCCGAGAGCTATGCCGTCGGCATCAGCCCGCCGAGCTACGACAAGCAGTTCGTGCGCGACTACCTCGAAACCATCACCAGCTGGGGCAAGACCGCGCCGGCGCCGGCGCTGCCGCCCGAAGTGACCGCCAAGACCAGCGAGAAGTACCGCGAGGCGCTGGTGCGCCTGACCGGCGCCGACCTGCCGGCGTGAGCGCGATGCCCGGCATGCGGCGTCAGCGCCGGGCCTGAATCCAAGGAGCCGCCGATGACACGCAGCGACTGGAACGCCAGCCTCTACCTCAAGTTCGAGGATGAGCGCAGCCGGCCCGCGCGCGACCTGCTCGCGCAAGTGCGGCATGCCGCGCCCCGGCAGGTGATCGACCTTGGTTGCGGCCCGGGCAACTCGACCGAGCTGCTCGCGGCGCGCTGGCCCGACGCCGAGGTGAGCGGCCTCGACAGCTCGCCCAACATGCTGGCCGAGGCGCGCAAGCGTCTGCCGGGCCGCCGCTTCGAGCTGGCCGATCTGGCGACGTGGCAGCCCGACCGCGCCTATGACGTGATCTTCGCCAACGCGGTATTCCAGTGGCTGCCCGAGCACCCGGCGATCCTGCGCCGGCTGTTCGAGGCGCTCGCGCCCGGCGGCACGCTGGCGGTGCAGATGCCCGACAACCTCGCCGAGCCCTCGCACCGGCTGATGCAGCAGGTCGCGGCCGACGGCCCCTGGGCCCGGCAGCTCGCCGGCGTCGCGCGCGATCCGCTGCCGCCGGTGCTCGACTACTACAACCGGCTGGCGCCCGGCGCCGCCCGCGTCGACCTCTGGCACTGCCACTACAATCACGCCCTTTTTGGCGCCGAGGCCGTCGTGGAATGGGTGTCCGGCACCGGATTGCGGCCCTTCATCGATCCGCTCGACGCCACGGCGCGCGCCGACTTTCTCGCGCGCTACACCGCCGCCATCGCGGCGGCCTACCCGCTGGCGGAAGACGGCAGACTGCTGCTGCGGTTTCCGCGTTTATTCATCGTGGCCGAGCGCGGCCCAGCCTGAGGATTGCGATGAGCAAGACCGTCGTCACCACCCCCGTCATCGGCATCGTCATGGGCAGTTCCAGCGACTGGGACGTGATGCGCCATGCGGCTGAAATGCTCGAACGCTTCGGCGTGCCCTTCGAGGCGCGCGTGGTTTCGGCCCACCGCATGCCCGACGAGATGTTCGCCTATGCCGAAGCGGCGGTCGGGCGCGGCCTCAAGGCCATCATCGCGGGCGCCGGCGGCGCGGCCCACCTGCCGGGCATGCTGGCCGCCAAGACCACGGTGCCGATCCTCGGCGTGCCGGTGCCGTCCAAATACCTGCGCGGCGAGGATTCGCTGCTGTCCATCGTGCAGATGCCCAAGGGCATTCCGGTCGCCACCTTTGCCATCGGCGAGGCCGGCGCCGGCAATGCGGCGCTGTTCGCGGTGGCGCTGCTGGCCTCGGCCGGCGATGCCGCGCTGGCCGAGCAGCTGCTCGCCTTCCGCGCCGAGCAGAGCGCCGCCGCGCGCGGCATGACGCTGCCGCCGGCCAACTGAACCGCGCTCCGCACCGGCTGACCCGCCCGCCTTCGTCCGATCCGCTTTCGACTGCACCGCCATGGCCCTGACCGCCGTTCCCTCCTCGCAACTGCCGCTGCCCATCCTGCCCGGCGCCTGGCTCGGCATGCTCGGCGGCGGCCAGCTCGGCCGCATGTTCTGCTTTGCCGCGCAGGCGCTCGGCTATCGCGTGCTGGTGCTCGATCCCGATGCGCACAGCCCGGCCGGCGCGGTCGCCGACCGCCATCTGCGCGCCGCCTACGACGACGCCGCCGCGCTCGACGAGATGGCGCGCATCTGCCGCGCCGTCACCACCGAATTCGAGAACGTGCCGGCGCCGACGCTGGCCCGGCTGGCGCGCGACTGCATCGTGGCGCCGGGCGCCCAGGCGGTCGCCATCGCCCAGGACCGCATTGCCGAGAAGCGCTTCATCGGCGCCAGCGGCCAGGCGGTGGCGCCGCATGCGGTCATCGAATCGGCTGCCGATCTCGACGCCGCCGATCTGGCCGCGCTGCTGCCCGGCGTGCTCAAGGTCAGCCGGCTGGGCTATGACGGCAAGGGCCAGGTGCGGGTGAACACGGCGGCTCAGGTGCGCACCGCCTTCGCCGAACTGGGCGGCGTGCCCTGCGTGCTTGAACGCTTCCTCGACCTGGATTTCGAGATTTCGGTGGTCTGCGCGCGCGGCCATGACGGCCGGATCGCCAGCTTCCCGGTCGTGGAGAACGTGCATCGCGCCGGCATCCTGGCCGTGACCACCGCGCCCAGCCCGCGCGCCGATGCGGCGCTGGTGGGCGCCGCGCGCGAAGCGGCCTTTGCCATCGCGCGCAAGCTCGACTACGTCGGCGTGCTGTGCGTCGAGTTCTTCGTGCTGCGCGACGGCGCGCTGGTGGTCAACGAGATGGCGCCACGGCCGCACAACTCGGGCCACTACAGCATCGAGGCCTGCGTCGCGAGCCAGTTCGAGCAGCAGGTGCGGGCGCTGGCCGGCCTGCCGCTGTCGGGCGGCCATCAGCACAGTCCGGCGGTCATGCTCAATCTGCTCGGCGACATCTGGTTCGACGATGCCGGCCAGCTGCGCGCGCCGCGCTGGACCGAGGTGCTCGCGATCGAGGGCGCCAAGCTGCATCTCTACGGCAAGACCGACCCGCGCCGTGGCCGCAAGATGGGTCATGTCACCTGCGTCGGCCCGACGCCCGAGGCGGCGCACAACGCCGCCGTGCGCGTCGCCGAGGTGCTCGGCCTGCCGCGCCCGGCCTGAGGCGCAGCGCCGTGGCCCGCCTGCTTCCCGCCGACGCTGCCGGCATTGCGCTCGGCATCGACACGCTCGCGGCCGGCGCGCTGGTGGCCTTCGCGACCGAGACCGTCTACGGCCTCGGCGCCGACGCCACCCGGCCCGAGGCGGTGCGCCGCATCTTCGCGGCCAAGGGCCGGCCGGCCGACCATCCGGTCATCGTCCATGTGCTCTGCGCCGACGACCTCGACGCCTGGGCGGCTGAAGTGCCGCCGCTGGCGCGCGCGCTCGCCGAGGCGTTCTGGCCCGGCCCGCTCACGCTGGTGCTCAAGCGCGCCGCCGGCGTGTGCGACGAGGTGACCGGCGGCCAGGACACGGTCGGCCTGCGCGCTCCGGCGCATGCCGATGCGCGCGCGCTGATCGCCGGGCTGGCCGAGCGCGCCGACGCTGACGCCGAGGCGCGCGCCGCCGGCGCCACTGCGCTGCCCGGCGCCCAGCCGCCCGCGCGCCGCCGCAGCGGCATTGCCGCGCCGTCGGCCAACCGCTTCGGCCGCATCAGCCCGAGCCTCGCCAGCCATGTCGCGGCCGATTTCGCCGAGAGCGATCTGCTGGTGCTCGACAGCGGCGCCTGCGCGGTCGGCATCGAATCGACCATCGTCGACCTGTCGCGCGGTGCGCCGGTGGTGCTGCGGCCGGGTGCGATCACGCCGGCGCAGATTGCCGAGGTCGCGGCGCGGATCGACGGCCGGGCGGTCTCAAGTTCGGCGGCCGCGCCGCGCGTCTCGGGCTCGCTCGCTTCGCATTACGCGCCGCGCAAGCCGCTGCTGCTGCTCGATGCCGCGGCCATCGCCGCGCTCGATGCGCCCGCCGACTGGGCCGTGCTGGCTTTCACCCCGGCGGCCCGGGACTGGGCCTGGCACACGCAAGCCCCGCGCGATCCGGCCGCCTATGCCCACGGCCTCTACGCCTGGCTGCACGCGATGGACGGCTCGCCGGCCCGGCGCCTCGCGATCGAAGCGCCGCCGGCCGATCCGGCCTGGACCGCCGTCGCCGACCGCCTCGGCCGCGCCGCCTTCAGCCAAACCTGAGCTTCATCGCCAGGATGAACAACGCCAGCCCCAGCGTGACCGCATTGGCGATCGCCACCGGCCAGGAGCCGATCAGCAGCCCGTAGACCAGCCACAGCGCCACCCCGGTCGTGAAGATCGAATACATCCCGAGCGACACGCCATCGGCACGCCGCGTGCGCCAGGTGAGCAGCGCCTGCGGAATGAAGGCACCGGTGGTGCAGAAGGCGGCGGCGAAGCCGAGGATTTCAAGTTGAATCGCGCTCATGGGTCATTCGCCGTCGATCATGCGGCGCAGCATTTTTTTGAGAAGTTCGATGTCGTCGTCCGAGAACTGGCGCAGCGCGGCCGCCTCGGCCATGCGGGCCCGGCGCAGCAGGTCGCGCACCAGTTCCTTGCCGGCATCGGTGGTGAAGATGGTGGTCTGGCGCTTGTCGATCTCGCCGGTCTTGCGCTCGACGAGGCCCTGAAGCGACATCCGATCGATGATCTTTGTCACCGTCGGTTGCTTGGCCATGACGATTTCGGCAAGTTGCCCGATCGTCAGGCCATCGCCGTCGGACAGCGTTGCAAGTACTCGCCATTCGGTGGGGGCGAGTTTCTGCTTCTCGACTTCCTTGAGGAATTCAGACGAAATTGCATGGCTCGCGCGGGTCAGCAGGGATGAGAGAAAGTCATCGACGAAGCGAGTGCGTTTGCGGCTCATGTCGGCTCCAGGGAATCGCCAGTTCTTGTTTAATTTCGTATGGCGATATACCGAGGCTCCATCATATATGAAAATTCATCCAAGACGGATGGCGCCGGACGAAGTTCAAAAACCAACCCATCCCCGGTCAGGGAGGAGACAAGAATGAATGACGGTCAGGTCAGGGAAGAAATCGCCACCTTCGGCGGCGGCTGTTTCTGGTGCATCGATGCGGTATTCGTCGAGGCGGAAGGCGTGCTCGGCGTCGAGTCGGGCTATAGCGGCGGCGATGTCGATCATCCGAGCTATGCCGACGTGTGCAGCGGCCGCACCGGCCATGCCGAGGTCATCCGCGTGCGCTTCGATCCGGCGCGCATCGGCTATCGCGATCTGCTCGAAATCTTCTTCACCATTCACGACCCCACGACGCTCAATCGCCAGGGCAACGACGTGGGCACGCAATACCGCTCGGTAATCTATTTCCACGATGCGGCGCAGCGCGAAACGGCGGCGGCGGTCATCGCCGAGCTGGCCACGCAACTGCGCCGGCCGATCGTCACCGAGCTGTCGCCGGCGGTGCGCTTCTGGCCCGCCGAGGACTATCACCAGGGCTATTTCGCGGCCAACGGGCAGGAGCCTTACTGCCAGTTCGTGGTGGCGCCCAAGGTCATGAAGTTTCGCGACAAGTTCGCCGCGCTGCGGCGGCGCTGAACGCCGAACCGGCCGGTTTCAGGGCGCGAGCCGCTCGATGCGCCAGCCGTCGGCCGCGCGCACATAGCGCAGACGGTCGTGCAGCCGCGACGGCCGGCCCTGCCAGAACTCCATCACGTCCGGCACCAGCCGGTAGCCGCCCCAATGCTCGGGCCGCTGCGGATCGTCGCCGAGCCGGGCGCGGTATTCGGCCTCGCGCCGCTCCAGCCAGGCGCGATCCGGGATCACTTGGCTTTGCGGGCTGGCCCAGGCGCCGAGCCGCGAATTGACCGGCCGCGACAGGTAATAGGCATCGGATTCGGCCGGCGTGAGCTTGCTCACCACGCCTTCGATGCGTACCTGCCGCTCCAGCTGCACCCAGTGGAATTGCAGCGCGGCAAACGGATTGGCCGCGAGCTCGCGGCCCTTGGCCGACTCGTAGTTGGTGAAGAAGCTGAAGCCCTGCCGGTCGAGCCCCTTGACCAGCACCACGCGCGCCTTGGGCCGGCCGTCGAGGCCGAGGGTGGCGAGCGTCATCGCATTGGGCTCGGGGATTTCGGCGCGCTGCGCTTCCTGGAACCACTGGGCGAATTGCGCCAGCGGATCGGCATGCACGGCGGCTTCGTCGAGCGCGGCGCGGGCGTAGTCGGTGCGGATGTCGGCGAGGCTGAGTGGCGTGTTCATGGCGCGGCTTTCGAAGGGGCGCGGCGCGCGGCATGCGCGCCGGCGGGACCGGTCGGTCGATTGTAGGTTTGGCCCCGCAGCCCCATTTGACGCCCGACAAGCCCGCCGGTGCGGTCGCGGCGCGACGATGGCGGCGCGGCGGCGTCGCGCCCGGCGCGCTGGCGGTGTCGCGCGGTAAGCGTGCTGGCATCGGCGCCGGCCGGCGGCAAGATGCGCAGGCTCATTGGCCGGTGGCAGCCGGCAGTTCATCAGGGGGGAATGCATGGTTTCGCGTCTTTGGCTCGTGCTTGCGCTGTTCACGGCCGTGCTGCTCGGCGGCTGCGGCTACAACGACATCCAGCGCCAGGATCAGGCGGTGAAGGCGGCCTGGGCCGAGGTGCTCAACCAGTACCAGCGCCGCGCCGATCTCATCCCCAACATCGTCGCCACGGTGAAGGGCGAGGCCAATTTCGAGCAGGAAACGCTGACCCAGATCGCCGATGCGCGCGCCTCGGTGGGGCGCATGAACGTGTCGCCCGAGACGCTCAACGATCCGGCCGCGTTCGACCGGTTCCAGAAGGCGCAGGGCCAGCTCGGCGGCGCGCTGTCGCGGCTGCTGGCGGTGAGCGAGAACTATCCCAACCTCAAGGCGAATGCCGCATTCCAGGATTTGCGCGCCCAGCTGGAAGGCGCCGAGAACCGCATCGCCATCGCGCGCAAGCGCTACATCGACACGGTGGCGCAATACAACACCACGCTCGCGCTGCTGCAGAACAAGCTCGGCGCGATGCTGGCCGGCGCCAAGGAAAAGCCGCAGTTCACGGTCGCCGACGAGGCGGCGGTGAGCAAGCCGCCGACGGTCGATTTCGGCGGCCGCAAGTAGGGCGCGCGGCATGAGCGGGCGAGGCGGATGCGCGGCGGCGCTGCGGCCGGGCGCGATCTGGCGCGTGCTGCTGCTGGCATGGCTGCTCGGCTGGCTGCCGGCAGCGCTGGCGCAGGACGTGATCGCGCTGCCGCCGCTGGCGCGCGTGACCGACACGACCGGCACGCTCACGCCCGAGCAGCGCGCCGCGCTCGACGCCAAGCTTGCCGCGTTTGAACTCGCGCACGGCAGCCAGATTGCGGTGGTGATGCTGCCGACGACCCAGCCCGAGCCGATCGAGATGTTCGGCAACCGGCTCGGCGAGGCCTGGAAGATCGGTCGCGCCAAGGAGGGCGACGGGCTGCTGCTGATCGTGGCGCGCGACGACAAGCGGGTGCGCATCGAGGTGGCGCGCGCGCTCGAAGGCGCGGTGCCCGATGCGGCGGCGGCGCGCGTCATCCGCGAGCAGCTCGGGCCGGCGTTCTCCAAGGGCGATTACTACGGCGGCATCGACCGCGCGCTCGATGCGCTGTTTGCGCGCATCGAGGCCGAGGGGCTGGCGCCGGGCGAGGGCAAGGCAGCGCGTCGCGGCGCCGATGCGCCCGATCTGCCGGGCGTGCTCGGCACGCTGTTCGTGCTGGCCATCGTGCTGGGGTCGGTGCTGCGCGCGATCTTCGGTCGCGCGGGCGCGCTGCTGGCTGGCGGCGCGGCCGGCGCGGTGGGCTGGATGCTCGGGCTGCCGCTGGTGCTGGCGGCGCTTGCCGGGCTGGTTGCGGCCATCGTGCTGATGGCGTTTGGCGGCGGAGGCGGGCGCGGCGGGCCGGGCGGCGGGCTGCCGATCATCGTCGGCGGTGGCGGTTTTGGCGGCGGACGCGGCGGTTTTGGCGGCGGCGGTGGCGGCTTCAGCTCCGGTGGCGGCGGCGATTTTTCGGGCGGCGGCGCGTCCGGCTCGTGGAACTGAGATGACGACATTCCGACGATTGCTGCGCCATCTGCTCTGGCCGGCGTGGCGGGTGCGGCGCCAGTTCGACGCCGCCACGCTCGATGCCATCGGCGCGGCCATCGCGGCCGGCGAGCGGCGCCATGACGGCGAGGTCCGCTTCGCAGCCGAAGGCGGGCTCGCGCTGCACGAGTTGCTGCGCGGCGTCACGTCGCACGACCGCGCGGTCGAGGCCTTCGCGCGGCTGGGCGTGTGGGATACCGAGCGCAACACCGGCGTGCTGATCTACGTCGGCATGGCCGACCGCACGGTGGAAATCCTGGCCGACCGGGGCGTGGCCAGGGCGGTCGGCGCGGCGCGCTGGGCCGCCATCTGCGAGGCGATGCGCGCCCGCTTTGCCGACGGCGACTGGCGCGGCGGCGCCGAAGCCGGCATCGCGGCGGTCCACGAGGCGCTTGCCGCCGTGGCGCCGCCGCAAGCCGACAATCCCAACGAGTTGCCCGACCGGCCGGTGCTGCTCTGACCGGCGTCGGGCCGGCAAAGCCGGGCGCCGGCCCGGCACGCGGGCCTCAGTTCGGCACGTTGAGCTGATTGTTGGCAAAGCCGATCGCATCGCCGGCCGGCACCGACAGCGAGATCGCCGGCAGATTGGCCGTCGTCAGCGCCGGCGCCGCGCCATCCACGCCACCGCGCGGCGTGGTGCGCACCACCTGCGACGCCGGCAGCGCGCCGCCCGACTTGAGCCGCGCCCACATCAGGTTGAGCGCCTGGAGGTTGTAGTAGTGCACCGGCACGAAGCGCGTGTCGAAGCCCGCCAGCCCGAGAAAGCCGTCGAAATGCTGGCCATTGGTCACCTCGATATAGCTCAGCTTGCTGGCCGCGCCTTCCACCGCCTTGTTGGCCGCCAGATAGGCGCGCGACGCGTGATTGACCGGCACCAGCGCATCCGAGCGCCCCTGCACGATCAGCGCCGGCTTGCCGCGCAGATTGCCGGTCAGGCGGATCTCGCCGACGCCGGTCTTCACGCGCTGGGCCAGCGCCGAATTGCCAAGCCAGAGCTGGCGCAGGCAGTCGGCGCCGGTGAAGGCAAAGTCGCCATTGGCCAGGTAGTAGCGCACCGGCCCGCCGGTGGCGCTGTTGTAGACGAGGTTGATCGTCGACGTCGGCGGCACGCCGTTGCCGGCCGCGAACACGGTGGACATCGGCGACAGGGCGGCCGCAGCCGGCTTGCCGTTGCCGTCCACCGTCGCAAAGCTGAAGTTGCAGACGTTCTCGCTGACCGAGGCGCGGCTGTAGGCGTTGGCGTAAGTGACGGCCACCGCCGCCGTCGCGCTCAGCCCGAAATGCGAGGCGTGGACCAGATCGCTCTCGGCTTCCCAGCCGGCTGCGTGCAAGGCCGCCAGCGCCGACGTGGCCTGATCGGCAAACGTGGCGCCGCTGATGTAGCCGGCCGTCGCCAGCGCCGCGCAGCGCGCCTGGGCGCTGGCCTGCGTCACCGACGCCTGGAACGGTGAGCCGGCCGCCGCCGCGGCCCAGGCCGCGCAGGGCTGGAGCAGGTTGGCGACGGTCACATAGTCGTAGAGCGGCCGGCCGGCGCTGGCCACCGGCGTGCCGCCGCGCGCCACCGTCACGCCGGCCGGCAGGTTCACGTAGACCTGCGGCTCGCCGACCACCACGCCGTCGATGAGGCCCTTGCTGTCCTGCTCGGCCGCCGCCAGCGCCGCGCCACCGCCGTTGGAGACCGACGAGGCGATCACCAGCGTGTTGCCGGCGGTGAAGGTGGCGCGCGCCTTGTTGCTGCTGTCGCGCTCGCCGAGCTGCTCGTTGAGCTGGTAGAGCGCGAACTCGATCGCGCGCAGCGTCGACTGGCCCCAGTCCTTCTCCGGGTTCTGCTGCGAGTGGGCGTGCTTGTAGGCGTAGCGGTTGGGCCAGGTGGTGTTGAAGGCCGTGCGGTCGGCGTCGCTCAGGTCGGCGGTGAACAGGCTGTCCTTGCCGGCGGTGCTGGCGTTGGCCGTGATGCCGTTGATGAGCGTGACCGTGTTGCTGCCCAGCTCATGCGCGCCGTTGCCGCTGCCCTTGTCGGTATAGGCCACGGCGCAGCCGCGCTTGAGGCCCCATTCGCCGACCGCCGACACCGCGCCGTACACGCCGCGCGAGCCCGACGAGGTGGCGGTGACGATGCACGGGTTGGCCTTGTCGAAGCTGGCCGGGATTTGCACCATCAGCGTCACGTTCTGCTTGCCGCTGCCGTCGTCGGCATAGGCCAGCGACTCGGTGCCGGCGATCTTGCCGGCGCCCAGGGTGTCGGCGCCGTTCAGGTCGATGTTCGGGCCCCAGAGCCGGCCATAGCCGCCGTTGACGGTCATGTCCACCAGCGCGCGGTAGTTCGCGTAGATGACGTTCTTGCGCAGCTCGGCGGCGGTCGGCGCGGCCACATTGGCATAGCCGGGCGCGGCGCCGGCCAGTCCGTCCTTGCCCAGGCCGGCGGTGAGCAGGTCATCGGTGTTGCCGTCGTAGCTGGTGCTGGTCACGCTGCCGAGCCAGCTCGGCTTGCTGTTGAGCGCCGGATCGTCGTTGTTGTCCCAGCAGGCGCCGAGCGCGAGCGGCGCGGCGAGTGCGAGCCAAAGGCTTGTCTTCATGTGATGCGTCTCCCTGGATGGGCCGGGCTGCGGCAGGCGGGGGAGCATCTGCGCTGGATGCGGTGCAGCAGGCCCGGCGCGCATGAGCTTCGGCGCAGCGGGCCTGCGCGACCAATCGGGGAATGACCTCGGCTGAAACAGCCGTCGCGCCTGCGGGAAAGGTGCTTGACGCGGCGGGCGGGGCGCCTCAGCCGAGCAGCGCCGCGACCCGTTCCAGGCCGTTGTCGACAATGCCGTGATTGCGCAGCGCGGTGACCGTGTGCAGCACATAGTCGCGGCTGCTGCCGCACTGGCCGTGGGCGCGGCGCAGCACCTCGGCGACCTGGGCGTCGCTCAGATGGCCGGCATAGCAGGGCAGCTCGCGGTTGATGCCGAAGCCGAGCGCCGGCACCGGGCCGCGCTCGGTGCGCGAGCGCAGAAAGGTCGGCACATACGAGCCGCGCTTCATCTCGCGCCGCCACAGGCGCAGGAAGGCGTCGCGCACATCGGGCGCCGGAATGCGGTAGACCACGCCGTCGCAGCTGCCGCCGGCATCGAGCCCGAGCACCAGTCCGGGCTGGGAGCAGGTGCCGCGCGTCAGCGTGCTCCACAGGCAGAGCCGGCGATGCAGGCCGTGCACGCGGGCGCGCCGCGCTTCAACATGGGCGAATTCGGGCTTCCAGATGAGCGAGCCGTAGGCGAAGACCCAGACATCGCTGCGGCCGTCCCAGCCGGCGAGGCTGGCGTCGATGCTGGCGAGCAGCTCGGCTTCGGTCCACAGCGGGCTGCGCGCGATGAGCGCGCCGATGGCGGCGAGGTCGGGCGAGATCGGCGCTGCGGGTCGCGCGCCGGGCGGCGCGGGCGGCTCGGTCTGGCGGGCGGCGGGGCCGAGCGGCATGGGAAAGGGTTCGCTGCCGTCGTGCGCCGGGCAGCCGCCAAAGTCGGGTGGCGAGCTGGCGCGACCCGGCGTGACGGGGGCGCTGGCGGGTCGGTCGAACTGGGCGACGTCGGAGGAAACGTCGTAATCGAGTCGGTCTGACATGGCGAGGTGGGCGCGCTGGGGCCGGGCGGCTGACGGATTCTAGGCTTCGCCCGGCGCGCATCGGCGCTTGGAATGCACCGATCAACGGGGGCTCAAGGCGGCTTTTGTGACAATGCCGGCCCGACACGCACCGCTTCCGGATTGGCCATGACCCAACAGAACACCGCCTTGCCACCGCTCCAAGCAGGGATCGCGCCGCCTAGCGCGGATGAGCTGCGCGCGCGCCGTGTCGCGGCCATCGCGCGGCTGTACGGCGCGGCCACGGCGGCGCGGCTGGCCGGCATGAAGGTGGCGGTGATCGGCATCGGCGGCGTGGGCTCGTGGGCCGCCGAGGCGCTGGCGCGCTCGGGCGTGGGCGCGTTGCGGCTGGTCGATCTGGACCACATCGCCGACTCCAACATCAACCGGCAGGTGCATGCGCTGGAGGCCGAGGTGGGCCGTGCCAAGGTCGAGGCGATGGCGGCGCGCATCGCGGCGATGGGCACCGGCTGCGCGGTGGAAACCGTGGACGACTTCCTCACGCCCGACAACGCGGCGGCGCTGGTGGCCGGCTGCGATGTGGTGCTCGACTGCATCGACGACATCAAGGCCAAGACGGCGCTGGCGGCGCTGGCGCGGCGCGAGCGGCTGGCGCTGATCGTCTGCGGCGCGGCCGGCGGCAAGCGCGATGCGACCAAGGTGCGCATCGAGGATCTGGCCCGGGTGCGCAACGATCCGCTGCTGGCGCGGCTGCGCACGAAGCTGCGCCATGAGCACGGCTTTCCGCCCGGCAGTGCGAAGAAGGTGACGCCGTTCGGCCTGGCGGCGGTGTTCGTCGACGAGCCGCCGGCCACCGCGCCCGAGGTCTGCGCGCCGGGCGCGGCGCTGGCCTGCGCCGGCTACGGCTCGGCCATGCATGTGACGGCGGCGGTCGGGCTGGCGGCGGCGGGCTGGCTCATCGAGCTGGCCGCGCAGCAGGCGGCCGGCTGAAGCGGTGCGCCGCCCGAGCGGGTGGGCGCGGGCGCCTCAGCGCAGGATCGACGACGACAGCGCGCGCCGGAACCGGCTCACCAGCGGCGCATTGTCGGCCGCCAGATCGAACACCTGGATCATGGTGCGGCGACCATAGTCCTCGTCGAAGGCGCGGTCGGTCTGCACGATTTGCAGCAGCTGCTCCAGCGCCGGCTCCCAGGCCTGATGCGCGATGTACAGCTGGGCCAGCTCCTTGCGCGCTTCCAGATCGGCGCCGTTGGCGGCGATGCGCGCCTCCAGCTCGGGCGCGGCCGGCAGTGCCGTCTGCTGCTTGAGCGCTTCCAGATGAGTGCGCAGCGCCTCGACATGCGGCGCGAATTCGGGATCGGAGGTGGTGCGCGGCGACAGCGTGGCCAGATGGCCCTCGGCGCCGTTGGCATCGCCGCGGTCGAGCAGCAGCGACACCAGATCGAGCCGCGCCATGTCGTTGGCCGGATCGAGCGCGATGGCGGTGCGCAGCGCCTCGACCGCGCCGTCCACGTCGCCCTGTTCGAGCAGATCGCGCGCCTTGGCATGCTCGGCGTCGCTCGGATTGGGCACCAGTCGCTCGATGAATTCACGCAGCTCGCCTTCGCTCAGCGCGCCCATGAACTGGTCGACCGGCCGGCCGCCGACAAACGCCACCACGTAGGGAATCGAGCGGATGCGGAAGGCCTGCGACAGCTCGGGGTTCTCGTCCGAATCGACCTTCACCAGCTTGAAGCGGCCGGCGTACTCGGCTTCGAGCCGCTCCAGCATCGGCCCGAGCGTCTTGCAGGGGCCGCACCACGGCGCCCAGAAGTCGACCAGCACCGGCACCTGGAGCGAGGCTTCGACGACGTCTTGCTGGAAGGTGGCGATGTTCGTGGTGCTCATGGCGAAATCCGATGCTGAGAGGTAGGACGGCGTAGGTTTGGGCGTGGCGCGCAGGCTTCAATGACGGCGAATGCGCGGCATTGCCGCTCACCTGTCGTGCATTTGCGGGCAAAGTTCACGTAAGGGCGTGCGGCGATTATCCCGCACGCCGGCAGGCTGGCCGGCCTGCCGGGCAGCGCCGGGTGCATTCTGCAATGCAAAATGCGCTGGCTATAATCCGCGCGCCGCGCAAGGTCAGGCCGGCATTCGGCGCCCACGGGCGGCAAGGCTGCGTACCGCGCTCCGCCTGTTCCTGTCCGGGCACGACAGGCGAACGGCAGCCGAATCCCAGAATTCGCCCATTCACCACTACCACCGCAAAGCGATCACATGAGTCTCGACAACATCCCCGCCGGCAAGGACGTGCCGAACGATTTCAACGTCGTCATCGAAATCCCGATGAACGCCGATCCGATCAAGTACGAGGTGGACAAGGACTCGGGCGCGCTGTTCGTCGACCGCTTCATGATGACCGCCATGCACTACCCGGCGAACTACGGCTACATCCCCAAGACGCTGGCCGGCGACGGCGATCCGGTCGATGTGCTGGTGCACACGCCGTTCCCGCTGCTGCCGGGCGTGGTGGTGCGCTGCCGTGCCGTGGGCATGCTGCGCATGGAAGACGAAGGCGGCGTCGATGCCAAGCTGCTGGCCGTGCCGGTCGACAAGATCTGCCCGCTGTTCACCCACTGGCAGTCGGTGAAGGACGTGCCGGAAATCCGCCTCAAGCAGATCCAGCACTTCTTCGAGCACTACAAGGATCTGGAAGTGGGCAAGTGGGTCAAGGTGCTGGGCTGGGCCGACAAGGAAGACGCCCACCTCGAAATCCTCGAAGGCATCAAGAACTATCAGGCGTGATGGCGTGCCGCCCCCGCGCGGGCGGCACGGGTCAGGCAAGGCGGCGAATCCTCAGGGGTTCGCCGTTTTTTTTGGCGCCGGCGGTGCGATGGGCATCTCGATGCCGGCGCTGGCCGGGGCCGGCCGCACGCGTCGGTAGACCGGGCCCCAGGCCGGATGGCCTTCCTCGGCGCGGCTGAGCGCGAATTGCGGATCGGCGGCGATGGCGGCGCGGAAGGCCAGCTCGCAGGCGCTTTCGCGGCCCGAGGTGCAGTAGATGAAGGCGAGGTATTTCTGCGCCGTGGCCTTGTCGCGCGCGGCGCGCAGATCGAGCACCAGGGCGCGTTCGAGTTCGCGCTCGGCGGCCGGATAGTCGCCGTCGTCGTATAGCCGCATGCCGCCGAGCAGGGCCTGTTCGGCCGGCCGGGCCAGCATGTCGGTGACCGACGGCGGTGCCGGCGCGAAGGCGCAGCCGGCGAGCAGGGCGGCGAGGGCGAGCGCCGGAGCGTGAGAACGGAATTGCAAGATCAGAACTTGTGCCGGATGCGGGTGCTGCCGTTGGACTGGATGTCGGCCGTGGTGAAGTAGGTCGGGAAGTCGCCGTTGCGGATTTCGATGCTGTAGCTGCCCGGCGCCAGCTTGATCGACGACAGCGGCGGCGTGAGTCCGCGCGACTGCCCGTTGATGATGACTTCGCCCCAGGGGCTGACTGCCAGATCGAGTGTGCCGGCGACGACCGCCGGTGCGGCGGGGCTGGCCGGGCTTGCCGCCGGGCGGGCGGCCTGCGGCGCCAGCCGAGCGTTGCGCGCGGCATTGCCGGTGCCGGCAGGCGCGGCCGGCGCTGGCGCGGACGACGGCGCGCCGACCGCTGGCGGCCCGACGAGGGTGCTGCCGGCCGGCGGCGCGGGATCGGGCATGAGCGGCGCCGGGCTGCGGGCGCGTGGCGGCTGCAGCGCGCCTGTGGCCGGGCGGCCGGAAGCGGTTGCCGGCATCGCCGGCTCGCCGGCCGGAGCCTCGGGCGTGGCGGCTTGCGGTTCGGTCGGTGCCGGATCGGCCGGTGCGGCGTCGGTGGCGGGCGTGCCAGCGGCGGCCGGGTCGGCAGCCGGCGTGGCGGCTGGCGCGACGACCGTCGGCGCGGGCGTCACGGCGCGGGCCACGGCCGTGGCCGGCCGTGCGGCTGGCGCTTCCTGCCGGCCCAGCTGCCAGAACACGCCGCCCGCGACCAGCCCGGTCAGCAGCAGCGCCAGCAACCCGCGGCTGCGGCGCGGCGCGGCCGCCACGGCCGCCGGCAGCGCCATGCCGGCACGCGTGACCAGCCGCTGCACATCCATGCGTTCGAGCTGGCGGCGCAGATCGTCGGCCAGCGCGCGCGCATCGGCATAGCGCTGCTCGGGCAGCTTGGCCAGTGCGCGCGCCACGATGGCCGAAATCTCGATCGGCACGTCGGGATTGAGCGTCTGCGGCGGCGTGACCGGCGCGTTGACGATGTTCTGCGTCAGCTCGTCGAGCGTGCGGCCGCTGAACGGCAGCTTGCCGGTGAGCACCTCGTACATCACCACGCCGAGCGAGAACAGGTCGGAGCGGCCGTCGAGCGGCTGGCCCTGGATCAGCTCGGGCGACATGTAGTTGGGCGTGCCGACCAGCGTGCCCTGCTGGCGCGCGGCCGGCGGCTGGCCCAGCGTGGCCGCCTGCGCGATGCCGAAATCGAGCACCTTGGGCCCCGACTTGGCGGTGAGGAAGATGTTGGCCGGCTTGATGTCGCGGTGAACGATGCCGTGGCGATGCGCATAGTCGAGCGCATCGGCCACGCGCACGAACAGCTCGACGAACTCGCGCATCGGCATGCGCCCGGCGCGCGCCAGCCGCTGCTTGAGCTCCTGGCCGTCGAGGCATTCCATCGCGATGTAGGGCACGCCGCCGACGCGCCCGGCGTCATACACGGTGACGATGTTGGGATGGTTGAGCCGGGCGACCGCGCGGGCTTCGTTGAGGAAGCTGTCCTCGAAGGCGCGCGCCTCGGACGGTGCGAGATGCACGCTGAGCGTCTTGATCGCCACGCTGCGGTGCAGCACGGAGTCGTGCGCGAGGTATACCGTTCCCATCGAGCCGACCCCCAGGGTCCGCTCGATCCGGAAGCGTCCGATCGTCGGGACGCCGGGCAGGGGGATCGCGCCGGTCGCAGCATTCATGCGGCGGATTATAGGCGGGCAATACCCCTGCAATTCACTCGATCAGGCGAGGTTTCGCCTGCCGGTTCAAGGGCTTGCGTCAGCCGCCGGGCGGTCGATTGCTGGGTTCTGACGAAAGGGAGTGTGCGCTTCCAGTTCGTCGATATAGCGCTCGATGCCCTGGCTTTCGCGCTGGAGATAGTGCTCGACCGCATCGGCGAACTTGGGCGCGCCGATCCAGTGCGCACTGCGCATCTCGGCCGGCAGAAAGCCGCGCGCGAGCTTGTGCTCGCCCTGCGCGCCGCCCTCGAAATGCCGGATGCCGCGGTCGATGCAGAACTCGATCGCCTGGTAGTAGCAGGCCTCGAAATGCAGGCAGGCGATGTGTTCGAGCGCGCCCCAGTAGCGGCCGTAGAGCGAATCGGCGTCGAACAGGTTGAGCGCGGCCGCGACCGGCCGGCCGTCGCGGCTGCCGATCACCAGCAGTACCTGCTCGCCCATCGACGCGCCCAGGCGCTGGAAGAAGTCGAGATTGAGATAGGGCCGCGAGTGGTGTTCGAGATAGGTGTTGCTGTAGCAGCGGTGGAAGAAGGCCCAGTGCTCGGGCGTGATGTCGGCGCCGGTCAGCTTCTGGAAGGTGACGCCGGCCGCCGCCACTTGGCGCCGCTCGGCGCGGATTTTCTTGCGCTTGGGCTGGGCCAGGCTGGCCAGGTAGTCGTCGAAGCCGCTCCAGCCCGGGTTGTGCCAGTGGAATTGCACATTGCGCCGCAGCATCAGGCCGGCCGATTCGAGCAGGGCGCTTTCGTCGGCATCGGTGAACAGCACATGCAGCGACGACAGTCCGCTGGCGACCGCATGCTTTAGCAGCGCGGTGGCCAGCGCGGCGCGCGCCTCGGCATCGACCGCCAGCAGCTTGGGCGCGCCGACCGGCGTGAACGGCACCGCGACCAGCAGCTTGGGGTAGTAGCGCAGGCCGTTGCGTTCATAAGCCTCGGCCCAGGCCCAGTCGAACACGTACTCGCCCCAGGAGTGGTACTTGCGGTAGAGCGGGGCGGCGGCGATCAGCTCGCCGGCGCGCCACAGCGTGAGATAGCCCGGCTCCCAGCCGCTGGCGCGAGTGGCGCAGCCGCTGGCGTGAAAGGCGTCGAGATATTCGTGGCGCAAGGCCGGGTGCAGCCGGCCGGTGGCGACGCGGACCAGGGCGTTCCAGCGCTCGGCGCCGATGGCCGCGAGGTCGCTTACCAGCCGCGTACCATCGCCGGCTTCCGTCTCTGTCATCGCTGCGCTCATGGCGATCGTTTCCTTCCCTGCCGGCCGCAGCCGGCGTTTTCGCGTGATGTGGCGTTTGTTCGGTCTGTCGCGCGGCGGTGCCGCATGACGCTGAGAATCGCGCTGGCGCAGATTGGTTGCATTCCGGGCGACGCCGAGGGCAATGCGGCGCGCGCGGTCGCGGCCTGCGGCGCGGCGGCCGCGCAGGGCGCCGATCTGGTGCTGACGCCGTTGCTGGCGCTGCACGGTTTGTGCCCGACCGCGCTGGCGGGGCTGGCGGCCTGGCCGCAGCTCGCGGTGGTGCTCGGCCAGACGCCGGCCAGCGCCGAGGTGCTGGTGGGTGGCCGGCCGGTGGCGCGGCTGGCGGCCGGTGCGCCGCGCTGCATCGAGCTGGCCGGGCAGCGCATGGCCATCGTCTTCGACCAGGACTTCGCTGCGCTGGCAGCCGGCATCGATGCCGCGTCGGCCACCGAATCGGCGGTCGCGGTGCTGGCGCCGGCGCTCGCCGAGGCCGAACTGCTGCTGCTGCCGGCCGCCTGGCCGGCGCGGTTCGACGATTTCGACGAGCGCGAAACCGTCCCGGCCGAGGTGGCGCGCCGGCTGCGGCTGCCGCTGCTCTGCGTCAATCCGGTCGGCGGCGACGATGCGACGCGCTTCGACGGCAGCTCGTTCGCGTTCGACGCCTTCGGCACCGAGCAGGCCCGGCTGGCGCTGGCCCAGCCGGCGCTGGCGCTGCTCGAACTCGACCGTGCCGGCCGCGCCGACCAGCATCAGCTGGCGCTGCGGCGCGGCCCGATCGAGCCGCGGCTGCCGCCCGAGGCGCGCTGGCTGCGGCTGCTGCTCGCGGCCATCGCCGAGCGCGTGCCGGACCGGGCGCAGATAGCGGATGACGGCGGCATCGGCGCGGCGCTGCTGGGCTGGCTCTGCCGGCGTGCGCTCGGGGCGGATCGCGTCGTAGCGGCGGACGATGGCGTCGCGCGGCGGCTGCTGCCGCTCGACCGCAGCGCCCGGATCTGCGGTCCGGCGGCGGCCGTCGATCTCGAAGCCTGGGCACCGCTGCGCGACATGTACCGCAGCGAGATCGTGCGGCTGGCGCTGTGGCTGGCCGACGACGGTGCCAACCTCGATCGCGCGCTCGCCCGGGCCGGCCGCGGCGGCCTGCGCGACCGCGCCGGCCAGCCCTTGCCGGCGGCCGACATCGTCGACGAGATCCTGCAACTCGCGCTCGACGACGGTCTGGCCGAGCGCCGCATCCTGGCGCGCGGCTTCGATCCGGCCGACACCGCGCGGCTGCTGCAAGCCGTGCGCGACTTCATCGCCGACCCGCCGCGCACGCCCGTCGGGCCGCGCTGGCGCCCCGAGCGCGAGCCGCAATGAAAGCTTGCTGACACGGCATACTCGCGCCACCCAGCGAAATAACAGGCGGACTGCCCCTCACCGCCGATGCCCGCCCAAGATCATTCCCTCCGGAGAACTCACATGAAGAAGATCATCGCGATCATCAAGCCGTTCAAGCTCGAAGAAGTGCGCGAAGCACTCGCAGCTGTCGGCGTCACCGGCCTCACCGTCACCGATGTCAAGGGCTTTGGCCGGCAAAAGGGCCACACGGAGCTGTATCGCGGCGCGGAATATCTGGTGGATTTCCTGCCCAAGGTGCGCGTCGAAGTGATCGTCACCGCCGACAAGGTCGACTCGATCATCGAGGCGGTCATCGCCTCGGCCCGCACCGGCAAGATCGGCGACGGCAAGATCTTTGTGCAGAGCGTGCAGCAGGTCGTGCGCATCCGCACTGGCGAGACCAACGAAGCTGCCATCTGAGATCGGTATCGGCTGCTAGCGCGTCGCCCGCAGCAGCACGATCAGGGCGCCGGCGCCACCGTCGGGCGCCCGGGCCTGGCAGAAGGCGATTACCTCCTCGCGCTGCACCAGCCAGCGCTTGACCTTGCCCTTGAGCACGGGCTGACGGCCTTTCGAGCCGAGCCCCTTGCCATGCACCACGCGCACGCAGCGCAGCCCGGTGCGCAAGGCATGACGCAGAAAATCCCCCAGCAGCTCGCGCGCCTCCTCGGTGCGCGCGCCATGCAGATCGAGTTCGCCCTGGATCACCCAGTGGCCGCCGCGCAGCTTGCGCACCACCTCCGGCCCGAGCGTCGGCCGATGCCAGCCCAGCTCGGCATCCGAATCGAGCAGCGTCGCCGGATCGAATTCATCGGACAGGCTTTGCGCCAGCGCGGCGCGCTCGTCGGCCTCGCGCTGGCGCGGCAGCGGCTCGGGCGCCGGCCGCGGATGCTCGACGGTCGGCGGCCGCAGCAGCGGCGTCACCGCGCCGACGGCGCGCTCGAATTCACGCGCCAGGGCATCGCGCCGCGCCGCTTCCTCGCGCGCGCGGCGCTCGGCCTCGGCACGGGCGCGCTGCTCGGCTTCGAGCGCCTTGCGCAGCGCGCCGAGCTCGGCCAGCGACTGGATGCGATGCCGGCTCATGCCGCGCGGTCACGTCCCGGTCAGTGACCGGCGTCGAGCGCTTCGAGATAGCGCTGGGCGTCGAGCGCGGCCATGCAGCCGGTGCCGGCCGAGGTGATCGCCTGCCGATAGACATGGTCCTGCACATCGCCGGCGGCAAACACGCCGGGTGCCGAGGTGGCCGTCGCCATGCCCTGCTGACCGCCGCGCGTCGAGATATAGCCGGCGTTCATTTCGAGCTGGCCTTCGAACAGATCGGTATTGGGCTTGTGGCCGATGGCAATGAAAACGCCCATCAGCGCGATGTCCTCGGTGCTGCCGTCGAGCGTGCTGCGAATGCGCACGCCAGTCACGCCGCTGTCGTCGCCGAGCACTTCGTCGAGCGTGCTGTGCAACTTGAGGACAATTTTGCCCTCGCGCACTTTCTCCATCAGCGTGTCGACCATGATCGGCTCGGCGCGGAATTTGTCACGTCGGTGAATCAGCGTCACCTTGCTCGCAATATTCGACAAGTACAGCGCTTCCTCGACTGCGGTGTTGCCGCCGCCTACCACGCAAACCTCGCGCTGCCGATAAAAGAAACCGTCGCAGGTCGCGCAGGCCGAAACGCCGCGACCGTGAAATGCGGTTTCCGAGGGCAGGCCGAGATATTGGGCACTCGCTCCGGTGGCGATAATCAGCGCGTCGGCCGTGTATTCGCCGCTATCGCCAATCAGGCGGATCGGCTTTTCATGCAGCTTGGCGGTGTGGATATGATCGAAAACAATATCCGTATTGAAACGCTGGGCGTGTTCAAGAAAGCGCTGCATCAGTTCCGGCCCCTGCACGCCGTTCGGATCAGCGGGCCAGTTGTCCACTTCGGTCGTCGTCATGAGCTGTCCGCCCTGAGCGATACCGGTGACGAGCACGGGTTTGAGATTGGCGCGCGCCGCATATACGGCGGCGGTGTAGCCGGCAGGTCCGGAGCCAAGAATCAATACTCGGCAATGCTTTTGATTAGCCATGTTGTTCCCATGCAATGCGGGGAGAAAGTCTTATCTCCGCACTTGGTTGTGCCCTAGACCGCGTTTGAAGCACACGGCCGAAAACGTCGAGCATTCAATGGACATTTGCAAAACCTTTGATTATAAAAGGCCGCAGATAGCCCTTTCCGCATTCAAGTATTTTCTCAGGTCCCAATGTCCACCAACGTCGAGATGCTGCGCCGAGTGCCGCTGTTTTACGGCCTCGATGACGTTCAGCTTGAACTGCTCACCCGTACGCTGGTCCGCAAGGCTTTCCCCAAGAACCGGGTCATCGTCACCGAGGGGCAGCCAGCGGACAACATGTTCATCATCATCGCCGGTCGGGCGAAGGTGCAGATCGCCGACCAGGATGGCAAGGAGGTCATCCTTGCCGTGCTCGGGCCGGGCGAGTTCTTTGGCGAGATGAGCCTGATCGACAACAATCCGTCGTCGGCGTCGGTCATCACCATCGAGCAGTCGCACTTCATCGTCGTGAGCAAGGACGATTTCCGGCGCCATCTTGCGGGCAATCCCGAGGTGGCGATGAACATCATGCGCGGGCTCGTGCGTCGCCTGCGCGTTGCCGACAAGAAGATCGAGACGCTTGCGTTGCTCGATGTGTATGGCCGGGTCGCCCGTGTGCTGCTCGATTTCTCCGAGCTGATCGACGGCAAGCGCGTCGTGCGCCACAAGCTGCCGGCGCGCCAGGAGATCGCCAAGATGATCGGCGCATCGCGCGAGATGGTTTCCCGCGTGATGAAGGATCTGGAGACCGACGGCTATTTCGTTGAACGCGACGACGGCACCATCGTCATCAACGAGCAAGAGCCCGCCTGATCCGGGCAAGGCCGCCTGGGGCTGCGACCTATAATCGGTTGCATGCCTTCTGCCTCACCCTCCTCGTCGCGCCGCCGTGCCGACACCGCCCGCCGCGGCGATGAAGCCTTCATCCCGCAGCGCCCGGCTGCAGGCCGGGGCGAGCCGGCGCACATGCTCGAACTGCTTGCCGAGGCCCGCTGGATCGTCTTCGCGGTGCTGGCGGTCTATCTCCTCACCATCCTCATCACCTTCCATCCCGGCGACCCGGGCTGGAGCCAGGACACCGGCAATCCCGTGCTGAACAAGGGCGGCCGCTTCGGCGCCTGGCTGGCCGATCTGCTGCTCTATCTGTTTGGCGTGTCGGTCGCCTGGTGGGGGCTGCTGTGCGCGCGCCATGTGCTGCTCGGCTTGCGCCGGCTGCGCGCGCGGCTGCGCGGCGAGACGCCCGAGCCGCAGGCCGATCGGCGCCAGCTGGCGATTTCGGCGGCGGCGTTTGCGCTGCTGCTGGGCGCGAGCGCCGGCTACGAGGCGCTGCGCTGGTACGACGCGAACTGGCATCTGCCCTATACGGGCGTAGGCCCGTCAGGCGCGGGCGGTCTGCTTGGGGGCGCGATTGCCGGCCATGCGCGCAGCTGGTTCGGCGAGTTCGGTGCGCATCTGGCGCTGGTCACCGCGCTGTTTCTCGGCTTCTCGTTCTACTTCCATGTGAGCTGGCTGAGCGTGGCCGAGCGCATCGGCGCGGCGGTGGAGCGCGGTGTCGAGCGCGTCCGGCTCTGGTTCGAGGCCTATCGCGATCAGCGCGCCGGCGCGGCAGCAGCCCAGCTGCGCGAGGAGACGGTCGCGGTCGAGCGCGCGCATTTCGACGAGATGAAGGAAGCGCATCCGCGGGTCGTCGAGCCGATGTTCATCGAGCCGGTGTTCGTCGATCCGCCCGAGCTGGCACCGGCGCAGCGCGACACGCCGCTGTTCATCGATCTGCCCGACGATCCGGTGCCGCCGACCGCCTGCGCGCCCGAGCCGCCAGCGCCACGCGCCGCGCCGGCACCGGCCCGACCGACAGCCGCAGCCACCACCCTGGCAGCCGCCGCACCGGCCAGCGCCACCCGACCCGATCCGGCGCCGTTCACCCCCAGCCAGTCCGACTCCGCGATGCCCTCGGTCGAGCTGCTCGATCCGCCGTCGGTGGCGCAGGAATTCGTCAGCACCGACACGCTCGAATTCACCTCGCGTCTCATCGAGAAGAAGCTGAAGGACTTCGGCGTGGAAGCGACCGTGGTCGCCGCCTTTCCGGGCCCGGTCATCACGCGCTACGAGATCGAGCCGGCGACCGGCGTGAAGGGCTCGCAGATCGTCAATCTGGCCAAGGATCTGGCGCGTGCGCTCACGCTCACCAGCATCCGCGTGGTCGAGACGATTCCGGGCAAGAACACCATGGGCCTGGAGCTGCCGAATCCCAAGCGCCAGACCGTGCGGCTCAGCGAAATCCTCGGCTCGGCCATCTACAACGACGCGCCGTCGCGGCTGACGATGGCGCTCGGCAAGGACATCGCCGGCAAGCCGATGGTGGCCGATCTGGCCAAGATGCCCCACCTGCTGGTGGCCGGCACCACGGGTTCGGGCAAGTCGGTCGGCATCAACGCGATGATCCTGTCGCTGGTCTACAAGGCCACGCCCGAAGAAGTGCGGCTCATCCTCATCGACCCGAAGATGCTCGAAATGAGCATGTACGAAGGCATCCCGCATCTGCTGGCGCCGGTGGTCACCGACATGAAGCAGGCCGGCCATGCGCTCAACTGGTGCGTGGCCGAGATGGAGCGGCGCTACCGGCTGATGAGCAAGGTCGGCGTGCGCAATCTGGCCGGCTTCAACAACAAGATCGCCGAGGCGGCCAAGCGCGAGGAGAAGATTCCCAATCCGCTCACGCTCACGCCCGACGCGCCCGAGCCGCTGGAGCGGCTGCCGGTCATCGTCATCGTCATCGACGAGCTGGCCGACCTGATGATGGTGGTCGGCAAGAAGGTCGAGGAGCTGATCGCGCGCATCGCGCAGAAGGCGCGCGCCGCCGGCATCCACCTGATCCTGGCCACGCAGCGGCCGAGCGTCGACGTGATTACCGGCCTCATCAAGGCCAATGTGCCGACGCGCATTTCCTTCCAGGTCAGCAGCAAGATCGACTCGCGCACCATCCTCGACCAGCAGGGCGCCGAGGCGCTGCTGGGCATGGGCGACATGCTCTACATGGCCTCCGGCACCGGCCTGCCCACGCGGGTCCACGGCGCCTTCGTCAGCGACGAGGAAGTGCATCGCGTGGTGACCCAGCTGAAGAAGGCCGGCCCGCCCGATTACGTCGAGGGCATCCTCGAAGGCGGCGTGGAAAGCGATTACGCGGTCGATCTGGGCGCCGGCAGCGGCGTCGGCTCGGGCGCGGAAGGCGGCGAGGACGTGGCGCTCTACGACCAGGCCGTGGCCGTCGTGCTCAAGAACCGCAAGGCCTCGATCTCGCTGGTGCAGCGCAATCTGCGCATCGGTTACAACCGCGCCGCCCGGCTGCTCGAACAGATGGAACAGTCCGGCCTGGTTTCCGCGATGCAGACCAACGGCAACCGCGAAATCCTCGTGCCCATGTCGGGCAACGAGTGATGCGCGTCCGGCGGCAGGCGCGGCTGCCGCGCGACTTCTCCTCTCCCATGACCACACTTTTTCTGCGCCGTGCCCAGCACGGCATCGGCCCGCTTGCGCTGCGACGCGCGCTGGCCGCCGGCTGCGTGGCGCTCGCCACGCTGTGCGCAAGCCCGGCCCAGGCCGGCGCGCTCGACCAGCTCAAGGCGTTTACCGCCGGCACGAAAACCGCGCGCGGCGACTTCGTGCAGCGCATCGAGCGCGGCGGCGCGGCGGCGCGCAGCCAGTCGGGCACGTTTGCGTTCGCGCGGCCGGGCAAGTTCCGCTGGAGCTATGCCAAGCCCTTCGAGCAGCTGCTGGTGGCCGACGGCCAGAAGCTCTGGATCTACGACAAGGATCTCGACCAGGTGACGGTGCGCAAGCTGGGCAGCGCGCTCGGCGATTCGCCGGCCGCCATCCTGTTTGGCAGCAACGATCTGGAACGAAACTTCACGCTGAAGGAAACCGGCGAGCACGACGGTCTCGACTGGCTCGATGCCACGCCGAAGCTGAAGGATTCGAGCTTCGAGCGCGTCAGCATCGGCTTTCGCGACGGTCTGCCCCAGGTAATGGAATTGCGTGACGCTTTCGGACAAGTGTCGCGGCTCAGCTTCGGCAAGATCGAGCGCAATCCGGCCTTGCCCGCCGAGACCTTCATCTTCACGCCGCCCAAGGGGGCGGAAGTGCTCGAACAATGAACTGGCGCCGCCTGAAGGCGGTGCGGAGAGAGTCGTCATGCCGGGAGTGCCTGGAATCGGTCGGATGAATCTTGCGGCGCGACTGCGCGCGCGGGCGCGGTTGGCGCCGGGGACGGCCGGCCGCTGCGCCTGCGCCGGCGCGCTGCTGGCGCTGGCGGCCTGCGCGACCGCGCCCGAACGGCCGTTCACCGTGACCGACGGCCGGACCGAAAGCCGCTTTGGCGATGCGCGCAACACCGCGCGCGGCGCCGAGCTGCTGATGGCCGACGACGCCTTCACGCCGCCGCTGCCCGACCGACTGGTGGCGGCGCTGGAAGAAGCCTTCGGCAAGACGCTCACCGGCCATGCGCTGCGCATCGAGCGCGCCGACGCGACCATGTTCGTGGAGGACGCCCATGTGCAGATGGCGCGCAGCAGCTTCGTCGACCGGTTGCGCCGCTTCAGCTTCAGCGGCAACGAAGTGCCGGTGTTCCGCGATGTGCATCCCGGCGCCGCCCACAGCGTGACCGTGCGCTTTGCCGCCTCGATCGACGGCCGCCGCTTTGCCGGCGAGGCGCTCGCCAGCTGGCGCGGCGACAACGGCGACGTGGAGCTGGCCAATGCCGTGCGCGCCGCCCTCACCAACACCATCAACGATGCGCGCGCCAAGCTGCGCTGACGCCTGAAGCCGCCATGAACTGCTCGATCATTTCCGTCACCGCCTTCCAGCAGAACTGCTCGCTCATCTGGGACGACACCACCAAGCTCGGCGCGCTGGTCGATGCCGGCGGCGAGGCCGACCGGCTGCTCGACATCGCCAGGCAGAAGGGCATCACCATCGAGAAGCTGCTGGTCACGCACGGCCATCTCGACCATTGCGGCGCGGTCGCCGAGCTGGCCGACAAGCTCGGCGTGCCGGTCGAAGGCCCGCATCGCGGCGACGATTTCTGGATCGACGGACTGGCCGACTCGGCAAAGAAGTGGGGCTTTCCGCCGTCGCGCAGCTTTGTGCCGACGCGCTGGTTGGAGGACGGCGACACGGTCACGGTCGGCAGCATCGAGCTCGACGTGGTCCATTGCCCGGGCCACACGCCGGGCCATGTGGTGTTCCTGTTCAAGCCGGGCAAGCTGGCCTGGGTCGGCGATGTGCTGTTCAAGGGCTCGATCGGCCGCACCGACTTTCCGCGCGGCAATCACGACGACCTGATCCACTCCATCCGCGCCAAGCTGTTCCCGCTCGGCGACGACATCCGCTTCGTGCCGGGTCACGGGCCGATGTCCACGTTTGGCGCCGAGCGTGCCGACAACCCCTTCGTGGCCGACGAGAACTTCGGCTGACGCGCGCATGGCCACGCGCAAGACTCCGCCGCCGGCGGCCGGGCGGCCGGCCGGTCCGAAGGAGGCGTCGGCGCTGACGGCGCCAGGTCGCTGCCCGACACGCGCATGGCGCCGATCGCCGGACGCCGCGCCTCGGTCCGATGCGAGAATCGCCCGCATGGCTGCACGCAAAACCCCGCCCCCGGCCGCCGGCGATTCGCTGTTCGGCGATCTCGATCTTCCCGTTCCCGACCCGCGCGACCCTCTCGCGCCTGACGCAGGCTCCGGTCCGTCCGACCGCGCGACCGCCTCCGGCCGCGATTCGGCGCCGGACGCATCGCGCGCCGGGATGCGCGCTGATGCCGGCGAGGCGCGCCCCGGCCGCGATGCCGCCGCCCGCCACCTGTCGCAATCCGCCCCGCTTGCCGAGCGCCTGCGCCCGCACACCATCGCCGACGTGATCGGCCAGCGTCATCTGCTCGGCGAGGGCAAGCCGCTCGCGGTCGCCTTCGCCTCGGGCCGGCCGCATTCGATGATCCTCTGGGGCCCGCCCGGCGTCGGCAAGACCACGCTCGCGCGGCTCATGGCCGACGCCTTCGGCTGTGCCTACATCGCGCTGTCGGCGGTGCTCGCGGGCGTGAAGGACATCCGCGAGGCGGTCGCCACGGCCCAGGCCACGCGCGACGCCACCGGCCGCCAGACGCTGCTGTTCATCGACGAGATCCACCGCTTCAACAAGAGCCAGCAGGACGCGCTGCTGCCGCATGTGGAGAGCGGGCTGTTCGTGTTCGTGGGCGCGACCACCGAGAACCCGAGCTTCGAGGTGAACTCGGCGCTGCTGTCGCGCGCGGCGGTCTACGTACTGGCCTCGCTCGACGAGCCGGCGCTCGGCGAGATGATCGACCGCGCCATCGCCGCGCCCGAGGCGCCCGAGCTGCACGGCATCGTCTTCGAGCCGAAGGCGCGCGAGCTGCTGCTGCGCTCCAGCGACGGCGACGGCCGCAAGCTGCTCAACAACCTGGAGATCGTCGCGCGGGCGATTCCGGCGCCGCGCGCGGCGACAGCCGGGCAGGGCAGTGGCGCCGAACCGGCCGCCGATGCCGGCGCCGTCGCCGAGCGCGCCGCCGAAGAGCCACCCGCCCGCCTCATCGACGAAGCCGTCCTCGCCCGCGCCCTGAGCGAGAACCTGCGCCGCTTCGACAAGGGCGGCGAAGCCTTCTACGACTCGATCAGCGCGCTGCACAAGAGCGTGCGCGGCAGCCAGCCCGACGCCTCGCTCTACTGGTTCTGCCGCATGCTCGACGGCGGCGTGGACCCGCGCTACCTCGCGCGTCGGCTGATCCGCATGGCCAACGAGGACATCGGCCTCGCCGACCCGCGCGCGATCGAGGTCACGCTCGCCGCCGCCGACACCTACGAGCGGCTCGGCTCGCCCGAGGGCGAGCTGGCGCTGGCCCAGGCGCTCGTCTATCTCGCGGTCGCGCCCAAGTCGAACGCGGTCTACACCGCCTACAAGGCCGCGATGCGCTTCGTGAAGGAGGACGGCTCGCGCCCGGTGCCGCTGCACCTGCGCAACGCGCCGACCAAGCTTATGAAGAACCTCGGCTACGGCCACGACTACCGCTACGCCCACGACGAGCCCAACGCCTACGCCGCCGGCGAAACCTACTTCCCGGACGGCATGCGCGAGCCGAGCTTCTACACGCCCACGCCGCGCGGCCTGGAAGCGCGCATCGCCGAGCGGCTCGCCTACTGGCGCGGCCTCGACGACGAGGCGCGCGGCAACGAGCCGTCGTCACGCGGCGACTAGCCGTGCTCGACGTGCGCGGTGCCGCGAGGCGCCCCGCCGGGCCGCGCGCCTTGCCCCCGATCTTCGCGGCCTGCGCCGCCCGTCCGACCTGACAGGAACCTCGCCATGAACACCGTCATCGCGGCACCCGCCGCCGTCCTCGTTCCCGTGTCCGGCAGCAGCGCCGGCTTTCCGGTCCGGCGCATCTACTGCATCGGCCGCAACTACGCCGACCATGCGCGCGAGATGGGCGCCGACCCCGAGCGCGAGCCGCCGTTCTATTTCATGAAGCCGGCCGACGCGATCCGCCCGAGCGGCGCGCGGCTGGCGTTTCCGGGCCAGACCGCGCGGCTCGATCACGAGATCGAGCTGGTCGCGGCCATCGGCAGCGGCGGCGCCGACATTTCGCCCGCGGATGCGCTCGCGCATGTGTGGGGCTATGCGGTCGGCCTCGACATGACGCGGCGCGACTTGCAGGCGGCGGCCAAGAGCAAGGGCCATCCCTGGGAGCCGGCCAAGGGCTTCGACGCGTCGGCGCCGATCTCGGCGCTGCTGCCGGCGAGCGACATTGGCCATCCGCGCGCCGGGCGCATCTGGCTCACGGTCAACGGCGAGCCGCGCCAGAACGGCGACCTCGCCGACATGACCTGGTCGCTCGCCGAGGTGATCGCGCATCTGTCACGGCTCAACCGGCTGGAGCCGGGCGATCTGATCTTCACCGGCACGCCGGCCGGCGTGGGGCCGGTCAAGCCCGGCGATCTGATCGAGGGCGGCGTGGAAGGCGTGGGCACGGTGAGCGCGGTCTACGGCTGAAGACGCGTCAGCGCAGGCGGGCGGGCCGTGAGCCGCGCGGCCGGCGGCGCGCCATCCCTCGCGGCTTAGAATGGCCGCCCCCTGAAAGGCCCAACGTCATGCTCGACATCGCCCTCCTCCGCAAAGATCCCCAGGCGGTCGCCGCGCGCCTCGCGCTCGGCGGCCGCTACCAGCTCGACATCGAGGGCTTCCAGTCGCTCGAAGCCGAGCGCAAGCAGGTCCAGACCCGCACCGAAGAACTCCAGGCCCGGCGCAATGCGCTGTCCAAGCTCGTCGGCATGAAGCGCGGCAAGGGCGAGGACGCCTCGGCCGAGCTGGCCGAAAGCGCCGCCATCCCCGACGAGCTGAAAGCGCTCGAAACGAAGCTCGGCGACGTGCAGGCGCGCCTCAACGCGCTGCTGATGACCGTGCCCAATCTGCCGCACGACAGCGTCCCCGACGGCAAGAGCGACGCCGACAATGTCGAGCTGCGCCGCTGGGGCACGCCGCGCGTGTTCGACTTCGAGGTGAAGGACCATGTCGACGTTGGCGCGAAGCTCGGCCTCGACTTCGACACCGCCGCCAAGCTCTCCGGCGCGCGCTTCGCCTTCCTCAAGGGCCCGGTCGCGCGGCTGCATCGCGCGCTCGCGCAATTCATGCTCGACGTGCAGACCCAGGAACACGGCTACACCGAGTGCTGGACGCCCTACATCGTCAACACCGCCACCTTGCTTGGTACCGGCCAGCTGCCCAAGTTCAAGGAAGACATGTTCTGGGTGACCAAGGGCGGCGCCGAGCAGGCCGAGGATCTCTACCTCGTCAGCACGTCGGAAATCACGCTGACCAACACCGTGCGCGACAGTATCGTGCCGGCCGATCAGCTGCCGATCCGCCTCACCGCCCATACGCCGTGCTTCCGCAGCGAAGCCGGCAGCTATGGCCGCGACACGCGCGGCATGATCCGCCAGCACCAGTTCGACAAGGTCGAGATGGTGCAGATCGTCGATCCCGCCACCTCGTATGAAGCGCACGAGCAGATGACCGGCCATGCCGAAGCCATCCTGCAGAAGCTCGGTCTGCCCTACCGCGTGATGCTGCTGTGCGCCGGCGACATGGGCTTCGGCGCGGCGCGCACCCACGATCTGGAGGTGTGGGTGCCGGCGCAGGGGACGTATCGCGAGATCAGCTCGGTTTCCAACTGCGAGGCCTTCCAGGCGCGCCGCATGCAGGCGCGTTTCCGCAACGCCCAGGGCAAGCCCGAATACGTGCACACGCTCAACGGTTCGGGCCTGGCCGTGGGGCGTGCGCTGGTGGCGGTGCTCGAGAACTATCAGAACGCCGACGGCAGCCTCACCGTGCCCGAAGTGTTGCGTCCTTACCTCGGCGGTACCGAGTGCTTTTCGCCGAACCTCTGATATAGTCGCGGGCTTCGCGCACGACCACGCGTGAAGAAGCAGCAAAGCCGGAGAGGTGGCAGAGTGGTCGAATGCGCCGGACTCGAAATCCGGTGTACGGTTATTCCGTACCGTGGGTTCGAATCCCACCCTCTCCGCCAGTATTCGAAAAAAGCCCCTGGAAACAGGGGCTTTTTTGTTTTCCGGGTCCGCCGCATTTGCAGTTTCGCCGACTGCGAGGTCGCCGCAATGGCGGCCCAGCCTTCAGTCCGTCCATCGCGTGCGGGCTGCGGGCAAATCCTTCAATCAGCCGCCAACGCACTTCACGCCCGTGCTCGCCCAACTCTGCCGGTTGCGCGCCCGTCCCCTGTCTCAGCGCCGCTTTAACCCGCATTCCGAATACGCCTTCGCCTCCAGCGTGCGATAGGAGCGCGCGGTCTGCCGGGCGTCGTCGGTGTCGCGGAAGATGCCGCCGCCTTCGCCGCCGAGCGTCGCGTACTTGGCGAAGGTCGAGGCCTGCACATAGTCGTCATAGCCGAGCACGTCGGCGATCTTGTCGATCGCGCATGAGCATTTGTACAGGCTCACGAATTCGCCGCCCTGGCCGTTGACGCACTCCTGGACGTATTCCACGCGCGCTGTCGTCGGATAGCTGTGGCGCGGCTGGGCCGGCTCGTCGGCGCGCGCGCTGCCGGCAAAGCTTGCAAGCGCTGTCGCCGCCAGCAGCCTGGCGACGGTCCCGGAACGGATTGCTGAGGTCAACATGGTCTCCTTGGTTGTTATGCCGCTTGCCGACGCAAATGCCGGTCCAGCCCGGCGCTGCATCGTGCCGCCCGACGCCAATGACAGATTGCGCGAGTCCCCCGGATCGACGCGGCTCAAACTGTCACAGCGGCCGGCGATGCCGCACTGCACACCTGCACGCAGGGCGCCGCGGCCTCGCAGCATGCGACCGGTCGACGGGGACGCGAAGCCCGCCTTTCCCTAGGGAAGCAGGCCTGACGGCAGGCCGATTCAGGGTTTTTCCGCCGGATCACTGGCACAGAAAGTGATTCATGCAAGGCGAGTTGATGCCCTTCTCCGAAGGCTGGCGCCGTTGATGGCGACGCAGGCCGGAGGTGCTTCCAGCCCCCGTCAGAGGGGCGGCGCACCAGGGTGCCGGTTCCGATCGGTACTCATTCCATCGCAACAAGCGGGACAAGAAAAATCCTGGAGGAGACACACATGACCATCCGTTACGCGGTAGCGGGCGCGACGACGCTCGCACTCTCGATGCTGTCGCTCTCGGCGCATGCCGACGCACAACTCGACAGCGCCATCAAGAACCCGGCCAACTGGGCAGCCCAGGCCGGCGACTACGCCAACCAGCGCTACAGCGATCTCAAGCAGATCAATGCATCGAACGTCGGCAAGTTGCAGGCGTCGTGGACGCTGTCCACCGGCGTGCTGCGCGGTCACGAAGGCTCGCCGCTGGTGGTGGGCGACACGATGTACATCCACTCGCCGTTCCCCAACAAGGTCATCGCGGTCAGCCTCAAGGACCAGACCTTCAAGTGGAAGTACGAGCCGAAGCAGGATGCCGCCGTCGTTCCGGTCATGTGTTGCGACACGGTCAATCGCGGCCTCGCCTATGGTGACGGCAAGATCTTCCTGCAGCAGGCCGACACCACGCTGGTCGCGCTCGACGCGGTCACGGGCAAGGTCGTGTGGTCGGTGAAGAACGGCGATCCGAAGGTCGGCGAGACCAATACCAACGCGCCCCACGTCTTCAAGGACAAGGTCATCACCGGCATCTCGGGCGGTGAGTTCGGCGTGCGTGGCCGCGTGACGGCCTACGACATCAAGACCGGCAAGGAAGTCTGGAAGGGCTACAGCGTCGGCCCCGACGCCGAGATGCTGATCGACCCGGCCAAGACCGTGACCTGGACCGACGGCAAGCTCGCGCCGGTCGGCAAGGACAGCTCGATCAAGACCTGGCAGGGCGACCAGTGGAAGATCGGCGGCGGCACGACCTGGGGCTGGTACAGCTACGACCCCAAGACCAACCTGATGTACTACGGCTCGGGCAACCCCAGCACCTGGAACCCCAAGCAGCGCCCCGGCGACAACAAGTGGTCGATGTCGATCTGGGCCCGCGATGTGGATACCGGCAAGGTCAAGTGGGTCTACCAGATGACCCCGCATGACGAGTGGGACTTCGACGGCATCAACGAAATGATCCTGGCCGACGTCAACGTCAAGGGTCAGAAGGTGCCGGCGCTGGTCCACTTCGACCGCAACGGCTTCGGCTACACGCTCAACCGCGAAACCGGCGAGCTGCTGGTCGCCGAGAAGTACGACCCGGCGGTCAACTGGGCCACGCATGTCGACATGAAGACCGGTCGGCCGCAGGTGGTGGCCAAGTACTCGACCGAGCAGAACGGCGAAGACGTGAACAGCAAGGGCATCTGCCCGGCTGCCCTCGGTTCCAAGGATCAGCAACCGGCTACCTTCGATCGCAAGAGCGGCCTGTTCCTGGTGCCGACCAACCACGTCTGCATGGACTACGAACCGTTCCGCGTCGAGTACACCGCCGGCCAGCCGTATGTGGGCGCCACGCTGTCGATGTTCCCGGCGCCCAACAGTCATGGCGGCATGGGCAACTTCATCGCCTGGGATGCCGGCACCGGCAAGATCGCCTGGAGCAAGCCGGAGAAGTTCTCGGTCTGGTCGGGCGCGCTCGCGACGGCTGGCGACGTGGTGTTCTACGGAACGCTCGAGGGCTACCTCAAGGCCGTGAGCCCGAAGGACGGCAAGGAGCTGTGGAAGTTCAAGGTTCCGTCCGGGATCATCGGCAACGTGTTCACCTACGAGTACTCGGGCAAGCAGTACGTCGGCGTGTATTCGGGCATTGGCGGCTGGGCCGGCATCGGCATGGCGGCGGGTCTGGAGAACGCGCAGGACGGTCTGGGCGCCGTGGGCGGCTACAAGGACCTGGCCAAGTACACCGACCTTGGCGGCGCGCTGTTCGTGTTTGCGCTGCCGAGCAACTGATCGCAAACCCGCGAACCCTCGGGCATGCCGCCCGGGGGCTCCGGAGCCGCGGAGGTTGCGGCTCCGGAGGTTTTCACACCACAGGAGTCATCCGATGAAACCGCTGTACAAGCTGCTCGCCGCCTCCGCGTTCGCCGTCCTTGCGACTGCGTCGGTCAGCGCGCAGGACGCCGGTGCCGACGCGCCCTACAAGGTGGTCGAGGGCAACAAGGTCGATGCCGACACCCTCAAGGGCTGGAAGACCTGGCGCGCACTGGCCTGCGAGCGCTGCCACGGCGCCCAGCAGGAAGGGCTGGTCGGGCCGTCGCTGGTCGAGTCGCTCAAGCGCCTGACCAAGACCGAGTTCCAGACCACGGTGATGAACGGTCGCATCGAGAAGGGCATGCCCAACTTCAGCGGCAGCCAGCAGATGGTCGACAACTGGCAGAACCTGTACGCCTATCTCAAGGGGCGTTCCGACGGCAAGATCCAGCCGGGCAACCTCAAGCCGATGGATCCGCAATGAACCCGCGCCGCTGCGCGACGAACGCGCGCTACCGCGCCGGCGCTGCCGGCCGACGGATTGCGGCGCTGTTCGGAATGCTGGCGCTCGCCGTGCCCGCGCTGGCGCAGGAAGCGCCCGTGGACGACAAGCTGCTGCGGGTCTGCGCCGATCCGCACAATCTGCCGCAGTCGGACGACCGTGGCGGCGGCTATGAGAACCGCATCGCCGAGGCGATGGCCAAGGATCTCGGCCGCGAACTGACCTACACCTATTTCCCGCAGCGCATGGGCTTCGTGCGCCAGACGCTGCGGGCCAAGGATGCGACCACGCAGCGCTTCAAGTGCGACCTGATCGTGGGCGTGCCCAAGGGTTATGAGCTGACCGCCACGACCCAGCCGTATCTGCATTCGACCTATGCGCTGCTCTACACGCGGCGCGGCGCGCTCGCCAACGTGAGCAGCGCCGAAGAAGTGCTGGCGCTGCCGCCGGCCCAGCGCGCCAGGCTGCGCTTTGGCTATTTCGCGCCGTCGCCGGCCGTCGACTGGCTGCTGCGCAACGGTCTGTTCGAGCAGTCGATCGCGCATGCCGCGCTCAACGGCGATCCGGAGGAAAGCCCGGGCAAGATCATGGCGCGCGAGCTGGAGTCGGGCCGCATCGACGTGGCCGTGCTCTGGGGGCCGGTCGCGGGCTTTCTCGCGCGCGAACACGGCGGCGACTGGGCCACGCTGGCGCTCAAGTCGGACGATCCGTCGATCAAGTTCGACTACGAGATCTCGATGGGCGTGCGCTTCGGCGAGCCGCAATGGAAAAGCACGGTCGACGGCTGGATCGCCGCCAACCGCGACCGCATCGACGCCATCCTCGCCAGCTATCGCGTGCCGCTGGTGGATGAGCGCGGCCTGCCGCGCGGCGCGGCCAGCAACTGATGCGTGCCGCGCGGCGGGGCTGCCTCGCGGCGGCCGGGGCGATGGCGCTGCTGGCGGCGCTGCCGGCGCGCGCGGTCGAGGCCGGCGACGTCGGCAGCGACATCAGTCCGGCCGAGACGCTGCTGTTCCTCGACGACCACATGGCCGGCTTCGCGGCCGGTCGCCGCATCGATTACCGCATCGAGCATCGCGGCGCGACGCCGCCAGCCGAGGATGAGCGCTTCACGCTGACGGCGTCCGGCACGGCGGCGCGACGCAGCCTGGTGCTCACCGACCGGCGCGGCGACTTCGCGCTGCCGGGCGGCGCGGGCGCGACGCCCAATCCGATGATCCTGTTCTTCCTCGACCGCGAAGTGGCCGCGATGGAGCGCGCCACCGGTGGTCAGCGCCGGCACTTCAACCGGCTGATCCGCACGGCGCTGGCGCGCGGGCCCGAGATCGGTGCCGGCACGCTCGACATCGACGGCAAGCCGCTGGCGACGCGCGAGATCGTCATCGAGCCCTACCGCGACGATGCGCAGCGCGCGCGCTATCCCGAGCTGGCGCGCAAGCGCTTGCGCTTCGTGCTGGCCGATGCGCTGCCGGGCCGCGTGGTCGAGTTGCACTCGGAACTTCCGGCGACCGATGGCGGCAGCGGCGCGGTCGACGATGTGCTGCGGTTTGCCGGAGCGCGCTGACGGCGCTGGCCGGGCAATGCGGCGGGCGCGCCGCGCGGCGTGGCTGGTTCTGCTGACGCTTTGCGCTGCGCAGGCACAGGTGGGCGCGGCCTTCGAGTTGCGCGAACTGGCGCCGGGCGTGTTCATGCACAGCGGCCGGCAGGAAGAAACCTCGCGCGACAACCTGGGCGACATCGCCAATCTGGCCTTGGTGGTCGGCACGCGTTGCGCGGCGGTCATCGACAGCGGTGGCTCGGCGGCGGTCGGGCGCGCCTTCGTCGCGGCGGTGCGGCGCACGACGCCGCTGCCGGTCTGCGTGCTGGTCAACACCCATGCCCATCCCGACCATGTGCTGGGCAATGCGGCCTTCGTCGAGGCCTGGCCGGGCTTGCGCATCGTCGGGCATGCGCGCTTGCCGGCGGCGCTGGCGGCGCGCGGGCCGGCCTATCTGCATGCGCTGCAACGCGATCTTGGCGCGCTTGCCGACGGCAGCCGCATCGTCGCGCCGACCGAGACCGTCGAGCGTGAAACCGTCGTCGATCTGGGTGGCCGCAGGCTCGCGCTGCGCGCCTGGGCCACGGCCCACACCGACTGCGACCTGACGGTTCACGACGACGCGAGCGGCACGCTGTTCACCGGCGATCTGCTGTTCGTCGAACGCATTCCGGCGCTCGACGGCAGCCTGCCGGGCTGGCTTGCCGCGCTGGCCGAACTGCGCGCGCTCAAGCCACGCCATGTGCTGCCCGGTCACGGTCCGGCCGATCCCGGCTGGCCAGCGGAACTCGACAAAGAGGCGGATTATCTGAATCTTCTGGCGCGCGAGGTGGATGCGGCCATCGCTGCCGGTCGCGGCCTGGGCGAGACGCTCGACGCGTCTGCGCCGCCATCGCGCTGGAAGCTCGCCGAGCACTATCACCGGCGCAACATCACGGCGGCCTTTGCCGAGCTGGAATGGGCGCGCTGACCGGAGGCGGAGATGAAGCCTGAAGCTGCAAATCACGCGACGCGCCGGCGCCTGCTCGGCACGACGCTGCTGGGGCTGACGCTGCCGGCATTCGCCATCGAGGCCGGCGATCCGTCGCCGGTATGGGAGAAGCTGCGCGCCGGGCTGTTCAAGGGCCGCAGCATTGCCGTCGACGACGGCAGCCTGCTCAGGCTCGACGCGCCGGTACGCGCCGACGATGCGGCCGTGGTGCCGATCGGCGTCGAGGCGCGGTTTGCGCAATCGCCGGAACGCGCGGTGCGGCGCCTGACGCTCATCGTCGACAACAATCCGGCGCCGGTGGTCGGCACGTTCGACTTCGGGCCGGCGAGCGGGCTGGCGGCCATCGAGACGCGGGTGCGGGTCGAGGAATACAGCCATGTGCGCGCCATCGCCGAGCTGGCCGACGGCTCGCTGGTGATGACCACGCGCTTCGTCAAGGCGTCGGGCGGCTGCTCGGCGCCGGCCGCGAAAGACCGCGAACGCGTGCTCGCCAATGTGGGCCGCATCCTGCTGCGGGTGCAGCCGCCGCTGCGGCTCGGCGCGCCCAACACGGCGCAGCTGATGATCGGCCACCCCAACGACTCGGGCATGGCGATGGACCAGATCACGCGCACCTATGCCACGCCCTGGTTCGTGCGCGAGCTGGCCATCGACTTTGCCGGCCAGCCGGTGCTGCGCGCCGACATCGGCATCGGCGTGAGCGAGAACCCGAATTTCAGATTCCGCTTTCAGCCCGAGAGCGACGGGCTGCTGACGGCGCGCGCTGTCGACACGCGCGACACGGTGTTCGACACCCGGCTTGCGATCCGCAACGGCCAGGTGGAGTCGGCGTGAAGCGGCTCGGCGTCTGCGCGCTGGCGGCCTTGCTCGCGGGCTGCGCCGGCGTGGGTGTCGGCATCGGCGGCGGGCAATGGGGTGTGTCGACCGGCACGCGCTTGTGCCCGGCCGACGGGCGCTTCGGCTTTGGCGCGACCGAGCCTTGCCCCTTCGACACGCCCGAGCCGCGGCTGACCGAGTTGCGCGCCGAAGCGCTCGCCGACGGCGTCTGGGTGCTGCGCGGCAGCGGCGACGAGGCGGCGCCGCGCAATCGCGGCTGGGTCGCCAACATCGGCGTGATCGTGGGGCCCGAAGGCGTGGTGCTGGTCGATACCGGCACGTCCGGGCATCAGATCGAGGCGGCGCTGGCGGCGGTGGCCCGGCTCACGTCGCAGCCGGTGGTGCTGGCGGTCGTCACGCATCAGGCGCCGGAGTTCGTGTTCGGCGCGGCCATCCTGCGCGAGCGCGGCATTCCGCTGCTGGCCCATGCGCGCGCGGCGGCCTTCATCGAGGAGCGCTGCGAGATCTGCCTCGGCAAGCTGCGCGACACGCTCGGCGCGGCCGAGATGCGCGACAGCGTGGTGACGGTGCCCGAGCGCACGATCGATCGCGACACGGTCATCGCGGTCGGCGGGCGCGAGATCGAGCTGATCGACGTGTCGCAGGCGCGCGGCACCGGCGACATCGTCGTGCGCGATCGCGCGAGCGGCGTGCTGTTCGCGTCGGGGCTGGCATCGGCCGGGCGGCTGCCCGAATTGCGCATCGGCGACCTCGACGGCTGGCAGGCGGCGCTGGCGCGGCTTGCGGCGCTGAAGCCGGCCATCGTGGTGCCGGGCTTTGGCGCGCCGGGCGGCGCGGAGGTGCTGACGGACACCGGCCGCTATCTCGCCGGGCTCGACGCCGCGGTGCGCGATGCGCTGGCGCGCGACGTGGGCCTCGTGCATGCGATGAACGGGCTGCGCGTGGCGGGCTTCGAGCGCTGGGCCGGGCAATCGACCATCGCGCCGCAGAACGTGCAGAAACGCTGGCTGGCGCTGGAAGCCGCCGGGCAGTGAGCCGCCGAATCGGCCACGCCAAAAGAAAAACCCCGACCGGTGAGGATCGGGGTTTTCTGGAATTCGTGGTGGTGAAAGAGGGACTCGAACCCTCGACCTCGGCATTATGAGTGCCGCGCTCTAACCGGCTGAGCTACTTCACCATCATTTCCGCAAGGTCACGCGGAAAGCGCGCGATTATCGTGGACGAATCTGACGCTGTCAAACCTTGTCGCCGGCTTCGGGGCCGGCGGGTGTGGGGTCGGACACAACATCGGCGTCGGCGTCGGCACCGGCGGGCGGCAGGCCCGCGTCGGCATCGACGTCGGCCGGCGATTGCGGCGGATCGGCGGGCAGGCTGGTGGCCACCACGTCGCTGGCGTCATCGGCGCTGCTGCTGTCGATGTCGGTCGCGTGCGGGGCGCTCGGCTCGGGCGTCGGTTCGGCGGCGGTCGATTCGGCTTCCGGCTCGATAAAGGCCAGATCGGCTTCCTCGTCGTAGACCACGCGGTTGCGCAGCGCCTTGGCTTCCTCGCGGTCGAATTCCTCGCCCGATTCGGCGCGGATCTCGAACACATGGAGCTTGCAGGCGAGCGCGCCGTTGAACAGCGCGAGGCTGCGCGCCGGCTTGAGCCGCAGCTTGCCGGCGAGGTTGGGATCGCTCGACAGGATGGCGACGCGCCAGCCGACGAAGCGCTCCTTGAGCGCGCGGCCGAAGTCCTCGAAGAAGGCGCGGTCGTCGTCGTTGACCTCGTCGGTCTGGCGGCCGCGCACATGGATGCGCTCGCCGTAGGGCGGGTTGCAGATGAGCAGGCCGGGTTCGGGCGTGGGCGGCTCGACCAGGCGGGCGTCGATCTGGCGCCATTCGATGTCGACGCCGGCGCGTTCGGCATTGGACTTGGCGGCGGGCAGGGCGGCGATGGAGATGTCGCTGCCGTAGATGCGCGCTTCGGTTTCGTCGTTGATGCGCGCGCGGGCTTCGGCCAGCAGCGCGTCCCAGACCGTGCCGTCGAAGCCGGCAAGGTGGCGGAAGGCGAACTCGCGTTCCAGCCCCGGCGCGCGGCCGAAGGCGATGTGGGCGGCCTCGATGGGGATGGTGCCGCTGCCGCAGAACGGATCGATCAGCGGTTCGGCCGGCGTCCAGCCCGACAGCGCGAGCAGGCCGGCGGCGAGGTTCTCGCGCAGCGGCGCGGCCACCTTCTCAAGCCGCCAGCCGCGCTTGAACAGCGCTTCGCCGCTGGTGTCGAGATAGAAGATGGCGTTCGACTCGTCGCAGAACACGCTGATGCGCACGTCGGGCGTGGCGGTGTCGATGCTGGGGCGGCGGCCGGTCTCGTTGCGGAAGCGGTCGCAGATCGCGTCCTTGATCTTCAGCGTGGTGAATTCGAGGCTGCGCAGCGGCGAACGCTGGGCGACGAGTTCGACCTTGATGGTGACATCGGGGCTGAACCAGCCGGCCCAGTCGATGCCGCCGGCGATGCGGTTGAGGTCATGCTCGTCGCGGTAAGTGCCGGTCTCGATGGCGCGCAGCACGCGGCTGGCGATGCGCGATTCGAGGTTGACGCGCATGCCCAGGCGATGGTCGCCGGTGAATTGCACGCCGCCCGGCACGATGCGGATTTCGCCGGCTTCGAGCTTGTGGAGTTCGTCGCGCAGCACGGGTTCGAGGCCGCGCGGGCAGGGCGAGAACCAGCGCGCGATGCCGGTGGCCAAGTCGCCGGTGGCTGCGGGCGGGCGCGCCGGAGCGGGCCGTTCGCCGCGGTTGTCGCGGTCGAAGCGCGGACGGTCGTCGCGCGACTGATAGGGCCGGTCGTCGCGCGGGCGGAACGGCGGGCGCTCGCCACGATCCTGGTAGGCCGGACGGTCGCCGCGTTCGCGGAACGGGCGGTCGCCGGCGGGGCGCTCGCTGCGGTCCTGGAACGGCCGGTCTTCACGCGGGCGGAACGGCGCGCGTTCGCCGCGATCCGGGTAGGCCGGGCGGTCGCCGCGTTCGCGGAACGGGCGGTCGCCGGCGGGGCGGTCGCCACGGTCCTGGAACGGCCGGTCTTCACGCGGGCGGAACGGCGCGCGCTCGCCACGATCCTGGTAGGCCGGACGGTCGTCGCGTTCGCGGAACGGGCGGTCGCCGGCAGGGCGCTCGCTGCGGTCCTGGAACGGCCGGTCTTCGCGCGGGCGGAACGGCGGACGCTCGCCGCGCTCCTGATAGGCCGGGCGGTCGCCACGCGGCTGATAGGGCGGACGGTCGCCCGCCGGGCGGTCGTCGCGTTCGCGGAATGGACGGTCGCCGCGATCCTGGAACGGCCGGTCTTCACGCGGGCGGAACGGCGGGCGCTCGCCACGATCCTGGTAGGTCGGGCGGTCGTCGCGTTCGCGGAACGGGCGGTCGCCGGCAGGGCGGTCGCCGCGGTCCTGGAACGGCCGGTCTTCGCGCGGGCGGAACGGCGGGCGCTCGCCGCGCTCCTGATAGGCCGGGCGGTCGCCGCGCGGCTGATAGGGCGGACGGTCGCCGGCAGGCCGGTCGCCGCGTTCGTGGAACGGGCGGTCGCCGCGGTCCTGGAACGGCCGGTCCTCGCGCGGGCGGAACGGCGGACGCTCGCCGCGATCCTGATAAGCCGGGCGGTCGCCGCGCGGCTGATAGGGCGGACGGTCGCCGGCAGGCCGGTCGCTGCGTTCATGGAACGGGCGGTCGCCGGCCGGGCGCTCGCTGCGCTCCTGATAGGGCCGGTCCTCGCGCGGACGGAAGGGCGGGCGCTCGCCGCGATCCTGGTAGGCCGGGCGGTCGCCGCGCGGCTGATACGGCGGACGGTCGTCCGTCGGGCGGTCGGTGTTGCGGCCCTGATAGGGCGCGCGGTCGTCGCGCTGGCCACGGTCGTCGCGGCGCGGATAGCGGTCGTCGCCACGCGGGGGCGGACGGTCGTTGCGCGCATAGCGGTCGTCCGGGCGGCGTTCGCCGTCGGGCCGGCGCTCGGCGGCCGGCGGACGCGGCGGTTCGCTTTCGCGGGCGCGCTCGATCACCTTGCGCGCGCGCGGGCCGCTGCGGGTGCCGGTGTCCCAGGTGTTGTCGTCGCGCGGAGGCACGCGCAGTTGGGGGCGCGACGGCTTGTCGTCGTCGCGCGAATCGTTGTCTTGGTCGGCCATGGCAGGCTCGCTTTCAGAACGGCTTGAAGATCACGAGCGCAACTGCACCGATGAGGATGGGCAGCGCGGGGATTTCGTTCAGCCAGCGGTAGAACACATGACCATGGCGGTTGCGGCCATGGCGGAAATCGATCATCAGCTTGCCGAGGTACACATGCACGGCAAGCAGGATCAGGACGAGGCTGGCCTTGGCATGCAGCCAGCCGTTGCCGGGCACCTTCCACATCGGATAGCCCAGCCACATCACGAGCCCGAGGGCCACGGCGATCACCGCAGCCGGGGTCATGATGCCCCAGTAGAGCTTGCGCTCCTGGGTTTGCAGCCGCTCGATGCCGACCGGGTCGGACGCGAGCGAGTGATAGACGAACAGCCGCGGCAAATAAAACAGCCCCGCGTACCAGCTGACCACGAAGACGATGTGGAAAGTCTTGATCCAGAGATAGGCAGGGGTCATGGCGGGCAACCGGCGGCGAAAACCGGCCAGTGTAGCCCGCCGTCAGTGGCCGCGATGCCGGAACAGCGAGTAATGCCGGTAACTGCCGAGCAGTTGGATGCGGTCGCCGAAGCGTTCGGCGAACTCGGGCGGGATGCTGGCGTGATCGTCGTCGACATGGCCGATGGCGAAATACACCGTGCGATCGGCATCGACCAGCGCCAGCGCCTCGTCGAGCGACACCGCGCGCGCCGTGGCCCGCGAATAGAACTTGGCCGAATGCGGCAGCGCCGCGCGCACGAACAGCAGCTCGCCGGGCGCGTCGGCTTCGGCGCTGCGCCAGTCGGCGACCAGCCGCGCCACCGAGCGGCCATCGGCGTAACTCGGCGCCCAGCTCCAGAAGCCGATGGCGAAGATCAGCGGCAGCACGGCAGCCGCACGGCGCAGTGCCGGCGCCCAGCGGTCGGCGCCGGCCAGCCAGGGCGCGAGCAGCAGCGCGAGCGCCGGCAGCGCCGGCAGCGAATAGGTCCAGATGAGGTTGCCCGACATCGTGAAGAAGCCCTGGGCGCAGAAGGCCGCGAGCAGCAGATAGACCAGCTCGTCGCGCGACCAGGGCGCGCTGCCGTGGCGGCTGACGCCGGTGGCGCGGCCTTGCCGGCTCGCAGCCGTGGGTGCCGGCGCGGCGGCGCGGCGGCGCGCGATGCCGCGCCAGAGCGCCACCAGCACCAGCGCGCCGGCTGCGACGGTCCACGGTGCGGCGCCGGCCAGCCAGTCGATCCAGATCTGGCCGTGCGGCTCGGTGTGGGCATTGCCGTAGCGGTCGCCGGCCCAGCCGGGCTCGGTGAAGCGCTTGTAGTGCTCGCCGATGAAGAAGTATTCCCAGTAGCCCGGCGTGCGGATCTCGGCCGCGATGTACCAGGGCGCGCAGATGGCGCCGGCCAGCAGCGTGCCGCGCAGCCACGGCAAGCCGCGCCACAGCGTCAGCCAGCGGTTGTGCAGCAGCGTCCAGGCAAAGATCGGCAGGCCGGCATAGACCAGCGCCACCGGCCCCTTGGCCAGCATGCCGAGCCCCGCCGCCACGAAGAAGCCCCAGCGCCAGACCGGCGCCGCCGGCCGGTCGCTGGCGCCGCGCGCCACCACGGCAAAGCGGAAGGCGGCGATCAGCCAGGTGGTGCAGAAGACCAGCGACGCCTCGGTCATGACCGCGCCGGCGCTGACAAAGGCGAGCGGCATCGTCGCCAGGATGAAGACGGCGGCGAGGCCCGTGGCGCGGCGCAGCGCAGTGTCGGCGCGCGCGGCGGCGTGGCGGCCGGCGGCGTCGTAGGCTGACGGCTGGCCCGGCACGAGGCCGGCGCGCGGCCGGTAGCCGGGCGCCGGCACCAGCTCGCGGCCCCAGGCAAACACGATGGCGCAGGTCGCCGCGAAGAACAGCAGCGACGGCAGCCGCACCGCGAATTCATTGACGCCAAACACCGCCATCGACGCGGCGCCGGCCCAGGCATAGAGCGGCGGCTTGGCCCAGAACGGCACGCCCGGATCGTTCTGCGGCGTGATCCAGTCGCCGCTCGCCAGCATCAGCCGGGCGACCTCGCCGTAGCGCGCCTCGGTGGTGTCGTAGAGCACATAGGCGCCGAGCGTGAACAGCCGCACCAGCCCGACCGCCAGAATCAGCCCGAGCAGCCAGCGCCCGGCCTGGCGCGCGGCGGCGTCGGCCGGTACTGCCGGCGCGCTCAGCTGCGCACCTGACCGCTGCCGAGCACCACGTACTTGAGCGAGGTGAGCCCGTCGAGCCCGACCGGCCCGCGCGCATGCAGCTTGTTGGTGCTGATGCCGATTTCCGCGCCGAGCCCGTACTCGAAGCCGTCGGCAAAGCGCGTGCTGGCGTTGACCATCACCGACGCCGAATCCACCTCGCGCAGGAAGCGCATCGCCTTCGAGTAGTTCTCGGTGACGATGGCCTCGGTGTGCTGCGAGCTGTAGGTGTTGATGTGGTCCATCGCCGCATCGACGCTGTCGACCAGCCTGATCGACAGGATCGGCGCGAGATATTCGGTGCGCCAGTCGGCTTCGGTGGCATCGACCAGACCGCTGAAGCCGGCTGCCTCCAGCACCGCGCGGGTGTCGGCGCAGACGCGCAGCTCGACGCCCTTGTCCTGGTAGATGCGGCACAGCGGCGGCAGCACGGCCGGCGCGACGGCGGCGTTGACCAGCAGCGTCTCCATCGTGTTGCAGGGTGCGTAGCGCTGGGTCTTGGCGTTGTCGGCGATGCGGATGGCCTTGTCGAGATCGGCCTCGTCGTCGATGTAGACATGGCAGATGCCGTCGAGATGCTTGATGACCGGCACCGTGGCCTCGCGCGCGATGCGCTCGATCAGGCTCTTGCCGCCGCGCGGCACGATCACGTCGATGTACTCGGGCAGGGTAATCATCGCGCCCACGGCGGCGCGGTCGGTGGTCTCGATCACCTGCACGCCGTCGGCCGGCAGACCGGCGGCTTCGAGCCCGTCGCGCACCAGCTTTGCCAGCGCGGTGTTGCAGCGGATGGCTTCGGAGCCGCCGCGCAGCACGGTGGCGTTGCCGCTCTTGATGCACAGGCCGGCGGCATCGACGGTCACGTTGGGCCGGGCCTCGTAAATGATGCCGATCACGCCGAGCGGCACGCGCATCTGGCCGACCTGGATGCCGCTCGGGCGAAAGCGCAGGTTGGTGATCTCGCCGATCGGGTCGGCCAGCGCGGCGATCTGCTCCAGCCCTTCGGCCATGGTGTCGATGGCCTTGTCGCCGAGGGCCAGCCGCTCGACCAGCGCCGGCGCGAGGCCGGCGGCGCGGGCGGCGGCCACATCCTCGTCGTTGGCGGTCTTGAGCGCGGCGCGCTGGGCGCGGATCGCGGCTGCGATGTGCAGCAGCGCGGCATTCTTGCGCGCGGTATCGGCCCGGGCCATGAGGCGGCTGGCGGCGCGCGCGGCGGCGCCGATCTGGCGCAGGGTGGTGGTGATGTCGGTCTTGCTGTCCATCGTCGTCTGCCGGTGGCACGGAAACCTGCGATGTTAGTCGAGTCGCGGCGCGGCTCGCGCCAATGCTCCCGGGGTTGAGATGACCGCTTCCGCCATGTCCGATCTGCCTGCCCATGTCGCCGCGCTCGCGGCGCAACTGGCGCGCCGCCACGGCCGCCGCCGCGACTGGTCGCCACCCACATCTCGTGGCTGCTGCTCGACGGCGAGTGCGCCTGGAAGATCAAGCGGCCGCTGCTCCTGCCCTTTCTCGACGCCAGCACGCCGGCGCGGCGGCGCCAGCTGTGCGCCGAGGAGCTGCGGCTCAACCGGCGGCTCGCGCCCGGGCTCTACCTCGACATGCAGCCGCTCTGCGATGCCGCCGGCGCGGTGGTGGACTGGGCGGTACGCATGCGCCAGTTCCCCGCCGGCGCGCTGGCGAGCGAGCTGCTCGCCGCCGGCCGGCTCGATGCGGCGGCGATCGATTCGCTGGCGCAGACGCTGGCCGACTTCCATCGCGCGGCGCCGGTGCTGGCGGCCGCCGCGCCCGCCGCCGATGCCGGCGCCACCGCGCTCGCCGTGCTCGACCAGCTCGCCGCGCTGGCGCCGGTCGATGCCCGCCTCGCGCCGCTGCGCGCCTGGACCGTTGCCGACGCCGCACGCCTGGCGCCGTTCTGGGCCGCCCGCCATGCCGCCGGCCAGCTGCGCGAATGCCACGGCGATCTGCATCTGGCCAATCTGGTCGCGCTCGACGGCCGGCTCACCGCCTTCGACTGCATCGAGTTCGACCCGGCGCTGCGCTGGATCGATCCGCAGGCCGATCTCGCCTTCCCGGTCATGGACCTGATCGCGCATGGCCGCGCCGATCTCGGCTTCCGGTTGCTCGATGGCTGGTTGCAGGCGAGCGGCGACTTCGCCGGCGTGGCGGCGCTGCGCTTCCATCTGGTGGCGCGGGCGACGGTGCGGGCGCTGGTTGCGCGGCTGGCGGCGGCCGATGGCGCCGGCCGGGGCGCCGAGCCGAGTGCGCCGTCGGGCGACGCGCCGGACGCCGGGCCGGGCCTCGCCTCGGGCGCCGAGCCGGGCGCCGCGCCGCCCGACTACCTCGCCGTCGCCGCCCGCCTGACCCGGCCCGCCGCGCCGCGCCTGCTCATCACCCACGGCCTGTCCGGCGCGGGCAAGAGCCGGCTGGCGCTGCAACTCGTCGAGCAGGCCGGCGCGTTGCGGCTGCGCTCGGATGTCGAGCGCAAGCGGCTGTTCGGTCTGGCGCCGCTGGCCAGCTCGCGGGCCGACGCCGCGCTGGCCGGCGCCAGCGGCATCTACACGCCGCAGGCCACGCGCGCCACCTTCGACCGCCTGCTCGCGCTGGCCGGCCCGGCGCTCGATGCCGGCTGGCCGGTCATCGTCGATGCCGCCTTTCTGCGCCGTGCCGAGCGCGACGCCTTCCGCGCGCTGGCGGCCGGCCGCGCGCTGCCCTTCGCCATCCTCGACTGCCGCGCCGATCCGGCCCTGCTCGGTGCGCGGCTCGCGGCCCGCGCCGCCGCCGGCAACGACCCGTCCGAAGCCGACGCCGCCGTGCTCGCGCGCCAGCAGGCCACGCAGGAAGCGCTCGCGCCCGACGAGGCCGGCGTCATCGCGGTGGACAGCGGCGGCGCGGTCGACGCCGCGGCGCTGGCCCGCCGCTGGCTGGCCGGCTGAGCCGCCTGGCGGCAGCCGCGCGCCACGGAATCGCGCCCGGCCGACTCGCCCGTCGCCCACCTGCCGCCGAATCCTCCGGTTACCGGCGGCCGTGCGGCTTGTCCTTGGCGCGCGCCGCCGGCCGCGCCACTGTCGCGCCTCCCTCCCGCCCCGGTCGCAACGCACGGCCGTCCGCCCATGCCATTCCGTCGCCCTGTTGCCGCGCTCGCCAGCGCCCTCGTCCTCGCCCTCACGCTCGCCGCCTGCTCCGGCCTGGCGCCGGGCCGGCCCTCCGCCGCCGTCATCCCCGACCGCATCGAGCTGGCCGTGCCAACCGGTGCCGCGCCGGTCGGCCGCTGTACCGAAGTCAATGCCGGCGTGCCGCGCGCGCCGCTCGGGCTGGACCTCAGCTTTCGCGAGGACTTCGACCGGCTGCGCCTGGGCGACGGCGCCTGGCTGCCGCACTACAACCTCGGCCGCGATCCCGATACCGGCGTCTGGCGCGGCGCCGAGCTGGCGCTCAACCGCACGCTGGCCGGCAATCACGAGCAGCAGATCTATGTCGATCCGGCCTACGCCGCCGGCACCGGCAAGCCGCTCGGTCTCGACCCGTTCCGCATCCAGGACGGCGTGCTGTCCATCGTCGCCGAGCGGGTGCCGCCGCGCCTTGCCGAGACGCTCAAGGGCTTCGACTACACCTCGGGCCTGCTCACCTCGCGCGCCAGCTTCGTGCAGCGCTACGGCTATTTCGAGATGCGCGCGCGCGTGCCGGCCGGCAAGGCGCTCTGGCCGGCGTTCTGGCTGCTGGCGGCCGACCGCGTCTGGCCGCCCGAGATCGACATCCTCGAAGTGGTGGGCCAGCAGCCCGAGCTGATGGTGACCACCGCGCACTGGAGCAAGGCCGACGGCAAGCACGGCAGTTCGGGCTGCCGCACCCGCCTGCCCGATGCCTGGAACAGCTTCCATCTGTTCGGCGCGCTGTGGACCGCCGAGCGCATCGTCTGGTTCATCGACCGCGTGCCGGTGGCGCAGATCGCCACGCCGGCCGGCTTCGACAAGCCGATGTATCTGCTGCTCAATCTGGCGGTCGGCGGCAACATGGTCGGCCGGGCCGATGCCGACACGCCGGTGCCGGCGCAATTCGACGTGGACTGGGTCGCGGCCTGGAAGCTGCCGGGCAGCGACGCCGCGCAATAGCGCGTTTGCGCCGGATGGCGCGGCCCGCCCGGCGCCGGCTCAGCGGCCGGCGCGGGCCGGCGCTACGCCGGCCGGGCCCATCAGCCCGATGCCGAGCGCCAGCACATCGGCCCAGACATTGCCGGTGAGCCCTTCGTCGGCCGCCACTTGCGGCAGCCCCTTGGCCACCTTGTCGAGCGCGGCGCACTTGCGCACCGCCGCGCCGAGCGCGCGCCGGTCGAGCCGCGCGACCGCCTTGGGCATGAGCTTTTCGCGCGCGCCCCAGATGCGCAATTCCTTCATCACGGCGGCGACCGGCCGGCCGGCGTCCATCGCGCCGCGCAGCCGCCACAGCGTGCGCAGGTCTTCCGCCAGCGTCCACAGCACCAGCGGCAGCGCTTCGCCTTCGCCTTCGAGGCCGGCGAGCATGCGGGCATAGCGCGGCGCATCGCCGGCCAGCAGCGCCTCGCTGAGCTTGAACACGTCATAGCGCGCCACGTTGAGCACCGCGTCCTTCACCGCCTCGGTATCGAGCCGGCCTTCGGGATGCAGCAGCCCGAGCTTGAGGATTTCCTGATGCGCCGCGAGCAGGTTGCCCTCGACCCGGTCGGCGATGAATTGCAGCGCCTCGGGCGTGGTGGTCTGGCCCTGGCCGGCGAGGCGCTGGGCGATCCATTGGGGCAGTGCCGGCCGCTCGATCGGATCGATCAGCAGCACCCGGCCGGCGGCGAGCAGCGCGGCAAACCACTTGCTGTCGCGCATGTCGCGGTCGGCGCGCGGCAGGGTGATGACGGTGAGCAGCGAATCGTCATCGGCGCGCAGCCCGGCTGCAAAGGCTTGCAGCACCGCCGCGCCATCCTTCCCCGGCTTGCCCGAGGCGATGCGCAGCTCGACGATGCGGCGCTCGGCGAACAGCGACAGGCTGCTGCTCGCATCGACAAAGCCGCTCCAGTCGAAGCGCGGGCCGACGGTGGCCACCTCGCGCTCGCTGTAGCCGCAGCGGCGCGCGGCGGCTCGGATCGCATCGCAGGCCTCGATCTGCAGCAGCGGTTCGGCGCTCGCCACCACATACAGCGGCGCGAGCTTGCCGGCCTTGGCGGCGGCAGCCAGATGGCCGGGCAGATCGTCGAGGCGGAGCAGAGGCATGGGCGGGCGTTGAAAGACGGGCGGTTCAGCGATGCGTGGCGGTATCGATGCGCCCGCCGCCTTCGGTCACGCGCGCCAGCTCGGCCAGGATGACCGCCGCCGCCTCGGCAGGTGCGCGCAGCACGCCCTCCGCATGCAGCCCGACAAACCGCGCCACCGCCGGAAAATCCTCGGCGCCGGTGGCGCGGATCTCGGCCTGCATGTCGGTATCCATCACGCCCGGATCGACGTTGACCGCCAGCACCGGCTGCGCCTCGCCGGCCTGCTCCAGCGCGATGGCGCGGATGTGGTTCTCGAGCCCGGCCTTGGCCGCGCAATACAGCGACCAGCCCGCATAACCCTTGAGCGCCGCGCCCGACGAGATGTTGGCCAGCAGCTTGCGCGCCGCATGCGGCTGGAAGTGCCGCACGAACAGCGCCGCGAACAGCACCGGCGCCGCAAAGTTGAGATCGAGATTGGCCAGCAGCTCGGGCAGCGGCTTGCGCGCCGTCGGCCCGATGGGCGTGAGCGTGGCGGCATTCATCACCGCCAGTACCTCGTCCCAGTCGCGCGCGGCGAGTTGGGCCAGCTTTTCGTCGAGCAGCGGCGCGGCGTTGGCCAGATCGCCGAGATCGACCTCGACCGAGCCGGCATGCGGCGCCGCGCGCGAGAACTCCACCACTTCCCAGCCGGCGGCGGACAGCGCCGCGACCAGGGCAGCACCCAGCCCGCGCGAGCCGCCAGTGACGATTGCCAGTCTTGCCATGCCGCTCTCCCTGAAGGTTTCAGCGCCGGATCAGCGCCAGCCGCCGCACGATCTGCTGTGCCATGTCGGTAATCATGTCGCGGTACAGGAAGTTCTCCTGCGCCTCCTGGGCCAGGATCTGGTCCTCGATGTTGGTCGTGTCGCGCTTGAGCGTGAGCTGGGACGGCTCGATGAAATCGTTGCCCTTGCCGTCCGACACGCGATAGCGCGCGGTGTAGTACAGCCGGTATTCGCGCGCCCGGCCGGCCGAGTTGAACGACACGATCTCGCGCGTGCGGGTCTCGGCCAGCAGGTCGAAGCGCGCCTCGGCGCCGGCCGCCTCGGGCAGCAGCAGCACGTTGCTGCCGTGCAGCAGATTGCGCCTCAGCTCCGCGCCGAGCGCCGAGCCTTCGGGCGTGGCCAGATACAGCGTGGCGAACGGCAGCTGGGCCGAGCCGCGCAGCCGGAAGCCGCAGCCGGCCAGCAGCGCCGCGCCGCCCAGCGCCGCCAGCAGCGCGCGGCGGCCGGGGGCGACGACAGCGCTGGCGCCGTCGCCGGCGGCTTCGGCATCGGACGCCGTGGCGCGGAGCAGGTCACGCGGCGCGGTCATCTCAGACCACCACGTTCACGAGCTTGCCCGGCACCACGATCAGCTTCTTGATCGGCTTGCCCTCGACGAACTTCTGCACGTTTTCATCGGCCAGCGCGGCCGCCTCGATGGCCGCCTTGTCGGCGCCGGCCGGCACATTGACCGAGCCGCGCAGCTTGCCGTTGACCTGCACCACCAGCGCGATCTCGTCCTGCACGAGCGCCGCCTCGTCCACCTGCGGCCAGGGCGCATCGACCAGATCGCCGTGGATCGACACATAGCCCAGCTCGCTCCACAGCGCATGGCCGATGTGCGGGCAGGCCGGATAGAGGATGCGCACCAGCACGCCGAAGCCCTCGGTGACCACCGCCGCGCGCGCGTCGTCGGCCTCGCCGTCTTCGGCGATCGCGGTGGCCGCCGCTTCCAGCGTGTTGAGCAGCTTCATCGCCGCCGAGACCACGGTGTTGTACTGCATGCGCTCGTAGTCGAAGCTGGCCTGGCGCGTGATCAGATGCACCTCGCGCCGCACCGCCTTGAGCCGCTTGCCGAGCGCCGCCGGCAGATCGAACACCGCGCGGCCGAACACATGCGCATGGCCAAACGCCCACACCCGGCGCAGGAAGCGGTTGGCGCCTTCCACGCCGGCGTCGTTCCATTCCAGCGTCTGCTCGGGCGGCGCGGCAAACATGGTGAACAGCCGGGCCGTGTCGGCGCCGTACTGCTCGATCAGCGCCTGCGGATCGACGCCGTTGTTCTTGCTCTTGCTCATCGTGCCGACGCCCTGGTAGTCGATGGGCGTGCCGGCGGGCAGGTCGCCGACCGCGTGCTTGAGCGTCGCGCCCGTGATCTTGCCGTCGGCGCCGACCACGTTCTCCACGTCGTGCGGCCAGAAGTACTCGATGCCGCCCTTGTCGGTGCGGCGCGAGTAGATGTGGTTGAGCACCATCCCCTGCGTCAGCAGCTTGGTGAACGGCTCGTTCACCTTGGTGAGGCCCAGATCGCGCATCACCTTGGTCCAGAAGCGCGCGTACAGCAGATGCAGGATCGCGTGCTCGATGCCGCCGATGTACTGGTCCATCGGCATCCAGTGCTCGGTGCGCGCATCGACCATTGCCGCGTCATAGCCGGGCCGGTCGTTGGCCAGCGTGTAGCGCATGAAGTACCAGGAGCTGTCCACGAAGGTGTCCATCGTGTCGGTCTCGCGGCGCGCCGGCTTGCCGCACTTGGGGCAGGCCACGTTCAGGAAGCTCGCGCACTTGGCCAGCGGATTGCCGCTGCCGTCGGGGATGAGGTCGTCGGGCAGGCGCACCGGCAGATCGCTCTCGGGCACCGGCACCGGACCGCAATCGTCGCAATGGATGATCGGAATCGGCGTGCCCCAGTAGCGCTGGCGGCTGATGCCCCAGTCGCGCAGGCGGAAGGTGGTCTTCTTGTCGCCCAGGTCCTTGAGCAGCAGCGTGATGGCGACCGAATCGACCGCCTTCTTGTAGCTCAGCCCGTCAAAGGCGCCCGAGTTGACGGTGACGCCGCGCGTCTTGTCGCCGTACCAGTCCTGCCAGCCGTCGAGGCTGAATTCCTGGCCCTCGACCGCGACCACCTGCTTGATCTCGATGCCGTACTTCTTCGCAAAGCCGAAGTCGCGCTCGTCATGCGCCGGCACGCCCATCACCGCGCCGTCGCCATAGCTCATCAGCACGTAGTTGCCGACCCACACGGGCACTTGCGCGCCGGTGATCGGATGGGTGACGAACAGCCCGGTCGGCCGGCCTTCCTTTTCCTTGAGCGCCAGTTCGGCCTCGGTCGTGCCGCCCTTGGCGCAGTCGGCGATGAACTCGGCCAGCTCGGGATTGCCGGCGGCGGCATGCGCGGCCAGCGGATGCTCGGGCGCCACGGCGCAGAAGGTCACGCCCATGATCGTGTCGGCGCGCGTGGTGAAGACGTAGAGCTTGCCGTCCTGGATCTTTTCGCCGTCGGCGCCAACGATGTCGTGCGGAAAGGCGAAGCGCACGCCCTCGCTCTTGCCGATCCAGTTTTCCTGCATCAGCCGCACGCGCTCGGGCCAGCCGCTCAGGAATTGCGGGCTGGCCGGATTGGCCACCGCGTCGAGCAGCTCGTCGGCGTACTTGACGATGTTGAGGTAGTAGCCGGGGATTTCGCGCTTTTCCACCAGCGCGCCGGAGCGCCAGCCGCGCCCGTCGATGACCTGCTCGTTGGCCAGCACGGTCTGGTCGACCGGGTCCCAGTTCACGGTCTGGGTGCGGCGCTCGCAGATGCCGGCCTCCAGCATCTTGAGGAAGAGCCACTGGTTCCACTGGTAGTAGGCCGGCGTGCAGGTGGCGATCTCGCGCGACCAGTCGATGGCCAGTCCCATCGCCTGCATCTGCTTCTTCATGTAGGCGATGTTGTCGAAGGTCCAGGCGGCGGGCGAGACCTTGTTCTTCATCGCCGCGTTCTCGGCCGGCAGTCCGAAGGCGTCCCAGCCCATCGGCATCAAGACGTTGTAGCCGTTCATGCGCAGGTAGCGCGCCAGCATGTCGTTGATGGTGTAGTTGCGCACATGGCCCATGTGCAGCTTGCCCGACGGGTAGGGCAGCATCGAGCAGGCGTAGTACTTGCCCTTGGGAAAGCGGGCGTCGTTCTCGCTCACGCGGTAGACGGAATGGGCGGGATCGTCGGCGCGCCAGTGGCTGCGGGCGGCGGCTTCGATGTCGGCGGGGGAGTACTTGTCTTGCATGGTGTCGGGGCGGCGCTGCCGGCGGTTGCGCGAAACCGCCGAGTATAAACGGCGCCCCTTTCTCGCATGAATATTCATGCTTGAGCCAGCAACGGCAAATGCTGGCGTGCGATTGCCTAGCCGACCAGCGCCCCGCTCGCGGCCGGCTCGGCCTCGTCCGCCGCGCTGAGGCCGAGCGCCTCCAGCAGCTCCAGGCTCGGCAGCGCATCGCCGGCATGGATCTTCTGCGCATCGACCAGCGCGACCAGTGGCCCGCCCGATTCGCCGCCGGTGACGAAGCCGACCAGCCAGGGCGTGTTGCGCGCGAATTCCGGCGCCGGCTTGAGCCGCGTCGGCGCGATCGAGCTGACGGTGAGCAGCCGGTCGACGCGCAGGCCCAGCTCGCGCGCGCCCTGGCGGATCACGACGATGGTCAGCTCGCCGTCGTCGCTGGCGTCGCCGTGGTGTTGCAGCCGGAAGTCGATCACCGGCACCAGCCGCGTGCCTTCCGCCGAGTGATGCTCGACCAGCCCGGCGAGCTGGCGCGCGCCCGGCATCGGCACGATGCGCGGCGGCCGGATCGCCTCGACGATGTCGCCGACCGGAATGCCCAGCAGCAGTTCGCCGCTGCGGAACAGGCCGATCTGGAGCGCCGCGTCGCCGGTATTGGGGCAGGACTGGAAATGCGCATCGGCCGGCCCCGCCACGCGCACGGGCAGCGGTTGCAGCACCAGGCCGACGACCGGCTCGCGGTAGCCGTCGCTGCGCTTGAACTCGCGGTAGCCGCCCGAGGCGGCCACGCCGGCCAGATAGCGCGCGCCGTCCAGGCTGAGCATCTGCATGTTCGAGGCGCCGGGCTCGGGCAGCGCGATCTGGCCATGCTCGGCAAAGTGGTCGCCGGGCTGCCAGCGCGGATCGGTCGAGCCGATGACGCTGCCGCCGGGGCGCAGGAACAGCGCAATCATCGACTGGCGCGGCGGAATGGCGCCGTGCAGCATCGCGCCGAATTCGGCCTGCGAATCGAAGGCCAGCACCACGCTGCCGAGCGCGCGCCGGGTCGCCGGATCGCGGATCTGCGCCAGATAGAGATAGGTCGGCTCGTCGTCGCAGAGCGGCGAGGGCTCGAACGGCGACACCGCATAGGCCTGCGAATCGGCCAGCCCGGCGCAGGCGCGCAGCAGCGGCTCGGGCAGGCGCCAGTCGGCCGGCAGCGCCTCGGCCGGACGCGACAGCGCCACCACGCGGCCGTCGGCATCGCACAGCGCCACGCGGCGGTAGACGGTGTAGAGGTCGTTGAGCCGGCCGAGCACGCGGCTCGCGCGTTCGGCGGCGGCGGCGTCGGCCGGGTCGTCGCGCAGCGCCAGCAGGGCTTCGGTCAGTTCGCCCGACAGCGCCCACCAGCGGCAGTCGTTGGCGCGTTCGTAGAGGTTGCGATCGAGGATGTTGACGGCCAGGTCGGCGCGCGCGCGCAGCTGGTCGCGCCGGCCGTCGGCCACCAGCGCGCACAGGCGCCGGATGCCCTCGGCAAAGATGCGCGTGGTGCGCCGGCCGGCCTCGCCGATCTGGTCGAGCACCGCGCTGGCCGAGCCGCTCGCGTCGTTGGCGCCGCGCGCCTGTTCGAGCTTGCCGTTCCAGATCACATGCTCGAGTCCGCGCTCGATGGCGGTGGCCTGCTCGATGGTGCCGATCAGGCTGGCGTCGCTGCGCATGATGGCGTCGAGCATGGCCTCGTGATCGGCGCCGCGCGCCAGCTCGGCGCTGCCGGTGCGAAAGGCCACCTCCAGCCGGGTGAGCGCCAGCGCGCGCCAGGGCAGGCCCATGTAGCCCTGATAGCCGCGGGTCTGGCGGTCGCTGGCCAGGTATTCGGTATCGCGGTGCAGCACGATCGGATAGTCGGGCTCGGGCGGCTCCAGCGGCTCGCCCACCGCCACCACGTCGGGCCGGTTGCTGGCGATGGCGATGCCGTGCTCGTCGACCAGCGCCACCACCGCATGCCGATTGCCATCGTCGATCTCGCAGAAGATGGCGCGCATCTCGGTGGCGAAGCCATAGCTCAGCGCCACGCAGCCGACCACACGGCCATCCGGCGCCAGCACCCGGTGCGCATACACCAGCACCCGGCGTCCGGCCGCCACCAGCGCATCGAAGCCGTGGAACTGGGCATGGCCGTCATGCGCCAGCGCCGCGACGAACCAGGGCGCGTCGGCATGGCTCGCGGGCGCATCGGCCGGCGCGTCCTCCAGCCGGCACAGCACGCGGCCCTCGCGGTCGAGCAGCAGGATGTCGTCGTACACCGTGTACTTGGCGCGGTATTCGGCCAGTCGCGCCCGCAGCGCGGCGGCATCGTGCGCCTCGGGCTCGCTGGCCAGCGCCACCAGCTCGGGATCGGTGGCGATGAAGCCGACATCGGCGGTGCGCTCGTACAGGCTGCGCACCAGCAGGTCGATGGTGACCTGGGCGCGTGCGATGAGGTCGTTGTGCTTGTTGGTCAGATGCACATCGATCACCCGGTCGAGCAGCCGCTGCTGGAGCGTGGCGAACTGCTCGCGCGTGGCGACCAGCGTGCTCAGAAAGCGCGCCGCCGCCACCGGGCAGACCATGCGCGCGGTCGACTCGACCAGATCCCAGCGCAGTTGCAGCTCGTGCAGCTCGCGTTCGAGCTGCTGCACATGGCGCATCGACGGCAGGGCGGCCTCGATGAGTGCGGCGCGGCCGCTGTTCTTGTCGTGGCGCTGCTGGACCTGGCGCTCTCTCATGGGGGGCTCGCTGTTCTTGATTTGTGGCGAAGGGGGGAGTGCGGCGGTCAAAGGTTGCTGGCGGCTCGCACTTCGGTCATGTCGGTCACGCCCATCAGGGCTTTCTGGATGCCGTCCTGGCGCAGCGTGCGCATGCCGGCGCCGACGCCGGCTTCGAGGATCTGCTCGACCCGGGCACCGGTCTGGATCAGCCGCTTGGTCGCGCGGTCGGCGCTCAGCAGCTCGTGGATGCCGGCGCGGCCCTTGTAGCCGCTGCCGCCGCAATGCTTGCAGCCCGGCGCATGCCAGAGCTGAAGCCGGCCGCGCGCATTGCCGAAGCGTTCGACCGCCGTCGCCAGCAGCGCCTCGGGCGACGGTCGCACGGGCTCGGGAATCTGGGTCAGGTATTCGGCGACGAGGGCGTCGGTCTCGCTGTCGCCCAGCTCGGTCGGCACGCGGCATTTCTCGCACAGCCGGCGCACCAGCCGCTGGGCCAGCACGCCGAGCAGCGCATCGGCGAAGTTGAACGGATCGAGCCCCATGTCGAGCAGCCGCACGATGGATTCGGCGGCGCTGTTGGTGTGCAGCGTGCTCAGCACCAGATGGCCGGTGAGCGAGGCCTCGACCGCGATGCGCGAGGTCTCGGTATCGCGCATCTCGCCGATCATGATCACGTCGGGATCGGCGCGCAGAAAGGCGCGCAGCGCATCGGCGAAGGTCCAGCCGATCTTGGCGTTGACCTGCACCTGGCGCAGCCCCTGCTGGGTGATTTCCACCGGGTCTTCGGCCGTCCAGATCTTGCGTTCGGGCGTGTTGATGTGGGCCAGGCAGCTGTGCAGCGTGGTGGTCTTGCCCGAGCCGGTCGGCCCGCACACCAGAAACAGGCCGTAGGGCCGCTGGGTGATCCGGTCGATCGATTCGAGATTGAGCGGGCTCAGGCCCAGCTTGGCCAGCGGCACCGGCTTGGCCGAGGCCAGCAGCCGCATCACCACATCCTCCAGCCCGTTGTTGGTCGGGATGGTGGCCACGCGCAGCTCCAGCTTGACCGGCGCATGGCGCGAGAAATCGATCTTCCCGTCCTGCGGCTTGCGCCGCTCCGAGATGTCGAGCGAAGCCATGATCTTGATGCGCGCGACGATGGCGCGCCGGTAGCTGGCCGGCAGCTCCAGATAGGGCTGCATGTCGCCATCCTTGCGAAAGCGGATGCGCGTCTTGGCCTTGCCCGGATAGGTCTCGATGTGAACGTCGGACACGCCCTGCGCGAACGCGTCCATGACCATGGTGTTGACCAGCCGGGTCAGGGCGTTGTCGCTCTCGCTGACCTGGGCGTCCTCGATCTCGCTGCCGTCGGTCAGGTCTTCGGCCACCAGCCGCTCGGCCAGCGCGGTGGCATCGCCGGGCTCGTAGTCGAGCATGCCGGCATGCTCGTCGTCGTCGCCACCGGCCGGCCCGGCGGCGCCGCGATACACGCGTTGCAGCGCGGCGCTCAGCGCGACTGGCGTGGCCAGCACGCCGACCACCTTGCGCTGGGTGGTGAACTTGAGCTCGTCGATGACATGGGCGCGCGCCGGATCGTCGATGGCCACCACCAGCAGGCCGTTGCGCTCGGCGATCGGCAGGGCGCGCAGCCGGCCGGCGGCGGCGCCCGGCACCAGCAGCGTGGCGGCGGCATCGATCGGGAAGTCGTCCAGCTCGACCGACGGCATGCCGAGCTTGGTGCCGAGCGCGGCATTGAGCGTGGCCTCGTCGATGCAGCCCAGCTCGACCAGCGCGCGGCCGAGCGGCCCGCCCTGCTTCTTCTGGCGCTGGAGCGCGGCGGCCAGGTCGGCCGGGTTGATGCGTCCGCGCTCGACCAGCAGCTCGCCGATGCGCGAGACCGGCACCGTCGAATTGCCGTCGATCTCGCGCCACAGCTGCTCGACCGAGGCGATGCGCAGATTGATGGTGCTGCCCAGGCCCGGAATGGTGGCGGTCGGATCGCCGGCGGGCGGCGCCGGACTGGCCGGGGCCGGCGCGGTGCGGCGCTCGGGCCGGGCGACGGCCGGCTGGGTCGGCGTGCGCTGCGGGCCGGGCGTGGTGTCTTCGAGCTTGAGCGGCGCGCGGCGCGGATCGATCTCCCAGCGCATCACCGAGCCGTGCGGCACGAAGCTGCGCGCCACGCCGTCGCCGGTGGCGATGAAAAGAAAGGTGCCGCCCGGCGTCTCGATGGCCGAGAACACCTGGCCCTGCTCGCGCGTGTCGTCGGCATAGCAGACGCGGTAGTCGCGCAGCGCCGGCTGGCGCCGGTCGGGCGCGAAATGCAGCGGCGTGGTCAGCCGCACCGCGCGCAGCATCGCCAGCCGCATCGCCAGTGGCTTGCCGAGCGCCGCCGGCTCGAACATCAGCGCATCCGAGCCGGGCGTGAAGCGCACCAGCCGGCCTTCCACATGGCTGCCGCGCAGCATGTCGAGTCGGCAGGCGCGCGAGTCGCCCTCGACCGCGCCGACGCCGGTCAGCCCGGGCCAGTCGAGGACATCAAGCGGAACGAGTCGGTCGGTGGAGTCGGGGGCGCCCATGGATCACATCTCTTGCGGATGCCGCATGTGACCCCGAAGCCGCGTTGTCCGATGCCCGGATAAGCGGTGTAACCGGCTTTGTCTCCGGCGCTTTCAGAGCCGCCGCAGCCGCGCCGAAATGCGCGCCTCGATGAAGCCGTGCAGCCGGTCCCAGGCCAGCGGCTTGTGCAGCAGCAGCGCATCGGGCGGCAGGCCGCCGCGCTCGGCCACGGTAGCCGCGTCGAGCCCGGTGATGACGACCAGGTCGACCCGGTCGTATTCGCGCGCCTCGCGCAGCCGGCGCAGCATCGCGAAGCCGTCGAGATGCGGCATGACCAGATCGGTGACCAGCAGGTCGGGCTGCCATTGCGGCAGCTTCATGAGCGCCTCGATGCCGTCGCCGACGGTCAGCAGATCGAGCTCGAAGTTCCACTGCGCCAGCTTGCGTTCGAACAGCCGGCGCGTCGGCGCGTCGTCCTCGACCAGCAGGATGCGCATGCGCATGCCGGCGCCGCCGCGCGCGCTGCGCTCGCGCCAGGCCGCCAGCGACTGGGCCGAGATGCGGCGATGGCCGCCGGCGGTCTTCCAGGCGGCCAGTTCGCCGCGGTCGACCATGAGCTTGACGCTGCCGATCGACAGGCCGAGCTGCTCGGCCGCTTCCGCCGTGGTGAAGAAGCGGTCGGCGTCGTCGCTGGCCGGCACGGGGGAATTTGATGAGGTCATGAAGCGGATTTTTTGCCAACGACTGCCGCGACTCAAATCTTTTCGGACGACTACAATCGTTTTTGACGATTTTGGCGGTTTACTCGGGTTTCTCTCCGGGTCGCTCCCGTCGCCCGGCCTGCGTTGTCGCGTCATATCCACGGTTTCCCTAGGCTCGTGACTCTTCCCTCCGCTCCGCCCACCCCCGCCGGATCGCCGCTGGCGCTGACGGTCGACGACGATCCTGCCGCGCGCCAGTGCATCGCCGGCGCGCTCGCGGCTGCCGGCATCCGCTGCGACAGCTTCGCCGACGGCCGCGCGGCGCTCGCCGCCGCCGCCCGGCGCGCCTACGACGTGGTGCTGCTGGCGCGCGAGCTGCCCGGCCTCGACGGCGCCGGCCTGCTCGCCGAGCTGCGCCAGCTGCCGCCGATGCGCGCGGTACCGGTGCTGTTCACCTGCCGCGCCGCCGATCGCGCCAGCCTGCGCGCCGCCATGGACTGCGGCGCCGACGACGTGCTGGCCAAGCCATTGCGCGCCGCCGAGCTGCTGGCGGCGGTGCGGGCCCGGCTGGCGCGCGCCGAACTGCTGCACCAGAGCCTGCGCGCCCATCAGGAAGCCGACCGCGAAGCCCTGCTCGACATGTTTCCGCATGAACTCAACACGCCGCTCAACACGCTGGTGGGCTTTGCCGAGGTGCTCGCCACCACGCCGCTCGACGCGGCCGAGCGGCGCGAGGCGATGACCGCCGTGGCCAGTTCGGCCGACCGGCTGCGGCGGCTGTCGGCGCGCTTCCTGGTGGCGACCCGGCTGCGCGAAGGCCAGCGGCTGTTCCGCAGCGACCAGCGCGATACCGCCGCCGTCATCGCGCTGGCCCGTGAGGTGGCGCGGCAACACGGCGCGCTCTGCGTCGCCCCGGAAAAACCCGAGGCCGCGCGCTACTTCACGTCGCTCGACGGGCTGCGTGCCATTCTTGAAGAACTGCTCGACAACGCGATGAAGTTCCGCGCCGAGCGGGCCGAGTTGCTGGTTGAGCAGGACGACACTGGCCTCACGATCGAGGTGCGCGACGATGGTCCCGGCCTGAGCCCGGAGCGGCTGTCGCGGCATCGACTGTTCGACCAGTTCGATCGCCAGCAGCTGGAGCAGCAGGGCAGCGGACTCGGCCTGTTCATTGCGCGGCGCATCGCGGAACAGGTCGGCATCAAGTTTCCGGCGCTGGCGACGTCAAGCGACATGACCTCCGGCGGTGCGCGGATTCTTTTGCGCCTCGAAAAAAGAAACTGAGTGCATTCAATGCGATTTCGATTCCGCCTCCAATCCGCGGTCGCCGCCCTGTCGCTCACGCTGCTGGCGGGTCTGTGGCTGGCCTTCTTCGTGCAGATGGACCATGAGCGCGAGGTCGCGGTGTCGAACGCCCGGCGCGACATCCGCAATCTGGTGCTGGCCTTCGCCGAACACACCGACCGCACGATCCAGGGCGCCGACCAGGCCGCGCGCTTCGTGCGGCATCAGATCGTCGAGCACCAGGGCAAGATCGATCTCGAAGGCTTCGTGCGCGACGGCCTCATCGTCGACCCGATGTACAACCTCATCACCTGGGTCGGCGCCGACGGCTTCGTCGTCAAGTCGTCGCAGAACTTCAAGCGCGTCGACCTGAGCGACCGCGAGCACATCCGGGTCCAGCTCGATGCGCCGGTCGGCAGCGACAAGCTGTTCTTCAGCAAGCCGGTGCTCGGCCGGGTGTCCAAGAAGTGGTCGCTCCAGCTCACGCGACGCATCGCCAATGCCGACGGCAGCGCGGCCGGCGTCATCGTCGTCTCGCTCACGCCCGACTACTTCACCGGCCTGTATGCCAACGAAGACCTCGGCGCCGGCAGCGTGATGGCGCTGGTCGGCGGCGACGGCATCGTGCGCGCCCAGGCCGGCGGCAGCCGCGTGGTGCTGGGCGAGAACGTCGGCGACAGCGCGGTGTTCCGCCGCATCGACAGCCAGGCGACCGGCGAGACCGAGGGCGACGACTTCATCGACGGCACGCGGCGCCTGTATGCGTTTGCAACCCAGCCCGAGACCGGGGTGTCGGTGGTGCTGGGCGTGGACGAGGCCACCGTGCTGGCGCCCTGGGTGCACCGGCGCGATCTGGGCGCCGCCAGCCTCGCGGCGATCACGCTGGTGGGCCTTGCGCTGACCGCGCTGGTCATCCGCCAGGCCAGCGCGCAGGACCGGCTGGTGACCGCGCTGCGCGAAAGCCAGCGCCGCGCCAACGAGGCCAACGAGCTCAAGAGCAAGTTCCTCGCGAGCGTGTCGCATGAGCTGCGCACGCCGCTCAACGGCATCCTCGGCTATGCCGAACTGATCCGCGACACCGCGCCCGACGACGACATGCGCGAGATGGGCGACATCGTTCACCAGAGCGCCACGCATCTGCATGCGCTCGTCAACTCCATCCTCGATCTGGCCAAGATCGAGGCCGGCCGCATGGACCTGCAGGAGGAAGACTTCCTGCTCGGCCCGCTGTTCGAGCGCGTGACCACGCTCAACGACGTGGCGGCGCGCGGCAAGGGGCTGGCGCTGGTCACCGAGATCGATCCGGTGCTGGCGGCGCCGGTGCATGCCGACCAGATGAAGCTGTTCCAGGTGCTCAACAATCTGGTCAACAACGCGGTCAAGTTTTCCGAGCGCGGCAGCATCCGGCTGGCGGCGCGGCCGGTCGGCGAGGGCCGGCTGCGCATCGACGTGAGCGACGACGGCGTCGGCATTCCGCGCGAATCGCTGGCGCGGATCTTCGACCGCTTCCAGGGCACCAGCAACGACTTCGTTCATCCCCAGCAGGGCGCCGGACTGGGCCTGCCGCTGGCCAAGGAGTTCATCGAGATGATGCACGGCAGCATTTCCATCGACTCGGACCGCGACGCCGGTACCCGCATCTGCATCGAGCTGCCGCTGGTGCTCGCGCCGCGCCCGGCCGTGGTGGCGCAGGAGGTGGCCCATGTCTGACGCCCGCCATGCGCTCGTCGTCGACGACAACCAGATGAACCGCAAGCTCGCCATCGCCTTTCTCAAGCGGCTGGGCTGGACCGCCGACGAGGCGCAGTCGGGCGGCGAGGCGCTCGACCGGGTGCGCGACCAGCGCTACGACGCGGTGCTGCTCGATCTGCGCATGCCGGTGATGAGCGGCGAATCGGTCTGCCGCGCGATCCGCGCCGAGCCGCGCTTTGCCGAGCTGCCGGTCATCGCCTACACCGCCCACGCCATGATCGAGGAGAAGCAGCAGATCCTCGGCGTGGGCTTCAACGCGCTGCTCATCAAGCCGACCTCGTTCTCCGACTTCAAGAACGTGTTCGAGGCGATCGGATGACGACCGTGCTGCGTCGCGTGCTGCTGGTCGAGGATTCGCCGGTGCTGCGCCGGCTGTTCGCGCTGTGGTGCGAGCACGCCGGCTGCGCGGTGCAGGCGGTGGCCGGCATCGCGGCCGCCGAGGCGCTGCTCGACAGCCTCGCGCCCGAGGCCGCGCCCGAGCTGCTTGTGGCCGATTTCGAGCTGGCCGACGGCGCGGCCGACCATCTGTTCGCGCGGCTCGCGGCGCCGGTCGTGGTCTGCTCGGGCCATCCGCGCCGGCCGCTGCCCGGGCATGAGCACCGGATCGCCGACTGGCTGCGCAAGCCGGTGTCGCGCAGCGATTTCGTCGCCGCGCTCGACCGGGCGCTCGGCCGCGCCACGGCCAGCGTGTCGCCGCGCGAGCTGGCGCTGCGTGCCGCCTACGAGGCCGAACGTAGCGTCGAGCTGGCCGAGCTGGTGCGCGAGATCGCCGATGGCCTGCTCGACGCCGCGCGCCGCCGCGCCCACCGCTTTGCCGGCGTCGCCGCCGTGTTCCGCGACGAGGCGGTCGCCGGACTGGTGCGGCGCGTGGAAGTGGCCGCCGAAGCCGGCGATGCCCGTTTTGCGCTGGCCGAATTGCAGGCCTGCGCCGCCGTGGCGCCGGCGGTCGGCGATTCTCCGCAGAAAGAACCGTCATGAGTCTTGCGCAGCGCGCGACGCCCGAGCGCCAGCTGTCGGCCCTGGTGATCGAGGACGACAGCTTCTTCGCCGGCCAGCTCGGCCAGCAGCTCGCGCGGCTGGGCGTGCGCACGCGGCATGAGATCGGCTCGCTGGCCGAGGCCGGCGCGGTCGACATCGAGGCGCTGGCGCCGGTCGATCTGGCGCTGGTCAATCTGGCGCTCTACGACGGCGACTGCCTGGGCCTGCTGCGCCGACTGGCGCAGGCGCGCATCGCGCGCCGGCTGCTGCTCATCAGCGCGCACTCCTACAGCATCGCGCGCACGGTGCAGGCGTTTGCCGAGGTGCTCGGCTTTGCGGTGGTGCAGGTGCTCGACAAGGCGGCCGCGCCCGGCGCGGTGCGCGTGGCGCTGGAGCAGCTGCTGGCCACGCCGCTGCCCGGTCATGGCCCGCGCCCGGTGCCGCTCAGCGTGCATGCGGTGGCCAGCGCCATCGCCGAGCAGCGCATCGAGGCCTTCTACCAGCCCAAGATCCAGCTCGCGACCGGCGAGGTGGTCGGCGTCGAGGCGCTGATGCGCATCCGCGCGCCGGACGGCCGCATCGTGTTCCCGGCCGAAATCCTGCCCGGCCTGGTCGGCACCGGCTCGACCAGCCTGCTCACGCTGCAAATGCTGCGGCAGGCGGCGGCGCTGTCGGCCGACTGCCTCGATCTCGGCCAGTCGATCTCCTGCGCCATCAACGTGTCGACCGCCGAGCTGGCCGACTACGCCCTGTGCGACGAAATGGCCGGCGTGGTCGCCGAGCACGGCATCGATCCGTGCTGGATCACGCTCGAAGTGACCGAGGGCGAAATGATGGGCGACCTCGCCGCCACGCTCGAGAACGCGGCGCGCGTGCGCATGGTCGGCTTCGGCCTCGCCATCGACGACTTCGGCGCCGGCTACTCGTCGTTCCAGCGCCTGTCGACGATCCCGTTCTCCGAGCTGAAGGTGGACCGCGCCTTCATCCACGGTGCCGCGCATGACGAGCGTACCCGGCTCATCGCCAAGGTCTGCGGCGAGATCGGCCGCACCTTCGGCCTGCGTACCGTGGCCGAGGGCGTGGAAACGCATGCCGACCTCGACACCATCCGCGAGCTCGGCTTCGACTATGTGCAGGGCTGGGTCTACGGCAAGGCCATGCCGCGCAACGAGTTCATCGCCTTCATGCAGAAGGCCAACGGGCTGGTCTGACGCCGGCGGCGTCGGTGCCGATGCGAATGCGCGCCTTCACCCGCCGGGGGTATGGTCGGCGGCTTCCAACAAGAGCCCCGGAGCCCGCCATGCCATTCCCCTTCCGTTTGCGCGCGCTGCTCGCAGCCACCGTTCTTGCCTCGCTCGCCGCCTGCGGCGATTCGGGCACGGTGGCGATGACGACCAAGCCCACCTTCAACCGCGTGATCGCCTTCGGCGACAGCCTCACCGACGTGGGCAGCTATGCGCCGGCGGTGGCCAGCGTGGGCGGCGGCAAGTTCACGACCAATCCGGGGCCGATCTGGGTCGAGGACGTGGCGACCACGCTCGGCCTGAGCATCAAGCCCTGGCAGACCGGCGGCTTCGGCGTGCCGGTGACGGTGGCCGGCGGCTACGGCTATGCCCAGGGCGGCTCGCGCGTGAGCAAGCAGCCCGGCGTCGATTGCGTGTACGTGGCCGCGAGCGACAGCTGCGACGCCACGCAAGGCCCGATGACCGTGCCCCAGGGCAAGCAGCTCGACGCGCAACTGGCGCGCGGCAACTTCACCGCCAACGACATCGTGTTCCTGCTCGGCGGCAGCAACGACGTGATCTGGCACGCGAGCCTGGTGCTCCAGAGCCAGGAATCGCAGGCCACGGCGCTGGCCGAGGTGACCACCGCCGCCAACGACCAGGCCGCGCAGATTGCCCGCGTGCTCGCCACCGGCGGCAAGTACGTGGTGACCTTCCTCATCCCCGACGTGGGCCGCGCGCCCTACGGCGTGGCGGCGGGCGCCAGCGCCCAGGCGCTCATCAATGCGCTGGTGGTGCAGTTCAACACCGCGCTCCAGCAGGCCATCGCCACGCAGAAGCTCGATGTGGTGATCGTCGACGGCTATGCGCTGCTCAACGACGAGCTGAGCAATCCCGGCAAGTACGGCTTCGTCAACACCAGCGCCACCGCCTGCAATGCCACGCTCACGCAGGGCACCTCGCTGCTGTGCTCGGCCGCCACGCTGGTGGCGACCGGCGCCGACCAGACCTATGCCTTCGCCGACGACAAGCATCCGACCACGCGCGGCCACAAGGCCATCGCCGATGCGGTGACGGCGGCGCTCAAGGCCAAGGGCTGGCTGTAGGAAGCAGGCGCGGAACCGGCCGGCGACCGCATGGCGCGCCGGCGCGGTCGGGCGGGAGGCGGCTCCTATAATCGGCGGCTGATTTTTTATCCAGTGGCCGCAAGCCGCCCAAGCCGCCCATGTATCCCGACCATCTGCTCGACAAGCTCAACGAAGAACAGCTCGCCGCCGTCACCCTGCCCGACGAACCGGCGCTGATCCTCGCCGGCGCGGGCTCGGGCAAGACGCGGGTGCTGACCACGCGGATTGCGTGGCTGATCCAGCAGGGCCGCGTCAGCCCGAGCGGGCTGCTCGCCGTCACCTTCACCAACAAGGCGGCCAAGGAAATGCTGATGCGGCTCGGCGGCATGCTGCCGATCAACCTGCGCGGCATGTGGATCGGCACCTTCCACGGGCTGTGCAACCGCTTCCTGCGCTCGCATCACCGCGATGCGGGCCTGCCGCAGACCTTCCAGATTCTCGACAGCGCCGACCAGCTTTCGGCCATCAAGCGCCTGCTCAAGGGCCTGAACGTCGACGACCAGAAATATCCGCCCAAGAACCTCCAGCACTTCATCAACAACTGCAAGGAAGAGGGCCTGCGCGCCGAGAAGACGCCGGCCCACGATCCGCAGAGCAAGAAGTTTGTCGAGCTGTACGCGCTCTACGACCAGCAATGCCAGCGCGAAGGCGTGGTCGACTTTGCCGAGCTGCTGCTGCGCAGCTACGAAACGCTGCTGGCCAATGAGCCGCTGCGCGAGCATTACCAGCGCCGCTTCCGCCACATATTGGTGGACGAGTTCCAGGACACCAACAACCTCCAGTACAAGTGGCTCAAGCTGCTCGGCAAGCATGCGGCGGTGTTCGCGGTGGGCGACGACGACCAGAGCATCTATGCCTTCCGTGGCGCCAACGTCGGCAACATGGCTGCGTTCGAGCGCGACTTCCGCGTGCAGCACCTCATCAAGCTCGAAGAGAACTACCGCTCGTTCAGCAACATCCTCGACTGCGCCAACGAGCTGATCGCCAACAACGGCAACCGGCTGGGCAAGAACCTGCGCACCACGCGCGGCCACGGCGAGCCGGTGCGCATCTACGAGGCGCTGACCGATCTGCAGGAGGCGCAATGGCTGGTCGACGAGGCGCAGAACCTCATCGGCACGGGCAAGAAGCGCAGCGAGATCGCGGTGCTCTACCGCAGCAATGCGCAGTCGCGCGTGATCGAGGCGGCGCTGTTCAAGGCCGGCATTGCCTATCGCGTGTACGGCGGCCTGCGCTTCTTCGAGCGTGCCGAGATCAAGCACGCGCTGGCCTATCTGCGGCTGATGGACAACCCGCATGACGACACCGCCTTCCTGCGGGTGGTCAATTTCCCGACGCGCGGCATCGGTGCGCGCTCGGTCGAGCAGCTGAGCGACATCGCGCGCGAGCGGCAATGCTCGCTGCACATGGCGGTGCCGTTTCTGACCGGCAAGGCGGGCAGCAGCATCGGCAACTTCGTGAAGATGATCGACGGGCTGCGCTTCGAGACCGCGCAGCTGCGGCTGCCCGAAATCGTCGAGCAGATGCTCGATACCAGCGGCCTGCGCGCGCATTACCAGGCCGAGAAGGAAGGCCAGGAGCGGCTGGAGAATCTGGACGAACTGGTCAATGCCGCCGCGCTGTTCATCAGCGACGACGGCATGGTCAGCGGCATCGCCGGGCCGCGCGCGCTGTCGGGCAGCGAGCAGCAGGCGCTGGCCGAGGGCGAAGCGCCGGCCGAGGCGCCGGCCGCGTTTGCCGTCGATGCCGACGGCGTGGTCGATGTGCCGATCGCGCCGCTGGCCGCCTTCCTGTCGCATGCCTCGCTTGAAGCCGGCGACAACCAGGCCGAGGCCGGCCAGGACGCGATGCAGCTCATGACCGTGCATGCGGCCAAGGGGCTGGAGTTCGACGTGGTCTTCCTCACCGGGCTCGAAGAGGGCCTGTTCCCGCACGAGAACGCGGCCCAGGAAACCGCCGGGCTTGAGGAGGAACGGCGCCTGATGTACGTGGCCATCACGCGGGCGCGCGAGCGGCTCTACATCAGCCATGCGCAGACCCGGATGCTGCACGGCCAGACCCGCTACAACCTGCGCAGCCGCTTCCTGGGCGAGCTGCCCGAGGGCTGCTGCAAGTGGCTCACGCCCAGGCTGTCGGGCACGGCGCAGCAGCAGGCCGGCGCCTACAAGGCCGGCATCAGGCAGGACTGGAAGCAGACCCGCGCCACCGGCTGGGAAGAGCTGGGCGAGTACGACGCCAAGGCGGCCCGGCGCGCCGACATCCCCGATACCGGCGGCGGCCCGGTGCCGGGCTGGGTGCAGAAGCAGCATGCCGCCGGCAGTGGCCTGCGCATCGGCCAGAGCGTGCGGCATGCCAAGTTCGGCGAGGGCGTGGTGATCGGCATCGAGGGCAGCGGCAGCGATGCGCGGGCGCAGATCAATTTCCGCAGCGCCGGCAGCAAGTGGCTGGCGCTCGCCGTCGCCAAGCTCGATCCGATCTGACGGCGCCGTTTGCCGTGGCGCAACGCCAGCCCTGAGCGGCTTGCTGCGCATCAAGCATGGCGCGGCCGCGCGGGAACAGCATGGAATCGAAGGCAGGGGCAATCGCCCGCGCCACCCTCGATGAACCCGGAGATTCCATGAGCACCTTCCACGCCGTCATCTGGCTCGACCATGCCCAGGCCCATGTGCTGCATTTCGACGCGAATGCGGCCGACGCCGTGCATCTGAAGCTGCGCGGCAAACATGCCCGTCATCCGCAGCAAAGCGATGTCAACGCGTTCTTCGCCGACGTGGGCAACGCGCTTGAAGATGCATCGGAAGTGCTGGTTACGGGTGCCGCGGGGGCGCCGGCCGATTTCGCGGCCTGGGCACGCGGTCACCGTCCGGCGCTCGAAAACAAGATCGTCGCGGTCGAGACGCTGGCCCAACCGACCGACAACCAGCTCGTTGCGCACGCGCGCAAGGTGTTCGTGAAGGTCGATCGTCTCAACGGCACGCCGACACCGAGCTGAACCGGTTTGTACCTGGCTCAGCTCTCGCCGAGAAAGCCGCCGGCCTGCCGGCTCCAGAGCCGCCAGTAGGCGCCGCGCCGGGCCAGCAATTGCTCATGCGTGCCGTCCTCGACGATGCGGCCGTGGTCGAACACGACGATGCGGTCGAGATGGGCGATGGTCGACAGCCGGTGCGCCACCACGATCACCGTCTTGCCGCGCATCACCGTGTCGAGCGTGCGCTGGATCGCCTGCTCGGTGATCGAGTCGAGCGCCGCCGTGGCCTCGTCGAGGATGAGGATCGGCGCGTTCTTGAGCACCACGCGCGCGATGGCGATGCGCTGGCGCTGGCCGCCCGACAGCTTGACGCCGCGCTCGCCGACCATCGATGCATAGCCTTCCTTCATCTCGGCGATGAAGTCGTGCGCCTCGGCCTGACGCGCGGCGGCCGCCACCTCGGCGTCGGTCGCATCGAGCCGGCCGTAGCGGATGTTGTCGAGCAGGCTGCGGTGAAACAGGCTCGGGTCCTGCGGGATGAGGCCGATCTGCGCATGCAGCGAGTCCTGCGTGAACTCGCGCAGATCGTGGCCGTCGATCAGCACCGCACCTGCCTGCGGGTCGTAGAGCCGCAGCAGCAGATTGACCAGCGTCGACTTGCCCGAGCCCGAGCTGCCGACCAGCCCGACGCGCTGGCCCGGCGCGATGGTGAGCGACAGCCGGTCGAAGACATAGTCGGCATGGCTCGCGTCGGGATCGTTGGCGGCGACGCTGTCGGGCGCGCGCGCCGCCTGCGCTGCCCGCGCATGCTCGGCATCGCCGTCCGATTCGCCGAGCCGCCGGTGCGCATAGGCGAAGCACACCTCGCGCAGCTCGATCTGGCCGCGCTTGACCGGGATGTCGCGCGCCTCCGGCGCATCGACCAGTTCATGCGGCCTGGCGATGCTGTTGACGCCGTTGGCGACGTTGCCCGAGTACTCGAACAGCTCAAGAAAACGCCGGCTCAGGTTGCGCGCCTCGGTGATGATGAGCAGCGCCAGCCCGGTGACGGTGACGAAGTCGGCCACGCCGATGGCGCCGTCGCGCCACAGGCGGATGGCGTACCACAGGATGCCGATCTTGAGCGCCGCCGCCGCCAGGAACTGGAACCAGCGCACGCCCTCGGCATAGCGGTTTGAGACCGTGACCGCGCGCAGCTCGCGCCGGTACTGCTCGGCCAGCAGCGCGCGCTCATGGCCAAAGCGCGCGAACAGCCGGCTGCTGGTCAGATTGCTGACCGCATCGACGAGGCGGCCGTTGGTTTCGCTGCGCGCCGCCGATGCCGCCACCGCATACGGCTGGCAGCGCGTCGCCAGCCACCACGACGCCAGCACGAAGCCGGCAATCCACAGCGACACGAACAGCGCCAGCCCGGCATTGGCCCGGTGCAGCAGCACGACCGACACCCCAAACACCACGCCGATCGGCCAGAAGTCGAACATCAGCAGGCCGAGCGTCTGGTTGACGCCGAGCGAGGTCTCGCCGATGCGGTGCGCGAGCGCGCCGGCAAAGTTGTCGTGGATGTAGCGGTGCGAATGGCCTTGCAGCCAGGCCGCCATCGCCTGGGCGATGGCCTGACGCTGGCGCGGAAACAGCCACAGGAACAGCGCCCCGCTGCTGCGGCTGGCAACCACCTCGCCGAGGCTGAGCGCGACGAACCAGCCGAACGGGCCGTCGATGCGCGCGAAGGCTTCGGCGGCCGAGCCGGCGCCGGTGACCGCGCGCACCACCTCGCCGAGCGCCCAGGGCATGAGGATGCCGCAGCCGGCCTGGAGGGTTTCGAGCAGCAGCAGCGCGGCATAGCTCCACGGCCGCCGGCAGACGAAGCGCCAGATGAAGGCGAGCGGCGTGCGCGGCAGCGGCTCGGCGACGCTGGCGGCGAGGAGGCTGGCAGGCCCGACCGGCGTGGCGCGATCAGGCATTGCCGCCGCCGAAGTCGAGCGGCGGGAACAGCGGATCGGGCAGCTCGGGCGCCGGGCTGGCGGCCTGGGCGACATAGGGCAGGGTGAGATCGCCGCGCGGCACGCTGGCGACGATCTGGGTGCCGACGCCCTTCGGGCCGGGGCCGATCTCGAAGCGCCCGCCGAAGAACTCGACGCGCTGGCGCATGCCGGCGATGCCGTGGCTGCCGGGCCGGCCGCGCCAGTCCTCGGGCAGGCCGCAGCCGTCGTCGGTGACGGTCAGGCGCAGGCCGCCGGCCACTTCGCGCAGATCGACGCCGACGCGCCGGGCGCGCGCGTACTTGGCGCTGTTGTTGAGCGCCTCCTGCACGATGCGGTAGAGCGCGATCGCGCGGTGTTCGTCGAGCAGCGGCAGCTCGGGCTCCACGTCGAGCTGCCAGCTCAGGCCGCTGCCGGCGGCGAACTGCTCGACCAGCATTTGCAGCGCCTTCTCCAGCCCGAGCGTGTCGATCAGGCTCGGGCGCAGGCCCTCGACGATGCGGCGCTTGATGTCGGTGGTCTCGGCCAGCGTGGCCAGCGCCCGGTCGAGGCGCGGCAGCAACGCCGGCGCATCGCTGCGCAGGCCGCGCTGGATCGCGGCCAGGTCCATGCGCAGCACGGTCAGATAGGCGCCGAGTTCATCGTGCAGCTCGGAGGCGAGGCGCGACTTCTCGTTCTCGATCACATGCAGCAGATGGCGCGACAGGTTCTGCAATTCGGCGGTGCGCGCCTCGACCTGGTTTTGCAGGCTGTCGTTGATGGCGCGCAGCCCGTGCTCGGAGGCGCGCAGCTTGAGCTCGGCATGCTTGCCGGCGGTCACGTCGAACACCGCGCCGGTCATGGCGATCGGCTGGCCGTTGTCGCCGGGCAGTGCGGTGCCGCGCGAATTGAGCCAGTGCACGCTGCCGTCGGGCCAGACGCTGCGGAAGGTGGCCTGATAGGGCTGGCCGCTGGCGAGCGCGGCATGGACCGCGCCGTCGACTTCGTTGCGGTCCTGCGGATGCAGCGCGGCCAGGAAGCCCGGGTAGTCGATCTCGGCGGCGTCGTCGAGGCCGAACAGCCGCTTGCACTGCGGCGTCCAGTCGAGCCGGTCGGTCGCCAGATCCCAGAACCACAGGCCGACATTGGCGGCCAGCGTCGCATGCTCGAGCTGGTCCTGCGAGCGGCGCAGCGCCTGCTTGGTGCGGCGCTGGGCGCCGAGCTGGCGCCGCAGCTCGATCTCGGTGAGCGCGGCGCCGGCCAGATCGGCCAGATCGGCGAGCTGCTCGGGCGTCCAGCGGCGCGGCACCCGGTCGGCCACGCCGAAGGCGCCGAGCACGCGACCGTCGGCCAGCGCCAGCGGCACGCCGCAATAGGCGATCAGCCCGAGCTGGCAGACCGGCAGGCTCTGCGCCAGCTGCGGATCGAGCCGGGCGTCGTCGAGCACCAGCGGCCGGCCGGTCTCGACCACGCGCTCGCAGAAGCCGGCGACCAGCGGCAACTCGCGCGAGGCCGGCAGGCAGCCCTCCATGCCGATCGCGCTCTTGAGCAGCTGGCGGTCGACATCGACGAAGTTGATGAGCGCGACCGGCGCCGCGAGCAGCCGGGCCGCCAGCCGGGCCAGCCGGTCGAAGCTGGCTTCGGGCGCGGCATTGAGCAGATCGGCCTCGCGCAGCGCGTCGAGCCGGGCCGCATCGGCGATGACAGCGGCGCGCGCGGCGGCGTCGGGCTGGGGATCGCGTGCGGTCATGGCGGCCTCGTCAGCTGGGCCGGTAGCCGAGGCGCACGTAGATGGGCGCGTAGGCCTCGGCCTGGGTGATCTCGACGAGCGACTCGCGCGCCAGTTCGAGCATGGCCACGAAATGCACCACGACGATGGCCGGCCCGCGCCCGACCAGCCGGTCGTCATGCAGGAACAGCTCGGTGAACTCGACGAAGCGGCTGTCCTGCAGCCGCCGCAGGATCTGGCTCATGTGGTCGCGCACCGACAGTTCCTCGCGCGTGATGCGATGGTGCTGCACCAGTTTTGCGCGCCGGATGATGTCGGCGAAGGCCTGGCGCAGGTCGTCGGCATTGACGTCGGGCAGGCGCACGGCGGTGCTGGTGTCGATGACGGCTTCGGCGCGCCAGAAGTCGCGGCCGAGCTGCGGCAGTTCGTCGATCTGGCGTGCGGCGATCTTCATCTGCTCGTACTCCAGCAGGCGGCGGACCAGTTCGGCGCGCGGGTCTTCGGCCTCGTCGGCGCCGTCGGCCTTTTTCACCGGCAGCAGCATGCGCGACTTGATCTCGATGAGCATGGCCGCCATCAGCAGGTATTCGGCCGCGAGTTCCAGATTGCGGCTGCGGATCTGCTCGATGTAGCCGAGGTACTGCTTGGTGACATCCGCCATCGGGATGTCGAGCACGTTGAAGTTCTGCTTGCGGATGAGATAGAGCAGCAGGTCGAGCGGCCCCTCGAAGGCTTCGAGGAAGATTTCAAGCGCGTCGGGCGGGATGTAGACATCCTGCGGCAGCTTGAACAGCGGCTCGCCGTAGAGCTTGGCGTAGGCCAGGCCGTCCACCGTGTCGGGCAGGCCGTCGGCCGCCGGCGGTGCGTGCAGGGCGGTTTCGTCGAGCGGCGCGGACACGGCTGGCGGCGACTGGCGGCGGAAACGGCTCAGGGCTCGGAGCCGTAGACGTAGGGCTTCTGCGCCACGCGGGCCTGCCTGAAGGCTTCCTGCTCCTGCGGATCGAGGTTCTTTTCCCACAGCAGGGCGCGGCCGTCGCGCTGGGCCTGGTCCAGATAGGGCTTGGCCTGCTTGAGCTGCTTGAGGAACTGCGTGATGTCGGACGTGTAGGTTTCCATGGCGGTCTCTGCGGGGGCGGTGAACGGGCGATTCTAGCTTCAGGGGGCGGCCGCGCCGGCCAGTTCCCAGGCGCGGGCGAGGGCGGCGGCGCGGTCAGGCAACAGATGGTCGGCGCCCAGTTCGTCGAGCAGGCCGCAGCGGGTCATGAGCGACTGCGGCTGGGCGTTGGCGCCGTACAGCACCAGATCGCCGCCGGCGCGGCGCTGGTTCTCGATCCATTCGCGCAGCGCCTCGGCGCCGGTAGTGTCGAGATTGATCATGCGGCTCAGGTCGACGATCACCACGCGCGCCGACGCGGCATTGCTCAGCGCCTCGATCTTGCCCACCGCGCCAAAGAACAGCGCGCCGTAGATGCGCGCCGCCGCAACCCGGCCGTAGGCCGATTCCTCGGGCGTCAGCTCGACCGGCGCCGCCTCGGTGAGCGAGGCCACGCGGGTGATGAAGAAGGCCGCCGACAGCACCAGACCCACTTCCACCGCCACCGTCAGGTCGAGCACCACGGTGAGCAGGAAGGTCGAGATCAGGATGATCCGGTAGTTGTTGCTGAACTGGCGCGCCTTCAGGAACTCGCGCCATTCGCCCATGTTCCAGGCCACGAACAGCAGGATCGCCGCCAGCCCGGCCAGCGGCACATGGGCCGCGAGCGGCGCCGCCACCAGCACGATGAACAGCAGGATCACCGCATGCGCAATGCCCGCCACCGGCGAGGTGGCGCCGGCGCGCACATTGGTCAGCGTGCGCGCGATCGTGCCGGTGGCCGGAATGCCGCCGAACAGCGGCGTGGCGAAGTTGGCCACGCCCTGGGCCATCAGCTCCTGGTTGGGATCGTGATGCTCGCCGAGCAGGCCGTCGGCCACGCGCGCGCACAGCAGCGACTCGATGGCGCAGAGCAGCGCGATGGTGATGGTCGGCGCGAACAGCTGGCGCACCGTGGCCCATTCAAAGTCGGGCAGCGCCGGCACCGGCAGCGATTGCGGAATGCCGCCGAAGCGCGAGCCGATGGTGCTCACCGGCAGATCGGCCAGCCACACCGCCGCGGTGCTGACGATGAGCACCGCGAGCGGCGCCGGCAGCATGGCCGCGAAGCGCCGCCAGCGCGGCACCAGCGCCTCGGCCGATGGCGGCTTGGGCCAGGTGAACATGATCGCCAGCCCGCCGAGCGCCACGCCGAAGGCCCAGGGATTGAAGCTCTGGCGCGCCAGCCAGAGCGCATGGATCTGGCCGAAGAACTCGCCCGGCATCTTGGGTACCGCCAGCCCGAAGAAGTCCTTGAGCTGCGACAGCCCGATCAGCACCGCAATCCCGTTGGTAAAGCCGATGACCACCGAGATCGGGATGAAGCGGATGAGATTGCCGAGCCGCAGCGCGCCCATGGCAAACAGCAGCACGCCGGCGAGCATGGTGGCGATCAGCAGATTGGCCAGCCCGTACTGCTGGATGATCCCGAACACCACCACGATGAAGGCGCCAGCCGGCCCGCCGATCTGCACCCGCGAGCCGCCGAGCGCGCTGATGAGCAGCCCGGCGACGATGGCGGTGAACAGCCCGGCATCGGGCGTGACGCCGCTGGCGATGCCGAAGGCCATCGCCAGCGGCAGCGCCACCACCGCCACCGTCGCGCCCGAGGCGCAATCGCGGCCGAAGCGCGCGAGGTTGTAGCCGGCAAGGTTGTCGATCAGGCGCGGACGAAAGCGCCATTTCGGCGCGGACGGGCTGGACATGGCGGCACCGCAGTGTGGGAAGGCCGCGAGTCTAGGCGCCGGGACCGGCGATTGCCATGCGGCGGCGCAGCTTCTGCCAGCGCCGCCGCCGGCCCGATGCGAACCGCGCTCAGTCGCGCGCGAAGAACGGCGAATTCATGCCGATGCTGGCCTCGCGCGTGGCATCGGCGCTGAACAGCCGCACCGACAGGTTGCCCTTGACCTGGCCCGCGAACGGCACCAGCAGCCCGTCGATGTACTGCTGGGCGCTGTCGGCCGACTCGAACTCGTAGAAGCCGCCGACGCTGTGGGTGTTGATGCCGCTGAGCCAGGTCTTGGAGACGAGGCCGGGAAACTTCTTCATTTCGACGTTGATCGGCGCCCAGTCGATCTGGCTGAACGGGATCGACACTTGGTACTCGGCATAGAGAAAGACGTGGCCGCTGGCCATGGAAGCTCCTTGGGTGGGGGGGATTGGGCGGCCGGCTCAGAAGCCTTCCTTGAACGGCCGCAGGTCGAGTTCATGGGTCCAGGCACTCGGCCGCTGGCGGTGCAGCGCCCAGTAGGCGTCGGCGATGTCGTCGAGCGCGAGCAGGCCGTCCTCGCCCTTGTGGCGCACGAAGTCGGGGAAGTTGTCGCGCGCGTAGTCGCCGCCGATCACGCCGTCGATCACGACATGCGCCACATGGATGCCCTGCGGGCCGAATTCGCGCGCCAGCCCCTGGGCTACCGCGCGCAGCGCCGCCTTGGCCGAGGCAAACGCGGTGAACGGCGGCCGCGCCTTGAGCGAGGCGGTGGCGCCGGTGAACAGCAGCGTGCCGCGCCCTTGCGGCAGCAGCGCGCGCACCGCCTCGCGGCCGACCAGAAAGCCGGCCAGCGCGTTCTGGCGCCACAACCGCTCGAAGGTGGCGCCGTCGATGTCGAGCGCCGGCCGGGCCAGATTGCCGCCGACGTTGAACACCACCAGCTCGGGCGCCAGCCCGGCAAACAGCGCCGTCACCGCCGGCTCGTCGCTGGCGTCGAGCACCGCGGCGCCGGCCGTGCCGCCCTCGGCGCGGATGGCCGCGACCACCGCATCGAGCTTGTCCTGGCTGCGTCCGGCCACCAGCACGTCCAGCCCTTCGCGCGCAAACCGCCGCGCCAGCGCCGCGCCCAGGCCGGCCTCGGGGCCGACGCCAATCACTACCGCGCTTGCCATGTCGGCGCCTCAGCGGTGCTGGAACACGAGGATGAAATTGTTCGCCGGCCGGTCGATGCGGCGCGCCAGCAGCAGGCCGTGGTCGCGCGCGGCGGCGTCGAGATCGCGCACATCCTTCAGGCCCCATTCGGGCACCTTGGCGGCCAGGATTTCCTGGTCGAAGGCGGCGTTCGACTCGGTCGTGTAGTCGCCGTCGACCTTGAACGGCCCGTACACGGCCACGAAACCGCCCGGCTTCAGCGTGCGTTCGGCCAGCGCAAAGATGCCGTCGGCGATCGAGATCGGCGCGACCTGGAAGATGTTGATGACGAAGATCGCGTCGTACAGCGGCGCCTCGGCGGCCGGCCAGGTGCTGCGGTCGGTCAGGTCGAGCCGGAACGGATCGGCCACATTGGCATTGCCCTGTTCGGCGCGCTTGGCCTTGATCGATTCGAATACGTCGGGATTCAGATCGGTCGGCTGGAATTGCAGCGCCGGGAAATGCGGCGCGAAATGATTGATGTGCAAACCGCTGCCGCTGGCCAGTTCGAGCACCGTGCCACTTTTCGGAAAGATTTCGCGGAAGGTTTCCAGGATCGGCTCGCGATTGCGCCTTCCGGCCCAGGCAACATAATCGCTGAGCGGATAAGGATCGATATCGGGCCTGGGTTCATCGATGATGGACATGACGCAATCTCCATTGTTGCAGGGCGCAGGAAGCCGACCCGCAGCCATGGTGCGGGCAGCACGGAAAAGCCGGAATCAGGATTGCGCGAGCAGATCGAGCAGGATGCGATCGATGCTGGCGTTGTAGCCGGCATCGGTGCCGAACAGCGCCAGATGACCCCAGCGCGAGGAAATGCGGTGCAATTCGCTGCGCGCAATCAGTGTCTGTTCGGCAACGATGTCGTCGAACGGAAAGAAGCCGTCTTCCTCGATGGCGATGACGGCGGTGCGGGCCTGAATGCGCGCAAGTGCCGCCGCCAGATCGCCATTGGCATGGCGACTCACATCGGCCGATTGCCATTTGCGCGCGAGCGCAATCAGATTGTTCGGGTCTTGCGCCAGAAAATGATTTTCGACGAATCCGATGAGGAAATCGTCGGTGGTGGTAAAGCCCAATCCGGCCCAGCCCGCGTGATTGAAAAGCGCCGGCGTGAAGCCCGAGGCGGCGAACAGCCGCGCATGCCGGCGCAGCCCGCGATGCACGCTGGCACTCGCCTCGTACCAGCCGCCGTCCCAGGCGGGATCGCTGGTGATGGCCTCGATGAAGGTCTCGACCAGCAGCCGGTTGTGCGGCGTGGCGCGCGCGGTGCCGGCGATCGGCGCGGCCCGGCGCACGAATTGCGGCTGGCTCACCGCCCATTCATAGGTGATCTGCGCGCCCATCGAGCCGCCGAGCACCAGCTGCAATTGCTCGATGCCGAATTTTTCGGTCAACAGCCGATGCTGGGCCCGGACATCGTCGCCAACCGAAACCGTCGGGAAACGCGCGGCATTGAACGGCGACGGCGTATTCGATGGCGAACTCGACAATCCATTGCCGAGCTGATTGACCAGGATGATGAAATAGCGCGCCGGATCGAGCGCGCGGCCACTGCCGAGATAGGCCAGTTCGAGAATCTTGTTGCTGCCCGAATACCAGCTCGGAAACAGGATTGCATTGTCGCGTGCCGGTGAAAGCTCGCCGAAGGTGGCATAGGCCAGCTGGGCATTGCGCAGCCTGGCACCGCTTTCGAGAACGAAATTGCCGAGCTCGAAGGTCTGGAATGGACCGTGCACTTCCTGGCTGTAATAGGACGGTATCGAACCGGTCATCTTGGCTGCCCCGAATGGCTGCGCGCCGGATCTGGCTGCGCGAATGCCGCCGCGGTCATGCGGAAATGACGGTGGCGGCGCCGGCCCCTTTCCCTGTGCTGCGGCGGGAATCGGGCGAGGCCGATGGCAGGAAATCAATTCCCTGAAATCGGCAGGGGCATCCTATTGCGGACCGCCGGTATCCGGGGTTGACCGATTGGTAATGAGGTTATGCGCGACGGCCCGGAATCAGGCTTCGGCGCGGATTGCGCCGGTCGATTCGGCTGGGATTGCGGCGGGCGTGGCGCCGAGCGCCAGATCGAGCGCCGCCATCACCTCGGCACGCTCGGGCCAGTGGCCGCCGCCGCCGAGCGCCCGGCTGCGCGCCGGATTGGCCGGCGCGAACACCGCCTCGGGCCCGGTGCGAAACAGCATCAGCGTCGGCACGCCGCAGGCCGAGGCGATGTGGCCGAGCCCGGTGTCGGTGCTGACGCACAGCCGTGCGCTGCCGAGCCAGGCGGTCCAGGTGGCGATGTCGAGCCGGGGCGCGAGTCGGGCGCCGGCGCCGATGGCCGCCACCAGCGCCGAGGATTCGGCGCGTTCGGCATCGTTGCCCCAGGGCAGCACCGGCATCAGGCCGCGCGCCACCACGGCGCGGCCGAGCGCGATCCATTCCTCGTCATGCCAGCGCTTGTGCGCGCGCGAGGCATGCGGTTGCAGCAGCGCCCAGTCGGCTGGCGGCGCGTCGGCGCCGGGCGGCAGCGGCACGGTGGCCAGACCATAGTCGGGCGCGCGCGCGGCATCGCTGTCGAGCGCGGCGGCCATCAATGCGCGCAGCCGCGCCGCGCCATGCAGATGCGGCGTGGCCGGCGCGCGGCGCCGGAAGAAGCGCGCGCTCGGCGCTTCGCCGCAGTCGGACGGATGGTGGGTGATGGTGTCGGCGGCGCGCGCCATCCGGGTGACGAACAGGCTCTTCCACATGCCCTGGCCGTCGACCACGATGTCGTAGCGCGTGTCGCGCAGGCCGCCGACCAGGTCGAGCAGCTCGCGCCAGTGGCGGCCGTGCAAGGGCGCCTTGCGCCAGCGCCGCAGCGGCACGGTGAACACCCGGCGCACGCCCGGATGCAGGCGGGGGATCGCGGCGAAGCGCTCGTCGACCACCCAGTCGACGGTCAGTCCGGGCCAGCGCCGCAGCGCATCGGACACGGCGGCGAGCATGAAGATCTGGTCGCCGAGCGCCGACAGCTTGACGACGAGGAGATGGCGGGGCGGGGGCGAGTTGGGATGCACGCTGGATGACCTTGCGGCGGCGGGCCGCGAGTCGACGACCGCCGAAAGATACCTGCAAGGTGTTGCCGGCATGCGCCTGTTTGCACTGACGACCGTCAACCGGTCGGAAGGACGCGATTGCTAGACTCGCGCCCTGTTTTCAACCCGTGACGGGCGAGCTTTCGCCGGTCCATTTCTGCCCGCCGCCGGGTTCTCCGGCCCATCTGCGCGGGCTGCGGGGAGGGGCGCATGCCCGAGTTCGTTTCCGGCCTGTTCCAGGTCAAGTGGCTGGTGGTGGCGATCTTCATCGCCTCGACCACCTATGTGCATTTCCGTGGCCGGGTGCGGCACAAGTTCGTGCGCCAGCTCACCGACCATTCCACCTTCACCGCGCCGATCAACACGGTGATGTACCTGTGCTCGAAGGTGCCGGCCACGCCCTTCCTGCGCGCCGAGGATTTTCCGCAGCTGGCACCGGTGACGGCGGCCTGGGAAAGCATCCGCGAGGAGGCGGTCGCGGCCTACAAGGAAGGCGCGATCAAGGCGGCGGACGGCTTTACCGATGCCGGCTTCAACTCCTTCTTTCGCACCGGCTGGACGCGCTTCTATCTCAAGTGGTACGGCAAGCCGCTCGACTCGGCGCGCAGCGTGTGCCCGAAGACGCTGGCGCTGCTCGAGAGCGTGCCGGGCATCGAGGCGGCGATGTTCACCGTGCTGCCGCCGGGCGCGAGCCTGCCGCGCCATCGCGATCCCTACGCCGGCTCGATCCGCTATCACCTGGGCCTGGTCACGCCCAATTCGCCCGACTGCTACATCGAGGTGGACGGCGAGCGGCGCCACTGGCGCGACGGCGAGCCGATCCTGTTCGATGAGACCTACATCCACACGGCGGTCAACAAGACCGACGTGACGCGGGTGATCCTGTTTCTCGACATCGACCGGCCGCTCAACAATCCGCTGGCGCGCGCTTTCAACCATCTGGTGCGCATCACGCTGCTGCGCGCCTCGGCGACGCAGAACGTGCCGGGCGAGCGCATCGGCCTCATCAACCGGCTGTTCTCGCAGGTCTACAGGATCCGCGTGATCGGCAAGGAGCTGAAGAAGCGCAGCCGGCCGACCTATTACCTCGTCAAGTGGCTGCTGATCGGCGGGCTGCTGTATCTGGCGCTGCGCTGAGCGCGGCTGGCGTCAGTCGAAGCGGCAGCGCGGCGCGCCCGGCGTGCGCTCGATGACGCCCCAGCGCAGCCGTGCCGGCGGCAGCTTGTCGTTGGCCCAGGTGCGCTCGATGACGCCGCGCGCGCCGGTCCGCTCGTAGAGCGCCAGCGTGCCGGCACCGGCCGGATCGCCGCTCGCGCCGCGCTGGCTGTCGTCGATGACGACGAGCGCACCGCAGGCCGCCACATCGTCCGGCCCGACCCAGGGCGATTTCACCGTGTCGCCATCGATGAACACCGCCGGCACCGGCTGGCGGTGGATGGCGATGTTGCCGGCCAGCCAGGTGTCGCCGACCACGATGCGCAGTGGGCCGCGCCGGTCTTCATCCCAGGCGGCGGCAGCGGCAGCGGAAATGGCCGCGCCCGGATAGTTGCTGCGCCCGCGATGGCCGAAGCGGTCGGGCAGCACCGTGTTGCCGAGCAGATAGCCGACCGCCAGCAGCAGCTGGATCGCCAGCACCACGCCGGCAAACCGCGCCAGCCCGGCGTCGCGCGCGCCGGCATCGACCGCCGCCGGCGGCCACAGCAGCAGCGCCAGCCAGCCCGCGAACAGGAAGTACATGCTGGCCCAGGGGCTGTCGATGAACATGCCGCCGAACAGCGCCAGCCCCAGCGTGATGAGCAGCGGCCCGAGCCCGAGCGCCAGCACGAAGCGGCGGTCGGCGGCGCAGAGCAGGGCGGCGCGGCGTGCGGCCAGGCTGGTGGCGGCAGACGCGCCGTCGCTGCCCCGGGCCGCAGGCAATCCCGGCGCAGCATCGCCGGCGGTCGCTGCGCCCGGTTCACCGTTCCGGCGCCGCTCAAGCCAGTGCAGCAGCCCCAGCCCCAGCGCCACCGGCAGCAGCCGCACCACCTGCGTCGACGTGAAGCCCCACAGATTCACGAAGCGGTTGCTCTGGTGCATCTCGCCGACCGAATGCTCGACGTAGTGCAGCGTCGGAAAGTCGTGCGCGAAGCCCCAGGCGAGGTGCGGCGCCAGCACCGCCAGCGTCACCGGCGCCGCCAGCGCGATGCCGCGCCAGAGGCGCGCCTCGCCCAGCCGGCGCTCCCACAGCAGCAGCAGCGCAAAGCTCGCGAAGAACAGCAGCGCGCTGTACTTGGTCAGCAGCGCCACGCCGCAGGCCGCGCCCAGCAGCAGCCAGTCGCGCTTGCGCCCGAGCCGCAGCGCCCGGTGAAAGAACAGGAAGGCCGCCGCCAGCGACGGCAGCTGGGCCACGTTGTGATTGAAGTAGAGCCCGCGCAGGTTGTGGTAGGCCGCCAGCGAGCACAGCAGCACCGCGCCGAGCGCCAGCGTCGGGCGCAGCGGCCGGTCGGCGCCGTCGCGCAGCTCGCAGCCGAGCTGCCACATCAGCGCCAGCGCCACCGCCACGCAGCCCGAGCCGGCGAAGAAGGTCAGCCCCGGCGACGGCCCGGCCAGCGCCACCAGCCCGTGCATCAGCCAGGACGGCAGCGGCGGATGCTTGTAGTAGCCCAGCTCCAGCGAATGCGACCAGACCAGCTCCTCGATGTTGTCCCAGGGCGAGTTGAGCCCGAGCGCCGCCGGCAGCACCGCCCACAGCAGCAGATGGCCGGCGACGAACAGCAGCAGTCCGAGTCCGGCCCGGTACCGCTCGCTCATGCCGCCACCAGCGGCTTGCCGGCGATGCGCTCCAGCACCCGCAGCGGCGCGGTGGCCGGATCGAGCTGATGCTTCACGTCGAGATAGAAGGTCTGTTCCATCATGAACTGGCCGCCCATCACCGCATGCAGCACCTGATCGCTGAACACCACCCAGCTGGTGCCGGGCGCGAACTCGACCGTGGCCTGGGTCGCGTCGCGCTGATAGCCGAGATCGGCCTTCACGCCGTCGTGCAGGCCGAGCATGTAGTGGTCGTAGGGCGTGCGCAGCGCCTTGGTCACATGCAGCGCGCGCAGCAGCGCGGCCGAGCCCGGCAGCGGCGCCTTCAGGCGCGGCATGAAGCGCTGGGCGAAGGGCTCGAACGCCTCGCCCACGCGCCAGACGCGCGGCTTGCCATTGGGGTTGAGATTGGTGAACACGCGCAGCAGCCGCACGCCGCCGGTCGGGTTGGACGGAAAGGCGTCGACATGCAGCCGGGTGTCGTCCTTGCGCCAGCTGGTTTCGCGGCCCTCGACCGGCACTGGCCGGTAGGAGGTGTTGCCGATGCGCAGCTGGCCCACGTAGTGCGGGAACAGCCGTTCGGCCAGCGCCGTGGCCTGATCGCGGAAGCGGGCGACCATCGCGCGCAGCTCGGCGCGGTCGGCCTCGCTGCCGCTCGCGCCGCGCAGCTCGGCATTGCTGCTGCGCAGGCTGATGTTCTTGGCCTTGCCGTCGCCCCAGCGCGGATCGAGGAAGCGCCGTTCGGCATCGCGCAGCACGAAGGCGAGCTGCGGAAACACCAGCACCGCGCCGGCTTCGAGCCGGGCTTCGGCGCCCTGCGTGGGCGCGCCGCTGCCGGCGACCCAGGCGGTATCGGGAAAGGTGATGAGCGGGGTGACTGACATGGCGGCGTCCGTGCAGGCTGCAAAAGGGCGGCAAGCCTAGCAAGCCGCGGCCGGCGCCGGCTTGCTGTCGCTCAGGCCCGACGCAGCCGCTGCCGCCTCAGTTGCGCCGCCCCAGGTTCACCACCAGCACCGCCTCATGGCGCTGCCACTGCACGCCGATCACATAGGGATGGGTGCAGGCACGCGCCTGCAACACCGCCGACGGGCCGCGCATCGACATCGGCACCGAGATGACCAGTCGCTCGCCGAAATACTCGCGGGCATTGCCGGCCAGCGTGTTGGCGATCTCGCCGACCGCGTCGAGCAGATTGGCCTCGTCGCGCAGCGGTTCGCGCATCGACACCAGCAGGTGTTCGAGCGTGGCCTGACCGGTGGAGAAGTAGATGGCGCCGTCGAAGTCGCCGCTCACGCCGATGAGCCCGGTGAACTCGTGCACCGGCAGCGCGTTGTCGCCGGTGGACAGCCAGGCCGAGCGCAGCGTGGGCGCGGTCGCGGTGATCTGCTGGAAATAGCGTTCGACCGCGCTCACGAAGACGCGGATGTCCTTTTCGTTCAGTTCAGTCACGTCAGCTCACAAGTTCGGTGAGCGCGGCACCGAGCTGGGCTTCGGTGAACGGCTTGTACAGAAAACCCTGGGCGCCACGCTTGAGCGCCTGGAGTGCGGTGGCCTTGTCGGACAGTGCCGAGACGACCAGCACCTTCACTTCGGGGAGCATCTCCACGAGACGCTCGACGCATTCGATTCCATCCATTTCGGGCATGGTCAGGTCCATGGTCACCACATCGGGCCGGTGGGCGGCGGCCAGCCGCAACCCCTCGATCCCGTTGCGGGCCATGCCCACCACCATGAATTCGCTGGCACGCCAGTCGGCCGCAACGCGCGCGATGCGCGTGCGGATGATGTTCGAGTCGTCGACGATCAGCAGTCGCATGCGGGCTTTCGTTCAGTTGGCCAGTCGGACCGTGAACTGGGTGTATTCGTTTTCGCGCGTGGAACAGCGCAGGCGGGCGCCGAGCCTGGCGAGCTTGTCGCGCACCAGGTCCATGCCGATGCCGTGACCGGCATGGGTGTCGGCGCGGTCGGCGGCGGTCGAGACGCCGGCATCGAAGATCTTCTTGAGCACTTCGCGGTCGTCGAGCGAGGCCAGTTCGGCCTCGGAATAGCGGCCGGCGGCGCGCAGCGCCTCGCGGACCGAGGCCGCCGACAGGCCGCGACCGTCGTCGCGCACGGTGAGTTCGTAGCAGTCGGGCAGGGCGCGCGCGGTCACCTCGACCGAGCCGGTGGCCGGCTTGGCGCGGCGCCGGCGTTCCTCGGGCGTCTCGATGCCGTGGCTGACGGCATTGCGGATGAGCTGGATCGCGATGTCGCGCAGCTCGTTGCGGGTGCCGGCCGGCAGCGGCGCGAGGCCGTCGACATCGATCGACAGGTTGAGCCACTTGTTCTGGCCGTCGGCGGCGCTGCGCGCCACGCGTTCGAGCTGGCTGGCCACGTCGGCCGGCGCAAGCGGCTGGGCCGACGCGCTGTCCGGCTGACTGGCGGCGGTCACGGCCAGGCCCTGACCGCTGCGGTGCAGTTCGTCGATGCGCGCGGTCATTTCGCGCACCAGCGCGATCCGTTCGAGAAAGCCGCTCAGCCGCACCGGAATGCTCAGCAGCGAATCGGCGTCGAGCTTGCTGGCGTCGCGCAGCGGCAGCAGCAGCTGCTCGAAGTCGTGCGACAGGGTCTGGAACATGTCGAGCCCGAGCGCCGCCGCCTCGCCCTTGATGCCGTGCACCGTGCGGCAGATGCCGTCGATGAGCCGGCGCGGATCGTCGTCGCCGGCGCGTTCGCGCAGGTCGTCGTTGATGTGCTCGAGCTTGGCCTGGGTCTCGTTGAGATAGCCGGCCAGCGCGGTCGGCTCGGCGCGCAGCAGGTTGAGCAGCACGCCTACCTCGCTGGCGGCGCGCTTGCGGGCTTCTTCCAGGTCCTGCGCCAGCTCGACCTGCTCGGTCACGTCGGCCACGGTCACCAGCAGGTGCGAGACCTTGCCGTCGACGGTCGCGCGGCGGAACTCGAAGTTGAGATAGCGCCGCGCGCCGGCGCCGCCGCGTTCGAGCGTGACCGGCACGTCGCTGAGCGGATTCAGGCTGCGCACCAGCGCTTCCTTCACCCGGTCGCCGAACAGCAGCGCCAGGTATTCGCGCGTGGCCTCGTGGACCGCCGGCGACACCATCGCGCCCAGCATGCTCACGAAGTCGTCGCCGCCGCGCACATCGCGCCCGAGGATGGTGTTGAGCGAGGCCGAGAACTGGCTGCCCACGCGGTAGTCGCGGTCGAGCAGCAGCAGACCTTCGCTCACCGTGTCGAGAATTTCGCGGTTTTCCTGCTGGGCCTGCTCGATGCGCGCGTCGTTGTCGCGCAGCCGGCGCAGGAACTTGAGCAGGATGAAGCCGAAGTTGGCCAGCGCCAGCGCCATCCCGCCGGCCTGCACCGCGCGCAGCCAGGCCGCGCGATCCGAGGCGCCGGCTTCGAGCGCGCCGGTCAGCTCGTTCATCGCGTCGAGCAGCTTGACGTTGTCGGCCCGCGTGACGCGCACCGCCTGTTCGAGCTGCTCGGGCGTGAAGTTCTCGGCCAGCAGCGGCTCGGTCACCTTCTGGTACTCGGCCCACATGCCGAGCGCCTTGGTCAGCACCGCGCGCCCGGCCGGCGACTCGACCGCCCGCAGCGTGACCGGCTGGCCATTGCCGCCGGTGGTCTCGCCGCCGTTGGTGAAGGCCAGCAGCGTGCGGTCGAACAGCGCGCGGGTGTTGGCAAGCTCGGTGCGCGCCGGGGCGGTGCTCTCGCCCTCGACCTGGAGCGACTGGATGTTGAGCACCGATTTCGTCATCCGCTGGGTCAGCATCCGCTGGCGCCCGGACAGGTTGATGGCGACCGCATCCTCGTTGATCTGGAACGAGGTGTAGAAATTGAGAATCAGGACGCCAAGGTCGAACAGCAGGAAGAAAGCGACCGCGAGGATGATTTCGCGGTATTTGCCGAATAGCGTGGGTTTGCGTACAGGCACGGGTGTCTCCGCATGACTGGATATGGAGTTGCGATCACTGAAAGACCGCAAGTCTCATGCAAAGCACAACGCCTGTATTGCGATGAGCTTGGCTAAAGCTCGATTTGGCCTGTGAAATCGTTCACGAACTCACATAAACCCGGGATATTCCGCCAAGTAATCACCTCACTCGCATTCCGGGACTGGCGCCGGAATGGGGCTCGAGTAGGAAAATCCCCGGGTTTTTTTCCTCGTCTTTTTCCGAGGCGGCCAAGACCATTCCCTCGCTGATTCCGAACTTCATCTTTCGCGGAGCGAGATTGGCCACCACGACGGTCAATTTCCCTTCGAGGTCCGAGGGATTGGCATAGGCGCTCTTGATGCCCGAAAACACATTTCTAGTGCGGCCTTCACCAAGATCGAGCGTCAATCTCAGGAGTTTGTCCGAGCCGGCAACCGCTTCTGCCTTGACGATGCGCGCGATGCGCAAATCGACACGGGCGAAATCGTCGATCTTGATTTCAGCGGCGATTTCTTCACCACCCGGAATGGGCCTGGCTTCGGCCGGCGGCTCGAACAGGGCGTCGAGCATTTTGGGATCGACCCGCTGGAGCAGATGCTCATAGGGCTTTACCTGGGTCGGCAATGCGGGCGTTTCACCATCCAGATCGGAAAGTTTCAGCGGTTGCGGCAAGCCAAGCCACCCGGCCACTTTTGTGGCAGTGGCCGGCAATACCGGCGCCAGCAGCCAGGTGAGCACCGCAAATGCGCGTACCGCATCGCTGCACACGGCATGCAGCTGCTCGCGCGCCTCGGGCTTCTTGGCCAGTTCCCAGGGCTTGGCGGCGTCGTAGCGCTGGTTGATGAAGTCGGCGACCGCCATCAGCTCGCGCAGGGCGCGGCCGGTGTCCAGGCCGTTGATGGCCGCAACGATCGACTCGCGCGCGGCCAGCGCATGGAAAGTCATCGGCGACCATTCCTGTTCGCCGTCACCCAGATTGAAGCTGTTGAGTTCGCCGCCGAATTGCTTGACCAGAAAGCCCGAGGCCCGGCTGGCGATATTGACGTATTTGCCGACCAGATCGCTGTTGACCCGGGCGACGAAATCTTCGGGATTGAAATCGACATCCTCGACCCGGCCATTGAGCTTGGCCGCGATGTAATAGCGCAGCCATTCCGGATTCATGCCCAGATCGAGATACTTGAGCGGCGAAAGGCCAGTGCCGCGGCTCTTGCTCATCTTTTCGCCGCTAACGGTGAGAAAGCCATGCACATGAATCTGGTCGGGCGTCTTGCGGCCCGAGAACTTGAGCATTGCCGGCCAGAACAGCGTGTGGAAATAGATGATGTCCTTGCCGATGAAATGATGCTGTTCGCAATCGGCATCGGCCATGAATTCATCGAAGGATTGGCTGCTGCCATTGGCGGCGGCCTTGCCCGAATCGAAATAATTCTTCAGCGCGGCCAGATAACCGACCGGCGCATCGAGCCACACGTAAAAATACTTGCCCGGCGCATCGGGAATCGGAATGCCGAAGTAGGGCGCATCGCGCGAAATGTCCCAGTCGCCGAGGCCGTCCTCGCCTTCCTTCGGTTCGCCGAGCCATTCATTGGCCTTGTTGGCGACCTGTTCCTGGAGCCGGTCGGTATTGGTCCATTCGCGCAAAAACTCCACGCAGCGCGGATCGCTGAGCTTGAAGAAGAAATGCTCGCTGCTGCGCATTTCGGGCGTGGCGCCCGACAGCACAGAATAGGGATTCTTGAGGTCGGTCGGCGTATAGACCGAGCTGCACACTTCGCAGCTGTCGCCGTATTGATCCTTGGCGCCGCATTTCGGGCATTCGCCCTTGATGTAGCGGTCGGGCAGGAACATGCCTTTCACCGGATCGAAGAATTGCTCGATGGTCCGGGTGGCGATGAAGCCGGCGGCTTTGAGCGCTCGGTAAATACCCTGGGACAGCTCGACGTTCTCGGCCGAATCGGTGCTGTGCCAGTGGTCGTGGCTGATGTGGAAGCCGTCGAGGTATTGCTTGCGGCCGGCGGCAATCTCGCCGACGAATTGCTGCGGCGTCTTTCCGGCCTTTTCGGCGGCAATCATGATCGGCGCGCCGTGGGCGTCGTCGGCGCCCATGAAATGCACTTCGTGGCCCTGCATGCGCTGCGCTCTCACCCAGATGTCGGCCTGGATGTATTCCATGATGTGGCCGATATGGAAGGCGGCGTTGGCGTAAGGCAGGGCGGTGGTGACGAAGAGCTTGCGCGGCATGGTGGTTTCTGCGTGGCGGGCGACGGGGCGCGGGGGAGGCCGATTCTAGCCGCCGACCCGTGCCCGTCCGGCGCCCGCCCGCGTCAGGCGAACCGCCGGCGCAGTCGGCCGAATGGCCGCTCGATGCAGCGGAAGATGAATTGCGCCAGCAGCAGCGACGCCACCAGCGCGACCGCGCCGCGCGCCAGCGGCGGCAGCATCGGCAGATGCTTGTTGGCGGCATAGAGCAGGCTGTCGTGCACCAGATACACCGCATAGGACAGGCCGCCGAGCCAGCGTGCCGGTGCCGAATTGAGCGCCCGGAACGGCAGCCAGTCGGGCCGCAGGATGGCGGCGATGAAGATCGGATAAAGCCCGACGCCGAGCAGGGTGTAGCGCAGCGTGTTGCGCACGAAGTCGTCGCGCAGCACCAGCGCCACGCCGATCAGCGCCATGCCGATCAGCACGCCGGCCAGCAGCTGGCGCGAGGTGTAGCCGAGGTCGCGGTCGAGCGCCGGATTGCGGTGGATGGCCAGCGCGCAGCCGAACAGCAGCGAGTCGAAGCGGGTATCGGAGCCGATGTTCACGCGGGTTTCATCGGCGCCCATGAACAGCACCAGCGCCACGCGCCAGGCTAGGCCGAGCGCGCACATGCCGATCAGCCACCACCAGCGGCCGCGCCCGTCGAGCTTGGAGCGTTGCAGCGCCAGGAAGATGAGCGGGAACACCAGATAGAAGTGCTCTTCCACCGCGAGCGACCAGTACACGCCCGAGCCGACCACCATGCCGGCGCCGTTCTGCGCGCCGCCGTCGACCGACAGCGTGTAGTAGTTGGTGACGTGCAGCGCCTGGGCCAGCAGCGGCTGCCATTGCGGCACGTCGCGGTTGAGCCAGCCGAGCGCGCCCGCCGCCGCGCCGAGAAACAGCACGAAGTAGAACGCCGGCCAGATGCGCAGCATCCGGCGCATGTAGAAGTGGCGCAGGTTGATCTGGCCGCTGGCCTCGTATTCACGCCGCATCAGCGTGGTGATGAGGAAGCCGCTCAGGAAGAAGAAGATCGTCACGCCGAAGCCGCCCGGCACCACCTTGCCGAGGCCGGCGTGCGCGAGAAAGACGATGGACACGGCCACCGCGCGCATGCCGTCGAGCGACGGGATGTGGAAGTTGCCGTGCGGTGCGTGGGTGGTGCTGGATGCGGCCCGCGACCGGGCGGCGGCAAGGGAGTCCGCCAGCGCGCTGCTGCTCGTGCTCATGGTCATCTCCGAAAGCGGCCGAGCCCGAGAACCGACTGGAGCGCAGTGCTTGCGGCGCGCGGATCGATGCCGCGCGAGTCGGAGTGCTTCAGGCCCGGGGAAGGGGGGTGGCGAGCACCTTGTGTACGCGATTCCCTTCCATGTCGACCACTTCGAAGCGCCAACCGGCCCATTCCGCGTGATCGCCGGTGTGGGGGATGCGGCCCAGCAGCAGCATCATCATTCCGCCCAGCGTGTGATAGGCGTCGGAGTCGCCTTCGGGCAGATGCTCGATGGCGAGCCGGTCCTGGAATTCGGGGATGGCGATCGAGCCGTCGAGCAGCCAGGAGCCGTCCTCGCGCTGGTAGGCCGGCGGGTCCTGCGCGGTAGCGGTCGAGATGTCGCCGATGATGGCTTCGAGCACATCCTTGAGCGTGACCAGACCCTGCACCTCGCCGTATTCGTCGACCACCAGCGCCACGGTGGAATGGGCGCTGCGCAGGTTCTCGATCAGCTCGGTGCCGGTGAGGGTCTCGGGCACGTAGAGCGCCGGGCTCAGGCGCGCGGTCAGGTCGAAGTCGCCGCCCGACAGCGCGGCCGACAGCAGATCCTTGGCGCGCGCAAAGCCGAGCACGTCGCGCAGGTCGCCACGGCAGACCGGAAAGCGCGACACGTCGCTCTGCTCGATCTTGGCGCGGTTGACCTCGTGCGAGTCCTCGACGTCGAGCCAGACCACGTCGCCGCGCGGCACCATCAGCGAGCTGAGCTTGCGGTCGTCGAGCCGGAACACGTTGCGGATCATCTCGTGCTCCGACTGCTCGAAGATGCCGGCCTCGGCGCCCTGACGCATCAGCACCTGGATTTCGGCCTCGCTCACCGGCGGCTCGTCGGTCTGGCGCACGCCGAGCAGGCGCAGCAGCCCGTCGGTGGACAGCGTGAGCAGATGCACGAAGGGCGTGGCGACCAGCGACAGCGCGCGCATCGGCCGCGACATGGCGCGCGCGATGGGTTCGGGCCGGATCTGGCCGAGCCGCTTGGGCACCAGTTCGCCGAGCACGATGGACAGGAAGGTGATGAGCACGACCACCACGGTGAGCGCGAGCGGCCGGGCCGCCTCGCCGAGCGCCGGCGCGCGTTCGAGCATGGCGGCGGCCAGCGGATCGGCCAGCGCGCCCTCGCCGACGATGCCGGTGAGCACGCCGATCGAGGTGATGCCGATCTGCACGGTGGAGAGAAAACGGGTCGGGTGCTCGGCCAGCGCGAGTGCTTCGCGGGCGCCCTTGTCGCCGGCCTCGGAGAGTTGCTGGAGCCGGGCCTTGCGGGCGGTGACGACGGCGATTTCGCTCATCGCGAAGATGCCGTTGATGAGGATCAGAACCAGCAGGAAGCCGATTTCCATCGAAAATCAATGAGATATGAGATCGGGCCAGCATAGCAGAGCCCTTCGGGCCGGCCTTTGGCGCGAAGACTGCTTGGGAAGCGGGCTGGGGTAAATTGAAGTCGTTTTCATTCGCAACCATACAACGCGCGCAACGCTCCTCAGCCATGACCATCAGCCAAGAAGCCGCCCAGGCCGCCCTTGCGGGCGTCGTCGATCCCAACACCGGCCGCGATCTCGTGGCGGGCAAGTCGGTGCGCAACCTGCGGGTGCAGGGCGACACCGTCAGCGTCGACATCGAACTCGGCTACCCGGCCAAGAGCCAGATCGAGCCGATCCGTGCCGCTGCCGCTGCGGCACTTGCAGCCGCCGGCGCCGGCGCCAGCACCGTCAACGTCACGCAGAAGATCGTCGCGCACGCCGTGCAGCGCGGCGTGAAGACCATGGCCAACGTGCGCAACATCATCGCCGTGGCCTCGGGCAAGGGCGGTGTCGGCAAGAGCACGACCAGCGCCAATCTGGCCCTGGCGCTCGCCGCCGAAGGCGCCCGCGTCGGCCTGCTCGATGCCGACATCTACGGTCCGAGCCAGCCGACGATGTTCGGCCTGTCGGGCAAGCCGATTTCCGAAGACGGCAAGACCATGAAGCCGCTCGAAGGCCACGGCGTGCAGGTCAATTCCATCGGCTTCCTCATCGATCCGGGCCAGGCCGTGGTGTGGCGCGGGCCGATCGTGATCCAGGCGCTCACCCAGCTGCTGGAGCAGACCGACTGGGCCGACCTCGACTATCTGATCGTCGATCTGCCGCCCGGCACCGGCGACATCCAGCTGACCATGTGCCAGAAGGTGCCGCTGACCGGCGCGGTGGTCGTGACCACGCCGCAGGACATCGCGCTGATCGACGCGCGGCGTGGCATCGACATGTTCGAGAAGGTCGGCGTGCCGGTGCTGGGCATCGTCGAGAACATGGCGGTCCATGTGTGCACGAACTGCGGCCATGCCGAGCACATCTTTGGCGAGGGCGGCGGCGCGCGCATGGCGCAGGAATTTGGCGTGGAGCTGATCGGCTCGCTGCCGCTGGCGCGCGACATCCGCGCCGATGCCGATACCGGCAAGCCGACCGTGGCCGCCAGCCCCGACTCGACCGCCGCCGAGCTGTACAAGACCATCGCGCGCCGCGTGGCGGTCAAGGTGGCCGACAAGGCCAAGGACTACTCGGGCAAGCTGCCCGGCATCGTCGTGAGCAGCAACACCTGATGGACACGCCCTTGCACCAGCTGACGATGACCGTGCTGATGACGCCGGACATGGCCAATTTCTCGGGCAATGTCCACGGCGGCACGATCCTCAAGTTTCTCGACCAGGTGGCCTATGCCTGCGCGAGCCGCTATGCCGGCACCTATGTGGTGACGCTGTCGGTCGACCAGGTGATGTTCCGCCAGCCCATTCATGTGGGCGAGCTGGTCACCTTCCTGGCATCGGTGAACTACACCGGCACCACCTCGATGGAAGTGGGCATCAAGGTGGTCACCGAGAACATCACCGAGCGCGTGGTGCGGCATGCCAACAGCTGCTATTTCACGATGGTGGCGATGGGGCCGGACGGCAAGCCGGCGCAGGTGCCGCAGTTGCAGCCGGGCGATCTGGTCGAGCGCTCGCGCTTCGAGGGCGCGAAGCAGCGGCGCGAACTGCGGCGCGAGCTGGATGCGCGGCTGCACAGCACGAAGCGGCCGTCGGCGGTTTGAGGTTGGCTCCGGCGCGGGACGGGGTTCGGGCGCGCCGGGGGCGACCGGTGTGGCCGCCGCTGGACGCGGCGGCTGCCCTTCGCTTCCTTCGGTAGCCCGGCGGCCGGCGTTCCAACTCACCTCGCTGCGCGAGGTTCAGACAGGAACGCCTGAACCGCTGCGCGGTTCACCGCCGTCTACCTCGTGCGCTCGGCACACCCGACGCCCCCGGCGCGCCCGAACCCCGCCCCGCGCCTCAGTGAAGCTACGTGGGCATATTGGGCCGCGAAGCGGCCCTGACTCCCCCAAGCCCGTTAACAAGGCGGTCGCTGCGGCCGGGCAGCCCCGCGCGGCTGTCGGAAGCGCCGAGCGCAGGCGGTAGACGCCGGTGAACGCCGCAGGCGTTCAGGTCCGCATGTCTGAAGGCCGCGTAAGCGGCCTGAGTTGGCGGACCGGCCGGCGACTACCGCCGGAGCGAAGGGCAGCCGCCGCGTCCAGCGGCGGCCGCATCCGTCAGCCGCGCGGGGCTGCCCGGCCGCAGCGACCGCCGCTTTCACTCCGCCGCCCGAGCCCACCGCTGCGCGAGCACCCCACCCACCGCCAGCTGCAACGGGTGATAAATCATGATCGGCAGCAGGATCAGCCCCAGCGCCGGATTGGCGCCGAAGATCAGCTGCGCCATCGGCACGCCCGAGGCCAGCGTCTTCTTCGAGCCGCAGAACACGCTCGCGACGCGCTCCGGCTCGGCCATGCCCAGCGCGCGCGCCACCGCATTCACCGCCAGCAGCACCACGGCAAAGATCAGCGCCGTGCCCACCACCGTCTCGACCAGCGCGCCCACGCCGTAGTGCGACCACACGCCCTGCGCGACCGAATCGGCGAACGAGGTGTAGACCAGCAGCAGGATGGTCAGCCGGTCCACGGTCGACAGCCGCTTCTTGTGTTTCGCGGCCCAGTTGCCCAGCAGCGGCCGTGACAGCTGGCCCAGCACCAGCGGCAGCACCAGCCACTGGAGCAGGTCGAGCATTACGTCCCAGATCGGGAAGGCGGCGCCGGTCTGGCCCAGCACGAAGCCGAGCCAGGCCGGCGTCAGCACCACGCCGAGCAGGCTGGACAGCGTGGCGTTGAACAGCGCCGCCGGCACATTGCCGCGCGCCGCTGCGGTCAGCGCGACCGACGACGACACGGTGGACGGTAGCGCGCACAGATAGAAGAAGCCGAGTTGCAGATCGGGCTTCATCCAGCCGCGCGTGGCCCACAGGATGAGCAGCCCGAGCAGCGGAAACACCAGGAAGGTGGTGGTCTGCACCAGCAGATGCACGCGCCATTGCAGCGTGCCGGCGCGCAGCGCGGCAAAGCTCAGCGACAGCCCGCTCAGAAAGAAGATCAGCGCGACGCCGAGCTTGTTGAGCAGTTCGGGATGCAGCCAGCCGCCGTGCGCGCCGGGCTCGGGCCAGAGCGCCGCGAGGCCCACGGCGATCAGCATCCCCTTCATGAACCAGTCGAACTTGAAACCGCCCATCGTCAGCTTTCTTGTGTGTGGCGCGCGCGGCGCCGGGAGGAGGGCGCGCCGGTCATGCGCCGGCGTGCGGGGAGTGACAGCGGCCGGCGCCGGCGCGCGGGGGCGTCACCACGCGGCGACGCAGCCGTCGCTGCGCGGGTCTTCGCCGCCTTCGATCCAGCCGTCGGGATGCAGCACCAGACCGCCGGCGTGGCCCAGGCGCTCGTCGAAGTCGCCGACCAGCTCGACCTGATGGCCGAGCCGCGCGAGTCCGTCGACGATCGCGGCCGGAAAGCGCGCTTCGAGCTTGAGCGTGGTGGCCGGCTCGGCCCAGGTGCGGCCGAGCAGCCAGCGCGGCGCGCGCACCGCCGAGCGGATGTCATGGCCGCCCCAGACATAGCGCGCGAACACGGCGGCCTGGGTTTGCGGCTGGCCTTCGCCGCCCATGGTTCCGTAGACCAGCACGCGGCCGTCGGGCAGTTCGGCCATCGCCGGGTTGAGCGTGTGGAAGGGCTTGCGACCCGGTTCCAGGCTGCGCAGCCGGCCCGGGCGCAGGTCGAAGGAGCAGCCGCGGTTCTGCCACCAGAGGCCGGTCTCGGGCAGCACGCAGCCGCTGCCGAACTCGAAGAAGATGCTCTGGATCATGCTGACCGCGCGGCCCTCGCGGTCGACCGCGCCCATCCAGGTGGTGTCGCCGTCGCTGTTCGGCGCCGGCCAGGGGCTGGCGGCATCGAGCGGCACGCGGGCGGCGAGCGCGGCCACATGGTTGGGCGACAGCCAGGCCTGCGGATCGATGCTGGCGAGCGCCGGATCGGCCACCTCGCGGTCGCGCAGCTTGAAGGCCTGCTTGGTCGCCTCGACCAGCAGATGGATGCCGCGCAGCGTGTCGGGCGAATCGCCGGCGGCGCGCAGCTGCTCGAACTGCGCCAGGATGAGCAGCGAGGCCAGCCCCTGCGTCGGCGGACGCAGGTTGTAGACCGTGCCGGCGGCGAGGCGCGCTTGCAGCGGCGTCGGCCATTCGGCGCGATGCGCGGCGAGGTCGGCGCCGGTGATCGGGCTGCCGATGGCGTCGAGGTCGCGCGCCAGGCTCGCCGCCAGATCGCCGCGATAGAAGTCGTCGGCGCCGGCGCGCCCGAGCTGTTCGAGCGTCGCGGCCAGCGCCGGAAAGCGGTGCCGGTCGCCGTAGCGCGGCAGCGCGGCACCGGCTTCGCCCGGCTGCGGCGGGCGCAGAAAGGCGCCGGCAAAGCCCGGCTGCATCTCCAGCTGATGCAGCTTGGCGGCGGTATTGGCGGCCTGACTGTGCGTCACCGGAAAGCCGTCGCGCGCGTAATGCACCGCCGATTCGAGCAGCCGCGCGAACGGCAGCCGGCCGCCCCAGTGCTCGCGCGAATGCGCATAGGCCGCGCCCCAGCCCGAGACGGTGCCGGCGACGGTGTTGGCGGCCAGCGGCCCGCGCCACGGAATGCTGTCGAGCCCGGCGTAAAGCTCGCGCCGCACGTTCGCGCCGGCGCGGCCGCAGGCGTCGATCGAGCGCAGCGGCACGCCGGGCGCGCGCAGCAGCCAGAAGCCGTCGCCGCCGATGCCGGTCATGTGCGGATACACGACGGCCAGCGTGGCCGCGACGGCGATGGTCGCCTCGATGGCATTGCCGCCGTCGCGCAGGATGTCGAGCCCGGCCTGGGCGGCAAGGCTGTGCGGCGCGACGACCGCGCCACGGGTTCCGAGGATGGGAGTCATGCGGGCTTCCGGAGTTGGGGCGGCGCGTCGGGCTCGGCGCCGGCAAGGGCTGAAACATGCTCGGCCGCGCCGCGCGCCGCCACCAGATGTGTGCGCATTGCGCGATGCGCGCCGACCGCGTCATGCGCCAGCACCGCCTCGGCGATGGCGCTGTGCTCGGCAAAGGAGTCGCCCATGCGCTCGGGCTGGCGGAACTGGTTGCGGCGCCAGACCGCGACGCGTGCATGCAGCGCGGCGGCGGTCTGGGCCAGCACCGGGTTGTGCGCGCCGGCCAGCAGCGCGGCGTGGAAATCGATGTTGAGCGCGGCATAGCCGGCGGCATCGCCGGCCTGCATGGCGGCACGGGCGCGGGCATGCAGCTCGGCCAGCGCCGCGCGTTCCTCGGCCGACATGCGCAGCGCCGCGTGGCGTGCGCAGGCGGCTTCGATCTCGCCGATGGCCTCGAAGATCTGCCCCAGCTCCTCGGCCGACAGTCGGGCCACGGCGGCGCCGCGATTGGGCCGCAGCTCGATCAGCCCGCTTGCCGCCAGCTGCTTGATGGCTTCGCGCACCGGCGTGCGCGACACGCCGTAGCGCGCCGCGAGCGAATGCTCGTCGAGCCGGCTGCCGGGCGCGAAGTCGCCGAGCGCGATGTCGTCGGCAAGCCGGCGCGCGACTTCATCGGTGCGGCTGGGTCGGGCGTGCGTGCTGGCGTCAGATTGCATGCAAAGTAGGCGGAGATCGGCCTGAAAGGCGCGACTGTAGCGGTTAAAGCCGGCTTGTGGCGCAAATAAAGCCAGGATTGCATGCAATCTGCCGCGCGGGACGGCGCAAAAAAACGGCGCCGGAGTCGCCTCCGGCGCCGTTGCGGCGCGACCGGGCAGCCAGTGCCCGATCAGTCGTCCTCGTCCGTCAGCACCTTCACCTCGATGGCGCAGGCGCCCTTGTCGTTCGAGCCGAGCCGGTATTCGACGTGATCGCCGATCTTCAGCGTGGCGAATTCGGCATTGGTCACGCTGTTGTGGAAAAAGAAGAGATTGGTGCCGCCATTGAATGGCGTGATGAATCCGAAACCCTCTTTCAGATTCTGGATCTTGCCTTCCAGCACTTCATCGTTATTGGGATCGGCAATTGCCGTGGCCGGCGTCAATGCCGGATTGAAGGCCGGCGCATGCGTCGGCGGCACGAATGCCGGAATCACGTCGTCGCCAATGCGCGGCCGGGCATCGGGCGGCGGCACGAACAGGCCGTTGATGAGCGGATCGTTGCGCGTAAAGCGGTCGTCGATCACCTGATGCATCAGGAACGGCAGGGTCACTTCCTCGATCAGCGATTGCGCGGTGCGGGTTTCGCGCTCGTTGCCATGCTGGTCGGTGAACTTGAAGTCCCAGGCCATCAGCATCACGCGGGTGCCGAGGGTGTTGAGCTTGCGTACCAGCGGCAGGTAGTCGCCGTCGCAGGCCACCAGCACGACCACGTCGTAGCACTTGTGGATCGACAGTTCATAGGCTTCAAGCGCCAGCCACACGTCGATGCCCTTTTCGCCATTGGCGCCGAGCGGCAGGTAGTGCGTGGTGACGCCCTGGCGCATCAGCACATCGTCGAACAGGCGTTCCTTGAGCAGCACGTCGCGCTCGGCGGCGTCCTGGGCGCGCAGGCGGCCGCGAAAGTAATGCGCATCGACGATTTGCGAATAGCGCGGATCGATACCGTCAGCTTCGGCAATCTTCTTTTTCATGAATTCGTGCATGCCGGCAATGCTCAGCCGGGAATGACGCGCATGAACATACTGATAGTAGTTGCTCACATGAAGCAGGAAATTGCCGTCGTAGAAAACGCCGATCTTGGTGAGTTTCTGATTTGCAACTGGCATTGAAACCACATCCTGAAAATTGAAATTGAACTGCATGAATTTGCATGCGAAGCCAGACCCGAGTCGGGCCGGCAGCGAATGCTAACGGACGAATTTGTCCACGTAACATGTCGAGGTGACCGACGGCGTGCAGCGGCTTGAGCGTTTCCACGGGGCCGGGCGTCCGGCGTCGGACCGGTCGCACCTTACGCTGCGCTGGCGACAGCCCACATGCCGGATTGCATCCGGAAATGTCGCCGGCGTCAGTCGATGCGGACGTAATCCACGCTTGCCGTGGTCCAGGGCAACGCCAGCAGCACGGCCGGCGTCGCGGCCAGGCCGGCGGGCAGGCAGCCGGCGGCATCGATGCCTTCGCTCACTTCGATGCGCAGCCGGCCGGTCGCGCGTTCGCGCAGCACCCGGCGCACCTGCAAGCGCGCGCAGGCCGAGGTGCGCGGGCCGGCAAACACGCCGGCGACCATCTGGCTGGCGAAGTTGACCGACGGCAGCAGCGGCGGCGCGGCCAGATTGGCCGTGTGATCGGCCCACAGCTGCGCCCAGGCCGAAATGTCGCGCGCCACGATCAGCCCGGCGCTGGCGATGCCCGAGGCGCCGCTGCTGTCGATCACCGCGAAATCGACGCTGTCCCAGCCGTCGTCCCAGCCCCAGCCGCCCCACACATTGCTGCCGCCACCGATGCCGATGGACACGCCGCCGCTGCAAGCGGCAAGCGCCGCGCAAAGCGGCAGGGCGAGCAGGCGACGGCGTGAATTCATGGCAGCGATCCCGGGAGAAACCCGCGCTTGCGGGCAAAACGGCGTTTCTGGCACGGGGCTCGGGAAGATTTCCCAAGCCCTGCCGCCCGCAAATTTCTACCCTCCGCCGGCCAATCTACAAACAGGCGCCCGATGAGCGCCGACAAGACCGGAGACACCATGATTCACCGCCCCTCCCCGGCGCCGTTGGCGCTCGCGGTTGCGCTCGCCTGCCTGCAGGCCGGCGCACTGGCCCAGACCGCCGCGCAGCATCTGCCCGATGTCGTCGTGGTCGCGCCCACGCCATTGCCGGGCGTGGGCATTCCCAAGGCCCAGATCCCGGCGGCGGTGCAGACGGCCAAGGGCGCCGACCTGGACGCGAGCCACGCGCCCGACCTGTCCGATTACCTCAAGCGCCGGCTCAACGGCGTGTATGTCAATGACATCCAGAACAACCCGTTCCAGCCCGACGTGAACTATCGCGGCTTCACCGCCTCGCCGCTGCTCGGCACGCCGCAGGGGCTGTCGCTGTACCTGGATGGCGTGCGGCTCAACCAGCCATTCGGCGACGTGGTGAGCTGGGATCTCATCCCCAGGTCGGCCATCGACGGTCTGGTGCTGATGCCGGGCTCCAATCCGCTGTTCGGCCTCAACACGCTCGGTGGCGCGCTCGCGCTCACCACCAAGGACGGCCGCAGTGCGCCGGGCACCGCCATCGACATGCTGGCCGGCAACCACGGCCGGCGCTCGGCCACGCTGGAACACGGCGGCAGCAACGAGGCCGGCTGGCACTGGTTCCTCACCGGCACCAAGTTCCGCGACGACGGCTGGCGCACCGATTCGCCGTCGGACGTGGGCCAGCTGTTCACCAAGCTCGGCTGGGCCGACGAGCGCACCGACATCAGCGTGACCGCAGCACATGCCGACACCGACCTCAACGGCAACGGCCTGCAGGATGTGCGGCTGCTGGCGCGCGATTACGCGAGCGTCTACACCAAGCCCGACAACACCCGCAACCAGCAGAACCTGCTGAGCCTGGCGCTGCGCCATGCGCTGCGCGACGACCTGACGCTGAGCGGCAACGTCTACTACCGCGACATCGACACCCGCACCTACAACGGCGACATCAACGAAGCCGCGCTCGGCGAATCGCTCTACCAGCCGACGCTGGCCGAACGCACCACGCTGCGCAACGCCGGCTACACCAACATCCCGGTGAGCGGCGCGACCTCGGCCAACACGCCTTTCCCCAAGTGGCGCTGCATCGCCAACGCCATCACCAACAGCGAGCCGAACGAGAAGTGCAACGGCCTCATCAACCGCTCGCACACGGTGCAGACGCAGTACGGCGCGACCGCCCAGCTCACCGCCACGACAGCGCTGGCCGGGCATGAAAACCAGTTCACCGCCGGCGCCGGCTATGACGGCAACCGGGTGCGCTTCAACCAGTCGAGCGAGTACGGCTATCTCGATTCGGCGCGCGGCGTGGTCGGCACCGGCGTGTTCGCCGACGGCACGCAGGACTCGGAGAACGCCGAGGATTCGCGCGTCGACCTGACCGGATCGAGCCTCACCTGGAGCGTGTACGCGACCGACACCTTCGCCATCACCGACGCGCTGCGCGTGACCGGCTCGGGCCGCTACAACCGCACCAAGGTGTCGAACCACGACAACCTGATTGCCGGCGGCACGGCCGGCTCGCTCGACGGTTCGTATGTGTTCAGCCGCTTCAATCCGGCGCTCGGGCTGACCTTCACGCCCAAGGCCGGCATCAACGCCTATGCCGGCTACAACGAGGGCAGCCGGGCGCCGTCGGCCATCGAGCTGGGCTGCGCCGATCCGGCCAATCCCTGCCGCCTGCCCAATGCGATGGCCGGCGATCCGCCGCTCAGGCAGGTGGTCACGCGCACCATCGAGGCGGGCCTCAGCGGCCGTGTGGCCGGCGCGCTCAACTGGAATGCCGGCGTGTTCCGCGCCGTCAATCGCGACGACATCCAGTTCGTGGCCGACGATCAGGCCGGCTTCGGCTACTTCCGCAACTTCGGCAAGACGCGGCGCCAGGGCGTGGAACTGGGCCTGAACGGCAGCGCGACCGACACGGTGAACTGGGGCGCCAACTACACGTACTTGCAGGCGACCTACCAGAGCGCCGAGACCTTCAACGGCGAGGGCAACAGCAGCAACAGCGCGGCGCTCGAAGGCAATCCGGGCTTCGAGGGCACCATCGACGTCAAGCCCGGCGACCGCATGCCGCTGACGCCGCGCCATCTGTTCAAGGCCTGGGCCGACTGGCGCCTGCTGCCGACGGTGCGCGTGGGTGTCGACATGAATGCGGTCGGCGATTCGCTCGCGCGCGGCAACGAGAACGGCCAGCATCAGGCCGACGGCACCTACTACCTCGGCCCGGGCAAGGTCGGCGGCTATGCGGTGTTCAACCTCGGCGCCGACTGGCAGGCGACGCGCGCGGTCAAGCTCTACACCCAGGTCAACAACGTGTTCGACCGGCGTTACGCCTCGGCGGCGCAGCTGGGCGCGACCGGCTTCCGCAGCGATGGCACGTTCATCGGCCGGCCGTTCACCACGCCGGTCATCGATGGCGAACGCGCGCTGCTGCATTCCACCTTCGTCGCGCCGGGCGCGCCGCGCATCTTCTGGGTCGGCGTGCGGGTGGAGTTCGGGCGGACCGGCAGTTGAGTACGGGCGGCTCGGCTATCGTCGCCACATGAAGTCATCCGCCCGCCAGGACCTGGCGCTTGCCGCCGTGTTTGCCGCCGCCACCTTTGCCGTGGGCGCGCGGCTCGAACTCAACGAAGCCGTGCTGCGCTTCACGCGCTCGTTCGAGCGCTTCCAGCTCGACGAGCTGCCGCTGGCGATGCTGGTGCTGACCGCCGGCCTCAGCTGGTTTTCGTGGCGCCGGATGCGCGAGGCGCGCTGCGAGCTGGCCTTGCGCATCGAGGCCGAGGGCCGCGCCGAGGACAGCGAGCGGCGCTACCGGCTGCTGGCGCGCGAAGCCATCGGCATCCAGGAAGCCGAGCGCCGGCGCCTCGCGCATGAGCTGCATGACGAGATGGGCCAGACGCTCAACGCCATCAAGATCGAGGCGGTATCGCTGCGGCGCGCCGGCGAATCGGCGACGCGGCTCGATGCTGGCGAGCTGCGCCGCGCCGCCGGCGCCATCGTCGAGCTGACCGACCATGTCTACGCCACGGTGCGCACGATGATGAGCCGGCTGCGTCCGGTGGCGCTCGACGAGCTGGGGCTGGTGGCGGCGCTGGAGCATTGCATCGACGGCTGGCGGCCGCGGCTGGCCGGCACCAGCTTCGAGTTCAGCGCCAGCGCCGGGCTCGACCGGCTGCCCGAGCCGGTCGCCATCACCGCCTACCGGCTGGTGCAGGAAAGCCTGACCAACATCGCGCGCCATGCCCAGGCCACGACGGTGCGCGTGAGCCTGGAGCGCGCCGACGGCCGGGTGCGGCTGGCGGTGCATGACGACGGTCGCGGCCTGCTGCCGGGCGGCGGGCGCGGCGGGCTCGGGCTGCTCGGCATGCAGGAGCGCGTGGAGGCGGTGGGCGGCCAGTTCACGCTGACCAGCGAGCCCGGCGGCGGCACCGCCATCACGGCCAGCATCCCGGTTGCGGAGCAAGACGATGAATGACGCGCCAAGCATTGCGGTGCTGCTGGTGGACGACCATGCCGTGGTGCGCGAGGGCTACCGGCGGCTGCTGGAAGCCACCGGTCGCATCCGCGTCTGCGCCGAGGCGGCCGACGGCGAGGAGGCCTATCGCCGCTATGCCGAGGGCGAGCGCATCGATGTGGTGGTGATGGACATCACCCTGCCGCGCATCAGCGGGCTGGAGGCGATGCGCAGGATTTTGGCGCGCGATGCGCGGGCGCGGGTGCTGGTGTTCAGCATGCATGAGGACGCGGTGTTCGTGAGCCGCGCGCTCGACGGTGGCGCCTGGGGTTATCTGACCAAGTCGAGCGCGCCCGAGGTGCTGGTGGAAGCGGTGCTCACGGTGGCCGGCGGTCGGCGCTATCTGGGCGGCGATCTGGCCACCGCGCGCGACAGCGCCACCCGCCGGGCCCAGCGCGAGGAACTGGGCCGGCTGAGCGAGCGCGAGTTCGAGATCTTCCGGCTGCTGGCCGAGGGCCACAGCGCCGCGCGCATCTCCGAGCTGCTCAATCTCACGCCCAAGACGGTGGCCAACTACCAGTCCAACATCCGCCAGAAGCTGGGCGTGGAGAACACCGCGCAGCTGGTGCATCTGGCGATCGATTGCGGCGTGCTCGACCGGGCGCGCGACGGCGGCGCGGCATGAGCGTGTTGGGCATGAGCGCGGCGGGCATGAGCAGCACGCACGCCGCCGGCGCCGTCGTGCCGCCGCCCGACTGCCGGCCCGGCTGCGGCGCCTGCTGCATCGCGCCGTCGATCAGCAGCGCCATCCCGGGCATGGAAGGCGGCAAGCCGGCCGGCGTGGCCTGCGTCCAGCTCGATGCCGAGCTGCGCTGCAGGATCTTTGGTCAGCCCGGCCGGCCGGGCTGCTGCGGCGGGCTCCAGCCGTCGCAGGAGATGTGCGGCGCCAGCCGCGAGCAGGCCATGAGCTGGCTTGCCACGCTCGAAGCGGCCACGCGGCCCTGAGCGGCCGCCCGCAGCGGCTTCGCCCCGTTTTTTGCCCGAACCGCCGGCGCCCGCGCGCGGCACATTCGGCCCTCAGCGCCGGCCGGAATCTCCTGGCGGCGCAGCCGGGGAGGGCGGGGGATGGGCTGGGGAAATCGTCTGGCGGCGCTGGCCGCCGTGCCGCTGGCCGCATCGGCCATCGCCATGCTGGGCGCGCTCGGCTGGGCCCAGCGGCTCGATGACGAGGCCGCCGCCGCCCAGCTGCATGCGCAGCGCAAGGAAGCGGTGCTGGCCGACTGGCTGCGCGCCGAGCATGCGGCGCTCGACGCGCTGAGCGCCGCGCCCGAGCCCGACCGTCCGCGCAGCGACGCCACGCTTGCCGCCGCCGAACTGCGCCAGCGGCTCGGCGCGCTGGCCGTCGGCAGCGCCGAACGCCAGACGCTCGATGAACTCGACCGCCGTCAGCGCGCGCTGCAAGCCGAGCGCCGCGTGCAATCGATGGCGGCCCGGCTTGGCCAGCCCGAGCTGGCGCGGCTGCGCTTCGAGCGCGAGCTACTGCCGGCCGCCGGCGCGCTGCGTCAGCTGGCCGAGCGCTTCGCCACCGACCTGCGCGCCGATGCCATCCAGCGTGCCGCCCGGCGCGAGGCCGAGCGCAGCCAGCGCGCCGGCTGGCTTTATTGCGCGGCGGCCGGGCAGGCGGCGCTGGCCGCGCTGCTGCTGCTGGCGCGTGCCTTCGATGCCGACATTGCCCGCCCCACCGCAGCGCGCGCTCCGGCGGCGGCCGGCCCGCGCGTGCAGCCGGCCGACCGGCCCGGCGTCTTCGATGGCAATCGCTGGTCGCTGGCCAGCGCGCGCCTGCGCGATGCCGACATCGTCGATGTGGAAGCGCGCAGCGCCGATCCGGCTCAGCCGGCGGCGCGGCCCGACTTGCGCGAGCGCGCATAGCTCGCGAACACCGCCGCCAGATCGGGCTCGTCCGGCTCGGTTTCCAGCTTGAGCTGGCGTTCGCAATGCAGCAGATGCTCATCGCTGAGCGCCACCGCGCCGGCCGCGTCGCCACGCTCGATCGCATCGAGCAGCTGGACGTGCTCATCGCTGGCGCAGAGGCTCGCCTGGGCCGACTGGTAGAGCGCAATCATCAGCGAGGTGCGCGCCACCAGCGTCTTGAGCATGCGGCGCAGCTCGTCGTTGCCGGCCGCCTCGGCCAGCCGCAGATGGAAGCTGCCCGACAGCTCGATCCAGGCGCTGCGGTCGCCGCGCTCGAAGGCGGCATGCTCCTCGGCCGCCAGCGCGCGCAGACCGGCCAGCCAGCGCTTGTCGGCCTGCGCGGCCAGCTTGCGCACCAGGCCGGCCTCGATCACCCGGCGCGCCTCGAACACCGCGCGCGTCTGCTCGATGTCGGGGCTGGCCACCGAGGCGCCGCGATTGGGCTGCAACTCGATCACCCGCTCATGCGCCAGCCGCACGAACACCCGCCGCACCACCGCGCGCGTGGTGCCGAACACCTCGCACAGCGGCGCCTCGGTCAGGCGCGCGGCTGGTGGCAGCCGGCGCGTCATCACCGCGTCGAAGATGGCTTCATAGACCTCGTCGTCGATCGCCGAGCCCAGGCTCGCGTCGTCGCTGTTCACAGACCTCAAGAACTTCCTCCCGGCGCGAAACGCGCCATCAATCCCGCATACGGCTTGGCCAGCGGCGCCGCGTAATCGCCGTGGCGCGAGGTGGCCAGCCCCAGCGCCGCCAGCCCTTCCAGCAGCTTGACCGCCGCCGTCACGCCCTCGACCACCGGCACGCCGAGCGCCGCCTGGAGCCGGTCGCGCAGCTCGGCCATGCCGGCGCAGCCGAGCACGATGGCGCCCGAACGGTCCTCGCGCAGCGCGCGCCGGCATTCGTCCTCGATGCGCTCATAGGCGCCCGAGCCCGGATGCTCAAGCTCAAGCACCGCAATCTCGCACGCCCGTATTGCCCGGCATTGACGCGTGAAACCGTAATTGTGCACAAGATGCTCAGTGATGATGCACGTCCGCTCCAGCGTGGTGACCACGGAGAAACCCGTCGCCACCAGCGTGGCCAGATGCATCGCCGCTTCGGCCACGCCGATGACCGGCGCCCGCGCGATCTCGCGCGCCGCATCCAGCCCCGGATCGCCGAAGCAGGCGACGACATGCCCGGCCGCGCCCAGCAGCTCGCCGGCGCGGATTTCCTCCAGCAGCCCGACCGTGGCGATCGCCTCGTCGTAATGGCCTTCGATCGAGGCCGGCCCCATCGCCGGGCTGACGCAATCGATGCGCGTGCCGGGCGCGGCCACGCGCGCGGCGGCAGCGCCGATGGCGGCGGTCATCGGCGCGGAAGTGTTGGGATTGATGACGCGGATGAGCATGGCGAAAAGTCCTCGGGCGGCGATTTGGTATGCGACTTGCTGTATGCAATCGACTCGCCAGATTGTGCACAAAACTGGTGAGCTTCGGGCGCAAACACATTCAAAGCACAACCACGGGGAAAGCATGAAGAAAGCCATCATCGGCGCCGCCCTGGCCTGCGCGGCCAGCACCACCTGGGCCCAGAGCAGCAATGTCACGCTCTACGGCATCGCCAGCACCGACGTCGTCAGCGTCAACAATGTGTACGACGCCAGCGGCAGCAAGAAGAGCCAGACCCGCATCGACAACGGCGCCATCGCCGCGTCGCGCATCGGCTTTCGCGGCAAGGAGGATCTGGGCGACGGACTGAGCGCGCTGTTCGGGCTCGAAGCCGGTCTCAACCTCGACGACGGCAAGTCGAGCATGGACGGCCGGCTGTTCAATCGCGGCGCCTTCGTGGGGCTCGACGGCGGCTTCGGCACGGTCACGGTCGGCCGGCAGTGGAACCTGAACGACGACGTGATGTGTGGCTTCTTCATCTGCGGCGGCTATGCGGCCTTCCGCTATACCGAGTTCGACTGGCTCAGCGACCTGACCAACAACTCGGTCAAGTACTACACGCCCAAGGTCGCGGGCCTGCGCGCGGCGGTGCTGTATTCGGCTGGCGAGTCGACGGTCAGCGCCAACGGCGGCCGCACGGTCGAATCGGCCGTGACTTATGAGCTGGGCGGCTTCAACGCCGGCGCCACCTGGCACGACGGCAAGAATGCCGACGCCAGCCGCGACGACCGGCTCTGGTCGCTCGGCGCCAGCTACAAGCTCGGCGACTGGCGCGTGCGCGGCGCCTATGCCAACAGCAAGATGGAAAGCCTGAGCCTGCCGACCGCCATCGCCTGGGATGTGGGCATCGACTGGTTTGCCGCGCCGCAATGGCGCCTCGCGCTCGACCATGTGGCGCGCAACCAGAAGACCACCGAGAACGACAGCCATTTCGAGCGCTTCATCGTCTGGTATCTGCTGTCCAAGCGCACCGACATCAATCTCAACCTGGTGCACATGAGCAACGACGGCAGCGCGCGCGAGCGCTTCTACGGCAGCGGCGCGGCCGGCAAGGGCCAGACCGTGGCGTCGCTCGGCCTCACGCACAACTTCTGACGCAAGCGAACGGCGGCGCGGGCGAGTCATGGAACTTGCTTCGCCGCCCGGTCGGCGTCGCTCCGGCGCCGGCTTCATCGGCAAGAAAGGGCAGTCATGCGAACCGCATCCGACATCGAACTCGTCAAGGTCAGCAAGCTCTACGGCGGCAACACGCGCGCGGTCGATGCCATCGATCTGCGCATCGCCGCCGGCAGCTATTGCTGCCTGCTCGGCCCCTCGGGCTGCGGCAAGACTTCAACCCTGCGCATGGTCGCCGGCCATGAGGAGGTGAGCGACGGCGACATCGTCATTGGCGGGCGCAACGTCACGCTGCTGGCGCCGTCGGAGCGCGGCACGGCGATGATGTTCCAGAGCTATGCGCTGTTCCCGCACATGAGCGCCATCGACAACGTGGCCTACAGCCTCAAGGTGCGCGGGCAGACAAAGGAAGCGCGCCGCAAGCGTGCCGCCGAGGTGCTGGAGCTGGTGTCGATGACGCCCTATGCCGAGCGCAAGCCGGCCCAGCTCTCGGGCGGCCAGCAGCAGCGCGTGGCGCTGGCGCGCGCGCTGGTGAATGAGCCGCGCGTGCTGCTGCTCGACGAGCCGCTGTCGGCGCTCGACCCGTTTCTGCGCGTGAAGATGCGCGCCGAACTCAAGCGCTGGCAGAAGGACCTCGGCATCACCTTCGTGCATGTCACGCACTCGCAGGAAGAGGCGATGGCGCTGTCCGATCTGGCGGTGGTGATGAACGCCGGCCGCATCGAGCAGGCCGGCTCGCCGCACGACATCTTCAACCGGCCGCGCACCGAATTTGTCGCGCGCTTTCTGGGCGGCCACAACGTCATCCGCACCGATGGCGGCGCGGCGACGGCGCCGGTCGCGGTGCGCGCCGACAAGGTGAAGCTGGCTGCCGGTGCAAGCGCTGTCGCCGGCTTCGACGGCAGCTCGATCGCCGGGCTGGTGCGCGGCATCGAATACCAGGGCGTGCATGTGCTGGTCACGCTCGATGCGCCCGGCAATCAGGAACTCACCGCCATGGTCGACGAGGCCAGCTATTACGCCGCGCCGCTGCAACCGGGCGAGGCGGTCACGCTGAGCTGGAGCGGCAGCGATGCGCACCGGCTCGCCGCCTGAAACCCCATCCCATCCCCGATTCATCCCCCAGGACCGAGACATGACCGACAAGCTTTCCCGCCCCGTGACCGACAACGCCGCGCCCGCCAACAGCTCGCGCCGGGGCCTGCTCAAGGGCGCCATCGGCGTCGCCGGCGTCAGCGCCATCACCGGCTTTCCGTATGTGCATGCGCAGGAAAAGATCGTGCTGCGCTACGTCGGCACGGCGGTCAACCAGAGCAAGGAGATCGCCGACAGGTTCGAGCAGGACACCGGCATCAAGATCCAGTACATCCCGCTCAACACCGACGACGTGACCAAGCGCATCGTCACCCAGCCCAGCTCCTTCGACCTGGCCGACACCGAGTTCTTCTCGCTGCGCAAGATCGTGCCGACCGGCAATCTCGTGGGCATCGACAGCAAGCGCATCAAGAACGCCGACAAGATCACGCCGCTGTTCACCAAGGGTGAAGTGGGCGGCAAGAAGGTCGGCGAGCAGGGCACGGCGCCGAAGAAGGTCATCTATCTCAAGGGCGCCAGCAGCAAGGAGTTTGCGAGCGAGCCGACGCAGTTCATGTCGCTCATTCCCACCGTCTACAACGCCGACACGCTCGGCATCCGGCCCGACCTCATCAAGCGCCCGATCACCAGCTGGGCCGAGCTGCTCAACCCCGAGTTCAAGGGCAAGGCGGCGACGCTCAACATCCCGTCCATCGGCATCATGGACGCGGCGATGGTGGTCGAGGCCATGGGCATCCACAAGTACGCCGACAAGGGCAACATGACCCGCGCCGAGATCGACCTGACCATCAAGACGATGATCGAGGCCAAGCGCGCCGGCCAGTTCCGCGCGCTGTGGAAGGACTTCAACGAGAGCGTGAATCTCATGGCCTCGGGCGAGGTGGTGATTCAGTCAATGTGGTCGCCAGCGGTCACGGCGGTGCGCGGCAAGGGCCTCGACTGCGTGTTCCAGCCGCTCAAGGAAGGCTATCGCGCCTGGGCTGCCGGCTTTGGTCTGCCCAAGGGCCTGAGCGGTCGCAAGCTCGACGGCGCCTACGAGTTCATCAACTGGTTCCTCGACGGCTGGGCCGGCGCCTACCTGAACCGCCAGGGCTATTACGCCGCCGTGCTCGACACCGCCAAGGCAAAGATGGAGCCCTATGAGTGGGCCTACTGGATGGAAGGCAAGCCGGCCGCCAAGGACATCAAGGCGCCCGACGGCACGGTGCTGGAGAAGGCCGGCAAGGTCCGCGACGGCGGCTCGTATGAAGCGCGCATGGGCGGCATCGCCTGCTGGAACTCGATCATGGACGAGAACACCTACATGGTTCAGAAGTGGAACGAGTTCGTGGCGGCCTGAGCATGAGCACACGCCGCTTGCCCGGCCTGCCGGCGTGGTTGCAGGCCACGCCGGCCGTGATCGTCTTTGCGCTGTTCTTTGTGCTGCCGCTCGCGCTCGTCGCCGTCGTGAGCTTCTGGCAGTACAACGAGTACGAGATCATCCCGGCCTTCACATTCCAGAATTACAAAGACATCTTTGCGGGCTGCTTCGGCGGCGGCGCGGGCGACGGCATGTGCACCACGCTGCGCACCTATGCGTCCACGCTCAAGTTCTGCGCGCTGGTCTGGGTCATCACGCTGCTCATCGGTTTCACGGTGAGCTATTTCGTGGCCTTTCATGTGCGCACGCAGGGCATGCAGACGCTGCTGTTTCTGCTCTGCACGATTCCGTTCTGGACCTCCAACGTGATCCGCATGATTTCGTGGATTCCGCTGCTGGGCCGCAATGGCGTGGTGAACCAGGCACTGATGGGCAGCGGCCTTGTGAACAGTCCGGTCGAGTGGCTGCTGTACAGCGACTTTGCCGTGGTGCTGGCCTTCGTCCACCTGTTCACCATGTTCATGATCGTGCCGATCTTCAACTCGATGATGCGCATCGACCGCGCGCTCATCGAGGCGGCGCGCGACGCCGGCGCGACCGGCTTCCAGATCCTGCGCGACGTGATCGTGCCGCTGTGCAAGACCGGCATCATCATCGGCTCGATCTTCGTCATCACCATCGTGATGGGCGACTTCGTGACCATCGGCGTGATGGGCGGCCAGCAGATCGCCTCGGTCGGCAAGATCATCCAGGTGCAGACCAGCTATCTGCAATTTCCGGCGGCGGCGGCCAATGCCGTGATCCTGCTGCTCGTGGTGCTGATGATCATCTTCGGCCTCACGCGCATCGTCGACATCCGCAAGGAGCTGTGATGAACGAAGGCAAGCGTCCGGCGAGCTTCTATCTGCTCGCGCTGTTTTTCGCGGCCTATGTGCTGTTCCTGTACGGGCCTACCATCACGATCTTCGTGCTCAGCTTTCAGGGGCCGGAAGGCGGGCTGACCTTCCCGATGCGCGGCGTGTCGCTGCACTGGTTTGCCAAGCTGGCCGAGGGCGTGGGCGTGGTCGACATCTGGGCCGCGTTCGGTCGCTCGATCCGCGTGGGGCTGGTGGTGATGGCGATCAACGTGGTCATCTCGCTGCTGGCGGGGCTGGCGTTCCGCAAGCGCTTCTTCGGCGATGGCGCGCTGTTCTACACGTCGATCGCCAGTCTCATCATGCCGTCGATCGTGGTGTCGCTCGGCATCGGGCTGGCGTTCCGGCTGCTCGATACCGCGCTCAAGGGCTGGTTCGAGAGCATGGGCTGGCAGGAGCTGGCCGACGGCTTCGGCAGCACGATGGGGCTCTACACCTCGGCGCTCGGCGCCCATCTCACATGGACGCTGCCGTTCGGGCTGCTCATCATGTTTGCGGTGTTCAACCGCTTCAACACCGCCTACGAGGAAGCCGCGCGTGACCTGGGCGCAACGCCGTGGCAGAGCTTCAAGGATGTGGTGCTGCCGATCATCGGGCCGAGCGTGATCGGCGTGGGCATGTTCGGCTTCACGCTGAGCTGGGACGAGATCGCGCGCACCTCGCAGGCCATCGGCGACCTGAACACGCTGCCGCTCGAATTGCAGGGGCTGACCACGACGGTGACGACGCCGGTGATCTATGCGCTCGGCACGGTGACCACGCTGCTGTCGCTGCTGGTGATCGGCGTGGCGGTGCTGGGCATGAAGCTGCTGGCGGCGCGGCGCAAGGGCTGAGCGCGCGGCGCGCATACTCGGCCGACCGGGGCGGCACTCCTTCGCCCGATTGCCGAAGGCCGCCCGTCATGCCTCTCTCCAAGCCGCTGCGCTTCCACGACCTTGCGCGTCTCGGTCGTGAAACTCCCGATGCCAGCTTTGCGCCGTTCGACGGCCGCGTGGCACTCGACGATTCGGGCTTTCTGCGCGCCGGCGCCTTCGTGTTCGACAAGTGGCGCGAGCGCGCAGCGGAGCGCGGCGAGCCGCTGCCGCTCGACCTGTCGCGCTCGTGCAAGTACGGCTCGCTGTTCATGAGTCTGGTCTACGGCGGCAGCATCGCCGGCAACTACCAGCATCAGTACAACATCATCGACGGCCGCATCGTCGACCTGAGCCATGCGGCGGCCGACGTGTTCGCGATGCGGCGGCCGTATGCGCATGAGCCGGAGCTGTTCGATCTGGACATGCATCGGCGGTCGATGGAGAACATCGCGCCGCGGGTGGGGAGTTGGGTCGAGGAGTTTCTGGCCTTGCCGCCCAAGACCTGACACCGGGATTCAGGCTGCGGGCGGCGCCTCATGCCACTGCCCCCTCGGCACCAGCACCGCCTGCGCCGGCTGCTCCATGAAATGCGGCGACATGATCTGCACGCCCGCCGCATTGAACTCGTCCTGGATTGCCGCATGCAGCTGGCTCAGCACCGGCAGCCGGCGCAGCGGCACGTCGATGTGCGCGAACAGCTCGTACTCCACATAAAAGTCTTGCAGCGCGCGCTGGTACACGAAGGGCTCGGGCTGGCGCCGCAGGCCTTCGGTATTGGCAGCGGCGGCCTTGAGCAGCGCATGCACCTGCCGCCACGGCGCGTCATAGCCGATGGTCACCTTGGTCGAGATGAGCGTGCCCTGCTGGCCCGACAGCTTGCTGTAGTTGCGCACCGAGCTGCCGACCATCACGCCGTTGGGAATGGTGATTTCCTCGTTGCGGATGTTGACCAGCTTGACCGACAGCACGCCCATTTCCTTCACCACGCCGTCGACCTCGCCCACGGTCACGAAATCGCCGACGCGAAAGGCGCGCGAATACACCAGCACCAGCCCGCTCATGAGCTGGCTGACCACGCCCGACGAGCCGAGCGTGAGCATGAAGCCGAACAGCACCGACAGTCCCTTGAACACCTCGCTGTTGGAGCCCGGGATGTACGGATAGACCAGCGTGAACGCCAGTGACCAGGTCAGCACCACCAGGATGCGGCGCGTGGCATTGGAGGTTTCGGGATGCAGGCCGGGCACGACAAAGCGGCCGGCGGTCACGCCGTCGAACACGCCGTTGATGACGCTGACCGCGCCGCGCGCGATGAACAGGATGAAGGCGATGGTCACCAGCCCCGGGATGGCATCGAGCGCGCCGCCGGCAAACCGCGCCAGCAGATCGGCCACGAAATCGGCCATGCGCCCGCCGAGCGGCGCCGTCACCGCGAACCGGTTGAGCACGAAGGCGATCCACGAGTAGACCAGGCTGGCGCCGATGACCAGTGCAATGGCTTGCAGCAACCGCACCAGCACGCGAAAGGCATGCTCGGACCAGTCGATGCCGAGCACATGGCGACGTGCGATGCGCGCCTCGATCAGCTTGTGCAGCGGCCGCACCACCCGGCGCGTGGCCTGGCCGAGCAGCCACAGCAGCGTCACCAGCACCGCGCTGGCCACCAGCGACGCGAGCACTCCGCGCAGCAGGCTGGCGCCGCGCGTCAGCTCGACGCGGGCCTGGATCGCATCGCGCAGCCGGCCTTCGGCGCGGTCCACGGCGGCGTCGAGCGTCAGCCCTTCCTCGCCGTCGAGGTCGCGCTCCAGCACGGTGAAGGCCACGGTGTCGCCGAGCCGCAGCGTCACGCCGCGCTGGTTGTTCCACAGGAAGGGCTCGCGCGTGATGCCGGCGTCGAGATGGCGGTCGTCGAGGTTGTCGAGCCGGCGCAGGGCGCGGCTGGCGCGGGTCTCGGGATCGGCGCCGGCGAAGTCGCTGCGCATGGTGTGCAGGTCGCGGTTCATGAAGCGCAGCGTGGCTTCATGCGGCGGCGGGTCGGCCGCGTCGGTGGCGCGGGCGTGGCCCGGGATGGCGGCGGTCAGCGCGAGCAGCAGCAGGCCAAGGCGGAACAGCAGGCGGAGCGGGCGGGCAGCGGACATGGCGGGCGGCGGTGGCGGATGACGGCGCTACTTGTAGCCGCGCGGCGCGCCGGCGGCAATCGCGCCGTGCCCGCGGCGCTGCATCGGCGCGTGCCCGGTGGCGCGGCGCCCGGCCAGCCGGCGCCGCCCGCCGGCTAGCGCTCGATCGTGCGCGGCGGTGCGCCGATGAAGCGCAGCGGCTGGCTGCGCCAGCGCCGCCACAGCGCGCCGGCCAGCGCCTTCACCTGCCGGCCGTCCATGCTCACCTGGCGCGCGCGCAGCGCCATCCACAGCGCGAGCGAGAAACTCACGCCCAGGTTCACCAGCCCGATCAGCGCCACGCCGGCCGCCGCCGTCGCCACCGTCTGCCAGGGCAGGGCGAAGTCGAAGGCCACCAGCGCAAAGCCCAGATTGGCCGAGGCGAAGGCGATGTGCCGGATGTCGATCGGCCAGCCGAGGATGGCGCCGACGGTGCCGGTGCTGCCGAGCATGAAGCCGAACAGCAGATTTCCCATGATCCCGCCGAGCCGGCTTTCCATGTACTCGCCAAAGCGGCCGGCGCGGTGCTCGCCGAGCAGCCGGCGCAGCCAGCCGATGCGCGCCACCCGCGCGCCGAAGCGCTCGATGCGCGCCTTGTTGTCGAAATAGCCCGACAGCACGCCCGAGAAGAACAGGAACACGCCGGCAATCGCCGCATGCGGCAGCGCCAGGCCGAGCGGATCGAGGTCTTCGAGCAGATGCGTGGCCTTCTCGATGCCGACCGCCGGCTGACCGAGCCACAGGCTCATGCCCCAGCACAGCGCCATCGCGGTCGGCAGCGCCACGGTCACATTGCCGAGGATGGCGGCGATCTGGGTGCGCACCACCGCGCCGATGAGTTCGGCCATCTCGTCGAGCCGCGCGATGCGGCCCCGGCTCACCTCGCCGAGCTGGCCGACGAGGGTTTGCGCCGTCATCGCCGGCTGCTTGGTGGCCACGGTCAGATGCAGCAGATAGATCAGCACGAAGCCGATGCCGTAATCGAGGCTGTACAGCAGCGCCGTGCCGGCCAGCGACGCATCGACCTTGCCGAGAAACACCTTGAGCAGCGCCATGCCGGCGATGATCAGTCCGGCGCCGGCGGCCGAGCGCCACATGGCCCAGTACTCGGCGCGGTTGCTGGCGATGTAGTGCTCGCCGGTCTGGGCCGCGTTGTCGGTCACGCGCAGCGCCAGCAGGCCGAGGCCGCCGGCAATGTGGGCGCGCACGCTGTCGCGCCGGCTTTCGGCTTGCAGCGTGTCGTGGGCGATGGCGGTCCAGCCGGCGAGGGCGGCGTCGCGCGCCTCGCCGCGAAACCGCGCGCCGAGCAGGCTCACCACCGCTTCGAGCCGGTCCAGGCTCTGGCCGGCGCGCGTCATCAGATAGGTGAGATGGGTGCTGGTGCCGACGGTGCGCGCGATGCGGTGGGCGCGCTTCAGCACGTCCTGGCACTGGTCGATGATGACCACCAGCTGGCGCTCGTCCTCGACCGGCGCGGACGGATCGTCGAGATGGGCGCGGTAGCCGTCGACGAACACCTGCGTCTCGCGCGCCACCGCCAGAAAGCGCGCGGTGAAGTCGCGGAAGGTCGGCGCGAGCGGCGCGAGTTCGCGCTCGATGCCGAGACCGCCGACGCGATAGGCCAGCAGCAGCGCCGCGTCGAGCAGATCGTCGACCAGCTGGCGCCGTTCGGTCTCGCCGATGCCGTCGCCCGGCGCGATGCAGCGCCAGAAGCGCAGCAGCTCGGCGCGGTCGAGCGAATCGAGCCATTCCCAGTCGCGCGGCCGGTTGAAGATCGAGCGCATCGCGTCGCGGAATTCGCGCTCGTCGGGCAGCTCTGGCAGCAGGCGCTTGGCGACCAGTCGCCACAGTTCGGTGAAGAAGCCGGTGGCCGGCAGGATGCCGCTGTCGGCGAAGAAGCTGGTGAGCCGGCGGCTGGCGAGCAGCGCGGTGAAATGCGCGCGCACCTGGCGGCGCAGCTCGGGCTCGGCTTCGAGCTGGGTCAGCAGCAGGCCGAAGCGGCCGCGCGCCTCGTCGGCATCGTCGGCGCGGCGCGGCCGCACGGCGGCCACGAGGGCGGCAAGCAGCCGCACCGGATCGGCGGCGGGATCGGCAAAGCGCGCGAGCGCCTGCGTCAGCGGGGAGTTGTTGTTGGCTTGAGCCATCGAGCCCTGCGAGGTCGGGTGGCGGGGCTAGGAGCCTAGGCCCGCCCGGCACGGCACGATGAAGTGTTACCCGGCCCGTGCCAATGAAAACGCGGCGGAGCAAAAGGCAGTCGGAGCCGGCCTGCTGGCACCGGCGCACCGCCGCCCGGCCGCTGCCGGCGCAATCCGCCGACACCGGCCGAACCGCGTGCCGCCTTAGAAGAACAGGATTGCGCCGACCGAGCCGCCGTTCATCTTGGCCTTGCCGCCATCGAACGCCTTCGATTCGGTGCGGCCCACTTCGGCCACGACCGTCACCGACTTGGTCAGCTTGTAGTACGCGCCGAGCGTGCCGTTGGTGTTCTTCTCGAAGTCGGAACCCGAGCCGTCCTTCAGCTTGCTTTCGCCGTAGCTGACGCCAGCCTTGAGCTTGGGCGTGATGGCGTAGGTGGCCTGGGTGATCCAGTTGTGCTGCTTGGCCTTGCCGGAGTCGCCTTCCGACAGGATGCCGAGGCCCTTGCCGGTCTGGTAGTTGCCCATCAGGCCGAAACCGGCGATCTCGCCGAGCGCGCCCACTTCCACCGCGTTCATCGTGAAGCTGTCGGGGGCGTTGGTGCTGCCATCGGACTTGAAGCGCTGGGTCTTGCCCGCCACCCACGCCTTGCCGCCCTCGAACTTGTACAGACCGCGCAGTTGCGCCTGCGGCGACTTGCCGCTGTTGGTGGCCGTGCCGTCGACCGGGCTGTACACGCCGCCCTCGACGGAGAAGCCGTTGACGCTCGGCGACAGATAGGTGAGCTGGCCGTAGTAGCCGAGATAGCTGTAGCCGGCGCCGATGTGGCCCAGCGTGACGCGGCCGCGCTGCGTGGCCTGCACGGCGGCGCCGGCGCCCAGCAGCGTCATGTCGCCGAAGATGGCCGCGTCGCCGAACACGCCGCCGTCGCGACCGATCTTGAACGTGCCGGTCTCGGCATTGCCGGCCGTGAAGAAGGCGCGCCGCACGTCGACGTTGTTGTTCTCGGCAACCGCGCTGCTGGTGGCGGTGTGGACCGCGATCAGGATGGTGGCGCCGATGTCCACGCCGTCCTGCGTGGTCTTGACGCTGGTGATGAGCGCGTTCGGCAGCAGGCCATTGCCGATGGTGGTGCGGCCGTCGGTGCCGCCGCAGCCCAGTGCCTTGCTGGCCAGCGCAATGCCGCCGACCTGCGTGCCCGAGCAGCTGGTCGACGTGTAGTAGGCGTTGACGATGCCGCCCAGATCGAGCGTCCAGTCGCCAGCCTTGAATTCGACGGCTTGAGCGCCGAGAGGCAGGGCGAATGCGGGGGCGGCCAGGGCCAGGGCAAGCGTGCGTGCGCGCATCGAGATCATGTGTTGTCTCCTCTCCAGTTGCATTTGTTTGCGTCCGTCCGTGAGCGGTCGGATCGAGGTAACAAGGCGCAACGCACATGCCACCGCAGCGCCGCACGCGGGTTATTCCCGGTGCGGTTGTGGCGTGCTGGAACAGGCTGGAACACTGTCTGCGCCAGTGCGATCCAGTCGCGCGGCTGGCATGTCGCGCGACGGGACGCGTCGCCGGCGGCACATGCTGCACTGCCGCATTCGCACACTGTTTCAAACGGCAACGGGGCACGGCGCATGCATGCTGCGACAACTGTGCAACTGCGCTCCGGCGCAACACATCGACCACAAGACCCAAGAGGAGACTTCATGCAAAAGGCAGTTCTGGCGGCGCTGTTTGCGCTCATGGCGGGCAGCGCATCGGCGGCCAAGGTTTACGTGACCGAGGAGGGCGCGGGCAGCATCGGCGTGATTGATGCGGCGAGCGGCGCGACCGAGGCCAGCATCAAGGTCGGCGGCCGGCCGCGCGGGCTGGCCATCGCGCCCGACGGCAAGCGCGTGTTCGTGAGCGACATGGCCTCGAACGGGCTGCTGGTGCTCGATACCGCCACGCGCGAGCCGGTGGCGCGCATCGCGCTCGGCGAGTCGCCCGAGGGCGTCTACATCTCGCGCGACGGCAAGTGGATTGCCGCCGCGGTCGAAAAGGCGCAGAGCGTGGCCTTCGTCGATACCGAGAAGCTCGCCGTTGTCTTCAAGGTGAAGGTGCCGGGCGAGAACCCCGAGCACTCGGTGTTCAGCCCCGACGGCAAGTACGTGTTCGCCGGCGCCGAGGACGGCGAGCAGGTCGACGTGATCGACGTGGCCAGAAAGAAGGTGGTCGCCAGCGTGATGGTCGGCAAGCGGCCGCGCGGCATCGCCTTCAGCCCGGACGGCAAGCTGGCCTATGTGGCCTGCGAGCTGTCGGATGCGGTCTGGATCGTCGATGTGGCGACCTTCAAGCCGCTGGGCAGCATCAAGGCCGGCGTGCGTGCCAACGGACTGGCGATCTCGCCCGACGGCGCGACGCTGTATGTGAGCAACGGCGGCGACGGCACGGTGAGCTTCATCGACACCGCGAAGCGCGAGCTGACGACCACGCTGCCGGTCGGCAAGCGGCCGTGGAACATGAGCCTCGACCGCAGCGGCGGCAAGCTTTATGTGGCGGCCGGCCGGTCCAATCAGGTGACGGTGATCGACACCGTCGCGCGCACGGTGGCGGCCACGATCCCGGTCGGCGACACGCCCTGGGGTGCGTTCGCCGACTGATCCGTCGCTGTTCCAGCCCGGCCCCCCGGCGCTGTTGCACCGTGCAACAGGTGTGTCATTAGCGTCCGGGGTGGTCGCCAAAGAGCTGGGACTTTCCCTTGCAAAAAGCCGTCATTTGAGGCTTGCAAGCGATGGCATGCGGATTGCCCTTGAGGAGTCACGATCGTCATCAGAACGACGTGCACACCAAACGAGAGGAGGCAACCCCCATGCGCAAGACTCTGCTTTCCGCGGCCATTTCGGCCGGCTTCATGTTCGGCGCCGCGGCCGCTGCGCATGCCGGCGTTACCGATCAGATGATCGAGAACGCCGCGTCCAACACCAGTCAGGTCGTCACCTGGGGCATCACGCCCGACGGCCAGCGTTTCAGCTCGCTCAACCAGATCAACACGACCAACGTCAAGCGGCTGGTGCCGGCGTGGAGCTTCAGCTTCGGCGGCGAGAAGCAGCGCGGCCAGGAAAGCCAGCCGGTCATCCACAACGGCAAGATGTTCGTCACGGCCTCGTACTCGCGCATCTATGCGCTCGACGCCAAGACCGGCCACAAGCTGTGGAAGTACGAGCACCGCCTGCCCGACGGCATCATGCCCTGCTGCGACGTGGTGAACCGCGGCGCCGCGCTGTACGACAACCTCGTCATCTTCAACACGCTCGATGCGCAACTCGTCGCGCTCGACCAGGACACCGGCAAGGTGGTCTGGAAGGAGAAGGTCGACGACTACCAAGCCGGCTACTCCAACACCGCAGCGCCCATCATTGCCCACGGTCTGGTCATCACCGGCGTGTCGGGCGGCGAATTCGGCGTGGTCGGTCGCGTGGAAGCGCGCAATGCCAAGACCGGTGACCTCGTCTGGTCGCGTCCGACGGTCGAAGGCTACATGGGCTACAGCTACGACAAGGATGGCAACAAGACCGATGCCGGCGTCAGCGGCACGACCAATGCCACCTGGCCCGGCGATCTGTGGAAGACCGGCGGCGCGGCCACCTGGCTCGGCGGCACCTACGATCCCAAGCTCGACCTGATCTTCTTCGGCACCGGCAATCCGTCGCCCTGGAACAGCCATCTGCGCCCCGGCGACAACCTGTTCTCCAGCTCGACGCTCGCGCTCGATCCGAAGACCGGCAAGATCGTCTGGCACTACCAGACCACGCCGCATGACGGCTGGGACTTCGACGGTGTGAACGAGTTCGTCACCTTCGACCAGGGCGGCAAGCGTCTGGGCGCCAAGGCCGACCGCAACGGCTTCTTCTACGTGATCGACGCCAAGGACGGCAAGCTGCAGAACGCCTTCCCGTTCGTGAAGAAGATCACCTGGGCCTCCAGCATCGACCTGAAGACCGGCCGTCCCAACTACATCGAAGACAATCGTCCGGGCGCGCCCGCGACGACTGGCGACGACAAGAAGGGCACCAGCGTGTTCGCCGCGCCGGCCTTCCTCGGCGCGAAGAACCAGATGCCGATGGCCTACAGCCCGAAGACCGGCTACTTCTACGTGCCGGCCAACGAATGGGGCATGGACATCTGGAACGAGCCCATCTCGTACAAGAAGGGCGCGGCCTATCTGGGTGCCGGCTTCACGATCAAGACCATCGACGACTACATCGGCGCCCTGCGCGCGGTCGACCCGAAGACCGGCAAGATCGTCTGGGAAGTCAAGAACAACGCCCCGCTCTGGGGTGGCGTCATGACGACCGCCGGCGACCTGGTGTTCTATGGCACGCCCGAAGGCTTCCTGAAGGCGATCGACGCCAAGACCGGCAAGGAACTCTGGCAGTTCCAGACCGGCACCGGCGTGGTCGCGCCTCCCGTCACCTGGATCGACAACGGCGTGCAGTACGTCGCGGTCGTGTCGGGCTGGGGCGGTGCGGTCCCGCTCTGGGGCGGCGACGTGGCCAAGAAGGTCAACATGCTCGAACAGGGCGGCTCGGTCTGGGTGTTCAAGCTCGCCGACAAGCTCTGATCCGTTTCGATTGCAAGGGCCTTCCTACCGGGAGGCCTGCGACGGGCGCCGTATCTGCGGCGCCCGTTTTTTTTGCGTGCGCGGAATGCGCCGGCCAGTCGCGCGCTGCGTCAGGCGTGGGTGTCGATGCTGTGCCCGAGCGAACCCACCGGCGCGCGCAGTGCCGGTGCGGGCAGGTTGCCTATCAGCTGACCGGCGCTGCTGGCCTGGGCATCGAGCGCCTTCTTGAGGACGGCGATGCCGATGCTGTCGCCGCTGCTGGCGCCGGCAATGGCGGCCGACGGGCTGGCGTTGATGCTGATGCTCATGACGAATCTCCCGGGCGCGGGCCGATGCCCGCCATGCCGCAGATGACGGCGGCCTGCGCCGCCTCTTGAGCGGCGGTCGGCCCGACGGTGCGCAAGCGTCGGCACGGCGCAGCGAGGCCGTAAGCTCGGGCTCCGCGCGCGACCGGTGTCGCGCGCCACAACCTTGCCACCTGCCCATGCCCAGCCCCACCACGCTCCAGCTGATCGGCGCGGCGCTGTTCGCCGTCGCGCTCGTCCACACCTTCTCCACCAGGATCTTCGAGCGGCTGGCGCATGCCCAGCCGGTGCATGCGGGCCTGTGGCATCTGCTCGGCGAGGTCGAGATCGTGTTCGGCTTCTGGGCCATGGTGCTGGTGCTGGTCACCTTCGCCATCGACGGGCGCGAGGCCGCCATCGGCTATCTGGAAGGGCGCAACTTCACCGAGCCGATGTTCGTGTTCGTCATCATGGTGGTGGCCGGCACGCGGCCGGTGCTGGGCTTTGCGCGCTCGGTCATCGGCCAGCTGGCGCGGCTGCTGCCGCTGCCCGAGGTGACGGCGGTGTTCTGGCTCACGCTGGCGCTGGTGCCGCTGCTCGGCTCTTTCATCACCGAGCCGGCGGCGATGACGCTGGCCGCGCTGATGCTGCGCAGCCGCTACTTCGCGCCGGGCGCGAGCCAGCGGCTCAAGTACGCGACGCTCGGCGTGCTGTTCGTCAATGTGTCGATCGGCGGCACGCTCACCAGCTTTGCCGCGCCGCCGGTGCTGATGGTGGCAAGCGCCTGGGGCTGGGACAACGCCTTCATGCTCGGCACGCTGGGCTGGCGCGCGGCGCTGGCGGTGGCGGTCAACGCCACGGCAGTCACGCTGCTGTTCGGGCGCGAGCTGGCCGGGCTGGCTGCGGCTCCCGCCGGCGAGGCGGTGGCGCCGGCGCCGCTGCCGGTCGTGGCGGTGCATCTGCTGTTTCTGGCCGGCGTGGTGGTGTTCGCCCATCACCCGGTGGTGTTCATGGGCCTGTTCCTGTTCTTCATGGGCTACACCACGGCCTATGCGCGCCATCAGGAGCGGCTGATCCTGCGCGAGGGGCTGCTGGTGGCTTTCTTTCTGGCCGGGCTGGTGGTGCTGGGCGGGCAGCAGCAATGGTGGTTGCAACCGGTGCTGACCAGCCTGAGCGCCGAGCAGGTGTACTACGGCGCGACCGCGCTGACGGCCATCACCGACAACGCGGCGCTGACCTATCTGGGCTCGCTGGTGCAGGGCCTGAGCGATGAATTCAAGGTGGCGCTGGTGGCCGGCGCGGTGACCGGCGGCGGGCTGACGATCATCGCCAATGCGCCCAATCCGGCGGCGGTGTCGATCCTGCGCGAGCGCTTCGAGCACCAGACGGTGGCGCCGCTGCCGCTGCTGCTGGCGGCGGCGCTGCCCACGCTGGTGGCGATCTGCGCCTTCCGCTTCCTCTGACCGGCCGGCGCGGCGGCCTTGCACCGCCGCGCCGGAAGGATCACTTGACGCTGTAGTAGCCCACGCCGATCAGCGCATCGCCGCTGCGGCGCACATAGGCGGTCTTGTTCTCGACCTTGTTGGTGACCGGATTGCGCCAGATGTAGTCGATGTAGCCGGCGCCCTGCTTGTTCACGATGGAAATCATCTCGGCCACGATCGGCGTGCCGGCGGCGTCATGCAGATTGGCCACATCCTTGCCGGCCAGCCCGGGGTTGGCGCCGTTGGCGCGATAGCGCGCATCGTTCAGCCCGATGGCGAACACGTAGAGGTCGTTGCGCACGAAGGCGCCCTTGGGATCGTTGAATTCCTTGAAGGCCTTCTTCGGGCCCACGCGTTCCAGCTCGGCATAGGCGCCGTTGAGGAAGGCATGCGCCTGCTCGGCGGTGGAGCGCGGCGTGTAGTAGCCGACCGCCAGCACCACGTCGCCCACGCGCTGGAGCAGCGCGGTCTTGTTCTCGATGTGGTTGCTGACCGGGTTGCGCCACAGGTACTGCGTCTTGCCCTGGCCGGTGGCGGCGGTGGCGTCGAGGAAGTCGCGGAACAGCGCATTGCCGGCGGCGTCGTGCACGTCGAGCACCGGCTTGCCGACCAGGCTTTCGGGATTGTTGGCGCTGGCCTTGAGCACGCCGTCGGTGCCGAGCGCCACGACGTACAGGTCGCCGACGACGAAGCTGCCGGCGGGCTGGCTGAACTCGGCCAGCGCGGCGGCGCCGTCCTTCACGTAGGCGACGACGGCGCGTTCGAGCAGCGCTTCGGCCTGGGCGCGGCCGGCGCGCGCGACGACGGCGGTCTGGGTGTGGGCGGTGACGACGCTGGCGGCTTCGCTCGCGGCGGGCAGGAAGGCGCAGGCAAGAGCGAGCGCGGCGCCGATTCGGATGAAGTTGGCTTGCATGGTGGCCTCGTATGGTCGGGTCGAACGGATGAATCGCTGGTATCGACGCTAGAAGCCCGAGGCCGTGGCCAAGTTGATTTAGGTAGTGCGACGGCGGTGCGGCGGGCACCGGTTCGCTTTGGACTGAGCGAAGTCAAATTGCGCCGGCCGGCGTTGCCGTGCGACGACGACCGGTGACGCTCCAGCTTCGAGCGCTTGTCGCAAGACGGTGTTTTCGCGCTGTGGCGCGCGCATGCAGACGCCGACACTGAAGCTTGATGCGAATCAATCGGCCGGCTGTTGCAATCGGCGACGCGAGCCGTTGCATCGTGCAATTCGCCTGCCTTTCATATCCGCTCACGAAATCGCCTTTCAGGCCACCCCTTGATGCCATGGACCTACGCCTTTCCGATGGCGATGCCGACACCCAGTCCCATGTGGGCGCGACTCTGCTCGTGGTCGACGACAACCCCGACAACATCGCCGTGCTCGGCGCCATGCTCCAGCCGCTGTACCGCGTGCGCGTGGCCACCTCCGGCGCGCGTGCGCTGGAGGTGGCGCTGACGCCACCCGAGCCGGAGCTGATCCTGCTCGACCGGATGATGCCGGGCATGGATGGCGACGAAGTGCTGGCCCGGCTGCGGCTCGATCCGCGCACCGCCAGCATCCCGGTGATGTTCGTGACCGCCATGAGCTCGGTGGACGACGAATGCGCCGGCCTCATGCTCGGCGCGGTCGACTACCTGACCAAGCCGCTGGTGCCGGCGCTGGTGCTGGCGCGGGTGCGCAACCAGCTCGAACTCAAGCGTGCCCACGACCGGCTGCGCGACATCAATGCGGCGCTCGAAGACGAAGTGGCGCGCCGCATGGCCGAGAACCAGATCATCCAGGACGTGACCATCCATGCGCTGGCGCGGCTGGCCGAGACCCGCGATGTCGGCACCGGCAACCATCTGCGCCGCACCCGTGCCTACATGCGGCTGCTGGCGTCGCGGCTGCGCGAGCATCCGCGCTTTCGCGCCGAGCTGACCGGCGACAACATCGAGCTGCTGGCCAAGTCGGCGCTGCTGCACGACATCGGCAAGGTCGGCATTCCCGACTCGGTGCTGCTCAAGCCCGGCCGGCTCGACCCGGACGAGCGCGCGCTGATGGAAACCCATGCCCGCCTGGGCGCCGACGCCATCGCCAATGCCGAGCGCGACGCCGAGCGGCCGGTGGCCTTTCTGACGCGCGCCAAGGAGATTGCGCGCCATCACCACGAGCGCTGGGACGGCCGCGGCTATCCCGACCGGCTGGCGGGCGACGCCATCCCGGCCGGCGCGCGGCTGATGGCGCTGGTCGACGCCTTCGACACCATGGCCTGCCGCCGGCCCTACAAGGCGCCGATCCCGCTCGACCTGGTGCGCGCCGCGCTGATGGCCGAGCGCGGCGGCCAGTTCGACCCCGATGTGGTCGATGCCTTCGACCGCGCCTTCGACGACTTTGCCCGCATCGCTGCCAGCTACCGCGACGACGAGGCCCGGCCATGACGCCCGCGTCGGCCGCCACACCGAACCAGGCACTCATCGAGAAAGTAGCGGCGACCGCGCCCGGCGTGCTGTGCGCGTTTCGCCGCGGCGCCGACGGCCGCATGTCGATGCCCTATGCCGCCGCCGCGTTGCGCAGCATCTACGGGCTGGAGCCGGCCGAGGTGCGCGACTGCGCCGATGCGCTGTTCGAGCGCATCCATCCCGACGACCGGGCCGCCGTCGCCGCCTCGATCGAGACCTCGGCCAGCCGGCTCGCGCCGTGGCTGGCCGAATACCGCGTCGTCCATCCGCAGCGCGGCACGCTCTGGGTCGAGGGCCGCTCGATGCCCGAGCGCGAAGCCGACGGCGCCATCCTCTGGCAGGGCTTTCTGGTGGACGTGACCGAGCGCCGCCGCGTCGCCGACGAGCTCGACCGGCACCGCTACCGGCTGGAAGAGCTGGTGACCGAACGCACCGCCCAGCTCGCCGATGCCAACCGCGCGCTCATGCATCGCGCCGCCGAATTCCACGACCTGTACAACCAGGCGCCCTGCGGCTACCACTCGCTCGACGCCGACGGCCATTTCATCGAGATCAACGACACCGAACTTGGCTGGCTCGGCCTGGCGCGCTCGGAAGTGGTGGGCCGGCTGCGGCTGGCCGATGTGCTGGTGCCGGCCGACGTGCCGCGCTTCGAGTACGGCTTTGAGCATTTCAAGCTCACCGGCGAAGCCTCGGGGCTCGACTTCGAGCTGCGCCACCGCGACGGCAGCCGGCTGCCGGTGGTGCTCAATTCGCGCGCCGTCTACGACCGCGACGGCCGCTTCGTGTGCAGCCGCACCACCACCTTCGACAACCGCGAGCGGCGCGCGCGCGAGGAGCAGATCGCCGCGCTCAATGCCGCGCTCGAACGCCGCGCGCTCGAAGCCGAAAGCGCCAACCGCGCCAAGAGCGATTTCCTGGCCAACATGAGCCACGAAATCCGCACGCCGATGAACGCCATCATCGGCCTGACCCAGCTGCTGCAACGGCACAGCCGCGACCGGGTGCAGGCCGAGCGGCTGGGCAAGATCGCCGACGCCGCCCACCACCTGCTCCAGGTCATCAACGACATCCTCGACATCTCCAAGATCGAGGCCGGCAAGGTCGAGCTCGACATCGGCGATGTCGATCTGGGCGCCATCTTCGGCCGCGTGGCCGAGCTGATCGCCGACCGCGCCGGGGCCAAGGGACTGGCGGTCACGGTCGAGCTGCCGGCGCTGCCGGTCGCGCGGCTGCGCGGCGATCCGATGCGGCTGACCCAGGCGCTGCTCAATTACGCGAGCAATGCCGTCAAGTTCACCAGCCGTGGCGGCGTGCGGCTGGCGGCGCGGCTGCTGGCCTGCGAGCCCGACGCGCTGCTGCTGCGCTTCGAGGTGCGCGACAGCGGCATCGGCATCGCCGAGGCCGACCAGATCCGGCTGTTCCGGCCCTTCGAGCAGGCCGACAACTCCACCACCCGGCGCTTTGGCGGTACCGGGCTGGGGCTGGCCATCAACCGCCGGCTGGCCGAGCTGATGGGCGGCACGGTCGGCGTCGAAAGCCAGCTCGGCGAAGGCAGCTGCTTCTGGTTTACCGCGCGGCTGGCGCGGCTGGCCGGCGCAGCGGCCGCCGCTACCGCCGCGCCCACCGTCACCGCGCTGCTGCGCGAGGAGCTGAGTCTGGTGGCGCGCTGCCGGGGCCGGCGCGTGCTGCTGTGCGAGGACGATCCGGTCAATCAGGAGGTGGCGCGGGCCCAGCTCGGCGAACTCGGGCTGGAGGTGAGCATTGCCGCCGACGGCCACAGCGCGGTGGAGCAGGCGCGCGCCAGCGCCTGGTCGCTCATCTTCATGGACATGCAGATGCCGCGCATGGACGGCCTCGATGCCACGCGCGCCATCCGCCAGCTGGCCGGGCATGCGGCGACGCCGATCGTGGCGCTGACCGCCGGTGCCTTCGGCGAGGACCGCGCGCGCTGCCTGGCCGCCGGCATGAACGACCACCTCGCCAAACCGGTGGATACGCGCGCGCTGCACGCCATGCTGGCGCGCTGGCTGCCGACCAGCGCCGGCGGCAGCCCGGCCGATGCGACGGCGCCGGTCCGGTCGGCGGCTGCGCCCGTCGCCACCGTCGTACCGGCGGCTGCCTTGGCCGTGCCCGCCGCCGTCACCCTCACCGTCGCCGCGCCGCCGCCGACGGCATTGCCCGAGCCCAATGCCGCCTTCGGGCTGGTGGCGCGGCTGGCGCGACTGCCGGGCCTGGACGTGGCGCGTGCGCTCGAAGCCGTGGCCGGCCGGACCGATCTGCTGGAACGGGTGCTGCTCGCCTTCGTGCGGCATGCGCAACGCCGGCCCGGCGATCTCACGCCGGCCGAGGTGCGACGCTGGAGTCATGCGCTGGCCGGCGCGGCGGGCGGCATCGGCGCGCTCGGGATCATGGATCTGGCCCGGGCGGCCGAGGCGGCAGCGCGTGCCGCCGAACTTGCCGACGGCGCGATTCAGCCGACACCCGAAGATTCGGCCGCTGGCGCCAGCCTGCCGGCGCGGGTCGACGCCTGCGCGCTCGCGCTCGGCGCCTTGCTCGACGGACTGGCGCCCGCGCTTGCCGCGCCCGTGCCACCGGCGGCCGAGCGGCACGCGCTCGGCAAGGCGCTCGATCAGCTCGACCGCCTGCTCGCCACCGACGATTTCGCGGCGCGCGATGTCTTCAGCGAACTGCGGCCGGCGCTGGCCGCCAGCATCGGCGCGGAGCCGATCGAGCGGCTGGCACGCCAGATCGAGGATTACGACTGCGGCGCTGCGCTGGTCACGCTGCGCGCGCTGGTGACCGCGCGCTGAACCGGCGCGGCCCGTCGACTGCAATCACCAGCCGCCCTGCACCGGCAGCAGCAGCCACACCACCAGCGCAAACCAGAGCACCAGCGCGATCAGACTGCGTGCCAGTACCGCGCGCAGGGCGCGCAGCTCGTCGGCACGCGCATGCTCAGACGATCCATCCTTCTTCATGGGCAGTGAGCAGGAAGCCGTGAACCTCGTCGGCGATGTCGCGGGCGTCGAACTGCTCTTCGAGCTGGGCGACGATGGTGCGCTCGGGCAGGGTGCCGTCGCAGCGGGCAAGGATGGCGCCGGCACTCGCGTTGAGGCGGATCGGACCATTGGGGTGGAGCAGTACATAGGACTCCTCGGCGGCCTCCCAGCGCAGATGCAGCGGAGCGACCAGGCGTGGCGGATCGACGAACGGGGCTTCGGCGGTGTGGATCATGGTCATCGAAGGCTCCTTTGAGGACGGTCCGGCAGGCAGCCGTCCGGCGGGATGTGATCGGGAGGAGGGCGCGCGACAGGCCGCGCCGATCCGCTCCGCGCAACTTGTGTGCCGAGGGTTTCGTGACCAGGGTGTGACGCCGGATGACGCGGCGCGGGCGGAAAGGCGGGCGATTGGCCGCCGTCGGCGGGGCCGGAACGCTTGCCGCCGGCGCTGCCTCGGGCCGGCGTGCGCCGGGCTGTCGCAGCGCTGTTCCAATTGGTGACAGCGTCTTGAAGGCTGCCGGGCCGGCCGCTGGCGATGGACGTCAGGCCGACCGGGCTGCGCCGCGCGATTGCCGCGCGACGCTGCGTGCTCAGTTGCCGCTGTCGCTGGCGCGCTGGCCCAGTTCTGGGAACTTGCGATAGATGGTGTTGCGGCTGATGCCGAGCGCGCGCGCGGCGGCCGACACATTGCCGCGATGGGTTTCGAGCGCCCGGCGAATCAGTTCCAGCTCGATCTGGTCGAGCGAGCGGCCGACCGGCCAGCCGGCGCCACCCGGCTGCGGCGCGGCGGCGGCCGGCAGCGGAGCCGCATTCGGCGCCAGACCGCTGGCGGCGGCATCGGCGCCAGCGCCGCCGGGCCAGCTCGGGTTCCAGGCCGATGCCGTGGTGGCGCGCTCGCCAGCCGCCATGCCGCTGCCGAATTCGGGCGCGGCCGTGCGTGCCGGGGCCGCCATGGCCGGTGCCGCGCCGAAACCCGCGCCACCGGGCGCCGTCGTCAGGCCGGGCTCGGCGGCCGGTACGCTGGCCGCTGCCATCGGCTGGGTCTGCTGCACATGGCCGCCGGGCGCCGTCGTGGGGCCGTTGCGGTCATGGGCGGCGTACTCCAGCTCTTCGAGGAAGTCGTCGGGCAGATGGTGCAGACGGATCGTCGGCTCGCCGTCGGCCATCACGATGGCGGTGCGGATCACGTTGGTGAGCTGGCGGAAATTGCCCGGCCAGCGCGAGCGGTGGAAGGCGTCGAGCACCTCGGCGGCCACGCTGTAGCGCGCGCCGTTGCTCGATTCGTTGAGCAGGATCTTGCTGACGATGGCGCCCAGGTCGGTCCGGTCGCGCAGCGGCGGCAGCTTCACCACCAGCCCGTTGAGCCGGTAGTACAGGTCTTCGCGGAATTCGCTGCGGGCGATCATGTCGCGCAGGTTTCGGTTGGTGGCGCAGATGATCATCACGTTGACCGGGATGCTCTTGCTGCTGCCGAGCGGCGTCACCACGCGCTCCTGCAGCACGCGCAGCAGGCGGGCCTGCAATTGCAGCGGCATGTCGCCGATCTCGTCGAGGAACAGCGTGCCGCCGTTGGCCGCCACGATCTTGCCGTGCGAGCCGCGCTTGCGTGCGCCGGTGAAGGCGCCGTCCTCGTAGCCGAACAGCTCGCTCTCGATCAGCGTGTCGGGCAGCGAGGCGCAGTTGACCGCCACGAAGGGCATGCGGGCGCGCGGCGAATCGTTGTGGATGGCCTGGGCCAGCAGCTCCTTGCCGGTGCCGGTCTCGCCGATGACCATGATCGGGATGTCGCGGCCGATCACCTTCATCGCCTTGCCGATCACCGTCTGCATCTGCGGATCGCCGGTATTGAGATAGCGCAGGCTCGACAAGCGGTTGGAGCGGCCGTTCTGGCGATCGTCGTGCGCGGCGGCAGCGGCGGTGGAGGCCATGCCGCCGCCCGGCGGCAGCCCGCCCGAGCCCGGCAGCGGTTCCTGGCTGGCGGCGAAGCCGGGCGTGATCCAGCGCTGGTTGGTGCGCAGATCGGCGCGCAGCCCGACGATCAGGCCGTTGAGCAGGCGCGCAGTCAGCGGCGCCGGATTGACCGTGCGGTAGTGCTCGCGCAGATCGTTGAGCGGCATGCCGAACAGCGAGCTGAAGGTATGGGTCTCGAGCGCGCCCTTGCCCAGACCGGTGAGGAACAGCGCGCCGCGGTTGGCGGCCAGCACGCGGCCTTCCTGGTCGCAGGCGATGATCCCTTCCATCAGCGTGCCGATGAACTCGGGCCGGCTGTGGAAGTGGATGCAGATCGCCTTCTGGAAGGCGTTGTCGAACAGCTGGTTCTCGATGATGCGGGCCGACATGCGCACCAGCGCCATCGTGTGCTTGTGGAAGTTCCGGAAGTCGCCGGTCACGTCGAGGATGCCGGCGACCTCGCCGCGCGGATCGAAGATGGGCGTGGCCGAACAGGTCAGGAAATGGTTGGCGCGCAGAAAGTGCTGCTCGGCATGCACGGTGGTCGGCGCAGCCTCGGCGATGGCGGTGCCGATGGCATTGGTGCCGCGCTGCTGCTCGGCCCAGCTCACGCCCGGTTGCAGCGCCACGCGCTGGGCGCGTTCGACGAAATCGCCGTCGCCGAGCGTGTGCAGGATGGTCCCGATCGCATCGGTGAGCACCACCATGCTGTGGGTGTTGATGATGTTTTCGTACAGCGATTCCATGACCGGCATCGCATGCACGCGCAGCACGCGGCTCTTTTCGAGCGCGTGATTCATGTCGGGCTGGGCCAGCGGCGCCGCATCGGGCACGCGACCGCTTTCAAGGCCGAAGCGCTGGGAGCGCTGATGCGCCGCCTCGATGACCTGGCGCGCAGTTTCTTCGGCGGACTCGGTGGCAAGAGCGGGGTTCAGCGTCGCGAGTGCGGCATGGCCTTCGAGCGGATACCGCCCCGGAAATGCGTCCGATACGGGCATGTTGTCTCCTCTTTTTGCCGTGGCCGGCCTGACTCCCGGTCCACAAGCTGTCTTTTGGCGTCGGTGTCCCCCGATTGCTCGTCGATGGTACACCTGTTGCAAATGAGCGCAGATCGTGCCAGCTGGTGACTTCCACGCTTGCGCCACGCTGGTTTTCCCGCGTTCGCGGCGGTGGCACATGACTTGCCAAACATCCCCCACCAAACACAGTCAAGGTGGCGACAAACAGCCGCCGCCTGGCGCAATCCATTCAATGTCCAGGTGAGGAGACAAACCATGCGGTCCACCCGCTCAGCCCTTCGTTCGCGCGCGCTCGCAGCCGCGCTCGCCATTGCCGGTCTGTCGCTGACGACCGCAGCCTTCGCGCATGGCGATGTGGTCCCGCATGCAGTCGATACCTCGGCCCTGCCGCAGCTCGGCGAGGAATGGCGCGACAACAACCCGTTCACGGGCAATGACGCGGCCATCAAGATCGGTCAGTCGGCCTTCGGCCAGAACTGCGCGCGCTGCCACGGCCTCGACGCCGTTTCGGGTGGCATCGCCCCCGACCTGCGCAAGCTCGACCGCGACTGCATGGACGTGCCCAACGAGCGCAAGAAGGCCGCCTGCTACAAGGAGGTCAACCAGTATTTCCTGATGTCCATCCGCGGTGGCAAGGTCCGCAACGGCGCCATCTACATGCCGCCGTTCGAAGGCATCCTGAGCCAGGAAGCCATGTGGTCCATCAAGGCCTGGCTCGAAACCCGCCGTACCAAGGACGAGTGACACTTGAGCTTCTGCAACTCCTCGCGTCGCGCGCTGCTGCGCGGCGCCGCCTGCGCCACCGCCCTAGGGCTGGGCGCAGTGCAGGCAGCACGGGCCGACGAGGCCTATGACCGCATCCGCGCCACCGGCATTCTCAAGGCTGCGGTCTACAAGGATTTCTTCCCGTTCTCCGATGACGACAAGGGCATCGATGTCGACATCGCGCGGGCGCTGGCCGACAAGCTCGGGCTCAAGCTCAAGCTGCTGCCGTTCGACGCCGGCGAGGAGATGAACGACGACCTGCGCAACATGGTCTGGAAGGGGCACTACCTGGGCTACGGCCCGGCCGATGTGCTGCTGCATGTGCCGGTCGAAAGCCGGCTCCAGCAGGCCAATGAGCAGGTGGAGATCTTTGCGCCGTACTGGCGCGAGGAATTGCAGATCGCGCGCAACAAGCAGCGCATCGCCGACTGGGACGGCGGCTATTCGGCCTTCGAGCACGAAAAGATCGCGGTCGATGGCGCGTCGCTGGCGTCGATCGTGATGCTCGGTGCCGAGGGCGGCCGCTATCGCAACAACGTCATCAACGAGCGCAGCGTCAAGGACGCGATCGCGGTCTTCCGCAAGGGCGAGGCCGCTGCGGTGATGGCCACTCGCGCCGAACTCGAGGCGGGCCTTGCCGGCCTGCCCGACATCGGCTTCGAGAAGGTGGTGCAGCCCGGCGTGCCGGTGAATGGCTGGGTGGTCGGTCTCGCGGTCAAGCGCGAGAGCATGGACCTCGCGCATGCGCTGCAAGGCGCCATGAACGGGTTGATCGAAGCGGGCGCGATCAAGGAGATCTTCGCTCGCTACAAGGTGCGCTACACGCGCCCCTGATTGTCGTCCCGGCGGACGCGGCGGGCTGTGTTCGCCGCTTGTGCCAAACGTTGTGACAGTCGCTGTTCCATCGCGCAACAGTCACTGCATTGCAGTCAATGGCATGCGGCTTGCCCGCTAGCCCGTCGTCGGGATCAAACCCTATAAGCCTGACGACTTGATGTCCCATCGCCACCAAGGAGGCACAGATGACCGCTTCGAATTCCGCCGCTCAGCTGGTTCTGAGCAACTCGCTGCTCAACCATCTCAACTCGATCACCACCAAGATCCCGTTGCGCAACCGCTACGACAACTTCATCGGTGGCAAGTGGGTCGCGCCGGTCAAGGGTCAGTACTTCGACAACAAGTCGCCGGTCACCGGCCAGGTCATCGGCCAATGCGCCCGTTCGACCGCTGAAGACATCGAACTCGCCCTCGACGCCGCGCACGCCGCCGCCGACAAGTGGGCCCGTACCTCGGTTGCCGAACGTTCGAAGGCCCTGCTGGCCATCGCCGACCGCATCGAGCAATACCTGCCGTTCATCGCCGCCGTCGAAACCTACGACAACGGCAAGCCGATCCGCGAAACCAACGCCGCCGACCTGCCGCTGCTGGTCGATCATTTCCGCTACTTCGCCGGTTGCCTGCGCAGCCAGGAAGGTTCGCTGTCGGAAATCGACGACGACACCGTCGCCTACCACTTCCACGAGCCCCTGGGCGTCGTCGGCCAGATCATTCCCTGGAACTTCCCGCTGCTGATGGCCGGCTGGAAGCTGGCCCCGGCCCTCGGCGCCGGCAACTGCGTGGTGATGAAGCCCGCCGAGCAGACCCCGCTCGCGATCATGGTGCTGGTCGAAATCATCGGCGACCTGCTGCCCCCGGGCGTGCTGAACATCGTCAACGGCTTCGGCGCCGAAGCCGGCAAGGCGCTGGCCACCAACACGCGCATCGCCAAGATCGCGTTCACGGGTGCCACCACCACCGGCCGTCTGATCATGCAGTACGCGTCGGAAAACATCATTCCGGTCACGCTGGAACTGGGCGGCAAGTCGCCCAACATCTTCTTTGAAGATGTGATGCAGGAAGACGACGCCTTCTTCGACAAGGCGCTCGAAGGCTTTGCGATGTTCGCGTTGAACCAGGGCGAGGTTTGCACCTGCCCGTCGCGTGCTCTGGTGCAGAAGTCGATCTACGACCGCTTCATGGAAAAGGCGATCAAGCGCGTCGAAGCCATCAAGCAAGGCGACCCGTTCGACTTCGCCACGATGATCGGCGCCCAGGCGTCGAACGAGCAGTACCAGAAGATCCTGTCGTACCTGGACATCGGTCGCCAGGAAGGCGCCAAGGTGCTCACGGGCGGCAGCGCCACGACGCTCGAAGGCGAACTGGCCGGCGGCTACTACATCAAGCCGACCGTGTTCGAAGGCAACAACAAGATGCGCATCTTCCAGGAAGAGATCTTCGGACCGGTGCTGTCGGTCACGACCTTCGACACCAAGGAAGAAGCCCTCGAGATCGCCAACGACACGCTGTACGGCCTTGGCGCCGGCGTGTGGTCGCGCAACATCAACACCGCCTACCGCTTCGGCCGCAACATCAAGGCCGGTCGCGTGTGGACGAACTGCTATCACGCCTACCCGGCGCACGCTGCCTTCGGCGGCTACAAGAAGTCGGGCATCGGCCGTGAAACCCACAAGATGATGCTCGACCACTATCAGCAGACCAAGAACATGCTGGTCAGCTACAGCGAGAACAAGCTGGGCTTCTTCTGATCGGAACTGCCCGCTGCGGGCCGGACGATGCGGCATCGGTGCAAAGCTGCCGATGCCAGCGGAACTTCGGTGCGCTCGGGCAGTCGAAAACAAGACGGCTAAACAAAGGCCGCCGGGTCGATACCGGCGGCCTTTTGCATTCCTGAGGAGACGAAGAACATGGGCATTGCCACGCGACCGAACGATCTGCGCACCGACATTCCCGATCCCGATCCTGACAACCTGCCGGTCGACATGACGCCGGTGGCGCGCGAGCTGCTGGAGCGCATCGTGGCCGACCACGGGCCGGTGATGTTTCATCAGTCGGGCGGCTGCTGCGAGGGCAGCTCGCCGTTGTGCTTTCCGAAGGGCGAGTTCAAGGTAGGCACGACCGACGTGCTGGTCGGCCGCATCGGCGAGACCGAGGTGTGGATGGACCGCGAGCAGTGGCGTACCTGGGCCCATACCGGCTGGTCGATCGATGCGGTGCCGTCGCGCGGTTCGAGCTTCTCGCTCGATGTGCTCTACGACATGGCCTTCATCGTGCGCACCACGTATTGCGCATTGCCGGGAACGGTGGCCGGCGCGCACCCCGGTAACGTCTGACGCAAGCCTGCTCCGGTTGTAAGCGAAGGTTATCGGCGGCGTCCGTCAGCATGGAATTCCGGCCCGGCTGCCCTTACGTTCTGGCGGCCTGACGGCGGGTCGCTCGACCCGCCCTGATCAACCAAACCAAGACGACTCGGATGCAAGCCAATCTTTCCCGCAAGGTCATCGTCGCCGCCATCGCGGCATCGTTCTTCGCCGCCGGTGCATGGTGGGCGCGCAGTCCCGATGCGCCACCGGCGCCGGCGATCGCTTCGCCGGTGGTGGCGGCGGCCACGGCGGTGCCGGTGCAGCCGGCGGGCCTGGCCACGTCGCGTGGGTTGCCGGGCTTTGCCGACCTGGTCGCGGCCAACGGGCCGGCGGTGGTCAACATCACGGTCCAGTCCAAGGTGGAGGCGCAGGGCATCGATCCGCGCGATCCGCTGTCGCAGTTCTTCGGGCCGCAGAACGGCCAGCGCGCGCCGCAGAGCCGCATCCAGCGTGGCCTGGGTTCGGGCTTCATCATCAGCGCCGACGGCACCATCCTGACCAATGCGCATGTGGTCGATGGCGCAAGCACCGTCATGGTCAAGCTGACCGACCGGCGCGAGTTCAAGGCCAAGGTCATCGGCATCGACAAGCGCACCGACGTCGCGGTCGTCAAGATCGAGGCGAGCGGTCTGCCGGTGGTCAAGATCGGCAATCTGGCCGAGTCGCGCATCGGCGACTGGGTGGTGGCCATCGGCTCACCGTTCGGCTTCGAGAACACGGTGACGAGCGGGATCATCAGCGCCAAGAGCCGGGCGCTCGGTCCGCAGAGCAACTACGTCAACTTCATCCAGACCGACGTGCCGATCAATCCCGGCAATTCGGGCGGACCGCTGTTCAACATGAACGGCGAGGTCATCGGCATCAACTCGCAGATCTTCAGCGAGACCGGCGGCTACATGGGGCTGAGCTTCGCCATCCCGATCGACATCGCGATGAATGTCGAGCAGCAGCTGGTGAGCACCGGCAAGGTGGTGCGCGGTCAGCTCGGCGCGCTGGTGCAGCAGGTGAGCGCGCCGACCGCCAAGAGCCTGAAGCTGCCCGATCCGTCGGGCGCGCTGGTGGTCAAGATCGAGCCCGGCAGCGCGGCCGACAAGGCCGGCCTGCAACCGGGCGACGTGATCCGCGGCTTCGGCGGCCAGAAGGTGGATATGTCGTCCGATCTGCCGCTGCTGGTGGCCAGCACCAAGCCGGGCGCGAAGATCAAGCTCGACGTGTGGCGCGACGGCAAGGCCACGACGCTCGACGCGGTGATCGGCGAGCTGAAGGAATCGCAGACCGCCGCTGCCGAGAGCGATGCCGGCAAGCTCGGTCTGGCAGTGCGCCCGCTGACCAAGGATGAGCAGCGCGAGGCCAAGGTCAGCGGCCTGCTGGTCGAACAGGTGCAGGGCAATGCCGAGGCGGCGGGCATCGAGCCCGGCGATGTGCTGCTCCAGGCCGGCGGCAAGTCGCTGAAGACGCCGCTCGACCTGCAGAAGGCGGTGAAGGAATCGGACGGCAGCGTCGGCCTGCTGGTGCAGCGCGACGACGCGCGCTTCTTCGTGCCGGTGCCGCTCAACTGATCTGAGTCTCCCGGAAATGACGAAGGCCCGATGCATCTCCTGATGCGTCGGGCCTTCGCTTTCTTGCCGACCGGTGGACCGGTCTGTGCGGAGGGAGAGACAACAAGCAAACCGGTGCGGATGATTCACTCGACGCACGAATCCTAGCGGGTCGTGTTGCGTTGCAACAAGCCTGTTGCCGAAAAAATTTTGCGATGCGGTTTATGCGGCGGATGCGGGCGATCGTTGCGCCGAAATGCCGCTTGGTGCAGCGGGCAGCGGCCTCGGGCGGTGCTTTGAGACAATCGCCGTTTTGCAGAAAAGCAGGACCACGCCATGACAATCAAGAGCGACCGCTGGATCCGCCAGATGGCGACCGATCACAAGATGATCGAACCCTTCGAGCCGGGCCAGGTGCGCCAGCAGGGCGGCCACAAGATCGTCAGCTACGGCACGTCGAGCTACGGCTACGACATCCGCTGCGCCGATGAATTCAAGGTGTTCACCAACATCAACAGCACCATCGTCGATCCCAAGAATTTCGACGAGAAGAGCTTTGTCGACATCAAGAGCGACGTCTGCATCATCCCGCCCAACAGCTTCGCGCTGGCGCGCACGGTCGAGTACTTCCGCATCCCGCGCAATGTGCTGACCATCTGCCTGGGCAAGAGCACGTATGCGCGCTGCGGGATCATCGTCAACGTCACGCCCTTCGAGCCGGAATGGGAAGGCTATGTGACGCTGGAGTTCAGCAACACCACGCCGCTGCCGGCCAAGATCTACGCGGGCGAGGGCTGCGCCCAGGTGCTGTTCTTCGAGAGCGACGAGGTCTGCGAGACCTCCTACAAGGATCGCGGCGGCAAGTATCAGGGCCAGCACGGCGTCACCTTGCCCAAGACCTGAACCGCGCCGGCGACCGGCCCGGGCCGTCGTCGATGCAACGACGCAGCAGCGTCAAAACGCGGCGCTATCATCCGCCGCTCTTTCTTCCGGCCGCGCCTTCGCGCGGCCGTTTCACTTGGGGCTCGCCGCGATGAAATTCCGCTTTCCCATCGTCATCATCGACGAGGACTTCCGCTCGGAGAACGTGTCAGGTTCGGGCATCCGGGCGCTGGCGGATGCCATCGCCGCCGAGGGCGTCGAGACCGTGGGCGTGACGAGCTTTTCGGACACCGCGATGTTCGCGCAGCAGCAAAGCCGCGCGTCGGGCTTCATCCTCAGCATCGACGATGACGAGTTCAACTCCGACATCCCGCAGGAGCAGCAGCAGGCGATCGTGAATCTGCGCGCCTTCGTGCGCGAGATCCGGCACCGCAATGCCGACATCCCGATCTTTCTCTACGGCGAGACGCGCACCTCGCGCCACATCCCCAACGATGTGCTGCGCGAGCTGCACGGCTTCATCCACATGTTCGAGGACACGCCGGAGTTCGTGGCGCGCCACATCATCCGCGAGGCGCGCGCCTATCTGGATGCGCTGCCGCCGCCGTTCTTCCGCGCGCTCACGCATTACGCGCAGGACGGTTCGTACAGCTGGCATTGCCCGGGTCATTCGGGCGGCGTGGCGTTCTTGAAGAGCCCGGTCGGCCAGATGTTTCACCAGTTCTTCGGCGAGAACATGCTGCGCGCCGACGTGTGCAACGCGGTCGAGGAACTGGGCCAGCTGCTCGACCACACGGGGCCGGTCGCGGCCAGCGAACGCAATGCCGCGCGCATCTTCGGCAGCGACCATCTGTTCTTCGTGACCAACGGCACCAGCACGTCCAACAAGATCGTCTGGCACAGCACGGTGGCGCCGAACGACATCGTCGTGGTCGACCGCAACTGCCACAAGAGCGTGCTGCACTCGATCATCATGATCGGCGCGATTCCGGTGTTCCTCATGCCCACGCGGAACAACCTCGGGATCATCGGCCCGATCCCGCTGGAGGAGTTCACGCCCGAGGCCATCCGCGCCAAGATCGAGGCGCATCCGCTGGCCAGCAAGCTGCCCGAGCATGTGAAGGCCAAGCCGCGCATCCTGACCATCACGCAAAGCACCTACGACGGCGTGATGTACAACGTGGAGACGATCAAGACGCTGCTCGACGGCAAGATCGACACGCTGATGTTCGACGAAGCCTGGCTGCCGCATGCGGCCTTCCACGACTTCTACGGCGACTTCCACGCCATCGGCAAGGACCGGCCGCGCTGCAAGGAATCGATGCTGTTCGCCACGCAGAGCACGCACAAGCTGCTGGCCGGCCTGTCGCAGGCGTCGCAAATCCTGGTGCAGGACCCCGAGAACAACAAGCTCGATCAGTACCGCTTCAACGAGGCCTATCTGATGCACACGAGCACCTCGCCGCAGTACGCGATCATCGCTTCGTGCGACATCGCGGCGGCGATGATGGAAGAGCCGGGCGGCCCGGCGCTGGTCGAGGAAAGCATCGTCGAGGCGCTCGATTTCCGCCGCGCGATGCGCAAGGTGGACGAGGAATTCGGCGCCGACTGGTGGTTCAAGGTGTGGGGGCCCGATGTCATCTCCGACGACGGCATGCCCGATCCCGATGAATGGGAACTGCGCGGCGACGAGCACTGGCACGGCTTCGGCAAGCTGGCGCCGGGCTTCAACATGCTCGATCCGATCAAGGCCACGGTGGTCACGCCGGGGCTGGACGTGGACGGCAAGTTCAGCGACGAGTTCGGCATTCCTGCCGGCATCGTCAACAAGTATCTGGCCGAGCATGGCGTGATCGTGGAGAAGACCGGGCTCTACTCGTTCTTCATCATGTTCACCATCGGCATCACCAAGGGCCGCTGGAACACGCTGGTCACGGCGCTCCAGCAGTTCAAGGACGACTACGACAAGAACGCGCCGCTGTGGCGGATTCTTCCGGAGTTCGTGCAGGCGCATCCGCGCTACGAGCGCATCGGCCTGCGCGACCTGTGCGAGCAGATCCACGGCATGTACCGCAAGCACGACGTGGCCCGCCTGACCACGGTGATGTACACGTCGAAGATGGAGCCGGCGATGAAGCCGTCCGACGCGTTTGCGGCGATGGCGCACCGCGAGATCGACCGGGTGCCGATCGACGAGCTGGAAGGCCGGGTCACCTCGATCCTGCTCACGCCCTATCCGCCGGGCATTCCGCTGCTGATCCCGGGCGAGCGCTTCAACCGCACCATCGTCGACTACCTGCGCTTCACGCGCGAGTTCAATGCCGCCTTCCCGGGCTTCGAGACCGATGTGCACGGCCTCGTGGCCGAGAAGCGGCCCGACGGCAGCAAGGTCTACTACGTGGACTGCGTGCGCGCCTGATCGGGCGCGCCGAAGCCGAACTTGACCGCATACATGCTGCGGTCGGCCGTCTTCACCAGGGTGTTGGCATCGCCGGCATCGGCCGGATAGCGCGCCTCGCCGATCGAGCAGCCAAGCGTGATGCGCAGCGCCGAGCCGTCGTCGGCGCTCACATGGATCGGCTCGGCGAAGGCCGCGACGATGCGGCTGCGGAAGGCGGCGAGGTCGGCCAGGCTTTCGATGCCGGCCGCCAGCACGACGAATTCGTCGCCGGCAAAGCGCGCGATCAGGTCCACGTCGCGCATGCGTGCCGACAGCCGCGCCGACAGCGCCTTGAGCACCTGATCGCCGGCGTAATGGCCATGGCTGTCGTTGACGGCCTTGAACGCATCGAGATCGAGGAACAGCACCGCGAACGGCGCGCCGATGCCCGAGCGGTGCGAGGCGATGTCGCGCTCGACGCGGCGCAGGAAGGCGTCGCGATTGGCCAGACCGGTCAGGCTGTCGGTGCCGAGCTGGTCGCGCATGGCGGCGAAGCTGCGCGCCAGATCGCCGATTTCGTCGCGCCGCAGCAGGTTGAGCGGCGCATCGACGCGGCCCTCGCCGAGCTGGCGCGCCGCGACCGACAGCCGCTTGATGTCGGCCGTGACCCAGTGGATCACGCGCAGGCCGATCAGCACCGCCAGCAGGCTGGCGCACAGCGCGGCGATGGCGGTGCGGCCCACGTTCTCGAGCACGCCGCCCATGAAGTCGGCGCGCGGCATCGCCACCACGGTGATCCATTCCAGGCCGGCGCTGTCGCGGACCCGGTCGTAGGCCGCATGCACGCGCTGGCCGCCGGCATCGGTAAACACCAGGGTCTGCGGCAGGCCGGACGGATTGCGGTCGACCAGGCCGCGCCGCACTTCCATCCAGGTGGCGGTGAGCAGCGGCGAGCCGCTGTCCATCGCATTGATGCGGGCGCTGGCGCCGCCCGGCACCGGCCGCACATTGGGGCTGACCGACGAGGCGATCAGATCGCCGTCGGGCTCGACGATGAAGGCCAGCCCCTTGGGCGAGACCTTGAGCCGGCGCACGAAGTCGTTGAGCGCGCGCAGCGACATGTCGGTCGCGACCACGCCTTCCACCTGACCGTTCACGCTCAGCACCCGGCGCGCGCGCGTCGCCACCAGCTCCTGGGTGCCGAAGTCGATGTAGACCGCGGTCCAGGTGTCGGTGCTGGCGGTTTCGCCGGCCTTGTACCAGGGCCGCAGGCGCGGATCGAACAGCCGTTCCTCGCGCTTGTCGAATTGCAGGTCGCCGTTGATGCCCTTGAAGCGGTAGATGTCGCGCCGGTCCTCGGGCTTGAGCTTGATGCGCAGCTCGCCATCGACCAGCGAATGCCGGTAGATGCCGAAGTTCTGCCCGGCGCGGTTGCCGTAGTAGACGTAGTTGTTCGGATCGATGTGCAGCGAGGTGGCGATCCAGAACCGCGTGCGCAGGTTGGCGAGGTCGCTCTCGATGGTGGTCGGCGCCGGCATGCCGTCGGGGAAGGCGGCTTCGAGCGTGGCGCCCGAGCCCACGATGTGGCGGTCGACGGCCTGGCCGATGCGGCCGACGGTCTCGATCAGCAGCTGATCCGACAGCGTGGAAACCGCGCTGCTCCCGGTGAGGTAGGACAGCAGTCCGATCGTCCCGGCAAGCCCGATCACGAGGGCCAGATACGGGACGATGAGGACGAGGCGCAGCGAAAGCTGATTCTTGGGCGGGATGGTCATGCGGAGCGCGCGGTTCGGAGGCGGCGCGACTGTCTCACAGGCAGGGCCGGTGTGCAGCCTTGTCCGACCGACCGGCGGCGGGTGCGAGCGCTCGCGGCACGCCGCCGAAAAGCCGTCGTGTACCATCCGCCGCTTGCCGCGACACCGCACGCGGGAGAGCGCGAGGGCCGGTCACCGGCCCCGCCGCCGAAGGCGCAACCCCCGAAATCGCTCAGGCTCCCGAACCGCATGCAGGCATGGCAACTCTGGAGAGCGCGCGGGCGAGCCGCGCCACCGAAGGGGCTCAAAACTCTCAGGTAACAGGACAGGGCGGGGGATCGGGCGCAGGCTGCGCGCGTGGACAGGTTCCGCGCATCGGCCGGCGCCTGTTGGCCACCCAACGATCCCGAGCCCCGCCATGACCGACGCCTCCCGGCCGCTGCGCCGTACCCCGCTTTTCGATGCCCATCGCGCTGCCGGCGCCCGCCTGGTCGACTTCGGCGGCTGGGAAATGCCGCTGCATTACGGCTCGCAGATCGACGAGCACCACGCCGTGCGCCGCGCCGCCGGCATGTTCGACGTGTCGCACATGTGCGTGGTCGATCTGGCCGGCGAAGCGAGCCTGCCGTTCCTGCGCCGGCTGCTGGCCAATGACGTGGCCAAGCTCGCCACGCCGGGCAAGGCGCTCTACAGCTGCATGCTCGATGCGACCGGCGGCGTGATCGACGACCTCATCGTCTACTTCCGCGCGCCGGGCCGGTACCGGCTGGTGGTGAATGCCGGCACCGCCGGTGGCGACGTGGCCTGGATCGCGGCGGCGTCCGAAGCCTTTGGCCTGCCGGTGAGCATTGCGGTACGGCGCGATCTGGCGCTGATCGCGGTGCAGGGGCCGCAGGCGCGCGCCGCCGTCTGGGCCGCGCTGCCGGTGCTGCGGGCCGCGACCGAGCCGCTCGGCGCCTTCTTTGGCGTGGCGGTCGATGGTGCCGGCGCCGTGGTGCTGGGCGACGGCGAGCTGTTCGTCGGCCGCACCGGCTATACCGGCGAGGACGGCTTCGAGCTGATCCTGCCGGCCGAGCGCGCCGCCGCCGTGTGGACCGCGCTCGCAGCGCAAGGCGTGGCGCCGGCCGGCCTCGGCGCGCGCGACACGCTGCGCCTGGAAGCCGGCATGAACCTCTACGGCAACGACATGGACCGCAGCGTGTCGCCGCTCGACGCCGGCCTGGGCTGGACCGTCGACCGCAAGACCGAGCGCGACTTCACCGGCCGCGCCGCGCTCGATGCCGCCGGCCAGCGCCACGCCTTCCTCGGCCTGGTGATGACCGAGCGCGGCGTGCTGCGCGCGCATCAGCGCGTGACCACGGCCGCCGGCGATGGCGAGATCACCAGCGGCACGTTCTCGCCGACGCTCGGCTACTCGGTGGCGCTGGCGCGGCTGCCGCTCGGCGTGCAGCCGGGCGATGCGGTCACGGTCGACATCCGCGGCAAGGCGCATGCGGCGCGCGTGGTGAAGCTGCCCTTCGTGCGCCACGGGCAGGCACTGGTCTGAGCCGGCGGCCCGCCCGGCGCGCCCGTGGCTCTGGCTGCAACAGCGCCGGCAAGCTGCCCCGGCTTTGCGCCAAACTCGAATTCCGGCCGCCGCCGCGCGGCCCCACTTCCCTCAGAAACCTCCGGAGCCGCCAATGACTTTCCCCACCGAACTCAAATACGCCGCCAGCCATGAATGGGCCAAGGTCGGCGACGACGGCCTGGTCTGGGTCGGCATCAGCGACACCGCCCAGGCCGCGCTCGGCGACCTCGTCTTCGTCGGCGAGGTGAAGGTCGGCGACACGCTCAAGGCCGGCGACGTCGCCGCCGTGGTCGAGTCGGTCAAGGCCGCGTCCGACATCTACGCGCCGGTCGGCGGCACAGTCGTCGCCGCCAACGAAGCGCTGGCCGACACGCCCGAGCTGCTCAACAGCGCGCCCTACGAGCACTGGATCTTCAAGCTCGAAACCACCGAATCGCTCGATGGCCTGCTCGACGCCGCCGGCTACGCCGCCGTCGCCGACGAGACGCGCTGACCGCCCCGCGCGCCAGCCGCTGTGGCCGGCGCGCCCCCCGCACCTCATCCGCCTGCCCAAGCCCATGTCCTTCACCGATCTCGAACACCACGACGCCTTCTGCCAGCGCCATCTCGGCCCGCGCGACGCCGACATCGCCGCGATGCTGGCCAGCGTGCTGCCCGGCGCCGACGCACCCTCGCTCGATGCGCTGGTGCAGGCCATCGTCCCCGACGCGATCCGGCTGAAGGGCGGGCTCGATCTGGCCGCGCCGCTCACCGAGGAAGAAGCGCTCGCAAAACTGGAGCGCATCGCGGCGCGCAACCTCGTGTTCCGCAGCCACATCGGCTGCGGCTATCACGGCACGTTCACGCCCAAGGTCATCCTGCGCAACATCCTCGAGAACCCCGCCTGGTACACGGCCTACACGCCGTATCAGGCCGAGATTTCGCAGGGCCGCATGGAGGCGCTGGTCAACTTCCAGACCATGGTCTGCGACCTGACCGGCATGGAAATCGGCAACGCCTCGCTGCTCGACGAGGCGACCGCCGCCGCCGAGGCCATGACGCTGGCCAAACGCATGGCCAAGAACAAGAGCGATCGGTTCGTCGCCTCGTCCGACTGCCATCCGCAGACGCTGGCGGTGCTGGCGACGCGCGCCGAATCGCTCGGCCTGCACCTCGCGGTGCTCGACGATGCCGAGCTGCTGGCCGATGCGCGCGCCGCCGGCGCCTTCGGCTACGTGGTGCAGTACCCGGGCTCGACCGGCGCCATCCGCGACTGGCGCGCGCTCGCCGACGCGGCGCATGCCGCCGGCGCGCTTGTCGTCGCCTCGGCCGATCTGCTCGCGCTGGCGCTGATCGCGCCGCCGGGCGAATGGGGCGCCGACATCGTCGTGGGCAGCAGCCAGCGCTTTGGCGTGCCGATGGGCTACGGCGGCCCGCACGCCGCCTTCCTGGCCTGCCGCGATGCCTACAAGCGCTCGATGCCCGGGCGCCTGGTGGGCGTGAGCGTGGATGCGCGCGGCAAGCCGGCCTACCGGCTCACGCTGCAAACCCGCGAGCAGCACATCCGGCGCGAGAAGGCCACGTCCAACATCTGCACGGCGCAGGTGCTGCTGGCGGTGATGGCGAGCATGTACGCGGTGTGGCACGGCCCCGAGGGCCTGCGCCGCATCGCGCTGCGCGTGCATCGGCTCACGGCCGCGCTGGCCGGCGAGCTGCGCACCGCCGGCTTCACCGTGGCGCAGGAATTCTTCTTTGACACGATCACCGTGGCCGACGTGGATGCCGCGCTCATCCACGCGACCGCGCGCGCCAACCGCATCAACCTGCGTCACATCGACGCGACGACCGTCGGCATCAGCCTCGACGAAACCACCACCGCCGCCGACGTGCGCGCGCTGCTTGCGCTGTTCGGCGTGATCGTCGGCGAGGACGAGTTGCGCGGCGACGCCGACCGGCTGGTGGCGCGCGCCGAGAAGGCCGGGCAGGGCGCCGCCGTGCCCTTCGAGCACGCGCTGCCGCCGGCGCTGGTGCGCGGCAGCGCCTACCTCACGCATCCGGTCTTCAACACGCATCGCAGCGAGACCGCGATGCTGCGTTACCTGCGCCGGCTCGCCGATCTCGACCTCGCGCTCGACCGCACGATGATTCCGCTCGGCTCCTGCACGATGAAGCTCAACGCCACGGCCGAGATGATTCCGGTCACCTGGCCCGGCTTCGCCAGCCTGCATCCGCATGCGCCGCCCGAGCAGGCGCTCGGCTATGCCCAGCTCGTCGATGAGCTCGAAAAGATGCTGGTCGCCTGCACCGGCTATGACGCGGTCAGCTTCCAGCCCAACTCGGGCGCGCAGGGCGAATACGCCGGCCTGCTCGCGATCCGCGCCTGGCACCGCGCGCGCGGCGAGGCGCATCGGCACATCTGCCTGATTCCGGAAAGCGCCCACGGCACCAACCCCGCCTCGGCCCAGATGGCCGGCATGGAAGTGGTCGTGGTCAAGTGCGACGCCAACGGCAATGTGGACGTGGCCGATCTGCGCGCCAAGGCCGGGCAGCACTCGGCCAACCTGGCCGCGCTGATGGTCACCTACCCGTCGACCCACGGCGTGTTCGAGGAGGCCATCGTCGAGATCTGCGAGATCGTCCATGCCCACGGCGGGCAGGTCTATACCGACGGCGCCAACATGAATGCGCTGGTCGGCCTCGCCGCACCGGGCAAGTTCGGCAGCGACGTGTCGCACCTGAACCTGCACAAGACCTTCTGCATTCCGCACGGCGGCGGCGGGCCGGGCGTGGGGCCGGTGGCGGTCAAGGCGCATCTCGCGCCGTTTTTGCCGGGCAACCTGCCGCATGGCAACGACTCGCTTGCCGACGGCAAGGTCGGCCACATGGTCAGCGCCGCCGAGCATGGTTCGGCCAGCATCCTGCCGATCTCGTGGATGTACATCGCGATGATGGGCGGCGCCGGCCTCAGGCGCGCGACCGAGGTGGCGCTGCTCAATGCCAACTACATCGCCGCGCGGCTGGCGCCGCATTACCCGGTGCTCTACGCCGGCCGCAACGGGCTGGTGGCGCATGAATGCATCCTCGACCTGCGGCCGCTGAAGGACGCCACCGGCATCGGCGCCGAGGACGTGGCCAAGCGGCTGATCGACTACGGCTTCCACGCGCCGACGCTCAGCTTTCCGGTCGCCGGCACGCTGATGGTCGAGCCGACCGAGTCGGAATCGAAGGAAGAGCTGGACCGCTTCATCGCCGCGATGATCGCCATCCGCGCCGAAATCCGCGCGGTGGAAGAAGGCCGGCTCGACCGCAAGGACAACCCGCTCAAGCACGCGCCGCACACGGCCGATCAGGTGGCCGGCGATGCGTGGACGCATGGCTATTCGCGCGAGCTGGCGGCCTTTCCGCTGCCGGCGCAGAAGCTCGGCGCCAAGTACTGGCCGCCGGTGGCGCGCGTGGACAACGCCTGGGGCGACCGCAACATCCAGTGCAGCTGCCCGCCGGTGGCGGATTACGCGGGCTGAAGCGCGGCCGGCGCCCGGGCTGGGCGACGCTGCCGGCGCAGCCAGCACGCCAGCGCCAGCAGCCCGGCGCCGGTGAGCAGGCCCTCGGCCGGTTCGGGCACCGGCGAGCCGATCAGGGCAAACGTGCCGGCCGCCGTGCCGGCAAAGAAGTCGAGCTGCGCCTCGGCCCAGCTGCCCGAACCGTTGGTGAGCGAGATCTGCCACGGCACTTCGCCGCGCGTGCCGGGCAGGGTCACGGCCTCGTTGTGGACCGCGTCGCTGAGCAGCTGGATCAGGTCGGAACCCGCGCTGACCGACGACCAGCGCGCATAGAACAGCGTCTGCGCGCTGCCGCCCCGGTCGAGATCGATCGCGGTCTCGTAGCGCGCGATGCCGCTCAGCGTGACCGTGGTGTGCGGCGCGAGCTGAAACAGCGACGGGCCCGGATGGAGCGGATCGTCGGTCAGGTCGAAGCGGCTGCTGGTGCTGGTGTAGGCATTGGGGCCGACGGCCGGCAGCGCGCGGCTCGCGACCGAGATGCTGTCCGGCAGCTGCCAGCTGCCGCTGCCGCGCGCCTCGACGCTGCCCGAGCTGGCGCCGCCGGGGCCATCGAGCCGGGCGGCGAATGGGCCGGTCGGCGGCGTCGCGCCATAGCTGCCGAGGCTGTCGGCATGGCTCGGGCGCTGCCGAGGCTGTCGGCATGGCTCGGGCCGGTGGTGGTCGGGGCCGAGGGGCGCACGACATAGTCGATGAGATAGCCGAGGCCGAAGCCGTCGAAGCGCAGCGCCGGCGTGGCGCCATCGCTGGCCGACAGCGCCAGCTGCAGTTCGGCGATGTCGAGCGTGGCCTGACTGGCGGCCAGCGCGGGCGCCGCATGCAGCGCACCCAGGCAAAGCAGCGATGCGAACAGATTCTTCATGGGCGACCTCCGGCGCGGGAGCGCGGTCGCTGCCGATCAGACTGCCGTTTGCGGATCGGCCGCCGGCTGTTACATGCGGCGCAGCGACAGCGCACGAGGCTGTAAGCGGATTTGTCGCCACGCCGGCACGCGATCCCAGGCTGGCGCCGGCCGCCGGCGGATCGGCAAGCCGGCCCGGCAGCCGATGCTTGCAGTGGGACATGCCGCAGCCATCGACCGGCAATGAAGCGCTGGTGGCGCGGGCGGTCGACGCTGGCCGACCGCCGTGGCCCGAGGCTGTCGCGAAGCTGTAGCGGCCTGCGTTGCGGCCGTCCGCGCAAGCCGGCACGCCGGTGCCCGCGACCGCGCCGGCAGCGCCCACGACCGGCCGGCAGTCCGCCCGCCGCGCGCCTTGCCGGCCACTACGCCTGCTCACCAAACCGCCGCCGCCTGAAAGCCCGCCGCAGGGCTGGGCTGCGTGTACTGGTCGCCCGGACTGACCGGATTGGCGCAGGCAGCGGGCCCGCCCTCCGCATGTCAGTCATGCCCGGAGAACGCGCCATGTACAAGAACACAGCCCTGCTCGTCGCGGCAGCCCTCAGCCTCGGCGCGGTCGGCGCCCATGCAGACGACGCCGCCGCACCCGCCACCAATGCCGCCACCAACGCCGCCGCCGCGCCGGCCGCAGCACCGGTCGAATGCCGCAGCGACAACCCGCCCTGGTTCAACCTCTGCCGGCTGCTGCCCTACGAGCCCACCTACATCGTCCATCGCACCGCCAGCCATGACGAAGCTGCCGTGCGCGGCGACTTCTCGCTGCGCTATGTGCTCTGGGCCGCCGACGAAAACGGCCAGACCCTGGCGCATCCGATCCGCTACGAGCGCGGCCCGGAAGCCTTCGTCTCCTACACCGGCGAGTTCGACTACTACGCCGGCACCCGGCCCTCGAGCCCGGTCGTCAACCGCATCAGCAACCCGGCCGCGCACCTGCGCTACTACCTCCAGACCGATGCGCTCAACTGGGTCGACCTGGGGCTGGAGCATTCCTCCGACGGCCAGACCGTGGGCACCAAGTCGGCACGCGACATCGCGCGCGCCAACGAGGAATACGCGGCCGGCAACCACAGCTATTTCGACGGCCTGAGCCGCAGCATGAATTTCGTGTCGGCCGAAGTGGAGTCGGGCAACGTCGACAGCCTGCTGCTGCGCGCCCGCGTCAAGCGCTACATCACCACCGATTCGGCCGTCACCTGGGGGCCGCTGGCCGGGCGCGACATCTCGTTCCGCGACTACGACCGGCTGCGGCTGGTGCTGGAGCATCGCTTCGGCGACAGCCTGCTCGGCGATGTGACCTGGCGTGCCGGCGACAACGGTCTGGCCGGCGATTCGGTCGATCTGGGCCTGCGCTTCGATGCCTGGAAGACGCTGCCGCTCTATCTGCACGCCCACTTCGGCCCGATGGGCACGCTGGCCAACTACACCGAGTCGCAGCGCTCGATCGGCATCGGCCTCAAGTTCAGCGACTGAGATTCGGCGTCAGAGGTTCGGCGTCAGAGGTTCGGCAGCGGCGACCGGCTCAGTTGTGGCCGGCGCCGCGCTTGCGGCCCAGCGTCTGCGACGGCCGCTCGCCGAACAGCTTGCGGTAGTCGCTGCCGAACTGGCTCAGGTTCCAGAAGCCGAAGGCCGAGGCGGCATCGCCGACCGACACGCCGACCGACCGGCCGTCCAGGCCGCCGTCCGCCGCATCGCGCAGCCGGCGCCGCACCGCATTGAGCCGCAGCATGCGCAGCCAGGTCACGGGGCTGGCGCCCAGCACTTCCTCGAAGGCGTATTGCAGTGCGCGCCGGCTGACGTGAAAGCGCTGGCACAGCTCGGGCACGGTGGGCACGGCATCGGGCTCGGCGCGCGCGGCGTCGCAGATGGCGCGCACCAGCTGCTGACGGCGCGCAAAGCTGGCATGGCTGCGCGGCGGCTCGGTCGGCGCTTCGAGCAGGCCGACGAGCACGTCGAGCACCGCCTGCTGCAACTGCCGGCGCGCCGCGTCATGCATGGCCGGGCCGGCGCCGATCTCGGCCGCGTCGCCCGCTGCGCCAAAACCGCCGAGCGCGCCATCGAGCAGCTGGCCGAGCTGGGTCAGCGCCGCCGCGCGCCGCGCATCGCCGACCTGCCACCAGCCCGGCGTCACCAGCCGCTCGGCATCGATGCGGCAGCCGATCGCGGCGGCATAGCCTTCGAGCGCATCGCGGCCCGCCACCACGCCGAAGATGTCGTGGTCCGACGGCGTCAGCAGCTCGAACGGCGCGCCGCCGGCCCGCAGCATCACGCCGTCGGCGCCGACGGTGCGGCCCTCGATCCGGGTGCCGTCATGCACCACCGGGATGCCGCACCACACCGCATCGGCGCGGATGCGGCAGGTCTGGCGCACCGCATGGCTGGTGCGCTCGCGGAACACCTGCACCGAGTCGACCCAGAACTCGGCCAGCTCGCCGGCAAAGGCGCCGGGCGCGAGCTGGTCGTATTCCTGGTCCCAGCCGCTCAGGTTGCGGGCGTGCTCATCGGCGTCATGGGCGCGCAGACGGCGGGTACTGAAGGGTGAACGGTGGGTTGCGGCCGGCTGCATGCCACCTCCGAAAACGTGCCGAATTTCGATAACGCCGCGCAGCTCATGAGTCCTAGCCTCGGCGGCCTGAATCGGCAAAAGCAACCGTCGGGCCACGCTTTTTTCCTCGCGCGCCCGGCCTTTCTGACAGGACTCCGCATGACAACCAATTCCGAACCGGCGCTGCAGAAGACGCTCAGCACGCTCCAGCTCTGGGGCATCGCCGTGGGCCTCGTGATCTCGGGCGAATACTTTGGCTGGAGCTTCGGCTGGGCCTCGGCCGGCACGCTCGGCTTTCTGGTCACGGCGGCCTTCATCGCCGCGATGTACGCCTGCTTCATCTTCAGCTTCACCGAGCTGACCACCTCGATCCCGCACGCCGGCGGCCCGTTCGAGTACTCGCGCCGCGCCTTCGGGCCGGTGGGCGGCTATCTGGCCGGCTTCGCCACGCTGGTCGAATTCGTGTTCGCGCCACCCGCGATCTCGCTCGCCATCGGCGCCTATCTCAACGTCCAGTTCCCGGCGCTCGATCCCAAGATCGCGGCGCTCGGCGCCTACATCGTGTTCATGGCGCTCAACATCGTTGGCGTGCAGATCGCGGCCACCTTCGAGCTGTTCGTGACCGTGCTCGCCATCTTCGAGCTGCTGGTGTTCATGGGCGTGGTGTCGCCGGGCTTCAGCGTGGCCAACTTCGCCAAGGGCGGCTGGTCGGGCGCCGACGGCTTCAGCCTCGCGGCGCTGCCGGGCATCTTTGCCGCCATCCCGTTCGCGATCTGGTTCTTCCTCGCCATCGAGGGCGTGGCCATGGCGGCCGAAGAAGCGCGCGACCCCAAGCGCTCGATTCCCATCGCCTACATCGCCGGCATCCTGACGCTGGTGGTGCTCGCGGCCGGCGTGATGCTGTTTGCCGGCGGCGCGGGTGACTGGACCCAGCTCGCCAACATCAACGACCCGCTGCCGCGGGCCATGAAGATCATCGTCGGCGAGAACAGCGGCTGGCTGCACATGCTGGTGTGGCTCGGCCTGTTCGGTCTGATCGCCAGCTTCCACGGGATCATCCTGGGCTACTCGCGCCAGATCTATGCGCTGTCGCGCGCCGGCTTCCTGCCCGAAATCCTCGGCCGCGTGCATCCCAAATTCCGCACGCCGCACATGGCGATTCTTGCGGGCGGCATCGTCGGCATCGCGGCGATCTTCAGCGATGAGCTCATCAGCTTCGGCGGCCAGACGCTCACGGCCAACATCGTGACCATGTCGGTGTTCGGCGCCATCGTCATGTACATCCTGAGCATGGCCAGCCTGTTCAAGCTGCGCGTCACCGAGCCGGGCCTGCCGCGCAGCTTCCGCGCGCCGGGTTACCCCATCGTGCCGGGCTTCGCGCTGCTCGCGGCCGTGGTCTGTCTGGTGGCGATGACCTACTACAACACGCTGATCGCGGGCGTGTTCGTCGGGCTGATGTTCCTCGGCTATCTGTACTTCATGGCCACGCGCGCCCGGCGTGCCGCGCATGCGGCGACGGCGCCGTCGCGGGCCTGAATCGCGCCGGCCGCGCCCATGAAAAAGGCCGGGCTTGCGCCCGGCCTGTCGTGATTCACCGCCGTCGTTCAGCGGGCTGTGCGGAGAGCGCGGCCCGTGTCGGTCACGGCGGCGAGTTCACGGCTCGATGGCGATCAGCTGTCGCGCTTGCCGGTTTGCGCCGGGTGGGCGTGCGACGGGTCCTGCTGCTGACCCGCCTGTCCGCCAGATGCCTTGTTGCTGTCCTGCTGCTGGCGCCCGGTCTGGTTGGACTGCTGCGCCTGCTCCCGGGCCTTGTCGGTACCGGCCTGGTTGCCCTGCTGCTGGTTCTTGTCCTGACTGCCTTGTTGCTGGCTCATCGTAAGTCTCCTTGTATGGATCGAAGTCCGCACTCAACGTTGCGGCAAGGTCAGAGTGCGCCGGTCGCCTGGCCGCGCCTGTCGGTCGCCGACCCGCCCGTCTGTCGGCGCGGCTGGGACTCGGGTTGCAACGCCCGGGCCGCCGGCGCCGATACCGCTTGTGAAGGAATCCCCCATGCCCCTCCATCGCCATACCGTCGGTGCCCGCGGCTATGTGTTCGACGACCTCGCCATGCTGATGGCGCGCGCCACGCCCGAGCGCTCGGGCGACCATCTGGCCGGCGTCGCCGCGCGCAGCGCCGAGGAGCGCGTGGCCGCGCAGATGGCGCTCGCCGCGCTGCCGCTCGCGCACTTTCTGAATGAAGCCGTCGTGCCCTACGAGGCCGACGAGATCACCCGCCTCATCCTCGACACGCACGATGCCGCCGCTTTCGCGCCGGTCGCGCACCTGACCGTCGGCGACTTCCGCAACTGGCTGCTCAGCGACGACTGCGACGAGCTGGCGCTGGCCGCGCTCGCGCCCGGCATCACGCCCGAGATGGCGGCGGCGGTGAGCAAGATCATGCGCAACCAGGACCTGATTCTGGTCGCGCGCAAATGCCGCGTCGTCACGCGCTTCCGCGGCACCATCGGCCTGGCCGGCCGCATGTCGACCCGGCTGCAACCCAACCATCCGACCGACGACGCGGCCGGCATCGCCGCCAGCACCTTCGACGGCCTGCTCTACGGCAGCGGCGACGCGGTCATCGGCATCAATCCGGCGACCGACAACGTGCCCCAGGTGATGCGCCTGCTCGACATGCTCGACGCCGTGATCCGCCGCTACGACATCCCGACGCAGAGCTGCATCCTCACCCACGTCACCAACACCATGCAGGCGATGGAACGCGGCGCGCCGGTGGACCTGGTGTTCCAGTCGGTCGGCGGCACCGAGGGCACCAACACCAGCTTTGGCGTGAACCTCGCGCTGCTGGCCGAGGCGCATGCGATGGCGCTGGAACTGCAACGCGGCGCGCTGTTCGACACCGACATCCACGGCAATGCGCTGGCCGTGCCGCAGCGCGGCGACAACGTCATGTACTTCGAGACCGGGCAGGGCAGCGCGCTGTCGGCCGGCGCGCATCACGGCTGCGACCAGCAGACCATCGAGGCGCGCGCCTATGCGGTGGCGCGGCGCTTCAGGCCGCTGCTGGTCAACACCGTGGTCGGCTTCATCGGGCCGGAGTACCTGTACGACGGCAAGCAGATCATCCGTGCCGGGCTCGAAGACCACTTCTGCGGCAAGCTGCTTGGCGTGCCGATGGGCTGCGACATCTGCTACACCAACCATGCCGAAGCCGACCAGAACGACATGGATGTGCTGCTCACGCTGCTGGGCGCGGCGGGCATCAACTTCATCATGGGCATTCCGGGCTCGGACGATGTGATGCTCAACTACCAGACCACCAGCTTTCACGATGCGCTCTATGCGCGGCGGGTGCTGGGGCTGCGCGCGGCGCCGGAGTTCGAGGCCTGGCTCACGCGCATGCGCATCTTCTCGGGCGACGGGATTGCGCGGCTGGAGAGCGCGCCGCCGCCGGCTTTCGAGAAGCTGCTGACCGGGAGTGCGGCATGAGCGCCCGCCGCAGCGACGACGACGAAAGCTGCATTGCCGATGAAGCTTTGCCGGCCAGCGCGCCGGCCGTGGTCGGCAACCCGTGGGCGCATCTGCGCCGGCACACGCCGGCGCGCATCGCGCTCGGGCGCGCCGGCATCAGCCTGCCGACCGCGCCGATGCTCGACTTCCAGCTCGCGCATGCCCAGGCGCGCGATGCGGTCCACACGCCGCTCGATGCCGACGCGGTCGCGCGCGACATCGAGGCGGCGGGCTTCGCCACCCTGCGCGCCGACAGCGCGGCGGCGGATCGCCACATCTATCTGCAACGGCCCGACCTCGGCCGGCGGCTCGGCGATGCATCGCGCGCGGCGCTGACGGCGGCGCGCGCAGCCCGGCGGCAGGCGGCGGGCGAGGGCGCCGCGGCAACGCCCGGCGCCAGCGCGCACACCGGCGCCGCGCCGCGCTTCGACCTCGCCTTCGCCGTCGTCGACGGGCTGTCGTCGCTGGCCATCGCGACCAATGCCATGCCCTTTTTGCGCGCGATGCAGCCCTTCATCGACGCCGAGCGCTGGCGCGTCGCGCCGGTGGCCGTGGTGCGGCAAGGCCGCGTGGCCATCGGCGACGAGATCGGCGAGCTGCTCGACGCCAATCTCATCGTGGTGATGATCGGCGAGCGCCCCGGCCTCAGCTCGCCCGACAGCATGGGGCTCTACCTCACCTGGTCGCCGCGCCCCGGGCTGACCGACGCCGCGCGCAACTGCATCAGCAATGTGCGCGCCGAAGGTCTCGCGCATGCCGACGCCGCCGCGCGCCTGGCCTGGCTCGCGCGCGAGGCCGGCAAGCGCGGGCTGACCGGTGTCGCGCTCAAGGACGAGACCGCCGCGCCGGCGCTGCGGCTCGAGGGCGGCAGCGGCAACTTCCTGCTCGACTGAGCTGGCGCGGCGCGCGCCGACGCGCCGGCGGCCGCCGGTCCGACAGCGGTCGGCCCCGGCGCGACGCGAGCATCGCCAGCGAGCCGGCCGCCATCCACGGCGGCCGGCAATTCGCCGCCGATGCTCCCGACCGCTTCCTCCGCCGCCCTCATCGCCGATCCGCCCGTGCCGCCGCGCGAGCCGCTGCGGCTCGACCGCGTCTTTCCCGGCCGCGATCCGCGGCTCGACTTCTTCCGCGGTCTCGCGCTGTGGTTCATCTTTCTCGACCACACGCCGGGCAACCTGTTCGCGTGGCTCACGCCGCGCAACTACGGCTTCAGCGACGCAACCGAGATCTTCATCTTCATCTCGGGCTATTCGGCCGCCATCGCCTATGGCCGCGCCTGGCAGCGCAAGGGGCTGGCCTTCGCCTCGGCGCATGCGTGGCAGCGCGCCTGGACCTTGTATGTCGCCCATCTCGTGCTGCTCATGTTCTACATCGCCGAGGTGGCCTGGGTCGCGACGCGCTATGCCAATCCGGCCTATGTCGATGAACTCAATCTCAACGAGTTCCTGAAGGCGCCGCACATCGCGCTGGTCGAGGCGCTGCTGCTGCGCTTCAAGCCGGCCAATCTCGATGTGCTGCCGCTCTACATCGTGCTGCTCGCCGCCTTCCCGCCGATGCTGGCGCTGATCGGCTGGCGGCCGCGCTGGCTGCTGGCGCTCTCGGCGGCGGTGTATGCCGGCGCGCGGCTGTTCGACTGGAATCTGCCGGCCTATCCGGGCGACGGCGGCTGGTTCTTCAATCCGTTTGCATGGCAGCTGCTGTTCGTGCTCGGCGCGGTCTGCGCGGCGGCGCCGCAGGCGCTCGGCGGCGTGTTGCGCTGGCGCCCGTGGCTTGCATGGCTGGCGGCGGGCTGGCTGCTGTTCGCGTTTGCGGTGGTGATGACCTGGCATGTGCGCGCGCTCGAGGATGCGCTGCCGATCTGGCTCGGCAATCTCATCTACCCGGTCGACAAGACCAATCTCGGGCTCACGCGGCTGCTGCATTTTCTGGCCATCGCCTATCTCGCGTCGGGGCTCATCGGCGCCGATGCGCGCTTTCTGGGCCGGCGCCGGCTGCGGCCGATCCTGGTCTGCGGGCGCCAGTCGCTCTACGTGTTCTGCTTCGGCATCTACCTGTCGTTCTTCATGCAATTCATCCTGGTGGAGATCGACGGCAGCCTGCTCGCCCAGGCGCTGTGCAGCGCGGTCGGCATCGCGGCGATGTGCGCGCTGGCGGCGCTGATCGACTGGTACGGCGCGGCCGGCGGCAAGCGCAAGCCGGCCGCGCCGCGCGACGCCAGGGCCCCGGTCGGCGCGCCGGCGTCCGGCGCCGCCGGCGACCGGTCCGACGACCGCCAGATGCGCGCCGTGCTCGATCCGGGGGCCGCGCCATGAACGCCATCCACCGCTTGCTGTTCGGCGGCTGCGTCGCGCTGGCCGCCGCGTCGGCCGCTGCCGCGCCGGGCCTGCCCGACGAATGCTCGGCGCCGGCCGACCTGGTCGCCACCGAGGCGCCGCTGCCGCGCCTGCGCGCCGCGCTGCGCGGCCGCGATCCGGTGCGCGTCATCGTGCTCGGCACCGGCTCGGCCGAGGGCGCGGTGCCGCGCGAGGAGGCCGAGCGGCTCGGCGCCGAGCCCGATCCGGCGCGCGGCAACCACAGCGCGCGCCTGCCCGATGCCACGCCCGACAGCGCCTGGCCGGCGCGCTTCGCCGCCGCGCTGCAAGCCGCGCATCCGGGCCGCCGCATCGACCTGCGCGTGATCGCCAAGCCCGGCGCCAGCACCGCCGACCTGCGCCGCGTGGTCGACGCCGAGGTGCTGCGCGAGGCGCCCGCGCTGCTGGTGCTGCAAGTCGGCATCGCCGATGCGCGCCTGGGCCGCGCCGTGCCCGACTTCGGCGCCGACCTCGAGGCCGCGCTCGACCTGCTGGCGCGGCGTCGCATCGACGTGCTGCTGGTCGACATGCAGTACGGCGCCACGACCGCGCTGTTCATCAACACCGCGCCCTACCGCGCCTATCTGCGCTGGATCGCGCGCAGCCACGATCTGCCGTATTTCCGCCGCCATGAACTGATGCAGCACTGGTTCGACAACGGCAGCTTCGAGCCGCATCCGGCCGACGTGGCGCGCGCCCGCGCCGACAAGCTGCGCATGGATGCCTGCGTCGGCGGCCAGCTCGCGGCGCTGGTCGAGATGGCGCTCGACAGCCCCTGAGCGCCTGCATGAGGACAACGATGACGACTCCCGCCACGCCGCATCCCGCCCGCTCGCGCCCGCGCCGCGCGCCCTTGCTGCCCTTGCTGCTGGCGCTGCTCGGCCTGGCGCCGGCCGGCGTGCTGGCGCAGTCGCAGCCGGCGCCGCCGCTGCCGGCCGCCGGCCCGACGCCGTCTCCGGCCGCGCCGGTCGCGCCGCAGGATGCGCCGCGCATTCCGGCGCCGCCCGGCACCGCGCCGACCGCGCCGGCGGCCGCGCGCAGTCCGGCCGCCGTGGTGCGCCCGCCCGAGGGCGCCTGCGCCGGCATCGGCCGGGCCGCGCCGCTGCCGCCGCTGCCGATCACCGCCGCGCGGCTGGCGTCGAACCAGCCGCTCACCATCGTCGCGCTCGGTTCATCGACCACGGCGGGCGCCGGCGCGACCAGCATCGCCGCCACCTATCCGAGCCGGCTCGGCGTGGAGCTGACGCGGCGGCTGCCGGGCAAGTCGGTGCGCGTCATCAACAAGGGCGTCAACGGCCAGGATGTGCAGGAGGAGATCGCGCGCTTCGAGCGCGACGTGTTCCGCGACGAGCCGCAGCTGGTGATCTGGCAGCTCGGCACCAATGCGCTGCTGCGCGGCATCGATTTCGCGACCTTCACCGCGCTGGCCGAGGACGGCGTCGCGCGCATTCGCGCCCACGGCATCGATCTGGTGCTGATGGATCTGCAATACGCGCCGCGCGTCAACGACGCCGCCGGCATGCGCGACATGCTCGGCTGGTTCGACCGCCAGGCCCAGCGCGACCGGGTGCCGGTGTTCCGCCGCTTCGAGCTGATGCGGCAATGGGCCGAGCATGCCGGCGACGGCTATGCCGACCGCCTGCTCGCGCCCGACGGCCTGCACATGAACGACGAGAGCTACGGCTGCCTGGCCGCCGCGCTGGCCGACACGCTGGTGCAGGCCGCCGCGCCGCCGGCCGGCTCGGCGGCGCACGGCCCCAGGCACTGAAGCGCCGAACCTGGCCGGCGCGGCTCAGAGGCTGCGGCGCAGCTGCACATAGGCCACGCGGTTGTCGCGCAGCAGGCCGAAGAAGCTCACGCCTGGACCGAAGGGATGATCGAAGCCGGCGGCCAGATTCCAGTGGTCGTCGACCGCCCAGTCGAGCTTGCCGCGCCACAGGCCGCTGAGCGCCTGCGAGTTGTCGCCGGGCGGGCCGGCGCGCAGCACGACGGCGCTGGTCTCGGCCAGCAGCGTGTCGTTGAAGGCGCGCCGCGCAAGCCGCACGGTGAAGCCGGTCTGGGTCGCCGACACCTGGTTGGACAGCGCCGATTGCGCCCGCGCCACCTCGCGCGCGATCGGGTCGGCGATGCCGTCGGGGCTGCGCCAGCCGAACACCCGGCGCAGCGTGAGCTGGGTGCCGAGCGTCCATTCGCCCAGGCTCCATTCGGGGCCGGCCACCATCCAGAGCTGGGGCTTCTTGTGCGTGAAATCTTCGCCGCCCTGGCTCGGCGTGCGGGTCCAGGCGGCCTCGGCGCGCCAGACCACGCCGTCGCCGGCGGCGCTGAAATCGGCGCCCAGCACGCGCTCGCGGGCATTGCGCTCGGCGACGGTCAGGCCGCTGGCCGACAGGCTGCCCGGCACCAGATCGGGCATCGGATCGATGCCGTCGAACCACGACAGCGAACCGTCGCTGCCGGCACCGGCGAATTCCCACTTGAGCGCGGTCTGGCTGCCGCCGGGCAGCGGATCGCGCCGGTAGTCGAGGCCGGGCCGGCGTTGCAGCGGCATGCGGTGGCTGGCGCCCTTGGGGAACCACATCGCGCTGAACTCGCCGAGGCTGTCGTGGTTCCAGGCCAGGCGGATCGCCTGATTGCCGTGGCGCAGGTCGCCGTCCTCGGGCGCGAGCAGGGTGAAGTCGCGCGGCGACAGCTGGTCGGTGGGGTTGAGGCCGTCGGCGCGGCCCCAGGCCGGCATCTGGCGGCCCACGGTCAGGTCGAGCGGGCCGAGGTCGCCGCGCCAGTACAGCTCGCGCAGGCGCGCATGCGGCGGCGTCGGCGAGCCGGCGGCGCCGGAAGTCTCGGCGCGCAGCCAGCCGCTGGCCACCGCCTGCCCGGCGCCGGCGCCGTCCCAGCGCAGCCGGTCCCAGAGCGAGGCAGCGCCGATGGCGCCGGCGTCGTCGAGCTGACGCGATCCGCTCCAGCCGTCGGCGCGCAGCGAGCCGCGGTTGTCGATGGCGTCGCGCCAGTCGGCATCGGCATCGGCCGCGCCGGCCGCCGTGGCGCAACCGGCGGCGACGGCCAGCACCGCCGCCCGGCACAGGGTCGCAGGCGTCACGAGCGCTCCAGCGCCTTCACGTCGAACAGCTTCTCGTCCACGCCCTGGTCGGCCTTGAAGTCGTCGAAGCGGATCGTCGTGCGATGGCCGGTCTGGAGGTTCTCGACCGTCGAGACCATGGCCTGCCAGTGACCGTTGCCGACCGCGCGGATCTCGCCCGCGGTCATGCGCTTGAGCGGCTGGCCGGCCAGGTCGAAGAACTCGGCGCGCTGGGTCATGAAGTTGTCGTCGCGCACCCAGGTCAGGCGGCGCGCATAGCCGCTGTTGTCGCGCGCCGCCGGGCTGGCCGGCAGCGACTCGACCACGGTGCAGGCCACGCCGTCGACGGTCTCGGCGCGCAGCACCGCGTGGGTCCAGTCGCCCGGCTTGTGGCCGAGGATGTCGCCGTAGGAAAAGTCGGTGCCGACGAAGGCGTCCTTCTTGTTCGAGGCCGACAGCCGGCGCGTCTTGCCGAGCGCCGGCAGATAGATCCACAGGTCGTCCTCGCCGGCGCCGTTCTCGGCCAGCAGCGTGGCCGTGCCCTTGATGTCAGCCGGCGCGGTGAAGCGCACGTAGCGCAGGTTGTCGTCGCCGTTGGCGCGCATGCGGGTGGCGCCGGTGGTCTCGCGCACGCGCTGGGCGCCGTCGCGGTTGACCAGGGTGAAGGTGGCGCGGGCGAGCGAGTCGTGCACCCGGCTGGCGGCGTAGTTCTTCTGCATCAGCGTGGCGGCGGTCTCGGCGGCCGGGGCCTTGCGCGGCGCGACGGCCAGCGTGAGGCCAAGCGCGCCGGCCAGAAGCAGCGCCGCCGTGCGCAGCGCCGGCTGCGCCACGCCGCCGCCGAGGATGAAGCCGGGCCGCAGCCACAGCACCAGCGCCGGCACCAGGAACAGCGAGGCGAACACGCTGACCGTCATCGCCAGCACGATGAACAGCGACAGCCACAGATGCACGTTGTAGCCGAGGGACAGCGCCAGCACGCCATAGCCGCCGGCCACGGCGGTGGCGACGAACAGCGCGGCCTTGCCGGCGCTGGCCAGGGTCTGGCGCACGGCGTCTTCCATGCCGGCGCCGGCGCGCACCCGTTCGCGCATGCGGTAGAGCAGATAGATGGCGTAGTCGGCGCCGATGCCCACCGCCATCGCCGAGATCAGCGAGTTGGGAATGTTGAGCGGAATGCCGGCCAGCCCCATCACGCCGAACACCGCCGCCACCGCCATCGCCAGCGGCACCAGCACGATCAGCCCGGCCAGCGGCGAGCGGAAGGCCAGCGCCGAGATGATGAAGATGGCACCGGCGATCTGCGCGATGTTGGCCAGCTTGCCGTGGACCATGGTGTCGGTCAGCGCGATGGTCTGGGCCACGTCGCCGCCGAAGGTCACGGTCACGTCGGGACCGAAGGTCTGGTCCACATGCGCCTGCAGCGCATCGACCAGCGCGCGGATGCGGGCGTTGCTGCCGGTCTTGAGCAGCAGCGTGATCTTGGCCGCCTTGTAGTCGTAGTCGACCCAGGCGTCGAAGTCGCCCGGGTTGCCCGACATCGAGTACAGCAGCAGGTATTGCGCGATGAGTTCGCGGCTGTCGGGCAGGCGGTGCGCGGCCGGCGCGTCGCCGTTCATGGCCTGGTTCATGCGCTCCAGGTAGTCGACGATGGAAATCGTCTTGCCCACGTCGGCCTGGCTTTCGGCAAAGCGCTGGGTGCTCTCGATGGCGCGCAGCACCGCCGGGTCCTTGATGGCATCGGCCTGCTTGCCCTCGACCATGATGTAGAGGCTGTTGGTGCCGCCGAGCGCGCGGTTGAGCTGCTCGTCGTCGCGCTGGATGTCGAGGTTGCTGGCGAAGAAGTTCTTGCTCGCGTTGTCGATGACGATGCGCTGCATGCCCAGCACGCACAGGCCCACCAGCAGCAGGGCCGCGCCGGCCACCACGCGGCGGCGGCCGACCGGAATCACCTGCTCGCCGATCCAGCGCGGAATGCGGTCCCAGATGCGGTCGCGCTTTTCGGTGTGGCGGTCGCGGTCGCTCGGCGGCTTGAGCAGCGAGCGCACCGCCGGGATGAAGGTCATCTCCAGCAGCACCGCGCTCAGGATGCCGGCGCCGGTGAAGATGCCGAAGGCGCGGATGGTGGCGATGTTGAACACCAGCAGCGAGAAGAAGCCGAGCGCGGCCACCCCGCCGGCAATCATCATCACCGGGCCGACGCCGGCCAGCGAGCGCACCACGGCCTCGCGGTTGGCGGCCAGCGGGTCGAGCTTGCCGTCGGCGCGCAGCAGTTCGTATTCCTCGTAGTAGCGCTTGAGCAGCTGCACCGCATGCCCGGCCGCGATGGCCAGGATGAGGATCGGCGTCGGCGAATTGAAGATGTCCATCTGCTGGCCGAGCAGGCCCATGAAGCCGGTGCCCCAGGCCACCGCCATCAGCGCGGTGACCAGCGGCAGGATCAGGCCCTGGCGGGTGCGGAAGGCTTCGTAGTGCAGCAGCCCGATCACCACGATGGCGATCGGGAACAGGATGCCGATGCGCTCGGAGAACTTCTCGGTCTTGTCGAGATAGACCGGATTGCCGCCGAGCGTGATGTCGATGTCGGGCGAGCGCTCGGCATCGACGGCGGCCAGCACCGGCTCGACCATCTTGCCGAAGCCGTCCGAGCGCTCTTCCAGCTCGACCAGGATGGCGGCGGTGCGGAAGTCGCGCGAGACGACGGTGTCGAGATAGACCGGATTGGCCTCGATCGCGGCCTTGAGCGCGGCGCGGTCGGCCTCGGTCACGGGCAGGCGTTCGAGCAGTGGCTTGGCCTCGAAGCCGTCGGCGGTGCCGCGGATCGCGCGCGACTGCGGCGCGGCCAGGCTGGCCAGCGTCGCCTTCACCACGCCGGGCGTGTTCTCGAGCTTGTGCGTGATGCGCTCGATGCGTTCGAGCACGGCGGGCTGGAGCGCATCGCCCTGCTTGGGCGTGACGCCGATCAGCATCAGGTACTTCGAGCCGAAGACCTTCTCCACATGGTTGGTGGCGGCGATATAGGGATGGCCCTGGGGCGCGAGCGCGGCCGGGTCGATGACGACCTTGAGCCCGGCGGCGAAGGCGCCGAGCACGCCGGTGAGGACGAGGGTCAGGGCAATGACCCACCAGCGGTGGCGGATCAGCCAGTTGGCGTAGGCGAGCATGGTCGGATTCAGTCCTGGAGGATGGGTTGGGCGGCGCGCGCCGTGAGCAGGGCGGCCAGCCGGGGCACGTCTTTTTCCACCTGGCTGACGAGCACCTTGCGCAGCAGCGAGGCCGGGAGGATTCCGAAGAAGCGGCCGGGGTCGGCGGCGAAGCGCCAGTCGACGGCGACGCCGTCGGCATGCGGCGCGAGGCGGTATTCGCCCTCGTAGCGGAACGGGCCGTCGATCACGCGGAAGGCGTAGCGGCTGGGCGCTTCCAGCGCGGTGATCTCGGCGACGAACTTCATGCGCCGGCTCAGGAAGGCGAAGTCGATGCGGTAGCGCGCGCCGACGGCGGGCGCGCCGTCGAGCAGTTCGCAGGCGTCGCAGGAGGCCTGCCATTCGGCATCGTTGGCCGGGTTGCTCAGGTAGTCGAAGGCGAGTTCGGGACTGACCGGTAGGGTGTAGCTGTGGCGGGCTTCGATCATGGCTGGGCCTCGGCGGCGAGGGCGGCCGGCTCGGCCACCGGATGGTGCTGGTTGATGGCGCGCGCCACCTCGGCGGCCTGGGGCGCGTGGACGATGCTGTTGTGGTCGCCGGGCAGGCCTTGCGCGACGAGGCTGGTCGGCAGCAGCCGGTCCCAGCCGAGCAGCGGGCCGTAGTCGGCCGGCTCGTCGCGCGCCAGCAGCAGCAGCGCGGGGATGTCGTCGGCCGGCGGGAAGTACAGCTGGAGCGCGATGGCGTTGGCGATGTAGACCTCGAAATAGCGTTCGAGCCGGGCCCGGTCGGCGTCGGGCGGCAGCACGTCGATGGCGCGGGCGGCGTCGAGCACGGCGTCGAACATGGTGTCGGGCGGCAGCTCGCGCAGCTGTTCGGGCGCGAGGTGCAGCGTCTTGCCGTAGGGCGTGGCGAGGTCGCGCGCGAACCACGACAGCAGGGTGGCGTCGTCGCCGTCGCTCGGCACGTTGGCCTCGATGGGGGCGCGGGTGTCGATGAGCACGATGCCCTCGACCGTCTCGCCCTCGGCGCGCAGCTGGCGCGCGGCCTCGTAGGCGAGCACGCCGCCGAAGCACCAGCCGCCGAGCAGATAGGGGCCGTGCGGCTGGCGCGCCCGCAGCTCGGCGAGATGCGCCTCGGCCATCTTTTCGATGGTGACTTCGGCTTCGCCGTCGGCGGCCAGGCCGGGCGCCTCGAGCGCATGGATGGGCCGGGCCTCGCCGAGCTGGCGGCTGAGTTCGAGATAGCAGAACACCGTGCCGCCGATGGGATGGAACAGCCAGAGCGGCCGGCCGCCGCGTCCGGGCTGGAGCTCGACGACATGGCCGGAGGCTGTCGCCGTGCCGTCCTGCAGGGCCCGCAGCCGGGCCGCCAGCGCGGCCACGCTGCCATGCGCGATCAGCTCGGAGACTGGCAGTTCCACGCCGAGGCTGCGCTTGATGGCGGCCACCAGTTGCACCGCCAGCAGCGAATGGCCGCCGAGTTCGAAGAAGTCGGCATGCACGCCGACGCGCGGCAGGTCGAGCAGGCGGCAGAACTGGGCCGCGAGCGCGATCTCGACCGCGTCGCGCGGCGCGACATGGTCGGCGTCGGCGGCATCGAGCGTCGGCGCCGGCAGCGCCTTGCGGTCGATCTTGCGGTTGTGGGTCTGCGGGAAGGCGTCGAGGAAGACCAGCGCCGACGGCTGCATGTAGGCGGGCAGGCGTTCGCGCAGGGCGGCGCGCAGCGCGGCTTCGGACGCGTCGGCGACCACGTAGGCGACCAGCCGGGCGTCGCCGGCACGGTCTTCGCGCACCACGGCCACGGCGTCGCGCACGCCGGCGGCGGCGCGCAGCACGGCCTCGATCTCGCCGAGCTCGATGCGGAAGCCGCGCAGCTTGATCTGGAAGTCGAGCCGGCCGTGGTGTTCGAGCCGGCCGGCGGCGTTCCAGCGCACGCGGTCGCCGGTGCGGTACAGGCGGCCGGCGCCGGGCAGGCCGGCGGGTTCGGTGAAGCGCTCGGCGGTCAGCTCGGGGCGCTGCCAGTAGTCGAGCGCGAGGCCGGCGCCGCCGATCCAGAGTTCGCCGAGCACGCCGTCGGGCACCGGACGGCCGCGCTCGTCGAGCACATGCAGCGTGGTGTTGTCGATCGGCGCGCCGAGGTGGATCGGCTCGCCGGCACGCACTTCGGCGACGGTGGACCAGATGGTGGTCTCGGTCGGGCCGTACATGTTCCACAGGCTGGCGCAGCGCGCGAGCAGGGCCTCGGCGAGCCAGCCCGGCAGCGGTTCGCCGCCGCACAGCGCGACCAGGCCGGGGCGCGCGTCGAAGCCGGCGTCGAGCAGCATCTTCCAGCTCGCCGGCGTGGCCTGGAGCAGGTCGATGCGCTGCTCGTCGAGCCGGCGCGCGAGCAGGGCGCCGTCGGTGAGCGCGGCGCGGTCGCAGACGACCACGGTGGCGCCGACGGTCAGCGGCAGGAAGAGTTCGAGCAGCGAGATGTCGAAGCTCGGCGTGGTGACGGCGAGCAGGCGCAGCCCGGCCGGCAGCGGCAGTCGGTCGCGCATCGCGTTGAGGAAGTTGAGCAGCGCGCGATGGCCGATGCGCACGCCCTTGGGCCGGCCGGTGGAGCCGGAGGTGTAGAGCAGATAGGCGACGGTGCCGGCGCCCGGGCGCGCGGCGGCGCTGGTGGCGAGTGGCGCGTCGAGCGCGCTGGCGGCGATGCCGGCCGGCACGCGCGCGGCCAGCGCGCTCTCGGTGAGCAGATGGGCGAGGCCGGCGTCGGCGGCCATGTCGGCGATGCGCTCGGCCGGCAGCGCCGGATCGAGCGGCACATAGGCGCAGCCGGCGCGCCAGATGCCGAGCATCGCGGCGACCAGCTCGCGGCTGCGGTCGAGCATCAGGCCCACATGGCTGCCGGGCGCGACGCCGGCGGCGATGAGATGGCCGGCGATGGCGTCGGCGCGCGCCGCCAGCTCGGCATAGCTCCAGCCGCGCGTGGCGCCGGCGGGCGCTTCGAGGCAGTCGGTGACGGCTTCGGCGGCGGGACGGGCGGCGGCCACGGCGAGGATGCGCGCGAGCGTGTCGGCGGCGGGATCGGCGGCGGTGGTGTCGGTGGCGGCATCGGCGGCGGCCGGCGCGGCGGGATCGGCCGGCAGCGGGCGCAGCGGGCCGATGGCGCGCGCGGCCGGCGCACCGTCGGCGGCGCACAGCGGCAGGTCGGCGATGGCGCGTTCCGGGTCGGCGGCGAGCGCCGCGACCAGATGGCGGAAGCCGTCGAGCCAGTGGCCGATGGTGGCGGCGTCGAACAGGTTGTCGTCGTACTTGAGCGTGCCGACGAAGGCGCCGTCGCGCTCGCCGCCCATCTCCAGCAGCAGGTCGAGCTGGCCTTCCTGCTGCGGCACCGGGAAGGGGCTGAGCGCGAACGGCCCGAAGTCGCGTTCGACCGGGCCCGGCTCGGCCAGGAAGAAGTCGGCGAAGTCGGCCAGCAGCGGCAGCCGTTCCCACGAGAAGCCGAGCTGGGCCAGCGGCGCATGGCCCGGATCGCGGCGTGGCGCGAGCTGCTCGACCAGCCAGGAGAACGGGCAGTCCTGATGGCGCATCGCGGTCAGCACGGTCTGGCGCAGCTGCGCCAGCAGCGCGGTGAAGGGCGCCTCGGCATCGATGCGGGCGCGCAGCGCGAGCGTGTTGACGAACTGGCCGAGCATGCGGCGCTGCTCGGCGCGCAGCCGGCCGGCGACCGGGCTGGCGACGACGATGTCGTCGTCGCCCGACAGCCGGTGCAGCCAGGCGTGGCAGGCGGCGAGCAGCACCATGTAGGGCGTGGCGTTGTGCTCGCGGGCGATGCGGCGCAGGCCCTCGCTGGTGGCGGCGTCGAGCGCGAAGGCGCGGCTGCGGCCCTCCCAGCGCTGGCGCAGCGGGCGCGGGCGGTCGAGCGGCAGGCCGTGCAGCACCGGCGCGCCGTCGAGCATGGGCTTCCAGGCAGCGAGCCAGACCGCCTGCCGGGCCGGATCGTGCGAGCGCTGCGACTGGGCGGCGGCATGCGCGAACCAGCCGGCGCCGTCGGGCCGCGCGTCGGGCACGACCAGGCCGAGCCGGGCCGCGATGTCCTGCAGCAGCAGGCCGAGCGACCAGAAGTCGAGCAGCGCGTGATGGACCACGAAGGCGAGCGTCCAGCGGCTGTCGTCGAGGCGGTAGAGATGCACGCGCCAGAGCGGCGCGCGTTCGAGGTCGAACGGCGCGCGGGCGTCGGCGCGCATGCGTTCGCGCAGCTCGGCGTCGCTGACGCCGGCGTCGCGCAGGTCGAGCGTGCGCAGATCGGGCCGGGCGGCCTCGTCGGCGCGCTGGCGCGGGCCGGCGGCGCTGTCCTCGAGGCAGCTGCGCAGCACCGGATAGTTGGCGAGCAGCTCGTCGAGCAGCGCGTCGAGGCGGGCCGCGAACGGCGACGTCACGGTCTCGCGGCGTTCGATCGCGAGGCTGAACACCAGATGCCAGGCGCCGCAATCGGGCGCGAGCCGGTGCAGGAACCACAGCCCGCGCTGTTCCGGCGCGAGCGGGGTGGAGAGTTCGGTCATGGGACGGCGGCTCCGGTTCAGGCGGCGCGGGCGGCGAGATGGCCGGCCAGGTGGTCGGCGATGGCGTCGATGGTCGGGCAGTCCCACAGCAGCGTCGGTTCGAGTTCGAGCCCGAGCCGCTCTTCCAGCTCGCCAGAGACGGTGAGCGCGGCGATCGAGTCGAGGCCGTAGCTGGTCAGCGCGCGGGCCGGATCGACCTCGTGCGGCGGGATCCGCAGTTCGCGGCCGAGCAGGTCGGCGAGCAGGCTGCGCAGGCTGGTGGCGAGGTCAGGCGAAGAGAGATTCATGGCGGGATTCCGGTTGCGGTGTCGGTTCGAATTCGGGGTCGGCTTCGCGCGCGCCTTCGGGCGCCAGCGGCCAGGGCAGCAGCGAGTACATCTGCGGCTCGACGGTCTGGGCGTCGAGCCGGTCGATCAGCGCGGCGGTGGCGTCGGCGCCGAGCTGGCCGGCGGTGAAGCGGGCGTCGGCGCCGCGTTCGAGCGCGGCGAGCAGCCAGTGGCCGGCGGCGAAGAAGCCGGGCCGGCGGTCGCGGTTGAGCAGCCACAGGCCGAGCGCGGCGACCGCGCCGTGCAGCGCGCAATAGCGTTCGGCCAGCGCGAAGCGGCGCGCCGAGTTGCGCTGGCCGCGCGGCGTGGCGTCGGCGAGCGTTTCGGTGTCGATGGCGGCGATGGCGTCGGCCAGCTGCGCGACGGCGCGGCCGAGCGCGGCGAGCCGGTCGGCCGGGCAGTCGGCATCGGCGTCGAGCGCGGCAAGCCGGTCGGCCAGCGCGGGCAGGCTTTCGATGACGGCGTCGCGGCCACGGCCGAACAGCGTGAGCCGGCCGTAGTCGAGCGGCGGCAGGGCGCGGTCGAGGTCGTAGAGCGCGTCGATGGCGGTGGCGTCGAGCCGCAGGCCGCGCTGGCGGGCGCGCGCCAGCTCGGGCAGGAAGGTGGCGAGACTGTCGAGGCAGACGATGCTGCTGCCGTCGAACACCGCCACCACCGCGCCGTCGCGCAGGAACTTCTGGAACATGCCGTCGGCGTGCTTCTCGCGCAGGTAGTAGCGCGCGCCGAGCACGGCGGCGAGTTCGTGCATGGCGTTGTCGACCAGATGCGTGGCCTGCACCTTGGCGATGCTCGACCAGGTCGAGAACTGCTCGGCATGCAGATGCAGTCCGCGCGCCGCGACCAGCGCCACGCACTCGGCCATGAGCTGCGAGAGATAGGCGTTGGCGAGCGTGTCGGCCACATGCGGCAGGCGGTCGATGCTGTTGCCGTAGAGCTGGCGCCGGCGCGCGAAGTCGGTGACCAGGCGCAGCGCGCTGTCGCCCACGCCGAGCGACAGCGCGGTGCAGTAGGTGCGCGTGACCTGGAAGCCCTTGAGCGCGAGTTCGAGTCCGTGGCCCTCGGCGCCGATGCGCGCCATGGCGGGCATGCGGCAGTCGCGAAAGCCGATGCCGCTGATGTCGCAGCCGCGCAGGCCGTGGGTGCGCACGCGCGGCAGGTGGTAGTAGCGGCTCGCGTCGAGCCAGCTCTTGTGCACGATGAACAGCGAATGGTTGCGCAGATGCGGGCCGGCATCGGTGCGCGCCAGCATCACCAGGAAGTCGCTGCGGGTGGCGCGGTTGATCGGCCATTTCTCGCCGCGCAGGCGGTAGTCGGCGCCGTCGCGGCTGGCGCGCAGGTCGTTGGCCGTCAGGTCGGCGCCGTGCTGTTCCTCCGAATAGGCCAGGCAGGGGAACTGGCCGGCGTCGAGCACCCAGCCGGCGATGCGGCGCTGCTGCTCGGCGCTGCCGCCGATCCAGGCCAGCACGGTCCACAGCATGGTGCTGTAGCTCACCGCCACCGACATGTTGCGGCGCGCCAGCGTGCGGCCCAGCGCCAGAAAGCTCTCGCTGTCGTCGAACTCGCCGCCGAGCGCGCGCGGCACATAGCCGCGGTGCAGGCCGAAGTTGTGCAGCCGGGTCACGGCGGCGTCGGGCAGCGCTTCGTCCTCGTCCCAGGCGATGGCGTTGCGAAACGAAAGCAGGTTGTCGGGCGTGAGCGGATCGCCGAGCCAGTGCTCGAAACGGTCGGCCAGCGGGTAGTGGGCGCGGGTCATGCGAGGCTTCCTTCGAGTTCGAAATCGTTGGCCGGCGGGCTGGCCAGCGCGAGCTCGCCGGCCAGCAGCCGTTCGCGCGCGAGCCGGCGCTGGGTCTTGCCGCTCGAGGTGCGCGGGATGCCGCCCGGCCGCACGAAGGCGAGCCGGACGATCTGCAACTGGTGCTCGCGCGCGACCGCGTCGCGGATTGCGGCGGCGAGCGGCGCGGGGTCGGCGGCGAGCTGATGGCGGTCGAGTTCGACCACCAGGCCCAGGCCCTCGCCATCGCCGGCGTCGAGCGCGAAGGCGGCCGCGCCGCGCGGGCGCTGGCCGTCGGGCAGGTCGGCCAGCGTCGCCTCGATGTCGTGCGGGTAGTGGTTGGCGCCGCGCACGATGATCATTTCCTTGATGCGGCCGGTGACGTAGAGCTCGCCGTCGACCAGGGCGCCGAGGTCGCCGGTGCGCAGCCAGCTGCCCGGCTCGCCGTCGATGCGCGCATCGAAGGTGGTGGCGCTGTCGGCGGGCCGGCGCCAGTAGCCGGCGGCCACGGTTTCGCCCTGCACCAGGATTTCGCCGATGGCGCCGGCCGGCAGCGGCGCGCCGCTGTCGGCGTCGACGATGACGACGCGGGTGTCGGGATCGGGCCGGCCGCTGCTGACGAGCGGGAGCGCGTCGGCCGCGTCGGGCGCGGCGGCGCGCACCTGGCCCTGGCCGAGGCTGGCGCGCTCGGCGGCGAGCACGCGGGCGCCGGCGCCGGGCGTGGCGCCGCTCACGTAAAGCGTGGTCTCGGCCATGCCGTAGCAGGGGAAGAAGGCGCTGGCGCGGAAGCCGGCCGGCGCGAAGGCGTCGGCAAAGCGGCGCAGCGTGTCGGCGCGCACCGGCTCGGCGCCGTTGGCCGCGAGCCGCCAGGCCGACAGGTCGAGCGCCGCGAGCTGGTCGGGCCGCACCCGGCTGGCGCACAGCTCGTAGGCAAAGTTGGGCGCCGAGCTGATGCTGCCGCCGACCCGGGTCATCACGTCGAGCCAGCGCAGCGGCCGCTGCAGGAAGGTGTAGGGGCTCATCAGCCAGACCGGGCAGCGCGTGTACATCGGCTGGAGCAGTCCGCCGATCAGGCCCATGTCGTGATACGGCGGCAGCCAGATCACGCCGACGTCGGCCGGCGTGCAGTCCATGGCGCGCTGGATCATCCGCGAGTTGGTGACCAGATGGCGGTGTTCGAGCATCACGCCCTTCGGCGTGCCGGTGGAGCCGGAGGTGAACTGGAGCACCGCGAGCGTGCCGGCGTCGAGCGGCGTCTCGGTCCAGGCGTGGGCGTCGGCGGCGTCGATGGCGTCGGTGGCGAGCCAGCGTGCGCGCGCGGCGATCGGCCGGCCCCATTCGGTCGTGGCCAGCGTGTCGAGCGTGCGCTGCGACGACAGCAGTACCGCCGCGTCCGCGCTGGCCAGCACCTGCTCGATGCGCGCATACGAGGCATTGGGGCGCGGCGCGTACACCGGCACTGCGGTCACGCCGGCATACAGGCAGCCGAGCAGGGCGCGCACATAGTCGGGGCCGGGCGGATAAAGCAGTACCGCGCGTTCTCCGGCCAGGCCCGCGGCCACGAGGTGGGCGGCGATGGCGCGCGCCGCATCCGACAGCTCGCGATAGGTGCAGGCGATGTCGCCTTCGCTGGCCGAGCCGAGAAAGGTGAAGGCGACCTGGTCGGGCGCATCGGCGCGGGCCGACTCGACGATGTCGCGCCAGGTGGGATTTGCAGGCATGAACGCTCCGGATTTTTGCTGGGTGCAATCGACCGGCGCATGCTTGCGTTCGCGAGGTAACCGATTTCTAACGTTTCACCGCATCGTGAAATGTTGGCGCTCGCTTGTTCTTGCGCTGCGGCGCGCGTCGCGCGCGAATGTCCGGACTCACATTTGCGGCAGGGCCTGCAAACGCTTGCAGCCGGTTCCGCACCCCGCTCGGCGATGTCGGATGCCCCGAACAGTCCCGACTCTCCGCAGCAAATCCCCGCATGGCGCGGCCGCTTCGGTCGGGACAATCGCTGTCGCGACGTTTCCGCCCTCCGCCCGCCATGCCCGCCGACACAGTCCTGCTTCTCCTGCCGCTTGCCTGCGCGCTGACCTTTGCCGGGCTGTGGTTCTGGCCGCGCCTGATCGCGCCGCCGGGCGCCGAGCGCGGCTGGTCGGCGCGGCTCGACGACGGGCCGTGGATTGCACTCGTCGGCGCGCTCACCGGACTGCTGTGCTGGGCGCCGCTCGGGTTGCTGGCCAGGCGCGGCTGGCTCGATGCCGAGCTGGCGATGGTGGCGGCGATCGCCGCCGTGCTGGCGGCCAGCCGGGCCGCCGATCTGGCCCATTGCGCGCGGGCGCGCCGGGCCCAACGTCTGCTCACCGAGGTGCACGAGGAACTCGACGAACGCATGCGCCAGCAGGCGCGCCAGCTTGACATCGAGCGCCGCCGCATGGGCGCGCTGATCCGCGTGGCGAGCGACGGCTATGTGATGGTCGACCGCGCCGGCCGCATCCTTGAACTGAATACCGCTGCCGAGGCGCTGCTTGGCTGCAGCGCCGCCGAGGCGGCCGAGCGCTCGCTGCTCGATGCGCTGGCGCCGCTGGCCCGGCCGCGCAGCCAGTGGCCCGAGGATGAATTCGAAGCCTGGGTCGCGGCGCGCGGCGCGCGGCTGCGCTTCGACCAGCAGCTGCGCCGCTGCGACGGCAGCGAGCTGCCGGTGGAAGTGGCCATCGCCCGGCTGCGCGATGAACGCGGCGCGCCGTTCGCGATCTTTCTGCGCGACATCAGCGAGCGGCGCCGCGCCAAGGCCGCGCTCGAAGCCGCGCGCGATGCGGCCGAGGCCGGCTCGCGCGCCAAGAGCAGCTTTCTGGCCACCATCAGCCATGAGATCCGCACGCCGATGAACGCCATCATCGGCATGCTCGAACTGCTCAGCATGACCAGGCTCGAGGACCGCCAGCGCGAGACCGTGGCGCTGGTGCGCGAGGCCAGCGCCTCGCTGCTGGTGCTGATCGACGATGTGCTCGACTTTTCCAAGATCGAGGCCGGCAAGCTGTCGCTCGCGCCCGAGCCCTTCGCCATCGCCGATCTGGCGCGCAACCTGGCGCGCGTGTTCGAGGCCAGCGCGCGCGAGAAGGGCGTGCGGCTCGACTGCCACATCGACGGCCTGCTGGAACCGACCCATCTGGTCGACGGCCACCGGCTGCGCCAGATCCTCAGCAACTTCCTCAGCAATGCGGTCAAGTTCACCCGCGCCGGCAGCGTCGTGCTGCGCGTCGCCGCCGAGCCGACCGAGCTGGGCCCGCGCGGCCTGCGCCAGCAGCGGCTGCGCATCTCGGTCAGCGATACCGGCATCGGCATGGCGCCCGACACCGTCGCCAAGCTGTTCCAGCCCTTCGAGCAGGCCGACTCGGCCACCACGCGCGAGTTCGGCGGCACCGGTCTGGGCCTGGCCATCAGTCGCCGCATCGCCGATCTGATGGGCGCGCGCATCGATGTGCAAAGCCGGCTCGGCACCGGCACCCAGCTCACGCTCACGGTCGAGCTGGCGGTGGTCGGCGCGCCGGCGGTCAATTCGCTCGACCCCTTCACCCGCACCAACGTGATGGCGGCGCTCGGCGTCGAAGCGGCCGGCGGCGCGCCCGACGCCGCCGTGGCGGCCGAGCCCGACATCCTGGTGGTCGACGACCATCCGACCAATCTGCGCCTGCTGCGCCAGCAGCTGCGCGTGCTGGGCCATGGCGCCGAATGCGCCGAGAACGGCCAGCGCGCGCTCGACGCCTTCGGCCAGCGGCGCTGGCGGCTGGTGATCTCGGACTGCCAGATGCCCGGCATGGACGGCTACCAGTTCGCCCGCCTGCTGCGCGAGCACGAGCGCATCCACAACCTGCCGCGCACGCCGCTGCTGGGCTTTACCGCCAACAGCCACCGGGAGGCGCTCGACGCCTGCCTGGCTGCCGGCATGGACGATGTGCTGACCAAGCCGGCCGAGCTGGCCGGCCTGCGCGCCAAGCTCGACCGCTGGCTCGGCGCGCCGGCCAAGGTCGCGCCCAAGCCCTGGAGCGCCGGCGGCGCCAGCCCGACCCAGCCGCTCGACGTGCCGCCGCTCGACCTCACGCCGCTGCCGCGCGACGCCATGCTCTACGAGCCGCGCCGGCTGCTCGATGCCGCCGGCGGCGATGCCGGCCAGCTCAGCGAAGTGGCGAGCGAATTCATGCAATCGGCCCAGGCCGACCTCGACGCGGTCCGCAGCGCCGCCGCCGAGGGCGACGGTGCGGCGCTGCGCCGTGCCGCGCATCGGCTGAAGGGCGCGGCGCGCGTCATCGGCGCCGGCCGGCTGGCCGAGGCGGCCGCGCGCATCGAGGAGCAGGCCGGCATCGCCTCGGCCAGCTCGCAGGGCGACGACGTGGCCGCCACCGTGCCGCTGGCCTCGCTTGCCCACGCCACCCAGCCCGGCGAAACCCGGCGCGCCGCGCGCATCGCCAGCCAGGTCGGCGATCTGGTCGCCAATTTCGAGCGGCTGCGCTCGGCCCTGCCGGTGCGCCGCGCCGAGCAGCCCGCCGGCGCCGCCGAGCCCGACTTTCCGCCGCCGCTGCCCAATCCGCCGCGCAGATGAGCGCCGTGCCGACCCAGCCGGCCGACGGCGAGTTGCAGGTACTCGTCGTCGACGACGAGCCGTTCCAGCGCCGCACGCTGGCGCGCCAGCTGCGCGCCGCCGGCGCCGGCAGCGTGGCCGAAGCCGAGGACGGCGCCGCCGCGCTGCGCTGGCTGCATGCGCACGGCGACGAAGCCTGGCTGGTGCTCTGCGACCTCGACATGCCGGGCATGGACGGGCTGGAACTGCTGCGCCATTTCGATGCCGCCAATCCGCGCGGCGCCATCGCCCTGCTCAGCGCCCACGATGCCGATGTGCTGCGCTCGGCCGCGCTGCTCGGCGGCGCCGACAGCCAGCGCCTGCTCGGCACCTGGGCCAAGCCGCTCGCCGCCGCCGAGCTGGCCGATCTGCTCATGCGCTGGCGCCTGCTGGCCGGCGAAAGCCTGCTGCTGCCGACCGACGCCGGCAGCGCCGCCCGCATCGGCCTGCGCGAACTGCGCGCCGCCCTGGCCGACGGCCGCGTGGTGGCCTGGCTGCAACCCAAGATCGAGCTGGCCAGCGGCCGCGTGGTCGGTGCCGAGGCGCTCGCGCGGCTCGACCTGGGCGCCGGCGGCGTGATGCTGCCGGGCCAGTTCTGGCCCCAGGTGGCGACCGACGGCCGCGAGCTGGACACCACGCTGACGCTGATCGGCCAGCTCGGCCGCGCGCTGCCGGCCATCCTGGCGCGCCGGCCGGGCTTCGTGGTGGCGCTCAATCTCGGGCTCGACAGCATCGCCGGCACCGAGGCGCTGCCCCGCCTCGCGGCGGCGGTCGAGGCGGCCGGCATCGCGCGCGAGCATCTGATGTTCGAGATCACCGAAGGCGCGGCGGCGGCGCAATCGGCGGCGGCGGCCGGCAATGTGGCGCGGCTGCGCATGCGCGGCTTCCGGCTGTCGATCGACGATTTCGGCACCGGCCATTCCACGCTGGAGCAGCTCTACCGGCTGCCGTTCTCGGAGCTGAAGCTGGACCGCAGCTTCGTGCAGCAGGCCATGCACGACCGCACCGCGCGCGCGATGGTGCAAAGCACGCTGGAACTGGCGCGCACGCTCGGCCTGTCGACCGTGGCGGAGGGCGTGGAGGACGCAGCCACCGCCGCGCTGCTCAAGGAACTGGGCTGCGATTGCGCCCAGGGCTGGCTGTTCGCGCCGGCGATGGCGCCGGAGGATTTTGTGCGGTGGATGGCGGGGCAGAAGCAGGTAATTACATAAAGCTTTTAATTCAAGTATTTGTTATCGAATTCTTATTGGTGCAAGTCATCAATAATGAAATTGATTTCTTGGGTATTTGGTGGTTCGAATGGTCGAGTCGGGCTACATGCCGTAATACTTACTGCTAAAACCTACCGAAAATGGTGCGCCATCAAACAGGCAGGCAACATTGACTTTTAGCCTGCGACGGTGATCGTAATAAATGTGTGCGTGCGTACTTTTACGAATGAATTCGAGCTCGTTCGGATTGATGCTTAATGCTTCAAGGATTGGTTCTGAATCAAACTCAGTATTCTGATAGCGAGGGGCAGTACATTTTATTTCGATGTATGCATAACTGATGAAGTTTCCTTCGGCCTCAAGAAATAGATGGCAGTCATTTGTGTCAATGATGATATTGCTAGCGCTATTCGGTATGCCGCCTGTGAGTTCGGCGGCTTGTTGTACTGTGCATCCGACATATTGAAATGGTCTGTGAAAGGGTTTGGGTAACAATGGGAGTGATTGCCGGAGTGCCTTGTCGATTGCAATGCCAAGATTGGAGTTGGTGCTTTGTAGTACGAACGCTTTTCTGTTGAAAACGATATCCATGCTGCGTACCAAGCCTTCAAGTTCGATCATGTAACGTGACTCGTCTTGAAAGTCGGCGTAGCGTTTTCCCAAGAGAAAGCCCGGTAACTCGCATTTGCGATACATGATTGGAAGTACTTTGATCCTGCGCCCTGCAATTTCTTGATTCATTGCTACATCCATCTCCCGCTGCACCCAAGATGAGTTGACTGAGGCGGGCGATAAAATTATCGCAACAAAGTCCATTTCGTCTATGCCGGTACGGATTTTTTCGATGAGTGAGTCGCCAATCTTGATTTCCGCCTCATCCAGCCAGCATTGAATTCCCTGTGCGTCTAAATCGATTGCTAGGCGGCGTACGAATGCTTTGTCCGCGTGATTGTGGCTAAGAAATATTCCTTTTGTGTTCATGCTAAGCTCGGAGGAGGTTTCATTAATGAGATTTTCGCAGCACTGGTTTATTCTTTGGGTGAATCTTTTGCCGAGATGGCAATATAGGTTGCATGAATGATGATGGTGTCTGTATCGGTTATGTGGTGGGATTTGTCAACGATAATGGCAAATTTCAGCAGGTTATATTCTGGGAACCAATGTTCTGCTTGCTGGGAATTTAAATAAAATTTGTCGCCTATTGAAAATGAATTGAATGGGAGTGGGCTTTCAATGTTCATGACTCGGTCATTTGCTAACGAGTCGCGGCATACTTGGAGATTGTAAACGACGGATTTCTGAATTTCCATTAAATTCTCCGGTTGACTATTTGTTCCCATCAAGAACTGATGCGGATTGGTGCAAGAGTAACCAGCAATATTCTTGCTGCCAATCGCATCATTTTTAATCAGCTTTCAGCAGCGCCGGTACTCCACGAACGCATGCGCCGGCGCGCCGGTCGCGGCATCGGCCGGATGCGTTTCGCGCGCCACTTCCACCAGCCCGGCCGGCAGCGGCGGCAGTCGCGTGTCGCCGTCGGGATCGAGCGCCACTTCGGTAATCACGAAGCGCTCGGCGCGCGCGAACGCCAGTGCATAGAGCTGGGCGCCGCCGATCACGAACACCTCGGGCGCGTCGGCCGCGAGCGCCAGCGCCGCGTCGAGCGAGCCGACCACCTCGGCGCCGGCCGCCGCGTAGTCCGGGTTGCGGCTCACCACGATGTTGCGGCGCCCGGGCAGCGGCCGGCCCAGCGATTCCCAGGTGTTGCGGCCCATGACGATGGGCGCGCCGAGCGTGGTGGCCTTGAAATGCCTGAGGTCGGCCGGCAGCCGCCAGGGCAGGCTGTTGTCGCGGCCGATGATGCCGTTGCGCGCGACGGCGACGATGACGGAAAGCCGGCTCATCAGATCGCCACCGCCGCCTTGATGTGCGGATGCGCCTCGTAGCCGACCAGCTCGAAATCCTCGTACTCGTAGCCGTCGATGCTGTCGGGCTTGCGCTTGATGACGAGCTTCGGCAGCGGGAACGGCTCGCGCCCGAGTTGCTCGCGCGCCTGCTCCAGATGGTTGCTGTACAGATGCACATCGCCGCCGGTCCACACGAAGGTGCCCGGCTCCAGGTCGCACTGGTGCGCGATCAGCATCAGCAGCAGCGCATAGCTGGCGATGTTGAACGGCACGCCGAGGAACACGTCGCAGGAGCGCTGGTACAGCTGCAAATGCAGCTTGCCGTCGATGACGGCGGTCTGGAACAGGCAGTGGCAGGGCGCGAGCTTCATGTCGGGCAGGTCGCCCACGTTCCAGGCGCTGACCAGCTGGCGGCGCGAATTCGGGTCGCGCTTGATCTGGGCGATGAGCTCGGCGATCTGGTCGACGTGGCGGCCGTCGGCGGTGGCCCAGTCGCGCCATTGCTTGCCGTACACCGGGCCGAGGTCGCCGTTGGCGTCGGCCCATTCGTCCCAGATGCTCACCTTGTGCTCATGCAGCCACTTGACGTTGGTGTCGCCGCGCAGAAACCAGAGCAGCTCGATGAAGATGCTGCGCACATGCAGCTTCTTGGTGGTGATGAGCGGAAAGCCGTCGGCGAGGTCGAAGCGCATCTGGTGACCGAACACCGCGCGGGTGCCGGTGCCGGTGCGGTCGGGCCGGTCGTGGCCCTCGTCGAGAATGTGGCGGAGGAGATCGAGGTAGGGCTTCATGGCGGGCTCCGGGCCGGATGCGTCCAGAACGAAAAGCCCGCGAGTGTGGCCGCCGGGCGCGGCGCTGGCAATGCCGCCGCGCGGGCCGGGCTGCTCGGCGGCGGGCCGCGCAGTCGGGCCAGCGCGCCGACGGCCAGCCCGGCGCTCCGCTCAGCGCGCAGCCGTCGTCTGCTCGCCCATGTAGATCTCCACGCGCCGGTTGCGCGCGCGGCCGGCCTCGGTGGCATTGCTGGCGATCGGCTCATGCGAGCCGCGGCCGGCGGTCGCCACATTGGCGCCGGGCACGCCGCGGTTCACCAGATAGGCGCGCACGCTGTTGGCGCGGTCGAGGCTGAGCGGATCGTTGATGGCGTCGCTGCCGGTGCTGTCGGTATGGCCGACGATGCGCACCGTCGCGGCCGGGTTCTGCTTCAGCCCGCTGGCGAACTGGTCGAGGATGCTGCGGAAGTTGGGTTCGATGTCGGCGCGGCCGGTCTCGAACGAGATGTCGCTCGGGATGTCGAGCTTGAGCTGGTTGTCGGGCGTCTGGGTCACGGCCACGCCGGTGCCCTGGGTGGCGCGCTGCATCGACTGCTTTTGCTGCTCCATGCGCTGCGACCAGATGTAGGCGCCGAGCGCGCCGACGCCGGCACCGATCACGCCGCCGGTCACGGCGCTGCGGCCGGTGTGGCCGCCGGCAGTCAGCGCGCCCAGCGCGGCACCGGCGGCCGCGCCGGCACCGGCGCCCTTGGCGGTATTGCTCTGGGTGTCGTTCATGTTGGCGCAGCCGGTGGCGAGCACGGCGGTCGCGGCCAGGGCCAGGGTGCTGCGTTGCAGGAATCGGTTCATGTGGCTCTCCTTGTTGGTGTGGGCAGGCGCCGGCGTGCCGGCGCGTGCGGGCCGCAGTCTTGGCCTGGCGGCTCGCTTCAGGTGCGACGCGCGGTGACAGCCCGTTACCCGGTCGGGCCCGGGATACCTGCGGTCACCGCGTTGGCCGACCGGCGCCGCCAGATGGCTTGCAATGAGAATCGTTCGCATCTAGATTGCAGGCGACGGGAGCTGCGGCACTGCCGCATGCGCCCGGTTGCACCGCGCAAGCCGTCGCCAGCGGGTGCCTTGTCCGTTCGAGAGGTTTGCGATGTGCGATCACTTCATGCGCCTGCCGCTGGGTCTGGGCGCGGTTCATTGCGATGCGCCGTTGCCGCTGCCGGCGCTGGTTGCGGCGGCCGGCGGTTCGCGCCGGCGCCGGCTCTGGGACTTGCCGCACGAGACCCATTGCGCGCTGATCGGCGTGTGCTTCGGGCTCGATGCGCTGCGCCGGCTGGTCGGCAAGGTCACCGGCGGCACGGTGCAGGGCGACGATTACGAGGTGCATGTGGGCGCGGTGGCCGAGAGCCGCTCGCGCAACCGGCTGTCCGAGGCGCTGCAACGCGATCTCGATGCGCGCCATGCGCTGGCGATCCGGCAATGGGCGGCGCTCAAGACGGGCGATGCGGTCGAGGCGCGCTGGCGTGCCGCGCTGGCCGACGGCGCCGAGGTGGGCGCGGCGCTCTGGGTCGCGCTCACCCATCCGCGCTGCGACCCGCTGCTGCAGGAGCGCATCTGCCGCGACATCCACATGCTTCAGCACCAGGTCGGCCGGCACGGCGCCCGCCCCCGAGCCGGCCGCCGTGCCGGCCGAACCGGGCGGCCAGGCGCCGCTGCCGGCGGCCGCGCTGCGCGACCGCGCCGTGCTTTGCGTCGGCGGCCGGGTCAATCATCTGGCGCGCTACCGCCAGACCGTCGAGGACAGCGGTGCGCGCTTCCTGCATCACGACGGTGGGCTGGAGGACAAGCCGGCCCAGCTCGACAGCTGCCTGGCCGCCGCCGATCTGGTCATCTGCCAGACCGGCTGCATCAGCCATGCCGCCTACTGGCGCGTGAAGGACCACTGCAAGCGCACCGGCAAGCGCTGCGTCTTTGTCGAGAACCCGAGCGTTGCCAGCCTGGTGCGCTCGCTGTCGGGGCTGGCCGAGGCCGACTGAGCCCGGCTTGCGGCCACCCGTCGGCGCTGCGGGTTTTTCTCGATTTATGTTGCATTGCATCGTGAAGTCAGATTTCACCGGAAAGTGGGCGTGAACTTGTCACCCGCTGCGCTTTCTCTAGGGAAACTACGTAATCCGACCGACCAGATCGGGCATCAGCAAAGCCCCTGACTTGCTGTCGTTGGCAGTCGCCGCTTAGTCTTTTGTTGCGCCGCGACAAGGTTGCAGGAGCAACCTCAGCCGTGGGCCGCCGGGCAAACCTGCCGGCGTCCGCCACCGTCAACGACCGGGAACGAGCATGCCCCCCCAACTAACCACCCAGGTTTCCGCGCCGCCAGCGCAGCCGGCGCTTGCGGACGAGCAGCTGCATCGCGCGCTCGATGCCCTCGACGCCGCCGCGCCGGACCGTCAGCTGGAGGTACTGGTGGTGCTGTGTCAGGCCGCCGGCTTTGCCGGGCTGGCCGTGGTGCGGGCCGATGGCGATGGCCGGCTGCGGCTGACCGGCGGCGTGCAGCTCGATGCCGATAGCGAGGCGCGCGGTCGTGGCTGGTCGCCGGGCCAGGGGCTGCCGGGCCGGGTGTTCGTCACCGGCCAGCCGGCGGTGCTCGACGGCGAGCGGGCCGCCGAGGAGCTGGCCGCCGCGCCGCGGCTGTTTGCGTCGGCGCCTGGCGACGACCGGCTGCTGGCGGTACCGATCCGCCAGCGCGGCCAGGTCACCGGCAGCCTGGTGGCACTGCGGCGCGGCGTCGCGCCGGGCACGCTCGCGGTCGACGATCTGCGCATGCTGGCCCAGGTGGCGCCGACGCTGGCGCGCGCGGTCTGAGCCGGCGGCGCGCGGCCGGCGGCACCTGACGCGCCTCAGCCCGTCACCGGCTCGCCGTCGGGTTGCAGGCCGGCCAGCCGCGCATACATGCCGCCGCGCGCCAGCAGCTCGCCGGGCGGGCCCATTTCCACCACGCGGCCGGCTTCGACCACCACGATCAGATCGGCCTTGCGCACCGTGCTGAGCCGATGGGCGATGACCAGCGTCGTGCGGCCGCGCATCGCCGCTTCCAGCCCTTCCTGCACCAGCTTCTCGCTCTCGGTGTCGAGCGCGCTGGTGGCCTCGTCGAGCAGCAGCACCGGCGGGTTCTTGAGGATGGCGCGCGCAATCGCGATGCGCTGCTTCTGCCCGCCGGACAGCCGCACGCCCTTTTCGCCGAGGAAGGTGCGGTAGCCGTCGGGCAGGCGGGCGATGAACTCGTCGGCCAGCGCGGCGCGCGCGGCGGCGATCACCTCGGCCTCGCTCGCGTCGGGCCGGCCGTAGCGGATGTTGTCGAGCGCATCGGCCGAGAAGATCGCCGGCTCCTGCGCCACCACGCCGATCTGCCGGCGCAGCTCGCGCGGATCGAGCCGGCGGATGTCGTGGCCGGCAAACCGGATCGCGCCCGACTCGATGTCGTAGAAGCGCAGCAGCAGCTGGAACACGGTGGTCTTGCCGGCACCGCTCGGGCCCACAAGCGCGACCGTTGCGCCGGCCGGCACATCCAGGCTGAAGCCGGCCAGCGCCTGCACCAGCGGCCGCGACGGATAGCGGAAGCCGACGTTGTCGAAGCGGATCAGCGGCGGCGCGGCGCTGCCGGCGCTGCGGTGGGCGCGCGGGTCGAGCGCCATCAGATCGGCATCGAGCGGCTCGGGATCGGCCGGCGCGGCGACCGATGGCTCGGCGGCGAGCAGCTCGGCCAGCCGCTCGGTGGCGCCGGCGGCGCGCTGCACATCGCTCCACACCTCGGCCAGCACGCCGACCGAGCTGGCCGCGAAGGCCGCGTACATCACGAAGGCGGCGAGGTCGCCCTGGCTCATGCGGCCGGCCATCACGTCGCGCGCGCCGAGCCACAGCACGAAGACGATGGCCGCGAACACGCCGCCGATCATCGCGGCCATGAGCAGCGAGCGGGTGCGGCTGCGGCGCACCGCCACGGCAAAGCTGCGCTCGACGCTCTCGGCATGGCGCGTGGCCTCGCGGTCTTCCTGGGCATAGGCCTGCACGGTCTGGATCGCGCCGAGCACCTCGCCGGCCAGCGCCGCGCTGTCGGCGATGCGGTCCTGCGATTCGCGCGACTGGCGCCGCACGCGCCGGCTGGCGATCACCAGCGGCACGACCACCACCACGAGCAGCAGCAGCGTCACGCCGAACAGGCGCGGACTGGTCACGCCGAGCATCGCCAGCCCGCCGGCGAGCTGGAACAGGCTGCGCAGCCCCATCGACGCCGACGAGCCGACGACGGTCTGCACCAGGGTGGTGTCGCCGACCAGCCGCGACAGCACTTCGCCGGTACGGGTTGTTTCAAAAAACTCGGGCGACTGGGCCAGCATGCGGCGTTGCACCGCGATGCGGAGATCGGCGGTCACGCGCTCGCCGAGCCAGCTGACTTGATAAAAGCGGCCGGCCATCAGCGCGGCCCAGGCCAGCGCAATGCCGAGCAGGCCGAGGAAATGGCCGCCGACCGGCTGGCCGGCGACGAAGCCGCGATCGACCAGATCGCGGAAGGCCCAGGGCACGGCCAGCAGCGCCAGCGAGGCGCCGATCAGCAGCACGAAGGCAAAGCCGAGCCGGGCGCGGTAAGGGCGGATGAAGGGCAGCAGCGTGCCCAGGGTGGCGAGGGCGGGGCGGCTGGCCGGCGTGGCTGCCGCCGCGTCGGCGGGACGGGCGAGGGAATCGGGCATGGGCGCAGGAGGAGAGTCGGCCTGCGGAAGGCGGCCGGCGAGGCCCGATTCTGGCGCCGGTGCCGGTCGGCCGGCGGGCGCTCGGGTTACCGGAGTGCCGCGCGCACGGGCCGCAGGCGGCGCTCGATCAGCCGCGTCCGACGCCCGGGCCGGCGGCGATCAATGCATCAATGCGTGTCGTCGAGCGCCCAGGCCGCCACATGGTCGATCAGCAGCGTGGCCGGCGCGGGCGTGCTGGCGTCGGACTTGCCCACGCTGCCGTGGCTGCCGACCGCCAGATTGATGAGCAGATACATCGGCGTGCGCATGCTCTCGGGCGTGGGCGCGCTGGCGATCGGCTGGCGGTCGATGTACCAGGTGACGACATCGGCGGTCCACAGCACGCCGTACAGATGGAAGGCGCTGGCAGCGTCGGGCACATGGGTCTGGCAGGGCGAATGGGCCCAGCCCTTCGAGTCGATCCAGTTCAGGTTGAACTTGATCAGATCGACCTTCTGGCCAGCCACCTCGAACACGTCCAGTTCGGGCGGCCAGCGTCGGTCGGTCGGCAGCAGCCAGAACGCCGGCCAGAGCGCCTTGCCGGCCGGCATGCGCGCGCGCAGCTCGAAATAGCCGAAGCGCTGGCTGAAGAACTTGTGCGACGACAGCAGCCCCGAGGTGAAGTGGGCATTGCCCAGCAGCGAGCGGAGCTCGGGCGGCGTGCGGTCGGCGGTGATGCCGAGCACACCATCCTTGATGGAGAACGGGTCGAGCTTGAGCGGTATCGCGCCGGTGCCGCGAAAGCCGGCATCGACATAGACCTGCTCCTCGCCGTTGGGCAGCGAGCGCTTGACGAGTCCGTCGTAGCCGAACCAGCGGTGCGTCACCGGATCGTGGCCGCCATCGAAATGCGGCGCCCAGTGCTGGTCGTCGAGTTGCAGCCGGTCGAAGCGGTCGACGAAGCTGAGCTTGAGCCGGGCGTGGCCGGTGGTGTTGGCGCGGGTGTTGATCTGGCAGACCACCGGCTTGTCCGCCGGGCGGTCGGGCGGATCGGCCATGGCCCGGTCGGCGGCTGGCAGGTCGAGCGTGTCGGGGATGTCGGCGGGAGCCGGCGCGCTGAGATCGGGCGTGGGCACGTCGACGATGGTGTAGGGCAGTGGCGCGGGCCGTTTCGCCTCCTTGGAGCAGGCGGCAAGAACGAGCAGCAGCGCGGCAAGTGCCGCAGTGCGCGGGCGGAACGAAGGCATGCGAATGAGTCCGTGAACGGCCACCGGCGACGGCCGGCGGCGATGCGCCAATTCGCGCACGGAGCGCCTTGCCAAGCGCTTGCCAACGGCCGTCGGCCGGGCCGCGAGCGTGCGGAGTTGCCGCATCGCCGCGCCGTGGCGGCCGCTCGGGCGCGGCCGCCGGACCGCTTCAGATCGGCCCGTTCTCGTCCAGCGCCTCGACCGACACCATCTGCTCGCGCAGCGCGAAGCGGGCATAGAAGTGGGTGTACTTGTCGAAGTCGGGATCGTTCTCCATCGCGGCGATGGCTTCCTTGTCGCTCCACAGCACATGGCACAGGCCGTCGACGCGGATCGCCACGGCGGCGGCGCAGGCGTCCTTTTCCTCGATCGGCTCGGGCTGGTAGACGCCTTCGCCGAGCAGCGCGTCGGCGCGGTAGAGCGGCGTGTCCCAGCCGTGGGCTTCGCCGAGCGCATAGACGGCCGGGCAGTCGTCCTTGACTCCTGGGGTCTCGGGCGTCTTGTCGAACAGGTCGAGCAGTTCGCGCGCGCTGGTCACGTCATAGATTTCCCAGGGCTCGCGGCCGCCGAGGGCGTAGACCTTGCGGATGAAATCCGGCAGGTCGAAGGCGAACCATGCCTTCACATCGCCTTGTTTCGGTTCTTCAACGACGTAGATCACGGTTTCTCCGGGAGTAGTTAAGTAGCGCTGGCGCCGGGCCATGCAGATTTGGTGCCGTGCCGGTTTTGTCGCGAAGCCGACAGCGCCGCCTCAGAGCTTGAGCGCGCCGGCATAGCCGGTGAGTTCGAGATAGCCGAGGCCGACGCGGCGGCCGTCCTCCAGCGCGCGCACCGCGCCTTCCCAGTAGACGGTGCCGGTCGAGCGGCGCGAGTCGAGCTCCTGATCGTCGAGCAGCGGTTCGAGCACCAGCCGGCGCGCGCCGAGCTGTACCGCCATCGCGACCGGATAGCGCGCGCCGCTGCGCGGGCTGGTCCACCAGCGCAGCGGGGTCAGCGCCGGCGCGCCCGGATCGGTGACGGTGGCGCTGCCGGCGGCGCGCCAGCTCGCGTGCTGCCAGAGCGGCGCGGCGCCGTCGCCGGCGCCCTTGCGGCGCATGCGGAAGGCCATGAAGGCGCCGCCGTCGTCGAGATTGAGCGCCAGCCAGTCCCAGCCGGCGGCATCGGCCGCGAGGTACTGGCTCGACCATTCGCGGTCGAGCCAGGCGCGGCCGCTGACGGCGCGGGCGCGGCCGGCGCGGCTGACGCTGCCGGTCACGGCGAGCCCGGGTAGCGAGTAGTAATGGCTGGCCGGCACCGGCTGGCCGGGCAGCGCCGGCGATTTCTGCGACCAGCCGGCGTCGCCTTGCAGCATCGCCGGCTGGGTCGGCGCAAAGCTCAGGTCGAGCGTGAAGTCGCGCGCGGGCAGCCGGGCCTGCCAGCGGTCGCTGGCGGCGTCGCGCGCGAGCGACCAGTCGCCGAGCACGAGGCGCGCATCGCCTTCGGCAGCGACGGCGTCGGCGAAGCCGGCGCGCAGCGCGCGGTCGTCATGCAGCGCATGGCCCGCGGCCGGATCGGACAGCGCCACATGCGCGAACACGATCTGGCGCGGCGCGAAGCGCGAGGCGTTGTCGGCAGCGACCGCGAGCCGGCTGCGGAAGAAGGTGATCTGGAAGCCGAGCGGCGCGGCGCCGTCGGCATCGAGCCAGCCGGTGACGTACCACCACTCGGTGCGAAACCGCGGATGGGCGCCGTGATCGCGCGGGAAGGTCAGCCGGGCGCCGCGCTGCGGTTCCGCGAAGTCGGCGTCGGCCGGGTTGGCGGCGGCGCGTGCGTCTGCATTGCCGGCAGCGCCGGCCGCTGCGCCGCCATCCGCGCCGGCCGCCCGGCTCGCGCGCCCGGCCAGCCCGGCGCCCGCTGCCAGCGCGCCGGCCAGCAGACGTCGGCGCGTCAGCGCCGCCGGCAGATCGATGGGCGCCGGCGTCGCTGCCGGCCCGTTCCTGTCACCGCTGTCCATACCCGCTCCTTCACCGCGCCGCCCGTCGGCCCGGTGCCGGAGCATGCCGCAGCCGTCACTGCCAGTCGGCGCTCCACAGATGCACGACATAGCTGGAGACGAAGGGCGCGGTGTTGCCGTAGTAGGCGGTGGTGTTGGTCCAGAGCAGCGTGGTGCGGCCGTCGGCCTGGGCGGCCAGCCGCGGATAGCTGGCGCTGTAGCCGGCGCTGCCGGTCTCGATCGCATGCACGCCGGGCAGGCTGGGCGCGCTCCAGCTGGCGCTGGCGGCGGTCCAGCGCCGGGTGCGCAGCTCGCGCGCATTGCCGCTCGCGTCGCCGCCGTCCCAGGCCAGGGTCAGATTGCCGGCGCCGTCGGCGGCGAACTGCGGCGGGCTGCTGTCGTCCGGCGTCTGGGTGAAGGCGGCGACTGCCGCATCCCAGCGCAGGTTGCGCGCATCGAAGCGCTGCACCTTCCATTGCGCCAGCGGCCGCGCGCCGTCGCCGTAGAACAGGAAGGCGTCGTTCTGCCGCGCCGAGGTGCCGATGACGCTGGCCGGCGCGCCCGGCACGCGGGCGGCGGCGGTCACCGGCCAGCTGTCGGGGCCGACCATGCGCCACCAGGCGCCGGTCTCGGTCTCGCTGCCGCTCCAGGCCACGACCGCGCGGCCATAGCTCAGCGGCAGCACCTGCGGCGCGCTGGCGCGCAGCTGGTCGACCGACAGCAGATTGGGCCAGCGCGAGGCGCCGGTGAGCGGGTTGTAGAGCTGGATCCAGGTCGCGGTGCGGCCATCCGCCAGACAGCGCGTGGTGTAGGCCACCAGCAGCTTGCCGTCGCTGTTGGTCACCACGCTCGGCGTGCCTTCCCAGCTGTAGGCGGGCGTCAGCAGGCGCAGGTTGACCGGCGTCTTCCAGGCCTTGGCGGCGGTGTCGAAATGCGCCACCCACAGGCCGAGCTGCTGCCAGCCGGTGTCGTCGCTGGCCGGGCCGCCGATGCCGACCAGCAGCGCGCCGCCCTGGCCGTCGGAGACGAGGCGCGGCGGGCTGTCCAGGCTCACGCCGTCGAAGCGGTCGCCGGGCACGCGATAGGGGCCGCTCCAGCTGCCGCTCGCCGCGTTGTACCAGGCGCTGCGCAGTTCGCCGCGCGAGCCGTTGCGCCAGGCCCAGAGCGCGACCGCGTCGCCGCCGGCCACATGCACGATTTGCAGATCGGACAGCGCCTCGAAGCCGTCCGGATCCTCGGGGCCCATCGGCAGGTCGGCATTGACCCACACCGAGCTGCCGGCGGCGCGATGCAGCGCCTTGTAGGTCGCATTGCCAAAGCCGCTGTCGACCAGCCAGGCGCTGATGGTGTTGCCGGCGGGGTCGGTCACCACCGTGTGCGCGCGCACGACCCAGGAACGGTAGCGCTCGATCGGATAGTCGATGCCGCTGCCGGTATCGGTCGGCGGGCGCCAGCTGCGTACCGGCGCGGCGGCGATGCCGGCGCGCCCGGTGGTTGCAGTGACGGTGACCGCGCTGTCTGTCAGATCGGCGCTGCTGGCCAGCATGGCGGCGGCGCCCACTTCGTCGCGCGGCAGGTCGGAGAAGGTGGCGCGCGCGAGCGCCTTCTCGGCCGTGCCGACCTTGGTCCAGCGCTGGGCCTTTTCGACCGGCACGCCGGCCAGGGTGAGGCGGGCCAGGGTGGCGCTGGCGGAGCTGGCGGCGGCGATGCTGGCGCGCGCGTCGGTGGCGGCGCCGTCGGCGCCATTGCCGCCGCCGCAGGCGGCCAGCGCGAGAACGAGCGGCAGGACCAGCAGACGGGCGGCGGGGTGATCGGACGGGTGCGCGTGGAGGGCGGACATGGCAGGGCTTCCTGTGAGTAAGACGGCACTGGCCGATTGCCTGAAGGCTAGCCAGCGCCGCCGGGCCGACCTGGCCAAAGTCAAGGAACTGTGGCTGGTCGATCTGCAAGTGCAAGCGAATCTTACGGTTGCAACACAGGTTTTTTCCTAGGCATTACTAGGTGTCAGCAAATTTTCCCTGGGTGGCCGCTCGCTTTTGCAGCGCGGGCTACGGGCATTCCCAGGGGCTGGAAAAGCGCTGGCTGGCGGCTTGACAGGGCTCTCGGTCCGGGGGCCTCGCGGTGGCAGTGCGGTCAGGCCCTGATCGGCCGGCTGGGCCGGGCTTCGTCTGCCTGCCGCATGGACGAATTCATCACGTTGTTGCCATCACCTGTGAGTGTTACCTGTACCGGCAATCAACCGGAAACAGGGAATTCGATCGATTCCCGCTCCATCGAATATGCGCGAGGAATTGAGCGAATGGGTACTTACAACTTTGCCGCGCTGGCGGGCACTTCGCTGTCGGGATTCAATATCGCCAGCGACAGCCTGCTATTCGATTACGGCTATCCCGCCACTCAACTGGGTTTGCTGGCCAGCGGTGCCGACACCCTGGTGACCCAGGGCAGCCAGACGCTGCGACTGGTGGGCATCGCGCCGGCCAGCCTGGGCGGCAGCCAGTTCAGCTTTGCCGACGGCTCGATCTATCGCCAGGGCACGGCAGCCGCCAATGCATTTGCCGGTGGCACTGCCGGCGATTTGTTCGATATTTCGCAAGGCGGCAACGACAGCGTTTCGGGCAATGACGGCAATGACGTGATCGTGGCCGGCAATTCGCTCACCCAATTCGACACGATTGCCGGCGGCGCGGGCAATTACGACGAATTGCGGCTGTCCGGCAATTACGCCGCCGTGGTTACGGCCGGCAGCATCACCGGCATCGAGCATTTCGTGTTCGGGCCCGGCACGGTGCAGCTGCGGCTCAATGCCGGCATTTTTTCGTCGGTGCAGGGCGCGGTGACTTTCGATGCCAGCGGCCAGGGCCAGAGCGATGCGCTGGTGCTCGACGCGAGCGGCATCGCCGCCTACATCGATGCGCTCGGCGGCGCCGGCGCCGACCGCCTCACCGGCGGCAACCTGGGCGACAGCCTGCGCGGCGGCATCGGCGCCGATGCGCTGGCCGGCGGCGCCGGCGACGACACGCTGGTGGGCGGGCTCGATGCCGACACGCTCACCGGCGGCAGCGGCAACGACCGCTTCGTCTACGACTTTGCCTATGGCCTGGGGCTGGCGCGCACCGACTCGTCGCCGAGCACCGCCGATCATATCGCCGACTTCACCACCGGCGACCGCATCGATCTGCCCGGCATCAACACCATCAACGGCAAGCCGCTGGTGTTCGAGCGGCTGCCGCTGGCCTTCGAGTACATCGACGGCAACTCGGGGCAATGGGCGCCCACCGGCGACGAGAACGACGGCTTCGTGGGCGTGTACTGGAACAACGATGTCGCCAACCACCGTCTGCGCATCTGGGTCGACGGCAACGACGACGGCCAGTTCAGCGAGGCCGACCTGCTCATCTACCTCGACAACCAGGCGGCCGGCGCCACGCTGACCCGGGCCGACTTCGTCGACAACTTCCTGGGCTGGCGCGGCACCACCGGCAACGACAGCGATTACGGCGGCAACGCCGGCGACAACTTCGGCTGGGGGCTGGCCGGCAACGACACGCTGATCGACGACCTCGGCCGGGACTCGCTGCATGGCGGCCTCGGCAACGACAGCTTGGCGGGGGGCGCCGGCAACGACTGGCTCGAAGGCGGCGACGGCGCCGACACGCTGCTCGGCGGCGAAGGCGATGACCAGCTTGATGCCGAGGGCAGCAACTACCTCAACAGCAGCGCCAGCGACGAGCCGGGCACGGTCAACCTGCTCTACGGCGGCAACGGCAACGACTACCTCTACGGCGGCGCCGGCGACGATCAACTGAACGGTGACGCGGGCAACGACCAGCTGAGCGGCGACGCCGGCAACGACCGGCTCGACGGCGGCAGCGGCGACGACCGGCTCTGGGGCGACGCCGGTGCCGACACGCTGCTCGGCGGCGCCGGCAACGACGACCTCGACGTGGGCGGCGGCAGCGGCAGCGGCGTGGCCGACAGCCTCGACGGCGGCGACGGCGACGATGTGCTGCACGCCGGCCGGCGCGTCTATGGCGCGGACCGCGCCACGCTCACCGGCGGCCTGGGCGCCGACCGCTTCGCCTTCACCACCGGCCAGTACGACGCCGCCGGCTGGTACGACGACAACATCGCCAGCAACAGCTACAGCCCGGTGTACTCGCCCGATCTGGTCAGCGATTTCCGCAATGCCGAGGGCGACCTGATCCGCACCGGCCTGTACGGCGGCACCTATGTCGGCGTGCCGGTGGTGTGGCGCGGCACGGCGCTGGCCGGGTTCACCGGCACGGTGGGGCAAAGCCTCGCGGCGGCCGGCAGCGATCCGACCGACACCCGCTTCCTGGAGCTGTGGACCTGGTACGACGCTGCGGCCAACCAGACAGTGCTGTTCATGGACCGCAACCGCGACTTCACCGTCGATTCCAACGACCTCAAGATCCTGTTCACCGGCAATGTCGGCCTGACCGAGGCCAGCTTCGTCGCTGGCACCTTCACGGTGAAGGTCGGCACGGTGGGCGCCGATACCGATACCCGGCCGGCGCTCGGCAACGGCGCCGATCTCGCGTTCGGCCTCGGCGGCAACGACACGCTCAACGCGCTCGACGGCGACGACACCGTCAACGGTGACGCCGGCAACGACTACCTTGTGGGCGGTACCGGCGACGACCGGCTCTACGGCGGCAGCGGCAACGACGTGCTCAGCGGCAGCGCCGGCAACGACTATCTGGTCGGCGGCAGTGGCGCCGACACGCTGTTCGGCGGCGACGATGCCGACCAGCTCATGGCCGAGGGTGCGCTCGACTCGACCGGCGGATCGGGCACCGACGCGGCCGGGACGGTCAACGTGCTGTTCGGTGGCGCCGGCAACGACGGGCTCCAGGGCGGCGCCGGCAACGACGCACTCAACGGCGACGGCGGCGACGACACGCTCGATGGCGGCGACGGCCGCGACACGCTCAACGGCGGCGATGGCAACGACACGCTTTCCGGCGCCGGCGGCATCGACCTGCTCGACGGCGGCGCGGGCAACGACCAGCTCCGGGCCGGCTACGGCGGCCTGGGCAGCGGCACGATCGACACCCTCACCGGCGGCAGCGGCGACGATGTGCTGTGGGCGGTCCGCCGCAACTACGGCGGCGAGCAGGCGGTGATGGTCGGCGGCAGCGGCGCCGACCGCTTCGTCTTCACCGGCGTCGGCTACGACGGCGGCGGATCGCCCTACGACAACCTCACCTCCGGCTACAGCACGGTGGCGGCGCCCGACCGCATCACCGACTTCAACGCCGCCGAGGGCGACCTGATCCGCACCGGCATCGCCGACGGCCTGGGCGGCTACAACCTGCCGATCGTTTGGGGCGGGTCGACCGCCGCCGGCTTCACCGCCACGCTCGGCCAGACGCTCACGGTCGCGGCGGGCAGCGCGATCGATCCGCGCTTCCTCGCGTTCTGGACCGGCTATGACGCGGCCAGCGGGCGCAGCTTCGTGTTCATGGACCTCAACCGCAATTCGCTGGTCGATGCCGACGACTTCAAGCTGCTGTTCAACGGCCAGCCGACGCTCAACGCCGGCATCTTCACGGCCGGCAGCTTTAGCGTGAAGGTGGGCACGCTGAACGCCGACAGCAACACCACGGTGGCGCTCGGCAACGACGCCGACCTGGCCTTCGGGCTGGCCGGCAACGACACGCTCAACGCGCTCGACGGCAACGACACGGTGAACGGCGATGCCGGCAACGACTACCTCGTGGGCGGCAACGGCTACGACCTGCTCTATGGCGGCACCGGCAACGACGTGCTCAGCGGCGGCGCGGATCGCGACAACCTGATCGGCGGCAGCGGCGCCGACACGCTCTACGGCGGCGACGACGCCGATCAGCTCTCGGCCGAAGGCGCGCTCGATTCGACCGATCCCTATACCTCCGGCGCCGACGCGGCCGGCACGGTCAACGTGCTGTTCGGCGGCAATGGTGACGACGGGCTTTCCGGCGGCGCCGGCAACGACGTGCTCAATGGCGACGCCGGCAACGACTACCTGTCGGGCGGCGATGGGCGCGACACGCTCAGCGGCGGCACGGGCGACGACCGGCTGTACGGCGCCGGCGGCATCGACCTGCTCGATGGCGGCGCGGGCAACGATTCGCTCGATGCCGGCTACGGCACGCCCGGCAGCGGCGTGATCGACACCCTGACCGGCGGCGACGGCGACGACGTGTTGAACGCGGTCCGGCGCAACTACGGCGGCGAACAGGCGCTGATGACCGGCGGTGCCGGCGCCGACCGCTTCGTGTTCGCCAGCACGACCTATGACGGCGGCGACGCACCGAGCGGCGACATCACCTCCGGCTTCAGCACCGTGGCGGCACCGGACCGCATCGTCGATTTCAATGCCGCCGAGGGCGACCTGATCCGCACCGGCATCGGCGACGGCCTGGGCGGCTACAACCTGCCGGTGGTGTGGCGCGGAGCGGCCGCCAGCGGTTTCACGGCCAGCGTCGGCCAGACGCTGGTGCAGGCCGATCCGCGCTTCCTGGAGTTCTGGACCGGCTATGACGCCGGCAGCGGCCGCAGCTTCCTGTTCATCGATCTCAACCGCAATGCGGTGGTCGATGCCGACGACTTCAAGCTGCTGTTCAACGGCCAGCCGGCGCTCGGCACCGGCGCCTTCACGGCCGGCACCTTCACCGTCAAGGTCGGTACCGTGGGCGCCGACGGCAACACCGCGCCGGCGCTCGGCAGCGGCGACGATCTGGCCTTCGCGCTGGCCGGCAACGACACGCTCGACGCGCTTGACGGCGCTGACACGGTGAACGGCGACGACGGCAACGACAGCCTGCTCGGCGGCCTGGGCGACGACCGGCTCTACGGCGGCAATGGCAACGATGCGCTTGCCGGCGGTGCGGGGCGCGACAACCTCTGGGGCGGCAGCGGCGCCGACACGCTCAACGGCGGCGACGATTCCGACCAGCTCTCGGCCGAAGGCCCGACCGATTCGACCTCCGGGCAAAGCGCGGCTGACGCCGCCGGTACTTACAACCTGCTCAACGGCGGCGCCGGTGCCGACTATCTCAGCGGCGGTGCCGGCACCGACCAGCTCAACGGCGATGCCGACGACGACCAGCTGTACGGCGGTGACGGCAACGACACGCTCAACGGCGGCGACGGCGCCGACTACCTGTATGGCGACGCCGGCAGCGACTCGATGCTCGGCGGCGCGGGTGCCGACACGCTGTGGGCCGGCTACAGCGGCGGCGGCGCGACCGACACGCTCTCGGGCGGCGAGGGTGCCGACGTGCTCTATGCCGCCCGTGGCACCGGCGGCGATCGCTCGGTGCTGACCGGCGGCCTGGGGGCCGACCGCTTTGCGTTCACCACCAATTCATCGGATGTCTACGGTTCCAGCTCATCCGATCTGACCGCCGGCTACAGCCGCGTGGCCGCGCCCGACCGCATCACCGATTTCAATGCCGCCGAGGGCGATCTGATCCGGATCGACACGCTCGACGGCCGGGCCAGCGGCATGCCGGTGGTCTGGCGCGGCGTGGCCGCCGCCGGCTTTACCGCCACGCTCGGCCAGAGCCTGGCGCTGGCCGGCGCCGACGCGACCGACAGCCGCTATCTCGACTTCTGGACCTTCTACGACAGCGCGGCCAACCGCACCGTGCTGTTCATGGACAGCAACCGCGACTTCGTCGTCGACGACAACGACTTCAAGCTGCTGCTCGACGGCAACGTGGCGCTCGGCACCGCCAGCTTCAATGCCGGCGCCATCGTGGCGCGGCGCGGCGGCAGCGGTGCCGACAGCGCCGCCACCCTCGCGCCCACCGAGGCCGCCGATCTGCTCATCGGCGCCAAGGGCGACGACAGTCTCGCCGGCCTCGGCGGCAACGACCGCCTGTACGCCAACCAGGGCCGCGACACGCTCGACGGCGGCATCGGCGACGACGAGCTGTATGGCGGCGCCGACAACGACAGCCTGCTCGGCGGCGACGGCCGCGACACGCTCTACGGCGGCAGTGGCAACGACACGCTCGACGGCGGCGTGGGCGACGACCAGCTCTGGTCGGCCCGCTACAACGACAGCAATCTTTACAGCGATGCGGTCGAGGACGCTGCCACCGCCGTGAACACGCTGCGCGGCGGCATCGGCAACGACACGCTGACCGGCGGCGCCGGCATCGACCTGCTCTACGGCGGCGGCGACAACGATCAGATTTACGGCTACGCCGGCAACGACCAATTGCTGGGCGAAGGCAATGCCGACAACCTCGACGGCGGCGACGGCGACGACACGCTCGCCGGCGGCAGCGGGCTCGACTCGCTTTACGGCGGCGCGGGCGCCGACGTGTTCGTGTTCGACACCGCGCCGGTGCTCGGCAATGCCGACAACCTCTGGGACTTCAGCAGCGTCGACGATGTCATCCGGCTCGACCACAACGCGATGGTCGGCCTCGGCGCCACGCTCGGCACGCTGGCGGCGGCCAGGTTCTGGAGCGGCGCCGGCGTGACTGCGGCCCACGATGCCGACGACCGCATCGTCTACAACACCACCACCGGCGAGCTGTACTACGACGCCGACGGCACGGGCGCCACGGCGGCGGTGCTGCTGGCCACGCTCGGCTATGGCAGCGGGGCTGCGGTCGACAGCGGCGACTTCGTCATCGTCTAGCCGGGGAGTCGGGGGCGCTCAGGTATCGGCCCGCACCGCCGCGATCGCCGACGTGCCGGTTGCCGTGCGCGCCGCCAGCACCGCCGTGAGCGCCGCCGCGCCCACCAGCGCCAGCGCCACGCCGGCCAGCAGGCCGAGCGGCGCATGCCAGTGCATGGTCCAGTGAAAGCTCTGCGGATTGACCACGAACACCAGCACCGCGCCGATGGCCGCGCCGAGCGCCAGCCCGGCCAGCACGCCAACGCTGGCCAGCAGCGCGCCTTCGAGCGCCAGCATGGCCAGGATCTGGCCGCGCGCCACGCCCAGGTGCTGGAGCATCCCGAACTCGCGCGAGCGCGCCAGCGCCTCGGCGCCGAAGGCGGTGGCCACGCCGGCCAGCCCGACCGCGATGGCGACCGCTTCGAGCAGATAGGTGATGGCGAAGCTGCGGTCGAAGATGCGCAGGCTGAGCGCGCGGATGTCGCGCGTGAGCGCGATGTCGGCGCCGGCCAGACCGGGCAGGTCGCGCAGCGCGCCGGCCAGCGCTTCGGCCGAGGCGCCGGGCGCGAGCCGGAAGGCGGCATCGGTGGACGGTGCGGCGCGGCCCGAGGCGGCGGCCAGCGCAGCCCGGTCGATGACGATGGCGCCGAACTGGCGCGCGTAATCGCGCCACACGCCGGCCACGCGCACCGGCACCGGCGCGCCGTCGGGCCCGAGCGGCAGCGTGCCGCGGCTGCCGGGCGCGAGGCGGTAGAGATCGACCATCGCCTCGGACACCCAGATCGGGATCGCGGCCGGATCGGTGGCGGCAGCCGCGACCGCGCTGCCCTCGACCAGCGGCAGCCGTTCGGCGGCGGCACGCGCATCGGGCAGCGGGCGGGCGATCAGCAGCACATTGGGCCGCAGCGGATCGAGCGCCAGCGGCGCCAGCCGGGCGAATTCCACCGCAGCCACGCCGGGCAGGGCGGCCATGCGCGCCTCGGCGCCGGGCGGCAGGGCGGCGTCGCTGCCGGTCCGCAGATAGACGTCGGCCGGCAGGATTTGCCCGAGCCAGTCGTCGACCGAATGGCGGAAGCTGGCGACCATGATGGCCATCGCCACCACCAGACTGAAGCTGGCGACCACGCCGGCCAGCAGGCTGCCGGCGCGCGCCGGGCTGTGCGCCACCCGGGCCGACGCCAGCAGCAGCACCGCCGAGCGCAGACCGGCGGCGCGCCGGCCGAGCGGCCGCACCAGCGCCGCCGCCAGCGCCGGCATCAGCCACAGGCCGCCGGCCAGCAGCGCCGCAATCGCCAGATAACCGCCGAGCGCAATGCCGCCGACCGGCGGCAGCCAGGCCAGCGCCAGCCCCAGCGCGAGCAGGCCGAGGCCGGGCGCAGCGGGTGCGCCGGCCAGCCGGATCGCGCTCCAGCGTGTCGGCCGCTGCGCACCGGCCGACGCAGTGCCGGCCGACGCCGCACCCGCCGGCGCGCTCGCTGCCTCATCCGCATCGATGCCCTTGAGCCCGCGCGCCGGCGCAATCCGCCCGGCCGCGCGCGCCGGCCACAGCCCGCCGGCCAGCGCCGCGCCCAGGCCCAGCGCCGCAAACACGCCGGCCGCCGGCCACGACCAGGCCAGCGCCGGCGTGCCGCCCTGGAAATAGCCGCCGCCCAGATCGCCGCCCAGCAGCCTGAGCACCGCCGCCGCCAGCGCGCCGCCGGCCGCGATGCCGAGCGCCGCGCCGCCCAGGCCGAGCAGCAGGCCCTCGGCCATGACCGCGCCGGCAATCTGGCCGCGCGACGCGCCGATCACCCGCAGCAGCGAAAACGCCACCAGCCGCCGCCGCACCGCCAGCGACTGCACCGAGTAGACGAGGAAGCCGCCGGTCAGCAGCGCCACCAGCGCCAGCATGTTCAGGTTGACGCGGTAGGCGCGGCTGAGGCTGGCGCCGCGCTGCTCGTCGATGGCCGGCTCGGCGGCGACCACATTGCCGGGCAGATCGAGCGCGGCGGCAAAGGCGCGCGCATTGCTGCCGGGTGCGAGCCGCAGATCGATGCGGCTGAGCCTGCCGAGCCGGCCAAAGCCCTGCTGCGCGGTGGCGATGTCGACCACCGCGAGGCTGCGGCCGGCGCCCGCACCCGGCACCGCGCCGGCCACGGTCAGGCGCTGCGGCGCGCCGCCGTCGGGCGCGGCCAGCAGCAGCCGGTCGCCGGGCGCCACGCCGAGCGCGGCCTGGGCGGCGGTCGACAGAAACACCGCCGCCAGATCGAGCGGCCGCAGATCGAGCCCGCCGGCGGGCTGGCCGACCAGCGCCGGCGCCACCGCCAGCGCGCGCAGCGGATCGAGGCCGACGAGGCTGAGATGGGTCGGCCGGGCATCGGGCGCGGCGGGCAGTGCGGCCGCGGGCGCGCCCTGGCGCTCGACGCCGAGCACGCGCACGTCCAGCTCCAGCACCGGGCTGGCGGCCTGCACGCCGGGCGTGGTCAGCAGCCGGTCGAACAGCGCCTCGTCGAAACCGTCGGCCACCGCCAGCCCGCGGCCGCGCAATTGCAGATCGGCGCTGCCGGCGGTCTGGCGCACGGCGGTCGAGAACTCGTCGAGTGCCGAGGCATTGACCAGATGCACCGCAAAGCCGAGCGCCACGCCGGCCGCGATGGCCAGCAGCGCGACCGCCAGCCGCAGCGGATGGGCGCGCCATTCGCCGGCCAGCGATTGCGCGATCAGCGCGGCCAGGGCGCGCAGCGCGGCGCGGCGGTCGGCCGGGCGGCGGGGCGAGGTGGCGGCGGCGGCAACGCGCAACCGGCTCATTGCCGCACCAGCCCGGCCCGGGTCAGGGTCACGATGCGGTCGCAGCGTCGCGCCGCCTCGTGCGAATGCGTGACCAGCAGCGCCGCCGCGCCGCTGCTGCGCAGCCGGCTCTCGAACAGGTCGAGCATCGCGGCGCCGGTCTCGGGGTCGAGATTGCCGGTCGGTTCGTCGGCCAGCAGCAGGCGCGGCCGATGCACCAGTGCGCGCGCGATCGCCACGCGCTGCAATTCGCCGCCCGACAGTTCGCGTGGCCAGCCGTCGGCGCGGTCGCCGAGGCCGACGGCCGCGAGCAGCTCGCGTGCGCGCTCCTCGCGCTCGGCGGCGGGCCGGCCGGCCAGCAGCAGCGGCAGCGCCACGTTCTGCGCCAGCGTGAGGTGCGGCAGCACATGAAAGGCCTGGAACACGAAGCCGATGCGCTCGCGCCGCAGCGTCACGCGGCCGGCTTCATCAAGCGCCGGCACCGAGATGCCGTCGAGCCGGATGTCGCCAGCGTCGATCGGTTCCAGCCCGGCAATCATGTTGAGCAGCGTGGATTTGCCGATGCCCGATTCGCCCATCACCGCCACGTATTCGCCCGGCGCCACCGTCAGGTCGAGATCGCGCACAAGGCTGCGCTGGCCATAGGTCTTGGTGACGCGGAGGAGTTCGAGCATCGGGGCGGTGGCGGACGGGCGGGAGGAGGGCCGGCGCGCGGCCGGGCGCCGTGGGACGCAGAGCGCGGCGCGAGGTTCCGCCACGGCGGCGGCAATGTCACGCGGCGCGCCGGCCGGGCAGCGCCGGCGCGCGCATTTGGCCGCATGCAGCCGGCGCCGGTGTTACAGCGGCGCCACCGGGCCGGCGCGGCCGCCCCGGCTCATGCGGTCGAGCTGGCGCACCCAGCGCCGCGCGACGGCGGCATCGGCATGCTCGGCCAGCCAGCGCAGGCCGGCGCGGCGGCAGTCCTCGCGCATGGCGGGCGCCAGCAGCGCGGCGGCCAGCAGCAGATCGAGCCCGCGCGGCTCGTTGCCGGCCAGCAGCAGGCAGCCGTAGAGGTAGCGCGGCCGGGCGGCGTCGCGCGCGCGCTCGATCACATGCTCGAACAGCGTGGCGGCGTGCTGGCGCTGGCCCTGCTCAGCCAGCAGCACGGCGCATTCCTCCTGCTCCTGTGGCGTCAGGCTGTCGAGCGGGCGGCCGCGCCATTGGGCCAGCCGTTCGGCGGCCTGACGCATGCGTTCGTGGCGGCGCCGCCAGGCGCGGCCGTGCTCGTTCCACCAGCGCCGGTCCAGCTCGCCGGCCAGGCTGCGCATGCTGCTGCCGAGCAGCGCGGCGGCGGCGGTCTCGGGCGGCGCGACCGGCGGTGGCGGGCGCGGCGGCAGGTCGAGCGCGGCGAGCCGGCGCGCCAGCCCGGGATGGCTGTCGCCGGGCAGGGCGCCGCGCGCCAGGGCGCAGACCAGCCGGCCCGGCTCGCTCCAGCCGCGCTGGCCCTTGGCGATCAGCCGCACCATCGACACATGCGGCAGAAACGGCGGCACCGGGCGCAGGTCGGCATGGGCATACAGGTCGGGCCAGAAGCGCTCGTTCATCCAGCCCTCGACCAGCTCGATGCGCACCAGCGCGCGCGCCACGGTGACCGCGCCGACGGTGCGCGCCGCGAGCAGATCGGCGTCGATCTCATGCTCGCGCGCCAGCACCAGACTGCGCGGCTCGTACCACGGCGCGATCGCGTCGAGCAGCTTGCGGCCGATGCAGGCCGAGATGCCGCCGCGGTCGCGCAGCCGGGCCCGCGCGCGCGCCCGCAGCGCCACGAAGCTGCCGCGCTGGCGATACAGCCGCGCGCCGAGCGGCATCGCCTCGGTGATGTGTGCCAGCTCATGCGCCACCACCGCGGCCAGCTCGTCGCGGCTGAGCGCGCACAGCAGCGGCAGCCCCAGCACCAGCGTGTTGCGATGGCCGCCAAACAGCCCGAAGCGCGGCGACTGCACCAGCGCCGCATTGAAGTCGGCCGTGATCACCACGCGATGCACCGGCCGCGTGTCGAGCCGTCGGCACAGCTCGCCGACGAGCGCGAACAGCGCCGGCGCATGGCGCGGCCGCAGCTTGATGCCCTCGGGCGGATCGAGCCGCGCCGCCAGCGTCCCCAGCACCGCACGCGCCAGCAGCAAGGCCAGCAGCAGCGCCAGCCCGGCGCCGAGCCGCTCCAGCCAGCCGGCATGGCGCCACAGCGCCAGATTGAGCGCCAGCACGAAGCCGCCAAGCGCCGCCAGCGTCAGCGCGATGCCGGCCCACAGCGCCAGACTGGCCAGCGCAAACCGGCGACCGAAGCCGCGCGGCGCGCGTCGCAGACGGGCTTCCAGTTGGGCCAGCAATCTGGCCTGCGCGCGCTGGGCGGATGACGGCATGAGGTGTTAGTGGTTGCTGACCTGGGTCGCGGGCGGCCGATTGTAGGGACAAGCCGCCGCTTCATGCGAACGTCACCGGACTGCCATGCATGGGTCATCGCGCACGCCGACCATGCCCGCGTGACCTCCGACACCGCCTCCGCCGACAGCCCCGCGCACTACCGCGCGGTGTGGATTTCCGACGTGCATCTGGGCACCAGCGAATGCCAGGCCGGCCATCTGCTCGACTTCCTGCGCAGCTTCGAGTGCGAGCGGCTCTATCTGGTCGGCGACATCATCGACGGCTGGCAGCTGCGGCGCGGCTTCTACTGGCATCGCAGCCACAACGACGTGATCCAGAAGCTGCTGCGCAAGGCGCGCAAGGGCACGCGCGTGGTCTATGTGCCGGGCAACCATGACGAGGCCGCGCGCCAGTTCATCGGCCTGGCCTTCGGCGACATCGAAATCGTGGATGAAACGGTCCATGAGCTGGCCGACGGGCGGCGGCTCTGGGTGACGCACGGCGACCTGTACGACGGCGTGATCCAGCACGCCAAGTGGCTCGCCTACGTGGGCGACCAGGCCTACGAGTTCACGCTCCAGCTCAACCGGCGGCTCAACAGCCTGCGCGCGCGGCTCGGGCTGCCCTACTGGTCGCTGAGCAAGTACCTCAAGCACAAGGTCAAGCGCGCGGTCGGCTTCATCACCGACTTTGAAAAGGCGCTGGCGGCCGAGACGCGCCGGCGCGGCCTCGACGGCGTGGTCTGCGGCCACATCCACCATGCCGAGCTGCGCGACATCGACGGCGTGCTCTACGCCAACGACGGCGACTGGGTCGAGAGCCTGACCGCCCTCGTCGAGCATGCCGACGGCCGGCTCGAAATCGTCGACTGGGCCGCCCGCGTGCGCGCCGAGGCCGCCCAGCGCCGCTCGGTCCGCGCGGCGCGCCCGCCCGAGCCGATCGCGCTGCCGGCGCCGGTCCCGTCCGAACCCGTTACCGCCCGCGCAAGCCTGCGCGGCTGACTCCCGTTTCCAAGGCAGCTCCCTGCAATGCGCATCGCGATCGCGACCGATGCCTGGCATCCCCAGGTGAATGGCGTGGTGCGCAGCACCGCGCAACTCGTCGACGCCCTGGTGGCGGCCGGCCATGAAGTGAAACTGCTGTCCGGCGCCGGCCTGCCCGGCTTTGCGCTGCCCAGCTATCCGGAAATCAGGCTGGCCTGGGCGCCGGGCCGGCAGGTGGCCGAATGGCTCGACGGCTTCGCGCCCGACGCGGTCCACATCGCCACCGAAGGCACGCTCGGCCATGCCGCGCGCAGCCATTGCCTCAAGCGCGACTGGCCCTTCACCACCCACTACCACACGCGCTTTCCCGAATATCTGGCGCTGCGCACCGGCCTGCCGACCGGGCCGTTCTACCGCTGGCTGCGCCACTTTCATGGCCCGGCGGCGCGGGTGATGGTGCCGGGCGCCGGCGTGCTGGCCGACCTGGAGCGGCACGGCTTTCGCAATGCGGTGCTGATGCCGAACGGCGTCGATACCGCGCTGTTCCGGCCCGATGCGGCGGGCGCACTGCCGGCCGGCTTCGAAGACCTGCCGCGACCGATCTTCACCACCGTCGGCCGGGTTGCGGTCGAGAAGAATCTCGATGCCTTCCTGCGCCTCGATCTGCCCGGCAGCAAGGTCGTCTGCGGCGACGGGCCGGCGCGCGCCCGGCTGCAACGCCAGTATCCGCAGGCCTTCTTTGCCGGCCAGCTCGACACGGCGCGGCTGGCGCAGGTCTACCGCGCGAGCGATGTGTTCGTGTTCCCGAGCCGCACCGACACCTTCGGCCTGGTGCTGCTGGAGGCGCTGGCCTGCGGCACGCCGGTGGCGGCCTATCCGGTGTCGGGGCCGGTCGACGTGATCGGCGATTCGCCGGCCGGCGCGCTCGATGCCGATCTGCGCAGCGCCTGCCTGCGCGCGCTCGAGCTGCCGCGCCCGCTGGCGCGCGCGCATGCGCTGCGCTTCTCGTGGGCCAGCGTGGCCGAGCGCTTCGTCGGCCAGCTGGCGCGCATCGAGCGGATGGCGCTGGCCTGAGCCGGCGGGCGGGGCGGTCTTGCGGCGGCGCCGGTGCGCGGCGGTGTCAACATCGCGGGCGGCACTCCATTCCGACAGCGAGACACCCATGACCAAGCGAATCCAGTTCGATGCCCCCGGCGGCCCCGAAGTGCTCAATTACGTCGACCACGATCCCGGCGCGCCCGGCCCGGGCGAGGTGCTGGTACGCCATGCGGCCATCGGCGTGAACTTCATCGACATCTATTTCCGCTCGGGCCTGTATCCGATCGCCAGCTGGCCGTCGGGCCTGGGCCAGGAAGCCGCCGGCACGGTCGAGGCGGTGGGCGAGGGCGTCAGCGGCTTTGCGCCCGGCGACCGGGTCGGCGCACCGTTCGGCCCGCTCGGCGCCTATGCCGAGTTGCAGCGCATTCCGGCCGCCAAGCTGGTCAGGCTGCCCGACGGCGTGAGCTTCGAGGCCGCGGCCGCCGCCATGCTCAAGGGGCTGACGGTGCAATACCTGTTCCGCCAGATCCGGGAGCTGAAGGCCGGCGACACGGTGCTGTTCCATGCGGCGGCCGGCGGCGTCGGGCTGATCGCCTGCCAGTGGGCGCGGGCGCTCGGCGTGCGGCTGATCGGCACCGCCGGCGGCGCCGAGAAATGCGCGCTCGCCAAGGCCGCCGGCGCGGCCGAGGTCATCGACTACCGCAGCGAGGATGTGGTCAAGCGGGTGCTGGAACTGACCGACGGCAAGAAGGTGGCCACGGTCTACGACGGCGTCGGCAAGGACACCTGGGCCGCCTCGCTCGACTGCACCGCGCCGCGCGGGCTGGTGGTGAGCTTCGGCAATGCCTCGGGCCCGGTGGACGGCGTGAACCTCGGCATTCTGTCGGCCAAGGGTTCGCTGTTCGTCACCCGGCCGACGCTGGGCACCTATGCCGCCACGCCGGAGATGGTGGCGGTGTCGAGCGCCGAGCTGTTCGGGCTGATCGCCGGCGGCGCCATCGTGCCCGACGTGAGCCAGCGCTTTCCGCTGGCCGAGGCCGGCGCCGCGCAGGAAGCGCTGGCGGGCCGGCGCACCACCGGCTCGACGGTGCTTGTGCCTTGAAACGGGCGCGACGCGCTCAGAACTCGACCGTCTCGCTGCTTGTGAGCGTGCCTTCCTCGTCGAAGGTCATGGTCGTGGTCTGGTCGTCGGCCAGCTCGATGACGGCGTGCGCGACGCGGCCGTTCGGGTGATAGCGGTAGGTGTGGCGCAGCTCGACCGCGCCGTACACCGCCTTCTCGATTTTCACCACGCGCTCGTCGGCATCGAACCAGCCGCGGAAATAGGTGTTGCGGTTGTTGAGCGCCGTCTCGGGCATTTCGTCGAGCAGCTTGAGCGGCAACTTGACGCCGGTGTAGGTGACGAAATAGCGCAGGGCGAGCGAATCGGTATCGGTGGTCATGACGGCGGCGGGCAGCGGTGGGCGGGCATCCGGCGCAGCGGCCGGATGAGCGAGGCCGCGATTCTCGCGCAATTCCCGCACGTTTCGTGGGGGCATGGCGCCGCGCCGGTTCAGCGCTCGTCCATCCAGTGCGCTTTCGACTTCATGCCGACCACCGGCGTGCCGCCGCAGGCAAACGGCCCCTGCGCGGCGATGCAATCGTTGCGCTGGCCAAAGCTGTCGCGGTCTTCGCGCAGGCCGCCGTTGCGGTCGGCCAGCGAGCGGAACGGCCGGTCGGGCTTGTTGAGGCTGTTGCGCAGGATTTCTTCCGGGCTGCGCCGGTCGGCAAAGCCTTCGACCACCACCCGGCCCAGATCGACGCCGGCATAGGCGCTGTCTTCGAGCCGCTGGCGCGCCGCGTCGAGCGTGGCCTTGGTCGGCGCCGGCTGCTCGACGCCGGGCAGTTGCGGGCCCGGCGTGGGCTTGAGCACGAAGGAGCGGCCGCTGGCCGTGCCGGCCTGGGCCGCCGCACCGTGCGGCGCGGCGAGCGCCACCAGCGCGAGGGCCAGCGATGCGATTGCCGCGCTCGGCTTCATGTCAGGCCTTGTGGTAGCTGGTGGCCACGTCGACTTCCTCGGCGCTGCCGAGCACCACGCTCACGCGCTGATGCAGCTTGGTCGGCTGGATGTCGAGGATGGTCTCGATCGCATTGGTGCTCTTGCCGTGCGCCTGCTCGACCAGAAAGCTCATCGGATTGGCTTCGTACATCAGGCGCAACTTGCCCGGCTTGTCGGCTTCGCGCGAGTCCTTGGGGTAGGTGAAGATGCCGCCGCGCGTGAGCACGCGATGCACGTCGGCCACCATCGAGCCGATCCAGCGCATGTTGAAGTCCTTGCCGCGCGGGCCGTCCTTGCCGGCCAGCAGTTCGCCGATGTAGCGCTGCATCGGCGCTTCCCAGTGGCGCTGGTTGCTCATGTTGATCGAGAACTCCTTGGTCGCCGCCGGAATGCGCATGGCGGCCTCGGTCAGCACGAACTCGCCGGCCTCGCGGTCGAGCGTGAACGCCTGCACGCCGTGGCCGAAGCTCAGCACCAGCGTGGTCTGCGGTCCGTACACGCAATAGCCCGACGCGGCCTGCTCGCGGCCCTTGATGAGATAGGCCTCGTCGAGCGACGGATCGATGCCGGTCTTGTGCGGCAGCACCGAGAAGATGGTGCCGATGCTCACGTTGACGTCGATGTTGCTGGAGCCGTCGAGCGGATCGAACAGCAGCAGATAGGGCGCGTCGTCGAAGCCGGTGGCATGCGGATGCTCAAGCTCCTCGGACGCCATGCCGGCGAGCGCGCCGGTCCAGGCGTTGCCGCTCAGCAGCAGGTCGTTGGAAATGACGTCGAGCTTCTTCTGCTCTTCGCCCTGCACGTTGCCGGTGCCGGCCGAGCCGATGATGGCCGCGAGCGCGCCCTTGCTGACCAGCGAGCTGATGCGAAAGCAGTTGGCGGCCACGGTTTCGAGCACCAGCGACAGCGCCGGGTCGAGGTTGCCGGCGCGGATGTGGCCGGTGAGATGGGCTTTGAGCGAAAGAGTCATGGGCGATTGGGTTGCTGGGGATGCGGACTGCGGAAGGCCGCGCGCGGTGGCGCGGGTGACGGTCCCGGATTTGTGGGTTGGAATTTGTCGGGCACCAGACCGCGCATGGCTGCGCGGACAACGGCCGCTAGTGTAAAGACGCGCGGCCGCCGGCGTCTGGCCTGCGTCACGCCGCGCTGCGTCGAGTCGGCAATGTCGGACTGGATCGCAGGGCTTTTCCGCGCTTTCGGGCCCGGTGGCGACGTTCAAGCTCAGCACACTGACAACAAGTCCGCCGGCGCCTTGAAGAGGATTGGCGCGGCGACCATGGAGACCGCGAATGCTGCTCAATCTGCGGCTGACGACCCGAATTGCCGGGGGCGTCGCCATCCTCATCTGCCTCATCGTCGTCAATGGTCTGGTCGGGGCGCTGGCGCTACGCAGCCAGGCCAGTGCGGCGCATGAATCGCTGGTCGGCGGCGTGGGCGCGCTGCGACTGGTGGCCCAGCTGCGCGCCGAGGCCGCCGAGCTGGCCTGGGCCGATCCGGCCGCCGTCGATGCGACGCGCGCCGATACCGAGCGGCTGGCGACCGCGCCGATCGATGCGGCGCTGCTGGCACGCCGCGACGCCGTGGTGGCGCAACTGCGCTCCCAGCTCGACGGCAAGACCGGGCGCGGCGGCTCGGCGGAAGACGATCTGGGCGCGTTCGCGGGCGAGCTGGTGACGGCCGCCGAGCAGCGCACCCAGCGCGAGGTCGAGGCTGCCGATACCGCGTTCTCGGTCATCGTCGGCAGCACGATCGCGTCGGTGCTGTTCGGCGCGCTGCTCGGCTGGCTGATGCGGCAGGCGATTCGCCAGCCGGTCGAGCAGCTGGTCGAATCGGTGCAGCGCATCGCCGCCGGCGACCTGGTCACGCGCATCGGCTCCAAGGGCCGCGACGAGATCGCCTGGCTCAACTACGAGCTGAACACCATGCGCAAGAAGCTGCACGCGACCATCGATTCGGTGCGCTCGTCGTCGGCGACGGTGGCCCATGCCACGCAGGAAATCGCCTCGGGCAATGCCGACCTCAGCGCGCGCACCGAAGGCCAGGCCAGCGGCCTGGAACAGACCGCCGCGTCGATGGAGGAACTGACCGCCACCGTGCGCCAGAACGCCGAGAACGCGCGCCAGGCCAATCAGCTGGTGCTGCGCGCGAGCGACGTGGCGACGCGCGGCGGCACGGTGATGAGCGAGGTGGTCGCGACGATGGGCGACATCAACGCCAGCGCGCGGCGTGCGGTCGACATCATTTCGGTCATCGACGGCATCGCCTTCCAGACCAACATCCTCGCGCTGAACGCGGCCGTCGAGGCGGCGCGCGCCGGCGAGCAGGGGCGCGGCTTTGCGGTGGTGGCGAGCGAGGTGCGCAGCCTCGCGCAGCGCAGCGCCGAGGCATCGAAGGAGATCAAGCAGCTCATCGGCAACTCGGTCGAGAAGGCCGATGTGGGCGCACGGCTGGTCGGCGACGCCGGCAGCACGATGGACGAGATCCTGACCAGCGTGCGTCAGGTGACGGACATCATGGCCGAGATCTCGGCGGCCAGCGAAGAGCAGCGCATGGGCATCGAGCAGGTGAATTCGGCCATCGAGCAGATGGACGGCGCCACGCAGCAGAACGCCGCGCTGGTGGAGCAGGCCGCCGCCGCGGCCGAGTCGCTGCGCGAGCAGGCCGGGCGGTTGCATGAGGCGGTGCAGGCCTTCCGCACCGCCTGACGGCCGTCAGGCCGCGAGCGCCTTGCCGACGATCTCGCGCACGTCGTTCGACAGCTCGGGCTTGTCGGCCACGCGTTGCAGCGCCGCCCGCATGCGCGCCTGACGCTCGGGCGTGTGGCGGCGCCAGCGGTCGAGCGAGCGTGCCAGCCGCGCCGCGATCTGCGGATTGAGGCCGTCGAGCTTGAGCACGTATTCGGCCCACAGCTCATAGCCGCTGCCGTCGTCGGCATGGAAGTGGCGCGGGTTGTTCATGCAGAACTGCAGGATCACCGAGCGCGCGCGGTTGGGGTTGCGCAGGCTGAACGCCGCATGCTTGAGCAGCCCCAGCACATGCAGCACGAAGCGCTGGTCGCTGCCGTCGGGCACGCGGGCGGCCGTGCTTTGCAACGTGAACCACTTGTCGAGCACCAGCGCATCGTTCTCGTGGCGCTTGAAGAAGTCTTCGAGTTCCATCTTTGCCGCGCCGGCGTGGGCCAGCGCGGTCAGCGCGGCGAGCCGGTCGGTCATGTTGGTGGCGGCCGCGTACTGCGCGCGCGCCAGCCCGATGCCGTCGCCGTCGATCTCGGTCAGATAGCGCAGGCAGAGGTTGCGCAGGCCACGCCGGCCGGCGCTGGCCGGATCGGGCCGGTACTCGCCGGTGGCGGCCAGCGCCACGCCGAGCGCGGTGTAGCGCGCGCGCAGCGACGGCGCGAGCGCGCTGGCGATCTGGCGCTTGAGTTCGTCGCGCACCCGGGCCACGGCCGGCGCGTCCACGACTTCGAGCGTCTCGGCGATGTAGATCTCGTCGGGCAGGGCCAGCGCCACTTCGACAAAGCCGGGGTCGAGATCGGCCTCCAGCGTGCGATGCATCGCCTCGACCAGCGCCGAGGTCTGCAGCGCCGCATCGTCGCCGCGCAGCCGCGCATGGATGACCGACAGCATCAGTTGCTGGCCGGCTTCCCAGCGGTTGAAGGCGTCGCTGTCGTGCGCCATGAGAAAGGCCAGCTCGCGCGTGTCGAGGTCATGGTCGAGCACCACCGGCGCCGAGAAACCGCGCAGCAGCGAGGGCACGGGCATCGCCTCGCCCGCCGGCAGACCAGTGAACACGAAGCTCTGTCGCGCTTCCTTGAGATGCAGCACGCGCTCGGTCGGCGCGGCGCCGGTCTCGCCTTCGAGCCGCAGCGGCAGGTCGGCGCCGTCGCTGCCGAGCAGGCCGAGCAGCACCGGAATGTGCAGCGGCAGCTTGACCGGCTGGCTCGCCGACGGCGGCGTCTGCTGGCTCAGCGTGAGCGTGAGGCGGCCGGCCGCCGGGTCCCATTCGCGCTCGGCGCTGACGATGGGCGTGCCCGACTGCGAATACCAGCGCCGGAACTGGCCCAGATCGGCCAGCTCGCCGAGCTGGGCATTGCCGGCTTCCATCGCGGCGACGAAGTCGTCGCAGGTCACGGCCTGGCCGTCGTGGCGGCGGAAGTACTCGTCCATGCCGCGCCGGAAGCCGTCGCGGCCCAGGATCGTCTGCTGCATGCGGATGATCTCCGCGCCCTTCTCGTACACGGTGGCCGTGTAGAAGTTGTTGATCTCCTGGTACTCGTCGGGCCGGATCGGATGGGCCATCGGGCCCGCATCCTCGGGGAACTGGGCGGCGCGCAGCGTGCGCACATCGTCGATGCGCTTGACCGCCTTGCCCGAGGCCGCGACGGCCGGCGTGGCCGCCGCCGCGGCAATCATGTCCATCGAGAATTCCTGGTCGCGGAAGACCGTCAGGCCCTCCTTCAGCGACAGCTGGAACCAGTCGCGACAGGTCACGCGGTTGCCGGTCCAGTTGTGGAAGTACTCGTGGCCGACCACCGATTCCACATTCGCGAAGTCGATGTCGGTGGCGACCTCGGGATTGGCCAGCACGAACTTGGTGTTGAAGATGTTCAACCCCTTGTTCTCCATCGCGCCCATGTTGAAGTCGCTGACCGCGACGATCATGAAGCGGTCCAGGTCCAGCTCAAGGCCAAAGCGTTCCTCGTCCCACTTGATGCTGTTGATGAGCGATTCCATCGCGTGATGGCTCTTGTCGAGATCGCCGTCCTCGACCCAGACCTGCAACAGCGCCTGCTTGCCCGAGCCGGTGGTGAGGGTGGTTTCCTCGCACACGAGCTTGGCCGCCACCAGCGCGAACAGATAGCTCGGCTTGAGGAAGGGGTCATCCCAAACGGCGTAGTGGCGGCCGTTGGGCAGCTCGCCTTCCTCAAGCAGATTGCCGTTGCCGAGCAGCACCGGATAGCGCGCCTTCTCGGCGCTCAGCCGCACGCGGTAGCGCGACATCACGTCGGGTCGGTCCGGAAAGTAGGTGATGCGGCGGAAGCCCTCGGCCTCGCATTGCGTGAAGAAGCCGTTCTTCGACATGAACAGACCCGACAGCGTGGTGTTGGCCTGCGGGTTGTTGGCGCTGACGGTCACGAGCGTGAAGCTGTCGGGCACGTCGGCGAGCGTGAAGCGGTTGTCGCCGAACACCGGCTGCACGGGCTGGCCGTCGAGCGTGGCGGAGATGAATTCGAGCGCCTCGCCGTCGAGCACCAGCGTGCGCGGCGCAGTCGATGCGGGATTGCGGCGGATCGCAAGCCGGGCCTCGACGATGCTGCGCTCGGCGTCGAGCGCGATGTCGAGTTCGACGCTGTCCACCAGATAGGCGGGCACCTGATAGTCGAGGCGGCGGATCGTGACGGTCTGGTCGGTGCGCATGGAGGCTCGCGATTTTTTTCGCGCCGGCGCGGCCCGCAAACGGCGTCCGTGCAGCGCGAAAGGTTTGGAAACCGGGGATTCTAGTCGGCGACTTTCGGGCCCCGGTGCGTCTGGCATAGTCGGAAACGCCAGTTTCAGACCCGGGGCTGGCAGCGTCGCCCAGGCCCTTGCGAGCCAACCGATTCCGTTCAACGCGCCGGCCCGCGCCGGTGTCCAGCCATGCGCATTTCCTCGCCTTCCCGCCTTGCCTGCGTCGCGCTCTGCCTGATCGGCAGCCTGTTGCTCGGCGCCTGCGCCACGCCGCCGCAGCGCGTGCGTGCCGACGTGACCGCCTTCAGCCAGTGGCCCACCAACGGCACCGACGGCGCGACCTATGCCTTCGAGCGCACGCCGGGCCAGGCCGACAGCCTTGAGCATCGCGCCTACGAGGCGCTGGTGGCCGAGCAGCTCGACCGCTTCGCGCTGCGCCCGGCCCGGGCCGGCCAGCCGGCGCGCTTTACGGTGGCGCTGAGCTATTCCATCGCCAAGCAGGACGTGAGCACGCTGGTCACCGACTGGCCCGAGCCGCCGATGACGACCTGGGGCTTCATGGGCTACACGCGCTACGGTCGGCCGGTCTACGGCTGGCGTCCCTATGCCTATGGCGGCTACTGGGGCGCGCCCTGGGGCGCCGGCCCGGTCACCCGCGAAGTGCGCGAGACGCTGTGGCGGCGCGAACTCAAGCTCGATCTGCGCGAGGGCGCCGGCAAGGTCTGGGAAGGCACGGCCACCAGCGACGGCCGCACCGACAACTTCAGCGCCATCGCGCCCTATCTGGTGCGCGCGCTGTTCGAGGAATTTCCGGGCGCGAGCGGCAAGGTGCGGCGGGTCGAGATCCCGATCGAGGCACAGCCGGCCGGCCCGCTGCCGCCGGCTGCCGCGCCCGCCGCCGCGCCGCCCGCCGCTCCCGCGCGCTGACGTGACGCGCTGACACGGCAGCGCCGCGCGACCCCGCGCATGGCCACGCGCCGCGACACGGCCGGCCTTGCATCGGCGGACTCCTACAGCGGCGCGGCCGCCACGCCGCTGCCACCGCCCGGTCCGCAGCCCCATCCTGACTCGAGATTCCGGCGCCCTTGCCTTGGCGCGCCGGAACCCTCGACCGTGGGAGTGTGGGAATGAAGCTGTTGACCTGTGGCCATTGCGGCCAGCGCGTGTTTTTCGAGAACGTCAGCTGCGGCAATTGCGGCCTTGCGCTCGGCTTTTCGCCCGACGAGATGGCGATGCTGGCCTTCGAGCTGCCGGCCGCCGTCGATGCCGCCACGCCGCTGCCGCCGCTCTGGCATCGGGTCGGCGGCGGCGCCGACCTGCGGCCCTGCCACAACTATGTCAACGAGAACGTCTGCAACTGGATGGTCGCGGCCGACGATCCCAATCCGCTCTGCCGCTCCTGCCGCACCACGCATGTGATTCCGGCGCTCGGCAACGGCGCCAACCGCGGCTACTGGTTCGCGCTGGAGCAGGCCAAGCGCCGGCTGCTCTACACGCTGATCGATATCGGCCTGCCGTTTCCGCCCAGCACCGAGGATGCGGAGCACGGCCTGTCCTTCCACTTCCTCGAAGAGGTCGATCCGGCGCGCCGCGTGCTCACCGGGCATGACCACGGCCTCATCACGCTCAACATCGCCGAGGCCGACGATGCGCGCCGCGAAGCCATGCGTGCCTCGATGCACGAGCCCTATCGCACGCTGCTCGGCCATTTCCGCCACGAGTCGGGCCACTACTACTGGGACCGGCTGGTCGACGGCTCGCCCTGGCTGGCGGAATGCCGCGCGCTGTTCGGCGACGACCGCGCCGACTATTCCGCCGCGCTCCAGCATCACTACGAGGCCGGCCCGCCGGCCGACTGGGCCCAGAGCCATGTCAGCACCTATGCCACCGCCCATCCGTGGGAGGACTGGGCCGAATGCTGGGCCCACTACCTGCACATGATGGACGGCCTGGAAACGGCGGCCGCCTGGGGCCTGCGGCTGGATGCGGTGATGCCCGGCGGCGCGCCGGTCACGGCCCAGGCCGTCGGCGGCGACGACGACGGCGTGGGCGCGGCGCTGGTGGCGCAATGGCTGCCGGTGTCCCAGTTCATCAACGGGATGATGCGCAGCCTCGGCCTGCACGACGGCTATCCGTTCCAGCTGCCGGCGACCGTGGTGGCCAAGCTCGAGTTCATCCACAAGGTGGTGCGGGCGGCGGCGCGCGGCGAGGTGCCGATGCGCTTCGGCGCCAATGCGCCGGCATCCACCGCCGAGCTGCCGGACCCGGCCGAGCCGCAAGGCAGCGAGCTGCAGCCCGGCAACGGCTCGATCGCGTTTTCCGACGGTTCGCCGCCGGCGGTGCACGACGAGCGTCCGATCCAGCCGGTGGGCGGCGGCCAGCCCGCCGCGCCGGGCGAGATGCCGGTCGAGCCCGACTCGCCGGCGGTGCCGCCGCCCGACCTGCCGGCGCCCGACGGCGTGGAGCCGGCCCAGGCGCCCGCCGGCAAGCCCACGCCGGTCGAAGTCTGAATCGACGGTCCATTCCGGCTGGCTGGCCGGCTCGCGTCATCGCTCACGAAAGGTCCAGGCCATGCCCGATGGATTCGATCCCGCCCACGCGGCCCGGCAACTGGAAGAGGGCTCGCCCTTTCCGCGCGGCGCCACCTATACCGGACGCGGCGTCAATTTCGCGCTGTTCTCCGCCCATGCGACCAAGGTGGAGGTCTGCATCTTCGACGCGCAGGGCGAGACCGAAATCGCGCGCATCGCCCTGCCCGAGTACACCGACGAGGTCTGGCACGGCTTCATCCCGGGCCTCGGCCCCGGCACGCGCTACGGCTACCGCGTGCACGGACCGCATGCGCCCGACGCCGGCCATCGCTTCAATCCCAACAAGCTGGTGCTCGACCCGTATGCGCGCGCCCATGTCGGCGAACTGCGCTGGGGGCCGGAACTGTTCGGCTACACGCTCGGCCATGCCGATGCCGATCTCAGCTTCGACGAGCGCGACAGCGCCGCGCTGATGCCCAAGTGCGTGGTGGTCGATTCGCGCTTCGTCTGGCAGCAGACCGACGCGGTGCGCGTGCCCTGGGACCGCACGGTGCTCTACGAGACCCATGTGCGCGGCTACACCAGGCGCCATCCGCAGGTGCCCGAGGAATTGCGCGGCACCTTCGCCGGCCTGGCCAGCGACGCGGTCGTCGACTACCTGAAGCACCTCGGCGTCACCAGCATCGAACTGCTGCCGATCCAGACCTTCGTCGACCAGAGCTCGCTGCTCGACAAGGGGCTGCGCAACTACTGGGGCTACGACACGCTCGGCTTCTTCGCCGCCGATCCGCGCTATTTCCACGAGCCGAGGATCGACGAGTTCAAGGGCATGGTCGACCGCTTTCACGCCGCCGGGCTGGAGGTGATCCTGGACGTGGTCTACAACCACACGCCCGAGGGCAACGAGCTGGGCCCGACGCTGTCGTTCAAGGGCATCGACAACGCCAGCTACTATCGGCTCATGCCCGAGCAGCCGCGCTACTACATCAACGACACCGGCACCGGCAACACCGTCAACCTGAGTCATCCGCGCGTGCTGCAGATGGTGACCGACAGCCTGCGCTACTGGGCCACCGAAATGCGGGTGGACGGCTTCCGCTTCGACCTCGCCACCATCCTCGCGCGCGAGCCGCACGGCTTCGACGAGAGCGGCGGCTTCCTCGACAGCTGCCGCCAGGACCCGGTGCTGTCGAGCGTCAAGCTGATCGCCGAGCCCTGGGATTGCGGGCCGGGCGGCTATCAGGTCGGCGGCTTTCCGCCCGGCTGGGCCGAATGGAACGACCGCTTTCGCGACTGCGTGCGCGCCTACTGGAAGGGCGACGCGGGCCAGGTGCCGGAGCTGGCCGCGCGCCTCACCGCCAGCGGCGATCACTTCAACAAGCGCGGCCGGCGGCCCTGGGCCAGCGTCAACCTGGTCACCGCGCACGACGGCTTCACGCTCGCCGATCTGGTCAGCTACAACGAGCGCCACAACGAGGCCAACGGCGAGGACAACCGCGACGGCCACGGCGACAACCGATCGTGGAACTGCGGCGTCGAAGGCCCGACCGACGATCCGGCCATCCTCGAACTGCGCGCGCGCCAGCAGCGCAATCTGCTCGCCACGCTGCTGCTGTCGCAGGGCACGCCGATGCTCCTCGCGGGTGATGAATTCGGCCGCAGCCAGCTGGGCAACAACAACGCCTACTGCCAGGACAACGAGATTTCGTGGGTCGACTGGGAGGCGCGCGGCGCGGCCGGGCTGGCGCTGGCCGAGTTCACGCGGCGGCTGATCCGCGTGCGTCAGGCCCTGCCGGTACTGCGGCGCGGGCGCTTCCTCACCGGCGAATGGAACGAGGCGCTCGGGGTGAAGGACCTGACCTGGCTGGCACCCGACGGCAGCGAGATGTCGCCCGGGCACTGGAACGATCCGCATCTGCGCTGCTTCGGCATGCTCATCGACGGCCGTGCCCAGGCCACCGGCATCGTCAGGCCGGCGTCGGATGCAACCCTGTTGCTGCTGTTCAACAGCTGGCATGAGCCGGTCGAGTTCACGCTGCCGACGGTGCCCGGCGCCAGCGTCTGGACCCGGCTGATCGACAGCGCCGAGCCGGTACGCGATGCGCTGTCGGAACACGTCTCGGGAGAGCGGCTGGCATTGCCCGGGCGGGCGCTTCAGCTGCTGGCGCTGGAAGCGCGCGGCGCGGCGGCCAAGGTGTTCGAGGGCGTGGCGCGCACGCTGACGACGGGTTGACCGCCGGCGCGCGTCAGAACAGCGGACGCCCCGGTACCGCCATCTCGCGGTGCAGCGCGATGTCGCCGAGCGCGGCCGCATCGATGACGCGCAAGCGGCCGCCCGACAGCTCGTACACGCCCAGCGTCAGCAGCCGGCGCAGCGTCTTGTTGGTGTGCACCAGCGACAGGCCGAGCGCATCGGCGATGTGCTGCTGGCTGACCGGGAAGGGCACGGCGCCGCTGGCATCGGCCAGATCGCGTTCGACCGCGCGCGCATACACATGCAGGATCAGCGCCGCCATCCGTTCGTCGGCGCTGCGGCGGCCGACCGACAGCAGGCTTTCCTCCGATTGCCGGCGTTCGTTGGCGGCGATCCACATCAGGTCGAGCGCCAGGCTCGCGTCCTGGGCCGCGGCTTCGAGCAGGCGCTGGCGCGGCAGGGTCAGGATTTCGGTTTCGGTCAGCGTCTCGATGCCGTAGGGAAACATCGGCGCGCCCGGCTCCAGCACGCCGAGCAGATCGCCCGGCATGACGAAGCCCAGGATCTGGCGCCGGCCGTCCTCCAGCGACTTGAAGCGGAAAGCCCAGCCGCCGCGCAGCAGATGGATGTTCAGCGTGTCGTCGCCTTCGCGCGCGAGCATCTGGCGCGGGCCCAGCACGACGCGCTTGCCCCGAAGTTCATCGACAAGGCGGCGGCGCGCATGACCGTAGGCAACGGGCACAAGACGCGCGCCCGGTTCGTCACTGCTGGAATTGGACATTGGATCCGCTGCCGGCATCGGAAGCCGCCCGATCGCATCTGCCCGAGCCGGGCCAGATCGCGCCAGATTGCTTGCTGCATCGCACCCAACGAAACGGGATCTTGTCGAGCGATAACAGCAAAGGGGCCAACTTCCGGATGCGTGGGTGGTGTGTGATTTTTCTCAGCGCGAGGGTATCGACGGGCGGGGTGGCTGGCTATGTTCTAAGACATACCGTCTGATGGGCGGTAGCCCCATTCGTCGCTGCGGGTGCTTACAACCTGGACCGACGGTTGACAAGCGCTGCCGGCACTCTCATGGTGATCGCGGGCATGCGGCTCGCGGCGTTCATCCCCGGGAGAAGCAGATGCAGCCGAGCGATTTCAACGATGCCCAGGTGGCGGTCCTCGTCACCGACCGGTTCGAGCAGTCCGAATTGACCGGGCCGCGCGAGGCGCTGGAAAAGGCCGGCGCGCGCGTGGTGCTCATCTCGGATCGGCTCGGCAGACTGCGCGCCACCCGGCAGGACGAGCCGGCCGACGAGTTCGAGATCGACAAGACTTTTCTCGGCGTCTCGGCCGAGGAGTTCGACGCGGTACTGCTGCCGGGCGGCAGTGTCAACTCGGCGCGCCTGCGCGAAGTGCCCGAGGCGCTCACCTTCATCCGCCATGCCTTCGAGCTTCAACTGCCGGTCGGCGCGATCTGCCACGGGCCGTGGCTGCTGATCGCGGCCGGGCTGGTGGCGGACCGCACGCTGACCGGCGCGCCCGGCATCGCGGACGACATCCGCGCGGCCGGCGGCCACTGGGTCGACCGCGAGGTGGTGGTCGACGGCAAGCTCATCACCAGTCGCGGCCCGGGCGACATCGCCGCCTTCAGTCGCGAGCTGATCGCGGCGCTGCGTACCCGGCAGACCCGTGACAAGGCAAAAGTCGGCACGCCGACCGTGACCTGAGTCTTGAGTCCGACGCTGGGTCCGAGGCCATCCCTGCCCGGTACTGAGCCGGACAGGATTGACGGCGCTTGCGTTGCGCTGTTTTAGGCGACGCTCCGGCGCAGGCAGGGGTTGGTTGGCCATCACGCCAGGTGGCTGGCGATCGCAGGCGTGTTTCGGGACGCGGCCGTTGCAAGCAATCCCTTGCAATGCGTCTTGCCCGGGTCCGGCGGTTTCCGGCGACGGTCGGCAGGGCGGGGCCGATTGCTAAACTCGACCGATTCTATTCAGGGCTTTTCCCAAGGCTGATCGTGTCCACTCGCCCCATCCGTTCCCGCTTCGCTCCCTCGCCCACCGGCTATCTCCATCTCGGCGGCGCGCGCACCGCGCTCTATGCCTGGGCGCTCGCGCGCCACGCCGGCGGAACCTTCGTGCTGCGCATCGAGGACACCGACCTCGAACGCTCCACGCCCGAGGCCGTGCAGGCCATCCTCGACGGCATGAAATGGCTCGACCTCGAACACGACGAGGGCCCGCACTACCAGATGCAGCGCATGGACCGCTACCGCGAAGTGCTGGCGCAGATGCGCGCCGCCGGCAGCGTCTACCCGTGCTACTGCTCGCCGCAGGAAGTCGAAGCCATGCGCGAGGCGCAACGCGCACGCGGCGAAAAGCCGCGCTACGACGGCCGCTGGCGCCCCGAGCCCGGCAAGACGCTGCCGCCGGTGCCCGAAGGCGTGCAGCCGGTGCTGCGGTTCCGCAATCCGGCCGACGGCGAGGTGACCTGGAACGACTTCGTGAAGGGCGAAATCACCATCGCCAACCGCGAGATGGACGACCTCATCGTCGCTCGCCCCGACGGCACGCCGACCTACAACTTCTGCGTGGTGGTCGACGACTGGGACATGGGCATCACCCATGTGATCCGCGGCGACGACCATGTCAACAACACGCCGCGCCAGATCAACATCCTCAAGGCGCTCGGCGCCGAGGTGCCCGAGTACGGCCATGTGCCCATGATCCTCGGCCCCGACGGCGAGAAGCTGTCCAAGCGCCACGGCGCGGTCAGCGTCATGCAGTACGACGACGACGGCTATCTGCCCGAGGCGCTGTGCAACTACCTGGCGCGCCTCGGCTGGAGCCATGGCGACGATGAAATCTTCTCGCGCGAGCAGTTCGTGGAATGGTTCGACGTGGCCCACCTCAGCCGCTCGGCCGCGCAGTGGGACCCGAAGAAGCTGAACTGGGTCAATCACCACTACATCAAGCAGGCCGACGTGGCCCGACTCGCCGCGCTGGTCGCGCCGCGCATCGAACGGCGCGGCGGCATCGTGGCCGGCGGCGTCGATCTGCCCACAGCCGTGCTGCTGCTGCGCGACCGCGCCGAAACGCTGGAGCAGCTCGCCGATGCGGCCATGCTGTTCTACGCGCCGTTCAAGGACGACGCTGCCCTGCGCGAGCAGCACGTCACTGCTGCCGTGCGTCCGGCCATCGCGGCCTTCGCCACCGCCGCCGCCGACATCGAGTGGAAGCGCGAAGCCATCGCGCCGCTGCTCAAGCAGGTGCTCGCCGCCCACAGCCTGAAGATGCCGCAGCTCGCGATTCCGCTCCGCGTGCTGGTGGCCGGGCAAACGCACACGCCGTCGGTCGATGCGGTGCTCGAACTGTTCGGCCGCGAGACGGTGCTGGCGCGCATCGCCGCCGGCCTCGATGCAGTCTGATGTGCGTGGTTGATACATTTTCGACACAGGCACTTGCCAAGTCGTAGAGCACTCTGCATAATTCGGCTTCTTCGCTGCTTGCACAGCAAAACGCAAACAACGAAGAACGCTGCACATCGCAAGGGGGTATAGCTCAGCTGGGAGAGCGCTTGCATGGCATGCAAGAGGTCAGCGGTTCGATCCCGCTTACCTCCACCATCAAGATGGTGCAGCGGTTGTGAGGTGATTCGGGTTTGAGTGTCCCTATCGTCTAGAGGCCTAGGACACCGCCCTTTCACGGCGATAACCCGGGTTCGAATCCCGGTGGGGACGCCAAACCCGAGTCACCTCAATGTTCGTCAAGATGGCTTAGCTTCTCGGCTAAGCCATTTTTGTTTGAGCGGTCGATGCTAGTCGGCCGTGCATGTCGCGCAGTTGCGGGTCCCTATCGTCTAGAGGCCTAGGACACCGCCCTTTCACGGCGATAACCCGGGTTCGAATCCCGGTGGGGACGCCAGTCAGTCGCCCGCAACCTGTGCAGTCAACGCAAAAAAGCCCGCAGATGCGGGCTTTTCTGTTTTTGCGCGCCCTTTCGGCAGCAGGGAATTCCGCGACGGCCGGCCCGGCGCGTTGCAGGATCATGCGACGCAACTATCGTTGCCCGATCCTCCCGCTTCCTGCCGAGACCCATGACCGAGCCGCGCCCCGCCACACTCAGCTTCACCGATCCCGACCGCGCCGCCGACCATGTCGAGCAGCTGTACGACGCAAGCATCGCCCGACTGCGCGACGCGCTGCGCCGCTTCGTGGCCGGCGAAGACCTCGGCGGCCATGTGCGCGCCTGCTATCCCTTCGTGCGTGTGCATACCGATACCGTGGCGCGCGCCGACTCGCGGCTGGCCTACGGCTTTGTGGCCGGGCCGGGCACCTACGAGACCACGCTCACCCGGCCCGACCTGTTCGCCGACTACTACCGCGAGCAATTCCGGCTGCTGCTGCGCAATCACGGCGTGGCGCTGGAAGTGGGACTGAGCACGCAGCCGATCCCGGTGCACTTTTCCTTCGCCGAGCACGATCACATCGAAGGCAGCCTGAGTGCCGAGCGCCGCATGCGCATGCGCGACGTGTTCGATCTGCCCGACCTCGGCGCGATGGACGACGGCATCGCCAACGGCACGCACGAGATCGACCTCGGCGAGCCGCAGCCGCTGGCGCTGTTCACCGCGCCGCGCGTGGACTATTCGCTGCACCGGCTGCGTCACTACACCGGCACCGCGCCCGAGCATTTCCAGAACTTCGTGCTGTTCACGAACTACCAGTTCTACATCGACGAGTTCATCAAGCTCGGCCACCAGATCATGGCCAGCGCGCCCGACGGCGGCGAGAACGACGCCTACTGCGCCTTCGTGGAGCCGGGCAATGTCGTCACGCGACGCGTGGGCGAGGCGGCCGAAGCCGGCGACGCCCTCGGCGCGCCGCCGCCCCGGCTGCCGCAGATGCCGGCCTATCACCTGCTGCGACGCGACCGTACCGGCATCACGATGGTCAACATCGGCGTCGGGCCGGCCAATGCCAAGACCATCACCGACCACATCGCGGTGCTGCGCCCGCATGCCTGGATCATGCTCGGCCATTGCGCCGGCCTGCGGAACACGCAGAACCTGGGCGACTACGTGCTGGCCCACGGCTATGTGCGCGAGGACCATGTGCTCGACGAGGACCTGCCGCTGTGGGTGCCGATCCCGCCGCTGGCCGAGGTGCAGCTGGCGCTCGAAGGCGCGGTCGAGGACGTGACCCAGCTGGAGGGCTATGAGCTGAAACGCATCATGCGTACCGGCACCGTGGCCAGCACCGACAACCGCAACTGGGAGCTGCTGCCGCAGCGCACGCCCGAGCGCCGCTTCAGCCAGAGCCGCGCGGTCGCGCTCGACATGGAAAGCGCCACGATTGCCGCCAACGGCTTCCGCTTTCGCGTGCCCTACGGAACGCTGCTCTGCGTGAGCGACAAGCCGCTGCACGGCGAGCTCAAGCTGCCCGGCATGGCCAACCACTTCTACCGCGAGCGGGTCGAGCAGCATCTGCGCATCGGCATCCGCGCCATCGAGCGGCTGCGCCAGCAGGATCTCGATCATCTGCACAGCCGCAAGCTGCGCAGCTTTGCCGAGGTGGCGTTCCAGTAATCGGTCAGTCCACTTGACCGTCATCAAGGCGGGTGAGGGCGCGGCGGGCGGAGTCTGGCTCCTGGTTGCACAGCCATCAGGAGGCAAGCCATGAGCAAGTTCATGAAGGCCGCGGTCGTCCGCGCATTCGGTCAGCCGCTGGTCATCGACGAAGTGCCGGTGCCCGAGGTCGGCCCGGGCCAGATCCTCGTGAAGATCGCCGCCAGCGGTGTCTGCCATACCGATCTGCATGCCGCCGACGGCGACTGGCCGGTCAAGCCCAATCCGCCGTTCATCCCGGGCCATGAAGGCGTGGGCTGGGTCGCGGCGGTGGGCGCGGGCGTGACGCATGTGAAGGAGGGCGACCGCGTCGGCGTGCCCTGGCTCTACAGCGCCTGCGGCCATTGCGAGCATTGCCTGGCCGGCTGGGAAACCCTGTGCGGTGAGCAGAAGAACACCGGCTACTCGGTCAACGGCGGCTATGCCGACTTCGTGCTGGCCGATCCGGATTTCGTCGGCAAGCTGCCCGACAGGCTCGGCTTCGTCGAGGTGGCGCCGGTGCTCTGCGCTGGCGTCACGGTCTACAAGGGCCTCAAGGTGACCGAGGCCAAGCCCGGGCAGTGGGTCGCCATCTCGGGCATTGGCGGGCTCGGGCACATGGCGGTGCAGTACGCGCGCGCGATGGGCCTGCGCGTCGCGGCCATCGACATCGACGACAGCAAGCTGGCGCTGGCGCGCGAGCACGGCGCCGAGCTGACGGTGAACGCGCTGCGCGAAGACCCGGGCGCGACCATCCGCGCGGCGATCGGCGGCGCGCATGGCGTGCTCGTCACGGCGGTATCGCGCACGGCCTTTGCGCAGGCCATCGGCGCGGTGCGACGCGGCGGCACCGTGTCGCTGGTGGGGCTGCCGCCGGGCGATTTTCCGCTGTCGATCTTCGACATGGTGCTCAACGGCATCACGGTGCGCGGCTCGATCGTCGGCACCCGGCTCGACCTGCAGGAGGCGCTCGACTTCGCGGCCCAGGGCAAGGTGCATTGCACCTCGACCACCGACCGGCTCGACAACATCAACACCATCTTCGACCACATGCGCGCCGGCACGATCAACGGCCGCGTGGTGCTCGACATGACTGCCTGAGCGCGGACGCCGGCCCGGCGGAACCGTCGGGCCGCGCGCAGATGTGACGAGTCGTCGGCGCGGCGGCGGCGCGCTAGCATCGGCGCCTTCTTCCTCCAACAAGCTCCGCCCATGCTGACGGCCCTCCGGTCTGCCGCCGCAAGCAAGCTGGCGTTCTTCGGCGGACTGGTGCTTGCCATCGGTCCGCTGCTGCGCGGCCGGCCGATCTTTCGCGGCAAGGACTTCGCCCGCGTACTGGCCGATTGCAGCGCGCGCGCGCTCGGCATCGTCAGCCTGGTCAATGTGCTGGTCGGCGCCATCCTCGCCTTCGTCGGCGCGGTGCAACTGGTCAAGTTCGGCGCCGGCATCTTCGTGGCCGATCTGGTCGCCATCGCCAGCTCGCGCGAGATGGCCGCCGTCATCACCGCCGTGGTGCTCAGCGGCCGCACCGGCGCCGCCTTTGCCGCCGAGCTGGCCACGATGCAGGCCAACGAGGAGATCGACGCGCTCGAAGTGCTCGGCCTGCCGGCGCTGGATTACCTGGTGCTGCCGCGCGTGCTGGCGCTGGTGGTCATGACGCCGCTGCTCTACCTCTACGGTTGCGTGACGAGCCTGTTCGGCGGCTTTGTCGTCGGCGCGGGCATGTTGCGGCTCACGCCGTCGGCCTACTTCGACCGCACTTTCGAGGCGCTCGACTTCAGCTTCTTCGGGCTCGGGCTGGCCAAGTCGCTGACCTTCGGCGGGCTGATCGCGCTGACCGCCTGCTACAGCGGCCTCAATTCGGCGCGCAACGCGGCCGGCGTGGGCGATGCGACGACCGGCGCGGTGGTGTCGGGCATCGTCGGCGTCATCGCGCTCGACGCGGCGTTTGCCGTGGCCGCCAACGCGATGGGCATCTGACGATGGCGCTCGTCTCGGTCCGCAATCTCGAGATGCGCTTCGGCGAGCGGCTGATCCAGCGCGACATCAGCTTCGACGTGGAACCCGGCCGCATCTTCGTGGTGATGGGCGGCAGCGGCTGCGGCAAGAGCACGCTGCTCAAGCACATGATCGGGCTCATCGAGCCGGCCGCAGGCAGCGTGAGCTATGACGGCCGCGACTACTGGCAGGCCGACGGCGCCGGCCGCATGCAGCTGCGCGAGAACTTCGGCGTGCTGTTCCAGGGCGCGGCGCTGTGGTCGTCGATGACGCTGCTCGAGAACGTCTGCGTGCCGCTCGAACGCAAGGGCCGGCTCGACCGCGCGGCGCGCGAGGAAAAGGCGCGCGAGCTGCTCGATCTCGTCGGGCTCGGGCGCTTCGCCGACTTCTTTCCGGCCGACATCAGCGGCGGCATGAAGAAGCGCGCCGGTCTGGCGCGCGCCATTGCCGGCGAGCCGCGCCTGCTGTTCCTCGACGAGCCCTCGGCAGGCCTCGATCCGATCAGCTCGAAGCGGCTCGACGATCTCATCCTCGAGCTGCGCGACCGCACCGGCGCGGCCGTCGTCATGGTCACGCATGAGCTGCCGAGCATCTTCGCCATCGCAGACGACGGCATTTTTCTGGATGCCGACAGCAAGCATCCGATCGCCCACGGCAATCCGCGCACGCTGCGCGACCGCTGCCAGCATCCGACGGTGCGCGCGTTTCTGCGCCGCGAGGCGCTGGCCGATGCCGAGGCGTCCGAGGCGCGGATCGCGCCGCCCAACCGCAAGGATTCCGCATGAAACGCAATGCCCTGATGGTCGGCGTGTTCGTGGTCGTCGCCTTCGTGCTCGCCGGGCTCGGCGCGGTGCTGCTCGGCGGCACCGCGCTGTTCGAGAAATCGGCGCGCGCCGTCACCTATGTGGACGGCACCGTGAGCGGCCTGTATGTCGGCGCGCCGGTCACCTTTCGCGGCGTGAAGATCGGCCAGGTCGAGGACATCGGCATCGAGGTGAATGCCGCCACGCTCGATGCGCGCATTCCGGTCGTGCTGCGCATCTCGCCGCGCGCCATCCGCATCGGCAACGAGATGCGCAAGCCCCGGCTCGACATTCCCGAACTGGTGCAGCGCGGCCTGCGCGCCAAGCTGATGCTGCAAAGCTTCGTCACCGGCCAGGCCGCGATCGATCTCGACTTCCGCACCGACACCCAGCCCACGCTGCTCGGCAGCGCCGACGACGATCCGCCCGAGATTCCGATGATCAAGGACCGCTTCAGCGCCCTGATCGACCAGCTCGCCGACGTGCCGGTGCGCGACACCATCCAGCAGCTGCGCAGCACCATGCAGGCGCTGGAACTGACGATGAACGGCGCGCGCGATCTCATGGCCGTCAGTGCCGGCGAGGTCGGCAAGACCGGCGCCGAGCTGCGCCGCACGCTGGCCCAGGCCAACGGCGCGCTCAAGTCGGTGCAGGACAGCGCCAATGTCACGATGGGCAGCATCCGACAGCTGGCCGACAGCACGCGCGGCACGCTGGGCCAGGCCCAGCCCGAGCTGCAACGCACGCTGGTGGCCACGCGCGAGGCCTCGCAGGCGGCGCAGGCCGCGATGCTGCGGCTGTCCGATCTGGTGGCGCCGGGCGCCCAGGGCCGCGACGACCTCGAAAGCGCGCTGCGCGATCTGGCACAGTCGGCGCGCAGCCTGCGCGCGCTTTCCGAAACCCTCGATCAGCAGCCGAACGCCATCCTGTTCGGCAGGGAGGCGCAATGACGCGCGTGAATCTGAAGTGCTTGCCGACGCTGCTCGCGCTCGGTCTGCTGCTGGCCGGCTGCGCGGCCAAGGCGCCGGCGCTGCATCTGGTGACGCTGCCCGCCGCGCCGACGAGCACCAGCGCGCAGGCGCCCGACGGCCTCGCGCTGACGGTGCGGCGCGTGGCGCTGCCCGAGTACCTGCAATCGCGCGAGCTGAGGTTTCGCGATGGCGCGGCCGGCATCGTGAGCTGGCCGGGCGGCGTCTGGGCCGAGCGCGTGGAAGTGGGCGCGACGCGCGAGCTGGCGGTGGCGCTGCGGCGCACGCTGCCGTCGGCGCTGATCTGCGAGAGCGGTTGCGCCGAGGCGGCCGCGCTGCGCCGCGTGCTGGCGGTGGATGTGGTCAAGCTCGACATCGACCGCGCCGCGCGCCGGCTGGATGGCGAGGTGCGCTGGACGCTGATCGATCCGCGCTCGGTGCAGGCGCTGCCGCCGCACGGCGTGGTGACGCGCGGCGTGACGCTCGACGACGACAGCCCCGAGGGCGCGGCGCGGGCGCTGAGCGCGCTGCTCGGCGCCACGGCCGATGAAGCGGCGACCGCGATTGCAGCGACAGGCTTGCAGCGCTAGTGCCTCAGCGCGTGCGCACCGCCGTCTTGGGCCGGAAGGCCTTGCTCACCGCCGGATCGGTCTCGATCCAGGGCCCGCCGATCAGGTCGATGCAGTAGGGCACGGCGGCGAACACGCCGTCCACCGTCACCGAGCCGTCGGCGGCGCGCAGCCCGGCCAGCGTCTCGCGGATCGACTTGGGCTGGCCCGGCAGATTGATGACCAGCGCCGCGTGATCCGGCGTCTCGCGGATCACCGCCACCTGGCGCGACAGGATGGCGGTCGGCACGAATTTCAGGCTCACCTGGCGCATCTGCTCGCCGAAGCCGGGCAGCTGCTTGGTGCCGATGGCCAGCGTCGCCTCGGGCGTCACATCGCGCCGCGACGGGCCGGTGCCGCCGGTGGTCAGCACCAGATCGCAGCGCTCGGCGTCGACCAGCTCGATCAGCGTCGCCTCGATGCCGGCGCGCTCATCCGGGATCAGCCGCTCGACCCACTCGACCGGATTCTTCAGCGCCAGGCCGAGCCATTCGCGCAGCGCCGGCAGGCCGGCGTCGGCATAGGTGCCGGCGCTCGCGCGGTCGGAGATCGACACGAGGCCGATGCGCAGCGCTTGCAAGGGCAGGTCGGCGGCGCTCATGAGCGGTCCTCGTCGTCGGCGTTTTCGTCGGAGGCGGGCGGCTGAGCTGCGGCGTCGATGCGTTCGGCCTCGCCGAGCGCCGCCGCCTTCAGGCGCTGGAACAGCTCGCGGAAGGCCTTCGGCGGCCGGTTGTCGGCCTTCTCGCGGCGCGCCTGCCGGATCAGATTGCGCAGATCCTGCAAGCCGTCGATGCCGTACTCGGCGGTCCACACATCGAGCGTCCTGTCGTCCTCGATGAGCTTTTCGCGCCAGCGCTCCAGGCTGTGCATCAGCTTCACCTCGTCGCGCGATTGCTGCGTGACCGCGAGGTAGCCGCGCTTCATGCGCTCGACCGTCGGCTCGTCGAGCGCGCGCATCAGCTTGCCCAGGTACTGGCGCTGGCGCCGCAGCCCGCCGTGGGCGGTGATGCGCTGGGTGTCGCGGATGGCGACCGCCAGCGGCTCGGGCAGATCGATGCGCGCGAGCTGGTCGCGGCCCAGTTCCACCAGCTGCTCGGCGAACGCTTGCAGCGCTTCGCTGTCGCGCTTGAGCTGGCTGCGCGAAGGACCGTCGTACTCGTCGTCGGCGCCGGTTTCTTCCACATGCGATTTCATGCGAGACCTCGCCCAAAACCCGTGGGTAAATATGAATATTGATGGTTCATGACGTGCCTGTATGCGTTGCGCGGCGGAAATTTCCCTGTCACGCGCTTGCTATGATAGCCGCCGCTAAAAGCGACTCCCTCCCGCGCGCGTGCGCTCCTCCTGCCGACCGCCATGTCCAACCACTTCAGCTATCCGATCGACCATCTGCGTGAACTCGCCGAGAACGTGCTCCACATCGCCCGGGCGCGCGGCGCCACAGAATGCGCGGTGGAGGTCAGCGAGGGCAGCGGCCTGTCGGTGAATGTGCGCCGCGGCAAGGTCGAGACCATCGAGCAGAACCAGGACAAGGGCGTGGGCCTGACCTGCTATCTGGGCAAGAAGAAGGGCCACGCCAGCACGTCGGACTTCTCGCTCAAGGCGCTCGAAGACACGGTGCAGGCGGCGCTCGACATCGCGCGCTTCACCTCGCCCGACGAATTCTCCGGCCTGCCCGAGGACGAGTTCTTCGAGCGCCAGCCGCTCGATCTCAAGCTCTACAAGCCCTGGGACATCTCGGCCGACGATGCCATCGCCTTCGCCAAGCGCGCCGAGGACGCGGCCTTCGCGGTCGATCCGGCGATCCGCAACAGCGACGGCGCCAGCGTGTCGGTGCAGCACGCGCAGTTCATCTCGGCCAATTCGCGCGGCTTCATGGGCGGCTATCCGCATTCGCGCCACTACCTCACGGTCGCGCCGATCGCACGCGTGGGCCGCGAGATGGAGCGCGACGACTGGTACACCGCCAGCCGCGATCCCAAGAAGCTGGCGCTGCCCGAAGTGGTCGGCGAGTACGCCGCGCGGCGCGCGCTGTCGCGCATCGGCGCCCGCAAGATCAGCACGCGCAAATGCCCGGTGCTGTTCGAGGCGCCGCTGGCCGGCGGGCTGCTCGGCAGCTTCGTGCAGGCGATCTCGGGCGGCGCGCTCTACCGCCGCACCACCTTCCTGGCCGATTCGCTCGGCGCCCAGGTGTTCCCGTCGCACATCAACCTGTCGGAAGACCCGCACATCAAGGGCGCGATGGGCAGCGCCCCGTTCGACGAGGAAGGCGTGCGCACCCAGCGCCGCGACGTGGTCCGCGACGGCATCGTGCAGGGCTATTTCCTGTCGACCTACTCGGCGCGCAAGCTCGGCATGCGCACCACCGGCAATGCGGGCGGCTCGCACAACCTGGTGCTCAGCTCCACCCACACCAAACGCGGGGACGACTTCGAGCAGATGCTGCGCAAGCTCGGCACCGGCCTGCTCGTCACCGACCTGATGGGCCAGGGCGTCAACTACGTGACCGGCGACTACTCGCGCGGCGCGGCCGGCCACTGGGTCGAAAACGGCAAGATCGTGCATCCGGTCGGCGAGATCACCATCGCCGGCAATCTGCGCCAGATGTTCGAGAACATCGTGGCCATCGGTGCCGACCGCATCTCGCGCGGCACCAAGACCACCGGCTCGATCCTGATCGGCGAAATGGTCATCGCCGGCAGCTGACGCCGGTTCAACCCGGGGTGGTGAGCCGCTGGTTCGCCACCTGCAAGCGTTCGGCCAGCAGGCTGAGGAAGGCGCGGTTGAAGCGCAGCTGGCAGCCTTCGCTCGCGGCGGCCAGCGCAGTCGGCGACACGCGGATCAGCGTGCAGGGCATCACCGTGACCACGTCGGCGCTGCGTTGCGCGGCCGGATGGCTCGCATCCTCGGCATGGTCGAGGCCGGCCAGATAGCCCATCTCGCCAATGCATTCGCCGGGGCCCAGCGCGGTCAGCAGCTTGCCGTGCTTGGTCACGCGCACCTGACCTTCGGCCAGGATGAAGAAGTCGGTACCCATGTCGCCCTCGGCATACAGGCGCTGGGCATGGCCGCGCCGCTGCCAGTCGGCAAAGCGCACCACTTCCCACAGCTGGGCCTCGTCGAAGCGGTCGAAGAAACGCAGGCTCTTGAGCAGGCTGAAGCGCTCGGTGTCGGCCACTTCGCGCGCGCGAATGGAACGCGGCTCGGCGCGCGCGGCGCGCGCCAGATCGGCGGCGAAGGCGTCCCAGCTCGGGTAGCGCTGGCTGCGGTCCTTGGCCATCGCCTTCACCGCGATGGCCTCGATGTGCTCGGCCACGCCGGGCCGCAGCTCCGACGGCGCGGGCGGCGTGGAATGCAGCACCTGATAAATCATGGCCGCGTTGTTCTGCGCCTCGAACGGCAGGCGGCCGGTGAGCAGCTGGTACATCACCACGCCGAGCGAATAGATGTCGGTCTGGTGCGACAGCGCGCCTTCGGAAATCTGCTCGGGCGACATGTAGGCCGGCGAGCCGATGCCTTCGACCAGCGTCGAGTCCTCGGCCAGATTCATGGCGGTGCCGAAGTCGGTGAGCTTCACGTCGCGCACCTCGTCGTTGTCGGAATTGACGAGGATGTTGGCCGGCTTGACGTCGCGGTGGGTGATGCCGATGCGGTGGGCGAACTCAAGCGCGCGCGCGCACTTGAACATGATTTCCACCACCTTCTCCTGCGGCAGCAGGCGCTCGGGCCGGCAGAACTGCTCCAGCGTGCCGCCCGGCACGTACTCGCTCACGATGTAGCGCAGGTCGCCCTCGTCCACCGCGTCGAGGATCATGGCGATGTGCGGGTGATGCAGCTTGCCCGCCAGATGCGCCTCGACCGCGAACAGCTTGCGATACACATGCGAATAGCGCTCGTCGCGCAGGGTCTCGGACTTGGCCACCTTCACGGCGACCAGCCGCTCGGTGAACGGATCGCGGCACAGCCAGACGTTGCTCGAACTCCCCTCGCCGATGCGACGGATGAGTTCGTACTTGCCGATGCGTTGATCCATTGAAGAAGACATGACGATGAGGCGCGCGACCTGGTTTGCAGTGGGGCTCAGCCGCCCAGACGGGCGCGCGCGGCGGCAATCTGCGCGCGAACCTGGTTGGGGGCAGTGCCGCCCACGTGATCGCGCGCGGCGACCGAGCCTTCGAGCGTGAGCACGGCCTTGGCGTCGTCGCCCACGAGCGCGCTGAAGGCACGCAGCTCTTCCACGCTCAGATCCGACAGGTCGCAGCCGCGATCCACGCATGCCTTGACGGCCCTCGCCACGGCTTCATGAGCGTCGCGGAAGGGAAGGCCGCGTTTCACCAGGTAATCCGCCAGATCGGTCGCGGTGGCAAAGCCCTGCAGCGCGGCGGCGCGCATTGCGTCGGGCTTGACGCGAATGCCGGCGGCCATGTCGGCAAAGATCGTGAGCGTGTCGACCAGCGTGTCGGCGGTGTCGAACAGCGGCTCCTTGTCTTCCTGGTTGTCCTTGTTGTAGGCGAGCGGCTGGCCCTTCATGAGCACGACCAGACCCATCAGATGGCCGACCACGCGGCCGGTCTTGCCGCGCGCCAGCTCGGGCACGTCGGGGTTCTTCTTCTGCGGCATGATCGACGAGCCGGTGCAGAAGCGGTCGGCCAGATCGATGAAGCCCACGCGCGGGCTCATCCAGATGACGAGTTCTTCCGACAGCCGCGAGATGTGCACCATCACCAGCGCGGCGGCGGCGCTGAATTCGATCGCGAAGTCGCGGTCGCTGACGGCGTCGAGCGAATTGCGCGCCACGGCGTCGAAGCCGAGCGTCGCGGCAACGCGCTCGCGGTCGATCGGGAAGCTGGTGCCGGCCAGCGCGGCGGCGCCGAGCGGCAGCCGGTTGACGCGCTTGCGCACGTCGAGCAGGCGTTCCGCATCGCGCGCAAACATTTCCACATAGGCCAGCAGGTGATGACCGAACACCACCGGCTGCGCCACTTGCAGATGGGTGAAGCCCGGCAGGATGGTGTCGGCGTTTTGCTCGGCCACTTCGACGAGGGCCAGTTGCAGCTTGCCGAGCAGGCCGACGATGCGGTCGATCTCGTCGCGCAGCCACAGGCGGATGTCGGTCGCGACCTGATCGTTGCGCGAGCGGCCGGTGTGCAGGCGCTTGCCCGCATCGCCTGCCAGCGCAGTCAGCCGCGCTTCGATATTGAGATGAACGTCCTCGAGAGCCAGTTGCCACTCGAATTGGCCCGACTCGATCTCGGCAACAATCGTATCCATTCCACTGCGGATGGCAGCCAGATCGGCGGCGCTGAGGATGCCGACGTGATTCAGCATCTCGGCATGCGCAAGCGAGCCCTGAATGTCGTGGCGCCAGAGGCGGCGGTCAAAATTCACGGAAGCGGTGTAACGCTGCACGAGTTCGGACACCGGTTCGTCGAAGCGGCCTGACCATGCTTCGTGCTTCTTGTAAAGCTGCTCTGTCATAATCTTTGAATACAAAAAAGGCTGTTGCGGCCATGCCAGATGAGTTCGACGGGGTTGTCCCCGTAGAGCCGGCGCTGCAGATGTCTGACGATCGGCGCGGCCAATCCGGTTGTCGGCGCCGAACAAGCGTGGCGAAGGCGCCGCGTGGCTGCCGCCGATCGGCAGCCGGCCCGGGCCGCATGCATGCTTTGGCGCGTTGACGCGGGCGTGCTGCATGTCGGGCCGCGATTATAGGTCGCAGCCTCAGGCGGGTTTGTCCCGATCCCATCGTGCATTTCCACCACGCGAGTTCATGCGCGCAGGACCCACAAAACCAGAAGCCGACGCCCTCGAGGTCTGCGCCCAGGCGCCCACGCCCGCTCCCGACTATTGCAACTTCGGGACCGTGCTGCGGGTGCTCGGGCTGGCCAATCTCGGATTGCTCGTCGCCGCACTGATGCGGGCCCAGAACGCCGGCGGCTTCGCGCTGGCGGTGCTGGAGCAGGGCGCGATGGTCGAGCCGCTCACGCTGGTCTGCATCACCACCATGTGCTCGCTGCGGCTGCGGCTGAACGGTTTTCGCTCGCGCGTGCGCTCGCTGATCGCGGGTGCCATCGGCGCTGGCTGGGCGCTGCTGCTCACCCTTGCGATGGGCGCCTTCATGCCGCCCGAGGCCTTGCCCGGAGTGTCGACGCTGCTGATGCGCATCTCCGGCTTTGGCCTGGCGGCGGTGATGATTGCCTGGACCATCGAGCTGCGCGCACGCGCGGTCTCGCCGGCGCTGGCCGATGCGCGCTTGCAGGCTCTGCAGGCGCGCATCCGGCCGCACTTCCTGTTCAACAGCCTCAATGCCGCGATGTCGCTGGTGCGCATCGATCCGCCGCTGGCAGAGCGCGTGCTTGGCGATCTGGCCGAGCTGTTTCGCGCCAGCATGGGCGATGCCCGCGCGCTGCTGCCGCTCGCCGACGAGGTGCGGCTGGCCCAGCAGTACGTCGACATCGAGCAGGTCCGCATCGGCGACCGGCTCACCGTCGAATGGGATTTGGCAAGAATGCCGGGTGATTACCCGGTTCCGGCTTTGCTGCTTCAACCTTTGCTTGAAAACGCCGTACACCACGGCATCGAGCCCGCCGAGCAACCCGGCCAGGTGCGCGTGCGCATCACCGGGGTCGGACGCGAACTGATCATCGTCGTCGAGAACACCTACGATCCCGTGATCCGTCGCCGACCCGGCAACCGGCTGGCGCTCGCCAACATCCGCGAACGGCTTTCGCTGCTGTACGACCTTGAGGCGCGCCTGCGCATCGGGGGCGACGGCAAGCTGTGGCGGGTGTCGATCACCTTGCCATTCAACCCGGAGGACGGGGACCAGGACCGAACATGAGACCACTGCGCTTATTGCTTGTAGACGACGAACCGCTGGCGCGGTCGCGGCTGCGCATCCTGCTCGAAGACCTGCGATCGCAAATCGAGACCCGCATCGTCGGCGAGGCCGCCAACGGCCGCGAAGCCATCACGCAAATCGAGGAGCTGCTGCCCGACGTGGTGCTGCTCGACGTGCAGATGCCCGGCATGAACGGGGTCGAGGTGGCGCGGCATGCGATGCACATCCGGCCGATGCCGGGCCGTCATGCGCCGCAGATCGTCTTCGTGACGGCCTTCGACGATTACGCCGTGCAGGCCTTCGACGTGCAGGCCATCGACTATCTGCTCAAACCGGTGCGCTCGACGCGCCTGTTCGATGCGCTCGACCGCGCCCGCAAGCGCTGCGAGGAACGCGAGGCGGCGCTGCGCGTGTCCGATCCGGCGTTCAGCGAGGAGGCGCTCGAACGCGCCGCCGCCGTGGCCGGGCTGTCGCGCCGCCACATCGCCGTGACCGAGCGCGGCAAGCTCACGCTGGTGCCGGTGCTCGACATCCTCTATTTCCGCGCCGAAATGAAGTACACGACGATCCGCACCCGCGACGCCGAGTACCTCACCGAGGAATCGCTGACCGCGCTCGAAGAGGAGTTCGGCGAGTACTTCGTGCGCGTGCATCGCTCGGCGCTGGTGGCGCGCAATGCCATCGCCGGCTGCCAGCGCGCCAGCCGCGAGGGCGCTGAATCCGAGGCGGGCGATCAGGGCTGGCAGATCCAGCTGCGCGGCCTCGACGAGACGCTGCCGGTCAGCCGCCGGCAATGGCCCAACGTCAAGACGCTGCTGCGCGCCTGACGCCGTTTCGGCGCGCATGAAAAAGCCGCCCGCCGCGCAATGCGCGAGCGGGCGGCTTTTTTGCTGGTGCGGCGTTCAGTCGAGCAGGGCAGCGATCACGGCTTCGAGCTTGATGGCGTCGGCGCCGAAAGTGCGGATGCCTTCGGCGAGCTTCTCGGTCGCCATCGCGTCCTCGTTCATGAGCCAGCGGAAGCGCTTCTCGTCGAGATCGATGCGCGGGATTGCGGCCGGCGTGCCCACGCCAAGCTTGCGCTCGACCGGCTGATCGGTCTGGCGCAGCGCTTCGAGCAGGTCGGGGCTGATCGTGAGCAGGTCGCAGCCGGCCAGCGCCAGCACTTCGCCCACCGAGCGGAAGCTCGCGCCCATCACTTCGGTGGCGATGCCGTGTGCCTTGTAGTACGCATGGATGCCGCGCACCGACAGCACGCCCGGATCGGCTTCGGGCTCGAAGGTCTTGCCGTCGCGCTTCACATACCAGTCGTAGATGCGGCCGACGAAGGGCGAGATGAGCTGGGCGCCGGCATCGGCGCAGGCCACGGCCTGGGCCAGCGAGAACAGCAGCGTCATGTTGCAGCGCGTGCCCTCGGCCTGAAGCACGCGCGCCGCCTGGATGCCTTCCCAGGTCGACGCGATCTTGATGAGCACGCGCTCGCGAGGAATGCCGGCGGCGTCGTAGCGCGCGACGATCTCGCGCGCCTTGGCGACGGTGGCATCGGCATCGAAGGACAGCCGCGCATCGACTTCGGTCGACACGCGCCCCGGGATGACGGCGAGGATTTCGCGCCCGAAGGCCACGAGCACGTCGTCGATCAGCTCGCTCGCCGACTTGCCGGCGCCGTCGCGCACGACCTGTTCGAGCACATGCCGGTATTCGGGCTTCTGCGCCGCCTTGAGCACCAGCGACGGATTGGTCGTCGCATCCTGCGGCGCGTACTGCGCCAGAAGCTGGAAGTCGCCGGTGTCGGCAACCACGGTGGTGAACTGCTTGAGTTGGTCGAGGCTGTTCATGGCGACAAGGGATTGCGGTGCGCCGACGGCACACATCGCAATCGATGGTAGCGGAAGGCAATGACGCTTCCGCCGCCCGCCGCGCGAGCTAGATCACGCGCAGCGAATCGACCGTCATGCTCTTGAACGCCTTGCTGAATTCGCCATTCTCGTAGGCCTCGTTGCGGCCCAGATGGCCCTGGTCGCGCAGCCGCTGGAGCGTGCGCGACAGGCCACGCGCCTTGTGCTCGAACTCTTCGGCGACATCGTTCTGGCCGGCCAGCCGCGCCTCGGCGGCGCGGCCAAGCGCGATGCGATGCAGATAGCGGGTCTCGACATACTCGCGGGTGCACCAGGTTTCGCCCCGCCCGTCGTCCCAGACAAACTTCGTATCGTGGATCATCGGGTTGAAGGTATTCATATTCCATTCCTGTGCGGACCGCCGGTGAATGGCCTAGGTGGGCATCACCGAATGTCCTAGTGTGCTGCATCACATGCATGGCCTTGCGTTGAAAAGCGGGGCAAGGTTGATACATTCCACAGTGATATACTCATGCGGTTTACCCATCCCCGCCTCCTGTAGCGCCAATCCCCCCAAATCCTCCGCACAGCCTCGGCTCGCGCCGTCGCAGCGCCCCAAGCACGGGCGCACGACACGCCTGCAAGAAGCCGGGCGGTGATCGCACGGCGCTCGGTGGCAGACACTCTTTCGGAGCCGCCCTCTTGCTGCCGTTGTCTTCTTTCGGTCCCTTTGCGGGAGCCGGCAAGCATGCGCCGTCCGCAGCCATTCTCGCGCTAGCGGACGGCACCGTGTTCAAAGGCATTTCCATCGGCGCCGCCGGCCATACGGTCGGCGAAGTCGTTTTCAATACCGCCATCACGGGCTACCAGGAAATCCTGACCGACCCGTCGTACTGCCGACAGATCGTCACGCTCACCTATCCGCATATCGGCAATGTCGGGTGCAATCTTCAGGACGAAGAGGCGCCCGGCGTGCAGGCCGCGGGTCTGGTGGTGCGCGATCTCGCCGCAGTCGCCTCCAACTTCCGCAGCACCGAGTCGCTGAGCGCCTATCTCGAGCGCAACGGCACGGTCGCCATCGCGGGCATCGACACGCGCAAGCTCACCCGCATCCTGCGCGACAAGGGCGCCCAGCCCGGCGCCATCCTGGTCGGTGACGACGCTGAACAGGCCGTCGCGCTGGCGCGCTCGTTCGCGGGCATGGCCGGGCTCGATCTGGCCAAGGTGGTCAGCACGCGCGAAGCCTACGAGTGGACCGAAGGCGAATGGCTGCTCAACGATGGCAGCGGCAAGCCCGGCTTTGGCCGCAGCGACAGCCGCTTTCACGTGGTGGCCTACGACTTCGGCGTGAAGCGCAACATCCTGCGCATGCTGGCCGCGCGTGGCGCCCGCGTCACCGTGGTGCCGGCGCAGACGCCCGCGAGCGAGGTCGTCAGGCTCAAGCCCGACGGCGTGTTCCTGAGCAACGGCCCGGGCGATCCCGAGCCCTGCGACTACGCCATCGCCGCCGCGCGCGAACTCATCGAGCTCGGCTATCCCACCTTCGGCATCTGCCTCGGCCACCAGATCATGGGTCTGGCGTCGGGCGCGACCACGCTGAAGATGAAGTTCGGCCATCACGGCGCGAACCATCCGGTGCAGGACCTCGAAACCGGCATGGTGCTCATCACCTCGCAGAACCACGGCTTCGCGGTCGATCCAGCCACGCTGCCCGACAACTGCAAGGTCACGCACACGAGCCTGTTCGACGGCTCGCTGCAAGGCTTTCGCCGCACCGACAAGCCGGCGTTCTGCTTCCAGGGTCACCCCGAGGCGAGCCCCGGTCCGCACGACATCGCCTACCTGTTCGACCGTTTCACCACGCTGATGGCGGAGAAGAAACATGCCTAAGCGCAGCGACATCAAGAGCGTTCTCATCATCGGCGCCGGCCCGATCATCATCGGCCAGGCCTGCGAATTCGATTACTCGGGCGCCCAGGCCTGCAAGGCGCTGAAGGCTGAGGGCTACAAGGTCATCCTCGTCAACAGCAATCCGGCGACGATCATGACCGACCCGGAAACGGCCGACGTCACCTACATCGAGCCGATCACCTGGCAGGTGGTGGAAAAGATCATCGAGAAGGAGCGCCCCGACGCGATCCTGCCGACGATGGGCGGCCAGACCGCGCTCAACTGCGCGCTCGACCTGTGGCACAACGGCGTGCTCGACAAGTACAAGGTCGAGCTGATCGGCGCCAAGCCCGAAGCCATCGACAAGGCCGAGGACCGCAGCAAGTTCAAGGCGGCGATGACCAAGATCGGCCTCGAATCGGCGCGCTCGGGCATTGCGCACTCGATGGAGGAAGCCTGGGAAGTGCAGCGCCGCATCGGCCTCGAAGTGGGCACCAGCGGCTTCCCGGCGATCATCCGGCCGAGCTTCACGCTGGGTGGCACGGGCGGCGGCATCGCCTACAACGCCGAGGAATTCGAGACCATCTGCAAGCGCGGTCTCGAAGCCTCGCCGACGAAGGAACTGCTGATCGAGGAATCGCTGATCGGCTGGAAGGAATACGAGATGGAAGTCGTCCGCGACCGCGCGGACAACTGCATCATCGTGTGCTCGATCGAGAACCTCGATCCGATGGGCGTGCATACCGGTGACTCGATCACCGTGGCGCCAGCCCAGACGCTGACCGACCGCGAATATCAGCTGATGCGCAACGCGAGCATCGCGATCCTGCGCGAGATCGGCGTCGATACCGGCGGCTCGAACGTGCAGTTCTCGGTCAATCCCGCCAACGGCCGGATCATCGTCATCGAGATGAATCCGCGCGTGTCACGGTCGTCGGCGCTGGCGTCCAAGGCCACGGGTTTCCCGATCGCCAAGATCGCGGCCAAGCTGGCCATCGGCTACACGCTCGACGAGCTGCGCAACGAGATCACCGGTGGCGCGACGCCGGCAAGCTTCGAGCCGACCATCGATTACGTGGTCACCAAGATTCCGCGCTTCGCGTTCGAGAAGTTCCCGACCGCCGACGCGCATCTGACCACGCAGATGAAGTCGGTCGGTGAAGTGATGGCCATCGGCCGCACCTTCCAGGAGTCGTTCCAGAAGGCGCTGCGCGGGCTTGAAGTCGGCGTCGACGGGCTGAACCAGAAGACGACCGACCGCGAAGTGATCGAGGAAGAGCTCGGCGAGCCGGGCCCGGAACGCATCTGGTACGTGGGCGATGCCTTTGCCCAGGGCTTCACGCTCGACGAGGTGCACAACCTCACCCACATCGATCCGTGGTTCCTGGTCCAGATCAAGGAGATCGTGGACATCGAGCTGGAGATCGAGAAGCGCACGCTGGCCGACATCGACCGCGACGTGCTCTGGCAGCTCAAGCGCAAGGGCTTCTCCGACCGGCGCCTGGCCTATCTGCTCGATGTGAGCGAGGCCGAGATCCGCAAGCTGCGCCATGGCTTCGGCATTCGCCCGGTGTTCAAGCGCGTCGATACCTGCGCGGCCGAGTTTTCGACGACGACGGCCTATCTGTACTCGACCTACGAGGAAGAGTGCGAAGCCGAGCCGACTGGCGCCAAGAAGATCATGGTGCTGGGCGGCGGTCCCAACCGCATCGGCCAGGGCATCGAGTTCGACTACTGCTGCGTGCATGCGGCGCTGGCACTGCACGAGGACGGGTACGAGACCATCATGGTCAACTGCAACCCGGAAACCGTCTCGACCGACTACGACACGAGCGACCGGCTCTACTTCGAGCCGCTGACGCTCGAAGACGTGCTCGAAATCGTCGAGAAGGAAAAGCCGGCCGGCGTGATCGTGCAGTACGGTGGCCAGACGCCGCTCAAGCTGGCCAAGGCGCTCGAAGCCAACGGCGTGCCGATCATCGGCACCTCGCCCGAGAGCATCGACATCGCCGAAGACCGCGAGCGCTTCCAGAAGCTGCTGGTCAAGCTGCAACTGCGCCAGCCGCCCAATCGCACCGCGCGCACCGAAGCCGATGCGCTCGCGCTGGCCAACGAGATCGGCTATCCGCTGGTCGTTCGCCCGAGCTATGTGCTCGGCGGCCGCGCGATGGAAATCGTCCACGAGCAGCGCGATCTCGAGCGCTACATGCGCGAGGCAGTGAAGGTGAGCAACGACTCGCCGGTGCTGCTCGACCGTTTCCTCAACGACGCGATCGAAGTCGATGTGGATTGCATCGCCGACGGTCAGCGCGTGTTCATCGGCGGCGTGATGGAGCACATCGAGCAGGCCGGCGTGCATTCGGGCGATTCGGCCTGCTGCCTGCCGCCCTACTCGCTGAGCGAGGCGACCATCGCCGAGCTCAAGCGCCAGACCGTGCAGATGGCCAAGGCGCTCAACGTCATCGGCCTGATGAACGTGCAGTTCGCGATCCAGCAGGTGCCGGACGAAGCCGGCGTGGTGCAGGACGTGGTCTATGTGCTCGAAGTGAATCCGCGCGCCTCGCGTACCGTGCCCTACGTGAGCAAGGCCACCGGCCTGCCGCTTGCCAAGATCGCGGCGCGCGCGATGGCCGGCCAGACGCTCGATGCCCAGGGCCCGGCCTATCTGCACAACCTTCAGGTCGAGATCACGCCGCCCTACTTCTCGGTCAAGGAAGCGGTGTTCCCGTTCGTCAAGTTCCCGGGCGTGGACACGATCCTCGGCCCCGAGATGAAGTCGACCGGCGAGGTGATGGGCGTGGGCCGCAGCTTCGGTGAAGCCTTCGTCAAGTCGCAGATCGCGGCCAGCACCAAGCTGCCCGATGTCGCCAAGGGCGGCACGGTGTTCCTGAGCGTCAAGCATCAGGACCGCGCCAAGTGCTATGCGGTCGCCAAGGGTCTGGCCGATCTCGGCTTCAAGCTGGCGGCGACCAAGGGCACGGCGGGCTATCTGAATGAGCGCGGCCTGAGCGTCGCGCCGGTCAACAAGGTTGCCGAGGGCCGCCCGCATGTGGTGGACATGATCAAGAACAACGAGATGGTGCTGATCGTGAACACGGTCGAGGAAAAGCGCTCGGCGATCGCCGATTCGCGCTCGATCCGCACCACCGCGCTGCAAGCCCGCGTGACCGTCTTCACGACGATCGCCGGCGCGGCGGCCGCGGTGGAAGGCATGCGCTTCATGAACCAGCTCGAGGTCTATCCGCTGCAGGATCTGCACGCCGGTCTGGCCGCCTGAGACGGCGCGACCGGCGGGTCTTTCCGCTATCATCGGTCGCGCTGAAAACACATTGCCCCGGGCTCCACCCGGGGCGATTTTTTTGTGCCGACGAATTTCGCAAACCCGATTTCATAAGAGTCCGCCATGGCAACTGTCCCGATGACCCGGCAAGGCGCGGAGCAGCTCAAGGCCGAGCTGCATCGCCTCAAGACCATCGAACGTCCGTCCGTGATCCAGGCCATCAAGGAAGCCCGCGAGAAGGGCGACCTGTCGGAAAACGCCGAGTACGACGCCGCCAAGGAGCGCCAGGGCTTCATCGAGGGCCGCATCATGGAAGTCGAGGGCAAGCTGTCCTCGGCCCAGGTGATCGATCCCTCGGCGGTCGACGCCGATGGCCGCGTGGTGTTCGCCTCCACGGTCGAGATCGAAGATCTGCAATCCGGCGACAAGAAGGTCTATCAGATCGTCGGCGACGACGAGGCCGACCTGAAGCTCGGCAAGATTTCGGTGTCGAGCCCGATCGCGCGCGCGCTGATCGGCAAGTACGCCGGCGACACCGCGCATGTGCTGGCCCCGGGCGGCGAGCGCGAGGTCGAGATCATCGACGTGCGCTACGTGTAACGCGCGATGGAACCGACCGGCATGGGCGCCAATCTGCGTGCAGTCCGGCTGCTGCTGATTGCCGCCTGGTGCGGGCTGACCTGGACTGCCGGCTATGTGGTGGCGCCGCTGCTGTTCCGCATGCTCGACGACCGGCTGCTGGCCGGCAGCATCGCCGGCGAACTGTTCCGCATCCAGGCCTGGGTGAGCGTGGTGGTGGCGCTGCTGCTGCTGTGGTCAGCGCTGGCCGTCAGGCGCGGCGCGCTGTGGCGCGATGCCGAGGTGCGCATCGTGTTCGGGATGCTGCTCTGCACGCTGGTGGGTTACTTCGCCTTGCAACCGCTGATGCACGGACTGCGTGAACTGATGGCAGCGCATGGCAGCGAGGTGCCGGACAGCATCCGCAGCCGCTTTGCGGTCGTGCATGGCGTCTCGGCGGTGTTCTATCTGGCGCACAGCCTGCTGGGCGTGTGGCTGGTGCTGCGGCAGGCGAGGAGCCTCGCGCCACGTTGACCGTGGGCGGGAGCGCTCCCGCCCGGTGGATGCTCAGCCGCGCTGCTTCTTCAGCGACTTCTGACGTTCCTTCACCCGCTTGACCAGACCGCCGGCCGTGACGCGTTCATTGCCCAGCACGGTGATGCGGGTGCGCGACGGGGCACGGGTGGCGCTGCGCGACGGCTTGACCACCAGCACTTCCTGCGGTGCCTTGCCGCGCAGCCCGGCGCCGCGCGCGATGCCATGCGGAAATGCCGATGCAGTTTCGACTTCGACCACCTCGGGGCGCGGCCGATAGAGCACCAGCAGCTTGCCGATGTGCTGGACCGGCGCGGCGCCGAGTTCCTCGCAGATGCTGTCGTAGATGGCGACCCGCGCCATGCGGTCGTCGCCCAGCACGCGCACCTTGATGAGCTCATGCGAATTGAGCGCGAGGTCGATTTCCTTGAGGACGGCGGGAGTGAGTCCGTCGCCACCGATCATCACGACCGGATTGAGCGCATGGGCCTGGGAACGCAGGCCGGCGCGTTCAGCTGGGGTAAGAGCAAGTTTCATTCAAGTATTGTCGCATCGATGGCCAAAAAGAAACTCAACCGCAACTGGCTCCACGATCACCTCAACGATCCCTACGTAAAGCTGGCCCAGCGCGAGGGTTATCGCGCGCGCGCCGCCTACAAGCTCAAGGAGATCGACGAGGCCGAACGACTGGTACGCCCGGGCATGACCGTGGTCGACCTGGGCGCCGCACCTGGCAGCTGGAGCCAGTATCTGCGCGCCCGCATGGCTGGCAAGGAGAACCCGCTGGCGGGCGGTGGTGCATCGGCCGGCACGCTCAAGGGCCGCATCTTCGCGCTCGATCTGCTGCCTTTCGAGCCGATTGCCGACGTGACCTGTTTCCAGGGCGATTTCCGCGAAGAAGCGGTGTTGCGCGAACTCGAATCTTTGCTCGGCGGTGAGAAAGTCGATCTGGTGGTCTCGGACATGGCGCCCAATCTTTCCGGAATCGAGGCCGCCGACATGGCGCGAATTCAGCATGTGTGCGAACTCGCGCTCGAATTTTCGGCCGAATGGCTAAAGCCGGAAGGCGCATTGCTGGTGAAGGCCTTCCACGGAAGCGGGTATTCCCAGATCGTCAAGGCGTTCAAGAACCAATTTGCCGTCGTGAAACCGCTCAAGCCGAAGGCGTCGCGCGATAAATCGTCCGAAACTTTCATTCTTGGCCGTGGCCTGAAATAGGGTTTTTGCGGGCCCAGATACGATTTGAAGCAAGCCGGCCAAAACTTCTTTATCCGGCGGATTGAAATTGCCGAATTCCGACCAAGATCGGATCGGTAGAATGAGGTCAGGAAACGCGCGACCCTGCGTGCGGGACTGAGTCAGTCAGGAGCTCGAGTTGGACAAGAACATGCTCTCGAAGGCGGCGATCTGGATGGTCATCGCCCTCGTGTTGTTCACGGTTTTCAAGCAGTTCGACAATCGGCAGCGGCCGGCCGTCGATTCGGTGTCGTACACCCAGTTCATGGACGATGCCAAAGCGGGCCGTGTGCGGCGCGTCGATGTCCAGGGGCGCCAGCTCATGGTCACCAGCGCCGACGACAAGCGTTATCAGATCACCTCGCCCGGCGACAGCTGGATGGTCGGCGACCTGATGAAGTTCGGTGTGCAGGTCTACGGCAAGGCCGAGGAAGAGCCGAGCCTGCTGATGAGCATCTTCGTCAGCTGGTTCCCGATGCTGCTGCTGATCGGCGTGTGGATCTTCTTCATGCGGCAGATGCAGGGCGGCGGGCGTGGCGGCGCGTTCAGCTTCGGCAAGAGCCGCGCGAAGATGCTCGACGAGAGCAACAACAGCATCACCTTCGCCGATGTCGCCGGTTGCGACGAGGCCAAGGAAGACGTGCATGAGCTGGTCGAATTCCTGCGCGATCCGAGCAAGTTCCAGAAGCTCGGTGGTCGCATCCCGCGCGGCGTGCTGATGGTCGGCCCTCCTGGCACCGGCAAGACGCTGCTGGCCAAGGCCATCGCCGGCGAAGCCAAGGTGCCGTTCTTCTCGATCTCGGGTTCCGACTTCGTCGAGATGTTCGTCGGCGTGGGCGCGGCCCGCGTGCGCGACATGTTCGAGACGGCCAAGAAGAACGCGCCCTGCATCATCTTCATCGATGAAATCGACGCGGTCGGCCGCCAGCGCGGTGCCGGCCTGGGCGGTGGCAACGACGAGCGCGAACAGACGCTGAACCAGATGCTGGTCGAGATGGACGGCTTCGAAACCGGTCAGGGCATCATCGTGATCGCGGCCACCAACCGCCCCGATGTGCTCGATCCCGCGCTGCTGCGTCCGGGCCGTTTCGACCGTCAGGTGGTGGTGAACCTGCCCGACATCCGTGGCCGCGAGCAGATTCTCAAGGTGCACATGCGCAAGGTGCCGCTGGCGCCGGACGTGGAGCCGAGCGTGCTGTCGCGCGGCACGCCGGGCTTCTCGGGCGCCGACCTCGCCAATCTCGTGAACGAAGCCGCGCTGTTCGCGGCGCGCCGCAACGGCCGCGTCGTCGACATGAACGACTTCGAGAAGGCGAAGGACAAGATCATCATGGGCGCCGAACGCAAGAGCGTCGTGATGCCCGAGGACGAGCGCCGCGCCACGGCCTATCACGAGTCCGGCCATGCGGTGATCGGCAAGCTGCTGCCCAAGTGCGATCCGGTGCACAAGGTGACGATCATCCCGCGCGGTCGGGCGCTGGGCGTGACGATGTCGCTGCCGGAGCGGGACCGCTACGGCTACGACAAGGAATTCATGCTGGAGCAGATCAGCATGCTGTTCGGCGGTCGTGCGGCGGAGGAAGTCTTCCTCAACCAGATGACGACCGGCGCCAGCAACGACTTCGAGCGTGCCACGCATCTGGCCCGCGACATGGTCACGCGCTACGGCATGACCGAAGCGCTCGGGCCGATGGTCTATGCGGAGAACGAGGGCGAGGTCTTCCTCGGCCGCTCGATCACCAAGACGACCAACACGTCCGAAGCGACGATGCAGAAGATCGACGCCGAGATTCGCCGCATCCTCGACACGCAATACGCGCTCACCACGCGACTGCTGAACGAGAACCGCGAAAAGATCGAGGCGATGGTGGCGGCGTTGATGGAGTTCGAGACCATCGATGCCGACCAGATCGAGGACATCATGGCCGGCCGTCCGGTGCGGCCGCCCAAGTCGAGCGGTGGCACGCCGCCGACCCAGGGCAAGGCGGGTGGCACGCCGCCGGCCGAGCCCAAGGCCAGTCCCGATCCTTCGGCCGCCAATCCGGCCTGACCGGATCGATCGGCAGCCCGAAAGGCCGGCGCGAGCCGGCCTTTTTCGTTGCCGGCCGCCTGCAATCCCTTGCATCCGCCTGCACTCATGACTTCATCCCATCCGCTGCCGGCGCATTGGCGCTGCGGCAGTTTTCTGTTGCCGCTCGACCGCCCGCTGGTGATGGGCATCGTCAACATCACGCCCGATTCCTTCTCAGACGGCGGCCGCCATTTCGCGCCGAATGCCGCGCTCGAATGCGCGCAGCGGCTGGTGGAAGAGGGCGCCGACATCCTCGACATCGGCGCCGAAAGCACCCGCCCCGGCTCGGACAGCGTGCCCGAGGCCGAGGAGCTGGCGCGGCTCGAACCGGTGCTGGCCGACATCGTCGCGCTGGGCAAGCCGGTATCGGTCGACACGATGAAGCCCGCCGTCATGACGCTGGCCGCCGCCGCCGGCGCGGCGATCATCAACGACGTGGCGGCGCTGCGCTGGCCCGGCGCGCTCGAAGCGGCGGCCACGACCGACCTTGGCATCTGCGTGATGCACATGATCGGCATGCCCAAGACCATGCAGGACGATCCGCATTACGACGATGTGGTGGCCGAGGTGGAAGCCTTTCTCGCCGAGCGGGTGGCGGCCTGCGAGCAGGCCGGCATCGCCGCCGATCGCATTGCGATCGATCCGGGCTTCGGCTTCGGCAAGCGTTTCGAACACAATCTCGCGCTGCTGCGCGCCACGCCGCGCTTCGTGGCAAGCGGCTGGCCGGTGCTGATCGGCGTGTCGCGCAAGGGCATGGTGGCGCGGCTGGCTGGCCGGCCCGAGGCGCCGGCGCATCAGCGCGTGGGCGGCAGCGTCGCCGTCGCGCTCAATGCCGCCGCGCACGGCGCCCAGATCGTGCGCGTGCACGATGTGCGCGAGACCGTCGACGCGCTGCGGGCCTGGCAGCAGATCGAAGGCTGACGCGCAGGCCCGGCGTGTGCCGGCCGCCAGCCCGACCCGATTCATCCCGACCACAGGAAGACCCGATGGGACGCAAATATTTCGGCACCGACGGCGTGCGCGGCACGGTCGGCACGGCGCCGATCACGCCCGATTTCGTGCTGCATCTCGGCGCTGCCGCCGGTCGCGTGCTGGTGCACGCCATCGGCCGCTCGAACACCCGGCGCGACAAGCGGCCGCAGGTGCTCATCGGCAAGGACACGCGCGTGTCGGGCTACATGCTGGAGTCGGCGCTTGAAGCCGGTTTCGCGGCCGCCGGTGTCGACGTGATTTTGTGCGGCCCGCTGCCCACGCCCGGCGTCGCCTATCTCACGCGCGCGCTGCGGCTGTCGGCCGGCGTGGTGATCTCGGCCTCGCACAACGCCTATCCCGACAACGGCATCAAGTTCTTCGCGCGCGACGGCTTCAAGCTGCCCGACGACGCCGAATTCGCGATCGAGGAAGCCATCGAGACCCAGCTGCGCGAGGGCATGATCTGCGCGGGCGCCGAGGACATCGGCCGCGCGCGCCGGCTCGATGACGCCGCCGGCCGCTACATCGAATTCTGCAAGTCGACCTTCCCCAACGATCTCGACCTGCGCGGCCTGCGCATCGTCGTGGACTGCGCCAACGGCGCCGCGTATCACACCGCGCCGGCCGTCTTTCATGAGCTGGGCGCCAAGGTGATCGCCGTGGCCAACCAGCCCGACGGCTTCAACATCAACGACGGCTGCGGCGCCACCCATCCGGCCTATCTGCAAGCCATGGTGCGCGAGCACAAGGCCGACATCGGCATCGCGCTCGACGGCGATGCCGACCGCGTGTTGATGGCCGACGACGCCGGCCGGCTCTACGACGGCGACGAGCTGCTCTATGTGCTGGCGATGGAGCGCCGCGCGCTGCATGCCGCTTCCTGCGGCAACGACGCGCTCACCGGCGTGGTCGGCACGCTGATGACCAATCTGGGCGTGGAAAACGCGCTGCGCAGCGCCGGCTTCGAATTTGCGCGCGCCAAGGTCGGCGACCGCTATGTGCTCGAGGAATTGCAGCAGCGCGAATGGTTGGTCGGCGGCGAAGGCTCGGGTCATCTCATCTGCCTCGACAAGCACACGACCGGCGACGGCACGATCTCGGCGCTGCAAGTGTTGGCCGCGATGCGGCGCAGCCAGCGCACGCTGGCCGAGCTGACCGCCGAGCTGAGCCTGTATCCGCAGGTGCTGCTCAATGTGCGCGTGCAGCCGGGTTTCGACTGGAAGGCGCAGCCGCGCGTCACGCGGGTGGCGGCCGAGGTCGAGGCCCAGCTTGGCCGGCGCGGCCGGGTGCTGATCCGCCCGTCGGGCACCGAGCCGGTGGTGCGCGTGATGGTCGAGGCCGACGATGCCGAGCTGGCGCAATCGAGCGCCGAGACCATCGCGGCGGCGATGCGCGAGGCGGCCAGCGCCTGAGCCGCTGCGCGTCGGCGCCGGCCGACAGCCATGCCCAGGCCGCGCCGACAGCTGGCGCACGCGGTCTGGCGCACTCTTGAAGCGTCCCGGGCGGCAGTTCTTGCCGTCCACCGTTTTGGGAGCCCGCCATGCCATTCCATCCCCGCCGTCGCAAGCGCCTTGCCGCGCTGCTGATCTCCCTGCTGGCCAGCCTCGGACTGAGCGCCTGCGATCGTGGCGACTCGAAGACCGCCGGCCAGCATCTCGATGCCGCCGTGGCCGACTCGCGCGAGGCGCTGGACAAGGCCGGCAAATCGATCGACCACGCGGCCGAACGCGGCGGCGAAGCTGCCAGCGAGGCCTACGACAAGACCCGGGCCGCCGCGACCGATCTGCGCATTACCGCCGAGGTGAAGACCGCGCTGGCCCGCGCGCCCGAGGTGGCGGCGCACGAGATCAAGGTCGATACCGACAACGGCCGCGTGAAGCTGGAAGGCGAGGTCGACAGCATCGCCATCCGCACCAAGGCTGAACAGCTCGCCGCCGCGACACCGGGCGTGCGCTCGGTCGACAGCCAGCTGGTCGTGCGCCAGGGCAAGCCGAGCTGACCGGCTCAGCGCGACAGCTGCCGCACTGCGCGATCCAGCCCGTCGAGCGTCATCGGAAACATCCGGCCGCCCATGATGTGCTTCACGATGTCGATGCTCTGGCGGTACTGCCAGAGCTGCTCGGGCTCGGGATTGAGCCAGGCAAACTTGGGAAAGGCGTCGATCAGCCGGCGCAACCAGACCGCACCCGGCTCGACATTGCTGTACTCGACGCTGCCGTTGGGCTGAAGAATCTCGTAAGGCCCCATCGTCGCGTCGCCGACGAAGATCAGCTTGTAGTCGGGCGTGTAGCGGTGCAGCAGGTCGGCGGTGAGCGTGCGCTCGGCATAGCGGCGCCGGTTGTCCTTCCACACCCAGTCGTAGACGCAGTTGTGGAAGTAGAAGAACTCCATGTGCTTGAACTCGGCGCGCGCGGCCGAGAACAGCTCCTCGGTCTTGCGGACGTGGTCGTCCATCGTGCCGCCAACGTCGAGCAGCATCAGCACCTTGACCGCGTTGTGCCGCTCGGGCCGCATCTGCAAATCGAGCCAGCCGGCGTTGCGCGCGGTGCTGGCGATGGTGTGGTCGAGGTCAAGCTCATCGGCCGCGCCTTCGCGTGCAAAGCGCCGCAGCCGGCGCAGCGCCACCTTGATGTTGCGGGTGCCGATTTCCAGGCTCTCGTCGTAGTCGCGAAAGGCGCGTTCTTCCCACACCTTTACCGCGCTGCGCTGCTCGCTCTCGCCGCCGATGCGGATGCCCTCGGGGTTGTAGCCGCCGTGGCCGAAGGGGCTGGTGCCGCCGGTGCCGATCCACTTGTTGCCGCCGGCGTGCTTTTCCTTCTGCTCGTCGAGCAGCTCCTTGAAGCGCTTCATCAGCTCGTCGAGTCCGCCCATGCGCTGGGCGTTGGCCTTCTGCTCCTCGGACAGCTGGCGTTCCAGCTCCTTGACCAGCCAGTCGAGCGGCACTTCCTTCAGCGCCTCGGCAATGCTCTCGACGCCGGCGAAATAGCTACCGAAGGCGCGGTCGAACTTGTCGTACTGCGCCTCGTCCTTGATGAGCACGGTGCGCGCGAGCAGATAAAAGTCGTCGATCGACGGCCCGATGACCTCGGCCTTCAGCGCCTCGATCAGCGTGAGCAATTCCTTGATCGACACCTTCAGGCCGGCATCGCGCAGATGGAAGAAGAAGCGGATCAGCATCGCAGGCTCCCTGGGGAAGAGGGCGCGGCGGCCGCGCCCGGTCGGTGCCGCCTCAGCGGCCGCGGCTCGCCATCGCCACCAGCTTCTCGAACAGGCCCAGGTCCTGCTCGTTCTTGAGCAGCGCGCCCACCAGCGGCGGCAGTACCGCGCGGTTGTTGTCGCCGCGCAGCGCGTCGGCCGGGATGTCCTCGGCGATCAGCAGCCGCAGCCAGTCGACCAGCTCCGACGTGGACGGCTTCTTCTTCAGTCCCGGCATCTCACGCAGCTCATAGAAGGCTGTCAGCGCGCGCGTGAGCAGCTCGCGCTTCACGTCGGGGTGATGCACCTCGACGATCTTCTCCATCGTCTCGCGGTCCGGGAAGCGGATGTAGTGGAAGAAGCAGCGCCGCAGAAAGGCGTCGGGCAGCTCCTTCTCGTTGTTGCTGGTGATGATGACCACCGGCCGATGCACCGCGCGGATCAGTTCGCGCGTCTCGTACACATGGAATTCCATGCGGTCGAGCTCGCGCAGCAGATCGTTGGGGAACTCAATGTCGGCCTTGTCGATCTCGTCGATCAGCAGCACCACCGGCGCGTCGGCCGTGAAGGCCTGCCACAGCACGCCTGGCACGATGTAGTTGGCGATGTCCTTCACCCGCGCGTCGCCCAGCTGCGAATCGCGCAGCCGCGAAACCGCGTCGTACTCGTACAGCCCCTGCTGGGCCTTGGTGGTGCTCTTGATGTGCCATTGCAGCAGCGGCATGCCGAGCGCGGCGGCCACTTCCTCGGCCAGCAGCGTCTTGCCGGTACCGGGCTCGCCCTTGATGAGCAGCGGACGTTGCAGCCGGATGGCGGCATTGATGGCCAGCTTGAGATCGGGCGTGGCGACGTAGTTCTGCGAGCCTTCGAAGCGCGGCGTGGCGGGCGTGGTCATGGCGGCGTGATGAGGAAAGGGAAAGCGGTTCGCGCGGAAACGGTGACTGCCGCCAGGCCCGACACGCAGGCGTATGGCAGCCCGCGCATTGTGCATTGCGACGCGGCGGTGACTCCGTGTTTCACCGGGTTGGGTTTTGCGCCCCGCGCCCGGACAGTGCGCCTGACGCCCTGTTCGCCCGGATCTCCGGCCCCGCCACCGTTTCGACAGGATGACGATGCGCCCGCTCTCCTTCACCGCGCGGCCGGTAGCCGCTCTCGCTCTCATGCTTGCCTGCGCGCTGCCCGGCCCGGCGCGCGCGGCCGACACCCCTCAAGGCAGCGCCGACGCCGGCCGCCAGAAGAACGCTGCCTGCATCGGCTGCCACGGCATCGTCGATTACAAGGCGTCCTTCCCAGAGGTCTACCGGGTGCCGCGCATCGGTGGCCAGTCGGCCGGCTACATCGCTGCGGCGCTGCATGCCTACAAGAAGGGCGATCGGCGTCATCCCACCATGCGCGGCGTGGCCCAGTCGCTCAGCGATCAGGACATCCTCGATCTCGCCGCGCTCTACTCGGAGCAGAAATGAACCCGCGCTTCGGCTTCACGCTCATTGCCCTGCCCGCCAGTGGCTGCGGACGCCGGCATCCGGCGCGATTGGCGGCACCGCTGCTGGCGCTGGCCGCCTTGATGGCGACCGGGCCGGCGCAGGCCGGCGGCAGCGTCGAGCGCGGCAAGGAGGCGGTGCAGAAATACGCCTGCGCCAGCTGCCACGGCGCCGATTTCAACTCGCCGATCGACGCCAGCTATCCGCGTCTCGCCGGCCAGCATCCCGACTATCTGGCCCAGGCGCTGCGTGCCTACCGGCGGCCCGGCGGCCGGCTCGAAGGGCGCAGCAATCCGGTGATGCAGGGCATGGCGGCCCAGCTTTCGCCGCGCGAGGTCGACGATGTGGCGGCCTATCTTGGCGCGCTGCCGGGCACGCTGGTCACGCGGCGCTGACTGCCGCCGGCGCCCTCAGCCGGCCTTGCGCCGCACGCAATCCACATAGGCCTCGCCATCGGGCGGCTGGCCGTTGCGCTGCGCCGTCCACAGCATCTCGCCGAGGCAGTCCATCGCTTCGTGATGCGCCGCATGCAGCGAGCCATGGCGCAGCGCCAGCGCCTGCACCGCCGCCTTGATGCCGCGCGGCTGGTCGATCGACACCTGTTCGGCCAGGCTCAGATGCATCGACAGATGCAGGAAGGGATTGGTCCGGCCGCCGTCGATCGAGTAGTCGGCACTGGCGCTGGCCGCCAGTTCGTCGTGGTACTCGGGATGCTCGGCGATCCATTCGGCCGCAGCCAGTTCCAGCGGCTCCATCGGCAGCCGCTCCACCTGCTTGCGCCAGGCGCCACGGAAAAACTCGCGGACCTGGTCGCGCGTCGGATTGAACATTCGGGGCCTCCGGAGGCAGGCTCGCGCCACAGTTGGCGCGTAACACTTGGACAAATTTTGATGCGATTGGGTATAAACACAGTCCTCTCGGCGGACTTTTTTATCCATGACCTCTCAGATCGCCTTCCCGGATGTTGCATCAGGCCCGCGTCGGCCCTGCTGACCCGTCGATGCCGGGCGTCAGCGATCCGCTTGCCGCCCTGCGTGCGGCCGTTGCGCTGGCGCCCTGCCCAGGTCTGGTGCTCGACGAGGAGGGGCATGTCGTCACGGTAAATGCCGCCGCGACTGCTGCATGGCACAACGACGGCGCGCGCCTTCAGGCCGCGTTTCTGCGGCTCGATCCGGCCTGTCCGCCGACCGCAAGGACCGCGCTGAGCGTCGGCGAGCCGCTGGCCTTCCAGGTATGCGGGCCGCTGCCGGCGGTGGTCTGGCTGCATCTGGCGCCGACCGCCTGCGAGCCCTGCGCCGCCTTTGCCGGCGTGGTCCTGCCCGAACCCGCCAGCGTGCTGGCGCGCGACGTGGCGCGTCGGCTGGCGCTGGCCGCCGAAGGGCTCGGCTTCGGGCTCTGGGAGCGCGATCTGACCGACGGCAGCAGCCGCTGGGATGCCGGCGTCTATCGCCTGCTGGGCACCGACAGCACCGATCCGCGGCCGCTGGCCGACATCCGCGCCGCCGCCCTCGGTGCCGCCGAGCAGGCCCGGCTCGACGCGCTGTACGAGCGCGCCGTGCACACCGGCCGCAGCGTCAGCCATGAAATGCGCATCCGCCTGCCCGACGGCGGCGAACGCTGGCTGGCACTGCGCGCCACCGCCCAGGCCGACGTCGTCGGCCGGCCGCAGCGCGTGCTGGGCGTGTGCTGGGACATCACCGAGCGCCAAGCCGCCAACCGCGCGCTCGCCGGGCTGGCGGCGCGGCTGCAACTGGCTACCGAAGCGGCCGGCGTCGGCGTGTGGGAATGGGACATCGCCGGCGCGCGCTACTGCTGGGATCAGGAGTGGTGCCGCATCCACGGGCTGGACCAGGCGGCGCGCAGCGGCGCGATGGACGAATGGCTGGCGCTGCTGCATCCCGACGACCGGGCGCGTGCCGCCAACCGCATGCAGGCGGTCGTCGCGCGCGACGAGGACTACGACGACAGTTTCCGCATCGTGCGGCGCAGCGACGGCGTGGTGCGGCGCATCCATGCGCGTGGCCGCATCTTTCGCGACGCCGACGGCCGGCCGCTGCGCATGGTGGGTGCCGACTGGGACGTGACCGAACGCGCCGAGGCCGAGAGCGCGGCGCGCACCGCCGGCCTGCGGCTGAGCTTTGCCGCCGAGGTGGTCGGCCTGGGCGTGTGGGAATACCACCCGGCCACGCGGCGCGCGATCTGGGACGAGCGCATGTACGAGCTGGTGACCGGCCGGCGCAGCGGCGTCGAGCCGCGTCAGGCCTGGGAAGCCGCCGTCGATCCGGCCGATCTGGCCCGGCTGCGCCGCGAGATGCGGCGCGCCCTGCTCACCGGCGCCGCCTACGACGTGGATGTGCGGGTGCGCCATGCCGACGGCCAGCAGCGCTGGCTGGCCGGGCGCGGCTACAGCGTGGCCAGCGAGGACGGGCTGCGCATGATCGGCCTGCAATGGGACATCACCGACCGCAAGCTGGCCGAGAACGCACTGCGCGCCAAGGACACCGCCGAGCGCGCCAGCCGCGCCAAGAGCGAATTCCTGTCGCGCATGAGCCATGAGCTGCGCACGCCGCTCAATGCGGTGCTCGGCTTTGCCCAGCTCATCGAGCAGGACCGGCTCGATCCGCCGACGCCGGGCCAGCGCGCGCGGCTGGAGCACATCGTCAACGCCGGGCGCCATCTGCTCACGGTGATCGGCGATGTGCTGGAGATGGCGCGCGCCGAGGCGGCGGCCGAGCGGCTGGTGCTCGAAGCCGTGCCGCTGCGCGCACTGGTCGACGAGGCGCTCGACCTGCTGCGCCCGCCCGCCGACGCGGCCGGCGTGCGGCTGCTGGCCGAAGTGCCGGGCGGCTGCGTGGTGCAGGCCGACCGGCTGCGGCTCAAGCAGGTGCTCATCAATCTGCTGTCCAACGCGGTCAAGTACAACCGCGCCGGCGGCCAGGTGCGGGTCTGGATCGACCGGCCGACCGATTGCGCCGACTGCCTGGTGATCTGCGTGCGCGACACCGGCACCGGCCTGACCGCGCTCCAGCTCGATCAGCTGTTCCAGCCGTTCAACCGGCTCGGCCGCGAGGGTGCCGCGATCGAGGGCAGCGGCCTCGGGCTGGTGATCGTGCAGCGCATGGTCGGCGAGATGGGCGGCGCGCTCGACGTCGCCAGCGAGCCCGGCGTGGGCAGCGAATTCCGGGTCCGGCTCAACCGCGCCGGCAGCTGAGGCGGCTTCAGTCGTCGGCCTGGCGCCGGCGCAGGCGTTGCAGCCGGTCGCGCGCGGCCGTCACCTGTACCGCCATGTCCACCCGCTCGCTCCAGTGCAGCAGCGAGCGCTCGATGGCCTTGACCAGCGCCTCGTTGTGCTCGCGCTCCAGCTTGAGCAGGGCGTCGTCGATCTGCTCGAAGGTGAGCTGGAGCGGCGCCTCGGCCACCGGCTCGGGTGCCGGCAGCGTGTCGAACAGCGCCCGCGCGCGCTGGCGCGTGCTCGGGTCGGCATCGCTGCGGTCGAGCAGCGCGGCGAGTGCGCCGCGCGCCTGCGTCCGCAGCTCGCGGTCGAGGCAGATCTGCGCATGTTCCAGCACCAGTCCGGGGCTGAGCCGCGCGCCCTTTTCGCGGTGCAGCTGGTCGAGGATCTCGAAGGCGTCGTCGCTGGCCGGCCGGTCGTCGGCGGCGAAGGCGCGCCGATAGCCGAGCAGCGCGGCCATGAAGGCGGCGTCGGCCTGTTCGCCGATGCCGGCCGGCCGCCGCGCCACCACGCGCTCGGCCTCGTCGAACTTGCCCTGGGCCAGCAGCACGCGGGTGAAGGCGTTGTAGTCCTCGGCCTTTTCCAGCGCCGAATGCTCGACCCGCTCGACCAGCTGCGAATAGAGCTGCTCGGCGCGCTCGGGATTGCCGGTGGCCTCGCAGAGCCGGGCCGACTGGCGCAGCCGGCCGGCATTGCGCGCGCTGAGCGCGGTCGCGCTGTCGAGCACCGCCAGCGCCGCCTCGTGCTTGCCGAGGTCTTCCTTCACCGCCGCCAGCACGTCGTAGGCGGCGAGCAGCTGGGGATGCTCGATCACCAGCGGCTCCAGCAGCGATTCGGCCTCGACCGGGCGGTTTTCGCGCGCATGCACGCGCGCCAGCGCCAGCAGTGCCCAGGGCGCCGGCCGCGCGGCGATCAGCTGTTCGAGCAGGCGGCGCGCATCGGCCAGCCGCTGGCTGTCGATGAGCAGCCGCACGCCGAGCCGGTAGGCGGAGCTGGCAAAGCGCGGCGTCTCGGCCGCCAGCCGCAGGCATTCGTCGGCCGCGTCGGCGGTCTTGCCCAGGCCGAGCGCCTTGTACACCGGCAGAAAGCTGCGCTGCTTGTCGAGCACGCGGCGCAGCCGGGCCGCGAGCTGGGCGCCGGTGAAGGGCTTGACGATGAGATCGTCGGGCTCGAAGTCGGCGCAGGCGATCACGTCGCCGCTGATGCCGCTGTCGAAGGCCAGCACGAACATCGTCGACAGCGGCAGCACGCCGCTCGAGCGCAACTCCTCCAGCAGGCGCTGGCCGTCGCGGCGCGGCTCCAGCCGGTAGGCGCAGACGATCAGGTCGTGACGCCGCAGCTTGAGCCGCGCGATCACGTCGGCACCGTCGCTGGCGTCCGAGATGTGGGTGATGCCGAATTCGCCGAGCGTGTTGCGGATGGCCATGCGCGCGCCCGGATCGGGCTCGGCGATGATGGCGCGGCGCGATTCGCCGTGCGTGCGTTGCAGCGCGGCGGCAGTGCGGCTGAAGGTGGCGGCAGGACGGGCGAGGTCGGCGGCGTCGGGCATGAAGGCTCGCTGGCGGGTTCGGGCAGGCGGGCGTCGCGGGTGCGACGGGCGTGCCGGAGCGGGCGGGCAGCAGCCCGCAAGCGTCATGACGGCGAACCGAGGAGGAACTTGAGTCGGCCGGGCCGGCGGCCGACAGCCGGGCAGGGCGCCCGGCCGGTCTACTTCACCAGACCGTGCTTGAGCGCGTAGTGGGTGATCTCGGCATTCGAGCCGAGCTTCATCTTTTCGAGGATGCGCGCGCGATAGACCGACACGGTCTTGGGACTCAGCGACAACGCCTCGGCCACCTCGGACAACCGCTTGCCCGAGGCGATGAGCTTGAGCGTCTGGAACTCGCGGTCGGACAGCTTCTCGTGCGCCGGCGTGTTGTCGTCGTCATGGCCCAGGCTTTCGGCCAGCGCCTGCGCGATCTCGGGGCTGATGTACTTCTTGCCGCCGATCACGGTGCGCGCCGCCGCGACCATCACGTCGGGCGGACTGCCCTTGTTGAGGTAGCCGGCCGCGCCGGCCTTGAGCACGCGCACCGCGTACTGGTCCTCGGGATACATCGACAGCATCAGCACCGGCAGCTTCGGGTAATCCTTCTTCACCAGCTTGAGGATGTCGATGCCGTTGCGGCCCGGCAGGTCGATGTCGAGCAGCAGCAGGTCGCAGCCCTCGGCTTCCATCTGCCGCACCACGTCGTTGTAGCAATCGCCCTCGGCGATCATGCGCAGGTCGGAGGTGTCGTCGAACACATGCGCGATGCCCATGCGGATCAGGGCGTGGTCGTCGACGATCATGAGGCGGTACTGCATCACGCGGCTCCGGTGGCGGCGCCGGCATCGGCGGGCGTGGCGAGCGGCAGCGACAACATCACGCAGGTGCCGGTCGGGCTGGTCGACAGCTCGAACCAGCCGCCCAGATGGCGTGCCCGCTCGCGCATGCCGACGATGCCGAAATGCGCGCGGTGCGTGGCCGGCTGGTCGGGCTGGAAGCCGCAGCCGTTGTCGCCGATCTCCAGCGTGAGGTTGTCCGCGTCGATGAACAGCTCGACATGCGCGGTGCTGGCGCGGGAATGCTTCATCACGTTGGTCAATGCCTCCTGGCAGACGTGGTAGGCCGCGTTGGCCACTGCCGGTGGTAGCGCGATGTCCTCGTGGTTGCTGCGAAAGCTGGTGGCGATGCGGGTGCGGCGGGTGAATTCGCGCGCCTGCCATTCGAGCGCCGGCACCAGGCCATCGTCGAGGATGGTGGGATGCAGCTGCGACATCATGCGCTGCAACGAACCGATGGCACCGTCGATCTGGCTGACCATGTGCTCGACGATGATCGCGCTTTCAGGGTCGGCGCCGACCCGCGGCCGCAGCGCCGCGAGCTGGAAGTTGACCGCCGCCAGCGAGCCGCCGACCTCGTCGTGCAGGTCGCGCGCCATTGCCGCGCGCTCGCGCTCGGCCAGATGCGCCATGTGCGCCGTCATCGCCGACAGCTTGCGTTCCGACTCGGCCAGCGCGCGCGACGATTCGCTCGCCTCGCGCCGCGCCGCCGCCCGCGCCATCGCCGCCTCGATCGCCGGCACCAGCCGCGCGAGCCGGTCCTTCAGCAGATAGTCGTCGGCGCCGGCACGCATCGCCTCGACCGCGATGTCCTCGCCGATCTGGCCCGAGACGATCACGAACGGCAGCTCCAGCCCGCTCTCGCGCAACGTGTCGAGCGCGCCGAACGACGAGAACTGCGGCAGGTTGTGATCGGACACCACGATGTCCCAGGGCTCGGCGGCGAGCGCCGCCTGCATCTGCTCGCGGGTTTCCACCCGGCACGAAGTGTCGAGCAGTCCATGCCGGCGCAGGGTGGCGACGAGGAAGGTGTAGTCGATCTCCGAGTCCTCGACGACGAGGACGCGCAGTGCGCGATGAGACGTGTCTGTAGCCGAATCCATGGCCCCGATTGTGTCCGATGGAGGGGCGCGCAAGCGCGCGAGGAAGTGGCGAATTGGGTTTGGCGAACACCGCTTATCAGGACATCCGCAGCAAGGGTCGCTGCCGACAATTCCCTGACCAGAACCAAGGCCCCGCAAGGGCGCGGCACCCGGCCGCGCTGACGGGAATTTTATCAAGAGGACTCCGACCGTCCGCCCGTGCGGCGCGGTTGGCGAAGACCAGGACTCGTGCATGGAACCCACCACGCCAGCCAGCTTCGATGCTTCGTCGGTACATGACCTGGCAGCCCTGCAGGCGGTTTCAGACGATCTCGGGCGGCTCGACACCATTCTCGGCGACGCGATCGACCGACTGATGCAGAGCTTCGCGAACATCCAGACGCTGGCGGGCGCGCGCGGTGCGCCCGAAATCGGCGAGGCCGCGATGCAGGCCTGCATCGCGCTGCAATTCCAGGACATGGCCACCCAGCTCATCGCGCATTGCCGGCGCCGGCTGTCCGACGTGCATCACGCATCGACGGTGCCGTTCTCGGCCACGCATTTCACTTCCACCCAGATTCGCGGCGCGCATGCAGGCGGGCCGGTCGCGCAAAGCTCGGTCGGCGCCGGAAGCATCGACCTGTTCTAAGCCCACCTTACAAACGCCAGGAGCCACCATGCATTCGATTCTCGCCGTCGACGATTCCGCGTCGATTCGCCAGATGGTCGCCTTCACGCTCAAGAGCGCGGGCTACCAGGTCACGGAAGCCGTCGACGGGCAGGACGCCCTCGAAAAGGCTCAGACCAAGACGTTCGACCTGGTCCTCACCGACCAGAACATGCCGAAGATGGACGGCATCACGCTGGTCAAGAACCTGCGCGCCAGCAGCCAGTACCAGGGCAAGCCGATCCTCATCCTCACGACCGAGTCGTCGGACGCGATGAAGAGCGCGGGCAAGGCCGCAGGCGCGACCGGCTGGCTGGTCAAGCCCTTCGATCCGATGCGCCTCGCCGAGGTCGTCAAGCGCGTGCTCGGCTGAGCGACCCCGCCGCCGCGCCGCCACCAACGAATCAGAAGAGGAAGCCTCCATGGGAGACATGTCGCAATCATCGGGACTCGGCGGCGGATTCGACCTGTCGCAGTTCTACAGCGTGTTCTTCGAGGAAGCGGGCGAGAACCTCGCCAACTTCGAAGGGCTGCTGCTCAACGTCGACTGCGCCGAACCCGACGACGAAGACCTGAACGCCATCTTCCGCGCCGCGCACTCGATCAAGGGCGGCAGCGCGACCTTCGGCTTTTCGGATGTCACCGAGCTCACGCATGAGCTGGAAACCCTGCTCGACCGCGTGCGCAAGCATGAGCTGATGCTCGACTCGGTCATGGTCGACACGCTGCTCGAGGCCGGCGACGTGCTCAAGAGCCAGCTGGCGCGCCATCAGGCCGGCGCCGCCGGCGCGCCGATCGACGATGCCGATCTGAAGCGCCGGCTGCGCGTGCTGGCGGCCGGCGAGAAGCTCGATGCCAGCGATCTGCCGGCACCCGCGCCGGCCGGCCCGTCGGTGCGCGTGGTCGAGCTGATCGCCGGGCCGCTGGCCGACGTGAGCATCGCCGACAACCTGCTCGAACCCTTCGCCGAGATTCCCCAGCTCGGCACGATCAAGAAGGCCGACTTCGCCGCCGGCAGCGCGCCGGGCGAGGGCTATGTGCGCTTTCGCATCGAGACGCTGTCGCCCGACGACGAGCTGCTCGACCTGTGCAACTTCTACCTGAGCCGCGACCAGCTCAAGTTCGGCCCCTGGCCCGAGGCGGCGGCTGCCGCGCCGGCGCCGGCCGCGCTGGCCGACATTCCGGGCTTCGGCCTGTTCGACGACGAGCCGGCACCGGCCGCCGCCAGCCAGCCCGCCGTGACCGTGGCGCCGCCGGTGGTGTCGGGGCCGGCCATCGAGCCGGTGGCCGCGCCGCGCGCGCCGGCCGTGACCGATACCCAGCTGATCGCCAAGCCGCGCGAGAAGGTCGCGGCGCCGGCGGCCGGCCTCGATTCGCAGACGCTGCGGGTGTCGGTGGAAAAGGTCGACCAGCTCATCAACCTGGTCGGCGAACTGGTGATTACCCAGGCCATGCTGTCGCAGAAGGTGCGCGAGCTGGACCCGGTGCAGCACCAGAACGTGCTTGGCGGCGTCACCGACCTGGAGCGCAACACGCGCCATCTGCAGGACGCGGTGATGTCGATCCGCATGATCCCGATGGCCTTCGTGTTCAACCGCTTCCCGCGCATGATCCGCGACCTCGCGGCCAAGCTCGGCAAGAAGGTCGAGCTGGTGACGAGCGGTGAAGCCACCGAGCTGGACAAGGGCCTGATCGAGAAGATCATCGATCCGCTGACCCACCTGGTGCGCAACTCGGTCGACCACGGTCTGGAAATGCCCGAGGGCCGCAAGCTCGCCGGCAAGCCCGAGACCGGCGTGGTCACGCTGTCGGCCTTCCATCAGGGCGGCTCGATCGTGATCGAGGTGCGCGACGACGGCCAGGGCCTGCGGCGCGACAAGATCCTGAGCAAGGCGGCCGAACGCGGCCTGCCGGTGCATGACGGCATGACCGACCAGGAGGTGTGGCAGCTCATCTTCGCGCCGGGTTTCTCCACCGCCGACCAGATCACCGATGTGTCGGGTCGCGGCGTGGGCATGGACGTGGTCAAGAAGAACATCGCCGCGCTCAACGGCTCGGTCGAGCTCGACTCGACGCCGGGCAAGGGCTCGAAGGTGATCGTGCGGTTGCCGCTGACGCTGGCCATCATGGACGGCATGAGCGTGGCGGCCGGCGGCGAGATCTACATCTTCCCGCTCGCCAGCGTGGTCGAGTCGCTGCAACTCAGCCACGACCAGATCAAGAGCATCGCCAGCTCCGGCCGGGTGGTGGACGTGCGCAACGAATACCTGCCGGTGGTGTCGCTGCGCGAGCTGTTCGAGATCCCCGACGACGGCGCGCCGCCCGAATCGATCATGGTCGTCATCGAGAGCGACGGTGTGCGCACCGCCGTGCTCGTGGACGAACTCGTGGGCCAGCACCAGGTGGTCGTGAAGAACCTCGAAGCCAACTACCGCAAGGTGCGCGGCGTCTCGGGCGCCACCATCCTCGGCGACGGTCGCGTCGCTCTCATCCTCGATGTGACAGCGCTTGCAAAGCAGGCTCGCCACTAAGTCTTTCCACCGCAGCACCGACCTGAAGGAGCCGACCATGGGCGCCATCGAAAAGTTTTCCGCCGACAGCCAAGTCAACGACATCCACGAGTTCCTCACCTTCCGTCTGGGCCAGGAGGAATACGGCATCGACATCCTGAAGGTGCAGGAAATCCGCGGCTACGAGCAGCCGACGCGCATCGCCAATGCACCCGACTTCATCAAGGGCGTGATCAACCTGCGCGGCACCATCGTCCCGATCGTGGACATGCGCCTCAAGTTCAACGTGGGCGAAGCCAACTACGACGCCTTCACGGTGGTGATCATCCTCAACATCGCCAACCGCGTGGTCGGCATCGTGGTCGACAGCGTGAGCGACGTGCTGACGCTGGAGCAGAACCAGATCCGCCCGACGCCCGAGTTCTCGGGCGCGCTCGACGTGAGCTACGTGATGGGCCTCGGCTCGATCGGCGAACGCATGCTCATCCTCGTCGACATCGAACGCCTCATGACCTCGGCCGAGATGGCCCTCATCGACGGCTGAACGCCGCCCGCACGCGGGGCGGCAGTGCCGCTCCGCCGTTTCGATCAACGCAACACAGGAGACCCGGATGGAATTTCTCAGCCGTTTCAGCGTGCGCACCCGGCTGGTTGCCGGCTTTGCCTTCGCGCTGCTGGCCATCGGGCTGGGCGTCCTTGCGGGCGCACGAGGTTTGCACCGGATTGCCGACATCGTCGACACCACCACCACCACCGATTCCGAAAAGATCGTGCTGGCGCAGGAGTGGAAGGATGTGGTGCGGATCAATCTGGTGCGCACCGAAGCGCTGCTGGCACTGCGCGACACCGACCAGATCGCCCGGCTCCAGACCGACATGAAGGCCGAGTCGGCCCGCGCCACCGAATTGCAGGAACGCATGGCCCAGCTGGTGAGCACGGCCCGCGGCAAGGAGCTGCTCGACAGCATCGGCCGTGCCCGCGCCGACTACCGCGCGCTGCGCGAAGAAGTGATCCGCGCGCATCTGGCCGGCACGCCGACCGAGGCCGCGACCCGCGAGCGCCTGGTGCAGTCGGCGCGGCGCTACATGGGCGAGTTCGATGTGCTGGTGGCCTGGCAGCATCAGGTGTTCGAGCAGGCCCGGGCCGAGGTGCGCGATACCGCCGGCAGCGTGGGCTGGTTCATGGCGGCCTGCGTCGCGGTCGGCGCGGCGCTGAGCCTGTTCTTCACCTTCGCCATCGCCAACTCGATCGTGCTGCCGCTCAAGCGGGTGCGCGAGGGCGCCAACCGCATCGCCGCCGGCGATCTGTCGGTCGACCTGCATGTGACCGGCCATGACGAGGCGGCCGAGATGACCCGCGCCATCGCCGGCATGCAGAGCTCGCTGCGCAAGCTGGTGGGCGATGTGCGCAGTGGCCTGCAGGAGGTGACCACCGCCTCGGCCGAGATCGCCAACGGCAGCGCCGACCTGAGCCGGCGTACCGAGCAGCAGGCCGGCAGTCTCGAAGAGACGGCGGCCTCGATGGAGCAGTTCAACTCGGCGGTGCAGAGCAATGCCGAGGCGGCGCGCGAGGCCAGCACCCTGGTCGAGGCGGCCAACGAATCGGCCCGGCGCGGCGGCGAGGTGGCGGCCAAGGTGGTGTCGACCATGGCCGAGATCAGCGAGGCCAGCCGCAAGATCGCCGACATCATCGGCGTGATCGACGGCATCGCCTTCCAGACCAACATCCTGGCGCTGAATGCGGCGGTCGAAGCCGCCCGCGCCGGCGAACAGGGCCGCGGCTTCGCCGTGGTGGCCAGCGAGGTGCGCACGCTGGCCCAGCGCAGCGCCCAGGCGGCGCGCGAGATCAAGACGCTGATCGAGGATTCGGCCAGCAAGGTCGAGGTCGGTGGCCGGCTGGTCAACGACTCCGGCAGCGCCATGACCGAGATCGTGCGCGGCGTGAATTCGGTGTCGGCGATCATGGAACGCATCCTCGGCTCGACGATGGAGCAGGCCGCCGGCATCAAGCAGGTGAGCGCGGCCATCACCCAGCTCGACGACATGACGCAGCAGAACGCGGCGCTGGTCGAGCAGAGCACGGCGGCCGCCGACAGCCTGCGCGGCCAGGCGGTGGCGCTCGGCCGCGCGGTCGATGCCTTCCAGGGCGCCGGTGCCGGTGCGCGCATCGAGCCCCGGGTGGCGTCGATCCAGCCGGCCGAGAGCAAGCCGGCAGCGCATCACGCGCCGCACAAGGCGCACAAGCCCGCCCATGCGCCGGTGGCGCACAAGCCGGCCGAACACAAGCCCGCCGAACACAAGCCCGCCGAACACAAGCCGATCGAGCCCAAGGCCGCCGCGCCCAAGCCGGCCGAGCCGAAGGTCGAGTCCAAGCCGGTCGCCGCCCGGTCCGCCGAGCCGAAGGTCGAGGCGCCCGTCGTCGCGGCCAAGCCGGCCGAGCGCAAGCCCGCGCCCAAGGCCGCCGCGCCGAGCCGTCCGGCACCCGCCGCTGCGCCGGCAGCGGCCACGCCGGCACGCGGCGACTCGCGGATCACCACTTCCTCGGCCGCCGATTCGGACGACTGGGAAGAGTTCTGATCCGCCCTCCACCGTTCAACGCCGAATGCGCCGCCTCCATGTCCAATCGTGATTCAGCAGTCCTCGCCGATCCGCCCCGCGACATCGCCTTCGGCAACGACGATTTCGAACGCATCCGCCGGCTGATCCGCGAGCGCGCCGGCATCTCGCTCAACGACTCCAAGCGCCAGATGGCCTACAGCCGGCTGAGCCGGCGCGTGCGGGCCACCGGCACCGGCAGCTTCGCGGCCTATCTCGACCGGCTGGAGCGCGACGGCGGCGACGAGTGGCAGGAGTTCATCAATGCGCTCACCACCAACCTCACCTCGTTCTTCCGCGAGCAGCACCACTTTCCGGTGCTGCTCGAATTTGCCCGCAATCACCTCAAGACCACCGGCAAGCCGCCGCGTCTGTGGTGCTCGGCGGCATCGACCGGCGAGGAGCCGTATTCCATCGCCATGACGCTCGACGAGGCCGGCTGCGGCAATGCGCGCATGGTCGCGAGCGACATCGACACCAATGTGCTGGCCCAGGCCGCGCGCGGCGTCTACAAGGCCGAGTCGGCGCAGTCGCTCGATCCGGCGCGGCTCAAGCGCTACTTCATGCGCGGCACCTCGACCAACTCCGGGCTGGTGCGCGTGCGGCCCGAGATGCGCCGGATGATCGAGTTCCGGCAGGTGAATCTGCTCGACGCCACCTGGAACCTGGGCGACGCCTTCGACGTGATCTTCTGCCGCAACGTGATGATCTATTTCGACAAGCCGACCCAGCATTCCATCCTCGAGAAGTTCGCGCGCGTGCTGCGCCCGGGCGGCCTGCTGTTTGCCGGCCATTCCGAGAACTTCAGCGATTTCCACGGCCCGTTCGTGCTGCGCGGCAAGACCGTGTACGAGCGGCGCTGAACGGCGCCCGCGCCACCTCAAATCGAAAGGCTGCCCATGAACGCCGGCCATCACCACCACCCTGCGCCGTCTGGCGCGCACGGTGGCCACGTCGCCACGCGACCGCGCGGCTCCGGAACCGCCACCCATTTCTATTTCGAGCGCCAGTGGAATGCGCCGGCGGTCAAGATCCTGCCGGGCGAGTACTTCGTGTCGGAAGAGGAAGTGGTCATCACCACGGTGCTCGGCTCCTGCGTGTCGGCCTGCATCTGGGACCGCACCACCGGCATCGGCGGCATGAACCATTTCATGCTGCCCGAGACCGGCGAGGCCGATTTCACCGGCGCCGCCGGGCGCTTCGGCACCTATGCGATGGAACTGCTCATCAACGACCTCATGAAGAAGGGCGCGCGGCGCGAGAACCTCGACGCCAAGCTCTTCGGCGGCGGCAACGTGATGAAGAACTTCACCACCATCAACGTCGGCGAGCGCAACGCGGCCTTTGCCGAGAAGTTCCTGACCACCGAGCGCATCCGGTGCAGCGCGAAGGACCTGCTCGACATCTATCCGCGCAAGGTCGTGTTCTTCAGCCACAGCGGCAAGTGCATGGTGAAGAAGCTGAAGGAAGATCGCGGCGAGACCGTGGTCAAGCTGGAATCGCAATACAAGACCAAGCTCCAGGTCGCCAAGCCGGCGGTCTCGGGTGGCGACATCGAGCTGTTCTGAGCGGAAGCGACCATGGCCAAGACAACTGTCGTCGTCGTCGACGATTCGGCGCTGATTCGCGCGCTGCTCACCGAAATCATCAACGCCCAGCCCGATCTGCATGTGGTGGGTGCTGCAGCCGATCCGTTCCAGGCGCGCGAGATCATCCGCACGACCAATCCCAACGTGGTCACGCTCGACGTGGAAATGCCACGCATGGACGGGCTCGACTTTCTTGAAAAGATCATGCGGCTGCGGCCGATGCCGGTGGTGATGGTCAGCACGCTGACCGAGCGCGGCGCCGACGTGACGATGCGTGCGCTGGAGCTGGGCGCGGTCGACTTCGTGGCCAAGCCCAAGCTCGGCGTGGCCAACGGCATGCGCGAGATGGGCAGCGAGATCTGCGACAAGATCCGCATCGCGGCCAAGTCGCGGGTGTTTCGCAAGACCGCGCCGGCGCATGCGGCCAGCGCGCCGGCGCCGGTCAAGGGCACCGCCACCTTCTCGCGCCACAGCACCGAAAAGATGATCGTGATCGGCGCGTCCACCGGCGGCACCGAGGCGATCCGCGAAGTGCTGGAAACCTTTCCGGCCGATTGCCCGGCGGTGGTCATCACCCAGCACATGCCGCCCGGCTTTACCGCCAGCTTCGCCAAGCGGCTCGACGGCAGCTGCCGCATCCGCGTGGCCGAGGCGCGCCACGGCGAACGCATCCTGCCGGGCCATGCCTACATCGCGCCCGGCGGCCAGCACTTTGCCGTCGGCCGCAGCGGCGCCAACTATGTGGTCGAGCTGCACGACACCGAGCCGGTGAACCGCCACAAGCCGTCGGTGGAAGTGCTGTTCAAGTCGGTGGCGCGCAACGTGGGGCCCAATGCCATCGGCGTGATGCTGACCGGCATGGGCAAGGACGGCGCGCTGGCCATGATGGAAATGAAGCGCGCCGGCAGCCACAACATCGCCCAGGACGAGGCGACCTGCGTCGTCTACGGCATGCCGCGCGAGGCGGTGGCGGTCGGCGCGGTCGACCAGATCCTGCCGATCGGCCAGATCGGGCCGCAGGTGCTGGAGCGGCTGATGGCGGGCGGCAAGCTGCTGTCGCGGGTCTAGCCGGCAGTCAATACCGGCAGGTTTTTCGCTCCTAGGTCTTCCCCGACCTGTCATCGCCGGGCCGCCGGCATCGGCCTACTCTCTCGCCCGAACGGGTCAGGGAGAGACGCATGGCGGACGAGAACACGTCGACAGGTGAGCTGGCAGTCGTCACGGTCGCGGCCGGGCCGCCGGTCTGGTGGCAGGCGCTGGCCGGGCCGGCGCGGCTGCTGGCCTACGGGCTGGTCGTGCTGCTGCTGCTGGGGCTGCTCAACCATTTCGTGCTGGGCGGCATGGGCGGCGCGGGCGGCATCGGCGCGGCGCTCGGCGGCTCGGGCGGGCTGCGCACCTTTGCGGTGGCGGCGCTCATCTTTGGCGTGGGGCTCGCGTTTGCCGCGTATCTGTGGTGGCTGAGCGCGCGCTATTTCTCGGCCATCCGCGACATGCCGGCCGACAAGCTCGCGGCGCTCAAGGATTTGCCGATGGCCCTGCCCGAGGGCACGGTGCGCGCGGTGATCGCGCTCATCGTCGGCGTGGTCGGGCTGCCCATCCTGGTGTTCAGCCGCGCGCTCGATCTCAACGAGAGCATTGCCGGCTACATCAACGGCATCGTCACCGGCGTGTTCGCCTATTACTTCGGCACCCGCAGCGCCACTGCCGATGCCCAGACCGCGCGCGCCAGCGTCAAGCTGGCCGATGCCGCGCGCAGCGAGGCCGACCAGTTGCGCGCCCAGGCCGGCGCGCTGGGTCAGGTGGTGGCCCAGGCCACCAGCGCCGCCGATCAGGCCACCGCCGACAAGGAGGCACTGGCGCGCGGCGGCCGGTTCGCGCTCGAGCTGGACCGGCTGCAACGCCATGCCAAGGCCGCGAGCAGCCTGATCGGCCTGCTCGACGGCACGCTGCCCGGCCTGCTGCCGGCCGGCGCCAGGGACGCGCTCGACAAGGCCAACAGCGTGCTCGGCGCGGCCCAGGCCATTTCCGGCGGCGTGGACGAAAACACGCTGCACGAGGTGGCCGCCGCCGCGCGCGAGCTGCTCGGCAAGTCGCCGCTGCCCGGCCTGATCGAGAAGGCCGCCGGCGCGTTGCCGCTGGTCGGCACGCTCGGGCCGGCGGCGGGCGTGCTGATGGTGCTCGGGCTCGGCTGGCAGCTCGGTTCCGAGCAGTACCAGCGCTGGGTCGCGCGGGTGCTCGACGCGCCCTACAACCCGCAGCTGATCGATCCGGGCTATCTCACCGCCGCCAGCGCCGGGCTGTGCCTGGAGCGCGCGCCGATCTTTGCGCGCGCCTTCGCCGAGGAAATCCGCAGCCAGCCGCAGTTCGCCGGCGAGCTGCTCGATCTGGCGCTGCGCGAGGACGCGAGCGACCGGCTGTGGCAGCGCTGGGGCGGCGACGGCCGCTTTGCCAGTCGCGGCGAGGCCACCGACGGACTGATGGAATTTCGCGGCCTGCTGCTCGGCGAGCGCGGCCGCGCCGACATCGACACGAGCCAGATCGGCAGCGTCGCGGCGCGTCTGCCGGCCAGTCTGGCTGGCGCGGCCCAGCCCACGCCCGACGAAGTCAATGCCGTGTTCGACGCCCGGCTGGGCAATGCGCCGGGCAGTGCCGAGCAGCGCGGCGCCTTCGAGGCGCTGGTGCTGCTCACGGGCGAGCTGCGCGCCGCCCGCATCGATCCCCTTCCGCTGATTGGCGAGGTGCTGCCTTGATGAATGCCCGAAGTGTTTTCACGGCTGCGGCCGTGCTGCTGGCGCTGGCCGGCTGCAAGCCCGCCCTCAATCCGGTGGTGGCCCAGCTCGAGCAATGGGAGCGGCTGGCTAGTAGCGGTCGGCAGGACGCGATCGCCGGCGACGCCGTGACCGGTGCCTGCACCAGCGAGCCGGCCCGGCCCGGCTGCGGCCGGCTGCATGCGCTGCACGGCGAGGCGCTGCTGCACATGGCACTCGCGACGCGCGCGCCCGGCGCGGCCTGTCCGGCTGGCGGCGAGCAGGCCGCCGCGCTCGACGGCCGACTGGCCGCCGCCGCCGCCGATCTGGCCCAGGCCCGCGGCGGTGGCGACAGCGGCATCGACGCCGCCGGCCGCACCAAGCTGGCCGCGCTCGGCGCCCAGGCCCAGTACTGCCGCGCCGAGATCGCCACCAGCTTTCCGGCTGCTGCCAGCGCCGCCCGCGCCGCCCAGGCCGAGGCCGCGCAGGCCGGCCCGGCCGAGCGCGCGCTGTGGCAGGGCCGCGCCGCGCTGCTGCTGGCGCGCCCGGGCCAGGGTGACGACGTAGCGCGCTGCGCCGCCGCGCGCCAGGCCGAGCAGGCCGCGCTCGCCGGCCAGTCCGCCGGCAGCTACGGTGAACAGTTCGCGCGCCTGCTCGCCGATGCGCGTGCCCGCCGCGCCACCCTCGCCAACTGCGGAGGCTGAGATGAATCTCGACTCCGACCTGCGCTTCAGCCTGCCGCTCATGCGCGGCGAACAGGTGCGCGCGGCCCAGCAGGCGCTGATCCGGCGCGGCCTGCTGCGTTGCGGCGCCGACGGCGTCTACGGCCCCGCCACCCGCGATGCGGTGCGCGACTTTCAGCAGGCCGAGAAGCTCGAAGCCGACGGCGTGATCGGCCGCGACACCTGGAGCCGGCTCAATCCCGACAGCGCCGCCATCGTCGACGACGCGCCGGCTGCCGCCGCCGTCCGCGCGCTCGCCGATGTGCGCACGCCGGGCGCCGCAGATGCGCCGGCGCCGGCCGCCGCGCCGGCCGCCAGCGCCCCGGCGCCGGGCTGGATCGCCAATCTCGACGCCTATCTGCGCCGCATCGCCGACTGGCATGCCAGCCCGCTCGGCGGCGGCACGCTGCAATGGCGGCTGGCCGCCGATGGCGTGCGGGTGCGCGAAGCCGGCGCCGAGCGGCTGCCGCGCACCGGCGGCGCGCCGAACACCGCGCGCAAGGTCTGGACCGCCTACGGCGCCGCGCTGCAAAAGTGCGCCGCCGCCTACGGCGTGCCGGTCGAGATCATCGTCGCCACCATCTGCACCGAAAGCGGCGGCCGCGCCGACTGCTGCCGCGAGGAGCCCGGCTTCGTCAGCGACGCCACCACGCCCGACCGCGTCTCGCCCGGCCTGATGCAGACGCTCATCAGCACCGCGCGCGCCGCCGTCGGCGACCCCAGGCTCGACCGGCAGGCGCTGCTCGACCCCGAAACCTCGATCCGCGCCGGCACGCTCTATCTGCGCCAGCAGGCGCTGCGCCGCGCCGGCCCGACCAACTTCGATCCGCCGCTGGTGGCCTGTGCCTACAACGCCGGCTCGCTGCGGCCGGCCGGCAACCGCTGGGGCCTGGTGCAGACGCTGCGCGACAAGCAGCTCGGCACCCTGCATGCCGATGCCTGGATCGAATACTTCAACGACTGCTTCGCGGTGCTCGGCGAGGCGCCGCCGCTGGCCAACACGCCGAGCTACTGGCGGCTGCTGAATCCGCCCGCCTGAGCGCCGCCGGCCGCCGCCTCGACCGGCACGGCGGCCGACCGTTCGGGCACCGCGCGCCGACCGACCCTTCGGGCATCGCGCGCCGACCGCGCCGGTCCGCCTTCCGCTGCGGCGCGCCGTCTTGTCGGCGCCGTCCCGCAGGGCTTGCCGCCGCTTACGACTGAAGCCGTCCGCTTGCGTCGCTGCCATTTCGTGCCGTTCAGCCGGCGGGCTCGCGCTGCCTAGCATCGGCGCATGCCTGACGACCGTCCTTCCCACCCTGCGGCCGATGCCGCCCATCTGCTCCAGCCCGGCCGCAATTGCTGGCGCGTGGAGCAGGCCGCGCGCGTCGCCTTCCTGGTCGACGGCGCGGCGTATTTCTCGGCCTTGCGCGCGGCGCTCATCCAGGCCCGGCACAGCATCCAGATCGTCGGCTGGGACATCGACAGCCGCGTGCAGCTGCGCCGCGACGGCGGCGACGACGGCTGGCCGGCGCCGCTGGCCGAGCTGCTCGATGCGCTGGTGCGCGCCCGGCCGGGCCTGCGCGCCCAGGTGCTGAGCTGGGATTACGCGATGCTGTTCGCGCTCGAACGCGAATGGCTGTCGCCGCTGCGGCTGGGCTGGCGCACCCACCGGCGCATGCAGTTCCAGCTCGACGGCTGCCATCCGGTCGGCGCCTCGCAGCATCAGAAGGTGGTGGTGGTGGACGGCGCCATCGCCTTCGTCGGCGGGCTCGACCTGACGCGCTGCCGCTGGGACACGCCGGCCCATGCGGCGGCCGACCCGGGCCGCGTCGATCCCGACGGCAAGCCCTATGCGCCGTTCCACGACGTGCAGATGGCGGTCGACGGCGCCGCCGCCGCCGCGCTCGGCGAGCTGTGCGCCGAACGCTGGCTGCGCGCCAGCGGCCGGCCCGGCCTGCGCCCGCCCGCCGGGGCGCGTCCCGGCACAGCCCCATCAGCGGCAGCGGCGACAGCGGCGACCGGCGCCGACCCCTGGCCCGCCGGCCTGCGGCCCGACCTCACCGACGTGCCGGTCGGCATCGCGCGCACCGAGCCCGGCTTCGAGGGCTATGCGGCGGTCGGCGAAGTGCGCGCACTGCTGGCCGATGCCATCGGCGCCGCGCGCCACGCCATCTACATCGAGAACCAGTACCTCAGCTCCGCCGCCATGGCCGAGGCGCTGGCCGCGCGCCTGGCCGCACCGGCCGCGCCCGACATCGCGCTGGTGCTGCCGCGGCGCCAGAGCGGCTGGCTGGAGGAGACCACGCTCGGCGTGCTGCGCGGCCGCATCGATGCGCGGCTGCGCGGCGCCGACGGCGCCGACCGCTACCGCGCCTGGTGCCCGCAACTGCCCGGCGAAACGCCCGACGGCAGCCGCTGCCTGAATGTGCACAGCAAGCTGATGGTCGTCGACGACGACTTCGTCACCGTCGGCTCGGCCAACCTCAGCAACCGCTCGATGGGCTTCGACAGCGAATGCAATCTCGCCATCGCCTCGGGTGGCGAGCCGCGGGTGCGCGCGGCCATCGCCGCCCTGCGCGCGCGGCTGCTCGGCGAGCATCTGGGCCGGGCGCCGGCCGAGGTCGACGCGGCCCTGCGCGAGCACGGCCGGCTCAATGCCGCCATCGATGCGCTGCGCGCGCCGGCGGCGCCGGTCGAGAGCGTCGCCGGCGCGGCGGCCGACTGCGCCGGCGCGCCCGGCCAGCGCAGCCTGGTGCCGCTCGACCTGAGCGTCGCGCCCGAGATCGACCGGCTGCTGCCCGACGCCAACTTCGTCATCGACCCCGAGCGCCCGGCCGCGACCGAGCTGCTCATGACCGAGCTGCTGCCGCGCGCCGGCCAGCGCCGCCCGATGCGCGAGCGCATCGCCGCCTGGACGCTGATCGCCGTCGCGCTGGCGGCGCTGGCGATGGCCTGGCGCTATACGCCGTTGCGCGAGCTGCTCGACCTGGGCGAGCTGGTGCGCCTGGGCGAACGGCTCGATGCGCTGCCGCTGTCGCCACTGGCGGTGGTCGGCTGCTATGTGCTGGCCGGTCTGGTGGTCATGCCGGTGATGCTGCTGGTCGGCGTGACCGGCATCGTGTTCGGGCCCTGGCAGGGCGGGCTTTACGCGCTGGCCGGCGCGCTGGCCAGCGCCGCCGTCAGCTGGTGGATCGGCCGGCTCGCGGGCCGGCGCGCGCTGCGGCGCTGGGGCGGGCCGCGCATGCAGCGGCTGGCGCTGCGGCTGGCACGGCGCGGCCTGCCGGCGATGGTGCTGCTGCGCGTGCTGCCGGTCGCGCCGTTCTCCATCGTCAATCTGGTGGCCGGCGCGGCCCAGGTGCGGCTGCGCGATTTTCTGGCCGGCACCGCGCTCGGCATGGCGCCGGGCATCGCATTCACCACCGTGTTCGTCGACCGGGTGGCGGCCGCGATCCGCACGCCCGGCTGGGCCAGCTTTGCGCTGCTCGGCGGCCTGGTGGCGCTGTGCGTGCTGGCGGCGGTGCTGGTGCGCGGCTGGATCGGCCGGCGCCGCGACCGGGCTGGCGCGTGATCCGGGTGGCGACCTGGAATCTGCATGGCGGCGTCGGCGCCGACGGGCATTTCGTGCCCAACCGCATCGCCGACGTGCTGCGCGAACTGCGCGCCGACGTGATCGCGCTGCAGGAGGTGGAGTCGGACCGCACCGGCTTCGACATGCTGGCCTGGCTGGCCGAGCGCAGCGGCATGCATGCGGTAGCCGGGCCGACGCTGCTGCGCGGCCCGGGCGACTACGGCAACGGGCTGCTCAGCCGCTATCCGGTCACCAGCCGCCGGCTGATCGACCTGAGCGTGCCGGGCCGCGAGCCGCGCGGCGCCATCGTCGTCACGCTCGATGCGCCGGGCCGGCCGCTGCGGGTGATCGCGACGCATCTCGGCCTCGACCCGGCCGAGCGCCGGGCCCAGGTGCGCCGGCTGCTGGCCGAGCTGAGCCGCATTGACGCGGCCGGCGCCAGCGCATTCGACGTGGCCGCGCGCGAAACCACGGTGCTGCTCGGCGACCTGAACGAATGGTGGCTGTGGGGCCGGCCGCTGCGCTGGTTGCAGCGGGTGTTCGCGCCGGCGCCGGCGCCGCGCAGCTTTCCGGCGCGCTGGCCGCTGCTGGCGCTCGACCGCATCTGGGTGCGGCCGGCGCCGCTGCTGGTGCGGGTGGCGGCGCATCGCAGCCGGCTGGCGCGGATCGCGTCCGACCATCTGCCGGTGCTGGCGGTGATCGAGCCCGGCACCGCGACCGGCGCGGGCTGAACGCCGGCGCTCAGCGCGTGCCGGTGGACGGCTTGCCGCTGTCGCCGATGCGCAGCGTGCCCGGCGCCGGGCGCGGCGTGCCGCTGCCCACGCGCGGCGCGGCCGGATTGACCGGCAGCGCGGCGGCGGCCGGCTGATTGCGCGCCGCGCTCACCGCCGCTGCCAGATCGGCCACCGCCGCCGCATAGAAGAAGCTGCGGTTGTACTGGGTGATGGCGAAGAAGTTGCGCGTGCCGGCGCGCCATTCGGTCGGCGCGGCCGGCGCGGTCAGGTCGACCAGGCCGAACAGCAGATCGGGCGGCGCGCTGCCCTGCACCGTCACGCCGGCCTCGGCCAGCGCATCGGCGGTCCAGCGCGCTTCCAGGTCGTGGGCGATCCATTGCTCGGGGCTGTTGCCGGGGCGCGCCGGCAGCCAGATCGGCAGGCCGGCCTGCCAGCCGTGCGCCGACAGATAGCGCGCGATGCTGCCGATGGCGTCGGCCGGGCTGCCGCTCAGGTCGATGCGGCCGTCGGCGTCGTAGTCCACCGCAAAGTCGCGCAGGCTGCCCGGCATGAATTGCGGAATGCCGAGCGCGCCGGCATAGCTGCCGCGCCAGTCGAGCACCTGGCTGCCGTAGTCGCGCGCCAGCAGCAGAAGCTGTTCGAGCTGCTCGCGGAAATAGGCCGAGCGGTCGCGCGGCGCCTCGGCCGGCCAGTCGAAGGCGAGGGTGGCGAGCGTGTCGGCGGTGCGGAAGTCGCCCTGGTTGCGGCCGTAGACGGTCTCGACGCCGGCCACCGCCACGATGACCGCCGCCGGCACGCCGTAGTCGCGCTCGGCGCGCGCCAGGGCGTCGGCATTGGCGGCCCAGAAGTCGGCGCCGGCGCGTATCCGCACCGTGTCGAGGAAGCGGGCGCGGTAGGCGGTCCAGTTCTTCTGCTGCGGCGTGGCCGGCGGCAGGATCAGCCGGCGCACGCGCGGCTGCGGCTCGATGCGGTCGAGCGCCGATTGCACCAGCGCGCGGTCGATCGGCGCGCGCGCGGCGAATTCATCGGCCCAGGCGGCGATGTCGGCGCGCCGCGCATAGCTGCCGGGCACGGCCGGCGTGGCCAGATCGGCGCTGCCCATGGGCCCGACCACGATCGGCCGGGTGGTGACCGCCACGACGGGGGCTTCCGCGGGTGCCGGCGCGGGCGGTGCCGCGGCCGGGGCGGGCGCGGCCGGCGTGGCGGCGCTGCCGCTGCGGGCCGGCGCGGCGCCGTCTTCGGGATAGAGCGGGATGCGGCTCGCGCAGGCGGCGAGGGCGGTGGCGGCGGTCAGCGCGGCGAGCGCGGCTTGAATTCGGCGATCCATCGTTGCAGCACTTCCAGTTCGGCGGGGGACGGCGGCCGACGATAGCGCATGCCGATCAGCGCTTCGAAGATGCGGCGCGCCTGATCGGCGGCGTCCGGTACGCGCGCATCGGCCGGCGCGGCGGCGTCGGCGGCCAGCGCGGCGACGGCGCGGCGCGCGAAGGCGGCCGGCGGCTCGTGCGGTGCGCGCACGCAGCCGGCATGCGCCAGTCTGGCTTCGAAGCGCATCGCCAGCCGCGTCAGCCGGTCGGGGCGCGGCCGGCGCAGCGCCTGCCACAGCAGGCTGCCGCCGAGCGCCGCGCTGGCCAGCCCGAGCGCTGCCATGCAGCCGACGAGCAGCGTCTGCATGTCGGGCGCGCCCAGGCCCAGGCGCTCGAACAGGCTGCGCTGCTGCTCGCTGTCGTAGCGCAGCACCGCCAGATTCCAGGTGTTCTCGATCGCATTCCAGCGATGCCGCAGCGCGCGCCACAGCTGCGGGCCGTCGGTGCCGCGTGCGAGCCGGGCCAGCCGGTCGATGCCGAGCGCCGGCAGCGCCTGATTGAGGCCGCGCTCGATGCGCTCGGGCGCGACCGCCGCGGTCGGGTCGATGCGCACCCAGCCGGCGTCGCGGCCGAGCCAGACCTCGGTCCAGGCATGGGCATCGCTCTGGCGCACCTCGATCCAGCCGTCGACCGGATTGACTTCGCCGCCCTGGTAGCCGGCCACCACGCGCGCCGGAATGCCGGCCGCGCGCATCAGCACCGCGAACGCCGAGGCGTAGTGTTCGCAGAAGCCGGCGCGGGTATCGAACAGGAATTCATCGACCGAGTCGCGGCCGAGGCGTGGCGGTTGCAGCGTGTAGCGGTAGGCGTCGCGCCGGAACCGGCTGAGCACCGCGTCGATCAGGGCGCGGTCGTCCGTGTAATCGGCGCGCAGGCGGCGACCGTAGTCGAGCGTGCGCGGATTGAAGCCGGCCGGCAGTTGCAGCCAGCCGCGTCGCGCCACCGGGCCGTCGCCGGTGCCGGCGGCAGCGCCGAGCCGGTAGTCGAGCGCCGAACTGCCGTGCAGCACGGTGCGGTCGCGCAGCCCGCGCCGCGCCTGCCAGGTGGCGCCTTCGGTGGGCCGGGTGTCGGGGCCGAGCGCGAGCGGCCCGTCGAGCGCGAACAGCCAGCGGTCGCCGCTCGGCTCGGCGATCAGCTCGTATTGCAGCGGCGCCGACAGCGCCTGCACCGGCTCGGACGGGCCGTCGCCGGCCTCGGCGCCGGCCGGCATGTGCCACGGTCGCCAGCTGCGGCCGTCGAAGCCGCCCATGACCAGGGCGCGCCAGTACAGCTGGCCCTGCGCCGGCGCGCTGGCGGCAAAGCGGGCGCGGAATGCCATCGCGCCCGATTCGGCCAGATCGCTCAGATCGCCCGGCGCCATGCTGTCGCTCAGGCCGGTGTGGGCGCCGCCGGCATCGTTGGGCAGGTTCCACAGCGGCCCCGGAATGCGCGGAAACAGCAGGAAGAACAGCGCCGCCAGCGGCAGCGACCAGGCCATCAGCCTGAGCCCGGTGGCGCCGGCCAGCCGCAGGCCGGTGGCGCCGGCGCCGTCCTGCGGCTCGGCGGCGCCGGGGTCGGCGGCACCGAGCTGGCCGGCGACCATCGCCGCCAGCAGCAGCAGCAGCGCCAGCAGCACGCAGGCGGCGGCCGGAATGCTCTGCGAGAACAGGAAGCCGGTGGCGGCCAGGAAGAAGCCGAGATAGGCCACCACGAAGCTGTCGCGCCGCGCCTGCATTTCCAGCAGCTTGAGGCACATGAGCATGACCAGCAGGGTCACGCCGGCATCGCGGCCGAACAGGCTGCCGTAGCTGCGCCAGGTGCCGAGCGCGATGGCGCCGACGATCAGCGCCAGCAGCAGGCGCGGCGGCGCGGCACGGTGCAGCGCCAGCAGCCGGCATTTCCAGCCGAAGGCGCCGAGCGTGACCGCCAGCGCCCAGCCCGGCAGATGTTCGAAATGCGGCACGACCACGGCGGCGACCGCCAGCAGCAGGAGCAGCGTGGCGCGGCCGTCATGGCCGAGCGTGGCGAGCTGGCGCCGGACGAAGGGGACGAGGCGGGCGAGCGGCGACATGGACGGCGGATTACAGGGCGTGCAGCGCCAGCAGGCGCAGGCAGGCGTCGCGCTGGGCCGGGCCTGCGGCGGGCGGCACTTCCTCGGCGCCGAGGCGCAGGCCGTAGCTCAGGCCAAGCGCATCGGCTTCGAGCACCCAGGCGGCGAGGCGGGCGAGCCGGCCTTCGAGCCCGAGCGCGCCGGGCAGGCTGGCGGCGTCGAACCACAGCTCGCCGCCGTTGCTGCCCTCGAACTGGCGCGCCGACAGGGTCTGGCCGCCGCTGCGCGCATAGGCGCGCCAGGCGATGCGGCGCGGCGAGTCGCCGGGCTGGTAGGCGCGCAGATGGGCGAAGGACTCGTGGCCGGGACCGCCGACCGGCTGGTCGCCGTCGCGGCTTTCGGCGCCGGGCAGCGGCGCGGCGGGCCGCTCGGGCGCCGGATAGACCAGGCAGCGCGCGGCCGGCTGCCACAGGCTCCAGATGCGCCACAGGCCGAGCGGAAAGCCGGTTTCGAGCGTGGCGCGCGGCGCGTCGAGCCAGCCGCGCTGCTCCGCGCGCCGCTGCACGATGGCGCGTGCGCTGGCGCCGGCCGCCAGTTGCAGCCGCATCCTGCCGTCGGCACTGCTCACGGCGAGCGCGTGGCGGGCGCGTCGGCGCGTGTCGGCGACGGTGAATTCGAACGCGGCCAGCTCGCCGGCGAACACCGGCTCGGCGCGCGCGTCGGCCAGCTTCAGTCCGGACAGGTTGGCAAAGCCGAGATGCAGCGAGGCCCAGGCCGCCGACGCCAGGATGAACACCAGCGCATAGCCCAGATTCAGCTCGTAGTTGATGGCCAGCAGCAGCAGCGCCGCGAGCAGCGCGCCGAAGGCCCAGCCCGGGCGCGTCGGCAGGGTGTAGATGCGGCGATGGCCGAGCAGCAGCTCGGCCTCGGCCGGGCGCTGGAGCAGGCGCTGCATGCGGTCGCGCAGGCCATGGCCGGCGGCGGCGCGGCGCAGCGCGGCGCCGACGCTGTCGTGATCGACGGGCGGCGCCGACATCAGCCCTCGACCGGCACCGAGCGCATCCAGCCGGCGATGGCTTCGGCCAGTTGCAGCGGCCGGGCATTGCCGGCGGCGGCCGGCAGCAGCCGATGGCCGGCCACCGACGGCAGCACCGCCTGCACGTCGTCGGGCAGCACGAAGTCGCGGCCGTCGATCAGCGCCCAGGCGCGCGCGGCCTGCAACAGCGCGAGGCCGGCGCGCGGGCTCAGGCCCTCGGCGAAGCGGCGCGGATCGCGCGAGGCCTCGATCAGGCGCTGCACGTAATCGATGAGCATCGGCGCCACATGCAGCGCGGCGCGGGTGCCGGCGAGCGCGCGCAGCTCGGCCGGCGTGACGACCGGATCGAGCCGGCGCAGCAGTTCGCGGCGGTCCTCGCCCATGAGCAGCGCGCGCTCGGCGTCGCGCGACGGATAGCCGAGCGACAGCCGCATCAGAAAGCGGTCGAGCTGCGACTCGGGCAGCGGAAAGGTGCCGAGCTGGCGCGACGGGTTCTGCGTGGCGATCACGAAGAAGGGCTCGGGCAGCGGCCGGGTCTCGCCCTCGGCGCTGACCTGGCGCTCCTCCATCGCTTCGAGCAGCGCGCTCTGGGTCTTGGGGCTGGCGCGGTTGATTTCGTCGGCCAGCAGCACCTGGGTGAAGACCGGGCCCGGGTGGAACACGAAGCGCTGTTCCTCGCGGTCGAAGATGGCGCCGCCGATCACGTCGGTCGGCAGCAGGTCGCTGGTGAACTGCACCCGCGCAAACGCCAGCCCGAGCGCGCGCGCATAGGCATGGGCCAGCGTGGTCTTGCCGACGCCGGGCACGTCCTCGATCAGCAGATGGCCGCCGGCGAGCAGGCAGGCGAGGCCGAGCTTCACCTGCACGTCCTTGCCGACGACGATGGCGCCGACCGTGGCGAGCACGCGGCCGGCAAGCGCGGCGGCCTGGGCGGCATCGAGCCGGGACGGGGCAAGGTCGGTGGGATTCATGGCGGTTGCAACGTGGATGAGGAGGGGAGGGCGCGGCCGGGGACCGGCGCGAGGCGGAGCGTGCCACATCGTCCGGCGGGCTCATTGGCCGGGATCGGCGTGGCCTGTGCGCTTTGTCTGCCAGAGAAGGCTTGCCGGGGCCTTTCGTATAATCCCGGCCCGTTTTCCTGAGCGCGGCGCATGGCGCCGGCGCCCGTAACAGCCCGAATTCCAAGGGGAAGGCATGAAGGTTCTGGTCCCGGTCAAGC